>CBDDCH010000002.1:0-4777806 GCA_965226215.1 Bryobacterales bacterium | reverse complement strand
TTGAGGGAGCCGAAATAGGGGCGGAAGGTCGGAATCAACCCTGGCCAGGGGGGCGAGGGCCTCGGCGGGGCGCTCCACACCGCCGACAGTGGTCCGCGAAAGTCCGTTTTTCGGGTCGTTCCCGATTTTAGAAACACTTAGCCATTCGACTTCCTGGGCCGCCGTTTTTTGTTTCGCTCCGTGTTATCAAACAGTTGCTAATCCCGGCGGACGCAGGGCCCGATACACCGCCCAGAACGCCTGCTCATAGGGGTAGCCGCCGGCCAGCGACAGATACACCCGCCGCACGCTCACCTTCACCTGCGCGCCGATCTTCAACAACCCCCGCCGGATCGTCTCCGTCTGCGCCCGCGCCCACACCGTGCCCTGCAGCCCCAGCCGCCTGAGCGCCGCCATCAACACATAGGCCAGCGACGATAGATACAGCCGCAGCTGATTGGCCCGCAGCGTCTCCGTGCTCATGCGATCGCTGAACAGACTCAACTGCTCCTTGATGCGATTCTCCGCCTCCCCGCGCCCACAGTAGAGTTGCTCGTACAGCTGCTGCGCCGGCCGGCTCTCGGCATCCAGCGAGGTCACCACATAGCGCGGATTCTCCTTGCCCGCAAGCTGTTCGGCTTTGGCCACCACCCGCCGCGCCCGGCTCCAACTCCGCCGCGTCTGATACTCGAACTCCGTAAACACCCGCGCCGGCTTCCCCGTCCGCTGTTGCCGCTCGGCGGCCGCCCCCATCTGCTCAGCAATCATTTCCCGCAAGCGTTCGTTGCGCGCCAGCCCCAGCACGTAATCCACCCCGTTCTCCTCGCACCAGCTCATCAACTCGTCGCGACAAAACCCGGAATCACCGCGCACGATGATGCGCACCTCCGGCCAGGCTTCCCGGATCTGCGCCACGATCCGCTCCAGCTCCTCGACGCTGCCCGCCGCCGCGTCTTGATTCGACACCCGCTGCCGGGCACACAACAGGTGCTGGCCGCAAAAAATGTACAGCGGCAGATAGCAATAGTGTCTGTAGTAACCGTGAAAGAAACGCCCCTCCTGCTGCCCGTGCAAGGGCGTATCGGTGACGTCGATATCGAGAATGATCTCCTCGGGCGGCTCGGGGTGCGCTTCCACAAACACGTCCACCAGCAGGCGGTCGATCGCTTCGCTGTCACAGCGGATCTTCTTGTAGCGGTCCACGCCGTCGGTCGTGCGTTCCAGCCGGTGCAGCGTCGACTTGCCGGCCAACGGCTTGCCGCGATCACGCTCTTGCTTGCGCTTCTGCCCTTCCAAGTCGCTCTTGCCGGCCAGCAGCGCCAGCACAGGATCGGAGCGCAACTCGTCGTGATCGTTGAGATCCTCATAGCTCAGCGCCAGCGCGTAGACCCGCTGCGAGACCAGCTCCCCGACCTGGTGCTCGATCAGCTGGGGATCGCGCCGGTCTTCGAAGCAGGCGGCCACCCGCGGCAGCAGGTTGATGCGCCGGTCGACCTCGCGCAACAGCAGCGCGCCGCCGTCGGAGCTGATCACCCCGCCGTCAAACTGGGCGCTCACCTGGCGGCGAAAGTGCCTGGCAAACGACAAGCTCGATTGGCTACACTCTGTTACCGGAGGGCTGCTGGTCTTCTGTGGCGCTAACGTTTTGTCCATAAACGTTTTATGCCACAACCGGCAGCCCTTTTCCTACCCCCTGGTGAAATATGCAGGCTAACCAGACAACGGCGCTATTGTACTCCAGCACGCGCTCCACGTCCTGCATGCCGCCCACGGTGGTCTTCCAGCCCAAGTTCGAGTGCAGCCGCACCCGGTCACTGAGGTAACGGTCCACGAATAGCCCGGCCCCTAGCTCCGACGCATCACCCACTACGCGACGGTTGCCTGTAGGTGCTTCTGCCATGCCGTGCAAAGACACTGCGTAGCTGCGCGTCGCGCCACCGAAGAGCAGATAGCGCGCACCGAACTCAAGCTTTCCGCCTACCACGGTGGGCGGCTCGTCGGACCCTTCTCTGATGCGGAAGAGCGGGTAGCCGAGGTTGATTTGCCAGCGCGGTGCAATGCCAAGCTCGAGTTCAACCTCGGGTATTGCCTCCTCGCTGGCTCCGGGCCCTGCGCGCTCATATTCATAGAAGAGTTTCAGGTTGCCCGCCTTGGGCTGAAAGGGTAGAGCAAACTCGGTCGAAATCGGTTCGGCCCGGTGCGCCGCCAACGGACCGCTACAGCTGAATACTAGAAAAACCAGAGGAAAATGTCTGCTAAGAGCTAGGGGCATGGCTGGGCCAGAAAGTAGCTTCAGGGCAATGATACGCGATCACTGCAGCGCCGGGGGAGCGGAAGCGAAGCTAGGGTACCGAGCAGATCGTTGCCGCCTCACTTGCGGAGAAATCGCAGCTTCAGGCCGACAACGACGGTTCGCCCGTAATTGGGCGTCGCGTGGATACGCGCAGTAGGAGCTTGACCTGGGAGTCTCTATTCGAAGTAATTCTGCGTCTCCCAGAAGTCACGCGCATCCTCAATGACCCGGTCCAACCCCGCCAGTCGGCCAATGTGACGGCGCCGTCGGCGACGAAATGGGGCGTGCTGTCGACGTAGATCCTCGGCTTGGTGTTGCGGAAGAACGCCTTCAGGACCTTCGTCACGCCACCGTTGACGCTGACCTTACTGTTCAGGTCGAGCGCGGTGCGTACTTCGAAACCGTGCGACTGGCTTGGATCGCTGAACTCGATGGTGCCGTCGTCCGGAATGTACACGATTTGATTGGACTGGTGAATCAAAAAGAAGTCCGTCATGAAGGTCCAGTGATCGGCGACGGTGTGTTGCAGACCCCATTGGTTAAAGTCCGTGGTGCTGACGTGTGGGCTGTCAGGCCGTCGAACAACGCCGCGGGCGTCCATTGAGGCGATCCCCCGGCCATAGTTGTAGAAAAGTCTCAGCGGCTGGTTGACCCAAGGTCCGAATGCGACGGAAGCCTTGGGCTGCAGCTTGGCGGCCGCAGTTTGAGCTGGGATGCCCGCAACATACACGAGAACTGGCAGGGTGACTATCGAGCCTCCACTCCCCATCACCCCGAGCGACAGACCAATAGCAACGGCGAGCGCTAGAGCTAGGGTGAGTTCACTGCCCATATTAGTTCGTCGTGGTGGGGAGCCCGGCGGCCTTCCAAGCGCTCATGCCTCCGACAACGTTGCTGAGCGACTGATACCCCTCTCGCTTGAGGAAGGAAGAAGCGATTGAGGCACGGTAGCCGGAGCCGCAAATGACGGCCACGGGTTTGCCCTTGGGAACCTCGGCGAATCGCTCTTGAAGCATCCCGCCATGGATGTGAATGGCTTCATCGATGTGCCCTGCTTTCCACTCTCGTTCAGTTCGAACGTCGAGCACCGTCGGCTTGCTGGCGTTCTTGAGTCTGGCTGCGAGGTCGTGCACGGAGCTGGTTGATAGGGTCGCGAGGGGCAATCCCCCAACCTCCCAAGCATCCATGCCACCTTCCAAGTAACCCCTGACATCGTCCAAGCCAACCCGGAGCAAGTGCGTGGTGACTTCCGGCATCGACGCCGGGTCGTCGAGGATGATCAGGGTCGGATGGTCGTAGGGAAGCACCCACCCTGCCCAGGTGGACAGATTCGGTCCGAACGGAATGTTGATCCCGCATTTCCAATTTGATTCAGACCTCTCGCCCTTCCGGCGGCCTTGAGCGTCTTTATTCATAGGGGCTAGAGCCCGATGAGGACGCCATGGAGGCCAACACCCAATGGGTGAAAAACAAACCAAGCCATTCCAGCTAAGTTTCAACGGCTCGTTGAAAGTCGATTTCCAGGGATCGCACGTCACTTCCGACGGTGGCTTGATCCTGGTTCGGGAGTTGGACGAGCGACTCGGACTCGGGAAACTGATCGGCGAGCATCTCAGCGACTCCCGGCAAGGCACAAACAAGCAGTTCACGCTCGCTGATCTGTTGCGGCAGTCGGTCTACAGCCGCTTGGCGGGCTACGAGGACCTCAACGACGCCGAGCGGGTTTCGATCGATCCGACGTTTCGGCTGATCGGTTCGCAGAAGATCTGGGATCGCGGTGCGGCCTTGACCTCGACGCTGCATGGCTTCGAGACGGAGATGCTGGCGAGCGAAGAGAACCTGCTGGGGCTGATGGCGCTGAACCGAGAGCTGGTCGGGCAAGCGGAGGCGTTCGACGACTCCGAGCGGGTCGTTCTGGACATGGACTCCACCGAGAGTCCGGTCCATGGCCAACAGGAAGGCAGTGCCTACAACGGACACTTCGAGTCGGTCTGCTATCAGCCGTTACTTTTGTTCAACGGTCATGGTGATTGCCTCGCTGCCAAGCTGCGTCCCGGCAACGTGCACAGCGCCGAGGACTGGGATGAGCTATTGTTGCCGGAGATCGAGCGCCAACAGGCTGCGGGCAAGCAGGTCGCCTTCCGGGGCGATGCGGCCTTTGCCAAACCGGAAGTTTATGAGGCTTCGGAGGAACGCGGAGTACAGTACGCCATTCGCATTCCGGCCAATAAGAGCCTGGAGCTGGAGATCGAAGACATCCTGTTTCGTCCGCCGGGGAGGCCCGGCCGCAAGCCGCTAGTGCGCTACAAGAGCTTTCGCTATCAGGCGGAGAGCTGGAAGGGGCCCAGACGAGTTGTCGCCAAGGTCGAGCACCACCAGGGCGAGCTGTTCCCGCGGGTCGGATTCATCGTGACGAGCATGAGCTTGCCAAGCCGCTCGGTGGTACGCTTCTACAACAAGCGCGGCACGGCGGAGGAGTGGATCAAGGAAGGCAAACAGGCCACGCATTGGACAAGGCTGTCGTGCCATCGCTTCCGGGCGAACGAGGTACGGCTACAACTGAGCGTGCTGGCCTACAACCTGGGCAACTTGTGGCGGCGGCTGGGACTGCCGAACAGGATCAAGAGTTGGTCGCTGACGAGCTTGCAACACAGGTTGATGAAGACCGGCGGTCGGCTGGTCAAGCACGCGCGGTATTACTGGCTGCTGCTGGCCGAAGGGCATTTGAACCGCAGGCTGTTCGGCGACATGCTGCACAGGATCTGGGCGCTGCCGCTGCCAAGCGGGTAGCGTTGACCGGGCGAGGATCAACAGTTTTCGGCTCCAAAAGGTTTCGCAAGGAGCAGTGTCGGCCGGAGCGCCGTTCAGCCCGCTCAATCAACGTCTGTGAGCGGATGGACGAGCCCTGGCGCCTACCGGCGGAGGTCATGTGCAGGGTTCAGCGCGAAAAGACGTGGTATTCGGGGCAGCGCGGGTGTATACTTTCACCGTGCCAGGGCCAAAATGGAAATCCTGGTTAACATGTCGCTGACAATTGAACAAAAAAGCGGCTCTTCCGGGTTTTAAGTGGGCGAAGGAGCCAGATCGAGTTTCCCACAGTGGAAGTAGATGGCGTTGATGAAGTTCTGTTGATTGCGGAAACCGCGCGCCGTGGCCT
This sequence comes from Bryobacterales bacterium, assembly GCA_965226215.1. Lineage (GTDB taxonomy): Bacteria > Acidobacteriota > Terriglobia > Bryobacterales > UBA6623. The sequence continues at coordinate 4,772,377 of CBDDCH010000002.1, read as the reverse complement.
TGACCCATTGAATCCTTGAGTTCAACCCCTCGCTGACCGCGTTCGTAATGCGGTGTTTCAGATACGTGAGTATGTTTTCGAGGCGAGCCGTCAACATCCGCGCTACGGTGACCATCGGCGTCAGCCGGCTGCGACTCGCCCAGCCGCGCCATTGCTCGAAGAAAGCTCGCGCCGCCGATTCGCGACGATAGTCGAACAGCCGCATCGCCGTTTCCTTCAACGCCCACGCCCGCGCCGTCTTCAAGTCGCTTTCGCGCAGCGCGCGGAACTCGCGCCAGGCGTCCCCGGAAAAGTTCGCCGGATGCCGCAGCCAAGCGTACTTCGTGCCTGTCAAACGCTCGTCGCCGAGGGCCAGTAAACGCTTGTTCTCCGCCCGCCGCACCTGGTCCACCGCCTTCGCCAGATGCGCCGCGATGTGATATTTGTCGTAAACGATCTTTTTCTCCGATTCGTCGAGATGCTCCCGGGTCGAGGCGACGTAAGGATCCCACATGTCCATCGCGACGGCCTCGACTCGGGCGAGTTGCTCTGCGCTCAACGTCTTCCAAAAGCCGTCCAGGCTGGCCTGGCTGCGTCCCTCGGCGACGAACAACACGCGCGAGCGGTTGAGATCGTTGACGACGGTGAGATAGCGATGGCGCTTGCGGAAGCTCTTCTCGTCGACGCCCAGGTAGGGAATCGGCTCTGCCGCGCGACGTTCGAGCCCACGTTGCACGGCGCGTTCCAGGATGCCGTGAATCTCGTCCCAGCTCAGCGCCAGCAACTCGGCGATGCCTTGCTGGCTGGCTTCCTTCAGCCACGAGATCGCGAGAGCTTCAAACAGCGCGGTGAAGCGGCTGGAAGCCTCGGCCCAGGGCAGTCGCACGACGCGCGGCCCGTGCTCGGAGCAGTCGCTGCGCGGCGGCCGGGCGTGCAGGATCGTGCGGTACTGACAGGTGTCGAGGTGACGCCAGCGGCGTTCGGGCTGATGATCGTGGAGTGCGCACACGGCGCTGCATTGGCGGCACGGCCAGCGGACTTGCTCGTCGTGTTCGAGGAAGACGTGGACTTCGCCGTCGGCTCGGCGCAGCTCCACTCGCACGACTTTCCAGGGACTTTCGATGCCCAGAATCTGGCGGTATAGCTCGCGGTCTTGCATCCCGCGAGACTACCACCGAGCCTCACTCGCCCACTAGAAACCCGGAAGAACCAAAAAAGCAAACTTGGCTCGGGCTCAAAGCGGCGGCCAACGGCAGTGAGGAGATAGAGGGGAGATGGACGTTTTCCGACTTCCCGCGGCGCAACTGCTAATATGAGATTAGTTTCGCTGTTTCAAGTGAATCATTCCTGGAGCTTGCCCATCCGGCAACGCTCGATCCCTTTTTTGTCCCACAGAGTCAGAACGCTTCACCGAAGACTTCGCCCTTCTGAGGGGCATAGTCTATGAGATTCGCACGAATTGCTATCTTGAGCCTGCTGACGCCGTTGACGTCGGGTCTTGCCGGCCTTGAACCCGTTTCCTATCTTGGCCCGCGGGTCGAGTCAGGGCCGGCAAGCTGGTATGGTCCGGGGTTCCACGGACGACCGACCGCCAGTGGCGAAATCTACGACATGTATGATCTGACCGCCGCCCATCGGGACTTGCCATTCGGGACAACCCTTCGGGTGACGGATCTGGCAAGCGGACGTTCCGTGATCGTTCGCATCAACGACCGCGGCCCATTCGTGGGACGCAGGGTTCTCGATCTAAGCTATGCCGCCGCGGACCGGCTCGGCATGATTGACGACGGCTTGGCGCGGGTGCAAGTGGAACCTTTGGAGTAGCAGCTTCTTCACTTTCCCTGTACCGAAGCGCTCAGGACAACGGTAAACGCAGCGCCTCCCTGTGAAAACGACGAACAACCAAAGTGCTGACCGGTGCTGTCAACGCCAAGTAGAAATGTCCTATTCGTTGCCAAGTAGAAATGTCCGGTTTTGGCCGGGTGGCGAGAGAGGCGATGGTAAAGTGTTGGCTGTGGAGGGCGGGGCCGCGCCTGCTCTCCAAGCCCAAGGCCGAGGCGACGGGGCTGGCTCCGAAGCAATCGGCTGATCGACACGGCCCTCTGGCCTCCCGGTCAGAGGGTTTTGTGTTGCTGCACTCTCGGATCCCGCCCTGCTGCGCTTCGAGTCGTGGCCTGGCCCCTGCCTGCACTGTGGGGAGCACCCACCCGTTGGCTGTCAGGCTCGCTGTGAGTGCTGGCTTCCCATGCGGCCCGCTCCCAGCCGCTGCTGTGTTTGCAAGCAGGATTGCTTTGGTGGAGTCTCGGAGCTGAGGCCTTGGGCTGAGACAACGCGACGACCGCCGGGCGCCGTTTGCCCGGCGCTCCAAATGAAGTCTTGGTTTAGCAGCGACTCCTAGTTCAGCGACTCGGCTGGCGCATCGGCCCGGCGGGCGCCGGAAGCTCGCGCCGCCTGCCACAGCGGCGGGCTCTTTTTCAGATCGAAGCCCTCCATCCAGTCGCTGCCCTTGCGGCGAGAAGCTTGACGAGGAGCCTTCTCGGCCGCAGTGGCAGCGGCCTGCTTTTTGGAGTCCCCGGACTGGGGGCCCGTGTGACAGCGCTTCAACGCCAGCTCGTGCTTGCCGAAGCGCGCCACGAGGCTGGCGTCCAGCCGGCTCTCCAGCCGTACCTTCCCGCCCCGCAGGCCGGGCACAATCGCCTTGCGATCGATTTGATAGCGCTTTCCCTGGAAGCGAATCGTGTAGTCGTTGGCGACCCGCCGGGTCTCGACGTGACTCAGCGCCGAGTCCAGATCGTGCTCGGGTCCCAGCTCCCGGTGAGCCTCGCCGGGGTGGGCTGGCTGAACCCGCAGCGTGGCGTTCCACCAGGGCAGAAACTCGCTCTCCAGATAGGCGTTGGCTTGCTTGATCGTGCTGGCCCCGGCGACCCTCAGGACCTTCACCAGCCGGTCCTGGGCCGTGCCAAAGCTGCGCTCGACGCGGCCCTTGGCTTGCGGCGAATAGGCCGTGATAGATTCGATGCCCAGCTCCTCGAGCGCCCGCCCGATTTGAGTGGGAGGCAAGGTCTTGGGGTCCTAGCCCGCGCTGTTTTTGGGCGCTAAATGCCACATAAGTTCAACGCAGCGCGACGGCACAAGTTTGATAAGGTGCAGTACCGGGTGATCAACTGGGCGGAATATAACGAGAGCTTGCGCCAACGGGGTGACCTGACGATTTGGGTCAGTGAGGAGGCCCAAAGTGTGTGGAGCGCGCCGCGCCGCACGTCACGGGGTGGTCAGCGCAGATACTCGGATTTGGCGATCGAGACATGCCTGATGCTGCGCACGGCATACCATCTTGGACTGCGTCAGACACAGGGGCTTATGGGTTCCATCGGCACGCTCATGGGGTTGGATATACGGGTTGATTGCGTTAGGGATGTGGGCGGCCGCGAACGCTTCTTTGGAACGTACATCGACTATCAGACAGTGCTCGCAGACCCGCTCGTAAACCTGCTTAGCCTTCCACCGCCTCTGGCCCGGAAACTCCGGTCCTAGTAGTGCTGGCCCGTCTCGGTTCACTCTTTTCATGCGAAGGAAGTAAGGTGGTGCCAGCGGCATCTCGGCCAACAAGTCATGGACCCATTGGTCCTCCGGTTTGTTCACGAGAGCAGCATTGAATTGGCGTTCGTATCCCACTGTGGATGAACGTCGCGAGGCGATGGCTTTTCCGCAGAGCGAGCCTGCGCCGTGTCCGGGGAAAATCTCCGTTATGTCGGGAACATTTGGGAGCCGCTCAAACACACTCCTGTAGAGTTGGCTGGCAAGCGTTTTGCGAGCTTCCTCACCAAGCAAGTCGGGGCGGCCCACGTCTCCCACAAAGAGAAAATCCCCCGTGAAGAGCAGCCAGGGAGTCTCTTTGCTGCGAGACTCATCATAGAGAGCCCAAGAAAGGTGCTCGGGGGTGTGTCCCGGCGTATGGACGGCCTCGAGGCGAACCTGCCCCATTGTGATCGTATCCCCGTCCTTCACGACGTGGTCAGCGTACGGAGGAGTCCAGTCTTGGCCGCCTAGGCCGGAACAATGAATCACTGGCTCGTTGTCGAGCCGGGCTTTAAGCTCCCGAGATCCACTCACAAAATCGGCATGAACATGCGTCTCGAGGATGTGCTGGATGTGAAGTGCGTTGTCTTGGGCGTAAGTGATGAATTCATCGACGTCGCGCGTCGGATCCAGAACGGTGGCAAAGCCGGTCCTCTCGTCGCCAACAAGGTACGAGTTGACCGCCAACCCGGGCACAAAACGTTGATGGAACAGCATCTTCGGCTCCTGGGGTTACTTTTTGTTACGGTCGATGTAGCTTTTGACAAACTGCTTGAGTTGCGGTATGTCACATTGAAAACCGAGCTCCGCGGCCTTGTCGAGCGTCTGCTCCCCTGAGACGCCGCTCTCAATCGCCGTGTGCATCATCACCAGGGCGCCGGCCCGCATCCCTTTATGGCAGTGAACAAAAACGGGACTCGGAAGTCTAGCGATTTCTTGCCGGAATCGGTCGACGGTCTGCGGTTCCATAGTGTCCATCGAGATAGGAATGTGCAGATATCGCATGCCCAGCTCTCTGGCCTGTACTCCCTCCGCTTCCGGTGAGATTGGCTGGTCATTCTCTCCTGCCCCGCGCAGATTCACAACCGCCTCGTACCCATCCTCGGCTAGCTGGCGAAGCTCTTCTTCCGTCGGCTGAGCCCCAACGGTAATTTCCTCGCTGATCTTTATTCTTGTTTCCATGCCTTGTCACCCGTTCGATGGACCGCTTCCGAATGCCTTCATGCTCATAAAGCCCGACTCCGTGCGCCGCTTGGCGGGCGATGCTCGAAGAGCACGTCCTTCAAGCAGACCTTTGACCTTAACAGGCATTTCCAAGTGCGCCGCAAACGGCGCAGATTACCAGATGGAGGAAGGACCCACCCGTGTAGTTGTCAGTAAGTATAGTAGCTGAACGAGCGGCTCGGTCGGGTAACGGACCGGGTCGAAGGGAGCACGGCATGTTGGGAAGGTGACAAGGAGTCGCTCTAGAGACGTTCTCCTGGCACGCATTCGGCCCGTGGCGGGGTTTGGCCATCAGATCGCGCAAAGAAAAACGGCCCTGAGAGGCCGCTGAAGGCGTTCTCAGGGGAGGGGTTCACCACAGGGGACTGTAGATAATTTTGTAGCTGTCCAGAGCACCCAAGAACCACAGGGTTCAACAGATTTCAACACGTCGGCGGCAAGTCGTTGAAACGTAAGTAGTTGAAAACAAGGGATTCAGGGCCGGCAGTGAAATCTGCTTTGGGAACAGGCGTGCGGTGATAAACATCACATTTCAACCGTTTTAGAATCAATAACTTACAAATTTAGATTATTGAAGTCTGTTGAGCCTTGTTGCTTTGCACAGCTACAGAATTATCTACAGTGGGTTCCTCAGATCGAGGATGGGATTCGCTATCCATCGTGTAATCAACGGCATACGGCCTAGGAAAAAGCCCCCGCGCTCCTGCTTTTGGGACAGGGTTGCTGTCTTTGTAAGCTAGCTCCGAATGAACGGGAAGGGGGACTAGGCCGTTGATGTCCTATTTGGTCTTGGTTTGACCCATCCCGCCAGGACGATGAGAATTAACCGGAATGGGTCCGGAACCTGCTGAATGGAGCGCAGACCGGCACAGCAGCCGCCAATGGAACGTCCCTCGCATCGACCATAACTCTCAAGAACAGAGCACGTTCGAGTTTTTGGACGCTAGTGCGTCCAGCGAAGGCTGGCATGTTCAGTGGGAGGAAGTCCCGCCGGGGTAAGAGTCAGAAGCCCCGTAGCTTGGGTTGCATGCGTGGAGGAAACGAAGCGGATGAAGCCAACCGACAAAGCCGTCCTTGGGATGGTGAGCGAGTCATCGGGCCGCAACGCAAGTGAACCCACAGGAGGCCTCGACAAAAATTTAATCCGGAGGCCGAGCCTTCTAGTGTCGGGCAAAGGCAGCATGGCAAGACGCAGACTGACCGAAGCGTTGTGTCACTCCGGCGGGGTGGTAGGGGCAGCACGGTGACAAGGACATGCTGAGCAACTGAAGAAACCCTCCTCGTCCCGTCGAGAAATCGGCGGAGCAGGGAAGCCGTATAACTGGCGTAAACCAAGAAGTCGGTGGAAGGCGAGAGGGTGGCGGCTAGGTTCGTAGTAGCGCGGAAGCGGGGTAACACCCGTGGAGCGAAGGGACCTTGCTGCACATCAAGTCTTGGTCAACAAGGGAGGCAGGGGCGAAATGACAAAAGCGTCCAGCAGTCTGCAGGACCTGAGACGAAGGCTATACGTCAAGGCGAAGGCTGAACCGTCTTGGCGCTTTTGGGGTTTGTATATCCATGTCTGTAAACGAGAGACCCTCCGGGAAGCCTACCGGCTGGCGAAGCGCAACAACGGAGCTCCGGGAATTGACGGGGTGACGTTTGAGGCGGTCGAAGCCGAAGGCGTGGAGGAGTTTCTCGAACAGCTTCGCGAGGAGTTGGTGCAGCGCAGATATCGACCTCAGCGGGCACGGAAGGTGGAGATTCCCAAGGAAGGGGGCAAAGTACGTCCGCTTTCGATTCCATCGGTCCGGGACCGGGTGGTCCAGGGAGCGTTGAAGCTCATCCTGGAACCGATCTTTGAGGCGGACTTTCAACCGGGGTCGTTTGGCTACCGGCCGAAGAAGTCGGCGCATGCCGCCATCCGGCGCGTCTCGGAGGCGATTATCAGGGGCAAGACCTACGTGATTGATCTCGATCTGCGAACCTACTTCGACACAGTGCGGCATCATATCGTGCTGAGGAAAGTGGCGCGGCGAGTGAACGATGACGAGGTTCTGTGGCTCTTGAAGTTGCTACTGAAGGCGTCGGGGAAGCAAGGCGTTCCGCAGGGCGGGGTGATTTCGCCGTTGCTCAGCAATGTGTACCTCAACGAGGTAGACAAGATGCTGGAAAGGGCGAAAGAAGCGACCCGTTTCCAGCGCTGGACGGGAGTCGAGTATGCCAGGTTCGCCGATGATATGGTGATCCTGATCGACTCGCATCCGCGCCGGCAATGGCTTCGACAGGCGGTGGAAAAGCGACTGCGCCAGGAGTTGGCCAAGCTACAGGTGGAGGTGAACGAGGAAAAGAGCCGTAGAGTGGACCTGCAGCAAGGAGAGAGTTTTGGTTTTCTCGGTTTTGAGTTTCGTCGGATCCGCTCTCGGCGGGGACGATGGATGCCGCTGCGCATGCCGCAAGGCAAGAAGCGGACGGCATTGCTCCGCAAGCTCAGGGAGATCTTCCGAGGCTCTCGATCCCAGCCGGTCGGCGGGCTGATCGCAAAGATCAATCCGATTCTGCGCGGCTGGGTGAAGTACTTTGCCGTGGGCCACTCGAGTCGGTGTTTCTCGTACATCCGAGACTGGGTAGAGAAGAAGATTCGGCGTCATCTGGGCAGAGCCTGTCAGCGCCAAGGCTTCGGATGGAAGCGGTGGAGCAGAGCACGGCTGCACAAGACGCTTGGGCTCTTCGATGAGTACTGGGTGAGTTATCAACAGCCGTCCTGGGCAGTCGCCCCATGCCGATAGGCCCCATAACCCTTGCCGCGAAGTGTGCGGGAGCGCGTAGTGCGGGAAATCCGCACGCTGCGTGCGATGTGGCGGGAGCTGGAGACGGAGCTACGGACCCTGCTAAACGGGCACGAAGGGGGAAACCCCCGGATACGGCCAAGCGAGCGTCCTACGAGCCACCGCGCCAGTTCCCGACCCTACCGGGGTGTCCTTCGCCAAAACTCCGTAGCCGATCGAAATTGAAGACCGGACTCTTGAACGATCCGGTCTTTTGGGTGTTGTTGCGCCGGGACGCGCCGTTCGGCCAGCACCCAGAGGCCTTTGGAGCAAGCCCCAGAGTGTGCGCACAGCGTGCCTAAAACAGATTCGACGCAAGCGCTTCAATCTAAACGGCTACGTAGTTTTGGCGAACCACAACCCAGTAGGACAAGCTCTCAGCGTGTCTTTTTGCGTTCTCGCGCTGTTTTGCTTGGGGCTACTTTGGAACCGGCTGAGAGCCGGTCCTACTTACAACGCTGCGGCGGTTAAATCGATTTCGATTTCGCTGTCGGGGTCGATGGGGATGATCTTGTTTTCTCACCCCGCGCGCTCCCACTCGCCCTCGTCGGCGACTCGTTCGGGGGCGATGTCGGACCAGGCGCAGATGCGGTATTCGCCGGGGATGACTTTGCCGAATAGGAAACGGCCCAGCTGGTCCGCCTGAACGATGTTCTTGCCGCCACGCCCCTCCAAAGCGACTCGAGCGTGGGGTATGGGCCGCCTGTCTCCCGGGTCCCGAACCGTCCCGAACACTTCGCCGTGGTCCGCGGCGACAACGACCGTTAGGCGATTCGTGCCCGGTGAGAGGACGACCGCGTCCGGCGATTCGATCTCGCTCCCGCGGCGAATACCTTTAACGTACACCGAGGGGGATTTGGCCCCGATGCGGTAGGCGCCGGCGACCAAGCCGTCTAAACGGAACTCCCCTTCCCCAGTCGAGCGAAACCACCGACTGTGCCCCCCTTCGTGCGCACTGAGCATCACCGCGAAGGGAGCTGTGTTGATCTCGCCGTCGAATTCAACATCACCCTCCACGTCCGCCATTCCCAGAGGACGAAACACCACCCCGTCCATGTCGCCGTATACATCAATGACGCCGACAAACCGGCGCACCCGTTCCGAGGAAGTGAGCTGGGTCGCATTGATCGAGGCTCCGTAGCGCCCGGCGGCGACCGCCGGAAACTCAATGCGCCCTTCTTCGTCCGCGACGGCGGATAGTTGCCGCCCGTCGAAACCCGGCCTCTTGAGTGACACGCGGGCTACTGCGTATTCGGAAATAGGCAGTCCCGTAACCGTGCCGGAAAGGCGAAAGACAGCCTCCCCGCCGAGCGTGATCGACAGGCCGCTCACCTCCTGCCCCTCGGAAATCTCGAGTCGCTGCGTCCGGTGCGCGCTCGCCCGCCCCGGAATGCGCCCTTGCACGGTAAGCTGATACACTCCGCCACGCAACCCGGCAAGGCGAAACCGCCCTCGATCATCCGTTGTATCTTTGGCGAGGCCCTGTTTCCCCGGCATCGACACACCGAGCAGCCGGGCCGAAACTCGCGCTCCCTCGACGGGCTCGCCCAGTCCGTCAACGACCGCACCGCTAACCCTCCCCCCTCGAACCAACTCAAAGTCGTACGCCTGCTCGGCGCACCCTAAGGTGCAATCCACCACCACACGCGTACCCGCGCGCCCCGCCGCGCGAACCGTATAGAACCCGGAGCGCGACGACGCCAGGACGATGCGGAAAGGAGGCAAGCCTTGCAGTGTGTAGGAGCCGTCAGGGGCGCTGCGGGAAGTAGCCAGCAAGCGGCCGTCGAGAGACCGGACCGAAACGTAGGCGGCACGAACCGGTCTTCGAGAATCGTCCTGAAACTGATAGATCGAACCGGCGACCCAATCGTCGGCGTGCAGCGAAGACGGCCCCGAAAAGAAGGTAATGGCGAGACTACAAACAGAGAGGAGGAGGCCGAGGCTTCGATGATTCATGAAGACCTCTGCCATACGAGAGGTTTGCGGTCCGCGACAACACAAAAGTTAGTCCTCGGCGCGATGCGCACCGGGGGCTAACTAAAGGGTAGAGAAAGTCTCGCTCCTCTAGGAGTCCAGCGAACCGCTGCAATCGCCGTCGTTGGTATCCTGACAATCGGGGTCCGTTTCATTGTCGTCGCTGTAGCTGGTGCAATCGGGGTCGTTCGGATAATCAGTCCCTTCTGTAGAGTCATTGTCGATCCCGTCGCTGCACTCGGTGACAAAGCAAAGGGTGCTGGTGTTGTCGAAGTCCACGTCAAATCGCGTGCGGTTCTTGGAGAAGTTACTAATGTTATCGACATCGATGTCGCCGGCATCGTCCTGGTCGACATCGCCACAGTGGCCGATGAGCGCGTCGTTGATGCACTCCTCCATGGAGTCGCTAATACCGTCGTCGTCCAGGTCTTCGGAATCGCCCTTGCCCTTGTGGTTATCATCGTTGTCGACCGCGATACGACTGAGTCTACCGGCGAAGCAATCGTCGTCGTTGAGGTCCGTAGCGGTCACACCTCCAATGCCTGAGCAGCCCCGCTCACGGCCACTGCCAATATCATTTTCGCCAGGGTCATCGCAATGGCTCGCGTACGCGGGCACACCGCCCATTACAAGCGCCAGTGCGAACACCGGCACGATACATTTCATCAAGTTCTTCTATTGTTGATATCTCCTTTTTGCTTATCTCAGAAAAGTTGGGTCGCCCCGGTTACTACACGGAAAAGGCCAGATGCAACCGGAAACCCAACACCCGACCAGGACAGTACATAGTACTAACATTTTTTCAGCGCTAAGATTTTCAAATAGACACTGTACATTACTTTTTGTCACCCCGTAGTCTTGTCTCATGCAAGATGAGTCTGAACGAGGAGTTTGTTTCTCACACAAGATGAGCCTGAAGGATCGGGGAGTGGGCATGCTGGGAATTGACTATCCAAGTGCAAAACACCAGCAAGCTGAACCTGCAACAGATCCAGCAGTTTCTCCACTCCAGCGAGGAGATTCGATTCAAAGGCAAAGGGCGGGCCGAGATCTACACGTGGGTGGCGCGCACGCTTCGCCAGCACGGCTACAGCCGCCAGAACCGCGCCGACAAAGGGCTGCTGCGGCAGTATCTGGTCAAGATGACCGGACTGAGCCGGGCGCAAATCACGCGGCTGATCCAGCAGTACCGGCAGGGCGGAGAACTCCAACCCGCCCGCTACCGGCGGCATCGCTTTGCCCGCAAGTACACGCCCGCCGACGTCGAACTGCTGGCGGCGGTGGACGAGGCCCACGAAACCCTCAGCGGCCCGGCCACGCGCAAGATCCTCGAGCGGGAATACCAGCAGTACCAGCGGCGCGAATACGAGCGGCTGGCGGGGATCTCGGTGGCCCAGATCTATCGCCTGCGGCGGCGCAGAGCCTACCGCCAGCGGCGGCTGCATTTCACCAAGACCCGGCCCACGGCGGTGTCGATCGGCGAGCGGCGCCGGCCCGACCCGCAAGGCCAACCCGGCTTTCTGCGAGTGGATACGGTGCATCAAGGGGATCGCGATGGCGTCAAGGGCGTCTACCACATCAATGCCGTGGATGAAGTCACCCAGTGGCAAGTGGTCGGCGCCACGCCCGCGATCAGTGAAGCCTGGCTGGAGCCGTTGCTGAAAGCCATGATCGAGCAGTTTCCCTTTCGTATCCGCGGCTTCCATTCCGACAACGGCAGCGAGTTCCTCAATCGCACGGTGGAGAAGCTATTGAACAAGCTGCTGATCGAACAGACCAAGTCGCGTCCGCGGCACTCCAACGACAACGGCTTGGTGGAATCGAAAAACGGCGCGGTGATCCGCAAACACATGGGATATACGTACATCGCGGCGCCGCACGCGGGGCGCATCCAGCGCTTCTACCAACAGCACTTCAATCCCTATTTGAACTTCCACCGGCCCTGCGGACAGCCCGAGATCAAGACCGACGCCAAAGGCAAGCAGAAGCGGGTGTACCGCCACTACCAGACGCCTTGGGAATCTTTCGAGAAGTTGCCCGAGGCCGCCAGCTATCTCAAGCCAGGGCAGAGGCTGGAGGCTCTGGGCCGCATTGCCCAGGCCGAAAGCGACACGGCGGCGGCCCGCCGGATGCAGCGAGCCAAGCAGAAGCTGTTTGCCAGTTTCCGTTCCGCGAACACGCCGTGCTGAACAACAGGAAGAGGGCTGTGGAAATGACGGGCGATGGAAAACGAGGAAAACCAAAACCAGGTTTCCCTTCGTTTCCCACCGCCCTTGGAAATCGCTCCGCGATTCCCACAATCCCACAACCCCGACGACGATTCTCCCCTTCCCAAAACTCAAAATCAAAAAGCCCGAAAGGAGCCCCAGCGACTCAAAAAGCCCCAACCCCCGTCTTCAGGCTCATCCTTCGATGAGAAAATGCTCCCGTCAAGGAGGATGTCCGTAAAGCCGTAGAAAGCAGCGACTCTCCGACCCGAGCCTGAGGTAGGCTCGGGGTGGAAGTTCGAATCGTTTCGAAAGGAGAGTCGCTGTGAAAAGAAGATACCAGATCGACCGCGAGAAAGCGGTCCGCCGATTCCAAAAACACGCCGAAGAAGGGCAAGTGGAGGTCCAACTGCACCTGCCGCTGAAGGAGGTCGCTGCCGCGCTGCAAGAAGGCGTCGGCCGACTGATGCGCCAAGCCGGGCTCGAGCTGATGCAACTCGTCATGGAAGACGAAGTGCGCCAGCTCGCCGGCGACCGCTGCGCTCGCCGACAAGACGAGCAAGCCTACCGCTGGGGCCGCGAAAAATGCTTCGCCGTCGTCGACGGTCAGAAAGCGCCCCTCGATCGGCCGCGCCTGCGTACAACCGACGGCCGCGAGCAAACCCTCGGCAGCTACGAGTTGTTCCGTCGCGGCGAACCGCTCGACGAAGCCGTCTGGGATAAGCTCATGCTCGGCCTCTCGACGCGCAACTACGCCCCGGTCGTGCGCCAGTTCGTCGCTGCCTACGGCATCGAGAAGTCCGCCGTGAGCGAGCATTTCGTTCGCGTCAGCCGCCAGAAGCTCCGCCAGCTGATCGAACGCAGACTCGACGAATTGTGCTTGTGCGCGATCTACATCGACGGCATTGAGTTCCATTCCCAACACTTCATCGTGGCGTTGGGAGTCAATGTTGACGGGCGGAAAACGGTGCTGGGCCTGCGCCAAGGCGCCAGCGAGAACGCCACGGTCGTCGGCGAACTATTGAGCGATCTCGAAGAACGAGGCGGCGACTTCACGCTGCCGCGACTCTACGTCGTCGACGGCGCCAAAGCGTTGGTGAAAGCGGTGAAACAACACGCCGGCGAGTCGGCGCTGATCCAGCGTTGCCAACTGCATAAGCGTCGCACCCCTCGGCGGCGCGTTCGTTGGCCGACGTCGCTTCTCACCTGACCGAGGAGTATCGCGACACGATCGATCGCAAGCTGGCGAACGCTTACGCGATGACCTCGACGGCTGATGCGAAACGCACGCTGGAAAAGCTGCACCGCGAGTTGATGGAGCTCAACCCCTCGGCGGCGCGTTCGTTGGCCGAGGGCATGGAGGACACTTTGACGGTTCACCGTCTGCCGCTGCCGGACTTGCTGCGGCGCACGTTCGCCACGACAAATCCGATCGAGTCGGCGTTTTCCGTGGTGGAGACGGTTTGTCGTCGCGTGAAGCGTTGGCGAGGAGGGGATCACATCGAGCGCTGGGTGGGCTCGGCATTGTGGACGGCGGAGGGAAACTTCCGCAAGGTGAAAGGGTATCGTGACCTGCCGGCTCTGTTGCGGGCGCTGGCGGGACGGCAACCGCACTCTGCGGCTCCGCCTCAGGCTGCGTAAACTATGCAAGCGGAGAGTCGTCGCCTTTCAACGGAAATCCGGACATCCTCCCGTCAAGGCGACGAAGGACATACGTAATTCACCTCCGAGGTACTATGAGCCATGAGAGACCGGCTCGGTACTGTAAGAATGGTTCGCGCCTGACGACTAGGCCCTCAGACATCACGGCCCCACTGATTCTCAACGGGCGTTCGCTACGGGGGGGGGGACATCACGCACTTAACAGTCGAGAGGTGTACTACACGACCGAAACCAACTGTTTTAGGGAGGCCTTGGAGACTCCCGTTAAGCGCTGTATTTTCGCCCGTGGCTGGCGATGGATTCCTGGGAGGTTTTCGGCAGGGCCTGCTGAAGGGCAATCCAACCAATCTGTCGTGCGCCATCCGTAAACCCTAGCGGCTGGGGAGGCCATCTGCGGAGCCTCTGCCAGGCTGGTTTGGGAGAAGGCGGTTTCAATCTAGCACAGAATAGCTACTGAAAAATTTCAATGGGGTATTTAGTTGACTCCAGCAGCCACTACATCTTGGGGGTGGGGGTGCCGGCCCAGGTGGCCTCGACCATCGTCTTATGGGGAGCAGGGTCGGCGGCGACCGCCTGCTGGAGGAGGCGATAGAAAAGTTTGCCCCGCGACCACGAGGTCCGCCGGTTGAAGCGGAACGTGAACTCGTCCAGGTCGTAGTGTCCAAAAACTCGACCGGACTCTAACCTGTTCTCTTGTCCGGAGTTGTATCTCACGCGATGCAGCTGTCGGAGAGGCGGAATCGGACGCTGCCGTGCTAGCCCGCCCTCCATTCCGCAGGTTCTGGACCCGTTACCGGAGGCTCGTCAAGCAGATTCCTCACATAGATTTGGAACGGGATTAACCGACTCGGAACGACGGTGGTGGGCACGGCCCAGATTCGCCACTGTAGTCGATTTTGTAGCTGTCCAAAGCCTCACAGAACAACAAGTTTCAACAGGTTTCAACACACTGCCCGTAAATCATTGAAACGTAAGTAGTTGAAAACAGAGGATTCGGGGTCTGCGGTGGAACCTGCTTTGGGAGCAGGAAGCCGGGGGTTCAAATCCCTCCGCCCCGACCAATCTTTTCAATGTCTTACAAGCTTCGCGGTGTGCCGATCTCGGCGATTGTGACGTAGATTGTGACGTACCCCCCCCCCCCCCGAAACGCCCTGTTTCAGCTCACTTTCCGAAGCCCTTCCCCCGCTTCGGGCCCCCCCTCCTGCATCAAGTCCGAGGACAGTTTATCGAGAGCACTGCGATCTCGTTGCCTTGAATTCCCACGTTGCGAACGGCGTCGAGTCCCGTTTCGGGGTCCATGACGCGGCCTCCCCGAATCACGAGATCGTACGTCGTTGAACCGCATGACGAGAGGGCCAAAACAACCAAAGCCCAGAGTGCGTTTCTCATTGCGTCCATTATGTCCCCTTTGCGACCTCAAGGGAGGGGGACTTCTCCGCCAGTTATCCTCTGGAGCTCCAACCTGCCTTGTAAGCTGCCGGATCGATGGCAGTTATGTAGAATTGGGTTTGCTTGGTCATTTTGTTGCTCGGTAGCTTCGCTGGTCCGTTGTCGCCTGTTGCTGGTCCTCGGGGCCACTTGCCCTTAGGCAAAGGCTCCCTCGTATCCCGGTGGAGCGATCTGTCGGGTTTTGCCAAGCCGGGTGGTCCCGTGGTACTGGGAAACCCGCCGTAACCCATTGATTCCCGCTGGGTTGTTTGAAATTGGCTTTGTTTGGTCGTTTGTGGTTGGTGAAACATGGGACCCTGGGGCCAGGCAGCGGTAAACGACGACCCACCCACGAGCAATAGTCGTGTCTCCCCTGACCCAGACAGTATTCCTGGGGCGCTTGACCGCGGGCTGCCGCCCGCGGCTCTGTCGTTGATCGACCGGCAGTCGGCGGTTGATCTCATGGAGGTTCGGCGAGATTGGGTTTGTTTGGTCGTTTTCGGTAAGTTACTGAAACTAGGGTCACAGAATGGCCCCAGACGTCGAGAGGAATCTCGACGCGGCACGCTGGAAGCGTGCGCCACAAAAGAATCGGACGCCATTGGGCGTCGGCGATTTGGCGAACGAGTTCGAATTCGAGGGAGTTGGCAGGATGGATGTCGGCTTCGAGGGCCGAGAGTTGGCGGTCGAACTCGGCGGGGTCCTCGCCGGGCAGGACGGTATCGCGGGCGAGAAGTCCGTGTTTGAGGGCGTTCTTCGCCACGCGGGCTTTGCCGTCCTCGGTGCGGGGACCGGTGGATTTCTTGGCGTTGTTACGGTTAGCTTTGGTTTGGGCCTGTGTAGTCATGATTATTATTCCTTTCGCGGGAGCAGAGGCTCCAATTCCAGGGTACGTTGGGGTTACGGGGTTCCCGTGGGTCAGGTACGGTAAGTGGCGTGGAATGAGAGAGGTGAGATTTTGGAAGTGGTGTGACTGGCTGAGACAACGGCTCACTTGCGTTCGCGGCTCTGTTTGGTTCCGGCTCCGTCGAAAACCCGGGGTTTTTGATCCCCTTGGGTGGGCCTGAAGCTGGTGGCAGGAGCGGACTCTTGAGGGGGACCGACCGCTCCCTGACGTTCGCGGCTCCGCTTATCGCGGCGAAGGCCCATGGGTACTCGCTTGTGAGTACAAGCTGTGCCAAACCGACCGGTAGTCCTCCGGTGACAGGCGCTGCTTCAGATCAAAGTTGTAGGTTTCGGTATAGGTCGTTAATCGGAAATGGAACGGGTCCATTGTTCCGATCGTTTCGATGTCCGCGTGGACCCAGGTTCTTGAGTGCTTCCGGTTCATGCTGTCGAACCGGATAGCGTCCCTGTCAAAACGAAGGGTCCCATCGCACCCGCCCAGAACGTGACGGTGATAGGCGGGAATCCCGCCGGCACCCCCCTGAATTCCATAAGCGCCGACCACAGGCCGCTCCAGTCGTTCGGCAAGGAACTCCGCGAGCGCCTCTCCCGTGGTTCCCTCAAGAATCTTGAACTGGTACAGTCTAGGCCGCGCGAGGCGCTTCTTCGCTCGTTCGTAACTAAAAAGCCGCACCTTCCGCGGATCGGACACGTCCGCTTCTCGGATGTCGTCAAACGCAAAGTCAAGAACCGTTTTCTCGTTCTTGCTTCGGTAATGCACACCGCTACGGTCGATCGTCAGCGCACCCGCTTCGCCTCCCCAGAACTTGTCCCGACTCACCTCATAGCGGAACTCGCCGCGGGCCAGGGGACCGGTGACAACCGCTACTAACAAAAATGCAGCAACTCTACACATGATGAGCCTCCCGTTGAGCCCGCCGGACCTCGAACCCCCGCCAGATCTGGTAGATCGGCGGGTATACCACCAACTCCATGAGGAACGACGTCAGGATTCCGCCGACCATCGGTGCGGCGATCCGACGCATAACGTCTGACCCCGTTCCCTCCGACCACATGATCGGCACAAGCGCAATGAACGTCGTGGCAACCGTCATCACTTTGGGCCGCACACGTTTTACAGCGCCTTCGATGATTGCCTCCTTGAGGTCTCCCATCGACCTCATCAGGCCTTTCTTTTTTCGGTCGTCGAAGGCCAAATCGAGGTAGAGCAGCATGAACACCCCGGTTTCAGCAGCAACGCCGAGGAGGGCAATCAGTCCGACCCAAACGGCGACGCTCATGTTGTAGCCGAGCAAGTACAGCAGCCAGATGGCTCCGATGGCGGAGAAGGGCACTGCCAGCAGGACGATGGCCGTCTTAACGCCGGACCCCGTGTTCAGGTACAGCAGCACGATGACGATAAACAGCGTCAGCGGGAGAATCACCTTGAGGTGCTCGCGCGTCCGCAGCAGGTATTTGTACTGGCCCGCCCATTCAATCCGATAGCCCGCAGGCAGCGTCACCTTCTCACGCACGATCTGCTGAGCCTGGCGGATGTAGCCTTCATAGTCCTTGTGCTGCACGTCGACAAACACGTAACCGACAACCTGCCCGTTCTCGTTGCGAATCTGCGGCGGCCCCTTGCTGTAGCGGATGTCCGCGACGAGGGACATCGGTATGTGGGCCCCAGCCGGCGTGGCGATCAACACGTCGCGCAGCTTCTCAACGTCGTCCCGGAACTCGCGCAGGTAACGGACGTTGATGGGGTAGCGTTCACGCCCCTCGACCGTCTGGGCGATGTTCTTTCCGCCGATCGCCGTCTCGATTACGTCTTCCACGTCGCCGACGGTCAGTCCGTATCGCGCCGCGGCTTCGCGGCGAATCTCAAAGTCGACGTAGTAACCCCCGGTTACGCGCTCCGCAAACACACTCCGCGTTCCGGCAACGTTCCGCAACGCCTCTTCAATTTCGACAGCGATCTCTTCGATCGTCGCTAGCTCGGGCCCGAAGACCTTGATCCCGAGGTTGCCGCGCATTCCCGTGGCTAACATTTCCGTGCGGGTCTGCACCGGCATCCACCAGATGTTCGCCATGCCCGGGAACCGAACATGCGGACCCATGTCGGCCACCAACTCGTCCCAGGTCATCGGGCGCGCCTCGGGCCACAGCTCGCGCAGCCAGTCCTTTATGAAGTCCGGTGCCCAACTGGAGTACCATCGTTGCTGCTCGACCTGCCTCCATTCGTCTTGCGGCTTGAGCAGGATCGTCGTTTCCACCATGCTCAGCGGCGCCGGGTCCGTAGGAGTGCGCGATCGGCCGATCTTGCCGAACACACTCTCGACCTCGGGAAACTGCGCCAAGATCTTGTCCTGGGTTTGGAGAATCCGAGTGGCCTCGGTGATCGACATCCCCGGAACCGCCGTTGGCATGAACAAGATCGAGCCTTCGTTCAGGGGCGGCATGAACTCGGAGCCGAGCCTCTGATAGATCGGAACGGTCAGCGCCACCGCCACCACGGCAAGCGCAATGACGGCCCAACGGAATCGCAGGGCAAGCTCTACGACCGGCCGGTACGCAGCGATCAGCGGTCGACTGAGAGGATGCCTCTCCTCGGAATAGATCTTACCTACCCAGACGGCATTCACGATTCGGGCCAGCCACCTGGGACGAAACGAAAAAGGTTCTGCTCGTGTGACCAAGGTGATCAGCGCCGGCATAAGCGTGATGGCCAGGACCGCCGCAAAGGCCATCGAGAAGTTCTTCGTGAACGCCAGCGGCTTGAACAGTCGCCCCTCTTGAGCCGCGAGGGTGAAGATCGGCAAGAACGAGACGGCGATCACCAGCAGCGAGAAGAAGCTCGGTCCGGCCACCTCCTTCACTGCCTGGATGACCAGCGGCTGGTACGGTTCCTTCCGGCCCTCGGCGTCCCAGTGCTCCAGTTTCTTGCGAACCTGTTCAACGATCACGATGGCGGCGTCCACGAGCACGCCGATGGCGATGGCGATTCCGCCCAACGACATGATGTTCGCCGTCAGGTTCATGTAGTACATCGGGATGAACGAGAGGACGACGGCGATCGGGATCACAATGATCGGCAGCAGCGCACTTGGAATGTGCAACAGAAAGAGAACGATGATGATGCTGACAATGGCGATCTCTTCCTTGAGCGTGTCCTCGAGCGTCGCAATCGACCGCTTGATAAGGTCCGAGCGGTCATACGTCGGCACGACCTTCACCCCGGGTGGAAGGGACGCTTCGACTTCCTGAAGCCGCTGTTTGACGCGATCGATCACCTCCAGGGCGTTTTCGCCATACCGCATGACGACAATGCCGCCTACCACTTCGCCTCTTCCATTCAACTCGGCCAAGCCGCGCCGGATGTCCGGCCCCAGCGTGACGTGTCCCAGGTCCCGGATGTAGATCGGGGTCCCTTGCCCGTCGGTGCCCACGGGAATGTTCTCGATATCCCGAGGGGACTGGATGTAACCTCGTCCCCGCACGAAATACTCCGTCCCGGCAATTTCCAGGACCCGCCCGCCGACGTCGTTGTTACTGCGCCGCACGGCGTCGATGACACGGCGAATCGGTACCTTGTAAGCACGAAGCTTGTTCGGATCGAGGTTCACCTGATACTGCTTCACGTAGCCGCCGACACTGGCGACCTCGGCGACACCGGGCACCGCTTGCAGCCAGTAGCGCAGATACCAGTCTTGAAAGCTGCGCAGCTCTTGCAGGTTGTGTTGCCCGCTCTCGTCCACGAGGGCGTACTGGTAGACCCAACCGACACCGGTAGCGTCGGGCCCCAACGTCGGCGTGACCCCCTCAGGGAGGTTTCCCAGCATGCTCTGCATGTATTCGAGGACGCGGCTTCGGGCCCAATACATGTCCGTGCCGTCCTCGAAGATCACGTAAACGAATGACAGCCCAAAGAACGATTGCCCTCGAACAAACTGCACCTTGGGCGTGCCCAGCAGTGATGTAACGATGGGATAGGTGATCTGGTCTTCGACCAAGTCCGGGCTGCGTCCCTGCCATTCCGTAAAAACGATCACTTGCACGTCCGAGAGATCGGGGATCGCGTCGAGCGAGATGTTGTAGATGGCCCACCCGCCCCAAGCCGTCAGGAAGCCGGCCAACAGGAGGACTAGAAAACGGTTGCGGGTACAGTAGTCGATAATGGCGTTGATCACGGCCGTGGATCTCCTTCCCAGTTCGCGATCACGCCTTGGACCTTGCTTTCGGCGTCAATCAGAAAGTTCCCGGCAACAACGATCTTCTCGCCGACCTTCAGACCCTTCAGAACCGCGTAGTAGTCGCCGGCAAGTCCACCTAGTTGGACTTGACGCAATTCCATGCGCCCTTCGCCGTGATCCACGAATACGATATCCCGCTCGCCGGTCCGCAGAACGGCGCTTTCGGGGACCGCGACGACCGTGCGGCTCGGCACATTCAGCTTTACGTCCGAGTACATGCCGGGCTTGAGAGTAAGGTCCTCGTTCGGGAACTCCAAACGCACTTTCATCGTGCGCGTCTGCTCCATCACGTGAGGCTCGATGTAGGTGACCTTTCCAAAGAACCGTCGATCCGGATAGCTTTCGACCGTCATCGAAGCGTGCTGTCCGAGGCGCACGAGAGAAATGTCGTGTTCGTAGATTTCAACGTGAACCCACACAAGGGAATGGTCGGCGATCGTGTAGATCTTCGTGCCGGGTTCGACCCGCATGTTCTCGAAAGCGTTCCGGTGGCTTACGTGGCCTTCTGCCGGGGAGTGGACCACGAGGTCTTTCTGCACCTCACCGCTTCGAGCGAGTTTCTCGATCTGATCTTCGGAAATGTCCCACAGCAGCAGACGTCGCCGAGCGGCTTTCAAGAGCGAGTGGGCCCCGCCGGAAACTTCTTGGATGGCGTGATCGCCGAGCGTTGCTTGGGCCTTGACCGCGAGCAGATACTCCTCTTGCGTCGAAACCAACTCCGGACTGTAGATCGTGAACAGAGGCTCGCCTTTGCGCACATGCTGCCAGGTGTAATCGACGAAAACCTTGCTGATCCATCCGCTGAACTTCGTGTGGACGTGTGTGATGCGCCGCTCATCCAGGCTGACCCGCCCGATCGTCGAGATCGTGCGGTCGAGCCTGCGCGTCGCCACAGCGTCGGTGCGAACTCCGATCATCTGCTGCCGCCGCGGATCGACGGTGAACAGCGACTTCTCAGGAACTGCCCGCGCGGACTCGGTCGTGCGCCCCTCTCCCGCGCCTCCAGATTCCTTGCGGACAGGGACCAGATCCATCGCGCAAATAGGACACTTCCCGGGCTCCTTCATCTTCACGGAAGGATGCATGGTGCAGGTCCAGTACTCGATTTCGCCCTCTTCGTTCGTAACCGGTTGCAGGTCGTGCTCGTGTTTTGTTGCAGCCGCCTGCTTTTTGACCGCAACCAGATCCATCGCGCAGATAGGGCATTTGCCGGGGCCCTTCATCTTCACGGAGGGGTGCATGGTGCAGGTCCAGTATTCGATTTCTCCCCCGTCAGCTTTCACCGGTTGAAGGTCGTGTTCATGGAGAGCGGCGTCCACGGGGTGGTCGCCTCTGCCTAAACGCCACCCTAAGCCGAAGGCAGCGGCGATACAAACCGCCGCCAACGCTGTGATCAGAACTGTTCGTTTGCGGGCCATCCTCGTCTCCCTTCATGGAATAAGCGTCTTGCCGACCGCGGGCTCCATCCGAGCCAGCGCTTGCTGATACGCGGCGAGCTGCTTGTAGTACTCCAGCTCGTAGTCGAGGAGCACGGTGGCGGCGCTGATTAACGTCAGAAAATCCGCCGAGCCGACCTCGTAGGCTGAGATCGCAGACTCCAGGGCAAGTGTCGCCTGCGGAATAATCGCAGTCTTGTAGAGCGATACCAGCCGGTCAGCAGCACGGGCCATCAAGTACTGGTCTTTGATCTGGAACAGCAGGTCACGCGTTCTGGCCTGGTACGTATGCCGAGCTTCGACTAGCTTCGAGGCAGCCTCCTCCACGCCCAGACGTTGCTTGCGCCAGAAGTAGAGCGGGATTTTCGCCTCGAACGCCGCGACGTAGTAGTCCCGGAACATCGATCCGGTATGCTGCCACTCAAAGCCCACGCGGAAGTCCGGCCGGTAACCCTTTCGAGACAGGTTGAGAGCGGCCGCGTTCCGGCTCACCTCGTGCTCCTGAGCCCGCAAAGCCGGTGAATGCTGTTGAGCTTGCTGATACAGTCCCGTCACCTCCGTTGGAAACGGAGCTTGTTCCAACTCCGCTGGCGGCCCTAGCGGGTCGTCGGGTGACCGGTCCAGCAGCGTGTTGATCGCCGCCACAGCACTGTACCGCTCTTGCCGGAACACCTCCTCGCGGTCCCGCAACAGGGTTAGTTCCAGTTGGGCGCGTAGGATGTCCTGCTGAGTTCCTTTTCCGACGGCGTATCGGGCTTCGGAGATCTTGACGAACTTCTTCAGCAGATCGCGGTCCTTCGCCACAGTCTCCAAAGCTTTCGCGAAGTAGTAGTAGTCGTAGTAGTGCAGCTTGACCTGCGACAGGACGTCGAGTTCGAGCTGCCGGTAGCGTTGCTCCTCAGCCCGCGCCTCCTCCAGAGCCACGTTCTTCCGCAGCTTCAGCTTGCCGGGAAAAGGCAACTCCTGCGATACGCCAAGGCTGACGAAGGCGAAGTCGCTTACATTGAGCGTGGAGACCGGCCGACCGACACCGAAGTTCCGGACAGACACCCGAGGATCGGGCAGCGTCCCTTCTTGCGAGGGGCGTTTTGTCGCCGCCTCCCATCGGGCTCTCGCGGCCTTGAGTCGCGGATTGCTGAAACGAGCCTCTTCCAATAGGCGGTCAAGCCGCAGGGGATCCCCTTCGAACTGCCCGAAGACTGGGGCTTCGAGCAGGACCAGCGTCAATAGGACGCCGCCAAAACGTGCTCTGATCATTTGCTCCCTCCATGGACCATGCTGCCGGCCGCAGGCAAAGGCCTGCGCCGAAGTCAAGACGCACTAATCCTGTTGAAGGAGCGATCTAGACTAGAAAGACGGAGTGTTTGACGTGGAGATCCGGATGGCCGTCGTCAGGAACGTGATTGTCCTGGTCAGACGACAGCCGACCCGTATGTGTGACGAGAAGCAGGTTCGAGAGGGTCCTGAGAAGCACCCCTCGCGTGTCCGCCTTCTTTAAGGAAATCTGCTCACGAGCGGGCTCGGAGTTCGACTCCCCCGTATCCTCATGGCAGCGTAGCCGGCAACACGACGATGCGTAGGCGGCCCCGGCTTTACCCAGGTTGCAGCACGAGCGGCTGCAACTTTCGCCTTCAGCCAAACCAGCCTCGGAGTAGGCCAGTAGAATGCCCCCTCCGTTCAGCCCAACCAGGGCGCCGAGCGTTGTAACCGCAATAAATCTCTTAAAGCTGAACACCGCTAGCCCTCAGTATACCGGAGCCAACGAATGTTCGGCGCGGCAAACATGGCCGGTGCCACGAGTGGGCTCCAACGTTGCGGAACCTGGAATCCGGATCGCCGAGTTGAACTTCAGATTGCAGCAATCGTATCCTGCCGAGTCATTCGGACCAATAGCACCACGACCGAGCAACTCATTCCTGACTCCCGTCTGACGGCGCCCCCGGGGCAAACGTGAGAGTTCGTCTAGACCTACAACCCAGTTACGGTCGGAAGGCACGTTTCATCCAGCACTAGGAGTCCAACCCCGAAAGGTACCCCATTCCCTCGGTCCAGAAGAATAGATAGCGAGAACAAGCCTTGTCACCACCTATCCGGTCGGGATCCCGGTAGGCCCCTGATCAGACTCGGTTTTGGCCCGTTCACCGACTGCGTGCGGAGGCTCTGATGGCTACATTGCTGGATGCGAAGTTATTTCTCGGTAGCTATCCAACGGGATTGTGTGCGTGCTGAAAGGACGAAACCCAGGCGCCCTTCAGAGCAACGCCGCCGCGGGGTCATTCACTTGACAATGCGCCACTCACGCTATCCTGGTAGAGCTTCTATGTCTGGGACGCCGGCAGAGCAGCTGAGTCAGCTTTTGGGAAAACCGCGGTCCGAAGTCGATCTGGGACGCGCAGCCCTTGTGTTGGCACAGCTCGAATATCCGGACTTGGACCCTGATCCGTATCGAAAGAAACTCGCTGCCTTTGCTCGTTCGATCCGCTCTCGCCTGTCGCACCACGCCAGCCCGCCCTCCACCATCAGCGCCATCAACCGCTGCCTCTTCGAGGAGCAAGGTTTTCACGGCAACGAGGCGGATTACTACGATCCACGCAACAGCTTCCTCAACGACGTGATCGACCGGCGGACGGGGATACCCATTACCTTGTGCGTCGTCTACCTGGAAATCGCCCGCCGCCTGGAGCTTCCGGTCTTCGGGGTCGGCCTCCCGGGACACTTCATCGTCAAGTACGACGACGGCGACGACATCTTCTATATCGACCCTTTTCATCAGGGGCAACTATTGGAGGGTAAGGGCTGCCGTCATCTGGTGGCGTCGGTCTTAGGGACCGCCACCGAGCTCACCGACACTGATTTCGCGGCCGTCGACGAGCGCTACATTATCCTCCGCATGCTGAACAATCTGAAGGGCATCTACTTCAAAACCGGCCGGCACCGCAAAGCTCTCCTCACGCAGGAGGCAGTACTCGCGCTCTCCCCAGCTTCGGCGGAAGAGGTCAAGCTGCGCGGAAAGCTCAATTTCCAGCTCCGCCGCTACGGCCAAGCCCGGAAGGATTTCGAGACCTATCTCTCTTTACGACCGCGGGCCGAGGACGCCGCCGAGGTCAAACAGAACATCGAGGAGATCGCGAAGATCTTGGCTATGATGAACTAATATGTCGCCTCTCCGCGTGCTCGTCGTGTTCGGCACCCGTCCCGAGGCGATCAAGCTCTGCGTCCTCATCCAGCACCTTCAAAAGCTTCCCGCATCGTTCGCAGTCCGCACTTGTGTAACGGCGCAGCACCGCTCCCTGCTGGACCAAGTGCTCGAGGCCTTCGGGGTCACTCCAGACCGGGATCTGAACCTCATGAAGCCGGAACAGTCGTTGTTTGACGTTACAACAGCAGCCTTGCGAGGTTTAGAGCAGATTCTTCTTGAAGAGCAGCCGGACATGGTTCTCGTACAGGGAGATACGACGACAACGTTTGCGGCGGCGTTGGCTGCTTTCTATACCAAGGTGCCTGTTGGCCACGTCGAAGCCGGTCTGCGGACAGGCAACACTCACAGTCCGTTCCCAGAAGAGATGAACCGGACGCTGACCAGCCGCCTGAGCCGCCTCCATTTCGCCCCGACACAGCTGGCGGCGGAGAACCTGCGACGGGAGGCGGTCGACGAGCAATCCATCTTCGTCACGGGGAATACGGTAATCGACGCTCTGCTTTCGATGCGGAAGGCGCTCGAGTCCGGACACCTCCCGCGACCTTCGTGGCCTTTCCTCGACCCTGCACGAAAGCTGATTCTGGTGACCGCCCACCGCCGGGAGAGCTTCGGAGAAGGCTTTGACCAAATCTGTGAGGCATTGGTGGATCTCGCCCGCCGACCAGACGTGCAGATCGTATACCCGGTGCACCGCAATCCCAACGTTCAGGAGGCGGTGCACCGAAGGCTGGCGGAAGTTCCGGGCATTGAGTTGCTCGATCCTATCGACTACATCCCGCTGATTGACATTCTTATGCGCTGTCACTTCGTTCTGACTGATTCGGGCGGGATCCAAGAAGAAGCACCATCCTTGGGAAAGCCCGTGTTGGTGATGCGAGAGATCACCGAACGCCCCGAGGCTGTTGAGGCGGTCACGGCCCTGGTGGTCGGAGCCGATCGGGCGCGAATTGTCGAGCAGGCCAGCCGTCTTCTGGACGACCCGGCGCACTACGACGAGATGTCAAAGCGGCATAACCCCTTCGGTGACGGCCACGCCTGTCAGCGGATCGCCGAGGCGCTGGAGCAATACGCTCGGAGCGAGCGGCAAGTGGCGGCGCTGGCGACATAGGCTCCGGAGCGAGGTGGGATAGGCATTCCTGCCGGCCCAAACTCATCCGCGCGCGGAGCTGGACAGGCAAGAATGCCTGTGCAGCTTATGTGGGTCTTCGAAGTTTCACGCCTTCGGGTGGCTGCGATCGTAGATCTTCATCAGCTCCTCGAGCGAGAGCTGGGTGTATTTCTGGGTGGTCGAGAGGCTGGCGTGGCCGAGCAATTCTTGAATGGCCCGCAGGTCGGCGCCATCGCTGAGCAGGTGCGTGGCGAAGGCGTGCCGCAGGGAGTGCGGGTGGAGGCTGGGATCTCCCATCAACGCAAGGGCGTAGCGCTTGACGATCCGCTCAACGCTTCGAGCCGTCAGACGCCCTCTTCGCGAGTTGAGCAACAGCGCCCTTTGATCCGTCGCCGACCGGGCTTGGAGATAACGATCAAGCGCTTCGCCCGCCGTGCGGCCGAAGGGGACAAGACGTTCTTTGCGGCCTTTCCCGCGCACACGAATCCACCTTTCGCCCCGGTCAAGATCGTCTAGATTGAGCCCCACCAGCTCTCCCACTCGGAGTCCGCTGCCGTAAAGCAGCTCGAAGATCAGCCGGTCCCTAGCCAGCCGCGCAGCATCCTTGTCATTACCCTCTTGCCGCGGGAGGCCGTCAATGAGGGCATTCGTCTCTTCCGCGGTCATCACCGCCGGCAGGGTCTTCGGAGTCTTGGGCGTCGCAACCAGCTTTGCGGGACTGTGCGGGATCACCCCTTCCCGGACCAGGAAGTCGAAAAAAGAGCGCAGCGCGGAGAGCTTCCGAGCCACCGAGCGGTTGCTATTGCCGCGCCGGTAGCATGCAGCCATGAATTCGCGGATCTTCAGCGCATCGAATTCCGAAGGAGCGGGGGCTGCCCTTCCCGACAGCGAGAAGTACTCGGCGAATTGCTTGAGGTCCGACGCGTAGCTGCGGCGGGTATGAAGCGAAAGGTTCGCCCGAGCCAGCGACTCGAGGAAGCGGCCGACCTCAGCGGCCAACGTAGTGTTCGACCGGAGCATATTGCTCCAAGAATACTTCCAGGGCGGCCAGCGCTCTCTCACACTGCCGTGCGCGTCGAGCTTTGCGATCTCGCCGCAACGCTTGATGCTCTTCGGGTGGCAACGGGGGCAGCAGATCGAAGGTGATGTTGGCCGGCTGGTAATTGGCTGGGTTCGCGCCCGAGACGTAGCCTCCAAGCGAACCGTGAGCCGTTTCGCGAGGCCAAGCGACGGGCTCGACCCCGTCGGCAAGTCGAGCCGCGTTCCAGCCCGCCATCAATCCGGTGGCCATTGCCTCGACGTAACCTTCGACGCCGGAGATCTGGCCGGCGAAGAAGACGTTGGGGTGTTCACGAAGGCTCAGCGTGGATGACAACAGCGCCGGCGCGTTGATGTAGGTGTTTCGATGGATTTGCCCGTAGCGCAAGAGCTCAGCTTGTTCCAAGCCCGGGATCATCCGCAGAATGCGCTTTTGCTCTGGGTACTTGAGATGATTCTGAAAGCCAACGAGGTTGTAGGAGCCGGCCCGCAGGTCTTCCTGACGAAGTTGTACCACCGCGTAGGGCATCCGACCCGTTCGGGGATCGCGCAGTCCCACCGGTTTCATCGGTCCGAAACGAAGCGTGTCGGTTCCACGGCACGCCAGCTCTTCAAGGGGCAGGCAACCTTCAAAATAGTTCGGCTTGTCGAAATCGTGGCCTTGGTGCTGCTGCGCCTCCAACAGCGCTTGGTGGAAGCGCAGATACTCAGGTTTTGAAAACGGGCAGTTGAGGTAGTCGTCGGTGCCGTCGATCGACCTGTCGTAGCGCGAACCCCGAAACACAATGTCCATGTCGATCGTCTCGGCGTCGACGATCGGGCTGATCGAATCGTAGAAAAACAAACGCTCGCTGCCCGTGACAGCCACGATCGAATTCGCCAGCGCATCGCTCGTCAGCGGACCCGTGGCGACGATGACGATCTCGTCGAGGGGCAGTTGGCGGATCTCCTCGCGACATATTTCGATCAACGATTCTCTCTCGACAGCCTCGGTAACCCGTCGGGAGAAAATCCGACGGTCGACCGTTAACGCGTTCCCTCCGGGTACACGGGCGCCGGCTGCCGCCGCCATCGAAAGCGATCCCATAAGCCGCAATTCTTGTTTCAGGAGCCAGGGAGCCGCGTTCGACAGCTCGCTTTTCAGCGAATTGCTGCAAACCAGCTCGGCCAGGTCCGCGGTCTGGTGAGCGGCCGTGGCGGCTTCGGGCCGCATCTCGCAGAGTCTGACGGGCCTGCCGAGGCGCGCGATCTGGTAGGCAGCCTCCGACCCTGCCAACCCTCCACCGATGACGTGTATGGGAGAAGGTGTCGTCATGCCGATCAAGCTTTCCTAATTATACGGCGGTCGAGCGGAGCTTCCTCGGTGGCCGTTTCAAGCGAGGTTCATCGAGTACGATCAGGTTCGGTATCGAACGAACTGCCCGCCCCGAGGAGCCAATAAGATGCACTTTGAAGCCGCAATGTCTTCAAACCCAATAAAAATGGGGCTTTGAGCAGGTGTTTTCTTTACAATGGATCTAAAGTTTCCTATCATTGAACACAAGTTCTCGCGCAACTTCCCAACTTGCCTCGACCACACGGTTGTTGGGCATCAGGAAAAGGAGAATCATGGCAAAGAAAGCAGCAGCAGCAACTAAGATGACGCAGTCACAGATCGTGGCTGCTCTCGCCGAGAAGTCTGACGTCAGCAAGAAAGTCGCTAAAGGATTTCTCGAGAACCTAGCGGACATGGCCGTCAAGCAGACCAAAAAGAGCGGTGTGTTCATAGTTCCGGGCATCGGTCGGCTAGTCAGATCCGACCGGAAGGCTAGAATTGGCCGTAATCCGGCGACCGGCGAGCAGATCAAGATTCCAGCCAAGAAGGTCGTCAAATTCCGCGTCGCCAAAGCAGCCAAGGACGCGATTGTTCCACCCAAGAAGAAGAGATAACCCTCACCTTGGATGAATTGAGGTTCTGCCCATCCGGCTTGGCTGTCGGATGGGACGCCTCTTATTTCAACGAGCCCCCCCCTCCCGGGGGCGAAGAACCGCTTGGTTCCTTCACGCAAGGAGCCCAAGCACACGTATTGGGCCCTTCACACAAGAGCCCCAAGGGTAGGTTCGCTTGAGGATACAGAAGACCTAGGAGAGAGGTAAAGCCTCAGGCTACGAGGACTGCTGAGGCTGGCTGTCCTTTTGTTCGGCCTCGCCTTTTTCCGCCTTGTCGTCGCCTTTTAGAGACGCTTTGAACTGGCGAATACCTTCCCCGAGCCCCTTGCCGATCTCGGGGATCTTGCGGCCACCAAACAGTAGCACGGCAATACCGAGCACGACCAACAGCTCGGGCACGCCCAGTGATGGCAGAAACAGCCCAATGGGAGCTTGCAGATCGAATAGCGGCATATTGTCTCCTGCGGCTTTATTGTAGGAGCAACGTCAGGGGGAGTCAAGGCTTCGAAAGTCCTTGACGTGGGAAGACGCCTGTCGCTTAGTGGTCGGTTTCATAAATACACTCACGTTTCGGGCGAGTGCAGGCGGGCACAGCATGCTGTGCCCCTACCGATCTGTGGGGCGCCTGGAAATGTAGGGGCACGGCATGCCGTGCCCGAAGTTCCCTTCTAAATATACGTGACCGAACTTATGAAACGGACTGCTTAGTTGACCCAGGGGCCCGGGCCTGGCCGATCTTTCTTCCGCATGTAGACTTCGAATCTGCGCTGGGCCCGCCGCCGCTGCCACCGTCGATAGCTGTCCACCCAATCGATGTTGAGAAAACCCGGCTGGTAGCGGAGATAAAAGTACCCGAAGGCCATGCCTCCTAGATGTGCCATATGACTGATCCTGC
Source organism: Bryobacterales bacterium (assembly GCA_965226215.1). Taxonomy (GTDB): domain Bacteria; phylum Acidobacteriota; class Terriglobia; order Bryobacterales; family UBA6623. The sequence goes on along the minus strand of CBDDCH010000002.1, from coordinate 4,742,774 downwards.
TGCCGCTGGCCCCAAAGGTTGACAGGAAGGCGATGCCCCCAAGAATCAGCACGAAAATACGCGCCGGGATCGGGAAGAGAAACCAGAAGAGAATAGTACGGTTCGGGTACAGCAGACCATACGCCAACAGGACACCATAGATGGCGCCGGATGCTCCGATCGTGGGGATGTGTAGCTGGGAGGGAGCCCACAGGAATCGGGCCGCGACATCACACAGACCCGCCCCGATGCCGCAGAAGAGGTAGAAGTTTACGAAGCGTCTGGTCCCCCAATCCCGCTCCAGATCGGAGCCGAACATCCACAACATGAGCATATTGAACAAGATATGACCAAAGCCGTGGGGGCTGTGCAAAAACAGGTAAGTAACCGGCTGCCAGAGGATCGCGCCCTTCACGACCCAATCCGGTGTCAAACTCAGGGCGCGGAACAGCCATACGAGCGAGATGATCTCTAGCTGCATGGCGAGAAAGTAGAGGACAAAGATCACCGAATTGGATATCAGCAGCCACTTGATGGCCGGAGGGACTCTGCCCCCAGGTCCGAATGCGATTGGGCCGCGCCGTGTGTAATAGGCCATTAGGGGGAGAGCGAAACGCCTCTACTAGCAGCATAGGGAATCGTTTCAGGGGCGTCAAACCGCACGCCGGAAAGCCGATAAAAACGGGGGCTGAAAGCTGTGAAAAAATCACCTCAGCCTCAGATTCGCGTACGCGGGCTCAACCTGCTGACGCGACTGACCCCGTTTTTTTCACGCGCTATGATGAAAATGAGGGATCGATGAAAAGGCCGCTGCGCATCCATTCGCGGGGACTGCTTGCCGAGGTGATCGACCGAATCCGAGGTCGCGACCAAATGCTGATACGTGCCGGAGACGAGTTGCCTCTGGTGGTTGCCAGCTATCCTCGTGGTCGCCTGGGATTTGCGACCTCACTCCAGTCGGCGCTGTGTAGCACCTACCCTTCTCTGACGCGCCGGTTACGCGACAGCTACCGCGATGTATTGGAAAAAGTGCCGACGCTGGTCGTGGCCGAGTTGCGGCCCCGCAATGCCTGCACCTGCCTCGGACACCGCCACCTGCCGGGCACGGAAAGCCGTTTGGCGCGCCGCCTCATGTCCGACACAGGACGCCGGGTCGGCGAAATGGACCTAGCTGTGGAGGCAATTCGCTCTTGGGAGCCACTGCCGCTCTCCGGTTTGGCCGTTTCAGCGGATGAATACGAACGTGACGAAGCTTCCCTGGCGGAGCTGGAATACCGCCGGTTCCACACTGCACTTCTGACAGTCTTTCTCCACGAACTGGAGCACCTCGCCTACCCGAAGCGCGAGGAAAGCCTCATCCGCCGCCGCAGCAACGAGCTCTATGCAGCGGCCATGCGAGACTACGTTGCCAGTCAATTCGGGGTCGCCTACGGGATCTGAGGCTTCGCTTCCTACCGGGCTTGTTTCGTAGGTTGGTTTGCGGGCCCGCGGGCCAACGCCTGCGGCTCGATTTTGGGAGTTCCGAGGCAGGATTCTAGCGCAAATCAGCCCCGAAGGGGCATCGGACAGTAGCCCAGGGCGATCAGCCCTGGATCAGAAGAGTGACAACCTCACAAGCCCCGCGGGGGCGCAGGAAAACGTTGACGCCAGACCGTTGGGCCAACCACCTTCGCCTCTGAACCACACGACAGAGCAGGCAACAACCGAACAGAGATGAAATGAGGAGGCTCGTCATCCGGGGGGAAGTGAGCTAAACTTCCCCCGCAGGTTGGCCCCGCGCTTTTGTGGGCGGGACAACCACAAAATCTTCCTACTAGGGAAAAGATAAGGATGGATGACGAGCCATGAAGAACGATAGCAAAAGGATAGAGAGTTTGTCGAAGAAGCAGCGGATCGAACAGGGAATTAACGTCGTGGCGGGGTTGGATCTGGGGGACAAGCACAGTTTCGTCTGCCTGATCGATCTCGACGGAAACGTAGTCGAGCGCAAGAAGCTGCGCACCTCGCTGGCGGCCTTCGAGCGCTACTTCGGGGAGTGGGCCGGGATGCGGGTGGTGTGGGAAGCCGGTTGTCACTCGAACTGGGTGTACCGTTTGCTGGGGCGGCTGGACGCACGAACCGCTGCTGGCCGACACGCACCGCCTGGCGCTGATCACGCCATCGCTGTCGAAGGACGACCGCACGGACGCCGAGCGGCTGGCGGAGTTGGGACTGCGCTTACCCGAGATGTTGAACCCGGTCGAGCCCCCTTCGCTCGAAACGCAATTGGACCGCACGGTGATGAAGGCGCGCGAAGCCTACTCGGGGAAGTTTAGCTCACTCCCCCCGGATGACGAGCCTCCTCATTTCATCTCTGTTCGGTTGTTGCCTGTTCTGCCGTTTGGTTGGCCGCGAAGGTGGTCGTCCCACAACGGTTTGGCGTCGATGTTTTCCTCGTTCAAGGACGAATTTCTCGTTGTTGAAGTGGAACGAACTTGAATATGAGGAGCGTTTCTTGTGGCGATGAGTGTTTCCTGCCGCCCTTTCAGGGCTCGTCGGGGCCCGGGCCGTCACCTAGGGTTCCGCCGTTCCGGCTCCACCCTAGGCTATAATCCTACCGCCGCTTCGCGGCTCCCGAGCCCTAACGAGCGGGGCTCTGTCCGGTTCTCGGATGTGGTGTTTTCCTGCGCCCTTACAGTGCTTGTTGGGCTGTTGCATTCGTACCCAGGGTTCCGCTTCGCTCCACCCTGGGCTATAATCCTGCCGCCGCTTCGCGGCTCCCGCGCCCTGACGGGCACGGTTCTGTCCGGGGCTCGCCTGCTCTGCCGGTCCTTCACCGCGAAGCGGCGACGCAGGAAAGAACGTGCAGCTCAGCGAGCCGCCTGACGGCGGCTAGGACAACAGGAGTGTTTGTCCCTGCATTCTTCACCGGTGGCGGAACTCAGCGCCGGGAGCGGGCGTCCGGAGAGCCGGGCGCGCCGCTACTGTCTTGGAGCGGGGCTGTGATTCCCGGAATCGGCGGTGGAGCGGGATAGGGCGATCCGGGCCCCAGCATACCTGCTCCGGGCCGCTGTGATGGCTGGCGCCGGTCCCTACCGGGTGAATAGGGGGAGGGAGAGCCGCCGGTTGGGACACCGGTAAAGTTGGGAGCGAAGCCCGGCCGCCTAGGCCGCCTTTGACCGTAGGGAGAGGGCGCTCCTCCCGCTCCGTAGGGCGAGCCGGTCCTTCGTGACCCCGAAGGCGAGCTGCTTCCGAAGGCTCCAGCGCCTGTCCGGGCGCCTCCGACCGCGCCGGGTCTGGCGGTCATGAAACCGCCCGACGTCAAACCAGGCTGGCCCCCAGCAGGCCGCTGGCCCGCCATGGTTCCCGGGACCCCAGCACCTGCCGCCCCGAAGCCCTGGTCCTGACGGTAGTCGTAGACGAATTCCCATTCGTTGTAGTTTTCGCGTCCCTCGTAGACCATGACGCCACGGTCCTCTACCTTGCTGGCCACACCAGCGATTCCCTTGCTGAAGCCAACCTGTCCGGAGGTCGATCCTCCGCGGCCACGGAGTCCTTGGAGACCTCCAGGCCGCGGCTGGGTCAGGAGTCTACCGATGACGTTGGCGGCTTGCTGGTTCATGCCCGGCGCACCAAACCCTTGTGGCGGGCTAGTTCGTCGTCCAGGGGCGGGCTGTCCTCCGGCAGAGCCAAAGCCTTGACCCCCGAAACCTGTCCGATTAGACAGCGGCCTATTCGTCGCTCCCCGGGGATAGCCTGTGCCGAGTTGGGCCCCGAAGGGCCCAGGAAGCCTCTGCCGGTTCCCGGCTCGCTGACCGGCAGTGGGCGGAACCTGGCCGGGCAGCACTCGCGAATAGCCTGGGTATTGGCCCGTGACGGGCTGACCTCCCGCTCCGGGTTGACCTGCTTGGCCGGGCTGTCCCGGCTGCCCAGGCGCAATACCGTAGGGCGATGGGTTGGGGTTGTTGGGGTCGAGCTCGCCCTCGTAGCCCGGTTGCCCGGTTCCACCGTAGGCGCCGGGAGCCGATTGGCCGGGAATGGTGGGGGCGGCGGACTGCCTAACGGCCCGCGCCCGCTCCGCGCCTCGGAAGCGACCGTCAGGCGTGGTAAGCCCTGCCGAGTAGCCCTGGAACCCAACGGACGATCCCATCGGCACGCTCGGGCGAGTGCCACGGTAGAGGGAAGAGCCCTCCTGGCCCTCTTCCTCCTCGGTGTCGTAGATGAGCGAATCGGCCATGCGTCCGTCCGCTCCCATGTGGACGAGACGCCACTCGTCTTCGCCGGTCAAAGGATCTTTGTAGCGGCGGCGCAAGAACCGCTGGCCATTGGTCTCTTCGAGGTCGTCTATCTTTTCCGGGTACTTCTGGTATTTGCGGAAATAAAGCTGCACGGCCCGCTTGTACTGTTTGCCGCGATAGATCAGCCTCTCTTCGCGGACCCTCTGGGCCTGCATGGCCGCCTGAGGCAGCGAGATCGCGACCTGAATGGCGATGGCGGCGACGAAAAACAGCAGGCTCAGAAGAACGAAGCCTTGGCGCCCCGCTCTGCCGGACGGTTTAGCTCTCACCGTGCGCCCTCGCATCATCATCTTCTTTCATGCTAGCAACGATCGTTCGGCTGGCGCCCGACTCGCCACGAACGACGACCCGGCATCCAAGAATGCGCGCGCCACATCGAGGCACCACTAGCTTTCCTCCAACGGCAACTTCTGCTCCTCTTTGAACTGCATGTCCTCAATGACGATCGAGTTGATCCCGATGCGCACAATACGATAGCGTTTCTTGAAAACATCGCCTTCCGTCGCAACGAAGATCTCTTCACCGTCCAGCAGAAACGCCCGCTTCCTCGTGTCGCGGCGGGAATTAGCGAAACCGTAATATTTCCACTCAATGGGGGGCGCCGTCGGTTTTCGAGCGCCCCGCTTCTTCTTGATCGTCTTCGCCTTCTGTGCCTGGAGCTTCTTCAAGCGCTCTTGGGACTGCTTGATCTCTTCCGCCGAAGGTGAAGCGACCAGCTTCTTGCGCTCGCCAAACCGAAACAGATTGCGCTCGATGCCCTCGAACTCCACCGAGCGCACCTTGGCGAGCAAATCCGTTTGCAGAGTCGGATCGACGGTCATAGGATCAAGCGGTTCGTCTGAATCCGCCCTGTGAAACGTGGGACGGAAGCTCTGCCCTCGAACCTGGCGCGGCGGGGCTGAGGCACGCCTTTGACGCGGGGCCCTTGCGGGAGCCGAACTGCGAGTCACCGCGGCGGGTCGTCGCCTCGTCGGCGTGGCTTCTTCTCCGGCGAAGAACTGCAGGTAGACCGTCCCTGCCGCGACGGTCGACGCCACCGCCAGCACTATGATTTTGTTGCGCTCCGCCCCTAGTTTCATAACTCTCGCACGAAAGTGTCGATCTTCATCGTTACATTCAGCTCTTCGGAATCGGCTCGCGGCGCCGCCCCTAGCGATTCGATAATGAGAAAGTTCTCTGAGCGGTCGAGCCGATTCAGGAACTTCACCAGGTTCTCGTAGCGCCCCCGAAAGTTGGCGCTTATGGTGACCATCCCGTATTGTTCGGCGCCCTCGATCGGCTGGACGTCGTAGGCGCTCTCGCGCGCTTCAACGCCCGACTCCTGGGCCGCACCATCAAGCTCGGCGACCAAAGTCGAGAAGGTCGTTCGACGAACCAGGGTGATCTCTTCGATCAGCTTGTCCCCCTGGCTGCGGGCCTGTTCCACCTTGTCGACAACCAGCTTCAGTTTCGCGACCTGCTCGGTCCTTTCTTCCACCTGCTGTGACAAAGTCGAGATTAACGCCCGTTTCTCCTGCTCTCGCGCACTAAGGGGCCTTACCGCAAAGAAATAGAACACAAGATCGAACAGCAGGATCAGCCCTAGCAGGGCACAAACGTGTGTTGGCGTGACCTGACGCAGTAGTGAAGCCAGCCAAGACGTAGACAGACCGATCTTAGCCCGCATTTCTCACCCCCTGACGATCGAAGCACACAATAAGCCCGCCATTACTGCGTTGCGCTTGCTCGCCGTGCTCAACGTACTGTTCAAGTACGCTTCCGCGCGCCGAGCGGCACGCGCCTTGTACTGACGGGCTTCTCACGCACTTCGCCTCGCCACGTGGTGAGAAAAGCGGGCTAGAGCTGCTGGTCATAGCTCACCATCAGTTGGTATCGAAACAGAGGTTGGTTCTCGGTTGGCGGCGAGTTTCCACGCAAGTCCGCCGCGCCGAACAATTCCGAAGATTCGAGCACCTTGAGCAACTCAATGAAATCCTTTGGAGTCTCCGCACCCACCTGCATCTCGAGCAACACCTTGTGGTAGGACGTAACCTGGGGGCGGATTTGAAACATCTGCACCCGAGGCGGCAATATCTTCTCAAGATCCGCGAAGGTGCGTGTCCACGAGATACCCTTGCGATAGAGCAACTCGTTAAGGAACAGCGAGCGCTCAAGGACGTCGCCATTGGCCGGCTCTTCCAGCGTGGCCCTGAGTTGGCGCTCGCTCGCCGACAAGGTGTTCAACTCGGAGCGAAGTTGACGCTCCTGCATGAGAAGCTCCGGCGGAATCTCGTTTTCCTGGAAATACACTGTCAAGAGCCACACCGCCGTCGTTGCGAGCACCACGCTGGAGATCCCGCTCAGCAACCAGAACAGGCGCGTTCGGCCGAAAGGCTGCGTCGCGAGATTGAGTGTTATGCTCATGGCGTAAGTCCTACTGGGTACTCAGGTAACCCCAGATTCCTGCTTCTTGGCCTTCGATCACGCCATAGGGAGAACGCAGCGGCTCGACATCAACACCCAACTCGCTTGAAAAGTACGGGACCGCAGCCGGCAGAAGATGATCAAAGCCACACAAGACCGCCTTCGCTACGGGCGCACCAAGATTGTCGGCCACGAACACGGTGGTAGGGAACAGATCGATCGCCATCTCTTCCAGCACCTCGGAAGCGGACCGATCGGCATCGGGCGCAAGTTCGACCGTTCGAACCAAGCGGACGATGCCCTCTTCAACCGCGGCGATCGTCAGCGACCGCGCGGCGAGCTTAACGAACAGGACCATACCATCGGCCGGGACCAAGTTCAGCGCCGAGGCTGCCGAGACCGCCACAAAACCGGGATCGAGTCCCACCTTCTGTAACGGAGTTTCATACTGCTTGACAACTTCGGGGAGCGTCACCGCGATAAGTAAGGCCCATCCGGCCGTTGTGCGCTGTGCCTGGTAGGCGATCCGCGCCAGCGTAGCGTCAAACGGCAGGGTTTTTTTCAGGCGCAATCGGATCAGCTCCAGCCGCTCTTTCCCATCTCCGGGAAGTTGGTCGAAGTCGAGTGTTGTAAGGCGCGCGCAGGCATCGGGTAAAAGCAGGGCCGCATCAGGCCGCTTCGCCGGGCCCAGCTCTTGAAACAGGCTCTCCACGGCCTGCTCAAGCTCGTCCGGCGATTGTACGTTCTGCTTTCCTGGCGAAGATAGAATCGTGCCCTCGGCGAGTTCCCGTTCGGCCTTCGCCTCCACATCGAGGCCTCTCGAGTGCCGTCGCACCGCAGTCACGGACCGCTCGCTGATTTCAAACACCAGCGGCGGCGGCGGATCTTGTACCAGATATTTGAGTCGTTGGAGCATCTACTCGATAAACGTCACCTTGTTGATCTCTCGCAGCGTAGTGATTCCGTCGCGCACTCTTTCCACGGCCGACTCTCGAAGCGTGGTCATGCCTTCTTCACGAGCGGCGCGGCTGATCTCCGACGAAGGCTTCTTATCCAGAATCAATGCCCGAATGCGATCCTTCATGTCGAGTAATTCGTGGATCGCGGTTCGACCCCGATAGCCGGTTCCGGCACACTCGATACATCCTTCCCCTTCGGCGAATTCAAAGTCTCGCCACTGGGCGGGAGCCAATCTCGACTCTTCGAGAACCGAGTCCGGATACTGCTTCCGGATCTTACAGTGTTCACAAATAACTCGGACCAACCTTTGAGCCAGGATGCAGTTGAGTGCCGAGACGAAGTTATACGCCTCGACACCCATGTTGAGGAAGCGTCCCAGTACGTCCACCACATTGTTGGCGTGGACGGTGGTGAACACCAAGTGGCCTGTGAGCGCTGACTGGATGGCGATCTGGGCGGTCTCGGTGTCTCGAATCTCACCGACCATGATTTTGTCGGGGTCGTGGCGTAGGATCGAGCGCAAACCACGGGAGAACGTTAGCCCTTTCTTTTCGTTGACCGGAATTTGGGTGATGCCCTTGATTTGGTACTCGACCGGGTCTTCGATGGTGACGATCTTGTCTTCGTCGGTCTTGACGTCGCTCAGCGCGGCATAGAGTGTCGTCGTCTTCCCGCTGCCAGTTGGACCGGTGACGAGAACCATGCCATAAGGCTCCCGAATGTAACGCGCAAACTTTCGCAAATCCTGTTCCGAGAAGCCCACAACAGCGAGTGAGAGCTGGTGAAACTTCTCGCTCATCGACTCCTTGTCAAGGACGCGCAATACGGCGTCTTCGCCGTGGACGGTGGGCATGATCGAGACGCGGAAGTCGATCTGGCGTCCTTTGTAGCGCACACGAAAACGCCCGTCTTGGGGAATACGGTTTTCCGCGATGTCGAGCTCCGACATGACCTTGATGCGCGAGATGATCGTCTGGTGCCAGTCCCGCGAGATCGGTGGCATGGCATAGTGCAGTACACCATCGATGCGGTATTTGATGGCCACTTCGTCGCTGCGGGTCTCGATGTGGATGTCGCTGGCCCGGCGTTCGAGGGCGTTGAAGATCGTTGTGTCGACCAAGCGTATGACGGGGCTGATGTCTGTGTCGCCCGTCAGCTTCTCGATCGAGATCGTTTCGTCACCGGCTGCTTCCTCCCGCACGACGTCAAGGACGAAGCCCTCGGTGACCTCTTCCAAGACGCGCTGCGATTGTTCGGTCTTCTTCAACAGGTCACTGATCTGCGAGAGCGTGGCGACCTTGATACGGATCTTCTTCCCCAAAAGCAGCGAGATCTCATCGAACGCGGGCAACTGCCGCGGGTCGGCGATGGCGATCTCCAAGCTGCCGTTGACCGACTGCACGGGGACAAAGTGGTGGCGGAACATCAACTCGACCGGGATGGATCGAAACAGATCGGCGTCAATGTGTACTTCTCCCAAGTCGAGGAACTCGTAGCGGTAGCGCTTCGCTACGGCCCGCGCTTCTTGTTCTTCGGCTTGCGGGTCTTTTTGCAATGGTTGTTCTGGACTTGCCATTTTTCAACAAAGCCTCGTGGGAGGTGCCTTGCGGGGGCGAATCGCCGCCGATATGTACACCACGTAAGCTCCTAGATCCTTTCCGCCAGGCTGAAGATCGGCAAGTAAAGCGATATCAGCACAAAGGCGACGAAAATACCCATGAAAATCATAATTGCAGGTTCGAGGAGCGCTAGAACCGCCGCCATCCGCGTGCTGACGTCGTCGTCGAAGAATTCGGCGACGGAATTCAGCATTTCCGGCAAAGCGCCGGTCGACTCCCCAACATGGACCATCTCGATCGCAAGCGAAGGGAAGATGCCGGCCTCGCTCATACCCTGCGACAGGGATTGGCCCTCCTTCACCATCCTACGAGACCCCATGACCGCCTGCTGTAGCATTTTCGACCCCAGCGATTCGCCGGTCGTTTCGAGCGCCTGCAGCAGTGGAATGCCCCCGGCCAACAGAGTGCTCAACAGGCGGCAAAGCTGAGACACCCGATACTTGATCCAGATGGAGCCAAATAGCGGGATCCTAATCTTGAGGCGATCCAAACGGGTGCGAACACTCTCCGAGCGCACCAACGCCGCGCCCAGGACTACGATCGCTAGCAACACACCTGCGATTAGCAACAGGTTCTCGCTTAGGGTGACACCGAACGCCACGAGCAGTTCCGTCATGTAGGGCAACGGTGCGTCCATGCTGTTGTAGAGAGTCGCGAACTCGGGAACGACATAAGTCACCAGAAAAACCACCAGAGTCAGCACTAACGTGACCAGAACGCAGGGATAGATCAACGAAACGAGGATCTTCTTGCGCACCCCAAGTGCGAGCTTCTGGTATTGCACGTATCGATCAATGACATCCGGCAGGCTGCCGCTCTTCTCACCCGCCATCAACGACGTTGTGTAGATCGGAGGGAATATGCCCTGGCTACGAAAGGCTTCCGAGAGCGCGACCCCGGTCTTCACCTCGCCGCGAATGGCGTCAAGGTAGCCGCCCAGCCGTCGGTTTTTCGTGTTGGCAGCCAGCAGTTCAAGTGACTTCAAAATCGGCAAGCCTGCTCGAGTCAAGGTAACGAACTGCCTGTTGAAGATCAGGAACTGCTCGAGATTGAGGCGGCCGCCGCGCCGCCGAAGGGTCTCGAACTGGATGCCGCGGAGGGCGCGCCGCGGTTTGACAGAGTAGAGCAACAGGCCGCGATCGCCATATCGCCGGCGCAGCTCATCTTCCGATTCGGCCGATTCCACTTGCTGCCGGACTCGTCCGTCGAGGTCGGCGAACTTGCAGACGAACTCGGCCATCATCGAACCTCCCGGTCGCGGAAGTCGTTGATGATTTCGGCCTCGGGTGGCGGCTGGAAGTGGAAGCGGCTTGGGTCCAGCGGCACATTGATCCGTTCGTTCTCGAAACGGAAGGCATTGATGGATTCGTCTTGACCAATCACCCGGAGGTGAAGCAAACGGAAGTCCCGCGGGTCATAGGTGAACTCCACCCGGCGATACGCTTCGTTGCCGGATCGGCCTTCTCCGACAAGAATGCTTTTTTCGTCCCTCCGTTCGACGCGCAGGTTACGGAAGAGTTTTCGGAACCGAAGACGGCCTAGCAGGAACGCCAAAGGCGCTCTCAGGTCGCCAGTTTCGCTGAGTTTGAGGCGCCGAACCTGGTTGGCTTGCGGGTTGTACATGTGAAGGACCTCGCCGTCTCCGACGAGCAACTTCCCGGCCGGCTTTGTGTACTCCCAGCTCATTTTCAAAGGACGGCGCAAGTAGAGCGTGCCTTCTTCCTGCCGTCGGGGCCGGCTAGCGTACGACCAGGTGTGCTCGAACTGTAGAACGAGCGTTGCCAGGCTGTTATAGCGTCTTTCGATCCTCGACAGCACGCCCTTCAGCTGCTGTTCGGCGCCCGCAGGGACCGCCAGAACGAGAACCGCCGCAAGCGCACGACACCCCTCCCTGGAGATCCGGGCCACACAGGGATGACGCGGAAACCGGGTCAAACGTGGATGTGAGTTGCGTTATTTGGGCGAGACTGCGGCCGCCTCCCGACACTCCGAGACCCGCCAGGGTCTGAACCGGGCCCTTCTCCCTGGAATGGTAGGCGCGCGGGGCTGTGCTAGGAAGCGCGAGCCGATCGGGCCGGCGTGGCTCGGGTGTCCGACTTCATTGCCTTCTTCAGACCGATGGGCGTGGAGAGGCGCCTGATTTGATCCGATACGCAAACCGAAATCATCGGCTGATTGGCGTTATTGAGGATATCGACGATCCGTCGATGGTCGTCTTCGAGGTAGAGATTCTTACCGTCGGTCAGTAAGTGGACTTCATGACCATTCTGGACAGACTCGAAGAGGCCTTTCCCCAACTCCTTTTGCAGAAACTTAAGGACGCGTCGAATCTTCTGCAGCGAAATCCCCTTGCGTCTGAGTTCTGTGATCAGGCTGACTTCGATAACCTCATGGAGTTGGTACAGTCGGCGGTGACCGCGCTGCATGGGACTGATGACGCCCTGTTCATCCCACCACTGCAATTGACGTAGGGTCACGCCTGTGATGCGCGTCACGTCATGGCTAGTGAAGGTACCGGTGGGTTGGGGACGCTCAGAGGAACTAGGCTTCTTCCCTTTCGGCATGGTCGATCTCATTCGGTTCGAGGCAAAGGGACTATGAGATTGTACGACAAGCCGGAGTGTTCTGGGTAGTTCTTTTTGTCCTGTGGGAGGAAATATTTCTGTTTATCCCCCGCCCACGAAATGGACCACTTCGATCGCCGCGCCAGAGTGTATCTCAGTTGAATGCCACTCAGGGCGTCGCACGATCGTCCGATCCATCTCCACGGCGACCTGGTCTTCCGCCAGTTTGAGTTCAGCCAACAGCAAAGAAATTGTGGATCCCTGCTGAACCCTTCGTTCTTCGCCGTTGAGGTAGATCAGGCACGATGGCTCGCTTGCAGTCAGCTCAGCGGCCGGCGGCAGTTTTGAGGTGGCCGGCTCACCCATCCGGTCCGTCACTCCTCCTCTATTATAGGAAAACCATCGACGGGTCTCATCAGGGTTCTGCTTGAGACAGGAATCGTAATTGAGGTCCGCCGGCTCGGAAAACACCTTAGCTCGCCGGCGAGGATCTGAGATGCACGCTACCGGCAGCCCGGCTGAGATCCGGGAATGCTCGATGCTTTCGGGCAGCCGGCCGGAACGTCCCCGTCCACCGCGCAGCGGGGCGAAGCCCGCTGGGGGAAGTTTAGCTCACTTCCCCCGATGACGAGCCGCCTCATTTCATCTTTGTGCGGTTATGTTCGGCAAGCCGGCTGTGGACGCCTACCTGCCACGGGCTGCTACGCCTTTGCGCACAGCAGAGGTGTGGCTCCGCTGCGTACTTGCGGAACAAACGTTTGCCGCAGAATCTCTCAGCGGGATCGCGCTAAAACGGTACGTGCGGTTGGGTCGGCGACGGTGCCGCCCCCAGGCGTCTTGTTGTCGAACCGTAGGAAAGCAACTGCCAGTTGACATCTTGGGCTGCGGGCAGCAGCCGACTCATTATCCCTGGCTTTAAGACAGTATGTGACTGACAAGGCTGGGCTTTGGGATGAGCCCCGGGCGGCGTATAGTCTCCAGCTTTAAGTGGCAAGCGTCGATAGACCATAGGGAGGAGAGCAACAAAGGAGCCAATGTCGTCGGACGTTGGGGAGGTCCCGCGATTGGCTGCCGCCGCCCCGAAAACCATCTTGCAAACGCAGTTGTGTGTGCGGTCGCGAGTAGAAACTCCGCGTCGAAGGCTTGCACGCTGAGAGCCGGTTCGGTTCCCGACACACGGTGAGCGACCGGCGACCCGACTGTCGCAGGCGCCGCGGGGGAGGCTGACGATCGGCAACCCCGGTAGAGTAACGGCCCTGTAGCAGCCGGGTAGTATCCAACAATAGACGCTTTAATGGGTCTTCATAAGATCAAAAAGGGACTAAACCTGCCCATAGCAGGCGAGCCGGAACCGCGAATCGTGCAGGCTTCCCAACCCCGGCGCGTAGCGCTGATCGCCGACGATTACATCGGCATGAAGCCTACCATGCATGTCTCGGTGGGCGATGAGGTCCAGCGCGGGCAACTCCTATTTGAAGACAAGAAAATCCCCGGAGTCCGGCACACCTCACCGGCTTCGGGGACGGTCGTGGCCATCAACCGCGGGGAACGTCGGGCGCTGCAGTCGGTTGTGATCCAGCTGGATGCGGGTGAGCTGGCCGGCCGCGGCGACGGAGCCTCATTTCATTCCTATTCGGGCAAGCATCCCGGGGCCCTTTCGCGTCAAGAGGTCAAGGATCTGTTGCTCGAGTCGGGCTTGTGGGCTTCGTTGCGAGGCAGGCCGTTCGGCAGAGCAGCGAATCCGGCCGAGGCGCCGCATTCGGTCTTCGTCACGGCGGCCGACACGAATCCGCTTGCGCCGACTCCCGATGTGGTTCTGGCAGGCAAGGAAGCCGATTTCGAGCGCGGCCTTGCAGCGCTCGCCAAGCTGACCGAGGGGCCGGTTTACGTCTGTGCATCGCCGGGCAGCTCGGTGACCGCGCCCGAGGGCGCTCAATTTCGACTCGAGCACTTCGGGGGTCCTCACCCGGCAGGCACGGTCGGCGTGCATATTCATCGGCTCGATCCTGTCGACCGAAACAAGACCGTCTGGCACCTCGACTACCAGGATGCGATCGCGATCGGCAAGCTCTTCAGTACGGGCGAACTCGACGTCGAACGAGTGATTTCGCTCGCCGGACCGGCGGTCCGGCGGCCCCGGCTGCTGCGCACCCGTCTGGGCGCCGCAACCGACGACCTCGTCGAGCGCGAACTCGCCAACGGCGAAAACCGCCTCATCTCGGGATCGGTTTTGTCGGGCCGCACGGCCTCCGGCGAGGTGTTCGGCTATCTGGGGCGGTTTCATCGCCAGATTTCCGTAGTTCCTGAAGACCGCAGGCGGGAATTCCTGGGCTGGCTGGCTCCTGGATCGGATAAGTTTTCCACAATCAACACTAATGGGGTATCCACTTGACTCAGGCAACCCCAACATCTTGTGGTTGGGCTCACGGGGCCTCAGCGTCCCAGTCGGCGACGATCGATCGATACGGCGTTGGGTCCACGGCGACTGCCTGCTGCACAAGGCGGTAGAAGAGTTTTCCCCGGCTGCGTGAGTTGCGCCGGTTGAAGCGGAACACAAACTCGTCGAGGTAGTAGTCCAGATGCTCGTGGCTAACCGCGCCTTGGTGCGTGCCCAGCAGCCAGCGCTTGAGCAACGAGATCGCTTGGTGCACCCTCGGCAATAATTCCGAGGCCTGCTTGCGGCGGCCCGACAGAAAGACGATGCGATGCTGGTAGCCCTTCTTCTCCAGCGGCTCGTAGCCCAGCCAGCCGTCGGTGTGCACCACGCTTCCCGGCTCGACCGACTCCTCCACGAAGGGCATCAAACTGGCCGCCGATGCGTTCCGCACGCGCTGCATGCGGATCCGTCCTAGCCCGCGGCCTCTCTCTTCCGCGGCTACTGCAATCAAGGCTTTACGCTCGGTCTGCCGGCCGCTCACACCCTCTTCCTCAGCGCCCCAATAGGTCTCATCGACCTCGACTACGCCCGCCAATCGCTCCCGCCCCGGACGCACCATCGCTCGCCGCAGCTTGTGCATCCAGGTCCACGCGGTTTGATAGCTGCCCAACCCGAGAACGCGCTGCAGACCCAGCGCGCTGACCCCGTTCTTTTGCGAAGTGACGTGCCAGATCGCCCGGAACCACAGCCGCAGCGGCTTACGTGTGTCTTGGAAGATCGTGCCCGAGGTCACCGACGTCTGCCGCCCGCAGCGAGCGCATTCGAACCACACTTTGCGCACCGGCCAAGCCCGCTCATGCCCGCATCCCGGACAGCGGAAACCCTCCGGCCAGCGCAACGCGGACAGATAGTCGCGACAGGCCTCTTCGCTGGCGAAGCGTACCTCGAACTCGAGCAGGTCGCGTGGATAATCCTCCACGAAGGCGCATACTACATCTTGGGGTCACCTGAGTCAAGTGGATACCCAATTTCAACACTTTTGTCTCCCGACTAATTCCCGGCAGAAGGTTTCGCTTCACGACCACCACCAACGGCTCCGATCGAGCAATGGTACCGATCGGTATGTACGAGAGGGTGATGCCTCTCGACATCCTGCCGACGTTTCTGCTTCGCTCCTTGCTCGTAGGCGACGTCGAAAAAGCCGAAGAGCTGGGTTGTCTCGAGCTGGACGAAGAAGATTTGGCGCTCTGTAGTTTCGTGTGTCCGGGAAAAATGGAGTACGGCCCGCTGCTCCGCCAGGTGTTGACGGTGATCGAAAAAGAAGGCTGATGAAGGCCCTGCGGTCTATTCTCGACGCCCAGTCGAAACTCTTCCAAAAGGGGGCGCCGCTCGAATTTGCCCATCCATTCTACGAAGCCCTAGACACGTTCCTTTTCACCCCGGGAAAAGTCACCAAGGGCGCCTCGCACGTGCGCGACGGCCTCGACCTGAAGCGCATGATGGTGACCGTGGTCATCGCCCTGCTGCCGTGCGTGTTCATGGCCATGTATAACACCGGCTATCAGGCTCACCTGGCGATCCGCGACGGCGCTGTACCACTGGACACGTGGCAGACCCAGGCCATGGGGGCGCTGGGTTACGGGGCCTACGACCCCGGCGATCTACTTGCCTGCATCCTCCACGGCGCCCTTTATTACTTGCCGGTCCTATTCGTGACTTTTTTCGTAGACGGCAACTGTGAAGCCCTTTTCGCCGTAGTCCGCAAACATGAGATCAACGAGGGCTTTCTGGTAACGGGCATGCTGTTCCCTCTGATACTGCCGCCGACGATCCCACTCTGGCAGGTGGCGGTTGGGATCGCCTTCGGGGTGGTCATCGGCAAAGAAATCTTCGGCGGCACGGGAATGAATATCTTGAACCCCGCCCTGACCTCGCGGGCCTTCTTGTTTTTCGCCTACCCGGCGCAGATTTCCGGTGATCAGGTCTGGATTACTGCCGATACGAGCATTGACGGCGTTAGCGGCGCTACCTGGCTAGCCGAAGCGGCGGCCCAAGGGCAAGCTGTCTTGGACAAGGGTCTGACCTGGTGGGATGCGTTCCTGGGGCTGGTTCCAGGTTCGATGGGAGAAACCTCGACGCTGGCCTGCTTGATAGGGGCCGCTGTGTTGATTGTCAGTGGCGTGGGTTCGTGGAGGATCATATTTTCCGTGGCCGTCGGTTCGTTTCTGGCTTCCCTGTTGCTGAATTCCATCGGATCAGAGACAAATCCCCTGTTCGGAGTGCCGTTTTATTGGCATTTCGCTTTAGGCGGCTGGGCCTTTGGCGCGGTTTACATGGCCACGGACCCGGTTTCCGCGGCCCACACAAATACTGGAAAATTTATGTATGGGTTTATGATCGGCGTGCTGGCGATTCTGATCCGGGTGGTGAACCCGGCTTACCCGGAAGGCATGATGCTGGCCATCTTGTTCATGAATCTGTTTGCCGCGTTAATCGACTACTTCGTGGTGCAGGCCAACGTCAAACGCAGGAGGGCGCGCTATGCAGCATAGCGTGAAGTACACGCTTCTGTTTGCCGCCGCGGTTTGCGTGGTCTGCGCCATTTTGGTTTCCTCTTCGGCGGTCTCGCTCTCCGAGCTGCAACAAGCCAACGCCCGGCTGGACAAAATGAAGAACGTGTTGATGGCCGCCGGGCTGGCCGAAGCGACGGAAAGGCTTAGTGCGGAAGACATTAATGAACGGTTCCGCACGATCGAGGCCGTGGCCATCGAGCTGGAAACCGGCCTGCCGGCTCCCGACATCGACACCGCCGCCTACGACCAGCGGAAGGCGGCGGCGGACCCCGCCACCAGCCGCGAAGCCCCCCCGAACCTGTCGGTTATCAAACGATTGCCCAACCACGCGGTCGTCTATCAAGTGCTCAATAACAGGGGCGAGGTAAGCATGCTCGTTTTACCGGTCGAGGGCTACGGACTCTGGTCCACGCTCTACGGCTTCCTGGCGCTCGATGCCGACACGAGAACCATACGCGGGTTGACCTACTACCAGCACCTCGAAACGCCGGGCTTGGGAGGGGAAGTGGACAACCCGAGTTGGAAAGCCCTTTGGCCCGGACGGGTGGCCTTTGACGACACGGGATCCCCGGTGATCTCGGTGATCAAGGGGCGGGCCGGTTCTCCGCAAGAGGACCCTCACCAGGTGGATGGTCTTTCCGGCGCGACGATCACAAGCCGCGGCGTGACCCATATGCTGCGGTTTTGGCTCGGGGAGGCCGGCTTTGCACCGTACCTCACACGGTTTCGGGAGAGCCAGACCAGCACCATGGAAGCAGAAGAAGAGAGTTTTGATGGCGACACCGGCGAAAAAAGTATTGCTCGATCCGCTTTTTGAGAACAATCCCATCGCGCTGCAGGTGCTGGGAATCTGTTCGGCTTTGGCGGTGACCACCAAGATGGACACCGCCATCGTCATGTGCGGCGCCGTGATTTTCGTCCTGACGCTGTCGAACTTCTCCATCAGCTTGCTGCGCAATCAGATCCCGACAAGTATCCGCATCATTGTTCAGTTGACGATTATCGCCTCGCTGGTGATCGTCGCCGACCAGTTGTTGAAAGCGTATCTGTTTGAAATCAGCAAGCAGCTTTCCGTCTTCGTCGGCCTGATCATCACTAACTGCATCATCATGGGCCGCGCCGAGGCCTACGCGATGCAGAACGGACCCGGCAGCAGCCTGATCGACGGCATCGGCAACGGCCTGGGCTACAGTCTCATCTTGATCGCTACGGCCTTGCTCCGCGAGCTGTTTGGAGCGGGGAAGATCTTCGGCTACGTCGTACTTCCTTCCGTCAATGAAGGCGGCTGGTATTACCCCAACGGAATCATGGTTACCTCGGCCGGGGCGTTTTTCATCATCGGTTTGTTCATCTGGGCCTTGCGGACTTGGAAGCAAGACCAGGTCGAGGAGGAGGGCTAGGCGAAGCGGATGGCGAAGTTCGGAAGGGTCGGGACCGTTCGATCGAAAGGCCCAAACGACAATCGATAAGGGAAAACAGATCCGATGACCTAGCACTATCTCAGCCTGGCTGTCAAAGCGATTTTTGTCGAGAACATGGCCTTGGCCTTTTTCCTGGGCATGTGTTCGTTCCTGGCCGTTTCGAAGAAGGTCAATACGGCGATCGGCCCGGGGTCGGCGGTGATTTTCGTGCTCGCCGTGACGGTGCCGATGAACAACTTGATCTTCCGATACCTGCTCGAGCCCGGCGCCATGGCTTGGCTGCATCCCTCGCTGGCCGACTACGACTTGTCGTTTCTCGGGTTCTTGTGCTACATCGGCACGATCGCGGCGATGGTGCAGATTGTCGAGATGGCGCTCGACCGCTTCGTTCCGGCGCTCTACGCAGCTCTCGGTGTATTCCTGCCCCTCATCGCGGTCAACTGCGCCATCCTGGGCGCTTCGCTGTTCATGGTCGAGCGCGACTACACGCTCGCCGAAAGTACGGTATTCGGCCTCGGATCCGGCATTGGTTGGTTTCTAGCGATTGTCGCCCTGGCGTCGATCCGCGAAAGGATGCGCTACAGCAACGTGCCGGCCGGGTTGCGCGGGCTCGGCATGACGTTCGTTTTGACCGGATTGATGGCCATCGGCTTCATGGCCTTCGCGGGGATCCAGTTATAGGGGTTGCAATGGCACACGCTTTCGACGGCATAGGATCACAAACATGACGACGGTAGCGCTCGGCCTTTTCATGTTCACCTTGATGATTCTTTCGCTGGTCGTGGTGTTGATGGTCGCCAAAAGCAAGCTCGTTGCCGGCGGCGAGGTCAACATCGTCATCAACGATGATGCGGCCAACGCCGTCTGCGTGAAAACGGGCGGCACGCTGCTGGGCGCGCTGGCGGACCGGAAAATCTTTATTCCCTCGGCTTGTGGCGGCAAAGGCAGTTGCGGGGTTTGCAAGGTCGACGTCATGGCAGGAGGGGGAGCGATCGTGCCGACCGACCCCCCCCCACATTACGCGCGGCGAGTTTCGCGAGGGTACGCGGCTCTCCTGCCAGGTCAAGGTCAAGCAGGACATGATGATCCGGGTGCCCGCCGAGGTTTTCAGCGTTCGCCAGTGGAAGTGCAAGGTGCGCTCCAATCACAACCTGGCAACTTTTATCAAAGAGCTCGTTCTCGAACTGCCGCCCGGGGACGAGGTACCTTTTCGCGCCGGCGGCTACATTCAAATCACCTGCCCCCCTCATACGGCTGACTACAAGGATTTCGCCGTCGAAGAGGAGTTTCATGGCGATTGGGACAAGTTCCGCATCTGGGATTTGACCTCGACGGTCGACGAGCCTGTGAATCGGGCCTACTCCATGGCGAGCTACCCCGAGGGAAAAGGCGTCATCATGCTGAATGTGCGAGTCGCCACACCGCCCCCGCGCGCACCCCAGGGGACTCCACCGGGGAAGATGTCCTCTTTCATCTTTGGCTTGAAGCCCGGTGATGACGTGACGATCTCAGGTCCGTTTGGCGAGTTCTTCGCCAAAGACACGAACGCGGAGATGGTCTTCATCGGCGGCGGGGCCGGCATGGCCCCGATGCGCTCTCATATCTTCGACCAGTTCCTTCGCATCCACACGAATCGTCAGGTTTCCTTTTGGTATGGAGCGCGGAGCCTGCGGGAAGCCTTCTATATCGACGACTTCGACAAGATCCAGGCCGAAAATCCCAACTTCACCTGGCAATTGGCGCTATCCGAGTCGCTGCCGGAGGACAACTGGACCGGCTACACCGGCTTTATCCATCAAGTTCTCTACGATCACTACCTCAAAGACCATCCCGCACCCGAAGATATCGAGTATTACCTTTGCGGACCGCTCCCCATGATGACGGCCTGTTTCAAAATGCTCGATGGTCTGGGCGTCGAGCCCGAAAACATCGCCCTCGACGATTTCGGCGGCTGAGGGGTGTTTGGGTTAGCCCTAATACCGCTTACTGAGCGGGCACAGGTGCTCGAATTGCTCCCTGGGATCTGGGAGCGAAGGTCGTAGGGACACGGGAGGTGGCAACGGCGGTCCCCAGGACGGGACATGTCGCTGACTTGTCCCAATTAGGTTTGGGCCGCTGAAGCATGAAACGCTTTGGGTTCGGTTTGTGGCGCACGCATTCTTGCGTGCCGTGTCGCCATTCGTGGCGACATCGAGTTGGGGTGAACCCCTCCGCTGAGACAATCGGCGGTAGCGACACTCGCCGTTCAATGGTTTTTCCTTCTCCCCATAGCCTCTTCTGTTCTAGCATGGTCCTCGGCGGGTGAAGCGGAGGCGGGCTCTGGTGGAGACCAACCCGCCGAGGAATAGCCGGCCGGAGACTCATCGAAACGATGGTTCGGGGAGCCGGCTGCGGTCGGCTTCTCGTTCAGCAACCCCTTCCCATCGGATCGATAGATCTCCTGCTGCCTAAAAAAACTCATCGTCGCTCCGGCGCAAGCCGCCTTCGTCCCGGCGGCCCGCTCGAACTCCTCGGGGGGCCGATAGCCCAGCGCCGAATGCAGACGGCAGCGGTTGTAGTAGCGCTCGATGAAGTCCTCGATGTTCGCGCGCAGGTGATCGAGATCCTGATAATCGTTGACGTAGATCTCCTCCCGCTTGAGCGTCTTGATGAAGCTCTCACAACTGGCATTGTCGTAGGGGTTCGCCGGCCGACTCATGCTGGGGATCGCTTGCTGGCGGCGCAAGCTCCTCACGTAGGCGCCGGAAGCGTACTGCACACCGCGATCGGAGTGATGGACCAGGCCGGGCGGCGGTTGCCGTTCGGCCATCGCCTGCTCCAGTGCCGCCAGCGGCAAGCGGGCGGCCAGCGTTCTCTCCAGCGCCCAGCCCACCACCTTCCGCGAGTAGGCGTCCAAGACCACGGCCAGATAAACGAACTCGGCCTTCAGCCGGATGTAGGTGATGTCGGCCACCCACAGCTGATTGATCCCGGTCAGCTTGATGCGGGCGGCTAGGTTGAGGTAAACCTCCAGCGGATGATCGGCCTCCGTGGTGGCCACGAACGCCCGGGGTTGGACCCCGAGCAACCCGTCCTGGCGCATGATCCGCGCCACGCGCTTGTGGTTCACCACCATCCCCCGCCGGCGGAGTTCCGCCGCGACCCTGCGGTAGCCATAGCGTCGCCGATGTTCGAGGGCAACCTCCTGGATCGCCGACCGCACTTCCATGTCTTCTTCCAGCGGCATCTGCTCTTTGAATGACCGATAGAAACCAGCCCGGCTCACTGGGGCCAGCCGGCACATCCGCTCGACACTCAGTCTGCCTTGCAGCGGCATCAACTCCCGGATTTGGTCGTAGACGCCTTCTCGCCACAGCTGCCGCTGCCGTGGCGTCGAGCCTCGATTTTTTCGAAGGCGCCTTTGAAAAAATCCACTTCCAGCGTCTTATCCCCCAACAGACGCTGCAACGCGCGGATCTCCTGGCGCAGTTCCCGCTCGCGGGAGGCGACCGGCGGACCGGGCCCCTCCTCCGTCGGCTCCATCCGATTTCGCCACCTGTACAGCAGCCCTCGGTGAATCCCCAGCTCCTTCGACAGCGCTGTCACGCTCTGGCAGCTTTTCAGCCGCTCCAGTGCCATCTTCCGGTATTCTTCGGGAAACTTGTAAACTCGTCTCTTGCCCACTCGCAGTTCCTTTCCCGGCTAAAGTGTCGCTATCACGACTGTCTCATTTTTGGGGTTCACTCCAGAGTTCCGTCGTGGCGCAAGCTCTCCAGCTTGCCGCGTCGAGACTCTTCTCGACGTTTGTGTTTCAGTCTGGCACGACGGACAGAACCTCCGACATAGCGTACCCCTTCCTTTTCATGCTGCCGGGTGAGGGGAGTTCATGGCGACTGACCAAGGATTCGTAGCGGCCCGCCGGCCTCGCCCGTCGCATTCTCGCGGGGGCGGGGGCTGGAAGCTGTGAAAAAATCAGGGACTGTCACAAGCGGCGTCCCAGAAGATACGTAGAATCAATGACATCTTCAGCCGCGGTTGACTGTCCCAGCAATTTTTCACAGCTTCCAGCCACTCTCTCCCTGCTGCTAATCGCCACCAGTTGCCAGCCGCCCGAACAGACGGCCTATACACTCCAGGGGCCGACGATGGGGACCACCTTCACTGTGAAGGTGGTGGCTGGGAATCTCTCCGACGAACAACTCGATTCGCTGCAAGGCGTCGTGGAGTCCGAGCTCGAAAATGTCAACTCGAAGATGTCGACCTACTTACCCGTGTCGGAACTGTCGCGGTTTAATGAGTTTCGCCGAACAGATCCATTCTCGGTATCCCAAGAGACGCTCGACGTTTTTGTCGAGGCGCGGCGAATCAGTGCAGCTACCCGTGGGGCGTTTGATGTCACCGTCGGACCTCTGGTTCGCGCCTGGGGCGTTGGCCCGGGCCAACGCTCCCGGGAAGTGCCCACCTCAACCGACCTTAAGCAGCTAAGAGCGCGAATTGGATGGGATAAAATCGAAATTGACGAGGCGTCCTCGACGATTCGCAAGTTACACCCTGAAGTCGAATGCGACTTATCGGCTATTGCGAAAGGATACGCCGCGGATCGCGTCTCGGAAGCCTTGCGGGCCCTTGCCTATCGGGATATGGTGGAGGTGGGAGGCGAAGTACGAACCAGCGGCCGGAACGCGGCGGGGCAGCCATGGCGCATCGGCATCGAGCGTCCTGACGATGCCGGGAGGACGCCTTACCGGACTTTGCCTCTGGAGGGGCTGTCGATGGCGACCTCCGGCGATTATCGAAATTATTACGAAAAAGACGGCCAGCGGTTCTCACACACCATCGACCCGCGCACGGGCCGCCCGGTGCAACACAGGTTGGCCTCGGTAAGCGTCATCCATGAGCGCTGTGTCGCCGCGGACGGTTGGGCCACCGCCCTGATGGTATTGGGTGAAACCGACGGCTATCAACTGGCCGTCGAAAAGGGGCTGGCCGCGCTCTTCCTCGCGCGCAACGCTGAGGGCGGGTTCTCCGCAAGGGCTACGCCCGCGTTTTCGTCACTCTTTGGACCTGGGGGCGCCGACGGCGAGCAAGCCGAGCCGGTCGGGGAGCGATAGAACCCGATGATGCTGCTGGGACTTTCCATCGCCGCCATCGCTATCGCCATGCTCATCATGGCCGTCGGCGTCATCTTCAAACACCGTCACCTGCGGGGTTCCTGCGGCGGGATATTGTACGGGCCCGATGGCGAACCCCTCAACTGTGAAGCCTGCCCCTACCGCGACGAAAACCCCGACTGCGAGCGACGAACGGGTGACACCGCCAAGCCCAGCGAAGCCCGCGCAGCACGATAAGGCGAAGATTCAGGACGTGGAAAGAACGTTGGGATAGTCGCGGGAAACCGGAAAGTCGGGGAAAGTCGGGGACAGGCTACGACTTTTTGAAGCGGTTATAGGGAAAGTCGGGAAAGTCGGGGACAGGGACCGATGCTGTAGGTGAGGAATCGCCAAGCGGCAAACGTGCGGGACTCAGGTTTCGCCTCGCCACCTGGCGAGAAACCGGCTAGGAGATCGACCCGGCGGCGCGCAGATTCTCGAGTCCGTCGACGAGGGTTTGCTGGATTTTGTCGTTGACGCCGCCCTGGTGGAATTCGGCGGCCAGCCGGATGGCGTTCTTGATGGCGTTCGGGTTCGAGCTGCCGTGACAGATAATGCAGACGCCTTTCGCGCCCAGTAAGGGCGCACCACCGTATTCGGAATAGTCCATCTGTTTGCGAAGATCCTCGAAGGCTTCCCGTACCAGAACGTAGCCGATCTTGCGGGTGAGGTTGGCTTCGAGTGACTCGCTCAACATCGTCTTGACGACTCGAACCAGCCCCTCACTTACCTTCAATGCGACGTTACCGATAAACCCGTCGCAAACGATGACGTCCACACTTCCGCTATAAAGGTCGCGGCCCTCTACGTTTCCTACGAAATTCAGGGGGAGCTGTTTGAGTAGCGGCGTGGCGCAGCGGGTCTGTTCGTTGCCCTTATGCTCTTCTTCGCCGATCGACAGAAGGCCTACTCGGGGCGCTTCCCGATGATGGATCACCCGCGAGTAGACGTCGCCCATGATGGCGAACTGCGCGAGCATCTCGGGACTGCAATCGACGTTGGCGCCGACGTCGATCAGCACCGTCCAGGTTTTTTCGAGCGTCGGGAACACCTGTGCCAGCGCCGGCCGGTAGACACCGGGAAGCACGCCCATGACGACCTTGCTGGTGACCATGATGGCCCCGGTATTGCCGGCGGAAATCAGTCCGTGGGCGCGCCCTTCGCAGACCAGCCGCGAGGCCACGTGGAGTGAGCTGTCGCGCTTGCTCCGCAGCGCCTTGCCGGCGCTGTCTTCCATCGTGATCACTTCGCTGGCGTGGGCCACGGAGATCGATAACCCCTCGGTGTCGTGGCGATCCAACTCCGCCTGTACAGCATCCTCGTTGCCGACCAAGATGACTTCGACATCGTGTTCGCGGGCGGCTCGCACGGCGCCTTCGACTTCAACGGCGGGAGCCTGGTCGCCGCCCATTGCGTCCACGGTGATGGTGGTCGTCGGGTGCACGGGGTTTATCGAATCGAGTTCAAGGGGTGCGGATTTCCAGCGTGCGGGCGCCGAGCGGCCCACCCCAGGCGCCCCTTCGCTGCGCTATTCGCTTTCGACTTCCACGATCTCGCGGCCTCGATACTGGCCGCACTCCGGGCAAACCCGATGGGGCTGCTTGTGCGCCCCACAGTTGGGACAGACGGTCAACGACCGTATCGTGAGGTGGTCGTGGGCCCGGCGCTTGCTTGTCCTAGGCTTGGAATGCCTGCGTTTGGGATTGGGCATATCTATATTATTTTATGACGGATCTTATGACGGTTTGTGAAACTGCAACTTTCGAAGCGCTTCCCAACGGGAGTCTGAAAGATTCTTCGCGCACGAACACGCGCCGCGATTGAGATTCGCGCCGCATTGGGAGCATATTCCCCGGCAATCCTCTCGGCAGATGCCGCGCATGGGCAACCACAGTAGAATCTGCTCCTTCAACACGTCGGCCAGCTCCAGCCCCGGCTCTTCGTAAAAGCCGAGGTCGGTATCCGAGGTATCGATCGCGATCGCCTCCTTCCGCGCTATGACGCTCATCGGGTAGTAGAAAAGGTCGAAGTCCTGATCGAGCCGGGTCTCGACGGCATCGAGACAGCGGGCGCAGGTTCCGCCCATCGCCCCCCGAATGCGGCCGCGGACGCGAATCGTGCGCACCCCGCGGGGGTCCATCAATTCAGCCGAACCCGACGCCTCGAGCTCGCCGAGCTGCTTCCAGCCGCTGCCGGAAAACTGAATCGTCCCGGGTCGAAAGCGGTCGCCGAAGGCCATCCTTCGACGTTCCAAGATGTTGACGTCGAGGAGCACGAAACACCTCCGCCCAGCAGTTCCCGCTTATTATACCGGGTCCGCCCAGGGGTTTCAGGGGCTGGGATATCGCGTTCTATGACTACTAAAACTTGCCGGCTGAGGCTGACTGTACCCAGCCACCGCCCGGTCTCCTCTTCTTGCGACGGAAAGTAGCTGGCAATGCCGCGGGAGCCGGATTGCGACTCCGGAGTTTCCAAGGGAGTAACGAAATCGCCCTGGTATAATGCGCATCAAGATCGGCTCGCTCAGATGCTCACCAAGGAGGCCCTATGGAGGTGATCGAGGTTGGCCTCGCCGGCCCTGAAACGATCGCCAAATACGAGCCCGTCATTGGCCTGGAAGTCCATGTCCAGCTGCTCACTCGGACTAAGATCTTCTGCGGCTGCGCGACCGACTTCGGCCGACCTCCCAACACGCAAACCTGTCCGGTATGCTTGGGCTTGCCGGGGGCCCTGCCGGTTCTCAACCGCGAGGTGGTGGCCAAGGCCATCAAGGCGGCGCTGGCGCTGAACTGCGAAGTCAGGGGTTATTCTCGCTTTGCGCGCAAAAACTACTTCTACCCCGACTTGCCCAAGGGCTATCAGATCTCGCAATATGATGAACCGCTAGCCGAGCACGGCTGGTTGGAAGTGCCTTTGGAGGGAGGGTCGAAGCGCATTGGCATCACGCGGATCCACCTCGAGGACGACGCCGGCAAGACGATTCACGACGGGTTCAAAGACAGCAACCGGTTCAGTTACGTCGATCTGAACCGGACCGGCGTTCCGCTGATCGAGATCGTCGGCGAGCCCGATATCCGCGATCCGGTCGCGGCCTTCGGCTACCTGACCGAACTCAAGCAGATCTTGCAATACATCGACGTCTCGACTTGCGACATGGAAAAGGGGCACCTGCGCTGCGACGCGAACGTTTCGGTGCGACCGAAAGGAAGGGAAGAGTTCGGGACGAAGGCCGAGGTCAAGAACCTCAACTCCTTCCGATTCCTCCAGAAGGCGCTCGAATACGAGATCGCGCGCCAGGTCGGGGTGATCGAAGCCGGTGGCCGAATCCAGCAGGAAACGCGCCTCTACAACGTAGACACGGGCGAGACCGTGGCCATGCGATCGAAAGAGCACGCCCACGATTACCGCTACTTCCCCGAACCCGATCTGGTGCCGCTCATCATTAGCGAAGAGTGGAAGGAACAGATTCGCGTCTCGATGGCCGAGTTGCCGGCAGCGAAACGTTTCCGCCTCGTCGAACAATACGGCGTCTCGGAATACGACGCTCGCGTCCTTACGCTGAGCCAACAGACCGCGGACTACTTTGAAGCCGCGGCCAAGGCCTCGGGCGGTCCCAAGATGGCCGCCAACTGGGTCCAAGGGGAGCTGACCGGTGCGTTGAACGCTGCCGGCAAGCCCATCACGGACTCCCCTGTCTCGGCGGAGGATTTGGGAGATCTGGTGAAGCTCGTTAGCGACGGAACCCTAACCGGCAAGTTGGCTAAGGAAGTCTTCGCAAAGATGTTTGAAAGCGGGCGCTCGGCCCAGGAGATTGTCGAAGCAGAAGGGCTGAAGCAGATCAGCGACGAGGACGCGTTGCGGAAACTCGTCAACGAGGTGATCGCCGGCAACCCGAAACAGGTCGAGACCTACCGCAAAGGCAAGACCGGCGTGCTGGGCTTTTTCGTCGGTCAGGTCATGAAAGCCACCCGCGGACAGGCCAATCCCAAGATGGTGAATGAGTTGCTGAAAAAGGCGTTGGAGTGAGCGGCAAGATGCGGGGACTTCCGACGCTCTGTGAAACTCTAGTTTGTGGTACATTCACCCGACCTTCCTCAACGGCCTCCCACTCGATGCGATAACGTTTCGATCAGCTTGACATTTTTGGAACGCGCGTCCGAATGCCTTTCGGCACCCTTCGGAAGCTATGCCAAGAGATTTAGGCCGATCTCAATTCATGGGCTAGCTAGGAGAGCGGGCCCCGTGTATTATTTCGCACGGACTTCCTTGATCCTAGCAGTATCAAAGTTGCCGTCGAACGGCTCGAATCGCGGGCCCCGTATAACGGACTGCTATGCCTGTGCGTCATATAATCGTGTGTAATCCATGCGAAGAGTCCTCTTCGGCCTCTGGGCGGCCCTAACACTCGCCTGGACCCCCCTGAATAGCTCGTCTCTGGACGGCCTGACTGTTGTTGGGGTTGACTTCGATCCGAGAGCGCAGCCGGTAGCCGGCGGCCAGTTGTCAGCGTTAGTAGCTGTCAAGCCGGGTGCACCGCTCGACGTTCGCCTAGTGCGGCAGACCATCCACGACCTTTATGCAACCGGAAGATACAAAGATATCGAGGTAGAAGCGACACGGGCCGGTGACGGGGTCAGGGTGACCTTTGTCACACAGCCTAGTTGGTTTATCGGTCTGGTCGACGTCACCGGTGTGCCCAGACCTCCTACCCCAGGCCACTTGATGAACGTTACCGAGCTGGAGGCGGGCGAGCCCTATTCGGAAGAAAAGACGGCCTACGCGAAGCAGCAGATTCGGAGGTTACTAAAGGAAAACGGGTTTTATCTTGCCAGCGTTGAAGTCGATGAAACCAAACACCCCGAGCATCAACAGATCGATGTCGTCTTCGCAGTAAATGCTGGTGAACGGGCTGGCATGGGCGAGGTCATTGTCGCGCCCGATCCGGGTCTCACTCTTTCGGCGGATGAATTACGGCGAATCGCCAAGTGGCGCGAGGGCAAGCCCCTCACACAGCGGCGAGTGCGAAGGGGCTTGGAGCGCATTGAACGGTACCTCCAGCAACGTCATCACTGGCAAGCACAAGCCCGCAAGGTCGACCTCGTCTATGACCCCGATGTCAATCGCGTCGACGTCGTACTTCACGTGGTACCAGGGCCCCGAGTGATGGTTCGGTTGGACGGAGCGGACTTCTCCCCGGCGCAGCTGCAGAAGTATCTGCCCATTTTCGAAGAAGGCGACGTCGATGAAGATCTGCTTTCGGAAGGCGCAAGTAACCTCCGAGACTACCTCCAGACCCAGGGCTACTTTTCCGCCTCGGTGGAATACTTTCTCGAGCGCGATCGCGAGGAGGAAGTGCGCATCGTGTATCACGTCGAGCGGGGTCCCCGCCAAAGGCTCTCCAGCGTCCGGATCGCTGGGAATCGCTACTTCGATCTCGAAACCATTCGAGAGCGCCTGCTGATCCAAGAAAGGACGATGCAGCAGCGCCGAGGCCGCTTCAGCCAAAGTTTGCTCGAGCGCGACGTCGATGCGATTGAGGAACTCTACCGCACGAACGGTTTTCGAGACGTCAAAGTAACATCTCGAGTGAACAGCAACTTTGGCGGGAAGACGGGAAACCTCGCCGTTTTCCTGACGATCGACGAAGGCCCTCTGACCCTCGTATCTGATTTGACGATTCTCGGCACGGAGCAGATCGCGGCACAGGAATTCCTTCCCGAGTTGTCATCCGCGCCGGGCCAGCCTTTTAGCGAGATCAATGTCGCAACCGATCGAGACTTGATCCTTGGCCGCTATTACGATGAAGGTTTCCAGGACGCGCGGTTTGGCTGGCGGTATGAAGCAGGAGGCCATCCCAACCGGGTGGCGGTGGAATACAAGATCGAGGAAGGGGAACCTTTGCGGGTGCGAAGACCGATCGTCTCAGGGCTGCGCCACACCCGGAAAGCACTGGTTGATCGTCAAATTAGAATCTTCCCGGATGAGCCATTGTCGCAGACGGCTATGCTCGAAACACAGCGCAGGCTTTACTATCTGGGCGTATTTTCGAAGGTCGACGTAGATCTGCAAAACCCTGACGGCGAAGAGCCTTCGAAGAACGTCCTCGTACAGGTGGAGGAGGCGAAGCGCTGGAGTTTCGGCGTGGGCGGAGGAGCTGAGTTCGCCCGCATCGGCGGGAATACAGGGGACTTGACGTCACCAGTCGGTGACGCTTCCTTCAGCCCGCGCGTGACGCTCGAGTTTACACGACTCAATCTGCGTGGCAAGGCTCACACTGCCAGTCTGAGGACCCGCTTTTCCGATCTCCAGCAGCGGGCTTTGTTCACCTATGAAAATCCCCGTTGGACCGGCTCCGACCGCTGGCGGATGACGGTCAGCTCTTTGTTCGACACGTCTCGCAACGTCCGTACTTTCACCGGTCGGCGCCTGGAGGGGGTTTTCCAGTTGCAGCACAAATTGAGCAAGCCCTCGACGGCTTTGTACCGCTTCACCTACCGCCGCACCAGCATCGACGAAAATACGCTGCAGATCACCCCCGGACTCATTCCTCGAGCTTCGCAACCCGTCCGCGTCGGATTGTTGGGCGGAACCTACATCCAGGACCGGCGCGACGACCCGACCGATGCGACGAAGGGCCTTTACAACACGATGGACTTGGGCGTGGCCTCCGGCATTTGGGCCTCCGAGCCTGACTTCTTGCGGCTTCTGGGTCAGAACAGCAGCTACCATCGTTTACCGGGGCGACTCATTTTTGCGCGGACGCTCCAGCTGGGCCTTATGCTTCCCTGGGGCCAGGTTCCGCAGGGCGCTCGGGACCTACCTACTCCCATGAACTTCGCCTCGGACCCGGACTCTCGAATTCCGCTCTCGGAACGCTTTTTCTTCGGCGGCGCCAACTCACACCGCGGGTTCCCCATTAACCAGGCCGGGCCCCGTGATCCGGTCACCGGTTTTCCGATCGGCGGCGGCGCCGTGCTTCTCAACAGCGTCGAGCTGCGCTTTCCCATCATTGGTCAGGATATCGGCGGAGTCTTATTTCATGATGCCGGCAACGCTTATTCAAGGCCGGGCCGCATCAGCTTCCGGGCGAAACAAGAGCCGCTCATTGTGGACGGCCAGATAGCCGGCTACGAGTTCGACTATATGGTCCATGCGGTCGGATTTGGACTTCGTTATCGCACACCGATCGGACCGATGCGTATCGATCTGGGCTACAGTGTCAACCCGCCTCGTTTCATCGGTTTCGAGGGGACTCGGGAAGCGTTGCTGACCAACCGGGGAATGCTCACGCGGCAGCGCATTTCGCATTTCCAGTTTCATTTTTCCCTAGGGCAAACGTTTTGAGGTGCCAGTGCATGGCGGCGAGCGCCCGAGGAATCATCCTCTTGCTGATCGCCCCATGGCAAGGCAGTCCGGCCGCGGCCGAAATCATTGACAAAGTGGTCGCCGTGGTGGGGAAAGGAGTCATTACCGCCAGCGAAGTCGAGGAACAGCTCCGCTTGGAAGCTTTGTTTAACCGGGACCCCGTTGACCTCTCGAAGGTGAAGCGCCGCGACGCTATCGCACGTCTCATTGACAGACGGCTTTTAGAGCGCGAGATCGCTGCCAAGAATTTTCCGCCTGCGACAGTGGACGATGTCGCCCAAGAATTGGCTGCCCTCGAGCGCCGGACAACGCGAAACGGAGCGGCATTTGAACAGCAGCTTGAGTCCTACGGACTTACGACAAAAGATGTCGAGCAGTTCTTGGTGCGTCAGACAAACTTCGAGCGGTTCGTGGCTTTTCGCTTCAAGACGGGGCTGGACGTCTCTGCGCAAGCCGTGGAGACCTACTACAAGGAGTCTTTTCTGCCCGCGACGCGTCGCCTGCAAGCCGAGGCGCCTCCTCTTGAGGAAGTCTACGATAAGATTGCCGCCGCCGTGATGGATGAGCGCGCCGACTCGATGCTTGTCGTTTGGCTGAAAGAAACGCACGCCCGAACGCGTGTGGTGATCATGGAGGATTCACCGCCGTCTAAGTAACAATAAGAACAGGCTGTGATCCGCTCCCAGGCTGATTGTGGACGGCCCGGCGAAATCGCCGTCCGCTCGGCGAAGCCGGCGGAAGAAGCCGCGGATGACGTTTCCACTCTTCGATGATGAAACCGCTCCTCGGAAGACTGGCCAAAACACGCTGGAAGCTTTGGCTGGCCATGCTCGTCGGCGCGCCGGCGGTCCTGGTGATGGGGTTCGCGTTGCTTCTTCGAACCGAGTGGTTCGAAGAAAAAATTCGACAGACGATAGTCGCCAGATTGCAAGAGGCAACCAGCGGTGACGTAGAGATCGGCAGTTTGAGTCTCGATCCGGTCGGGTTAACGGGTTTTACGGTGGTTGTTAGGGATGTTAGCCTAGGCCGATCGGATGAGTCTTCCCATCCACCCTTTCTGCGGATCCCATCTCTGAGGTTGGACGTCGGCATCGAGTCCTTCCTGCGGCGCGACATAGCCCTTCGGGCGATGGAAGTGGAGTCGCCGCGCCTGGAGCTGGTAACGGCCGATGATGGGTCGACGAATCTGCCATCCCTGGGAACATGGGCCGTTGGAACCTCCCTGCCGGCGGGTTGGTTCGACCTTGTGGCGGACCGCCTCAACGTTCGCCAGGGCCGTGTTTCCTGGAACGGATTGCAATTCCCCGTATCGTTGGCGAGCGACCAGTTTTCCCTGGAAACGCGGTTTGAAGAGACCGCTGACCGCTACCGGACTTCGGTGAAACTGGGCAGCTCGTCCGTTCAGATCGGCGACTATGAGCCGCTGGTGACGGAGGGAGATCTCGAAGTCTTCCTCTATCGCGATCGGCTCGAGGCGCCGCATATTCGCTTGGCCGCCGGCGAGTCGCAGGTGGAAGCCAGCCTGCGCGTTGACGACTTTCGCCGTCCCCGGGTCATTGCCGACTATCAACTCCGTGCGGAGCTGAGTTCCTGGGCGGATAGGTTCGAGATTTCGGCCGTTGAGCGAGGTGGGGCGGAGGTTGTTGGCAAAGCGTCGTGGGACATGCAAGAGGGCAAGTTGGAATATAGCGGACAGCTGGAGCTCAAGGGATTGTCACTGCGATCCGGTCCGGTTGCCGTCGAGCAAATCGAGGTCCTGGCCCGCTACGAGGGTGACGGCCAGCGCCTAGCGATTCGCGATTTGGAAGTTTCCGTTCCGGGGGGGCGTTTCGCGGGCAAGGTGGATGTCGATATTTTGACCGATGCCGCGCCTCGTTATAGAGTCGCGGGGAAGTTGGATTTAGAGTTGCCCTCGGCGCTCGAGGCCCTCGATCTTCCATCCGGGAAGGTATCGGGCTTGCCTTGGAGTAGCGTTGTCAAAGGGCAATTACGGGGGGAAGGGTCTGGAGCGGACGAGTTTGAGGCCGCGCTGTCGTTGCAGCTGGCCGCCCCCGAAGCTTTAGAGGAGGGCCAGTCTCCGCTAACGGGACAGATCGAGCTTGCCTACAGCGCTCGGGACCGTCAGGCCGACATTTTCCTGCTTCGGCTCTCTACGCCGTCCACGGACTTCGATGCGACAGGCTCCCTATCACTGGCCGGGCGCTCGATCCTAGCGGTGCACGCGAAGACGAAATCCCCCGACGGGCTGGCGTCCCTGGCCGAGGTGGCTGCTCCTCGATGGGCGGACTCGTTGGCCGCGCTCGTCGCGGAAGCGTCTTTCGACGGAGATCTCGGAGGCTACTTCTTTTCCGAGGGAGGTCCAGCTTACGAGCTAGAGGGGCGGGCGCGGGCCCGGGGTCTTCGTTTGCCGGGGCACGAGTGGAACTCATTCGAAGCCGAGGTGGCGCTACGCCCCGACGAACTCCGAATCGTCCAAGGGCGCCTGGAAGATGGCGCCGCGGCGGCGACGATGTCGATCACGCTTCCCCTGGACCAGGGGGGCTTGGCTGCGGAGTTGCCGCTGGCCATCGACTTGCGCCTTGAAGAGATACCGCTAGATCGGTTGGTGTCGGCCGCGGGCTGGGAGATCCCGATCAAGGGGCGAACGGGCGGAAGAATTCAGGTGGCGGGCAGCGCGGCACAGCCCAGGGGTTCAGCCAAGGTGGAAATCTCTGATGGAGAAGCTTGGGGCCGACCGTTCGATCTGCTGGCCGGTGAAATCGAATTCAGTAAGGAGAAAATCACCCTACGGAAGTTTGATCTATCCCATCAAGGCGCCACGATCCGAGCTACGGCGCGGTTCGAGCCCCCCGAACGGCGTTTCCGATTCGATGCCGAGGGCAAGGACTGGGGAATCGAACAGCTTAAGACGCTGCCGCCCAGTTTCGGTGGCACGTTGCACTTCGAGCTCGGTGGCTCGGGCCGCCTGGGCACGAGAGAAGAGCTGTTCGAAGAGTTTGCGTTGTCGGGGCGGTGGGACGTTGAGTCGGTTAACTTCAACCGAAAGCTCATCGGATCGCTCAAAGGTAATGTGGAGACGGTGGATCGCGAGGTGACACTCGACTGGCAGGCTGAGCTTCTAAACGGTCGTATGGAAGGCACCGCCTATATCTATCCCACCGAGAACGGAAAATTGCAGGGGCGAACGCAGTTCGCCGAGCTGAGTGTAGTCGAGCTGGCTCGGTTAGCGGATGTCTCCCTAGACAAGGCGACGGGGACTATCGACGGCCATTGCACTTTTTCCGCGGCCTCTTGGGACCTGGATAACCTGATGGCCGAGGGCCAGGTTACGCGCCTGGAGGGCGAATTCGCAGCCATCCCTACTGTCGAGAAGCAGTACAGCATCTGGAATCCCTTTCCTATGAGATGGGGCTACGCCCGCAATACCCTGAGATTG
Organism: Bryobacterales bacterium; assembly: GCA_965226215.1. GTDB lineage: Bacteria > Acidobacteriota > Terriglobia > Bryobacterales > UBA6623. The sequence goes on along the minus strand of CBDDCH010000002.1, from coordinate 4,708,671 downwards.
GACCGCATGAGGCTGCTGGGCGAGGGAACGGATGTCGAGATCAATGGCGAGGTTTCTTTTTCGCCTGAGGAACGGCTGGATGTGGATGTCTCAGGGACGTTTAATCTCGCCGTACTCGAGAGTTTTCGTTCCGACCTGCAGGCTCGTGGAAGTTCGACCCTTGAGATGAAGATTGCCGGTTCGCTCCAGGCCCCGCAACTTGAGGGTCGCATGGATCTCAACGATGCGAGTCTGCGGTCCGTCCATCTAGCCAACGGTTTGAGCCAGGTGGAAGGTGTTGTCACTTTCACTGGTGACCGGATGAACATCGAACAGGTTACTGCGAGTACGGGTGGCGGCCGACTGCGATTGAGCGGCAACAGCAGCTTCGGCGCGGATACGGCTAACTACCGCGTGAATGTAGAAGTGGAACAAGTGCGGCTGAGGTACCCGACTTCGATCAGGAGTGTTTTCGACGGCCGGTTGACGCTCTCCGGCGCTGGTTTTCAGAGCTTGCTCGAGGGCAATGTGGTCGTTCACCGGGCCGCGATCGAGCAGGAATTCGAGCTCGGAGTCGTGTTGGCATCCTTGGGCGAGCCGACGCCCACGCCGCCGAGCAACCCGCTGCTCGAAAACATGCAGCTGGACATCCAGATTCGTTCGGTGCCCGACCTGCAAGTCGAAACCTCGCTCATCAGAAATATGCAGAGCCACGTTGACCTTCGCCTGGCAGGGACGGCCCTTTCCCCCGCGCTGCTCGGCCGGGTCAGCATCACACAAGGCGACGTCAACTTCCGCGGCTCGCGATACGTCATCAACCGCGGAGACATCGAGTTCGTCAACCCGTTCCGCATCGAGCCGACTGTGAATTTTGACCTGGAGAGCCGGATGCGAGACGTCGATATCGCTTTGACGCTGTCAGGGCCGGCCCGTAAGATGAACCTCAGCTACCGTTCCGATCCGCCGCTGCAGTTCAACGAGCTGGTCTATCTCATCGCCTCCGGGCGGGATCCGGGCGACCCGGTTCTCGCTGCCCGACAGACCGTGCAGCAGCAGCACCTGCTGCAGACAGGCGCCAATACGGTGATGGCGCAAGCCTTGTCCCAGCCCGGCTCTCGGCGCGTGCAGCGCTTCTTCGGAGTCAGCCGTCTGAAGGTCGATCCTCAGGCTGGCGGAGCCGAGTTCAATCCCAGCGCCCGTATCTCGACCGACCAGCCCATCACCAACGATCTGACTTTGACTTACAGCTACGATCTATCCTCGGCACAGCAACAGACCGTGCGGGTGGAATGGGCGCCGACTCGGCGCTGGTCGATGATCGTTACCCGCGACGAGAACGGATTGGTTGGAGCGGATTTGATCTACAAGAAGAGGCTCCGCTGAGTGCAATCGTGGGAACAGTTACGGCATGAGATGGTGGAGCACCAACTGCGAGGACGCGGCATCCGAGACGAGAGGGTCCTACAGGCCATGGAGAGCGTACCCCGCCATGAGTTCATTCCCGACATCGGCCGTCGGCGCGCCTATGCGGATGAGCCGCAGCCGATCGGGGCGCAACAGACCATTTCTCAGCCCTACATGGTCGCCGTCATGGCCGAATCACTGACGTTGAGTGGAACCGATACGGTACTGGAGGTCGGAGGGGGTTCGGGATACGCTGCCGCGGTGATGGCGCTTCTCGCGCATCACGTGTACGCCATGGAGCGTGAGCCGGCCTTGGTCAACTTGGCACGGGACAACCTGGCTCGCGCCGGGTTTGCTGAACGCGTGACTGTCGTAGCAGGGGACGGAACGCTAGGCTGCCCGCAGTACTCCCCCTTCCAGACCATTTCCGTCGCCGCGGCTGCTCCCGAGGTCCCCCCACCGCTGCTCGAGCAGCTCGACAGCGAAGGAGGCCGAATGGTCATACCGGTCGGCTCTGGCCACGACCAGGAGCTAAGGCTGATACGAAAGTTTGCCGACCGAGTCGAGCAGCGCACGGTCACGGCCTGCCGTTTCGTACCTTTGCGCGGGGAGCGGGCCTGGCAAAAGTGATTAGCTGAGCACGGCGAGCGAGGGCGATGAAGCTCGCAAACAGGTGTCGGTAGGAGTACCGACACGGCAGGTCTGGGGACCTGCGCCACAAAGGCGGTTGTTGCCTCGCGCTCGAAGCTCGAACGTTGGGCTTCGGTGTCTGATGTTGTGGCGCAGACGCCTACGTCTGCCGCGTCGACACTCGTGTCGACGCCCGGGCGCAATTCATTGTGACTTCGGCGGAGAAACCTACCATTGACAGGAACTGAAGATACACCTCCGTCGAAGCACGTCATTGTCGGTACCGCGGGGCACATCGACCACGGTAAGACCGAGCTCGTGAGGGCTTTGACCGGAATCGACACGGACCGCCTCGCCGAGGAAAAAAGGCGGGGAATTACGATCGATCTGGGATTTGCGTACCTGGACGCTCAGCCTGATCTGAAGCTCGGCCTGGTGGACGTTCCTGGCCACGAGCGCTTCGTCAGAAACATGCTGGCCGGTGTGGGGGGGATTGACCTGGTGCTGCTTGTCGTCGCCGCGGACGAGTCGATCATGCCTCAAACGCGAGAGCACTTCGACATTTGCCGGCTCCTCGGCATCCAAAAGGGACTGGTCGCCCTGACAAAGATGGACCTAGTTGACCCGGATCTCGTCGAGTTAGTAAAGCTCGAAGCGCAGGAGTTTTTCAAGGGTTCGTTCCTCCAAGGCGCCCCAGTGGTGCCGGTGAGCTCGAAGACCGGAGAAGGTTTGGAAGAACTCCGCCAAGCCTTGACCACCGTCGCTCTCGAAGTTGAGCCCAAGAACAGCCATCGCCACTTCCGCTTGCCGATCGACCGGGTTTTCGTCATGAAGGGCTTCGGCACGGTAATCACGGGCACGATGGTTTCCGGCTCTTTACAGGCGGAGTCGGAGGTGGAGGTCTATCCCATCGAGAAGCGCGTCCGGGTCCGCGGGCTTCAGGTCCACAATGAAACGCGCGAGATAGCTAGGGCGGGGCAGCGGACCGCCGTCAATCTATCCGGCGTGGAGGCCGGCAGCCTGCGGCGAGGAATGGTCTTGGCGACGCCGGGCAAGTTTCAAACCAGCGACCGAATCGACTGCCGCCTCGACCTGCTGCCCTCTGCCCGACCCCTCAAGTATGGTGCTCCGGTGCATTTCCACACGGGTACAGCCGAACTCGAAGCCAGGCTCTACTACCTCGATCGGCGCGCCGGCCTGCGGCCCGGGGACAGCGCCTATACCCAGGCGCGCTTCAAAGAACCCCTGCTGGTGTTGCCCGGAGACCGATTCATCGTCCGGCAGTTCTCTCCCGTGATCACCATCGGTGGGGGAGTGGTCCTCGATAACCGGCCGCCCGGGCGCAGCGCGTCCCAGGGCTGGAAGGCTCGGCTCGATGCTCTGGCCGGCGGCGACGCCGAAAAGGTCTTGGAAGCGCTGTTGCGAGATTCAGCCTACGGGGTCGCGCAGTCGGATATCGTTTCCCGTACGGGCTGGCTCGAAGGCGAGCTCGAGGACGCGGCTAGGTCGCTAGAGGGTCAAGGCCTCGCCGTTCGCATTCACGAAGACCCGACCTGGCTCGTCCACGCTGAGCCTCACCGGATCGCCTCGCAACGGGTGGTGGATTTCCTGGGGGAATTTCACAAGAAGAACCCGCTCACGCCGGGAGTCTCGAAGGAACAGCTCCGCAGCAGCCGGTTCCCCGACGCACCTGTCTTCGTTGCCGAAGCCGTTTTCCGGCAGTTGGTTCAGCAAGGCAGGATCGAGGTGGATGGGGAGATTGTACGGCTAGCCGGGCATCGGATTGAGTTCCAACAAGACGAGCAAGAGGCGCGCGAAAAGATCGTCTCCCTCTTCCGGGACGCGGCTCTGAAAGTGCCCATGATGCGCGAGTTGTTGCCCAAGCTGCCGGTCGATCCCTCTCGTGGCCGCAAGATCCTCCAGACGCTGCTACGAGAAGGGGTGCTCGTCAAAGTAAGCCAAGACCTCGTCTTCCACCGGGAATCCGTCGAGCGCCTCAAGAGCCTGCTCAAAGAGCACAGGTCGCGATCGAAAACCATCGGCGTGCCCGCTTTTAAAGACCTGGCCGGCATCAGCCGCAAGTACGCCATCCCTTTACTCGAATACCTCGACCGCGAGAAGATCACTCGCAGAGTGGGCGACGAGCGGCTAATTCTCTAGGCTGGCAACGCCTCGTGAAGCGCTGCCCAACCGTGCCGCCTGATCAGCCTCTTCGTCGCAGCTTCCTTATTGGACGAAGTGGCCAAGCCCGGGGCTAACTGGCACATCTCACGAGCGGGCAATCCCTGGGCCGTTTTGCCTCTGGGCTACTCCTTTCCTGCACCCCAGTTGATGAAGTCTAAGTGATTGAAATGGTTTGGCTTATCTCTAAATTTGGTTTGTTTGGTAATTCTGTCGCTCGGTGGTTCCCCTGCCCTCAATAGTCGTCATCGCCCTGTGGCCGTTCCTTCGGTCACCTGCACTTAGGCGAAGGTGGCTTGTAACCCGGTGGAGCGATCCGTCGGGTCTTGGCAAGCCGGGCGTTCCGCGGCACAGGAACCAGCTGTAACCCATTGATTCTCCATGAGTTGTTCACGAAATTGGCTTTGTTTGGTATTTTCTTTGTTCCGCTGGCTCACTGGCCCGAATTGCCCAGGCTAGAATTTTCCCCCGGAACGCTTCGGGTGCCCAATGATATTGTACCCCGCCAATCCAACGTCGCCGCGCTGTTATCGGAATTAAGATGCTTTGAATCAACAACTTATGTTACGTGACATGCCGGGGACCGCAGGCTGGCAGCTCTGGGCGGACACGGTGGTCAGCGCCTACGACGTTCGTTCAACGCCGGCCATCCAAACCCTCGTGAGGGATTTGCCCTGTCACTGGCGTTCCAGGCTCAGTTTCTTGCTCCCGCACGGCCTTCGGACAGGCGAATAGGAGCCCATGTGTTGGGGAAGAAACGGCCGCAGGTCTGGGCCAAACGGCCGCCCAGCCTTGCGCTACGGGACTCGATGTCGCCACGAATGGCGACACGGCACGCAAGAATGCGTGCGCCACGTCCAGGCGCCGGTTGCTGTATGCATGGCTCGCGGCAACGGTTGTTTGTGGGCCGCCGCGCTGCTGCTACAGTTCTAATGTGTTATCAACAGCAATCCCGCGGCGGTACAATGTTGCTGTCGATGACCGGCCAAACCATCTCGCACTACAAGATCCTCGATAAGCTCGGCGAGGGCGACATGGGCGTGGTCTACAAGGCCACCGACACGAAACTCCAGCGACTGGTTGCCCTCAAATTCCTCCCACCTCAAGCCTTGGATAACGAGGAACGCAAGGCCCGGTTCCTACAGGAAGCCCAGGCCGCGGCGGCTCTCAACCATCCCAATATCTGCACCATCCATGAAATCGATGAGGCCGACGGGCAGTCCTTCATCGCCATGGAGTGGGTCGAGGGCCAAAGCCTGAAGCAGAAAATCCAATCCCGGCCGCTCAAGCTGGCGGAAGCTCTCGAGAATGCGTTGCAGGCGGCGGAGGGGTTGAAAGCCGCACATGCAAAAGGCATCGTCCACCGTGATATCAAGAGCGCCAACCTGATGGTGAACGACGAGGGTCAGGTCAAGATCATGGACTTCGGGCTGGCGCGTCTAGGGGACGAGAAAGGCATTACTCAGACGGGCACTACGCTGGGCACGCTGCTTTATATGGCGCCGGAGCAGGCGCAGGGAGGCTCCGTCGACCAGCGAGCTGACATCTGGTCGTTGGGCATCGTGATTTACGAGATGCTCATCGGGCGCACGCCGTTTGAGGGAGAGCGGGAGTAGGCTGTGTTGTACGGGATCGTCCAGGAAGAGCCGGAGCCGATCACCAGCCAACGAGCGCGGGTGCCGTTAGATCTGGACTGGGTTGTCTCGAAGGCGTTGGCCAAGGACAAGGAGGAGCGCTACCCCCACATCGACGACATGCTGGTCGATCTGCGGGCCGTCGCGCGGCAGGTTGCGGAAGAAAGCGACACCGGCAGGCCGAGCAAGAGACCAACCACGAAGGTAAGGCGGGAAGCTCCGGCACGAGCCCGGCGAAAGCGCTGGGCCTGGGCGTTGGGCATCGCCGCGGCGGCTGTTGTGTTGACGATGGCCGGCCTGGGCGTGCGAAACTTCCTGCCCACAACCGAAGCGCCCCTGGAACCACTACGGGCGGTCCCGCTCACCAGTTACCCGGGCTTTGATGCCGGTCGGTTCATTTTCCCCCGACGGCAACCAAGTGGCCTTCCCGTGGACCGGGGGGAATACGGAGAGTTTCGACATTTACGTCAAGGTGGTCGGGCCCGGGCCCCCTCTGCAACTCACTACCGATCCTGCTTGGGATCACAGCCCCGCCTGGTCGCCGGACGGCCGCCACATCGCCTTTCTCCGCGGGCATCCCCAAGCCAGAGCCACAGAGAAAATGGGCTTGTACCTGATTCCCCCTCTTGGCGGGACGGAACGCAAACTCGCCGAGACCCGAGCACCGTCCACTAATTTGCTGGGGTCCTGTTTGACCTGGTCTCCCGACAGCCGTTGGCTGGCCGTGTGCGATTGGGCGGAGGATTCGCCCGGGCCGTTGAGCGTGTTCTTGCTCTCCGTGGATTCCGGCGAAAGGCGAAGGCTGACGCGGCCGCCCGAGGACTCGACCCTAGGCGACGTCAGTCCCGCCTTTTCTCCCGACGGGCGCACGCTCGCTTTCGCCCGGTTCGGCTCCGGGTTGACCAACGATCTCTATCTGCTGGATCTCGACGAAGATTTGAACCCGCAAGGCGAACCTCGACGCCGAACCTTTATGGAGCAGGTTACGGCCGGGCACGGTTTCACTTCCGACGGCCGCGACATTGTTTTCGGGGCGGGGCCTTTGACCAACTCAAGTCTTTGGAGAGTGCCGGTATCGGGGACCGCCTCGCCCGAACGGCTGCCGTTTGGGGAGAGCGGATTTTGGCCGCTGGTCTCCCGTCAGGGGAATAGGCTCGCGTATACAGCGCTTGACTTGAACATGCACATCTACCGCCTCAACCTGCCCGTCGCGGGCGGCATGACCGGCACGGCGGTTAAGTTCATTTCTTCTTCCCGATGGGGCCATGACCCGCAATATTCTCCCGACGGCAACAGCATCGCGTTCCTGTCGACTCGCTCCGGCGACATGGAAATCTGGAAGTGCGACCGTGACGGTTCGAACGCGGTCCAGTTGACTTCGCTTGGCGCGGTGCTGACCGAACCCCGCTGGGCTCCCGATGGGAAGAGTATCGGATTCAGTTCCGATGCCGAAGGGCATTTCGATGTCTACGTCGTGGACGCCGAGGGCGGCGCGCCGCGGCGCTTGACGAGCGATCCGTCGAGGGAATCGGCGCCGTCTTGGTCGAGAAACGGCGAGTGGATCTACTTCACGTCAAACAGGAATGGGAATTATCAGAATTTCAAGATGCCGGCGGGAGGAGGTCCCGCCCAAGTCGTTACAGCCGGGCGGATGCCAAGGATGGAGTCACCCGACGGAAAGTGGTTTTACTTTACGCGCGGCGCGAACCACTCTGTGTGGAGAATGCCGGTTGAGGGAGGCGGTGAAGAGGATGCCGAGCAAGTCCTCAAATCCTTGCACGAAGAACTCTATGATGTCGTCGAGGACGGGGTCTATTTCGTCCCCCGATCGAAGGAGGACGATTATTCGCTTCATTTCCTCCGCTTTGCCACGGGCGCCGTCGAGCCGATCCATGATTTCGAGAGACAGCCGGTTAACACGATGAGCGTCGCCCCCGACGGCCGATCGATTCTTTTCGGCCAAGTGGAGCCAATGGAGGGCGACCTCATGCTGGTAGAAAATTTCCGGTGAGGGGGGGGCGGCGCGCCCTAACGGGCACGGCTCTGTTCGGTCGCCCCAACTGCGTCGTGTGACTAGCCGCGAAGCGGCGGCAGGATTATAGCCTAGGGTGGAGCCGTCAGGCGGAACCCTAGGTAAGCGGAGAACAAAGTTAAGCCCTGAAGGGGCGGCAGGAAAATGGGCAGACGTTCTACCAAACACCGACGGTCATTGTTGAAGGCAGAAACAAGACCGCGTGTGTTTCCCGCCGCCCTTACAGGGCTTGTTGGGCTGGTGCATTCGTACCCAGGGTTCCGCTTCGCTCCACCCTGGGCTATGGTTCTTCCTGGCTCGTCATCCATCCTTTCTTTTTCCTAGTAGGAAGATTTCTGGGATCGCCTCCCGCCTACTGCGGCGCGGGGCGAAGCCCGTTGGGGGAAGTTTAGCCTGCATATTTCACCAGGGGGTAGGAAAAGGGCTGCCGGTTGTGGCATAAAACGTTTATGGACAAAACGTTAGCGCCACAGAAGACCAGCAGCCCTCCGGTAACAGAGTGTAGCCAATCGAGCTTGTCGTTTGCCAGGCACTTTCGCCGCCAGGTGAGCGCCCAGTTTGACGGCGGGGTGATCAGCTCCGACGGCGGCGCGCTGCTGTTGCGCGAGGTCGACCGGCGCATCAACCTGCTGCCGCGGGTGGCCGCCTGCTTCGAAGACCGGCGCGATCCCCAGCTGATCGAGCACCAGGTCGGGGAGCTGGTCTCGCAGCGGGTCTACGCGCTGGCGCTGGGCTATGAGGATCTCAACGATCACGACGAGTTGCGCTCCGATCCTGTGCTGGCGCTGCTGGCCGGCAAGAGCGACTTGGAAGGGCAGAAGCGCAAGCAAGAGCGTGATCGCGGCAAGCCGTTGGCCGGCAAGTCGACGCTGCACCGGCTGGAACGCACGACCGACGGCGTGGACCGCTACAAGAAGATCCGCTGTGACAGCGAAGCGATCGACCGCCTGCTGGTGGACGTGTTTGTGGAAGCGCACCCCGAGCCGCCCGAGGAGATCATTCTCGATATCGACGTCACCGATACGCCCTTGCACGGGCAGCAGGAGGGGCGTTTCTTTCACGGTTACTACAGACACTATTGCTATCTGCCGCTGTACATTTTTTGCGGCCAGCACCTGTTGTGTGCCCGGCAGCGGGTGTCGAATCAAGACGCGGCGGCGGGCAGCGTCGAGGAGCTGGAGCGGATCGTGGCGCAGATCCGGGAAGCCTGGCCGGAGGTGCGCATCATCGTGCGCGGTGATTCCGGGTTTTGTCGCGACGAGTTGATGAGCTGGTGCGAGGAGAACGGGGTGGATTACGTGCTGGGGCTGGCGCGCAACGAACGCTTGCGGGAAATGATTGCTGAGCAGATGGGGGCGGCCGCCGAGCGGCAACAGCGGACGGGGAAGCCGGCGCGGGTGTTTACGGAGTTCGAGTATCAGACGCGGCGGAGTTGGAGCCGGGCGCGGCGGGTGGTGGCCAAAGCCGAACAGCTTGCGGGCAAGGAGAATCCGCGCTATGTGGTGACCTCGCTGGATGCCGAGAGCCGGCCGGCGCAGCAGCTGTACGAGCAACTCTACTGTGGGCGCGGGGAGGCGGAGAATCGCATCAAGGAGCAGTTGAGTCTGTTCAGCGATCGCATGAGCACGGAGACGCTGCGGGCCAATCAGCTGCGGCTGTATCTATCGTCGCTGGCCTATGTGTTGATGGCGGCGCTCAGGCGGCTGGGGCTGCAGGGCACGGTGTGGGCGCGGGCGCAGACGGAGACGATCCGGCGGGGGTTGTTGAAGATCGGCGCGCAGGTGAAGGTGAGCGTGCGGCGGGTGTATCTGTCGCTGGCCGGCGGCTACCCCTATGAGCAGGCGTTCTGGGCGGTGTATCGGGCCCTGCGTCCGCCGGGATTAGCAACTGTTTGATAACACGGAGCGAAACAAAAAACGGCGGCCCAGGAAGTCGAATGGCTAAGTGTTTCTAAAATCGGGAACGACCCGAAAAACGGACTTTCGCGGACCACTGTCGGCGGTGTGGAGCGCCCCGCCGAGGCCCTCGCCCCCCTGGCCAGGGTTGATTCCGACCTTCCGCCCCTATTTCGGCTCCCTCAACCCTTCGCAAAGCCACTGGTGAGAAATGCGGGCTAGTTTCGAGTAGTGGCCGGCAACCTTGCCGGCCAGGTGGAAGACAAGCGAAAGCGCCCGATTTTCAACCAGACAGACGACAAGCTGAAGCTTGCCTGAACCGCCAACGAGGACAAACACGAGTGTTTGTCACCACCGAGGCGACCGCGCAGCTACGATCTTTTGAGAACCACGCCAGTCCGGTCAGCTACGCTGTCTTCGAGCTAGTTCGCTCGGTCATTTCCTGGAGAGACTCCTCAAAGGGCGCTCGCGCTACCCCCCGCTCGGTGATGATGGCCGTGACGTAACGGTTCGGGGTGACATCAAAGGCAGGGTTCAGCACAACCGTTTCGACCGGCGCGACGGCCACACCTTGAATGTGCGTAACTTCCGAGGGACTTCGCTCCTCGATGGGAATCTGCTTGCCGGAAGCAGTATTGAGGTCGACGGTAGAGATGGGAGCGGCGACGTAAAACGGGACGTTGTTCTCCTTCGCCAACACCGCCAGACTGTAAGTGCCAATTTTGTTGGCGACATCACCGTTGGCAGCGATGCGGTCGGCACCCACGAGGACGGCGCCCACCCGGCCGGAGGCAAGAACATGGCCGGCCATGTTGTCAGTGAGCAGGGTAACCGGGATGCTGTCTTGCTGCAACTCCCATACGGTCAGCCGCGCGCCTTGCAGAAACGGGCGCGTCTCGTTGGCAAACACAGCGACGGAATTACCCCCTTCCACCGCCGCCCGGATGACCCCCAGCGCCGTCCCGTAGCCCGCCGTCGCCAGTGCGCCGGCGTTGCAATAGGTCATGACGCTCGCCCCCGCCGGCAGCAGTTTCGCCCCGTGGCGGCCCATGGCTTGGTTGATTTCGATGTCGTCTCGATGGATCGTCAGGGCCTCCTCGGTCAGTCCGTCGCGGATGGTTGTAAGGTCGGCTCCGCTCGTTCGCAACTCATGGTAGCGGCGCTTCATGCGATCGATCGCCCAGAAGAGATTGACCGCGGTGGGGCGGGTGGCGGCCAGCGTGGAGCAAATCGTTTCCATTTCGCGGTCGAGTCTTTCGGCGGTGGCCGCGACCAACCCAGCCCCGGTCCGATCACTGTCCGGCGAACCATCGCTCTCGGGCGAGGCGCCCTTGACGCCCAGGGCGACGCCCATGGCGGCGGCTACACCGATCGCCGGCGCACCTCGGATGACCATCGATCGAATCGCTTCGGCAACCTCCTGATACGTCCTACAGGTGACGTATTCTTCCTCTCTGGGGAGGCGGGTTTGGTCGATCATGACCACACCGCCGGGCGTCCATTCAATCGTCTTGACCATATTCGTACTCAGCGCGGACAATGATCCGCCAATGCAGATTCAGAGATCTGACACAGCAGCCTACTTGACAGCATCACTTTTCTCCTCGCCAAATCGTCAACGGCCCCACGACACCGGCAGACGTGTTACTGCATTCTCTGAAACTCATCCGCTCCAAAGATCAGCGCCGCGAAAAGTGTGGCGTTGTAAGCACAATGGACGAGTGTTGAGGGCACTAGGGACCCGGTCCTGGCGCGAAGCACGCCAAATACGATACCGACGTAGAGCAGCAACAGGAGGATCTGCCAATGCCATCCGTACTGCCATCCGTGTAGCGCCGAGAAGATCGCACTCGTCACCAGGACGGCGGCACTCTTGCCGTACGATCTCTCAACCACGGGGTAGAGAAAACCGCGAAAGGCCATCTCTTCGACAGGCGGCGCGATCAGAACCCCGAAGACTGCGAGAACAAGAACCGCTTGACGATCCCTCAGTAGTTGCTCAATAGGAAGCGGTTCGGTGGGCATGGAAATTACACTTGCAATTGCACCCACGGAGAACGCCAGCGCGACTCCTCCCCAACAGTAGAGAACCGTGTGTAGTCCCGGCCTCCCGAGTCGACGCCAGCCGATCGAGTCCCCAAAAGGTAAACGATACTTGACCGTGATGACCGCGTACATGAAGCTGAGAAGAATGGTCCACCACACAAAGTGGGTGACGACAGCGACCAAAGGGCTGCCAAGCACTTCTGCCAGCTCGACCCCCGAGCCCATGCCATACTTGACAGCGTAATAACCGGCTACCGTAACAACGATAGAGAAGATCAGTGCGGGAACCGACAGCAGCAGCAGCAGCAGCAGATCCCAATAGGTCCATCCGCTAGGCGAGGATTCGGCACTTGGCGAGGCGGCATCCGGAAAAGCGGGCCCCTGGTTGCCATCCGGGCTCAACGCCTCAATAGCAGGCTGCCCAACTCCACTCAACGGGTGTTCCGGGGATTCTTCTGACACGACTGGCCCCTTATGCTACCAGTACGCTACGCTTCTTCGTTGCTTACGGAGACTCTGGCGGAAGTTGCTTGTGGAGAAGACTAGTTTCCGCGGGTTCGCTTTTGCCGGCGCGACCGTTTAGGCTCGCCCACAACTTTTTCCAGTGCCCTCCCGGTGTAGCTTTTGCGGCACTTTACGATTTCTTCCGGCGGGCCACACGCCACGACCTCGCCCCCTTTCTCACCCCCTTCAGGACCGAGGTCGATAATCCAGTCGGCGCACTTGATCACATCCAGGTTATGTTCGATGACGATGACGGTATTCCCCAACTCTACCAGCCGATCGAGCACCTCCAGGAGCTTGCGGATGTCATCAAAGTGGAGTCCGGTTGTCGGCTCGTCCAGCAAATATAGCGTCTGTCCTGTCTGGCGCTTGCTTAGCTCGCGGGAGAGCTTGATGCGCTGGGCTTCGCCGCCCGAAAGCGTGGTCGCTGACTGACCAAGATGAATATAACCCAGACCTACGTCGGACAACGTCTGTAGCTTCGTGCGGATTTGAGGAATGTTTTCCATCACGGGCAACGCATCGTCGACCGTCGACTCGAGCAAGTCGGCAATCGAGAGGCCTTTGTATTTGACCTCGAGTGTTTCGTAGTTGTAGCGACGTGCGCGACAGGCATCGCAGGTGACGTAAACGTCGGGAAGGAAGCTCATTTCGATTCGCCGCTGGCCGTCGCCTCGGCAGGTCTCACACCGCCCCCCTTTGACATTGAAACTAAACCGCCCCGGCTTATAGCCGCGTGCGCGGGACTCGGGAAGCATCGCGTAGAGCGCTCGGATTGCAGTGAAGACGCCGGTGTAGGTGGCGGGATTAGAGCGCGGAGTTCGCCCGATCGGCGACTGATCGATGCGGACGACTTTATCGATCTGGTCCAGCCCGTCGATGCCTCGATGGCGTCCTGCGCTCCCTCGAGACCGATAGATCTTCCTGGCCAGCACAGGGTAGAGAATGTCATTGACCAGCGTCGATTTGCCGCTGCCGGACACGCCGGTGACGACAATCAACATCCCGAGCGGAAACTCTACGTTGATGCTCTTGAGGTTGTGATGCTGAGCGTTGCGAACCGTGAGGAATTTCCCATTTGGCGAACGGCGCTTCGCCGGGAATGGGACTTGTTTCTTGCCACTCAGGTACTGCCCCGTAAGGGATTTCGCGCAGCGCCCGATTTCGGCGGGAACGCCGGTTGCGACGACTTGGCCGCCCAGCCTTCCGGCGGCGGGACCAAGGTCCACAACATAGTCCGCCCGTTGAATCGTTTCGAGATCATGTTCGACAACCACAATGGTGTTTCCCATGTCCCTAAGTTGGGCTAGCGTGTTGAGCAGACGGTCGTTGTCACGGGCATGCAATCCGATCGACGGCTCGTCAAGGACATAGAGCACGCCACGCAACTGCGACCCGATTTGGGTGGCCAGCCGAACCCGCTGAGCTTCACCGGCCGAGAGTGTTGCCGCGGATCGATCTAGACTCATGTAGTCCAGCCCCACGGAAACGAGAAACTGCAGCCTTTTTCGAACCTCGTCCACCAGCCGTCCGGCGATCTGCCGCTGGCGATCATTTAGTTGCAGGCCATCGACGAAACGTAGCGCTCCCTCGATCGGCAATCGAGCGACGCCGGCGACGGAAACACCCCCGACCTTCACGGCCAGGCTCTCTGGGCGTAAGCGCTGTCCTCCACATGCCTTGCACGGGACCGGCGAAGTAAATTGGTCGCGCCAATGCTGAAGACGCTCTGACCAAACTTCCTCATTCCATTCGTCACTCCCATCGTCGAGCAACCCTAGCAACCCGGGGAAGTCGGCGTCAGATTGCGCACTGCGAGCACCCTTGTTACTCCCAAAGAGCATCACATTTTGGTGGCCTTCGGAAAGCTCTTCGAAGGGTTTCGTAAGCCGGATGCGGGCTTTCCTCGCGGCGGACTTCAGAGGCCTCGCAATGGTGGGAGAAAGCAGGGCTGCCGCCATCCCGCCCTCGAGAAGCGGTTTCGATGGGTCGACAATCACCTTGTCAGGGTCAAAGCCCCAAAGACTACCCAGGCCGGAGCACGTCCCACAGGCGCCGTAAGGACTGTTGAAGGAAAACGATCGCGGCTCAAGGGCAGGCACACTGGCTCCGCAGCGAGTGCAAGCCAGCTTCTCGGAGTACAACCGCTCGTCACCTCCCGGTTCCGCGACCAGGACCAACCCATTGGAGAGCCGTGTCGCCGTGTTAACGGAGTTCGTCAGTCGTCTCTCCAAGCCCTCGCGCACGCTGAGGCGGTCGACGATAACCTCGATCGTGTGATTCCGCCGCCGGTTCAAACGAATCTCCTCATCGAGTGGGAGGACCTCGCCATCGACTCTCGCGCGCAGAAAGCCCCGTTGGGCCAGCCGCTCGAACTCCTTCTTGAACTCGCCCTTCCGGCCGCGAACGACCGGAGCCAGAATCATCACCCGTCTACCTAGTTGCCGCTCGATGATTTGGGCTACGATTTGATCACTTGACTGCCGGCTGATGGGGATGCCACAGGTCGGACAATGGGGCGTACCGATCGAGGAATACAGCAGACGGAGGTAGTCGTAGATCTCCGTGATCGTCCCGACCGTCGACCGAGGGCTGCGGCTGGAAGTCTTCTGTTCGATGGACAGCGCCGGGCTAAGTCCTTCGATCGAATCGACGTCAGGCCGCTCCATTTGATCGAGGAACTGCCGGGCGTAGGGAGAGAGCGTCTCGACGTAGCGGCGTTGCCCCTCGGCGTAGATCGTGTCGAACGCCAGCGACGATTTGCCGGAACCGCTTAGGCCCGTGATGACGGAGAAGCTATTACGGGGAATCTCAAGATGAATGTCCTTGAGGTTGTGTTCGCGAGCTCCGCGTATGGTGATCCGATCCAGCATGATTTGTGGGGGCGATGAAGAGGGGTGCTTCGCCTTGATTTTAGTGAGCAGGCGGAAAACGCGTCAAATGAAGGGTCCGGTTGTGGGCTTCACGGCGCCGCTCGGAGCGTTGGCCTTGGGGGGATGCACGAGTGGGATAGTCATTCCTGCCTGCCTAGCCGGTCGTGACGGTCCGTTCGCCCATTCCTAAACACCGATGGCCGTTTGAAGCACTGCCGTGCTGGCGCAGGGTCCACCCTAAGCCCGGCTAGTGCTGGAGACCTTGACGGGTTCGGCTCCGGTTTCGTACAAACTAATCTCCAGGAGCGTATCCAACAATGAAAACCCTGACCGTATCACTCCTTCTGTTGACTGTGGCCGTTTCGACCTTCGCCGCCGAGAAGAAGATTATCTATCCGCCCGAATTCCCCACCGGCATGCCCTTCAGTCCGGGCGTTCAGTTTGGCGACACGTTATATTGTGCCGGGCAGACGGGTTCTGACCTCAAAAGCGGGCAATATCCTGACAAGTTCGAAGACGAGGTTCACAATACCTTCAAGCGCATCGGCATCATCTTGGAGGCTACCGGCTACCGCTATTCCGACGTCGTCGACGTGAAAGTCTTTCTGACCGATATCTCGCTGTTCTCCCGAATGAATGCCGTCTACACACAGTATTTCAAGAAGGACCGCCCCGCCCGCACCACGGTCGGCGTTGCGGGTCTCGCGGGTAAGGCCAGAATCGAAATCACGGCGGTGGCACGCAAATGAAGCGCTTCGTGCCAAGCGGCAATTTTCGTGATCCTGGTTTCCGGTAGTGACCGCCACTCTTGGCGATCCTGGCTTCGAGTACGGGCCGGCAATCTTGCCGGCCAGGAATGCGACGGCCATTGTTGTCCGCTCAAGACTCAAACACCTTCGCAATCGTCTGTTGGATGTCTTCGGCGGCTTGGCGGGGGTCGGGGGCGTTTTTGATCGGGCGTCCGACGACGATATAGTCGGCCCCGTTGAGAAAAGCCTGTTCGACGCTGACAACGCGCTTCTGGTCATCGACGTTGGCCACGGGGCGGATGCCCGGCGTCACGATCAGCAGCCGATCGCCGAGCTCGCGCCTAAGGTCAGCGGCTTCGAGACCCGAGGAGATCACGCCGTCACAGCCGATCGCAAGCGCACGGCGAGCGCGCGAGAGGACAAGCTCTTTGGGATCACACTGAAACCCAAGGTCTTTCAAGTCTCCCGCGTCTAGGCTGGTGAGGACGGTGACCGCAAGAATCTTAGTGTCGCCTTTTGCCGAGCATGCGGCTTCCAAGATCGCGTCGTTGCCATGGACGGTAGTAAACGAAACGCTTCTCCCATCCAGCCGTCGCACCGCGCGTTCGACGGTTTGGGGCACATCGAAAAACTTGAGGTCCACGAAAACCTTCTTGCCCTGGGCAATAAGCGCATCTACTAGCTCAAAGTATCCGCCGGCCATGAACAACTCTAGGCCCAACTTGTAGAACTGACAGCTTTCGCCCAGTGCGTCGACCATCTGCTGGGCGGCGTCCACCGTGGGGAGGTCGAGCGCGAAGATAAGCCGCTCTCTGGGTGGGATTTTCTTGGCCGAGAGGAGCTTGTTCGCGGAATCCATGAGGCTGAGCGTGTTGATTAGCCGCTTGTTTTTCGAAGATCGCTCCGGCGCGCCCTGCCCGGGTGGGTCAACTTATACGTTTTCCCGCAAAAGCTTAAGACGGCGCCAGCGAAACGGTCACTTCCTCGCCTTCGATGTCGAACTGTTTTTGCTGAGCGCCGTCCCACATGCCGTCGTCGTTGCGAAGCTCTATACAAAGAGTTTCCGCTTTGAAATGCTCTTCGTTGGCTGCCAGTATCCTGCGCAGGCGCTCGGACCCTTGAATCGAGAGCCGAATGCGCTGCGTGTATTCGATATCGAGTTCCTTACGCAGATTCTGTACGCGGTGCAACAGCTCGCGATAGAAACCTTCTTCGCGAAGCTGGTCGTTCAGCTCGGTGTTGAGGACAACCACGGTTGTGCGGTCACCGGCGGCAGCATAGTGCCCAGCGGACTCGACAAGGACCTCGACATCATCCGGCTCGAGAACGAGTTTGTCGCCGTTGAGCTCAATCTCTGCCGCTCCCTTCGACAGCAAGTCGTTTCGCAGGGCGGCTGCATCGACTGAGGCGAACGCTTGCTTCGCTAACGGCATCTTCTTGCCCAGCCGCGGCCCAAGCCGTCGGAAGTTCGGCCGTGCAACGTAGCGGACGTGTTCCCTGCCTCCACGGACAAACTCCACTTGGTGTACGTTCAATTCGTCTGCGATAAGTTGGCCGTAAGGACGCAGCGTTTCCCGCTGCTCGGGATCCGGCAAGACGACCTCGGCTTCGGAAAGCGGCTGCCTGACTTTCAGACGGTGGTCGGTGCGAACACGCAACCCCAGCGAAACGATGTTGCGAACCATTGCCATTTCATCGGAAAGAGCGCGGTCGATGTGCCTCTCGTCCGCTTCGGGGTGATCGCAAAGGTGAACGCTCTCCGGGCCGCTTTTGCCGAAAGGCCCCGTAACCAGATTCTGGTAGATCTCCTCCGCCATAAAAGGCACGAAGGGAGCGGCCAATTTGACGGAAGTGACCAGCGCTTCGTAGAGCGTGGCGTATGCGTCTTCTTTGTCGGCATCGAAATCACTCTTCCAGTAGCGGTCACGGCTGCGGCGCAGGTACCAGTTCGACAGCCCGTCGACGAAGGCCGATAGCTGGCCCGCTGCGTCATAGGCGCGGTAGCCGTCCATGAGCTCGGTTACGCGGAGAGTGAGCAGAGCTAATTCTGAGAGAATCCAACGGTCCAGCAGTGTCCTCTCGGCTACCGGGCGGCCTTTCATCGCCGCAGGATCAAAGCCGTCGATATTCGCGTAGATCGTGAAGAACGAGTAAACATTGCGGAGCTTGAGAGGAAACTCCTTTTGCAGAGTCCGTACGTTGCCCAGCGAATGCCGCGTGGAAGACCAGGGTGGGTTGCCGGCAAAGAAAAACCACCGGAAAGCATCCGCGCCGGGCGCCGACGAAGAGGGGCTTTCAACGGTCACCCGCTCCTGGTCGGGCAAGCGCGGAACCTCGGTCGTTAGAACCTTGACGCCTTTCGAAGGCGCCGTCACGCTCAGTTTTTCTCGGTCCGATTCCGAAAGGACCGCCAACCGCCGGGGTAACCGCTTGCCCTGCTGAACTTCAAGAGTCAGCTCAGCATCGCTGCGATCGGGCCGATGCACCTTCATTCCGGCGCCGGGAACCAGGTCCATCGCCTCGATGTCTTCACGGCTCAGCAAGACCTGTCCGTCGGAGACATCGAGTCGCGCGTCCTCAGCGGTCACCACGGCAAAGTCCTGGGCGACGCGGTTGAAAATGAGTTCCGGAGGCGTGTAGTTGCCCTTCGATTTCGACTCCTTCTTGCCGCTGGGATCGGTGACATGCCCCAGCACCATGCAGGTCCGGAACGGATGAGGGTAGTCTCGCGGTTTGAGGCCGAGTCGCCGCTGCGTTTCGCCATCAAACAGCAGTGTCGAAATCATGAGCTGCGAATAGAACCACCCGCGCGTCTGGTCGATGGCTTCGGTGATGAAATCAGCGGGAAAAGCGTCCGCGAATTGATCCTTTCCCTGGTGTGGAAATCCGAACTGGGCGAACGGCATGCAGCCGGAGTCGAACCACGCGTCGATGACTTCAGGAACACGCCGGTAGACGCCGGGTTCGCCCGGCTCGGTCCAAGTGACCTCGTCGATCCACGGCTTGTGGACCATCAAGTGCTCGGAAAGTTCGGGCTTCGCTTTCCGATCGCGCCGGAAATGGTCGAAGGCGTTCGGGTTTTTCGTCTCGATCTCTTTGACGGAGGCTGGTGCCTGCATCTTTCCGCTTTCGTCGTTGATCCAAATATTGAGTGGCGTTCCCCAGTAGCGTTCCCGCGACAGCGCCCAATCCACGTTATTGGCCAAGAAGTCACCGAACCGTCCCGTGCCGATGTGCTCCGGCAACCAGTTGATCTTCTCGTTGTTCTGAATAGCTTTTTGGATTCTTTCGGTCGTGCGAATGAACCACGCCGGACGCGCGTATTGAATCAGGGGATCGTCGTCGGCTCTCCAGCAGAAAGGGTAGTCGTGGCGGTAGTTTTCCCGATGGAGCAACACCCCGCTCTCTTTCAGGGCCTGGATGATGAGCCGATCGGCATCCTTCACCCATGTGCCGGCCAAGTCGGGAATTTCGGACGTGAACTTACCGTCGGGCGCCACCGGACAAAGGAGAGGGACGTCGTCCGGGTTTTTGTAACGGGCAGCGTTATGACGGAACAATTCGTAGTCCACTTCGCCGAACGCCGGGGCTTCGTGAACGAGCCCCGTCCCCTGATCGAGCTCGACGAAGTCGCCTGCCAGCACCGTCCACATCACAGGCTCCCGGCCCCCTGCGGCTAGTTCTATCTCACGATTCCTGTACTGAGGATAGAAGTAGTCGAGCGGTGGCCGGTAACGTCGCCCCAGAAGGGCTTCCCCTTTGAACTCCTTCTCGACAGGCAACTCTCGGCCGATCTTTTCGGCGATTGTTTCGCGCAGCGCGGCCGCGACGACGAGGCTGCGACCATCCTCTTGCACCTGCACATAGTCGTAGTCGGGGTGAACAGCGACGTACTGGTTGGCTGGCAGGGTCCAGGGAGTCGTGGTCCACACTAACAGTGACGTGTCAGGCTCGTCTTCGAGCGGGAGAGCCACGTAAACGGAGGGGTCATCGACCGTCTTGTAGCCCAACCCAACCTCGCCCGAGGAGAGCGCCGTACCGCCTTGTGGCCACCACCAGACAATTTTGTGTCCTTGATAGAGAAGCCCCTTGCGGAACAACTCAGAGAGCGCCCACCAGACGCTTTCGACGTAGCTGCGGTGGTAGGTGACGTAGGCGTCGGAGAGATCAACCCAGAAGCCCACCCGATTCGTCATGCCTTCCCACTCTTCGGTGTAGCGAAACACTGATTGCATGCAACGAAGTACGAAGCGCTCGACCCCGTATTTTTCGATCGCCTCTTTGCCGTGGATGCCGAGCTCCTTTTCGACCTCGACCTCGACCGGCAGCCCATGCGTATCCCAGCCCGCCTTGCGGGGGACGTAATAACCCCGCATCGTTCGGTAACGCAAGAAGATGTCTTTGATGACACGCGTCAGCACATGGCCGTTGTGGGGTATCCCGTTTGCCGTCGGCGGACCTTCGTAGAAGACAAACTTGGGGCATCCCTCGCGGTTCTTGAGGCTTTTCTCGAAGATCCCATTCTCCTGCCAGAATCGCTGAATCGACGACTCGACCTCGGGGAAGTTGACAATAGGACGTGCCTGGGTGAATTTCGGGTCACTCATGGACTGTGATGGACTCACCCGTTCGGTTTAGGCAACGCCCTCAGCGTATCGCGGCAACAGCGTGGCAGAAGAACGGGGCTGACTGGGTTCCGGCTTCACTTTGAAAAATGGTGAAAAAACGGGGACAGGCACCCCGGACGGTTCTATGTTCGGGGCTACGACAGACAAAAACCCGGCCATCCTCGTGGCGCGGACGAGGTTCACTCGGTTGCCTGTCCCCGCGATCCCAGATTCGCGTACGCGAGCGCAATGAATTGCGCCCCGGCGTCGACAAGAGTGTCGACGCGGCAGACGTAGGCGTCTGCGCCACAACATCAGACACCGAAGCCCAACGTAGCAGTTCCGAGCGGAATGCACCGCCTTCGTGGCGCGGGTCCCCAGACCTGCCATGTCGGTACTCTTACCGACACCTGTCTCCGAGCTGCCCACACGCAAGCACCCACCGGGATGTGAAGTAACTAGTTTACCGTTTCCAGGAGGTTGAATCGTTTCGCGACGCAACCACGCGACCTGTCCCGGTCTCCTCAAATAACGTTCGCTAGGTGGCAGCGAAATGGAACCCTTCGCAGCCTCGACAACCGTAGCTGCCCGGCAACCTCCGATGCTACTCGCCGCCCGGCAACGGAGTGGGCAGCAAGAAGCTTCGTTTTCGCTCGCCCCTTTCCACAATCACAGGCAGCGGCTTTCCGCCGGAAGCAGCCACGATACGGTTCAGCTCTCTTCCACTCCGGACCCGCCTGCCGTTGACCTCCAAAAGCCGGTCCCCGGGTTGGATCCCCGCGCGCTCCGCGCGACTACCGGGTGTAACTGAATCGATCACGAATCCTGTCGGCGGAGTTGAAAGGACCAAGCCGGCGGATCTGGAATCCTCCACAGCGCGGTCGTTGGGCTTGCCGTTCGCCTCCAGTTGCAAGGTCCTCGTTCGCGAACCCCGTCGAATCCTTAGTTCACGCGCTCCGTTAGTTTCCGGGTCCAGAAGGGAAGCAAGATCATCCTCGCTCCGAACCGGTTCACCGTCCAATTCCTGAATGACGTCGAAGGGCAGCAATCCGGCCCGGTCAGCGGCACTGCCGCTCCATACTTCGGTCACGGCCAGGGTCTGACCTGCGTCTTCGGTGGAGCCCGTCTCGTCACCTTCCGTCTGGGTGTCGATGCGGAAGCCATACCGTGTCACCAGCTGGCTGGGTGCGGATCGCAGAAAATCCAAGGCCAGGCCAACGTCGTCGGCCGCCATGGCCGTGATGCGGTCACCGCAACGAATGATGATGCCGACCAGGTTGCGATCCAGATCGAACAATCCACCCCCCAGCATCGATTCTTCAAGGTTGAGGTTGGTGATAACTTCTCGGAACTCGAACTCGCCGCAAGACGCTGGGGACGACCCACCGTACGTGCCCGGAGCAAAGGTGTAACCCTCGTGGCGGCGGGCGACCGCAACCAGCCATTCACCTGAAAAAAGCAGGTCGGGTGAGATCGTTTCCACGGGCCGCAAAGCGATATTGGGCACAGCTTCAAGAGCTGCGATCGGAGCAACGGGCGAGTGGAGCTTGCCGCGCACCTCGACTTTCTGCTCGTCAAGCGTCAGGACATCGACCTCCTCAGGAAACTCTCCCTTCGGGGATGGCACGAGAACCGTGCCTTGGTCCCCCCAGCAAATCCCGGTGGTGTTAACACCGGCCAAGCGGACCAAGTGGGGGGCTACAAGGGCGGCCACTTCCGAAAAGTAGGCGGCCATATCCTGCAGAGAGCGCCGGTGCGCCAGCCGCTGGAGACGAACGATCTCGGCCTGGCTCACAGCCGGTTGAGTAGGCTCTTCCTTGCGTTTTTCGGGCCGAGCCCAAACGCCAAGAACCAGGATAAGACCCGCAGCCACCGCTAATACGGCAACGTATTTTCTGTCTGCGTGTTCTGCTGGCATGGCGGCGGCCTAAGGCCGGCTCGGTTCGCCCACGGCGGCTACGGTAAGAGTCCGGCCTTGCTAGCCTTGACAGCCAAGCCCCGGTGGAACGGGATGTCGCTTGGCTTTATTCTCCCATATCGAACTTTAGGGAACTCGATTGTCGCAGTATCCAACAGTGTCATCCAACGGCGGGGCGCCTTGCGGTTCTTCTTCATTAAAACGCTCGGACGAGCGTGGAACCCGATCTGAACGCCCTACCCCAAGAAGGCCTCTCGACTGCCGAGCATCCTCAGCCAAAGAGGATGTTGCTCGACGGATCGATGCCGCCGGCAGCTCGTTCCATCGCCTGCTGTTCATGACGCTGTACGCCAGCGGGGTGCGCCGCGCGGAGCTGATCCGACTCAAGCTCAGCGACATCGACGATTCGGGCTGTGTCTCGAGGAGGACTTGTTTTCGGCCAAATTCACTCCCTGCCAGTGGGAGCTGTCGCTGCCGGAGATCGAGCGTCAGCCAGTAAAGTACAGAACGGGCTGCTGTCCGGCCGGCACCTTCCCCTGGGCGGCAATAGCGTCATTGTTTTCGGGAGCGGGATGGTGTACGCTGTGCAAGCCGGATGCCCGAAGCGGAAATTCCGGCTAACCCAAGAAAGGGAGGGAACGATGAAGCGGAAGCTACACCAACTACTTGTTTCTGTGCTCGCGGTAGCGATATATGTGACGGCGCAAAGTTGTGGAACAGCTGAAACAGCGGTGGACTGTGCGGGCTTGCCATCCCATTCAGAACTAAGGGAAGCGCTTAAAGCAGCCCGGGCCGAAGACAACGGTGGTTTTAACCTAGATATGTGGGGCACGGTTGTTGACCGGGACGGTATCGTATGTGGCGTCGCGTTCACCGGCTCCGACCGCGGTGACCAATGGCCGGGAAGCCGCGTGATCTCGGCACAAAAAGCCAACACCGCCAATGCGTTCAGCTTGCCGGGTTTGGCGCTCTCAACGGCGAATCTCTTCTCAGCGGTGCAGCCTGGCGGGAGCTTGTTTGGCCTGCAGCACAGCAACCCGGTTGATACAAGCGTCGCCTACGGAGGCGACTCAAACAACAATGGCAAGTCGAACGATGGCATGAGAGGGAACAAAGTCGGAGGCGTAAATGTCTTCGGCGGGGGGTTGGGTCTTTATGACTCCTCGGGCAAGCTTGTGGGCGCCATTGGTGTCAGTGGAGACAGCTCCTGCGCTGACCACAATATTGCTTGGCGGACGCGAAACAATCTAGGACTAGACTATGTTCCCGCTGGCGTTAGTGGCGACCCCATGCGCCCCGACAACATCGTTTTTGACCTGGCGGATGACGCTGGCGGAAACGCCGAGAGTGCCGGCGGTTTTGGGCATGCGAATTGCCTCGGCGGCAATGAGGCGAACGAAAGCGCGATCGCGTCAGATCTGCCCGCTGTGCCGTGAAGATCATACACCGCTGTTGCATGCCGGACGGGAAGTCCTCGGGGCGTGGCTTTTTTGTGGTCCCGTTGCATCACTTTTCCTATCGACCCCTGTGGTCAGTGGAAAGCCGGGGCGACACCGCGTGCCCGTAGAAACCTGTGCACGTTTGGACCCGGCGCTCAGAGTGCCACCCCGCCATCCCAGTGGGAGCCAAGCTGCCTTCGCGCACCGGACTTCCCGCCTGAGCAGTCTTAGGACCAATGGGTCAGTCCAGCGTAAGTGAATTTCCCAATGCCCTAAAGCCCAGATTTCTGGTAATCTCGTTACGGAGCGAGGAAACAACCATGAAGAAATCCGCCTTATTCGCCTTGACGGCTTGCGTCGGGCTGGCGCTGCCGACCGCCGCCTACGGGCAAGCCATTGTTGGATACGCTATCAACGTTGGCCGTGCGGGTGCCGTCGGGGTCGGGGCCGGTGCCGGTTGGGGGGGGGGGGTGTTAAGCAACATGAAGCGCCCCGTCGAGCAAGCCGGCCAGGCCGGAACAGGAACTTCTCAGACTGGCAAAAAGGCCGGGCCCCAGTTTGACAATGACAAGGTTCCCAAGGGTAACGGGCAAGCCGCAGTCGGCGCCGACGGGAAGTTGAAGCTCAAGGGGGGAGCGACGATAGCAGTCCTGAGTCCTTCCCCGAGAGTTGCGCGCTCCTCTCAACTCTCCACGGAAGCGCGCGCGGTTGCGTCGAGCGAGGCGGCTGAATCATACAGTCCCGCACCGACTCCAGCCCCTGGTCCTAGCCCAAGCGCTGCACCTGCGACGATCACCCCCGAGTTATCCGAGGTCGAGTCAGCGAGCCCGAACCCGGCGGAGGATGATCTTGCCGCTAGGGACGCTCAAGTGGCCACCGAATCATCCAGCAGCCCGGCAACTGCGGAACAAGGCCCCGACAACGCCCGCGAGTAACCGCGGCGTCCTCAGCCCGATCGTGGGCTCGACGGACCCCGCGGAAAGCGGTACGGGAGAAGAGCTTGCGGGCAAAGAAGGAT
This sequence comes from Bryobacterales bacterium, assembly GCA_965226215.1. GTDB lineage: Bacteria > Acidobacteriota > Terriglobia > Bryobacterales > UBA6623. Next base: position 4,683,762 of record CBDDCH010000002.1, on the reverse strand, counting down.
CTATCGTAATCGTGGTCGGCGACAAGGTCGCGGACCTCATCGCCCGTCTGGGGAAACCGACTATGGTCCTGAAAGGAATCAGCGGCAACGGCTACAACGAAAAATACACTTTCAGGAAGCCCGACGGCGGCAAATTCACGGTCTTGGCGCTACACGGAACGGTCACGGCTGTAATAGACAACTCTACACGTCTTCCTATGAGGGCCTCGCTCCCGTAGGTCGGTTTATCACCACTCCGAGTAATAACGCCAACGTAAACGCCCGCTGTCCCCCTCCGGCGGGCGTTTTTTTTGACTCTGGTCCACCGCCTCGACCCACGATTGCCTCGGCCTCGTTGCGATGTAGGCTGTTCTCGGCTGCAAGCATCAGCAACGATCCGCCCGTTCCCCGCGGAGTCGTCACAAATGACAATGTCCTCTCTTTTCAGCAACTTGTGGTCTTTCATTGGGGGCGCTCATGGACACACGCGCTAAAATGAGCACGGCAGACCCTGGGAGGACCGGTACTTCTGCCGGTACAGGCCGAAACCAAGGAGGCTATAAGATCCAGGTCGCTACAAAACTCGCTAGGACGGGCATTCCTGCCCGTCCGTAAGCGGCGCTGAGTCATTTGGCTCGCGGGGCCGGAAAGTTGATACTTTAAAGATAACCAAACAAACCCAATTATCGACAACTCACTTCGATCCAGCAACTTGTAGCGTGGATCTAGGCGGGCGGGCTCATGCTTTCCTTTCGCGCAATCGGTTCGTCGCCCGCCAGATCCGCGGCTTTTTCTGACCGGTTGCGTGGGCAAATCGCGCAGGGGGACAATCTGGCTCCCGGCCCGACTCAAAGAAAATCGCTCATCGCCCAACGAAAACACTTGACGAGCTCGCTATTCTCAAGAGGGAGGGAGGAAAACCCAAGACACTGACATCGTGCTCGACCCGCTAGTGCTTGGTTGCAAAAGTTCGCGTTATTTGAAAAGCCCTTTCCCGAAGGACCATACGATCGTCCGTCTGGCCCGGAAGTGGTTTGTTCGCAGAGTCTTCCGAGCCGCGACCGTGAGGGAGCGGTCCAGAGATTGTCCGCCTATAACCTATCCTGAATTTATGCAACCAAAGCGCTAGAGAAAAAAACGAAACAAACCAAATTTTGTGCAACCAACTTGTAATCAACGGCTTACGGAAATACCATCGTGCTCCTGGGTGCCGCCGGCTCAGCAAAGGCCGGCCTTCCTAAAGCGCTGCAGATTGCTTGTTTTCACGGTTCACGGCTTACGGTTCCCGGCCTAACGGGAACAACGATGACCAAACGAACCCAAATCTCGGGAGGTGAAGAACTAAGCATAGTGTTTCTAATAACTTAGCCGCCTGGGCAGCGGGCGAACAAGAGGGGTTGTGGAACAGGACCCCCCGCTCCCCGGACCGATTATCTGCTCCGGCTCGGAATCAGTTTGCCGGCACTCGGTGAGGGCAGCCTGGAATCTCGACGGGCCGCTGTCGTAGTGAACAGCCCGGCGGCGTGCAAACCCTGGCAAGCTTTCAGTAGGCTGTTCCACGAGAGTAACTCCCACGATGAACGACCACAGTGCGCCGAGCTACGACGCGATCGTCGTTGTTTCTTTCGGTGGACCCGACAAGCGGGAAGATGTCATCCCGTTCCTCGAAAACGTGCTGCGCGGCAGGAACGTTCCCCGGGAGCGCATGACGGAGGTCGCCGAGCACTACTATCACCTCGGCGGGAAGAGCCCTATCAATGACCAAAACCGCGCGCTGATCGCCGCCCTCGAACAAGAGCTGGCCCGCAACGGCCCCGCCATCCCAGTCTACTGGGGCAACCGCAACTGGCATCCTCTTCTGGCGGACACGCTACGTGAAATGGCCACTGACGGCGTTCGCCGAGCGCTAGCCTTTGTAACGTCGGCCTACGGGTCTTATTCCGGCTGCCGGCAGTACCTCGACGACATCGCCCGGGCGCAACAACAAGTGGGCGCCTCAGCTCCCACCGTGGACAAGCTTCGGCTCTTCTACAATCATCCCGGCTTCATCGAAGCGACGGCCGAACGGGTCAAGGAGGCGCTCCACCAGTTACGACCCCGATCTCCTGCTGCCGCGCATCTGGTCTACACGGCGCACAGCATCCCCACTGCCATGGCAGCCGGCAGCCCGTACGTGGAACAGTTGCAGGAAGCCTGCCGTCTGGTTTCAGAGAGCCTGGAACGTAGCGACTGGACCCTGGTGTATCAAAGCCGCAGCGGGCCTCCTTCCCAGCCTTGGCTCGAGCCCGACATCAACGACTATCTGCGTCAACTGCATGCCTCGGAAGGCCCATGCGAAGTGATCGTCGTGCCGATCGGATTTATCTCCGACCACATGGAGGTGCTCTACGACCTGGACACGGAAGCGCGGGCACTGTGCGAGGAATTGGGGCTGGTCATGGTCCGCGCGGCGACCGTGGGAGTTCATTCGAAATTCATCAGCATGATCCGAGAGCTCATTTCGGAACGAATGGAGCCGAATGCCGCCCGCCGTGCGTTGGGGAACCTCGGCTCGTGGCACGACTTCTGTCCCGCTGACTGTTGTCCGCGGCCGACAAGAGTTCAGTGCAAAGAGTAACTTCGCAACCTGGTGCGTCGCTCCGATCGGACAAGCCAATGTCTTTGGCTCCCTGAATCGTTCTTTGCATCCTCCGGCGCTGGTGGGGCGACGACAAGAGATGTGCAAACAGGGGTAGGCCGTACCTTTCCCGCTCTTCGGCGTCACGAAGGTGCCACCGCGCGGTAGTCCGACGGCCGGTCGATGTCTAGAACAACCCCGGGGTCGTCAACTTCGACAAACGTCGTCTCCAGGCGGTGGCCGCGGATGACGGTCTTGGCTGAGGAATCCTCGGGAAGCCGTAGGATCTCTTCCAAGATAGGGCGCGCGGCAATGACGGGATGCCCCCGCTGCTCCCGATAACAAGGAATCGCCAGCGCCTGCCGGCCGGTCTGGAACCGCTCGATCAGCCGGTCCACGGTCGATTCCTCAACGGCCGGATGATCGACGAGTGTAAACATCGCAGAGCCGACGTCAGACGGTAGTTCGCGGATGCCTGCCTGCAAGGACGTCAGCATTCCCTTTTCGTAGTCCCGGTTGATAACGACCTTCGCGATCGGCCGCTGTTGAATCGTCGGACGAATCGCATCCGCGTGGTGACCGAGCACGACGATCAGGGGGTCAACACGGGGGGAGAAGAGCGATATCAAGTGATTGAGGAACGTCGAGCCGTGATATTCGAGCAGCGCCTTGTCGCGGCCCATGCGGCTGGACTGGCCCGCCGCCAAAATGAGGCCCCCAGGTTTCACGAAGTCGGGGTGGGGCTTGCGACGTCTTCGTGAAGTTCGGCCTCGCTGACAATCTCTGAGGGATCGACGCGGGCAGCCTTCGGCGTCCCTTTTGCGAATACGGATTTCGACAGCGAGTTCCAACCCGCCGTGGGGTTGCGACGCCGGTTGATCATCTCAGCCACGACCGCCACGGCGATCTCTTCCGGAGTGACAGCGCCGATGTCGAATCCCATCGGCGCATGGACTCGCTCCAATCGATCCAAGGCGATCCCCTCGCGCTGCAATTGCTTGACGACCTCGATCGTCTTGCGCTTGCTGCCGATCATCCCGATGTAGCGGGCTGGCGAGAAAACCGCCCAGCGCAGTACCCGCATGTCATCGCGATGACCCCGGGTCACAATGATGAAGTAGCTCGATTCATTCACCGGCAGCTTCGGAAAGACCTCTTCGTATTCCTCGGCGTAGATCTCTGCTGCCTCGGGGAAACGCTCCCGGTTCGCGTAGGTGTCTCGGTTGTCGACGATGATGGTCCGGAAACCGGCTTGCGTTGCGATTTTCGAAAGACTCTTGGAAATATGTCCGGCTCCAAAGATAAAAGCGCTCGGGATGGGCAAGATCGGCTCCACGTACACATTGAGCTGGCCACCGCAAATCAGCCCGTTGTCGTAAGCGGCGTCCTGTCCGAGGTTAAATCGCAAGTACCTGGGCTTCTCGGTCTCGATGACCTCGCGCGCGGCGTTCCAAACCTCCGCTTCCGTACAGCCGCCGCCTATCGTCCCCACCATCGAGCCGTCTTCGCGGATCAATAGCTTGGCGCTTTGGAAGCTCGGGATAGATCCCTCAACTTCTACGATTGTTGCCAGCGCCGCCTTTTGGCCGCAGCGTCGCAGGTGAACGAGCTCTTCATATACGTCCATCGGTCGGCCGCTCATGCGTTTCTTCTCAGACAGTCATCATTATAATATGGGTTTCACCCTGGCCTGCCGTCAGCGCTAGACTGTCCACCTTTTCCGTGGGCTGCCCGACGGGTTGGAAGCCCGGCGAACGCCAAGGAGACTCGCGCCAATGAAAGCTGTCCGGATCCACGAACACGGTGGTCCTGAAGTTCTTCGCTACGAAGACGCTGAGGAACCACAATTGCGCTCCGACCAGGTGCTCATAAAAGTCCGCGCCTGCTCTCTGAACCGCCTCGATCTGTTTGTCCGTGAAGGAGTGCCCGGCGCGAAGCTCACTCTGCCCCATATCCTCGGAAGCGATGCCGCGGGAGAGGTGGCAGAAGTTGGCGGGCTGTGCAAGAGGATCAAAAGCGGTCGGCGAGTGCTGCTCGCGCCGGGATTCAGCTGCCGCCAGTGCGAGTTCTGCGTCTCGGGACAAGATAACTTCTGCCGCCGCTATGGACTCTTCGGATATCAAGCGAGCGGAACCAATGCCGAATACATCGTTGTACCGGAAGCGAACGCCGTTCCCATTCCAGGTGACATGAGCTTTCAAGAGGCGGCCGCTGTTCCTCTCGTATTCCTCACTGCCTGGCACATGCTCACTGCCATCGCAAAGATCAAACCCGGAGAGGACGTGCTCGTGGTCGGGGCAGGCAGCGGTGTGGGTAGTGCGGCGGTGCAAATCGCAAAGATGTTCCACTGCCGAGTGATCACTACGGCCGGGGGCGAGACCAAACTGGCGAAGGCAAAGGATCTCGGTGCCGACGAAGTCATCGACCACTACCAGCAAAGCATCAAGGACGAAGTCCGCCGCATCACCGGCAAGAAGGGGGTTGATATCGTCGTCGAACACGTCGGCGCGGCCACGTGGGAGCAGTCCACAGCCAGCCTTGCCCACCATGGCCGCCTGGTCACCTGTGGCGCCACGACCGGCGCGGACGTGGGAGTCAGCCTGGCGCATCTGTTCTTTCGCCACCTGAGCTTGCACGGTTCGTTTATGGGAACCCTAGGGGAGCTCCACCAGGTTGTGAAGCTGATCGGCAGCGGGCGATTGAAGGCCGTGGTCGACCGAACCTTCCCGCTTTCTGAACTACGCGCAGCTCACGAATACTTGGAAACCGGGCAGCAATTCGGGAAGGTCGTGGTCACGGTCTAAGGTCGAAGCGAGGCGATCCCTGGCGCAACCTTTTCTCATACCGAATAACGTCGAAACCCAGAGTCTCGGCAGGCCCCGGTCAAGGGTTTGCCATCCGCCCGAACAAACACTACGCCGGTTTGCCCGTTCGAGCCCTTTCCCGGGCAACTCCTCGGGCTACGTCGACGCGTCGACTGTAGTCACTTCGGCTGCGTTGAGCTGCTCGGCCAGTTGCTTACTGGGCTTGAAGACCGCCACTTTCTTGGCTGGGATCAGAAGCGTCTCGCCTGTTCTGGGGTTTCTGCCCTGCTTAGCCTTCCGGTCGCGAACCTGAAAGCTGCCGAAACCCCGCACGTCCAGCCTTTCACCGCTTTGCAGCGCCTTGGTGATCCCTGCAAACACCAAATCGACGATCCGCTCGGCTTCTCTCTTGCTTTGCTGTGTCGCCTCGGCCAGTTGGTCAACTAGATGAGATTTGGTCATGGCTCTCCTTTGCAACAGATGGCCCAGCGAAGAGATCAACGCTGGCTCATCAGTGTCCCCGCAGCACTAGAGGCTTAGGTGTGATGTCATCATTATACTCGAAACATTTCTGTTGATGAATGTTTCAGCCCTGTGAAAGCAAACGCAGCGATCCCAACTAAGAGCAAGTGACGGCCCAAGAAAAGAAGAATAACGTGCGCTTTCCACGGTGCCCACCAAAACAAGTTCTACGTTCGACACCCTCATCTTCTGTGTGTTTTTCACAAATCCTCCGTTTGATTTGTTTTGTGTCTGTTCTGACCAATGGCCGCCCTCTGTTGCACGGTCGTCTCCAGGTGGAGCACCTCAACGCCTAACTTGCGCGCTCGGTCCTCCAGAACTTCCAGAATCGCCCGTCCGAACCTGCGCCGCTGATAGCTGGAATGCACCCTCATCCTCTTGATTTCGGCTTCACCGTCCGAGGTCCGGATGAATCCACCCATCGCAACGATGCGCCCCTCGACGCGGCCGACTAGGAACTCCCCAGCGGGTTCGAGACGGCCGTTGCGATATCGTGCAGATCGGCGTAGTAATCGTCGCCGGTACGGCAGTTGGAGAAAGACTTGCCGGAGCTGCTGTCGTTCTTCAGCTTCCCGCGCCATCCGTGGCCCAAGTTGCGGACGACGAACGTCATCGAACGCTTGTTCGTGGAAGTGCGCCGCCGCACCGGCCGATGGTCTGCTTGGTGAATGTCAAAAGCGTGGACCGCATCATCTACTCGATCTTCCACCGCTTCAACCTGGAGTGGAAAAATCGCACCCTCCAAGTTTTTACATAAGCTGCTTGACATCACCCCAGTGCCTGCTCACCTTGAAGCCGGCCTGTCAGTAGCGCTACAATTCTACCGTGCGGCTCGTGGGGGCTTTATTCACCGTTTTGATGGCGCTGGCGGTGGGCTCGAGTGCGGAACTAAGGACGCCTGCGGAAAGCCTGCCCAACCTGGTTCTCATTACGGTCGACACGCTCCGGGCCGATCATCTCTCCTGCTACGGATACCACCTCACGACCAGTCCCAACATCGATCAGCTTGCGTCGGAGGGCGTCCGCTTCGAGCGGGTCTATTCTCCCATTCCACTCACCGGCCCGTCACATATTTCGCTCTTCACCAGCCGTTTTCCCCAGGAACACGGAGCCCGCATTAACGGTGTAGCCGTGCCGGAAGACTCGAAGTGGCTGTTTCTGCCTCAAATCCTACGAAAACTCGGCTATCGCAATGCGGCGTTCGTGAGTGCCTGGACGTTGACGAACCGTCTCACCCAGCTTGGCCAGTGGTTCGATACCTACGATGAGGATCTGACCCGGTCACATCAGGTTTTTCACTCGAGTCGCTTTGCCGAAGATGTAACTCCTCCCGCAATCGAATGGCTTCGGGGCAACCGAGACCGCCCGTTTTTCCTCTGGGTTCATTATTTCGACCCCCACTCCCCCTACCACCTACGGAAGGAGTTCGCCTCTCTCGAGCCGAATGGACATCCGGGCAACAGCGCGGATTGGGCCGACAAAGAGGCTCAGAAGCGCATCAACAAGTACGACTCGGAAATCGGCTACGTCGACCACCACATTGGCAAACTGCTTGCCGAGCTCGACAACCTCTCGTTGGGCGACTCCACGCTCGTGGCCCTGACGGCAGATCATGGAGAAAGCCTTGGGGAGCACGGCTACGTCGGTCACGGGCGGCGACTATTTAAAGGCATCGTCCACATTCCTCTGATCCTGCGATACCCGGGGACGATTCCCGCCGGGCGTGTCATTCCGCAGGCCACTTCGTTGCTCGATCTGGCGCCGACTGTCCTGGAGCTGGCCCTGGGCAAAGAAACAGCGGCTACTCTGCCTGTCTCGTTCGCCGGCCGGAGCTCGGTGCCCGCCATCGTCGACGGCGAATCGCTCCCTCAGCGTCCAATCCGCTACGTCACCTTTGCCGGCAGGAAAGGATTCGCGCCGCGCTGGATGTCGTGGCTGTGGGTTCGCGACAGTACTTTGCCACTTCATATCGGCGAGACAGTGGGTTTTCGCAAGCTCGTCTGGACAACCGGTGAAAAGTCGCTCTCGGTTGTGAATCTCGAGCAAGATCCGCTAGAGTTGAGGCCGGCTGTGCTCCGTGAAGGCGATACGGAGTACCACACGAGGGCGGCATCTTTAAAGCGCTGGTTCGAAGCGACAGACCTGGAGGAGGGGGAGATCACAATGAACGAGCGCGACATCGAAGTGCTGAAAAGTCTCGGCTACTTGCAATAGGGCCGGCGGAACCAAGGAACGTCGTTCCGTCAGGGACCTCCCCTCCTCAACCGAACCTAGAAACCGCGTCCTCCAGGGCATGATCAATCGCGTCGTCTGGGAAAATCTGCGCCACCGCCCGGTCCGCACGGCGCTGACCGTGGCAGCGATTGCGCTGGAAGTCTGCATGATTCTGTTGCTGTGGGGTCTCGCCGACGGACTGGTCGAAGAGTCGGCCCGCCGCAAGAAGGGAATCGGCGCCCATATCCTCATTCGGCCCTCGACAAGCGACTCACCCCTCACATCCGGGACAGCCGGCATGTCGGCGCACTACATCGACCTCATTGCAGCGCTCCCCGAAGTCGAAGTTACGGTGGGTTCGACTTTCAAGATGTTGGGCGACCTGACCACCGTGACAGGGGTCGAATGGGACAAGTTCGAGCGCATGGCCGGCGGCATCCGCTTCCCTCAGGGAGGACCCTTCGAAGACCCATTTGACATCGTTGTAGACGAAACCTATGCGGCGCAGAAAAACCTCGCCCTCGGCCATACGATCCGAACTCTGAACCGTGATTTTCGTCTGGTCGGAATCACCGAGTCGGGCAAGCTCTCGCGGCTGTTCATCCCGCTCACGACCATGCAGGAGTTAATGGGGTGGGAGGGAAAGCTCAGTCAAATCTACATCCGGTTGAAAGACCCGCAGCAAATGGGACAGATGATTCAACGGCTGAAGGAAATGCTGCCTAAGCACCCCGTGTACTCCATGGAAGAGTTTATTTCTTTGTTCGAAGCGCAGACTCGCGGACTGACCGGAGAGTTCATGGGCGTCATCGTGGGCATCGCGATTTCGGTGGGATTCATTGTGGTTCTGCTCTCGATGTACACGGCTGTGGTCGACCGCACCCGCGAAATCGGAATCCTGAAAGCGCTGGGAGCTTCCCGCGGCTACATCATCAACATATTCATGCGGGAAGCGCTGCTGATGACGCTTGGGGGCGTCTTAGTTGGGAGCGGCCTTGCCTACTTGGGGAAAGGCATCATCGACAACCGCTTCCCGCTGGTGGCGATTCTCTTCCTCAACAGTCACTTGATTTGGTCCATGGCCATCGCTGTAGCCGCCTCGTTCCTGGGCGCGCTCTACCCCACCGCTCGGGCTGCCGGACAGGATGCGATTGACGCGCTGGCCTACGAGTGAGGTCCGGACGGGTAGCTCCGGCTTCTTGATCTCAACAAAACCGGCTTCCGAATCGTCATCTCCTTGGCGCACCGCTTGATGCAGGCACGATCAAGGGAAGACCTTGAACTCTATGTCAGCCGTTGACCGGACTCTGGCCTCCCGTGATTTCCAGCGCGGTTGGCTCTGTTAGCGCACTGCCCACGAGAAACTGGGAACGAGGCGCTTCTCTCGCACGTCCAACCACAGAGTTAGCCTAGCTCGGTGGTAGGTGTGAGAGAATGGGTCCGAGTTTGGCCTGACACACCACATGAGGTAAAAACGATGAAAGCACGAGTTTGGATCCTTTCACTGGGAGTGTTGCTCGGCTTGAGCTCGCTGCTGATTGCCGATGTCTTGCGGCTGCACAACGGCGATGTCGTCGAGGGAACCTACCTCGGAGGCAACAGCCGGACCGTGAAGTTTATAGATTCAGAAGGAAACCTCAATACGTACGACGTCTCGGCGGTGGATGGTATCCGCTTTCGCTCTGGCGCCTCGGCCGAGGTGCGTGCGCCCACTACGCGAACAAGGAAAGCAAGGCGGCAGACCGCCGCGCGCTCGCGGGCCTCAGCCCCCGATGAGATGGGCCTGACCGTACCCGCCGGTACCTTGATTACAGTCCGAACGATCGACTCGATCGACACTGATGTGACGGGAGCCGGCGAGCGGTTTCGGGCCAGCATCGACGACCAGGTTGTCGTGGACGGTCAAGTCGTCATCCCGCGAGGCGCCGACGCAACCGTCCAGGTAATCAGAGTCGAGCAGGCCGGTCGGGTGGCGGGAAGCGATGAAGTGGCGCTGAAGCTCTTCGACGTGACCGTCGGGGGACGGATCTATGAAGTAGCTAGCAACTACGCCTCGGTCAAGACCGGAGGAAAAGGCAAGCAGACCGCCAAAACGACGGCCATTACAACTGGGATCGGTGCTGCTCTAGGGGCTATCATCGGTGGCGGCAAGGGCGCGGCGATCGGAGCCGGAGCCGGGGCTGGTACTGGTGTCGCCGTTTCAGCGGCTCGAGGCAAAAAGCTTCGAATCCCGTCCGAGACACGACTGGACTTTGATCTGCGCTCACCGTTGCCGCTGTGACTCACTGAGAGGTGACCAGCGGCTGCTTGGCCTATCCGGTGTCTGGCGTGCAGAACACGGCGCTCAAGTTCCCGGCTCGGCTACCGATATGGCTTATGTCGGTACCTGGTCGATTCTGTGTCCGGCCTCTCGGGCAGCAAGTGGAAATGGCCTGAGTGAACGCGTTGCGTACAGACCTTTGAGCGCACACCGCTATCACAATATGGCCTTCCAGCACGGCAGATACGGGCTTGTGGCCTTGTAGGGCTAGGTATACGATCGCACCCTGGGGAACCAAAACTGAATCGGATACGTCATTTAGGGGTTGGCCAACATGAAACAGGTCCCCTGTCAGGCGTTTATCGGGGGGGGCTTTAGGGTTGTCAGTGCCTTGCAGTTGTGGGTCATCTGATGTATGCTTCTAGTTGGCCCCCAAGAGTTGTAGCGTCCAATTCCCCGGACGCGGGTTGTACTTCTGAAAGGCAACCACCAGGTTGGTTGTCCGCTTCTTATAGCTAGTAAACAATCAGGTATAGGGGAAAGTACCACAGAGGTTTCAGACCAACGCAGTCTCACCATGCTACAGCGCACTTCGGGAGGGCGGCCGCCAAAGGCCTCCCGCCCATCTAAAAAAAGAAACCGGAAGAACGGATCTCCCACGTCCCGCAACGGCCGTCAGAACTTGCGAATGGCTAGTGCTTCCGCGGGCGTGTGCCAGAAATGTGGTCAGCCGGCGCCGGATGGTAAGCTTTGTCAGTTCCACCGCAACCTGCTGAACTCCATACGCAACGGCTTCAAGTAGTCATCTTCTGGCCAACATTTCTGGTTAGTCCCCTTCGGGTCGCAGTGATCGGTTACGGCGCGGCGCACCGGCGCGTTTAGGAGATGCCTCGGCCGCCCGGGAGGTGCTCGGCGTTGACCAGCCGGCCTTCTGCTCCGCGGTCCGAGCGGTCAGTTAAGCATCTCCTATGCCGGTGTCCCTGAGAGTCGTCTTCCGTCCGCCAAGCCCATCTGATCTTTTAGGTCTCCGACCCTTCAAGGCTCGGTAGATTGCTCTGCGTGGGGGCTCGAGCTCGGCTCGTTGGTTCTGTAGGGAACCTTCCCCGTATAATAGGGCCAGCATGCAACTTCAGAGGCTTGTTCACGTGCGTCAGCACTTTCCCGACCGCCGTTTGCCGGACGCCGCCGCCGCCGTTCGAGACGAGATGGAGGCGGCCGATTGGACCCAAGCGGTCAACCCTGGCAGCCGCATCGCCATCGGCGTTGGCAGCCGCGGTGTCACGAACATCGACGTCATCACTCGTGCGGTCGTGGACTACTGGAAGTCACGAGACGTTCGGCCTTTCATTATCCCGGTGATGGGCAGTCACGGCGCGGGCACGGCTCAGGGTCAGGCGGACGTGTTGGCCAAGTACGGCATCACCGAAGAGACTATGGGCGCGCCGGTCGTCAGCTCGCTCGACGTGGTCGAAGTAGGCACTACGGCGGAAGGAATCGAGGTGGCGATGGACCGCACGGCTTACGAGAGCGACGGCGTCATGCTCTGCGCCCGTGTCAAGTGGCATACCGACTTCGACGGCAAGCTGGAAAGCGGCATTCACAAAATGATGGCCATTGGACTCGGCAAGTGGGCCGGGGCGCAGCGCTACCATACACACGCCTACAAACTGGGTCTCGAACAGGTCATCCGAGGCGTTGGCCGGGTCGTTCTCGATACGGGCAAGATGTTAGGCGGCATGGCCATTCTGGAAGACGCCTACCACAACACGGCCGAAGTGCGCGCCGTGGGCACCCAAGGGATGGTCGAGCGCGAGGAAGAACTGCTGGAGCGCGCCAAATCCTGGAAGCCCGATCTCCCTGTCGCTGAGGTTGATATCTTGATCGTCGATGAGATCGGCAAGCACATCAGCGGCGCCGGCATGGACACCAAGATCATCAACCGCAGCTTGCGCGACGGAAAGAACTGTTGGGAGCATCTGCCCAAGGTGGATCGAATATTTGTTCGTGAACTTAGCCCCTTGAGCTACGGCAACGCCATTGGCATGGGAATGGCCGACATGGTGACCGACCGGCTGGTCGAGAAAGTCGACAGCCACGCGACATGGGTCAACAGCTTGACGGCGTCCAGTCTCGCGGGTTCGAATGTTCCGATTCATTTCTCCGACGATCGCACCTGCCTCGAGAAGCTCGCGCCGACCGTGGGCAAGCTCGATATCTCTGCGGTCACTCTGGCTTGGATTCGCAATACGATGGAACTGGGCGATTTGGCGGTTAGCGAAAACCTGCTCCCCGAGTTGAAGCAGAACCCCCAGATTGAAATCCTCAGTGAACCTCGCGAGCTGGAATTCGACGGCGACGGGAACTTGGTCAGCCTATTCGTGGCCGAGACCGTAGCCCATTAACTTCTTGCTGGATTTCTATGCGCTTAAAAGATCATGTCGCGGTGGTCACCGGCGGCGGTGGTGCGGTAGGTGGAGGCATCTGCATGTGTCTGGCCCGTGAAGGGGCAAACATCACGGTATCCGACATCAGCCTGGAAGCTGCCGAAAAGCGTGCAGGAGAAATCGAAAAGATGGGCAGACGGGCGCTGGCCATTCGGTCCGACGTAACGGTGGAAACAGATTGTCAGGCAGTGGTGGAAGAAACCCTAAAAGCCTTTGCTCAGATCGACATACTGGTCAACAATGCCGGACACTTTGGTGAACGGCTGGGACTACCCTTCTCCAACCAAACCGAAGCGGAATGGGACGACAACTACTCGGTGAACGTCAAGGGGCCCTTCTTTCTCTGTAAAGCCGTGGCCGCCCCCATGAGGGAACGACGCTTCGGGAAGATTATCAACATCTCGTCGATTGCCGCCAAGCGCGATCCACAGATCCTTCCGGCCTATGCGGCGGCCAAGAACGCGTTGCTCACCCTGACGCGCATCGTGGCCAAGGATTTAGCTCCTTACAATATCAACGTCAATGCCATTTGTCCGGGCTTGGTCTGGGGTCGGTTCTGGCAACACTTGGGACCGCTGGTTTCCGAGGGGGATCCATCCTTTGCCGGATTGGAACCTCGTGAACTGTTTGAAACCTGGGTGAAGCGCAACACACCGCTGCAACGCGAACAGACGCCGGAAGACATCGGTAATTTGGCCGTTTTTCTGGCGTCCGAAGAAGCACGCAACATTACAGGCCAGAGCATCCACGTGGATGGCGGTATGGCCATGCAGTAGATCGGTGCGTGGAACAGACGTCTTACCCCAGCCAAGGCTCCCTGGACGAGGGGACAGCATGATGGCGTTGAGAAGAAATAAGGATGTTCAACTGTTGCTCTAACGTAAGGGAGAAGACCGCTTGAGCGTCCAGTAAGGCTTACGTTAAGACGGTTTTCCCACCTTTCATGCCTCTTTACCAGGTGGTGGTGCTGGCGCTGGTCCAGGCCGCCACGGAGTTCCTCCCTATCAGTAGCAGCGCCCACCTGATTGTCGTCCCCTGGCTGTTCGGCTGGCAGGACCAGGGCTTGTTGTTCGACGTGGCCTTGCACCTGGGAACTTTGGCGGCCGTGCTGCTCTATTTCGCCAAAACTTGGATCCGGCTGCTTCTTCTCGCCGCCGGCCGCAAGGTCAGGCCTGTTTCTCGAGATGATCCCGACGGCGATCTTGAAGACAACCCGCGTCTGTTCGCCTACCTGGTCGCGGCCACCTTTCCCGCGGGCATGGCCGGCCTCTTGTTGGAGGACTACGTCAAAACGACGCTGAGGAGCCCCCTGGTCGTTGCGATGATGCTCATCGCTATCGGCCTCGTGATTTGGTGGGCCGAGAGGGTAAGTCGTCTGGAGCGCAACCTCGGCACCGTCTCGTTAGGCGACGCGCTGGCTATCGGCTTCGCCCAAGCCCTGGCGCTCATTCCGGGCACTTCGAGATCGGGCATCACGATCTCGGTCGGACTTTTTCGCGGCCTCCAGCGAACGGCGGCGGCGCGCTTTTCGTTCTTGCTGTCAAGCCCCATCATCCTCGGGGCGTCGGCCAAGGCTGCGTTCGAGGTATGGCAGCAAGGCGGCCTGGGAGGTGAATGGCAAGCTCCCTTCCTGCTGGGTATCGTGGTCAGCGCCGTGGCCGGTTACGCGGTGATCGGTTACTTCTTGCGATACCTGCAGCGCTCCACGATGTTGCCTTTCGTCTATTACCGCGTCATCTTTGGCATAATGATAGTGGTTCTAGCGTCATTCTTCGGCTTACCTCCTTCCGGTAACCCGTAACCCGCGGGCGCAGTGGCGCCGCTTCTGAGCGGGCGGGACTAGGAGACAAGAAGAATGACATTCTTACAGCCGACTGAAAACCGCCGGATTAACGAGCCGGTCGGGTTTGTTTTGCTCTTCCTGGCCGTCGCGCTGGGTGTGAGCTTCGTCTCGCATCAACCTTTCGACCCCTCCTGGGATGTCGCCGGGGCGACGGGCGACCCGACGAACCTATTCGGATCGCCGGGATCCTACATCAGCGACCTGGCTTTGCAGTGGCTCGGGTTGCCGGCTTTTCTCCTCCCGGTGTCGCTCATCATGCTGGCCTGGCGCTGGGTTCGCTCATCGCCGTTGCCGGCCCCGTTGGCTCGATTTCTCGGGCTGCTGTTGCTGCTGCTGGTCTCCTGCGCGGCCTTGAGTCTGTCGCCCCTCCAGAATCTGTGGATGGGTACGATTGATGCGGGTGGCGTGGTCGGCCGCGTTCTCGCCGAGGCGTTGGTGGGCTACCTCAACCTGACGGGAGCGATTCTCACGCTACTGGCCGGGGCGATCGTCGCTCCCTATCTGCTCACCTCCTCCAGCCTGCACGGCGTTCTCAGCTGGTGGGCAGGCCGCAAAACGCAGGCTTCTTTGTGGCGGCAGAGCTGGCGGAATTGGCTTCAGCATCAGCGCGAGCGAGCGGCGCGGCGCAGGGCCGCCCGGCGGCGACGGAAGGCCCTTATCCGGGCCGACGGGACGATCGAAGAGCCGGCGGCCGTTGAGATCTCCGATCAGGCGTTGACCGAACCCGAGCTATCGGCCATCGAAGCCGAGAATGAGTTGCCCCCGATCGTTCTCTACGAAGGAGCGGAGGAAGTCAACGGCATACCGCCCGACGAGCCGGGGGAAGACTATTCCCAGGAGACAGAACCTGCCTCGGCGCAAGAAGACCTGCCGGGGCAACGGGAAGCCGCCGTGGCCGAGCCGCCGCGAACTTATCACATCCCATCGACCCTGCTGCTCAACCCCCCAGCCCCGCGAAGTTCCTACGACCCGGAAGAGCTGCAGGATCTCGCCCGCCAAATCTGCGCCAAGTTCGAAGAGTTCGGCGTGGGAGGCTCGGTGACGCAGATCAACCCCGGCCCCGTGGTGACGACCTTCGAGTTCAAACCGCACCCCGGCATCAAGTACACCAGGATCACAACCCTCTCCGAAGACCTTTGTCTCGCGCTGGAGTGCGAGTCAATCCGAGTCGAGCGCATCCCCGGCAAGTCAACGGTCGGCCTCGAGGTGCCCAACCGAAAACGAGAAATTATCAGCTTGCGAGAGGTGCTCGAATCACCCGAGTTCAATGAATCGTCCTCTTGTCTGACGATGGCCCTTGGCAAGGACATCAACGGACGCATCCGTACAACGCAGTTGGATTCGATGCCTCACTTGCTGATCGCCGGCTCTACCGGGTCGGGCAAGAGCGTACTGATCAACAGCTTCATCCTGTCGATTCTCTACAAGGCGACTCCCGAGCAGGTGCGCTTCATCCTGGTTGACCCGAAGACCGTCGAACTGGGCCTTTACGAAGGCATCCCCCACCTTTTGACCCCTGTCATCACCGACATGAAGAAGGCGGCGAACGCGCTGAAGAACGCCACTCGCGAGATGGAGCGCCGCCTGAAGCTGCTGGCCGAGCACGGCGTGCGCAACATCGAGCAGTACAACCGCAAGATGGAGGCGAGGGACGAGGAATCGCGCGTCCCCGACGAAGCCGGCGATGCGCCGCCCAGCCATCTTCCCTACATCGTGATCGTCATCGACGAATTGGCGGATCTGATGGTGATCGAAGGCCGCCGGGTCGAACAATCCATTACGCGGCTGGCCCAGATGGCCAGGGCAGTAGGCCTGCACCTGATTCTCGCCACGCAACGGCCCAGCGTGGATGTCATCACCGGGCTGATCAAAGCCAACATCCCGGCCCGCCTATCGTTTCGACTGGCGACACGCGTCGATTCGCGCACGATTCTCGACTCCATGGGCGCCGAGGCGCTGTTGGGCAGGGGCGACATGCTGTTTTTGCCGCCTGGCTCGGGACGGATGGTTCGCTTCCACGGACCGTTCGTGAGCGAGGAAGAGGTGAACGCCGTCGTCGCTGCATGGAAAG
This sequence comes from Bryobacterales bacterium, assembly GCA_965226215.1. Lineage (GTDB taxonomy): Bacteria > Acidobacteriota > Terriglobia > Bryobacterales > UBA6623. Next base: position 4,667,008 of record CBDDCH010000002.1, on the reverse strand, counting down.
AACAAGGGTCGCCGGACTATGAGACCGCTCTTCTAGCCCCCCCCTCCGACGAAGAGGAGGAAGAAGCAGGCGTCGAGGACAACGGATTGGGGTCTGACGATCCTGCCTACCAAGATGCCTTGAGGGTGGTTCTGGAAATGGGCAAGGCCTCCACTTCGACCCTGCAGCGCCGCTTGAGCCTGGGCTACGGGCGCGCCGCCCGAATCCTCGATGCCATGGAACGCAAAGGCATCATCGGCCCCCCCAACGGTCCGCGTCCGCGCGAAGTCCTCAAGCGCCCGGACATGCCGGTGGGAGTGTAGGCGCTTATGCCGTGCGATAGCGGGCAAACTGAGCCCGGAACTCGAGTGTAGGCCAATCGACCGGGTCTTCCCGACGCCGCCGTAAGGGCTGAATTTCGGTTGATTTGACGGCTTTTCAATCTGCTATAGTGTTACCGTCTCGCCCGTAAGACATGGTGCGAGATAGTTACGGAATTCCTCTGGGAAAGGGGGTATCTGGTGAGTTCGAATAAGACCAAGGAAGGTCCAGAAAAAACTCAGCAGCCCAAAAACGATTTTTCCCGCCGAACGTTTTTGCAAGGCGTAGGTGTCGGGACGACCGCTGTCGGAGCGGGCGTTCTGACTACTGAGGCGAAGGCGGATCACCATGAAGCCACGGTTCACGGTCCGGGTGCTGTTCCGATCACGTTGACCGTCAACGGCAAAGCGCACAAGGTCCACTTGGAGCCTCGTGTCACGTTGCTGGACGCGTTGCGCGATCGGCTCGACTACACGGGTGCGAAGAAAGTCTGCGACCGCGCAACTTGCGGGAGTTGCACTGTCATGTTGGACGGCAAAGCCGTCTATGCTTGCAGCGTCCTTGCCATCGAGGCGCAAGGGCGCGATATCCAGACGGTCGAAGGGCTCGCATCGGGCGACAACCTTCACGCCGTGCAGGCGCACTTCGTCGAAAACGACGCCCAGCAATGTGGCTTTTGTACCCCGGGTTTCGTCGTCGCCTGCAAGGCGTTTCTCGATCACAACCCCAACCCAACGATGGCCGATGTCGAACGGGGCTTAAGTGGAAATATTTGCCGTTGCGGTACCTACGTTGGCGTGCGGCAGGCGGTCTTGGATGCCGCCCGCGAACTGAAAGGAGGGCGACGTGGCGACTAAATACGATTGGCCGGCCGCGGCCGACCGCAGCTTGATTGGAAAAAGAATAAGCCGTACGGATGGCCCCGACAAAGTCACCGGGCGCGCGAAATACTCCTATGACCGTAATCCCGAGGGGATGCTCGTTGCCAAGATCGTCAGCTCCCCGCATGCGCATGCCCGCATTACGAAACTCGACACCCGCGCGGCTGAAAAGATACCGGGTGTTCGAGCCGTTGAAATGTTCAACGGCGTGGGCGCGGAGATTCAGTGGGTCGGCACGGAAATCGTTGCTCTGGCAGCCGATACCGAAGAGATCGCCCGCGACGCAGTGGCCGCTGTGAAGGTGGAATACGAGGTCCTGCCGCATCTGGTGAAAGAAGAAGAAGTAGACAAGGCAGGCGATCGAATAAAGCCGGCGGCGGACAAGACGACAGGCGATCCGGACGCGGCCTTTGGGCAAGCCGGTGCGGTGCATGAAGGTTATTACGGGTTGGCAACGATTACCCATTGCTGCCACGAGCCGCATGGACAGGTAGTTGATTGGACGGGCGACGAGATCGTCGTTTACGCCTCTACGCAGGCCGTAGGCCGGATCGGTGCGGACCTGGCCAAGAACCTATCCGCGGACGAGGCCATGGGCGTTGTCAAACCGTCCGACGTCCGCGTTATCACACCTGTCATGGGTGGAGGTTTCGGGAGCAAATTCGCGATCGATACTTGGGGAATTGCTTGTGCCAAGTTATCGAAGAAGACAGGCAAGCCCGTGAAGCTGATGCTTGACCGCGACCAAGAGTTGATGATCGCCGGTGGAAGGCCGTCCGATTACGGAAAGATCAAGGTGGCTGCCGCCAAAGACGGCTCGCTCACGGCGTACGAATCGGAGAGCTGGTCGACGGGGGGTGTGACGAGCCGCGGGGCGCCTCCCCTGCCCTACGTTATCGAACCGCCGAACACTCGGATCCGCCACCTGAACGTGTCGACGAATACAGGTCCTGCGCGCGCTTGGCGGGCTCCAAACCACCCGCAGGCGGCCGTTCTGACGATGTGCGCCTACGAAGACTTGGCGGCCAAGCTGGGGATGGATCCACTCGAGCTATTCAAGAAGAACGTTGGGCTGACACAGCGGCCCGAGGTTTATCGAGCGGAACTTGATAAGGCTGCCCAGCTGATGGACTGGCCCGCCAAGTGGCATCCCCCGGGCGAAGGAGGCTCGGGGCACGTCAAACGAGGCGTTGGGATTTCGATGCACACCTGGGGTGGGCGGCCGCACGACAGCCAATGTCGAGTGACCATTCATCCTGACGGCGAGGTCGTGGCCGAGTTGGGAAGCCAAGATTTAGGCTCAGGGACCCAGACGGTTATCGGGATCGTCGCGGCCGAGACGATGGGCCTACCACTTTCGGCTGTAAACGTCAAAATCGGTGATAGCAACTATCCTCCGTCGGGCCCCTCTGGAGGGAGCACGACGGTAGGCGGCGTTTCGTCGTCGACTCGACGGGCGTCCGTTCACGCTCTGGAACAGCTGAAAGAGGCGGTGGCGCCTTCACTAGGTACGACCGCGGATCAGATCGAAGCCGGCGGCGGCCATCTCGCTGTGAAGGGCGGTTCCGGCAAGCTCAGTTGGAAGGACGCCTGCCGCAAGCTGGGGGCCAATTCGATTTCCGAAACCGGCAAACAGCCCATGCGGGACGGCGGCAAGCTGGCCGACAGCGGTGTGGGCGGCGTCCAAATGGCTGACGTTTCGGTCGACACCGAAACGGGGATCGTCAGCATGAACAAGATGGTCGCCGTACAGGACTGCGGTCTGATCATCGACCTCAAGACGGCGGACAGCCAGGTCTACGGCTCCTTGATTCAGGGGATCTGCTATGCGCTCTGGGAGGAGCGGATCTTCGATCAGGCTACCGGGATATACCTCAACGCTGACATGGAGTTTTACAAATTGGCCGGCATCGGTGACATCGGAGAACTCGTGGTCCACATGATGACCGGTGTCTATGACGACAGGGGCGTCATCGGCTTGGGTGAGCCGCCGGTCATTTCCCCGGGGGCGGCGATATCCAATGCCGTGGCCAACGCGATCGGGGTTCGGGTACCAACACTGCCATTGACCCCCGACAAGGTGCTGGCAGCACTCGAGAAGAAGGGAGGGATGGCGTAATGCAAGCGTTTGAACATGCAGCCCCGGAAAATCTCAAGCAGGCGCTTGGCCTGCTGTCTGCCAAGTGGGGAGAAACCGACATCCTCGCGGGGGGTACGGATCTGCTCAGCCTGATGAAGGAGCGCATCCACACCCCGAAGCGGGTGGTGAGCCTTAGCAGTATCGACGGCCTTGGAGGTATTGAGTCGTCGGCCGACGGACTCCGCATCGGCGCCACAGCCACCCTGGACGATCTACTGGCGAGCACCGAGATTCGAAACAATTACTCGGCCCTGGCCCAAGCCGCCGAGGGTGTCTCAAGTCCGCAAATCCGTGCCATGGGTACGGTTGGGGGCGATCTTTTGCAGCGACCCCGCTGTTGGTACTTCCGCAACGGCCTGGGACTGCTGGCTAAAGACCCCAAAGGCAACTCCCTAGTTCCGGACGGCGAGAACCGTTACCATGCCATCCTCGGCAACAAGGGGCCGGCTTATTTCGTGAATGCTTCGAGCTTGGCGCCGGCGCTGGTTGCGCTGGGAGCTACCGCGACGCTGGCCTCAACGGACGGCGAGCGCGAGCTGGCGGTCGAGAGTCTTTATCGCGCTCCGGCGAACGACGGTGACCGGGAGCTGGCGATCAAGGCCAACGAGATCTTGACCGAGATCAAGATCCCGTCTGTTTCCGGATCCAACGCTACCTACGAAGTGCGGGAGCGCCAACTCTTGGATTGGCCCTTGGCAGCGGCAGCTGTGTCACTGACGATGAGTGGCGGCAAGGTTGAAAGCGCGCGAGTAGTGCTGGGTCATGTCGCTCCGACACCGTGGCGTTCGGCCGAGGCGGAGCAGGCATTGGCCGGCAGGGCGATTAACGAAGACACGGCGATGAAAGCGGGGGAGGCAGCGGTCGGTGGCGCGACGCCGCTGAGCCAGAACAAACACAAAGTCCAACTCGCTCGGGTGGCGGTCAAGAGGGCTGTCCTTGGAGCGGCTGGAATGTCAGTCTAGTGTACTGTCCTGGAGACGAGTTCACTAGAGATTCGGAAATGTCGGGCTGGAAAGCGACGTGGCGCACGCTTACAGCGTGCCGTGCCGGCATTCTTGCCGGCATCCCACTGTCCTGGCAGAAGGGCCGGCACATCAACGGACATGTCGCCAGGAATGGCGCCACGGCACGCCGGGAGGCGTGCGCCACGTCGGTAGAACAATCAGAAAGTCTTGTCTAGGGCAGCTTACTAGTGATGAGGGATAGAGGCGCGGGATTGAAGGTGCTCAGCAACCGATGCTCATCCCTGCGATGGAAGGGGATGTTCGTCGAAGCCGACGACGACCCGAGCGTGCCCCATTCGAATACGCGTATTTATTGGTGTGTCTACTCGCAGGGACCGTTGGGCCCTGACGGTGAAGTCGTCGACGAAGATACCTGCTCCGCATCGAGGTCCTGCTACGAAGCGTTGTAGTCAGGCGCGGGGCCCGTGGCGAAAGTCGTGCGGGAGAGAAAAATGGGGACTGCCACCAATTCGCCCCCATCATAGCCCTGGAAACAAAGACTTAACCTGAAGCGAATTGGCTGGCTGTACCCGATTTTCGTGACGTTTACTTTTACCACGGGCTGCTAAGCCGGTGTAGGAGGATGTGGCTCACGTCGTCGGAGTATCGCGAACCGATTCTTCGGTCGCAGGGTTCTCTGCCCGTAGTAGAATGAAAAAGACTTACATTCAGAAGCGACCCACTGACGGAGGGAAAATATGAAACGCTTTCGATTTGCGTGTTTGATGACCTTGCTGGTGGCGGTGGCCGCGGTAGCCGGCGCGGCGGAAATCAGTGGTACTTACGTCGAAGCCCGCAATGCCGAGATCTACGCTTCGCACTGCTTCGCCAACTCGGAAATGGGTTTGCGCGGAGATTTGGCCGTCATGGGCTGGCAAGTGAGCGAAGGCAGTTGGAACAATGTTTCACTTGACGGCTTGGGCGTGGTGGCCGTTGTGAAGGCCCGCTCGACGCTGGGTGATCCGTTCGGAAATCCCTATCCCACGAAGGCGGTGCTGATTTTCGACGAGCGAGCCTCCGCCGGCCAGCGCGCGGCGCTTGAGTCCTTCGTGAAGAACATGAGTGGGGACTTGCTGGACGAAGTAGTCCGTACCGATACCGCGCCGATTACCCTTGACGTCCACGGCGATATTCACGCCAAGCGGGCGACGCTGACCGCCGGAAAGCTGGTGCACGTTGAGACGCGCGCCATTGCCGAGTCCGACTCCCTGTGCCACTTGGACGACCTCTATTACACTCCGCTGGCTAGGCTTTCACACGCCATGCCGGCGTTCGCCCTGGAGAATCGTTTCAGCGGCGAGGGACTCGGTGTAGTTTTCAGCGCCCCAAGGCGGAGCAGCGCGTACTTGGGTACGTTTTCGCTGAGCGCTGGCGACTACACGGACTGAAGCTGACAACCGCGTTTCCAGGAATAGTCGGAAAATTGGGGACCGAAAGGTGTGGAAAAATCACTGCTACCGAAGGCGGCGCGATGAAATCACGCCCCTACACCCGGCCAAGAATTTTCTTTTCAGTCAAGTAGGGGCGCAATTCATCGTGCACGCGTGTGCGAATCTGAGGCTGAGGTGATTCTTTCACACCTTCCGGTCCACCTTGCGCCCGAGTACGAATAGCAGCCCCTGCCGAGCTTATCGGGGGAAAATCGGGGCCGTGGCAAGAACTGGCCACAGCGCGTCCGCTTTCAAGCAATTCAGCCTCTGTTTTTCTTCGAAGCCGCGTTTATCAAAGTGCCGACATTCAGAAGCCTACGGGCCAAACTCGAGAGGTCACGGGGCGATTCAAAAGGGAGATTGCGCGCATGCGTAAGAACTTAAAAGCGGTCGTATTGCCAGTATTCCTTCTTGTGGCAGTCGGGTGTGCCACCGCGCCCAGGAGCCGGAATCTTAAATATGAAGCGCTGGCAGAATCCTACGCACGCCTGGCGAATCTGCCAGAGACCGAAGTCGTTGTCACAGAGGCTCCTACCCCGGCGGATCCGATAGCTGTGGTTCAGGCTCTCATCGACACCGCGATCTCCTTCGAGAAGAGCATCGACGGTGCCGTGCTCTTCGCTCCGTGGACCGACCATCCTCGGTTTCCCTCCTTACGAAATGCCTTCGTGGATGAGCTCGTCGTCGGTGGTCTTGTCGTACCGACCGACCGGCTGGTTCTCATTCGCTGGCAGCCCACAGGTCATCGGCCCCTGGAAACATATGGCCTGACCGAAGCGGACGGCACTCCGAAGTTCGATTCCGTCCTAGCAAAAGCGATCGTCACCTTCGACCACACGAATGAAACGAGGGCAGGAAGCTGGACCTATAGGGACACATACGTGGCCAGCGCTATCACCGGACCTATTTATGAGGTGTGGGTCGAGGCGAGGATCAACACGTCTCGGTGTCACATCAACAACGACGACCCCCACAACGTACGTGCGATCGAACGAAAACTGCGGACGTTCTGGGTAGAGATCAACTGCCTCGCTCCGGGGGTCGAACCTTATGGAAAGAACCACCCCGCATGCGCCAATCACGGCCACCGTCCTGGAGAGGAGGACTGTATCGACTTCGCGGCCCACTGCAAGACCGTCACGGGGCCAGGGGCGAGCGGCAATCTGCGGTTGAGCGCATCAGCTTCGACGACCCAAACCGTCTACCCCGCATTTCCAATTTGATTCAGACCTCTCGACCTTCCGGCGGCCTTGAGCGTCTTTATTCATAGGGGCTAGAGCCCGATGAGGACGCCATGGAGGCCAACACCCAATGGGTGAAAAACAAACCAAGCCATTCCAGCTAAGTTTCAACGGCTCGTTGAAAGTCGATTTCCAGGGATCGCACGTCACTTCCGACGGTGGCTTGATCCTGGTTCGGGAGTTGGACGAGCGACTCGGACTCGGGAAACTGATCGGCGAGCATCTCACCGACTCCCGGCAAGGCACAAACAAGCAGTTCACGTTCGCTGATCTGTTGCGGCAGTCGGTCTACAGCCGCTTGGCAGGCTACGAGGACGTCAACGACGCCGTCCGAGTGTCGGCTGACCCGACGTTTCGCTTGATCGGCTCGCAGAAGATCTGGGATCGCGGTGCGGCCTTGACCTCGACGCTGCACGGCTTCGAGACGGAGATGCTGGCGAGCGAAGAGAACCTGCTGGGGCTGATGGCGCTGAACCGAGAGCTGGTCGGGCAAGCGGAGGCGTTCGACGACTCCGAGCGGGTCGTTCTGGACATGGACTCCACCGAGAGTCCGGTCCATGGCCAACAGGAAGGCAGTGCCTACAACGGACACTTCGAGTCGGTCTGCTACCACCCGTTGCTTTTGTTCAACGGTCATGGTGATTACCTCGCTGCCAAGCTGCGTCCCGGCAACGTGCACAGCGCCGAGGACTGGGATGAGCTATTGTTGCCGGAGATCGAGCGCCAACTGGCCGAAGGCAAACAGGTCACCTTTCGCGCCGATGCCGCCTTCGCCAAGCCCGAGATCTACGAAGCACTGGAGGAGCGCGGCGCGGACTACGCGATCCGCATTCCGGCCAATAAGAGCCTGGAGCTGGAGATCGAAGACATCCTGTTTCGTCCGCCGGGGAGGCCCGGCCGCAAGCCGCTAGTGCGCTACAAGAGCTTTCGCTATCAGGCGGAGAGCTGGAAGGGGCCCAGACGATTTGTCGCCAAGGTCGAGCACCACCAGGGCGAGCTATTCGCGCGCGTCGGTTTTATCGTGACGAACATGAGCTTGCCAAGCCGGTCGGTGGTGCGTTTCTACAACAAGCGCGGCACGGCGGAGCAGTGGATCAAAGAAGGTAAGCAAGCGACGCACTGGACGCGGCTGTCGTGCCATCGCTTCCGGGCGAACGAGGTGCGCTTGCAGCTCAGCGTGCTGGCCTATAACCTGGGCAACTTGTGGCGGCGGCTGGGGCTGCCGCAACGGATCAAGAGCTGGTCGCTGACGAGCTTGCAGCACCGGCTGATGAAGACGGGCGGACGGCTAATTAAACACGCGCGGTATTACTGGCTCTTGTTCGCGGAGGGACATCTGAACCGGCGCCTGTTTGGCGACATGCTGCGGAGGATCTGGGCGCTGCCTGTGCCGGGCGGGTAGCACGCGACTTGCCGAATGCGAAACCTGAGTACTGAGGACGGAAGCTCGGAAGGGTGTCTGCGAAATTGACTTCGCAGCGGCGGATCAGCCCCCATGAGGGGCAAGAAGGGGGCTCGATCGGTCCCGCCTCAGCCGCCGCCTCTTTCGGGTGGAGAAATGGTTGCGCTTCGCCGGGTGAGGGTGTAGACTCGTGCCGTCAGAGGAGCCAAATCGGAAATCCTGGTCTACACCAAGAACGGTCCCGTCGTCATCTCCGGTGAGCTCGTCTTTGAGGACGACTCTCCTTTCACCGTCTCAAATTCGCACAACATTGGCGGCTCTCTTTGCGCTTGCATAGGCAATCCGTTCTCAACTCATGTGGGATTGGACGCAAACGGAAACTCAACTCCGTCGGTCCAGTACGAGCGAAACGATTATGGCGGTTGGTCAAGAGCCACACGCGTCTTCGGTCTTCTTGAACAACAGATCCTGTGTGATGTGCCCCCGGCTAGCGAGACTACTGGGACGTCCGTAAATTCGGGTACAGGGACGTCTATTTCGTCAGAATCTGAAGGTGACACGAACGACTCCGGGTCTTCGGAAGGCGAGGAAGAGAGCGAAGAAGAGGAGCAGAAGACCTGCGAAGACACACATTCTGACATCAAGGAGTGCTTTGAATGGGTCGGCGATTCAAGGTTCGATCGGTATGCATACGGGAGCATGAACGAGGCGCTACGCGCCCTCGAGCGTATTCTACAGCTGCCGCCCGACAATCTCCTGCACCAGGATGACGACAGCGAAGAAGATTCAGATCGAGGCCCATGCGTTGGCTTTGGTGGACGACACTGGAACGTCTTCGACCGAAGGGATGTGAACCGAGGGAGCGTGGGGATGTGCCCGTGCTGCGTGGACGGAGACTCCGGGCCGGAGATTGAGCAGCACTTTGCGGTCTTCCCCGCTGGACCGTGAAGCAGAGACCGGATCGACCCGTCTCTCCATGTGACCACTGACGATGTGACAAGATAACCTCGGGCAAGTCCCGCGCGTGCTATTGTATTCCCTGCCCGACTCAGCCGAGGAGTGGAAAACCGGTAGTGAACGACAACCGTCTGCCGCGAAACATAAGTCTTTTGCGCTAAGGAAGTCGGCAAGTATCCGGCCAGCCTCCAGGCGCTCAGTCACGAAGGACGTGAGCTTGACGATCCGCGTTTATCGACCATGAACAGGCCGGGCGGCGTGGACAGATTGAAGAAAAAGCGAAACGGCAAGTCGGCGTATTTCGTCGGCTTAAGCATGAAATTCCCCTTGTGCATGAAATTCCCGACGACAACCTCACTGCCTCGTGCGGCAACCCTCGTGTTTCTGCTCGGCCTGTCGCTGCCTGGCGTGGCCGGCGAGTTTCGGATTGCACCCGCCGATCCGCTGCCGGAGGGCCAGGTCAGCGAGGCGATTCGTTCAGCGATCCAGTCCGAAGGTGTCCGTGTCAACGGGCCTGACGGCAAGCCGGTGGCCGAATTCTGGGGCCGTTCGACGCCTTTTAGCGGCGAGCCAGTCGTGGAGTTCGGAGTGCGTTTCGATACGATCCCCGAGGGGGCCTTCCTCGGTGTAGCGCGATTTCCGGAAAAGGGGTCCGACTTTCGCCGGCAAACCGTCCCCCCGGGCCTTTACACCATGCGCTACGGGCTCCATCCCGAAGACGGGAACCATATGGGGGTGGCGGCGAGTCGAGACTTTGCCTTGCTCACCCCGATCGCCGAGGACCCGGAACCCTCGAAAAACCTCGGGTTCGAGGAGCTGGTGGCCATGACCCTTCGGGTTGGCAACCCGCATCCCACGATTCTTCGAGTCGAGATTCCCGAGGGAGAAGAAGCGCCCCAGCTATGGGAAAACGAGTACGAGCATTGGGTGCTCGACCTCGAAGCCGGCGGCGAGCTGATCGGTTTCGTCGTCCACGGTCGCGCGGAGGAATAGGCGGACGTAAAGGTCTTTATTTTTGGACAGATAGGGCTGGTTTGCGGTTGACATGGTTTTGGCTGATTGGATATAGTTGGTACAGGGCTAGCGCGCGTTCTAATATTGCTGTCCATTTTTCCGACTCCAACAAATCGGGTTCGGTGACAGCCGACCTAGGGAAAGGTAGTTACTGAGCCTGGGCCGTCCGTAGTGGGTTTCGCTTGTTGAGGGTTAGATTCCCCAAGCGAATAGTACCTTCTAGCTTGGGATGTCGCCGATCAGATCCGGGCTCTTCGGATCGTCTAGGGCGAGAGAGCTCAACCGGGAAGAGAATCGCTTACTGAACCTGCGCTTTCTGTGCCCAAGCGTTCGGTTGGTCAGGCGCTGAGGTAGGCAAGTGTTTGATGTCCAAGAAGGTGAACGGTGCCGACATTTAATCAATTAGTGCGCCACGGGAGGAAACGTCCCCGCTATCCTACGGCCAGCCCGGCGCTACAGAAGTGTCCCCAGAAGCGCGGGGTGTGCACGCGCGTCTACACGGTCACGCCGAAGAAACCGAATTCGGCGCTGCGAAAAGTGGCTCGCGTGAGGCTGACGAACAAGATTGAAGTTACGACCTACATTCCGGGCGTCGGTCACAACCTGCAGGAGCACTCGATCGTGCTGATTCGAGGGGGCCGTGTCAAGGATCTCCCCGGTGTTCGCTACCACGTCATCCGAGGGACTCTAGACGCAGCCGGGGTAAACGATCGCCGGCAGTCGCGCAGCAAGTACGGAGCTAAGCGCCCGAAGCAGTAACCGCGAGAGCCAGGTATAAACATGCCGCGACGACGAGAAATCGAACCTCGCAAGCCGCCGCCGGACGCGGTCTATAACTCTACGCTGGTGGCCAAGTTCATCAACTGCCTGATGTGGGAGGGCAAGAAATCAGTCTCTGAGCGGATTTTCTATACGTCCATGGACATGATTCGCGAACAAGGCAACGAGGACCCTCTCAAGCTCTTCAAGAAGGCCGTCGAGAATTGCAAGCCCGTCGTGGAGGTCAAGTCGCGCCGCGTCGGCGGAGCGAACTATCAGGTGCCGATCGAAGTCCAGCATAATCGGCGCGCCAGCTTGGCCATTCGCTGGCTGATCTCCTACGCCCGAGCACGCAGCGAGAAAAGGATGGCGGAAAGACTTTGCGCCGAGATTCTGGAGGCGGCTGCCTCTCGGGGATCGGCCATCAAGAAAAGGGAGGACGTTCATCGCATGGCGGAGGCCAACAAGGCTTTCGCTCACTACCGATGGTGATGGGCTTGTCCAAGAGGCTCGACTCGCTGAGGAAAACGTTATGCCTGCCGGCATCCAACTCGACAGGGTTCGCAACATCGGCATCGCTGCGCACATCGACGCCGGCAAGACGACCACGACCGAGCGGATCCTTTACTACACGGGGCGGACGCACCGCATGGGCGAGGTGCACGAAGGCACCACCATCATGGATTACATGGAGCTGGAGCAGGAGCGAGGGATTACGATCACCTCGGCGGCGACGACCTGCTTCTGGCGCGATTCGGAAATCAACATCATCGACACGCCCGGTCACGTAGACTTCACGGCCGAGGTCGAACGGAGTCTGCGAGTTTTGGATGGCGCGATTGCTTTGTTCGACGCCGTGGCCGGTGTCCAACCTCAATCGGAGACAGTCTGGCGACAAGCCGACAAGTACCAGGTTCCCCGTATATCCTTTATCAACAAGATGGATCGGGTCGGCGCCGATTTTGACCGTGCCGTCGAGACAATACGAGAACGCCTGAAAGCCAATGCTGTCCCGATACAGATTCCCGTCGGAAACGAAGACAGTCTACGAGGCGTCGTCGACCTGGTCGAGATGAAGGCGATCTTTTGGCGCGCGGAGACGCTCGGGGCGAAATACGACGTAGGCGAGATTCCCGAAGAGATGAACGAGTTGGTTGCCGAGCGGCGGGCCCAACTGATTGAACGAGTCTCCGAACAAGATGACGAGCTCTTCCGCCGATTCGTCGAGGGTGAGACGATCACCGAAGTGGATCTCAAGGCCGGCATCCGCCGAGCAACGATTGCTATGAAGATTTCGCCGGTGCTCTGCGGTTCGGCTTTTCGGTACCAGGGCGTACAGCGGCTTCTGGACGCGGTGGTGGACTACCTGCCTTCTCCCCTCGACGTTCCACCCGTCCAAGGCACGGATCTACAAGGGGTCCAGACTCTTACCCGCAAGGCGGATAGCCGCGAGCCGTTTTCGGCCCTCGTCTTCAAGATCATGACCGATCCCTACGTAGGGCAGCTGGCATTCTTGCGCATCTATTCGGGTAGTCTCAAGACCGGGCAAAGCGTCTACAACGTCGCCAAGGGCCGCAACGAGCGTATCGGCCGTCTGCTACGCATGCACGCCGACAAGCGCGAAGACGTGGAGGAAACCGGTGCCGGGGACATCATCGCGGCAGTCGGGTTGAAGACCGTGCAAACAGGCGATACCGTTTGCGATGAGAAGGCCCCGATCATCCTGGAAAGAATTGATTTCCCGACGCCGGTGATTTCCCTGGCCATCGAGCCCAAGACGAAGGCAGACGAGCAGAAGATCGGCATGGCATTGGGCAAGCTGGCGCAAGAAGATCCCACGTTCCGCGTCGTAACGGATGAGGAAACCGGACAGACCATCTTGTCTGGAATGGGAGAGCTACATCTGGAGATTCTGGTCGATCGTTTATTGCGAGAATTCGCGGTTTCGGCGAACGTTGGCAAGCCGCAGGTTTCTTATCGGGAAACGATCCAACGTGCCGCGAAAGGCGAGGGGCGCTTCGTGAAGCAAACCGGCGGCCGTGGGCAGTACGGCCACTGCAAGATCATGGTCGAGCCGCTGCCGGACGATGATTTCGAGTTTGTCAACAAGATCGTGGGCGGCTCCATCCCCAAGGAATATATCAAGCCCGTGGAGCAGGGTGTCCGGGAGGCGATGAGTTCGGGCGTTCTGGCGGGTTATGAGACCGTCGGCGTGCGGGTAACTTTGTCGGACGGCAGTTTTCACGAGGTTGACAGCTCGGAGCCGGCATTCAAAATCGCCGGTTCGATGGCGTTCAAGCAGGCCGTACAGAAGGCCGATCCCGTCTTGCTGGAACCGATCATGTCGGTTGAGGTCGTAGTGCCGGAGGAGTACATGGGCGACGTGATCGCCGATATCAACTCCCGGCGGGGTCGAATCGAGGGATTCGAACTTCGGGGTGGATCGCAAATCATCCGCACGCTTGTGCCGCTGGCGGAAATGTTCGGCTACGCTACGGATCTGCGCTCGAGAACGCAAGGGCGCGGCACGCACACCATGCACCTCCATGGTCATGAGGAAGCACCACTCCAGGTCTCCGAAGCTATTGTTCACAGAGTACAGGGAGGGGTCTTCCACTAAGGGACTCCGGAGGCTCAGCCGGAAGGATCTTTCACCGTTTGACCGCATCTGGCGCCGGCGCAATTGCATGAGCCCGAGAGAGGACGAAAGGGAATGGCGAAAGAGAAATTTGATCGCTCGAGGCCGCACGTGAACGTGGGCACGATCGGGCACATCGATCACGGCAAGACGACGCTGACGGCGGCGATTACCAAGGTCTTGCAGAAGCACGACTCGAGCGTGGCGTTTCGATCGTTTGATTCGATCGACAACGCGCCGGAGGAGAAGGCGCGGGGGATCACGATCGCCGTGGCGCACGTGGAGTATCAGACGTCGAACCGCCACTACGCGCACGTGGACTGTCCGGGGCATGCCGACTACATCAAGAACATGATCACCGGGGCGGCGCAGATGGACGGGGCGATTTTGGTGGTGGCGGCCACCGACGGGCCGATGCCCCAGACGCGGGAGCATATCTTATTGGCTCGTCAGGTGGGGGTGCCCTACATCGTGGTGTTTTTGAACAAGGTGGATGCGGTGGACGACCCGGAGCTTTTGGAGCTGGTGGAGCTGGAAGTGAGGGAGCTGTTGTCGAGCTATGAGTTTCCGGGGGATGACATTCCGGTGATCGGGGGATCGGCGCTGAATGCGCTGAACGGGGAGGCGGCGGCGGAGAAGGACATCGAGAAGCTGATGGAGGCGGTGGACGCCTACATCCCGACGCCGCAGCGGGAGAAGGACAAGCCGTTTTTGATGCCCATCGAGGACATTTTTTCGATCTCGGGGCGCGGCACGGTGGTCACCGGCCGGGTGGAGCGAGGGACGGTGAAGGTAGGGGAGGAGATGGAGATTGTCGGCTTTGGGGAGACGCAGAAGCGGGTGATCACGGGCGTGGAGATGTTCAAGAAGTTATTGGATCAGGGGGAAGCGGGCGACAACGTGGGGTTGTTGGTGCGCGGGTTGGAGAAGGACGAGGTGGAGCGCGGGCAGGTGGTGGCCAAGCCGGGATCGATCACGCCGCACACGAAGTTCAAGGGCGAAGTGTATGTCTTGAAGAAGGACGAAGGGGGACGGCACACGCCGTTTTTCAGCGGTTACCGGCCGCAGTTTTATTTGCGGACGACGGATGTGACCGGGGTGGCGGAGTTGCCCGAAGGGACGGAGATGGTGATGCCGGGCGACAACGTGACCATGAATGTGGAGTTGATCTCGCCGGTGGCCATGGAGAAGGGCTTGCGCTTCGCCATCCGCGAAGGCAGCCGCACCATCGGCGCCGGCACCGTCGCCGAGATCGTGGAATAAACAGCCATGGCAAAGGAAAGAATCCGGATCCGGCTCAAGGCGTACGATTACCGGGTGCTCGACCAATCAACGGGCGAGATTGTCGCCACGGCGAAGCGAACGGGCGCCACGGTCGCCGGACCCATTCCGCTGCCTACGGTCAAGAACAAATACACGGTGCTGCGCTCGCCGCATGCTGACAAACGTTCGCGGGAGCAGTTCGAGATTCGCACGCACAAGCGTCTACTCGATATCCTGGAACCGACCCAAGATACCGTCGACGCTCTGATGCGACTCGATCTGCCGGCTGGCGTTGACGTCGAGATCAAAGCCTTCGGCGCTAGTAAAGCTGGAACCAGTTAAACCCGTAAACAGCACACAGAAAGCAGATGGCGCCGGGCATCCTAGGAAGAAAAGTGGGCATGACGCAGGTCTTCCGGCCTGACGGTCAGGTAGTACCGGTCACGGCGTTGAAGGTGGGTCCCTGTGTGGTTGTGCAGCGCAAAACGCTCGCCAAGGACGGATATGACGCGGTGCAGCTGGGCCTGGTCGAGTTCGTGAAACCCAATCGGGTAAAGCGGCCGATGGCGGGACACTTCAAGAAAGCCGGCGTCGAGCCGGCTCGCTTTCTCCGAGAATTGAGAGTAGGTAGCAGCAGTACTGAGAGTGACCTCAAGCCCGGGGACCGAGTCTTGGCGGAAGAATTCAAGGTGGCCGAAAAGGTGGATGTGATCGGCAGTAGCAAGGGACGCGGTTTTCAAGGTGTCGTCAAGCGACACGGCTTCAGCGGGGGTCCCGCCACCCACGGCTCGATGTCGCATAAAGTGCCGGGATCCATCGGGCAGAGTGCCTACCCCTCTCGTGTATTCAAGGGGACCCGGCTGCCCGGCCGGATGGGAAACAGCCGCGTCACCGCGCGCAATCTCGAGATCGTGGAAGTCAACGTCGATGACAATGTGATCTTGGTTAAGGGGGCTGTCCCGGGCCCCAGCGGTGGCTACGTCGTCGTCCGCCGAACGAGGATATGACGATGCCCGCGGTCGACATCATTGATCTCGAAAACAACGTCGTAGGCAGCGTAGAGCTGGCGGATCAAGTCTTTGGAGTGGCTGTTAACAAAGACCTACTCTACCATGCCGTGCGCCACTATCAAGCCGGCCGTCGAGCGGGAACGCATAAGGTGCAGACCCGTGGCGAGGTTTCGGGATCGGGCCGCAAGCCGTGGCGTCAAAAGGGCACGGGCCGAGCGCGGGTGGGGTCGATTCGATCGCCGCTGTGGCGGGGCGGTGGCACAGTCCACGGTCCAAGACCGAGAGACTACAGCTACCACCTGCCGAAAAAGATGCTGCTGGGCGCGCTTCGCTCCGCTTTGACGGTTCGACTGAGCGACGGAGTGTTAAGGGTGGTCAAAGAATTTTCCCTCGCAAGTGGAAAAACTAAGGATTTCAACCAGATCCTGGATCGCTTGGGCGCTGTGGGCTCGGTATTGCTGGTGGACAACGGCGACAATGAAAACTTGCGGCGGTCGAGCCGCAACATACCGGGTGTCCAGCTAATGAACAGCCGCGAATTGCACCCTTATCACCTACTGGGATCCGAGGTGGTGCTGATTTCCGAACCGGCGGTCAGGCATTGCTGCGAGGTGTTGGCGTGAGTCCCTACGAGGTGATCCAGGGCCCGCTGATTTCGGAGAAGAGCGAAGGGCTGCGAGCGCTGCAACATACGCTCTGTTTCCGCGTGCATCAGAAAGCAACGAAGACGGACATCAAGAACGCTGTGCAGAAGGCTTTCAACGTGAAGGTCGAGAACGTGCGGACAGCGAACTACAGGGGCAAGCTGCGCCGCCGCGGCCGTTCCATGGGTTATCGCGCTAACTGGAAAAGAGCCTACGTCAGGCTCAAAGAGGGCGAAAAGATGGTGGAGTACGCCCAGATCTAGCGGAGCAAGTCATGTCGATCAAGACCTACCGGCCGACCTCGAGTGCCAGGCGATTCCAGACCAGCGTCTCGCGGGAAGACCTCACCCGCGACCGACCGGAGAAGTCGCTCGTGACAGGCAAGAAGCGGTCCGGCGGGCGCAACAGCCAAGGCCGCATCTGCATTTGGTTCCGAGGTGGCGGCCACAAGCAGCGTTACCGCCTGGTGGATTTCAAGCGGGAGAAGCATGGTGTACCGGCTGTTGTTGCGTCGATCGAATACGACCCGAACCGCTCGGCGAATATCGCTCTGCTGCACTACGCCGACGGTGGAAAGCGCTACATTCTCCAGCCAGTGGGCTTGAAGGTCGGCATGAAACTGATGTCAGGGCCTGACGCCGACATCCTGGTGGGCAACGCGCTGCCCCTGCGTCACATTCCGCCGGGGACCGTCGTGCATAACGTGGAGCTGCGACCCGGTAAAGGTGGACAGATGGCGCGAGCGGCCGGTACAGGAGTCCGGCTGGTCGCCAAAGAAGGCAAGTACGCGCTGCTGAAGCTTCCGTCGGGCGAGACCCGCCGGGTGTTGATTGATTGCATGGCGACGATCGGGCAGGTCGGCAACGTCGACCAAGGCAACATTTCTTTGGGTAAGGCAGGGCGAAGCCGCCACCTGGGCAGACGCCCTCATAACCGAGGCGTGAGCATGAATCCGGTGGACCACCCGCACGGCGGAGGCGAGGGAAAATCCTCCGGCGGCCGCCACCCCGTCACTCCTTGGGGTCAGCCCACCCGAGGTTTCAAAACCCGCAACAATCCTCGGACGGACCGTTATATCATCGCCCGCCGAGGACGGAAGAGCGGATAGTAGGGGGACTGCGAGGAGATCAATGGGTCGCTCGTTGAAAAAAGGGCCGTTCTACGACGAACACTTGGCCAAGAAGCTGACCGCCCAGGATTCGCACAAGGAAAAAAAGGTGGTCAAGACTTGGTCACGGCGCTCGACGATCTTGCCGGAGTGGGTGAGTCACACGATCGCGGTGCACAACGGCCGAAAATTCATCCCCATCTTCATTACAGAAAACATGGTGGGGCACAAACTCGGCGAGTTCGCGCCGACCCGGACGTATCGAGGTCACGCGGACAGGGGGGCCAAGCGCGCGGCTCCGTCGAGGTGATTTGAGGACATGCAGGCGACCGCTAAACTGAATTACGCGAGAGTTTCGCCCCAGAAGGCGCGGCTGGTCGTGGATTTAATCCGTGGTCGGGCGGCGGGGGATGCCTTGACCATCCTGCGGACGACCGAAAAGCGCGTGGCGTTCCAGGTGGAAAAGGTCCTGCGGTCGGCGATCGCGAACGCGGAAAACACGGAGGACGTCGACGTGGATCAGCTGGTGGTACGAGAAGCCCTGGTCAACGAAGGGCCGCGATTAACGCGACTCCGGGCGGCTGCCATGGGGCGGGCTGCCCATTATCGGCATCGGCTCTGCCACATTATAATCACGGTTTCCGACGGGAAAGAAGACTCCGAGTAGAAACGGCCAGCAACCATGGGACAGAAAGTACATCCATACGGATTTCGTCTTGGGTACACCAAGCCTTGGCGCTCCCGGTGGTTTGCCAAGCAAGGGTATGCCGCGCTGCTTCATGAGGACTTGAAGCTGAAAGCATTACTGCGCAAGCGGCTGAAGGCGGCGGGCATCAGTTCGGTTGAGGTTGATCGTCCCGGCAATAGGCTGCGCATTACGATCCGCACCGCCCGGCCTGGCATCATCATTGGCCGCAGGGGTTCAGAGATCGAAAAGTTGAAGCAAGAGCTGCAACAGAGCACGCAGCGAGAGATCTACATCGACATCCAAGAGGTGCATCGGCCCGAGCTAGATGCCCAGTTGGTCTCCGAATCCGTCGCCCTGCAGATCATCAAGCGGGTGGCCTTTCGACGAGCCATGCGTAAAGCGGTGGACTCGGCCCAGCGCTTTGGATGCAAAGGGATCAAGGTCTGGGTGGCGGGACGACTGAACGGCAGAGAGATCGCCCGCAGCGAGTGGTATCTGCAGGGACAGTTGCCGTTGCAAACCTTGCGGGCGGACATCGACTACGGGTTTTCCGAAGCCCATACGACGTACGGTGTGATCGGCGTCAAGTGCTGGATCTATAAGGGTGATCTTTTGGACCAGAAGGCCCTGCTGAAAGCGGCGTCCGGCCAGGAGGAACTGGAGCCTGCTCGTCGTCGGGAGGCGCGGTCGGTGGCCGAGCGGGAGAGAGAAAAAGTTCGTGCCGCGCGGACAGTCGACCGGACTCGGGGCGACGTTGCTGTCGGATCCGCTCCTGCCGCGCCAGCCCCGGGCCCAGGAACCTCCGGCCCCACGCCGGTGCAGCCGCCGGTCTTCGTGGAGTCTGCGCGGGCAGCCGCCTCAAAAGAGCCTTCCCCGGCGTCCTCTATTGAGGAACCTGCCCACGCGGCCGTTGAAGAAGCAGCCGGCCAGGCACCTGCCGGCGAGGAGCTCCCCAAGCCAGCCGCCGGCGAGGAGACCGCCCAGCCAGGCGCCGGAGAGGAACTCCCGCTAGCGGCAGCGGAAGAGCAGCAATCTCCGGAAGAAGCCCCTAGCGCGGAACCCAGTCAAGCGGCCGCTGAAGAGCAACCGGCTGGAGCGTCCGCGGAAGAGGAGCCTGCACCATCGGGCGGCGAACCGTCGTCGGACGAACCGGAAAGCGCGACGCAACCCCCTGCCGAGGAAGAGCCGACAGGGGACAAAGGATAGCATCACAGCGGAACAGCGCTGAGGACGATAGCCCATGTTGATGCCGAAAAAGGTCAAGTATCGGAAGCAGCAACGGGGGAGACGCGCGGGCAAAGCCTGGCGCGGATCGTCGCTCGCCTTCGGCGATTTCGGCCTGAAATCGCTGTCGCCCGGATGGGTGACAGACCGGCAAATCGAGGCGGCCCGGGTGGCCATTACCCGCCACATCAAGCGCGGTGGAAAGCTTTGGATACGAATCTTTCCCGACAAGCCGATTACCAAGAAACCGGCGGAAACACGGATGGGAAAAGGTAAGGGCGCGCCGGAGCAGTGGGTGGCGGTCATCCGCCCGGGCCGGATGATGTTCGAAGTGGAAGGGGTGCCCCAGAGTCTGGCGAAGCGAGCTATGCATCTGGCCGCTCAGAAACTGCCGGTGACGACCCGTTTCGTAAGCCGGACGTCCGGAGGATTGGGTTGAAAGCGGAACAGATTCGCGATCTCGATCCCGCCGAGTTGGCGGCCAAAGAGCGAGAGACGCGGGAACAGCTGTTTCGCCTCCGTTTTCAGATTTCCATGGGGCAGGCGGACGGAGTGAAGAAGTATCGCGCACTCAAGAAAGATCTGGCTCGAATGCTAACTGTTCAGGGCGAGCGCAAGCCCTCCGAGCAAGAGCGAGGAAGTTGATGGCAGACAGCGGGCAGAACGAGCCTCGAAGAGGCCAGCGGGCCCAGAAAGTGGGGACCGTGGTCTCCACCAAAATGAACAAAACCATTGTCGTCGAAGTGCGGCGACGGATGACACATCGACTCTATCGCAGGATTGTGACGCGCAGGAAAAAGTTCTACGCCCACGATGAAAAGGAAGTCGCGCGGTTGGGCGATCAAGTGCGGATCGTGGAGTGTCGTCCGCTCAGCAAATCGAAGCGCTGGCGTTTGGCGACGGTGATCCGGCAAGCAGCCGCGGCGGACGAAGAGTCCCCGAAAACGCGTGCCACCGCCGGTCGGGGGGAGCAAAAGAGCAAATGATTGGCATGCGCTCGCGGCTCGAAGTGGCCGACAATTCCGGGGCGAAACGGATTCGCTGCATCCTTCCGTACGGCGGCAACACCGGTAGACACGCGGGTTTGGGAGATGTCGTGACGGCCTCGGTGCAAGAGGCTGCGCCCGACTCTAACGTGAAAAAGGGCGCGGTCGTCCGCGCGGTAATCGTTCGCACGCGGAAGGAAACCAGGCGGCGGGACGGAACCTATATTCGCTTCGACTCGAATGCTGCTGTGCTCATCAATGAGGCGCACGAGCCGGTCGGCACTCGCGTGTTCGGACCCGTGGCGCGGGAACTGCGGGAAAAGAGATTCATGAAGATTGTTTCACTGGCCCCAGAGGTCTTGTAAGGGGGAGCGACTTTTGCCGTCAACGCGTACAAATATTCGCAAAAACGACATCGTCCAGGTAATCGCGGGGCGCGACAAGGGCAAACAAGGACGCGTGCTGGAGGTTGACGCGAAGCATGGGCGCTTGCTTGTCGAACATGCCCAAATGATAAAAAAGCACGTGCGGCCGAACCCCCAGCGCCAGATTAAGGGCGGAATCGCCGAGCGAGAAGGTCCGATCCATCTCTCGAACGTCATGCTGGTCTGTCCCAGTTGCGGGCCGGTGAGAGTCGCCAAGCAGGTAGAAGACGATGGCCGTACCCACAGAGTGTGTCGGAAGTGCGGCAATCCTTTGGAAAAGAAGTGATGGCGAAGCGTCAAAAAAAGACGGCGGAACCTAGTGCCGCGGCGAAGACCGTGGCGGTGACGCCGAGACGGAAGGAAAAATACGCCCAGGAAGTCCGGCCCGCGCTGGCCAAGGAGTTTTCCTACTCCAGCCCCATGGCGGTGCCGAAAGTGGCCATGATCCGCCTCAATATCGGCCTCGGGGAAGCGATTCAGAATTCTCGGCTGATGGATGCCGCGGTGACGGAGTTGGCGCGCATTGCCGGCCAGCGACCCGTCGTGACCCGCGCCCGAAAGTCCATAGCGGCCTTCAAATTGAGGAAGGGGATGGCGATCGGCTGTGCCGTCACGCTGCGGGGCAACCGCATGTATGAGTTTCTCGATCGGCTGATTAGCATCGCCCTGCCGCGCGTGCGTGATTTCCGCGGGATATCGACCAAGTCGTTCGACGGCCGCGGCAACTATACACTGGGCCTGCAGGAACACCTGGTGTTTCCGGAAATCGACTACGCCAAGGTGGACAAGATGAAGGGCATGAACGTGACGATCGTGACGACGGCGGCCAGCGATCCTGAGGCACTGTCTCTGCTACGGTCTATGGGAATGCCTTTCCGAGACTAGATTGAAATTGAGAAACGTATGGCGACGACAGCGAAGATTGCCCGAGAGTCGAAGAAACTGAAATTCAGCACTCGTCACCGCAATCGGTGCAAGCGCTGCGGCCGCCCCCGCGGATACCTGCGAAAGTTCGAACTCTGCCGCATCTGTTTCCGGCAGCTAGCCCTGGAAGGCGAGTTGCCCGGCGTGCTCAAGAGTAGCTGGTAGAACTGCTTGCAGCGGAGTCAAGGAGAACCTAGATGACGGATCCGATTGCCGACATGCTCACGCGAGTGCGTAACGCGCTTGCGGCGCGGCACTCCAAGGTTGAAATGCCGGCCTCCAAGACTAAGATCGAGATGGCGCGTATCCTGAAGGAAGAAGGCTATATCACCAACTATCGTGTGGCGTCGGACGACAACAAGAAGGTGATCAAAGTGTATCTTCGCTACAATCCCGACCACACTCCTGTGATCAGCCACCTGGAAAGGGTCTCGAAACCCGGAAGGCGCGTGTACAGCGGCTCGAAAGCGATACCGCGGGTCATTGGCGGCATGGGGATCAATATCCTCACCACCTCGAAAGGGCTGATGACGGGCGACAAGGCCCGCGCGCAAAACGTCGGCGGAGAGATTCTCTGCGGTATCTGGTAGAAGCGATGTCGAGAGTCGGTGTCAAACCCATCCCCTTGCCCGCCGAGGCAAAGGTCAGCATCAAGGGTGACGTACTCGAAGTACGGGGCCCGAAGGGTGAGCTGCAATGTGCTATTCCCCCGGGGATTCAGCTGGAGCTCGAGGACTCGACGCTGGTAGCACGGCGCAGCCGCAAACAAGACGCCGCCTTCCACGGTTTGATCCGCAGTTTGGCGCACAATGCCGTGGTCGGCGTCACGCAAGGATTCACGCGCGAGCTGGAAATCGTGGGCATCGGCTACCGGGCGCAAGTAGTGGGACGAGTGGTGATTTTCGCGTTGGGATACTCCCACCCGATCGAGCTGCTCATGCCCGAGGGTATCGACATTAAAGTCGAAAAGCAGACGAGGATTACCGTTTCGGGTATTGACAAGCAATTGGTCGGACAAACAGCGGCCAACATCCGCGCGCTGCGGCCGCCCGATCCCTACAAGAACAAGGGTGTCCGCTACGTCGGCGAGTTCTTGCGCAAGAAAGAAGGCAAGGCGGGCGTGAAGTAGATTGGAGAGTTGCCGAAACATGTATCATCAGGTGTCCAGGGGACGGCGTCGGCGGTGGATTCACGAGCGAGTCCGCAAGAAAGTCCGGGGGACGTCCGAGCGTCCCCGGCTGGCCGTTTTCCGCTCGCTCAAACACATCTATGCGCAGATCGTCGACGACAGCATGGGCCGAACCATGATTTCGGCCGGCACGCGCGACAAGGAATGCGAAGCCTCTTACGGCGGAAACATGGCGGCGGCGAAAGAGGTTGGAAAGTTGGTCGCCCAGCGCGCCGAGAAGGCGGGGATCAAGGCGGTCGTGCTCGACCGGGGCGGCCACCTGTTCCACGGCAGAGTCAAGGCCCTCGCCGAGGCGGCCCGCGAGGGAGGATTGGAGTTTTAGGTGCTCGATGGCAAACAAGAAAAGAATTGATTCGGCGGACCTGAACTTGAAGGATCAGGTGGTCAACATCAACCGTGTGACCAAGGTTGTCAAGGGCGGTAAGAATATGAGTTTCACCGCGTTGGTAGTCGTTGGCGACCCGGAAAAGCACATCGTGGGCTACGCCAAGGGCAAAGCGAAGGAAGTGCCCTCGGCGATCCGAAAAGCCATCGAGCGGGCCAAGAAAAACCTGATCAAGGTGAACACTCTCGAGCACACGATCCCTCATCAGGTCCTGGGTGTTTTCGGCGCAGGACGGGTGCTGCTCAAGCCGGCTCGTACCGGAAAAGGAACGATTGC
Organism: Bryobacterales bacterium; assembly: GCA_965226215.1. GTDB lineage: Bacteria > Acidobacteriota > Terriglobia > Bryobacterales > UBA6623. The sequence continues at coordinate 4,643,120 of CBDDCH010000002.1, read as the reverse complement.
CGGAGGAGCGGTTCGCGCCGTGGTCGAAGCCGCGGGCATTCAGAATGTGTTGACGAAATCGATCGGCTCGAAGAATCCTCATAACGTGATCAAGGCGACGTTTGATGCGCTCCTCCAGTTGCGGGACAAAGACGAAGTAGCCGCCATGCGACGCGTCGACGCGCGCGCCACCTAGGGAAGTAGCGATGCCGGGCACTCTCAAAATCCGTCTGGTCAGAAGCCCCATCGGGTCCCCGAAGAAGCTCAAGAAAGTGGTGCGGGGACTAGGGTTGCGCAAGATGGGCCAGACCGTGGAACGGCCTGACGACGATGCCATCCGTGGCATGATCCGCAAGATTCCCCATCTGGTGGAGGTGTCACAGTGAACTTGAGCCAACTGCGTCCCCCCGCCGGGCAAAACCGCAAACGGAAGCGCATTGGCCGCGGCTTCGGTTCCGGGACAGGAAAGACGGCGGGGCGTGGGGAAAAGGGCCAGCTGTCGCGGAGCGGCCACAGCCGTAAACGCGGTTTCGAAGGTGGCCAGATGCCCCTGATCCGCCGCGTCCCCAAACGAGGTTTCCACAACCTCTTTCGAAAAGAGTTCGCCGTGGTCAACGTTAGCCGTCTCGACAAGTTGGAAGGCGACGCCTTCAGCCCCGAGAATCTCCAGCAGATGGGTGTGATCAAGAAGCTCAGGCATGGCCTCAAGGTCTTGGGTCAGGGGACCCTGACTCGCCCGGTGACCGTATCGGCCCACCGCTTCTCGAAGTCCGGCCGGGAAAAGATCGAAGCCGCCGGTGGGAAGATCGAAGTCTTGACCGATTGATGAAGTTCGTTGAAACCTTCGTAAACGTTTTCCGCGTTCCTGATCTCCGCAGGCGCGTCCTATTCACGCTGGCTATGCTCGCGGTTTACCGTATCGGCGGGCATATTCCCACCCCGGGCGTCAATACCGAAGAGCTGCAAAAGTTTTTCGAGCAGGCCGAGGGCACGGCTCTGGGCTTGATGGACTTGTTCTCCGGCGGCCAGATGAGTCAGCTCACGATCTTCGCCCTCGGCATCATGCCCTACATAACGGCGTCGATCATCCTGCAGTTGCTGACCGTTGTCATCCCAACTCTCGAGAAGCTCCAAAAAGAGGGTGAGCTCGGCAGGCGTAAGATCACCCAGTGGACACGCTATCTAACGATCGGACTCAGCCTCATTCAATCCACCGGAATCGCCTTCACACTGCAGCGCGGCGGTCTTAGCGAGCCGGGCATCGGATTCATTGCCATGGCCGTCATCACCTTGACGACCGGGACCGCTTTCATTATGTGGCTCGGGGAGCAGATCAGCGAACGGGGAATCGGCAACGGCATGTCCCTGATTATCTTCGCCGGAATCGTGGTCGGCCTGCCGGGAGCGATACGAAACCTTTACGAGAATGTCTTCATCACGGGGCAGTGGAGCATGCTGCAGCTGGCTTTGATCCTTGTGGCGATGGTGGGGGTGGTGGCCTTTATCGTACTCGTCGAGCGAGGCGAAAGGCGGATCCCTGTGCAATATGCCCGTCGAGTCGTCGGGCGGCGGGTCATGGGAGGGCAGTCGACGCATCTACCCCTTAAGGTGAACTCGGGCGGCGTGATACCGGTGATTTTTGCCTCCTCGATGCTCGCCTTTCCGCAAACGCTGCGGCTGGCCCTTCAAGACAGCCCATTCCTGACGAGCCTGCTCGACCCGATTTCCTACGGCAGGCCTCTTTACGAGCTTCTCTATGTGACGGGGATCGTCTTTTTCTGTTTTTTTTACGTGTCGATCATTTTTAACCCGACGGAAGTGGCCGACAACATGAGAAAGTACGGCGGATTTGTGCCCGGTATTCGTTCCGGGCGGCCGACCGCCGATCATATTAACGAGATCCTGACAAAGATCACCATGGTGGGGGGGCTTTATCTCGCTCTGATCTCGGTTATTCCGGACTTCATGATCGCCGGTGTACAACTCCACCAACTGTGGGGGCCGGTCGGAGATTTCTTCGATCAGGTTATGCCGCGCACCTTTTTGGAGGGTCTCAACGTGAACTTTTATTTCGGCGGCACCTCGCTGTTGATCGTCGTGGGCGTGGCCATGGACACGGTCAACCAGATTGAGGCGCAGCTGATTATGCGTCATTACGAAGGGTTTACGCCACGGGCGGGGAGAATCCGGGGACGCCGCTCCTTTTCGTGATTCCGTTCCTCGGGGCCGGATCGAGGGGTGCAAGGGGCGACCAAGCAGACCATGGCGGCCAAGGCGGCAGGAGTAGGCGCTATCGTTTTGTTCGGCCCTCCGGGAGCCGGTAAGGGCACGCAAGCGCTCAAGATTTCGGAACGATACGCGATTCCTCAGATTTCGACAGGCAACATGATTCGAGAAGAAATCCAGCGCGGCTCCCCACTGGGCCGGCAGGCACAGTCTGCTCTGGCCGCGGGCCGTCTTGCCGACGACGAGCTGGTCAATGGGATAGTGGAGGCCCGCCTCCACCGACCAGACTGTCGGGAGGGCTTCCTGCTTGACGGATATCCGCGGACTGCCCAGCAAGCCGAGCGGCTCGAAACGGTACTCGATGGGCTGGGACTACCGGCGGTGGTCATCGAAATCCGGATCGGATATAATGAACTGGTAAAGAGGATTACCGGCCGTCTACTTTGCCATAAGTGCGGCGCTATCTTCAACTTATATTTGCACCCGCCTAAGGTTTCCGATGTCTGTGATGTGTGCCACACCGGCTTGGTGGTGCGCGCGGATGACAGCGAGGAAGTCTTGCGCGAACGTTTGCGAGCCTACGAGCAGCAGACGCTTCCGCTCTTCGACGTCTTTCGGAAGCGGGGGCAACCGACACACACCGTGGACGGGTCGTTGTCGGAAGACGAGGTCGCCGAACGGATTTTTGAATTGTTGAACCGCGGATGATCATCCGAAAGAGTTCCTCCGAGTTGCAAAAGATGCGCGCCAGTGGCTTGCTCGTATGGCGCATTTTGGACGATCTCACTCGCATGGTCGAGCGGGGCGTCACGACCGAAGACCTGGAAGTCGTTGCGGAGAAGATGGTCGCCGACGCCGGAGCGCGAGCGGCTTTCAAGGGCTACTATGTTCCCGCCGCCGGCCGGCGATTCCCGTGCGTATTGTGCACCTCGATCAACGAAGAGGTGGTTCACGGCGTCCCCTCCAAGCAGAGGGTCCTGCGGGAGGGTGATATCCTCAAGATCGATATCGGTGTCCAGCTTGATGGCTACTACGGCGATTCGGCAACCACCGTGCCGGTGGGGCGGATTCGGCCTGAGACAGAGCGACTGTTGCGGGTGACGAAGGAGTCTTTGGACTTGGCGATCGAGCACGCGACGGCCGGCCGGCGCCTTTTCGATCTTTGTGGGGCGGTGCAACGCCATGTCGAGGGCAACGGCTTATCGATTGTCCGGGACTTCGTGGGCCACGGCATTGGGACAAAGCTGCATGAAGAGCCTCAGGTGCCGAATTTCATCGACCGGCGAGCCGGCAACCCGCGTTTGCGGGAGGGAATGGTGTTGGCGATCGAGCCGATGGTTGCCGCCGGCGGCCGGGAGACCCGCGTCTTGTCGGATCGCTGGACGGCGGTAACTTCCGATGGTTCTAACGCGGCGCACTTCGAGCACTGTGTCGCCGTGACCCAAAACGGCCCTTGGGTATTGACCGGCCCGGAGGAGAACACGAACGGGGACCAAGAAACCCGCGCGGAGGTAATAAGCAGTCTCAATGGCTAAGGCAAGCGCAGAAAACGAACCACAACCGCCGCTGCCGGCTACGGTAGTCGAATCGCTGCCGAACGACCTTTTTCGGGTCGAGCTGAACGATCAGTCGCGCCTTGTGGCCCATGTTTCGGGGCGGCGGAAGAACGACTTCTTGCGGCTCCTTCCGGGAGACCGAGTTCAAGTCGAATTGTCTTCCCGCGACGATCGGCGCGGCCGGATCGTACGAAGGTATCCGTCATGAAGGTGAGAGCGTCGGTCAAAAAGTTGTGTCGCAACTGCAAGATCGTCCGCCGCAAAGGCGTCGTGCGGGTGCTCTGCACGAACCCCAAGCACAAGCAGCGGCAAGGATGACGCAAGTTGCAAGCGGAGTCACGGTTTCGAGGCGATAGATGGCACGCATCTCGGGAGTCGACCTACCACCAACCAAGCGAGCGGAAATCTCGTTGACCTATATCTTCGGCATTGGGCGCGCCCGCGCGCGTTCGCTGCTGTATCGCGCGGGCATCGATTTCGGCAAGAAGATGGGCGAGCTGACGGATGACGAGATCACCAACCTGAGAAGGATCCTGGAAGCCGAGGGTTCGGTGGAAGGTGACTTGCGCAAGGAACTGGCGATGAACATCCGCCGCCTGATCGAGATCGGCACGTATCGCGGTTTGCGGCACCGGCGCAGCCTGCCGGTCCGAGGCCAACGAACCCACACCAACGCCCGCACGCGCAAGGGCCCGCGGCGGGGCGCGGTCGCGAGCAAGAAAAAGGTAGGCAAGTAGTAACTGACGGCAGTCGAATTAGAGGAGACATGGCTAAGGCAAAAGGCAAGGGAGCCAAGAAAAAGCGCAGCCGGACGCGAAAATCGGTCCCCGTCGCGATTGTTCACGTCAAGGCTACGTTCAACAACACGATTGTAACGATCAGCGATCCGGCAGGGAAGGTCGTCGCCTGGTCGAGTGCGGGGTCGCTGGGATTTCGAGGATCCCAGAAGGGAACACCCTTCGCAGCCCAGCAAGCCTGCTTGGCCGCCGCCAACGCGGCGAAAGAACACGGTGTGCGGACGGTCAACGTCCGGGTGAAAGGTCCCGGTGGAGGCCGTGAATCGGCGATCCGGGCGCTGGCGACCGCGGGGATCATCGTCAAACAGATCAAAGATGTGACGCCGATTCCGCACAACGGCTGTCGGCCGCCGAAAAAGCGGCGCGTGTGAACCGGCGGCAGCGGTGGCGGATGCGGAGACAGACCGATCATCGAAAGCCGCATGCCCTGCTCTGCGACGAGTAAGCCCATGAACGGAAAACAAGATGGCTAGATATAGAGGTCCGGTCTGCCGGTTGTGCCGGCGCGAAGGCATGAAGCTCTTTCTCAAGGGCGAGCGCTGCTACGGTCCGAGTTGCGCTATTGAGAAGCGCAACTACTTCCCCGGGCAGCACGGCAAGACAAGCCGCCCGCGACGTTTGCTCGGCTACGGCTTGCAGTTGCGCGAGAAGCAGAGGGTACGTCGTATCTACGGGGTCCTGGAGAGGCAGTTTCGCAACTACTACCGAAAAGCCGTGCAGATGAAGGGAGTGGTGGGTGAAAACCTGCTGTCGCTGCTCGAGCGGCGGCTTGACAATGTGATCTACCGCATGGGCTTCGGTACCAGCCGGTCCCAGGCCCGTCAGACGGTGCGGCACGGGCACGTCCAGGTAAACGGCCGCAAGGTCAACATCCCTTCTTTCATTGTTAAACCACATGATGTGATCGAGATTCGTGAAAATCGCCGCAAACACGGTGGCATCCTGGCCGCGGTAGAGAGCACGGCGCACATGCTGACTCCAAGCTGGCTGGAAGTCGACCGGGAAAAGCTAAGTGGCCGTGTTACCGGCATGCCGCGACGAGACGAATTGGTGCAGATTCCGATCAATGAGCAGTTGATCGTCGAGCTGTATTCTCGGTAAGTTTGGGTCGCCTCGGAGCACCCCAGCAAGACAGAACCGGAGCACAAGGCAGCTCACAGGGAGATAAGGCTAATGTGGAAAGGATTTCAGAAGCCAAAGCGCTTGGCGGCGGATGTGGATAGTCTCACCGCCACCTATGGCCGGTTCACCGCGCAGCCGTTTGAGGGTGGATTCGGCACCACCATCGGCAATTCCATTCGGCGGGCTCTGTTGAGCTCGATCGAGGGCGCCGCGGTCACGGCGGTTCGTATTGAGGGCATCGCCCATGAATTCAGCCCTATCCCCGGTGTCGTGGAAGACGCCACCGACATCATTCTCAACCTCAAGCAGATCCCCTTGAAACTCCACAACGGTGACCTTCGCACCATCCGACTCCGGGCAACCGATCCTGGCAAGGTGTTGAGCGGAAGCATCGAAGCCGATTCGGACGTGGAGGTCCTGGATCCGGATTTGTACATCGCCACGGTGAGCGAGGGCGGCATTCTTGACCTCGAGATGCGCGTCAGGCAAGGGAGAGGATACGTCAGTGCCGAGAAGAATTTCGACGACGACCTGGCTCTCGGTTACATCCCCATCGACTCCGTGCATTCACCGGTTCGAAAGGTCAACTACACCGTCGACGCAGCCCGCCTCGGACAGGTCACAGATTTCGACAAGCTTAGCGTCGAGGTGTGGACGAACGGGGCTCTCACGCCCCAGGACGCTATCGGGCTGGCCGCCAAGCTGATCAAAGATCACATGACGATCTTCATCAATTTTGAGGAAGACGCCGCCGCCGAGGAGGTCGAGGCGGAGTCAGGCGCCGACCGCTTCAACGAGCACCTCAACCGCTCCGTCGAGGAGCTGGAGCTCAGCGTGCGCTCTTACAACTGTCTGAAAAACGCCAATATTCAAACCATCGGTGACCTGGTCGTGCGAACCGAAGCCGATATGCTCAAGACCAAGAACTTCGGCCGTAAGTCGCTCAACGAGATCAGGGAGATCCTTACGTCCATGGGGCTGTCCTTGGGAATGCGCTTCGACGAGAACGGGCGGCTGGTGCCGCCGGCTGTTACCCAGAGCGTAGAAGCGGTGGAAGTCGGCTCCTAGTCGAAGGGGAACAGCGTGCGGCATCGCAAGGGCGGGTTCAAACTTCAGCGAGACGGCTCCGCTCGACGGGCCTTGCTTCGTGGCCTCACCACGAGCGTTATTCTCCAGGACCGGGTGATTACCACCGTCACCAGGGCGAAGGCGACCCGGCCGTTGGTCGAGAAGATGATCACACTGGCGAAGACGGACACTCTCCACACTCGCCGCCAGGCGGCGGCATTTCTCCAAACACCGGGAGCCGTCAAGAAGCTCTTCGAAACGCTGGGGCCTCGCTTCGCCCAGCGCGACGGAGGGTATACGAGAGTCATCCGACTGGGCAGCCGCAAGGGAGACGGTGCCGAGCAAGCGATGCTTGAGGTTATCGGCTCGGAACTCAAGAAGCGTGTCGAGGAGCGTCGCAAGCGTCGCGAGGAGCGCATGAAACAGCAAACCGAATCCGAGGCCGCCGAAGAAGAGAAGCCTCCCCCCGCCTCATCGTAGATGCCGGCGCCCCTCCGGGCCCGCTCCTCTGCCTGCCTAAGACTCGCGTATCAGCCCGAGTCTCTCCGCACTACAATAGGGAACATGGTCATCGACGTTCGCAAAATCAGCGTCTCGGTTGGTTGTGTACTTCTGCTTTGCGGTTGTCAAAAAGGCGCTGACAGCGCAGTAGCCGCCGTCGTCAATGGCTACAAGATCACCTACGCGCAGCTCGAGAAGTATTACCAAAACGAAGTCAGCGATATGGCCGAACCTCCCACGAAAGACCAAGCGGAAATGCTGCGCATGACCGTGCTCCGTGAGGTGATCGACCGCTATGCCATGTTGCAGCGAGCCGAAAAAGCGGGACTCATGGCAGTCGACTCCGACGTGCAGGCTCGCTTGGAAGAGCACCAAGCGCTTCATCCCGACGCCGCGGCCTTCAGAAAGTATCTCGCGGAACGCGGCATGACCATGGAGGAATTCAGAGAGGAGTTGCGCCGTACGCTAACCATCGAGAGGCTGTTGAACAAAGAAATCAGGTCAGCCGTCTCGGTAAGCGAAGATGAAATCAGGGCGTATTACGAAGAGAATAAAGCCGGCTTTAACTTTCCCGAACAGCAATACCACATCGCCGAGATCGTTGTGACGCCCAGCAGCGAGGTACCCGTCCCGAATCTGCGGAATGACGACGCCACAGACCGAGAAAGCGCCCTTGCAAAAATCGGCATGATCGAGCAACGGCTCCGCGACGGGGAGGATTTCGATGTTCTAGCACAGAGCTTTTCCGAAGACCCTGTTTCCACAGCGAACGACGGCGATCTGGGATTCATTCCGCAATCGAGCCTTGAGAAGGTCGACATCGTATTGCGGCGAGCCGTGGCGTCATTGTCGCCAGGCGAAGTATCCCCCATCATCAGAACGAAGCGGGGATATCAAATCCTCAAGCTTATTTCCAAGCAGCCGGCCGGCCAGCGCGAATTCTCCAATCCCCAAGTGCAGCAGATAATCCGCGAAACGTTGATGAACCAAAAGGAGCAGGTACTGCGGGCCGCTTTCTTGGAGATTCTACGCAACGGAGCCGAAGTCGAAAACTATCTCGCCCGTGAGATCGCGGGAAGGTACGGCTTTGCAGAGTAGCGCGGCTTGCTGTCTACAGGTGGTCTCCAGCCCGCACGGCGATCGCGTCGGCAATTCTGACCCTCGGCCTCGATGTCGGCACGAGCCTCAAACAACTCGCGGGTGTGAATAAGGGCTCGACGCCGCGGCGGGCAGCATTTTCTCATCGAAGGATGAGCCTGAAGACGGGGGTTGGGGCTTTTTGAGTCGCTGGGGCTCCTTTCGGGCTTTTTGATTTTGAGTTTTGGGAAGGGGAGAATCGTCGTCGGGGTTGTGGGATTATGGGAATCGCGGAGCGATTTCCAAGGGCGGTGGGAAACGAAGGGAAACCTGGTTTTGGTTTTCCTCGTTTTCCATCGCCCGTCATTTCCACAGCCCTCTTCCTGCTGTTCAGCACGGCGTGTTCGCGGAACGGAAACTGGCAAACAGCTTCTGCTTGGCTCGCTGCATCCGGCGGGCCGCCGCCGTGTCGCTTTCGGCCTGGGCAATGCGGCCCAGAGCCTCCAGCCTCTGCCCTGGCTTGAGATAGCTGGCGGCCTCGGGCAACTTCTCGAAAGATTCCCAAGGCGTCTGGTAGTGGCGGTACACCCGCTTCTGCTTGCCTTTGGCGTCGGTCTTGATCTCGGGCTGTCCGCAGGGCCGGTGGAAGTTCAAATAGGGATTGAAGTGCTGTTGGTAGAAGCGCTGGATGCGCCCCGCGTGCGGCGCCGCGATGTACGTATATCCCATGTGTTTGCGGATCACCGCGCCGTTTTTCGATTCCACCAAGCCGTTGTCGTTGGAGTGCCGCGGACGCGACTTGGTCTGTTCGATCAGCAGCTTGTTCAATAGCTTCTCCACCGTGCGATTGAGGAACTCGCTGCCGTTGTCGGAATGGAAGCCGCGGATACGAAAGGGAAACTGCTCGATCATGGCTTTCAGCAACGGCTCCAGCCAGGCTTCACTGATCGCGGGCGTGGCGCCGACCACTTGCCACTGGGTGACTTCATCCACGGCATTGATGTGGTAGACGCCCTTGACGCCATCGCGATCCCCTTGATGCACCGTATCCACTCGCAGAAAGCCGGGTTGGCCTTGCGGGTCGGGCCGGCGCCGCTCGCCGATCGACACCGCCGTGGGCCGGGTCTTGGTGAAATGCAGCCGCCGCTGGCGGTAGGCTCTGCGCCGCCGCAGGCGATAGATCTGGGCCACCGAGATCCCCGCCAGCCGCTCGTATTCGCGCCGCTGGTACTGCTGGTATTCCCGCTCGAGGATCTTGCGCGTGGCCGGGCCGCTGAGGGTTTCGTGGGCCTCGTCCACCGCCGCCAGCAGTTCGACGTCGGCGGGCGTGTACTTGCGGGCAAAGCGATGCCGCCGGTAGCGGGCGGGTTGGAGTTCTCCGCCCTGCCGGTACTGCTGGATCAGCCGCGTGATTTGCGCCCGGCTCAGTCCGGTCATCTTGACCAGATACTGCCGCAGCAGCCCTTTGTCGGCGCGGTTCTGGCGGCTGTAGCCGTGCTGGCGAAGCGTGCGCGCCACCCACGTGTAGATCTCGGCCCGCCCTTTGCCTTTGAATCGAATCTCCTCGCTGGAGTGGAGAAACTGCTGGATCTGTTGCAGGTTCAGCTTGCTGGTGTTTTGCACTTGGATAGTCAATTCCCAGCATGCCCACTCCCCGATCCTTCAGGCTCATCTTGTGTGAGAAACAAACTCCTCGTTCAGACTCATCTTGCATGAGACAAGACTCGGGCTAGCAGCCTACTCGATCGGAAATGCTACACTATCGTATTGTCGGCCCGGGTCCATCCCCCCTTTTTGAGATCGTTCCCTGATTTAACTTCGCCTTTCGATTCCGTGGATGGCGAACTCGTGGCAAAGTATCTGTTTTCAGTGACTTGAGCGTCGGAGAAAAAGGATGGGTGCGGCCACCTTCGGCCTACCGCTGACGGTTCGTCAGCTCCTCAGGCCGGTGGCTTTGTGTTTTTCGATCGTTGAGTCTCGATGAACTTCGGTGTTGTCATCTTCCCCGGTTCCAACTGCGATCACGACGCCTTCTACGCCACAACAAAGAACCTCGGAGAATCGGCCTCGCCGATCTGGCACGAGTCCGAGGACTTGTCGGGCTTCGATGTGGTGGTTTTGCCGGGCGGGTTCTCCTATGGAGATTACCTGCGGGCAGGCGCCATCGCACGTTTTTCCCCGGTGATGAAGGCGGTTCGGCGATTTGGCGACCGCAGTGGGTTGGTCATCGGCATCTGCAATGGCTTTCAGATCTTGGTGGAAGCCGGCCTGTTGCCGGGGGCGCTGATCCGCAACCCGAGGTTGTCGTTGATCTGCCGCAGCGTTTACTTGCGAACCGAAACAGTGGAATCGCCGTTCACCCACTGTTGCGAGCGTGGACAGATACTGGCAATTCCTATCGCTCACGGCGAAGGTTGCTACTACGCCGACGAGGGGACGCTCCAAACGCTCGAACAACAGGACCGGGTCGCCTTCCGCTACGTAACTCCAGAAGGGGAAGCGACTCCCGAAGCTAACCCGAACGGCTCTCTTCGGAACATCGCCGGCATTCTCAACGAAGGGCGCAACATCCTCGGCATGATGCCCCACCCGGAGCGCGCCGCCGATCCGGCCATGGGATCGACCGACGGCCTGCTGATCCTTCAATCGATGGCTTCCGCCTTTGCCACATCTCGGTAAAGAATGAGCGCAGTAACTAGCGATCTTGTCGCGCAACACGGCTTGACGGCCTCCGAATACGAGCGCGTCGTCGAGCGCCTTGGCCGCGAGCCGAACCTGACCGAGCTGGGCATCATCAGCGTCATGTGGAGCGAGCATTGTTCCTACAAAAGCTCGCGCGTGCATTTAAAAAAGTTGCCCACTTCGGGACCCAGGGTTCTTGTGGGACCGGGAGAGAACGCCGGGATTGTGGACATCGGCGGCGGATACGCTGCCGCTTTCAAGATCGAGTCGCACAACCACCCGAGCTTCATCGAACCGTTTCAAGGCGCTGCTACGGGCGTAGGCGGCATCTTGCGGGACATTTTTACGATGGGAGCGCGGCCCGTCGCGGTGATGGATTCCCTGCGTTTCGGCCTGCCGGACGATCCCCGAGACGGGGTCCGCAACCGCCACATTGCCCAAGGCGTCGTGGGCGGCATTGCCCACTACGGCAACTGTTTCGGCGTGCCCACGATCGGCGGAGAGTGCATCTTCGAGCCAAGCTACAGCGGCAACCCGCTGGTCAATGCCTTTGCGCTCGGCATCTTCCCGAAAGATAAGATTTTCTACGGCACGGCCTCGGGAGTCGGAAACCCGGTGATTTATGTTGGAGCGAAAACAGGTCGCGACGGTATCCACGGAGCCTCGATGGCCTCGACCGAGTTCGACGAAGAGTCGGAAGAGAAAAGACCCAACGTCCAAGTCGGCGACCCGTTTCTCGAGAAGCTGCTGCTCGAGGCCTGTTTGGAGGCCATGCGGACCGGAGCCGTCCTGGGCATCCAAGACATGGGCGCGGCCGGACTGACCTGCTCCACCTGCGAGATGGGCAGTCGAGGAGGTAGCGGGATCGAAATCGATCTTCGCCGGGTTCCGCAACGCGAAAGCGGCATGAGCCCTTACGAAATCATGCTGTCGGAATCCCAGGAAAGAATGCTGTTGGTGGCCGAGAAAGGGCGGGAAGAAGAGATTTCGCGGATCTTCGCGAAATGGGGTCTCGATGCCGTTCGGATAGGCGCTGTCACGGGTGACGGCCTGCTGCGAGTCCGCAACAACGGCCAGGTGGTCGGCGAAATACCGAACTCGCTGCTGACCAACGATTCTCCGCTCTACGACCGGCCCGCCGGCAAACCCTGGCGGAGCGCGCCGCTCGATGGACCCGGCGTAGCTGAACCCTCGAACAAAGAGCTCCGGGAGGGGCTCGAGGCCCTGCTTGCTTCCCCGGACATCTGCTCCAAGCGCTGGATTTACGAGCAGTACGACTACATGGTGCGCACTAATACGACGCAAGGACCAGGCGGCGACGCCGCGGTGATTCGCATTAAAGACGCGGGCATCTCGCTGGCCATGGCACTGGACGGCAACGGCCGTTACTGTTCGCTCGACCCGAAGGAAGGAGCGCGATTGGCCGTTGCCGAATGCTGCCGGAACCTCTCGACCGTCGGAGCCGAACCGATCGGCGCCACCAATTGCCTGAACTTCGGCAATCCGGAAAAGCCTGAGATCATGGCCCAACTCGTAGCCGCCATCGAGGGGATGGGGGAGGTCTGCCGGCACTTTCAGACGCCGATTACGGGCGGCAACGTCAGCCTGTACAACGAGACCCTCGGCCAGAGCATCTACCCCACGCCGGTGGTCGGCGTGGTGGGTATTGTGGATCACATGACGGTGCCTCTGGGCATCCATTTCCGGCGACCGGGGAGATCCCTCGTCTTGCTGGGCGGACTGCTTCCGGGGCCTGACAATCGCGCGCCGCGCCGTTTCGGCAGCTCGCAGTACGCCAAGGTCGTACTGCGCCAAGTATGGGGGCTGCCTCCGGGCATCGACCTCGATTACGAGAAAAGCGTCCAAGCGGCGATGCGTGAAATCGTGCGTCAAGGCCTGGCGGAATCGGCCCACGACGTCAGCGACGGCGGACTGGCCGTAACGTTGGCTGAATCCAGCTTCGGGCCGGCCGGCATCGGGGCCCGGCTCGAACTGCGCTCGGACGCCCCCAGCCACTACCTACTGTTCGGCGAAGCGCCCTCGCGAATCTTGTTGTCTGTCCCGCCGGAGGACGTTGCCGCGGTCGTGGAGCTGGCATCGCGGTTTAACGTCGAGGCGCCCTTGGTGGGCGAGACGGACGCCGAAACGATCTCCGTCCGTCTCAATGACGCCGACCTGTTCACGACAAGCGTAGACCAGATGTATGAGCCGTGGGATACCGCGCTCGAGCGGATGTTGGGGCAGCAGTGAAACTAGAACTGCTGGGAGCAAAACCGGCGCTGGGAGTGCTTTCCGCTCGAATTTCGCCGTTGAAACGGTAACGAAACGTTACACTAGAGAGTAGCCGGTCGCAGAAACATGATCGGGCCAACAAGATTCATGATTGGCTCGACGATAAGGAAATCGTTGGAACGGATTTCCAGCCTTCATCACCCGCTGATTAAAGGACGTGTGCCTTAGGGGTGACCTTCGCTGCGCGCTCACGAACGCAGCCAGAGCCGGGCAACTCCATGGTATTGATGTCGAATCGGGTTAACGGATCAACGATGAAGCAACCAACACATCAGCGGGTAACGGAGTCGACGGACGACCACTTCCACGAGGAATGCGGGGTCTTTGCCATCTACGGCCACCCCGAGGCAGCCAACCTTGCTTACCTGGGGATGTATGCTCTACAGCATCGAGGGCAGGAAAGCGCCGGGATGTGCTCGAGCGACGGCCAACAGATCCATTGTCGGAAGGCTATGGGATTGGTGGCCGAAGTCTTCACCGAATCGGTGCTCAAGGGTCTTCCCGGCTACATGGCCATCGGCCACACGCGCTACTCCACCGCGGGTCAGAGCGCCAGTCTCAATGCGCAGCCGTTTTTTGTGGAGTGCAGTAAGGGGCAAATCGCCATAGCGCACAACGGCAATCTGACGAACGCCATCGATCTGCGGCGCGAGCTCGAAACCAGCGGTTCCATCTTCCAAGCCAGCAGCGATACGGAAGTGATCCTGCACCTCATGGCGCGGTCTCGGGAACAGCGCCTCAAGCACGCCCTGCGAGAATCTCTGCTGCGCCTGGAGGGGGCCTACTCTCTGGCCTTGCTCGCTAAAGACCGGCTGATCGTGGCGCGAGACCCGCGGGGCTTTCGGCCTTTGGCTGTGGGGACGCTGACTCATAACGGCCGCTCGGCCTACGTCTTCGCGTCCGAAACGTGCGCTTTCGATTTGATCGGTGCCCGCTATATTGACGACGTTCGGCCGGGAGAAATGGTCATCGTCGACGAGGAAGGCCTGCACCGCGAACGCTTCGCGCCCGAGCTCGAGAGCTGCCAGTGCGTCTTCGAGCACGTTTACTTCTCGCGCCCCGACTCGATTGTTTTCGGACGTCCGGTGCAGGAGTCGCGAGAAGCGCTAGGTCGCCGCTTGGCTCGAGAAGCGCCGGTGGACGCCGACATCGTCGTTCCGGTTCCCGATTCCGGGGTGGCCGCCGCAATCGGTTACGCAGCCGAGTCCGGAATCCCCTACAGCATGGGCCTCATCCGCAACCACTACGTGGGCCGAACGTTCATTGAACCAAAACAGTCCATTCGAGACTTTGGCGTCAAACTGAAGCTCAACCCCGTGCGCCACCTGATCGCAGGCCAGCGCATCGTGCTCGTCGACGATTCCATTGTGCGGGGCACCACAAGCCGGAAGATCGTTCGCATCATGCGCCAAGCAGGAGCCCGCGAGATACACCTCAGGATCTCTTGTCCGCCCACCATCTCGCCCTGCTACTACGGCGTGGACACGCCCGACAAAGACGAGCTGATCGCTGCCACGCAGTCCATAGAAGAAATCCGCGACCACTGCGAAGCGGATTCGCTTGTCTATCTGTCCATGGAAGGTCTGCGCCAAGCCGTCAACGATCTGCAAGGTGAGTATTGCTACGCCTGCTACACGGGGCGCTATCCGACCGATCTAGTGGGAATCGAGCAGCTGCTCGCGGATCATCGGGAAAAGGTGTAAGGGCCCGACCTTTTGCGCTGCCCGAAAGATCGGGATCTCAGCAGGCCAACTGTTCCCGCTCCACCGCGAACCCGCCTAGGTTGCCGAGCGCGGCCAATGCGATCCGTTCCTGGTGGAACCATTCGTTGGCCACTTCCCGCAAGTCTTGCGCGCTGGCCTGCTCGATGTTTTCATTGACTTCATCGAGTGTCAGAAACCTGGCGAAGTACTTCTCTTGCCGTGCCAGATTCGCCATCCGACTGGCTGTCGATTCCAAGCCCAACATGAGGCTTCCCTTGAGATGATCCTTGGCGCGTCTCAGTTCCTCATCGGAGATGAGATTCTCCTTTAGGTCGCGAAACTCCCCGGCAATCTGTTCGATCACCCTCGTCGCTGCTTCCAGTGAGGTCCCTGCGTACACCGACAGACAACCCGTATCTTTGTACATACTCAAATCAGAAAACACCGCATAGGCGAGCCCCTCATGCTCGCGAATCTTGAGGAACAGCCGCGAGCTAATGCCGCCGCCCAGCACCGTGCTCAACAGGTATCCGGCGTAGCGCTTGGGGTGCGCCATGGCGTAGGCCGGTACTCCCAGGCAGAGTTGCACCTGCTCCAGCGAGGCCTTGTCGCGGAGAACGATGGTCGCTTGCGGAGTAGGGACTCGCGTCCGCCGCCGGTGGTTCTGTTGTGTCAGCCCGCCGAACCTCTCCTCGACCAGCCCCACCAACACTTCGCTGCGCACGTTGCCGGCCGCCGTGATAACCAGATTGCCGGGATGGTAGGTGCGGCGGAAAAACTCCAGCAACTGCGAGCGGCCGAACGTATGGATGGTCCTCTTGGTTCCGATGATGGGGCGGCCCAATGGGTGTTTTTTCCAGAAATTGCTCGCAAAAATCTCGTGAATGAGGTAATCGGGGTTGTCCTCATCCATCTTCAGCTCCTCGAGAACGACACCCTTTTCCTTGGCAATGTCGTCCTCCCGGAACGCTGGATGGAGAACCAAGTCGCCGAGGACGTCCAAGGCTCGAGGCAAGTGTTCGTCCAGCACTTTGGCCGTAAAGGCCACGCTTTCCTTCGTGGTAAACGCGTCCAGGTGCCCGCCGATAGAGTCGATCGAGCAGGCGATCTCGTCTGCCGTGCGATGGGCCGTGCCCTTGAAGACCATGTGCTCAACGAAGTGAGAAATGCCGCTTTCCGCGGCTCTCTCGGTGCGCGATCCGACATCGACCCAGACCCCGACGGCGACGGACCGCACGTGAGGCATTTCTTCGCTGACGACGCGAAGGCCGTTCGCTAGGACCGTTTTAACGACGGTCCCCTGGCTGGTCTGCTGGGACTTCAATTCTTAATCCACCAAATGGAGAAAAGGACGACCCGAGGAAGGCTGTCAGGATCGCTGCGAGTATTGACGTATTGTAGCAGAACCGTCGGAGGGCACTAGAGTGCGAGCTACAATGAGAAAGTGCTGCAAACCCTTGTGGGAAAAGATCTTGCCGATCTTGCTGACATCGTAGCCCGGCACGGCGAGCCCACCTACCGAGCCCGCCAAATCTACGAGGGTCTCTATCGCACGAAAGTTGCTGATCTTCAAGCGATCAGGACTTTGCCCGCCGCTCTGCGCGGAGCACTATCGGCTGAGTTCGCCGCCGGTTTGCCCCAAGTCGCACAGCGATTCGCTTCTCTTGATGGAACCGTGCGCTATCTTCTCAAGCTCTCTGACGGCAAAACCATCGAGACCGTCTTCATACCCGAGCAAAAGCGCGACACGCTGTGCATTTCGTCGCAGGTGGGTTGCGCGGTTGACTGCAAGTTCTGCCTCACGGCCCTGATGGGCTTGGAGCGTAATCTATCAGCCGGCGAAATTGTCGGCCAGGCATTATTGCTGCTCCGTCAGCACCAACTGGAACCCCGAAAACGCCCGGTGAACATCGTTGTGATGGGGATGGGCGAGCCACTGTTGAACTTGCGGGCCGTCATCAAGGCGACCCAATTACTGTCGGATCCCCGTGGCATCGGCATCTCGCCTCGACGCGTCACGGTGTCGACCGCGGGCGTTACTCCCCAAATCGACGAGTTTGGCCGTCAGCCGGGCCGGCCAAAGCTTGCCGTATCGCTTAATGCGCCAACCCAAGAGTTGCGGCGGCGGTTGATGCCGATTACGAGCAAGTATCCGCTAGACGAGTTGATCGCAGCTTGCGGGCGATATCCCTTGCGCGCTTGGGAGCGGCTGACGTTTGAGTATGTCCTGTTGAAGGATGTCAACGACAGTGACGCCGACGCGCGCCGTGTCGTTCGCCTTCTAGCGAACATCAACTGCAGGGTCAATCTTATCGCCTTCAACCCGGGGCCCGACATCCCCTTCGAGACTCCCAGCGATGAGCGCGTGCTCGCATTTCAACGAATCCTCCGGCCTAGCTTCCCGTGCTTCATCCGCAAGCCCCGGGGCCGAGAGATCTACGCCGCCTGCGGGCAGTTGAAACGGACGACGCAGTAGGACGAACACTCTTGGCGGTCCAGGTTTCAAGTAGCGGCCGGCAATCCTGCCGGCCAGGTGAACGACAAAGCTGAGGCGCTCGACTTTAAACCAGGCAAATGACAAGCTAAAGCTTATCACTGCCAACTAGGACAAACACGAGTGTTCGTCACTACCGAGGCGGCAGGTAGCCGGTCCCGACGATCAGGATAAAGAGTGGGAACCGCATCCACTTGTGTTGCTTGAGTCCACCCCAGTTTTTCCCCGGGCAAAGGGACAAAAAGAGGGCACAGACCGCCGCGCCCGCCCTCGCATTCTCGCCCGCGTCCGGCCACGCGACTTTGCTTGACTGTGCTGCGCAGCAGTGTTAATTTCCAGTGAAGGAGCCGTCCACCCTCCTCCCAACGCTGTAGCGGCCGGTCGTTGGGCCTGCCTGATCAGCACCCGAAACCTTCGTTTCTTTTGTTGTGAACCTAGAAGGACCGCGTGAAGTCAATTCGTGATTGGCTCCGGGCACGGCTTGACCGCCGCTTGCCTCAGCACCTCCGAGATGCCCGGAGGGGAGAAGACTTGGCCTACGACTACCTGCGCCGCAGGGGTTACACCATCGTCGCGCGCAACTACCGGCCCCGGAGTGGCAAGCAAGAACTCGATCTTGTCGCTTGGGACAAGGAACAGCTAGCCGTGATCGAGGTGAAAACGCGCGCCAGTGACGAGTTCGGAGAGCCGGCCCGAGCCGTTGATCTGCGCAAACGACGGCATCTGATCCGTGCGGCTGCTGAATACGCGCGGCGAGCCGGCGTCGATCCGGCCAAGCTGCGTTTCGACATCGTCAGCGTCGTTCTCGCCGACGAGGCTCGCGTGCAACTTGAAAAGGATGCCTTTTCGCGACGTTCCGTCGATCGTCAAGGCCGAAAACGACTGTTCTAGTGCTTGGTTGCAAGAGTTCTCCTTTATTGGAACGATCGTCCGTCTGGCCTGGAAGTAGTTTGTTCGCAGAGTCTTCCGAGCCGCGACCGTGAGGGAGCGGTGCAGGGATTGTCGGCCTATCATCGATCGTGAATTTATCCAACCAAGCACTCCTTGCACACTCCGTCGGAGTGTGCAAGGAGTGCAGGAGGGCACCGCATGCTGTGCCCTTACAGATCTGTAGGGTGCCTGCAAGAGTAGGGGCACGGCATGCCGTGCCCGAAGTTCCCGATCGTCCACCTGGCTCCTAGATATGTGTGATCAACCAGGCAAAATCAGGTGTAAACAAGCGGGCAAAGGGTGGGCGGCGCGTCGCAAGAGTCGAGAAGGGTTGCGAACGGCTCGGTGCGGACCTCGTAGTCTAGTGAAGAGGTGAGAGCAACTTCGAAATTCCAGAGGCAAGATCAGCTGCCGGCGAATTCGCCACGGAGGTGCTACGGCTCGCGCTTGAGTGGCTGCCGGCGCTCGACTTCTCGGCTCAGCCGCAGGATGAGCCAAAGGATCTTCAGACCGGCCGCAAGGCCGCCCCAAAGGCTGCCTGACACCTTACTGGCTCCGGCGCGGCGCCGCCGGTAGGAGACAGGGATCTCCTTGACCTTGAGATCTCGCCGCAGAGCCTTGATCTGCATTTCGACCGTCCAGCCGTAGTTGGGGTCGCGCATCCCGAGCCCTCGGAGGCTTGATGCACGAATGGCGCGGAAGGGACCGAGGTCGGTGTAGCGGTGCTTGTAGATAAGGCGTACCAACCAGGTCGCGAGCCGATTGCCTAATCGCTGAGGCAGACTCAGCGCGCCGGGCTCTGAACGGCCGAGCTCGCGAGAACCCAGCACGAGATCGGCCTGGCGGTCAGCGATGGGGCGGAGCAGCCGTGAAGCCTCAGCGGGCACGTCACTCCCGTCACCGTCCATAAAGACCACGACGTCCGTGTCCGGTGGAAGTTCTCGCAGAGCTCTCAGGCAAGCATTGCCGTAACCTCGCAGCGGCTCATGGAGAACTGTCGCACCCTGCCCTGCCGCTGTCTCGGCGGTGCCGTCGGTGGAGCCGTTGTCAACAACGAAAACGTCATGGAAGAGACCAGCCGGCACTTCACTGAGAACACGTCCGATGGACTCTTCTTCGTTTAGCGCGGGAATGACGAGGACAGCTTTCATAAGCAGCTTGCCGCATGAACCGGCGACGTAGCTCGCGAAACATCGCGGCCCGAGGCGGTGCGACTGGCTAGCGCGCTTTTCTCACCACATGGCGAGCAGCCGTGCAGCAAAGCCCCGCTCTTCGAGATGTAGGGGCGCGATTGATCGCGCCCGCTTGCCTTACAAGCTGTAAGCCGGACGATGTACACAAACTGTTGCCGCCAGCCATGGCCAGCGGGCCTTTCCCCAATCTCGGCGTCTGGGTAGAAAAGCGGGCTAGAACGTCACACGCGAGTTGTAAGGGGCCTGGTCTTCGTGATACAACTACGGAAGAACCTGCCACCCTGGCCAAACTCTTTGCCCACCCGATGAAGAGTCCGGAAACGAGAACGCCGGGCTTCGCCGACTCCAGTCACGGCCCATTAGGCCCTGACGCCTTCCGTTCCTCGAAACCACCACCGCGCCGATCCTTCTGGTTCGACATTCAGACATGGGTTCGCGACATCATCATTTCCTTCGCCATCGCAGCGGTCGTCATCGTGTTCCTCTACCAGCCGGTCAAGGTCGAAGGCACGAGTATGATGCCCCGGCTGGTCGATCAGCAGCGGATCTTTGTCAACAAGTTCGTCTACCACTTCGAGGAGATCCGGCGCGGCGATATCATCGTATTTCGGTTCCCGCTCGACAGCTCCAAGTCCTATATTAAGCGAGTCGTCGGCCTGCCGGGCGACGATGTCGAAATCGCACAAGGCGAGCTGATCGTCAACGGTGATCAGCTCCCCGAGCCGTACGTGCTGGAGCAACATAGTGACCGACGTAGCTATCCGTCGGTTCGTGTGGATCCCGGCCACTACTACGTCCTCGGTGACCGTCGAAACACCTCGAACGACAGTCGCACTTGGGGAACCGTGGAACGCAGTTCGATTATTGGAAAAGCCGTCTTCGCCTATTGGCCACTCGAGCGTTTTGGGGCGCTGCAGTGAGCTTCCCGGCGATCCTGGCTCTGGAAGACGGGCGGCAGTTTCGCGGAATCGGCGTCGGCGCAAAAGCGGAAAGCTACGGCGAAGTCGTCTTCAACACGGGTATTACGGGCTACCAAGAGATCTTCACCGATCCCTCCTACTGCGGCCAGATCGTAATTCTGACAAATCCGGAAATAGGCAATTATGGGGCCAACGGGTCCGACAGCGAATCGGCCCAGCCGTATATCGAAGGCTTGGTCGTACGAGAGTTTTCCGAGATCGCCAGCAATTGGCGGTCTACCGAACATGCAGCCGATTTCTTGGCCAAGCAAAGGATTCCCATCATTGCTGAAATCGACACCCGGGCCTTGGTGCGCCACCTCCGCACCGAGGGGGCGATGAGGGGCGTGATTTCTTCTCTCGAGACAGATCCCGACAAACTGGTCGAAAAGGCTCGCTCGATCCCGACAATGGCAGGTCTCGACCTGGCAACATCGGTTTCTACGAAACAGCGTTACGAGTGGACCAAGGGCGTCGACGCGTGCTCTCCGTCGGAGATCGTGGAACCGGCCGCCGAGCCGTCGCTCCACGTCGTGGCCTACGACTTCGGCATCAAGCACAACATCTTACGGCGGCTCCTGCACATCGGCTGTCGTGTGACCGTCGTACCGTCGCTCACCTCTGCGGAAGACGTGATGGCGCTTGCCCCCGACGGCGTTTTCCTCTCGAATGGGCCGGGCGACCCCGAGCCCCTGGCGGCCCAGATCGCCAATGTCAAAAAGCTCGTCGGGCGGGTGCCGATGTTCGGGATTTGCCTGGGTCACCAGATCATGGGGCTGGCGTTAGCCGGGAAGACGTTCAAGCTCAAGTTCGGCCACCACGGCGTCAACCACCCGGTGCTGAACAAGCTCACCGACAAGGTGGAGATTACTTCGCAAAACCACGGGTTTGCGGTCGCCCCGGATTCGCTCAAGGACAGTGAAATCGAGCTGACGCACTTCAACCTGAACGATCATACCCTGGAAGGGTTCCGCAGCCGCAAGGACCCTCTGTTCTGCGTGCAATACCACCCCGAGGCCGCGCCAGGGCCGCACGATTCGCGGTACTTGTTCGGCGAGTTTGTCCAGCTAATGAGGGGGGATTGACGGATCTGTGCACGCGTGGCCGGCGGCGCCACTCCGCTTTCCGGCCCCAGGCAAAGCGAATCGTTCATTGCCCGACGGAGACACTTGACACGCTCCGCTATTCTGAAAGGGGGAGGCGTGCGAAGACCTGGCATCGCGCTCGACCACGGGGGAAAAAATACGAAACAAACCCAATCTCTCACAACCAGCATAGAATCAATGAATTGCGGATTGTTTTGGGCCCCTGGCGGCCAGTAGCCGCTCTTTTTCACCGGTGGCCGGCAACCGTGGAGCAAAGCCCCGCCGTTCGAGATGCTTCACAAATCATGGCCACACGGCCCGTGTTCAGCCCGTAGGGGCGCCGCTTGCCGCCCGTGATCCTGTAGGGGCACGGCATGCCGTGCCCATGATTCTGGCTATCCTGAGAGGGGAGGCCGCCAAGACCCGGCACCGCCAATTGAGTTACGGTTTGTCCAAGGGCAGGCGGCTGCGAGGAAAGATCGGGGACTGCCACCAATTCGCCTCCGCCATGGCCCTAGAAAAAAAGCACTTAGCCGGAAGCGAATTGGCTGGCTGTACCCGATCTTTCCGCCAACGAACGATCGGGTGGCGAACCACCCCCCGACCGTGGGGCAGTGAAAACAAGGAAAATGACCAAACAAAGCCAATTTCTCATAACCACTATTAAATACGACAACTTACACGTTAAACTCGCCGCTAACCGGAGATCGGTGACCGGTTGCGGTCCATTTTTTACCCGGACCCACTTCTGCCGCCGGCTGCCGGCGAAAGAAAATGCCTAAGCGTAGCGACATCCACAAGATCCTGATTATCGGCTCAGGGCCGATCGTGATCGGCCAGGCCTGCGAGTTCGACTATTCGGGAACCCAGGCCTGCAAGGCGCTCAGGAGCGAGGGCTACGATGTGGTGCTGGTCAACTCCAATCCGGCCACCATCATGACCGACCCCGAGCTCGCCGAGAGAACGTATATCGAACCCCTCACCCGCGAGTACCTGACAGAGATCATCCGACGCGAGCGTCCCGATGCTTTGCTGTCGACCGTGGGCGGACAAACGGGTCTGAACCTTTCCGTCGAGCTGGCTGAGGCCGGTGTCCTGGAGGAATACGGCGTCGAGCTGATCGGAGCCAAGCTGGAGGCCATCAAGAAAGCCGAAGACCGGCTGCTCTTCAAGGACGCCATGCGGAGCATCGGCCTCGACGTGCCGCAGTCGAAGTTAGTCAACAATCTCGAAGACGGTCTCGAGTTCGCAAACGAGGTTGGTTATCCCGTCATATTGCGGCCCAGTTTCACCTTGGGGGGCACGGGGGGCGGGCTGGCCTACAACAGCCAGGAGATCGTGGAGCTGCTGACTCGCGCCCTCGAAATCTCGCCGGTACACGAAGTGCTCATCGAGGAAAGCGTCCTGGGCTGGAAGGAGTTCGAGCTCGAGGTCATGCGCGACCTCAATGACAACTGCATCGTCGTCTGCTCGATCGAGAACTTCGACCCCATGGGGGTTCACACCGGCGACTCGATTACCGTGGCTCCCGCGCAGACGCTGACGGACCGCGAATATCAAATGATGCGGGACGGCGCGCTGGCCTGCCTGCGCGAGGTGGGCGTCGACACCGGCGGCTCGAACGTCCAGTTCGCCATCGAGCCGCAAACAGGACGGATGGTGATCATCGAGATGAACCCGCGAGTATCGAGAAGCTCGGCGCTGGCCTCGAAAGCCACCGGCTTCCCGATCGCCAAGATCGCCGCCAAATTGGCAGTCGGCTTTCGGCTCGACGAAATCCCCAACGACATCACTCGCAAGACCCCGGCCTGCTTCGAACCGACGATCGATTACGTGGTTGTGAAGATTCCCAAATGGCAGTTTGAAAAGTTCCCCGGTAGCGAACCGCTACTCGGCGTACAGATGAAAAGCATCGGCGAGGTGATGTCGATCGGGCGGACCTTCAAGCATGCTCTCTCGAAAGCCATCCGCAGTCTTGACACCGGGAAGAAGGAAGGCTCGGAGGTTTTCGATCCTGAACTGATCCAGCGACGGCTCTATACGGCCACGCCCGATCGGCTGAACTATATCCGCTTCGCGCTCTCCGAAGGGTATTCGGTGCAGAAAATAGCGGAGATGACCCGTATCGATCCCTGGTTTCTGCACCAAATCAAGACGATCGTTGACTTCGAGCGAGAGCTGGCAGGCCAATCCCTGGAAACCGTTTCCCGGGACAGCCTCGAGCAGGCCAAGCGGTACGGAGTGTCCGACGCCTCGCTCGCTCGCATGTGGTCGGCCACGGAAGACGCCGTTCGGGAGAAGAGAAAAGCGGCCGGTATCCGCGCGATATTCAAGCGCGTTGACACTTGCGCCGCGGAATTCGAGAGCTACACGCCGTATCTATATTCCGCTTATGAGTGGGAGTGTGAAGCGGAACCCAGCGATCGCCGGAAGGTCATGATTCTCGGCAGCGGCCCCAACCGCGTCGGCCAGGGAATCGAGTTCGACTACTGTTGCTGCCACGCTTCGTTTGCGCTTCAGGAGGCGGATTACGAATCGATCATGGTGAATTGCAATCCCGAGACCGTCTCGACCGACTACGACACCAGCGATCGGCTCTATTTCGAGCCGCTGACGCTCGAGAACGTGCTCAACATCTTCGACACCGAGAAGCCGGACGGCGTCATCGTCCAGTTTGGCGGTCAGACGCCTTTGACGCTGGCGTTGCCGCTGAAGGCCCACGGGGTGCCCATAATCGGCACCGACCCGGAGTCGATCGATCTGGCGGAAGACCGGGACCGCTTCGGGAAACTTCTCGAGGAGATCGGCATCCCCTCTCCTACCAACGGCACGGCCACCAGCCCCGCAGAAGCGTTTCAGGTTGCCCGGCGGATCGGCTATCCGGTTCTCGTTCGCCCCAGCTACGTGCTCGGCGGCCGCGCGATGGTGATCGCCTACGACGAGGCTACGGTTGACAGCTACATGCGCGAAGCCGTGGTTTATTCGCAGGAACGGCCGGTCTTGATCGACCGCTTTCTAGAAGACGCGACGGAAGTCGACGTAGACGCTCTTTCCGACGGCGAGGACGTGTTGATCGGCGGCATCATGGAACACATCGAGGAAGCCGGCGTTCATTCAGGCGATAGTTCTTGCGTACTCCCTTCCGCCTCGATCGCTCCCGAGCATCTGGAGACGATTCGCGATTACACGGTCCGTCTGGCCCGCCGGCTCCACGTGATCGGGCTGATGAACGTGCAATACGCGATCTGTGACGGGCAGGTCTACGTGCTGGAGGTCAACCCCCGCGCCTCCCGAACGGTTCCCTACGTCAGCAAGTCAACCGGCGTCCCATTGGCAAAGATTGCCGTCGGACTCATGCTGGGACGCAAATTGCGCGATTACGACCTACCGACGGGCATGTTGCCCGTGGAACGCAATTGCGTCAAGTCGCCCGTTTTCCCCTTCGACAAGTTCCCCGGCGTGGACCAAATCCTGGGTCCCGAGATGCGCTCGACCGGGGAGGTCATGGGTATCGGCGCCACATTCGGTGAAGCTTTTGCGAAAGCTCAACTCAGCGCGGGCCAAGCGCTTCCCGAACAAGGCTCGGTATTCATTAGCGTCACCGACCCCCATCGAGCCGCGGCGACCAAGGTGGCCCGCAAGTTTGCCGGCCTCGGCTTCTCGCTCATTGCCACCCGTGGAACCGCCTCCTCGCTGCGAGAGGCGGGCCTGGAGTGCCGCACGGTGCTCAAGGTGAACGAAGGCCGCCCCAACGTGGTGGACTTGATCAAGGGCGGCAAAGTCGATCTTGTCGTCAATACCCCAGCCGGGGCCCACTCCTTTCGGGACGAAAAAGCTATCCGGCGGGCCGCCATGCAGCAGCATATCCCCTGTGTCACAACCCTCAGCGGAGCGAAAGCCGCCGCCGACGGCATCGCCGCTTGCCGGGATCAGCAACCTCAAGTCGCGGCGCTGCAGGAGCTGCACGCCGGTGAACGAGTGGGCTGACGGGGCCGGTCCAGCCCCGGAGGAGCGTAGGATAGTAGCCCACGGTGGAGCCGTAAGGCGGAACCGTGGGTGGATGGCAGACTCGGCAAAGCCCCGGCAGGGGCGCAGGAAAACACGGGAGGCGCCGCGCTCAACAATACCGGCAACAGATGTCCTCCGGCTGGCTTCTGGATGGGCAAAAACGCTAAGTGACGAGCATTGGAGCTAGCTACTTTGCGGCGCAAAATACGAGTACTGCTCGGGGCGGGGACTGTCACCAATTTCGCGCCTTCAAAGAATCAACAACTTACGGGCGCATCCGGACGCGAAATTGGCTGACTGTACCCAGCCGCCACGCAGTTTCCCCTTTTTGCGCCGCAAAGTAGCTAAGGGTGCCGATCCGCCCGGCTACTTCCTGTTGGGCAGCGTTACTGTGACATATATATGTTATTATGGAGCTCGTGAAGCGAACCACGATCTTCCTGCCCGAACAGCTTCATGAACAGCTTCGCGAGGAAGCCTTCCGGCGGCGACTGAGCATGGCCGAGCTGATCCGCTCGAAACTCCGAAAGCGCGGCGGCGTGCGAAGCCGCACCAAGAGCAAGGTCGATCCGCTGCTTGAGGTCACGGGCATCGGAAACGACGGCGAACTCACCGTAGGCATCGATGAGGCGATCTACGGCAGCTGAGACGCCTCCCCTGTTTGTGGATACCTGGGGTTGGCTGGCGCTGGAGGACGCCGCTGAGCCAGCTCACTCTGAGGTGCGAAGTCTGCGTCAAGAGTATGCCGACCAGGGCGCTCCGTGGGTCACCACGGACTACGTTCTCGACGAAACCATTGCCCGCCTGTTTGCTCGCCGGCCGTTCGCGGAGGCCGAGCGATTCTGTCGGGGGATCTTCCGCGCCCAATCGCTCGGCCTACTGGCTGTGGAACGTGTGACGCCGACACGGTTCGAAAAGGCTTTCAAGCTTCGTCTACGCTACCGCGACAAGCCGCGCATCTCGTTCACGGACCTAACGAGCTTCGTGGTCATGAACGAACTCCAACTCCTTCACGTACTGACGCAGGACGCGCACTTCCGACAGTGCCATTTCGGATTCCAAACTCTGCCCTGACCCGTCTCGAAGGTCAACGCGCGAATGATGATTGGCACGGCGGGCTAGGCGGGATCAACCACACTGCGGAGCCAAAAAAACACGGCAATCCGGGGGAGAAGGCTGTGGCAGCCAGATCGGGGAAAGAGGCATCGGCCGGGTTGTCGAGGCAGATGATACCATATCGGTTTTCGTTCTTAGGCGGTTCGTTATCCGAGCTCTGTTCCAACGCGAAAGCAGCACAACGCGAGAATTTCGCCCCCTTGGCCCGGCCTGAAATGGAGCTGAAGCCTTGAACCTCGTTCCCCGATGGCATGCACGCTTCCTCCCGCTGCCATGGCTCGTCTGGTTGCCGGTAGCGATCTGGCTTACCTGGGAGCCCTTGCTTTGGCACCTAGAATACTTCCGCAACCCTGGTCCCGAGTTCCACCGCCTGATGCTGTTCGCCCTCCCCTGTCTTGCGGCCGTGATCGTTTTTTACCGATGGTTTCGTCAAAAAGGGGCCTGGCGCTACGAGCCGATTGCGTTCGCCTCGGTTCTCGTTGTGGGACTGGCGGTTTATCAACCAAGAGCAACCCTCACGACACTTTGGATATTTCTGGCCGCCTACGGCGGCGGGCGTTTTGTGAGGGAACGGACGGGACTGACGACCAAGTCACATGCCGAAGAGATCAGTCTTTCCACGGGCGTTGGCCTTGCGTGTCTAATCTTCCTTCTTTTCTGGTTGGGACTGCTGGGGCTTTACGACCCCTGGTCGCTGGCCGCGGTTCTGGGGATTTGCGTGCTGGGGTTTCAGCGGGAGATTCGGAAACTTCCAGCGTCGCTTCTGGGACTCATGCGCTCGTGGGCCTCAACGGCGGAGCTCAAACAGCCGTGGATGGCAGTGCTCGTCGTATTCGCCGGCATCTTTTTGGTCTGCTCGATGATGGTGACGCTGGCACCCAGCTTGACGCACGATACCCTCATGAGCCACCTGCCCGCGGTCCGCTTCTACGCCGCGGAGCAGGCACTAAAACCCCTCCCGTTTTCAAGGTACTCCTACTACCCCCAGGGTTTCGAGGTCCTGATGACCTTAGGCTACGTGTTTGGGGGCCAGCCGGCCGCGCAAATGGTGTCTCCGCTGTTTTTCGGCCTGACGGTTTTGCTCGCGTTTGCCGTGGCTCGGGAGTGCGGCATTGCCCGCGCACCAGCCGTGGCAGGTGTCATTCTAGGCGCTTCGGTGCCGTTCCTGCACTGGACCGGCAGCGTATCGAAGAACGATATGGCTATGGCGTTTTTCCTACTGGCCGCGCTGCATTGCTATTTGCGGGGCCGTCAATCGCCGGGCTCGCACTGGCTACGGCTGGGCGTGTTTTTTCTTGCAGCAAGCTTCGGGGTCAAGCACGTGGCGCTTTTCGGAGCTGCGTCACTGGGCTTGCTCTATCTCTACACGCTCTGGCACCGGCCTCGGCGATTTCGGGAAGGCCTGATCCTGGCATCGATCTTTGTTGCCCTTGGGCTCTGCTGGCAGGTGCGCACGTTCGTGCTCACCGGCAACCCGGTCTACCCGGCAGGGTTGGATTGGGCCGTCGAACCGCTGCGCCCGAACGCCCTCCGCCCGCCCGAATGGCGTAGGATTCCCCACGTTCTCATACCGTGGGTCGTCCACTTCAAGTACAAATTCAAGGCTTTCGAATCCCCTTCCGACAACCCCATGGGGGTATTCCTTGTGCTCTTCGCACCGCTTTGGATCGTGCTCCGAAGGAAACCGCGACTGGCTTCCGAGAGCGCTTGCCTGATCTTTAGTGGTCTCTATTTTCTTTATTGGGGCATGGTCTGGCCGGTCGTACGCTACGCGATCGCGCCCATCATGATAATTTTCTTACTGACTACGGCGCGCGTCTGGGCCCTGCTTCGCGAGTCGCCGACCGCTATCAAGGGTCTCGTTGAGGCTTGCCTCGGTTACAACCTTCTATTCTGTCTATTGGTAACCATGATCCTCGAAATCAACGGCCCTCAGTTGCGCTTGTTCGGGGGCCGTATCGACGCGGAGCAGTACCTTCACGAAACACTACTCACCTACCCTCCCCTCGCTTACCTGCAATCCCACGCGGGACCAGAGGACTATATCCTGAGCGTGGGCAATTGCAGCAGCGCGTATGCTCCAGATATTGGACGGTTCCACTGTGAGATTTTTCCGGACTCGGCCGATGCGCGAGAGCGAGTGGCTGAGGCATTGCGCCAACGCTCATACCGGTTTCTGCTGCTTCCGAAAACGCCCTTGGGAAAAAGCGTCGATGCCGAGCTCGGCCTGGACTTTCCCCGCGAGGTGGTTTACCAAGACAACTACGCCTCTGTCTACCGGCTGCAGCAAGCAGGGAAGGCGAGGCACAGGGTCGAATGACTGCTCGCCGGAGCAGCCGCGGTGCCCCTATGTTGAAATGCACCACCGGACGTCACATGGGATCGACACGCATGGGTCCGACGCACATGGGTTTCGACGGAGGTAAAGCGTGTACTATCATGGTTGGTCCAGCGCGGCGCCTTCGCCCTCATGGCACCGGGCGCGTAAGCGACGACTCCTAGCAGGTTCTACCCGCTAGGCGGTTGTCACACTAAAGCCCGGTGGCATGTGAATCCCCCCCGGCTTGCGATGCAGGAGAATCCACGGTTGGTACAAGCCACATCGGAGCACCAAGTCTATCTCGTCACGGGCGGTGCCGGCTTCATCGGATCCCATTTGGTCGAGGAGTTGCTAGCCCGTGGCCATCGTGTGCTGGCGATCGACGACCTGTCGACGGGCTCGATTGAAAACCTGTCCCGCGTCATCGACAACGCGGAGTTTGAGTTCACGCGCGGCAGCATCACTGAAGATGGCGTACTGGACAGTCTGGTGGAGCAGTCCGACGTCATTTTCCACCTGGCCGCCGCCGTCGGCGTCAAGTTGATCGTCGAGGATCCCGTACGTGTCATCGAGACAAACATCAAGGGCACGGAAGACCTTCTTAAGGTGGCACGACAATTCGGCCGCCCGGTGTTGATGGCCAGCACCTCTGAAGTCTACGGTAAAAACAGCAAGGTCCCTTTTTGCGAAGACGACGATCTTCTGCTCGGGCCGACGAACAAGTCACGCTGGTCCTACGGTGCAACGAAGATGGTGGGTGAGTTTCTCGGCCTGGCCTATCATCAGGAATTTGGTTCGCCGGTCTCGATCTTCCGCTTGTTCAACACGATAGGCCCGCGGCAAAGCGGCCAATACGGCATGGTCGTGCCAAGATTCGTTCGTCAAGCCCTGCGCGGCGAGTCGATCACCGTGTATGGGGACGGTCGGCAGACCCGCTGTTTCTGTGATGTGCGGGACGTGGTCGGGGCGCTATTAGGTTTATCCGAGCACCCCGACGCTTTCGGGCTAGTGCATAACGTCGGTTCGGACCAAGAGATTTCTATCCAGGGAGTTGCTGAAAGGATCAAATCGATGACTCGCAGCGACTCACCTATTGTCAAAGTTCCTTACGACGAAGCTTACGCGCCGGGCTTTGAGGATGTGCCTCGCCGGGTCCCGGACACCTCCCGCATTCACTCGCTTCTCGGCTGGGAGCCGCAACGATCCCTCGACGAGACACTCGAAAGCGTGATGGCCTACGAAGCGCAACAAATGAAAGCGGAGAGCGAGGCCGCCGAGCAAAGTGAAGCGGTTCGGTAGGGGACGGGCTTCGCGCGGACCCAGTTTCTCGCTTCCTCCCACAGCGGATACCTCAATCCTCGACCACGTGGGTTTCGAACACCTCGCGAAATGATATCCAGCGTTGACGGTCGAAGCGGCCGGTCTGGTCAAAGCACTGGGCTGCGGCGTCAGCCATATACAGGGCATGGTGAGTGTTGTCGTGGACGAACAGGCCCTGGCGTCCGAACGTGAGCAACCCATCTATCTCAGCCAGCCAGTCGTCTATCTTCTGGAAATGTTCTTCGTAACCGACAGAGTAAACGGGGTAAGCGAAGCGCAGTCGACGAGTGACTTTCGCTTGTATCTTGCTGTCCACGGATAGTCCCGCCTTCGCCATTGACTCGGTGACGACGTCAGCAAGTTCGTCGTCGCTCATTTTCCATTCCGCCGATCCGTCATCGCAAGGCAGCTCGGCGCATAACACGGTTCGCCCACGGGGCTCGGAGACGCCGCTGTAGTTCTTCGGTTCCGAAAGCCTGGAAATTGGTATTTCGGTCTCTGGGAAATAGTGGGCGTCGTACTCGCTGAAGCGATCTCGTTCAAGCACCAGATAGATCAAGATCAGCCCCCGGAACGACATCGCCGACGCCGCGCTCAGAATCTCAGCCGGGGCCGGTGGCGTCATTGCCCTTGCGGTTACGGTGATCGGGAGTGTCGACCAGATGTGGTGCGAGGGCATCCGCCGTGTTTCGCCCCGCTGTTCAAAACTGACCGCTTGTACTGACCCTTGTTCGCAGTCAATTCCTGTGACACGAACGCTGAAGATAAACTCCGCCCCGCCGCGCTTGGCTGACTCGAACAAACACTCGGAAATCTGGCCGTAGCCGCGCCGGGGATAGAAAAACCGCCCGGAACCCGGCTTCCCAA
This sequence comes from Bryobacterales bacterium, assembly GCA_965226215.1. Lineage (GTDB taxonomy): Bacteria > Acidobacteriota > Terriglobia > Bryobacterales > UBA6623. Next base: position 4,611,825 of record CBDDCH010000002.1, on the reverse strand, counting down.
GTCCGGGTAGAGCAGCTGATATCTTGCGGAGCATTTTCGCCGGTGAATTCGCCGCAACACGCCGGCGAGCCTGGGTCGCCGAAAGTTGATCCGGCTCGAGCCCCCAAATCTTACGAGCGTAGGGGAAATAGAATTCTCGACAAATCGTCGGGCCCAACCCGCGTTCGAGAACAGAAGCGAAGGTTTCTGGTTGATTCGAGTCGCGGGAAAACATTTTCCGCAGGGCGTCCCAGCCGGCGCCCAGAGCGAAACGGGGCGGAAGCTTCGTGAGTAGATCCGCTGGCTTCAGAGGAAAGTGAATCCAGCGTCCCTGGAGCCGGATCCGCCCGTGCCGAGGACGATCACGCAGATCGTCGCCCAGCAAGCCACGCAGCTCGGCGAGGATTTCCGGGTTACAGGCAGGATGCAGGCGGTGGCTACCGTAGTCGACGCGAACACCTTCGATCTCGAAACTGCCGGCGTTGCCCCCGACGACGTCACGTTGATCGAGCACCGTCACTCGAGCCAGGCCCTTGCGGGTGAGCTGATAGGCCGCACCCACCACGGCAGGACCCGCGCCGAGAATGATTACGTGTGGCAGGTCTTTCGGCAAGTCAGATTCTAGCCTTAATTCCTTGAACGTGCCCGACTTCGGTGGAGACGGGAGGACGCCGTACTCCGGCAGCGAACTTGTGGCACACCGCCTAGAAACCTACTTCCCCGCCCGCAAGTCATAACAAAGCAGGCGCGACGGCGAGCCGTCGGATACCCCGCGCGAGTTTTGGCAGATGTAGAGCAGACCGCGACTGAGGACAGGAGCGGCCCACGTTTGGCGGGCAAAAAACAGCTTGGCACGCGAGATTTCCCGGTAACCCTGTGGAGAGAGATCGAGCCACAAGAGATGGCCGTGCTCGCCCAGCGCCAGGAAGCGACCATCAGCCCAAAGTAGCGATCCGCGCAGTGTGCTAGCGAGCATCTGGCGAGTCTCCCCGCCGACCCTGACCTCCTCCTCCCACTCAGGCGTTTCCCGCCAGACGACTGTCCCATCCTTAAGCCTTAGACAAACCAACTGGGCATCCGGCTCGTTCCGTCCGTGGAAGCCGTAGAGATAGCCGTCGCGGTGCACCGGTGTGTTCCAGTGCAGATTGAATTCTTTGGTGGTCCAAGCCACGGAGTGGCCGCCATCAGGAAGCAGATTCAACAGCGCTCCTCCGGCGCGGTACGAAGCCGACACGAAAACCTGGTCGCCAACGACGACCGGCGACGAGGCGTTTACCGACTCCAAACTGCGACTGCGCCACGGAAACGAAAAATCCACCTTCCCATTCGAGGGATCGATGGAAAGCAAGCCCCCGGTGGGCGGCCGGCTCTCACCGCCGACGAACACAAACACGCGCTGCTTCCCGTGCACGGTCGCCGGCACCGGTGAAGCGTAACTTGGGCCCCACTGATCGCCTGCTCCCCACACCATCTTTCCGGTTGCTTTCTCGAACGCCGCCACGGTCGGCCCGCCTGGAGCGCCGATGTTGATGATCAGACGGTCGCCGTCGATCAAGGGGGTGGCGGCAGTACCGAAAAAATCCTGGGGCACCTTGAGCTCGCGAGCGAGGTCGCGTTTCCACACGAGTTGTCCGGTCTGAAGCTTGAGGCAGTGTAGCTTCCCCTGAGCGCCGTAGGTATAAACGTGGTCGCCGTCGATCACCGGGCTGGCGCGAGGACCGCTGCTATAGCCGTAGCGATCTCTGTACTTCGTAGGGTAGGAAAACTCCCAGTAGCGTTCGCCGGTCTCCGGGTGGAGGCACTCCACCCGCTCTTCGTTACCGACACGGTGAAGGTAGACCAGTCTGTTGCCGGCAATGGCGGGTGAGCTGTAGCCTTCCCCCGTCTTCATCTCCCAGACAAGCTTCGGACCTTTACTGGGAAACTTGGGCAACAGCTTGGTCTCGGTCGAGATCGCGTTGTGCGTCGGTCCGAGAAACGACTTCCAGTCATGTGTGACGGCATCGGGCGGCAACGGCTTCGGCTTCGAACGGAACGTGACGTCCGGGTTAGGCCGCGGCGGAAGGGGATCCATCGGCGCGAGTTTCTCGACGACAGGCGGAGCAGGGTCCCGAAACGTTCGCTTGCCGGCAGGCGCTTCCTCGGCGCCGGGCGTGGGTGTGCCACAGGCGATGAGGACGAGTAAACCAACGCCTACGAACCGGAAAGAAACCCTATTCCCACCAATGGGCTTCAGCAAAATCAATACTCCCAGCTTTCGTCCAAATACATCTGCAGCAACACAGGCTGCATGAGTCGATTGATCTCCGATCGCCTGGACTCGAGCATTGTTTTCCCGAAGGCCAACGAACTCTTGAAAACATTAGGTGTAAGATAGCGCAGACGGTTCGCGTCGATGTCAAAAGCGCTCATACTGGCAATCCTGTCTCTCACAGCGGACGTCGACTCGGCGGACTTCCAAGCGAGAATCCAACCCCAATCGCCGAAGGACGGCACGTTGTCGTGGTAGGGAATGGTGCGGAACCCTGTGCTCTCGACCGTTCGAAGAATGCACAGGAACGATTCCTTGGCGTGATACGGCGATGTTGATTGCATCGCGATCATGCCTTCCTCGGCGAGCACTTTCTTGAGCTTGAAGTAGAACTCCCTACTGTACAGCTTCACCAGCTCGACAGTGTTTGGATCGGGGAAATCGACGATGATGACGTCCCACACAGCAGCGATTTCCTCGATGAACCTGTCGGCGTCGATCGTGAAGACTTCTACGCGCGCCACTTCTTCCTCGACGAGTCCGCCATCGGGCCCTCTTTGCTCCTTCCAGTAGTAGACCGGCGTGGACCGGTCTGCCCCGTGCACCGCCGAAGAAACCCGCGCATGAACCCGGGCGTCGCGAAGAGATCCCTGATTAAGCTCGTTGAGGATTTCGTTGTCCCTCGCAAGATCAATCATGTCGGGGTCGATGTCAACGAGAGTTACCTGCTCCACATCGCGGTACTTCACGACCTCTCGCAAAGCGAGGCCGTCACCACCTCCCAGGATGAGCACGCGGCTGCGGTTCTTCACCAAGTGCATCACCGGGTGGACGAGCTGTTCGTGATAAATGTGCTCGTCGAGGCTCGACAACTGCAAGTTGCCGTTGATGTAGAGGCGGTAGTCCGTCGGGTTGACAGCAGCAGTCAGAACGAGGTGCTGATACTTCGATGTCTTCGAGAAGACGATGGGTGCATCGTAGAAATGCTGCTCGAGATTCGCGTTCCACAGGCGGTTTTGGGTGTATCCGTAGACGAGCGCCCCAGCGGTAACCGCGATGAGTACCAGCGGCCCCGCTCGTTGCACCACGAGTCGATGTCGCATGAAATAGAGGAATGTGACCACCGCGACCGCGAAGTTCAGCCCGCCCACAAGGAAGCTGATTTCGGTGAGCGGGTAGTATTTGAGCAGGAAGTAGACCCATACCAGCGCGCCCAGAAAACTGCCGATGTAGTCGGGGCTCAAGATGGCGGCAAGGTTGGACTTCAGCGCCGGCACGTAGCGGCGGTTGATGCGCAGCACCAGTGGGATCTCCAAGCCGATCAGGAACCCGATCGATACGACGAAAAAGTACTGTACGAGCGCGAAATGGTCGCTCATCAGTCCATAGCCGGCGTAAACTGCAATGGGAGCGTAACCGCCCAGTAGCGCCAGCGAAATTTCGACAAGCAGGAATTTCTCAATCAAGCGGTCATCGCTGATGCGGCGCTGCAGGAAACCGGCGACACCCATCATAAGCATCATCAGCGATATCGTCACCGAGAACTGCTCGATGCTGTTTCCCAGCGTATAGGTCGCAACCGTGCTCAGCACGCACTCGAACATGAATCCCGCCGCGCCCGTGAAAAACATCGACAACGCCAGAAGGGTGGTGGCGACGCGGGGACGAATGGTGGAATCGTCGTGAGACAGGGGATTGTCTTTGTCGGCGGGCATTCCTGTTCAATCGAGAATGATGGGTACGCTTTCCTGATTCGCAGACCCTCGTATAGGATAGAAAACTCGCCGCTGTCGCACAGCTCCCGAGGGCGTGACATGTCGCACCCGTACATTTACGGCAGCCGAGCACGGACCGCAAGACGGTCGCCTTGCCTTTGCTTTTTCTTAGTTCTAGCTCATGTCTCTTACTGAAAAGCCTTCTCGAAGGAAACTCCTGAAATTCGCGCTCGCGGGAAGCGGTGCGCTAGCCGTCTCGGGGGCGTGCTTTCTCACCAAAAGGGATCGCGTAGTCCAAGGGTCGTTTGTCGACCGCTCGCATGTCGTCGGGCATAGGATCCGCGACGGGGCCTCTTTCTCCAAACCCAAAGAAAGGATTCAGGTGCCGATCGTTGTCGTTGGCGGCGGTATAGCCGGGCTTTCGGCCGCCTGGAGGCTCGACAAGCTCGGGTTCCGGGAATTTGTCCTCCTCGAGCTGGAAGAACAAGCCGGAGGAAATTCCCGCTGGGGCGAGAGCGAAGCGGGAGACTTCCCCTGGGGATCCCACTACATACCGGTCCCGGATAAGAAGATCCCCTTGGTGCATGAGCTTTTCGAGGAGCTGGGTGTGTTGCGCGAAGGACGATGGGACAGGCGCCATTTTTGCGCCGAACCCCAGCAGCGTTTGTTCGTCAACGGACACTGGCAGCCCGAGGTCGAAGCGTCTGATGACGCCCGCGGGATCGATCGCGATCAGTTCAAGCGCTTTTGGGACCGCATGGACTACTTCCGCTCGGGAGACGAGTTCACCATACCGATTCGCACTCCGACCCTAACGTCGGCTTTGGACCAGACCTCCATGAAGACCTGGATGGTGCAGGAAGGTTTTTTCTCGTCTTACCTGCGCTGGTATGTGGACTACGGCTGCCGGGACGACTATGGCGCCTCCTACGGAGACACCTCGGCGTGGGCGGGAATTCACTACTTTGCGGCGCGGCCTGCGGACGAACCGGGCCCGCTTACCTGGCCGCAAGGCAACGGCTGGGTTGTGAAGCAACTTCTCGGCAAGCTCGACAAATACGTGCGTACGTCCTCGGCGGTCCACCGCATCGAGCCGGATGGGCGTGGGCTACGCGTGCTCACGGAAAACAAGGAATACCTCGCGGAGTGCGTTGTTTTCGCTGCCCCGACTTTCCTGGCCCCTTACTTGATGCCGCATTTCGAAACCGAATTGACACCGGCTCGGCGGTTCGCCTACTCACCGTGGCTCACCGCGAATCTAGTTCTAGATGAGCTACCACGGGAGGGCAACGTGGGCCCGGCTTGGGAGAACATCATCTACGATTCCCCCGGACTCGGCTACGTCGTGCCGAACCACCCTCTATCGGCGGGTGCGAGCGGACCTGTCGTTTGGACGTATTATCGGGCGTTGACGGACGGCTCGCCTCAGGCCAACCGTGCAGCTCTTCTGGAACGTGACTGGAACTTCTGGAAAGAAGAAATACTCGCCGATCTGGAGAACGCCCATCCTGACATTCGACGCTGCGTCTCCCGAATCGACATCCTGCGCCTGGGCCATGCGATGATCAGACCGACAGTAGGCTTCTTGACGTCCGCGGAGCGACGGCACATGGCTGATTTCAAAGGCAAGATTCTTTTCGCCAACTCCGATCTAAGCGGCATCTCGATCTTCGAGGAAGCCCAATACCGGGGAGTTCAGGCGGCGGAACGAGCACTGCGCAAGCTCGGCTACGGGCCGCTTACTTATGCCTGATAGACCGGCGGGACAACGGAGGTGAGCGGCAAGATTGTTTGGCAAGTGGAAACGACCCGCGCCCCTTCCGAGCCGCGCGCGTCAGCAAGCGGTCCAGTGGTCGTGCGGCACCCGTCCCCGATCTCCCCAGGACTCTCGAAGAGCGAGAGGGCAGCTCCCCCCAACTCGGACCGAGATCGGGGAGCAGATGCGGTCACCGTAACTATCTCCGAAACAAAGAAGCTTTACGGTCGTCGGAAGTCCCGCACATCCGATCTTAATTCCGTGCTCGGTCGCCGGTGACGACTGACCGCGGCTTGGGGTGGGCCTACACTGGCCGTGCGAACGGCCGCCTAGGCTCTCCTTTCTACCGACGTATCACGTAAGACAAGTTATTCATTCAAAGCAACTTAATGCCGTTAGTGGCACCGTAGCCTTGGATTGGCGAGGTACAATATGATTGGGCATCCAAAGTATTCGGGGCCGATTCGAGCACTGACACTTGCAGAGCCACGAACCAATGGACGAAAGAAACTACCAAACAAAGCCAATTTCGTACAACCAACAGGGAATCAATGGTTTACGGCGGGTTTCCAGTACGGTGGGACGGCCAGCTCGGCAAGACCCAACGGATCGCTCCAGAGGGATACAAATACAAGAGGACCCCCGCCTAAGGGCGAGCGGCCCCGAGGAACGGCAACCGGGCAACAACGGACCATCGGAGCAGCGGAGCTACCGAGCCACGAATTACCAAACAAAGCCAATTCCTCATAACGCCGTTTGATACAGCCATTTACGGAAGGTTTGTGGGCGGCGGTTCGGAGCCGCGGAAGGGAGAGCTCAAGGTTGCGTAATCATCTGGCCGATCGGAAACGCTCACCCGTCGCCAGAGCCGCGACCGCACCCTTGCGGGTGTGACACCGTTCGCAGCGCGTAGGTTCGTGCGGTGCCGGACGGCATTGAACTGGACCGCCTGCTGATCTGCCGGTCGGAAGGGATGCGGGTGACTTCTACTAGCACTAGCGCGCATTTCTCACCGGCGGCCGGCAGCAGTGGAGCAAAGCCCCGCCGTTCGAGATGTAGGGGCGCGATTCATCGCGCCTGCTTGCCGACACACTGTTCGCTGGGAGATGCACACAAACTGTTGCCGCGAGCCGTGGCCACTGGGCCTTTGCCTATCCACCGAGGCCGTGGTGAGAAAAGCGGGCTAGTCTGTTGCTGCAAGGAACGTAGGTTTCCATTAGACGTCGGGAGTCACTAAAACCGCATGCTAGAATCGGGTCAGGTTGGCCGTGGATATCCTTGGAATCTCCGCCTATTACCACGATTCGGCGGCCTGTCTCGTCCGCGACGGAGAGATAGTCGCTGCCGCGCAAGAAGAGCGATTTTCGCGCCAAAAGCACGACCACCGATTCCCCCAAAACGCCGTTTCCTACTGCTTGCGGGAAGGAGGGATCAAACCGCCCGATCTCGACTATATCGTCTTCTACGACAAGCCGCTGCAGAAGTTCGAGCGTCTTTTGGAGACTTATCTCGATTATGCCCCGGGCGGAATCCGGTCTTTCTTGCAGGCTATGCCGTTGTGGCTGCGCGAAAAGCTCTGGATACGGGAGCACATCGCCAAGCAGTGCCAATATGACGGCAAGCTCTTGTTCACCGAGCACCACGAGTCGCACGCGGCCAGCGCCTTCTTCCCATCCCCTTTCGAGTCGGCCGCCATCCTAACCATTGACGGTGTCGGCGAGTGGGCCACCAGCGCTTACGGTCGCGGCCACAATAACGAGATCCACGTGCTGGGCGAGGTCCATTTCCCGCATTCGCTGGGCTTGCTCTATTCTGCTTTCACCTACTACACCGGATTCAAGGTCAACTCGGGTGAGTACAAAGTCATGGGATTGGCTCCCTACGGCGAGCCTCGCTACACAGAAAAGATCCTGGACGAATTGATTGATCTGCGCGAAGACGGATCGCTTCGCCTGAACATGAAGTATTTCAACTACTGCCAGGGTCTCACCATGACCAACAAGGCCTTCGACCAGCTTTTCGAAGGCCCGCCGCGCAAGCCGGAGACCAGAATCACGCAGCGCGAGATGGATCTGGCGCGCTCTGTCCAAGACGTCACCGAGCTGGCCATGTTGAGAATGGCGCGGCATGTTCACAAAGAAACAGGTGAGAAGAATCTCTGCTTGGCGGGAGGCGTAGCACTCAACTGCGTTGGCAACGGACGAGTCTTACGCGAGGGACCGTTCGACAAGATCTGGATACAACCGGCGGCGGGAGACGCCGGCGGCGCACTGGGTGCGGCGCTGTCGGTCTGGTACCAGCATTTGGGGAACTCGCGAAGTACGGTCCAGGTTTGCCGCGGCGGCATCGACGGAATGAAAGGCTCTTACTTGGGGCCGTCTTATTCCCAGGGGGACATCGAAGCTTTTCTCGAGGGTAGTGGAGCCCCCTACCGGCGGCTGCCGCGTCGAGAGGTGATCGAGAAGGCGGCCAGGGCGCTAGCGAACGAAAAGGTAGTGGGGTGGTTCCAGGGGCGCATGGAGTTTGGGCCGCGCGCACTGGGCGCACGCAGCATCCTCGGGGACCCTCAGTCATCCAAGATGCAGTCGCTGATGAATCTGAAAATCAAGTTCCGAGAGAGCTTTCGGCCCTTCGCACCCTCCGTGCTGCGGGAAGCGGTCGCGGATTACTTTGAAATGGACTGCGATTCGCCTTACATGTTGCTGGTAGCGCCTGTACGGCAAGAGATCCGCCGGCAGATGAGTGCCCAGCAGCAGCGACTTTTCGGCATTGACAAGCTGAACATTCCCCGTTCGACGATCCCCGCCATCACTCACGTCAATTATTCAGCTCGGGTGCAGACCGTGCGACGGGACGAGAACGAAATGTACTACGACCTGATCAGCGAGTTCGCTCGACTGACTGGCTGTCCGGTTGTCGTAAATACGTCATTCAACGTTCGCGGGGAGCCGATCGTCTGCACCCCCGAAGAAGCGTACAAGTGTTTCATGCGCACTGAGATGGACATGCTCGTTCTAGAGGACTTCGTGCTCGAGAAGGAAGAGCAGAGTGAGTTTGTCGATGACATGGTCTGGCAAGAGGAATTTCAGCTTGACTGAGCCCAGCAACAGCGAACGCCAAGAGCGAAAGTCGGCTTTCATAGTCGGCACCATCCTGCTGCTAATTGCCGCTTGGAATACCTGGCGGGGTCGCCCCATGGTCTACTGGCCGGCCGGGGCCGCGGGCCTCGCCCTGTTGCTGACCGGTCTGCTTTCGGCCAGTGGGTCACACAAGTTTCACCGGCTGTGGATGCGGCTAGCGCACGCGCTAGGCTATGTCAACAGTCGCATCCTACTGTCGGTAATCTACTTCCTTGTCATCACCCCCTATGGGCTCGTGCTGCGCGTGTTGGGCCGCGACACGATGAATCGCAGGCGGTCGGGGAGGCCAAGTTACTGGATCCCTCGATCGAAGGCCCGTCAGAGTCGAGAGCAGTTCGAGCGGCTATTCTGAGACGACTCGCGCTTGGACGGGGTGAAGTTCATGGTGTCTGTCGACCGACTTCCAGAGAAGAGCTTCTTGTTCAAGACCTCGGGCCTTGAGCGCTCGGAGTCAGAAAAGCTCACTCGTGGACTCGGGCGAAAGGCTTTTTTGCTGATATGATGGCGGTGACACCTTTCGGTCCCAGGTGGGCTGTGACTAGCTGATACGCTGGGAGTGTTTCCGCCATGGGCCGGCAGGGTGCTCGTTGTGGGTCTTGTTACTCGACCCAGCCAACCCGGCTGCTAGGAGTCCGCTGAATGGGCAAGTTCGCTCTACTGAACGAGTTTGTACTTTTCCTGCGGGAAAACAAGAAGCTTTGGCTGCTGCCCATCGTCATCACGCTTTTGCTGGTGGGCGCCCTCCTTGTATTCGCCCAGGGATCAGCGCTGGCTCCATTTATCTACACCATTTTTTAGCCTAGGTGTTTGCTGAGTACTCCGTTTCATCAATACACTCACCTTTCGGGCGAGTGCAGGCGGGCACAGCATGCTGTGCCCCTACAGATCTGTTGGGTGCCTGGAAAGGTAGGGGCACGGCATGCCGTGCCCGAAGTTCCCGATTGTCCACCTGGCTTCCAAATACACGTGACCGAACTTTTGAAACGGACTACTTAGTGCAGCCTGACCTGCCCGCTCAGAAGGTTCGGCTCATCACAGACGCGAAGATCCTCGGTTCATTGCTGGCGCTCTTGGCCAACTCCAGGGTGACTACAACCCTCGCGGGATGTGCCGAGCCGAGGTCAAGAACCTCTTCGGCCGGCATCTTGGAAAATCAGAATATGCTGGGTGGGGAGAAAGTCGAGCACCTCGACGAGTTTGTAGCCCACGGGCTCAACTTCCGCTCGGACTTCCTTGACCGTCATTTTGTGCAGGGGATTGATCGGTATACTAGGGTCTTCCTTACGGTATTCGATGATCACAACGCGTCCGTCCCGCTTCAACGCCTGCCTCACGTGTTGCATTGTTTTTTCCGGCTCGGCAAGCTCGTGGTAGACATCCACTAGCAGAACCAAGTCCACCTGCCCCCTTGGGAGGCCAGGGTCGTCGGGGCTTGCCAACACAGAATCGACGTTCGTGATCTCTCTTTGACGAAGGTTTTCGACCAGTAAATCGAGCATCCCCTGTTGGATATCGACAGCGATCACGCGACCTTGCGGACCGACCCGCTTGGCCAGCCTCCAAGTGAAATAACCGACGCCGGCGCCCAGATCGACCGCCGTCGCTCCCGCGGGGATGTTGAGGGCTTCAACGACGCGGTCGGGCTGTTCTTCCTCATCTCTTTCGGGCCGCGTGAGCCAGCTTGCATGAGCGACGCTCAACAGGGGAGCGATCTGGCGTTTCTTGATTAGCTTGCCGATACGAAGGGGACGCCTGGACAACCGCTCTTCCGCGGACGTCTGGTCATTCGCCTCGGACTGGCCAGGCACCTGTGCGCAACCGTTCGACCAAGCCAGCGCGGAGACGCCTAACAGCAAGACAACACCTGCCTGGCCGCCGCGAGCTGTCCATCGGTGCGCTGGGATGGGTAAATCAGGCATGGGTCTCGCCTGCGCTGGTCATTTCACGTGCCGGGCACGGGTACTGCCACCGCAGTCTTTCTCCTCAGAGAACACTAATTCGCACCATAAAGCCAAGCAGGATAAGTTTCACCCATCAGCGAGTTGGACGCAGCGCTCGCCGGACCGGCCTTGATCTTTGCACAGCTTTCCATCCTGGATTCTTCACAACTCCCGGCCCGTGGGATTGAGGAAGGCTCACTGCAGGCGCCGGAAACGGTTCTTGATGTTCTTACTGAGCTTCTCGATCTTCTCGGCCTTGCGGATGCTGTCGACATCAACGACGAATTCCTCGTTGCGTTGGATCTCAGCTTGTAGCTCTTGTGCCAGCTTGATGATTTCGGCGACATCCTTCTTCGACTTCTCGTGATCACGTTGCAGTATGGCCAGCGTCCTCGACTTGCCGCTCGGCAGGCGAGCCTCCGGCGGTTCCTGTTGTGGCAGAGTCTGCAAGAGGAGCAAAACAGTCAGTGCGTAAGTCGCCATAGGCGTGTTCCCGACTCATGTTAGCATCGGCGCAGGGCACAGTTAAGGTGTGTTCCCCATCTTCCAAGCGGGGTGATACAATAGCGATCTCGCGGAAAAACAAAGCGAGGCCAGCGCCCCGCAGCCGGCGGCGGCCCCAGTAGTTTCTCCTCGGTGAACACCTGGGCGCGTAGCTCAATTGGTAGAGCAAGTGACTCTTAATCACTAGGTTCGGGGTTCGAGTCCCCGCGCGCTCACCATTAAATCTTTTGGTTCTTCCGGGTTTCTAGTGGGCGAGTGAGGCTCGGTGGTAGTCTCGCGGGATGCAAGACCGCGAGCTATACCGCCAGATTATGGGCATCGAAAGTCCCTGGAAAGTCGTGCGAGTGGAGCTGCGCCGAGCCGACGGCGAAGTCCACGTCTTCCTCGAACACGACGAGCAAGTCCGCTGGCCGTGCCGCCAATGCAGCGCCGTGTGCGCACTCCACGATCATCAGCCCGAACGCCGCTGGCGTCACCTCGACACCTGTCAGTACCGCACGATCCTGCACGCCCGGCCGCCGCGCAGCGACTGCTCCGAGCACGGGCCGCGCGTCGTGCGACTGCCCTGGGCCGAGGCTTCCAGCCGCTTCACCGCGCTGTTTGAAGCTCTCGCGATCTCGTGGCTGAAGGAAGCCAGCCAGCAAGGCATCGCCGAGTTGCTGGCGCTGAGCTGGGACGAGATTCACGGCATCCTGGAACGCGCCGTGCAACGTGGGCTCGAACGTCGCGCGGCAGAGCCGATTCCCTACCTGGGCGTCGACGAGAAGAGCTTCCGCAAGCGCCATCGCTATCTCACCGTCGTCAACGATCTCAACCGCTCGCGCGTGTTGTTCGTCGCCGAGGGACGCCGCCAGGCCAGCCTGGACGGCTTTTGGAAGACGTTGAGCGCAGAGCAACTCGCCCGAGTCGAGGCCGTCGCGATGGACATGTGGGATCCTTACGTCGCCTCGACCCGGGAGCATCTCGACGAATCGGAGAAAAAGATCGTTTACGACAAATATCACATCGCGGCGCATCTGGCGAAGGCGGTGGACCAGGTGCGGCGGGCGGAGAACAAGCGTTTACTGGCCCTCGGCGACGAGCGTTTGACAGGCACGAAGTACGCTTGGCTGCGGCATCCGGCGAACTTTTCCGAGGACGCCTGGCGCGAGTTCCGCGCGCTGCGCGAAAGCGACTTGAAGACGGCGCGGGCGTGGGCGTTGAAGGAAACGGCGATGCGGCTGTTCGACTATCGTCGCGAATCGGCGGCGCGAGCTTTCTTCGAGCAATGGCGCGGCTGGGCGAGTCGCAGCCGGCTGACGCCGATGGTCACCGTAGCGCGGATGTTGACGGCTCGCCTCGAAAACATACTCACGTATCTGAAACACCGCATTACGAACGCGGTCAGCGAGGGGTTGAACTCAAGGATTCAATGGGTCAAGGCCACGGCGCGCGGTTTCCGCAATCAACAGAACTTCATCAACGCCATCTACTTCCACTGTGGGAAACTCGATCTGGCTCCTTCGCCCACTTAAAACCCGGAAGAGCCAATCTTTTAATTACAGCTGTTTGGGAGAGGCAACCGCTCGCGCGTCGTCATGCTTCGAATTCATGTACGCGTCATGTACGCCAATGCGCCGCTACCGAGGCCGCGCTTGCGTTGACCTGATCTTGTGATTCCGTGAGAGCCAAGCGTGGCTCGTCCGATCTAGCACTGCGTAGTTCTCCCAAATGCTCACGGGGCAACCGCTTCCCCGCAACGGGTTTCCCATCCCTTCGACTGAAAGCAATCTGCCACAATGACTTCTTGAGGAGCATCACCGATCGACAGCTTTATAAACATCAACAGCACCATCAGCGCCAACCATGCCAAGAAAATACACAGTTGTGATCGAAAGAGATGAGGACGGCTGGCTCGTGTCTGAGGTAGTCGGATTGCCCGGCTGCCACACCCAAGCCAAGACGATGGATGAACTTCTCTCCAGGACAAAAGAGGCCATCCAAGCCTACCTCCAGACTGATGAGCCACCGGAGATTTCTGAAGAGTTTGTGGGAGTGCAGCAAATCGAGGTGTAGCTCTTGCCGAAACTGCCCCGGCTGACCGGCAAGGAACTGGCCAAGATCGTCGAGCGATTTGGATTCGTCCACGGTCACACAACGGGCAGCCACATGGTGTACAAACATCCGGACGGACGGCGAACCACAATACCTCATCATGCCGGCGAAGAGATCGGCCCGGGACTTCTCAACAAGATCATCAAGAAGGACCTTCGAGTCACGCGGGACGAGTTTTTGAAGTACGTCTAGTTTCCCGATTTCGGATGAACCCGCTCTCACAACACGCAACCTCTCAAGTGTGGGACCTCGGAACCTCGTTCCACACGCGTCTCCCCTCTACCACTCTCACTTCCTCCTCTCCGCAAGCTCCACTACCGTGAACGCCCTGCCGGACTGCGGATGTTTCTTGTGTCTGGTCAGCTTCACCAGCCCGAGAAATTCCAGCTCTCTCAGATGCCGCATCAGGACCGCAGTTGAAGTGTTCACCTTCCTCTCCAGCTCAATCATCACGCGTTGCTTCTGCCTCAGCGCTTTGAGAATGTCCTTCTTGATCTGAACGTCGCCCACCCTTAGGTGGACCCTGAGCGCGAAAGATACGAACGCCAGCCATCGCGCGCCAAGTTTAGGTAAGTCCCGTGAGCTGAGAGCATACAACAGTGTCGAAGACATGCAGTATGGGCGAAGCGCGGAGTCATCCGCGTTGATCTTCAGCCCTATCACCTCGGATCAAGCGGATTGGGATCCTCAGAGGTGAATACCGCGACGACCACCCAGCTTGTTCAGGCCGTTTTCGAACAGCCCTGAAGTCACGTCCTACTCAATTCGGGCCGCCGGTTGTGCAATTCTCTGATCAAGAGGGAGTTACGTGAGATTCCGCGGATAGATCCTCCCATGTCGGCAAGGGTTTACCGAAGCCGATCCGAACCTAACGTTGACTGGTCGATATCGCTCATCGCAACTGGAGAAGCCGGTCCAGGTGCAAAGTTTACACGTGAGGGACTCGATCCATGGGGTGGCACCTTCCGATTCTTGTGTCGAGAAGAGGCGAGGCGAGGGGGGCGTTACGTGTTTGCCCCGCGTGGGGGTAGACCGATTGCGGTCAACTCTTTGACTCATGCGCTCAGGCGCAATGGACACCTCGGTCTTGAACACTTTACGGCGCATGACCTAAGGCGCACGGCTTCGGACTGGCTGGCCCGCATGGGCATCGACGGCCGCTCAAGATCGGCGGTCTTGAATCACAAAGAGGCGGGTACTACTGAGCGGCATTACACAGTCTATACCTTCGATGTCGAAAAGCGGGTGGCCTTGCAGCGGTGGGAAAACGAGCTGCGAGGGATCCTCGAGGACCGGCCGAGCGAGAAGGTGATCAGCATTAAGGGGCGCTGAGGGCGCCCACATGTCAGACGACACTAAAACCAGCCTCATCGATTTACCATGGTTTAAGGGCCGATAATCAGCCGGGCGCCTTGCCCGTTACTCCAACCCGGGGCGGCCGCCAATGTGGCAGAAAATATGCCTACCAGTAGAAAGCCAAGACTAACTCTGCTTTGCAAACGCATAAGAGAACATCGTGGTGAGCCCCTACACCCCCTTTACGAGCCCGCCATCAACGGCCGTGCTGGTGCCGGTGACATAGCTTGCTTTTTCCGAGCACAAGAATGCCGCCAGGGCGCCGAATTCCTCCGGCCGACCCACCCGCTTTAACGGCACGGTCTCTGTCATTTGACGAATAATTTCCTCGGGGGACAAGCCCTCGCTTTCCGCTCTCTTCTTCGACCCACTGAGGAATCGGTCGGTCGCGGTCATCCCTGGGCAGAGGTTGTTAAAGAGAATATTGTCCGGCCCGTACTCGAGGCTCAGGGTCTTCATCAGTCCGACCACGGCTCCCCGGATGGCGTTCGAGAGGATGAGCATCTCGATCGGCTCTTTGACCGACACCGAAGTGATGGAGACGATGCGCCCCCAGCCCCGGGCCTTCATGTCGGGCAGTACCTCACGGATCAAGTACAGGGTGCTCATGAAGTTCAACTCGAAAGCCTGTCGCCAATCTTGCGGGGAGAAATCAGCAAACTTTCCCAGGGGAGGGCCGCCCGCATTTGTGACACAGATGTCAATGGCGCCGAGTTCTTCGCGAGTCGCGGCGATGAACTTTTTCACGGCCGTGTAGTCGGTAACGTCAAGCGGCTGCTCGACAACCGGCACCTCCCAGCGATCACGAATCCGGGAGGCCGTATCTTTCAATACGTCCTCGGTGCGAGCACAGAGCGCCAGTTTGACCCCCTCGGCGGCCAGAGCTTCCGCCACCGCTCGCCCCAAGCCGCGGCTGGAAGCCGCAACCACTGCCACCCGACCTTCGATGCCTAGGTCCATGCTGTCGATCGAGCTGTTACTGACTCCGTTACCTTCTCTACCCCAATCGGCGCAATGACCGCATCGAGCTCGGGTCGGCGAGACTGTCCCTAACCTTTATACCAGGATTTCCATTTTGGCCCTGGCACGGTGAAAGTATACACCCGCGCTGCCCCGAATACCACGTCTTTTCGCGCTGAACCCTGCACATGACCTCCGCCGGTAGGCGCCAGGGCTCGTCCATCCGCTCACAGACGTTGATTGAGCGGGCTGAACGGCGCTCCGGCCGACACTGCTCCTTGCGAAACCTTTTGGAGCCGAAAACTGTTGATCCTCGCCCGGTCAACGCTACCCGCTTGGCAGCGGCAGCGCCCAGATCCTGTGCAGCATGTCGCCGAACAGCCTGCGGTTCAAATGCCCTTCGGCCAGCAGCAGCCAGTAATACCGCGCGTGCTTGACCAGCCGACCGCCGGTCTTCATCAACCTGTGTTGCAAGCTCGTCAGCGACCAACTCTTGATCCTGTTCGGCAGTCCCAGCCGCCGCCACAAGTTGCCCAGGTTGTAGGCCAGCACGCTCAGTTGTAGCCGTACCTCGTTCGCCCGGAAGCGATGGCACGACAGCCGCGTCCAGTGCGTCGCTTGCTTACCTTCTTTGATCCACTGCTCCGCCGTGCCGCGCTTGTTGTAGAAACGCACCACCGACCGGCTTGGCAAGCTCATGTTCGTCACGATAAAACCGACGCGCGCGAATAGCTCGCCCTGGTGGTGCTCGACCTTGGCGACAACTCGTCTGGGCCCCTTCCAGCTCTCCGCCTGATAGCGAAAGCTCTTGTAGCGCACTAGCGGCTTGCGGCCGGGCCTCCCCGGCGGACGAAACAGGATGTCTTCGATCTCCAGCTCCAGGCTCTTATTGGCCGGAATGCGGATCGCGTAGTCCGCGCCGCGCTCCTCCAGTGCTTCGTAGATCTCGGGCTTGGCGAAGGCGGCATCGGCGCGAAAGGTGACCTGTTTGCCTTCGGCCAGTTGGCGCTCGATCTCCGGCAACAATAGCTCATCCCAGTCCTCGGCGCTGTGCACGTTGCCGGGACGCAGCTTGGCAGCGAGGCAATCACCATGACCGTTGAACAAAAGCAACGGGTGGTAGCAGACCGACTCGAAGTGTCCGTTGTAGGCACTGCCTTCCTGTTGGCCATGGACCGGACTCTCGGTGGAGTCCATGTCCAGAACGACCCGCTCGGAGTCGTCGAACGCCTCCGCTTGCCCGACCAGCTCTCGGTTCAGCGCCATCAGCCCCAGCAGGTTCTCTTCGCTCGCCAGCATCTCCGTCTCGAAGCCGTGCAGCGTCGAGGTCAAGGCCGCACCGCGATCCCAGATCTTCTGCGAGCCGATCAAGCGAAACGTCGGGTCAGCCGACACTCGGACGGCGTCGTTGACGTCCTCGTAGCCTGCCAAGCGGCTGTAGACCGACTGCCGCAACAGATCAGCGAACGTGAACTGCTTGTTTGTGCCTTGCCGGGAGTCGGTGAGATGCTCGCCGATCAGTTTCCCGAGTCCGAGTCGCTCGTCCAACTCCCGAACCAGGATCAAGCCACCGTCGGAAGTGACGTGCGATCCCTGGAAATCGACTTTCAACGAGCCGTTGAAACTTAGCTGGAATGGCTTGGTTTGTTTTTCACCCATCGGGTGTTGGCCTCCATGGCGTCCTCATCGGGCTCTAGCCCCTATGAATAAAGACGCTCAAGCCCGCCGGAAGGTCGAGAGGTCTGAATCAAATTGGAAATGCGGGTCTGAGGAGCTCGCTTGCTTGGAGGTGCGCAAGCTGCCGGACCGGTGCCGTCATCAGGGTCAGGTCGGGCTTATAATGTGTCCCCCTGCCTCTTATCTTTTTCACATCCTGCAGGATTCGCACTTATTCCAGGCCTTTATTGACGAACGCAAGTTGAGGGCCTTTCTCCTTTCCGGCGAACATGCCACCGCCAGGGCCTTGCGCGCAAAAGCGATTGTCCGACCCGAACCTACGGCAAGAGGCAAGGTGCCGAGCGGGGTAGATTCGCGCGCACCGGTCGCAGGCTCAACCTACGAGGAGTGGCAAGCGTTCCTCGACCCTAACCGGCTCGCCTTCGAAGAGGCCATGGCGTGGGCCATCACGCGCTACCGCAAAGAACATGCAGGTCCGGCCACCTCAGAAGAGGACACGCAAGCGCGCTCCACTGAAGAACATCGCTCGCGGACCTCTAAATCCAAAGACTCTACACAAGACGACAGGGGCAGCCGTCTTCACCGCCTCAAGGCGTTCCACGATGAGAAGGGGTGCTCTGAAGCTGACGTCTGGCGTTCCGCCAATGTTAAGCGTCCCGACGGAACCAGGTGGAAGAAGGACGAACTGCAAAACAAGTCAGTGATGTCGCAGCGGATTGAGAAGGTCCTTTCAGGCGACCTTCCCCTAAAGAAGCTGGGGCGCGACTGAAGAAACCTACGTTTCCTACGCTTTTTTCCTACCTTATTCCTACGCCTCCTACGTCGATAATTGTTCCCGTAAGGAGGTCCTATGACTGCGAATTCACCAATTTCGGAATACATGACCCGCGATGAGCTAGCGCGGGATCTGAAGCGACATCCACGCACGATCAAGCGCTGGCACCTGCAGCGCAAGGGACCACCCTTCATCAAGATCGCGAACACGAACGCGATCCTATACAAACGCTCGGACGTTGCAAAGTGGCTCGAGTCGCAGCGTGTCCAGAACCATTAACAACAACGCCCCACCCGGCCATGCCCACGCCACACGACATCATCGACCAGGCGTCGATCACCGACGTCTGGGTTGCCCTTGGCGGCGGACCGCTGCGTCACGGGCGGGGAAAGGCGTTCTGCCGCAATGGTGACAGCGATAACGTCGTTCTTGACGACGATCGCGGCGTCTGGTACGACCACGCCCATGGGAAAGGTGGAGGAATCCTGGATCTGATCCAGGCGGTGCACGGTTGCGACCGGCGAGACGCGTTGCGCTGGCTCGCTGACCACCTGGGCATCCGACTCGCTGACCGACCGCTGACGAGCGCTGAGCGGCGGAAGTACACCCAGCGGCGCGCGCAAGCGCAAGTTGCGGCCCGCGACCTGACAGACTGGCGACGGTGTGTCCTTCGAGAACGGCGAGACGAGCGGAACCGGCTGTTCATGAGCGAGAACATCATCGCCGCTGCGGCGCGCACGCTCCTCGCGTCCGAAGGCGACGGCGATGACGACGAGGGCGCGTGGTCGGAGATATGGCAGTGCGGCCTCGACGACGTGACAGCTGACGCCATCGACTGCGAGATTCAGCGGATTAAGAATGCGTCCCCGGCGGAGCTAGTCGCGATGCGGCGTACGTCGGAGTTGGGGAGGCAAGTGGCTTGAAGCGGGCAATCGAGCCGATCGTTATCGGCAAGCGAGCCCGCAAAAGAGTGGGTGATGTCAATGAACTTGCTCGCAGCATCAGAGAAACCGGGCTTCTACACCCGATTGTCATCGACGACAAAAATCAACTGATTGCCGGGCAGCGTCGCTTGAAGGCTTGTAAGTCTCTTGGCTGGGAAAGGGTACCCGTTCACGTTGTGCCGCTAGACGACATCCTTCGCGGCGAGTTCGACGAGAACGTCGTGCGTGAGGACTTTCTGCCGAGTGAGATGTACGCCATTTCCAAGAACCTCGAAGAGCGGGAGCGGAAAGCAGCCAAGGAGAGGCAAGGCGGCCGTGGGCGGAAACGTTCCGCCAAGTTGGCGGAACAGTCGGAACAGGGTGAGGCCCGTCACAGGGTTGCGAAGGCGGCCGGGGTGGGGCACGCCACCATGGCAAAGATTGCCGAGGTCTGCGAGGCAGCCGAGGCGGAGCCGGAGAAGTATGGGGCCCTCGTCACGGAGATGGACAGGACGCGTCGTGTCAACGGCGTTCACCGCAAACTGAAAATTGCCCAACAGGTAGAGCGCATTAAGGCTGAGTCGCAGCAACCACCGGACGGCAGATACCGGGTAATCGTAATTGATCCCCCTTGGAATTACCATCGTTCTGGCGACGCCTCACATCGAGGTGCGGTTCCCTATGCTGACATGGCGATAGAAGAGATTTGCGCCTTGCCTCTCGCTGAGTGGGCGCACGAAGATTGCATTCTGTGGCTATGGACGACGAACGCGTTCATGAGAGAGGCCTTTCAATGCCTGGACGCCTGGGGCTTCGAGCAGAAAACAATCCTCACTTGGGTAAAGGACAAGATGGGCACGGGAGACTGGCTCCGTGGGAAGACAGAGCGCTGCTTGCTGGCCGTTCGTGGCAATCCGACGGTCGTACTAACGAATCAAACCACAGACTTACCAGCTCCCACTGGCAAACACTCAGAAAAACCACAGAAGTTTTACAAGTCGGTTGAAGAACGTTGCCCTGGCTCAAAGCTCGACGTTTTTGCCAGACAGAGGAGAGATGGTTGGGAATCTTACGGTTTCGAAGTCGTATGAAAGTGGCTTTCAATATCAACTCGTATTTGGAAAAGCATGACCGACACACGGTGGCGGGACAAGGACGCGGAGTTCGAGCGGCGTGCTGTTGCAGAATTGACGCGCAACCCAGAGTTGCTTGGCAAGCCGAGTAGGACGGAAGTGGCGGACAAGTGGCCCGACCCCTTGCCAATTCAAAGCGAGCTCCCACCCGTACAACCCTTCTGCGAAGAGAACCTTCCGGTTTCGTTTCGTCCCCTAGTGCGGGACGTTGCGGAGCGTATGCAAGTCCCGATTGACTACCCGGCAGTGGCGATCGTGCTCTGTCTTGCCGGTGCGGTGAATCGGCGGGCTACCATTCAGCCGAAGGCACACGATAGTGGTTGGGTGGTTGTGCCGAACCTGTGGGGCGGTATCGTCGCACCACCGGGATTCATGAAGAGCCCCGTCATCCAGGCCGTAACCCGTCCGCTGCTTCAGATTCAGACTGAATGGCAACGGGAGCATGAAGAGGCCTTGAAGGACTACGCGCGTGAGAACGAGGAATGGGAACTTCGGCGGGCGGCGTGGCGTGAGCTATTCAAGGCAAGCGCGAAGGGCAGGAAAGCGCCACCCGAAAGGCCGGAAGATCCACCAGAAGAACCAACGTTGCGGCGACTCATCGTCAATGATGCGACTTTCGAGGCTTTGCACCTGACCATGAACCAGAATCCGGCAGGCATCCTGGTAATCCGGGATGAGCTCACTGGCTGGTGGAGTCAATTGGACCGTGCAGGCCGGGAAGGTGAGCGGGCGTTCTGTCTGCAAGCGTGGAATGGGGACACCGGGCACACTATAGACCGCATCGGAATAGACCGCATCGGACGCGGCACGATCCGCGTTGAGGCTTGCTGTATGTCCATGTTGGGCGGCATTCAGCCGGGCCGTCTTCGGTCCTATCTGGTGGACGCGCTCGAAGACGGCCCGAGCAATGACGGTCTGATCCAGCGATTCCAACTGCTGGTATGGCCGGACGCCGGACCAGGGTGGGCGTATGTTGACCGGGCACCCGATGCAGCATCCGAGCAACAGGCGGCGTGCGTCTTCCGCAAGCTTGTGGAATTGGACGCGGAGAATCCGTGGCGGTTTCAATTTGCACCCGAGGCACAGAAACTCTTTGTAGAGTGGCTGGCGGAGCTGGAGGCGAAGGTACGGGGGAACGATCTCCACTCGGCTCTCACCTGCCACCTGGCAAAGTACCGCAAACTGATGCCGGCTCTGGCCCTTCTGTTTGAGTTGGCAGACTGGGCGGCTGGCAAAGGCAGAGGTGAGGCTATCTCCCTTGAGCACACGCGGCAGGCGGCGGCGTGGTGCGAGTACTTGGAATCACATGCGAAGCGGGTTTACGCATGTGTCGTCAATCGGCAATTGCGGGCTGCCCGCGAACTGGCCGAGAAGATCAGGAACCGGAAGGTGGGAGGAGGGGGCTTATTCTCCTGCCGAGACGTCTATCTGAAGGGGTGGAGTGGTCTGGATTCACCTGAGGCCGTGAAGTCGGCGGCGCAAGTCCTTCAGGATGCTGGGTGGGTACGGGACGTAGCCGGGGAGTCGGGACCTCTCGGCGGGCGACCGTCGAACCAGTACGCGGTCAATCCGGAGGTGTGGCGATGAACACACCAGAACTCAACTCAGCGAAGCGAAGCCGATGGCTGGACTGGCAACCGAACGGGCGAATTTCGGCAGATTCGCTTGGGAGCGAACCTACAAAACCAGGTTTTGTAGGTTTTGTAGGTGCCACTAGTGCCGGATCTCGCATAATTCACCCTGCGCCCGATTGCCAGCAAAGCCTGGAGCAGATCTTGAAGGGTCATGCCGTCTGCCTCTACTCGGACCTGGTGGGGGAGAATCTGTGGATCGTGGCGGACGAAGTGGACGCCGAGCGGCTCATCGAGCAGGGCGAGCGACGCGGGGCGATCTACACGCGGACCGAATCGCGGCTTGTGACCCGCATCGACCACCCCGAGATTGTAAAGCAAGTCCACGCCTTCAAGCGGGAATTCAACACACGGATGCTGCCGCCGGACGACGGGGAATGACCCAGGCGAGCCAACCCCGACCACGACCGCTGCTGCGGCGCGACGTGCCGGCCATAGAAAAGCGCGAATTAGTTAGCAGCGACGACTTTGCGTCGGCGATCGCACAGTGTTGGCAGGACTCAGTGCTGGCGATCATTGACGTCGGGAAGCTCCTGCTCGGAGCGAAGGCCGCGCTGGACCATGGCGAGTTTGTGCCGATGATCGAGAATGACCTACCCTTTGGCCGGCGCACAGCGCACCGTTTAATGGCCATCGCTGAGCACTCGATCCTCTCAAATGGGACATGTGTCCCATTTACCCCCCTCTTGGGGGACCGTGTACGAACTGACGAGAGCCCCCGACCCGATACTCAGGGGCTGGCTAACAGACGGCACGATACACACCGAGATGGAACGCAAGGACGTATTGAGCCTCTTGCGGTCGCTGCGTAGCTCGACGCGAAAAGCGATCGCCAGCAGGCCTGGAAAATATCAATTGATTCTCGCCGATCCGCCCTGGAAGTATGATTTCATGGGGACTGACAGCCGGGCGATCAAACTCAGTACGAGACGCAGAGCTATACGGATATTGCTGAAGACCCAGACGTGCTGCGTTTCATTGACGACGATTGTGTTCTCTTCTTGTGGGCGCCAAGCCCAAAATTGGGCGAGGCTCTGTTCGTTCTTGAAGCTTGGGGGTTCGAGCACAAAACTAATCTTGTTTGGGTGAAAGAACGGATCGGCATGGGTTACTATTTCCGCAATCGACACGAGCATTTATTGGTTGGCGTGCGCGGGGCAGTGCAGCCGCCGGACGAATCAGCGAGACCGGATTCAGTGCTTGAAGCGCCACGGAGAAAACACAGCCAAAAGCCCGAGAGGCTATACGACTTGATAGACCAAATGTATCCCGACTTGGCCGACGAAACCCACCGCATTGAATTGTACGCACGCCAAGAAAAACCCGGTTGGGCATGTTGGGGAGATGAATGGACATAGCGCGGAGCAGATCGCCATTCCCGCCGATTGACCCATGAGCGCACCTAAGCCAGAGAATGCGACCAGCGCACCCCGGAGTCCCCTAAGCGCCCTACGCAGCGCTGTGGGCGCAGGGTGACGGCTTCCAGGCGCACGCCGGCCCAACGCAGCGAGAGCGCCCGCCAGGCCGCTCGTGCGCGCTGGGCGCTGATCCGAGAGAAGGCGCACAAGAGGCCGTCCGATCCCCCCAGCGAACCACCCACGCCGCCGTTTTCCAAGCCCGGCTGCTGCGCATGCTGGGCAAGGCGCTGGCCGATCAACACTGGGTACTTGCCTGGGTGGGCGATCGCGGGCCGTTTGCTGCGCATTCGGCCTGCTGGCGGGACTGGTGCGCAGCAAATCGCTGAGGGCCGACTAGCATGAACATAAACGACGTTGTTATTGGCAACCGCACGCGCAAAGAGATGGGCGATATCAAAGCACTTGCCGCAAGCATCAAACACCTTGGACTCCTATAAGGTAATGCGGCTGATGGGGTCGCCGCGGGCTGTCGATCCGGAACTTCGCACATTGGCAAATCTGAACTATCCCCAGGATTATGTCCAAGCGCTGAACAGCGCGGGATTTGACGTGCCGAAGGAACTTCTTGGCACAACGAACACGGGCCCTCGCCGGGGACAGAATCGAGGCAGCGCGTAGGCGATATCAGCAGTAGTCCAGCAAGGAATCAGTCCATAAAGCAATCGTCAGTCCCACCGATAGATCCGGAAGAGCAAATCCATTTCATGAACATCACGGAACCTACGATGTTATGCTGGCGATAGATAGGTCGACGGGGAGATTGCGTTGTACAGCCGGCTTTGGTTCATCGCTTTCTGTGTGCTGCTTACGCGCGCTGGTACTGCTGCTACCCCCGCCTTCAAAGATTCCGTTCAGCCCTTCCTCAAAAGTCACTGTACCTTCTGCCACAACGACCAGCTGAAAACTGCGGATCTGTCGTTCGACCACTACCAGGACGAGAGGTCAGCGCTCAAGGACGCACAAGTTTGGCGGCGTGTCAAGCACATGCTTGACCGCAAGATGATGCCGCCGGCGCCCCGGCCGCGCCCATCTCCGGAAGAAGTTGCCGTAGTTCTCGACTGGATTGACGCCAACCTGTCATCCGAAGACACCCAACCCAATCCCGGCCGCGTGACCGCGCGGCGGCTGAACCGCGCCGAATACAACAATACCGTTCGCGACCTGCTGGGCATCGACTTCCGGCCGGCCGATGATTTCCCGGTCGATGACACGGGATACGGATTCGACAACATTGGTGATGTTTTGTCGATTTCTCCCGTGCTCATGGAGAAGTATATGACCGCCGCGGACAAGATCGTTCGGCGTGCCATTGTGACCGACCGCAGCGTCAAGCCCACGGCTCTCCGCTACAGCGCCCCGCGGGCAGAGGGCGAGCAAAGGCAAATTGGAGCAGCCGGGAAAGTCCCCTACTCGCCGGAGGGCAGGCTGGCCGCGCGGCATCGTTTCCCCGCAACGGGGGAGTACGATCTACGGCTGCGGTTCGTTGACCGCCGTAGCGTCCCAGAGAGGCGGCTGCCGTGGACATACCGAGTGCCGGAACTCATCGAGCAGGCGTCGGAACTCGAGGTGGAGGCGGTCGATCTCGACACGTTGGCCGAAGAATTCTGCCTGAGTCTCGATCATGCGATCCGGTTCATGGAGCACTTCGATGCCCCCAAGGTTGGCGGGACCTTCGTCTTCGAACGCGAGACGCTGCTGTCGGAGCTAGTCGAATATCAGGCTTGGCTCGAAGAGAATCCCGAAGGCCCCCCGCTTCCACCGCCACCACCGTTGCCCGTCGTTTTCACGTTGGACGGCGAGAAGGTAGCAACCTACAGCGCTGAGCCCAGGCTCGACTACGATGAGCCCGACCCCGTCCGCATGGTCGTCGAGGCCGGTGAACGGGAATTGTATGCCGAAGTCTTGAGCCCGGAAGGCGAACGCTGGAATCCGAACTCGCTTGATTGGACCGAGTACCGGAGCAAGCTCTACAAAAATGCGAAGAGGATGGTGTTCGCTGACTCCATCGAGATTAAGGGCCCGTTCAATCCTGAACCCGCGCCGCTGCCCGAGAGTCACCGCGAGATCATGGTGTGCGACCCGGAGCCCGACGGCTTCGACCGGATTTGCGCGGAAAGAATCTTGGGACGCCTGCTAAGGCTTGCGTTCCGCAGACCGGTAACAGAGAAAGAAGTCCGCAGCTACGTTCTCTTTGCGGAAGGTGCCGTAGGGCAGGGTGCAAGCTTCGAACAGGGCATCCAACTCGCCTTGAAAGCCATCCTGGTTTCGCCACAGTTTCTGTTCCGGACCGAGCGCGATCCTGACCCAGCGAGACCGAATCCCATTCGTCCCGTCGGCGATTTCGAACTGGCCTCCCGGCTCTCTTATTTCCTTTGGAGCAGCATGCCTGACGAGGAGCTGTTGAAGGCGGCGGCGCGAGGCGAGCTGGGCACTAAGGACGGGCGGCGGGCGCAGGTCATGAGGATGATTGGGGACGGCAAGTCCCAAGCGTTCGTCGAGAATTTCGCCGGGCAGTGGCTGCAGCTGCGCAACGTCTCGCTTGTGAAGCCTAATCCGGAGATCTTCCCTGAGTTCGACGAAGAGCTTCGCGCCGCGATGGTACGCGAGAGCGAGCTTTTCTTCGATCACATCATGCGGGAAGACGGTAGCGTCCTCGAATTTTTGAAGGCTGATTACACCTTCCTAAACGAACGATTGGCGAAACACTACGGCATCGAGGGGGTCGAAGGTCCTGGGTTCCGCCGGGTACAGCTCTCAGGCGAACAGCGTGGCGGAGTGCTGACGCAGGCGAGCGTGCTGACGGTATCTTCTTATCCCACGCGCACCTCACCGGTTCTGCGGGGCCTTTGGGTACTGGAGAACCTGCTGGGAGACCGGCCACTGGACCCTCCGGAGGACGTTCCGGAACTGGATGAGCAGGCGGTAGGCAAAGCGACCTCCCTGCGGCAGGAGTTGGAGAGGCACCGGGCTGACCCGAGTTGTGCGGTATGCCATGACCGTATGGATCCTATCGGGTTCGGTCTCGAGAACTACAACGCCATCGGAGGCTGGAGAACGGCCGACGGGAACTTCCCCATTGACGCCTCGGGTGAGTTACCGGGCGGGACACGCTTCGATGGCCCAGCGGACCTAAGAGCTGTGCTCTATGCGCAGGAGGACCAATTCGCCCGCAATTTGACCGAGAAGGTGCTAACTTACGCTTTAGGACGCGGTCTCGAGAGCTACGATGAGCCCGTGGTCGAAGAGATTCGTAGCGGCCTCGCCCGAAGTGGATACCGGTTCTCGAGTTTGGTTCTGGGAATCGTCGAGAGTATGCCGTTTCAGATGCGGCTTGAGGAAAGGAGTGACTGAACCATGAGAGGGAAACACATCGCGAGACGGACCGTGCTACGGGGCTTGGGCACTACGATCGCTCTACCGTTTCTCGATTCGATGGTGCCCGCTTTTGCAAAGCCTCGTCTCGACGGAAAGTCGCCGCGGCGCATGGCGTTCGTCTATATCCCGAACGGCGCGATCATGGAGGACTGGACGCCCGCGAAGCCCGGAGCTGGTTACAACTTCGGACCGATTCTCAAACCGCTCGAGCCTTTCCGGGAGGACTTGCTCGTACTGACCGGCTTGGCGCAGTACGAGGCGAATTCCCTTGGGGATGGAGCGGGCGACCATGCCCGAGCGGGATCGACCTTCCTGACGGGTGTTCACCCCAAGAAAACGATGGGGGCTGACATCCAGGTCGGCATCTCAGCCGACCAGGTGGCGGCCCAAAAGGTTGGCGGCAAGACACGTTTCGCTTCGTTGGAGTTGGGTACCGAGCCCGGGCGACTAGCTGGGAACTGCGACTCCGGGTATAGCTGTGCTTACTCCAACAGCGTGTCTTGGCGCTCATCCACTACGCCGAATCCCCCGGAGATTAATCCGCGCCTAGTGTTCGAAAGGCTGTTCGGAAATGTCCGAACAGACGAAACCCCGGAAGCTCGAGCACGACGGCTCGGGCAGGACCGTTCGATTCTGGATTTCGTGCAAGACGACGCCAAGCGACTGCAGGGATCGCTGGGACCAACGGATCGCCGCAAGCTTCAGGAATACCTCGAGGGGATTCGCGAAATCGAGCGTCGGATTTCGTCAACAGAGAAGGAAGAGGTGGATTTGCCGGCGGATCTAGAGAAGCCCCACGGTATCCCGGTCGAGTTTGACGAACACGTGAAGATCCTCTTCGATCTGGCGACGGTAGCCTTCCAGACGGACTCGACCCGCATCCTCACTTTCATGATCGGGCCGGAGGGGAGCGGCCGTAGCTATCCTGAAATCGGGGTCTCTGGCGCTCACCATGGCTTGAGTCATCATCGAAGGGACCCGGAAAAGATCCAGCAGCTTAGTAAGATCAATCGCTTCCACATGGAGCAGTTTGCCTATTTCCTCGCGAAGATGAAATCGGTCGCCGATGGCGAGGAGACACTGCTCGATAGCTCGATGATCGTCTACGGCTCCGGCATTTCGGATGGAAGCCTGCACACGCATACCGACCTTCCAGTGCTGCTTGCAGGCAGGGCGGGCAACACGCTCAAACCGGGGCGGCACATCGTCTGCCCGGAGAAAACGCCTCTCAACAACCTGTTTCTTTCGATGCTTGACCGCATGGGCGTTCCCACCGAGACGCTGGGTGATTCGACCGGCAAGCTCGAACACCTGTCGAATATCGGATAAGCAGGAGAATAGGGGAGGCCTTCCTAACTAACTCTGTGAAAACGTTAGAGAACCCTAGGCTCACCCTCGAACCCCGCGCTGCCCTCTCTGTAAGGGCGTTGCGTTTGTTTCTTACCGCCGACGCCTCGCAGGGGCAATCTAGACCCCGCGCCGGCTGCTGCTTCATAATGGATTTAATGAAAGCAAGTGTCCCAAATGTCACACCTAAAAAAGGGAATTATAGACTTTAGTTGACAGCAATAGCCCCGCCATGTAATAATGGGACTATGGTTGACAAACACAGAGCGCCCGGCAAGGCACATCGGAATGGCCTCACCGTCTTTGAACTTCAACAATCTTTCCCCGACGAAGAGACGGCTGTCAAGTGGGTGGAGTACTTGCGCTGGCCGGATGGCGTGAGAGATTGCCCGTACTGCCGCAACGCGAATACCTGTGAGGCTAAGAATCATAAGACGATGCCTTACTGGTGCGGCAAGTGCCGCAAGTATTTCAGCGTCAAGTCTGGAACCGCCATGCACGGCAGCAACCTTCCAGTTCGCAAGTGGCTCTACGCAGTTTACTTTCTGTCAACGAGCCTCAAGGGTGTGTCAAGCATGAAGCTCCATCGAGACCTCGGGATCAGCCAGAAGAGCGCATGGTACATGGCTCAGAGGATTCGGCAGGGGTGGCTCGACGGCGACGGTCCGCTAGCCGGCGAGGTTGAAGTGGACGAGACCTATGTGGGCGGTCGGGAAATCAACAAGCACGGCTCAAAGAAATTGCGGGGCGGACGAGGAACCGTGGGCAAGGTTGCCGTTGCTGGTGCAAAGCAACGTGGCGGCGCAATCAAGGCTCGGCCGATTGAAGGGACGGATAACGAGACCTTGCAGGGTTTTGTGAGAGACACTGTTGAACCAGGGTCTGTCGTTTACACCGACGATCATAGCGGGTACAAAGGATTAAAGAGTACCTACCGACACAATGTGGTCCGCCACGGGCACGGGGAATACGTCAGGGGAAGCGCCTCGACCAACTCAATCGAGAGCTTCTGGTCGATGCTGAAGCGCGGCCACAAGGGAACCTACCACAAGATGAGTCCCAAGCACCTTCATCGCTACGTGAACGAGTTCGCCGGTCGTCACAACATCCGCGACCTCGACACAATTCAGCAGATGGCTGTTGTTCTACTAACGATGGTCGGAAACCGGTTGCGGTACAGTGATCTCGTGGCCTAGGCCACATTGACGTTGTGTTAGTGCTGTTGCTACACTAGCCGCCGCGTTGGTGGGTCAGGTTTCGGTCATGAGACCACCTGACACGAATACCTCCGTGCAGCGAGTTCGCTAGACTGATCCAAGGGGGGGCTATATGTCGGCACCGTATTCATCCAAGGCCATAGCGAACTTTTTTCTGGACAAAAGGGATAACAGAAAAATCAAGCCACTCACACAGATGAAGCTGCACAAGATTGTCTACTTTGCACATGGCTGGCATTTGGCAATCCGTAGCGCTCCACTCTTGGATGAAATGGTGGAAGCATGGGAGTACGGACCTGTAATACCTACTCTTTACTACGAGTTCAAAGAGTTCGGAGCAAGAGAGATTCTAAGAAGCGCGACGGACTGGAACCCTGAAACGGAATATTATGACATCACCCCTAACGTGGATTCTGATGACGATTTTGTTTTAAGCCTTCTCAAAAAAATATTTCGAATCTACGGTCCCATGAGCGCTATAAAGTTGTCGGCATTGACACATGAAAAAGATTCTCCATGGGCCAAAACAAGGCAAGAGCACCATGAGATTAAGAATGTTGACATTCCGAATGACATGATCCGTGATTACTTTGTTGCAAGGGCAATAAAGCATCGTGAAGGATAGTGATCCGCCTGAACAGACCCAGCCAAAGAAGCTGGACATCAATAGCATCTTTGGTTTCGATGCACCACCTTCAGATACCAAATCTACAGCTCCTGATCAGGAGCGATTGGTATTTGACAACGCAGAGCGTGAAGAAAACCTAGCTGGCATCCAGCAGGATCGTGAAGAAAGAAAAAAAGGTTCTTCCGGGTTTCTAGTGGGCGAGTGAGGCTCGGTGGTAGTCTCGCGGGATGCAAGACCGCGAGCTATACCGCCAGATTCTGGGCATCGAAAGTCCCTGGAAAGTCGTGCGAGTGGAGCTGCGCCGAGCCGACGGCGAAGTCCACGTCTTCCTCGAACACGACGAGCAAGTCCGCTGGCCGTGCCGCCAATGCAGCGCCGTGTGCGCACTCCACGATCATCAGCCCGAACGCCGCTGGCGTCACCTCGACACCTGTCAGTACCGCACGATCCTGCACGCCCGGCCGCCGCGCAGCGACTGCTCCGAGCACGGGCCGCGCGTCGTGCGACTGCCCTGGGCCGAGGCTTCCAGCCGCTTCACCGCGCTGTTTGAAGCTCTCGCGATCTCGTGGCTGAAGGAAGCCAGCCAGCAAGGCATCGCCGAGTTGCTGGCGCTGAGCTGGGACGAGATTCACGGCATCCTGGAACGCGCCGTGCAACGTGGGCTCGAACGTCGCGCGGCAGAGCCGATTCCCTACCTGGGCGTCGACGAGAAGAGCTTCCGCAAGCGCCATCGCTATCTCACCGTCGTCAACGATCTCAACCGCTCGCGCGTGTTGTTCGTCGCCGAGGGACGCAGCCAGGCCAGCCTGGACGGCTTTTGGAAGACGTTGAGCGCAGAGCAACTCGCCCGAGTCGAGGCCGTCGCGATGGACATGTGGGATCCTTACGTCGCCTCGACCCGGGAGCATCTCGACGAATCGGAGAAAAAGATCGTTTACGACAAATATCACATCGCGGCGCATCTGGCGAAGGCGGTGGACCAGGTGCGGCGGGCGGAGAACAAGCGTTTACTGGCCCTCGGCGACGAGCGTTTGACAGGCACGAAGTACGCTTGGCTGCGGCATCCGGCGAACTTTTCCGGGGACGCCTGGCGCGAGTTCCGCGCGCTGCGCGAAAGCGACTTGAAGACGGCGCGGGCGTGGGCGTTGAAGGAAACGGCGATGCGGCTGTTCGACTATCGTCGCGAATCGGCGGCGCGAGCTTTCTTCGAGCAATGGCGCGGCTGGGCGAGTCGCAGCCGGCTGACGCCGATGGTCACCGTAGCGCGGATGTTGACGGCTCGCCTCGAAAACATACTCACGTATCTGAAACACCGCATTACGAACGCGGTCAGCGAGGGGTTGAACTCAAGGATTCAATGGGTCAAGGCCACGGCGCGCGGTTTCCGCAATCAACAGAACTTCATCAACGCCATCTACTTCCACTGTGGGAAACTCGATCTGGCTCCTTCGCCCACTTAAAACCCGGAAGAGCCGAAAAAAATACGCCAAGCACTATTACAACCTAGTTCGATTTTGGGTGTGGGCCGTTCTAGTTCTTCTTTTACTCCAGGGGGTTTTAGCCGCATGCAGACTAGAGTTCCTTTCTGATGCCGTCCTGATGACACTTTTGGGAACAACAACTGCGACAATCATATCCATTGTGCTCATCGTAGCCACATATCTATTCCCCAAAAGAGGGGGCTAACAGGCGGCGGTGACTAAGCCTGAAAAACGCGGCCAATTTACTTGCTGGTTGGGAGCCGGGTAATCTCTCTCTTGACCCGAGCATCGCGTTTCTTCCGGGACGCTCGAAATATGGCCTTGAAGATTTGCTCGGCGGAAGCGGGGATCTTGGGCACTATGTTTTTGACGGGACGGCCTGGGCCGCGCCCGTTCGTGTTCGGTTTGGTCATGTTCACAGAATTCACGTATAGCACAGGTAAACTGTTGAGTCAAGATATAACCTGTATCAACTTTGCTGGTGTGTTGCGGTTAACATCGCTGAGACCTTAGCACAGAATACAGAAGGGCTGTCAACTAAAGTCTATAATTCCCTAAAAAAAGGGTTCTTCCGGGTTTCTAGTGGGCGAGTGAGGCTCGGTGGTAGTCTCGCGGGATGCAAGACCGCGAGCTATACCGCCAGATTCTGGGCATCGAAAGTCCCTGGAAAGTCGTGCGAGTGGAGCTGCGCCGAGCCGACGGCGAAGTCCACGTCTTCCTCGAACACGACGAGCAAGTCCGCTGGCCGTGCCGCCAATGCAGCGCCGTGTGCGCACTCCACGATCATCAGCCCGAACGCCGCTGGCGTCACCTCGACACCTGTCAGTACCGCACGATCCTGCACGCCCGGCCGCCGCGCAGCGACTGCTCCGAGCACGGGCCGCGCGTCGTGCGACTGCCCTGGGCCGAGGCTTCCAGCCGCTTCACCGCGCTGTTTGAAGCTCTCGCGATCTCGTGGCTGAAGGAAGCCAGCCAGCAAGGCATCGCCGAGTTGCTGGCGCTGAGCTGGGACGAGATTCACGGCATCCTGGAACGCGCCGTGCAACGTGGGCTCGAACGTCGCGCGGC
Organism: Bryobacterales bacterium; assembly: GCA_965226215.1. Taxonomy (GTDB): domain Bacteria; phylum Acidobacteriota; class Terriglobia; order Bryobacterales; family UBA6623. The sequence continues at coordinate 4,579,457 of CBDDCH010000002.1, read as the reverse complement.
AGAGCCGATTCCCTACCTGGGCGTCGACGAGAAGAGCTTCCGCAAGCGCCATCGCTATCTCACCGTCGTCAACGATCTCAACCGCTCGCGCGTGTTGTTCGTCGCCGAGGGACGCCGCCAGGCCAGCCTGGACGGCTTTTGGAAGACGTTGAGCGCAGAGCAACTCGCCCGAGTCGAGGCCGTCGCGATGGACATGTGGGATCCTTACGTCGCCTCGACCCGGGAGCATCTCGACGAATCGGAGAAAAAGATCGTTTACGACAAATATCACATCGCGGCGCATCTGGCGAAGGCGGTGGACCAGGTGCGGCGGGCGGAGAACAAGCGTTTACTGGCCCTCGGCGACGAGCGTTTGACAGGCACGAAGTACGCTTGGCTGCGGCATCCGGCGAACTTTTCCGAGGACGCCTGGCGCGAGTTCCGCGCGCTGCGCGAAAGCGACTTGAAGACGGCGCGGGCGTGGGCGTTGAAGGAAACGGCGATGCGGCTGTTCGACTATCGTCGCGAATCGGCGGCGCGAGCTTTCTTCGAGCAATGGCGCGGCTGGGCGAGTCGCAGCCGGCTGACGCCGATGGTCACCGTAGCGCGGATGTTGACGGCTCGCCTCGAAAACATACTCACGTATCTGAAACACCGCATTACGAACGCGGTCAGCGAGGGGTTGAACTCAAGGATTCAATGGGTCAAGGCCACGGCGCGCGGTTTCCGCAATCAACAGAACTTCATCAACGCCATCTACTTCCACTGTGGGAAACTCGATCTGGCTCCTTCGCCCACTTAAAACCCGGAAGAGCCAAAAAAAGAGGTTACACAGAATCCCCGCTCCCTGTTTTGAGTAAGGGGCCCCACCGGTGGAAGGCACTGCTAAGGAATCGTGTCGAAGCGTACGTAGAACTCTTTGGCGCCCGCGGTGATGTGAAAAACCGGCTCAAGATCTCTGGGGACAGGAATGTAGACCCGGTCCTTGGTAATGATTGTCGTTGTCGGGAACATCGCGCCGCCAGTGGTGTTGGTTTCGAGAGGCTCCTTGAGTTCTATGTCGTAGTAAAAGCTCAAGCCCCCGGTTGCGTCGGTAAAAATGTAAGTGACGCGGTGTGTGCCCCAAATCAGCTTTGTCGTGTGGGGCCATTTGAAGAATTCACCCTCAATTCTGACGGCGCGGTCAGAGAGAGCCAGGAACATCTGGAAGTGATTGAGCTTTTCGTGGGCGGCCGCAACGGTTAGGACCTTCATGTCCGTCACCATGTCTGGCCGCAAAATGGGTGGGGCGGGCTCTAGTCCATTTTGCGGAGGGGAGTTGGCTGCGCCGATGATGTCTGGGATTTCCTGTTCGACGGTGCCGACCTGCTCGCTGCTTACCTGCTGACGCTGGCTCGACGCACGGCCAGCAGAGGCGCGGAGAACCTGATCAAAATCAACCTTTCCAGATAGATACTCGGCAAGAAGAGCCTCGACCTCTCCGAACTCGTTTTCTTCGTAACGGAACAGTTCTTTGTTCTCTTTGAGACGTTTGTACAGCGCATCGCGTCCCTGGCGCGTCGACGACGGCACGTGATCGCGAATGTGACTGTAAAGATGCTCACGAACGAAATCCTTAACGAATCCATCAAACACGTCCCTGGCAGTGTTGTAGCACTCGACGACCATCTGGGCAGCCGGCATGTCGCGGGCAACGGACACTTCGAAGGCGTTCTTAGTCCGTTCCACATGAAAAGCAACACCGTGACTGATGGAAGCGAAAGCCAGGTCGACATCCGGCATCAAGTAGTCATCAAGAAGAACGCCCCGAACACGTACGAGGCACATCGCTTCTTCAAAGCTGAGCGCAGTGCCCGGAATGCGATCGACGATCGTCTTCTCCGGGACCTGTTCCATTCTGAGAATGGCCTCAAGATACCGAAGCTGCAGATTGCGCCGAGGATTCGACTGGCTGACATGAACAAGATTGGTTTGTTCGCTCGCGAAGCGCTGCAGAATTGTTTGATCGCGACCAACATAATAGAGCTTTGTTTTGCCAGGCTCCCACGTGGCCAGCGCGCCAAGGGCGATGTCGGAGCGTGAGGGCAAGACGGGAACAGTAACATTGTTCGCGAGAGCCGTCAGCCCGTGAGACAGAATGTACTGCTGAAAGCTCTGGTTCTGGTCCGCCGCGTTCGTCTCCGCGATATCCTTCGAGGCCTCAGCCTCGATCATGGCAACCATGTTCGAGACGTGCTGAATGCTTTCACGGCTCAAGGCCTCGCGGCCAGCGGTTGGGCGAAGGATGTTGAGATTGACAAATCCGCCGAGGCTGTAGGCACTGGATACAGGAAGAGGTGCAAGGCCGAAGAGATTGCGGAAGCCAAGAGTCTGACCGCCGTCCTGGACAAGAAAGAGCTCGCCCGTAAGGGCCTCACCGTTGAGAGTGATGTCGGTCAGCCTGGCGAGAAGGCGGGCCTGCGAATTGAGGAGGGTCTCTAGACGTCCGGCGAGTCCGTCTTTCTCAATCTGCCGCGTAGCGTGCTGGACGAAGCGGGATGCCTTCTCCCCGAGAGTCGCCTCGAAACTGGCTTGGCTGATGAGTTCACCGTTGACCGCAACCGGAACAGGCAGGAAGCGGACGTACGGCCTTAGGTAGTCCTTCACGGATGCAGCATCGATGGGGGACGAGGCGTCTAGTTCGGCGATGATGAGCGTTCCCGCGTCTCGATCTGCTGTCGAGCGTTCGAGATCGATGCACTCTTGGGCAATGCGCAGATTCTCGCGGCGCGCGGAGCTGATCAGAGTGGTATCAGACTCTATGTGTCGTGTCTCGACGCGCAGGGCTTCGCAAACGCCAAAGTTCGCCATCGCTCCAATACCGAACGTACCAATGACACCAGAGCGCTGAGCCAGTTCTGACTTTTTTCCACTGGAGCCGGCCTTCCAGAAGTTATTCTTGAGCACCTCATCGGTCATGCCGATGCCGTCATCCTGGACGGTGAGCGTCCGCCCCTCAACGGTGACGTCGATTCGTCTTTCAGAAAGGGGTGTACCCTCAACTGTGCAGCGCATCAGGATCGCGTCATAGGCGTTCTGGAGATTCTCGCGGAGAAACGCTTTTGGCGAGTCGTATATCTCCGACGACAGAATCTGCAGGATTCTGCTGGTCTCAACGTCAAACGCGATACGTTCCTTTGCCCCGGCGCTCATCTTGCCAACCTCGCTTGGTACTTCCGCCGAATCTCAGCAACAGCAGGATCGGCGGACCCATCCACAATAGGTTCGTCGACGAGGGCGCGCAAGCGCTCCTGATCCTTCTCGGCCCAGAGCGCTTCCATCAGATAGATCGCCTCGGTCTCACTGAATGGCGGATCGAAGTGAACGACAATGCGGGCCGTGTCGTTGAGCTTTCCCAGGCAGTCCAGAAGCAGGCGCCTAGCAAGGCCATCGGTCTCTGAAAGGGGAATCAACACGTCAGCCGCCGTTGCATAGGCGCTCTCGTTATACAGGCGTTGAGCCTCGAGAAGCGCGCTCGTGGCAGCGGTTGGCGCCACGACCGGCGGCGGCGGCGGATCAAAGGTGAACGCCAAGTGCGCGCCGGTATCCGGAGGCAGGGGGCGACATCTCCAGATCGGTTGCTGAAGGTCGTCGTTGAGCATTTCGCGCACGTGGAGGTGGCCCTCACAGGTTTCAAGGTCGAGCTCAATCAGGTTGTAGGCGCGGCCGAACCGGGAAGACGAGCTTCCGCAGAGAGTCCCCGCGCTGATAACCGAGAGGCGGGCATTCCCACCGTAGTTGAACCGCGTGTCAAAACATCGCGGCCGATGCTGGTGACCATGTAGCCCGACACTGAAGCCGCTATCGATCAGGTTCTGGAGGATGCTGGCATCCATGTAGTCGCTCTGAGCAGGCGAGCCCTCAGTGTTGTGGTGCCACACCGCCGCTCTGATTCGCCCGTTGAACTGGGGATTGCGAAGGCGCAGGCCGGCCTCGGCAATGCAGCCGGGGTGAATCCCCCCTTGCTTGTTGAAGAAGTCATTCTCATGGCAGCTTGAGAAGCCGACAATCGTCAGGTTGAACTCAGGATAGTCAAAGATGTCGAATTGCCTTGCAGGGTCAAGATCAAACGCCCTGGTACCCTGGTAGAACTCAGCATAGAAGGCCGAGAATGGCGCAAGCCGTCGCGCGTATTCATCCAGGTTTGCGACCTTGTACAGTCCGAAGTCTTGCCACGACCAGCGCAGTCTTGAGCCGGGGTAGAACAACTCAGACACGAGCTCGTTCTTGCCGTCGGCAGCCAGCTCGATGGGTTCGAGGCTCTGGATGAAGTGGCAGGCGCTGACATCGTGATTTCCTGGTACGAGCACGAGGCGCTTGCGGTCGCCTCCGAGCAATCGGTCCGTCAGGGCGGTGAGGAATTGCAGTGCCTCCTGATGTTGCTGGCCGAGTTTCGCTTCGTAGTCGTCGGTGCCAGGCGGGACACCGCGAATGATGTCGCCGCTGACAACGATGATGTCCGGTGAGCGGATAGGAGCGCTGTCGCGCCCGGTTGCGTAACGGGTCCGGTCGTTCTCCAGGGAGTTTAGGAGAACGTCATTGCGAATCGGGCTCAGTCGCTCACGGTGAAGATCCGAAATCTGCAGGATGCTGACCGACGGGATCATGATCGGCCTCCGTCGCGGTCTGAATAGTCGGATCTGGCTTGCCGGACACTCACGAACCGTTCCTTTCCGTCACTTTAATCCAAGTTCCGTCAGCACTTGCCGGAAGCTCTCCAGTCCGGCTTCGAGGTTCTCGATGATTTCCTCGGCCAGCTCGTCGGGCTCAGGCAGGTTGTCCAGGTCCGTCAGGCTCTTGTCCCTGAGCCAGAAAATATCGAGACTGGTCTTGTCGCGCGCGCGGATCTCCTCATAGCTGTAGCTGCGCCAACGGCCCTCCGGTGTCTCCTTCTCGTCCCAGGTCGCCTTGCGCTTGTGCCGGTTCTGTGGGTTGTAGCATCTGACGAAATCCGACAGGTCCTCGAAACGCATCGGCTTCTTCTTCAGCGTGTGGTGAATATTGGTGCGATAGTCGTAGTACCAGACCTGCTTCGTCCAGGGGTTCGGGCTGGCTTCGTGGTTGTCGAAGAAGATCACATTAGCCTTGACCCCTTGAGCGTAGAACACGCCGGTCGGAAGGCGCAGGATGGTGTGCAGGTCAGTATTGTCCAGCAGCTTCTTGCGAATCGTTTCACCGGCACCGCCCTCAAACAGCACGTTGTCCGGCACGACAACGGCAGCGCGGCCGGTAGTCTTCAACATCGTGCGAATGTGCTGCAAGAAATTGAGCTGTTTGTTCGAGGTGGTCGCCCAGAAATCCTGCCGGTTGTAGGTCAGGTCGTCCTTGTCCTGTTCGCCCTCCTCGTTCGTGAAGCTCATCGAACTCTTCTTGCCGAAAGGCGGGTTCGCAAGCACATAGTCAAAACGCTTGCCGGCATCGGCCACAAGCGCGTCATTCGGTGATATGGGCGCGCCCCCATCGATCTCACCGATGTTGTGCAGGAACATGTTCATCAGGCACAGGCGGCGTGTATTGGCGACGATCTCGTTGCCATGAAATGCTTCGTGCTTCAGAAACGCCTTCTGCTTCTTGTCGAGCTTGAAGTTATCCGAGTTGGTCATGAAGTCGTAGGCGGCCAGAAAGAAACCGCCTGTACCACAGGCCGGGTCGGCGATGAGCTTGCCCGGTTCGGGCCATGCGCATTCGACCATGGCGCGGATGAGCGCCCGCGGCGTGAAATACTGGCCAGCGCCTGATTTGGTGTCCTCGGCGTTTCGCTCCAGCAGATTCTCGTAGATATCGCCCTTGATGTCGGCACCCATGGTGACCCACTCGGTGTCGTCGACCATGTCGATAAGGCGGAACAGCTTGGCTGGGTCCTGAATCTTGTTCTGGGCCTTGGTGAAGATCTGCCCCAGCATGCCTTTCCTGGTGCCGAGTTCCCGCAGCAACGCGATGTAGTGGCTTTCAAGTTCTGCACCTTTCTTCGGTCTCAGGCTTTGCCAGTTGTATTCGGCGGGGACGCCGACATCGCGGTTGTAAGGCGGTTTGGCATACTCGTCATCCATCTTGAGGAAGATCAGATAGGTGAGCTGCTCCAGGTAGTCGCCATAGCCGACCCCGTCATCGCGCAGGGTGGTGCAAAAACTCCAGACTCTGGAAACGATGGGGGCGGTGTTCATGCGGCGGGCTTCCTCTTCTTTCTGGTTCTCTTGGTGGTCTCGCGACCCTTGCTGGCCTCTTTCCTCTCCGCCTTGATCTGGTCCAGGAGAACCGACGCGGGCTCATCGCTGGGGTCCTGCGCGACGAGTTGGCCGCTGAAGGCTTTCTTCAAAATCGATTGGCCAAGGGCATCGGCTTTTTGGAGCTCCTGGCTAATGTCCGCTTCCGTATCATCGAGGAGCGAGAGTGTCTTCTCAAGAATTCTGGCGATTTCGCGCTGTTCTTCAATCGAACAGTACGGAAATGGGTAGTTTGAGAGTTTGGCGCCGTTGATGTTTGACTGGTTGACACCGTCCGTCTTGATGCTGTTGCCGTACTGTCGGGCAACGTCCGAGTTGAGAAACAGGTTTACGTATTGGCTCTCAACAATCGTGCAGATTTGGTTCACACGAATGAGATATCCGGCGAATATCGCCGGGCATTTTCCCCGGTAAATGGCAGTCTTGCCAACCAGCTCGGGACTGTTAGTACGGTTGAAGAGAACATCACCATCGTGCAACAGATACTCAGCGATCTCGTCATCGTCAGAGGTGTATGCAAGGTCTGTCCAATCAAACTTCGCGTTCTGGATATTTCCCATGCGTAGAACTGGCACCGTGCCCGACTTCATAGACTTTGCGGCTGTGCCGTACTCCACTCCGCAGGTCATCCACCCAAGCTTTTCCCATGCCCATGATTTCGGCAGTTGTGGCAGGTTCGGAGGCACACTTTCGTCTAGCTTGCCGAGCGGCTTCGGATCTCGTGGCTTGTTTGGCTTCCTGCCTCGCTTAGCACCAGATTCCCATGTCCTGACAGCGGCCTTCCACTCCTTGAGTTGTCGCTCGTAGCGCGTCTCCCGCTCCTGCTTGATGCGCGCAAGCAATTGCTCGGGCTTCTCAAGCTTGTCTTTGTTCTCTTCGCGCCATTGCGCCGTGAGCTTGCCTTCGAAGGCATGCTTGAGCACGGCCTGGCGATAGACCTTGAGCTGCCCGCGCGCCGTCTTCAGGCTCTCGACGCCCTTGTCGAGTTCGGAAAACAGTTCCTCGATCTTGGCAACGATGCGGTGCTGTTCGGGCAGTGGGGGCAGGTTGAATTCAAGGCCTTCCACGAACGCCTTGGTAACGGCTTTGAATGTCGAACCTGTTCCCTTGCCCGATATCACGGGTTCTATGCTTCTGAAGAGGTACAGGAGGAACTTCGGCCCTATCCCCCCGCAAGGATGAAGAGCTGCCAGACCACGACCAATGCAACACTTGTGTTGTGCGAGATTGGTCGGTGAGATATTGTCAAATGTTGTGGATGGGCGAGGTCAGGCGGCGTTTTCCTGAACCATCAATCCATCCTTGAAAACCTTTCCCTCTAAGACATGAACAATCACTTCCGAACCGTTCAGGCGTCGCCAGTGGCGCTCGGCTTGGCGGGCCAGCATGAAGACCATCGTTAACGACGCTTCGCGGCTGCCACAACCCTTCGTTCGTCGCTGCCGCAAACGGACCGTCGCAAAGGTGGACTCGATCGGGTTCGTCGTCCGCAAGTGCCCCCAGTGCTCGGCCGGAAAGTCGTAGAAAGCCAGCAGCACTTGGCGGTCTTTTTCCAGGCACTCGACCGCTTTGGGGAACTTCTTCTCGTATAGGTTCTTGAAACGGTCCAGAGCGGCCTCCGCCGTCTGCCGACTCTGGGCAAGATAGATGTCGCGCAGCGCCTGCTTGGCTTTGCCCTGCATGCTCTGCGGCAGCTTATTGAGCACGTTGGCCGTCTTGTGGAGCCAGCAGCGTTGCTCACCGGTCGCCGGATAGACTTTCCGCAGTGCCGCCCAAAACCCCATCGCTCCGTCGCCCACCGCCAACTTCGGCGGCAGCTCGAGCCCCTGCCGTTTCAAGTCCTCCAGCAACTCCTGCCACGACAGTTCGCTTTCGCGAAAGCCGTCGTGCACCGCCAGCAGTTGCTTGCGACCGTCTTCGAGTGCTCCCATCACAACCAGCAAACACTGCCGTTCATCGTCCAGACGAACATTCGAGTAGATGCCATCGGCCCAAATGTAAACAAACCGCTGGCCGCTGAGGTCACGCTTTGACCAAGCCTCGTACTCGCGGCGCCAGACGTCTTTGAGACGCACCACCGTCGTCGCCGACAGGCCCGGAGCGTCGGGCCCCAGCAAGGCCTCCAGCGCTTCGCTGAAATCGCCCGTCGAGATCCCTTTCAGGTACAACCAGGGGATCAACTCCTCCACACTCTTCGTGCGCCGCAGATACGGCGGCAGGATCTGGGAAGTGAAACGAAAGCGCCGGCCCTGCTCATCGACTCGGCGATCGTCGACCCGCGGCGCCTGGATCTTCAGCTGACCCACGCCGCTGACGATGGTGCGCTCGCGGGCGTGACCGTTGCGTACCACCAGCCGCCGGCCGTCCTGGTCGACTTCGTGCTGATGCGTTTCGATGTAGGCGGTCACTTCGGCTTCCACGGCCTTGACGAGCATCTGGCGCGCTCCTTGGCGCAGCACCTCATCCAAGGGCGAGCGTTCCTTTCCATCAATGACTTGGGGGTTGACTTGACTGCTGCTCTCAGCAGCTTCACACTGACTCATGGCGTATCCTCCTTGTTCCTTTCCAGAAAACGATTGAGTTGCTTCCTCAATCGTCAGGATACGCCGCCTCCCCTCAGAGGCTCATCCACAACTTCTGGTTATAGCTCTTGGTCGGTCCGACTGGGGCTCTAACCGACAGAAGAGTGGCACCCTGCTTGGCGATCTTGTTGGGCTGCGAGCAGTACATGTTGATCGTTGGGTATAGGTCACCAAACCCCGCCTTTCCCTGAAAGAAGGGGAGGCCGTCGCCACTATGGTTGTAGGTTTTCGAGGACGGTGACTGCCCCATTACGATGCACGTGAAGTCGGGCAGGACGCATCGTTGCCATCCCTTGGATTCCATGTTCTCTACACAATCGGTCATCGGTTAAGCCGCCAATGCCTCGTTCAATTCTTCGATCACTCTATCCATTCGATCGCCGAACAGCTTGTACATCTGCCCCATGCCGCCCTTGCCATCGAAAGGAGCCATGTCAAGGTCGTCTCGGTCCAGATGAAAGGAACTGACGATGTGGTCGCGGATCATGCGCAGCCATTCCATCTGTTCCTCGTTGAATTTCTCTCCTCCGCCGCTGTGGTGCGTCATGATCCAATTCTGGAAGTTGCGCCGCACGGTTTCCGAATAGGCCGAGACCTTGGCATCTATGCCGCAGGCCCGGCGGATCAACGCCACGAGCGCTGTCAGTTCACTTACAGGTTGGGAGCCCTTGTAGTCGTCGAGCAAGGCATAGGCCTGCCAGACTCGCAAGGGGGCCAGGCGGGGTTTGTCATTCTTCAGTCTGTCGAACACCTCGCGGATCATCGCGTAGGTTAGCCCGCGGCGCCGATGCGGCTGGGCGTAGAAGATGGTCAGGGCTTCGATCTCGTCGCGGTTAGCTGCCAGGTATTGCTGGAAGTCCTGCGCCATAGCCTCGGCGTTTTCATGGGCGTCGCCCTCCCATTCGGCGCGGAGTACGGTATCCAAGCCGTCATGGTCGATGGTCTGTTCCTTGTCGCGGCAAATGGAGTCGATCAACTCGATCAGTTCACCGTTGAAGACGGCGGCGGCGTCACCGACCAGCTGTTCCTGAGCCTTTTCGCGAGCGGCAGGCGTCGGCTCAGCATCTCCTGCCAAGGGCTTGATCTCGCGGGCCTTGGCCTCGATGCGGTCAGGGTCGATGGCGGCCAGCAGATTGCCGATGATGTCGGCGAGCTCGATGCCACCGGCCTTCTCCCGGATACGCTCCTGCTCCTGGTGGTCGAGCTTCCGGTTGAGGCGGGCGAGGCGGCCGGCGAGGGAACTCACCGTGTCTTCGTCACGGGCGCCCATTATCACGCCCATGGCCAAATCTCTCAGGGGTACGGAAGGCTTTGTGATGAGTGGCTGGCTGGCGGTCTTGAGTGATTTCGTCACACCAACGGCGTCAACGATCACATAGTGGGTCTTCCCACTGACAGCGGAGGGAGAGACCTTCTTGAGATCATCATGTTCGAGGATGCGGGTGCCGCGTCCCTTCATCTGCTCGAAATAGTTGCGGCTCCTCACGTCGCGCATGAAAAGAAGGCATTCGAGCGGCCTGACGTCCGTGCCCGTGGCGATCATGTCCACGGTCACAGCGATGCGCGGGTAGTAGTCGTTACGGAACTGGGCCAGGACAGATTTCGGGTCCTCTTCGGCCTTGTAGGTGATCTTCTTGCAAAACTCGTTGCCCTCGGCAAATTCCTCGCGCACGATCTGGATGATGTCGTCGGCGTGGCTATCGGTCTTGGCAAAAACAAGCGTCTTCGGAACTTCGGTGCGGCCGGGGAATATCTCCGGCCGCTTGTCGCGGAAGGTGCGGACGACAGTGCGAATCTGGTCAGGATTGACGATGTTGCGATCGAGCTGCTCGGCCGCATAGGTGACATCCTCGTCCTGAATCTCCCAGCGCTTTCGGCGCGTCAAGCGCTCGCGCTTCTCGACCCACTGGTCGGCCCTGAGTTGGCCGCCATGCTTGGTCTTCTCCGTGTCGATGACATAGATTTCGTTTCCGACATTGACGCCGTCGGCAACAGCTTGCTCATGGGCATACTCGCTGACGACGTTCTTCCTGAATAATCCATAGGTGCGGTTGTCCGGCGTGGCGGTCAGGCCGATGAGATAGGCGTCAAAATATTCCAGGACCTGCCGCCAGAGGTTGTAAATCGAGCGGTGGCATTCGTCGATAATGATGAAGTCGAAGAATTCAGGTGGGATCTTGCCGTTATAGGCAACCGGCATCGGTTGTTTAGGCTGGACCATTTCCGCTGGGTTGATCTGCTCGGCGGCCTCATCCATCTCCTGGTCCTTCAGGAGCGAGTACATGCGCTGGATGGTGCTGATGCAGACCTGGCTATCCTTGGCGACGAAGGTCGATTTCAGCCGCTGGACGTTGTAGAGTTCAGTGAATTTACGGTTGTCGTCATTGGGCACATAGCCCATGAATTCCTGCTCGGCCTGTTCGCCCAGATTCTTGGTGTCTACGAGAAAGAGGATGCGATTGGCGTCAGCGTGTTTGAGCAGCCGGTAAATCGAAGTGATTGCGGTATAGGTTTTGCCGGAGCCGGTCGCCATCTGAATGAGGGCGCGAGGGCGGTCATCCTTGAAGGATGCCTCCAACTTCTCGATGGCGCTGATCTGGCACGCCCAGAAGCCCGTGGGGTCCAGATCCGGAAGTCCCTGGAGCCGCGCCCGCAGCGAGGCTGACTGGTTGAGCCAGTTCCGTATCCTCTCCGGCCGAGGGAAGCTGAATACCTCCCGGGAGCGAGGCTTTGGATCGCGCATGTCGGTGAAGCGCGTAACCACGCCGGTGCTTTCATAAACGAATGGCAGGGGCTCTCGATTGTTCTGCCACTTGAGCCTAGCGGTAGCATACCCGCCGGATTGCTCCTCGACCGTCGTGATCTTCTGACCCCAGTTCTCGGATTTTGCCTCGATGACGCCGACCGGGTTCTTGTCGATGAAGAGAACGTAGTCAGCGGAGCCGACATCCGTCTGATACTCACGAACGGCAATCCCGAAGCCGGCACTGAAGTCGATCTTTTTCTTATCCTGAACTAACCAGCCAGCCAGCTCCAACGTTGCATCAATGTTGTCGCGTGCCTTCTGTTCGGGTGCCTGGTTGACTTTCGACATTCAAATCACCCGCCCTTAGCCTTTGGCCCGGAACTCATGGGCGGGTCATTCGCAAGTAACGTCTGGTGCTCGTCAATATATGTCCGCATGACGAATGGCATGTTCATGCCAGGGTGATGAGGGATCGCCCTCACCGGCCAGCCGCCAAATGATCTCGGCCTGAACGGGATCGGTATCCTGAAATTCATCGACTAAGATGTGCGAATAGCGGTTTGCCAGTGCTTTGTGGGATAGGTGTTCGCGAAGAAGAGCCCCGGATCGAGGTATTCCTCGTTTCCCTTACCGACAATGACTTGGGCCAGATCCGCCGCGAAGTCGATCTCGCTTTTCCTGAACCGCCAGGAGCCACCCACCACCCGTGGGTTGTCGACGTGACCGTTCAGGTTGTATTTCAATTCCAGGGCCAATAATGCCCCCAACAAATCGCGTCGTTAACGAACTCCGGATCGATCTCGCGGTCTACCTTAATGACGCCAGATGGCCGAAGGATCCCTTGCCGACTCGGCCCGTACGTGGCGCAACCTTGGTGAGCCAGATGGTTGACCGCCGCAAACGGGTCCGGTTCCGCCGCCGCCTTCACACCTCCCATCTCAATCCTTCCAAGGGTTCAAAAGGTCGGCGCCCGTCGCGGCGAAGTCGGACTCGTTGCGGGTGACGATCGCGAACCGGTGCCGAAGGGCGGTCGCGGCGATCAAGCCATCGATGGCGGGCATCGGTTTCTTCAGGCGGGCCATCAGCCGGCCCCATTCGTCCGCGACGCCTGTATCGATCGGCAGAACACGGTCTTCGAACCAGGCGGGCAACTCCGTTTCAAGCCACGCGGCTATCCTCGCGCGGCGGCGACTGCTCCCGAGCTTCTCGATTCCCTTGCGGATTTCGCCCAAGGTCAAGACGCTAACGAACAACGCCTCCGATGGCGCCGCGTCGAACCATTCGGATACGCGGGGCGAAGGCCTCGGCTTGAGCAGTTCGGAAAGCGCGCAGGTATCAATCAGAAAGCTCACAGTTCAATATCGCGCGGCGGCGACTGGTCGCGCTCGATGTTCAGCTGGACCCCCGCCAGCGGTGAAGTCCGCAGAAACTCACCCAATGAGGGTTTTGACCGCTTGAGGCGGTCGTAATCATCCGCCGAAAGAACGACGGCCGCTCGTCGTCCGCGGACGGTGATCGTCTGCGGACCGGTGGCGGCTGCACCGCGCACCAATTCACTGAAGCGCGCCTTGGCCTCCTGCAACTGCCAATTAGGCATGGCAAGCCTCCTCTAACTAGTAACTAGTCTGACTAGATTATTGCGAACCGAGTCCGGAAGCGCAAGAGTTCATGTTCACGCCGCTCGAGGCTGTCTGCTCCAGACGCTCGATGAGAGCCGCCCGCGACACCGCCGCGGCGTTGACCGACCCGCAGTCCCTCGAGGCCCGCCATGATCTGTCGTGCGCGGCGCCGGCGCACACGGAAGAGCTTCTCGACCGCCCGGCGGTCGAGGTGAGTGGATGTCATGGAACGCAGGGCGCCGAGGATTTCGTCAAGTCAATGAAACCAGGCGGGTTGGGCGGGCATGGGGGAAGCTCCTGCTCTACTATACGTTAGGGAGCGATCCGGCATTATGGCCTGCCGGGGAGCAGCGGGAGAGGAGGTTAATCACGCATGATAAAGGATATTATCATTCATGTTGTAGGGGCGAACGCGCCGAAAGGAACCTTTCGGCCATACCAGCTATCTGAGCCGCAGCCGAGGGGCGCTGTCACCCGCAGCCCAGGCATAGCGCAGGCACCAGGATTCGACAGGGCCGTAGCGCAGCGTAGGAGCCACGCCAGCGGCTTGACTCGCCTCTCGGCGGAGGCTATCCGGAGCGGTCCTCTCCGGTGGGCTTGTTTGGGTGGGTGTGAGAAAATGGGGCAGACTATGAAACATAACTTCTCCTCATCCCTGATTTCCTCAATCCTACTTTGCGTCGCGGCGCCGACTCTCGTTGCCCAGGGGGGCACCGCTGAACCACTGTCTTGCGCGGATCACTCCATCACCGCTCGCGCCGTTCGCTCCCCGGAAGGCGTTGAAGCGTTCGTTCAATGCGCCTACGAGTTCGTCCAGGAAATGGGGTTTGAAGAGGCCCGGCGAGCCTTTAACGAGGAGGCGCGCTGGAGAAGCGGCCAGATCTATGTATTCGTCGCCGAAGCGACCCCGATGTCAGACATGTCTCGAGCGTTCGTCTTCCCGCCTGACCCCTCAAGGGAAGGGGAGCCGTGGGGCCTGCTGATCGACATCTTCGGCAATGACTGGTTTCGGGAACAGCATCGTATCGTGAACCAGGTCGGCGAGGGCTGGATCTACTACTCCTTCACGAACCCGGCGACCGGTAGGGATGAGCCGAAGGCTTCTTACCTCAAGAGCATCGACTGGGACGGGGCCCTTGCCACGATCGGCGCGGGGATCTATCGCCGCGACCTACCCGGAACGTGCAGAAGTGAAGAGGTCAACGCCATGGGGCTTGACGCTGATCCTTCCAAAGAGAAGCTGCAGGAGTTTGTCCGTTGCGCCGCCATGGAGCTTGAGTCGCAGGGATACTTCGCCGTCCGGTCCCTGACCACCGATCCGCGTTGGGGGAACGGCTCGATCTACCTGTTCGGCGTGGACGCCTACGGAAGCTCTCTGTTCAACGGAGATCCTTTCAGCCGGTTGTACGGCGTATCCGAGCTGGATCCCTACATCAACACATCGCTTGAAGGTCAGGATCTCGTAAGTGTGGGGGACGCCTTCGGGGAATCCTTCCTCTACTACTCGGCTGTAAACCCTTCCACCAGGAGGCTGGCACGCAAGGTGACTTTCGTCAAGAGGGTCGTGGTCTATGGTCTGCCGATCCTGGTCGGCTCCGGCTACTATCCGGATGAGGGTCCGTAGGCCGGGTTAGCTATCGCACAATTTCAAGGATGAGCAGTTGAGCCCAGGTGTACTGGCTCAGAAGCTCGGTTGGCTCTGATCTCCTTTCCCTCACCGCGAATCGTTCCAGATCGGTCCTCGCCGTCAAGGGTTCGCTTCGCCGCTTCGCGCCGACTCAGGCGCAACGGGGGTGCTGTGGGTAGGGGCTTAACGTACGATTTTCCCGTTTTCTGCGACGACCCCTAAAGCCACCTCAGTCTTCCTTGTCGGTATGGGTATCGAGGATCTCTTGAACGCGCTCACAGATTCGATACAACTTGTCTTCGAGCTTCCGATTCTTACAGTGGTTGGCCGCCGCCGCAACGTAGCCGTGAAGCTCCTCCCATTCGTCCAGCGTGAAGGCGGCGGCGGGGCGCTTTTCGCCTACGGGAACCAGGCGCAGGCGGTTTGTGAGGTAGTCAGGGGCGAAAGTCTCGTCGGCGATCAGTTCGCGTTCGCGTCCGCTCAGCCGAAGGGGAACCTTGTCGTCCGGCTGGATGCGCTTGCGCGGCTTGCGCCGATACCAATCTGGCGGCATTAGAGCGTCCGGTCCCGTCTATGATATCGTCGGAAATATTGGCAAGCCAAGCAGATCATGCGGATTCTGCGCTCGGGGGCTATCGCCGAGGAAGGCATCGACGCAACCCTGCTCCAGCACGTCAGCCCGATCGAATGGGACAACGTCATTCTCTACGGCCAGTATGTCCTCGATCACGCCGGGGTCCACTAAGGAACGGGTCCTTATGTTGTATTTCAACACGAATGTGGGCGCTACCCTAGTGGGCAAGAAATCCCCCTTTCCCCTCGCCTCGCCTGATTCCAGATCGGTCCTCGCCGTCAAGGGTTCGCTTCGCCGCTTCGCGCCCTGGACCGCTGCGGGCCGATCTGGAGAGACGCGCTGTTCACGAGGGAAAAGGGGGGGGTTCGGGCCGTGTGGACGGGCCGAAAGGGAACCTTTCGGTCATACCAGCCGCCTTGAGCCGTAGCCGAGAGGCGCTGTCACCCGCAGGGCCGTAGCGCAGCGTAGGAGCCGCGCTAGCGGCTTGACTCGCCCCTTGGCGGAGGCTATCCGGGGTTTATTCTGGTTTTGGGGGTTGATTTTGTTGTCGCGCCGCTTGCCCGTACCGCCCGGCGGTCGGCCCGCGCTCCGAGCTTGTAGAACCAATAGGGCACTGCTATCAATGCGCCGAAAAATACCACGTTGCCCAGGGCTTCGCTACCACTTGCGCCATCGTGAAGGCAGCAAGCGAGAGAAGAAACCGCACCCGCCCCAAATCCGGCGGGAATGCCTACCAGCAAGCCAAGCAGCCGATACTTGTAGCGGGTCGTCTTGCGGGGTCTGAGCCAGATCGTGCGAATGTCTTTCCGCTCAATCAGTGTTTCGGTGTCCCTGACGCTCGAACCGACGAGTGTTTACGGCCTGGGGGCCATTGAAGCGCCGAGGTTCGGCGTGGTCGCCACGATTCGCGGAGTACCCGGACCCTTCTGCTTCCGTGCAGTGCGGGCCGGGCCATCCGCCGCTGGAGTGTTCGCTGCGTTCTGCCCGGGCTTGTCGAGGGCGATGCTGCCGCGAAAAACAGCGCCGTCCTTGATCACAATCTGGGCTGTCAACAACTCTCCCTCGAAAGAGCCCGTCTTGCGGATCTCAGTCCTCTCGCCTGCCTTGACATTGCCCTGCAGATGCCCGAGGATCGTGATCGAACGGGCTGAGACATCGGCATGCACCTTACCGTTGAGTCCTACGGTCAGGCTGTGTTCCTTGAGTTCGATCCTGCCCTCTACCTCGCCGTCGATGTAGAGATCCTCGTTGCCCGTGATCTCGCCTTTCAACTTCAGTGATTTTCCGATTTGAGCCAAGCTTTGTCCCTCTCCCGCCGGGGCCTTTTTTCTCTCCCACATAGTATTTGTTCTGTGTAATGTTACCAAATGGGTTGCGGTACGATGGCAAAAGAGAAAACGAGGTTGGAGCAACAGAGGTTATCCCGGCCTTCGGGCCGGGAGCGGATTCTGGGCCACCAAAGAGGTCATGACGGCTATCGCAACCCCCTATTCCACAAGCTGAAGTTGCTCTGCCGGTTTGATATGGAGGGCTTCGAGGGATGCGGGAGGACGCCCGGAGCCGTCGCGTAGTTCAACTCCGGCCAGGCCAGCTTGATCTTCTTCAACTCGCGCAGCACCTTGATGCGGAAGTTTTGAACGGTTTTCTTGTCGTGGGCGTTGTCCGGGTGTGCCCCGAACTGGCGGTACACCTGCCGCCAGGTGAGACGTAGCGGAGCGCGAAGCGGAAAGGTCCGGTACACCAGCCAGAGGTACAAGTCGAGGCCCAGCGAAGAACGCTTGAGCGCCGTGAGGGTGTTCATATCGAGCGGTACAGGGTGGCGGATAATCTCGTTGAAGAACGCCTCACCTAAATAAAATCTTGCTGTCCCACAGCATCGGCTCGTCAGGCTTGCACTCGTTCCACCAGAACTCGCCCCGCTCGGCGATCAACGAGGATACGAATTGATCACCGTGCTTGTCTTCGTAGGTCATCGAGACGGTGCAGCCAAACAGCCGCTTCATTTGATTGCGGAGCCGGGTGTACTTTCCCCCGCTGCTGCTGTAGACCCCCAGCGCCCGCATGAACTCGGAGAGCGAACGGCCCAAGCTGATCTCGCGGCTTTGGGTCCGCACCGCTTCGGTTGAGACCCAGGCCAGCAACAGGCGCGGCAGGTTGCCGAACGGGAGCTTGTTGCCGCCGCTCGCCGTCATGTAGAGCGTGAAGGGGCCGTTCTGTCGCTTGTATTGAAGGCGGTTGCCGAGGTTGCTGCGGAGCAGCGAGCACAGCGCCATCGTGCGGCCCATGAAGCCCAGATCGGGGTCCGCTTCGCTGGCCCCGACAAGCTGGTTCACCTGATCGGCAACGGTGAAGCCCCGCCGCGCCGGTGGTGGGGTTTCGCGGAGCGCCATTTGGTAGTAGCCGTTCCGCGTGGGGAACTGATCGTGTTTCGGGAGTACCACCTTGTCCTCGGCTACGCGGTAGTAGGCCCGATCTCCGTGGACGTGCTCGACCGTCGGCCCGCTCGCCACAATCACCTTCTCCGCTTCGCCATGCGTCACCCATTCGTGCGGCGGTTGCCCCCAGCGTGGCGGAAGGGCAAGCCCATCGGCCTGGTGGACGTTAAAAACCGTGTACTGCCGGGTCATGGGCCGCGCCTTCTGCTGCGTCCAGAACAAGACCCGCGTGCCTTTCTCGCCTTTGCGGACGTGACCGCCGGCGGCTTCAATCTGTCGATAAGTGCCCCAGCAATTGTCGCCACCAAACCCTTGCTGGATGCTCCGGCTCATCAGGTAGACACTGTTGCCGCCGGTGTACTTCTTGCCGCTCGAGAAGTTCTCCGGCGCGACCCGCTCGCCCGGCGGCCAGGGCTGCTGCCAGGGCGCGACCCCCTGCTTGATCTGCTCGATGAAATCATCGCTGACCCTGCGGGCGTAGTCGCTGCCGAACTTCCCCCAAAGCGAGAGGATTGGGGGCCAGCCCCACCCCGCACCCGCCGCGTTGATGTCGGCAAGAGTGCCCACATCCTCGTTCATAGGCACTCCGATCTGCTCCGCAAGCTGCAGCGGCGTTTCAATCCACCGCCCGCGCCGCAGGGCTTCGTGCCAGTCATCCTCGCTGTCCACCGTCAGGTATTTCTCGCCGACTTCGTCTTTCTTTTCTTGAATCACTATTTGTCTCATCCACCAGCGAGCCGGAATATCATCAGCGCGAGAAAACCGCCCGCTAACCCGGCCACGATGCAGAGCATGAACACCAAGGCTAGAAAGCCACTCCCTAGATTCTTGAGCCGCACCGTCAATGTCTCGACCCGCGCCGCCAACGCCTCCAGCGACTCGTGCCACATCTGGATCTGGGCCACGCAGCCCTCGAGGTCCCGGTGGCTGGCAAGCACCGCTTCTTGCAGCTTGAGCGCTTCCGCATAGAGGCCCCGCGCTTCTCTGAGTGTTTGGTGGATGCCAGCCATTACCGGTTCGGCCCCACGTCGCGCTCGTGTCCGCGTGTGGGCTGAGGCGAGCGGGGCGTATTGCTGATTTGCGGCCCCGCCGCGTGGGAGTATTTCTTTGTGATCTGGGCGGTCCTCTCGTCCCTGGCCCTCTCGTACCCTCCCCCATGGACCCACTCCCGGTCCCGCTCCTTCTCCCACGCCTTGACCCGCTCTCCCAACTCAACTAACAGAGTGGCCGCTCTCGCCCCCCTTTCCCCTCGCCCTGGATGATCCCGGATCGGTCCTCGCCGTCCAGGGTTCGCTTCGCCGCTTCGCGCCCTGGACGGCTCCGGGCCGATCCGAGGGGTGACGCTGTTCACGAGGGGAAAGGGGGTGGATGGGCCTGGTTGTTAGGCTTCGGGTCGTAGACGGGCCGAAAGGGAGCCTTTCGGCCATACCAGACGCCTTGAGCCGTAGCCGAGGGGCGCTGTCACCCGCAGGGCCGTAGCGCAGCGTAGGAGCCGCGCCAGCAGCTTGACTCGCCCCTTGGCGGAGGCTATCCGGGGTTTTGATTCTGGTTTTGGGTTGGGTTTTGTTGTCGGTTCGCTTGCCCGTTCCGCCGCGGTTTGCCGTAAGTCTGTTGTTTTCAGTTCTTTATGTATAAGAAAGGTTTTGATTTTGCCTTTTTGGGAGGGGCGTTAGCCCCTCTCTTGGGTGTTTTCTCTTTTGTTTTCAGCGAGTTATCCACAGGCTAGTCGCTCCTACTACTTGTTCTTTAACTACTTGTATGTGTGTCCCGTTTCACCGTGGAAAACTGCCCAGGATCACCCAAGCCTGTGGAAATAAGCGACTTGCGGCCTTGTGGCCCTTGCGTGGCTCAAAGCATACCGAGAGTCCAACCCGGCGCAGAAAAGCCGCTGACGGGCCGCTGAGAGGCCGGAATAGGGAGATTAGCTTGCTAGCTGACCTTGATCTGACGGAGGAATCGCCGGGGTCGAAGGCAAGAGGATCAAAACCCCTTTGGCCGTCGCATAGTTCAACTCCGGCCAGGCCAGCTTGATCTTCTTCAACTCGCGGAGCACCTTGCGGCGGAAGTTTTGAACGGTCACATTGTTGCTGGCTTGGGCCGGGTGCGCTCCGAACTGCTGGTACAACTGCTTCCAAGTGAGCCGCTGCGGGCGCTTGAGCGCGAAGGTGCGGTAGTTGAACCACAGGTAGAGATCGAGGCCCAACGAAGAACGCTTGAGGGCCTTGAGGGTGTTCATGTCGAGCGGCACCGGGTGACGGATGATTTCGTTGAAGAAGTCTTCGCCCAGGCGAATCTTGCTATTAAAAAGCACCGGCTCATCGGGCTTACGCTCGTTCCACCAGAACTCGGCGCGACTGGCAACAGGCGAAGTCATGCTTGCCGTGACCCGCTCATCCTCGTAGATCAACTGGACGCTGCAACCAAAGAGACGCTTCATTTGATTGCGGAGCCGCGTCCGGTCGCCGCGAGGACTTCCGCTTCGATCTTCCATACCAAGCTTTCGCATGAACCTGGAGAGCGAACGGCCCAAGCTGATCTCGCGGGACTCAGTGCGTACCGCTTCGGTTGAGACCCAGGCCAGCAACAGGCGCGGCAGGTTGCCGAACGGGAGATTGTTGCCGCCGCTCGCCGTCATGTAGAGCGTGAATGGCCCGTTGACGCGCTTGTATTGGAGCCGGTTGCCGGGGTTGGTGCGAGGCAGGGAGCACAGCACCAACAGCCGCGCCATGAAGCCGAGATCGGGGTCCGCTTCGCTGGCCGAGACAAGCTGGTTCACCTGATCGAAGCGGGTGTAGTGGTGCAACGCCTGGGGCGATGCGTCGCGGATCGCCTGGACCGGGCCGTCTAGGCCGGAGAGAACTTCGGCGGCGGGAAGCAATCCTTCTTTGCTCTGCATGGCTTTATTCTCCCATGCCCCTCAGACAAAACAGGGGAGCGCTTGAGATCTTCGAATGGACCTATCCTGTGCGGCGCACCGATGGAATCGCACATAATGGCCGCGCGAACCGTCGAGCCATCGCCGTCTACCTCCGGGTATCCACGAGCCGCCAAGAAGGCGGCGCTTCGTGTAGCCATGCCTCTGCACGAGTTGCGACAGGCGCGAGAGATGCCCCAGAAAGCGCTCGCGTCGCTTTGAACGTAAATCAGCAGGCACCTCACAAAACTAGCATGATAGTAATATATCGTGATAGTATACTATTGTGATACAAACCATGACTGCGGACCCGATACCCGAAAGTCTGACCTACGCTTCGACCTTCTCGGACAGCCAGACCTTCATCAGCGACTGGTAGGGAACATCTCGTTTATGTGCCGCTATCTTGATCTGTTCAAGCAGATCGACCGGCATCCTGAGAGAAATCGTCTGGGTTGACGGTTTGAGATTGGCAAAACGAATACGTTCAGCCTGGCTCCAATCGACATAACCGCTGGAGTCGTGACTCTCCCAGAAGGCCTGCTCTTGCGCTTCGCTTTTGAAGGCGGGAATAGGTCTACGTTTCTTTTTCATAACGGGATCGCTCCTTGCGATGCATGTCTCGCGCGGAGATCACACGGATCTTGGTGTTCTCCCCGCGGAGTGTGAACGTTACATGCAGTTGCCGCCCTGAATTGGTGACGCCGAGCGCATGAAACCGAGGCTCGGGGCGGCTGTGCTTGACGTCTTCAACAACTAGAAACGGTTCATTGAAGAACACTTGCTCCGCTTCGGCTTGGCTGACACCGTGCTTGTCGAAGCTTTTCCGTGCGTTGCCCTCGTTCCATTGAAAGCCGACAATCCGCGCTAAATCGACCACCACGTTGTATATTACCATAATACACAATTATTAGCAAAGGAGAACATAGAACCGGGGGACGTACGTGGTTCTCACAGAAACTATCATACTATCAAGATAGTGTGATAGCACGATACCGACCATGGCCGCTCATCTCGCAGTAAGGTATGGAGACCCCGTGGGCTAGCATGAAAGTTATTTGCTAACATCGTATCTTGGTAGGATGATACAGTGTTAGAGTGAAAGTCATTGCACTGGTTTCCCAGAAAGGCGGGGCAGGGAAGACGACCCTCGCGGCTGGCCTCGCCGTCTCCGGCGAACGCGCCGGCTTATCGACCGTGCTCGTCGACCTCGACCCGCAGGCCTCCACCGCAAAGTGGGGCGATTTGCGCGCCGCCGAGACCCCTGTCGTCACCACCGCCCCGGCCACCCGGATCGCCCCGGTGCTTGATGCCGCACGTGCCGCTGGCGCTGCCCTCGCGATCCTTGACACCGCCCCGCACAGCGCAGATGCCGCCCTAGCCGCCGCACGTGCGGCCGGCCTCGTGCTGATCCCGTGTCGCGCCAGCACGGCCGACTTGCACGCGATTGCGGCGAGTGTGGATCTGGTCCGCATCGCCAGCGCACACGCCGTCGCCGTTCTCAACGCTGCGCCCGTCCAAGGCCCGCTCGCCGATGAAGCACTGGCCGCGCTTGCAGGCTACGACCTCGCCGCCGCGCCCGTAGTGATGCGCCAGCGCATCGCTCACGTGCATGCCTTCACGGTTGGGCTCACCGCTACCGAATTCGAACCCGCCGGCAAGTCCGCGGGTGAACTTAACGCCCTCTATCGCTTCGTGATGCACACCCTTACAGGAGAAGCCCCATGAACCGTCGCAAAAACCTCCTCGCCGCCGCCGTACACGGTGCGGCACACCCTCCCGTGCCGGAACGCACTGCCGGCGCGCTTGGACCGACCACCGAGCCGCGCCGGCGCGCCGCAAGCCGCGCGGGAAAACGCGGCGTGCTCATCCACGTGGTGCCCGAGACGCTTAAGCGACTCAAGCGACTTGGGCTCGAACAGGATCGAACCCTTCAGGCGCTCGGGCTTGAAGCCCTCGATACGCTGCTTGAGAAGTACGAGAATCCCCAATGAGAATCCGCGACGCCGATGGAGTTTAGCGTCCACCGCCTCGACGCACCAACGATGGACCTTGTTGCATGGATCATCCCGAAGGATGTCTTATCATTGGTTTTTTCAACGCTGGGGGTAGTCTAAATGCCACATAAGTTCAACGCAGCACGCCGGCACAAGTTTGATAAGGTGCAGTACCGGGTGATCAACTGGGCGGAATATAACGAGAGCTTGCGCCAACGGGGTGACCTGACGATTTGGGTCAGTGAGGAGGCTCAAAGTGTGTGGAGCGCGCCGCGCCGCACGTCACGGGGTGGTCAGCGCAGATACTCGGATTTGGCGATCGAGACATGCCTGATGCTGCGCACGGCATACCATCTTGGACTGCGTCAGACACAGGGGCTTATGGGTTCCATCGGCACGCTCATGGGGTTGGATATACGGGTACCGGATTACTCCACGCTGTCGCGTCGCGCAAACGGGGTGAGCATCGCTCAGGTGATGAGGCAAGCAGGATCTGTGCCTATCCATCTGCTGGTCGACAGTACTGGCCTCAAGATCTTCGGCGAGGGCGAATGGCTAGCGCAGAAGCATAACACCAAGGGAATACGCCGCCGCTGGCGCAAGCTCCACCTCGGACTGGACCTCGCCAGCGGGGCGATTGTTTGCGCCGCTCTGACTCACGATAACGTTGGAGACAGCACAGCCTTACCCAGCCTCCTGGATCAGCTGGATGCCCCGGTCACGGGCTTTCTGGCTGACGGCGCCTACGATGGAGCGTCCACACGAAATCTGCTGAGGCAGCGGTATGGGGAGACCCTGGATGTGGTCATACCGCCGCCAAAGGACGCAGTGATCCGCCTGCAATCGGCGCGTGATGCGACCGTTCGGGATCGCCATATTGCCCAAATCCGCAGCAACGGCCGCATGGCCTGGCAGACGGCAACAGGGTACAACCAGCGCAGCCGAATAGAAACGCAGATGGGCCGTTGGAAGAGCGTCATCGGCCCCAAACTCAAATTCCGCAGCTTCTCCAGGCAGATCACGGAGATCCAACTCGGCCGAAAAGTCCTGAACACAATGACCGCGCTCGGACGGCCTGTGTTCGAACGCATCGCCTGACACTACCGCTTGGGGAAAGGGGGAATTCCGTTTCCATCCCTATCCGTGCAACAAGGCTTGGGGGACCGGCCCTGTTCGACCTGCCGCCCGTGCTGGGGGCTTTGAGGAGCTGAGACGGAAACCGTGATTCCTTGGAACTAGCTGCTGCACGGTAGACGACTTCAAGACGAGAAAATATCCACCATGCACATTGAGCCACCCGCAGAAGACGCGGCCGTGGCGACGCGGTGAGACAGTGGATGCGGAGGTGGTCGGATGGTCAAGGTCGTGAGCTGGAACATCGGGAAGCGCGAGAAGCCGTGGCGCGAACTGGTGCAGATGGCCAGCGACGGTGCTGCGGATGTGGCGCTCTTGCAGGAGGCGGGAAGCCCGCCCGGAGACGTGGTGGACCGGATCGAATACGTGGACGGGGTGTTCTGGAACCGGCACTTGTACGACCGCTGGCCGCTGGTCGTGAAGCTGTCCGATCGCATCACCGTCGAGCCGTACCGACAGGTCCCACCGACCAGCGACCTCGGTGAGGAGGCGATTGGCGTCAGTGGCATCGGCACCATCGCCGCCGCGAGGGTGACTCCGCGCGACAATGCGGACGCGTCATTTGTGGCAGTCTCGATGTACGCACGCTGGTTGAAGCCCCATCCGTCTACCAAGAGCAGATGGCGTGTCGGGTACGCGGATGCCTCTGCACATCGGATCCTTTCGGACTTGTCCGCGTTCATCGGTCACGCCGACCCGACGAAGCAGAGGATCCTGGCGGCGGGTGATCTGAACATGTTCTATGGGGCGACCGGGTCGAGGTTGTCGCTGCCAACACGGGACCGCACGGTGTGGGATCGGATGCAGGCGCTCGGGCTGGAGTTCCTGGGTCCGCAGGCGCCGCACGGGCGGTGCGCGAAATCGGGGCCAGACGACGTGCCGCCGGACACGAAGAACGTGCCGACGTACTACCGGCCGGGGACCGGGCCGAAAACCGCGGTCAATCAATTGGACTACGCGTTCGCGTCGCGCGGGTTCCACGAGAAGGTGTCAGTGCGGGCGATGAACGAAATTGAGGAGTGGGGACCGAGCGACCACTGCCGCCTGATGATCGAGGTGAAGGACAACGCCAGAGTTGCCGTACCTAAAGAATCCAGGGATTTGATTGGCGATGCCTCTATGCGACGCTGATTGGTTCGTCATCGCCGGGAGAGACATCATCTCGCCTTAGCTCGTTTGGCTCTCATAGGTCTTCGCCCTCGGTGTTGCCCCGATTCGCCGTGCTGTTGCCTTCCACAGCGGTCCATGGCCAGCCTCGTGTCCCGCGATCGCGTGTGCGATCTCGTGTAGCACGGTGTCCCGGATCTGCTCCTCGCTTCCCTCCAGGGCATGGGTGCGGCTGATCCAGATCACGTGGTGTCGGAAATGACAGACGCCAAGGCGTTTCCTGGCCTCGCCGAACGCGAGCGTCCAGCCCGTGAGCCCATGCTCGTCCATCAACCGCCTCGCCATTCCCGCGACGCCGTTCAGCCTCTCCGCACCGTTCCTCGCGCTTTCCTTTCCCGCCCTGTGGAGTAAGCCATAGGAGACGTTCCAGCCTGTCTCTTCGCAGCGTACCTTGGCGCTCTTCGGGTTGAACTTCACGATCTCGCCACGCCTTGGTCCGTCGGGACTTGTGAACGTCACCTTGTCCCCCACGCGGTAGTCAGCGCGTGCGTTGTCGTGCCGCGTGATGATCGTGGCTCGTCGCGCTCCTCCCGAGGGCTTTAACATTGACTCGGGGACGTTCCAGGTCCGCTCTGCGGTGTCGACGACCTTCGCGAAGCGGCGCCGGCCCTGCCTTTGGAGGAGATGTCCGTGGATTGTTTTCCCCTTGTGAGTGAACTGTACGGCAGACCCGATAGATAGCGGGCGTTCCTCCGGCTGATTGATCATTCGACCTTCTCCTCTGTCTTGGAGTTGATCAGTCCCGGCACCCGGTACTCCCGCGTGTGCTCCATCCATTCCACCGCAACGCTCCACTCTCTGGACTCCAGATCGATGTCGGCTCGACTCCGCGGCGGTCAGTTGACATTCTTCAGTTGACCTTCTTATGACTGAAGGAAGACATCGCCATGAGTGGCCACGACGCATTCGAGCGCATCCTGACATCGTTGCACGAAGCCATGCTCGACGATGTTCACTGGCCGACCACCACGGCCCCGCCCCCGCCGGTGACGGGCAGGGCCGACAAAAGCTAAGGTTGAGTGACAGACGCCGAAGGCGAGCTAAGCGTTCTGGCGCTGGCCTTGCGTCGGCCCAAACCGGGACCGGCGACGGGAAGCGCGAGAACATGGCGCAACCTAGACCCGTCCGCCGGACGGCGCGAAAGCGATTTGGCGCAACCCCGGAAGGCATGTCACCATTGAGCCTCGCCCGGCAATGCTCGATCAATGGAGCGCAGCGGCTTGGTGTGAAAACTGAGCCGCCCGAATCGTGCAAGGTGCAACAGGTGGCCGAGTGTGCGAAGCCGCGATCCTAGCGGCGGTCCCATAAGCCGATTCCTCGCTGCCGCGCTTGTTCTTCCAGTCGTATAAACTCCGTCCGCTTGGAGAAGGGAAGGCGCCGGTAAGCATGAGCGTAGCCGTGGCGGATGAGCCGGGCGTTGAAGTTGTCTCCGTCCAGCAGGACGTAGCGAAGCCAGCGCCCGTAGCGGTCTACGGTATCTCCGGTGCGGTCCTTTTGGAGCAGCACCGTCTTACCTTCGAGCGCCGCCTTGGTGAAGGCGCTTGCCTCCCGTCCGAAATACTGCACCGCTTTGGTGGGGTGCTTCGTCTCCGGGGTGTCCACGCCGATAAGCCGGACGGTGTAGCTCTTGCCCTCAAACCGAACGTGAATGGTGTCGCCGTCAATCACCCGCTCGACGTGGGCGGAAATCGGATCAAGCTGGGCGCTGGTAATCAGGCCCATGAATCCGCCGATAAACATGGCGAGGCCGATCATCTTGGCCCTGAGTTGCAGGGGCAGGGTCAAGCGCCTTCGACCGCGATTCTTTGAATGTCCCATTGGTTGTTCCTCGCTTCGTAGCCTTTGACGAAAACCGCTTCTTCGGCGAATCGCCGCCCCTCGTGGCGCGTCATGTGAATCACCATGGCGATGCCGTCCACTACGCCTCTACAGGTGACTTCCCAGGGAAGCTCCCCGCCGCCTTGCATGGCGCAACTGGCGATCCGGGATAAGGCGCTCTCGGCGTTGTTGGCGTGTACGGTCGTCAGCGATCCGCCGTGGCCGGTGTTGAGGGCTTGCAGCAGGTCCGCCGCCTCTCCGCCGCGAACCTCGCCCACGACGATGTGATCCGGGCGGTGACGTAGCGCGTGGCGGACTAAATCGCGGATCGTGACCGCTCCTTCCTGCAAACCGCGAGCCTCGAATCGGACGCAATTCGAGCGCTCGATGCGAAGCTCCAAGGTGTCCTCGATGGCAACTATCCGCTCGTCATCGGGCAGCAGCTCAATGAGCGCATTGAGCAACGTGGTCTTGCCCGATCCGGTTCCGCCTGAAACCAGGATGTTGCGCCGGGACCGCAACACCCGCTCGGCTTCGGCCCGCACGTTTTCGGGGAGTGCGCCTTGCTTCACGAGATCATCCGCCGAGAACGCCCGCTTTCCGAAACGGCGAACGGTGATAGCGACTTGAGGACTGGCGGGCGGAACGCAGATAGCAACCCGCGATCCGTCATCGAGCCGGGCATCGACAATGGGAGAGGTTGACGGGTCCAGTCCCAAAGGACGGGCAATATGGATAGCGGCCCGTAACAGCGCCGCTTCGTCCAGGTCCGGCGCGGCGTGTACGGCCAGCCGTCCGGCCCGCTCGACCCATACATTACCGGGGCCGTTAATCATGATCTCGCTCACTTCGGAATCTTCCAGGACGCTTTCCAAGCCCGGTAGAAACGGTTTGAGATGTTCCAGTCCGCTCGCGGCGCTCATATTTGGCCCGCCTCCTTCGCTCTCCAATAGGAGTGTTCGGCTGGTAGATAGTGCGGTTTGAGGTAGACGCGGCGAGGCTCAAGCGACTGCGCCCCGTCATAGGGCAGACAGATGGCTTGACAGTTTGAGAGCAAGGCGAAGTCTCGCGGGTGAAACACGGCCTCGCGTTGCTCCCGGAATGACTTGGTTGCGCCCATGCTCCCGCCTCCGCCTCCGGCCCGGCCTGAGAGCGGGGAGACTTCCGAGCGTTTAGAAGTCTCGCTGATGGTGTAGGATTCCTTGATCTTCGCCACCTGGCCGCACAACTCCGACGCAATCTTGGCGCTGGCGTCGTCGCTGAGAGATAGGAAGATTCGTGTACGGAGTGTCTGCAACAGCGAGCGCCACGCTTCCGAGCTTCCCAAGACGGCCCGCAACGAGGAAATAGATTGCGTGGCGACAATCGGGATGCAGCGGCATTGCCGGGTCAGCGCAAAGGATTTTTCATCGCCTGATGGGTCATCCTCGCCCACCGAAGCGAAGGCTTGATATTCGTCACAGATAAAAACGGCGGGCCGGAAGTAGCTGCCCGGGTTCGCCTTCATCTTGGCCGGGCGCATGAGAAGCGCCTGTAGCCAAGCGTTCTTGAGCATCACGCCCACGGCGCGGGCCAGCGCCGGGTTGATACCAGCGGGCATATTCAAGGCCAGCACCTTGCCCTGCTCGATCAATTCATAGATCGGCGGGAGGTGGCGCGAGATCGGGGCCGTGCCTTCGGCTTGGTCGCTCTCGGCTGCGGGGTCGGGTGTCTTGTCGTCCGGCTCCGCTTCCGTCACCACCCACGCCGCCTCCGCCGCCCTTCACCGGCTCCGGCTTTTTCGCGGTTTTCGGCTTCTGCGCCTTCTTCGTTACCCCTTCGCATGTGTATCTGATCTCCGCCGCCTGGTGCTTCTTCGCGCCCGCGTTCTCCGCGCCCGCCTCGTCCGCGTCCGGCTTGGCTGCGCCCGCCTTGTCCGCCGCCGCGTCCTTCTCCGCCTTGAGCCGCTTGATTTGGGCTTGCAGGATAATGGCTTGAGGATCGTCAGTGATATGCGGCGCGGCGGGACAAAACACCTTGGCCACGTCCGGCATATCGAACATGGCAAGGAACACCGAAACCCCCTCCACAATCGAGGACTTGATCTTGTTGTCTAGGGCTTGCCAATCGTGGACAAACCAGCGCTTGACGGCCTCGACTCGCTCTCTGGTATCTTCGCCGGGTCCGGGTTCCCAAACGATCTCATGGGCGATCTTGAGCTTGTCAAGTTTCGCTTTCACCGAGCGCGTGTAGACGACTTGCACGTCCTTCTTCTTCGGTGCATCGACCCAGTTCCATTCGGCAAGGTTTATGAGTTGGGCTTTGTAGGTGCTCCGCAACACGAAAACGGTCCCTGTGTTCAGGTCGTCACTCAGCTTCTCCGCCGCCTCGATCTTGGCCGCGAATAGCTCCGGGTCGATGGCACAGCGGTAGACCTGTTGCAACGTCACCCAGCGCTCCGGGAAGACCCGGTGAAGCTCGATGATCCAGCGGACCAGATTGGTATAGGCTTGCTGCCAAAAGGGTTCCTTGCCCTTGCCGAACAACTGATTGAGCAAGTTCGAAACGGTGTAGGCCAGCGAGTAGGAATCGAGCCACCAAGCTGAAAGCGGATTCCATTGAGAGCGGGCGTCCATGCCAAGCTCGATGTAGTCTTGTCCACGGCCCGCGTCAACCAGAATTTGGCGGATGTCGTGGCAGAAGTCTCCCTTGACTTCTAGCACCAGCGCCGCCGCCCGTAGCTGCGGATTGCCCGCTTGCCAGCCGAGAAGCTGGCGGGCAAACGGGTTCATGCAAGCCGAGGTTTTCCCCGATCCCACGGCTCCGAAGATCGCCACGCCGGTATACAGTCCGCGCTCCGGGATGGTGAGCCACGAGGGACTGAAAATCTCCCGCGCCTCGACCGGGTGATGGACCTCCCCGATGACGATGGCCGGGGCCTTTTGTTTGGGATCAAGCGGCCACGGCGGGAGCTTGGCGAAGGGTGCGAAGTCGCGCCGCCGCCCCTCCAACCAGACCTTCCAAACGGTGACGGCAATAAGCCCGGACAGCATGACGGCAACGAAGGGCGAAACGTAGTACCACAGCACCAGCCAATCGAAGAAATTGGGGGTGTGGTAGTTCACCAAAGCAAGCAAGGGGGTTTCATCAAGCGACGGGAAAGGACGCCGTACAAAGCTCCACACGGCATACCACAGACCGGCGAAAAGAAAGAGCACCAGAGCCGGAAGCGCTACAACGAATTGCCCGGCGCGAAACACGGCCCAGCCCAAGAGCATGAAACCTTGAAACACGCGCCACCCGGCCCAGCCCAAGAGCACGAAACCTTGAACTACCAGCCAGCCCGCGACGGCGAAAACCCGGATCGGGTTTTTCCAGTTCATCGGGCCAGCGGGCCGGTGCCAAAGCTCTGTCAAATAAGGGCCGACCTCGCGCCATTTCATAGGTCCGTCTCCGTGCTTTCAGCGCCGCTCCTGGGGGCTGTTCCGAGCCTTCCCGCAGGGATAAATGAGGACGAGAGCGACCCCATGGAGCCGGATAGAAGCGTGTCCCACAGCGCGTCTATTCAAGGTCACATGCCCCCCCGCTTTTGGGGGGGGGTCGCTCTCGTCCCCGCCTTTCTCCCGCGTCCGAAGCGTGGGGGCCGATTCACAGCGGATAACCACAGCGGAATAAGGCACATAGGGGAAAGCGGCTTCGCCATATCTTGAGCCGAAATTTTGTCCCACCCCCCCCTCTAACCCTGGGGCAAAAACCATGCGGTCTTTTGGGACAACAAAATTCGCCGATTTCCCCTCTCTCTCAGCCGATTTCATCCGGGTCCGCAAAGCGGACGGCCCGCCATGTCGAATAGTCGTCAATCGAGACTCCTTCCGTGACCTTGGCTTCGGGGCGGCGTTGGAGTTCCACAAACCGTCTCCCAGCTTTCGCGAATCCTCCGTACCGGGCTAGAAATTCCTCGTCCTCCCCAACCATCGCCTCGTCTATCGCCTTGATTTCCTGCTTCACCGTCAGCCCTTCATCGGGTGTCCCTGGCTCCGCCGCCGCCCATGCTTCAAGCAGCCGCGCCGTCCGATCCACGGTGGTATTTTCAACCGCAATCCCGATCACCCGAACCTGCCGCCCCTTCTTGCGGAGCGCATCCCAAAGCGGCCCATGCGCGGCTCCCCACGAGTGGAGTTCGGTATCCGTCTGGTGGCCCGGATTGACGTAGGCAAAGGTGACGGTTTCAGGGTCCACGGCAAGGGGCAGTTTGAGCGCAAAGTAGCGCTTCTGGTTGCCAGCCACACCGTAGTAAATCCGGCGCGGAATCAAGCGGAGCGGCAAGCCGAGCTTTTCAAAAAACTCGACCTTCTCCGGCTCGGCGGGGAGCCAGTTCATACCCGGATGTTCGAGCACAAAATCGAGCGACAAAAGCCGCCGCATGATAACCGGGTTGCTGGCCTTGCGCCGGTGGCGGATGTCCTCGACGCCCAGCGCCCGGTAGATCAGCTTGCTCGATATTCGGCACGTTTTCCCTCCCCCGTTGAGTAGCGGCCACTCACTCTCGACCGCCGCCTTTCGATCAAGCAAGACCTTGACAAACCGCTCGGCCCGCTTTCTATGGGTATCGAAGTAGTGACAGAATTGCGCCCGCGTAAAGATGCCGCTGTGAAGGCACACCAGCGCGATCCATTCCGCGTCCTGGCCCGTCCAGCCGAGCGGTTCCAGCTTGCGATCCCTCCCGCGCAAGTGCTCGATCATCTATTGATCTCCGGTGACGGTGGCCCGGTCGCCTTGTAGGTAGGTGATGACGATTCCCATGGGGTTGAACACGATCAACTCCGGGGGGATTTGTTGGAGGAACTGGAATTGAAGCGAGAGTGTCCAGCGCTCCCGGCCCACTTCGTTTGCCATCTCCATCCGCACGAGGTCAAAATCGGCCGTGGCGCTGTGCGGCTGCTGAGGTTTGGGTTGAATCCTCAAAATGACGCGGGCGACTTGCAATTCACCCCGCGCCACGCCCGCCGCGAGAAGGGCGACATTTTGGCTGTCGGCGCGAAACGAGGCGTTGGCGAGTTGCGTACTGAGGAAGCGCAAGCTGCGAGCCCAGTTCTGTGCAACCGTGGCTTGCCGCCGTGAGTAGAAGTCATAGATAAAGCGGTTGAGGAAGTATTTGGTGGTGGGGTCCAGCGGGTCGGCCTGGGCTTCCATCGCTTGGTAGGTGACGGCCTCCGCCCGCCCGACTTCATCAACCCTCACGACGATGGGGCGCGGCGGCTCGACCGAGACAATGCGAATGACGACGACGATGAGCAAGAGCACTCCGATAGCCAGCCCGACGGAGATCACCCGTAGATGACGGTTGGTGTGGATGACTTCGCCCCATATCTCGGCGTACTCGGCTCCGGCGTCTTTGATTTTCGGCTTCTTCATTTGATCCCTCCCGCGCCCACCTTCGCCGCCGCCGCCGCGCCGCCGCTGGCCGCAGCCATTCCCGCCGTCGTCGCCATGCCCATGAGACCGCTTCCGGCTGCTCCGCCGCCGGTGACGAGCATCGAGGCGAGTTCCCCGCACTTGAGGCTTGCCAGTATTCCGGCAATGAAGAAAGGCACGACCGCGAGCGTCCACATACCCACGTCCATGAAGCTCTCGATATCCAGGTTGGCGTTAGCCAAGCTCGTGATGTAAGCGATTCCCACGGCGGAGAACACGCGCAAAACCGCTCCGGCAATCACGGCGTAGAACGAATAGGTAAGCATCGCTCGAAACCAGCCCCAGAACAGAAACGAAAGCGGATCGAACACCAGAAAGGGAATGAAGACCGGACCCAGAATGATGAGGATGGCAAGGGCGACTTGCGCCCAGATCACTTGAGCGTAGGTGACGGCGGCCAAGATAAGGAGCATGAGGGCCATGAAGATCACCATTACAAACCCCGCAACCGCCGTCATCGAGGCATGAAGCCCGCTGGTGAATATGCTTAGTAGATCACCCTCTTTCGCCGCCGCGTCTTGACCCTTCGCAAGCGAGCGAAAAAGGTTTGTAAGTTCGGTTTGAACCGCGTAGAGGGAGTCACCGATGAGCAGTTCGTGAAGCCAGTTCCCCCCCGCCGCGATCATCCCTGGGAAGGTGTGGATCATACCCGGAATGTTGGTCGTGTAGAACTGCAACATCACCCACGGTATCCACACCCCAATGACGACCCGCACCAGTTCCCACGGCTGAATGTTGCCACTGAAGGCGGTCTTCAGCCCGGTCAACACCACAACGATGACGGCGAGAAAGCCCAACATCGCATTGCCCATGGTGAATATCTCGCCGCCCGCCGCCGCCGAGAGTGCGTCCAGGGCGTGATCGAGGAAGGTCTTGAAGTCCCTCATGTCTTCGGGCGAAAGATTGGTCGGGATGTTGGGATTGAGTTGGAGTTGCATTAGAGCAATTGACTATCACTAATTGTTCCCGCCATAGAGCGTCGGAATCTGAAAGAGCAAGCCGTCCCGCAGGGTTTGCCGCCTGGCATCAAGCCCGGCCTGGTGCGCCGCGAAGGTGATCTCGGCTTGCTGTTCTGAGACAACCCGCCGCGCCAGCGCTTCGCGCCGGGCGATCTCGCGTTCGTAACCCTCCGCCGCTTCCTTCGCCGCCTGATATGCCATCAACTGAGCCATGGCAGCGGTGAGGTGCCCTTGCGTCACTGCTCCGGTGACTTGCGATTGAGCAAGAGCGGTGTTGGATGTGTTGATGTTTTCCCGCAAGCGCTCGTAAGAGTCCACGGCATCTTTTGCCGCGACAATGAGATTTGTCGCTACCTCGCTCGTGGCGTGATCGAGGACCAGCCGATTGTCGCTGTCCTCCCGCGCCGCGAGATAACCACGCGAAGCCCGCGCCGCGATCTCCGGGCGACTGCCCTGGTACAGATTAAGAATGTCCGCCTCCGATACCGTATCGGCGGCGGTGAGGCGTTGCTTCCACGATTCCCGAAAGCTCTTGCCGGTCTCGCCCATGTTCTCCACACTCGACGCAATGCCGCGAGGGATGCCGGTAAAATCGTTCTTCCACGACAGGCCAATGCCGATAAACTTCGTCGGCAGAGAAGCCAGTTTGGTGAACGGATCGGTCAGCGCCCCGATGGTTCCAAGCGCCTGTTCTTTCAGGTGCGCCGCCTGACCTATCATTTCGGTGAGTTGGCCGTCAAACGTGATCTTCTCCATGGTGTCGTTGTAAATCTGAGTTATCTGATTGGAAATCATCATGGCCCGCTGGATGCCTGCTAGGATCGATCCGAAAACGGCGTGAGCGGGCGTGGTGGTCATGATGATAAAGAGTGGGATAACAACCACTGCGGTCAAAATTCGGTGTTTCATTTTTCAGTCTCCTTTTGTGGGCCGGGGAACCAGCACGTCGGATGTGAACCAGACGCGGAGCCGGTGTCCGGCGTGAATAGTGATGTTGGGTAAACGATTCAAGAAACGATCCAGGATGCGCGTAGCGGCCTGGCCGAGTCCCTGCCCGGCATTGGCGCGGAAGCCCGCCGCTCCGCCCTCGTAAGGATTGCCCCGCGCCGACGTGAGGCCGCTCAGGACGCCGACCGCGCCGACAGCGGCGAACATGGAAAAGTAGTGGCGGTTGACTTGATCTTTCAAGGCTCCCTCGCCAAGTTGATTGAGGCCCCGAAATTGGAGCGAAACCCAGCGTCCGTCCGGGTAGATCAAGCGGTCGAAACCAACTCCCAGCCGCGATTGATCCTGGTTTGTCACGGCCTGAGCGGTGCCGATAATCCGCGTTCCTCGCGGCACCAGGATACGCTGCCGATCCGCCGAGTAGAAGGGAACGGCAACCACGGCCAGCACCGGGCCGGGGAAGTCGCCGGAAAGCTGTGTTACCAGCGCCGCTTCCAAAAACGAGCCTTCATGGATACGCTCCCAGCCGGGAGGGTCTTGTGGCGCTTCGACCCGCGCCGCAACAGAGTAATCTCGCGCCGTGGCGCTGCCCGCAGTCGCGGCGGGAACAACCGGGGCGGCTTCCGGCGTGGTCGGCGTTCCGCGGAGTGCCGCGATAAGCGCTTGATCCGCTTGGGCCTCCGCCGCGATTTCATCTTCAAGGCCGGTCGTGACCGTCCGCATTGTGTCAAGCGCGTGTTGCAGGGCTTCCGCGCCTTCATCTTTTGCGGGTGCAGGATCGTCAACGATGCGCTTGCCGCCGCTTGCGCTGCCGTCCAGTTTCCGGTAGGTCTGTGCGACCGGCGAACTGCGCAGCGAACGGCTGCGCCGCTCAACGGCTTCCAGG
Source organism: Bryobacterales bacterium (assembly GCA_965226215.1). Taxonomy (GTDB): domain Bacteria; phylum Acidobacteriota; class Terriglobia; order Bryobacterales; family UBA6623. Next base: position 4,544,358 of record CBDDCH010000002.1, on the reverse strand, counting down.
CGCAAGCGCTCCCGGAGTTGCCATTCTTCCTGGGTGTAGGGTTGCCCGGTGTCGGGACTCGGCCCGGCAAGTAGCGCCGCTTGGTTGGCGGCAGTAACTCCGGCGACGTTGGCTTGCTGTTGTTGCCGCGCCCGCAAAGCTCGATCCGCCGCCGCCCGCTTGGTTTCGGCCCGCATCGTTTCCTCGTCCACCCGCGCTGTCATCTGATCGGTAAAGCTGCGCGGCGCGGTTGTGGCCGTCTCGGTGGCTCCGGGAAGCTCCGCCGGCTCCCCGCCGCCGAGCCAAATCCAGTAGGTCAGGAACAGAAGAACGAAAACCGTGATGGCTCCCACACCCCATTGAGTGACGACGCCGCCCGGCAGCGATCCTGCTGGTTTTACATAGAGCCGCTTCCACTCGATCATGGCCCGATCTCCGGCGCGGCGAAGCGCCACCGTACTCTCTGTTTGCCGATCTGCAACCAGCCGTGGCCCAAAACGTGACGGGCGATGTACAGTCCGTCCTCGCCAAGGTCGTAAGCCACGAGCGACGGTTTCCCGTCTTTTTCTTCGTACAGCGCGGGCGACTCCTGGGCGTTCGAGCGAAGGTAGGTAAACTGCCCGTCGTGCCACATTCCCTCGACCAGGAACGGCCACTTGTGCGCCTTGTCCTCCAATCGGTAGGGAAACTTGAGCCGCGTGGGATAGTCCGCCCGGAACGCCTCGCTCTCGCCCGCCGCCAGCGCCGCCGTGTCCGCGATGCGGCTATCCGCGTCCATCTGCGCGGCCTTGGCCGTCTTGATGGCCGTCTCCGCCATCTGCTGATAGGCGGCAACCTGCCCGCGAGCTACAAAGGCCGGTTCATGTTTGACCGGCGAGATTCGCGGATCGGCCTCCCCCTGTGGGTCGATGCGAACGACAAGATGAGGCTGTCCCTTGCTTTGCTCGGTGACAAGGAATGAGTAGATGCGCCCGGATTCGCAGACCAGCGCCACGTTGGTCGTGACGCCCTCGGCAATGGGCTTGAGGAACGCGAGATTCGCGGCTCCGGTCAGGTGCCAGTATTCGGAATCTCCGACTACAAAATCCAGCACGTTTTCCGTTTGGGGAAGCACGATAACGGTGGTGTGCCGGGTCTTGGCGCGAATCTGTACGATTTGATCCTGGCCTCCGTCAACGTGCAACACCGGGCCGCTGTCCTGAGCGGTCAGCGGGATGGTGAGCGCCACGAGCGCCGCCGTGACGAGTGTAATGATTTTCAACATGAGCTACCTCCTGGATAGGTGTTCAATGGCCTCGACGAGGCCGTATTGTTCGACTGCCTCGGCGCGCTTGTGAGCATCGACGGGCGACGAGGTATAGAGCCAGTAGCTGGCCGGATCGACTTCGAGCCGCAAGATACCCGCCGCGTCGGTGCGGCGTAGATAAAGCTCGCGCTTGGGGATCAAGCCTCGAATGGTATTGACTTCGGAAGGGTTGAGCCGGAAGGTTTCGGCGGCTTTGTCCGGCAAGTCGGGGTTGGCGAGAAACAGCTTGGTCGGCATGGATTCGAGCAAGGCTTCCGCCCCCGCGGTCCCGGTCACGTCCACGGCACTTTGCGTGGCGATAATCAGCGCGGCGTTTTTCTTGCGCCATGTCTTCGCGGCTTCCGCGAGATAGGAAAGTACAGCCGGGTCTTGGAGGTAGCGCCACGCTTCATCGACCACCATGAGCTTTACCCTGGCCGTCTCGTCGGGGTTCTCCAAAGCCAGCCGCAACCGTTCCAGAAGGTAGAACAGCGCCGCTTCGCACAAGTCCTCGTGCTCCGCCGCGCCCGCCATGTCGATCACCTGCCAGTCCTCGAAGTTGAGGTCGTCAGCGTCCGCCGCGTTATCGAAATATCGACCCCACGCGCCGCTGCCATGCCAGCGCCCCATAGCGGGCCACATCTTTGAGGGCAGCGAACGCACCAGCACCCCAAGGGTCCGCCGTGCGGGTGCGAAGGCATAGATATCTTCGACGCGGGCGCGAATCTCGCTGGGGTCTTCCCCGCCGAGTGTCCAGCCGCCGATTCGCAAGAGGCGCGCAATCCACCCGGCAAGGAATCCGAAGGTGCGCTCCCCCGCCGGAAGGGAGAAGGGCCGCAACCGAAAGCCTCCGCCCGCGTCAGTTTCCGGCGATAGCTCCATGTAGCCTCCGCCTAGAAATTGGGTCAGCCAGCGGTAGGAGCCGCCTAGATCGAGAATGAGAATACGCGGATCGTATTGCAGCGCTTGAACCAGAAGGAAGTTGAGCGCGAAGAATTTGCCCGCGCCGGTCGCGCCAAGCACCAGCGTATGTCCCACGTCTCCTTTGAACAGATCGTAGTAGTAGGGGGTTCTCCATTGGGTTTCAAGGATCGCTAGGGCCGCTTTCTTCAAGTGGCCGCTGCGCGGTGTTCCCACCGGAGGACCGAAGATCGGAGCCATCGAAGCAACCGCGCCCGCCGATACAAACACGGATCGGCATTGTCGCCGTCGCGGTTGCGCGGGCATCCGCGAAAACCACGCCGGAAGCTGCCCGTAACCCTCCCGTATCACCTTGGCGTCGTGGCTGGTAAAGATGCGCCGAATATCTCCGTCCAGGTTCTCGGTAACGGATAGCGGGCCATGGAGGGCCACGGTCAAGGCAAGATCGCCGTACGCGATTCCGTCCGTCTCCAACTCGACCAGGGCATCGCCCAGGCGCTCCGATTCCGCCGCCGCCGCCGTGTCCACCATCGCCGCCGCGCTGCCTTCGGTTTCTTGAACGTGGGCGGCCATCGAGTAGCGCTGCGAGAAATAATGGCGCTGCGCGCCCCGGATTTTGCGCCGGGCCGTATCGAGGCCCCGCGGACGCCATTCGAGAGTGACCGTCATGGTTGCATCGAGCCGGTAAAGCGCCTGTAGAAGATTCGCCTTCGCCGCTCCGGGTGGCGAGAGAAGCGAGTAGAGAATGACAGGCTCCCCGTCCAGGCGCAGATTGCGCCGCTCCGCTTCGAGTTCGGAGACGGCCAGCCTCCAATTCATGCCGCTGCCGGTCGCGCCGTCCCAAAAAGAGCCGGGGCGGTTGGTGAGCTCGTTCAAGACCCCGGACGCTTCCGCCGCGTCAAGCACCTGTATCGGCGTCAGGTCATCGACCAGCGCCCGGCTTGCTTCGACCAGTTGCCGGAAGCTCCCCGCCGCGCCCTCGATAGAGGATTCAAGGTAAACCGATTCATGTTGATTGCGCCGCCGGGCCATCCAGTTCTTGGCATAGGCCATCCACCACGGCCCGCCTGTCTTTTGAGTTGCGACGGCGGATAGGCCCGGATCATGCGCCCATGCGATATAGGCGCTGACGCTCTGTACTCTTTCTTCGAGGAACTCCCGCCGCTTGCGCCGTCCAAGGGCGGCAACACTTGATCCTTCGTCCTCGCCTTGGTTCTCGAATTGGATGGGACGCCGCAACAAATAGAAGTAAAGCCGCGTCCGCGAATCGACGCCGCTCAACATGCGCTGCCAGCGGTCCACAATCCGGTCCAGTTGTTCGGGTGTCTGACCGTCCAGGACGCTAGGCGTGAGCCGTGCGATCGACATAAGCTCCCCGGCCCGCGTCAGGCAGGACCGGCCATCTTCGAGCCAGCCCCACCAGGGCAGTTCTTCGGCCAGCGCTCCCGCCGCTTCAAAGTCCGCGAGTTCATTGTTGATATTCACGCCCTATCTCCGAATGAGAAGGGTCCAGGGAGCCTGCGCCCATTTGCCGGGATCGTAGCGGGCGCGAAACTGCGCGGACGCCCGCAGGATTTCAAGCATGTTGGGGTCTTGCTTCCAGGCCCAAAACCCGACGCCGTAGAGCACCGCGAAGATCAATGCGCCCACCACAATGGAGTTGATGGCGTTCCACAAGGCAAGCCCCAACGTGGCGCTCAACAGGAACCAGCGGCGCTCGACGCCCATGATGGTGAGCGGTTTGGAAAGCGCCGGGTATCCGCGCCATGTCTTGCCGCGCTCCATCAGAAGAGCCACGTAAGAAAGTTGGCCGCGCCCATGGCCATTCCCAGGCCGAAGATGATTCCGGCCAGGGCCTTCTTGCTGCCGCCTTCCCCGAAGGCGAACATCAGCCCGCCTACCACGACGGCAATCAAGCTGAGTCCTCGCGCAATGGGTCCGGTGAAAGCGCTCTGCAACACGTCAATCGCTTGTAGCCAAGGGATTGCTCCCGCTCCTGAGACTGGTGCCGGTGCCGTCTGGGCCATAAGTTCTCCCGCCGAAAGCGCGGGGATGCTCACCAAAAGAACGACGCGCTTCGAGATGGTTGAATGTTTGTTTGTCATTGTGTGTCTCCCTTGTTTGTTGATTTATCCGCCGGGGAACTGTCCCCGTTCTTCTTGTCCCAACTTCTCGGCAAGCTCGGTTTGCCCGCCGCCGCCGCGCCGAATGGAGCGCTCCATGAGATCGACCTTGAGGCCGAGGTCAGCCAAGCCCAAAGCGCGGGCGGCGGCGTAGATCACAGCCATCAGCGTGACTATGGCAAGTCCGCCATACCACGCTAGGGACATCCAATAATCGGTGAAGATGATTTGAAAGTGAGGTTCGAGAAAAGCGAAGTGTTCTCCGCCAACCATCGCGGCGACGGCAAGAATGATGGCCGTGAAGCCAACACTGATTTTCCACGGCTGCATTGCGGGAATCTCCTGGTTAGAGTTCGATAGACCCTTTATCTCGTGCGCCGCCGCCGCCGCCGCCGCCGCCCTCGTCCTGGCCGAGGGATCGGGCTATCCGCGCCGACGCCCGCCCGTTGCTTCCATGCACGGCAAACCCGGCGGCGGCTTTCGCGGCGATACTCTTGGCGCTGTAGTGCTCGGTCGCAACTTCGACGTTGACGCGCCCGCCGCGGCCTTCAACATCAAGGTATTCAAGCTGCGCGTCCGGGTACTCCACCCGGCCATTCTTGACGGATAGCCCTAGTGCCTCCGCCGCTTCTAAACGTGCGGCGTCCGCCGCTTCCTTTCCGCCTCGCGCCCTCGCGCTTTCCGTAGCGCGGGCGATCTCGCGCTTGAGTTCGGCGTCAATGCGGATGCGCTTCAAGACGGCTCCCTGTTCGAGTAGCTTCATTTGCTCGATCCTCGCGGCGCGAAACACGGCCACGTCATGTTGAAGCTCGCCGGTCTTGACAAGCCCGCTCCATGCCTTCTGTTGGGAATCAAGCCCCTGGTCGCGGGCTACGCGCTCCGCCCGCTCCACTCCGCGCTCGGTGAGCGTCAGCACTTTGTAGCTGCCGCCTTGCGGTCCCTCGGCGTTATGCTCCCGGACGTGACCGGAGCTAACCATCTGATCGACGGCCCGCCGCGCCGCGTAGGGGTGTCCCTCAAAGTGAGCGTCTGCCACGTCGCGGTAGGCGACGTTGCGGTACATTCCCACGTCCGCTATCGCTCGATCCGTGCGGTCCTGGAAGCTCTGCCGCTTCGTCCCGCGGGGATCGTATTCGCGCCGGTGGCCGTCGCGCTCGCGGTCCTCGCGCTCTTTCGCGTGGTCGCGCCTGGGGCGAGCTTCGGGCCGGGTCCGGGGATCGGCGGCGAAGTCTCGCGGATCAAACACGGTGGCTCCTTAACGGCTCGGCCCTACGTCGTGCTGTTGGGCTTGAGTGGGTTGTTTTTCGGGCGATTGTTTTGGCGTTTGGCTGATCTGCGGCCCGCGAGCATGAGAGTATTCCTGGGTCAACTCCGCCCGCGATTTTTCATCGCTCGGCTTGGCAACCTCACGGTCGATGGCGCGCTCCATAAGGTGATCGGTCATCTTCTGCGCGTCTCGCGCTGCTCTATGAATCTCATGCGGGTCTTTTTCGAGCGCCTTCACCCAGTTCTCGACATAGGCCGCTCCGCGCTGCGGGTCATGTCCTACGCCCACGCGCTCCCCGGTCATCATGGCGCTGATCTCGGCCCGCAATTCTTCGCGGGCGTATTCCGGCGATCCAAAGCCGTTGTCTAATCCCTCTTTGAGCGTGTCGCGGTTCATGCGATCCGGGTGGCCGGTTGCATGGCCGCACTCGTGAAGCGCGGTCTGGTAGTAGCCGTTGCGGGTGGGGAATTGGGACGGCTCCGGCAGCACTATCTTGTCCTCGGACATGCGATAGTAGGCGCGATCTCCGGCGACGTGCTGCACAGTCGGGCCGCTGGCCGCGATAACCTTCTCGGCGTCTCGGTGAGCGTCCCATTCGGGCCGCACTTGGCCTTCTCGCGGCTTCAATTCCAGGCCCTCGGCTTGCTCCACGTTAAAAACCGTGTACTGCTTACAGATGGGCGTCTCGCGCTTTTGTTCTTCGTAGATCGTCTTGCCTTCCTTGTTCTTCATCGTCTGCCCTTTCTCGTCCTTCGCAACCCTGCTGTTGCGATCCGTGAAGAATAGAACCTGCGTCCCTTTCTCGCCCTTGCGGACCTGTCCGCCCGCTTCCCGAATCTGGTTGTAGGTTCCCCAACGGTTGTCGCCCCGTCCGTCGCGGATCGCGCGGCTCATCAAGTAAAGGCTGTTGCCGCCGCTGTACTTCTGGCCGGTTGAGAAGTTTTCGGCGCTGATCTGTTCTCCCGGCTTCCACGGCTTCTGCCAGGGCGCAACTCCGGCCTTGATCTGGTCAATGATCTCGCTGGAGACTTTCTTCGCGTAGTCTTCCCCGCGCTGCCAAAAGGATTTAGCCATCCCTTCCCTCCAGTTCAAAGCTCATAGGCTTTAGCAACTCTCCCGGCTTCCACGGCTTCTGCCAGGGCGCATCGCCGCGCTTGATCTGTTCGATGAGTTCCCGGCGGTCTTTCTGCGCGTAGTCTTCCCCGCGCCGCCAAAAGGATTTCTTCGTCATTGCGCGCCTCCATTCCTAGTCGTGACGGTCGTAACGCGCCTGGTCGATCTCCGCCACGGTGCCCACGTGCTCATTCGTCGGTACTCCGATGTCATCCGCGAGCTCCCACGTCACCTCGACCGCGAACCCACGATTCAGCGCCTCGTGAAATTCAGCCTCGGTTGTGGCCGTGACGTACTTCTCGCCGTTCTCTTCCTTTTTTTGAATCACGGTTTCTCCCTCTCCTGGTTGTCAGCACCCCTCACGAAGTGAGGATTTCCTGGCGGGTGCGGCCGCAGATGATACAGACGGGTTCGAATTCTGGGCAGTCGGCATATCGAGCCTCCCCGCGGAAGCTTTCCGGTCCGTTTTCCGACCGGGAAAGCTCCGCTACCCCGATACTGCCCGAATCGTAGGTCGCGGGGGAAGTATGATCCGTCACGCGCCGCACGCCGCGGCGTTCCCGGTAGGCCCGTTGCCGGTCGCGGTGATCGAGCCGTCCCTCCCGGCTTTGCTGGTGCCGCCGGTTGGCGGCCCGCCGTTGGCGCCGCCGCGCTTTCCGCCGGCAGCGCTCGCCGCAGTATTGGTGCCCCCGGTCACAATGACGACAGATCCAGAACACCAGGCCACAGCCGGCCCCCCGGCAGAACCTCCGCCGTAGGGGCTCTTCGCCGGTCCCCATGCCCGCCCTTCCGGCGGGAGGGGACAAACGCGACTCGGCATGGCAATCTCGACCCCATCCGCAGATGCCCTTTTTACCCTCCGCGGCGCGGAACGCGCGCCCCTTCTATCCGGGGAACATGGGAGAAGAAGGCATGGCGCGCAAACGGGACGGCTTGGTTCCCGTCGAGGAAGCCATCTCTGATCTGGACGGGCCGGTGAAAAAGCTCCGCCACGCCTCGCCCCAGGCGGTTCACCACTTCACCCGCTTCGATCAGGTGAACCAGTTGATCGAGGCCAGCGAAGCGGACCCCGACCGGGGCTTCATGGCGCGGCTGATGGCGCTGTGCTCACTGCCCCGCACCAACCCCGGCAACCGGCTGCGGTACAAGAGGGTCAACGGGCCCTACACGCTGGGTATGAGCGCCGGGATCAACAACAAGCTCCCCTTCGGCAACTTCCCGCGCCCGCCCGACTTCATCCACCCTCACTACGATGGGCCGGCGGCGGCTCGACCCACGGCAAGATGAGGGAAGTAATATGTAGTCGATCCCTGCGCGGAAGCATCCAGTTCTCCCGGAGGCAAGGAGGAGAATACGGGATCGGCTTCGAAATTAAGCGACAGGCTGACGATGGGCTCCATGGAGGTGACTTCGATCGAGCCGGTAAAGCTGGTGGGACCATTGGATCACGCGGGCGCGGGGCAAGTATCGTCGACAATTCTTGTGCGCTGACAGGTTCCGTTCTCAGCCCGCGCTGTTGCAGTCGCTGAAGCTGTTCGGCGGTGACCTCCACCACCAGGCAGCCATTCTCGTACTTGGATTCGATCGGCTCCAAACTCGCGGCAATGAGTCGGCCGGTCGGCGGATCGTCGAAGAAGACACGGACGATCGTCTCCTCGCCGGAGAGCTGCGCCCGTAGCACAGGGCGAGGCTTGCAAGAGGGGTGAAGCGCCCCTGATAGCGCCGATGATGCTTGCACCGGAGCTTGGCTTGAACAGGTCGATCACTGCGCGGCGGCATCCAGTTCCCCCGGAGGCAAGGAGGAAAATACGGGGGCGGCTTCGAAATTGAGCGACAGACTGACGATGGGCTCCGTGGAGGTGACTTCGATCGATCCGGTAAAGCTGGTGAGACCAAACAACTCCGCCATGCCGTGAGCATCATGACCTCCGGGTGACAGTGTCCGAACGACGCTGGCCAGCACCTCCCCAACCGCGTCCCTGGCAGTAAAGGTGACAGGGACCGATATGGCGGAAGGGTTTGCATAGGCAACGCCTGTCCCAAACTGATCTTCTCCCTGTTCGGCAAAGGTGACAAACCGGGTTGCCGGAACTGCCGTTGCATTGACTCCGGCTTCTGCCGTGGGTGCCCCTTCGCTGTTGTGCAGACGATACAGCAGGCTGGCCTTCACCGGCCCGGAGCAGTTGGCCCGAGCCCAGCCTGGCGCAAGAGAAGCGTTCAGGTCCACGTTGGTCTCCTGGTGAACGGATCCCCCCGGCGGCAGAACGTCGGTTCGGCTGACAACCGTTCCCAGTGCCGCAAACGAAACCATCAGCGGAGTTCCGTGATCGGAGATGAAATCGGTTTGGCAGGTCACCTCCTGCGGGGAGTAGTTGATATAGGTGATCGTGGTTTGCCAACTCGCTCCCACGGCAAGATGAGGGAAGTAATACGTAGTCGATCCCTGCGCGGAAGCATCCAGTTCTCCCGGAGGCAAGGAGGAGAATACGGGATCGGCTTCGAAATTAAGCGCCAGACTGACGATGGGCTCCGTGGAGGTGACTTCGATCGATCCGGTAAAGCTGGTGAGACCAAACAACTCCGCCATGCCGTGAGCATCATGACCTCCGGGTGACAGTGTCCGAACGACGCTGGCCAGCACCTCCCCGGCCGTGTCCCTGGCAGTAAAGGTGACGAGGGCCGATGTGGCGGAAGGGTTGGCATAGGCAACTCCGGTCCCAAACTGACCTTCTCCCTGTTCGGCAAAGGTGACGAACCGGGTTGCCGGAACTGCCGTTGCATTGGCTCCGGCTTCCGCTGTGGGCACCCCTTCGCTGTTGTGCTGACGGTACAGAAGGCTGGCCTTCACCGGCCCGGAGCAGTTGGCCAGCGCCCAGCCTGGCGCCAGAGAAGCGTTCAGGTCCACGTTGGTCTCCTGGTGAACGGATCCCCCTGGCGGCAGAACGTCGGTCCGGCTGTCAACCGTTCCCAGTTCGGCAAACGAGACCATCAGCGGACTTCCGTGATCGGAGATGAAATCGGTTTGACAGGTCACCTCCTCCCGGGAGTAGTTGATATAGGTGATCGTGGTTTGCCAACTCGCTCCCACGGCAAGGTGAGGGAAGTAATAGATCTGATCTCCGGTCTGCAGGGTCTTGGTCTTCCCTTCGCCCGACTCCGACCACTCACTCGTTCCTGTGGCGTTCGTCGCCCGCACCTGCACCTCGTAGACCGTGTCCGGCATCAGTCCCGTGAGCGTCGCGGTCCGGGCCGGACCCTGGTGTTGCGCATCGGTGAAACCGTCGCCGCTGCCGCCTTCCCGGTACTGCACGTCATAATCGGTGATGGGCGGCCCGGTATTCTCGGGCTCCATCCACCCCACCATGAGGCCGTACGGCGTCGCGGCCGAAACAGTCGGCGCCAACGGCTTGCCCGGGTTCTCGTCGGTCACCGTCACGGTGACCTCCACCGTGTCCGTATCGAATCTACCGCCCGGATCGGTGACTAGCAGCCTGAAGCTCAGCACCGCATCCGCCGTCAGTTCCCGCGGGGCCGTGAAGGTGGGATTGACCACGTCTCGGGACGACAGCGCCACGCGCTCGCCACGGTATTGATTCCAGCGATATTTCAGCGGATCGTCGTCGGGATCGCTGCTGGCGCTGCCGTCCAGCGTCACCAGCGCGCCTTCCCTCACGCCGGTTTGGTCCGGGCCCGCATCCGCCATCGGCCGATTGTTCGCCGGAGGAGGAGGAGGTGGTGGTGGCGGCGGCGGAGGTGGGGGTGGAGGGGCGACGATATCGGGCGTTGCACTCACCGTCTCCGTTTCGCCCTTGCCCAACGCATTGACCGCCCGCACCTCGAAGACGTATTCCCTGCCGTTAATCAGCCCTCCCACCGTCACCCTGCGCGTTCCCGCTCTCACGTTCTCCCATGCGCTGAAATCCTCACCGGCGGCTGCAAATCGGTATTCGTAGCGGATGATCGCCGAGCCCCCGTCTTCCGTCGGCCGGTTCCAGCTCAGCCGCACCCCTGCGTTACCCGCGCTGGCCGTCAGAGCCAGAGACGAGATCGGCACCGTCACTCCCGGTGGCGCCACCCGAACCTCAAGCGTCCCTTCCTCGTTCGGTTTGTTCTCCACCGACGACCTCACTGCGCCTCCGCTTATCGTCAGCGTCAGCGTGTAGTTGTGTGCCACCCGATCGGTCCGCGGCGTCACCGTAGTGGTGAACACCCGGTCGTCGACCGTATCCAGTCGACCGATCCCCGGGTCGCAGAACACCGGGTTGTTCTGATCGTCGCTGCAGGCAGGATTCTGGCCGCTCTCGATGGCGGCCTGGGTGAAGCCTCTCACCGTCTCGGAAAAGCTGAACCTCACCGTAAAGGGGCCCTCCACCGGCGGCTCGGTCCCGCTCGTTATCTCGACCGTCAGCGGCGTGACGGTCATCCCCTCCCCCGACTCCGACCAGTCGCTTGTCCCCTCGTCGTTGGTGGCCCGCACCTGGACCTCATAGACAGTTCCCGGTTTGAGGTCCTCGATCATTACCGTGAACCCCGGCCCCTCGTGCCCCCCGTCGGTGAAGCGCCCCGTGCCCTTCTCCCGGTACCGCACGTCGTAGTCGGTGATCGCCGGGCCCGTGTTGTCCGGTTCGCTCCAGTTGACCGTCATACTCTCGGCCGTCTCCCCCGAGAAGGTCGGCGCCTCCGGGATACCAGGCGGTTCCCGTTCGTCCGTCACTCTGACCGTGAACGTCTGCTCGGCCTCCAGTTCCCTCGCCCCCGTCCCGCTCCTCACTTCCACCGTCACCTCATACTCGTTGTCTCCGGGGGCCTCGAAGTCCGGCGCTGTCCGGAAGCTCAACTCTCCAGTGTCGGGGGCAACAGAGAACTGCAACCTGTCGGCCCCGCCCACAATCTCCCAGCCCGTCACCTCGTCCCCCGGGTCGATGTCCCTGGCCACCAGCCGCCTCGCCACCGACTGGTTCTCCCGGACATCAAACGAACTCGGACTCGTGATCTCCGGGGCCGTGTTGGGAGCCCCCGTGGTGTTGGTCACAGACCGGTTGCTCAGTGCGAGCGTGTCGTTGCCCACCGCGTCCCGGATCGGTCGCGTCCCCGGACTGTAGTTCACTCGAATCCCCGTGTCCCCGTGCTCCACCGCCGGATCGAGCGTCAGGGTCACCACGCTTCCGCTTACCGATACTGCGGAAACGCTTCGCCCGGTACCCCCCACCTCCACCGTGAAGTCCCCCGGCGCAGGCCTCGATCCCCCATCGAGCGCTTCCCCGTAGGTCAGCGTCAGAGAGGAGCCATCCACCGCCGCGCTCAGAAACTCCGGCCGGACCCCGTCCACCTTATGCCCCGCCTGCGGCGCCACCGCTTCATGGTCCAGCCCCGCATCATTGTCCGCCTCGTCCTTGATCGTCCCACCGTTCCGGTCAATGCGGCCGGCAGCAATGCTCACTCCATCGGTGTCTTCGTCCCCCAGGGCCACCTCGTAGCTGAACACCAGCGCCGCCGCGCCACTGCCTCTCAGGTAGCCGGCCGTCCGGTTCCTGCTCCCCACTCTCAGCCGCATTCGCGGCGTCCTCGTCACTACCACCGTCTCGCTGAAGGTCACCGTCACCTCGATCTCGTCCTCCGCCGCATAGATCTGATCCCCCCCGGGGTTCGAGGTGATGGCCAGACTGCTCACTGTCGGTGAGGTCGTGTCCGGGGTGTCGTTGGTCACCGGCTCGCGGCTGAGCGCCTCCGCATCGTTTCCCGGCACATCCTGGATCGGGTTGGCCCCCGGCGTATAGCTCACTTGGATCCCGGCCTCCCCGTGCTCGGCCCCCACATCCAGGGTCAGCTCCACCGCACTCCCGTTCACTCGAACTCCGGTGACCGCCCGCGCCCGATCGCCCCCCGACACCGTGAAGTCCCCCGACACAGGCCTCGATCCCCCATCGAGCGCCTCATCATAGGTCAGCGTCAGTCTTGTCCCGTCCACTACCGCTCCGCCGCTGGCGGCCAGCCGCGGCCTGACCCCGTCCACCTTGTGGCCCGAGTCGGCGGCCAGCCCGTCATGGTCCAGCTCCGCATTGTTGCGGGCTTCGTCCCGGATGGTCCCGCCCGACAGGCTGTCGGCCTCGATGCCCATTCCATCCGTGTCGCTTTCCCCGTCGGCCACTTTGTAGGCAAAGACCAGAGCCGCTGTTCCCGACCCTCCTTCATAGTCCGCCGTTCGCCTCCCTCCCCCCAGCTCCAGCCTCAACTGCGGCGTCCCCGTCACCTCCACCGTCTCGCTGAAGGTCACCGTCACCTGAATCTCATCATCGACCGCGTAGGTCCGGTCCGTCCCAGGATCCGAGGTGATCGCCAGCTTGCTTACGGTCGGCGATGTCGTATCCGGAGTTTCATTAGAGACGGGCACGTTGCTCAGTCGGTCCACGTCATTGCCCAGCACGTCCTGGAGCGGGCTCGTGCCCGTTCCGGTCGGCACCGTGTAGCTCACCCGGATCCCCGTCTCCCCGTGCTCCACCGCCGGATCGACGGTCAGGAGCACCGCACTCCCGTTCAAAAAAACGTCGGTGACCGTTCGAGATGTATCGCCCCCCGTTACCGTGAAGGCGCTCGCCTGCGGTGTCGAACTCCCGTCCAGCATCTCCCCATAGGTCAGCGTCAGCGTCGCTCCGTTCACCATCGCCGAGGAAAGCACCGGCGCGGTATCGTCCACATCCTGAAGCGTGACCGTAAACACGGCTTCCACCGGATTGAACCCATCGGTCACCTGCACGGCGACCTCGTAGTCGCCATCCCCGTCGCTGTCGTCCGGTTCCTCGTAGTCCGGCGCCGCCGCGAAGGTGAGCACCCCGTCCGCCGTCAGCCTGAATTTGTTACGATCGTCGCCCCCCGTGATCCGCCATGTCAGATCCTCCGCCGGAAGGTCCGCGTCCGCCGCCGCGAGCGTCGCCACTGCCGTCTCGTTCTCCACCACAAGAATCAGGGAGGCTGTCGTGATCACCGGTGAGGCGTCGTCATCGGTGATCGTGATCGTCTGCTCAGCGCCAACCGTGCCACCCCCATGACTTGCCGTAAGCAGGATCGTCTCATTGTCGTCGTCCACCCGGTCGTCCGTCGCCGTTACGGTGGTCACGGCCGAGATCTGCCCCGCGGTGAGCGTGAGCATTTCCAATCCCACCGTGTAGTCCGTGCCCTTCGCCGCCGTGCCCGCAAAGGCCAGGGCGATCTTCTGATCCTCCGCGAAGGTGACGCCGTTGGTGATACGCACCGTCACCGTCGAATTGCCGCCCGCCTCCACGATCGCCGATGGACCGACCTCCAGGGTCAACTCCGGCGCGGGGTCGTCATCGCTGATCGCCAACGTCACAGCAGGCGGCGTCGTCACTCCTTGCATGTTGGTGGCCATCGCCGACACCGTCACCGTCTTGTTCGGATCGTACACGTTGTTATTCACCGCCTGCACCGTCACCGTTCCGGTGCTGTCCAACTGGCCCGCCGGGATCGTCAGGGTCTGGTTCGTGCTCAGCATGAAGTCTTTCGATAACGTCGGATGCACCGCCGCCGCCGATACCGTAACCGTCGTCACGGCGCTTGACATTCGGTCCAGGCTCGCCGTTACCGTACTCACTCCGCCGTTCTCACCGATCGAGTCCGGCATCAGCTTCAGCACGACCACGCTCGTCGTGGGCATCACCGCTCTCACCGAAACCCGCGCACTGCGCACCGCTTCTCCGCCCTGGACCACGGCCGCCACCTGGTAGGTGTAGGTCACGCCGGTGATCACGCCGGTATCGGTGTGCTGGCGTCCATCAAGGTCTGCCGCTACGGTCTCGACGGCAGTCCCGTTGTCGCGGTAGAGGGTGTAGGTTACTCCCGGCGGCGGCGTCCACACGCTCGCGTCCACCGGGGTCCAGGTCAGCACCACCTGGGCCGCCCCGACCGTCGTCGTCAGGGTCGGTCCTTTCCGAAGCTGGCGGCCGAACTCCTGCCAGGACGCCGTTCCTTGCCCATCGAAGTTCGTCTTCAATGCCGGGTACTGGTCGGCCGTTCCGAAGTCCCAGGGATTGTCGGAAACACCATCGCCGTCAAGGTCCACGTTCCATCTTTGGTAAATCCCGCTGTAGCTCGTGGGCGCCTGCAACTGCGCCGTCGTCCGTCCAGACCCAGTCGTCTGTCCCGAGGTGCTCGTGTCCCAGTAGCTGGCGGTCACGGTACCGGTGAAACTGAACGACCGGGTGTTCCTCCCGACCAGCCCGCCCACATTGCTCTGGCCCGTCACCGGCCCCGTCGCGTAGCTCGCCGTGATGGTGCCCCCGTTCAACCCGACCAGCCCGCCGACATACCTCTGGCCCGCCACCCGGCCCGTGGCGTAGCTCGCAGTCAGGGTCGCGTTATTCTCTCCGATCAGTCCGCCCACATTGTCCTGGCCCGACACCTCGACCGCGGCGTAGCTGGAGACAACGGGACGGCCGTAGTTCCGCCCCGCCAGCCCGCCCACGTTTTCACCCGTGCTGGACACTGTACCCGTGACGTAGCTGCCGATGACCGAGCCGGTGTCCGATCCGGCCAGCCCCCCGACGCCACTGCCGCCCGACACCTCGACGTCGACCAACCCGACGTGGCGAATGACGCTCCCATACGAGGTCCGCCCGAAGAGCCCGACATCGTCGGAGTCACGATCAATGAACAGATTGGCGATGGTGTGCCCGTTGCCCTCGAAGATCGCCCTGAAACCGGCTCCGAACACAATTACTCCGGGAGTCGAGGAACTGGTATCAGCGTCGATCGGTTCCCAGCCGGCGCCGGCGTTCCAGTACGTATCGCCCGAGTCGGCGCGCCCGTTGCGGTTGGTGTCGAAGTCCAGGTCTGCGCCGAGCTCGTAGCCCACGCACCCGGTCAGTCCGCCACAAGCCTGCCGGTCGCCGACGGTCGAAAACGCCGCCGCATACGCCGTCGCCCCGTCCGCCGTGGGCTCGCCGTCCCCGTCCAGGTCATGGCGGATGGCATTGAGGCGCGCCAGCGTCGTGACCTCGATCAGCCCGTCGTCGTCCGCGTCGTAGTCGGTCGCACTCGACGGCCGCACCGTCACCGTAAACGTCTGCGTCCCGCTTGCCATGGACCCGCCCGCGTCGGTCGCCGTCACCGTGATCGTCGCCGTACCGGTCGCTACCGGGGTGATCGTCACCCGTGAGCCCGACACGCTCACCATGACCACGCCCGTCGCCGACGAGGCAGCCGTATAGGTCAGCGTATCGTTCTCCGGGTCCTGGAACGCCGCGCCGACCTCAACCCCCGCCTCATCGCCCGCGTGCAGCCACCGGTCCGACAGCGTGCCCACCGGCAGCGGCGGCGAGTTGCCGGGTGTGTTTACTACGACCGCCGCGCTACGCACCGGCTCGCCGCCGTCGACCACGGCCACCACCTGGTAGGTAATCGCGGCACCGGTCCGCGCCGCCGAGTCGGTATACAGCAGTACCCCGAGGTCTTCCGCCAGGGTTTCGAGGGTGTCCCCGTCGGCGCGGGTGACCGTGTAGGTTACATACGGCTCCGGGGCCCAGTGGCTGGCATCGACGGCGGTCCAGGTCAGGTCCACCTGCGCCTGCCCTGCCGTCATCGTCGGCGTCACCGTCGGCGTCGTCAGGGTCGGGCCGCTCCGCAACTGATAGCCGAACTCCTGCCAGGTTGCCGCCCCTTGCCCATCGACGTTCGCCTTCAGGACCGGATACTGCCTCCCCGTACCGAAGTGCCAGGCATCGTTCGTGCCGTCGTCGTCCACGTCCACGTTCCAACTCCGGTAGATGCCGCTGTAGCCGGTGGGCGCCTTCAGTTGCGCCGTCGTCTTGCCAATCCCGAATGACCCGGATGTCTGTCCTGACGTGTTCGTATCCCAGTAGCTGGCGGTGATGATGGTGCTGTCGTCGCCGCTGTCGTATCCAACGAGGCCGCCGACACCACGCGCCGGTCCCGACACTCGACCCGTGGCGTAGCTGGCTTTAATCTCCCCGAGGACGAACGGCGCGTTCCCTGGGATGCCGTTGGTGCCGACCAGCCCGCCGACACTACTCCGTCCTGCGACGCTGCCCGTGGCATAGCTACCGACGATGCTCGCGTGGCTACGAATCGAACCGACAAACCCGTCATTGAAGTTCCACCCGACCAGCCCGCCGACGTTACTGTCACCCACGACACGCCCTATCGCATAGCTGCCGCGGATCGCGCCGCCGTTGTACCCCACCAACCCGCCCGTTCCCCGATCCAAATCAGAGGTGCGCACGAAGTCCGGGGGCGCCATTCCCGTGACCGCCGCAGAGCTGCGGGACAGGGTGATGGTTCCCAGATTGGCCCCTACCAATCCACCGACCTGGACCTCGCCCGACACTTGGCCCGCCGACTGGACACGACTGACAACGCCGAGGTTCTCCCCGGCCAGCCCGCCGACACCCTGATTGCCGGTCACGTCCATGTCGGTCAGCCTGACGTCGCGCACGGCGCCGCGCGAACCGATGGCACCGAACAACCCCGAGTGATCGTCCCGCGCAACGAACAGGTTGGAAAGCGTATGTCCGTTACCATCGAACGTGGCATTGAAGGTCCCCAACAAGGTCCCGAAGAATCCTCCCCTGGGGATGCCAATGGGCTCCCAGCCCTCGCCGGCGTTCCAGTAGGTATCGCCCGAGTCGGCGCTGCCGTCTCCGTCGGTGTCGAAGTCCAGATCGGCGAGCAGTTCGTAACCCGCGCAGCCTTCGATGCCGCAGCCCAGCCGGTCGAAGGCGTCGGGGAACGCCGCCGCGTACGCCGCCGCATCGTCGCCCGTTACCAGGCCATTGCCATTCAGGTCATAGTGCATGGCATCGAACTGCGCCAGATTACTGATACCGATCAACCTGTCGCCGTCGGCGTCGTAGTTATAGCCCACTCTCACCGCGAAACGTTGCGTCGCGCCCATGTTTGACCCGCCCGCGTCGGTCGCCGTCACCGTGATCGTCGTCCGGCCTGCGCTCCCCGGCGTGATCGTGAGCATCGAATCCGACCGGCTCAGCGTGGCGACGGACGTCCTGGATGAGGTCGCCGCGTACGTCAGCGCGTCGTCGTCCGGATCAAGGAAGGCCCCCGCAACGTCCACCACGAGCGCCGTTGCCCCCACCTCCAGCGCTCGATCCGCAACAATCCCCACCGCGACCGGGGGCTGGTTCCCCACGCCTGCGGTCACCGACACCGGCGCACTGCGCACCGCTTCGCCGCCGTCCACCACTACGGCCACCCAGTACGTGTAACGGCCGTTGATGGTCACATCGGTGTCGGTGTGGGTGAGCCCGGTGAGATTCGTCTCGATGGCTTCAATGGTGGTGCCATCGTCGCGATAGAGGGTGTAGCTGACGTCCGGCGCCGGGCTCCAGGAACTCGTCGATATCGCAGTCCAGCTCAGGACCACTTGGGCCTGGCTCGCCGTCGTCGCCGCCGTCAGAGTCAAGCTGCTGCGGACCTGGTAGCCGAACTCCTGCCACGTCGCCCGGTTATCATCATTCAGATCCAGCGACAGGACCGGATACTGGGTCGACGTTCCGAAATCCCAGGGATCGTCGACCTCGCCACTGCTGAAAGGCGAGCCGTCCAGGTCCACGTTCCACGCCGCGTAGATGCCGGTGTAGTCCGTCGGCGTCTGCAACTCCGCGGTAGTCTTGCCCCCGACCCCAAGCCGCTGCGATTCCGTGCCGTCGATCACGCCATTATCGTTCTCGTCGTCCTCGCCCACGCCGACGCGTACCCCGGAAGTCTCCAGGTCCCAGTAGCTGGACTGGACCCGAACATATCCGCTACCAATGAGCCCGCCGACCGCCACATCGCCGGAAACCTCGCCCGTGGCATAACTCACCCGAATCACACCGCAGGAACTGCCGACCAGCCCGCCGACACCGCCGCCGCTGCTGGTGGCGGTTTCCACGGGGCCGGATGTGGTGAAGGAGCTTAACGAATCACAAATGATGAACCCGGAATCCGACTCCGAGAGCCGCGCCCCCCGACCGGACACGTTCCCGGTGGCATAGCTCGCCACAATCGTCTGGAACGTATCGCTGACGGCGCCGACCAGCCCGCCGACAGCGTCCGTGCCTTCCACATTCCCGGTGGCATAGCTGGAGTCGAGGTCGTTTAAAATCTGGTGCCCAACCAACCCACCAACCGCATCGGCACCGGACACATTAACCGCGGCGTAGCTGCGCAACACGCGCCCCCAGGTCCGGCCCACGAGGCCGCCGACTTCATCCTGGCCCGACACGCGGCCCGTGGCATAGCTGTCTATGACCGTCGCATAGACGCCGTGCCCGAGCAGGCTGCCGACCCCATCGCTCCCGGTCACGTCGACACCGACCAGACCGACGCCACGAATCACACTCGTGTCGCGCCCGCCGATGTCCCCGAACAGCCCCACCCCGTCCTCGGTGTCCCGGTCGATGAACAGGTTGGCCACGGTATAGCCCTCGCCCTCGAAGTCTGCGGTGAAGGGGTCGCCGGCCTCACCGATGGGCGCCCAGCCGGCGCCGGCATTCCAGTAGGTATCGCCCACGTCGGCGTCCCCACTGCTGTTGGTGTCGAAGTCCAGGTTCGCCGTCAGCTCGTAGCCTGTGCATCCGTCGCTGGGACACCCCATCCCCAGCGCGCCCATGGGGAAGGCGTCGTAATACGGCATCCACGTCGCGCCATCCACCAGCCCGTCGCCGTTCAGGTCGTACCGGACGGCGTCCAGTTGCGCCAGGTTGGCGACGTCGATGAAACCGTCGTTATCGGCGTCGTAGTCCCGATTCCCTGCAGTGACGGTGACCGAGAAGGTCTCGACCGCGCTCAGACCGTGCGGGTCGCTCGCGCGCAACGTCACCACGGCGCGGCCCGGTGAGCCCGGCGTCAGCGTCACCACTGAGCCGCTCCGCGTGATTGCCAGCCGGTCAGGGTCGCTCGACACCGCCGTGTAGGTCAACGTGTCATTGTCCGGGTCTTCAAAGACGTTCGCCAGATCGATGGTCACCGCGGCGGCGCCTGCGGCGAATGTTCGGTTGGACTGGGAACTCGTCACGGTCGGCGCCCCGTTGCGATCCGCCACCGCGACATCGACGGCATCCACGGCACCCGGCGCCATCACGATGCCGGCGCCGGAATCCCGATCAACGCCGGCCGCCTCGATGTCCAAGGCCGCTCCTGTCATCGCCGTGCGGAGTTGCGCCAGGGTGACTTGGTCCGGACCACCCGCCGCCTCCAGCATCAAGGCCCCGATGGCCGCCGCGTGCGGCGCGGCCGCCGACGTGCCGCAGAACCGGGAGAAGCCGGGCGTCGCGGTCGCCACGCACGTCGCTGCGGTGAGATCCGGCTTCTGCAGCAGCTTCCCGCCCGTCGCGGAGAAATTGCCTGCTGTGATCGCCGTTCCGTCCGGTTGGAAGAAGATCCGGCGTGGACCGTCCGAGTTGCCGCTACGCACGGACTCGGTGCCGTCGAACACGCCGCCGGAACCGCCGGCAGTCGCCACATCGACCATCGCCACACTGATCGCGTTCTCCTGGGCCGAGTGTCCGTACAGGGTCCCGGCTGTCGCGCTCGCCAACGGTCCGCTGTGGGCCTGCACGCGCAGATAGCGGTCTGCACCGGAGGCCTTGACGACGACCACACGGAGCCCGGAGTAGTCAAATATCGGAGAGGAGATCGACTCGATCGGATCTTGGGTGCCGTCCTGGGTGTCCGTCGAGCTGGCGATCACGTCGCCGTTCTCATTGACCAGGAAGAGATCGTAATCATTCGTTGAGGCACCCAGCGGGTCTGCCCACTGGAGGATGATCGTGCGAACCGAGCGGCCCCTCAGCTCGTTCGCCTCCACACCGCCCCCAAAGTCGTGCTTGGTACCGACCCTCCGGCCATCCACTTCCAAGGCGCTCCCCGCGGCGTAATCGCCCTCCCAGACCCCGGACGTGCCGGTGGTCAGATTACCGTCGTTGCCGCCCGCCGAGAAGAAGACACAGCCGTCGGCGACTGCTGCGTTGACCCCTTGCGCGACGATGTCGTCCTGGAAGGCTGCTTCATGCAAGTAGCCGATGTCGTCGAAGATGACGTTCGCCCCGGCCTCGCAGAGCGCCTCGATGTTCACCGCCATCCGTGCCTGGCCGCCCAGCCCCGTCGCAAAATAGAGCTCTGCTCCCGGCGCCAGGTCGTGGAGTATCTCCAGCAGCGCCGTCCCTTCGTCCCTCGCGCCCGCCTGTCCCGGCAGCACCGTCACCCGCGCCGACACGTCGCCCGACGCCTGCCGGTCGGCAAGCGTTCTGACCCCGTCCGAGATCACTCCGATCCCGATGCCCGTGCCGTCGACGCCGTAGGTCGTGCGCGCCGCGTTCGCCCGATGGGCGCCATCGCCCTGGGTCGTGTTGTCCTTGCGAGTCACCGCCTCGTCGGCGGGACGTATCGTCTGCACCGCGGCCAGCGCGGCGAGGCGCCCCACGGCGGCCAGCGGGAGTTGAGCCCGGATGGCCCGGTACTTCGGGACACTGCTGATGACCGTGCCACCCAGATCCCGGATACGCTTCAGAACGGTCGGCGTGACGTCGGTCCGGATGTCCACCATCACCCGTTCATTTTTGGCGTCCGCTTCCGTGGCTTCCCGTTCATTTTTGGCGTCCGGATCAGTGGCTAGGAGACGGGAGGTCCCGGCCACCGTTGGCTTCTGTAACGGTGCCCGCAAGGCATCCTGAAGCTGAGAGTTCAGCTTCTGCTGGGTGGGCGTCCGCTGCTCGTCCAGAAGCTGTGAGTTCACCGTCCGCTGGGGGGGCGTCCGCTGTGCTTCCAGGAGCTGCGAACTCACCTTCCGTTGGGCGGGCGTCCGCTGCGCCTTCGCGGCCAGAAGCGCTTCGATCTGCCGCACGGCCTGCGGCGGCGGTTGCTGCGCCCCGGCGGGCCCGGCCAGCAGCGGGATCGCCAGCACCGCCCCCAGCAGTCCCCAGAACGGGACGGCGCCAGCCCGTGCCATGATTCCTGCCGCACGGGGCCGCTTCATAATCTCCCGGCAGTCTGGAACATATCGCGGACCCTGTTTAGGTCCAGGTCGAGAGTGAGGAATGGGTGAAACGCTATCCGCCGTTGTGGCTGTGAGAGGAAAAGCGGGAAAGCCAAGCGAATGGGATTGTAGTGGATTTTCCAGGCTTCGATACGGCGCCGGGTAGCGGCAAGATCGATGAACTAGTGCTGGTTCGGACAC
Source organism: Bryobacterales bacterium (assembly GCA_965226215.1). Lineage (GTDB taxonomy): Bacteria > Acidobacteriota > Terriglobia > Bryobacterales > UBA6623. The sequence goes on along the minus strand of CBDDCH010000002.1, from coordinate 4,522,462 downwards.
GCATGGTGGAACTTGCCCTTGAATCTCGCTACCCATGTGTTCTGAATCGACTTCCCGTACGGGCCGGCAGGCATCTCACATCTGGCGGACCGCGAGCCTGGGCCGCCTAGTGGGGGACATTACCCTCGGACGTGTTGACTGTGCGGGTCCTCGCGGCATCCGGCGCGTCCGTCCGGGCACCGGATGGCATCCCCGTCGGCTGGTCGCGCGTGGTCGCCTCGTCGGCAGCGCGGATCGATTGAATCGCGTCGAGCGTGGCGAGCTTTTCCACGGCTTCCAGAGGGAGCCGTGCCCGAATCGCCCGGTATCGCGCCACGCTGTTGATCACCGTGCCTCGTAGCGCCCGGATGCGTGCCAGCACCGCCGGCGTGACGTCGGCCCGGATGTCCACCATCACCAGCTCGTCTACGGGGGCTGCGCCCCTCGCCTGCCGGCGGGCGGCGATGGCTGCCCGCCGTGCATCCAGAAGCTGGGAACTCACCTTCCGCTGGGCGGGCGTTCGCTGCGCCTTCGCGGACAACCGTGCTTTGATCTGCCGGTCGGTCGTCCCCGGCGACTCGCTACTAGCCTGAGCCGACGGTTGCTGTGCTCGGCCCTGCCCCTCAACTGCGCCGGTGAACAGCGACGCCAGCAGTACGACAGTAACTACCGCAATGAACACTTCGTAGACTTCACTCACGATGTAGCTCATGTTCCTTTTCCTTGTCGCAGGATCGGAGAGCGGCGAGGACCGGAAGCTGGAGATCGAAAGTAAGCCTCGCTATCGGTTGGTCCGAGAACTTGCCCGTTCCCTTGAGGCTCGCGATCATTCCCTGCGGCGAGGTCGCGGGGTTCGATAGCGATAATTCGGTTCCCTCCTCGGTCCCGGCGTCGTACGGAAACAGGTCCACTTGGTGCGGCAACAGCCATTCTCCCTGAGCATCGAGCAGGGACGCCCGACGCCCTCCACGCGGATGGCTCGACGTCCGTGGCGGATCGCCCACGCACACACCACCCCGTACAATTGTAGGAAATATCGTGTTGCGCGGGCAGCGCGCCATGTGCGATCAGCTGCGCCGCCGAAAAGGATCGTGTGCCGAAGGGCCGCACGGTGATGGCCACGCGCGGGCTGGCCGGGGGCACACAGATGGCCACGCGCGACCCGTCGCCCAACCGGGCGTCGAAGATCGGTCGCGGGAAACGCGCCGGGCCACGTCCAGGAGCAGGTGACACTGACACTGCCGCCGACCAGGAACGCGCGGATGAGTCGGTCAAGCATTGCGCCGCTCGTCGCTGCCCGTCTCTCCCCAGACGTCTTGAGCCGCAGCCGAGGGGCGGTGTTACCCGCAGGGCCGTAGTGCAGCGTAGGAGCCGCGCTAGCGGCTTGACTCGCCCCTTGGCGGAGGCTATCCGGGGTTTTGGGTTGGGTTTTGTTGTCGTCCCGGTTCCCCCGTTCCGCCGCGATTTTCCGTAAGTCTTTTGTTTTCAGTTTTTTACCTATAAGGAAGGTGTTTGTTTTGCCTTTTGCGGGGGGTGTTAGCCCCCGCTTCCGGTGGTTTCTCTTTTGTTTTCAGTGAGTTATTCACAGTCGTAGTCGCTTTCTCTTTTGTTTTCAGTGAGGCGTTTTCAGCGGAGCGATTGGGGGAGGGGGTAGGTGTTTTCAGCGGAGCGATTGGGGGAGAGGGTAGGCGTTTTCAGCGTGGAAAACTGGAACAAATCACACAAGCCTGTGGAAATAGGCGATTTACGGCCTTGTGGCCCTTTACGTGACCCCAAGGTATACCTGAGAGTCCAACCCGACGCAGAAAGGCCGCTGACGGGCCGGAAACGGGGGATTAGCTTGTGAGTTGGGCTTGTCCGACCGGCGCAATGGACGGAATCGAAGGATGCACGATCAGGAGGCCCGGAGCCGTGGTGTAGTTCAACCCCGGCCAGGCCATCTTGATCTTCTTCAACTCCCGCAAAACCTTGCGACGGAAGTCTTGGATGGCGCGCTTGCCGGGCGTTTGGGCCGGGTCCGCGTCGAATTGGCGGTACAACTGCCGCCAGGTGATCTGTTGCGCGGCGCGAAGCGTGAAGGTGCGGTAGACCAGCCATAGGTACAGATCCAGGCCCAACGAGCATCGCTTAAGGGCCTTGAGGGTGTTCATGTCAATCGGTACCGGATGCTGGATGATCTCTTGAAAAAACTTCTCGCCCAACTCGATCTTACTTTGCCACAGTGAAGGCTCGTCGGGCCTGCGCTCGTTCCACCAAAACTCGGTTCGATCCGCGATGAACGAACTCACGCTGGCATCCCCTCGCTCATCCTCGTAGTTCAGCGAAATGCTGCAACGGAAGAGCCGTTTTATCTGGTTGCGGAGCCGTGTCAGTTCTCCACGGCTCCCGCCACTGTCGCTGCCGATCCCCAACGTCCTCATGAACTCCGAGAGCGACTTCCCCAGGACGAGCTCGCGGCTTTGGGTCCGCACCGCTTCGGTGCACACCCAGGCCAGCAACAAGCGTGGGAGATTTCCGAAGGGGAGTTTGTAGTCACCCGTTGGTAGTGTCTCAGTTTGGATTCGCTCCAGCTGGGCGGATCGGCGACCGCATGGGATAATAAGCGCACATGCCAGAAGGCCCACACAAGAAACGGCCACGCGATGCCAGCCAGCTAGCCAAGCTCATTGTAGACATCGCCTCAGGCGAGGTCGAGGACAAGCCGGACTACGGGGATAAGAACCCCGCGTCTGTCGAAGGTGGTAGTGTCGGCGGCAAGAAAGGCGGCAACGCTAGAGCCCAAACTCTATCGCAGGAAGAGCGTTCAGAGATCGCACGCGTTGCCGCTCAGGCACGTTGGAAGAAGGATGACTAGGCAAGCCCTTCGTCATCCGCTGGTGCGTTGAGTCGCCAACTAACATCGTCCCTGAGGTCTGTATCGAATGGTAGAGGCATTTGATCAGGGTTCTTCCTGTTCCAGTGTTCTGCGGTGTTCTTTCCGATCACGGCCTCTGCAACCATCTGCTCCCGATAAAGGTGCAGACCCTTTGCCATCCTGTGACGCAGAGGGTTATCGTCCACATCGATCCACAGGGTTAGTTGGCGGCCATCCTTGGTACGTTCCGTGATCGCGAGATTGGCCTTGTAGGACCTCTTCGTTTCTTTGTCTACTCGCGTTTCTTCACCCGCCGCCTGCGAAAACTGTTTTGCTAGCATGTCTAGCGGGTCCGGCGGGACGGGCATCTTCCAGCCCATTTCTTTAGCCAGGGCGGCCACATCTCGCATGACCACTTCCTGCGCGTTGTTCACTTCTTTGTAGTAGCGGATGAAGCGTTGACGCTTCTCATTCATAGTTGCCATGAAAACTCCTTAGGCTCCAACCGGAGCCACGTCCCCCCAGCCATCCACCAATGACCCTTGGGCGACTATCGACCTAACCTTCACCAGGTGTTTGCGGAACAGGTCGTATCGGCCGATGTTCCGCTGAAGCTGCCCTGCGACTAGTCCAGGGTGGATGTCCAGGGTCTTTGCAAAACCCAAAATATCGCGCTCCGCAAAATACGGTGATTTGCGCGAGATAAACCGCTCCAAGGCTGCCTGCGGAACGCAGAACTCCGCAGCCGCGGAATCAGCAACACGCTCTTCCTCTGAGAGGTCCAGATCCGCACGATTTCTTTCCATATTGGTGTCCAAGATCGCCGCAGACCTCCCGTGGTTTTGCACAACATGCTCTAGCTCATGACGCAACACAAACCAGAAATTGTCGATTCGGTCGAACCGTGTTGACATTCCAACAACCGGAGACTTGTCATCAAGCCAAAGACAAACCCCGTCGATCTTTGTAGAAGGAAGCGCCTCGACGATGACGAATCTAATCCCAGCGTTCGTAAGGATGCGAGGCACCTTACGGGCCGCGTCAGGGGAGACCAAAAGCTTACTCAGTGATTTAATTGCACTCTTGACAGATGCCGAGGAATACTTGGCAACGAGCATCTCGTCTGCTAGTTGCTTCACGCGATGCAGCCATGCCAGCTGTGCGGAAGTCGGATCGCCTAGAGACTCTGTTTTCTTTGGCCGATGCGGAAGTATTGCGATCTCATCGACGGAAGAAGTGCTGAAGAATTGGCACAAGGCGCTTTCCAAGTCAGGATCTCGTACGTCGGTGATCCCGGTAAGCCAACCGCGCTTCACCATGTCGGCAGTGGGTAGCCCGCCGAAGATAGCCTTACGGCGCGAGAGCGTTGGATCAATCCGTGTCTCGATCTTGGCCCTGGCCAACTCGTAACTCTTCTGCAGCTCCAGCAGTCGTTCAGGCTCTATGCCAAGCGCCGCATCCAGCGTTAGGGCCAACTCCGCATCGATGGGCTTTGCCCCGGACATGATGCGGCTAACCGTCTGTTCGTTCATGCCTAAAATGAGAGCCAGAACTCGCTGCGTCCACCCGTGCTGCCGAAGATGCACCTCAATCAACTGTGAGGGCGTAGCGCACCCGTCGTTTCCCATCGCTCCAATATAGCGTCCTTGAAGACTTGCGTCAATTCGGGAATCACATATTTACGCAAACTGAACATTATGCTTGACATCTTACTGTTTGTCAAGCATAATGTTCAGTATGAACAAGCTGAGCACCGCCAAGCGAGTCCAGATTCTTTCGGCTTTGGTCGAGGGTTGCAGCCTCCGATCGACAAGCCGCATGGCGGATGTGTCGATCAACACCGTCACCAAGTTGTTGGTGGACCTCGGTCTTGCGTGCGCCAAGTATCAGGACGAAGTCATGCGAAACCTGCCTTGCAAGCGGATTCAGTGTGACGAAATTTGGTCGTTCTGCTACAGCAAGCAGAAGAACGTACCGGAGAAAAAACAAGGGGAGTTCGGCTACGGCGACGTCTGGACCTGGACGGCTATTTGCGCTGACACCAAGCTGATTCCCAGTTGGTTCACCGGAGACCGGGACGCGGGCAGCGCGTGGGAGTTCATGAACGATCTAGCACCCCGACTAGCGCGTCGCGTGCAGTTGACCACCGACGGCTTGAAGGTTTACCTGGAAGCCGTAGGGGACGCTTTCGGGGCGAACATCGACTACGCGATGCTGGTCAAGCTGTATGGCGAAGACAAGACTCAGGAGCAGCGTTACAGTCCCCCGAAATGCAACGGCACAAAACGGCGCACCGTCCAGGGCAACCCCGATGGCGACCACATCTCGACCAGCTACGTGGAGCGCCAGAACTTGACAATGCGGATGGGTATGCGGCGGTTTACGAGGTTGACGAACGCGTTCAGCAAGAAAGTCGAGAATCACGCCCACGCCGTGGCAATCCATTTTATGTACTACAATTTCGCGCGGATTCACAAGAGTCTGCGAGTCACCCCGGCGATGGAGGCAAAAGTTTCGGACCACGTTTGGTCGCTCGAAGAAATCATCGGGCTGCTAGATTCAAACTGAGACACTACCGGAAATTCGGACACGAACCGGACAGGAAGCAGGTGTGTTATAGATAAGTCATTTGGCTCTTCCGGGTTTTAAGTGGGCGAAGGAGCCAGATCGAGTTTCCCACAGTGGAAGTAGATGGCGTTGATGAAGTTCTGTTGATTGCGGAAACCGCGCGCCGTGGCCTTGACCCATTGAATCCTTGAGTTCAACCCCTCGCTGACCGCGTTCGTAATGCGGTGTTTCAGATACGTGAGTATGTTTTCGAGGCGAGCCGTCAACATCCGCGCTACGGTGACCATCGGCGTCAGCCGGCTGCGACTCGCCCAGCCGCGCCATTGCTCGAAGAAAGCTCGCGCCGCCGATTCGCGACGATAGTCGAACAGCCGCATCGCCGTTTCCTTCAACGCCCACGCCCGCGCCGTCTTCAAGTCGCTTTCGCGCAGCGCGCGGAACTCGCGCCAGGCGTCCTCGGAAAAGTTCGCCGGATGCCGCAGCCAAGCGTACTTCGTGCCTGTCAAACGCTCGTCGCCGAGGGCCAGTAAACGCTTGTTCTCCGCCCGCCGCACCTGGTCCACCGCCTTCGCCAGATGCGCCGCGATGTGATATTTGTCGTAAACGATCTTTTTCTCCGATTCGTCGAGATGCTCCCGGGTCGAGGCGACGTAAGGATCCCACATGTCCATCGCGACGGCCTCGACTCGGGCGAGTTGCTCTGCGCTCAACGTCTTCCAAAAGCCGTCCAGGCTGGCCTGGCTGCGTCCCTCGGCGACGAACAACACGCGCGAGCGGTTGAGATCGTTGACGACGGTGAGATAGCGATGGCGCTTGCGGAAGCTCTTCTCGTCGACGCCCAGGTAGGGAATCGGCTCTGCCGCGCGACGTTCGAGCCCACGTTGCACGGCGCGTTCCAGGATGCCGTGAATCTCGTCCCAGCTCAGCGCCAGCAACTCGGCGATGCCTTGCTGGCTGGCTTCCTTCAGCCACGAGATCGCGAGAGCTTCAAACAGCGCGGTGAAGCGGCTGGAAGCCTCGGCCCAGGGCAGTCGCACGACGCGCGGCCCGTGCTCGGAGCAGTCGCTGCGCGGCGGCCGGGCGTGCAGGATCGTGCGGTACTGACAGGTGTCGAGGTGACGCCAGCGGCGTTCGGGCTGATGATCGTGGAGTGCGCACACGGCGCTGCATTGGCGGCACGGCCAGCGGACTTGCTCGTCGTGTTCGAGGAAGACGTGGACTTCGCCGTCGGCTCGGCACAGCTCCACTCGCACGACTTTCCAGGGACTTTCGATGCCCAGAATCTGGCGGTATAGCTCGCGGTCTTGCATCCCGCGAGACTACCACCGAGCCTCACTCGCCCACTAGAAACCCGGAAGAACCTCTTTTCTTTCAGCCTGGTCGGTCAACGAACGCCCCCAGACGGTGACAAATTTGCCGACCTCGAGAGGCGCCCGTGTTCGGATACCGAGGCCACCTTCGCTGAAGTCGATCGGAGTTGCGTCAATAACTCGGATCCCAGCAGCCGCGTGGCGGACCCCCACCCGAAGACTGTCGGCCTCGGCCTTCCTCACACGGGGGTACCGGCGTCGTTCTGTATCGGGCTGCATTCTCTCTCCCACCGAGAGTTAGGGCAAGCTTGACTCGCCCCTGCGCTATCGGCGACCGTTGCGCCACTGACTATACCACGAAAATCCTATTTGTACTGAATGTAACAAGTTTTGGGTGATGTCAAGCAGCTTGTGTAAAAACTTGGAGGCCTAGTTGCTCGCCGAGGGTCCAACCAAAACCCCTCGCAGCCGCGGGGATCCCGAGTCACGGGCCCTCGCGCAGCGCTTGCCGGCCGGCCCTTCGCAGCTTTCGTGCGAGATATCGTGCTGTTCCCAGCTCCCGCTGCTCCTTGTTGAGACGTCGCACATGCACGAGCGCCGCCGCTTTTTCCTTTTCCCCTGTCTTGCGGTATGCGATCGAGAGTTGATAGTAGGCTGTCTTGTCGTCGGGGTCTAGTTTGACCGCTGCCTCGAGCTCGCGGATTGCCGCGGCATAGTGATTGCTCCTGACGTACAACTTGCCCAAATTGGCGTGAGTCGCCGCGTAGCCCGGCTCTAACGCCGCGGCTTTTTTGGTGTATCGCAGCGCTTCCTCGTTTAGCCCCTCTTGAAGACGGATCTTCCCTAAAAGGTAGTAACCAAAAAAAGTTGGAGGGGCTCGACTGAATCACTTGCTTTAACAGCTCGTCAGCCTCCGGATAGCGCTGGGTAGTAAGCAACAGGAAAGCCAGCTCTATTCTGGCTGCCGGCATTTAGCCGGTTACGGGGCTATCGAGAACAAACTCCCGGTTTCGGTCCGCATAGCGAGCTAGCGGCCAATTCAAATAGACGCAGGCCTGGGCGAGTGCAACGACCGAGTCTGTTGCTACGATTTCTCTGCAATCGGCCACTTCTTCGTTTTGCACTTCTTCTCAGCTTAGCATCGCACTTTGGCTCAACTTGGCTTTCTCTCCCCAGTGGGAATCTTCTTCTTTGTTCCTAGTTGCCGGCTAGGATTTCGCGTGATAGGTGAGCCTCCGACACAGCAGGTATGCTAGCCGAACACCCTATGGTAATTGGGCCGAACGGCAATCCGACGCGTTTCCGGGATTTTCCTCAGGGAGGCTAGATCAGGGTCGACCGCACCGTATGCGTCGAAACCCGTCCCTCAACTGAGAGTTTCGGGAAGACAAAAGTCCGCTACTCCAACCCGAGGTTGAGGACTCATTTCGGGAGGCCTGGAGTCCCCAGCAGCTCCGTAAACACTTGAGAAGCTCGCACTGTCTTGGCCTGGTTTGCGGAAGTGCAGCGTCGGCAGTGTCGCCGCAAGGGCGTGGGGACAGTGAGATCAGCCATCATTCAGTCCCCTAAACGCATTATGGCGTCGGGGGAACAAAAGAAGGGAAGTTATTCTCAGCCCTCGATCTTCCAATTCGCTTGGCGCAGCACTGCTCCCGCTAACTGGTTCGTCATCTTGAACCAAGCTTCGTCCCGGCCCCGAGTGGTGTAGTGGGGCAGATCAGCCGAGGAGCTTCCCATCAACTCGTACCAGACCGTCAAGAGCGAGCCATCGTCGAGCTCGACGGTCGAAGGGTAGCCGAGATCGCTCGAGGTTCCGTCGCCGGAGATGATCATCACTGGAGACCAATTCCCGCCATGATCTTCGCTAATGCGGGCCTGGTTTCCGATGGGGTCACGGCGATGGCCATAGGTCATCAGAAGGCGATCGTCGCTCAGGCGTAGTAGGTGCGAAGGATAGCCCCAGACACCGATGGAACGGGGTACCGGCCAGCTCTTCCCTCCATCGCGAGATTCGCTCTGCAAGGTTTCGAACCGATTCGACTTATTGTGGTTTCGAATTTGAGCGATGATGCCGCCGTCGGCGGCCTCGACCGCATGCAGCTCGTGATAATTGCTGAAGTCGTCGCCGGGGCGGGTTGGGATCTCGGCCAACCAGCGCCACGTTTCGCCGTCGTCGCTTGACTCGCAAACGCCGATGCGCCCTTGGCGTTGGCCCGCCCACCCGTACCAAAAAATTTTGCCTGCGTAAAGCAAGCGTCCGTCAGAAAGCTGAATCGGCCCATGGGGACTGTTTACCGGGCAGCGGTACGGGGCTGACCACGACCGCCCTGCGTCGGTGGAGCGGATCATCCAGCTTCCGAGTTCCACATCGCGCTGGACGGCGTCAACTCGATGGTGGACCGCTTGCCAGCGGCGAATCTTCTCCGGCGGCCAGGCGTTCTCGTCGTCGGGCTTCATCTCCAGCGCTTTGCGCAGTCGATCCTCGTAGTCCAGAGCCGTGAACGTGGTCACCAGGATCGAACCCTTGGCCGTCTCCAGCACACCCGCGTCGCGATCGTCAATTGGACCGTCGATCAGCACCCGGGGGAAGGTCCAGGTTTCGCCATTGTCGCTCGAGCGTATTAACTCCACGCGACCGAACGGGCAGACATGGGCTTCGCGGCCTCCCGAGCAAACGACCAGTAGCTCGCCGTTGCGCCGCCGAGCGAGTGTCGGCGACATTTGGTACAGGTGCGGCCGATTGGTGATGACCTTGGTGGAATCAACCACAGCTTTCGGAGCACCCCCGGCTCGTAGTCCCCTACCGACGAGCAAACCAGCAGCGCCCGCCCCCGCGAAACGCAGGATGTTCCTTCTTGTCATGAAACCAGACATGTTCCTACCTCCTTGGCTTGAACTTAGATCCCGAGCCGGCAAGAGTACCTGTCCCACCGAGGTTTTCAGGAACCGGCCAAACTTTCTGTGTCAGTCTCGCTCTTCACCGCCTTGCGGCATTCTCATTCGGAAGAATCTAATGACTCGTCGAATCGCCCCCCTGTATCCCCTTAGTCTCGTGAATGAAGACGAGGCGATTGCCCTTTACGTTCTTGAACACCTGCTGGGCGCCGCTGGGCCAGCGGATTTCGACGCGCTCCGCCTCCGGCGCCCTGCCGGCCAGGTGAAGTTGAGGTAACAGTTGTTTCGTCATCATAGCTCGGTCGAAAACCAGGGGTTTTTGATCCCCTGGGTGGGCCTGAGACTGGTGGCAGGACCTGACTCTTGAGGGGGACTGACCGCTCCCTGACGGTCGCGGCTCCGTTTAGCTTGGCGAAGGCCCATGGGCACTCCCTCCCTTTCCCTCGCGGAACATGTGGGCTCCAGGATTCGAGTCCGGGGTTCCGTCCACCACGAGGCTATCCTCGTTCGAGAAATCGCCGGTGCGCGGCTTGCCACTGCTACGTCTGGGCTATAGGGAGGGCGACTCGTTGACCACAGCGGGTTGACCGGGTGTTCTTGACGACCAGAAGGACTTGTATATACAGCCGCCCTCGGCGGCGCTGTATCGATCTTTGGATACAACCAGGAATACTGCAGCCCCGGATGTCTTGCGCCATACCTGGATGGAATGTCCTGTGTCCAGTTGCTCGGGATGGTCAGGCAGAAGGCGAGTAGACCTACGAGCACGATGCGCTGGGAAGCCAATGGTGCCTGGTCGAGAGGCCCACGCGGGTGGGGAACTTCCGACAGCCCACCTCCGAGGCGCCCCAGCCGCCTCAGGCGCGAACGGATCAGCAACGCAACACCGACTGCTGCCATCAGGATGTTGAGCGTTTGCCCGGTGCCGAGGGCGAGCCGGTGGGTTGGGTAGTCGCGAAAGAGGTCGATGAAAATGCGGGGGACGGCGTACCAGAAAACGAACCTGGCAGCCATAGCACCAGGCGTTGAATTGGTCCTTCTCACGCGTAGCAGGAAAAGCATCAGCAGCAGGTTCTTGGCGCCGTCGTAGAGTACCACCGGGTGGCGGAAGCCGTCGGCATCGGGAAACTTGACCGCCCACCACACGTCGGTGATACTGCCGACGATCTGCCCGTCGATGAAATTGCCGATCCGGCCAACCCCCATCAGGAACGCCCCAGGAATAACGAGAGCGTCAGCCAGGATCAGGAACGGCGTCCTGTGCAGGCGGGTGAATAGTGCGGTGCCGGTTGCGACGCCGATCATCACACCGTGGGTGGCCATTCCCCCAAGCCAATAGGCGGTAACCAATCCGAGATGCTGACGATAAAACGGCCATTCGTCGAACGCGACCTCGACGAGGCGGCCGCCGACCAACCCGCCGATCACGATGAACAGGCTCAAGCTCCAGACCTCCCGGAGCGACAGGGTCAGATCCACGTGACCGCGCCTAAGAAAGAGGTAAATCTGCAGGAACCCAAGGGCAAAGCCGAGCCCGTACCACCAGAGGTGCACCCCGCCGACGTCGGCAAGCACCGGGTCGATGTTATGGACGTAAGGTCCGACCATGATGTCCCGTAGCGGCCGTCACTCCTTCAAGACAATCGCGCCCACACGTTCAGATGATAGCCCGCTGAGCAGCGCTCGGTGCCCAGCAGAACATGGCATGAAAAGGCGTTGTCCAAGTTCTGGTGGCGTTCTTCCTGGATCGTCGCCCACTCGGAAGCTATTGTCCACACCTATTCGTGGACGGATGGATCCTCCCTGGGCTGGTCTTTACCCATCTTGCATGAAGGCCTGTTTGGGCAACGAGGAAAGCGGCAAGTACTGCGCTTTCGAGAAGCTCCTAGCTGACCAGGGGAAGCTTCACCAGTGGCTGGATACATTGGAACGACACGGTTTGCGGATTAGTGCTCTTGCGACACACGGGGAGCCACGATCCCCCAACAAAGAGGTGGCCGAGGCCTACTCCCGCCGGTTTCGACAGGTGTGCCAGCTAGCGGAAGCAGCCGGCGTCGACCGGTTGACGACGAACGGTGGTGTTCCGGAAGCGGCTCCAGGCGAGACGTATCCATTCTGGGTGGCTGAGTCCTCCAAGCCTTACCACCGCGGCATCTTGCGCTGGCAGTGGGAGCAGCGCGTGATCCCCTTTTGGCGCGAGCACGCCAAGATCGCCCAAGACCACGGTTGCCAGCTGTGCATCGAGCCCTGGATAGGCGAAATCATCTACTCCCCAACAACCGTGATGAAGCTGCGAGACGCGATGGGCACGGTCATCGGCTGTAACCTGGATCCGTCACATTTTTTTCCACAGCAGATCGACGTGATTGAATCGATTCTCTTCCTGTTACCGCAAGGCAATGTATGGCGCCGTCATGGCATACCGAACGGTCATTACTGGGAGAGTTTCGGAAGAGCGCAGCAACATTCTCGAAAGGTTCGCCGGCGAGACTACGAGGAAGTCAAACCAGGCGCCCAGGCCATCTACCGGGCCGCGAGTCGGGGTCAGGCGCGGCAGGCGTTCTACCACTTCCGTCGCCGCTGGCGCGACGATTATCCGACGATGGTACGGCAGTTGGAGAAAGGCTTGCCGGAGTTGCTGTCGTTCTTCAGCTTCCCGCGCCATCCGTGGCCCAAGTTGCGGACGACGAACGTCATCGAACGCTTGTTCGTGGAAGTGCGCCGCCGCACCGGCCGATGGTCTGCTTGGTGAATGTCAAAAGCGTGGACCGCATCATCTACTCGATCTTCCACCGCTTCAACCTGGAGCGGAAAAATCGCACCCTCCAAGTTTTTACACAAGCTGCTTGACATCACCAAGAAGCCGGGATTGTTTGCTAGCCCTTGGACAAGCTGCTATCGTCAGCCGATAAGAGATGCATGATCGCACAGAGTGAAGAAGTGACCCTCCAAACCGAAACACTGCCGGAGTCACTAGCTTCGGCCGTTCACGCAACGCTCGCGGATTGGCAAGCCTCCGGCAAAGTAGGCAAGCTTTGGTCCCGTGACCCCTCCCTTTGGACGGGCGCGGATGAGGGGGACTGGCTGGGGTGGCTGGGCATAGTAGAAGATCAATTGACCCACGCCAAGCGCCTTACGACCCTTGGCGAGGAAGTCCGCGCCGCCGGCTTTCGAGACGCGGTGGTCTTGGGCATGGGCGGCTCAAGCCTTTGCCCCGAAGTGTTGGCCATCACTTTCGGCGCCCAGCCCGGCAGCCCGCGCCTTCACGTGCTCGATTCGACGGATCCCGCTCAAATCAAGACTCTCGGAGGCAAAGTCGATCCGGCCGCTACCCTGTTCATCGTTTCGAGCAAGTCCGGATCAACCCTCGAGCCGAACATCTTCAAGCAATATTTCTTCGAAAGAGTCAAGGAAGCAGTGGGAGCCAACCAAGCCGGCAACCACTTCATCGCCGTTACCGACCCGGGGTCGAAGCTTCAAAAGGTTGCCGAAGACGACGGGTTCCGGCACATCTTTCACGGCGTGCCCAGCATAGGAGGTCGCTACTCCGCCCTGTCGGCTTTCGGCATGGTTCCGGCAGCGGTAATGGGCATCGATGTGGCGCGCTTTTTGGAACGCGCCCACAATATGGCTCTCGCCTGTTCACCGCGGCTGCCGGCGGAAGACAACCCCGGTGTGGTGCTAGGTTCGATCCTGGGCTCTGCCGCAAAGCAAGGTCATGACAAGGTAACGATCATTGCCTCACCCGGTGTTCGGGATCTGGGAGCGTGGCTGGAGCAGTTGCTCGCCGAGTCCACCGGCAAACAAGGGAAGGGTTTGATCCCCGTGGATCGCGAGCCCCTGGGTTCTCCACAGACCTACGGTGACGACCGCTTGTTCGTCTACGTGCGGCTCGAATCAGCGCCCGACTCCTCCCAAGATCGGGCGGTCGAGGCCCTCGCCAACGCCGGCCATCCTGTGGTGCGAATCCCCGTCGCCGATGCTTACGAGCTGGGCGGGGAATTCTTCCGTTGGGAGATCGCGACTGCTGTCGCCGGGTCCCTCATCGGTATCAATCCCTTCGATCAGCCGGACGTCGAGGCCAGCAAAATCGCCACGCGTGCTCTGACAGACGAGTACGAAAAGACCGGCTCGCTTCCCGGGGAAACACCTTTACTCGACGTAGACGGCCTCACGTTGTTCGCCGACGATGAAAACGGTTCTTCGCTGTCCTCGGCGGCGGGGACCGACTCCTCTCTGGTGGGCTATCTGCGCGCGCACTTGAACCGGCTCAGCGCCGGCGACTACCTAGGGCTGCTCGCCTACGTCGAGATGAACGAAACTCACGAACAGACACTTCAAGAGATTCGTCAGGCCGTGCGCGATTCCAAACACGTTGCCACCTGCGTGGGTTTCGGCCCAAGGTTCCTACACTCCACCGGGCAGGCTTACAAAGGCGGTCCAAACAGCGGCGTGTTCCTGCAGGTAACTTGCGACGCGGCGGCCGATCTGGCCGTGCCTGGCCAGAAGTATACGTTTGGCGTGGTGAAGGCCGCCCAAGCGCGCGGTGACTTTCAGGTTCTCGCTGAAAGGAACCGCCGCGCCCTTCGAGTCCACCTCGGCGCCGACGTGGCCGCCGGACTGTCTGCTCTGCGGTCGGCTATCGCACAAGCGATCGCCTAGCGGCCCTGCGTCTCAAGAAGTCGGCGCCGTCACCGTTTTCGGCAAAGCGGACTTCTAACACGCATTTCTCACCACGGCCGCGGCGGACGAGGCGAAAGCCCCGGTGGCCATGGCTCGCGGCGACAGTTTATGTACGTCGCCCGGCGTACAGTATGTCGGCAAACGGGCGCGATGAATCACGCCCCTACATCCCTGGCGGCGGGCATTGGCTTTCACTCCTGCCGTCAGCTGGCGAGAAATGCCGGCTAACGCCAGTACCGTTCACTTAAGCTGTCATGGAACCAACGAACGTTTCCCCGCATTGCGCCGTCTGCCATGTACGGGCGCGACATGTCGCACCCTGGGGACCGGCTCTTGGGACCTTCCGTGTCCCTTACAACCTTTGCGTCCAGCTCGGAATCCCAAGGAGCAATCCGAGCATCGGTGGCCGCTAAGTGAACGGTATTGGGGCTAACGCGGGCTACCACGGGGCCGCTCGAACCGGGGCAGCCGAAGCGTCCCAGGCGTCGAGATGAGTCTCGACGCGGCACACTGAGAGCGTCGGCCACCACGGGACTCAATGTCGCCACGAATGGCGACACGGCACGCAAGAATGCGTGCGCCACGGCGCTTGGCGCCCAGTTTCCAGAACAATGTGGGCGTAGTTGAAACACTACGCTGAGCACGGTGAGCAAGCGCAACGAAGTCATGGCGGGCCTATCGCGTGCTTCGACGGTCAGCTGATGGCCCGCCATGAACTTCGTACACCCCCGCAGCATGAAAATACGGCCCGTAACGTAATTCCTGGTACAGACAGGGCCTATGTTCAAAGTAGAAAAGCGGGCTAGCCGGTCCCTGTCCGTTTACCGCGACCTGACGTTTGCGGTAGAGTACATCGTCTCCGACGGCGAAGGCCACGGCCTGCCGGACACACGCCCATGACGTCTTTGATAGACCGATTCCGTGATCTGGGAGCTAGCCTGTCGGGCTTGACCGAACGCTGGGTACCGAACTCGTGGGTCATCTGCATGATCCTTACAAGCTGCGCATTGCTACTAGCCATCTTCGCAGCGGGCGTTGGAGTCGAGGACGCGATCCTCGCCTGGGGCGGAGGGATGTGGAACCTGCTCGAGCTGGCCATGCAGTTTACGATTGTGATGGTCGCCTCCCACGCCTGTGTATCTTCTCGACCGGTTTTCAAGTTGCTCGATCGGCTGGCTCGGATGCCGGATCCCAACCGGCCTTTGCAGGCCGTTGCTTTGGCGGCCGTCTTTTCTCTTGTCGCCGCCTACTTGAACTGGGCCTTATGCCTCGTCGCGTCGGCCTTGTTCGTACCGTTCTTGTGCCGCCACAACCCCAGGGCGGACGTCCGTGTTTTGATTGCGGCCACCTACCTCGGTTTGGGAACGATATTTCCTTTTGGGCTTTCGAGTTCGGCTCCACTCATCCTGGCGACACCGGGAAATCCGCTCCTCGAACCGGCGACGGGAAGTCCCATTGTCGATCGGCTCGTACCGGTTACGGAAACGTTGTTTGCTCCGTTCAATCTCGGTTTTGCACTGGTGACGGCGGCAGTGGGTTTTCTCGCCGTAGTTGCGCTCCACCCTCGTCGAGGCGCGGTTACGCTGTCCCCTGAGCGGATTCAAGAGATCCTGCCGAAGCTCCCGGACTCCCCGGAAGAGTCGCGGACTCCGGCCGGGAGAATCGACCGCTTCCCGGGCTGGGTTCTATTAGCAGCCTTTCTTATCGCCTACCCGCTCGGCCACTCCATGGTCACCCGAGGCTTTGGAACCACCTGGACGATCAACGCCTACAACATGACCTTTCTCGTTGCAGCGCTGCTCCTGCACAGGCGGCCGGTTTCGTTTGTCAACGCCTGCCGGCAAGGCGTCGGGACAACTTGGGGCATTATTCTTCAGTTCCCCTTCTACGCCGGGATTTTCGGCGTCATGAACAACACCGGGCTCGGCACTTGGCTGGGACAACTGTTCGCTGATTTCTCAACCACTCGTACCTTCCCGCTGGTGGTTTACATCTATTCGGCTTTCATGAATCTTTTCGTTCCCTCAGCCGGGTCCAAGTGGCTGATCGAAGCGCCGTTCCTTATCCCGGCGGGGCGCGAGCTCGGAGTCTCGGTAACTACGGTAGTCCTCGCCTATGCGTATGGCGACGGGACGACCAACCTCATCCAACCGTTCTGGGCAATTCCCATCCTGGCCGTGGCGCGGCTGCGATTCGGCGAGATGGTAGGGTACACATTCCTCGTGGCGACGGCGTGCTTTGCCGTCAGCGTGGTCGCCATGCTGCTGATCCCGCCGGCACTATAGTTAGGTCCCAAGCTGTACATTTGCATCATTTCGCAAATACGGTTACGAAAGGTGACCGACTGCCGGGCCAGCAGACCGGGATTGTGGCGCGGGCCTCCGGCCCGCAGCGGCGACTTCTGGTCGCCCCGGCGGCGACACGAGTGTCGACGCGGCAGACGTAGGCGTCTACGCCACAACATCGGACACCGAAGCCCACCGTTGCAGCTCCGATCGTAAGTCAACAACCGCCCTCGTGGCGCAGGTCCCCAGACCTGCCGTGTCGGTACTCCTACCGACACCTGTTTCCCAGCTGCCCACACGCAGGGACCCAGGTCGGGCTGAACATGTCGCTCACCAACCGACCCAACGATACGCACTTCATCCCGCCAGCCTCGGCCGCTTACTCCTACCCCTCCCGGGCGCAATAAATTGTGATTCATTGCGCCCCTACCTTTAAATGCAAGATGCTCAAGCCCATCAGTCGGGGCGCGATTCATCGCCGTCGTCGGCCACCTTTCGTAACCGTATTTGCGAAATGATGGACTAAGGTTCGTCGCCTGATAGCCCCACCAGTCTGACGTTTCTCAGAAAGAACTTCCCGCCTATCAGGCTATCGAGTCGCTCGCTGCGGTTGCGGAGGACCGCTAGCCGCAAGACATCCTCGCCCGGTCTAGGTGTGAAGTAGAGTTGCACCTTATTCCAGGGAGTCGTCCGTCTAATCGCGGGTGAAGCCGTGAGGAATCTTCGATGCGAGCTGATCGCGAGTCGCACCCCCTCGCTGCCGGTGATTCGCTCGCTGCTGACTTCGGCCTCGAGGAGATAAGGCTCGAGCGGCGTCACGGCGAAATCACGTGTGAGATGGCAGTAGTAGAGGTTCCGCGGCTGTTCAAAGCCGATTTGCAGAAAGTCATTGCCCACAACGTCGCGTCCCCGGTAGACGCTCACACCTTCGACGGGGCGCACAACCCAGTCGAGACCAAAGCTGTCTTGTCCAAGATTCTCTAGGGAGCGATCATCGGGACCCACCGTGTTCGCGGAGATGCGGAAAACCGTCGGACAGCATGCTCCAGCGGTCTCGCCGAGCGATTGCCATAGCGCTTTGATCTCCCGCCCGCGACCGGCGTCAAAGAGCTTATCGAACAGCGATCTCAACATGACGGGAGGAAACGCGAGATCTCCCTTCGCGGATAGTGCGCGATAAGCCGGAACGATCTCGCTCCATGAGCCTCGGTCGGCAAGCAACCGCAGGCACTCCGTTGCCGCTTTGCCGTTTACCGGCACAACTTGATTGACGAGTTGTTGAGTGGTCATGCCGGCGCTCAAGGCGGAGCGGAAAATAGCACGCTGCAATTCCGGCAGTCCGGCTGCAAGGATCGCCAAGCCTTCGGCAGCTTGTTCGGCTCTACCGTCGCGCAGGTAGAGGTCAGCCAGAGCCCATTCGACGCGAAGAGTGTGGGGCTCGAGTTGCTGAGCCAGCTCCGCCGTTTCGATGGCTCCGTCGCGGTCGCCCATAGCGGCCTTCACCTCGGCCAGCTTGAGCCAGATCAGTGCGGCCCGCGGGTTTGCCCGCAAAGCCTGGGCAAAGAGGTCTTCGGCATCATCTAGTCGGTCCGCGATGAGAGCCTGTTGGCCCCTGGCATAGAGTGACTCAGAGTTCCAGGCCTCCGCGGGCTCGGAGATTGAAAACAGTCCGAGACCGAGGAAGGCTAGGGCGCCCAGGGCTCCGGCCCAGCCTGGAATGCCCCGGCCAAGTTTCCCTGGTCTGGCTAGCAGCCCGTGGTAAAAGTGAAGGTCGCGAAAAATGGGTACAGCCAGCCAATTCGCTTCAGGCTAAGTGTTTTTTTATAGGGCTATAGCGGGGGGCGAATTGGTGGCAGTCCCCATTTTTCGCTCCTGAACGACTTTTGCCACGGGCTGCTAGCCCAGACGCGAAACCCAGCAGCGCCGCGAACCACCCTGCAAGGGCGGGCATTTGGAGGGGAAAGCCGACGATGGCGTGGAGCAGGAGTCCGGCGGCACCCAAGATACACCCCGCTTGCAACGCGCGCCGCCGAGGATGTTCAACTCGTCGCAACGAGCGGTAGGATGAAACGAAGACTGCGCCAATAACGCCTGCCAGGAACAAAGCCCCGGGCAGTGCCAATTCGACGAGCCACTCGACATAGTCGCAGTGGGCGTGATCCACGGTCTTGCGCGGAAAGTACATCTCCGAGCGCCGGAACGCAAAAGAGAATGATCCCAGACCCGACCCCGTCCACAGGTGGTCTTTCGCCACGTCCACACTGTCCCGCCAGATGGCCACACGGCTCGGGTCGCCCTGGTCCGAAACAAGCCGCTGAAACCGATCATCCAGACCCGCCACGCCGACCACCGTTGCGATTCCAATTGCCGCGGCACAGGACCCGGCCAGCAACAGTGCGGGTCCACGACGCCAAGCGGTGATGACGACCGAAGCCAACGCCAACAACGCCGCGACCACCATACCCATGCGAGAAAAGGAAAGGACGATGCCAACGAGATACGTCACCGTCAAGCCGGCCCCGACGAGCGTCAAGACCGTGTCTCGGGAACCGGCCGACCGTCCCCTTCCCGGCCTGAAACCCGAAACAAACGACAGGCCGACCAGCAGGCCGAAGCAACTCGCCAGCAGCGCCGAGAAATGGTTGCGGTTGACGAAGGTTCCGTGAGCGGCAGACGTTACGACGTCCCCCAAAAGCTGCGCGCGTAGGTACTGATGCAGCCCTAGCCCCGTCTCCGCCAGCGAGATCAACAGAAGCGGGGCCAGGGCAACCCAAACAGCGCGCTCGGCGTGCCGAGCAATGGCACGCGCGATGACAAACAGGGCGCAACAACCCGCCACAACCGTCGCCGCTTGCAGGGTAGCGAAGGGATAGATGCTGACCGCCTCGAACGGTTCCACCCCCAGTCCGCGGAGCTGCTCGGTAAGTTGTAGGCGGGAGGGAGAGGCAAGGCCCCAGGAAGCGAGGCCAAGCGGAAGAAGCTGCAACACGGGAAGCGAGGCAACAGCAGCCGCTGCCCACGGGATGGCGACCTGGAGACCCAGGCGATCGCCCAAAAGGCAGGCAACAGCCGTCAGTCCGAGCACCCATCCGAAGGCGAGAACCTGGTCGCCGGCCTCGACCCCGCCCCGTCGCCAGACGAGGAAACAAAGCGGTCCGGCTATTGCAAGGAGCGCGACAGCGTCCGGGACTTGAGGCTTCCACTTACGGGACCATTTCCGCTGGCCGGCGCGGTCCCGGGCCACAGTAGCCAGACGCACGCCTAGCTATCGTCCCGGGTGCGCCAGAGCTATAGAGAAGGCTCAAGGCAGAGCTACGATGCAAGAATTGGTTCGTTTGGGTGGCTCGGACAGGACTCCCTCACTACATTCGCCTCCCCAGCGTACTACGTCTATCTCATTACAAACAATTGGCTTAGCGTCTCGCCGAGCAACATTGGGTTTGTTTGGTCATTTGTTTCTCGCTGGTCGAGCGTCGTGCCCTCTCTGCCTTCAGAATAGCGAGCGTGTCAAGGGCACTACGGGACTCGATGTCGCCACGAATGGCGACACGGCACGCAAGAATGCGTGCGCCACAAAAGCGAAAAGCCGCGGATCCGGCGGGCCAGGACCCAGTGCAGAAATCAGGCGCTTGCGGGGCCACCTAGATCCGCGCTACGGGTCTGTCAAGGGGTGGGCGCGGTAACGCGAGCGTGGGCCCGCAGGCTAACGCCCGCGGCTCTGTTTGGTGAAAAGTCGCATTCCCCCCTCAGAAGAACATTGTCTTCGACAGCGACTCGTAGGCGAGATAGAAGGAGAGGGCGACCACGGCGAGCGAGGCCCCAGCGGCCACCTTCCAGAACGATTCGATCGGGTGGGAGATCCTGGGGGTGCCTCCAAAATAGGCGATCAGGAATCCCGCGGCAAGACCGCCGAGATGGGCCGCATTATCAAAAGGAAAGAACGGGAGCAGGCCTATCACCAGAATGATGAGCGCCCACCTTAGATACATGGAGGCCATGATCGAGCTGCCTCCGCGGTAGCCGTCGGCGATCAAGGCCCCGATCAGGCCGAAGATGCCGGCCGAAGCCCCGATGGACAAATACGGAGTCCAAAAGGTGCTGGCCACGAAGCCACAGACACTTGAGACCAGGTAGATCACCAAAAAGCGCGCGGTGCCGAATAGTTCTTCCACGCGGAAACCCAAGTCGAACATGACCCAGGAATTCATCAGAATGTGAAGGACACCTCCATGGAGGAAACCTGCTGTGACCAATCGCCACCATTCTCCATGCAGGATCAGGAATCTGTGCTTGGCGCCGAACAACCGCAGCACGTAGCCGTCTATGCCCCCCATCAGACCGGGAGAGTCGCCCTGCTTGAAGGTCATGATCAACGTCGCGGCGAACAGACCGAAGTTCACGAGCAAGATAATGAGCGTCGTGAAGTTGCTCTGAGGAATGAGCCCTCGAACGCCGGACGAAGCCGCTTGCTGCTTCCAGACCGGCTGTCCGATCTCATTGCCGCAGTACTCGCAGATCTTGGCCTTCGGGTCTATAAAGGCCCTGCAGTGAGGGCATATTCTTGGGTGGGCCACACAACCATTGTAGAAGGCTGATACCCGTCTACGTTTCGGCACAAGGCCGACGCGAGTGTCGGTTCACGGCGTAAGTGCCGTGTAGTCACTTTGCGCTCTTACTACACCTCCGCTCCGAAAACTGGCACAATGGGGGCCTCTCGGCCGACTTGCCATGAAGCCCGATTGGTTCGACAAGCGTCCCCTGGTCCTGCTGGTCGTGTTCACGGTTTTGTTCTTTTGGAGGCTTGCCCTCAGCGACCAGTTCACGTTCTTGGACTCTCCGGATCTCACCTATCAAGTATTGCCGTGGTATCAGGTTCAGGCGCGTTCTTGGCATAACGGCGAGTTTCCCCTCTGGGACCCCTACCAGTGGGTCGGGCAGTCGTTGATTGGACAGATGCAGCCGGGAGCGGCTTTCCCCCTCAACTGGCCGTTGTTTCTGGCGCCTCTCGATGCCGGCTATATCAATCTTCGTTACATCCACTGGCATTTCGTGCTGATGCATTTGTTGGCGGGTCTATTCATGTATGCGTTGGCGCGCGAGTTGGGTCGCAGCCGCTATGCGTCCTTGGCGGCAGCGCTTGCATTCGCCTGTTCGGGCTACGTGGGTACCACCGTCTGGCCGCAGATGTTGAACGGCGCAATCTGGATTCCGTTAGTGTTTCTGCTTTTTCATCGGCTGGTCAAAGCCGAAGCCACGCCGGCGCGCTGGACCTACGCGGTTTGCTGCGGGGCGACCGTCGGCATGTCGCTATTGAGCGGACATCACCAAACGCCCATTTTCATGGTGTTCGCCTTGACCGGGTTGTTTCTGTATTTCTTTATTCAACGACGAAGGCAATCGGCGCGCGAGGCGGGTCGCTTGCTCGGGTTCTTTGTGGTCGTGGGACTGTTCGCGGCTACCGTCGGCGCCCTGCAACTGATTCCGGCCGTCGAGTACGCCCAAAACGCCTACCGCTGGGTGGGCGCCCCGGAGCCGGTGACACTGGGCGACACTGTTCCTTACTGGACGCAGCACGACCAGCGGCTTCACCCCTTTAGCCTGGTAGGCACCGTTATTCCGCACGTATATTTGCGGGCAAACACCTTTGTTGGGTTCTTCTGCTTGAGCATGGCCGTGTTGGCCGTCGCGCTTGCGTGGAGTGATCGCTGGGTGCGTGTTTATTCCTTCCTGGGGCTGGGAGCACTGGTTTATGGGTTCGGGCCGTTTTCGATGCTGCACGGCTGGTTGTACGCTCTGGTGCCTTTTGCCGACAAGGCCCGTAGCCCCTCCCACGCAGTTTTCGTGTTTCAATTTGCTTTGTTCCTGCTCGCAGCCCATGGAATCGATCGTTTCTTCGCGCAGCCGCGCCAAGGCGACGGGACGGGGCGTTGGCTCCGCTACATCCAATACACGCTGATTGCCTTTGGCGCCGTGGTGTGGGCGTCGATCATGCACCTAGCAGTACAGGGAAAGCTCACGGCCGAGCCCGGCGATCAGTTCATCTTGGCAGCGGTGGTCGCGTTTGTGCTGGCAGCAGTCATCCAAGGCCACCGTAAGCAAAAGCTTAGTCAGACGGCCACTCGTCTCGTACTCGTTTTTCTGATGTTGTTTGAGATGGGGAGCACCCGTTGGTTTGACGTCGTGCACTTCTCCGATCCGAACCGAACGACGGTGTTGCCAAAGCTCACCGAGCTGCGGGGCGCCATGAACTTTTTAAAAGAGCAGCCGCGGCCGTTCCGCTTTGAGATCAAGTCGGACGAGAAGCTGCCCAACCTGGGCGCTTGGGAAGGCCTCGAGGCCTCGGATGGATATCTTGCGTCGGTGAGCCGAAACGTTTATGACTTCATGGCGCAAGATTGGGCGCGCGGTCGCCTGCTGGCGAATACCGTCTACACCGTTAGCAAGGAAAGGGTGCGAGACTTGCAAGTCGAAGTCTACAGCGACCCGAGCGGCTGGAAGGTTTTTCGTAATCCGGACGCCTACCCGCGCGCCTGGACCGAGCATGAAGTGGAAAACATCTCGATGCCCGCCGGGATGGCGGGTTCGTTGCCCGACACGGGTGAGTGTGAGGGACGCGAGCCAGTGGAGTCCGTCAAGAACACCCCTCACGAGATCGTGGCGATGGTTTCGATGCAGTGCTCCGGCTTTGTGATTTTCGCGGACCCTTACTACCCTGGCTGGCAGGCTTACTTGGACGGCAAGAGAGTGCCCATCTATCCGGCTTACGGCGCCTTGCGTGCCATTGCCGTAGGGGCCGGCCGGGGCACCCGGATGGAATTCGTCTATCGGCCTCGCTCGGTCTACGTCGGAGCTGTGTTGACCGCGCTGGGGTTGCTGACGACGGTTGTGCTCCTGATCGTCGCGCGCCGGCGGGGAGGCCTGAGGTAGGGGGATCTCGCAATCGCCTCTACTCGTAAAGCTTGTCGATTCGGGCGGCGTAGCGCTCGACGACGACCTTGCGGCGGACCTTCATCGTGGGAGTGATCTCGCCTTCTTCGAGTGAAAACTCACGATCGAGCACGGCGATCTTCTTGATTTGCTCGTAGCGCGCCAGACCCTGGCAGGCCTTTTCGACTTCTCCCTCGAGCATTTGTACGATGGCTTCGTGGCTTGCCAGCTCGGTCTCGTTTGCGCACGAGAGGCCGTTGGCCGCCGCATACTGTTTGAGCCTCTCGAAGTTAGGCACAATCAGGGCGCTGGGAAACTTGCGCCCTTCCGCGATTACGACAGCCATGGAGACGAAATCGCACGTCTTGAGCTGATTCTCAATCGGTTGCGGGGCGATGTACTTGCCGCCGGAAGTCTTCAGCAGATCCTTCTTGCGGTCGGTGATGATCAGGTATCCGTCCGAGTCGAGACGGCCGATGTCACCCGTGTAAAACCAGCCATCGACGATGGTCTCTCGAGTCGCTTCGTCCATCTTGAAGTAGCCCCGCATGACGTTCGGTCCGCGGACAAGGATCTCCCCGTCGCCGGCCATCTTAACTTCGACGTTCGGGATGACGCGGCCCACGGTTCCAAAACGCAGGCTGTCGACATAGTTGGCACTAACCACGGGCGAGGTTTCGGTCAGCCCGTAGGCCTCGCAGATGCGGATACCCACCGCGAAAAAGAACTCCCCAAGATGTTTGGCCAAAGGAGCAGCTCCCGAAATGAAGTAGCGGATGCGGCCTCCCAGTCGACCCCGCAGCTTGCTCAGGACCAGGCGATCGGCTACAAGGTGCCGCAGTCGCAGACCAAGCGGAAGAGGAACCCGGTCGAGTCGGTAAGGCAGGGTTTGTTTTCCGACTCCGACCGCCCAGTGAAAGAGCTTTTGGCGGAGCGGGGGTCCGGCGGCGACCTTCTCCATCACTCGAGCGTGCACTTTTTCAAAGAACCGCGGGACGCCAACGGAGATGGTGGGACGGACCTCCATCATGTTCCGTGGCACAGCTTCGATGGATTCCGCATAAGCAACGGTGGCGCCACTGTAATAGAAAGAGTAGTCAGCTGTTCGTTCCGCCACGTGGCACAGCGGCAAAAACGACAAACAAACATCGCTTTCGCCCACGTCGAATCCGTTGTCGCGGACGTTGGTGGCAAAGTTGGCGTGGGAGAGCATGACGCCCTTGGGTGTTCCCGTGGTACCGGAGGTGTAGATGATGCTGGCCAGATCATCAGGCTGAACGGCACTGATCGCCTGCTCGAACTGCCCGGCCTCGTCCGCCGTTAGCGGAGCTTCTCCGATAAGCTCAGTGAGCGTGGTGATCCGTTCGTTCTCACTCTCGATCGCATCAAACACGATTGCGCCTTCGAGGGTGGGAAGAAGGTCCCAAGTGCTCTTGATCTTGTCGAGCTGCTCGCTGGTGGAGAGCATGATGGCTCGTGCCTCGGAGTGCTCGAGGAGGTAGTGGGTCTGTTTGGCGCTCAGTGTTGGGTAGAGCGGAACGCTGACGATGCCCGCGGTCATCATGGCGAAGTCAGCAACGGCCCACTCCCATCGGTTCTCGGAGAGGAGCGCGCAACGGTCGCCCTTTCGAATACCAGCGCGGGCCAGTTCCAGACGCAGCCGTCCCACCCGGCGATAAAGCTCCCTGGAGGAGATGGGCTGATAGGCGCCGCCTGATTTGGTCAGGATCGTATCAGGCTTGTTGTAGGAAACCGTGTGGCGAAACAGCCGTGCCAGCGTCCCGGGCATTATTTACTCTCCCAGTACCTCGATAATCAGGCGATTGCGACGCCGCCCATCGAACTCAGGATAGTGAACGGCGGCAGGTCTCGGCAAGACGGCCGCCGAGACCTGGGCTGCGGGGCTCGTATCCCGGCGGAGCGATCAGTCTAGTCTCGCTGAGCCGGCGGCCCAGCTGGACCGCCCCAGACGTCGAGAAGAATCTCGAGGCGGCACGCTGCGAGCGTGCGCCACAACAGAAAAGGCCACGGATCTCAAAATCGAGGCCAGCGCGATGAACCCGCCACAACCCTTTGAGTCCCTGGGGGTTGTGCACATTGGGTTTGTTTTCCCCTCCCCATTTTTTGCCCCACCCTGCTCTTACCCATGGGCCGTTAGACAAGCAAGATTGCTTGTCCCTACTATGACTCGCTTCGAAGGGTTGGCAAAATGGGCAAGCTCAGTCGATCATCGCCGTTGACGACATGTGAAGAATCAGCTCGCCTACGCCTATGGCTGTTCACTCATGATTCGCTCGATCTCGGCGGGATCTTTCGGCAGAGCCGAACTGAGGAGCCGCCCTCCATCGCTGGTCACTAAAACCATATCCTCTATACGCACGCCAATATTCTCGTCCGGGATGTAGACACCCGGCTCGATGGTAATCACCATGCCGGCCTTTAACGGTGCTTTGGGGTCCTCGGGGTCGTGTACCGCGAGGCCCACGTGGTGTCCCAACCCATGCGTAAAATAGCGCCCCAGGGGCTTCCCGTCCTGATCTTCTCCGCGGGCGTCCAGCAGCTCCCGTACGATCTTCTCGAGGCTGTTGGGGCCGTTGCCGGCTAGGGTCATCCCCGGCTTCACTTTGGCGATCGCAGTTTTCTGAGCGGAAAGCACTGCCTCGTAGATCTTGCGCTGCCGGTCAGTGAAACGGCCATCGACCGGCACGGTCCGCGTGATGTCAGCGGCATAGTGGCTGTATTCTCCCCCAGCGTCGATGAGAACCAGTTCGCCGCTTCGCAATCGAGCGGAGTTCTTCGTGTAGTGCAGGATCGTCGCTCTCCGGCCCCCGGCGACGATCGGAGCGTAAGCCGGTCTCGGGCAGCAGAGACTCATCAGCCGTTCGATCAGGGGAGCCGCCACCTGGTACTCGAACAGACCGGGCCGGATCTTCTTCCACGCCGCCAGGTGCGCCTCGACGGTCGCGTCTACCGCTCGCCGGATGAGCTGGATTTCCGGCTCGGACTTCACCATGCGCATCTCGCCGAGGGAGCCTCGAACGTTCGACATCGGGTACCCGCCCGCGAGTTTCCTAAGCCTCTTGGTCCAGTCCGGTTCAGGCTGCTGCGCAAGGCCTGGATGCCGCCGCGGCAGCAAGCCGTAGACCCGTTCGTAGCTCCCTAGAGCTTCCTTGACGACAGGGGCCAGTGTGGAGACGTCCCGAACGTCGGAGAACTCCGTTTTCTGATCCAAATCGGGTTCGTCGGAACCCGTTCGAGGGCCAGTCCAGCGCTCCCGCGAGCCGTTCTTCTCAGGGAGAAAGAGGATCTCACCGTGAGAAGGCTGTTTCGTGTTTGCCGGCAGCAGCAGCAAGACGGCCCCCGGCTCATTCCACCCCGTCAGGTAGTAAAAATTGTTCTCTTGGCGGAATGGGGACCTTGCGTCCTGCGCTTCGCGTTCTCCGTAGCCAAAGAGCACGATCAAACCGTCGCTGTGTTTTTTCGCCAGAGCCAGGCGACGCTGTTCGTAGGTCTGCGGTCTCCCGCTCTCGCCTGCGTGGAACGACACTGCCACGACAGCCGTGAGTAACAGCAAACGAAGCATGATCGACATAGGACCAGTATAGGTTGCTACGCGGGCGGTCAATGTTGGGCTACAATGCGGGTGCCAATCGTCGGGATCGGCTTACCGAGGCCACATGGCAGGCGCGCTTCGAGTCCTCACCTTCGGTTTCCACTTGCTTTTGGGGTTGTGCCTTTTCGGAGTCGGTCTCATCGGATCGCAAGCCGGTGAACGGATTCGCTTCCCGTGGATCCCCGGCGTGGGGCCCGACGATATGGCTTCCACGCTCCTTGCACTCGGAGTTTTCGCGCTTGGCTCGATTGCTTTGGCCGCCTTTCGTTGGAAGCCGGCGCGAGCCCCGTTTTTCGTTTGGAATCTGTTCGTCGCCGCAGTTATCGTTCGTGCTTTCGCCGCTCCGTCGTTCCGTTTTGACGGGACCGATCACTTCCTGTACTCGTCCATCGCTTTGGTCATCTCACTTCTCGGTGCCTTGAGCAGTTGGGAACACTTCAGGGGCGCCCGAAGGCCTTTGCCAAGCTCAACAGAGTCCGGCGAAGACGAAGAGGCCCCAGCGGAAGCTGCCGGGCAGGACGATTGAGAAACTCTCGACCCGCGCTGTTCACTCGTGGCCCTACGAGGGATCGCCGTGGCCCCTCTCGACCGAGCTATTCCCGCGCCCCGCTGGAGTTAGCCTGCTTTACTCACCGCCTGACGGCTCACCGTGGGCTACTATCCTACGCCCCTCCGGGGGCTAGGAATCGTAAAGTGAACAGCATTGCCTAAAGGCCCCTTATAGACAGACGTTCTTTCCATCGATCTCACGTCGCGCGGGCGCCGGCGTTCAGCGCTTGCAACTCTCCTGTTCAAACGTTCTAATGGGGGACACACGATGCTGCTCGACGATCCCCGTCCCTACGACCTCGATCGAGTTTTCCGGCTGCTAATCACGGTCGTGACGCTGGTCGGCCTTTTTCTTCTCGTGCGCTACCTGGCCGAGGTCCTGATTCCCTTCGCCGTGGCTTTGCTTATCGCCTACTTGCTGAATCCCGTTGTCGGCGTTGTGCAGCGGCGGATCAAGAATCGAACGACGGCCGTGCTGATCACCGTATTTGGGAGTGGCTTGTTGGCGGTGGGTCTTTTAGCGTTACTCGTCCCCGTAGTAGTCAACGAATTCAGAGGTTTGAAGAGCTTGACCGATCAACTCAAGCAGCAGGGGTCCCTGCTGCAGCAGCGGATCCAAGCTATCGCGGAAGGGGACGCTCCCGTCTGGCTCCAGCTGGCGATTGAGAAATCCCGGGAGTTTGTGACCTCCGAGCAGTTTCTAGCGCTTGCGGCCGATGCGGCAAAGAACTTGGCCCCGGGGATTCAAGGTTTGCTCACGGGCGTCTATGGATTCTTCGCCGGTCTGGTAGGGCTGGTCATCGTACTCCTGTATCTTGTCTTCCTTCTTAATGACTTCGGCGACGTGGAAGGCAAATGGGAGAATCTCGTACCCCCGCGCTTTCGCGAGTCGATCGTCGGATTCGTCCATGATTTCTCTGCTGTCATGGGGCGCTATTTCCGTGGACAGTTCATCATCGCCGTCACGACGGGAGTGCTGTTTGCCGTCGGTTTTTCGATCCTCGGCCTGCGGCTGGCCGTCGTTCTCGGTCTTGTCGTCGGGCTGCTCAATATGGTGCCCTATCTCCAACTCGTGGGGTTGATTCCAGCCGTGCTGCTTTCCATTCTTCATGCCCTTGAAACACCGGAAGCTAGTGTCTGGATAGGCCTTCTGGGTCTGGTGATTGTCTTCGCGGCGGTCCAGCTCATCCAGGACGCGATCTTGGTTCCCCGCATCATGGGCAAAGTCACCGGGCTGCGACCCGCGGTGATGTTGTTGGGCATCTTCGTCTGGGGCAAACTGCTCGGGTTCCTGGGATTGGTGCTGGCCATCCCGCTAACCGGGCTGGTGATCACGTACTACCAAAGGCACATTCTGGCTCCTTCCGTCGGCTCATCGTCGGAAGTGGACACCGTAGAGGAGAACACATCGTGAAGGCGTCGCATTTGGTGCACTGTCAAACGAAACCGCGCCTACCTGCGCGAGATCGGTTGGGGGTGAATTGGCTCTTTCGGTTTTCGAACGAACGGCAAGTTCCGTTCCGCCTTGAAAAATCGGGTACAGCCAGCCAATTCGCTTCAGGCTAAGTGCTCTGTTTCTTGGGTCATGACGGGGAGCGAATTGGTGGCAGTCCCCATTTTTCGCTCCTGCACGACTTTTGCCACGGGCACTAGGGCGGCGGTGCTTCCGATGCACGGCGGGAAGAAACAGCTTGGGAAAGGTCTGATGAAAGCCATCAAGAAGCAGCTGGGACTGAAGTAGGTTTCCTGCCCCTGGGTTGAACATGTATCGGTATCCCGCGGAGTTTGAGCGCGACGACAACGACACCTACCTCGTTCGCTTCCCTGATATTCCGGAGGCGATCACGTTTGGAGAAGATGTCGAGGACGCGCTGCGTCATGCCGGGGAGGCCCTCGAAGCGGCGTTATCCACCTACATGGATCGACGCCTGGATATTCCCGGTCCAAGCCGACCAAGAGGCAAAAAGGCGTTTCTAGTAAGCCTTCCAGCGCTAAGCGACGCGAAGGTCGGACTCTACATGGCTCTGCGGTCGGCCGGCTGGAAAAAGGCCGATCTCGCTCGCCGCCTGGGGTGGCAGAGATCCCAGGTCGACCGGCTCCTAGACCTCAATCATCACTCTCGTCTCGACCATCTCGAAGAGGCTTTCGCGGCCCTTGGCAAACGGATATCGATCAAGGTTCTGGATGCCGCCTAGTGCTTGATTGCAAAAGTTCGCGTATCTAAAAAGCCCTTTCCCGAAGGATCATACGGTCGTCCATCTGGCCCGGAAGTGGTTTGTTCGCAGAGCCTTCCGAGCCGCGACCGTGAGGGAGCGGTCCAGGGATTGGCGGCCTATAAACGATCGTGAACTTATGCAACCAAGCACTAGCCCACTTTTCCCACGACTGAACTGTAGGGTCGGGGCCGCTGTGTCCGACCCCACAAATAGCGTTCGTCAACGCCGGCCATCTAAACCCTTGTGATAGAAACGCTCTAGCCAATAGAGTTGCACCCATCGCCCGGCCTGTTGTAAAATAAGATAATCATGGAATCATATATCTCGGCTACTCGTGCGGCTAGGAATTTCTCCGACCTGATCAATCGGGTCCGTTACCGAGGTGAGGAGTTCACCATAGAAAGGGGCGGGGAGCCGGTTTGCCGGCTCATTCCAGCGCGCCCGAGGAAGTTCACGCTTCGTGATATGGATGCGCTACTCAGTTCGACTCCCAAACCGGACCCGGCATTTTGGGAAGACCTGGAAAGAATCCGGAAAGAACAATCTCCTGAGGTCCCCAAGTCTCGATGGGAATCCTGATCGACTCCAGCGTGCTGATTGCCGGTGAGCGCGGCCAGTTGGATTTATCTGACCTACTCCACGAGCATGGGGATGAGGATGTAGCGATTTCGGCGATTACGGCATCGGAACTCTTGCACGAAGTACATCGCGCCGGCCCCGAGTATCGGGCCGCGCGTGAAGCATATGTGGAGCGTCTTCTGTTGAGCTTTCCTGTGATTCCGTTTGAGCTGGTAGCAGCTCGCACTCATGCTCGTCTGGCAGCCGAGTTGGCTAGTTCCGGCGTGGCCCTGGCGCCCCACGATTTGCTGATTGCGGCTACGGCTCTCTCGATAGGTTATCGGCTTGCGACGCGAGACCAACGCAGCTTCGCACTGATCCCGGAACTAAACACCCTTACCTGGTGATGAACGGCTGCGAGTCGTGACTGTCACTTGGCCCGCTGTTGTAACTGTTCCCTCAACTCCCCTGGGTCCGCCGTCGGCTGCCGGCAAGTGAAATTGCGACAGACGTAGGCGGTGGATTTGCCGTCGATTTGCGGGCGGTTTGCGAGCAGCGGTATTCGCTTAGGTGTTTCCGAATCGGCGGGGTCCAAGCTGGCCACGATCTTATTGGGAAGGTACGTCTGGTAAACCGTGCGCAGTAGTTCTTTCGTTCCCGGGTCGCCACCGGCTCCAACGATGGCGATCTCTTCAAAACCCTGATGCCAGGCTTCGATGCCACTCAGTAGCCGCTCGTGCTGGAAAGGCGAACGCATCGTTTCACCTCCCGCGAAGACCCGGATGATCTGTTCGGCCTTTTGCCTCAGGTCGCTGCGATCGAGCAGGATGCTCAGCTTCTGGAGATTCGCCGGCATCACAGAGTTGCCTGATGGGATGGCGCCGTCCGTGGCGGTCTTGCTGCGCACGATCAGCTCTTCGTGATCCGAAGCGGTAAAAAAGAACCCGCCGTCAGTTTCGTCCCAGTAGTATTCGATGGCCGTATCGAGCAATTGCTCGGCGGCATCGATCCAGCGCAACTCGCCACTCCATTCGTAAAGCGCGACTAGGCCTTCGATCAGAAAAGCGTAGTCGGTGATATAGGCATTCAGTCGCGCCCGTCCCTTGCCGTAGGTGGCCAGCAGTCGGCGGTCGCGCAGCATGGCGTCAAGAATGAAGTCAGCCGCCCGAGCCGCGGCCTCCCCATAGCGGTGCTCGTCGAGCACGGCCGCCCCTTTGGCCAACGCGGCGATCATCAGGCCATTCCATCCGGTGAGGATCTTGTCGTCCAAACCGGGACGCACTCGCTTTTCGCGAGCTTCGAATAACTTTTGTCGAACTTCGGCGACAGCCTTTTCTATCTTCTCCGGATCGAGGTCGTTGAGCTTGGCTATGACTTCGATCGGACGATCGACTTGCAGAATGTTTTTCGGCCCCGCCGGGACATGTGCGTCGCCGGGATGGTCCCAATTGCCCAGTTCAGTTACGTCGTAATGGGAAGCGAACCACCTGCCGGCCTCTTCGCCGGCGATTTCCAGAACTTCATCCAGAGTCCAAACGTAGAATTTGCCCTCCATGCCTTCGCTGTCAGCGTCTTCGCTGGAATAAAAGGCGCCCTCCGGGCTTCGTAGGTCCCGCAAGACGTAGTCGAAAATGCCGCGCGCTTTCTCCCCAAACAGCTTTTTGAGCTCGGGGCGTTCAGTCCCCTGAAGGCCGTCAAGGTAAATGGAGCTGACCAGCGCCTGGTCGTAGAGCATTTTTTCAAAATGCGGCACCAGCCACTTGGGATCGGTCGAGTAACGGTGGATCCCGCCGCCGAGATGGTCGTAGATGCCCCCATGGCCCATTCTCTCGAGCGTCAACTCGACGGCACTGCGATAAGGCAGGTAGCCGGAGTGGCGGTGCTCTCGCAGCAGCAGGTCCATCGAAAGGCTTGGCGGGAACTTGTTCGTTCCACTTGACACGCCCCCCAGCGAGCTGTCGAACGCCCGCCAAAGCTGTTCGGCGGCCTCGCTGACGCCGGACTGCGGAAGGACTTCACCGCCTTCTCCCGGCGCGTGCATCTCATGCATGGCGGACACGACTCTGTCGCCGTCGGCTTCTAGTGTGGAACCCCGCTCTTTCCAGGCTGCGGCGAGATGGGACAGCAAGGCTGTGAATCCAGGACGGCCGTACATGCCTTCCTTCGGGAAGTAGGTTCCGGCGTACACCGGCTTCAAATTGGGGCTTAGAAACACACTCATGGGCCATCCGCCATGCCCGCCTGTATAGAGCATCGTGGCGGTCATGTAGATTTCGTCCAGGTCGGGCCGCTCTTCACGGTCCACCTTGATGGAGACGAAGTCGCGATTCAAAAGCTCGGCCACGTCTTCCTGCTCGAAGCTCTCATGCTCCATGACGTGACACCAGTGACAGGCGGCGTAACCGATGCTGAGGAAGATCAGCTTGTTCTCTTCCCTCGCCCGGTCGAGAGCTTGGTTGCCCCAGGGGTACCAGTTCACAGGATTGTGGGCGTGCTGGAGCAGGTAAGGACTGGTTTCGTGAACGAGCTGGTTGGTGTGTTTTGGCTCCATCGTCCCCTGGATCATAGCAAGGGGCTGTCGGGGGGAGAGCCGATTCCGATTGCGTGCTTCGACCGTCGCCCGGTGAAGAGACGGGCTCGCTCAACTGGGAAGCGGCAGACGCCCAGGGCTTCCGTGGCGTTCTCCCCAGCGATGAGGCTCGATCTCGCCAAAGACGCAGCGAGTTGGGTCACCGACCGTTCGCAGACTCGGGAGGAGAAAACAGAGAAGCTCAGGTGAGCGTGGAGTCGGGTGTGGTCGACCGGTTCGAATCCAAGGACAACGAAAAGCCCGGCTCGTGGTTACACGGAAGAACCTCATACTCGACATCTTCTTCGGTAAAGGAAAGGCCCAGATGGCAACTACCATCTTCGTGGTCGCTGCAATGAACAACTCGCGACTTCACTTGAAATGCAAGGCAGGAATCAACACTATGAAGGTCACCCCGAACGGTAACCAGTTTTCCGACTGGGAGGGGAAAGCGAGTTCTCAACCCGAAGCCCTGCGCGCTGACATCAATTAGGCGGGCAGAAACCACCTGAGGTGCTGTCTCCTGCCGGTTCGCTCGAAGAAACAGTCCTGGGGTAGAGGAGCGCGGAAGCTCAATTCTGATCTCGTTGGTACGAAACTTCCGATGGCGACTTCGGTCGCGCTTCTCCGAAGCCTTCACCCGCCTAGCCAGCTCTTCAGACAAGTTGACGAGACTGTTCATGTACTAATCACTCCTCCTTCCGCCGTCACGCCACGAAGGATTCCCGAACGGCGGGTACTGAGCCAGGTGCGGACCGGCATGGACACTTTCCGGTCGAACCACTATTGAAGCAAGCCTGGGGAGCCGGCAAAGGCTTCCTTGGCAAGCATCTACCTTTGATATACAGGGTAGGCGCCTACATAGTCCATGGCCCGAAAGTACCGAAAAGTGAACAAGCGCACCGTACTATCAGGCCAGTGTTTCCCCTAAGATTCTCCCTAAGAGAGCTGCAAGTCAATTGAGAACTAGGGGCGCGGCCGCGGGCGCTCGTAGGGAAACTGAGGGCTTATGCAATGCCTGGTCTTCCAATAGTGATCGCGGCACCGACTCCGGGTCCTCGATGAAAAAAGGCGGCTGTGACGCTTGAATCGCGATGCAGCGCTGTTATACTAGGGCCGCTATCCGGGCCAAGTCGCTCGCTTCGAAGGGAGACAGCGGGTCCAACGCCAGGCCCGGGTGATCACTATCAAGGGAGGATGACGATCCATGCCGTTTTGTAGCCAGTGCGGTGCGGACATAACCGGCGTTAGTTTCTGTTCCAAATGCGGGGCTGCCGTGGCCGCCGCGGATGCTGGAGCAGCGGAGTCAACCCCGGCCAGCCCGTCAGGGGGCCAGTCCGGAGCCGCCGCCGCGGCCCAACCCTCGTCCCAAGGGGAAGCGGCCTCGTCGGATAACGTGATGGGCGCTCTAGCCTATGTGACGCCAATTCCGGCGATCATCTTTTTAATTATCGATCCCTACAAGAACATTCCGTTCGTCCGCTTCCACTCCTTCCAGTCCCTCTTCTTCTGCGTGGCGGCAATCGCGATTGGCATCACCATGGCGATTCTGAGCATCATCCTGAGCATGGTAGGCATCGGTTTCCTGGTCGGGCTCCTCAGCTTCGTGATGAATATCGGCTTCTTCGCCCTCTGGATTGTCTTGCTCATCAAAGCTTTTCAAGGCCAGCAGTTCAAGCTACCCGTGATCGGGGACTTTGCTCAAAAGCATGTCTAGCATTCTCTGGTCGGCGGTTACGCCCATCCGGCTTACGCCTCGGCTTGTTTCTCTGCTAGTTCGCGCTGGCGCCTTGGGCCTTTCAGCCTTGGTAGTCCGTTTCATAAGTTCGGTCACGTATATTTAGAAGCCGGGTGGACGAGCGGGAACTTCGGGCACGGCATGCCGTGCCCCTACATTTCCAGGCACCCAATAGACCCGTAGGGGCACAGCGTGCTGTGCCCGCCTGCACTCAGCTTCTTGGGATTGCATCCATTTGTTCCCACCGAGTCAAAGAGCGATTGTGCATGGTACAATCCCATCCACTGAACAGACCCGCTTGGGGTAAACACCATGACATGGACCCGTCGACGCTTTCACGTCGGGATAGCCGCGTTCACGACAGCCGGATCCTCTTGGGTTGCGCTGGCTTGCCGCGGGCCCGAATCCGAGCCTGGTGCGACCAAAGCTGCCTCGCCAACTGCCGATAAACTCGCTTGCAACTTCGCTTCGTCCTACATGACCTGGGACCTGCCGCCGCGGGACGATCCTCGCCGCAATGCCCGCCACAACATCCCTCTCGGCAACAAGGCCCGCATCCAGTTGGAGGCCATTGCCGACGTGATCGACGAGGAGACGGGCGCTTCCGAACAGTTCGTGCTCATCGCGCCTTGCCGCGCCGAATGGGTGTACGCGGAAAAGCAGCTGTTTCAAATTCCCAGCCGTGACTACCGCAATATTTACTCGCTCACCGAAGAGCGCAGAATGGGACGAGCGATCACCTACGGCGGAGAATCTCATCGTGGCCATCCGGTCAGTGACACGTTTCAATCCCTCGAGATCGATATCGTCCGGTTCCCGCAGGGACGTGTTCTCGATACGCCCGCCGCGGTGAATGAAGCGACCGGCAACAACGTTCCGCTCATCGGGCGCACCGAGATCCGTGAAGAGGCGCGTCGCAAGAGGTACGTGCTCGAGTATCCGATCAAGACGATGAACTTCCGCCCCGAGAACTCCTCGTTTCAGGTAGACACCGGCCCTTTGTTGGTGCCGGATTTCGACAGCGGTGAACCGAGGACGATCGATCGCCTCGAGATGGCGCACGTTGTCTACAACCGTTTGGACTACGCGGAGTTTATCCTGCGGCGCCCGACGCCGATCAACGACGAGCAAGGCCGCGAGCTGACTCGCGTGCTCCATTACTCGGAAGTGCGCGAGTTTCCCGCGGTGACGGAGATCCTGACCGGCGAGAACGCGTGATCGCGTCCGCGTCAGGTAATCCCTCTTGCGAAGCAGCCCGTACTCCTGGTAGATTCGTAGCTTCAGACGCTGGATGGCTACTGCTTCATCCAGCCAGCAAACGCAGCTTTACTGGCTGGCGTTACACTTGATTCCAGGGCTTGGTACCCGGAACGCGCTTAAGCTGGTTCGGTCGTTTGGAAACCCTCAGGCCGTTTTCCACGCTTCGCTAACTGAACTGAAGGCCTGCGGCCTGCGAGTCGCGGTGGCGGGGGCAATCCACTCGGGCATCACTTTCGAAGATGCCGGTGCGGAACTGGAGAAAACGCGTCAGGCAGAGATAGAGATAGTCTCTTACCAGGATGGGCGCTACCCGCGGTGCCTGAAAGAAATTTTCGATCCGCCGATCTTGCTGTATGCCCGCGGGCGAGCGGAACTACTGAGCGGTCACAACCTCGCCGTTGTGGGTTCGCGACGGCCTTCACCTTACGGCATGTCGGTGGCTCAGAAACTAGGCCGCGAACTGGTGCAGACCGGCTTGGTCGTGGTCAGCGGAATGGCCCGCGGAGTCGATAGCTTGGCTCACCGGGGAGCGCTGGATGCCGGAGGGAACACGATCGCGGTACTTGGTTGTGGCGTCGATGTCGTCTATCCTCGGGAGAACGAGAAGCTGGCGCAGCGAATCGTGGAGCGCGGACTTATCGTCTCGGAATTCCGTCTGGGCTCGACGGCGTTCCCGCAAAACTTTCCGATCCGCAACCGCATCATCAGTGGCATCAGCTTAGGGGTTATCGTAGTAGAGGGGGCGCAATACAGCGGCTCGCTGATTACCGCGCGACTGGCCCTCGACCAGGGGCGTGAGGTGTTCGCCGTGCCGGGCAATATCGTTTCCAAGCAAAGCTGGGGCCCGAACTTGCTGATCAAGCAAGGCGCCAAACTTGTCCAGGAGCCGACCGATGTGCTAGAAGATTTACCTCTGGAGGTTCGCCGGGAGCTGGCGCAGGCGGCGAAACCGGACCCGGCTGAAGCAGGGGATGAAACTTCTTCCCCCGCCCAAGCATCCATTTGGCAGGACTCGCTTTCCAGGCTGGCCAAGCAGTTGTTTTCGCTATTGCGCGTCGACTCCTCGATGCACATCGACGAGGTCATTCGTCACTACGAAGATCACTCGGCTTCGGAAATCCTGTCCGCGCTCAGTGAGCTGGAGCTTTTCGGGCTGGCCAGGCAACTGCCCGGAAAGCACTTCGTCCGGGTATGGTCTTCTTGAACCGCGCCTAACGGCAACACTATGGCAAAAGCATCGACAGAACAAGCGCTGGTCATCGTCGAATCGCCGGCCAAGGCGAGGACGATCAATCGCTATCTGGGTAAGGGATACGTCGTCAAGGCTTCGCTGGGACACGTCCAAGATCTACCCAAGAAAGACCTGGCGGTCGACGTCGAACGCGACTTCGAGCCGACCTATGAGGTCATCGAGGGGAAGAAGGCCTTGATCGACGATCTCCGCAGGCAGGCCCGCAAGTCATCCGCTGTCTACCTGGCCGCCGACCCCGACCGCGAGGGGGAGGCGATCTGCTACCACCTGGCTGAGGTCCTGCAAGGGAAACGCAACAAGACCCTCAAGATCTACCGCGTTCTGTTCAACGAGATCACGCAGAAGAGTGTCCGCAAAGCTTTCGAGAACCCGATGTCGATCAACCTGGATCTCGTGGACGCGCAGCAGGCGCGGCGTATCTTGGACCGCCTTGTCGGCTATAAGATCTCGCCGTTGCTATGGGACAAGGTCCGCCGGGGATTATCGGCGGGACGAGTCCAAAGCGTGGCGCTACGGCTGGTCGTGCAGCGTGAGCAGGAAATCCGGGCTTTCGAAACGAAAGAATACTGGACCATAGACGCTCGCCTACGAGCAAAAAGCCCGCCCGCGTTTGCCGCGCGCTTGGCCCGCCGCAACAAAGAAAGCATCGAGGTCGGCGACGAAAAGACCGCTACGCGGATCGTTGAGGCGCTCGCCAAGGCAAGTTTCCTCGTCGAGTCCGTGGCCACCAAGGAGAAAAAGCGCAATCCTGTCGCCCCCTTTATCACTTCGACGATGCAGCAAGAAGCTGCCCGCAAGCTCCGCTTCAGCGTAAAGCGCACCATGATGATGGCGCAGCGACTCTACGAAGGTATTGAACTCGGCACGGAAGGGGCGGTGGGTTTGATCACCTACATGCGCACCGACTCGACTCGCGTCTCCGACGATGCTCTGGCCGAGTGCCGTGACTACATCAGGGAGCGCTACGGCGAAAAATACTTGCCGCAGTCCGCCAACGTCTACAAGACAAAAAAAGCAGCACAAGACGCTCATGAAGCCATCCGCCCCACGTCGGTCGCCCGCACTCCGGATTCCCTCAAGGGAAAACTCGGCGAAGACGAACTGAAGGTCTATGCGCTGATCTGGAAACGCTTCGTCGCCTCGCAGATGAACCCCGCGGTGTTCGACCAGACGACCATCGAGATCGGCGCCAAGGGGGCCGATGAAGCACTTTACTCGTTCCGCGCTACGGGCTCGGTGCTCAAGTTCGACGGTTTTCGTGTGGTCTACCTAGAAGGCAAGGATCAGAAGGACGAGGACGAGGAAGATCTCAAGCATAAACTTCCCACCGTCGAGCAAGCCGACACCCTCACGTTAAAGCAGCTGGAACCCGAGCAGCACTTCACCGAGCCGCCTCCGCGCTACAGCGAGGCGACACTGGTCAGAGAGCTGGAGGCGCAGGGCGTCGGTCGTCCTTCGACTTACGCAGCCATCCTTTCAACCATCCAGGATCGCGAATACGTCAAGAAGACTAGAGGGCGTTTCATCCCCACCGAGTTAGGACAAGTGGTCACCCAGTTGCTGTTGGAAAGCTTCGACGACATCTTCGACGTCGCCTACACCGCCCGAATGGAAGAGGAGCTCGACGAGATCGAGGAAGGTAAACGCAACTGGCGCGAATCACTGGCTTCCTTCTACGACAAATTCTCGAAAGACCTCGACACCGCGGCCAAGACCATGACCGACATGAAGCGGCTGGAGCGGCCCACCGATCTGGTCTGTGAGAAATGCGGCAAACCGATGGTCATTCGTTGGGGCCGCCACGGAAGTTTTATAGCATGCAGCGGGTATCCCGATTGCACTAACACACGGGAGCTCGAGGCCGATCTTCCCGATGTCGATACGGCGGACCTCTCCAAGGTCGAAGGCGAGCCGGAGTACTGTCCCAATTGCGGCCGCCCGATGGCGCTCAAGCGGGGGCGCTTCGGCACGTTCTTTGCTTGTACCGGCTACCCGGACTGTAAGACCACCAAGCCCGTTGACCGTGAAGCCAAGAAACCCGACGTCCCGTTGGACGAGAAGTGCCCCCAGTGCGGTAACAATCTGGTGCGTAAGACTGGCCGCTACGGCGAGTTCACGGCTTGCAGCAACTATCCGACTTGTAAATACGTTAAGCAGAACACGATCGGAGTGGCGTGCCCTAAGGCGGGTTGCGAGGGCGAGGTTGTCCAGCGGCGCTCACGGCGGGGTCGAACATTTTACGGCTGCAGCCGTTATCCCGATTGCGATTTCACCGCCTGGAGCAAGCCCGTGGCTGTCACCTGTCCCGAGTGCGGCAGCCCGTATATGGAAGAGAAGCGCCTCAAAACCGGCTCTCGGCTGCAGTGTCCCAACGCCGAGTGCAAACACAAGATGCCGGCGGTCGAAACCGCGTCATAGTCCTGACACTGCCGAGTGAGGAACCAACCAGAGCTGCACCTGAAGGGGTGCGATTGAGGCGGAACATGTGTAAACCGAGCTGCGCCCGCAAGGGTGCGGTCAAGAGATCGGGTATTGGCTTGGAGGAGAAAACCGTGATGATCCGGACTAGATTGCTTGTGATCGTTTTAGCTCTGGCGTGGCTGCTTCCCTTGGATGCACAGGATTGGGAAAACCCCGTCCGCAAGCTGCTGGAAGAGGGTAAACCTGTAGTTGGCGCAACAATTAACGTCAACAGCGTGGACGTGGCCGCCCATGCGGCCAACATGGGGTTCGACTTCCTTTGGATCGAGATGGAACACAGCCCACTAACGTTGGAGACGCTTCGCGACATGGTGCTCGCAACGCGCGGTCTCAAGGCCATTCCGTTCGCGCGCGTGCCGGTCAACGAGCTGTGGACCGCGAAGCGCGTCCTCGACGCGGGCGTGCTAGGAGTGATCTTTCCGTTTACGGGGACTCCTGAAATGGCTCGGCAAGCCGTCGCCGCCTGCAAGTATCCGCCCGAGGGGTTGCGCGGGTCGGGCGCGGGCCTGGCCTCGTTTCGATGGCCGTCGCCGGAAGGCTATCACAAATTCGCCAACCGCAACGTGATGGTGATTACCCTGATTGAAAACCAGGCCGGCGTGGACCACGTTGATGAAATCGCTGCCATTCCCGGCATAGACGTGATCTTCATCGGCCCAAGCGACCTTTCGTGGCAGCTCGGGATCGGAGGCCAGTACGAACATCCCAGGTTCAAGGCGGCTGTGGCCAAGATCATCGCGGCGGCCAAGCGAAACAACAAGGTTCTTGGGCGTCCGGCCTCGAGTGCCGAGCAAGTCAGCCAATACATGGAGCAGGGTTTTTCGTTCTTCCAAAGCGGCAGTGTGTTGGGGCTC
The DNA here is from genome assembly GCA_965226215.1 of Bryobacterales bacterium. GTDB lineage: Bacteria > Acidobacteriota > Terriglobia > Bryobacterales > UBA6623. Next base: position 4,481,871 of record CBDDCH010000002.1, on the reverse strand, counting down.
ATGCGCGAAGGTGCTCGGAAAATACTTGAGCCGCTCGGCAAGACGGGCTTCGATCCGGCGGAGAAGCTGCTGTACTGAGCGACAGGAAAGCGCGGGGCCGACCCTACACAATTAACTCAACTTGCGGCTCCGCTGACGATCCCAGTAACGCGGATCAGGCGGTTTCCACCCTCGCGGCGTCTTCAAGGCCGCGCGACTCGATCTCTTTCTGGCGAATGAGGAACTTCTGAACCTTGCCGGTCACCGTCATCGGGAAAGAATCGACAAAGCGAATGTAGCGCGGAATCTTGAAGTGGGCGATTTGGCCGCGGCAGAAATCGCGGATCTCGTCATTGGTGGCCGCTGAGCCGGGTTTGAGGCGAATCCAGGCCAGCACATGCTCTCCCAATCGCTTGTCGGGAACGCCGACGACGTAGACGTCCGCAATCTTTGGATGGGCATGGAGAAACTCTTCGATCTCACGCGGGTAAATGTTCTCACCGCCCCGGATGATCATCTCCTTGGCACGGCCGGTGATGCGGAAGTAGCCGTCTTCGCTCATCGTGGCTAGATCGCCGGTGTGAAGCCAGCCCTCTTGGTCAATCGCGTTGGCCGTCGCCTCGGGATCGCCGTCGTAGCCCTTCATGACCAGATAGCCGCGCGTGCACAGCTCACCCTGTTGACCCGTGGCTAGAGTTTCTCCCGTGGTCCGGTCAATGACGGTGCGGTCAACGACCTTCACTTCCGTACAGGGCATGACCTTCCCGACACTTGAAACCCGGACATCAATGCCGTCATCCGTCGAGGATTGCGTGATCACGGGTGAGGACTCGGTCTGCCCATAGGCGATCGTCATCTCGGGGCAGTGCATCTCGTTGACGACGCGTTTCATGAGCTCGATCGGGCATGGGGCGCCGGCCATGATACCGGTGCGCAGCGAGCTCATGTCGTAGTGAGAGAAGTCGGCATGGTCGAGCTCGGCGATGAACATGGTGGGAACGCCGTAGATCGTCGTGCAGCTTTCCTGGTCGATCGTTTCGAGCGTCGTCAACGCGTCGAATAGCGGGGCGGGCAACACTAGGGTCGCGCCGGCGACGATACAGCCCAGAGATCCCATCACGCAGCCGAAGCAGTGGTAGAGCGGCACCGGGAGACAAAGCCGGTCGTTCTCGCTCCAGTGAAGGGTCTTCCCTACGAGATAAGCGTTGTTCACCACGTTGCGATGTGTCAGCAGAACGCCCTTGGGGCTGCCGGTTGTCCCCGAGGTGTATTGGATGTTGACAACGTCATCGGGCTTGGCGCTGATGACCGGTGGTTCGACGCCTTCCCCAATTATTTGCTCCCAGGACGGTGCGCCTAGTGCGATTGCGTGCTCGAGCGGCAGATCGTCACCGCGGCGCGCTTTGTCGAGGATCGCTCGATATTCGTCCCGGGCGTCTCTCTCCAGGAAAAAAATCGCTTTCATGCGGGACTTTTCGAGAATGTAGCGCAACTCGTGCGCTCGGTAGGCCGGATTGACGTTGACCAGTACGGCGCCGATCCGCGCCGTCGCTACTTGTAGATAGACCCATTCGGCGCAACTCGAGGCCCACATGCCGACGCGGTCTCCAGGCCGAAGGCCGAGCCCCCACAGCCCGGCCGCGGTACTTTCGACTCGCTGCTCTAGTTCCCGGTACGAGAAGCGGATCTGCTGGTGGCGCGAGACAAGGGCCTCGCGATCCGGGTGGCGTTTTACGGTGTCTTCGAAAACCTCGTAGACCGTCTTTTCAATCAGCGGGACGTCGGGTCCCCGGGCGTAGCTTTTCATGTCGGATAGATTTTACAACGGAGGCGTGTTTTCGAAGCCGGACAAACCGAGGAGTCGGTTTGCGGCGCGCAAAAATGCGCACGCCAGGTCTTGTCAAGCCGCTCAAGCTTTCTTGTGGCGCAGGCGTTTCCCCAAGCCATCCTGGCAGCCTACCCCACTGCCCTTTTTTCTTGGGCTGGGCCCGGCGGCTTCTTCTAGGGTGTCAACGATGTCCGGGACGTTTTGTCCATGATGTCAGGGGACTGGACATTTTCAGCGTGCTGTGTCGGGCTGTCAAGCCGACCGAATCCTGAACACTTTTTGAGCTTAATCACTTGACGTTACCGGCGGCGTGCGCGCTAGCTGTTTTGGGCAAGGGTGAAGCTCAATCATCCCAATCTGCTCCTTAACCAAAGTTTCATATTTGCGAGGAATCGAGCACCTTCCCACTCTTGTGCCACAGGACCCCCCGATGACTAAAAGGGAATTTGCGCCTGTGTCTCAAAGGTTTGCTTTTATCAGTCAGCTGGGGTGTTCGGTTCAAAACGAGCGGCTACGATAGGACTAGCCAAGTCTTGTCCCTAGTCACTTCCCAGATGCAATTCTTTTCGGCTCTTCCGGGTTTTAAGTGGGCGAAGGAGCCAGATCGAGTTTCCCACAGTGGAAGTAGATGGCGTTGATGAAGTTCTGTTGATTGCGGAAACCGCGCGCCGTGGCCTTGACCCATTGAATCCTTGAGTTCAACCCCTCGCTGACCGCGTTCGTAATGCGGTGTTTCAGATACGTGAGTATGTTTTCGAGGCGAGCCGTCAACATCCGCGCTACGGTGACCATCGGCGTCAGCCGGCTGCGACTCGCCCAGCCGCGCCATTGCTCGAAGAAAGCTCGCGCCGCCGATTCGCGACGATAGTCGAACAGCCGCATCGCCGTTTCCTTCAACGCCCACGCCCGCGCCGTCTTCAAGTCGCTTTCGCGCAGCGCGCGGAACTCGCGCCAGGCGTCCTCGGAAAAGTTCGCCGGATGCCGCAGCCAAGCGTACTTCGTGCCTGTCAAACGCTCGTCGCCGAGGGCCAGTAAACGCTTGTTCTCCGCCCGCCGCACCTGGTCCACCGCCTTCGCCAGATGCGCCGCGATGTGATATTTGTCGTAAACGATCTTTTTCTCCGATTCGTCGAGATGCTCCCGGGTCGAGGCGACGTAAGGATCCCACATGTCCATCGCGACGGCCTCGACTCGGGCGAGTTGCTCTGCGCTCAACGTCTTCCAAAAGCCGTCCAGGCTGGCCTGGCGGCGTCCCTCGGCGACGAACAACACGCGCGAGCGGTTGAGATCGTTGACGACGGTGAGATAGCGATGGCGCTTGCGGAAGCTCTTCTCGTCGACGCCCAGGTAGGGAATCGGCTCTGCCGCGCGACGTTCGAGCCCACGTTGCACGGCGCGTTCCAGGATGCCGTGAATCTCGTCCCAGCTCAGCGCCAGCAACTCGGCGATGCCTTGCTGGCTGGCTTCCTTCAGCCACGAGATCGCGAGAGCTTCAAACAGCGCGGTGAAGCGGCTGGAAGCCTCGGCCCAGGGCAGTCGCACGACGCGCGGCCCGTGCTCGGAGCAGTCGCTGCGCGGCGGCCGGGCGTGCAGGATCGTGCGGTACTGACAGGTGTCGAGGTGACGCCAGCGGCGTTCGGGCTGATGATCGTGGAGTGCGCACACGGCGCTGCATTGGCGGCACGGCCAGCGGACTTGCTCGTCGTGTTCGAGGAAGACGTGGACTTCGCCGTCGGCTCGGCGCAGCTCCACTCGCACGACTTTCCAGGGACTTTCGATGCCCAGAATCTGGCGGTATAGCTCGCGGTCTTGCATCCCGCGAGACTACCACCGAGCCTCACTCGCCCACTAGAAACCGGGAAGAACCTTCTTTTCATAGCCTATGTCATCAGGACTCTCCACAACCCTCAATGGCGTGGAGAAGAATTCCGTAACGGCTTTGACGACACCAGGAAAGTGTACCCTGTTGAAATCATCACCACAGATGATGCCGCCATTCTTCACCTTCGGATACCACAACTCCAAATCGTTCTTTACACTTTCATATGAATGGTCTGCATCAACGAGTACGAAGTCGAGGGATCCGGCCTCATACCGGCGGCTGGCTTCCGCGGAAGACATGTTGAGAGGTTCAATGGTATCCGCAACGTTGCACCTTTCCAAGTTACGCATAAAGGCTTCGTAGCAACGTGGCTCCCTACTTTCAAGAGCATACTTTCTTGCTTTCTCCAGAACCTCCAGGGCACCCTGACAAGACCAGACCTCGTGCTCCTTATTCAGGACCCAGTTATCCAAGCCTCTCCATTCATCAATGCAGTCCAATCGGATCTTCTTGCTAGACTTCTTGATGGCTTGCGCGCCGTAGCAGGCTGACATACCCAAAAAACACCCGATCTCGACGAAGCGACTACCTGACGGAAATCTCTTCACCGCTAAGTCATAGAGGGGAAACAGCTGCCTCCCCCAACCAGGTATCTCGGCCGGGTTCATGGCTGATTCCACGGTGTCACTCCTCCGGGCATCGACATACTCTCGAATGGGGTAGACCGCAGCGACTCGCTAACGTTGTCGCGTAAAGCGGTTGACCCCCCGCGGTCTGGGGCGCGGGGCGCAAACGAAAAAGAGCCGTCGAAGACGCTCTCGGTGAATGAAGTGCTGCTCGGCATTGCTTCACCTTTCCGACAAACTCAGTTCGTTGCGTGTTCAACGCTGTCGTGAGCTAGTCGGCCCATGGAGCTCTTGCACCGTCCTCAGGAGTCGCACGGGAACGCACGGCCAGAGATATTGTCAAATGTTGTGGATGGGCGAGGTCAGGCGGCGTTTTCCTGAACCATCAATCCATCCTTGAAAACCTTTCCCTCTAAGACATGAACAATCACTTCCGAACCGTTCAGGCGTCGCCAGTGGCGCTCGGCTTGGCGGGCCAGCATGAAGACCATCGTTAACGACGCTTCGCGGCTGCCACAACCCTTCGTTCGTCGCTGCCGCAAACGGACCGTCGCAAAGGTGGACTCGATCGGGTTCGTCGTCCGCAAGTGCCCCCAGTGCTCGGCCGGAAAGTCGTAGAAAGCCAGCAGCACTTGGCGGTCTTTTTCCAGGCACTCGACCGCTTTGGGGAACTTCTTCTCGTATAGGTTCTTGAAACGGTCCAGAGCGGCCTCCGCCGTCTGCCGACTCTCGGCAAGATAGATGTCGCGCAGCGCCTGCTTGGCTTTGCCCTGCATGCTCTGCGGCAGCTTATTGAGCACGTTGGCCGTCTTGTGGAGCCAGCAGCGTTGCTCACCGGTCGCCGGATAGACTTTCCGCAGTGCCGCCCAAAACCCCATCGCTCCGTCGCCCACCGCCAACTTCGGCGGCAGCTCGAGCCCCTGCCGTTTCAAGTCCTCCAGCAACTCCTGCCACGACAGTTCGCTTTCGCGAAAGCCGTCGTGCACCGCCAGCAGTTGCTTGCGACCGTCTTCGAGTGCTCCCATCACAACCAGCAAACACTGCCGTTCATCGTCCAGACGAACATTCGAGTAGATGCCATCGGCCCAAATGTAAACAAACCGCTGGCCGCTGAGGTCACGCTTTGACCAAGCCTCGTACTCGCGGCGCCAGACGTCTTTGAGACGCACCACCGTCGTCGCCGACAGGCCCGGAGCGTCGGGCCCCAGCAAGGCCTCCAGCGCTTCGCTGAAATCGCCCGTCGAGATCCCTTTCAGGTACAACCAGGGGATCAACTCCTCCACACTCTTCGTGCGCCGCAGATACGGCGGCAGGATCTGGGAAGTGAAACGAAAGCGCCGGCCCTGCTCATCGACTCGGCGATCGTCGACCCGCGGCGCCTGGATCTTCAGCTGACCCACGCCGCTGACGATGGTGCGCTCGCGGGCGTGACCGTTGCGCACCACCAGCCGCCGGCCGTCCTGGTCGACTTCGTGCTGATGCGTTTCGATGTAGGCGGTCACTTCGGCTTCCACGGCCTTGACGAGCATCTGGCGCGCTCCTTGGCGCAGCACCTCATCCAAGGGCGAGCGTTCCTTTCCATCAATGACTTGGGGGTTGACTTGACTGCTGCTCTCAGCAGCTTCACACTGACTCATGGCGTATCCTCCTTGTTCCTTTCCAGAAAACGATTGAGTTGCTTCCTCAATCGTCAGGATACGCCGCCTCCCCTCAGAGGCTCATCCACAACTTCTGGTTATAGCTCCACGGCCACGAAGGGAGCATTCAGACCATCGAATGCAGAGGGCGTAATTTGCACTTCGTCATCCAAACTCGGGAGTCTAGTGAGTACATCTTGCTGCGACCACCCAACCGACCACACGATTGCCACCAGTAAAGCGATCCTAAATGTGACTCCCGCAGTCGTCATGGGGTTTCCGCGCGGCGTTGGCTGTTCGGGGTTTTTTATCCCACTCGGCGAATCTTTGCTCCCACGGCGGCAAGTTTCTGCTCAATCCCCTCGTAGCCGCGGTCGATGTGGTAGACGCGGTCGATCACCGTCTCACCGCGCGCGGCCAAAGCAGCGATGACGAGACAGGCGCTGGCCCGTAAGTCCGAAGCCATCACGGTCGCGCCGCTAAGCGGTGTGGGACCTTTGACCGTGGCTTGGTTTCCTTCCAGCGCGATGTCGGCTCCCATGCGCGTCAGCTCGGAGCCGTGCATGAAGCGGTTTTCAAAAATGGTCTCAACGATATGAGATTCCCCCCTTGCCTGGGTCATCAGGACCATCCACTGCGCTTGCATGTCGGTGGGGAAACCGGGGTATTCCTTCGTTGCCAGGTCGGAGGCCTTCAAGGGGCGACGGCCCGCAACTCGGACAACGCCAGTCTCGGGGGAAGAAACCTCGGCGCCCGCTTGGGCCATCTCGGTTATCAGAGCGCCAATGTGCCGGCTCTCAGCTCCCGTGATCGTTAGATCACCGCCCGATAGGGCACCGGCCACGAGGTAGGTTCCGGCTTCGATGCGATCGGGAATGATTGTGTGACGAGCGCCTTCGAGCTTGGCGGCTCCCCGGATGCGGATCGTCGAAGAGCCCGCGCCGTCGATCGACGCCCCCATTTTCGTCAACAGATCCGCGAGATCAACAATTTCGGGCTCGCGGGCAGCGTTTTCGAGGATGGTTTCACCGTCGGCTATCGTTGCAGCCATCATCAAGTCTTCCGTACCCGTCACCGTAATTCGATCGAAGCGAATCCGTCCGCCTTTCAGCCCCCGCGGAGCACGAGCCTCGACGTAGCCGTGCCGCTGTTCAACCGTTGCACCCAACTGGCGAAGGCCTGCCAGGTGAAGGTTGATGGGACGCGCCCCGATCGAGCATCCTCCGGGCAAGGAGACGCGCGCCCGTCCTGTCCGCGCCAGCAGCGGGCCGAGCACCAAGCTCGAGGCGCGCATCGTCTTGACCAGGTCGTAGGGTGCCTCGGGAGACGCTACCGACTCGGCGCGGATCGAGTACCGGCCGTCCTGGTTTTGGATTGTTGCGCCGATGCTTTCCAAGAGCCGCGCCATCGTCCGGATGTCACGAACCTTGGGGATCCGGTTGAGGACGACTTCGCGATCGGTCAGCAAGGCGGCCGCCATCGCGGGCAGGGCGGCATTTTTCGCGCCGCTTATCGGGATCTCCCCGTTCAGCTCGGAGCCACCTTGGATGACGAATTTATCCACAGACTTCTACTCTACCGGCAAACCGCGGGCATAGACTTGCTGCAAGTTGAGATCCTGATCCATCAGCACAAGATCCGCGTCGGCGCCTGCTTGCAGGCAGCCCTTTCGATCATCGATGCCCATCATGCGCGCTGGATTAAGAGTAGCCATCTGAATGACCTCCTCCAGCGGTAGGTGGAGAAAGTCTCGCATGTTGCCGACAGCGCGGTCGAGCGTCAAAATGCTTCCGGCCAGTCTGTCGCCGTAGTAGCAAGCGCCGTCTCGGGCCTCGACCCTCAGCCCACCCACGCTGTACTCTCCCGGCGGCATTCCGGTTGCCGACAGACCGTCGGAAATGAGCGCGATGCCGTCCCTGCCTTTACAGCGGTAAAGCAGTTGGATCGCCACGGGATCGACGTGGACACCGTCAGCGATCAGCTCCGCTGTCACGCTTGCCTCCGCCAGCACTGTTCCAATCACGCCGGGATCCCGGTGCCGGAAAGGCCGCATGCCATTGAACACGTGGGTGGCCCGGCGGACTCCGAGTTCCACGGCCTTGGTGGCCTGCTCATAAGTCGAGTCCGTGTGGCCCATGGACGGCTGCACACGCGTTTTCAGCATTTCTCCGATCAGCTCTGAAGCCCCGGCCAGTTCGGGAGCCAGGGTTACGATTCGCAAGTGACCTCCGGCCGCCTCCGCCAACTCGCGGTAGGCATCGAGGGTGGGCTCGACCAGGTGCTCGGCCGGATGCACTCCTCGGCGCGTGACATTCAAATAAGGTCCTTCCATGTGGATACCGAGAGGCTGGGCCATCGGTCTCGGCCGCGTTTCGGACTCCTGCACGTAGTCGGCCAGGAACTCGAATGCGCGACGAATGTCTGCCTGCGGTGCCGTCAGCGTCGTCGGGTAGTACGAAGTGGTCCCAAAGCGAGCCAACGTTTGGCCGATGACATCGAGGGACTCGCGTGACGCCTCCATAACGTCCCGCCCTCCCGCGCCATGGTTGTGGGTGTCAACGAAACCCGGTGTGATGATTCCTTTGTCAAGACGAACCTCCCGGGCGCCTTGGGGAATGTCAATGGCTTCTCTGGCGGCGACTTCGCGAATGCGGCCGTCCTCGACGACGACGACGCCGTTGGGGATCGGCGACGGTGTATACAGGGTGCCGGCAACAAACGCTGTGAGCGGCATGATGCGTAATCACACGAGCGAACGGAGACCAACCATGCGCTTCACTTCTCTTATTTAGGCTCGTAAAATACAGTGGCTTTGGAACACGGGCACAGCATGCTGTGCCCCTACAGTCTGAACACGGGCCATGTCACCATAATTTGCGAGACTCAGTAGGGAAACAGGCGGCTCTCCAAGGAACTATTGACCGCCCTCCGACCCCATCGCGTGCGACCAACTGTCTCCGGCTTCGGCAAGTCTTTGGCGGGCAGCGCCGGGAGCAAGTTCGAACTTGGCCATAAGAATCGCCACCCGGACGTCATGGTCAGCTTGGGCCAGGGCTTGTGCAGCAAGGTCGTTGTCACATCCGGCAAGCTCGGCCACAATCCGCCGGCCGCGAGCGATGAGCTTCTCGCTTTTGAGTTGCAGCTTGACCATCAAGTTCCCGAGAACGTAGCCCATCTTTACCATGACCGCTGTCGAGATCATATTGAGTACCAGTTTTTGCGCGCTAGCGGCCTTCATGCGGGTGGAGCCGGCAATGACCTCAGGCCCAACGACCGGTGTGATCGCGACATCCACGTTTCGGGACAGCTGACTCTCTGGGTTGCAACTTAGTCCCACGGTTAGAGCTCCCAGTGACCGAGCATACGCCACCGCGCCCAGCACGTAAGGTGTTCTTCCGCTGGCGGTGATTCCCACCAGCACATCTTTTGGGCCGAAACAGCGGGCTTCGAGATCCGCCTGGCCGGCTTTCGGATCGTCTTCGCTGCCCTCGGACGCTCGAAATATCGCCGACTCACCCCCCGCAAGCAGCCCTTGGACCCGTTCGGCCGGCGTGCCGAAAGTCGGCGGACACTCCGCGGCGTCCAGAACACCGAGCCGGCCACTCGTCCCGGCGCCAATGTAAAACAACCGGCCGCATTGCCGAAAGCGCTGGACAATGGCGTCAACCGCAGCTGCGATGCGAGGAATCTCCTGCTTAACCGCGTTAGCGACGGTTTGATCTTCCCGGTTAATGATTTGGAGTAGTTCGACGGTCGAGACCCGGTCGATTCGCTCTGAAGCGCGGTTTTTCTGTTCGGTGAGAAGCTGCTCCATCCCAGGCCAAGGGAAGTATAGCAGAGGGTTCCGGGGCTTCCGGCGTACATCTGATTAGCCAAGGGGTCTACCCTTGATATGGAATGAGGTCGTGACGGGGCAAGATCGATGATAAGCAAATCGGAGCTGCGAACGCCAGTGAGCAGTCATGGCGCAATGGTCGTTCCTAAATTTGGCCCTGTCACTAACGTTCCAGGCTCAGTTCCTTGCTATCGCACACCCTTGCCACGAGCGAACTGAGTCGCGAACGCCAGTGATGCCCATGGGCCTTCGCCGTGATAAACGGAGCCGCGACTGTCAGGGAGCGGTCGGTCCCCCTCAAGAGTCCGGTCCTGCCACCAGCCTACGGCCCGCCCAAGGGAATGAAACCGGCGGGTTTTCGACGGAGCGGTCATCACTTCCGTTCAGGTCTGACCATGAACTCGCAGGTCTCGTCAGGTAGCTTAACCGCAAGCACCAGGTTGTTTAGCTTCGTCAGTTTGCCGCGGTAGTAGAAATAGACGTAGCCCCTTGACGCCTTGGAAGTAGGCTCGTTGGGCAGGGCGTGCAAAAGCACAATCCTTTCCGGCAGTTCGTCGGGATGAGGCTCACCCTCGGGTTCTCGAGGAGTACCTGGGACCTCCCGTGGAGTATCCCTTGGGTCCCGCTGCCCTGGAACGGGCGGTGGCCCGCGTGGCCCGCCGACCCTCACGTGTGGCCCTCTTCCGGTTCGCGGATCGACGCGTCCCGCGGCCATCTCCAGTCCCAGACCGTTGTTCCATCAGGGATTGCGTAGCAGCGCAACCACATACTGATAGTCCACGGGAACTAACGGCGGGTTCTTGTTCCCTTTCCAGTCCAGTTCGAAGCTATTCTCCGTTAGATGGAACGACTTGCCCGAAGCTGGGAACACCCCGACCTCGAAAATGAGCACACCACGAATGTGTTGCATGCCTCTCGGTGTGGGAAGGCTCCTGCGGAGATAATCCACCCCAAGGGACCCATCTTCGACGGTGCACGCGAAAGGGTATTCGGCGGCACTTTCTTTGGGCTCAAGCACCGAGGCGAAAAGGATGCCGGCGTAGAGAGTCGCACAGGCCGTGCAAATGAAGGCAAGTTTTTTCATCCGGACCTCCCGTTCGGTTCCGAACTCAGCATGCAAACACCGCCGCTTGGACGTTGGGGATTGCCTGCGGGTTACGACAAGCATAGCCCGAGGGGTTGCTATTGCTCATCCTAGCTTTCTTCGCATGCGGCGGGGACACATGGGACGTGCAGGACTCTCTTGGCCTTTATACTGCGCATATCCCATGAACACGTCCGCTTTGACCGGCCTTGCGCCGGTGTAGACTGGGGCAAGGGAACGTCGGGTCGAAAGCGCGGCGGTACAGGCCGGGCAGCTGGTTGGTCACGATGATCACAAGAATCTCCAGAAACAACACCGTCCGGGGCCACCTGCTGCTTGCATTCTTGGTTGGCAGCGCCTGTGCCGCCCAGAACACCTGGCAGGGCGCGGCGCGTCTTGACACGGTCGTCGATCAGGCCATCCGGGACGGCACGACGCCCGGCGCAGTGCTGTTGGTCGGTTACCAGGGGCAGGTTGTCCACCGTAAGGCCTATGGGTTCCGAAGCCTGGTCCCCAGACGCGAACCGATGACGGTCGACACGGTCTTCGATTGCTCGTCACTGACGAAGGTTCTGGCGACAGCACCCGCCGTGATGATGCTTGTCGAGGAGGGTCAGGTTCGGCTCAACGATCCTGTCACAAGATTTTTGCCTGAGTGTGTCGAGGCGAAGCCTGCCGTCACGGTTCGCCGCCTTTTGACGCACTTTTCCGGATTACGCCCCAACCTCGATCTCGACCCGCCCTGGACGGGCTACGAAACCGGTGTCGGCAAGGCCTGCCGGGAAGCGCCCGTAGACCCGCCGGGGACTCGATTCCGCTACAGCGACATCAACTACCTTCTGCTCGGAGAGATCGTAAATCAGTTGAGCGGCGAGCCGTTGGACAAGTTCGCCACCGAGCGCATCTTCGAGCCGCTGGGCATGGAGCACACGAGATTCCGGCCACCTGAGGAGTGGCGGCCGCGTATCGCTCCAACCGAAGAGCTGGTGGACGGCACGGTCCTGCGCGGGGCCGTCCACGATCCTACCACCCGCTTTATGGGCGGCGTTGCCGGGCCCGCCGGCGTTTTTTCGACGGTCGACGATCTAAGCCGCTTCGCGCGTATGATGCTCCAGGGGGGGCGGCTCGACTCGAAGCGCATCCTCAGCCCGTTAAGCGTATCGGCGATGACGAGTTCGCAAAGCCCCCGAGGTCAGCACGTCCGGCGAGGCCTGGGCTGGGATTTGGACTCTCCCTACTCCTCTCTCAGAGGCGATCTTTTCCCCGCCGGCTCCTACGGTCACACCGGCTACACCGGAACGTCGATTTGGATCGACCCGTCCACGGAAACCTACGTGATCCTTTTGACGAACCGCGTGCATCCCAGGCCGAATACTTCGGTCGTACGGCTCAGGAGCTTGGTCGCCAACGTTGTCGCGGCTTCTTTGATTGATGTTGATCCCGAAAAGATTCGCCGAGCCAATCGATCGAATCTAGGGGAAGCCCCCGAGCAAGCCCGTCGTCCAACCAAGGTTCTAACGGGGCTTGATGTACTGGTGCGGGACGGCTTTCAGCCCTTCGCCGGCAAGGAGGTGGGGCTTATCACGAACCATACGGGCATTGATCGCCAGGGGCGGCGAAATGTGGATCTATTCATGACGGCCCCCGGTGTCCAACTCAAAGCTATCTTTACACCCGAGCACGGCCTGGAAGGCACAGCCGAATCGGAACACGTGGAGAATTCGCGCGACCCCGCGACGGGCGTACCCATCTATAGCCTCTATCAACCGAACCGGCGGCGTCCGAGCCCCGAGATGCTACGGGGTATCGATGTTCTGGTTTTCGACATCCAGGACGTCGGAACCAGGTTCTATACCTACATCACAACGATGGCCTATTGCATGGAGGAGGCCGCCCGGGCCGGCATTCCCTTTTACGTACTGGATCGGCCGAACCCGATCACCGGCACCCGGGTGGAAGGGCCGATGATGGAAGAGGCCTCCCGTTCTTTTATCGGCTATTTCCCGATGCCGGTTCGCCATGGGATGACCGTCGGCGAGCTGGCCGCGATGTTCAATGAGGAGAGAAAGATCGGGGCTAGGCTCGAAGTTGTGCGCATGGAAGGCTGGGAACGCCGGCTTTGGTTCGACCAAACGGGCCTGCCGTGGGTCAATCCGTCGCCCAACCTGACAACGATCGAGCAGGCTGTCCTCTATCCTGGGGTCGCGCTGCTCGAGGGGCTTAGCAATTGGTCCGTGGGCCGGGGGACGGCTACGCCATTCCAATTCGTCGGCGCCGATTGGATCGACGGAACAGCGCTCGCCGAGTCGCTGAATCAGCGTCGGCTGGCGGGAGTTAGTTTTTATCCGGCGCGCCGCACGCCAAGCTCGTCAACATTTGCTGCTACGCCCATCAACGGCGTGCAGATCGTAATCATTGATCGGGAATCGTTGGAGCCAACGAGGCTAGGTCTTCATATCGCGGCAGAGCTGGTAGGGTCCTACGCCGGGCGAATCGATCTCAGTCGGGCAGCACGGTGGATCGGCCACGCGCCCACCATCCGAGCTCTTGCACGTGGGGACGGCGCAGCCCCCATCTGGGCGCTCTGGGAAGAAGAAAAGAGGGAATTCCTGCCTACCCGCAGCCGCTACCTTCTCTATTGAGACCGCACCTCCGACACGCGTTGGGATCGTCTCGCCGGCCTGGCCGTAGCTTCAACCCGAGTGAAGCGGGCGGGTTTCAAAAGTACTCTACTGAACGGACTTGGATTTGGCGCCGCTCCCTGGCGGGCGTCCTCGCTTCCTCTCGGTGGCATTCTTCATCCAGGCCGGAGGGCGTCCTCTACGTTTGCCGCGGCCTCGCGCGAGCCGCTCTAGAGAAATGATAGCGTCCTCAATCTGCTCTCTTTCCCCCCGCAGCTCCAACAAAATCTTGTTTACATCCATATTTCTACCCTCTCCATACGCCAACAGGCGTTTCTGATTCTAGGCAAATTCCCCAGCCAGGCTTCGAGCCAGTTTCGTTCTGGAAACAGAACAAATCGGCTCAAAGGCTGTCTATCCAACGATTTATACCAGACGAAACCGCCTAAAGTCAACCGGTTTGTTCCGGTTTCGGAACAGTGGGCAAAAATTTTCCCCTCTCGACCCCTCTATGCCCATACAAACGCCTATAGCCAAACCCAAGTTGGGAACATAATCAGCCCAAAATGATCCGAGCGCAATGACTATCTAGGTGGGAGAATTCATTGCGGTCATGACCCAACTGACCTCTTTCCACCAAAAGAATCTGTTTTTCTCCAGAAAAGATAGAAGGGAATGCCGGCACAGATCAATCCGCCGCCCAGCAAGGATTCACGAGGGGAATCCCACAGCGTCATCAAAACCAGCGCAACGGCCGCCAGTATAAAGAGTGCGGGCACGAGCGGGTACCCGAGCGTGCGGTAAGGCCGCGGAAGTTCGGGGCGTTTGGCACGCAACACGAAGACCGACGAGACGGTCATCGCATAGAGAATCCAGCTGGCAAATATCACGTAGGTAAACAACTGCTCGAAGTGACCCGAAAGCACCAAAACAGCCGCCCAGCCGCTGACCGCAAGGATGGAATAGTGTGGGCTGCGATGGGTCGGATGAACTCTCGCCAGGGGGGCAAAAAACAGGCCATCCCGCGCCATGGCGTAGGGGACGCGACCGCCCGACAGGATCGCGCCGTTGAGTGCGGCGAAGATCGAGATCATGGCCGTGAAAGCAACAGCATCCCCTCCCGCCGGGCCCAAGAAACGGCGAGCGGCCTCGCTGGCGACTCGGTCGGTGGCGGCAACGTCCTTGGCGGGAAGAACGTAGAAGTAGGCAAGGTTCGTGACAACGTAAATCGCGAGGACGGCTAGCACCCCCAGAATCAGTGCCCGCGGAATGTTCCGGTGGGGGGCGCGAATCTCGCCGGAAATCATCGTGAGATTGTTCCAGCCGTCGTAGGCCCAAAGCGCGGCCACCAGGGCGGCGAAGAATCCCCGAAAGCCGCCGGTATGAGTAACGTTGGAAGTGAGGTGTTCCCAGCGGCCTCCACCAAGTGCAGCCGCGAGCCCCACAAGAGCCAAGATCAGAATGATCTTGAGTGCCGTAACACTCGTTTGCACACGGGCGCCGGCCTTCACACCGAAATAGTTCACCCACGCTAGGCCAACGATCAAACCGATAGCCAGAATCTGTCCATAGGAAACATCAAGCGGCGCCCCACCCTCGCCGAGCGGGAGCGGGACGACAAAAAGTGGCGCCTCCAAGGACGGCCAGAAGTTGGCGAGATAGAGAGAAAATGCAGTCGCCAGGGCCGCAATGGAACCGCTTTTCGCCACCCAAAACTGGGTCCAGCCATACAGGAAGCTCCACAGTCGCCCATACGCCTCCCGCAAGTAGACGTATTCTCCACCCGCCTGGGGCATAGCAGCACCCAACTCCGCATAGGTTAGGGATCCACCCAAAGAAAGCAATCCCCCGCACACGAACACGAGCAACACCAGCGAAGGTGTCCCCACCTCGGCAATCATGGTGCTGGGGACCAGAAAGATTCCGCTTCCGATAATAGTTCCGACAACAATGGAGGCTGCCTCCCAGGCTCCCAAGCGCCTCAGCAGCGCCGGTTGGTCCTTTTGGAGATTGTCGTTCAGCATCCGCTTCACTTTGCCGTCTACGGGTGAATACCTCAACTCGCCCGGCGGGCCTCCCTTCTCCCCAGGCAGCACACGGCCGTTGCGATCGCGGTGGCGATCAATAGTTGCCACGGGAAGGCGATCCTCAATGGCTGCCAGGCGAGCGGCGCCCAGGTTCTCCAAATCCGCGGCTGTAGCAGTAACACGCTACAGAATCCGCTAGCCAAAGCGAGCACCACGCTGGCTCCGTTGCCACGAGAGGTCAGGGCCGCCGTCAGGAAGACCGCCACCAGGCCGGAGTAGGCGAACGTCATCACGCTCAGCGAGAAATCGATCAGCGACTGCTCCGCGGCCTGCTGCCAATAGACGCAGACCATGGCGAATCCGCCCAGCACAATGCCCCATCCCGCCACGGCGCAGCGACCGACCCGCAGGTAGTGACGCTCCCCCCGGGCGGGAAACACGCCGCGATACCAATCGTTGACAAACGAGGACGCCATGGCGTTCAAGGCCGAATTTAAACTCGACAATCCCGCTGCGAACAGCCCCGCCATCATGAAACCCGGCATTCCGGCCGGCATCTCCTCGAGAATAAATGAAAGGAAGATCTGCCGGCTGTCGTCCACCGTATAATTAGGAGCCGCTGCGCCCATCAAATCGGGACGGAGATAGAAGATGGAAAGCAACGATCCGATGGCCAGAAAAAGAGCGATCACCGGAATTTGCACGAGGATCCCGCTTATCACCGACCAGCTCCCCTTCTTGGCACTGCGGCAGGTCAGCA
Source organism: Bryobacterales bacterium (assembly GCA_965226215.1). Lineage (GTDB taxonomy): Bacteria > Acidobacteriota > Terriglobia > Bryobacterales > UBA6623. Next base: position 4,465,652 of record CBDDCH010000002.1, on the reverse strand, counting down.
TGCGCTGGGCAAGGTCTTGGTCGGTACCGTAGGCCCCGATATTTAGTAATGTCAGGCCGGTCAATGCCGTGAGCAAGGTATAGCGCGCCGAGGGGTTGAATCCCAGGCCGGGCTTCGTTAGATCGAGGCCGAGATCGATCACGGTCAGCTTCGACGACACGCTTCCACTGGGGCTGCCGAGCGCCGCGACGATCTCCCCTAGGGATAAGGGAATCTTCTGGAGCAGCAGCCAGCAGGCCGCCACCGCGGCACCAACGAAAACCACTGCCTGGATCACGTCGCTCCAGATGATGCTCCGCACGCCGCCGGCCAAGGTGTAGAGGACACCCGCCAGGGTGAGGGCGGCGATCGCCGGCCATACATGGGCCGGCTCAAGGTCGCCAAAAAGAATCAGCGACGCCGGCAGGGCCGCGATGAAGATCCGCGCGCCACTCGCAAACACACGGCCGATCATGAAAGTCCAGCTCGACGCTACTTTGGCCTTAGTTCCGAAGCGCAGCTCGAGGAACTCATACACAGTCGCGACGCGATAACGGTAAAAGGCCGGAAGCAGGACCAAGGCCACGAACACGGCGCCAAGAATCGCACCGACGTTCATCGTCAAGTAGGTCAAATCTCCGCGGTAAGCTTGCTCCGGCGCCCCGATAAAAGTCGCTGCCGAGAGCGAGGTGGCGAGAATCGACACGGCCACGGCCCACGCCGGCATCGCACGCCCGGCCAAGAAATAGTCCTCGGTTCCAGCCTGCTTCTTGCGCCCTAGCCATAGGCCGCTGAGCAAGAGCACCAACCCGTAGCAGCCCATGGTGGCCCAATCATAGAGGCCGAAGCTGTAGTTACCGCTCAAACGCGTATCTCCGGTACTGCCCTATCAATGGCCAACCCTTTCGCCGCCATCGCCTGCTGCCGGGTGACATGCCACTTGGTCGTCAAGTCTCCACCCGAAACCCGGCCATCGATATGGTTGAAAAAAAATGCTTGATAAAAGACAAAGTCATCGCACGAGAGAAAGGGAAGCAGGTCAGGAGCATCCGCGATTCGTCGCAGTCGATTTCGGTGCGTGCCCTCGGTAAGTGTTGTAAGTTTGCCCCGCCGGCGAGAAAAAGTCGATCGCCCTGGTCCAAGCCAAGAGCGGTCCTTTAAAGGACTTCCGCCGATTGCGGAAGTGAGCACCGAAGATGGCGACGGTGATAAGATAAACGAGAATCAGTCCTAGATCAGAGAGCGGTCGTAGTAGTGAAGGCGCCGCAACCGATCCAGGATTGTAGCAAACCCCCCTAGGAAAATATGGCGGAATCATCGAGTCTGGCGGTACGTTCACAAGGCGAACCGCTCCAAGGCACCGGCGACTGTCGCCACGGCAGCTCACTGCTGCTGTGGGAGATGTCCGGATATAGAAGAAACCACTCGGCGTCCTGAAAGAGTCAAAATAGAAGAAGTACCCTAAGTGGACCCCTTGCCCAACTGTCCCTTGGTGCTCTATACTCCCGTTGATGCTGGGGCGACTCTCCCTTGCCAGGGACGCGAGGGAAGCTGACTCGGACAAAGAGGAAAAGAAGGTTCATGGAGAAAAGTAACCATGCTTAGACGATTTACCCAGATGACCCTGAGCGCTGTAGTTCCTCTATGGATTTGCGCTGTGGCTCTGCCCCAACAAGGCGGCGAGCAAGCGAAAAAGGGGCCGCAGGAGATGACTCAGGAGGAAAAGGATGAAAGGGCCCGGCAGGAGTATAAGTTGATGAAGCCGCTCTGGGATCAGCCAGCTATGGATCCCACTAAGAAGCTTCAAATCTTGGACGAGTGGAAGGAGAAGTTCCCAGAAACTACCTACCCGGAGCAGCGGGTCCGTTTCTACTTAGACAGCTACCAGAAGACCGGCCAGAACGGCAAGACCGTCGACGCCGCCAAGGAGCTTCTAGGAATGGTCCCGGGTGACTTTTCGGCGCATGTGACCATAGCATCTTTTACACCTTTCCTGGGAAAGACCGATGCCCAGACGCTCGCCGACGGCGCGGCGGCCGCTAAGGTGGTGCTGGACCGAATCGACGAGCATTTCAAGGCCGGCAACAAACCGGCGCAAGTTTCCGTACAGGCTTGGGATAACGCGCGCAAGCAGATCGAGACATCCGCGCAGCAGACTGTTGGCTGGGTGGCGATGCAGAAGAAAGACAACCTCGAGGCGGAGCAGCGATTCAAAAAGGTCCTGGAGCTAAACCCAACATCGGGGCAGGTCTCCTACTGGCTGGGTCAGGTGGTGTTGGGGCAAGGCAACCCCGACAAGAACGAGTTGGCAATGTTCTCTTTCGCTCGCGCCGCTGCCTACGAAGGCCCCGGTGCCCTGCCACCGGAGGGTCGCCAGCAGGTGAGCGACTACTTGAAGGGAATCTATGAAAAGTTCGCGGGTACGGAAGAGGGTCTAGCCGAGATGAAGGAACTAGCGAAGACTCGACCCCTACCGCCTGCCGACCTCGAAATAAAATCGGCTTCCCAGAGAAAGTTTGAAGCCGAGCAGCGGAACAGAAAGGCGAACCCTAAGCTTTACGTCTTTATTGACCTGAAAAAGACTCTACTGGGACCCGGCGGCGACTCCACCTGGTCCCAATTGAGGGGAAAGCTCACCCCGGAGATGAGACTCTATGTCATTTCAGCGACCCCGGCCAGTCGACCCAGAACCATCAACCTCAGCAGCAAGAGGGGCGGGGCCGTGGAAGTGGCTCTGACCCTAGAAAACCGGCTGAGGAGCGCAATTGGGGCCGGGCGGCGGGTCACCTTCGAGGGCGTCGCCGTTTCCCTGACGAAAAGCCCATTCCGGCTAACTTTAAACGACGGCAAACTCTTGTAGTAGGGACAAAAGCCTTCGCGATTTCTTCCCGGACTCTTACTGCGTTGCCTGCGGGCGTGATACGAAAACTCCTTCTCCCGAGACGCGCGTCATTTCGCACCGCCTTGCCCTTAGCTTAGAAAAAGTGCGCGTGGGCAACGGCAGTTGCTCGAATCGATTGCCCCCTTTGGAGCGTTCTGGGATACTAAGAATACTGCTGGTTTGGAAGAAATTGCTCTCACGAGTCGTTCCCTACAGACAGCAAGGCGGTTTCTTTCGGTGACCCCTGCGTATCGCGTCAGCGGGTCGTTCACTGGGTTAGCGGCACCGGGAAAGTGTTAGACTGCTCTCGGTGCGATCAAGTTGTTTCCTGCCAGTGGTCGGATGCTCAGCTGAGCGACGCTGCTACATCGGGACAGTCCGCTAAAGGTGGGTTGCCGCACTCCCAAGAGGGAAGCCGAGTCTCTAATTTCACGCGCGGTAGACTCAGCGCCGCTCAAGGGATCTGGGTTGAAAGCTAACGGAAAGCAGAATGGAGGGCAGTGGCTAAAGAGGAAGGCATTGAGGTAGTTGGAACGGTCGTCGAAAAACACCCCGGCGGCATCTTCAGCGTCGAGCTAGACGACAAGCATAAAGTCCTCGCCCAGATCGCGGGCAAGCTCCGCAAGCACCGAATTCGCATCTTGACAGGCGATAGAGTGCAACTCGAGCTTTCGCCCTACGATCTTACGCGAGGCCGGATCGTTTACCGCTATCGCTGACGAAGTTGCCGACGGCAATCGAGGGTTCGTCCAGCGCTCCGTCCCGTTTGACGAGGGACGAGCGCGTCGTCGCACTATTTGGAAGTTCAGCCGAGCTTGGGGAGGGTCAGTGGCAGATTCTCAAGCCGTTCCAAGGGCACCAGACCCTTGTCAGCCGCTGCTCGACCGCCGAAGGCACCTGCGAGGACGAAAGATGGCAAAAGCTACATGGGAAGACACCGTGCTCGCCGAAAGCGACGAAGGTGTCGTGATCGAAGGAAACTACTACTTCCCGCCGCACTCCGTTCGCAAAGAATACTTGAAGCCCAGCGACCAGACATCGGTCTGCTTCTGGAAGGGCACAGCTCGCTACTACGACATCGAGGTAGAAGGTAAGCACAACTCAGGCGCAGCCTGGTATTATCCCGAACCCAAAGAAGGTGCCAGCCAGATCAAGGGCCACGTCGCTTTTTGGCGCGGCGTCAAAGTCGAGACGTGACGTTTGGCGGTTGGACAGCGGCAACGGAAATAAACCCCAGAGCAGGTCCTTACGATTGATGTTGCGCAACGCAACCGGCCGGTGAATCGCTTGCCGACCCCGTCCTGGGTATTCACCGCAAGGACGGCAGTGATCTGGGGGCTCCTGAACCATCGACACACATCGAACCCAAAGATCGGTTGATTCTCTACAGCTCCTCGCAGCAGCTTGCGGAGGGGGACCGCGAACACGACAAGGCGTGTGCGCGGCAAGCACAGGCCGCCGGCACCACTGTCTGAACGTTCACGACCCTAGGGCTCAGCCACCGTCTCCATAATTCGCGGCTTGGCCTGGAGCGTCTTGTGCACAGGACACCGGGTTGCGATGTAAGCTAAGCGTTCGCGCTGTTCCGCGCTGAGGTCGCCTTCGAATTCAAGACGGACGTTGATGCGCTCGACCAAGCCGTGCTCTTCTTCGCAATCTTCGCAGTCCTCCGCATGGATGCGCTCATGAGAGAGTCCCACGCTTACGTTTTCAAGCGGCCATCCCTTGCGCCGTGCATACATGAGCACGGTCATTCCTGTGCACGTCCCGAGCGCGCCCAGCAAGAGGTCGTAGGGGTTAGGTCCCAGTCCGTCACCCACACCCTTGGGTTCATCTGAGATCAGCCCGTGGTCCGCGGTCGCCATCAGCATTTGATAGTTGCCGAGACCCCTTACGGTCACTGTAGCCATTCGTGTCTCCTCCGTGAAACTGTTGTGCCTAGACTGAGCTAGCTGGCGCAGCCCTACTCCGATTACCCGCCTAGACTCGACACCGCGACTGTTGGCTGTGCGGAAAACCTTGTTCGCCGGCTCCTGCCGGCGAGCCTCAATCTAGCACAGATGTGTCAGCAGCTTTTCGCACGGTCTTTGACACAGCCTTATGATTCTGAATGCCATCAGGCATAGGGATGTTTGTAAACGAATGTGCGTTTTCGTCGCTCGGGCTTGACTTCGCGGGACCGGTCGCCGTAGTGTCTCAATGTATGGTCACACAACCGTCAATATGGGAGGTCAGCCCCGAGGTCGAGCAGTTGCGCGACCATTTGCGGCGCTACTACGGCCGCCACTTGAAGAAAAGCTCCGACCTCAGCCAGAAGGCTTGCTGCACGGAAGAGACCGAGAAGCGCCACGCCGAGATCCTGGAGCTGATCCCCGACGAGGTGAAACAGCGGCACTACGGCTGCGGATGTCCCATCCCCGACGATGAACTCAGCGGCCTCACCGTGTTGGACCTCGGCTCCGGTGCCGGCGTGGACGCCTTTATCATGGCTCACAAGGTGGGTCCGGGCGGTTTCGTTCACGGCATCGACATGACCGACGAACAGCTCGCGATCGCCGGCCAATACGCTCCCGACGTGGCACGACGGTTTGGCTATCATCGTCCGAACACAGCTTTTCACAAAGATTTCATCGAGGTGGCTGAGTCCATTCCGGACGAAAGCATCGACCTCGTGATTTCCGACTGCGTCATTAACCTGTCGCCCCGCAAGGATCTCGTCTTCGAAACGATCCACAGGGTTCTCAAAAAGGGCGGGGAATTCTATATTTCCGACATCGCCGCTGACCGCCGCGTGCCCGACACCATCCGCGAGGACGAGGAACTCGTCGCGGAGTGCCTAGGTGGGGCCCAATACGAGCACGATTGGTTCGACACGATGAAGGACCGCGGCTTCACGGATCCTCGGGTTGTGCGCCGAACCGTCGTACAAACCGAAGCCAAGGGAGAGCCCATCGCTTTCTCGTCGCTCACCGTTCGTGGCTTCAAGTTCGGAGAACCGCTCGATCGCCGCTGCGAGGACTACGGCCAGGTGGCGGTCTACAACGGAAGTTCACCTGGCGCGCCGGCGCGATTCCTGTTCGACGACCACCACGTTTTCGAAACCGATCGCCCCACCGCGGTCTGCCGCAATACGGCGCGCATGCTCGGGGAAACCAGGCTGGAAAAGTACTTCGCCGTAACGCCCCCCGTCAAGCATTTCGGCCTGTTTGCTTGCGGAGTGACAGCGCAGGCGGCGGACGGAGCCGCATCTGCCGGTAACTGCTGTTAGGTGAGGCCTCGATCCTTACCCGGTTAGGTGGCCCGCTTAGGGCATCAGAGATGTGTTCTGAGTTCTCTACCAGAGTCACAGGCTGACGCGAGAAACGTCGATGGTCGCACCCGAGAAAGACCAACTCATCAAAGGGATGCTGCAGCACTATCCCTTTGTAGTGAAAAACTTCAAGGCTTACTTCCGTAACCTTTATCGGCGCAAGGTTCTCAAATCGACGGTCGTTACTCCTTACTCGGCCATCTTCTACGCCACTCACAAATGCAACCTCGACTGCAGCTACTGCACCCAGAAGAATCCGGAGGTCTTCAGCGAGGAAGTCTCCACGGAAAAGACGATCGACATCTTTCGAGCCATCCGCAGAGACGTCGACACCATGGTGATCACCGGTGGCGAGTGTCTGGTGAGGCCCGATATTGAAGAGTTGGTCCGTGCGGCTCGCGAAGACGTCAAATTCCGATCGCTGTTGGCCGTTACCAACGGTGTGTTGCTTGACGCCCGGCCCGGCATCCTCGATCACCTCAACGGCCTCGTGGTTAGCCTCGATGCTTTGACGCACGATCCCTCCGAGCCGCTGTCGAAATCGAATGCCGTGCCGAAGGTAATCGACAACCTCATGATGGTCAAGGAGAAGATGCCTCCTCAGTCGGTGACGATTAGCTGTGTCCTCGAGCTGTGGAACATCGCGGAAGTGGAAAAGATTATCGACTTCTGCCAGGAGCATGGCTTCGTTTTTTCAGTGCAATCGGCACAGAACAACGGCAAGTACCCCAACTTCGCTTTTCTTCAGGACGACCGTTACCGAAGGTTCGTAGACAAGCTCATCGAGCTGCGGCGACAACGGGCCGTCAGGATCAACGGAACCCCCAAGCTGTTGCAGACGCTCCTGCTATTCGAGGAGTTCAAATGTTATCCGACGATGTTCCCGAGAATCTACCCCAACGGAGACATTTTTTACCCGTGCGAAGTCTTGCGCAAGATTGCCGGAAACCTGCTGGAAGATGGCTCGATCTCGGCGGCCTTCGAGAGGGGAAGGCGCTTGTACGGAGAAGTCCCTCAATGCAAGGCGAACTGTTACCTCTTTGGCAACGTCCTATCTTCCTATTACGTGGAAGATTTCTGGGGACTGGCCGGTGACACCGTGCGCTAGCTGGCGAACGCTGTGAACCGCGTGGGCAGCTGTTTCGGCCAGATGCCTGCTAAAAGATCCCACATATTCGAAACGCAGATAGTCGCCACCCGCCAACCCGAGCTCAAGAGTGCTCGTTGCTGCTTGATTCACTGAGTCTTCTCGTACAGGCGGATCCTTCGCCTCAGACACATAGACCGGGCGGTAGGTCTCACCGTTGACCAGGATGCGTTCGATTTGTCGAATGGGAATGACCGTATGCACGCTCTCAGCCCGGTCACGTAGCACGATCAGGAGTTCGTTGCCGCGCAGCAGCAGATACAGACGTGCTCCCCTAGCCAGGGCCGGCTCGTCCGGCGAGTTCCCCGCAACATACGCTCCACCATTAAGCAGGTAATCCGCCTGGTGGAGCTTCTGCAACTTCCTTTCACGCTCGGGATCGTAGGCTGGACCGAGCGCCACCGCACACAGGAACGCGGTCGCCGCGAACCCCGCCGCCCACCAGTACGAGGCTGAGACGCTCCAGGCGAGCAGCCCTAGAAACCCTAGGCCGATCGCGAACCGAATCCAGTTCCAGTCCGCGCGCCGCCGCCAGCGACGGACAAGCGGAACGAGCAGCACGAACCAAAACAGGGCGTAGAGCAGAATCCCGATCCATTTGGGAACGCCGAAGGGCCGCAGCGGATCTTTGTTGGGGCGTTCCCGCAAAGACGGGTCGGCGCGGCGAATTTTGGTTTGGGACTGCGGATTACCCACGGCCCAGGAACTCCCTCAAGCGGCGGCCTTCAAGAATGAGACAGTAACGGCAACTGATGGCGGCTGTCAACGACCCTCCGCGGGCACATGGAAAGCAACGACCTTCACTCCCCCAGCTCTTTCTGGAACACCTCTGCCAGCCGGCTCGCGTGCTGCTCAACCAGGCCCTCTTCTTCGGCTTCAACCATGATTCTTACCAGGGGTTCGGTTCCCGAGTAACGGACCAAGACACGGCCGCGATCGCCCAAGTCTTTTTCGGCGGCGGAGACAGCGTCGCGCAACGCGGGAACCTCGTCGAAGGGCGCCTTTTCCTTGACCCGTATATTCTTGAGGGTCTGCGGAAAGGCACTTAACTCGCTCGCGAGATCACTCATCGGCTTTCCCGACGCCGCCAGGAGCTCGAGCATCATACGTGCCGTGAGCAACCCGTCGCCTGTCGAGGCTAAGTCGCCGAAGATGATGTGCCCGGATTGCTCGCCGCCTAGGGCAGCACCGCTTCGAAGCATCTCTTCCAGAACGTATTTGTCGCCGACTTTCGTGCGGCTCATCCGAATCCCCGCTTTCGCGAGGGCCTTCTCTAGCCCCATATTGGCCATGAGGGTAGTCACGACAAGCCTGCCGGGTAGCCGATCTCGATCAGCAAGATGGCGCCCAGCGAGCAGTAGAACAACGTCCCCGTTTATGAGGTTTCCCTTTTCATCAACAAACAACGCTCGGTCGGCGTCGCCGTCTAACGCCACACCAAGATCCGCGCCGTTTTTTTTGACCCGGCGTTGCAGCATTTCCATGTGAAGCGAACCGCAATCGAGGTTGATGTTTCTTCCGTTCGGCTGGTTAGCCACGATCTCCGCTTTGACGCCCAGCCGGTTGAAGAAAAGGGGGGCTAGGCTCGAAACGGCTCCGTTGGCGCAATCGACCACGAGCTGTGTTTCGAAGCCCGCCGCGGGATCGCCAACGCTCCCCAGATGATCCAAATACTTCTCGACGAGAGATCCATCCGCTTCCAGCGCGCCTCGACGAGGCCGGCAGTCTTGGCTCAACGTGCTGAAAATCGCCGCTTCGACGCGCTCTTCTTCTTCATCAGGCAACTTGTAGCCCGACGACCCGAAGACCTTGATTCCGTTGTCCGAAAACGCATTGTGCGACGCCGAGATCATGACGCCCCTTACAAAGTCATCCTTTTCTGTCAAATAAGCGACCCCGGCAGTGGGCATGACCCCGGCGAATTTGACGGCGACACCTCCGTGCTCGAGTCCGGCGGCCAGTAGCTCCGCCAGTTGCAAACCGGATTCGCGCGTGTCCATCCCGATAAGGACCTCGGACCGCCGGCCCGGGGAAACAGTCTGGGCTAGGGCCAAACCCGCGGCGAAAACGGTTCGATCGTCGAGGGGCGGCTCGCCGGCCCGGCCGCGGATTCCATCGGTGCCAAACAGTTTTCTTGGCATGGGTTGAAGTGTGACGGGCGGTGAGCTATTCGCTTATATTCACTTCCACCTTGACAGATGCATCTCCATCGAAGCGAAGGTAGGGGTCGGGGAGGTAAGCAGTCGTAGAGACCGTGTGCGTTCCGACCAGGCCCGCGATGGCAATGGGGTCTGTTGTCACTTGAGTGAGCAGAGCTACCCGCCGTTCCGGACCGACGACGGTCAACCGAGGAGGCTCGACGTGGAAAGAAGAGACTGCTCTGGAATCGGCCGCCGCCCCCACGAAGATGGGTTGAACCGGCACCTCCCGACGGCCCTGTTTTTCCAAGGATAGGCGCAACTGGGAAGGTACAGCTCGCATCATGTGAAGACCATCGGGAAGATCTAAGGTTGCGCCTGTCACATCGAACGTTTGCTCGCCGGCCTGGTCCACACCGGCGAAGTCAATTTGCACGGCCGCCCCTCGACGTCGCAATTCCTCCACCCGGCCACGCGATCCCCTGACGACGATTGTCACTTGGTCAGCCTGGTCGGGATTAAACTCCAATTCCGACGGCACATTGACATAGTTGATACGCGCCTCGAGGACTGTCTCGACTTTCGGCTGGCTTCGAACCAGGCCCCACAGCAGAAGGGCGATGCCGACAGCAAGGAGTTTGGGGCCGAAATCTCGGCCAGGCCGCTTCTTCGTCCACGCCATAGGAGAATCCTCGGCTAGTGGGTCTCCGCCGAACCGGCACGAGAAGAAGTCTCCGCATACGCCACCGCGGGCGCTGTCTTCTGCACGGGACGTTGGGTCGCCTCGGTCCCGCGCGGCGCTGATACCACGGGACCGAAGGACTCAATCAGCCTCTCGCGAAGGCGATCAAGGGTGACGTCTCGTTCAATGCTGCCGGCGGAAGCGACCGAGATTTGCCCATCCGCTTCGGAGACGGCGATCGCCAGACAATCACCTTCTTCTGAGACGCCTATAGCAGCGCGGTGCCGAGTGCCAAGGGAGCTGATCTGACCGGGGTTGGTCGTCAATGGGAGAAAGCAGGCCGCCGCGGCGATTCGGCCCCGTCGAATGATGACCGCACCGTCGTGCAAGGGAGATCCACGGTCGAACACACTCTCGAGCAAATCGGTAGATAGGTGCGCGTCGAGCGCTACACCGCTTTGAACGAACGTCCTCAGGCCGGTCTCTCGCTCCAGTACGATTAGCGCGCCCACTTGCCGTTGGGACAGATGACCCACGGCAAGAACTACGTCCTCGTACTCGTGGAACGCCTTCTTTCGTCGCCCCGAAGGCAGGAATTGCAGGGCGAATTGTCGCAAGGCGCGTCGGATTTCCGGTTGAAAGATGACGATCAAGGCGATGATCGTGTAGGGGGCCAACGAGCCGATTAGCCGATGGACCATCTCGAGACCCAGGGCCCCCGAGACATAGTAAACGCCACCCAGCAAGGCGAGGCCCAGTACGATGGGAGTCGCCCGGGTTCCTCGCAATACCAAGATCAGCTGGTAGACGAGATAACTGAGGACAACGACCTCGAGTACAGCGCGCGCTAACGCGGCCGGCCCTCCGGTCACGACTTCGTTGACGAGTTCCCACATGGGGGTCGGTCAAAAAGCTCTCACGAATAGTGTAGCCAAATCTATGGAATGCCAGCCTGTTTTCGGGGAAACGGCGACGAGCCATTGCCCTTTCGGGCGCGTCGGCCACGTGGCCCCTGTATGGTAGGGCCGACGTCACCCCCCCCTCCCCACGGCGGGCGGCTCCGGCGCACCTCCCCAGCCGGCCTCACCGGCTGTTTGCCCAATGCAGCTTGCCCCCGGGCGTCAAACCAACCGATCTCGCCGCTGCGCTGAGGACTATCTGGTAGAATGACGCGGGTTTAGTCTAGTCATAGATGAGTTTCTTTGCCGAACGCCTGGTGCCAGTCTTTCTGATGACGCAGTCAGTCTTGGCCGGCGGCGCGATGCAGGCACCCTCGGAGCAAGCATCTTCTCAAGAAGAAGAAACAGGCCCCTTCAAGCTCGTCTACAAGGGCGAACCGCTGGTCGCGCAGTTACAGTGCGACGGGGACCATTTTCAGCGCGCGGCGACCGTGTGCTCCGACGCGACACCTTGTGAACTGTACCTCGAGCTAACCGGCCTAGAGCAAGCCGCCGAAAGAGTCTTTCTGATCGGCAACCTTCATACTTTGTCAGCGACCGTATCCTCGATCCTCCTGGCGAGTGACGACGAAGGCATGAGCTGGTACGAACCGTATCCTCGCCTCGCTGCCGGCTTTGAGTCGATCCAGTTTGTGGACAATGAAAACGGCTGGATCGGTGGGCAGGAAGGTCAGCTCGACAGTTCTTCGAGACCGTTTCTGTTGCGGACCGGCAATGGAGGAGTTCGCTGGCGCCGGTACGATATCTGGACGGACGAAGACCGCCCCGGAGCGATTCTCGACTTTTACTTTGACACCGAGAAACACGGATTGCTGAGCATTGACTTGCTGACGTCGGAGACCGACTCTTACGAACTTTACGAGTCGATGAATGGCGGCCTGTCTTGGGGCATACGCCAGATCTCCGATCGCCAAGCGAAGCTCAAGAATATCCCTCTCGTAGGAAGACAGCTCGACTGGCGTTTGGGCGAGGACGGGGGAAAAGCGGTCTATGTAGTAGAACGGCGGCGAGGCGAGGAATGGAACGCCCAGGTGGAGTTCAGCGTTCGGGTTGGAACCTGCCGCGGCACCGCGGAGGCGGCTGACTCCGGGTCCCGTTGAACTGACAAACTGAGCGGCTTCTATTTCCTTGTCTCCGAGGCTTGAAAAGGCGATCCCCCGGACGGAAGCGCCTCTTTGAGCGCCCAATAGCATTGCCGGACTTATCCGAAGGCCTTTGCGTACATGTTCATCCGGTCTCCGGGTCACGGGGCGAAGCCGATCCCCTCGGCTGCAGTTTGCCTCAGCGCAGTCCGTTCGACAGCCCACTTTGGTGGTGATGGTTGTAACGCCCGGCGTCCCGCAGCCGTCCCAACGGGCAGACCTAGCCGGCTTGCTGGAGGCGATGCCAAATGAAATACGTACAGGTTACGATCCTCGCTTTTTTGGTTGTCATAGCGGGACTTCTGGTTGGTATCTACCAAACGCAGCACTCTACCGCGACCTCGGCGGAGAGTCGCGATGAAGGGTTGTTCGAGCCGGCTCAGGCCCTGCCCGAAACCGCACGGCAACCGGATTTGGCCGAGATCGCCGGCCAACCGGTGGAACCGGTTATCGATCGAGCTACCCGGTCGGTGGAGCCAAAGCCCGACCCTCGTAGGGATCGCGTTGAGCCTCGCGGCGCGCCCGCCGAGCCGCCCGCGACCCAACAGGAGGCGGCAGAGGTTCGAGATCCGGAACCCGTCCCGGAACCGGAAATCGCGGCGCCCCGGCCGGCTTCCGCTCCCGTCCCAACCTCACCCGAACCGGAACCCAGACAACCACGGACAGTGACCCTTCCGGCGAATATGCCCATCGTCGTTCGGCTCGTCGATGCACTCTCGACTGACACGAACTACGCCGGAGATACTTTCTACGCCGCACTCGACGAAGAGATCATGCTGGACGGCTTGCTCGTTGCGCGCAAGGGAGCGCATGTGGAAGGCAGGGTGCTGGAATCACGGCGCGCTGGGCGGGTCAAAGGGGTCTCAATGCTCTCGCTGGAGCTTGTTCGCCTCTCGACCGCCGACGGGCAAACCGTCGAGGTTGTGACCAATCGAGCGAAGCAACAAGGTCCACAGTCCCAAAAATCCGATGCCAAGAAAGTCGGTTTGGGAGCCGCAATTGGCGCGGCGATCGGAGCGATTGCCGGCGGTGGCAAAGGCGCCGCCATCGGAGCGGGTGCCGGTGCGGGAGCCGGCGCTGGAACGGTTCTGACTACCCGCGGCAAGCCGGTCAAGCTGCCCTCCGAGACACGGCTGGAGTTTCAACTGATGGACCCGGTTCAGGTTGTGGAAGCGCTCTGAACTGCGAGCGCCAGGCGGCAATTCTGAGCGTGCCGTAACGCAGCGTTATTCAAGTTTCACCACCCGCATCTGCCACGGTCGGTCAACCAAACGCCTGCGATCCCCTCTTACGCTACATCGCTAAAATGGCAACCATGGGCCCCGACGAGCAGGCCGCTGGTCCCTGGGAATGCCGGCTTTGCCGAGCTGCCCTCGAAGTCCGAGTCGACTTTAAGGGGAAGGTGATCTGGACGGTGGATCCGCGTGACCCGGACTTCGGAAACAGGGAGCCGGAACTACGCGGCAAATATAAGGAGCCGACACTGGTCTGCTCCGCGGACCCTTTTCATGACACCGGGTTCAAGCTAGTTGAAGGCGAGATCGTGGCCGATTCGTAAATGCGCTCGTCCCCCGGGCCAAGTGAGAAGCTCTCCTACTTAGGTTGTCAGGCCGGCAGCCAGTTCTTACCATGGTTATATGAGGCTCTATCTACCACCCGCACTGTTCATCGCCCTCGGCAGTTTCGGGGGCCTCGAAGCCCAGCAAGAGGGAGTCACCCCTCGCTGGGAGATCATAGAGGTCGCCAAACGTCTCGACGAAAGCGCGAAAGATGTCCAGAGGATACTGTCCCAAGCGCGGCCAAAGGACTGGGTTAAAGAGGGTGCGCCCGATGCCTACATCGGACAGCACAATATCCTTCGTTCTGACCTTTCTAGCCTGGCCCTTTCAGCGCAGGCTCTGCAGCGCAAGCCGGAAAAGCTGTCGATCGCGATCGATACGTTTCTCTGGCTTGATCGAGTGGGGTCGATGCTGAGGTCGCTGACAGCCGCCGTGCGCAAGTATCAGAACCCGGCTCTGGGGGAACTGTTGGCTTCCGCCGGGAACCGCGCCGCAAACTATGAAGAGACCCTAAAAGGATACCTGCGCCAACTCGCGGTGGAGCGAGAGGCGGAACTGGAGATCTCTCATAGCGAAGCACAGCGTTGTCGCGAAACACTGATCCGGCAGCCGCGATCTCGGAAATGAGAGCCGCGGGACTAATCTTTTCATGACAATCAGACGTTAGAATCCAGTCATGATGGAGAATCCACATCAATCGCCCAAACCGGGGCCTGGCCGCGGTTCAACGTCGGCGCCCGCGGCCCCCGGCCCGGACTACTCCTTTCGTTGTCACATCTGTCAGGAGCCGTCGTCGGAGATATGCCGGCGCTGCACCCGTGACACCTGTGGCAACCACGTCTGCGAACGTTGTCTAAACTGCAGCGACTGCTGCCAGTGTCACATCACGCGCAAGTAAAGCGCTTCCTAGCAGCGCCCGTTTTCTAACCGCAAGCAACGGGCGGTCTCGTATCGGCTGTTGGCGTCCCCAGCCACCCTGGTGGCTTGTCGCGGAGATAGTTTTACCATGGCGGATGGGGCGTGAGGGCCTGGAATACTTCCCGCGGAAAGGCTGGGCGTCTTTGGAGTAGGCGTTGATATAGCGGCGGAGTCTGCGGGCGAGATCGGCGGTGGAGGGGAAGACGCCGCGGGCGATCACATCCCGTTGCACCTTGGCAAACCCAACTTGACTTGGTTGAGCCAGGACGAGTAAGTCGGCGTGAAGGGGAGGGTTACGTTGGGATGCTGTTCGAGGAACTCGGCTAGCCTCATTGCCGGCAGTTGCCGCTATGGGTGACAATCACTCCACCCGCGCCATGCGCGGCGTACCAGCCGGCTTTTTCTGCAAACTGAGTGCGGCAAGATGCAAGGCCGCCAGACCCATGCCGTCGCGAAACTCTCGGCGGCGGATCATCGTCTGCAGCCGGCGGTAGCTAACTCCTTGGACCGATAGATGTTCCGTCTTTTCCGGCTCCGCCTCGCCCGGCTGCAGGCCGCTCGCGAGGAAGACGTGACAGACTTCGTTTGACACGCCGGAATAGACGACGAAATTCCCCAGCTTCCGCAGACGCGAGGCCGAGTACCCGGTTCCTTCGCCAAGTTCCCGCCGGGCGGGATCCTGCGGATCGAGTCCCTGACTGCCGCCGCCGGGCAGCTCATAGGAGTACTCTCCACTCGGGTAGCGGTACAGTCGAACCAACACCACTTTGCGTTCGCCGGTGACGGCCACAACCATCACAGAGGGGGCCATCGTAAGAAAGGAATAGCTAAACCGATGGCCGCTCGACTGGACCTCCACGTCGGGTTGTTCCAAGGCGATCCAACGACTGTGGTAAATAGTTCGTTGGCAAATTTTTTTTATCGGAGCGTTTGACATCAGAAGGTATACTATAGGAGTTTCGTATATAGCGAGGTACTAATATGTGGGGACGAAAAGAAGATTCAGTTACGCCAACGCCAAATCCGTCAGGAGAACAAGCTGCGTCCGAGAGGCCACTGCCGCCCCGTGCGGCCCCGAGTCCGCCTACTCGGCCGATTGGGGCGTCTGGAGGGCTTAACCAAGGGGGGCGAGAAATGGCACAGATCGGAAAGTCTCTCCAGCTGAAGGGTGAGATAACTGGCAGCGAGGACCTCCTCATCAATGGTGAGGTCGAAGGAGTGATTGAACTCAAGGAAAACAGCCTTACGGTTGGCCCGAACGGAAACGTGAAGGCGGACGTCTCGGCGCGGTCCATCACGGTAATGGGTCATTTGCGCGGCAACGTCCGGGCGGGCGAGAAGATCGAGATCTGCAAGACAGGTTCGCTCGAGGGCGACCTATCCACGGCCCGCATCGTGATCGAAGACGGTGCGGTGTTTCGTGGCAGCATCGATATCGTCAAGCCGGGCCAGGCTACCGCCGACGCGAGGCGGAACGCCGTGCCGATTCTGGAGTCGCCTAAGAGTTCGGCGGCCGTCGCGGCGAGTGGGACGTCGATCACTCCGAAGCAGGCGACACTGTCCTCGCGCAACCCGTAGTTCCAAGTCGAGATCCACTCTGTGAGGAGGGGGCCGAAGCCGCCAACCCGAAGGTTTTGACGCAGTGGTAGATGTGCTGAAGAAATTATTTGCTTCCACTTGGGAGGACTCCTCCAACCACGTGGGAAGTGTGTCTGGTAACGGGTCCGACCACGGGCCGGCTCAAAATGCGAAGCTGCCCCCGGAAGTTGTTCGCAAGAGCACCGCGCTCGGCCATTTCTTCGAAAACTTTCCCAGCCGCTCGAGCGGTGAGGTGCTCGACCTCGGCGGTCTCAACGAATCCAATGTTGAATTCCTAAGCCGGAAGGGCTACAGGATCCACGCCATCGATCTGTTGCCCGTCTTCGATCGTGTTAAAGGCAGCCTCCCGGGTCGCCGTTTTGACGCCGCCGCGGCCCGCCGGTTCGTCGACGAGTATCTTCGCTTCCGGCCCAATCAGTTTGACGCCATTCTTGCTTGGAACACGCTGGAACACCTTGACGCGGATCTGTTGGCAACAACCGTACGCCGCCTTGATGAAATTCTCAGCCCGGGCGGCGGTCTATTCACTGTCTTCCACACGCAGTCTCGCGGCGAGACGGTAAGCGTCTACAAGTATCTCATTGAGGGCTCGGACGTGCTTCGACTCCCGACTCGTCAGTTGCGCGCTTTGCCGCAATCGTTCAACAACCGCAGCCTGGAAAAGCTTTTCAGCGGCTACCATTCCGTGAAGTTCTTCCTAACCCGCGACAACCTGCGCGAGGTCATTGCGGTCCGTTAGCGCATCGAAAGAGGTCGTGCCAATCCAGGCCTCGATGTTACGTCGCCTCTCCCGGTTTTTGCTGAGCCTGTTCGTTTCGACGGCCGTCGCCGCGGCGACGGATGTAGACTACCGCCGGGTAGGCCACGACCATTACTTCAATCTGGAATACGACCAAGCCATCTCTGCCTATCGCCAACTTCTGGCGCAGCAGCCCAACGATCCGACTGTATTCAACCACATCGCCTCGGCCATTTTGTTCAAGGAGTTGCTTCGCCTCGGACTACTCCAATCCAGCGCTTTCAAGGGCGACAATCAATTCTTGAAAACAGATAAGCCCAAGCCGGACCCCGAAGCCAAGCAGGAGTTCGAGAAGGTCCTCTTCGAAGGCCGCCGTCTGGCGGAATCGCTTCTGGATGAATCTCCGTCCGACGTATTAGCTCTCTACGCTCTTTCTGAAAGCTACGCGCTGCAAGGCAATCAGCAGTTCATGGTCGAAAAGGCCTACTTCGCGGCGCTTCGCAACGGCAATCGCGCCAACAAATACAGTAAGCAGGTCCGTAAGCGAGACCCTGACTTTGCCGACGCCTATCTGGTAGCGGGCGTCCACCAATACGTCCTCGGGAGTCTCCCCTGGCCGATCAAGGTCCTCGCAGCGATTGGTGGTATGCGCGGTAGCAAGGGGAAGGGAGAGCAATGGGTCAGGCGCGTCGCCAACGAGGGAGATCTGGCGCGGGATCAGGCCCGAGCTTTGCTGGCGCTCCTGCTTCGACGCGAAAAGCGTCCGCTCGAAGCGGCCGAGCTTATCCAGGGCCTGATCAACGATTTCCCACGCAACTACGTACTCCATTTGGAGCTGGCGGCGATGCGTAGAGACGCCGGTCAGAAAGAGAATGCGCTCGCCGTGTTCCGCTCGATCCTCACGAAAAACCAACGGAACGAACCAGGCTACGCCCGCATGACCCAGCGGGCTGTCGAAGCGGTGCAAAGGAAAATCAAAAAACTTGAAGCCGAAGTGGACTATACGGGAGCGCATAATTAAAGAGACATAAGGTAGGCGAACGTGGCATACTTCTCTTAAGAGGTGTGGCCATGCGTCCGCGATTGCTGCGATTACACCCGAGCCGGTATAAGCGCTTGGTGCGCCTCGGCAAAGAAGCCGAACGAGATGGGGCCTATCGTGTGGCGAAGCGGCTGCAGGCGGTGGTGCTGAACTCCGAAGGCCATACCAGCGGGGAGTTGGCCGGGATTCTCAAAGCGCCACGCTCGAAAGTGTCCGAGTGGTTGGCTCGCTATGAAGCGCACGGCATCGAAGGTCTGCTGGAAGGCTACCGCTCAGGAAGGCCGCCGCGGTTGACAGCGGCCCAACGCGAGCAGCTGGGGAACATTCTCGATAGGGGTCCCGTGGCCTACGGCTTGGACAGCGGTCTGTGGACCTCGCCCCTGATTGCCGGGGTGATCGAGGAAGAATTCGGCGTCCGTTATCATCCGGGCCACGTGCGAAAGCTGCTGCACGGGCTGGGCTTCTCGGTGCAGCGACCGCGCCGCGTGCTGGCCCGCGCCGACGTCGGCGAGCAGGACGGCTGGCACCGCCGCACCTATCCCAACCTTAAAAAAAAGCCCGCACGAAAAACTGGGCGCTGATTTTTACCGACGAAGCCAGCTTCCGACAGGACTCGACTTGGCAGGCCACCTGGAGCCGCGTCGGCCAGCCGCCCGAAATCCCTGTCACGGGACAGCGCAACAGCGTCAAGATCCTGGGCGCCATCGAACTGTGGCGCACGCGTTTCCCTTACCGCTAGGACACGGTCTTCAACGCGGGGAGCTACTTGGCCTTTCGGGAACAGTTGGCGCGCCGCTATCGCCGGCAAGGGGCGATCCTGATCCAGGACAACGCTTCCTACCACAAGGATGCCGAGGTCTGGGCCTGGTTCCGGTCCAAGCGTCACTGGCTGGAAGTCCACCAGCTGCCGCCGTACTCGCCGCAGTTCAATCCCACCGAGCGGCTCTGGCAGCACACGCGCCGCACGGGAACTCACCATCGCTATTTGGCGAGCGAAGCCGAACTGGTTGCCACGCTGAGAAGAGTCTTCGCCGAGATGCAGTCACACCCTGTCGTCATTCGCTCCTACCTACTACCTTTTTGTTGACTCTCTATGCCCCTTTATTTATGCGCATCTGTATAGCCGATGCGGATGAGTTGAACGTTAACAGCATTCGGATGCCTGCTTCCTGGCGTGGGAAAACCAATGTCTCAGCGCCGGCCAGCAGACCGGTGACACTCCGTTTCAAGCTGCGGAACTGCAAGCTTTACGCATTTCAGCTTGTTAAAAAACCGAGCGCTCAAGCTGTGATGATCACCAGAGAAGATCCCTGGTGCATCTCCAGCGGGCTGAGTGATGGCCCCTTGGTTGGAACAGAGAGCACGCTTGACTCGACAGGCTCAAGGTGGATGAAATTGAAAAGCACCTCGGTTCGGGCAAGGAGTCCACGGTGTGACAGAACTCGCCGGCCAAACCCGGCCAAAGCGGCTCCAAAATCACCACATCGCGCGATGCCGTCACGGCGTAACGAAAAATAATTGGCCGATCATAGGCGGCCTCCCGGTCAATTGCATCCGGCCCAGCCCAAGCGTTGGCCCGCGTCGGCTGTGTCACCCCGCTTAACGAAATGGAGCTACCACTTGTGAAGACGGTCAACGAGCCGCTACGATAGCGCCCTAGGAGGTCCGAGATGAAAACCTCAAGAAGAGAATGGATGCAGAAAAATCTTGCCGTGGCGGCTATCACACCTACTTTGCTTTCGGCGCAAAAAGCTCGCAGCTACAAGGTGGATGAAATTGAAAAGCGACTCGGGTCGGGCAAGGAAGTCCGTGGTGTGACAAAACTTGACTTGCCAACGCCTTCCTTGCTGCTTGACCTTAACCGTTTTTCGGAGAACATTTCGAAGATGGCGCGCCACGCGGAGCAGGCATCCGTCGGACTTCGTCCCCACGCCAAAACTCACAAATGTCCCGAGATTGCTCGTCGTCAGCTTGAGGCCGGCGCCCTGGGCATCTGTACGGCAACGATCCACGAGGCCGAGCAAATGGCGGCTGCCGGGATAGGGGGGCTTCTGATCACTTCCGAACTAGTCGGCCCCAATAAGATTCAGCGCCTGATTCGGTTGACGAAGAGTCTGCCGGAGACGATGTCGGTGGTTGACCATCCCGACCATGCCCGGCAGCTCAGCGAAGCAGCCGCAGCGGCCAAGGTCGAGCTCAATATCCTGGTTGACATTGACCCGATTGGTCGCCGCACCGGGGTCGCCTCGGGCGCGCCGGCTCTGTCGCTCGCGAAGAAAGTCGATAGCTTGCCGAATCTTAACTTGCGGGGTGTTCATGGCTATTCGGGGGCGTCTTCGCATGTCCAGGGATTCGACGCCCGACGGGACCATTCCACAACATACATGACGCCCGTGCTCGAGACCTTCGCCCAAATGAAAAGAGAAGGCTTACCGGTCGCAATCATGTCCGGCGCCAGTACAGGCACCTACAACATCGACCCGCAGCTTCAAGGAATCACGGAGTTACAAGTCGGATCCTACGTTTTCATGGACCTTGACTATCGCCGAATTGGTGGCCAGGGAGGGCCGGTCTACGACGACTTCGAACCCTCGCTGACTGTACTCGCTACGGTGATCAGCAAGAATCACGAAGATCTCGCGACGCTCGATGCCGGGCTGAAGGCTTTCGCCACGGACCGAGAATTTGGCCCAGAGATCATCGGCGTTACAGGTGTCAAGTACCGATTCGGTGGTGACGAACACGGCATCCTGGAGTTGGAAAACGCCGGCCGGGAGATCCGTTTGGGTGACAAAGTCGAGCTCCTCGTGCCGCACTGTGACCCCAACGTCAACCTCTACGACCGTTTCTATTGCACCCGTGGTGAAAACGTGGAGGAGGTCTGGAGAATTGAGGCTCAGGGCCACGCTTGAGCTTTGCGGGGACGACCTGCTCCGGCGGCCGTGAAAAAAGATGTTCAATCCCCACGGCAACCAATCGACAGTGCCAACTAAGAGTTTTAACGAAGTGCAGTCTCGGTTACGGTCGCGATTTTAGAACAATTGCGGCCTCATCGTCTGAGGAGCAACAGCTCGGTGAACAATAAAGGTGCAACGAAGCTAAAGGGACCGCTGGGTCCGTGGACGCTGCTGATTGCCGGTATGCTTTGGTCACCTTGTGTCCACGCACACCACGAGGCAATCTTTGGCCCTCAATCGTCCGTCTTAATCTCAGAGAAGCGGTTTGTCTCGACACAGTACTACCTAACGAACGAGGGGCGACGCCCCATGCCCCAGGCTCATAGCCACATCGGCGTTGTGACCGTCGGAACCTCTCTTGGCAGGCGATGGTCTGTGGCTGCCACTTTGCCGCTGGAGGTGGAACGGAGTCCAAAGGAAGAAAATGCCAGTGGCCTCCAAGACCTTGTAATAGGATTCCGCTACTTCCCGGAGCTGGGACCAGGCAAGTGGACGGCAGCTGTTCTGACTGTGGAGCCTCCGACAGGGAACCTGGAACACCGAGCCGTTGGGTTGGGGGGCGGGCTCATATACGGAATTGAAAAGGGGCACTGGTCGACGATTGTCTACGGCCTGGGACGAACCGAAACTTCTCTTGAGGCGGGTGAGAAGCGTGGCAACCGGCTGTTTCTCGGCGGGGGTTTGGCATACGAGGCTGAGGCGTTGCCGTTTAGTCCTCAACTCGGTCTATCCTGGGAGCGCACCGGAAGGCGCCGCGAAGGGGGGTTGCGTGTGCCAGGCTCCAATAGTTCGGCCTTAATGATTCACCCCACACTCACCAAGAGCTTGCACCATTCAGTCCAGCTATTCTTTGTTATCTCCTTGCCCGTTGCGCAGTGGAGCGGGAATGAGGGTTGGCAAAGGTTCAGAGCAGCTACGGGGATGGTATGGGGCTTTTGACACTAGATATGTGACCTCCACTTCCTCCGTGGCCTGATTTGTCATGGCGGAATGCGATGTTGGGTTAGCCCGCTTTTATCACCATGTGGCGAGGCGAAGTGCGTGAGAAGGCCGTCAGGACGAGGCGCGTGCAGCTTAGCGCGCGGAGGTGTACTTGAACAGTACGGTGAGCACGGTGAGCAAGCGCAACGAAGTAATGGCGGGCTTATAACGTGCTTCGGACGCCAGGTGGTGAGAAATGCGGGTTAGTTCACAGTTTAGTTTAGTGCACTGGAGCGCGTGGAGGACGATCAAGTGGCTGCGTGGCCTCAATCGGCGGAGACGACGGGAGTCGGCTGGGCGCCCGGAGGAGTCTTGACGCTGCAAGCTGAGAGCTGGTGCCACGACGCGAATCAACGGGTGGACGGAGTGGTACCTTTTACATCGGCCCGCTTTCTGGCCGCCTGGTAGGTGGAGCCGGTAGAATGAAAAGTGTCGTTGCCCATCCTTCGCGAGATCCGAGTAGCTCTCAGCCATCTTAATCCCAGCGAGGTCGAGGCGCTGGTGGATCGTCCGCTTACCGTCGGCGTGTTGGCGCTCGACGAGGCGTTCTTCGCACGAGTCGTATCCTTCCTGATTCCTGACTGGATTTCTGAAGCGAAAGCTCACCAAGCGGGTAGGTCGGTTCTGCGTCTTGCGTCGGAGGAAGACTTCGACCGTTGTGATCTCGGGCTATGTGAGCCGGGGTTGCCGCACCCTTCGCACTTCTATCCATTCGAACCGAATGATCCCTTGGCGGCGGTCGAGTCGATTCTGGACGACCATAAGGATTTGTGGGTTCCCCTGGCCGGCCGACTGCCGGCGTTCCGCGATCCGGTGGTGGAAAGAATCATTTGGAAGATCAGTAAAGAGAACGCCCTGTTCACGGTCGCGACGGCTATACCCAACGTGGTGCCGAGCTGGATAAGCGTGCCCTGGGCGGTCGGGGAATTTGCCTCCGACACCGCGTTCCTCACGATGAACCAGGTGCGCATGGCCTTTCTCATCGCCGCAGCCAGCGACCACAACATCGGCTACCGGAGGCAGCGCAGTCAGATCGCCTCGATCATCGCCGCGGCTTTTGGCTGGCGAAGTCTTGCGCGCGAACTGGTTTCGAAGATCCAGGCCGGCGGCGGCTTGGTTTCCAAGGGATTGATTTCGCTTGCCGGCACCTTTGTGGTGGGCAAGGGACTGGACACTTTTATGCGGCTCGGCCGCGGCCTCACCCGCGAGGAGAAGCAGCGCATGTACGACCAAGCTATCGAGCGCGGCCGCGCGGTGGTAGAACGGATGGCGCAGGGCGTGACTCGAAAGGTCTCCGCCGTTCGCAGTGTCTGACTAAGTAGTCCATTCATAAGTTCGGGCACGTATATTTGGAAGCCAGGTGGACGATGGGGAACTTCGCGGCGTGCCGTGCCCCTACGTTTCCAGGCACCCAACAAACCTGTAGGGGCACAGCATGCTGTGCCCGCCTGCACTCCGCTGGTTTACCCCTTCCTTCCCAATCTGGACCGCAAAGTTATCCGCCCGGGGGCGAGTATTGGACCGCTTTTTCGAGCGCCTGGTCCGTCTCTTCAATCGTCAGCAAGGGCGTTGTTGTCACCCGAACCAGACCCGAAGCAGAGGCTGCGAGGGAAACCGCGGCCACGCTGACGTTGTCCGGCGCGTCCACCAGCATGATGGCATCGTGATCCCCAAAGCAAAAGTACATTGCCTCCAGTGAGCCGCCAACGCTGGCCATAGCCGCGCTGACCGCGGCTTTTCGGCCCGAGGCTTTGTCTTTCATCAGGCCTTTTAGACCCTCGCCCGTATAGGATGCCTGAACAAGGTATTTCGGCATGGATGTTCCTCCTGGGCACAAGATACATGACTGCTGCTCGAATGGCAACGGACGCTGGCTGGCAGCCGGTGATAAAAGTGGGTTCGGCGAAAAAGGGGACTGGAAGTGAAAAATCACCTCAGCCTCGGATTCGTGTACGCGGGCGCAAAGAATTGCGCCCCGGCGCCGACATGAGTGTCGACGCGGCGGACGTAGGCGTCTGCGCCACAACATCAGGCACCGAAGCCTAACGTTCGAGCTCCGAGCGTATAGAACAACCGCCCTCGTGGCTCAGGTCCCCAGACCTGCCGTGTCGGTACTCTTACCGACACCTGTCTTCGACCTGAGCCTCACTATGATGTAGCTACGAGCGGCAAGAGTACCCGGTTGCCGCCAAGGCAAAGTGGTTATCTCGTGCAATACTTGGTGGTAGGTCCTCTCTTTTACGCCTAGAGATGCTGCGCTTTGTAAGCCGAGTTTCCTTAGTTGCGGTTTTGGCTCTATGGGCGGTTCCCGGTTGCCTCGCGGAATCGACCGAACTGCTGCGCGGACGTTTGGAAACCAGGGCTGACGGCGACCCCCAAAAGGACACGCCGCTCACGTTTGTCACCAGCGAAGGGAAAAGGATCCCGGTAGCCGGGGATCGCTTCTCCAACGGCCAACTGCTGGATCCCCGGCTCGCCGAACGCGAGTGGGAACTCGAGGGCAAGTTTCAGTCCGACGGGCAATTTGAAATCCTGAAGCTCTTCACGATGCGGCAAGGGAAACGTCACCGCGTGACCTACTGGTGCGAAATCTGCTACATCCGGAGCCACGAGCCCGGCCGTTGTATGTGCTGCCAGGCGGAGACCGAGCTTCAGGAAATCCCGGAACCGTGAAGGAGTGCCCATGGGCCTTCGCCAAGATAAACGGAGCCGCGACCGTCAGGGTCTGTGAAAAAACCGGGGACTGTCACAAGCGGCGTCCTTAGAAGTCACTTGGACTCAATGGCGTCTTGAGCCGCGGTTGACTGTCCCAAGGTTTTTCTCTCAAGAGTCCGGTCCTGCCACCAGCCTCAGGCCCACCCAAGGGGATCAAGACCCCCGGGTTTTCGACCGAGCTTCGGTGGACAAAGTCCCCGGCAATGGTGAATTCCTCGGGCTTGGCAATACGTCCATTTAAGGTGGTGTTGATGCCTGTGCAACCCCAACGGTTCGGAGTTGGTCGCAACATAAGAAAACTTAGTCGAGGTAACCGCTTCAACCTGGAGTGGGAAAATCGCACCCTCCAAGTTTTTACACAAGCTGCTTGACATCACCTAACCGCCTTGTTTGCTTGACATAGAACGATTGATGTGGTTTACTAGTCGCTTCACCCGCCGCTTGGTTCCGAGTCTTCGGGACACACATGCTAGACGTGCCTAGTTTGTCGGCACCGCTACCTCCCATCCAACACAGCGGCGACGTTTCGCCGAATCGAGGAATAGTGGCCTCACTGCGCTTCCTCACACCAGAAGCAGAGGCCTCGGGCAGAGATGGCAGTGAGCCGACCCGTCGCGCGGAAAACGAACTGCCCGGTGCTAGCGACCGATTAAGTTGCACCAGCGTCTTCACGAGCGCAGCCCTAGCGGCAGAAGGATGAACTACAGGCCATGACAGTCCAAACCGATACTTCGAATGGTCGCTACCGGGCGGTCACCGAGCACAACGTATCCCGGGCGCCCGAGTGGGGATCGATCGAGCCCGAGCTTCAACAAGCCATACAGGTTGTCTCGCGTGTTCTGCCGTTTCGCACGAACAATTACGTCATGCGGGATCTCATCGACTGGAAGAACCTGCCGGACGACGCCATGTTCCAGCTTGTCTTCCCGCAGAAAGGCATGCTGGGCGACGAGGATTACGATGCCGTCCAAGCTATGCTCGCGAAAAACACCTCGCGGGAAGAATTCGGTCAGGTTGTCAACCGGATTCGAATGGGTCTCAATCCCCACCCCGCGGGACAGATGACCCACAACGTTCCCTCCTTGAATGGACGGCCGCTACACGGGTTGCAGCACAAGTATCGCGAAACCGTCTTGTTCTTCCCATCCCAGGGGCAGACTTGCCACGCCTATTGCACGTACTGTTTCCGCTGGGCGCAGTTTGTGGGCATGCCCGAGATCAAGTTCGAGTCCAGCCAAACCGAAGATCTCGTGGCCTACCTACGCGCGAACCCGAGTGTCAGCGACGTCCTATTCACCGGCGGAGACCCGATGATCATGAAGACTCGCGTGCTCTGCAAGTATATCGAGCCGCTCCTCGCGCCCGAGTTGGAGTCGGTCCAAGACATTCGAATCGGCACGAAAGCTCTTGCCTACTGGCCCCAACGTTTCGTCACCGACCCCGACGCGGACGATTGCCTGCGCTTGTTCGAACAAGTCATTCAGTCCGGCCGCCACCTCGCCATCATGGCTCACTACAGCCATGGGGTGGAGCTGGTTCCCGAGATAGCGCGGGAAGCCGTGAGGAGGGTGCGTGCCACCGGCGCTGAAATCCGCATGCAAGCCCCCATCATCCGGCACGTGAACGATAACGCCAAGGTGTGGGCCGATCTGTGGCGCGACGGAGTCAAGCTGGGGATGATCCCCTACTACATGTTTGTTGAGAGGGATACGGGGGCCAAGCGCTACTTCGAAGTGCCGCTCGTACGTTGCTACGAGATCTTTCGAGATGCCTTCTCGCAGGTCTCCGGTCTTGCCCGCACCGTGCGAGGCCCGTCGATGTCAGCCTTCCCGGGCAAGGTCCGGGTCTCGGGCATCACCCAGATTCGAGGCGAGAAGGTGTTCGTCCTGGAAGTTATCCAGGGACGAAACCCAGACTGGGTCTACCGGCCCTTCTTCGCTCAATTCGATCCCAAGGCTACCTGGCTTAATCAACTCAAGCCTGCATTTGGCGAAGAGAAGTTCTTCTTCGAAGCCGCGCCGGCTCGCCCGACCCCAGAAAAAGCCGCTCAACCGATCCCCGTATTGTCGAACTAGCCTCGCCGATTTGCCGGGCGGATCTTCAAGCTACCCGGAACCACGTCGACCCTTCAGCCCAACTCGCAGGTCTCACGAGCGGGGAATGATGGGGAATAGGCGTGACGCCGTCCGGTGGCGAAACATTTTTGGAGCGGGTTTGAGCGGATTTGAGCGGATTCTCGCTATAAACCCTGCCCACCGGCCGAGGCCCCCCTTTTTCTATTTCGAGCATGCACTACGGGGTCAAGGGTTTTGTCGCCCACGGTACCTATGTTGTTGATTTTGTTGGATTGGAAGTGTTGTGACTGATAGAGCTCGTAGCGTGGATCTAGGCGGGCGAGCACACTCCCCCCTTTGGCCCGTTGCATCATCGCCCGCCAGATCCGCGGCCTTTTATTGCGCCTTGGCGCCAGGCCGCGGTAGCAGACCGGGACATAGGTAGCGACCGCCACTCTTGGCGGTCCTAGCTTGAGTACCCGCCGGCACTCCTGCCGGCCAGGGATGCAAACGCCAAGCTCAAGCTCACCTCAACGCTGACAAAACCTGGACAGCCCCACAAACTCATCAGAAGTCCCTACAATACCCGCTGATTCTCAGAGAGTTTGTCGCGTATGTCATAATGCGCAACAACTAAGGCTGGAAGGTGTGAAAAAATCGGGGACTGTCACAAGCGGCGTCCGAGAAGGCACGTAGAATCAATCGCATCTTCGGCCGCGGTTGACTGTCCCCAGGATTTTTTCACACCTTCCTGTCATGGTTCCGCCGATGTCTAATCCATACGTTTTCGTCAGCTACAGCCACGAGGACGAGGAATGGAAGGATCGCCTCCTCCCTTACCTCAAAATCCTCAAGCAAGTAGAGAACGTCGAGCCCTGGGACGACCGCAAAATCGGCGTCGGCGAGAACTGGTTCCGACGACTTTACGACATTCTCGAGAAAACCAACATCGCGATCTGCTTGGTGAGCGAGAATTTCCTCGCTTCGAGTTTTTGCCAGGAAGAGGAGATGTCGTTCCTGCTCCAGGAGCGACAAAAAGGAGACCTTGAAATCTTCCCGATCCTGATCCGGCACTGTCCTTGGAAGCTTTATCCCTGGCTCAGTAAGCTTCAGATGTTGCCGCGCGACGGGAAGAGTTTCGTCGACGACTTCGAGGGGCGCGAGCACCTCGTTTTCACGGAATTGACGGAGCAGGCGGCGGCGTTCATCAGGGATCCCAGCTCGCGACCGCGGCCAAAGACGACATTCGACGCGCCGAAGCTCGAGGACGTCTCGCGCCTGCCCGAAACCGGCTCGCGGCTCTTCGGCCGCCGCGACGAGCTCAATCTCCTCGACAAAGCCTGGGGCGACCCAAACACCAATATCGTCGCGCTCAAGGCCGACGGCGGCGTTGGAAAATCAACGTTGGTCCGCGTCTGGACCGAGCAGATGGCCGAGGACAACTATCGCGGGGCCGAGGCGGTCTACGCTTGGTCGTTCTACAGCCAAGGGACGGACAAGGCTTCATCGGCGGATCAGTTCATCAGTGACGCGCTGCGGTTCTTTGGAGTCAAGGACCCCGCGAAAGGATCGCCTTGGGACCGGGGCGATCGACTGGCCGACTTGGTCCAGGCCCATCGTACGTTGCTATTGCTCGACGGCATGGAACCGCTGCAGTCCGGGCATGACTTTGACCGTGGCGAGATCAAGGACCCGGCGCTAAAGGTCCTCGTGGAGCGCCTGGCAGAGCGCAACCCAGGGCTGTGCGTGATCTCAACTCGTGAGACCGTTCTCGAGTTCCGGGAACGCGACTTCGAGTTCCGCGCTGCCGTCCAGGAGGTCGACCTCGAGAAAGTCTCGACGCTGGCAGGCCGTGCGTTACTTCGGGCAGCGGATGTCCCGGGAACCACCGACGAGCTCGAAGCCCTGGTCAAAGACTTCGGGCATCACGCCCTGGCGCTCAACCTGCTGGCCGCCTACCTCAAATGGCCCGGCGCGGGCGATGTCGCTGACATCCCCGAGCTTCCTGACATTCCCGAGGCGAAGGGAAAACACGCCCGGCGTGTGATGGCGGCCTTCGAGAGGCTCTCCGGCGAAGGACCGGGGCTCGACTTACTGCGCGTTCTTGGCCTGTTTGACGGCCCGGTCGAAGAAACGGTCATCGAGGCGCTGCTGGCCCGGCCGCGGATCAAGGGCCTCACCGACCACCTGGTGCGGGGTGGTGAGTCGGCTTTCGGTGACGCCCAGACGACCTTGCGCCGCGCCAAGCTGCTGGCGGGCGAGAGCCGGCACGACCCGCCGCGGCTGGACAGCCATCCGCTGGTGCGCGAGCATTTCGGCGAGCAGCTCGAGAAGGAGCGTCCTGAGGCCTGGCGGGCGGGCCACGGGCGGCTGTTTGAGCATTATCAGGGGGTGCCGAAAGAGAATCAGCCGTCGACGCTAGAGGGTCTGGCGCCGCTGTACGCGGCCGTGGCGCATGGCTGCGCGGCGGGGCGGTATCGGAAGGCGTTCGAGGAGTTGTACTGGGCGCGGATTCGGCGCGGGAACGAGGCCTACAGTATCAAGAAACTGGGGGCGTTCGGGTCGGACCTGGCGGCGGTGTCGAGCTTCTTCGAGAGGCCCTGGGCCGAGGTCGCCGAGGGTCTGCCGGAGACCGAGCAGGCGTGGCTGCTGAACGACGTGGGTATCAGCCTGCGGGCGCTGGGCCGCCTGCGCGAGGCAGCGGGTCCGATCGAGACGGGCCTCAATGCACGGATAGCGCTGAACGACTGGCGAAACGCCTCCGTCACCGCCGGGAACCTGAGCGAGCTGCAGTTGACGCGGGGAGACCTGGAGGCGGGGGTGGAGTACGGCCGGCGGGCGGTCGAGTACGCCGACCGCAGCGGTGAGTGGGACGCGCAGATGAACGGGCGAGCCGCCCAGGCCGAGGCCGAGGATCAGGCGGGCCGTCGAAAGGGCGCCGAAGAGCTGTTTCGCGAAGCCGAGCGTCTTCAGAAAGACAGTCAGCCCGACTACCCGCTGCTCTATTCGCTCCGGGGCTATCATTATTGCGACCTGCTGCTCGCCCAGGGTCAGCCAGCCGAGGCGCAGCGTCGGGCGACGCAGACGCTCCAGTGGGCGCTGCGAGGAGGACAAGGTTCGCTCCTCGACATCGGTCTGGACCACCTTACCCTGGGCCGGGCTAATTTGGCCTTGGGTGACCTTACCGAGGCCGCCCAACGCTTCAACCAAGCCGTCGACGGCCTCCGCGCCGCCGGGCAACAGCAGTATCTTCCGCTCGGCCTGCTCGCCCGCGCCGAGTTCCACCGCCGCCAGGGCCATTTCAACCGAGCCCGGCGCGACCTGCGCGAAGTCGAGAAGATCGCCCGCCGTGGCGAGATGCGCCTCCACCTCACCGACTTCCACCTCGAGAGCGCCCGGCTCGCCCTGGCCGAGTCCGACCCGGCTGCCGCCCGCGAGCACCTCGACAAAGCCCGCCAACTCGTCACCGAAACCGGCTACCACCGCCGCGACCCCGACCTCGACGAAATCGCCGCCCAACTCGCCAAGGCCTGATCGGCTGACCGATCAATCTTAGAAAGGCCGCAGGTCTGGGCAAACGACCTCCCAGCCCTGCGCTACGGCGAATCGGCTCCTTGAGCAAGGGGCCCGGTCCTTCGTCGAGAACACGACGTGGACCAAGATTCGGCGTAGCGTTTGCGCCATGATTTCCTGCCGCCCATTCAGGGCTCACCTTTGTTTTCCGCTTACCTAGGGTTTCGCCTGACGGCTCCACCCTAGGCTATGATCCTGCCACCGCTTCGCGGCTAATCACACGACGCAGCAGGCAAGAACCAGACAGAGGGCTCGTCATCCGGGGGAGTGAGCTAAACTTCCCCGAGCAGGCTTCCACTCGTGACCGTCACCCCGCGGTTAAGCCGCTGCGCCCGTCGAAGGGCGTAGTGTATAGTGATTTGGTCACGATCGAGCCGCCACGCTCTCCTTGCGAGGCGGCCGCCGGGAGAACTGTCTATGGCATCCGACACCCTCTATCAACCGCCCGCGGAGTTTTCAAAACAAGCCTCTGTTTCGAGCATGGACCAGTATCGCGAGATCTATCGCCAAGCTACCGAGGACCCGGAAGGTTTCTGGGGGCAGTTCGCGGAGAAGGAACTCCACTGGTTCGAAAAGTGGTCCCGGGTGTTGGAGTGGGATGCGCCTTTTGCGAAGTGGTTCGTCGGCGGCAAGACGAACATGAGCTACAACTGCCTTGACCGTCACTTGCTGACCTGGCGGAAGAACAAAGCGGCGATTATTTGGGAAGGTGAGCCGGGCGACGAGCGCGTTCTTACCTATCAAGAGCTGCACCGCCGCGTAGCGCGGTTTGCCAACGTGTTGAAGCAGTTGGGCCTCAAGACAGGCGACCGCTCCGTCATCTATATGCCGATGGTTCCCGAGCTGCCGATTGCCATGCTGGCCTGCGCGCGGCTTGGCGTTACCCACAGCGTCGTTTTCGGGGGGTTCTCGGCGGAGGCGCTGAAGACACGCATCCTTGACCTCGACGCAAGAGCCGTCATCACGGCTGACGGTGGTTGGCGGCGCGGCAAAGAGGTTCGGCTCAAAGACACGACGGACGAGGCGTTGCAGGACTGTCCGGATGTCAAACACTGCATCGTCTACCAGAGGACAAACAGCGACGTCGAGATGAAGGCGGGACGGGACCACTATTGGGGTGAGCTGGAGCGAAACGCGGACGAGGAATGCCCGGCCCAGGTGCTTGACGCGGAGCACCCGCTCTATGTTCTCTACACCTCGGGCACCACGGGCAAGCCCAAGGGCATCGTCCATACGACGGGGGGTTACCAGGCGCAGGTCAGTGCGACCATGCGTTGGGTCTTCGACATCAAGGATGAAGACACGTATTGGTGCGCCGCCGACATCGGCTGGGTCACCGGACATAGCTATATCGTCTACGGTCCTTTGATGGCCGGCGCCACGACGGTTATTTACGAAGGAGCCCCCGACTTCCCCGAGCCGGACCGCTTCTGGCGCATCATTGAAAAGTACAAGGTCAATATCTTTTATACTTCGCCGACTGCTATTCGGGCCTTTGTCCGGCAAGGGGAGCAGTGGCCCGAGCGCCACGATCTATCGAGCCTGCGGTTGCTGGGAACCGTCGGGGAGCCGATCAACCCCTCGGCTTGGGAGTGGTATCACAAGACGATCGGCCACGAGCGCTGCCCGATCGTGGACACTTGGTGGCAAACCGAAACCGGCTCGATCATGCTCTCCCCGCTGCCGGGAGCCACGCCGACCAAACCCGGCTCGGCGACCTTCCCGCTGCCCGGCATTGTGGCCGATGTCGTCGATATGGAAGGCAACACGGTCGAGACGGGCGAGGGCTACTTGGTCATCCGTAAACCGTGGCCGGCGATGATTCGGACATTGTGGGGCGACCCGGAGCGTTACAAGCAACAGTATTGGTCGCAGATCCCGGGGATTTATTTCACCGGTGACGCCGCTCGGCGCGACGAGGACGGCTACACCTGGGTCCTCGGTCGAGTTGACGATGTGATGAACGTAAGCGGACACCGTCTTAGCACGGCGGAGCTCGAATCGGCGCTCGTGAAGCACGAAACCGTTGCCGAGGCAGCTGTGATCGGCAAACCGGACGAGCTGACCGGTCAAGCCGTGGTCGCGTTCGTGACCCTCAAGCAAGGTGTCGACGCCAACGATGATTTAAGCGAGATTCTGCGCGCCTGGGTGGCGCAGGAAATCGGCAAGTTCGCCCGCCCGCAGCAAATCCGCTTCACCGAAGCCCTCCCCAAGACCCGCAGCGGCAAAATCATGCGCCGCCTGCTGCGCGAAATCGTCACCACCGACAAGGTGTCAGGCGACATCACGACGCTGGAAGATCTGTCGGTAATCAACCGCCTGGCAGGAGCGCAGGAAGAGGAGTAGGGGCGGCGTCTGTGGATCCCAGGCATCCACTTAACGCGCGTCAGAGTCTGCGTTTCAAGCGACCAGCTCGAGGTCCATCGCGCCCAGGATCCGACTTAAGGCGATACCGTACGTCAGGTCTTCGATCCCTCGCCCTCGGCCAATGTCCCCTGGCCAAGCACCCCAAAGAAGAGCCACGGGTCGGTTATTGTTCTCATTCTCGGTGTCTATGTGAAGGATGCCACCGGCCGCTAGCGGTGCACGTAATGCCGATTCACTGACCCGAGGGGAACGCCTCGGCGATCAGCTTGGCCTCGGTGTCCTCGTCGAATTCCCCGGTCACCGCCAGGCTACGCTTCTCCTGGAACTGGCTCAGCGCCGAGCGCGTGCGCCGGCCGCGCAGCCCGTCTATCGGGCCCGGGTCGAAGCGCAAATACAGCAGCGCGGCCTGAGCTGTGCGCAGGCTCAAATCCGGGAGGATGGTCTTGTACTTGGCGTGGGCGGCAGCCAGACGCGTGTCGTACTCGTTCTTTTTGAAGTCCCTGCCGTTGTACTTGCGGGCAAATGACGCCCAGTTCTGCCTTCGCAGCGCACCGTCCAGGCCGTTGCCCTTAATGAAACCCGCCATCGCCAGCAACTGCGCGTCCTCGTCCTTCACCATGGCCGTAACCATGGCTTCCACCGTCGCGAAGCCGGCCACCTCATGATTGAAGCCCATAACTTGGCCGATGCCCCAGGACGCGCTCTTGAGTGCTGCCCCCTGATCTAGTTCTAGGGCCTTCTCCAGCCGCGCGTACTCCCCGGACCCGCCGACGTAGCCGCCCGGTTTGGCGTTGCTGATGTCCTCGTTGCCGGCGTCGAAGTCGCCCTCACTCAGCCGGTGGAAAACGTGGCGTTCGAAAAGGATCTGCGGGCGGCGGTTTTCCAAGAATCCGAAACCGCGCGTCTCAACCGTCAGGACGGCCCACACCTCCGGTTCAGCGACACCCAAGTTCTCGCTGACCTGATCCATACCCTCATCGCTCAACGGACGACCCTGGCCCTGAAAATCCATAGTCACCTCTCCGCTATTTGCTTGCTAGATCCGCATTAACATGGCGGACGCGCGCGAAAATATCTGTTTTCCGAACCAAAAAGATTGAGTCAGCTAAGCGGCGGCCCAGCGAAGGAGAATAGGCACTGCCAACGGGGCTGGAGTCCCCGGATCGGCGATTGTCCCAGTGGACTCCGTGAATGAAGATGTAGCGCAATGCCCTGCCACCGATGCCGTATGTGCAATCGCCTGGGCGCGAATCACGCCGGCGGACTACGCAGCTTCGCCGATGACACGCTGTGCGACCCCGACCTTGACGTCCCCGCCAAGCAGGCCTTGGTCGATGTATCCGGCAGGCGGGAAGGCTTCGGATCCCCGCAAGACCCGGACGTCGAGCATGGCCGTGGGCTGAACGTCGGCTAGCCCGTTTCCCAGGGCGCGGGTCGCTTCGAGGAACACCTGGACACCCAGGTTACGCAGCAGCTGTTTGTTGTCTTTGGGGTTGAATAAACCGCCCAGCTTGTCGTTAAAAGTAGACGTGATCCCGGCTCCAAACTTGGCCAGCGCCTCGAGGGCCTTCTCCGGGTCTTCGCCTCCGAATTTCACGAACCGTGCCATCTGATGGCCGGCCGAAACCGCCGAGTCAATGACGATAGATTCGGTCCTCAGTAAAGCGTTACGAAGCAAATGTTCCCCCTCATTTTTGAGCGTCTCGCCTAACACATCACCCAACTCGCTCTCCGCGTAAAAGCCTGCCTCGCCACGCATGCCTTCGATCTCATTCAGCATTCGGGCCACGCGGCTCATTTCCATCAAGAGCTTGGTCTGCGTTTGCGGGCTGCTGACCACGGCGTCGCGCAGGTCGTTTCTGAGATAGTCCCAATAGACCTTCTTGTTCCGATTGAACAACGGACCTGAGGAGGTGAGTTGGATCGACGTGGAGATGGGCATCGACTTGTAAACCAGCAGCGTCGCCGCTGCTGCGTTCGCGCCGCGGTAGTTTTCGACCCTCTGAAAATAGGCGAACGGTATGAGCCGGCGAAGAGCGTTCTGAATGCTCAGCGACATCCGCATGTACTCTCGAGACTTCTTGTTTTCGGGAGCCTTTAACCAGTTCGCCAACACCTTGCCCGGGAGGCTGACTTCCAGCGAAACGAGGGTGTTCCCGAGGCGGCCCGTGCCATTGTCCTCGACCTCGTCGAAAAGTTTGTCGAGGTCGGCAACCCACTCCGACAGGGTTGCCTTCTCAGGCGCTTCGGCCCCCCCCCCAACTCTTTTCTGAAGTACTCGTCGACCAGCGGTTGGAGCTGATTTTCGAGTTGGGCGCTGGTCATCTGTTTCGTAGCTTGGCGGAAGGCATAGCTGGTGGTCGCGGCGGCGTTGCGCTCTTCTTCGCTGCCGAAGTAACGAATTCCGGGCCGGCGCGGGAGGTTCATGCTGACGGCAAACTCGCTCGCCCAACGATCCTGTCTGACGATCGCGTCCTCGGCCTCCAGGTCGTACACGAACAACCTGCCGTTCTCCTCCACCACCTTCATCCCGGCGAGCGCCTCGTTGAGCTTATCGGTCGTTTGCGTGTAGTAGGGCATGTTCAGCTCGAGGTGGCTCTTGCGCTGGATTTGGTGGGTCAGAGCGGCCTCCCGCAAGCGGACGTTTTCGTTTTCGTTGACAAGCAATTCGCGGAACCTGCCCTGAATGGCGTCTTGCAGCGCCTGGGCCAGAGCGGCGTCCGCGCCGAGGTCGAGCGTCACGTCGATCAAAGCGTCCTTGCTCGTTGACTTCTGATAGTTGTAGGCAAGCGAGAAACCGTAGGTTCGGTTGAGCGCCTTCACGCCTTCCTTGTAGAGTTGCTGTCCTTTTTCATCGAGCTGGTGAATGATCTCTCTAATCTTCTCGAGGCCTGTCCGGTCGATGATTTCGCCCAGGAAGTCGGAGAGCTTCTCCTTCAGGCGGTCGTCGATTGCGTCGAAGTCGGCGTCTCGGATTTTGTCGAGACCCAAGCGCTCGTTCACGAATTTCACGAGCTCGTCGATCACCTCGCCACTCAAAATCTCCTGGGTTGTCTTCGCTGCGTCGCGAACGCCCTCTAGCTGCTTCTCGTTGGTCAACACGTCCAAGATACGGTTGGTCGCCACGGAGGCCAGCCAAGTTCCGACGGGGGTCTTGAAGAAGTCGACCCGGCTAAAAACCTCCCGGATTCGCCCCCGCGCCGCTTCGTCTGAGTTCTCCTCGCCGGCCAGGAACTCGACAAACGTCTTTATGTCGTCACTGGCAGCGCCGCCCCGGAGAACCGACCACAAGGCAGTGGAGGCTCGGTTTCCGAGGCTGTCCCACTGGTCGAGGAAGCCTGTTATGCGCTTGTGTGCCGTACGATAGGCTTCCTCCAAGTCGGTGCCGACCAAGTCGGAGAGCTTGGCGCCGGCGAAATCGACCAGAAAATCCCCGGCCAGTGTGTTCAACGGTTGGGAGGGATCAGTCCACTTCCGGATTTCCCGAAGATCCTCGACAATTTGAGCCCCGTGGACCCCGAAAACCCCCGCGATGAAGTCATCCAGTTGCTCGGGAAGCAACTCGCCCGTGGAAGGCGTAACGTCTACTCCGGCGTTCAAGGCGAAGTTCCAACCCTTCTTGCGCATCTTGTAGAGCCGCAGACGAACTTTTTGCTCGGCCTGATCCAAAGACTCGCGGCCCACAACCACGGCGAACTTTCCGCTGACGTCGAACCCCAAAGCAACTTCGGCGGCCGCCTGAATGCGCAACCCTACGTCTCCCGTAAGGCCCTTCAACTGGACGTTGCGGATCCAGTTGTAGTCGTAGCCGACCTGGGCGCCG
This sequence comes from Bryobacterales bacterium, assembly GCA_965226215.1. Classification (GTDB taxonomy): domain Bacteria; phylum Acidobacteriota; class Terriglobia; order Bryobacterales; family UBA6623. The sequence continues at coordinate 4,429,087 of CBDDCH010000002.1, read as the reverse complement.
AGCTTGAAGCCGAATGCTCCATTGACCTCCGTCAGGATCCAGGTGCCGGGATCAAGGTCCTCGATGCTTTTGACCTGGCGGGGGAGCTTCCAACTGTCCAACGTGTCGGCGATCGCCGTGCGAGCGTTCGGGTCCTGTTTAAATACCCGAATGACGGCGTAAAGTGCATCCCGCGAACCTTCGACTCCGAAGTTCACCCCCACTCCCCCGGCCAGAGCCACCGAGCCGTTAGCCGCGCCGCTCAAGTCGTAGCCCCAATGGAAAGCCACGAATCGGGCCGCACCCAAATCCTGGAAGTCGATGCCTTCGACGGCACGACTGTCGAGATCCAGGTCCTTGAGCATCCGGACGGGAGTGGTATAGACGCCGAAACCCGTCCGCGCCCCGCCGCCGGCCCGAAAGGAAACCCTTCCCGTCTCGTTTCCGCCGAAGGTAATGTCGGACCCTCCGGAGACTCCGGCCTTAATGCTGCCGAGCAGAATGTTTCCCGGAGGAAAGGGCGTGTTTTGCGCTAGGGCCGCGGCAACCGCCGGGCTCTTGGTAGCGTCGACCTCGATCGTCGCGTCGACGTTGCCGGCCAAAAACTTCTTGTCTTTCTTGAAGGTCAATCTTCCGTTTTCGCTCGGCGTGAGGGTAGGGGACGCCATAAAGTCTTCTCCTAATCGCGAAAAGTCTATGGGCTCACAGGAAATGTCTAGGTCCGCGCGTCAGCGATTTCTCCAGGGTTTGGCGAGCCAAGCTTTCCCCTGAAATATGCTCTCCGCAGTTCCGGATCGCCGGGAATCAGGCTCCTCCGTTGGGCAAGGCCCGCGGTTCATGTCCGTAAAGATCTTGCGTGCGCCCACACCGCATGACCTAAAGCGGCGCTCGTTACTGCAAAGTGCGACGCTAGCCTGGCACAGCCGCTTCGAGTTTGTCAACTATTGTCGGAATGATTTATATTTGTTTTTACCGAAGTGAGAGGCTAGACTCACAAAAACTGCATCGAATCGCGGGCACTGCGGCCCCTTACCACATTCATTGGCGCTATTCGAGGCCACTTCCGTGCAGCCGTTTGCTGATACCCGGACAGAATTGGACGCGACCGCCAAGACGAGCTTTGGGGGAACGGGGAGTGTTGAAAATCGGACAAACTCCGCTCTTTCGGAAGCAGAGACGGGGCCGGCAACCGGCAGGCAGTGAATCTAGCCCGCTTTTCTCACCACCTGACGGCGAAAGCAAGCAATAGGCCCGCCATTACTTCGTTACGCTTGCTCGCCGTGCTCAACGTAGGGTTCAAGTACACCCGCATTATTCAGGAAACGGGGCGCCGAGTGGCGCGCGCCTCGTACTGACGAACCTCTCACGCACTTCGCCTCCCCACCTGGTGAGAAAAGCGGGCTAGAATAGGCTCTTGCTGTACGCGGGGATTTTCCGCGCCAAGGCAATCGATTCCTCTCAGCGGGTCAAACCATGAAAGCGTCGGATTTGTTTGTTCGGTGTCTCGAAAACGAGGGTGTCCGCTATATATTCGGACTGCCCGGTGAAGAGAATGCCGACGTAATGATGTCGCTGAAGAATTCCTCGATCAAGTTTGTGCTTTGCCGTCATGAGGAGACCGCCGCGTTCATGGCGGACGTTCATGGGCGGCTGACCGGCAGGGCTGGCGTGTGCCTGGGAACGCTCGGACCGGGTGCTACGAACCTCGTGACTGGCGTGGCCGACGGCAATATGGACCGCGCGCCGATGGTCGTCATCACGGGCCAAGCTGACACCAAACGGATGCACAAAGAGTCCCATCAAGCCATGGATGTGGTCGACATGTTTCGGCCCGTAACAAAATGGGCTCGTCAGATCATCAATCCCGACAACATTCCCGAAATGGTCCGCAAGGCATTTAAACTTGCGGAGATGGAAAAACCCGGGGCCTGCCATATCGAGTTGCCCGAAGACATTGCGCAAGGCGAAACCACCGTCGCCCCGATACCTTTTCACAAGCTCCGCCGGCCGGCGCAGGATGAGAAGATCATCGATCAGGCGATCGAGTTGATCCGAGCCGCGAAACAACCCGTTATCATCGCCGGCAACGGTGCGATTCGCAAGCGGCCTTCCCGGCAGTTGCTCGCCTTCGTTCGCAAAACGGGCATTCCCGTTTTCAGCACATTCATGGGCAAGGGCGCTCTTCCGCGAACCGACCCGCACTGCTTGTTTACCGTGGGTTTGCAGTCGAAGGACTATGCCGTCCACGTGATCGAGGGCGCGGATCTCGTTATGACGATCGGCTATGACTTGGTCGAATATCCGCCACGGCTGTGGAACGTGGGCGTGGCGAAGAAGATTCTTCACATCGACTTCCTCCCGGCGGAGGTCGATGACAAGTATCAGGTGGATGTTGAGATCAACGCCGACATCGCGAACTCCATCTGGCAGCTCAATGAACGCCTGGGGCAAAGAAAGCCCCTGTTCAACATCGGCGACTACAACGGTGTCCGCGAGGAGCTGCTAGCGGAGTTTGCCCAGTACAAAGACGACGATACGGCCGGCGCCATCAAGCCGCAAAAGGTGTTGTGGGATGTTCGGGAGTTCATGGACCCAGGTGACATTGTCCTCTCCGATGTCGGCGCGCATAAGATGTGGGTGGCCCGCTACTACCAGTGCGACGAGCCCAACACCTGCCTCATCTCGAACGGCTTTTGCTCCATGGGGTTCGCCATGCCGGGCGCGATGGCCGCCAAGGTTACGTATCCCGAGCGCCGAGTGCTGGCGATTTGTGGCGATGCCGGTGGGCTGATGAATATTCAAGATCTGGAGACAGCGAAACGCCTCGGACTCAACTTCGTGATGATGATCTGGGAGGACCACGAGTACGGCTTGATCAAATGGAAGCAGCAGACCCACTTCGGCGATCACAGTGATTTGGCATTCAGCAATCCCGACTGGGTCAAACTCGCCGAAGCGTTTGGGTGCAAGGGAGTTCGCTGCGACGATTCGTCTAGGTTGACCGCGGCGTTGGAGGAAGCCTTCTCGGCCGACTCGCCGGCAATCCTCGCCTTACCGATCGACTATCGAGAGAATCTCGAGCTCACCAAGCGTCTGGGTGAGATTACTTGCCAGATTTAGTGTCATGGGCGACTGCACTGCCCGAACAGAACGGCTTGATTGTTGGTCTCAAGAGCAAGTCAAACTTCGGGCCGCGGGGCGACGAGCTACATTGGTATGCTGTAGCCACAATGACAACGGTTGCGAGCCGCGAGCTCAAGAACCGCCTGGGAAAGTATCTGCGTCTGGTTCGTCACGGCCAGCCCGTACGCATCACGGATCGCGGCCGACCTATTGGTTGGATACTTCCCGAGTCTTCCTCGGCTGAACGTTCGCAGGCGCTACTGAAGGCGCTGGCCAAGGGAAGTATTCGTTTCGGTTCCGGTCAGCTCGGAAAGAAACGTCGACCCGCGATGATGAAACCCGGTAAGTCCATCGGAGAAATGATCAGCGAAGACCGTCGCTGATGCTCTACATAGATACCTCGGCTCTTGCCAAACTCTACCTGGCCGAGCCCGACAGCGACCGCGTCGCGGGATTTGTCAAAGACTACGAGCCATGGCTTTTTACCAGTGTGTTGACCTATGCCGAGATGCTCTCGACTCTGCGTCGCTGCCGAGCGGAACAGCGAATCTCGGCGCGGGCTTACTCCACCAAGCGACGCGAGTTTTTGGCCGACTGGGGAGCACTTCAAGTTATCGAATTGACCGGGCTTGTCCTCGACCCCGCAGGAGACCTCATTGAACGTTACGGCCTGCGGGGCGCCGACGCGGTGCACCTGTGCTCAGCGCTGTGGCTCGGTGGACCAGACTTCGCGTGCTTTGACGAGCGGCTGAATGACGCCGCCCGTGTGGAGGACCTGCGAGTGTTATTTTAGGCGGGTCAATTTGTGGCGGTTCGATGGTTGATGGGGCCCTTTGGGACCGCTCGATTCTAGAATCGGCCGCCATGGGCTTCTTGTTCGACGAAGTGGCTTGTGTTTGATGAAGATGGACTGCCAAAATCGCTGGTGGTACGATTCTTTACCGCCGGACAACCTTATTTTTCGGTCAGCTTGTGCGCGGGCCTAGCAGCGTCGGAGAAAGCGAACGAAGCTACTGACCGCCTGCGCGCCTGGAGCCGCCGGTCTGTCCGAAAGATCCAACAACTCAGCGTTGATATCTTGATGTTTCAAAGATATCATCAAGATGTGCGAACGACTTTGACTCTCGACAATGATATCGCTGCCAAACTCAGCGAGGTCGCCAAGAAAGCGGGTCGGCCCTTCAAGCAAGTCGTCAATGAAACCCTACGTTTGGGTCTAAACGCCAAGCGAACCATGAAACCCCGCAAGCCGTTTACCGTGCGTACTCGGGATAGGGGACTCCGTCCCGGCTTCGAGTTGGACTGTGTGTCGTCACTCCTGGAGGATCTCGAGGGGCCGCCTCGTCGATGAGGCTCGTCGATGCCAACCTTCTTCTACACGCTTATCACCCGTCGACTGATCGTCATAAGGCGGCGAAGGTATGGTTGGAGGACGCCTTATCGTCGGCTGCACCCTTCTGCCTGACTTGGCAGACGATCACCGCGTTCATCCGAATAAGCACGTCTTCACGGGTTTTTGAAGCGCCATTCACGACTCGCGAATCCGTCGCGATTGTGTCGGAGTGGCTTGCGGTTCCCTCCGTTACGGTTCTGGCCCCGGGAGAACGTCATTGGGGGATTTTCGCCGAGTTACTGCAAGATTTCCAATGCCGCGGACAACTGGTGATGGACGCCCATCTGGCAGCGCTGGCGATAGAACATGGCGCAAGCCTGTACACCACGGACAAAGACTTCGGCCGTTTCGACCAGGTCCAAGTGGTGAATCCACTTGCCTGAGCGAACTGCTGGCTGGTCAGGGAAGCCCTAGAAAAGATGCTTACCCTACTCGTTCTTCGCCATGGGAAGGCGGACTGGGATGCGTCATTCGAGAGCGACCACGACCGGCCGCTAGCCAAACGGGGCCGTCGGGCCGCGTCTCTCGTAGGAGAGTTTCTGCACGCCATGGAATTGATCCCTGACTCGGTGATTACGTCGTCGGCCGTTCGCGTCAGAACCACCGTCGAGATTGCGGCGGAAGCAGGAAGCTGGGACTGCGGGATCAGGGTGACCGATAGCTTTTACGATGCGACACCAGGGCAGATTCTTGAAGAAGTGCAAGCTGAGGCCGAGTCAACAAAGACGCTTCTCATAGCTGGACATGAACCGACGTGGTCGACTTTGGTCAGGCTCCTCATTGGCGGGGGAGCGGTGAGCTTCCCCACCGCCGCGCGCTCGCCTGCGTCGAGTTTCCGGTCGAGCGTTGGAGGGCGGTGGAACCCTCACGAGGCCAGCTCGCCTGGTTGGTGACGCCCAAGCAGCTTAAGCTGCCCGGGTTGAGGAAGTAGGTGGGGATGGTGGGTCCAACCGCCCATGTCTCGAAGGGGCGGCGCGCACTCGCTCGTCTCCGCTATTTGATGTCGCCACGAATGGCGACACGGCACGCAAGAATGCGCGCGCCACGTCTCGACTCGATGTCGCCACGAATGTCTCATTTTTGGGCTTCACTCCAGCACGCAAGAATGCGTGCGCCACGGGGCTTCATGAAGCTTTTCGCGGTGATCGCGACCGAACGGAACCTCCCTGCCGCTCTCCCGGTAGTCGAAAGCGCCGCGGTCCCCTACCAGTAATATCCCATCCAGGTGGCCTCGAAAGGCAGCTCGACGGGCGGCCGCTTGAGGATGACGTCTTCGTTGATGTCGGTTCCCAGACCCGGTCCGGTTGGTATCTTCAGAAACCCGCCTTCGTACTCGATGGGATCGGTAAGGATCTCGTTGTACTGTTCCAAGTCGGGATAGAAGAACTCTTGGATGATGAAGTTCGGGATACAGGCATCGAGGTGCAGGCTGGCGACCGTGGATATCGGGCCGTTCGAGTTGTGGGGTTGGACGGAGACGTAATAGGCTTCGGCCATGGCGGCGATCTTTTTCAGTTCCAGGATGCCGCCCGCGTGGCAAATGTCGGGCTGAATGATGCGTGCAGCCTGTTTTTCCAACAGCGGTCGAAACTCCCACCGGTTGTAGAGCCGCTCTCCGGTTGCAATGGGAAGGTTGATCGCGCGCTGCACCTCGGCCATAGCATCCACGTTGTCGGGCGGAATCGGTTCTTCGTAAAAGAAGGGGTCAAACGGCTCGAGTTTTTGCGCCATGCGGATCGCGCTCCACATGTTGAAGCGCCCGTGGCACTCGATGAGCAGATCGATGTCGGGCCCGACGGCTTCGCGCACGGCCTTGACCGAAGCGATGGCGTAGTTTTCCTCTTCTTTGGATATAACCTGACCGCCCCGGCGGAAGGGGTCCCACTTCAAGGCGGTGAAACCGGCTGCGACGGTCCGCTCGGCGTTTTTGGCGATCGATTCCGGCGTGTCTTCGAGCCCTCCCAACTCTATCGCCTCGAACGCCCAAGCATTGGCGTAAGCGCGAACTTTGTCCCTTAGCTTGCCGCCCAGGAATTCGTAGACCGGCATGCCGAAATGCTTTCCCTTGATGTCCCACAGGGCCTGCTCGACTCCGCTCAGAGCGGCAAGCGTGATGAGCTGACCATACCAGAAGGTTTGCTTGAAGAGAGAGTTCCAAATCTCCTCGATTTGAAAAGGATCGCGTCCGACAAGAAAATCCTTAAACGACTCCAGCGCCTGTCGGACCTCAGGCGCGTGCCGTTCAATGCTGGACTCCCCGACGCCGGTCAAGCCGCTATCGGTGTAGAGCTTGACGAATGTCCAGTTGCCGTGTCCCCCGTGGGTTTGGAAAACCTTTAGGTCAGTGATTTTCAAGTTTGTGCCTCCTGTTCACGAACTGGGTGGAGAGGTTTTGTCTTGCCCGCTCGGGTTAGGCGATCGATCCACCGCTGAGGTTCAGAAGCGGCGGCGAGACCATAGGGAGTCGGGACATAGCCATGTACGCAGCCCAGTGCCGACGGAGGCGAGGGTGGGCGTTGACCTCCATAGTCTAAACGAAGCGGCGCTTATGGGGTCAGCTCGACGGGCGACCAAGGCTCCGTGCCCCCTTTCGGGCCGGTCGAGGGAGGGTGCATTGTTCGGTGCGGGATCGCGAGGAAGCTAGCTACTCGTCGAACTGGGAATTCACAGCAGTTTCCCAGGTCGAGTCAAAATCCTTCCAAACGTCTTTTTCCGCCGATCCCGGAGGAGCCCGATAAGAATCCGGGCGCCGCAGCACGCGCGGCGGGGTTATGGTCTCGCCGTGGAGCTGATACGCCACGAGATAAGGCACCGTCGGAACGACCAGCTCACGGGTACCTTCCACTCTTCCGGGGCGGCCTAGACGCGGATGCTTCGGTAGACGCTTGACGGTCGATACAATGCGGAGGATGGTATCCTTGGCGGCTCGGGGAGTGTCGGCCTCAACGCTATGAGCGGCCGACTACGCTCGCGGCCCACCCAAGAGAATGAAAACGGTGGGTTTTCGGTCGGGTCTATGGCGCAATAGTAGCCCAGACACTTGGCCTGTCACTGGCGTTCCAGGCTCAGCTTCCTGCTCACGCGCACCCTTGCGACAAGCGAAGCTGAGCCGCGAGTGCAAGCGAGCGGCCATGGGCCTCACCCACCCAAAGCAATGAACGCGGGTGAGCTTTCGACCGAGCGAGGGGCAAACGGGACGGCGAACGCTGGTCCGCGTCGGCCGCCGCTGCTTGCTGGACGCCTCAAACGAGCGTTATCATGACAGTGTAAGCGTCTCTTACACCTGAGACAAACAGTCCCGGCGGATAGTCCGGCTGCGTCCATCCTATGAGTCTTAGTAACTGAGGCCTGTTGGTGGCCGCTCGTTCTCGGACCTGTAGAAATTCGTCGCCGATTGCGGCGACTTTCCATAGTCGCGCGAGTCGTCGATCACCTCGGAGCGCGGCGCTAGCGAAGGTTCCCGTGGCTGTGTTTGCCGGGAGGAGGGCTCATGTACCTCAGCGAAGATTTTCGGATTAAGGTCGGCTTGGCGGAAATGTTCAAAGGCGGCGTCATCATGGACGTCACCAACGCCGAGCAGGCCAAGATTGCCGAGCAGGCGGGCGCGGTGTCGGTCATGGCCCTCGAGCGCGTTCCGGCCGACATCCGCAAGGAAGGCGGCGTCGCCCGCATGGCCAGCATCGCCAAGATCCGCCAGATCATGGAGACGGTGAGCATTCCCGTGATGGCAAAAGTCCGTATCGGACACTTCGCGGAAGCCCATGTTCTCGAGGCGCTGAAAGTTGACTATATCGACGAAAGCGAAGTACTCACGCCGGCGGACGAAGAACACCATATCGATAAAACACAGTTCAAAGTGCCCTTCGTGTGTGGCGCCCGCAACTTGGGAGAGGCTCTGCGCCGCATCGCAGAGGGTGCTGCCATGATCCGCACCAAAGGTGAAGCCGGATCGGGTAACGTAGTCGAAGCGGTGCGGCACATGCGAGCGATTCAACGGGAAATGAAACGACTGACCGTGACGCCCAAGGAAGAGCTTGCCACCGCGGCCAAGCAACTGCAGGCTCCACTCGAATTAGTCGAATACGTTGCCCAGAACGCCAAACTTCCCACGCCGAACTTCTCAGCGGGCGGGATTGCCACCCCGGCCGATGCGGCTCTGGTGATGCACCTTGGCGCGCAAGCTTGCTTCGTTGGCTCGGGAATCTTCAAGTCGGAAGACCCCGAGCGGCGCGCGCGTGCCATCGTCCAGGCGACCACCTACTACAACGACCCGGACCAACTACTGAAAGCCAGCGAGGAACTGGGCGAGCCCATGCCGGGCCTCGATGTCTCCAAGCTGCCCGAAGAGGAACTACTTCAGACCCGTGGCTGGTAACGGTTTCCCGCGGACGCCGGCAGGTCCGCCTCGAAGCGGTACGAGGGTCGGCATCTTATCGCTCCAGGGCGACTTCAACGCGCACGCCAGGGTTTTGAAGGCACTTGGCGTCGACCCCATTTTCGTCCGTCGCCCCGAGCAACTCGACGTCGTCGAAGGGCTCATTATCCCCGGCGGGGAAAGTACGACCATGCTGAAGCTTGTTAGCGAGGAAGGTTTGCTGGATCCACTCGTCTGGTTCGCCGGACGGCACCCTTTGCTCGGGACCTGCGCCGGCTCGATCCTGATGGCGGCCGACGTTACCTCTCCACGGCAACCGGGCCTCGGTCTCGTTGATATTTCGATCGAACGCAATGCCTATGGGCGACAGGTGGATAGTGCCATCCGCTCGGTGTCGCCGCGAGACGAATTCCTCGCGCGCGCCGGCCCCGGAAAACTCGAAGCGGTCTTCATCCGCGCCCCCATCATCCGCAGCGTCGGGGATCGGGTGCGGGTTCTCGCCGAAGACGGCGGCCATCCGATTCTAATCGAGCAGGGCCGTCACCTGGCGGCGACTTTTCACCCTGAGTTGTCTCAAGACCGGCGCGTGCATCAACTTTTTCTCCAGAAGATCCGAGCTTAATAGAGAAGAGCTGTGCAGCTTCCGCTACGAGTCTTGTTCGTGTGCATCGGCAACTCCTGTCGAAGCCAGATGGCTGAGGGCTTCGCCCGGCACAAGTGTGCCGACGTGATGGAGGCGAGTAGCGCTGGGCTGTTTCCCGCGTCCATCGTCCAGCCCGAAACGATTGCCTGCATGGAGGACATAGGGATTTCTCTTGACGGCCAAGCCCCCAAGGAGATTGACGCCGTCGATTGGAAGTCCATCGACTTGGTGGTGAACATGAGTGGCATGTCGGTGCTCGACCGATTGCCCGGATTCTCCGGCTTGAATTTGATGTGGAACGTCGGCGACCCAATTGGGAAGTCCGCTAAGCATTATCGGCAGTCTCGTGATCGGATCAAACAGCTACTCGGCGGGCTGGCCGAAACGCTGAAAAATCAGGCAGAGCTGCCCGCAGGACGTCGCCGCTAGGCTAGCAGTCTACTGAAGAACTTAGTGGGACAAGCAATCTTGCTTGTCTAACAGCCCCGCGGTAAAAGTGGGTTGGGGCGAAAAACGGGGACTCTGTCTCCATTTTTTGTGTCACTGCACTTTCACCACGAGCTGCTAAGCCAGGGTTCGACAGGGAACTTCGGGCTCAACGTTCCTGCCCCCATCTCTTCAGAAACCCCACGAATCCGTAGGGGCACAGCATGCTGTGCCCGCCTGCCTTCGCCCGAAACCTGAGTGAGTCTGTGTGCGCCGGCCTCCGGCCCGCAGGGACGACCTCCCGGTCGGCCTTCTTGCTGGCGTTTCGGCGAAAACGCGATGCCGCGCAATCTGCCTTGTCCGCCACGGCGTATGTAGAAACCTCCAGACGATGCTGAGCCAGTCGGACCCACCGTTGACCGAGGAGGGCTGAGCGCAAGCTGAGTTGCTGGCCCAGAGTGCAGTTGTCATGGCCCTTTGATCCACAACCAAACATGAAAACGCCTCTGGGCTGTGGGTCATGTTACGCTCGACGCTAGTTTTCAGAGCAGGGATCGCAGAGACCTGCGGCTTTCTGACTGGTTGCGCACGCTCCACATCGCATGAGAAACGGGTGGTCCCGGATATTAATTAATCAGAAGTTGAGCGGGATGTGAAATAAGTCGATCTTATGTAACAATGGGGGAGTGCGAATCGGTCACCTTAAGGTGTTTCGGGACATCGCCCAGACAAACAGCATCAGCCGCGGGGCCGAGCTAAACGGGATCAGCCAGTCCGCGGCCAGCCAGCTCGTTAAGCAACTCGAAGAGCGGCTTGGAACGGACCTGCTTGATCGAACCAGCCGCCCGATCAAACTGACTCCTGGCGGCAAACTTTACTACGAAGCGTGCCGCGATATCGTTTGGCGATACGACGAGATGGCGTCGCAGATAGGCGCTCTTAAGAAGGAACTCGTCGGCTCCGTCCGCGTGGCGTCGATCTACTCCATCGGGCTTTACGAGATGGCGCTCATGAAGGAACAGTTCGAAGATCGCCACCCACAAGCAAACGTTCATCTGGACTACATGCGGCCCGAGAAGGTCTATCAGGCCGTCGCGGACGACGCGGCGGACCTTGGTCTCGTCAGCTATCCCAATCCGGGCAAGGAACTCAAAGCCATCGCGTGGCGGCTGGAAAAAATGGTTCTGGTATGCCATCCCGACCATGCGCTGGCGAAAAAATCAACGATTCGCCCCGCCGATCTCGCCGGCCAGGCGTTCGTCAGCTTCGACCCCGATCTCTCGATTCGCAAGGCCATGGACCGTTTCTTTCGCGACCAGGGAATTCCACGCAAGGTTGTGCTCGAGTTCGACAACATTCAAATGATCAAAGAGGCGGTGTCGATCGGATCGGGTGTCAGCATCCTTCCGGAGCGGACGGTTCGTCAGGAGGCTGCCGAGGGACGCCTGGTTGCGCGACCGATCGAGGCGAATGAGCTGGTTCGTCCGGTGGGCATCATTCACCACCGCAAAAAGAAGTTTTCTCCGACGGGGGCGCAGTTTTTGAATTTTTTGCGGCAACAACCGCAGGAGTGAGCCGGGAACCGTCAGTTGCTTTGCAGTTCATTTGCGCGACCATGACCCCCCGCAATACACCCGCCGCGGAAGGATGGGCCTGGTGTTGAAGCAGGCCGCCGCACGCCGCGACGCCTCAATCGCGATTGGAGTTCTAATTCCGGTACGGAAGGCGCTTCGTGCTTGACCCACTCCCTGCCTGAAGTAGCGCCGAACGGGTCGAGGTGAGAGAATCAGGCTTGCCCGGCGCACCAAGGAGGCATTCCATGATTACACGACGGGCCCTTGTTCTAAGCACGTTTGCGGGCTGCTCGGTAGCGGTTTCGTGTTCCCGGCGCGAGTCGACCGAGAGTCCGAAGGTACCAGCCGATGAATCGGCGGCGGATACCTCGCCTGATTCCCGTCCCCTCGATGTTGAAGCGCTCAAGAAGCGACTCGATGCGGGTGAAGAGGTGTTCTTGCTCGATGTCCGTGAGCCCGTCGAGCTGGAGGAAATCGGAACGATCGAAGGCTACGTGAACATTCCGATGGACCAGCTCGAAGCTCGCATGTCGGAGATCCCCAAAGGCCGTCCGGTCGTCCTCTATTGAAACCGCGGCGGACGGGCCTCCCGTGCGGCGGCTTTGCTCAAGGAAAACGGTTACACCGATCTACAATTCGGCGGAGTGACAGCCTGGAAGGAAAAGGGCTATCCGGTTGTGTATCCGAAGGCGGCTGAAGAATAGAGACGGCTTGCGGGCCAGGCTACGCGTCGTCTTGTCATGCGCCCAGTGCTTGGTTGCAAGAGTTCGCGTCATTTGAAAAATCCTTTCCCGAAGGACCATACGATCGTCCATCTGGCGGGGCAGTCGTTTGTTCGCCGAGTCTTTCCGAGCCGCGACCATGAGGGAGTGCCCATGGGCCTTCGCCAAGATAAACGGAGCCGCGACCGTCAGGGAGCGGTCAGTCCCCCTCAGAGTCCGCTCCTGCCACCAGCCTTAGCCGGCGATTGTCCGCCCTATAATTCATCGTGATTTTATGCAACCAAGCACCAGGAGGGGCTCGGGCCGGCAGGGCTATTCCCAGCCGCATTCTTCTTGCAAGGGCTGAAGCGCCTTGCTTAGGCCCTTTAGGACGAAGGTAGCCGTGAGGAGATCGGAATCAACGCCTGTGAAACCAAACAACAATTCGTCGTGATTCATTATGGTGCGAACGATCTCGATCGGCTGTCGAAAGAACAGTGCGTCGTCTCCTACGGCTCGGACCATCTAAGCCAGGATTTCCGATTTGGCTCCTCTGACGGCACGAGTCTACACCCTCACCCGGCGAAGCGCAACCATTTCTCCACCCGAAAGAGGCGGCGGCTGAGGCGGGACCGATCGAGCCCCCTTCTTGCCCCTCATGGGGGCTGATCCGCCGCTGCGAAGTCAATTTCGCAGACACCCTTCCGAGCTTCCGTCCTCAGTACTCAGGTTTCGCATTCGGCAAGTCGCGTGCTACCCGCCCGGCACAGGCAGCGCCCAGATCCTCCGCAGCATGTCGCCAAACAGGCGCCGGTTCAGATGTCCCTCCGCGAACAAGAGCCAGTAATACCGCGCGTGTTTAATTAGCCGTCCGCCCGTCTTCATCAGCCGGTGCTGCAAGCTCGTCAGCGACCAGCTCTTGATCCGTTGCGGCAGCCCCAGCCGCCGCCACAAGTTGCCCAGGTTATAGGCCAGCACGCTGAGCTGCAAGCGCACCTCGTTCGCCCGGAAGCGATGGCACGACAGCCGCGTCCAGTGCGTCGCTTGCTTACCTTCTTTGATCCACTGCTCCGCCGTGCCGCGCTTGTTGTAGAAACGCACCACCGACCGGCTTGGCAAGCTCATGTTCGTCACGATAAAACCGACGCGCGCGAATAGCTCGCCCTGGTGGTGCTCGACCTTGGCGACAACTCGTCTGGGCCCCTTCCAGCTCTCCGCCTGATAGCGAAAGCTCTTGTAGCGCACTAGCGGCTTGCGGCCGGGCCTCCCCGGCGGACGAAACAGGATGTCTTCGATCTCCAGCTCCAGGCTCTTATTGGCCGGAATGCGGATCGCGTAGTCCGCGCCGCGCTCCTCCAGTGCTTCGTAGATCTCGGGCTTGGCGAAGGCGGCATCGGCGCGAAAGGTGACCTGTTTGCCTTCGGCCAGTTGGCGCTCGATCTCCGGCAACAATAGCTCATCCCAGTCCTCGGCGCTGTGCACGTTGCCGGGACGCAGCTTGGCAGCGAGGCAATCACCATGACCGTTGAACAAAAGCAACGGGTGGTAGCAGACCGACTCGAAGTGTCCGTTGTAGGCACTGCCTTCCTGTTGGCCATGGACCGGACTCTCGGTGGAGTCCATGTCCAGAACGACCCGCTCGGAGTCGTCGAACGCCTCCGCTTGCCCGACCAGCTCTCGGTTCAGCGCCATCAGCCCCAGCAGGTTCTCTTCGCTCGCCAGCATCTCCGTCTCGAAGCCGTGCAGCGTCGAGGTCAAGGCCGCACCGCGATCCCAGATCTTCTGCGAGCCGATCAAGCGAAACGTCGGGTCAGCCGACACTCGGACGGCGTCGTTGACGTCCTCGTAGCCTGCCAAGCGGCTGTAGACCGACTGCCGCAACAGATCAGCGAACGTGAACTGCTTGTTTGTGCCTTGCCGGGAGTCGGTGAGATGCTCGCCGATCAGTTTCCCGAGTCCGAGTCGCTCGTCCAACTCCCGAACCAGGATCAAGCCACCGTCGGAAGTGACGTGCGATCCCTGGAAATCGACTTTCTACGAGCCGTTGAAACTTAGCTGGAATGGCTTGGTTTGTTTTTCACCCATTGGGTGTTGGCCTCCATGGCGTCCTCATCGGGCTCTAGCCCCTATGAATAAAGACGCTCAAGGCCGCCGGAAGGGCGAGAGGTCTGAATCAAATTGGAAATGCGGGCTTAAGTGTTTGTGCTTCTGTCTTGTCGAATCGTATCCGGACGGATGAGAGGTCACTTCTACGGTCGGCTTGCGGTGCGATGCCAAACACATAAGCCTGCAGGGAGTTTTCTTTGCAGCTCAGCGTTAACAACGGCATGGAGCCGTCCCAGAGCGGTCGATCCGCCGGCAGCTCAAGATAGATAGCTTTCGTGTCGTCGAACTCCGAGACTTCAGTGCGCAGGTTCCAACCCCCCGTGTCCGGTTTCTGCTCCGCTTGCGGCACGGCCCATCGGGGATCGTTGGTAAGCGTTGCCCGCTTGGCCGCCGAAGTGGGAGGCTGAAAAGGGGCGGGATCAGGCGCCTGATCGAGCTCAGTTTCGGGTGACTGTGCCGGTTCGGTGTCGGGCGCCCACTCCGCCAGGGCCCAAGCAACGACCACGGCGCCGAAGATTCCCAGGGCCCATTTCCATGAAATCCTTGACTTCGAAGCCTTCGCTCCCTTGCTGATTTGTACCGCATGACCACACTCTTTGCAGAAGCGTGCGCCGGCGGGGATCTCGCAGAGGCAGTTTGTGCAAATCATGGGTTAGCTCCGAAAGCAACGAGCATCGTCTGGCCAGGGCCCGGGGCAACCGGCAAGCCAGGTGTGGGACCCCGCCCTACGCTCCGACCATGCGTCACGGTCGACTCCTTTTACCGGCGGTAGAAAATGCGCTCCGCAAGGTGTGAAAAGTTCTAGGGACAGCCGGTCGCGGCCTCACATGAGTTGGCATAAAAGAGTTAGTGCCATGCCGCTTGTGCCGGCCCCCAATTTCTGACACCTACCGCTACTAGATCCCTTTGCAGGCAGAGCCTATGTTCAAAATAGCAATACCGGCTAGCGCGCATTTCTCACCAGCGGCCTGCGGGAGCGGCAGCAAATGCCCGGCGTCAGGGATGTAGGGGCGCGATTCATCGCGCCCGCTTGCCGGCATACTGTGCACTGGGCGTTGTACCCAAACTGTTGCCCCGAGCCGTGGCCACCGGGCCTTCGCCTCATCCACCGCGGCCGTGGTGAGAAATGCGCGCTAGAGACAGTATGAAACTGTTGAAAAGGGGAGTTCGATGAGGGTATCGCCCTATTTTCAGCGGTGCTAGGCACTGATAATGGAATCGCCGTGAGAGAGTCAGCACGGGGCTGATCGTAGATTCGTTACTGGAGTACCCCTAGCGCCCAAGGAATACATTGTTCCAGCAAGGTGTCCCAGACAAGGCTTTCTGATCATCCGGCGACGTGGCGGAAGACGTGGGCCCCGACGTGACGCACGCTTTCAGCGTGCTGTGTCGGGCTTTCGAGCCCGACATTTCCGAATCTATCGTGAACTTGTCTCCAGGACAGTCCGCTAATTAGGGGCATCCAGCCAGTAGGGTCTGTCGGAAATTCCTACCGATGTGCCTCTGCTCAGTGTCCCTTGCCCATCCACTCTTCCGGATCGATCCCGAGGCCGTCGGTGACCCGGTTGATGTAGTTGAAATAGGAAATCACCTGCACGGCATCATGAATCGCGCGGTCTGAAAAGCCGGCTTGCCTGAGGTCATCTATATGGGACGAGCTAATCTCAGCGGGACGGCCGGTAAGCCTTTCCGCGAATGCAAGCAGCGCCCCGGTCGCGGCGTCTAGTCCCGCCGATCGCCAATCCTGCTTGACCTTTGCCGTCAATTCGTCGCCGACCTCGGCCCGGAGGTCGTGTGCGTGCGCCTCAATTCAATAGTGGCAAGCGTTGGCCTTCGAGACGACAACCGCCAGCATCTCACGCTGGGCCCGGGTGAGGGGAGAGGGTTGCTGCATGGTGGCGACGTAGAGGTCCATCGACGTTGCGAGCGTCTTCGGGTTCAAGCTCATGAGCTTGACGACGTTCCACACGCGTCCGGCTCTACGGTTGGCCGCGTCGTATTGTTTCTTCAAGTCATCCTTCGCGTCTTCAACGGCAATGGTCTTGATCCAAGCCACGAATTCCCTCCTTTTGCTGTAACCGCCACGGTCGAGCGGCGACAAAGCTTCTCTCTCGTTTGACTTCGAAGGAGCGGCGTCCCGCGGTTCCGTAGTTCAGTTTCAAACCGGGTCGTGGGAGTCCCTCAAATTAGCCCTCGCGTGCGTTGCCGGCTCCGGGGGCGCGCGAAGACTCGAACCACCATGCGCTCGACTCGTTTTCATTCTTACCACGATCCAAGCGGTGGCTCATCCCGCAAGGGGCGACTTTCTTAACACCTCTCCCCGGTGGTGGTCTCAAATCCTCGATCATGGGCCGATAAGAAACTCGGCGGCAGGTTCAGTCGGTTCGGATGCCGGGGCCACCGGCGGACGAAGTAAAAGCTCGGCGAAGGCTGAACCGATGCCGCGATGTGGTGCAGTTTCCTGAGAGATGCGAGATGAAGTTCCTAGCGCGGTTGATCATTCTGGCGGTTTCACTGACTCCGGCGGTCTTTGCCCTGAACGTCAAAGTAGAAAAGGTCGATACCAAGAAGGGAAAAGTCCGACTTCTTCTCCCGATGCACTCCATGATGCTCGAGGTCTCGGTATATCCCCAAGGAGAATCGGTTCGCGTCAAAACGCGGCAGTTTTACTGGGGGAGTTTCGTGCGACAAAAAACGAGCCAGCCCCGCTCGAATATCCTGCAGATCAGAATCCCCGACGAGAAGCCCGCCCGGTTTCGTGTTCACAGAATCTTGTTCCTAGAAAAGTAGCTGAGGAAGCCGCGACGTTTCTTAGCTGACGGCAGGGTTCGCGAGATCTTCTTGAAGCAGCGGGGCTTGCGAGCCGCCCACGGGCAGGTTTCAAACCTGCCCTACATGCAATTCCGTCCATCTGACCCGCTTACCCACCGGGTAGGTTGGCAGCGCTGCAAAAGAATCTCCTACAATATGTCGTGACATGACCTTGGGGTCTTCCGATCCCACAATCTCGTACAGTGACTATGCAATGCCCAATAGGCCCTGGCAAAGGAACGCTCTCTCTAGGAGACATCAGTTGAAGGCAAGACCCCTCCTGTCCATAGTTTGCTTCGCCGCCCTCACCGCCGCCCTTTTTGCGGCTGAGGTCACCACGGAAAGGATTCAGAACGCCGACCAAGAGCCGCACAACTGGCTCAGCTACGGCCGCGACTATCGGTCTTGGCGCTACAGCCCGCTCGAGGAGATCAACCGCGAGAACGTCAAAAAGCTGGTCCCTGTCTGGGCCTTTGAGACCGGGGTTGACGAGGGTGGTCTGCAGTGTACCCCGCTCGTTGCAGACGGCGTTATGTATATCACCAGCTCCTGGAATCGCGTATTTGCCCTCGATGCGGCGACGGGCGAGGAGATTTGGCACTACTACTACCCACGGGCCAAGAAGTTCCCGGGGCTGTTCGGCAGTTGGAACCGCGGAGTCGCCCTGGGCCACGGCTTGGTCTTCATGGGGACGATGGACAACCACCTGGTTGCGCTTGACGCCAAAACAGGCCGCGAAGTATGGAACGTAGAGATCGAGGACGCCGGACAGTGCGGTTGCAGCACGAACGGGGCGCCGTTGGTGGTCAAAGACAAGGTCATCACGGGCGTGACGGGCGGCGACATGGCGCACCGCGGCTATCTGAGTGCGTTCGATGCCAAGACCGGCCGTCAAGCGTGGCGTTTCTGGACTATACCCGGGCCGGGCGAGCCGGGCCATGAAACCTGGGCAGGCGACAGTTGGAAGTCAGGCGGCGGTTCCACCTGGCTAACCGGTTCCTATGACCCCGAGCTCGACTTGCTTTATTGGGGCATCGGAAACCCCGCGGCCGACTTTTACGGTGGAGATCGAGAGGGGACAAATCTTTACACGGAATCCGTGATCGCCCTCGATCCTGACTCGGGGGAATTGCAATGGCACTACCAGGAGATTCCCCACGACGTCTGGGACTTTGATTCGACTTATGAGGCCGTCCTGGTCGATCTACCCTACAAAGGGCGCAAGCGTAAGCTGTTGATCAACCCGAACAAAGGGGGAATCACGTGGGTGGTGGACCGCACCAACGGCGAATTCATCAACGCTTGGCCACTCGCGGAGAACATCAATTGGATCGAGCGTATTGACGAAAAGGGCAACCTCATTGGCCGTCTTGAGCCCGAGGTCGGAAAGCCGACCGTGATTTGTCCTGCGATTGGCGGGGGCCGCCAGTGGAATCACGGCGCCTACAGTCCCCAGACCGGCTGGTTCTATTCGACGGGTATTGAGTGGTGCCAAATGCTGACTGTGCTCGACGAAGAGCCTCGCGAGGGGATGCCCTTTTTCGGAGGTATATTTACGTTCCAGAAGCCGCCCAAAGGGGAAGCTGGAGGCCACCTAGCCGCTTACGAGCCTATTTCGGGGAAGCGCCGCTGGATCTACCGTTCGAAGTATCCACTGCTTGCCTCGCAGTTGGCGACGGCCGGACGCCTGATTTTCACCGGTGATCCGGAAGGCCGCTTTTTCGCCCTCGACGACGAGACCGGCAAGCTGCTGTGGTCGTTTCGTACCGGCTCCGGGCACCGCGGGTCTCCCATCTCCTATGCGGTGGACGGCAAACAGTATATCGCCACTCCGAGTGGTTGGGGATCGGCGGCGGCCTTAGCCTACCCCCAGTTGTGGCCGGAGGCGAAAGATTTCCGCAGTGGTTCGACGCTTTTTGTGTTCGCTCTGGCGGACTTTGAGTAACGATGGTGCAGGGCACACATTCTTCTCGACCGGGACCAGGCGCGACGCAAACAAGGAGTGTGATGCGTCACAAGGGTTTGGCCATGCGCGCCCGCCGCTTGGCTTTCGGGACTCGAGTTGTTCCGGCAGTCGCCGCCGCAACGTCGGTTTCTACTTTTTTGCGCCGTCTCGTCTTGGTCGCGTTGCTCATAGGTTGGGCGGCGCCATTTGCTCGGAGCTCGACGGTTGATCTGAAGGACCCCGCGGTCATCGCCAAGGGCAACCGGGTTTTTGCTCGTTACTGCTCGGTCGGCTACTGCCATGGCGCGCAAGGCCGCTCGGGCCTCGGTCCAGCCCTGCGCGATAGAGTTTGGTATCCCCAAGAACTTTTCGCGATCGTTGCGGGAGGCCGGCCCGGTACCTTGATGCCTCCATTCGTGGAAAATCTTTACCCGGAAGATATTTGGTCGATCGTGGCCTACGTGATCAGCTTGGGCTCCGTGAAGCCGGGAACTTCGACTGCAGTCGAGTTTGAATCAACCGCTCGCCCGAGCGATTTGCTGTCCGCGCAGGCGCGAAGGGGCCGCTCGCTTTTCTTCGATCTGACGAATGAGAAGCGTTGTTCGCTGTGTCACCAACTCGAGGGCAACGGGACCGCCATCGGACCGAATCTAGCGGCGGTTGCCGAAAGTGAATCCGGGGAGGAGCTTCGCCGGCATATTCTCGAACCCAACGCCGCCATCGCCGAGGGCTTCGAGCAAACCGTTATCACCACGAACCAAGGCGAACGTGTCGCCGGGGTCGCCAAGGAGCGGACGGACAAGCTGATACGTATCTACGATGCGGCCAGCATCCCGTCCCCTCTGCGAACGTTTTACCGGGATCAGATCCGGAGCGTCAAAACTCAAAAGCGCTCGTCCATGCCGGACCACTATCGCGATTTCTACTCGACAGAGCAATTGGCTGCGATCGTTGCTTACCTGAGGGCGGGAGTTTTCTAGACGAGGATCCTGGCACAGTGGTGCAGCGGCGCGCTCGGAGAACTCGCTTCCACCCAAAGATCTTTGGCTATACGGCAGAAACGGTTAATTGGTAGCCCAAGAACCCTGGCCGCCGGGGAAGTTCGCAACTAAATCCAAAAACAACGCAAATCATTGCTGGATTAGGTTGGCCTGAAGTACAATGGTTCTGTTTCACGTGCAGATACCTCTTGGCTACTGCGGACTAAGTGCGAGAATGGTTGTAAATGGGGTATCCACTTGACTCAGGTGACCCCAAGATGTAGTATGCGCCTTCGTGGAGGATTATCCAGGCGACCTGCTCGAGTTCGAGGTACGCTTCGCCAGCGAAGAGGCCTGTCGCGACTATCTGTCCGCGTTGCGCTGGCCGGAGGGTTTCCGCTGTCCGGGATGCGGGCATGAGCGGGCTTGGCCGGTGCGCAAAGTGTGGTTCGAATGCGCTCGCTGCGGGCGGCAGACGTCGGTGACCTCGGGCACGATCTTCCAAGACACACGTAAGCCGCTGCGGCTGTGGTTCCGGGCGATCTGGCACGTCACTTCGCAAAAGAACGGGGTCAGCGCGCTGGGTCTGCAGCGCGTTCTCGGGTTGGGCAGCTATCAAACCGCGTGGACCTGGATGCACAAGCTGCGGCGAGCGATGGTGCGTCCGGGGCGGGAGCGATTGGCGGGCGTAGTCGAGGTCGATGAGACCTATTGGGGCGCTGAGGAAGAGGGTGTGAGCGGCCGGCAGACCGAGCGTAAAGCCTTGATTGCAGTAGCCGCGGAAGAGAGAGGCCGCGGGCTAGGACGGATCCGCATGCAGCGCGTGCGGAACGCATCGGCGGCCAGTTTGATG
This sequence comes from Bryobacterales bacterium, assembly GCA_965226215.1. Taxonomy (GTDB): domain Bacteria; phylum Acidobacteriota; class Terriglobia; order Bryobacterales; family UBA6623. The sequence continues at coordinate 4,408,178 of CBDDCH010000002.1, read as the reverse complement.
CCCTTCGTGGAGGAGTCGGTCGAGCCGGGAAGCGTGGTGCACACCGACGGCTGGCTGGGCTACGAGCCGCTGGAGAAGAAGGGCTACCAGCATCGCATCGTCTTTCTGTCGGGCCGCCGCAAGCAGGCCTCGGAATTATTGCCGAGGGTGCACCAAGCGATCTCGTTGCTCAAGCGCTGGCTGCTGGGCACGCACCAAGGCGCGGTTAGCCACGAGCATCTGGACTACTACCTCGACGAGTTTGTGTTCCGCTTCAACCGGCGCAACTCACGCAGCCGGGGAAAACTCTTCTACCGCCTTGTGCAGCAGGCAGTCGCCGTGGACCCAACGCCGTATCGATCGATCGTCGCCGACTGGGACGCTGAGGCCCCGTGAGCCCAACCACAAGATGTTGGGGTTACCTGAGTCAAGTGGATACCCCATATGGTTGTAAATGGCTTCTGATTGGACCGCCGACGATTTCTGCAAGATCATTTCAATCGTGACCGCCTGCCTTTGTCTGACTGCGGTCGTTATTGGCGCGATGGCAGGCGTGTTGATGGGGATCATCTCGCCTGAAGCCCTGGGCAGGATCACGGCTGCCGGTGTCGGGACGGGCATCCTAGGCCTTGCGTATATCAGTTACAAAGTGATCTACGTCTGTATTGGTATGAGGGGGTCGGCTCAGTGAACGATCAAGAAACTCGTATTTCTGAAACCGGACGTTCCTCGGTTCCTCGCCTGGTTCGAGTACAGTTAGGCGTTGCAGTTGTGGCAGTCGCTACGATGGTCGTCGCCTGGCTTTGGATCGCACCAGCTGTTGTAGATAATATTGAAATGGAGTACCAAATAGCTGCGGAAAGGACCACGGTGCGAGAATCAAAGACGGAATTCTTAGAGTTCACATTACGGAACCTCGTGGACGGGGCGCTTGGCGCGGAAGGAAACCGGGTTATCAGGCTCATCAAAGAAGGGAATGAGCTCTACTACGGGGAAGAATATAGCACGGCCATTGAGGCCTATGATGCCGCCCTAGCGATCAGCCCTAAAGACTCCTACATTCTTAACGTTAAAGGATGGGCACTCTACGTGAGTCGGCGGTACCCGGAGTCACTGGAGGCTTTCCAGCGCGGGGTTGAACTCCGCCCGGAATACGCTTGGGGACACTTTGACCTCGCACGCGCTCAATGCGCCAATGGTGACTTCGACGACGCAGAGAAGTCGCTCCGTGACGCGATCGACATTCGACCAGGCCTAGTAGCAACCATTAGGGGTGACAGTGACTTCAAATATGTGTGCAGCCCGATCATAGATCCCACGATGTGGAAAGATAACTCGTAACGAAGTGTCCGCGCTTCCTTCTAATCGTATAAGTGCCTTTCCGTTGAAACTTATTCGCGAAGGTGTCAACAAGTCGCCTCGCGAGCATTCTCGATCGTCTCTTTGTTCTGTTTACAGATGAGGGCGCACGTGCAAATCGAAGCGTTTTTCGTCTCTGTGGGATCAGCGATCTCATGAAGAGACTATGGTGGGTTGTGATCGTCACATTCCTGGCGCTTCCCGCCCGGGCCCAACAGCTCCGTCTCCTGCAGGACGTTATCTACAGTCAAGCCGGTGGCCATCTGATTGCGATGGATGCTTACCTATGGGACTGGGGAAGCCTTGCTCCCGCGGTCGTCTACATCCACGGAGGTGGCTGGCGGGGCGGAGACAAGAAGGACGTCGCCGAGTTTCTCGAAAAGGGGCTCTTTGACGCCGGCATTTCTCTGATTTCGATTAACTACCGCCTTTCACAGCAAGCTCCTCACCCAGCCCAGTTGGATGACGTCACCCGCGCCATACAGTTTGTGCGCCATAGGGCAGCCTCTTGGCACATCGATGCGGACCGCATGGCCGTGATGGGTGAATCCGCCGGGGCGCATCTGGCCTTGTGGATCGGGCTTCACGACGACCGTAGAGACCTGGACGCGGACGACCCGGTCGAGCGGAAGTCGACAAGAGTTTCTGCGATCGTTAACTACTACGGTTTTGCTTTTTTCACCAGAGAGAATGAGCATCCGTTGGTTCGGCAGTTCTTCGGTCTCAAGGAGGGAGACCCGTTCAGCTCGGTGAGCGACGACCGCCTAAAGGAAGCATCCCCGATTACTTACGCCTCCCGTGGTGATCCCGCTGTTTTCACCTACCACGGGAAGAAAGACGACGCCGTCGGGGTGGCGCAAGCCGAGGCGCTCATCGCGAAGCTCAGGTCGTTTGGCGTCTCCATGGAAACCCATCTGGTCGAGAACGCCGGACACGGTCTGGACAAGGCTAATCCAGCAGGCCCTGATTTCCGGACAGCTACGATCAAGTTCCTGAAGCGGCATTTGGGCCGCTAGCCGAGTGGTCTCCAGCCGGTCAGCGGCGGGCATCTACTTCTGCTTCAATACCAAAGTTGGTTTTATCCCTCTGCTAACGTAGTCCCCTAGTGCTTGTTTGCAAAGTTCGCGTATTTGAAAAGCCCTTTCCCGAAGGATCATACGGTCGTCCGTCTGGCCCGGAAGTGGTTTATTCGTAGAGCCTTCCGAGTCGCGACCGTGAGGGAGCGGTGCAGGGACCTTCGCCAAGATAAACGGAGCCGCGACCGTCAGGGAGCGGTCAGTCCCCCTCAAGAGTCCGGTCCTGCCACCAGCTTCAGGCCCACCCCAGGGGATCAAAACCTCCGGGTATGGGGTATCCACTTTACTCAGGTAACCCCAACATCTTGTGGTTGGGCTCACGGGGCCTCAGCGTCCCAGTCGGCGACGATCGATCGATACGGCGTTGGGTCCACGGCGACTGCCTGCTGCACAAGGCGGTAGAAGAGTTTTCCCCGGCTGCGTGAGTTGCGCCGGTTGAAGCGGAACACAAACTCGTCGAGGTAGTAGTCCAGATGCTCGTGGCTAACCGCGCCTTGGTGCGTGCCCAGCAGCCAGCGCTTGAGCAACGAGATCGCTTGGTGCACCCTCGGCAATAATTCCGAGGCCTGCTTGCGGCGGCCCGACAGAAAGACGATGCGATGCTGGTAGCCCTTCTTCTCCAGCGGCTCGTAGCCCAGCCAGCCGTCGGTGTGCACCACGCTTCCCGGCTCGACCGACTCCTCCACGAAGGGCATCAAACTGGCCGCCGATGCGTTCCGCACGCGCTGCATGCGGATCCGTCCTAGCCCGCGGCCTCTCTCTTCCGCGGCTACTGCAATCAAGGCTTTACGCTCGGTCTGCCGGCCGCTCACACCCTCTTCTTCAGCGCCCCAATAGGTCTCATCGACCTCGACTACGCCCGCCAATCGCTCCCGCCCCGGACGCACCATCGCTCGCCGCAGCTTGTGCATCCAGGTCCACGCGGTTTGATAGCTGCCCAACCCGAGAACGCGCTGCAGACCCAGCGCGCTGACCCCGTTCTTTTGCGAAGTGACGTGCCAGATCGCCCGGAACCACAGCCGCAGCGGCTTACGTGTGTCTTGGAAGATCGTGCCCGAGGTCACCGACGTCTGCCGCCCGCAGCGAGCGCATTCGAACCACACTTTGCGCACCGGCCAAGCCCGCTCATGCCCGCATCCCGGACAGCGGAAACCCTCCGGCCAGCGCAACGCGGACAGATAGTCGCGACAGGCCTCTTCGCTGGCGAAGCGTACCTCGAACTCGAGCAGGTCGCGTGGATAATCCTCCACGAAGGCGCATACTACATCTTGGGGTCACCTGAGTCAAGTGGATACCCCATTCCTCCGGGTTTTCGACCGAGCGGTCCAGCGATTGCCGGCCTATAAACGATCGTGAACTTATGCAACCAAGCACTAGCCCGCTTTTCTCACGAGGAGCGAGTAGGGGCGGGCCACCGTGCCCGCCCAGTAGTGTCGATGTACGATCTTTTCCACAAATTCGCACTGGACAATATGTACTGCTCGGTAGTGGGCCGACACGGTGGTCGGCCCCTACGAGAACAACGGGTTTTGTGGCGAACCGGCGAAGTTTGTGAGAAAAGCAGGCTAGACTAGGCCGAGATGTCCGCATCCGATCTTATCTCTGTCGTTATCCCCTGTTACAACCCGAAGGCGCTGATCGAGGAAACCATCGCAAGCGTCAGGCGCCAGACCCACGACGAGTGGGAGATCGTCGTCGTCGATGACGGCAGCGACGACCCGGAGAGTCTACAAATCCTGGAAAACATCGTTCAGCGGAAGCTGCCTCGGGTTACGGTCATCCATCACCAAGCAAACCGCGGACCAGCCGCCGCGCGCAACACCGGTTTCCGCCATAGCCGAGGGCGCTATCTTGTCCCTCTCGATAGCGACGATTTGCTTGCTCCGACGATGATCGAGGTTTGTCTTGCGGAGATGGAAACACGCCCCGAAGCCGGCTTCGCTTATTTCGACTATCGTGTCTTCGGGGACAGGAATTACATCGAATATCCGGGCGAGTACAACCTCTATCGGCTGCTGAACGAAAACTTCATGGCTCATTGCATCTTCGTTCGCCGGGAAGCGTCGGAAGAAGTCGGCGGCTATGACGAGTGGCTTCGCTGGAGCTACGAAGACTGGGATTTCTCTCTGCACCTCGGGGAGAAGGGTTGGTACGGACACTATATCCCCCAAACGCTGTTTGCCTATCGCACGCATGGCCGCGGACATCACTATCAAGGGCTCGAGCGCCACGAATCAAACTGGGCCCATATGTGTGAGAGGAGACCCGCTTTGCTGTCCCCCGAGGGCAGGCTGAGGGTCAAGAGAGAATGGGCGCCGTCAATCTGCTTCGTCGTTCACGCTTCCGTCGCGCCGTCGTTTGAAAATCAGACGGTCCGCGACTATCAGGTCCTACTCAAAGTCGATGAGAAGACGGCGCTGGCGAAATCGAAAGCGGATTGCTTTTTGTGGATGAGGGGAGATCGGCCGTTGCGCGCACAGGCCGCCGAGGACTGCATCTGGGCGCTGCAAAGTGCTGACTGGGTCACCTGGACAGACACCGGGGAAGCTCCCCCTCCCTCGGTGAGGGAATGCGCGGGGCCGTTGGGCGTCTCGCGCGATGCCATGGCGCGTGAGGAGCCGAAGGAATCTGGGGAAGTTCGGCGTCTGCCTTGGGCCTGTCGGGATCTTGCCGTGGCCCCGGCAAGCGCCGGACGACAAGCCTGGGAACCCGTGCCGCCGAGTTCCGCCCCGATAGACGATCGTGCGAAGCCGAAACGCCTAACGCCTAACCCGCAACCAGGAATCGCCCCGCTTCTCGACCAGCTCTTCCATCACTTGCAAAACGCCGAAATCTCCTCGCTGGAAGCCTGGCTGCACCACCCTTTGCGATCAACGATGCGGTTGATTCCACTGCGTGCCAAGGAGCGAATCAACGAACTCGCGGGTCGCCCCGTCTTTGACTTGAGTTTCTATCTCAAGTTTCAGCCCAAATCCGTTCTCATCGACGGCGGGCTGATCGAGAGGCTCGACTACATACCTCCTCAAGCTAGAGCTGACCGGCGAAGGCTGGCATTGTTCACACCTCATTTGGGGGTCGGCGGAGCGGAAAATGTCTTGCTGGAGTTTGCAAGCCGGCTCGACAGGCAACGATACGAAGTTTTCTTGATCGCCACGCAATCGGATGACTCTCGCCTGCGGCCCGATTGGGACAAGTGCGTGGACCACGTCTACGACGCCGCACAGCTTGCACCGGCGGAGCAAAGCCGAAGATTCCTGTATACGATGGCGCTGAATTGGCGGTTCGATGTGTTGGTCATGCAAAATTCCTTGGCCGCCTACAGTGTTCTTCCTGCAATTAAGAAAAACCGGCCTGGTACCGTCGCGATCGATATTCTTCATAACGTCGATCAGGACTGGGACTTTTTCTCGGCGACGCTGGAAGTCGCCGAGCATCTCGACCGGCGCGTCGTTATCTCGAAGGCCGGCCAGCAGCGATTGATCGACATGGCCACCCCGCCGGAAAAGATCCGTTTGATTCGAAACGGAGTGGATTTGGCGCGATTCGACCCTGGCCGCTACCAGCGAGGCGGACTCCAGCGCCGCCTCAACGTTCCTGACCGGACGAAGGTTATCCTTTTCGCCGGGGCGCTGGTTCGTCGAAAACGCCCCCGGCTGCTGGTGGACGTGGCGACGGAGCTGGAGAGACTACGCCCAGCCGGTGATTACCATTTCGTCGTTGCCGGAGAAGGGCCTGAAGAAGAGCGTCTGCGGAGATCGCTCGACAGACGGGGCCTGGCCGCAAAGGTTAGCCTGGTTGGGCACATCGACGATATGGCGCAAACGCTGGCCGACGCTTCGTTGCTGCTGATCACCTCGCGCGAGGAGGGGATTCCCCTCGTTCTGGTAGAAGCGCTAGCCATGCAAACGCCCGTTGTGAGTTCCCGTGCTGGGGCGATCGAAGAGGCCCTGCCGCCTTCGTGCGGTGTGCTGGTCGAACCCGGCGAAGGCGAAGAGGGCCGCCTGGCGCTGGTCATTCAGCAGTTGCTTGAGGATGATGAGCGTCGCGTGGGAATGGGTCGCGCCGGGCGCTCCCTCATCGAATGCGATTACTCGATAGAGCGCGCTCGCAAACAGTACCGCGAGCTTATGGCGGAATTCCAGCCGCCGCCCGGCGCCTGACGCCTTCGGGGTCTTTTGGCCCTAGATTCGAAAGAGGCCCTCAACGAAGGCGTTGGCTGTGTGCAAAGGCATTTTTGTCGCTCCGTTTGGGAGAACACGTTTGCGCCGGGTGCCTTTGCGGGCATCACGGCTAAACCCAATACTCGTTACTTAGTGTGCTTCAGCCCCCGCAGGGGGCGTAGGATAATAGCCCACGGTGGAGCCGCTAGGCGAAACCGTTCCGTATGCACAAGTGAACAAGCCCCGGAGGGGCGCAGGAAAATGCTGATCACGGCCCGGGTTCTACAGTTTTCCTTCCTCCCTACCGGGGCTTGTCCGTGTGTTGGTTCCCGCTCAGGGTGCTGCCCGACAGCTCCGGCTGGGGCTACTATCCTACAGCGCTTCGCGGGCTCGCTTGTCCTATCTGACAAGTATTACGGCTAAACCTGGTTGCCACTTGGTGCATCATTTCGTGAATACAGTTACGTATCAGTCAGCTTGTCGAGGGCTGCGGCTGATCGGCTCGGGCGCAATGAATTGCGCCCCTACCTTTGAATGCGAGATGCTCAAGCCCATCAGTAGCGGCGCGATTCATCGCGTCCGCGGTCGGGCCACCTTCGTAACCGTATTTGCGAAATGAAACACTAAGTGTCCTCGGCTGTGGGTCCGGACGGTTGAGAAACCGCTCGCGGGGGCGGCCAGGTGTGAAAAAATGGGGGCTGCTACGGATGATCACTAGGGAAGCCGACCTTCAGCTAGCCGGGCTTTGCAAGGAGTACCCCACTCCCAGCGATTCCTTGGTCGTCATCCGTGACGTGTCACTTTCCTTGAGCCGGGGTGAGGCTTTGGCCATCATGGGGCCTTCCGGATCAGGGAAAAGCACCCTGCTGTTCATGATCGGCACGTTGGAGACCCCCACCCGCGGAACGATCACGCTCGACGACCGCAACCCGTTCGCACTGTCGGGAAGGGAGCTGGCGGCGTTCCGCAACCAGCAAATCGGGTTTGTATTTCAAGACCACCACTTGCTGCCGCAGTGCTCAGCGCTTGAAAACGTCCTCATTCCAACGATGGCGCCGGGTTCTATCCTCAAGGGCAGGGAAGCGGAGCAGGGCGCCCGCCGGCTTCTCGACCGCGTCGGCCTCGCCGATCGCCTTGAGCACCGCCCGGCGGAGCTTTCCGGCGGCGAACGCCAAAGGGTGGCGATCGCGCGGGCTCTGATCAACTCGCCGCCTGTCATTTTGGCGGATGAACCGACGGGAAACCTTGATCGGCGCACCGCCGACACCGTCGCCGACCTGTTGCTGGAACTGCACCAGGAAGAAAAGACGATTCTCCTGCTGGTGACCCATAGCCTAGCCCTGGCTGAAAGGTTCTCCCGCCGCGCCGAGCTACTTGAGGGCCGCCTGGAGTTTGTTTCCTGAGCAGAGCCGCGGGCCTCGACGGTCAGCTTGCTGCATATAACCGTACAGAGATGGAATGAGGAGGCTCGTCATCCCGGGGGAGTCGAGCCTCCTCATGGAAGCCGCAGGCGTGAGCCTGCGGGCCTGCGGCCTCACGGTCGCGGCTCGGTTTCGCGAGCTTGCGAAGACTTCGCACGACGTCGATTCCCCGCTGCCGCATCGCATCACGGGACCGTTTGCTGACCCGCGCGGTGCGGCGGGTTGTTTCGACTGCGGGTCGGGCTTTGGGCATGGCATGCCGTGCCCCTACGGATCGAACGGGAGGTGTTTCTTCGTCGCGTTGCTGCAAGGGCGCGAGACTCATTTCGAGGCCTAGCGGTTGCGGCGATACTTGGCCTGTCACTGGCGTTCCAGGCTCAGTTTCTTGTTGGCGCACACCCTCGCGATAAGCGAATCGGAGCCGCGAACGCCAGGGAGCGGTCGTGGCGCGGATAGCCCAGAAGGATCAAGGCGCAGGTCTCAGCCGGTCTAGTTCAAGTGTAGGAAGAGCTACTACAGCGACTGGCGTCCTTCCCAGCCCGCGACCGTCAGTACCTACACAATGACCTTCCGGCCAACACCGGCAGAAAACTGCGTCGGGTGAATGCAGCGGTCCGCCCAACAACTAACGTTGTCGTGGCCCACTAGTGCACCCGGCCGCGGCCGTTGGTTCCTGCCTGTCTGCGGACGCGCTCAGTCAGCTCTAGTCGCTCCACTATTTTGGGCAGGTACGCGGTGAGGTCACTGAGGCGCTCGGCTTCCGACTTCCGAGCCAGCAGACTCTGCTTGAAGGAGAGTTCCAGAGGCAGGGCGTGGGCCAGGTGGAAGCTGGGTTGCGGCACTGAGGTATCAGCCTTCAGTGGCTCGAGTTGGAGCATTCCAGCTACTTGGTTGCTGAGATCGAGAGCTTGCTGAAGCCTTTCCGGGTCGGCCGGTGCTTGCGAGGTGTCCTTGAAGTATTCGACCCGGGCCTGGAGATAAGGGAGACGTTCGTCGAGCGAGACGGTTGTAAACCTCTGCCGGCCGCGGGCCTCTACATCGAAGCGCCCGTCGTCATAGCGGCGCGTTACCCGCTCAACCATCGCCGTACAACCCATCGACGCGAGCTTCCCTCCGGTTTGTAGGATGACACCGAATTCGGAATGTCGATCAACGGCCTCCCCGATCATCAGCCGGTAGCGCTCCTCGAAGATGTGAAGCGGTACCTGGGTGCCGGGAAACAGGACTATTTCGAGCGGAAACAGCGGCAGCAGACCCTCCCCGGCCATGCTACATTATTGCTTCTCGTCCGCCGCCAGGCAACGGCAGTGCAGATCAAAGGCAAAACCGTATTTCTCACGGGTGCTTCTTCCGGAGTCGGTCGCGCCTGCGCCCGGCTTTTCGCTGCCGAAGGAGCGCGGTTAATCCTCACCGCGCGGTCAAGCGACCGCCTGGAGGCAGTCGCCCGTGAGGTTCAACCCGCTCACGCAATCGTCATACCGGCCGACCTGGAAGACCCGAGTTCGATCACCGCACTTTGTGACGAAACGAGCCGGCGAGTTTCCGCCATCGACATCCTGATTAACAACGCCGGGGTCGGGTTGTACGCTCCGTCGTTTGAAGCTCCGCCTGACTTGGCTCGGCGCATGTTTGCGCTGAACTTCCTGGCGCCTGTGGAGTTGGTGCGCCGCCTAAGGCCCCTGATTCCCCACGGCGGAGCCATCGTGAACGTCAGCTCTATCGCCGGCAAGGTGCCCCTGCCGTGGCTCCCTCTCTACTCGTCTTCTAAATCTGCCCTCAACGCATTCTCCGACGCCCTGCGAATGGAGCTGGGCGCGGCGGGCATTCACGTGCTGTGCGTCTGCCCGGGCTATGTGGACACACCGTTTCGCGACAACGTTCTCCAGGGAACAATTCCCGAGAAGGTGGCCGGCCAGCGCAGGTTTATGATCACAGCGGAACACTGTGCCCGAGCCATTCTCAAAGGGCTGCATAGAGGCAAGCGGACGGTGGTGACGCCTCGCATTAGCTGGGTCCTAGTTGCCCTGGCCCGCCTTTTCCCCGGCGCTGTCTACGGACGCCTGGCAAAGATGAATCCCGCTCGGACGGCGCCGGGCCGGGAACCATAGCGATGCACGTCAAGCTGAAAAATTCACCTGGGATTTATCTGGTGGGCTTTATGGGCTGCGGGAAAACCAGTGTCGGGGAACTGCTGGCCGAGAGGTTGGCGTGGGATTTCGTGGATCTCGACTCTGAGATTGAGCGGCAGGCGGGATCTCGCATTGTAGAAATCTTTGACCAGTTGGGAGAGCCTGCTTTCCGGGCGCTGGAGAGCCAGGCCTTGGTCAAGCAATTGGACCTCATCCAACAAAGCCGGGCCAGGGTTGTCGCACTCGGCGGCGGCGCCTTTGTCGATGCGAGGAACCGCGCGGCAATCGAACGATTCGGCGTCTCCATCTGGCTTGACGGAACGGTGGAGGAACTATGGGAGCGTGTGTCCGACAATGACGAGCGACCCCTGGCCCGGGACCGTGCGGCGTTTGAAGCTCTCCATCGAAAGCGCAGGCCTGATTACGAACAGGCCGACTTGAGAGTGGACCTCGGTTCCCGGACCAGCGAAGAGATCGTCGAAGCGATTTCGCAACTTGGGCTGGTCTAGTAGTCCGTGGCGGCAAGGTCTCTTGGCCGAAGGATTCAGCATGGCGGAAACGATTGTTCGAGTCGAGAGCCTGGCCAAAACGTATCGCAGCGGCACGATTGACTTGACGGTTTTTTCCGGCTTGAATCTGGAACTCTACTTTGGCGAAAGTGTCGCTGTCATTGGGGAGTCGGGCGCGGGGAAATCCACGCTGTTGCACCTGCTCGGCGCGCTTGACCGTCCCACGGCCGGGGAGATCTATTTCGAGTCGCAACCACTGTCGGGACGTTCGGATACGGAGCTGGCCGGCATCCGCAATCAAGAGATCGGCTTCGTGTGGCAAAGCTACTATCTGCAGCCTGAGTTCACGGCCCTCGAAAACGTCATGATGCCGCTGTTGATCGGCGAGACCGCCCGTCGGGAAGCAGAGTCCAAGGCCAGACCCTGGCTTGAGCGCGTGGGCCTGTCCGACAGAGCGTCCCACCGCGCCGGGGAACTCTCGGGGGGCGAGCAACAGCGCGTCACTATTGCGCGGGCACTGGTGACTGAACCCAAGTTGGTTCTGGCCGACGAGCCGACCGGTAATCTCGACTCCAGCAACGCCGAAGCCATCATGGATCTGTTGGTCGGTTTGCCGCGCGCCCACAAGCTCACGGTAGTCATTGCCACCCACAACCTGATGCTTGCCCGGCGATGCGATAGAGTTTTCCGCATCGATAGTGGGCGGATCCGTGCTACAGATCTGTGAGCAGCCGGCTCGCGAACCGGCGACAAGGATGGATGGATTCGGATGGCTGAATTCAGTTTGTTGAGAGCAGCCAAACTCTCGTCGTGTTATCGTGTCGGACGTCCTCTGTCGAGGCATAACTCCATGACTCTTTGATGCCGAGATTGCCTGACGGAAGCGCCCGATCATGGACTGTGCAAGCTCATTGAAGCGACGGGCCATTGTAGTAACGGTTTATCTGAGCGTTGCGATAGCCACAGCGAGCGCGACCGATCGTGACGGCTTCAGTACGATTTTTGACGGCCAGAGCCTCGACGGCTGGCGGATCGTACCAGCGGAGCAAAAGGCTGCCTGGTCGGTGCAAGGCGGGCTGCTCGTAGGGAACAGCGACGGCAGGGGCTCGGATCTCATCTGGAGGGCCGATGATCTGGGAGACTTCGAGTTGAAACTCGCCTATCGCTTTCGCACGCCGGGTAATTCGGGCATTCATATCCGAGGCCGACTGGGCGAGTCGGAATCCCATCGAGTGAAGGGCTACCACGCTGACTTGGGACACGTTGGGATCGGACCTGACGTGCTTGGCGCGTGGGATTTTCATGGAACGCCGCGCGGATCACTGCTCGTCGAGCGCGGACACCGTGTGGTGATCGACGAGTGGGGAGAAAAACACGTCACGGGGATTGAGGGTGCGCTAACACCGCAAGACCTCAGGAAGCACGGCTGGAACGAGGTCCATGTTGTTGCCCGCGGCTACCGTCTCTTCTTCACGATCAACGGAAGGATGGCGTCCGAGGTGATCGACCACGAAGCCCCTAAGCGTATCGGGCGAGGAGTCATCGGACTGCAACTTCACGGCGGACTGCCCATGACCATCGAGTTTCGAGACATCCGCCTGAAGCGGTGAGCTAGACCGCGCGCAAAGCCCCATCCAGTCGCGCGCTGTTCCTGCTATCGGAGGCGGTCTCACTGGGCAACGAATAGAACCCGGAGCGCCAGCGACGGGCCAACAACGTTCGAGCAGCACACAACCGCTGCGGCCTCTCCCGTCGGGTCCGGGCTTCTGATTCCGCCAACCGATACAGCATTCACCCCTCTCGAGGGGTGCCGCTCGTCGCGGCAACCCGAGAAATCAATAGTTTGGCTGTCTGTGTTGACCGTCGTTAAGGCTATCCTGTTGCTCGTTTGCTTGTTCAACAGTGCCGCTCCGATCCTTGCCCTTCGGACATCCGTCGTAAAGGCGTAGACCGCTTTCAGTCGGGCGGTGATCTGTGGAAGGCTGATATGATGAGTACAAGAGAGGACCTGATCCACCGTGGGGAGTCGGGAGGGTTCGCTGCATGTTTGAACGCTATACGGAAAAGGCACGGCGGGTAATCTTCTTCGCGCGCTACGAAGCCAGCCAGTTCGGTAGTCCCTATATCGAAACAGAACACCAGCTGCTGGGGCTAATCCGAGAGGACAAGGCTCTTGCCAACCGGTTCCTGCGATCCCACGCGGCGGTGGAGTCGATCCGCAAGCAGATCGAAGCACGCACGACTGTCCGTGAAAAAGTTTCCACGTCGGTCGACCTGCCGCTGAGCCACGAGTGCAAGCGCGTGTTGGCTTACGCGGCCGAGGAGGCCGAGCGGCTTTCCCACAAGCACATCGGCACCGAGCACTTGCTGTTGGGTCTGTTGCGGGAAGAAAAATCCTTCGCCGCGGAAATCCTTCATGAGCGCGGTCTCCGTTTGGCGACGATTCGCGAAGAACTGGCGCGGTCTCAGTCCGAGAAGCTGATGCCGAACCGGCCGAAAGAGAGTTCGCTGCTGGCCGAGTTTAGTCGTGACCTCACGCAGGCAGCGATTGACAATAATCTCGACCCGCTCATCGGACGGGACAACGAGGTCGAGCGCGTCATTCAGATCCTGTGCCGGCGAACGAAGAACAATCCCGTATTGATCGGCGAACCCGGCGTCGGCAAGACGGCGATCGTCGAAGGGCTGGCCCAGCGCATCGCTGAAGGAGAGATACCCTCGTTTTTGGCTGAGAATCGCATCCTGGCGCTTGACCTTTCTCTGATCGTGGCCGGTACAAAGTACCGCGGCCAGTTTGAAGAGCGCTTGAAGACCATCATGAAAGAGTTGATGGAGAATCGGAACGCGATCATCTTCATTGACGAGTTACACACTTTGGTCGGGGCCGGCTCGGCCGAGGGTTCGCTGGATGCCGCGAATATCCTCAAGCCGGCGCTTTCGCGAGGTGAAATCCAGTGTATTGGAGCGACCACTCCCAGTGAGTTTCGCAAGTCCATCGAAAAAGATCGCTCCCTGGAGAGGCGCTTCCAGGCTGTTAAGGTCAACCCGCCCACGGAAGAGGAAGCCGTCAAGGTTCTGTTCGGCATCAAGGACCGCTACGAGAAGTTCCACGCCGTGGCTTATAACGACGAGGCGATCGAAGGCGCGGTCTACACCTCGAGCCGCTATATCCCCGACCGCTTCCTTCCCGACAAGGCAATCGACCTGTTGGACGAAGCCGGTGCACGGGTCAAGCTTCGCCAGACGACGATGCCCGGCGAGATCGCCGAGGTGCACAAGCGGATCAAGTTCATTGTCCACCGCATGGAAAACGCGATTGCCAACCACGAATTCGAAAAAGCGCGCTTCTATTCCGATGAAGAGCGTAAGGAACGCGAGAACCTCCGTGTCTTGCGAGAAAAGTACAACCTCGACGACACCGCTACGGCCTCGGTGACGAAGGACGATATCGAGGATATCGTGGCGCGCTGGACCGGCGTGCCGATGACCTCGATCAAGGAAGAAGAGATGGTCAAACTCCTCCGCATCGAGGAGGAGCTTCACAAGCGAGTCGTCAGCCAGAACACGGCTATATCAGCCCTGGCGCGGGCCATACGACGATCGCGGGCCGGTCTGAAATCGGTGACTCGGCCGGCGGGGTCGTTCCTGTTCTTGGGTCCGACCGGCGTCGGTAAGACCGAAGTGGCGCGGGCGCTGGCACAGTGTCTGTTCGGCAGTGAAAAGTCACTGGTGCGTTTCGACATGTCGGAGTTCATGGAGAAACACTCTGTCTCGAAGTTGATCGGTTCGCCCCCCGGCTACGTGGGATACGAAGAGGGCGGGCAGTTGACCGAGCGTGTTAAGCGGGCCCCTTATTCGGTCATCCTGCTCGACGAGATCGAAAAGGCCCACCCGGACCTATTCAGCATCCTGTTGCAGGTCTTCGAGGACGGCCAGTTGACCGACGGCTTGGGCAACACGGTCGATTTCAAGAACACGATCATCATCATGACCTCGAACATCGGGGCGCGCTTCCTGGAGAAGCGGGCGCGGATGGGATTCGAAAGCCGCTCGAAGGATTCCGCCGACGCCAAGGCTCACGACGAAGTGCTCAGCGAGGTCAAACGTATTTTCAACCCCGAGTTCCTCAATCGCATTGACGAAACCATCATCTTTTCTTCGCTGACCGACGACGATCTGCTCCAGATCATCGGCCTCATGGTCGAACAGATCAATGAGAACTTGGCCCGCAAGGATATCCACATACGCTTGAATGAAGACGCGGCCAAACACATCCTCGACGAGACGTGCGGCGATCGCAGCTATGGCGCTCGCCCCTTGCGACGTGCTCTGCAGAAGTACGTCGAAGATCCTCTTTCCGAAGCCTTGATCCAGGGCGTGCTGCCGCGGCCCGCCGACTTGGAGATTTTCCTCGCTGAAGGCGGCATGTATTACCGCTCCGCCGGCGAGACAGGCGCCGAGGAGGGCGAAGGCGAAGGCACAGTCGCCGTCGCCGAAGCCACACCCCTCTACATGTTTTCGTAACCCCGGCGCAGCGGGTATCTTGCCCGCCGCAAGGTGCCGCCACGCTCCTAACACATTCCATGCCCGGTAGTTTTCTGCGGCTCTGAACGATCGCGATGGCTGGCAGTCATGCGGCACAGAGTGCTAAAAGCCGCGGACGAACTAGGTATCCCGGGAGACCCGGCCGCACTTAGGAGAGAATATTTATAAGGTACTAGTACTAGTGTTGGTCGCAAAAGTTCGCGTTATTTGATGAAGCCCTTTCCCGAAGGACCATACGATCGTCCGTCTGGTCCGGAAGTGGTTTGTTCACAGAGTCTTCCGAGCCGCGACCGTAAGGGAGCGGTCCAGGGATTGTCCGCCTATAACCTATCCTGAATTTATGCAACCAAGCACTAGTACCAATAAGGGATAGACTAAGCGGTATGGAGTAGCGTAATATAGGGCCTCGGGCCGGGATGCTCCTGGGTATTGGGCCGCACCCGGTACCGACGAAGAGGGGTCTGTGAGACACCTCTTGACGAGGGGCACGTAGCGAAGGAAAAGAATTCAAATGGGGTATCCACTTTACTCAGGTAACCCCAACATCTTGTGGTTGGGCTCACGGGGCCTCAGCGTCCCAGTCGGCGACGATCGATCGATACGGCGTTGGGTCCACGGCGACTGCCTGCTGCACAAGGCGGTAGAAGAGTTTTCCCCGGCTGCGTGAGTTGCGCCGGTTGAAGCGGAACACAAACTCGTCGAGGTAGTAGTCCAGATGCTCGTGGCTAACCGCGCCTTGGTGCGTGCCCAGCAGCCAGCGCTTGAGCAACGAGATCGCTTGGTGCACCCTCGGCAATAATTCCGAGGCCTGCTTGCGGCGGCCCGACAGAAAGACGATGCGATGCTGGTAGCCCTTCTTCTCCAGCGGCTCGTAGCCCAGCCAGCCGTCGGTGTGCACCACGCTTCCCGGCTCGACCGACTCCTCCACGAAGGGCATCAAACTGGCCGCCGATGCGTTCCGCACGCGCTGCATGCGGATCCGTCCTAGCCCGCGGCCTCTCTCTTCCGCGGCTACTGCAATCAAGGCTTTACGCTCGGTCTGCCGGCCGCTCACACCCTCTTCCTCAGCGCCCCAATAGGTCTCATCGACCTCGACTACGCCCGCCAATCGCTCCCGCCCCGGACGCACCATCGCTCGCCGCAGCTTGTGCATCCAGGTCCACGCGGTTTGATAGCTGCCCAACCCGAGAACGCGCTGCAGACCCAGCGCGCTGACCCCGTTCTTTTGCGAAGTGACGTGCCAGATCGCCCGGAACCACAGCCGCAGCGGCTTACGTGTGTCTTGGAAGATCGTGCCCGAGGTCACCGACGTCTGCCGCCCGCAGCGAGCGCATTCGAACCACACTTTGCGCACCGGCCAAGCCCGCTCATGCCCGCATCCCGGACAGCGGAAACCCTCCGGCCAGCGCAACGCGGACAGATAGTCGCGACAGGCCCCTTCGCTGGCGAAGCGTACCTCGAACTCGAGCAGGTCGCGTGGATAATCCTCCACGAAGGCGCATACTACATCTTGGGGTCACCTGAGTCAAGTGGATATCCAATTAGAATTCAAAGCGAGGTTTCCGGGTCTAAGGAATATCTCGCGACTGAGCTGGGAGATAGCTTATGACAAACGGTAGGCGATGCATGGCTAGTGATCTTAATCATTACGGCTCTGTTGTTCCCCGTCTTGCTGGCGTTTCTCGCCTTGGCGTTGGACGTTGGGAAGATCTACGACCTCAAGCGTCGCACGCAGAACGCCGCCAATGCTGGGGCTTTGGGTGGCGCTTATGAAGTCTACCGGCAGAATACTACCTACGCCGAGGTAAACCAGGCCGGCCAAGAGGACTCCATCAAGAACGGCTTCGACGATTCGGACTCCAATGTTACCGTCACCATCAACTACCCCTACACCTGGCAGGGGGTGTCGGGGTATGTCGAAGCCATTGTCGCCGAGACCGGACCGACCTATTTTGCGCGTCTGTTCAACCAGAATAACGTTACCGTTCGCTCCCGAGCAGTGGCCGGATTGGGGAATTACACCAGCGCTTGCGTAGTCGCCTTGGACCCCAGCGTGAGGAAAGCTATGGTCATTTCGGGAACGGTAGACTTCGACGTGGACTGTGAAATCGAGGTCCACTCGGACAACCCCGCGGGGCTGACCATAAACGGAAGCTCACCTTGTGTGGAGTAAGCGGGCATCGGAGTTGTCGGGGGCTACCGAGTTAACGGCAATCTAAACCCAGATTGCTTTGATCCCGAGCCGGTCGGCGGCATGATGTATGACGACGATCCAATCCACCATGCGCTCTACGTCGAGGATCCGCCGTCGTTACAGGAGCCGGACGTGACGACCGCTTATCCGGATCTGGTGTCGGCGTGTATATGGGACACTGAGATCAGCGGGGATCAAACTTTGTGGCCCGGCTACTATTGCGGGAGCAGCTATGACGTCACAACCTGTGCTCCCCTTGCTCCCTTCGCTTGTACGACCCAAACCTTCTACCACCCGGCAATCAAAATTTCCGGCGGAACAGTCTATCTAAAGTCGGGTGTTTACTACCTCGACAGCGGGATGCACAGAGATATTGTCAAATGTTGTGGATGGGCGAGGTCAGGCGGCGTTTTCCTGAACCATCAATCCATCCTTGAAAACCTTTCCCTCTAAGACATGAACAATCACTTCCGAACCGTTCAGGCGTCGCCAGTGGCGCTCGGCTTGGCGGGCCAGCATGAAGACCATCGTTAACGACGCTTCGCGGCTGCCACAACCCTTCGTTCGTCGCTGCCGCAAACGGACCGTCGCAAAGGTGGACTCGATCGGGTTCGTCGTCCGCAAGTGCCCCCAGTGCTCGGCCGGAAAGTCGTAGAAAGCCAGCAGCACTTGGCGGTCTTTTTCCAGGCACTCGACCGCTTTGGGGAACTTCTTCTCGTATAGGTTCTTGAAACGGTCCAGAGCGGCCTCCGCCGTCTGCCGACTCTGGGCAAGATAGATGTCGCGCAGCGCCTGCTTGGCTTTGCCCTGCATGCTCTGCGGCAGCTTATTGAGCACGTTGGCCGTCTTGTGGAGCCAGCAGCGTTGCTCACCGGTCGCCGGATAGACTTTCCGCAGTGCCGCCCAAAACCCCATCGCTCCGTCGCCCACCGCCAACTTCGGCGGCAGCTCGAGCCCCTGCCGTTTCAAGTCCTCCAGCAACTCCTGCCACGACAGTTCGCTTTCGCGAAAGCCGTCGTGCACCGCCAGCAGTTGCTTGCGACCGTCTTCGAGTGCTCCCATCACAACCAGCAAACACTGCCGTTCATCGTCCAGACGAACATTCGAGTAGATGCCATCGGCCCAAATGTAAACAAACCGCTGGCCGCTGAGGTCACGCTTTGACCAAGCCTCGTACTCGCGGCGCCAGACGTCTTTGAGACGCACCACCGTCGTCGCCGACAGGCCCGGAGCGTCGGGCCCCAGCAAGGCCTCCAGCGCTTCGCTGAAATCGCCCGTCGAGATCCCTTTCAGGTACAACCAGGGGATCAACTCCTCCACACTCTTCGTGCGCCGCAGATACGGCGGCAGGATCTGGGAAGTGAAACGAAAGCGCCGGCCCTGCTCATCGACTCGGCGATCGTCGACCCGCGGCGCCTGGATCTTCAGCTGACCCACGCCGCTGACGATGGTGCGCTCGCGGGCGTGACCGTTGCGCACCACCAGCCGCCGGCCGTCCTGGTCGACTTCGTGCTGATGCGTTTCGATGTAGGCGGTCACTTCGGCTTCCACGGCCTTGACGAGCATCTGGCGCGCTCCTTGGCGCAGCACCTCATCCAAGGGCGAGCGTTCCTTTCCATCAATGACTTGGGGGTTGACTTGACTGCTGCTCTCAGCAGCTTCACACTGACTCATGGCGTATCCTCCTTGTTCCTTTCCAGAAAACGATTGAGTTGCTTCCTCAATCGTCAGGATACGCCGCCTCCCCTCAGAGGCTCATCCACAACTTCTGGTTATAGCTCGGATGCACATCAGCGGGGGAACAATCACCCATGACCCGAATGAGGCAGACCCAGGCGTGCTGTTCTACAACACCAATCAGTTCTGGGCCACCCCCCTCCCCGAAAACCCCGACCACTGGGGTACGATTCGTATCACGGGGAATGCGGTGCTTACGCTATCCGGTTACCAGAGTTACCCCTATACGGGAGCGCTGATATGGGAGGATTCCTCGGCGCCTACCTTCAAGGATGGCGGGGGGAGGCGCGAGCATGTTTTCGCTGGGACCGCGACTCTTAACTTATCCGGTTTCCTCTATACCCCTAAGTCGGAAACGGCTTGGCGCGGAACCAATGATACGTTGGGCTGGTTCATGATAGTTGCCAACACCGTCGAGATGTCCGGTACCCCGTTCGGGGGTGGGGGCAGCTCCGGTAGTGGCGCCGGGCCGCCCATACCGTTTCAGACGGTGACGCTGGTCGAATGAGCGGAGTGAATGAGTTCTACGGCTCGGGTAATGGCCACGGACACAGAGTTTTCCCAATGCGGAGGGATTGACCAATGAAAGGCCACTCTAGGAATGACGGGAGAAAGCATGCCGGTAGCATCATCGTGGAGTTCGCGCTCTCGGTACTTCTTTTGATGCTGTTGTTGGCGGCGGCAGCCGACTTTTCCCGCATTTTCTTCCATGCCATCACCGTGGCAAACGCTTCGGGCGCGGCTTCGTTCTGGGGAGCGCAAAGTGTCGTCAAAGCGGCTGATTTTACGCGCATCGCGACTGTCGCCACGAATGATGCGCAGGACTTACCGGGTGTCTCCGTGACGCCGATGCAATTTTGCGACTGCCCAGGAAACACGTCCGGCTTGGCCGGGGCGGTGGACTGTAACAATGACACCTGTTCGGGATACGGCCGGCCCCGAGGCTATTCTCGCGTAATGGTTCAGCAGACATTCGAACCGCTTTTTCCGTGGACTGGGATTTTTGATGACACCGGTGTGATGCGAATTGCCTGGACCCGAGTGCGATGAGGAATTCTCCCATGATCAAACGCCTGATCTCACAGCGGAATCAACGTCGGCGGGGCAGCGTCATCGTCGAGTTCGCCTTGATTTTCATGCTGTATCTCGTTATAGTTCTGGGACTCATGGAGTTCGGCCGTTGCATGTGGACTTATGCCACGGTGGCGCACGCCGCCCGCCAAGCGGCGCGCTTTTGCATGGTCCGGGGGACTTACAACCCGACTACGACAACCGAGATCGAAAACGTCGTGAAGCGCTTCGCCGTGGGGTTGGAAGACTCCAAGCTCATTGTCAACACCACCTACGACCCCGCTGTTAACGAGCGAGGAGACATTATTGAGGTCGAGGTCGGTTACCCCTTCCAGTTTGTAACCGCGCCTATCACCGTTTCCAGCAACACACTGAACCTGAGCGCCCGCACGGAAATCACGATCGCTAACTAGGAAGCTCGCTTAGCTTAGTGCGGTGCCTCGCAAATACAGTTGCGTGTCAGTCAGCTTGTCGAGGTATTGCGGCTCATCAGCTCGGGTGCAATGAATTGCGCCCCTACGTCTGAACGCCAGATGCTCAAGCCCATCAGTAGGGGCGCGATTCATCGCGTCCGCGGTCAGCCACCTTTCGTAGCCTTATTTGCGAAATGATGCACTCAGGAATCGTCACAAAATAACGTTATCACGTGTCGGTCGTCGAGGATGGATCGTATGGTTCCACTCCCCGTGAAACTCGTCCCGCCGCGGACGGATTTGCGCCCTTGCTTGGTCGGGTATCTTGACCCCGGACGGGTACTCTCCCGTGTCCCATACCGAGCGAACCGGGAGTCCCTTTTCCGTGGTGGTGCCGGCCATGAGGTTCACAATGACCTCCTGGCTGATCCAAGGCTTGCCACGCCAGTTCTGGCTGATGAAGGAAAACAAGCGGTGCTCGATCTTGTTCCACTTGCTGATGCCGGGCGGGAAATGGCAGACTCCAATCCGCAATCTCGTCTCGTCGGCGAACTTCTGCAACTCCAGTTTCCAGAGGCGGACCCGCGGCCCGTTGCTGCCGCCCGAGTCGGCCGTAATGAGCAACCGCTGGGCCCGGGAATAGGCCGCTTGCCCCATCGAGCGCCGGGCGCTCGCAGCCATCGAATCAAGCAGTAAAGACAGGGGCTACACAAGGTTACGGTGACAGGCGAGTGGCAGAGGGCGGAAAAATTCAAAGTTCATTCGCTAAAGCTGGAGTAGCCTCATCCGTGGACGAACTGCGGCAGAGAGGACAAGAAGATGCCCAACTTAGCAGATAAAACGTGCGTGCCGTGCAAGGGCGGTGTGCCTCCGCTGACAGGCGAAGCGCTGCAGACCCTTGCCGAACAACTACCGCAATGGAGAGTCGTTGATGGGCATCACCTTGAACGCACGTTCAAGCTCAAGAATTTTCGGGAGGCCCTGGTTTTCGTCAACCGCATCGGGGAGCTGGCCGAAGAGCAGTGGCATCACCCCGATGTCTACCTGAGCTGGGGCCGGGTGGGCATCAAGCTCTGGACCCACAAGATCGATGGCCTAACCGAGAGCGACTTCGTGCTGGCAGCCAAGCTCTCACGGCTCAGTGGAAACTCTGAACCGCAGCCCAATGCCTCGGAGTAAACGGTGGCTATGTTTACTGAGTAGCAAGCCGAACTCATGGCCGAACGTGGGAGTGCGGCTTGCAGGGACTATGAGTCAGGGTCAAAGACCTGAACCAGAGCTATAACCAGAAGTTGTGGATGAGCCTCTGAGGGGAGGCGGCGTATCCTGACGATTGAGGAAGCAACTCAATCGTTTTCTGGAAAGGAACAAGGAGGATACGCCATGAGTCAGTGTGAAGCTGCTGAGAGCAGCAGTCAAGTCAACCCCCAAGTCATTGATGGAAAGGAACGCTCGCCCTTGGATGAGGTGCTGCGCCAAGGAGCGCGCCAGATGCTCGTCAAGGCCGTGGAAGCCGAAGTGACCGCCTACATCGAAACGCATCAGCACGAAGTCGACCAGGACGGCCGGCGGCTGGTGGTGCGCAACGGTCACGCCCGCGAGCGCACCATCGTCAGCGGCGTGGGTCAGCTGAAGATCCAGGCGCCGCGGGTCGACGATCGCCGAGTCGATGAGCAGGGCCGGCGCTTTCGTTTCACTTCCCAGATCCTGCCGCCGTATCTGCGGCGCACGAAGAGTGTGGAGGAGTTGATCCCCTGGTTGTACCTGAAAGGGATCTCGACGGGCGATTTCAGCGAAGCGCTGGAGGCCTTGCTGGGGCCCGACGCTCCGGGCCTGTCGGCGACGACGGTGGTGCGTCTCAAAGACGTCTGGCGCCGCGAGTACGAGGCTTGGTCAAAGCGTGACCTCAGCGGCCAGCGGTTTGTTTACATTTGGGCCGATGGCATCTACTCGAATGTTCGTCTGGACGATGAACGGCAGTGTTTGCTGGTTGTGATGGGAGCACTCGAAGACGGTCGCAAGCAACTGCTGGCGGTGCACGACGGCTTTCGCGAAAGCGAACTGTCGTGGCAGGAGTTGCTGGAGGACTTGAAACGGCAGGGGCTCGAGCTGCCGCCGAAGTTGGCGGTGGGCGACGGAGCGATGTGGTTTTGGGCGGCACTGCGGAAAGTCTATCCGGCGACCGGTGAGCAACGCTGCTGGCTCCACAAGACGGCCAACGTGCTCAATAAGCTGCCGCAGAGCATGCAGGGCAAAGCCAAGCAGGCGCTGCGCGACATCTATCTTGCCGAGAGTCGGCAGACGGCGGAGGCCGCTCTGGACCGTTTCAAGAACCTATACGAGAAGAAGTTCCCCAAAGCGGTCGAGTGCCTGGAAAAAGACCGCCAAGTGCTGCTGGCTTTCTACGACTTTCCGGCCGAGCACTGGGGGCACTTGCGGACGACGAACCCGATCGAGTCCACCTTTGCGACGGTCCGTTTGCGGCAGCGACGAACGAAGGGTTGTGGCAGCCGCGAAGCGTCGTTAACGATGGTCTTCATGCTGGCCCGCCAAGCCGAGCGCCACTGGCGACGCCTGAACGGTTCGGAAGTGATTGTTCATGTCTTAGAGGGAAAGGTTTTCAAGGATGGATTGATGGTTCAGGAAAACGCCGCCTGACCTCGCCCATCCACAACATTTGACAATATTTCCCTGAACCAAACCGGACACATGAGCAAGCAAGTAACTGTCCTTTTCGGCCTGCGATCGACGCCCTAACGGTAGTGCCCCGCTAAGGGATCCATGCACCACAAACACAGCAACGAGCACGTGGATAAGGATCGGCAGAGTGCAGAGAACCTCCAGGTCGGGGTTACAGCTTCCGGGATGTGCGATGAGGATCTGCCAGTTGCCTCAGAGGAAGAGCGGGCAATTGCAGACATGATCAGCGAGGGGTCTCCTGTTGTCCCTCCAAGGATCGGGGGCGAGAAGGCGCCGAGCATTCCGAGGAGACCAACTCGATGATGCCTCTGGAAGGGTGGCCAGTCGGACGAATCTGGATGTCCGCCAACACGTGATGTCTTGCGTGCTATTCTCCAACAGCACGTTGGGATGGGGTAATCGCAGGACTCGAAGGTAACTCAAACCCCTTCTTAGAGGAGGCAGCTTCCGGTCCACCATCGCTTGCGTAGTTTAGTCATTCTGACCTCCTTTCAGAGGCTGAATGATCTCAAACTACGCAGAACGCCACGGGGTCATCCTGCCGCCCAGCGGCTTAGTACAAACGGTCTTCTCGTCGGTCAGGCTGCACTTCGTATGGAAGGGCGACATGGAGCGCTGGATGACGAGAAGGGGACTTTCCATTCCCCAGCCGGCGAAATCAGGCTAAGTGGCTTTCTTGGCGCATGTTACGAACCAATAACCGCGGATTGCTAGTGGTAAGGCGATGCGGACGCTTGCACGCGCACCTGAAGACTGGGCAGGGTCTATTCCAGGAGGGTCCGATCAGGGGGCTTCGCACACACCGCTTTCACACTTGTTAGCAAGCTTGTAGCGATGCTTCGCGACCCAGCCATAGCCGGAGCGAGAGATCCATTTCAGGACCGGGACACGATACAGCCAGGCCACGTGTTTCCAACCGCTCAGGCGGCGCGCGATCTGGTACACCGCGTCAGCACCCACGTCGATTGAACCGTCGGGGTTGACCAGCCGCATGCCCGAGTTGAAATCGCCCTCGGCCAGCTTGGGAAACCGTTGCTTCAGTCCCGCGGACTGGCGCGGCACGTATTCGAAAACGCCAGCCGTGTCGCGCCGCTTCATCCTCTCGATCTGCTTCAGGCAGAACGGACACTCTCCGTCGTAGACGACGACGGAGCGGGCAGGTTCTCCGGTGGTTTGCAGCGTGGGCATCGCTTTTATTGTACCGATTCGGTATGGGGCGGAATTGCTCGCCCTGGCCTAGTAGCCCGTGGCAAAAGTCGTGCAGGAGCGAAAAATGGGGACTGCCACCAATTCGCTCCCCGTCATGACCCAAGAAAAAAAGCACTTAGCCTGAAGCGAATTGGCTGGCTGTACCCGATTTTTCGCGACCTTCACTTCTACCACGGGCTGCTAGGGGTGGCTTGCTGGGGCATTGTCAAATTAGGTGACCTGTACCGTCCCATTCCCGAAGACAACCACCTCACCTCAGAGAAAGTCAGGCTCGGCAAGCGGCCGTTCGGCGACAAGCTGCTCTCCCGCAACCGCGGCCTCGCGTGCAAAGGTTGCCACCAGCCGAAGAAAGCCTTCACGGACGGCCGTGCTAAGGCTGTCGGCGTCTACGGGCGGCAGGGGAACCGCGGCGTCCCCACCTTGGTCAACCGCGCCTACGTTCGAGCGTTCTTCTGGGATGGGCGCACCTCGACCCTCGAAGAGCAAGTCGTAAAGCCGATCGAGAGCACCACCGAAAGGACATGACCGTTGAGGAAGTCATCGAGCGGCTGCAGCGCAAGCGTCGCTACGTCCTGGCTTCACAAATAGAAAAGACTCAGACGGGGAAGTCCAGCCGCTTGCAAACATTCTCTTTCCAAGTATTGCCTTTCAAGTCGCGCCAGTTGATCGGCTGTCATTTTGTGGCGATGAGGGGCGAGTTGGCGATCCATTTCTCGCCGCGCTGACAGCATCGCCTCTTCGGAAGCCTCCTGCATGGCGGCAGCGATAAGCTTTCCTTCCAGCACGGCCAAACGCTGTTCGATAGCTTCCGTGTCGGACAACTGTTCGTCCGAGGCGGCGCCTAATTGCTCGAGCGCCTGCGACGTTCGGTGGTAGAGCTCCGAATTTTCGGGCTTCCTTTGAGCTTGCGCTTGCTTGATCAAGCTGGCATTGCGGAGAAAGTAGTCGCGTAATTCTTGGTGAGGAAGCGACTGTTCGACTTCGGTAGACCCCGCCCCGTCGACTTCCTCGGAAAGCCGGCGAGCCGCGTCCAAAACCTCTTGGGTGCAATACGCCAAGGAGTTGACGGTCCGTACGCGGCGCTTGCGAGCGCGCCACTTCTCAAACGCCCGGTCAATGCCCTTGCGCACCGCCGCCAACGGGACTCCAGCGTCTTTCCAGGTTTCGATCAGCGCCCAATCGAGAGGCGACAGTAGGAACGTTGCGGTGCCGCGGGCGCGCTGAAAGTACTCTTCGATTTCCGTGAAGTAGTTGAAATAGTTCACCGCGCCCAGTAGTAGAGACCGTTAAACAGCATCTTGAAAGTCGCGTAAGACTGCCCTCGGTATTGCGGCCGGATGCCGAACAAGACGAGGTGACCTCGGCCGATCGCGACGTCTACCACCGCGGCCCTGTTTGAGAGGTGCTCCTGGCCCAGAAGCCACCCCGATGCCAAGATATCATGTTGTGGGAATTGAAGCACGGCGGCAGCCTGGCGACCCTCTCCCGTGTCCCAAGTTTCGAAGGCAGGGCCGGACTGGAACCACACCGCTTCGCGCGGCCTCATGCCAAAGCACAGCGGGTGAGAGGTGTCGACCGTGACGTTCAGCAACGATCCGGGCGCGTAGAATTTTTCGTTGTTGAGGCCGCTGAGCACGTTTCGAACCGGTAGGTTCAGTCGCTCGAGAGCGTAAACGGAGGCGCGGTTGAAAGCCAGAATCGTCCCGCCCTCGTCGACGAAGCTTCGAAGTGACCGCGCGCCGTCATCCTCAATGCCGCCGCAGTACTCGGGCGGAACTTCGGCCCCGCCATTGTACAGAGCGCCCTGAAGGTAGCCGGCGTGAAGCGTTGTGGGACGGGCATCAGGCAGGATGATGACGTCAAAGTCTTGATTGAGGTTCCCTTGTTGGATCCGTTTGCTTGAGAGCCGGCTATAGGGAAACTCGAACTCTTCCAGGACCCACCTTGTCCAGCCTTC
Source organism: Bryobacterales bacterium (assembly GCA_965226215.1). Lineage (GTDB taxonomy): Bacteria > Acidobacteriota > Terriglobia > Bryobacterales > UBA6623. The sequence continues at coordinate 4,381,719 of CBDDCH010000002.1, read as the reverse complement.
GTCGATGATCGGGGACTGGCCCCGGTAGACTCCGACGCGAGAGCGGCGGAGAAGCTGATGCTCGGCGGGATTTCCGCTCCAACCTCCGAACACCAAGCCAAGCTCATCCGCTAGCGCCGGAAGTAGCTCGCCGCCGGCTCCCTCCCGGGAGACGTAGAAGATACCGTTGCGCCGATTGCGATAGACCTCAGCGCCCATCCCGAGTAGCCGGTTCACTGCTTTCCAGGAATTGCCTAACGCCGGAGACAACGCCACCACTGCGCTGTCAGCCACGAAGCCTGGTTGCGGTCCTACCCTGTTCACGCGCTCCAGTTTGACCTCAACGGGCTCGTCGATCCGGACCGCTTCCACTCCCTTCAGCAGAGGCAGCGCGTGGGCCGTCACGTCGTACGGTTTGAGCGGAGGTCCCCCTGGGTATTCCCGCAAGTCCGGATATTGCTGCTGCTCCAACAGCGTCTTGGCGAACGAGCCGTAGGGCTGAGCCATCCGAATCACGTAATCGCCCTGGGGGAACAGCCGCCCGGTCGCTCGAAAGTCCTCTTCGGAACGGTCGATTTCGACCATGCCCAACTCCAGGATCTTCAGCAGGCGCGTCATCGCGTTGGCGTCGTGCTGGGAGCGAGGAATCACGAAAGCCCACGGAGAGTTCTTTTCTATCGTTCGACGGCCGATGCGATAAAAGTTCTCGAGCAGTTCCTTACGGTGAAGGGCGGCGTTGTGTAGGCAAGAGTCGAACGTAATCAATTGGTAGTCGATGATATCGCGCAGCTTCCACTCGCCACCCGGCCATGGTTCGAGAAAATTCCAGCTCCGCTGCCGGGCGTTGTAGCCCCGACCGCGCGTCTGGAGGGACGAAAAAGGCACCGTCACGGGTGTGGCGTAGCGCACGCTGGCCGCTTCACTGAGCAAACGCATGCCGCCGTGATAGCTCTGATAATGTCGTGCCGGTGCGAAATAGTCATAGATGCCGTTCACGACGACACCCTTCTTGCCGGCGGCGGTCAGGTCAACGGCCATCGCTGCGCCGAGCATGTTGACTTGCTGAGCGATGAGCGGGTCAATGTTGGGGTCGATCGGATCCATCCACGGCGGAACGAACATCCTGGCTCCCTGAGATCCCATCTGGTGGACGTCGTAGACGATCTGAGGATGCCAGACATTGTGAGCCTTTTCAACGGCCAATCGGGTCTCGACTTGCGTAAACGCATACCAATCTCGATTGTTATCGTGGCCCGTGTACTTGTGGTAGAGCTCTGTCATGGGCGCGCCTTCGTAGGGTGTTCCGAGGTAGCGTTGGTACCAAGCTGCCACTTTGTCCACGCCGTCAGGGTTGAGTGACGGAATCAAAAGAAAGATCGTGTCCTGCAAGATCCGCCGGTTTCGGGACGTATTTTCGGTGAGCAACTTGTAGACGAATTCGACGGCCGTGTGCGTCGAAGCGACCTCGTCCGAGTGGATTGAGCAAGTGATCAGCACGACCACCTTGCCTTCGGCGATGAGCGCTTCGGCTTCCTCTTGTGATGTTCTACGGGGGTCGGCTAGTCGAGCCTGGATTTCCCGATAGCGGTCGAGGTTGCTTAGCGTATCGGGATCGGCTATCGTCGCCAAGATAAACGGGCGGCCCTCGGTGCTCTTGCCCAACTCACGGACCACAATCTTGTCGCTCTTGGTTTCCAGTCGTCGGAAGTAGCGGACCACCTCGTCCCACTCGATGAGTTCACGGTCGGCGCCCATACGGTGTCCGAAATGGGACTCCGGCGAAGGAATGACAGCCGTCTCCGGAAAGGCAACAGAGGCAAGGACTAGCACACCCGTCGAGAGCTGAGCCAAACAACGCATCATAACTACTATATAGCCAATTCGCCTGGTCACCTCAGCGGCCCAGCGGAGGGGTAAGACCCAGCAGCGTCCTGGTTACCCCAGCCGCCCAGCGGAGGGGTAAGACCCAGCAGCGTGTGGCGAAATTCGATGGCACAGGCAATCCTGCCTGTGGCCCTTCAATTCGGGCTGGTCGTTTCAATAATCTACCGGACCTGCCGCGAGCCGCTCGCAGCCTTCAAGGACCTTAACTACAGGCTGCGGGTCAGGAATTGTCGTTTTGGAGACTAGGAGCCGGGCGAGCTAAGCGCCGTGAAGATTCTTGCCCGAAAGGTCAAAAAGAATCCTGGTTTCGCCGCGCGGTAAGCTGCGCCGTTAGTGAAGCGGCTCTGTTCGATCATGGAGCACTGGATAACGTGGGAGCCCCGAGGTGTTTTTCGAGTACCTCGAACAGGCCCTCATCCTCGAAGATGCTTCGTTGGAAGGCGTTATAGCTGTAGTCCTCGACGATCCAGCCCTTAGGGTCGATCAAGAAAAAGTGAGGGACGTCGATTTGGGGCTTGTTGGGCACCACCTTAGGAAAAAGATAGGAGGCCGCAACTTGCCCGCAGTCGAATAGCATCAGTTGGTTGATGCCGTTGCGGACCATGTAACTCCGGACGCTTCGCGGCGTGTCGGGAGGGTTGACGATATCGATGATCAGCACGCGGCCCGCGTATCTCGCTTCAGCCTCGGCGAGTATCTTCGAGAAAGTGCTGCAATGGGGACAGCCGGTGTTCATGATATTTACGATGGCGTACTTGCCGCGATACCTCGCCAGTGAATGCTGTCGTCGGTTTTGATCAACGAGGGTAAAGCCGGGCGCCCTACGGTTAGAAAGCTCCCCCGCGGCCCAGCTGGTCGCCGCAAAAGCAAATGCCACTACGAAAGCGGTGAAACGTGCGCACATAACTGTCACCTTAGCATAAAGGTTGGGGGGGCTCAGCCAGCGGTCTGGCCGTTCCGATCGGCCTGCCGAGGCGTGGCGGAGACAGCCTGTGCTGGTTCAGAATAGGTGCCGGTCCGGATCCACGGCGAAGACCCATCGACCCGGCGTGGATACCTTCCCCGAAGTGAAAGTGCAGCCTGCGCGGCCTGAGGTTTTCGATCGACGCGCTAGTCTAGGATGTCGCCCTTCGTCAGCCCGATGTTGACTTGGAAGTTGGAAGTCGTTACTTCTAGCGCCCACTCCCCGTTTCGAAGAACCCGCCTGTGGCGGTGCCGGCGGTAGCCGTCAGCCTCTTGGAAGTCGGAGTAAAATTCCTCGACTCTGGCCAGCCCCGCCGGCGTGTCGCCGATGAACGCTTTCTTGATCACGTCATCGGTTTCCGCGTCGATGAACAGCTGCACGGGCATGCCCCCGACGTTATAGATTTCAATCACGTTGGTCTGCCGGCCTTCGATCTCTTCTTGTCGGAGAAACCGCACGTCGGTGGGATCAGCCGGGTCGCCGATCAGCACGTGAGCGCGGGCCAGATCCGCCCGAAAGCGCTCCACTTGTGCATCCGGCAAAAAGCGGGTGTCGTTCGGCAACAGCTGAAAGGCCTTGGCGCCATCATAGATCATGATCACTGTCGTTTGTGGGGTTTGAATCTCTTGTCGAAGGAGGTTGGGGTGCAGATAGTACTTTTTGCTACGGAATTCACCCTCCTGCCCTTCAGCATTCTTAATCCGGGTGACAAGCTCAAGACTATAATCCCGTATAGGGTGGCGGCCAGGGCCCGCTCCTGCGGCTGCTCGAGCTCGCTGGTAGATGCTCCAGCCTTGTTCCTTCGCATCTTCCGACGCCAAGATGGGTGTCCAGGCGACGAGACCCAGTAGCACTGCTAGGCCGAGAAAGCGATAGGAACCTCTTATCATTAAAACCATAGAATCATTATCTCGGATCTCCTTTCCCCTTACCTTGTGCGGTTTCGAGTGGTACTTGCACCTGTCATAGCGGGTATCTGCTTGTTCGAATTCGGTGCCGACGTGTCGAGGTGGGCCGGATTGTCGGAGTGGGGAAGGTCCTAAGGCGCATTCGGCGAGCGGGGGCGGCTGACAGATGAAGTTGCTCAGGTGCTCATGGGATCGATATTGGGGTCAACTGCGGATTGCCTTCTGGGAGTTCAGGTAGGATAATTGAAGGGAGTCCCGAACCGGTAGGCCCCCCGGCTGTCTTCGTACTCTCGGGGTCTAGCTTCATGAAGATTGTCCGTTCAGGAGTTCGTCCGTGAAACAGAAGAGATCGGATCAAACCCTGCGCTGTTCCTTTTGTCACAAAAGCCAAGAGGTGGTTGGGAAGCTGATCTCGACCCCGGGCGACTACCCCAAAGCCTACATCTGTGACGAATGTGTCGCTGTCTGCAACTCAATCTTAGAGGACGATAAGCCCGACCATGCCGGGCCGAACTTGTCGTCTCTGTTGAAGCCGCAGGAGCTCAAGGAGCGGTTGGACCAGTATGTCGTAGGCCAGCACGCTGCGAAGAAAAAGCTGGCTGTTGCGGTCTACAACCATTACAAACGAGTCTTCATGACGAAGCAGCACGGCGGGGCGGAAGACGTCGAGTTGCAAAAGTCTAATATGTTGCTGATCGGCCCCACCGGCACAGGCAAGACCCTACTGGCACAGACGCTCGCCAGGATACTGGACGTGCCGTTTGCGATCGCCGATGCTACGACGTTGACCGAGGCCGGCTACGTCGGCGAAGACGTGGAGAACATCATCCTGAAGCTGCTGCAGGCGGCCGACGGTGACGTGCAACGGGCGCAGCAGGGAATCATTTACATCGATGAGATCGACAAGCTGAGTCGCAAAGACGAAAACCCGTCGATCACGCGCGATGTTTCGGGCGAGGGTGTGCAGCAGGCCCTGCTGAAGATTCTGGAAGGCACGGTCGCCAACGTGCCCCCGCAGGGTGGACGCAAGCATCCGCACCAAGAATTTACCCCTGTTGACACGACGCATATCCTATTCATTTGCGGCGGTGCCTTCGTGGGGTTGGAGAAAATCGTTGCCCGCCGGCTCGACCAACGGGTCGTTGGGTTCCGTTCTGCCTCCGAGCCTGAGAAGGGATCTCCCGGCTCCGGTGAGAGACCTGACCAATGCGACCTGGGTCTGTTGGGCCAAGTTCAGCCGCACGACTTGATTCGGCACGGTTTTATCCCTGAGTTCGTTGGCCGCCTCCCCGTTGCCGCGGTTCTTGGTGATTTGGATCAGAAGGCGCTGGTGGAAATCCTCACTCGTCCGAAGAACTCGCTCATGCGGCAATATCAAAAACTGTTCGAGTTCGAGAATGTCCAACTCCAACTGGAGCCGGAGGCCCTGGAGGCCGTTGCTAATCTCGCCCTGGAACGCAAGGTCGGCGCCCGCGGATTGCGTATGATAATGGAAGAGATGATGCTCGACCTGATGTATTATCTGCCATCCTATGAGCGGGTCAAAGAATTCGTCGTGACCAAGCAGATGGTCGAGGAACATCACCTCCTCAACGAGAACCTCTTAGAGAAAGCCGGCTAGTTTCCCCAACGAATTCGGCCCACGGCAGGCCATGCACCCGGGACTCAGCGCAAGAGCTTAACCCACCCATCGTCTTATGCAATCGATCAAAGAGAAATCGGAGACGCGTCGGCTACCCATGATGCCGATCCGCGACGTGGTCATCTTTCCGCACATGATGACCCCTTTTGTCGTGGGAAGAGAGTCCAGCGTCCAGGCATTGGAAGAAGCCCTGGTCGGCGAAAAGAAAATCTTCCTGGCTACACAGCATGATGCTTCTGTCGATGACCCTAAGCCTGACCAGATCTACCAGGTGGGCTCGATCGTCAACATCGTGCAGAGCCTAAAGTTGCCCGATGGCAACGTTAAGGTTTTGGTCGAGGGCGTCGAGCGCGCGCAAGTGGTTTCGGTAAGCCTGGAGGAGGGGTTCCACCGCGCGACCGTCCGAACCACGAACTTCCAAGTCGAGAGCAGTCCCCAGCTAGAAGCTCTGATCGGTCGGGTCACCTCGCTTTTCGAGCAATACGTCAAGCAAAGCCAGAACTTGAATTACGAAACCATGATCGCCGCCGTGCGGGTGGACGATCCGGGCAAACTGGCCGACACGATCGGCGCCAACCTGCAGCTCACGATCCCGGAAAAACAGGATTTGCTGGAGATCTTCGACCCGATTGAGCGTCTCACCCGTATTGCTGAGGTGCTCGATATCGAGATTGAGAAGTTGGGCGTCGATCGCACCGTCCAAGGCCGTGTGAAGCGGCAGATGGAAAAAGCACAAAAGGAGTACTACCTCAACGAAAAGATCAAGGCGATCCAGAAGGAACTGGGGCGGGGGGAGAAGAGCGAGTTCGACGAACTAGGCAAGAAGATCGACGCCTCCGGCATGAGCAAGGAGGCTCTGGAGAAGGCCTCCACCGAACTCAAGCGACTGGAAAGCATGCCTTCCATGTCCGCCGAGTCTACGGTTTCGCGCAACTACATCGATTGGTTGCTGGCGGTGCCGTGGAAAAAGAAGAGCAGAGAAATCCGCGATCTCAACTACGCCGAGAAGGTGCTCAACGAAGACCACTATGGTCTCGAAAAAGTCAAGGACCGCATTCTGGAGTTTCTCGCCGTGCGCCGGCTGGTGAAGGATCCCCGAGGCTCTATTCTTTGCTTCGTCGGACCTCCGGGCGTTGGCAAGACCTCCTTGGGGCGGTCCATCGCCAGGGCCACCGGCCGCAAGTTCGTTCGCTTGTCGTTGGGTGGCGTGCGCGATGAGGCCGAAATCCGAGGACACCGCCGAACCTATATCGGGGCCCTGCCGGGCCAAATCATTCAGATGATGAAGAAGGCCGGAACCAGGAACCCGGTCTTCATGCTCGACGAGATCGACAAGATGTCGACCGACTTCCGGGGAGATCCCTCGGCGGCGCTGATGGAAGTGCTCGACCCCGAGCAGAACCACATGTTCATGGATCACTATCTCGATGTCGAGTACGACCTTAGCAAGGTGTTCTTCATCGGGACCGCCAATGTCCTACACACTTTGCCGCCGGCGTTGCAAGATCGGCTGGAGATCATTCGGCTGAGCGGCTATACCGAGTTTGAGAAAGTTGAGATAGCCAAGCGTCACCTGGTTGACAAGCAGCTCAAGCAAACCGGCCTGAAGCCTTCGCAGCTGGCCTTCACGGACGAAGGCCTGCAAGCGCTTGTCCAGCAGTACACCCGCGAGGCGGGTGTGCGCAACCTCGAGCGCGAGATCGGTAACGTCGGGCGCAAGATCGCCCGCAAGGTCGTCTCCAAAGCCAAGGGTAAGGCCAAACCCAAGGCTAAGGGCAAAGACAAGGTTGTCATTGTCGCGGACAACTTGGCGGATCTGCTTGGCGTGCCCAAGTACCGCGACCTCGAAGTGGAAAAGAGCAACGAGGTAGGCGCCGCGGTCGGGCTGGCTTGGACGGAAGTCGGCGGCCAGTTGCTCCATATCGAAGCGACGCTGATGGATGGCAAGGGCAAGCTCACCAGCACCGGCCAGCTCGGCGACGTGATGCAAGAATCGGCTCAAGCCGCCATGAGCTATGTGCGTTCTCGCTCTCAGGCTCTTGGTCTCCCGAAGGATTTCTACCGGCACCTCGATGTTCATATTCACATCCCGGAAGGAGCTATTCCCAAGGATGGACCTTCGGCCGGCATTACCATGACGACGACACTGGTGAGTGCGTTGACGCGTATCCCTGTGCGCGGCTCTGTGGCCATGACCGGGGAAATCACTCTGCGCGGGAAGGTGCTCCCGATCGGGGGGATGAAGGAGAAGCTGTTGGCTGCGCATCGCCACGCCATCCACGAGGTTATTCTGCCCAAAGACAACGAAAAAGACGTTCCTGACATTCCCGAAAACATTCGCGCGGACATGAAGCTGCATTTCGTCGAACAGATGGACGAGGTGTTGATGGTCGCGCTCGAGCGTCCCATAGAGGGCTTACATGTTCCCTCGGTCCCGCCGGAGGCTGTAGAATCTACGCGCCCGAGCGCAAAGACGGGCCGAAAAGTCACGCACTAATAGAGCAGGGTTGCGGGTTTGGACTTCATTCCCCCCCACGACACAATGGGGACGGCGTTCCGACCGTAACCGCTCATGTCTGCAGAGTTTGTTGCCAGCGCTTCCCAAGCAGGTCAGTTTCCCCGTGAGGGGTTGGCGGAAATTGCGTTCGTGGGCCGCAGCAACGTCGGCAAATCAAGCCTGCTGAACGCTCTGTTGCTTTGGGGGAACAAGCGGGCGGGCCGCCACCCCGCCTTGGATCGCAAGAAGCTGGCCCGTGTGAGTCGGACCCCGGGCCGCACCAGGACACTCAACTTCTACCGAATCGAAGGGGCGTTTTACTTCGTTGATCTTCCAGGTTATGGCTATGCCAGGGTCTCAAAGAAAGAGATGGCCGCTTGGCGCGTGCTTGCCGAAAGCTACCTACTCAACCGCCCCGCCTTGCGGTTGGTGGTCGTCATTATTGACGCCCGCCACGGCGCTTCGCCATTGGACCTACAGATGACAGAATGGCTCGCCGCTCGCAGCTATCGCTTCGTGGTCGTTGCTTCGAAGGCCGACAAGCTCAAAAAGCGCGAGCGCCTGCGTGCCGTGCAAGAGATCAGCGAGCAATTTTATTCCCCGCTGGCCTTCTCCGCCAAGACCGGAGAGGGGGTCGGGGCACTATGGAGAGAAATCCGTAAAGCCCTCACTCCCCCCAATCCCTAAACTTCCCCCATCCGAGGACACCATGCCTTCCCGCACACAACAAGCTTCGCGCTCTCAACGAGAAGAAACCGCCGTCGTCGACCTGGCGGCCCTTAAAGAGATGAACATCACCCAGTTGAACCAACTGGCGAAAGAGCTGGGTGTTGAAGGTACGGCCGGTCTCCGCAAGCAAGAGCTGATTTTCAAGGTCTTGCAAGGCAAGGCGGAGAAGAGCGGCCTTATCTTCTCCGAGGGAGTGCTCGAAACCCTGCCCGAAGGCTTCGGTTTCTTGCGGGCTCCGGAATACCACTACCTCCCCGGCCCTGATGACATCTATGTCTCGCCCTCGCAGATCCGGCGCTTCGATCTGCGAACCGGCGACACCATCTCCGGCCAGGTGCGCCCGCCGAAAGAAGGTGAGCGCTACTTCGCCCTCATCAAGGTCGAGGCCATCAACCTCGAAGCGCCCGAAGCCTCGCGGAACAAGATCTTTTTCGACAACCTGACGCCACTTTACCCCGAGGGACGAATCCGTCTGGAAAGCACCAAAGAGAACCTCAGCGGCCGGGTGATGGACCTGCTGACGCCGATCGGCAAAGGCCAACGCGGTCTCATCGTCTCCCCTCCCCGTACCGGCAAGACGATGCTGCTGCAGTCCATCGCCAATTCCATTACCGCCAACGAGCCCGAGGTCATCTTGATCGTACTGCTGATCGACGAGCGGCCGGAAGAAGTGACCGACATGAAGCGTTCGGTCAAGGGAGAAGTGATCAGCTCCACCTTTGACGAGCCCGCCACTCGTCACGTCCAGGTGGCCGAGATGGTTATCGAGAAAGCCAAGCGGCTGGTCGAGCATAAGCGCGACGTGGTGATCTTGCTCGACTCGATCACCCGTTTGGCAAGAGCTTATAACGCAATCGTTCCGCCCTCGGGCAAAATCCTCTCCGGTGGTGTCGACTCGAACGCCTTGCAGCGCCCCAAGCGGTTCTTTGGCGCCGCCCGCAATATCGAAGAGGGAGGATCACTCACGATCGTCGCCACCGCCCTGATCGACACCGGCAGCCGCATGGACGATGTCATCTTCGAGGAATTCAAGGGAACCGGCAACTTGGAGATTCACCTTGACCGCAAGCTGGTCGACAAACGTGTCTTCCCGGCCATCGATATCAACCGCAGTGGCACTCGCAAGGAAGAATTGCTGCTATCGAAAGAAGAGCTCAACCGTGTCTGGGTGTTGCGCAAGGTATTGAGCCAACTGTCGGCCGTCGATACCATGGAGCTGCTTCTCGACAAGATGGGCAAAACCCCCACCAACGCCGAATTCCTGAATTCGATGACCACCTAGTGCAGTGCGCCGGGCAGTTCCGGATAAGCTGCAATCTGCCCGATGCACTGCACTAGCCCGCTTTTATCACCATGTGGCGAGGCGAAGTGCGTGAGAAGGCCGTCAGGACGAGGCGCGTGCAGCTTAGCGCGCGGAGGTGTACTTGAACAGTACGGTGAGCACGGTGAGCAAGCGCAACGAAGTAATGGCGGGCTTATAACGTGCTTCGGACGCCAGGTGGTGAGAAATGCGGGCTAGGGGCGGCGAGCCGGGATCAAACAGGGCCTATGCCGGACGCGGACAGATCGCTGCCCGTGAGTGCGCGGACCCGTAGGCTCACGCCCGCGGCTCTGTTTGGTACGCTTGCACGCCTCCGCGGTGGCCCCGCACGCGCTGAGATGATTCAAGAGTTTCTGTGACGCGGCGCTAGCGCCGTTTCAGGGTTGGGCGATCGTCGTCTTCGTCTTCGTCGCCGCCAGCGTCACCTTCACTATCCTCGGTCGGAATCGTGCCACCCGAGGTGGTTCTCCGCAAGCGCGGGCGGTTGGGGTCTTCTCGCGCTTCCTTGGTGCGGCGCGTGAGCGCGAATAACCGCTCTTTGACGTCGAGGAACTCCGATGTGCTGACGACGTATTCCGGCTTGTTCGGCAACAGCTCGTCAATGTACTTTTGCGTTTTCGTAATGCGGGAGCCGTGCGGCGGGTGACTGGCGAAGAGCTTAGCCATCGTGCCCGGCTTCCGTTTTTCATCGGCTTTCATCTTTTCAAAGAAATCGATGAAAGAGGTCGGATCGTAGCCGGCCTTGTACAAATACTGCAACCCGAGGAAGTCAGCTTCTTCCTCAAAGCCGCGGTTGAACTTCAGAAACCCCATGGGGATCGCAAAACCAGCCGCCTGCCGAATGCCGAACCCCGTCCAGCCCCCCATAAATATGAGCGGAATCGTCGCCAGGTTGATGACCTGCCCGCGCGTTTGTTGGCGGGTACCATGCCTCGCCGCCACGTGTGCGATTTCATGCGCCATAACGCTGGCCAGCTCGGACTCACTCTCGGCTCGCAGCATCAGGCCGGCATTGACAAAAAAGAACCCTCCCGGCAGCGCAAAGGCGTTGACCTGCTGGCTGTCGATCAATTTGATGGTAAAGGGTACCTTGGCGTCGGAGTTCCGGACGAGGTTCTGCCCCACCCGGTTGACATATTCTGCGATCGTCGGGTCGTCCACGATTTTGGCGTGCCGCTCGATCTGTTGGGCCATTCGCTTGCCCATGGCGATTTCCCTCTCGAGCGAGTAGAAGTTCATGCCCTTCCCGACATTGCGGTCGCCGATCGCCTCGACGTCTTGCTTCTTGTTCTTGGGTTTTTTCTTGGTTGTCCGTTCGTTTGTCTTGGCGGCGACGGAGAAAGGAATCACCAAAGCCAGGACGAGCATCAGCGCAAAGGACCGTGGACGAGTCATCATTTTCCGACACCTCCGTGCGAACGGGTGGCTGGGAAACTACACTCCCAGGTTCAGTATACCCCCACCGAGGGCCAGACCCACCCTTAATCGAGTGGGCGAACGCCCCCGAGTTCGCTTTCGTTACCCTAAAACACGATGGACCTGTCTGTCTACCGCTCGGAATTTCCTATTACCGAAAAATTGGGTATCCACTTGACTCAGGTGACCCCAAGATGTAGTATGCGCCTTCGTGGAGGATTATCCAGGCGACCTGCTCGAGTTCGAGGTACGCTTCGCCAGCGAAGGGGCCTGTCGCGACTATCTGTCCGCGTTGCGCTGGCCGGAGGGTTTCCGCTGTCCGGGATGCGGGCATGAGCGGGCTTGGCCGGTGCGCAAAGTGTGGTTCGAATGCGCTCGCTGCGGGCGGCAGACGTCGGTGACCTCGGGCACGATCTTCCAAGACACACGTAAGCCGCTGCGGCTGTGGTTCCGGGCGATCTGGCACGTCACTTCGCAAAAGAACGGGGTCAGCGCGCTGGGTCTGCAGCGCGTTCTCGGGTTGGGCAGCTATCAAACCGCGTGGACCTGGATGCACAAGCTGCGGCGAGCGATGGTGCGTCCGGGGCGGGAGCGATTGGCGGGCGTAGTCGAGGTCGATGAGACCTATTGGGGCGCTGAGGAAGAGGGTGTGAGCGGCCGGCAGACCGAGCGTAAAGCCTTGATTGCAGTAGCCGCGGAAGAGAGAGGCCGCGGGCTAGGACGGATCCGCATGCAGCGCGTGCGGAACGCATCGGCGGCCAGTTTGATGCCCTTCGTGGAGGAGTCGGTCGAGCCGGGAAGCGTGGTGCACACCGACGGCTGGCTGGGCTACGAGCCGCTGGAGAAGAAGGGCTACCAGCATCGCATCGTCTTTCTGTCGGGCCGCCGCAAGCAGGCCTCGGAATTATTGCCGAGGGTGCACCAAGCGATCTCGTTGCTCAAGCGCTGGCTGCTGGGCACGCACCAAGGCGCGGTTAGCCACGAGCATCTGGACTACTACCTCGACGAGTTTGTGTTCCGCTTCAACCGGCGCAACTCACGCAGCCGGGGAAAACTCTTCTACCGCCTTGTGCAGCAGGCAGTCGCCGTGGACCCAACGCCGTATCGATCGATCGTCGCCGACTGGGACGCTGAGGCCCCGTGAGCCCAACCACAAGATGTTGGGGTTACCTGAGTCAAGTGGATACCCCATACCGAAAATTACATCTATGTAAACCACGCTTCCGTTTCTCCTCTGCCGCGTCGCGTCGTCGGGGCCATGAACAACTTCGCCGAGGATGTCATGCTCAACGGGACGGCCCATTCTTCGAACTGGTCACGATGCTACGGCGGTCTCCGCTCGGCTGCGGCACGATTACTGGCCGCCAGTCCGGATGAGATCGCCATCACCAAGAACACATCCGAGGGCTTGGCGATCATCGCTAACGGCTTGCCCTGGCAGGCTGGAGACGTCATCGTCGGGATCAAGGATGAATTTCCAGCCAACTATTTTCCTTGGCTGCGGCTCGAGCGGCGCGCTGTGAAGCTTCGCTGGCTTGAGCTTCACCGGGGCCGCGTGGAGTTGGACGATTTAGACCGGGCGTGCCAGGGGGCACGCCTGCTGGCGGTGAGTTTCGTGCAATACGTGAGCGGCTTGCGCATCGATCTGGATGCAGTCGGCGAAATTTGCCGCCGGCGCGGGTGTCTTCTGGTGGTGGACGCTGTCCAGGGGCTGGGTCCCTTCCCCGTTGACGTCAAGCGAAGCGGGATCCACGCCTTGGCGGCAGGTGGTGAGCTATAACCAGAAGTTGTGGATGAGCCTCTGAGGGGAGGCGGCGTATCCTGACGATTGAGGAAGCAACTCAATCGTTTTCTGGAAAGGAACAAGGAGGATACGCCATGAGTCAGTGTGAAGCTGCTGAGAGCAGCAGTCAAGTCAACCCCCAAGTCATTGATGGAAAGGAACGCTCGCCCTTGGATGAGGTGCTGCGCCAAGGAGCGCGCCAGATGCTCGTCAAGGCCGTGGAAGCCGAAGTGACCGCCTACATCGAAACGCATCAGCACGAAGTCGACCAGGACGGCCGGCGGCTGGTGGTGCGCAACGGTCACGCCCGCGAGCGCACCATCGTCAGCGGCGTGGGTCAGCTGAAGATCCAGGCGCCGCGGGTCGACGATCGCCGAGTCGATGAGCAGGGCCGGTGCTTTCGTTTCACTTCCCAGATCCTGCCGCCGTATCTGCGGCGCACGAAGAGTGTGGAGGAGTTGATCCCCTGGTTGTACCTGAAAGGGATCTCGACGGGCGATTTCAGCGAAGCGCTGGAGGCCTTGCTGGGGCCCGACGCTCCGGGCCTGTCGGCGACGACGGTGGTGCGTCTCAAAGACGTCTGGCGCCGCGAGTACGAGGCTTGGTCAAAGCGTGACCTCAGCGGCCAGCGGTTTGTTTACATTTGGGCCGATGGCATCTACTCGAATGTTCGTCTGGACGATGAACGGCAGTGTTTGCTGGTTGTGATGGGAGCACTCGAAGACGGTCGCAAGCAACTGCTGGCGGTGCACGACGGCTTTCGCGAAAGCGAACTGTCGTGGCAGGAGTTGCTGGAGGACTTGAAACGGCAGGGGCTCGAGCTGCCGCCGAAGTTGGCGGTGGGCGACGGAGCGATGGGGTTTTGGGCGGCACTGCGGAAAGTCTATCCGGCGACCGGTTAGCAACGCTGCTGGCTCCACAAGACGGCCAACGTGCTCAATAAGCTGCCGCAGAGCATGCAGGGCAAAGCCAAGCAGGCGCTGCGCGACATCTATCTTGCCGAGAGTCGGCAGACGGCGGAGGCCGCTCTGGACCGTTTCAAGAACCTATACGAGAAGAAGTTCCCCAAAGCGGTCGAGTGCCTGGAAAAAGACCGCCAAGTGCTGCTGGCTTTCTACGACTTTCCGGCCGAGCACTGGGGGTACTTGCGGACGACGAACCCGATCGAGTCCACCTTTGCGACGGTCCGTTTGCGGCAGCGACGAACGAAGGGTTGTGGCAGCCGCGAAGCGTCGTTAACGATGGTCTTCATGCTGGCCCGCCAAGCCGAGCGCCACTGGCGACGCCTGAACGGTTCGGAAGTGATTGTTCATGTCTTAGAGGGAAAGGTTTTCAAGGATGGATTGATGGTTCAGGAAAACGCCGCCTGACCTCGCCCATCCACAACATTTGACAATATCTCGCAGGTGGTCACAAGTGGCTCCTAGGCCCGGAAGGTTGCGGAATCCTCTTCATCGATCGGGATCTGATTCCCGAGGTAGCACCTGTGGAGTTCGGCTGGAGCAACGTCGAAGGCTGGCAGTCCCACAGCTACGATCCGACTTTGCGATCCGGGGCCTCGCGCTATGAATGTGGCACTTTGAACACCCTCGGCTGCCGCGGGCTTCAAGAGGCGATCGAGCTTTTCGTCGAGATCGGCGTCGAGACGGTCGAGCAACGGCTTCACCGAATAGCTGCGCAAATTGCGACCGGTGTCCGTTCCCGAGGGTACGAGCTAATGACGCCCCGCGAGGACAGCCATGGCTCAGGGATTGTCAGCTTCCGCAAGCAGGGTGTGAGTTCCGAGTCCGCTGTCGCCGCACTTGCGGAGGAGGGAATCGTGGCGGCGCAGCGGGTCGGGTGGATCCGAACCTCTCCTCATTTCTACGCCGGCGACGAGGAAATCGATCGGCTGATTGACTCACTGCCCTGAATCCGGGGTTGGTTCGGTGGGAGGCAATCTAACCGGCAAGGTTTCCAACGCCAGCCGTTCCTGCTCGGTTAGGCCGGTGAAAGCTGCACCGAGGGAGTCTCTGGTGACGATGCCTTGCGGGGTGACCGCTTTGGCGCGCATTGCTTTTAGAGCATCGCCAAACTCGGTGCCGGTGCTGAACTTGGGGGCTTCGGCAAACGCCAGAACCTTCATCGCGTCGGTCAGCCGTTCCGCCCAAACCCGAGCCAGCCGCTTGGCGTCGTTCTCACCAGCCAGCACCATATCCGCGGGGATCATCCGCACGAGGACTTGCTTCTCGGTACCATCAGATTCTGAAAGCACGACTGCCGGAAGTTCGTAGGACTCGGTGTCGATCGTGATTGTCTTTCCGGGATCCTCGGCGGCGGCGGTGAGGGCCGGCTGGAGACGTTCCACGATGTTTTTCGCCCGGGTTGCCCCCGAGTCTGCCTCGAGGGGGTCACTGATCATGAAGACCGCGAGTTGGTTGAGTTTGATAGCGATCGGCAGCCCGTCAGTCTTACCTTCGTTAGGAAGCAGCATGTAGGAGACGGTGGGGGGAGGAAGTTGAATTTCAAACCGCCCCCTCTCGAGGAAGATTAGCGCGGCTAGGATCAGCGCTCCCAGGGCGAGCGCCGCGACCGTCCTGGGACGTTTCAGCCGCTCCTTGCAGGTAGCTGGTTTTACCCTCTCGTCGAAGGTAAAACCCTGTTCTTCTTGCGCCTTAGGAGGGCCGGGCAATGGCTGATCAGTCATCGTACGTTGAAATCCGGTTTCCATTGTACAACGCTCAAATTCTTAGACGGATAGGTAGGTGGCGAGCGGTACGTTCAATTCGTCGGTCGAGCCCACGTGCCTTGAAAGCCGAGCCGAACCTAGAGCCAACAAGCTTGCTCTCTCGATGAACAGGGCCCGTGGGGTTGACGCGAAAGGGGATGAGGGAGCTGCGGAAACGCCGCCGGGTGCTGCGCGCGTTGACACATATTTGTGATTCTGGGAGCATGGAACTAAGTTCTGTCACCACTCCTCAGTAGCTCAATTGGTAGAGCATCCGGCTGTTAACCGGAGGGTTGTAGGTTCGAGTCCTACCTGAGGAGCCAACCCTCTCAATCACTTAGGAGCTAGTTCACCGGCTGCTGGGCCGCTTGGGTAGCCACCGAGGTAGCCACCGGGTTCAGAACCGCATCCATTTGGGCCGCAACTTCGCGTTTTGTCTCTTCCATCAAGTGCCCATAAACCTGAAGCGTGAATGAGACCGCGCTGTGGCCTAGAAGGTCGCTAATCGCTCTCGCATTCACACCTTGAGCTATGAGGATGGCTGCTGCGGAGTGCCTGAGGTCGTGAATTCGCACGTCTGGCAAGTCACCGTGGAGCAATATGCTCTTGAACGCCCGATGCACGTTTCGTGCAAAGAGCGGGGTCCCCACGGTTGAAGTGTTGACGAGTCCCCATGAGTTCCCCTTCCAGCTAGAACCCGCCACCTGACGCTCTTCGTTCTGCTTCGCTTGTCGGTGGCGGAGAACTGAGATAGCAAAGGCTGGAAGTGTGACTGTTCGACGGCTCGAAGCGGATTTCGGTTCGACAAGATCAACTTGCCCTTTGATGCGTTGGAGGCCGTAGCGTACAGTGAGTAGCCCACGGTCGAAATCAATATCACACCAACGGAGCCCCAAAGCTTCGCCGAGGCGCAGTCCTAGAGCAAGGGTCACAGCATAGAGAGCGTACAGACGATGCTCCTTGGCGGCAGCGAGAAAGTCTCGTGTTTCTTGCATCGTAAAGAAGCCGATCTCAGGTTTGGGTACGTGCGGAGGGTCAACCAATTTGGCAACATTTCGTGGAACGGAACCGTATCTGACAGCAACCTCTAGGGGGGAAAGACGGATATGGCCTCCGGACCCGTCGTCGGTTCTGCTTTCTTCTGCGCCTCTATTTGGGAATTAAAGCAAAGGAAGAGCGGAAGCGCTAGGACCGCGAGTACCCTGCTTGACTTCCGATGTAGGGTAGGGTCGCTCATAGACCCAATCTACCCCTCCCCCGCGACCTGCTTGCGCCGTAAAATTCCCGCATTAAACCCTTAGATGTTGGTAACAACTGATGTCACTCGCTATGGGCCCAGAGTCTCGCTAGCCACCTGATGGGACTCGATTTCGACTAGTTCGACGACGGGGTTGCAGAACTCTGATGCCTCACAGCTCAATGCGAAATCATTTCTCGACAGCTAAGCGACAGCGACGCTTTCGCCCAACATTGTAGCGTGGGCGGGCGGTACGGGGCCTGCGCTTTGAAGCATCCGTCCGCTCACAGGACCCAAATCCGCACTGACGGCGTAGCGTTGAACCAGCCCGTCCACCTGGCCGTATTGTCGGCTGGTCGAAGATGTGGCTGTTCGCCCTGGGGCCCAACAGAGAATCGGGTAACTTCCTCGATTCCCCATTCCCGGAAGTTACTAAGACGAATAACGCGTCTACACCTCGCGACTCGGAGCAGCGTTTCTTAGGGAAATCGTTAGGAAGCGCTCGAACCATTCCATGTTGGTCCAGGGAGCCGGCTTGACTAGTAGCAATACGTTGCGCTCTGCGGACTGCCACACAGCCTCGTGTGCCGCGTACTCGGGAGACAGGTACGCGTGGTGCACGGTCGCGCCGAGAACCGAAACTGTTCTGCGTTCACACGGCTGTTCGCCGACATCCGGACGCTCGGCGGTCGGAATGGTAAACTAGCAGGCCTTTTACAACCATGGATCGTCCTGGCCTCAGCGAGGTCTTGGCCCAGATCATAGAAATCTCGCCAAGTTTGCATTCCGCTACGACCTTTCCGGCCAAGGTCCTCGGAGCCATCGCGCGGCACGCCTCCCGGCGAGTGATTCAACGCTCGGCGGAAACAGGTTCCGGAGCCAGCACGCTTCTGTTTTCTCATCTCAGTGCGCACCACACCGTGTTCGCCTTTGACGGTGGAAGCGGCAGCGTGCGAAATGTCAGGTCGTCCTCCCTGCTGAGGGAGAACGTAGTCCGTTTTGTCGAGGGACCTACCCAACAGACACTCCCTAAGCAGCATTTCGACAAAAAATTCCAGGTAGTCTTGCTCGACGGCCCTCATGCCTATCCGTTTCCCGACCTTGAGTATTACTTTCTCTACCCTCATCTGGACAGGGGAGGTCTATTGATCCTCGACGACATACACATCCCCACGATCAACAATCTGTTCCGGTTTCTTCGCCGGGACGCGATGTTCGATCTCGACGAGGTCGTCCACACCACGGCTTTTTTCACCCGTACCGAGGCACCAACCTTCAACCCCCAGGGAGATGGCTGGTGGGAGCAGAGCGCGAACCGCAAGACGCTTTATCGCTACCAGTGGAAAGAGAAGGTAAAGCCAGGATTTCCGATTTGGCTCCTCTGACGGCACGAGTCTACACCCTCACCCGGCGAAGCGCAACCATTTCTCCACCCGAAAGAGGCGGCGGCTGAGGCGGGACCGATCGAGCCCCCTTCTTGCCCCTCATGGGGGCTGATCCGCCGCTGCGAAGTCAATTTCGCAGACACCCTTCCGAGCTTCCGTCCTCAGTACTCAGGTTTCGCATTCGGCAAGTCGCGTGCTACCCGCCCGGCACAGGCAGCGCCCAGATCCTCCGCAGCATGTCGCCAAACAGGCGCCGGTTCAGATGTCCCTCCGCGAACAAGAGCCAGTAATACCGCGCGTGTTTAATTAGCCGTCCGCCCGTCTTCATCAGCCGGTGCTGCAAGCTCGTCAGCGACCAGCTCTTGATCCGTTGCGGCAGCCCCAGCCGCCGCCACAAGTTGCCCAGGTTATAGGCCAACACGCTGAGCTGCAAGCGCACCTCGTTCGCCCGGAAGCGATGGCACGACAGCCGCGTCCAGTGCGTCGCTTGCTTACCTTCTTTGATCCACTGCTCCGCCGTGCCGCGCTTGTTGTAGAAACGCACCACCGACCGGCTTGGCAAGCTCATGTTCGTCACGATAAAACCGACGCGCGCGAATAGCTCGCCCTGGTGGTGCTCGACCTTGGCGACAACTCGTCTGGGCCCCTTCCAGCTCTCCGCCTGATAGCGAAAGCTCTTGTAGCGCACTAGCGGCTTGCGGCCGGGCCTCCCCGGCGGACGAAACAGGATGTCTTCGATCTCCAGCTCCAGGCTCTTATTGGCCGCAATGCGGATCGCGTAGTCCGCGCCGCGCTCCTCCAGTGCTTCGTAGATCTCGGGCTTGGCGAAGGCGGCATCGGCGCGAAAGGTGACCTGTTTGCCTTCGGCCAGTTGGCGCTCGATCTCCGGCAACAATAGCTCATCCCAGTCCTCGGCGCTGTGCACGTTGCCGGGACGCAGCTTGGCAGCGAGGCAATCACCATGACCGTTGAACAAAAGCAACGGGTGGTAGCAGACCGACTCGAAGTGTCCGTTGTAGGCACTGCCTTCCTGTTGGCCATGGACCGGACTCTCGGTGGAGTCCATGTCCAGAACGACCCGCTCGGAGTCGTCGAACGCCTCCGCTTGCCCGACCAGCTCTCGGTTCAGCGCCATCAGCCCCAGCAGGTTCTCTTCGCTCGCCAGCATCTCCGTCTCGAAGCCGTGCAGCGTCGAGGTCAAGGCCGCACCGCGATCCCAGATCTTCTGCGAGCCGATCAAGCGAAACGTCGGGTCAGCCGACACTCGGACGGCGTCGTTGACGTCCTCGTAGCCTGCCAAGCGGCTGTAGACCGACTGCCGCAACAGATCAGCGAACGTGAACTGCTTGTTTGTGCCTTGCCGGGAGTCGGTGAGATGCTCGCCGATCAGTTTCCCGAGTCCGAGTCGCTCATCCAACTCCCGAACCAGGATCAAGCCACCGTCGGAAGTGACGTGCGATCCCTGGAAATCGACTTTCAACGAGCCGTTGAAACTTAGCTGGAATGGCTTGGTTTGTTTTTCACCCATTGGGTGTTGGCCTCCATGGCGTCCTCATCGGGCTCTAGCCCCTATGAATAAAGACGCTCAAGGCCGCCGGAAGGTCGAGAGGTCTGAATCAAATTGGAAATGCGGGGGAGGGCAGTGCAGAGGGTCCTGTGGATGTGCTTCACCATACGGGGAGCCAAACCCGTAGCTAGCTTGTCGTTCAACAGACGCGAGATATGCTGCGGACCAAGTTTCTGGAGGCCATGCCTGCCGAGTTGAGGTTTCAGATGCAGGCGGACGATCCCCTCATAGAAGATGTATGTCTTTGGACGGACACTGGGCCGAGCAGCCTCTTCGAGCCAGTGGTCTAGAAACTGTCCGACTTTCTGCCGATCCGGTTCGACCGGTAAACCGCGCTGTTGGCTCTGGAGCGCATCTGTGAGCTTCTCTGCGACCTCGGCACGGGTTTTTTGCCGGTAAAGGTCTTGCGAACGCGCTTGCCGCCTCTCCACCCCACGGAAACAGCCGCCCTCCAGCGGCCGTCAGCCATTTTGTAGATGCTACCTTCATTTTGTCCGCGTTTTCTTCTTGACATTGGAAACCCTCCTTTTCTCCTTGGCCTTCTTCTTGCGATATCTCCTCATCTGTTCAGTGGCCCGACATCGAGACGAGCAGTACTTGGCTTGGACTGCCTTGGAAACGAACATTCGCTCGCAGACTTGACACCGCAACTGCCGACTCTCCACGAGATCAAGGCTTGCCATCATCGCAAATATCGATAGAAGCGAGTAGCACGCCCACCCTAACCCGAACGCATCGTCCTCTTGCGGGTACAGAAATGGCCTAACAGGCGAGGTCAGCGCGTGGATAGTCGTTTCCGCCCTACTCCATCTGAGCCACTCTCGCTCATCCAGCTTCGCTGGATTACTCAGTTTTTGCAGTTCGTCAACAGCCTGCTTAAGCTTGTGGGCAGCTTCGAGAAACACCTCTACCCGCTCCCCGTACTGTGCCCAGAACTCATCTGACGTAGGCGTCGGGTATACCTTGTGCTCACCTGAAATATCCGGGAAAAACGTCGCCCATGTTTCCGACTCGGGCTCGATTCGCCAATTGAACGAGCCCAGATCTCGAATAACGACCCCAGGGTCCGGAATGCCCTTAAGGTCGAAAATCGGCTCCGAGCATTGCCAGCCCCTTGTGGTTCTCTGAAACCGAATCCTCGGTCCAAAGCCAGTTCCGGGCGCTTGGACGAAGGTCGCCATCTCGACCCTGTGAAGCAGGACACCTAACAAACCGTGCTCTCGGCACCAATGAAGTATTTCCTCGTCGTGCTCTTGCCCCAAAGGTTTAAATGGATCTGGTCGTCGCTCCAAACGTTCAACCAACTTGACGAGTGAGTGGTAGGGTCGCTCCGTCCCGGTTTTCCCCTTGGGGGGAGCGTAATCGCTCCAGGGCTCGTATTCCACTTTCCGAGCATTGGGAGCTGGCCGTATGTACCCATCGCGGATTTCATAACGGTCGAAGCGCGTCCAAAGGTCTCCAAAGAATTTCGCCTCACGTTTCATTAGTAGGGTGTATGTAGAGTCTTGCCCTCTATCAAGACTCCAGTCTAGTCTAGAGGCATGAGCAAGGTCAATCACAAGCGGTCGGAAACGGTGGACAGCGAAAGAGCGCTTCTGTTGCGCGGTAACGAGGTCGCTCATGAACTAGGAATCTCGCGGGCGCTCGCCTACCGACTCATGCAGGACGGCACTCTGCCAGTCGTGAGAATCGGTCGCGCTGTGCGTGTACCTTCCGACGGGTTGAGGCGCTGGGTTTCGTCGCGCACCGCAGGTGGCCAGGATTGCGAAATAGAACCGCCAGTGCCGTCCTGAGCAAGATGATCCGCCGTGGGTTGGCCAATCGGGAGATGGCGAATCCGCAAGACATCAGGCCCCGTGAGCACCACCGGGGGAGGGGGGGGCAAATCTCTACAGCCCGAACGGTGAAAACCACGCGGTCAGCAGCTTTTGAATTTCCGCGTTTTCGAGGCAAAAAATCTGATGCGAGGACGAAAGCCAAAGGACCCATATTTCAACACCTTAGATGGGGGTCGAAGCAAGAAAAGGCGGCGTGAGAGCACCGAGATAGCAGGCGACTACCCACCGAAACCGCGCGGTTTGACCGGTGAAGCGGGGAAAGTTTGGCAGACTCTCCGCCTTGTCTTCCAGGACAACGGGATGCTCATCCGTAGCACCGACGCTTATGCCTTGAAAGATTTGTGCCGCTGCATCACAAGGGTTGAACAACTGGAGCGAGAAATCAGCGATGAGCCGACGGTACCGGCTGAGAATTCGACTCCTGAGAATCCCATCAAACGAAAGAACCCCAAGTATCAAATGCTGCGAGAGTATCGCGACCGCATGTGGAAGGGTTTCGAGCGATTCGGAATGACCCCAACCGACGCTCGACGTTTCCCGCTGGCATCACGCGGCAAGACTCCGTATCAGATGCTGATGGAGGGAGCACCGGGGGAGAGCTGACGTGCCGGGCGAGTCCGGCAGGCGCAGAGGTTCGGAGCAGGTACAAGCCTAAAAATGCAACGCCCCGCGCGGCGGCCACCGGCGGGGCGTTCTTGGTCTGCAACCTGTGAAGCCCATTATACCCAACCCTCGTTTCGAGGGCGGCATCCCGGATGCCCAATTCATCCGCGAACAGGTTCCCATTGCGGATGTTGCGTCTGCCTTGGGCCTGGAAGTCTTCGACGGTCGGATGATTCGCTGTTGGCACCCGGAACATCATCATCACGGCGACCGCACGCCTTCTGTCGGCATCGACCGGCGCTTCAACAAGGTCAAATGCTTCGGCATCGCCTGCACCGGCCAGTTGCTGGGGCCCATCGACCTAGTCATGGACGTTCGAGAATGCAACCTTGCAGAGGCTATCCGCTGGATTACCCAGCGCTTTGAAGTACCCCTCATCCCAAAGGGCAAGCACCTCCTCAAACCGAAGGGCCACGTCGCCCGTTATGGGTACGAGCGCCCTATCGAGTTGCTCCTTCGGTCAGGGCTTTGGGCGAAGATGTCGCGCCCCGCACAACTGCTGGCGGTTACCTTTGTCGAACTGAAGGTAGAAGGTCAACGTGACGAAAGCTGGGAGCTAGGAATCAGCTACCGGGGACTTGCACAGTACTCAGGGTTGAAGTCGGACGCGAGCGTTTCCAAGGGACTTAAAGACCTGGAAAGAATTGGGTGGCTCCAACGCCAGCGGCGCAGGACCGGCAGGAGCCGCTGGCCGGTACGCGAGACGGCGGCCTACATAGTGACCCCCTATTCCGACTCCGTTCGAGAACTCGCCAACGCCACGGCTGCCGACCTACGCGCCACCACCGACGAAGAGCGCCAGATGCGAGCCGAGAAACGCGCCCAGCGGACACGAGAATGGAGGCAGGCAAAGCGGTGCTGGGGTGCCTGAACCAGTTTCACGCTTCATCTAGTGAAGCGGCTAGTTGATACACACTTCACGAATTGAAGAGAGTCTTTACTTAGTAATACGCTCGCCTTCCCTAAAGTTGCTGAACAGTGCGCCGTGGGTGAACATCTGGTCCGCTCGGTGGCCGAGGAGCTATCTACGACTAAGTCGCAGATACGGAAAGTCAGCCATAACGGCACCACCTACGAGCAGGACACCAGCAACATTGGGAACGGGTTCTGGGACAACGCTCGGATAGACGCGGCTTTGCAAACACCAACACGGAGCTTTCCCTTCTTGTGAGAGCTGGAGAGAGTTTTCCCGCAAGTCTTGCCGGAGAGTTCGAGGGAGGCTACTTCGTGCTGTCGCCAGAATCCTCTAGCCAACGCTGCGGCATTGTGAGACCTTCCGGCAGCTTGGTGTCCTTATCCCCTGTTGTATTGTTAATTTGCCCCTGAGTCAAGAATCTTGCCCCGCGTAGGTCAGCCCCGCGGAGGTCCGCCTCGCTGAGGTCCGCCTTGCTGAGGTTCGCTTTTGTCAGTACCGCCTCGCGGAGGTCTGCCTTGATGAGTACCGCGTCTCGAAGGTCGGCGGCGGGCAGTCTGGCTCTGAATAGACTCAAAGGCCGGCTGAACGGGTTTGCGACTAAGACGGAAAGGACTAGCAAGCCCGCAACCACGAGAACGCAGCCTGTCCCTATCAGCCGGGGCGTGAAAGAGGTACTTTCGGAGGAGCTGCGTCGCATGGCAAGCCACAAGAAGCCGAGGGTGACCGCTAAAGCAAATGAGGCCATCACCTGCCCTTCAGGACGAGGTGATGATTTGTAGGAGAAGTAACACAACACGGTGGGAACGAGTCCATAAAAGACCGCCTGTGAAAGCAACCAGGCACCTGGATGAGACACATTAAATAGAAACGGGAGGCCAGGGTTTCCATCTTCTGGAATTTGCAGCAATCGCCAGTAACCGATGAACACATGCATGTAGACTGCGATTCCAACGAGCACAAATGGAGCAATGATAAGAGGCTCTTCCGGGTTTTAAGTGGGCGAAGGAGCCAGATCGAGTTTCCCACAGTGGAAGTAGATGGCGTTGATGAAGTTCTGTTGATTGCGGAAACCGCGCGCCGTGGCCTTGACCCATTGAATCCTTGAGTTCAACCCCTCGCTGACCGCGTTCGTAATGCGGTGTTTCAGATACGTGAGTATGTTTTCGAGGCGAGCCGTCAACATCCGCGCTACGGTGACCATCGGCGTCAGCCGGCTGCGACTCGCCCAGCCGCGCCATTGCTCGAAGAAAGCTCGCGCCGCCGATTCGCGACGATAGTCGAACAGCCGCATCGCCGTTTCCTTCAACGCCCACGCCCGCGCCGTCTTCAAGTCGCTTTCGCGCAGCGCGCGGAACTCGCGCCAGGCGTCCTCGGAAAAGTTCGCCGGATGCCGCAGCCAAGCGTACTTCGTGCCTGTCAAACGCTCGTCGCCGAGGGCCAGTAAACGCTTGTTCTCCGCCCGCCGCACCTGGTCCACCGCCTTCGCCAGATGCGCCGCGATGTGATATTTGTCGTAAACGATCTTTTTCTCCGATTCGTCGAGATGCTCCCGGGTCGAGGCGACGTAAGGATCCCACATGTCCATCGCGACGGCCTCGACTCGGGCGAGTTGCTCTGCGCTCAACGTCTTCCAAAAGCCGTCCAGGCTGGCCTGGCGGCGTCCCTCGGCGACGAACAACACGCGCGAGCGGTTGAGATCGTTGACGACGGTGAGATAGCGATGGCGCTTGCGGAAGCTCTTCTCGTCGACGCCCAGGTAGGGAATCGGCTCTGCCGCGCGACGTTCGAGCCCACGTTGCACGGCGCGTTCCAGGATGCCGTGAATCTCGTCCCAGCTCAGCGCCAGCAACTCGGCGATGCCTTGCTGGCTGGCTTCCTTCAGCCACGAGATCGCGAGAGCTTCAAACAGCGCGGTGAAGCGGCTGGAAGCCTCGGCCCAGGGCAGTCGCACGACGCGCGGCCCGTGCTCGGAGCAGTCGCTGCGCGGCGGCCGGGCGTGCAGGATCGTGCGGTACTGACAGGTGTCGAGGTGACGCCAGCGGCGTTCGGGCTGATGATCGTGGAGTGCGCACACGGCGCTGCATTGGCGGCACGGCCAGCGGACTTGCTCGTCGTGTTCGAGGAAGACGTGGACTTCGCCGTCGGCTCGGCGCAGCTCCACTCGCACGACTTTCCAGGGACTTTCGATGCCCAGAATCTGGCGGTATAGCTCGCGGTCTTGCATCCCGCGAGACTACCACCGAGCCTCACTCGCCCACTAGAAACCCGGAAGAACCTGATAAGAAAATCAACGAATCCGATTTCAGTCTCTGCGAAAGGTATTTTCACCGTTGCAGCGGCGTCGAGAAGGGTGACGTCCGACTTGCCAAGGATTGTCACAGAGAAAAAGCTGAACCCCAAGAGGGTTAGCATCGCGCGCCGAATCGTCTGAGAGCATCCATCGTGGTGCTCCTTCCATTTTTCGGGAGACAACTCTTCTTTTTGGCCGGGAGCGGATACCACCAACTCCGAGGCCACCTGCTGCGGTCACGGAGGCGGTTCCAAAAGCGAGACAAGCGTGAGCCGCTTCGGTCCGGCTTCGATTCGGGCGAGGCGAGTTTCTCCTCCGCTGCGTCGGCAGTCCCGTCAGGAGTGAGACTATTCGGCGGAGCGGTCACGGTCTGCTTGGCTCCAGGCTCGGGCATCGCGTCCCTATATTAACGCAGGTTTATAGGCGCATTCGTCGGATTATTCGGCTTGTCGGACAGAAAAGCGAGGCGGCAATGTCCAGCCTAGAGTGCGACGGGGTTCTGCATACTGTAAGGTCGGATAGTGGAGAAACAAGGTCTTACCGTATCGACCCTTGAAAGCTGGCTCTGGGACGCGGCTTGTCAGATTCGCGGGCCGCTCGACGCGCCGAAGTTCAAAGACTACATTTTGCCGCTCGTCTTTCTGAAGCGGCTCTCCGATGTGTTCGCGGACGAAGTGCGCCATCTCGCGCACGACTTCGGCGACGAGGCGACTGCCGCGAAGCTCGTCGAGCAGGACCATAAGCTTGTCCGGCTTCACGTTCCCGAGGTTGCGCGCTGGCCGAACGTCGCCAAGCAGACGACCGGCCTGGGGCAATACCTGACCGATGCGGTCCGGGGCGTGGCCCGCGAGAACCCGCAACTTTCGGGCGTCATCGACATCACGGATTTCAACGCCACCGCTGCCGGCCAGCGCATCATCGACGATGCTCGGCTGGCCGCGCTTGTTCAGGTTCTTAGTAAACCCGGCTATCGTCTCGGGCTCGACGACGTTGAGCCGGACATTCTGGGGCGAGCCTACGAGTATCTGCTTCGCAAGTTTGCCGAAGGGCAGGGGCAAAGCGCCGGAGAGTTCTACACTCCGCGCGAAGTCGGGATTGTGATGGCCCGCATCCTTGACCCGCAGCCGGGGATGACGGTCTATGACCCGTGCTCGGGCTCAGGCGGTTTGCTCATCAAGTGCCATCTGCGGCTTCTTGAGACAAAGGGAGAGAAGAATAACGGACGGCTCAAGCTTCCCTCCAATGTCGCGCCGCTGAAGCTCTTTGGCCAGGAAGTCAACGCTTCGACCTATGCGATGTCGCGCATGAACGCTTTCATTCACGACATGGAAGCCGACATCGCGCTCCGCGACACGATGCACCGGCCCGCCTTCACCGAAGGCGACGGGCGGCTTCGCGGCTTCGACATGGTGACCGCCAATCCGATGTGGAACCAGAAGTTCGATAAGAGCACGTACGAGAACGACACCTACGGGCGCTTTGAGCGTGGTTTCCCGCCTTCATCAAGTGCTGACTGGGGTTGGGTGCAGCACATGTTTGCATCGCTGAAGCCCAGCGGTCGTATAGCTGTTGTTCTCGATACGGGTGCCGTGAGCCGTGGGAACGGGAATACCGGCTCGAATAAGGAGCGCGATATCCGCAAGAAGTTCGTCGAAGAAGATTGCATCGAAGCCGTACTGCTCCTGCCGGAGAATCTCTTCTACAACACGACTGCGCCGGGCATTGTGATGGTGCTGAACCGCAAGAAGCGGAAGCCCGGCGAGATTCTCCTTATCAACGCCTCGAAGCTCTTCTCGAAAGGTCGCCCGAAGAACTTCCTCGAAGAAGAGCACATCGAGCAGATTGCCGACGTGTATCACGAGTGGCAGGCGGAAGAAGGGCTTTCCGCGGTCATCACCAGGGAAGAGGTGGCTAAGAACGACTACAACCTGTCGCCAAGCCGCTACGTAGCTACGGACGGGCAGGAAGAAGTGCTTCCGCTTGAAGAAGCCGTGGTGCTGCTCCAGGAGGCCGAAGAAGAGCGGGCAGAGGCGGACCAGAAACTCGATGAGGTTTTGGCGTCCCTTGGATTTGGGGAGTGGCGCAGTGGCTGAAATGGCAAAACTGCCAGACGCGCCGGAGACACCGGCTCAGCCCCAGGCCGCTGAGCATGAGATTCCAGAAGGATGGAGACCGGTTCCGCTGACGGAAGTTCTGGAGAAGACCCGGCAGGCAGACCTGAAGAAGGAGCCGAACTCTCGGTTTAGGTATGTGGATGTTTCGAGTGTTTCTCGCGACAGCCTATCGGTAAGCGGATTCAGTGAGTTCAAGGGGAAAGACGCTCCAAGCCGAGCTAGAAAGCTAATTAGAACGGGAGACGTTATCTTCGCGACTGTGCGCCCCTCCCTTAGGAGGGTTGCCATCGTTCCGGCTCACCTGGACGGGGAAGTATGTTCGACCGCATTTTGTGTACTCCGAGCTAAACCGGCCCTTCTTGACCCAGACTTCCTCTTTTTCGCAACTGTCTCTGAACCATTCGTTAGCGCCGTCTCTGAGCATCAGCGCGGTTCCAGCTACCCAGCAGTAACAGATAAGAACGTCCGCGAAGAGAAGATACCCCGCATTTCCAATTTGATTCAGACCTCTCGACCTTCCGGCGGCCTTGAGCGTCTTTATTCATAGGGGCTAGAGCCCGATGAGGACGCCATGGAGGCCAACACCCAATGGGTGAAAAACAAACCAAGCCATTCCAGCTAAGTTTCAACGGCTCGTTGAAAGTCGATTTCCAGGGATCGCACGTCACTTCCGACGGTGGCTTGATCCTGGTTCGGGAGTTGGACGAGCGACTCGGACTCGGGAAACTGATCGGCGAGCATCTCACCGACTCCCGGCAAGGCACAAACAAGCAGTTCACGTTCGCTGATCTGTTGCGGCAGTCGGTCTACAGCCGCTTGGCAGGCTACGAGGACGTCAACGACGCCGTCCGAGTGTCGGCTGACCCGACGTTTCGCTTGATCGGCTCGCAGAAGATCTGGGATCGCGGTGCGGCCTTGACCTCGACGCTGCACGGCTTCGAGACGGAGATGCTGGCGAGCGAAGAGAACCTGCTGGGGCTGATGGCGCTGAACCGAGAGCTGGTCGGGCAAGCGGAGGCGTTCGACGACTCCGAGCGGGTCGTTCTGGACATGGACTCCACCGAGAGTCCGGTCCATGGCCAACAGGAAGGCAGTGCCTACAACGGACACTTCGAGTCGGTCTGCTACCACCCGTTGCTTTTGTTCAACGGTCATGGTGATTGCCTCGCTGCCAAGCTGCGTCCCGGCAACGTGCACAGCGCCGAGGACTGGGATGAGCTATTGTTGCCGGAGATCGAGCGCCAACTGGCCGAAGGCAAACAGGTCACCTTTCGCGCCGATGCCGCCTTCGCCAAGCCCGAGATCTACGAAGCACTGGAGGAGCGCGGCGCGGACTACGCGATCCGCATTCCGGCCAATAAGAGCCTGGAGCTGGAGATCGAAGACATCCTGTTTCGTCCGCCGGGGAGGCCCGGCCGCAAGCCGCTAGTGCGCTACAAGAGCTTTCGCTATCAGGCGGAGAGCTGGAAGGGGCCCAGACGAGTTGTCGCCAAGGTCGAGCACCACCAGGGCGAGCTATTCGCGCGCGTCGGTTTTATCGTGACGAACATGAGCTTGCCAAGCCGGTCGGTGGTGCGTTTCTACAACAAGCGCGGCACGGCGGAGCAGTGGATCAAAGAAGGTAAGCAAGCGACGCACTGGACGCGGCTGTCGTGCCATCGCTTCCGGGCGAACGAGGTGCGCTTGCAGCTCAGCGTGCTGGCCTATAACCTGGGCAACTTGTGGCGGCGGCTGGGGCTGCCGCAACGGATCAAGAGCTGGTCGCTGACGAGCTTGCAGCACCGGCTGATGAAGACGGGCGGACGGCTAATTAAACACGCGCGGTATTACTGGCTCTTGTTCGCGGAGGGACATCTGAACCGGCGCCTGTTTGGCGACATGCTGCGGAGGATCTGGGCGCTGCCTGTGCCGGGCGGGTAGCACGCGACTTGCCGAATGCGAAACCTGAGTACTGAGGACGGAAGCTCGGAAGGGTGTCTGCGAAATTGACTTCGCAGCGGCGGATCAGCCCCCATGAGGGGCAAGAAGGGGGCTCGATCGGTCCCGCCTCAGCCGCCGCCTCTTTCGGGTGGAGAAATGGTTGCGCTTCGCCGGGTGAGGGTGTAGACTCGTGCCGTCAGAGGAGCCAAATCGGAAATCCTGGCTTAGGCCCTCCCTTTACTGTGCGGCGGCCACAGCCCTTGGCTCTCTTTTTCCTCAGGCGCAGCGTCGCGAATGTGGACTCGATCGGATTCGTTGTGCGCACTTGAGCGGATGCTGATTGACCACAAGCAGAGCACGCACAGCAAGCGTGACAGTGAACAATAGCAGTCGGCTTCGCGGCGCGGATACGATCGCACTTGGCGGCGATTCCGAGAATCGTACTTAGCTCGGCATCCGTTGTGCAGACGATGTTCAAAAATGACCCCCCCCTTGTTAATGGGGGCCACCGAGTTGCATCACAACATTCCTTTAGCCCAGATCCTAACTTAGAAAGTGGTACAACATTGGGGGGCAGGCCAGGTCAGCTACGACTGGGACGAGACCCTGAGTGAATGGTATGTCAATGACGGGCGGGGACTCGAGCATGGTTTCACAGTGCGGCAGCCGCCGGAGGGCCGGGCGGCGGTCATCTACGCCGGGCTGAAGGTGTGGGACGCCAATGGCCGCGCCGTTGATGCGTGGGACGGATCAGAAGCGGGTCGCAAAAAAGGCTCGCGACTTGCGCCGCAGAGGAGTGCCTGATGACTAGTTCGATCGATCGCCGCCGCTTCGCGTTCACTATGTTAGCTCTTCGAGTTTCCATGCTGGTCGCTATCTGCGGTTCAGCTGGCCCTGGACAGGCTGCGGTGTTTGGATGTGCCGCTGGCGACACAAACGTTAGCTATGGGGACAACGTCACGTGTCAAATCGAAACTCTGGGGGACTCTGACCGTTTTCGCTTCACGGCCGCAGCGGGCGACAAGGTAATAATCCAGGCCGTTAGGCAGGGGTCCAGCGGGGGTCCTTGCGTTCAGGTGTTCGCCCCCGGCGGGGTCAGCCTGTGGAGTTCTTGCACGCTCTTCCGTACATTGCGTAAGGATCTGATCCTGGCCGACTCTGGCGACCATCTCATTCGTATCAGCTCTTGGGAAAACGGCAGCACCATGGACTATGCCGTGTCCTTGGAGCGAGTGTTTCCGATCACGCCCAACGCGACTCCGTTGAATTTCGGCGCCAATGTCACATCGAAGCTGGATCTGCCGCTCGGTTCGGCGGATTAGTACCGCTTCACGGCCGCAGCGGGCGACAAGGTAATAATCCAGGCCGTTAGGCAGGGGTCCAGCGGGGGTCCTTGCGTTCAGGTGTTCGCCCCCGGCGGGGTCAGCCTGTGGAGTTCTTGCACGCTCTTCCGTACATTGCGTAAGGATCTGATCCTGGCCGACTCTGGCGACCATCTCATTCGTATCAGCTCTTGGGAAAACGGCAGCACCATGGACTATGTCGTGTCTGTGGAGTGCTTCGGCGTCTGTCCCGCTGTTGGCCCCGTCCCGGGCCAGCAGCAGCGTCTTACCGTCTCTCCATCCGCCCTGATTTTCGCCCTTCAGCGGGACGGCGATCCAGGATTGCGGCTCGTTATTGCCCGGAACACTTCTTCTCAGGACATCAGTTTCACGGCGTCGGCTAACACGTTCCGAGGGGGGCCATGGCTTGCGGTTACTCCCACAGGAGGAAACATCGGCGGGTCGTCGAGCGCAAGCCTCACCGTCATCGCCTCGCCCAACGGTCTCGCCCCTGGGGCGTACTCAGGCTCCGTGCCAGTCCAAGGAGGCGGCGAGACGGTGACCATCCCCGTCACTATGACGGTAAGCCCAGCCGCGGATTCATTACGCAGACGGCTGTCTGCACATTTGCAGATCAGTGGGTCGGTGGTCGTCCCCCCGACTGTGCCCAATTTTGTGCTCGCACTATATAAAAACGGGTAGGTCTCAATAGCAACTGGGAGCAACCAACTTGGGTAGTTGACCCCGCTAACCGACTGGGCATATTAACCCATAGCAATCGGTATCATGACGTGAAACATTGAAGTCCCTAGCTGTTAACCGGAGGGTTGTAGGTTCGAGTCCTACCTGAGGAGCCAAATCTTTCAACCACTTATGAGCTAGTTCACGGCCCGCCGTACTGCTTGGGTAGCCACGGGGAGCCAAGCCAGTGGATTTCTGGCTACCTCGACGGACGATTTGAGACGATGAACCTCGTAGGTTACTGAAACATGGACACGGGTGGAAGCAGTGGACGCCCTACCCACGGACTGGAGAACAGCGGGCTAGTAGGTCCTCTTTTTGACGGCGACAGGAGGCCCGCGCCACCTCCAACGTCGCCACGGTCGGTATGAACAACGACACTTTCGCCGCGAAACCGCGCCCTGCGCTGATTGATTCGAGTTTTCCGGACGATATGAGACGTGACGGACGCAGCAAGCCCCGCCGTCTTCAGGCACTACGTGGCGTCGAAGCGCGGTCCGAATCTGGTGCCGCCAGGCAGGCTCCCGTATAATGGGATTGGTTTGCTCACCCGGCTCATTGCGGGGCGCTTCCAAAGGGTGCCCGCACTAAGCAAGCCAGGACAAAACGCCGGCTGATCGAGAGCTGGCGACCCGTCGAGCGCTCAGCGACGGCCAAAAAGGAGGACCAGTCGCATGAAGTTCTTTATCGATACTGCGAATTTAGACCAGATCCGCCAAGCGGCGTCCTACGGCATCCTTGACGGAGTAACCACGAACCCCTCTCTGATCGCCAAGGAAGGCAAATCCCAATACGATCAGATCCGAGCGATTTGCGAGATCGTCGACGGCGATATCAGCGCCGAGGTGGTTTCGATTGAAGCCGACGAGATGATTCGAGAAGGTCGCGATCTGGCTGCAATCCACCAAAACGTCGTCGTCAAATGCCCGCTCATCCGGGAAGGGATTAAGGCGACGAAAGCCCTCTCCTCCGAAGGCATCCGGGTCAACGTAACGCTATGCTTCAGCGCTACGCAGGCTCTAATAGCGGCCAAGGCCGGCGCCTACTTTATCAGTCCGTTTCTTGGGCGGCTGGACGACATCGCGATCGAGGGCATGGACTTGATCCGAGACATTGTGACCATCTACAAAAACTACGGTTTCCAGACCCAGGTGCTGGCGGCCTCGCTGCGCGGCCCACTGCACGTCAAGGAAGCCGCCCTAGCGGGCGCCCACATCGGGACGCTGCCGTTCAAGGTGCTGGACCAACTCTTCAATCACCCGCTGACAGACATCGGCCTCGAAAAATTCCTGGCCGACTACCGCGCATCGTTGCAGGAAGTTCCTGTCGGCTGACATAGGCGACGCTTGGCCCTGAGTTCTCTGCGGCGTGGCGGGCGCTGTCTAGTTCAATTGAGTTGAGTGCAGCCTTCTGTCTTTAGGCCCGTCCGGCGCGGATTGTTTGCGCTTGCGCAATCAATTTGGGTTGAAACTCCCCGGCGCAATCGCAGTGTCTGCCGCGGCAGCAGGATCCTCCCCTCGCTACAGCCTCAAAAAGTTCCGTAGCAGGTTCTTGCCGGTGTCGGTGAGGATCGATTCGGGATGAAACTGCACCCCTTCGATCTTGTACTTCTTATGCCGCAGGCCCATGATGATCCCGTCGGATGTCGTGGCGCTAATTTCGAGCTCATCGGGGAGCGATTCACGCTCGACGATCAGCGAGTGGTAACGGGTAGCCGTGAAATCCTGAGGAAGATTCTTGAAAACCGTTTTGCGGTCGTGGTGGATCCTGCTTGTCTTGCCGTGCATTAGGTAGGGGGCCCGCACAACCTTGCCGCCGAACGCTTCACCGATCGCCTGGTGTCCCAAACAGACCCCGAGGATCGGCACTTTGCCCGCCATTTTCTTGATCAGTGGCACGCAGATGCCCGCTTCTTTCGGCGTGCACGGTCCCGGCGAAATCACCACGCGGTCGGGGTTCAAACGATCAATCCGGCTAACCGTAATCCGGTCGTTGCAATGCACCTGCATCTCGGCGCCCAGCTCGCCCAGATACTGAACCAAGTTGTAGGTAAACGAATCGTAGTTGTCGAGAACGAGTAGCATCGTCGCAGGCAGGAGGCAAGCGGGAAACGCGTGTCCGCCAGGCCGGGATCTTCCATCACTATACCCGCTTCCGGCTCTTGCACCCCAGGGACATGTCGCCAGGAATGGCGACACGGCACTGGGGTGAACCCCTCCGCTGAGACAATCGGCGGTAGCGACACTCGCCGTTCAATGGTTTTTCCTTCTCCCCATAGCCTCTTCTGTTCTAGCATGGTCCTCGGCGGGTGAAGCGGAGGCGGGCTCTGGTGGAGACCAACCCGCCGAGGAATAGCCGGCCGGAGACTCATCGAAACGATGGTTCGGGGAGCCGGCTGCGGTCGGCTTCTCGTTCAGCAACCCCTTCCCATCGGATCGATAGATGTCCTGCTGCCTAAAAAAACTCATCGTCGCTCCGGCGCAAGCCGCCTTCGTCCCGGCGGCCCGCTCGAACTCCTCGGGGGGCCGATAGAGCTATAACCAGAAGTTGTGGATGAGCCTCTGAGGGGAGGCGGCGTATCCTGACGATTGAGGAAGCAACTCAATCGTTTTCTGGAAAGGAACAAGGAGGATACGCCATGAGTCAGTGTGAAGCTGCTGAGAGCAGCAGTCAAGTCAACCCCCAAGTCATTGATGGAAAGGAACGCTCGCCCTTGGATGAGGTGCTGCGCCAAGGAGCGCGCCAGATGCTCGTCAAGGCCGTGGAAGCCGAAGTGACCGCCTACATCGAAACGCATCAGCACGAAGTCGACCAGGACGGCCGGCGGCTGGTGGTGCGCAACGGTCACGCCCGCGAGCGCACCATCGTCAGCGGCGTGGGTCAGCTGAAGATCCAGGCGCCGCGGGTCGACGATCGCCGAGTCGATGAGCAGGGCCGGCGCTTTCGTTTCACTTCCCAGATCCTGCCGCCGTATCTGCGGCGCACGAAGAGTGTGGAGGAGTTGATCCCCTGGTTGTACCTGAAAGGGATCTCGACGGGCGATTTCAGCGAAGCGCTGGAGGCCTTGCTGGGGCCCGACGCTCCGGGCCTGTCGGCGACGACGGTGGTGCGTCTCAAAGACGTCTGGCGCCGCGAGTACGAGGCTTGGTCAAAGCGTGACCTCAGCGGCCAGCGGTTTGTTTACATTTGGGCCGATGGCATCTACTCGAATGTTCGTCTGGACGATGAACGGCAGTGTTTGCTGGTTGTGATGGGAGCACTCGAAGACGGTCGCAAGCAACTGCTGGCGGTGCACGACGGCTTTCGCGAAAGCGAACTGTCGTGGCAGGAGTTGCTGGAGGACTTGAAACGGCAGGGGCTCGAGCTGCCGCCGAAGTTGGCGGTGGGCGACGGAGCGATGGGGTTTTGGGCGGCACTGCGGAAAGTCTATCCGGCGACCGGTGAGCAACGCTGCTGGCTCCACAAGACGGCCAACGTGCTCAATAAGCTGCCGCAGAGCATGCAGGGCAAAGCCAAGCAGGCGCTGCGCGACATCTATCTTGCCGAGAGTCGGCAGACGGCGGAGGCCGCTCTGGACCGTTTCAAGAACCTATACGAGAAGAAGTTCCCCAAAGCGGTCGAGTGCCTGGAAAAAGACCGCCAAGTGCTGCTGGCTTTCTACGACTTTCCGGCCGAGCACTGGGGGCACTTGCGGACGACGAACCCGATCGAGTCCACCTTTGCGACGGTCCGTTTGCGGCAGCGACGAACGAAGGGTTGTGGCAGCCGCGAAGCGTCGTTAACGATGGTCTTCATGCTGGCCCGCCAAGCCGAGCGCCACTGGCGACGCCTGAACGGTTCGGAAGTGATTGTTCATGTCTTAGAGGGAAAGGTTTTCAAGGATGGATTGATGGTTCAGGAAAACGCCGCCTGACCTCGCCCATCCACAACATTTGACAATATCTCGGGCCGATAGCCCAGCGCCGAATGCAGGCGGCAGCGGTTGTAGTAGCGCTCGATGAAGTCCTCGATGTTCGCGCGCAGGTGGTCGAGATCCTGATAATCGTTGGCGTAGATCTCCTCCCGCTTGAGCGTCTTGATGAAGCTCTCACAACTGGCATTGTCGTAGGGGTTCGCCGGCCGACTCATGCTGGGGATCGCTTGCTGGCGGCGCAAGCTCCTCACGTAGGCGCCGGAAGCGTACTGCACACCGCGATCGGAGTGATGGACCAGGCCGGGCGGCGGTTGCCGTTCGGCCATCGCCTGCTCCAGTGCCGCCAGCGGCAAGCGGGCGGCCAGCGTTCTCTCCAGCGCCCAGCCCACCACCTTCCGCGAGTAGGCGTCCAAGACCACGGCCAGATAAACGAACTCGGCCTTCAGCCGGATGTAGGTGATGTCGGCCACCCACAGCTGATTGATCCCGGTCAGCTTGATGCGGGCGGCTAGGTTGAGGTAAACCTCCAGCGGATGATCGGCCTCCGTGGTGGCCACGAACGCCCGGGGTTGGACCCCGAGCAACCCGTCCTGGCGCATGATCCGCGCCACGCGCTTGTGGTTCACCACCATCCCCCGCCGGCGGAGTTCCGCCGCGACCCTGCGGTAGCCATAGCGTCGCCGATGTTCGAGGGCAACCTCCTGGATCGCCGACCGCACTTCCATGTCTTCTTCCAGCGGCATCTGCTCTTTGAATGACCGATAGAAACCCGCCCGGCTCACTGGGGCCAGCCGGCACATCCGCTCGACACTCAGTCTGCCTTGCAGCGGCATCAACTCCCGGATTTGGTCGTAGACGCCTTCTCGCCACAGCTGCCGCTGCCGTGGCGTCGAGCCTCGATTTTTTAGAAGGCGCCTTTGAAAAAATCCACTTCCAGCGTCTTATCCCCCAACAGACGCTGCAACGCGCGGATCTCCTGGCGCAGTTCCCGCTCGCGGGAGGCGACCGGCGGACCGGGCCCCTCCTCCGTCGGCTCCATCCGATTTCGCCACCTGTACAGCAGCCCTCGGTGAATCCCCAGCTCCTTCGACAGCGCTGTCACGCTCTGGCAACTTTTCAGCCGCTCCAGTGCCATCTTCCGGTATTCTTCGGGAAACTTGTAAACTCGTCTCTTGCTCACTCGCAGTTCCTTTCCCGGCTAAAGTGTCGCTATCACGACTGTCTCATTTTTGGGGTTCACTCCAGCACGCAAGGATGCGTGCGCCACTACGCAAAAGCCGCGGACATGGCGGGCGACGCAACGAGGTTGCTGAGCTATCCGCGCTGCCGGCGGCCAACTTCGCGAACGCCGGGGACCCGGCGCATTCCGGCCATGATGCGGTCAAGCTGTTTGACGTCGTGAATGTCGATGGTCAACTCGACAATGGCCAGCGGATTGGGCCCTTTGGCGTTGCGCGTCTCGACGCTCCCAATGTTGACATTCTCCGCGGAGAGGACGCTCGTCAGCTCGTTCAGCACACCCGGCCGGTCTTGGACGTAGATGATGAGCCGGATCTTGTAGGTGACATCCGGTGATTGGGTCCACTCGACCGCCATTCGCCGCTCCTCTTCGTACATCAGGTTCTGCACGTTCGGACAGTCTTTGGAGTGGACGGAAACACCCTTGCCGCGCGTCACGTAGCCGACGATCGCCTCCCCGCGGATCGGATTACAGCAGCGAGCCCGGTAGACAAGAATGTCGTCAATTCCCTTGACGGTCAGGACGGCGCTGCCGGCGGATACAGGGCGCGGCTTGCCGTCGGAGGGAGCGGCCTCAGGCGCCGCCTGGCCGGCAGCCGGCTGCGCCGCTTCCGGGGGCAGTTTGGCGACGACGCCGCGGGGGGAGCACTTGCCGTAGCCCAAGGCGGCGTATAGATCTTCGGGTTCGGCGCAGCCATAGTCTTGGCAGACCTGACGAAGGGCTTTGGGAGCGACTTTTTTGAGTGCTACGTTCAGCCGGCGCGCTTCCTTTTCGAGCAGCTTCTCGCCGATTTCTTGGGCCTTCTTGCGCCGGTTCGCATTGAGCCACTGTTTGATTTTTTGGCGCGCACGGGACGTCTTGACGAAGCCCAACCAGTCCTGGCTCGGGGGATGATTCTGCTGGGTGATGATCTCTACGATGTCCCCATTGCGAAGATGATACTTGAGCGGCACGATGCGGCCGTTGACCTTGGCGCCCGCGCAACGGTGGCCGACCTCGGTGTGAATCAGATAGGCGAAATCGACCGGGGTGGCTTCCCTAGGTAGGACAGTCAGCTTCCCTCGCGGCGTAAAAACGTAGACCTCTTCCGGGTAGAGATCGACCTTAAGCGTGGAGAGAAAATCGCTCGGGTCCTTGACATCTCTCTGCCATTCGACAAGTTGGCGCAGCCACGCCATCTGGCCCTCATCGACGTCCGGGCCGTGCAGACCCTCCTTGTATTTCCAGTGGGCGCAGATGCCTTGCTCGGACTTGTGGTGCATCTCTTCGGTGCGAATCTGCACTTCGAAGGTCTGACCTTCTTCCGCGATGACCGAAGTGTGCACGGCTTGATACAGGTTCGGCCGCGGCATGGCAATAAAATCCTTGATACGACCCGCCACCGGGCGCCATTGGCTGTGGACCATCCCGAGAGCGGCGTAGCAGCTTTTTTCCGAGTCGGTTATCACGCGAAGAGCGAGCAGGTCGTACACTTGATCGGCCGTGATTTTTTGGCGCTTGAGTTTCTGGTGGATCGAGTAGGCTCGCTTGATGCGGCTTTCGATGCGGGCGGGCACACCGTTTTCGGTCAGCTTTTTATCGAGGACGGCCTTGATTGCGGCGAGGAACTCTTCGCTGGCTTCCCGGCGGGATTCGATGTGCTTCGTGATGTCGGCGTAAGCTTGCGGCTCAAGATAGTAGAAGGCTAAGTCTTCCAGTTCTCCGCGGACTTTCCCCATTCCTAACCGCAGCGCGATGGGCGCGTAGATCTCAAGCGTCTCGCGCGAAATGCGCTGCTGCCTATCGGCATCGAGGTAGCCGAGGGTCCGCATGTTGTGCAGGCGGTCAGCAAGCTTGACAAGAATGACCCGCACGTCGTCGACCATGGCCAGCAGCATTTTGCGAAAGTTTTCGGCCTGCCGCTCTTCCAAGGAATAGTAGTCAAGCCGGCTCAGTTTCGTGACCCCATCCACGCAACGGCCGATTTCTTTGCCGAACCGTTTCTTGATTTCGGCGATGCGGACCCCGGCGTCTTCGGCGACGTCGTGCAGCAGCCCGGTTGCAATGCACACCAGATCGAGGCTCATATCGGCCAGCAGGTGCGCCACCTCCACGGGATGGGCGAGGTAGGGTTCACCCGACTTGCGTTTCTGTTCGTGGTGCCGATCGGCGGCGAACTCGAAGGCGCTTCGCAGGATCGCCAGATCGTCGGCACCCCGCGAGCGACGAACCTTTTCTTCTAACTCTTTAAAACGCAGGGAGATAGGGTCGGGAAAAGAGGCGGGAAGGGTG
Source organism: Bryobacterales bacterium (assembly GCA_965226215.1). GTDB lineage: Bacteria > Acidobacteriota > Terriglobia > Bryobacterales > UBA6623. The sequence continues at coordinate 4,342,472 of CBDDCH010000002.1, read as the reverse complement.
CTCGCTGGATTGCTCGACATCTCGACACCCGTCGCTGCCGGGGCTGACTTGTGGGCAAAGAAAAACCCTGAGGGTCGGGAGCACAAGCCTCTCGGACAGCCCTCAGGGTTATTATACGGGGTCTACGATTCCTGTTGGAACGTTTCTACTGTAGCCGCCTCGGCTTTCTTCTTCCTGGTGGCAAGTGATTTCAGTGACCATTCGTTCGCCATGGCAGTGTATTTTTCGTAGTCTTCCTTCGTCTCGCTGATGTCGGCGAGTTCACGGTAGAGCAGGTTTATGTAAGCCATCGAGTTGTCGTGCTCGGGATCGATCTCAAGCGCCTTCTCGAGGTTTTTCAGGCCTTGTTCGACGATAGGCAAGTTCAATTCGGCCAGTCCGTGGCGGGAGTCATCATCTTTGATGGGGCCTGGATCTTCAGGTCTCATTCCCAGGCTGGCTCGAACCATCAGCCGCGGCTGGTACGTCTCGGTCCAAGCGATGACACCAAGCGTATAGTAAGCGTCCTTGTTTTCTGGGAACTTCTCCAGCAGCTTGGCATACCATTCCCTGGCGTCCGCCATCCTTTTCATGTTGAAGTAAAGGATGGCTATGCTGGCTAGAGCAGTCTCGTTGTTATCATCCCTACTGAGCACGTCTCGGAAACCTACAAGAGCACTCTCGGCCACCGCTTCGTTCTCCAGCGATTCGGCGCCCGGGACGAACTGCGCCATGTACGAGCTGGCGAGATACTGCCTGGGCGCCAGAAATTCCGGATCGAGCTCGATCGCCTTTTCAAAGTGCTCGATGGCAAAACTGTGATCGGAGCGATTAAAAGCGTGCACCCCTCTGTTCAGCTCATTTCGCGCCTTCAGGTAGTTGATTTGATCCTGGCAACCAAGAGCCGCCAGTCCTACCACTAAAGCAGCGGCGGTCCTGCTCTTCCAAAGAAACTTCATAGTTTGGTTCATTTCTGTAGCTCCGTGGTACGAAGAGGCCCCTTGGCCAGGGTCGGATCAGGGTAAGCCACCCGGCCTAGAGTCCGGCCTCTATTTCCTCCGTGAGTAAGCCGACCTTGTCGAGGCCCGCGCCCTTGGCCATATCGATGATTTCGGCCACGTCTCTAAACTCCAACGACGGATCGCCTCTGACGAACATCACGCGCTGGGCTCGGGTTTTGAAGATGTCCCGCAGCCGATCTTCCAGAAGTTCCTTGGTGGTCGGGTCCCGATTGATCATGATTCTTTTGCTGCCATCGATGGAGACCACTACCGTACGAACATCCGCTTCCTGGGGTTGATCCGGTTGGTTCGGATTGGGGTGCGGGACCATCGCTTCCAACCCTTTCGGCGTCAGCGGTGTAATCACCATGAAGATGATTAGCAGAACGAGAAGCACGTCGATGAGCGGCGTCATATTGATGTCCACCAAGACGCTGCCGCTCGGTCCGACTCCCATTGCCATAACGATTTCCTCCCCTAGACAAATTAGGTACTGGGTGGACTGCGCCGGTCTACTCTACGGCGACCACCGCTGCCCCTCTTTCCTGGATCTTTTCCGTCAGAAGTCCAAGCTGATCCACTCCTTCGGTGCGGAGTGTGTTGATCACATCCACCACGCGCGCATAGCGCGCTCGTGCATCGCTTTTGATGTAGACAGTTTTATCGAGCTTGTTTTCAATGATGTCGCCTACGACCCGTCCCAACTCCTCGAGATTAGTTTTCCCTCGGCCCAAGAAAACACTGCCGTCTCGCGTCACAGCCACCACAACGGCGTCATCTTTGTCCGCGTCCTCCATGGCAATCAGGTTGCGAGTGCGGACCATGTCTACGCTGACACCTTTGCTCAGCATGGGTGTGATGACCATGAAGATAATCAGCAACACCAACATCACATCCACCATGGGCGTGACGTTGATCACCGACATAGCGCCGCCTGTCACGTGTTTTGCCATCTCAACACTCCTGTCTGAAACGGGCGAGCCGGGGCCACCCGAGTCGATTTGGCGGCCTAGTTGGCCGCGGCCTTCTGGGTTTTCTTAAGGAAGTAGTCGATCAGCTCGGAACCGGCGTTATCCATTTCGACGTCGAATCCCTCAACCTTGGAGTTGAAGTAGTTGTACATCCAGACGGCGGGAATGGCGACGAACAGGCCGATCGCAGTAGCGACCAGAGCCTCGGAGATTCCGCCGGCCACAGCGCCCAGTCCGGTCGACTTTTCCGTTGAAATCCCCTGGAAAGCGTTAATGATGCCGATCACGGTCCCGAACAGGCCGACGAAGGGAGCGGTAGAGCCAATGGTCGCTAGGCCGCTCAATCCTCTGTTCAACTCCGCGTGGACGATCGCCTGCGCGCGGTCAAGGGCGCGTTTCGACGATGCGATCGTTTCCCCAGGGATTTCCGTGCTCATCTCGTGAGCCTTGAACTCCTGAAGTCCGGCGACGACGACCTTGGCCAGATGGCTTTTCTTGTGTCGTTCGGCGATTTTGACGGCTTCCTCGAGTTTGCCGTCCCGCAGGGCGCCGGCCACGGCGGGCGCAAACTGGCGGGACTGCTTGCGTGCCGCCGAAAACGCCAACTGGCGGTCGATCATGACGCCGATCGACCAGGCCGACATCAAGAACATGACGAGGACTACCAACCGGGCGGGCCATCCCATCTGGTTCCACATCGAGATGATGTCAAAACCGATTTCTTGCTGCAACAGCAACATACTCCAAACCGAAAACTGAGTAAGCATCAATCCTTCCTCCTATGTCTCTTCATGGTCGACGGGCCTGGCGGCAACGGTTATCGAGAAGCAAGCCCGAGCGATTTCGATACTCCTTATAGCAAGCGCGCTCTCACCCACTAAGGGTGAAGTTAACATCGATCTGGGTGACGACCTCCACCGGCTGACCGTTCAGCAGAGTGGGCTTGTAGCGCCACTGTTTGACGGCCTGTAACGCCGAAGGAACCAGCAGCGGATGGCCGCCAAGGACCTGCAGTTCCTCGATGAATCCGTTTTTCGCGATGATGGCGGTAAGCCTTACTGTGCCCTGAATACGGGCTTGGCGGGCCAGTGCCGGGTAGGTCGGCTTCACTTGCCTGATTAGGTTGGCCCTCTGCACCGCTCCGCCCACGCGAATCCGCTTGGGCGCAGGGGGTGGCTTTTTCTTGGGCGGTGGTGGCGGCGCTATCATCGGAGCGTTCGAGATAATGCCTCCAATGACGCCGCCGATTTGCCCTCCCGGCGTGCCTCCAATGACGCCGCCCACCACGCCGGCGATGGTTTGAGCGGGTGCGGGGATCGCTTCCTCGATGATCGCCACCTCGTCGGGGATCTCTTTCGGGGCGGCTAAGGGGTCAAACTTCTCGGGGGCGATTTTCTGCGGCGCCATTTCCGGCGGAGGTGGCGGAGGTGGCGGAGGTGGCGGGGCCACCAGGAACGTCATCAACTCTGCCGCCGGCAGTTCGTAGTAGTTGAGCAGTGGAATAAGAATAAATACCCCTAGAACTAGGCCCTGCACCGCGCTGGACAGCACCATGGCCCACACGCTACGTCCTTTTTTGATGTGAAGTTCTATTAGGCTTTGTTCGAACATCGTGTGACCTCCCTTCCGTCACAATCCTAGATGCTAGCAAGTTCTTGTTTCTCTTGTGTGCTTCTGTTCTCCCTTACCGCGAACGCCCTCTCCCACCGGCGCGGGCTGACACAACACCTTGCCACCACAACAAGATCGGGCTGGCGACGAAGATCGAGGAGTAAGTTCCCACGATCACCCCGACAACCAGCGCGAACGAGAACCCTCTCAGAACCTCGCCGCCAAACCAAAATAGACACAGCACGGCGATCAGTGTAAGCCCCGAGGTCAACAGGGTGCGCGCCAACGTCTGGTTCACACTGCGATTGACTAGAACTTCCAGCGGCTGCCTGCGGGTCAGCTTTAAATTCTCCCGAACCCGATCAAAAATGACGATTGAGTCGTTCATCGAATAGCCAACCAGCGTCAGCAACGCGGCAATCACCGGTAACTCGATCTCCTTGTCGAACAAGGAGAAGAACCCCAACGTAATGAACACGTCGTGGAAGACCGCCACGACTGCCGCAACGCCGTAAATCCATTCAAAGCGTAGGGCGATGTAAACGAGCATCCCGCCCAACGCCCACAGAGTGGCGTTGCGAGCTTGGCGTTGAAGGTCTTTCCCGATCTTCGGTCCAACGGCCTCTACACCCCGGATCGCGAACGACCCAAGGTAGGCCTCCTGGTGGAGCGCTGATATAATATCAGGATTCACCCCCTCAACGGAAGTCAACTGAGAAAAATCTTTCACCAGCCCCGACCGCGGAGATTCGTCCCGAAACGCGATCAAAGCGCTCGCTGCCGATTCAATCTCCGCGTGTTCGACCGCGGACAGTGTCAAGTTACCTTTTAGGCGGTCGGCGAGCGCTTCCGCGGAGCTGTTGTTGAAATCGAGCTTGTCGCCCTCGCCGGGATAAATTCCCCTCAGCGTTTCAACGACTTGCGAGCGCCCCGAAGTTAGAGCCGCGTCCTCGGCCAGATCGAGGTCGATCTTCAGCTCATGGCTGTCGGCTCGGTCGGTAAACGGCTGCAGAGTCGCCACCGTTAGTCCCTTGCTGGTCAACGTTTCCCGAATCCGGCTCACCTCGGGGGCGTCTTTAAACTTCACGTACACGAGAGTGCCGCCCTTGAAATCGATACCGAGTTTCAGCCCGCCCTTCAGGACAATGCTTGCCGCGGCGGCGATCACCAACAGCAGCGACAGGCCGATAAAGTATTTCCGTCGACCGACAAAATCTATGTCCAAAGACTTGAACAGCTCCATGGCCTATATATAGGCCGTCGATGTCGTAGACACCGGCGGCTCCCCAAAAGTTCCCCGGGCCGAACCTGAGCAGCAGCCCTAGATACTCAACTCCTTAACTTGCTGCTTGCGGACCAAGCCCACGTCGAAGATCAGCCGGGACACAAAGATAGATGTAAATAGGTTGGCCAACAGCCCAGTCGCCAGCGTAACGGCGAATCCGCGCACCGGCCCCCGCCCGAAGGCGAACAAGAAGGCCGCCGCGATGATCGTCGTCACATTGGTATCGATAATGGTGATAAATGCCTTCCCGAAGCCCGCATTCAGAGATGCGATGACCCCCTTGCCGGTCCGCAGCTCTTCCCTAATTCGTTCAAAAATAAGGACGTTGGCGTCCACCGCCATTCCTATGGTCAGGATAACGCCTGCAATGCCAGGCAGGGTCAGCGTAAACCCGAAGTAGCTCAAAACGCCCATCAGGATGATAAGGTTGAGGGTCAGCGCAACGATCGCATTCACGCCGGCCCACTTGTAGTACACGAGCATTAAGAGCATGATCAGCAGCACGCCCAGTAAGGCGCTGTTGACGCCCTGTCGAATCGAGTCAGCTCCCAGCGAAGCGCCCACGGTACGCTGCTCCAGGAATTCGATGGAAGCCGGCAGCGAACCGGCCCTCAGAACAAGGGCCAGGTCGCTCGTCTCCTGCTGACCGCCCATTCCTGTTATGCGGCCCTCCGTGTCAATGCGACTTTCGATGGAGGCGACGTTCTTGATCCGATTGTCAAGCACGACGGCCAGAGAGTCCCCGATGTGGGCCTGGGTGAAGTCACCGAAGCGGCGTCCGGCCTCGCGAGACAGGCTGAACGACGTTTCCCATTGGTTTGTCTGTGAGTCTCTTCGCGGCTGGGCGTTTCGCAGGTCACGGCCGCTGACGACCGCGGTGCGGTTGAGGAGGTACCATTCGTTGACCAACTCGCCCGAACGGCGGTCGCTGTAATTCAAGATTTCGCTGTTTTGGGGCAGAATGCCGCCCCGCGAGGTTAGCGCGCCTTGGCGGGAAAGGAAAGGGCCATCGATAACCTCCTGAATCTCAAGCAGCGCGGTCATCTGAAGGATTTCCATCACCCGCTGGGGGTCGCTAACCCCCGGCAGTTGAACCAGGATCTCGTATTCCGCGTCGGCCCGCCCGTGCTGCTGAATCACGGGCTCGGTCAGGCCCAGCCCGTTGACCCGGTTTTCAATCGTGGCGATCGACTGGGTGACGGTATTGCCCTTGAGGGCGGCCAATGCCGACGGCCGCATGCGCAACCTCCAGGTGGCTGAATCTACGGGGGATAGAAGCCAGTTGGGGAATGTATCCTCGATCGTCGATCGAAAATCACTGGTGCGGTCAATGGGAACTCCCGAGACGGTGATCTGGATCGAATCCGCTTCCTCAACGTCTTGGGGGTCGTTGCGCTCCATCGAGGTGTAGGCGATCCCCTGGGCGCTGAGATCCGCCCGCAGGCGGCCTATCGTCTGGTCGGCTTCAGACCGAGTAGCGTCCTGAATCTGGACCTGAAGAATCAAGTGCGATCCGCCCTTCAAGTCCAGCCCGAGCTTGATGCGCTCGCGCAAGTTCGCTCGCAGCTCTTCCATCGAGCCTGGCAGCCCAATCACCCCATAAATGCAGACGAGGGTGACAGCGAGCGCCAAGAAGAATTTCTGCCAGAGCTTGCGGGTCATAGGGATTTACGGGGCAAAGTTGGAAAAGAGGCTACTTAGTTTCGTCCTTTTCGTCGACGAGCGCGGTGACAGCGCTACGGGCGAACTGCAGCTTTACGTTGTCTGGTTTGATTCGCAGGGTCACGGTATTATCATCGCCGATAGCCACGAGCGTACCAACGAGTCCGGCGCCGGTCATCACCCGGTCACCGTTTTGCAGATCCTTAAGCATAGCTTCCATCTTGCGCTGTTTTCTCCTCATGGGCAGGAACAGCACCAAATAGAAGATGACCACCATCATGATGATGGGGACCAGGGGGTTTTGCAGCGGGCTCGAAGACTGCTGTTGCAGCATCGCCAAGCCGATTCCGCTCGTGGGCGGAATCCCGGCCAGGTGAGTCAAGTCAGGGAGCATTGGCTCTTTACACGATCACGTCATGACGCCCAGCAGAGGCCGATCGGTCGCGCGGCGTTTGCATTCAGAATCGGGAGTCCTTGAACCTACCCGGGAGTCTGATGTTCACCCACTCCCCTGGGCGGAGCGAACACGGGCTAGATAACTGGGGAGCTCACCAATCCCAATAGCTTGCCGGATCTCCCTCATGCTGTCAAGGTAGATATAGAGGTTGTGAAGGGTCGCTAGAGTGGAGTAAAGAATCTCGCCGGCAAGGAACAAGTGGCGCAGATAGGCTCTCGAGTAGTGAGAACAGGTGTAGCAGGAGCAGTTCTCATCAATCGGTCGGGGATCGGAGGCCCAGGCGCTGTGTTTGATGATCAGCGGCCCCGTGAAAGTGAATAAATAGCCGTTGCGGGCGTTGCGGGTGGGGAGGACACAATCCATCATGTCGACTCCCGCGGCTGCGTACACTCCAAGTTCTTCGAGCATTCCGACGCCCATCAGATAACGTGGCCGGTCACGCGGGAGGATGCCTTCCACGGCTTCCATCATTTCGAAGCTCAGTGCGCGCGGCTCGCCGACGGACAATCCTCCCACGCCGTAGCCGGGAGCGTCGAGTTCGGAAAGCCGTCGCGCACACTCCTGGCGCAGGTCGGCGAACATCGACCCCTGAACGATAGGGAAAAGCATCGGCTCGACGCTCGTGGATGGGGCTTCTGCTCGGTTGCGTAGCTTTTCCCAATGGCTCATACCCCGACCGGCCCATTCGATCGTGCGCTCCATGGACGCCCGGGCGTACTCGTGGCTGACAGGATAGTCGGTGCACTCGTCAAGCACCATCATGATGTCGCTTCCGAGCGCACACTGGATATCGACCGCCAATTCCGGGGTCAGCTTATGCTCGGATCCATCCAGGTGAGAACGGAAGATCACGCCCTGGTCGGTGATTTTGCGTAGCGAGCTGAGGCTGAACACCTGGAATCCCCCGGAGTCGGTGAGGATCGCGCCGGGCCAGCTCATGAAGCGATGCAGCCCACCGAGGTTTGCGATCGTCTGGTGCCCGGGTCGCAGATAGAGGTGATAGGTGTTGGCGAGGATGATCTGGGTCCCAAGCTCGTCCTCGAGCATGCGGCCGGTCAGGCCTTTGACGCTTGCCTGAGTCCCCACCGGCATGAAGACAGGCGTCTCGATCACCCCGTGGGCGGTGTGGAGGCGTCCGGTGCGGGCGCGGGTGTGAGGACACTGGGCTACGATCTCGAAGCGGGGAGTGGAGCTGTCGGTCATCAGTGCCGGCTACCAGCCGGCGTGGATGGGGTGTCGACCCAGGGCTGGGACCACCGCATATAACCTCCCATGATGTCGCTCACCGGGGCGAGTCGGCAACGTCCGCTGAAGTGGCCCGCAGTCAGAGAGGATAAGGTCCCGCTTGTGAGGTTCTTAACCGCATGCCACGGCCGCTGAACATGACCACCCGAAAGCTCACGGCTCGGGGAACCTCGTCGCAAACCAGATAAAAGTCGATTTCGTCGCCTCTTTCGACCACGTCTTCTTCGATGGTTTGCTTAAGTAATGTTGAGCAGCGCCCCCGTGGAGTCGAAGAATTCGAGCTGCATGACCAAGCCGGGTATCGGCTTCTTGCGGTGGGCTGTGACTGAGCCTTCAAAGCTCATACCACCTTCGTCAAAACTCGTCTCGATTTCGGTGATCTCAACGCCGGTCTTTTTTGGGGGATCCTGTTGTGCTGCCGGCGCAGAGGGAGCCGCAACGAGAAGAGCGACGGTCCAAAGACTTGCGGAAAAGTCGAAAACCGAGAGCTTCAAAGCAGTGACCTGGCGATGAACGGCTTAGTACTCCATTTCATAAACACACTCACGTTTCGGGCGAGGGCAGGCGGGCACAGCATGCTGTGCCCGAAGTTCCCGATCGTCCACCTGGCTTCTAAATCTAAATATACGTGACCGAACTTATGCAATGGACTACTTCGGCAGCACTGGAGAAGCGCCGCCAAAAACCGGTCACGACTGCCTACAAGTGTAATTTCTATCCGCAGATGCCGCAAGCGCGTGGTGCGGCGGACAGGAGGCCGGGCACGGGAACTGCAAGGCGATTCTCCCGGAACTTGTCCTGTGGTGTACTGCTGAACTTGTTGATTTCACTGCGGCTCAGCGGAGCATCCTTTGGCGCCCGAGCTGATGAGCCGCAATACCTCGACAAGCTGATTGATGTAGCTGTGTTCGCGAAATACTGTACTTAGGCTAGTCCACGACCTTGGCCGTCAGGACGAGAAATATTCCACGGTTTGCCCCGGCGGCTCCCGCTTTGCCTACAACGACCGTCTTGGCCTCCGGCACGCTCACGCTGGCCTGTATCGAAAGCTCCTTTGATGCGTATTGGGGGTGTCGGTTCTCGCTCGGCGGCGCGACTTCGACAGAAAGGTCGACCAGAAAACTCAACTGCTCTAATTGAATGAGCCGCGACCCCTCGGCGCCGGAAGCCCCTTTCACCTGGACTTTCAGCTCATAGAAGTCCAGACCAATGCCAAGGTGAGAACTGCCGGGGAAAAACACCGTGCACTTCGGCGATTGCCGCTCTTTCACGGTCGGACACCCGAGACCGCACCACCGCTGTTTCGAGCAGCTTATAGTTCTTGTACGGGGACGTCCCCTTTAGCCGACCCCTCCGCCTCCACTCCCGCTAAGGTCACTTGCGCCCGAAAGGTGTCGAACTCCGGCGAAGCACTGGGCGGCGACTGAGTGGGCGAACCCCGGAACCCGAGTACCGAAAGGCAGATCGCCTACTCGACGGCAATTGTGACCGGGTTCGACTCGAGGCCCTCGACAATAATCTTGACCACCACGTCGTCTCCGCTGGGCGCCTCATCCGGCAGGCGGGCGTTGATCTGATAAAGACCGACCAACGTAGGCGCCAAGCCGGTGAACAAGAGACGAGCCGGGACGCCGCCGATGGTCACCCGCGGTTCGGTTATGGTTTCGGAATGGGGGAAACGGGGCGCGGCGCTGCCACTAGCCGGCGGAAAGGTCACTGGCCCCAGACCCACGGCGAAGATCTCCAGGATTTCACCGCGCCGAACCGGACGGGAGTTAGCAGAGAGTCCGAGGGGTGCGGCTAGTGCTCCGGACGTGTTTGCGATCAAGATCGCCCCCTGCCCCGGTCTGACATCCGGGACGGTGAATATGGCAGGGCTATATTGAGCTAGAGGGACGACAACGGGCTGGCTAATCTCGCTGCCGATACGGACACTGAGTTCGGCCTGTTCTTCACCCGCCAACTCCCAGGGGATCTGAATGTTGACCTGATTGGGAGAGGCGTAATAAAGCGGTACCTTGAGCGTGCCGTCAAAGAATAGTGTTGTTCCCCCTAGAGTCGTCGGCAGCGGTGTGGCAATGAGCTCCTCGGTCTCTACTGCCAGGTCAATGCCAAACACGGAGGCGATAACTCCGGGAGCGAGGCGCGTGGCAGCGAAGGTGGCGGCATTCACAACACCGCCCGGATTGATCCGAGGCGACAGATTCGGCGCCGGGTTGATTGGGAAGTCGAATCGCGCCGGAACACTCCCTTGAAGTCGGCTGTTCACCACGGTGATCTCGGCGGTTCCCTCGGCAGCGAGGTCTTGTTCCCAGACGGTAACGCGCAATCGGTTCGTGTCGATTACCGTTGAAGGCCGGGTTTCGCCCCTCCAACGCGCTTCGACTCCAGCTCCGAAGTTCGATCCTAGGATCAGCAAATCAAACTGGGCGCCTCCGGCCACAGCTTGTCGGGGCTGGAAAGACGTCACCTCCGGCGCCGACTGCTGATTCGTGATCCGATAGATGGCTTGCCCGGGGTAGTCGGTCAGGTAGATCTCGCCTTGCTCGTCTTCCCCGAAGGCGGTTATCGAGAAACCTGTCTCAAGAGTGTCAAGGACGGTCCACTGGCCGTTGTTGTCCGAGGCCGCGAACAAGACGCCCGAGCAATAGTCGCCGTAAAGAAAGACGCCGTTAAGCTCCGGGATGGCCGCTCCCCGGTAGCGGTAGCCGGCCGCCACCGCGCATCCGATGTCGTGGGAGTATTCAAGGATTGGCGCCTCCAAACCAAACGTATCGCAGTTGAACACGGGGTCGAAACAAAGACTCCCCTCCAAAACGTCCCATCCATAGTTCTCGAGGCCCAGGCTGTTTGCCGGCTGAAAGTCAATTTCCTCCCTCCGGCCTTGGCCTACGTCCCCAATAAACAAATCGCCGGTCAAGCGGTCGAAGCTGAAACGCCAAGGGTTTCGCAGCCCATAGACCAAGATCTCTTGGCGCACTCCTTCTTGTCCGAAAAGGGGGTTCGTCCCGGGAATCGCGTAGGGGTCGCCCCGGTCGACATCGACACGCAAGATCGCTCCAAAGAGCGAAGAGACTTCCCGAGCCGGGTTGACCGGCAGACTGTGATCTCCGCCGTCACCCAGGCCGATGTACAGGAATCCGTCGTTGGGCCCGAACTGAAGTTGGCCGCCGTTGTGCGTGTCGTTGGGCTGGTCCACCCGAAGAATAACCTTCTCTGAGTCAGGATCGGCGATATTCGGATCCTCGGAAACCGTGAATCGCGAGATGATGACGTCGCCGGGATGTTCACTTCGGTCGGTGTAGTCAACGTAAAAGAAGCCGTTGTTCTCAAGGTCCGGGTGGAAGGCGACACTGAGCAGACCCCGCTCGCCACAGCAGCTCACGCGCGAAGTGATATCGAGAAAGGGCGGATCAAGCACCTTCTCGCCGTCGTAGATAACGATTTGTCCGTCTTGCAGCGTGATGAACAGGCGGTCCGAGCCGTCGCCGGCGTGCGTGATGGCTACCGGCCGCAGAAGCCCGGTGACGAGCTGTTCGAACACGAGGTCATCTAGGAAGTTCGTTTGCGCCAGAAGACTGGCCGGACCGGCCAGGCACGCTATCAAAAGAAAAACGGGGGTAACGACGCGGCGACTTCGCGGAGTCGCGGTTGGAGTCGAAGTGCGCAAGTGAGCTTGAGTTTCACGATAGCAAACCCTTCTAGGAGCAAGAGTTGCGGGTGGGAGATAGGCCGGGGCTCTAGTTGCGTTGGAAGCGGAGCAGAAGTATGCCGGATCCGGCCTTCAAAGGCTCTGCTGTGAAACGGTTGGGGAAGGTTTGCTGTACCCACGTCTGGACACCCTCGGGGTAGTCTCCGGTCAGTTCGTTATACCCGAGGCTGTGGGTCAACAGATAGAACGTGTCAGCGTCGCGGATGGCCGGCGCTACGACTCGTTGGAAGTATTCCTCGCGGGCAGGGATATTGTCCCAGCGATGAGTCAATGGGACTAAGTTCCAGCGAGGCGCGTCCCGTCCCGGGCTGCGCAGAGGTGCTTTCAACACGACGGGAAGGGGAGCCCACATTACACTTTCCTCCTCTACGAATCCAGATCTGTACAGGACGGGTGCTTGAGGATCGCTTTCAAGCTCCTGGCCAAGGCGAGCGACCGCTAGTCGCCAATCCTGGTGTTCCATCCTGCTAAAGGCGCCCGTAGCAACGAAACAGGCTGCAAAAGCTAGGCCCGTAAGTAACGCCCAGCACAGCAGCGGAAAAAGGGCGAAGCGCCGCTGTCTCCTGATTCCTTGAGCGCCTAGCAGCGCAGCCGGGATGACGATCAGCATTGCGTACCGACGGTGGAGAAAGCTCATGCCGAACTCGGCCAACAAACCGAGTACAACCAGGTGGGCGACCACGATGACTCCGAAAAGCATTGTCAAATCATCTCGTGTTTCTCTTTTGTGTTTCCCCGCGACAGTGAGGAACGCCACCATACCCGGCACGAAAAGAGGTCCGATGAGGTCGAAGATGAGGCCGTAGCGCGGTTCCCCAAGCCAAGCCATCGCTCCTCGCCTTTCCCAAAGGTCTCTTCCGGGTTTTAAGTGGGCGAAGGAGCCAGATCGAGTTTCCCACAGTGGAAGTAGATGGCGTTGATGAAGTTCTGTTGATTGCGGAAACCGCGCGCCGTGGCCTTGACCCATTGAATCCTTGAGTTCAACCCCTCGCTGACCGCGTTCGTAATGCGGTGTTTCAGATACGTGAGTATGTTTTCGAGGCGAGCCGTCAACATCCGCGCTACGGTGACCATCGGCGTCAGCCGGCTGCGACTCGCCCAGCCGCGCCATTGCTCGAAGAAAGCTCGCGCCGCCGATTCGCGACGATAGTCGAACAGCCGCATCGCCGTTTCCTTCAACGCCCACGCCCGCGCCGTCTTCAAGTCGCTTTCGCGCAGCGCGCGGAACTCGCGCCAGGCGTCCTCGGAAAAGTTCGCCGGATGCCGCAGCCAAGCGTACTTCGTGCCTGTCAAACGCTCGTCGCCGAGGGCCAGTAAACGCTTGTTCTCCGCCCGCCGCACCTGGTCCACCGCCTTCGCCAGATGCGCCGCGATGTGATATTTGTCGTAAACGATCTTTTTCTCCGATTCGTCGAGATGCTCCCGGGTCGAGGCGACGTAAGGATCCCACATGTCCATCGCGACGGCCTCGACTCGGGCGAGTTGCTCTGCGCTCAACGTCTTCCAAAAGCCGTCCAGGCTGGCCTGGCGGCGTCCCTCGGCGACGAACAACACGCGCGAGCGGTTGAGATCGTTGACGACGGTGAGATAGCGATGGCGCTTGCGGAAGCTCTTCTCGTCGACGCCCAGGTAGGGAATCGGCTCTGCCGCGCGACGTTCGAGCCCACGTTGCACGGCGCGTTCCAGGATGCCGTGAATCTCGTCCCAGCTCAGCGCCAGCAACTCGGCGATGCCTTGCTGGCTGGCTTCCTTCAGCCACGAGATCGCGAGAGCTTCAAACAGCGCGGTGAAGCGGCTGGAAGCCTCGGCCCAGGGCAGTCGCACGACGCGCGGCCCGTGCTCGGAGCAGTCGCTGCGCGGCGGCCGGGCGTGCAGGATCGTGCGGTACTGACAGGTGTCGAGGTGACGCCAGCGGCGTTCGGGCTGATGATCGTGGAGTGCGCACACGGCGCTGCATTGGCGGCACGGCCAGCGGACTTGCTCGTCGTGTTCGAGGAAGACGTGGACTTCGCCGTCGGCTCGGCGCAGCTCCACTCGCACGACTTTCCAGGGACTTTCGATGCCCAGAATCTGGCGGTATAGCTCGCGGTCTTGCATCCTGCGAGACTACCACCGAGCCTCACTCGCCCACTAGAAACCCGGAAGAACCTCCCAAAGAGCAAAGAAGTGAGGCATCCAGGGTAGGACGCTAAGACCAAGGACGCTAACATCGAAGGCAAACTTCCGAGCGCCGTAGTAGCGCCGCAGAGCGGGAAGCGCGAAGTAACCCACCCCGATCCAGACCATGATGGGAGCCAGAACGTAGTGAGAGGCAAAGAGGCCGCTACCCCCAACGATAAAGAGAAAGCGGCCCCAACCGTCGCCACGAAGACTTGCCCTAGCGAATCCCAGTAGCATCGATCCGGCGAACAATACCGCTAGCGAATACGGCCGTGCACTGGCATTGGCTTCGACGAGCGGAAACGATAGCCATGCCAAAGCCGCGGAAATCAACCCCAGTTCCTTGCCGCCGAGCTCTTCACCGAGTTTGTAGATGACACACGAGAAACCGACGCCGAACACCATGGAGGGGAGCCGAACGACGACTTCCGACTCGCCAAATAGCTGAACCGCCAGCCAAACGCAGGTGTAATAGAAAGGAGTCTGTCCTTGGAAGCTAAAGACTCGGTCGATCAGAGAAGCGAAGTTCGCCTCGACTACCCAGAGGGTTCCAAACTCATCAAGCCAGAGACTTCGATCCAGGCCGTAGAGTCGGAAGGCGATCCCAGCTACCCCGCAGAGCGCGGTGAAAACCCACACCGAGCGCGCAACTTCGGACCAGTCTAGGCTCGGCGTCCGCCCATTGTTCGATTGAGCCGCAAGAGCCCCGCTGCTTTGGTCGAACACCTACCACCTGAGCCTCTGCTGAGCGGTGTAGTCTGCATCGTAGGCCGCCCGGCGCTCGGGGTCGATCAACACCCGGTACGCCGCGAGCAGCCTCTGAAAAGCGTTTTCATTACCAGTTTTCTGATTATTTGGGTGAAACTGCTGCGCCAGCAGACGAAATATGCGCTCGATGGTAGATGCATCGGCGTTCGGGCTGAGTTGCAAAGTCTCATAGAGATCGACGAAATGACCGCCCTCCCTCTGTTTCAACGTGGTTTTCGGCTGTTTCTTCCGCTGAGTGGGTTGGGAAGGATTCATTTATATCGTCGTCCGGAATCGGATTTTTTCCTGATCGTGCAATTATTACTCGAGACGCTCGAAGATCGCAATGGACCGAAAGGGGTCCCTCGCATGATGTTGGCTTGTTAGAGCGCGGCCGTTGAGCAAACTGGACACACTGCACCAGCCGCAGAGCGCAGAGTGGTCGCACCACGGTCACCGTCCGTCAGCAAAACGGGACCTGCAACCAGGCCTGCGTCGCTCAGTACCTGTATGCTAGGCCCCCCCCGGCCGGATTACTGGCGATAAAATGGTTTTTACCCGTTTTACCCAGGATTTCCATGTGCGCCCCAACGGCGCAGATCACCAGTAGGGGGAGGACCCACCCATGTAGTTGTCGGTAAACATGGTAGCTAACCGAGCGGCCCGGTTGGGTAACTGGCCGGGTCGAAGCCTCGTGACAAAGTCCACGGTAAGGTGGGCGAGCAACCCTGCAGGCCGTAACGCTGGCTTAGACTGTGCCTGCCCAGCTTTCGGCTCGCGGTTGTACCGTTCAAGGTATCATTTTCGGAGTGTCGGCAAGCCATCAAGACGGGCCCGGGGCTGGGACGAGCCGTCTGACGGCCGGGCTTCTGCTACCTTGGACAGTGATCGAGTAATTTCATTCTTCGGCGGGCGGCCGAAAAGCCGAGAATCTGGAGCACCTGGCCCGGCACGACCAAATCAAATTTGTGATTTTGACGCGCCGCGACTATGAGTTTTCGCGCGACTTCACCAGGGAACATCGCCTTGCCGAGCGAGTGAACGCGGTTATTTTTTCACCCGTCCACGGTGAGCTCGACCCCAAGGAACTGGCGGAGTGGATGCTTCGGGATGGTTTGGCCGAGGTCCGCTTGGGCTACCAGCTCCACAAAATAATCTGGGGAGCAGACGCGCGGGGAGTCTAGCCCCCTTTTCTCACCAGGTGGCGAGGCGAAGTGCGTGAGAGGATGGTCGATACGAGGCGCGCGCCACTTGGCGCCCCATTTGTTGAGCAAAGCGGGCTAGTGTTTCGTTGCAAGGGGAAAGTCCACAGGCGGGATTGCCTGTGTTATCGGCGTCTGAGACCGCCGGGATTTCATCCAACGTTGATCGATGACGTATAAGCCGGATTCGAACGTGGATCGTAGGCGGTGCGCGGCGGCGGTAACGGTGCTTTCGTTGGCGGTGATTTGCGTGGCGACGGTTTGGTCGTTGTTCCGACTGGATCCGCTCAGCCTCTTCGGCCAAGCTCATGACGACGCGATCATGATGAGCTCGGCCAAAGCGCTGGCGGAAGGGCGCGGATACATCATGCCGAGCGTCCCGGAAACGCCTCGCCAGACGAAGTACCCCGTGTTGTACCCGTGGTTGCTGTCTCTGGTGTGGAGGTGGGATTCCAGCTTTCCTTCCAACCTAGAGGCTGCGATGGGGCTTTCGGCGGCGTTCGTATGCCTAGCGCTGGTGGCATCGTATTTCCTGCTGAGGAGTCTGGGGTTAGGAAAATGGCCGGCTTTGCGCATAACAGCCTTCTGCGGGCTGCATCCGTTTTTCTTGTTTCACGGTGCCCGGTTGATGACGGACATGCCGGGAATGGCATTCATAATGTGCATCGCCGCTGTGGCGCAGCGCGCCGTCCAGCGAGAGCGGGCTTACGCCCTGATGGCGCTCGTCGGGCTGCTGACCGGCACGGCCATGATGATGCGCACGATCGGGTTCACGATTCTCTAGCGGTAGCGGGTGTGGCTGTTTACCGCAAACACTACCGTTCAACCATCGTGTTCCTGGTTACGAGCGTCCCACTGATTCTTCTCGGGGAGTTTGTGCAAGGGAATAACTACGAGCTGGACCAGTGGGTCGCGCAGGCCGGGCCGGGCTTCCAACAGACTTGGCTTTACTACACGAGCTATTTGGGATTCTGGAAGTTCCACGCCAGCGACTGGGGAGTGCTGTGGGGCATGGTCTGGAAGAATCTATTCTCAACCTTAGTGACCATGGGCAACTATTTCCTGTTGATTCCCTTGCGCGTCCCTTTGGTGACAGAGACGTTGGGCAAGCTGGCGCACAATGCCATTGCCGTTACGCTGGGAGTCGGCGTCCTGGCGGGTATCACGCGACACGCTCGCCAGCACGGCTGGGCCATCATTCATTGGACTTATCTACTGCACGCCGGCACGATCATTGCCTGGACGCACGGTGATCTTATGGATCGCTTTTCCATTCCGTTCTTGCCTCTATTCTGCGTTGGGGCCTTGACGGAAGGTAAGCGTTTCGGACGCGCGATGGTGGACGCCATGCGTGGCAAGAAGCCGGTATTGAAAAAGGCGATCGCAGCGGGATTGGCTCTCGTGGTGGTTTTTCTCTTGCTGCGAACGGGCGCCAATTACCTATATTCCTCGCGAGTACACCTCGGCAAGCTGCGCGAAGGGCGAGTTGATATACAAAAGGAGAGGTTAGAGCTCTACGAGTGGGTTCGGAACAACACAGACACCTCAGATCGTTTCGCGACCAACGACGACGGGGAGCTTTACCTCTACACGGGCCGGCATGGCATGTGGCCCATCGCCTTTTCCAAGGAGATCTACTACGCCGAACGAGAAGAAGCTCTGCACCGAGATCTCGACCGGATCCTCGACACGGCGCGTCACATCAGGGCTCGATACTGGGTGAGAAGCATCGACGAGTTCTTCTGGTATAGCCACCGCGAGGACTACATGCGCCGAATGGACATGGTTTTCGAGAACCTGCCGGTGGTTTTTCAAAGCTCGGGTGGGAGGATTCGTCTTTACGACGTGTCAGCGCTAATGGAGCCGGCAGAGGAGCAAGAGCCGGCGGCGGAGGGCGGCTGAAAAATGAGGTCCGCGGCGGAGCCAGATTGACCATCAGGCCTCCAACAAGTGGGCGAGTACGCCCAACGCGGTGACGACGACTCGACGGAAGGCACGGAACTTTCTCAGCTGCCCGAATTCGACACCGACATATTCGCCATTGATCCCGAGGAGGCGTTCCGGGATCCGGAAGAACAGGGCTTCTTGCCACCGTAAAATTAGCAACATACGTTACCGGAATCAAGCGGATTATCCTGTGTATCGTGAAAGTCGTGATTCGACAAAAGCTTGTCCGAACGGGTCGTTCATGCCCGGCCACGTCCGCTGCTACCATATGGCTCGAAAGCAAGTGGCCGGGTACGCCCAACCAATGAGTTCCGCGGATGTCGAGGGGCCCTCCGCCGCCGCCTACACCTTCAAGTCCGAGCGGTTCAGCAGCCATGCTTTGCTTCTCCAATGTTTCCCTGCCTTTGGAAAAGGCCGGACGGTGATTGATGTCGGTGGCGGGGAAGGCTACCTGAGCCGCATTCTGGCGGATCGCGGCTTTCGGATCGTTTGTATCGCGGCCCCCGGTACCGTGGCGAGGGATTTCCCGGGGCGAGTCGAGGTCATCGAAGCCGACCTAGATGTCGATAACCCCGACCTCCCAAGCTCCTTCGACTACGCCTTGTGCGGTGACGTGCTCGAACATCTTCGAGACCCTTCCCGGACGCTTCGCTGGCTTCGCCGCGTGCTTCGACCTGACGGATCCTTGGTTGCGTCGCTGCCCAACAGCGCAAACGCATACGTTCGCTTGAACGTACTGCTAGGCCGGTTTCCCCAGCATGACCGTGGTCTGTTCGACCGCACACACCTGCACTTTTACTCCTTGCGTGAATGGGAGGAGCTATTTGATTCCTCGGGCTATCAGCTGACGATTAGTGGTGTCACGGCGGTGCCGATCGGCCTGCTCATTCCCGGCTGGAGGCACAACTTTGTGATGCGGGCCCTAGAGGGGCTAAGCTACGGGTTGGCTCGCCTATGGAGAAAGATGTTCGCATACCAGTTTGTGGCAGTCGCCCGCCCATCAAAAGACCCTAGCGATGGCTCAGTTGGCTAAGAAACCAAGAGTCGTTGTGGTCATGCCCGCCTACAACGCTGCCAAGACCCTGCGGATGACCTATGCCGACCTGCCTCACGAGCATGTCGATCTTGTCATCCTGGTTGACGACGCAAGCTCCGACGAAACGGCCACCATTGCCCGTGAGCTGGGGTTGAGTCTGTTTGTCCACACCCGCAACTACGGCTATGGGGCCAATCAAAAGACCTGTTACCGAGAGGCGCTGCGGGCCGGCGCGGACATTGTCGCCATGGTCCACCCGGACTACCAGTACGACCCTAGTCTGCTCCCTCAGATCATCCGGCCAATCCAAGAAGGGAGCGCGGACGTAGTCCTGGGATCTCGACTGATGGGGGTTAACCCTGTCAAACAGGGTATGCCCTGGTGGAAGTATGTCGCTAACCGCGCTTTGACGAAACTGGAGAACTGGGTCTTCGGGCTTTCCTTATCCGAATATCACACCGGCTACCGAGCCTATAGCCGGGAAGCCCTCGAACGGGTCAACTTTCAAATGAACTCCGACCAGTTCATCTTCGATCAAGAAATCATAGCCCAGATGGTCGAGGTCGAGACGCGTTTTGTCGAGGTGGCAGTCCCGACCCGCTATTTCTCGGAGGCCTCCAGCGCTTCGTTCTTGCAAAGCTGCCGCTACGGGTTATCCATCCTGCAATTGCTTCTGCAATTCTTACTTCACCGTACACGAATTCTCCGCCAACGCCGCTTCGATAGTCTGGGCATGCGCTATCAAGTCGATGCCCGTGGCCCCGAGACGCCGCCGGCCGAGAGGCAGCAGTCGGGCGACTCGTCCCCCTAACAGGTTTGCTGAAGGGCTTGGTGAGGTACGCAATCTCGCCGCATCGGCCACGCCGGTTACATGCTTCAATCAATTTACAAAACTAAATGACGGGCTCGAAGCTGCGTGAAACGAGTTTTCAGGGACCTGGTAAACAACCCTAACCTGCATTTCTCACCACCTGACGGCCGAAACACGCCATAGGCCCGCCGTTACTGCGTTCGGCTTGCTCGCCGTGCTCAACGTAGGGTTCAAGAATGTAGGGGCACGGCATGCCGTGCCCGAGGTCGCCGAGCGGCGCGTGGCTTGTACTGACGGGCCTCTCACGCACTTCGCCTCCCACGTGGTGAGAAATGCAGGCTAAGGTTCGCGGGGAATCGGCTGCCCGGCGGGATCATCTCTGGCGTGGGAATAGCGTAGGTACGGCCTGACCGTCCGCCGCCGGATCAAACACTCATCCTTAGGACCGTAATTCTGCTAAATCCTTGAACAGCTCCAACGCTTCAGGGTTGGCCAGTGCATCACGGTTTTTGACCGGGCGGCTGTGAATCGTGTTGCGGACGGCAAGCTCGGCAATCTTGCCGTTGAGCGTTCGCGGGATGTCGGAGACCTGGATGACCTTGGCGGGCACGTGTCGCGGGCTGGCACTGGTTCGGATCTGCTGCTGGATACTTTTCGACAGAGCTTCGTCGAGGCTCGCGCCCGGCTGTAGGATGACGAACAAGATGACCCGCACGTCGTCCTCCCAGTCCTGCCCGACAGCGAGTGCTTCGACTATCTCTGGAAGTTGCTCTACGGCTCGATAGATCTCGGCGGTGCCGATGCGAACGCCGCCGGGATTAAGTACGGCGTCGGATCGACCCCAGATGATGATGCCGTTGTTTTCGGTCAGCTCGCAATAGTCTCCGTGGCGCCAAACGCCGGGAAACGTGGCGAAGTAGGCGGCGCGGTACTTTTTGCCGTCCGGGTCATTCCAAAAACCCACCGGCATCGAAGGGAACGGGGCCGTGCAAACCAGTTCACCCTTCTCCCCGCGAACGGCTTTGCCTTGGTCGTTGAAGATCTCCACCTTCATGCCCAGGCCGCGCGTTTGCAGTTCTCCTCGGTAGACGGCACCGATCGGGTTGCCCAGGGCAAAGCAGGAGATGATATCCGTGCCGCCTGAGATGGACGAGAGGCAAAGATCCTTCTTGATCTTGCGGTAGACGAAATCAAAGCTCTCCGGCGCCAAGGGCGAGCCGGTGGAAAGCATGGCCCGGAGATGCGCGAGGTCGTGAGTGCGGGCCGGTTCGAGGCCCGCTTTCTCAACCGCCGCAATGTACTTGGCGCTTGTCCCGAACACGGTCAGACGCTCTTGCTCGGCCATATCGAACAGCTGGCTGGCCTCGGGGTGAAAGGGCGAGCCGTCGTAGAGGACAATCGTCGCTCCCACGGCCAAACTGCTGACAAGCCAGTTCCACATCATCCAACCACAGGTCGTGAAGTAGAAGATCCGGTCTTCGCGCTTGAGGTCGGTGTGGAGCGTGAGTTCTTTTAAGTGCTGGATGAGAGTTCCCCCGGCTCCATGCACGATGCACTTG
Organism: Bryobacterales bacterium; assembly: GCA_965226215.1. Lineage (GTDB taxonomy): Bacteria > Acidobacteriota > Terriglobia > Bryobacterales > UBA6623. The sequence goes on along the minus strand of CBDDCH010000002.1, from coordinate 4,321,087 downwards.
GGAGGGCCGGTCGTGCCGGACGAGTACATGATGTAGGCGGGATGATCGAAGGGCAGGCGTTCGAAGGGGATTGTGCCGCTGCTCGGGGAATCCTGAAAGTTCGAGTACAGAACGGCGTTCCGCAACCCCTCGAGGGGCGGGTCCGCGCGCGTATAGGGAACCACGACGATTCGCGCCAGCGACGGGATGCTCTCGCTGATGCTTTTGATCTTCTCGAGCGAGTCGAAGGCTCGCTGTTTGAAGAAGTAGCCGTCCGCCGCAAAGAGGACTTTCGGCTCGATTTGTCCGAAGCGATCGAGGACCCCTTTGAGACCGAAATCCGGCGAGCAGGAAGACCAAACGGCGCCTAGGCTGGTGGTCGCCAACATGCCGACGATGGTTTCGGGCATGTTCGGCAGGTATCCGGCGACTCGATCGTCTTTCGTCACGCCGGCAGCGCGTAGCGCCGCCGTCACCCGAGCGACTTCGTCGTAGAGTTCGGCGAACGTCAGGGCTTGCTGCCGGCCGTTTTCGTTCCAGAAGACTAACGCTTCTCGATCATCTCGGTAGCGGAGAAGATTTTCCGCGAAGTTCAGACGGACGCCGGGGAACCACTTCGCACCGGGCATTTTCCCGAGGTCAGCGACGACGCGGTCCGGGTCGCGGTCGCCTTGGATCCCACAAAACCGCCACACTGCGAGCCAGAAATCCTCGATATGGTCAGTCGACCAGCGGTAGAGCTCGTCGAAGCTCGACAACGGCGAGGGGCTGTAGCTTTGCTCTACGAATTGGATGAACGCCTTCAGATTAGAGCGTTCAATCTGTTCGGGTGTGGGCTTCCAGAGAGGTTCCGCCATGGCTGCGCCTGATGAGCCTGGGCTCAATGCCATCGAAGCTAGCCCGCTTTCCTCACGAGGGTTTGGATGGCCAGCGCTGAACGAACGTTATTTTGTAGGGGCGGACCACCGTGTCCGCCCAAACGTGAGATTCACACTGCGTCCCATTCGGTTGCGACCAAACCCCGCAAAAACCTCTCTGGGCGGGCACGGTGGCCCGCCCCTACAGTTCTGTCGTGAGAAACTCAGCACTAGCTGTCTACGAGAGCCTCCAGCCGCGGCAAAACTCCAAGGCTGCTGGAACGACTTGGAGCAGGAAAGTGGCCCGTCTCAGCGGTTAAACCATTCGCAAGTCAAGTCGATGGCCTCGAGAACATTATCGCAATAGGTCTGGGCAAACTCCGCGTCAAGGGGTTTGTCGAGCGCGTAACTCTCGGCGGCTTCCAGAGCTCGAGATCCATCGAAGTCCACATAGGCGAGCCGGGCGGTCAGCTCGCGTTCGGGCCGGCCGAATTCGCTTCCCGGCAAAATGGCCACGCCCGTGTCCCGCAGCAGGCTCGCAGAGCTCTTCGCCGGTTTTGATACCTCGCTTGAGAAGTTGGTCCGCCTGGGGACCGAAATCGGGGAACAGATAGAACCCTCCCCGCGGCGGTGCGACCTTGACCCCGGCCTGTTGCAATCTTCGCGCGATTTCCTGTCCTAGCGCCGAGAGGATGCGGCGCGACTGAACTAGGTAGCGTTCGATCGGTGGTCCATCCGAAAAAGCGCGCACGGCGGCGTATTGAATGGGCGCGCAGGTGGAGGTGTAGGTTTCGCTGGCCACGTTGGCCATGGCATCCAACAACCACCGCAAACCCGGTGGGAACGCGAACGCTCCCAAGCGCCAGCCGCCCGCGCCGCACCATTTGCTGAGGCCGCCGCTGATAATCGTACCCTCCGGGTAGAAGCGGGCGATGGAAACATGTCGGCCTTGATGATGAAGCTCTCCATAGATCTCGTCGGAAAGCAAGATCACATTGTTTTTTCGGGCGACTTCCGCAAGGGCCTTTAGCTCTTCCGCCTCGTAGGTGCCCCCGGTGGGGTTGGCCGGGTAGTTCAGAACCACAAGGCGCGGACGACCGGGGTCTTGACGACAAAGGCTTTCCAACTCATCCGGTGTTAACCGCCAACGGTTCTCCGCATGGGTTCGCAGCCAGCGAACATGACGCCCGATGATGTGCGCCTGCGGCGCGTAAGACACCCAAGTCGGAGTGGGCACGATAAGGTCGCCGTAGTAAACCAGTTGCAGCAGAAACATCAGTTCCTTCGAACCCGGGCCGATCAACACGTCGTCCCCGCGGCACTCGACCCCGCGGGCTCGGCAGTAATAGCGCGACACAGCGTCGCGCAACTCAGGGAGCCCCTTGACCGGCAGGTAGTCCTTTTGAAAAGCGTTCGCCTGGAGCGCTTCGACCACCACCGGAACGACCGGAAAACAAGATTGTCCCAAGCCCAGTTTGTAGACCTTACGGCCCTGTTGTCTAATCCCCTCAGAGCGCTCGTTAATGGCCAGCGTCGCGGAGGGCTTCAGCCCGCGAACGTTGAGGTTCAGGCTGAGTGGCAACGAAGGTTCTTGGGCCATAGCGGACATTAGCTTGTGGATGCGATCCCGAACATCGATCGACGCCTGTTTCGGATCGACGAGTAAGCTTCATTCAAGGCGCGGAAGAAGAGATGACGCCAACGAGTGTAAACGGTTTGTGCAGTCATCTACTTTCGGGCAAGCATGCAACAATCACCGGCTATTCGTCAACCGCGAAGGCTTTCCGGAAACGCTGCTTCGAGAGAGTGCCCCCGCGACACGAAACTGCCCAAGGGGAAGTGTAATCGATTTGACGTACGTCGACGCACCGATCCTAAGTTAGGTGTCACCCAGCGATCGCCGCCAACGTCCAACACGATAGAAATGTTGCGAGTGACCTACAGCGGACGACTTCAGTCACATCATTACGCGGCAAATATCTCTTTTGTTTTCAGCGGAGTGATGTTCGCGATCGACGTGAATGCATGGCCGACGCAGCTAAACTGGAGGTAGAAACTTTGCCGTCTGAAAGGCTGAGCTGTTGTAGGAAAGCGCGGTTATAGCCGCACTGTCCCTGTGCCGATAAGTAAGTATGATTGAGGCCGGCTCAGTCGTGAACTTTACTAGACGATTGAGGAGTAATGACGTGGCACAAGCAGCGATACGAAAACGACTCGACCCGGGCCTGACAGGCTGGGAAGCCGAGCAGTTAGAGCGCGGGTTGCGCAGCCGGGTTGTGGGACAAGAGCAGGCGATTGAACAAATCGTCAACGCCTATCAGACTTACGTGGCTTCTCTCAACAGCCCTGGCAGACCGATTGCAAACTTCCTGTTCTTGGGACCGACAGGAACGGGCAAGACGCGGGTGGTGGAAGCGATCGCCGAAACGCTGTTGGGCGCTGCCCGGGCTGTAGTCAAGATCGACTGCGCCGAGTTTCAGCATAGCCACGAGATCGCTAAACTGATCGGGTCGCCCCCCGGCTACCTCGGCCATCGCGAGACCCATCCCCTGTTGAGCCAGGAGGTGCTTAGCCAGCACCACACCGAGAAGGTCAAGGTTTCATTCGTGCTTTTCGACGAAATTGAGAAGGCCAGCGACGCGTTGTGGAACCTGCTGCTGGGTATCCTCGATAAAGCTACTCTGACGCTGGGCGATAACCGGCGGGTTGATTTTTCTCAAAGCATGATTTTCATGACCAGCAACCTCGGGGCCAGGGAAATAAGCTCGCTGATGAGCCCGGGGTTGGGCTTTAGCGGTCCACGACCCGCGGGAAAAGATCCTCGCAGCGAGAAGATGACGAACAGTATTTCCAGTGCCGGCATCGCGGCCGCTCGGCGCAAGTTTACCCCGGAGTTCATGAACCGCCTTGACAAGGTCGTCGTTTTCAAACCCCTTGGCGATGAACAATTGCGTCAGATTCTGGACCTTGAACTGGCCCGGGTTCACGAACGGGTGTTCCACGGCACGCCGTTCTTGTTCCAGCTTTCCGCCTCGGCGAAGGATCGGTTGCTGCACGAAGGGACGGATGCGCGATATGGTGCACGCCATCTTAAGCGGGCGATCGAAAGGGCCCTTGTTTATCCGATGGCCAACCTTCTCGCCACCGAGCAGATTCGTGCCGGCGACCTGATTGAGGTAGATCTCGATCCGAACCGAAGCGAGATGATATTCGAGCGCGTCAGCGAGAATCTACCGGTCCACGCCATGGCTCGGGCTGCCGGCATCGAGCCACCCGAGAGTGTGGAGACAACGGCCGCCTTGACGGCGCTGGAGTTTCCCGCCACTTCCGAAGCGCACGGTATCAGCCGCAAGTAGAGTTTCACCGAGAACATCCTTTTCGAACGGCAGCGTACACCCCGCGGCATGAAAACGGAGGCGGCGGATGTGGCGCACGCCGCGCCCCTCCATTTCCAGGCACCTAACAGACCTGTAGGGGCACAGCATGCTGTGCCCGCCTACGCCCGCCCGAAACGTGAGTGTAATTTATGAAATGGAGTACTTAGTTCAAACCGGAAAAGCGGGCTAGCACCAACACTGTCGACATTAGCGGTGATGGAACCAACGAGTATTTCCCCGCATGACGCCGTTTGTCATGTACCGCCGCGACATGTCGCACTGGACAAGCGGGATCGCTTGTCCCCACTTGAGTCGTCACCAGCTGCGGCAGTAGTCCCTACTTGAGTCGTCACCAGCCGCAGCAGTAGGGACCGGCGATCTCGCCGGTCCCCGGGTCCGACATGTCGCCCCCGGGGAGCCGCCTGGCTGCCACCCTCCGTGTCCCTAAAACCTTTGCGCCCAGCTCGCAATCCTAGGAAGTAATTCGAGCATCCGTGGTCGTTAAGTAACTAGTATTGGGGCTAGGACTGGCCCGCTGCGGCTTCAAGTATTCGGTCGGCCGCTTTCAGCACTAGGGCGATCTCTTCCACTTCGTAAACCCGTACGACGTGTGCGCCGGCGGCAACCGCTACGGCAACAGCAGCCAAAGTCGCAAACAAGCGGACGTTGGCGGGGGACCGAACGCTTTCGGTGAGAAACCTTTTGCGGGACGGGCTCACGAGGATCGGCTGGCCAAGCGCTCTGAGACGGTCCAGATCAGCCAGGATCTGGTCGTTTTCCTGTCCTCGCTTGCCCATTTCGAGGCCGGGGTCCACAACAATTCGGCGGCGGTCGATCCCGGCGCTGCGCGCGCGACCCAATGCCGACTCGAGATCTCGCCTGATGGTCGGCATGAGGTTGGGAAGCGGGGGCTGTCGCGGCCAGCTCTCGGGAGTCCCTCGAACATGACCTATCACTAGGCCGGCGTCGTGCTGATTGACGACCTCGGCCATCCTGGGGTCGAAGGAAAGGCCGCTCCAGTCGTTGATAACGTTTGCCCCAAGGGCGAGGCTCCTTTCCGCGGTATCGGCGTGGCAGGTTGTCACCGAGACCGGAATATCTAGGTCACGTCGCAAGTTCCGAAGGAGGGGAACCAGCCGACGCAGTTCGTCATCCGCGGAGATAACGGCCGGAGTGGCAAAGCTAGGCTGGGCAGTCAGGTCGATTAGGTCCGCGCCGTGATCCTGAATCCTCTGCGCACCCTCGACGGCGTCTTCGACGGACGTCGCGGCATCGGGCGAAGACGCCGCTCCAACATCCAGCACACCCACCACGGCGGTCCTCACGCCTAGGGCCAGATCACGCCCCTTGATTCCCCATGGGTAGCGGTCACGATGCACTTTCACATTCCGACTCCTTGCAGACAGCTGTCTCCCACTCAGTGCTCCCCGGAGGTTGTCGCAGGGGGTTCCGGGGTCCCGCTTCGCTTCTGTTGCCCCTTTTCGAACAAGTAAAAACCGACGGTTACGAGAACCGCCACTCCACCGATCAGTGCCAGCGTAAACCAGTTTCGCTCGTAGAGCTGCGAACCGAAAAGGGTACTAAACAATAGCGCCGGCGTTCGCGCCAATCCCGTAATGATCATGAACTCCCGCAACCTGATTTGTGACAACCCAATTCCATAGGACATGGCATCCTTGGGCATGCCGGGCGTCACGAAAAGCAGGAAAAGCGCATAGCGTCCCTTGCGCGATTGGAGTGGTTGGAGTAGCTTGTCGACCCTGGCCAAAGTCCGTCCACCCATCAACTTGCTTATGACCGGACGTCCGACAAGTCGCGCGAACACGAAATCAAAGGCCTCTCCCAGCATGATCCCTATCAGGGAGTAAAGGAATCCCTCCCAGGCGCCAAAGACATAGCCGGCCGCTACTTGCGTGATCTCGCCCGGGAACGGGAATAGCACGACTTGGAGGAATTGAATCCCGATACAGATAAGCGGTCCCAGGGGGCCACGCCGGCGCATCCACTCCACAATGTCGTCGCGGCTGCCGAGGTTTACTGCCAGGCCGGATTTCCAAACGAACAGAACCGCCAATGCCAGAGCGGCAAGCAGAAGCACGACCCAAAGCGTACGCCGGTTAGGAGGCGAACTTGTGTTCCCGGGATTAGCCCGCATTTCTCACCACTTGACGGTCGAAGCACGCAATAAGCCCGCCATTACAGCGTTGCGCTTGCTCGCCGTGCTCAACGTACTGTTCACGTACGCTTCCGCGCGCCGAGCGGCGCGCGCCTTGTACTGACGGGCTTCTCACGCACTTCGCCTCGGCACGTGGTGAGAAAAACGGGCTAGCGCTACTCATTGAGTCACTTGTCGAGGTCGGGGAAAGGGATTTGATGCAGTTTCGGCTGACCGACTTTTCCCCTCTGTCGCTAGGATGGCCGGAAGCAGCCAAGGCACGATGACTCGGCAGCGAAGCATGGACTCAGGTTTACCACAAACATCGGGACTTAGGCCGACTTGGCGCAGACCGACGTGGCGCACGCTTTCAGCGTGCCGTGCCGACATTCCTGTCGGCATGGGTCTCCAGCGCCCAGCGGGCGGGCCGGCGCGCCATCGAGGCGTGTTGCCGCGAATGGCGACACGGTACGCAAAAATGCGTACGCCGCGTTCGCCGCCTCCGTTTTCATGCCGCGGGCGTTCCAGGGCGAGGCGAATCCGGAATCGCTGTGAGGGTGCGTGCCTGCGTGGCCACCGGGAGTCGGCTATCCCAACGTAGCGTTGCGGACTTTCTCAGCCTGTTGCTCGCGAAACTGCACTAGTTGTTTCTTCAACCGCGGGTCGTGGTTGGCTAGGATGGCCACCGCAAGCAGGGCGGCGTTGGTCGCTCCCGCCTTGCCGATCGCCAGTGTGCCGACGGGGATCCCTCCGGGCATCTGGACGGTCGAAAGCAGCGAGTCCATTCCGTTGAGAGCAGCGTTTTGGATGGGAACCCCGAGCACGGGTAGCAGAGTATGGGCCGCAACGACCCCTGCCAGGTGCGCCGCTCCCCCGGCGGCGGCGATCAAAACTTGGATGCCTCGTTCCTCAGCCGTCTTCGCGTATTCGGTGGTCATCGCCGGAGTGCGGTGCGCCGACATCACCTGGCACTCGTGCGCTACGCCGAAGCGCGTGAGCATTTCATCGGCGTGCTTCATCGTCTCCCAGTCAGACTGACTTCCCATGATCACGCCCACCAAGGGCTTAGTTTCATCCGGCATGGCTGTCTCTCTCAGAGCGTCAGGTATCCACGGATCGATCCTGTTTTCGGGACGATTGTAGCACTCCTGCTTCGTGGCACCGAGAGACCGTGTAGGCGGAGGCTGATTTAGGTACAGGCCGTTGCTACCTTCCTCGACCGCAAGGCCCTCCCTGAGGCCGCGAGCCTAACCGCCAAGCTACCATGAGGGGGTGACAAGGCTCGCCGCCACGGACATCGGCCGAAGGCTACTTTCGAGCGTTGCTCTGATCGCCTGGGCGGCGGCAGGCAGCTCGGCCATGACGCTGGAAGTCCACAACTCCGTGGGAGGAGTGTACGTACAAGCCAGCCAGGTAGCGGGGCTGCAAATTCGGGGGCAAAGCACCGGCCGCAAGCTTACTCAGGAGGATATCCGCATTGTTCGGGCGCCAGGCCGCATTGTCGTGCGCTGTGATCCTCCGGACAGCGAGCCAATCGATCTCCATATCCGGCTCCCATTCGACTTCTTGCTCGAGGCGACAACCACCAGCGGTGCCATCGCGGTTACCGGCATGATACGGCGCGCTCGCCTTCAGACTGAGAGTGGCGACCTGTTTCTCTCGGCCCCATGGCGGATTACCCGCATCCGGCTCGACGCGGAAGAAAAGCCGCAAGAGGTAAAAATCGCTAGGGGTCTCAAGTTTTCTCGAAATCGAATCGACGTGACACCGGAGAGAACGATCTGGCGGCTTCGCGATCGGCTCGATGATCCCTTCGGCGCCTACGGGGAGTTCCGGGTCAAGGCCAAGAGCCCGGGCGAAGTCGAGTTGACCGACCACCCCATTCCCAAGGAGTCACCTATCAAGTTCCCCTGGCAGGCCCCTGCTGTGCTCGAGGAGATCTTGCGAGGACCCCCCGCGCCGAGCAGTTTCAAGAGAAACGCAACCACGCGGCCAAAGGCCGACTTTTCGGTCGACGACAGCAGTCTGCTGTTTCGCTCCGACGTTCGCATGGTCAACCTCGTTCTGGCCGCCTCGGACGAGGCAGGCCAGCCGGTAACGGGTTTAAGCTCGGAGGACTTCGAAGTATGGGAGGACGGCGTGCTACAGGAGGTCGCTTTCGCCGGCTCCGAAGATGTCCCCTTCAACTTGGCAATCCTTCTCGATCTAAGCGGCAGTACGCGGCCCGACCGGGCGTCGATGCGGGAAGCCGCGGCGAAGTTCGTTGGGCTGGCCCGACCGGGCGATCGAGTGGCCCTTTACGCGTTGGCCGGAGGAGTCTTCCACGTTGTCTCCAAACTTACCGCCGAGCGGGAGGGGCTGCTGAAGACCATCCGGGGGATCCCGGATGTTTCGGGGGCGTCACCGCTTTACGACACGGTCGTGTTGGCCTATGCGGAAGATCTGCGATACCGCCCCGGGGAGCGCAACGGCCTGATCGTCATCAGTGATGGAATTGACAACCAGGTCAGCCGCCAGCAAATGCCTTCCCGTGTGAGTTTCAAAAAGCTGGTGCAAGCTGCGGGTCAGGTCGATGCTTTGATCTATCCGGTTTTTCTCCGCTCGGGAGAACGATTCGGCCAAGGCTGGTCACAAAAAGCCCGTAGGAGGATGCAGAAGCTCGCTGACGCGTCGGGCGGGCGACTGTTCCCGGCGCTATCGATCCAAGATCTAGAGCCGGTCTTCCCGCTCGTGGCCGACGAGCTGCGCAGTGTTTACAGCGTCGCCTATTACCCCAAGAACCAAGTGTTCCGTGGTGAGTGGCGGACGGTTCATGCCGCAGTGACGCGGCGCGGCGTAAAAGTGCGCGCCAGGGCGGGTTACTACGCGCGGTGATCGGCCCCAAGAACCACCGTCGAGCAGGCCGTGCCGCCACAGTAGACTAGTAGACTTCTGAAGAACTCAGTGGGACAAGCAATCTTGTTTGTCCAGCAGCCCACATTTCTAACGGAGAGTCTACTCGGACGGGGCCGCACCACAGGTAGCGACCGCCACTTTGGCGGTCCTAGTTTCGAGTTCGGCCGGCAATCCTGGCGGCTTCATACCCTGATGTTTTGAGCGCATTCGAACCGGACAATGCGCTCGTCCGACCAGAGCCGACTCATCGATTACTCCCCGGCCGACTCCGTATTCGCCAGGATGGTTTCGATCACGTGGCAGTGCCGCATGTTGTGGTAGGCGATGTAGTGGAACCATTGAAGCGCCGTCAAGTCGCCGTACGTGGCCGAGGGGTGCTTGAAGACATGTACCCCGAGCGCTGATCCCCCTTCCCGTAATTTCTGCATGGCTTTCCGGTGGGCCGCATTAAAGAATTCCAAGACCTCGGGTTTGGTCTTTAGTTTTTGCGGAGGCTGGTAGCCTTCGGCTCGTTTCGATGCCTGCAACATCAGCTGCCGGAGCCGCAATTCCTTGCCTTCCAGCTCTTTCGCTGTTTCCGGCTGCGCGGGCGCCTGCATGGCCTTGACGACTTGGTTCTGCAGATCTTGATGCGCCAAGGCGATGTGTTCCGCTTCTTCCCCGATGCTGTGGCGGCTACTCGCGGCACTTGCATCCCATTGTTCTTCGCTGATTTCTTCCATCAGGGACAGAAAACGATCCGCCGCCTCCTGCATCACTTTTGAAGCCTCCTGAACTTCAGTTGTCGCAGGGAAACCCAACCCCGCGACAAGGTGAACGCCGAGTGCCAACGGCAACAGAGTCGAACGGTAAAGTTTGCGCATTGAATTTTCCTATCTGGCGAGGAGCCCGGGACATCGCCTCGGCCTTCATCACGAAGCTGTGCCGCTTTCACCCAGCCGCCGGTCCCTCTTCGCATCACGCGATTGTCTGTTGCACCCGGTCAGCGAGAATATCCACCAGTCCCGGATGCCGGTCCAGCGGAGGGGAACAAATAAGATTCACATTTGGATGCCGGGCCGAGATTTCTTGCATGATGTTAGGCAGGTCGCGCTGCAGATGCACTCCCATCGTCAGAAAATAGGGCGCCACGACGATCTTGCCGGCCCCCTTTTCGACCAACGCGCCGACCGCCTTTTCGAGATTTGGCTGAGCCAATTCGAGAAACGCAGCTTCCCATAAAGAAAGGCCGCAACGACGAGCCGTCGCCTCGGCAACTCGGCGGACGCCTTCGTTGGCTTGTTCGATGCTGGAGCCGTGACCGAAGACGATCAGCCCAACTTTTTTTCCCGGCTCCACTAACCGATTAGTCTAGCACTAGAATTTCCCAGCGTAGGCCGACTCCCCTAAACGCCGGGAATGATTAAGGACCCTGGGGAGGGTTGCTCTGGATCAGGGAAATGGAGGCGCAGGAAGTCCAGGAACGCCTTTCCCCGCGGACGGGCGTTGTCTCGGTCGAGGGCCATGCGTTGGAGAAACACGAGAGTCCTCAGAACGTCGTTGTCACCGGTTTGGGTCATTCCCGTCTGGCGGGTCTGTTCCTCGCGAAACTTTCGCACTTTCTCTTGCAGATGATCCACAACGTGTTGAGCCAGCGACGAAGCCGGCCAGCTCTCGTAATAAAGTCCGCTGTCGAGGGTCTTGTACGTACGAACGAGGGCTTCTAGAGCTTCTTGCGCGTCACGGTCCACGACGCCCAGTGTCTGCGAAGCGCCTTCCAGCAGGCTTCTTCCGCAGATGTTGAGCAGCTCGGCATGGTCTCTCAAAAAACTCTGATCGATGCGAATCTCTTTTGACGGAAAGTTTTTGGGATCGAGCTTGCCTTTGTATTCTCGTTGTCGGCTCTCCTGCAAATAGCGGCACTCGAAGGGGCAATCAATGGTGACTTCCCGTTCGCTGCCGCAGCAAATGGAACAGATCTTCATGCCCTTCGCCGGGCAGTCTCGCTTGGCCTTGCGCTTCTCGCACAACGGGCAAACCATCACCGTATTATAGGCAAGCCATCGTTTGTCGCTCCGAGAGTTATCCGATGCAAGATGATCCTGAAAGGGGGGAGTGTTTCCAACACCAGATGATCCGGAAAGCACAGCGGTCGGGTCCGGGCACACGGCAGGTGAAGGCGAGTCACCATGGAGCATGCTCACCGTCTCACGCGGCAGCAGATGCGCCGGTTTGTGGTCGCCGGCGCCGAGCGCCAGGAGAGCGATGGCTTCTTCCGCCGCGGTTGACTGTACCCACCATTTTTTCACATCTTCGTGTACCCATTTGTCGAGGCGAAGGACTTTCCCCACAGGCTGCGATAGGCTAGTGGTTTCACGCCAGTAGAGTTCCCATGACAGCTCACATTCGATTTCGCGCCTTTGTTTGCTCGATCTTCGTGATGTGGTTGCCGGCCACCCGACTCCCGGCTGCCGACTGGCCACAGTTTCGAGGTCCCAACGGCCTCGGAGTTGCCGACACGACGGGATTGCCGGAAGTGTTTGGTCCGGACAAGAACGTCATTTGGAAAACTGCCCTGCCTCCGGGTCACTCTTCACCGGCGCTTACGGAAGATCGCATCTTCGTGACGGCTTACGAGGGTGACAAACTGCTGACGATTTGCCTGCAGCGGGAGCGCAGCCAGGTCCTCTGGCGTCGTCGAGCTCCCCGCCCACGCCAACAACCTTTCCACAGTCTTCACGGGCCGGCGACCCCCAGCCCCGCGACCGACGGCGAGAATGTCTACGTTTTCTTCGGTGACTTCGGGCTGCTTTCCTATGACGCGGACGGTGAGGAGCGCTGGCGAGTTCCTCTTGGCCCTTTCAACAATACGAACGGCTCTGCGTCTTCTCCGATCCTAGCGGAGGGCATGGTCATTCTCGTCTGCGACCAGGACGACGGAAGTTCCTTCATGATCGCCGTAGACCAGCAGGACGGGCGGCTGCGCTGGAGAGTCGAGAGGCCCGAGTTCACGCGAGGTTTTGTCACTCCGGGTGTTTACCGTCCCCAGAACGGACGGCCACAGTTGGTGGTCCCCGGTTCCTACCAGGTCGTCTCCTACGATCTCGCAACGCGAGAAAAACTGTGGTGGGTCCGGAAGATCGGGTGGCAGGTAAAGTGCGTGCCCATCATCGTTGGAGACGCGATCTACGTCAACGCCTACGGCGAGGGAATCGGGGGCGCGGGAAGCACGCACGAGCTGCCTGCGTTTGAGGAACTGCTGGCCGAGAACGACGCCAACCAAGACGGTAAAATCGCCAAAGACGAGGGTCGGCATCCCCGGCTCACGGGGGACTGGATCAACGCCGACATCGACAACGACGGCTTCGTCCGCGAGCATGACTGGAAGTTTTACATCGCGCGGCTCAAAAGTGAAAACAGTCTGGTCGCCATCCGGCCGAACGGCCGCCGGGGAGATCTTACCGACACGAACGTTCTATGGCGCTACCGCAAGTCGTTGCCCAATACGCCTTCACCATTGCTGTACAAAGACGTCATCTACATGGTGAAGAACGGAGGGATCGTCACGGCCCTTGACGCTGAACGCGAGACAGTTCTCAAGCAGGCTCGCGTACGAGAGGCAGTAGACGATTACTGGGCGTCGGTTGTCGCCGCTGACGACAAAGTTTTCCTGGTGAGCCAAGGTTGCGCCATCACGGTTCTGAGTGCGACCGGCGAGTGGGACGTCCTAGCAACTAATCGGCTGGACGACGAGTGCTTCGCCACCCCCGCGATCGCGGACGGACGGATCTATGTTCGAACGCTGAAGGCTCTGTATAGCTTTGGGAAACGCTAGCCAACCCCCGGGCACAGCATGCTGTGCCCCTACACACATCGACTTAAATCCAAAGTGCGCGGCGACTATCTGGGACTGTGTTTCGGCCTTTCTCGGGGCCCGATCTTGCTCTGGTCGATGGGCTGAAAACCGAGCTTCAGGGCCGGCGAATCGGGCTTCAACCGGAAGTCGTCGTTTTTCGGGTCCACGAACAAAGGGTCGGCGACGACCGAATGGGTGTCAAAGCCCATCCTCCGCCACTCTTCGAGAGGGATCTCTTCGTATTTCGGCCACAAGGGGTAGGTCCTTTTGGATTCTTCCATGTCCGACAGCGGGGAAGAACTTTCTCGAATGGTGAACCCGGCCCCGCCCGCGCTGAAGAACACGTTGTAGTCCGAGACACCGATGGCGTCGCTGAGCGGCTCTGTGGTAAAGCCGATGTGCCGGTGGATGACCTTCGGGCTGTCGTCGGTGTTGTAGAAAATGTTGCGCGTGAAATGGTTGCCCGTCATGAAGCCTTCCATCTGCGGCTGCCACCAGCCACCCATGTGCGTCGCGCACAAGGAGTCCACAACGATGTTGTTGTCGACGATGTTGTTTTTCCCTCCTTGCAAATAAATACCGACGCTGCCGCTGCGGACGACGATATTCCCGTAGACGAAGCTGTTACTGGTGTAGTTATCCAGGTAGATTCCGAACGCTGGATTGCAGGGCTTAAGCGTCCCCTGTTCCAAGCGCTGGCTCTCGAAGTCGGCGATCAGGTTGTAGCGAATCACATGGCCGGAGCGCTCCGCCTGCCGTTCGACCAGCCCGTAGGGATCTTCCATCCACATGTTGATGGCTCCCTTGTCGCACGACTCGCGGCCGACATTGCGGATCTCGTTGTACTCGACGATGTTGCGACCGAATCCGCTGTTCCCCAAGTTGATGGCGTGGTGCGGCATGTTCTCGATGCGGTTGTGCCCGATGATGTTGCTTTCGCTCAGCCCGAGAAATACGCCGGCCACGTATTTGTCGAACACCCCGCTGTCGTGGATGTAGTTGTCGACGACTTCGTTATAAAGCGGATGCCTCCTTGGCTTGGCGGGATTCGAATAATAGCTGCCGATCAGGCAGACGCCGATGCCGCCCGCTTCGTTGATCTCGTTGTGCCGGATGACGTTGCGCAGGTTGTACCCTTCGGCGTAGACGCCGTTGCCGCCGACGCCGTAGAAATGATTGTTCTCGATGCGGCAGTATTCGGCCCGCTCGAGATGCACGGCCTCGCCGATGTAACTTCTCCCTTGGGTCGGCAGCATGGCGCCGTAGCCCTCCTGGCCCCCGCGATGCATGTTGATTCCCGTGGTGGTCTCGGTGAAGGTGAATCCCGAGATGGTGATGTGAGAGCCGCCGCTGATGTCAATCAGAGTTTGGAGTACAGGTGCGACCACTTCCCTGCCCTCGACGGAACCGCTCGGGGGCCAAAAGTAGACCACGCCTTCTTCCGAGTCGAGAGACCACTCGCCCGGCTGGTCCAGCTCCTCCAATACGTTCGTCACGTAGAAGTGATAACCCTCGCTGATCGACATGTGCGGCCCTCGATAGAAGGCGTAGGGCATCGCCGAGTGATCGACCACGCGGTGCTTCAGCGTAATGACGCGACTCTCCGCGTCAACCGACTTGATGGGTACGATGTCGGTGAGTCCCATCGTGTGTACCAGGAAAACTTCAGCCTCGGTCGGTTTTGACCAGCGGGGTTTGATCACGTCGGGTTCGTACTCAAACGCATCGGAACGGCCTTCCCTGAGCTTTTGCGCGATCGCCCAGCCTCCGTAGAGGGGATTTTCAGGATCGAAGTTGGGAGTGCGCGCCCGGATCTGACGTTTGCCGTCCAGGAACAACTGCCGGAAACGCCACTTGCCTCCCTTAGCCGCGGGAACATCGGCTTGCAGGATCTTACCCTTGTAGGGCTTCCATCCGGTGATCTTTCGGCCCCCGCTCAGAATGGGTTCCTCTCCCGGATAGGCCTGGTAGGTGACCGGGTGGTCCCGCGTCCCGCTGTCCTCCTTCTCAAGAAGAAACGTGTCCGCCAGATAGTACTTGCCGCCGCGAACCATCACGGTAAGCGGCCTGTCGAGTCCTTCAGCGATCACCACGCGCACAGCGCCGCGTGCCTTTTCGAGCGTGGCAAAAGGACCGTCGGTCCCTTCCGCATTCGGCGCGGCCAATTTGCCGGACCAGGCGTCGTCGCCATCGGTAGCAACGTAAAAGGCAGCCTCGGTTTCAGCCGAAACCGGCATGGCGCTAAGAGCCGCAACAAGCAGTAACAATCCAAGCATAGCCGTGCCTCCTGCTTCCTTTGTTTCGTTTTTACGATAGCAATAACCAACTGCCTAGACGCGCCCCTCGATCTCCACTCACCCCCTGCCGCGTTTTCCTCGCTTGGATTTCTTTTTCTGAGGAGTGGGCTTTTTCGCGGGAGTCTCAATGAGGCCGAGACGCAACAGCCTTTGTGCGAGTTCGTAAATGTCCGTCTTGCTCCCCCTTTTTCGAATACCCACCGCTGCAACCCAGACTTTGCGTTCAGCGGAGCTGACCCGGTAAACGATCCGATAGCGCTGCCCGAGAGTGCGAACGGCTCGATAGCCGAGAAACTCTCCGGTGAGGGGCTTGCCTTGTTTCTCCGGATCTCGGGCGAGGGCATCGATTCGCTCCCGGATTTTGACCCGCGCCCTTCTGTCCGAAATCCCCGCGAGCATGTTGAGCGCGGTGGGCGCGATAAATATGTCGAAGATCACCGCCTACCATCCGAGCTTTTTCTTGGCACGGTCCCAGGGGATCGCCTTGCCCCGCTCGATTTCTCGGATTCCCTGACGGAGAGCAAGCAGCGACTCTTCGTCGGCCATGATCTCCATGGTCTCCGTAAGTGTCTCGTAGAGATCCCAAGGGAGGATGGCGAGCACCGGTTTACCCCGTCGGGTAACGGCTACGGCCTGCGGCCGCTTGGCGAGACGGTTGGAGAGGGATGTGAGTTGGCTTCGTACTTCAGTAATCGGTATTTCTTCTGGCATGGCTTCTCTCTATTGTACATCTAACTGTACGTTAAGACATACAGTATGCCCATAATCTTCCCCCCGGTGAGCGGGAGATGAGCGACGTGTCGCTCCCGTAGATCTCGGCTCATCCGTCCGCCGGTCTCTCGCAACACCGTCGCGCGAAGCTCCTGCGTCATGCCTCACAACCAGAGCGGCGGATGTTTCAGCCCGGTGCCCAGCTCGATCCCGGAACTGATCATGAGCTCGAGCCCGGTCAGGTAGGAAGCCGCACTCGTGGCCAGGAAGAGGACTACTTGGCCGACTTCCTCCGGCGTTCCGCTGCGGCCGATCGGCTGGTTCCCCTCCGCCCAGCGGTCGATCTCCGCTCCCTTTGCGCCTAGTTGTTTGATCATCCGGGCTCGACTTTCCGTGTAGATGTTGCCGGGTAACACGGCATTGACCCGAACACCGTGGCGCGCTTCCTCGATGGCGAGTGATTTCGTGAACGCGCTGATGGCGCCCTTCGTGCCGGCGTATAGAGCGCCGCCCTCTTGTCCGAGTACCCCCGTGCAACTGCCCATGTTGATAATGCTGCCCTTGGTTTTGCGCAGGTGAGGGAGAGCGTACTTGCAGGCCATGACCTGGCTTACGTAGTTCGTTTGCAAAAGGTTAGTCACATCTTCCAGGGTGAAGTCATCGATCGGCCCCATCGGGGGATGGTAGCCGGCATTGTTGAACAAGCAGTCGAGTTGGCCGAAGCGTTCGATCGTGCGCTCGATCAACGCACGGATTTCGTCTGGTTTGCTGACATCGCACTTCTCGAAGACGCATTCGCCCGGACCCGCTGCCGTCAACTCCTTCGCTACCTTGCTTCCGGCCCCGGTGTCACGTCCGCAGATCATCACCTTGGCCCCGGCGTCCACGAAGACCCTGGCGCAGCCTTCCCCCATACCTTTCGTCGCGCCGGTAATCAGGGCGACCTTGTCCGTGTACGACAACCCGCAGCGATCAATCTTCGAGATGCGCGGAACTTCTATCTGCGCTGACTTGCCTTGCAAAAAATCGAAAAGCGGCTGGACGCCCTGTTTGCTCATGTCCGGCATGGTTGACTCCTTGATTTTTTTAGTCTTGGAGGGTTGCTGAAGAAATCAACTTGTTTTGATCCTAGCCTGCGGGAGAAGTTGGGTCCGGCGATAGATGGGCTCGGCCCCGCACGGAGCTGATCCCAGTTTTTCAATGAACGCCTCGCAAACCACCACGCCTTAGCAGCCCGTGGCAAAAGTCGTGCAGGAGCGAAAAATGGGGACTGCCACCAATTCGCTCCCCGTCATGACCCAAGAAACAAAGCACTTAGCCTGAAGCGAATTGGCTGGCTGTACCCGATTTTTCGCGACCTTCACTTCTACCACGCCTAGCGGTTAATCACGAAAATCGAGGTGGCGATGATGAGAACGAGCGCCATCCAGGTGAGGTAGTTCCGGGCAAGTGGCATGCGTTGTTTTACCTCTTTGACGTACTTCCCCTGCTTCCAATCTCTAAGAGAGAACGTCGTATCGACGAGCTTTTCTTGGGGAGGCGGCGCCGTCATCAGGCTGCCGGCGACCATGGCAATGACACAGGCCGCTAGGCTCAACAGCGACGAGTTCAGGTAGGGCCTGAAGATCGCAATGTCTTTGATGATTGGCAGAAAGTGCATCTGTGAGTCAGCCACCATGATGGGCGCCAACCCAAGCCCGACAATGACCGCCGCCCAGGCGCCAGTTGTATTGGCCCTCTTCCACAAGGCTCCCAGGAGAAACACCGCCGTGTAAGGCATCAACAGGTAGATCCCCACCCGAATCTGATAATCCCATATGAACTTGAACTGTTCGATGACCGGCACCCAGGCAACCCCGAGTCCAAAGGCTGCCCAAACCGCCCACCGGCCCACGGCGATCTGACGTTCTTGGCTCGCGCCCGGGCGCCACTTGAGGTAGAAATCCCTCGATATCAGCGTGGCGATCGAGTTGAACGAAGAGCTGAGGTGGCCCATCAGAGCCGCCGCCATGCCGGCCACCGCAAGACCCAGTAAGCCTTGCGGCATCAGGTTTTGGAGGACGACAGGGTAAGCCCTGTCAGGCTCCGTAATCGAGTCTTTGAAAAGAACGTAGCCAAGCAGTCCCGGCAGGATGAGAATGAGCGGCGTGAGCAGCTTCAAAAACTGACAGAAAACCACGCCCTTTCTGCCCTCATCGAGATTCTTGGCCGCAAGACACCGCTGCACGAGCACCTGGTCGGTGGACCAATTCACACTCGCCGCCAGCAGTACCGCTACCCAGAACCCCAGCCACGGCAGATCAGGGTCGTCGATGGGCTTGATCATGCCGACCATCGTTTCGGGCAGCTTCGCGTTCAGACCCTCGAATCCTCCGACGGCCTGCAGCCCCAGCACCGCCAGGACAAGCCCGGCAATCATCAATACGGTGGTCTGGATGAAGTCCGTGTAGATGACGACCGATAGGCCTCCCGCCATGGTGTAGGCGGCCACCGCGAAACCGATGATGAGTATGACTGCCCACTGATTCCAACCCATCATCTCGTGAAACGCGATACTCGCAGCCAGAAGCCCGACCGAAAGCCGAGTAAAAATCGACCAAGCGATCAGGTAGCCGGAATAAAGAGTCCGCGAGCCGGGACTGAAGCGCTTCTCGAGAAACTCGGGAATCGTGAAGAACCGATTTTTCACGTAGAAGGGCAAAAACAACAGCACCAGCGGAACCATGCAATAGATCGCGATCAGTTCCCAGCCGGCCGCCGCCCAGCCGATGGCGAAGGCAAGGCCCGACAAGCCGACGAAGTGCTCCGCCGAAATGTTCGACACCAGCATGGATGCGCCGATAAAGGGCCAGCTGACGTTTCTGCCCGCCAAGAAGTACCCTTCGCTCGACTTCGGACGCTTGATGACGCGTATGCCCACCGCGGCGACTACGGCGGCATAGATGAAAACGACAATCCAGTCAACGGATGTCAGGCCCATTTGGCGCTTGTCTCCTTAGGCCGGCGGGCCGGAATAGAGGGGAACTTTAAAGGTCATCGCTTCAGGGGAGGGGAAATTCAGATGCCCAGTTCCCGCTTCAGATCTTCGGCTGTCACCGAGTCGTTTTTCTCGAGGTAGTCGAATAGCCGGCCCTCCACGTCGTGCACGACCTTCGCTTTTTCTACGACGTCCGCCGCCCGCTCGTTCGGGATCCGGAGGACGCCGTTATCGTCACCGTACAGCAGGTCGCCGGGTTCGACCGGCATGCCTCCCACAGTCACCGGGACGCCGATGTCCATAATGACGACGTTGCCGTGAGAGACCACGCACCCCGGTCCGAAGATGTGAAAACCGGGGGCCCGTTTTCGGATACCCTCCAAATCCCGGTAGCCCCCGTCGCTGACTACGCCGACGGCCCCCAGTTTCTGGTACGCGGCGCAGATCATGTCGCCGATGAAGCAACTTTTCAGAGAGTCATGTCCCGTGTTTTGGATCACGACCACAGCCGGCTTGGGCGCGGCCTCAACCGCGTCGATGAACTCCCTCAACTTGTTCACACGCGGCTTGCCCGGGTAAGTGCTGTCCGCTGTACAGGTGACCGCATAGCCGACCATCGCCGGTAGCTCGGGAAACCGGCAGCGCACCTCGCGAGATGTGAAACCTTCTATACGGTCGCGTACATCTAGGCGTTCGATGGCATTCGAGAGCGTGGCGGCGTCAAACTTCCGCAGCTCTTCAATAATCTCATCAGGAATGGGTGGTTTCATATTGTGTGGACCGCGAAAATTGTGGAATTGGTCCTCGCTATCGTGACTCGCGAAGAGATGCTCAAAGACAAGTCTCTTAGAGTAGCGCGCGTATAGGTTGGAGGCAAGCTCGCGGCACCGCGTTGTCAAGCAAAACAGCGTCGAAAAGCAGCGGTTTAATATACAATCGCTGGGGCGAAGAAAAGGCCCCAAACCGGGATAGGCCTCATGCCTGAACCGGTAATCGCTCGGCCCCGCTTCATTGGGTCGCTTCGCGCATGCGATCTATCTCCTGCGGCAGGTTAACGTAGATCTCGGCGATGGTTTCCGGCGCAAGTCTCAATTCGCCGAGGATCTGTTCGGAAATATCCAGGTGGTCGCTATCGACTTGTTGCTGCCAGGACTGAGCCAGCCGAACGCCTATGTGGACCACGCACAGACAGCGGCGCAAGGGCTTGTCAAACAGACTTTGCCGCGGATCCGGCCAGTGTTCCACCGCGTAGGTGAACATCCTCGGGAAGGCCCAGGATTCGGCCAGCCAGACGCCTACCTGACGCGAATCCACGCCGAAGACTTGGAGCTGAGCCGCCGAAGGGGTTATGGAATCCGCCAGGCTCAGCATGCGCTGATATTCGTCCGCAAAACTCCACGACAAGGCCAGCTCACCAACGTTGTGAAGCAAGCCGACGTTCAGCATTTCCTCGGTGTCTCCACATCGACTGGCTGCGGAGACCTGGTGGCACGTGACCCCTGCCCCCGTCGACATCTCGCGGATCTGTTGCGATCCTGGCCTGTCGGCGGAAAGCGAGTCGAACAAACCGCTCACCAGGATGTGCCGAAGCAGCACCCGAAGCTTGGCGTACCCGATTACATTGATCGCCATGGAGATAGTCTTTACTTCCGATGCGACTCCGAAGTATGCCGAGTTTGCCAACTTGAGGATTCGGGCTGTCATTGCCTGGTCACCCGAAAGGACGCGCTGCAACTGTGCGGTGCCGGTCCTTGGATCGACAGCGAGCCTTAGCGCTTGCTGTGCTGTGGGCAGGGACCCTGGAAGGTCTTGGAGTTGGGCGATTGCTCGTTGCACCCGGACTGGCCCCAGCGGCCTCATGGTCGAAGGAGGACTAGCGGTAATCGGCATGTGATGCTCCTGTTCGCTTTACTTGTTATCTAATCGGCCGGGTCAGGCCATTCCGACTGGGGAATGGTGTTGCCCCGGGGAAACACGCGACTTGAGGGGCGAGCTGCGAGACGCCGAATGATACTGAAGCCAAGTTACACCAGCTCCAGGACCTAAAGATCAGCATATCGCCGCCCGACTACTTCCATGGTCCGGGACTAGCCCTATGAGATAATTGGCCATATGCAGTCGGCGTCCGAAGTCAGATTAAGCGGCCGCATCGCCGAGGAACTCGGCGAGAAGATCCGCACGCGCCGAGCAAAGGCTTGCGTCGTTGGACTCGGCTACGTGGGCCTTCCCCTGGCTGTAGAGCTGGGTCGAGCTGGCTTTCCCGTAATCGGAGTGGACAAAGACCGGGAGAGGGTGGAGAAGGTTCGAGCCGGGGAATCCTATGTGTCGGACGTGGAAGAGAAGGCGCTGTCTGAAATGGTCCGCTCCGGTGCGTTCAAGGCTCGCCAAGATGGTTTGGGCGAAGCGGACTTCGACACCGTTAGTATCTGTGTCCCCACTCCTCTTCGAAAAACGCGGGATCCCGATCTAAGTCACGTCTTGCAGGCGGCCGAGCAGTTGGCGGCTCACCTGCGGGCCGGCACGCTCGTGGTTCTGGAGTCCACCACCTACCCCGGCACTACTGAAGAGGTCATCCTTCCTATGCTGCAGCGTTCGGGGCTGAAGGTGGGCGAAGACTTCTTTCTGTGCTACTCGCCCGAACGGGTCGATCCCGGCAATCGCGACTACCATACCCGTAACATTCCTAAAGTTATCGGAGGTGTAACGCCCGCCTGCACCCGCATGGGGGAATTGTTCTATCTGGGTATGCACTTCACTCCCGACTACCCCACATCTTGTGGTTGGCCGGTCCGCCTGCCGCGTAGGTGTTGGGCCATCTCTGAATAGGTCGTGGGCCCAACGGTCGCGGCCTGTTGTACAAGCCGGTAGAAGAGCTTTCCCCGGTGACGAGAGCGTCGTCGATTGAATCGAAACGTATACTCATCCAGGTAATAGTCCAGGTGTTCACGGCTCACAGCGCCTTGGTGCGTCCCGATCAACCAGCGCTTCAACAGGGCAGCCACCCGGTGAACGTGGGGCAACAGCTCGGAGGCCGACTGGCTCGAACCGGCCAGAAAGTCGTACTCGTGCCGATAGCCAAGCGCCTCCAGGCCGACGTACCCTTCCCAGCCGTCGGTGTGGATCGTGCTGTCGGGCTCGACAGCCTCTTGGATGAAGCCGTGCAGCTGTTGCTTGGACGCTCCGCGGATGCGCTTCATACGGATCCTTCCTATCCCCGCGCCGTCTTCCTCGGCGGCGATGGCTACCAGTGCTTTTTTCTGCGTCTGCCGTCCGCGCAGTCCCTCTTCTGCGCCCCCCACATAGGTCTCGTCGACCTCCACGCGACCGCTGAGCCGTTCTCGGCCGGGCCGCACCATCGCGCGCCGCAGCTTGTGCAGCAACGCCCAGGCGGTACGGTAGCTTCCCAGACCCAAGATGCTTTGCAGTCCCAGTGCGCTCGCCCCGTTTTTCTGGCTGGTCACCCACCACATGGTCCGAAACCAGGTGCGCAGCGGCAGGCGCGTGTCCTGGAAAATCGTGCCCGCCGTCACCGAAGCCTGATAATCGCATTGCCCACACCGCAGCAGGCCCCGCCGGCTGGGCCGAGCTCTCCGCCCTCCACAGCGGGGACACACAAAACCCTGTGGCCAGCGCAGTTGCATCAGATACTCGCGACACGCCTGCTCAGTGGCAAAACGCCCCTCAAACTCCTCCAGCGTCCGCGGGTAGTCCTCCACAGCCCCGCATGCTATATGTTGGGGTCTCGGGAGTCAAGTGCATACCCCGATTGTTCTATTCGCAGTTCATGGACCGCGTGGTTCCCGTTAGTACTACACGGGTGGCCGAGATGGTCAAGCTACTGGAAAACACGTTTCGCATGATCAACATCGGATGGCTCTTCCGGGTTTTAAGTGGGCGAAGGAGCCAGATCGAGTTTCCCACAGTGGAAGTAGATGGCGTTGATGAAGTTCTGTTGATTGCGGAAACCGCGCGCCGTGGCCTTGACCCATTGAATCCTTGAGTTCAACCCCTCGCTGACCGCGTTCGTAATGCGGTGTAATGGGGTATCCACTTGACTCAGGTAACCCCAACATCTTGTGGTTGGGCTCACGGGGCCTCAGCGTCCCAGTCGGCGACGATCGATCGATACGGCGTTGGGTCCACGGCGACTGCCTGCTGCACAAGGCGGTAGAAGAGTTTTCCCCGGCTGCGTGAGTTGCGCCGGTTGAAGCGGAACACAAACTCGTCGAGGTAGTAGTCCAGATGCTCGTGGCTAACCGCGCCTTGGTGCGTGCCCAGCAGCCAGCGCTTGAGCAACGAGATCGCTTGGTGCACCCTCGGCAATAATTCCGAGGCCTGCTTGCGGCGGCCCGACAGAAAGACGATGCGATGCTGGTAGCCCTTCTTCTCCAGCGGCTCGTAGCCCAGCCAGCCGTCGGTGTGCACCACGCTTCCCGGCTCGACCGACTCCTCCACGAAGGGCATCAAACTGGCCGCCGATGCGTTCCGCACGCGCTGCATGCGGATCCGTCCTAGCCCGCGGCCTCTCTCTTCCGCGGCTACTGCAATCAAGGCTTTACGCTCGGTCTGCCGGCCGCTCACACCCTCTTCCTCAGCGCCCCAATAGGTCTCATCGACCTCGACTACGCCCGCCAATCGCTCCCGCCCCGGACGCACCATCGCTCGCCGCAGCTTGTGCATCCAGGTCCACGCGGTTTGATAGCTGCCCAACCCGAGAACGCGCTGCAGACCCAGCGCGCTGACCCCGTTCTTTTGCGAAGTGACGTGCCAGATCGCCCGGAACCACAGCCGCAGCGGCTTACGTGTGTCTTGGAAGATCGTGCCCGAGGTCACCGACGTCTGCCGCCCGCAGCGAGCGCATTCGAACCACACTTTGCGCACCGGCCAAGCCCGCTCATGCCCGCATCCCGGACAGCGGAAACCCTCCGGCCAGCGCAACGCGGACAGATAGTCGCGACAGGCCTCTTCGCTGGCGAAGCGTACCTCGAACTCGAGCAGGTCGCGTGGATAATCCTCCACGAAGGCGCATACTACATCTTGGGGTCACCTGAGTCAAGTGGATACCCCATTGCGGTGTTTCAGATACGTGAGTATGTTTTCGAGGCGAG
The DNA here is from genome assembly GCA_965226215.1 of Bryobacterales bacterium. Classification (GTDB taxonomy): domain Bacteria; phylum Acidobacteriota; class Terriglobia; order Bryobacterales; family UBA6623. The sequence goes on along the minus strand of CBDDCH010000002.1, from coordinate 4,296,896 downwards.
CCGTCAACATCCGCGCTACGGTGACCATCGGCGTCAGCCGGCTGCGACTCGCCCAGCCGCGCCATTGCTCGAAGAAAGCTCGCGCCGCCGATTCGCGACGATAGTCGAACAGCCGCATCGCCGTTTCCTTCAACGCCCACGCCCGCGCCGTCTTCAAGTCGCTTTCGCGCAGCGCGCGGAACTCGCGCCAGGCGTCCTCGGAAAAGTTCGCCGGATGCCGCAGCCAAGCGTACTTCGTGCCTGTCAAACGCTCGTCGCCGAGGGCCAGTAAACGCTTGTTCTCCGCCCGCCGCACCTGGTCCACCGCCTTCGCCAGATGCGCCGCGATGTGATATTTGTCGTAAACGATCTTTTTCTCCGATTCGTCGAGATGCTCCCGGGTCGAGGCGACGTAAGGATCCCACATGTCCATCGCGACGGCCTCGACTCGGGCGAGTTGCTCTGCGCTCAACGTCTTCCAAAAGCCGTCCAGGCTGGCCTGGCGGCGTCCCTCGGCGACGAACAACACGCGCGAGCGGTTGAGATCGTTGACGACGGTGAGATAGCGATGGCGCTTGCGGAAGCTCTTCTCGTCGACGCCCAGGTAGGGAATCGGCTCTGCCGCGCGACGTTCGAGCCCACGTTGCACGGCGCGTTCCAGGATGCCGTGAATCTCGTCCCAGCTCAGCGCCAGCAACTCGGCGATGCCTTGCTGGCTGGCTTCCTTCAGCCACGAGATCGCGAGAGCTTCAAACAGCGCGGTGAAGCGGCTGGAAGCCTCGGCCCAGGGCAGTCGCACGACGCGCGGCCCGTGCTCGGAGCAGTCGCTGCGCGGCGGCCGGGCGTGCAGGATCGTGCGGTACTGACAGGTGTCGAGGTGACGCCAGCGGCGTTCGGGCTGATGATCGTGGAGTGCGCACACGGCGCTGCATTGGCGGCACGGCCAGCGGACTTGCTCGTCGTGTTCGAGGAAGACGTGGACTTCGCCGTCGGCTCGGCGCAGCTCCACTCGCACGACTTTCCAGGGACTTTCGATGCCCAGAATCTGGCGGTATAGCTCGCGGTCTTGCATCCCGCGAGACTACCACCGAGCCTCGCTCGCCCACTAGAAACCCGGAAGAACCCATCGGATTGGCGAACGAGATGGCGCTCATGTGCGATCACATGGGCATTGATGTCTGGGAAGTCATCGAGGCCGCCGCCAGCAAGCCCTTCGGGTTCATGCCGTTTTATCCCGGCCCTGGGCTGGGCGGTCACTGCATTCCGGTCGATCCCATCTATCTTTCTTGGAAAACGAAGCAGACGGGCCACGAGGCGCGCCTGATCGAATTGGCGGCGCAGATCAACAGTCAAATGCCCCGCTTCGTCGCCGACAAAGTCCAGGCGGCGCTTAACGAACACAGCAAGCCCGTCAAGGGATCCCGTATCCACCTGGTCGGCGTGGCCTACAAACGCGATGTCTCGGATATTCGAGAGTCCCCCGCGCTGGACATTATCACTTTGCTGGAAAAGCGGGGGGCGACCATGACCTACACTGACCCTCACGTACCTCGGCTTCTGACAGAGTCGGGTGAGATGGAGTCGCAGCCGCTGGAAGCCGTAGCCTCAACCGATTGTGTGGTAATCGTTGCCGACCACTCGTCCATTGATTACGATCTTCTCCTCAGGCTCTCCCGCCTGGTCGTTGACACAAGGAATCGCTTCTCGGGAATCGAAAGCCCCAAAATCGTCCGGCTCTAGCCCACTTTTCTCACCAGGTGGCGAGGCGAAGTGCGTGAGAGGCCCGTCAGTACAAGGCGCGCCGCTCGGCGCCTGGTTTCTTGAAAAATGAGGGCGTACTTGAACCCTACGTTGAGCACGGTGAGCAAGCGCAACGAAGTAATGGCGGGCCTATCGCGTGCTTCGGCCGTCAGGTGGTGAGAAATGCGGGCTAGCCCGCCCTGGCAAAAGTCGGTGGCGCAGGCAATCCCGCGGGCGGAACCTTGCGTACGATCCTCAGTTCAATAACTTCCTAGATGCACGCCCATACTGTGGTGGGTTGGCGACTTTCGCCACAGGCTCCCTAGCTACTTTCCGGCGCAAAATACGCGTAGCGCTCGGGGCGGGGACTGTCACCAATTTCGCGCCTTCAAAGAATCAACTACTTACGGGCGCATTCGGACGCGAAATTGGCTGACTGTACCCAGCCACCACGCAGTTTCTCCTTTTTGCGCCGGAAAGTAGCTAGACCTCGTACGTCGCTGAGAGATGTGCATTGACAGGCTCTCTCTTCTTGCGGAGCTAGGCAAGAGCTCGAGGCAAGAATTATGACTAAAGTCGTACGACGAATCTGCTATGGACAAGCGGCAGGGTGCCTGCTATGGTCAGAGAGGACTTCCTCCCGTGTGTTTCAGGGGGGGGAGTGTAGGTCAATCCAGCTTTCGGTCGATAAGGAGACTGAGGCGAGGACCCCAGCCAAAACCAGTCTTCGAAATCCGTCATGAAGGTCGCAAAGCATGAGGGCTTCCACTTCTAATGTCGCAGGGGCGGTTGGGCGATCACTCAGGCACAGACTGCTGTTTCCTCGGACAGCCGACCCTTACTTCACAACATCCTAACTGGAGAACGTAATGAGCAAAGCCATCTTTATACCCGCAAATGGGGTATCCACTTGACTCAGGTAACCCCAACATCTTGTGGTTGGGCTCACGGGGCCTCAGCGTCCCAGTCGGCGACGATCGATCGATACGGCGTTGGGTCCACGGCGACTGCCTGCTGCACAAGGCGGTAGAAGAGTTTTCCCCGGCTGCGTGAGTTGCGCCGGTTGAAGCGGAACACAAACTCGTCGAGGTAGTAGTCCAGATGCTCGTGGCTAACCGCGCCTTGGTGCGTGCCCAGCAGCCAGCGCTTGAGCAACGAGATCGCTTGGTGCACCCTCGGCAATAATTCCGAGGCCTGCTTGCGGCGGCCCGACAGAAAGACGATGCGATGCTGGTAGCCCTTCTTCTCCAGCGGCTCGTAGCCCAGCCAGCCGTCGGTGTGCACCACGCTTCCCGGCTCGACCGACTCCTCCACGAAGGGCATCAAACTGGCCGCCGATGCGTTCCGCACGCGCTGCATGCGGATCCGTCCTAGCCCGCGGCCTCTCTCTTCCGCGGCTACTGCAATCAAGGCTTTACGCTCGGTCTGCCGGCCGCTCACACCCTCTTCCTCAGCGCCCCAATAGGTCTCATCGACCTCGACTACGCCCGCCAATCGCTCCCGCCCCGGACGCACCATCGCTCGCCGCAGCTTGTGCATCCAGGTCCACGCGGTTTGATAGCTGCCCAACCCGAGAACGCGCTGCAGACCCAGCGCGCTGACCCCGTTCTTTTGCGAAGTGACGTGCCAGATCGCCCGGAACCACAGCCGCAGCGGCTTACGTGTGTCTTGGAAGATCGTGCCCGAGGTCACCGACGTCTGCCGCCCGCAGCGAGCGCATTCGAACCACACTTTGCGCACCGGCCAAGCCCGCTCATGCCCGCATCCCGGACAGCGGAAACCCTCCGGCCAGCGCAACGCGGACAGATAGTCGCTACAGGCCTCTTCGCTGGCGAAGCGTACCTCGAACTCGAGCAGGTCGCGTGGATAATCCTCCACGAAGGCGCATACTACATCTTGGGGTCACCTGAGTCAAGTGGATACCCCATTTACCCGCATTTCCAATTTGATTCAGACCTCTCGACCTTCCGGCGGCCTTGAGCGTCTTTATTCATAGGGGCTAGAGCCCGATGAGGACGCCATGGAGGCCAACACCCAATGGGTGAAAAACAAACCAAGCCATTCCAGCTAAGTTTCAACGGCTCGTTGAAAGTCGATTTCCAGGGATCGCACGTCACTTCCGACGGTGGCTTGATCCTGGTTCGGGAGTTGGACGAGCGACTCGGACTCGGGAAACTGATCGGCGAGCATCTCACCGACTCCCGGCAAGGCACAAACAAGCAGTTCACGTTCGCTGATCTGTTGCGGCAGTCGGTCTACAGCCGCTTGGCAGGCTACGAGGACGTCAACGACGCCGTCCGAGTGTCGGCTGACCCGACGTTTCGCTTGATCGGCTCGCAGAAGATCTGGGATCGCGGTGCGGCCTTGACCTCGACGCTGCACGGCTTCGAGACGGAGATGCTGGCGAGCGAAGAGAACCTGCTGGGGCTGATGGCGCTGAACCGAGAGCTGGTCGGGCAAGCGGAGGCGTTCGACGACTCCGAGCGGGTCGTTCTGGACATGGACTCCACCGAGAGTCCGGTCCATGGCCAACAGGAAGGCAGTGCCTACAACGGACACTTCGAGTCGGTCTGCTACCACCCGTTGCTTTTGTTCAACGGTCATGGTGATTGCCTCGCTGCCAAGCTGCGTCCCGGCAACGTGCACAGCGCCGAGGACTGGGATGAGCTATTGTTGCCGGAGATCGAGCGCCAACTGGCCGAAGGCAAACAGGTCACCTTTCGCGCCGATGCCGCCTTCGCCAAGCCCGAGATCTACGAAGCACTGGAGGAGCGCGGCGCGGACTACGCGATCCGCATTCCGGCCAATAAGAGCCTGGAGCTGGAGATCGAAGACATCCTGTTTCGTCCGCCGGGGAGGCCCGGCCGCAAGCCGCTAGTGCGCTACAAGAGCTTTCGCTATCAGGCGGAGAGCTGGAAGGGGCCCAGACGAGTTGTCGCCAAGGTCGAGCACCACCAGGGCGAGCTATTCGCGCGCGTCGGTTTTATCGTGACGAACATGAGCTTGCCAAGCCGGTCGGTGGTGCGTTTCTACAACAAGCGCGGCACGGCGGAGCAGTGGATCAAAGAAGGTAAGCAAGCGACGCACTGGACGCGGCTGTCGTGCCATCGCTTCCGGGCGAACGAGGTGCGCTTGCAGCTCAGCGTGCTGGCCTATAACCTGGGCAACTTGTGGCGGCGGCTGGGGCTGCCGCAACGGATCAAGAGCTGGTCGCTGACGAGCTTGCAGCACCGGCTGATGAAGACGGGCGGACGGCTAATTAAACACGCGCGGTATTACTGGCTCTTGTTCGCGGAGGGACATCTGAACCGGCGCCTGTTTGGCGACATGCTGCGGAGGATCTGGGCGCTGCCTGTGCCGGGCGGGTAGCACGCGACTTGCCGAATGCGAAACCTGAGTACTGAGGACGGAAGCTCGGAAGGGTGTCTGCGAAATTGACTTCGCAGCGGCGGATCAGCCCCCATGAGGGGCAAGAAGGGGGCTCGATCGGTCCCGCCTCAGCCGCCGCCTCTTTCGGGTGGAGAAATGGTTGCGCTTCGCCGGGTGAGGGTGTAGACTCGTGCCGTCAGAGGAGCCAAATCGGAAATCCTGGTTAGATTCTGCGCCATAGCCGGTCTCGTGCTGGGGAGTGTCGCGGCGCTCTCGGCGCAACCCCGGGTCGTGAGCAAGTTTGGAGCAGCTCGGGTGGCGGGACGAGATGTAATTGTCCACATGTGGGTAGTCGTTCCTCCCGGGCTGGACGAAAACGAGGTAGCGCTAGAGGCCTTGCGAGGGCAGGGAGCTCGTCCCTTTCAAGGCGATGAGTTTAGCACCACTGGCTTGGTCTGGGATGTGTTCTCCGATGGCATCCCCGGCAACGATATTGTAACGGAATACTATAACTCCCAAAACGACCCCACCTCGGGCGGAGCTGGTCTGCAGGCCCTCCTGAATAAGCAGGCCACGTGGACGAATGAGCCAACCTCGAGCTTTGCTTTCTTCTTTGGCGGCTCGACCACCCGCTGCCCCTCGTTGGTCCAAGAGTGCCCCGGGGCACAGGCGTTCGACGGCAACAATGACGTAGGCTGGTTGGCCTTAGGGGGCTGCTGCACCTTAGCCGTTGCCTGGTACGGCACCAGCATCGACGAAGCGGACATCGCGCTAAACACGAACTTCCCCTGGGCTACTGACGGAGTGAACCACTACGACGTGGAAACAGTGATGCTTCATGAAAACGGCCACGTTTTGGGCCTGGGACACTCCAATGTCCCTGGTGCGGTCATGCAGCCGAGTTATGGCGGTGTACGCCAAAGCCTGCACCAAGACGACATCGATGGCGTCAGCTTCCTATATCCGAGTTCCACGGGATGCATCAGTTCCGAAGCCGGCTTCTGCTCCGACGAGGACGATAACGATTGCGACGGCCCCATCGACTGTGGCGACACTGACTGCCGCGATTGCGGGAACAACGTGGCCGAAGACTGTGAGCTCTGCGATGGGTCGGATCTGGTGGGCGCGACGTGCGAGAGCCTGGGCTACCAGAGCGGGACGCTGGGTTGTAACACCACCTGCGATGGCTTCGTCACTTCGGGCTGCACCCCGTGCGCCGCTTCGGAGACCAGTTGCACCGACGGTATCGACAACGACTGCGGAGGCGGAACGGACTGCAGCGATTCCGACTGCGACGGCGATCTCGCCTGCCAGGCGAGTTGCTTCCTTGGTCAACCGGGCGATACCTGCAGTTCAAACGGAGATTGCTGCTCGAACAAGTGCAAGGGCAAGGGCGGCCAAAAGACCTGCAAGGGTGATTTCGCGTGTACGCCCACCGCTGGAAGCGAGACGAGTTGCTCGGGCGGCGTAGACGAGGACTGCGACGGGCTGGTGGACTGCGCGGATTCCGACTGCAGCTTCGATGCAGCTTGTCAGAGCGATGGATGTGTAAACCCAGGCGGCTTCCCGGCAGGCGCATCCTGTACCTCAGCCGGCGAATGTTGCTCGGATAAGTGCAAGGGGCCGTCGGGCAACAAGTCCTGCAAAGGGTAGATAAAGTTCCACGAAAGCGCGTAGCGCAGGGCTCGCAGAGACCTGCGGCTTTTTCTGAGGAGTAAGAGAGATCGGGGACAGTTCCCGAACCCGACCTGTGGTTACGCTCTGGCTCTCTTTGCTCGGGGCTGTGGACCGGGTCCGCGCGACCTCAGGCGCTGTCAGAATTCTCGTTCCAAGCCGTCCCCTCTGACGCGTCTCTATTAGACAACGAAACCACGCTCACTTCAGCCGGCAATTCATACGGCGGCTGAAGCGGTTTAGATTCCTACGACCGCTGAGGGAGAATCCCTACTCGGTGGGCTTCCTTTCCCGCAAAGCGACTAGGCCCTTCGTGCTTTCCGCAAACGATCTTGGTACGCTGTGCAAGACACCGGTGTGCTGACTCGCACTCAACCGCTAATCAGAGACGGATTCGACATAAGGAAACATCCACATGGAGATGAAACGCATTTCACCCGAGGAAACCAAGCAATTGCTCGATTCTGATGAAGGCTACATCTATTTGGACGTTCGGACCGTGCCGGAATTCGACGCCGGACATGTTCCCGGCGCCAAAAACGTACCCGTCATGGACCGGGATCCTTACGGCAGAATGCAACTCAACCCGAAATTCGTTGAAGTCGTAGAGGCCAACTTCGGCAAGGATGCCCCATGCATCACCGGCTGCCAGAAGGGTGGCCGTTCGATGAAAGCCGCCGAGCTTCTTCTCAGCAGCGGATTCACCAGCGTCGTTGACATGCGGGGCGGATTCGGTGGTGAGACCGACCCGATGGGCCAAATTACCTATCCCGGGTGGGCCCCGCGAGGTCTTCCAACAACCACTGAGAGCGACCCCCAGGACCGATTCGAAAACTTATCCGAAGCGCCCAAGGAAACCTAGTCTGATCGCTCGTTGGCGCCCGCGACCCGAAAGCCCAGAAACACCCATTTGGTACCGGACTTGCGGGTGAGTCGATGGGTGCGCTCATGGCCGCCGGGTCTTTCGCCCCAATCGCTGTGACGGTGGCGAGAAATGCGGGCTAGCAGCCCGCGGCAAAAGTGCTGCAGGAGCGAAAAATGGGGACTGCCACCAATTCGCTGCCCATCACGGCCCTCGAAACGAACCACTTAGCCTGAAGCGAATTGGCTGGCTGTACCCGATTTTTCGCGACGCATACTTTCACCACGGGCTGCTAGCGTCACGAACCTAACAAGTCCTTGTTTTCAATGACTTGTGGCCGATGGCATAGAGTAGTTTAAGAGCCGAATGGTAAAATGGCACCAGAACGGCCATCCTCCTTGGGGCTGGCCCCAGGCCACAAAAAGAAAAAAACCAACCAAACCCAATTTCGCCCAACCCATTTGAATCAATCGGTTGTGAAGGGTTTCCAGTACGGCGGGGCGGCCGGCTCAGCGACATCTCGGCGATCGCCTCACCGGGAGATGAGGGGACCCCGACCTAAGAGCAGGCCGGGCCCCGAGGAACAGCAACGGGGCAACAACGAGCTGTCCCAGGAGCGACGAACGGAGCAGCGGAACAATGGAGCAACGAAAATGACCAAACAAAGCCAATTTCTCATAACCACCATTAAATCCAGCAACTTACACTGCCGTGGCAAGGTGCGCAAGGGGCTGGCCCGCTTCTCTTGCCGCGTGGCGGGGCGAAGCACGTGAGAGGCCTGTCAGTACAAGGCGCGCGACGCTCGGCACCCCGTTTCTTGAACAATGCGGGCGTACTTGAACCCTACGTTGAGCACGGTGAGCAAGCGCAACGACGTAATGGCGGTCCTATCGCGTGCTTCGGCCGTCAGTTGGTGAGAAGTGCGGGCTGGTACTTACCCGGCGGAAGACTCGGAATCCGCCCTTGTCAGGGTGATGCCATTGGATTAAGATTCTATTTGTACCGGGTCGATCCACATTGCCGGAGGAGCCGATTCTGGAGCACTCGCCGGTTTCCCGCCAGCTCGCTAGATCAGCACGCTCAAACTGGACGGGCCCTGATCCGGACGAGCCGGAACCAAATGGGAGGCTCGGAGCAAATGAGCAGAGCCACACCCGTGAGGGCGCGGGCCCGCGGGCTAATGAGTCTGTGAAAAAACCGGGGACTGTCCCAAGGTTTTTTCACAGACCCTAATGCCTGCGGCTCTGACCGGGGTTGGGATTTATGGCACTTTTCGCGACAATCTAATTCCGTAGGTACTAAACCCCGGGTGAAGCGAGTGGTTTGATTCGCAACCGAGCATAACCGTCATGATCAAGAAATTTACTCTCGGCGTCGCGATCTTCGCGATCACACTCAGCGCCCAGATGCGACCCGTTGACGCCTTACGGCGCTCTGGGTCGGACACGATGGACGATTTCCAAAGTGTGTGCTTCGGCGCTGCCAAAGCGGCGCCTCTACCCGAAACTTACTGGGCCGGCGTCTGCCGCTTTCAGCGATTCGACGACGGCGACTGGCGCGTAAATACGAGCGCTTCGCCGCTGGGCCCGATGGAGCGAACCTGGGGGCCCCAGGAGATCGACGTCCTCCTCGAATACGAAGATGTGAAGCTGTTCCCCCTGAGCCTTTTTGCGATCCTCTATGACTGGGGCAACATCTTCCTGGCTCCGCGAGACGTGGACGTCCAAATCGATATCGCCCGGAAGGTGGCTGAGTTCAAAGACCCAGACGCAGTTTACGGAGTAGTTGCCGAGAAGCAGCGGGCGATTGTGACCGTCAGTAATTTCATGGATGAAAACTTCAACGGCGGAATCGTCAACCTCGTAGAGATCTACGTCGACGTGCAGGAGGATCAGTCGACTGAATCATCTCCGGCCCGGGTTGTGCCCGCTCGCGCGCGTGCCGCGGGGCGGGAGGCTAGCGGGCTTTCTAAGATGCTCGCCGGCTCCGCGACTGAGTAGAAGCGAATCTTTTCCTCGTAGACCAGGGGGATTATCATTCTAAAACCTTCAAGCGACGGTCCCGTTCGTATAGCGGCGCCATCCCGCCAAAACTGATGTACCGCCCGACCGAAGAACTCCCCGTCTCCCAATTCAAGCTCGACGCTGTCGCTCCGGGCGCCAAGAAGCGTCTCCAGCTTCTTGTTGACACCCTTCCCGACGGTCAGCCGCTCGCCCTCTCGACTCTCATCGTGCGCGGCAGGACTCCCGGAAAGACCTTTCTCGTCACGGGCGGTGTGCACGGCGACGAGTATGAGGGGCCGATTGCGATTCAGGATCTGTTCCAGGAACTCGATCCGGAAACCCTCCGCGGCACCTTCTTGGCCATTCCCGTTTTGAATACCCCGGCCTTCGTTGCCGGAACGCGGGAGGGCGGCTGGGACCATCAGAACCTGGCGCGCATTTTTCCCGGAAGTCCATCGGGGACGCTGAGCGAGCGCATTGCGCACGCCTTTTCCGAACACATTGTCGGCCAAGCTGACTTCTATCTCGACATACACGCGGCGGGAAACCTGTACGCGATCCGGCGCTTTGCCGGATATGCGGTCCGCGTCCCCGAGATCAACGAGGTGCAAAAAGCCGGCGCCATCGCTTTCGGGTTCGATCTCGTCTGGGGGACGACAGCTCTCCCGGGCCGTTCGCTCTCGGCCGCCGGAGATAAACGCGTGCCGGCCATCTACGTCGAGATGCCCGGAGAGGGACGCTGCCGGAGCGGCGATCGCGCCCTGGCAAGAGAGGGAATCCGCAACGTCATGGCGTTCCTCGAGATGGTGCCAGGCGATTTCCCTCGCCAGAGCCCACGCTACTGTTTCGAGACTCTCGGTGAAGAGGCCGGCCATTTGCAGCTTGACCATCCCAGCCCGGCGTCGGGACTCTTCGTTCCCGCGGTCGATATTTGGGAGCGGGTGGCGAAGGGCCAGACGCTGGGCGAGATTCGTCACCCCGACGGAACGGTTCTGGCGGAGCTACCCTCGTCTCGCAGCGGGCGGGTTCTTTTTATGCGCACCTTGCCGCGGGTCTTTGCGGGCGAATTCCTGGTCTACGTGCTCGAACTTCCCAACGGCATCGCCTGATGCGCGACGTCGATTTTCTTGTAGTCGGCCTTGGCGCCATGGGAAGCGCGGCACTTTACCATCTCGCGCGGATGGGGAAAGCCGTCGTCGGCTTGGAGCAGTTCGAGCCAGGCCACAAGCTTGGAAGCTCCCACGGTCACTCTCGCGCTTTCAGGACTCTCTATCACGATCCGCTCTATACGGAGCTCGCGGAAGCGGCGCTTCCTCTCTGGCAAGAGCTCGAGGCGGTGTCGGGCGAAACTCTCCTTCGCCTTTCGGGCTTGCTGGCTTTCGCGCAAAGGGGAAACGAGGACTTCGAGCGCCGGGTTAAGGCTATCAAGAAAAGTCGCTCTCATTTCGAGATCCTCGAGCCGAATGATGTCGGTGAGCGCTTTCCGGCGCTTCACATTCCCGAAGACTCAATCGCTTGTTACACCCCACGTGCGGGATTTCTCGATCCCACGCGCTCGGTGCTGGCTCAGCTTTCTGTTGCGGAAAAGTCTGGAGCCGAAATTATCGCGGGCGGCCGCGTTGAGAAGATCGATCTAAGTCCGGAGCGGCCGGAAATCCGAACGACTGCCGGCGCGTTCCGCGTCGGTCGGCTGGTGATCACGGCCGGGCCATGGGCGGGTGAGCTCTTGCAAGATCTCAACTTGCCGCTTCGCGTGACACGCCAGCAGAAGTTCTACTTCGGCGCAGAAAGCACCGAAAACCTGGTGCCCGAACGGCTACCGGTCTACGCGGACTTCGATACCGAGTTCTACGGTTTCCCGCTCCACGGCCCGGGAATCAAGGCCGCAGACGACTCCAAGGGCGAGACAACGTCAGCCCGAACGATCGATCGCACTCTCGATCTCAAGAAAGGCCGCGAGCTGGGCGCCTGGCTCTCGCGTCTCATGCCCGAGGCCGGCTTCCGGTTCCTCGAGGGCTCGACGTGCATGTACACGATGACGCCCGATGAGGACTTCTTGATCGGGCCCCATCCCCGCAAACCCTCGGTACTCATTGGCGCGGGGTTCTCTGGCCACGGCTTCAAGTTCTCAACGCTCGTCGGCCGGATTCTCGCCGAGCTCGCCGTAGACGGTCAGACCTCCTATCCCATCTCGCGCTTTCGCCTCGACCGCTTCGAAAAGTAGAACTGGTGTTCAGCAAGAAGGCCCCCGCTGGCGGCCTTTAGCGCAGAAAATCTTAGCCTGTGTCCCCTACTTTCCCGCTAGCAACAACAAGACTCCAACACGGGAAACAGGCCACGATCGATCTCACGGTCACCCGGACAGATCCGCGTCGTTTCTGTTTGCGAGTCATATTTCGCTTCGAATTATCTTCCTTGACTCGCGGGTCAGCAAGCGAGACTTGTGGGACGCGCTGCTTGAAACTTTGAAGATCACTATCCCTTCTTCTCAGGTTACCTGCGCTCAGATGACCCGTACCTGAGAAGATGGGATTATCATTCAAAGCGAAATCTTTTCTCATAGACCACAGATTTCACCCTTCAGTGCATTGAGAATCTCCGCGCCAGGGCCCAGGACCACAGTGGTTGCCCCGAGCACAGCACGAAAATCCGGAGGGCTCTCGGTAATCCTAATCCTGTCAGGACTTTGGTTCGTCTCCGGCTGCGGTGACGATCGCTCGGCGGCCCCGTCCTCGGCCGGCGGCGTCGCCGAGTCCGGCTTCCTGCCTCCGGACGATCCAAGAGTCCGAGAGATGGTTTTCATCCCCGCGGGGTCCTTTTTGCTGGGCAGCACCGAAGATCAAATCGAGGCTGAGTATCAATCCTACGGCGGCTCGCGGGTTCTTTTCGAGAGCGAGTATCCCCAAAGGACGATCGGTGTCGATAGCTTCTATATCGATCGCACGGAGGTCACCCAGCAGCAGTACAGCGCTTTCGTCGGAGCCACGGGCCGAGAAGACCCGCTCGTTGATAGGGACTGGGCCTCGCTTTACAACTGGAAGCAAGGAGCCTATCCAGAAGGTCTCGGCGATCATCCGGTGGTGTTGGTGACATACGACGACGCGAAAGCTTATTGCCAATGGGCGGGCAAGTCTCTTCCGACCGAAGCGGAGTGGGAGAAAGCGGCGCGCGGAACCGACGGGCGCCGATACCCTTGGGGTAATGAGTGGGAGAAGAGCCGCTTGAACAGCTCGACGAGTTGGTCGGAGCATGAGCTCCCTACCGTGGAAATCTGGACCAAGTGGTGGGAAGAGGTCTACAAGGCCCAATTGCGGGGGAACATCGTAACAACGAAACCGGTCGGCGCATACCTTTCGGGAGCGAGCCCGTACGGCGCCCTCGATATGGCAGGAAATGTCTTCGAGTGGGTTGAGGACTGGTTTGACGCCTACCCCGGTTCAAGCTACGAGAATCCTGAGTTTGGCAAGCAGTACCGGGTTGTGCGAGGCGGAGATTGGTATCTTGACCGCATCTACACTCGCGCGGCGGCGCGTCTTCGGAGTCCCGCGGATCACAAGGTGACGACGATCGGGTTCCGCTGCGTTTGCCGCGAGGAGAGCGCGCTACCGGCCGAAGTGCCGCTAGCCCGCTGAACAGCAAGCTTCGCCAAGATCGTCCACCGCTAGCGCGAAACCCGCATCCTCCCGGTTCGCCGACACGCTGAAGGCCAATGCCAGCGGACCATACTCGTTTCGGATCCGGCTCGCTTCCTCTCGGGCTTGGTCCGCTCCCCGAGGCGTGTGAACCAGTTTGACGCGCCCATCCGTTAGACGAACCAGAAGGAAGGCAGACGGCTGATAGCCACGTAAGGTCATACGGGCCAGGCTTTCGAGCAGGTCATTTTCGAGCAGGCCATGTACGACGTCTGGGTTGGCAGCGCCCTTAGGGGCGGGTACGAGAGCTGGCATATCCACAAGGCTCTTATCGTTCGACATCCCAATCGCTTGATGCGCACCGCAACGTGGTCCAGCCGCGACCGAGTAGCCAACGGTTCGAGTGGCAGCCAGGCGGGCTAGTTGTCAAACGCGGTCGCGCGGCTTGGCTCGGCGGAAGGCGTCACGGCCGGTGGGGCCGGTTCAGGTTGGTCCTCGTACTCGTAGGGGTAGCGGATACCACGATTGTGCAATTTGAGGGTGTAGATACTGTGCGGAAGCCGCCAATGAGAAATGTACACGCTGGCGACGGTCGCCGCCATCAGCGGCAGCATGATGCGGTAGTCGTTGGTCATCTCAAACAGAATCAGGATCGACGTCGTTGGCGCCTTGGCCGCCGCCGCGAAGAACGCGGCCATGCCCACCATGGCGTAGGCGCCGGACCCTCCGGTTGTCTCCGGGAACAGCGTATGCACCAGGGTTCCGTAGGCGCCCCCGAGCATGGCGCCCATGTAGAGACTCGGTGCGAATACGCCTCCGGATCCCCCTGAGCCGAGAGTTGCGCAATTAGCTACGATTTCCGCGAAGAGCAGACCGACAAGCAACGCCCAGGGAAACCGCACGGCCAAGGCTGATTCAATGGCCGGGAACCCGGTTCCGTAGACTTCAGGATAAAAACGCAGAACCAGGCCGACAAGTAGGCCGCCCACGGCGGGTTTCAGGTATTCGGGGAACTTCCAGCTCTGAAAAAGATCCTCCGAGCGGTACAGAAGACGTACGTAAACAATCGCAGCTAGTCCTGCCACAATCCCCATCAGAAAATACAACGGCAACTCAGACGGGCCCTGAAGTTCATAAGCCCAGGGGTAGAAAGCCGGGTAGTTACCAAGGAAGTGCCGCGCGACCATGCAAGAACTGAGCGAAGTCAGCAGCACCAGCAGAAAGTCCGTGTGAATCCTGCCCATCAGGACTTCCATGGAGAAAATTGCTCCCGCGATCGGGGCATTGAAAGTGGCCGCGACGCCGCCGGCTGCACCGCACGCTACGAGTGTTCGCACATGTTTTGTGGACACTCTGGCCCACTGACCGATCGCAGAGCCGATGGCGGACCCGATCTGGACCATTGGTCCCTCGCGCCCAGCGGCGCCGCCGAAGCCGATCGTCATGGACGAGGCCATCACCTTCACGGTCACAACCCGCTTGCGAATGCGGCCTCCGCGGGTGGCAAGGGCTGTCATCACCTCGGGAACGCCGTGACCCTTGGCCTCCGGCGCGAAGCGGCTGATAAGCGGACCCGCCAGCAGTCCGCCGATGGCGGGCAGCAGCACTAGGTTGGCGGAGCCGAATATCTCCAGTGCGCTCGCTACGTCATCGCGAGCGAAGTCGGCAAGCGCGTGCAAGACGACAATGAAGCCTACGGAGCCGAAGCCGGTTAGGACGCCGATCACGATCGCCAGAATGATGAGGTAGTTTTGGGAGGGCAGGAAGGAGGAGCGAAACCAGACCATCGCCCATCCCCATGTCGGCACTCGTGGGGCGACCCGGCGACCCAACCGACGCATGGCTCGCAGCCGTAACCCGACCCGGGAGAGCAAGTGGACAATTAGTTTCCAGGCCTCCCGCATGGTCGCCTAGTCGGGCCGCGGTGTAACAACTAAGAGTTTGACGCGATTGTCTCGTTGGACTGTCAAAGCAACTGCACGCCCTAGCCCTTCAAACCGATTGAAAGCACCGGTCGCGTTATCTCGGTCCAACTTTCGCTGGTTGAGGGCGATGATCCTGTCACCAGGGCGAAGGCCGCTCTGAGCCGCTGGAGAGCGATCGGTCGTCGCTGCCACTTGCCAGCCCGCATCCGCCGGTCCTGTCTCCGATGATCCGCCTTCCACCCACCGCAGGGCTAGGCCCATCCGTGGGAAGACCTCCACGAGTTCGGTGATAGGCCGGCAGTCTCGGTTGGGGAGAACCGTGCCTCCGGAAAGCCGTCTTCCGTTTCGGAAGACCACGTATCGCACGAGTTTTCCGGGTTCGAACCCGATGTAGAGCTGCTGGAATTGTTCCACGCCGCGGATATCCGCCCGACCGAACCGAAGCAGAACGTCTCCGGCTCGAAGAGACGGTTCGGGAACGAACGATTCAGCTTGCACCCGTTCGATCACGACGCCGCCATTGAGGCCCAGCACTGTTGCCGCATCGGGTGTCAGTTCGGCCACCTCAATGCTTAAGCAATGTCGTCCTTCGCGCAGATTTTCAACGGACCGCAGAACTGCTTCCGAGGAAAGCAGCCTAACGCCACCGCGACTGGACTCCAGCGCGACACCGGCAAGACTGCCGTCGAGATCGACGATGGCAGCGGCTGGGCCTAGATCCGCTAGACCAACCGACACTTCCAGCGACGACTCAGCGGACCCGCCTAGGCCGTGTAAGACGTTCGCCGAAATCAGGTGTCCCGGCTTGATCCGCAACGTATCGTCAGGCTTGATACTTATGGCAGCCACAAAAGCGCCGGCTGGAATCGCCGCCGGGCTTACCAGACGGAAGGGCGCGGCTCGATAGGGTTTTTCTAGCTCAAAAACAGCCAGTTCAAGCTCAGAGTCGACCCCCAGGAGTCGGTAGGGAGTGGAAGCAAGTGCCGACTCAGTATCTTGGTTCGACGGATCTTCATCTATTCTGTTCGTGGAGCTCGTTTCATCCCCTGCCGGCTTCTGTGGATTCTCGCCAGGCCCGGGGGCCGAGTGTTGCTCCGCCAAGTGAAGTGCCAATCGCTGGGCAACGAAATCCTCGGCGACCTGCATCGAGGTAACCGCTAGCCCGGCGACGACGACGATGGCCGGCGCCCTTTGCGGACCGATGAGCGCAATCTTGTTTCTAGCGCGCTCGCCGAGCTGCAGCCAATAGTCAGAGAAATAGGCCAGCGCTGACTTTTCGAGATCGGGCCGCACAATCGTGGGAGGCTCGGGGGCAGGCTCGATCTCTAGGCTGGGTGCTGCTTCAGCCGACGGCTGGTGGTCCAAAGCTCCATGGACAAGCACGGCAACGACAGCCACGAGAGCCACTGCAGGCAGCAGCAATCTGCGTCCCTGTAGAGACTTAATCCTGGAAGTGTTCTCGACGTCAGCCACGGAATTACTGGGCGGGGAAGCGCTCTCTTTCTTTAGCATAACGCGTGGATTACTTTGCGATTCGAATGAACCGCCGGTCCGCCTGTTTCGCGGGCTCTGATGGTAGCGGCGGGTCTCGGACCCGCCCTGGCGCAAGTTTCAGACCCGTCCCGACATGCGATCCAAGTCAAACTGACCTACTACCGATCAACCCATTGCTCATGGGCAAGAGAACAGCAAGTTGCCATGGAAGGGCCAAACAGGGTGCTACACTAGGGCGGTTCTGGTCTGCCCAGGGCTCGTGCGGAGTGGCTGGGCGGTGCCGCCGGTCCCGGATGGACCCCAGGAAACAGAACGGCAAGGAGAACACACGATGCGAAGATCAAAGTCCGGTCGCTGGACGGTTTGGGGCGCAGTGCTCGTGCTCATGCTTGGCTGCACAGGCTCATTTAGTCCGGGCCAAGGCGGCGCCCAAGCGGCCCCGAAGGTGACTCCAGAGATGGTCGAGGGCTGGATGAGCGAGCTGTCAAACTGGGGCCGCTGGGGCGAAGAGGACGAGTTAGGCACACTGAACTTGATTACCCCGGCCAAGCGCAAACAAGCTGCTGCGCTTGTCAAGAGCGGTATTTCCGTCTCGCTGGCCCGCGACGTCGAGAAGGAAAAGGCCGCCGACAACGACTTTCCCTTCGAACACGTAATGGACTACACCGGATTGCGGCCCATCGGAAGCTTCTCCGTGGATACCTTCAAGGTCCGCTATCACGGCTACGCACACACCCACATGGATGCCATCTGCCATATGTTTCACAAGGGGAAGATGTACAACGGCTATTCGCAAGAGGAAGTCGTCGACGAGGGCGCCCGCAAGCTCGGAGTCAATACCGTCAAGAGCGGGATTTTTTCACGCGGTATTCTGATGGATATTCCGCGCCTCAAAGGTGTTCCCTACCTTGAGCCCGGCACTCCCATCTACCCGGCCGATCTCGACGCCTGGGAAAAGAAGGCCGGCTTGAAGGTCTCCAGCGGCGACGTTGTCTTCATCCGCACCGGTCGTTGGCCGGCGAGGGACGAGAAGGGACCGTGGGACGCCGATCAAGAAGCAGCCGGGCTCTATGCATCTTGCGCGAGATGGATCAAGGACCGCGATGTTGCCATGATGGGCAGCGACGCCGCTCTGGATGTGCGGCCCTCAGGCGTAGAAGGCAACACTCACCCCATCCACCAATTGGTTCTGATTGCCATGGGGACCCCGATCTTCGATAATTGCGACCTGGAGGCCGTGGCCGAAGAAGCCGCCAGGCAAAACCGCTGGGAGTTTCTGCTGACGGCCGCCCCGCTTGCCGTGCCGGGAGCGACCGGCTCCCCGCTCAATCCGATTGCGACGTTTTAGTTTGTGGTGCTGGCGAAGTCAGTGCCGAGTGTCCCTGGACGGGTAGTGGGGTCTTAGCGTGGAGATGAGATCAGAATGAAAGGGTCACGTTTGAGCCGGGCCCGTTGTAGATCATTAGGAAGTGCTGCAATAGATCGCGGCCCAAGAGCATGACAACATCTTTTCCCCCATCTGAAGTCTGCCAATGAGGCTTGCAGCCAATGACCCGATCCATTCGCAATTCGCTGAGCCCCAGCCCGGGGAAGGAGATCTTAGCTGGGTATATGAAGGAGCGCCCTTCGCCGCTAGGCGTTGATGATGGAATTGCGTCTATGGGGACAACACTTAACCCCCGTAGAATATCTTCATCAACACCCGTGATGGAGGCACCAGTGTCAATAAGGGCGTAGCCAGATATTCCACTCGGGCGCGAGTAGGTTGGCGAACGCCAAGTGCCAGGTTGTGTTCGATCTTTCTTGGACCGAAGTGTAAGAGCCTGGCGGCTCTGGGACGCATTTGGCTGCCGGCTACCCACAGCCGCCATTTCCGCGGTAACCGACCAGCGGCGAAAAGCCGAGAGCGATCGGTGCGGTCGGACGATGAGCTTCGGCCGGAACCCGAATTCGTTCGCTTGGGCACTGAAGGATGCCGCTACGACGTCACCCGCGTCGGAGGGACTCGTAGCTGGTTCGCCGGTCGCGGCGCCGAGCGAGTTCGCTCGAGTACCGTTTCCCAAGATCATCTGCATGCTCCCGCAGCCATTCCGTCAGTTTGGTTGCTCCCGCTGGCTGTGACTCCGTACACAGCCGGTTTTCCATCAACCCACGGACCTCCTCCCACGTTATGGTGACATCCCTTAGAGCGGCTCCAATCAAACGGCCAAATAGTAGGCCGAGCCTTGGGGGAATGCTGACTATACGCCGTCTCTTGCCGATCGCCCGCCCCACAGTCTCCACAAGTTCTCTATACGTGAAGGTCTCCGGCCCGATCGCGTCGACAGTGACGTTGTCCTTGTGCCGCCCGTGTTCAATGGCTAACAACGCAAGGTCATCAACATAGATCGGTTGGATCTTGTACTGGCCATCCCCGAAGACTGCGAACACAGGGGAACGTCGAAGCAGCCAAGCGATGTTGTTGACAAGTATATCCTCTCTCCCAAAGAGGACCGTCGGCCGCAGAATGGCGTAAGACAACCCGGAGTGCTTCAACGCTACCTCGAGTCTCGCCTTGCCTTTGAAGTAGGGCAGGTCACTCTCCTCAGCTGGGTTGGTGATGCTCACATGCACGACACGCTTTGTGCCGGCCTCCTTCGCCGCGTTGAAAAGTGTCAGCGTGTTCTGCACTGCTTGCGAGTGGGTGAAATCGATGTGATCGAAGCGAACCCAATACGTGTTGTAGAGGACTGCGGCGCCTCTCAGGGAGTTGACTAGGGCACTGGGGTCGTCGAAGTTGTACGGTCTGACTTCGACCTTCCCGCCGAAAGGGTTCTCCCGCCGCGGTGAATTCGTGAGGGTTCGTACTCGCTGGCCCGCGTTCAGAAGACGGCGGGCAATGTACTGGCCGGAGTATCCGAAAGCACCGGTAACGACGTGGAGATCGCTATCCGCCACGGTTCACTCCGCCTTTGCGCGAGGCTAAGTGGTTTCCGAAGGTCGCGCATGTCGGTTCGGCTCTCATACTCACCCACAGATGAAGATGACTGTGGCTTGAATTGTGTTGACCCGTTGGTGGCAGAATGGACCGGCTTCAAACCCGCGCCTAAACGATATTCCCCGAAGTCGAGACAAGCACCGACTACGAGCTTCCCACCGAGCTGAGCGCTTCCACGTGTTCGGCCGCGGCCAAGCCGAGTCCCTCTAGGTCGTAGCCGCCCTCTAGGACTGATACTAGTCGTCCAGCCGAGTGTCTGTCGGCTAACTCGCGCAATAACTCGGTCAAGTCGGCGAAGTCTTGATCCGTTAGGGTGAACCCGCCCAGGGGATCTCCGAGACGCGAATCGAATCCGGCTGAGACCAATACCAAGTCGGGCTTGAATTCGTTGGCGGCTGGTAGAAGCTTGGTTTGGAACGCGCCCAGGATCTCGCTTCGGCCTGCCCCCGCCCCGAACGGGGCATTCATGGTGGTCCCCTGGCCGGGTCCCTCGCCCGTTTCCCACTCCTTACCCGTGCCGGGATACCAGGGTGACTGGTGAGTGCTGAAGAACAGCACGGAACCATCCTGGTAAAAGATGTCCTGCGTTCCGTTGCCGTGGTGGACGTCCCAATCGGCGATAAGCACCCTCTCGAGGTTGTGCCGCTGCTGCGTGTAGCGGGCGGCAATGGCGATGTTGTTGAAGATGCAAAAGCCCATCCCACGATCAGGTGTCGCGTGATGCCCTGGTGGGCGTACTACACAAAATGCGTTTGCGGCCCGACCCTCGACGACGGCGTCAACAGCTTGAAGCACGCCTCCGACAGCTTCCCGTGCAACCTCGTAGGATTTCTCGCTGATGACGGTGTCGCCCGTGCTAAGCGAGCGTGCACCGTCGGCAACGTCGCGCTTCACGGTTTCCAAGTAGTCAGGGGTATGGCAAAGGAGGATTTCTTCCTCGGTCGCGGTGCGGCGATCGATCTTTGGCAAAGCCTCCAGCAATCCCGCTTTCTCGAGCGACTGGACCACAGCGTCGTAGCGCCCCGGCTGTTCAGGGTGTCGCGCGCCCGTCAGATGCTGTTTGTAAATCGGGTCTGCGAGCAGCGACGTCATCGCCGGTCGCTTCTCTGGTCCCTGGGGACCTTTGCGCGTGGGTTCATTCTCTGAGCTGCTACCGGGGGAAGCCATCGAATAACCCAATGATTGACAGAAAAAAGTGGTCGCCACACCAACAGACCAGGTCAGGCGTGAACGTCGATCAAGCGGCATTGAGGGTGCCCCTGTAAGCATCTTCTGACCTTTGTCAAACCGAACCTCCTCGATTCTATCTCAAGCCCAGCCAAAGGCTGTGCCGCAGCGCTTTATAGAAACGTGGGAAGAGAATTGGTCGCAAACGCGATTTTCGGGTTCTGTCACGTGTCCACGGACTCGTGGGCAGGTAAGTGCTAACCTGGTCGCTAAATGTCTGCGTCGAAGTGCGCATGAGTAGCCGAACAGCGAAGTTACTTCTTGCAGCGGGTCTACTGCTGCTTGTGTGGCACGTTGGCGAGTCCCTACGAGCCCACCCGGACTACCTCCCCGATTTCAACCAGATCGCCCGCGGCCGAGAGCGAGAATTCC
Organism: Bryobacterales bacterium; assembly: GCA_965226215.1. Classification (GTDB taxonomy): domain Bacteria; phylum Acidobacteriota; class Terriglobia; order Bryobacterales; family UBA6623. The sequence goes on along the minus strand of CBDDCH010000002.1, from coordinate 4,275,642 downwards.
TGCTGGACAGCAACTTGGATTGGGGACAGGACTTGGCGCGGCTGGGGAGATGGATGCGCGAAAGCGAAACACCTAGCATTATTCTTCGCTACTTCGGACACGCGAGGCCGGATAAGTTCGACGTGAACACCTCGATTTCGACTTCAGGTCACCGGGGTGCCGGCCTGTTTGCCGTCAGCATTAACTACCTTATGGGGCTGGAAGGAAGCTCTGCACCGTTGCGTGTGCTGGCAGCGAAAGAACCGTTGACACGCGTTGGCAAGTCGATCTGGATCTACCGCATTCACCCGGCCGAACTGCCTGATTTGGTCCCCCCTTGGTTATTCGAGCAGGCCGGCTTGGGGTGATCTACGGAGTCGCGGCTGTATTTCCCCTTCTTTCGTGGTGGATGACTCCTGAGGCGCCTCAACTGGAATCGCATAGCGTCGTCTTTCACAAGACGCACTTTTTTGCATCGCCGAGCGAGTTGCTGCAGGAGCCTCTTGCTGGGCTGGGGGAGAACCTGGCTCCACTGTTGGAGTTCTTGGGAGCTTACCTTACGTGGGCGGCTGTCGTTGGATGCGTCGCGGCTTGCGTCTATCTGTTGGCCAAGCGCTCATCTTCTGCCTGGCTGCTGCTTGCGGTGTCCGCCGTGCCCATCGGGCTACAGGTGCTGGTTCTCACGCGGTTTTTCTCCCGCTACGCGTTCCCACACATCTGGCCGTTGTTGTTGCTGTGCGGCCTCGCCTTTGTGGAACTGCGGAAGACGACTTTGGGACGGTTTGCCGGAGCAGCTTTTCTCCTGCTGGTCGCTGTTTCGCTCACCACCCGGTCGGTGGCGATCGTCAATGACCCTGTCCGCTCCTTGGCCCCCTCCGACAGTAGTTACTATTCTCCGACCGCCCGAACGCCGGCTTCGGGGTACGGCAAGTGGTCAACCATTTGCTCACCGAGGCTGAAAAGGGTCCTCTGCTGTTGCTTACGGATCCGATCTGGGGCACGCCGGCTGACGCCATGTTCCCCTTTCTCAATAGGCGTCGGGGCATACGCGTACATGAGGCGTGGTGGATCGAGAGCGCCCCAAATCATCCGATCCTCCCCGGCCGGGGCGCCGAGGTATGGCGCTCGCACTATGAGCGCGTCTTGGGAGGAACCCTCGATTTCTCAGACTTTCGGGCAATCTACTACGTGACGCTGACCAACTACCGCAGCCCGGGGAACGTCTCCGATCGGGAACCCGCAGCCACGCTGGAACTATCTGTTCCGAAGCCCGGACGCAAGCACTCGCTTGACCTGTACCGATTACGGTAGGGGGAACCCGCGTAAACAGCCAAGTATTGAGTGGTCGCAGTACGGACATTATGTTCGCACCCCTCATGGCGAACTCCTCGATTCTGTGCCTTGGTCCGCAAGTGACCGAACCTCACAGTTCGCACGACTATATTGTTTACGATCGCCCCCTGGCAGTGGCAACCTTCCCAGACTTGTTCGACAAACGTTGGGAAAGAATATCGCCTAGGGCGCTGAAGACGAATAGCCCGCCTACGGCCACTTGTTGGAGAAAGGGGGGTGTGGCGTTCGGCCCTCCGACGGATCGGGGACTTCAAAAGCCCGTTTGCACGTCGCCTTTATAGTCAAATCGAGCACTGATCCCTTTTGGCTAGACGCGATCGCGGGCGGCCAGCGGCTTGTTTGCTAATCAGGGAGCTGACCTTGGTTACTAGGTACAAAATCACCTTCTTCCAAGTAGCGCACGATTTCGTCGGCTACCAAGCGATGACCGTCTGGGTTGAGGTGGACCAGGTCTCTGAACAGCGACGCCCCTCCCCGGTCTGCCAGGAAGGAGTAGAGGTCGTGCAGCGGTATTCCCATTTCCTCGCAGAGGTCGCTCATCCTGCTTTGCGGATAAAGGACCCGCTGCGGCTCGCTTTGAACGAGTTTCTTGTTGAACTGGGGCACGAAGGGGAATATGATCACGGCGAGGCGGCCTCCGACGCTTTTGACTGATTGATGGATCGCTGAAAGCTGGTCTCTGACGAACTCCCAGGAGACCTCTTCCCATGCTCTGGCGAAGCCCGCGTGGCGCTCCCAGGGGTACCTCTTATGACTTAGGCGAAATTGCAGGAGAGCGAACCGTAAGCGCAGCACCAGGTAGCTGCTCTTAGGAAGCCACGCTAGAGGGTCCCCCTCGTCCGACACAAAGGCACGACGGGCCTCCTCGGTCAACAACAAGCCGACTTCCTTGTTGAAGCGGTGAAGAAATCTCTCGTTGTCGTTGAGCGTGTATTGCAGAACGACTAGATCAGGCTCGAGAGAGAGGAGGCGGCCTTCCAGCAGTAACCTTTCCTGGTAGATCGTATATCCGATGATGGCGGCATTGATCACCTCGGCTCTTCCTGTGAGATCTTCCCCCACCATGCTCACCCAGGCGTCCTTTGGTGGTTCAAGCGGTCGGGCGGCCACGGAGTCGCCGATTACGATGACGCGCATCGGTCCCGAAGGGTCTTTGGCGCTTATTTCCGGCGCCTGAATGCCGAGAGAGTTGACGTAGGGGAGATCCGGATTATAAGTGAAGCTCAGTTCCGGATCGGGTGCCAACACCTGTTTTTCTCCCCCGAAGGAAGTGGGAACGCGATCGTCTTCCCAGATCGATGCCCATGCTCCCCGCAGGCCGGCTTCCTCCCGAACTCGTACAATGAACTCTCCTATCAGCAGGCCTATCGACACGCTCATCAGCAGAGCAAGGACGCGTTTCATCGTCCGCTTCCGAGGTTTGTGCGCCCGGGGCTGATGCCCGGCACTGCCGGGCGAAGGCTGGGGGCCTTCCGGCTCCACACTGGATGCCGGCACCGGGGGTTCCTCCACCAGCCGTGTGGGGCAGCGGTGAGAGTGCCCAGATCGGCGGAATGCACTGTTTTGAGGCCATTACTCAGGGTCGATCTCTAGATGGACAAGGGAGTCTTGGCATTTACTGTTCCCCGGTACCGTCCACGCGACGTACTCTAGCTCATAGACAACGGCCGCCCGTTCGTGAGGTTGTCAGTCTTCACCCATTAGTCTACTGCTTGCCATTCGAGAGGATTTTGGCATATCGTCGTACTACCCCTGCGGCAAGTCATTTATCTCTAGCGTATTTTTCACCGTTGGCGGATTTGGAAGCGTACCTAGCATTCCGGCGATTGCGGCGGCTTCACGGGCGCGGAAGGTCGGGTGGCCTGCTCGGTCATGTCCCGCCCGCTTTGAGCGCTTGATTCGGAAGTCATGAGGCCGCGAGTGGGTTGGGGGTCTCGGTAGCGTGGTTCCCTAGTGCTTGAAGAGATTGTCAACTCACACTTCCGATTCTCTTCTAACTGCGGGATCGCCCGCGTTGGTCAGCCTCCGTCCTGGTCCCATCGATGAAACGATCCAACGAGTGATGATACACTCTCTTTCAAATCCCTGATGGGGGTGTGGTGAAGATTCATGGGAGGCCGCATCCACGGGGCCGGCGAATGACACTTTCCCGAAAGTGAGGCCGCGAAACCTCAGCTTGTACGGGGTATTACCCGATCACCGGCGCCGACGCGAACAGCCTGAAGGCATGCAGGAAAGATGAAGATCTTCGGTGTGATGATGGTGCGCAACGAGGCGGATATCCTTCGCGTCAACGTCCTCCATCACCTTGATCAGGGCGTCGATTACTTCCTTGTCGTCGACAACGGGTCGTGGGACGGCACCGACAGGGTTCTTCAAGAACTGAGCCGGAGCGGACGCCTAGGCTGGATACGCGATCCGGGTACCTATCAGCAGTCCGAGATCACGACTGAGCTGGCGCGGGAAGCCTTTCGCAGAGGCGCTGACTGGGTTGTTCCCATCGACGCCGATGAGTTTTGGTGGGCGCCGGGCGGCAACTTCAGGGAGGTCCTAAAGGGATCAGAAGCCGGAGCGCTTGAAGTAGAGCTAGTGAACTTCATTCAGCGGCGCGCCCAGACACAGGTATCACCTGATGCTTTACTCCATGTGACGCGCCGGGCCCCGGACCCGGTGGGTCCGTTGGGGCAGGCCCGGGAATTGTTCGAATCCAGAAAGCATGCGTTTGTTGAGTTGATGACATATCCGAAATGGATCAGCCGCGCCAGGGCTTCCACCGAAATCGCGATGGGCGACCACAGCGTGAAAGGTATTCCGGAACCACGGGAGAAAACTGACCAGATTATTTGGTTCTTCCGGGTTTCTAGTGGGCGAGTGAGGCTCGGTGGTAGTCTCGCGGGATGCAAGACCGCGAGCTATACCGCCAGATTCTGGGCATCGAAAGTCCCTGGAAAGTCGTGCGAGTGGAGCTGCGCCGAGCCGACGGCGAAGTCCACGTCTTCCTCGAACACGACGAGCAAGTCCGCTGGCCGTGCCGCCAATGCAGCGCCGTGTGCGCACTCCACGATCATCAGCCCGAACGCCGCTGGCGTCACCTCGACACCTGTCAGTACCGCACGATCCTGCACGCCCGGCCGCCGCGCAGCGACTGCTCCGAGCACGGGCCGCGCGTCGTGCGACTGCCCTGGGCCGAGGCTTTCAGCCGCTTCACCGCGCTGTTTGAAGCTCTCGCGATCTCGTGGCTGAAGGAAGCCAGCCAGCAAGGCATCGCCGAGTTGCTGGCGCTGAGCTGGGACGAGATTCACGGCATCCTGGAACGCGCCGTGCAACGTGGGCTCGAACGTCGCGCGGCAGAGCCGATTCCCTACCTGGGCGTCGACGAGAAGAGCTTCCGCAAGCGCCATCGCTATCTCACCGTCGTCAACGATCTCAACCGCTCGCGCGTGTTGTTCGTCGCCGAGGGACGCCGCCAGGCCAGCCTGGACGGCTTTTGGAAGACGTTGAGCGCAGAGCAACTCGCCCGAGTCGAGGCCGTCGCGATGGACATGTGGGATCCTTACGTCGCCTCGACCCGGGAGCATCTCGACGAATCGGAGAAAAAGATCGTTTACGACAAATATCACATCGCGGCGCATCTGGCGAAGGCGGTGGACCAGGTGCGGCGGGCGGAGAACAAGCGTTTACTGGCCCTCGGCGACGAGCGTTTGACAGGCACGAAGTACGCTTGGCTGCGGCATCCGGCGAACTTTTCCGAGGACGCCTGGCGCGAGTTCCGCGCGCTGCGCGAAAGCGACTTGAAGACGGCGCGGGCGTGGGCGTTGAAGGAAACGGCGATGCGGCTGTTCGACTATCGTCGCGAATCGGCGGCGCGAGCTTTCTTCGAGCAATGGCGCGGCTGGGCGAGTCGCAGCCGGCTGACGCCGATGGTCACCGTAGCGCGGATGTTGACGGCTCGCCTCGAAAACATACTCACGTATCTGAAACACCGCATTACGAACGCGGTCAGCGAGGGGTTGAACTCAAGGATTCAATGGGTCAAGGCCACGGCGCGCGGTTTCCGCAATCAACAGAACTTCATCAACGCCATCTACTTCCACTGTGGGAAACTCGATCTGGCTCCTTCGCCCACTTAAAACCCGGAAGAGCCGATTATTTGTCTCCACGCACCACTTCGCGCCCGCTCGGCGTTGTTCGACAAGGCGGTCGATCAGGGCCCACGTATTCATGAACTCGACTTGAGTCCGGGCGACGCCTGGCAACCGCGCCGCTGGCACGAATTGGCGAGGCTCGGGGAGCTGGAAGCGGAGTGGCGGGCCAACAGCTACGACGACGACGACCTCGATGTTTACGGGGCTTCGCATAAAGTAGTGTTCGATCCCCGGCTGCGAGATGTGGTCAAACCTTGGATCAACACCCTATCTTCTGCCGGCCGAGGGGAAACAGAAGCCGCTGCCGATGGGAAGGAACACCACGAGACGAAGCGCAGAGACGGCGCCGACAGTTCGCGGGAGACACTTGTCAAAGCGGATGTGCCGGCCGCGCAAGAAGCGTCCGTAACGGCGCCGGGGCCGCAGGCCCAAGTCACCTCGGCAACGGCTGAGAAACCATTGCCGCCTGCCGCAAGCCTGACGAGCAGTGAGGATAGCATGATCCGGCTCGTCGGAAGCGATAAGCGGGTCCTGGTGGTAGGAAATTCGGTCCGTTCGCTGTCGCGGGCTATTCACGATCGAGGCTGTCAGGTAGTTGCGATCGAGACGGATCGTAGCGCAGCCCTCGGAGAACCTGAATACGTGGAACGCGTCGTGGTGGGAGACGTTGAGCGGCTCAAGTTGTTTCAAGCTTCGATGTCCATTTTGATGAAGTCTACCCGATTAAGTTGGAGGTCTTGGACGATATCATCGAGTGGAAGGACCTCGATACCCTCCACTTTTTCTGCATTCGGGCCGCGAGATGCAAATACGAAACTGTGTGCCGCCGAATTGCCTTGGTCGATTTGCAGCGATAGCCGGGTTTTGCGATCCCACACGCCCGCTTTGACAACTGTTACTTTGCCCGCAGCTATCTCTTGAGCGAGGTTTTCCTCGAGGCAGACCAGGTTCTCAGGGTCGGGTTCAATGGCGATCACTCGATCGGCTCCACGTTGAAGAGCGAAGCGACTAAACAAACCTATGTGCGCACCGCAATCGATGACTGTGTCGCCAGCTTGGATTGCAACGCCCCCGCTCTCGTAGTTGGATTGTGTCAACAGCTCCCAAACTATTAGCTTGATGATGTTCTCTCCCGGAGCGCTAATCCAGAAATCTCCGAGCGCCGTACCATACAGTTCCAGTTTCCCTTCGCCAAGCGTTTTTTCTTCTAGTCACTGGACCTCGTCTTCCAACTGAGCAGGAGGCTGGAGTTTGTAGCAACGCGAGAACACGGCACCCCTGACGTTGTCCCAAGACACATAAGGGATGTCACCCGCCAGCTTGGCGTAGACAACCCTGCCCTTCCACCAAAGTGAGCAACGGTACCCATCCAGGCTGGACCAAAAGAGTCCGGCTGCCAACAGTACGGAAATGAAGCCGAGATATTCACCAATCAAGCCCAGAAACAGCATCTGCACGCCGGAGAGAAACACAATGAAGAAGATCAACGCGGTGAAGCCCGCGGGTGATTCGTTAAGCACTAATCGAGCGTATAGCGCGTAGAGCAAGTAACAGCACGCCACACTCAGCGCTCCCAGTCCAGCAAAGGAGGCCATCCGCAGAGGCAAGATGGAGAAAGAGAAAATGCCGTCTAAGCCAGGATTTCCGATTTGGCTCCTCTGACGGCACGAGTCTACACCCTCACCCGGCGAAGCGCAACCATTTCTCCACCCGAAAGAGGCGGCGGCTGAGGCGGGACCGATCGAGCCCCCTTCTTGCCCCTCATGGGGGCTGATCCGCCGCTGCGAAGTCAATTTCGCAGACACCCTTCCGAGCTTCCGTCCTCAGTACTCAGGTTTCGCATTCGGCAAGTCGCGTGCTACCCGCCCGGCACAGGCAGCGCCCAGATCCTCCGCAGCATGTCGCCAAACAGGCGCCGGTTCAGATGTCCCTCCGCGAACAAGAGCCAGTAATACCGCGCGTGTTTAATTAGCCGTCCGCCCGTCTTCATCAGCCGGTGCTGCAAGCTCGTCAGCGACCAGCTCTTGATCCGTTGCGGCAGCCCCAGCCGCCGCCACAAGTTGCCCAGGTTATAGGCCAGCACGCTGAGCTGCAAGCGCACCTCGTTCGCCCGGAAGCGATGGCACGACAGCCGCGTCCAGTGCGTCGCTTGCTTACCTTCTTTGATCCACTGCTCCGCCGTGCCGCGCTTGTTGTAGAAACGCACCACCGACCGGCTTGGCAAGCTCATGTTCGTCACGATAAAACCGACGCGCGCGAATAGCTCGCCCTGGTGGTGCTCGACCTTGGCGACAACTCGTCTGGGCCCCTTCCAGCTCTCCGCCTGATAGCGAAAGCTCTTGTAGCGCACTAGCGGCTTGCGGCCGGGCCTCCCCGGCGGACGAAACAGGATGTCTTCGATCTCCAGCTCCAGGCTCTTATTGGCCGGAATGCGGATCGCGTAGTCCGCGCCGCGCTCCTCCAGTGCTTCGTAGATCTCGGGCTTGGCGAAGGCGGCATCGGCGCGAAAGGTGACCTGTTTGCCTTCGGCCAGTTGGCGCTCGATCTCCGGCAACAATAGCTCATCCCAGTCCTCGGCGCTGTGCACGTTGCCGGGACGCAGCTTGGCAGCGAGGCAATCACCATGACCGTTGAACAAAAGCAACGGGTGGTAGCAGACCGACTCGAAGTGTCCGTTGTAGGCACTGCCTTCCTGTTGGCCATGGACCGGACTCTCGGTGGAGTCCATGTCCAGAACGACCCGCTCGGAGTCGTCGAACGCCTCCGCTTGCCCGACCAGCTCTCGGTTCAGCGCCATCAGCCCCAGCAGGTTCTCTTCGCTCGCCAGCATCTCCGTCTCGAAGCCGTGCAGCGTCGAGGTCAAGGCCGCACCGCGATCCCAGATCTTCTGCGAGCCGATCAAGCGAAACGTCGGGTCAGCCGACACTCGGACGGCGTCGTTGACGTCCTCGTAGCCTGCCAAGCGGCTGTAGACCGACTGCCGCAACAGATCAGCGAACGTGAACTGCTTGTTTGTGCCTTGCCGGGAGTCGGTGAGATGCTCGCCGATCAGTTTCCCGAGTCCGAGTCGCTCGTCCAACTCCCGAACCAGGATCAAGCCACCGTCGGAAGTGACGTGCGATCCCTGGAAATCGACTTTCAACGAGCCGTTGAAACTTAGCTGGAATGGCTTGGTTTGTTTTTCACCCATTGGGTGTTGGCCTCCATGGCGTCCTCATCGGGCTCTAGCCCCTATGAATAAAGACGCTCAAGGCCGCCGGAAGGTCGAGAGGTCTGAATCAAATTGGAAATGCGGGTCAAGAGCTAGACGAGCAGAGCTTCGAATGTGTGGTACTCGCCGGGCTGCTCGAGTTTGTGAAAGAGCCACTCGCCGTTTTGAAGACTCTGAAGAAATACCTTCGGCCCGACGGTAGCCTCGTATCATCGGTTTCCAACGTAGCGCACGGCGCGTTACGCATCAAGCTGCTACGGGAAGGTCGACTGCCCCGTACTGAAAATGATCGGGCCGCGCCCAGATCGCTGCACTCCTATACTCGCGAAACGCTGGAAGAGCTGCTGGAGGAGGCCGGTTTTGCCGTGGGAAGACTTGACCGCTGTGAGCTTCCCGTCGAGTGCTGGGACGTCAATCAGGACCCCCTGGCTGTGCCCGCGAAAGTACTCGAGAAGCTGTCTCGAGACGCGGACGCGCGTACTACCCACTTCGTCGCCCTTGCTTATCCCTTGCTGCAACGCGTGGCCAAGATGGAGGCGGAGAGAGAGGAGCTGCGGAATCGCAATAAGAGTCTGTCCAAAGCAGTTCGACGGAGCAAGAGCAGGGTAAGCTCTTTGGAAGATGAGTTGCGGGAGACCTTGAACCGGTTGGACGGCCTACGTCGCGAGAATGCCAATCTCACTGAGACCCTCGGGCGGGCGGAGAACGACCGAGCAGCATTGCAAAGCCGGACAAAAGAGCTTAGCGAAGAGTTAGAGGCCGTCGTTACTAGCCCGGGCTGGAAATTGATGTTCTCTTATCGCAACTGGCTCCAGGACAAGGTCTGGAGCAAGCCATGGCTCCGAAAGCCCTGTGAGGCTGTGGCACAACGGGTGTTGGGGGCGGGCGGATCCCCTCCCAGCCCGGTCACGCGCAATCATTCGCCGAAAAAGGTCTAGAGACTGACCAAAGGAGGATTCGATGACTGACTCTATTGATCCCGCCATACCTGCCTATAGGACCCGCATTTCCAATTTGATTCAGACCTCTCGACCTTCCGGCGGCCTTGAGCGTCTTTATTCATAGGGGCTAGAGCCCGATGAGGACGCCATGGAGGCCAACACCCAATGGGTGAAAAACAAACCAAGCCATTCCAGCTAAGTTTCAACGGCTCGTTGAAAGTCGATTTCCAGGGATCGCACGTCACTTCCGACGGTGGCTTGATCCTGGTTCGGGAGTTGGATGAGCGACTCGGACTCGGGAAACTGATCGGCGAGCATCTCACCGACTCCCGGCAAGGCACAAACAAGCAGTTCACGTTCGCTGATCTGTTGCGGCAGTCGGTCTACAGCCGCTTGGCAGGCTACGAGGACGTCAACGACGCCGTCCGAGTGTCGGCTGACCCGACGTTTCGCTTGATCGGCTCGCAGAAGATCTGGGATCGCGGTGCGGCCTTGACCTCGACGCTGCACGGCTTCGAGACGGAGATGCTGGCGAGCGAAGAGAACCTGCTGGGGCTGATGGCGCTGAACCGAGAGCTGGTCGGGCAAGCGGAGGCGTTCGACGACTCCGAGCGGGTCGTTCTGGACATGGACTCCACCGAGAGTCCGGTCCATGGCCAACAGGAAGGCAGTGCCTACAACGGACACTTCGAGTCGGTCTGCTACCACCCGTTGCTTTTGTTCAACGGTCATGGTGATTGCCTCGCTGCCAAGCTGCGTCCCGGCAACGTGCACAGCGCCGAGGACTGGGATGAGCTATTGTTGCCGGAGATCGAGCGCCAACTGGCCGAAGGCAAACAGGTCACCTTTCGCGCCGATGCCGCCTTCGCCAAGCCCGAGATCTACGAAGCACTGGAGGAGCGCGGCGCGGACTACGCGATCCGCATTCCGGCCAATAAGAGCCTGGAGCTGGAGATCGAAGACATCCTGTTTCGTCCGCCGGGGAGGCCCGGCCGCAAGCCGCTAGTGCGCTACAAGAGCTTTCGCTATCAGGCGGAGAGCTGGAAGGGGCCCAGACGAGTTGTCGCCAAGGTCGAGCACCACCAGGGCGAGCTATTCGCGCGCGTCGGTTTTATCGTGACGAACATGAGCTTGCCAAGCCGGTCGGTGGTGCGTTTCTACAACAAGCGCGGCACGGCGGAGCAGTGGATCAAAGAAGGTAAGCAAGCGACGCACTGGACGCGGCTGTCGTGCCATCGCTTCCGGGCGAACGAGGTGCGCTTGCAGCTCAGCGTGCTGGCCTATAACCTGGGCAACTTGTGGCGGCGGCTGGGGCTGCCGCAACGGATCAAGAGCTGGTCGCTGACGAGCTTGCAGCACCGGCTGATGAAGACGGGCGGACGGCTAATTAAACACGCGCGGTATTACTGGCTCTTGTTCGCGGAGGGACATCTGAACCGGCGCCTGTTTGGCGACATGCTGCGGAGGATCTGGGCGCTGCCTGTGCCGGGCGGGTAGCACGCGACTTGCCGAATGCGAAACCTGAGTACTGAGGACGGAAGCTCGGAAGGGTGTCTGCGAAATTGACTTCGCAGCGGCGGATCAGCCCCCATGAGGGGCAAGAAGGGGGCTCGATCGGTCCCGCCTCAGCCGCCGCCTCTTTCGGGTGGAGAAATGGTTGCGCTTCGCCGGGTGAGGGTGTAGACTCGTGCCGTCAGAGGAGCCAAATCGGAAATCCTGGCTTAGACGGCATTTTCTCTTTCTCCATCTTGCCTCTGGGGATGGCCTCCTTTGCTGGACTGGGAGCGCTGAGTGTGGCGTGCTGTTACTTGCTCTACGCGCTATACGCTCGATTAGTGCTTAACGAATCACCCGCGGGCTTCACCGCGTTGATCTTCTTCATTGTGTTTCTCTCCGGCGTGCAGATGCTGTTTCTGGGCTTGATTGGTGAATATCTCGGCAGAATCTACGAAGAGACCAAACGCCGGCCGCTGTACATCGTAAGTCGAATCGTCGGGAGATAGCGGTGGATCCCGCTTATGTCGTAAAATACGCCGAACTCTATCGCCGCCATTGGTGGTGGAGATCCCGCGAAAAGCTGACTCTCAAATGGCTGGAACAGTTGAAACCCGAAAGCGGTTTCGGGCTCATCCTCGATGTTGGCTCGGGCTCGGGATTATTTCTTGAAGCCTTGTCACGTTTTGGCCAACCGGAGGGCGTTGAGGCGGATGGGGCCTGGGCGAAGCATCCGACTCCGGGGGCGGGTCGGGTGCACTACCGGCCGTTCGATGCGACGTTTCGGCCAAATCGGCGATACGGGGTAAAATGATACTAGGTGCGGTTCGGTACGTGATCGAGCAGGCTTCTATCAACTCAGTAGCTCATGGGATTGGATGGTCTGATAGTTTGGGTGTGTCTGGTTTAGTGAAAAATCCGCTTCTTTCCGAGGCGATCCGTGCATCGTGGATCATCGTCGCAATTGTGGCCGCTGTTGTTATTTGGCGAGCGGTAATCACTGAGCGTTGTTTGGACCGGGAGAAAGTTCTGGTTTTCGCTGGCCCAGTGTTTATTTTGATGGTATGGGGTATCCACTTGACTCAGGTAACCCCAACATCTTGTGGTTGGGCTCACGGGGCCTCAGCGTCCCAGTCGGCGACGATCGATCGATAGGGCGTTGGGTCCACGGCGACTGCCTGCTGCACAAGGCGGTAGAAGAGTTTTCCCCGGCTGCGTGAGTTGCGCCGGTTGAAGCGGAACACAAACTCGTCGAGGTAGTAGTCCAGATGCTCGTGACTAACCGCGCCTTGGTGCGTGCCCAGCAGCCAGCGCTTGAGCAACGAGATCGCTTGGTGCACCCTCGGCAATAATTCCGAGGCCTGCTTGCGGCGGCCCGACAGAAAGACGATGCGATGCTGGTAGCCCTTCTTCTCCAGCGGCTCGTAGCCCAGCCAGCCGTCGGTGTGCACCACGCTTCCCGGCTCGACCGACTCCTCCACGAAGGGCATCAAACTGGCCGCCGATGCGTTCCGCACGCGCTGCATGCGGATCCGTCCTAGCCCGCGGCCTCTCTCTTCCGCGGCTACTGCAATCAAGGCTTTACGCTCGGTCTGCCGGCCGCTCACACCCTCTTCCTCAGCGCCCCAATAGGTCTCATCGACCTCGACTACGCCCGCCAATCGCTCCCGCCCCGGACGCACCATCGCTCGCCGCAGCTTGTGCATCCAGGTCCACGCGGTTTGATAGCTGCCCAACCCGAGAACGCGCTGCAGACCCAGCGCGCTGACCATGTTCTTTTGCGAAGTGACGTGCCAGATCGCCCGGAACCACAGCCGCAGCGGCTTACGTGTGTCTTGGAAGATCGTGCCCGAGGTCACCGACGTCTGCCGCCCGCAGCGAGCGCATTCGAACCACACTTTGCGCACCGGCCAAGCCCGCTCATGCCCGCATCCCGGACAGCGGAAACCCTCCGGCCAGCGCAACGCGGACAGATAGTCGCGACAGGCCTCTTCGCTGGCGAAGCGTACCTCGAACTCGAGCAGGTCGCGTGGATAATCCTCCACGAAGGCGCATACTACATCTTGGGGTCACCTGAGTCAAGTGGATACCCCATTTTACTGGTTTTTATGATCTTTCGTGCGGCTGGGAGGATTGACGCACAGGGGCCCACACGCCTTGGCTTAGTAAGCGTGTGGGCGGTCCCCTTGCTTCTACCCTTAGTTTTGTTGGTTTCATTCGGAGCCCGTAACAGGGCGGTTGTTTTGGTGTTGACCGCGCTTGCTGCAAGCGTCGTGGGGGGGACAGCTGTGCTGCTCGACGTTGGGAGACTTGTGATGCGGCCTACAGAAAGAGTGCCTGTGCCTGTGGCCGCAGCGGGTAGGTTTGTTGATGGCCCTGCAGTTGGATTGCCCAATGTGGCTCGGGCAATCATGCCCCGGGAGAAGCTTGAACGTCTGCTGTCGATGAGGCGTACGTTAGGGGCGATTGTTGGGTCGGGTGAGACGTACCTGGATTTAACAAATCGTAGCGCCCAGTATTTCTATCTGAATTATCCGCCGCCTATCCCTGTGACCGCACCTTACAAACTTGGGCTCTTCCAGGTTTTAAGTGGGCGAAGGAGCCAGATCGAGTTTCCCACAGTGGAAGTAGATGGCGTTGATGAAGTTCTGTTGATTGCGGAAACCGCGCGCCGTGGCCTTGACCCATTGAATCCTTGAGTTCAACCCCTCGCTGACCGCGTTCGTAATGCGGTGTTTCAGATACGTGAGTATGTTTTCGAGGCGAGCCGTCAACATCCGCGCTACGGTGACCATCGGCGTCAGCCGGCTGCGACTCGCCCAGCCGCGCCATTGCTCGAAGAAAGCTCGCGCCGCCGATTCGCGACGATAGTCGAACAGCCGCATCGCCGTTTCCTTCAACGCCCACGCCCGCGCCGTCTTCAAGTCGCTTTCGCGCAGCGCGCGGAACTCGCGCCAGGCGTCCTCGGAAAAGTTCGCCGGATGCCGCAGCCAAGCGTACTTCGTGCCTGTCAAACGCTCGTCGCCGAGGGCCAGTAAACGCTTGTTCTCCGCCCGCCGCACCTGGTCCACCGCCTTCGCCAGATGCGCCGCGATGTGATATTTGTCGTAAACGATCTTTTTCTCCGATTCGTCGAGATGCTCCCGGGTCGAGGCGACGTAAGGATCCCACATGTCCATCGCGACGGCCTCGACTCGGGCGAGTTGCTCTGCGCTCAACGTCTTCCAAAAGCCGTCCAGGCTGGCCTGGCGGCGTCCCTCGGCGACGAACAACACGCGCGAGCGGTTGAGATCGTTGACGACGGTGAGATAGCGATGGCGCTTGCGGAAGCTCTTCTCGTCGACGCCCAGGTAGGGAATCGGCTCTGCCGCGCGACGTTCGAGCCCACGTTGCACGGCGCGTTCCAGGATGCCGTGAATCTCGTCCCAGCTCAGCGCCAGCAACTCGGCGATGCCTTGCTGGCTGGCTTCCTTCAGCCACGAGATCGCGAGAGCTTCAAACAGCGCGGTGAAGCGGCTGGAAGCCTCGGCCCAGGGCAGTCGCACGACGCGCGGCCCGTGCTCGGAGCAGTCGCTGCGCGGCGGCCGGGCGTGCAGGATCGTGCGGTACTGACAGGTGTCGAGGTGACGCCAGCGGCGTTCGGGCTGATGATCGTGGAGTGCGCACACGGCGCTGCATTGGCGGCACGGCCAGCGGACTTGCTCGTCGTGTTCGAGGAAGACGTGGACTTCGCCGTCGGCTCGGCGCAGCTCCACTCGCACGACTTTCCAGGGACTTTCGATGCCCAGAATCTGGCGGTATAGCTCGCGGTCTTGCATCCCGCGAGACTACCACCGAGCCTCACTCGCCCACTAGAAACCCGGAAGAACCCAAACTTGTGGCAGAGGGGGAGCAAGTTCGTGCGGTGAAGCTATTGGAGGAGGCGCCACCGCCCATAGTGTTACTCGGACCCCAGTTGATGTTTGATGGTGGCGGAGTCGGTTTACGCTCTCACTTAGTATATCGGTATGTGGTTGAGCAATATCGGCCGGTTAAGGTGGAAGGATTGCTCTATATGGTGCGGCCTGACCGTATCGAAGTGTTCAGGGACGGTCTTAGAATGGCAAAATCCGACACGCAATTAACCAGGCCGAGATGTGAACTACTGGACGGCGTCTTTGGGCGTCGTGATCTTGCGGCCCTGCCGGTTTCATGGGGCCGGTCATTTGAGACGCTAAGAACGGGCTTGCGTCCGGTTGCTGAAGTTGGTTGGGCGGTCCCCTCAGCACTCCAGGCGGTTGAATCAGTCAGGCGGGGCGTCTACAGGATTAGAGGCGTAAATCCGCTCATTTCGTTCAGGGTTGAAGGACCCCATCTGGATGGGCGAGATGCTGGCATTCTTGGGTTTGATTTCGATTGTTATGGCAGTGACCGAGGACCGATCCTTGGGGTTGACTGGGGCAGCGATTCGCTCGGCGGACCAAGGGAATCGAGCATGGTCCGCTTTGAGGGCGCGACCGGTCGCTTACTCCTTCCGCTAGACTTCATGCCGAGATGGCTTTTAGCGCAAGGCATCAACGAGCTACGTTTCCATATTGTGGGTCCCTCGCCCTGTGAGAGTTTTGGTCTATCCAATTGTGTTATTTCAGCGAACCATGGTCGATCGTGTGTGGCGGCCCAAGAGCTGAGTCTGTCATGCAGAGTCAAACGGCGATCGTCGTCACTTCCATCAACAGCCCGAATGCCGTCCTTGCTGGGATCGCGCAGCAGAGTCTGAACGCTGGTTGGACTTTTATACTCGTCGGAGACAGCAAAAGCCCTCAGAACTTCGCGCTTGAGGGCTGCTGCTACTTTGATCTTGAGGCTCAGATTGACACCGGTCTCCGCTTCGCGAAGTTGTGCCCGACCAGAAATTACGCCCGGAAGAACGTAGGCTATCTCATTGCAATTCGCGACGGTGCCTCACTGCTCGTCGAAACTGACGATGACAACTTCCCACGAAAAAGCTTCTTTCAACAACGTGAGCGCCATGTTTTGGCACCGAACATTGAGGGCGCCGGTTGGATCAACGTCTATCGTTACTTCTCTGAGAACCCGATCTGGCCCCGCGGTTTCCCGCTAGATTGCATTAACGACGCCCCACCCTCTTTCGATGAGCTTGTCGAACAAAATGTTGACTGCCCCATCCAACAGGGCCTCGTGGACGAGAACCCAGACGTAGACGCCATTTATCGGCTTTGCTTCCCCTTACCACAGAGTTTCGTTTCAGGCCGCACCGTCGCGCTGAGCCGACTGAGCTGGTGTCCCTTCAACAGCCAGAATACTGCCTGGTGGCCGGACACCTTTCCGTTGCTGTATATGCCGGCCTACTGCTCCTTTCGAATGACCGATATTTGGCGGAGTTTCGTTGCCCAACGTATAGCATGGGAAAACCACTGGAGCATTCTATTCCACGGGCCGAACGTCTGGCAAGAACGGAATGCTCACAATTTTATGAAAGATTTCGCCGACGAGGTCCCCGGCTACTTGAACAACGCACGAGTCGCGGCCGCCTTAAGCGGCCTTTGTCTTGACTCAGGACCTGAAAGAATTCCAGACAATATGCGCGCGTGCTATCGAGCCTTGGTCGACATGAACCTGATCGCCAAGCACGAGCTGTCGCTCCTTGATGCCTGGCTCGAAGATCTCTCAGGTCTATCCTGACCATGGCAGAAACTTTGTGGTTTCTCTTTACGAATGAGTTACGTCAGCTTTCACGCAACCTCGCAGGTCCAGATTTGGACAAGGTAATCCGGTGAAGCTTGCCCTTTGCTTATTAACCCTTAATGAACTCGATGGCTGCGAGAACGACGTACCGCTCCTGAAGCTTGACCGGTTTGAGGACGTGTTTGCAATCGACGGTGGCAGCACCGATGGTACGGTCGAATACCTCCAAGCACAAGGAATGAAAGTGTTTGGGCAAGATATTCCCGGATACAATGGTGCCTATATTACTGCTTTTCGGAAGTGTTCTGGTGATGCTCTCGTATTTTTCCATCCAAAGGGTTGCATTTATCCTGCGGTGGTTCTGAAGTTTCGAAGATACTTTGATGATGGCCACGACCTTGTCGTTGCAAGTCGTATCATGAGGGGTGGGGTTAACGAAGAAGACAGACAGCTTTTCAAACCACGCAAGTGGTTCGTGATTGCCCTCGCCTTGATCTCTGCGCTGCTGTGGAAACGCGAAGGCGACATGGTTTGGGACGTGTTGCACGGATGTCGCGGAATGCAAAAGGATGCCTTCTTCGCGATCCACCCCTTGGAGAACAGCGTATCGATTGACCTGGAGATGGTCGTTGGAGTCTACAGAAAGAAGATGAAGCGTATTGAATTTCCAGTGAGCGAAGAGCCGCGGTTAAGCGGCACTACACACTTCCGAGCTTTGCCAACGGGAAAACAATTACTGAAGCATTTGGTGAAGGAACTTTGGCGCTAGTGTGGTGTCCAACGAATAGCTGGATCCCTGAACTTGACTCTCCCACGTCCCCACAGGTAGACTGCCACCGACAGCCTTCTCGAGTACGCCGTCCAGAGCCTGCAGGACGTGCCCACCTGATTGCTCCAGATGCGCAAAGTCCTTTACATCTGTCACGGCCACCCTGAGTTGATCGCGGGGGGAGCTGAGATCTTCGCCCATGGGCTGTTCAAGGCGATTCGAAAGAGAGGCGGTTTTGAGGCATATTTCTTGGCACGGGCCGGAGCTCAGAAGACTCGGCCTCATCTGGGAACCCCTTTCCAGACGATAGCGGGGAATTCACACGAGCTTCTTTACTATACGGATCGTTTCGATTATTTCCTGCAGAGCCAGCCGAACAAGCAGCACGTTGGATCTTCTTCGACGAGCTATTGAGGACGTTGCGGCCCGACGTAATTCATTTTCACCATACGGTTCACTTGGGACTGGAATTCATCCGGCAGGCGCGTAAGACGTTCCCCGGTATCCCTATCGTCTACACTCTCCACGAATACATTCCCATCTGCAATGCCGACGGCCAGATGGTACGCACGAAGGACCTCAGTCTTTGCGAGGAGGCGAGTCCCCGGCGATGCCACGAGTGCTTCCCGGACATTGCCGGGTCCGAATTCAAGATGCGCGAGCTGTTCATCAAATCGTATTTCGGCCTGGTCGATGTTTTCCTGGCCCCGAGCCATTTTCTTCGCCAGCGATATTTGGATTGGGGGATCCCGGAGGAGAAGATTCGCGTTCTCGACTACGGTCGGGCGCGGCAACCGGAGGCGCCCGCGAGGGAGCTGAGAAACGGCGAAGCGAGGAGCCGCTTCGGGTACTTCGGTGAGCTAAATCTGTATAAGGGAGTGCTAGTGCTTCTCCAGGCCATTAGGATCTTGGGAGATGACGCGAGGAACATTCACCTTTTTCTGCACGGTGCCAACCTTGACATGCAGACCGACGAGTTCAAGGGGACTTTCCGGCGCCTGATCGCCGAGTGCGAGGAAAACGTCACAGTCATGCCGCAGTACCAGGCTGAGGAGATACCTTCCTTGATGGAAGCAGTTGACTGGGTCGTGATCCCGTCCATTTGGTGGGAAAACTCGCCGCTTGTTATCCAGGAAGCCTTCATGCACAAACGTCCCGTGATCTGCGGCAACATCGGGGGAATGGCGGAAAAGGTGAGCAACGGTGTAGACGGCCTCCACTTCCGCCTTAACGATCCCCGGGATCTTGCCTCCAAGATGCTGTCGGCTGCAAACACTCTCGGACTTTGGGAGAAGCTGAGGGATGGCATCGGATCGGTGTACTCGATCGAAGAAGCGACTCGAGCACATGTGGCTCTTTACACGGCGCTCCTGGAGAAACAGCCCCTGCCTTTTTGAGGCCAGCAACGGACGGGCATCGGAGGGTGACCTGAAAGCCCTAATCGTAGATGATCGGGAGATGCACACGCATCGTGGCACGTTGCGTGTGCCGCGCGCTCTCGCTTGGGATCGAGACAGATAGATGGGTTGGTTTCGAAGAAGAACGCTGGAGGCACAACAGTCAGAGCCCGTTCTGCCGGAGGGGAAGCTGCCCTGCTCAGTTTTGAGCAACGGAAACGCCTTTGGGCTGGCGCTTGACGATTTTTGGTGTGTTGGCAACAACGCGGCGTACATCATGGGTTGGATTTGGGATCCGCAACATCTATTGCAAGAACTGCTCTTGATCTCTCCAGATGGTGCCCGTCTCGACATCGCGCAACTCGTTGGACGGGTACCCCGCCCCGATGTTGTGGAACACGTGACAAGTTCCAGGCAACAGAGTTCGGAAAAGCATGGGGTCGTCGGTTTTCTGGAGCTCCCGAGTTCGGAGTATTGGAATGCCGGGGTTACCCTTCAGGCTCGTCTGAAGAACGGATCGGACTTCCAGCTTTCGGCAACCTTGGATCCGTTCGATCCATTCGAGGTGCGCAAGGACATCCTAGAAAGGTTCCCCCGCGCGCCTTATTTTGACGATTCGCTCTTTGATCGTCACCTCCACCCGGCGCTTTCTGCTTTGCGGAAGTTGTGCGGAGACGGCGCGGCCGCACGGCGGGTTCTCACCATGGGAACGCCGCCCGCCGACCCGCAAGTTTCAATTATCATCCCCGTCTATCGCCGCCTCGAACTCGTCGAGCGCCAACTGGCTCTGTTTTGCGACGACCGATCCCTGAAGGAATGTGAGTTTATCTACGTTCTTGATTCCCCTGAACAGGAAACGGACTTCGAAAACCTCGCTTTTGAACTGGAGCGCCTGTATCGTGTTCCGCTGCGTATCGTGATCCCCGATCGCAATCGTGGATTTGGCCCGTCAAACAATGCTGGGGCCAGGCACGCCCGGGGGCGTTATCTGCTTTTCATGAACTCCGACGTGTTTCCCACCGAGCCTGGTTGGATCGAGACAATGAAGGACTTCTTCTCACGGCAGAGCGACGTGGGCGTGCTGGGGCCTAAGCTGCTGTACGAGGACGACTCCATTCAGCACGCCGGCATGTACTTCAATCGGGACGTTTTCCCGAACAGATTGTGGTTCAATTTGCACCATTTCAAGGAATTTCCGCGCCAGTATGCGCCTGCCAACGTCAGCCGTCCTGTTCCAGCGGTAACGGGAGCCTGTCTGATGCTGCAGCACGAGCTGTTCGAAAAACTAGGGGGTTGGGACGAATCCTACGTGCAAGGAGATTACGAGGATTCCGACCTCTGCCTGCGGGCTTACCAGCGAGGTTGTCGGAATTGGTACTTGCCAACGGCGGAGCTATATCACTTGGAGGGCCAATCCCGCTCCTCGCAGCTAGAGGAGACTTGGTGGCCCAATGCGACCTACTACAATTGCTGGTTGCAAAGCCGACGATGGTCGGAGACGATCGAAGAGTTAATGGAGAAATACGCCGAGCTGCCGTCCCATGTCGAGGATTAGGATGTCACTCTATTCTTAGGACAGGAGGGCCCCCTGGCCGATGATTCTCCACTTGGGGAGCTGAGGGCCAATCTCCGGCAAAGTTGGCTTCCAGGAGGCTTGGCGAACGCGCGACGAAGTCGCATGGTATCATGAAAAAATTGACGTTGCGGTGCCGCTGATAGTCTCTCAGGCGGTTAGAGCCGCTCCATCCCAAATCCCGCGGGGGCAAACCGGCAAGGAGATTCATCCATGGCGAAAGTATGCGTGGTCACGGGGAAGAAGCCCATGGCGGGCAATAACGTCTCCCACGCGAACAACAAGACGAGACGCCGCTTCTTGCCCAACCTCCAGGACAAGCGTTTTTGGGTGCCTAGCGAGAAACGCTGGGTGAAACTCCGCGTAAGCGCGAAAGCCATCAAGATCGTCAATAAGGTTGGCATCGAGCGAGTCCTCGCCGATATGCGCAAGCGAGGCAACCGCGTCTGATCCCGATCTCGTAGGAAATCCTTCGGGCTAGAACGCTCCGTTGGAAGCCGATCCTAACAGCCAATGACCCTCGGGGCTAGAGATTCTAGTGCTTGGTTGCAAAAGTTCGCGTTGTTTGCGAAGTCCTTTCCCGAAGGCCCATGCGATCGTCCGCCTGGCCCGGAAGTGGTCTGTTCGCAGAGTCTTTCCGAGCCGCGACCGTGAGGGAGCGGTCCAGGGATTTCGGCCCGTAATCTATCGTGAATTTGTGCCACCAAGCGCTAGTTCAGTCTGCATTTTGCTGCGTTTCCTCTTCGTAGCCTTCCAGGGTGCAAATGTCGGGCAGATGGCGGTAGCGTTCTGCATAGTCGAGGCCATAGCCGACGACAAACTTGTCGGGAATCTGAAATCCCACGTAGTCCAGCTCGACCTCTTGAATTCGGCGCTCGGGTTTGTCGAGCAGCGCTGCCACACGCAGTGATTGAGGCTGGCGCTCGCTGAGCACACGGTGCAGGTGGGCTGTTGTTCGCCCGCTGTCGACGATGTCTTCCACCAGCAAGACATCCAAGTTCCGGATATCGTGCTCGAGGTCTTTGGTGATCTCGACGACGCCGGAGCTCGCGGCGGCGTGCCCGTAGCTTTTGACGCCCAAAAAATCGAGGGTGACAGGTCCCTCGATCGAGCGGGCGAGGTCGGAGAGGAACACGAAAGCGCCCTTGAGAACACCGATCAGGTGCAAGGGCGAGCGATCAGGCCGGGGGAAGCAGGCTTTCGTGATTTGCTTTCCGAGCTCCGACACTCGTGCTTGAATGTCAGCCGCACGAATTAGGGTTCGCAGGCGAGGCGACCGGGTTTCTCCCATGGGGCAGTCGGGTTGTTCATGCCAA
This sequence comes from Bryobacterales bacterium, assembly GCA_965226215.1. Lineage (GTDB taxonomy): Bacteria > Acidobacteriota > Terriglobia > Bryobacterales > UBA6623. Next base: position 4,253,779 of record CBDDCH010000002.1, on the reverse strand, counting down.
GCGGTGAGCAGGATCCACTCAGCGAATTGACCGTCCGCCATCGATGGGTAGCGCAACACCGGTGATAAACGAAGCCTCGTCGCTGGCCAGAAACAGGATGGCGTGAGCCACTTCCTCGGGCCGGCCCAAGCGGCCGATTGGGTGTTTAGCCAGCAAGTACTCCCGCATCTGCTGCTCGTCCGGCGAGGCGGCAATATGGGAATCCAGCATGCGTGTATCTTCGATGGACGCCGGGCAAACACAGTTCACCCGTATATTCTGCGGAGCATGGTCGAGAGCCATCGCCCGCGTCAGGGAGACGACCGCCCCTTTGGAAGCACCATACGCCGCCAGGCGGTGATTGCCCCGGAGTCCATTGATCGAGCTGTTATTGACAATGGATCCTCCGCCCCGCTTCAGCATCTCTTGGACCCCGTATTTGCAGCATAGAAACACACCTTTGAGGTTCACGTCCAGGAGCCGCTGCAAGTCCTCCTCGGTTGCCTCGGTTACGGTTCCCGATATCACAATGCCGGCGTTGTTGACGAGGATATTTAGGCCACCGAAACGTTCAACGGCCGTCCCGATCAGCCGTTGGGCATCGTCGTCCCGGGTAACGTCGATCTGAACTCCGGCCAGTTTGCCAGGGAGTCCTTGTGCTTTCTCCTCCAGCGGAGCGGCATCACTGGACTTGTGGACGCCTGCTACGACGGTGGCTCCTTCACGCGCCAAGAGTAGGGCAGTCACCCTGCCGATGCCGCTACCGGCTCCGGTTACAACCGCCACTTTGTTCTTAAACCTCAAGCTGTTTGGCATGGGTAGCTAGTCTCTCTAACTTAAGCCTCGAACCAACCACAGCGACAGTACTCAGCGGTGAAGGGCCATAACCTGTCCTTACTACTCTCCCGGCAGGTCGACCTGGTACAGCTCGCCTTGGAGTCCCGTGGGTGTTTCGAAGAAGATGAAACGCACGATTTCGTCAGTGTCTAAGCTGCCGGCATCAATCCGGCGAGGCTCGTCGGACTCGAAAGTAACACCGTTTTCGCGGAGCGCTCGGACCGCTTCATCGATGTCGTCGACCTGCCAAGCTACGTGTAGGACGGTCCCCGGTGCCCCGTCCTTTCCGGCTTGGCGTAATTCCAGTCCGGGAAACCAGACAATTCTTCCGACCTCGGGCTTCTGAAACTCCCCAGACCCGAAAACCTCCCGTTACTAAGTTCTTGAAAACATTGGTCGGGCCGCCGAGATTTGAACTCGGGACCTCTTCCACCCCAAGGAAGCGCGCTACCAGGCTGCGCCACGGCCCGACCCAACGACATTGTAGCTTACGGTAGCGAGGGGCGTGGCTGCGGGTATCGCATCCGGCAGGCGCGAGCACGTTTTGAAAGAGCTTATGTGGCGCCAACCGCTTAGGCCCCACGTAGAAGGCCGTTCGAATTCAAAACGGCCTCTCACCTAACCTTTTCTCGGCCGTCCTTGGGTCACAGGTTGAGCGCGGCGCTTGGCGGGAGCAACCAATGGCGAGAAAGACTGCGGAAGGTCATCGTGTCCTGAGCGGCAGCTATCTTTATCTTTGTCCGCGACCCCAGGGTCTCGCCCGGCTTCAGCAAGGTCGGCCTCTTGCGCTTCTTTTTCTCTTCTTCTTTCTTGATTTTGGTCGTCTCTTCACGGAGGGCGGGAGTCATCGACTCTTCGAGCTTTTGGCGCTCCCGTTGGTCCACGGTACGAACAGCCGCCAGGCGTTCACCGAGGTCTTGCTTGGCCAACTCGATACTGTCCTGGGTGATCTCAATCGCGTCCTCGAGGACAAACTCATAACGGAATTGGTCGTCCGCTGGATCGTCGGCAATATGCCGCAACGAAGATAGGAATCCCTCTTCTTCCGTGACGATCTTGTCCATGACTTCGCTGACTTCTTTCTCACTGGCGAGGGCGTCGTCGATTACGACGTCGATGGTTTCAATGATGCGCCCATACTCGTCGAGATTGCGATAGATAAACGCGGAACGCCCAGGCTTTTCTCTCCCAAGCTGCTGCCGCACAAGTTCGAGTCGGAGTGTAGCGAAGTGCAGGTAATGGGTGATTCGCAGGTTCGGTTCTTGGGCCTCTCGGATTACATCGACCTCGTGATCGGTAAGGAAGTCCCGCTGTGTCACAAACTCCTGTGACCAGAGCGGCTGGAACACGAGGAACCAGACCAGCGAGTGCAGAACACGTTGTGCCTTCATGGTGGCCTCACTTCTTCTTCTTTTTCTTCGTCATGATGGCCATCAGCAGCTGCGTATTGATCTCGGTGACACGGCTGTGTACGCCGTCTACCGCAGGGCGCTCGTCGTAGTTCAAATCCCGCCGTAGGGCCTCGAGTTCCCTAGCTAACTCACGCGTGCGGATTTCCGCTCGCTTGAAATGTTTTGGGTTCTTGCGGGGGTTCTTGCCGGTGGCCATCAATGAGTCGTAGGCTAGCTCAACGGCCTCTTGGATTTGGGCCAGCGCCGCAACCCCGCGGTCGGCATCACCTTCTTCATACGCTGCGAGCACAACGTCGACCTTGTAGCTTGCGAAATGCAAGGCCAGACCTGCGCGTTTCTCGAGCCGCGGCTCTGATTTAATGGATTCCAGATCCTGTGGAACTCTCGAATCGGCTCCAAGGACAACGGCCGAGAGCAGTACAACCAGCGTCAGTCGCGAAACGATCCTCATCGCCCGCCCTTGCGCAGTATTTTTTGAAGCGTCTTGATCCGCTGCTCGGACTTCCACTCCTCGTCTTCCAGCCCGGAGCGGGCCGCCAGGAATGCCTCATAGCTGGCCAGTGCGGCCCTGCGCATCTCCAAGTTCTCCTCGACGATCGCCCTCAAATAAAGGGTGGCGGGCTTCTCCCTGCCGCGTTTGCGGGATTCGTCGAGAGCCCGCAGGGCTCCTTTAAAATTGTTGAGCTGGTAGGAAGAGAACGCCAGCCCGTTCCAGGCACCGGCCAGATCGGCATTCTGCTCGAGTGCGGCCAGGAACTCGTCCGCCGCATCCTTATAGCGCTTCGCGCGAACCAAAGCGTCCGCGTACCGCACTCGCACTTCGGGACTCGCGGGGTCGAGGACGGTCGCAGCGTGCCAGGCCGCCAGCGCCTTGTCGGGCTGTTGGTGCGACGAGTACGCTTCCGCCAACGCCGCCTGGTTGGCCGCCGTGGCGTTCTGCTTGACCGCCTCTTCGAAGAGTCGGATCGCCTCGGCAAAGCGCTCCAGCTCGAGCATAAGGAAGCCCGCCCGTTCCCGGACAGCGATGGCTTCCGGATGGGACTTCAGGTGGTCCTGATACAAATCCACTGCTTGCTGAATACGCCCGTCCCGTTCGACGAGCTCCGCAAGCTCCAGAATCATCTCCGCCATTTTGGGGTCGAGATCGATCGCGTGACGATAATACTTCGCGGCTTCGGCGAAACGCTTGAGTCTCGCCAGTGACTGCCCTAGCTCAAGATGGGCGTCGGCGGAGTCGGGGTCGAGCGTAAGAGCTCGGCCATACGCTCCGATCGCTTCTTCATGCTGCCCAGCCCTTACGAGCGCGTGGGCATACAAAAACTGTGCCTGGAAATCGTCGGGCCGAGCGGCGGCCAGTGCCTCAAGGTGAGGAACAGCCCGGGAGAACTCCTCTTGCTGCATGAGCAACGAAATAAGATTCACCCGGGCCGAGGTTAGCTCCGGCCGTTGCTCAACGACAATCTCGTAGTGTTCGATCGCCTTTCGTAGCCGCTTGATCTCGGTGTAGGCAAACGCCAGGTTGAAGCGGGCGTTGTGGTTGTCGGGCTCGCCGGCGACCACTTTTTCAAGCAGCTCCGCGGCCCTGGCGTAATCTTCCTGATCGAGGGCCTTCGCCGCCGACTCGATGGTACTGTCGGAAGCTGCCGCTAGAAACACCAGTAGGGCTGCAAGCGCCGCCGCCATACCGACATTCTACCAGCGACCTCCGATCCCCTAAGGTGATGTGCAGCACCCGAAGGAAAACCGGGACAGCCTCAAGTTGTTCAATCTGTCGTGGCGTCGCGCGCTCAGCGTGCCACCTCGACGTTCTTGCCGGTCGGGGTATCCACTAGAACAGCTCCCTAAGATCCTTAAACGCGCTCACGACCACGAATCGTTGCGAAGGCGGGGGGATTTCTTCTTGCTCCAGCGACCAAGTATTGGGGTTGGGAATGAGTACGGCGCCTAAGCCGGCGGCCAAGGCTGGGTTGATGTCCGATCTCGGGCTGTTCCCGACCATCCACGTCTTCGCCGGCTCCATCCCCGTTTGCTCGACGAGTCCACGGTAGGTTGCGACGTCCTTTTCTCTCACCACATGACAGCCATCGAAGTGGCGACGGAGACCGGAGCGGTCGATCTTTCGGTTCTGCTCCTCGGGATGGCCTTTGGAGCAAAGCATCACGTGATGGCGCTCGGCCAGATAGGCCAAGGTTTCCTCGACGCCGTCGAAGATCCTCATCGGTTGATCGGCGATGCGATCAGCCACTTGCATGACGGTACGCGCGTCTTCTTCGGTATAGGGTCGTTCCACCAGCAGCCGGAAGCACTGCTGCATGTTGCGTCCAAAGTTCTGTGCGCCGTATCCGTTGACCCGAATGTTTTCGATCTCGATCGAATCAAGAACCTCTCGAACTTGAACTGGGGATAGTCGTGGGTGATCGAGCAATTGAATAAACTCGTCGAAAGCCTGCTCGAAGTAGATGTTGTTTTCCCACAGCGTGTCGTCGGCGTCGGTGAGAACCCACTGCCTGGTCATGAACAATCTAGCTTACGACAGCGAGCACACGAAGGCGACGAGCGATCTACTCTCGCCGAAATCGGCCACTTTCAGGTAGACTTTGCGCTGTGCGGCAGGCCGGGAATGTTGGCTGCGAGGCCGCTGCGCGGCGAAGGACGGGCAAGAGTGCCGGTCCTACCCAGGGTGGGCTGGCCCGAATCATCGTGCACGTCATGTTCTAGACGACGGATCGGGCGCGCCCCTGCCGGGGCTAACGAGACTCGTAGCGGGGATCTCGCTTTTGAGATCCACCGCCTTTTGCTATTGGAGACCCCGGACTATTTCCCGGCGGGAGAGATTCTCCTCAATCTCGTGGCGACTCAGCCACGCCCGACGAAGCTTTTTTTGCGAGTAGAGTCCGATTTGGTCGGTTCGATGAGGGGAACCGGGCTGCGAAGAATTTCCATAGCTCAGCAGCACCATGGCTCGCACAGGCTGAGAGAACTCGACCAGCGCTACAAAAGAATCTCCGCCCTCGGCCCGAAAACGAAACTCACCGTCGGGACAAAAGTTCGTCACCCGAAAGATCCCCAGCTCACCTGGGCCGCCGTTGGCGGGAAGATCAACGTCGTCGATGCGGAGCCGATGCACGTCGCCCCAAGCCACATCGAGCGAGCCGTAGTTGCTCTTGACTTCGTTGGCCGCCGCTTCCAAAACGGCGACGGCGGCAGCGGGATCCGACAAGCCGTCCGGAGTGGTTCGGGGGATCGCTTCGCTCCAAGGGGTAGCGAACAGAGTCGCGTCTGGAAACCTTTCGTCTGCTTTGCCGGCAAAAGCTTGGAACAGGACCGCCCCGCGGCTCGTAGCATCGGCTCGACGGTCCCAAGCTTCTAGGACCGCTGCAGCCCGCTGAGCGATTCCGCTTCCATATCTCTTGGCCGCGGGAACGAGCTCATCCAGAAGCCGGTCCGCCAGTTCCATGCGGGTGGAATGCTTGTGTCGAACCAGCTCTTCGAAGCTGATCTCCTCATCTTCGGCGAGCATGCGAGCCGACCGCTGCGCGCGAAAGCTCATCGAGCGGGGAGCCATGTATGACGGGAAACCAGAGGGCTTGAGCACGCGGGGAAACGTCGTCGTCCAGGGAGGATCGTTGGCGTTCTGCAGCCAGCCACTCGGGGGGTCCAACACGCGAGGCAGGTCCTGGTAGGGATGCGTAGCCGTCCAGAGGGTTTGATCCGTATCGCCGGGAATGGTTCCGCTCCAGTCCCAGTCGCCTTTCGGCCTGACCGGGACGCGGCCGTTGAACAAGTGCATCACGTGGCCGTCTTGGTCGGCATAGACGATGGTGAACATAGGGATTTGCAGTTCTCGGACGGCGTCTTCGAATTCCTCGATGTTGCGCGCGCGACCCATGTTCCACCATTGCTCGAGAGCCCGGGGCTGGTCGAGACCGACTACACGAAGCGAAAGTGCGTTACCCTTGCTCTCCGAAACAACCGGCCCGTGGATCGAACGTTTCACGATGAGGTTTTCTTCTTTCCAACTGCCGTCGGATTGCTTGATCTTGAGAATTTCTTGATGCTCATCAAAAAGAATAGTCCTCCCGTTCCAGCGGTAGCCGTCTGCTTTGACCTTCAACTCATAAACGTCCTGCCCGTCTAGGGTATTAACGGTGTTGGTCCAACCGAGGTGTTCGTTGAAGGCGGTTCCCAGAACAGGCAGCCCTATGACGTTGGCGCCGTAGATGTTCACACCCTCTGTTTGCATATGTGCTTCAAAGAACCGGAATCGTCCCGACCAGGGCAGGTGAGGATTCGCAAGCAACATCGCATGGCCCGAAGCGGAGCGTGAAGGAGCGATAGCCCAGGCGTTCGATCCTGCCGGATTCCAGCGCTCCGCCGCAGCGGCTACGGATTTCTCCTTGCTAACGAATGTGAAGTGAATCATTCGCTGCAGGTGAGCGAGGATGTCAGTGGCATGAACCGGCAGGACAACGAGACGGTTGGGGTCAATTTCAGCAGTGTTTTCGCTGGCGTAGTCGTTGATGCCTTGGGCAAAGGCATCGAGGTAGCTTCGAAATGCCGGAGTCTGCCGCTGGTACCAGTTCCCTGCGCGCTCGGGGATGCCCATGGTTCGCAACCAACGATCCGATTCCAGATGTTCTTCTCCCCAATACTCGGCGGCGCGCGCCCGAGCCTCGCCGTAGAGGCGCAGCAGCAGGTTCCCGTGAGCGCGGGTCTGCGCCCGACCGAAGGCATAGAACAGTTCCTCTTCGTTGGCCGCGAGGATGTGCGGGACGCCGTAGCGGTCCCAAAGGATTTCGGTGCTGGTAGGCGCTGTCTTCGAGCAGCCTAGGGTGAAGAGGATCAGGAGCGAGGTCAAGCAGGCTCTAGCAGCCCGTGGTAGAAGTGAAGAAAAATCGGGTACAGCCAGCCAATTCGCTTCAGGCGAAGTGCCTTTTTTCTGGAGCCATGACGGAGGGCGAATTGGTGGCAGTCCCCATTTTTCGCCCCATTTTTCGCTCTTGCACGACTTTCGCCACGGGCTGCTAGCCCAAAAGCCGGCGCTTGGAGCTAAGGGCATCGCCGCGTCGTCATCGGGGCAGTTCCGTGCTTTCAGATCCGAACCCGGCGTGGTACCTGCTGATTGGCTTCCCAATAGGTTTTCTTGAGCTTGATTTCAGGATCGTCGGCGGTAGGTTGGATGTTGCCGTCGGCGTCCATCACTCGAGAGACGAGCGTGTGCTCGCCGGGCGCAGGGTCTCGCCAGTCGTAATGCCAAAATGTCCAACAGTAAGGGCTCTCCAGTCCCTGGCCCAGGACCGCTTCTTGCCAGGGGCCGTCGTCGATGCGGACGTCCACGGCTTTCAGCGGCGTTCGACCGTCGTTCCAGGCCGCGCCGCTGACCCGGAGTTTGGAGTCCGCTCGGCGAACGACTCTGGCCACGATGGACTTGAGCTTCATATGGCTCACAGTTGTCTCTCGCCAGATCGTCCTATCACCCTGCTGCTGCCCACGGATGGTGACGTAGTCGCGCGCCATGAAGCGTCCTGAAAAGCGCCGATCGGTGACCTCGATTCGCGTCAGCCACTTGACCCAGGCGACGCCGAAATGTCCCGGCACGCCGAGGCGGAGCGGGGCGCCATGGCTCTTCGTCAGCGGCTTGCCGTTCAGCTCATAGAGCAGCCTGACCCTGGGGTCGAGTGCATCGGCGACCGACAGGCTGCGGGCGAAGTTCTGCTTGTATTCGCTGCCGCGGATCGTCTCGGTACCCTCGTCGGCGCCATAGAAAACCACTTCGGTCGCCCGCGGGTCGAGGCCGGCTTCCTGCAAGAGAGCAGCTAGAGGAGTTCCCGCCCATTTGACGTTGCCGATCGCCCCCATGAAACCGGGCGACACGCCGTTGCCGCCACATTCGATGGTGGCGTCGTACTCGCTTCGCGGACGGGTCTTGATCTCGTCCAAGGCAAAAGCTCTCGGCGCACGAACCAAACCAGTGACTTCGAGCTTCCACGCTTCGGGATCGATCTCCGGCTCGCCGTAGTGCTTGACAACGAATAGCTGCTCGCTTGGGGTGATCCAAGACGTCAGCGCGCTCCAGCGCAGCATCGCCCTTTCCGGATTGACCGGCTGCGGATCGAGAAACGGGATGACCGTTTCGCTGTCCCCGGGCGGTGGAAAGGCAAACATCGGCCAAGGGGCTTGCCCCAGGGCCAGCCCGGCGGCAGCCAAGCTTCCACGGAGCAGCTCGCGGCGGGTTGCTCGGCCTGACTCGTTTCTTAGCCGGATCGAGATGGGGTGGGGATTCGGATTCATGAGCATGAGATTGTGCCGTTATGGGAACATTCTAGCAACCTCTCCCGCGCGGGCCGTGCGACGAGGGGAGATCCGTCTCAGCCGTCTAGCGAACGATGCACGGGACAAGTGCGGCATTCTGACTGGATGCAGTGCGCGATGCAACGAAACGTTCTTTTGGAATAAAGCTGAGATATCTTCTAGGAATACAATGACTGGACGAATGGCGAACTGCCGTTGGGCGAGTGGCCGATATCCGTGGCATCAGATCTGCAGACGCCTGGGGCTAAGAACGTGGGGAAAGACAAGTGCGATTGCCGGCAGCCGCACTCCGCAACCTACATCAACAGTGCCAGGATCGAAGATAGCTTATAACGCGGCCGCCGCGGCGTCAAATCGCTCGATCTCGCACCGCGCCGAGCCCGGGAAAGCCGGAGCGCGATTCGTCGTCTGTTCGGTCGTGGTTGGTCCGCGACCTGGAAGTTGGCATACTGGGTAGCTTCGATGTCCCTGCCTGCGGCGGCCGCTGCGCCCACTCTCGAGCGCCCCGACAAAGTCAGCCGCTATGCGTTCGCCTTCGCCTTTGTGTCTTGCACGGCGTTGCTCGTCTCGATCGCGGTTTCTCACATCTGCCTGGTCGTCGCGTTGATCCTGCTGGGGGCCTCGAAGACTCGCCTGCGAATGCCGCCCGTCGTGTGGCCCCTGGCGGGATTCCTCGGCTGGACCGTTCTCTCGATACTCGCTTCGGACGACCCGGCCTCGGGCTGGCCGCAAATCAAGAAATTCTTCGTCTTTACGATTCTGCTGGTTATCTACTCGCTATTCCCCAAGACCGACCAAGCGCGTCGGCTGATGGAAGCATGGTTCGCGTGCACCTTGTTCGCGAGCGTGTGGAGCATTGTGCAATTTGTCCAAACGTGGCTGGCCGCCTACAGCCGGGGGCAAGATTTCTACCAAAGCTACGTCGGACATCGAATCAGTGGGTTCTTTAGCCACTGGGTGACGTTCAGCGAAGTCACCCTCCTCGTCTTTCTGGTGCTGCTCAGCTACCTGATGTTTTCAGCCGGAGGAGGCCGGCGCACTCGCGCGATTTGGTGCGGTTGCGGGATCGTGTTCGGCGTTTCTTTGGTGCTGAGCTTCACGCGCGGCGTTTGGCTGGCGCTCGCCGTGGCGGGTCCTTATCTTGTTTGGCGCTGGAAGCCGAAACTGCTGCTCGCTGGCCCGGCTCTTGTTGTCGTCGCTTTGCTTTTTGCACCCCCGGCGACTCGCCAGCGTTTGGAGTCGATCGTCAGTCCATCATCAAACTCGGCGCGCGTCGTCATGTGGCGAACGGGCTGGGAAATGATTCAAGCGCATCCTTGGTTGGGGGTGGGGCCGGAGCAGGTCGGGCCGCGGTTCGGCGAGTTCCTGCCCGACGACGTCGATGAGCTTCCGCTCGGCTACTACGGCCATCTTCATAGCGTCTACGTTCACTACGCCGCCGAGAGGGGTGTTCCGGCCGTGTTCATGCTTTTGTGGCTGATGGCCTTGCTGCTGAGAGACCACCTCCGGGCGCTGCGGAAGCTACGTTGGGGCCGAAGCGACCAGCGCTTCGTGCTTCACGCCGTCATCGCGGCAACCGTGGGAGTTTTGGTAGCAGGTTGTTTCGAGCTAACGCTCGGTGATAGTGAAGTCTTGGGAGTGTTTCTGACTCTGTTCGCGTTAGGCTACAGCACCATCGACCAAGTCGAGTCGCAAGCGCGGGCGGCTACTCGAACTCAAGCAACGACGGAGTAGTTCGGGCTAGTTCGCTCCCCGGCCGACGAGTACCCGCGGTATGGACTGCACCAACAGCTTGAAGTCGAGCCACAGCGACCATTTGTCGATGTATTCGAGATCGAGCTTCATCCAAGTGTCGAATTCCAGACTGTCGCGGCCCTGAACAGCCCACAGGCAAGTCAATCCGGGCCTCATACGCAGCCGCCGCCGCTGCCAAGTTTTGTATTGTTCGATTTCCGAAAGGACGGCCGGTCGCGGACCGACGAACGACATGTCGCCCTTGAGGATGTTCCAAAGCTGCGGCAACTCGTCGATCGAAAACCGCCGCAGGTAACGCCCGATCGTTGTTAGGCGAGGGTCATCGGCAATCTTGAAAACCGGGCCGTCTTTTTCATTGAGGTGGGCGATGTCCTCCCTCAGTTTCTCCGCGTTGGCCACCATCGAGCGGAACTTGTAGCAGACGAACCGGCGGCCGTTGAGGCCGCAGCGCACTTGGCGGAAGATGCCCGGTCCTCGGGAAGTCAGCCGGATCATGAGGGCCAACAGAGCCATCGGCAGTGCCAACACCAGCAGCGAGGCCACTCCCAGCGTGACGTCAAACGCCCTTTTCAAAAACAGCCGGATCTCGTCGTGCGGCGTGGTGGAAAACGTCAGCATCGGAACGTCGCTGAACCGCTCCACATAAACCTTGCTTTGGATGTGCGGGAAGATGTCCATCATAACCCGGGTGCGAATGCCTTCTTCGTCGCAGATCAGAAGAACATCTTCCAACTCGGCGAGCTTTTCCGCTTCGACCGCGAAGATGATCTCGTCGATCACGCGCTCGCGGACGGTCGCAGCCAACTCATCCAGCTTTCGGACAGGATAGGTCTTGCCGAGGTCAATCTTCGAACCGGCCGAGCCGACTGGATCCACAAAACCGACGAGCTGCACGCCGTATTCCCGGGCGGCCTCCAGCCGGCGGCCCATATCACGCGCCTTCGGGCCGCATCCGACTACGAGGTAGAACGTCTGTGCGCCGAATTGGCGCCGAATGAAGCCACGCAGTCTGCCCGCGCTGACGCGATAGACCAGCAGGAAGACCAAGTTGTATGCGGCGAAAAGGCCGATGAACAAGCGGCTGATGTCGAGTCGCGGGCCTAGAAGATACTGGAAAGTTACCAAACCGACCACGCCGAAGAAGACCTGCAAGAAGGTGTCGCGGATAGCCGCCCGAGTGTTGTTCCCATAAAGCTTGTGATAGACACCCAGCCAAGCCCCGATCCCCAGCCAAAGTGCGAGGGTGCCGCCCAAAAGAAGGGCCTTGACCGGCGTGACAATGAAAAACACCCGTGGCAGGGGCAGCGCCACACGCGTTTGGTAGGCCGCCTCAAAGGCGCAGACGGTGAGAATCACGTCCGCCAGCGCAAAAAGGACGACCGCTTTTTGCCTGTGACGATCAAACACGGGCCCTGCGACGCCTCCTTCTAAAAAGGATTCTACTTCCTAGCAGCCTGTGGTAGAAGTGATACACAGCGCTTTTCATTATCCATCCTTGTGGTGTGGTGGTGCTTGGAAGCGTGGTCCGGTCGAGGTTCCCCAAGTCTTCAGGTTGGCTCTTTTTCGCGTCTCAGTGAGTGACTCGCTCGCGACCGGACGCGGTAGGCTCCGGCCTCAACAGATCCGCGATCGACGTGCCTAGCCATCCGGCCTCGCGCTTCGACCAGTAGAGATCCCGCAGCTCCATCGTGCGCCGGCCGGGCTTCCCATCGCCAAGCGGTTTGCCGTCAACCCGGGTCACCGGCATGATGCCGCCCGCCGTCGAAGACAGGAAGGCTTCGTCGGCTTCCCGCAGCACAGCGGGCGGATAATCGCCGGTTTCAAGTTCGACCCCCATAAGTTTCGCCAGGTCGAAGACCGCCAGCCGTGTAATCCCGCGCAGGCAGTTGGTCGCCGGGGTGAAGAGCTTTCCGCCTTTCCAGACAAAGATGTTGCTTCCCGGAGCCTCGGCCAGCTTTCCAGTGATGCCGCATAGGACGGCGATGTCGGCCCCGGCATCCCGCGCTTCGTTCTGCGCTCGGGTCAAGTCGCCCCAGTGATAGTTCTTGTAGCTTGCGTCCACGCATATGTCGGGGATGCGGCGTGTGGAAGCAATGTGAACACTGAGGCCGATCTTCTGTTTTTCGGGGTTCGCGATCCAGAGGTAAGGAATCGCGAAGGCAAAAAAGGCGGGCGTGGTGGCGCGATAGTCGAGCCGCTCGGGTCCGGTGTAGTGGCCGGCGGTGAGCACCATTTTCACGTACGCGTCCCGCAGCCCTGCTCGTGATGTGCACTCCGCCAGAATGTACTTGATTTCATCCCTGTTGTAGGGGCAGGAAAGGCGGAACCCTCCGGCGGAGCGCAGGAAGCGATCGAGGTGGTCGTCCAGACGAAAGAAAAGACCCTTCCAGGTCGAGATTACGTCATACACCACGTCGCTGCGCTCGAAGCCCAAGTCGAACACGGAGATCTTGGCGTCCTCTGTTCTGATGTAGTTGCCGTCAATGAAGGCAATTCCTTGTCTTTTGGTCATTTCGAAACCTAGGGAGACCGCTGCGCGTTGGTCCTGGCGATAGTCTCTGTTCACAAAAAAGTTATGTTTTCCGTCAGCGCGATTGTACACCCCCGGCCTCCGACATTCAATGTCTGTTCATACTGCCCGAGGGTCGGTCGGCAAAACTACTTTCAGCCGCGGGCGCAGCACACAATCTCTTTTCCTAGCGCCACGCCGTGTGTACTCGTCGCCCGGTACTGAGCTGAGGAATAAGCCCTATAAAGTTTCGCTCCAGTCCGGTCGATAAAGAGCTCGGAGGGAGATATGGGAGCAGAAGTCAGAAGAGCCAGCGATTTCGGGGTCATCGAGGGAGGTCGGCTGCCACTTTCGACCGACCAGCGCCGCGCGGTGTCGTTTTTCGCCGATGTCGTGCGCGGGCTGTCGCGAGAGCAAATCGACGCCCTCATCCAACTGATTCATGAATTCCGCTGTGACAACTATTTGGAGAGGCTAAGGCCCTTTGAGGTCCCGGCGATCAAGATTCTGGCCGAAGTCCTCAACGGCTGGGACAACGACGGCGTCTACGAGTTCACCCGTGCCTGGGTCAGCACTCTCATTTCCCGGCAAGACGGATTCAACTGGAAAAAAAGTGATTCGTTGGCCAGGTCGGAGCACCATAGCCGGGTCGACGAAGAGATGGCCCGCCGGGGATTGTCAGTCGCAAACGTGGAGTGAGCCTCGGGTTGGGTGCAAAACTCAACGGGGAGCTATGGATGGGGAATACTGGGGGCTGTCACAAGCCGCAGGTGCTAAGGTGGTCCGCCAATAATACCGCAACTTATAGATTTCCGTTGTGGAGAGGGAAGCCCGTTGAAACGGGCTGACCAACCTTGAGCGGCGCGGCCTACCAGCCGTAAAACGGCTGGCCTAAGAAGACAAAGCCGCGTGAACGCGGCTTGTAACCGTCCCTTCATGTAGATCTGATCTAGATCTCATCATCTGAAACAGCAAACCCTCCTATGGGCGTGAAACAGCCAGATTCGGGCACTTCTGGATAAGGTGCAATCTACCCGGCGTACTGCACTAGGGTTGTCACAGTCATATTCCCGCAGCAGCGTGGGTGACCGTCGTGAGCGTTCTTCACAGCTTCGAGTCACCCTCCTTACTCTTCCCGCCGCAGCGTTCCCAACAGCTCGGCCGCTGAGGCGATCTTCTCCTTTTCGAGGAAGCGGCGGAACTCCTCGACCAGGCGAACGGGCGATCGAGGATCCCAGAAAGTCGCGGTCCCCACCTGCGTGGCCACGGCGCCGCAAATAAGGAACTCGGCGACGTCTTCGCCGTTCGCGATGCCGCCCATGCCGATCACGGGGATCGTAACCGCCTGCGAGACCTGGTAGACCATCCGCAGAGCGATCGGTTTGATGGCCGGCCCTGAGAGGCCGCCGAAGCTGGCCCCGAGAATGGGCCGCCGCGTGCGGAGGTCGATCGCCAGCCCAACAAAGGTATTGACGAGCGAGATGGCGTCCGCGCCGGCTTCCTCCGCCGAACGGGCCATGAGTGCAATGTCAGTCACGTTCGGTGAAAGCTTGACGATCAGCGGCCGCCGTTCGGCCGCCTTTTTGGCCATGCCAACGACGTCCGAGAGCAACGAGGCGTCGGAGGCGAACTCCATGCCACCATGTTTCGTATTCGGGCAGGAAACGTTGAGTTCGTAGCCGGCCAGCCCGTCGGCGTCTTCGAGAATACGGATCACCTCCACGTAGTCCTCGGGCTGATACCCGAAGACGTTCGCGAATACGGCAGTGTCGAGCTTGGCCAGCTTGGGCAGCTTTTCCGCGACAAAGGCTCGCACCCCGACGTTCTGCAGGCCGATGGAATTCAACATGCCGGAGGCGGTTTCCACCAGCCGCGGCGGAGGGTTACCCTCGATAGGCTGGCGCGAGAGACCCTTTACGACAAAGCCCCCCAGGGAATTCAGATCGACAATCTTTTCGAACTCGAGTCCGTATCCAAACGTGCCGCTTGAAGCAATGACCGGGTTCTTGAGATGTAGGCCGCAGAATTCCGTCTCGAGGTTTGGCACGGTGTTACTTGGGCTCGGGCGGGCCGATGACGTCTATTTCGGGCGCGGAATTTTCCGGCGGAGGCGCCAACGCTTCTGAAAGGACCTTCCCCGTTGCCAAGCTGGGAGCTGCTATGTCCAGGACAGCCGCGATCGTCGGCGCCACCGACGTTGCCTCCACGTCCTGGTCGAAGCGGCCGGCTTTGAATCGGCGGCCCAGAAAAATCAGCGGGACATCGGTGTCGTAGCGATAGTAGGAACCTGATGCCGTCCCCCGCCCGCGGCTATAGTCTTCGACGTAGTACGGTTCATAGATCAGTATGAAATCGCCCGATCTTGGCGCGTACCAGCTTCTGCGCAGCCTGGACAGGGTGGCGGAGGGAGCTGAGGACTGATCCGGCGCGTAATAGCCGGCCACGCCTTCCAGTTGAGCCGCTGCCTCGCCCGCGACGGCGATCATCTCACGGCGGTTGGGTTGCGCCGGCGCGTGGATCTCGTCATTGAGATACACGAACGGATAGACATACTTCGCGACTGACGCCCGCGGGCCAAAACGCTCGGACAGCGCGGCATTCATCGCCTCGACGACGTCTTCCCCAGAGACGCGGCCGACCTTCAAACCGAGTTTGCGAGCATGGCTTGGGAG
This sequence comes from Bryobacterales bacterium, assembly GCA_965226215.1. Lineage (GTDB taxonomy): Bacteria > Acidobacteriota > Terriglobia > Bryobacterales > UBA6623. The sequence continues at coordinate 4,238,303 of CBDDCH010000002.1, read as the reverse complement.
CGGTGGAACTCCGTGTGTGGCGGTGAACACGACTGCGACGTTGTCCAAGCCGATACTTTCGTCGAGCGAGTCGAGGAAATCCCCCAGCGATCGATCGAGCCGCAGCAGCAGGTCGCGCATGAGCGGCGAGTACGCCCCGGTCTCGAGGCCCAAACGAGCCGTCGCACTTAGGTTGACGATCAATAGGTCCGAATGGCTCCCCTGACCGAGCCCTTCCGCTTCTACGGCTTGCGTGGCGAACGCAAAGGTTTCGTCGATGGCGAAAGGGGAGGCTCGGTACAGCAAGAGAAAGCTCTCAAGATCCCTCTGTTCGGGACTTCCAAGTATCCGCAGGGGTGGAGCCGAGGCGCTGGCGCTTAGCGCCATCCAGGGGCTGCCCAGAAGGCGTAGAGGCGGGTGTTCTTGGTTGAACCGTCCCACCCATTCCGGTACGGAGGGGGAGTAGTACCTCGACGTCGTGAAGTTCCCCGCTCGATTCATCCAGAAGCATCCGAGTGGACGCCGGCCTGCGAGCAGCACCGCCGGCGCCGGGCTATCGGACACCGCGACCACGCGGGCGCGCCCTTCGGTCGCTAACCGCAGCTCGTCAGCAAAGGTCGATCCCATCAACTGATCAGGAGAGATGGCGGGCTCGTTTGGGTCACCTTGTGCCGAATAGCTTAGGCTCTCCTCGACGGCTCCCACTAGCTGCTCTTTCCCACGGTCGTACCAGCGGTTGCCGACGATCCCGTTCAACTCCGGATAAGCCCCCGTAGCCAGAATCGCGGCCCCCGGCGCGGCCAGCGTCGTTAGGTGATCGTAGCGGCAGCGCCGGAAGACGGCACCCTGGGTGAGTAGGCGACCCAGGCCCTGACTGGAAAACTCAGGCTCGTAGAGGTCGAGGTAGTCCGCCCGGAACTGCTCGGCTACGACTAGAACGACCAGATTCGGTCTTTGTGCCGCAGCCGGTTGGGCGTGGAAAACCAGCGGCAAGGCATACGCGAGAAGCGCACAGGCAAGAGGTGCTGCTCGGCGCGATGGGTTCAACACCAGTGCTTAGAGTCTATCAAAGGGACGTCCCGGGCCCTTTGCCGCGCCCTTGTGTCAAACAGAGTAGGGACCGGCAATCTTGCCGGTCCGGGGAATGCAGGCCGCCCGTGGGTGCCGCTCCCATGGACAACGAGCCGCCCGCGGCGGCTAGGACAAGGACAAGCGAGATCGCTTGTCCCTACTTTGACTCGTCACGCGCTACGGTAGTAGGGATCGGCGATCCCGCCGGCCCGGGGAGATACAAGCCGCCCGCGCGGCCGATGAACTCAACCGCGTGTAGCATCGGATGAGCGGCGAAGATCCGACCAACGCACCTCGGAGTGGAGCATTGCCATTGAGCCGTGTACTAGTCATCGGAGGCACGCTGTTCATAGGGCGTGCGCTCGTTCGAAGACTGCTGGTCCGTGGCGATGAGGTTACCATTCTCCACCGCGGGCGTACCAATCCGTTTGCCGGTCAGGTGGGGGAAATTCACTGCGATCGCAACGATGTGGACGGAATGCACCAAGCTCTCGCCGGCCGGCAGTTCGACTTCGTTTTCGACAACGTCTACGATTGGCAGCGAGGTACGACGGCCGAACAGGTCAGCACCGCGGCGATGGCATGCTCCGAAGGCTTGAAGCGCTACGTTTTCGTCTCGAGCGTTGCGGCCTACGGCGAAGGCCTCGATCGCGACGAGGACGACTCACTCGCTCCGCCCGACCATCCCGAACTCTATGTTCGCAATAAGGCGGAAAGCGAGCGCGCCCTGTTCCGTTTGCATCGAGACCAGGGAATCCCCGTGGCCACCTTGCGCCCGCCCTACATCTACGGCCCGGAGAATCCTTTCTATCGAGAAGCATTCTTTTGGGACCGGCTACTTGCAGATCGCCCCATCATCATCCCCGGCGACGGCTCGCGCCTGATGCAGTTCGTCCATGTCGACGACGTAGCGCGCGCGGCGATTCTGGCTTCAGATAAAGATGCCGCGGTCGGCCGAGCGTACAACGTTGCGAACGATCGGCCCGTTACGCAGCTAGATCTCGTCCAGGCGATCGCGCGGGCGGCCGGCAAGGATCCGAAGCTGGTTCACGTGCCCCGAGAGCGCATCGAGGCCTCGGGCGGCGGCGTGTTTGAGCCTCCCTTCTACTTTGCGCAATACTTCGACATGCCTCCGATTACCCAGAAGATCGATCGAGCCCGACAGGAGCTGGGCTTCGAACCAACGCCCTTCAGCGACGGGTTGGCGGAAACCTTCGGCTGGTACCAGCGGCAGGAAGGCCGTCCCGCGGCTGATTTCTCTTGGGAAGAGAAGTTTCTGACCGACGGGGACGGTGGGTGAGCGTGATGTGACGCCCAGGGCGGGGGATTCTTTTGCTAACGGGCACTTCCTGACTCGCGAAACGGGGCCGCGAGCGCCAGGGTCTGTGAAAAAACCTTGAGACAGTCCGCCGCGCCTCCCGTGAGTCATTGACAAAACGTCTCGCCCCAGCACGGCGCTTGGGACAGTCCCCGGTTTTTTCACAGACCCGCAACGGATCCACCTCGGCGGCGCGTGAACCCAGCCATCAGCTAGAATGGGCTCCTTAGAGGCAAAAGACACAAGATAGACTCGTGGAGAGGCGAACATGAAAGGCAATGCCAAGGTCATCAAATTACTGAACGACGTGCTCAAAGCGGAGCTTACCGCCATTAATCAGTATTTCTTGCATGCTGAGATGTGCGAGAACTGGGGATACCACACCCTCGGCAAATACACCAAGAAGGAAGCCATCGAGGAGATGCGCCACGCCGAAGCTCTGATCGAACGCATCCTATTCCTGGACTCTCTGCCCAACCTGGCGGCCCTGTTTCCTCTCCAGATCGGCCACGATGTCAAGGCGCAGTTTGAGAACGACCTGGCGCTCGAGCTCGAGGCGGTCAAACGCCTGAACCGCGCCGTCAAAGCCAGCGTCGAAGCCGCTGACAATGCGTCCCGCGAACTATTCGAAAAGATCCTCATCGACGAAGAAGAGCATGTCGACTGGCTCGAAGCCCAGCTCGGCATGATCGAAGAAATGGGCATCGGCGTCTATCTCTCCCAGCACATCCACGAGGGCGAAGAGGGGTAGGATCCCGGGGAGATCCCTCCCGCGGAAACAAACAGAGATGGAAGCCGCGCCCGCAAGGGTGGGGTGTGGGGACCGGCGACGTTACGGGTTTTTGTCTTAGCGCGAGCTGATTCACGCAGCCTTTCGACGTCTGTAAATACGGCGGGCATCCCTCTGTCCAGTGCCAAAGGGATACCAGGTAGAATGAGACCGTGTCCGTCGCGAAAACAGCCGCGCATGTCGTCAGTCGCTCATCCCATGTATTGAGCGGTACTCCGGTGTTCAAGGGGACGAGGGTACCCGTCCAGGCGCTGCTAGACCACTTGGAGGCTGGAGACAGCCTCGATGTGTTCCTGAACTCGTTTCCTAGTGTGACCCGCGAGCAGACTATCGCCTTCTTGGAAATGGCGAAGGAGGCGGCCGAAGGACGCGGACACTGGAAAGGCCCCAGGTCCGCGCTACAAGGCTTTTCCCACCGTCACCCGGGAGCAGGCTATCGCTTTCTTGGAAATGGCGAAGGAGGCCTGTGGGCGAAACTAAGGCTACTTGCTTGACACCAACATTGTTTCGATCCTCTTCAAGCAGAGTCACCCGCTGAACTACATCAACGGCCGGCGGATCTGGATAAGGCTCGGATCCGCGCTACAAGGCTTCCGATATTCCGAGCAGCCGAAGGACGCGGACACTGGAAAGGCCCCAGGTCGCGCTACACAAAACCCATTCATCGGTACGGATGAGGGATAGAGGGTCCCCCAACTCCAACAAACCACAGCCCTTCCACTCCCAAGACTCACAAGGCCGCTCCACCCCCTCTGTTAAAATGGTCCTGTGACGGTCCCGCAAAAGCTTCAAATCGGTGGAGTTGCGATCCGACCCGCCGTCGTGTTGGCGCCGATGGCGGGCGTGACAGACACCGTTTTCCGCCGATTTATCCGCAACTTGGGCGGCTGTGGGCTCATCATGACCGAATTCACAAGCTCGCACGGGGTGGTGCGGCATGTCCAGGGGGGAAAGCAGGGACGCAGAAGTTTCCGCTACCTGCACTACGAGCCTGACGAGCATCCGATCGCCGCGCAACTGTTCGGCTCCGACCCCGATGTGATGGCCGAGGCGGCTCGCGTCGTCGAGGATCATGGTTTCGACATCGTCGACTTGAACTTCGGCTGTCCGGTAAAGAAGGTCGTCAAGTGCAACGGCGGGTCGGGGCTGCTTCGTGATCTGCCGCTGATTGCAAGGATCTTGCGCAAGGTCCGGGCGGCCGTCAAGATCCCCTTTACGTGCAAGTTTCGCTCCGGCTGGAACGAGAAAGAAATTGTCGCCGTTAACATGGCGCGCTTAGCCGAGGACTGCGGTTTGCAAGCTGTCGCGTTGCACGGGCGCACCCGCGAGCAAGGGTACGCCGGCAACGCGGACTGGCGCCTGATCGGCGAAGTCAAGCAGGCGGTCAAGATTCCCGTGATCGGTAATGGCGATGTGTTTGCGCCGGAAGACGCTGTTCGCATGTTTCAGCAGACAGGCTGCGACGCTGTGATGATCGGGCGTGCGGCTTCGTCGAACCCCTGGATTTTCCGCCAGATCAAGCAGTATCTCCACACGGGCCGCTACGACCAGCCTACGGAGCAAGACCGCTACGAGATGATCCGAGATTACTATGGCGCGTTGATGGAGAATCCCGACAACGTCGCAGGCGAAGTCTGCGGCAAGATGAAGCAGTTCGCCAGCCATTTTTCCCGCGGTGTTCGCAACGGATCGCAGCTGCGCCAGGAAATCTACCGCGCCAAGACCCCAGACCAGGTGTGCGCCAAGGTGGACGAGTTTTTCGCCGGGGCGCAGGTCCGCGCTGCATGAAAGCCGCCACCCTTGTTACCGATGGCTCCTGCATCGGTAATCCGGGACCGGGCGGCTGGGCTGCCATTCTCCGTTTTGGAGACCACAAGAAGGAGCTTTGGGGGTCCGAGCCGGAAACGACCAATAACCGCATGGAGATGACCGCGGTTATCGAGGGTCTCTGTTCGTTGAAAGAACCTTGCCGGGTCTTGGTGGAGATCGACTCCGAGTACGTCAAGAACGGCATTACCAAGTGGATAGACGCCTGGAAGAGGCGAGGTTGGCGAACGGCCTCAAAACAGCCCGTCAAGAATAAGGACCTGTGGCAAAAGCTCGATGAGGCTATTCCCCGCCATCAAGTGCAATGGGAGTGGGTGAAGGGGCACGCCTGGCACGCGGATAACAATCGCTGCGACGAGCTCGCCCGGCAAGCTGCCATCGAGCAGAGCAAATCTTACTGATGTTCGCAATACCTGCCGGGGACTCGGGATACGGGAAAGGGCGCGACATGTCGCCACGAATGGCGACACGGCACGCCGGGAGGCGTGCGCCACGTCGGTTAGGAAGGCTGATCCGTCCAACATCACCTTTTCTTGGCGGATTTGGACAGCTCAGCGGCTTGCGGCGCCTCTACTCCGAGACTTCCGACGAAGACCTAGCCGCGCGGGCCGCACACACGAGATCGACAACCAAACCATGCCCCTGCAGCTTTTCAATACGCTGACGAACCGGCTGGAGCCCTTCACACCGCTTGACGGTAAAACGGTCCGCATGTACTCGTGCGGGCCGACGGTTTATAGCTACGTCCACATCGGTAATCTCAGAACCTTTACCTTCCAGGACATGTTGCGCCGCTACCTTCGCCATTGCGGCTGGGAACTCTTCCACGTCATGAACATCACCGACGTGGAAGACAAAATCATCGTCGCGGCGGGGGAAGCCGGCCAGTCGCTGGAGGAATACACGGCGGAGTACATTCGCGCGTTCGAACAGGATACAGCCGCGCTTCGTCTCGAACGTCCCACGCGGATCACGCCCGCCACAGAGCACATCGATGACATGATCGGGCTGATCGGTCGCCTGAGCGAAAACGGCTACACGTACCAGAGTGACGGCTCCATCTACTACCGCATCTCGAAATTCGAGGACTACGGCAAGCTGTCGAAACTCGACGTCAAGGGCATTAAGGCTGGAGCGCGGGTCGACCAGGACGAGTACACAAAGGACAACGTCCGCGACTTTGCGTTGTGGAAAGCCGCTAAGGAGGACGAGCCGCAGTGGGAAAGCCCGTTCGGGCCGGGACGTCCTGGCTGGCATATCGAGTGCTCCGCGATGGCGATGAAATATCTCGGTGAGAGCTTCGATATTCACACCGGCGGGGTGGATCTGGTTTTTCCGCACCACGAAAACGAAATCGCCCAGGCGGAAGGGGCGACCGGAAAGCCTTTTGTACGCTTTTGGGTTCACGGCGAACACCTGCTGGTCGAGGGTCAAAAGATGTCGAAGTCGCTGGGCAACTTCTACACGCTCCGCGACCTACTTGAGCGCGGTTACGCGCCGGCCGCTATCCGCTATCTTTTGGCGTCCGTTCCACACCGCAAGCAACTTAACTTCACTTTCGACGGGCTCGGGGCGGCGGCAACAGCCATCGAACGGCTGCGCAACTTCCGTCGCCGCCTCGACGAGCGGTTTCCCGACGGCAAGAATCCCAAGATCGGCGAACTGGCCGCCGAGGCTCGCAAGCAGTTTGAGGCCGGGATGGACGACGACCTCAACACGGCGCAAGCGTCGGCGGCTGTTTTCGACTTCCTGCGACAGGTCAACACCGGAATGGACGCCGGCGAGTTCCGTGCCGGCAATGTAGCCGATGCCAACGGCGTGCTCGAACTTTTTGATTCGATTTTTGACGTGTTGCGGACTGATCGTGAACTTGGCGTCTCGGTTTCCGACAAGATGCAAATGGCCGACAGTGCTGAGGCCTCGCCACAGGTTTCGCCGGAAAGAATCGAGGAGCTCATCGCCGAGCGCACCGCCGCCCGCAAAGCCCGCGATTTCGCCCGCGCCGACGAGATCCGCGATCAGTTGAAAGACAGCGGGGTAGTCCTGGAAGACACCCCTCAGGGCCCGCGCTGGAAGTACTTGGGCGTCTGAGCGAAGGTCTCACCCTGCCGCGCTAACGCCGGCAATTTCTGTTCGAAAGCGGCGAAGAGCGCATCGGAGCCGCGAACGCCAGTGAGCGATCATGCTGCCATGGTCGTTACGGATACCTGGCCTGTCACTTGCGTTCCAGGCTCAGCTTCTCGTTCTCGCACACCCTCGCGAAGAGCGAGACTGAGCCGCGAACGCCAGTGAGCGGCCATAGCGTGCGGCCAAGCCTGTGGCCCACCCAGGGGGATGAAACCCGGTAGGTTTTCGACGGGGCGACCATGGGCCGGCTACGGTGATAACTTTTCGGTCAGAGGCGACTCCCCTGCCGCCTTGCAGCCGGTTAGAATGGTGAACCGGAGGAAACGATGGGCTCAAAGAGAAAGTTAGAAGGGCGCGTTGCGCTGGTCACGGGAGGTTCCCGGGGTATCGGAAGGGCGGTCGCCCCTTTCGCTAGCTCAACACGGCGCCGCTATAGGCGTTAACTATCACAAGCGGGCCGACGCCGCAAAGGAAGTGGTCGACCAGATCGAAAACTCGGGTGGCCGGGCGCTCGCTCTACAGGCTGACGTGGCCGACAAAGCGGCCGTGGCGGCTATGGTCGAAACGACGAGGTCTGGGCTCGGGCCGGTCGATATTCTGATCAATAACGCCGGAGTGGTCTTTCCGGGAGACTTGTTCAACTTCAACGAGGACGAAGTTGACCGCATGTGGCACACCAATGTGAAAGGAGTGGTCTATTGTACGGCCGCGGTGGCGCCTGACATGGTGGAAAAGAAGTACGGACGCGTGATCAACATTGCCTCCATCGCGGCGTTGGGAACGGCGTACCCGGGAACAACGTTTTACGCGGCGACCAAGGCAGCCGTCATGGCGCTGACCAAGCGGTTCTCATTCGATTTGCGATCCAATGGAATTACCGTCAACGCGGTGTTGCCAGGACTCGTGGTGACCGACATGCCGATGCAAGGGAAGAGTCCCGAGGAGAGGCAGCAGATGATCGACAGGGCATCCGGGTTTTCCATGACGGGGCGGGTGGGTCAGCCTGACGACATCGCGGCCTTGGTCACGTTTCTTGCTTCCGACGAATCCAGCTTCATGACCGGCCAGTGCGTCGTCTCTGACGGCGGCCGCATGGACTACTTGCCCCCCGGTTGATCCATGTCGCGTCCGAATGAGAGACTTAGGAGTCTCTTAGCCGCGAACTGACACTTCCCGGCGGGAAAAATCGGGTACAGCCAGCCAATTCGCTTCAGGTTAAGTGCTTTTTTTCTAGGGTCATGACGGGGCGAATTGGTGGCAGTCCCCATTTTTCTCTTCTGCACGACTTTCGCCACGGGCGGCTGCGCCTTGGCCCAACTCGTGGCCCTCGAACCCGTCCGAAGGCTAATCTTCGGCCCAATCAATTTACAGACCTATGCCTGAACAAATCGTCAAGCAGCGCTCGCGAGGTTTCATCTGCGTCACCGCGCATCCGGAGGGCTGCGCTCGTAACGTGGAGCAGCAAATCGAAGCGGTGAAGCGCAACCGGCCTAAGAATATCGCTGGGCGGCGCAACGTGCTGGTCATCGGCAGCTCGACGGGTTACGGGCTGGCTACGCGGATCACCGCCGCTTGGGGTTTCGGCGCCAAGACCGTTGGCGTCTTCTACGAACGTCCTCCCGACGGACGAAAGACCGCCTCGGCGGGATACTACAACACCGCCGCGTTCCACCGGTTGGCCCGAGAGCAAGGGCTTTACGCAACCGGGATCAACGGGGATGCGTTTTCCGACGAGGTCAAGCGCCAAGCCGTCGACCTCGTTCGCAGCGACGTCGGCAAGCTGGACTTGGTCATCTACAGCTTGGCCGCGCCCCGTCGCGTCCACCCCCGCACGGGCGAAGCGTTTCAGGCCGTGCTGAAGACAATCGGAAGCTCCTACCGAGGCAAGACGGTCGACTTTACGAGCGGTGCGGTGACTGAAGTTATTATCGAGGCCGCTGATGAGGAAGAAATCGCTGCGACGATTGCCGTGATGGGTGGCGAAGACTGGCGGTCGTGGATTGACACGCTTCGTGAGCAAGACTTGCTCGCCGAAGGCGCACGGACCTTGGCTTATTCATACGTGGGTTCCAAGCTCACTTGGCCTATCTACCGCCAAGGCACGATCGGCGCGGCAAAAAAAGATCTCGAGCAGACTGCCGCCCACTTGAACGCCAAACTTGTTTCTCAGCTGCGAGGGGGAGCGTGGGTTTCGGTCAACAAGGCTGTTGTCACCCAGGCCTCAGTTGCCATTCCGGTTGTTCCTCTGTACATCAGCCTGTTGTTGCGGGTCATGAAACAGAAGGGCGTTCACGAAGGGTGCATCGAGCAGATGCAAAGGCTCTGCTTTCGTCACTTGGCCGACGGGAAGGAACCTTCCCTTGACGGGGAAAGTCTAATTCGACTCGACGATCTCGAACTGCGAGACGACATCCAGACAGCCGTCGCTGGGTTGTGGGAGAAAGTGTCCACTGAGAATCTCGAGGAACTTTCCGATATCGCCGTCTTCCGACAAGAGTTCAATAACCTATTTGGCTTCGACGTGGACGGCGTCGATTACGGACAGCCCACCGAGACGTATGTAGCGTTGTAGCTCACCGCCGAGGACGCCGGAGAAACTCGGCTGCGCGACGCACCCATCAAGAGTCAGTTCCCCTAGCCCGCTTTTCTCACCACGTGGCGAGGCGAAGTGCGTGAGAAGCCCGTCAGTACAAGGCGCGCGCCGCTCGGCGCGCGGAGGCGTACTTGAACAGTACGTTGAGCACGGCGAGCAAGCGCAACGAAGTAATGGCGAGCTTATCGCGTGCTTCGACCGTCAGGTGGTGAGAAATGCGGGCTAGTTCTTTGCACCGGTGCCCCGTTTTACCGACGCCGATAACTGCGGGTTCTGTTGGAAGGAATTGCTTGACCACTTTCTCAGCCCAGGTCCTTCACTGTCTTGGCGGTGGCTTTGGTGCCTTTGGCTGTTGCCGTGGCTATTGACTGTAATCATCATCGTAGGCAATTCGCCGCGGCCCTTTGGCTGTCACGAACGCGACCGAAAAACGAAAGGCTACAATGACATCGTGGTTCGCCAGGTCAAACAGACCATCGCCAAATACGGCATGCTCGACTCCGGAGACCGTGTGGCCGTTGCCGTTTCCGGGGGTCCTGACTCGGTGGCGCTGCTTGAATGTCTGCGCGAGCTAGCGCCACAACTCGGCATCACGCTCGCGGTAGTGCACGTCAACCACCAGCTTCGCGGACGTGAGTCTGACGAGGACGAGCAGTTCGTCGCGCGATTGGCTCGCCGCCATCGCCTTGAGTTCCTTTCGAAGACGGTAGATATCGCAGTCCAGGCGCGCGAAAGAGGCGAAAACACCGAGCAACTGGGGCGTACTTTCCGATATGAGTTTTTTAGCGAGTTGGTCCGCCGAGGGCAATTCGACAAGGTTGCCGTCGGGCACACGCTTTCCGACCAGGCTGAAACGGTACTTTTTCGGATGTTGCGAGGCTCGGGAACCGCGGGGTTGTCCGGGATTCGTCCGGTCCTCGACAAAAAAGTAGTACGACCCATGATCGAGGTTACCCGACAGCAGGTCATCGAATATTTGATAGCGGGTGGCCACGAATGGCGGGCTGACTCCAGTAATCAAGATAGAAAGTTCGTCCGTAATCGAATTAGGCACGAGCTTTTGCCGCGGCTCAGTGAGGACTGGAACCCCAATCTTTCCAGGGCTTTGGCACAGATCGCTGAATGGGCGCAGGGGGAAGAGAATTACTGGCAGGGCGTCTTGCCGGCGTTAGCCGAGAGTCATCTCGAATCGAAGAGCGACGGCGTCTATTTTCAAGCCGCGGCGATGACGGCCCTGCCTGTCGCGGCTGCCCGCAGATTGCTGCGAGTGGCTGTCGAGAGGGCCCGCGGGAGCTTGGCGGGTATCAGCTTTGAGCATATCGAGGCTTTGCGACGGCTCGCGGCCGGGCGGCGGGGAAGCGGGAGATCGCACATTCCAGATTTGGAGGCCATCCGGTCGTTCGATCAGATCAGACTTGCTCGCTTTTCGCTGGAACCAGAGTCTCACTCACCGACACAATGTATCCTACTACGCGCCCCAGGGTCATTTAAGCTACCGTGGGGTTCCTCCTTAGTCGTTCTCAAGAGATTCACCCGAGAGAACTTGCAGGGGAAAGGGCGTTATAATGGTAGGCGGCACGGGCTAATTGACTGGGAAAAAGTTCCCAAACCGCTTGAGTTGCGCAATTGGCGAGCGGGAGACCGCTTCCATCCGCAGGGTTGGAAGAGGGCCAAGAAGCTCAAAGCGCTGTTTCAGGAGCGGAAGATTGCGGTCTGGGAACGGACCCACTGGCCGGTGATCGCCGCGGCCTCAGGCGAAGCGGGAAGACCGGAGGCGGAACTGGGAGAGCGTAAAGTCATCGTGTGGGCACGTGGTTTTGGGCCGTCGGTGGAGTTTGCGGCAGACGATAATAGCCGCATCGTCGTGGACATTACTGAGTTCACTTCAGGTGGCGAAAGCGAAATAGGAATCGAATCAAGAACCTAGCGCGTCTATAGGAATAGGCTGCTACCGCGGAAGGGTGAGTGGGCGCTAGAGGAATGCAATCGTGAATTCGACAGTCAAGACCGCAGTATTCTGGGTCGTCATGCTCTGCACGGCGATTCTGCTTTGGCGTGTGATCCAGACAGGCAGCGCGGCCGGAGTAGAACTACTTACCTACTCGGAGTTCTACCAGGAAGTCAAAGCCGGCAATGTCCGCAGCGTAACCATTGCCGGCAACCAGATTACCGGCAAGCTCCGCGGCGACGAGGATCTCCGCACAACGATTCCGTCTGATTATCCAGGCATCATCGATGTGCTGCAGGAAGCCGGAGTTGCCATTGAGGTCAACGAGTCGAATACCCCTGCTTGGCTCAGTTTTCTCATCAACGCTTCACCGTTCATTCTGTTGTTCGGTTTTTGGATTTTCATGATGCGTCAGATGCAGGCTGGGGGAAATAAGGCGCTCAGCTTCGGCAAGAGTCGGGCGCGGCTGCTGACCAGCCAGCAAAAGAAGATTACCTTCAAAGATGTCGCCGGGGTAGATGAGGCCAAGGAAGAGCTCCAGGAGGTCATCGAGTTCCTACGCGAGCCGCAGAAATTCCAAAAGCTGGGGGGAAGAATTCCCAAAGGCGTTCTGCTGGTGGGACCGCCCGGAACGGGCAAGACGCTGCTGGCGCGAGCCATCGCCGGCGAGGCCAATGTGCCCTTCTTCTCGATTTCAGGATCGGACTTCGTGGAAATGTTCGTCGGGGTCGGCGCTAGCCGTGTGCGAGACCTCTTCGAGCAGGGTAAAAAGAGCGCTCCCTGCATTATCTTTATGGATGAAATCGACGCCGTCGGACGCCATCGCGGGGCCGGGTTGGGCGGCGGCCATGATGAGCGCGAACAAACCCTCAACCAGTTGCTGGTGGAGATGGACGGCTTCGATTCGAACGAAGGAGTCATTCTGATAGCAGCCACCAACCGGCCTGACGTGTTGGATCCGGCTCTGCTCAGGCCGGGCCGTTTCGATCGCCGTGTGGTTGTGAATCGCCCCGACGTCCGGGGCCGTGAGGGTATCCTGCGGGTCCATACCCGCAAGGTCCCGCTGGCCAATGACGTTGACTTGCACGTGCTGGCACGCGGAAGTCCCGGTTTCTCGGGCGCCGACCTGGCCAACTTGGTTAACGAAGCCGCTCTTTTCGCCGCTCGCCAGAATCGGAAGGTCGTCACGATGCACGACTTCGAGCTGGCCAAGGACAGGGTCATGATGGGTGCCGAGCGCCGCTCGATGTTGCTCACCGACGAGGAAAAGAAGAATACTGCGTACCACGAAGCTGGACATGCCCTCGTGGCAGCCATGGTTCCGCAGGCCGATCCCATCCACAAGGTAACCATCATCCCGCGAGGTGCGGCGCTAGGCGTGACCATGCAGCTGCCGCTCGACGACAAGCACACTTATACGAAAGACTTTCTGGAGGGGAGACTGGCCATCCTGATGGGTGGGCGCATTGCCGAACAGATGTTCCTCGACCACACGACCACCGGTGCCGGCAACGACATCGAGCAGGCTACGGAAATGGCGCGCCAGATGGTCTGCGAATGGGGAATGAGTGCGCTCGGACCGCTTACCTTCGGGAAAAAGGAAGAGGAGATCTTCTTGGGCCGTGAGATCGCCCAGCACCGCGACTACAGCGAGGCGACCGCTATTCGCATTGACGCTGAAGTCACCAACCTGGTCGAGACGGCTCACGATCAGGCGAAAAAGATCATTACCGACCATTCTGACGCGCTGGTTCGTATGGCCGAGGCGCTTCTGGAACGCGAGGTGCTCGACGGCGACGACGTGCGGGCGTTGGTCGAGGGCCGTGAACTACCCGAAGTCTCCACGCCCGAAGAGGAGGTCGAGCCCACCCCCACTCCTCAACAAGTGCTCCGACCGGACACACCCAAACCCAAGAGGGTACCCGGACTTTCTGAAGGCGAGCAGCCGTCTCCAGCCTAGCCAGGGATTGGCCTTCGAGAATTCCGTAACGCAGGGCTCGGCGCCGTTTCCGAGACCTGCGGCCGTTTGGCCTCCTAACCACGTGGCCGTTAGGTGGCAAGAAAAGCCGTTTAGCCTTGAGGATAACCCATCCCCCATCACGCGGCCCGCTGAAATCGGACGGCGTAGGGCCGCGGCTTCTCTCCAAGACAGCTTTTTGCCACAGGCCGGCTCGGAAAACGGCGGTAACGGATTGTGGCGATCCTGTTTGACCGCTACCTAGGCGGCTGATACACTGAGGTTTTTGTGGTCGGGGCGACGGAGAGCGGTGAAGTTCGGACCCGTTATTCGCTCCATCGCGTGCTTCCATGCCCAAACGAACGTTTCAACCTAATCGCCGTCGCCGCGCCAAGACGCACGGTTTCCGGGCCAGGATGAAGTCTCCGGGCGGAAGGAGGGTGCTGGCCAACCGGCGGGCGAAGGGTCGGCATGTCCTCACCGTCAGCTCGGAGAAGTAATCAACCCACGGCTGCCCCGGCAGGGGCCGAACGCTTCCCGCGGTCCAGGCGGCTGCGGAAGAGACCCGAATTCCAGCGCGTTTACGGTGAAGGGCGGAAGCTGACAAGCGCCTACTTCCGGGTTTTCTTCAGCCGGACCGGTGGTTGGCAGCCCACGCGGGCCGGCATCTCAGTGCCCCGCTCGGTAGGAAACGCTGTTCGCCGCAATCGAGTCAGACGGCGGCTGCGGGAAGCTCTGCGGCGCAACTGGGCTGAGATCCCCGATGGTTGTGAAGTAGTCATCCATGCCCACCGGAGAGCGATAGACGCACCTTGGAAAGATCTTGAGGCGGAAATCCGACGTGTTTTCCACGAAGCCGGCCGATCAGCCCGCGGCGCGGCCCCACAACGCCGCGATGGATGACCCTGTTGCTTCGCAAAGCTTTGCCCAGCGCACGGCGGTGTTTGGCCTGCTGGTCTACAAAAGCATACTTTCGCCGCTCCTGCCCTCCTGCTGCAAGTTTTACCCTTCCTGTTCCTCCTACGCCAAACATGCTGTAGAAAGCCATGGAGTAAAGCGGGGTCTGTGGTTAGCCGCTAAGCGGGTCCTTCGCTGCCGGCCGCTTGCCCCAGGCGGCTACGATCCAGTCCCCGATGCCTGAAGACGACCAGTTTGTTCAGAAGCGCTTACTGCTGGCGTGCGTCCTGTCGGCCGTTGCCATTACTGTGTACACGTTCGTCGCCCGCCCGGTGGCGCCTGTCGTAGCTCCTGAAACCGGCGCTGAATCTGTTACGGCGGAACCCGTTCCCGGCGACCCGGCGGAGCCATTCTCAGAGTCCTCCAGGGAGGAAGCTCTTCCTCAGAAGTCCCAACCGGCGGCTGTTTTCGGAACCCAAGCGGCGGAGTCGGAACAAGAGATCATCGTTGAGTCAGACACCTTTGTAGTCCGCTTCTCGAATCGCGGGGCCGTGGTAACGAGCTGGGTGCTTAAGGGATACGTTGCCGCCGACGGTGAGCCACTTGATTTGGTTCATGCCGGCGGCGCCAAAAACCACGGCTACCCCTTTGGCTTGGCCCTGTCCGGCGGCCAGCCTGTAGCCGAGATTAACCAAGCTCTCTTCGTTGTCAACGACGGATTCTCAAAGCGCTCGGCGCCCACGACCGTCAGCTTCGAATACTCCGACGGTGTCCACACGGTCCGTAAATCCTTCAGTTTTCAGTCCGAGGGGTACTTAGTAGAGATTACGAGCGAGCTGTCTGAGAGCGGACAAGCTCGTTCTCACCTGCTGACATGGCCTGGGGGCTTCGGCGACACCGCCCAGCCGGACGACCAAATGTACAGCACAACGTTCTACTACGATCCATCCCAGCGTGAGCTGCTGCGCAATGAAGCCGGCGATCTGGAGGATGGCCGGATCACCAATATCGGGCCCTACGCCTACGTCGGCATCGACGACAGCTTTTTCACGGCGGCGTTTATGCCGTTAGGGTCGGAGATGACTGTGCAGCTTGAAAGCTCGGGGGTAGCCATCGAGCCGATCGCCACCGGCACGGAAGCGACGTTCGCGGCGCTCGCGGTCGGGGGCGCTGAGAAAAACCGGCTGCAGTTGTTCGTGGGTCCTAAAAGTTACGACACGCTGGCATCTGTTCGGCCCGAGCTACGGGAAATCGTCAATCTAGGGTTCAGATGGTCCATTTTCAGATGGCTCAGTTTTCTCCCCGAATCGATCTACTGGATGCTGCGATGGACGCACGACAATGTCGGGGTGAACTACGGTTGGGGGATCATCCTGGTTACGATCTTCCTCAATTTCATCATGCTGCCATTGAAGTGGAAGAGTTCGAGATCGATGAAGAAAATGCAGGCCTTGCAGCCACTCATCAAACAGATCAACGAAAAGTACAAGGGCCTCGGGCTACGGGACCCCAAGAAGGCGAAGCAGCAAGAAGAGACGATGGCCCTCTACAAAAAGCATGGGGTGAATCCCTTGGGCGGCTGCCTGCCGATGCTGCTGATGATGCCTTTCTTCTTCGCCTTCTACAAAGTCTTGAGGGTGGCGATCGAAATGCGCCAGGAGTCTTGGTTATGGGTGGACGACTTGTCGCTCCCTGAACAAATTCCGATTCGTGTTTTACCGCTGGCCATGGTGGCATCACAATTTTGGATGCAGAGTCTAACGCCGACGCCCGGCACGGACCCTGCTCAGATGCGGCTGATGAAGTTCATGCCATTGATGATGGGGTTCGTGTTTTACGGGTTCTCCAGTGGGCTGGTGTTATACTGGTTGACTAGCAACGTCGTCGGTGTGCTGCAGCAGCTTCTGCTGAACCGCTTGCCGTCCGAGCCGATTGAGATCGAGCAGCCAAAAGGGCGCCGCAAGAAGAAACGGTTGCGCAACTGACCGCTGGATCCCTTTTCTTCGAACATGCCTGAGCTGATCTGGACGGTGGATGCTCTGCGTCCGAAGATCGTCCAATTCCTCGACCACGTCTTGAAGGCGTCCGGTCTTGAACTCAGCTTCGACGTTCGCGACGCCGGCTCCCTCCGGAACCCGAACCTTATCTCTCCCGATTTGATGGTCGCCTTCGAGGGCCGGGACCTCGATTTGTTGTTGGCTTATCGAGCCGAGCTACTGCTGGCGCTCGAACAACTGACCATGGAGGCTCTGAGGGTTCCCCATTACGAGCGCTACAGGCTAATATTTGACGCCAACGACTACCGTATGATGCGCATCGAAGAGCTGAGACTCAGCGCCGTCACAGCGGCTGACAAGGTCAAAAGCGCCGGCGTGCCTTTCCGCTTCCATCCTATGACTTCCCGGGAACGCAGAATCATTCACCTGGCTTTGCGCGACGACCCGGACGTTACAACGGTCTCCGAAGGTGTTGCGCCAAACCGGCACACGGTCGTTTACTCCGCTGAGGGCAAGTGAGATCAGCATTTCGCGGGGCGTATCGGAGGTTCATTGATCAAGAGAATTAGAGGCTTTCACGCAAGCTTTGAACTGTGCCGCACGGCGGGAGTGCCGGTTTCCGAAACCAGTCCGGCAGCAAAAGGCCGCGGATCTCAGAATCGAGATCTGCGCTATGATCTCCGATTCGTGCATCGCGAGGGTGTGCGCGAGCAGGAAACTGAGCCTGGAACGCTAGTGACAGGCCAAATCCCCGTAACGACGATGGTGCCATGACCGCTCGGTCGAAAACCCGGGGGTTTTGATCCCCTTGGGTGGGCCTGAGGCTGGTGGCAGGACCGGACTCCTGAGGGGGACCGACCGCTCCCTGACGGTCTCGGCTCCGTCTATCTTGGCGAAGGCCCATGAGCAGTCACTCGCGTTCGCGGCTCCGATTCGCTCGTCGCGATGGGTCGAGGCAGAGCGACGCGTAGGCAAAATTGGCTCCCATCTATCCCCAAGACACCATTGTTGCCGTCTCGACTCCGCCGGGTAGAGGCGGTATTGGTGTCGTACGGCTTTCCGGGACGCAGGCTCTCGGTTTGACGGAGAAGCTTGTCCAAAGGAAAGCCCACGCAACGTTCGCGCCGCGACAGGTTGCACTCGGCGAGCTTGTGGACGGTGACGGTCGCAGCGTCGACCAGGTGCTGGTCACTTTCTTCCAAAAGCCGAACTCCTACACCGGGGAGGACGTAACCGAGATCTCTTGCCATGGCGCACCGGTCGTTCTAGCTTTCGCCGTGGAACGGGCCATGGAGCTTGGCGCCCGCCTCGCGGAGCCGGGTGAGTTTACCCAGCGCGCTTTCTTCAACGGCCGTATCGACCTCGCTCAAGCAGAGGCCGTGCGCGACTTGATCGAAGCCACCACGGTGTATCAGGCTCGCGTGGCGCTGCAACAAGTCGAGGGTGCGCTATCTCGTCGCCTGACCCCACCGAAGAAACAGCTCTGTGATCTGATCGCGTTGCTGGAAGCCGGGATTGACTTTGCGGAAGATGATGTTCCGGTGGCCGCGGACCAGGAAATTCTGGGGCGCCTTCGACCGCTGATGACAGATATCGAGAAGCTAGCCGAGAGCTTCCGCTTCGGCAAGGTTGTCCGCGGGGGTATTACGCTTTCCATCCTGGGACGGCCGAACGTCGGCAAATCCAGCCTTTTCAATCGCTTGTTGGAACAGGACCGGGCCATCGTCACTGCAACGCCCGGAACCACCCGGGATCAAGTGAGCGAGACCCTGGTCATCGAGGGATTGCCCGTCAAGCTTATCGACACCGCCGGAATTCGAGCGACCTCCGAGGTCGTGGAAACCAAAGGCGTCGAGAAAAGCTACGAGGCCTTGGCGGACGCCGACTTGATCCTGGTTGTCCTCGATCTGTCGCAGCCGCTCCAAAGCACCGACAGAGAGTTGTTGACTTGGGACGGGAAAGGCTGCCGCAGCCTTCTGGTCGGGAATAAGAGTGACTTACCCGGGAAAGCGGAGATTAGCCAACCCTATTTGGCCGTCTCGGCAGCCACCGGAGACGGAATTCCAGAGCTCAGGCGGCAGATCTATCAGCACGCCGTACCCGACCGTACCGAGGGCGGGGAAGCCGGCTTCATCACCAATATCCGCCACGCGCAACTGCTACGGGACTCGCTCGAACAGTTGGAGCGTGCCGAACGAGCTGTAACTGCCCAAGTGCCTCACGAAATGCTGCTGCTTGACCTCTACGCGGCGCTCAAACCGATCGATGCTATCACCGGGGCGACAACTGTCGAGGACATCCTAGACAACATCTTTTCCACCTTCTGTATCGGAAAGTGACGATACAATGAAGCCATGCAGGCTGTGGTTTACGTTACGTTGAAGAAAACCGTCTTGGATCCCCAAGGACGAACGATCTGCTCGACACTTAACGGGCTGGGGCATGAAAGTGTAAAGGATGTTCGGCAGGGCAAGTACTTCGAGATCGAAATTGACGATACCGCTTCTCCCGAAAAAGCCCGCGGGGAGCTGGATAAGATCGCGCGAGAAGTTCTCGCCAACCCCGTCATCGAGGAGTACCTCATCGACTGGAAAGACTAGCTAAAAATGTGCGGCATCGTAGGCTATATCGGCCCCGGGGAAGCCGTCCCGGTCATCATCGACAGTCTCAAGAGACTGGAGTACCGCGGGTATGACTCAGCGGGCCTCGCCGTAGGGGCCGACGGCAATGAACTGGCGGTGCGTCGAGCTGCCGGCAAGCTCCGCAACCTCGAAGAGGCCATCCGCCTGGATCCGGTCGAGGGCACCTACGGCATAGGCCACACCCGCTGGGCCACTCACGGCCGGCCCAGCGAAGAAAACGCCCACCCCCATCGTGACTCCACGGGTGACATTGTCGTCGTACATAACGGCATCATCGAGAACTATCTCACTCTAAAAGCCGGTCTTGAAAAAGAAGGACATCGCTTCGTCACCGACACGGATACCGAGATCATTGCGCATCTCATCGAGAAGTTCAGCCGCGACGGAGAGTCCCTGGAACAAGCCGTGTGCAAAACGGCGCCTCATTTGCGAGGTGTCTTCGCCATGGCGACGATCTCGCGTCGTGACCCGCACAAAATCGTCGCGGCTCGCAGCGGTCCGCCGGCCGTCGTGGGTTTAGGACGGAACGAGTACTTCGTCGCATCCGACGTTCCCGCCATTCTGCACCACACTCGGGACATCTTTTTCCTGGCTGATGGGGACATCGCCATCTTGACGGCGAACGGTGTGCGTCTGATCGACTTCGAGGGCCAAAGCGTCAACCGGCCGGTGAAGCATATTCTCTGGGATCCGGTCATGGCCGAGAAGGGCGGCTACAAACACTTCATGCTCAAGGAGATTTTTGAGCAGCCGCGCGCCGTCCGTGATACCACCCTCGGACGAGTCGGCCGCGAAAGCGGCCGGGTCTTTCTCGACCAGATGGAAATCACGCCCAGCGAGTTCGCTGCCGTCCGACAGGTTCGTGTTGTAGCCTGTGGCACCTCGTGGCATGCCGGGTTGGCGGGGAAGTTCATGATCGAGCGGTTGGCCGGAATACCGGCCGAGGTCGACTACGGCAGCGAGTTCCGTTACCGCGACCCGATTCTTCCCGAGAACACTCTCACCGTTGTCATCAGCCAGTCCGGCGAAACGGCGGATACTTTGGCCGCCCAGCGCGAAGCAAACCGCAAGGGAGCCAAGACCCTGGCGATCTGTAATGTCTTGGATTCCATGGTGACTCGAGAAGCCGCCGGTACCATCTACACGCACGCCGGACCGGAGATTGGCGTCGCCTCGACAAAGGCCTTCAGCGCGCAACTGACGGCGTTATTCATTCTGGCTCTTCACCTTGGCCAGGCGCGTGACAAACTGACGACGAAAGAGTCTCGCCAACTCGTCCAGGAGTTGCTGAGTGTCCCGACCAAGCTGGAAGGCGTGCTCGGCAAAGACAGCCACTGTGAAGAGCTGGCGCGAAAGTTTTACCGGGCGGAGGATTTTCTCTTCTTGGGTCGCGGCATTCACTACCCCATCGCCCTCGAGGGCGCGCTGAAGCTCAAGGAGATCTCCTATATTCACGCCGAGGGTTACCCGGCCGGTGAGATGAAGCATGGCCCCAACGCCCTCATCGACGAGGATCTGCCCGTCGTGTTCATCGCCACCCGAGATCCTTCCAGCGAAGCGTCCCAGGTACGCTACGAAAAGACGCTCGCCAACATCAAGGAAGTGGAAGCCCGGCAAGGCCGGGTTCTGGCCGTTGCCAATCAAGGAGACGAGGCGATCAAAGAGATCTTGGAAGACGTGATCGAGGTTCCACCGGCCCACGAGTTGCTGCTGCCGATCATCGAAATCGTGCCCCTCCAGCTTCTCGCCTACCACATCGGCGTGCTGCGCGGCTGCGACGTCGATCAGCCGCGCAATCTGGCAAAGAGTGTAACCGTAGAGTAGTGCACCGCAGGGACTGGCTGCTAACCTTCCCTAACCCGCGTTTCTGTAGTTGTTTTCAACCTGTGTGGCAGTGCCGGGGATGCGCGGGGGGCTGTGGTGTGGGGTAGGAAAGAGATTAAAAACAAAGAGGATAGGGTGCGGAGGGGACACTAAGTTACAAAGGTACTACTTCCACGATGAACTTTAAGTTGAATAGACTTCCGCGCGTAATTTGAAGTACCATTCTCTCGTTTCCCTCGCGTGCCACAGGCAAGTAGCACCCGGCGCGGTCTGGCTGCCCCCGCCGCGCTAAGCCTAGAGGAAAGTCTTTTTGCTTGCAGCCAGACATTGAAATTCCGGCTTAAATCACAAAAAAGGAGGAAGCATGAAAAAGCTTACCAGTTGGGCACCCTCGTTGGTCTCTGCCGTTATCCTTGTGGGAGTGATGAGTTTCGAGGCTCCAATCGCCCTGATGGCTCAAGCCCAAAACTTATTCTCCCGCGTAACACGGCTAGAATCCGACTTGGAGGCGGAGACGCTGGATCGCCAAGATGCAGACACGAGCGAAGCCACCGCACGGCAGGCGGCAGATGAGGCCCTGGACGTCCGCGTGGAAACCAATGGGGGGGGACATCACGGCCCTGGACGGCCGCGTGACAACCAATGAGGGGGATATCACGGCCCTGGACGGCCGCGTGACAACCAATGAAGGGGACATCGCGGCCCTGGGGACGGGAGTGGCGGCCCTGGAGGCCAGGCAGTTGAATCCACTTCAGGTGGCCCTGCTGCGCTGGTATGAAGCCAGTGAGGCCGGCAATGATTTCGCCGTGGGCAATCAGTCTAGCTTTGTGGCCTTCGATGGGGCCAACATCTGGGTGACGAATCAGTTTGACGGCACGGTGAGCAAGCTGCGGGCCAGTGACGGGATGACGCTGGGCACCTTCGCCGTGGGCAATGGTCCTCGCGGGGTGGCCTTCGATGGGGCCAACATCTGGGTGACGAATCCGCTTGACGGCACGGTGAGCAAGCTGCGGGCCAGCAACGGGCTGCCGCTGGGTACCTTCGACGTGGGCGTTTTTCCTATCTTGATGGCCTTCGATGGGGCCAACATCTGGGTGGCGAATGCTCTTAGCGACACGGTGAGCAAGCGCTAGACGCAGGGACAGTTCTTCTGCTTGACGCACCGTGAGAACGCCTTCAGCGACTCACCTAGTTTAAATGATAGCGCTCACAGGCATCCTAGGTGTCGCAATCTTTAGGCGAAAGACGACAGCTAGCGCTGGTCTCGGCTTCGCCGTCGATCGACCCAGACTAGCGCACGCTGCCACCAAGCGTGAACCCGCTGCCACCAAGCGTGCACATTGCTGCCACGGAGCGTGCGCAGCACTATTCAGGCCGAAGTTCTGGGCTCCGCGTTCAAAAACCAGCAACCTAGGGGGTGCCACTGGGCTTCAAGCTATCCCGGCGGGCACAGTGGCGGCCCTGCGAATCTTCGGTATACATACAGCTTAACTGTGGCGCGGGTCCTCCGGCCCGCCGGGCCGACCTCAGGTCAGCCTCACTCGTCGCAGGATTCAGCTCCCGACTTCAGAACGAATGCCCTTCCAGACGTGTCGGCAGCCCCGGCATTCCAGCTCGTCTCTTGGACGAAAAAACAAGAAGGCCAAACGAACCAAGGAAAACAAGGAAGGTTGAATGTTGAGGCAAAGCTCTACGTCCCGGTTTCCACATCTTGGACAGATGCCCCAGTCCGCCTCCGGCTCGGTGCGCCTTTCGCTCGCATCTGGAGCGGGGGTAAGGATCTCGCGAGCAGCCGGTAGGTCCGAGCTTGGCACCTGAACTTTGACGCCACCGAGTGCGTTCGAGTAGAGCCGATACATTCGTATCGTATGCTCGTCTTGGAGGAAGACTAGGAGGCCATGGGACTCCAGGAGACCTTTAACGATCTGAGCTTCTTGAGCAGTAGCGTACGAGGCTACAGTGACCAGTTCTTCCGGCAAGTCTTTGAGGCAATCCTACGGGACGATCGGTGAGGTGTCAAATCAGCCCCGACCTGCGAGTGATTCGCCGCAGAGTTGACCAAAGTCATTTCTCGCCGGCCTTTGCTGTGGTGTGGCCCTCCCGCCTTGCAAAACGACCTCGGGCCAGGAATCGGTTTTCAGGCGCTGTTTCGATCAGAAAAGATCCGTTAGCCGTTCGTAGATTTGCCCGGCCCCAAGGTAGGCGAAAAACAATAACGCCGCTACGAGAATCCCGTTGGACAGCCGGCGATTCAGAAAATCGGACCCCACCCAGCAGCGGCGGTTATTGAGCAGCAGCAGGGTCAATGCCAGCAGGGGCAGGAAGAAAGCGCCGATAATGCCGTACGCCAACTGGATTTCCCTGACCGATGCCCAAAGAAACACCAATGGCACCGTTGCGATGAACACCAGGTATGCCCGATAGGGCTTGCTGCCGCGAAGGTCCGTCTGCCGCCTGAGGCCTGGAGCCTTGCCGGCCCCTAACTCCAGAAAGTCAGCAAACATGTAGGGGATGCTCTGCCACACGCCCAAAAGGCTTGAAAAAACCGCGCCCCAAAACCCCATCAGGAAAATCCAATAGCCCCAGGGACCGATCGCGGCCCGCAAGAGATGAGCCATCCGGATCGGCAGGTCCGCTCCTCCACCCTCGAGTTGAACTCCTGAGCCGATGATGAGCGCCGCCATTCCGAATAGTGCCGTCATTCCGTTTCCCACGGCCAGATCAATGCGGCAAACCCGCACATCCTCCAGACCGCGACGGCCGACCTCGCGCATCCAGTAGCCGTAGGAGAGTAGCGTGACCGTTCCTCCTACACCTCCAACGACTGCTAGCACCCACCCTCCGTGGCCTGCCGGAATAGACGGAATGAACCCCTGCGCGACTTCGCCCCAGTCCGGACCGATCGCAACCGCGGTCGTAATCACTGTGACAAACATGATCCCGACTAGATACGTCATTAACTTTTCGAACAGCGCGAAGCTCCCATACCAGACCAATGCCAAGCCCAACATCGAATGGAAGATCCCCCAGACGACCTTCGAGGTAACGGGATCTCCCAGGGGAACCAGCCCGCCGCCCGCCACGCCGCAGGCGGTGACCAGCGCCCCTCCCACCACCAAGGTGAAAAGCAGGAGATAAGCGAAGAACGCCCACCGAATCCAGCCACCCAGGCGCCACGCCCAGCCCTCGAGCGGCGTCGATTGGGTGGCTAGCCACCAGCGCGCAATCCCTTCGGTCAGGGTAAACTTGAAGACTACTCCCACGACCGCTGCCCACATGAGCCCTAGCCCTACTTCCGAGCCGGCCAAACTCGTGGTCATCAGGTCGCCGGCGCCGACGCCTGTGGCAGCCAGCAGAATTCCCGGCGCAATGACAGAAAACAGAGACTTAGGCGCCCGACTCGACCCAGCGTTCGTTCTATCCCTCACAACGGTACATCTTAGCGGCTGCGGCAGCCGTGATACATCAGACGCTCCTGCACCACAGGCTGTTCGCCCGTCAGTTCGCCAGCTCTTAGGAGTGAACCGGAGTCCGCCGTCGCTCGGGGTCGAATCAGTCTCCCGCGGCGGCGTGAGCCATCTCAGGAGTATCAGGTTGTGCTTCAGGGCGTCTGACCAGATAGTTGTAGTTCGTGGGGGTGATGAGTAAGAAGGTGGGTGTCAAGGAGGAATAACTAGAGACCGTTTGTTGAACCTACTCGGTCGGGAGTTCCGGGCTGGCCAGCCATAGCCTACTGGACCCATCCACCTGGAAGGGGACAACTCGCAGATTGGAAGCAACACGGGCCGGCAAAGACAACAATGCTCGATTCTCAACGTCCGCGGCGCCCAATAACGAGCGGAACGGCAGACCATGTTGCCGGCTGAGCGCCTCGTAGAGTTCGAGTTCACTGATATGACCGCTTTCGACAAGGTGTTCGCCGAGGCGCTGCGCGATCTGTTTCTTTCCTGCCTCCTCTTCGACTTCCGAACGGCTAAGCCGCCGGCTCGCGACCAAGATGTCCCCCAGTCTTTGCCGGTATTTCATCAATACTCGGAGGCTGGGATAGGCATGGGACGTCTTTACCCATTGGAGCGGGCGGTCCCTTAACCGCGAGACGGCGAAGCCTACGATCGCTTTCCAAGTGGCGCAGAACTTGATCAGGTTGGACCACGGAGCGCGAATAGGCGTGGTGAGCGCGTGTCCCCATCCGTAGATCTTGGCGCTACAAACCGAGCGGACCGCCAGGCGCCAAGTTAGCGTCCCGAAATTGACGAGTAGCAGCCAGACGAAGATGGGTTGTGACAAAATGATCTCGCCGAAGTACCAGGGTGTGCCGGCGGCATATGCCCAACTCCAGCGCGCCAACGCGTAGCAAAAGATTGCATTCGCCAACAGCGCCACCGGATGGCTGACCAACCCTTTTCGGTCTCTCCAGAGCCAGTACAACTGCCCCCGGCCCGCCCGCCAGCCGAAACGCTGCCAAGATTGCAGCCCGATCCCCGTAATCCAGCGAGATCGCTGGCGTATCGCGTTCCGAAAACTGCGCGGGAAGTAGGATCGTACGGCGAACGGGCCCGACGTCGTTGAGTTTCCGGTAAGGATCCGTTCGTCACGGGAGCTTGTGCCGGCGCGGCCTTCGGAGGGCCGGCGAAGGAATAGCTGCTTGCACCCTAAGCGGTGAAGCTCGAGGCCGGTGAAGTAATCCTCGGTCAAGCTTGTAGGGTCGAACAGTTCGTCCCCGTGGGCAGCCAACAGTTTATCGAGGGCTTCTCGTCGATAGGCTGTGCCCACGCCGGCCGACGGCAGAAAGCCGCCGAGCCGCACCCGTAGAGGAAGCTCTTTCAGGTGGAATTCGGCGAACTCGTCACAGTAGGTGCCATGAGTGATGTCCCACACCGGCGTGGCTAAAGGAAAGACCGGGAACTGTACCATGTCATAGCGCCCGATGTGGTCGTTGATAACGCGCAGCGAACTCGGTGGGATCACGTCCTCGGCATCATGTTGCACGAAGATTTCGTAACGCTCGCCAGTAGCCTCCTCATGATCCCGGATTCCCTTCATGATCCAGTTCAGGCAATCGGCCTTGGTCGTAGGGCCGGCATGGGGGTAGATGACGTAACGAATACGCGGAAACCTCGCCTTGCATCTCGCCACTTCATCGATCGTTGCCGTGTCGTTCGGATAAAGCCCCACCCAGGCTTCGTAGTTGCCATACTTGATGGCTGTCAGATTGTTCTCCAGCATTTCCCGGATCACGCCCGCCTCTTCCCAGCAGGGAATCGCAAGCGCGATCTTGCGCTCCCGTTGGGCCGGACGGGGACGGAGGGAGAAGCCGTAGAGCGGCGCCCTCTGCCAACGAGAACGCAACCAGACGAAGAAGAAGCAGACGTCTAGGAAGAGATCATCCAGACTGCTCGCGAACACCCACGCAGCGAGGGGAAGGAGCATCTCGGCTGCCAGCCGATCGAGCCATAACATTTGAGAAAGGCGGTATCTAGAGCGAGAACTGTTGATAATATAACACGAAAGGTAATGTTTTTAGTTTCCTTTGGTACAAAACTGAGGTGTTTTGTGCGGCTGTCGCGTGGGTGACCGGCGAATCTCCCGCTGCTCGGCCCAACCCCTCCTCCAAAACCGTCGCCATTAGAGAATCTCATGCCGACGACCTACCGGGTCACACCAGACGCGAGAAGCGGCGGCGTGCGCAACGTGAACGGGCGTGCGTATGGCTGATGGGGAGGGGAAGGGTTGCCCGTGCTCACCGTGGCTCGTAGAAGGGCAGTTTGAGCCACGAAACCACAAAGACATAGAGGGCGAAGACCTCGACGGCGAAAAGAGGAAACCCCAGATATCCCACTACGGGCATCTCAAAGATGGTCCACTGCTCGAGTATGGGAAAGATGTAGAACCACTTGCCTTCCGCCCAATAGTTCCAGAACTCCCAAAAGATTCCGCATGTGCCTCCCGCCAGCATCAACCCACACAGCCGCCCCCAGGACCCTTCCGAGATATCGCCCCACACACTTGGCCGCCGGGCACGATAGTTCAGCGGATCGATCAGCAGAATGAAGCCCACCCAGACCGAGCCGAATAGGTAAACGCCCCAATCGAGCGGGACAAGCAGAGGGATTGTTACCATCGCCAGCCCTACTACGATCCATGGACCGGTTGTCTTGCGTGGAACGGGAGGCTCTGGGGCGGAAGGCCGTCCTCTAAGGCAGGTGGCTAGCAGAAACTCGGTTGTTTCGAGCAAGGCCGGCCAGATCGTGGCGAAGGACCAGCCGTAGCCGACGTAGCGGGCCACGAAATTCCTAGGGAGTCCGACGTAGGTCCAATTTCGCAGCCGCATGTTGTAGCCCTCGAACACGAACCACAAGAAGATGGAAAGGATGGCCATCCAAACGAAGGCTTGGGGCTCGGTGCGAAGCAGTGACCGCCCGCGGAGGCTGAAAACCGCGGCATCGATAGCCATGATATAGCCAGTCCAAACAATGGGAGTGAAGTAGACGGCAACCGGTTTCACTTCGAGGTAGAGCGCCATCTCCGCCGCGGCGATTACGCTGAGGCCTATCCAACCGTAGGCGGCATAGGACCCGGTCTTCGCGCTGCGCCAGTACGCAGCGAATAGAGAGAGGGCTGCAGCCGCGGTGATCGCCACTCCCAGCGGGACCATGCTGTTACCTTAACCGGAAAGGAAACACAACTTCGACTTCAGCGTCCTACCGCCGCTGATCAAGAACCGTTTGAGATAGCCTTTCACCCTTGATTCGAATGGGCCGGAACAGCTCGGCAGTAAGAACACTGGGCGGTTTCAGCCGTTGAACGGCAGGAGTCCGCTTTCCTTCCGTTTCGTAGGTGATAACGGCCTGACAAGAGGCGGGTTTCCAGTAGTCGGCCGAGGCGCTTCGGCGGATCTTGCGGTTATCGTCTCTATACGAAGGGATACTTCGGGAACGGCGCCTTCAGGAACCAGGTATCGCAAGGCCTGCAGCTCCGAGGGCAGATCACGAAACCCTTGCAAAGACCTCAAGGCCCGCTCTATGGTCGCTCAAAGGTCCCCGATGGTTTGGGTCCTCATTGTGTTTTCTCCTTCTTAATTCAGTAACTTATAAAGCTAGGGCGCAGAGAGCCTTCGGTTTGGCTGAACATCAACTTGCTCCACACAGACCTGCAAGTTGCATCACTCCAGCCAAAATTTAGCCTTGGAATCTGACTTCTTCGAACTCCACCAGCAACGCCGCGCCCCAACCGTCGTTTTATCGAGTCTGCTTCCCCCGCCGCAGCTCCTTAGGCACGCGCGTCCGATCGAGTGGCTCGACTTGGAACCTCCACTCCAACGGTATCGTCGAAGGTAGGTAGCACATCTTGTCGTCGCAAGCCTGGTAGCGGAAGGATCCGTTGACGACAAGGTCACCGTCCGAGTTGAGCAGGGGTTCCAGGTCCTCCTGCATTCCCAACGTCAAATCGGCAACGATCCGAAACGAGCCTTGGTACACGGGAACCGTCTCATCGATGGCAGGCAAGTATA
Organism: Bryobacterales bacterium; assembly: GCA_965226215.1. Lineage (GTDB taxonomy): Bacteria > Acidobacteriota > Terriglobia > Bryobacterales > UBA6623. The sequence goes on along the minus strand of CBDDCH010000002.1, from coordinate 4,209,823 downwards.
GCGTCTCCGCTTCGGGATAGAGCGCCGAGAAGTTCACCAGTCCCTTGACTGCTTCCATTTCCCATTCGACCGGAATATACCCCCCCGCCACCTCGGGCGCGTACACGTGCATCTCGGGCTTGAGATCAACTTCGGCCACCAAGGCGACTCGGTTTCCCGGTCTGACCATCTGGTCGCTCGACGAGGTCGTCAAATAGAGGTGATCGGTTTCCTGCTCGACCCGGGAACCGTCGGCGTCTCGGCCGAGCGCCCGGACCAGCATGTGACCGGCCGTGAAGCGGTCACTGTATTTCTCTTCGAAGAACTTCTGCTGAACGACTCCCTTTTCGTCTATTAGATAAGCTCCGGGGTTGGGAATCCCGTGGAAAGGGTGATCCGCCGGAACAGTCTCGTTCAAGAGGCCAAAAGCTCGTATCACCTTGGATTCCGGATCCGCGAGCAAAGGATAGTGGATGCCCACTCGCTCGGAGAAGTGCCTGAGCGTCTCTACGGTGTCAAAGCTCAGGGCGGCTACCTGGAAGCCCTGCCTTTCGAAATCCCTGCGCCTGCGTTCCAACTGGACCAGTTGGCCTTTGCAAAACGGTCACCAATCCGCGGAGCGGTTGAACAGGAGTAGTAAGCCGCGCGGTCCCTTGAGGCGGTCGAACGTTTGCTGCCGGCCCCTGTGATCAACAGCCGCAAAAGCCGGGATTCGTTCGCCCACCTCCGGTCCGGTCGGGAAGCGAGGGGCTGATGTTGAACTCTCTTGGCCCCAGGCCGCGAAGCGGGCCGTTAGGAAAAGACACAGCGCCAACAGCGTGATACCGTATCTACCCGGAATCCCCATCGTCTATGGGCGCTGAACAGTTTGCCTTGACAGCAACATTTTGCTCGCGAGGTCCTACTTGTTATTCTCGCTCAACGACTCCCCGGGCTGCCGGTGGGAGCTTTCGAAGATCCCCGATTGCAAGGCTCCCCCTATTCTAGAAGGCCTATGCTTGTGACGGTCCCCGTCACGGCCTGTACTGGGCTGCCCGGGCGCTGGGCAACAGCGGTGGCAGAAAGTGTCCCATCAGGAATCCCGCCACGGTTCCGGCCAAAGGTACGCCCAGGTGCGCTATCGCGATGTGGGGGGCGGTGTGCATCCCGCATCCAAAATGCAGAACGACGACACCCACGAGTCCGGCAAGCAGTCCGGCCCCGGCTCCCACAACGCCGAGAGACAAAACAGCGCCCCGGCGCAGGATCAGCACGAACAATAACGCTGCTGGAAGAGAGGACATGAACCCGTGCCTAAAGCACCTCCCGCCGGCCGGGAAGAAGTCCTGCGTCCAACTCCACGGAAACAGGATTCCGACGACGGCAAACAGAGCGAGCAAGGTCAATACAGTCAGCCGCGCCGGCAGCACCCACGTCTTCTCGCCGGGGACCATCCCCCGGCTCAACGTAAGGGCGGTGAGGACTGCCGCTGCCCCGACGATTCCCAGGGCGCCCGCGAACTGCATGGTGTCCATGCCGACCGTGCCCTGCCGCAAACCAGTGAAGCCGATTACAATGGCTGAGAGCCCTCCGAATATCAACAGAAACATTGACGCAAGTACGCCGGCGCTGGGCAAAGGAGATACCGGCTCAAGGAGTCCCCACACGGTGTCCTCGATCTGGGATTGGACTTCCGGCGAAATCTCTCCCGGCGTATCCCTGCCGGCCAAAAACTCCCATACCGAGCGGCAATGCGGGCAGGTCCCCAGGTGCTTGCGGACCCCCTCGGGCAATGCGCCCCCCGCCGCCGCGGCCTGGGCGAAGTAGCTGTTAGCCTCGGCGCACGTCATGTTCTCGCCTCCAGCGAACTCTGCAGCATGGCTCGCAATTTCGTGTACGCTCTGTGCGCCTTCTGTTTTACGGCGCCGACCGTCGAACCGGTCGCGCGCGCGACCTCTTCCAGGCTCATCCCGGAAACCTTTAGCATCTCGATCACTTCCTGCTGGCTGGGCGGCAGCTTACGAACGAGTCGCCAGAGGTCTACTTCCGGGATGAGCGGCACGACCGGAGTGGGGGAGGGCAGTTCTCCCAATTCTTCCAGAGTCGATTCTCGGGACTGGATTCGCCGCCTCCGGCGGAAGGCGTCGATCCGGGTGTGTCGAGCGATCGCAAAAATCCAGGGCAACACCGCGGTGCCGGGGCGATGCGTATGGCGCGCTCGGTGGATGCGAAGCCAGCACTCCTGCAACATGTCCTCCGCGTAGGCCCGAGTGTAGACCGGTCCGGCTAGATAACGAAACAACTTCGGAGAAAGTATCCGAACCAGCTCTGTCACCGCCGCGCGATCCGCCTGTTGGTAGCGAAACATCAACAGCTGCAGATGCTCCGCCTCATCCACGTCGGGAACAGCCACGGATCGCGCCCCAGAATCCACTGTCTTCTCCGCCCTAACATGCAGCCATAGCGGCGCCCCCATACACTATAACCGACGGTCACATTCGCTACTTCGCGCCGGTCGTTGATAAGGTTACGGGGTCATGGCTGGAGGCCGCTTCGCCGTGTCTGGGAACCGCTCCAGAACGAGGAATTTGGCGCCCGGTAATATGCTCTACCTAGAGCTGATCCGGCCTTTCAGGATTTTTCTCGGCCAATAAGAGATTTTCCCTTGCCAACTCGGCCGGTGGTGCGTATAATATGTTACCCAAGCAAAACGCTTGCTTGAGTTGAAAGTGACTGGTGGGCTCCGGGCCGCGGGGGACACAAGAGCGGCTCCAACTTCTTCGGGACGAATTGACCGTCTACTTGGCGCTAGCCGACAGAGCGGTCAAGGTGAAATTACCGCAAGTTGCGCCGGCAAAAGTGTAACGGACCTGCACCCCGGAGCAGTCTAACACGGCTAGGGCAAACGGACGATATAGTCACAGGTTTACCTCCCCACTGGCTGGGAGGCATTGAAGGTGATTCATGGCAAGGACGGTTAGTAAGGGGCTGACAAAAGCCCAACGCAATCGCTTTAGGAAGCTCATGGAAGCAAAGGCGATCGAGATTCGCGCCAATCTACAGTCGTCATGGGCTGCAAAGGCCCTGGCTCGGGGCGGCGAGCCGCTAGACCTCGAAGAGCTTCCCACGCAAAGCCACGAAGAATGGATCTTCCTCAACCGAAACAACATCGATGTTATGTTGCTGCGGGAGATTGACGAAGCTTTGGGCCGTATCGAAGACGAAAACTACGGTATCTGCATGGGCTGTGACGACCCGATCTCGATGAAAAGGTTGGATGCCGTCGCTTGGGCGCTGTATTGCGTTCCCTGCCAAGAAGAGATCTCTTCTCACTCCGAAGAAGAGCCAGGCAAGTCTTTCGGATAGGCGCCGACTACCCGCGATCCCGAATCTCTCTCAGGAATTTTTCAGCCCGCACCGGGGTCACACCCCACCAGAATCTACCTCTGGAACTGTTCACTCGGGTGGCGGGCTACCCAGACTCCTTTGGATCGTTGCCAATTCGGCCAAATCGAGCCTGCCGGTGTAGATGGCCATGCCGAGTGCTGCGTGGATGCCGAGTTGGGCAAGCTCGCGGACTTCTTCCAAGGTAGTAATTCCGCCGCCGGCGGTAAGCTCGTGGTCGGTAATTGTGCGCAGGCGGCGAAACCAATCCAGATCCGTGCCTTCCAGCATGCCTTCCTTGTCGACATACGTGCACAAAAACCCTCCACAGTAGGGCTCCAGCCCGTGGATCACTTCTTCGGCGGAAAATTGGGTCGCTTCCCGCCAACCCCTGGTGACGATACTGCCGGCTTTCGAATCGAGTGCCAGGATAATCCGCTTGGGTCCGATAGACTCCCCGAGTTGCTGAAGTAGTGGCACGTTGACACCCTCGGAGCCAAAGGCCGCCGTGCCGATGATTACCCTGGATGCCCCAGCCTCAGCCAAGCGCCGTGCACGTTCCACTGTGCGCACGCCACCACCCACGCGCGTCTGGGCCCGCGAAGCCAGCTCCCGAACCATAGCGTCGTTTGAACCTTGGTCCATCGCGGCGTCCAAATCAATGACTTGAATCACCGGGAAGTCGGAGAACTTTTCGAGCATCACCAGCGGTTCGTCGCCCTCCAGAGCCTTTTCGCGGCCCTGCACAAGCTGGACCACTTTGCCTCCCATCAGGTCGATACAGGGGATGATCACTGGCTTTTCCTCGCTGTGCTCCGTGCCAATCCTTCGTCAAGAGCCGCGCATTGGTCTCAGACAAGACTTTCTGATCGTCCTGGCGACATGTCTCGTTGGTGCGCCGGCCCTTCTGCTGGGCGGTGGAATGCCGGCAAGAATGCCGGCACAGCACGCTGAAAGCATGCGCCACGTCGCTTTCGAGCCCGACATTTCCGAATCTGTAGTGAACTCGTCTTTAGGACAGTCCAGTAGGGCAGATCCTCCACTACTTTACGGGTCCGGCACGCTCCTGCTGTGTTAGCTTCCAGCCGGCCTGTTGCAGGCATGCTCGACCGGTCGCAGACGGCGGATCGCGTCTCCCGCATAGAACTGGATCGCGTCGAGAATCTTCCATTTTGGATTCTGAAGCTCCTCGGCGTCGAACCACCGGATCTGACGATGCTCTTCAGCGGAAAGCGTCGTGTCATCGCTAGTGGCACGCGCGTAGTAGATCATACCGATGTGGCGATGCTCACCGGCAATGTCATGGACGTCCAGGTAGACTGGTGCCACCAGCCTTTTCGTCCCGGGAAATTCCCGCGGCGGACGCTCGCCACAAAGCTCGACTTTGAGACCGCTCTCCTCCTCTACTTCGCGCAGCGCTGCTTGTTCGGGGTCTTCCCCGGGCTCGATGTGGCCCCCCAGAGGCAACCATTTATCCAACTGCCTGTGATCGGCCAGCAGGACTTTGTCTCGATAAACGACGAAGATCGAGACCGTGAAGTCGAGGTAGTAAAAGAGGTGGGGCATGAAATGTTCTCACGCCGCCGGCAAACCGATCAGTCCGTCTGGGAGCCTTCGGCGGTCCTCACCGGAATGCCGTGCTTACCGAGAATCTCTTTCAGGCTGTCAACGACATACGTACCGTAGTGAAAAATCGAGGCAGCTAACGCCGCGTCCGCCTCCCCGTCGGTAAGAACTTCCACGAAATCTTCGGGCCGGCCGCCACCGCCGCTGGCAATGATCGGGATGTTCGTGTTGCGCGAAATCTGCCGCGTCAGCTCGCAATCGAAGCCGGACTGCGTGCCGTCGCAGTCCATCGAGGTGAGCAGAATCTCGCCGGCTCCCAGCGACTCGCCTCGCTTGGCCCACTCGATCGCGTCCAGGCCGGTGTCCTTGCGGCCTCCGTAGGTGAAAACGTTCCACTCACCCGGCGAACCGCGGCGGGCGTCGATCGCCAACACGACGGCCTGCGAGCCGAACTCCTGCGAGAGCTCGGTAATCAGCTCCGGGCGTTCCACGGCGGCGGTGTTGACCGACACTTTGTCCGCGCCCACGACGAGCAGCTTTCGGGCGTCGGGCACCGCCCGAATACCGCCGCCTACGGTCAAGGGAATGAAGACCTTACGGGCGGTCCGCTCGACAACATCGACCATCGTATCCCGGCGATCACTCGATGCGGTGATGTCCAAGAAGACCAACTCGTCCGCGCCATCCCGGTTGTAAACTTCGGCCAACTCGACGGGGTCGCCGGCATCACGCAAATTGACAAAGTTGACGCCTTTGACGACCCGGCCCGCGGTGACATCAAGACAGGGGATAATTCTCTTGGCTAGCACTCTAGGAAGTTCCGAACGACTTGTCGGCCGATCGCGCTTGATTTTTCCGGATGGAACTGTACCCCGAAAACGTTATCGGCCTCCAACGCGGCGGCGTATCTCACTCCGTATTCACACCAGGCCGCCGCACGCTCCCCGGCAACCGTATCCGGCACGTAATAGCTGTGGGCGAAATAAACATACGGGTCGCTCGAAAGACCTCTGAACAGGCGCGGTCGACCGTGCAACTCTAAGTTGTTCCAGCCCATATGCGGCACCCGCGTCCCCGTTGGAAAGCGACGGATCGTGCCTGGGTAGACGCCCAAACCTGCCAGTTCCGGCGCCTCCTCGCTGCTCTCGAACAGCGCTTGCAAGCCGAGACAGATGCCGAGGAATGGGACGCCCGCCGCGATCCGCTCCCGAAATGTTTCTCGGACGCCTAATGAGTCCAGCGAGCGGATGAGTTGCCCGAAGTGCCCTACACCCGGGAGGATGATTTTCTCGGCCCGCCGGAGACCCTCGGCGTCACGAACCAGCTCATAGCGCGTGCCGATGGCGGCCAGGGTATTCTCTACCGAACGGAGGTTACCGGCGCCGTAGTCAAAGATGGCAATCATAAGCTAGAAACCACGGACAAGCGCTCCGCGGCTGTCGCTGTGCGGTTCATCTTGCTCTCTGACCCCTTGTGGGTGCCGGTCCCTCCAGCAAACCTTTGGTGCTGGGAAGCTGATTCTTCAGTCGTGAATCCTTCGAGCAGGCGTACCGCATCGCCCGTGCAAAACACTTGAAGATCGCCTCGATCTTGTGGTGGTTCGAGCGGCCATACAGCAAGCGGGCGTGGAGATTCGCGCCGCAGTGGTGAACGAAGCCATCGAAGAAGTCGTGCAACAGCTCGACTTCGAGATCGCCCACTGTCCGAAAGCGCGTCGGCGCATGGTAGACCAGCGCCGGACGGCCTCCGAGATCCACCGCCACGACGGCCAGTGATTCGTCCATCGGCATGACGAAATAGCCGGCGCGGTTGATACCAACACGCTCGCCCAAAGCTTGGGAGAAACACTGTCCCAGTACGATTCCTACATCTTCCACGGTGTGGTGCTGATCGACGTCTAGATCCCCTTCGGCTTGGATGCTTAGATCGAATCCACCGTGTTTTGCAAACAACTCCAGCATGTGATCGAAGAAGCGGATGCCGGTGGACACCTCGTACCGCCCCCTGCCCTCGATCGCGAGCTTGGCACGGATCCGCGTCTCTTTCGTACTCCGCTCGACCATCGCTTTTCTCATCGCGTTTCCAGCACGGTAGATCAAAGGTGTTACATAAGTTGGTGATCACTTCCTGCCGCACCGCTCAGTTAGGCAGGCCCATGACCGCTCGCTTGCGCTCGCGGCTCTGTCTGGCTCGTCGCGAGGGTCCGCGAGAGCAGGCAACTGAGCCTGGAACGCCAGTGACAGGCCAACTATCGTAACGACATATTGAACCGGTGACCGCTCCATGACCGCTCCGTCGCAAAGCCACCGGTTTTCATTCCCTTGGCTGGGCCGCAGGTCCATGGGCGCTCCTTCACGGTCGCGGCTCGGAAGGCTCTGCGAACAAACCCCTCCCGGGCCAGACGGACAATCGTATGATCCTTCGGGAAAGGGCTTTTCAAAACGCGAACTTTTGCAACCAAGCACTAGATCACCTCTCGCAGGCAAGCCAGCAGTTTTCGAGCTTGCGATTTTTTGCCGGCGGTGATTCGCACCGTACCGGGAAGCTCGTGGCTGCGGTCGCGAGTGAGTAAACCTTTATCCCGCAAATAGCCGCAGACTTGTCCGGCGCTGTCCCCGAATTCCGCGAGGACGAAGTTCGCCTGGCTCGGGTAGCAGCGAATCCCCAGCCGATCCAGTCCCCGACGCAACATCTCCCGGGCTTCCAGTGCCTCTTCGACATAGGAACGTATGTAGTCCTGGTCTTCAATAGCCTCCAAAGCGCACATCACGCCGATCGAGTTGACGCTGTAGGGCGACTGGCCTTTGCGCACCAATTGAATGTTGCCGGTCTGCGAGAAGAGACAGCCCATCCGCAAACCGGCTAGGCCGTAGACCTTCGAGAATGTTCGGCTCACAAAAAGGTTTGGGAACCGGGAGAGCCGCTTGAGGGCCGTAATTCCGCAGAATTCGTAATATGCCTCGTCGATCAAGACAGCGCCGTTCCGCGCCCGGCGCAGTATGGCTTCGATCTCCTTCAAACGAATCGCCCCCGCCGTGGGGTTGTTCGGGTTGGCGACCAGCACCAGCCTCGTCTTTGCCGTGATGGCGGAAAGCATCTCCTCGAGCGGGAACGTCAGATCCTTGCGATACGGGATGAGCCGCAGCGCCGCCCCGGCCAGCTCCGCATAGAAGCGGAACATGGCGTAGGTCGGCGAGGGAATCACCACTTCGCCGCCGTCATCCACGTAGGTGCTCACCAGCAGGTGAATCGCCTCGTCGGTACCGTTGGTGAACAGAATCTGGTCCGACTTGACGCCAAAGAACCCGGCCATCTTTTGCCGAGCCTTATCGTATTCCGGGTAGACCGCCAAAAAGTCGCGGGCAACTCGTCTTCTGAGCATGCGGGCGACACGTGGAGAGCAGCCCACCGTGTTTTCGTTGAAGTCCAGGCGCACCTTGCCGTAGCGGTCGCTGGTCGGAGGGGAGTAGGGCTTCATCCTTTGAACCGCGCGACGAGGCCGAGGCCGTCGAATGGACACCGCTTTAGGCATGAAGTCGCACCTCGATCGAACGGGCGTGGGCCTCTAGCCCTTCCGCGCGGGCCAACGTCAAAATCGATGGCGCCAAGCGTCGCAAACCTTCCGGCTCGAGCTGCTGCACCGAGATGATCTTCAAGTAGTCGAACACCGACAGCCCGCCGCGCAGCACCGCGGCCCCGCCCGTCGGCAGAACATGGTTGGGTCCCGAGGCATAGTCTCCCGCCGCTTCCGGACTCCAGGCGCCGACAAACACGCTGCCCGCGTTCTCGACCTTCGAGACGAGCGATTCCTCGGGAATCCACAGATGCTCGGGAGCGAAGCGATTGGCGATCTCGAACGCCTCGTCGATAGTTCGCGTCACCACGATGGCGCCGTTCTTGGCGATCGACTTTGCAGCCGTTGAGCGGGTCGGCAGGGTCGAAAGCTGTCTCTCTACTTCGGCCACGACCTTGCCGGCCAGCCGCTTAGAGCGGGTCAACAAAATCGCGGAGGCATCGACATCGTGCTCGGCCTGCGCCAGCATGTCCGCCGCTAGCAGGCGAGGGTCGCCCTCGGGGGCAATGAGCACGATCTCAGTCGGCCCCGCCACGAAATCGATACCCACCTCCCCGGCCAGTAACTTTTTTGCTGCTGCGACGTAGATGTTCCCAGGACCGACAATGCGCTGCGCGCGCGGCACGGTCTCCGTTCCGAACGCGAATGCAGCAATCGCCTGCGCCCCCCCCATGTGGAAAAAGTTTTCGACTCCCAGCAAGCTCGCGGCGCCCAGCGTTTCGTTCGGCGGCTGAGGCGAGGCGACGGAAATAACCTTTACCCCGGCCACTTGCGCCGGGACTACCGTCATCATCAAGGTCGAAGGCAACGGATATCGGCCTCCCGGCACGTAGGCCGCAACCGACTCGAGCGGTCGCACCAGTTGACCCAGCTTCACGCCAGGCAGCGCTCGCCTTGTCCATGAGCGAGGCATCTGAAGTTCGGCGTAGCGGCGTACCTGCCGGCTGGCTGTGACGAGCGCCCCGCGGAAATCCTTCGGTAGATCAGCGGCCGCCCGCCGCAAGACTTCCGGCGGCACGCGAACACCCGGCGCGGTGAGGCCATCCATTTGCCGAGCGTATCGGACGAGCGCCCGGTCACCGCGTTTGCGGACCGCTTCCAGAATCGGGCCCACGACCGCCTCGGCGCGTCCGAGTCGCTGCCGGCGGCGCGTGAAGAGCCGGTTCAAGGCCGCCTTGTCACTGCTGGGAATGATTCTTAGCATCGAGAACTAGCTGTTTTCTGCCTTGTAGACCCTGTCCGGGTCGTAAGCGCGATCCTCAAATTGGTCCCATTCCTCGTTCTTCAGACGGCGGTAGAAGCAACTTCGGAACCCATTATGGCAAACGCCCGGACCTAAAGCCTCAGCTTTGATCAGCAACGTATCTTCGTCGCAGTCCACCTGGATCTCTTTCACCAGCAGGTAGTGGCCCGACGTGCCGCCTTTCGTCCAAAGTTCGTTACGGGAACGACTGAAGAACGTCACCTTGCCGCTTTCCCGCGTTCTTTGAAACGATTCTTCATTCATAAAGCCGACCATCAGCACCCGCCCGTCCTCGATATCTTGAATCACGGCCGGAACCAGGCCATCGAGTTTCGTAAAGTCAAGTTGCATAGGCCACCAAAGAAAAAACCCGCCCAGCGCTCTCGCCGGCGGGTTGGGATTCGAACAAATGTTACGTACTTCTGTGCGGATCCCCCTACCGGCGCCGAACACCGCCATGATGGCGGTGGCTATGCCGGTGATGGAGGATCAACCACATGAAATTCCAGTATATCCGCTAAGGCGGTTGCGGTCAACGCGTCGCTTGGCTTTACCCCTTCCGGAAACCGATGACTGCATGACGGTGTGCTTTTCACCCGTGGTGCACGCATTCTTGCGTGCCGTGTCGCCTGGAGTGAACCCCAAAAATGAGACAGTCGTGATAGCGACACTTTAGCCGGGAAAGGAACTGCGAGTGGGCAAGAGACGAGTTTACAAGTTTCCCGAAGAATACCGGAAGATGGCACTGGAGCGGCTGAAAAGCTGCCAGAGCGTGACAGCGCTGTCGAAGGAGCTGGGGATTCACCGAGGGCTGCTGTACAGGTGGCGAAATCGGATGGAGCCGACGGAGGAGGGGCCCGGTCCGCCGGTCGCCTCCCGCGAGCGGGAACTGCGCCAGGAGATCCGCGCGTTGCAGCGTCTGTTGGGGGATAAGACGCTGGAAGTGGATTTTTTCAAAGGCGCCTTCGAAAAAATCGGGGCTCGACGCCACGGCAGCGGCAGCTGTGGCGAGAAGGCGTCTACGACCAAATCCGGGAGTTGATGCCGCTGCAAGGCAGACTGAGTGTCGAGCGGATGTGCCGGCTGGCCCCAGTGAGCCGGGCGGGTTTCTATCGGTCATTCAAAGAGCAGATGCCGCTGGAAGAAGACATGGAAGTGCGGTCGGCGATCCAGGAGGTTGCCCTCGAACATCGGCGACGCTATGGCTACCGCAGGGTCGCGGCGGAACTCCGCCGGCGGGGGATGGTGGTGAACCACAAGCGCGTGGCGCGGATCATGCGCCAGGACGGGTTGCTCGGGGTCCAACCCCGGGCGTTCGTGGCCACCACGGAGGCCGATCATCCGCTGGAGGTTTACCTCAACCTAGCCGCCCACATCAAGCTGACCGGGATCAATCAGCTGTGGGTGGCCGACATCACCTACATCCGGCTGAAGGCCGAGTTCGTTTATCTGGCCGTGGTCTTGGACGCCTACTCGCGGAAGGTGGTGGGCTGGGCGCTGGAGAGAACGCTGGCCGCCCGCTTGCCGCTGGCGGCACTGGAGCAGGCGATGGCCGAACGGCAACCGCCGCCCGGCCTGGTCCATCACTCCGATCGCGGTGTGCAGTACGCTTCCGGCGCCTACGTGAGGAGCTTGCGCCGCCAGCAAGCGATCCCCAGCATGAGTCGGCCGGCGAACCCCTACGACAATGCCAGTTGTGAGAGCTTCATCAAGACGCTCAAGCGGGAGGAGATCTACGTCAACGATTATCAGGATCTCGACCACCTGCGCGCGAACATCGAGGACTTCATCGAGCGCTACTACAACCGCTGCCGTCTGCATTCGGCGCTGGGCTATCGGCCCCCCGAGGAGTTCGAGCGGGCCGCCGGGACGAAGGCGGCTTGCGCCGGAGCGACGATGAGTTTTTTTAGGCAGCAGGAGATCTATCGATCCGATGGGAAGGGGTTGCTGAACGAGAAGCCGACCGCAGCCGGCTCCCCGAACCATCGTTTCGATGAGTCTCCGGCCGGCTATTCCTCGGCGGGTTGGTCTCCACCAGAGCCCGCCTCCGCTTCACCCGCCGAGGACCATGCTAGAACAGAAGAGGCTATGGGGAGAAGGAAAAACCATTGAACGGCGAGTGTCGCTACCGCCGATTGTCTCAGCGGAGGGGTTCACCCCAAAGTACCCAGGCATGCCTCCGTGGTGCACCGCCGGTTTCAAAACGGCCCTAGTATAGGGAACGAAGAACGGTCTTCGCGGAACCGCAGCCCCGTCCTCTCGCAAGGGAGAAAAATGGAGGGCGAAAAATGGGGACTGCCACCAATTTGCTCCCCGTCATAAGCCCTCGAAACAAAGCACTTAGACTGAAGCGAATCGGCTGGCTGTACCCGATTTTTCGCCAAAGGCGTCTCCCTTGGGAAAATCCGTCCGGAATCTACGCTACCCACCTGCTGAACGCCTGTCGGCCTGCGTACCGAGCCCGGTCGCCGAGCTCTGCTTCGATTTCGAGCAGCCGATTGTATTTCGCTACCCGTTCACTGCGGCAGGTCGAGCCGGTTTTGATCTGCCCCCCGCCCGCCGCTACGGCCAAGTCCGCGATGGTGGTGTCTTCGGTTTCACCGGAGCGGTGCGAAATGATGAAGGTGTAATTGTTCTGTCGAGCAATGTCGATGCACTCCAGCGTCTCAGTGACGGTGCCGATCTGGTTGAGTTTGATGAGAATCGAATTGGCCAGCCCGTCAGCGATGCCTTTCTTGAAGATCTCCGTGTTCGTAACGAATAGGTCGTCCCCGACCAGCTGAACCCGCCCGCCAAGCTTGGCCGTTCCTTGCTTCCAACCTTCCGCGTCAACTTCGGAAAAGCCGTCTTCGAGTGAAACCAGAGGGTAACGCTCGATCCACGACGACCACAAATCGCTCATCTCGGCGGATGTCTTGCGGCCACCGTCGCTTTTCTTGAAGACGTACATCCCGTCCTCATAGAACTCGCTCGCCGCTGCGTCCATCGCAATGGCGATGTCCTTGCCCGGCTCGTAGCCCGCCGTTGCGATCGCTTCGACCAGCAATTCCATGGGCTCTTCGTTGGATTTCAGGCGAGGGGCGAAACCTCCTTCGTCTCCTGTGGCCGTCTCGTAGCCTTTGGCATGCAGGATCGCCTTCAGCGCGTGGAAGGTTTCAGCGGCCGCCCGCAAGGCCTCGCTAAACGTGGGCAGCCCCAAAGGGAGCACCATAAACTCCTGGATGTCGACATTGTTGTCGGCGTGCTCGCCCCCATTGAGGACGTTAAACATCGGTACCGGCAGCGTGTACTCTTGCCGCTCCACGAGCCAACGGTAAAGCGGAACATTCTTGTCCGCGGCCGCCGCTCGTGCCGCGGCAATCGAGACGCCGAGCAGCGCGTTGGCCCCAAGCCGGCCCTTGTTGGGGGTGCCGTCCAGCTCAATAAGTTTGCCGTCGAGCCCCGCTTGATCAGAAGCATCCAGGCCACGGACCGCTTCTAGAATCTCGCCTTTCACGTGCGCTACGGCCTTCTGGACGCCCTTGCCCTTGTAGCGGGTCTTGTCGCCGTCGCGAAGCTCGACGGCCTCGTTGATCCCCGTCGATGCACCCGAAGGGACGCGCGCCACGCCGCGCGCCCCGCTTTTGAGGGTCGCCGCCACCTGGACGGTCGGATTGCCCCGTGAGTCCAAAATTTCAAGCGCTTCGAGATTGACGATTTCCGACACAAGTTCCTCGGGTTCAAAGAGGTTTTGTTTTCCCGCCGGGTAGGAGCGAACGCCGTGTTCCTCGGGCGTCGGCTGCAGAAACTCAGCGTACCATGGCGGTCCGGCCGTGGCGGTCGGTTCGTGAGCGACATGTTCAACCCGACCTGGGTCCTTGCGTGTGGGCAGCTCGGAAACAGGTGTCGGTAGGAGTACCGACACGGCAGGTTTGGGGACCTGCGCCACGAGGGCGGTTGTTGTCTTACGGTTGGAGCTGCAACGTTGGGCTTCGGTGTCTGCTGTTGTGGTGCAGACGCCTACGTCTGCCGCGGCGACACTCGTGTCGACGCTGGGGCGCAATTCATTGCGCCCACAGGCACGAATCTGAGGCCGAGGTGTTTCTTTCCCACCTTCCTGCCCCTAAACTGCCACCGGCTCGCCGCACATCTCGCGCGATGCCCGCATGGCCAGCGTCATTCTTGTTGCCAGCGCTGATTCCTCGGGACGGCAATCCGCGGGCGCCTCTCCGCGCTCGCAAGCATCCACGAAGGCTTGGAGCTCGGCCTCGAATCCGTCCGTTGGAGGGAGTTCGAGGGTGTCCGGACCACGGTCGGCGCGGTAGAGGCTCAACGGCCGGGAGGCCGAGTGGAAATCGAGCACCCCATCGTCGCAGGCGATCGAAAAGGCCATCGAAAACGGATAATCGCTGGGCTGCCAGCCTCCCGAGATGGTCACCGGCATGTTGTTCTCGTAGTGAAGCCGAGCCTCGCTCACGTCAATCCCTTTGTCGATGGCTTCGACACCCACGGCGGATATCGATTGCGGGCGTCCGAAAAGCTGCAGGCAGTAGTCGAAGTCATGAATCAACAAGTCAAAAACTCCGCCGCCGCTGTTAGCGGGATCGTGCATCCACTTGCTCCAGCTCGGTACTGCACATTTTCGTGACAGAGAAGCAGCCCGAACGGCGCCGAGCTTGCCAGAGCGGATGATCTCTCTCGCGGCTCGGTACTCGGGCCAGTAGCGGATCACCTGCGCCACCATGAGGACGCGCCCGTTCTTGTGGGCCGCCGATATCATGGCGTCACACTCGTCGCCCGTTAAGGCCATCGGCTTTTCGACCAGCACGTGCTTTCCGGCGCCTAACGCTGCTTGTGCGAGCGGGGCGTGCAAGTAGGTGGGCACACACAGGTCGACGGCGTCAATCGTCGGGTCGGCGAAAGCTTCTTCGGCTTTGGCATAGCGGGCGATTTGGCCGAAATCTATCGTCTCCGTCGCTAGGCTGGTAAACTCCAGGTTGCCGCCAATCGCGCTGAGATCACCGGACAGCTTCTTGGGATCACCGCTGACCACAGCCGCGATTTCCGCAAGACCGGCTTTCTGGTAGGCGAGCAGGTGGGTGGCGCCCATGAAGCCCAGCCCGACGACGGCGACTCTCACAGCGACCTCCTCGGGTCGATACGCAAAAAAGGCATCGGCGGATACGACCTAGCCCTTGGTTGGGGAAGTTCGCGTTATTTCGAAACTCCTTCCCGAAGGGCCATCCGATCGCCGTCTCGCCCGGAAGTGGTTTGCCCGCGGAGTCTTCCGAGCCGCGACCGTGAGGGAGCGGTCCAGTGATTGTCCGCCTATTGTGAAAAAACCGGGGACTGTCACAAGCGGCGTCCTTAGAAGTCACTTGGAATCAATGGCGTCTTGAGCCGCGGTTGACTGTCCCAAGGTTTTTTCACAGACCCGTGAGGGAGCGGTCCAGTGATTGTCCGCCTATAATTTGTCGTGAATTTATGCAACCAAGCACTAGCGCACCACGAATTTTTCGTTGAGCAAGTTTTCTTTGTTGTAAGACAACTCATCTTCGCTGCCGTAGCAAGCCACTCTTCTCCCCGCCGCCGCGGCGACGGCGTGGGCCGCGGCCGTATCCCATTCCATGGTTGATCCCAGGCGAGGGTAGATGTCCGCACTGCCCTCGGCGACCATGCAAATTTTTAGCGAACTCCCCATGGCCACGAACTCGACCTCCGCGTATTTTTGGCGTTGCTCGGCCACGAAGGCATCCATTTCCGGGGTGGGATGTGACAAGCTGCCGGCGATCACCAGGCGGCTCGGATCCCGCCGCTGATTTGCCGGCAAAGGAACCGGCGCTGCCTTGCCCTCGACTTTGAACGCACCTTCGCCAACCTTTCCGTAATAGAGCAAATCAAACGCTGGGGCATAAACTACACCTGCCGTGGGCTCCGCCCCTCGAATCAGCCCGATATTGACCGTGAACTGGCCGTTGCGCTTGACGAACTCCTTCGTTCCGTCCAGCGGATCGACCAACCAAAAAAGGTCCCAGCTCTTTCGGGTCTCATAGGATGCGTGTTCGGCACTCTCTTCCGAAAGGATCGGGACTTCGGGGTAGCGCTCCTTCAGCCGCTGTGTGATCGCTTGGTGGGAGCGCAGGTCTGCTTCGGTCAAAGGGGATGCATCGCTTTTGTGGGCTACTTCGAAATCGGTTTGATACACCTCCAGAATGACTGCCCCGGCCTCGCGGGCCGTTGCAACCAGGTACTCCATGTCGGGGAACCCCGAGTCCGTCATGGGTTGGGTTTCCGTCGGACGGCTCGAAAGGCGCTAGCCGAACCGCTTGGATCGAATGTGCTCGAGAGCCGCGCGAGCAGTATCCGGGTCCAATTTGCCCCGGGAAGCAAAGTAGTCAATCAGCTCAGAAATCCGGTAGAGGCTATACACCGGACAGCCTATTTCTTCCAGGACTTTCTCGCCCCCCTGCTCACGATCGACCACCACGAGGACGCGCTTCACCTCGAGGCCGTCTTTTTTGAGCTCCTCAATTGCCCAGAGTTTGCTTCGGCCCGAGGCCATCACGTCGTCGATCAGAGTGATTTCGCGCGCTTCATTGATCGACCCCATATAGGCGCTTACGCCGGAGCGTCCCCCGGGGTAGGCCGCCGGCTTCTTCCTCATTTGCCCGTAGCTAACGGGGGACGACAACGACCGGGAAGCGAGCGCCGTGGCGAGGGCCAGTGGGGTCGCGGTGTCAGGAATACCGATGACCTGTTGTGGCTTGGAACCGGAGCCCGGCTCGCCGGCGACGATCGAGATAAGTCTTTCGTGCAACGCCTGGCCGAGAGCGGCTAAGACCGTCAGGTCGTCGTACAGCTTGTGCCTGAGGTCGATAAAGATCGGCGTGGCCAGCCCGTATTCCTGTTGGACGCGCTCGCCGAACAAGACGAGACCTTTTTCCCAGAATCTCTCCAGCAACTCGTCCGGCACGGCGTTACGTTCGGTAATCATCCGGGGGTCGGCCATGTGGGCTTCTCTCTGGGTCGCTGCCGTTCGCAGCGCTCGAGCGAACGCTGATTCACCATTATAAATGGGATCTCAGCGCAACTACCCCGATCCGCCTCCGTAAACGTCCTTCCCCGTATCCTTCCAGTAGGGTTCACGCAACACACGCTTGAGGATCTTCCCCGTCGCACCCTTCGGCAACTCATCACGAAATTCCACGCTCTTGGGAACCTTGAAGCCGGCCAAACGTTTGCGAACGTGCTCTTGAATATCCTGCTCGCTGGCGGCTAAGTCGGGTTTGACCACGACGAAAGCCTTCACAACTTCGCCCCACTTCTCGTCTGGAACTCCGACGACCGCCGCCTCGTACACTGCCGGATGCGACGCAATGATGTTTTCCACCTCGACCGACGAGATGTTTTCACCGCCGCTGATAATGATGTCCTTCTTGCGGTCGACGATGAGGACATAGTTGTACTCATCCCACCAAGCCATATCACCCGTGTGGAGCCAATTGTCCACGATAGCTTCGGCGCTGGCCTGTGGCTCGCTCCAGTAACCGTCCATGACGACGTCGCCGCGGACAATGATTTCGCCGATCGTCTTTGAATCCTTGCTGACTTCAGCGCCATCGGGTCCCACTACCTTCACCTGAGCGCCCGGAAGAGCATAGCCGGTCATCGCCTGGCGGCGGATCCTTTCCTCATCGGAGATCTCCCCTAATGTCTCTTTCAGGTGGGCCATCGTGGCGACCGGCGACGTTTCGGTAAGCCCGTAGGCCGCCAAGACGCGGCAGCCAAGCGTCTCTTCCAACTGCCGAGTCAGCGCCGGCGATGACGGGGAGCCGCCGATCATGATCTCTTCGAGACTACTTAGGTTGTACTGAGCGAGTTCCGGAAAGCTCAGCAGCATGTTCGCCATGGTCGGCACCATCGAGAATGCGGTAACCCCCTCTCGCTCGATCAGCTCGCACGCCGTAGCCGGATCGAACCGCTTCAGCATGACGTGCCGGGCGCCCATGAAGGTGACGGTGTGAGGACGACCCCACCCGTTGGCGTGGAACAGCGGAATCGAGTGCATTTCCACGCCGCGGTCGGCGGCATTTCGTCCTCCCCGTCGACTTGTCCCCAGCGCCATGTAGAGACCGTGCAGATAAAGCGTGCGGTGAGACAGCATCACGCCTTTGGGTCGGCCGGTGCTGCCACTGGTATAGAACAACTCAGCCACTGCATTCTCGTCGTAGGTGGTGAAGTCGGGTGGTTGCGGCTCGGCCGGCGCGATTAACTCTTCGTATGTTTCCGGATAGACCCAATCAGGAAGTTCCTCGTGCGACCTAAGACTGATCCAGAGTATGCTTGCCAACTTCGCGTGTAAGCCGACCACCAGCGGCAGTAACTCCGGGTCGAACAAAACCACTCTGGACCCCGAATGCTCAAGGATGTAGGCTTGCTCCTCCGCCGACAACCGCACGTTGAGCGACAACAAAATCGCCCGGGCGATCGGCACACCGTAATAGGCTTCCAACAATTGATGACAGTTGAGACTTAAGCTGCCGACGCGATCCCCGGCCTTAACACCCAATCCTCCGAGCGCTGCCGCCAAGCGGCTTGACCGCTCCAGCAATTCGCTATAGGTCAGCCTTCGCTCGCCGTCGACCACGCCGACCTTGGAACCATATTCATTAGCAGCCCACAATAGAAAACGGATCGGTGTCAGGGGAAGATTCATGGTCTCGCCGTACCCTGGTGACTGATTAGTGAATCAGATTGGTCTCCGGTTGTCCACCCTTTCGCGCCGGGCAGTCGTCCGATTCGAGGCTGCTAGACTGAAATTACTTTGGGGGAGGTCTGGTTTCGGTCCAGCACAGCGGATGAAGGTCTCGGCAGCACGGATCGGCCTCTATGTGTGCTCGGTGGCCCTAGTTATGCCCAGCGCCGGGGCGCGCCTAGACGCGCAGGCTCCCGGCTGGGAACAGGCCATCGCGGCCGGAGAGCGGGCTCTCGCGGAGCGTGACTTCGAGCGGGCCGAGGCGCGGTTCCGGTCTGCGCTGAAGCAAGCTGAAGCGCTCGGCTCGGACAATTTCCAAACGGCTGAAACGTTGATGCGCCTATGCCGGCTTTATCGGGCGCAAGGTGATTACGCGAAGCCGGAATCACTCTATAAGGAAAGTCTTAGCGTTGCGCGTCGGGCGCTGGGTCCCGAACACCCCGACTACGCGGGTTACCTCAACGAAGTGGGGCGCTATTACCATGCCCGCCGTAAGTACGACCGGGCCGAGGAGTACTACAAGAAGGCTTTTGCTATCCGTGTCAAAAAGTTCGGCCGTGAACACTCCGTCGTGGCCGAGAGTATCAGCAATATGGCGGTGCTTTATGAGAACCTCGGGCTGCTGCCCAAGGCGGACGTCTACCATGAGCACGCCCTCGCCATTCGCGAAAAGGTGTTAGGGCCGGACCATATCGACACGATTACGACTCTCGAGCATTCCGCCCGCGTGCTTCAAAAACTGCAACGCAGTCGAGAGGCGCAAGTAATGGAAGTGCGTGCCCGCGCTGTGAGAGAAAAGCGAGTTCTCGAATTCAGTTCTGGGGCGAGTCCCGACATTGCCGAGGTCTACTCCGGCCGAGAAGTCCGCAAACCGCCAAGACTCACAGACAAAACTGAGCCCGAATATACCGACGAAGCCCGGATCGCTCGCCACGAAGGCGCCGTTGTCCTGCAGGTTGCCATTGCGCCCGACGGGCGGGCGCGAAACTTCCGCCTGCTGCGCAGTCTCGGGCTCGGACTGGACGAAAAGGCCGTCGAAGCCGTCCGCCAGTGGACGTTCAACCCGGCGCGGAAGGACGGCAAGAAAGTCACCGTCGTGGCCAACATCGAAATCAACTTCCGGCTGCTGTAACGCGGGGCGAAGCTTCCCTCGCGTTCTCGGAGATTCTACTCCCCCGAACAGAACTCGAACCGAATCTCCCGCCGCTCGAGAGTCTGCCACCAAGCCTGAAACTCCGTCGGCCGCTCGAAGGGCTCCTGCAAAACGCGAGCCCGCAGCACAACCGGCAACGGGTCCTGGTCAAACGGGTAAGGACGGCAGACGATCTTCGACCCAACGGGTTGAAGCTCCAGCGTAACCCGGTCCTCCCAGCTCTTGCGTGGGATTCCGGCCAGCGTCCGCGCTACCGTGCCGCCGAAACACAAGAAGAGCGACAAGGCATCGGCAACTTGCAACAGCCGCACGTGAGGGTTCAAGTTTTGGGGATCTACGGCGGATGCCCAGACGGGGTCTTTGCACAAGCGGGCAATAATCTCCCCTTGCAACACCTTCTGCTCGGCGACGAACTGCCTCGCCTGCTCCAGCTCCTCACCGCTCGCCGGCGGCCACGAGTCCGGGTCGCCGAAAAGCGGATGGGCAAACGAGACATCGAGATTCGCCTCTACGCGGTAAGCATGCAGCCAGTAAGCATGAAAGCTGATCAGCAGCGCCACGTAAGGGTGTTTCTCCGCGAAGCGCGGGACACCTAGTCGCCAGCGGGCAAAACCTTGCTCTTGCGTGAGCTGCAAAAGGTCCAACGGAAGGCCATCGTTGGTATCCAGTTCCGGATCGGCTTCCCACTCCCACCAGCCGTTGTCGTGCTCGGCGATGGCTAGAACCACCTCGGACCGAAGTAGCTCAGGGTCAGGGCAATCGGCGTAACCACCCGCTACGCTGAATTCCCGGTTGCCCCAATGCGCTGCTAGGTAGCCCGATACGGCGGCGTGGTCGGGCTGGCTGATCAGCCGGATCTGATCATCGACGCGGCGCTTGAGCATGCGTTAGAGGAAGCTGTCGGCCTAAGTACTCCGTTTCATAAGCACACTCACGTTTCGGGCGAACCCGGTGGGCACAGCATGCTGTGCCCCTACAGATCTGTTGGGTGCCTGGAAATGTAGGGGCACGGCATGCCGTGCCCTCAGCTGCCGATCGCCCACCGTGGCCCACGAAAATCCCACCGAGGGGACCTCAATTCACGTCACACAGGCATCGTTATGCTTTCACGAATTGTACCCTTTCGTCCCCGAAATGCGTACTTCTAGATAGAATGTGAACAGCGCACCGACAACTTTTCAGAGATCGCGAATGCTGCTTTGGGGGATCGTCACCAGTCTTCGCGGACCTGGAGAGCCAGTCACCTACACCGATCGCTGGTCGTAAATCACCTGACTGCCAAAGCACCTTGTAGGCGCCACCCGATACCCCGTTCCCGGCAAGAGATCTCTCACGATCTCCCTTTTCGATTTGCCACAGCAACTCACACGAAGAGAACTGGCGGCCCTGCTGCTCGCGGCGACGAAGCTTGACGCGGCTCCCGCCTACGCCGCCGGGCTGCGGGACATGCTCTGGCAACGCCTGTTGGACTATATCCGGCAGCTCGACGACAGGCGGCGGCGGCGGCTGGCGGGCGCTCGGTCGCCCGCCGCCATTGAACAGCTGCAAACCGAAATTCGGACAAATCTCGCCGAGATGTTGGGGCCGTTTCCTGAAATCACAGCGCTTAACCCGCGCCATGGCGGCTCGCTCCAAAGAGGGGACTACGTAGTCGAAAGAATCGTTTACGAAAGCCGCCCTCGGTTCCTGGTCCCCGCAAACCTTTATAGACCAAGATACGTCGACGGTCCCCTGCCGGCGGTGATCCTCGTGCCCGGTCGTGGTCGGGAAGGTAAAGCCCACGAACCCTATCAGCGCTTCTGTATTCTGCTGGCGCGGCTAGGCTTCGTGGTGCTTACCTGGGACCCGATCGGCGCGGGGGAGCGCCAAGGGCATCCACCGCAAGCGACAGGATCATCCCACGTCCCGTCGCTCGCTGAACACGAGGTCCTCGGCCGGCAGTGCTACTTGCTGGGATTGAATTTGTTGCAGTACCGCGTGTGGGACGCGCTGAGGGCCATCGATTACCTCGAGGCGCGTCCCGAGGTTGACCCCGGCCGAATCGCTATGACCGGCCACGGCGCTGCTGCGATGGAGGCACTCTTGCTCACCTGCTTCGACCAGCGACTCCGCGCTGCCGTGTCGCTGTCTCCCGGTAAAGGCTTTCGTGGCCGCGCCGAGAGTCTTGTCCATCCCGACCCCGAGTGGATCCTTTTCCGAAGCTTCGAGCTCGGAATAGATTATCCGGAGATCCTTGCCGGGATCGCACCGCGTCCCTTGCTAATTGGCCTCGGGGCCCCGGATCCTGATGCCCCGGCGTGGAGCCTCGAAGACCTTCAACACGTCACCGAGATTTACGAATCGTCGGACGCCGCGGACAAGCTCGGAGTAGCGCCATCCGCGGAGCAGCCGGGCTTCACCCAACGACAACGTGAACTCGCTGCACGCTGGTTATCTCGGTGGCTGGCGAACAGTGAACAAATCGTGTCGGAAAAGCCGGCGGTGGTTGCCGTGGAGCACGACCTGCGGTGCGTCCCATCGCTCCCCGCGGGAACTCTGGTCACAGCCGAAACCGTTAGTCGCTTGAATCAAGCCTATGCGGAAAAGATCACGCCCCAGCGAACGCTGCCGACCCGTCAAGCTGAGTATGAAATCTACCGCAGCGAAATCTTGCACAAAATCCGGCGGATCAATCGTGTCGGTATCCCCAGGCGGGAAGCCGGTATTCTCGTGCCTGACCGTGTTTTTGAGGTGGGGGCTTTCGCGCGCGGTGTGGCCGTCGTGATCGCGGAAGCCGGCAAAGATCACCCGGCCGTCCGCCGCGCCGTCATTGACCCCTTGGTCGCTTCCGGCTACCGGGTAATTGCGCTCGACCTCCGGGGATGGGGAGAGACCGCGCCCACTCCCCCCAACGACGCAATCGGCTTCTCCTGGGATGATTTTCTGGCTTATCGCGCCCTAGAGATTGGGCGCCCGCTGATGGGTCAACGCGTAAAGGATTTGCTGGCCGCCGCGCCCCGTCGCACGAATCGTCGTGAATGGCTCGTGGCGGGTGTCGGGGCGGGAGCTTTGGTGGCCGCACAAGCGGCCGTGCTCGAGCCGCGCATCAACGCCGTAATCAGTATTGGCGGCCTGCTTTCGTTCCGTTCCTTGTTGGATGACACTTCCCCCAAGCAGCCCCTCAGCAGCTTTCTTCCGGGAATTGTCGGAGCTTATGACATGCGCGACGTCTATGCTGCTATCGCTCCGCGAAGACTTCTCGTGGTCAACCCACAAGACTCTCAGCGGGCGGTGGTCGAACCCGGCGACGCTAGACGAGAACTCCAATGGACCGCCCGCATCTTCGAAATCCTCGGCGCCCGAAGCTCTTTTTCGCTCCAATCGAAGGTGCCACCCGGCAAAATGAGAAAAGTGCTCACCAAGTGGCTCGCGAGATCGTAGGCAGCTGCCCGGTGAGACCGTTCCCTGAACCCGCTGACGAGGGGCGAACTGCTTTTCACACCCGCTCAGCCCCGTAGCGCGATCGAGGCGGGCGCCCATCGCTGCCGCTTTTACACCGGCGTCGTCGCCCGGCAGGTTAGTGGCCGGCAGGTTGCCACCACGGCCATCGGCGAATTCACCTCTTACCTCGTCGCCCCTTGCAAGGAAAAAACCGAGCCGCGGCCGGTAGGGTCTGTGAAAAAACCGGGGACTGTCACAAGCGGCGTCCTTAGAAGTCACTAGAAGTCACTTGGAATCAATGGCGTCTTGAGCCGCGGTTGACTGTCCCAAGGTTTTTGCGATGAAGATTGCGAATGACCTCGGTTGCTGAGACAAGGCCTAACAGTCACGAGGTCTCAACCGCACCCTCACCTCCACCCGGCCGCTGCTAGTCCACGACGCCGCGCCGGTCAGCCCCGCTCGGGGTGATCGGTAGATGAACAGTATTAGGAGCTATAACCAGAAGTTGTGGATGAGCCTCTGAGGGGAGGCGGCGTATCCTGACGATTGAGGAAGCAACTCAATCGTTTTCTGGAAAGGAACAAGGAGGATACGCCATGAGTCAGTGTGAAGCTGCTGAGAGCAGCAGTCAAGTCAACCCCCAAGTCATTGATGGAAAGGAACGCTCGCCCTTGGATGAGGTGCTGCGCCAAGGAGCGCGCCAGATGCTCGTCAAGGCCGTGGAAGCCGAAGTGACCGCCTACATCGAAACGCATCAGCACGAAGTCGACCAGGACGGCCGGCGGCTGGTGGTGCGCAACGGTCACGCCCGCGAGCGCACCATCGTCAGCGGCGTGGGTCAGCTGAAGATCCAGGCGCCGCGGGTCGACGATCGCCGAGTCGATGAGCAGGGCCGGCGCTTTCGTTTCACTTCCCAGATCCTGCCGCCGTATCTGCGGCGCACGAAGAGTGTGGAGGAGTTGATCCCCTGGTTGTACCTGAAAGGGATCTCGACGGGCGATTTCAGCGAAGCGCTGGAGGCCTTGCTGGGGCCCGACGCTCCGGGCCTGTCGGCGACGACGGTGGTGCGTCTCAAAGACGTCTGGCGCCGCGAGTACGAGGCTTGGTCAAAGCGTGACCTCAGCGGCCAGCGGTTTGTTTACATTTGGGCCGATGGCATCTACTCGAATGTTCGTCTGGACGATGAACGGCAGTGTTTGCTGGTTGTGATGGGAGCACTCGAAGACGGTCGCAAGCAACTGCTGGCGGTGCACGACGGCTTTCGCGAAAGCGAACTGTCGTGGCAGGAGTTGCTGGAGGACTTGAAACGGCAGGGGCTCGAGCTGCCGCCGAAGTTGGCGGTGGGCGACGGAGCGATGGGGTTTTGGGCGGCACTGCGGAAAGTCTATCCGGCGACCGGTGAGCAACGCTGCTGGCTCCACAAGACGGCCAACGTGCTCAATAAGCTGCCGCAGAGCATGCAGGGCAAAGCCAAGCAGGCGCTGCGCGACATCTATCTTGCCCAGAGTCGGCAGACGGCGGAGGCCGCTCTGGACCGTTTCAAGAACCTATACGAGAAGAAGTTCCCCAAAGCGGTCGAGTGCCTGGAAAAAGACCGCCAAGTGCTGCTGGCTTTCTACGACTTTCCGGCCGAGCACTGGGGGCACTTGCGGACGACGAACCCGATCGAGTCCACCTTTGCGACGGTCCGTTTGCGGCAGCGACGAACGAAGGGTTGTGGCAGCCGCGAAGCGTCGTTAACGATGGTCTTCATGCTGGCCCGCCAAGCCGAGCGCCACTGGCGACGCCTGAACGGTTCGGAAGTGATTGTTCATGTCTTAGAGGGAAAGGTTTTCAAGGATGGATTGATGGTTCAGGAAAACGCCGCCTGACCTCGCCCATCCACAACATTTGACAATATCTCCAGTATTAGATATGTACCCCTCTAGGCCAGAGACGGTAGACTGTCAAGCGTGGCTCTGACCCCAATGTGTACATAGACGGCTTCAACCTATATTACGGAGCGCTCACTTCGAGCACGGACGTACAGGACTGATGGCCATGAGGCGATTCTTGCGCTGGGTCGTGGGCACGCTGGTCGTGATCGTCGCCGCGGTGGTGTTGCTCGTGGGAGCCTTGATCCTGACCACGCCGAGGGCGAGCAAGCCACCGGAGACGTCGGGGCGCACGGTACTCGGCGAGATCCAGTACGAGGGGCGCACTCGGTCCTGGATCGTCTATCTCCCGCAGCAGCTCGCGGAGCCCGCTCCCCTCGTGTTCGCTCTCCCCGGATCCGGGCAGACCGGCGAGATGCTACGCGAAGCGACGAACTTCCGCTTCGAAGAGCTCGCTGACCGCGACGGGTTCCTGGTAGTGTACGCCGAAGCCTGGGCAGAGGGCGGTTTCTCGGGGCCTGAATGGAACGAGTGCCGCAAGAATACGCAGCTCCCCGCTCACCTCGAAAACGTGGACGATGTCGGCTTCTTGATGGACCTTCTCGAGCGCTTGGAGCGAGAGTACGCGATCGATCCCGACCGCGTCTACGCCGCGGGGGTGTCCGACGGCGGCCAGATGAGCTACCGGCTCGCGAGTGAGCACCCCGAGCGATTCGCGGCCATCGCGGCCATCGTCGCGCAGCAAGCCGCACCCGAGAATTCGAACTGCACGGAACCTCGCGGTCCGATCTCGGTCCTGGTCATGAATGGCACCGCGGATCCGATCATTCCCTACGGGGGTGGCGAAGCATCCTTTTACGGCTACCTGTCCGCGGGCCAGGTGCAATCGATCGAAGGCACGATCGCGCACTGGAAGCGTGTGAACGGGATCGACGACGCGGGCACTCGAGAGGAGCTGCCGGATCGCGATCCCGGGGACGGATCGACCGTCGTGCGCGAGAGCTGGCGGGCCGCCTCCGGTCACGAGGTTCTCCTCTACTCGATCGTGGGCGGCGGGCACACGATTCCGGGCGGCTTCATCGGCGCGCCCGAGATCATCGTGGGTCCGACGAACCGCGACATCTCGGCCGTCGACGAGATATGGGCGTTCTTCCACCGTCACTCGCTGCGCGAGGTGAGGCGCCCGAGTTGAGACAGGGACTCTACCTAGCGAGCAGCTGACCGGTGGCCTTGGTTGCGAGCTGCGTGGCCATCTTTCGCAGCTCGCTTTCGCATCATGATCTGGACCCATGACGATCATTGGAACGAAAACTTACGCTGCCTTTACTGGGCTTGCCCCCTGGCTCCCCAGTCACGCGAGCGCGGGGAGCCTTACACCACAGAAACCAGGCACCCTATGCCAGGGACACAAACAGCCCACGCCCTCCCTTTCACCAAGATTACCCAAAGGACGAAAACTCTTAGAACGTGAACGCGGCTAGGCGATTATCGGTCGAGCCCAGTAGGGACAAACACTCTTGTTTGTCCTAGCCGCCCGGATCAAGCTGACCGGGATCAATCAGCTGTGGGTGGCCGACATCACCTACATCCGGGTGAAGGCCGAGTTCGTTTATCTGGCCGTGGTCTTGGACGCCTACTCGCGGAAGGTGGTGGGCTGGGCGCTGCAGAAAACGCTGGCCGCCCGCTTGCCGCTGGCGGCACTCGAGCAGGCGATGGCCGACGCACGCTCTCAGCGTGCCGCGTCGAGACTCCTCTCGACGCCTGGGAGCCGTTCAATCGAAAACGACCAAAACAAACCCAATTTCGCCGAACTCCAGTGGAATCAATGTCTCTAAGGGTCGACAAAGCCGCACAGCTTGGGATACGAAGGGATCCCCGTCGCCGCTTCGGCTAGCAGCCGGCAAGAGCGACCCGCTACTGGCGGTTTCCGATCCCCGCCCTCAGGTTCCCCTGCTTCAGCACGTCAGGGTTGACGACGTACTCGGGCCGCTTGCCAAGGAAGACGTCCCTCATTTGGGCCGCCGCTGTCCTCTGGAGCTCCAAAAGCGACTCCTCGGAGTAGAACGCAGCGTGGGGAGTCGCCAACACCTTCGGGTGGCGCATGAGCGGGTGGTCGGGATCCGGCGGCTCTTGGGAAAGGACATCCAACGCCGCCCCGGCGATCTCGTCCGTATCGAGCGCCTCGAGCAGCGCTTCTTCATCGATCAAGTCTCCCCGGGCGGTGTTGATCACGAGAGCCTCCGGGTTCATTTTGCGAAAGGCCTCGCGGTTGAAAAGATGCCTTGTTTCGGGTGTCGAGGGAACGTGCATCGATATGTAGTGGCTGCGGTTTAGCAGCACATCGAACTCCACCTGCTCCACGGGACCGTCCTTGGGCAGGTCGAGATAGGGGTCGAAGGCAATCACCTTCAAGCCCAGAGCGAGGGCTTTGCGGGCGAGTGTTCTCCCGATCTTGCCGTAGCCGGCGATGCCGAGAGTTCTCCCTTCGAGCCGGAACATCGGCATCTGAGCCTTGAGGTTGTACGTGCCGGACTTGATGGCGTGGTCAAACGCCGTGACCTTGCGTGCCCAAGAGATCAGCAGGGCCAGGGCGTGGTCGGAGACTTCGGGCAAACAGTACGCCGGAACGTTCGTCACAACGATGCCTACCTCGGTCGCATACGAGACATCGATGTTGTCGAGTCCGATGCCATAGCGCCCAATCGACTGGCATTTCGATGCGTTGCGGATGACTTTCTCGGTGACCGACTTCCAGCAGGTCAGGATGCCGTCAACGCCGACAGCCAGTTGGGCCAGTTCGTCCTCTTCGCCGGTTTCGGCAACGACGAGATCGGCCCCAGCCTCTTTCAAGATCTCGCGTTCGGGATCGAGGCTGTTCCAGGCGTAGTCGGTGACGAGGACGCTTCTGTTTAGGTCTGGCATATGATTCCGCTGGTATGAGACGCTCTGTTAGGGTCGGCCCCGGGGCTGCACCCCGCCTGGCGCGGTTGCGAGTCACGTTGAGGCCACTGAGTCGCAGAGCATTATACTATCCTGACTCGGACGTCCGGCGTGAGAGCCACGTAGCCGCCACTGATCACGAGCGAATCGTAGGGGTGGGCCGCCGCGCCCAATGCCTTACAAAGAATCGTAGGGGCGGGCCACCGTGCCCGCCCACTTCGTGGGTACGTACTGCTTCGAGGGGAAGACAGGCCGGCAACGGGAACTGCCTTTACGCGGGTACAGACTGGGGACGCGGGCAACACATGAGTCCGGGATCGGGATGATTGGTCGCAGGTCTGGCAGGCCGAGACCAGCCAAACCAGCCTTGCCGGGCGGTCGGGACTAGCCGCCTTCAGCAGTCAGCTTCAGAACTTCCCTGATTTTAGATAGGCGACGATGGCGTCCAGCTCTTCGGGCGAGTACATTTCCCCATAACCGGAGGGCATGGTGGATTTTTTCTTGGTGGTTACACTCTTGATTTCTTCCTTGTAGAGCGTTCGTAGGGGGACCGGAAAGGTTGTCGTGTCGTAGATGCGGATAAACTCATCGGTCTGCTCTTTTTTGATTCCCGCTACTTGTTCGCCCTGTTGGGTTACGACGATCGTCTGCTCGAACCCGCCGGCGATGCCGGCGTCAGGCTCCACAATGTCCCTCAGTAGCTCTTCCGCCGAGTGTTCTTCGGCTTCGTGTGCCAGGTCGGGGCCGATGGCCGTACCCCACTCCCCGAGCAGATGGCAGACACTGCAGCGCTTGGCGTTGTGCAGATCGAAGAACAGATCGAATCCGAGTTTT
This sequence comes from Bryobacterales bacterium, assembly GCA_965226215.1. Lineage (GTDB taxonomy): Bacteria > Acidobacteriota > Terriglobia > Bryobacterales > UBA6623. Next base: position 4,181,143 of record CBDDCH010000002.1, on the reverse strand, counting down.
TCTTTTTCCGACAGGGGCTTTTTGACCTTGGTTACGGCTCCGATTTCCACCACGGCGTCGGACGCCGACAACTCTGTGGTCGAAAGGGTCATTATGTAAGCCACGACGGTCCAGATATCGCGGTCGGCCAGAACTCCCCGGAACGCGGGCATGGTGGTGCCCGGCACCCCGTTGTTGATGGTCTCGGCCAACTGCCCGGGGTCCCAATCGCGCTCGCGCAATTTCGGAGCCCCGAAAGTCCTGCCCTCCAAGCCGTGGCAGTAACCGACGGCACACGACTTCGAGTAGAGTTCGCTGCCCTGCCGCACCAGTTCAGCGTCTTTCAAGTCGACCGTATGGCTTTGGGCGCCGAGACGGGCCACAAAAAAGATCACCGACAGGGCGACGGTTGATACCCAGAGAATGGATCGCTCAGGAATCAGTGAGAGCATGGCTATTTCGTTTCAGGGAGCGCGAAAACAAACAGTGTGCTTCCGGCCGGAGAGTCCTTCAACTCCGGCCACAGTGCGGCCATACTAGCCCCCGATGAGCCACTGGGCGCGGCGACGTACTGTCTGCCGTCGACCGCATAGGTGATCGGTCCGGCGCGGTGGGCGGCGCCGGTACGGAAAGACCACAGCTTCTTACCCGTTGTGGCATCGAAGGCGTTGAAACGGCCTTCGTAGTCGCCGGTGAAGAGCAGGTTCGATCCGGTGACGAGTTGCGAGTCCGCCAAGGGGTACTTCGGCTGGTAAATCCACTGGCGTTTCCCCGTGATCGGGTCGTAGGCCCCGAGGTGAGCGCTGGGCTTGCCGCTTGGCGGCGGACGAGCTTCGGCTTCCCCGCCCATAAACACTTCGCCCGGCCGAGGTTCCTCTGGCCGAGCTCTCAGGATATTGCACCACTCGTTGCCCGTGGAATAAAACCATCCCGTCTTAGGACTGTAGGCTCCGTGATTCCAGCCCCGTCCGCCGGCCATTGAAGGGCAGATGAACGTTCCCTTCCCGACCTCCGGTTCCAGACGCCCTATCAGGTTGCCTTTCTCGTCGATGCGCTCGATCCAGTTGTAATTCTCGACGAAGGACCAGGCATTGATGAACTCGCCATTTGTGCGGTCAAGCACCCAGGTAAAGCCGCTCTTGCTGGGGTTGACCAGCAGCTTCCTCTGGCGTCCTTGATAGACGAGATCGACCAGGATGGACTCGTACGCCGAGTCGAAGTCCCATACTTCGTGGGGGATCTCTTGGTAGTACCAACGCAGCTTACCGCTATCGGGGTCGAGGGCGATGACGGAATTGGTGTAAAGATTGTCTCCCTCGCGGTCGTCGCCGTACATGTCCGGGGTGGGGTTGCCGACGGTCCAATACAATAAGTCCAACTCGGGATCGTAGGACCCGGTGAGCCAAGTCCCAGCGCCTCCATACCTCCAGCTGTCGCCTTCCCAAGTTTCGTGGCCGGGTTCGCCCGGGCCTGGAATCGCCCAGAACCGCCAAGCGCGCCGGCCGGTCTTGACGTCGTAGGCGTCCAGGTAACCGCGGTGTGCCGAGTCCCCGCCCGAGACTCCTGTGATCACCTTGTCTTTCACAACGAGCGGAGCCCCGGTGATGTTGCAGCCGCATTGGTCGGCGTCTTCGATTTCCACCTTCCAGACTTCGCGGCCCTGCTTAGCGTCGAGCGCCATGAGATGGTTGTCCATCGTCCCCATGAAAACGAGTCCGTGACCGATGGCCAGGCCCCGATTCCAAGTGCCATAGAAGGTGACGTTTTTCGGTCTGGGGTAGTAGTAGTGCCAGATTTCTTCCCCGGTGGTTGCATTGAGGGCAAAGATTCTGTTCCAGGGCCCTATGAGGTACATCACGCCGTCGGCGACAAGCGGCGTTGATTGGAGTCCGCCCTTAAGCTCTCCAACCTGGTGCGCCCAGACAGGGGCCAGCTTTCTCACGTTGCCGCGGTTGATCTGATCGAGCGAACTGTAGCGCCAGGCCTTGTACGTGCCGCCGTAGGTAAGCCAGTTGTGGGGTTCTTTCTCCGCGTTCTCAAGACGCTCAGGGGTGACCTCGGCTGCCAGGGTGCAGACGGCGGTTGCCAGCGTTACCAGCAGCATCTTCGGGACACGATCGTGTGGGAACAAATCAATATCTCCGTTGAGTGTTCAAGGGCCTTTTCGTTTCACCTGATACGGACGTCGCCTGCAGGCAAGGTGGAGGAGGGTGATTCTCGTCAAATGGTGAATCCACTAGTTTAGCCGCTTATGCGCGCCGGAACGGGGATTTTGTTCTCGTTTCAGGTCGCGGCGTCGAGGTGCACGCAGATTCCTCCGTGCCGGGTGGCGTCATCTCTGCACCGCCCGCTCACACTCACTCAGTCCACTGCCCTGTAGTAAAACAAACGCGCGGGTCGGTCGATCCAAACAAAATGGCGTCCTCCTGAAACCCAGGGCGATTCGTAACACTCGGTGATCTTTTCCGAGGTCGATTTGTTTTCGGTCAGCCAACGATCTCGGAAATGGTCCCGGATCACCGCGTAGGTCTGCGGCCGATCCGATGCTTCCATTCGGAGAGACTCCATGATTTCATCAACCACGGCGGGCTCTCGAAATTGGAATTTGACGTACACCTCTTGCGACTGCCGGAAGGAAAACTTGCAGTAATACAATTCTGTTACGCTTTCGGGCGCTGCGAAGCCGAAAGTGGCCTCGAAACCCGACCGGGACCACTCCGTGTCGGGTCCCTCGCGAAGCGAAAACGGCCAGGGTTGGAAAACTGCAATTGCTAGCGCCATCACGACAGCGGAGGTGACCCACGAAAAACTCGTCAGCACTCGAGAAACCCAAACCAAGCGGTCTTTCTGAAACAGCTCGGCGTCGGGTTGCCCTCTCAGCAGATTCGCGATCAACGCGCCAACGGCTGGGACGCCAAAGAATAGATACGGAACCGACGCGGCGAAAACGAAGATGAACGGCGCTTCAAAGCTGCCGAGCATCATCAAGATCAACGCCATCGCAGCCAAGGCGACCAGGACGCTTCGAACCGCGTGTAGTTGAAACGCCCAGCGCGTTTGTTTGCTTTGCGCACGGTTCTGGATGCGCCAAAACCTGGGGGTGGCAATGGCCAAAAAGGTGACGCTGACCAAGGGGATTCCGTAAAGGAAGCCTAGAAAGAGCGGCCTGCTGAGGTAGAAGCAGCCGACGGCAATAAGCGTGAGGGCAACGACAGCTGCCGGTAAGGAGAGTCGACTGCTCAAGGTTCGGGTCCTCTTCTCTGACCGGGACGAGCAGGAGCCCAAACGGGCGGAGATGCCACTGCGGGCTTGGGCGTCGTTGGGCGCCCATCCCGCCCTTGCGGGTGGCGCTCCGTTTCCCGGTCTCGAGATCCTCTGCCGGCGTTGACCAGGATCGATCGCCGTACGTGCCGGTGCATGGGCCTCTTTCCACCTTGACACGTTTCGGGACTGGACTGCGGTCGGGAAAGGTGGTCCGGGTTATGAGGGAATTTCACGGTTCGCCCTCATATCGGGTTTTTCACTCGGTCGCGCAGTTGAACCTGGAGGCGATTCGCGTCGATGGTAGAATTACCCGTAGGGACTCTTTTGGAGATCGACTCCCACCTAGCCGAGCAGGCCCTGCTGGAAGCGTTGGAAGCTTTCCCTCAGTTCCGTACCTACGGTCCAACGTTGGAGTGGCGCTCCCTGATAAAAGGGGGCGCCTTCGTGGTGAGCTTTCAAGAGCACCCACCGCGCGAGACGCCCCAAGTTTGGGATTTTCAGAACGCCGTAGTGAAGCGCTATAAGCAGCTTGCCCCCGTTGGTGAGAGATCCGCGCAGGGTTAGGCCATGAACGACGATCAACGCGCCAAGCGGCTCTGGGAGCAAGGGACAGAAAGCCTGATACAAGGCGACGTCCTTGAAGCTGTCCGGCTGTACGAAGAGAGTATCGAAGCAAAGCCCACCGCCGAGGGCTACACCTACCGTGGCTGGGCGGTTTCCTACCTTGGGCACCTAGACGAAGCCATCGAAGACTGCAAGAGAGCCATCCGCATCGACCCCGAGTTCGGCAATCCCTACAATGACATCGGCGTGTACCTGATGCAAAAGGGACAGCTGAACGATGCCATCCCCTGGCTGGAATCCGCTAAGAAGGCCAAACGGTACGACCCGCGCCACTATCCCCACCTAAACTTGGGAAAAGTCTATTTAGCCAAGGGAGAACGAATGCGTGCGCTCGACGAATTCGTAAAAGCCCTCGAGTTTCAGCCGGAAGACCCTGTTGTGATGGGGTTGATCCAAAAGATCAACTACACGGTCAACTGAATCGGGCAAGAATCGACGGGCTGTCGAGTTTTTCCCGCCTTGCGGCGCCTAGGACGTCGTCCACATAGCGGGGCTTTCGCATCCCAACCAAGACACAAGAGAGACCCTCCAGGCCGGCAAGAACTCGTAGGGCCATGCGGCTCAGGGATTCATCCCCCGCCGGGTAACCGGCCGCTAATAGTTTGGTCCGCACTTGATCCGAGACGTCTTGCTGGCGCGTCGCGAGAAAATCTTGAACCTCTTCGAGCAACGTGTTGAGGGTTTTGACGAGGTCTTGCTGCCAGGCATCCCACCCAGGATGCTGCCGAAACCTCTCGCCGGCCTGGACGATCCAGGCACGGATCGGATCGATCACATTCCGCCCGGCGACTTGTTGCCACTGTGGAATCGACTCAACCTGAGGAATCACGCGTAAGAAGAGTTCACTCATTGACTCGCTGCCGGCTAACTGCACCCGATCGTCGAGCGACCGCGTAAACTTTTCTTCGAGATGGCGCAGGGGCTCCACGAGCTCTTTCAAGCGTTCCGAGCCTGGAGCAGCCGAGCCGGGCTGGAGCCAATCCGCCAGCCGAATCATTTGATTGCGCTGAAATGCGTTCAAAGGGCGGTTGGCTAACACACCGAGTCCATGTTCGCGACAAAACGTTAGAACCGTTTCGCCTGCGTTGTTTTTCTCCGTCGCCCCACCGCCCTCGTACAGGTTCAGGGGCAATTGCACAACCCGGAAATGATGCTGCGGCGATAGACGCTGAGCCTGCTCGAGTGTGCGGCTGACGCTCGTCATAGTTGTACATCCCTGGCTGACATCGAACGCCGGTTGACCATAGTTATTCGAGCTGACGCCGTACCACCCAATTCTTCCTTCGGCGACTTTTTCCTCCAGAAACCGAAAGGCCTCGGCAATCCGGCGGTAGAATTCATCGTGGTCCGCGGGGGTAAGTTTGCGCCGGTGTGTGATGTCATCGAGGAAGTATTCCGGGTTGTGTAACAAATAGACGTCGACGTGGTCCTGCTGCAAACGGGCTAGGGATAGATCAATCTGCGTCTCGAGAAACTCGGGGTGAATACAGTGCCAGATGCCGGGACCGTAGTGGACTACCTCCGGAAACGTGCGCTGCTCGGCTAGGGCCATGTTCTGTCCCTGGATATAGCCTCCCTTGGTTACGACGATCACCTTTTCTCGGGGGTAATCGGGCAGCACTTTGGCGACCAACTCTTCGGAAGCGCCGTCCCCATAGTTGGCGCTGGTGTCGATGAGATTTCCGCCGCGGTCCAGATAATGACGCAGGGCGGCCTCGTGCTCGGTATTGCCGTTGGCAACGCGATAGCATCCGAATCCGAAGGGATGGCAATCTAGTCCTGTCGTGCCAAGAGGCCTAGCTTGCATTTCTCACCACCTGACGGCCGAAACACGCCATAGGCCCGCCATTACTTCGTTCGGCTTGCTCGCCGTGCTCAACGTAGGGTTCAAGAATGTAGGGGCACGGCATGCCGTGCCCGAGGTCGCCGAGCGGCGTGCGCCTTGTACTGACGGGCCTCTCACGCACTTCGCCTCCCACCTGGTGAGAAATGCAGGCTGGCTTCGTTCATTTCGGCAAGTGGTCCTGGAAGTCGTTGAGGATCGCGTGCGCAACGGTGATGGGAAATTCGTGACGCAGCCCCCCGGCATGGTCGTAGTCGTGTTGTAGACCGCTCCAACGCTCGGCCGTCCGGGTTTGTATTTGCACGAGCTTGCTGTCCTCGATGGCCTCACCGGGGCTGAAATTGAGTTCACAAGCAAAGATGCGTCCCGGTTTGTCCGGGTAGTGGAGTGGCACCCCGAACTTGCGACAGATCAGGGGGCGATGGTCATAGATGCTACACAAACCATCCACCAGGGCGGGGCAGGCAAGCCGCGTCTCGGGCCGGGGCAAATTCCCCCAGGCTTCGATGTAGCCGTGTTCTTGCATGATCGAGTCCCGAGCCTGCAGGTAAGCCTCGGCGTTTTTGGATAGCCTCTCTCTCTGCTGGTCCGCAAGCCCGCGGAAGCCGGTTGAGACGTAGGCTGCTTCGACCTCGCTGATCTGAAATATATGATGACAGCAATCAGTGCACCCGCGGCGGCAGTGGATGCGATTGCCATGTAGCCGACGGGCGCGGGTGAACTCGTGACCTACTTCGCGCGCGACATCGAGATAGCGTTGGACGAAGGGATTGGATTCCGGCTCGCGAAAGGAATTTCGCATCTTGGACTATGGGGCCCACCCCGCTATACCATCGTGCTCCCCGGCTGATCGCTTTAGTTGAGGACAGCTTGGCGACGGAGGATACGCCGTGGTGCCGGCTATGGCGCGGGCCTCCGGTCGCCGTGGCGGCAAAAAGAGGTGGCGCGGGCCTCCGGCCCGCTGGGCCGACCTCCGGTCGGGCTGTTCCCGACTCGTGGGTTTTTTTCGGCGAATCGGGCAGCTTCGGTTGGTTTCCGGTTGCGCCAGAAACTACGGCGGCTGGAGGCCCGCGCCACAGGGGTGGGGTCTCTGCGCCACTTCGCGGGCTACGTAGTCGGACACTCAGGTCGGGATCGCGGACTGATTCTTCTCGCCGAAAAGCTGGCATCATAGGAGACGAAAAGAGAGTTGCCGGGGCTGTGGCACCGAGTGTACCCCGTCCAAAGAGCTCTCGTCTCTGACCGGGGCTATGCTACGCTAAGCAGCGATTCTATTCCATTGCTCGATTATCGTCGTCGGCTTCCACACGAGTTCCCGGCCGGTAAGGCGTTGTTCCTCACCTGGCATCTGCACGGCAGCCTACCGCGCAACCGTTACCCTCCACCCGGTAAACGCAACTCCGGTCGAGCGTTTGTCTGGGTGGACCACTACTTGGACTCGACTCGGAACGGTCCGCTGTACCTCCGCCAAGCTGAAATTGCTTCTCTCGTGGTTGATTCTCTCCGGCACGGTGCCACTGAACTGCGTTTCTACGACTTGGACGCTTTCGTGGTCATGCCTAATCATGTCCACTTGTTGGCGACACCAAGAGTTGCTCCCCCACTTTTTCTGAAAAGCATCAAGAACTACACGGCACGGGAAGCGAATCTTCTCCTCGGGCGTACTGGGAAACCTTTTTGGCAAGCCGAATCCTACGACCACTGGGTGCGCCATGACGAAGAGCACAGACGGATTCAAGCTTATATTGAGGAGAATCTCGTCAGGGCGGGCCTAGTTGGCCAGCCGCGGGACTATCATTGGTCGAGCGCCTATCGGAGGCCTTGAGGTTGGAGCCATGGTGAGTTGGCCGAATGCCGCTGGGTCTTGAAGAAAACAGCCTTACAGGTGGGCGCGGGCCTCCGGTCGCCGTGGCGGCAAAAAGAGGTGGCGCGGGCCTCCGGCCCGCTGGGCCGACCTCCGGTCGGGCTGTTCCCGACTCGTGGGTTTTTTTTCGGCGAATCGGGCAGCTTCGGTTGGTTTCCGGTTGCGCCAGAAACTACGGCGACCAGAGGTCACCGCTGCGGGCCGGAGGCCCGCGCCACAGGGGTGGGTCTCTGCGCCACTTCGCGGGCTACGTAGTCGGACACTCAGGTCGGGATCGCGGACTGATTCTTCTCGGCGAAAAGCCAGCGACGCGAGAGTACGCAGCGTTCCGGGTTCTCCGGCGGACTTAAGTTCGCACTACAGCGAACGAAAGGAGTATAGCCGGCACTTCTTAGTTCCTGCCCTTTGTTATCGTATCTTCCATGCGGGATCCGAATCGACTGCGAAGCCATAAGTGGTTTGCCGGCCACGAGTATGAGCACGTTTTCCATCGAGCGTGGCTGCGCTCGGAAGGTTTCGGGCCCGAGATTTTCGAGGGCAAACCGATCATCGGCATTTGTAACTCGTGGAGCGAGTTGACGAACTGTAACGCTCACCTGCGTCAGGTTGCCGAGGCCGTCAAGCGGGGCGTATGGGCCGCCGGAGGTGTTCCGCTGGAATTCCCTACGATTTCGCTCGGCGAGCCTTTTATGAGTCCCACCACCATGCTCTTCCGCAATCTGATGTCGATGGATGTCGAGGAGTCCATCGTCGCCAACCCGATGGACGCCGTGGTGCTGCTAAGTGGTTGTGACAAGACCATTCCGGCTCAGTTGATGGGCGCCGCCAGCGCCGACGTACCCGCCATCATGGTCACCGGAGGTCCAATGCTGTCGGGGCGGTGGGGTCAAGGCGTGCTGGGATCGGGCACCGATGGGCGGAAGCTTCACGAAGAGTTTCGCGCCGGGCGTATCTCCGAAGAACAGTGGTGCGAGGTGGAAAGCTGCATCTCTCGCAGCGCGGGCCACTGCACGGTGATGGGCACGGCTTCCACCATGGCTTCGGTCGCCGAGGCGATGGGAATGACTCTGCCGGGGTGCGCGGCGATCCCCGCGGTGGATTCCCGCCGTTATCAAATCGCCGAGGCCAGCGGACGCCACGTTGTCCAAATGGCTTGGGACGACCTGCGCCCGTCGAAGATCCTGACGAGAGAAGCGTTCGACAACGCCATTCGCGCGGACATGGCAGTTGGCGGGTCGACGAATGCCGTGGTGCATCTTATCGCCATCGCGGGACGCGCCGGCGTCGATCTTCGGCTGTCCGATTTCGACCGTTTCTCCCGCGAGACCCCGTGTATCGCCAACGTCAAACCATCCGGCGAATACTTGATGGAAGATTTTTTCTACGCCGGCGGGTTGCCCGTAGTGTTGAAAGAGATCCTCCCTCTTCTTCATCAGGACGCTCCGACGGTGAACGGCAAGACCATCGAGGAAAACGTGCGCGGAGCGCGCTGCATGAATCCCGAAGTTATCTACACTCTCGACAAACCGCTCCACGCCGAAGGGGGCACGGTCATTCTATACGGCAACCTGGCACCCGACGGCGCCGTGCTCAAGCAAACGGCCGCCTCCCCTCATCTGCTCAAGCACCGCGGGCGCGCCGTGGTCTTCGAGCGCTACGAGGAACTCAGAGCGCGCATCAACGATGAAGATCTCGACGTGGATGAAAACTCCGTTCTCGTCTTGAAGAACGCCGGCCCGAAAGGCGGCCCGGGTTTTCCCGAATGGGGACACCTGCCGATTCCCACTAAGCTGCTCAAGCGAGGTGTGAAAGATATGGTGCGCATCAGCGACGCCCGCATGAGCGGGACCAGCTTCGGGACCGATGTCCTTCACGTCTCTCCCGAGGCAGCCGCGGGGGGGCCGTTGGCTGCGGTCCGGACGGGAGATGAGATTGAGCTGGACGTTCCCGATCGTAAGATCGAGGTCCGCGTTGACGAGAACGAAATCCAGCGTCGTCTAGCCGACTACCGCCCGCCCGACCACGCTTACCACCGCGGTTACCGAAGGCTTTTTCTCGAGCACGTCACCCAGGCTCACGAAGGCTGCGATTTCGGATTTCTGCGGTCGGTAGACAAGTAGCCGCCCCGTGGGGTCCGGTGCGGTTTGAACGGGAAGGCCCGAGATCAATAGCTTTCTCTTCTCGCAAAAAATTTCGGCTGGGGCTTCGCCCCAGGAAAGGAAAAAGGGGAAAGGAATTAAGGGAAAGAAACTTCCTGGGCACAACGAAACCCAATATTGCCGCGCCTGTACTGAGGCTCGAGCCAGACGCGGCCCGACGAGCGCAGGTACACTGGATTGTCGAACCACGACCCGCCGCGCAAAACGCGCCGCACTGTTGGCTCCTCAGGTCCCTTGGGACCCACCGCGGGTTTATCAGAACGCAGCGTTGAATAGTAATCCCCGTCGTACCAATCCGCCACCCACTCCCAGACGTTACCGACAATGTCGTGGAGACCGAAGCCGTTGCCGGAAAAACTTCCGACCGGTGAGGCAAATTCCCACGCGTCCTTGCCCTCCGCTAGGCCAGAGCAACACTCATCCGCTCCGTAGTTGGCCTGGTCGTGACTAATCTCATTTCCCCAGGGATACTTCCGTCCCTCTTCACCACCACGAGCCGCGTACTCCCACTCCGCTTCGGTAGGCAGTCGCCCATCAGCCCATCCACAATAGGCGTCCGCCTCATCCCAGGTGACACGGTTAACGGGATGCTCCTTGAACTGCCAATTCTGGTTAAAGTCGGGAGCCGGGGGCATCTCGCGGCTGGTAGCTGTAGCGAATTTCTGGTACGCGCCGACCGTGACCTCGGTACGGCCGATCCAGAAGTCTTTGTTGATCCCCACGTCGTGCCGCGGTTTCTCATCGTCATCGCAGGTATCGCTGGGCACACAGCCCATCTGAAACACGCCTGCTGGAATCCTGACGTACTCCAGCCCGTCTAGATGGTTGACCTCTACCGACGCGGTTTCGGCTAGGGCCTCAGAAGCCAGCATAGACTCGGGACGAAAGCCGAAGTAGCCGCCTATAAGAAGAACCACGATTGCTGCCGCTGCGAATTGCCACGACCGAACCCATGGCGGGATAGATGTCATCGACGCCTTTTCATGCTTGTCGGCGCGGCGTCGCGCGTCGTCGCCCTCGGTGACGGGCTGCGGCTTCGTCTCGGTCGGGGAAACAAGCTCCGCTGGCTCAACTACCGTAGGCGGTGATCCAACCTTTTCATCCGGTGATTCTGCAGAGCCAAGGATCGCTGTAAGGTCCGTGATGAGCTTGTGGAAGTCTGGAGAGGACTCTTGCCCGTCCCACTCGATGAGGTGCGCCGTTTGGAACTGGCGAAAGCCGAGTGGCGGTTTGACCCCGTCCATCGAAACGGGGGCAAGAATTCCTCTGTCGCGGCCAACCGTTGCTTCATCGCGTACCCAATGGCTGTTGACGGATTTGCTAGTCCAAACCACGACGACACACCGCGCCTCCGTTAAAGCTTCCTCAATCGCCTCGTCGAAGGTCTTGCCGGTTCGGATGGACGTTCGATCCCACCAGACAGACCAGCCTTGCTGACCCAACGCATCCGCCAGCGGCTTGACGCAGGCGCGATCTTCACTCGCGTAGCTGATGAATATATCCGCCAAAACAAAGCCGGCTCAGAAGAATGTTATCAGGAACAAGCGCAGCGAGCACAGTCCCGTTAAGAAACGATCATTTCCTATACGGAGGAATTCGCTAGTAAAGGCAAAAGCGCAAAAGGGGAATGGAGGGTCACAGAGGTTCGCCCCGGGCCGGTTCACGTTCCTGGGCACCCGGCATGGCCCATACTACCTAGAAGAAAACTCTCGGCTGGGGCTTCTCTGATTGTCTTAACATCAACTTGTTACTAGAATATGATGTTTTTATGCATACCACTCTCACGTTGGACCCCGATGTTGCTCAGCGCCTCAAACGGCGCGTCCGTGACCGCAAGATCACGTTTAAACAAGCGGTGAACGAAACGTTGCGCCGCGGGCTGGACTCCTCAGGTTCCGAGGGATTGCCTAACGTCCAGGTCGAGCCTCACTCGTGCCGCTTCAAACCAGGTGTCGACCTGGACAAGCTAAACCAACTTGTTGATGAACTCGATGGTGAGGCAGTCCGCGACGAGTTGACGCGATGATATTGCCTGACATCAACATCCTGGTCCGCGCCTACAGCTCGGACTCCGCGCGGCACGACGCGGCCCGGCGGTCGTGGGGGACGGCTGGGAATCTGACGACGGACGCCCACCTTGCGGCTCTGGCGATCGAATACCAGGCGGAGGTGGCTTCTACCGACACTGACTTCATGCGCTTCCCTCGCCTCCGCTGGTTCAATCCGTTAATGTAGCCCCGTCCTTTTTTTGGAGAAACCATGGAGCAGATCTTGAGTGCCCTCAGACGTAGTGCTTGGCTGTACGGAATCTTGCTAATCACGACCGGCCTTTCCATCCGGTCGCCGGGACAGAACGCTCCTGGGAAACCGCCCAACTCCCCACTGTCTGATACGAATTCAACGCTGCGGCTCGAGGTGACCGAACCGCGCGGCGTGGCCATCAGCCGAAAGGTTCATTACGGGTTCCCGCGGCTGGTTCGGGCGAAGAATGGCGACTTGCTCCTCTTTTACCGCGTCGGTACCACTCATGCCCGTGACTACTCTGCCATCGCGATGCGAACCTCGGGCGATGATGGAGCCAGTTGGTCGCCGGAACGAATTCTTCACCGCGACCCCGACAAACGGCGAAGTGCTCATAATCCTGTGGCGTTGGTCACGCGCTCGGGGCGTGTGCTCTTGTGGACATCCAGCTTTGGGTTTCAGGAACGACCGAGAAAGAAAGACCGCTGCTATTGGGCTTGGTCGGATGATCATGGCGAGACGTGGTCAAAGTTCACCGTGTTCGACAGCGACCCAACACGGGGCACCTACTATGTCCCCGACGCTGTTCTCACAAGCGACGGAATCCTGGCCGGTGGAATTACGTTCCCGCCGAGCGGCGTTGGCAATGCCTACACTTTGATCTGGCGTTCCGGCGACGACGGCCGGACATGGTCGGTGCGGTCGATGTTGACGTTGCCGAGCGAAAACCTCGGTGATGAAGTGACTCTGATGGAAACCGAACCGGGGACGATTCTATGTCTGCTGCGGGCGAGACTGCAACCCGGGGCAACTCACAAGAAGGCGATCTATCGGCTCTGGTCGGAGGACGGGGGCCGCACGTGGTCACAGCGGGAAAACATCTACTCGATGCTGGATTGCATCCTGCAGCGGCCGTTTCTTACCCGGCTCGATCGCTCTACTCTGCTGCTATCGGGACGGGATTTCACTCGCAAGAAGATTGTTGTCTACATCTCGACCGACAACGGCAGGACGTTCGGCCATCGCCACGAGTTGGACCATTTCACCGGGGACGGCGGCTACACCTCCGCGGTTCGGTTGTCGTCGCGCCGTGCTTTGATGGCCTACTACTCCGATAGCGCGTCGGCCGAGTCCAAGCCAGATATCAAGCAGGTGTTGCTTACGCTTTCGTCACGATAGGAGCGGCGCGCGCCTCGACACGTGGCGAGAAAAGCGCGCTAGTTCGGAGGGATGCCGAACCGGTGGGAATCCCCGCTAGCTGCTGTTTGCAACTCCTGATCGAGGAAGTTCCGCTCGACGGAAGATTGGGGCTCGTGGTCCTCGTGCCATCTTACGAGGGATTCAAGGTCGGGACCGTCTTCACTCGCTTGCCGAGCCGCGGGTTTGCGGAGGCGCCCTTTCCCCGGTTTTGCCCCTAGGAGCAAGAATGCGAGGCCCGCGGCGATCAGCACCAGGCCCGCTACTCCTCCATGCAAGCCCAACCAGCCTTTCGACCCGTCCAGAACTTGAAGCAAAAACAGTGTCCCTACGCCAATGCACAGCAGGGCCAACAGCAGACTGACCCAAGCTAGGGGACGGCGAAACACGATAATCGACCTTCCGAAAGAGTGAATGCTTTTGAGTACGACTTGACTGCACACTAACACCGAGGCTCATTTTTGCCTGCAAAGACGGCCCCTGAATCTGACTGAGAATGAAACTTCGGAGGGCTCTTCCGGGTTTTAAGTGGGCGAAGGAGCCAGATCGAGTTTCCCACAGTGGAAGTAGATGGCGTTGATGAAGTTCTGTTGATTGCGGAAACCGCGCGCCGTGGCCTTGACCCATTGAATCCTTGAGTTCAACCCCTCGCTGACCGCGTTCGTAATGCGGTGTTTCAGATACGCGAGTATGTTTTCGAGGCGAGCCGTCAACATCCGCGCTACGGTGACCATCGGCGTCAGCCGGCTGCGACTCGCCCAGCCGCGCCATTGCTCGAAGAAAGCTCGCGCCGCCGATTCGCGACGATAGTCGAACAGCCGCATCGCCGTTTCCTTCAACGCCCACGCCCGCGCCGTCTTCAAGTCGCTTTCGCGCAGCGCGCGGAACTCGCGCCAGGCGTCCTCGGAAAAGTTCGCCGGATGCCGCAGCCAAGCGTACTTCGTGCCTGTCAAACGCTCGTCGCCGAGGGCCAGTAAACGCTTGTTCTCCGCCTGCCGCACCTGGTCCACCGCCTTCGCCAGATGCGCCGCGATGTGATATTTGTCGTAAACGATCTTTTTCTCCGATTCGTCGAGATGCTCCCGGGTCGAGGCGACGTAAGGATCCCACATGTCCATCGCGACGGCCTCGACTCGGGCGAGTTGCTCTGCGCTCAACGTCTTCCAAAAGCCGTCCAGGCTGGCCTGGCGGCGTCCCTCGGCGACGAACAACACGCGCGAGCGGTTGAGATCGTTGACGACGGTGAGATAGCGATGGCGCTTGCGGAAGCTCTTCTCGTCGACGCCCAGGTAGGGAATCGGCTCTGCCGCGCGACGTTCGAGCCCACGTTGCACGGCGCGTTCCAGGATGCCGTGAATCTCGTCCCAGCTCAGCGCCAGCAACTCGGCGATGCCTTGCTGGCTGGCTTCCTTCAGCCACGAGATCGCGAGAGCTTCAAACAGCGCGGTGAAGCGGCTGGAAGCCTCGGCCCAGGGCAGTCGCACGACGCGCGGCCCGTGCTCGGAGCAGTCGCTGCGCGGCGGCCGGGCGTGCAGGATCGTGCGGTACTGACAGGTGTCGAGGTGACGCCAGCGGCGTTCGGGCTGATGATCGTGGAGTGCGCACACGGCGCTGCATTGGCGGCACGGCCAGCGGACTTGCTCGTCGTGTTCGAGGAAGACGTGGACTTCGCCGTCGGCTCGGCGCAGCTCCACTCGCACGACTTTCCAGGGACTTTCGATGCCCAGAATCTGGCGGTATAGCTCGCGGTCTTGCATCCCGCGAGACTACCACCGAGCCTCACTCGCCCACTAGAAACCCGGAAGAACCCTTCGGAGACCATTCTCCAAAGGTACTGTTTTCTTTTCCCTAGTACATTTATCACTCCAAGGTGTATGGGACTCGCATCCGGCACGGCAGGCGGCGTAAACCTCAGGCCCCGGAATGCCCAACGGTCGCGACGTAGATCTCCTTCTAAGTGAGTCCTAGGGATATCGGCTGGGACACGAACGGTACACTGGTACTCTTGGCAGTATGGGAAGAACGTACCAATATGGTTACTACCGCGGTGATTTCAGGACATGAACGATAATACTAACGGGTCGTTTGTCGACTTCTACGAAATCCTTCAGATCAGCCCCAAGGCCGATGGGGAGACGATCCATCGGGTGTATCGGCTCCTGGCGTTGCGGTACCACCCTGACAACCGGGAAACGGGCGATCAAGCAACGTTTGAGACCGTCCTTAAAGCCTATCGTATGTTAAGCGATCCTGAGGCGCGAGCCGCCTACGACGTCCGCCACTCCAGGCAGGAGAGGCTACGCTGGAAGATCTTTGATCAGTCAACCTCGCCGCTGCATGCGCGGGAGATCGAAAAGCGGCAGCGCTCGGGCATCTTGTCGCTCCTGTACACGAAAAGGATGCGCGGGGGCCACAAACCCGGCATGACCCCGGCGGACATGGAGGCGCTTCTGGATTGCGCCCGCGAGCACCTTGAATTCAGTCTTTGGTATCTGTTGGAGAAAGGGCTGATCCGTCGCGCTGATGACGCCCGCTTCATGATCACCGCCGAGGGAGTGGATGCGGGTGACGAGCGGGGTGAAGCAATTCGGGAAGACAGACTGCTGCCGGCACCCAGGGAGGCGCCTGCTGAAGTCCGGCAGCATCCCGTGCCCGCGGCGGACGCTAAAGTTACGAACGGGCGCCGGCAGACCGTGAATCAAGCTCGCAACGGTCGAACGAACCGTTCGAACGGCACGGTGAAGAGCGCCCGGGCGTGGCCTGAGTCCTCCCCAAACGGATCTCCTTACCGCAAGGCTCAAACAGTGACCACGTTGAAGAACGCTCCCGCTCCCGGGCAAGCTCCGTCGTGAGGTAACGTCCGAACCGGCTTTGTGTCACCTCGAGGCCGCCCGTCCAGCGGTTGCTTGGTAGCCCGTTTCATAAGTTCGGTCACGCATGTTTAGAAGCCAGGTGGACGATCGGGAGCTTCGGGCACAGCATGCCGTGCCCCTCCATTTCCAGGCATCCAACAGATCTGTAGGGGCACAGCATGCTGTGCCCGCCTGCACTCGCCCGAAACGTGAGTGTATTTGCGAAATGATCCACTTAGCTAGAACTGGAGGCCGCCGCGGGGCGGGATGTAAATTGCGGATACCTGAACCGGTTGGGCTGCTAAGGGTTCCTCTCAACAACGAAGTCGTGGCTCTCCACACTCAGCTCGTCGTTGACAATCTGGAGTTCCAATAGGATCTTGCCTGACGGACAGCAATTTGCATCCCCTTTGGTTGCGATGTTTTGTTCCCAGCGTAGCTTTCGAAAGTCAATAGGAGGGCTCTTGTGGGTCCAATAGCCGTCGGGCATATTGTTGTAGACGTCATCCCACGTCTGGTCATGCTTGAGCATTTTCCATTGGTCTCCAGACCAAAGGTAGGCTGACTGCCAGCATCCCCCCGTTCCGTTTACGCAGTAGTTGACGACCAGGAAAGAGTGCTTCTGGGAGTGAACGAGCGACACGTCTTTGAGGAATGTGAACTTCCGCTCCGTGGCGTCGTACCAGACGGGCTGAGAGCGTTCTTCATCAATAGATTCAAGGACCAGCGCCTCGTCCGTTTCGCACTTCGATTCTTCGTGGACCGCGACGGTCCTTCGATAACGGGCCAGGAAAAACTGCCTTCCGCCAACGGTTCCTAGAGGCGACATACCAACAACTTGACACTCCTGGGACACCTGCGTGTTGTAGTTGCACGCTCGCGATTCAAACTCCGGACACGTACCGGTGAATTCGCTAGTGGCCGCAGCCTCCGGATCCCGGAAGAGAATGCCGGGGAAGTAAGACTCTTCGTATTTGTCCATCTGCTCACGAGTCTGGGCGCACACAAGGATCGAGCTGACGATGGGCCAGCAGAGGATGAGTAACAACTTTCTCCGCGGATGGCCGACTCCAAAACGTTCGAACATTGTCACTCCCCCCAATGCTGGAAGGTGGAAAACACGGCGATAAAGGTGCGCCCGGACCGACGCTTACGAGCTACGCAAGCTCTTTTTCCGACGAATAGCCACCGCCTTGTTGACAGAGGGGCTGCTCGTCGGTGCGGGCCCAACGCTACGTTTTCCTCCCCTGACGCTGACGCAGCGCCTCAAACAGTACAACACCGGCCGCCACCGAGACGTTCAACGAGGCGATTCGCCCGGCAACGGGTATCTTCACCAGAGTGTCGCACCGTTTGGCTGTCAGCTGGTGGAGTCCCTTTCCCTCGCGTCCCAAAACAAGAACGGTATTGCCGCGATAGTCGGCTTGGTCATAGTTTTCTTCGGCCCTTTCATCGAGGCCAATCACCCAATAGCCCTTGTCCTTGAGCATAATCAGCGCGCGGCTAATGTTGGGCGTACGAACAACCTCCACGTACTCGAGCGCCCCGGCTGCCGCCTTGGCGACGGTTGGCGTGATTCCGGCTGAGCGTCTGGTGGGGATCACAACGGCGTCGACGCCGACCGCGTGGGCGGAGCGAATAATCGCCCCCAGATTGTGCGGGTCCTCTACGCCGTCAAGGACTACGATCAGACCGGGATGGTCGATTTTTTTCGCCACGTCCTCTAGATTGCCGTAGGGTTTCGAGGCGACAACCGCGATGACGCCTTGGTGAACTTCGCCCTGGGTAACTCGATCCAGCGCCTCCCGAGGCTCGAAGCGTAAGGGCACTTTCCGCTGCCGGCACTCTTCGATAATGGCCTTGAGCCGCGGGTTCCGTGCTCCTCGTGCGATGACGACTCGTTCTAGACTGCGCCCGGCGCGCAAGGCTTCGGTGACAGCGCGGATGCCCATGAGCCGGGTCGTGCTCACCTTTGACCCTCCTGATTGCGCCGGTCTCGTGTCACTGGACGGCGCGGATGGACTTCAACCGGCCTCCCAGACGTTGAGGCCGGCTTCGCCGGCTTCGCTATGATTAAGTCTAAAACTCGCTTGCAAGGCTAACATGCTTCGTTTCGAAACGGCTGGTGAATCGCACGGAGAAACGCTGGTGGCGACCCTGACGGGTCTGCCGGCCGGGCTGCCCGTCTCGTTGGATTTCATTAACCGCCAGCTTTGGCGCCGCCAGCAGGGGTTCGGTCGCGGCGGACGCATGAAGATTGAAAGCGACAAGGCTCACATTGTATCGGGCGTGCGGCATTCAAGAACAATCGGCTCCCCTATCGCTATTCTGCTCAAGAACCGGGATTGGAAGAATTGGAGCGATGCCCTGCCGGTCGAGGACGCCGAGGGCAGCGAGGGGAAGGCCAAACCTGTGAAGCGTCCCCGGCCCGGGCACGCAGATCTTGCTGGCAGCCTCAAATACAATTTCCACGACGCTCGCTACGTCCTCGAGCGGGCTAGCGCCCGAGAAACTACTTCACGGGTGGCGGTTGGAGCGCTGTGCAAGTTGTTCCTGGCGCAGTTTGACATCAACATCCTCAGCCACGTGATCGCCGTTGGCAATGTCGCTCTTGAACGAGACGCAAGCTGGGAGGATCTCGAAGCGCTCTATCAGAAAGACGAAATTTTGCTTAACTGTGTCGATTCGGATACCGAGCAGCGTATGAAAGCCGAAGTTGACGAGGCCTTTAGGACCGGCGACACCCGCGGCGGAGTCTTTGAAGTGGTTGCTCACAACGTCCCCGTCGGTTTGGGATCCCACATTACCTGGGATTCCCGTCTCGACGGCCGACTCGCTCAGGCTATCTTGTCGGTGCAGGCTTTGAAGGCAGTTGAAATCGGTCGCGGCATGCTGGCAGCCCTTAGTCCGGGATCTAAAGTCCAAGATACGATTCACTACGACAAGCAGAGGAAGGCGTTCCACCGCGGGTCCAACCGGGCTGGCGGGCTGGAAGGTGGTATGACGAACGGGGAAGACCTCATCGTGCGGGGCTATATCAAGCCGATCTCGACCCTAAGGCGGCCACTCGAGTCGGTCGACCTTGATACGCGTGAGCCAGCAATGGCGGCTTACGAACGCTCTGACGTCGCCGTCGTTCCGGCGGCGGGCGTCATTGGGGAAGCGATGGTGTCCATCGTTCTTGCCGGGGCGTTCCTGGAAAAGTTCGGCGGCGACTCCCTGGGCGAAACCAAGCGCAACTTCGAGGGCTTTCAGAAACAGGTGCGAGAGTTTTGATCTCCTTGGGGATTCTGTCCGGGACCCGGAGGGGCTCGCCTTGCTTGTGGCGCAAGCTCTCCAGCTTGCCGCGTCGAGACTCTTCTCGACGCTTGGTTTCAGCCTGCGAGTAGACCTTTCGGTACCGACTGCAACAGGGACAGCATCTTGTCCCGATGGAGACCTCGTTGGGTCCCACGTCTCGAGTTTTCGTGCCATCAGGAGGGATTTCTTATGGATGAGATTTACGTATCGACCGACATGGAGGCCGACGGCCCCTTGCCGGGACCGCATTCGATGTTGTCGCTTGGGTCAGCCGCCTTCACCGATTCCGGAGACCTCATAGCCACTTTTCGGGCCAACCTAAAGCCGCTTCCCGGCAGTAAGCCCGATCCCCAGACGATGAAGTGGTGGAGCGACCAGCCGGAAGCCTGGGCCCGCGCCACCGAAGATCCCCGCGATCCGGCGACGGTCATGGACGAGTATGTTGTGTGGCTGAAAGGTCTTCCCGGCAAGCCGCTTTTTGTCGGCTATCCGGCGAACTACGACTTTCTATTCGTTTATTGGTACCTGATGTCCTTTGCCAAGGAAAGTCCTTTTGGCTTTCAGGCTCTGGACATCAAGACACTCGCCGTGGCAGCTCTTGGAGTACCCTATCTGACAACTTCCAAACGGACCATGCCGCGCGAGTGGTTCGTGGGGCTTCCCCCGCACACCCATGATGCCCTCGACGATGCGATCGAGCAAGGAATGCTTTTCTTTCGTGTCCGTGAAGCGGTCCGTTCCTCCTGAGTACTTCGAAGCGGCAACACATAGATTCACCTTGGCCTGCCCGCTAGAATAAGACCAGAAGGCTGAGAGAATACGCGATTGTGTCCGGTGTGACGAGTGAATCTGCGCGATGATCCGCAAGATTGTCAAATATGGTGATCCGGTGTTGGAGACTCCATGCGATCCGGTGACGGAGTTTGATACCCCGGAGTTGCGCCAGTTGATCGCGGACATGTTTGAAACGATGCGCGACGCTACGGGCGTGGGTTTAGCGGCGCCCCAGACCGGCCTTTCCCAACGGCTGACGGTTATCGATTGCTCCGCGGGCGAAGATGAAGACGAGAAGCTGGTTCTCATCAATCCGGAAATCACGTCGACGGAGGGCGAGCAGATCGGCGAAGAGGGCTGTCTCAGCGTCCCGGGATTCCGTGAACAGGTCAAGCGCGCTTTCAAGGCGACGGCGCGCGCCCAGAACGTTAAGGGCGAATGGTTTGAAGTGACCGGCGAAGAACTTCTGGCGCGGGCCATGCTACACGAAATCGATCACCTCAACGGCATACTCTTCTTTCAGCACGTGAGCCGTCTGAAGCAGGAGATCATCAAGCGCAAGATCCGCAGATTAAGGCGCAAGGGAGAGTGGGATTGACGGATGCGCACCATCTTTATGGGTACTCCGGCGCTGGCCGTGCCCACTCTTGAAGCTCTCCTCCAAAAAGGGCATGAGGTTACCTCGGTTATTACGCAGCCCGATCGTCCCGCCGGGCGCGGACGCAAGCTAAGATCATCGCCGGTTAAGAGCAAGGCGCTCGAGCTAAGACTTCCCGTCGAGCAACCTGCCCGCATCAAAGCCCCGGAGGTTCTCGAGCGGCTCCGGCAACGCGACCCCGAAGCTATTGTTGTCGTCGGTTACGGGCAGATCCTACCGCAGTCTATCCTGGACCTTCCTCGATGGGGATGTGTTAATGTTCATGCATCGTTGTTGCCAAAATATCGTGGGGCCGCGCCGATCAACTGGGCGATTGCGAATGGAGAAACGGTGACGGGTGTCACGACGATGCGCATTGAGAAGCGTATCGATGCCGGTGATATGTTATTGAAGCGGGAGGTAGAGATCGGACCTCTTGAAAGCGCCCCTGAGCTAGCCGGGCGTCTGGCCCGGGTGGGCGCCGACCTGTTGGTGGAAACGTTGGCCGGTCTCGAGCAAGGAACTCTTGTCGGCGAAAAGCAAGACGAGACCGAGGCCACCTACGCACCGATATTGAAGCGCGAAGACGGCTGGATCGACTGGAATCTGACGGCTGGCGAAATCTTCAGCCGCATCCGAGGATTCGCTCCCTGGCCCGGCTCCTACACGAGCTTTAGCGGAAAACGGCTTCACGTTCGCAAGGCGCATCAGAAGCTCGAGGCGTCCGCGGCGCCGGGTGCGATCTCCATGGTCGACGGCAGCCTCGAAGTTGGTTGCGGTGGTGGGACAGCCCTGGTTCTCGAAGAACTCCAGCTTGAAGGGAAGAAGCAAATGCCGGCCGCCGAATTCGCCCGCGGCCATCGGATTTCGCCGAATGAAGTGTTAGGAGAAGCACTTCAGTGAGCGCCCCGCTGGGCTATCGTTTTGCATCGACGTACGCCGGTATTCGCAAGCAGACGGATGATGACCTCACGCTGATCGTCTCGGACGCGCCGGCCGCGGCCGCGGCCGTATTCACCAAGAATGCAGTGGTGGCCGCCCCGGTTACCATCTCCGCCGAGCACTTGAGGAAAAGCGGGGGCGTCTGCCGCGCGATTGTAGCGAATGCGGGGAACGCGAACTGCGCCACGCCCACGATGCGAAGGGTGGCGCGAGCGACGGCTCGGGCTGCTGCCAAGCGGTTGGGTATCCCCATCAGCCAGGTCTTGCTCGCCTCGACGGGGGTCATCGGTGAGCCGCTGGACGAAAAACTGATCTTGGCCGCTCTGCCCGGCTTAACCAAAAGCCTTGCGCCCGACGGTCTCCAGCTCGCTGCTC
The DNA here is from genome assembly GCA_965226215.1 of Bryobacterales bacterium. GTDB lineage: Bacteria > Acidobacteriota > Terriglobia > Bryobacterales > UBA6623. The sequence goes on along the minus strand of CBDDCH010000002.1, from coordinate 4,159,092 downwards.
ACGCCATCATGACAACCGACACGTTTCCCAAAACCGCGGTCGCCGAAGTGAAGACAGAGCAGGGCGCGGTCCGCCTGGCTGGTATGGCCAAGGGCGCCGGCATGATCCATCCAAACATGGCCACAATGCTGAGCTTCATCTTGACGGACGCTGCTGTCGAAGCGGCAACACTTCGAGGAATGCTGAAGCGCGCGGTCGATCGCAGCTTTAACTGCATTTCGGTTGATGGCGACACGTCCACAAACGACACCGTGTATCTATTGGCGAACGGAGCGTCCGGTGTGCGGCTCAGCAGGAAGGATCGTGTTCTATTCGAAGAGGCTCTGGGTCAGTTGGCTGAAGAGCTGGCGGTAGCGATCGTAACTGATGGCGAGGGTTCGAGAAAACTGATGACAATCGATGTTCGCGGAGCCTCGACGGACAGCGCCGCTAACACGCTCGCGCGGGCAATTGCGAATTCTCCCCTGGTCAAGATCGCTTTGGCGGGCGCGGATCCAAACTGGGGACGGATTCTCTCGTCGGCGGGGGCCAGCGGCGTGCCGTTTGACCCCACCAAGGTGGATGTGTCTTTGAATGGGCACCTGGTGTGCCGTCGAGGCGTCAGAGCCGACTTCTCGGAAAAAGAAGTCCAGTCCACGATGGAAGCCGATGACTCGGTTCTGGAGCTTCGGATTCGTGGTGGCGGCCGCGGAACGGCGCGCTTTTGGACCTGCGATCTGACGGAAGACTACATCAAGATCAACGCCGAGTATCGAACGTGAGGGGTGGCACGAGCTGCGGACTAGCAGCCCATGGCAAAAGTCACGGAGGAGCGAAAAATGGGGACTGCCACCAATTCGCTTTCCATCATGACCCAAGAAATACAGTACTTAGCCTGAAGCGAATCGGCTGGCTGTACCCGATTTTTCGCGACCTTCGCTTCTACCACGGGCCGCTGGCGTATGCGCTCGCTTTGGTTGCTGTCTTTGCAACACCTCCATCACTGCGGCCCTCTGAATCTGACGCCGGTAGGATTGCTCAGATCCTGCGGGATGCCGGGCGATCCCTCGAGGCCGGCAACGCTGCTTCCTTTCTCTTCTACTTTGACCGCGAACGCTTCGCTGACTATTCCGCGCTGGAGTCTGACGTCGATGCGCTAACCCGCCAGAGCGAGATCGCCTCTTCGACCGAGGTCACCAAGGTCGAGGCCGAAGGCGACGCTTATCTGGTGGAAGTCGACTGGATACTGCGGCTCAGACCGATCAGCACATTCGGGGTCGTAGACACACGCCGCAAGTTGCTGAAGCTTCGGCTCGAGAGAGTCAAGGATAGGTGGAAAATTGTGAAGCTCCAGCCGATCGAGTTCTTCCGCGCTATGTAGATCACAACGCGGCGATAGTCGACCAACTGCCAGCAAAGTGGCGAATGGTGAACCAAAGCAGGAATGACGAGCCTTGATCTACGTATAACTGGAGTCAACCGATGCGAGCGATAAAGACAACAATTACCCTCATCATCCTGGGAAGTCGGGGACAGGCTACGACTTTCTGTTTGTTTGTGCAAGGGATCCGTCTTGGGGTTGCTCCAGTTGCCCCGTAAAACGGGCTTACGGAACAAAGCGCAATGGAATGACAAAAGGCCCCGGCTTTCGCCGGGGCCTCTGGAGATTAATCGGGCGGCGTCCTACTCTCCCACGCAGTTGCCCGCGCAGTACCATCGGGGCTGAGGGGCTTAACTACCGTGTTCGGGATGGGAACGGGTGTGGCCCCCTCGCTATGGCCACCCGAAGTTTTTTGGCGGGGGTGCATTCGACCGAACTCCAGCATTCGCTGCAGCTAGCAACCAGACCGATCAGGACCCGGTCGCAAGACTCCCGCTCGAAACTCGTATGTCTGAATATCGAAGGGCGGGCGCGATGAATCGCGCCCCTACCAAAATCAAACGCCTCGGAAAAGGGGTACAGTCCCGTAGCGCGGGGCTGGTGCCGTTTCCAGACCCGCGGCTTTTGGCTTCAGACCGTGCGAACGGTCGGCCCCAGTTTGGCCTACCCGACAGGTCACGTAACACAAGTTATTCATTCAAAGTAACTTAGTACTCTATTCCATAAATACACTCACGTTTCTGGCGAGGGCAGGCGGGCACAGCATGCTGTGCCCCTACAGATCTATTGGCTGCCTGGAAATGTAGGGGCACGGTATGCCGTGCCCGAAGTTCCCGATCGTCCACCTGGCTTCTAAATCTAAATATACGTGACCGAACTTATGAAATGGACTACTTAGCCTCCGAGTATCAGCCGCTCGTTCCTAAATATCAGACAACTTCTCTGGTAGGATAGCAGCGCCGCTGAACTCCGGCAGAGCGGCTAGTTGTTACCCGAAAACTGCTGTGGGATCGAACCCGGCCGAACCTTCCACACACCCTCGCGTGCAGCAATGGCTCCTAACCCTCGGCCTTCACCGCCGAGAGCTGCGCGCCTGGGCGATGTACGACTGGGCCAACTCGGCCTTTGTGACGACGATCATGGCCGCGGTCCTGCCCGTCTACTACCACGAGGTCGCGGCCATCGATCTGCCCGAGAACTTGCGTACGGCCTATTGGGGGTACACGCAAACGATAGCTCTTGTCATCGTCGCGTTACTTTCACCCGTCTTGGGGGCCATCGCTGACTACTTGGGTGCGAAGAAGAGGTTCCTGACCTTTTTCGCCGCTATGGGGGTCCTCGGCTCGTTCTTGCTGTTTTTTGCCGGGGAGCGCGATTGGCTGTTCGCTTCCGCCGCGTTTATCGTGGGCAACGTCGGATACGCCGTCGGGGAGGTTTTTTACGAATCACTGCTGCCCCACATTGCTCGGCCCGATGAGATCGATCGGGTCTCGACAGCAGGCTACGCGATAGGCTACGTCGGCGGTGGACTTCTACTGGCCCTGCAACTCGGTTGGATTACTGCTCCTCAGACGTTCGGAATGGAGGATGCCTCGCAGGCTTCCAGGATGGCCTTCGCCAGCGTGGCGGTGTGGTGGGCCGTTTTCACTATTCCGATTCTTCGGCGGGTCGCGGAACCCCACAGGCAGGCGGCCGGAGGTGATCCCCCCAGGCGTGCCTTTCGCACGGGGTTCGCGAGTGTCCTCGAGACTTTCCGTCAAATTCGCCGACACCGGCAAGTGTTCCTGTTCTTGATTGCTTTTTGGTTCTATAACGACGGCGTCAACACCATCATCAAGATGGCAACGATCTACGGCGCGGAAATCGGTATTGGCCGCACCCACCTCATCGGCGCCCTCTTGCTTGTCCAGTTCCTGGGGATTCCCTGTACCTTCGCTTTCGGAAGGCTTTCCCGGTCGCTGGGAACGAAAAACAGTATTTACGTCGCCCTTTGGGTCTACACCGCGATCTCTGTCTTAGGCTATTTCATGACCGAGCCGTGGCACTTCTGGGTTTTGGCCTCCGGCGTGGCGGCGGTGCAAGGAGGAAGCCAGGCGCTGAGTCGATCACTGTTCGTGGGGCTGATCCCGCTTCGGAAATCATCGGAGTTTTTCGGTTTCTACAGTATCAGCGGCAAGTTCGGGACCATCGCCGGGCCTTTCCTCTTCGCGCTCGTCAGCCAACTCGCCGGCGGAAGCCGCCTCAGTATCCTGGCCTTGATTGTCTTCTTTCTCGGCGGGATGCTTTTGCTTAGACGAGTTGACGTCGAAGCCGGCCGCCGTGCCGCCCTGGCGGAAGATGCGAACCTCCAAGGCGTCACCTAGCCCGCCTTCCGTCGCAAAAAGGGGGGACTGGGCGGTGGCTGGGGACAGTCAGCCCGGCCCAAAGCAAGGAATGCGGGCAAAGTTCAAAACGAAACCTTCAGTGCGACTTGACCGATGCGGGGATCGCCCGCCACGGTGATACCGCCGAAACGCGGGTTCCTGAGAGCATTGTGCGGAAGTCCCAAGCTCACGTGATTGAAGATGTTGAAAAACTCCCATCGAAGCTGAACGTTGAATCTCTCGCTGGGGAAGTTCTTGAAGATCCCCATATCCCAGGTCCACTGGCCCGGACCGCGGAAAACATTCTTTCCCTGTGGCGAGAAGGTGTTGGTTGCGGGCCGAGCAAACGCGTCGGGGTTGAGCAGAGGCTCACAAAAAGAGGAACTCCTACATCCAGATGGTCGATAGGGGTTCGCACCGTCCAAGACAAGCGCCCGTTGGCCGTTTAGACCGGTCCTCATGTCGTCCCGGCCGGTCAGGACGGTAAAAGGCGCACCGGTCTGGATACTCAAGATGCCGCTCCACTGCCAGTCTCCCAGCAAGCGACGAGCAAGCTTGCCGAATCGCTCCGGCGACGGCAGATCCCACACATAGGAGGTCACAAAACGCCGTCGTCGGTCGAAGTCGGAAGGCCCCCGGTTATAAGGACGGTAAAAAGGGTGATTGAAAGGCAAAGGTGCAATGTTCTGTCCCAGGACACCGTTTTCCGATTCGCCGAACACCTGGTCGTCGATGCTGTGGCTCCAGGTGTAGTTGGTCAACAGGCTCAGCCCGTCCAGCCAGGCGGATCCGCTCGAGAAGCGTTTCTCCAGAGTGACCTGCAAGGAGTTGTAGCTGGAGTTCTTGGAGCTGCTTTGCAGGCCAATCGAGGAGTATCCCGGAAAGAGGCGGCGCGCACTCACTCTGCCTGTGAGCGTGTTGTCCGCGGGGTTGATCTCCAAACCTCGGCCCATCAGATGACTGCCGTGAGAACCCACGTAGGCTAACCGCAACAAATAGTTCGGCAGCAACTGGCGCTCGACGGTGAAATGCCAGTTGTAGATCGTCGGTGTAACAAACTTATTCGTCGGATCGTAGCTGGAAACGACGGCCGGACTGGGAAAAAAAGAGTCGCGGTCGGGGACCTCGGCTGTGGGGAAGTGGTTCGTCGAATCGCGGTAGGGATCACTAAAGGGCGCCGCCGGGAAAAGCAACAGGACAGCGGACCCCCAGGGAGCGTTCTGAAAAACAGCCCCTTGTTGCTGCAAAGGCACTCGCTGGTTCAAGAAAACACCCCCCGCTCCCCGCAGGCTGGTCTTGCCGTCACCGGTCACGTCGTAGGCGAAACCCACCCGAGGGGCCCAATTGTTCAGGTCGCCGCGGTGACCATGATGAGGGACCCCTGCATCTCCTCGGAAAAACAGTCCTGGCGGAGCATTGACAAACTGCGCCGAGGTTTCGCCGGCTCGGAACCGATCAGGATCAAAGACGTGGAATTTCCCATCGCGCTCCTGAAGCGGCAGCAACGGATCCCAGCGAACTCCGAACGTTAGCGAAAGGCGCGGGCCCGCACGGAAGTTGTCTTGAACATAGACGCTGGGGATATTCACCACATTCGCTTTGTTGCCCGGCGCGTCTTGTTGAAACGCCCACAATCTCCCGAGTAGAAAATCGGAAGTCGCATGGCCTGTCGCGTGCCCTAACACGAACCACTAGCCCCCGGAACGGAACTTAGTTTCCTGGTTGAACAAAGAACGCTGATACCTACCGCCAAACGAAAGGTTATGGCGACCCGAAACCCACTTCACATCGTCCGCCACCGTGTAGTTCTGACGCAAAATGGTTAAACGATCCGAAGCTGTGGTGTCGAAAAACCCAAAGACAAACACCCGCATGCCGGACATACCGCTCGGGTTGTGTACGTTGGCGCCTAAGTCGACAGCGTTGGGGGCATCGGGCGGGCCGGCGCGGTTCGTAACGTAGCGCGAATGGCTGAAGCTCGATTCGTTGACTACCCGAGGCGAGAAGATGTGAGTTTCGCTCAGACGGAAGTCCTGTACCCGATTGTCGGCTGAGTTCGTAAACAGCAGCAAGTTGCGGCCGTCCCAGCTAGATCGGTCGAGAAAATCATCCAGGAAATAACGCAAGCCAAGGCGATCTCGGGACGTCAGCTCGTGGTCGGCCCGCACTAAGATTTCGTCAAAGTCTTGGCTGTCCGGTTGGGGAACAAAAACCTCCCCGCTTCCGGTTGCAGTGGGCAAGAAATCTAGAAAGTTCGCCGCGACCGGGTCAAGGCGGTCCACCGGAATACTGTTGCCGGGGAATGGATCCCCTGTTTGAGGATCGACCACCGGGAACGGAAGATCAGAGAAATCACCCTGTCGTTGGGCCTCGGTGGGCACAAGTGCGGTCAGTGCGTTGTCCTGTGTTCGGCGGCGAGTTCCCTGGTATCCCAGGAAAAAGAAAGTCCGGTTCGATCCGCGGTAAAGCCCTGGCACCGAAAACGGTCCCCCAAGGGTTGCGCCGAATTGCGTCCGCTTCAACGGATCGCGCTCATCCGCAAAAACGTTCCGGGCATTAAATACCTCGTTGCGATGAAAAGCGAAGGCATTGCCGTGAAATTCGTTCGTGCCGCTCTTGCTGACCACGTTAACGACTGCGCCGGTGTTCGATCCGAATTCCGCGCTGTAGTTACTGGTTTGTACGCTGAACTCCTGAAGGGCGTCGGGCATGGGGAAAGGCGCGTTGACCTGCGTCAACGTATCGTGATGCACCCCCCCCCATCTAGGTTGTAGCCGATTTGGTTCTGGCGCGCACCGCTGGCCGAGATCGCCAGAGATCCCGGGAACTGCACGGCGCTGTTTCTGAGGGTACCGGCGGCCGGCGCTTCATAGACCCCCGCCACCAGCAAGGTGAGTTCGGCCGCGTTGCGGCTCTTCCAGTGGAAGATCAACCAAGCGACGCCGTTCGATGACCTGACGGAGAGTCGCCGTCTCGACGTCAACCTGCGAGACGTCTCCCTCAACCGTGATTTGCTCAGTTACCTGGCCGACTTCTAGGCTGAAATCCAGCCGAACATTCTGGTCCGCCGAGAGAATGATCCCCCAGTGGGCCACCGGAACGAAGTCGTCATGTTGGGCGGAAACCCGATAGCGTCCGGGCGGCAGCAGCGGAACGGCGTAACGGCCTTTTGCGTTGGACGTCGTTTTTCTCTCGAGGCCGGTCTCTAGCTGGGTGACGGTGATGTCGGCCGTGACGATCGCTGCTCCCGTCGGGTCGGTGATCGTGCCGGCAATCTGAGCAGTTTGAGCCCACGCAACGGCTAGGCCCATCCCAAGAAGTGACGCCCATCTTACCGCGGGACGGAAAAAGAACATGCGGCTTCTTTTCGCTTTTTGGGTCAAGTCATTTCACCCGACCCGTTCGCTGTCACCGGTGCAGAGCATTGTCAAAACTACACCGAGGGATTTTGTGGCTTCTTCTTAGGCCCTCCGGCTGTTGCCCACGCCCCTGGCAGTGACCCCTCTCACTGCTCCAAACGGTACAAGGCCATCATAGCGAAAGAGTCAGAGTATACGCTGAACTGTGCTCGTTTGACCACAAGCTTTGCAAAAGTTTTATACAACTTTTCAACAGGATTTTCTCAACAATTGAAGGATTTAAAGGGTTGGGGATGAAGTGCCGCGGGAGCCGATAGAATCCCGCCGTTCACAGCGGGATTTCCTGGTCTCGCCAGTCGCCTAGCCCAGCAGCGACAGCGTTACGCGCTTCAATAAGACAAGAAAAGAGGGCGGCCGGCTACGCCTACCATCCCGAGGAGCTTTTTCAGGGAGGAGACGGTTGCTTGTTCAGCTCTCAACCGCTCTGCGATTCAGCTGCGCCCGCGGCAGGCTGGCGTGGACCAACCCGAGCGGGACCTGTGTTTTCCACTGCGATCCGGCTGAACTTATCGGGGTTGCGATCCGCGGTCACTGAATCGTAAGCATTCGCTGGATGGCGGCTTGGGCCTTTTCGCGGATCTCGCCGTCCACAATGACCTCTATGCGATCGTCTTGAAGCGATCCCAAGAGTTTCTCGAGGGTGTTCATCTTCATGTACTCACAAACCGCGTTTTCCGACACCGGGTGAAACGTCTTTTCCGGTAAGGCTCGCCGCAGCCGGTAGAGCATGCCCATCTCTGTGGCCACGACAAATTCCTGGTTCGCTGAACCCTCCGCGTGACGCAGCATGCCCGAGGTGGATAGATAATAAGCTCGCTTGTAAGGCGAGGTGCCATGGACCGTTTTCGACAAACAAGAAGATGAGCAGCCGCACTCGGGGTGAATCAGCAGGTCCGCGTCCGGGTGACGGTCGAACGCCTCTTCAATGGCCCTTTCCCCAATCTTCGCGTGAACGTGGCAGGCGCCGTCGTAGAGGTCCACCCGCCCTGGGTCCACGTCGGTTTGGGACAGCGCGACGGCTCCAAGGTACTTGTCCGGCAAGAATAAGATGCGTTGCCCAGGGTGGTCACGAGCCGCGTGCTCGAGCACCTGGGCAGCGTTTCGGGAGGTACAAATGTAATCGCTCAGCGCCTTCGTCCGGGCGTCAGTGTTGATATAGGAGACGACCACGCCACCCGGGTTTCGATCGACCCATGCCGTAATGCGCAAATGTTCAATCGACTCCACAAGCGAACAGCCTGGTTTGTCCGGCATGTACACTTTCGAACGATCCCCGACGATCGTTTTCGCCGTCTCGCCCATGAACCAGACCCCGCAAAAGTCCACCCGCTCGCTCTCTCGGCTCGCAACGTACTGGCTCAGCCCAAGCGAGTCGCCCACTTCCTCGGCAACTTCCTGCAGCTCGGGATACTGGTAGTTGTGAGCGACGATGAGTGAATTCTTCTCGCGGGCCAGCGAGAGAACTTCGTGGCCGATCTCGACGAGGTCGGTGACATAATCGCGGGTGTAACGGTGGGGATAGAGATCGCCCGCGAAGCGATTAAATCTCTCGTGCCAGGTTGCGAACTCCGGGCGGTTCTGCATGGAACCTCAGACCAAGAATGACTTCCCGCAGCCGCAGCTTTTCGTTGCGTTGGGATTGTGAAAGACGAAAGCCTGTTCGATCAACGATTCCTGGTAGTCGAGGGTAAGACCGTTGAGGTATTCGTAACTCTTGGGATCGACAACCAGAGTAACCCCGCCGACCTCGAAAACCGTGTCCGCGGGACGCGGCTTACTCTCGAACTTGAACTTGTAACTCAACCCCGAGCAGCCGCCCCCAACCACGCCGAGCCGCAGTCCGCCCTCGACTTGATTCTCTTGGAGCATCTGTCGAATCCGCTCGACAGCCTTAGGAGTTACCTCGATCATCCTATTCTTGTCTCACCCTACTCGCCACGCCAACACTCAGAACCTGCCGGCTGCCCTCATTATAGGCCAATGTGAGAACACTAGGACTCATCTCATAAACACACATCGCCTAAGCCTGCCGACTTGCTGGAAGGTTTTCCCCTTTCGGGGCGAATGACATGGGCGCTGCCCCAAACCCCGTACTGGGAACTTTGGGCTTGAGTCCGTTTAGCGCGAGTAACCCCTCCCAGCGCTTGTCCGGATTGGCGATCAACTAGATGTCCCCTTGAGGCTGAAATCGGGCTCAGTGCCCTTGTTGGAGGCGCCGGGCTTTTTTTAGCCGCGGCCCAGCACGGCGCTGATGGCTCCGCCCGCCAAGGCGCCTTGGACGGCCGACACCACCGCTCTTACCGGAATCACGGCTGGGTTCAACGCGTTCGTGGTGGCGTACTCGACGAGGCTAGATCCCAACGTCAGCAACAGGACGAGCACCGCGCCGACCTTCGCTCCCTGGGCGAGAGTTACCGCTCCCTCCCAGCGCCTCAACACCATCGTGAGAAACACCCCAAAGATCAGCTGAGACAGGATCAATACTCCCATGTCAGGTGTCTCTTTCATGTTCATGCCGGCCGCCACCATGAAGTCGCGAAGCAGGACTCCATACGCGAGAAAACCCGAAACGAAGAACAGAATCCCGCCGGCCCACGATGCAAGCAGAAATTTTTTCACATCCATCGTGCTTTAGCTCCTTTTCATCAGGCTCGCAAGTGCTTTCCAGCGCGCGCGGCCTGAACGCAACCTGCCGGATCTAGGCTTTTGCACTCGTCTCGGTCGTAGTCGCCGGCGCTCACAGCGATCGATGTCGCCCACAAGCAGGAGACACTGTCGACCATGAGCCCCTCGGGATTCGCGAAGTTGACCACAATCCCGCATTCTGCGTCCATGCAGCACCGCTGCCAGGGCCTTGATAGCCTGTCCATTCTACCCTAAAAGAATAGCTGTCGGTACAAGCCTTGTGTTGAGCTGTCCCATCGTAGCACCGCCAGGGCCTTGAGCCGACTCGCTTTCCAGCTCGCCCGATTGACTTCTGAGCGGCTCAAGCAGCTGCTAGCCCGCATGGACCCATCGGGCAACCGCGAGAAGTTTAGTCCGCCAATCCGGCACTTCATCTTGTGAAGCTCCAGCGCTTGTACAGCGTTCGCCTCGCCACCTGGCGAGAAAAGCGGGCTAGCGCGGAGGGCAGTCCGCGCTAGAATAAGCTTTATCCCGTCGGGGGGGGGGCACAACCGCTCCGAACTTGTGATGCCAAAGGACACCTTCCAGCGACCGCTCAAGGACCTGCGAATCTCCGTAACCGACCGCTGCAATTTCCGTTGCACCTACTGCATGCCCCTTGACGAGTACGAGTGGATCAAGCGTGCCGAGATTCTGACCTACGAGGAGATAGCCCGGCTTGCAGCGCTCTTCGTTCGCCTCGGTGTCGACAAGATCCGCTTGACCGGTGGCGAACCACTGCTCCGTAAGAACTTGAACCAATTGATTAGCAAGCTCTGCCTTCTTCCTGGCATTAAAGATCTTTGCCTGACGACGAATGCCGCCCTACTGGCTCCCCAAGTGGCCGCACTGAGGGCCGCCGGGTTACGGCGCGTCAATGTGAGCCTCGACACCCTTCAGCCGGAGAAGTTCCGCCGGATGACGAAACGCGGCGAGCTCGACAAAGTTCTCGAGGGCCTATTCGCTGCCAAGAGCCAGGGCTTTGGACCCATCAAGATCAACGCCGTGGTCGAAAGAGGCGTCAACGATGACGAGATCATCGACCTGGTCGAGTTCTCCCGGGACAACGGCTTCGCGATGCGCTTCATCGAGTATATGGATGTCGGCAACGCTAACCAGTGGACCTCGGGGAAGATGGTCTCCAAGGCCGAAATCCTCGAACGGATCAGCGCCCGTTACTCACTCCGGGAGGTTGGTAGAGACCAAGGGAGTGCTCCTTCCGTCGACTACGAGTTCGTCGATGGAGGCGGAGATATCGGTGTTATCGCTTCGGTGACCGAACCCTTCTGCACAAGCTGTACGCGGGGCCGGCTCACCGCGGACGGCAAAATGGTGACCTGTCTCTTCTCACAACAGGGGCATGATCTCAAGACGCCCATGCGCTTAGGAGCGAGCGATCAGGAACTCCGTGATTCGATCGGCTCAATTTGGAATGCCCGGGCCGACCGCTACTCCGAAGAACGATTCCTGGCCATGAACTCCCGCCAAGGCTACCAACCCGGCCGGCATAAGAAGATCGAAATGATCACGCTGGGTGGGTAGTCGACAGCCGGACCACGACCCTCAATCAGGATCTTTCCACTTCAACTCGGCGTCCGGTCGCCGGATGTAGTTTGCATCTACCGCTTCCGGTGGCATCACTTTTCCCTCTGCCACACACGCAACAGCCACTTGAGCAGCGGCTTCGGCCAAACAAGTGGATACCGTGACGGTTCGGTAGCGAGCCTGGCTCTGTGTTTCGATCGGCGCCGCCCCACCCGCTGCAAACATATTCGAATCCTGCGACAAAAAGCTGACTTCGCGGTCTCCCACGAGCCGCAAAAAGTCCTCCCACAGCGTCACGACTTCATCGACCACCGGCCGAAGCTGATCATCGTAGACAGCCGCGTATACCTCGCCGCGGCGGGCATCGAGGATAGGCGCACGATAACACCCACTCCCGGCCCTAGCCAGCGCCGTCAGGTTCGATACCGGAACCACCTTTTTCCCGTGAGCTTCCGCCAGAGACTTGACGACCGCTAAGCCGATTCTGATTCCCGTGAACGACCCCGGCCCCGCCGCGGCCGCGTAGCAGTCGATGTCGCGCAGATGCAGACGCTGCCTCTCGAGCAGGGAACGTATCTCTTGATAGATAACGGTCCCGAATCCACTGGGAGCGTGGATGGGTTTTGTCTCCAGAATCTCGTCGTTGCCGGCGAGCGAAACCCCGCCGTGAAAGCTTGTGGTGTCGATCGCGAGAAGCAGCATGAGCAAAATGTAGGGGCACGGCATGCCGTGCCCGAAGTTCCCGATCGTCCACCTCGCTTCTAAATATACGTGACCGAAACTTACGAAACGGACCGCTTAATCCGGCGGTCGCTCTTTCACGAGTCGGTACGCTCGAAAAGCCTCGAAAAGGCGGCCATTACCGTCGACGCCGAGCAATCGAAGCTGGAGCGTCGCTGGGTACCGTCTGGCCATATTCGGTGGGATCTTGGTGCGGCCAAACTGCGTCGTCCCGAGGACGCGTGGGCCCAGGGCGGAACCGGACACCTCAAAAGTCCACAGCCACTGCATCTTCTTGGCCACCCTGCCCTCCTTCGTCAGCGTCGCGTTGAAATCGAACTTGCGGCCTACGACCAGCTCCGCATCGTCCGGCAGTTGTATTTCAAAAGGAGTCTCCGATTCGGCGGTTTCCACTTTCTTGATGGGCGGCCGCCGCGACTCCAATAGGTAGGACTGATTCATGCTTTGCTTCTTGCCTTCCCGACGCACATAAAGGACCCAGTCGTGAGAGTCATCGGGTGGCCCTGCGGCCCTAAAGCGCTCTCCCTTGAACTTTTTTTTCTGGTCCAGCCAGCTCCCATCCAGAGGATTGAACCAACTGACGTCGTATTTGCCCTTCGGCACGAGTAGTTCAATCGGTACGGGTTTTTCTACGTACACAATGTATTCCACACCGCGCGGCGTATCACTGCGATAGGGATAGACTTCCAGCGACAACGCCGGACCGCCTTCCACGCGGAAGTAGGGCAGCAGGTCCCAATAGCGGGTCTGCTCAAAAAACTCGTAGAGATGCGTCATTTGCCTGGCTGCCGGCGAATCAGCATGACGCAATTCGACACGGTTGCCCTCCCCGCCGTAAGTGCCGCTGTTGGCGAAAGTAGGGTGCTGGCCTCGAAGGGCCGCGTTCCACATCCGGCGACGCAGGGTATCGCTGTCGACGTCTCGTGAGCCGGGCGTACCGGCGCCATTGGCCTCCGGAGCGACTCCTGCGTTCACGAACGGCACGGGAAAGATCGCGAATTCGACTGTCGCGAGATTGCCATCCGACGATCGCTGAATCACATAGTTCATCCAGCCGTCTCCCAACAGAGGGCTCGAAGTAGTAACGGTATGCGTCGAGCGAGGGTGCTTATAAGGATCAAGCCGCTCAATGTAGGTATTGATCTCCCGCAGAAACTTGCGGCCGTTTTCGTACTCCTCGTATTTCTCAACGCCCTGCCAGGTCATGTTCATCGCCGCGTAGCGGGCGACAAGATAGCGGACATAACGTTCTCGTTGGCGACGGTGGGGCAGCAGAGTGGCTAACTGATTTTCGTCGCCGCCGAGGATCAGGTCATAGGTGATCCCTTTGCTGTTCATATAGGCTACTCGGCGGTCGACTTCCCGAAAATACCCGGGCTGCACCCGGTCGGGATCGGCGAACAGCTCGGCTGCGTTCTTCTTATCACTCAGGACGAGGCCCCTAATGTGGTTGAACTTTTGCCCGGCGCGAACATCGATCAAGCCCTGGAAGATCTGCCAAGGTATGGTGGCGAAGGTGTAGCAGGTGTCACCCATCCAAAAGTGTGCGGTTTCAGGCGCGTCATACCGAAAATAACGAGTATTGAAGATGCGTATGAATCCCGGCGTCCCAGACGCGGATGCCTCGAAGCCTCCCGTCTTGCGAGATACGCTCGGGAGGTTGGAGATGATGCGGAAATCCCAATGACCTTCATCCAGGGGAGAGAATCGGATCTTGAAGCGGCGGCCGCCATCCCAAAAACCTGGCATCACCTTGGTGCGGCCGCCTTTCGGAGACCGAAACTCAGCCCGCAGCTCAACGCTCAGATACGGGTTGGGATGCTCCCCGGCCTCGGCCTCGGTCATCTCGAATTCGATTTCGCAAGGCTCGTAAACCGGGACAGACTGGCATGCGTCGAACGCCTGCGCGGCCACGCAAAAGAGAAGAGCAACTGCCGTGGCCAGAAAAGCCCTCATACGCTGAGCATAAAATGGTGTGGCCCGGCTTGCAACGAGAAGCGTGTTAAGTCAGTGAGATAATCTCGCGCGGCGCCTCGGTCTTTCGACCCTTCACCCGCCGTTTCATACAGGCACTCGTCTTTCGCGCGAATTCGGACGTCTGGGATTTTCTCCGGCCGTCTGTTAATAAGCTGTCCCAGAGAAGACTTTCTGATCGTCCTGGCGACGTGGCGCGCGCTTTCAGCGTGCCGTGTCTGGTTTTCGAACCCGACATTTCCGAATCTGTAGTGAACTCGTCTCCAGGGCAGTCCACTAGTCGCGCGGCACGACCACGTCCACACCAATAGGGTCGTGGTCGGACAGCGGCACGGCACGTCGTTCCCGCAGCTCATGGATGATGACGGGATTCTTAGTGCCCAGACCTCGGGTTGAGAACCAGTCGATTTTTAGGGGGCACTTGCCGCCATGGTTGCGCAACGCCCAGCGGATGAAAGAAAAGCACCAAGCCGGCACCCACTCTCTGAGATTCTTGTAGGTTTTCGGATCGTCCACATCGTACGACGCGGTGCGATCCCCTAGGCGGTTACAGCGTCGATAGTCGAGGCCATGCGATTCGAGCAGCCGGAAGAGGTCCTTCTCAAAGCGGTTATAGGGGTGCAGGTTATGATTACGGATCACGTTGTCAACGCCCATGAAAACACGCAGCCAGAAACCCAAGATAGCGTACAAGGCTCGCGACGAATTGTACGTCATTGTGTTCCAGTCGCCTCCGATGACTACACGACCATCGGCATGGAGTCCGTTGAGCACATCGCGCATCTGATCATGACGGTGACCTTGGCTCGATTGGGCATCCAAGTGTACAGAGGCGGCGGTCAGTGAGTAGTTGGGGAACTCGATTTCGCCAACGAGAGAAACTTGGCGGCCGAGACGTTTTTCGCGCCCCGCCATCTTGTCCTTTCCATTCTTCAAGGGAATGGTTCTGACGCGGCGAATCGGGTAACGGCTGAGAATCGCGTTCCCGTGCAGCCCCAACTTGTTCTTCCCGTCCATCTCATGCTCGACTCCCGCGCCCTTGCTTAGATTCAAGTAACAGGGAGCGAACGCATAGTGCATCCCGAGTTCGCGTGCCAACTCGAGCGCGACCGCGCGGTTTCCCGAGCGGACCATGCCGAGGTCGGTTTCGGTCAAGAGCAAAACGTCACACGTCTTGAGGTAGCAGTGGGTGCGGAGAGCCTCGAGCTGTCTCTCGAACTGGATTCCGCGCTCCACGTTCCACGCCAGGAAGCGGTACTGAGATCGGGGCGGCGCCGGTGTGCGTGTGAAGTCGCCCGTGTCGCACGTACCTAGAACCTCGGCCAGCGTGTGACGAATCGATTGATAGACCGGATGTTCGGCCAGCTCGGCCGTCGATCGACAACGCGCTAACTCGGGAAGACAAGGAAGGAGTTGTTCGGGAATGAGTCGATAAGTTTCTTGGGCCGAACAGCTAAACCCCTCTCGCCCGGGAGGCTTAGGCCGTATGTAGGCCCCTTGCAGGTTTCGAACAGTTCGCGTTGCTTGCATTTCTAATGAAACGGCTTCGGCCTATTCCGTGCCGTGAGACTCCATGGGCTAAGTTGGGAAGACTCCGCGTGTCTCGTATAGAGCACTCGCCGCCTAACGCTCCTGGAGGCAGAAACGGTTGGCACCTTCCAGCGGTGCCCGCGCCCGAGTGTCGGAAGTATGTGAACCATTCTCGCTAAGGCTATCAGATTCTGACAGAAGGGAAAACCCTCAGACAGCACGACCAATGTGCCTATAACTCTAAGGCAAAACCCCCATAGTGCTGCTTTTAGGGACGCGGCTAAGATCAAGTCTTATGTTACAATCGGACACTTTTGTGAGCACCCCGGCGGTCTTAGAATTGAACGAACCTTCCACAGCGATCCTCCCCAGACGGGAAGCCCAATCCACTAAGGTTGGCTCCATAGGACTCGTTGTGCTGTGTACTGTGATCGGCGCGGCGGCACAGATCTTCATGCGAAACGGCGCCGCTCTGATGGTGGACACCGGTTGGGCAGGTGTTCTCTAGAATTGGGCTTTGATCGCCGGTTATATCTGCCTCGCCGCCAACACAGCACTTTTTGGTGTTGGCACTCCGCGACGGCCAGTTGTCCGTACTTTATCCTATCATCGCCCTTACCTATGTGTGGGTAACCATTCTTTCGCCAATGTTCTTTAACGATGTCATCAACGCCTATAAGGTCATCGGTGTGGGTTTAATCGTTGTTGGAGTCTCTTTCATCGGGCTGGGAAGTCGGTCATGAAAACACCTTTCTCGTCCATGCTGCTTGTTCTTGCCGCCAGCGTGATCGGCTCCATCGCCGCCGTGTTGCTGAAAGCAGGTGCGAACCGGCTGCGAAGTGGCTGGCGAGTTTGGATAGGCAGGATTGGTGCAGGCATCGCGCTCTTCCTGGTCTCGTCGTATTTCTATATTGAGGGACTAAAACACGGCAGTCTAACCGTCCTCTACCCCATGGTCTCGCTGGGGTACGTCTGGACTCTGATTTGGTCTCGCATCTTCTTTGGGGAATTATTCAACCGCCACAAGGTCGCCGGCCTAGCGCTAGTTCTGCTGGGCGTGTTCTTTATTGGTCTCGGCAACCAATAGCGGTCCCCTGCTCCAGAGGAAGGATTCGCTCGTCGCAAAGGTAGGCGGGAGCAGGAAGCTGAGCCTGGAACGCCAGTGACAGGCCAAGTATCCGCAACGACCATGGTGCAACGACCGCTCGCTTGCGTTCCGGGGTCTGTACCTTGGCGGGCCCGGAAGTGGTTTGTTCGCAGAATCTTCCGAGCCGCGACCGTGAGGGAGCGGTCCAGGATTGTCGGCCTATAATCTATCGTGAACTTATGCAACCAAGCACTCAGGGTCCCTGACCCGAAGATTCACCCTCACTGCGCTTGCGCTTCGGTACGAGAGCGATCGCCGCTGCACCAGCCATGGCGAGAGCGAATACCGCCACGAAAGCACGGTCGTAACCACCGAACCGCGTTCGCAATACGGAGACGAAATACGGGAACCAGGTTTGTCCGATCGTATCAAAGGGTAGGATCACGCCCATCGCACGCACCAGCGTGGGTACCCCGAACTGGTCGGCCGCCATGAGGGGAATCAGCATGTAGTCGGCGCCCAAGGCGAACCCGAACAAGATCGCGAAGATGTAAACGTAGGCCGGCCGCTCCGGGGTGACCAGCAACAGCAGGGGAATCGCCATGGCGACCAGCACATAAGTAATGACCATCACGTATTTTTTGGAGAACCGGTCGGCGGCCCAACCCATGCCAAGTCTCCCGGCAATGCTTGCCCAGAGAATCAGAATCGAAGCGGTTCGCCACACTGAATTCAGGACCTCTTGCTCCACGAACCCTTGGTCCTTGAAAACCAGTTTCATGTGCTGGTTCACGGCGCCAATCGATCCGATGGAACAAAAGCTGCCGATGGCCAGCAGGTAAAACGCAGGTTGCCGCAGCAGATGAGCCAAGCCTTGCGGTTTTTCCGCCGCCTGAAGCGACTGCGGTTCCTCGCCGTCTGGCTGGAGGCCCATATCAGCAGCCCGGTCACGCAAGACGAAAATCGCGAAGGGCCACGCTAGGAGGAGCAATACCCCCATAATCTGAAGGGCCGTGTGGAACCCCATGCCTTCAACAAGCGGCTTGACAAGGTAAGACCCCGCCGACCCGAACACGGCGACACCTACATAGGTAACCCCCATCGCCCTGCCACGCAGCCGTCGAAACCATTGCGAAACGATGACCTGGTGCGGGATAGGTCCCGAGAAGATATAACCGACGGTTGAGATAAACCAGAACAGATAATACAGCCAAATCTCGCCTCCCATCCGCCCGAAACCAACTAGGGCCAAACCGATGAGGCCGGTGCCGAAGACAATCGCCTTCCGGGGGCTGAAACGATGGACAAGCAATGGTCCGACCCAAAGGGTCAACAGCGCCGATAGCGGGAAACCAAATGTGATTTGCTCTCGCGACCAGCCAAAGCCGCCCTGCTCAGGCTGGCTCTCGAAGTAATCGAAGAAAAATGGGATGTTGTAGTAAGGGAACCCGACACTAATGCCGAAGGTGCAAAAAGCCGCTACCGTGATGAACCAGCCATGGAAAACCTTCTGCTTGGATCGTGAGGCCGGCACGGGGGCAATAGGACGTCGCTTGGTTTTAGCTGCCGCTTAGCAGTCCGTGGCAAAAGTCGTCCGAGCAAAAAATGGGGACTGCCACCAATTCGCCCTCCGTCATGGCCCTAGAAAAAAACCTTAGCCTGAAGCGAATTGGTTGGCTGTACCCGATTTTTTCGCGACCTTCACTTCCTACCGCGGGCTGCCAGGCGAGCAGAAGCATTGGGTTCGAAGACATCTTACACGAAAGCAAGCACCCACTCCCCAGGTCGCAGTACGGCAAGCAATCCTGCTTGTCGGGCTTTCGGTAGCCAGCCAACCTGCCGATCACCTTTCGTAGCACAGGCAATCTTGCCGATCAGTGTCGATAGCACTGGCAATCGTGTCTATGTTCTCTCGGTGGCGCCGACAGTCCTTGCCCGCGGGCCCTGAGTAGCACGGGCAGTCTTGCCTGTGAGCCTTCGCGGGGGCAGCAAACCACTGCTCCTCTGACGGAGCCTACGTGATACGCTACCCAATAATGGCGAAAGAAAACTCGCACACGTGGTCGCAGCCTCGCTGTGCGCAACTGAAATCCCAAGCAACGTCGACGCGGCGTAGGACGCGACTCCGCTGCCTAGTTGGCATCGGGTTGTTGGCTACCGCCACTGCGGTCGCCACGGCTCAGTTCGTCGATCTCGTTGCCGGAGTTCGCCAACTGGCGTTAGCCGGTGACCTCGTAGCCGCGCGGCAATTGATCGAGCAGACGCGCGCCGCCGAAGGAAATCAGACTTCGCAATGGCTGGCTGCCGCATCCTGGCTCGCACGCGGCGCCGGCTTCGCCGGTCAATGGGGTCTGGTGGAGAAGTACGCCGGTGAAGCGCTTGCGGGCAGCGCGCATCGAGCTAGTGCTCAACAGCTCGATGCGGACCCTGATCTTTCGACGGCTCTCGGAGCATCCATCGAGGTGCTCGGGAAGGCCTACGACGCTCGCGGTGATCGCACAGCGGCTGTTGAGTTTCTACGCGAGCAGCACAAGAAATACCTCGGGACTTCCATCGAGACAAGGATTCAGAAGAACGTCCTCTTGCTCTCTCTGGAAGGGAAACTGCTTCCCGAACTCGAAATGTCGAAACACCTCCTCAACAGGTCCGCCACGCCAGGGGACATGAACGGTAAAGTAACGCTCCTGTACTTCTGGGCCCATTGGTGCTCCGACTGTAAACGACAGGAGCCGGTCTTGGCGGCGCTCCACAAAGAATATTCAGACCAAGGGCTCGCTTTCGTAGGTCCAACGCGACTGTACGGTTACACCGCGCAAGGACGAGAGGCAGCTCCGTCGGAAGAATTGGATTACCTCAGGGGCGCTTATCAAAAGAACTATCCGATCCCCCCTTGGATGTCGGTACCCGTCAGCACGCAAAACTTCCTTCTCTTCGGAGTGAGCTCGACCCCTACGCTCGTACTCGTCGACCGTAAGGGTATCGTCCGCCTGTATCACCCAGGCTATCTGGGCTACAGCGAGCTGGCGGAGCACATCGAACCGTTGCTCAACGACGCAGACAACTAGCGTTGTGGGGCAGAAGTTCGTGACCTAACAGCCCGTGGCAAAAGTCGTGCAGGAGCGAAAAATGGGGACTGCCACCAATTCGCTCCCCGTCATGACCCAAGAAACAAAGCACTTAGCCTGAAGCGAATTGGCTGGCTGTACCCGATTTTTCTGCTGTGCCGTGAGTGGGCGACCGAGCCCCGCCCTGGCGGCACGCCTCCTCGCCTTGCGAAGATCCCGTAGCGCATGGCTCGGCGGCCGTTTTGCCGAGACTTGCGGCCGTTGTCTCAGCCAGTCACGCCACTTCCAAAATCTCATCTCCCTCATTCCAAGCAACTTACCCCACCGACGGTCGAGGAACCCCACTACCCCACCGTACCCTGGAATTGGAGCCTCCGGTCCATAGACCGCATCAACGCTCCCACGAAAGGAATAATAATCATGAAGACCACCCGTGCACGAATAAAAGCTAATCGCAACAACGCAAAAAAATCCACCGGACCGCGCACCGAGGAAGGCAAAACCCGCGTCTCAAAAAACGCACTTAAACACGGACTCCTCGCCCGCGATACCGTCCTCCCCGGCGAGGACCCCGCCGACTTCGACAGCCAACTCTCGGCCCTCGAAGCCGACATCCAACCCGCCAACTCGCTCGAGTTCGAGCTCGTGCGCCAGATCGCCGACTCGCAATGGCGCATGCGCCGCCTCACGCGCCTGGAGACCGGCTTCCTCGCCGCTGCCCTCGACGAAACCCGCCGCTATATGGAGAAACGCCGTCCCGACGAGTTGCGCCCCGGCTACGACGGCGAGACCTTACTTTTAGGCTCAGCGATGCTCGATCGTACCCAGGCCTTCGTTCACCTGGCTCGCTACGACGGACATCTCAGCCGCCGCTTCTTCCGCGCCGTCAAGCAGCTATCCGACCTGCGCCGCGACGAGAGCAAGGCACGTCAGGCCCGCTCGTCTGCCGGCTCCCATACCCACGTCGATCCAGACCCCTACCGCGGCCGATACGTGCCGGCCCAAGCCCCACCGCCGATCGACACTCCAAGCCCCACGGCCGCCCGGATCGGCTTCCGAGCCTCTAGCAAATCGGCCCCTCAACCCGGCCTCACACAAACGACCAAACAAACCCAATCTCGCCCAACCCCAGTAAAATCAGCGCCTTTCAAGGATGAACCACGTAGCGCGGATCTCGCCGTTGAGATCCGCGGCCTTTCCGCCCCGCCCCTAACCGGTGGCACCAGTCCCTTAGGGGCAGCTTCTCCGCACCGCGCTGGGAACCAACATTCCCGCCACGTGAAAGCCTGCGATTCTTTTGTGGCGCACACTCTCAGTGTGCCGCGTCGAGACTCCTCTCAACGCCTGGGAGCCGTTCAAACGACCAAACAAACCCAATTCCCCCCAACCCCCATGCAAACAACAACTTCCCCGCCCACGGAAACCCTGGCCGAACAGGCGGCACGCAGTGGGAGTAGGATGTTGGGGAGAGTGACATAGGCATCTTTGGTGGCCATCGTGGACACACAACAACCAAAGAAAGACTTCTTCATCAGCCGCAACGGCGCAGATGCGGCCTGGGCGGAGTGGATTGCCTGGCAGCTAGAAGCAGCAGGCTGCTCGACCGTCCTGCAGGACTGGGACTTTCGGCCCGGCTCAAACTTCGTGTTGGACATGCAGCGGGCCGCATCCGAGACCGTCAAGACGATCGCTGTCCTCTCCCCGCACTATCTCGCAGCCGAGTTCACCCAACCGGAATGGGCAGCCAGGTTTGCCCAAGACGCCACCGGTAAAAAGGGTCTACTGATTCCGGTTCGAGTTGAGAAATGTGACCCAGAGGGTCTGCTCCCGCAGATCGTCTACATCGACTTGGTGGGCCTCGATGAGGCCGCCGCGCGTGAACGGTTGCTTCAAGGGGTGGAAGGCGACCGCGCCAAGCCAAAGAAATCGCCCCCGTTTCCGAGAAAGAAGGCTCCTCGATTCCCCGGAACACTGCCGGAAGTCTGCAACATCCCGCATCAGCGCAACCCCAACTTCACCGGACGGGTCGAGCTGCTGCGCGACCTTCGTGAGGCGTTGGATGGCTAAAAATCAGCGGCGTTGACGCAAGCCATCCACGGATTGGGCGGCGTTGGCAAAACGCAACTTGCTATCGAATATGCCTATCGCAACGCGAATCACTACTCACTCATCTGGTGGGTGCGATCCGAAACTCCGGAATCTCTCAACGCCGATTGGGAAGCGCTGGCGCGGCGGATGAACCTCGTGTCGCAGGAAGATCGGCTGGAACAGAATCAGGTCGTCGAAATCGTTCGGAGCGCCCTGGAGCAGCGGACCGAGTGGCTGCTGGTTTTCGATAACGCACCCAATCCGGACGCCATCGAGCCCTACATACCGCACGGCTCAGCCGGGCATGTGGTGGTCACCTCCCGCTACGCGGCTTGGGGCCGCTTGGCCCGCCCGCTGCCCGTGCGGGTGTGGGGGCCGCGGGAGTCGGTGGAATTCCTGCTGAAGCGCACAGAACAAGAGGACGAAGCCGCTGCCCGTCAATTGGCGGAGGAGCTTGGTTATTTGCCCCTTGCGCTCGAACAGGCCGCGGCCTACATCGAGCACGCCGGGCGAGCCTTGGCGGGGTACCTTGGCTTGTTCCGCGAGCGGAAGCTGGCGCTGTTTAACCACGGAACCTCGGGGTCCGACGAAAAAGCCACGGTGGCCACCACCTGGGACATTTCATTTCAGCAGGCAGGCAAGGACTCGTCGGCTGCGGTCGATTTGTTGCGTCTGTGCGCTTTTCTCGGGCCGGACGACATTCCCATGGAAGTAATCGTCCAAGGCAGCGAGCATATCCCACAACCTCTGTCTACCGCGTTACAAGATCCCCTCGAACTCGACAAGGCGATCATCGCTCTCCGCGATTACTCCTTGGTGGAAGTCGACGAACCGGAACCGGACGACCGACGCGTCTCCATTCACCGTCTCGTGCAAGCGGTGACCTTCGATCGCCTGTCCGAGGAAGAGCGAAAGGCGTGGGCGGAGGCAGCGGTGGGAGTTGTGAACAAAGCGTTTCCGGTTGAGGCCAGCGACGTACGAAGCTGGCCGCTTTGTGCCCGGCTTGGTGCGCACGCAGTGCAGGCCGTCAACCACGCCGAGAAACTGCAAGTGGGGATGGAAAGCACAGACAGACTTCTGAACCAGCTTGGGATGTACTCTCAGGGGCGAGCGCAACTTGATCAAGCCAAAGATTACTTCGAGCGGGCGCTGGCGATCGACGAGAAGGTCTACGGCCCCGAGCATCCCACCGTGGCGATCCACGCCAACAACATCGGGGCGATTCTGCAGGCCCAAGGGGACCTGGAGGGGGCGTTCGAGTGGGCGCAGCGGGCGCTGGCGGTCGACGAGAAGGTCTACGGCCCCGAGCATCCCAACGTGGCGATCGTCGCCAACAACATCGGCCAGATTTTGCAGGCTCAAGGGGACTTGGAGGGGGCGTTGGAGTGGACGAAGCGGGCGCTGGCGATCGGCGAGCAGGTCTATGGCCCCGAGCATCCCGACGTGGCGATCCGCGCCAACAACATCGGTACGATTCTGAAGGACCAAGGGGACCTGGAGGGGGCGTTGGAGTGGACGAAGCGGGCGCTGGCGATCGACGAGAAGGTCTACGGCCCCGAGCATCCCGACGTGGCGATCCGGGCCAACAACATCGGCACGATTCTGAAGGACCAAGGGGACCTGGAGGGGGCGTTGGGGTGGACCAAGCGGGCGCTGAGCATACTCGAAGCGACATACGGGAACGACAATCCGAGCACCCGCGCAGTCGCCCGCAATCTGGAGGCCATCAAGGAGGCGATGAAGTAGCGTAGCCTCGCGGCGGTATTGCACGATCCAGCGGTAGGCAAATCAGAGCCGCGAACGCAAGTGAGCGGTCATTGCGCCCCGGGGGCGTTACAGACACACGACCTGTCACAGGCGTTCCAGGCTCAGTTGCTTGCTCTCGCCCACCCGTCGCGACAAGCGAACCAGAGCCGCGAACGCAAGTGAGCGCTCATTGCGCCGCGGGGTCGTTATAGACACACGACCTGTCACTGGCGTTCCAGGCTCAGTTCCTTGCTCTCGCACACCGTCGCGACAAGCGCAACGGAGCCGCGAACGCGAGTGAGCGGTCATTGCGCCGCGGGGGCGTTACAGACACACGACCTGTCACAGGCGTTCCAGGCTCAGTTGCTTGCTCTCGCCCACCCGTCGCGACAAGCGAACCAGAGCCGCGAACGCGAGTGAGTGGTCATTGCGCCGCGGGGGCGTTACAGACACACGACCTGTCACTGGCGTTCCAGGCTCAGTTGCTTGCTCTCGCCCACCCGTCGCGACAAGCGCAACGGAGCCGCGAACGCGAGTGAGTGGTCAGTGCGGCGCGGGGTCGTTACAGACACATGGCCTGTCACTGGCGTTCCAGGCTCAGTTGCTTGCTCTCGCACACCGTCGCGACAAGCGAACCAAAGCCGCGAACGCAAGTGAGCGGTCATAGCGAAATAGTCGCTCAGACGCACGACCTGGCACTACCGCTCCAGCATGCGATGCCTATCGGGATCCCCATCGATGCGGGTTGAGGTATACAGCCATGGGTGGACCCTGCTGCTGAACGACATAGTCCACCACTGCATCGACGGAACTGGGATCCCAGAGGTACCTCGTGCTGCCGTGACGAGACCAATGTTTCCGGCACTGCTTGCCTGACCGATTGAGGGTCCGCGAAGCAAATGCCTTGAGTTGCGTCATGGCCTTCTCCGGTCTGAGATCGGTTTCGACGACGATGTGAACATGATTCGATCGCACATGCACAGCATGTAAAGTCCATCCACGGTGGGAGGCGTGTTGCCGGATCGATTCGAGAACGAGTCGGCACTCGACGGTGCTTAGGATTGTAGGGTTATCTCTGAGTAGGAGTCGTTCAAAGTGAGCGCGACGAGGGTTGGCCTCCAGCATTGGAGCTTGCCAGATGTTCCGAGAGCGGTCAACTGAGCCGTCTGGGTCCCCGTGGAGGCGTGCACCGTAGCAGGCGAAGGTGATGAGGTACGCCAAAGGACCGGTGCCGGGGCGCTTCGGCGTCTCGCAGTCAAGCACGCGGTGCTTTCAGTATAGGCGGAACCTGCAAAGGTACAGAACGTGGAACGGAAGTAACGGAATCAGAGCCGCGAACGCAAAGTGAGCGGTCATTGCGCCGCGGGGTCGTTACAGACACATGGCCTGTCACTGGCGTTCCAGGCTCAGTTGCTTGCTCACGCCCACCCGTCGCGACAAGCGAATCGGAGCCGCGAACGCGAGTGAGCGATCATAACGAAACAGTAGCGCAGGGCTCGAAGAGACCCACGGCCGTCTGCGCCACGCAGGCCGTTGGCCGAAGCCGGCCCGGTTCTACACAAAAAGGGGGTCCCGGCTCGTGAAGCCGGGACCCGAGCTATTGAGGAGGAAGAAACTTATGTCAAAGCTACGAACTAGTGCTTGGTTGCATAAGTTCACGATCGTTTATAGGCTGGCAATCACTGGACCGCTCCCTCACGGTCGCGGCTCGGAAGGCTCCGCGAACAAACCACTTCCGGGCCAGACGGACGACCGTATGATCCTTCGGGAAAGGGCTTTTCAAATACGCGAACTTTTGCAATCAAGCACTAGTCTCCACCGCAGTAATACGGTCCGGTCGGGCGTTTTGGCGACGACTCTCGTTACAAGGGTCTTCCGCGCCGCCATCTCATTGCTATTGGCTCGGACTGGGCGAGGGGTCGCCGAGGGCGAAAGCCGAGACTGCCCCTACGGCAGCACCCGCGCCGATCCCGGCTATAAGTGCAACACTGGCTCCGTGACTCAACGAACCAATCGTCCAGCCGTCATTGGTTTTCGGGGGCCAACCTCCCGCTGCCACCGCTCCGCGGTTACCGCCGGACCTCTCGTCGGGTTTTTCCTTGCGTTTCGCCTTCTTAGACTTCTTCGGTTCGGGACCGGGCGCCGGTACGGCGTACGAGCCTGCCGGCACAAGCACCGGGGCCAGCCCCACTCTTGCGATCAACACATCACCGCGGTAAGCAGCGATCAAAACCTGACCCTGGCGAGAGGCCACCGCAAACCAAGGATTCCCTTGGCTGTCCTTCGGCTTTACCTTGTAGTCGGCTAGTGTCACAGCCACCTTCTCGGACGCCACAACCCCTTCATGGAGTGCAACATAGCGGTCCGCAAGCGTGACGTCGGAGTTGGGACGAACTTCCACCCGGCCCGTGGCGGGGGACGAGATTACAGCGACTGCGTTGCGACCGGTGGCTATCCTGTCTCCGCGATGAACAGTTGTGCCACTGGGCAGAGCAACTGAGTTCGTCCACACCGTACCGACTGTGCTCATTCTGCCGTAGCCAAGCGGCCCGCCGGCCGCCAGGCTGCTCGAGAACGCTAGTCCGATCAACGCGGCCCCGAAACACCAGTTCGAGACGGGCAACTTATGCAGCATCTTTGACACCTTCCCGGAACCTAGGCCGCCTATCCACCTCGCGACCCGGCTTCCGTCTGGAGATTGGGACTGCGTTGCGGAGTAGTACTTTCACGCACGTGTACTCATCGCAACTCAGTTCTCCCGGCAACGGGGAGAAATCTGGATTGACTGTGTAGGGACTACCCCCTGCCGGTCCCGCTTGAGCTATAACCAGAAGTTGTGGATGAGCCTCTGAGGGGAGGCGGCGTATCCTGACGATTGAGGAAGCAACTCAATCGTTTTCTGGAAAGGAACAAGGAGGATACGCCATGAGTCAGTGTGAAGCTGCTGAGAGCAGCAGTCAAGTCAACCCCCAAGTCATTGATGGAAAGGAACGCTCGCCCTTGGATGAGGTGCTGCGCCAAGGAGCGCGCCAGATGCTCGTCAAGGCCGTGGAAGCCGAAGTGACCGCCTACATCGAAACGCATCAGCACGAAGTCGACCAGGACGGCCGGCGGCTGGTGGTGCGCAACGGTCACGCCCGCGAGCGCACCATCGTCAGCGGCGTGGGTCAGCTGAAGATCCAGGCGCCGCGGGTCGACGATCGCCGAGTCGATGAGCAGGGCCGGCGCTTTCGTTTCACTTCCCAGATCCTGCCGCCGTATCTGCGGCGCACGAAGAGTGTGGAGGAGTTGATCCCCTGGTTGTACCTGAAAGGGATCTCGACGGGCGATTTCAGCGAAGCGCTGGAGGCCTTGCTGGGGCCCGACGCTCCGGGCCTGTCGGCGACGACGGTGGTGCGTCTCAAAGACGTCTGGCGCCGCGAGTACGAGGCTTGGTCAAAGCGTGACCTCAGCGGCCAGCGGTTTGTTTACATTTGGGCCGATGGCATCTACTCGAATGTTCGTCTGGACGATGAACGGCAGTGTTTGCTGGTTGTGATGGGAGCACTCGAAGACGGTCGCAAGCAACTGCTGGCGGTGCACGACGGCTTTCGCGAAAGCGAACTGTCGTGGCAGGAGTTGCTGGAGGACTTGAAACGGCAGGGGCTCGAGCTGCCGCCGAAGTTGGCGGTGGGCGACGGAGCGATGGGGTTTTGGGCGGCACTGCGGAAAGTCTATCCGGCGACCGGTGAGCAACGCTGCTGGCTCCACAAGACGGCCAACGTGCTCAATAAGCTGCCGCAGAGCATGCAGGGCAAAGCCAAGCAGGCGCTGCGCGACATCTATCTTGCCCAGAGTCGGCAGACGGCGGAGGCCGCTCTGGACCGTTTCAAGAACCTATACGAGAAGAAGTTCCCCAAAGCGGTCGAGTGCCTGGAAAAAGACCGCCAAGTGCTGCTGGCTTTCTACGACTTTCCGGCCGAGCACTGGGGGCACTTGCGGACGACGAACCCGATCGAGTCCACCTTTGCGACGGTCCGTTTGCGGCAGCGACGAACGAAGGGTTGTGGCAGCCGCGAAGCGTCGTTAACGATGGTCTTCATGCTGGCCCGCCAAGCCGAGCGCCACTGGCGACGCCTGAACGGTTCGGAAGTGATTGTTCATGTCTTAGAGGGAAAGGTTTTCAAGGATGGATTGATGGTTCAGGAAAACGCCGCCTGACCTCGCCCATCCACAACATTTGACAATATCTCGTCCCGCTTTCCCGTTCAGGACTTCATACAACTCATCGTCCGCCAACGGCGGGCACTTTAAGAGGGGAGGGCCTCCGTTCAGCAAAGCTTGCGGCTCATTGTTGCCCCAGGCGTCGAGATGAGTCTCGACGCGGCACGCTGAGAGGGTCGGCCACTATGGGACTCGATGTCGCCAGTAATGGCGACACGGCCTTGGGGTGAACCTTTTTCACAGAGCCCCTAACACTTGCAGCTCTGTTGAGTGGAAGCCGGCGAATTCGCGATTCTACTCCTGTTCCTTCTTGAAGATAATCTCGTCGATCAGGCCGTACGCTTTGGCCTGTTCGGCGTCGAGAATGAAATCGCGCTCGACGTCTTTGCTGATGGTTTCGGCCTTTTGCCCACAATGCTCGGCGAGAATCTCGTTGAGCTTTGCGCGCATGCGGAGGATCTCGCGGGCGTGGATGTCGATGTCGGTCGCCTGTCCGGCCAGCCCGGAGATCGACGGCTGATGGAGCAGAAAGCGGGAATTGGGAAGCCCGTATCGCTTGCCCTTGGCGCCTGCCGCCATCAGCACAGCGCCCAACGAAGCGGCCTGTCCGACGCAAACCGTCGTGATGTCGGGACGCACGAACTGCATCGTGTCGTAAATGGCCATGCCGGCAGTGATGGATCCCCCGGGCGAGTTGATGTAAATCCAAATATCGCGCTCGGGATTCTCGGCTTCGAGAAACAGCAGCTGCGCGGTGATCAGATTGGCGACGTTGTCGTCGATGGGGAATCCGAGGAAGATAATGTTGTCTCGCAGCAAACGGGAGTAAATGTCGTACGCGCGCTCTCCGCGACTGGTCTGCTCCACAACCATGGGAACCAGACCGGCGTGTGGTTCAATCATCCTGGGCATATACGTTCCTTCTATTGATTAGCTTGGCCGACGGTCTCGTGGGCGAACCCAGATAACAACGGAAAGTCCGAACCGCTATGTGGCCTCCACCTCTTGATCGACCTTCTCGGCTTCATCGAAGAGAAAACTCAGGGTCTTGTCGTTGCTCATTTGGACTTGCATGCGATCCAAGGCGCCATCCTCGGCGAGTTTCTTGCGGGCGGTCGCCGGGGATTGTTTCGTCTGTTCCGCGTAGCGGTTAACCTGCTCGTCGATCTCCTCCGAGCTGGCGCTGATGTTTTCCGCTTGCGCAATTCTTTCCAACAGCAGGCTGGCCTTGACATCGCGGGAAGCGCGTTCCCGCTCCGCGTCACGCACCTTATCCCAATCCCAATCAAGCTTCGACACGTCAACGCCCTGTTGCTTGAGGGAACGCAGTTGACGTTCGAGGCGGGTCGCGATCTGCCGGTCAACCAACCCCTCGGGAACCGGGAAATCGTGCCCTTTGATCAATTCATCAATCAGCGCCTCTTGGGCGGCCTCGGTAGCCTGACGCCTGCGCTGGTTTTCGACTAACTCATGCATGTGACGCCGGACTTCCTCCAACGTGCGGAAGTCACCGAGATCGGCGGCGAAGTCGTCGTTGAGCTCGGGCAAGTCCTTTTCCCGCAACCCCTTGACCTCGGCATGAAAAGAGAACGTCTTGCCGGCAAGCGTGCGGTTGGAAAAATCATCGGGATAGCGCACTTCGAAATCCACTTCGTCGCCCGGACTCTTGCCGCGCAGATAGTCGTTGAATTCCGGCAAGGTTTCTTCATTGCCGATCGTGACGGTGGTCTCCTCCTGTTCGATAGGTGGCGCGCCGTCTTGGGAAGTTCCCTTCAGCGACAAGACGGCGATGTCGCCGTCGGCGAGGGGGCGAGGATCGAGATTCCGAAAACTGGCGTGCCGCTCGCGGAGCTGTTCCAATTCCTGGGCGACCTCTTCTTCGCTCACCTCCGGTTCACGAAAAGGGACCTCGATGCGTCGGTAGTCACCCAACTCGAAGTCAGGATAGACTTCGAATTCAGCATGGAAGCGCATCGCCTCGCCGTTCTCCAGATGAAGGTCGCCCACCTGGGGAGAGCCGACGACTCGCAGGTTCTGTTGTTGCGCCTGCTCCCAAAAGAAGCGAGGGACGAGTTTGTCGATGATCTCCTGCCGGATTTCTTTTTGATAGCGAGAGCGGACAATGGTGTCGGGCGCTTTACCCGGCCGGAACCCCGGAATCTTCGCGTTGCCTCGGATGGCCTTGACGATCCGGCCTGTTTCCTGCTCGACCTCCTCCCAAGGTACGCTGATCTCTAGTTCTTGTTTGCAGCTCTTTGTTGACGACAAGGGCACCTCAGCATGTGCCGCGTGTTTTCTCAGGACGAAATCTTGGGCGCGATCACCGGCTCCGCCCGGTGCTGTGAAGCAGTTCGGCGGCTCCTCGAAAAATTCGCACCGCGAGCGGGGAGCAAACGGGCAAGCGCGGGGGTTCTACCCCTACACAGTCAATACCATGTGCGCTAGCCGCCGAGGGACGCCGGGCGAAACGCGGGCTAGAACATTCATCTTAGCGCAGTCGCTGCATTACTCTTGAACCGAGCGGGGTGGAGGGCGGGCCTGAGAGTTCTGGGTTTTAGCGATACGACTTGAAGTGGCCCACCGCAAGCGCTCAGTCGATCACTAGCGCCGCTTTGCCGGTGATCTTGCGCCGGGCCAAGTTGCGCAATGCCGCCGGGGCTTGCGACAGAAGATAGGTTGTGGAGACTGCGGGCCGAATCTTGCCCTGCCGGTAGAAACCCATGATTTTTTCCTGGGCTTCGGCCAGGTAAGCCGGGTTCTCATCCACATGGCGGCCCCAAAATACGCCGACCACCGACATGTTTTTGAGCAGAACGCGATTGGCGGCGATCGACGGGATGCGCCCTGCCGCGAAGCCGACTATGAGCAGGCGTCCGTCGGGAGCGATGCATTTTGTCGACAGGTCGAATACGTCGCCGCCCACGGGGTCGTAAATCACATCAGCGCCCCGACCCGACGTGATTTCTTTTACTTCATCGACCCAGCTTGCATCGGAGTATCCGATCGCGTGGTCAGCTCCCTGGGCGCGACAAAACGCTAGTTTTTCTTCGCTGCCCGCAGTGGCGATGGTTCCTGCGCCAAGAGCCTTGCCAAACTGAAGGGCGGCCACGCCTACGCCACTGGCCCCGGCGTGAACCAGAAGCCACTCGCCCCCTTGTAACCTGGCTCGATGTGTGAGGGCAAAATAGCTTGTTTGATAGGTGATGGCCATCCCCGCGGCTACCGGGAAGTCCATCTCGTCGGGTTTGGGGAACGTACGATCGGCCTCCGCCAGGCAGTATTCTGCGTAGCCGCCTCCGTCGGGGAAGGCGAACACCGGTTGGCCAAGGGAAAACTCGGTGACGCCTCCGCCGACAGCCTCCACGGTTCCGGCGACTTCCCGACCAACGGTAAATGGAAACGAGGGCTTGGACTGGTATTTCCCTTGAATCTGCAGAATGTCGAAGAAGTTCAGCCCAACTGCTCGGTTGCGGATGAGGACTTGACCCAGGCCCGGCGAGGGTACAGGCACCTCGGCAAATGACATTTCCTCGGGTTCGCTGAATCGGGTGACCTGCCAGGCTTTCATCGGGAGATGGCTTTCTGCGAGAATCTGTAGGCGCAAACCCGACGTTCGCGGCCCTGCAACCGTCAGGGTAACACGGGGCCGAGTGAGTGCCGCCCGCGATCGGTCTGCGCGTGTTCGCAGGTCAAGATCGAGTGACCCCGAAATCGATCCACGCCATTGAAACTGTTCCTTTGTTGGCCTTGCTGCTTTGGACCTCCTGCGGCCCCGCGTTTCAGCCGAAACAGGCTCGCTTCGTGGTGGCCGGCTGTGAGGGAAGCAGCGCCCCGCTGGGTGCCGAAGCGGAATGGGAGGTGCGGCCCGAGCCGGTACTGAGCCCCGGCCCGGCCGGAACCTGGGATTCCGTGGACGTTCTCAACCCCAGCGTCGTCAAGGTAGGCGAAACGTTCTACAACTTCTATTCGGGATTTGACGGAAAGACCTGGCACACAGGACTGGCGACGTCAGCCGACGGTACAAGTTGGGACAAACAGGGAACGGAAGCGGTGATTTCGCCCGACCCCACGACCTGGGAGGGCAGCTACATTGCGGCCAACGGTTCTCTCTATCACGACGGCGACCGCTTTCTTTATTGGTATCAGGCGGGCCCGCGCGGCGGGACCAGCATTGGTCTGGCGGACTCTGCCGCTGCGAAGCAGTGGTCGAAACACGGTAGGGCGGTCCTTGCGCCCGGCCCTTCAAGATCGTGGGATGAAACCGGCGTGGGTGATCCCTACGTGATCCGCTGCCGGGGAACCTACACCATGTACTACCTAGGCCAGAACCGGTTCGGGATTCAGCGGCTCGGCGTGGCGCGCTCGACCGACGGCATTCACTGGCAGAAATCGCACACCAACCCGATCCTCGACACCGGCCCGCCCGGCAGCTTTGACGAGCGGGGCCTCGGCGAGCCGGCGGTCTTTCGTGCCGCTGATCGGTATCTCATGCTATACACCGGCCGGGACGCGAACGAAGACCGGCGCATCGGCTGGGCCGAGTCGGTCAACGGTGTAGACTGGAAGAAGTTGACGACGCAGCCGGTGCTTGGGGGTTCGCAAGCCTGGAACTCGCGCGTTGTTTGCGATCCAAGCGTGTGGAGACGCGGCGACGATCTTTTGGTCTGGTTCGGGGGTGGAAGCCGGCCCTCTCCCGATGAGAATCTCAAGGGCCGGATTGGCCTGGCGATTTTGAGAACGAAGGGCAGCGAGTAAATACAGGTAACTTTTCCTTCGCCGGCCACGAAACTTCAAATAGGGTACCGCGCAGCGCGACGTAGCCGGTTCGACCCACCAGGAGCATTCGGAGCTTGCAACCCCTGGCTGAAGCCCGGCATCCAACGAAATGAAGCCGACAATGGCACTCTGCCGCAAGTTCGCAGCGCTCTTCCTGCTTCTCGCCGGCGTTTATCTTCCGGCACGGGCGCAGCTGACTTCCCGCCAGCCTAAGTTCGATCCCGTCCAGTGGTCATTTGAGTTAGAGCCCGCTTCGGTGAGTCCTGGGCAGCGAGTGGTTGGGCTGTTGACCGCGGAAATCGAACCCGGCTGGCATCTTTACTCTCCCACGACGCCGGCGGGAGGGCCGATCCCAACAAAGATCGAAATGGCCGAGTCGCCCTCGGTTGCGAGCTGGAAGCTGTTTCAGCCCAAGCCCAACTGCAGGATGGACGACAACTTCAAACTCGAGACCGAGACCTACGAGGACGAGGCCGTCTTTCAGTTCGACATTCTGTTGGCAGAGGATGCCGCGCTCGGCTCACGGGATCTCGAAGCGCAGGTTCGCTTCCAAGTCTGCGACGACCGGCTCTGCCTGCCGCCTGTCAGGAAGACGGCAACGGCCTCACTGACGATCGACGCAGCAGCTGTGGCGACGGCGCCTGCCATCCCGGGCGACTATGTGGAGGCAATCAGGCCGTCGAGTTTGGGCTCATCGCAAACAACGGCTTCTGGGGCGGCTCGTACTGATCCCGCCCGTTCGCCGCAGTCGGAAGGAATCATTCAGTTTGCCGGGATCGCGTTCGGGTTCGGCCTGCTGGCGATCTTCACTCCCTGCGTGTTTCCGATGATTCCGATCACCATGTCCTACTTTGTCAGCACGCAGGGGGGTTCCAAGAAACCTTCCTTCGTCCATGCAACGATATTCTGTGTCGGCGTGGTTGTGCTTTTTACGGGTTTGGGCGCCATTGTTTCGGCGGCTCTGGGACCTTTCGGGCTTGTCCAACTGGGCTCGAACGTGTGGATCAACTTGTTCATCGCGCTGGTGTTCGTCGCCTTTGCGGCCAGTCTGTTGGGCGCTTTCGAGATCACGGTCCCGAGCGGTCTGGTGACCAAACTCGACCGCGTGGCGGGCCGCGGCGGGACTGTGGGTACGCTGGTGATGGGACTGGTGTTCGCACTGGCCTCGTTTGCCTGTACGGGACCTTTCGTCGGCGCCTTACTGGCCGGGTCGATTCAGGGGGGTGTGGGTTGGCCGATCTTCGGGATGCTGATGTTCTCGATCGGGCTGGCACTACCGTTCTTTTTCTTGGCCCTGTTCCCCGCCTATCTGTCGCGGCTGCCCAAGAGCGGCAGTTGGCTGGCCCGCACCAAAGCGACGATGGCGTTTGTCATTCTGGCGGCGGCCGTCAAATACCTAAGCAATGTCGACCAGATGTATCAGTGGCACATCTTGACCCGCGAGCGTTTTTTGGCCGTCTGGATTGTCTTGCTGGTGTTGGGCGGGCTGTATCTCCTCGGGCTGGTACGCCTTGCCGGCGACGACGACTCGTCGATCGGCATCGGACGCCTGGCTATGGGCGGCCTCTTTCTTGTGCTGGCAGTCAGCCTGATCCCCGGTATGTTTGGATCCCGACTGGGCGAAATCGATGCCTACGTGCCACCTCCGGAGTACTCGGGCCTGACGTCGGCGAGCTTCGGGTCCGGCGGTTCCGAGACCGCGTGGCTCAAGAATGATTACTCGGGGGCGCTTCGGATCGCCCGTGAGCAAGGGAAGGCCGTGTTGGTGAGCTTCACCGGCTACGCCTGCACGAACTGCCACTGGATGAAGGCCAACATGTTCACCAAACAAGAGATCGCCGGCGCCTTGGACGGCCTGGTGCTGCTCGAACTCTACACCGATGGCGTCGACGAGGCCTCCTCGGCCAATCAAAAGCTGCAACTAGACCGCTTCGGCACGGTCGCCATCCCCTACTACGCCATCGTCCGCCCGGACGAGACCATCGTTGCCGAGTTTCCCGGGCGCACCCGCAACGTCGAGGAGTTTCGCCACTTTCTCAACCCCGGACCACTAACGTAAGCGGGATAGGGTGGTCGTAGGACTTCTCCCAATTTCCCAACCTAGGGCCTGGCAGTAGAATCCTGTCGAGGCGGGAAACGCAGCTTCGGTGCGCTTCGTCCGATAGGTAGGCCCAACAAGACGGGACCCAAGCTTTTCGCATCACAGGTGGCTCGCAAGTGGACGGAAACCAGACAAACGGCAGCAAGAGACTGACCCCTTGGCTGCGCTTCCAGGTTCGCCGGGTAGTAAGGGAAAACTCGACACCGGCGAGGAGCGGTCTAGGTTTCGCCTTGGGGGCCTTCATCGGGGTCTTCCCCAGCTTTCTGATAGGCTCCCCACTAGCTTTTTTCCTGGCCGGCCGATTCGGTTGGAACCGCGCGGCCGCGGTGGCCGGGACCTTCCTGATGAACCCGGTGACAGCGCCTATCTTTTACGGCTCTTCCGGGTTTTAAGTGGGCGAAGGAGCCAGATCGAGTTTCCCACAGTGGAAGTAGATGGCGTTGATGAAGTTCTGTTGATTGCGGAAACCGCGCGCCGTGGCCTTGACCCATTGAATCCTTGAGTTCAACCCCTCGCTGACCGCGTTCGTAATGCGGTGTTTCAGATACGTGAGTATGTTTTCGAGGCGAGCCGTCAACATCCGCGCTACGGTGACCATCGGCGTCAGCCGGCTGCGACTCGCCCAGCCGCGCCATTGCTCGAAGAAAGCTCGCGCCGCCGATTCGCGACGATAGTCGAACAGCCGCATCGCCGTTTCCTTCAACGCCCACGCCCGCGCCGTCTTCAAGTCGCTTTCGCGCAGCGCGCGGAACTCGCGCCAGGCGTCCTCGGAAAAGTTCGCCGGATGCCGCAGCCAAGCGTACTTCGTGCCTGTCAAACGCTCGTCGCCGAGGGCCAGTAAACGCTTGTTCTCCGCCCGCCGCACCTGGTCCACCGCCTTCGCCAGATGCGCCGCGATGTGATATTTGTCGTAAACGATCTTTTTCTCCGATTCGTCGAGATGCTCCCGGGTCGAGGCGACGTAAGGATCCCACATGTCCATCGCGACGGCCTCGACTCGGGCGAGTTGCTCTGCGCTCAACGTCTTCCAAAAGCCGTCCAGGCTGGCCTGGCGGCGTCCCTCGGCGACGAACAACACGCGCGAGCGGTTGAGATCGTTGACGACGGTGAGATAGCGATGGCGCTTGCGGAAGCTCTTCTCGTCGACGCCCAGGTAGGGAATCGGCTCTGCCGCGCGACGTTCGAGCCCACGTTGCACGGCGCGTTCCAGGATGCCGTGAATCTCGTCCCAGCTCAGCGCCAGCAACTCGGCGATGCCTTGCTGGCTGGCTTCCTTCAGCCACGAGATCGCGAGAGCTTCAAACAGCGCGGTGAAGCGGCTGGAAGCCTCGGCCCAGGGCAGTCGCACGACGCGCGGCCCGTGCTCGGAGCAGTCGCTGCGCGGCGGCCGGGCGTGCAGGATCGTGCGGTACTGACAGGTGTCGAGGTGACGCCAGCGGCGTTCGGGCTGATGATCGTGGAGTGCGCACACGGCGCTGCATTGGCGGCACGGCCAGCGGACTTGCTCGTCGTGTTCGAGGAAGACGTGGACTTCGCCGTCGGCTCGGCGCAGCTCCACTCGCACGACTTTCCAGGGACTTTCGATGCCCAGAATCTGGCGGTATAGCTCGCGGTCTTGCATCCCGCGAGACTACCACCGAGCCTCACTCGCCCACTAGAAACCCGGAAGAACCTCTTTTACTGGATCAGCACTTGGCTGGGACTGGAAGTGCTGGGCCGAGGGGTCGAGACGGCGCAGATCGGCGGCTTCGTCGACCAGATGCCTCATTTCGGACTCGCCTTTCTGATTGGCAACACCCTATTCGCCGTAGCGGTAGCTGGAGCTCTGGGAACTCTGACCTTTCTTTTCGTCCGGAAGACCCGCCACAGTGATTCGGGCAAGGCGCCGGCCTCGTCGGCCAAACCCAGCATGCCAGCCTCCTCGAGCGCCGTCTTGCGATAATTTTGACAGCCCGTGGTGAAGTCCTTCACCTCAAAAAATGCGTCTACAGCCAACGATTTTCGTCGTCTGACCCATACTGGAAACAAAGCACTTGCGGAAGCGAAAATCGGATGACAGGAAGGTGTGAAAAAATCACTGGCCCCGCAAGGCGAGCCTAACGAATCACGGCCCGATAGCTGGCCAAGACCCTCGTTTCAGTTGAGTAGGGGCGCAATTCATTGCGCCCGCGGGCACGAATCTGAGGATTAGGTGATTTTTTCACGCCTTTCTGTCCCCGTTTTTCGCCGAACCTATTGAGGCTCGCAAAATACAGTGACTTTGGAACACGGGCACAGCATGCTGTGCCCCTACAGTCTGAACACGGGCCATGTCACCATAATTTGCGAGACTCAGTAACTTCTACCACGTGCTGTTAGGGTCGAGATGAACACTGTAGGATGAAAGCGATCTCCATTCTTTTGAGTCCTTAACCAAGCGCAATCCCCAAGTGAAACCTGCGGAAACGGCGTTGAGTTCCTGGCCAACGGCACGGGCTGGTTCTTCCCGTTGGCATACAATGAACGGATCACCTTCAACGAAGCGGGGGATTATTCCATGACAAAACCATGGCGCATCTTTGCGCTCTTGATGGCAGCCGGCCTGAGCTTGCTGGGAGGTTGCGAGTCAATGCCCACTCAGGAGGAGGCGGCGGACAAAAGCCATTCCGAGTCACGCGGCGCCACTGCCTCTAAACGGTCCCAGTCCGCGACGCTACCGGCCGGTACGGCCATCACGGTGCGAACAACCAACACGCTCTCGAGCGGCACGGTGAAGGCGGGCGAGAGCTTCGCAGCCACGCTGGAAGACCCGATCGTCGACGGTACGTGGGTCATCGCACCTCAAGGAGCGAACGTCCGGGGAGTGATTGCGTATTCGAATGCCGGTGGCAAGGTCAAAGGCCGGGCGGGCTTGGGAATCCGGCTGACGTCGATCCAGACCGCTGATGGGCAGAATCTCGAGGTCGCCACGACAACCTACTCAGTCGCCGCTCAATCGACGAAGAAGCAGGAGGCCAAGAAGATTGGCATCGCCAGCGGCGTGGGCGCGGCTGTTGGTGCGATCGTGGGAGGCGGCAAGGGTGCCCCGCGGGCGTGCTGATGACACACGGCGACGCTGCCGTGATCCGTGGCGAGTCAGTGGTCACCTTCCAGCTCAGCGATCCCGTCGCCGTCAGTGCCAACTAGCCCGGGCTAGCGTAGTCCGCCAACAATACCGCAATCTATAGATTTCCGTTGTGGAGAGGGAAGCCCGTTGTACGGCACGCTAGAATTGCGTACGCCACGGCCAGGCGCCGATTTCTCACCAGGCTCTTGGCTGCGAGTGTTCAGCGAACGGTCTCCGACGGGCGGGCACGGTGGCCCGCCCCTACGAAGGTCTGTACCAGGGTATGAAGCCGGCCGGATTGCCGGCCCAACTCGCAACTAGCACAGCCAAAAGTGGCGGTCGCTACCTGTGGTGCGGCCCGCCCGGCAGCGCTCCGAACCGCGACTGTTTCCGGATGGGACAACGAGCTGTCGCTTCACTGCTGCAAAGGCGACTCGTTCGGGCACACGCCCGCGAGGGCTCGATATGCACCAAGGCGGGGTGTTGGGAGAGGTCCGATACTCCGCGGCTAGGGAGAACTCGGGGCTGCCGCAGGCGCGGAAGACGACGAACCAGGGACTGGGTATTCTTGATCGTACAGCTTGACAATGTCTTCGGTGATATTGAGTTCGTTGAGTGCGAATACGACCGACAAGTTCGGGAGAGCGGAAACGTTGAGAACTAGGGGGAGGCCCTTATCTATGGAGTATTTCTGAATGGTCGTTAACAGCTTGCTGCCAATCTCATTCGCCAGCTTCCCCTGTTCCTGAGTGAATTCCGCCTGGGCGTCCTCTCTTTCGCGCTTCAGGTCACGCTCCGTAGACTGAATGTCCCGCAGCAGCTTGCGGCGGGCATCATCGCTCATCGTGTTACTTCCACGACCGAGCTGGTTCCGCAGGTCGGCGATTTTCTGCTGTTTTTCTTTGATCCGCGTACTCGTGGGAGCGAACTTTGCCTCCAGTTCCTGGGCCTTTTGCTGGCCTTCTTGCGTCCTGGTAATGGCCGTATTCATGTCAATTAATGCGATTTTTCCGCCGGCAGTCAAACCGCCGCTTGGCGCTTGACCCAAAGCCGCCACCACGCTGGCCAGCAACAAGACAAAGACACTACCGCCACGTAGGATAGGGTGCTTCATAGGAACCTCAGGAGAGTCGTGAAATCCCCCTCAGTCTAACACAAGCCCTTTTCTAGAACGTGCGGCTGATCGTGAATCGGACAGTCCTGGCCTTCTCAAAGAACGGCAGTATTCGTCCGAAGGGTTGAATCCCGGCGAGGAACGATTGAGCATTGGGAAACGACGAGCGATCCGCCACAATGGGGGTCCGTAGGAACGTGTTGACCCGCAGCGGGTTGTAGGCCCAGTAAAACCGAAAAGGCGCGTTCACGACCGGCATCATCACCTGCAACTCGACGCCGGTCGAAGCCCGCATCTTCTGTGTCTCGGGAATGATCCGGATGCGACGCTCAAAACCGACCTGCGGGAACTGGGCATTCAACTCGGCCACGCGTCCCGCATTCAGTCTGACCTGATTCTTCAACAGAATCTTGTTGAAACCAATATCGAAAAACGGCGCCACGGTCACGGGCCCGAATAAGGGGATGCGGTATTCCAGGTTGTAGACCATGCGGGTGTCGCCGCCCGGGAAATTGAGCCGGAAGATGGGTACTGTCTGGGTCACGGGCACCAGTTGCTCGATGCCCTCGCGAATCACGATCTGCTGCCGAAGCGTCCCATCGCCGTTGAGGACGGGAACTGTCGCTGTATCGGGGATCCACGCCATCGGAACGATGGAAAAAATCTCGAAGCCGCGGATGTCGTTTTCCCCTCCCATGAAGGATCGCCGGAACGGCGGCGGCACTCTGCCACCGTATCCTGTGAGGAACGAAAACAGCAGTCGCATGCCGATTACATTGCCACGCGCGGACACCTTTTTGAAGTATTTGGCCTCGGCGGTCGGCTGCATGAAACGAGTATTGCCGCCGAATCCCGCAACGGCGACGTTGGCAAACAGACTCTTCCCGGCCGAGGGGGTAATCGGGTGGTTGACCGTGTTATAGAAGATGCCCGGAGTGATTTCGCTGGTCGTGATGCCCTCGAGCGAGTTCGGACCGTCAACGCCCTCGAAGTTGAGGAACGTAAACAGATTCTCCGCCGACCGGCTGAAGGTCGTCAATCTGGTCTTCTGGAAACCGTAGCTGACACTCAGGCGTGTAAAGCTGAGCTTTCTGAGCGGATAGCTGGCGAAGGTGTTAAACCCCGTGCTGTTCTGGCGGTAGTCGAGGATGTTGTCTCGGCCCAACGCGTTGAACAAGGGAATCAGATTGGCGCCGCTGAAGATAGAGGCTTCCCTCGCCTGGTTGAAACTGAAGCGGCGGCTAAACACCGTGAAGCCGGCCTGAATGGGACGATTGAACAGATAAGGCTCGGTGAAGCTGAACAACAGGACTCGTTCGCGGCTACCCAGCTGTGCTTCGAATCCCAGCCTCTCGCCCAGCCCGAGAAAATTATTCGTCGAGTAACCGAAGCCGATGAAACTGCCGGCGAATCCGGAAACACCGCCGTTCAAGCTAACCGTGTTGCGGCCTCTTTCCTTGACGTTGAGCGTCAGATCGACCAGGCCTTGGCGGGTATCCCGTCGGATGTCGGTTCCTTCCTCTTCCTTAATAGGCTCGAAATACCCCAACTGATTGAGCCGCAGCATGCTCAAGTCCCAAAGGCGAGTGTTGAACATGTCTCCTTCGTCGAGCATGATCTCGCGACGGATGACCTTGTCTCGCGTTGTCGTATTGCCGCTGAAGTTGATCCGGCGTACGAAGAACTGCTTTCCCTCGTCAGCGATGAAGTTGAGGTCGATCTTGGGCGGGTCTTCGTCGTCTCGAAACTCGAAATTCGGCTCCGCCACGAAATCGATGTAGCCGAACTCTCCGTAGAGTTTCTTGAGATTCTCCAAGCCCT
This sequence comes from Bryobacterales bacterium, assembly GCA_965226215.1. Classification (GTDB taxonomy): domain Bacteria; phylum Acidobacteriota; class Terriglobia; order Bryobacterales; family UBA6623. The sequence goes on along the minus strand of CBDDCH010000002.1, from coordinate 4,118,410 downwards.
TGCGGAGTTTTTCGATGTCGAAGACCGAGTTCTCCTCCATTTGGAAGACGGGACCAAGTACGGCCTCGGGGGTACGAAACAGTTTGACATCGGTGAAGCTGAGCTTCCCCCGGTAATAGCGGTCACCTTCTTCGAGGAAGAGTTTTACATCCGCCAGCTTCGCCTTCTTCTTCCACAGCAAGGGGATGGGGAAGATGCGTCTTCCCTTCTGGTCACGGACGTTCAGGTCGTGATTGAGAACGGCCGCTTTGAAGTGACCCTTCATTTGGTACGCGTTTCGGACCCGTTCTTTGTCTTCTTCGAGCTTGCGAATGTCGAACGTCTTTTTGAACATCTTCTCGAGGATGAAACTGTGCGGCAGGCCCATGGGCCGCAAGTTCTTCATGCTGCCACGCAGTGCCTTGGCCGACATCACTTGATTGCCTTCGAAGTTGAGCTTGCCGACCTTGACTTTGGGACCTTCTTCGATGTTGAAGACGATCTCGATCGATGAGGGAGGGATCTGGCGGACGTCCGGCGTAACTTTGGCATACTGGCGCCCGCGCTCGCCCAGCAGCTCACGAAGCACAATAACGGCCCGCTGCACCCTAGTGGGATCGTAGCGGCTCTCGACGCTGAGGCCTACCTTTCTTTCCTTGAAGCGTTCGAGGATGTCGGAAACCGTAGCGGACTTGTTGCCTTCGTATCGAATCGTTCGTACGACGCGCCGCTCGACGACAATGAAGCGAACGATTTTCCCGCGGTCGCCGTCTTCCACTTCCAGGCGCAAGTCGTCGAAGTAACCGCTGTTCCAGAGCACCATGAAATCGCGCCGCAGGTTCGCTTCGTCGTACACATCGCCTGCTTTCGTAAAGATGCGAGCGAGCAGGCTGTCGCGGGGAATGCGCCGCGTTCCCCGGAACTGGATCGACTCGATGACATCGAGCAGCGGGCCCCGTCGAGTGGGTGCAGCCTCCTCGGCTTCTTCCTCGACGTCTTCAAAAGGCGACGGTGGTTTTCTCTGAGGCGTCTGCTCCTCGGGGACTTCTTCGAAAGGAGAGGGGGGCTTCTTCTGCTGGGCTACGAGCAAAGGCTCCGCCGGCGTCCGATTGCCGTCGGAGGAAAAATCAACGGGGGCAATCGAGCGAGCCTGCAGAAACTGCGCGGTGGCCGAATCCTCCGCGGGGTTATCCGCCGCGACCACGACGGCCGACAGAACAGGAATAACCAGCAGAAGCAAGACCGAAGCCACGATTTTCAGGCGCCGCAGCCGGCGTCCGAGCATACTTTGTCTAAGTCCTTTCCTTGTCGCGTATCTGGGGTAAGATACGCACACCCATCTGGTGCGGTTTCAACCTTGGGTGTTGTCCGTCCCATGAAGCGCAAACGCCTATTTTAGCGGATGATCGCGAGACTCAAGAACTTGCAGCGATAAACTCTAGCTCTGGGGAGAGCGATTTGCCCACGATCCCAGCCGAGGTTTCACACACTCATTCTCTATCGGCGATGTTTCTAGCCGTGGGCAGAGGACGCGTGCCGCAGTCGCAATTGCCCTCCAGCCGGCTAATCGAACCGCATCGTGAACTCGCCGGCCGGACCGTCATACATAAGACGGATGTGTTTCTTCTTTTGTTTCGCGCTGACCTGGAAATAGAGGTATCCTCGCACTGGAGCGCGGGTTTCTTGTATCGGGAGCTCCAATTCCGCGAGGCGTTCGAGCAAGGGAGTCTGACGGCGCTCGGCGCGGCTCACTTCTGTGGACCCAGATGCCGACAAACTCGAACCAATCGATGAGTTTGTTGAAGGAAGCCGGCGGGGTCTGTTATCCGTACCGGGATTCCCTGGAATCACGGGGCCTTGTGACTCCTCGAAGACACCGCCCACGCCGGCTCGACGCCTTCCCAGCACAAGGACAGACTCCCCGGCGATTTCGTCCGGCGACATCCCCCTAGACCGCTCATTGTCTCTCCGAGAGCGCAGAGTAAAATCATCCCGTTCGAGAACCAGACGGTAGTTGTAAAGCGGCCGAATGTTCAGTTGCACTAAGATATAGTCTCCGTCCAAGTCGTTACCCAGCAGGCTTTTAATCTCGTCACGGTCGAGAACCAATCGTGCACGGAACTCGGCGTCGTCCGTCTTGGAGTGGACCCATCCGGCCTCCGCGGCTCCCGCCGACCCCGCGGCTACAAGCAAACTCGCAACCGCAAGACTACTTTTCATACCGTCTCCCTCGGACCTGAACCCCTGCAGCGATTATGCCACAAGGACATGCCTGTCCCACAAGCAGGGATTTCGACCGGACCCCGGACCGCGAAGTCGCCAGCAGAGACTTTACCGGAAGAGCGTATGCGCCTAGTGCTTGGTTGCATCAGTTCACGATCGTTTATAGGCCGGCAATCGCTGGACCGCTCCCTCACGGTCGCGGCTCGGAAGGCCCTGTGAACAAACCACTTCCGGGCCAGACGGACGACCGTATGATGCTTCGGGAAAGGGCTTTTCAATACGCGAACTTTTGCAACCAAGCACTAGCTAAAGTCCGAATCCGCTTGATCTCGAGCCCAAGACGGCGCTGATGCGGACTCTCGCTTCACAAAGCCGTGGAAACGCGATTGGCCAAGATATTGTTCCACACAGGTTGGTACCTACCGAGTCGAATCCTTGCCAAAAGTGACAGAAGATCCGAATTGCCGGTCGGAGCCGCGGGCGTTAGCCTGCGGGCCCGCGCCTGACGGGCACGGCTCTGCTTTACTAGTTCCGAATCCCTCCGTTTTGGTTCCAGCTCGTCCGGGTGCGTTCCGGCATTTCCGAAACACTCTGTGACCGGCCAGACCGCTCCGGAACACGCTAGCAGCGTAACCAAGGCAAGCCAATCGCCGTCGATCGAATGGAAGGGTCCTCTGAAAACCAGATGCCTTACTGGCTAGAGACGTCAGCTTTGATTCTCCAATGGCCATGAGGAGCAATCGTTCGAAGTTGTTGAGGGGAGGTTCCGTGCAGCGCCCGATTCTAATCGTCTTCGTTGGGATAGTAGCCGCCACTTCCGCTTGGGGTCAAACCGCGGAGGCCGGTGTGACCGTGGGGTGGTCGGCGTTTACGGACTCGAACATTGGCAGGCTGGGCGGCCCGTCCGGCGCGGCTCTCGACGAGTTCTCGCTGGACAATGGGATACGTATCGGATCTCGCCTGGCCATCAACAGTTGGGAGTTCCTGGGCCACGAGCTGAGCTACGCCTTTCAGCACGGCGGATTACAAATTGGAGGCGTGGACTCGGGTGGCATGACAATCCAGAATTTCTACTACAACTTTGTCGTGCATGCCACACCGCAAGGCACCGCCGTGCGACCGTTCATAACAGCCGGAGCGGGTTTTTCGACCTTCTTTCCGCCGGGCGTTTCGTCGTTTTCAGGAGCCGGGACCACCAAACCCGGCGTCAATATCGGAGGAGTCCTGAAGTTCAAACTCAGCGAACGGTACGGGATTCGGTTTGACGTCAGAGACCATGTTACCGGCAAGCCGTTCGGCCTTCCGGACAGCTCCGGCAGCCTGCACAATGTCGAATACTCGGTGGGCTTTTCGTTGCTGTTCTAAATCCTCGGGCCGGCATTGCCCCCGCGGGACGACAGCAAGTCGCTCCTCCGGAAAAGACGCTGCGGTCGGATGACAAGCTAGGAAAAGCTCAGAACCGCCGCTACTTCGTCGTTGAAACTGTCAAACACCGTGTAGAGCTTGGTGATTTGCAGTAGATCGTCAACCTTTTTCTGCACGTTCAGCAGTTTCACTTTCGCGCCCTGGTTGGCAGCGGTAGTGTAGCTAGAAACCAGTTCGCCTAATCCGGAGCTGTCGATGTAGCTGACATCTCCAAGGTTCAACACGATCTTTTTTTGACCTTTTCCCAGCAACTCGCGCACAGTTTCGCGGAGTTGCCCCGAGGCTTCTCCCAGCGTAATACGACCGCTCAGATCTACGATTGACACACCATCGACCTCACGAATATTGGTAGCTAAGCTCACGTCCTCCTCCTTGTGGCTTGTAGGTTTGGGCGAATACTTGATTAAAACAACTTCAGTGCCCGCGGGATCTGCGCGACGGATGGAAAGTTCATCGACGAACGACCGCATCAGCAGAAGCCCACGACCGGAAGTCCGTAAGAGATTGTCCCCCGCGGTAGGGTCGGGAACTTCCTCGGGGTCGAAACCAAGCCCCTGATCACGGACTGTGACTTTGAATTGCGTGGAGTCGGCGACCACCCCAAAGTAGACGGATTTCTCGCGACTGTATCCGTTCCCGTGGCTAATCGCGTTGGCCATCGTCTCTCGGATAGCGATCATAAACTGCTCCACATCTTGCTCGGAAAACCCCCGGCGCCGCGCCAATTGCTGGACAATCAACTCGGTGGCTTCAACGCTATCCAGGGTGCTTTCCAGATTTAACTGCAGGGTCCTGCCGTCCGTCATGGAGCCGGCGTCCGGGGCTGCCCCCAAACGAATAGGAAACGATCGCACACACTCGGTTGGAAAGTCAATAAAAGGCGGCACTGGCGAGCCGTACTGGGCATTCGATATCCGCCTCAGAAACCGCCAGAAGGTCTGCGGCGTGGCCAACTATCCGGACTAAGGCGACGCGCGGCCTGTGAGGGAGAAGGAAGGGATGGAAGGCCAGAGTTAGCATAAGCCGAGCGCGATTCCGGTGCGAAGTTCTCCCTGCCCGGGAAAACGGCAGGAGGAACTAGGACAAACGCTCTAGGACCTTCACAGAGTGCAAGAGTTAGGATTGGAGGTCTATGACAGTCGAGCGCTGGAGACAGGTGGCGATGGGTCTGATGGTGCTGGCTGGCGCCGTTGGGTTGATCCTGCGATGGCACGACACTCCGTTGATTGTGGCAATCGTTGCCGCTGCAGGGATGCTCTTGACGGGCAGACAGCGCGGCCCCCTTGTCTTCACCCGCATTTCCAATTTGATTCAGACCTCTCGACCTTCCGGCGGCCTTGAGCGTCTTTATTCATAGGGGCTAGAGCCCGATGAGGACGCCATGGAGGCCAACACCCAATGGGTGAAAAACAAACCAAGCCATTCCAGCTAAGTTTCAACGGCTCGTAGAAAGTCGATTTCCAGGGATCGCACGTCACTTCCGACGGTGGCTTGATCCTGGTTCGGGAGTTGGACGAGCGACTCGGACTCGGGAAACTGATCGGCGAGCATCTCACCGACTCCCGGCAAGGCACAAACAAGCAGTTCACGTTCGCTGATCTGTTGCGGCAGTCGGTCTACAGCCGCTTGGCAGGCTACGAGGACGTCAACGACGCCGTCCGAGTGTCGGCTGACCCGACGTTTCGCTTGATCGGCTCGCAGAAGATCTGGGATCGCGGTGCGGCCTTGACCTCGACGCTGCACGGCTTCGAGACGGAGATGCTGGCGAGCGAAGAGAACCTGCTGGGGCTGATGGCGCTGAACCGAGAGCTGGTCGGGCAAGCGGAGGCGTTCGACGACTCCGAGCGGGTCGTTCTGGACATGGACTCCACCGAGAGTCCGGTCCATGGCCAACAGGAAGGCAGTGCCTACAACGGACACTTCGAGTCGGTCTGCTACCACCCGTTGCTTTTGTTCAACGGTCATGGTGATTGCCTCGCTGCCAAGCTGCGTCCCGGCAACGTGCACAGCGCCGAGGACTGGGATGAGCTATTGTTGCCGGAGATCGAGCGCCAACTGGCCGAAGGCAAACAGGTCACCTTTCGCGCCGATGCCGCCTTCGCCAAGCCCGAGATCTACGAAGCACTGGAGGAGCGCGGCGCGGACTACGCGATCCGCATTCCGGCCAATAAGAGCCTGGAGCTGGAGATCGAAGACATCCTGTTTCGTCCGCCGGGGAGGCCCGGCCGCAAGCCGCTAGTGCGCTACAAGAGCTTTCGCTATCAGGCGGAGAGCTGGAAGGGGCCCAGACGAGTTGTCGCCAAGGTCGAGCACCACCAGGGCGAGCTATTCGCGCGCGTCGGTTTTATCGTGACGAACATGAGCTTGCCAAGCCGGTCGGTGGTGCGTTTCTACAACAAGCGCGGCACGGCGGAGCAGTGGATCAAAGAAGGTAAGCAAGCGACGCACTGGACGCGGCTGTCGTGCCATCGCTTCCGGGCGAACGAGGTGCGCTTGCAGCTCAGCGTGCTGGCCTATAACCTGGGCAACTTGTGGCGGCGGCTGGGGCTGCCGCAACGGATCAAGAGCTGGTCGCTGACGAGCTTGCAGCACCGGCTGATGAAGACGGGCGGACGGCTAATTAAACACGCGCGGTATTACTGGCTCTTGTTCGCGGAGGGACATCTGAACCGGCGCCTGTTTGGCGACATGCTGCGGAGGATCTGGGCGCTGCCTGTGCCGGGCGGGTAGCACGCGACTTGCCGAATGCGAAACCTGAGTACTGAGGACGGAAGCTCGGAAGGGTGTCTGCGAAATTGACTTCGCAGCGGCGGATCAGCCCCCATGAGGGGCAAGAAGGGGGCTCGATCGGTCCCGCCTCAGCCGCCGCCTCTTTCGGGTGGAGAAATGGTTGCGCTTCGCCGGGTGAGGGTGTAGACTCGTGCCGTCAGAGGAGCCAAATCGGAAATCCTGGCTTAGACGGCATTTTCTCTTTCTCCATCTTGCCTCTGCGGATGGCCTCCTTTGCTGGACTGGGAGCGCTGAGTGTGGCGTGCTGTTACTTGCTCTACGCGCTATACGCTCGATTAGTGCTTAACGAATCACCCGCGGGCTTCACCGCGTTGATCTTCTTCATTGTGTTTCTCTCCGGCGTGCAGATGCTGTTTCTGGGCTTGATTGGTGAATATCTCGGCTTCATTTCCGTACTGTTGGCAGCCGGACTCTTTTGGTCCAGCCTGGATGGGTACCGTTGCTCACTTTGATGGAAGGGCAGGGTTGTCTACGCCAAGCTGGCGGGTGACATCCCTTATGTGTCTTGGGACAACGTCAGGGGTGCCGTGTTCTCGCGTTGCTACAAACTCCAGCCTCCTGCTCAGTTGGAAGACGAGGTCCAGTGGCTAGAAGAAAAAACGCTTGGCGAAGGGAAACTGGAACTGTATGGTACGGCGCTCGGAGATTTCTGGATTAGCGCTCCGGGAGAGAACATCATCAAGCTAATAGTTTGGGAGCTGTTGACACAATCCAACTACGAGAGCGGGGGCGTTGCAATCCAAGCTGGCGACACAGTCATCGATTGCGGTGCGCACATAGGTTTGTTTAGTCGCTTCGCTCTTCAACGTGGAGCCGATCGAGTGATCGCCATTGAACCCGACCCTGAGAACCTGGTCTGCCTCGAGGAAAACCTCGCTCAAGAGATAGCTGCGGGCAAAGTAACAGTTGTCAAAGCGGGCGTGTGGGATCGCAAAACCCGGCTATCGCTGCAAATCGACCAAGGCAATTCGGCGGCACACAGTTTCGTATTTGCATCTCGCGGCCCGAATGCAGAAAAAGTGGAGGGTATCGAGGTCCTTCCACTCGATGATATCGTCCAAGACCTCCAACTTAATCGGGTAGACTTCATCAAAATGGACATCGAAGGAGCAGAGCGGCAAGCGCTCAGGGGCGCGGTTGACACGATAGCGCGATTCAAACCTAGGTTAGCCGTCTGCAGCTATCACATGCAGGACGATCCGGGGACAATCTTGGACATCGTGCAGCGGGCACGATCTGACTACGAAGTCCATGCCAAAGACGTGGACATGCGCTGGGGCACAGTAAATCCGACGACGCTCTTCTTTGATTAGGCAACCGCCGCGTATTTGCTCTCTGCCCAGGCTTTCCTTTGGACCAGCCACGTTCAAAGCAAGGCTGCCGATCTCGAGCGCCACTCGGACCAAGCACGGGACCTCTTGGAAGTTGCACTAGATCTTTTCGGCCGTTAGCCTATTGTCCTCTCGGCTGCCGACCGCACACGCCGTCCGCTACCCTAAAAACTGAACTTCTACTGGCGTGGATGCCGTGCACTACGACCTGATCGTCATCGGAGCCGGCGCGGCCGGACTCAACGTTGCGGTCCCTACCGCCAAACTGGGACTCAAAACGTTGCTCATCGAAAAGAATCCCGAGAACCTTGGTGGCGAATGTCTGAACACCGGCTGTGTTCCCAGTAAGGCTTTGCTCCACGTAGCCAAGCGAAAGCATGACGCCGAACAACTGGCGAGTTTCGGAATCACCACGACCGGCTCGCTGGATTTCGAGAAAGTCGCGGGCTATGTCGAAAACGTGCAGGCCGAAATCCGCCAACACGAGAGCGCCGAGTTTCTAGAAAGCCTGGGCGTCAACCTGGCTTTCGGCGCCGCGCGTTTCGTGGCCCGGGACCGCGTCGAGGTCGGAGGAGAGAGCCACACCGCCCGTCGTTTCGTCATCGCCACGGGTTCGGGACCTCGGCTGCCCAGCATACCGGGCTTCGACAGAGTCTCCTATCTGACCAACGAAAACCTGTTCCAGCTCAAAAGTTTGCCCCGAAAGCTGCTCATCCTCGGTGGCGGGCCAATCGGGGTCGAAATGGCTCAGGCTTTCGCACGGCTCGGATCCAAGGTCACCCTTGTCGAAATAGGTCCCCGCCTGCTCGTCCGCGACCCCGAAGAAGCGGGCAGTTTGATTCAACAGCGGCTGGAGAGCGAAGGAGTGACGGTTCTTTTGAACACGAGTATCCAGGGCTTTCCCTCCGCCAACGCCGCGACCCTTGAAAGCAAAGACGCGTCTTCCGAGCAGACGTTCGACCAGATCCTGGTCGCGATCGGCAAGAACCTCGACTACAGCGAACTAGGCCTCGAGGCGGCCGGGATTGCGCTCGAGAAAGGGCGTATCAAACTCGACCCCTACTTGCGCACGACCAATAAACGCATCTATGTATCGGGGGACGCCACGGGACAGGTGTATTTGACCCATGCCACCGAGCTGCACGCCAACGTTACCCTTTGGAACTTGTTTTCTCCGATCAAGAGAAGAATCAGCTACGACAATCTGAGTTGGGTGACTTTCACCGATCCCGAAGTCGCCACTTTTGGGTTATCCGAACGGGAGCTTCGCAAGCGCGGCGTCCGCTACCGCAAAGTCGTCCAAGGTTTTGAAGACGTCAACCGCGCGACGACGGATGACTATCCGGAATCCAAGCTGATCGTCTATCTCAAAGGTGAGCAGATTCTGGGAGGCACGATGGTCGCGCCGAACGCCGGTGAGCTCTTCCAGGAGCTGGTTCTCGCCAAGCAAAACAGGATCCCCATCCGCAAGCTGCTCGAGAAGGTCTATGCTTACCCTACGGCCTCTCGCATCAACCGCTGGCTCGCGATCCGGGAGTACGAGCGGAAAACGACGGAACCGATCAAGAAGGTTCTTCGGAGCTCGTTCCGGCTGATGAGTTAGTGTCGCGGAACAGTCTTTCCCGATGTTTTACCAGCTAAACTTTCCCTACTTTCGTCTGCCATTGGTCGCAAAGCTCGAACGTCTGTCGTTCAGATCCCCCCGTGGTATTCTGGTCATTACGGACGGCGTGGTCACGCCCAGATGCCTTCCCGAGAGAGCGAAGCATTCGTTTTGCGCACGTATCCGTATCGGGAGGCGGACCTGATCGTCAGCTTCGTTGCACGGGATCAGGGGAAACTTCGAGGCACGGCGCGGGGTGCGCGGCGGCCAAAGAGCCGGTTCGGTTCGGGGTTGGAACGGCTGGCGCACGCCCGGATCTTTTATTTCCAGCGACAAAACCGGGAGTTGGTCAGCCTGGACCGCTGTGAGCTCATCGGACCGCCGTTGTTTCTGCGGGCCGATTACCCTACCAGTTTGGTGCTGGACTACGTAGTGGAAGTTTGCGACCAGTTGTTGCCGGAACACGAGCCGAACGACGCGTTCTTTCGGCTCCTGCGGCTGGTTACCGCCGAGTTGTGGGCTGGGATGAATGAGGCTTCAGGACCAAGCGCAACAGGGCGGGCCGGTGAACCCGAACTCGTCGCTGTGGCGAGCGGCGGGGCGAACGGGGCCGCGCTTGAACGTAGTGTCCCGGAAGCGGGGACGCCGCGGCAAGGGAATCGAATGCGGGGCAGCGAAGGGCCGGGACCCGCGGGCTGGCTTTGGCGGGTGGCGACTTACTTTTCGTTGTGGGCTGTCCGTTTGGGAGGCTGGCTGCCGCCTCTCCATGTTTGTATTCAAAGCGGCGCCGAGCTGAAAGCGGACGAAACAGCGTACTTCGAGAGGTCTCAGCCCGGCCTTTTCTCGGCGGAATTTAGGACGCCAGATAGTTGGCCCCTGACGCCGGTTTCGCGGTCGATCGCGGTCGAGATGCTCAAGAACCCGCTCGATCAACTAGAGCCGCGGAGCTGGAGCCGCCCTACCGCCGAAGACCTGCGGAGGTTTTTGGTCCAGCGGCTGGAGGCGCAGTTCGAACGCCAGCTCAAGACCGCCGCGGAACTGGCTCGGTTGTAATCGTATGGGTATCCGTAGGGTTCGAGGGCACGGCATGCCGTGCCCCTACATTCGGGGCCGGACAGGCGCGAGTAACCGTCCCACCGAGATTTTCAGCAACCTGGTTTGCCTGCCAACTAGGGCCCTCCGGCAGTAGAAGAATCCGGTCGTGCGGAGCGGGCAGGCCTTGGGTCGTCCAAAGAACTCAGGTAAGCCCCGCGGCCCCGGGTCGCAACAGGATGCAGACCTTTCAGGACATCGTTTCTACCCTCAAGTCCTACTGGGCAAAGAACGGCTGCGTCATTCAGGAGCCGTTTGACGTCGAAGTCGGCGCCGGGACGATGTGTCCCGAGACGTTCCTGCGGGTCCTCGGCGCTGCTCCTTATCGCGTAGCCTACGTACAGCCGAGCAGGCGTCCGGCCGACGGCCGGTACGGAGAAAATCCCAACCGACTTTATAAGCACATGCAGTTGCAGGTGATCCTCAAGCCCGCGCCCGACGACGTCGTCGAGCTGTACCTAAAAAGCCTCGAAGCGATTGGCATCGACCTACGCCGCCACGACCTCAAGCTCGAAGAGGATAACTGGGAGTCCCCGACGCTCGGGGCATGGGGAATCGGCTGGCAGGTGATGCTCGACGGGCTGGAGGTCACGCAGTTCACTTATTTCCAGCAGTGTGGGGGCATCGATCTCGAAGTTGTCCCGGCCGAGCTGACCTACGGACTGGAACGGCTGACCGCCTTCCTGCAAAACGTCGATAGCGTCTACGACATCCGGTGGAACGAGGAGTGGGATTACCGCCACGTCCGCCTCCAGGACGAGCAGCAATACTCGGTCTACAACTTTGAGAAGGCCGACGTGTCCGCGGTTTGGCGGGAGTTCGACCTGCACGAGGGCGAGTGCCAAAGGCTGCTCGACGAATACCGCTCCCTGGAAGACTCGTCCGAAAAGCGGCGCTTTCCCCTGCTGGCGGCCTACGATCGGGTATTGAAGTGCTCGCACTTGTTCAATACTCTCGACGCCCGTGGCGCGATCAGCGTCACCGAGCGGGTGGCCGTCATCGCACGGGTGCGCAAGTTGGCCGTCGGGCTGGCCCAGAGCTGGATGGACCAGCAAGAGGCGCTGAGGTCCGCCGACCCCGCCGAGGTTGCCGGGCAATGAAATCACAAGAATTCTTGCTCGAAATCGGCGTCGAGGAGATCCCGCACTGGATGATCCCCGGCGCGCTGAGAGATCTCGAGCGCGGGTTTCTGGCGGCTCTCGAAGACGCCAACCTGTGCCAAGGTGTGGAGGCCGCCACCGAAGCCACGCCGAGGCGGCTGGTGCTGGTGGCGAACGGGGTCGCTGACCGGCAAGCGGATCGTCAAGAGACCTTGAAGGGACCCCCTCGCGATGTGGCCTTCGATGCCGAAGGCAAGCCCACAAAGGCCGCCCAAGGTTTCGCAAAGCGTGCCGGAGTCGGGGTGGAAAATCTCGAAGCCGGCGGCGACGGTCGCTTACTGGCGAAGCGGCTGGTCAAGGGGCGTAGCACGTCGGAGATCCTGGCGGAAGTGTTGCCCGCCGTGATCCTAGGAATTCACTTTCCTAAGGCGATGTATTGGAGGGGGAAGTCGGGTGCTCGATTCATTCGGCCCATCCGGTCACTGCTGGCACTTTTGAATGGCGAGGTCGTCCCATTTGCGATCGAGGGTGTGCGCTCGGGGAATTCGACGTTCGGCCATCGCCGCCTGGGAGCCGGCAAGATCGAGGTCTCCGGCTGGGAGGATTACAAACAAAAGCTGGAAGAAAACTTCGTGATCCTATCAGCGGGCGAGCGACGCAAGAGGATCGAGCGAGGATACGAGGAGTTTTATCCTCCGACTACCAGCCACGTTCGAGTACGGTACAACCCAGCATTGCTGGAAGATCTTGTGTATTTAACTGAATACCCAACGGTGATTCGCGGAGATTTCGACCCACGATTCGTCAGTTTGCCGGATGAGATTCTTGAGACGGTCATGCTGCATCACCAGAAGTACTTTGCCGTCGAGGACGAAAACGGCAAGCTGGCTGCTCACTTCGTTGCTGTAGCCAACCTCGATGGCGACCCCGATGGCATGATTCGCCAGGGCCACGAACGGGTGCTGCGGGCCCGTTTTAGCGACGCACAGTTTTTCTGGGAGACCGACCAGAAAAAGCTGCTCGCGGAACGAGTGGAAGACCTGAAGCTGGTCACCTATCACGCCAAACTCGGCTCCTATTACGACAAGACACGACGGAATCAGAGTCTGGTCGCGGCACTGGCCGAAGTCACGGGAGAACTCTCGCAGCAACAATACGACGACGCCCGTCGTGCCGCCGAACTCGCCAAATGCGACCTGACGACCGAGATGGTCGGGGAGTTTCCCGAACTGCAAGGCGTCATCGGCGGCCTCTACGCGGGCGTTCAAGGCGAATCCAAGGAAGTTGCCGACGCGATTTACGATCACTACAAACCGGGGGCTGCTCACGAGAACCTGCCGCGTGGCCCTATCGGGCAAATCGTGGCAATTGCCGACAAGCTGCACACTCTGGGCGGCATGTTTCGACTAGGAATGATTCCGACCGGATCTAAAGACCCTTTCGCCCTGCGCCGTGCTGCCTACGGCATCGTTCTGATTGTTGTGCGCGGCGAGTTGCCGCTCACCATCAGTACTCTGTGCGGTCTGGCTGGCGCCGGCGAGAACACTGCTGAGATCCGCGAGTTCTTCCTGGAACGGCTGCGCCATTTCCTTCGGGAAGAAAAAGGATTCAAATACGACGAGGTCAATGCGGTGCTGGCGGCCGCGGACGATGATCCGCGGGACGTTGTCGCGCGCTGTGAGGCGATCGCGCAAGTGCGGCCCACGGAAAACTTTGAGCCGCTGGCGGTTAGTTTTAAACGCATCAAGAATATTCTGCGGCAAGCGGGCGGGATCGAGCAGTTTGACGGGAAGCTCGTGGATGAGTCGCTTTTGGAAAGCGGCCCCGAGGCCGAACTGTTCCAAACTTTCGAGAAACTCAGGCCGCGGGTTGCCGAGCATAAAGGCCAGGGCGACTATGCCAGCGCGCTGTCCGCGATCGCCTCGCTGCGTCCCCCGGTGGACTTGTTTTTCGACGAAGTTTTGGTCATGGCCGAGCAGAAAGACGTCCGCCGCAATCGGCTGACTTTTCTGGCTCAGCTTCTTCAGGAATTCTCAACCATCGCCGACTTCGCGGAAATCGTTTCCGCGTAAACGGGAACGCCTAGAAAAAATCGACAGCTCAACAAGACGGAGACCTGGATGAAAAAGTATATCTACGCCTTTGGTGGTGGGACCGCCGAAGGCGACGGCACGATGAAGGACACGCTGGGCGGCAAGGGCGCCGGCCTGGCCGAGATGAGTCGCGCGGGTGTTCCCGTTCCGCCCGGCTTCACCATTGCCACCGATGTGTGCAATCTCTATTTCGCAGCCGGCAACCGGACTCCCGCCGGCGTGGAACGAGAAATGAAGAGGGCCGTTAGGTCGCTGGAGAAAGAGAGCGGCCAGAAGCTGGGTGATCCCGACAACCCCCTGTTGGTGAGCGTGCGCTCGGGCGCCAAATTCTCCATGCCCGGGATGATGGACACGATTCTCAACTTGGGCCTCAACGACAAGACCACCGCCGGGTTGGCGAGGAAATCCGACAACCCGCGGTTTGCCCGCGACTGCTACCGTCGCTTCATCCAGATGTTCGGCAACGTCGTCCTCGAGATCGACAAGGGAGATTTCGAACACATCTTTGAAAGCGTCAAGAAGAAGAAAAAGGCGAAGCTCGACACCGACCTAACCGCTGCCGACTTGGAACTCGTCATCGCCGATTACAAAAAGCTAGTCAAGAAGAAGACCAACAAGCCATTCTCCCAGGACCCTTACCGCCAGCTCCAGATGGCCCGGGACGCCGTCTTCGGCTCGTGGTTCAACCCCCGCGCCAATCACTACCGGCGCATGAGCGGAATCGCGGAAGATGTGGGCACCGCCGTGAACGTGCAGACCATGGTTTTCGGCAACCTGGGCGAGACCTCCGCCACCGGCGTCGGCTTCACACGGAACCCGGCAACGGGCGAAAACCGATTCTACGGGGAGTTCCTCATCAACGCGCAGGGCGAAGATGTGGTCGCGGGGATCCGCACGCCCCGGCCGATCTCCGAGCTGAAACGGATCATGCCCCAAGCCTATGGAGAGCTGAACCGGATCACCGGCAACCTCGAAAAGCACTACCGCGACATCCAGGACTTCGAGTTTACGATTCAGGAGTCGAAGCTCTACCTGTTGCAGACGCGCAACGGCAAGCGCACCGGCCCGGCCGCCGTCCGCACCGCTGTCGAGATGGTGGAAGAAGGGCTCATCTCGAAGCGGGAAGCGGTTTTACGGGTAGAGCCGCTCCAGCTCGACCAACTGCTACACCCGGTACTGGAGCCCAAGTCGAGAAAGCAACTCCAACTGCTGGCGAAAGGGCTGCCCGCCTCGCCGGGCGCCGCCGTCGGCAAGATCGTCTTCACCGCGGACGACGCGGTCGAAAAGGCGCGCGGCGGGCCCGTCGTCCTCGTCCGCGGCGAGACGACGCCGGACGACATCCATGGCATGGAGGTGGCCAAGGGCATTCTCACCTCTCGTGGAGGAATGACGAGCCACGCCGCCGTCGTTGCGCGTGGGATGGGCAGCCCGTGCGTCGCCGGCGCGGGAGGCATTCTTGTCGACCCAAAAAGGAAACGAATCCGCGCCGGAAAAACGGCCCTCAAGGAAGGAGATTGGATCTCGCTCGACGGCTCGACGGGCGAGGTTTTCGGCGGACAGGCGGCGACGATCGATCCCGATCCCTCGGGCGGGCATCTGGAAAGATTCATGGCCTTCGTCGACGAATTCCGCACCATCGGCGTGCGCACGAACGCGGAGGTTCCCCGAGAGGCTAAAACCGCACGGAGCTTCGGCGCCGAAGGCATCGGCCTGTGCCGTACCGAGCACATGTTCTTCGAAGGTAAGCGCATCGAGCACATGCGGACGATGATCTTGGCCGACAACGAAAAAGACCGCCGCAAAGCCCTCCGCAAGCTTCTACCCATGCAGCGCCGTGACTTTGCCGCTTTATTCAAGGTGATGGACGGCTATCCGGTGATCGTGCGCACGCTCGACCCTCCGCTGCACGAGTTCCTGCCCAAACGCGAAGATCTGATGGTCGAGATCGCCGAAATGCGCGCGCTCGGCAAGCCCAAGAAGCGGATCGCCGAGAAGCAAGCGCTGCTTGACCGCGTCAACGAGCTGCACGAGTTCAATCCCATGCTCGGGCACCGCGGCTGCCGACTCGGTATCACCTACCCGGAAATCACCGAAATGCAAGCGCAGGCCATCTTCGAAGCGGCCTTACAATGTGTCCGGAAAGGCATCAAGGTCATTCCCGAGGTGATGATTCCGCTGGTCGGCGACGTCAAAGAACTCGAGCACCAACGGAAAATCGTGGTCGAAGCAGCCGAGAAGGTCTTCGCCAAAGCAGGCGTCAGCGTCGACTACCTGGTCGGGACGATGATCGAGGTGCCCCGCGGGGCATTGACTGCGGACAAAGTAGCCGAGGCAGCCGAGTTCTTCAGCTTTGGCACCAACGACCTTACCCAAACCACCTTCGGCTTCTCGCGCGACGACTCGGGCGGATTCATCAGCGACTACCGGGAGAAGAACATCTTCACTGAGGACCCCTTCGCCGTGCTCGATGCTGAAGGGGTAGGCCAGTTGATTAAGATCGCCGTCGAAAAGGGACGCCGCTCGCGTCCCGGCCTCGAAGTCGGCATCTGCGGCGAGCACGGCGGCGACCCCAAGTCCGTCGAGTTCTGCGTCCACGCCGGGCTGGACTACGTCAGCGCCTCGCCCTACCGCGTGCCGATCGCCAAATTGGCCGCCGCGCAGGCCGCGCTCGCCCAAGGCAAGGAAGAGACAATGAGAACGGCTTAGGAGGCTGTACCACAGAATACTTCGACCGCCACGCCCTGGACAGGTAAAATGTCTGCCCACCAAAGCGGGCCTAGCTAGCGGCGCGTCTTCACGGACTGGTGTGCAAAGCGCCTGCCCGAATTCACGTCGTCCCGAAGGAGTCGGCGGCGGTATTGACTTGCGCAACCCGCCCCTTCGACAGCTTCAAGCTGATTCGTCCGTTTAGAAACTGGATGATCTGGTCGCCCAACAAATCGACTGTGCCGTCGCTGAGAAGCGCTGCCCCTTGCAGCTCTTCGAGGGTTTTGAAGTCGCGGCGTAGCAGGAGCAATAGGGACTCCGAGTCGACCAGATAGCGGACCGCGACTTCCTGTTCGCTTGCCAATTGATTGACGAAGCATTTCAACAGATTCAGAGCCGGCACCTCGGCGGGTTCGGGCCTGAGGTTCTTCGGCGGGGGAACTCGGTTTTCGGGAGGAGTTTCAAGACCCCGTCGAATAGCCTGAACAAGCTCGTCGGCGCGAGGGCTGTCCGCCTTGATGCCCAGGCCGCGAAACTGCTTCAGGTCCTCTCGCCGTGCCGGTCGGGCCCGAGCCAGGCCGACGAGTACCTTGTCGTCCGCCAGCCAGCGGCGCGGCCGGTCCACTTCCCGAACCCACTTTTCCCGCCATTCCACGAGACTTCGCAGGACAGCATAGGTCAGTTCGTCAAGGCGACTGCCCGCGGCCAACCTCAGTGTTACGGCATCGACATTTGTCTCGTAGCGCTGTGGCTCGGCGTATGCGGCGGAAAGATCGAGGGCCCAATCTCGCCTTCCCCGCCGTTCCAGATCCGCAAGCAGTTTTTCCGCGGCTGCGACCAAATGCGCCACATCCGCTAGTGCGTAGTCCGCCATGGCGGTCGGCAGGGGCCGCTGCAACCAGTCAGTGCGAGTGTATCCCTTGGCCAGCCGGACGTGGAGCAGCTTTTGAAGAAGGGCCGCTAGGCCGATCTGCTCGCCGTGTCCGGTGAGCCCCGCGGCGATCGTCGTATCCAACACCGGTGACGCCACAACGCCACAGTGGTGATAAAGACATTCCTGGTCTTGCTCGATGGCGTGGGCGACTTTGAGAATGTTCGGATCGGTAAGAACGTCGAGCAGCGGGCCGAGATCCGCCGCCGATAACGCCAGGGGATCAATGAGCCAGGCTTCCTCTTGGTCGGCGACTTGAACCAGACCGAGTTGAGGGAAAAAGGTCTTTTCGCGAACGAACTCCGTGTCAAATGCAACGATGGGCTGCGCGCCAAGTCGCGAGGCAATCTCAACCACCTGGGAACGCTGGTTGACAAGGCCTTTCTCCCCCGCTCCGCTCCGCCTCTGGCGGCGACGGGGGGCGCCTCCGCCGCCGTCGCCTTGCCGTTTGTTCGAACTCATTGGCATTCTCTTGATTGAACGTCCCCAGCCTGACTCCCGTTGGATCTGCTCACTCTTCGGAAAACACAAGCCTCCTGTCGCCTGGCCGGGGAGCTCACGTTGCTACAAACGACACTTGCCGAACCCACTCACCATGAGCGCCCTGATCGTCGCGCTGAGTTTCGCGGATAGGATTCCGTCCGGTCGGCGAGACTTGGCGAGGTCCTCGCAAGGGATTCGCTTGCCAAGGAGAGTTATTCGATTGTAAGCTTGTCCACCTGAATCACACCGTCCTTCATTTCGCCGCTGACCTTCACAAGTAGATTGTCCTGCTTCGCGGTCTCTTTGAGTGCTCGCAGCGCCTTGACATTACCGGCTTCATTGAAGCGGACATACTGCCCCCCCCCTTGGTGACGAGCCCAAAGCCGCTCTTCGAGCAGTTCTTGATGCAGCGAAGGGTGTGGCCGGCGGCTTGGTTCAGCCGTGTGGCGGCACACATGGTGTCCATCAGATGACCTTCAAACTCAGCAGCGGGAGCTGCCATGCCGGCCAGCAGCAAGGCGAGCGTCAGGGTTGAAGTTTTCCGCATCTCCGTCGGGTCCTTTCCCAGGTTCCAATCTGTTCACTACCAGGTTAATCCACCTGGGCATCCCGCGGTCAAATGGGTAGCGGAGTATCGGGCGTGAAGAGTCCAGACGCTGACACTTGTCCCGGCGGCGGAGGATTCGTGCGAACAGCTTCAAGGGCTGGCGCACCAAGGTCCGCCTCTGCAACAGAGCATTTTCCAATCCAAGAATGAGCCTGAAACAGGTCTGGGTGGGTAAGGGCACGGAGGTGGGTAGCGAGCTCCTTTATAGAGGATTTAGGTGTGGGGATGGCGAGGGGGGGGTAAGGGGGAGGGGGAAGCTCTGCCGGGTTGTGCTGCGAGCTCGGTCGTGCGGTGCGCCCGCGACTTGGTGAACTCGCCCACCAGCAGCTTGTGCAACAGTTTCTCGACCCGGTGATTGAGAAACTCCGAGCCGTTGTCGGCATGAAAGCCCCGGACCAGGAAAGGGAACTGGTGCAGGATGGCCTCTAAAACCGGGATTAATTGGGCTTCCGAGATGGTCTCGCAGGCTCAAGAGTGTGTTAGATTGGGTTTAAATCAGCAAGTATCGCGCGTCGACCTGTTTACACCGCGGAGAGGTGGCTGAGAGGTCGAAAGCAGCGGTTTGCTAAACCGTCGTGGGGTTTATAGCTCCACCGGGGGTTCGAATCCCCCCCTCTCCGCCAGATCTAGCAGTTATCTACCTAATGGCAAGCTACTTATCTATTCGTACTAGTCTTTGGTCCCCAATCAGGCCCCCAACACCGCACGCGCTTGGGACCGAAACGCACCCCTTGGCACGGAACCTTTCATCGCAACGGATTTATCATCAACGAGCCGGATGGCCAAATCGGAGATTCTGGTTTGGCTCTTCCGGGTTTTAAGTGGGCGAAGGAGCCAGATCGAGTTTCCCACAGTGGAAGTAGATGGCGTTGATGAAGTTCTGTTGATTGCGGAAACCGCGCGCCGTGGCCTTGACCCATTGAATCCTTGAGTTCAACCCCTCGCTGACCGCGTTCGTAATGCGGTGTTTCAGATACGTGAGTATGTTTTCGAGGCGAGCCGTCAACATCCGCGCTACGGTGACCATCGGCGTCAGCCGGCTGCGACTCGCCCAGCCGCGCCATTGCTCGAAGAAAGCTCGCGCCGCCGATTCGCGACGATAGTCGAACAGCCGCATCGCCGTTTCCTTCAACGCCCACGCCCGCGCCGTCTTCAAGTCGCTTTCGCGCAGCGCGCGGAACTCGCGCCAGGCGTCCTCGGAAAAGTTCGCCGGATGCCGCAGCCAAGCGTACTTCGTGCCTGTCAAACGCTCGTCGCCGAGGGCCAGTAAACGCTTGTTCTCCGCCCGCCGCACCTGGTCCACCGCCTTCGCCAGATGCGCCGCGATGTGATATTTGTCGTAAACGATCTTTTTCTCCGATTCGTCGAGATGCTCCCGGGTCGAGGCGACGTAAGGATCCCACATGTCCATCGCGACGGCCTCGACTCGGGCGAGTTGCTCTGCGCTCAACGTCTTCCAAAAGCCGTCCAGGCTGGCCTGGCGGCGTCCCTCGGCGACGAACAACACGCGCGAGCGGTTGAGATCGTTGACGACGGTGAGATAGCGATGGCGCTTGCGGAAGCTCTTCTCGTCGACGCCCAGGTAGGGAATCGGCTCTGCCGCGCGACGTTCGAGCCCACGTTGCACGGCGCGTTCCAGGATGCCGTGAATCTCGTCCCAGCTCAGCGCCAGCAACTCGGCGATGCCTTGCTGGCTGGCTTCCTTCAGCCACGAGATCGCGAGAGCTTCAAACAGCGCGGTGAAGCGACTGGAAGCCTCGGCCCAGGGCAGTCGCACGACGCGCGGCCCGTGCTCGGAGCAGTCGCTGCGCGGCGGCCGGGCGTGCAGGATCGTGCGGTACTGACAGGTGTCGAGGTGACGCCAGCGGCGTTCGGGCTGATGATCGTGGAGTGCGCACACGGCGCTGCATTGGCGGCACGGCCAGCGGACTTGCTCGTCGTGTTCGAGGAAGACGTGGACTTCGCCGTCGGCTCGGCGCAGCTCCACTCGCACGACTTTCCAGGGACTTTCGATGCCCAGAATCTGGCGGTATAGCTCGCGGTCTTGCATCCCGCGAGACTACCACCGAGCCTCACTCGCCCACTAGAAACCCGGAAGAACCTCTGGTTTTAGTCCCTAGGCTTCCAAGCTGAGTTGTTTGGCGCGCCATTTAGTGTTGAACTTGTTTCTTGTGGACTACAGCCGCCGTGAGTGATACGGCTTAGGAGCGATCGCCCTGTGCCCCGCAAACCGCGAGATCCAGATCTTCCGGACTTCTACCGCCAGGAATGGTATGACCCTGTCGTGTCGGCGGGACGACGGCGTTTCTTTGAGGCAATTGCGAGCCAGGCACACGAGGTGCTCGACGACTTACGTGATTGCGTTCTACCAGTTGCAATGCGAGCGTTCTCGGAAGGGCGTACTTTCGAGGTAATGTGGTCGGCCGTCACGGAGTGGGCCAATCGGTATCATCTTCGGCCGCACCAGAACTTGTGGGTGCCGGAACACGGATTGCACTGCATTTTCGCCTGGAATCTGGACACCGAAAGCGCCCAGCGTCTCGATATTTCGAAGACACCCACCGCCACCCCCGAATCGTTGGGTTTCAGTCTTACAGCGGGGAAGTTTGAGTTTGTTCTGGACGATGGATGGAAGTTTGGGTCTGAGTCTTGGGAACAGTTCGCACAAAGGGCGGAAACGCAATTGCACAGACGCCTGAAATCCTACCGAACGTCGGCCAAAAAAACTGCTTCGGACCTTGGGTATTCTCCGACCGTGAGAAAACGCCGGAGGAGCGCCGACAGTCTCCAGGTCCACTACGAATGGCTCGTACTGAGGGTCTGCAAGCGTTTAGCCTACGACTGCGTCGCGGAGCGCTATAACGCTTCGTTGCGCGATGCAATTGACGGCGATGCTGTTCGAAAAGCGGTAAGTCGTACCGCGTCGGCGATCGGCTTCAGCCTGGCCGACCGGACATAAAAAGTACCCCCCCCCCCTTATGTCCTGGGCGTTTCTTCGAGCCTGGGCAAAAATGGGGTATGCCGAACATCCAAAAACTTCTGCGGCTCCCGGCGGTAATGGGCGTCGTTGGGCTGCGACGATCGGCGATTTACGCGCGCTGCGCCGACGGCAGAATGCCGCCGCCTTGCCATCTCGGACGGGCTGCCTTGTGGCCAGCCGACGAGATTGAAGATTGGATTAGCCGCGTCCGCGAGCGCGGCGAACCGCCAGCGGGGACTTACGCGCCGCGCCAACTCCTCCAGGGAGCAGAGCGACACAATGGCTGACGGGGGCGTCATGCTGCGCTGCGCGCTACGCTACGCCAAGCTCGGCCTGCGCGTTGTGCCATGCTGGTGGCCGGCGGGGACCGCCTGTGCCTGTTCGCAAGGCCGCGGCTGTCGCTCGCCTGCAAAACATCCACTAATTGCCAAGTGGCAGGACGCGGCCACAACTGACGGCGACACGATCCGCAGTTGGTGGAGTCATTGGCCGGTGGCGAACATCGGCGCTGTGCTTGGACCCCATCGACTGCTGCTGGACGCCGACAAAGCCAAGAACGGCCTTGTCACCCTTGCCCGGCTTGAGCGCGAACACACCCCCCTACCAGTTGAGTGGTCCGCCGTCTCGGGCGGCGGCGGGCGCCACCACTTGTTCACCCTCCCCGACGGGCTGACGATCACGAGCCGGCCGGAGCGCTTCGGCCCTGGGCTTGACGCTCGTTCCGGTGCGGCCTACTTTCTCGTCGAGTCGAGCCGCCACGTCTCCGGCGGGCATTACAAATGGCTTCAGCGGCCGCTGGAAGGCGAACCTCCGCCAGCCCCCCCTTGGCTGCTGGAACTGTTGGATCAGGCCTCGTCCGCCCCA
Source organism: Bryobacterales bacterium (assembly GCA_965226215.1). Taxonomy (GTDB): domain Bacteria; phylum Acidobacteriota; class Terriglobia; order Bryobacterales; family UBA6623. The sequence continues at coordinate 4,096,203 of CBDDCH010000002.1, read as the reverse complement.
AGCCGCGAACAACAACCCGATCACCATGTCGGCGAGCCAGGCAACCGCGTTCAGAAAGGAAAACGCCACGACTCGCTAGTAGGCTTTGCCCGCCGTATCCGTGCGGGCTGTAAATCGTACGACGAGTTTGAAGCCGCCCTCGTCGGCTGGGGGGGGGGCGCGGTGCGAACCCCCGATCGAACGCGCAGAAGTCGTACGGCAGGCTGAAGACTTGTATCCGCGCCTGAAGGTTGACGGGAACTCGATCATCCTCACCCCCGCCGCCGATATTAAGCCCGTGCCGATCCATTGGCTGTGGCCCGGCCGCATCGCCCGTGGCAAACTCTCTCTACTCGTCGGGCACCCGGGCGTCGGCAAATCTCAACTCGCGCTGGTTTTGGCGGCCACCGCCAGCCAGGGGTGGAACTGGCCGGACGGCGCGCCGGGTTGTCTCGGAGACACGCTGATTCTGAGCGCCGAAGACGATCCCGCCGACACGATCATTCCGCGCCTTATGGCCAATGGCGCAAACCTTGATCGAGTGTATATTATTCGGGGCGTCAGGGCAGGCTTCACCCCGGAAGGCCGGGAAGTGCCCCGAGAGATCCGCCTAGTAGACGATATTGACAAGCTCAGCGCGGCCCTGGAGAAAATTCCGGACGCGGCGCTAGTGGTTGTTGATCCCATCTCCGCATATTTGGGCGAGTTAGACTCTCACCGCGATGCGTCTGTCCGGGGGTTACTGGCTCCATTGGCTGCGCTGGCGGCTGAACGCCGCGTGGCGGTTCTCGCCATAGCTCACCTGAACAAAAACGCCCACGCCGACGCATTGAGCCGGGTAACCGGCTCTCTTGCGTTCGTCGCCGCCGCCCGCTCCGCCTGGCTTGTGGGCAAGGATCCCCACAACGCTGCCCGTCGTCTCTTCGTGCCGTTGAAAAACAATTTAGGCGCTGATGGAAACGGCTTGGCCTTCGAGATTCAGCCGACAACCGTCCGTACTGAAGCCGGGGAGCTGCCGACTACTTCACTCCTGTGGGTTCCAGGGGAAGTCACTACCACCGCTTCCGAAATTATCGCCGCCGGAGGAAGCGCCCACGAACGAGGCGACGCCTTGACTGAGGCGGAGGCGTTTCTCTCCGAGTTGTTGGCCGAGGGGCCGGTCTCCTCGGAGGAGGTCAAGCGACAATCGAACGCGGCCGGCCTTTCGTGGGCAACCGTTCGACGAGCCAAGGAGGCTCTGAAAATCTCGGTGCGTAAATGCGGCTTTGCCGGCGGCTGGGAGTGGAGCCTGCCACCGAAGGTGCTCAAATTTCCCGAAGATGCTCAAGCCGCAGGGGGTGAGCCCCTTCGAAGAAGTTGAGCCCCTTCGAAGGGGCGGGCAGCCGCCAAGAGGCGAGTTTTGGCCCACACCCAGCAGCAGCGACACTGCGATGCGACCACGGGAACTACCCTCCGACGCCCCCGGCCAGCCGGCCAGAGAATGGAAAGAAACTGATCTATGACCGTTACGCAGGCGGTCCACGCCATCGAAGTAGTAGGCGGCCGAGTCAGGCTCGAAGGAGACCGCATTCGTTGCCGCATTCCCGACCCCACGCCCCAGCCCGTGGCCGAGGCCGTGGAGGTTCTGCGCCGGCAAAAACCCGAGGCCTTGGCGCTGCTGGGGCGGCAGTCCGGGCCGGCTTCCGAGCCCCTGTGGCCCCCTGAGTGTCTCGCGGCTGAGCGGAAATTCGGCGTTCCCTCGGCGAAGCTTTATGCACTGCTGGATCACCGGGTGCTGACGCCCGAGGGAGCGGGCATCCTGTTACAGGTCTTTCACGACCGCGCGCGAGTTCACTTCAAGGGCGAGCCTCGGACGCGTGAGTTTCACCCCGAGCAGATCGCTATTGCCGCCGATTGAGTCATGAGCGCCGCTAAGCCGCCGAAAAACACGCCCAGGGAGAGGGCACCCCGGGTAGTGGGGTCATAGCGTGGAGATGAATCAGATCGTTTCCCAAACAGGACTGAGCCTCCCCAGGTGAAAAGTACTGTTCCTTCCGTACCATGCAAGTACTATTGACTTTAGAATCTCGCAAAGTCTACGCTTGGTCTGCTGGCGCATGCAGGTGTAGAGTGTGCGCGAGCGCTTGGCGAACAATCGCGAAGGACGGAGGATAACCTAGTGAACCCACGAACGTATGCCACCAGGTTTTTATTGATCATGACCGGTATCCTGGGCTTTGCTGTGTGAGATATCGTCAAATGTTGTGGATGGGCGAGGTCAGGCGGCGTTTTCCTGAACCATCAATCCATCCTTGAAAACCTTTCCCTCTAAGACATGAACAATCACGGCTCTTCCGGGTTTTAAGTGGGCGAAGGAGCCAGATCGAGTTTCCCACAGTGGAAGTAGATGGCGTTGATGAAGTTCTGTTGATTGCGGAAACCGCGCGCCGTGGCCTTGACCCATTGAATCCTTGAGTTCAACCCCTCGCTGACCGCGTTCGTAATGCGGTGTTTCAGACACGTGAGTATGTTTTCGAGGCGAGCCGTCAACATCCGCGCTACGGTGACCATCGGCGTCAGCCGGCTGCGACTCGCCCAGCCGCGCCATTGCTCGAAGAAAGCTCGCGCCGCCGATTCGCGACGATAGTCGAACAGCCGCATAGCCGTTTCCTTCAACGCCCACGCCCGCGCCGTCTTCAAGTCGCTTTCGCGCAGCGCGCGGAACTCGCGCCAGGCGTCCTCGGAAAAGTTCGCCGGATGCCGCAGCCAAGCGTACTTCGTGCCTGTCAAACGCTCGTCGCCGAGGGCCAGTAAACGCTTGTTCTCCGCCCGCCGCACCTGGTCCACCGCCTTCGCCAGATGCGCCGCGATGTGATATTTGTCGTAAACGATCTTTTTCTCCGATTCGTCGAGATGCTCCCGGGTCGAGGCGACGTAAGGATCCCACATGTCCATCGCGACGGCCTCGACTCGGGCGAGTTGCTCTGCGCTCAACGTCTTCCAAAAGCCGTCCAGGCTGGCCTGGCGGCGTCCCTCGGCGACGAACAACACGCGCGAGCGGTTGAGATCGTTGACGACGGTGAGATAGCGATGGCGCTTGCGGAAGCTCTTCTCGTCGACGCCCAGGTAGGGAATCGGCTCTGCCGCGCGACGTTCGAGCCCACGTTGCACGGCGCGTTCCAGGATGCCGTGAATCTCGTCCCAGCTCAGCGCCAGCAACTCGGCGATGCCTTGCTGGCTGGCTTCCTTCAGCCACGAGATCGCGAGAGCTTCAAACAGCGCGGTGAAGCGGCTGGAAGCCTCGGCCCAGGGCAGTCGCACGACGCGCGGCCCGTGCTCGGAGCAGTCGCTGCGCGGCGGCCGGGCGTGCAGGATCGTGCGGTACTGACAGGTGTCGAGGTGACGCCAGCGGCGTTCGGGCTGATGATCGTGGAGTGCGCACACGGCGCTGCATTGGCGGCACGGCCAGCGGACTTGCTCGTCGTGTTCGAGGAAGACGTGGACTTCGCCGTCGGCTCGGCGCAGCTCCACTCGCACGACTTTCCAGGGACTTTCGATGCCCAGAATCTGGCGGTATAGCTCGCGGTCTTGCATCCCGCGAGACTACCACCGAGCCTCACTCGCCCACTAGAAACCCGGAAGAACCACAATCACTTCCGAACCGTTCAGGCGTCGCCAGTGGCGCTCGGCTTGGCGGGCCAGCATGAAGACCATCGTTAACGACGCTTCGCGGCTGCCACAACCCTTCGTTCGTCGCTGCCGCAAACGGACCGTCGCAAAGGTGGACTCGATCGGGTTCGTCGTCCGCAAGTGCCCCCAGTGCTCGGCCGGAAAGTCGTAGAAAGCCAGCAGCACTTGGCGGTCTTTTTCCAGGCACTCGACCGCTTTGGGGAACTTCTTCTCGTATAGGTTCTTGAAACGGTCCAGAGCGGCCTCCGCCGTCTGCCGACTCTCGGCAAGATAGATGTCGCGCAGCGCCTGCTTGGCTTTGCCCTGCATGCTCTGCGGCAGCTTATTGAGCACGTTGGCCGTCTTGTGGAGCCAGCAGCGTTGCTCACCGGTCGCCGGATAGACTTTCCGCAGTGCCGCAGCGCTGTTGCATGATTCAACTGCGGCGCGAGTGGGGGCGCTTTTCCAACTTCTCGTTCAGGACACCACAGCGCAGGATTTCGGCCTACCCAGCTCGGCCATCCGGTTGAGGATGTGACACCCGATCGCAACTTCTCTCCTTTGTGCTTTGCCGTGCCTCGCCTTCAATCCGCCTCCGAGCACGGACTTGTATCGGAAGAAGCTGTTTTCAACGCGCGCCTGCTGTCGGTAGCCCGACTCCTTCTGCCACTCTCGTCGCCCGACCTGGCGAATCCTCTCAAGAGCCGTGTCACGCTGCGCCCATGGGCCGTCCGTTGGCCCCGCCGACACCGCAGAGCGACGAGGGGGAATCACAATCACGACGTTCTCTGTACCGGCCGCGCTGAGTTGATCGTAGACTGACCTGTGGTCGTAGGCTCCGTCTGCGGTGAAACGCCGGATGGGAACCTCGATTGTGTCGAGAAGAGCAGGGAGTGTGGAGGCGTCGTCCCGGCTGCTCGCTGTGAGTTCGGCCGCCACAATGAACCCCTCGGCATCCACCCCGATGTGCAGCTTCCGCCAATCCCGGCGTTTCTTTGATGCCTTGTGCTTGTGCGCGTTCCATTCGCCGCAACCCAGAATCTTCAGCCCTGTGGAATCGACGATCAAGTCGATCGGGCCGTCGTAGGATCGGGTCAGGGGCGGCACCGCAACGATTTGGTTCCGGCGCGAGAGTGTGGTGTGGTCCGGGGCCTTGAGGTTGAGGCCCATCAAGCGGAGCAGCGAGTCCAGGAACCCCTCGGTCTGGCGGAGCGGCAGGCTGAAGACGACCCGCAGCGTCAACGCGGTCCGGACCGCGAGGTTCGAGTACCGCCGCTGGCCTCCGCGAAGACCGTTCTTCGGTGGTACCCACGCGGCAATTGCATCCTCGCTCAGCCAGATCGTGACGTCGCCGCGGCTCCTGAGGCCACGCTCGTACTCCCTCCAGTTCCGGATTCTGTACTTCGTCTTGTACTGGCGGTTGACTCGGCTCGACTTCGCTGCGACCATGACGTTACCCCCCGATCTCTATGATGGACTGGACCCCACCCCCGCCGCTAGCGTGCTCGCTTACACCGATTCATGCACCAACGCCCCTCACAGGGACAAATGGAAGCTCAGAGACCAGGGGTGGCTACTATGGAAACTGCCTTACCCTATTACTTTAAGTAAGCAATTAGTGCATACTGGAAGGCGATTGGAGGGTCACCATGATCGAGTCCTCTATTACCAAGAAGGGACAGACGACACTACCCAAGCCCGTGCGGGAGACACTTGGTGTACAGGCTGGAGACCGGGTGCGCTACGTTATTTCCAACGGAGCGGTGCGAATCCTGGCCGTTCGCCCGATCAGTCGACTGTTCGGCATGCTACAGCACAACGGTCCCGCTGTCACCGTGGAGGAAATGGAGCAGTCCATAGCCGACGGGGCGTGTAAGGGATGATCGCACTCGATACCAACATCCTCGCCCGCTATCTGGTACGCGACGACACCGAACAGGCCGAGGCCGCCCGGTCATTACTGGAGTCGCTCACGGCTGACCGTCCCGGCTACATCTGCCGCGAGGTTACTGTTGAGCTTGCCTGGGTGCTGGAACGCGCCTACGGCTATACCCCTGACCAGATTGCGGCGGTATTGGAAGAACTGGTGTCGACCGAGGGTCTCGTGATCGAGGCAGCCGACGATGTAGCCCGTGCGGCCTTTCACTTCCGCACAGGCGGCACAGGATTTTCCGACCTGATGATACTGGCCGCAGCTGAACGATCCGGAGCCCACCCCCTGTATACGTTCGATCAGAAGGCAGCACGGCTTGAGGGTGTCGTGCTGTTACAGGACCAAGCGTGCTGATCAGGGAGCGTCACCAAAGTTTCGGTTCATGATTGGTTTCTCTGCGGGTGTTGGCTAGGTGATGCCGGTCGATTGCCTGAGGAAGAATGAAGTATGGCACGGGGACAACTGAAGAAACCGCAATCCGATTCTGACGCTAAGCCGGGTGCCCACGGTGCCACGACGGGCTATGATGCCGAGCTCTGGCGCATGGCGGACACTCTGCGGGGCAGCATGGATGCGGCCGAATACAAGCATGTTGTTCTCGGTCTGATTTTCTTGAAATACATCTCCGATGCCTTCGAGGAGAGGCACGCCCTCCTCGAAGGCGAAAGGGAACAAGGCGCTGACCCGGAGGACCCGGACGAGTACCGCGCCGAGAATATCTTCTGGGTGCCGCCCGAGGCCCGCTGGACACATCTCAAGGCCCAGGCAAAACAACCCACCATCGGCCAGCTCGTCGACGATGCGATGGCCGGGATCGAGCGCGACAACCCGGCGCTCAAGGACGTGCTGCCCACGGACTATGCCCGCGCCGCACTCGACAAACAGCGGCTCGGCCAAATTATTGACCTTATCAGCAACATCCGGGTAGGTGGTGCCGAAGCCAAATCGAAGGACGTGCTCGGACGCGTCTACGAATACTTCCTGTCGCAGTTCGCGAGCGCCGAGGGCAAAAAGGGCGGCGAGTTCTACACCCCCCGCTGCATGGTCAAGCTCCTGGTCGAGATGCTGGAGCCTTTTTCAGGACGGGTCTATGACCCTTGCTGTGGCTCTTCCGGCATGTTCGTGCAATCGGTCGAATTCATCCGTGCACACGCCAGCGGCAATGGAAATGGAAGAAAATCCCCCAGGGGCACCCGGACCGATATCTCGATCTACGGGCAGGAATCGAACTACACCACCTGGCACCTCGCCAAGATGAACCTCGCCATCCGAGGCATTGAAGGGCAGATCGCCCATGGCGACAGCTTCCACAACGACCGCCACCCTGACCTCAAGGCCGACTTCATCCTCGCCAATCCCCCGTTCAACATCTCCGACTGGGGCGGTGAGCGGCTCACCGAGGATAAGCGCTGGCAATACGGCACCCCGCCCAAGGGGAACGCCAACTTCGCCTGGGTGCAGCATATCGTTCACCACCTAGCCCCGGTTGGCACCGCTGGCTTCGTACTCGCCAACGGCTCAATGTCATCGAGCCAGTCCGGCGAAGGCGGCATTCGCAAGAGTCTGATCGAGGCCGACCGGGTGGACTGCATGGTCGCGCTACCGGGTCAACTCTTCTACTCGACCCAGATCCCGGCCTGCCTGTGGTTTCTCGCCCGCGACCGCAAAGGGGGCAAGTTTCGTGACCGGCGGGGTGAAGTGCTTTTCATCGACACCCGCAAGATGGGCCGGATGGTGGACCGCACGCATCGCGAACTCACCGATGAAGACATCACCCGTATCGCCGATACATACCATGCCTGGCGGGGAGGGGAAGGTGTGGGCGATTACGCCGACGTGCCCGGCTTCTGCAAGGCCGCAGTACTGGAAGAAGTCCGCAAGCACGGCCATGTGCTGACCCCCGGCCGCTATGTCGGTGCGGAAGCCCAGGAGGAAGATGGGGAGCCGTTCGAGGAGAAGATGAAACGGCTCGTCTCGCAGTTGAGGGAGCAGCAGGCCGAAGGCGCGAGGCTGGATGCCGCCATCGCCGAGAACCTGAAGGCGTTGGGATTTGGGAGCCGTGGATCATGAACATCAACACGGCGTTCCTCAGACGCTGTCTCGACACGTTGGAACGCGCCTTGGGCGAACTCAAGCGCAGCGACCCGGACGACATCGCCTATGACATCTACCGAGCGGCCTGCGTCAAAGAGTTTGAAATCGTCCTGGAGCAGAGCGGTAAGTTGCTGAGGAAGCGACTCGGAGCCTATTTCTCCAGCAACCGCCAGGCGGACCGTCTGGTCTTCAAGGATCTCTTCCGGCACGCCGTCAAACATGGGCTGATCGATCCAGACACGTGCGAGCGCTGGCTGAAGTACCGTGATAATCGCAACGACACCGCACACGACTATGGCGAAGGCTTTGCTGAAACCACCTTGAAGCTGTTACCCAACTTCATCGCCGATGCCAAGGCGCTTGCCGGTGTGATCGAAGAGGCGGACGATGGGTGAAGGGCTGCATCTTTCGCCGAGGCACCACGAAGAGATCACCGCGTTGCTGTGCAAGCATCTGCCCGACGTGGAGGTCTGGGCCTATGGCAGCCGGGTCAATGGCCAGAGCCATGGCGGGAGCGACCTGGATTTGGTGCTGCGCGGCCCGAGACTTGCCGAGATCAACACTTCTCGTCTGGCCGATTTCATCGAAGCACTGCAGGACTCTACTATCCCCTTCCTGGTGGAAGCGCGCGACTGGGCGCGCCTCCCGGAGAGCTTTCATTGCGAGATCGAGCGTGCCCATGTGGTGTTGGTGGAGAGGGAGGAGAGGGATGTGGTGGGTGAGTGGTGCGCCACGACGATCGGAGAGGTGGTAACTTTGCAGCGGGGATTCGATTTGCCGACGACCGAGCGTAAGCCCGGCAACTATCTAGTAATCGCATCCACAGGGGCGGTCGGGACACATAATGAAGCAGTGGTTCGAGGTCCTGGGGTCGTAATCGGTCGTTCAGGTAGCCTCGGAGGTGGTCAGTTTATCAAACATGACTTCTGGCCTCTGAACACCACACTCTGGGTGAAAGACTTCAAAGGTAATGACCCCCGCTTCTGCTATTTCCTCCTCAAGTCGCTTGATCTTGCGCAGTTTAACGTAGGTAGTGGCGTACCAACGCTGAATCGCAACCATGTTCATCCACTTCCAGTCTCCCTTCCACCCCTTCCCGAACAACGCGCCATCGCGCACATCCTGGGCACGCTGGACGACAAGATCGAGCTGAACCGGCGCATAAATGAAACGCTGGAGGCGATGGCGCGGGCGCTGTTCAAGTCCTGGTTCGTCGATTTCGAACCGGTCCGTGCCAAGATGGCAGGCCGCGACACCGGCCTGCCCAGTCACCTCGCCGACCTCTTCCCTGACCGGCTCGTGGACTCGGAGTTGGGGAAGATTCCGGAGGGGTGGGAGGTCAGGTCGTTGGGAGACTTGGTGGAGACGGTTAAAGGACGATCCTACAAGAGCAAAGAACTCATCGAATCAGAGACAGCTTTAGTCACGCTCAAATCATTTGCCCGTGGCGGTGGGTATCGCCCGGAAGGGCTGAAGTCGTTTTCTGGGACGTACAAATCAGATCAAGTCGTTGATCCAGGTGAGATCGTAATCGCTTGTACTGACGTCACACAGGCCGCAGATGTGATAGGACGACCAGCGATTGTGCAAACCGCTGCCACATATCGAACGCTGGTAGCGTCGCTCGACACGTTGATCGTCCGACCGAGCCACCAAGGTATGACACGAGCGTTTCTCTATTTCTTAGCGGGCAACGACGAGTTCGTGGCACACACATACGCACATACGACGGGGACGACTGTACTGCACCTCGCAAAGGAGTCTGTACCTTCGTTTCGATTCCCACAGCCGCCAACACTGCTGATTCATTCCTTCGATGACGTTGCTAGACCGGCACTTGAGCGCATTCAGACGTCCCAGCAAGAGTCGACGCCCCTAGCCACTATTCGAAACACGCTACTTCCCAAGCTCATCTCAGGTTAGGTGCGTGTAAAGGACGCCGAGACCTTCCTCGAACGGGCGCTATGATGGCCGAGATCCCAACTGCTCCTTTCGTCATGCACGGCGCCCGCGACGCCATGGCGGCGGGCCTTGCGCATATCGAGGAGCAGGTAAATGGAATAGAGCAAGCCGTCGTCGAAAAACCCGGTCTCGCCTTTGATCTCGCAAAGACGCTGATCGAGAGCACTTGCCGCACGGTGCTCGGAGATCGTTCGGTAGCCTATGCCACGACCGATGATCTTCCGAAGCTCTTCAAGTCCGCAATCCAGCACTTGCCCTTCCTCCCGTCGACCGCCAGTGATGATGCCGAGGCACGTAAGAGCCTACAGAAAACGCTGGCCGGACTTAGCACTGCCATCCAGGGCATCTGCGAGTTGCGCAACCAGTGCGGCTTCGCCTCGCATGGCTCTGATGGCCCGCGCCCTATCATGGAGAGTGTTCAGGCTCTACTCGCCGCCGAGGCCTCAGATGCGATCATAGGCTTCCTTCACCGCGTCCATCACCAGGACCGCACCTCGCTGCCCGCACCGAGGGTGTCCTTTGACGACAACTGCGCCTTCAACGAAAGCTTGGACGAGACCTTCGGTCCCCTCCGGATCTTCGAAATTGAGTTCCGCCCGAGCGAGGTGCTGTTCACGCTGGAGCCAGAAACCTACCGCATCTACCTCGCAGACTTTGGCAGCGGCGCCGATTCCGAAACCATAGCTTCAGTCGGCGGAGAAGTTCAGCCATGAGTGACATTGGTGTGACGGAATCCGTCATCGAACAGGCCGCGCTCGCTTGGCTGGAGAGCCTGGACTGGCGCATTGTCCATGGTCCCGAAATCGCCCCCGATACGCCGCGCGCAGAGCGTACCGACTACGGACAGGTGGTGTTGGAGCAGCACCTGCGTGATTCCCTTGCCCGGCTCAACCCGGATCTATCCGTCGGAACGCTGGACGATGCCTTTCGTAAACTGGCCCACCCGGAAGGACCGACACTGGAAACCCGCAATCGGGCCTTCCATCGCATGCTCGTGGATGGCGTCACGGTGGAATACCGGACTTCCGACGGTGCAGTTCGTGGCGAACAGGCCCACGTGATCGATTTTGACGATCCCGCCAACAACGACTGGCTGGCAGTCAACCAGTTCACCGTCGTCGAGAACAAGCATGAACGCCGCCCCGACATCGTGCTATTCGTCAACGGCTTGCCGCTCGGGGTAATCGAGCTCAAGAACTCGACGGATGAAGACGCTACGATCTGGACCGCCTGGCGCCAACTCCAAACCTACCAGGTCGAACTGCCAGCGCTATTTGCCATGAACACGGTCCTGATGGTCTCCGACGGTGTGGAGGCGCGTATCGGCACGCTGACCGCCGGGCGGGAGTGGTTCAAACCCTGGCGCACGATCTCGGGCGAAACGCTGGCCGATGTGCTCCTCCCCCAACTCCAGGTGATGCTGGAAGGCGTCTGTGTGCCCAAGCGGTTCTTGACTCTGGTCCGCGACTTTATCGTCTTCGAGGATGACGGTAGTGGTGCACTCGTCAAGAAAATGGCGGGTTACCACCAGTTTCACGCGGTTGAAGTGGCGGTCGCTGAGACCCTGCGGGCGGCTGAGTTGAGTCAGACGGCAGAGAAGCTCGAAGAAGAAGCCGCCCTCCATGAGCCGGGCCGCAAGGCGGGCGGCGCACCAGGCGACCGGCGCATCGGCGTGATCTGGCACACCCAGGGCTCGGGCAAGAGCCTGAGCATGGCCTTTTATGCCGGGCGCATCATCCGCGAGCGGGCCATGGCCAACCCCACCATCGTTGTGCTGACCGACCGCAACGACCTGGACGACCAGCTCTTTGGCACCTTCTCCCGCTGCCGGGAGCTGTTGCGCCAGCCTCCGGTGCAAGCGGCAAGCCGGGCGGATCTGCGCGCCAAGCTCGCGGTTGACTCGGGAGGCGTGGTGTTCACCACTATCCAGAAGTTCTTTCCCGAGGAGAAGGGCGACACCCACCCGGTGCTTTCCCAGCGCCGTAACATCGTGGTCATTGCTGACGAAGCCCATCGCAGCCAGTACGACTTTATCGACGGCTATGCCCGCCACATGCGCGATGCCCTGCCCAATGCCTCCTTTGTTGGATTCACCGGAACGCCTATCGAGCTTCGGGACGCCAATACCCGCGCCGTATTCGGTGACTACATCAGCATCTACGACATCCAGCGCGCGGTCGAGGATGAAGCGACGGTGCCGATCTACTACGAAAGCCGCTTGGCTAAATTGGCCCTCGCCGAGGGCGAGAAACCAACCATCGACCCAGAGTTCGAGGAAGCGACCGAGGGGGAGGAGGTCGAGCGCAAAGAAAGACTCAAGACCAGATGGGCGCAGCTTGAAGCCATCGTCGGGACCGAGAAACGCCTCAAGCTCGTCGCCCGTGACATCGTTGCCCACTTCGAGGAGCGCCTGGAGGCCCTCGATGGCAAAGCGATGGTCGTGTGTATGAGCCGACGCATTTGCGTCACCCTCTATCGCGAGTTGGTGCGCCTGCGCCCCGATTGGCATCACGCGGATGACGACAAGGGACGCCTTAAGGTGGTGATGACCGGCGCGGCGTCCGATCCGCCCGACTGGCAACCGCTTATCCGAAACAAGGCCCGGCGTGAGGCGCTGGCAAACCGGTTCCGGGATCCCGGCGATCCGCTACGCATGGTGCTGGTACGCGACATGTGGCTGACCGGCTTCGATGCGCCGAGCCTGCACACCATGTATGTGGACAAGCCGATGCGCGGCCACGGCCTGATGCAGGCAATCGCCCTGGTCAACCGCGTGTTCAAGGACAAGCCGGGGGGGCTCGTGGTCGACTACCTGGGCTTAGCCCACGAGCTGAAACGAGCCTTGGCGACCTACACCGAAAGCGGCGGCACCGGAAAGACCGCGCTCGATCAAGAGGAAGCGGCGGCGGTGATGCTGGAGAAGTACGAAATCTGCGGCGGTCTGTTCCACGGCTTCGACCGGTCCAAGTGGACTGCCGGTACGCCTCAGGAACGCCTCGGCCTGCTACCAGCCGCGCAGGAGCACATCCTGACGCAAGAAAACGGCAAGGACCGCTACGTGCAGTCGGTGCGCGAACTCTCCCAAGCCTTCGCGCTCGCTGTGCCCCACGAGGACGCGATCCGCATCCGCGACGACGTGGCCTTCTTCCAAGCTGTCCAGTCGGTGCTGGCCAAGCGCGCGTCGGCCGATGCGCGCCCCGAAGAGGAGCTGGATCATGCCGTGCGCCAGATCATCTCCCGAGCGGTGGCATCGGAAGGGGTGATCGACATCTTCGCCGCCGCTGGACTGGAGAAACCCGATATCTCGATCCTGTCGGAGGAATTCCTTGCCGAGGTGCGGGGGATGCCCCAACGCAACCTCGCCGTCGAGCTGTTGCAGAAGCTTCTGAAGGGCGAAGTTGCCACCCGGCGGAAGAAAAACGTGGTGCAGGCGCGATCATTCGCCGAGATGCTGGAGCAGACCCTCCGCCGCTACCAAAACCGCGCGGTCGAGGCCGCGCAGGTGATCGAGGAGTTGATCCAACTGGCCCGGGAACTGCGGGAGGCTACCGCTCGCGGCGAGAGGCTCGGGCTATCGGAAGACGAACTGGCCTTCTACGACGCCTTGGAGACCAACGACAGCGCGGTCCGGGTACTCGGCGACGAAACCCTCCGAGCGATCGCGCAAGAGCTGGTGGAGACTGTGCGCGGCAACGTTACCATCGACTGGACCCTGCGCGAGAATGTGCGCGCCAATCTCCGCCGTCTGGTCAAGCGCACTCTGCGCAGATACGGCTACCCACCGGACAAGCAGGAGAAAGCGACCCGGACCGTACTCGAACAGGCCGAGGTGTTGTCCGCTGACTGGGCGGCGTGAGTTTCTATTCGGGAAGACCGCGCCGCTTCCCTTGGTGTTATGCTTCTGCGCTAGCCATTCGCCCTCGCCGAAGATCTTGAGGCCAGTACTGTCGACCACCAGATGGATAGGCACAGATCCTGCTTGCCTCATCACGATGCTCACCCCGTTTGTGGGCTAGGCTACACCAGACCGGGTGGACAAACCCTACGACCTCTTGCACGATATTGAAGAAGGTATCCGAGAGCACTACGAACCATGGCAGCCTCCATCCTGGGAGTAGGCGCCGACTCCAGTGTTGTGGACCGCGAGCCCATAATCATGCCCACTAGAGAAGAAATCATTCAGCAGATTGATCGAGCTCTAAACGTCTACAAAGAGCACCGTACTCGGGCGGAGTATGAGCCTTGTTGCACGGATAGGGATGGAAACGGAATTCTCCCTTTCCCAAGCCGTAGCGTCAGGAGATGCGTTCGAACACAGGCCGTCCGAGCGCGGTCATTGTGTTCAGGACTTTTCGGCCGAGTTGGACCTCCGTGATCTGCCTGGAGAAGCTGCGGAATTTAAGTTTGGGGCCGATGACGCTCTTCCAACGGCCCATCTGCGTTTCTATTCGGCTGCGCTGGTTGTACCCTGTTGCCGTCTGCCAGGCCATGCACCCGTTGCTGCGGATTTGGGCAATATGGCGATCCCGAACGGTCGCATCACGCGCCGATTGCAGGCGGATCACTGCGTCCTTTGGCGGCGGTATGACCACATCCAGGGTCTCCCCATACCGCTGCCTCAGCAGATTTCGTGTGGACGCTCCATCGTAGGCGCCGTCAGCCAGAAAGCCCGTGACCGGGGCATCCAGCTGATCCAGGAGGCCGGGTAAGGCTGTGCTGTCTCCAACGTTATCGTGAGTCAGAGCGGCGCAAACAATCGCCCCGCTGGCGAGGTCCAGTCCGAGGTGGAGCTTGCGCCAGCGGCGGCGTATTCCCTTGGTGTTATGCTTCTGCGCTAGCCATTCGCCCTCGCCGAAGATCTTGAGGCCAGTACTGTCGACCAGCAGATGGATAGGCACAGATCCTGCTTGCCTCATCACCTGAGCGATGCTCACCCCGTTTGCGCGCCGCGACAGCGTGGAGTAATCCGGTACCCGTATATCCAACCCCATGAGCGTGCCGATGGAACCCATAAGCCCCTGTGTCTGACGCAGTCCAAGATGGTATGCCGTGCGCAGCATCAGGCATGTCTCGATCGCCAAATCCGAGTATCTGCGCTGACCACCCCGTGACGTGCGGCGCGGCGCGCTCCACACACTTTGAGCCTCCTCACTGACCCAAATCGTCAGGTCACCCCGTTGGCGCAAGCTCTCGTTATATTCCGCCCAGTTGATCACCCGGTACTGCACCTTATCAAACTTGTGCCGTCGCGCTGCGTTGAACTTATGTGGCATTTAGACTACCCCCAGCGTTGAAAAAACCAATGATAAGACATTCTTCGGGATGATCCATGCAACAAGGTCCTTTTGGTGTAATCATGTTGGAGACTTGAGCTTCCCCTATATGACCCTCATCACAGCAACCACGCGCCTGTCCCGCGAGCTCCAGCGCGAATACGACCGGAAGCAGGTGGCGGCCGGTCTTTCGACGTGGCCGACAGCGCACATCCTTCCGTTTCAGGCGTGGCTTGCCGAACTCTGTGATACGTCAGTGTATTCCGGGGAAGTTGGCGGGACCCTACGGTTGCTTCGGCCGTCTGAAGAGCGGGCGATCTGGGAGAACATCATCCGTGCCGATGGGGAGAGCCCCTTACTGGAAGTTCCGGCAACGGCCGCAGCCGCACTGAGAGCGTGGGGACTGCTCTGCGAATGGGACCTTCCATGGGATGCACCGGAATGGAACGACTCCACCGACTCGAAGGTGTTTTACCGGTGGGCGCGGGAGTTCCGGCGGCGGTCGAGGGAGAACGGGTGGTTGTCGAACGCGGAGTTGCCGGTCTTTATCGCGGACCGTATTGGAGAGGGGGCGATTCCGGTTCCCGAGCAGGTTGAGATCGTCGGGTTCCTGGAACTGACGCCGGTCCAGAAGCAACTGTTCGATACGCTGACCTCTCGGGGAACAGAAGTCGAACAACGGGTGGTCTCGCAGGCTCCGGGTAATGCTGTCCGCATCGGTCTGGTTGACACTGACCGGGAAATCCGTGCCGCAGCCGAATGGGCGCGGCGGATTCTGGAGACCGACACGGAGGCAAGCTTGCCGGAGTTTCGAATAGGGATTGCGGTAGCCAATCTCGAACAGTGCCGAGGCCGCGTGGAGCGCATCTTTTCTGAAGCATTTCATCCCACAAGCCATCTTCGGCCGGATCGGGATACTCACCGCCTGTTCAATATTTCCCTGGGGCTGCCGCTCGGTGAGTACCCGATCATCGCCGCGGCATTTTTGATCCTCGAAAGCCGGCCTCATGGCATTCCGATGGAAACGCTGGGCCGGCTTCTCCGATCTCCGTTCCTTCAGGGTGCGGCGTCTGAGTGGACCAGCCGCGCTCTCCTGGACGCCGCGCTACGTTCGTTGAGAGAGCCGGAAGTTTCACTGCAGGACGTACTTGCTTTGGCCGGGCGAGCCGACGCCCCGTACCACTGTCCGGAGCTTCAGCCGCAACTGATTGCCTGGCGCAAATTCCGGCAGGAGTTAACGCCTCACCAGATGCCCAGCGACTGGGCGGCATCGTTCTCAGGTCTTCTCGAAGCCATGGGATGGCCGGGTGCCGGACCCCTCGACAGTGTTCAGTTCCAGACGATCAAAAAGTGGCATGAACTCCTTTCGGA
Source organism: Bryobacterales bacterium (assembly GCA_965226215.1). GTDB lineage: Bacteria > Acidobacteriota > Terriglobia > Bryobacterales > UBA6623. Next base: position 4,079,943 of record CBDDCH010000002.1, on the reverse strand, counting down.
CTTTGCCGGACTGGACAGTGTCCTCGGCAGCATAGGGCTGGAGGCGGCCGTCGGGAGGTTGTATCGCCTGGCCTCAACCGGGCAGTTCCAGCCCGAGTCAGACCCGGCACCGGTTCAGATCCTCGGCCTGTTCGAGACTTCCGGCCTGGTTTTTGACCGCCTCTGGATCATGGGGATGCACGATGAGGCGTGGCCGCCGCCGCCCAGCCTCGACGCATTCCTGCCGTTTCGGCTGCAGCGCAAGTTCGATCTGCCGCGGTCTTCGCCGGAGAGGGAACTGGAATTTGCACACACGCTGACCGCGCGGCTCGTGGCCAGCGCAGCTAGCGTCGTTGTCAGCTATCCCCAACGTGAAGACGATTCCGATCTGAGAGTCAGTTCGCTCTTCCAGACGCTGACGGAGGTGGAGGCGAAAGAGCTGAGTATCCTGGGTTCCGATCGTTACGTCCATGCTCTCCGGGAGTCTCGCCGGTGCGAGGTTGTGGAGGATCACAACGGGCCCGGGTTGGCGGAGGCGTCTGCCGGCAGCGGGACGTCTCTGTTCAAGCTTCAGGCGATGTGCCCGTTCAAAGCGTTTGCCGAACTGCGCCTGGGGGCGACGGAGTTGGATGAAGCCGAAACCGGGTTGAGCGCGCTGGACCGCGGGCTTCTGATTCATCGGGTGCTTCAGAGGATCTGGGATGTGCTGGGTTCGCATGCCGGTCTGCTTTCGACGGGCGACGAACGGCTGGCCGATATCGTGCGGAGGACGGTGGGCGCCGAGCTGTATGCTTTTGGGCGGCGTCGGCGGGCTCTGCGGCGGAAGCGGTTCAGTGAGATCGAACAGGAGCGGCTCGAGCGTGTGATTGCGGAGTGGTTACAGCTCGAGCGGGAGCGTCAGCCGTTCACCGTGATCCAGCAGGAAGCCCGCCGGCGGGTAACGGTGGGCGGGATTGATCTCAGCATCCGGGCCGATCGTATGGACCGTCTCGAAAACGGGGACTTTGTCGTTCTTGACTACAAGACCGGCGAATGCAGTGCTTCGGACTGGTTCGGATCCCGGCCCAATGATCCTCAGCTTCCCATCTATGCCGTCACGGCCGAGGCTCCCGTCGCCGGCGTGTTCTACGGACAGCTCAAGACCGGAAAGGTGGCATTCCGCGGGATGATGGATTCTGAAGGCTTGGTTCCGGGCGTCAAACCTTCCCGGGACGCGGTTTCCATCGACCAGAAGATTGACGGCTGGCAGGACGTGCTCGATCAGTTGGGGGACGATTTCCGGGAAGGTCGGGCCGCAGTGGACCCGAAGGACCGTCGCAGGAGCTGCCAGTACTGTGCGCTGCCGACGCTTTGCCGGATCAACGAGGCTCAGCGTGCCTGGGATGCTGGCGGGGAGTACACGGATGCCTGACCGCATTCAGGATCAGGAGCAACGGAGGCGGGCGCTCGATCATTCACAGTCGTTTATCGTGCAGGCGCCAGCGGGTTCGGGAAAGACCGAGCTCCTGATCCAGCGTTTCCTCACGTTGCTGAGTCTATCTGATCAACCCGAGTCGATTGTGGCGATCACGTTCACGCGGAAGGCGGCAGCCCAGATGCGCCAGCGGGTGATTGGCGCCCTTCAGAACGCTTCCGAGCCTATGCCCGAAACCGCGCACGAGCATTTCACCTGGAAGCTGGCGCGGGCAGCACTGGCGCGGAACGACACGTTCAATTGGCGCCTGATCGAGAACCCGGGTCGCCTTCGCATCCAGACGATCGATTCATTGTGCGCCACCTTCGTCCGGCAGATGCCCTGGGTCTCGCGCCTGGGTGCGCCCCCGCATCCCGAAGACAATGCCGCCCATCTGTACCGTCAGGCGGCAACCGGAACGCTCCAGATGCTGGACTCTCCCCGGACGCCGGATGTGGTTGCCGAGGCGCTCTCAAAACTCCTGTCGCATCTGGACAACAACTTCGGGACCGGCGAAAAGCTCCTCGCGACGATGCTGGCCAGCCGCGACCAGTGGTTGCGCCACGTCGTGGGGAACCCCGTGGTTGAACGTCTGCGCGACGAGCTCGAGGATTCGCTTCGGGAAGTCGTCGAAGCTGCTCTCGGAGAGCTGGCAGCCATCTTCCCCGCACGCTTCAAGACCGAAACGGTCGAACTGGCGCAGTTTGCCGCCGGGAACCTCTCCCGCGATGGCAAGTCCGGCGACGTCCTGGCATGCGTGGGCCTGCAGGGGTTTCCCGCGGCATCGGTGGATTCGCTCGAGCAATGGCGGGGATTGGCCGGACTGTTTCTGACGGGGCAGGGCACGCGGCGACAGCGTCTGACCAAGAACGAAGGGTTTCCGGCCGGCGACAGAGGCCGGACCGCCAAAGAGCGTCTCAATGCCATCGAGCTCGACGACACGGTCGTAGAGCGGTTGCACGCGGTGCGCTCGCTCCCGCTCCCCCGGTTCGAAGCCGCGCAGTGGGACATGATGGGCGCGCTGCTGGTGCTTCTTCCCGTCGCGGTCTATCAGCTCCGGTCGGTCTTTCAGCAGGAGGGCCGTGTGGACTTCACCGAGATCGCGATCGGCGCACGGACCTCGCTGGGCACAGATGCGGAGCCCACGGACTTGGCGTTTGCCATCGACTGCCGGATCCAGCACTTGCTCGTCGATGAGTTTCAAGACACATCCCAGAGCCAGTATGAGCTTCTGACCCGGCTCGTAGGGGAGTGGCAGCCCGATGATGGGCGGACGCTGTTTCTCGTCGGCGACCCGATGCAGTCGATTTACGGTTTTCGTGAGGCGGACGTGGGTCTCTTTCTGCGGGCCCGGACCGAAGGCGTCGGTCCGGTCGCGCTGACCCCGCTCACGCTTTCGGTGAACTTCCGTTCCACTGCGGGAGTCGTGGGCTGGGTCAACCGCGCGCTCGGCACAGCGTTTCCATCGGTCGAGGACCGGCTCACCGGCGCGGTGACCTACGAGCCGTCCGTCCCGTTCCGCACGGAGTCCGATGAGGACGCCGTACGTGTGCATGCGTTCCTTTCGAGCGATCCGGATATAGAAGCGGAGCGGGTTCTGGAGATCATCGGGGAGGCCCGGACCCGGCATCCGGACGGCACGATTGCCGTGCTGGTCCGATCCCGTTCCCACCTCTTCGGAATTGTTTCGGCCCTGCGGAGAGCCGGGGAGCGATTTAGCGCCGTCGAGATCGACTCGCTCGGCGAGCGCCCCGTCGTCGGGGATCTCGTCGCGCTCACCCGAGCGCTGTTACATCCGGCGGACCGGATCGCCTGGCTCTCCCTCCTGAGAGCACCGTGGTGCGGCCTGACACTGGCAGATCTCCACGCGCTCGTCGACGGCGATTTCAACCGGGCGGTCTGGGATATTTTGAAGTCCGGGGAGTGGCGGACCCGTTTGTCGCCCGATGGCATCGGACGGCTCGAACGTTTGATTCCCGTTCTCTCTGACGCGATTGACCGGCGGGGCACACTCGCAGTCCGGCGGTGGGTGGAAGGCGTGTGGATCGCGATGGCGGGACCGGCGTGCCTGGAAACCCGGACCGACCTGGAAGCCGCCGCTGCTTATCTCGATCTGCTCGAACAATCCATGGTCGGTCTCGACATCCGCGATGAACGGAAGTTTGCCGACGACATCGCGCGTCTGTTCGCTCCGTCCGATGTGGAAGCCGGGGACGGGTTGCAGTTGCTGACGGTTCACAAGGCCAAGGGCCTGGAGTTCGACATGGTGATCCTCCCCGGACTCGGTCGCCGGACCCGAACGGACGACCAGCGCCTGCTGATGTGGCTGGAGTACATGAGTAGTGGGGAGCCGCGGCTTCTACTTGCGCCGATCCATAAGGTGGGGGGCGACAAGGATCCCGTCTACGACTACCTGCGCAAGGTCCATGCCACCAAGAGCGACCAGGAGAGCACGCGCCTCCTGTATGTGGCCGCGACGCGGGCCCGGCGGCGGCTGCATCTTCTGGGGCACACCCGGCTCGATCAAGACGGGAGGGCGTTCAAGGCACCGGATCCACGGGTGCTGTTGAGTAAAATTTGGGGCGTGGTGAAGACGGATTTTGTCGAGACGCTCCGGGGGTCAGGCGGGCAAGACACGCAGCTTCAAAAGGATGCGGAGCTTGCGGGCATTCCCTTGAGGAGGCTGAGCCTCGACTGGACGGCGCCCGCCCCACCCGAAGATATCGCCTGGAACGCCGCTAGCCGCGCGGATTCCGAGGAGGTTGGAGTCCACCGACCCGTCTTCGAATGGGCCGGCGAACTCCAGCGGCGGGTCGGCATTGTGGTGCATCGCATGTTGCAGCAGATGCACGCGCGGGACGGGTTGGCCGTGCGCGAAGACACTCTCCGTGCCGCCCTCCGGTCGGAAGGCCTGGACGGCGAGAAGCTGGACGAAGCTCTCTCCCGCGCCATCGTTGCGCTTGGAAACGCTACGGCCGACGAGCAGGCACGCTGGATTCTTTCCGGGCATGAAGACGACCAGCGCGAATATGCCTTGTCGACCGTCGTTGAACAGAAGGTCCGGCGTTTCGTCCTGGACCGAACCTTCGTGGATGACGGCGTGCGCTGGATCATCGACTACAAGACCAGCACGCATGAGGGCAGCGGCCGCGATGCGTTTCTCGACAACGAGCAGACACGGTACCGCGAGCAGATGGAGGGCTACGCGCGCGCCATGCGGTCTCTCGACCCGCGGCCGATCCGTCTGGGTTTGTATTTTTCTCTGATCCAGGGATGGCGAGAATGGGCGTTCGAGTAAGACGATGACCCCTGTGACGTCGCAATCGTCGACTACCACCTGAATTATGCACTGCGGCGTGGACCTGAGGAGGGCTGAGCCGCAAGGGACCATTGGGAACCCCCGAAAACATGGGGTAAAAAGGTAGGCTGGCAAAGATACCAGCTTCGCCAGCCAACCCCAAGGAGGTCACCCACATGGTTACCAGACGAAAACAGCATAGCTCCCAAAGGCCCGTCCAACAAGGCCCAGCCGTGACGGCCTCGCAGCCCAATAAAATCGGGGCTTCGACGCCTTACCACTTCCGCGGCAGGAAGCCGACTCCCTACGGCGGCTTCCTGCCGGTGGTCGGGAGGGCGCTGATCTGAGAGCCTGGCTATGCGCTATGCATAAAATTTTATGCACTAGCCGTAACGCACTGGAAACACGTCACTTCCGAGCGAGGTTTTGACGACGCGGATTCTGGGCGGGAAGGGAAACCGGACACGGAGAAGCCAAAAGGCCAGTTGCCGAGCTACCACCTCACGACGACCGCCAACCCGCTACGAACGCAGCCACACTCGCAAAGTGAATCTGTGCATAATTCAGGTTACAGAGACATAGTCCTCAAGCCTCGCGTAAGAGTCACTGCCATCATAGGTCCGATAATGACAGCAGGAGTTGAAGCCCGCATTTTCAATTTGATGTTTGACATCCCGACCTTCCAGCGGCCTTGAGCGTCTTTATTCATTGGGGCTAGAGCCCGATGAGGACGCCATGGAGGCCAACACCCAATGGGTGAAAAACAAACCAAGCCATTCCAGCTAAGTTTCAACGGCTCGTTGAAAGTCGATTTCCAGGGATCGCACGTCACTTCTGACGGTGGCCTGATTTTGGTTCGCGAACTGGACGAACGGCTCGGTCTCGGAGAACTGATTGACGAGCATCTCACCGACTCCCGGCAAGGCACAAACAAGCAGTTCACGCTCGCTGATCTGTTGCGGCAGTCGGTCTACAGCCGCTTGGCGGGCTACGAGGACGTCAACGACGCCGTCCGAGTGTCGGCTGACCCGACGTTTCGCTTAATCGGCTCGCAGAAGATCTGGGATCGCGGTGCGGCCTTGACCTCGACGCTGCACGGCTTCGAGACAGAGATGCTGGCGAGCGAAGAGAACCTGCTGGGGCTGATGGCGCTGAACCGAGAGCTGGTCGGGCAAGCGGAGGCGTTCGACGACTCCGAGCGGGTCGTTCTGGACATGGACTCCACCGAGAGTCCGGTCCATGGCCAACAGGAAGGCAGTGCCTACAACGGCCACTTCGAGTCGGTCTGCTATCACCCGCTGTTGTTGTTCAACCAGCACGGTGATTGTTTGGCGGCGAAGCTGCGTCCCGGCAACGTGCCCAGCGCCGACGACTGGGAGGAACTGCTGTTGCCCGAGATCGAACGCCAACAGGCGGAGGGCAAAAAGGTGACGTTCCGCGCCGACGCCGCCTTCGCCAAGCCCGAGATCTACGAGCCGCTGGAAGAGCGCGGCGTGGACTACGCCATTCGCATTCCGGCCAACAAGAGCTTGGAATTGGAGATCGAAGACATCTTGTTTCGCCCGCCGGGAAGGCCCTCCCGGAAGCCCCTAGTGCGCTACAAGAGTTTTCGCTATCAGGCCGAGAGCTGGTCGAAGGCAAGGCGAGTTGTCGCCAAGGTCGAGCATCACCAGGGCGAGCTGTTCCCGCGCGTCGGATTCCTCGTGACGAGCATGAGCTTGCCGAGCCGCTCGGTGGTGCGCTTCTACAACAAGCGCGGCACCGCCGAGCAGTGGATCAAAGAGGGCAAGCAGGCGACGCACTGGACACGGCTGTCATGCCATCGATTTCGAGCGAACGAGGTACGGCTGCAACTCAGCGTGCTGGCCTACAACCTGGGGAACCTCTGGCGGCGGCTAGGGCTGCCGCGAAGGATCAAGAGCTGGTCGCTTACGAGCTTGCAGCACAGGTTGATGAAGACGGGCGGTAGGCTGGTCAAGCACGCGCGGTACTATTGGCTGCTGCTGGCCGAGGGGCATCTGAACCGCAGGCTGTTCGGCGACATGTTGCAGAGGATCTGGGCGCTGCCTGTGCCGGGAGGGTAACGCCGAGGGCCCGGACAGCCAGCGTACGCGGGTTGCCGAGGATCGGCGCGGGAGAGGTGTTGCCAAAAAGCCCTCTGCGGTCGCCGGAACGGCACGATCGGGCAGATTCGAAGGCCGGAGCGGCAGCGAAAGGGGTACCGAACGTGGCAGTAGTGCGAAAACCGTTGCACCGCAGGCGGCGGTCGGCTATCCTAATCCGTGCCAGGACGGCCAAAAAGGAAATCCTGGTCAACCAGCCTGGGAGGCAACATGAAGCGTCGTGAATTCTTGAAGACTACCGTCGCCGGTGCCGCGATGGGTGTGGCGGTTCCCCTGTCGGCCGAAGGGCCGATGCCGATGCGAACGCTGGGCAAGAGCGGCCTCCGGGTGTCGCTCATGTGCCTGGGCGGCGCTGACATGGGGTACCGAGCCAAGCCGGATGCCATGCGGCTGATTCATCGGTCGATGGATCTGGGGGTCAACTTTTTCGACAGCGCCCACAAGTACCACGATGGCAAGAGCGACTCACTTTACGGCGACGCGTTTCGGGCGGGTCTGCGTAAGAAAGTCCTGCTGATGAGCAAGGCTCAGCTTCGTGACGAAGCCAGTGCCACGAAACAGCTCGAAGAAACCTTGCGTCGGATGAAGACCGACTACCTCGACCTCTGGCAATGCCACGAGGTTTCTTACATGGAGGAAGTCGACAAGATTTACGGGCCCAAAGGGGCGCTGGAAGCCTTCGTGAAAGCCAAGAAGCAAGGAAAAGTACGCCACATTGGGTTTACGGGACACCACGATCCGGAAGTGCACCTAGCCATGCTCAACGGGTTTGACGGCTGGGAAACCGTCCAGCACCCGGTCAATCTGATCGACCCCCACTACCGGAGCTTCGTCAAAAATGTGCTGCCGAAGGTACACGCCAAGGGTCTCGGCAAGATCGCTATGAAAACAGCTGCCATGGGCTTGATTAAGAAACACAACGTAGCCTCCTATAAAGAGTGCCTACGCTATGCGATGAGCCAGAACCCTGACACCATCGTTTCGGGAGTGCGAACGATTGAGCAGCTGGAGGAAAACCTCTCGGTGATCAAGCACCTCGGGCCGTTCAGCGACGAGGAAACCCGCCAATTACTGAGCCGCACCAGCAAGGGCACCATCGGCCCCGAGATCGAGGTGTATAAGCGCAAGGAGGCGTAGGGCTTAGATTCTGCCTCTAGACTCCGATTGGCTTCGAACGTTGGTTCACCTACGTTATTGCCGAAGGGTCGAGTATCGTAGGCACTTCTATGCTCTCCAGTTCGCGGCTTGAAACCAGGCTGTTTACCGTAGGCCAACACCCGTTGTCAAACGGCCTAGCGTAGCGAAAATCGGATTGGCGTTCCGCTATTACACTCCCCAGGCACGCCATCAGCGAGGTGGAAACGCAGGTTCAGGACTCCTGAGAGTTCACAGCGTGTCCAGACCCGCCATACGTGCCCTTCCAGCCGCTTCTGGCGAGGCCCCTCAGAGATTCACGCACAATTTAGCTGAGGTAACTCTTCCAGCTCTAGAGCTCCTGAGGCAATACCGGAGCACCGGATCAAGAAAGTGGCGGCGACATAGTGACCACGACAATGAGCATTTCGGGTAACGGGTGGGAAAGTGGACCGCCCGAATCGCGGCGCTTGCAGCGCGTCGGGGATGATCCAGGGAAACCGCGATTTCAGCGGCGGTTCCATAAGCCGATCCCTCGCCGCCGCGCTTGTTCTTCCAATTGAATAAACTCCGTCCGCTTGGAGAAGGGAAAGCGCCGGTAAGCATGAGCGTAGCCGTCGCGGATCAGCCGGCGTTGAAGTTGTCTCCGTCCAGCAGGACGTAGCGAAGCCAGCGCCCGTAGCGGTCTACGGTATCTCCGGTGCGGTCCTTTTGGAGTAGCACCGTCTTACCTTCGAGCGCCGCCTTGGTGAAGGCGCTTGCCTCCCGTCCGAAATACTGCACCGCTTTGGTGGGGTGCTTCGTTTCCGGGGTGTCCACGCCAATGAGCCGGACGGTGTAGCGCTTGTTCTCAAACCGAACCTGAATGGTGTCGCCGTCAATCACCCGCTCGACGTGGGCGGAGATTGGATCGAGTTGGGCGCTGGCGATAAGGCCCATGAATCCGCCGATAAACATGGCGAGGCCGATCATCTTGGCCCTGAGTGGCAGGGGCAGGGTCAAGCGCTTTCGAGCTTGAGTTGTTGAATGTCCCATTGGTTGGTCCTCGCTTCGTAGCCTTTGACGAAAACCGCTTCTTCGGCGAATCGCCGCCCCTCGTGGCGCGTCATGTGAATCACCATGGCGATACCGTCCACCACGCCTCTACAGGTGACTTCCCAGGGAAGCGACCCGCCGCCCTGCATGGCACAACTGGCGATCCGGGTTCAAACATCCAACCGCGGGCATGTCCGACAAGATATGCGTGGGCGGCATAGTGGCTGGGTTCCCTGCCGATCAACGCGTCCAATGCCAGGGTTGCGACAAGGGATGCGATGGCGGAAACGTCCGCGTCCGTTGCCGTCAGCACTGATCCGCCGTCATCGCCGTAATATTTCCGACTACCGGCGCGAGGCGGGGTTTTATCGACTGTGTCGTAGACTTGGTTAATGACATCGCGAATATGGAACGGGTTCGGATCTTTCCTGGGGCGCGAGCGACCGATTTCGCCGCCCAGTCCGCCAGCGTAGATGGCGCCCCAAACAAGGGTTGCCTTCGCTCCATCGATGAGACCGGCAAGATGATTGAACACGTCCGGTTCTGCGGTAGCGTCGACAATGAGGTCGCAACCATCAAGCGCGGCGTTCACGTTACCCGCTTCCTCTGTGGAGACTTGCGCGCCGATGGCGGTTCGCCGAGCGTCACAGCGTATACCGGGGTCAATAAGGCTCAAACGTCGCGCTGCAAGATCGGCTTTGTGCAGGCCGACATCGCGCCAGTCCGCGTCATGGCGTTCGAGATTTCCAGGGTGAAGAATGTCGCCGTCGACCAGGACGAAGTGCCCAACGCCTGTTCGGGCAAGTGATGCGCCGATTTTCGATCCTAGCGAACCGAGCCCCACAATGCCGACGCGCTTGGCAGCAAGGGCGCTATAGTCGTCACCGGATCTCCGCTCGGCTTCAAAAGGCTCCAGGATAGTCCTGTAGCGGATGAGCTTCTTTGTTGCCGGCAATTTTCGGAAAAGGATGATGTCGTTGTCACTGGCGACAACAAGGCAGAAATAGCTGTCTTCTTTAAATTTCTCATCGCTGCCGATAACAGGGAGTAACGCTTCTTCAGTAGAAATCTGGGATAACGCTGCACCATTTAACGCCACGTGGACGAACACGCCTTTGTGTAAGAAGCCTTCCTCGGACAATGCGAGCGGTATGTCAGGCGTCCGCCATGTGAAATCGTCTTTTTCGAGGCCGTGGACATTGGCAACCCCATAGTTGCCGCCACACCATTGGATCCCAAGTTTCACCGTCGCGCGGTCCGGCACGTCTGAAACGAGCATGTGTTGCGTCGCCGTACTTAGATAGAGCCGAAAAATGACCCCGCGAAGGCTGATCGTGTCGGGCACATTGTGGTCAGACGGAGCAGCAGTTACGGCGCCGTCGTCATCGGGGGCTTCCTCAATAAAGAGCTCGTGAGCGCTCCGTATCATGTCGGCACCCGTATAGTCGGGCCTCCAGTTATCGGGGCGGATCTGAAGGCAAAGATCGCCACCCTGTCCATACTGGTGACCAGATACACGGATATTTTCTACAGGCGCAACGCTCGGCGGGGAGCTCGGATAGGTGTTGTGATAGGTGAGCTGTAGGCGGAAACTACAGTGATCCAGAAGGATGTCAAAGATCGCACGCAGGCGGAGACTGTCGTCTAGGGACCATTCTACATTCTCTAGCCAATTGGAGTCGGACTCCAACTGGGCAATTGCGGTCTTTTTCGTCCTTCAGTCGGCGCTGATTGCTAAGCCACCAGACCGTCACGCGAACTTGGCGGGCCGTTTTGAGGTTTTCGCCGGCGTGCTCGGGAAAGCGAGTGGCGATATGACGGCGGCGCTTTTCGCCATAGAACCGCTGGCGGTTGGGTTCGATGTAGGAAACCGGGCCCCGAAAATGAGCCGCCAGTACTTGGTCGCTTTGTCCTGATCGTCGGCGTCAAGCGCTTTGGCGGCATCGTCTCGGTGAGATTCGATCTTGTCATAATAGGCGCAAAACGCATCGCCAGAGACGCCGGCGAGGAGATTGCCGTCTGGGATTGCCGGGTCCTTGATCGTTGGACAGATACCGAGAGACCGATAATTGGCGTAAAAGTTGACGAAGCTGTCGAACATGCCGTGCACGATCTTTCCGTAGTGATCTTCCGTGGTGCTCATATGGTTTGCGACGATCACTTCTAGAGAGAAGCTCTTGGGATGCTTGTTACGGGTCGAGTTTTCGCGTCGCGCCCATTTGAGCAATTTAACAGTAGGTTTGAAGCGCCCGGAGAAGGTGTCGTTTTGCGTGGACGACCAATTCGTGTGTTCCTCCGGGTCAGTCGCGTACCACTCGCCTGTCGTGCGGTTGCCTATGCGGTAATAGCTGTCGGACTGCCGCTCCAAGAGCGGCGAGATGTCCATGTCCGCGCTGTTGGTGGAGATTGCGATCGAACAGCGGTTCCGCTTTAGGTGAGTTATGTTGAGACGCTCGCGGTTCCGGTGCAGCGCATTGAAGAGATCGTCGATCAACTCCTCAGGTGTCGTTGTCCCGGGATCCCCTTTGAGAACCACGTAAATGTCGACATCCGGCCGGTCTGTATCACCGTCTTTCGTCACAGGCCGGATCGCCGTTTGACGTCTGTACGACCCGCCCAGGAAATCCTGGATCAAGTTGGGCTTGTATCTTTCGTCCTCCCAAAGGGTATCGCGAATGCCGTTGTGCGCTGACTGAGAGCGAGCGTTGGTTGTCTGGCTCGGATTAATGTCGGTGATAAATTCCGTGAATCGAGCGTTCGGGGTCATGGATACGTCCTCAAACATTCGGCCAGCCCAAGGAGCACAGGCCAATTTCTGCCACGTGCCAAGGCAAACCGGTATAGTTTCTTCGAAACAGCACCTGTCCTTGTAGATCAGCCGGACTGGAAAAGACGAGTGCCTCCTTTCCAGCGTCCGTCTCGCGTTCTTTAGCTCGTGAACTCGGTACCCGTTGCGGCAAGGTAGTAGTTCTCCATGTTCTCAAGGCCTCGCTCGATAATCTCACGCAGGTAGAAAGCCTTGGTGGGCCTGCCCAGCGACGCCAGAAGATCAAGCCGTTGCTCGATTTCGGGATCAAGTTGAATCGAAATCGCCATGTCGCGGGTTCCCCTGCGGGGTCACGTGCCAGATCGCCCACAACTGTAATTGTGGCTCTTCCGGGTTTTAAGTGGGCGAAGGAGCCAGATCGAGTTTCCCACAGTGGAAGTAGATGGCGTTGATGAAGTTCTGTTGATTGCGGAAACCGCGCGCCGTGGCCTTGACCCATTGAATCCTTGAGTTCAACCCCTCGCTGACCGCGTTCGTAATGCGGTGTTTCAGATACGTGAGTATGTTTTCGAGGCGAGCCGTCAACATCCGCGCTACGGTGACCATCGGCGTCAGCCGGCTGCGACTCGCCCAGCCGCGCCATTGCTCGAAGAAAGCTCGCGCCGCCGATTCGCGACGATAGTCGAACAGCCGCATCGCCGTTTCCTTCAACGCCCACGCCCGCGCCGTCTTCAAGTCGCTTTCGCGCAGCGCGCGGAACTCGCGCCAGGCGTCCTCGGAAAAGTTCGCCGGATGCCGCAGCCAAGCGTACTTCGTGCCTGTCAAACGCTCGTCGCCGAGGGCCAGTAAACGCTTGTTCTCCGCCCGCCGCACCTGGTCCACCGCCTTCGCCAGATGCGCCGCGATGTGATATTTGTCGTAAACGATCTTTTTCTCCGATTCGTCGAGATGCTCCCGGGTCGAGGCGACGTAAGGATCCCACATGTCCATCGCGACGGCCTCGACTCGGGCGAGTTGCTCTGCGCTCAACGTCTTCCAAAAGCCGTCCAGGCTGGCCTGGCGGCGTCCCTCGGCGACGAACAACACGCGCGAGCGGTTGAGATCGTTGACGACGGTGAGATAGCGATGGCGCTTGCGGAAGCTCTTCTCGTCGACGCCCAGGTAGGGAATCGGCTCTGCCGCGCGACGTTCGAGCCCACGTTGCACGGCGCGTTCCAGGATGCCGTGAATCTCGTCCCAGCTCAGCGCCAGCAACTCGGCGATGCCTTGCTGGCTGGCTTCCTTCAGCCACGAGATCGCGAGAGCTTCAAACAGCGCGGTGAAGCGGCTGGAAGCCTCGGCCCAGGGCAGTCGCACGACGCGCGGCCCGTGCTCGGAGCAGTCGCTGCGCGGCGGCCGGGCGTGCAGGATCGTGCGGTACTGACAGGTGTCGAGGTGACGCCAGCGGCGTTCGGGCTGATGATCGTGGAGTGCGCACACGGCGCTGCATTGGCGACACGGCCAGCGGACTTGCTCGTCGTGTTCGAGGAAGACGTGGACTTCGCCGTCGGCTCGGCGCAGCTCCACTCGCACGACTTTCCAGGGACTTTCGATGCCCAGAATCTGGCGGTATAGCTCGCGGTCTTGCATCCCGCGAGACTACCACCGAGCCTCACTCGCCCACTAGAAACCCGGAAGAACCGTAATTGTTTGTGTCATATACGTTCAGTCCGATGCTCTTATTCTTGATCTCTATTGAACCGCTGTAATCTTTAACGGTTACTCTCATTTTCATTGTTCTCCGATTTACGCGTATTATTCAATATCCAGTGATGGGAGTTGGTTTTTCAATCTTGCAGTCAGGACGCGCCGCCCAGCGTTGTTACTGAATGCGCCTGCCGCACCGGTGGCACCGACCCTCCAAAAGTCAGCGCCGCTGATGGGATGGCCATGGCGGTTCTCACCCTGGAGATTGAGCAGTGGCTCGCGCATTACATCGAAGTATGAGTCAGCTTCGATTACCGACCTCCCGTTCGCGCGCAGAATCTCGATGACAGTAATGAGGAGTCTGTGCATGACGTGCGCACCGGTGAATTTCTGAAGCACATAATCAGAAGTCTCATTGAAAGCTTCGGGGAGCACGGTCTGAATACCTTGCCAGTAGGCCACGAGGATCTTCACCTTGTTGGTTCTGGAGATTGCCTCGAAATAGGGAGTCGACAGAAGCGGCTTTATCGCGGACACCATGCCGGATGAGCTGATCACCGTTTCACCGATCGGTGCACCAGCGAAGCGTACACGGCCCCTCCAATAGGGCGACGCCTGGCACAGCTCTTCGGTGATAGTCTGGCCTTCCACTTTCCAGTCTTCACCTTTTCCCAAGAGTGCCTGCATGAGGCTAGGGTCGCTTTCCGCCCTCTGTTTGAGCAGGTCATAGGCAAGATCGGTGCGCACGCTCTTCGCTGTCGAATTGACTACGTAAAATTCGGTCATCTCCTTGAGCTCGTCACCACCCATCATGCAGACAAAGGCAATAGGGAAGTCGCCCCACTTGTCCGGTGCTCTTTCAATGACCTTCTCCAGCGCGAGGACGCGATGCTGTCCATCGACGACGTAGAGATCATCGGCCGGCCGGAAGAACCACTGTCCAGCCTGTTCGATTAGGTGCACACCTTCTTGGAAGTTACGGATGTTAAGAAGGACAGCCGTAGGTAGGTCAACGTTGTCGTGCATAAGGTCGGAAACAAGTTTATTAACTCGGCCAGCTGATACAGGACGCTGGTATCCGACTTTTCGCGTGTAATCAAAACGGGGAACTTTGTAGCGCTCTACCAAAACCCGAGACGGCATGACTCCAACGACATGCGGCGTGTGCCCAGGCGCTCGTCTGACAGTGACAGGGATCTCGGGGATGGGCTCTGTGCGCTCAGGTCCCGTAGCAGGCTGCTTTACAGATGTACTCATAATCTACTTTTCGCGCCTAGTTTTTACTCCTCGCCCGCCGGTGGAGGGCAGGAAGTAAAATCACCCTCATCTAACGGTTTTAGTGATGGTACCATGATTAGGGACCAATATCAAGGACCGCTGGATTATATCCGAGAATACCTCCACCCAGGAACATGGCCAGCCCGGTCATCGCTGTTCCCACATAGGTAATGCGGCTGAAGTGGTTATACGAGTCCGTGAGCAGAGAGCGCAGCCGCTCGTGCTCCTGCTAGCATCCCAGGCGCATCTCCCTGATCTGTTCGAGGGACTGTTGCGCCCTGCCGTGACAGGTCAGGACCTCTTGGTGCAGCTTAGGCACTTCCACCATACGATTACACGTTTCTGCCGGCGTTGGTGCATGAATCGGTGTAAGCGAGCACGCTAGCGGCGGGGGTGGGGTCCAGTCCATCATAAAGATCGGGGGTGGGTAACGTCGTGGTCGCAGCGAAGTCGAGCCGAGTCAACCGCCAGTACAAGAAGAAGTACAGAATCCGGAACTGGAGGGAGTACGAGCGTGGCCTCAGGAGCCGCGGCGACGTCACGATCTGGCTGAGCGAGGATGCAATTGCCGCGTGGGTACCACCGAAGAACGGTCTTCGCGGAGGCCAGCGGCGGTACTCGAACCTCGCGGTCCGGACCGCGTTGACGCTGCGGGTCGTCTTCAGCCTGCCGCTCCGCCAGACCGAGGGGTTCCTGGACTCGCTGCTCCGCTTGATGGGCCTCAACCTCAAGGCCCCGGACCACACCATACTCTCGCGCCGGAACCAAATCGTTGCGGTGCCACCCCTGACCCGATCCTACGACGGCCCGATCGACTTGATCGTCGATTCCACAGGGCTGAAGATTCTGGGTTGCGGCGAATGGAACGCGCACAAGCACAAGGCATCAAAGAAACGCCGGGATTGGCGGAAGCTGCACATCGGGGTGGATGCCGAGGGGTTCATTGTGGCGGCCGAACTCACAGCGAGCAGCCGGGACGACGCCTCCACACTCCCTGCTCTTCTCGACACAATCGAGGTTCCCATCCGGCGTTTCACCGCAGACGGAGCCTACGACCACAGGTCAGTCTACGATCAACTCAGCGCGGCCGGTACAGAGAACGTCGTGATTGTGATTCCCCCTCGTCGCTCTGCGGTGTCGGCGGGGCCAACGGACGGCCCATGGGCGCAGCGTGACACGGCTCTTGAGAGGATTCGCCAGGTCGGGCGACGAGAGTGGCAGAAGGAGTCGGGCTACCGACAGCAGGCGCGCGTTGAAAACAGCTTCTTCCGATACAAGTCCGTGCTCGGAGGCGGATTGAAGGCGAGGCACGGCAAGGCACAAAGGAGAGAAGTTGCGATCGGGTGTCACATCCTCAACCGGATGGCCGAGCTGGGTAGGCCGAAATCCTGCGCTGTGGTGTCCTGAACGACAAGTTGGAAAAGCGCCCCCACTCGCGCCGCAGTTGAATCATGCAACAGCGCCTCGAATGGCCCAAAGGATCCCCCGGACCCGAGAATGTAGAGATCGTTGATTATCACTAGGAGAACTGCTATGGCCGTGCTCGCAATCCATCCCGGCGAACATCTCGCCGAAGAACTGAAGGAGCTCAATATGAGCGCGGCAGCGCTTGCGCGCAAGCTCGAGGTGCCTACGAACCGCATCACCGAGATTCTGAACGGCCGGCGGGCCATCACAGGCGATACGGCCCTGCGCCTGGCCCACTTCTTCGGCATCAGTGCGGAATTCTGGCTCAACCTGCAAAAGCTCTACGAGCTACGCCTTGCCGAGAAGAAAGCCAGTAAGACGATCAAGGCCCTGCCGACCCTTAAGAATGAACACGCCCATGCCTGAAACCTCGCTGCGGAAAGCCTCGAACAGTGAAAGGCAGGCTTATCATGAGCGGATACGATAGCCCACTCACAGCCGGACGAGGTGACCCCCATGTCCGACATGTCTCGATCGTTCGTCGGCCGTCATCGCCTCGGCCATGCGGATCTGCTCACGGATCATTAAATGGCTTTTAGCCAGGGTCAGATCGTAAGACTCCCTGAATTGGCGGAGCGCCTCGGCTTGGCTTCTCAGAAGTTCAGGGTTGATCGCATCCTGAAGGGTGGCATGGGCGAGTGCATCTGCATCGTCCAGGGTGAAGCTTCGTTTGCTCTGAAGGTGATCCAACGCGACATCGTTGAAGATTCTGATGCCTGGAATCGGTACCTTCGTGAAGCGCGCCTCTGGACGACGCTGTCGGCCTGTGAAGGCATTGTGGAGGCATTTTGCATCATTCGGGTCAATGAACTCCCGGTTGTGTGTTCACGCTGGATGCAGGGCGGCAATCTCAGAAGGCACATCAGAAACCGGTCCCCAGAGTTCTTTTTCTCGGTCATGGCGCGTATCGTCGGAACCCTGGCCTGGGCGCACCAACAGCACAAGGTTATTCACCGAGATCTTAAGCCGGACAATATCCTGCTTGATGAAGCCAGTCGGGCATTCGTGTCGGACTGGGGCTTGGCCCGACCTTTGACCGTTGCGACGCCAAAAGCCAGAGAGCCCGTGTCGACCGTCGTTCGTGGCAGCACCCATGCAGCACTGACAGCAGCGGGGAGTTTCCTGGGCACCGTCTTCTACGCCTCTCCGGAGCAGCTTCTGGGAGACGCTGACCTTGATCACAGAACGGATATCTATAGCCTTGGTTGCCTCATGTATGAATGGGAAGTAGGCAATTGCCCATTCACTGGCACCACGGCGGAAGAGATCCGATTGAAGAACTTGCTCGAAGCACCGGCGCCGCTCGGAAGCTTTTTCAAAAAGACTACGTTTGGGGCGGAGGGGTTGATACGCGAGTGCCTGGAGAAAGATCCCACGAAGAGACCACCTGACTACGCTTCGCTAGACCTTGCGCTGGAGGAAGCGGCAAAGAAAAGAAACATCCGTTATCGGAAATTTCTCCCAGGCGTCCGATATGCAATGCCTATGGTGGGTGCAAGGACGTACGGTGACTACCTTAACCCGCATTTCCAATTTGATTCAGACCTCTCGACCTTCCGGCGGCCTTGAGCGTCTTTATTCATAGGGGCTAGAGCCCGATGAGGACGCCATGGAGGCCAACACCCAATGGGTGAAAAACAAACCAAGCCATTCCAGCTAAGTTTCAACGGCTCGTTGAAAGTCGATTTCCAGGGATCGCACGTCACTTCCGACGGTGGCTTGATCCTGGTTCGGGAGTTGGACGAGCGACTCGGACTCGGGAAACTGATCGGCGAGCATCTCACCGACTCCCGGCAAGGCACAAACAAGCAGTTCACGTTCGCTGATCTGTTGCGGCAGTCGGTCTACAGCCGCTTGGCAGGCTACGAGGACGTCAACGACGCCGTCCGAGTGTCGGCTGACCCGACGTTTCGCTTGATCGGCTCGCAGAAGATCTGGGATCGCGGTGCGGCCTTAACCTCGACGCTGCACGGCTTCGAGACGGAGATGCTGGCGAGCGAAGAGAACCTGCTGGGGCTGATGGCGCTGAACCGAGAGCTGGTCGGGCAAGCGGAGGCGTTCGACGACTCCGAGCGGGTCGTTCTGGACATGGACTCCACCGAGAGTCCGGTCCATGGCCAACAGGAAGGCAGTGCCTACAACGGACACTTCGAGTCGGTCTGCTACCACCCGTTGCTTTTGTTCAACGGTCATGGTGATTGCCTCGCTGCCAAGCTGCGTCCCGGCAACGTGCACAGCGCCGAGGACTGGGATGAGCTATTGTTGCCGGAGATCGAGCGCCAACTGGCCGAAGGCAAACAGGTCACCTTTCGCGCCGATGCCGCCTTCGCCAAGCCCGAGATCTACGAAGCACTGGAGGAGCGCGGCGCGGACTACGCGATCCGCATTGCGGCCAATAAGAGCCTGGAGCTGGAGATCGAAGACATCCTGTTTCGTCCGCCGGGGAGGCCCGGCCGCAAGCCGCTAGTGCGCTACAAGAGCTTTCGCTATCAGGCGGAGAGCTGGAAGGGGCCCAGACGAGTTGTCGCCAAGGTCGAGCACCACCAGGGCGAGCTATTCGCGCGCGTCGGTTTTATCGTGACGAACATGAGCTTGCCAAGCCGGTCGGTGGTGCGTTTCTACAACAAGCGCGGCACGGCGGAGCAGTGGATCAAAGAAGGTAAGCAAGCGACGCACTGGACGCGGCTGTCGTGCCATCGCTTCCGGGCGAACGAGGTGCGCTTGCAGCTCAGCGTGCTGGCCTATAACCTGGGCAACTTGTGGCGGCGGCTGGGGCTGCCGCAACGGATCAAGAGCTGGTCGCTGACGAGCTTGCAGCACCGGCTGATGAAGACGGGCGGACGGCTAATTAAACACGCGCGGTATTACTGGCTCTTGTTCGCGGAGGGACATCTGAACCGGCGCCTGTTTGGCGACATGCTGCGGAGGATCTGGGCGCTGCCTGTGCCGGGCGGGTAGCACGCGACTTGCCGAATGCGAAACCTGAGTACTGAGGACGGAAGCTCGGAAGGGTGTCTGCGAAATTGACTTCGCAGCGGCGGATCAGCCCCCATGAGGGGCAAGAAGGGGGCTCGATCGGTCCCGCCTCAGCCGCCGCCTCTTTCGGGTGGAGAAATGGTTGCGCTTCGCCGGGTGAGGGTGTAGACTCGTGCCGTCAGAGGAGCCAAATCGGAAATCCTGGCTTAAGTCGGACAAGGGCACAGGGAACGCTACGGGAACTCGCCGCGTCGTCGAAGGATCCGAGATCAAGCAGTTTATGCGGGAAGCGGACGCTCTCTTAGCGGTGGGGGATTACAAGAAAGCGGAGGAAATTTTAGGCAGTCTGTTCGTACCAGAGATGGTGACGGCTGTCCCAGACTACCCTTACAATCAGGCCGTCGCCATCGCATATTTGCTCTGTTTGGTCAAATTTGGCCGGGCCGATGAGGCAAGTAAGGTGTTGGAATGCCTCTCAGCAGCAAAAGAAAAACCTGCCGAGTACTTCGTCAACCTCTCACTTGCTCTGATCGGGAAATCCGACCACCGTGCCTCCGTGAGTACCGCCCTCGACGGATTGCGGCTGTACCCAGATGATCAAGATCTTATCGGCAACCTCCTCGTGGCACAGACTGCGATAGGAGAGTTTGAGGCGGCGGCTGAAACCGCGAAAATCAGACTGACGCACAAGCGGGATGTCCACTCGTTACAAGAAGTAGGGACGCTGCACTACAAGTACGCTGACAGCATCCTTGAACTCAACTGGCCGCTGGCCGTCAAGAACCTGAAGCTCGCCGCGGGCCTTCTTGGTGAGGCCAAGGAGCTGAATCCGCGATATCTTCCGGCACGGCTTCAATTGACGATCGCGCTGGAGGCGATGACAGCCTACGTTCAGTGCTCGGCAGAGATCAACGCTATGTACGATATGCCGCTACATGACTCCGATCGGTTTTTTCTGGCCCACCTAATGGCTCGCTGTCTCGACCGAGTCAATGACCACAAGAGCTGCTTGAAGTTCTGTAATGATTGGCTCAAGCGGATTTCTGAGGTTCAGGAAACAAATCCGGTGTCGCAATATAACATCGTCAGGCTCGAACGGGTTCGAGCGGCCACGATAGCAGATGGGTTCTGTATCGGTCAGATGACGACGGACGGGAAACGCGTGATTGTATCGGAGGTTCCAGAATTTTTTACCCAGATCGTTCGCGATGAAGAGAGGAGAGAACCCGGCGACTTCTGCTACTTGGCGCGATTCCGTTAGTGGACGGAGAAACACGAAGAGGCGGAAGCCGTACTTGCCCAGGCTCAATCGCTTTATCCAGAGTATTGGGAGATTCCGTTTCAGCGAGCCGCTTTTCGGTGTCGAGCAGGAGATTACAGCGGCGCTATCGATTCCGCTGAGCATGCCACACAACTAGCGCCGTGGAAGACCCCGACATGGCACCTTCTAGGCATGGTCCATGATGGTCTCGGAAGATCGGGTCAGGCAGAAATCGCCAAGGATCGTGCCAAAGAGGTCCAGCAGGCTCGAGAGCAGCTAGCTGACGAAATTGCTACCGCCTTCCCCGTTTAACTGCTGAGTTGGCCCGAAGCCCAAGCCGCCCGCACCATCTGCCGTGACCGAACGAATACGGCGAGAGCCACGGCTGCTGTCTGGTCGCGAGCCGGCGTGGGGGAGCGTGGTGCGTTGCCGTCGTCGGTCGCAAGGGTTTCGTCCGCGGTCGCCCGCACGATCGGGTGATTACCTTCGCCGCCAACGGCCGTTTGCGGTTGCCTTCCTGCCAAGGAAAATTTGCTGGGAGCACGCTAACACCCCCCCCCTCCCCGGTGCCGCACGAAGGCCGATTTAGGGGGGAGCGCTCCCGGTACACGGTGCAATCCCATGGATCGACACCGCGGGGATGCCCACGACGCCGAGAGGGTCTTTGCACGCAAGGCGTTACCCGCAGTGGGCCGTGTGATCCGAGCTGTGATCGGTGACCGTTGGCGCGATCAAGGGTAGCGCCCACATTGGTGTTGAAATACAACATAAGGGCGGTCCGAGCCTTGTAGTCAGCCGGGAGCGATCTTGCGGGTCTGGATGAAGTGGTAGAGGGCGGAGCGGGAGACGTCCAGTATCTTGGCGATGGAGGCCTTGGAGACATCCTTGCCCAACAGCGCCCGGATGTCTTGCTCCTTGCCGTCGAGCCTGGATGTTCCCAAGGCCCCCTTGGGCCGGCCGAGCAGTTTCCCCTTGGCTTTGGCAGCGGCGAGTCCTTCCTTGGTCCGTTCTGAGATCAGGTCCCGCTCGACCTCGGCAAACAATCCGAACAGCGCGATCATCACCTTGGTCGGCAGGTCCTGCTTGCCGTCGAACTCGATCGCCTCCTTGATGGCGATGAAGCGGATCTTGCGCCGGACCAGGGTCTCCACGATCTGGATCACCTGAGAGAGGCTGCGGCCGAGCCGCGACAGCTCGCTGACCAGCAGGCGGTCGCCGGGCTCGAGCGTCCCCAACATTTCGTCGATGCGGCGCTCGAGCGGACTCTGGCGCGACGAGATGCGGGACTCGATGAATTGGTCGATCGGGAAGCGGCGTTTCTGGCTGAACTCGAGGATCGCCAGCTTCTGGTTGGCGAGATCCTGCGAACGAGTGGAGACGCGGAGGTAAGCGACGGTTTTCAAGGCGGCGTCCAAGAAAAGGTCAAATGGGGTCTATTTCGGAGTGTTAAAGACTATAGTATCCAGAACATTGTATAGTCAACTAACGTCGAGCAAGACGGACATTATTATAGACACCTGGCCATGATCTTCCCGTCTCGAAACCAGTTGGCAAGCAAGCAGATCAGACGGACGGGGCGAGCGGAGGCTGTCACCAAGGAAGGCCTGGCCGCAACCCTGCTTCCCAGGAGGTCAGCCCGATCAAATGGGACAACGTCATTCTCTACGGCCAGTACGTCCTCGATCGTGTCCGGGTCCGCTAAGGAACGGGTCCTTATGTTGTGTTTCAACACGAATGTGGGCGCTACCCTCCCATGCTTCAAGCACCCGCGCCGTCCGATCCACGGTGGCATTTTCAACCGCAATTCCGATCACCCGAACCTGCCGCCCCTTCTTGCGGAGCGCATCCCAAAGCGGCCCATGCGCGGCTCCCCACACGCCGGGGCCTTGCTGAACTGCCCCAATGGGGTATATAATGCGGCTCGATGCAGACAGTAGCCGAGACCCCGACATTCTCCCGTCAAGCTGACAAGCTGTTCAGTGAGGACGAGAAGCGCGAATTGATCGACTTCCTCGCGGAGCATCCGCTGGAGGGGGATGAAATTCCGGGCACGGGCGGCGTCCGGAAGCTACGCTTCGCGGCCTTCGGACGGGGCAAGCGAGGCGGTGCGCGGGTGATCTACTGCTACCTGGACGAAGCGATGCCGGTCTACTCACTGCTCGCCTATGCAAAGACCGCGAAAACGGACATGACACCGGATGAAAGACGCACGGTTTCAAAGCTCGCAGCCGCACTCAAGGCCGCCCGAAAGAAGGAGATGAAATGAGCACATTTGGCGACGATCTGATCCAGTCCCTCAATGAAGCCCTCGCTCACGCAAAGGGAGATGGCCCCGCCATCCTCCACGCTCCCGTGACCCCACGCGAGGTTCGGGAACGTGCAAGCCTCACTCAGGCGCAGATGGCGCCGTTGATGGGCATGAGTCTTTCCGGCTACCGGAAATGGGAGCAAGGGACGCGCCGGGTCAGTGGCCCGGCCGCGACTCTTCTGCAAGTGATCGAAAAGGAACCGGAGGCCGTCAAGCGAGCATTGCTGTCTTCGAACCAAGAAACGGCTGGCCCTTGTCTTGTCTGAGGAACATGGGAGAATAAGCCATGCAACCTAAACGCGACGGTTGGGCTTCCATTGGTGATGTTTTTAGCGGCCTGATCGGGCCGGTGAAGCAAGCCTTGGTCAAGTCTCCGCCCAAGTCCCCAACGCCTCAAAGCAGGCACCACTTCACCCAGGCCGATCAGGTGAACCGGTTGGTGACGGCCCGCGAGTCCGACCCCGATCTCGGCTTTCAGGCGCGGATGATGGCTTTGTGCAGCCTGCCCCGCAGTAACCCCGGCAACCGACTTCGGTATACCCGTCAGAACGGCCCCTACACGCTTGGGATGACCGCTGGCCTCAACAACAAACTTCCCTTCGGCACCCTGCCGCCGCGCTTGCTGATGGCGTGGGTCTCGACCGAAGCGGTCAAAACGCAGTCACCCGTGTTGGTGTTGGGAAACTCATTGACCGAGTTCATGAACAAGCTCGGCATCAACAGCGACAGCTCAGGGCGGCGCGGCGAGCGCACGCGGCTTCGCAATCAGATGGATCGGTTGTTCAACTCGACCGTTCAGTTTATCTATGAGCCTAAAGCCCCCGACGGCGCATCCTTGGGCGTCAAGGACACGTTCAATTCGACGGTGGCCCGCAAGACTCACTTGGTGTGGAATCCCAAGAAGCCCAACGAGCCGGTGCTGTGGGAGAGTATCGTTGAATTGGGCCACGATTTTTTCCATGACATCCTTCGGCACCCCTTCCCGCTCGACATGAATATCTTGAAGGCCCTCAAGAAGTCCCAGCTGGGCCTCGATTTCTACATGTGGGCGGTCTACCGGACCTTCAGCCTGACCCGCCCGCTTCGGCTCTCGTGGCCCGCGCTCTACCGGCAGTTCGGGGCGGACCCGTCGAGAGCAAACGACAAGTTGGTCGTGAATGATTTTCGCAAGGACTGCGTGCGAGAGCTCAAGAAGATCAAGCTGGCTTGGCCTGAGTTGAACTACTCGCTCGGAAAGCGCGTGTTGGTCCTCGGTCCCTCGAAGCCCGCGATTCCGCGCAACGACCCATGACACCCTTCGCCCCAAGCAAAATGTGTTGCCATCAATGTTTGGCGCCGGAACGAGAGTTGAAAGCTCTGGTCACGGCGGATGGGCGCTTTGCGTTGGTCTATTGTTCCCACAATCGTTTCGGCGTCTTGCTGGACATGCACAAGGAGGTTCTTGCGGCGGCGTTTGAGGCCGCAGCCGACGAGTGCAAAGCTCTTGCGATTCGATTCATCCAGGCTGTTTTGAAAGGTGAGCGGGGCGAGATGATGTCGAACGAAGGAGGTTCGGCTTTATTGAACTAAGCCCGCCTCGCCACGTCTCGCCACGTCTCGCCCAGTAAGCCTCTAGGAAGCCCCAGGAGCGACGAACAGGGGCCGGGGCAGCCCCCAAACTACCTCCCCAGCGAAGCGGAGTCGTCAAGGGCGATTCTGGCCGAGAAACGGTTATCCACAGATCGCTGTGATTCGGGGGAGTTATCCACGCTGCAACACCCCTACACCATTCCGCTGCAACACCCCTACACGGCCCCAAAATCTCCGCTGTAACACCCCTACACCCACTGACCGCTTCGGCGTGAACATCGCGTTGTACCGTTCCCCGCACGCGCGGGGATGAACCGACTTCCGGCCCCAAGGACTTTCTGGCCGAGTTTGGGGTACCGAGCAGATTGGTGTAAAAATGTACGCTAAGGGGAGCTGTTCTCAAGCTGGTCGTCTTCAGGTTCTCGCCGACAAGTCCAATAGATTTAGCGATTTCTAAGTCAAGCTGATCTCAAAACCATCCCGGCGGTAAGGGGGAAAAACCTGAGCACCAAATGGCATTCGAGAGCTTGGCACGGACACTCCGCAAGACCTTCTATTTAACGCACTTACTGGCCGTTCTTGATGTCTTAGCGTACATTTTTACACCAATCTGCTCGGTACCCTGAATACGCCGCCGCTGGCGCAAGCTCCACCTCGGACTGGACCTCGCCAGCGGGGCGATTGTTTGCGCCGCTCTGACTCACGATAACGTTGGAGACAGCACAGCCTTACCCGGCCTCCTGGATCAGCTGGATGCCCCGGTCACGGGCTTTCTGGCTGACGGCGCCTACGATGGAGCGTCCACACGAAATCTGCTGAGGCAGCGGTATGGGGAGACCCTGGATGTGGTCATACCGCCGCCAAAGGACGCAGTGATCCGCCTGCAATCGGCGCGTGATGCGACCGTTCGGGATCGCCATATTGCCCAAATCCGCAGCAACGGGTGCATGGCCTGGCAGACGGCAACAGGGTACAACCAGCGCAGCCGAATAGAAACGCAGATGGGCCGTTGGAAGAGCGTCATCGGCCCCAAACTCAAATCCCGCAGCTTCTCCAGGCAGATCACGGAGGTCCAACTCGGCCGAAAAGTCCTGAACACAATGACCGCGCTCGGACGGCCTGTGTTCGAACGCATCTCCTGACGCTACGGCTTGGGAAAGGGAGAATTCCGTTTCCGTCCCTATCCGTGCAACAAGGCTCTTCTGAAGATCAGGATGGCGTGCAAAGGAGAGGAAGTCCTGTCTAATTGGGAGTTCAACGTTTGTTTCGGGAGTGTATCGGCTGCCCAGAGACTCCCTTGCCTTACCAAATTGCTCCTTGAACCAAGCTGTTGTGAGGGTCTCGTGCCCGAACCAGTAGAGGAGGCGACCTGAGTAGGCAGGGTCTTCTCTGGCCAACCGAGTACTGAGTTCGCTCTTGCCCCACAGAGTGATTCTCAGGTTACGCTTCCGCGATGCGGCGAACTTCTTCCATTTCGCACACCAAGCGTCCCATTTCTCTCGTGCGGTCTTGCGCCTGCTGGTGCGGGAATTAGATAGATCGAACGGTAGGCAGACGACGTACTCAACGAGCTGCGGATGCTTATCCAATGCCCTGCGTATCGAATGGTCCAGCTGCGTCTTGAGACTGTCATTACAGTGAAGGTTCTTCCGGGTTTCTAGTGGGCGAGTGAGGCTCGGTGGTAGTCTCGCGGGATGCAAGACCGCGAGCTATACCGCCAGATTCTGGGCATCGAAAGTCCCTGGAAAGTCGTGCGAGTGGAGCTGCGCCGAGCCGACGGCGAAGTCCACGTCTTCCTCGAACACGACGAGCAAGTCCGCTGGCCGTGCCGCCAATGCAGCGCCGTGTGCGCACTCCACGATCATCAGCCCGAACGCCGCTGGCGTCACCTCGACACCTGTCAGTACCGCACGATCCTGCACGCCCGGCCGCCACGCAGCGACTGCTCCGAGCACGGGCCGCGCGTCGTGCGACTGCCCTGGGCCGAGGCTTCCAGCCGCTTCACCGCGCTGTTTGAAGCTCTCGCGATCTCGTGGCTGAAGGAAGCCAGCCAGCAAGGCATCGCCGAGTTGCTGGCGCTGAGCTGGGACGAGATTCACGGCATCCTGGAACGCGCCGTGCAACGTGGGCTCGAACGTCGCGCGGCAGAGCCGATTCCCTACCTGGGCGTCGACGAGAAGAGCTTCCGCAAGCGCCATCGCTATCTCACCGTCGTCAACGATCTCAACCGCTCGCGCGTGTTGTTCGTCGCCGAGGGACGCCGCCAGGCCAGCCTGGACGGCTTTTGGAAGACGTTGAGCGCAGAGCAACTCGCCCGAGTCGAGGCCGTCGCGATGGACATGTGGGATCCTTACGTCGCCTCGACCCGGGAGCATCTCGACGAATCGGAGAAAAAGATCGTTTACGACAAATATCACATCGCGGCGCATCTGGCGAAGGCGGTGGACCAGGTGCGGCGGGCGGAGAACAAGCGTTTACTGGCCCTCGGCGACGAGCGTTTGACAGGCACGAAGTACGCTTGGCTGCGGCATCCGGCGAACTTTTCCGAGGACGCCTGGCGCGAGTTCCGCGCGCTGCGCGAAAGCGACTTGAAGACGGCGCGGGCGTGGGCGTTGAAGGAAACGGCGATGCGGCTGTTCGACTATCGTCGCGAATCGGCGGCGCGAGCTTTCTTCGAGCAATGGCGCGGCTGGGCGAGTCGCAGCCGGCTGACGCCGATGGTCACCGTAGCGCGGATGTTGACGGCTCGCCTCGAAAACATACTCACGTATCTGAAACACCGCATTACGAACGCGGTCAGCGAGGGGTTGAACTCAAGGATTCAATGGGTCAAGGCCACGGCGCGCGGTTTCCGCAATCAACAGAACTTCATCAACGCCATCTACTTCCACTGTGGGAAACTCGATCTGGCTCCTTCGCCCACTTAAAACCCGGAAGAGCCACAGTGAAAGAGATACTTGGCCTGCCATCCGACCTCCGTCCCGTCTGCTCGGCGGCGATAGCATTCGACACCTGCGTCCCCGCCGCGGCCTTTTCGATAGAAACTTTCTTCCGAGGATGCCGGTTCTAAAGACGCGAGTTGGCAACACATTTCCTCGAACCCGGCGTCGCGGCTTCGGTCGGTCGGGCGAATTTTCTCAAAACTGATGTCGGGAAGACTCATGCAGGTGACGTACCGGCCGGCTTCGGCTCGGTCAGCATTTTGGGTGATCCGGGCGGTTTGTCCGGCGCCTTTTGAGCGATCGTGGGGATTATGCTGCCGGATTTCTCCTCGCTCGGCGCCAGCGCTTCGTGCAGCAGTGCGTCAAGCAGGCGGCAGCGGGTGTAGTCGCCGGTGGCGAGGTTTGCCTCCAGCCGGTCGCAGAGCGTCATCAGTTCATCGACTTTGGCGACGATACGGTGCTGCTCGGCTAGCGGCGGGATTAGTATCGGAAGCGGCTTGAGCTTTGCCGCCTTGATACCTTTTGCCGTAAGACCTGTTGCGTGCGCATTGATCAATGACTGTATGGAATCGCTCATTAACCCATACATCAGAAAACGCGTATTGATGTCCGCGTAAGGCTGCATGCAGATCACTCGTTGCGCCAAGGCGAAGGGTTCATCAATATCATTGAGGCAGACGTTTCCGAGCGGTGCTTCGGTTGTAAAGAACAGATCCCCAATTCTGGGAAAACCTCGCGTCATCCATGTGCGAAAAGTGGCGTCGGACAGGTACTCTCTCGGCTCGCGATCCAAGTGTCCCATGCGGACGTTCTTTGCAGTAATCAATGCTATCCCGTTATCTCTCTTTGGCGGCGTCTTCCCTCGATAGTCAATGAATAGGAATAGGTTTTCAAATGACTGCGCAGACCAATCGTTTGGGAGTTCGAACGGCAAGCTCCCACAATTCGCTTCGGGAGCGGTCTTTATGCGAGCATCACCGGTCTTTCGCTTCTGCTCTGTCTTCGCCGTTCTGATACGTGCTAGGAGTTTCCACGCCGGTTCGTCGTTCGGGTTCTGCTCCACCAGCTTGCCGCGCACGGCGAGGTTAAGGATAGTCTGGCGCAGGGCCTTGATCTGGTCGGGGCGGGTGGTAAGCGGGATGAGGTTGTCGAGGGCGAAGGCGGCGTGGTTCTGAAATACAGCCGGATCGGGATCGGGCGCGTCGAGGCGTGCGAGGCTTGCCGCCGTCAGTCGGTCGCGCGTCGTTTCCCGCTTTGTGCGCGCCGCCTCCAGCTGCTCGCACAGGGCCATCAGTTCATCGGCCTTGGCGATGATGCGGTGTTGTTCGGCGAGGGGGGGGAGGGGAAAAGGAAGAAGCGCGAAGTCTGAGTCGTTGATTGCCGGATAGGCTTGCCCGCGCATTTTTTGTTCGACGCAGGTGACAAAGAACGGGCTGCGCAACACGATCCATTGATACCTTGGCAGCACCGATCCAAAGCCGTTCAAAACCGCGAGGGCAGTACTGGCAATCGGTGGCGGCGAAATGTCTGTTTCGACGATGGCGATGTTTAGGAGATAAGGGCGAACGCACGAATAGAGCACGTCACCTTGACAAATGATTTTGCGTGCTCGGCTCGGTGCTTCGCTTGCAGAAGTCATCTTCGCTTCTTCGATGCGACCGACTTCCTTGTTGATCGCCGTCACGTCGACATAGGTGAAGTCCTGATCGGGAACCATCTGCCCACGATCACTCGTTACCTTGCGGATGCGCGCCCACTTCCAGCCGCGCGGCGCGGCGAATTGCAACTCGTCTGTCTCGATTTCAGGAAGCGGCTTTTCCTTCCTAATCTCCCCTGCCTTCACCAGCCGCGCCTTCTCGGTTGCGATCCGCTTCAACAACTCCGACGCCGGTTCGTCGTTCGGATCCTGCTCTACCAACTTCCCCCGCACGGCCAGATCGAGAATGAAGCGTCGCAAGCGCGGGATCGCGTCCGGAGCGTCGGAGATCTTTTCGTAATGGGCCAGCAGCCGGTCGGCGTTCATCGGGTCAGCGCCTCAGTCAGAATCGCCTTCAACCGATCCCGCAAGTCCGCCGCATCGGCCTCGGCGACGGACAGCTTCTCCAGCAACGCCTCCGGATCGCCGTGGTCATCTTCTTGAGTGTGCGGATTCTTGATGTCGAGGTTGTAGCCGCTCGCTTTGATCTCGTTGGCCGTCACTTTCCAGGTGCGGTCGGTCTCCTTCCGGCCCTCGCGCTGTGCCCCACCCCACCAATCAATGCAACCCTGCAAATGCTCCAGCCGGATCGGCCGGGTCATGGAGTAGGCCTTCTGGCCCTCAGGCACGAGATGTTCGTAGAACCAGATGTCTCCGGTCGGCTCACCCTTCTCGAAGAACAGCAGATTGGTGCCGATGGAGGCGTAGGGCCGGAATACGGAATTTGGCAGGCGGACGATGGTGTGCAGGTTGCACTCCTCCATCAGATGCTCTTTCAGCCGGGTTTTGACGCCTTCACCGAACAGCGATCCGTCGGGCAAGACCACGGCCGCCCGACCAGCCGACTTCAACAGGCGGACGATCAGGGCGAGGAATAGATCCGCCGTTTCCTTGGTCCGGAAATGTTGCGGAAAGTTGCTCTCGATGCCGTCCTCTTCCTTGCCGCCGAAAGGCGGATTGGTGAGCACGATATCGACCCGGTCCTTTTGCCCCCAGCCGATATAGGGCCGGGCCAGGGTGTTGTCGTGACGGACGAAGCTCGGGTCCTCAATGCCGTGCAGCAGCATATTGGTGACGCAAAGCATGTGCGGAAGCTGCTTCTTTTCCGCGGCGCGGAGCGACGCCTGCATGGTTTGTTCGTCCTCTGGCCGCTTGACATGGCGTTGGCGCATGTGCCGCAAGGAACAGGTCAGGAAACCGCCGGTACCGCAGGCCGGATCAAACAGGGTCTCGCCCGGTTTCGGATCGATACGATCCACCATGAAGGCGGTCACGGCACGGGGCGTGTAGTACTCACCCGCATTGCCCGCTGATTGCAGGTCGTTCAGAATCTGTTCGTAGATGTCGCCGAAATGCTGGCGTTCGCTCAGGTTGTTGAAGTCGACCTCGTTGATCTTGTTGACCACCTGGCGCATCAACTGGCCGGACTTCATGTAGTTGTAGGCATCCTCGAACACGCCGCGCACGACGCGGCGGCGGTCGCCGGAGCGGCCGTTCACCCGAAGAGCTTTCAGGGACGGGAACAGGTCGCCATTGATGAAGGCGAGCAGTTCTTCGCCGGTGATGCCTTCGGGGTCCGCTGCCCAGGCTCGCCATTGGTAGCGCTTGGGAATCGGAGAGGCGTAGCCGGTCCGCATCAACTCCAGTTCCTGGTCCTGATCGTCGATGATCTTGAGGAAGAACATCCAGCAAAGCTGGCTGATGCGTTGGGCATCGCCATCAACGCCGGTATCCTGGCGCATGATGTTCTGGATGGATTTAATCAGAGTGTGGACGGACATGGATTAAGCGGCCTCCCGATAAAGGGCGGATTGAAGGTCGTGAACAGCCTTAACGAAACCCTCGCGTCCACCAAAGGCGTTGATAAGCTGAACGGGGGTGCCGAGCTCGGTGAAAGGCGCGATGCGCAGCACGTTGGCGTCATCAAGGTTGAGCACGCCTTCGTCGGCGTACTTGGCGAGCAGCGCGTCGAGCACGGCGCGGGCCTGGTCCCCGTATTTGCTGAATACGTCCCGTTTCTTGACGTTCTCGGCGCGCTCGCGCCGGGTCAGTGGCTTGGCATCGAAAGCGACATGGCAGATCAGGTCGAAGGGATCGAGGTCCTTACCCAGTTCTGCGGTGATTATGTCAAGGTCCAAGCCCTCGGCCTCCAACTCCTCGATAATCGCTTGTTTGCGCTTGGTACTCTCCCAGCGACTTAAGAAGTCGTCAAGGCTTGCAAAGCACTTCCTCAGCGCCCTCTTGGTGAAGTCGCGCAGAGACTCGGTGACGAGCTTGCCTTTTTCGTCCAGGTATTCCACCTGCTCTGCGACGATGGCTGCGGCGATGCCGTCCACATAGACCTTGCGTCTCCCAGGCCCATCGGGTGGCAGGGTGATGTCGGGAGGACCATCGATGATCGTTTCGTCTTCGCCCGGATCCGGTCGGATCGTTTCTCCGCCGTCATCCGGTGGCGGATAATCGTCGGGAGGGATTATGGGATCGTCTTCGCCGGGTTCGTAAATCTGAACCGGCTCGCCGTCGAACTCCGGATCGGCGAAATGGCTGGTCGCGCCCCGGAAGTACATCAAGGTGAAATAGAACTTCAGGGTGTCCTCATGCACGCGGGTGCCCCGCCCGACGATCTGCTTGAACTCGGTCATGGACCCGACCTCGCGGTCAAGCACGATGAGCCGGCAGGTCTGCGCGTCGACGCCGGTGGAAAGCAACCGGGATGTAGTGACCAGCACGGGATATCTGGATTCCGGATCGATGAAGTTGCCGAGTTGCGCCTGCCCCTCGATGTCGCCGCCGGTGATGCGCATGACGTAGCGGTGATTCCGGCCCGCCAGATCGGCGTTCTCGTTAATGAGCGCCTGGCGCATCCGGGCGGCGTGTTCCTTGTCGACGCAGAAGAGGATCGTCTTCTGAAAGCGGTCCCCGCTTTCCTGCAAGAACTCCGTGACTTTCCGGGCTACGAGCTTGGTTCGACTATCCAAAACCAGCGTGCGGTCGAAGTCCTTGGTGTTGTAGATGCGGTCCTCGACCTCCTCTCCGTCTCGATCAAGCTGTCCCTTCTCAGGACGGTACCCTTCCACGTCGCGGTCGATATGTACCTTGACGACCTTGTAGGGGGCGAGGAAGCCGTCGCGAATGCCCTGTTTCAGGGAGTAGGAATAGATCGGCTCGCCGAAGTAATGGATGTTGGAAACGTATTTGGTTTCCTTGGGCGTGGCGGTCAGGCCGATTTGCGTGGCCGTTGAGAAGTATTCGAGAATTTCCCGCCAGGCCGCATCCTCGGCGGCGCTGCCGCGATGGCACTCGTCAATCACGATCAGGTCGAAGAAGGCGGGCGAAAACTCGCGGAAAATCTTCTGGCTATCCTCCGGCCCGGTAATGGCCTGATACAGGCTGAGATAGACCTCGTACGCGGTATCGATGCGCCGCTTCCCGTCGCGGTCGATGGTCTTGGCTTTTGTCGAAAGCTTGGCCATCGCCGCACCAAAAGGCCGAAAGTCGTTGACCATGGTCTGGTCGATCAGCACGTTGCGGTCGGCCAGGAACAGAATGCGCCGCTTGCGCCCTGCCTTCCACAACCGCCAGATGATCTGGAAGGCGGTGTAGGTCTTGCCCGTTCCCGTGGCCATGACGAGCAGGATGCGGTCGCGGCCCTTGGCGATGGCCTCGATGGCCGCATTGATGGCGTTGACTTGGTAGTAGCGCGGCGTCTTGCCGCTAGCATCGTCGAAGTACTCCTGAAGAACGATTTCCTCGGCTTCCACTGTCAGGCCCTTCCAGGCCCGGTAACGGTTCCACAGATCGCCGGGGGGCGGGAAGCCGTCGAGGCCGAGGGTCGCTTCTTTCTCGGCATTCATTCCCGTCCTGTCGTGAAAGACGAAGCCGTCGCCGTTGGAGGAGAAAACAAAAGGAATGGCGAGCGTGGCAGCGTAGTCGAGGGCCTGCTGAAGACCGTCGCCGATAGCGTGGGTGTTGTCCTTTGCCTCGATCAGGGCTATGGGAATGTTGGGTTTGTAATAGAGGATGTAGTCGGCCCGCTTGCCCTTGCCCCGGCTGACCAGCTTGCCGCGCACGATGATACGGCCCTTGGTGAAGCTGACCTCTTCGCGGATTTGCGCCATCTCGTCCCACCCGGCCTTTCGCAGGGCGGGCGTGATGAACTTGGTGCAGATGTCGCGTTCGCTGAGGCTTTTCTTGTCCATCGTCATCAGCCCCCCACCCCCGCCGTTATCCGCGCTCGCCGGGTCACCTTGATTGAGCGCTCATCGACGGTAGCTGCCCAGCGTGGGGCGTAATCGAGCATGCAAAATTATGGGCTTGAGCCGCCTGCTCTGTGACATTGCCTTGATGCTTCTCAACTAAAAAATAGGTTCAGTTGACCGCAGCTTCGGCGCGTTGAAGCTGTTCCATGACCCATCCGAAATCCGGGACAACGCCAAGAATCATGCCCTGCATGGCTTCGTAGTCTCGTTTAATCGCCGCGCGCAATGCTGGCTGTGGAAACAACCTCACCGATCCGGGGATGGCCTCCTCGAACTTCTTCCAAGCCTGCCGGAATGCGATGAGATTGTGGTTCCGGACCGCATCCAACAGGTCGATGTTGGACAGGGCAGACCTACCGGTTTCGGTCGCCGTGATCATCGCGACATCGTAGTAGTGGCGCGAGACCCGGTCCTTGTCGGTCGGCAGACGCTCCGCGTCTCGGTATCCGCAATGTACGCCATGTAATATCAGCAGCTTTTCCCAATAGGTACGCTCCGGCGCGATCACTCTGATGTTGTCCACATTGGCGTTGGTGCATGAATCGGTGTAAGCGAGCACGCTAGCGGCGGGGGTGGGGTCCAGTCCATCATAAAGATCGGGGGGTAACGTCATGGTCGCAGCGAAGTCGAGCCGAGTCAACCGCCAGTACAAGACGAAGTACAGAATCCGGAACTGGAGGGAGTACGAGCGTGGCCTCAGGAGCCGCGGCGACGTCACGATCTGGCTGAGCGAGGATGCAATTGCCGCGTGGGTACCACCGAAGAACGGTCTTCGCGGAGGCCAGCGGCGGTACTCGAACCTCGCGGTCCGGACCGCGTTGACGCTGCGGGTCGTCTTCAGCCTGCCGCTCCGCCAGACCGAGGGGTTCCTGGACTCGCTGCTCCGCTTGATGGGCCTCAACCTCAAGGCCCCGGACCACACCACACTCTCGCGCCGGAACCAAATCGTTGCGGTGCCGCCCCTGACCCGATCCCACGACGGCCCGATCGACTTGATCGTCGATTCCACAGGGCTGAAGATTCTGGGTTGCGGCGAATGGAACGCGCACAAGCACAAGGCATCAAAGAAACGCCGGGATTGGCGGAAGCTGCACATCGGGGTGGATGCCGAGGGGTTCATTGTGGCGGCCGAACTCACAGCGAGCAGCCGGGACGACGCCTCCACACTCCCTGCTCTTCTCGACACAATCGAGGTTCCCATCCGGCGTTTCACCGCAGACGGAGCCTACGACCACATGTCAGTCTACGATCAACTCAGCGCGGCCGGTACAGAGAACGTCGTGATTGTGATTCCCCCTCGTCGCTCTGCGGTGTCGGCGGGGCCAACGGACGGCCCATGGGCGCAGCGTGACACGGCTCTTGAGAGGATTCGCCAGGTCGGGCGACGAGAGTGGCAGAAGGAGTCGGGCTACCGACAGCAGGCGCGCGTTGAAAACAGCTTCTTCCGATACAAGTCCGTGCTCGGAGGCGGATTGAAGGCGAGGCACGGCAAAGCACAAAGGAGAGAAGTTGCGATCGGGTGTCACATCCTCAACCGGATGGCCGAGCTGGGTAGGCCGAAATCCTGCGCTGTGGTGTCCTGAACGAGAAGTTGGAAAAGCGCCCCCACTCGCGCCGCAGTTGAATCATGCAACAGCGCCACGAAAAGATGCAAAGGCGTCTAGCGGTGCCGCTGCACTGCTGAAGTCGTAGGGCGTGTTGCAGACATGCCACCTCAATGCGTCGACCACCTCGTCTCGTGGGTACCAGTTAGTCAAGTCTTGGTCGCGTAGGATAACGTTGAGAAAATCCTCGTATGTCTGCGTGACGATGAAATACGTGGTTGAACGGAAGGTGACCGCATCAGGTGTCAGGGTTCCAGGATCTACCCCACCACCATTCCCTACGTTCATATTTCCATCGGTAGAAAGATTGAGTATCCCTGCTGTCAGTTGGCCCTGCCAGAGCAGGCGCCGGTCGCCTAACTCGTCGATGGTGCAGGACGGCTGTGATATTGGTGTCGCGGTCACGGTCGCCGGCGCGCTTCCGCCTTGAGCGTTTACCGCACGAACCTGGAGGGTATGGGTCGTGCCGCTCGTCAGACCCTTCACCACCTGGTAATACGCCGTATTTAGCTCACCGGGGCTGCTCAGGACTTGTTGCCACATCGCGTCCGGCGCAATCATTGCCCCCGCCGAAGAGCGGTATTCGTAGTGGAATAATCGTTCACCACTGCCTGGACGCTCCCACACCAACACGACCTGCCCGACCCCTACCGTTACGGACAAGTTTGTCGGCGAACCAGGGGCACCGGCCGCGGGGGTCACCGTCGCCGTCGCCGCGCTGGTCAGCGTCTCGGTATGGCCGAGGTCGTCGTCGAAGCTCACCCGCACCTTGAGGGTCTTGCCCAGGTCGGCGTCGACCAGGGTGTAGGTGCTCGAATTCGCGGCCGCAATGTCGGCCTCCGTGCCGTCCACCCGGATCCACTGGTGCGTGTAGGTGGGGCTGGTCAGCCCGTCGGCGTCGTCAATGCCCGTGAGGTCAACGGCCAGCGGCTGCCCGACCGCCGCCGTGCCGGTAATCGTGGGCGCGCCCGTCGCGGCGGTGCCGGCCAGCGTGCTGAATGCCGTCGCCGACTGGGTCCAGTGGCTGTTTCCAATCGCATTTCTCGAATGGACCCGTACGTCGTACGCCGTCGCCGCCTGCAGATTCCTGATGACCGCGCGCGTCACCGGCGTTGGCGTTTCGCCCCGGTACCAGTTCGTCCAGTCGGTCGTGCCCTCCACCCGGTACTCTATGAAGTTGCGAGTGAGCGGCGAGCCGCCGTCACCCGGGTGCGTCCACTCGATGGTGAGCGTCGTGGCGGTGGCCGACACCAGGGTCGGCGGCGTGGGATCCGGCGGTACGGTCGGCGCCCCCAGGGATCCGTTCACCTTGTGGTCGGCGTGCGTGCCCTTCTCGGGATGGCTGCGGTCGATGTCGATCTGCTGCGAGGCCGTGCGGATGCGGTCGTTCGCGTCCAGCATGAAGGTTCGGCTGTGGTCGCCGATCCAGATGCCGTTGTTGTCCCGGTCGCCCGCCTGCACCGTGTAGGTGAATACGATCGTCGTCGGGCTGCTGCGCGTGCGATCGTAGGTTGCCGGCACGTCATTGGCGGCACCGCCCATATCGGTCAGCGAGAATAGGAACACGGGATCGCCCACCACCTCCACCGCCTCGCTGACGGTGACCGTGATCACGATCGTCTCGCCGAAACGGTAGGTGTCGGCCGAGGCCGGCGTCGAGGTCACCGCCACGGTGACCGTGGCGGGCGTGACGGGCGTCGTCCGGCCGTCGACCTTGTACGCCGGCAAGTTCGGCTGGGCGACGTGGGTCAGGATCGCCGCCACCTCGTTGTCTGTCCCCGCGATGGTGCCGCCGTTGAGCGCGATCGCGTTCGCGGCCCAGGAAATCCCGTTCGTGTCCCGGTCGCCGCTTGACCCGCCGCTCACGGCGTGGGAGAACCGCAGCGTGGTGGTGCCCGAGCCCGCATACCAAGTCGCCGTCGACGCGCCGCCGAGGTCGAAGGCGAAGGTTGGATCGCCGGTCACCGTCACCGGCGCGTCGAAGGTCATCGAGAACTCGATGTGCTCGCGCGCGCCGTAGGTGTCCGTCGTCTTGCGCGGCGTCGAGGTCACCGTGACGCTGAGCAGCGCGGGCGCGGTGTTGGTGGTGCTCAGCGTGCCCTTGATGGTGATGAGAAACGAAGTGGTGAAGCCGCCGGGTCCCCATACGTTCGCGCTGTTCTTGAAGTGATAGGTATTGGCGATAGTCCAGCCCGCGGCGGCGCCTGTCTCCTCGGCGTTGGAGGAGGTGTTGGTCAGCCTTAAGGACTCTCCTCCCGGAGACGTGATCAGTAGCGTGTAGGTCGTGGTTGCAGCGAGCGTCGTACTGGCGGGATCGGTGAAAACAAGGGTTCCGCTCGCAAAGCTTGAAGGGGCCGTGAGGGCCGTGCAGCTTGAAGTCGGGTAGCCGGAGCTGTCGACCGTGCACAAGGAGACGGCCATGTCGTCACCTTCATTGTCCCCGGAGATGATTTCTACGCTTGACAGCGTGGCGCCCGCCGCGCCGGTGGTGAAAGCCTGCGCGCGGTCGGCGCCACCGGTGGGGGCGCTAGTCGTGCTCTGACCCGCGTTGCTCACCAAGGTCGTGACGGACTGCGCGGCGGCCGGCAGGGCGAGGGCCAGGACGGCGAAGACGGCGAGCGCCGCCGCCCGCGCATGGCGGCGCAGCGATCGCACCTGCTGCTGGTGGAACGGCCCGCGCGGGGCCCGTGCGGCAGGGAACGCCGGGTCCGGGCACAGGAACGCGCGCCCGTCGGGCGGGGGCGGCGCAGGACGATCCTGGTAGACGGCCGCCCGCCTGCTCCGCGGTTCTGCCCCGGCGGCGATGCCGTCCGGTTCTGAAGCACACTCCATTTCGGTCTTCCCCCCCCTCTGACGTCCCGGCCTGCGCCGGGACCGGAGCGCACGATTCCGGCCGCCGAGGCCGCCGGAATCCTCCACGCGACCTGCCCGGCTTCTCCGGCGGTCCGCACACAATTGGCCCTTGTAATTATGACTGATAAATGTGTGACAATGGTGTCCATAGATGCGTCAGTTGCGCGAATAACACGCGACGCGCTAGAAAAAATAGACGTAGTCTCCAGAAACAGCACCGCATCGCGCCGGTCGGGGCCGAATCACCCGCCGGCGGGCGGCGGGCGGAAGGAGGAGCAGGGATGACCGATCACGAGCCGGCGGTGGACGAGACCGCGGCGCTACGCGCCCGCATCTCCGCGCTCAGCGCGGCGAGCCTGCGCATCAGCGCGAGCCTCGACCTTGAGACGGTGCTGAACGAAGTCGTCGAGAGCGCCCGGGCGCTCACCGGCGCGCGCTACGGCGCCATCGCCACCATCGACGAGGCCGGCGCCCCCCAGGACTTCGTCACCTCGGGCTTCACCGCGGACGAGCACCGGCACATCGTGGAATGGCCCGACGGGCCGCGGCTCTTCGAGTTCTTCCGCGACCTGCCGGGACCGCTGCGCATCCCCGACGTGCCGGCCTATGTCCGCGCGCTGGGCTTCTCGCCCGACGACCGTCTGCCCTCGAAGACCTTCCAGGGCACGCCGATGCGCCACCTCGGCGTCCATGTCGGCAACTTCTACCTGGTCGAGAAGGCGGGCGGGGAGGCGTTCACGGACGAGGACGAGGAGATCCTGGTGCTGTTCGCGGCGCAGGCCGCGACGGCGATCGCCAATGCGCGTACCTACCGCGCCGAGCGGCGCGCCCGCGCCGACCTCGAGGCGCTGATCGAGACCTCACCGGTCGGCGTGGTGGTGTTCGAGGCGCGGACCGGCGCCCTGGTCTCGCTCAACCGCGAGGCCGCACGCATCGTCAAGAGCCTGTGCGGCCCCGGGCAGTCCGCCGAGCAACTGCTCGGGGTCATCACCTGCCGGCGCGCCGACGGCCGCGAGATCGCGCTCGACCGGCTGCCGCTGGCGCGGGCGCTGGACCGCGCCGAGACGGTGCGGGCCGAGGAGGTCGTGCTCTCGGTCCCGGACGGGCGCAGCGTCACGACGCTCATCAACGCCACCCCGATCCGCGACCCGGACGGCCCGGACGACGCGCTCGCCTCGGTGGTGGTGACCCTGCAGGACCTGGCGCCGCTGCGGGAAATCGAGCGCATGCGGGCGGAGTTCCTGGGCATGGTGAGCCACGAGCTGCGCGCGCCGCTGACCTCGATCAAGGGCTCGGCCGCCACGGCGCTGCGCGCCGCGCGCCTCGTCGGCCCGGCCGAGGTGGCGCAGTTCTTCCGCATCATCGACGAGCAGGCCGACCGCATGGACAGCCTGATCGGCGACCTGCTCGACGCCGGGCGCATCGAGACCGGCACGCTGTCGGTCGCGCCCGAGCCTTCGGATGTCGCCGTGCTGGTGGACCAGGCGCGCGGCACGTTCATCAGCGGCGGCGGGCGGCACACCGTCCGCATCGACCTGCCGCCCGACCTGCCCCGAGTCATGGCCGACCGGCAGCGCCTGGTGCAGGTGCTCGCCAACGCCGCGCGCCACTCTCCCGAGTCCGCCCCCATCCGGATCGCGGCGGAGCGCGAGGGGCTGGATGTGGCGGTCTCGGTGGCCGACGAGGGCCGCGGCATCGCGCCGGACCAGCTCGGCCAGCTGTTCCGCAAGTACACCACCGCCGGGGACCGGGAGGGCGGCAGCGGGCTGGGCCTGGCCATCTGCAAGGGCCTGGTCGAGGCCCAGGGCGGGCGCATCCGGGCGGAGAGCGGCGGCGTCGGGCTCGGCGCGCGCTTCACCTTCACGATCCCGGTGGCCGAGGCGGCCAGCGATAGTCCCGCCCCGGCCCGCCCCGGCCCGGCGGGCCACGGCCCCGAAGCGGTGCCCATCCTGGTGGTCGACGACGACCCGGAGACGCTGCGCCAGGTCCGCGACACGCTGGCGGAGGCGGGCTACGCCCCGCTGGTCACCGGCGACCCCGGGGCGGTGGCGCGCCTCATCCGGGCCGAGAAGCCCCGGCTGGTGCTGCTCGACCTGATGCTGCCCGGGACCGACGGCATCGAGCTGATGCAGAGCGTTCCCGAGCTCTCCGACCTGCCGGTCATCTTCATCTCGGGCTACGGGCGCGACGAGACCATCGCGCGGGCGCTGGAGGCCGGCGCCGAGGACTACGTGGTCAAGCCGTTCTCGCCGACCGAGCTCACGGCGCGCATCCGGGCGGCCCTGCGCCGGCGGTCTAACCCCGTCCCCTTCATACTCGGCGAGCTCGCCATCGACTACGACCGGCGGCGGGTCACGGTGGCCGGGCGCCCGGTGACGCTGACGCCGACCGAGTACGAGCTGCTGCGCGCGCTGGCGCAGGGCGCGGGCCGGATCCTGACCCACGAGGACCTGCTGCGCCAGGTCTGGGCCGGACGCGGCCACGGCAAAGTCAAACCCAAGATCGTGCGCGCCTACGTCAAGCGGCTGCGCCACCGGCTCGGCGACGACGCCGCCCGCCCGGCCTGGATCGTCAACGAGCGCGGGGTGGGCTACCGCATGCCCCGCCCCGGCGAGGCGGGCGAGCCCTGACCGCCGGCCGCGGCCGGTCGAGCCGACGTCGGTCTCGCGTGTCTGAGACCGTGCGTGACGCCCGGCACACGCACGCGTGTGTCGCCGGGATGCTGTGACGGGGCTGAGGCCGAACGTGCGCCGGCACGTCGGACAGCACCGATCACGACCCCTCTAGCGTCTGCTCACCGACTGCTGGCCCAGCGCCGCCGGGTGCGGTCGGCCGGCGCGGCCCCGCGGCGGCAGTCCCTCGCCTGGGTGGTGGCGTGGCGGGCGAGCCGCCGTGTCCGGTGTTGAGGGCTTGCAACAGGTCGGCCGCTTCGCCGCCGCGCGCTTCGCCGACGACGATGTGATCGGGTCGGTGCCGCAAGGCATGACGCACGAGGTCGCGGATCGTGAGCGCTCCCTGCTGTAACCGGCGCGCCTCGAACCGGACGCGGTTCGGGGAGTCGATGCGGAGCTCCAAGGTGTCCTTGATGGCGACGATCCGCTGGTCGTCGGGGATGAGGGCAATGAGCACGTTGAGCAGCGTCGTGTTGCCGCTCGCGGTGCCGCCGCTGACGAGGATATTGCGGCGAGTGTGCAACACCCGCTCGGCTTCGTCAGGGATGTGCGCGGGCAGCGCGCCTTGTGCGAGCAGCTGCGCCGCTGAAAAGGATCGTGTGCCGAAGCGCCGCGCGGTGATGGCCACGTGCGGGCTGGCCGGGGGCACACAGATGGCCACGCGCGACCCGTCGCCCAACCGGGCGTCGAGGATCGGCCGCGGGAAACGCGCCGGGCCACGTCGAGGCGCATGCGACACTGACGCCGCCGCCGACCAGGAACGCGCGGATGAGTTGGTCAAGCATCGCGGCGCTCGTCGCTGCCCGTCTCTCCCCAGCCGCCTTGAGCCGCAGCCGAGGGGCGCTGTCACCCGTAGGGCCGTAGCGCAGCGTAGGAGCCGCGCCACCGGCTTGACTCGCCCCTTGGCGGAGGCTATCCGGGGGTTTGGGTTGGGCTTGGGCTTGGGCTTTGTTGCCGATCCGCCGCGGTATGGCGTAAGTCTTGTGTTTTCAGTTTGTTACCTATAAGGAAGGTTTTGGTTTTGCCTTTTGCGGGGGGCGTCAGCCCCCCTCTCCCGGTGGTTTCTCTTTTGTTTTCAGTGAGTTATCCACAGGATCGTCGCTCCTACTACTTGTTCCTTTAACTACTTGGCCCAGAACCAGAGTTCGCGTCATGGGCCGCCATCTGGCGGTCCGGATTTCCAGAGGCCCTCGAATCGCGCGCCAGCAACTGGCGTAGGCGTCTCTAAGTCGTTATTGGGCCGCTGTCTGTGCGGTTTCGAAGCAAGTCGAACTCGTCGTGCGTCCACGACCAGCGCTCGCCGAGATCGTGCTCGTCCCGGTGTCGTTTCATGCTCAAGATTCTCTTCTGGAGCAACGAGAAATGGCGAGATGAGGCGCCAAATCGGCTGGTGAGGAGGCGTGAACCCGCTGGCGGCCACTTCATCCCGTCACAGATGGCGGCCCATGACGCGAACTCTGGTTCTGGGCCCTATTGCCAATGCGATTGCCGGCCAGCGCGTCATGGTGTCGCCGTCAGGTCGATTTCGACTTTGCTGTCGGGCGCCACGGGAATGACTTTCTCCTCGCAGCCGGCCGCTTCCCAGCTTGCCTCCTCCGAGATAAGGTTGGGATCGATGTCGGTCCAGGCGCAGATGCGATACTCCCCAGGAACAACGCGATCAAATGAAAACCGACCGTTCTGGTCTGCTTGCAGCGGGCGCATTCCCTTCGGGCCGTCGAGAGCAACCCGAGCCAGGGGCAGGGGCTGACCGCTACCCGGCTCATGGATGGTTCCGTAGACCCGGCCGTGCTCCGCTGCCACCACGATTTCCAGCCGGTTGGCGCCGGCCGAGATGGTCACATCGTCGGCCGAAATGATCTCGTCACCCTGACTGATTCCCTTGACGTAGACATCGCGCGAGGTCGTTACAATCCGGTACGAACCCGGCTCCAGGTCGGGTAATTGGAATTCGAACCGGGGCGCACGGACGAGAACTCTGCGACGCTCCGACCCCTGGTTGGAAGAAAACGTCAATCGGACCTGGGCCGGCGGAGAGTCGGCGCTGATTTGCACCTTACCAGCCACGCTGCCGGTTGGTGCGGGAACCAGGACCAAGCCCACGATGTCACCCTGCACTTCGACTTCCCCCAAGGAGTGCCTGCTTCGACCGGACCTCGCGGTCACTGCGTAGCGCCCGACCGCGACGCCCTCGACCGTGAAGCGACCGGAAACATCAGTTCGCGCCGAATAGCTTTGCCCCTGTTCCGAGATCCCGTTCAGGCGCAGCCGGACCCGCTTTTCGCTACCGGCGCCGATTCCGGACACCATCCCCGCGACCTGGAAGCCGGAATGGCTGCCGCGGGCGGTATCTTCCGTTTGGGAGCCGGCGCCGAGGCCGGCGAGAGAGAGCCGAATTCCTGTATGCTCTTCTCCCGCGCTCAGCTCAAGCTGGACCGGGTCGGCCGTAAGACCTGAGCTTCCGCGCCCAAACCGCGCGCGAACCACGTAGTCGCCCGGCCTGAGGCCGGCCACCCGAAACCTTCCGCGGTCGTCTGTAATGGTGGTCTTGCTCCCCCCGCGGCCTCGGACCGCCACGGAGACACTCACGCGCTCAACTGGGTGCCCGAACCG
The DNA here is from genome assembly GCA_965226215.1 of Bryobacterales bacterium. Classification (GTDB taxonomy): domain Bacteria; phylum Acidobacteriota; class Terriglobia; order Bryobacterales; family UBA6623. The sequence continues at coordinate 4,036,970 of CBDDCH010000002.1, read as the reverse complement.
GTCGAGCACTACTCCACTGACGACCGCGCCGGGTATCAGCTCAAAATCAATCCCGGCATAGCTGCATCCACCGGAACAATCGAGGGGGACTTCGGAACCTGTTCGGCCGCCGACCAGTTGGGTGTAGTAGCCGGGACGCGAGGCGCTCACGACGAGGCGCTGTGGGCGAAGGTTGACGATCCGGTACCGGCCCTTTGAGTCTGTTCTAACCGTGACCAGAAAAGGCCCGCGCTCGGCCGAACGGACGGCGACGAAAGCGCCCGCCAGGGGAATACGGTTGTCGCCGCCGCGAAGATAGACGGTGCCTTCGAGCTGCACGGACGCCGCAAGGGAAACCACGATGGCCGGCACGGCGAAGAGAGATCGGAGGAAAGCCCCGGCCCGAAGCGAACCTGCCATGGGGTTTATTGTGACGAAAAAGAAGGAGGGCCGACAAGCGCTCGGACTCACTGCCCCGGCCGGAAAGGCGGTCAAAACACAGGTAGCCTGCTCCGGTTACCGAAGCAGGCTAGCTCTCAAATCTCCACCGCACACAAAACGTGCGGCGATTTTCACGGAGTAGGGTCGGTAGGGTCGCAGGGATCGGTTCCTGCGTTGATCTCGTCCCCATCCGTGTCGCCGTCGCCATCGCAGTCCAAGGAATTGTCAGCATTAATGACGCACATGATGATCTGCCCGTCCTCTGTGGTGCTGAAGCTCGGCCTTTTTTTCAGCATGGCACTTACTATGAGCTTTACTGTCGCACCCGAGTTGAACACATGGTAACCGCACTCGCCGAACGACTGCTTCCCGGCCGGGTTCGTGTCAGTCGACATCGTGAAATGACAGTCCCAATCGGCAGCGGATGCTTCGTCACGCGCATCGAGCTTCACCTTGGCAGAGTTATTGTTGGTGGTCGAGAAATCATTATCCTCACAATCGTCAGCGTTGTCAGCGGTCTTTTCCCACTCCCCGCCGAAGCTGGGGTGCCTGAGCAAACGCTGATGGCCATAGCCGGACACGTGAGTAGAGAGATGCTGGAGCACGACTCGCACATAAGGATGCAAGCCAAGCGCGAAGCAGTGAAGGCCATTGACTCCCTGAAACCGGCCGGTGGCACGCAGGACGAGGACCGACCTGCGAACTGAGGTTGAATCTACCACTTCTTTCAACTTCCAGTCGGTGAAGGAAGCAGCCCCGGCGAACAAGGGAGGAAGAGAAAAAGGAGGTGCCATCCCACAGGCCGAGAAACGGTTGGCGGGAAAGCATCGTGAAGGAGCAATCGGGTGGTTCCGCCGTTACTCGGTAACGTGATGCCCGGCCCGGGACAGGGACGAACACCATGATCTTCAAACAGTACTACTTGAACTGCCTAGCGCACGCCTCCTTTCTGATTGGAGACGAGTCATCGCGGGAGGCCGTCGTTATCGATCCGCAGCGCGACGTCGATCAATATCTCGAAGACGCACGGAAATCAAACCTTGAGATCCGCCACGTGTTTCTTACGCACTCTCACGCGGACTTCATTGCCGGGCATCTCGAACTTCGGGATCGGGAAGGGGCCCGGATCTATCTTGGAGCGCGGGCCAAGGCAGAGTTCGAGTTCACGCCAATGAAGGACGGCGATGTCTTGAGTCTGGGAAGGATCCGTCTACAGACTCTCGAAACACCCGGGCATACGGTGGAATCGATCTGCATCTCGCTCTATGACCGCGAGAAGAGCGAGGACGAGCCCCATGCTGTTCTGACTGGCGACACGCTGTTTGTTGGAGATGTAGGCCGTCCGGACTTGCGGGCCTCGCTCGGCTGGTCGGCACGCCAGTTGGGTGAAATGCTCTATGACTCAGTTCATGAAAAGCTGCTGAAGCTTCCCGACAAAACGCTCGTCTACCCAACCCACGGAGCGGGATCACTTTGCGGCAAGAACCTCAGCGCGGAGACCGTTTCAACGATAGGCGACCAACGGCGCTATAACTATGCCTTGCAGCCTATGAGCAAAGAGGATTTCATCCGCATCGTGACGGTTGACCAGCCCGAGGCGCCCCAATACTTTACCTACGACGCCATTCTGAACACGAAAGAGCGGGAGACGCTGGAACAGGTCCTGCGGCGCGAGCTGAAACCGCTCTCGCTGGACCAGGTTCTTGATAGGCAGCGGTCAGGAGCACAAGTTCTCGACACCCGGGACCCAGCAGATTTCGCCAAAGCTCACCTGGTCGGCAGCCTGAATATCGGGCTAGGAGGCCAGTATGCCACTTGGGCTGGAACTCTCCTCAACCCGGAAGAACGGATCGCCCTCATCTGTGAACCGGGAAGTGAAGAGGAAGCTGCCAAACGTCTGGGACGCATCGGTTTTGACCGCGTCAGCGGGTACCTTGGGGAGGGGATTCAAGCTCTGGAACAGCGTCCCGATCTCGTGGATGGATGGGACCGCGTCGATGCCGCAACTCTGGCGAACGAGCTTTCATCTCCTTCGCCTCCGCTGGTGGTCGATGTCCGAGCGCCGAAGGAACGCGAGGTGAAACATATCAGAGGCAGTGTGCATATTCCACTGAACCAGCTGAGAGGGAGAGCTTCCGAGCTGCCCAAAGACAGAACACTTGCCGTACATTGCGCGGGCGGATATCGCTCCTCGATCGCGGCCAGCATCCTGCAGCAGGAAGGGTTCACGGAGATCGAAGAGTTAGCCGGTGGCCTAACGGCCTGGGAAGCCAATAAGCGGGAGACAATCGGCACGCTACAGTAAGCAGGGGATGATTGGCGTCATCGGTTGGTCCGCTACTCCGTTGGTTCGCGGTTTCCAGGAGGAGGCTCGTTCTTGTCCAGCGAGGAAGCCGGAAGCAACTTCAGTTGTGGGCAAACGTCCGACCGGGCTTCCCTCGGCATGTAGGAAAGCCAGCCCGTTAACCATGTGCCTGCGGCGCACAACGGCGGATGAAAACGCCGCTGAACTGTTAGCCCGCTTTACATCGGGAGGCTATTTTCGCGAGACTCTCGACGCGGCACGCAAGAATGCGTGCGCCACAAGAGCAAAAGGCCTTGATGCTACAGGGGTCCGCTGCTAACCGGAGGCTTCACCGATATCACCGGCGCGGCTAATCGGCAGGTCAATTTCGCCCTGTTCTTCCACTTGCAGGGCGCTTGACAGCCGGGGAATGCCGGCGGACAGCTTTTTGGCGATTTCGGCCTGCTCCGGCGAGGCGAGACTGGCCCGACAAGCGTCTTCATAGCCCATCGACGCGAAATAGATCGCCTCGTCAAAGAACTCGGAAATGGCGAGAACCAACTCATGCTCGAGGGGAAGTTCCCCCGAGTCCCCCGGCAGCGCCCGGCGGATGTAGTGGAGCAACATCGTCTTGGTGAGGTTCAGCGCGTGGATCACATGGCTCAAAGGAATGCCGTCCAGATACCGCTGCCGGCCCAGTTTCCGGTATCGCGACTCAAGGGCAAACTTGGATCGCGCGCTCAGCCACTTTCCTAGATTCACATAAAGATCCGACTTCAGTTCGATCAGCCGGTCGGGCGAGATCGACCGATAGCCGTAGGTTCTCGGATTCTCCTGAAGCGCTTGTACCAAGTCCGTGGTCAAGCGGTTAGCGTTTTCCTGAACGAATCGAAGAAGTTTTTGAGAGATCATGGCCTAGTTCTCCGTTTGGGCCAGACTTCCGCGATTGCGAAAGTTCTTCCCGAGTTGGCCGCCTGCTTCAGTGGCTTCGGACAGCCTTTGCAGCCCGCCGTTTCGAGATCCGCGAGCAGATGAAATTATTGAGACAGCTGAACCATCCAGCAGTCGGGTGATCGGCCAACTCCAGCAGTGAGTTTAAGCGTCCGACCTACCCGGTGTCAATACCATTGTGAAAAATTTTTGCTGTACGAAGATCGTCATATTAAATGTTTTGTTGAGGGCGAACTCGCGCCCTTGGTCTCCGGTGATCAAATGGAGCGGAACTCAAGAATCCTTCTCACCTCGTAAGACATTGCAAAGTAAGCACTAAGCCGATCTACTTCTCTTTCGTGTGCTTGAGAGGCCCTGGAGAGCAAGGCGATTTGGTTCGACCGCTAGTGTAGTGCCACATAAATAGCTGTACAATAACACCCTTTTCGCGGTAGGATGGTTTATGTGGCCATCCGCTGACGCTCTAGCCCTCACCGCTCCGCAGCGAAACGCTCTTCGTCGCCTCGTTCGAGGCCGCAATACGACGCAGAAAATGGTCTTGCGAGCGCACATTGTTTTGCGCTGTGCGCAGGGGTTGGCGAACCACGCCATGGCCCGCGAACTCGGCGTCAACCGCAAGACCGTCATCCTGTGGCGAAAGCGCTTCGCCCAGTCCGGCCTCGACGGACTCCGCGATCGGACGCGCCCCGGACGCAAACCGGCGCTCTCCGCTGAATTCGTCCAATGCATCCTCGATACAACGCTTCACGAGAAGCCCCGGGCGGCCACGCATTGGAGCACCCGCACCATCGCCAAGCACTTGGGCGTCTCCAAGATGGCCATCCAGCGCGTCTGGAAAGCGCACGGACTGCAGCCCCATCGCCTCGAAACTTTCAAGCTCAGCCGCGACAAGCAGTTCGTCGAGAAACTCCGCGACGTGGTCGGGCTGTACTTGAATCCGCCCGAGCACGCGCTGGTGCTCAGCGTCGATGAGAAAAGCCAGATCCAGGCCTTAGACCGCAGCCAGCCGGGACTGCCCCTGAAAAAGGGTCGCGCCGGCACCATGACCCACGACTTCAAACGACATGGCACAACGACGCTGTTCGCCGCCTTCAATGTGCTCGACGGCCAGGTGATCGGGGACTGTCTGCCGCGACATCGGCACCAGGAATTCCTCAAATTCCTACGCAAGATCGATCGCGAAACGCCACCGGCGCTGGAGCTGCATCTGATCGTGGACAACTACTCCACGCATAAGCATGAGCAGGTGAAGAAGTGGCTCGCGAAGCACCCCCGCTTCCACTTTCACTTCATTCCCACGTCTTCTTCTTGGCTCAATCTCGTCGAGCGCTGGTTCCGCGAGCTGACACAGAAGCGCATCCGCCGCGGCGTGTTCCGCAGTGTTCCCGAACTCGAGGCCGCCATCCACGAGTACCTGGAAGCGAGCAACCAAGCGGCCAAGCCCTTTGTCTGGACAGCTCCGGCACAAGATATCCTCGCCAAAGTCGAGCGCGCCGCCAAAACCCACGCCATTGTCCAGAACCGTTAGTGGCACTACACTAGGTTAGGCGGGGTGCCCTGTGGTGTAATGCAAGATTCCGATCGCGTCGGCCCCGGATCGCTCGCTACTTGACCATGCAGGATTTGATTTTCCGCTCTGCCTGTGAGCTGGCCGCTCTCGTACGTGAGAAGAAGGTATCGCCGCGCGAGCTGCTGGAAGCGCACCTCGACCGCGTCATGCAGGTCAACCCCGTCCTCAACGCGATCGTCGACCTCAATGCGGAACGAGCCGGGGAGGAAGCGCTTGCGCTCGAAACAAGGTTGGCCAGGGGAGAAGAAACCGGGCCGCTAGCCGGGGTGCCGGTCACGATCAAGAGCTCGATCGACGTTGCTGGATTGCGATCTGAATGCGGCACGAAGTTGCGGAAAGGCCATATCGCCAAGCAGGACGCGACGCTGGTCGCCCGCTTGCGTGAAGCCGGCGCAATCGTAGTGGGCACGACGAACGTGCCCGACCTTCTTATGGCCTACGAGACCGACAATCTTCTCTATGGCCGAACGAACAACCCCTGGGACCTCGAGGTGACCGCCGGCGGCTCGAGCGGTGGAGAAAGCGCCGCGATCGCTTCCGGCTGCTCGGCGGCGGGATTCGGAAGCGACGGAGGTGGTTCGATTCGGGTCCCCGCGCATTTCTGCGGCATCGGCGGTCTCAAGCCCACGCCGGGGCTGATTCCTCGCGGCGGCCACTGGCCGGCGTGTATCGGCCCATCGGCTTTTACGGGCGTGGTCGGCCCCATGGCGCGTCGCGTGGAGGACTTACAGCTCCTACTGGCTGTCACTTCCGGGGAGGAATTCAGTGACCCTTCAAGCGTTCCGCTCAGCTTGAAAGCCACGCAAGAGACGGACCTGTCCGGGCTGACCGTAGGCTGGTTCGAGGACGATGGCATCAACCCGGTTACGAGGGAGACGCGGCAAGCGGTGCGGACCGCCGCTCAGAAGCTTGAGGAACAAGGACTGCGGCTCGAGCCCTTTCGGCTGAAGGGTATGGAATCGGCGCGCGATCTTTGGTGGACGTTTTTCGGCGTGGTGGCTACGACATTGCTGGCGCCGATGATCAAGGGACGTGAGGACGAGCTCCACCCGATCGTAGGAGACCTGACAGCTCCGGTCGAAGAGGCAGAAGCTGTTACCTATGAAAAATTCCTGGAAACCTGGCTGACACGCGATACCCTGAGAGCCTCATTGTTGGAACAAATGCAGGACCACCAAGTTCTGCTTTGCCCCGTAGGATCGGTTCCCGCGTTCCGGCACGGCGAACGATCATGGACGATTGACGGCCGTGAGGTCACCTACGAGCAGGTGTTCACGGCCTGCGTGATCTTCAATCTGTTCGGCAACCCCTCGGTCGTTGTGCCGGTTGGCCGTTCCGCTGAAGGCTTGCCCATTGGCGTCCAGCTCGTGGGGCGACCGTTTGAAGACCAACTGGTCTTGGCCGTTGCCGGCAAACTCGAAGAAGCCCTGGGTGCTTGGCAAGCTCCACCGGAGTCGGTATGGGCAAGCGGCCGGAAGTCTTGAACCGCTGTCGAGACGGCTGGTACAGCGAATTCCTTTTCGCGCCTGTCGTCGTTCGAAATCCCGGCTGAAATGTGAGTTTCGGTCACGACACATGCCCCACCGGCCACTAAGCGGCAAGAATCCTCCTTCTTATCCTGCTGATCGTTCTCCCTACCCACTTGTGGTCATACTCGGTCCCTCTGCGTCCGGTAAAAGCGAGTTGGCGCTTGCCGTGGCCGAACGCTACAACGGGGAGGTCATCAACTACGATTCCGTGCAGGTGTATCGCCACTTCAACGTTGGGACGGCCAAACTGAGCCCTGCGGAACGACGTGGGATCCCGCACCACCTGATCGACATTGTCGAACCCGAGGAGCTATTCACCGCGGGGGATTACGCACGGCGGGCGCGCGAGGCGCTTTCCCGAATTCGAGCGAACCAGCGACTGCCCGTTCTTGCCGGGGGGACTGGTTTCTATTTGCGAGCGCTGCTGGAGGGTCTGTTCCAGGGTCCCCAGCGCAACGAAGCTCTACGCCGGCGCCTGGAATGGCGGGCCGAGGTAAAGTCGGCAGGCTACCTGCACCGGGTGCTGCGGCAACTGGATGCCGCCTCGGCGCAGCGCATCCACCACAACGACACGCCTAAGCTAATCCGTGCCATTGAGGTGTGTCTCGGAGCACAAGCACCGATGTCCTCTCTATGGCGGAAGGGTCGTGAAGCTCTCGCTGGATACGACGTGCTTCGCTTGGGGCTCGCACCTCCACGAGAAGCGCTTTACGAACGCATTCGACAGCGTGCGGAAACAATGTTTGGCGGGGGACTGGTGGACTGTTCTGGAGACGAGCTCACTGTTGATTTGGAGATGTCGGGCTCGCAAGCCCGACACGGCACGCTGAAAGCGTGCGCCACGTCACCGGGGCCATCAGAAAGTGTTGTCCGGGACAGTCCACTAGTGGACGAAGTGCGGAATCTGCTTGCCCAGGGCGTCTCGCGCCGCACTCGCGCCTTCGGTTCGCTGGGATACAAGCAAGCTCTCGACCACGTGGACGGAAAACTGCCTCTGGATCAGGCCATCGACATGACGGTCCGGCTCACCAGGCGGTTCGCCAAACGCCAGCTGACGTGGTTCCGTCGCGAGCTCAACGTACACTGGGTCGAGGGTTTCGGCGACGAGCCTAGCGTGCAAAAGAAGGTCCTCGACCGGCTCGAGAAAAAACTGACCAGCTAGCGGCCAGAATCGGAAGATGCCTTTTCGGGCGAAGAGACGGAGAGCGATCTGCGGAACCGGTAGGGAGAGAAGCCAACGGTCCTATTGTCTTTTTCCACCCACAGCTCCGGCTCGAGCTGGCCGTTGACCTCGATCTCAACGATTACGCCGTTATCCAACTCGGTGGATCGACCCAGCCGAAAGCGTTCTACTTTGCCGATCGGGCTAGCGGGACCCCAGTCTTCAAGAAAATCCTCGTAGGAATAGTGCCGACACGGAACCTCGACCGAACAGCCCCACAGCTCGTACGCCGCGGCGTAGTCCTGTGACTGCAAGCGAGACAAGAACTCTCGGACCTGGCGTTCTTCGAAGTAATTCTTGAACCAAAAAAACAGACACCCGCCGCCGATGACGCAGACGACGAGCGACACCACTAACGCCTTGAGTATCTTCTCGCGGCGGGCGTCGGCGACGCCGTACTCAGCCATATACGACATCGGTGGCGTTAATGAAAATCGGCCCTACTGTCCCGAGGTCTCCGTAAGCGGAAACTCCTGATCGTACCGACTCGTAGCCTCCGCCGTCATATCGAGGGCGGGCTTTAGATAGAGTGGCTTGGCCTGTTCAGGATTCAGCTGCCTGCTCAAGGGATCCGTCAACAGCTGGGTGTCGATGACTAGATCAAGCCCTTTCTCGTCGGCCAACTTGGCCACCACAAAACGCATTCGACTTGTGCCGGCTTGGAAGACATCGGCCATTTCGAATCGGAAGTCTGTTTCCGTGTCCTCTTGCTTGCGCTGGGCATCGCGCCGCTTGCGCGCCAGTTGATCCTGTAGGGCGGCCATGTCACTGACTTCGGCCTGTTGAAGCTTTTGTTCCAGCTCTTGGATCTCCTGAGACAGTTTCGCGACCTGTTCCTGCCGAGGCCGGTATTTGGCCTCTATCTCTTTGTTGTGCTTACGCATCTCGGCGGTCTCGGCCAGCGCCCGCTGAAAATCGATGACGCCTATCTTGACGGGGTCGGTTGCCTGGGCAGCCGGATGGACTTGAACCATCACGATTACGGCCAGAATCGCTGGAAGCATTCTCTTGACGACGAACCTCATTCTCATCTGTTCCTTGGCTCCTGTTTTGCGGTTGCAACCGCGGCAAAGCGTTTATGCCCTTTATTTTGCCACGTAACGAACTCTCGTACCAGTCAAGGGTGGAGGTCGAGCGTGCTCGTCCTGACAAAGCTAGTCTCACGCACACTGCTTCGACACGTGGCGAATAAGCTGGCTAGGCGAGAAAGTGGGCTCTTTCGCCGTAGCAGACGAGATGGGATCGTTGCACGTGAAGCGGTCTCGTAGAAGGATCACGTTTCACTGGCGGCTTCCCGACACCAACGACCCAAGCGGCTAGCGAAGATTCTAGGGCAAGGCTAGCACCTAACCGGAGGAGAAACTGTTGACAATATCGTTGTAGATCACGAAAGCAAATAGCAGAAGGATGAACACCAGCCCGACTTGCACGATTCGTTCCTTGACAGCAAAGCTGATGTCCCTGCGCATCACCGACTCCAAAAGCAGCAGGGTGATAACCCCGCCATCGAGAATCGGAATGGGGAGCAGATTGAAGATGCCTAAGTTCAAACTGATCAGAGCCATGAACATCACCAACTGTGGCCAGCCCGAACGAGCGGCTTGCCCAGAGAGTCGGGCGATACCAATGGGTCCCGCTAGCGATTTCGGCGACATCCGTTGTTCGATCAGTCCCACCAGAAAGCTAAAGATGAGCGTAGCGTTCTTGGTATTTTGGTCAACAGATTCGCGCCAGGCATCGACCAATCCAAGACGGGTACGGATGCGGTCGTACTTGGCACCGAGCTCGACCCCAATCCGCCACGCAGGGTTGGAGGCGTCCGATTCGTCATATACGGGTGTTACCTCGAGCGAAACGATCTGCTCCTCCCTCAAAACCTCCAACGTAATCGGTTGCCCGCCAATTTGCTGAATCAAGTCAGGAACTCTGGCCGGAGAATTGATTTTTTCTCCATTGAGAGTGACGAGAATGTCTCCTTTACGGATACCGGCGCTTTCGGCCGGCATGCCTTCTAAAGTGCTTCCCAGCCGAACGGCGACGATCTCGCTCCAGCCGGCGTTACCCGCACCCGTGGCTTCGTCCTCGCCTATTACCACCGGAAGGTCGATTCGTTTGCCCGCTCGCTCGACGGTGACGTTGAGCGTTGTATGAGTTGCCGTGATTTCTCTGAGCCGCACCGACTCCCACGTGGGCGTCTCCTCGCCGTCTATGGCGACGATTGTGTCACCCTCGCGCACGCCGGCTTGCTCAGCCGTGGAGCCCTCAGCCACGTGCCCCACAACCGCGGGCTCCAGCTGGAAAGCCAACCGCTCGTAGCGCACCACGAAAAGGCCCGTGAGCAGTAGCAGCGCCAGACCAACATTGAAAGCCGGCCCCATCAGGGCGATGATCACCCTCTGCCATCGCGGCTTGGAGAGAAATTCCGCCGGGTCGCCGGTTGGTTCCTTGGTGGTTTCACCGGCCATTTTTACGTAGCCGCCAACAGGAACCAGGCACACCTTGTAATCAGTGTCGCCGCGCTTATAGCCAAAAAGCCTCGGCCCGAAGCCAAAGGCGAACGCTTCGACCCGCACACCGAAGTAGCGCGCTGCCAGGAAGTGGCCCAGCTCGTGGACTAAAACCATGACTCCAAGCACGAAGACGAATACTCCAAGCACGAAGACGAGAGATGTAACGGAATCTAGGAAACCCATGGGAAGAAGAAGGACGATTCAGGAGTGCACTGTTACCTCAAAATCACTTGTGATTTGCTCTGCCACCACACGTGCCTGGCGGTCGACTTCCAGGACGTCGCGGATCGAATCGGGAGTCTGGGCGGGTATCCGGTTCAGCGTTTCCTCCACGACCGAGGCAATCCCAAGGAACGGGATTCTGGACTCCAGGAAAGCCCCAACGGCTACCTCGTCAGCCGCGTTCAAGACGCAACCCGCGGCTCCTCCGGTTTCCAAAGCCTGATAGGCGAGACCCAACAACGGGAACCGTTCGAGATCCGGCGGCTCAAATTCTAATTGTCTCACACAATCCCAGCGTAGTCTGCGCTCGGGCGGGCCCGGCTCTCGTAGGGGATAGGAGAGCGCGTAGCGGATCGGCAGTTTCATATCAGGAGGCGACATCTGAGCTAAGACTGAACCATCCCGGAATTCCACGAGGGCGTGGACGACCGACTGAGGGTGCACCACGACCTCCACTTGATGGGGTGCGAAGTCGAACAGGTGGCAGGCCTCAATCACCTCGAACCCTTTATTCATCAGCGTCGCTGAATCCATTGTGATCCGCCGCCCCATCTTCCACGTCGGGTGGTTCAGGGCCTGTTCCGGCGTCACCTGGGCCAGGTCAGCCGGCGCCGTCGTTCGAAAAGGTCCACCCGAGGCCGTCAGGATCAGCTTTTCGACTTCCTCGCGAGGTCCGGCGCGCAGGCATTGGTGGACGCCGTTGTGCTCGCTGTCGACCGGCAGTAGTTCAGCTCCCGAGCGCCGAGACTCGCTCATTACAAGTTCCCCGGCCGCGACCAGAACCTCCTTGTTAGCCAGGGCGACCCGGATCCCGCGAGCGACGGCCTCAAAAGTGGCCTCCAGCCCAACGACGCCCACCGCTGCCGAGACGACAACGTCAGCCTGGGCGCCCACGGCAACTGCAACGTTCCCCCGCGGTCCCCACACCACCTCGGGACGGTAGCTAGCGGCCCCTCCTTCCTCGCCCAGTTTTTTCCAGAAGAGATCACGAGCCTTCTCATCGGCAAGCGAAATCACCTCGGGACGGAACTCGAGTGCCTGACGCAGCAGTTCCTTTACGTTGGATCCGGCTGCCAACGCTGTTACGGAAACGTCGTCGCCCATTTCGCGGACGACCTGCAGGGTGCTGCGGCCGATCGACCCTGTCGAGCCGAGAATCGCAAGTCGATTCATGCGCGTAAGTCCAATGAACTCAAAGCCACAGTAACACAAAGGCCTGCCAGAATCCATAGCGACTCCACCCTGGGTGGTGAACTTTCCGTTACAACCTCCCTTAGCGGGGTCAATCCGCTGGCGAGCGAAGAGAACCTGTCCGACACCCCTGTCTGAAACACAAAACCCTCCCCTCACATCCCGAAGATCCTCAGGAGATATTGTCAAATGTTGTGGATGGGCGAGGTCAGGCGGCGTTTTCCTGAACCATCAATCCATCCTTGAAAACCTTTCCCTCTAAGACATGAACAATCACTTCCGAACCGTTCAGGCGTCGCCAGTGGCGCTCGGCTTGGCGGGCCAGCATGAAGACCATCGTTAACGACGCTTCGCGGCTGCCACAACCCTTCGTTCGTCGCTGCCGCAAACGGACCGTCGCAAAGGTGGACTCGATCGGGTTCGTCGTCCGCAAGTGCCCCCAGTGCTCGGCCGGAAAGTCGTAGAAAGCCAGCAGCACTTGGCGGTCTTTTTCCAGGCACTCGACCGCTTTGGGGAACTTCTTCTCGTATAGGTTCTTGAAACTGTCCAGAGCGGCCTCCGCCGTCTGCCGACTCTGGGCAAGATAGATGTCGCGCAGCGCCTGCTTGGCTTTGCCCTGCATGCTCTGCGGCAGCTTATTGAGCACGTTGGCCGTCTTGTGGAGCCAGCAGCGTTGCTCACCGGTCGCCGGATAGACTTTCCGCAGTGCCGCCCAAAACCCCATCGCTCCGTCGCCCACCGCCAACTTCGGCGGCAGCTCGAGCCCCTGCCGTTTCAAGTCCTCCAGCAACTCCTGCCACGACAGTTCGCTTTCGCGAAAGCCGTCGTGCACCGCCAGCAGTTGCTTGCGACCGTCTTCGAGTGCTCCCATCACAACCAGCAAACACTGCCGTTCATCGTCCAGACGAACATTCGAGTAGATGCCATCGGCCCAAATGTAAACAAACCGCTGGCCGCTGAGGTCACGCTTTGACCAAGCCTCGTACTCGCGGCGCCAGACGTCTTTGAGACGCACCACCGTCGTCGCCGACAGGCCCGGAGCGTCGGGCCCCAGCAAGGCCTCCAGCGCTTCGCTGAAATCGCCCGTCGAGATCCCTTTCAGGTACAACCAGGGGATCAACTCCTCCACACTCTTCGTGCGCCGCAGATACGGCGGCAGGATCTGGGAAGTGAAACGAAAGCGCCGGCCCTGCTCATCGACTCGGCGATCGTCGACCCGCGGCGCCTGGATCTTCAGCTGACCCACGCCGCTGACGATGGTGCGCTCGCGGGCGTGACCGTTGCGTACCACCAGCCGCCGGCCGTCCTGGTCGACTTCGTGCTGATGCGTTTCGATGTAGGCGGTCACTTCGGCTTCCACGGCCTTGACGAGCATCTGGCGCGCTCCTTGGCGCAGCACCTCATCCAAGGGCGAGCGTTCCTTTCCATCAATGACTTGGGGGTTGACTTGACTGCTGCTCTCAGCAGCTTCACACTGACTCATGGCGTATCCTCCTTGTTCCTTTCCAGAAAACGATTGAGTTGCTTCCTCAATCGTCAGGATACGCCGCCTCCCCTCAGAGGCTCATCCACAACTTCTGGTTATAGCTCGAACCTCAGCCTTTAGCCCCCACCTGGTATGATCACTGGCAAATGCCAAAAACGCCTGAGCCGCCTCCCCCGCCACCCAGGGAACCTATCCCTTTGAAGGAAGACAGAGGGGAACCTTTAGTAAAGGAAGACGGTTCTTCCGGGTTTCTAGTGGGCGAGTGAGGCTCGGTGGTAGTCTCGCGGGATGCAAGACCGCGAGCTATACCGCCAGATTCTGGGCATCGAAAGTCCCTGGAAAGTCGTGCGAGTGGAGCTGCGCCGAGCCGACGGCGAAGTCCACGTCTTCCTCGAACACGACGAGCAAGTCCGCTGGCCGTGCCGCCAATGCAGCGCCGTGTGCGCACTCCACGATCATCAGCCCGAACGCCGCTGGCGTCACCTCGACACCTGTCAGTACCGCACGATCCTGCACGCCCGGCCGCCGCGCAGCGACTGCTCCGAGCACGGGCCGCGCGTCGTGCGACTGCCCTGGGCCGAGGCTTCCAGCCGCTTCACCGCGCTGTTTGAAGCTCTCGCGATCTCGTGGCTGAAGGAAGCCAGCCAGCAAGGCATCGCCGAGTTGCTGGCGCTGAGCTGGGACGAGATTCACGGCATCCTGGAACGCGCCGTGCAACGTGGGCTCGAACGTCGCGCGGCAGAGCCGATTCCCTACTTGGGCGTCGACGAGAAGAGCTTCCGCAAGCGCCATCGCTATCTCACCGTCGTCAACGATCTCAACCGCTCGCGCGTGTTGTTCGTCGCCGAGGGACGCCGCCAGGCCAGCCTGGACGGCTTTTGGAAGACGTTGAGCGCAGAGCAACTCGCCCGAGTCGAGGCCGTCGCGATGGACATGTGAGATCCTTACGTCGCCTCGACCCGGGAGCATCTCGACGAATCGGAGAAAAAGATCGTTTACGACAAATATCACATCGCGGCGCATCTGGCGAAGGCGGTGGACCAGGTGCGGCGGGCGGAGAACAAGCGTTTACTGGCCCTCGGCGACGAGCGTTTGACAGGCACGAAGTACGCTTGGCTGCGGCATCCGGCGAACTTTTCCGAGGACGCCTGGCGCGAGTTCCGCGCGCTGCGCGAAAGCGACTTGAAGACGGCGCGGGCGTGGGCGTTGAAGGAAACGGCGATGCGGCTGTTCGACTATCGTCGCGAATCGGCGGCGCGAGCTTTCTTCGAGCAATGGCGCGGCTGGGCGAGTCGCAGCCGGCTGACGCCGATGGTCACCGTAGCGCGGATGTTGACGGCTCGCCTCGAAAACATACTCACGTATCTGAAACACCGCATTACGAACGCGGTCAGCGAGGGGTTGAACTCAAGGATTCAATGGGTCAAGGCCACGGCGCGCGGTTTCCGCAATCAACAGAACTTCATCAACGCCATCTACTTCCACTGTGGGAAACTCGATCTGGCTCCTTCGCCCACTTAAAACCCGGAAGAGCCAGTTTTTTAGGCGTTATATTTGGCTCAGCCACCTTCCTGAGTATCCTTGCTGGGGCTGGCGCAGGCTACGCTCTAGCAGCTGCCGCCATCGTAACCCTGTCCTCAGCTATTGACCTGGTTGTTGGGACTGTGAAGATCGCACGTCTGCACGCAGATCTAGCCCGTCTATTCATCAACCTCGAAAAAACTCTGATCCCCGAGGAAAGTTTGTCTCGCCTGGACGACTTGGAAACCCAGAGACTCGAAATCGAAGCAGCCGAACCCCCACCGCTCCGCGTCCTCGATAGCATGTGCCACAACGAACTCCTCCGCGGAATGGGTTACCCTTCTTCAGAATTTAAGACGATCAGATGGTACCAGCGCCTACTCGCCCAATTCATAGACATTCAGGAGCACAAGATAACCTAACCCGCACCAGCTGGACCACCTAGACAGCTTCGAGATCTGTCCGACCGCGGAGCGGGCGATTAAAGTGCAAGAGGTGATCTTGAGGGCGATGGCCCGGCAAGCTGAAGTGGTGGGAGGCCGCGGAGGTCGTATGCTTCCATTCGTCGAGCAGAACCCGTTCGGCATTCTGTTTCGCCCGCTGCACGATGGAGTCGGTGTGACGTTCATCCGAACCGTAATGAGCTCATTCCAGCGCAGTGGGTGGCGAAACTTTACGCTTTAGCAATTCGATTGAGTCAGTCCGCAAACTTGCGCCCCGGCGAGCGGATCAGTAACTTGGTACTCCGAAAACGAATGATGGGCCGGCACTCGACCCCGGTTCATCTGCGCACTGCAACTCTACAAGAATCTGCAAGAACATGAGAACCACCAGTTACCGGACGATTGTCCTGATGTTTCTTCTGATCTTGGGAGTCGGATCGGCCGAAGTCTTCGCCGCCGGCGGGGAGGGTGCCGGGCACGTACAGCTTTCGACAGTCCTGTTCGCCCTGATCATCCTGCTGCTTGCCGCCAAGGTGGGGGGTGAACTGTTTGAGCGCTGGAATCAGCCTGCGGTTCTCGGTGAGCTTGTGTTGGGTGTCGTTCTCGGCAATTTGAGCTTGATCGGGATCACGGCTCTCGATCCCATAAAGACACACGCGGGCATAGCGTTCGTGGCCGAGGTTGGGGTAATCCTGCTGCTTTTCGAGGTCGGTCTCGAATCGAACTTGGATGAACTGCTCGCCGTCGGCGCCTCCGCCACCATCGTGGCCGTCTTGGGGATCGTGGCACCAGTCATCCTCGGCTACGGTGTGAGCTATTGGTTCTTGCCTGACGCCGGCTGGTACGTACACCTTTTCGTCGGCGCCACGCTGGCCGCCACAAGCGTCGGGATCACAGCTCGCGTGCTCAAAGATATTGGCAAGATGGACACCAAGGAGGCTCGTATTATCTTGGCCGCCGCCGTCGTGGATGATGTATTGGGCCTGATTATCCTGGCGGTTGTCAGCGGGCTGGTTAGTTCGATCGGCGGCGGTGCGGAAATTTCGCTGATTGTTGTGCTCACCATTATTGGGAAGGCGGTTGCTTTTCTCGGCGTGGCTATTGTCGTCGGGCGCAAGCTGGCGGGCAAAGTTCTCCACATCGGCTCTATGGCTCGGGTGGGGGGGATGCCGGTGATCCTCACGGTTTGCTATTGCTTTGCCGTCGCGGGGCTGGCGGAAGTGGCCGGGCTCGCTCCGATCGTGGGTGCGTTCGCCGCCGGCTTGGTTCTTGACGACACGCTCTACGGCGGCTATGTCACCATGCGGAAACAAAAGATCGAAGAGCTAATCGCGCCGATCAGCACTCTGTTGGTGCCCGTTTTCTTCGTGCTCATGGGACTGAAGGTTGACCTCAAGTCCTTCGGCTCCTTCAGCGTTCTGCAATTCGCGGCATGTCTCAGCGTGGCAGCCATCTTGGGGAAACAAATCTGCTCGCTCGGCGTGCTTGAAAAAGGTTTGAACCGAGTCGTGGTGGGAATCGGAATGATCCCGCGCGGCGAGGTCGGACTCATTTTCGCCGGAATTGGAGCGTCGCTCACGGTAGCCGGTCAGCCGGTGTTTTCTTCGGAAACGTTCTCTGCAATGGTCGTGATGGTGATGGTGACGACCCTGGCGACTCCGCCTCTGCTGAAGGCGATGTTCGTCGGCCGCTAAGGGGCTGAAGGCGTCGTCGAAGCGCCGGTGGAACTTGAAAAAGTCAAGCCGACCAGCGGGTGACGTACGGCTCCACGAGCAAGTCCCGCCACAAGACTTCTGACCACAGCCGCTCGTCGGCTTGTCCTACTGCCACAACGAGGCCGGCACGGCGCCCGTGTTCTACGAGCCATTTGAGCAAGTCGCACCAGTTGCCGTCTCGATAGCGGGCGCCGGCGATGATTACCTCGACCGAGGAACGAGTCCGTAGAATCCCGCGGGCTTACCCAGGGCTACGTGAAGCTGGGACTTGAAGAAGCTAGGACTCGAAAACGATAGGATTGCAGAATCTCAATAGGGCCGCGGCTCTCCTCTGGCTCCATGGCAAGCGGCACGAGAGCGGCGTCTGGCATCCCCTCCCCTTTGCAGCCAACCAGTTGTCGCCTCATTGAACCTGGTCAGTGGACCGAGGTCAGTGTCGACAATGCATCTCCGATCCTCAAGAACAACCATTCCCCGACTCGCTTGTTGCAAGAATGGGGGGCGAACCCGCAAAATGGGAACGGTACCGCGCCCTAGAAACGAACGAAGTTTATCGAATCGTTGAAGTCGAACACGGTGCGGATGTCGCGCAGGGTTCAGCGCGGAAAGACGTGGTATGCGGGCAGCGCGGGTGTATACTGTGGCCGTACCAGAGTCAAAATGGAAATCCTGGTCGAAACCACTGAGGGAGGTAATCATGCTCAAGATTTCAAAGTTTTTAATCGCGACAGCGCTCGCAACGCTCATCGCCGCACCAGCGCTGGCCCAATCCTTAGCTTACGTTGGGAACTCAGATGCTAAATTCGTTGGGTCTGGGGGCGTCCTCGACTTCCACGCCGCTTGTAATGATACGTTTCCGGGAAGTCAGTTCTGTACCTCCGAGGACATAATTCGGGGGGGGGCGCGATCCCCTTTGTCGCCAACGATCAGGCGTGGGTCCACCCGATTGTGGTGGGGTTTGATACCGGCGCCGAACTCGTCGTTTTGTACTCTGGGGCGCAGGTTCCCAGCGGGTCCGGTTCCGTTACCGTCACGTGTCAAGGTTGGTCGTCTAGTGCGTCAAATTTGGACGGGTTGGTTGTGACCGTCGGCGGCAATTTCGAGTCAGGGAAGTTTGTAATGGGGGATTGTAACGTGCAAAGCGGTTGCAGCCCGGTCAACCAGGCGAATTGTGGTCTCCCCGTTGCCTGTTGTAAGAAAAAGGCCGAGCAGAAGGGGAAGTAAGCTCGGGAGGAGTATGACCCGCTGAGGCACGGCCATTGTCTTCGATCTCTCGGCTAACCCCGCGCTTGCCCACCTGACCCACCGCCGCACGTACAATCCAAACCGGCAGGAGGCGCAAGCCTCCCCCGGCTATTGTTCATAAAACCGGATCGCAGAATCAAATTTCAAACTGACGCACTACCTATAGAGGATATAAAGGCTAAGTGGATACCCCCCTTCAATCAGAATCTATGAGAAGGAGGAGGCTGTTGCTCGACGATGTTGTCAATTGGATCACGACCGAGGACCCCGCAACCCGCCACCTCGAAGATTACAGCTCCGACAATTAACCCAGCGAATGAGCTTGCTTACCGCAACCTTCTATTACTTGGCGGCCGCCAGCATCGCGAGCGCGCTTCTGGCCGTGACGCGGAAGAATCCCATTCACAGCATGCTCTGGGTACTGGCGCTCTTCCTACACGTGGCGGGCATCTTCCTGCTGCTGGCCGCGGAGTTCCTGGCCGCGGTGCAGGTCCTCGTGTACGCGGGCGCCATCTTGATCTTCTACCTCTTTGTCGTGATGCTGCTCGACCTGCCGGACGAGGAGGCTCGGCCGCGGTTCGGCAACCATTGGCCGTTCGCCGCGGCGGCGGGGCTCTCCTTCGCAGCCTTGGCCTGGCTGGCCCAAGTCGACACGCTTGACCCCGTTGGAGCTGGGGTCGCACCCGCCGCACAGCACGTGGCAACGGAAGGTCCGCCTCAGGGGAGCCTTGCGGAGATAGGCATGGCGCTCTTCGGTCCTTTCGCGTTGCCCTTCGAGATAGCCTCGCTGGTGCTCTTGGCCGCTATCGTCGGCGCCGTCGTCCTCGCCAGGAGGAGACCAACAGAGTCATGATTGTGCCCCTGGGTACGGTTCTGGGATTGAGCGCTGTCCTCTTTGGGATTGGAGTATTCGGCTTCCTGGCCCGGCGCAACATCATCCTGATGCTCGTCTCCGTTGAGGTCATGCTCAATGCAGTCAACCTCAGTCTAGTCGGCTTCAGCCGGCACCTCGAAGACCCGCGGGGTCAGGTCCTGGCCCTCTTCGTGATCGCCGTGGCAGCCGCGGAGGCAGGGGTCGGTCTGGGGCTCGTGATCGCCTTGAACCGGAACAAGCCTGGAGCGGGCGTGGGGGACCTGACCGAACTCAAATGGTGACGTTTTCGCTCATCCCGCTGTTCGCGGTGCTGGTCCCGGCTTTAGGCGCGCTCCTCATAGCTTGTACGGGCGAACGTCGCGCCAATCTGAGGGAATTCTGGTCCGTTGCGGCCGGTGTCGTGATGTTCGTTCTGGTCGCCTCCATGGTCCCGGAGACCCTGGCCGGCCGCTCGCCGGAGTGCGTGCTGTTCCGGCTCCTCCCGGGCATCGACTTGGCCTTTCGGGTGGATGCCTTCGGCCTGCTCTTTGCCTCGGGGGCATCGCTGCTCTGGATCTTGACCTCGTTCTACTCGATCGGCTACATGCGTTCTCTTCGAGAGCACGCGCAAACCCGTTACTTTGCTTGTTTCGCTCTGGCCCTTTCCGCCACCATTGGGGTGGCCTTCTCCGCCAACCTCTTCACGCTGTTTCTGTTCTATGAAGCCTTGACCCTGGTCACTTACCCGCTGGTGGGTCACCACCAGACGGCCGAGGCGAAGGCAGGCGCGCGCAAGTACGTCATCTATCTACTGGGCGCCGCCAAGGTGTTCCTGGTGGCGGCCATCATTCTGACCTATAACGTGGCCGGAACGCTGGAGTTTCGCAATGGCGGGATGCTGCCGGCCGCGCAGCTCACGGAGCAGCCCACGCTGCTGTTCATCATCTTTGCCCTGTTCCTGTTTGGATTCGCCAAGAACGCTGTCATGCCGCTGCACAGTTGGCTGCCGGCTGCAATGGTTGCGCCCACCCCGGTGAGCGCATTGCTGCATGCGGTGGCGGTGGTCAAGACCGGGGTTTTCTCCACGCTGCGGGTTTTTCTCTTCGTCTTCGGTCCTCACGCCATGCGCGAACTCGGCGCTGACCAACTGGCCTTGGGAGCCGCGTCGGTGACGATCCTGGTCGCATCGCTGCTGGCGCTCGGCCAGGACAACCTCAAAGCCAGACTGGCCTTCTCCACGGTGAGCCAGCTCTCCTACATAATCCTGGGAGCGGCACTGTTGAACTCCAGCGGGGTGATGGGCGGAATCGCTCACATCACCAACCACGCTGTTTCGAAGATCACGCTCTTCCTATGCGCCGGCTCGATTTATGTATCCGCGCATAAGACCGAAATCAGCCAGTTGTCGGGCTTGGCCAAGCGCATGCCATGGACCATGGGCGCGTTTTCGCTTGCCTCGCTGAGCATCGTGGGCATTCCCCTTACCAGCGGGTTCGTCTCTAAGTGGCACCTAGCCCTGGGCACAGTGGAGGGCGAGGGCCGCTTTGCCTTGTTAGGGGTACTCCTGGTCAGCTCGCTGCTTAGCGCAGCCTACCTCGGCCCGATTGTGTACAAGGCCTACTTCGAAGAGGAGTCGCCCACGAACGAGGAGGTCCGGGAGGTGCCCTGGATGGTCGCGCCGTTGACGATCAGCGCTGCCGCAAGCCTACTCCTAGGTCTCTACTCTGGCCCTGTACTGGCACTGGCGGGGAGGGCAATGCCGTGAACTTTCTGGAAAAGCAGTTGGAAGATCCCGTCCGCTTCGCCCGGATCAAGCGATGCTTTTATGTCGTCTTGGCCGTTGCAGCTCTCGCCGAGGTCCTTCTGCCGCGTATCTTCCACGGCGGCCACCACCATTTCTCGTTCGAGAGCTTTCCCGCCTGGGGCTCGATCTATGGGCTGGTTTCCTGTGTCGTGATCATCGTCGGATCAAAGCTTATCGGTAAGGTGTGGCTCATGCGCCGCGAGGACCACTATGACTCTTGAGTGGGTGCATCCAGGGATCTTGCTCATCCTGGGCGCCTGGGTCCTGCCGTTCCTCAAGGGACAGGTCAAGCGCGTGGCGATGCTCCTCCTGCCTGCCGCGGCGCTGGCCGCCTGCGTGCGCATGTCGCCTGGCACTTACGGCGAGGTGAGCTTTTTAGGGCAAGAGCTCGTCTTTGGCCGCGTAGACGAGCTAAGCTTGGTCTTTTCCTATGTTTTTTCGATCATGGCCTTCCTGGGCATGGTCTACGCACTCCATGTCGACGACGATTATCAGCACGTAACCGCCCTGACTTATGCGGGGGGCGCGCTAGGGGTGACGTTTGCCGGGGACTTCCTCTCCCTTTACATCTTCTGGGAGCTCATGGCGGTTTCATCCGTGCTGTTGGTATGGCGGCGCCGCGAAGCATCCGCCGTGGCAGCCGGGTTCCGTTACCTTCTGGTTCACGTAGTCGGGGGGCTCATCCTGCTGGCGGGGATCGTGCTCCACTGGTCCCAGACCGGATCGCTTGCCTTCGGGGATATGGGAGCTTCTTTCGGCGCCGCCGCCTGGGCCCTGATCCTCGTCGCCTTTCTCCTGAATGCGGCTGTCCCGCCCCTGGGGGCCTGGCTTCCGGACGCCTATCCCGAGGCCACGGTCACGGGCGCGGTCTTCATGACGGCCTTTACGACGAAGTCCGCGGTCTACGTGTTGATCCGCGGCTTTGCCGGGACGGAACTCCTTGTGTGGCTGGGAGCGGCGATGGCGGTCTACGGTGTGGTCTACGCGGTGTTGGAAAACGACGCGCGCCGGCTCTTGGCCTACCACATTATCAGCCAGGTTGGCTACATGGTCTGCGGGGTCGGGATCGGGACCGCGCTGGCCATAAACGGCACCACGGCCCACGCCTTTGCGCACATCCTCTACAAGGCGCTCCTCTTCATGGGAGCCGGCGCCGTCATGCAGGTGACCGGGCTGCGAAAGCTGAGTGAGATGGGCGGGCTCTACAAGACCATGCCGGTCACTCTTGGCCTCTACATGATCGGAGCGTTTGCGATCTCGGCCGTGCCGCTCTTTAGCGGTTTCGTGAGCAAGTCCATGGTGGTCTCCGCCGCGGGCGAAGAGCACTTGACGGTGGCCTTTCTCCTGCTGACTTTGGCCTCGGCCGGGACGTTCCTGCACACCGGCCTTAAGCTTCCTTACTATATGTTCTTCGGCAAGGATTCCGGGGTGCGCGGCCAGGAGCCGCCCAAGAACATGCTTGTGGCGATGGGCCTGGCGGCGGCCGCGTGTGTTTTGATTGGGGTATTCCCCGCGCTCTTGTACGAGCACCTTCCAAACGCGGTGGTCTACGTCCCATACACCCTGGAGCACGTGACAAGCACACTTGGGATGTTAGGCTTCACTGCGTTGGGCTTCTTCCTGCTGCTCAGGCACCTCGACCCCGAGTCCACGATCAGCCTCGACACGGACTGGTTCTACCGCCGAGGATCGGCCGGCTTTTTGGCCCTGGTGCAGAGTCCTTTGTCGCGCCTCGAGTATGGCTTCGTCGGAGAGATCTATGAGTTTGTGATCCGGCGGCCGGTGCTGGGCGCGGCGGATCTATTGCGCAAACTGGACAGTCTCGTAGTGGATTCCGCATTCGTGGGCGTGGGACGTTCGACCCAGACCTTTAGCCAGGTGCTGAAGACAGCGGTGGACGGTCACGCCCAGCACTACGGGCTGATCATGGCGATTGGAATCGTGGTGCTCCTGGCTCTGGCAATGCTTGCCCTATGACTGACTACCCGGTCCTGACCGCCACAACGTTCCTGCCGCTGGCGGGAGCGGTTCTGATTCTGCTCGTTGGCAGCGACCGGCTCGCGCGCTTGATCGCGCTGGCCACGACCCTGGCAACTGTGGCCGTCTCGGCTCCGCTCTACTTGTACTTCGACAAGGCCTCGAGCGCTCTGCAATTCGTCGAGGTACGAGAATGGATTCCCTCGTGGAACATCGCCTACGGCATGGGAGTGGATGGTATCAGCCTTCCATTCATCTTCCTCGCCGCACTGTTGAGCGTCCTGTGCGTCGGCGCCTCGTGGACCGCGATTCAAACGAGGGTGCGGGAGTTCTACGCCGCGCTTCTGGTCGCGGAGACCGCGATGATCGGGCTTTTCGCCGCGTCGAATCTT
This sequence comes from Bryobacterales bacterium, assembly GCA_965226215.1. GTDB lineage: Bacteria > Acidobacteriota > Terriglobia > Bryobacterales > UBA6623. Next base: position 4,013,635 of record CBDDCH010000002.1, on the reverse strand, counting down.
TTTCTGTTCTTTGTGTTCTGGGAGCTCATGGTCATTCCCTTGTTCCTCATCATCGGCGTATGGGGAGGTCCGGGACGAGTCTATTCCGCAGTCAAGTTCCTACTCTTTACGCTGGCCGGCAGCGTTTTAATGCTCCTGGGCATCATCGCCGTCTACCAGGCCTTCGGCACGATGGACTTCAAGGCACTGGCGGGGGAGACGATTGAGCCAGGGTTTCAGGCCTGGCTCTTCGTGGCCTTTCTGGCCGCCTTCGCGGTCAAGGTGCCCATGTTTCCCGTTCACACCTGGCTCCCGGACGCCCACACCGAGGCTCCCACGGCGGGGAGCGTGATCCTTGCCGGGATCCTTCTCAAAATGGGCGCCTATGGTTTTCTGCGGATCTCGCTTCCCATACTTCCCGACGCCGTGCAGCTCTTCCTCACGCCGATGCTGGTGATCTCCGTGGTCGCGATCGTCTACGGCGCGTACGTGACCTTGGTCCAGAAAGACGTCAAGCGCCTCATCGCCTTCTCGAGCGTTAGCCACATGGGCTTCGTCACCCTAGGCATCTTCACGCTCAACCGCAGCGGGGTCGAGGGAGCGATTCTCCAGATGATCAACCACGGGATCGTCTCCGCGGCGTTGTTCTTGTGTGTCGGCATGATCTACGAGCGCACCCACACGAGAGAGATTAAGGACTACGGGGGAGTCGCCAAAATAGCGCCGGTCTACTCCACCTTCCTGGCGGTGTTTTGTCTGGCGGCCGCGGGATTCCCGGGTTTCAATTCATTCGTAGGGGAATTCCTCATCATCGGCGGAGCCTTCAGGACCGAGGTCTGGCTGGGGGCCATGGCTGTTTGGGGCGTAGCCTTGGGAACAACCTACCTGGTTTGGCTCTACTACCGGGTGGTGATGGGCGAGATCAACCCAGGGCTTGCGGGGCTCAAGCTAGAGCTCAACGTTCGAGAAGTGGCAACTCTGGCACCGCTGGCCTTACTCGCCGTGTGTCTTGGCCTCTATCCCGAGCTCGTGCTCTCCTACCTTCGTGTTCCCGTGGCTGAGCTCCTGGCAGCCGGAGTTACGCCATGAATGGGGCCGCGACCCTATCGGACGTGGCCCTGCTCATCCCGGAGCTGATTCTGGTCGGGATGGCCCTGGCCCTCATTCTCGCAGCGCGCCGGATTCAGACAACGCCCCTGGCCGCTGTCGGGACCGTCCTCGCCGCGCTGGCCGCTGCCCTAGCCTCGGGTTGGATGTTGTCCTGGGGCACCCAGACTGGGTTTGGGGGCATGATAACCCTGGATGGGTACTCGCAATTCTTCAAGGTGCTGATCGCCGCGACCCTGGCTCTGGCCGCGCTTCTCTCCGTGAGGAGCATCGACAGAGATCAGGTTCCGCGTGCCGAATACCACGCCTTGCTCTTGTTGGCCTCGACGGGAATGATGCTCGCAGTTTCAGCCCTTGATCTGTTGACCCTCTACCTGGGCTTGGAGCTGATGACGCTCTGCTCCTACATCCTGGTCGGGATCACGGTCGAGAGGCCGACGTCAAACGAGGCTGCAATCAAGTACTTCCTTCTTGCTTCTTTCGCCTCGGCCCTGCTTCTCTACGGGATAAGCCTGACCTACGGGGCTACCGGCGCCACGGACTTTGCAGCCATTGCCTCGGTTCTCGTCGAGCGGGGCCTGGGCGGTAACCCACTCCTCTTGGTGGCCATGGGCCTGGTGACAGTAGGACTTGCCTTCAAAATCGCGGCGGTGCCGCTCCATGCCTGGGCGCCGGACGCTTATCAAGGTGCGAGCGCCCCGGTTGCGGCCTTTCTGGCGGCCGGCTCCAAGGCGGCTGGTCTGGCAGCGCTGGGACGGGTCGGCCTGGTCGCGTTCGGCTCGCAAGCCAACGTTTTGTCCGTGGTTCTGCTGGGGCTCGCTGCCCTGTCCATTCTTGTGGGAAGCATCGTCGCTCTGTCCCAAACCAACATGAAACGGTTACTGGCCTATTCCTCCATTGCGCATGCGGGCTACGCTCTGCTGGGCCTCATCGCCGGCACTCCCGAAGGGGTCTCGGCAACGATGACCTACGCCTTCTTCTATGTGTTTATGACTCTCGGGGCCTTTGGCGTGGTCATCGCTCTGGGCGAGCGAGGCGAGAACCTGGACGGCTATCAAGGCCTGGCCGCGCAGCGGCCCGGGACAGCCGCGCTCATGTTACTGTTCCTCTTGTCTCTGACCGGCATCCCTCCAACGGCCGGGTTCGCGGCCAAGTTCGTCGTGATCCTAAGCGCAGTGCGCGTGGGCCACATCGCGCTGGCGGTCCTAGCCGTGGCGTGCAGTGTAGTGTCCGCATTCATCTACATGCGCGTGGCCGTCCTGATGTACATGAGGGAGCCGCGGGATCCGGCCCCGTCGCGCTTCCCGGTGGCGGTGTCCGCGGCACTTGCCGTGGCCGCGCTAGTCACCTTGCTCGGCGGAATCTCCCCCGGCAGCTTCACGCGCTGGGCGGTGTCACCGTGATGCCGAAAATAATGTACAGTAAGGCTATACGTTGGACCAAACTCTAGCGAGGTTGTCGACTTGTGAACGAATACGTCGGGATTGCCGTCAGTTTTGTCCTGGCTGGCGGGATCGCAGCCGCGATGGTGGTGTTGGGCTCCACACTGGGGAAAAAGAAGCCCACGCCTGAAAAGTTAGCGCCGTTCGAGTGTGGAAAGGATCCCTTATCCCTCCCCATGGGGAGGTTGGCGATCAAATTCTATCTGACCGCGATCCTGTTCATTCTCTTCGACGTCGAGCTCGTCTTCCTCTATCCATGGGCCGTGGTATACCGCACCCTGGGGTCCTTGGGCCTGACCGAGATGGGCGTCTTTCTGGGGATCTTGATGGTCGGCTACGTGTACGCATGGGACAACGGCGCCCTCGAGTGGAAGTGATCTGCCCGGAAGTGATATGTCGAACGAACTATCGTTTTTGACCAGCCGCCTCAATGAGGCTATTGGCTGGGCCCGGAAGTATTCGATTTTCCAGTACCCGTTTGTGACCGCCTGCTGCGGGATGGAGTACATGGCAACGGCCTGCTCTCACTACGACGTAGACCGCTTCGGAGCGGGCTTCCCCAGGTTTTCTCCGCGTCAGGCCGACGTACTTTTCGTCGTCGGCACGATCAGTCACAAGATGGCGCCGGTCTTGAAGCGCATCCATGACCAGATGGCCGAGCCCAACTGGGTGGTCGCCTTCGGAGTCTGCACGTGCACGGGCGGTTTCTATGACAACTACGCGACCGTGATGGGTATCGACACGATCATGCCGGTGGATGTTTACATACCGGGATGCCCACCGCGGCCGGAGATGGTCCTTGACGGTCTGATGAAGCTACAGGACAAAATCCAGGACCAGCACACAACTGGCAAGCGGTCCCGGCCCGAACCTCGCCCGGCAATCCTCTGAAGTATGAAGTATGAATACCTCCGCTTTGATCGAGTCTGTCACGGACCATTTCCCCGACGCGGTGTCGGCTTCCCACACCTACCGCGGCGACGCCACCGTGGTTCTCGGTCGGCAGTCCCTGCTCGAAGTGGCACGGTTTCTCAAGGAGGACCAGGCCTTCCAAATGAATTTCCTCATGGACTTGACCGCCGTGGACTACTCCGCCTTTGGGAAGCGGCCCACTCCGGCTTTCTTCGCTTCCTCTGGCGTGGCGGTGAGCCCGTCTCCTGAGATTCCGGATGAGGACCCCTGGCCCGGACCCCCGGGGCAGTCGCGCTTCGCGGTCGTCTACCACTTCTACTCTATGGTCCACAAGCATCGACTCAGGCTGGTGGTTCCCGTGGAAGAGGCTGATGCCGAGGTTGATTCCCTGACTTCCTTGTGGCCCGGAGCCAACTGGCTCGAGCGCGAGGTCTGGGACATGTTCGGGATCAACTTTAGAGGGCATCCGGACTTGAAGCGCATCCTCATGTACGAAGGGTTTGAGGGCCACCCGCTGCGCAAGGACTATCCCGTCAATAAACGCCAGCCCCTGATTGGGCCGGCCAACTAACCGTGCCCATGAAGACGACCCCGACACCTCAGAGCGAGCCGGCGGAACTCGAGACGCGGGACATGATGCTCAACATTGGCCCCGCGCACCCCGCCATGCACGGGATCGTCCGGATCGTCACCAAGCTCGACGGGGAGCAGATCCAAGAGGCCGAAGTGGAGATCGGCTACCTCCACCGCGCCTTTGAGAAGATGGCGGAATCGGTGGACTACAACGGCGTCATCCCCTACGCCGACCGGCTCAACTACGTCTCCCCGCTCATCAACAACATGGGCTACTGCATGACCGTGGAGAAGCTCCTGGGGATCTCGGTTCCGGAGCGCTGCCACTACGTCCGGGTCATCCTGTCGGAGATTTCTCGAATCTCGGACCACCTCACCTGCGTGGGGGCGAGCGCCATGGAGTTGGGGGCCTTCACCGTCTTTCTTTACATGATCAAGGCCCGCGAGTATCTCTGGGATCTCGTGGAGAAGGTAACCGGGGCCCGCCTGACCGTCAGCTACTGCCGTGTCGGTGGGGTGAAGGCCGACCTCCCCGAGGATTTCGCCGAGCCCTGCCGCAAAGCCTTTGCCGAGACACGCAAGGTCCTCGCCGAGGCGGATGGGCTTCTCACCCGCAATCGTCTCTTCGTGGACCGCATGAAGGGCACGGGCGTGATCTCCGCCGAAGACGCCATCTCCTACGGGATCACAGGCCCGTTTCTTCGCGCCAGCGGCGCGGACTACGACGTGCGCAAGGACTGCCCCTACGCCGTCTACGACCAGCTGCCTTTCGACGTGCCGGTCGGTACCCAGGGCGACAACATGGATCGTTATCTAGTACGCATGGAGGAGATGGAGCAGTCCATGCGCATCGTAGAGGCCGCCCTTCGCGACATGCCGGCCGGCCCGGTCCTGGTCAACCCTGAGACTGGGCGGCCCATCCCGGCCGCGGAGATGGTAGACCTTGCCAAGGTGGGAAACATCTCGGCCATCTCAGGCCGTTGCGCTGTGACCGGTCCCACCCTCGAGGGCTCGAGTCGTGCCCAGTATCCGTCTATCGCCGCGGACGAAAAGCGAGTCTTCCTCCCTTCCAAGGAGGACACCTACGGCAACATCGAGGGGCTCATGCAGCAATTCAAGCTGGTCATGTTCGGCCACGGCGTGCGGCCGCCCGAGGGGGAGGTCTACTTCCCGGTGGAAGGGGCCAACGGGGAGCTGGGTTTCTACGTGGTGAGCGACAAAGCTGGGAGCGCCTACCGCGTGCGGGTCCGTCCGCCCTGCTTTGCCATCATGTCTGCGCTGTCCAAACTCCTCACCGGGGACATGATAGCCGACATGGTCCCCACCTTCGGGTCGGTCAACATGATCGGTGGGGAACTCGACCGGTGAAACTTTCGGCCCTGGAAGGTGAAGCCGGGGGAATTCTGAAACGCTACGAGTACCCGAAGGCAGCCATGCTGCCTGTCCTGTGGCTCGTCCAGGAGAATCAAGGTTACATCTCCCAAGAAGCCGAGGCTTGGGTGGCACGCATTCTGGGCGTGGCCCGTTCCTATGTGCGCGAGGCCGTCTCTTTTTACAACATGTACCACACCAAACCAGTGGGCCGGCGCGAGCTTCGGGTTTGCACGAGTCTGCCATGTCTGTTGCGCGGCGCGGACGATCTGCTGGACAGGATCAAGGAGAGCTTGAAGATCAGCCCGGGCGAGACCACCCCGGATCAGCAGGTCACCCTCACGGAGGTCGAGTGTCTGTGCGCCTGCGAGATGTCGCCCATGGCCCAACTCGACGAACGCTTCGTCGGCCCCCTCGAGGGTGAGACGGTCAACACCCTTATCCAGGACGCCCTCACGGAACCCGGCCACCCGGAATCGACCCCTGAGCCTGACCCCTTCATCTGCTCGGACGGGCCGGTGCTCTCCACGCGTTTCAAAGATCCAGAGGAGACCTGGTTGGAAGCCTACATCGCTGACGACGGGTACCTCGCGGCGAGGAAAGCTCTCACCTCCATGACACCGGCGCAAGTGATCGAGGAGGTCACCCGGGCCAAGCTGCGCGGCCTGGGCGGGGCAGGGTTTCCGGCCGGAAGGAAGTGGTCCTTCGTTCCCAAGGAAACGACCAAGCCCAAGTACCTCGTGGTCAACGCGGACGAGGGAGAGCCCGGTACCTTCAAGGACCGTTACATCATGGAACGGGACCCGCACGCCCTCCTCGAAGGCATGATCATCGCAGCCTATGCCGTTGGCAGTCACAAGGCCTATGTCTACATTCGGGGCGAGTACTTCCAGTCGGCTAAGCGCTTACAACGCGCCATCGATGAAGCCTATAGTCAGAGTTGGCTTGGCAAGAACATCCAGGGGACCGGCTTTGACCTGGATGTGGTCATCCACCGTGGGGCCGGCGCCTATATCTGCGGCGAGGAGACGGCGCTCCTTACTTCGCTCGAGGGCGGGAAGGGTTTCCCCCGGCTCAAGCCCCCCTTCCCCGCGATCTCGGGCCTGTTCGCTTCCCCCACCATCGTAAACAACGTGGAGACCCTGGCCTGTGTCCCTTTCATTCTGCGCCATGGAGCCGAACGTTTTGCCGAAATAGGCACGGAGGGTCAGGGCGGCACGCGGCTCTTTTGCGTGAGCGGACATGTGGTCCGGCCCGGCGTCTACGAGGCGTCGGTCGGCGTGACCCTTAGGGAACTTATCGAGAAAGCCGCCGGTGGTGTGCGCGACGGCAACAAGCTCAAGGCCGTCATCCCCGGAGGTATTTCCGCCAAGATCTTAACAGCCGATGAGATCGACGTTGCCATGGACTTTGACTCCCTCATGGCCGCGGGCAGCATGGCGGGGTCCGGGGGTGTGATCGTGATGGATGAGACCACTTGCATGGTCCGGACGCTCGAGTCCGCGGCGCGGTTCTTCGCCGACGAGTCCTGCGGTCAGTGCTCGCCGTGCCGTGAAGGGACCGGCTGGGTTCATCGCATCTTGCGCCGTATCGTCGCGGGGGAAGGAAGTGTGCAGGACTTGGATGACCTCCTTGCCATCGCCGGCGACATGGAAGGAAACACGATCTGCGTCTTCGCCGACGCGGCCGCCTGGCCGGTTCAGTCCTATATCAAGAAATTTCGGCACGAGTTTGAGGAGTACATCAGCACCGGGCGGAGCGCCGCGCAGAAGGAGGCGGTCCCATGCCCAGTCTGAGCGTCGACGGCCGTGAGGTCAGTGTGCCCGAAGGGACCACGGTCATCCAGGCCGCGGAGAAGCTGGGGATCTTCATTCCGCGTTACTGTTACCACCCCGGGCTGTCCATTGCGGGCAACTGCCGCATCTGCCTCGTGGAGGTGGAGAAGATCCCCAAGCTCCAGATCGCCTGCAACGCGTACGTCACCGAGGGGATGGTCGTGCACACCAAGAGCGAGAAAGCCGAGGACGGCCGGCGCGCGGTGCTGGAGTTTCTTCTGGCCAACCACCCGCTTGACTGCCCGGTTTGCGACCAGTCGGGTGAGTGCGACCTGCAGAACTTCTACATGAACTTCGGGCTCTATAACCCGCGCTTCAGGGAGCACAAGGTCAAGAAGCAAAAGGCCGTGGAACTCGGCCCCCATGTGATGCTGGACCAGGAGCGCTGTATCCTCTGCTCCCGCTGTGTGCGCTTCACGGACGAGATCACCAAGACCGGCGAGTTCGGTATCTTCAACCGCGGGGACCAGGCCGAGCTGGGGATTTACCCTGGCGCGGTACTCGACAATCCCTACTCGGCCAACGTCGTGGACATCTGTCCCGTGGGAGCCCTGACCGAAAGTGATTTCCGTTTCAAAGCCAGGGTCTGGTACCTCTCCAGCGCCCCCACGGTCTGCAACGGCTGCAGCCAGGGGTGCAACGTGGATATGCATTACGTGCTTGACAGGCCCCACCTGAACGACGGGGCTCGGGTCTCGCGCATTAAGCCCCGCTACAACCCGGATGTCAACCAATGGTGGTTATGCGACGAGGGGCGCTACGGCTTTGGCTGGATCGATCAGGGACGTCTTACCAAGGTACGCGGCCCGGATGGTGCGCAGGCGACTTGGGAGCAGGCTCTCAGTGCGATCTCAACGGCTCTCGCAGGGTTGGTCAAGGACCAGGACGGCGAACGGAACGGGGCCGGCGCAAGGATTGGCGTGATCGCCTCGGCCCAGCTCACCAACGAGGAGCTCTTTCTGATCCGGGAGATTTTCGAGGGCGCTCTGGGCGCCCAAGTCAGCGCCTCTGTTCCGGAGCAGCCCGGGTCCTCGGACGACTTCCTTATCAAAGGCGACAAAAACCCCAACACGCTGGGGGCGACTCTGTTGGGCCTGGCTGGCCCGGATGCACGCGACGCCCGGCAGATCCTGGACGAGGCCCTCGCCGGGAATCTGGACGTGCTGTGGGTCGTCGGGCGCGACCTAGTGGAGCTCTTCGGGGAAGAGAACGTCCGAGAGCTTCGAGAGAGGGTGGGTCTCTTCGTCTTCTCGGGCACGAATGAGAACCCGACCGTGCCTCTGGCTCATTGGGTCCTGCCAAGCGCAGCCTATGTGGAGAAGGATGGCACCTTCGTGAATTGCCACGGCCGGGTCCAGCGCATCGGCCGGGCCTTTCCTCCTCTCCAGGACTCCCGTGAGGACTGGCGCATTCTCCTGGAATTGGCGGGGAAGTTGGGTCTGCCGCTTGACTGGCGGGAACCGCGGGAGATCTTCCTGGGGCTTGCCGAAGCCGCGCCCCCGTTCGCGGGATTAACCTACGAGACGATCGGAGATCAAGGGGTTGAGGTTCGGCCTATCGAACCACCGGCAGGGGCGACCGTGACGTAATGGAAGACCTGGTCATCAAGCTCGCATTGGCGGGGCTCGTTTTTTTCGCGGTGTTGAACCTAGCGGGGTTGCATACCTGGGTGGAGCGCAAACAGTCGGCCCTCATCCAGGATCGGATCGGGGCCAACCGCGCCGGCATCTTCGGCTTTCGGGCGCTGGGACTCTTTCACGGCATCGCCGACGCGGTCAAGATGTTCACCAAGGAGGACATCGTCCCGACCGGCGCCGACAGAACCCTCCACACCCTAGCCCCCTTCTTCTCCGTCTTCTTCGCCCTGGTGGCGTTCGCCGCGATCCCCTTTGGGGACCGCCTGATTCTGGGGGAGGGCCGTGTCATTGAACTCCAGGTCGCCAAGATCGACGCGGCGCTGCTCTACGTTTTTGCCATGCTCTCGCTCGGGGTCTATGGTGTGATCCTCGCCGGCTTTGCTTCGCGCAACAACTACGCGATCCTGGGGGGGCTAAGGGCCACGGCGCAAATGATCTCCTATGAAATCGCTCTGGGTGTCGCTATCGTCGGCGTCATCATGGTCTACGGAACCATGGATCTGGGCGAGCTGGTGCGGTTGCAGGGGCAGATGATCGGCGGCTGGATCCCTTTCTGGGGCATCGTCGCCCAGCCCGTGGCCTTTGTCGTCTTCCTGACGGCGGCGCTAGCTGAAACCAAGAGGCTTCCCTTTGACCTGCCGGAAGGGGAGTCGGAGATCATCGGGTACTTCGTGGAGTACAGCGGCATGAAGTTCGGGATGTTCTTCCTCACGGACTTCCTGGAAACCATCATGGTGGCTAGCCTGGCAACCACGCTCTTTTTCGGCGGGTGGCAGGTGCCCTTCCTCATGCCGGACGGATTTCACTTCCCTTGGGGTGCGGAACTCCTTGTCCCCCATTTGGTCTACGTCCTGCTCGGGGTGGCGAGCTTTTCGACCAAGGTGCTGATCTTTTGCTGGGTGTTCATGCAAATACGCTGGACCCTGCCGCGCTTCCGCTACGATCAGCTCATGAAACTGGGCTGGAGGGGGCTGTTCCCGATTTCGGTCGTCAACGTCGTGGTTACAGCCGTGGTGCTGCTCTTTCTCGGGGAGACGCCGTAATGGCCGTAAAAGTTGTCCGCAGACCGGAGCTGACTTTCTGGGAGAAGATCTACATCCCCCAGATCATTAGTGGACTCAAGATCACCTCAACCCACTTCTTCCGAAACCTCTTTCTCCACACCGCCCACCTCTTGGGCCGTTTCAAGCACCTTAGCGCCTCTGTCACCATCCAGTATCCCGAGGAGCTCAGGCCTCTCATGTCGAGGTTCCGCAGCCGCCACCGGCTCACCGTGCGCGAGGATGGCGCCCCCCGTTGCGTGGGGTGCATGCTCTGCGAGACGGTCTGCCCGGCCAAGTGCATTACCATCGTGCCCGGGGAGCATCCCGACCCCCACGTCGAGAAGTATCCTATCCGTTTCGACATCGACCTGGGGGTCTGCGTTTATTGCGGGTACTGTGTCGAGGTGTGCCCCGAGGATGCGATCCGGATGGACACGGGAATCCTCGACCTGGCGGCCTACTCCAGGGAGGAAATGCAGCTCGATATCCATGAGCTGATGGACCCGAAGCTGCGCAAGCCGATCGGCGACTGCAACTTGCAGTTTCCCCACAAGTGCGAGTTGACCGGCGGAGAGATGAAGGGCAGCTGGGATGCCGCCGACGGGTCATAGGGCAAGTCCAGAGGGATGTCCCAACAACCAGCCCTTACATCTCCGACGAAAACCAAGGACTGCGCGGAGACTCTAGCCGGCTTTTCTCACCGAGTAGGGGCGGGCCACTGTGCCCGCCCAGTAGTGTCGATGTACGATCTTTTCCACAAATTCGCACTGAACAATGTGTACTGATCGGTAGTGGGCCGACACGGTGGTCGGCCCCTACGAGAACAACGGGTTTTGTGGCGAACCGGCGAAGTTTGTGAGAAAAGCGGGCTAGCGGTGAGTATTGCAGTCTGATCCTCCGGCGATTAAGCGTTCGCGCGCCAGTAGGGCCCACAAACCGCGCCGAAGCCCGATTCCCCAGCCAGGCGGGTCCTATGCCGGCGCAGCGGGCCGGCTCTTGCAAACCCCGCTATAATCGACAAGCGTTCGGCCACGGCACTTTCGTGTCGATGGGAGGTTCACCATGCAAGCTTCAGGACTTGCCAGGGACATAATGGTCACTAGATTGATGACCTTGACTGCCCGTACCCGCCTTTTCGACGCCATCGCTCGTTTGCTCAGGCGCAAGCTGACGGGGGCCCGGTGCTAGACGAGGAGCGAAACTTCTTGGGTGTGTTCTCTGAGAAATGCTGTATGAGAATCTTGGTGGCCAACCATGAGGTTTCTCGCGGGCGGCGCAAAAAGAACGCGGGGCACTGCAACGGTACGCCCGTAAAGTTCCGCTCCGCACTAAATCACTTTGCCGTACGGAACTTCCGGTCAGGGTTAAACTGCGTATCTAGTTACGAGGAATGCGAGAAGCCGGGAAGGTTGTGTTTCAGGGGTCTTTTGGTTGAGGTTTGTCTCGCTTTGGTGGGGGTTGCCTCCCCGGCTCAATTCAAATATACCAAATCTCATAGCCCGAAGCAACCCGGACGGTTACGCCGCCTCGCCGCGCGCAGGCTAGGCGGACCTCGAACTGCCTAGCGCAGGCCCTTGATAGAGTGAGTTGGATCAGCAACCCAGTCGCCTTAGAAGTTTGCCATGCCCTCCGAGAGTAGTAGCGAACACAAGAAGAAGGCTTCCGACCGAGGGCCTGTCTGCGTGATGGTCGTGACGGTCAGCGACACGCGTACTCCGGAAACCGACGTCAGTGGCAACTACCTTCGCCGGCAGTTGGAGGCGGCTGGTCACCGCGTCCATTCCCAGCGGATCATTCGCGATGAGCCGGCTGAGCTGGAAGCGATTCTTGACGAGGCGGTGACTTCAGATCTGCAGGTCGTGATTTTCAATGGCGGGACCGGGGTCTCCCGGCGCGATACGACTTTCGACGTTCTGGAGCGCAAGCTGGACAAAACCTTGTCGGGATTCGGGGAAATCTTTCGCATGCTGAGCTACGAGCAAGTGGGCGCGGCCGCCATGATGTCGCGAGCGACGGCCGGCGTCTACGGGGGGAAAGTAGTCATCTCCACTCCCGGGTCGCCTGCGGCGGTTCGTCTGGCCTGGGAGAAGCTGATCGCCCCCGAACTAGAGCATTTGGCGTGGGAAGTGGCGAGGTAAGTGGCATTGTCGCCAGGTGAATTCACCGCACCCATCACAAGGCGCGAAGCGCCGCCAAGTAGGGACAAACACTCTTGTTTGTCCTAGCCGCCGCCAGGCGGCTCGTTTAATGCTTCGAGCCCCGCTCGTCTCATCCCTTCTAGTATTGTGCGGCGAAAACAAGCAGGACTGCCACTTTTGAGCCGTGTTCACGCGGCTTCCGGGGCCGTTGCAAGGCCACGCGTTTTACAGCTGGTACTGCGCTTGGCCCTCCGGTGGTTCCGTCCGGCGCTCGGTCCACCCCGGCTGCCAAAACAGAGGCGCGAAGCGCCGCACGGGTCATAGCCCAGGGTGAAGCGAAACCCTGGGTTGGCGGAAACCCACAGGCCAGCCCTGAAGGGGCGTAGGACCAGTCAGCGCCGCAGCGTCTGTGCCGTTATTCCTTCCGCCATTTCAGGGCTCGACTCTGTTCCATCCCTACCTAGAGCTACGTCATTCCTAGCCCCGGCAGGGGCGGAGGAGAGTAGCCCAGGGTGAAGCGAAGCGAAACCCTGGGTTGGCGCTTCGCGGCTCCCTACCACGGCCATCAAGGAATCCGGTTTTTTCGTCATCGCCCCCTTGGCAAGGAAAAACGGAGCACACTGGTCACGTTCGAGGCTGGCCGAGGGCTTTGTAGCGCGGAATCTTGGCATTGCCGCTCCGATATTCCTGTCTGGTTAGTACCTAAGGTCGCCGAATCGCCCAGACGTCGAGAGGAATCTCGACGCGGCACGAGGAGCGTGCGCCACAAGAGAATCGGACGGCTGCCGAGAAGCGGCCCCTGACGCAGAGCAAAGGCCGCGGATCTCAACGGCGAGATCCGGGCTACGGGTTTCATCGTTATAGGACGTTGATTCGACAAGGGTTCGGCGAGATTGGGTTCGTTTGGTAATTTGGGTGAATGCGGCCTGTGGGGCCCGCGCCCTGACGGACACGGCTCTTTCGTTCATCTTCGAGAGAGCGGCTTCGGGGGCCGAATCACGAGAGGCCCGGAAGCCGATGCGGCCGGTCGAAGGGCTTGGAGTTTCGATCGGGGGTGGGGCCTGGGCCGGGGCGTAGGGTCCGGGGTCTGGATCGGCGGAGGTATAGGAGGGGGAAGAGGAGCGAGCCTCCTGAGCCTTGCGCTCGTCGCGGCGGAGGTCGCGGAGTTGCTTGACGGCGCGGAAGAAGCGGCGGCTGAGGTGTCCGTCGTAGCGGGCCAGGTGAACGAAGGCCTGGGTGCGATCGAGCATCGCTGAGCCTAACAACAGGGTCTCGCCGTCGTAACCGGGGCGCAACTCGTCGGGACGGCGTTTTTCCATGTAGCGGCGGGTTTCGTCGAGGGCAGCGGCGAGGAAGCCGGTCTCCAAGCGGGTTAGGCGGCGCATGCGCCATTGGGCGTCGGCGATTTGACGGACGAGTTCGAATTCGAGGGAGTTGGCGGGTTGGATGTCGGCTTCGAGGGCGGAGAGTTGGCGATCGAAGTCGGCGGGGTCCTCGCCGGGCATTACGGTATCGCGGGCGAGGAGTCCGTGTTTGAGAGCGTTCTTCGCGCTGCGTGTTTTGCCTTCCTCGGTGCGCGGTCCGGTGGATTTATTTGCGTTGTTGCGATTAGCTTTTATTTGTGCACGGGTGGTCATAATCAATTTCCTTTCGTGGGAGCAGTGGCTCCAATTCCAGGGTAAGGCGGGGTGGCGGGATTCGAGGGGTGGCGGGTGGGGTAAGTCGTGTGGAATGAAGGAAATGAGATTTTGGAAGTGGTGTGACTGGATGGTCGTTTCCTAAGGCGAGGAGGCGCGCCGCCAGGGCGGCGGCTAGCAACCCGTGGTGAAAGTAAACGTCGCGAAAAATCGGCTACAGCCAGCCAATTCGCTTCAGGCTAAGTCGGTTTTTTGGCTCTTCCGGGTTTTAAGTGGGCGAAGGAGCCAGATCGAGTTTCCCACAGTGGAAGTAGATGGCGTTGATGAAGTTCTGTTGATTGCGGAAACCGCGCGCCGTGGCCTTGACCCATTGAATCCTTGAGTTCAACCCCTCGCTGACCGCGTTCGTAATGCGGTGTTTCAGATACGTGAGTATGTTTTCGAGGCGAGCCGTCAACATCCGCGCTACGGTGACCATCGGCGTCAGCCGGCTGCGACTCGCCCAGCCGCGCCATTGCTCGAAGAAAGTTCGCGCCGCCGATTCGCGACGATAGTCGAACAGCCGCATCGCCGTTTCCTTCAACGCCCACGCCCGCGCCGTCTTCAAGTCGCTTTCGCGCAGCGCGCGGAACTCGCGCCAGGCGTCCTCGGAAAAGTTCGCCGGATGCCGCAGCCAAGCGTACTTCGTGCCTGTCAAACGCTCGTCGCCGAGGGCCAGTAAACGCTTGTTCTCCGCCCGCCGCACCTGGTCCACCGCCTTCGCCAGATGCGCCGCGATGTGATATTTGTCGTAAACGATCTTTTTCTCCGATTCGTCGAGATGCTCCCGGGTCGAGGCGACGTAAGGATCCCACATGTCCATCGCGACGGCCTCGACTCGGGCGAGTTGCTCTGCGCTCAACGTCTTCCAAAAGCCGTCCAGGCTGGCCTGGCGGCGTCCCTCGGCGACGAACAACACGCGCGAGCGGTTGAGATCGTTGACGACGGTGAGATAGCGATGGCGCTTGCGGAAGCTCTTCTCGTCGACGCCCAGGTAGGGAATCGGCTCTGCCGCGCGACGTTCGAGCCCACGTTGCACGGCGCGTTCCAGGATGCCGTGAATCTCGTCCCAGCTCAGCGCCAGCAACTCGGCGATGCCTTGCTGGCTGGCTTCCTTCAGCCACGAGATCGCGAGAGCTTCAAACAGCGCGGTGAAGCGGCTGGAAGCCTCGGCCCAGGGCAGTCGCACGACGCGCGGCCCGTGCTCGGAGCAGTCGCTGCGCGGCGGCCGGGCGTGCAGGATCGTGCGGTACTGACAGGTGTCGAGGTGACGCCAGCGGCGTTCGGGCTGATGATCGTGGAGTGCGCACACGGCGCTGCATTGGCGGCACGGCCAGCGGACTTGCTCGTCGTGTTCGAGGAAGACGTGGACTTCGCCGTCGGCTCGGCGCAGCTCCACTCGCACGACTTTCCAGGGACTTTCGATGCCCAGAATCTGGCGGTATAGCTCGCGGTCTTGCATCCCGCGAGACTACCACCGAGCCTCACTCGCCCACTAGAAACCCGGAAGAACCGGTTTTTTAGGGCCATGGCGCGACGAATTGGTGGCAGTCCGCATTTTTCGCTCGGGGTGGTCGAGCGCCGGAAAGAAAGACCGGCGCGGGGGCGCAGCACCAGCCGTAAAACGACTGGCCTGTTTCAAGCAAGCCCCGTGAACGAGGCTGAGCGGCGTTGTGCAGTAGCAACCGCCGGGTGAGGGGTGAGGAGTATCAACGGCCCTGATCTTGCGGGCCGGGTGGTCGGCGGCGAGAAATCGACAACGACGAATCTCAACCGAAATGTTTTGCAATTAACTCACAGCTTCCCGTCCTAGATCTCCCCTTAATTCAAAAGGGCTTGTATCGAGGTTCAACCCTGGCGACCATAGGTCAGGCGTTCAGAGAGGCGTAGCGTCACCACGGGAAGAACTGAACCGGCCTGTCGATTTTCGTGGATAACCTGAACTATCAATAATGTCCCGAGAGCTTTACGAATTCTTGGCACAAAAGGAGGCTGATCTGGCTGCTGAGCTCGAGGACATCTGCAAAGAGGCCGCCAACATTTGGGCCTCGCAACGCCTTGAGCAATTAACAGTGCATGGTGAGCCGCACATTCGGGAGGTTGAGCGCAATCTAGACAGTTTGACTGCGTCCCTGCAGGTGCCGAGTTCCCCAAACACGTTGACGCCCAAAGAGGTTTTCGTTCTGATAGCTGCGTGTCACCTCCATGACATCGGCATGCAGCTTGGAGTGCCTGACGCTCGTGAAGAGCATGCCGAGTATTCCTATCAGTTGAAATGGGGTATCCACTTGACTCAGGTGACCCCAAGATGTAGTATGCGCCTTCGTGGAGGATTATCCACGCGACCTGCTCGAGTTCGAGGTACGCTTCGCCAGCGAAGGGGCCTGTCGCGACTATCTGTCCGCGTTGCGCTGGCCGGAGGGTTTCCGCTGTCCGGGATGCGGGCATGAGCGGGCTTGGCCGGTGCGCAAAGTGTGGTTCGAATGCGCTCGCTGCGGGCGGCAGACGTCGGTGACCTCGGGCACGATCTTCCAAGACACACGTAAGCCGCTGCGGCTGTGGTTCCGGGCGATCTGGCACGTCACTTCGCAAAAGAACGGGGTCAGCGCGCTGGGTCTGCAGCGCGTTCTCGGGTTGGGCAGCTATCAAACCGCGTGGACCTGGATGCACAAGCTGCGGCGAGCGATGGTGCGTCCGGGGCGGGAGCGATTGGCGGGCGTAGTCGAGGTCGATGAGACCTATTGGGGCGCTGAGGAAGAGGGTGTGAGCGGCCGGCAGACCGAGCGTAAAGCCTTGATTGCAGTAGCCGCGGAAGAGAGAGGCCGCGGGCTAGGACGGATCCGCATGCAGCGCGTGCGGAACGCATCGGCGGCCAGTTTGATGCCCTTCGTGGAGGAGTCGGTCGAGCCGGGAAGCGTGGTGCACACCGACGGCTGGCTGGGCTACGAGCCGCTGGAGAAGAAGGGCTACCAGCATCGCATCGTCTTTCTGTCGGGCCGCCGCAAGCAGGCCTCGGAATTATTGCCGAGGGTGCACCAAGCGATCTCGTTGCTCAAGCGCTGGCTGCTGGGCACGCACCAAGGCGCGGTTAGCCACGAGCATCTGGACTACTACCTCGACGAGTTTGTGTTCCGCTTCAACCGGCGCAACTCACGCAGCCGGGGAAAACTCTTCTACCGCCTTGTGCAGCAGGCAGTCGCCGTGGACCCAACGCCGTATCGATCGATCGTCGCCGACTGGGACGCTGAGGCCCCGTGAGCCCAACCACAAGATGTTGGGGTTGCCTGAGTCAAGTGGATACCCCATATCAGTTGATAGGAAACAAGGTGATGTCGCGCGATGGAATGCCGCTTTCCGTAGAACTTCCCATCGAGAACAACGCCGCCCGGGAGGCCATCGCAAAGGTAGCACGGGCTCACTGGACGGATTTTGCCCTCAAATTAGATGAACACGACTACATATACGGGAGCGACCGCGGGCGAGTGAAACTACTGGGCGTTCTCCTAGCCACTGCTGACTTGTTGGACGCATCCGCGATTAGAGCCAGTTATTATCTCGGTCGCCATCGGCTTTTCGAACTAGAGCCCCTTTCGAAACTGCACCAAACGATGCATACCTTAGTCCACGGCTGCCACATCAGATCCGAGGACCCTCAGGTACCCGAAAAGCTGATTTTCGAACTGGAATGGAGGGATAAATCTCCACTCGTCCGTGACCTTAACATCTGGCAGCTTCGGTGGTTCTGTTCCCAGCAACGACAACTGATGCCGGAGCTAGAGCGACTTTCCGGTGGGCGCGTGCGTTGGTCTAGTCCCTGGGCACGGATCCTGTTCCATTCGCCCGCAGGGCCAATACCAGACCTGCAGCCCGCCGAGAGAAGGCTTTTAGATCTCGAATTGGCGAAACAGGGTCTCATCGACCGCGACCAAGTTGTTCAGGAGTTGCGAGACGCTCTCGGACGTGTGCTCTCCTCGATGTACTTTCTCGCGAGCTCATCGGACTCGGATGCTCGACAAGTGGTTGAGTGGTTTGAGAGTTGGGCCCGGAACGAGCACACCTGTATTTTCGCTAGACTGGATGCCGCATCGACCGAAACTGCGTACAACCTCTCAGACTTGATCGCTCAACTCTTTGTCCAGTGGGGTAAAGGCGCCCCAGTATGGGACGATTCAGAAGCTATGCAGCGTCTCAAGGATTACGTGCATAGCGAACCGGAGAAACATTTTGTCTTGGTAGCCGACGTGGATGAGTATCGAGAGGAACTCCTTGGCCCGATCGTGGAAACGATTGTCTCCCGAGATCAAAAGTCTATGGAGCGAGGCGGTCACATTTTCCTGCTACTCTGCCCCCATTCCTAGCGGCCGGAAGCGATCAAGGGAGTGAAGTTTCGCGAGTTGAGTCTCACCTCGTTTGCGCTGGAAGATGTTGAGGGCCATCTGGAAAGCCGGTACGGCTACAATGAATCTGACCGTAAAAAGATTGCTCAGAGAATAGAGGACGATGACATGCTCGACGCCCCTGCTCGGGTCTACCGCTATATCGAACGCCACTGCGATGATGAAGCCTGGAAAGAATCGGGCTAGGCGAATCGGCAAAAACCTAGACTGAGTTGGACAAACTTGACCTCGAGGCGCTTGGCTGTTTATGCAGACTGATTTGAATAATCCAGGGTCGGTGGCGGAGCGATATTTAGAGTTGCTAGCTGACGAGCCGCGGATGCGCTTGGCCCTTCTCGTGAGCGCGGCGGCTATACGCCTCGATGACGCTACAGCGGTTGAAGCAATTCAGGCGGTGGCACCAGTAAAAGAAGCAACGGAGGCCGTGGTTTGGCGCTTGAAGAAACTTAGCTGTGTGTTACCGCGATGGGACGGCACATGGCGACTAGCCGAGGATGTTCGTCCACATTTGCTGCAGAAGCTTGAACAGGAGCTGGGCGCTGATTCTATGGTCAAGCTGCGCAGGCGATTGGCCGCACGCGCCCAACAAGCGGTCGAGAGGTGCCCTCCGAATGGACAGATCACCTCTTATCGTAGGCGGCAAGCCCAGTGGGAGGCGGGTTATCAGCAGACACTCATCCCGGAGAAGACGCAAGATGGGGCCCGGCAGTTGGTTGACGTTTGGCGAGAAGCTGCTGGTTCTGAGTCGGTACGTGAGGCGACGTGCCGCGCAGCGGATTACCTGACGGAAAACGAACTTAAGCCTCGACTGGGGCACCTCCCGGCCCAACTTCTGTTCCTACAGGGCATGGCCGCGCGCGCTCGTGGCGACCACCACGCCGAGGAACGCTATTTTCGTGCGGTTTGGGAACAAGGGGAACCCGGAGACATCTATGGCATCGCCGCCCATCTGTTTGGCGTCCTAGTGAGCCAGCGTGACCGGAAAACTGCTGAACAGGCAATGCGCGATAGCCTGACCTGGTACAAGGCGCCCCACCACCGGGGGCATGTGGAGCATTCGCTGGGCAACCTGCTGAGCAAGCGGCGAGACCGCTGGGAAGAGGCGGAAGAGGCCTACCAGGCGAGCCTGGAACTCAACAAGAACCCCCACCACCAGGGGCAGGTGCGGCATTCGCTGGGCAACCTGCTGAGCAAGCAGCCCCAGCGCTGGGAGAAGGCGGAAGAGGCTTACAAGCAAAGTTTACGTTTGCTCGAAGGCAACGAGGCGAGCCAGGGAAAGACGTGGCATTCGCTGGGCAACCTGCTAAGCAAGCAGTCCTGGCGCTGGAAAGAGGCGGAAAGGGCTTACGAACGAAGCATAGATCTGCTGCAAACCGACGAGCCAAGCCAAGGAACAGTGTGGCATTCGCTGGGCAACCTGCTGAGCAAGCAGTCCGGACGTTGGGAGGAGGCGGAAGAGGCTTACGAGCGAAGTTTAGGTCTGCTTGAGAGCGACCCACCAAGCCAGGGGAAAACGTGGCATTCGCTGGGCAACCTACTGAGAATGCAATCCGGACGCTGGGAGGAGGCGGAGAAGTCTTACGAACGAAGCATGGATTTGCTGGAGGGCGACGAGCCAAGCCAGGGGGAGGTCTACGCCTCGTGGGCACGAGCAATCTTTCGGAAACAAGAAACGTCCCTTTACGAGAAGGCCGAGGAGTATGCCCTCAAAGCTCTGCAACTGAAGCGCGACAGCCTGAAACACAAGGGCATTGTCCATAGCCTGCTCGCACGGATATACGAGACGAAAAGTCAATATTCCAAGGCCATAAGCTCGCTCGAAGAGATGATTCAAGCGAATCGCAAGCTGAAGAACTGGGGTTTTGTTTCAGACGGGGAAAAACGCTTGCGTCGGCTACGGTAAATTGAACGACAGCGCTGAGCACGATCCAGGCGGGTGCCCATCTGTCCCGCTTTTTTGACCGCATCGTCGCGGTGCGTTGTTCCTCGTACCGCCCCCCCCATTGCGGCTTGTCCCGCAAAGTGTAAAGTCGGGCAGAGCCCTGTGAGTTGAGCGCTGGGGCGGAGGGTCCCCCGGGGCCAGCTCCTGAACTCTGGGTTAGAGGCCACTGGGGCGGGGGCCGGGAGGCTTAAGCCGCAGACTCCGCCCAGCCTGACGCTCCAGTTCGGCCATCAACCTCTCGTCGCCCCCGATCTCCCTCAAAAAGAAAAGTAGTGGCCTGTCCGGTCTGTCCCCATTTTTTTACAGACCCTCGCGGGCTCGGTTTGGTAGCCGGGCGCTTGTGCTCTGCTCGCAACATCGCGTGATTTCGACATCCACGAGTCTTCCGGGGCCGAGGTGTTCCCCGTCCATCGTGACTGGGATGTAGTTGTCCGTAAGGGCGCGGGTCCCTTGCTCGTCCCGGCTGTCGAGTGTGACGGCGGAAAAACGTCGCCCTACGAGCGACCGCCGAAACGCCAGATTCTTTGAGGCGATGAGCTCCCGTAGGATGCGGCTGCGTCCCTTCTTGACCGCTGGAGGGACCTGGTCTCCGTGCTCGACCGCCGGCGTCCCGGGACGCGCCGAATAGGTAAACACGTGCAGGTAAGTGAACGGCATATCAGTGATGAACTGCCAGGTTGCCGCGAAATCACTCTCCGTCTCTCCAGGGAACCCGACCATGACGTCGGCTCCGATCGAGGCCCAGGGCATCAGGCGGCGCGTCGTTTCCAGCCGGTCAGCGTAGTGGCGGACACGGTAGCGGCGCCGCATCGCTTTGAGGATCTTGTCCGAAGCGGACTGAAGCGGAATATGGACGTGCTTGCAGATACGATCGCTCGACGCCATCAGAGCGAGAAGGTCGTTGCTCCAATCCATCGGCTCGACCGAGCTGAGCCGCAGCTTGGCGACACCGGTTTCCGCGAGCAGCCGACGCAGCAGGTCAACGAATCGCGGCCGTCCGGGCAAGTCACGGCCCCAGCGCCCGAGGTTGATCCCGGTCAGGACAATCTCCTCATATCGCGCGGCAAGCGAGCCGACCTGGTCGATCACTTGCTCGGGGCGAGCGCTTCGGCTGTTGCCTCGAACGGAGGGAATGATGCAGAAGGTACAGCGGTTGTTGCAGCCGTCTTGAATTTTGAGGTTGGGCCGCGTTCGGTCTTGCCCGGCAGCCGTCACGGGATACGCGAGAAATTCTTGCTGCTCGAAGATATCCCCTACCAGAACCCCACCGGCTGTAATTTCTCCGTGGTAGGTCAGCTCGGGCGGCTCTGCCCCGGGCGAGATATTGACCAGCTTGGGTGTGACAACGTCGGCAATGGCTGTCTTATGGGAGTTGCCCACGACCCAGCAAACACCGGGAAGCTTGGCCAATTCGGCGGGACGCCGCTGAGCGTAGCAGCCGGTGACCAGGATGCGGGCCTTCGGGTTTTCCCGATGGATACGGCGAATGGTCTGGCGCGCGTCCTGATCAGCTTCCGAGGTAACCGTGCAGGTATTGACGATCACGAGCTCGGCGGCGGAGGGCGTGTCCAGCTGACGCAAACCCTTCGCCGCTAAGGCAGCCGCTATGCCGGCACCGTCGGCCTGCGTAGCCCGGCAGCCGAAATTCTGAACATAAAATTGATGGCCGGAGGTCATGGGAAGGAAGCGGTGATTTCACTAGAAGGGTAGGTGTTTCAGGAGGCTGGAGTCCACGATTACCGCTCGGTCAACGTGACTGTTTCGCCATGACCGCTCACTCGAAAATCCGCCGGTTTGATCCCCTTGGGTGGGCCTGAGGCTGGTGGCAGGACCGGACTCTTGAGGAGGACTGACCGCTCCCTGACGGTCGCGGCTCCGTTTATCTTGGCGTAGGCCCATGACCGCTCACTGGCGTTCGCGGCTCCGATTCACTCGTCGCAAGGGTGCACTAGGGCAGGGAACTGAGCCTGGAACGCCAGTGACAGGCCAAATACTTGTGTCTGGGTGCTGCGGCATAGGGCTGCGGTTATCGGGAAGAACTTCCGGCCACGATCAGCCCTCGCGGTCGCGCCTCATTTTTTTGCGGTTTCGCTTTCGGGCCAGCACTTGCTTGAGCCGCTTTTTCTCGCCAGGCTTGAGATAGTAAGAGTGGCGTTTCACTTCCTTAATGATTTCTTCCTGCTGTACCTTCCTCTTGAAGCGCCGTAGCGCGCTGTCAAGCGCTTCGCCTTCGTTTACGTAAACTTCAGCCACGCAATGCACCTCCTCGGCAGGGTGGCAACCTAGTGAATACCGCAAGGCGGAGAACCAGCAACCCCAACCGTCTTCCTAAAATTGTACACTAGAGTTGCGAGCGAGGCCAAACCGGAGGCGGCAGCGAGCCGCATTGATCGCCGTTGGTCCGGGGCGAATTTGGTCCGCGCCAGTTGCCATCCTGGGCCCCTTCCACGTCTGGCCCGCTAGCGCAAGTGAACAAGTAGACCCCATCTGGCTTTCGGCGCCCTTGCAGTCCAAGGCTGGCCTACCAGGCTGGATGTTGGGCTAAGCGGGCACGGCATGCCGTGCCCCTACTATGAGCAAGGTACTCACCATCATGCTCGCCGGCGGGACGGGAGAGAGACTCTATCCGCTGACGAAAGACTGTGCGAAACCGGCCGTCCCCTTTGCCGGGGCCTACCGCATCATCGATATCACGCTTTCAAATTGTATTAACTCGGGTCTAAGGCAAATCTACATTCTGACGCAGCACAAAGCGCTGACGCTCAACCGGCATATACGTCAAGCGTGGAACATCCTCTCGCCCGAGATGGGTGAGTTTGTCGAAATAGTTCCTCCCACCAAGCGAGTTAGCGAGGATTGGTACCTGGGCACGGCGGACGCCGTTTTTCAGAACGCCCAGAGTATCGAAGCGGAGGGCTCGCCCTACACCCTGATCGTGGCCGCCGATCACGTTTACAAAATGAACTACGAGGGGATGCTGGATTGGCATTCTTCCCACGGTGCCGAAGTAACCGTGGGGACCACCCAGGTTCCTCCTAACGAGGCCGAGCGTTTCGGAATCGTCGAAATCGACCCGGAGTTTAGCATTCGAAGGTTCGAGGAGAAGCCGAGCCACGGCCATCCCAGCCGCTCGCAGTTCAATCCGGAAATGTGCAGCGCTTCGATGGGGATCTATTTGTTTACCACGCGAGTCTTGCTGGAAGCTCTGCGGGAAGATCACTCTTCGGAGAGCAGCTCCCATGATTTCGGCGCGGACGTATTGCCGCGACTGGTCGAAAGCGGCCGCCGCGTCTGTGCTTTAGACTTCGCCGGAAAGAGCCGGAAGGAGGTTCCTTATTGGCGAGACGTCGGAACCCTGGACGCCTACTACGAGGCGACCATGGACCTCGTCTCCGTATCACCTGCGTTCAATCTTTACGACGAGCAATGGCCGCTGCGAACCGAGCAGCCCATTTACCCGCCGGCGAAGTTCGTTTTCGCCGAAGGAGGCCAGCGTATGGGGGTGGGCGTGAACTCCATGGTTTGCGCCGGGTGCATCGTATCAGGGGGCCGGGTGGTGAACAGCGTCTTGTCGCCCGGAGTGCGGGTTAACAGCCATTCGGAAGTGGAAGGCTCGATCCTATTCCGCAACGTCGTGGTCGGCCGCCACAGCCGAATCCGGCGCGCCATCATTGACAGTCGAGTACAGCTACCCGAGCACACTGAAATCGGCTTCGATGTCGAACAGGACCGCCGGAAAGGCCATTTCGTCACCGAGTCAGGAATCGTTGTCGTTCACTCCGGTTCACCCGGAGTCGAAAACCACGATCACCAGAACGGTTGACGTAACACAACTCCCCTGGGTTGTCCTCCGGAAGTAAGCGCGGTTAGGACAGACGGTCAGTCGTCCCGAGGGCGATGCCCGCCGGCACGATACCGATGACTGAGGACCACGTGTAGAGCGAGCCGCCCGGATGCCCCCACAAGGGACGTATCTCAAGGCTGCGAGGTAACACCGCGGTAGATTTCAAGCACACGCTTGACCGAGGAGTCCCAACTGAAACGCCGCACCTGGAGGAAACCCAGCTTCCGCAGCCGCTCCCGAAGGCTGTCGTCCAGAAGGACCTGGCGCAAGCCGCGGGCGATGTCGAAGACGTTCTCCGGATTGACGAGAACGGCGGCGTCTCCGACCGCTTCGGGGAGAGAAGAAACACTGGAGGTTACTACCGGTGTGCCATGGACCATGGCTTCCAGGGGCGGAAGTCCGAATCCCTCGTAGAGAGACGGAAAAGCGAAGGCCACAGCGGCATCGTAGAAACAGCGCAGAGTCTCCACGGGCACGAACCCCAGAAACCTGACGCTCTCTTGAACGCGCGACTTGATGACCGCGTGCCGGACGGCGGGGTAGGCGTTGAGTTCATCGCCTATGACGATGAGGCGTAGGTTGGCATATTGCGGATGATTCTCCAATTCGGCGCGGACCACTGCGAACGCCTCAA
The DNA here is from genome assembly GCA_965226215.1 of Bryobacterales bacterium. GTDB lineage: Bacteria > Acidobacteriota > Terriglobia > Bryobacterales > UBA6623. Next base: position 3,989,105 of record CBDDCH010000002.1, on the reverse strand, counting down.
TCAGCCGGGGGATGTTTTTGTGGGGCTGAATTCGGCCGGCGTAAAGCACGAAGGGATCATGGATCTGATACCGCTGCAGGGTGTGCAGGCGTTCGTGCTGGCGGACTGGCTGCGCGAGCCGCTGGTCAATCGCGTTGGGAACGACTTGGATTTGTTCCGCCGGAAGCCCCAAATGCTCGATGGCATCCTGCTTGGTAGCCTTGGAAACAGCAATGACACAGGCAGACCTCCTGAGACCATGGCTCAGCAGGTGTCGTCGAACCCTCTCTCCCAGCACGGAAGCTTCTTCTTGGGGATAAAGGATGTTGTTGATGTCGTGCAGCGTCGCCACGTAAGTGCCCGGCATGAAATAGGGCACCCAGCGGTGAGGCATGTGGAACAGGTCCAGGTTCAAGCGGCGAACCAGAATAGGAAAGTGGAGGTGACTCCTGCGAGAGTTGAACGCTAACCGGTACGGTTCAAAAGAGAAGTTCGGGGGCAGCTGGCCTAGGCGCTCAAACTGGTCATTGGTGTGTCCGACCAGGACGTACGTTCCCTGCTCGCCCAGCCGCGCTAGAGCGGCGACGAGGTTCTGGATGTAGGTACCGACGCCGAAGTCGCCCAAGCGGCGGATATCGATGCCAATTCGAAGGGGACGCAAATCGGAGCTGGCAGCCCCCTGTGCCGGGGCAGTGCCGCTCTCCGGGGTCTCGGCGCTAGCCCGCATTTCTCACCAGCTGACGGTCGAGGTACGCGATAGGCCCGCCATTGCTTCGTTGCGCTTGCTCGCCGTGCTCAACGTCGGGTTCAAGTACGCCCGCATTGTTCAAGAAACTGGGCGCCGAGCGGCACGCGCCTTGTACTGACGGGCCTCTCACACACTTCGCCTCGGTACCTGGTGAGAAAAACGGGCTGGTTCCGGGTAGTCTCGCCACCGAAGATCCTGACTCGGTCCCCGCCTTCCCCGCTTGGATGATTTACCGCAAGCGATGTCGACAGACTCGTGCGGCGAGGGCATCCTGAGAGCGCCCGCCGATTTAGAAGGAATTCTAGCATGTTACAATGGGCCTTTTTTAGCGCCCTGACAGCCCGTGGTAGAAGTGAGGGTCGCGAAAAATCGGGTACAGCCAGCCAATTCGCTTCAGTCAAAGTGCTTTGTTTCGCGGGCCATGACGGAGAGCGAATTGGTGGCAGTCCTTGGCAGTCCCCATTTTTCGCTCCTGCACGAGTTTTGCCACGGGCTGCTAAGTCCCTGTTTTCCGAAACGTTTATGCGCTGGAGCCAGTTGTTCATCCCGACACTGCGAGAAACGCCGGCGGAAGCCGAGGTGGTCAGTCACCAGTTGCTGTTGCGGGCTGGTTACATCCGGCAGCTGGCGTCGGGAATATACAGCTATTTGTTTCTCGCCAAGCGCTCGCTACTGAAGATCGAGCGCATCGTCCGCGAGGAGATGGACTCTATCGGAGCCCAGGAATTCCATCTGCCGGAACTTCACCCCGCCGAGCTGTGGCAGCAGAGCGGACGCTGGGAGGCGATGGGCTCGGACATGTTTCGGCTCCAGGACCGCTGGGGACGGGACCTGTGCCTGGGCATGACCGAGGAAGAGGTGATGACCTCGATCGCCCGTGGCGAGTTGAGAAGCTACAAGCAACTGCCTCAGCTCTGGTATCAGATCCAGGTCAAATTCCGCGACGAGCCGCGACCCAAGTCCGGGTTGATGAGGATGCGCCGGTTCACGATGAAGGACTCTTACTCCTTTGACATTGACGCGGATGGTCTCGACGCCAGCTACCAAAAGCATCACGACGCTTACTGCCGCATCCTCGAGCGCTGCCGGCTGCGCTATCTAGGTGTGGAGGCACACTCCGGTGCGATGGGAGGCAGTCAATCCGAGGAGTTCGTCGTGCCCTCGGACGCGGGTGAGGATGCCGTCGTGATCTGCGACGGCTGCGGCTACGCAGCCAACCTCGAAAAGGCCGAGGGCGTGCCTCCGGCCCCGGATGAAAAAGACCCCGAGGCAGCGGCCGACCCGGAGGAATTCGCAACGCCAGGCAAGAAAACCATCGACGAGGTGGCGGAGTTTGATGGGCTGCCGGCAACTTCTCACATCAAGAGCCTGGTCATGGTGGCTGACGGAAAGCCGCTGTTGATCCTGCTGCCGGGGAACGATCAACTCAACGATGCAAAGCTGAGCTCGCTGGTCGGCACAGTGGACGTACGACCGGCTCACCCGGACGAGATCCGTGAATGGTTAGGGGCTTCGGCGGGATCGATCGGGCCGGTGGGTGTCGAGACCATGAAGATCCTCGCTGACTCGGCGCTCGAAGGCCGTCGCAATATGATCGCCGGTGCGAACAAAGACGACCACCACCTGCGTCATGTCACACCCGGCGAGGATTTTGAAGCCCGCTTCGTTGATCTGCGCCAGGCGGAGGCGGGTGACGGCTGCGTACGTTGTTCGAAACCCCTGCGACGCCAGAAGTGCATCGAGGTCGGTCACCTCTTCAAACTCGGCTATAAGTATTCGGAATCCATGGGGCTGCGGGTGCTGGACGCCGATGGAAAGGAAGTAGCGCCGATCATGGGTTCCTATGGCCTGGGTCTGGAGCGCATCCTCACCGCCGCCATCGAGCAAAACCATGACGAGTTCGGCATCGTTCTGCCCGCGCCGATCGCTCCCTTTGAGGTCGTCATCACCCCGGTCAACATGAAGAAAGACGATCAGCGGGAGGCCGCCGAAAGCATCTATCAACGCTGTCGCGAGCTGGGCCTCGACGTTCTATTGGATGACCGCCAAGAGCGTCCCGGTGTGAAATTCAACGACGCGGACTTAGTCGGAATTCCCTACCGTATTACGGTGGGGAAGAAGGTGACAGAGGGCACGGTCGAGCTGGCCGATCGCTCGACACGTCAATCGACCGATGTTACACTCGAAGAGTCGCCGGAGCGCGCTAAGGAACGGCTACAAAAGGATTTTGTCGCTTCGCCTGCATAAGTCTTCCTACTCACACGCGGGCTTCTCAACCAAGAAACACGATCAAGGTGATTCTGTCGCACACGGATCTCGTAGCCGCGCCCGCACGGGGGCGATGCCCGTCGGCGGGAAGCGACATCCGACGAGCGCCCCGCGACTGCACGGTCCCCCGCTCTGGTTTCCACCGAGTATCCGGCGGGCTGGTATCCGCCACAGTCTCTAACGGTCATGGCATTGCGAAAGCGGTCTCGTAAAAGGAAGCCACGACGCAGCCTTTTCCGCCGAGGGGTGCGCTTTCTGCGCTCTCCCTCGGGCAAGGTCACGGTAGCGCTCCTCCTAATACTGGGATTGGCAGGTCTTCTGACCTTTAACCACTACTATTGGAAATACGCAAAACTGATCGACGCCAAGCTGGAACGCGGGCCCTTCAACAGAACCTCGAAGATTCTGGCTGCGCCGAACGCCGTTTTCGTAGGGGAAGAGATATCGCCCGATGAGGTGGTGTCGTTGCTCCGCAGCGCCGGCTACTCCGAAGCCCGTCACAACCGAGTCGGACAGTTTGAACGCAAGCCCGATTCGGTTGGGATCTACCCGGGGGGAATGTCCTACTTCGCCCCGGAACCGGCCATCCTTCACTTCAAAGGCAACGAAATCACCGAGATCATCTCGGTGAGCGACAACCAAGCGCGGGACGTCTACGAGCTCGAGCCCGAGCTGATTACCAATTTTTTCGACAAAGACCGCTCGAAGCGGCGACTCGTCGAGTACCACGAGATCCCCGAGGTCATGCGTAACGCGGTCTTGGCGATCGAGGATCATCGTTTCTTCGATCATGCCGGGTTCGACGTCGTACGAACCGCCAAGGCCGCCTACGACGGAATCGTCACCGGCAAAAGACCCCGGGGCACCTCCACGCTGACCCAGCAGCTCTCTCGCGGCTTCTTTCTTACTCCTGAGCAGACCTATCGCCGGAAACTGGCGGAGTTGATGATCGCCATCCAGCTCGAAGGCCGCCTCAGTAAAGAGGAGATCCTCCAGCATTACTGTAATCAGGTGCCTCTCGGCCGGTGGGGCAGCTTCAATGTCATGGGAGTGGGCGAAGCCGCTCAGGCTTACTTCGACAAAGGCTTGGTGGAACTGTCTCTGGCCGAAGCCGCGCTTTTGGCGGGCCTGATCCAGCGGCCTAGCTACCTGAACCCTTACCGGCATCCCGAGCGCGCGAAGAATCGGCGGAATACCGTGTTGCAGGCCATGCTGCGGCACTCCTTTATCACCCAAGAAGAGTTTGAGGCCGCCGTTACCGAGCCCGTCGAGCTGTCGGTGGGGCACATTGAGTCCAGCAACGCGCCGTACTTCGTCGACTTGGTCAACAAACGCTTGCGGGAGTCGTTTCCCGAAGATGATCTCATCACGCGGTCCTATTGGGTTTATACGACTCTCGACATGGAGTTGCAGCGCGCCGCGGTGGAGGCCGTTCGCATCGGGATGGCGGAAGTGGACGAGCGCGTCCGAAAGCAAAGGCGCTTCCGGGATCAAGAGCCGCCCCGCGCCCAATGCGCCCTCGTTGCTCTCGACCCCCTCACGGGCGAGGTCAAAGCGATCGTCGGAGGAAGAGACTACGGCCAAAGCCAGCTCAATCGCGTGCTGGCCAAGCGACAGCCCGGTTCGGCGTTCAAACCCTTTGTTTACGCCACGGCGATCAATACTGCCATCGAAGCCGATCAGGAGGTGCTGACTCCGATTACGATGGTGGACGACGTGCCGACCACATTTTGGTGGGACGACAAGCCGTATGAGCCTGCTAATTTCTCCAATCGCATCCACGGCGTCACGACGCTGCGCGCGGCGCTGATGCGGTCGATGAATATCGCCACGGTCAAGGTGGCCGAGCGAGTAGGTTTTGACCGTGTGGCGGAAATGGCGCGACGAGCCGGTTTTGGAGACCAAATTCAAGCGACGCCGGCTATTGCTTTAGGCGCCTACGAAGTGACCCCGCTGGACATTGCCGGGGCCTACACCGCGCTTGCCAACGGCGGAATCAAGATGAAGCCGTATTTTATCCGCCTGGTGCGGGATCAGACGGGCCGCAATCTGATCCGCAACAGGCCGCAAGAAGAAGAGGTTCTGGACCCGCGAGTCGCCTACGTCGTGACCAACATGTTACAAGATGTCCTGAGGCGAGGCACCGCGGTTAGGGTGCGCGCGATGGGCTTCTCCGAGCCGGCCGCGGGGAAAACCGGGACAGATGACGATGGCTGGTTTGCCGGCTACACCTCCAGTTTGTTGTGCGTCGTGTGGGTCGGCTTCGACGACAACACGGATCTAAGCATCGAGGGGTCAAAGTCCGCGCTGCCGATCTGGACCGAGTTCATGAAGCGGGCCCACGAGTTGCCGGAGTACCGCGATCCGGAACCCTTCGAGCCAGTGGAAGGCATCGTCACCGTGCAGCTTGATCCGGATACGTACGAGTTGGCTACCTACGCCTGCCCGGACCGCACGGCGGAAGTGTTTATCGCCGGGTCTGAGCCGACGCAATATTGCCGTCTCCACGGCGGCGGCCGGCGCGGCACTTTGCTGGCCACGAATGTGGCCGGGTGGGACAGCACGGCTCCGCGGACAGCGGCCGACGACCCCAGGGGATCGTCCCGTAACGGCCGAGGCGCGAGACGAGCGTCGGCGCCTCCCACCAGATACCCGCCTCCAGCGGGATCCCCGCGCCAAGATGGCGACCAAACGTCCGAGAAAAAGAAGAAAGGCCTCTTCGGACGCATCCTGGACGTGTTTCGCTAGTAGCGTTTTAACGATCGATCCAGCCCCCAGCCCCTGGATGAAGTGCATAAGTGCCTCAATCGAGATAAGGGATGGAAAGTTCTGTAGCGCGGGCATCTGAGTTGCGCTGTCAAGAGGCGGCGCGGGATTTTTTTCGACGGCGATCGACAGCAAACTCAACGGACATCCGCAGCGGCCCCCAGAGTCCCGTAGCGCGGACCTGGCGCCGTTCCAGGGTCCGCGTCCGTGAGCTGTGGCCGTTGTCGGGAAGTCCCGTAGCGCGGCCATCTAGGTGCCGTTTGCCAGATCCGCGGCCGCTTGCTCATCTCGCCCGCGGGGACACTTGACACACCGCGCTATCCTGAAGAGGGAGGGACCCGGCAAACAGCATCACACTCGACGGACGACAAAAAAACGAAACAAACCCAATTGATAGCAACCCACTTGTAATCAACGGGTTGCGGGGTAATTTTCTCGGCGGTTGAGACGGGAAGTCGGTCGCGCGACTACTCCTATGACCGCTAGGGCACAACTCCGCCCTTGGGGGTAAGCCATGCTTACGACGGCGCTTCTCTTCCTGGCCCTGCTTCCCCAGCTCGTTGACCGCACGAAGGAGCCTCTCCAGCTCCCGCCTCCCAGCCCGGAGCTGCCTCTTGAAAAGCGAGCCGCCGTCTACATGGCTCGCAAGATGTACCGGGCGGCGATCGACGTCTATAGCGACGCTCTAAAGCAAGATCCCGAATCGGCGGGCCTTTATAACAAGCTCGGCATCGCTTACCACCATCTCAACAGGCTGGATGACGCGAAGAGATGCTATCGAAAAGCAGCCAAGCTCAACAAGCGACACGCAGAGGCTATCAACAATTTGGGAACGGTCCACTTTGCCGCCCGTAGGTACCACCGCGCGATCAAGGCTTACAAGAAAGCGCTGCGATACGCGCCGAGTTCGGCTTCCATCCACAGCAACCTAGGCACCGCCTACTTCTCGCAAAAAAAATTCAAGAAGACCGTCAAGGAGTATCTGATCGCCCTGGAGCTCGACCCAGAGGTGTTTGAGCGCCGCAGCACGGTCGGAACGTTGCTCCAAGATCGTTCGGTCCAGGATCGTGCCAGATACTACTACTACCTGGCGCAAAGTTACGCCGGCGCGGGATTGTACGAGCGAGCTCTCTTGTCCTTGCGGCGGGCTTTGGAAGAAGGCATCAAGAAGGGAAAAGTCTTACGGGACGCCGCTTTCGAGCCACTGTGGGAAAACCCGGAATTTCAACTTTTGGTATCGCACCCACCGGATGCCGATCTTCCCAAATGACCGAGGCGCGGGGTTTGTCACCCATCGCTTCCGTGGGGACTACGTTTTCAAGTTACGATAGTACCGATCGATGTTTTTTGGCCGTGTCCCGTCTTCGGATGTCGCTCTGCGCGCTCCCCGGTTCCGCCCGAGTGATCACCTTCGACAGCGAGCAGCCAGGATCGCTACTTTCGAATTGCTCGCTGGCGACGCCCATCTCCTTCGCCGGGCACGGGGTCGCGGTCGTTCTCCCTGGTCTTCGTCATCCTAATGGCCCCTCTTTCGCGGTAGCTCGGGAAACCTCCAGTCCCCGCGGCGAATCAAGTGCAGCCCCCCTCACCGCCGACCTCTGGGATTGGAAGTGTGACCAACCCGACACCGCCAGGCTGGCGGCGGCGACAGCGGCCCAGCTACCCACGGTTGCGTAAGCGGCACCCATCAGTCCTCGGGAGGGCACGTAGGCCAGAGACACGCCAAGGGACACCAGCACGCCCCTGGCGTAGAGCGGCACTTGAACCCGAAACAAACGACGAGCCGTCATGGCGTAGCCCAGCATCGAGCTCACGTAGGTGATGGCGCTTCCGGCCATGAGCCAAGTCAGGACAGGATGCAGGGCTGCGTAGCCGGGCTGATAGACCAAGGCGAGGATCCGCTGCCCGAAGAGCACGCTGGCCAATGCTCCGGCTGTTCCCACTAACACTGCAAGCCCAAGAATCCTGGTAAGCAGGCGTCGAAAAGCAGTCGGGTCTGCTCGTCCGAGAAGCGCCATCCTCGACAGGGTTACCTGACCGAGTGGCTGCATCAAAATGTTTCCCATGGTGGCGAGATTCGCCAGAGCGGCGTAATACCCGAGATGTTGCGTGCCCCACCACCCTTCCAAGACATATCGCGGCAGGTTGATGTTTAGACTCACCAAGCTGGCCACGACACCGAGCGGAAGGGACAGGCGAATGAGCTTCAAAACCCTCAGCGAATTGCATGTCGGCCACCCACTCTCGTGCTCACGTCGGAGAATGCCGCGGGCGCATGGTAGCTCATACAGCACCAGGACGACGGCTTGCCACACCGCGGTCGCCAGCAGCCCCCACGCTGGGCTAGCGCCGAGGGTCAGAAGGATCCCAAGTGCCGCCAACGAGCCGAGGCCCTTGACCATCATGGCGATCGAAATGCGGTCCCAGTAGCCGCGCCGTTGCATCAGACCGTAGAGCAGGTCGCTTACGGATTCGACCGCCTTGGTCAAAGTGACGATCCTGATCATGACCGCTGCGTCGTGTGCGAAGTTCGCAAGCGGCAGCACGAGGAGAACGCTCCCGCAACCGATTGCGGTGCTCAGCAGTCGAGTCCCTAGATAGTCGGAAAAACCGCAATCCCGGCGAACGTCAGTGGCCAGAACGGAGCGAAGCTGAAGTTTTGCGAATAGCAGCACGGGAGTTACGATCGCCAGCCCGAGCGCGTACCGCCCGACGGTCGTCGGCGAGGCGAGCTTTGCCAGCAGGGCCAGCACGCCGACTTGCGAGGCGGCATAGACCGTGTTCCCTGTGACGGACCAAGCGAAGCTCTTCGAAAGAGAGGGCTTGCCGCTGTCGTCGCGTTTCGCTGGGGCCATACTTCGGTTTCGATCGGCCTTTCTTCCTGGTTCTCATAGAGGAATCGTCAGTCCCGCACCGAAGCTGCGCTCTAACCCGCATTTCTCACCAGCTGACGGTCGAAGCGAACGATAGTCAACTCGCGCCAAACCGGCTCCGCCACTGTTTGCAAGCGTTTGGTCTAATTGGGATTGACGCTACGCGTTCGCCGCTTCCGCCGCTCGGTAGCCTGCCTGCACTACGCCGGAACTCCGTGAGGTCCAACCTGTGATGATTACTCCCCGTACAGTTTCTCGAAGTTCGCTCTCGCTGGCCCTTATCCTGCTCGCTGCGACCAGCGCGCGCACGGACACGGTCGTCCTTACCAATGGTGACCGACTAACGGGTGAAATCCAGAAACTCGCTGACGGCAAGCTTTCTCTGAAGACCGGGTACGCCGGCGACGTTCACATTGATTGGAAAGTGGTTGATCAACTCACGACCGACGGGGCTGTCGAGGTAGAGACACATTCGGGTAAGCGATACATGGGGACGATTCAGTCGTCCCCGGAAGGCTGGGAGATCACTTCAGGCGACGTTACGAGAACGGTCACGGCGCCGCTCGTCGTAGGCCTTAGCGCAGTGAGCGAGGACGGTGGGCCCAGCTTCTGGGAACGTCTGGAAGGAAACGTCGACATCGGGTATAACCTGACGCGCGGTAATTCGAGGTTAACGCAATCGTCAGTGGGCCTCGGCGGTGCATACCGCAAACCCGGCTACAAAGTACAGGCGAGGGCGAGTTCCATCTTCAGCCGGCAAAACGCCGCCGCCGCCACGAGTCGCCAGTCGGCCAACCTTCGTTACGACAAGTTCTTGGGTCCCAGGTTGCTGGCCTTCGCCGTAGGTGGGCTGGAAAGAAATGACCGCAAGCGATTGAATCTGCGCTCCGCTGCGGGCGGCGGCGTCGGTTGGAAGCTGCAAAATACTCAGAACTCTGAACTGTCGGTGCTTGGGGGTCTGACGTACACCAACGAGCAATTTCATGCGGATGCCGCCGGAATCGCTCCGGGCGACTCCTTTGGCGAGGGGTTGCTAGGTCTCGAGTGGAATACAACGCCCTTCGACAGCGTTCATTTCACCACCAGTGTTTCTTTGCGGCCCAGTCTGGCGGGCGCCGGCCGCTATCGGATCGAATACGACAGCTCGGTCCGAATTCCGCTGATCAATCGCCTCACTTGGAGCCTAAGCTTATTTGACCGCTTCGATTCCGACCCTCCGGTCGCCGTCCAGCGCAACGACTACGGCCTCGTCAGCGCTTTCGGGTTTGCGTTCTAGCTGAAGCCGCTCACGGGGCGGCGGCGGCTCCTCCTAGGGTTGGCGCACTGGAAAAACGAGTCTTGGGACCGGCCAGGTCTCGCGATGAACTCCTTCCGAAAGGCTGACTTATCTCGACAGGGACCGGGACGCTCGGCACGAATATGTGAGCCGATACCAGCGGGGAGCGACGATCCCCGGAGTGGGCTACTACCTCGGGAGGCACAGCGACGTGAGTGGATCTTCTCGCGATTCCAGCGCGCTTCCCAGCGGTAGAGCTAAGATCGCCCTCCCAAGGGTCGGCACACCTAGCGCCGCACAATTGAATCCGGCGCGGCTTCGATCCAGGCCTCTCGAACTCGCTCGAACCCCTTGGAAAAGTCCTCATAAAGGCTCTGAGGCGCTAGACGGACAGCCGCCTGAGCGGCAAACAAAACCCAGGGGGCCAGCTTAGACTCCGCGACCACTCGCTCTGAGCCTTGGACCGGCCCGAAAGCGACCATCGCCAAGATAAGGGCGGTGGTCAAAAGCAGCCCTCGCACGGCCCCGAAAGCCGCGCCTAGCAGCCGGTCGAACCATCGCAAGCCCACCCAACCGAGCATCTTCGCAAGCAGTCGACCGGCCAGGGTGCCCGCAATCAGAGCAGCCACCAAAATCAGTGCGAAGGCTGCGAACTCCGCCACGCGCTCGCTGCCAAGGTAAGGCTCCAGCCGCGCGGCAACGGGTCCGTACCACCACATTCCTCCGACTATCCCGACTACTAGAGCCAGCAGGTTCACGAACTCCCGGCTCAACCCGTTGCGCAGCGCAGCGATCACCGAAACGATCAGGATCAGCCCAATGATGATGTCAAGCCAGTTCATCGCGGGTCCAGACCGCGTTCGTGCACAGTTTGCCGTAGTCGGGCTGTCGAGAAAGAAGAAAGTTCTGGACGGAGTATACAACAAATCTGCTGCGAAATGTTTTAGGCTGGTGGGAGGAGGGTTGTGTCGCGACGCCTCTTAAGGATTGAGCGTCCGGAGTCTCCGAAACATGGCGGTTCGCACGAGTCTCGACCTTAGATGTAGGGACGCAGCACGCCTGCCATCAGCCGCGGCGCAAGCGCAATTGTGAAGTGGCCTACTAGCTGGCGGTCAGACAAATCAGAGGAAGCCACATGATTGAAGTCATCGAAGGTTGGTTAACGGGGCTAGGGCTGAGCGAGACGCAGGTTACCATTGCGAGCCGCGCGACGGTCATCACCGGCCTGTTAGTGGTTGCCTACCTAGCCAACCTGATTGCCAAGCGAATCATTCTGCGGGTGGTACTGCACTTGGCCCGAAGAACAAAGACCGACTGGGACGACGCGCTCGTACGACGAAGGGTGTTCACCAGTCTGTCGCATTTGGTTCCCGCCCTGGTCATCTGGTTTACAGCTCCGCTCGTGTTCCAGGGAAACCCGGAGCTGGTCGACGTGGCTCAACGAATAGCGAATGTCTACATGCTCCTTGTCGGCCTGTTTGCGGTCAATGCTTTCCTCGATGCGACCGGCGACGTGTATCAGAGTTTCGCGATTTCCCAGCGAATTCCAATTACTGGCTATATCCAGATCGTAAAGATCATTCTTACCGTTGTGATCGTCATCCTTGCTCTCTCGACCAGCATGGAGAAGGATCCTTTGATCTTCTTCACCGGACTTGGCGCTCTAACCGCCGTGATCCTGCTGATCTTCAAGGATACGATTCTCGGTTTCGTAGGCGGAGTGCAGCTCGTGGTGAACAACATGGTGCGCCCGGGCGACTGGATCGAGATGCCCAAGTACGGTGCCGACGGCGACGTCATGGAGATCACGCTCAATACCGTAAAGGTCCGCAACTGGGACAAGACCATCACCACCATTCCCACCTACGCACTGATTTCGGATTCCTTCAAAAACTGGCGCGGGATGTCGGAATCCGGCGGGCGGCGCATTAAGCGATCCGTCCATATCGACGTCAACAGCATCAAGTTCTGCACTCCGGAGATGGTCGAGCGTTTCTCGAGAATCCAAATCCTACGGGGCTATGTGGAGCAAAAGCTGGAAGAGTTGGCCGCCTATAACCGTAAGAACAACATCGACGAGACGGTGCCGGTCAACGGCCGCAAGATGACCAACATCGGCACCTTCCGCGCTTACTTAGTGGCGTATCTAAAAGCCCACCCCAAGATTCACCAACAGATGACATTCCTGGTCCGCCAACTCCAACCCACCGAAAGAGGACTGCAGATCGAGATCTACGTTTTCAGTAACGACCAGCGCTGGGGGCCCTACGAAGCCATTCAGGCCGACATCTTCGACCACATCTTCTCGGCGCTACCTGAGTTTGACCTGCGGCCGTTCCAGAACCCCACCGGTTCGGAAATCGTTGCCGCGGCCGCTACACTGCGAGAAGGCGCCCAGCCGAGCTAGTGCTCATACTCGTTAGTTGGGGCCGGCTCAGCCCCGCAGGGGTGTAGGATAGTAGCCCACGGGGGAGTCGTAAGGCGGAACCGTGGGGCGGAATGGCAGACTCGGCAAAGCCCCGGCAGGGGCGCAAGAAAACGCGGGAGGCTCCGGACCGGATTCCCATGTGAGGAAACACGAACATGACAACTAATGCCAAAATCGCGCTTGTGACCGGTGGTGGCAGCGGTATAGGCCGTGCGGTCGCCCTGGGCTTGCAATCCGCGGGGTATCGCGTTGTGCTGGCCGGGCGCCGCGCCGCGGAACTTGAGCGGACAGCCGCATTGGCAGAGCCTTCCGGCGGCGAGATGCTTGCTGTGCCCACCGACGTCAGCAAACCTGATTCCGTCCAGGCGCTTTTCGCCGCGACCAAAGAAGCGTTCGGCCGTTTGGACGTTCTCTTCAACAATGCCGGCATAGGTGCGCCAGACATTCCGATGGAAGAGCTGACCTACGAGCAGTGGAACACAGTCGTCGGCGTCAACTTGACGGGTGCATTCCTGTGCGCCCAAGAAGCGATCAAGATCATGAAAGAGCAGCGGCCGCGCGGGGGGCGCATTATCAACAACGGCTCGGTTTCGGCTCAGGTGCCTCGGCCCCACTCGGCGCCTTATACCGCTACGAAACACGCCATGACGGGGCTCACGAAGTGCATTGCGCTCGACTGCCGTAAGTACGACATCGCCTGTGGCCAGATCGACATCGGCAACGCCGTCACCGAAAGGACCGAGAAAATGCTATCCGGTGTTCCCCAGGCCAGCGGCACGACCATGGTGGAGCCCCGAATGGATGTGCGGCATGTCGCTGATGCTGTCCTCTACATGGCAAATCTGCCCTTGGACGCCAACGTGTTGTCCATGAACGTGATGGCCACGAAAATGCCGCTTGTCGGACGCGGATAAAGCGGGTACCCTCACTCAAGGCGGCTGCTCACGATTGGTCGGATTCTTGTCCATAGTTCCCCCCGAGATTCCCGCTTCGGAGAAGCTTCAGCGCGAATTGTCCCGGCGGCCCGGTTGCTGGATCTCCGTCAGGGCGGGGCCCGTGTCGAGTGTTGAGGCTTGTTCGTCAGGGCATTCTGGCCGTCGTGGAGCGCGGTAGGAGCCTTTTGTCGTGTACGGGCGCGACATGTCGCGCCTACGGACCGGCGGGATCGCCGGTCCCTACTACCACAGCTTGTGACGACTCAAAGTAGGGACAAGCGATCTCGCTTGTCCGTAGCCGGCGTAGGCGGCTCGTTGTCCACTGGAGCAGCACCCACGGGCGGATTAGTCCAGCAGTTTCCCCAACCTCGCCGCCGGCTCGCGTGCCACGGAGTAGATCCAACCGGCGGCGGATTGCGCGGCCTCTTCACTGACTTGTCGCACGGCGTCGATGTGCGACAGCGCACGGCGGGCCTTCTCGTAGGGCCCTAGGAATTCAGCGGGCACCGGTGAAAGCTCCGGCTCGGATGTCAGAATAGCGACGATTTTCTCTCGGCGCTCGATCAATCGGCGGTGCTCGTCTTGGCAGGCGATCAAACGGTCGTCGCCGCTTTCGGAGGACTTCGTGATCGAGCGGTCCAGCTTGTCGATGATCTTCTGCAGACGCTGAATGCGCTCGGCAATATGAATCCGACACTGTTGTTGGGCGGCGCGGTAGAGCGGCTTCTGATAGTCCTCGGCGAAAGGCAGCCGAACGAGCTCGTACGAGCGAGCAAGCGCTCGCAAGTTGCCGATCAGCAGAGCGGTTGTGAGAAACTTCGGTCGCAAGCCGGCGTAAATCTCGGGATCGAAGTTCTCGATGGAACGGCCCTCGGCATTCTCGAAATGCAGCCGATTATCCTCGACGTTGCTCCTAACTACCGACCCCGCCGCCGTCACGGCGCCGAAACCCACTTGCAGCGGCGCCACGAGGCCGCATTGGCCTCCAACGAAAATCCGCGCCGACCGCAGCAGCAAGCCGCGAACGTCGCCGATCAAGCTTCCCCACTTATCTCCCCGCGGGTCGAAGTTGAAGTGGACAACGCCCGAGCCGACTTCGCTGTGGTTTTTCCGTGACGTTCCGCCGCTCATGAAAAGGTCGCAATAGTTGATGAGCGACCCGGCAACAACGGTAGCCGTGAGGACCGTGTTCTTGAAGGCCACGCTGTGCGCCGCCTCGACCTGCTCTTCAAGAAGTGTGCCGGGCCGAAGCTCGGCGAACCCCCGGACCCTGGCGCCATCGAGAATGGTGGCGGTGTCGTACGTGCCGGCTCCGAGTTCCACGTCGCGACCAATTTGACAATTGGCGACATGAGCGTGCCCCGAGACGCCGATTCTCGTGCCGCGTCCGATCTGAAGTTCGGGACCGCTTAAATTGGCCTGCCGGATGACGGCGCCCGGCTCGATGTTCTCGAGTGGGACCTCCGCCGCCACGTAGACCCTTTCGGGTCCCCAGACGTCGACACCGCGATCGCGTAGTTCGAAGACGCGCTGACGATTGCCGACGGCGTCGTAGGGTTCGGGATGGGTCAAATTAGAATTCCTAGCGAAACATTCTCAGCGAAACATTCTCAGTGAAACAAGGGTGTCAGCAGGCTGCCCCGCACAAGGCTACCTGATCGCCCTGGCGACATGTCTCGTTGGTGCGCCGGCCCTTCTGCCGGCCGGGGGGATGCCGGCAAGAATGCCGGCACAGCACGCTGAAAGCGTGCGCCACGTCGCCTTCGAGCCCGACATTTCCGGATCTATCGTGAACTCGTCTCCAGAACAGTCCGCGACGTCAAGGTCTACCTATCGGCCACGGCCGCTACTGACTTCGTACTTCATTTCATAAGTACACTCACGTTTCGGGCGAGCGCAGGCGGGCACAGCATGCTGCGCTTCTACAGATCGGTAGGATGCCTGGAAAGGTAGGGGCACGGCATGCCGTGCCCGAAGTTCCCGATCGCCCACCTGACGGCTAAGTATACGCAACCGAATTTATGAAACGGACTACTCTGTTCATGACTACTGGCACGTGAGTGCGAACCGGCAGCGCGCCGCCGCTGCGCCCCTACACCATCTGATCAACCAGTTCATAGACACTTTCCAGTGCGTCGGGGAGTGCACCACTATTCTTGCCACCCGCTTCGGCCATATCGGGCCGGCCGCCGCCGCGTCCGCCGACAGCCTTGGCAACAGCTCCCACCAGCTTCCCCGCATGAACCCTTTTGCCGGCGAGGTCCTTGGTCACGGCTGAGATCAGGGCCACGTTCCCGTCTTGCGCCGCGCCCAGCACGACGACGCCGGATCGAATCTTGTTCCGCAGTGAGTCAGCCAGCGACCGCATCTGCGAGCGGTCCAAGCCGTCCACCTTAGCGGCGATGACCTTGACGCCCTTGACCGTGCGTACGTTTGCCGCCAACGCGCTTGCACTCGACTGCGCTAGCTTCGTTTTCAGACGGTCGATCTCGCGCTCGAAATCACGGTGCTCGGCGGATAATCTTTCGATGCTTTCGACCAGGCCGGCCTCGGACGAGCGGACGATCGAGGCGATCCGTTCAATCGTTTCGACGCTCTCTTTGTATTGCTCATAGGCAACGGCGCCGGTGACCGCCTCCAGCCGCCTGACACCCGCCGAGATACCGCTTTCCGACGTGATTTTAAAGATCCCGATGTCGCCGGTAAGGTTGACGTGAGTCCCGCCGCAGAGCTCGGTGCTGAACCCGGGGACCCGCACCACCCGGACCTCATCCGTGTACTTTTCTCCAAACAGCGCCATCGCTCCCGTCTTCAACGCGTCATCAAGTGACATGACGTCGGTCACGACGGATGTGTTGCTTAGGATTTGCTCGTTGACAAGCCGTTCCACTTCTTCGATCTCGGCGGCGTCCATCGCCGTGTAGTGAGTGACGTCGAAGCGCAAGCGGTCCGGCGCGACGACGCTGCCGGCCTGTTTTACGTGCGTTCCAAGCACCTTCCTCAACGCCGCTTGCAATAAATGGGTCGCCGTGTGGTGACGCATTGTCGCTTGGCGCAGAGGCGGATCAACCCGGCAACTGACGCGCTGACCGCTCCTCAGCTCAGCCAAAGCTTTGATCTTGTGGACAGACAGCCCCCGCAACGGCGAAGTAACGTCGAGCACGCGCGCCGCCCGGCTGGAGCCGACGAGAATCTCTCCTTGGTCGCCGACTTGGCCTCCGGCTTCGGCGTAGAAAGGCGTTCGGTCGAGGACCAATTCGGCTTCCGAGCCGGCGGGGACGTCATCGACAAGCTGCTGATCGACGAGCAGACCGATAATCTTCGAACCCTCGGCCGAGAGGCCGCCGTAGCCCTCAAACTTCGTCTCTCCCTCGTCGCGCAGTTTCCGGTATGCGGGCGAGACGGACGCCGTGTCAGCTCCCTTCCAGCTGGCGCGTGCCCGGGTCCGTTGCTTTTCCATCTCCGTCTCGAAGCCGCCGGAGTCGATCTGGAGGTGGCGCTCGCGGGCAAGCTCTTCCTGCTCGTCGAGCGACAGGCCGTAGGAGTCATAGAGCTTGAAAGACACCGCCCCGGGAATCACGCTCCCTTTGATATCGGCCAGCGAAGACTCAAACATCCTCTCGGCCAACGCGAAGTTGCGCTCGTAGCGAACTTCTTCTTCTTTCACCACGCGGGCGATGCGCTGGGTGGACTCGAGCAGTTCCGGGTAGCCGGGTTTCATCAGTTCGCCGACGAAACCGGTCAGCTCATAAAGAAACGGGCGGTCAGCACCCGCCAGCCGGGCGTGCCGCAGCGCCCGGCGGATGATCTTCCGCAGCACGTATCCCCGCCCTTCGTTGGCCGGCAGAACCCCGTCATGCACCAGGAACGTCGCGGCGCGGCTGTGGTCGGCGATGATGCGCAGCGTCGTGTCAGTCCTCGAATCTTCGCCGTAAGCTAGACCGCCCAGGAGCCGTGCCGTCTGATCAATGATCGGCCGAATAAGGTCGGTCTCGAAATTGCTGAGCTTCTCTTGCAGTACCGCCGCCGTTCGCTCCAAGCCCATGCCGGTATCAATCGACGGTTTGGGCAGCGGGGAGAGTTTGCCTTCTTGGTCGCGATCGAACTCCATGAAAACCAGGTTCCAGATCTCGACGTAACGGCTGGCTTCGCTGGGAAACGGCTCGTCCTCTTCGCCGGGTTCCAGTGCGTCAGGACCGTAGTCATAAAAAATCTCCGCGCACGGCCCGCAGGGTCCCGTATCCCCCATCTGCCAAAAGTTGTCTTTCGCACCGCATCGAAAAACGTGACTGGAGTCGATATCAGTTACTTTCTTCCACAGCTTCTCAGCTTCGTCGTCTTTTTCGAAAACCGTGGCGTAAAGACGGTCCTTGGGTAACCCGAAGACGTTGGTTGCGAGGTCCCAGGCAAACTCAATCGCTTCTTTTTTGAAGTAGTCGCCGAAGGAAAAGTTTCCCAGCATCTCGAAAAACGTATGGTGACGCCGGGTATGGCCGACATTTTCCAGGTCGTTGTGCTTGCCTCCGGCGCGGACGCATTTCTGGGATGAGGTAGCGCGTAAGTAGTCACCCGGCTCCTGTCCGAGGAAGACCTCCTTGAACTGGTTCATGCCGGCGTTGGCAAACAGCAACGTCGGATCGTCAACGGGAACAAGCGACGAGCTGGGGACGATGCGATGGCCGCTCGAAGCAAAATACTGGAGAAACTTTTCCCGTATTTCGTGGCCTGTCAATCGAAAGCCTCTTCGTCTTCAGGATGCTGGGCTTCAGCGAAGGCTTCGAGCCAATCGCTATCGGGGGAGAGTTCGCGTAGTGCTTCCACGATTCTAGCAGAGGAAAAACCGGCCCTGATAAGCGCTCGATAGAGCCGCACCAGGTGTTTGCGATCGTTGATGGGAGTCGGCGGAGTTGCCTGAGCAACTTTGCGTTCGAGGAAGCGCCGGATCAGCTCGGGTTCATCGCTGTCCGTATAGGATTCGGCTACCGCCTTGCGCGCAACCTTCTTGTCGACGCCGCGTCTGGAAAGCTCGCGCAGCACGCGTTGCCGGCCCAGGCCCTCGTAGTCGCGGCGGAAGTGAGCGTGCGATTCCGCAAGTCGAGCGTCATCGAGGTAGTTCACTTTTCGCAGCCGTCCGATTATGGCGTCGACATCGGGGGAGCGGGCAGCACGGCGCGTGAGCCGCTCCCGAAGCTCGTTTACCGTCAACGGCCGCCGCGCGAGCGTCCGGATGGCGTAGTCGTACAACGCTTCGGTGTCAAGCCGCTGGGGATCAAAAGAAGCCACCGGGGAAATTGTAGCGCGGTTCCAGCTGTCTGATCCGAGAAGCTCGGGGGCCAGCAGCCCATTGTAGGAGTGAAGGTCCCGAAAAAATCGGGTACAGCCAGCCAATTCGCTTCAGGCTACGTGCTTGTTTCTCGGATCATTACGGGAAGCGAATTGGTGGCCGTCCCCGATTTTTCACTCCTCGCTAACTTTTGCTGCGGGCTAGTGTTGTGATCGAAAAGGCTCGGAGCCTAGCCTATACTGAGAACTAACTCGCTGCCCGAACCGCGTTACACAAGAGAAACGAGCGACGATGGACACCTCTGACAAGCCCCGTTGGCAGAATCGCGTCGGCTGGCTAGCCGCCGTCGTGATGGCCGTCATTTGGCTTGTTGTCGGCATTTGGAAGCTCACCAACCTGACGGGGTTTCAGTTGATGCTCACGCAGATGTTGGTCCCGGTTTGGCTCAGCTTCCCCGGCGCTCTGGCGCTGGGGATTACCGAGACTTTCGCGGGAGTTCTGCTGCTGAGACCGGCGTGGCGCAAGCTGGGCGGGTATCTTTCGGCCGCTCTGCTGGTGGTCTTCATGGCCTACGTCGGATACCACTACGAAACGCTCAAGGGCGAAGATTGCAGTTGCTTCCCCTGGCTCGAGCGAACCGTCGGGCCCGGCTTCTTTTGGGGGGACGCCGCCATGGTTGCCGTGGCGCTCGTCGCGGCCTGGTTTTCCCCTCGCATATCTGCTGTGCGAAGTGCCGGGGTAGCGCTGCTGGCTGTTGCCCTGTTCGGTGCCACCATGCTGGTTCTGAACCCGTTCGCTCCCCCGTTAGACGCCGAGGTTCCGGCTTCTATCAGTGTCGAGTCAGGAGAGTACGCGCTTGACCGGGGCCGCATTTTCATTTATTTCTTTAACCCAGCCTGTCCCCACTGTCTTGACGCCGGCCAGACCATGGCGAAGCTCGATTGGCAGGGGGACTTCGTAGGTGTTCCCACGCAAGACTATGATTTCGCTCCGGGGTTCATCGAAGACACGGGGCTGAAGAACGTCAAGCTCTCACCTGATCTCGTACCGCTCAAAAAAGCCTTCCCCTTTGAAGATGTGCCCTACGCCGTGGCCCTCGAGGACGGCAAGGTGCGCGAGCGGCTGATGTTCTTCGAGGAACCGGAACTGAGTGAGAAGCTGCGCGGCGCCGGCATGGTGAAATAGCCTCCCAAGCGCCCGCAGCAACCTATCTGGTAGCATTCGGAAATCTTGGCTCTTCCCGACGTCGTTCCCACCAAAATCAGTTCCGAAGCGGCCGGCTTCGTCAGCATCACCCCGGTTGCCCAACGGGAGATGCCGCTTGCCGAGCTGGTGGAGCAGATCCTCGGCGTCACGGGCAAGGACTCCCGCAGGATTCGCGAGATTCTGTCAAGGGGCAGCTTCGTCGCCGGATCGGCCCGCTATCGCTGGCCGCCGATTGAGGCGGCGGAGGGTGAGCTGCATTCTCTGCTGGAGGGTTTTCCAGATCCCCAGCCGGGGCGTTCGTTGGAAGCGGCCAAGTGCCGGTCGGTGACGTTCAAGGGCCGGCGCGGCGCCCTGGAACTGACGCGCGAGGCGGCTTCCGAGCGGCGATGGTTTAAGAAGCAGAGCTTTTGGGAGATCCTGATTCCGGCTCTCGGAGCATGTTCTCCCAGCTATCTTCGTTATTCTTACTCGGATCGTGCCGACGTCTATGAGGCGCCGCTTTCGATCGAAACCATTCGCCACCTGCAAGCGCACGCCGGGTTGCTCAAATATGGGGGTCTTGCCAGGCAGCTCGAATACTTGGAGGCCGAGAGCGCCGAGATCGTGGTCGAGCGGTAGCAAGTCGCCGCAAGGACGATCGCGCTCCGGGCGTCGAGAACAGTCTCGACGCGGCACGCTGAAAGCGTGCGCCACTACGGGACTCGACGTCGCCACGAATGGCGACACGGTACGCAAGAATGCGTGCGCCACAAAAGCAAAACCAGCGGATCTGGCGGGCGACGAACCGATAGTGCGCCCTCTGCGCTATTTGCCCACGCAAGCGGTCAAAAACGGCCGCAGGTCAGGGCAAAACGACCGCCCAGCCCTGCGTTACGGGGCTGTAACCTGTTGACTCCCCAGTGGGTTGTGCGAAATGAGGACAGTTCAGTTGCGGACGGCTGGTCCGGGGCGCTCGGCCACCATTCTTTGCGAGGAGTGCAGCAACTCTTGCGCTTTGGGCAGCAGCTCCAACGCCCTCTCCACGTCAGGATCCTTTTGGTAATAGACTTTTTCGCCTTCCTCGAGATCGTAGGCCGAGACATAGACCTCGCGTATCAAGAAACGGCGGATAAAGTCGGTGTTTTCGATGAAGTCAACCTCCCTGAAGGAGATCTTCTCGCGCAGCAGGAACTGGCGGAAATCCTCTAGGATTTTGTCGGTCGCTTCCCAGCCCGGCGCTAAGTCAGGGTGCTGCAGCGTGTATTCCTGGGCGTAGGTGGCAAACGCAGCGTGGGTTCTCAGCAAGGCGATTTGGAAGTCGCTGAGTCTTTGATCCTCTAGGACCACGTCGGGGGTGATTCCGCCCCCGCCGAAAACCTGGCGGCCCTGATCGGTCCGTCTCACTTCGCTGTTCGTTGGCTGGTACTGCTCGCTGCAAGGGTCGGAATAGTAGTTGAACAGAGAGATATTGTCGTAGCGTCGCTGGATGAGGCGGCCGCTGGGCGTGTAGTAGCGCGCCGTCGTCAGCGCCAACCCCGCCGCCTTCATCAACGGGTACACGGTCTGGGCCATGGGGTAGACAGTCTGCACCAATCCTTTTCCGAATGTATTCTCTCCGACGATCAGCGCGCGGTCATGATCCTGGAGAGCTCCGGCAACGATCTCTGAAGCGGAAGCCGAGTCGCAGTTCACCAGAACGATCATCGGATAGAGAAGGCCCCCATTGCCGTTTTTGGCGCGGTAGACCCTTTCCTCGGAGATTCGCCCGTAGTGCGAGACGATCATTTGGCCCTTCTCAATGAATCGATCGGACACGCGCACTCCCTCGCTCAACAGACCACCGCGATTGGAGCGCAGGTCCAGAATCAGACCCTCCAAAGAAGGTTCATCGAGCTTCTTGAGAGCTCGGTCCAGTTCCTTCCCGGTCGTTTCGTTAAAGGTTTCGATGCGGATGAAACCGACGTGCGGCTGCAAAAAAGAGGCAACCGGAACACTTTTGCGAGGAATCCTAGCCCGGGTGACTTCAAACTCAAGCAGACCTTCGAGCCCCCGCCTTTCGATGCCGATGCGCACTTTGGTGCCTGCCGGACCTCGCAGGTGCTTGGCCACCTCTGTCGTGTTCCAACCTTCGGTCGACTCGCCGTCCACTTCGACAATCGCGTCGCCGGGGCGTAGGCCGGCCCTATAGGCCGGCGTCTTGGGAAAAGGAGCGATCACGACGGTACGGCCCTGGCGCGGGCCAATGGTCATCCCCACACCAGCGTACTGGCCCTTTTGCTCTTCGCGAAGCTGCTTGAACGCTTCGGGACTGAAAAACTGCGAATGCGGGTCCAGCGCACGTAGCATATTCGGGATCGCGCCCTGGAAAATCGCGTCCTGAAGGTCGACATCTTCGGCGTAGTTCTGCTCAACAACAGCAAGCAGCCGTGTGAACTTTTCGAAACCGACCTTAACCTGGTCTTCGGAGGCTGCCGACGCGGCACCCACCAGGGGCCCGTAACCTCCAACCAGCAATGCACAAAAGAGGACGATGAGAGGTGCTCGTAGAGCGAGGCGCCGATGCGAACTCATGACCTGACCGGGTTGCTTCCTTGGAACTTTCGCCGGGGGGGAAGGAGATCGGTTCCAGTATACCAAGGAGCGCTCTCACTTAAGACGAGCACGACTTGAGCTGCGTTTCGCGGATCGCCGAGCGGCGGCGCCTTGTACTGACGGAAAAATCAGGTACAGCCAGCCAATTCGCTTCAGGCTAAGTGCTTTGTTTCTTGGGCCATGACGGGAAGCGAATTGGTGGCAGTCCCCGATTTTTCGCTCCTGCATGACTTTTGCCACAGGCCGCTAGCGCTTCACCGCCAGTGTGCCCTGGGCAGTCTTGAGCAAGTCGGAGGCGTCGGGGATAAGTGTCAGGGCGCGCTGGACCGCCGGGTCCTGCTCGACTTCGGCCAGAAGCCCGGCCCGCCAGTCCACACAGGCCGTGTTGACGTGTTTTTTCAGCCCGCGCTGGATGTGGTCTTTATTCAGCTGGAATTCCTCCGCCGTGAACGGGATTCCTTCGTCGAGGAGATAGCGCTGAAATTGTTCTAGGATATCGGCGTCCGCGTCCCAGCCCGGGGGGAGCTCCGAGCGATGGAGGCAGTATTGCTGAGCGAATCTCCGCAACGATCGCTCCGCCTGGAGACGTTGTTGAAAAGTGTTGAGCGTGAGCTCGGAAAGTTCGATATCCGGCGTGATTCCGCCGCCGCTGTAAACCCGACGGCCGTTATCCGTCAGACTCACTTCCTGATTTGCGGGCCGATAGCCCAAACTACAGGGGTCAGCGTAGTAGTCCGCCGCCGGGACGTCGCGGTAGGGTCGTTGAATTAACCGGCCGCTGGGAGTGTAGTAGCGTGCAGTGGTCAACACCAGGGCAGTGGAACTCCTGAGGTTTACGACTGACTGAACAAGTCCCTTCCCGAACGTATTCGATCCGACAATCAGAGCCCGATCATGGTCCTGCAGCGCCCCGGCCACGATTTCAGACGCCGAGGCGGATTCGCAATTAACCAGCACAACCATGGGGTACAGGTCTCCCTCGTGACCCCGACGGACCCGATACGATTTTTCTCTCGACGCGCGGCCTCGGCGAGAAACGATAGTTTGTCCCTTGGGCAAAAAACGGTCGGCCACCCGCACACCGGAGCTCAGCAGCCCGCCCCGATTGTCTCGAAGATCTAGGATGAGTCCGGAGAGATTCTCCCGAGAGAACTTCCGCAAGGCCTTATCAATCTCCCCATCCGTCGTTTCGCTAAAGTTTACTAGCTTGACATAGCCGACACCACGTTCCACCAGCGACGCCAGGGGAATGCTCGGGCGAGGGATCTCCGCCCGGACGACTTCGACCTCGACCTGCTTGTCCACACCTCGACGTCTCAGGCCAAGACGAACTACCGATCCCTTCGGTCCACGGACGAGCCGAGCCACCTCTTCGACTGACAGGTTGCTTGTCGAGCGGCCATCTACAGAGGCAATCTCGTCCTCGGGCCGAATGCCTCCACGAAAAGAGGGGGTATTGGGAAATGGATAATCGACAATCGTCTGCCCCTTGAACGAGAGGATCTGCATGCCGACGCCCGCGTAGCTGCCTTTCTGGTCCTCCCGCAGGCGGGCAAAGGCACGCGGATCTAGGAACTGGGAGTGCGGATCCAGCTCGCGCAGCATAGACGGGATCGCGCCGCGGTAGATGACGCTTTCGACGTCGATCTCGGAGGAATAGTTCTGGCGGACCAAAGTGACGAGGTCTTCAAAGTCACGGGTGTAGTGCTTGACC
This sequence comes from Bryobacterales bacterium, assembly GCA_965226215.1. Lineage (GTDB taxonomy): Bacteria > Acidobacteriota > Terriglobia > Bryobacterales > UBA6623. Next base: position 3,965,057 of record CBDDCH010000002.1, on the reverse strand, counting down.
GCGTCCTTCTGTTCGACGAGCGCCGCGCTACCCAGACCGCGACCGTACCTGCCGCCGAGCAGCGCCGACACTGCCACCACGGCGACCACGGCAAGTATCCCACGCAGGTTGGATGCCACGATGACCCTTCTCAGCAAGCGAAACGCTGCCCATAGTATAGCCGCTGAATCGCCAACGTCCCTGTCGGCGCCCGGCGTGTAAGAACGGCGACTCGGCGCGGGCCCCGCGGGCAACAAGCGGACAGGACACAGAGCCGCGGGCTACTGCCCGCGGCTCTGTGCAGTCATGTTCAGCAATCTGACGGTCGATGCCAAACCATTGGAACAACTACCTTCGCGGCAACAGTTTGGAGAGCGACTAAAGTAGTGTGCCGTTTCGCAAACTCACAATGCATCGATCTTGGCGGCCATCACAAAGTCGCTTTCCGTTAGTCCGTCAATCTTGTGCGTCCAGATCTTGATCCCGGCTTTGCCCCACGCCAGATAGATATCGGGGTGGTGGCCTTGCTCCTCGGCGAGCTCCCCGACTCGGTTGGTGAATTCCAGGGCTTCCCGAAAGTTCGAGAAGTCAAAGGTCCTTTCGATGTGGTGCTCCTCGACCACCTTCCACTCAGGCACTTGGTCGGCCAGTCGTTGGAGATCAGTTCCCCCGAGCGGGGGCACGCCTCCCTTGCACGGCACGCATGTTTTCTGGGCTAACTCGGTCATACTTCCATCCTAGATGTTTTGGCGTTCGCTGGTATCGCATCAGACCCGCGGAGCAAGTTTTCTCATCCCCGCCGATTACTTATGGGGTCCGGCGCCGCGGCCAAGATACACGAAGACTTAGGCAGTCTGTCAAATCGGGAGTCAGCTCGCGATTGGAGGGGGTGACCAGGCCTGCCTTTGTGAAATTCGCGCAGACGCGCGTCGCATACGCCTAGCATATTCTGGGACATCCGAGAGTCTCGTCCTATAACTTGTCAAAGTAAAGTACTATGTCTCTTGCCGTGTTAATGAACCGAAAGTTCCATTGCCCACCGGCAGGAAACCGAACATAATGGAACTAGGTGAAACTGGGGTTTACATCTGCCTTGGCCTTTGTTGTCGATGCTGTTCTCGACGTATTCTTCCCTGGCCGGCCCCAGCTGAATTCGACTTCGAGGAAGCGTCCGGGAAAACGACGCGAGCCGCGGGTTTCCGCGACCGATTCGGCAACTATCAGCTGGCGGAAGCCGGACGGGGAGCTTTCAGCGCTAGAGATTGAAATCACAAACACGTCTTCCAAGGGCCTCGGGATCCGGCTTCCCGACGAAATTCCGATCGGCCAAACGGTCACGATCTTAGCACCGGAAAACAAGAAGTACAGGGGCGTTTTGCGGCACTGCCGGCCGCAGGATGACGGGTATTTCGCGGGGGTCGTGCTGGTGTTCCGGGAGCGACGTCGCAACGACCGGGAACCGTTGACCGGTGAAGGCACACTGTCGTGGGCGGGTCCCACGGGAACGCACAACGAGGAGCAAGTCCGGGTCCGAAACCTTAGCGATGAGGGGATGCAGCTCGAAGTCGCCAGAGCTGTACCGGTGCCGTCGATGGTTCGCCTCTCGGGCGTCACCGAGGAGTGTTTCGGGTCCACCTGCTATTGTGAGCGCGACGGCGATAAGTATCTGGTCGGCCTTTATCTAGTTGGGCAAACGGGCACAGGACCGTCTCGAAACGTTGAAGCCGAAATGTACGGAGGCCAACACAGATAGTGCTTTCGCGTGGTCTCAAACTAGTGTGTTTCGCCGATTGCATTGGCAGCTCCGACCTCGGATACTAGGCTCGTGAAGCTCCGCCTCAGTAGTCTTTGGCGTCGGGCCACTGGTCAGTCCGCTCATAGCGAAAGTCCAGAGCAAACCAAGCCCACCGAGCAAGAGGCCGATCTCTCGCCTTCGCCAGCCGCCATGAGCTGGGTGGGCGAAGCAGGCAACTCAAACTACCTTGAAGTCGAACTGTTGAAGCGGTCACCAGGGGGCTTGCGGGTTTCCTCGCCCCGCCCGGTACCCGTGGACGAGAAGGTGTGGTTGATCCTGCCTAGCGGAGGCGACTACCAGGGCCTGGTCGAGGGCTGCCAGAGGACGGATCACGGCTTTCGCGTCGGAGTTCGATTCCTGGGCAAGCAGCGGTCCGGTTCCCAGAACTCGGATCTGGGAACAGCCCGGCTAAAGTGGCTGGACGAGTCCGGATCTCTTGCCGATTCCGGCGTCTTTATCCAGAACAGCGGTGCTGGAGAGTTGGAGGTTTGGAGCGCCGAGCCCATCCCTTCCCCGTCGATCGTACTGCTGTCGGGCTACGAGTTACAGGGTCTTGCTGCGGCGCGAGCCTGCCGTCAAGAAGGCGATCGCTACTTGATTAACGTGGCCTTGCTTGGCGAGCTCCACCCAAGATCCGTCACAGGGTCCGCCTGATTCTGACGCTTCCCACCAACCAAAGGGACGTTTCCCACCCAACCGGCTATCGAGCCAATCTCTAGTAATCCCGAGACCCGAGCTATTCGACCCGTCCGCCTTTCTGCTCATCAAAGAATCGTAGCGGCGGGCTCCCGTGCCCCCCTTTTTCTGGTGAACGCAGCATTCGCCTCGCCTCCGGTCTGAATGTGGCTGCCACGAAGATGGACAACCCTTGTTTTCAATGACTTGTGGCCTCCTGGTAAAAGGGAATTTGGTCCCCGCTGGTATGATGAAAGCAAAACGCCCCGTGGGCAGCTCGTTAGCGCTACGCCCGGTGGCGTAAAAAAATGACCAAAACGGGCCCATCTTGTGGGTACTCCAGAAAGGCACTCAACATTCTTTTTTTCAGTAACTTGGCCTTCTTAGAAAGGGGAATAGGAAGCGAAGAAGATCGCCCAAACGAACCCATTTTTTAGAAGTCCGCGCCCCAGCGATTCCTACATGCTCACGGACGTGATCTCGATCGGCGACCGGTGCCCCTCGATGATGACGATGCCCGTATCGCTCAGGTGGTAGCGCTCGCGGTCGCGGTCCAGGTCATAGCCGATCTTCACTCCCGGGGGGATTTGGGCATTCTTGTCGAGGATTGCTCGGCGAATGTTCGCTCCCGCCCCGATGTAGCAATTGTCCATGACGATGGACTCCCGCACCAGAGCGCCTCGGTCGGCATGAACTCGGCGGCCGACGACCGAGTCCACCACCTCGGCGCCATCGATAACGCAGCCTTCGGAGACGATAGAACCGAGAGCATGGCCACGCGGGCCTTCCCCGTCCGAATTGAACTTTGTGGGACCTACTGGGTATTCCGCGGTTCTGAGCGGCCAGCGGTGGTTGTACAGGTTCACGGAAGGCGATGACGAACGCAAATCCATATTGGCGTCGTAGTAAGCCTCGATGGTTCCCACGTCCTTCCAATCGCCGCGCCTTTCGGGAGCCTCTCCGGGTACCACATTGCTGAGGAAGTCGTACGCGTAGATAGGATGCTCGCCCACCATTTCCGGCAGCATGTTGCCGCCGAAGTCGTGCGCGCTCCCGGGTTTGTCGGCGTCTCGCTTCAATTCGTCGACCAAAACTTCCGTATCAAAGATGTAGTTGCCCATCGAGGCCAACACCCAGCCTGGGCGACCGGGGATCTGGGGCGGGTCCTTTACCTTTTCATGGAAGCGCACGATTCGCCAGTCGCCGTCAATCTCAATCGTGCCGAACCGTTCCGCGTGCTCGACCGGAATCGGTAGAGCGGCTACGGTTCCTTTGGCCGCCTTCTCTTCGTGGTAGGCAGTCATCTGGGTGATGTCCATGCGGTAGACGTGGTCGGCGCCGAAAACCGCTACCAGGTCGGGGCTGGAAAGCTCAATTAAGTGAATGTTCTGAAAAATGGCGTCCGAAGTGCCCTCGTACCACTTTTCTCCTTTGCGCATTTGGGCCGGCACGGAAATCACGAATTGGTTCTTGAGGATGTCGGAAAACTGCCAACCATCACGGAGATGCTGCAGAAGCGATTGCGCCTTGAACTGCGTAAGCACGTAGATGGAGTAAATCCCGGAGTTGATCAGGTTGCTTAGAACGAAGTCGATGATGCGGTATTTCCCTCCGAAGGGCACGGCCGGCTTGGAGCGTTCTCGGGTAAGCGGTCCGAGGCGGGTCCCCTTCCCGCCCGCTAGTACCATGGCCAAAATACGCGCTTGCATGAGCCTCTCCCAACGACAGGAAGCGTCCCAGATGGACTATACCAGAGTGGGAAGACGTCATTGGTTACGAAGCGGTTACGAATGCAGACTTGCGGCGCTGGAAGCGGCTCGGTATAAAGAGGAAGTTTCTCCCCGTCTGGACTCTAGGAGGCCGGATCCTCACGGGTAGGAAACAGAGTTTCGGACTTCGGTGATGGGATCTCTGGCTTGGGCATCCCATTCCCGCCAAGAGCAAGAACTTCCGAGGAAAACATGGACGCCAACCGCCAGTTGCTTGAAGCGAACGACCCCGCCATTTTCGATGCGCTCGTTGGGGAGGAAAAACGCCAGCAGGCCGGCATCGAGCTCATCCCGTCGGAGAACTACACCTACCCGGAAGTTCTGGCGGCGCTGGGTTCGGTGTTTACGAACAAGTACTCGGAAGGCTATCCGGGAAGGCGTTACTACGGTGGGCAGCAGTATACCGACGTGATCGAAGACGTGGCCCGGGACCGCGCCAAGCAGCTTTTCCGCGCGGAGCACGCCAACGTTCAGCCCCTTTCAGGCTCACCGATGAACCAGGCCGTGTACATGGCATTTCTCCAGCCGGGGGATACCGTGCTCGGCATGGACCTTTCACACGGCGGTCACCTCACCCACGGAGCGCCCGTCTCCCATATGGGCAAGATCTACAACTTCATTCGCTACAAAACACTCCCTGAGGAGAAGGGCCGGATTGATTTTGACGAGCTTCGCCGAACGGCGATTGAGTCTAAGCCCAAGCTGGTCTTATGCGGATACTCCTCCTACCCGCGTGATTATGACTACTCGAAGTTCAAAGACATCGCCGACGAAGTGGGCGCGCTCACCATGGCCGATGTTTCGCACATCGGCGGCTTGATAGCCGGCGGAGTGATGCGAAACCCCTGCGACGTAGGCTTTGATTTCGTCACCACCACCACGCACAAATCGATGCGGGGTCCGCGCGGCGGGATGATCTTGTGCAAGAAAGAATTTGCGAAGGCGATCGACAGGTCTGTGTTTCCTGGTTTACAAGGAGGGCCGCACATGAATGCCGTGGCGGCCGTCGCCATTACGTTGGGCAAAGCGCAGCAACCCGAATACAAACAGTATTGCCGGCAGGTTCTCGACAATGCACAGGTGCTGGCGCGGACCCTGATGGAAAACGGCGCCAAGCTGATCACCGACGGCACCGAAAACCACATGATGGTCATCGACACCGTAAGGAGTTTCGGCATCAACGGCCGCGTCGCCGAAGAGACTCTGGACGAAGTTTCCATCACAACCAACAAGCAGGTCATCCCGGACGACCCGAATCCACCGCTTCGCCCCAGCGGAATTCGACTCGGCACACCCGCGGCGGCGACACGCGGCATGAAAGAACTGGAAATGAAGCGTCTGGGCCAGTGGATCACCAAGGCCCTCAAAAGCTATGAGGACAAAGATCTGCTGGCGTCCGTTCGCGGCGAAGTCGAAGAGTTGTGTTCGCAGCTTCCGGTACCGGGGATTACATGAGGTCGGGGTTCGCTACTCAGTACTTCGTTTTGTAGGGGCACAGCATGCTGTGCCCGGCTGCCTTCGCCCCAAACGTGAATGTATTGATGCAATGGAATATGTAGCTTAAGGGCCTGGCTCAGGCCTAGCCGGCAATCTCGCCGCCGGCCTCGTCGGCATGGTAGGAGCTGCGGACTAGCGGCCCGGCCTCCACGTGCCGAAAGCCCATCTCGTACCCCAGCCGCTTGAAATGCGCAAACTCCTGCGGGCTGTAGTAGCGCTGGATGGGGAGGTGTTTCTGGGAGGGGCGCAGGTACTGGCCGAGCGTGAAAATGTCGACCTGGTGGGCGCGGAGGTCGCGCATAACCGCAATGACTTCGGCACGGGACTCGCCGAGTCCCAGCATCATTCCCGATTTGGTGGGGATGTCGGGAGCAACCCGCTTGGCATGGAGCAACATGTCGAGCGAGCGCGGATAGCGTGCGCCCAGGCGGACGGTTCGATACAAGCGGGGCACGGTTTCGATGTTGTGATTGAGGACGTCCGGGCGCGCGGCGAGGACCACTTCCATCGCCTCGTGAGACCCTTGGAAGTCGGGGGTAAGAACCTCCACCCGGCATCCAGGATTGCGCTCTCGAATAGCGTCGATCGTGAGCGCGAATAACTCAGCGCCGCCATCCCTGCGGTCGTCGCGGTTGACGCTGGTCACCACGGCATAGCGAAGTCCCAGCACCGCCACGGCATCCGCCACCCGTCGGGGCTCGTCGTAGTCGACCTCGAGCGGCGCCCCTTTCTCGACGGCGCAAAAACCGCACCGCCGCGTGCAGACGTTACCAAGGATCATGAAGGTGGCGGTACGTCGGTTCCAGCAGTCGCCGATGTTAGGACACGCCGCGCTCTCACACACGGTGTGGAGGTTAAGGCTCGTGACAAGGGACTTCAGGCGTTCGTAGTTCTTCCCAACCGGAGCTCGCGCTCTCAGCCACGGCGGCCGCTCTCTTGCTTTGCCGCCGGAGAGGTTCGGCGGGGGCGAAGACACCCCTGAGCCGATTTGAACCAGATCAAACACTGCCAGCTCTCAGTCTAGCGGCTGTCCGTGAAGCTCGGCAAATGTTCGGAGGGCGGGAGTTTCCGAAGAAGCGTTGGCCACTTCGGCCGTTGCGCTTGTGGCGGGCGTTTGCGCCGCCGCCCACGAGGGGCCGCTGCCTTGCCCTGACTTCAGATGAAACCAACGAGCCAAGATCTCAGGGTGGAACTGGCTGGGCGTGGTAGGAATTAACCTTACGGACGCAACACGGCTTTCAGGAACGTCTCCCGTGTTGGCGAATTGAGCGATTTCCGAGAGATCGGTGGGAAAAGGTTGGACCACAAAGCCGTGGACGAGGTTGGGGCGAACGACGCGCCAACTTCTTTTCTCACCGCTTTCGTATGTGACCTCCACGTGCACCGGGTTTACGCGGAAAAACAGGTTCGATAGCTGCCCGACGAGACTTCTTTTGCTGATAAGTTTCACGACCAACGGTCCGTTGTAGGCCGGGACGGGAATTTTGCGGTCCCAGCCCACGCTCGTACTCGCGATCTCGACGAGCGAGAAACGGTGAGGCTCGCTACGTTTGGCAAACAACAGGGTCTCGTCGTTTTGCCAAACGACTTCGTAGCCCTCCAGCAGAGCCCGCCATGATAGTGGGTCTTCAGCAAACGGGTGCCGTTGGTCAATCGACTCGGCGTGCACCAGAACGAAATCGGCAGCCCGGTGGCTACGAAGGTGTTCGGCATTCAAAAGATCATGGGCCGGTGTGAATGCCACATAGGTTTGGAATACCGGTCTGGGGGCCCATCGCCAGCCGTTGGCGAACACCTGCGTGGTGTTGTAAGGTACCACTTCTACGGTACCATCGGCGATTTTGTCTTGCACGGCCTGGCTGGCCCTCAGACTCACTAAGTTCTTCTGTGTCTGGGATTTCAAAGAGTCCCGCGTAGAGTCGAGGTTAAGCAGTGCACCAGCGACCCTAATGCTCGTAGTGAGTGACAGCCGATCTCGAATGTTGGAGCCTCCCTCGGGCACCACGATCAGCACGGCGTAGAATCCAAGCAGCAGGGCGATAATCTGGATGGTTGCAACGAGCTTTCGGTCGTGCTGGGCGGCCCCCACAAGCATGAAGCAGGCGGCGAGAGCCAGGTTTGCCTGCATGGGCAACAAGTGGACATCGCCGCGAACAGTTCCGTGCTTGAAGGCGAAAAAGGCTGCGATGGCAGCCGGGCCCCACCCGGCTATTAACGACCGGCGCCTGTAAGCCAGAGCCGGCACACCCACCAGCAAGGCCACTATGGTGAGCAGCGCCGCGTTCACAAAGAACGAGGGCGCCTCAACGCTCATTCCCTCCGAGTAGCCGGCTGAAATTTCGATCGTGTTCCGCAGGTAGGGACCGATGGTCCCGATGTGACCCGTCGAGGCCCAATAGAGCCCAATCGCCGTGAGTGGGAAGACCATGCCCACGGCTACCGTTTTCCAAAGGCTCCGTTTGCGAGCTGTCCTTTCTCGCACAAAAACGGTCACCAGCAAACAACCGAAGATGCCGGCTGCTTCCATCGCGAGGTTGAACTTGACCATCGTGGCCAGACCGGTGAGAAATGCCAGGGCCCCCAACTCGAGATAGACCCATTGAGAACGAATTGCAAGGGGTAACAGGGCGACTGATACGATTGCCAGATCGAGATGAGAGTCGGGTAACATGCCGCTGAGTAAGTCGTGGCTTACAGCGAGGGCTCCCACTGTGGCAAAAACGATTAGCGGTATCGACTTGGAAGCAACCAAGAGAATCAGACGCAGCAGTGCCGCGACCCAGATACCCCACATCGCGTAGCGGAAGACGAGCACCGGGACAAGGTGTTCGGCGGGGGTGACCGGCAACCCCAACCAGGCGATCGGCCCGTACGTCCAAACGAGATCTCTGCCGTGGACGAGACCTAAGTCCTGGGCCATGTGAAGTCCCACCATCCAGCTTGGGTCCACCCTTGCTTGGGGAGCTGAGGGAATCGCCGGGATAGAGGCGAGCGCTATCCAGGCGGCGACAAGCGGAAGCAGGAAAGCTCGCCAAGGGCCGAGAGGCGTCACCATTTCGGGCTTTGTCTTCTCAATCGGGCTAGCAGCCATGAGTGCCGAAGATCCCGTCCCTGGGCCGGTCCGTTAGTTCACGTTCCGCAGTACGTGACTAGGGCCGTGTTTGTGAACCACCCATTCTCTCCCGCTACCTGAGGCTAGTCAAGGAAGTCTTAAACAGGCATCTCGCCTGTGAGACCTGGTCCCAGGATGAAGGTAGTTCTCGTTGCTGGTTGTCCATAAGCAAAAACCGCCACGTCAATAAGAAGAACTCACCATGGTTTGGCCAAGGCTGGGCCGGTAATATTCCTCCTATGTTTGTGACCAAACCGCATCTATCTTGGCCGGACGAAGCCAGCGACCGGGTTGGCTGCCCCTTTTGGAGCGAATCCGGCTGGAGAGGACAGAACGATCGATGCGGGTCATTCGCCAGTCATCTAAACTGGGAAGAAGACAGCGTTTTGCGGCTTTCTTCGGCGCTGTCGATGGCTTGAGTCTCTCGAAGTGCCGCCTGTGCCTTCTTCGTTACACGCCGGGCTTGCCCGCAGAAACTGCTGGGCTTTCCCAGAGAGGACGTCGACTCCCACTGGATTGAAACCATGAAGGCGATCGTCACGGGTTCGGGAGGCTTGATCGGCTCGGCCTGCGCTCGACTGCTGGCGGACTCGGACTGGGAGGTAGTGGGCGTCGACAACGACATGCGGCAGCAGTTTTTTGGGCCGCAGGGGTCCACACGTTGGGTTATTGAGAATCTGTCCGAGTCACTCGCCCGCTATCGTCACTACGACCTCGATATCCGGGACCGGATGGCTATCCGCGAACTCCTGAAGACCGAGCGGCCCGATTTCATCATCCACGCGGCAGGCCAACCATCCCACGACAAAGCGGCGTCAATCCCCTACGAGGACTTCGATGTCAACGCGGTCGGCACGCTTAACCTGCTCGTCGCCGCTCGGGATTATTGTCGGGATTCTCCCTTCTGTTTCACGAGCACGAACAAAGTCTACGGCGACCGTCCTAACCAGCTTCCCTTGATCGAGCTCGAACAACGATATGATTACGAGGACAAGCGCGACGGTGTAGATGAAAGCATGTCGATCGATGGCTGCCTACACTCCTTGTTCGGCGCTTCCAAGGTAGCGGCCGATGTAATGTGCCAGGAGTTCGGTCGCTATTTCGACATGCCGGTGGGCATTTTCCGTGCCAGCTGCCTGACGGGACCCCAGCACGCGGCCGTCGAACTACACGGCTATCTGGCCTACATCGTTTGGTGCGCGCTCAACGATCGTGTCTACACCATTTATGGTTATAAGGGAAAGCAGGTTCGCGACCAGATCCACTGCCTGGACGTGGCCAGGCTCTTTCTCGAGTTCCATCGCAGCCCGCGGTGCGGGGAAGTCTACAACCTTGGGGGAGGCCGGGCGAATAGCCTCTCGATTTTGGAGACCGTCGACCTGTTGAGCGACATGGGCTATCGACTCCAGTATCAGTATCACCCGGAGAACCGCGTCGGAGACCACATCTGCTACATCTCCGACCTAACGAAACTGCGGAACCATTTCCCTGCCTGGAAGTTGCAGTACGACGTCGTCCGAATGACCGAGGAGATCGTAGCCCAGCAAGCCGGCAGGCTCGGAAAGACGGGCTTGACGGCTGGGATCGTGGGGGGAGGGCGCCAGAGGTGAAGCTTTCTGTCGTAATTCCGGCAAGAAACGAAGAAGGAACGGTCGAGGCGACGCTCCTCGATCTGGGGGAAACCCTCCGCCGCGAGAAGGTTCCACATGAAATTATCGTCGTTGATGATGGAAGCAACGACGCGACCGGCGAGATCGCAGCCCGGCTGAGCGAAACCGGTCCTGGCATCAGAATCCTCCGAAACGCCGGACCGCACGGATTCGGCAACGCTGTCCGCCTCGGACTCCGCCACTTCACCGGCGATGCCGTGGCCATCATGATGGCCGACGGCTCGGACAGCGCGCAAGATTTGGTCCGCTACTATCGGAAGCTTACCGAGGGCTATGAGTGTGTCTTCGGGTCCCGCTTCATCCCCGGTGCCGCGGTGATCGACTACCCGGTCCACAAGCTAGTGCTGAATCGTCTTGCCAACTGGTTCGTCAAGACCATTTTCGGGATTCGCTTCAACGACGTGACGAATGCTTTCAAAGTCTACCGGCGCGAGGCGATTGAGGGTATGGAGCCGCTTATCTCCCCGCACTTCAACCTCACTGTAGAAATGCCTCTCAAGGCGATCGTGCGTGGCTACTCCTATACCGTCATCCCGATCAATTGGACCAACCGGGCCAGCGGCATCTCGAAACTGAAGATGAAAGAAATGGGAAGCCGGTACTTGTTCATCGTCCTTTATCTCTGGTTGGAGAAGGTTTTGGCCCGTGGCGACTACCGCCGCTCAGAAGCAGAACTTCCGTCCCTCAAAAGCGACACCGAACATGTATGATCGCGCCTCATTCGAGCTCGCCTGGCCCATGTTTCCGCGTAGGCCTGTTAACTGATTAAAAACACGGGGGCGGTTTTTGGTTTTGGTCACCACATGACAGTTTCCCGGCCAGTGGGCGGCGGCGGGCGTCGAGTTGTGACGACAGAAGCAGCCCCCGTCAGGGCGCAGGCCCCCAGGCAACAACCGGAATGAGCCGTGCCCGTCAGGGCGCGGGGGCCCGGCAAGAACCGGACAGATTGGCGGTCCCGCGGGCTACCGCCCGCGGCTCTGTGCGGTGATGTTCGGCAAGCCAGCCGTTGATGCCGAATCGCTGGTCCCTCGCCCGACCAACCCCATTTCAGGATCATTCTTGGATTGGAAAATGCTGCTCGGGTTTTGGGTCGAGCCGACCGGGTCCACAAATGATTTGCGAGGGCGCGGCCTGAAATGAACCGAAGGGAAGCCAAGTGCCTGCAAGTCTATCCCAAATACGTGTAGTCGTCGAGCACGCGCGAATAGGTGGCCAGCACCTCGTGCTCGTCGTCGGCGGAGATAATCCCCAGGTCCTTGCGCTGCGACAACTGTTTGGCGACCGAGTCTCTTAACTCGTCGGTCTCGAAGCCGCTGTATTCAATGACTTCACGCACCGAGTCACCGCGGGTGACACCGTCGATCGCGGTCTTGCCCTCGCTGGTGACGATCACGTTAGCTTCGGTGACAACACCGAACAGATTATGCAGGTCGCCGAGTGTTTCCTGATAAGCGCCCAAAAGCAAACAGGCCAAATAGTAGGGCTGGCCTGGCCGGATCTTGTGTAACTCCAGTGCTTGTTTGACGTTCTTCACGTCCACGAATCGATCGACGGAACCGTCGGAGTCGCAGGTCACGTCGCATACGATGCCACGCTCGGTCGGAACCTCGTTGAGGCGATGAATCGGCATCATGGGAAACAACTGGTCAAATGCCCAAAAGTCCGGCAGAGACTGAAACACGGAGAAATTGCAGACGTATTTGGAGGCGAGGAGCTTGTCGAGGTCATCGAATTCTTCGGGGCGCTGCTTCATCAGGCGCGAGAGCTTGGCGGCCTGCCGGCAAATCTCCCAAAAGAGCCACTCGCCCTTGGCTTTGTCCTCCAGCTCTAAATAGCCGAGCTCGAACAAGGAATTCAGGTCTTCTCGCTGCTGGATCGCATCGTGGTAGTATTCGCGGAAGTTCTTGGCGTTGATGCCGCGAGCCAGATCAATCAGCTCAACAACCGGCTCCGCTTTCGATTTCATGCGACCGAGCGCGTAGCGGCCGGGTCCGCCCGGAGCGACGACCTTCTTCACGTCGGTGACCAGCGCGGAGTGATAGGCGACCATGGCCCGCCCGCTTTCGGTGACGATGATCGGCGCCGGCACCTCTTCGTTGTCGCAAACCTCGCCGACAACGTAGATGACATCGTTAGCGAACTCCTGCACGGAATAGTTCATCGAGAAGTCCGACGCCGTCTTACTGCCGTCGTAGTCAACGCCTAGGCCGCCACCCACGTTGAGGTATTCGACCTCAAAACCCATCTCGCGAACTTTCGCGTAGACCCGTGCGGCCTCTTTAAAAGCCTGTTTGGCCCGCTTAATGTTGTTGATCTGCGAGCCGATGTGGAAATGCAGCATTTTCAGCAGAGAAGTCTTGCCCTGTCGCCGCAGCGCTTCCAACGCATTGACCAAGGCAACCGTGCTCATGCCGAACTTGGCGAATTCCCCGCTCGAATCTTCCCACTTACCGCTGCCGCGCGAGTACAACTTCACCCGAACGCCCAGGTGGGGCTCGATGCCAAGCTTGCTGCCCAGCTCGAGCGCCAGCAGCATGTCGTCAAAGTCCTCGACGACGATGATGGTTCGTTTTCCGAGTTTCTCGGCCAAAATGGCTGTACGCAGGAACAAGTCGTCTTTGAGTCCGTTGCAGACGATGAGAGCACCGTCAGCCAACGGCATGGCGAGGGCGGCTGTCAGTTCCGCCTTGCTGCCCACTTCCAGCCCGTAGCTGTAGCGGTAACCGGACTCCAAAAGGCGTGTAACGACCTCCGACTTTTGGTTGACCTTGGCTGGGTAGACGGCGAGGTGACGACCGTCGTAGCGAAACTCGTCGATGGCCTTGGCAAACGCTTCGTGCAGAGCGGCCATTCGTTCGTCTAAGATTTGGGGAAACCGTAGCAGAAAAGGCGGCGATTGTTTGCGTCGAATTAGCTCCCGAACAACCCCATATAGGTCAATCGCATGCGCCCGGTCTTTGGAAGGCGCCACAGCCAGGTTTCCGTCTCCATTGATGTGGAAATAACCAAATCCCCAGTTGTCGACGCCGTAGATCTTGCTGATCAGATCGATGGCATTGCCGGCCGCCTTGGCCGCGAGATTGTCATACGCTGCGGACGCCATGGAAGGGATCTCCTAAGGTAAGAGTCGGACGAATGGGTATCCAGCTATGCCCACCCCGGCAGCCGGCGGAGCACAATGCCCATCATAACCGATGGGTGACTCGGGCACCGAGCGGTCGCCCCCTAAGCGAACCCGCCTTGGAGAACCGCTATTTCAATCTAGCGCTGTACTCTTCCGGACCGGCCGCCTTTCATCAGCGCATCGACCTTCTCCTGAACCCAAGGCTCTCGCCTGACGAGAAGTACATACTATAGAAGACGGTCAAGCGGAGAGGGTCAGATTGCAGAAAGTCATCGGCAAACGGCTCCCAGAATGAATACGTACTCCGAGGATCGCCGGATTCGGATCGGCGTCTCTTCTTGCTTGTTGGGAGAGCAAGTCCGCTACGACGGCGGCCATAAGCGCGATCCTTTCCTGGCTGATGTGTTGGCGCCGTACGTCGAGTGGGTCCCGGTGTGCCCTGAGGTGGAACTGGGGCTCGGTGTGCCGCGGGAAACGATTCAACTGGTGCGACGGGGGCATGAAATCCACTTGATAACGTCAGAAAACCAGCGGGACTTAACAAGATCCATGCGGGCTTGGGCGCACCGGAACGTGAAAGGACTAAGCAAGGAACGCTTGTCCGGCTTCGTACTAAAGAGCAGGTCGCCAAGTTGTGGTCTAAAAGGTGTTCCCGTCTACCATCAAGCCGACAGACCTGCGAGAAACGGCCGGGGGCTGTTCGCCCAAGCTTTGACGGAGCAACTTCGAAACTTGCCTATCGAAGAGGAAAGCAGCCTCGACCGCCCTGACCACCGGCAGAACTTTGTCGAGCGGGCGTTCGCCTACCGCCGGCTGCGGAGCTTGTTCGACCGGCGATGGGGAATTCGAGACGCAATCGAGTTTCACCAAAATCACAAGCTGCTGCTGACGGCACACTCAACCCAGGGTTGTCGCGACCTGAGCCGCTTGGCCGCACGGATCAAAGAACTCCCCAGGAAGGATTTTCGAGCGAGCTACGAAGCGCTGTTCATGCGTACCATGGCAGTCCGAACTGCCAAGGCGAAACACGCCAATGTGTTGCACCACACGATTGGGCGCCTTCGGCGACACCTGGATCAAGGTTCGCGGACTCGCTTGGCGGGGTTGATCGACGAGTACCGCCAGGGTCTGACGCCCCTGGCCGTCCCTTTGGCGGCGATTCACGAGTACTCGGAACGCTACGCGGTCGAGTACTTGGAAAGTCAGGTTTATCTCAAGCCTCACCCCAAGGAGATGATGCTGCGATCGCTTGTCCCTACTTCGAGTCCTCACGAGCCGCGACAGTAGGGACCGGCGATCCCGCCGGTCCACGGCGATCTTTAGTTCAATCTCCAGGTCTAAACCCACCGCCTTTTGAGGCGGTGGTTGTTTAGCCTGCATATTTCACCAGGGGGTAGGAAAAGGGCTGCCGGTTGTGGCATAAAACGTTTATGGACAAAACGTTAGCGCCACAGAAGACCAGCAGCCCTCCGGTAACAGAGTGTAGCCAATCGAGCTTGTCGTTTGCCAGGCACTTTCGCCGCCAGGTGAGCGCCCAGTTTGACGGCGGGGTGATCAGCTCCGACGGCGGCGCGCTGCTGTTGCGCGAGGTCGACCGGCGCATCAACCTGCTGCCGCGGGTGGCCGCCTGCTTCGAAGACCGGCGCGATCCCCAGCTGATCGAGCACCAGGTCGGGGAGCTGGTCTCGCAGCGGGTCTACGCGCTGGCGCTGGGCTATGAGGATCTCAACGATCACGACGAGTTGCGCTCCGATCCTGTGCTGGCGCTGCTGGCCGGCAAGAGCGACTTGGAAGGGCAGAAGCGCAAGCAAGAGCGTGATCGCGGCAAGCCGTTGGCCGGCAAGTCGACGCTGCACCGGCTGGAACGCACGACCGACGGCGTGGACCGCTACAAGAAGATCCGCTGTGACAGCGAAGCGATCGACCGCCTGCTGGTGGACGTGTTTGTGGAAGCGCACCCCGAGCCGCCCGAGGAGATCATTCTCGATATCGACGTCACCGATACGCCCTTGCACGGGCAGCAGGAGGGGCGTTTCTTTCACGGTTACTACAGACACTATTGCTATCTGCCGCTGTACATTTTTTGCGGCCAGCACCTGTTGTGTGCCCGGCAGCGGGTGTCGAATCAAGACGCGGCGGCGGGCAGCGTCGAGGAGCTGGAGCGGATCGTGGCGCAGATCCGGGAAGCCTGGCCGGAGGTGCGCATCATCGTGCGCGGTGATTCCGGGTTTTGTCGCGACGAGTTGATGAGCTGATGCGAGGAGAACGGGGTGGATTACGTGCTGGGGCTGGCGCGCAACGAACGCTTGCGGGAAATGATTGCTGAGCAGATGGGGGCGGCCGCCGAGCGGCAACAGCGGACGGGGAAGCCGGCGCGGGTGTTTACGGAGTTCGAGTATCAGACGCGGCGGAGTTGGAGCCGGGCGCGGCGGGTGGTGGCCAAAGCCGAACAGCTTGCGGGCAAGGAGAATCCGCGCTATGTGGTGACCTCGCTGGATGCCGAGAGCCGGCCGGCGCAGCAGCTGTACGAGCAACTCTACTGCGGGCGCGGGGAGGCGGAGAATCGCATCAAGGAGCAGTTGAGTCTGTTCAGCGATCGCATGAGCACGGAGACGCTGCGGGCCAATCAGCTGCGGCTGTATCTATCGTCGCTGGCCTATGTGTTGATGGCGGCGCTCAGGCGGCTGGGGCTGCAGGGCACGGTGTGGGCGCGGGCGCAGACGGAGACGATCCGGCGGGGGTTGTTGAAGATCGGCGCGCAGGTGAAGGTGAGCGTGCGGCGGGTGTATCTGTCGCTGGCCGGCGGCTACCCCTATGAGCAGGCGTTCTGGGCGGTGTATCGGGCCCTGCGTCCGCCGGGATTAGCAACTGTTTGATAACACGGAGCGAAACAAAAAACGGCGGCCCAGGAAGCCGAATGGCTAAGTGTTTCTAAAATCGGGAACAACCCGGAAAACGGACTTTCGCGGACCACTGTCGGCGGTGTGGAGCGCCCCGCCGAGGCCCTCGCCCCCCTGGCCAGGGTTGATTCCGACCTTCCGCCCCTATTTCGGCTCCCTCAACCCTTCGCAAAGCCACTGGTGAGAAATGCGGGTTAGTCGCCGCTGGTCGCCGCGGGGCCCGACATGTCGCGTCCTGCTAGTCTTTCTCGAGGAGTACTGCTGAACCATGGGTGCCTCGAATCAAAGGCTCGAGGGAAAAGTTGCGCTGGTGACCGGCGGAGCGAAACGGATCGGGCGGTGCATCGCTCTGCGACTGGCGGAAGAGGGTGCTCGGGTAGCGATTCACTTCGGCCAGTCGAAGCAGCAAGCCGAAGCGACCGCGGCCGAGTGTGGAGGGAGGATCTTCCAAGCGGACTTGACGAGAGTTAGTGAAATCGGGCGGCTGTTTGAGGAAGTCGAGGCAGAGTACGGCCGGCTTGATTGCTTGGTCAACAACGCCGGGCGCTACCGCGAAATGAAGGTGCTGGAGGTCACTGAAGACGATTGGGACTGGATCCACGAAGTGAACCTTAAGGGCACATTCTTTTGTTGTCAGTCCGGCGCACGACTCATGCTCAAGCACGGAGGAGGGAGAATCGTCAATCTGAGCTCGCTGGGGGGCTTCCGCGCCTGGAGGCGCCATGTCCCCTACTGCTCCTCGAAAGCCGGGGTGATCATGATTACGCAGGCTTTGGCCAAGGCATTGGCGCCTGAAATCACGGTGAACAGTGTCGCGCCGGGGGTCATTCAGTTCGGCTCCGAAATGCCCACGGACATCGAGCACCTGGTGTCTGTCACGCCCATGCTCCGGCCGGGCCGTGGTGAAGAGATCGCAGAAGCGGTCGTCAACCTACTCACCGCCGATTTCGTCACTGGCCAGGTCATCGCGGTAGACGGCGGACTTTCGCTGCGAGCGTAATAGCCTCATAGACGTCGGTGCCCCTGCGTCGTGTTTGGTAGCCCACGGTGGAGCCGCTAGGCGAAACCGTGGGTTCGGTATGCACGAGTGAAACAAGCCCCGGAGCGGCCTACTATGCCTCGATCGACCATGATCTGCTACTGGATCGGCTGGCGGAATTTATCCAGGACCCGCGTGTTCTGAACCTCATCCGCCAGTACCTGAAGCCTGTGTAGCGCGGACCTGGCGCCTTTCCAGTGTCCGCGTCCTTCGGCTACCCGCTGAGCCCGGTCATGGGGGCTTTTTTCCTGGGGCTGTTGCTAGCCCAGTCGTTTTACGGCTGGTTGGGAACGCACCATTACCCCCGGTGGTTCTTTCCGGCGCTCGGCCGCCTCCGGCGACCGAGCGGGGCCTGGGGTGGGGTAACAGCCAACCGCTCCCTGATGGTCGCGGCTCCGGCAGACGGAAACCGAGTGTTGCCGAGCCGCGCGTGTGAGCAAGCGGTAAGTTCCAGATCCGGTAGGGCTCGGTGCCGTTCCCGAGACCTGCGGCCGTTTTGCGTATGTTTTTGCGTACACCCTTCCTATCGGTCGAGCCCCGTAGGGACAAACACTGCTTGTTTGTCCTAGCCGCCCCCAGGCGGCTCGCGGAGCAGCCCTTTTCTTCCCTGCGTCGCCGCCTCGCGGCGACGGAACTGCAAGCTACCCACTTTGAGCCGCGTTCAGGCGGCTTTTGTGGGCCGTTGCTAGGCCAGCCGTTTTACGGCTGGTTGGGAATGCACCATTACCCCCGGTGGTTCTTTCCGGCGCTCGGCCGCCTCCGGCGACCGAGCGGGGCCTGGGGTGGGGTCACAGCGGGCCGCTCCTGGCGGCGCGCCCTCCGGCAAAACTACACCCCCGGTCACATCACTTTAAAATTCTTATCCTCTTCATTCCACGTCACTTACCCCTCCCAAATCCTATCGAATCCCAGCACCCCACCGTACCCTGGAATTGGAGCGACTGCTCCCACGAAAGGAATAATAATCATGCCGACAAATGCACAAATTAAGGCTAACCGCAATAACGCCAAGAAATCCACCGGTCCGCGCACCGAGGAAGGCAAAGCCCGCGCCGCGAAGAACTCCCTCAAACACGGACTCCTCGCCCGCGATACCGTCCTGCCCGGCGAGGACCCTGCCGAATTCGACAGCCAACTCTCTGCTCTCGAAACCGACATCCAACCTGCCAACTCGCTCGAATTCGAGCTCGTCCGCCAGATCGCGGACGCCCAATGGCGCATGCGCCGCCTGACGCGCTTGGAGACCGGCTTCCTCGCCGCTGCCGTCGACGACCAGCGCCGGCACCTGGAAAAACGTCGTCCCGACGAGCTGCGCCCCGGCTACGATGGCGAGACCCTACTTTTAGGCTCGGCGATGCTCGATCGCACCCAGGCCTTCGTACACCTGGCCCGCTACGACGGGCATCTCAGCCGCCGCTTCTTCCGCGCCGTCAAGGAACTCCGCGACCTCCGCCGCGACGAGCGCGAGGCCCACGAGGCTCGCTCCTCTGCCGGCTCCTATGCCCCCGCCGATCCCTACCGCGGCCGATACGTCCCAGCCCAAGCCTCACCTCCGGTCGACACTCCAAGCCCCACGGCCGGCGGTATCGGCTTCCGGGCCTCTCGTGATTCGGTACCAAAAGCTGGCCTACCAGCCGGTCGACCGCCAGCCCCACAGACCACGCTCACACAAAATACGAAACGAACCCAATCTCTCGGAACCCCAATGAAATCAAGCGCCGACTGCCGATCGACCAACCAGAGAGGCGCGGGGGCTAAAGCACACTAAGTGACGAGTATTGGGCCTAGCCGCGTTCACGTTTAAGGCTGGCTGTGGCAACGCAGGGAAGAAAAGGGCTGCTCCAAAAGCCGCCTGGCGGCGGCTGGGACAAACAAGATTGTTTGTCCCTACTGGCTTCGACCGATGGGAGTGTTGTCCGAAAAAACGTAGGCAAAACAGCCGCAGGTCTCGGGAAGGGCACCGAGCCCGCGCTACGGGAACTAGGTCCTACGCCCCTTCGGGGCTGGCCCGTGGGCTTTGCCAACCCAGGGTTTCGCTTCGCTCCACCCTGGGCTAAGATCCTTGCGGCGCTTCGCGCCTCTGTTTTGGCAGCCGGGTTGCCAGGGAGGCAAGTCAGGGCGCGGTCGATCGGATCAGTTTGCGGTAGACAGCCATGGTTTCGTGGGCCGCTCTGATCCAGCTAAACTGAGCCGCGCGCTCGAGCCCGGCCTCGACCAGCTGTCGGCGTAGCAAAGGATTGGTGAAGATACGCTCCACGGCGTCCACGATCGATTCGCTCTGCTCAGGATCAACAAGAAAAGCGGCCCCCCCGGCGATCTCGGCGGTCGCGGAGCGGTCGGAGGTGACCACCGGGAGGCCGGCTGACATCGCCTCCAGCACCGGCATGCCGAAACCTTCCTCGAGAGAGGGGAAGACGAGGACTGAAGCGGTGCGGTAGAGCTTCGCCAGCCGGTCGGAATCGACATAGCCGAGAGATCGGATGCGCCGGCGCGCGGAGCTATTCTCGATGCGATCCATGATCCGCTCGGCGCCGTACCCGGCCGAGCCGGCGAGCACAAGCGTGAACTGGGCATTTAACCTCTCGAAGGCGTCGACCAGGCGGGTTACGTTCTTCCGCTTCTGAATGGCGCCGACGTGCAACAGGAAAGGCATTTCAAGACCCTGCTCGCGACGGAACTCGTCCAATAGTTTGGTTGAAAAGTTGGGGACCGGTCGCACACCGTGGTAAATCACGCTGATTTGATCCCGCGGATAGCCTAGATGGCGGCTTACCTGATCGGCCGTGAACTGGGAGACCGCGATGAGGTGGTCCGAACGAGTAGCGGCGTCACGCGCCAGTGCGCTGAAGCGGGAGCGAAACTCGGCAGTAGAGTAATCACCACTGAGAACGAACAAGTCATGGAAAGTTGTCAAGGTTCGCCGGAACCGGCACCGTGGAAGGCGCTGGTTCAGCCCATGGAACACAGAGACCTGTCGGCTAAACAGAGAGCAGGCAAAGTCTTCCAACAGGCGTCGCGAACAGTTCTCTTGCGGTAGAGAGTATCGGAGGGAACGCAGGAAGCGGCGCGCACGATAGCACAAAAGGAACTGCTCGTCGGGGCCGCTGCGCGCCAGCGCGTCTATGAGGCGGGAACAGTAAACGGCGACTCCGGAAGGGCTGGCGTCGAGGCTATAGGTGGCATCTAAAGCAATGGTCACGGCAGATGTCCCTGCACCTCGGACAGGACGTTGCGAGGATCATCCCCCTCGCGGACTCCGATCACGGTGGCCGGCCTCGGTCCCCAGGGCTGCCATCTGGCGACCATGCGATCGCACGCAGCACCGGCGAAGATGTCGATCCC
This sequence comes from Bryobacterales bacterium, assembly GCA_965226215.1. Lineage (GTDB taxonomy): Bacteria > Acidobacteriota > Terriglobia > Bryobacterales > UBA6623. The sequence continues at coordinate 3,944,155 of CBDDCH010000002.1, read as the reverse complement.
CGCAACGCCCATGGCAGCTGCCAGATGTCCGCCCGCCGAGTCGTAGCCGACATAAAGGTCCGAGGCCGCGATCAAGCCCGCAAAACCGCTCAGGCTGCCTTGCCAGGTGATCACGTCCCCGGGTTGACAACCGGTGGCCGTAATCGAACCGATGACCTTGCCGGCGGATTGCAAACGATCCGTTAACTGTCTCGAACGCTCAATTTCTTCCTCGCCCGCACCTCGGTCCAACAGCACGGTGTAGCCCGTCTTCACCAAAGTCGATACAAGCCCCTCTTCGAATGCATCGTCGAGACGCTTGGCCGGATTATCTCCGACCCCAAGGTTGACGGCAGCCAAGCGCCCGCCGGCCGTGCGGCGCGCTAACGAGCCCAAGTCCCGGTCGTCCGGCGAGAGGCTCACATAGGGGTAGTCGGTTTCTTCGGCGTCTCCGAATAGATCGCTTAGCCATCGCCCGGTCAGCTGAGCCAGGGACTCCGCTCCTGGCGATTGATAGGAGCGGCTCTCGAAAAAGCAATAGCTTGCATCGTCTTTCGTGATGGGGAGCAGCCCCAATTGGGTTAGGCGCGAGTCAGGATCAACAACCACGTATTTTTCTGATGCTAGATCCTTGAGTTCAGCACCCACGACTTCAGCCAGCTGCGCCCAACTTGTCAGTCGCCCCTGCAGGCTTGCCGATCGGTCGTACTCGAACCGAAGCACTCCAACCCGGGGGTCCGAGGCGAAAAGGGATGCCGATTTCGCACCCCCCACCAGGAGGATTTCCGCGTTCTCGAAGACTCTCTTCATCCTGCTGAGAACAACGCTGGTAACGGCGACGTCGGCTCCCAGAGTGACGCGAGACAGCACCAGCACCTTCTTCACTTTGGCCGTTGGGTGATCGCGGGGAAGGCGGGCGCCACGGATTATTTCCGCCCGGCGCAGGAGATCTTCTTCGTTCTTCAACCCGAAGGCAGACAGTCTATCGTCGAGAAGGCGCCCCTGCGGCAGGCGCCGGCAATAGTCAATAACGCGGCTGAAGAAGTGAATGTAGAGGTCGCACGCGAGAGGTTCAAACCGGTCCCCGAGAGCCTCGACGATGAGCCGGAACACGGCATCCGTCCCGACCTTAGCTTGGCGACGATCAGGCGAGACCGCCAAGCTACACAGATCGTTGATCAGATCGGTAGAGACAACGCCCGTCTTTCCGTGCTCTTCCAGGAAGGCTTTGGCAAGTTGCTCCGCGGGTGGAGTTACGGTCGTGGGAGACACCGTACCCAGCATGACGGATCAACCTGAGAGCTTCAAGCCGACACTTCCCACTGATCCGGGCCCCGCGCATCTCGTGTCTCTCGTGTCTTCCCGCGGTAGGCTTTGAGTTTGCGGTAGAGCGTGGTTCTGCCAATCCCGAGCAGCAGCGCCGCTGTTTGGACATCGCCTCTTGTGTGCTCGATGGCTCTAAGGATGTGCCGGCGCTCAACTTCCGCAAGTGGAATGATTTCCGAGGCCAAGCCGAGGTCAACTTCCTGGTAGGGATCAATCGACCTGCGTAGATTCGTGGGCAGGTCATTGAGCTCGATTACCGGATTCGACTTGAGAGCTACCAGGCTTCGGATCACGTTCTCGAGTTCGCGGACATTGCCTGGCCAGGGATGTTTCATCAGACGTCCCAGGACGTCGTCTGACAGGCTGACCTGGTGCACGGCATGTTTCTTTAGGAAGTGCTCGACCAGTAAGGGAACGTCGGACTTCCTCTCCCGCAACGGGGGAATACGAATTGGGATCACGTTGAGCCGGTAGTAGAGATCCTGGCGAAACGTCCCTTTGGCAACGGCAGCCGGGAGATCTCGATTCGTCGCGGCTAGGATCCGCACGTTGACTTTGATCGGTTGCGTCGCGCCGATCGGGCGAATCTCGTTTTCCTGCAAAAGCCGCAGCAGCTTGGCTTGCACTTCGGTTGTCAGCTCGCCGATCTCATCTAGAAACAGCGTGCCTCCCTCGGCCGCCCGCACTAGACCGATCTTGTTTTCGACTGCTCCCGTAAACGCTCCTTTGATGTAGCCAAAGAGTTCGCTTGCCATCAGAGAGCCCACCAGAGAAGACGCGTCTACCGGGAGAAACTTCTTATTGCGCAGCGGGGAGGCCGCGTGGAGAGCTCGCGCAACAAGCTCCTTGCCCACACCACTCTCGCCGACGATCAGAACAGGGGATTCGTTCGTCTTTAGTTTTTCGATGGTTCGCAGGACGCCCTGAAGTTGCGGCGAGTCACCGACCAGGCCGAATTGGGTGGGGTCGCCCTCAAACAGCGGTTGCTGTCGCACAGAGGATCTAGCTCATTATAGACAATCCAACAAGTCTGACTCGTCGAATGCGGTTACGAAACCGCTTATACCTTCGTTTTCCAAACTTCGCTGCAAGAATTCCGCGGCGGATTTGAGATCTTCGTGACCGACAACGACGGAGTACAACAGGCCCTGCTCGTCTTGCCGGCGAACGATCCGCGCCGGCAGGTCTTCATAGAGCATCTTGCCAAGCATTCGCTCGGCGTTTTCCGGAACACGAAACGAACCGACCTGGACGCCGTAGGAAGACTCCGAGGGGCAAGGTTCGCGTTGCGCTTCGAGAGGGGCAGCTTCCCCGGTCTGTTCCGGGCCCTGGCTTGACGGCTCTACCTTCACAGGCTCCTCGACAGGGTGCCCTTTCCCCGGCTGGTAACGCATCTTCGGTGTTGCGATGACCTTGACCCACACTTTCGCCGTGCCCGGACCTATCATGCGGATCTGCTTGGCGGCAGCTCGCGAGAGATCGATAATACGTCCCTTGATGAACGGCCCGCGGTCGGTGATTCGGACGTCTACAGTGCGGCGATTCCTAAGGTTCCTCACGCGGACCCAGGTGTTAAACGGCAGCCTAAGATGCGCCGCCGTCATCTTGTTCATATCGTAGACTTCGCCATTGCTCGTGCGCCGTCCGTGATAGGGATGGCCATACCAGCTCGCAATTCCAACTTCCGATTCCCCCACCCGCGCGGGTTTCGGAGGCGGCAGGGAAATTTTTTTCTTGCGACGGCAACCGACGAAGACACCCAGCAGCATCAGCAGAACGCGCCGACGGCCCAATGCGGGTCGGGCCCCTGGCGTCCCGGTGATATGCGTTCTAGAAAGATGCGGGCTCGCCGACATCCGACTGCCGCGTTCGCGGCCGGCCGGTCGAGCGGGAGAGTTCACGAGAAAATGCACGTGGCAAAAGCGCGGTGAATCTTCGGGAGAAGGCTACCGCCTGATTGAACTGTCGGCGCGCAAATCTATTGCCGGAAATGCTCGAGGCTCGCCGGCGCCGGCCTGGCGCGCTGACGCCGGTTCACCAACCGCCGCACGCCGCTGCGTCATTCGTGTTTCGCTTCAGGCGCCGCAGGCGGGCTTTGGCCCCCGGCAGGGATCTCAGGCGCCAGCCGGAGCCGCCGCCCAACACGGTAGGCGGGAGAGGCGTATACGTTTGTCAACTGTTCCCGGACTTGTCCCAGCTGTTGATCCACTCGTTTCGCCCAGTTTGTTCGCTCGATCACTCGCTGCTCGGCGTCGTCAAGCAACCCAACACATTTCTCCAGCTCCTGGTGCTTCTCCGCTTTGTGGGCTTCCAGCTGGCGATAGTTTTCCAGGCCGCGATTCAGATCATCCTGTAGTTGCAACGCCCACTGTGTCGTCTCCTCCAGATGCTGTTCGTAGTGTGCGAGTTTCTCGTCGAGCTGCTTGACCCATACCGTTTTCCTCTCGTTCTCCCCCTCCAGCTTCTCGATCGCTTGCCGCGCCTGCTGCTGCTGCTCCCGATGTTCACCTTGAAGCCGCCGCATCTCTTGCCCCAACTCTTTTAGCAGTTCTTGCTTGCGACCGACTTCGGATAGCAGCAGGTCGATGTGCTGTTCGCGCTCATGCAGAACATTGCCCGCGGTTGGCAAGTAGACGAACGCCGGTGAGCCGTAGAGCGGCTCGGCGGAACACACCGCCACAAAAAAGTGTGCTTCCTCGGGATGGGAGGACGTCGCCTCCAGGAACGTTCGCACCCCCTTCGCCTCCAGCGGCGTAAACGTGATGGCATCGCTGTGATTCTCAAGAAACATTGTCGTGTTCTTAAAGAACTTCGCCAGTTCCCCCCGAAACTCCTCGTAGTCGAACTCGTGAACGTAGTAGAGGTTGGGCGTAGTCCGCGTTTGCTGGTAGTAGACCTTGTTGGGAGTAGAAACTAGTAGCCGCCCGCCTGGCGTTAATACGCGCCGAGCTTCAGCCAGAAGGCCCCGCCAGTTTTCGAGATGTTCGATCACCTCGAAGGCAACGACGACGTCGAAACTGGCGTCGGAAAACGGCAGACTGCGGCAATCACCCTCGGCAAGGCGAACGTGGGAGTCCCCGTATTCGTGCTTTGTGGCGAGGAGTGGCTCACGCGCGTTATCGAGGCCGACAACTTGGTCCGCTGAGCGAGCGAGCCGGGCTGAGCCGTAGCCAACTCCGCAGCCTGCATCGAGCACCCGCTTGCCCGCGACGAGCGACTCGGCAAAGCCGTAGCGAGCCAGATGCTCGTTCATCAAGTCGACGTCGGTCTGGCCGGGCACTACCCGCTCGCCGGTAAACTCCATCACTGGTCAACTACGTCTTGAATTTTCTTCCGATGATTGCGTAATCAAGACCCCCGAAGAATCTGCCGCGGAAGGCCTTCAGCTCTTCGATTTTGTCAAGGCCGGCGATCTCGGGGAAGACATCGGCCGCCGGATGGATCTCGTGAACCTCGATGTCACTGAAGCCCGCCTCCTGGAGGTAGAAGTGCAGCTGTTGGGAAGGCACCGGCCGGCTGTGAGTAGGGTCGAGATAGAAGTCACCGGCAAATGTCGCCAGACACGCCGGGTTCGGCGTCTCGATCGCCAGAATCCCGTCCGGCCCAAGCTTTTGGTTCGCTAAGAACATCAAGCCCGGAACAAGATCAGTTGGAAGGTGTTCCACAACGTGAGCGCAGAAGATCCCGTCGATACTTTCATCGGGCTGTCGGGACAAGAAAGCAAGCAGATCCCCGTGCTCGACATCCAGGTGCTTCTCACGGCACGTGGACACCGCGTCCGGATGCGCGTCGACCCCGCTAGCCTGGACGCCTTGCTCGCGGAGCCGGGTCAGAAATTCGCCGCGGCCGCAACCCAAATCAACCACTCGCTGACAGTTTTGAAAGTACGGCAGATAGAAATTTTGAGATTCACTGACGTAGGCCTCGTCGCCGCGAAAGCGTTCCTCAAACCGCGCGTAATCAAAGACAGCTGGTCGCGCTTCGTCGCCTTCCTCCTTTCGCGGCGTAGTCGGGCTTGAGGCCGGCGGGGGAGGCGCCGCGACACGGGGGCCCGACGTTGCCGCTGCCCTTTGGCGAATCAAGCGCAGTTCGGTGTGGATCAAATGCTCGTTTTCGGCCTTTAGCTTCCGCAGATCTTCCCAGAACCTATTCTGTAGCTTTTTCAGGTCTTCCCAGAACTTATTCTGAACCTCGTCGGCGGTACGACGAAGTTCGTCGACGTAATGTTGGTGTATTTTTTGCAACTCCTTAGCCCACTTCGCGTCTCGGTCACGGGCGCCGCTCTCCACTTCCCGGACACAGTGGAGAAACTGAATCTCAATCTGCGTGAGCTTCTCTTCCATGGCCGGGCGCCACTGTTTCCAGTAGGCCATCATGTCGTCGACGTGAGTTTGCGTCGCAGCTAGCTTGGCCACCCGGAGCAGATTGTAATTCTGCTCGACGGCAGCCTCGAGGTTACGATCCATGTAGCGCAGCGCCGCCCGGTTGAACTCCACCTGATCGCGCACGAACCAGTTCAGGAGACGAGCAACCGCTCTTTTCGAAGCCTGGATCACACTGTTCAGCAGTCCCGGCGGGCGGGGATTAACAGAGCCTATGGAGGCTACTTTGTCTTCCGCGGCGTCGCGGGCTTGACCCAGGCTGTCGAGGGCAGGCAGTTCGAAGTCGCTGATTTCCTCTACCTTCTTTTGGTAGCGGCCGCGAACGCGCTGGCGGATTTCTTCGACGACCGCTACCACCTGTTCCGACGTCATACCCCTATACCTTAACACCGGTGGTTGCGGGCATTCGGACGGCGGTCGGTTCGCGGTCTAGCAGCCCGTGGCATGGGACCAGTTGTCGCGATATCCTAGAGCGAAGCACGAATTGGTCTGGCTGCTGGGGAGAATTCGGCATAGGCAGTTACGGCCGCGAAGGAGTTGAATCCATTGGCGGAATACAATGAACAGCATGCTCGAGCAGGCATCGATGCGAAGCTGCCCGCTATCGAGACGTGGCCGAATCAACACAAGGGCTATCGAATCAAAATCGAAATCCCGGAGTTCACCTCGGTGTGTCCTAAGACGGGGCTTCCCGACTTCGGCCGACTAACCCTCGAATATGAGCCTGACGAACTTTGCCTCGAATTGAAGTCCCTGAAGCATTACATTCTCTCTTATCGAAACCTAGGAATTTTTTACGAGAACGTCGTGAATCGCGTACTCGACGATGTCGTTCAGGCAGTAAAGCCCGTGTGGGCTACCTTGGTGGGCGAGTTCACGCCGCGGGGCGGATTACAGTCTTCCATCACGGCCGAGTATGCGCGCGGCGAGAAAAAGTAACGACTCTGCGTGGAGCGGTGCCTGAGCAAGCGCCATCCAGTGGACTATCCTGGAGACGAGTTCGCTATCGATTCGGAAATGTCGGGCTTGACAGCCCGACACAGCACGCTAAAAGCGTGCGCCACGTCGCCAGGACGATTAGGAAGTGTTGTCCGGGACAGCCTGCTAGACCAGCACATTCCAAGGATCCCGGAAGGCCCCCCGCTCGGCGGATTCCCACATCGTCAAAGCCTGGAGGGCCAGGACAGTGCTCAGCGGGTTGATGTGATGGACGAGCTCCGCGCCGCGCCGAGCGAAGGCGAATCCCCCGTCCACCCTGGGGTCGCTGGATTGCTGTTGAAATTCGATCAGAGCCGCCACTTCGGATTCGACCGTGGCACGATCGATCTCCAGTACCCCGAACGTGTCCGCATAAAAGCGCAGTCGAAGCAACTGAGCAAGAACGTCGGAGCGTTGGAATTCGGGGCCGATTTCCTCCATCAGGTTCTCCACGCGTAGAATGCCCCACTGCAGGGCGCGGCTGCAGTCCATGTCCTGGCCGGCCTCTTGAAGCAGCCCCTCGAGAAAGTAGCAGTAGGCATGAAGCTGGGACATGCGCTCCTCGGAATCACCAAAATCTGGTACGAAGCTTTTGTGTCGCTTTAAGCACCATCGACGTAGGGTGTCGGACATCGCCACAAACTCAGGCAATCCGGTAGCGTCGGTAAGCTCTTGCAAAGCCAGGCTTGCCTTAAGCTGATACACCTCGGGTTGTGTTGACCACGTCTCTCCGTCGTCGAGGGGCTGATCCCTCGCAAAATCATAGACCGCGAAGAATGAGCCGTCCATCCGCGACATAAGGTTTTGCAGGGCAAAGCCACAGCGTTCGGCGCACTCTATGTAGGCCGGCTCCTTTGTCGCCTTCCAAAGGTCGACGAGCGAGCGAATAATGATGGTGCAGTCGAAGAAGTAGGCGAAAGCCGACGGGCTGTTGTCCTCGTCGCACACCTCGTGGGCGAACAGCTCTTTCGAGCGGTGAAACGCACGATCTAGGAGAAATCCGCCGGCGCGCAGTGCTTCGTACGGGGCGGAGTCCTGTGAGTAATCGCCCAGTCGCAGGAAAGTGCTGATAAAGAACGCCGTGGATTGGGTGGAGACGTCTCGATACTCTTGGATGTCAGCCCGGTAGAAACGGGCGACACCCCCCGATTCGTTCTGGATGCCGGAACGACTCAGCCACTGCCACGCTGAGCGAATACACGAGTCCATGGGGAGATTGAGTAGTACAGAATAGCATGAGGTCTGGCAATCCGAGCAGCCCACCTACATGAGACAGACGGGCTTGCCGGGACTTCCACACTCCGACAGCCAGCACGAGGCTAGCCCGCTTTTCTCACGAGGGTTTGCTTAGCAGTCCATTTCATAAGTTCGGTCGCGTATATTTAGATTTAGAAGCCAGGTGGACGATCGGGAACTTCGGGCACGGCATGCCGTGCCCCTACATTTCCAGGCACCCAATAGATCTGTAGGGGCACAGCATGCTGTGCGCGCCTGCCCTCGCCCGAAACGTGAGTGTATTTATGAAATGGAGTACTTAGCGAAGACGGCAATCTGGGGATCACACCTTGCCTCGGCTATACTTACCTCTGCGGAGGACGACATGAAAGTGCGCTTGACCTTGCTTATCTCGCTCGCATTGCTGGGGCCGGCCTGGTCGCCGGGTTCTCTGGTATGGGCTGAATCAGCGGGAGGGGTGAGCTGGACCGCACCCGCGGGTTGGAAAGCGCAGCGCCAAAGACCGATGCGGGCCGCGACCTACACCGTGCCGGCGGCTGGGGGGGGCTCTGAGGACGGAGAATGTGGTGTGTACTACTTTGGGACGGGAGGCGCGGGGGGTGTCGAAGCCAACGTGAAGCGCTGGATCGGCCAGTTTCGAGCCCCGGACGGCGGCCCAGCCGACCAGCGAGTGCAGAGGGCTAGCGAGAACATCAACGGCATTGCCGTAACGACCCTTGACGTTGCCGGCACCTACCTCTTCAAACCGTTTCCCATGGCTCCCCGAGCGACACCCAAACCGGGATATCGGATGCTCGCCGCCATCGTCAGTGCACCCGAAGGAGAGGTTTTCTTCAAGCTGACAGCACCCGAAAAGACGACGACCGCCGCTGAGCCCGACTTTCGTCGGATGTTGCAGTCGCTTCGGAAATAGAAGTTGGCGTTCCGTTTCTTCGCCTTCGGGGCTAGCAGCCCGTGGTGAAAGTAGAGGTCACGAAAAATCGGGTATAGCCAGCCAATTCGCCTCAGGCCAAGTGCTTGTTTCGAGGGTCACGACGGGAGGCGAATTGGTGGCAGTCCCATTTTTCGCTCCTGCGCGACCTTTACCACGAGCTGCTAGGCATGGGCCTGCGCTTGTTGGCGTTGGCGCCGTGCCCTCAAACGCGCGCGTTTGCGCCTTCTTTCTTCCTTCTTTTCCTGCTCGGCCTTGTACCAGGCCTCAAACTTTTCATCTGAATCGAAGTAGAGGTCGTACTTCAACTCATCCGTAAAGAATTCGCAGGGTTCCCCGTCCTTGACCCCGTAATCGCGACAGACCTGAGGGCGCGTCTCGTAGATGCCGCAACTATTATCCGGCTGTAGATGTCGGCAAACGGTTCGCACTTCGAGATACCAGTCCCCTTCATCCATCCAAACCGCGATTCCCTCATGCATCAGAAACCATCGGATGTGTTCGTAGTCTTCCGTGTTGGTTGGGGCGTCAATTTCGACCGCGAAATATTTGCAGCAGCGAGCCGTACACAGGTGACAGGGCGGGCCGTCCTCGGGTTTGGGTTCGGGAGCCATGGAAGGTGTCATCAGCAGCGAAAGGGCCACGAAACCCGAGGGCGGCTTTCGGCCGCTGAGGCCGTTTCCGTTGCGGCCAGAGGGACGCCTTTTCGTCTTGAGTGTCATAGCTTGCCTCCTGATGACGTGCAGTAAGTCTTACTAGGAAAGGGAGTCACTGCTTCGCGACGCCAGCCCGGGAAGCCTGAGTCTAGCATGTTGATTTCGGAAAGGCACTTGGGTTCGGCGCAAGTTGTTGGGATGCATGGGAACCGTGTCCGTTTGACAAGGTGGGCTGACGCTTTGGGCGAGCTTATAATAAAAGAATAGCCCGGAAACGTCGATTATCCATACCTTGAAGGACGAGTCCCGCACGCCGGCTTGCACCACCGCTGGGAGTAACAGCACACCCAGCGGGAGAACTATCCCTAGCCGTTAGCATCCGATTAGCTATGAACGGTCGAGACGATCAGACGAAACTGCTTCACGAAGTCCTTGACGAGCGGATTGCTGTCCTGGACGGTGCGATGGGGACTCGCCTGCAAGAAAGGAATCTAACAGCGGAGGATTTCGGCGGTCCTGCGCTAGAAGGCTGCAACGAAAACCTGGTGCTGACCCGCCCGGATGTCGTCCTGGACATTCACCGGGAATACTTCGAAGCCGGCGCCGATATCGTTGAGACGAACACGTTCGGAGGAATGTCGGTCGTCCTCGCTGAATACGATTTGGAAGATAAAGTTCGCGAGATCAATGTTGCCGCCGCGAAGCTGGCGCGGCAGGCGGCCGAGCAATGTTCCACGCCGGCAAGGCCGCGTTTCGTGGCCGGATCGATGGGGCCGACGACCAAGGCGATCACGGTCACCGGTGGGATCACATTCGACGAACTGATTCACACGTTCGGCGAGCAAGCCGAGGCGCTGGCCGAGGGCGGCTGCGACATCCTGCTGCTCGAGACCTGCCAAGACACCCGCAACGTCAAGGCAGCGCTCATCGGCATCCAGCAGGCGTTCGACAAGCTCGGCTACCGCTTGCCGATCATGGTCTCCGGAACCATTGAGCCAATGGGGACCATGTTGGCAGGTCAGGCAGCCGACGCCCTGGTGGCATCGCTCGGGCACGTGGATCTGCTCTCGATCGGGCTGAATTGCGCCACCGGTCCGGAGTTCATGACCGACCACATCCGGACGATCCACAATATGGCGCAGATCCGAGTGTCCTGCTACCCGAACGCCGGTCTGCCCAATGAAGAAGGAGAGTATCTCGAGACGCCGACATCGCTGGCGTCATCACTGGAAAGGTTCGTCAAGAACGGCTGGCTGAACCTGATTGGCGGCTGTTGCGGTACGACGCCGGAGCATATCCGCGCCATCGCGCAGCTGGTGGAAGGCAAACCGCCCCGAACACACCGAGGCCCGCGGCGCAACTACTACAGCGGCATCGAATTGGTGGAAGCGAGCGACGACAACCGCCCTCTGCTTGTCGGCGAGCGGACCAACGAGGTCGGTTCGCGGGCCTTCAAGCGGCTGATCAGCGACGAGAAGTTTGAAGAAGCGGCCGAAATCGGTCGCAAACAGGTGAAAAACGCCGCCCAGATCATCGACATCAACCTCGAGAATCCCGATCGCGAAGAGCTTGACGACATCGACCGCTTTTACGAGAAGGTGATTCACAAGGTCAAGGTGCCGTTGATGATCGACACCACCAGTCCGGAGGCGGCCGAGCGAGCGCTGACCTATTGCCTCGGCAAGAGCATCATTAACTCCATCAACTTCGAAGACGGCGAGGAACGGTTCAATCACGTTATCCCACTAGTCAAGAAATACGGTGCGGCGATCATCATCGGATCCATCGACGAAGACAAGCAGCAGGCGCAAGCCATCACGCGCGAGCGCAAACTTGCCATTGCCCAGCGGGCGCACAAGCTTTGCACCGAGAAATGGGGTTTGCCGGAGGAAGATCTGATTTTCGACCCGCTGGTATTTCCCTGTGGCACAGGCGACGAGAACTATAGCGGCAGCGCGGTCGAGACGATCGAAGGCGTGCGTCTCATCAAACAGGCGCTTCCGCGGTCGAAGACGATCCTCGGCGTCAGCAATATCAGCTTCGGGCTGCCGCCCGCGGCACGAGAAGTGGTCAACTCCGTCTTCCTCTATCACGCCACGAAGGCCGGCCTGGATCTGGCGATCGTTAACACGCAGAAGCTGGAGCGCTATGCGACCATTCCAGACGAAGAGAAGAAGCTAGCCGAAGACCTTTTGTGGAACTATCCGCCGGAGGGATCCGACGCTCCCCGCGACCACCGCCGGCAGACGCGCGAGCAAAAAGCCCAGATCAACCAGCATCATATCGCCCGGATTACCGAGCACTTTCGGGGCGCGACGAGTCGGGTGAAGAAATCCATTGCCGATCTGCCGCTCGACGAGCGCCTGGCGAACTACATCATTGAAGGCACGAAGCAAGGCCTGATTCCAGACCTCGAGCTCAAGCGGCAAGAGGGACTCGAGCCTCTCGACATTATCAACGGTCCTCTGATGGACGGGATGGGGGAGGTAGGCAGACTATTCAACAACAACGAACTCATCGTGGCTGAGGTACTGCAGTCAGCCGAGGCGATGAAGGCCGCCGTGGCGCACCTGGAACAGTTCATGGACAAGGAAGAGGGTGCGTCGAAGGGAAAAGTCATCCTGGCCACCGTGAAGGGTGACGTCCACGACATCGGCAAGAACCTGGTCGATATCATTCTGTCCAACAACGGCTACGCGGTCATCAATCTAGGCATCAAGGTTCCGCCGGAGGAACTGATCAAAGCGTATCGAGAGCATCAGCCCGATGTGATTGGTCTGTCGGGCCTGCTGGTGAAAAGCGCCCAGCAAATGGTGATTACGGCAACCGACCTGCGCGAAGCGGGCGTGTCCCTTCCCATGCTGGTGGGCGGCGCGGCTCTGAGCGAAAAGTTCACTCGGACCAAGATCGCAAGCCAGTACGACTCGGCTGTTTGCTACTCCAAAGACGCCATGACAGGACTGAGCCTAATGAATCGCCTGATGGACCCTGATCAGCGCCAAGACGTTTTCGACGAACATCAGGCGCATGTGGAAATCCCGGTGAAAGAGAAGGAGCAGCTTGTCGAATCCACCAGGCGCAGCTCGAAGGTGAGCCTTGATGTGCCACCAGCACCGGCGCCCTATGGGGAACGAATCGTCCGCGACGTGCCGCAGCTCGAGGAAGTGTGGAGCTACATCAATCCGCAAATGCTCTATGGGCGGCACATGGGCTTTCGGGGCAACTTCGAGCGGAAGTTGGCGGAGCTGGATCCCAAGGCCTTGGAGCTTCATGGCATCGTCGAAGACGTCAAGGTGGAAGCCAAGCAGTACATGAAGGTTCGAGCCGTGTGGCGGTTTTTCGAGTCCGAAAGCTCTGGGAATGCGATTCGCGTTTCCGCGCCGGGTGGGAACGGTCCGGTCCACAGCTTTAGCTTCCCGCGCCAGAGGCGACCCGATGGACTGTGCCTCGCCGACTACGTTTTGCCCAGTAAGAACGGTACCCGCGACACCATCGCGATCTTCGCCGTTACGGCGGGCGAAGGGATCCGAGAGCGGTCGGAAGAATACAAACTCCGGGGAGAGTACGTCAAGTCCCACGCCGTGCAGTCATTGGCGATCGAGACGGCGGAAGCCTGCGCCGAATGGCTGCACCGCCGCATCCGCGAGGACTGGGGCTGGCCGGACCCCCCCGAGATGACCATGCTCGAGCGCTTCAAGACGAAATACCGCGGCCGACGCTACAGCTTCGGCTACGCCGCTTGCCCCGCCCTAGAAGACCAAGAGGCCCTGTTCAAGCTGCTCCAGCCTGAGGAAATCGGTTTGCGGCTAACCGAAGGCTACATGATGGATCCCGAGGCCAGTGTCAGCGCGGTCGTCTTCCAGCATCCCGATTGCATTTACTTCGACGTCAACAGCTAGGCCGCTTTTCTCACGAGGAGCGTGTAGGGGCGGGCCACTGTGCCCGCCCAGTAGTGTCGATGTACGATCTTTTCCACAAATTCGCACTGGACAATATGTACTGCTCGGTAGTGGGCCGACACGGTGGTCGGCCCCTACAAATAACGTTCGTTCAACGCCGGCCACCCGAACCCTGGTGAGAAAGGCGGGCTAGTGTAGTGCCACTAACGGTTCTGGACAATGGCGTTGGTTTTGGCGGCGCGCTCGACTTTGGCGAGGATATCTTGTGCCGGAGCTGTCCAGACAAAGGGCTTGGCCGCTTGGTTGCTCGCTTCCAGGTACTCGTGGATGGCGGCCTCGAGTTCGGGAACACTGCGGAACACGCCGCGGCGGATGCGCTTCTGTGTCAGCTCGCGGAACCAGCGCTCGACGAGATTGAGCCAAGAAGAAGACGTGGGAATGAAGTGAAAGTGGAAGCGGGGGTGCTTCGCGAGCCACTTCTTCACCTGCTCATGCTTATGCGTGGAGTAGTTGTCCACGATCAGATGCAGCTCCAGCGCCGGTGGCGTTTCGCGATCGATCTTGCGTAGGAATTTGAGGAATTCCTGGTGCCGATGTCGCGGCAGACAGTCCCCGATCACCTGGCCGTCGAGCACATTGAAGGCGGCGAACAGCGTCGTTGTGCCATGTCGTTTGAAGTCGTGGGTCATGGTGCCGGCGCGACCCTTTTTCAGGGGCAGTCCCGGCTGGCTGCGGTCTAAGGCCTGGATCTGGCTTTTCTCATCGACGCTGAGCACCAGCGCGTGCTCGGGCGGATTCAAGTACAGCCCGACCACGTCGCGGAGTTTCTCGACGAACTGCTTGTCGCGGCTGAGCTTGAAAGTTTCGAGGCGATGGGGCTGCAGTCCGTGCGCTTTCCAGACGCGCTGGATGGCCATCTTGGAGACGCCCAAGTGCTTGGCGATGGTGCTGGTGCTCCAATGCGTGGCCGCCCGGGGCTTCTCGTGAAGCGTTGTATCGAGGATGCATTGGACGAATTCAGCGGAGAGCGCCGGTTTGCGTCCGGGGCGCGTCCGATCGCGGAGTCCGTCGAGGCCGGACTGGGCGAAGCGCTTTCGCCACAGGATGACGGTCTTGCGGTTGACGCCGAGTTCGCGGGCCATGGCGTGGTTCGCCAACCCCTGCGCACAGCGCAAAACAATGTGCGCTCGCAAGACCATTTTCTGCGTCGTATTGCGGCCTCGAACGAGGCGACGAAGAGCGTTTCGCTGCGGAGCGGTGAGGGCTAGAGCGTCAGCGGATGGCCACATAAACCATCCTACCGCGAAAATGGTGTTATTGTACAGCTATTTATGTGGCACTACACTAGCACTTCGGCACGAGCGTGGTTGTGATCGGCACGTCCTGGGTTCACCTCTTGGCCGGCCGGTTATAGCCGACCCCTGTAGCGTATCGGCGATTTGAGCTGTAACTGGTGTCAGATCCGTAAACGATGATTTTGTCGTAACGGATGCCGGAACCATAGCGGACGCCCGAGCCGTACCGCGTCCCTGGATGGTAGCTGCTACCGCTTCCATAGCGAATCCCTTGCGCGTAGCGAATTCTCGGCGCGTAGCGAACGCCGTTCCCGTAACTAATTCCCGGCGCGTAGCCGCGCCCGGTACCGTAGCGGATAGGTGTGACAGGCCGCAGTCGCTGTGTTGAAGCTGTACCACTCACCGCACGATGAGGAACAGCAAGGCGATCGGCAACGGCCGGCGTTGGATCGGTCTCGGGATCGTATCCCAGAATCCTCACCCCAGCCGCCTCTTCTATCAAGGGGGGTGATTTACCCACTTCCACGGCGTGGTAAAAACCAGGGCCTCGGACTTGAATTTGGTCGTTGGCGGTGGCCGAAACCGCCCCAAGGAGAGAAACGCCCAAGAACAACGATCTGATCATGTTCATTTTCATCACCTCCCGTCGAGCCGTCTCATCCCGAAAAGGCGTAAGTCGTACACCATGGGGGATCGTAGAAAGCTGGTTTGACGGTTAAGGCTTCGTCAAACGACGTCTCTTCACCCTTCTTATCGGCATTTTTGCAGCCACTCACCAACCTACTGAGGCTCGCGAAATACCGTGACCTTGGAAGCCGGGCACGGCATGCCGTGCCCCTACAATCTGAACACGGGCCATGTCAGTATAATTCGCGAGACTCAGTCGAACATGGTTTCAACCATGGCGCGGATCTGATCGATGATCGGATCGAGCACCCCTCGTATTTCCCATCCCAAAGAGCCGGCGGAATTGTAGAGCAAGTAAATGAGCCCCACGGCAGCCAGCAGTACAATGAGCATCCAGTATTGACTCCACATCGTCAGAGAAGTGTTCGTGGCGGAACCCAGGTTCTAGTGCTTGGTTCCATAAGTTGACGATTGTTTATAGGCCGACAATCCCTGGACCGCTCCCTCACGGTCGCGGCTCGGAAGGCTCTGCGAACAAACCACTTCCGGGCCGGATGGACGATCGGTACACTCCTTCGGGAGTGGTGCGAAAAGCGGGCCTAGGGGAGCAGATCCTACAAGCGTAAGCCCAGGTTGGACAGTGGATGAATCAAGCGCTCGCAGGGAGCCCCAAGTTCCATATCGGCGGAGACCAAAAGACAGATCAGTCGCTAGCAGCCTATAGAAAAATTGGGGACACCAAGCCCGGAAACCCCTCCGGGAATCTCTGACGGCTTCGGGACTGGCTCGTATCACCTCGAAGAGGTTCGTTGCAAACGAGTTACGCTTCCCGCCGGCGCCCACAGATCAAAACATTTATTTCTCCTTTTGTATTTGCATTTTTTACCCCACTCATGACACAATACATTAGGCGAACAAAAGGCGAATAAAAAGGTGTCCTCCTTGTCTGCCCCTACTCAGCTCCATGCCCTTCAGACTCTGCTCCGCAAACAGGGTCTGGGGTCCGCTCTGCCCTCGGTTTCGACAAAGAAGTATCCACCCGCTACGACCGGTTTTGCCGAGTTGGACGACCTGCTGGGCGGCGGGATTCCACGCGGGCAGATCACCGAGCTGGTGGGGAAAGCTTCTTCGGGTTGCACGAGTGTAGTGCTATCGCTACTGGCGGAAGCGACCGCACGCCAGGAAATAGCGGCCTACATAGACGCTTCGGATTGCTTCGATCCGCCGTCAGCTGAAAGAGCGGGGGTAGCGCTTGACCGGCTACTGTGGGTGCGCTGCGGAGACAAGAAGGCGCCAGGGGGTTCGGTTCATGGCTCACGGTTCACAGATCACGAGGCCAGGGAGGAAGTGGTCCAACCGACTAGCGTCAACATCCTACCCAAGGGCACGGCATGCCGTGCCCCTACAACAGAAAAATCGCTCACTTCGCTCCGCGGGTCGACCGATCAATGCTTCAACCGATCAACGGTTTACGATTCACGCTTCACGGTTCACGAGCGACAAGCCTGGCAGGCCGTCAACCTGGTGGCTGCAGCTGGAGGATTTGGCCCAATCGTCCTTGATCTGGGTGAGCTTTCGCAATGGAAGCGCCGGCAATGGCAGAACCGCCCGTGGATGCGGCTTCCGCGGGTGATGGAAGGCAGCGCGACCGCGCTAGTTGTTATTTCCGCCCAGCATTTGGCTTCCACCGTTTCGGGCTTGGTATTGGAGCTGTCACGCGAGAAAACGGACTGGGCGGAGAACCAGGGTTTTTCCTTTCTGTTGAACGGGATCACGAGCAAGGGGCGGATTTTGCATCAGCGGCGATTGCCTCAGTGACAGCAGGAGAAAACCTGCCGGGTAGAGATTGGGTCGTGAGAAGAGGAAGGTTCCCAGGTGGCAGGTGCTGGCCCGCTTGGCGGTCGCTACCGAGCGCTTCGGTGGCGACAAACACTCGTGTTTGTCCCGGGTGGTAGTGTGCCGAGGGGTACATATTGTCCCGTGCGAATTTATGGAAAAGATCGTACATCGACATTACTGGGCAGGCGCAGCGGCCTGCCCCTACAGTCGTGAGAAAGGCGGGCTAGCGGCTCCCTGACGAAGTTGGGAAATACCTGATCCATGCAGCAGCTCTACACCTGTCTTTATATTCCTGATTTTCCCGTGGCGGCACTGTTGCGACAGGAGCGGAATCGGTCTATTCCGCCAGTGGCTGTCTATACCGGTACGGCGCCGAACTGCTTCGTCTATGCCGCTAACCAAGTTGCACGCGCCGGCGGGGTCAAAGAAGGCATGCCCCTGGCGGAGGCCAAAGCGCGCTTTGCGGCTTTGAAAACAGCTCCTGCTCAACAGGCGGAAAAGCGACGCGACGACAGCAAGAGCAGGGGTATTCGTCCTTACCGGCTGCGCCCGGCGAGTCCCATGGCCGGTAGGACAAGCAATCCTGCTTGTCCGTTTCCGAGCCGCGACCGTGAGGGAGCGGTCCAGCCAACTAGCGTCAACATCCCGCCCAAGAGCACGGCATGCCGTGCCCCTACAACAGAAAAATTACCCACCTCGCTCCGCGGTTTGACCGATCAACGGTTCAACCGATCGACGGCTCACGGTTCACGGCTCACGGTTCACGAATTCAACGACACGCTGCATATTTACCCCCGCGATCCGGAAGCCGAAAAACAGGCTCAGCAGGAGCTGCTCGAGCTTGCACTTACCATCTCCCCGCGAGCGGAAGACACCGCGCCGGGACTGATTGTCCTCGACATGTCCGGGCTGCCCGACCCTCATGCTTCGGCAAGCCACTTCTCCTTGGGCGCCGAGAAACTAGGACTAGAGGCCCATGTCGCCGTCTCCCAAAACCGTTTCGTGGCCCTTTGCGCCGCGCGCGCACAGCCGGGTCTCACGCATGTTTTTCCCGGGCAAGAAGCCGGCTTCTTGCAGGCGTTGCCTCTCGACGTCCTACCGCTCGACGCCAAGGAAGAAGAGACTCTGCGGCGGTGGGGAATCCACACGGTAGGCGAGCTGGCCCGGCTGCCGGAAAATTCCCTCGTGGCCCGTTTCGGTGCGCGGGGCGGGCAACTTGTGAAGCTCGCCCGCGGGCAGGAAGAGTCCGTGTTGTGTCCCTATGAGCCTCCTCGGGCGCTGGAAGAAAAAATGGACTTTGACTGGCAGGTGACCGAGCTTGCATCACTTTCCTTTCCGCTCTCGGAGTTGCTAAACCGCCTTTGCCGGAAGCTCGAGGCGCACCGCCTAGCCGCCGAAGAAATTCGCCTTTCGCTGAAGCTCGCCGACGGCAGCTGGTTTGAACGCGCGGTGCCGCTGTCCTCTCCCCTGACGGATCCCCGAGTCTTGCCGGCACTGCTGCGCTTGGATTTGGCGGCGCATCCACCCGGCGAAGCCATTGAAGGGGTAAAGGTTTCCGCACAATCTACTCCCAAGCGGATGGTACAGTTCTGCTTGTTCGAACCGCCGTTACCGAGTCCGGAAAAGCTAGCAGTCACCCTGGCCAAACTGTCAAACCTCGTCGGCTCCGGCCGTGTCGGCGCACCGGTTGTAGTGGACACACACCGCCCAGGCGCATTTGCCGTCACCGGCTTTGCACCGGTGAACGGCAGTGGCAAGAAAGTGGCGACCGGCAATCCTGCCGCTCCATCAGCGCAAAACAAGGTAGCTACCGGCAATCGTACCGCTCCATCAGCGCAAAGCACAGTAGGGACCGGCAATCCTGCCGGTCCATTAGGGCAAAACTGGGAGCTGTCGAGGCCCCGGTTTCAGATGTCGGAACCAACCAGCGGAACCGGCCATCCTGCCGGTCCGCTTCCGAGCCGCGACCGTAAGGGAGCGGTCCAGCCGATGGGCGCCGATATCTCCCGCGAGGGCACGGCATGCCGTGCCCCTACAGGAATCCAAGGAAGCGATGTGATAGTGGGCTTCTCACCGCCAAGCGGCGAGAAGCCGTCCCCCAAAATCACAACCGTGGCTACCGCCACGCAGGCAAAAATGCCTGCGCTACAAACCGGCGCCACTCCCCCTCGGCTTAACGGATCATCCGTTCAACAGTTCACCCGATCTACGGCTCGCGGTTCACGGCTTATGGCTCATATCTCCACGGTTCACGGCCTGCGCCGCCGGCCGCCGGCTTTTCGATGCTTCCGTCCGCCGCCGGAAGCGGAAGTCTTCCTGCGCGGTTCGCGGCCCGTGCACGTAACCGCGGCAGAGATTCAAGGTCCGGTTCACGCTCGCGCCGGCCCCTGGAGGATCTGCGGCGAATGGTGGACGGAAAACGGCTGGGACTACGAAGAGTGGGACGTCGAAGTGCGCGGCCGCCTGTATCGGATTTGCTGCGAGCGCTCGACGCAGAGTTGGTATGTGACGGGGATGTATGACTGATTGAGAACCGTGAATCGATAGTCGGCTCCCCTTGGGGAGGGGCGACCGTTGACCGCTCCGTCGCGGTCGCGGCTCCGAATCGGGCATGGCAAGGGTGTGCGAGAGCAAGGGACTGAGCCTGGAACACTAGTGACAGGCCAAGTATCCGGCGCAACCGTGGCGCCATGGGCACTCGGTCGAAAACCCACCCGCGTTCATCCTTTTGGGTGGGCCGCGAGGCCCATGGGCACTCCCTCGCGGTCGCGGCTCCGGTTCGGCATGGCAAGGGTGTGCGAGAGCAAGGGACTGAAGCCTGCAACGCCAGTGACAGGCCAAATCCCCGTAGCGACCGGGGCGCCATGACCGCGGTTATCCCTGCTCCATGTACATCGAACTCCACACGGCCAGCGGCTTTAGCTTTCTCGAAGGCGCTTCCCTGCCCGAGGATCTGGTCGCCGAAGCCGCGCGCCTCGGCTACCCTGCGCTGGCGCTGTGCGACCGCGACGGCGTTTACGGAGCGCCGCGCTTCCACAAGGCGGCGACCGAGGCCGGGTTGCGGCCGCTGGTGGGGTGTGAGATTTCGCTGGAGGAGAACCGGGACGAAGGATCAGGGACAAGAGACAACGGAAAAACGGCTCAACGGAGCAACCGATCCGAGATACCGAGTAACGAGTCTGCTGCTAATGGCCGGAGGCTTCCGTCCACGAAGGAAGTACCCTGGGGCAAAAGCATCTCTGGACCGCTCCCTCACGGTCGCGGCTCGGAAGCGGACAGGCAAGAACGCTTGTCCCACCAGTTTCCCCTGACAACCGGCACTCCATGTCCCTTGTCTCTTGCCCCTTCTTCCCGGCTCACGGTACTGGTCGAAAGCCGCCGCGGCTACCAAAATCTCTGCCGGCTGTTGACCCGCATGCATCTGGGGGCACCGAAGGGTGCGGGCCGTGCCGGCTGGGACGACATCGAAGAATACTCCGCAGGCTTGATTGCCTTGACGAACAATCCGCGCCACGCCGATCGGCTGCGCTCGATTTTCGGACCCAAAAATCTGTATGTCGAAATCCAGCGGCACTTCCGGCGCGACCAAGAAAGACACAATCGCGCCCTGATCGACTACGCCCGTTACTACGGCCTGCCGCTGCTTGCGGCCAACGGCGTCCGCTACGCCAAAAAGTCCGGCCGGCGATTGTTCGACGCGCTTACCTGTATTCGCGAGAAGACAGTGCTTGACCGGGCCGGGCGGCTGCTCGATGCCAATGCCGAGCGGCATCTAAAAAGTCCGGCCGAGATGGCCGGGCTTTTTGGCGATCTCCCCGAGGCCATGCGCAACACCCAGGATCTCGCCGCACGGCTTGCGTTTACGCTGGAGAATCTCGGCTACGAGTTCCCCGACTATCCGGTTCCGCCGGGCGAGACGATGATGTCGTACCTGCGCAAGATCACCGACCAAGGGGCTCGCGAACGTTACCGTCCCTACCATGAGCGCGCCCGCCGCCAGATCGAGCACGAGCTGCGGGTCATCGAAAAGCTGAACCTGGCGGGCTACTTTCTGATCGTCTGGGACATGGTGCGTTTCTGCCGCGAGAATCGCATCCTGGCGCAAGGACGCGGTTCGGCCGCCAACAGCGCCGTCTGCTACAGCCTGGGCATTACGGCCGTCGATCCGGTCGGCATGGAGCTGCTGTTTGAACGGTTTCTTTCCGAAGAACGCGGAGAATGGCCCGATATCGACATCGACCTGCCCAGCGGCGACCAGCGCGAAAGGGTGTTGCAGCACGTCTACGAGCGATACGGCCCGCGCGGCGCCGGCATGACGGCCAATGTCATCACCTACCGCGGCAAAAGTGCTGTCCGCGAAATCGGCAAAGTTTTAGGATTTCCCGAAGAGATGGTCGGTCGTCTGTCGAATTCCATCCACAGCTTTGAATACACCGACGATGCCGACAAGCTGGCGAACCAGCTGCAGACGGCCGGCTTCGACGCTTCTCATCCGCGGGTCAAGCATCTGGTCAAGCTGTGTCTTGCGATTCAGAACCTGCCGCGGCATCTCGGGCAGCACTCCGGCGGCATGGTCATCTGCCGCGGCGATCTCGATGCGATCGTGCCGCTCGAAAACGCCCGCATGCCGGGACGCACGGTGGGGCAGTGGGATAAAGACGACTGCACGGACCTGGGCATCATTAAAGTTGATCTGCTGGGGCTGGGCATGATGGCGGCGCTCGAAGAATCGATCCGCATCATTCGATCGCGGGGAGGCGAAGTCGACCTAGCGCATCTGCCGCCGGATGATCCGAAAACTTACGCCATGATTCAGAAAGCTGATACGATCGGCGCCTTCCAGATCGAAAGCCGGGCACAGATGGCTACCCTCCCTCGGCTCAAGCCGAAATGCTTTTACGACCTGGTGGTCGAGGTGGCCATCATTCGCCCCGGGCCGATCGTGGGAAACATGGTTCACCCTTATATCAACCGCCGCCTGGGACGCGAGCCGGTTCGCTATCCGCACCCTTCGCTGGAGCCGATCCTGAAACGTACTCTCGGGGTTCCGCTATTCCAGGAACAGTTACTGCGTCTGGCCATGGTGGCGGCCGGCTTCACTGGCGGCGAAGCCGAAGAGCTGCGCCGTGCAATGGGGTTCAAGCGCTCCGCCGAGCGGATGCAAGCTATTGAAGAGAAACTACGCCGCGGGTTAGCCGCCAATAACATCCACGGCCAGGCTGCTGAAGACATCGTCCGCTCGATTACTTCGTTTGCGCTTTACGGATTTCCCGAATCGCACGCCGCCAGCTTCGCGCTTCTGGCCTACGCCAGCTGCTATCTGAAGGCTCACTATCCGGCAGCCTTCTACACGGCGTTACTGAATTGCCAGCCGATGGGGTTTTACAGCCCGGCCGTGCTGGTCAAAGACGCCCAGCGGCACGGCATCCGCGTGCGTCCGATCGATGCGCAATTTTCCGATGTCCGCTGCAAGGTAGAGACCGGCAATCCTGCCGGTCCTTCAACACAAGGCAAAGTAGGGACCGGCACTCCTGCCGGTCTATCACGCAGGCTTCCGGGATCCCATGAGGGCGCGGCAGGCCGCGCCCCTACAGCAACGGACGACCGCACCATCCGGCTGGGACTGATGTACGTCTCCGGCCTACGGGCTGGAACCGCTGAGGCCATTGAGCAAGAACGACGCAAGCGATCGTTCGCCTCGATCGACGATCTCGTGGGACGAGTCCCATTACGCAAGCCGGAACTCGACACTCTCGCCGAGCTGGGCGCTTTGAATTCGCTTGGCAAGGGTTTGCACCGCCGCAAAGCTCTCTGGCAAATCGAAAAAGCCTGGCGTCCGACAGGGCCACTGTTTGAAGAGAGGAGCAAACGCCAAGCGACAAGGAACACAACGGTAGGGACCGGCAATCCTGCCGCTTCATCAGAGCAAAGCAAAGTAGCGACCGGCAATCCTGCCGGTCCATCGGAGCACAGCAAAGTAGAGACCGGTAATCCTGCCGGTTCATCGGAGCACAACAAAGTAGGGACCGGCAATCCTGCCGGTCCATCACACCGTCTTTCGGCAGCCCATGAGGGCACAGCATGCCGTGCCCCTACACGGCAGGCAAGGATGCCTGCGCCGCCACCGGGCGTCACTGCCAATGAGAAGCAGTCGTTAGGTGACAAGTTTCAGAGGTCAAGAAAGAACCATGGTTCAACGGTTCAACAAACCAACAAATCCCCGGCTCACGGTTCACCGCTAACGGCTCACGAGCAAGACCCTTGTCCGCTGGCGCCGATGAATCCCCTCGAACGGCTTGACGCCGACTATCGAGGCTCTGGGATGACCACGGGACCCCACCCCATGCACTATCTTCGAGAACCGTTGCATGCTCTTGGCGTCCTGCCGGCCGTGCAACTCGCGGATCACCCCAGCGGACGCTGGGTGCGAGTCGCCGGCGCTGTCATCACCCGCCAACGTCCGGGAACGGCGAAAGGCTTCGTGTTCCTTACGCTAGAGGACGAAACCGGAGTGTCGAATGTCGTCATCACGCCGGACAAGTTTCAAGACAACCGCGTGCTGGTTACCGGCGAACCGTTCTTGCTCGTCGAAGGAGTCTTGCAAAAACAAGACGGAGTCATTCACGTGCGGGCGAGGGTGATCAAGCCACTGAAGCACGTAACGTTAGAGATGGCGAGTCATGATTTTCATTGAACAGACGCCTTCTCCCCCCGTTGTAGTCTCGGTCGCGCCGACACAAACCGAATCTCCAGCCGCTTGTTCAGCGCTGCCGCAATGCGCTTGAGCAGAGACAGGGAGTGGCCCTCGTAGTCCGCGTTTTCGAGCCGGCAAATCACCGAGGCTGTCGTTCCAACTCTCTTTGCCAACTCTCTCTGACTGAGGTTCGCCTTCGTGCGTAGATCATAGATCTTACGAGCAATCTCCGCGTTGAGCAGTTCCTGCTCAAAAGACTCGATCCGCTCAGCGTCTTCCCCGACAAATCGGTCATAGGCGTACTGAACGGCTGTTGATCTGAACTTTCGCCTCTTTGGCATGCTCAAGACTCCGGATTAAAAGTGTGAGTTTCAGGATCGGCCTCGAACTGCCGTTTTCGTCGCAAGGCCTTCTCGATCTCCTGGGGCGGCACGACTCTGAGTTTCACTAGACCGTGAGAGACCACAACAAACGCCTGACCACTGAAGAAGTAAAGCACCCTGTAGTGATTGCCCTGATAACTCGCTCTCAGCTCGTAGATGCCGTCGCGCAGGCAATCGGCTTCGGGACGACGCAGTTCATGCCCCAGTTGCTCCAGCCGGACGAGGCGAACCAAGCACTTGTCTCGCGCCTTTAGAGGAAGCTTTTCAAGCCACCGCAGGATCGGAACGGAGCCATCGCCCTCCCGGTAGAAGACGATCTCAGTTTTCAATAAGCCAGACGATCCTCAACTGATTTTCGCAATTTTGCGAACAGAAGTCAACCGGCATTTTGCCACCGCACTCGCTACTTGCGCTCCGCTTCCAGCGCCCAGTCCTTGGGCCGCTCCAAGCCCTCCGGCAGGTTTGTGTCGGCGTCGCCCCTTGTTTCATTGATCTGCTCTTGGGTGAGGTCCTCGGCGGTGCGTAGGTCGGCGCCGCTGAGATTTGCGCTGACCAAGTCCACTCCGAGCATACGGCAGCCAACAAGGTTCGCACCGGTCAGGTTGGCGTCGCGCAAGTCGGCCGCGTTGAGATTCGCCATAACCAAACTCGCTCCGGCCAAGTCCACCCGGGAAAGATTTGCTACCGCGAGGTCAGCCTGGCTGAGGTCGGCCTCGGCAAGATCGGGCGACACACTGGGATTCTCCTGCCGCCATTCGTTCCAGGCATCGATGCTACGCTTGAGGATATCGAGATGTTGCTTATTGGCCATAAGTGGCCTTCCAATGTAACAGAGGCCAGCTACTCTACGAGCTCCCTCGACCGTCGTCGAATGACCGCCCGCGAACTTGCCGACGAGATCAGGCTGATGCTCCGGAGCGGTGATATGATCTAGGGGCGCAAGCGGAACCGTGGAAGACGCGACGGATTCGCACCCGTTCCCAAGGTCAGCCGATATGAGGTTTAGGCATTTGGGAGACCGCTCGTGAACGAAGATACCCGGGCGAAAATTCGGCAAACGTTGCTGTGGCTGCGGGCGGAAATGCTCGACCACCTAGACCGCACAGCGGAAGATACGCGCTTTTGTGCTCGCTGCCTACTCCCCTATCCCGAGGACGATTTCGAGGCCTACCATTTTTGCCCCTGGTGTTCGCTCTCGATCAATGGACGTGACGCCCGGATAGACGAGTCTCGGAAGGTCATCGAGCATGAGCGTTACGGCAACGACGAGATTCAGTGCGGCGAGTGCGGCGGAGAGTACGAGCAGCCCAGCAAGTACCCCTTCCAGTTCTGCCCCCACTGCGGAGCGCCCTTCGCCAAACAGGACGAGATTCTGATCGAGCTGCCGTTCTTGGTGTAAGCGGCGGATGCGCTCGTATGTCGCAGCGTGAACTCCGTCCAGGCTACCGCTTCGCTCGTACTCGCCCCCCCAACTCACGAATAAGGCGAACGCACTCACCCCGCGCCTGCGCGAAACCTTCCGGCGTCACGCCGCCGGCGTTGACGTAGTCGATGGTCACTTGCTCGGCGGCAACGAACTCTTCGCAGGCATGAGCAATTTCGGAAGCGATTTCGTGAGGAATGTTTGTGACCCCGTTGGCGTCGCCGTGAAGCAGGTCACCTGGATGGACCATCAATCCACCGACGCGGACCGGCACATGGAGATCAACAATTCGGGGATAGCCGTGGGAGCAAATCGCACCGTCGCTGAAACAGGGGAAGTTGAGCGCACGCACTTGCTCGAGATCACGGGCTGTTCCACTGGTCACGAGACCGGCCGCGCCGAAAGCCTTGTACGTGCTCACCATCACTTCACCAAACGTAGCAGCTGTTGGCGGGTCGTCAAGATCCTGGAAAACGACGACCACGGGTTGCGGCAAGCCGGCAAAGCCAGCCACTTGGGCGTCCAGGGACGAGTAGACGTCCTCCTTACCCGGCTTGGCAGAACTTCGCAGCGTAGTGGTTGAGGCGTACCCGACCATCGGCGGCAACGTGGGATAACAAGCCCGGACACGGGCATCCATATAGCCTTCCGTCTGGGAACGGATTTGAAACAGTTCAATGACGTTACAGATCGTCGGGGTGTCGTATTTGCGGAGTAGATCGAGGTCCGCTTCGCATAATTGAGATATTTCCACGGTTCCTCCACCGGTGGCGACCCGGCCCGGCGACGCGGCAAGGATTGCAAGAACCGCGAAACGCCACGACCACGGTGCCGGCCGGCTTGTACATCGGCATCGACGCTGGGCAGCGCGAAGCCCTCAATTGTACACCCGGACCACACTCCATCGCCCCAGCGCCGATCACAATACCATCCGCGGGCGAGCGCCGATCGTGCGCGAAGGAGCTACCGCAGTTCCCGAGAACAGGCCCGAGAAATTGATAAGGTTCAGTCGATCGGTGGCGTTGAGCACGTCAACTTGGAGCCGCAACGAGCGGTGGTCGCGTTGCCAAAGCCCGACTCCAAGGGAGAGGTCGAGACTGAAATTCGGGCGAACGCGGCCGCGCGGGAAATCGACTCTCTCCAAGATCGCCTTCCATGCGGTGGCCCGCCAGGGGTGATGCGAATAGGAGGGCGGCGAAAAAAAGAGAGGGCGGCCACACTCTTCTCAAACAACGCGGAAGGTGACTCAACCTAACACACACGGGAGATCTTATCTTCCCATGCGTGGAAGCGCAGCTAACAAAGCCGTGGCTGTCTGTTGAGCTGTCTTTCGCCAGCTGAACTGCCTAGCGCAGTCGAGGGATTGTTGCCGCAGCCGTCGCTGCGTGGATTCGTGGGCGGCGTCCGAAAGAGCACGGGACAAACCTTCCACACTCGTGTCGCGGACGACCAGCGCCGCCTCCCGCACGCCGCGCTCGAGCGCAACGTGATCGAAGACCACGACCGGAGCACCACACGCCATCGCCTCGAGAACCGTGAAAGAGAAACCCTCCCCCAAGGTTGGCAGCACAAAGGCCGCCGCTTGCCGATAGAGATCGGCCAACGACTCGCTATCGAGGTAAGGGAGGTACACGACCCTCCCCGCAAGCCGCATAGCCCCGATTCGTTCCTGCACGCGGATGCCGAGATGGTCCGGCCCTACAATCACGAGCGAGTGAGGAACGTTTCCCGAATCCGTCAGTTGGCGAAAAGCCTCCAATAGCAGGGGGATGTTCCGACTCCGGGATAACTTGCCGACGAACAAAAAGAAGGGCCCGTTCGGAATGTCAAGCCTGTCTCGAATGTCCTCAGGAGGCCGATCCGGCGGCGGAGCGGGCAAAAACGGCTGGTCGACGCCTGGATAGATGACTTGCACTTTCGAGGACTTGACGCCATAAAAGCGAACCAGGTCCCGGCGGGTTGCTTTGGAATTGGCAATCACCATTCGAGCCTCGTGAACGGCGTGATGAAAACCGGCCAACGACCGAAGCCGCCGGCCGACGGGAAAATCACGGGGCCGAGACTCGTAGATGCCGAGATTCGATACCACGGCCGGCACCGAGCAACTCCACGGAAGAGTGTAGGGAGCAAACAGCAAGTCACAGCGATCCATCGCCGGCGGCAGGAAAAGGTTTTCCCACAAAAGCGAGGACAAGCGACTCCCGACGACTCGCAGTTCCACGGGAGGGCGAATCGCATCCGGCGGGATGTTCGGCTCGCGCGGACAGTAGACGACGACGCGGCGGAAGGGCGTTTCCAGACGAGACCATTGGTAGAGGAGGGCTTGCAGATAGCGGCCAACCCCCGTAAGCGGTTCACAAAGCCGGTAGCCGATGACGGCGAGTTCCACGATCCACTCTCGATGCAAACTACCAAACATTCTTGCCTTCGGCAGACAAGACAGTGGCTGGGGAGAGATCTTCAAAGAGGAGCGATGGAACGATCTACATCACGCCACGACCGCTCCTACAGGCTGGACGAGGCGCCATTTTCTAGCGCCCGGCGGGCTTTTCAAACACTACGGCTAGAAACGTGGAACGATCCAGCCGATAAAACCATTGGCCCAGAGTGTAATGGAAAATCCCCAGCGCAACCTCGACTACCGCCAGCGCGGCCGGAGCATCCATGATCCAGCGGCACAACCGCGCCCGACGATCGATGCTGCGAGAAAGCTGACGGTACTCGTTATCGAAATGCTTGAGAAAAACTCGCGGGTGAAAGGGCCCGACGTCCATACGATAACATTGCTTGCAGCGCAACCCCAGCCGCGCGAAGCGCTCGAGGACTCGCCCGGGCATCTCCAAACCGACGTGACCATCCGGGTCAATGAAGAAGCGTTGGTAGAGATCCCGTCTTTGCTTGGCAAACCGCACAAGAGGATGGCAACTGTCGGTTTCGATGAGGTGAAGGCTCATCCCTCCAGGCTGGAGGACCCGCGCAATTTCCGATAACACCCGGTGCTTCTCGGCCTCGGGGATGTGGCCGATCACGTGCGAGCTCACGACGCATTCAAACGACTCGTCGCCGAACGGAATCGAGGCCAGGCTTGCTTGCAGGGCTAGGTCGTAGTGGTTGCGGCAGTCGCGCAGCGCCGTTAGTGCGATATCAACCCCGATGCACGCCTCAGCTCTCTCGACGAAGATTTCCCTGCCCCGGGCACAGCCGATATCAAGCAACCGGCCCCCTTTCGGAACATACCGGCGCCAAAACCGCCACTCGCGCCACGACCAATAGGGGAGCACTCGCAAGATCAAGCTTTTGATCCCGGTCGGACTCTCGTGATAGGGGACGTGGTGGCGGACATAGTCCTCGTAGAACGACTGAACCTTGCCGGTCGAACGGGCTGACGCGGTGGTTTCCGGTTTCATGAAAATCAGCAAGCTCGCGGACGACGCAAGGGATCTGTGTCTTGTCTGAGAACGATCAGTGGGCCGGCGGAGGGCATCCGGACGCAACTGAAATCGAGCTTAGGCCGCGCGAAGAAAGTCCCTGGGGCCCGCCGACTCCTAGCGCGACCGCATCTTGAACTCCCAGGCGTCGCGAACCGCCGATTCGAGGTCGTGCTTGGCCCGCCAGCCGAGCTCTTGCTGCATCTTCTTGGGATCGGCAACCAGCTCCGGGGGATCGCCGGCACGTCGGGCCGAGACAACATCCTTCACCGGCCGGCCGGTGACAGCGCGAACGGTGTCGATGACCTGGCGGACGGAATGCCCCCGCCCGGTGCCGAGGTTGTAGCATCCACTAAGTTCGGCCGGCGCTTGCATGGCCTCAATGTGAGCATCGGCCAAATCTTCCACGTGGATGTAGTCGCGGATGCAGGTGCCGTCGGGAGTCGGATAATCGGTCCCAAAGAGAGCAATGGAATCACTCTCTCCCGCCGCCACGTTCAGTACAAGGGGAACAAGGTGAGTCTCGGGATCGTGCCGCTCGCCCCGTCCCTTCGACGCCCCACAGGCGTTGAAATAACGCAACGCGAAGTAGCTCATACCATGAATCTCACGGTACCAATGGAGCGCCTTCTCGACCACCAGTTTCGACTCGCCGTACGGGCTGATGGGGTTTGTCGGCGCTGCTTCGGAGAGAGGGGACGGGTTGCGGTCGCCAAAAATGGCGCAGCTAGAGGAAAACACGACGCGATCAACCCCGGCTCGCTGCGACTCCTCCAGCAAGCCTAGGGTGTTTGTGAGGTTGTTGTGGAAGTACAATCCCGGCTTCTCCATCGACTCGCCCACGAGCGCGAAGGCCGCGAAGTGAATAACCGCACGAACGGAGTCCTCGGCGAGGACGCGGCGCAGCCGATCCCGGTCGGCCAGGTCCGCTTGCACGAAAAGCGCGTCCGCGGGCACAGCGTCGCGATGTCCGCGAGACAGATTGTCGTAGACGCAGACTGTTTCACCCCGCGCTATAAGCCGCTGGGCGACTATGCCTCCGATGTACCCGGCCCCTCCTGTTACAAGAATCATGGGAAATTGCCGAGGCGAGTCTCTTGCAGTCCGGTAGGAGGCCGCGAGAACCACTCCCACCGTGCTACAGGTTAATGTTCAGAGCCATGCGGCGTCAAGGCAGCCCGCGTGAGCCTCGTTTCGGTGAGGAAGGAGTACAGGGCCTCGGCGGCCACGCCGTGTCCGGCCGGGTTGAGGTGGGCGTCAGGATAGTAGAAAAGGCGCTTATTCGGCTCTACTCCAACACTTCTTCGGAACCAGGGAAGCAAGTCGAGAAGGAGAACTTCCCGCCGGCGGGCCCACTCACGGAGGATCCTTTGAGGCCGGTCGAGATCCAACTCGCCGTCCGTCAACTGCAAGGCGCTCTTGAGTTCCGCCAACTCCCCGGGATACACCTGATAGCTGCGTGGTACTACCACGAGCGCGAAGACCGTGGACCGAGCTCGGCAAAAGTCAGCAAGGCGCCCGAGGTAGTCGAGGGTAAGGTGCACGGCCCTCTCCGTTCGCTCCGGATAGCTCCGAAGGTGAACCTGAGCGAACTCCCGCAGCCAAGCGTCCCATCCTCTTGGCACAGAGTTGGCAGGGGCTGTCGAATCCAACTCGGACCGGGCCCAGTTCCATTGCGCGGCGCGGAGCCATTGCAAGAGCCGAGAATATCGCGCCAGCCACCAGCTGACATCCTTGATCCAGGAGTCAGGCTGATCCGGGAGTGGACGACGCCTGAGGTAACCGTCTCGCACCTCGAACTGAGAAGAGCCTCCCATTTGGACATCAGTGAAATCATTGCCGACGAAAAAGACCAGCACCACGATGCTCGGTCGGTAACGCTCCCACAATGCCGGCAGTAGCTTCCATTGGTCGCTCGGCCCTGTACCCGGCACACCCGCTTTAACGAAACGCGTTGCCCGGACTCGCTTGAGCCGCTCCTCAACCAGAAAGAACAGCGACTCTTCCAGCTCGACACCCCAGCCAAAAGCAAACGAATCGCCCAGCCCGAGTAACGTCGGCCCTCCACTGGGGGTCGGATAGCTGGAGTCGCGCCAGCCCTGCTCATTAACGGCGACAGTCACGTCCCAGTGCCGGGTGACGTGACGCCGGCGCAGACCTGGTCTGAGCAACAAGTTGCCTTGGGTGTCACGCCGGTAGATGGGCAGGTCGAGCAGCGGAGCCGTAAAAAGGTAGCGCGCGGCAAACTCGGCCGTCGCCAGCGCCAAGAAGGTTGCCGCCAAGAATAGGGCGATTTTCGCTTGCCGGGTTCGAGGCTGAACCATGGGTACCGTCAGGGGACCGGATCAAAACAAAGGCCTCACTGGCACGGGTCTCCTTCCTAGACGTCGAGAGGCCGCAGTTTGAGGACCGGACCGACCTCGGAGCCAACGGGATCTGAGGGTAACCTAGCAGAAATGGATGATTGCTCGAGATCAGCGAGCCGCCCCTGGAGGCTCGCTGTCGCCCCACCCCAGGCCCCGCTCGGGCGCTGGAGGCGGCCGAGCGCCAGAGGGAACCACCGGGAGTGCGGGGCGCGGTACCAGCCGTAAAACGACTGGCCTAGCAACGGCCTACGAAAGCCGCGTGAACGGGACTGAGCGGCGCGGCATCCATCCCTGGCTGTCGGGGCAGGGCTTCCGTTGGCCGGGAAGGCGTTGTTTCCATGCGGGTTCGGCGAGATTGGGTTTGTTTCGTCGTTTTTGGTTGGAACGGCCCCAGGCGTCGAGATAAGTCTCGACGCGGCACGCTGAGAGCGTGCGCCACGACGGGAATCGATGTCACCACGAGTCCCCATTTTTTGTCTCACCGCACTTTCACCACGGGCCGCTAGGGCTTCGGGGGGAGGATCGCTAGCTTTTTCTTGAGAGCGAACATTTCGGCCGGGGCACGATCGATTTCGGCTGTCTGACCGAACAGCTCAAAGATCTTGGAGTCGTCGCGCCGGCGCTGGACATTCCAGGGCACGGTCACGCGACCCACCTTGCGGTACTTCGAGAAAAGAGATTTCTCCTCGTAAGGGATGCGCGTCTTCGGGTCCCGGCGAATATAAACCTGCTGCACCGGAAGGTTATCCGACATTCGTAAGTACACGGTCACGGCCTCGCCCCGACCGTCGACGATCTCTATGGCGTGAGTGGGCACGTTGTCGATGATCTCGGTGCCAGCGTAATAGAAGTACATGCCCGGCTCGTCGAAGCGATAGCGCAGGATGTAAAAGATGTCCCGGCGAGTAGACTCCCGATACCTCAGCAACGAATCCTCGGGAAGGGGCCGGGCGCCGCGAAATGTCACTTCCCAGCCCTTGCCGTTTTGAAACAAGACGTAATAGTCGCCTTTCTCTGTGTAGACCTCCCGCCTGCTGACGGGAAGCCAATCCGGGTCGTCCGATTCGCGCATCGGCTCGAAGCGGCTGTAGATGGACATGACGGCCAAGCCGCGAAGGTTTTGTCGCTGGAAAGAATAAGCGCGGCCCTTCTGGACCATATTCCTCACGTTAAGGAACGCATCGCCGCCAATCGCCTCCAAACACTGGGCGAGTAAATGTTTGGCCCGCTCCTGCCGAGTTTGGGCAGACAACTTGAAGTAACTTGTCGTGAAGACAAGACCCACCGTTAGAACTGCTAAAACCACTGACGCCGTCTTCGCTCGGCCTGCAAACCCGATCAGCCTTGTTGGCAAAAGACTACCTCCCTTCGCCCTTTCCCTCTACCCAACCGACGCACGGCAGAGCCTTCCTGTTCCTTTTTTTCACGCCAGGCATGAAGACAAGATTGCCCGCGCGACCGGTTTTTCACGCGATGCCATTATAGGAAATCGAACGTCAACATCCAATTCCACGGATCACGAGCGACTTGATTCCCAGGGCTAGCGCCTTTCTCACGCGGGGTGCGTAGGTACGGGCTGTGCCCCCCCCCCCCCCCAATAGTATCGATGTACGGTCTTTTCCACAGATTAGGACTCAATAATGTTATGGATCGGTAATGGGCCGACACGGTGGTCGGCCCCTACGAGAACAACGTCATTGATCGGTAATGGGCCGACACGGTGGTCGGCCCCTACGAGAACAACGGGTCTTGGTCGCGAACCGGCGAAATTTGTGAGAAAAGCGGGCTAGGTGCAGGCAGGCCGGCTGCGGTATCTTCAGAAGCGGTGGACCCACTTTTCCAGCGAATCACATTCCGAGACCCAGCCGGGGCGCGAAAAAACATCAGGAGCCTGGAGCCTTACCTTCCCGAGAACGGCCTCGATACTCTGGAACGTCTCATTCGGCAGGTTCCCGATCCCGATTCGGCGCTCAACCACCTTGAGCGTTACGCCAAGACTTGCAGTCAGCCCCTGAGACAGCTGTTTTCCCCGGTTAGCCGGCTGCGCGCAGCGTTAGCGATTTTCTCTCATAGCCATTTTCTAGCGGAAACTCTCTTCCGTCATCCTGAGCTACTTGAATGGGCGCTGCGGGAAGAGAAGTTGTATCGAGTACTCTCGCGCGAGGAGATTCGCTCCGACCTCGGCTGGTTGGACGCGTCTTCGAGCGAGGCGGATGTCGCGCGGACTCTGGGACGCTTCAAGAGAATGCACGTTTTGCGAATCGCGATGCGCGATCTTCTAGGCCTAGCAACCTTGGCGGAGGTCACCCTGGAGTTATCCAACCTCGCGGACGCGATCTTACAGGGTGCGCAAGAACAGGTCCAACAGCAACTCTCGCAGCGGTTTGGGCGGCCGCTGGCGCCGGCTGAAAGCGGACCGATCGAGTGCGAGTTCGCTGTCTTGGCGCTGGGGAAACTAGGTGCTCTCGAGCTCAACTACAGCTCTGACATAGACCTCATGTTTCTCTACACCCACGACGGTGAAACGGCCGGGCCGATCCCGGTTGCGAACCGTGACTTCGCCACCCAGCTTGCTCACCGTCTGACGTCGGTTCTGTGCCACCGGACAGTGGAAGGGTCTTGCTACCGGATCGACTTGCGGCTGCGGCCGGAGGGAAGCATGGGAGAACTAGTGCTTCCGCTTAGGTCCATGATGCAGTACTACCACCGCCGCGCTCGGGATTGGGAACTGCAGATGCTCATCAAGGCGCGCCCGGCCGCGGGATCGTCGCAGCTGGGACACAGTTTCCTGAAAATGGTCGAAGATTTGATTTACCGGACAACCACGGACTTCTCGACCGTCGAGCGAATGGCCCAAACTCGAGACCGGATTCGGCGAGATCTCGGCTTGCGCGCCAAGGAGGGCCTCAACGTCAAGTTGGCTCGCGGCGGCATACGCGATATTGAGTTCCTGGTGCAGTGCATGCAACGGCTCTACGGCGGGCGCGATCCCTGGGTGCGGAGCGGCGGCACTCTCTACGCGCTCCACAGGCTTAGGGATAAAGGGTACCTCTCGATGCCCGACTACTCCAAGCTCAATGCCGCCTACCACTACTTGCGGGCCCTCGAGCATCGTTTGCAACTCGAGCACGATCGCCAAACACATACCATCCCCAACAAAGAAGACGCGCAAATGTTGCTGCACCGTAGAATGCACGGCGAGGCTTCGTCCCGAGGCGTTGGTCCGGGGATGCTGGGCCGGGTGAAGTCTCACCTAACCAACGTCACCGAAATCTACGACCGCGTGATCGGCGCGCAAAAGCCTACCGGCACCCTTCCCATATCGGAGGCGGCGGAGTTACCGGAAAGCGAGGAACACATCGAAAAACACACTGCCCACAGCTGGCGCAGCCAGCTCCGCCACATCGAGAAGCACCTTCCGGATCTGGCAGCCATCATTTCATCGCTACCCATGCGATGGGGCAGACACCATTTCGAGCACTTCATCAACAAAGTCATCTCCATGCCGACATTGCTCGCCGAGTTTGAAGAGCAGCCGCGGCTCATGAGCTGCGTGGGTGACCTGATCGAGCACAGCTCCTTCCTGGCGGAGCATCTCATTCGGCACCCTTCCGATGTTCGATACCTGAAAACCATCGCCAGCGAGGCCGGCGAACCAACTTCCGGTGATGAGGCCAGGTCGGCCGGTGGTCGCGGGACGGAAAACGAATCGAACGAGACCCAAGTCCCCCCCGAACTGGCTGACTTGCCCGAGAGCGACGCACCGCTGCTCGAGAAGTCCGAGGCGCTGCGACGCTATTATCGCCGTCAAATGCTACAAATCCTTGGCGAGAGCATCCATAACCGCCATCCGATCTTCTCGACTCTCCAAAAAACCAGTGACCTTGCTGACGAGGTGATCCGGGCGGCCTACGAAATCTCGGTGCAAGAAGTCTGCCGGAGCTCGAAACAATCACGGCCTGATCATCACTTGCACGTTATTGCTATGGGCCGGCTCGGGATGCGCGAGTTTGATCTAGGATCCGATGCCGACCTGGTTTTCGCGTTGCCCGACGACGCTGTCCCCGCAAAGCCATTCTGGACATCCGTCGTTGAGCGGCTGATTAACGTCATCAGCAGTTATACGCAAGAAGGCCTCATCTTTACGATCGATACCCGCCTGCGGCCCATGGGACGGGATGGCGAATTGGTCCAGACCGAGTCGTCCTTTAAGCGATATTTCGCCGAGAAGGCGGAAGCCTGGGAAGGCATCGCTTACATGAAGGCGCGCGCTGTTGCCGGAGACCTTCAACGGGGAACGGGATTTCTCAGCGAACTGCAGGAGGTAGACTGGCACCGTTATGGGACGAGCAGCCATCTCGGCCCGATGCTCGTAGCGATGCGTCAGAAGCTCGATGAGGAACAGGGCCAGACGCATCCATTCAAGGCGGGAGCTGGTGGTTACTACGACATTGACTTCATCCTCATGTACCTGCGACTACGAGACGCGGGGTTGTTTTTCCGTTCGCTCAACACGCCGCAGAGAATCGAGATATTGCGGACTAGCCACAGCCTCACCACGAGCCAAGCGGAGACGATAGCTCGGTTGGCGGTCTTCTTCCGCTCGCTAGACCACGGCATTCGCGTCTCCGCCGGACCGACCAATAGAATACCTACCTCGCGCTCGCAGCTCGAAATGGCAACAGAACTACTCGGGCGGTGGAGTGGTGTCCGGCTTCACGGAGAGTCCTTGGCGGACCTCGTCGCGCAAGTACGCACGGAGACCAGACGATTGTTCTCGCAGATTTTTACCGCAACGGACAGCCCTACAGCCGCGGACTGAGAGCGTTATTGCACAGCTGGAGAGGTAATGATCAGGACCGCGAGGTTGTACAGCACTACCACCGCAAAGAAAATATTCACCTTTCGCAACAGCCCTTCCCGGTGCCGGTACACGCAGACTATTGCCATGGCGACAGCGACAGCCTTCATCAAGAAAAGCGAGCCGATGGGATGCGGCCCGTAGCGAATCACCCAGCTGACAATTGGATTCCCCTCGCCCACGCCTTGCAGAAGGAAAGCAATAGTCGTCAGCACATCAAGAAGCTGAAGATAAACAAACTCAGCAAGGAGGCTCACCCGCGACTCCTTTTACTACGACTGGATCGTACCCTTGCTCGGCCTTTGTGGGTCATACATCTTCGGGCTGGGGGCGTTTCACCTAGGATCTATGTACCCCTTGGCCATCTGGTACTAGTACTTTATCGGCTCTTCCTGGTTTTAAGTGGGCGAAGGAGCCAGATCGAGTTTCCCACAGTGGAAGTAGATGGCGTTGATGAAGTTCTGTTGATTGCGGAAACCGCGCGCCGTGGCCTTGACCCATTGAATCCTTGAGTTCAACCCCTCGCTGACCGCGTTCGTAATGCGGTGTTTCAGATACGTGAGTATGTTTTCGAGGCGAGCCGTCAACATCCGCGCTACGGTGACCATCGGCGTCAGCCGGCTGCGACTCGCCCAGCCGCGCCATTGCTCGAAGAAAGCTCGCGCCGCCGATTCGCGACGATAGTCGAACAGCCGCATAGCCGTTTCCTTCAACGCCCACGCCCGCGCCGTCTTCAAGTCGCTTTCGCGCAGCGCGCGGAACTCGCGCCAGGCGTCCTCGGAAAAGTTCGCCGGATGCCGCAGCCAAGCGTACTTCGTGCCTGTCAAACGCTCGTCGCCGAGGGCCAGTAAACGCTTGTTCTCCGCCCGCCGCACCTGGTCCACCGCCTTCGCCAGATGCGCCGCGATGTGATATTTGTCGTAAACGATCTTTTTCTCCGATTCGTCGAGATGCTCCCGGGTCGAGGCGACGTAAGGATCCCACATGTCCATCGCGACGGCCTCGACTCGGGCGAGTTGCTCTGCGCTCAACGTCTTCCAAAAGCCGTCCAGGCTGGCCTGGCGGCGTCCCTCGGCGACGAACAACACGCGCGAGCGGTTGAGATCGTTGACGACGGTGAGATAGCGATGGCGCTTGCGGAAGCTCTTCTCGTCGACGCCCAGGTAGGGAATCGGCTCTGCCGCGCGACGTTCGAGCCCACGTTGCACGGCGCGTTCCAGGATGCCGTGAATCTCGTCCCAGCTCAGCGCCAGCAACTCGGCGATGCCTTGCTGGCTGGCTTCCTTCAGCCACGAGATCGCGAGAGCTTCAAACAGCGCGGTGAAGCGGCTGGAAGCCTCGGCCCAGGGCAGTCGCACGACGCGCGGCCCGTGCTCGGAGCAGTCGCTGCGCGGCGGCCGGGCGTGCAGGATCGTGCGGTACTGACAGGTGTCGAGGTGACGCCAGCGGCGTTCGGGCTGATGATCGTGGAGTGCGCACACGGCGCTGCATTGGCGGCACGGCCAGCGGACTTGCTCGTCGTGTTCGAGGAAGACGTGGACTTCGCCGTCGGCTCGGCGCAGCTCCACTCGCACGACTTTCCAGGGACTTTCGATGCCCAGAATCTGGCGGTATAGCTCGCGGTCTTGCATCCCGCGAGACTACCACCGAGCCTCACTAGCCCACTAGAAACCCAGAGGAACCACTTTATCTTAACATGGATCGGTACTTCTGGAGCGTGCTGAGTAAGAAAAAGTCTTAGAGGGCGATCTATTGGAAAACGCCCCGAATGGACTGGAACTCGGACTCGAAGCGCTCGAGCAGCTCAGGGAGGCACTCGCGTAGGCCGATCTGCTCGAAGGCATGATCGGGAGATTCAGCAGGATGTTTCTGAGAAGAAAGGACTTCTAACCCGTAGAATCGGGCATAGAGGTCAGCGGCGTGAACCAGATGTGCTAGCGAAACCGATTGCCCAGGGACGGAAGGTGAGGAGTCGGGGTGATGGTGAAACACCACCGCCTGTTGGATCCTCTGGGGCAGCTTCCACCTGGCCAGAACAACGCCGGAAAGTTCTGAATGAGTCACACCGAGAATCTGCTGTTCGGAGTCTTCCAGCGATCCGTCGCTTTGCTCCCAATGGGCTACGATTTCGGGAATCATCTCAGGGAGGGTAACGATGATCAGCAAGCGTCCGATGTCGTGAAACAATCCGGCGGCGAAGGCGGCTTCGATCTCCTCCGAGCGTGTGTAGTGTGCCAGGAACTGGGTCATGATCGCGCATCCCAAAGCGTGTTGAGAATACTGGGAATACAGCCGTCTGGAGGGCATTTGCGGCTTGACGAGCATCTGGCGCATGGAAAAGGCCAGCGCCAGATTTAGGACGGTGGCGAAGCCCAACAGGGTGACAGCGTGGCGAATCGAGGAAACCCTGCTCGGCAGTCCATAGTAGGCTGAGTTGACATTGCGCAACACGGCTCCGCTCAAGACGCTGTCTTTTTCGATGATGACGGCGATTTGGCCGGAAGACGCGTTCGAACTGTTCAGCATCTGGAGGAGTTGGTTTAGGACTACCGGAAGCGGAGGCAGCTTCTCGACTGAGGCGAGAAGTTTTGACCGGTAGTCGACCTCCAAGTCCCGCGACCCGGGAACAGCTTTTTTTATCGCTAGATGACTCGGTGAGCGCACAGTCCCCCGAATATCGATATCGGCATTGGAGCACACATTTTTAGCGGTAAAGTTCTCCGAGGGAGATTTTCGACAATCGCCAAGCCGAGTTGAGCCGGTGAAGTAGTCGCCCCGCAGTCGGTTTTCACTTACCCCGCTAACCGAACTCGGATGTCAATCGCCCGAGAAACAAGAGGAGCCGCGGAGCGGGCCATCGGCCCGATGGAGCTTATACTTCTCGGATCTCACTGCCCATCACGAGAAAATGAAAGCGCTCGGGCGGCAGAGAGATCTCCTCGGCCGCATCGGCCCAGATGTGGTACGCCTTTTGGGCCAATGAGGCATTCAACAGGTAGAGGAATTTATCGGACAAACAGTCAATGGGAGGAGGCTGGCGAAACGTGAGTCGGGCGCCGACGGCACTCTCCAAGTTGACCTGCCCGCTCGGTATCGCCTTGTCCGACAACAAAGTCACGAAGCTGGCATGGTTGGCGTGGGGCCAAACGTCCGGACGGATCAGCGGTCGTAAGATCGGTTTGGCCTCGAAGGTAATCTCGCACTGGTGGATCCATTCCCAAATGGACTCGCCCCACTCCCAGTGGCGCAAAAACTGTGAATATTGTTCAGCCAGCGTAAGCGCCAGAGTGAACCGTCTCTGGTCCACTGACGCCTCCGATGAAGACGACTCATAAACCTCGTCGGGAATAAGGGATTCGGAGCTCACAATTCCCTCAGCGAGGTGAACCACCTCCTCGACCGAGGCGGGATTCGCACTTTCCTTGAGCAGCAGCGGCGGCAACTCATGAGTGCTCCCGCCCGGGATTTCGAAGTATTTTCGATTGCCGATGATCTCCATCCGAGGCTCCATCAGCGAACGCTTTAGTAATCAGTTGGACGAAACCCGTCACCACAGGTTTCAGGCTACGGGTTTCAGAAGATCATAAGTCAATTCTCGTTCACTGGGCAAGCTCGGCGCCTAGGTTTTTCCGCCGAGTTGCGAACTCGGAGAAACCCTACGGCCGTCAAGGGTTTACCCTCCCGTCGCCGGCCCTTCTGCTAGTCTTATCGGACGTTTGGGCCAGTGGGCCGCAATCGGCCGCTCAATCTGCAAGCTAAAGGGCAAGCGGGTGCCCTCACCAAAGACTGAAATGCAAGCGTCGAGAAGAGTCTCGACGCGGCAAGCTGAAGAGCTTGCGCCACAACCCGAGGCCTACGGCTTTGCACCCCCGCGCGGCCCCGCAGCGGAGAAATTGCCCCGTTTATCGATCCGGTGGGGCCTTGACCGGACTTCCTCGCTCTACGCTCGGATTCCGCCGGCCTGCCCTGGGCACGGACGTGGCGCACGCCTCGCGGCGTGCCGTGTCGCCATTCGTGGCGACATGTCTGATGGGTGCACCGGATCAATCCTAGGCCGCCCCAGGAATCAGGGCGTGAATGATCATGTAGCCTAGGGCGCCGGCGGTGATCGTCGTAGGAAGCGTAAGTGCCCAAGCCCAAATGATTTCCCTCGCCTTGCCCCAGCGCACGGCGCGCACGCGTTGGGCCGTTCCCACGCCGGCGATAGCTCCCGCGATCGTGTGCGTCGTGCTGGCGGGGATGCCCAACCAGGCAGCCAGCAAGACGGTAAAGGCGCCGCCCGTCTCGGCACAGAAACCTCCGACCGGCTTCAGCTTGGTAATACGATGCCCCATCGTTCTGATGACCCGCCAGCCTCCCATGAACGTACCGAGTGCGATCGCCGCATGCGCCGAGAGAATGACCCAGAACGGAATGTAAAACGTTTCCAGATGACCGAGCGCGAACAGAGCGCTGGCGATGATGCCCATGGTCTTTTGGGCGTCGTTGGTGCCGTGGGCGAAGCTAAACACGGCGGAAGAGAACAATTGTAGACGGCGGAAATAGTAATCCAAGGTGGAAGGGTGACCGCGACGGAAAATCCATGCCACTGCGATCATCAGCAGCGATCCAGCAACCAAACCCATTAGCGGGGCGACAAAGATGAACGTGCCCGTCTTCACCCAGCCATCGGTGACAATCGCGGTCATCACCTGAGACCACCCCCGCGTCAAGCCAACGTATGCCATCGCCGCCCCTCCATAGCCGCCGACGAGGGCGTGAGAGGCGCTGATGGGCAAACCGAGGTGGGAGGCAAGCCAGGTCCAGAAAATGGCGCCGAACAAGCCGCCGATCACGACGTACTGTGTGACGGCTTCCTGCGCGACCATGCCCTGGCCGATCGTCTTCGCCACGGCCGTCCCAAAGCCGAAGGCGGCGATGAAGTTGAAAAACGCAGCCCAGAACACTGCGTGACCCGGGCTAAGGACGCGAGTAGCGACCACGGTCGCGATCGCATTCGCGGCGTCGTTAAACCCGTTAAAAAAGTCGAAAACGAGCGCCACGAACACAATAACGACAATGAATCCTAAGTTCTCCATTCGTCTCCTGGTAGCGTCGTCTCGCTAGCTTTCGAAAGACCGCACCTCATCGGCTGAGTCTCGCTCCGTTCAGGCGTTGGCGACCAAAACGACGGCAGATTCGCACCAAGGGGCCTAAGTACTCCAGCAGGCGAGCGCAGGCGGGCACAGCATGCTGTGCCCCTAGAGATCTGATGGGTGTCTGGAAAGGTAGGGGCACGGCATGCCGTGCCCGAAGTTCCCGATCGTCCACCTGGCTTCTAAACATACGCAACCAAATCTACGAAACAGGCTGCCAAGCTAACCGCCTCAAGCATTCTTGACGACGGCTGCCTCGAGGACATGCGCCACCCCTTCGAATGAATCAGCGGCTTCTTCCAGCAGCTCAATAATCTCCTTGAGCTTGATCAAGCGGATGGGGTCTTTCTCGGTGTCGAATAGGTCCGTCAAAGCTTGGTGGTTCACTTGATCGGCTTCGTCCTCCAGGTCGTGGATCTTGATGAGCAGCGAGGAGACATCTTTCCCTTCGGCCACGGCCCGCACCGCCGCGGACGTCGCATGGCTGTTGGCAACGAGGTTTTGTGTCATCGTCTGAACGCAGCTAGGAAGGCTCGTGACCTTGAAGATGTGGAACCGCCCGGCTACCTCGTCGACCATGTCGAGGACATCGTCGAGCCGGAGACAAATATCGTGGATGTCCTGGGGCTCCATCGGCGTAATGAAGGTCCGGTGGAGCCGCGTCAGAGTTTCATGCGTGATGTCGTCGCCTTTGTTTTCGATCTGATGAACCCGAATGCGCAGCGTGTTCCAGTCGGTTTTCTTCGCTGTTACGCCTTGATCCAGCATTTCAGCAGCCTCCACGATCAGCTGAGACTGCTTCTCAAAGAGATCGAAGAACTGTTGGTCTTTGGGGAGAAATTTCATATTGGGCCTTCCACGTTTGGTCCGGGTGCGGTCAGTTTCCGCCTGGCGTCCCTCCATGGGAAACTCGGCGGTGTAGGGAAACCATTAATCGCCTTTCGTCAAAACCGGAAGCAGCTCAGGGGTTTGGGCGCCGGGCAACGGCCCCCCTTGGTCGAAATCGAGAAATCGCCGGTCGAGCAGCCGGGGCGTATCAATGCGACTCATGGCCGAAAGGATATTTTCCAGCACGTGGGGGTGTCCTTTCTTAGTTTCGGCCAAAAACTCCCGCAGCGATCGTCGGACGGTTTCCGGTGCGCTGGGAACAGGCACAAGGCGTGATGGGCATAGCGCGTTGGTCAGCGTACGCCGAAGTCACCTCCTCGGAGACGTAGACCAGCGGCCGAATGATCCGAAAATCGCCGGAACGAGAATAGGTGACCGCCGGCAGCGCACTCAACCGACCGGTGTAGAGGGTGTTCCGCGGCAGCGATTCGCAGAAGTCGTCGGCTGTGTGCCCGAGAGCCACCACATTCGCGCCCAAATCCGAGGCAATCTCATACACCGCCCGGCGTCGATAGCGGCTGCACAGGTCGCAGCCGTGATCGGGATCATCGGCGAGTAGCTGAAACGAAGGCTCGTCGCGGTAATAGGTCCAGGGAATGTTCCGCGTTTTCAAGTAGTCGGCGAGCGGCTCGATGGGGCGGGTGAATTTACCCTGTTCCACGGTGAAGGCCTGCAAGGTGTATTTCGTCGGAGACTTTCTCTGGAGCGACAACGGGGCGTCGAGAAGTGTCAGCGAGTCCTTGCCCCCCGAAACGCCCACGGCGATACGGTCGCCGTGGCGAGTCATGCGGAACTCATGAATGGCCTTACCAACCCGTCGCAGTAACGTTTTCTCAAGAGCCATGGAGTCGGCGGTTCTCTTTGTAGCCATAGCAGGACGAATCGAAATGGACGAGCGTCGGAAAA
Source organism: Bryobacterales bacterium (assembly GCA_965226215.1). Taxonomy (GTDB): domain Bacteria; phylum Acidobacteriota; class Terriglobia; order Bryobacterales; family UBA6623. The sequence goes on along the minus strand of CBDDCH010000002.1, from coordinate 3,900,923 downwards.
CCGAAACCCGCGTGGTTGCAGCCAAGTCAATAGCTTTGGGCCGTCCGGTCCAGAACCATTATAGCCAGCATAGACAGGGCGCTTTAGAATTTCGAAGTCAAAGGCCGCAGGTCTGGGCAAAACGACCGCCCAGCCCTTCGCTACGGGACTTCGAACCAAGCTAATTTGGATGGTTACGGCCCGGAACGCAGTCGAACCGCGAGTATCCCTTTTACATCCGAGTCACTGCTAGGGCTTCTAGCGGGTTCCATGAGTGACTCGATGGCACTCTGCAAATCGGCCGTGCTGATCTGGACTTGATCGTCATCACCTTGCAACCGATAGCGCAACCGCCCCTCGGCATCGTAAACAATAACGGCCGGAATGCTTTCTAGGCCGAGGCTTTCAAGTGCCTCTGTGATTTCGTGGGTCAGCAGGTAATGAGGGAAGTCGGCGTCCTGGTTGTCGAGAAACTGCCGCGCCTGATCGAGAGCGGCGGAGTCGTTCGAGTCGTCAATCGAGAGGGAGAGGAACTGTATCCGGTCGGGATTGTACCGGTTCGATAGATCAACAACGGAAGGGAAAAGCTCGACGCAGCTTCGACACCAGCTTGCCCAAACGTTGACCACCAGCAAACGGCCCTTGTGCGCCTCAACGACGGTTGCCCACTCTTCGCTGGTGAGCGGCTCGAGGTCAGCTTGGAACCAGGAGCAGCAGAGAGCGATCACGAGCGAAGCGACTAGAATACGCTTCCACGCTAGCCATGAGTTTGGTCGCAAGGACAAGCGCATGAGGCGTTGCTCGATCACCACCTCTCAATCCTATCCGGAGATGGCCGTCTGGTGTTAGCCAAAGGCCGCAGGTCTGGGCAAAACGGCCGCCCAGCCATGCGCTACGGGACTTGGTTCGGAGGCCAGATTTAACAATCCAGGCAGCCGTCCGCAATGTGGGAGAATCAGCGGCAGGGGATTCAGCGCAGACATCAGGCTTTGCCGGAATCGGCTTGAAGGCCAGCTTTCCAAATAACCATAACGAGAACGAACAAAGATGAGCGGCAGCGATCTTACTCACAGCCTCGAAAACCTATTCAGGGAAACAGGCCAGGCCCATCACCAGGCGTTTCTGTCTACAAACGGTGCTGATCCTGATTGGCCGATATGGTACGCCGGATACCTGGTGGATAAGTAGTCCATTTCATAAGTTCGGTCACGTATATTTAGATTTAGAAGCCAGGTGGACGATCGGGAACTTCGGGCACGGCATGCCGTGCCCCTACATTTCCAGGCACCCAGAACTTCGGGCACGGCATGCCGTGCCCCTACATTTCCAGGCACCCAATAGATCGGTAGGGGCACAGCATGCTGTGCCCGCCTGCCCTCGCCCGAAACGAGAGTATATTTATGAAATGGAGTACAAAGATCGGCGAACTTATGAAGGTCGAGTTCACAAAGGGCGAGCTGGTTTACTTGTTCGGCTCTTCCGGGTTTTAAGTGGGCGAAGGAGCCAGATCGAGTTTCCCACAGTGGAAGTAGATGGCGTTGATGAAGTTCTGTTGATTGCGGAAACCGCGCGCCGTGGCCTTGACCCATTGAATCCTTGAGTTCAACCCCTCGCTGACCGCGTTCGTAATGCGGTGTATTGGGTATCCACTTGACTCAGGTGACCCCAAGATGTAGTATGCGCCTTCGTGGAGGATTATCCACGCGACCTGCTCGAGTTCGAGGTACGCTTCGCCAGCGAAGGGGCCTGTCGCGACTATCTGTCCGCGTTGCGCTGGCCGGAGGGTTTCCGCTGTCCGGGATGCGGGCATGAGCGGGCTTGGCCGGTGCGCAAAGTGTGGTTCGAATGCGCTCGCTGCGGGCGGCAGACGTCGGTGACCTCGGGCACGATCTTCCAAGACACACGTAAGCCGCTGCGGCTGTGGTTCCGGGCGATCTGGCACGTCACTTCGCAAAAGAACGGGGTCAGCGCGCTGGGTCTGCAGCGCGTTCTCGGGTTGGGCAGCTATCAAACCGCGTGGACCTGGATGCACAAGCTGCGGCGAGCGATGGTGCGTCCGGGGCGGGAGCGATTGGCGGGCGTAGTCGAGGTCGATGAGACCTATTGGGGCGCTGAGGAAGAGGGTGTGAGCGGCCGGCAGACCGAGCGTAAAGCCTTGATTGCAGTAGCCGCGGAAGAGAGAGGCCGCGGGCTAGGACGGATCCGCATGCAGCGCGTGCGGAACGCATCGGCGGCCAGTTTGATGCCCTTCGTGGAGGAGTCGGTCGAGCCGGGAAGCGTGGTGCACACCGACGGCTGGCTGGGCTACGAGCCGCTGGAGAAGAAGGGCTACCAGCATCGCATCGTCTTTCTGTCGGGCCGCCGCAAGCAGGCCTCGGAATTATTGCCGAGGGTGCACCAAGCGATCTCGTTGCTCAAGCGCTGGCTGCTGGGCACGCACCAAGGCGCGGTTAGCCACGAGCATCTGGACTACTACCTCGACGAGTTTGTGTTCCGCTTCAACCGGCGCAACTCACGCAGCCGGGGAAAACTCTTCTACCGCCTTGTGCAGCAGGCAGTCGCCGTGGACCCAACGCCGTATCGATCGATCGTCGCCGACTGGGACGCTGAGGCCCCGTGAGCCCAACCACAAGATGTTGGGGTTACCTGAGTCAAGTGGATACCCCATTGCGGTGTTTCAGATACGTGAGTATGTTTTCGAGGCGAGCCGTCAACATCCGCGCTACGGTGACCATCGGCGTCAGCCGGCTGCGACTCGCCCAGCCGCGCCATTGCTCGAAGAAAGCTCGCGCCGCCGATTCGCGACGATAGTCGAACAGCCGCATCGCCGTTTCCTTCAACGCCCACGCCCGCGCCGTCTTCAAGTCGCTTTCGCGCAGCGCGCGGAACTCGCGCCAGGCGTCCTCGGAAAAGTTCGCCGGATGCCGCAGCCAAGCGTACTTCGTGCCTGTCAAACGCTCGTCGCCGAAGGCCAGTAAACGCTTGTTCTCCGCCCGCCGCACCTGGTCCACCGCCTTCGCCAGATGCGCCGCGATGTGATATTTGTCGTAAACGATCTTTTTCTCCGATTCGTCGAGATGCTCCCGGGTCGAGGCGACGTAAGGATCCCACATGTCCATCGCGACGGCCTCGACTCGGGCGAGTTGCTCTGCGCTCAACGTCTTCCAAAAGCCGTCCAGGCTGGCCTGGCGGCGTCCCTCGGCGACGAACAACACGCGCGAGCGGTTGAGATCGTTGACGACGGTGAGATAGCGATGGCGCTTGCGGAAGCTCTTCTCGTCGACGCCCAGGTAGGGAATCGGCTCTGCCGCGCGACGTTCGAGCCCACGTTGCACGGCGCGTTCCAGGATGCCGTGAATCTCGTCCCAGCTCAGCGCCAGCAACTCGGCGATGCCTTGCTGGCTGGCTTCCTTCAGCCACGAGATCGCGAGAGCTTCAAACAGCGCGGTGAAGCGGCTGGAAGCCTCGGCCCAGGGCAGTCGCACGACGCGCGGCCCGTGCTCGGAGCAGTCGCTGCGCGGCGGCCGGGCGTGCAGGATCGTGCGGTACTGACAGGTGTCGAGGTGACGCCAGCGGCGTTCGGGCTGATGATCGTGGAGTGCGCACACGGCGCTGCATTGGCGGCACGGCCAGCGGACTTGCTCGTCGTGTTCGAGGAAGACGTGGACTTCGCCGTCGGCTCGGCGCAGCTCCACTCGCACGACTTTCCAGGGACTTTCGATGCCCAGAATCTGGCGGTATAGCTCGCGGTCTTGCATCCCGCGAGACTACCACCGAGCCTCACTCGCCCACTAGAAACCCGGAAGAACCTCCGAAATAAACAAATGGCGTGTCTATGACGCCGATCAACCATTGGAGAAGAATAGAACCCGTAATCAACTTCAAGACGGGTTGAGAACCGTAGAATGCAATAGTTATGAATAGCGACGAATTGACGAGTTGGCCTGCTACGTGGATATATTGTTGCGCACAACGATGAAACGGCCCTTGGTGATCACTTTCACTTTGCCGTGCACCACCACATCGCAGATCTGAGAAAAAAGGAACGCCACCATGCTAGCCAGAAGGCAGCGATGACCCGGCGAGCGGTCTATCTTTCGTCCTGCGAGCCACTAGCCTGTTTGATCACGCTCATTGCCGTGGCGATGATCGAAGAGACATCAGCCATGTTTGCCGGCAAGATCATCGTATTGTTCTTCTTGGCCAGCATGCCAAGCTTCTCGATATACTGCTCGGCGACCCGCAACTGCACCGCTTGATACCCACCGGGCGCCTCGATCGCCTCGGCCACCCTGCGAATTCCCTCGGCCGTGGCTGCCGCAACGGTCGTGATAGCGGAAGCCTCTCCCTCCGCCTCATTGATTTGCTGCTGCTTTTTCGCCTCGGATTCTTTGATGACTTTCTGCTTCTCGCCCTCGGCCGTGTTGATAGCCGAGTCACGATGGCCCTCCGAGTCCAGAATCGTGGCACGCTTTTCGCGCTCGGCCCGCATCTGCTTTTCCATGGCCTCGAGCACGTCGCGCGGAGGATTGATGTTCTTGATCTCGTAACGGAGTACCTTGACGCCCCAAGGTTCCGTCGCTTTGTCCAGCTCGTCCACCAACTGGGTGTTGATGTGGGCTCGCTCCTCGAACGTTTTGTCGAGTTCGATCTTTCCGATCTCACTACGCAGCGTCGTCTGAGCAAGCTGGATGATCGCAAACATGTAATTCCCGATCCCATAGGAGGCGCGCTTGGCATCAAGTACTTTGAGGTACAGGACGCCGTCCACCCCCACTTGCACGTTGTCACTCGTGATGCAGATTTGTTCCGGGATGTCCGTGGCCGCCTCTTTCAACGAGTGCCGGTAACGGATGATATCGAGAAACGGGACCAGAATGTGAAACCCGGCATCGAGTGTGCCGGCGTATTTTCCAAGCCTCTCAACAATGTATTGACTCTGCTGTGGCACGACCACAGCCGTCTTGGCAAGAATGATGACACCCAACAGGATCATCGCTCCCACCGCGATCAAACCCATATCCATTTTTTCAATCTCCTTTACGTTTTGCTAGTCGGCTCGAATCCACAAAGTCAGCCCGTCGACTTTTTCAACGCGGCACGATTGGTCCGAACCGACAGGAGTCTCGCCTGCATTCCTCGCGTTCCATGTCGTCCCTCGCAGCTCCGCTTTGCCGAAGCCGTTGGGAGCGATTTCGTCTCGCACCAAGGCCCTCTCGCCAACAAGGCTATCTATTTCCGCGTCGCCTGAACCGGCCTGCATCTTCTTTATGAGCGGAGGACGCAAGAACAAGACCGAGAACAACGACAGCACGGTGAAAAGCACTCCTTGCAGCCAGAGCGGCCCTGCCCAGTCGAGAGCGGTCAATAGACCGACCGCGAGGGCTCCGCAGCCGAAGAAGAAAAGGTAGAAAGCACCTGGTGACGCCAGCTCCAAAGCAAGCAGCGCAAAACCCACGACCACCCAGATCCACCAATCCATATTCAGTCCCGCGGCTCGGCGAGTATTGCTTCCATGACCAGTCCGTTATGGCCTTCGCCGAGCCCGATTGTACTGCTCATACCGCCACAGCGCAACGTGCCGCAAGTTCCCCGTTGGACGCCGATGGGAACCGCAGCCAATAAAGGGCAGAGATCAAGCAGCGGAATCCCCAGATCGTCACACGTCTCGGCCATCATCGACTGCGGCCTGAGGACGTAGGAGCGGTCCCGCGAGAGGAGCTGGGAGTCGAACTGAGGGCGGTAGGGGGGCCATCACAACTGTCAGTCGGCTTCCGGTGTCGGCTAGCGAGCTTTTCATCGCCGCCAACTGCTGTCGAAACTTTGCCCGGCCGGAGTCCTTCCAGGCCGGCGCTACGTCCGGAGACCTCTCCCAGGGGCAGCTTGCTACTTCTCTCCAAGGGACCGCAGGCGCCCCCGTTCCACCTTGCCCAGGGCGTTGCGAGGTAGGCTCTCCAGCCGGATAAACCGCCTTGGTACTTTGAAGGAGGCCAAGTGTTCGCGGCAGCGGCTGCCGAGGGTTTCCTCATCCAGAACGCACCCGGCGGACAAGACGATACACGCGACGGGAACCTCGCCGCGCACCTGATCCGGACATCCGACTACGGCTGCTTCAGCAACTTCCGGCTGCTCTTTCAAAAATTCCTCGATCTCCCGAGGATAGATATTGAAGCCGCCGGAGATGATCAGATCGGTCTTTCGAGCACAGAGCGTGTAATAGCCGTCCGACGAGCGCGTCGCAAGATCGCCCGACCGGAAAAAGCCATCCGCGGTGAAAGACGCTTTGGTCGCCTCTTCGTTGCGCCAGTAACCCGGGAAGACATTCGGTCCCTTAATCAGAACTTCCCCAACTTCCTCATCCGCCACGTCTTGATCGCCAACGGGGTCCGCCAGCCGGATCGAAACGCCCGCCAAGGGCTTCCCAACCGTGCCGGCTCTCCTCTCCTCCCTATAGGGATTCGAGATATTCATCAATGTCTCGGTCATGCCGTAGCGTTCGAGGATGGCCTGTCCATAACGTTCCCTAAATCGCTCTAACGTTCGTGCAGGCAAGGGCGCGGAACCGGAAACAAATAACCTCATGAAGCCGCCAATCTCCTGTGCAACTGAAGCCGGCAGTTCTAACAGGCGCTCGTACATCGTCGGAACGCCAAAGAAAACGGTCGGGCGGAAGCTGAGAAACTCTTCCGCCATGGTCTCCTTGCGAAACCGCTCCTGCAACCTCATCCGGTAGCCCGCCATCAGCCAGGTGTGCACGCCATTACCTAACCCGTGGACATGAAACAAAGGTAGTGAAAGCAACAACCGATCTTCTTCCGTCAGCTGCCAGGCGGTGATTAGGTTTTTCGCGTTGGCAGCGAAGTTCTCATGGGTCAGAACCGCGCCCTTTGAGCGGCCGGTCGTCCCCGAGGTATAGAGGATGGCCGCCGGTGTTCCGCTCTCAACCCGAACGCTCGGCCGCTCCGCGGACTGATCCCGAGTCAAGCGGTAAAAATTCTCGACCCGATAGAGTGTAGGCTCCTCCAGGCCGCTCATTGCCGGCAACAACTCGTCCGCCAGGTCGGCGCTCGTGAAGACGGCTTTGGGCTGCGCGTCCGCAAGAATTGTTTCGATCTCGCGCGTCCGGTAAAGCACGTTCACCGGAACGAAGATCAGCCCCAATTTGACTGCCGCCAGGTATAGATCTATGAACTCGACCGAGTTCTTGAGATAAACGCCGAGCCGGTCGCCCTGGCGCAGGCCGTCTTCGGCAAGCCTGTTAGCCAGTCGGTTACTGCGGACATCGAGATCACGGAAAGTGTACTGTTCACCGGCGAATTCCAAGGCGACCTCGGTCTGCCGGCCGTGAAGTGAGGAGTCAAACAGCTCGGTGAGGTTCATAAGGCCGGCGGAAGAGACCCCGCGGTGCGAGCAGACATCTCATGGCCTTCCGGGTTCCGGGACAGACCCAATTGCGCGATGAGATCAAGCACCCTCGCTCGCGACAACAGGCTTACTCATATAAGGTCGCAGCAGGAGGTTCACCACAATCATTATCACCGACATGACAGGCAGAAGCATGAGAGCCGTTCCCAGTGTCGAGCGGTTCGCAACCCAGCCAATGATTGGCGAACTGACGACCAACCCGATCCAGCCCGAGGTGATCACGATCCCCATGGCTGTCGCCGTCATGCGTGTGAACACATTGCCGACCATCCCAAGAATTGTCGGAAACATGGGCGCCATAGCCAGACCAGCCAAGAATACCGCCACCCCCGCCAGCATCGGGTTGGCAGCGAGGAGCATCCCGAGAGTCGTGACCGCCATTGCGACGGACGCAGCGGTGGTAACCGGAATCTCAGAGACACCGAGCAGAACCCGGGAAGCAACCAACCGACCGATCAGCAACCCTAGAGCAAACCCCAGCGAGAGAATGTTCTGTGCAAAATTCTCTTCGACACCCTGGGAAACCAGGTATTGCACGAGCCAGTTCCACATGCCTACTTCGCAAGCGATATAGAGAAACATCAGCAGGCTGAGCAAATAGAGCACCGGCTGGTTCAGCAGCCCACCGGCTTGAGAGAACACAAATCGCCGCTCGCCCGTCGCCCCCGGCATAGCTGTAACCAAGTGAACCAGCAATGTCACACCGCTGATCGAGGCGAGGAACAAGCACAGGGCAAAGCTGGAATCGAGCGCGGGAATATTGGCCGCGAAAAAGGGTGTCGCCAGGCCGCCCAGCCCGAAGAAAATGTTGAGTAAGTTTAGCGTGGACGAGCGTTTCCCCTCGGCGACGTCGCTGACCAACGCATTCAAGCTTGTTACCAGCATGCCGCCGGCGAGCCCCAACAGCAGCATCGAGACCAGCAAGGCGCCATATCCTCCGGCAAAGGCAAGGCCGACCAAGGAGAGGGTAATTCCACTGAGCCCGGCCACGACCCCGGTCTTCTTGCCGCGGTTGTCGAGAATCGGGCCGATCGCGACCGAGGCGATGGCCAATCCCAACCCCTGGGCAAGAGCAAGGTAGCCCAGCTCAGCCTCGTTCAGACCGAACTGCTCGCCGAGCTGGGGCAAGAGCGTCCCCAGCAAGGCGGCAATCGAGCCGTAGACGTAGATCGCCAGAATAATCGGAGGAATGAGCCGGGACTTGGAATAGGTGTCCGTCATGCAATAGGGGTCCGGAAAGCGCGCTGCCCTAAATCTTACACTGCTGCCAGCTACCGTACCTGTGGCCGCGCACCGAAGGATCAATCACTGCCGCCGCCGGCACGCAGGAGTTAAGAAGAGTATGAGGTTTCGCTGGCTCCTACCGAGTTCGGAGGTGTGAGCAAGTAGACACTGCGCCGCCGCGCCTATCTTGGCGGCGCGAGGGACCCAGCGACGGTTGCGATAAAGTGCGGGCACTCAGGCAGGAAACTCTGCAGACCTCAAACGACCGCTATTCAGCCAACCCGCCGCCGCAGCAGATCCAGCGCCGTGTGAGCCGCCAGGACCCGCACTCGGTGGCGATTACCGCCGAGGTGAAGTTGCTTGACTTCGACGCCGGCGTCATCGGCTATGCCGACGAAAACGGTTCCAACGGGAGTTTTTTCGGTGGCTCCGGTGGGACCCGCGACCCCTGTAATCGAGACTCCAACCGACGCTCCGGCCTTTTGGCGAACGGCCTGAGCCATCTCGACGGCTGTGTCACGGCTGACGGCGCCATGCTTCTCGATCGTTGCCGCGTCAACGCCGAGCCAGCCAGTCTTCGCCCCGTCGCTATAGGTAATGAAACCTCCCGCGAAGTACTCCGAGCTGCCGGGGACAGAAGTGATCCGCTGCGCCAGTAGCCCGCCGGTGCAGCTTTCGGCAACGGCCAGCGTCGCGCCCCGGTCGCGGTAAAGTTGAGCGACAACCTGTTCCAGCGTTTTGTCCTCACGGGTGTAGATGGCCTCCCCCAACTCGACCTCTACGTTGTCTCCTAGCGATTCGGCGATCTTCCGGGCTTCCTCGGCGGTGCTCGCCCGTGCCCGCAGGTTAATCTGTATATCACCGGGCGCTGAAAGGATCGTGGTGGCCACCCGAGACTCAGCGGTGTAGATGGGTGCGATGCGTTGATCCACTTCCGACTCAGACACGCCAACAACCCTTAGAGAAACGGTGTGGTACTCGTAGGGGGATTCAAGCCGCTCCAGGCGAGGCATACACTGCTGTTCAAACAGTGGCTCAAGCTCCCGGGGAGGCCCCGGAAGCAAGACCAGAATCCCGTCGTCATCTTCGAACCACTGACCCGGTGCAGTTCCGTTGTCATTGTGCAAGACTTCGGCGCCCTCGAGAATGTAGGCTTGCCGGCGGTTGGTGTCGGCCATTTTGCGCTTGAAGCTGCGGAAGAGAGCCTCGATGTTCTCGAGGATCTCCGGGTGAAAAAACATCTCCCGGCCCAGCGCGTCGGAGGCTGCCTCACGGCTGATGTCGTCCAGTGTCGGGCCGAGACCTCCCGTCATGATCACTACCTGCGAAGATCCCCGTGCCTGGCGGATCTCGTCGGCTAATCGCTCCCGATCGTCGCCGACAATCGTCTTGCGCACGACCTCGATGCCGCGCTCATTCAATCTCTGGGTCAGGAATAAGGAGTTCGTGTCGATCCGCTGAGGTGTGAGCAACTCCGAACCTACTGCAATGATCTCCGCAGTCACGTTCGGTTAGCTGTCGATCCAGCCGGATGTGTCAAGTCGGTAGAGGCTGTTGGTGGTGGCCAGCACCATTTCCCGCGTCGGAAGCAGCGCCAGCCCGACAATGCCAGGACCGGAAACGACCTGTTGCAGTTCGCCCCCGGGGCTGATTCGGAAAACTCCTCTACGTCCTCCGTGGGACGCAGCGACATACAGGTTGCCGGCGGAGTCCAAGACCATCCCCTGCGGCCGGCCGAAACCTCGGTAGAGGACGTCAACTTCGCCCTTGGGATTAACACGGTAGACGCAGTCGAAGCTGGACGTCGTCGGGCCTGCCACGTAAAGACTACCGTCTGGACCCATAGCCAAGTGGTAAGCCGATATGGACGGTTCGAGTGTAGCGAACACGAAAATCTGCCGGTCGGGGCTGATCTTGAAGATAGTGCCCGTTCGGTCCCCCACGTAGAGGTTGTCTTTGTTGTCCAAAGCCAAACCTGTGGCCACACCCATACCCTCGGCGTAAACCTCCATCTGGCCGCCGGGAGTCACCGAATAGATCGTCCCGTTGTGACGGCCCGAGATCAAAAGCCGGCCTTGCCGATCGAAAATCAAGCCCGTTGGATTCACTATGTCGGAGGCGAAGGGTTTGACATCGAAGTTCAGATCAACCTTGAAGACGGAGACAGGAACCTTTTCTCCGCGTGTACCACTTCGCGTGGTGTAAATGTTTCCCTGTTCATCGACCGCGGGGTTGGCGACCGGGTGCAGGTTTTCAGCGATCGTAACGCCGATCGAACAGAAATATGGGTCACTTTGTTGTGAGCCGGCCTCGAAGATCAGCTTGCCTTCCATCACATCTTCGGGCACGCGAACCACCGCTCGCCGGCCACCCCCTATGACCAAGCGGGCAGCGACTGAGCCGAAGCGAACTCGAGCCTGTGCTCCGCCGTTTTCCGAAAAGCCTGATCCCAACACTTCCAGCTCGCCACCCGTAATCGCCGCCGGCGGACGCACACTTTCTATATGGGGCGCTTGGTTAGATTTGCCGCGACTTTTACTCATAGGCGTTTCAATGTGGATCCCGAGAACAGCTTGGTGCAAGAACCTGTGTGAATGAAGCCTTTACCCACGGGCAAGCCAGCCCAAGCCTACTAAAACAATCATAACGCACAGGCCCGCGGCAACGTCGTCCGCGACTACGCCGTAACCTCCCGGCAGCCGCTCCAATCTCCGCAGGGGGAAGGGCTTGGCGATGTCAAGAGCTCGAAACAGCACGAAGGCAGCCAACCACTGCTTCCAGTCCGCGGGGTTCACGCCCGCAAGCGCCAGCCATTGCCCGACGACTTCATCGATGACCACCTCGGGCGGGTCCTCGCGACCGAAGTATTTCGAAGCAACGCCAGCCGACCAAATAGCGGGCGCCAAAAGCGCTAGCGACAGCGCGGCCAACCATCCTGCAGCCAGACCTAAGCCCTCAGCGACTAAGTACGCCAGCCCGACCGCGAGCGCCGAGGCGACCGTCCCCGGGGCCGCCGGCACGAATCCACAGCCTCCCCAGCTGGCCAGTACAACCGCGAAGCGCTCACTCCTCATCGCGGTTCGACCGTTGCGCGCTGTCCAGCTCCTCGTCCGCTTCCGTCAAAGGCGAGTGAGTCAGGTATTTTTCCGAGGACCAATTCCCCAGGTCGATCGTCCGGCAGCGGTCACTGCAAAAGGGATAACTCTTCCCATTCGGGTTCACGGCCTTGCCGCAAATGAGACATTGTTTGACAACCTTCGGCATGACCCTCAACGGAGTTTACTACTGGATGACCGGCAGGGCGAGTGGCTGAGAGGCGGCCAAGCCACGCTCGCAGTTCACTGGCGTTGGGTACACGCGCTCGAGTACACCGACCAAATCGTAGTCCCCAGCTTCGGTGATGCGGACTTCGCCGAAATCCCCCGGCTTGGGAACGCCGTCGGCAAACTCAACGAGGTAGGTCTTGCCGTCAATCTCCTCAGCCTGCGTAGGGAGGCGACCTTGCCACACAAACTCGGACTCCGCTGAGGGGCCCTGGATCAATACCGGAAACTTCTGTCCAACGAGGCGGCGGTTGAGTTTACGAGATATCTTCCGCTGCAAGGTCATCAGCCGACGCCGGCGGTTGTAGATCGTCCGCCCATCCACCTTGGCGGGCAAATGAAAACTCTCGCTCGTTTCATCATCGGAGTACCCGAACACACCAACACGATCGAATTGCGCGGCCTCGACAAACTGCCACAGAGCGTCGAAATCACGCTCCGTTTCTCCCGGGAAGCCGACAATGAAGCTGGTGCGAATCGCAACCCCGGGTATCGTCTTGCGAATCCGTTCCAGCAGCCGCAAGAAAATATCGCCTGAGCCACCGCGCTTCATCCGTTTGAGAATACCGGCGCTGGCGTGCTGCAAAGGAATATCGATGTAGTTGCACAAAGACTGGTGCTCAGCAACGGTATCTAGCAACCTTTGCGTTACACGGTTCGGGTAGACGTAGAGGAAACGGATCCATCCGGCGTTTTCTATGCGGGCCAGGCGGTCCAGCAGGGTCGCCAAACCGTCGCTCAAGCCCAAATCTTCGCCGTAGCTGGTCGTGTCTTGGCCGACCAAGCTGATCTCACGAACCCCCCGCCGAAAAAGCTCGGTCGCTTCCCTGATTACCGACTCAAAGCGACGACTGCGGAACCGGCCGCGAAATTTCGGAATGATGCAAAACGTACACGGGTGGTCGCAGCCTTCATTGACTTTCATGTACGCCATATAGGGCGCCGTCGCCAGGCGCCGCGGTGTCAGGTCGTGGTAGAGATACGGCTCGGCAGCGGGCAAAGGCTCTCCGTCGGCGCTCTCACAGTGCGCCACGATGTGCTCAAGCTCGTTCGTTCCTAAGACCGCGTCTACTTCGGGGATCTGCTCGAAGATCTCATCGCGGTAGCGCTCGACCAAGCAACCGGCCACCACCAGCCGCCGGGCATTGCCTGTCTTCTTGTACTCCGCCATGTCGAGGATCGTATCGATGGATTCCTGCTTCGCCGGGTTGATGAAACTGCAAGTATTGACGACAATCGCGTCCGCCTCGCCGGGGTCGTTGGTCAACTGGTGTCCCCGGGCTTCCAACATGCCCATCATCACTTCGCTGTCAACTAAGTTCTTGGGGCACCCGAGGCTGACGAAACCGATTCTCATGGAGGGTTGCTGATGTGTGAATTTTCATTCTAGCATCGGGCGTGGAAAACACATACGAACCTGCACCACGTCGAGATCGTCAAACTGGGAGGAATACCTTGACGCGGAGAAACCGATTCATGCATCATCACCACGATGAGCCGCAGGACCCTGATTGCCTTCTTGCTTGGAGCATGGTGCGCGGCGACTCTCTTCATGTGGTTCGTGGCGGTTCACAACTTCCGGGTTGTTGACGGCATTCTGGCTTCGAAAAACCCTGAACTCGCGCAAATCACCGAGGCCCTGTCGGACGAGCAGCGCCGGCTCATGGCGCGCCACCAGGCCTCGGAGGTCAATCGTCTTTTCTTTGACGGTTGGGGGACAGTTCAACTGCCGTTGGCCGCTGTTGTGTTGCTGCTCGCCTGGCGTGCTCGACTCGGCAAGTTCGTCATTGCCGCAACGGCCGCGATGCTCGTCATCGTTGTTGTACTACAGCTTTGGGTTGTTCCTGAAACGATACGTCTCGGCCGCATCCTGGATTTCCTGCCACGCGACCCGGCGCCCCCCGAAGCAGCCCTGTTTTGGACGTTGCACCACACCTACACCGGGCTGGACACCGTGAAGTTCTTGCTGGCGTTCGCTTCGGCTGTGTTGGTCGCAAGGAAACCGTGAGCCTTCGAGGGGTGAGAAAAGCCGGGGCAGTAGGGACCGGCGATCCGGCCGGTCCAGCGAGGTGCAGGCCGTCCGTGGCTGCTGCTCCCGTGGACAACGAGCCGCCCGCGGCGGCTAGGACAAGCGGGATCGCTTGTCCCTACTGTGAGTCGTCACAAGCCGTGCTTCTGAAGCTGACTCGATGGCCAGAGGCTGCATTCAGTTGCCGGCGGTCGCCCCTTCCACCAACTCCACGTGATCGACGACCCCGACAATGGCCGCGTCGATTGGACTTTGAAGCCGGTCCACGGCGGTCATGGCTGCCCAGCCGTCAGTGGCTAGCAGGACTCGATCACCGACGCCGGCGTCTACGGAGTCCACGGCCAGGACAGGTGCGCCGCGCTCGTTGCCGTCGAGATCAAGCGGAGCCACAACCAGCAACTTCAAATCTTCGTGACTGGGGTGTTTCCGCGTGGCGACGACTTCCGCTACCACCCGGCCGAGCAGCATCCTAGTGGCTACCTCATTTATCGATGGAGTCGACAATGCCGACTACGGCCGCATCCACGCCTACTTTATCGGGAAGGAACGCATAAACGGCTTCGCCCCCGCGGCTCCAATAGATTCTTTCGCCCGCCCCCGCGCCGACGGCATCCGCCGCGATCAGTGGCCGTCCGGCATCCTGACCTTCCACTGTGATCGGTTGAATCACCAGCAGCTTGCGACCTTCGAGATCCCGACTCTTGACCGTAGCCCAAACCCGTCCTACTACGCGGCCCAGGCGCATTCATCACTCCCTGAGAAACTCGGCGCGCCGAGTAATTCCGGCGGAGGCGCCATCAGCTTTAACGAACCCACAGGCAAGACTGCCGGGGCACTGAGTTCCCGCCACTGGCCGCCAGACAACCACAAGGCGCAGTGCACTATCATTCGTCCCCGGAGTCAAGCTCTAGCTCGTCGACGATACCAATGATCGCCGCATCGACCGGGCTGTCTTTGCACCCTCTCGCCAGGCGCGCCGAGCTGCCCGAGACGACGAGCACCTTTTCGCGGTAGCCCGCCCCGACAGTATCGACGGCGATCACATACCCCGGCTGGTCGTCCCCTTCCGGTGAGACGTGCCGCAGCACAAGCAGCTTCTTGCCTTCAAGCCGCGGGTCCTTACGGGTAGCGACAACGGTACCGACGACGCGGGCTAGTAGCATCGAGAGCGTCCTCTAAGAGGGCCTTACTTGCCGGCAGCCTTCGCGGGTGAAATCGTGAAGATGTCACCCACGTTGCTGTGCGGACGCGGGATAACATGCACCGCAATCAGCTCACCAACCCGGCGGGCCGCGGCGGCGCCAGCGTCGGTCGCGGCCTTTACAGCAGCCACATCTCCACGACACAATACGGTGACGTAACCAGACCCGATCTTCTCCCAGCCTACCAAGGTCACCTTGGCCGACTTGACCATCGCATCAGAGGCTTCGATCAGTGCCACCATGCCTCGTGTCTCAATCATTCCAAGGGCTTCGCCCATTTATTCTCCTATCCTCCCTTTTTCCGCATCGCTTCTTCGACTAGTTGGACCAACTCATCGCGGGTTACAGAAAAACGTCTTTGTCCATCCGATGCAGCGGCGCCGACCAACGTGTCCTCCGCCGAAACCGGACACCCCAGTTGCGCCGCCGCTTGAGACTCGACGCCATAACGCCCTCGGGACTCAAACAGCTTGTCGACTTCCTTCCGCGGTAGGGTTTTCGCCCCACCCAGCATCTCAGCTACCAAATTAATGCGGGCGAAGTGCTCCACCGTCTCCATGCGGAAGAAAGCCTGATAGATGTCCTTTCCATAGCTGACTGAACCGTGATTGGCGAGCAAGATCGCGTCATACTTTGGAATCAACGGCAGCATCGGCTCCGTCAATTCCGGTGTGCCGGGCAGCCCGTAAGCCGCGAGCGGCACACAGCCCAGCCCGATGACCACCTCCGGCAACAGCGCCTTATTGAGCGACAGCCCCGCGGCGGCAAAACCGGTGGCGACCGGCGGGTGCGCGTGGACCACCGCCTGGACGTCCGGGCGCATCTTGTAGATGACAAGGTGCATTAGGATTTCAGAGGTCCTCTCCAGCCGCCCGGAAACCTTGTTGCCCTCGTAATCGACGATGATCAAATCGTCGGGGCGCATCATCCCCTTGCTCAAGCCCGTAGGAGTGGCAAGAATGCGCTCGCCGTCTAGGCGAATGGTAATGTTGCCGTCATTGGCAGCCACCCAGCCTTTTTGGTGAACGAGACGGCCAACGTCGACAATATCTTGCCGATGCTCCCGCTCGGTTTTGACCATGCGACCTCGTATCCTAACGTGGGGGGCGCGCGCTTGTAAAGCAAGGACGACATGGAACTCGGAGACGCGGTTAGCGCCTACGGAGTCGGAGTGTCGCCAAAAGCGGCGGAAATTCCCAAACCCCGGTCGGAGCCGCGGGCGTTAGCCCGCGGGCACGCGCCCTCGCGTTCCGCCTCGTCCCCTTTTTGCGACGGAAAGTAGCTAGCCCGCCCGCGCGGCCATGACCCTAGTTTTCTTGTTCGCCCGCGCCACTTCCTTGACGGCGTCCCCAACGTAGCGAACTTGCTCTTCCGCCATCGCGGGATACAGCGGTAGAGAAATCAGCCGAGGGTACAGCTCCATGGCCCGCGGACATTGGTTCCCGGGAAGCTGGGCAAAGGCCGCGAAGAAGGGGTGCAGAGGAACGGGGATGAAGTGGACACTTGTACCGACTCCTCTCTGGCGCAGTTGCCGAATGAACTCGGCGCGGTCAATGTTGAGCCTGTCGAGGTTTAGCCTGATCGCATACAGGTGCCAACAGTGGCGGCACGAGTCGCTGTTCGGCGGCAACTCCGTCTCGTCCACGTCCGCGAAGGCAGCGTTATACATGCCGCCGTAGCGCCTTCTTGTCTCGATGAAACTCTCCAGTTTGCGCAGCTGAACGACCCCCATCGCCGCCTGGATGTCGCTCATGTTGTACTTGAAGCCGCGGTCCAGAACCTCGTAGTACCAACTCCCTCGCTCGGCATAGCGCCCCCAAGCGTCGTTGCTGATGCCGTGAAGACAGAGCCGTCTCATTCTTTCCGCAAGCTCTTCGTCTTCGCTCGTGACCATGCCGCCTTCGCCGGTTGTCATGTTCTTGGTGGCGTAAAAACTGAACGCGACCGCGTCACTGCGGGCACGGCAAACCTTGTTGAATCCACCAAGGGGCGAGCCCTGATAATGACTACCCGCGCCGTGGGCAGCGTCTTCCACCACGAACAAGCCCCGCTCGCTGGCCAGTTTCCAGATCCGCGCCATTTGGCATGGAAGACCGCCCAAATGAACCGGCACGATGGCCCGAGTCCGATCGGTGATTCGACGAGCAATCGAATCAGGATCGACGTTCCCGTCGTCGCCGATGTCCGCTAGGACCGGCGTCGCGCCGACGTGGAGGATCGTGCTGACGGTCGAGCAGAATGTCAGCGGCGTGGTGATCACCTCGTCTCCCGGACCGATCCCCAGCGCGGCAAGCGCCAGATGCAGCCCGGCCGTGCACGAGTTGACGGCTAGAGAGTGCTCCGCCCCGACGTAGTTTCGGAATTCTTCTTCGAATTGGGCCGCTTTCGGACCCGTCGTGACCCATCCGGAGCGAAGTACCGCCGTGACCTCGTCAATCTCTTCCTGACCGATGGCGGGAAGATTATAGGGAATGAAGCTTCGCTCATTCATGCTCAATCAGGACCGCCGATTCCGCGGCGCTCGGTTCCGGCCGTGGTAGTGGGCCAGGATAGTCGATCCGCATTTCGTCTCGTTCAGCGCATCTGATCTCTTAACAGTAATTGTCTCACGTAGTTCCGCCGCACCGCATTTGGCGCTCGCCCCTTCGCGGCTCAGCTTCGCTTGTCGCAAGGGTGTGCGTGAGCAGGCCAAGCTGAGCCTGGAACGCTAGTGACAGGTCAAGTGTCTGAGCTACTATTGCGACATAGACCCGACCGAAAACCCGCCGGATTTCATCTGTTTGGGTGGGGCGGGCCTATCGTGTGCTTCGACCGTCAGCCGGCGAGGAACGCGGGGCAGGCGTCCGTCGGGAGGGAATTCCACAGCGCTACTACTCGTTCGCCGCAAGGTCCGTCTGTGAGAAATCTTTGCCGGTAAAAAGCAGGGGCATGCCCGCCACGTGCGCCACCGCGTAGGTCAGACAGTCCCCAAAGTTGAGGGCCGCTTTGTGGCGTCCCTTCCCGTATCTCTCGAACGCGTCAGCGGCGGCTTGATAGTGCTCCGGCTCGAAAGGAACGATCTCTACCTCGGCCTCACGCACAAACTCGTTTAGTAGGGCCGTTGCGTCTTGTCGAAGCCTTGATGAGAGAACAAGTGCCGTCTCTACAAGCGTAGGCGCTCCCACAGCCAAGAAGCGGGCCTCGCCCATGCGGCGCAGCACGGACTGATGGCCTTGCTCAGCGAAAATTACGGCTAGGATCGCAGAGGAATCCAGGACCATCCGAAGCCTCCAGCCGGCTCAGACACCTTGGGGGCCGTATCCGAGAATCTCTTCTCGTCGGCGCTTCGAAATCTTTTTGCCCATTAGTTCCGAAGGAATCCTCGGCCAGATGCGATTCCGCAGCAGTAGCTCCAGCCGGACCTGCCGGTCAGGGTCTCCGCGGCGAACCCGTAGGCGCTGTTTGCGATCCAGAAGAGCTCGCCGAATCGCTTCGGTCTTGCTCTCGTTCGCCATCTTGGCCACTTCAGCCGCCAGGCGTTCGACCTCAGCGTTCTTGAGATTCAGGGCCATGGTATATATATACCATAATTATACCAATATACCTCGGGGCCTCTAGCAAGTCCACCGAGCCAGTCCCGCATTTTTTTCCGCAGCCGGTCAGACCAGCTCTACAGACTTTTCATTGTTCCCCACAACCGCTAACACCCCTCGATCGAGCGTCGCGAGAACACCTCCCCGCGACGCCGCCAAAGCCACCAGGTAAGCATCTGTTACCTGCCTGTGGCCGACCAAGGGCAAATCCACGGGTATCGCTCGACTCACTTCCAGATCGTCGGGCCAAAACTCATGTTCGGACATAGACGTAATGCGCTTCAAAAGGCTCATCGCAGCCGGCGGCGAAACCGCCTGAGACGTAAACGAAGGATTGCTGGAAATGCGAACGAACCCGATTTCGGTCAGCGGACAGGTTCGAAAGCCTGCCGCGCGGTTGCGGGCGAACCATTCCTGCGCCTGGGGATGCAATGCGTGAGAAGGCCAGGTTAGAGCCAACAGAACTTTGATATCAAGCAGATAGGGCCTCACAGATCGTCCTCTGCTTCAAGGGTTCGCTCCCAGGTAATCGTTTCGGCCTCCTCTGGCAGCTCGAAACACGGAAACGGCTTCTTAGTCTCAAACACCGCCTGCGGTCGGAGACCCCGTCGCACGAGCTCGCCCACGGCTTCCCCCAGAGAGACCCTTTTGGCAGTAGCGACCGAGCGGGCCGCCTCGTAGACATCGTCGGGCAGATTGATGGTTGTGCGCATCATGATGAGTATAGCATCATGATGTTTTACTATCGTTTGCCGCTTGCTCGTCGGTCTGCGCCACCCTGTACAGTCACCAGCGCCTCGACCAACGGCCCCTGGGACTGCCCGTCAATCCTGATTTCTGCTGTCGTCAGGCGGCGAACGCCGTCCGGGGTTGGGGGAGCGGTGGCCGCCAGCGCAATCTCGCCTCGGCCGCCTGCGTCGAGTTTCAAGGTCGTAAACTCAGCCTGCGCCTCCCACCCCGTGGGCGGCTGCAGCCGCGCTTCGTAAGTTACCGTGCGCTCGAAGTTGTTACGCACGAGAAGGCGATACTCGACTCGTTGGCCGGGTTCCAGCACCGAGACATAGGGCAGCAGACGGGCCCAGAAAAGATCAATGAAGTGGTCCGCCGGCTCGCCGACGATGTTGCGGAAAGCTTGTTCCTTACGAGCGATGTAGTCGCAATAGTGGTCGAGATCCTCCTTCGAACAAGTCAGCACGTCGCGGTGCCCCGGACAGATCAGCTCTGGGTTGACCTTCCGCATCACTTCGGCGCAGCGGCGATGCATCCCAAGCTGAAAGCTGTTCCGCAGGACCGTCGTTTGGTGAGGACGCGTCTCTACCCGGTCTCCCACCTGCACCTCGTGAAGGAAGTAGTTGTCCCCCGTGAAAGCAACCTGGCGGTTGTCGATCATCCCCGCGTAGACAGAATGGAATTCCGTCTGACCGGGAGCGAAAAAGATCTGAAACTCGTACTCCTCCCACTGAAACTTTTCGCCGTCCTTCAACCGGCGATCGATGCGGATCGGCTTAGGAAACGTACACGGAGTGCTGGCCCACCGGGCGGGGTCGGCTATGACCTGCCCGACATCTTCCAGCGCCCAGCACTTCGTCCCGTGATGCCTCTGCAGATGAGGAATCCCGCAGGTGTGATCGTCGTGGATGTGAGTGGGTACGACGAGGTCGAACTGCGTAACGCCGTAGTCTTCGCGCAGTTGGTCCAAATGATGCACGACGAAGCGCATCGTCTCCATGCCGTCGTGATCCGCGCCGATATGCATGTGCGGGAAGAAAGCGTGTCCGTAGTCAACGAACATCGCCTTGCCGCTCTCACTGAGAATGACGTAGAAGTTCGAGCAAGTCCAATCGCCGCCCCACAACAGGTGCCGCGACAGGGGGATGAACCTTGACTCGGGAAGGTAGGCCGTTTCCGCGGAGGTACAAAGATTACCCCCCGCTCGGATGCCGCGGCCAAGCTTGATGCAGTCCATGGTCCGCCGTTCCAAACGGTCGATGTCGGCGGCGACTTTCGTAATCGGCTCGCCGTGCGATGGGTAGCAAGTGTCGATATTCCGCGTTCGCAGGGCCTGGATCGACTGGATCGTGAAGAGTAACCCCTCCATCACCGCATACATGTACTCCATGGCGTGAAGCTGATAGAGCTTGCCTCCCGCTGCCATCAAGTCACCCGTGAAGGCAACGGTCCGGCCATCGATCTCCACAATCAGGGCGCTCGAACCGAGGGTGTGCCCTTTGGCCGGCAAGACGAAAAATTCATAAGGCCCCCAGGTGAACGTCTCGTAATCTTCGAGTGGTGCGTCCACGGGGATGTTTTCGCCGACGGTGAAGAACGTATTGCGGTCGTTGTAATTGTCAAACGTGCGCCGCGTCCGCCAGAAGAGTTCCGCCTGCTCAAACAGGTGTCGCTCGTACTCCGGCGCGGCAACCTTGGCGCCGTGCTCTCTGATCCGCGGCGTACCGGCACATTGGTCGCGATGGTGATGCGTGTGAAGCACCCACTCGATCCGCCTCACGCCGGTCTCCTGTAAGTGATCGAGAATCGCGCCGGAGCCGGCGTCGATCAGCAGCCCGCGGTCACCGTCCACGATCAGATAGACGTTGCATGTGTCGGTGAGCTGGTAAAGATGGTCGGAAATCTTCGTCAAGCTTTGGCTCATGTTTTGCCTCCTATCAGCCCGTGGTAAAAGTAGACGTCGCGAAAAATCGGGTACAGCCAGCCAATTCGCTTCAGGCTAAGTGCTTCGTTTCAAGGGCCATGACGGGGGGCGAATTGGTGGCAGTCCCCATTTTTCCATTTTTCTCTCCCGCACGACTTTCGCCACGAGCTGCTATGGCTGTGCTTCAGTCTGCCAAAGCCGCCTGTGGTTGTCACTGTTCTGGTTTGGACACTCTTTCCGATCGACTCTTGACGGATTTGGGGGGGGGGGCTGCCATCTGCATGCGGGGCGAGTGTACGCTCTGGAAGCGCTTGCGATCGAGGTCAAGCGAGTGACACGCAGAAACCCCTACAAACCGAGGGGCCCCTTGCGGTGTTTTACCGACAGATCCAGCGCGCCGGCTGCCTTTGCGAGCGGCTTATCCAACGTCCATAGGGCGCACACCGTGAGACGCGCCGAAGCAAGCAGGTGGACATCGACCCAGCCCAGGCCACGCCCGTAGAGCCGCTCGTCGTCGAGTAGCAGCAGCACCTCATCGTGCTCGGCCACGAGGGCCATAGGCAGTGCCGACAGCAGACTGAAAATCTCGTCGCGGTTCTCTAAACGGCCGCAGGCGAGTTCGCCGATTACCAGGGGATGGGAAAGGACCGACAGCCGGTTCAGCAGATCGGCCAACCCCCGATTCCCCCGTCGCAGGTGATCGATCCAGACAGAGGTGTCGACCAGAACCATCACGCCGCTGAACGCCGTCGGCGGATCGGACGAAGCCTTCTCTGCTTGCCTCCCAGCCTGGCGAGACGGCGGGCGCTCTCCAACGATATGAGAGCCTCGAGGCCTAGACGGACCAGCGAGGTCTTCTCCGTGACGCCGGTCAGCCGCGCCGCCCTTTGCAGGAGATCCTCGTCGATGTTGAGGGTCGTTCTCATATGTATCAGTGTGCATCACTCGTGCATACTCTTTCATACGCTCCTTGGTCCGGCCCTGGAACAGCCTCAAAGCGGACTCTTCAAGTTGGGCTTGGGCGCTTCGGCTTGGCGGAAGGTGCTGACGGCGGGACTCCTGATCCACTTTTTGTTGCCAAGCATGGCGCAGACGGAAGTGGGCCTGGGCTTGGTCGGGCCTGGCAGTGACAGGACGACAAAACTCCCGGATGGCATCCTCTAAACTACCCTTCCGCGCGTAAGCGACACCTACATTGCCGCGACACAATAACTCGGGAAACGAAGCCTACGCTGTGATCGTCGGACCAAGAACCCCGCCGGTATAATGAAGCTGAAGTTCCCCTTGCCATGCCCGTTCTGATCCTGCACTATCGCGAAATCTGGCTGAAGGGCAAGAACCGCGGCTTTTTCGTCCAGAAGCTCAAGGAAGCCGTGGCCCAGGCACTCGAGGGGCTGCCAGCCGAGAGACCCGGGCATGAAGACCACCGTATGTTCGTCCCCGTGCCCTCGCACACCGACGCTCTACTCGCCGTCGAGAGACTCCGCAAGGTCCCGGGCATCGCCTATTTCGCAATCGCCGAGCAGACCGAGCCCCAGATGGACGCGATCGTAGAAACCGGCTGCCGTCTCATGGCCAACGAAACCTTTCGAACGTTTCGAGTGCGCGCGCGCCGCTCCCGGAAATCCTTGCCCTTCCGGTCGGCCGACATCGAACGCTCGCTGGGGGCCGCCATCGGGCGGCAAAGCGTGGCGACCGGCAAAGAAGTGAAAGTCGACCTCGCACACGCGGAAGCGACTTGTTTCGTCGAGGTCACCGCCACACGCGCCTTGATCTATCACGAGAAGATCCCCGGATCGGGTGGGCTGCCCACGGGTACCGCCGGCAAGCTGGTCTGCCTGCTCTCCGGCGGCTTCGATTCGGCCGTAGCGGCCTACAAGATCATCAAGCGCGGCGTTCGGCTGGCGTTCGTTCACTTTTACGGTGCTCCGGCTCGCGCCGGGGAAGACAGTCCTCCGATCGCGCGAGAGCTGGTCAGGGCCTTAACGCCCTATCAGGGCCTGAGCCGACTGTATCTCGTCCCGTTTACCGATATTCAGAGGGAGATCGTCGTTGGCGCGCCGGAGTCGTGCCGCATCCTGCTCTACCGGCGATTCATGTTGCGCATCGCCCAGCGGCTGGCCTACCGGGAAGGTGCGCACGGCCTCGTTACCGGCGACAGCATTGGGCAGGTCGCCTCGCAAACGCTGCACAACATGCAGGCTGTGGGGGCCGTGGCCTCCTTGCCCGTCCATCGCCCGCTCGTGGGCGACGACAAGCAGGAGATTGTGGACTTGGCGCGCAGGATCGGGACCTACGACATATCCAGCGAACCCTTTACCGACTGTTGCCCGATGTTTTTGCCCAAAAAACCCGAGCTTTTCGCCACGGCCGAGCAACTTACCGCGGCCGAGTCCAAGCTGGACGTCCCGGCTCTGGTTCAGCTCGGCGTGTCGTTGAGTTCCAAGGAAGTCTACGAATACCGATGGGGTGAAGTTCGCCTCAAGCCGGCCAAAACACATGAACCGGGAAAGCGTCAGACGACGGCCCAACTGGTTGGTTAGCGTGGCCGCCCTGTTAGGGGCAGCCGCCGCGATTTCCCTCGCCGAGAAACCCCCGGCTGCCTTTTCCGTCGTCAATATCGAGATCCTCGACAGTGAGGACGGCTACCCCGTTCCCGGCGACAGCATCTTTTTTACGGGCGAAACCGTTCACATGAGATACAACATCGCCGGCTTCACGGTCAGCCCAACCGAGCGCGTCCGCTTGCAATACCGGACGGAGTTCCACGGCCCCGGCGGGAAACGCTTCGCTTTGCCGGAAGGGGGCCGGATCGACACCGAGCTGGCACCCCAGGACGAAGACTGGCTGCCCCTCGTTCGGGTTGCCGCCACCTTGCCCCTCCACGGAGAGTCGGGAACCTACAAGATCCTGCTGCGCATTACCGACCTGCTCAGCGACCGGAAAGCCACGAGAGAAGTGCCCGTGTTCGTGCGCGGAGAAAACATCGCAACGAGCCGCAGCCTCATCGTCCGCAATCTCAGTTTTACCCGCAGCGAAGGGGGCGAGAAACTACCGGCTCCGGCCTATCGGCCCGGAGACACCGTTTGGGCGAACTTCTACATCACGGGCTACGAGATTGCCGAGGACAATTCGTTCAACGTCGAGTCGGAGCTCGGAATCCTGGACCAAGAGGACGAGGTCTTGTATGCCTTCGAGCCGGCGGGGGAGCGGGGATCGCCGTTCTATCCTCGGCGCTGGCTGCCGGCCAGTTTCCGGCTGGATCTGGAGGAAGGCATCCCGCTGGGAGAGTACTTCGTCCGGGTCTTGGTCCACGACAGGCTGAGCGACAACACGTACCAAACCAAGGGAGTCTTCGTTGTACGATAGTCCTTTCCGCCAAATTGCACCCTGATTCTTAGCTCGGAAACAATGGACGAGATTGTACCTTCATCGGTGGAGGAGCTCGCCGCGGCGCTTGGCGACTGCGGCAGCGCGAGGCGAAGCGTTGAGCTCGGCGGCAAGTTCACCAAGCGAGCCATGGGCGGCGAGATTGATCCCGCGGATGTCACCCTATCAACGCGCCGGCTGACTCGGGTCGTCGCCTACGAACCGAAGGACCTGACGATTAGCGTCGAGGCTGGGCTTCCTTTTCGCGAGCTGACGGAGATCCTGGGCGCTAACGGTCAAATGCTGCCGCTCGACCCCCCGTTTTTCGACCGCGCGACTATCGGCGGCGTCGTGGCGACGAACAGCAGCGGACCTCGTCGACGGCGCTACGGTACCGCGCGGGACATGGTCATCGGGATGAAAGCATGCACGCTCGCAGGCAAGATTGTCCAGAGCGGGGGCATGGTGGTGAAAAACGTCACCGGGCTCGACATGGCCAAGCTGATGATCGGCTCGTTTGGAACGCTGGCGGCGATGGCAACCTTGAATTTCAAGATCTTCCCGCGTCCGGCCGAGGTGGGGACCTTCGTGTTCTCGTGTGACTCCCTGGAAAAGGCTTTGGACGTGCGGCGGGAGATCCTAGGTGGTGTGTTGCAACCGATCGCCATTGACTTGATGAACGCCGAGGCTGTCCGCGACGTCGCTCCCGGACTTCCACCAAAGGTCTCACTCGTACTCGAAGTAGGTGGAAACCAGGCTACGATCAAGCGCTTTGAAAAGGAATTCCACGAACTGGCAGGAGGACAAGCGGGTGTCGAGCTCAGCTCGCTCGGTCCAGATGAGGCGGCCCAGCTCTGGCGTTCGATCCAGAACCTAACGCCGGCGAAGCTGGCAGCAAATCCTTCGACATCAGTGATCCGCGTATCCAGCGTGCCAACCCACATTCGGGAGGTCTTCGCCTCCGCCTCCGCCGGGGGCGGCACGCGACCGCTCGTGATTCGCGCCGGCGCGGCGGTCGGCTACATCTATTGTCGTGACATCCAAGACGCCCGCGACTGCGTCACCGATGCACGATCCCGCGGCCTGTCAGTCGTCGTGGAATACGCGCCTGTCGGGGAAAAACGGGAGATCGAACAGTGGGCGGAGCCGGGTCCGGAACTTCAAATCATGCGCCGTATCAAGGAAAGTCTCGACCCGGACTGCCTTCTCAACCGCGGTCGCTTGTTCAACCGGATCTAGCCCACGTTGCGAAACGGTTTAGCAGCCCGCGGCAAAAGTAGGTTCCCCGACGGCGAAACACCTCGCGTACGATCCGGAGGGGCGGAGACCCCAGGTTGCTTGCGTCTCGTCAGAGTTTGAGAGGAGACCACGCCGGGAGGCACCGTAGAGGCGCGTGAACGCGATTATCCGGCAGTTCAGGCCAGCCGTTTGACGGTCGGCAACCCACTCACTCCTCGACCGCCAACTCCTTGAAACGAGCCTTCAAGATATCGTGTAAGATACTTATTTTGTGGTGGTTATGAGAAATTGTCTTTGTTTGGTCATTTTGTTGTTCCCTAGCCAACGGCTACGGATCTGGCGGGCGGCGAACCGATCGCGGGGAAGGGAAGCGAGATCCCGCCCGCCTAGATCCACGCTACGGGACTTGCCCCTAGGCAAAGGTCCCCTCGTATCCTGGTGGAGCGATCCATAGGGTTTTGCTGAGCCGATCGCCCAGCCGGAACCGCCCCAGACGTCGAGAGGCGTGCGCCACAAGCAAAGGCCGCGGACCTCAAATCGAGATCGCGCTACAAACCCGCCGCGATCCATTGATTCCCTGTGGGTTGTTTGAAACTGGCTTTGTTTGGTAATTTCTTTGGTTGATCGGTTTACTGCTGCGGATAACCGTGCTCGAATCGGCTTCGAAATGATTCGGGTATCCAATCACAATTGTACCCCGCCGATCCAGGGCGACGGCACCATTAACGGACTTAAGATGCTTTGAGTGAACCACTTATCTTAAGTGACATGTCCGCTAGAAAGAGGATCTGGGCGGGCCGTTCGCACAGCCAGGCGAGCCCACCCTAAGTCCCGCTCGGTCGTCACCAGCCCTGATGACAAATCGACTTGTTTCCGACGTAGGGGATTCCCGGCAGTAGACGCGCCGCACCAGGCCACCAGAGGATTTCCGATACAATCAATTCCTAACCCACCCCGACGCCGATACTTTCCGAGAGCTGATCACGGGGGGACTTTCGGTTACCATGCGGCACGCACTTTCCACATATCTTTTTGTCGAACAACGCCTGACGGTGGCGCTGTTAGACCGCATCCTGCGAAGCGGCGTCGAGGAGGTCGAGATTTTCTGCGCCCGGCAACATATCGACTACCACAATCGAGCTCAGATCGACGAACTGAAACACTGGTTCCGGGATGCGGAGTTAAAGATCCACTCCATCCATGCCCCGATGTTCAGCGACGACGTCTGGGGGCGTACCGGACCCAACTCGCTGGTCTCCATCACCGGAACCACGAAGGCCAAGCGCATCGCGGCGACGGACGAGATCAAAAGGGCCATGGAGATGGCTGAGTTCATCCCCTTTCGCTATGTGGTGCAACACATCGGCACGGCGGAAGACGAATACGATGAGCATAAGCTCGAGGCGGCTTTCAACTGTTTGGATGAGTTGATTGTGTTCGGCAGCCAGCTCGGCGTCGAGATCTTGGTTGAGAACATTCCCAACGAGCTTTCCAGCGCCGAACGCCTGAACATGTTTGTCCAATCGACTCATCTGCGGGTCGGCTATTGCTTCGATACCGGGCACGCTCACCTTGGCCCCGGCGTTGAGCACGAGTTTGAACTGATGAAAGACCGCATCTGCTCAACTCATGTGCATGACAACGACGGCCAAGACGATTCACACATCTTTCCGTTGGTCGGCTCGGGGGGCGCCATTGATTGGCAGTCGACGATCGAGCTGCTGCGCTCTTGTGGCGACGACGTTCCTCTCTTGCTTGAACTGCGCCATGTTCCCGAGATAGCCAAGCCCCTGGAAAAGGTGCAGGAGTCTTTCGATCGACTGGAGAACCTCTAGATGGCTTCGGCCGCCCCGGTCATCACCATAGATCAAGCCGCTCGGTTCGAAGGGCAAACAGTTTTATTGCGGGGTTGGCTCCACAACCTGCGCAGGTCCGGCAAACTTCTCTTCCCAATCTTTCGCGACGGAACGGGGTACATGCAAGGCGTGATCGTCAAAGCGGACGTGCCCGAAGAGGTCTTTCAGCGCTGCCGCCACCTTACGCATGAGTCGGCGGCGCAAGTGACGGGGAAGATTCGAGCCGAAGGGCGGGCGCCCGGCGGCTACGAGATGGACGTCGTTGATCTGGAAGTGGTTCAGGAAGTCTCCCCCGACGATCCTTTTCCGATCACTCCCAAGGAGCACGGCGTCGAGTTCTTGATGGACCGCCGTCACCTTTGGCTGCGGAGTCGCCGGCAACATGCGATCCTCCGGGTGCGACACGAGGTCATCCGGGCGGTTCGCGATTTCCTGGACAACAACGGCTTTACGCTCGTCGACACTCCGATCCTTACGCCCGCTGCTTGCGAAGGGACGACCACCCTATTCGAAGTGCCCTACTTCGAAGACGAAATAGCTTATCTGACTCAATCCGGCCAGCTTTATAACGAGGCGACCGCCGGCGCTTTCGGCAAGACGTACTGTTTCGGGCCGACCTTTCGCGCCGAAAAGTCGAAGACGCGCCGGCACCTCACCGAGTTCTGGATGGTCGAGCCCGAGATGGCCTACGCGGACCTGGACGATATCATGGCGTTGGCCGAAGAGTTCGTGGAATACGTGGTTCAGCGCGTGCTCGAAACCCGAAGCCCGGAACTCGAGACCCTCGGTCGGGACATCTCGAAACTGGAAACGGTGAAACGGCCGTTTCACCGCATGAGCTACAGCGAGGCGGTCGAAACCCTAAAGAGTAAAGGCAGCGAGATTGAGTGGGGCGGCGATTTCGGCGGCGCCGATGAGACCCTACTGAGTGAAGACTTCGACCGCCCGGTGATGGTGCACCGCTTTCCCATGGCGATCAAGGCCTTCTATATGCAGCCGGACCCTGACAACCCGGACGTTGCGATGGGCGTGGACGTGTTGGCGCCCGAAGGATACGGTGAGATCATCGGTGGCGGCCAGCGCATCCACGACCACGCGCTGCTGGTGCAGAAACTCGAAGAGCACCAGTTGCCGCGAGAAGCTTTCGAGTGGTATCTCGATTTGCGCAAATACGGGTCGGTTCCCCACGGGGGGTTCGGCATGGGAATTGAACGCTCGGTGGCTTGGATTTGTGGTCTCGAACACGTCCGCGAGACGATTGCCTTTCCGCGTATGCTGTATCGCATGCGGCCGTAGGCACGGGTCGTCCGCTCGATCCATTCATGTCAAAAATTCGCATCGCGGTCCTTTTCGGTGGACGTTCCGGCGAGCACGAGGTGTCGATCCGCTCCGCGGCCTCTGTTATCCAAGCGCTCGACAGGAGCAAATATGAGATTATCCCGGTTGCCATCACGAAACAGGGTGAGTGGCTGAACCCGAACGAGTCGGCGGGCTTGCTCCCTTCCCACACCGTCGGTTCTCTTTCAACGGGAACGGCAATCGTACTGTCTCAGCAACCTGGAGGCGCAACAGGCCTAGACGTCGTTTTCCCTGTTCTGCACGGAACGTTCGGTGAGGACGGGACCGTGCAGGGTTTCCTGGAGCTGGCCGACCTGCCATACGTCGGCGCCGGTGTGCTGGGTTCGGCCGTGGCCATGGATAAGGATGTCATGAAGCGGCTGTTTCGCGAGCGGGGCCTGCCCACGGTGGATCACCTTGCCGTTCCCCGCCGGGAACGACACGAGCACACCGCTCGGTTGGAAGAACGCTTCGGGTGCCCGATGTTCGTCAAACCCGCCAATCTTGGTTCGTCGGTAGGTATCACGAAGGTCCACGACAGGGCTGAACTGACCCAGGCGCTGGACCTGGCGGCCCAACACGACTCGAAAATCGTCGTTGAGCCGGCCATCGAAGGCCGCGAAATCGAATGCGCGGTGCTGGGAAATGACCAGCCGGAGGCTTCCGTGCCTGGCGAGGTCATTGCGGGAGGCGAGTTCTACGACTATCAAGCCAAATACATCGACGATACCTCGGAGCTCGTCATCCCCGCAGCGCTAAGCGCAGACCAAACAAGTGAAATCCGAAGGCTTGCCGTCGCGGCCTTCCAAGCCGTGGAATGCGCCGGACTCGCCCGGGTTGATTTTTTCCTAGAAAACGCCTCCGGTCGGATCTTGTTGAACGAGTTGAATACCATGCCCGGTTTCACCTCGATCAGCATGTATCCCAAATTGTGGGAGGCGAGTGGCGTGCCTTATTCGAAGTTGGTCGATCGCCTGGTCAAGCTAGCTTTGGAGCGCCAGGAGGAGAAGAAGCAAACCCGCTTCAGCCGCGAGACCGGAGCGCGGTGAGACAGCGGTTGCGAGGCCCTCTTTCTTCCGGCCCTGCAACACGTCAGAAACTTGTCCCGAGTACCGGGAGCCTTTGCGGAAAGCATTTTGGCCGGTCTCCGTGTCCTGGCGGAAACCTTCGCGGCCGGCATGAAGGCTTGATCGCGCTCAGGCCTTGTTGTCCGCGGGTGGCAGCGGCTAGACTATGGGCACACGACAAGGCCGAATCACGGATTCCGCACGAAGGGGTATGGCATGAGAAACCTAACGAGCATGCTGATTTGTGTCCTGAGCCTCGCGGCTGCACTCTCCGGGCAGACGCGCAGGGACGCCTTTGTTTTACCTGGCGATCAAGTGGTCCCGCAAGTTGCGACCGGCGGTGATGCCTTTTTCATGTCGTTCCAGTTCGTAAACTTCACCGACCGGGCGGCGAGCGTTCAGCTATCGTTCTTCGATGGCTCGGGCGACCCGATGATGATTCCCTACGAGCAGAACGGGGTGGCGTTAACGAACAACGTGCTCACCGACACGATTACAGGGGGCGGGATCGGGTTCGCGGTCACTTCTTCTTCCGGTCCCGTGCGGATCGGGTACGCCCTGGTGGAAAGCATTCCCGAGAACGCCGTCGCCGTCAGTACTGCATTCAATCAGATTGTGCCGGGGCGGCCGCTATTTCAGTCGTTCGTTCCGTTGTCGACGGTGTTGCACGACCGATTCTTCGTGCCGTTTCTCAACGCCGGCGGATTCACGGGTTCTCTTGCCGTGGTCTCCCTGCTTGCCCAGGATGTGACGTTCAGCGCTAGGAGCAAGAACGGAATCGACCTGTGCAAACGATACTCAGTCATTCGGAGCCGGTGAGCACGTGGCCTTCGTTATCCATGACAGACTTCCCTGTACGGCGGGCATCGACGGTGTGCTGGAGGTGCAGGGCTCCTCGATCGGTCTCGCGGGATTTGGCATAACCGCCCAAGATGACGGAGCGTTTGTGACGCAGCCGGTCTACGGGGAGGTCCCCGACTAGATTTGACCGGGCGTTGGCAGTAAGGAGGTTCCAACGGGGCGCGAGGGAATGCAATGAACAGTAAACGACTACTCCTCGGTTGCGGCTACTTGCCGATAGCGGTCGCCTTCGTGAGTCTGCTCCCCACGCCCGCCCAGGCCCAGCTTTCCTCGGCGGGAAGCCAGCTCTGGCATCAAGACAGCTCAACTCTCGTTGGTACGAATGAGGAGTTCGACCAGTTTGGCAGCGCCGTTGCGACTGGTGACTTCAACAACGATGGTTACGCCGATCTCGCCATCGGGGTCCCACGGGAGGACATCAGATCAATCGTCGATGCAGGGACCGTTAACGTGATTTACGGCGCCGAAGGGGGGCTTTCCGCTAATGGCAACCAGCGCTGGAGTCAGGGCACATCCGGAATCGTTGGGAGTCCCGAGGATGGAGATCTCTTCGGCTCCTCGATTGTCACCGGCGACTATAACGGGGACGGTTACGACGATCTGGCCATTGGGTCGCCTGGCGAGGACGTGGGGTCGCGAATGAATGCCGGTGCGGTCAACGTGATCTATGGCGCCCCCGGGGGTCTGAGCAACGTCGGCGATAGCCTCTGGACGCAGGATGTTGCCGGCGTTGAGGACGCTGCTGAAGAGGGCGATCTGTTTGGCTGGTCGTTAGCATCAGGCGACTTCAACCACGACGGGTATGCCGACCTAGCCATCGGCGTACGCTCGGAAGATATCAAAAGCGAGGAGGATGCCGGAGCCGTGAGTGTCCTCTATGGCTCGGCCGATGGGATTGTCGTTGAGGGCAACCAGTTCTGGCATCAGGACACGGCTGGCATCGAGGACAACGCGGAGGTGTCGGACGACTTCGGTTGGTCGCTTGCCGGCGGGGACTTCGACAACGACGGTTATCACGACCTGGCCATCGGTGCGCGTCTGGAAAACCTCGGCGGCATCAGGGATGCCGGGTTGGTGAATGTGATCTACGGCGGTGACGAGGGGCTAGCGGCGGCGGGCAACCAAGCCTGGAGTCAAAACTCCATGGACATCGTTGGCAACGCCGATGCTGGTGACAACTTCGGGTGGTCTCTTGCCGGCGGCGATTTCAACAACGACGGCTTCTCCGATTTGGCCGTCGGCGTGGCGCGCGAAGATCTTCTTGGGGGAGACGCCGCGGGAGTGATCAATGTCATCTATGGCGCCGCCGGCGGCCTGTCCTCGGTGGGCAACCAAGTTTTCAGCCAGGAAACACCAGGAATTGCCGGGATTGCGGAAGAGAATGACATGTTCGGGGAAAGTCTGACCATTGGCGACTTCGATAACGACGGTTTCGACGACCTTGCCATCGGAGTCAGCCGTGACGACGTTGGAGTGATCACCGACGCCGGCGCCGTCCATGTACTTCATGGAAGATCTGGGGGACTCAGCGCCGACACTAGCCAGGTTTGGACTCAGGACGATACCGATATTCTGGAGGGTGCGGAAGAGGGCGACCAATTCGGTCTGGTCCTGGCCGCGGGCGATTTCGACTTGGATAGTTTCAGCGACCTAGCTATTGCAGTCCCCTTCGAAGACTTAGCGGGAGTGGAGAACACCGGCGCCGTCAACGTGCTTTACGGTGACCGGTCAGCGGATCTCCTGACCGACCTCAACAGGCGACTCCGGTTGCTCAAGAGTGTTGCGGGTGATCTGGGGAGGTGGAACGATATCCTTCCATAAGGGGGAGTCTTTCGCCTAGTCGAGCCGCCGCTTCGAGTAAGCCCCAAGTAGACTGTCGTCGAGACGAGTTCACTATAGATTCGGAAATGTCGGGCTCGAAAGCCCGACACAGCACGCTGAAAGCGTGCGCCACGTCGGAAACTCGCGATGGTGGAAAGGGCGCGACATGTCGCGCCCGTACAAACAAACGGGATCGTTGATCCGCCTTGGGAATGCGCGCTGCTCTGCTGAAGGCCGAGCGTGTCACTATATTTTGGGAAACTCAATAGCTCACTCCTTCATCGCCGCTACTAGCTCCCGCATCATCGCCTTTCCGTCGCCGAACAGCATCACGGTATTGGGAGCCATGAACAACTCATTCGGAATGCCGGCAAAGCCCGGACTCAGGCTGCGCTTAATCACCATCACCGTTTGCGCCTTGTCGACGTCGAGTATCGGCATGCCGGCAATGGGACTCGAAGGATCGTCGCGGGCGGCTGGGTTGACGACGTCGTTGGCGCCAATGACGAGCACAACGTCTGTCTCGCTAAAAGTAGGATTGATCTGATCCATGTCGTAGAGTTCGTCGTAGGGTACGTCCGCTTCGGCCAGCAGAACGTTCATGTGGCCGGGCATGCGGCCCGCGACCGCGTGGATCCCATAGCGCACCTCGACTCCGCGACTTTGGAGCACGTTGGCGAAGTCCCGCACGGCGTGCTGCGCCTGTGCAACCGCCATTCCATAGCCGGGCACGATGGCCACCACCCGTGCCGTCTCGAAAATCAGCGCCGCTTCTTCCGGCGACGTTCGCTTCACCCGGCCTTGATAGATTTCATCGCCCTGGGTGACGGCCGTCGCGCCGAGATCTCCCGACAGCACGTCAGCGAGGGAGCGGTTCATGGCGTCGCACATCACGCGAGTCAAGAACAAACCAGACGCGCCTACCAGGGATCCGCTGATGATCAGGACGTTATTGCTCAACGCGAACCCGGTGGCCGCCGCCGCCATGCCGGACCAAGAGTTTAGTAAGGCGATGACGACCGGCATGTCAGCGCCGCCAATCGGAACCGTCAGCAGCAGACCATAGAGTGAGGCAGTCGCCGCCAGCGCCCAAAAAGCCCACATCTGGGCGGGGTCATAGAGGAAGTATCCGGCCAGCAGCACGGATGCCGCGAGCGACAACTTATTGCCAACCCTGACAGCGGCCCCTCGAGGTTGCCCGCCGTAAACCTCTTGCAGCTTGGCCCAGGCGACGAAGCTCCCGGTAAAAGTCGCCGTGCCGATCAGCAAGCTGGCGGAGCCGGCGCCATAAAGTTGAGCGGGAGGCACGCCCTGCAGCGTTCCCGGATCCGCCACGGCGGTAGCGGCTACCAACGCCGAGGCCGCGCCGCCGAAGCCGTTGAACAGCGCTACAAGCTGAGGCATGGCGGTGATCGGTACCTTTAGGGCCGAAACCACGCCGATCAGCGATCCAACCACGACCCCGGCCACGATCCACTCGAAGCTGACGATCTGCCGGTCGACGAGGGTCGCCAGCACCGCAATCAGCATGCCGCACGAGCTCGTCAGGTTTCCCCGTCGCGCGGTGCGCGGCGAGCTGAGACCCTTGAGCCCGACGATGAACAGCACCGACGCCAGCAGGTAGGCGAGATTGATGAGATTCGATTGCACGTAAACTATCGCTCTTTACGCTTAAACATGGAGAGCATGCGGTGCGTGACCAGAAATCCGCCCACGACGTTGACCGTCGCCAATACCACGGCCCCCACGCCGAGAACCGTAGCCAACGTGGCGTGGTCGGCGCCGGCCGAGATCATGGCGCCCACCAGAGTGATTCCCGAAATGGCGTTAGCGCCCGACATCAATGGGGTGTGCAGCGTCGGCGGGACTTTCGTGATCACTTCGAAACCGACAAACACGGCCAGCACAAGAATCGTCACCGAAACAAGAAACGCTTCCACTTTCGCTAATCTCCCTTCAGAGCCTCGATCACGGCAGGGTGCACGAGGCGGCCTTCCCGCGCGACTAAAGTACCCCTCACGATTTCGTCCTCGAGATCGAGATGCAGACTGCCGTCCTTTAGTATTTCGCCAAGAAACGCAGACACGTTTTTCGAAAACATCTGGCTCGCGTGAACAGGGACCTCCGACGGCAGATTGGTCGGCCCGATGACGGTTACGCCGTTTCGAACGACCCGCTTCCCGGCTTCGGTTAGGGCACAGTTGCCACCCTTTTCAGCGGCCAAGTCGATGATCACTGAACCCGGACGTAGACGAGTGAACATTTCCTCGGATATTAGTATCGGCGCCTGTTTGCCGGGCACGGCGGCGGTCGTGATGACCACGTCGGACTCGCTTAGGTGTTCAGCGAGGAGTTCGCGTTGCCGGCGGTAAAACTCTTCCGACTGCGCGGCGGCGTACCCTCCGCTGGTCTCGGCGTCGCCGGCGTCCAAATCCAACTCGACAAATCGGGCGCCCAAACTCTGCACCTGATCCTTCACCGCCGGGCGAACGTCGTACGCCTCCACGACAGCGCCCAGCCTGCGGGCTGTGGCGATGGCCTGCAATCCGGCAACGCCGGCTCCCAGCACCAGCAGCCGGGCCGGCGTCAGCGTGCCCGCGGCAGTCATCATCAGGGGAAACATTCTGGGCGAGTGCTGGGCTGCCAGCAGGACTGCCTTGTATCCCGCAATCGTCGCCATCGAGCTCAGCGCATCCATGCTCTGCGCTCGCGTGATTCGGGGCATCAATTCCATCGAGAAGACAGCTAAACGACGCTCGGCGAGCGACTGCATGATTTCGGGAGCGGCCAGCGGCTCCAAGAAACCGACGAGCGCTGTGCCGGCGCGCAAGACGTCTAGGTCGGCTGCGGCGAAGTCCGGATCCGATCCGGGACCTCGTACGACGAGCAGCACGTCGGCTTCTGAGAGAAGGCGCTGCCGATCGCTTTCGATCCGAGCTCCCTGCGACGCGAATTCCTCGTCCTCGTGGAGAGCCTGACTGCCCGCGCCGCTCTCCACAACGACGTCGGCGCCTGTCTCGGCCAAAGCTGAGACGTGCCACGGAATCAAGGCGACGCGTTTTTCGTTGGGGAACTTCTCTTTCAGAACGGCGATGATCATTCGGGAAAACGCCTATACCGACTCTTCCAATTTCAATCGACTTCAACAGTAAGGGGGGCTGAGAAACTCGACGTTGGGATCGGATGCTCGCCAGTCTTAACCAAGGAGCAAACAAGTATAGGATATCAGCGCAGCTGCGTCGGTAAATATGGCCCTCGAGAATTTGTAGCTGGGAGAAGTGCAATAGGCTTCCAGCGAACAGCCTTTCGGCCGGGCGCACTGCTGATTTCTTAGTCCGCTTTTCCTACGACAAAACTGTAGGGGCCAGGCCGCTGTGCCTCCCCAGATAGGTTTTTGCGAGGTTTGGTCGCTTGATCGATTAGGACGCGGTGTGAACATGGTGGTCCGACGTGATGTCGCCACGAATGGCGACACGGCACGCAAGAATGCGTACGCCACGTCCAGAGGCCGATTTCTCACCAGGGCCACGGCTGTTACTGTTCAGTGAACGGTCTCCGACGGGCGGACACGGTGGTCCGCCCCTATAAATGAACGTCTTGTTCAACGAGGGCTATCTAAACCTTCGTGAGAAAAGCGGACTAGGGGCCGCAACCCGGGCTGCGATCCCGACTCATTCGACTTATCACGTTGCTCGAGGAGGCGACTTGCCTGCCGTCAGCGCTGGCCCAATTTCCATTGGATTTGGCGCAGCATGCCCTGGAGCATCCGTCCGTCCTCGGGAGCCAACCGCAGCCGGTTGACGAAACGGCGGATCTTCATTCGTTGCGATTGGCGGCTGTCAGGAAAGATAAACCCGCTCCTTTCGAGGACCGCAGATAGTTTCCTGCTGATGCGGTCCCGTTGTTCGGCGCTCACGGTCGCCGGCGTCTTCAGGGAAGGAACCGACTTAGCGCGGCGAGCGATCTCGTAGCCACAGACAGCGACTGCCTGCCCTAGGTTCATCGAAGGGCACTGCTCGTCTGTGGGAATCGTCAAGACCCAGTCACAGTAGCTGAGGTCTTCGTTCCCTAGGCCGAATTTCTCGGAACCGAACACCAACGCTGCGGGCCGCCTGGCGAGGTGAGTTCGGATGGCCAGAGCGCCCTCCGGCAACTGTCTGCGGACGTGCCGCTGGGTGCGCCCCTCCGTGCCGGAAACTCCGACGATCAGAGATGCCTCCCCCAGCGCTTCTTCGAGGCCCGATGCAAGTCGGGCCGACTCCAGTACCTCACCCGCTCCGGCGGCGGAGCGCGCCTTCCGGAAGGCCAGCTCATAGGGCTCAACCAGCCACAGCTTTGAGAATCCAAAGTTGAACATGGCGCGGGCCGCCGCGCCGATGTTCAATGAGTTGCGGGAGCGGACGAGGACAACGCGGAGATTATCTTGCCAGGGCATGCCGCGCCGGTGGCCGGTTGGACCTTGCTCGCGACTCGGAACCGACAGCGAGTGGGGCGAGAGCGTCTCGACCCCAATAGTATAATGATTCTGACATGTTCGACCTTTTCCGAAGCCGAAAGCAGACGGTTCGCATCTTTCTGGGTGCCATTCTGCTTGTCGTTGCGGCCTCGTTGGTGATCACATTGATCCCCGGACTGATGAGTAATCCAACGGCCGTCGAGCAGGGAGTTTTCGCCGAAGTCGGGGACCACCCGGTAACCTTCACGGACGTGCAGTACCAGATGCGGACCTATCTGCGCAACGACCGACTGGATGCCCAGTCACTGAGATTCCTTGCTCAGGGCGTGGTCAGGAATCTGATCGGCGACATGGTGTTGCTCGAAGAAGCCGACGCGCTTGGTCTCGCTCCCGACGACGAGGAGCTCGCGGCCTGGATCAAGCGCCAGCTTTCCCCAGGCGGTGTGTTCATCGGCCAGCAACAATACGAAGCTTTTGTGCGGCAACGTTTCCAGTTGTCGGTTCCCATGTACGAGGAGCAGCTTCGTCGCAGTCTGATCATTGATGTTCGTCTCAAGAGAATGCTGACGGACAACGTCTTCGTCACCGACGACGAACTCCGGGACGTTTATAGGCGAGCCAACGAGAAAGCCAAGTTCGAGTTCATCAAAGTCTCCGGCAGCGAATTCGAGTCGCAGGTCGAACCGACGGAACAACAACTGCGGGAGCATTTCGAGGCCAACAAACCGCGCTACCGAACGCAACCCATGCGCTCCATCAAGCTGATGAAAATCGACGACAGCCAAATGCCTGGTGCTGAAATCGATGACCGCGCGCTTCGCGGATACTACGCACAGAATCGCGATCGGTTCGAAGTTCCGGACCGCATCCGGGCCAGCCACATTTTGTTCATGACAGAAGGCGAGACCGAAGAGGAGTTAAAAGAATCGGAGACAGAGGCGGCCAAGGTACTGGAGGAGGTCCGGGCCGGGGCGGATTTCGCAGCCCGCGCGCGACGGTACTCCGAAGACCCAGGCACGGCCGACAAGGGCGGTGATCTGGGCTGGGTGACTCGCGGCCAGATGGTACCCGACTTCGAGAAGCAGGCCTTTTTGCTCGAACAAGGCCAGATCAGTGACGTGATCAAGACCGAATACGGATTCCACATCATCAAGGTTCACGAGCGGCAAAACGCCCAAATTCAGAGCTTCGAAGAGGTCAAGGAAGAGATCCGCGCCGAGCTTCTCGGGGAACAGAACTACTTGAACCGCGCGAAGTTCACCGACGAGGCCCTCGCTGTTGCCAGGAAGCACGGTAAAGATCTCGAAGCCGCCGGCCGCGAGTTGACCATTCCCGTGGCCACTTTTGAAAAGTTCAGCCGGGCTCAGCCCCCGGCCGAGCTTTCCAGCTCTCAAAACTTGCTGAGTGCGATCTTCCAAGCGGCTGATGGGGAAGTGTTTTCCTCGACCGACGACAGTGATGTGACGACGATCGTCGTGGTCACGGAGGTGCTGCCCCCCCGCGACCTTGCATTCGACGAGGTCAAAGAAGAGGTCGTAAGCAGCTTCATCCGCGACGAATCCCGCCGGTTGGCCGAGGAGCGAGCCGAAGCCGTTGCCGCCGAAGCCCGAGAAGCGAACGGCAATCTCCGCAGGGTCGCTAATCGATATCGGCTGCGTACCCGAAAGAGCGACTTCGTAACCAGGCGCGACTCTATCCCCGATCTTGGCAGCGCCGGGATTCTTGGCGCTGAGGCGTTTCGGGCGCAACCGGGAACCATCGAAGGTCCCCTCCGGGCCGGCGCGGACTGGGTCGTCTATCGAGTGCAGGAGCAGCGTGAAGCAGACATGAGTGGTTTTGAGGAAGAACGAGAACAGCTTCACGCCAACGAGCTCAAGGCCAAGCAGACCGAAGCTTTCGAGATCTACAAAGCGGTTGCACGAAAGCGCTACGAGCAAGAGGGCAAGATTCGTACCTACACGGAGCGGATCAATTCCTACCTGGAAGCG
Source organism: Bryobacterales bacterium (assembly GCA_965226215.1). Classification (GTDB taxonomy): domain Bacteria; phylum Acidobacteriota; class Terriglobia; order Bryobacterales; family UBA6623. The sequence goes on along the minus strand of CBDDCH010000002.1, from coordinate 3,861,521 downwards.
CTCGGCCGATCACGCTGAGTCCTCAATTGTCCGCCTCGGGAACGTAGCTTACATGCTTCTGACGCCCATGCGAGCGATGTCGCCGACGCGCAGCATCTCTTTCACAACGTAGGGCTCGCCGTACTCCACGTCGATCAGCATTCCGTAGTAACGGGCCGCCGCCCGCACGCGTTGGGTGATCTGCGCTGACGCTGGGAATACATCCGATCCCTTGGCCTGGGTCTCAAACTGGGAGTGGTAGCACAGTAAGGCCTTCAGTCGACGTTCAAACTGTGCACTGATGTCTACTACGAAGCTCGGCCTGACGTCAGCGTAGAGCGAAGCGTAGACAATCTTCGCTGGCCGGTGGGGTTCGCCCTCGAGGTCCGCTTTCCTAAGGCCCGCCAGGAAACACGCCTCGTATCCTAACTGCGAGCACCGATAATGATCGGGATGGCGGGCCTGCCAGTAAGGAAGGACCACAACATGTGGCCGCAGGTCCCGGATCTTCTGGGCGATCGCAAGTCGCGCTTCAAGCGTGTTTTCCAGCTTCGCGTCGGGCAGATGGAGGTTGTGGCGTTCCGCCAGCAGCATTTCCTTGGCGGCGGCGGCGGCCTCCGACGCTCGTTCTTCCTCACTGCCCCGGGTGCCCATCTCACCGGCGGTCAGGTCGAGCACCTCGGTGCGGTAACCTTGCTCCGCCATGCGAATCAAAGTGCCGGCGCAGGTCTGTTCGACGTCATCAGGATGAGCAGCAATAGCGAGAATCTCGATGGACGAGCTCATCATGGCTCCCTCACGCCCCGGCCCTTAGAAGCTTTAGAAAGCGATCCGCGTCAAGGCGGTATTCGAACACCTCCCGTCCGTTGACTGCCACCACGGGAACTCGTTCGTTGTAGCGTTCTCGCAGCTCTTTTGATTTGTCGATGTTCACCTCTTGGATTTCGAAATCAGCCCTGCGCCGCAGCAAAGCAAGCTGATGTTTTACTTCTTCACAGAGATGACAACGTTGTCGTGTGTAAAGGGTCACCCGCGGTTTCGCGGTCGCAGGCAGGCTAGCCCGCATTTCTCACCACCTGACGGTCGAAGCACGCGATAGACCCGCCATTACTTCGTTGCGCTTGCTCGTCGTGCTCAACGTACTGTTCAAGTACACCTCCGCGCGCCGAGCGTCGCGCCCCTTGCACTGACAGGCCTCTCACGCACTTCGCCTCGCCACGTGGTGAGAAAAGCGGGCTGGAGGAATCCATCAGCGATAGTAGGCCTGCCGAAGCCGTCGGCGCCGTGGCCGGGACCAGATGAGTATGGCGCCTGCCACAAACCCGCCTATATGGGCCCACCAAGCCACTCCTCCCATTGAGTCCTGTCCCAACGACATGGCACCGCTGAAAAACTGGATCGCAAACCAGTAAAACAGCATCAAGATCGCTGGGACCTCGATGGTCGTGAGGAAGAAAAACAGCGGTATTAAAGTTACGACTCGTGCCCAAGGAAAGCGGATCATATAGGCGCCCATCACGCCAGCGATGGCTCCGCTGGCGCCCACAGCAGGAATCGTGGAGTGCGGATTAGCGAAAAAGTGTGCCAAGGAAGCCAATAAACCGCATCCCAAGTAAAAGGCCAGGTACGCGAAGTGCCCCAATTCGTCCTCGATGTTGTCACCAAAGATCCACAGAAACCACATGTTTCCGATCAGGTGGAACCAGCCGCCGTGCAGAAAGATCGACGTGAACAACGGTGTTATCCCTTCGACGACGGGATAACGACCGGTCGCCGACGCGAGTACGCGGAGGGGAATCGCGCCAAACGTCTCGACAAAAGCTTGACCGGCGGCTGGGGATGCAACACTCAGCGACCACTGATAGAGGAAGACCGCGACGTTGAAGACGATCAACACTACTGTGACGTGAGGAAAGCTCAAGCGTGGAGCATCGTCACGGATCGGGATCATGGAGCCCTCAAGCCTTTGATCCGGAACTTTGATACTCCTCGCTCACGCGCCGCTCACCGGAGCTGACTAATTCTTCCGCCTCCGGGCGAGTCCGAATTCCGCCCCTTGCTCCTAGCGCCTTGCAGCTAAGGGCCGCCATGGCGTTGGAAAAATCCAGCGCCTGGTCGAGCGGATAGCTCTCGAGAACGGCATAGCAAAACGCCCCATGAAAGACGTCACCGGCTCCTGTCGTATCGACGCAATTGACGACAAAGGCCGGTGAATAGTGGAACTTGCCGTCCTCCAGCGCCAGCGCGCCGTGGGCCCCCAGCGTCATGGCCGCGACTCGGATGCCGAATTCCTTGCGGATGATTTCCAACGCGCGGAAAGGATCTCTCTCGTTCGTCCATCGTCCGGGGAACTCCGTGCTGGCAATCAAGTAATCGACGTAGGGTAGGACGCGGTCAAAGCCGTGGTAGATCGTATCCACATCCACGGTCACGGGTATTCCCGCTTCGTGCGCTATACGAGCGGCCCGCTCGACAGCAGTCGTGTCGTGACCGTCGATGTGCAGCAGCCGGGCACAGGTAATCTTCTCCGGCGTAATGTGGTCGGGATCAATACGCAAGCAATCGTCGCGGTACCAGAAGATCGTTCGCTCGCCGGTGCTTTGGTCCACAAGGATATACGCCGACTGGTTGGGGCAATTCTCCCGTCTCTGCACATCCTCGATATCCACGCCGCTCTCCTGCAGGCTCTCGATCTGAATTTCGCCTCTCTGATCGTCTCCGACCGAGCCGATGTACTTGGCGCGCAGCCCGAGCTTTTGGCAAGTAACCATGGCAGTGGCTACCTGCCCTCCGGGGCTGAATATCTCCCTTTGAAAGGCAGTTTTGCCTCCGTAGCCCGGTAGGTGCGGTACGAGCAACACGGTATCTGTTGCGTTTAGGCCGACTCCGACAACATCGAATGACTGCGACATGATGTTCACTCTATCGTAGCGCTCGAAAGGTCGCAAACGGGTGCATCGGTTGGCGGCAGACCTCGCAACGCCCCGGGGCGACTGGGTCAAAGTCCAAGCCGTGCAAAGTTCAAGTCAAAGGTTGTCAGTAGCTCGGTTTCGCGCTACGCTGAGGGTGGCAGCAACCGTGTCCGTCGCAAAGTCATCCCGTGTGGTTGGGGTTCTAAGCTTGGCCGTGGGTCTCGTGTGCACCGGTGAGGCGTACGGTCAAGGTTTCTCCTCGGCCGGAGGTGTGCGCGGCGGAGGCACGCGTGGTGGCGGTGTTCGAGCTGGTGGTGTGCGAGCCGGGGGGATGGCGTCAAGCGGGGTCCGAGGGGGCGGTGTTCGTTCCCGTGGTATCAGAGGCGGATCCATGCGTGGCTTTCCGGCGAGACCGGGCACCGGCTCCGGGAAGGGAAAGACCCGTTCTCACGCGGTAAGGGGATCCCATAGCGAGCCTCTCACAGACCAAGTGTTCCTGAACCCTCATCGTAGACCCCGCTCGCCCAGCAATCCGATCGCGCCGGCCATCCCGACAATTGGTGGATCCGCCGTCGGGTTCATCCATCGGGATAAATTCCGGCGGAACGGCCTCCGGTTTGGGCAAGGGCGCGGCTTCAACAAGCACCATGGGCACCGCTTCGGCGTCCCTACAGTGGTCTTCCCTTATGGCTATGGATACGACGACTACCGAGGATATGACGTCGACTATAGTCGGACCTACATATCGGAAGTCGAACCCGTGACGGTCACCCGCTCCTACGCGCAACATGTGATTCCGGGACGGCCGTCTGAAGTTGCCGCCGCCAACGCCAAGATCTACGAAGTGCGGCCGACTGATTCCGAAGCCGGCGCGGGATCGGGGGTCGAGCAGGTCGACATATCAACAGACACACCCACTCCGCCGGCTGAGATTTCAAACGAACCCGTCTACTACTTGATCGCTCTCAAGGGCGGGCCCATCTACACTTCCCAAGAGCACTGGTTGCAGGGAGGGGTGCTCCACTTTGTAACCGCCGAAGGCAAGCACAACCGCGTGACCCTGGGCCAAGTAGACATGGACTTCACCGTCCAATTGAATCGCGAACGGGGCCTTCAGCTTGTCATCGAGGTCCGCGACTCCAAGGGCTAGCGCAACCGACCGGTTCATCATCCGCGCTTCTTCAATCCGTCAAGCTGTACATCTTGGGTTCCGCCTGGAATGCCTTGGAACCAAGCCGGTACCCAAAGTCCCCGTGCGCTTCATGGACTGTCGCTTGCTGCTCGTGAGCTATCTATTCGCCCCCCAAGACTGTGCCGACTCTCAGCCTTGTGTAGCGCGGCCATCTGAGCTTTTCCCAGATTCGTGGCCTTTTAAGCGCCCTCACTCCACTTCGATGTAAGATTCGCGTTGTTCTACAACACCCGCCGGATCTGAAAACCGCTTGGTCCCGCTACAGGGCTTACCATAGCCGCCCGACCGCCGCGAGATCCCAACGCTACACTGAAAAATATGATTCAGCTCACCGCTGCTTCAATCCGCTACGGCGAGAAGGTGCTGTTTGAAGGCCTAGACTGGCTCATCACGCCCCAGGCTCGGATCGGCATCGTCGGCGCCAACGGTAGCGGTAAGACAACCCTGCTGAAGATTCTTGCCGGCCTCGAGACCCTCGACCAGGGACGTGTCAGCCGGCAGAAGAACTTGCGCATAGGCTATTTGCCGCAGGATGGTCTGTCGCTCTCGGGGCGCACGGTTTTCGACGAATGCGTGGCGGTGTTCGACGAGGTCCTAGCACTGGAGAGCGAACAGACCCAGTTAACGGACAAGATGTCGTCTCTCGATCCCAAGAGCACGGAATATGGCGCTGTCGCCAAGCGCTACCAGTGGGTTCACGACCGTTATCACGTCCTTGAGGGGTACTCCAAAGAGGCGCAGGTGGCTGCCGTGCTGGCGGGTCTTGGCTTCACGAAACAGGACTGGGACCGAAAGACGGAAGAGTTTTCCGGCGGCTGGCAGATGCGAATCGCGCTGGCGAAGCTGCTGCTCGAGAAACCAAACCTGCTGCTTCTCGACGAACCGACGAATCACCTCGACCTCGAAACCCGCGACTGGCTGGAGGGATATCTCGAGCAATACCCTTTCGCCTTTATTCTCGTCTCGCACGACCGCTATTTTATCGACGCCACGGTCAAGAGGATCGTCGAAATCTGGAACCGGAAAGTTCACTTCTACGCCGGAAATTACTCCCGCTACGAGAGCTTGAGGCAACAGCGGATCGAGCAAGTCCAGGCCGCCTATAAGAATCAGCAGGACCACATTCGCCATCTTGAATCGTTCATTAGCCGATTTCGCTACAAGGCGACTAAGGCCGTGCAGGTGCAGAGCCGCGTCAAACAGCTGGCCAAGATCGAGCGAATCGAACTACCCGAGGAAGAAAGCACGGTCCGCTTCCAGTTTCCACAGCCGAAGGCCGGCGGCCGCATCGTCATGGAGTTCCAGCATGTGGCCAAGACTTACGGACCCCACGAGGTTTTTTCTAATCTTAGCTTCATCATTGAACGCCGGGACCGCATCGCGTTGATTGGGCCCAACGGGGCCGGAAAGTCGACGCTGATTCGTCTACTGGCCGGGGGCGAACACCTTACTCAAGGGCAACGTATCGTTGGGCACAACGTCGAGGTGGATTACTTCGCCCAAGACCAGTACAAGGAGTTGGATCCCAACGTGTCGATGTTCGATGATCTGGCTCGATTGGCTGCTCGCTCGGGCGACAGCGAGCTGCGGAGCCTCCTCGGATGCTTCTTGTTTTCCGGCGACGATGTTTTCAAAACCATCGGCGTTCTATCGGGTGGAGAGCGGAATCGCTATGCTCTGGCCCGCATGCTCGTCAGACCGAGCAATTTCCTCTTGCTCGATGAGCCTACAAACCATCTTGATCTGCGGGCTAAAGAGGTGTTGCTTCGTAGTCTGCTCGACTTCAGTGGAACGATCATTTTCGTCTCCCACGACCGCTACTTCATCGACAAACTTGCCACCAAGGTTTTCTCGGTGGGCGGTGGCGGCGTCGAGATTTTCCCGGGCAACTACGAAGACTATCTTTGGCAAACAAACCGCCGGCAAGAGTCGCCCCAACAGCACGTGACGGCGAGCGGATTGCTGAGGCTGCCGGCCGGCGAGGCCAGCCCAAGCGAAAACGATACGAACTTGCCAAAGAAGGCCGCGCGGATGAACCCTATGCAAGCCGAGCGTCTTCGTGGCCAGGTCGCGGAGCTTGAAGGAGAGATCAGCGGTCTGGAATCCGAGGTCGCCGAGCTGCAACGGCAGCTGACTGAATCCTACAAGGACCACCAACGCACTGCCGAGATCACCGTCCGGATGGAGCAGTGCCGAGAGCGCATCCAGGCCCGCGAGCAGGCCTGGGAGGAACTGACCGCAAAACTCGAAGCCAGCGCCTGAACCAAGTGGCTGCTTGACAACTTGGCGTCTTCAGGGGAACAGTGTCCTCAACGACCCCCAGTGTCCTCAACGAGAGCTATAACCAGAAGTTGTGGATGAGCCTCTGAGGGGAGGCGGCGTATCCTGACGATTGAGGAAGCAACTCAATCGTTTTCTGGAAAGGAACAAGGAGGATACGCCATGAGTCAGTGTGAAGCTGCTGAGAGCAGCAGTCAAGTCAACCCCCAAGTCATTGATGGAAAGGAACGCTCGCCCTTGGATGAGGTGCTGCGCCAAGGAGCGCGCCAGATGCTCGTCAAGGCCGTGGAAGCCGAAGTGACCGCCTACATCGAAACGCATCAGCACGAAGTCGACCAGGACGGCCGGCGGCTGGTGGTGCGCAACGGTCACGCCCGCGAGCGCACCATCGTCAGCGGCGTGGGTCAGCTGAAGATCCAGGCGCCGCGGGTCGACGATCGCCGAGTCGATGAGCAGGGCCGGCGCTTTCGTTTCACTTCCCAGATCCTGCCGCCGTATCTGCGGCGCACGAAGAGTGTGGAGGAGTTGATCCCCTGGTTGTACCTGAAAGGGATCTCGACGGGAGATTTCAGCGAAGCGCTGGAGGCCTTGCTGGGGCCCGACGCTCCGGGCCTGTCGGCGACGACGGTGGTGCGTCTCAAAGACGTCTGGCGCCGCGAGTACGAGGCTTGGTCAAAGCGTGACCTCAGCGGCCAGCGGTTTGTTTACATTTGGGCCGATGGCATCTACTCGAATGTTCGTCTGGACGATGAACGGCAGTGTTTGCTGGTTGTGATGGGAGCACTCGAAGACGGTCGCAAGCAACTGCTGGCGGTGCACGACGGCTTTCGCGAAAGCGAACTGTCGTGGCAGGAGTTGCTGGAGGACTTGAAACGGCAGGGGCTCGAGCTGCCGCCGAAGTTGGCGGTGGGCGACGGAGCGATGGGGTTTTGGGCGGCACTGCGGAAAGTCTATCCGGCGACCGGTGAGCAACGCTGCTGGCTCCACAAGACGGCCAACGTGCTCAATAAGCTGCCGCAGAGCATGCAGGGCAAAGCCAAGCAGGCGCTGCGCGACATCTATCTTGCCGAGAGTCGGCAGACGGCGGAGGCCGCTCTGGACCGTTTCAAGAACCTATACGAGAAGAAGTTCCCCAAAGCGGTCGAGTGCCTGGAAAAAGACCGCCAAGTGCTGCTGGCTTTCTACGACTTTCCGGCCGAGCACTGGGGGCACTTGCGGACGACGAACCCGATCGAGTCCACCTTTGCGACGGTCCGTTTGCGGCAGCGACGAACGAAGGGTTGTGGCAGCCGCGAAGCGTCGTTAACGATGGTCTTCATGCTGGCCCGCCAAGCCGAGCGCCACTGGCGACGCCTGAACGGTTCGGAAGTGATTGTTCATGTCTTAGAGGGAAAGGTTTTCAAGGATGGATTGATGGTTCAGGAAAACGCCGCCTGACCTCGCCCATCCACAACATTTGACAATATCTCCCTCAACGACCCCCAGTGTCCTCAACGACCCTGTGATAGACTCGATCGGTGCTGGAGTTCCTGTTCTGGTTCTTTGTCATCCCAGCCACCCTGGCAACCTTCTGGTCGATACGCACCGGCCGGCGCTACCTTGAACACGTTCAGTCTTCTCTTCAGGACCCGCCCTCGAACTACCATCCTCCGGCTACTCTGATCGTTCCCGTCAAGGGTCTCGAGCACGACCTCAGCCGGAATTTACTCACCCTCGCCGAACAAGACTATCCCGATTACGAATTCATTCTCGTTTCACGCAGCGAGTCGGATCCCGGCCTGAGATCCGCCCAGGCTGTGCTCGGTGAACGGGTGCGCGTCGTAATTGCCGGCGACCCCCCTGACGGTCAAGGCGAAAAGGTGCACAACTTGCTCGTCGCGGTCGACGAGGCACGCGCCTCTAGTGAAATTTTCGTTTTCGCCGACTCCGACGGACAGGTCGCCTCCACTTGGTTGCGATCCCTCGTCGCCCCGCTCGAGGACCGCTCGCTCGGCGCCACGACCGGCTTTCGCTGGTATTTCCCCGAAGATGGCGGCTTCTGGCCCCTGCTGCGCAGCGTGTGGAATTCGACCGTCGCCGGCAACATGAGCAGCAACGATAAGAACTTTGCTTGGGGAGGCGCTACCTGTATCCGCAGAGAAGTGTTTGAGCAAGCGGAGCTACGGAAGTTCTGGCAAGGCGCCGTCAGCGACGACTATCGTCTGTCTTCCGCGCTCAACGCCGCCAAGCTGGGCATTCGCTTCGTTCCCGGGGGTATGGTCGCTGGCACCGGCGCTTGCTCCGGCGACGAATTCTTACAATGGGCCACTCGCCAGTTGATTATCACCCGCGTATACCGCCGAGGCCTGTGGTGGGCCGGCTTCGTCAGCCACATCGTCTATTGCGGAGCGATGCTTATCAGCTTGTTGATGGTCGTTTCCGGCAATCCGCTCGGTCTCGCCGGTTTGGTTGTCACCGTCATCCCCGGTATGGGCAAAGGAGCGATGCGGGGCTATGCTGCCCGTCTTATGTTCCCCGACCGCGAGGACTGGCTGGACCGCTTCGGCTGGGCTTTTTTCTGGTTCGTCCCGATCGCAACGTGGACCTGGCTATACATTTTCGTTCGCTCGGCCATCACCCGCAAAATCGAGTGGCGCGGCAATGTGTATGAGCTGGTGAGCGCGGACAAGACGCGGTTGGTGAAGACTGGGGACGCGGGTAACGCCGGCTAGAATAGCCTCGGTGGGGCAGTGCCGGGCAAGTTGAATGAGCATGTTGTCAAAGCCCTGATCGCAGTGGCCGTGTTTGAAGACCAGGGTTTGCCGTTGTAAGCCAGCTTCTTGCTGTTGGGCCCGCGGTGGTTTGGCCGCTTTGGCGATCGCGGTGGGTCTGTGAAACGATCACTCTGTCCTGGTACCCTTTAGAGTCGGGCTGTGGGGGGCCTTTGTCGGCTCGGGCGATGAGGCCGTCGTGCCCGTCTACGGTGCAACCGATTTGATGGCTTCGAACGATCTGGCGCGGGCAAATCCATGAAGAAAAAAGCCGTCTACCTAGCGATCCTCCTGTTGGCCGTACTCCACCAGGACTTCTGGTTCTGGGACGACAGCACTCTGTTATTCGGCTTCCTGCCGGTCGGGCTGGCCTACCACGCCCTGTACTCGCTTGTCGCCGCCCTGCTTTGGTACCTGGCCCTCGTCTTCGCTTGGCCGTCGGACGCCGAAGCCTTTGCCGAACAAGCACCAGAGGAGACAACCGGCGAATGACCCAGCTCGTCGTCATGTCCGCCTATCTGCTGCTCTTGCTGGGGCTCGGTTTGCTCAGCCATCGTTTCTTCCGCGGTACGGCCCGGGACTATTTTCTGGCCAGCCATTCGATCGGTCCCGTGCTGCTGCTGATGTCCGTATTCGGGACGACCATGACCGCCTTCGCGCTGGTAGGCAGCACCGGAGAAGCGTTCCGAGCCGGCATCGGCGTCTACGGCATGATGGCTTCATGGTCCGGGTTGATTCACGCCGCAATCTTTTTTCTGGTTGGAATCCGGCTGTGGGCGATAGGGAAGAGGTATGGCTACATAACCCAAATTCAATACTTTAGAGATCGTTTTGAAAGCGACACTTTGGGTCTGCTGTTGTTCCCCATCTTGGTAGGACTGGTGATTCCCTATCTGCTGATGGGTCTTCTCGGGGCTGGAGGCGTCGTGCGCTCGCTGACTCGTGGGGCGTTTCCAGAGATGTTTGCGGCAACGCAAGGGGGCGTTCCCCCGTGGCTCAGCGGACTCTTTATTTGCGCGGTGGTCTTACTCTACGTCTTCTTTGGCGGGCTGCGGGGCGCCGCCTGGGCGAACACCTTTCAGACCTGCGTTTTTATGGTCACCGGGCTGATTGCGTTCGTGGTGATTTCCTCGAAGCTCGGCGGCGTAGTGGCGGCCAGCGAAAGAGTGCTCGAAGCGCATCCCGAGAGACTGATCCGCGGTGAGGAGATCAGCCAGTTGCAGTTCCTCACTTATTTCTTCATCCCCTTTTCCGTGGGCATGTTTCCGCATCTGTTTCAGCACTGGCTCACGGCTCGCTCGGCGAAAACGTTTCGGCTGACGGTGGTGGCGCATCCGATATTCATCATGGTCGTGTGGGTGCCCTGCATCCTGATCGGCGTATGGGCGACGGCGGCGGTCATGCCCGACGGCTCGCCGGTAGTTCCGAGCGGCGTGCCTCCTAACACGGAACTGGCCATCATGGTGCAAAAGCTTACCGGCCCATTGCTGGCGGGCCTTCTGGGCGCGGGCATTCTGGCGGCCATCATGTCTTCCCTCGATTCGCAGTTTTTCTGCCTCGGTACGATGTTCACCAACGATATCGTGACCCACTATTTCGGGGAAGCTCGCTTTGACGACCGCGACCGCGTCCGATTGGCGCGTTGCTTTATTGTCGGCGTTGTCGCGGTTACTTACCTGCTTTCTTTGGCTCAACCTCGACACGTCTTCACGCTGGGCATTTGGTGCTTCAGCGGCTTTGCGAGCCTTTTCCCGTTGGTCTTCGCTTCCATCTATTGGCGTCGAGTTACGAGGGCAGGGGCCATTGCATCCGTTGTGGTCACGGCCGCCGCCTGGCTGCTGCTGTTTCAGGCGGGCGACTACGGGGGCGACCGCGGGTATCTGTTTCTGGGTATGATGCCGGCGGCAACGATCTTCGCCTGTTCACTCTTGACGCTGGTCGGCGTATCTTTGTTTACCGCGCCTCCATCGGAGAAGACACTGAACAAGTATTTCCCGCGCAGGCAGCTGGGCGGAGCGGCGGTTGCCGCCGCCGCGCCTGTGGCCGGCGACTAGCAGCCCGTGGTAGCAGTGAAGGTCGCGAAAAATCGGGTACTGGAAGGTGTGAAAAAATGGTGGGACAGCCAGCCGCGGCGGGTGAAGATCGGTGAATCCAAGAAGCTTAGGAGAGCGCCGCTTGTGGCAGTCCCGATTTTTTCACACCTTCCAGCCAGCCAATTCGCTTCAAGCTAAGTGCTTTGTATCTTGGGTTGTGGCGGGAAGCGAATTGGTGGCAGTCCCCATTTTCCGTTCCTGCATAACTTTTGCTACGGGCTGCTAGTCCACTTTCCCGCCGGGCACTTCGGCCGGCAAACGGTGAGAAAGGCGACTGACCGGAACAATTGCAACAGCCGTAACCTTTCATGAAGATCGCCTACATCACGGCGGGAGCCGGGGGGATGATCTGTGGCAACTGCCTGCGGGACAACGCCCTAGCTGCCGCGCTGCTCGAACTCGGCCACGACGTCCAGCTCATTCCTATCTATACGCCCATCCGGACCGACGAAGAGGACGTCAGCCTCGACCGGGTATTTTACGGCGGCATCAACGTTTACCTTCAGCAAAAGTATTCTTTCTTTCGGCGAACGCCGGGTTTTCTTGACCGCTTGCTCGACCAGCGCCCGCTATTGCGCCTCGCCGCTCGGTTCGCTGTCAAGACGACGCCGCGGGACCTCGGGTCGTTGACGGTTTCCGTCGTCGAGGGTAGCGAGGGACGTCAAAAAAAGGAACTCGCTAAGTTGATTGCGTGGTTACGCCAGAGCCGACCCGAAGTCGTGCACCTGACGAACGCACTTCTGGCCGGCATTGCACCGGCCGTTAAACGGCAGTTGGGCATCCCGGTGTGCTGTTCGCTCCAGGGGGAGGACTTTTTCCTCTCGAACCTCCCAGCGCCACATAAAGAACGCGCTTTTGACCTGGTGCGCCATATGGCCGGGTCCGTGGACGCATTTATCGCACCGTGTCGAGACCATGCTGAAGCCATGGCCCCCCATCTTGGTATTTCCGCGGACGTGATCCACGTTGTGATGCCGGGGATTAGCCTGGAGGGCTTCCCATCCAAACCAGACGCCGACCCGGGCGAGTTCGTCGTCGGCTACCTGGCGCGTATCTGTCTCGAAAAAGGCTTGCATCTGTTGGCTGAGGCGTTGCGGCGGCTTGCTCAGAAGCGAGGCTCGTCGAGCCCGCGTCTGCGTTTGCGCGTCGCCGGATGGCTCGGCCCCGAGCATCGAGGCTACCTCGAGCGCATTCGGCAACAAGTTAGGGAATGGGGCTTGGAGGGCGACTTCGAATACCTGGGTTCCGTCGGACGGGAACAGAAGCTCCGCTTCCTGAGCGGCCTAGACGCCCTATCCGTGCCGGTGACTTATCGCGCCCCGAAAGGTCTCTACGTCCTCGAAGCGCTGGCCAGTGGGGTTCCCGTGGTTCAGCCGCGGCTGGGAGTTTTCCCTGAACTGATTGAAAGAACCGGCGGCGGGCTGCTGTTTGAGCCGGGGAACGTCGAGGACCTCGCCAGCTCGCTCGAGCGGCTGATCGACAACCGAGCCGAGGGTCGACGGATGGGGCAGCGCGGCCGCCAAGCTGTCTACCAGCGGTTCCACAGCCGCCGCGTGGCCGAGGAGACGCTGGCTGTGTACGAGACCCTATAGATTCAGAGATTCATGGCACACGAATTCCACTACCGCCGACTCGTCCACTGGCAGGACACCGACGCGGCCGGGATCATCCACTTCACGAACTACTTCCGCTACATGGAAGAGGCGGAAACCGAGTTCTTCCGGTCCCTCGGCATTCAAAAACTCAAAGACCCGCCGTTTGACACGGTGCTCTGTCCACGGGTGTCAGCAAGTTGTGACTTCATCAAGACCGTAGCGTTCGGCGACGAGCTGGATGTCCACCTCTTGGTTGCCAAGATCGGACGTACGTCGATCGCTTACCGATTCTCTTTTACGCGCGGTGAAGACGATGTGGCCGACGGCCGCCTGACAGTCGTCTGTGTTCAAAAGGACCGCAATGGGGAAATGAAATCGGTGCCGGTTCCCGAACGGCTGAGACAAGTGCTGGAAGTACACGAAAGGGAGAAGGAGACAATCTGAGGCGAGGGGTTTTGGTCTCCCCCACCCCTTCCTGAACGCTGGGACATTCGTAAGCCTTCCGATAGAGTGTGCGCGGATTGGAAGGGGCCTGATCAACCCGATCGCAGCCGACATGGGACTCGAGGACAATGCGTTGCCCAATCCGGTTGAGGAACTTGCTAGGAAGCGTTCCCTCTGGTGGCACAGGGTCCTACGTCCGTCTCTGGAGCTATACGTGAATCCCGATGAGCAGCGATTTCAGCCCCCTTTGGGGAGGTGGAATCTCTACATCGGTGGCGCCGGGTCTCGAGTGAATGGCTACGTTAACGTAGATCTCTATCCCCTCGCTGGGGTGACTGTCGTGTGCAACGCCGAGCAGCTTCCTTTTCAAGACGAGCTGTTCCAACGCGTGGAGTGTGACGCCGTTCTGGAACATACACCGAGGCCGACCGCGATCCTCGCGGAGATCCGTCGCTGCCTCAAACCCGGTGGATTCGTTCACGTGGTGGTTCCCTTTTGCCATCCTTTTCACGAGTACCCGAAGGACTACTACCGCTTCAGCCTCGACGGTCTGAAGAAACTAGTAGAACCGCTAGAGGTAGTCCGTTGCGGTTGGCGAACCGGACCGACCGCAACACTATTGGTTTTCTGCCGCGAGTACGTAAAGCTCTGGTTCAAAGGCCAAACAACGAAGAGAATTGCTTACGTGATGGTGGCCTGGCTGTTGTTCCCATTGCGCTACCTCGATTGGTTCCTCTTTCGTAAAGACGTCGCCAATCAAATGGGAAACCACTGCTTTGTTTGGGCAAGAAAGCCCGAGTCCTCCTAGACAGCGCCTCCGTGTACGCGTTGGTCACCCGCGAAGAACCCGGGAGAGCCCTATGCGTAGACTTGGCTTATAGCCACTACGGAAGGGCTTTGGTACGTGGCGCGGCGATCCGTATTATCATTTTTCGGCGACAACAACCGCTTCGCCGCAATAGCGGTGCAGCCCCGGTAGCGCCGCCAGCAGTACCCGGTCCGTGTCTTCAAGGCCCGCCAGGATTGCCCGGACCGCAGGGCGTTGGAAACGGCCGCGGAAAAGACGCTTGGCCATGGCCAACAAGTTCAAAGGCGTAACTTCGACCTTGCGCATGCGCTGCCGGAGCCGCTCGACGTCGCCCTCGTTGAAGATGACGCCTTCGCCGGCTTCGAGGTGACGGGCGTAGGCCTGATCGTAGTAGCCTCGCTCCTGATCGGCTGTTACGCTCATCGGGCGAGGAATTGTACCACAGGCCTCCCCTCCAGCGGCCTTCGAGAGTTGTCCCATGCAAGATGATCCTGAAAGGGGGTTTGGACGCGCTTCAGCCCCCGCAGGGGGAGTAGGATAATAGCCCACGGTGGAGCCGCTAGCTACTTTCCGCCGCAAAAAGGAGAAACTGCGTGGTGGCTGGGTACAGTCACCCAATTTCGCGTCCGAACGCGCCCGTAAGTTGTTGATTCTTTGAAGACGCGAAATTGGAAACAGCCCCCGCCCCGAGTGCTACGCGTATTTTGCGCCGGAAAGTAGCTAGGCGAAACCGTTTCGGTATGCACAAGTGAACAAGCCCTGAAGGGCGCAGCAAAATCCTGATCACGGCACGGGTTCTACAGTTTTCCTTCGCCCCTACCGGGGCTTGTCCGTGTGTTGGTTCCCGCCCAGGGTTCCGCCCGACAGCTCCAGCTGGGGCTACTATCCTACAGCGCTTCGCGGTCTCGCTCGTCGCCAAGGCGCGGATTTGATCAAACGGCCCGCGGATCTGGCGGGCGCGTGCCGTGTGCGGGAATCCAGCGTCTGTGGGCCCGCCGCGATCCTACAAGCTGGGACGGCGGTAAAACCCGAGATGCGCCGGCCCTCCCTCCTCAATGTCCGCGAACGGAAACATCAACTGCCGGCCGTCCTGCGTTTCGCATTGCCGCAGGGTGGCGGAGATGGCTTGTCCGGGGTGCCGGCCGCACCGCTGTCACATGGAGTTGTAGGCAGTTTATGGGCAGTTGCCGTGACGTTTCGGCGTGATTCGGGTGATTGAGAGTGAACCCTCAAAGGGAAGATCAGCGTCTCTCCGCGTGGGCTATTGTAACTTCTTTGCGTACCTTCTCACCTTGCGAATCATCCTAGCCCGGTCACGATTCCATGTCTCGAACCTATCGTCTCGAGATCCGCCGAGTTTCACTGCCGGTAACCCAGCGATTAGACGAATGGAATGGTTAGATCCGACTTCCTGTTCCGTCCCATTGAGAGAGACCCAGGTTCTGCCTTGAAAGACTCGAAGCGCAGCGGCAGTTCCGTCGGCCGCATCAGCTCTGTAAAGCCCGTGCCCTATGAGTTGGATTCTCGCGTTCTCACACAGCAGGGTAACGGAGTGCGTCCCAGAGCCTTTAGCCAGATCAAAGATTATCGAACCGGAAATCAACCGAACCCGGGCATCGGTGATGTCATTGGACACCAGCTCGACCTCGGTGTGTTCGTCGAGGCGAAGTACCCCGTACGGGCTCAACACGATTTCCGCTCGCCCTTCCCTGGTCATTAATCGACCGCCTTCGCTGACGTGCGCCAACTCTATTCCTTCGGTCGCGTCCCCTAGCATCACGTGACCCTCAGTATGAGAGACGAGACCGGCACGAGGTGAGATAAAGATGACGAACTGCCCAGGAGTAGTGATCTCGAGAAGAACACAAAGAACGAAGGCGCTGACTACGGAACGGTATGTCATTGCTTGGTGGGCTTGTCGCGACGCGTTTTGAAATCCAGCATTGGCGGGGCGTCGAGCAACACCCACATCGAATCCGCCAACACCCATGGACGCGGCATCGAGATTCTTGGTACTTCTCTTCGCTAGATCGCCACTCAATCGTTACCGACCACCCGATTTGGCGACTCCACTACGCTTGGATAGTAGACTAAGAGATTGCCCCTAGTCAATGGTTGAGAAGTACCTAGTTCTCTAGTACTTTAGTACTGGTTGGGCGATTCTCTAGGGCACGGCGCCGCGGACCGAGAGCGCCGCGGCGCCGTGCTGGGTGGGGACCCCCCTGGAAACGCCGCGTTCGTGCCAAGAACGACACCCTCCTCGCAGCGCCCGTTAGGCAGCCCGTAGCGCGGCCATCTGAGGTGTGCAAGCGAAGAACTTTGTGGACGAGGTCCGCAGGACGGCCAACGATTGGTTTCGATTCGGGCCGCGAACCAGAGTGCCCCCCTCTTGTGCCATTTGCCCACGCAACCGGAAAAAGCCGGAGGTCTCCGCGAGCCCCGCGCTACGCGCTGAGTCGTCAAACCAACCGGTCTACGATTTTCCTGGGCCGAGACATTGTACTGGGCAGTTGTGACATATTGATGCTTAAATAAGACATACTTATGTCTACCATGGTAGAATCGTGATATGAGGACCACGATTCGCATCGACGACGACGTGCTCCGGGGGGCGAAAAAGCTAGCGCTCGAAACCGACCGCACTCTTACGGCCGTCATTGAAGACGCCTTACGAGAGGTGTTGGTGCGTCGGAGCCAGCGTGCGAAACGCCGGCCGGTACGGCTGCCAACATTCGGGGGTGAGGGGCTTCAGCCCGGGGTTGACCTTGACGACTCGGCCGCCTTACTAGACCTGATGGAAGGCACGGAATGATCCTCGTTGACGTCAACGTTTTGGTGTACGCCTTCCGCCGGGATTCTGGCGGTCACGGCGATTACCGCAAGTGGTGGACGTCGGTTGTCGGAGGCGACGAAGCCTTTGGCGTCAGTGATGTCGTTTTGAGTGGGTTTCTTCGCATCGTCACGCACCCCAAAATATTCCGCCCACCGACCCCGATCGCGCAGGCGTTGGCTTTTGGGGCGCGGATCCTTTCCCAACCGCACTGTGTGAGAGTGAATCCGGGCCCCCGTCATTGGGAAATCTTTCGGCGCCTATGCCTCTCGATTGGTGCGAAGGGCAACCTGGTTCCGGATGCCTACCTGGCCGCGCTGGCGATGGAATCCGGCTGCGAGTGGACCACCACCGATCGTGATTATGCGCGGTTTCCCGGTTTGCGTTGGCGCCATCCCTTGCAGTAGCGTGACGCCTGGGCGGGCCTGGAATTGATGCTCGGCTGAAGTTGCTTCTCGCGCAGCCCGGGTCCCTAACCTGTCGCAGTCCGCCTAAAGATTGCGACAGTCTCCAAGGCCACCCTGAACAGTCGGAGAATCTCGTTTACTGGACTAGTCACTGGAATAGCCTGCCTAGCGTACGCGGAGCACTATGCGAGATATTTGCCCAAGATTTCTTGGAAGGCGGCGCTGACTACCTATCTTGTCTCAGCCTGCTTGCAGAGCGGTACAGAAGTGAAGGCCGGTTGAATGAGGCGAGCGGGTTCGAACGCCGCAAGAAGGCCGAAAACCGGCTCGGGCGGGCTTTTCTTCCCGGCCCGTGATCGTCGAATGGGTCGGCGCGAAAGCGTCCCGGCGGTTTATGAAGCGGCCACTCGGACTTCCGACGCAGTTAAGGTCGGCAACACCTCGGGATTCAAGACCCGGCCAACAATATTGACTTCGCTTGCCGCGCGGCATTCTTCCCCTTGGCTGGCCGGAGTGGGTCCCCAGAAGATGCAAAGGCAGTGGCCGCTTGGCCAGTAGGCGACCGTGCCCGGCTCAACCACGTCGCGGGCATCGGGCTCAGCCGGAACTCGAACGGGGACTTCAAAGTAGATTTCGCCACCCCAGTAGTTGCCACGAGCGTCGATGGGCAGAGCGGCGTAGAGGCGTTCCGCGGTTTCGGAGGCGTTCCACTCGGAGTGAACTTCAACGTCTCCGATGTGGAAAGTGACACGTTTCATGGAAATGGGAGCACCTATCATTTCCAGCCGGGTAGGCGCCCGGCCCAAGCTGAAGAAGCGGCTGCCTCCTTCAACTCCCCCGTAAAGGGGAGGACGGCTGGGCAAACGGATGCCGCAGGCGCCGTCACTCCTTGTTTTGGAATTTCTGGATCTCCTCCTGCAGCTCCTCTGCTTCCTTTTTCAGGCTCTCATCGTCGGATTCGAGCGCCGGCGTGATGAAATCGATCGCGCGATCCAACATAAACTCGCGCTTAGGGGTCTCGTTGAGATGAGCGCGATCGAACAGCTCCGAGCGCTCAAACAGGGAGCGTCCCAGTGCCAGGAAAAATACCTGACGCGGAACTTCCACCGGCGACGCTTCAAACAGAGTTCTCGCCTTGGCGACATTGTCTCCCGCGTTCACCGCTTTTGCTGTCTCCAGCAACAGGCCGCGACGAATGGTATCCATCTTGGCCTTGGCCGCGGGACCTTCCCGGAGGATCGTTCCGTCGCTCACCCTCCCTAGGTCCGGAGAGGGGCTTGTCGTACCCGGCGGAAGAGAAAATTCGAGCGGCACGGTCTCGGCGTCACCGAGCGATTTCTTCAGCGTGCCCACAGTCTCGGCCAGGGCGATCGTGTGGCGGCGAGCGTCGCGGCGATACTGCTGGATCGGATTTTGAAAGCTCGCCGCCCTTGCTTGGTTTTTCTTGGCCCCGCTCTCGTAAGCATCAGCGAGCTCCCCGGAAGCTCGGGCCATGCCGGCGAGCATGGCGACGCGCCAGACAGCGGCTCGGGTTCGCCAGGGATTATCGCTTTTGACGATATCGCCTAGTTGGTCTTGGGTTTTCTCGAAGTCTCCGGCGGCATAGTTGTCGACTGCCGCTAGCCAGAGCCATTCCGGAGTATCAACGGCCGGGCCGGCCGGGCCGCTTTCTCCGCATCCGGCTAGGGCAAGCGCGACCGGAAGAACCGCTAAAACAAGCATCTTTACTTTGGTGGGCATGGCAACCTCCTTGCTCCTCGTAACAGTGTATTCATTTTGAGCAGATTCGCAAGCGGCAAATCGCACTCGACAGCAACTTTCGCTCGTCTCGCGTGCCGTCGGGCCCGGCTGGGCACTACTCGGACACGGGTGGTACTGTTCAAACTTTCGGCTGCAAGTCGGCCTGTGACGTTCGCCGCAGGGTCAATCAGGTGTGTGAAAAAACCCTGGGTACAGTCCCCGCGCCCCTCGTAAGTCGGTTCTTCCGGGTTTCTAGTGGGCGAGTGAGGCTCGGTGGTAGTCTCGCGGGATGCAAGACCGCGAGCTATACCGCCAGATTCTGGGCATCGAAAGTCCCTGGAAAGTCGTGCGAGTGGAGCTGCGCCGAGCCGACGGCGAAGTCCACGTCTTCCTCGAACACGACGAGCAAGTCCGCTGGCCGTGCCGCCAATGCAGCGCCGTGTGCGCACTCCACGATCATCAGCCCGAACGCCGCTGGCGTCACCTCGACACCTGTCAGTACCGCACGATCCTGCACGCCCGGCCGCCGCGCAGCGACTGCTCCGAGCACGGGCCGCGCGTCGTGCGACTGCCCTGGGCCGAGGCTTCCAGCCGCTTCACCGCGCTGTTTGAAGCTCTCGCGATCTCGTGGCTGAAGGAAGCCAGCCAGCAAGGCATCGCCGAGTTGCTGGCGCTGAGCTGGGACGAGATTCACGACATCCTGGAACGCGCCGTGCAACGTGGGCTCGAACGTCGCGCGGCAGAGCCGATTCCCTACCTGGGCGTCGACGAGAAGAGCTTCCGCAAGCGCCATCGCTATCTCACCGTCGTCAACGATCTCAACCGCTCGCGCGTGTTGTTCGTCGCCGAGGGACGCCGCCAGGCCAGCCTGGACGGCTTTTGGAAGACGTTGAGCGCAGAGCAACTCGCCCGAGTCGAGGCCGTCGCGATGGACATGTGGGATCCTTACGTCGCCTCGACCCGGGAGCATCTCGACGAATCGGAGAAAAAGATCGTTTACGACAAATATCACATCGCGGCGCATCTGGCGAAGGCGGTGGACCAGGTGCGGCGGGCGGAGAACAAGCGTTTACTGGCCCTCGGCGACGAGCGTTTGACAGGCACGAAGTACGCTTGGCTGCGGCATCCGGCGAACTTTTCCGAGGACGCCTGGCGCGAGTTCCGCGCGCTGCGCGAAAGCGACTTGAAGACGGCGCGGGCGTGGGCGTTGAAGGAAACGGCGATGCGGCTGTTCGACTATCGTCGCGAATCGGCGGCGCGAGCTTTCTTCGAGCAATGGCGCGGCTGGGCGAGTCGCAGCCGGCTGACGCCGATGGTCACCGTAGCGCGGATGTTGACGGCTCGCCTCGAAAACATACTCACGTATCTGAAACACCGCATTACGAACGCGGTCAGCGAGGGGTTGAACTCAAGGATTCAATGGGTCAAGGCCACGGCGCGCGGTTTCCGCAATCAACAGAACTTCATCAACGCCATCTACTTCCACTGTGGGAAACTCGATCTGGCTCCTTCGCCCACTTAAAACCCGGAAGAGCCCGTAAGTCATTGATAAAATGTCACACCCATGCACGGCGCTTGGGACAGTCCCCGGTTTTTTCACACGGCCAATCGGCTGGGGCTGAGGCCCAAACCAGGTCTCCATCGACGAAAGATGCCGTCCCCAATTGCAGTCGGTACCGAAAGGCCTCCTCCCAGACTGAAACGCAAGCGTCGAGAAGAGTCTCGACACGGCAAGCTGGAGAGCTTGCGCCACAAACCAAAGGCCTGCGGCCTTGCCACCCAGGGATCAGGCTAGTATCTGCTTGGCAATCGTCTGCAGGTGGATGTTGCTGGTTCCCTCGTAGATCGTGCCGATTTTGGCGTCACGGTAGAGCTTTTCAACGGGATAGTCCTTCGTGTAGCCGACGCCCCCGAACACATCGACAGCTTTAGCCGTCACGCGGACTGCCATTTCCGAGGCATAGTATTTGGCCATCGCTGCCTGGTGTAGGAACTTCTCGCCTGAGTCTTTGAGCCGTGCCGCGTTGTAGACCAACAGCCGGGCCGCCTCGACTTCCGTTGCCATTCGAGCCAGCTCGAACTGTAGGCCCTGAAATTCGGCGATGGGCTTTCCAAACTGTTTTCTTTCTTTGGAGTAGCTGAGCGCGTGAGCCAGAGCCGCCCCGGCCAGGCCGACCATCTGCGCGCCGATCCCGATTCGTCCCTCATTCAGCGTTTCGATGGCGACTTTATACCCTTTGCCGACTTCGCCCAGTACATTCTGCTTCGGAACACGGCACTTGTCGAGAATAAGCTCACATGTGGAGGACGCGCGAATCCCGAGCTTATCTTCCTTTTTGCCGACAGTGATCCCGGGAAAGTTACTCTCGACCAGGAAAGCCGTGATGCCGCGATAGCCGGCCTCGGGGTTGGCGTTGGCAAAGAGAATGAACAGGCCCGCCTCTTTGGCATTGGTGGTCCAGAGCTTGCGGCCGGTGATTTCGAATTGGTCCCCGTTCTCCTCGGCTCTCGTTGTGAGCGCGAAGGCGTCACTTCCTGACCCTGGTTCCGAGAGTGCGTAGGCGCCGACGGTGTCGCCGGCCAGTTTCGCGAGGTAACGTTGCTTTTGTTCTTCCGACCCCCAGCGGATGAGAGCGTTGTTGACGAGCGTATTCTGAACGTCAACGATCACAGCGGCCGACGGGTCAACTGTCGAAAGCGCCTCGACGGCCAGCACCGCTTGGAAGAACGAGCCTCCCTGGCCTCCGTACTGCTCCGGTGTCTCGATACTCATCAGCCCAAGTTCGAAGAACTGGGTGATCAGCGCCGCTCGGAATTCGCCCCGCTCGTCCATTTCACGAACGTGGGGCCCGATCTCGTCGCGTGCGAAGGAAGTAACCGTCTCACGAAACAGGAGCTCCTCTTCCGTGAGTATTGTCAGTGCACTTTGGGACATCGGCTTGTGTTCACGCCGGTTGGTTTTTGGGCCTGACGTTCGACTCACCAGCGGGATCTTCGAGGCGGGGACTTTCCTCAGCCGGAACGTAGTAGAGGATGCGCCCGCACGACTCGCAGGTCATCACGTCTTGGCCGAATCGCAGCATTTGGCTGAATTGGGGCCGGAGAAGGACGTTGCACGCCAGACAGCGGTCCTTGCTCGCTTCGGCGACGGCTTCGCCGGCTCGCAGCTTTTGGACGCGCTCGTACGTGCCTAGGACTTGTGGCGAAATCGAAATTGCCAGCTCCTGGCGTTGCACTTCGACGGCGGCTAATTCCTCCTCGTCCTTGGCCACCCGCGCCCGCGCTTCACGGACTTCTTTCTCGACAGCCGCGGCCTCTAGCTCGAGAGACTCCTCGGACGTCTTGACAAGCTGCTCGAGGGCTTCAGCCTCCTCCATCTTGTCCAGAATGCGGTCCTCAACTTTGCGAATCTCGTCCTCGCCAAACTTGATTTCATGTTGGAACGCGCGGAACTGCTCATTCGTCTTGGCTTCGCTCATCTGCTCGCGGAGGCGGGAAATCTTTTGTTCGTGGGTGGGGATCTCGCCTTCCATTTGGCGGCGTGATTTGCGGTTGTCCTCTAGAGCCGCCTGATCAGTTTTCAGCTTCTCGCGGTGGGACTGGAGCTTCTGCTCGATTTCGGCGATGTGTTTTGGGAGGCGGGCGATTTCGGCGCTAAGCTCTTGGCGGCGGCGGTCGACCTTATGGAGTTCGCGAACCGAGGTGAGCTCAGAGTGCATGCGGACTAGTATCCATCGAGGTCGATTCTATCATAGGGTTGTTGCGTGTCGTCGACCCGCGGCGTGGAGCCCGGCCATAAACGCTCAGCGATGGCTTGCCTCGCATTCTCTACCTCTTGAACTCGCAAAAGGCGGCAGAGGCCGTAGAAAATAAGCACCCCAAGCGATATGGAAACAATCAGGTCAAGGAGTCGGGCCAGGGTCACCTCGCCGAAGACATAGCTCAGGGATCGGGAGGACGACCAACAGGCGAGTCCCATCACGGCCGAGGCCGCCGAGATCTTCGACACGCTGACAAGTAAGCGCCGGCCTAGGAGGTGGTGAACCTTCCTCCGCATCAGCCAGAACAGAGCCAGAAAATTAAAGGTGACTACCAGCGAGGTCGAGAAGGCGAGGCCGCCATGGCCCCAACCCAGGACGCGGACGAACGTCCAGTTCAGCAGGTAATTGAGAAAAATCGAGCTGACGCTCGCCACCATGGGGATCCGGACATCATTGAGGGCGTAGTAAGCGGGAGTCAGCACCTTGATAGCGGCATAACTGGCTAGGCCCAGGCAGTAGAGCGACAGGGCGTGCGCTGTCTGATCGGTGTCCACGGCGGTGAATGCACCTCTCTGGTAGATGAAGCCGACCACCGACCGGCTAAGTACGATGAGGCCGACCGCCGAGGGGATCGTCAGCAAGAACACAAGCCCAAGAGAGCGGGAGAGCGTCTCTCGAAACGCCCCGATCTGACCGCGGCCCGCGCTTTGGGAAATCGAGGGCAGGGTGGCCGAAGCCACCGCGACCCCAAACAATCCCAACGGGAGCTGCATGAATCGGAAGGCGTAGACCAGCCATGAAACCGGACCATTGACGACGTCACCCGCGGTGTTCGTTATTTGGGAAGCGAAAATGCCGTTGACCACCACGTTGACCTGCACCGCGGCGGCTCCCACGACGGCGGGTCCCATCAGAAAGAGCATTTGACGCAGGCCCGGATCGGACAAGTTGAAGTCTGGACGATAGCGCAGTCCAACTTTACGCAACTTCGGCCACTGGCAGACGTATTGAACGAAGCCTCCCAGCAGGGTTCCGATCGCCATGCCGACGATAGGCTCGAGGCCGAGCCGGGTTCCGACATAAAAACCTAGAAACAGGCCCGTGACGACCGCCGTGATGTTGAAGAAAGCCGACGCCATCGCCGGAAGGCCGAAAATTCCCTTCGAGTTCAGTACCCCCATGGCCTTGGCCGCGAGAGCAATGAACAGCAGAAAAGGCATCATGATGCGCGTCAGCTCGACCGTCAGCTCCCTCTTGCCCTCGACCTCCCCATAGCCGGGGAACATCAAATCCACAACTGCCGGAGCGAAGATCACGCCCAGAAGACACAACACCGCCAAGAAAGGGACCAATACGGTCGCCAGGCGATTCGACAATTGGTGGGCTTCCTGCTCGCCCTTGGTTGCCAGATACTTGGAGAAGGTCGTTACGAAGGCCGCCGATAGCGCACCCTCGGCGAGCAAGTCGCGAGCTAGATTCGGGATGCGAAAAGCCGCCACGAAGGCGTCATAGACCATCCCGGCGCCGAAGTATTTGGCGAAAACAACTTCCCTGACTAAGCCGGTGATGCGGCTGACCAAAACGGCCGCGCTCATCACACCGGCGGATCGAACGATGCGAGCGTGGGAGGAGGGCTGGAGCGGCTCAGGAGACGGCGCCCGCGGGGTCGAAGGCGCCTCGGTCGCCATGAAGGTAGCTTATCACGCAGTGCCCGACTGTCTTGCCGCAAGAAGCGCGGGGCGAGAGGCCCACATGCCGGCGCAGCCTCCGACCACCACACGCCTGGTTGATTTCGTAGGGGCACGGCATGCCGCGGACTTGTCCCAATTAGGCTTTTGGATCGCTTGCAGCATGAAACGTTTTGGGTTCGGTAGGAGTAACCACTTACTGCTGTTCGCAAGATATGGTGACCAATTCCGGTCGGAAACTCACGATGGCGGAAAAGACACGCCGGGAGGCGTGCGCCACATCCGTATCCGGCGCAGGCAGAATCCGAGCTCGGCTAATTTGGACCGCTCCGCAGCATGCCGTGCGGGGTTTCGAGCCCAGGTCAGACTATGTACCCACCATCTTCAAACCGAGCGACGCCAGCTCACGGAAATCAGCTACATCGGAGGTGGCGAGCGCCGCGTCGCAACGGATCGCCGTTGCGGCGATCATGCAATCCGTCAAAGACCCCCGACGCCTGCCGTTTAGGTTGAAGAGACGCGCAGCCACAATGGAGTCCCTTGGGAGAAACGGTACTTGTTCTCTCAGAACGTATGTCGCCAACTCCACTTCTTCTTCATCCACGGGTCCGCAGAGAAACTCCGTCCAGCTAATCGCGCTGATCCCCAGCGATTCACCGTCTCGCAACCAGTTTCGAAGCCGACGGTCTTCCGAGGACCCTTTGGTGAGCGCGCGGATGAGGAAGCTTGTATCGACATGGATCACCGCCTGCGGTCCTCTGCTTTCCGTGACGATGCCCGGCGCTCACTCTTCGCACGCCGGCTCCACGCCCGCGCTTTCGCCGGAGTTAGGGCCAGACGTTGCTGCAGAGCTTCCAGGGCCGCCAAGGCGTCCGGTGAGCTCGGCAGGTTTTGTTTGGCGGTCGCACGAATCGCCCGGCGCAAGGCTTCGGACTTGGAGACGCCCCAGCGCCGGGCCATCTCTTCGAGATCGCGGACAGTTTCGACATCGAGAGAATACGTATTCTTGATCGAAAGTATGACCATACTAATTAGAGTATGGCCATACTATTCCGGAGTCAAGGGGACAAACGCCACCCCTCATGGCAACACAACCCAGCACCCGTCGGAACCCAGTGCGCTCGGGGGGGGGGGCGGGGGGGCGGGGCGGATACCGAGATTCCACGCCAGAGGTCGGTGATAAAATGAACTCGTCCGTGGTCGCGCGAGCAGGGGACAGGCGACGTCCGACACGCTTCGCGCTCGATCCGCGGCTTAGTGTTTCACTGAAGCGGCGCCGCCGAAATCTGGCCGCACCCGGCGTCTGTCTCC
Source organism: Bryobacterales bacterium (assembly GCA_965226215.1). Classification (GTDB taxonomy): domain Bacteria; phylum Acidobacteriota; class Terriglobia; order Bryobacterales; family UBA6623. The sequence continues at coordinate 3,835,731 of CBDDCH010000002.1, read as the reverse complement.
CGAGCCCCCGATCACCCCATGGGATTCCGACTGGCATCGCCTTACACCCCGGGCGGCGACCAGCAGACCGCGATCGACCAGCTCGTTCACGGGCTGCGAGACGGAGAGTGCCACCAAGTCCTGCTCGGCGTCACGGGCTCGGGCAAAACCTACACCGTTGCCAAGGTCATCGAGCAGGTCCAGCGACCGGCCCTGGTGATTGCCCACAACAAGACACTGGCCGCTCAGCTCTATCACGAGTTCAAGAATTTCTTTCCCGAAAACGCCGCCGAATTTTTCGTCAGCTACTACGACTACTACCAGCCGGAGGCCTATCTCCCCTCGAGCGACACCTACATCGAGAAGGAAGCCACGATCAACGACGAACTCGACAAGCTGCGTCTGTCGGCAACGAGGTCCTTGTTCGAGAGGCGCGACTGCGTGATCATCGCCAGCGTCAGTTGCATCTACGGCCTAGGTTCCCCGGATGCTTACTACGGCATGCTGATGATGCTCGAGAAAGGCCAGAAAATCGCGCGCGAGCAGATTACGAAGCGGCTGGTCGAGATCCTCTACGAACGCCGGGATGAGGACTTCAAACGAGGCGCCTTCCGCGTCATCGGCGACGTCATCGAGATATTCCCTACCTACGACGACTACGCCTACCGCATCGAGCTTTGGGGCGATGAGATCGATAGCCTCTCGCAAATCGACCCACTACTGGGACAAGTCCGTCAGACCTACCTCCGGTTGCCGATCTATCCCGCCCGCCACTACGTCATGTCGAAGGAGACTCGCGAAGGCGCTATCGAAGCGATTCTCGCCGAGCTCGATTGGTGGACTGGAGAACTGAACAAGCGAAACAAGCGACTCGAAGCGCAGCGGTTGAGCCAGCGGACACTCTTCGATATCGAAATGATCCGGGAGATTGGCTATTGCCACGGTATCGAGAACTACTCGCGCCACTTTTCGGGAAGGCTGCCCGGCGAGCCGCCTCCGACGCTGCTCGACTATCTACCGCAGGACGCCCTGCTTTTCATCGACGAAAGCCACCAGACCGTGCCTCAGTTGCGAGGCATGTACAAGGGCGACCGCTCGCGAAAGGAAACCCTCGTCGAATACGGATTTCGCCTGCCCAGCGCCCTCGACAATCGCCCGTTGAAATTTGAAGAGTTCGAACACCGCGTCAACCAAGCTATCTACGTTTCGGCAACGCCGGGACCCTACGAGTTGACCAAGTCCGCCGGCACGGTGGTGGAACAACTGATCCGCCCGACCGGCCTGATCGACCCGGCAGTCGAAGTTAGGTCCGTCAAGGGGCAGGTAGACGACCTGTTGGGTGAGATTCGCAGGCGTGCCGAGGTCGGGGAGCGCGTTCTCGTAACGACCCTCACGAAGCGCATGGCCGAAGACCTTTCGGAATACTATTCGGAAACCGGTGTCCACTGCCGGTATATGCATTCGGAGATTGACACCCTGGAGCGCGTTCGGCTGTTGCGCGACTTGCGCAAGGGCGAATACGACGTCCTGATCGGCGTCAACCTACTTCGAGAGGGCTTGGATCTGCCCGAAGTCTCACTGGTTGCGATTCTGGACGCCGACAAGGAAGGGTTTCTGCGCTCCTCCGGCTCGCTGATCCAGACGATCGGCAGAGCCGCCCGCAACGTCAACGGCCGGGCGGTCCTTTACGCCGACCGGATGACCGAGAGTATGGCCCGGGCCATCGACGAAACGGATCGGCGGCGAGCCGTGCAAGTGCAGTATAACGAGGCGAATCATATCACCCCGCAGACCATCTCAAAGCCGGTGGATATGAGCCTGGCCAGGATCGTCGAAGCCGACTACCTCTCGATTCCCGACGACGAAGCGGAAACGGAGTTGCCGGGGTCGGTCGAGGAGTTGCAAAATCTTGTTGACCGGCTCGAGAAACGAATGCGGGACGCTGCACAGAAGTTCGAGTTTGAACAGGCAGCCAAGCTCCGCGACCGCATCAAGGCTCTCAAGACAAGAGAACTAACCGGCGTGGCCCAGGAGCCTCGATAAGCGCCCTTAGCCTAGTTTAGTTCTGGCTCGTCCGGATCAGGATCCCAGCGGACAATAGGGAACGCCGGGCACGGCATTCCCGAGATCCCACCCCATAGTACGCGACGGCACCCGATAGAGCCATCCTAGGGTCTTGCCTGGATTGACTCCGTGCCCGCTTGCCCCTACACTTCCTAACGGCCGGGGGGCGCAACGACCAACGATCGGCGTCGCCAGCCGAGAGGCCGGAACCCACTAGGACCTCGAGCCTGATGGCGACAAACCTTGGGAGGAAAAACGATGAGAAATCGAATCGTCACCCTGCTCATTCTGGCGGTAAGTAGTCTTGGAGCTACGGACAAAGCTGTCGAGCGGTGTGGGGCGGCAGCCCGTTTGCTGGAGGAAATCATGGGCGCGCCCGACAAGTCCATTCCCCTCGGATTGTTCGACAGAGCTCACTGTGTTGCGCTGATTCCGGGGGTCAAGAAGGTGGGCTTCATCTTTGGAGGCAAATACGGCAAAGGAGTCCTGCTGTGTCGCGACAAGGAGAGCAAGGAATGGAGCGGCCCCTCGACCGTTCGGATCGAGGGCGGCAGCTTCGGACTGCAATTGGGAGGCAGTTCCACAGACGTGGTCTTGCTCGTTATGAACGAGGAAGGCGTCGAGAAGCTTCAGTCGAGCAAGTTCACCTTGGGCGCGGACGCCGCCGTGGCCGGCGGCCCGGTAGGCCGCTCTGTACAGGCACAGACTGACGCCCAGATGCGGGCAAAGATCCTGTCGTATTCTCGCTCGCGGGGTCTGTTTGCAGGGGTTTCTCTGGAGGGCGCCACGCTGCGACCAGACAACGAGGCTAACTGGCGAATCTACGGGGAGTACGTATCCCCCAGGCAAATTCTTGCTCGCGAGGTCGCACCGCCGGAAACGACTAAGGATCTCATTGCGACCCTTAAAAAATACTCGGCGATGGCCGAAACAGCCCGCCTCTCAGCGAAGTCCGATCAACGCCACGGCGGTCAAGAAGCGTCCAGCCGGGACAAAGTCCGTCCCGGCCTACTCAAGATCACATCGGAGCCGACCGGAGCCGACGTTGAGTTGAACAGCAATTTCAACGGGCTCACCCCGAGGACGAAAGAGGTCAAAGCTGGTGAATACGAAGTGAAGCTGCGGAAGAGGGGCTTCGAGGAGTGGGTCAAGACCCTCACTGTCGAGCCGGGCCAGACGGTGATCATTCACGCCGAGCTGCGTCAGGGCGCCCTTGATTAAGAGAAGCTGGGCCAGATCTCAGCATCGGCAACCGAAAACTTCCTCCTATGGGCGTGAAACAGCAGCATTTGGGCAGTTCCGGATAGGGCAATCTGCCCGGCGCACTACACGACAACCCGCTCCCGCCGAACTCCGTTCGAATGCAGCTTAGGCGTATCTCTCGGCAAGGTCGCCGATGATGGGGATCTTGACATTTTCGCCCCCGTAGATTCGCATGATCAGCTTGATCCCGTAGACGAAGGACGCCACGACAATCAGCCAGGCGAAGACGTAGGCTAGGAAGCCGAAGATGAGCGAGAGGATGGTTGTGACAATTGCGAGAGCAATCAAGATCGCCGCGGCACAGAAGATCGCCTGAAAACAGTGGAAGCGAATGAAGCGGCTGTCCCGATAGGGCTCGATCACGAGGAAAATGGCTGCGGGGAGAAGGAAGTAACACAGCGCGGCCGCGGCGTTTTCGGTGATGCCTAGATCGCCAATCGGCGCCTCGCCGCGAGGGTCCTTGCCTTGCGGGCTCGAAGTTGCCGGCCCGCCGCTAGCGCCGGCAGTCTCTTGTCCGGTCGCAGTTCCACAATTGCCGCAGAACTTTGCGTCTGTGACATCGGCACCGCAATTCTTGCAAAACGGCATCGGCCTCCTCACTGCAAAAAGGGTCGCGAACGAGCATCGTTTCGCAGCTCGTCAACGCTCGTCGCCATTGTAGCAAGGCTCCCATTCGAGATCCCTGGTCCTGTTTTAGGCCTGCCTCGCCACCTCGTGAGAAAGGCGGGCTAGTTCGCGCTGGCCCTGCCGACTCCGGAGGCTGTACTGAGGAGCCGGCTGCTCACTTTCCGGCGCGCTCGTCCGCCGGCCGTGGCGCAAAGGCACGGTGGCGTGTCAATGTGTGTAAGCGCAAGCCCACATTTTCGACCTAAGTTGTTGTGATAAAATCACTTGAGTTTGGTACCGGACCTGCCTGTCGAGTAGTGGGTATGTGCGTCGTCCGCATTATTGCTTACCTTGCCTGCCTGGGCTTACTGCCTCTCCCGAGCGCGACTCTGGAGCAGCTCTCGCTCGGGAAGATGATCGAGCAGTCGACCGCTGTCGTCTATGCCCGGACGGGCGAAAGCCGCGGCGTACAGGAAGGGCGCTTGATCTACACACTAACGCGCCTGAAGGTGATCGATCAGTGGAAAGGCGAGCCATGGCACGAAGTCGAGGTGGCGCTTCCTGGGGGGTCGGTCGGTGGTCTGAGCCAGCGTTTTGGGGGTGTGCCACAGCTCGAGCCGGGGAGCGAGTTCGTGTTCTTTCTCTGGCAGGGGCCTAGCGGTAGGATCCAAATCACCGGTCTGAGCCAAGGTCTGTTCGATGTTACCCAAGCTCCAACAGGAGAGCTTCGCGTCACCCGCAAGCCAAGTGGAGACTTGATGCTGGCTCCCAAGACGGGAGTTCGGGTTCAGGATCGCGCCATCGAGATGCCCTTGCATGATCTAGTGGCCAGGATCCAATTGGAATTGGCCAACGAGAAGTAATGAGAATAGTGGGTTCGGCGCCGGCAAAGCGCATCCGGCTACTGCTCGTACTCCTGGTAGCCCTTCCCAGCGGCTGCTTCGGCTACTATCACTTTGTCCACTATCCCTCGGCCTCGCCACCTTTTCCAAGGGCCATTGAGAAGTTCGACCTCGGCTCCCTAATCGACGGCACGGTTTACTTCTACGTAAGCCGGGGTGGGCCGCAATTGGCGGTGAACGACAGCTATGAGGCTCTCGTCAGCCAGGTGCGGCAGGCACTGTCGGTGTGGAATTACGTGCCGACCTCCGAGCTACGGGTGGCCTACGGAGGAATCAGCGAGGGCCTTTCCGACACGGCCGCTCCGGGCGGAGAAATACTGTTTGCCGAATTGCCGCCGGGGGTGATCGGGTTGGGTGGTCCCGTCACTCGCGCGGAACAGCGCGACGGCTTCGTTCCGATTGTTCGGTCCCAGGTGATCCTCTCCAACGATCTAGCGAGTGGAGGACACCCGAAGCCGAGTTTCTCCGAGCAATTCTTTAATAGCCTCGTTCATGAGATCGGACATGCTCTTGGGCTGCAGCACTCGTTGGCCGGGTCCGTGATGAGCACTGACGTGACCCGAGCTACTACACGAGCGTTGCCGCTCGCGGCCGACGACGTGGCAGGGCTGTCCGTCGCCTATCCGACAGCAAGCTTTCTGCGCGTTTTCGGCGGTATCGAAGGACGCGTCGTTTCCGCGACGGGCCGCCCGATTCATCTGGCCTCGGTGGTGGCGATCGGAGCGGGTGGGGGCATCGTCGTCAGCTCCCTGACGGATCCCGACGGCAGATATCAGATCCAGGGCGTGCTTCCGGGGCCTTATTGGGTCTACGCACATCCCCTTCCCCCGGCAACACAAACCGGATTAGGCCCTGCCAATGTGGTGTTACCGACAACGGACTTGGGCGAGACTGTTGTGTCAGGCGGGCCCTTCAAGACCGTCTTTTACGGGGGATCCAATCGCCTCGCGGATTCTCCGTCGGTGTGGGTGGCTGGTGGCGCGCCAACCGAGGACGTTGACTTTACCGTTACACCCCTGGTCGACCTCGCTCTGCACAGCGTGACGACCTTTAGCTTCCCTGGGAACGGCGCCCCGGGAGTTCACCCGGCTTTCGTCGATAACCGCGAGCAGACGGCATTCGTGTTGGCGACCGGGCAGGGACTCATTCAGAATCTGCCGCAGATCTCCCTGGAAGTCGTAGGGTCCGACCTGAGACCGGCACGGCCGACCCTTTACGCCTTCGACGTCCGCTTTGCTCGGATCGACTTTGAGATCTCTCCTTTCAGTGGCTTGGGGCCTAAGCCGCTTTTGTTTCGCTTGAGAGACGACATCTATGTCCTGCCCAGCGCAGTACGGCTCACTTCGCAACGAGCGCCGGTGATCCACTGGATCGAACCCGACTTTAGCTTCCCCGACGACGAGGTGTGGATCGTGCGGGGATCGGACTTCGATCCTAGGGCGCTGGTTTACTTTGACGGACTGCCGGGGACGGTTGTCGACTTTGATGAATTTGAAGGCGGGATTCGTGTCCGGCCGCCCCCCGGGCCGCCGGGACACCGAGCTGTCGTGACGGTGTACAACCCTGACGGCCAGAGCTCGGCGTTTACGCTTCCTGACGGCAACGTTGTGTTGCCCTATCCGGACGGCATCTCTCCTTCGCTCGTTTTGTCGCGCGACTCGGCCGAGGCCGGTTCTGACGTGGTAGTCGAAATCGAAGGTGCGGGGACGAACTTCATTCCGGGTCAAACTGTGGTTGGGTTTGGCGCCAGCGACATCGTGACGCGGGACCTCGAAGTCCTTAGTCCCGAAAGGCTGCGCGTTGTGATTAGCATTCACCCACAGACGGCGCGTGGTCCGTATCTGGTCACGGTGACTAGCGGCCTGCAATTGGTCGAGGCGGCCCAGCGTTTCCAAGTAGACCCGCCTAACCCTGACGACCCGCGGCCCAAGCTCAGATTCGGCGGGCTGGTCAATAGCGCCACGATGACGCCCGACTTGTCTCCCGGGGTGCTGGCGACCTTGTTCGGCTCGAAGCTGAGTGCTGATGCTTCGGGTGAGCCGGTCCCGGCCGTTCTGCCCAACGTAACGGTAAACGGTCAGGAAGCGACCGTGCTGGCAGTGACTCCTGATCAAATCAATCTGCAGATTCCAATCACGGTAGAACCGGGCGTCGCGGAGCTTCGAGTCCAGAGAGGGCCCCTCGTCAGCGACCCGATGCTGATCAGGATCGCCCCTGTATCCCCAGGTCTGTTTCGTGCAGTAAGGAGTGACGGCAGCACGGTCAGCGCGGACAACCCGGCGCAGCCAGGCGAGGAATTACTGCTACTAGCAACCGGGCTCGGGGTACGCGATTTCCTCGATTTGACCGAAGATCTCGGGACCGTTCAACTGGAGATCAATCGCCGGCGTTTTGAACCACTGTCACTGCGAACAGTAGCTGGCTTCCCCGGCCTTTATGAGCTCGGGATGACGGTCCCCGATGAGATTCCTGACGGGCCGCTATCAATCTCATTGCTGGTAGAAGGCCGCCGCAGCAACACCCTGGCGCTGCCCGTAGCGAAGCCTCTCGAGGGCACCTCGATGATTTCCCAACTCAGCTTGCAGTGGGTGGTGGTTCCATAGCGCAAACCCGCGGGTCGAAAGCCACGGCCACCAGGCTACGCCGCCGGCCATCAGCGATTTAGATTGTGGCGGCCCCTTGTCAAAATCGGAGATATTGTCAAATGTTATGGATGGGCGAGGTCAGGCGGCGTTTTCCTGAACCATCAATCCATCCTTGAAAACCTTTCCCTCTAAGACATGAACAATCACTTCCGAACCGTTCAGGCGTCGCCAGTGGCGCTCGGCTTGGCGGGCCAGCATGAAGACCATCGTTAACGACGCTTCGCGGCTGCCACAACCCTTCGTTCGTCGCTGCCGCAAACGGACCGTCGCAAAGGTGGACTCGATCGGGTTCGTCGTCCGCAAGTGCCCCCAGTGCTCGGCCGGAAAGTCGTAGAAAGCCAGCAGCACTTGGCGGTCTTTTTCCAGGCACTCGACCGCTTTGGGGAACTTCTTCTCGTATAGGTTCTTGAAACGGTCCAGAGCGGCCTCCGCCGTCTGCCGACTCTGGGCAAGATAGATGTCGCGCAGCGCCTGCTTGGCTTTGCCCTGCATGCTCTGCGGCAGCTTATTGAGCACGTTGGCCGTCTTGTGGAGCCAGCAGCGTTGCTCACCGGTCGCCGGATAGACTTTCCGCAGTGCCGCCCAAAACCCCATCGCTCCGTCGCCCACCGCCAACTTCGGCGGCAGCTCGAGCCCCTGCCGTTTCAAGTCCTCCAGCAACTCCTGCCACGACAGTTCGCTTTCGCGAAAGCCGTCGTGCACCGCCAGCAGTTGCTTGCGACCGTCTTCGAGTGCTCCCATCACAACCAGCAAACACTGCCGTTCATCGTCCAGACGAACATTCGAGTAGATGCCATCGGCCCAAATGTAAACAAACCGCTGGCCGCTGAGGTCACGCTTTGACCAAGCCTCGTACTCGCGGCGCCAGACGTCTTTGAGACGCACCACCGTCGTCGCCGACAGGCCCGGAGCGTCGGGCCCCAGCAAGGCCTCCAGCGCTTCGCTGAAATCGCCCGTCGAGATCCCTTTCAGGTACAACCAGGGGATCAACTCCTCCACACTCTTCGTGCGCCGCAGATACGGCGGCAGGATCTGGGAAGTGAAACGAAAGCGCCGGCCCTGCTCATCGACTCGGCGATCGTCGACCCGCGGCGCCTGGATCTTCAGCTGACCCACGCCGCTGACGATGGTGCGCTCGCGGGCGTGACCGTTGCGCACCACCAGCCGCCGGCCGTCCTGGTCGACTTCGTGCTGATGCGTTTCGATGTAGGCGGTCACTTCGGCTTCCACGGCCTTGACGAGCATCTGGCGCGCTCCTTGGCGCAGCACCTCATCCAAGGGCGAGCGTTCCTTTCCATCAATGACTTGGGGGTTGACTTGACTGCTGCTCTCAGCAGCTTCACACTGACTCATGGCGTATCCTCCTTGTTCCTTTCCAGAAAACGATTGAGTTGCTTCCTCAATCGTCAGGATACGCCGCCTCCCCTCAGAGGCTCATCCACAACTTCTGGTTATGGCTCTCAAAATCGGTGGCCGTACCTCTTTCTTGCCGCGGCGCAGCCGGGGACGAATGGGTGTCGAGAAGGGGAGTCAACCGGGGCTCGGAGCTATAATCAGTTCGTAGCACCCCACTGCGGGCCGCATGCGACTTTTTCTCTGCCTCCTCCTTTGTTGGCTGCCCATCAGCGCCTCGGCGGAAGATGATCTTCAGCGCGAGGTGAGACGATTCCTGGACGTCTATCGGGTTGTCGAACAGAACCTCGCCGACGCAATTGATCCTGAGCAGGCGTTCTATCAGGGCGCACTCCCCGCCATGGTGCGCACGCTCGATCCACACTCCGCCTTTCTGGACCGCGATCAATTCGAATCGCTGAAGGAAATGCAGCGTTCGACGGAAAAAGGTTTTGGGAGCGTAGTGGCGCTTAGCCCGGGACGCGTGATCGTCTTGCAGACCCTGCCGGGGAGTCCGTCGGCCCGGTCGGGACTGTCGTCCGGAGACGAAATCGCCGCCGTCAACGGTCACCCCCTGGCACACTTGAGCATCCCGCAGCTCGTTGCGCTGCTCGGTCAGTCACGGCAGACCAAGGTGCAGCTCATGGTGAAACGTACCACGTTGCCCAGGCTGCTCCCGATGACACTTGTGCCCGCTGAGATGGCGGACCCCAGCGTGAGCCGAACGCTCATCTTGAAACCGGGAATTGCGTACATCAAACTCGCTAATTTCGAGCGCGATACGGCCAGGGAACTCAAGGAAGCGATCGAGAGCGCAGGCGGGGTCGCTTTGCGGGGGCTTGTGCTGGATTTGCGAGGCAACCCTGGCGGCCTACTGGAAGCGGCTCTACAAACGGCAGCGTTCTTTCTCGGGAGCGGACAAGAGATTCTGTGGATCCGCGCTCGGGAGGGCGAGGGCGAAGCAGTCAGAGTTCCCGCCGGCTTCGAGCCTTACCAGTTTCCGATCGCGGTTCTGACCGACTCGCGGACCGCGAGCGCCGCGGAGCTGGTCGCCGGCGCTCTCCAAGACCACAAACGCGCAACGATCGTAGGCGAGCCGACCTTCGGAAAGGGTCTGGTGCAGAGTGTCTTCGAGCTGTCAGAAGGAGCAGGGCTGGCGCTGACGACGGCCGTGTACCTGACACCCAGCGGCCGATCGATCCAGCGGCCATTGGGTGACTGCCGCCTTTTCATCCTGACACCGTGCGACGAATCACAGCCCGGGGATGCGGGATCGGAGACTGGTTCCCCGCCGCCGGCAGCGGACGCGGGGGGAATTAGCCCGGATACGATCGTTTATCCCCGAAGCCTTAGCCGATTGGAGATGGTCATCGAGGCGGCGGGCTACTTTCTGGATTTCGCCCAGCAATTTTCGAGCAAGGAACCGGACATAGCGAATGACTTTGAAGTGTCTCCCCAGCTGCTCGACGAGTTCCAGCTTTTCCTTTCGGAACGCCAGATAAGTCCCGGGCTGTCGGACTGGTCGGCCTCGCTTGATTTCATTCGCAGCCGGCTGCAGCAGGAGATTCTCAATTTCGCCCTGGGAGTCGCCAAGGGAGATGAGGTCGAAGTGCGCCGCGATCCGCAAGTCAAAGCAGCCCTGCGCACTATCGAAAACCGTTGAAGTAACCGGGCTCGCGCTGTCAGCCGTATCGGCTGATCTGAGCCTCGAGAGGGGGGAACCCGCCCAGGTCTTCTTGTCATGGGGGCCGGACCGAGCCCTGCAACCTACCATGGCAGCCAAAGGATCAGGTCAGTAAATGGCTCGCTACCAAATGACTTCGATTGCATACTTGTTGAGCGTGGAATCGGACGTCACAAGTGGCACGTTCTCAACCTGGCATTGCGCTACGAGCAGGCGGTCAAACGGATCACGGTGATGATCGGGCAGCTCGAAAACACGAAAGACGTGAACAGCCTCGACGGCGAGAACACGGTCGATGCCAAGTCTCCTCAGATGTTCCTTAAAGAATTCGCGCGTTTCTGGAAACTTGAGTTGTCCACTCCGCACTTTGAGAGCAATCTCCCAAAGACTGGCGGCGCTGAGCAGTAAGCGATTGTCTTCGTCTCTGACAGCCTGCCAAGCTGCCGGGGACAGTTTCGCTTGGTGGCCACTAATGACCCAAAGGAACACACTAGTGTCGAGGAGAACGTTCATCGCTTAGCAGGTGTGTAATCTCCTCGTCGGTCATCGGAGCGTCCCAGCCTTCCTCGAAAGTGATCAGACCGGCGGCGCTCCCGAATTCCCTCTTCGATTGCTGTTGGAGGGGAACGAGCTTGACGACTGGCTTGCCCGCCTTGGCGATAATAACCTCCTCTCCGCTGCGTGCTCTTTCGATCAGCTTAGAGAGCTGCGTCTTGGCTACATGTATGTTTACTTTCACAATCTTATACTAGCTAAGTCTTATTAGCTAAGTCTAGTTGATCGGGTTCAGCGAGCACCGGTCGAGGACCGCAGTTTGCATCGGTTCGCGTCATGGTCGCTCCTAAACAAAGGCCGCGGGTCTCGAAAACGTCACCGAGCCCTGCGGTACGGGAGCAATCAGCGCATTGCTGCACGCGCCGCACAGACAGGGCCGTCCCGTAGCTCTTGACTCTATAGTAGACTATAAGGTTTATACTGAGAGTATCATGCCACAACCGAATCCTGGCCGGTCACTCGAGCATCTTAGAATTGGAGAGGTCGCCCGCCAATCCGGGATAGGCGTAGAGTCACTCCGGTTTTACGAGAACCGCGGTCTGATCCAACCAGTCGCCCGCACGCCCGCCGGGTACCGGCTCTACGATCCGTCGATTTTCGAGCGACTTTCTTTCATTAAGAAAGCGCAAGCGGTGGGATTCAGTCTCGACGAAATAGGACGCATCATCGCCGAGGCCCGGACCGGCAAACGCCCTTGTGCGGACGTTCGGCGCTTGGCTGCAGGCCGTCTCGCAGAGCTGGAGCACAGGATAGCCGAACTGCAACGCTACCGGAAAGAACTTCGAGGAACTGTGGAGGCGTGGGAGCGGGAAGGCGAAAAAGACGGTATCGTCTGCGGACTCATCGAAGGGCTGAAGCCGGTTTCGCTCCATCCGCCAAGCAGGGTGGCGAGAGGCAAACGAAGACAATCGCGGGCCGGCCGACAATGACCATGGAACGTCCAAGTCTCGAAACAGTCTCCTTACGGATCAAGGGAATGACTTGCGAGGGGTGCGTGAAAGCCGTGAAGGGCGGGCTGGCGTCTGTGCGGGGCGTCAGCGGGGTCGAGGTTCACCTAGCGAGTGGCGAAGCAAACGTTACGGTCGATCCGGCCGAGGTTGAAGTGCGGGACCTGCAAGAGGCGGTGCGGGCCGCCGGTTACGAGGCCGACCCGGTCGCCTCGGGGAACGGGGTTCGCGTTCCGTCAGCCGCCGAGTTATCGGGCTCGGTTTCTAGCGACACTTACCCAAAGCCGGTTGCCAATCCCCCACAATCTATACCGGCTACGGGCCTTGTCGGCATCGCCGCCGCGCCAGAAACTGCGACCAGGACCGAAAAGGCCGAACTCACGATCACCGGAATGACGTGTGCCGGCTGCGTGCACACCATCGAAAAGAGGCTGAACTCGGTTTCCGGCGTGTCTGCTGCTGAGGTTAACCTGGCCACTGGCTCGGCGGCCGTTGAGTTTGATCCACGCACGACGAGCATCGCACAACTTCGCCAAGCTGTCGAGGAAGCAGGGTACGCAGCCCGGGAGACTTCCGCCCACCCTCCGGACGGAAGCGACGAAGAATCCGAGTCTCGTAGGTGGAGACGAAAATTCGTCGTCTCCTCCCTGTTCACGGCACCTTTGTTGGTGCTGGCGATGTCTCACGGAGCGATTACATTTCCCGGCATCCACTGGGTGCAATTGCTGCTGACTCTCCCGGTGGTCTTCTACGGGGGCAGCCAGTTCTACCGCGCCGCATGGGCAGCGGTGCGCCACCGAACTTCCGATATGAATACCCTGATCGCTGTGGGTACCGGCTCGGCCCTTCTCTACTCGACGGTTGCTACGATTGCGCCGGGGCTCGTTCTGGGGCCCAGCGCCGCTGGTGGTCCCGCTCCGGTTTACTTTGAAACCGCGGCGGCTATCATCACGCTGATCCTTCTCGGCCGCATGCTCGAAGCCCGCGCGCGGGGCCGAACCTCCTCGGCGATTCGCAGCTTGGTTGGCTTGCAGGCAAAAACCGCCCGCGTTGTTCGAGATAACGTCGAAGCAGACCTGCCGATCGAGCAGGTTCGAGTTGGAGACGTCGTCGTCGTCCGCCCGGGAGAGAAAATCCCGGTGGACGGTGCGGTGCTCGAAGGCCGCTCGAGTATCGACGAGTCGATGCTGACGGGTGAGAGTATTCCGACTGAAAAAGCGGCCGGCGATCAAGTCTTCGGCGGAACACTGAACGGGGCCGGCAGCTTTCGCTTCGAAGCACGGAAAGTGGGCAGCGAGACGATCCTGGCCCAGATTGTCGAGCTAGTCCGGAAAGCGCAGCAGTCGAAGGCACCCATCGCACGGCTCGCCGATGTGATCAGCGGCTACTTCACTCCAATCGTTATTGGGATCGCGGTGATTACGTTCGCCGCGTGGTTCTTGCTGTCGCCACCGGACGAACGGTTGCGGCTAGCCGTGCTGAACGCGGTAGCTGTGCTGATCATCGCTTGCCCTTGTGCCATGGGCTTGGCCGCTCCGACTGCCGTCATGGTGGGTATCGGACGTGCCGCCGAAAACGGCATTCTGATCAGAAATGGGGCGGCTCTCGAGGTTTCCCATAAGATCGGGACGATCGTTTTCGACAAGACGGGAACCATCACGACAGGTCAGCCCAGGGTGACTGACGTCATCCCATTGAACGCGGTTTCGAAAGCTGGTCTTCTTGTTGCGGTCGCCTCGATTGAACGTCAGTCCGAGCACCCGCTGGGCGAGGCGATCGTTCGGGAACTGGAGAAGCGCGGGCTCAAGGCGGAGAAACCCGAGGCGTTTCAGGCGATTCCCGGGCAGGGGGTCGAAGCCCATCTAAACGGAGAGCGGTGGCTAGTGGGGAGCGCGGCGTTCTTGCGCCGCCACGGGGTGGACACTTCAGCCGCTGAGAGGGTTGTGCAGCCGGTGGTGGAGGATGGTAAAACGGTGATCCTCGCCGCGCGGGACGGCACGCTAGCAGGAGCGATTGCCGTAGCCGACACAGTCAAACCAGGGGCGCGCCAGACCATACGCAAACTCAAACAAATCGGACTGAACGTGGCGATGATGAGCGGCGACCATCGCCAGACAGCTGAGGCGGTAGCGTCTCAAGTTGGCATCGATGACGTACTGGCCGAAATCCTGCCGGACAGCAAGGCACAAGAGGTGGAGAGACTGCAGTCCGAAGGCCGGCTCGTGGCCATGGTTGGCGACGGCATCAACGATGCCCCCGCATTGGCCCAAGCCGACTTAGGCATCGCGATTGGCGCGGGAACGGATGTCGCCATCGAAACCGCCGACATTGTCCTGGTGGGCAACGAGCTGCGGGGAGTCGCCGCCGCCATCGAGATCTCCCGCAAAGCCGTGGCTACGATCAAACAGAACCTGTTTTGGGCGTTCGCCTACAACGTGATCGGCATCCCTATCGCCGCAGGGGTTCTCTACCCTTGGACAGGGTGGCTCCTGTCGCCGATTCTGGCTTCCGCGGCGATGGCTTTTTCGAGCGTTTCCGTGGTGGCCAATAGTTTGCGCCTGCGATCGTTTCGACCGGGCGTGTAGGTATTCACGCACTGATAAGATGGATGGGTAAGGACCCTATGGCAACGCAAACACTGATGACTGTTGAAAAGTTCTTAGAGCTACCGGATCAGGAGGGGCTGATCCGAGAACTGGATGAGGGCCGAATTATCGAGATGTCCGCACCGAGTTTTCCGCATGCGGTGATCGTGGCAACGATTGCCTATCTACTCAGGGTCTTCGTTGAAAAGACCGCGTCAGAATTCATCGTGGCCCAGGGATCCGGATTCGCTCTGGCCGCTGATACGATGCGGATCCCGGACGTGTTTCTGATTCGCAAGCCGGTGGCACGCGACGCGCCGGTGATTCGAGGCGGCGCCCTAGCTGTCGCCCCTGACTTAGCCGTGGAAGTCGTCTCACCGTCGGACTCGGCCGGCGACCTTGAACGCAAGGTCCATCAGTACCTCGCTGCGGGAACGCCTCTTGTGTGGGTGGTCTATCCGGTGACAAAAAACATCATGGCGTATCGCAAGAGCGGCGAGCGACAGGAGTTCGCGGTGGGCCAACAAGTCTCCGATCCCGAGCTGCTGCCGGGCTTGAACATCCCCGTGGATGAGATTTTCGCGGACCTGGCCGGCTAGATCCTCTACGGTTTCGCTTCCTTGGTGAAACCACCCCGCCCCTCGGGGAGACCGTCGGCCGATCTTACGTCGATACAACACCAAAAGGGTCGCGGACCTGAACCGAACCGTATCGTTGCCCGTGGTTCAAGTCCTCGCTGTAAAGCGTGCGCGCCCCTAAGCCTTCGGCAGCGGCAATGATGGCGCCGTCCCAGTAGGAAATCCGATGGCGTTCGCTAATCTCGACGGCGACTTTGACGAGCGCATTGTCGATGGCCAGGCAGGGGAACGCCTCCAGGCGCTCGATCCACTCCAATGCGTGTTCCGCCGGCAACGGCCGCTCGATCTTTCGGGTGACGGCCACATAAAACTCTTGCAGGACTTGGGCGGAGAGGCAGAAGTCCTGGTTCTCGATTAATTCCAAAGCACGTCTGCGCTTCGCTTCCTCGGTGTCGCGCCCGGCTGCGGCGTAAACCAAGATGTTCGTATCGAGAAAGCAGTCAACGCTCATGTAGCTCGCTTCGGTTCCATGACTTCCGTCCGATACGCGCCCGCGACCGGTTGCTTAACTTGCGAAGTTGTGTCCGCGCCTCTCGCGCCCGGTCGTTGCGTTCGGCAATGCTAATCAGAAACTCACGGACGAGGCCATTGATCGAGGAGTCGCGCTCGGCCGCGTAACGGCGAACCTCTGCGAGAACGTTCTCGTCCACACTGAGGGTGATGTTCTTCACATCCACAGTTTATGTGTAACTGTGTAGTGGAGTCAAGTGGTCGTTGCTGAGTTCCTTGCTCTTGCACACCCCTCGTGACGAGCGAATCGGATCGAGACGCCCGATCACTCGAATACGGCTTGCCTTCGCGGAAATGGGTTCGTTTGGGTTCGTTTTGCTGATCAGCTATTCCTTTTGTTCGCTTGAAGAAGTCTCTGCAAGAAACTGAAACATAGTGTCTTATCCGTACACCCCGTGGCCTGAAAATACGGCCCGTAACGTAATTCATGTTACAGACAGGGCCTATTTTCAAAGTAGAAAAGCGGGCTAACAGGTGTACGGGAAACGACCAACGAGAAGTAGAAGCTAAGTTCTATCAGAAACCAGCATAACCCCTGATTGTCCACCGGTACGCAACAAACTTACGATCAATATATTCCTATGCCTAGCCGCTTATGCGCGTTCGGAACGAGAATTGTTCGTTTCAGGTTGCGGCGTCGAGGTACACGCGGATTCATCCGTGATGGGAGGCGTCATCTGTGGACCGCTTGCTCGCACTCGCGGCTCGGTGGTTGACGCTCTGGGATATCAAGGGTGCAGCAGTTGGCAGTGGGGCAGTGCTCCCAAACAACGAGGTGGTATATGAACGACAAAGTAGCTGGCAAACTTCGTGAGGTAGGCCGTCGATTCTTTGGGCTGCGAGCCGACAAGCACGGGGCAATCCTTATTGCGGTGGCGGTTGTCTTCCCGGTGCTGTTGGCGTTGGCCGGACTCTCACTCGACGTGGGCATGATTTACGACTGGAAGCGCCGCCAAAAAGCCGCCTCGATCGCAGCCGCCATGGGCGGCGCCCATGAGATGTTTCGACAAAGCTAGTGTAGTGCCACTAACGGTTCTGGACAATGGCGTGGGTTTTGGCGGCGCGCTCGACTTTGGCGAGGATATCTTGTGCCGGAGCTGTCCAGACAAAGGGCTTGGCCGCTTGGTTGCTCGCTTCCAGGTACTCGTGGATGGCGGCCTCGAGTTCGGGAACACTGCGGAACACGCCGCGGCGGATGCGCTTCTGTGTCAGCTCGCGGAACCAGCGCTCGACGAGATTGAGCCAAGAAGAAGACGTGGGAATGAAGTGAAAGTGGAAGCGGGGGTGCTTCGCGAGCCACTTCTTCACCTGCTCATGCTTATGCGTGGAGTAGTTGTCCACGATCAGATGCAGCTCCAGCGCCGGTGGCGTTTCGCGATCGATCTTGCGTAGGAATTTGAGGAATTCCTGGTGCCGATGTCGCGGCAGACACTCCCCGATCACCTGGCCGTCGAGCACATTGAAGGCGGCGAACAGCGTCGTTGTGCCATGTCGTTTGAAGTCGTGGGTCATGGTGCCGGCGCGACCCTTTTTCAGGGGCAGTCCCGGATGGCTGCGGTCTAAGGCCTGGATCTGGCTTTTCTCATCGACGCTGAGCACCAGCGCGTGCTCGGGCGGATTCAAGTACAGCCCGACCACGTCGCGGAGTTTCTCGACGAACTGCTTGTCGCGGCTGAGCTTGAAAGTTTCGAGGCGATGGGGCTGCAGTCCGTGCGCTTTCCAGACGCGCTGGATGGCCATCTTGGAGACGCCCAAGTGCTTGGCGATGGTGCTGGTGCTCCAATGCGTGGCCGCCCGGGGCTTCTCGTGAAGCGTTGTATCGAGGATGCATTGGACGAATTCAGCGGAGAGCGCCGGTTTGCGTCCGGGGCGCGTCCGATCGCGGAGTCCGTCGAGGCCGGACTGGGCGAAGCGCTTTCGCCACAGGATGACGGTCTTGCGGTTGACGCCGAGTTCGCGGGCCATGGCGTGGTTCGCCAACCCCTGCGCACAGCGCAAAACAATGTGCGCTCGCAAGACCATTGTCTGCGTCGTATTGCGGCCTCGAACGAGGCGACGAAGAGCGTTTCGCTGCGGAGCGGTGAGGGCTAGAGCGTCAGCGGATGGCCACATAAACCATCCTACCGCGAAAAGGGTGTTATTGTACAGCTATTTATGTGGCACTACACTAGGTCTCTCTCGCGGACGCGAAAGCGGCCGCGAAACTCGCAGCGATAGAGGACGCCGCGCGCAACAACTTCGACGATGCCGACGCTTACCGTGACATTACAGTCACGGTGAACATTCCCCCGCTGAGCGGGAATTACACGACCGAGCCCGACTTTGTCGAGGTGATCGTCGAAGAGGTGGTGCCGTCTTATTTCGCGAACGTCTTCGGGCAGGAAACGGTCACCATTCGCTCCCGCAACGTCGCCGGGTTCTCTCGCTATGCCGATGCGTGCGTCATCGCTCTCGAGCCGACCGCCACGGAATCCTTTATCGCCTCTGGAACGCCGAGGTTGGATGCCAACTGCGGCATCGCCGTCAATTCGACGGACGAAGAGGCCATGGTGACCAACGGCCAGCCATCGTGTGTTATCGCGACGGTCATCGGGGTCACCGGCGGGTATTCGAATCGCTCGAACACTCCCTGCATCGACCCCTATCCCATCCGCACGCCGCCGATTGTCGATCCCCTGAGTCACCTGACGCCGATTGTGATTGCGAACTCCGGCGGCTGCATTGTCAACACGAACATCTCAACCGGCGCCCACACTCTTTCGCCCGGCCGCTACTGCGGTACGCCGGAGAACGAAGACGGCGTGCTGGAGTATCGGCCCGCCATTCAGATTTCAGGCGGCACGGTGACCTTCGACCCGGGACTATACGTCCTCGACGCGGGCATCGACATAACCGGCAACTCAGTGATACGAGGGACGGGCGTGACCTTTTACAACACGAACAAACAAGAAGAATATCAGGGAAACATGGACGCTTGGGTGACGATGAGCATCGAGTGTACGGTCGATTTCCAGGTCAGCGCGCCCACCGACGGAGACTATACGGGGGTGCTCTTCTGGGAAGATCCGGACGCGCCGGAGTGGGATTTCTACAGCCCGGATGAGCGCCGGTTCCACTTTTTTGGAGGAAACCAGACCTCGGTCTTCGGGGGGGCGGTTTACACTCCCTCCTCCCAGGTGCGCTGGGCGGGCACCGGGGACTCGGCTGACTGGACGATGGTCGTCGCCGACACCATCAAGGTCGTCGGCAATGCTATTGTGCCCGGCCAAAGAATCAACACAGGCAATGCGAACCCCTTCCTGAAAGTGACGCTTGTGGAATAGCAAACGCCCCGTTTGGTCCCGGGGCGGTTGTGGAAAATGTTGTGGAAAAACGGTTTTGCGAGGGTGGAGGAAAATGATGCCAAGGTCAAGAATCGGGAGCCGGAGAGGACGCCAAGGCAACATCATGGTGGAATTCGCCATCGGCGCGTCTCTGCTGTTTATGCTGATGGTGGGGGTGGGCGATTTCGCGCGCGCTTTCTACCAATCCATCGCGGTGGCCGCCTCCGCCACCACGGGGTCGTTTTGGGGCGCGCAAAACGTTTTCACGTCGGTCCAGGCTGACGAGTCGGAAGACCTGGCGAGAGCCGACGCGTACCAGCACACGGGGCAGACGACCACCGCGATCTCGACGATCTATTGCGACTGCCCGGGCGGCACCGAAGTGGACTGCTACACGGGCAGCTGTGCGGACTACGGCGCGCCGCGAGTCTACTCGCGGACCGTGGTGGAACAAGATTTTGCTCTGTTTCTTCCCTGGCCGGGCGTGCCGGATTCTTTCACCGTGAATCGTGAAGTCTTCGTGCGAGTGCAATGAGGCGTAGTGGAAGATGTGGGCCCGACGGGGCGCACGTTTTCAGCGTGCTGTGTCGGGCTTTCGAGAGAGACATTTCCGAATCGATAGTAAACAGAGCCGCCCCGCAAGGGTGCGGTGAGG
Organism: Bryobacterales bacterium; assembly: GCA_965226215.1. Lineage (GTDB taxonomy): Bacteria > Acidobacteriota > Terriglobia > Bryobacterales > UBA6623. The sequence continues at coordinate 3,815,983 of CBDDCH010000002.1, read as the reverse complement.
AGTGGACTTATGGCGAATAGGCGGTTGCACCTAGCCATGCGAGACCGGGCATGGCGCCCTGGCGAGGGTGGTCCGAGCCGGAAGCGGGGCTCGGCGATGGTCGAGTTTGCGCTGGTGTTTGTACTTTTCCTTGTGGTCCTGCTGACTCTGATGGAGTTCGCGCGCGGCATGTGGACGTACGTCACCGTCGCGCAGGTCGCGCGCCAAGCCGCGGCCTATTTAATGGTGCATGGGACGATGGACCGTCCCACCGTCGCGGAGCTCACGGCAGTGGTCACAAACGCCGCTACGGGGCTCAACGTGTCGGACCTCGAGGTAGAAGTGCTTTTGAACCCGGATGACGTCGATCCCGGAACAGACCCGACCGTTGCCCTGCGCGGTGACATCGTGGAGGTCAAAATCAGCTACCCGTTCCGGCTGGTAACGGGGGGCCTGGTGATCGTCGGCGACACCATCCCGATGGCCAGCACCACGCGCGTGGTCGTGGCCAACTAGCTCGCATTTCTCACCAGCGGGCCGCCCGGTGTGGCTCTTGCTGTGCCTCGCGACGGCCGCCCTGTGCCGGCAGCGACAGGCGGAACGAGGTTCCCTGGCCTACGTTGCTTTCCACCGTCAGAGTCCCGCCGTGGCGCTCGATGACGTTGCGCGCGGTTGGCAACCCCAGCCCCATGCCGATTCTCCTCCCCTTGGTCACAAAGCCGATGTCGAAGAGCCGACCGAGCTGGGCGGGTGGAATGCCGTGACCCGTGTCGGAGATTTCGATCCTCACGAGGTCACCTTCAGCAGCGATCGACAGCCGGAGAATACCTTCGCCCTGCATCGCTTCGAAAGCGTTTACCAGCAGAGTCATGAAGACCTGGTTGATTTCCTTCGGATGACAGTAGACAGGCGGAACGTCCCCGTAGTCCCTCTGTATGCGAACTTCGCCGATGAGATCGCGGTTGACGAGCGCTAGCGCGCTCTCGAGGCCGGCGCGAAGGTCAGCTTCTTGAGCCTCTTCACTCTCCAGCCGGGCAAAATCCTTGAGGGCAGAAACGAGCTGTGACATGCGGTGACCGGCTTGGGTGGCCAGGCGGCTGCTCTCTTCGAGGGTGCTCAGTGCTCGCTTCGCTTCGCCTTCCGCAAGCGCTGGGGAGGATGTCATGACCTCCGAGATTCTGCGCGTGCACTTATCGGCCGTCGTCATCGAGCTCATCGCCACGGCGAGCGGTGTGTTGATTTCATGGGCGATGCCCGCCACCAAGTTACCCAGGGCCGCCATCTTACCTTCCATGATGAGCTCGGCCTGCTTCTCTTTGATGCGGAACATCTCTTCCGCCAAGCGGATGCTCTCAAGCGCCACGCCGGCTTGGTTTCCGACGGAAGCAAGCAGGCGCTTGTCCTCGCCGGAGTAGGCCTCTTCCGACCTTCGGGCGCCCAGCACCAACAGCCCGATCATTCGGCTATCCCGTCCGAGCAGAGGCACGACACATTCAGCTTCAAGTTGAGCGAGTGTGTCTAGGCCTTCCCGCCGACCCGACTCGGGGGGTGGAACCTCCCAGGGACGACCTTCGCTTCGTATTTTCTCCATCAGCGGCGAATCCGTGGAAAGGATCGGCGGTGCGTCGGAAACGGTGGATCCCCTGCGCCGGAGTGTTCCTTCCTGCGTTTCGAAATAGACAGCGATCCAGCGGGGTTCAAGGGCTTCGTCGACACGTTGGGTGATCTCGGTCGCGAGCTCATCTTGCGTCGTGGCGCGACGGGCTTTCTCTGCAAGGTCCTCCAAGATGCGGCGTCCATCGTAGGCGCTGCGAAAGAAAGCACGATCAATCTTCCTCCCGACGCGTTTATGGGCTTGCCTGCCGGCCCAAACAACCGCCGCCCCGAAAGCGGCTACCACCAATAGCTGTCCCGGCAGAGGAGTTTTTTCGCCGATCGACAGTAGATGAGAGAGGGAGGCGACAAACAAGAGGGAAACTCCCATACCAACCAAGCTCAACAGAATCAAAAAACCCCTTTGCACGAGCAGATAGCGGGCGCTCCTTCTCAGTAGCACCGGGATCTCCAACACCCGATGTTTCACGATGGCGTAAGTAATCGAGAGCGGCAAAACAAACAGGGCCAGAACCGCGGAAGACCACACCTCGAAGGGAAACTCGAACATAGAGTGGCCCCGGTAACCCGCTACCGCTTCCAACGTTAGCCAGGGAGCGAAGCCAATGGCGGCTCCCCAGAGAATGATGCGAGCCTTCTGTTGAGCCGCCTTTGCCGATGGCCGGAGACTGCTCCAAACCAACGAAACGAAAGCCAGTCCGTAGACTCCAATGTCAGGGATGACAGCGTGGACGCCCCAACGGTTGGCTGTCTCCAAAACAACCCAAAGCGGGTAGGATCCCCCTGACCAAACCGTCCACAGAGCCATCGGGAGCGCCACCGCGACGGCGATTCCGATCAGAATGACCTTCAATCGCGGGAAGCGTCTGTCCAGCGGCGACGACACGGGGAACACTGCAAACAGGTAATACGTGACGGCCGGCAGCAAGGTATGGAAAACCATGTGGTAGCCGACCATGAATCCCCGGACTTGGGGGTGGAAGGCTCCCTCAACCAGCAACGTAGGCGCACCCGAGACGACCCCGGCAAGGATCAGGGCGAGCAGCCAGGCGTTGCGGTCATCCAGACGAGAGAAGAGAACTGTAAAACCGACGACGAGGAACAAAACCGGGAAGAACTCGAGAATGTAATGAACGATCCAGCCGGGCAGGGTTTCGTGGACGTCTCCTGCGGCGGGCGGGGGAACCAGCACTAGGCTTGCGACGACTGTCGACCTCAGCCCCTCTCTGCCGTACTGCAAGGTAACAGTGTCGCCTGGTCGCCCACGGGGAACAGCCTCGTAATAGGGATTCATGGTTTCCAAAGGAACGCCATTGACCGCAAGGATTTGATCGCCCGGCTCGATACCCGCCTCGTAGGCCGGGCTGCCTTCACGAACCTGGGTAATCGTCGGGAAGGGACGGGGCGGCTCTTCTAGTAGGATGATCCCAAGGGATCCCTGGGGGTCTTCAAAAAATGCCCACACGGTGCCGTAAACAAACGATGCCGTTGCGAAAAGAACTGCCACGCCCATCAGGACCCGGCGAGGGAGTGAGAAGAAGCTTGCCATCGGCGCTGTGCATTCCAATTATAGAGGCCACGAACACCGGTGATGTCCAGGTTAATCAGCCGTCCTAACTCAGAGGTAGGCTCACTCAAGAAGATGGCGAGAAGTGGGCGACGACTCAGAAGTTACTGACCTATTGGGGACCCCATCTGCCGCGGAAGGCACGGTCTATTCCCGCGGATTGAATTCTTGCTAACCTTTAACGGGCCTTGTTTTCACGTTGGCGCCAAGAGGTATTTGTGTCATGCGCATAGTTCGCGGGTTCTCTCTCCTGACAACACTGCTTTTCGCCACTGGATCTCTGGCGGAGGGCCAGATTACGCACGGCCCGATCCTAGGCCGCCTCAGCTCGGACGGCGTCGGCGTTTGGGTGCGCACCTCTCGGCCTGGCCCGTTCCGAGTAGTTTACGGCGAATCATCGAGCCCCAAGGGCCAAACCACGGCTCCCGTGGACACCCAACTTGCGAGAGACAACACGGGCTGGGTCCACATTACAGGTCTCAAACCGAACACAAAGTACTTCTACCGCGTGGCCACGGGCAGCGAAAACAACGCCTCTGGGGGGTCCTTCCGCACTCTTCCCCGGGCGGCGACGTATCGCGATCCCGAGCTGAATCCGCGGGGTGTCTTTAACTTCAGTTTCGAGTTCGGATGCGGCAACGCCCAGAGACCCGGGCACGGCGGCGGCTACAACGCACCGGCCTTCAAGACCATGTTCGAAAAACTCAAGGACAAGGTCCATTTCTCGATTCAAAACGGCGATTGGCTGTACGAGGATTCCCGAAGCTACTCGCCCGAGCAATGGTCTCGGCAAGTCGGGGTCTCCGCGAGTCAAGTGCCGGGAATCCTCCGCATCGCGCCGACACTGGCGGGTGTCTGGGAGAACTATAAGGTTTACCTCGATCGCGGCAGAAACCTTGCCCACTACCACCGCAACGTCCCGACCTTCTTCACCTTCGACGACCATGAGATCCTCAACGATGTTTGGGGAGCAGGCAGTCCGGGTCTCCGGGACCGGCGAGCGATCTTTCGTGACATCGGTGTGCAGGCCTGGTACGACTACCTAGGCTGGAGCAATCCCGTTGATTTCGCTCAAGGAATTCACTTCGGACGCGCGGAACTGAAGGCCGAGAGTGACGTCTTAACGGATAAAAAGGCGAACTTCACGGAGCTCGACTTGGAGCAGGCCGCGACACTACATGTCCATTGGGGCGGTCCAACGGCGGGGGTGAACGACAACGCTTTGGACGGCGTGGGCGGCGACCCGAACGCGGGTGTCTACGAGATCGTCGAGATCATCGATCGGCACCGGCTGCGCGTTCGTCCTGCTGCGAAGCAGAATGGCGAGACGTCTTATTCGATCGGACGCCGTTCCTACTATCACTTCCGGGTCGGCAACGCGGAATTCTTCCTCACCGACACGCGGACGCACCGCCAAATGCACGACGTCAGACAGCCCGACAAGCCCGGCCTTTCCATGCTCGGCCCTCGTCAGCGGAAGTGGCTGCTTGACGGGATGCGCGCCAGCAAAGCGGACTTCTTGTTCGTGGTCTCCAGCGTAAACTTCATGGTGCCCCACGTCGGAGGAGGCGGGGTTCGCCCCGAAAACAAGGACGATGCCTGGACCGTGTTCCTTGACGAGCGCGAAGCTCTGATCGAAGCTTGGGATGCGTTGAACAAACCCGTTTTCGTCCTCACCGGGGACTTGCACAACAGCTTCGCCATCAAGATCACCGATCGCGTCTGGGAGTTCGCCTCCGGCCCTCACAACTCGGACAACCACTGGTTCACCGACGAGGGCGGCCGCCCGGCGAACGGACCGTTTCAATACGGGCCGCGGAAGTGCGACATTCGCTGGTCGACGTTCTTCCGCGACGACGTTCCGCGGGATCAGCTTCACTACCCCGTCTATTGTGTTGTGCAAATCAACAACGCCTTCAATAATCCTAAGAAACTCGGCCAAGAGCGGTGGGTCGCCTTCCCTCGCCCCCAGGCCGTTTTTCAATACTACGATGGCCGGACCGGTGACCTGCTCTACGCCGAGTCGGTAAGCGCCGTAAGGTGATCAGACCGCACATCTGTCGATCATTTGAGTAGCCTTACGCGGGCCAAACCGAGAGCCCAATTCACAATGGGGCGAAAAGCCTACCAGCGAGAAGAAGCTACGTGGTCCGTTTCATAAGTTCGGCCACGTATTTTTAGAAGCAGGTGGACGAGGGGACTTAGGGCACAGCATGCTGTGCCACTACAGAGCTGTTGGGTGTCTGGAATGTAGGGGCGGTAGGGGCGGAATGCCGTGCCCGCCTGCACTGATGGGAGTTGGGCGCCTACTCTTCACCTGTTCCTGAAGCATCTGCGGGTGGCGTCCCTCCGGGATGACTGCTACAACTCTGCACAACCGTTCGCCTGAGCAAGATACGATCAGAGCTGTTATGCGGACTGTCCGCGCTGCCGTGATTCAAGCCGCTCCCGCTGTCTTCGACTCGGCCGCAACCATCGAGAAGGTTTGTGTTCTCGCGGGCGAGGCGGCGAAACTCAAGGCCCAAATCGCGCTTTTCCCGGAAGCCTTCGTCTCGGGCTATCCGAAAGGGCTGGATTTCGGGGCCCGGGTGGGACTTCGCCTTCCCGAGGGCCGTGAGGACTTCCGGCGCTATTGGGAAAGCTCAATTGACGTTCCCGGACCTGCCACCGAAACCCTTGCCGGCGCTGCCCGCGAGCACGGCATCTACCTGGTGATCGGGGTCATCGAACGTGATGGCGGGACGCTCTATTGCACCGTGCTTTTCTTTTCCCCCGAGGGTGCCCTGCTCGGCAAGCATCGCAAGCTAATGCCGACCGCCATGGAGCGCTTGATCTGGGGATTCGGTGACGGCTCGACGATGCCGGTTTTCGACACGCCGCTCGGCAAGCTGGGCGCGGTGATCTGCTGGGAAAACTACATGCCGTTGCTTCGGACGGCCATGTATTCGAAGGGGGTAGAAATCTATTGCGCTCCCACGGCCGACGACCGCGAAATCTGGCTGTCCACGGTGCGCCACATCGCACTCGAAGGTCGCTGCTTTGTCCTTTCTTCGTGCCAGTACCTTACCCGAGGCGACTGCCCAGACGCGTACGGAACCGTCCAAGCAGAGAACCCGAAGGCGGTTCTCATGCGAGGAGGAAGCTGCATTGTGAGTCCCCTCGGCAAGGTGCTTGCGGGACCGAACTTCGATGGCGAGGCGATCCTCACGGCCGATCTCGATTTGGACGATGTCGTGCGCGGCAAGTACGATTTTGACGTCACCGGTCACTACGCCCGCCCAGACGTTTTCCGCCTGTACGTGAATGAGGAGCGCCGGCAGACCGTCATGTCTGATCCAACGCTAGCGGCTGCTTCTGAAAGTACGGATACTCCAGAGTCAAGCAGCAAGGAATGAACAAGAGCCAGTTACAGGAGCTGCGAAAGAATCTGACTCGAAAAAAATGGGGGCTGTATCGGTCTTTGTCGACCGACCGCATTGTGGGGTTCTGAATTCGCCCGAAAGATCAGGCATGAAACTGGCAGGATTGCCGGCCCAACTCGAAACTAGGAGCACCAAAAGTGGCCGTCGCTAGTAGGCGTCGAGATGCGGCACGCTGAGAGCTGCTACCCAGTGAGACGTAGAGCGTAACTACTCAATCCATAGAGTTTACCAGATAGTATATGTGCCTAACTACAAAGGGTAGTGGCTCAATTTCAGAAGTTCGGTCACGTGTATTTAGAAGTCGCGTGGACGATCGGGAACTTCGGGCACGGCATGCTCTGCCCGCCTGCACTCTGATGCGCGGTGATAGTCCACAGACATGGGCCAATCCAAGCGCCGAACTGCAAACCAGCGAATCGTATCTACGCCAGAATCGGTTTCACGACGTGGGCCGGCTCGACACCGGTCAGTTTCGCGTCCAGGCCCTGGTGCTTGTAAGTAAAGCGCTCATGGTCGATCCCGAACAGGTGTAGTATCGTCGCCTGAAAGTCGCGGATATGCACGGGGTCCTTGACGATGTTGTAGGAGAAATCGTCGGTTTCGCCGTAGGTGACGCCGCCTTGGATGCCGGCGCCGGCCATCCACAGGCTGTAGCAGCGCGGATGGTGGTCGCGGCCGTAATCAGTCGGCGTCAGTTTCCCCTGGGAGTAGATTGTCCGTCCGAACTCGCCGCCCCAAATGACGAGCGTGTCTTCGAACAGGCCGCGCTCCTTCAGATCTTGGATTAGGGCCCAGGCAGCGCGGTCAACGTCTCTGGCCTGCGCGGGGAGCACTTCGGGCGCGAAGGCGTGTACGTCCCAGCCGCGGTGATAGATCTGGACGAAGCGCACGCCACGCTCGACGAGCCGGCGTGCCATCAGCGCTGCGTTTTGGAACTTGCCGGGCTGCTTCGCTTCCTCGCCCCAGCGCTTGAAGGTGCTTTCCGGCTCACTCGAGAGGTCGCCCATGTCCGGCACGGACGCCTGCATCCGGAAAGCCATTTCGAACTGCTCGATTCGTGCCAGTGTTTCCGGGTTGCCGATCTTCTGGTGCCGGATCTGATTCAGCTCGCTGAGGCCGTCGAGCATCTTCCGCCGGACGTCCCTGGAAACACCATCCGGATCCTTGATGTACAGCACTGGCTCTTCGCCTCCGCGGAGACCTACGCCGGCGTACTTCGGAGAAAGGAACCCCGAGCTCCACAATTTTGCGGAGATCGCCTGCACACCCGCCTTGGGGTGGCTCTTCTCGGCGTTCATCACGACAAACGTCGGCAGGTCCTGATTCATACTACCGAGCCCATAAGCTAGCCACGATCCAATGCACGGCCTCCCAACCACCTGCCGGCCCGTTTGGATAAAGGTAATCGCCGGTTCGTGGTTAATCGCTTCGGTGTGCATCGAGCGGATCACGGCTATGTCATCGGCCATCTTCGCGGTGTTTGGCAGGATCTCGGAAATCCACGTGCCGCTTTGGCCGTGTTGGTGGAATTGAAAGACAGACGGCGCGATCGGGAAGCGCGCCTGCCCGGATGTCATGGTCGTCAGACGCTGCCCTTGGCGCACCGATTCGGGAAGATCCTTGTCGTACCAGTCCTTCATCTTGGGTTTGTAGTCGAGCAGATCCATCTGCGGCGGCGCGCCCATCATGTGCAGGTAGATGCAGCGCTTGGCCTTCGGGGCGAAGTGAGGCAAGTACGGCAAGCCGCCGAAGGATTCGTCACCCTTGGATGCACCGAAACCGCTCTCGGCCAGAAGGTTGGCCAAGGCGATTCCGCCTATACCCTTGGCTCCTCGGGCGAAGAACTGCCGTCTGGTTTCCGCTAGGACTGCTTCTTTGTGTGGATGCATTTGATATCTCCCTAAGCGAGCACGCCGCAGGCGTGCGCCGAGTGAACTTACTCCGATGCTACTTGTTCAACACCTCGTCCAAATTCATCATTTGGCTCGCCAGCATGGTCCACGCCGCCGACTCCGTTACGGGTAGCGCTTCATCTGGCGGCGACTCGCCGACGGCAAGAAACTTCTTGGCCTCCTCGGCGTTTGAATTGTAGAAACCGATGAACCCATCGTAGGTCCGTTTCGCGACCGCGCGTTCCGTTTCACTGAGGTCACGCGCCAGAAGACGGGTCGTCACGTAGTCCAGCCGCCGGTCGAACTCGTCTCCGGCGTCGCGCATGGCTCTCTGTGCAAGATAGCGTGACGCTTCGACGAATTGCGTATCGTTCATCGTGACGAGCGCTTGCAGCGGGGTGTTTGTTCTCTCGCGGCGCACCGTGGCGTGCTCCCGTGTCGGCGCATTGAAGATGTCCATGGAGGCTGGGGGCGCGGAGCGCTTCCAGAAAGTATACAGACTGCGCCGATAGAGTTTCGCGCCGGACTCCTGTTTATAGGAATAGGTGTTGCTCTGGGGCATCGCCACGCTTTCCCAGACTCCTGGCGGCTGGTAGGGCTTCACACTCGGGCCGCCGATCTTGCGGACCAGCAGGCCGCTCGCCGCCAGGGCGTAGTCGCGAATCATTTCACCATCCATGCGGAAGGTAGGCCCGCGCGAAAGCAGCCGATTCCGCGGGTCTTTCTCGATCTTTTCGGCTGTCGCCTGCGCCGACTGGCGGTACGTGGAAGACGTCACGAGCGTGCGGAAAAACTGCTTGATGTCCCAGCCCGATTCGCGGAACTCGACTGTCAGCCAATCGAGAAGCTCAGGGTGAGACGGCGGCTCCCCTTGCGAGCCGAAATCGTCGCTGGTTCTTACCAGGCCGGTACCGAAGACCTCCTGCCAATAACGATTCACGATTACACGGCCGGTCAGCGGGTTCGCTTCGTCGACTAACCATTTAGCCAGCCCCATGCGGTTGCGCGGCCACGACGCAAGCATGGGATGCAACGCCGAGGGAGTATCTGCCGCCACGCGATCGCGAGTTTGATCATACATGCCGCGGTAAAGGACGTGAGCCTCGGGATCTTTGTCCGGTATCTCCTGCATCACGTGCGTGACACCCCCGCGCCGGCGGATCTCGCGCCACTCCCGATCGATTTCCTGCTTGCGTGCCACGAGCCCGCGGTAATCGTTGTCCTTGACGCTGAGGTAGTAGAGACGTAGCGCTTCCCGCTCCTCGCCGCTTAGTTCTTCTGGTTCCTTATCTCGTGCGCTTTGGAGCGTGGACCACAACGAAACAACCTTGGCCTCCTGGAGCGTGATCGCGCGATTAAAGACTCGAAGATCGGCTATGCCCCCGCCCGCGAAGTAGCGCATTTGGGGCTCGTCGCGGTCTCCCCTGCCCCTCGTGACTCCTTTGCCCAAATAGAGAGGCCGGTTGGTTTGGATACTCCCCTCTAACTTCGTGAAGAACTCGCTGCCCGTTTCTTCGACGAAATCACCGTTCCGGTAGATACGCATGCCGGCCCGCTCACTGGAGCCGTCGTAGGTCATCGTGAGATGGGTCCATTCGCCCGCCAGCAGCCGCTTCGTGTTGACGGGGTCAATGCGGATCTGGGACGGACCTTCTTGCCCCACCACTTTTTCGCCGGTCATCTTAAACCTGACTTGCCGCTCGCTAACGGTCATCGACCATCCGCGGAAGTGGTCGTCGGGATCGTACTGTCCGGCGACCACAACCTCCCCCACGACCTTGGGTTGGTAAACCCACAGCGCAATCGAAAAGGGTGTGTCATTGTCGAGATCCAAGGGAGGAAGCTCGGCCCACGATTCTTTCCCGAACCGCAGCGCCGGTTGATTTTCGGCCGGCCCTTCCCCGACTACAAGTCCTTGATGAAGTGTAATTTTCTTCCGGCTTCCCCGCATGTCGATCGCGGAGTCATCGTCAACGTTCAGCGCCAGCAGCTCCGCGGACTTTTCGAGCGGCGCCTCGAGAGAACGGTGTTCCCTGCTGGCCAGCCATTTTTCGAACACTTTGTCGACCGACGCGGCGCGGCTTTCCATCTGCGCTTCGGTTTTCGCCGCTTCCCGGCGGATCTCATGCCAGCGGTCACGGTCATTGTCAGTGGGTACAACCAGGACAGGCGGCGGATCCGATAGGTTGCCGTCCATCACGTACTGCGTCGTGTTCCTAAAAAACGCCGTCAGGGAGTAGAACTCGCGCTGTCGAATCGGGTCGAACTTGTGATCGTGGCAGGTGGCGCATCCGACCGTAAGACCGAGAAAGACGATGCCCGTAGTATCGGCGCGGTCCTTGGCGTAGATGGCTTCGTATTCCTCAGGGATGACACCGCCCTCGTTGGTCGTGATATTGCAGCGATGAAAACCGGTGGCAACAAGTTGATCGAGCGTCGGGTTGGGCAACAAGTCGCCGGCGATCTGATCGATCGTAAACTCGTCGAACGGTTTGTTGTCGTTGAAAGCCTGGATCACCCAGTCGCGGTAGGGCCACATCTCGCGATAGTTGTCGATGTGGATGCCGTGGGTGTCTCCGTAACGCGCGGCGTCAAGCCAATAGCGGCCGCGGTGTTCGCCCCAGTGCTTCGAGTCGAGCAGCCGGTCGACCAGCTTTTCATAAGCGTGTTCCGAGGTGTCGCTCAAGAAGCTTTCGAGGGTGCCGGGGTCGGGAGGCAATCCCGTTAAATCGAGCGCCACACGGCGGGTTAGGGTGCGTTTATCGGCTTCGGGAGCGGGCGTAAGACCTTCCTTCTCGAGCCGCGCGAGGACAAACCGGTCGAGCGGCCTACGAACCCAGGCTTCATTCTTCACGGCGGGAGGTGCGGGCCGCTTGATTGCTTTGAATGACCAGTGCTGATCCCATGAGGCGCCCTCCGCGATCCAGCGCTTGAGTACGTCGATCTGATCCTCGGTCAGATCCTTCTTCGAGTGCGTCGGCGGCATGCGCAGCATCTCGTTTTGGTGGGTGATGCGCTGGTAGAGCAGGCTGCTATTGAAATCACCCGGAATGACGGGGCTTCCGTTTTGACGCTGAGTGAAAGCTCCCTCGCGTGTATCGAGACGCAAGTCGGCCATGCGGGTCTCGGCGTCCGGTCCGTGGCAAGCGAAGCAGTTGTCGGAAAGAATCGGCCGCACCTGGCGCTGGAAGTCGACGGGATCGATCGAAGCTGCCCGGGACGGAGCGCCGGCAAACAGCATCCCCAGCGCGAAGCACGTGATAGAGCCATGAAGATGAAAACGAACCCTACGCATGAACCTGCCCTCCCAACCAAGAATCTATCGGCAATCGACTCGGCGTGTCAACGACTCGAAATCGCGAACCTGATCAGGCTCGCCCGATCAACCTGACCAACGGCTTCCGGCATCGATCATGCCCGGACAAACGGCGACCGCTGACGTCTGGATTCCTTACGCCGTGACGCTTGCCTCTCTATCCCATATTATCGCCTCCCGAGCCGTCTAACACCAACATTTATTCGGTCATGATTTACTGAGTCTTGCGAATCATGGTGACATGACCCGCGTTCAGATTGTAGGGGCACGGCATGCCGTGCCCGCCTTCCAAACGCCCACTACCCCGCGTTACGAAAGGCGCCTCACGACCCCGCGGGAGCTCAACCCAACCGCTTTTCACTGTCAGCGCCCGCCATCTTCAAGCGATTGAGCTTGGCCCCTGCCAGATCTTCAAGGCTTGACGTGGGGGTCACACGGCAACCTCTCCCGCTACGGTAGCTCCCTGAGTGGGGAGTAGATCTCGCGCATCTCGGCGAGCAGCAACGAGCTTAGGTCAGTTCGTTCGAGCAGCGTCGCGTTTGCCATGGAACGGATGGCCAGATGCGTCCGCTCTCGAACCCATCGCACCCGCGGCTCCCGCCGGACGACGAAATCGTCCAGAGCTTGGTCCAGTGTCGTCGCCGACAGAAGGACATCTCCAAGTACAATTGCATCTTCCATTGCCATGGCCCCGCCCTGCCCAATAATCGGAGAACAGGCATGCGCGGCGTCACCGATCAAGAGCAGTCGCCCAGCACGCCACTGGTCCCGGGCGATCTCCTCGGCCGAGCCGAAGTGGATTGACTCATCCGCTCCCAGTCGCGGCAGAGCGTCGCGAGCTAGCCCGCCGAAATCCGCGAATCTCTCCCGCAGGCGACTCCGCCGACCGGCGACGGGGTCTTCGAACTGTTCCGGGGTCTCGAGCTGAGCGAAACAGTAGGCGATCTCCCCGCCGAGCGGGATGAATCCGAGAAAGCGCCCCTGGGCCCGCATGACGGTCCAGGTCGAAATGTCGCCTGGGTTCGGGATACATGTGCGCCAGTAAAGCTGTCCGACGTAGCTCGGAGGCGATGGCGGGAAGGCGAGATCCCGCACCGTAGAGTGAATGCCGTCAGCCGCCACCAGCAGGTCATACTTGGCTGTGCTGCCATCACTGAGAGTAGCTTCGATACCGGACTTGGATTGCTCGAGCGAGACCAGTCCTGTGCCCATGCGGATAGGCACGTCCGAGGCTGCGCGCGCCAGGATCGCGTGAAGCGCGCGTCGATGGATGGCCACCGTCAAACCGACACCATCCCAAATATCGCTCATGGCCACCTCGGCAACGAGACGGCCGGCTGGGTTTAGGTGCCGCACTGATGGGACCACCGCACCTGCTTGCGTCACGGCTTCATCCAGCCCGAGAGAGCGCAACGCCCTCAGGCTGTTCCCGTGTAGTAGAATCCCTGCTCCCGCGGTGGGCCAGTTTGCGCCTCGCTCCACGATCTGGGGCGAGAAGCCTCGCTGCCGCAGTGCCACTGCCAGTGCAAGGCCGGCGATACCTCCGCCTACAATCAGAATCCGTTCTACGTGCACGATCTCACGTCCGCAAGAAATGCGGGCTAAACATGGGCCGAGACTCAACCGGGGAACAGCAACTCTTCGTATAACGCAGAGCGGGCGACTCAGGCTCGATTGCCGCAGATTTTACCTCCAAGAGCAAGGCAGCTTTACCGGTGCTCGGGATTGGAGAAGTCGAACCTGCAGCCCGCGTCCCACTGGCTGCGCTGGTTGCCGTGGACAGGGATGCCGCCGGAGTCCGTCAGCATGCGCGCCAGGTGGAGTAGATTCCAGGTCATGAATGTAGTGTTCCGGTTTGTAAAATCGTTCTCCGGACCACCCGAGCCCGGGTCAAGATAGCTCGGTCCGGGCCCGGCCTCGCCAAGCCAGCCGGCATCCGCCTGTGGCGGAATGACGTAGCCGAGGTGTTGCAATGAATAGAGAATGTTCATCGCGCAATGCTTAGCGCCATCCTCGTTCCCGGTGATGAGGCAGCCTCCGACGCGGCCGTAGTAGGCGTATTGGCCAGCCTCGTTCAGTAGATGACTGTTCCCGTAGAGCCGCTCGATCACCTTCGTGCACACACTCGTCTTCTCGCCGAGCCAGATCGAACTCGTGAGCACAAGGATGTCCGCGGCCATGACCTTCTTGAAGATCTCGGGCCAGTCGTCTTTCTCCCAGCCGTGCTCGGTCATGTCGGGCCAGACACCGTAGGCAATGTCATGGTCGACAGCTCGGAGCACCTCTACACTCACCTCGTTCTTCTCCATGATTGCTTGAGAGATGCGGATGAGCCCCTCCGTGTGCGACATCTCCGGCGACTTCTTGAGCGTGCAGTTGATGAAGAGCGCCTTCAGGTCTGCGAAGTCCCACTTGCTTGACTCACACATCTCAAGTTGTTTCTCGCTGAGTTCCATGAAGCTAACCTCCTCTCTCCTTCGCTAGCCCGCCAATAATACCGCAACTTGTAGATTTCTGTTGTGGAGAGGGAAGCCCGTTGAAAACCGAACAGTTCACTCGAGTCTCAATGGCTCGGCGCGCATGAGTTTGTACGAACGGTCGACGTAGAATAGCCGCCCCTTGTCTCTTCCGTGGTATTTCAACCACAGGAGCGCGTCTTCCTTTCCGGCAACGGTTTGTATGTTCCGCTGGGCGTAGTAAATCACTTGGGGAACAATCGATTCGGCGCTTACCGCGAAAACCACCTCGGAGTCGAGCGCCGCCGCAATCTCATGGCCAAGATCCTGGTAGCGACTAGTCTCGGCAGTACGAGCGAACGCGGACTGATAAACGTAGAGGGAAACTCCGAGCGCGCCGACGAGTCCCATCCACACCGCAACTTTCCCCATTCGCGGAATGCCCGGTGTTGCGCCGGCCTTCTGAAATAGCCAAGCGATGAGGGCGGCTAGGAAAACGAGCGTCTTGACAATGGAGTAGTCGTGCTCCGCCGTCCATTGAGGCAGAAGGAGGTGGTGGATCACAACCGGGACCAGGGATAAATACAAGAACAGCCATTCGTCCTCGTGGATTTTTCCGGTCCATTCCCGTCGGCCCCACCTCATCCACACCCCCGCCATAACAACAACGGGTAGCAGAAGGTAGGGTACGCCGCGTCCGTAGTTAGCGGCGATCTGCAGTCATTGGTAGTCGCCTAGATAGCTTCTGTGGCCCGCGGTTTGCATTACCGATTTCGCAAACACCTCCGGACCCACCTGTGACGAGTACTGATAAACCGTGAGGCACAAGGCGAGAAACGCTGTGCCGGCAGCGATCAACGCCACCCTGGCATAGTCGGACGATTGCCTTTTTTTTCGGAGGCCCCAAGCGGCTACACAGCCGCCGAAGATCAGCCCTTGATATTCACTGTAGGTGATGAAGAAGATAACCAAACCGAGGAGCACTAATGACCCAACCGTTAGCCGCGAGTGTCGAATGGCGTCGCTCATCCGAATTACACAGAGGATGCCGGCGACCCAAAGGTAGTGCCAGAAGGTGTCCCACGAATAAACGTTCGAGTAATACCAGAGGGCTCTTCCGGGTTTTAAGTGGGCGAAGGAGCCAGATCGAGTTTCCCACAGTGGAAGTAGATGGCGTTGATGAAGTTCTGTTGATTGCGGAAACCGCGCGCCGTGGCCTTGACCCATTGAATCCTTGAGTTCAACCCCTCGCTGACCGCGTTCGTAATGCGGTGTTTCAGATACGTGAGTATGTTTTCGAGGCGAGCCGTCAACATCCGCGCTACGGTGACCATCGGCGTCAGCCGGCTGCGACTCGCCCAGCCGCGCCATTGCTCGAAGAAAGCTCGCGCCGCCGATTCGCGACGATAGTCGAACAGCCGCATCGCCGTTTCCTTCAACGCCCACGCCCGCGCCGTCTTCAAGTCGCTTTCGCGCAGCGCGCGGAACTCGCGCCAGGCGTCCTCGGAAAAGTTCGCCGGATGCCGCAGCCAAGCGTACTTCGTGCCTGTCAAACGCTCGTCGCCGAGGGCCAGTAAACGCTTGTTCTCCGCCCGCCGCACCTGGTCCACCGCCTTCGCCAGATGCGCCGCGATGTGATATTTGTCGTAAACGATCTTTTTCTCCGATTCGTCGAGATGCTCCCGGGTCGAGGCGACGTAAGGATCCCACATGTCCATCGCGACGGCCTCGACTCGGGCGAGTTGCTCTGCGCTCAACGTCTTCCAAAAGCCGTCCAGGCTGGCCTGGCGGCGTCCCTCGGCGACGAACAACACGCGCGAGCGGTTGAGATCGTTGACGACGGTGAGATAGCGATGGCGCTTGCGGAAGCTCTTCTCGTCGACGCCCAGGTAGGGAATCGGCTCTGCCGCGCGACGTTCGAGCCCACGTTGCACGGCGCGTTCCAGGATGCCGTGAATCTCGTCCCAGCTCAGCGCCAGCAACTCGGCGATGCCTTGCTGGCTGGCTTCCTTCAGCCACGAGATCGCGAGAGCTTCAAACAGCGCGGTGAAGCGGCTGGAAGCCTCGGCCCAGGGCAGTCGCACGACGCGCGGCCCGTGCTCGGAGCAGTTGCTGCGCGGCGGCCGGGCGTGCAGGATCGTGCGGTACTGACAGGTGTCGAGGTGACGCCAGCGGCGTTCGGGCTGATGATCGTGGAGTGCGCACACGGCGCTGCATTGGCGGCACGGCCAGCGGACTTGCTCGTCGTGTTCGAGGAAGACGTGGACTTCGCCGTCGGCTCGGCGCAGCTCCACTCGCACGACTTTCCAGGGACTTTCGATGCCCAGAATCTGGCGGTATAGCTCGCGGTCTTGCATCCCGCGAGACTACCACCGAGCCTCACTCGCCCACTAGAAACCCGGAAGAACCTACCAGAGATTGGGGGCCAAGAAAATGAACGTGACCGCACCCACCGCGGAGGCCGTGTGTGGCGAAGAGCCTGGCGACAAGACCCGGCATAGCGTGAAATAGAGAAAGAGCGTGGCGAACAAGTGGCCCGCTAGATTGAACACTTGGAGGTTAAGAACCGAGAAATCCAACGAGAGAGCGGTAAACAACAGGTAGGGCGCGATTACTGCAAAAGGCGGCAAGCTTGTGTAGTAACCATTTCCATTTTCATCATGAACCTTGATTCCCAGGTTGTAGACGAACTTGTCGGCAGGCAGAGGGTAGGTTTGGATGGGTACAAACTTGTGCCTGAGCGCCCCTTGCGTGTGCAGGTTTTGGAGGGCAATCATTGTTTGAGCGGTGACCCACTCGTGGTGATCCGAAAGTGGGCGGTTCAGGTTCGGCGCTCGAATGACGACCGAAGCAATAAAACAGAAAAGGACGGCGGCTAGATGAAAAGACATCGGGGAGTGGACCTTTGCTGGTGCCGCGGGACCATTCGCGTCTTTCGTCACTCTTGACACCCTATGTTCCTGCGCTACAAGTGAGCCTTATGGCGGAAGCTAGTGGGAGTCGAACCCACCTTTGATGCGGAACACCAAACAGCGGTTTTGAAGACCGTGCCCAGCACCGGCCAGGACTAGCTTCCGGCGTCATTCTACCAACACGCCGCGAAGCTGCTCGTCGTTGGCTCCCGCTTGCCGCAGCTCGTCGCGCAACGACCGAAGATCGGGCACGTAGCCGCGGATCGCTGTAGTTGCGGAGACAGGCTGGAGCAGGAAAGGCTCGGCGTGGGCCGGGACGAGATAACCGTCGCCTTTTCGATACCGATACTTGCCGATCCCTCCGGCACCCTCGAGAAAGATCAGCAAATGAAACCTGGCGCGGTCGGGTCGGTAGGTCAACGATTTACTCCAGCGAAGCCTCTCCGCGGCGAAGTAGGGGCAAGCCATTAATAGTTCGCGCTGCCGGATTTGGTCGTCGAACAGAATTGGCGGGATCGGCGCCGGACGGCTTTCCTGACGGGTGACGGCCACGGCTCGGTCGATGTGCAGGGGACGCGGCAAGCCGTCCGCCCCCGGACGGCCAAAGTCGTAGAAGCGGTAAGTCAGGTCCGAGTTCTGCTGAATCTCGCACAGCACTAGGTTCGGCCCGATGCTGTGCAGGGTCCCGGGGGCGACAAGAAACGTATCGCCTTTGCGCACGGAAACCCAGTTCAAGCAATCCCCGATCTCTCCGCTGCGAGCGGCATCCCGCAACTGATCGGCCGTGAGCCTCTTGGTCAGCCCGAGTGCAATGGACGCCCCCGGAGCGGCGTCCACCACGTACCACATCTCGGTTTTTCCCGGACCGTCTTCGTGGGCAAGAGCGTACTCGTCGTTGGGGTGCACCTGGACAGAAAGCTTGTCGGTGGTGAAGATCAGTTTGCTCAAAAGCGGGAAATACGGCGTCGGGCCGGCGGCTTCGCGACTTTGGGGATCGTCGGCGGAGCGTCGGGCCAGCTCGGAGGGCCGATACGAATCGCCCATCAGCGCGGCGCCTAAATCGGAAACCAACTCACCTAGCGTGCGGCCTGCTAGGGGACCGTTGGCGACGGCGTTTTCCTCATAGCTGTACCAGGCTTCGCCGATGGATCTGTTTTGCGGTCCGAAGATGGGGGCCAAATCGCGCGCCCCCCAGATCTTCTCTCGCATCGAAGGGGGGAGCTGGAGTGGATAAAGGGCGGTCAAGACTTGTCTTTGACGAACTCGCGGATTCGCCCGATGCCGCGTTCGAGCTCGTGCATCGAAGTGGCGTACGACAACCGAAAGTGCTCCATTGTCCCGAAGGCCTCGCCGGGCACTACCGCGACATGAGCTTCCTTGAGCAAAGCCGTCACGAAATCGAGCGCCGAGCCCAGTCCGTTTTCGCCGAGAAAGCTTCTAATGTTCGGATAGGCGTAGAAAGCGCCGCCCGGCATGGCGCAACGCACGCCGGGAATGTCGTTGAGAGCCTGCACGGTGTAGTCGCGGCGGCGCCGGTATTCCCCTAACATTTCTTGCACCGAGTCCTGCGGTCCTGTCAGCGCCTCGACGGCGGCCTTTTGGGCGATCGATGTCGGGTTCGACGTGGAATGGCTCTGCAGCTTGTTGATGGCGCCGATCAACGGCTTGGGGCCCAGCGTGTAGCCGATGCGCCATCCCGTCATCGCGTAGGTCTTCGACAAAGATCCCGCCACGACGACGTTCGGCCGGGCGCCTTCGAGCGAGGCTATCGAAAACGGCGCGCTGTCGTAGACCAGCCGGCAATAGCACTCGTCGGTGAGCAGGGTGATGCCCTTGGCCGCTGTCAGCGCGTGGATCTTCTCGAATTCGTCCGGGGAGATGACGGCCCCGGAAGGGTTATTCGGGGAGTTGATGATGAGCAATTTGCTCCTATCTGTTACTGCTCGCTCGATATCCGCGGCCGTCAAGCGAAACGCTTCATCCTGGCTGGTCACGACCGTGACGCACTTGCCGCCGTGATAGTTGACGACGTCGTAGAAGGTTACCCAGTAGGGGACCGGCAGGATGACCTCGTCTCCTTGCTCGATCAGCGCCGCCACGACGTTGAAGATCACATGTTTGCCGCCCACGGAAACGATGCACTCGGAAGTGTCGTAGGCGGTTCCAAAGTCTTTTTGGTGCCTCTCGCAGATGGCCTTCTTTAACTCGATGATGCCGCCCGCGGGAGTGTATTTGGTGAAATTTTCGTCCAGCGCGCGGATCGCGGCATTCTTAATATTGTCGGGAGTCGGAAAGTCGGGCTCGCCGGCCCCGAAGGCTACGACATCAACGCCCTCGGCCTTCAGGCGTCCCGCCTCGGCGGATACTTTCATGGTGGCCGACTCGCTGATTCGGCTCATTCTTTTGGTCAGTTGCATCGTTTGTTCTTACGGAACCCCTCCTTTTTCCTTTAACCGCGTTTCGACCCGCGGCGGGACGAGCTCGTGAATGTCGCCACCGAGGCTGTAGACCTCTTTGACGAGACGTGAACTCAGGTAACTGTAGGCCTCGGCGGGCAACATGAAGACCGTCTCCAGGTTAGGGTCCAACTTGCGGTTCATCAGTGCCATTTGAAGCTCGTACTCGTAGTCGGAAACCGCCCGGATTCCCCGCAGAATCAGCCGGGCGCCCCGTTGGCGCGCGTAGTCGACCAACAAGCCGTCGAAACTATCAACGGCGACGTTGGGCCAGTCGCTGACCGTCTCCCGCAACATTTCCAGACGCTCCTCAACCGCGAAGAGCGGCTGCTTCGTGTCGTGACCCAAAACGGCAACGACCACTTCGTCGAATAGAGTCGCTGCCCGGCCGATGAGGTCGAGATGCCCGTTGGTCAGCGGATCAAACGACCCCGGATAGATAATGGTGTTTTGCTTCACCATTTGGAAAACGCTATTGTAGCAATACGTTCGGCGGCAAAGGCTTATTCTGAAGGTCAGCCGTCCTAGTGCTTGGTTGCAAAAGTGCGCGTTATTTGAAAAGCCCTTTCCCGAAGGACCATACGATCGTCCGTCTGGCCAGGGAGTGGTTTGTTCGCAGAGTCTTCCGAGCCGCGACCGTGAGGGAGCGGTCCAGGGATTGTCCACCTATAACCTATCCTGAATTTATGCAACCAAAGCACTAGTGAGTCGGAAAACAGCCAGGAATGTTACAATGCGGATGCCACACTCGAAACTGACTTCTTCTCAAACGGCTGGAGCGGCTTACCCCAACCGCCCCCGGAGGACCAATTCGCCGGGGAAACGGCCGACGGCGACGAGCACTCCCAAGAGAGCAGCCATTCATGAAGATCCTACTGTATAACCCCGACAACGGCGTGACGCGAAATTTCATGCCGCACCTGTGGATGTTTCTTTTGCAGGCGCTGACGCCGCCGGAGCACGAGGTCCAGCTCGTCGATGGCAATGCGCAGCCGATGAACGATGCTGAGCTGGTTCAATTTGCTCTCGACCAGAAGATTGAGCTGGTCGGTATTGGCGCCATGACACGCATGATCGCCAAAGCCTACCGCGTGGCGGATGCTCTTCGCGCCGCGGGCGTTCCCGTGGTGATTGGCGGACCGCACGTGACCGAAGTGCCTGACGAACCTTTAGGCCGGGACGGAGGGCCTCGTCACGCGGACGCCGTCGCCCTGG
Source organism: Bryobacterales bacterium (assembly GCA_965226215.1). Taxonomy (GTDB): domain Bacteria; phylum Acidobacteriota; class Terriglobia; order Bryobacterales; family UBA6623. Next base: position 3,795,154 of record CBDDCH010000002.1, on the reverse strand, counting down.
GCGAAGCGGACGAGACATGGCCGCAGATCGTCGAGGACGCAGCCCGCGGCCAGCTCAAAGACACTTACGTGCCGGTGGATGCCTTCGGCCAGGAAAAGAAACCAACCCTGCAGGACTATCCGAAGATCGCCTGGGATTCCTTCGACCTCGATCAGTTCAACCGCATCCCCGGGTTTGTGCGTCCGCTGATGAAGCAGTTCCGCGCTGATTGGGAAACTCTCCACATAATTCCGATCGAATCCGGCCGCGGCTGTCCTTACGGGTGCGAGTTCTGCACGGTCACGGGATTTTTTGGCGACACGATCCGGTTCCGGACCAATGAAAGCATCGTCGAGGAACTGCTGCATCTCAAGTCACGCGCCGGGCGCACTCGCGGGCGAATCGGCGTGTTCTTCGTCGATGACAATTTTGCCATTAACATCAAGCGAACCAAGTCTCTTCTGCGGGCCATGATCGCGGCGGGAGCGCAACTGCCCTGGGTGGCGCAAATCAGCGCCAATCTGCTCCGGGACCAGGAACTCGTGGATTTGATCGCGGAGTCGGGAGGACGCTGGATCTTCATTGGCATGGAGTCGCTCGACCCGGCCAATCTTGCCGACGTGAATAAGAGCTTCAACAAACCCGCCGAGTATGAGGAGGTGCTCAACCGGCTGGCCCAGCGAAACATCTACGCCATCACATCGTTCATCTTCGGTTTGGACAACGACACTACGGGCGTCGCTGAGCGCACGCTCAATGAGATGAGCAACTGGCCCCCGGGATTGCCCGTATTCGGACTGCTCACCCCGTTTCCCGCAACGCCGCTCTACGATCGCCTGGCGAAGGACAACCGCCTCACGCGGCCGAAGCACTGGCTCGACTTCGCTCCCTTCCACATGGCGCACACGCCTTTGAAAATGAGCGGCGACCAGGCGCAGGCGGAGGTGAAACACGCCTGGACGGCTTCCTACAGTCCCGCGGCGACACGAAGAGCCATTGACTCCATCCGAAGCGAACCCCTGGCCTACCGGATCGGCCATTTGGTGGCGCGAATATTTTTCCGGGGCATCTATTTTCCGCAGACCACTACCTGGTCCTGGCTGCGGGTCATCTGGCAGAACCGAGGCAGTATCCTGCATCTGATTTCAGATCTGGTGAAAGGCCAGCCGGTAACGCGAAATCGGGATTACCGCGACGCGCCTCTGAAGTCGAGTCAACTCTGATCCGGGGAAAGAGCCGCTTTGTTTTCAGAGTACCGCTCGTTGGGTTTCCGATTGATCCAAGGCTCTTCGAAACCTGCCCTACATTTTTTTTCTTCTTCACGTGCGCCATGACTTTTAGGGATCCCTTGCGAACGGATTGCGGGCGATCTCGTGTTAGAGCCTGATGGTGCAAGTGCTAGGATGGGTGGACGTTCAGACCCCATCGTGGAGAGGGATCTATGTCGCAGAACCGTCGTACCTTCCTGAGTTACCTGCCTCTTGCCGGTGTCCTTCCCGCCGGGCAGGCTGCTGCCGCCTCACCTCCGGGGTCCCTGTCGGGACGACTGCTATCGGCGGTTGAAGATATCCCGCTGGTTGACAGTCACGAACACATCTACGCTGAGGAAGACCGTATCCGCCAAGGCATGGATTTCTTCACGCTGGTTAAGCACTACGTGTTGCAGGATGCCGTTTCGGCAGGCTTGCCGCGGGACTCCGTGGAAGTTGTTTTGAACGAGAAAGCTTCGGTCGCCGACCGCTGGCGGGCGTTCGAGCCCTTTTGGAAGCATGTGCGCTTCACCGGCTACGGACAGGCTCTGCGAATCGCTGTCCGAGACATCTACGGGGTCGAGGAAATCTCTGCGGCGACGCTGTCGAAGATTAACGATCGCATGAGTCAACAGAACAAGCCGGGCATCTACAAAAGAGTCCTGATTGATCGCGGCAAGATCCTCTACTCGGTGCTCGACGATAAGTGGAACGCGGCTCCCGTCAAGCCCGACTCCAGGTATTTTGTTTACGCCCGCAGGTTCGACCGCTTCGTGACGCCCGCCGGTCGGGGCGACGTTGAGGAATTGGAAAAGCTCACAGGAGTGTCGATTACGAGCCTGGCGGGGCTAAAAAGGGCCATGGAGCGCAGCTTCGAGCAGAGCCTGGGTGCGGATATGGTCACGGTGAAATCAACGCTCGCCGATCACCGCGAAATCATCTATCACGAAGTGGAGCAGGCTGACGCCGAGCGCGACTTCGAGTCCCTGATGGCCGCTCAGGTCGCGCTGCCCGAGGGCTTCCGGACGAGGTTTCGACGGCCTTTTCGTCAACTTGAAGACCACATGTTCCACCATCTGATCCGGCTGGCCGAGGCAGACGGCCTGCCGATGCAAATTCACACGGGCCAGCACGCTGGAAACGGCAACGTCCTTACGAACTCGAAGCCGACGCACTTGACCAACCTGTTCTTCCTCTATCCGAAGGTCAAGTTCGACCTTTTTAACATGAGTCACCCTTGCCAGGGCGAGTTGGCTGTTCTGGCGAAAACCTTCCCCAACGTTTACGCGGACTTTTGTTGGGCGTACACGATTTCTCCGCCGGTCGCGCGGCGCACGTTGCATGAAATGATGGAAACGGCCCCCATCAACAAGATCCTTGGTTTTGGCGGCGACTATTCCTACGCCGAGATGAGTTATGCTCACTCTAGGATGGCCCGCCAGAGTATCGCTCAGGTCCTCTCGGAAAAGGTCGAGAGCGGTTTCTGTACCGAGGACGAGGCGCTGGAGATCGCTCAGATGCTGCTTCACGACAACCCCGCGAGCTTGTTTCCTCGTCGCATGGGCTAGGCGGGTTGAGGAGTCGACCCGCTGCCGTCCGAGCCATACGAATTGTCCTTTGTGTGAGCCATTCGAACCGGCCACAGCTCGGCTGACTGGGAAAGGACGGGTTCATGTCAGTCGGTCGTAACATGGCAATCAAGAAGAGCAACCGCGAGGTGGTGAACCATGACGAATATGACTCGACGTAGTTTCGTGGCGGGAACGGTCGGCGCGTCCGTGGCGCCACCGGCTCTGGCGACTCCGCGTCCGTCGCCCCGCGTCGTGGGAGCGAACGAACGATTGCGTGTTGGAGTGGTGGGGTTCGGCGATATGGGCAGCGCACATGTCAAAGCGCTGCTCAAGATGAAGGAAACAGACAACGTGGAGGTCGTATCGGTCTGTGAGGTCTACAGGCCGAGGCTCGACGCGGCAGTCGATCTCAGCTCGGCCAAGGCCTTCAACGATTACCGGCGGCTGCTTGAACAAAAGGACGTCGACTATGTCGTCATCGCGGTCCCGGAGCACTGGCACTGCAAGATGTCGCTCGACGCCGCCGACGCGGGCAAGCATATCTACTGCGAAAAGCCGATGACCCACACGGTGGAAGAAGGGAAGAAAGTAGTCAAGAAGATCAAGCAGACCGGCGTCAAGATGCAGGTCGGCGTGCAGGGCATGTCGGATGATTCCTACGAAACGGCTCAGCGCTACATCCGGGAGGGCGCTTTGGGCAAGGTCGTCATGGCGCAGATCGATTACTCGCGCAACTATCTGGAAGACTTCTGGACGGAGCCCGACGACGACGAGGTCCGTCCGGGTGAAAACCTCGACTGGAAGGCTTTCTTAGGTCCCGCCAAGAAGCGCCCGTTCGATCCCGATCGTTTTCTTGCCTGGCGCCGCTACTGGGATTACTCGGGCGGAATCGCTACCGACCTGCTTGTACACCGGGTTACGCGTCTCATTAAGGCCATCGACTTGAAATATCCTTCCGGAGTGGTGGCCACGGGAGGCAAATTCCTTTTCACCGACAGCTCTGCCGAGATCCCCGACACGTTCAACGTCATGGTGGACTATCCGGAGGGGCTGACGTTGATTCTGGTTTCGTCCCTCGCGAATCGCGCGGAAATCCGGCACATGATCCGAGGACACGAGGCGACGTTGGATTTCAACGACGACGGCTTCGTCATCGAGCCCGAGAAAGAGTTCGCCGAAGAAAAGAAGCGCATCGTTCACACCAAAGGCGGCAAGGAAGACATCACCCTGCATCACCGGAACCTGCAGGCCGCCATTCGGACAAATGAACCTCTGAAGTGTGACGTCGACCTCGGCTTCTACGGGGCGCTTCCGTGCCAAATGGCGGTAGAGTCCTTCCGTCGTAGGGAATACCTCGCTTGGGACGCGCACCGTCAGAAGGTGGTCAAGGCGTAGTCCGCTTTTCTGGCAACCAAAAGCGGGCTAGCGGCCGCACCGGCGGAGCGCTTGCTGACGCATGCGTTGCGGCCCGGAAACTCGGCGGGCGCTGCTACGACCCTGTACTCGAATAGCTCTGCACGCCCCGGTTCCACAGAACGATCGCTGCCATCAGGAACACCAAGGTCACGACGGGTAGCAGCAGGGCATAGGTGTTGTATCCGATATGGCCCAGTAGCTTTGCCGAGGGATAGAAGGTAGCGAAACCGAAAGGGATGATCCAGGTCAGCAGGAATTGGATCGCCGGGTGGTAGATGGTCAGGGGATAGCGGCCGAATGCCAGCATGTTGTAGACGGGCGGGACGATGCCGACTCGATCCTCCACCCAAAACGAAACGCCAGTGAGCATGAGAAACACGGACATATAGATCAGGCAGCCGCAGAAAGCCGCAAAGGCCAGAAAAAGCCAGTCGAGCGCTCCATAGCTCAAGCCGATCTGCCGACTGGTGTAGACGACAATCGCGATTCCCACTGCCGTGTCGCTCACGGATTCGAGCCGGAACTGCTCGCTCATCACCTGAAACAGGGAGTGAACCGGGCGCAACAAAATACGGTCGAACTTCCCTTCTACGATGTAGCTTTGACCGAAGTAATACAGGTTGATGCTCACCATGTTGAAAAGCGACAAGGGAATCAGCCCGAAGCCGTAAAGAAAAAGGATCTCCTCAAAACTCCAGCCAACGATCCGTGGCGCCTTGTGGAACAGTAGGAAAACCAACGCGATTCCAAAGACCGTCGTAAGCAGCGTTGTGGCCACCGAAACCAAGAAATCGCCTCGATAGGCCAGGCGGACCTTGGCATACTGCACGAAGTAGTGAGCAAACAGATCGGTGTAGCGGCGCATGCCGGCGAAGCCTTGATTGTATTACGGTCGCCGAACCCGCGGAAGTTTGACGAGTTCGTCGCGTCGGTTTGGGTAAAGGCCTTCCACAAAGTCGAGATCTTCGCCTGCTTGTCTGTTCTGTACGCCTGAACGCGAGTGTAAACTTTCGGAGCCTCTCAGCCCTACCAGCCGTTCAGATAGCGATCTCCGCTAGAATCGGATGTTAAACCTATTTTGAGGTCAGAAAAAAGATGAGACTCGTGCAGCCAAGGCCGTGTCGCCGAGAAGGGGGCAAGTGGTCCGGCAAGTGGCAGGTGTTGGCGATTGCGTACGCCTTCAGTTTGGTGTTGGTGTCGCCGGTCTGGGGCAGTTGTCTTCAGGTCGTTGTCCGTGATCCGGCGGGCTTGGCGATTCAGAATGCGAGGATCAGCGCCGATGGACAACAGGCCCCAACCGATGAGCGTGGCTCGGCGGAGATTTGTGGGCTGGGTCCCGGGTCCCACCGCATTACCGTGAAGGCCGAGAATTTTCGGGAGTCGTCCCGTCACGTTGACGGCACGGAAGAACAAGTGATCTTTCGGCTTGAGCTGAGACTGCGCATCGAGACGCCCATCGTCGTCACCGGCACGCCCGAGCCCCGTGAGCTCGCCGAAGTGAACCGCAGCATCGCTGTACTTTCCGTCGAAGACTCGAACGTCCCGGCGTGGACATTCCCCGACATCCTGAAACAAGACTCCTCGATCGACTTGAGGGAGCGCGGCCCGGACGGAACGCAAGCTGACCTATCGATTCGCGGCTCCTCGTTCGAGCAGGTGCTGGTGTTAGTCAACGGGATTCGCATGAACGACGTGCAGACGGGCCATCACAACATGGACATTCCGTTACCGTTCGAGTCCGTACGGCAGGTGGAAGTGCTTCACGGCAGCGGTGCGACGCTTTACGGCTCTGATGCGATTGGGGGGACGGTGAATTTCGTCACCAAGAAACCGGAAGGCACGGAGTTGAAGCTGATGACCGGCGTCGGCGACTTCGGTTGGAACCGTGAGTCGATCAGCACCGGTTTCGCGAGAGGTTTCTGGAGCCAGAAAGTCTTCCTGTCGCGCGATTTTTCGACCGGCTTTCGCGACGGCCGGGACTACCGAAACGTCGCATTTTCGAGCGAAACTTTCTTTGATGAGTCGTTCGGCTCGACGAGCGTGATGTTCAGTGCAAACGATCGTCCGTTCGGCGCCAACGGTTTCTACTGCCCATGCAACTCATGGGAAGAGACCGGTACGAAGTTTCTCGCCGTCAGCCAGACAGTGGGGAGGTCTCCCGACCATCTCCAACATCGCTTCAACTTCGCCTATCGCCGGCACACGGATCATTTCGTTCTCTTCCGTTACCGACCGGAGATCTTTCAAAATTTCCATACGACCAACATTTACCAGGGCAATTACGCGGTCAACGGTCGCCTGAACGATCGGGTGAGTTGGTCCGGGGGCAGTTCGTACTTGTCGGAAGGCATTGACAGTTCGAACCTGGGTTTGCACCGTCGCGAGAGAGCGGCGGCGTTCTTCATGCTTAACCTCAGGCCGACGGACCGCCTGAACCTGGCGCTCGGCGTGCGAGAAGAAGTGTGGCGCAAGTGGCGGGGCGAGACGAGCCCCACATTTTCGATCGGCTACTGGCTGGGTAGCGGCTTCAAATTGCGAGGCCAGGTGGGCCACGCGTACCGGATCCCGTCCTACACCGACCTGTTTTACGAAGACCCGTTCAACAAAGGAAACGAGAACTTGCTGCCCGAGAGCGCTTGGAACTATGAGGCCGGCTTGGATTGGTATTCACGCCGCGGGACGACGGTGTCGGCCACCTGGTTTCAGCGCCGCCAAGACCAGACAATCGATTGGATTCGCACGCCGGAGCTGGCGAAGTTTCATGCCACGAATTTTCAGGACCTGACGTTCCACGGCGGAGAGATGCAACTCAGGCAGCGGCTGAACCGTTCTTCGGAGGTAGCGGTGAACTACACAGTGATGCGCGCTTCGCGGGTGCCGCATCCCGGTGTGACTTCACGCTACGTTTTCAACTTCCCCCTCAATTCTCTGAGCGCGAGCTATCGGGGTTTGCTCACGCGGAACCTGGCATTCAAAATGCGCTTCGGCGCCTTCAATCGAACCTGGCAGGCGACCAAAGCACTGTGGGACGCATCGGTCTTCTATACCGCGGGCCGCTGGCAACCCTTCTTCCAGGCGTCGAACCTGCTCAACGTCTACCACGAAGCTTTCCAGGGACTGGCTCAGTCGGGCCGTTGGATTCGCGGCGGAGTGATGGTCGAAGTGTTTTAGCGCCGCCGCGGCGAAGTCAACCTGCTCCCGTTTCGTTGCGTTTCGCTTCCCTATTGGAACGTAGCGCCGGACGACGCCTCATCAGTCCTGGGCACCCCGTCCGAAATCGCCGGCTGTCGGGCACTGACGTGCTCGATCAGGGTAATCGTCGAGCTTTCAGATCGAACGATACTGCCATCTCATCCTTCGTGCCGATCATACCGAACGCCGCCGACGGAGGTCGCAGTCCGTAGTCGGTCATCTTGACCGTGGAGCTGCCGGCGATTCGCAGCTCGCCGTTAGTCACCGGCTTTAGCGTTGCCCGCAGCAACACTGGACGGGTGATGCCGCGAATCGTCAGATCGCCTTCGATCTCAAACTTGCCGTCTCCCTGAGGGCGAATCAAGCGGGAGCGAAACGTGATTGCCGCGTAGCGGTCGACGGCGAGCATCGTGGAAAACGTCAAGTCTTGGATCTTCCTTAGGTCCTTCGCTTTGACCCAGTCATCCTGACAGATCAGACTCGCCGCCTCAACGGTGATGTCCACTTGTGAGTTCTCCGGTGCCGCGGCGTCGTAGGCAAGCTGTCCTTGGTAGCGCTGGGCAACAAATAGATGTTTCTTGCCACTCATCAAGCGCGTCTTGAAAACTTCCAGTGCGAAACGAGCGCCGTCCGCGGGAAGGATTTCGTATGCCAGGGGCTCAGCGGTCAACGAACTTGGGGGCGGGAGAAATGCAGTCGAAGCGAGCAGGAGGGAGGCCGACAGCGCCGCCTCCGTTTGGAAAAAGCCTCGCCTGAAGGTCTTCACGATTGAATCATGTCGTACCTGCCGCGCAAGTCGTTCCAGCGGACCCGCAAAATATCGAGAAAGGCGTCAGCACCGCCCAGCGCTTGCACCTTGGTGCCTTCGACGTCGTTCCAGCGGACCGGTACCTCGGCGACCCCGAAGCCCAGCTTGCGTGCGAGATAGAGAATCTCCACGTCGAATCCGAAGCGGTCGAGCATTTGGACAGCGAAGATCTCCTTGGCGGCTTGGCGGGAGAGCAGCTTGAATCCGCATTGCGTGTCAGCGAAAGACAAGCCGGCGATGACACGTACCGCCAGGTTAAAGACGCGCCCCATGGCTTCTCGGAAGAACGGTTGGTGTAGCCCGATCAAGGAGCGATCCAGCCCGCGGGAACCGATGGCCACTTCGTGAGCTGAGCCGGCCACCGCCGCGAGGAGCTTGTCGCACTCCTCGATGGGTGCCGAAAGATCGGCGTCAGTAAACAGAACCCATTCATACTGAGCCTTGGTCATGCCGTGCCGCACGCTGTATCCTTTGCCCCGGTTGCCCGGGTTCTCGAGAACCTCGATATGCAATCGATCGCCCGCTAAACGGGTAGCCACGTCGCGGCAAACCTCGGCTGTGCGGTCGGTGGAGCCGTCGTTGACGATCAGAATCTCGGCTGGGCGTTCAGGTGCGCTCCGCAGGTACGCGGCTACCTGCTCCAGGCTGGCGGGAATGCGAGCTTGTTCGTTATAGGCTGGGATGACGATGGAAAGTGAGGATTGCAATAATAGCCCGCCCTGCGAGAGCGATTATAGCATTGGGAACTTGGAGCCGAGTGCCAAGTCCGTATCGCGCGAGACAAGAGCTTCCTGGATGCGAAAACTGGAGTCCAAACACTGCTCTGAGGAAATGAGCGGAGAAGGGAAGCAGTAAGAGTGGCGTCTAGCTACTTCGCGACCATGAGGGAGCGCAACCTGCGAGCGCGGTCCGGTCCGCGCAGAGCACGCAGCGCCTTGGCCTCGATCTGGCGGATGCGCTCGCGAGTGACGGCGAATTCCTGGCCGATTTCTTCCAGAGTGTGTTCCCGGTCACAGCCGATGCCGAAGCGCATCCGGATAACTTTCTCTTCTTTGGGTGAGAGCGTCTTCAAAACGTCCGCCGTGTCTTCCCGCACGGTGGAATCGATCACGGTGTCGACCGGGGATCCCACCCATTGGTCCTCGAGCAGGTCGCCCAGCGCCGATTCGCCGTCGCGGCCCACGGGAGTTTCCAAGGAAACCGGATCGCGGGAGATGGTTTTCAGTTTCTGGACTTTCTCCGCCGGGATCTCCATGCGGTCACCGATCTCTTCGTTTGTCGGCGTCCTCCCGTGTTCCTTCTCCAGTTCGCGTGACGCCCGCAAGAACTTGTTCATACTCTCGTTCATGTGCACGGGGATACGGATGGTCCGCGATTGGTCGGCGATCGCGCGGGTGATTGCCTGGCGAATCCACCATGTCGCGTAGGTGGAGAACTTGTACCCGCGACGGTACTCAAACTTTTCGGCTGCTCGCATGAGGCCGATGTTGCCCTCTTGAATGAGATCCAGCAGGTGCAGACCGCGGTTGACGTACTTTTTGGCCACCGAGACCACAAGCCGAAGGTTTGCCTCGACGAGCGACTTCTTGGCTTTTTCCGATTCCCGATCGCCCTCCCGGATGCGCTGCACCGTGTAACGCAGCAGGGGTAGACGCATGAAGTATCGGGCTTCTCCACGCCGGATCTCACGGCGGATCTCCCGCATGGCCGCCATCGCGGCCGCGGACTTCCTTCGTGGGCGGGATTGCAAAGCCTTCAACTCGTCGGCCAGGGGATCAAGGTCGGCCAGCGCACGTTCCAGCTGCTCGCGAAAATCAAGCCAGTAAATCGGTTTAAACGGTATGTCCTGAATAGCTTTCGAAAGCTGGACCAGCACCCGTTTCCCCATCCCATTTAGCCGCCGGCGTACATGGGCATTCCGCTTGGCGGTGCGTTCCAGTTTGTCGCTGACCGCCTGGGCCTTGCGGCTCACCCGGCTGACCCGGACGAACTTTTGGTGGACGCGGGTCCGCTGTCGCGCCCGCTCAGGGGAACCGTCCTCAAAATCGCCCAATATTGCGATCGCATCGATCTCCAACTCGTCCCGCTTGATCTCCTCATACATAGCCAAAACCTGCTTCTGGATGAGTGCTGATCGAGAGATGGCACGCTGCATTTGCACCTTGCCGCGCTCCATCCGCCGAGCGAGCGCGACTTCACCCCGCCGCGTCAGCAGCGGAACCGCCCCCATCTCGCGCAGATATACCCGAACCGGATCGTCGGTATAAATCGAGATCGAATCACTTGTACCAGGACCAAACTCGGGATCCTGACGATCCGCACTGCGATTATCGAGAAACGGGGGACTCTCCTCTAGGGCTACAGGGTGCGAGTTGCGAGAGTTGGAAACGAGCTGTTCGTCGAACTGGTCCACGATTCTCCTAAAGTCGCCCGATACTTGGACTTCCGGGGGCCTCCTTCAACAGCCACAGGTCTTTCACACAGTCAGCGTCCTGGTGAAGCGCGGCGTAAAAGGAGGGTTCTGGGTCTCCTAAGCGTGATGGACTTAACTGAACCGTCTCGTTCCTTGAGAGGAATGGCCCCGTCGCTTTCGTGCCGGAGTGGGGTAGGTGACCGATTCTCTGTTCCATCCAACCCCACGAGCGAACACTGATCGCTCTCTCGCTCGTAAGGCTTTACCTATATAGTATGGGTGAAAAACGTCTTATTTGCAATAGAAAAAGTCACTTTGAGAAGATAAGTGTCTTTGATGCAATTGCTTAGAGCGATCTGGGTCCGTCTGAGAACGCCTGGAGGAGGCGCGGTCCGGCGGCGCCAATGTGCGTCCCTTCCGGTTTGGGAGGTCCCGCTAAGTTATTTGTTTAGAGGGACTTTTTTTGCTTGATCAGTTCCGTCAGCTCATCGAGGAACTCTCCCTCGTCTTGGAAATCGCGGTAAACCGAGGCAAACCGAACATAGGCCACCTTGTCTATCTGCCGTAGGCGCGTCATCAGCAGCTCTCCGATCTCGCGTGTGGCGCATTCTCTCTCGGGAGAGTCAATCACCAAGGACTCGACTGCGTTGACCAGCTCTTCCAGCTGGCCCATACTGACGGCGCGTTTTTCGCCGGCTCGTAATAGCCCGGCGAGTACTTTCTGGCGGTCGAACTTCTCCCGACGCCCGTCCTTCTTGACGACCATGTAGGGAATCTCGTCAGTCCGCTCGTAGGTGGTAAACCGTTGGCCGCACCCGAGGCATTCGCGCCGCCGCCGAATAGCATCTCCTTCCTTACTCTCGCGGGAATCCACGACCTTGTCTTCGAGATGGCCACAAAAGGGACACAACATGACGTTTCTCTCCTTAACGGGCCCGCTTACTCCAGGTGCCTTGTCAAGGCTGGTACTCCAGCTCTCGAAGCTTACGCCAGCTCCAGCCTTCCCAAACGACCAGGACAAGCGCCGGGGGGATGACGGCAAGGAATGTTAGTGCCCAGATCAGGATAGAGAGGCTGGACGCAACCTCAACCTGAACATGGAACATCTCAGTCAAAGCCAGGATCGACGCGACCTGAAGGCCGCCTCCCACGGCGGGGATCTGCAGCATCGACCCCGCCATGACAACACCCATGAAGACGACAGCCCGGCTGAGTGTGACGTTCATCCCTCCGAAAGCCGACAGAATGGCATAGTAGGCAGCCGCGATCAACAACCACTGCGCGGCACTGAGCATCATGCAAAGCAATACGCTCCTTGTGTCGCGGATACCCAACAGCCCGCGGCCGAACACTTCCAGCGTTCTCCTCATTGCCTCCCACCGGGGTTTGGGCAGGAAGTGCAGGACGTCCAGAACACGCTTGGACATAGAGTCGTAGTAACCGCGCAGTAGGATCATCAGCACAACAAGGGAAATGACGGCAATCCCAACCATTTTGCCGCTTGCATCCAGGCCTCGCTGCAGACGCGGATCGCCCACCCCCGCATGACCGATGGCAAAGGCGACCGAGGCGAGAATGGCGAATGCGTCGAAAGAACGCTCGAATAGCCACACACCGATCTGGCTCGTGATGGGAACGCTCTCTTTGCGAGCCACGAGATAGGGCCGGACGAACTCGCCTGCGCGTCCCATGACTCCAATGGCGGCAAAGCCGATAATGGTCGCCGCCAACAAGTTTCGCAGACTTGGATTCGGCTTGACAGGCTGCATGAGAATGCGCCATCGTAGCGCCCGGGTACCGTAGGTGGCGTACACCGCCAGGAACGCCAGAGTGATCCATCTCCAGTCGACGTTCCGGAAGCTGCTAAGGAACAGCTCAGTATCAAACGTGCCCCACTGGGGGTTTGTCGAGACGGAGTAGGTCACTGCGAGGCAGACGACTATCAGTCCCAAGATCCACGAGATGTGTCGGCGAGGTCGGCTCAACCCGGTCGCTGGGACCGAGACTGGCGTGTCAGATTTGAGTGGCTGCTCCGTGGGGTTGGACACGGCCTGGGACCCGATCGGTGTCCTACGGCGGGAAGCGCGCTGTGGACCTGGGGCGCTGACATGCCTGGTCGGGCAGACATGCCAGCCCGAAATCGAAAGCACGTCGCCTCTCCGACAGCCCGGCTGTGCCGGAATGTCCGAGACGACGCAGGCTTTCATTCAGAATAGCCGCTTCGACGGGTGGCGTCTATGACAGAAAAACCAGGAATCGCGAACTTTCTGCCGTGGCGCTCGTTATCAATAAGAGACACATGGTAGAAAAATAATGTCGGAGGCTACCCTTAGCGGCTGGGCGATCCCGTGGACGGGCGTGGCGGCTGCATGGCCTGCTGGGCAGGCCGCGGAACGGCGCATGGATGGTGACGCCGAGCTGATTGAGCGTTGCTTGCACGGAGACCGTCGAGCTTGGGAAGAGCTCGTGCGCTCACATACGAGGCTCGTCTACGGGGCCTGTTACCGCTTTACGGGGGCCCCGGAAGACTCACGTGACCTGACGCAGGAGGTTTTCGTTCGCGTGTTCCGAAGTCTTCACACCTACGATCCCCGGGCGGGCGCCTTTCGCACCTGGCTCATTCTGCTGACCCGCAACCTGCTCATCGATCACTATCGCAAAACACGCCGGGAAAGGGTCGTCGACTCGCTCGAAGAGCAGCTTCCAACGCTGGAGGAAAAGAGCTCCTACGGCGGGCGCTCGGATCGCACCTTGGCGAGCCGAGAAACTAACGAAGCCCTCCAACTCGCTCTCCAAAAGCTGTCCCCGGAACTTAGGGAGGCGGTGATTCTGCGCGACCTCCAAGACATGGAATACAAGCAAATTGCCCATGTTTTGAAGATTGCCGAGGGCACCGTCAAGTCCTGCATCAATCGCGGCCGATGCGAGTTAGCAAGGCGCCTCCGTGCCTTGGGGGTGCGACCGTGAAGTGTCGGGAAGTCAACAAGCTGCTGTGCGACTATTTGGACGGCGCCGCCGCGGTCGCCGAGGGTCGTGCTCTCGAGGAGCACGCGGCGTCGTGTAACGCCTGCCGGGAGACTCTCGATGAAGCGAGGTTCGCCCAGGATTACATGCGCCGGGCGCCCATGGTCGAGCCGCCCGCCGAGCTGATTGACGACATTATCCATCAAACCACCGGCATCGGGGAGAGTGTTCCGGCCATGGCCGGAGGGGGCTCCCAGGTTTCTTCGCCGTTTTGGGGCTGGCTGCGTCCCCTCGTGCATCCGTTGACCCATCCTCGCTTTGCCATGAGCATGGCGATGACATTTTTGTCGTTTTCCATGGCGAGCTTCTATGGAAAAGGAGCTCTCGAGCGGTGGGAAGCCCCCACGATAACCCCCGCGGCCATCGTCGAAGGCGCCGGCGAAGCTCTTGATCCGCTGTGGGCGGGGGCGGCCCAGCTTTACGAATCGTTCGTTCTGTTTTATGCGTTCCCAACCGAGTTCGGCTGGGAAGCGGAGCCGCCCGCGGCGATGCCTGACCAGCGGCAAGGGGAGGGGCAGGCCCAGCCTGACGAAGGGGAGCCTGGGCGCGAGGAGGCGCAGCCATGAATTGTGCGACTCATCCGGAAGCTTCGGCGGTGGCGTTCTGCCGCCATTGCGGTCGTGCGATCTGCGAAGCTTGCCGGCGCGAGTGGCAAGGAGATCCTCATTGCGAGCAGTGCGTGGCCAATCTCGAGGCGGCAATCGGCCCGGGCGCTGGGTCACCGCCGGACCCGAATGAGGCTTCCCAACCGCCGCCGGGAAGACAGGAAGCGCCCGGGAGAGGACGGGCACGGGGCCACGAGCGTACGGACTCGTCGCCCGCAGCCGTTCGAGGTCCTGGTTCCCCGGTGCTGGCCACGCTGCTTGGCCTCGTGCCTGGCGTCGGGGCCGTTTACAACGGCCAGTACGCGAAAGGGGTCGTTCATGCCGTGCTTTGGGGAGGGCTCATTGGCGTCGCGTCCTCGGGCGGCAGGCCACCCCCGGTGTTCGTCATCTTGGTCATTCTGCTGACGTTCTACATGCCGATCGAGGCGTACCGCACGGCTCGGGCCTTGCGGAGAGGCGAAGTGGTGGACGAGTTCTCGGGGCTGATGTCGGTCGGCGGCAGTCGGTCGCCGGTGGGAGGCATAGTTCTGATCGTGGTGGGCGTGCTGTTTTTGCTCAATTCACTAGGCTTCTGGCAGCTGCGACAACTTTCCCGCTACTGGCCTGTCATCCTGATCGCGGCAGGAGTTTACATGATTTATCGCAGAATCACGGAGAACAGGGAAGGCTCTGGGCCTCGTTCCGCCGACCCCCGGCACTGATCTAACCCGCTTTTCTCACCACGTGGCGAGGCGAAGTGCGTGAAACGGAGGCGCAGCCGAGAGGCAGCGGTCTAAGGTTGGGAATGACCTCACGGTGAGACTAGCTCTTGGCCGTCACAAGCCTCAACCTCAGCGTCTGACTCCGACGCCGGGTCGCCCACGACGAAGCTGTCGAACACCTCCGCGTTGCCGTCTTCGTCGAGGAACTCAAAAACAACTGTGATCGGCCGCGGCGGCAGGTAGCGGTCTTCCAAGCGATCGACACGGCGACGCAGGTCGCGGAAGTCCATAATCTCTACGGGACTTTTTATAAAAACTGAGTAAATCTTCGAGTCACAGAGGTCTTACGTAGTATGGCTCGGAATATAATCCGCCGTGTTGTGTCCCGACTCCGGCGCATCGCGCTGCATTACAGGATTCCTTCGCCTGGCCTTGGTCCAGCGCTCGGTGGTTCGTCGAGCGCCAAGGTCCTGTCGAGATCGACCAGATACGGGTGCCTTCCGGTCCGAAGTCACGGATCTAAGCCCAAGGACGCGGACCCTGGAACGGCACCAGGTCCGCGCTACAAACTACAAACTTTCGCTCGATCCCCGGCACGAATACCTTATTACGGTATACCTGCATATGGTATAATGAAGCCGAGTGGCGATCCAGAGTTTCGCCAGCCGGAAGGTCGACCGATTCTTTCTCGAGGGCCGGCTTCCCAGGACAGCGGGTTGGGCCGGCGTCGCCCGGGTCGCCGCGCGGAAGCTCGACATGCTCGACTATGCGCAAGCGCTTCGCGATCTGGCCGCGCCGCCCGGCAACCGATTGGAGGCGTTGAAGGGAGACCTCGCGGGTTTCCACAGCATCCGCATCAACGACCCATGGCGGATCATCTTTCGCTGGAGCGACTTCGGTCCCGCCGATGTGGACATCCGCGACTACCACTGAGCAACCATCATGGGACTGATGAGACGGCGAAGACCACCTACGGGACCGGGGGAGATTCTTCATGAGGAGTTCCTGCTGCCGCTGGGAATGACGCAGAAGCAGCTTGCCGATCATGTCGCCTGCGACGTCAAGGTAATTAATCGAATCGTGAACGGCCGCACCTCGGTGACCGCGGAGATGGCGCTCAAGCTCGCCGCCGCGTTTCGAACCACCCCGGAATTTTGGCTCAATGCCCAGAAAGCCGTGGACCTCCACGACGCCTCAGCCCGGATTCGGAAACTCCCACGGCCCGTACGCAAGGTGCAAACATTCAGGAGCGTATCGCCTCGTAGGCGTTGACCTTGAATGCGGGCTCCGAGGCTACTACTGGGTAGCCCTTGCACCAGCGGAGGTTTGGGTGCGGTGCGGAACCCAAGCTCCCCGAAATTCGAGCCTGTCCTAATTTCTTCCAAGGCGAGGAGGCGTCCCGCCAGGGGCGTCTCGCCGTCAACCCACCCCAGGCCCCGCTCGGCCGCGGGAAGCGGTCGAGCGCCGGAAAGAACCGCCGGCGTGCGGAGCGCAGTATAGATTCGGAAATGTCGGGCTCGAAAGCCCGACACAGCACGCTGAAAGCGTGCGCCACGTCGCCAGGATGATCAGAAAGTCTTGTCTGGGACAGTTTGCTAGCGTCGCCTGCCACCCCCGCCGGAGCGGCCTCCACGGGAAACCGAGCCGCCCCGAGAGATGGAACCGCCTCCGCCGCGCGATATGGAACCGCCGCGGCTGCGAGAGATGGAGCCGCGAGATCCGCCGCCCCCGAAGCTGGGAGATCGGGAGGATGAAAAACCAGCGGACCGACTCGGGGATCTTGTGACGCTGGGAGCGCGGTAGCCGCGACTCACCCCCCTTCGCGACGGGGTCGAGCCAGAACCGCGGCTCGAAGGTGATCCCAACCTTTGCGACGTTGGGGCGCGAGAGCGTGATGGAACCGCATAGCCTCCTCCATCGCGGTTCCGAAATCCCGCGGGCGGGGTTCGGGAGGAGCCGCGCCCAGACGATGAAGAGGACCCGCGCAAACGTAACCCAGGGGAAGATGTGCGGCCTATTCGCGAGGAAGAGCGGCCGGAGCCCCGCAACGAGCTGCTACTGTCGGAGGAGGTTGTATGGCGGGCGCCACGCTTTCCGGTCATGCGCGAGCGGCTACGGGGCGCGAAAGTTCCCTGGCGATCGGCCGAGCGGCTCTTTTTAGGCGTCCGACCGAATGAGCGCGAAGATGAAGACCTACGTTTCACCGCCGCGTCACTACTTGTCGTCCCTCGGCGGGAGGATGCTGTGTCTCTCGTTCGACCGAGACTTCCGCTTCGATCGCCACCGCCGAATCGCCGCCAGTCTAAACTTCTGCTTCGGGAAGTGACGCCTGAGGTATCCAAACGGCTTGTCCTCGACCGGCTCGGGGCGATAGTCGGTCCCGAACGGGAATTGCTCGGGCTAAGGGTGCGAGCTGACGTCGAGTTACCTCCGCGGGCGGAATCAACTCTTGGAAAGCCCCGGCTCTCAGACGACGAAGAGGACGGCCCTGACCGCCGGGAGCGCTTCCCCGTGTCGCGCGTTCTAATTCCCCTCGCGTCTCCAAACTGCCGCCAGCCGGGCGCGGCACTCGAATTACGGACGCCCCCCTTTTCCGCACCGGAAGCGCTCGATGACGTCCTTGTTCGCGCCCTCGATCCGCTTGTCGCCACTCTCTCCGCCGATTGAGTCGTGCCGGCGCCGCTTCGACTTCGGGACGGCAGCTCCTGCGCGCCCCCGGACGTGCGGCCGCGCACGTTGCGATCGAAACTTGCGGATGCACCGCTGCGGCTTTGCGCACCTCGACCTGATGTGCGGCCGACCGATCCGGCTGTTCTCACGTTACCGCTGGAAGCGCCACTTTGACCATTTGACGTCCGCCCCACTCTTGGGCTGGAGTCTCCCGAAGAGGAGGCACCCGCTCTCCTTTGGCCTTGACGATCTGAAAAGGCCCGCACTGAGCGAGCGATCTGGCCCCTCTGCTGGTCAAACGAGGTTCTCTGTTGCCTTTGCCGCGAAGCTCGTCGAGAGAAAAACCGGTTTCCACCGGAGGTGCTAGCGGTGCGAGCGCCCGGCTGGGCTGTGGAGGCCCGGACAGTCCTGCCCAGGCTTTCCCGCGCCGGAACCACCGGAATCTGGCCTCGCATGAGGGACGCGCGACGCAACTCCGAGGCTCGTAGCGTCCGTGGATTGTTGACCCGCCCCTGCGAGAAGCCCTGCGCATCGACCACCGTCACGCCGTTGTTAACCCGGGCATTGCGGTAGTTCGTATAGATGTTGGTGCTGTTGTCGACGATGATCGTGGTTTTGTTGTGGTGGCCGCCATGTCTACCGTAGCCGTGACCATAGTAGTGGCGCCCGTACCAGGGGTAGTATCGCTCGTAAGGCGCGAGCGGAATCCAGCCGATGTTTCCAAAACCGAAACCCACACCGAAGCTGAAGCCGCTGTAGCTGTTGTAGCCGAAGAAAGACACGAGAGCCGGCCGCCAGTAATGGTGAGCGTAGCGGTAGCCCGGATACCACCCCCAGCCATAATTGTGGTGGTTGAACCAACGCCCGTAGTGGTAGGGCGCCCAAGCCCAGGGCTCGTAGCCCACCCACGTCCAGCCGTAGTAGTCAAGCCAGCTCCAGCGGCCATGGCGGTAAGGGGCCCAACCGACTGAGGAGTAGGGGAACCAACAGCGCCCGTATCCGCTTATGTACTCCCAGCGCCCGTGGCCGTCGAGATCTTCCGCTCCGTAAATGCTCCGGCTCACGTAACGGCGGCTTTCGGACTTTTCGAGCTGCTTGTCCCGGCGCTCGTTCCAGTGATCCCAGTCGTCTTTCGACTTTGCCTTGGCGGTCCGAAATTGCGGCGCATCGCGGTCCCCCCGAATGTACATCGTACGTCCCTTGCTCAGGGTTTCCGTTCCCGCGGCGGAAGCAATCTCGGCCTTACCCCGGTTAACAGCGACGACCGTGTGGCCGTCCGCGGTTACCTCGATGCGGTAATTCCCCCTTTCGAGGGGGCGTACCGCCACTTGAGGGGTCTCGATGTCGACATCCGCTTCACCATTACGAAGCTCGCTGTAGGTCACCATGCCCCGTACGAGTTGTACCCGAAAGCGCCGGTTCGCCAACTCCACGAGGTGAACCTCTGTCGCTTCGTTGAGTCTCAGGAGGTTTGCGAAGTCGAGTTGAATCTCCGCTCGCGAGGCGCGACCGGTGGCCAGGCGATCACCCTCGACCAAAGGCATGTTGACGTGCCCTTCTGTCCAGTCACCGGAATCCCCGCGACGCGTCGTTACATCGCCATTCGTCAGACTAACTCGCGCGACACCCAAATCGGATTTCGGCTCTTCGGAAGCTGCCCAGACGGTGTTGGCGCCAAGAGCGGCCGCGACCGTCAAAAACCACAAGGTTCGGAGTGTGTTTTTCATGGCTCGACTCCTCGACTGACAGTATATTGACGTTTCACAAGGCAGGTCTGGTACCAGATGATTAAGTCATTGAAAAATAATACCTTGTCTTTGTAAGCTTTCTCTTCTAAGCTGGTTGACAGCCACCAGTTGGCTGAAAGCAACCACCAAGATTGCTATGCGCAGCCTACACTGGCAGCCAGCTTCCAAACCTGCCTCCTGATCTAAAATGGGGGTCGGCCACAAGGGGCGGAAAACGACCTGCCGTCGACGAAGCGGCAGGAATCTCTCCTACCCCCAGGCAATTTAGTACCCCAGCGCTTTCTGGAGTGCCGAGCCCGACGACCCTGCCGCTCGTCCAAAACCCAGTTCTACGGCTAGGGACGAGTCTAGTTTGTCGATATAAGGAGATTGACGGATTGACTGTTGAAGCGACCCAAGTAACGCTAGAAGAGAAGGCAGGCAAGAACCCAGGGTGGTTCCGCGCTTGGGGCCTTGATCCCGTGCGGTGGGCGGGGCGAAGGCGCAGTCGATCCGCGCTGGGATCGCCGGATAGCGTATCGGGAGGGCCACCGCGGTGCCTAGGGATCAGGCCAGCGGCCTGCTTCTTCTCGCACCGCCTCGGCGAGTAGATCGTACCCGTCTTTAGGTCCCGGATAAGATCATTTCGCGGCGATGGACTATTACCGACACAAAAGGATTTCCATTGAGCTCGGCCACATTCGAGAGTGGAAACGCAAGGGCAAGACCGCGGTCCAGCCGGACCAGAAAACGCTGCTGCTTGCTACGCTTGAGCGGGGTCTACGACTCGTCGGGCTCTTCGACCGAGGTCGACGGAACGCTTCGAAGGTGAACCTGAGATACCAAGAATTACTGCTCCCCAGCCTGCCCGAGACGTTGGAGGGTTTCCGGATTCTTCAACTTGCCGACATCCACGCCGGCGCCTTCGCTGAGCTTGGCAGGAGGGTCGCGGAAAAGATACGCGGCTTGAAGGCCGACGTGTGCGTTTTGACCGGAGACTATTTCTTTAAACACCGCACGCCGACGACTGAGGTCTACGTCGCGATGGAAGAGATTCTAGGGGCCGTCAATGCTCGCCACGGTGTCGTCGGGGTTCTGGGTAATCATGACACCACCGAGACGGTTCACCTCTTGGAGTCTCTAGGTGTCAAGATGCTGCTTAACGATGTTTGGGAGATCCAGAACAACGGGACGAGCCTTTGTTTCGTGGGCCTCGATGACCCTCACTACTACGGATGTGACGACCTGCCAGGCGCTTTGAAGAAGGCCAAAAGGGACGCTCTCAACATCCTTTTGGTTCATTCGCCCGAGCTGGCCGAGGAGGCTTCCGAGCGAGGTATCGACCTCTACCTGTGCGGACATACCCACGGTGGTCAGGTCTGTCTGCCCGGGATAGGCCCCTTGATTCTCAACGCGAGTTGTCCCCGCCGCTACAAGCGGGGTCTCTGGCGATGCGGCGGGATGGTGGGATATACCAGCCGGGGCATTGGTCCATCCGGTGTTGCTGTCCGCTTTAACTGCCCGCCCGAGATTACGGTTTTCGAGCTTCACGGTCAGGTCAAGACTTTCGGCAGGACCGACGACGCTAACAGACGGGTTTTTGAGCACCCAGGGCGAACATTGGAGGCCGAGGTGGCTGAACTCGGTCGATGAAGAGGGTGACGGGCATGAGACAGTAAGCAACTTATCTTACATTGGCACGCGATTTCTTTTTGCGAGAACCCCACGTTAAGGGGTTGCAAAACGTCTAAGTAACAGATATAGTTGAACTTTCAGTGCTAACAATGGGAGGCGCAGTCAACTGAAACGGTTACGAGGTATGAGCAGGGTGGAGCTTGTAAAATCTGCCGCTGAGCCAGGGCCATCGGAATGTAGCACTGGAGGTTGAAAAAAAGCAACCATTCACGTATCAGACGCATCTAAAGTGTTAGGGATAAATGACTTTACATCGCCTACAGGATGCTGAGTTGGGTACCGCTTCCACCGAGGCCCAAGACGGGTCTGAGGTGAGAGCATGCCTGTGGAGCCAAGGGTCTCATCTTGACGAGGAGCAGCCTGAGCCTCAAGAGGGAGCTTACCTCGACGACCACGTGCGGCTCTACCTCAGCGAGATGGGAGCGGTTCGATTGCTGGACGCCAGGGGCGAAGTGCGTCTGGCGAAGCAAATGGAGCGTGGCAACAACCTGGCTAGAAAGACGGTGTGTCGTGCCCCATGGATGTGGAGGAAGATCGTCGAGTTAGAAGGCGACCTGCGGGAGGGCCGTGCGGATCTTCGCTCGCTGGTTGATTTGCACTACTCAGCCGAGAAGCCCATGGCAAAGATGCGGGCCCAGAGAAAAGTGCTGCGCAAGTTCAAGCGAGCGGCGGAGCTGGTGGACGAAGTTCAGGCGATACAGCGTAAGGCCGCTGCCCGCGCAGACTGCAGCGCGCGTACACGGCGCAAGTGGGCGTGGCGCGTGGCGAGGGAGAAGATTGTTCTTTCGCGCGTCATTCGTGACATCCCGTTCAAGATCGAGGTCTGGCGAGATTTTGCCGCCGAGTTTGAAAAGGCCGCAACCCGGCCTCCCGGGTGGAACACGAGAGGGCAAGGGCGGCGTAACGGTTCTAAACGGGGCCGTCGCGACGCTGCCGCAAAAGCGCGTGCGGCAGCCAAGCTGACCGGCTTGAAGGCGGCGCAGCGGAGACGTGCGCTGGCGCGTATTCGGACCGGTTTGGCCGCAGCCGAGCGAGGTAAGCACGCCCTGGTCGAGGCCAACTTGCGGCTAGTCGTTTCGGTCGCCAAGAAGTACGTGAATCGGGGGATCCACATCCTCGATCTGATCCAGGAAGGCAATATCGGGTTGATGCGCGCGGCGGAGAAGTTCGAATACCGCCGGGGCTTCAAGTTCTCGACTTATGCTCACTGGTGGATCCGGCAGTCGATCACCCGCTGCCTGGCTGACCAGTCGCGGACGGTCCGGGTTCCCGTTCACATGCACGAGCAGCTCAACAAGTTTCTGCAGGCCCTTCGGCACTTGGAAAAGAAGCTTGGCAGACTTCCCAAGAACGCCGAGGTCGCGGGCCATATGGAGACCAACGTCGATCGGGTGGAAACGCTGAAGTCGATCTCTCGTACCCCGGTGTCGCTTGATACGCGGGTTGGTCGCGAGGGTGAGTCGGCCTTGCAGGATCTATTGGAGGACCCGAACGCGTCGTCGCCTATCGAGTCGGTCATCGAATCCGATCTGAGGCGGAAGACGGCTAGCGTATTGCGAACGCTGCTCTCACCTTCGGAGGAGCGTGTTTTGAGGATGAGGTTCGGCATCGGCTTAGAGCGCGCCTATACGCTGCAGGAGATCGGAGTTGAGTTTGGACTGACGCGTGAGCGCATCCGCCAGATCGAAACCAAGGGCCTGCGTGTCTTGCGCGACCCCGAATTAGCCCCTCAACTTCGCCAGCTCTTGGCCTCGAATTCTTGAGCATCAGTGGAGCGGCTTCGCCCGCTCCGCTGCTCCTTTCTTCCTTCCTGTTGCTTCGGCAACGAATTCACTCATCGCTTTTCCGCCGCCGAAGCGGAACAGCCTACGAGGTAATCTAGGTTCCCGATTTGCCACCGTTACGGAGGGAACGTTTTTGCCGAAGCGCCAGACGGAGCCACGTAGGAGCTTATCCCGTCCGAAGGCGATCCCGTGCAGACCCCAATGAAGGCACCCGGGATTCGACATATCGCCATCAGAGTGGAAGACTTCGACCTAGTGCTTGGTTGCATAAGTTCACGATCGTTTATAGGCCGGCAATCCCTGGACCGCTCCGTCACGGTCGCGGCTCGGAAGGCTCTGCGAACAAACCACTTCCGGGTCAGACGGACGACCGTACGCGAACTTTTGCAATCAAGCACTAGCGGTGGCGGCGGGGATCGAGGCGGGCGCCTATCTCACGCTTTTTTCATCGGCGTCGTCACCGGCCAGATCCGCGACCGTCGATGCTCCTCACCCTCAACCCGGCGGTTGCTACTCCATAACGCCGTGTTCCTCAGCCCCGTTTCAAGTAATTGTTGAATGAACGCTATTGGAACGTGAACGGCGGCTAGGCCGTTCGTTCTACGGCTGGTACATGCGCGTCGGGCGCCGCCTGAACTTGCATCAGATGGGCCCAGCAAAAAGTCCAGCTGTGGTGGTCACCGCTACTTGAAACCAAAGGAAACGACGACGATTCCCAGGTCGCGGTTGTCGCCGGGTGGCTGGAACGATTCGTCAACCGAAATCGTGACGCGGACAGAGCGGCCTGCCGGCAGGTCGACGGGCCCGGTGAGGATGTAGCTTCCCGTTTCCGGATACGTCTTCTCGGCCCGAATCTCGCCGTCGAACTCGACGGCCACGTGCCGGGCGGGCGCGGTATTGGGAATGTGAAAAACCAGTTCAAACTCGCCGGAATCTTCAGGCACAAGAAGAGAGGCCGACCCCTGCTTGGCCATCCAGCGCCAGTTGGCGGTTTCAAGCCTATAGAAGCCGCTGAGGAGATGGGCTTCGGCGTCGGGGGAGTCCAGCCGCAGGTAGCCGGTTGTCGGCTCGCCGAGGCCGATCTTGTAGGCCGTCACGCGGTCAATGTTTCCCGCGCCCCAGTCGAAGGGAAGGATGCCGTACTCGCTCGAGGAATAGCCGGAGCGCGATTCGAGGCCGATCGTTCGCAAAGCCAGAGGCCCCGCCCCGATCCCGGCATGGAGAAGTTCTCCTTTGGGATCGGTGACTTGAAAGGGAACCGCCCCCGCCAACTCGCTGGTCACGACTACATCCCCTGCGCGCAACGTCTGGTCGCGCAGCAACGGCTCGCCGCCTAGCTCCTCGAGGTAATAGCGCAGGCCCCACTCGGCGTTGCTCCATAGCCGCGTCGATTCGACCATGGGGGCCAGGCGCCGTGCAAACTCGCGATATTGCCCGTCGTAGTGGTTCTCCCCGGCCGCCAGCGC
Source organism: Bryobacterales bacterium (assembly GCA_965226215.1). Lineage (GTDB taxonomy): Bacteria > Acidobacteriota > Terriglobia > Bryobacterales > UBA6623. The sequence goes on along the minus strand of CBDDCH010000002.1, from coordinate 3,770,853 downwards.
CAGGCCGACCGCAAGGTGGACCGCCGTCAACGTGTGGAGAAGCGTCCTCGATTCGATTCGCCGAATGGTCAGCAATATAACCGGCGCCGCCAGAGGCAGCAGGTACCTCGCCGAACCGGCGTAGAAAACCGCAAGGGACCCGGCAAAGTAAAGGACGATCCAGGCCGAGAGAAACCGCTCGTCCGTCGCAGCGCTCTTCCACCAAGTCCGCGAAACGTCCAGCAGGAGGAGTAGTCCGGTCCCCAGCGCGAGTAGGAGAAAGAAACGCTGACCCAACGTGTAACCGGCCAGCAAAAACACCACTAACGCTGCTACTCCATAGGCGGCGCCAACGAACAGGCCGGGCTTGGCGCCCCTCCGGCATGCGGCCAGAATCAGCAGGGGAGAGACAATCCAGCCCAAATGGCCTGCGAGTGCCAACGAACTGGAGAGTTTTCTCGATAGAGCCAGAAGATCGTACGTCTCAAAGTACCCCGCCAGCACGGCCGCCGGCGCGGTTCCGGCAGCCGCGAATTCGAACAGTTGCCATGCACCGAGTGCCAGCGGGGCTGCGGTCACGGCCAGCCACCGCCCGAGATTGCGGCGGTCCGCGATCCAGGCATAGTAGGCGAGGATCGGAACCGCAAGCATCGTCTGGTAAGCGCAAAGACCTGCCGCCGCCAGCATGACCGCTGCCGGGAGGAATTTCCCGTAAACGAACAAGGTGAAACCTGCCAACCAGAAAGCCAGCAAGGGCAGGTCGGCTTCCAGCTTGTTGCCGTTGACGACGAAGGAGGGAACCGAGAGCAACAACAGAGACGCCAGGAAAGGACGGGTTGTGAATCGACGCGCCAGGAAGTACATTGCAATCGCCGCCACCAGCGAAAAGGCGATGTAAAAGAGGTGAAAGTAGAGTTCCCTTACCTCTCCGAAGAGCGCCAACAGCCCGGCCAGCACGTAGGCGTTGAGCGGCGGGCGAGTGTGTCCCGCCGCCCAAACCAGCTCTCCCTGTAAGCGAAATCCCATCTGCATGGGGTGCAGCGGGTCGACCTGAGCGTTGCGGGCAATGAGCAGGTAGTAAACGTCATCTCCCTGCACGGCTTGGCTAAGGAAGGGAAGACGCAGCAACACGACCGCGATGGTCAGCAGCAGCAAATCACGCCGCATGGGTTAGCCTGCTCTCACGAGGGGCGCGTAGGGGTGGGCCACTGTGCCCGCCCAGTCGTATCGATGTACGATCTTTGCACAAATTCGGACTGCTCAGAGAACAACGAGTTTTGTGACGAACCGGCGAAATTTGTGAGGAATGGGAGTTCCCCTCAGTCGGCGGCCTGGGCTTCGGGCTCGGGAGCTGCCCAGCGAACGACCGGGCGGCGGGCCGCTAGGGTTTCATCAACGCGTTTGGTCCTCGTCGTGTGGGGAGCGTTTTTTACCAACTCCGGGTCATGCTCGATCTCGGCGGCGATGGACCGCATGGCGTCGACAAACAGGTCCAGTTCTTCCTTGGCTTCCGTCTCGGTCGGTTCGATCATAAGCGCCCCATGAAGGATCAACGGGAAACTGACGGTGTAGGGATGAAACCCGTAATCAATCAAACGCTTGGCGATGTCGCCGGTCCTGACGCCTCGCGCCGCCTGTCGATCGTCGCTAAAAACGCATTCGTGCATGGACGGCTCTTTATAGGGGAGCTCGTAGTGGTCCTCCAGACGATGTCGGATGTAGTTGGCATTCAACAGAGCATCGAGCGTCGCGTTTCGCAGCCCATCGCCCCCGTGGGCCAGGATATACGCCAGCGCGCGCACGCACACCCCGAAGTTGCCGTAGTAAGCTCGGACGCGCCCGATCGTTTTGGGACGGTCGTAATCGTGGGCCAGCCGGCCGTCGCGTTTTGTGAGGCAAGGAATGGGTAGGTACGGTTCGAGTTCCGCCTTCACAGCCACCGGTCCCGCCCCGGGCCCCCCACCCCCGTGAGGCGTTGAAAAAGTCTTGTGCAGGTTGAGGTGCATTACGTCGACACCGAAATCACCGGGCCGTGCGATACCGGCGAGCGCATTCATGTTGGCGCCGTCCATATAGAGCAGGGCCCCGCGGCTGTGCAGCAAGTCCGCGATCTTGGTGATCTCTTCCTCGAAGATGCCGAGCGTATTGGGATTGGTGACCATGAGCGCGGCCACGGTGTCATCCAAGTGGCGATCAAGATCGTCGATGTCGACCATTCCGCGACGGTTGGACTTGATCTCCTGGGCTCCGTAACCTGCAATGGCGGCGCTGGCGGGGTTCGTGCCGTGGGCCGAATCGGGGATCAGGACCGTCTTGCGACCATCGCCGCGGTCGTCCAGAAAAGCGCGTATCAGCAAAAGGCCTGTGAGCTCCCCATGCGCTCCCGCGGCCGGCTGCAACGTCACACCGTCCATGCCGGTGATTTCACCCAGAAACTCTTCCAGCCGGGCCTGGATCCGCATCACACCTTGTGAAAGGCTCTCCGGCTGATAGGGGTGTGCCGTGGCCAGACCCTCGATCCGGGCCACGTATTCGTTCAGCCGGGGATTGTACTTCATCGTGCACGACCCAAGCGGATAAAGGCCCAGGTCGATGCCGTAGTTCCAAGTCGAAAGCCGTGTGAAATGACGAATCACCTCGACTTCACTTACTTCCGGGAAACCGGGAATCTCAGAGCGTACATTGGCTGCGCCCAAGACCTGGTTCGGATCGGCGACAGGGACATCAAGAGGGGGCAGTTGGTAGCCTTTCTTGCCCGCTGAAGAGCGTTCGAAGATCAACGGCTCGTTTTGGCTCGGGTGGCTGCGAACTTTTTTCATGCCGGCCGGCTCCAGTGGTTTAGGACTAATACCGTTCACTTAGCGGCCACGGATGCTCGAATGGCTCCCTGGGATTCCGAGCTGGACGCAAAGGTTGTAGGTGCACGGAAGGTGGCAACAGGCGGTCCCCAGGGCGCGACATGTCTCGCCCGTACATGACAACGGGTGCCATGCGGGGAAAGATTCGTTGGTTCCATCACAGCTTACGTGAACGGTATTAGGTGTAGGACACTACGTCAACGAAACTCCTGACAACTACGCCGCAAACTTCTCCGCGAACAGATCCATCTCTTCCCGCCGGTTCATCTCTGTCGCGCAAACGAGCAGGCAATCGTCCAGCTCCGGATAGAAGCGGCCTAGCTCGAGGCCACCGACGATCTTACTTTCGAGGGCCCGCCGGTTTATTTCGGCCGGAGTGGCACTCGTGGGCCGGACGACAAATTCGTTAAAGAACGGTCCGCTGAAGGCTAACGAGGCGCCGCGCTTTTCGAGCTGCTGCGCCAAATAGTGAGCTTTGGCCAGATTCTGTTCGGCCAGCTCCCGCAGACCTTCTTTGCCAAAGACTGTCATATAGACCGTGGCCATCAGTGCGATCAAAGCCTGGTTCGTGCAAATGTTTGACGTGGCCTTTGCGCGGCGGATGTGTTGCTCCCGCGTCGCCAGGGTCAAACAGAAAGCCCGGTTGCCCGTGCTGTCGATTGTCTGCCCGACGAGTCGGCCCGGCATTTGGCGAATGTATTTCTGCTTCGTCGCCAATACGCCGACGAAGGGCCCGCCGTAGCTGGGCGGGTGCGCAAACGACTGCAGCTCTCCGGTGACGATATCGGCTTCGCTGCTGGGTCTCAGCAGACCCAACGAAACGGCTTCCGTGAAGATCACCACCAGCAAGGCCCCACGGCGGTGGGCCAGCCGCGCGGCCTCGCGTGTCTGCTCGACGGTCCCGAAAAAGTTTGGCGACTGGACGATCACGGCGGCTACGTCGTCGCTGAGCTTCGTCTCGAGATCCGCCAGGTCCAACTGTCCGGATTCACCATCGTAGGCGACGGACTCGGCTGGAATTCCTTGGTGACGGCGGTAGGTTTCCAGCACTTGACGGTATTCAGGATGAAGAGAGCGAGCGACGAGCACCTTGTCGCGCTTGGTGATTCGCACTGCCATCATTGCCGCTTCAGGAACGGCAGTCGAGCCGTCGTACATCGAAGCGTTAGCCACTTCCATGCCGGTGAGCTGACAGATCATCGTCTGGAACTCGAAAATGGAGGTCAGCACGCCTTGTGAAATCTCTGCTTGGTACGGCGTGTACGCTGTTAAGAACTCTCCGCGGGTAACGATGGGGTCGATGACCACGGGCCGATAGTGCTGATAAACTCCCGCCCCCAGAAAGCTGACGTAGCCATTGGCGTTTTCCTCCGAGCGGCGACGGAAGTAGTCGATGATTTCGTATTCCGACTGGCCGGAGGGAATGTTCAGCGGGCGGTTCAGCTTTGCGGCTTCGGGCAGGTGAGCGTAGAGATCTTCCAACGAAACAAGACCCATCGAGGCCAACATTTCACGGCGCTCGCGGGGGGACTTCGGAAGGTACCGCACGTTGTCAGGACTCCCCCTCGGCAGCGACGTACGCTTGATAAGCTTCCGCCGTCATCAGATTGTCGAGTTCATTTTTGTCGGAAATCCGCGCGCGGATGAGCCAACCCTTGCTATGGGGATCTTCGTTGAGTACTTCCGGGGCGTCCACTAGAGACTCGTTCACTTCGCTCACCTGACCGCTCATCGGCGCATAGAGGTCCGAAACCGCCTTTACGGATTCCACCGTGCCGAAGGGCTGGGTGGCGTGAATCGCGGAGCCGACTTTGGGAAGCTCCACGTAGACGACGTCTCCCAGTTGCTGCTGGGCATGGTGGGTAATTCCGACAGTCGCTTCGTCACCATCGAGGCGCACCCATTCGTGTTCCTTGGTGTAGCGATATTGATCGGGATACATCGTAGGGATTCAATTTTTATGCGAATAAAAAGGAGTCGGAACGACCTCGGCCTCGACGCGGCGGTGACGGATCTCGATGTCGACTGCCCGGCCCACGGTCGCGTGCGCCACGGGAAGCATGCCCAGGCCTATGTTCTTTTTCAAGAAAGGGGCCGGAGATCCGCTCGTGACCCAACCGGCGTCCGTACCGTCGACAAACATCCGGTAGCCATCGCGGGCGATGCCGCGGCCTCGCATTTCAAAACCAGCCAGCCGCCGAGTCGGGCCTTCCCGCTTCTGTCGCACCAGTGCTTCGCGGCCAATGAACTCGCCTTTATCGAGCTTTACGATCCACCCTAACCTTGCTTCGTAAGGGGTGATCGTCTCGTTGATCTCATGTCCGTAGAGCGACATCGCCGCCTCGAGGCGGAGCGTGTTGCGCGCGCCGAGCCCGCAGAGAAGGATGCCGAATTCGCTCCCGGCTTCGAGGATGGCGTTCCACGTGGCTTCGCTCGCATGCGGTGTGATGTAGATTTCGAATCCATCCTCGCCGGTGTAGCCGGTTCGGGAGACGAGGGCCGGTTCTCCGGCCACCTCGCCGTGGGCGAAGCGGTAATAAGCGATCGACGATAAGTCGGTGTCGGTCAGCTTAGCGAGCGCCGCTTGCGCTTTCGGACCCTGGATCGCCAGTTGGGCGTATCGATCGCTTGCGAATTCCACCTCAGCTTCAAACCGGTTCTGGGAGACAATCCACTCGTAATCCTTCTCCTGGTTGGCGGCATTGACACAAAGCAAATAGTGATCCCCGGCCATTCGGTGAAGCACTATGTCGTCGACGAAGCCCCCATGCGGGTAGAGCAAGGCCGAGTACTGCGCCTGGCCGTCGTGAAGCCGGGAAGCGTAATTGCTGGTGACGTGTTCAACGAGATCGATAGCCTGCGGCCCGGAAACTTCAATCTCACCCATGTGGCTGACGTCGAAGAGGCCGACCGCCGTCCGCACGGCCATGTGCTCGGCTATGATACCTGAGTACTCCACCGGCATGTCCCAGCCACCGAAACCGGCCATGCGGGCGCCTGCCGCTCGATGCGTTGCGTTCAAAGGCGTCTTGCGAAGCTCCGCGGCCGCCAGGGTGGATTTCATGTCAGCGGGAAACGATCTTCCACGCTAGCACCGCTCAAATTGGAGTGTCAACGAAGCGCTTGATTCCTGCTAAACGGTCCGCATAAACCTCATGCCGAAACCATCCAACAAGCGCTGGGTCCTTGCACTGCTGATGGCGGTCGTGTTCCCGGCTCTGGCAATTCACCTCTCTTGCGTGGCCGTGCTGGGCCCGGGAAGTTGGGGGTCCGAAGTGGAGGAGAAGGTCCCCCACCTTCTGCCCGCTCAATCGAGTCAGGAAGTGCTCGACTACGTGGAGGAGTTTTCTCGCGATGCGCCGGACAAACCGAAACCTCCGGAATTTCCCGCGGGAGCGGCGCCCTGGCAAGGCAGGGTTTTCTGGAGCGACCACGACGAACACGATGACCTGTGGGTAGTCGCCACCTATACCGGCAAGGGATGGACAGATCAGCAGCATGTTTACCTGTGGACTCCTCATGCGAATGGTATCGAGGAGATCGGCATCGCCCGCGACAAGATTGTCCGGCGCCCCGTTGTGTTACGGGGAGGTGAGAGACGAGTGCTTGTCTACGAGCGCTGGAACTCTTGGGCCGTGCCGGCCGCCGTCAAGATCGGGAGGTATCTACGAAGCTACTTGGATGCGACGTTGCGCCCCGAGTTTACGCTCCACGCTTACGAACTAGACACGGGTAAGGAAAGCTACGTTGGTCCCGGACACAGCTTGGTTGCTTCGCCCGACCGCCGACGCGTGGTGTTTCTCCGCTCCGGCGCGCTGGGCGCTGGATTCTACAGCGTGCATGTTTGGAACTTGGAGAATGACCGTACCGAAACGGTGGTTTCCTTGGCGGAAGTGGACCCAGGCTCCGGGCGGTCGTTCGACTATCGCTGGTCGGCCGACTCGAAAGCGCTGCTGATCACAGGTTCTGCCGGCGGCTTTGCCCGGCGTAAACACGAGCCGCGGCAGTTACGCATGATTTATCTCGTGGAAACGTCGTTGCTGTACGACGCCTCCGGCGTGTGAGTCGCCAGGCCAAGTGGCAAGCTCGTGCCGGGGCCTACCGGTATGACGTTAGCCCGCATTTCTCACGACAAAACTGTAGGGGCGGACGAGAAGTGTTACCTATGTGCTTGGCATAAAGTGTTACCTATGTCCCGGTAGGTTCGAGGCTCTCGCGGGGTTGGGTTGGCTGATCGAATGGGACGGAGTGTGTATCTCACGAATGGGCGGACACGGCGGTCCGCCCCTACAAAAAAGTCCGTTCAACGCCAGTCGTCCGAACGCTCGTGAGAAATGCGCGTTCGTGGACCGTTCTGGAGACGAGTTCACTATAGATTCGGAAAGTCGGGCTCAGAAGCCCGGTCCGGTCCGGTCACATCCTGAACACATTGCACTGCATATCTGTCGGCGGAGTTGCCACTGCCTTGCAGACCACTGCCGTTGAAAACAGTGCTACTGCCCGCAGGGAGACATCATTTCGGCCAGGGCTGCTAGCATGGGAACGGCCAAGGTGATCAGGCCCATCAATGCTCCGACTAGCATTCCCGCGTTAGCCCAAATCGTTCCAGACCCCTGGACCGCGACGCTCTTGTTTCTCTGGACGACAATTGCGCCCAGAATGAGTGGACTAACCGCGAGCAGAAGGGAGATCCAGCCGCGACCTTCTAGTGCTGTCAGCAAGAGATCGAGATCCATCGCCCAAAGCGTAACGTAAACGACAACGATGACTCCATCGAAGACTGTGAAAGCGACAACCGCGAGCACGAGACCAGGTATGGCGTTTGCGGTACGAGTTTGCTCTGGGACATGATCTCCCGCCGGGCGCCGGTCGTCAGGCATCGCTTCCAGTGGGGCGGCGGCGGCATCACGGCCAGAGGAAGACTCAGGACCTCGGGGAGTGGTTGCGTCTTGTTCGGACATCTTCATTCCCATTATGCCGCAGGTGATTTCTTGCGAGCGGAAGCGTAAAGTGACGCCCGACCGCTGCGAGCTGCTTGATGAGGAATTGCAGGCCGTAAGAAAGCCGGCTGGCCTCCTAGCCGATGAAATGTAGCCCGTCCTTCTGGTCGCCAGTGGTACCAGGCGTGTTTACTTAGCGAGACTTTTTATGGATAAACCAGCAGAGCAAGCCAGTTTGGCCGGCATCGCTCCGCCACTCATTCGCGCTGGTATCGGCGGCGTGTTAATGGGTTTGGCGAACCTGGTTCCGGGTATTTCCGGTGGCACGATGTTGCTGGCCACGGGGGTTTACCGCGAGTTCATCGAAAGTGTCGCGGAGGCAACGACGCTTCGCTTCCGAGCCCGGAGCTTGGCCACGCTGGGATGCGTAGGCGCCGCCGCTGCTATCGCGATCCTGTCACTGGCCGGCTGGATGAAGGGACTGGTCATTGAACATCGCTGGGTCATGTTCAGTCTCTTCATCGGCCTTACATTGGGTGGTGTTCCCGTGATTTGGCGGCTCTTGCGCCCGCTTTCCGGCCGAGCTGCGATAGGGTGCGTGGGAGGCCTGCTGGTGATGATCGTCATGGCTTTCGCGCAGCCGGGAGCCGCCGCGACCTCCCTTACGGGACTAGCCGGTTACCTACTACTTTTTGTTTCGGGAGCTGCCGCGGCGTCGGCAATGATCTTGCCCGGTATCTCGGGCGGGTACTTGCTACTGGTATTGGGGCAGTACCTGACCATACTGGGGGCAATCGACCAGTTCAAGACGGCTCTCGTCGGAGCGGGTTCCACGGGCCTCGATTGGGATGCACTTGTCCGCCCGCTCAATGTTTTCGTGCCCTTGGGAATTGGCGTCGTGGTTGGGGTCGTTGGGATTAGCAATCTCATCAAGACACTGCTAGCTCGCTATGCGAGGCCCACGCTTGGTGTGCTGCTTGGTCTGCTCATCGGAGCCGTGTTTGGACTTTGGCCCTTCCAGAGAGGTGTCGCGCCCAAACTAGGAGACGTCGTAAGCGGTCGGGTGATGACTCCCGATCTCATCGCACAACTTTCCGCTGAAAAGTATCCTCTGGAAGGGTTTGCTCCTAGCGGGGATCAAGTCGCGTGGGCGGCAGGGCTGATTCTCGCGGGTTTTCTAGTCACCCAAGGAATCGCTTTGATCGGCCGCTCCGGCAGCTCAGACGCAGCGGGACTTGATCCAAGCGAATGATGGAAGTGCGGGATGCCGGTGTCAGGGTAGCCGTAATACCGTTCCGTCGAAAACCCGGGGGTTTTGATCCGCTTGGGTGGGCCTGAGGCTGGTGGCAGGACCGGACTCTTGAGGGGGACTGACCGCTCCCTGACGGTTGCGGCTCCGTCTATCTTGGCGAAGGCCCATGGCCGCTCGCGGCTCAGCTTGGCTTATCGAAAGGGCGTGCGGGAGCAGGAAACTGAGCCTGGAACGCCAGTGACAGGTCAGGTGTCTGGGCTACTTTTGCGCCATGCCCCCTCCGAAAACCAAAGGTTTTCATTCCTTTGGGTGGGCCTTGGGCCCGCAGCGGTGACCTCTGGTCGTCGTTTCCTGGGCAACGCAGGCACTTGACACACCCGCTATTCTGAAGGGGGCGCGAAGGTCGGCGTCACGCTCGCAACGGAAAAATACGAAACAAAGCCAATTTCTAACAAACCTTTTACAATCAATTGGTTGCAGCGTATTTCCTGTCTGCCTTTCCGCTTTTTAAATACGGCCCGCTCGTGATCCATCTTACAGTTTAGGCCTATTTCGAGAGCAGAAATGCGGGCTAGGAAGCGAGCCGGTACAATAGCGGGTTTCACTCTATGGAAGAGTTTCTAAATCAGTTCTTCTCCAAGCTTCATGGCGGACTGCTGGCGCTGGTCATCGTGGTAAGCCTCGGCGTGCTGGGGAAAGCCGCGGACTGGCTGGTGGACGAGGCGGTGTCCCTCTCCGAGCGGTCCGGAATTCCCAAGGCGGTCATTGGCGCCACGATCGTCAGTTTGGGAACCACTACTCCTGAAGCGGCCGTTTCCGTTCTCGCTGCCATCGAGGGAAGTCCGGGCCTTGCGTTGGGCAACGCTGGCGGCTCGATCATTTGTAACGCCGGCCTGATTCTGGGCCTTGCCTGCGTGCTCGCTCCGCTAAAGCTCGACCGTATGATCGTAAGCCGCCTTGGCTGGATTCAACTCGGGACAGCGGTGGTTTTGGTCGGTGCGAGCTTTCCCTTGGCATCTCCCGGGACTCTGTTCTCAGCGGGCGGGAGACTTTCGCAGATCACGGGTTTCGTCTTTCTAGCGGCACTGGCGGTCTACATCGGGCAGTCGATCCGCTGGGCGAAGGGCGAAACCGGCGGCCCCAGTGCGGACGCGCCTGAAGCAGATGCCCGGGGAGCAGTGCTGATCACGGTCGCCCGGTTGTTGGGGGCGCTGGCGGTGGTGGTAATGTCGGCTCGAGTTCTGATTCCGGCCGTGCAGGAGGCGGCCACCCGTTTACACGTACCGGAAGACATTATTGCCGCCACACTGGTGGCCTTCGGGACCTCCCTGCCGGAACTGGTAACCGCCGTTTCAGCCGCGCGGCGGGGGCACGGCGAGCTCGCGGTCGGCAACGTTGTCGGGGCGAACGTTCTCAACGTCTTGTTTGTGGCCGGGGCGGCGGCTGCGGTTACGCCGGCGGGCTTGGTAGCCGAAGGTCACTTTTTCTCCCTACTCTACCCTGTCATGCTGTTTATCCTAGTCTTACTCCAGGTCGGAATGGTGGCATCGCAAGACTCGTTGAGGCGCCCTTTCGGGTTTGTTTTGATCGGAGCTTACGGCGCCTGCCTGGCGCTTAGCTACGTTCTTACCGGGCGGTAGCAGGGTAGCTGTAGGGAATGCGCATGCCACGAGGACAGCGTGTCGTCGGAGGGCTCGGGATCACTCGTTACGCCACCAAGTCCTGCCGCGGGATGCTACAGGTAAGATGGCGAAGGAGATGGGGGAGCGTAACATGTTTAACATGAGTGCATACTTGTCTAGCATTCAAGACATTCTTGAGCTCCATGAGGCTGGGCAACGGTTGATCCCGTTGACGCCGCGTGAGCCGTTCGACGGGGAAGGTTTGGCACTGTTGGGCCGAAACTCAACCGGGGATCTATTTTCAGCGACGGAAGTTGCCTCACTCGAAGACGCTGAGTGCGTCCGAAGCGCGCTGTACCTCTATTTTTCGGACCTAGACGCCTCACATAGGATTTCCCAGGGCATTACATCTTCCACGGGCAGCTTTCTCCACGGCGTCATGCATCGTCAGGAACCGGATTTCTCGAATTCGAAATACTGGTTTCGGGAAGTCGGAGGGCATGATGTCTTCCCGGAACTGCGGGCGGGGGCCCTGGAAGTACTGAGTGACCTGCCCGATGCGGCGGGGGCGCGACTTTCGGGGGAAATCGAGAGACGTGAAAAGTGGGACCCGTTTTGGTTTGTTGACGAGTGTCAAGCGGTTTACCAGGGGCAAGCCGGCGACCTCGAACAGCGGCTGATGGAGATTCAACGGCTCGAATGGCAGCTCCTGTTTGACTATTGTTATCGTAGGGCCGTTGGCACGGGCTGATTCCTCACAAAAAGCCGCAACCCGATCGGGGAGCGACGACCTCTTTCTCGGGGTTGACGGCGGCCAATCCCATACGCGAGCGGTTGTTGGAGACGGCGCCGGTGCGGTTATCGGTCGCGGCGCGGCCGGCCCCGCGAACTCTGCCGGAGATGAGCGAGGCCGGGAAAACCTTCAACGCGCCGTTGCGGATGCTGTGGGCGAGGCGCTCGGTGAAGCCGGCCGGGATCTTGATACGACTCGATTTGCCGCCGCTTGTTTTGGACTGAGCGGCGGCCCCGCCGACAAACGGGTCATCATCGAAAGCGTCGTTTCCGCCCGGAAATTGGAGATAGTAACCGACGCTGAGATTGCTCTGCTGGGTGGAACTGGTGGGAATCCTGGGATTGTGGTGATTGCCGGCACGGGGTCGATGGCCTGCGGCAAGAATGCGGCGGGCAAGACGGCCCGCGCCGGCGGCTGGGGTTATGTTTTCGGCGACGAAGGTGGTGCGTTGGGCATCGTTCGACAGGCTCTGCGCGCCGCTTTGCGGCAGGAAGAGGGGTGGGGACCGGAAACGGCCCTGACAAGTCTGTTGCTGAAAGAATGCGAAGCGGAGAACGTCAACGAGTTGATGCACCGTCTCTACACCGAGGAGTTTCCACGTTATCGGATCGCATCACTGGCACCTTTGGTGGACCACGCCGCTTCAGATGGTGATCGTGTAGCGGCAGGGATCTTAAAGAGTGCCGCCGACTGTCTTCAGGAGTTGGCCATAGCGGTGGGCAAGCAACTGTTCGATACCGGGGAAGCGGTTCCGATCGTTCCCGTTGGCGGGGTTTTTCGCAGCCGATTCGTGGCGGACGAATTTCGCAGGCGGCTGGACGCCGAGGAAAGCACCGCAGTCGTCCAGCCGAAGTTGGAGCCGGTTATGGGAGCGCTGGTTAGGGCGTATGAGCTGGCTGGGATCGACGCCCAGACCGCGCTGCAGCGGACAGTGACAAGCTAGAAAAATGGATACAGCCAGCCAATTCGCCTCAGGCGAAGTGCTTTGTTTCTTGGGTCACGACGGGGAGCGAATTGGTGGCCGTCCCCATTTTTCGCTCCTGCATGATTTTTGCGACGGGCTGGTAGTGTTGTCCTCGTAGAAAGGTGGGACAAGCTCTTAGTTAGCTTGTCGTTGGCTGGCCGGCATGATTGCCGGCCGGTACGGGAACCGGGACCTCCAACAGTGACGGACGCTCTCGGGGGGGGGGGGGGGGGGGGGGGGGCGACCTAACTACTTTTCCAGCAAGAAATGCTCCACAAACATGGCGTCGATGCCGGAGGCATAGAAGCTGCGCACAGCGGCGCGCGGGTCGCAGACGAGAGGTTCGCCGAACAAATTGAAGGACGTGTTGTAGAGCACCGGCAGGCCGGTCGAACGGCCGGTCGCGTGGAGCAATTCCCAGTACAAGGGGTTGTCGTCGCGCCGGACAGTGTGGACGCGGATGCGGTCTCCATCCAGCAAGGCTGCCTCGAAAGTCTTGCGGTGATCAGCGCGGACGCGGCCCACCGTCGCTAAATAGCGGGCGCTGGCCCCGCACTCGAAATACTCCGAGGCCAGCTCTTCCGGCACCGAGGCGGCGAATTTGCGGAACGATTCACGGTGCTTGATGTAGGTGTTCAAGTTCTCGGTAGAGTAAGGGTTGAGAGGGGAGGCGAAGATACTGCGGTTACCCAGCGCCCGGGGACCGAATTCCATTCGGCCCTGAAACCAGGCCAGGATCTGGTTGTCGGCCAGCCGCTTAACGGCCGTTTCGACCAGCTGACCCTCGGTCGTCAAGTAACGGAAACGAAGCTTGCAGTTCTCAAGTATTTGTTTGATGTCTTCTCGATCAAACTCCGGTCCCAGGAAGAGGTTCTTGAGTGGTTTCCTCTCATCGCGGCGGAGAGCCTGATGCCAAGCACGGAAGGCGCTGCCGATGGCGGTGCCGGCATTCCCCGCCGCGGGCTGAACCCAGACCTTTTGAAATCGCCCGGAATTCTCGACCGCGGCAACTACTAGGGCATTGAGAGCCAGCCCACCTCCGAGACATAGATTTTCTCCCTCCCCGACCATGTTGAGCACCGTTTCTTCGACCGCGCTCTGGACGCTTGAGGCCAGGTCAGCCCGAGCTTCCTCGGAGAGGGCGGAACCGTGCTCCATGCCGATCTGAGAATAGAACTTTTCACTGAAGCCTCCGTCGGTCGTCCGGGAGGTGTCGAAATAACTGTGGTCGAGCTGAGGCAAGCGGGCGTCGGGTCCTCCGAGAATGTCAACAAACAGATCGTGGAAACGCGGCTTGCCGCCCACCGACAGCCACTGCACTTTGTGTTCTTCGGCGCCGCTGTGGAATCCTAACAGCTCGGTGATTCGGCTGTAGAAGGCAGCCGGTGCATCAGGAGCGTACAGCTCTTGCGCCGCTTCGAGCCGGGCTCCCGCTGCTTCCCAGACCGCGCCGCAGCGCATATCTCCCATCCGGTCAAGGGTTAATACCGTGGCTTGCTCAAACGGAGAAGGATAGAATGCGCTGGCGGCGTGCGCCGTGTGGTGGTCAACGATGACGATCCGGCTCTTGGGAAACAGCGTCTTCAGGCGCAGATGAAACGATGGGTCGCTGCCCGTTCCGAGGGGTCGAGCGAGGGCCACGCACTCCAAGTCGGCGTAAGTGGCGCCGGCAATCTTGAGGCAACCGTCGATGGCTTGTGTAGGTAGCCCTCCCGCGTGAGACTCGCGCAGAAGTTTTTCTTCCTCCATGGCGGCAACGAGTTCGCCATCCTGGAGCAGAGCGGCCGCACCGTCATTCAGCAATCCACCGATTCCCAATATCAGCATCAGACCTGTTTCAACCTTTCGACTGCTCGTTCCCGGCCCAGAGCCGCGAAGAGAGCGAAGGCACTGGGTCCCACGGATTGGCCGGTGAGTGCGGCGCGCGCGGCGTTGATAATCAAGCCGGGTTTGACATCACGTTCAGCGGCCAAGCCGCGAACTTGCTTTTCCACATTCTCTGCGCTGAAGTCGTCAAGCGAGGCGAGTCGCTCGGCCAACTCACGTAGGAGTTCCCAGGCTCCTTCCTTATCGAGGTTCTTGCGGGCTCGCGGCTCGATGTCGAATGTATCCCCGAAGTACGCGTGGCCTTTGGACGAAAAATCCTTCAGCGTGGTGTAACGAGCCCGCAGCAAGTCAGTAGTGTTCGACAGCCACTGTTTCCGGGAGTTTTCGTAGTCGGGGTCCCAAAGGTCGGCCTCGCGGAGCTCGCTTTCCACGTAAGGCATCAGCTCGGCAAGCGGCATCTGGCGCAGATGCTGGCTGTTGATCCATAGCGCTTTCGGATCGGCCCAGTCCTGCTCGCTTGCTTCGTCAAACGAGACGATGGCGTTCGTGCGCAGGACACCCTGGGGCGAGAAGCCCTCGACAAGCTGCCGGCGGGTAAAAATCTCGCGATCGTCCTTGGGGGACCAGCCGAGCAGACTCAGGTAGTTGACGAAGCCGTGGGGTAGGAAGCCCTTGTCGCGATAGGTCGTCACACTGACCGCGGGGCCATGTTTGCGTTTGGAAAGTTTGGAGCCGTCGGGACCGAGAAGCAGTGGCAGATGCGCGAATTGCGGAGGGTTGCCGCCCAAAGCCTCGAACAGCAGAATGTGCTTGAACGTGTTGGTCAAGTGGTCTTGCCCACGAATCACGTGACTGATCTTCAGCTCGATATCATCGACGGTCGAGGCCAGGTGGTAGGTGGGGGACCCATCGCTCCGGAGCAAGGCGAAGTCTTCAACGTCGCCGATCTCGCGGGACTGCCGGCGGTAAACCAGGTCGTCGAATGCGAGTGAGTGGCTTGCCTCTCGAGGGACCCGGAACCGTAACACGAAGGGCTCGCCCTTGGCCGCGCGATGGTCGCTTTCCTGCCGAGTCATCTCTCGCATGCCGGGGTTAGCCAACCAGGGACCGGACGAATCGCCTTCCTCGCGGCCAGCGTGATCGACTGCCTGCCGCGGGGCGAAATCTCGGTAAGCAGCGCCCTTGCTCAGCAAGGCTTCGGCGGCCTGGCGATGGGAACTGCCTCGCTCAGACTGGTGATATCGCTCGTCCCAGGGCAGCTCCAGCCACTTTAGGCCATCCAGGATCGAGCGCAAGGACTCTTCGGTGGTGCGCTCCAGGTCGGTATCGTCGATGCGTAGAATGATACATCCGTTGTGGCGACGCGCGAAGAGCCAATTGAAGATGAAAGTGCGGGCGCCCCCAATGTGGAGAAAGCCGGTCGGAGAGGGCGCGAAACGAACTCGTATCATTACCGAGATTGTGGGCTGGACGCTCGTCCATCATACGCCGTGCTCGCCCTGTTCCGCCAGCCGGCGTGATGAGAGTGGACAGATTCTATAAGAGCGGCCCGCTCGCAAAGATGTGCCGTTAGAAATTCCGACCCCACAACGGGAGACCGGTGCCGCAAGCGGGCGGCGCGAGGTTCAGACACTAGTAGAGGCGCACGCCGCGCGGGCCGGGCGGGCGCTCAAGGTGGACGGTGTCGATAAACCGCACCCGTCGGGATGCCAGCGTCATCATCATGGTTTGAGTTCGACACCCGTCTCCGAAAAACCGAACACCCGTGAGGACGCCACCGCCTGAGACAGCCCCCGTCACGCCGCAAGCCGCGAACACTATCTGTCGGCCGGGTGCAAGGTCTCGTGCGGTGTAAACGCGCTTGGGATCGGAAATGCCCATATTTTTCACACGCTCCTCAAGTTCCGGTGTGTCGACAACCAGACGGCCGACGATCTCCCCGTGCAGGCAGCGCATGGCGGCGGCGGTCAACACGCCTTCGGGGGCGCCGCCACTACCCATGACGGCGTGAGCCCCTGAGCCTCGAACCGCGACGGCGATACCGGCTGATAGGTCTCCATCCGTGATCAGGCGGATGCGCGCTCCGGCACGGCGAATGTCCTCGATCAGTTTCTTGTGGCGAGGCCGGTCGAGGACAATGATCACGAGGTCGTCTACGTCACGGTCCAGGCAACTGGCAATGGCCTGCAGGTTTTCTTCCACCGGTGCATCGAGATCAATGGCGCCGCGGCAGGCGGGGCCGGCGATGATCTTTTCCATGTAGCAGTCGGGAGCGTGCAACAGACCTCCACGTTCCGAGGCCGCGAGCACGGCCAGGGCGCCTTGGGCTCCCGTGGCACAAAGGTTGGTGCCTTCGAGAGGATCAACGGCAATGTCGACCCCGGGGTAATCGACGCCGTCCTTGGGCGGTGCCCCGACTTCTTCGCCGATGTAAAGCATCGGCGCCTTGTCGCGCTCACCCTCCCCGATCACGATTCTGCCCGCCATGGGAATCTTTTCAAACTCCGCGCGCATGGCTTCGACGGCGGTGTGATCGGAGGCTTGGGGGTCCCCCTGACCCATGGATCGCGCGGCGGCGATCGCGGCAATTTCAACGACGCGAACCAACTCCAAAGCAAAATCTCTCTCCACTTCAGCCACGACTTCTTGTCCGACCGTTTGGCTCGCCGTTTCCACCTCTGTCTCAGGCATCGAGTTCCTCGCTTTTTGTATCAAGATCGGTCAGAAACGCCGCCAACGTCACCCTCCTGAATCACCGACGACTTGCAGCAATCCTTTACAAGCCGTCGAGTGCAGCTTCGAGCTCGCTGCGAGCATGGAGATCGCCCAGGCGTGTCGCGATCTCGACGCCCTTCTCGAAACTTTGGCGCGCTTCCTTAGTGCGTCCCAATTTGAGGTACGTCTGACCAACGTGATAATAGGCGGCTTGGTAGTCAGGATCGATCCCCAGGATCCTGTTGAACTCCTCCACGGCGTTCTCCAGGTGGCCCTGGTTCACATATTCCTGAGCCAAACCGTAGCGGGAGAAGCAATCGTTTGGGCTGGCCTCGACGAATTTTTTGAGAGTTTCGAAACGCCGACTTTCCATCTATGCGTCAACCTTGCGGTTCGTCACCGTTTTGCCGCCGGTTGTCAAAGCTGCAACCGGACACTACTATAGCAGTCTGAAGTTCTACGATGGCCTGCCCTTACTTTTGTCCGACTGATCCGTTGCCGGCATCGACTTGGCCCAGCAAGCTGCGGCCGCCCTTGGGAGAACCCTATGCCGGCGTGTGCCGCGCGCGCGAAGGAGAGGAATTCCGACCCGGCGAAGACTTTCTCATTGACGTCTGCAACCTGGGCTACCCGGCGCTCACTTGTACCCGATTTCCTAGCCAGGCGGGGCCCGACGCCGTGCGCTTTTCCGTGATGGCTGACGACGGCCGAGTCGTTAGGATCGCGTATGTGCTCGAGAAAGGGCATGCGTCCTACGAGAGCGGCTGTCTGGAGTACGATCGGGGCGCCAGCGTGTGGTGTAGCAACAAAGTTCAACCTTTACTCCAGCGGCAGGCGGATGCGTACTTGAACAGCTACCTTCGACACAAGCAGGAGACGCGGGCAACGAAGGCCAAGTGGTCAAAGGCGTCCGGCTCGAGGTAACAACTATGGAGGGGAAACCCGCACGACAGTCCTATTCGGAGCTATCGGAGTTAGCCCTCCCCAACGACGCCGGGGCGTTGGGGACCTTGCTGGGCGGCAAGATCATGCACTTGGTGGACATTGCGGGGGCAATCGCCGCCTCCCGACACTGTCGAGAATACGTGGTAACGGCCTCGTTCGATCACATGGATTTCCTCGAACCTGTGAGGATTGGTGATCTCGTGATCTTGCGCGCGGCCGTGAATCGTGCCTTTCGCACATCAATGGAGGTGGGAGTGAAAGTTTTCGCTGAGAACCTAGGCACGGGCGAAGCTCGCCATGTGGCCTCGGCTTATCTGACCTTCGTTGCGCTCGACAAGAACCGTAAGCCCGTTCCCGTGCCGGCGTTGATTCCGGAAGGCGAGCAAGAGCAACGGAGATACGACCAAGCGGGGCAGCGACGCGAGTACCGGTTGGAGCATCGCCGTCGCGGCGGCTAATGCTGAAGAAAGATAGTACGACCAGTCGGGTTCGAAGCCAGTGAGAGCAGTTGGCGCTCAGATCCCGATCACATGCGGCAACTAGTAGATTGTCCCGGCGACAAGTGCACTATAGATGCGGAAATGTCGGGCTCGAAAGCCCGACACAGCACGCTGAAAAAGTGCGCCACATCGCAGGGATCAGAAAGTCTTGTCTAGGACAGCTTACTAGTTGGCGGCCGAGCCGTTTGTAACGTCCTTGCCGTTGGGACCCCTTGCCGCGGGAGGCTTGGCATCATCCCGGTCTAGCTTGTAGAGGTACTTGATGTTTGCCTTGTAGACCACCAAGTTTGGCGCGCCGTCGCGATTCACTTTGACGCAGGCCCTGTCATACCACTCGATCGTGCCGGTGATCTCCTCGCCGTCGCGGAGCACCAGCACTAGCGGGGTATGATTCTGCATTTGTTTGACGAAATAGAAAGTTTCAGCATTTGTCTGGTCAGGCGGGGACTGCCGCTTCCGCTGGTGGTTGTGCTGCTGGCGCTTCCTTTGGTTCATCTGCTCCTTGACTTCGCTGAGCGAGGGTCGGATCAGTTTGCGGTTGGCGGTATTCCCCGGTTCCTTCATGGAAGACCTCTCTTGGAAGTAGTACAAGGGCTGTGCGTGAACCATTCGCCGGTTACGAGTGGTGATCAGGGGCCTGCTCATCCGCAACATGAGGCCGACTTCCGCGATGCAGAACCACGACCAATTGTTGGTGGAACCCGAAGCCAGCTAGTCGATTCGGCGAAGGTTGGACAGAACCTGACTTATGGATAACATATCCGCGCGTGCGCTCGCAAGCAGCTCTGTTATTCTCGCTTGACCGCCTGCCGGAGGCCGATACCCATGGCTTCGAGGGCGATCTGTTTTTGAATGTTCCGGCGTCTCAGCAGCTCAAGTTCGTCAAGCTTAGCCGCGGCCTTTTCAATCCACTCGAAGCTTGCCCGACGGGCGAGGGACTCCAGTTCGTCGGCGATGTCAGTGTTGACCAGCGACTGGCCGGACCCGAAACGAAGGTGGAGCAGATCTTGGAGTAGCGACTGAAACGACTCGAGCAAGACATCCAGACGCTCGTCGCTCTTTCGTGCCACTGCCTCCGTATAGGGCAGTAGCTCGGCGAAAGATCCCTCTCCCAGCGACGTCCGAAGCAGTACCAGCATCGAATCTCGTCGCTCCAAGTACTGGTCGACGTTTAGGGTGATCGCGCGGCCGGGACTGCCTTGGGCCAAACGGATCAACGTTTGGCGCTCATCCTCGCTCAGCTCGGTAAATGCCGTGAGGAATTCCTCCATCTCTTTGTTCGATAGAGGAGCAAAGTAGAAAGGGATAGCCCGGGAGCGAATCGTCGGCAGGAGTTCGTTGGGGTTTTCCGCGGTCAGGACGATTGTCAGGGAAGGGGCCGGCTCCTCGAGTGTCTTAAGCAGAGAGTTGGAGGCTTCATCATTCGCGCGGTCGGCATGGTCGATGAGAAATAGGCGGCGCCGTCCTTCTGACGGGCCGTATTGCGCGGCTTGGCGCATCTGGCGAGCTTGGTCGATGGTAATGATCTGCAAAGGGCCATCCGGAGGAAAGATCAGAAAATCGGGATGCGTAGAAACGATCAGAGGACTTTCGGTACGCTTGGCGGCGGGCAGCTTCAGTCGCTCTTCGAAGAGTTGTTGGAAAGATTCTTGGGAGAGGTCCGCTGCGAGAATGCGGCGGCAGTTGGAACACTCGCCGCAAGCTTCACCCGGTACGCTGTTCAAACAATTGAGGGATGCCGCCAGCAAACTGGCCAGAGTGGCCTTGCCCACGCCGCGCGGCCCGGTGAACAGGAGGGTTTGCGGCAAGCGGCCCTCGGTCAACATTCGGCGCAGGACGGTCACGATTCGGGAGTTGCCGACGAAGTTAGAAAACATTGGGTAGCTCGGTCTACGAAAACCGACCCGCAGCGTGCGGAGCCGTCTTGAGGACAAACATTCAGCGACTGGCCGGGGCCTTTGCCCGCAGAAACTCCTGGACTGTCGTCTCGATCGCCTCTTCGACTTTTTCGATCGAGTCTATAGCGTCGATCAGCCTAATCCGTTGCGGCTCGGCGCGGCTTAGCTCAAGATATCCGCGGTGAACTCTCTCGTAGAACGCCGCCGCTTCCTGCTCCATACGGCTCTCGTCGATGGGTTGGCCGGCGTTACGTTCGAGAGCGCGGCGGACGCCGATCGCGGGATCCACATCGAGAAGCAAAGTCAGGTCCGGCTTCAGGTCACCGCAAGCGACATTTTCCACGTCGCGCACGGTGTCGGCGCCGAGTTCACGTCCGTAGCCCTGGTAGGCTATGGTGGCGTCGGTAAAGCGGTCGGCCAAGACGATCCGGCCCGCCTCAAGAGCCGGCCGAATGATTTCCTGGATGTTCTGCGCTCGGGAAGCAAAATACAGCAGTAATTCAGGAATTGGCCGCAAGTCGGTGTTCGCGGTGTTCAACAGCAGCTTGCGGATCTCCAGCCCGACCCGCGTACCGCCGGGTTCTTGAGCGACGACAACCGAATGTCCCTGGCGAGTTAGCGACTGTCGCAGGCGGTCGAGCTGGGTCGTCTTCCCGCTGCCGTCAATTCCCTCGAAGCTGATGAATGCCCCGCGCTGACTCAAGCTGCAATTATAGCGTTGCCCCAAGACAGGTAGATGGTTTGCCAACAGCTGTTGTGAGGAAGACTCGTTAGAATGGATGCGTGATTGACGAGCGGCTTCAAAAGGTGCGGGAACGCGTAGCCGAGGCCGCCTTGGGGTCGGGACGATTGCCCGAGGAAATCACGATCCTCGCAGTTTCGAAGATCAAACCGGCGACCGATATTCTCGAAGCCTACCGTGGCGGGCAGCGGCATTTTGGGGAGAACTACGTCCAGGAGTTTCAAGCCAAGAAGGAGCAACTGGGAGAGCTTCCCGGGGCGGTTTTTCACCTTATCGGAAAGCTGCAGAGCAACAAAACAAAACCTGCGTCGGGCCTGTTTGACGTCGTCCAAACGGTTGATAGCGTCAAGATCGCCCGCAGGCTCAACGAGCAAACTGAGGGCCGGCTTGATGTCTTTCTCGAACTAAAACTTTCGGACGAGCCCACAAAGGGCGGGCTAACGGAGGAAGAGCTGCCAGCCTTAAGGGAATTCGTTGAAAGCTGCGACAATCTGCACCTGCGAGGCTTGATGGGTATGCCACCCTGGTCTGAAGATCCCGAGAAAACGCGTCCCTACTTTCGGCGATTACGGGAGACAGCGGAGCGCCTTGGTTTGCAGGGTCTCTCCATGGGCATGAGCCACGATCTCGAAATCGCTATCGAAGAGGGAGCCACGCTGGTGCGCGTCGGGACAGCGATCTTCGGCAAGCGGGTCTATTCGAAATGAAAGTCGCCTGGGTTTCGCCTCTGCCTCCCGCCCCGACGGGAGTCGCCGAGTATTCAGCGCGTCTCTCCCGGGAACTCGCACGCTACGTCGAGGTTGATGCTTTTGACTCGCCGGGACGCCGCAGGCTTACAAGCTACGACGCTAGCGTCTACCAGGTCGGGAATAACCCCCTCCACGGACCGGTGTACGACGCGGCGCTCGCTGTGCCGGGAGTCGTTGTTCTCCACGATGCTGTTCTGCACCATCTGTTGCTCGGAAAGCTGTCAAAAGAAGAATACGTAGAAGAGTTTGTCTTCAACTACGGAGAGTGGCTGCGGGATTTCGCCCAAGAGCTTTGGCGGGAGCGGGCGACGTCAGCGTCTCAGGAGCGCTATTTCCGGTATCCGCTCGTCCGGAGGGTTGCTGAGCGTAGCCGGATCGTGGTCGTGCACAACGGTCGTGCGGGGAACATGGCCCGGCAAGCGCTTGGGAACATGAACGGTTCGGTCGAGGTCGTCGAGATTCCCCTTTACGTCGATCGGCCGTCGCTGCCTGAGGAAAGCGAAAGGGAACGCATTCGAGAGAAGCTCGGGATATCGGCCGAAGAGATCGCGATTTCGACGTTTGGCTATCTCCGTCCTTCGAAGCGGCTGCACTCGCTGCTCGAGGCGTCGCGGATGCTCGGGGTCCCGCACAGGATTTTGCTGGTTGGAGATTTCGTCTCGCACGACTATGAAGCTGCGATCTCGGCGGAGATCAACGAACTGCCTGTGACAAGGCTTCCTTACGTTACTGAAAGCGAATTCTGGGGGCTGGTCGCCATTACCGACATCGGTGTAAATCTGCGATACCCCTCCGCCGGTGAAACTTCGGCCATTGCCCTAAAACTCATGGCGGCCGGGAAACCGGTGGTCGTGACAGCGGGAGAGGAGGTCAGCGGATTTCCTCGGGGCTCAATCATCGAGGTCGATCTGGGCGAGGCCGAGATCGAGATGTTGGCTCATTGCTTACACGCCCTCGCCACCGACGACGAGATGCGCGAAGTCGTTGGGCAGAACGCGGCGGCCTATGTCGTTGAGCGGCACAATGTGGAAACTGTCACCGCGCAGTACCTGGATGTTATTCGGCGGGTAGCGAGTTGAGGTGGCCATGAGACGGCCCCGTTGTCCCACTGTCCCGATTCAATTTTCTTTGTGACCGGCAAGATTGCCGGTCGCTACTGGCCGACCGGTCAACCCCTAGGCCTAGGCTGACGTCGCCGCCGCGCACCAGTGGCGTTAGAATTGCTTACAAAGCCGGTATGCAACGCCGGCGTTCGCATGCAGATCCTCCTCGAGTTCCTGCCTAAGATCTACGCCCTCGGGAACCGAGAGGCCCTGCGTTACCACAACGGTTACCGGACTTGGAGGCTCTCTTACCGAGAGCTTTACGAGAGGATCGCTGCCGCCGTTGCCTACCTGGACGCCCAGGGGCTCTCGAAGGGTGACCGCCTGCTGATCTGGAGTGAAAACCGGCCGGCTTGGGTGCATGTTTTCTGGGCCTCGATCGCGCGTGGTGTCGAAGTCGTTCCGGTGGATTTCCGCTCGTCCGCCCGACTGGTCGCGCGAATACAAAAAGAAACTCAAGCGCGGCTACTTGTTTTTGGGGAAGAAGTAGATGCGTCGGGAATCGAAATACCCCGGATATCGAGCACAGAAGTCGAAGATTTGCCCGTTGGGGGACGGCTTGTACCCTCCGCCGTCGCACCTTCCGACGTAGTTGAAATCGTCTACACCTCGGGCACAACGGGTGAACCCAAAGGGGTCGTCCACCGCCACAAGAACATTTGTGCCAACCTGACTCCGATCCAAAACGAAATCGACCGCTTCAAGTGGCTAGCCCGGCCGTTCCAACCGGTGCGATTGCTCGATATGCTGCCGCTGAGTCACATGTTCGGCCAGACCACCGGACTCTATATGCCGCCATTACTCGGAGGAGCAGCTGTTTTTACTCGGGTGCTAAGTCCGGGCGGCGTGATCGAGACGATTCGCCGCGAAAGGGCCTCCGTGTTGGTTTCGGTGCCCGGGCTGCTAAAGAATCTGGAGAACGAAATCGAGCGCCGGTGTGTTCTGCCCCCAGAAGCGGACGTCCGGGGCGGTGTACTCGGCGTTGTCCAACGGTGGTGGCGCTATCGCGGCGTTCACCGCTTGCTGGGCCACAAATTCTGGGCGCTCGTCGTGGGAGGAGCAGAACTCGACAAGCGCCTGGAAGCCTTTTGGAGCAGGGTTGGGCTGCTGGTCGTACAGGGATATGGCCTGACGGAAACCAGCCCCGTGGTTGCGATAAATCACCCCTTCCATACCCAGCGAGGATCGATCGGCAAACCGGTTAAAGGGCAGGAGGTCAAGATCGCCCCGACTGGGGAGATTCTGGTCCGAGGTGATAGTGTCGTTTCCGAATACGTGGGAGCCGGTGCTGACTCGGGTGTAAAGGTCGTCGACGGGTGGCTTCATACCGGTGACGTCGGGGAGATCGACGAGCAGGGGCGGCTCTATTACAAGGGGCGGCTCAAGGAGGTGATCGTGGGTCCGGACGGGCTGAACGTCTACCCGCAAGATATCGAGTTTTACTTGAATAGATTCTCACAAATATCAGAAAGTGTTGTTGTTCCACTTCGCGATGACGTCGGGGAGAAAGTGCATGCCGTTCTGATCCTCGACGACCCGTCAGCCGACCCCGAACTGCTGGTCAGGGAGGCCAACACCAAGTTAGAGCCTCATCAACGAGTTCGGAGCTGGTCGATTTGGCCGCGGGACGAGTTTCCCCGAACGCCCTCGACGATGAAGATCAAACGCGGCGAGGTCGCGCGGCTAGCAGCGGCTGAGAAGAATCTTCAAAAGGGCAGGGAAGCGACAGCAGAGGTCACGGGTGTCCAGGGCGCCCTGGCGCGCGTCACGGGAAAGACTCCCCAGCAGCTGGGAGCCGACGTCAGGCTGTCCGAGGACCTGGGGCTTTCTTCTCTCGAAAGGGTGGAGCTGTTGGCACAGGTGGAACAGCAGTACGGCATTCAGCTCGATGAGGAGGAGTTCGCCAAGATCTCGACCACGGCGGAGCTCGAATCCTCCGTCAGGGTCGCGCAGCGGGCAGGGCGCAGCCCCGCTGCCGGCGAGCAGGCTGCCCGGCAACAGGAGGTTCGCGCTCAGCTGCTTCCTAGCGAGGCCGGGAGTCTTTGGCCCGCGGCCGCTGTTCGGCTGTTGGCCTGGGTGCGCCCGACGGGCACTCCCCGCTGGACACGCGCCGGGCCGATCCGTTGGTTTCGAAGATGGGCGCTCGACTGCATCGCCCTGCCGGCTTTTCGGGAAATGGTTCGCTTGAAGGTGGAAGGCATCGAGAACTTGGGCGACGTAACGCCTCCGGTGATCTTCGCGTCCAACCATACCAGTCACTTCGATACGTTGGCGATCTATGTCGCATTGCCCCGGCGTTGGCGCCATCGGCTCGCACCCGCGATGTCGCAGGACTTTTTCCGCGCCTATTTTGAACAAGCGGGCTTCGCCTGGAGGCAAGTGCTCAACAACGCCGGTCAGTACTATCTTGCTTGCGGGCTGTTCAATGCTTACCCGCTTCCCCAGCAGATGGCCGGCGCTCGCCGGGCGCTGAAGTATACCGGCGAGCTGGTGGATAGCGGGTATTGCCCGCTTGTGTTTCCTGAAGGGGAGCGGTCGCCAAGCGGCCGGATGCAGCCGTTCAAGACGGGTATCGGCATGATGGCCTTGAAGCTGGGCGTGCCGGTCGTGCCTGTGTATTTGGAAGGGCTGTACGAAGTTTACTCCGTGCACCACGACTGGCCGGAGCCGAACCGAGTTCGGGTAAGGATCGGCAAGCCGCTTCGGTTCTCTCATGAGCGCGACTATGAAATGGTTGCGCGGTCTGTCGAGAACGCGATTCGCAGCATGATGCCCGACAGCTCAGTCTCGCAACGTCCGGCGACTTCCCCAAGCTAATCACTTGGTCCAATGAGCGGACAAAGAATCAAAGTCTTGATGATCGCTTCCTGCGACCGCAGCGGCAGTACCGTCGTGGGCAACATTCTGGGAAGCGGGGCAAACTTCTTTCATGGCGGCGAGATCCACCACGTTTGGGGCCGAGGTCTGATCGGGAACTGGTTATGCGGCTGCGGGAAGCCCTTCCGGGGGTGCGATCTGTGGACCGGCGTGCTGGAGGACGCATTCGGAGGAGCGGATCGAGTGGATGCTCACTCCATGGCGAATCTGCGTATGATCGCCTATTCCAAACAGAATCGCTTGCTGGCCTTTAGCGTGGAAGGACGCCGGCATCTCAAGGCAAGCCTGAGCGCGTATCTAGAAAACCTCGATACGCTCTACCGGGCACTTCAGATCCGAACCGACGCCAGGGTAATCGTCGATTCCTCGAAGACCGCCGTGCACGGTTGGCTGCTGACCATGCTGCCGGCGATTGATCTCTACCTGCTCCACCTCGTTCGGGACGCGCGCGGCGTGGCCTACTCTCTGGGGAAGAAGAAACTGCACCTGGGGGCTCCCGAGCAAAGGCACATGGCCCGCCACGGGCCTTGGCGGAGTAGTCGGATGTGGCTTAGGGACAACCTGGGGATCGAATCGCTGAGTAGCTCACTGGCCGGGCGATCGCTGAAAATCCGCTACGAAGATTTTGTGACTGCACCGCGGGATGTTTTGCGTTCCGTCTGTGAGCTTGTGGGCGAGGATGCGTCGCAGCTTCCCCCTGTCGAGAACTCGCGCGTGGAAATCCAAGCCAGCCACACCGTATCGGGCAACCCGATGCGCCTCTCGACGGGCACACTCGAGATTCGACCTGATGAAGAATGGCGAACGAAGATGAGGTTTCCTCAACGCGCGGTTGTGACCGCTCTGACATGGCCTGTGTTGAGGCAGTATGGGTATTTGGGCAAGCCGCGGTGCTAACCTGGCGGGGCAGGGCTACGGCAGAGCGATCAGACGTAGCCGGACAGCGCTTCCTGCGATACTTGTAGTTCAGACTGCTCGATTTTGATCGAGACGGTTTCAAGTTCTCGAACCAATGGCCCACGTCGTCTTGATTTCCACCTACGAGATGGGTAGACAGCCCTTCGGGCTTGCTTCCCCGGCAGCTTGGCTGCGTCGTGACGGGGCACAAGTCACTTGCATGGACCTTTCCCGTGAGCCACTGCGGGAAACCGTGGTGAGACAGGCAGACTGGATTGCGATCCATGTTCCGATGCACACGGCGACTCGGCTCGCGGCTCGATTGGTTCCGCGGCTCAAAAGGCTCAATCCACAGGCGAAGCTGTGTTTCTACGGACTGTACGCGCCCGTTAATGAGGAATACCTGCGCACCTTGGGAGCGGACGCCGTTCTGGGAGGCGAGTTCGAGGACGGTTTGGCTGCCTTGGCTGGTGGCGCCGGGGCGCGGGACCGGGGCGGCCCGGTGGTATCCCTTGCGCGGCAGAAGTTCGTTACGCCTGACCGCGAAGGGTTACCCGCCCTGGCTGATTACGCCAAGCTGAGGCTGCCTGACGGGGCTCGGCGCGTCGTGGGATATACGGAGGCGAGCCGGGGCTGCAAGCACTTGTGCCGCCACTGCCCGATCGTTCCCGTGTACGACGGAGCCTTTCGCGTGGTGCAGCCCGAGGTCGTGTTGGAGGACATTCGCCGTCAAGTGGCTAAGGGCGCGGGCCACATTACCTTCGGCGACCCGGATTTTTTCAATGGGCCGACTCATGCGATGCGCATAGTCAAAGGCCTTCACCGGGAACACCCTGGGGTGACCTACGACGTCACAATCAAAGTCGAACATCTGCTCCAGCACTCACACCTTCTGGTGACGCTCGGCAAGGTGGGATGCCTGTTTGTGACCAGCGCCGTGGAATCGTTCGACGATCACGTGCTGAGGTTTTTGAATAAGGGACACACCCGTGACGACGTACTGCAGGTCGTGGAGCTGTTTCGCCAAGCCGGTCTGACGCTCTCGCCTACGTTCGTCTCGTTCACTCCCTGGACGACGCTTGAAAGCTATCAAAAGTTCTTGTGGCTGCTGGCGGAGCTGGGACTTATCGAACACGTCGCGCCGATTCAGCTCGCCATTCGCTTACTGATCCCCCCGGGTTCGCGCCTGCTGGAGGTTAGCGAGATGCGGGATTTGGTTGGCGAGTTCGATCCTCAGGGTCTTTGTTATCCCTGGCGGCACGAGGATGCTCGTGTGGAGCAGCTTTGCGAAAAGGTGCGACGACTTGTGAATGCCGGAGAACGCCGGCAGGCGACACGTAGTGAGATTTTCGGCCAGGTTTGGAATGCCGCGTATGGGAGACCGCTTACACCACAAGTGATGACGTCACGAGCAACGATTCCCTATCTGGAAGAGCCCTGGTACTGTTGAGCAGAACCGACCGAAGAGCAGTTTGCTCTGTTCTAGCTCCCCTGACAACCGGCCATGCGGCTCCTCCTCCTCTCGAAAACCACCGGCTATCAGACCCGCGCTTTCCGCGAGGCGGCCGAGCGGCTCGGTGTGCCTCTGATGCTGGGAACCGACCGCTGCCATGTCCTCGAAGACCCCTGGCGAGACGGGGCCATTGCGCTTCGATTCGAAAATCCAGAAGAATCAGCCCAAGCAATAGTGGACGCGGCAAAGGACGAACCCCCCTCGGGGATCGTTGCCTTAGGCGACCAAGTGACCCTCACGGCTGCGCTCGCCGCCGAGAAACTGGGGCTGCCGCACCACCCACCGGCTGGGGTTCGTGCGGCAGGGGACAAATTCGCCAGTCGACGAAGATTTCAGGAAGCCGGCTTGTTGACACCCAAGTTTGCGCGGCTTTCACTTGACGAGTCTGCCACGCTTCCCCCTGAACTAGAGTTCCCCTGTGTCGTCAAGCCGCTCGGGCTGGCGGCGAGCCGCGGGGTCGTCCGCGCCGATACTGCGGACGAGTTTTTAAATGCTGTTCAGCGAATTGGCCGGCTGCTGGAAACACCCGAAGTACGAATGATGCAGGATGCCAGGGAGGGGTCAGTTCTGGTTGAATCCTTCATCCCCGGACGGGAGTACGCACTCGAAGGCGTCATGCATCACGGACGATTACAAGTGCTCGCTCTGTTTGACAAACCGGATCCCTTGGACGGCCCGTTCTTCGAAGAGACGATCTACGTGACACCTTCCCGGTTGGATCGAGAGACGCTGCATCAGATTCGGGACTGCACCGAGAGGGCTGTGCGTGCCCTAGGACTCCATCACGGTCCCATTCACGCGGAGATGCGTGTCAACGAGAGGGGTGTTTGGATGCTGGAAATCGCTGCAAGGCCGATCGGCGGTTTGTGTGCCCGCGCCGTTCGCTTTGGGGATGGAGCGACGCTCGAGGAATTCTTGATCCGGCACGCGCTCGGGATGCCGGTGGACCAGCTGCAGCGTGAACCCCAAGCGGCAGGGGTGATGATGATCCCTGTGCCCGTAAACGGCACCCTGGTCGAGGTCGAGGGCCTAGAGGAAGCCCGCGACGCAGCCGGCATCGAGGACGTTATCATCACAGCGAAGCCGCAGCAAACGCTGATCCGTTGGCCCGAGGGCAACAGCTACCCCGGCTTTATCTTCGCCCGCGGCGATTCACCGGAGGTGGTCGAGCAAGCCCTGCGCCAGGCCCACCAGCGATTGAAGTTCGTCGTCACTCCGCAGCTGGTGGTGTTCAGCTAGCCCCTTCTATCCCGCGCTGACTCGCACCTCTCACGAGCGGGCAATCATTGAGCTCTCATCCTGCCGCTTCTACTCCTTTTCTTCTTCATGGGAAAGGGCTGACGCCCTGACGGGCACGACTCTGTCCGGTGGTTAGCCGCGAAGGTAGTTCTCCCAACGGTTCGGGTTCTGATACACCGCCGGCGGAAGCCCTGCCGGCGAACAACATAATCCACTGCCTCGTCCATTTATGTGGCTCCCATAGACATTTTTTGCCTACCTTCCTGGGACAGCCTCCTGCGTCTATTCTATCGCGGGCGGCGAGGATTTCCCTGGACAAGAGCCCATGGGTTACAGAAAAAAAAGAGTTGGCTACGCGTGACCGGAAGATTGGAGTCGGACCGACAGCGCCCTGGCAGTGAATTCTCGTACTGGTGCGAGCGGGATATGATCTCACCTCGGCAAGGAACGCGGGCTAAGGTCTTAGCCCTTCCTAACCCGCGTTTCGCGCCAAAAGGGGGGATGCCGTCATGGTGAACCGTTGGTCTTGTAGCGGCCGACTACCGCGTCGGCTCATTTCCAGCCACCAATCGCTGCGCGGGGCGAATTGTCCGAAAGATCGGGTATGTAGCTGGCAGGATGGCCGGCCCCTACTCGAAACAGGGACCGCCAAGAGTGGCCGGTCGTTACCGGGCGCGTCGAGAGGAATCGCGACCCGGCGCGCCGCGAAGGTGTGCCACTACGGGACTACGAGACTCTCGATGTCGCCAGGAATGAGCTATAACCAGAAGTTGTGGATGAGCCTCTGAGGGGAGGCGGCGTATCCTGACGATTGAGGAA
Source organism: Bryobacterales bacterium (assembly GCA_965226215.1). Taxonomy (GTDB): domain Bacteria; phylum Acidobacteriota; class Terriglobia; order Bryobacterales; family UBA6623. The sequence continues at coordinate 3,740,621 of CBDDCH010000002.1, read as the reverse complement.
GCAACTCAATCGTTTTCTGGAAAGGAACAAGGAGGATACGCCATGAGTCAGTGTGAAGCTGCTGAGAGCAGCAGTCAAGTCAACCCCCAAGTCATTGATGGAAAGGAACGCTCGCCCTTGGATGAGGTGCTGCGCCAAGGAGCGCGCCAGATGCTCGTCAAGGCCGTGGAAGCCGAAGTGACCGCCTACATCGAAACGCATCAGCACGAAGTCGACCAGGACGGCCGGCGGCTGGTGGTGCGCAACGGTCACGCCCGCGAGCGCACCATCGTCAGCGGCGTGGGTCAGCTGAAGATCCAGGCGCCGCGGGTCGACGATCGCCGAGTCGATGAGCAGGGCCGGCGCTTTCGTTTCACTTCCCAGATCCTGCCGCCGTATCTGCGGCGCACGAAGAGTGTGGAGGAGTTGATCCCCTGGTTGTACCTGAAAGGGATCTCGACGGGCGATTTCAGCGAAGCGCTGGAGGCCTTGCTGGGGCCCGACGCTCCGGGCCTGTCGGCGACGACGGTGGTGCGTCTCAAAGACGTCTGGCGCCGCGAGTACGAGGCTTGGTCAAAGCGTGACCTCAGCGGCCAGCGGTTTGTTTACATTTGGGCCGATGGCATCTACTCGAATGTTCGTCTGGACGATGAACGGCAGTGTTTGCTGGTTGTGATGGGAGCACTCGAAGACGGTCGCAAGCAACTGCTGGCGGTGCACGACGGCTTTCGCGAAAGCGAACTGTCGTGGCAGGAGTTGCTGGAGGACTTGAAACGGCAGGGGCTCGAGCTGCCGCCGAAGTTGGCGGTGGGCGACGGAGCGATGGGGTTTTGGGCGGCACTGCGGAAAGTCTATCCGGCGACCGGTGAGCAACGCTGCTGGCTCCACAAGACGGCCAACGTGCTCAATAAGCTGCCGCAGAGCATGCAGGGCAAAGCCAAGCAGGCGCTGCGCGACATCTATCTTGCCGAGAGTCGGCAGACGGCGGAGGCCGCTCTGGACCGTTTCAAGAACCTATACGAGAAGAAGTTCCCCAAAGCGGTCGAGTGCCTGGAAAAAGACCGCCAAGTGCTGCTGGCTTTCTACGACTTTCCGGCCGAGCACTGGGGGCACTTGCGGACGACGAACCCGATCGAGTCCACCTTTGCGACGGTCCGTTTGCGGCAGCGACGAACGAAGGGTTGTGGCAGCCGCGAAGCGTCGTTAACGATGGTCTTCATGCTGGCCCGCCAAGCCGAGCGCCACTGGCGACGCCTGAACGGTTCGGAAGTGATTGTTCATGTCTTAGAGGGAAAGGTTTTCAAGGATGGATTGATGGTTCAGGAAAACGCCGCCTGACCTCGCCCATCCACAACATTTGACAATATCTCGCCAGGAATGGCGACACGGCACTGGGGTGAACCCCTCCGCTGAGACAATCGGCGGTAGCGACACTCGCCGTTCAATGGTTTTCCCTTCTCCCCATAGCCTCTTCTGTTCTAGCATGGTCCTCGGCGGGTGAAGCGGAGGCGGGCTCTGGTGGAGACCAACCCGCCGAGGAATAGCCGGCTGGAGACTCATCGAAACGATGGTTCGGGGAGCCGGCTGCGGTCGGCTTCTCGTTCAGCAACCCCTTCCCATCGGATCGATAGATCTCCTGCTGCCTAAAAAAACTCATCGTCGCTCCGGCGCAAGCCGCCTTCGTCCCGGCGGCCCGCTCGAACTCCTCGGGGGGCCGATAGCCCAGCGCCGAATGCAGGCGGCAGCGGTTGTAGTAGCGCTCGATGAAGTCCTCGATGTTCGCGCGCAGGTGGTCGAGATCCTGATAATCGTTGGCGTAGATCTCCTCCCGCTTGAGCGTCTTGATGAAGCTCTCACAACTGGCATTGTCGTAGGGGTTCGCCGGCCGACTCATGCTGGGGATCGCTTGCTGGCGGCGCAAGCTCCTCACGTAGGCGCCGGAAGCGTACTGCACACCGCGATCGGAGTGATGGACCAGGCCGGGCGGCGGTTGCCGTTCGGCCATCGCCTGCTCCAGTGCCGCCAGCGGCAAGCGGGCGGCCAGCGTTCTCTCCAGCGCCCAGCCCACCACCTTCCGCGAGTAGGCGTCCAAGACCACGGCCAGATAAACGAACTCGGCCTTCAGCCGGATGTAGGTGATGTCGGCCACCCACAGCTGATTGATCCCGGTCAGCTTGATGCGGGCGGCTAGGTTGAGGTAAACCTCCAGCGGATGATCGGCCTCCGTGGTGGCCACGAACGCCCGGGGTTGGACCCCGAGCAACCCGTCCTGGCGCATGATCCGCGCCACGCGTTTGTGGTTCACCACCATCCCCCGCCGGCGGAGTTCCGCCGCGACCCTGCGGTAGCCATAGCGTCGCCGATGTTCGAGGGCAACCTCCTGGATCGCCGACCGCACTTCCATGTCTTCTTCCAGCGGCATCTGCTCTTTGAATGACCGATAGAAACCCGCCCGGCTCACTGGGGCCAGCCGGCACATCCGCTCGACACTCAGTCTGCCTTGCAGCGGCATCAACTCCCGGATTTGGTCGTAGACGCCTTCTCGCCACAGCTGCCGCTGCCGTGGCGTCGAGACCCGATTTTTTCGAAGGCGCCTTTGAAAAAATCCACTTCCAGCGTCTTATCCCCCAACAGACGCTGCAACGCGCGGATCTCCTGGCGCAGTTCCCGCTCGCGGGAGGCGACCGGCGGACCGGGCCCCTCCTCCGTCGGCTCCATCCGATTTCGCCACCTGTACAGCAGCCCTCGGTGAATCCCCAGCTCCTTCGACAGCGCTGTCACGCTCTGGCAGCTTTTCAGCCGCTCCAGTGCCATCTTCCGGTATTCTTCGGGAAACTTGTAAACTCGTCTCTTGCCCACTCGCAGTTCCTTTCCCGGCTAAAGTGTCGCTATCACGACTGTCTCATTTTGGGGGTTCACTCCAGCACGCAAGAATGCGTACGCCACAAAAAGCAAAAGCCGCGGGGGTGGCGGGCTACGACGCCGGTGGAAAGACGGGACAGATGGGCACCCGCCTAGCCAGTGAGAAGCCGATTGGAGGACTTTCCGGCGATCACTCCGGCGGCAGAACGGGGGGGGCGAGCGTGGTCGGTTCTCCCAAGCCGCCTGGGTACTCGATGGGCGTCTCGTCACCGTAGCCGGGGATGCCACTGAGGTATTCGACTTCGGGAACGATTTCCTCCGGCTCATCTTCGCCGGCGATCTTCACTTGGCGGTAGACGTCCAGACCGGTACCGGCCGGGATGAGACGCCCGACGATCACGTTTTCCTTGAGCCCCCGCAGGGAATCGACCTTGCCGCTGATGGCGGCTTCGGTGAGTACCCGAGTGGTCTCCTGGAAGGAGGCGGCCGAGATGAACGAGTCGGTCGCCAGGGACGCCTTGGTGATGCCCATCAACAGAGGGCGCCCAATCGCCGGGATTTGGTCCTTCTCGCGCAGATCGTCGTTCGCGTGCTGGAACTTGAATTTGTCGATCACCTGCTCGAGCAGGAATTCCGAGTCGCCGACATCCTCCACCTTGATCCAGCGCATCATCTGCCGGACGATGACCTCCAGGTGCTTGTCGTTGATGTTAACTCCCTGGAGCCGGTAGACCTCCTGGATTTCATTCACCAAGTACTTCTGCAGCTCTTTTTCCCCCAAGACGGCCAAGATGTCGTGGGGATCGCGCGGGCCGTCCATGAGCGGTTCGCCGGCGACGACGTGCTCGCCCTCTTGGACATTGATATGCACCCCGCGCGGGATAAGATATTCCCGTTCTTCACCGTTGTCGGCCGTCACGAGAATCTTTCGCTGACCTTTGGTGATCTCTCCGTAACGCACCGTTCCGTCGATCTCGGAGATGACGGCGGTTTCTTTCGGACGGCGCGCCTCGAACAACTCCACGACCCGCGGCAGCCCGCCGGTGATATCTTTCGTCTTCGTGGTTTCGCGGGGAATCTTGGCCAGCACATCTCCGGCGTGCAGCTCCTCTCCGTCCCGCACCATCAAGTGGGCGTTGGTGGGAACGAGATATTTTTTGAGCCTCTTGTTGTCGGGGCCGCGAATCTCAATCCGGGGCTGCTTTTTCTCGTCGGGGGAGTCGGTCACCACCCACTGCGACAGACCGGTAACTTCGTCCACCTGTTCCTGCAAGGTGACCCCCTCTTGCAGATCGTTGAAGCGGACCACGCCTCCCACTTCGGTCAAGATCGAGAAGGTGTAAGGGTCCCACTCAAGAACGATTTGGTTGGCCGAAACAGGCTGCCTGTCCTCGACGCGAAGCTTGGCGCCGTAGACAACTTGGTAGCGTTCTTTCTCGCGTCCCTTCTCATCGACGACGGCCACGATGCCGTTGCGGTTCATGGCCACCAGGTCGCCGAGGTGGTTGCGGACCGTGGTGATGGAAATAAACTTGGCAAAGCCATCGGACTTGGCATCCTGGGTGGACTGTTCGGAAACCCGCGTGGCGGTGCCGCCAATATGAAAAGTGCGCATCGTCAACTGCGTACCGGGCTCGCCAATCGATTGCGCCGCAATCACTCCCACCGCTTCGCCGCGTTCGACAAGACGACCCGCCGCTAGATTTCGTCCGTAACACATGCGGCACACGCCGCGTTCGGCCTCGCAGGTCAACACGGAACGAATGTTCACACGCTCGATACCGGCCGCTTGGATGGCCGCTGCCAGCTCTTCGGTGATCTCCTGGTTGACACCCACGATGAGGCTGCCTTCATAATCCCGAATCTCTTCCAGGGAGACTCGTCCGACGATGCGGTCCCGCAGCGGCTCGATAACCTCACCCGACTCAACGATCGGCTCGACATAGATCCCCTCGTTGGTGCCGCAGTCGGCATGGGTGATGATCACATCCTGGGCAACATCGACCAAACGGCGCGTCAGGTACCCGGAATCGGCTGTCTTCAGGGCGGTATCAGCCAGGCCTTTGCGAGCGCCGTGGGTGGAGATAAAGTACTGCAGTACGTTGAGCCCTTCGCGAAAGTTGGCGGTGATGGGGGTTTCAATGATTTCACCGCTCGGTTTCGCCATCAGGCCGCGCATGCCCGATAGCTGGCGAATCTGCTGCTTCGAGCCGCGGGCGCCCGAGTCCGCCATGATATAGATCGGATTGATCGCCTCACCGCTCTGATCTTGCGACTCCATCCCGGCGAACATCTCGTCAGAAACACGTTCGGTGACCTTGGACCAAATCTCGATAATCTTGTTGTAGCGTTCCCCGTGAGTAATGGCGCCGTCGAGATACTGCCCCTCGACCGCCATGACTTCCTTTTGAGCACCCGTGACGAGGGCCATTTTCTCCGCCGGCACGATCATATCGTCGATGCCGATTGAGATGCCGGCCTTCGTGGCGTAATGGAAGCCCAGGTCCTTGAGCTCATCGAGCATCTTGACCGTTTCTTCCCGGCCGTAGCGCAGGTAAACGTACTGCACCAACTGGTTCATTCCTTTCTTCTTGAGAAGCCCGTTGATGAAGGGCATCTTCTCACTCAAATGGTCATTGAAAATGACCCGACCGACGGTGGTGTTCATGTACTGCTTGCTGTACTGGATCGGTTCGGCATGGAGAATGTCTTGATTGTCGAAAGCGTTGATCAGATCGATTACCCAACCGCTGTAGTACAGTTTGATCGGCGTTAGGGTCTGGACTACGCCCATTTCCAGCGCCAACAGCACTTCCTCGGCGTTGCCGAACGTGCGCCCCTCTCCCTTGGCGCCCGGCCGGGCCTTGGTAAGGTAATAAAGACCCAACACCATGTCCTGGGTAGGCGTAGTGACGGGCGCGCCGTTGGCCGGCGAGAGGATGTTGTGCGAGCTCAGCATGAGGACCTGAGCTTCCACTTGTGCCTCGGGCGAAAGCGGGATATGCACCGCCATCTGGTCGCCGTCAAAGTCGGCATTGAAAGCCGTACAAACCAAGGGGTGGATTTTGATCGCCTTGCCTTCGACGAGAACCGGCTCAAAGGCCTGGATTCCGAGCCGATGCAGCGTAGGGGCTCGGTTTAACAGCACCGGATGGTCCTTAATCACCTCCTCGAGGATGTCCCAAACCACGGTGTCCTGCTGCTCCACGAGTTCCTTCGCTTGTTTGATCGTGGTGCAGTGCCCGCGCTGCTCGAGTCTCTGGTAGATGAATGGCTTGAACAGCTCGAGAGCCATCTGCTTCGGCAATCCACATTGGTGCAGCTTCAACTCCGGTCCGACGACGATGACCGAGCGACCCGAATAATCGACCCGTTTCCCCAACAGGTTCTGGCGGAAGCGACCCTGCTTACCCTTCAGGGTGTCGGAGAGCGACTTCAGCGGCCGATTGTTGGCTCCGCGGAGTACGTGGCCGCGACGTCCGTTATCGAACAGCGCATCAACGGCCTCTTGCAGCATTCGCTTTTCATTGCGCACGATCACATCGGGCGCATTCAGCTCCATCAGCTTCTTGAGCCGGTTGTTGCGATTAATGACGCGCCGATAGAGGTCGTTGAGATCCGACGTTGCGAAGCGGCCTCCATCGAGCGGAACGAGAGGCCGCAACTCAGGAGGAATCACCGGGACCACGTCAAGGATCATCCATTCCGGCTTGTTGCCCGATTTGCGAAAGGATTCGACCACCTTGAGCCGACGGGTGTACTTGAGCTTCTTTTGTAGAGAGGTCTCTTCTTTCATCTTGGCCCGCAACTCTTCGGCCATGGCGGGAAGGTTCAACTTTTTCAGGAGCTCCTTGATGCCTTCGGCGCCCATCATGGCGACGAACTTATCGGGGTGTTCTTGCTCGAGCTGTCGATAGCGATCGTCGCTGAGCACCTCACCTTCACTCAGCCCAGTCTCTTCCTCAGCCGCCACGACGACGTAGGCTTCAAAGTAAAGAACCCGCTCCAGCTCGCGCATGGTAATGTCCAGGAGCTGACCGATGCGGCTAGGCAGGCCCTTAAAGAACCAGACGTGGGAGCACGAGGAGGCCAGTTCAATGTGTGCCAACCTCTCGCGACGTACTCGACTGAGGGTGACTTCGACACCGCACTTGTCGCAGATGACGCCGCGGTGCTTCATCCGCTTGTACTTGCCGCACAGACACTCCCAATCCGTAGTAGGGCCAAAGATCCGGGCGCAGAAAAGGCCCTCCCTCTCCGGTTTGAATGTTCGGTAGTTAATCGTCTCGGGCTTGAGCACTTCGCCGTGAGACCAACTCCGAATCTTTTCGGGAGAGGCCAATCCGATGCGGATGCTATCGAAATCCACGGTGACGCCGACACGGTCGTAAACACTAGATCGATACAAGGTGACCTCCTGCGTTACTCACTACACGAATGGGTTTGGCCGGCCATAAAGCCCGTCCGGTTTAAGATCGAGGCGCCGAGCGCCTGTTTGTTCGTGCCGTTTCCCCGGCCCACACTCAGTCGGCCGCCAGGGCCGTCTGAATAACGTCCTGTTGCTTCTTAATCAACTCCACGTCCAGGCACAACGACTGCAGCTCACGAATCAGCACGTTGAACGATTCCGGGATGCCGGGCTCGATAGCGGCTTCACCCTTGACGATCGCTTCATAAATCTTTGCGCGACCGTGCACGTCGTCGGACTTCGCCGTAAGCAGCTCCTGCAAGATGTGAGCGGCGCCATAGGCCTCCAAGGCCCAAACTTCCATTTCGCCGAATCGCTGACCGCCGAATTGAGCTTTTCCGCCCAGTGGCTGCTGGGTAATCAAGGAATACGGTCCGATCGAGCGGGCATGGATCTTATCATCGACGAGGTGCGAAAGCTTCAACATATAGATGTAGCCGGTGGTGACTTGCTGCTCAAACGGATCGCCGGTCAGTCCGTCGCGCATGATCGTCTTGCCCGAAGTAGGCAGATTCGCCTTCTCGAGCTGCTCCTTAATCAAGGTCTCCCCCGGACCTTCGAAGACCGGCGAAGCGAACTGGATGCCGAGCGCCTTAGCCGCCCAACCAAGGTGGGTTTCCAGAATCTGGCCCACATTCATCCGCGAGGGGACGCCCAGCGGATTCAGGACGATCTCCACCGGCGTGCCGTCGGGAAGGAAGGGCATATCCTCGTCGGGGAGGATGCTGGCAATGACTCCCTTGTTACCGTGCCGGCCCGCCATCTTGTCACCGACCGAAAGCTTGCGCTTCATGGCGATATAAACCTTCACCATTTTGATGACGCCGGGCAACAGCTCATCGCCCTTTTTCAGCTTGGCCACACGCTCGTCGGTGAGTTTTTCGAGCACCTGAACCTGGCGAACCGTCATCTCTTCGATCTCGTCGATCTGGACGTTGAGGTTTCCCTTCTTCTCGCGAATCCGCATCCTTTTGAGATCGCGTGCCCGCAGACTCTCCAGGATCTCCCTAGTGAGAGCCGCGCCTTTTTCGAGCAGCCTCTTGTTAGTCCGTTCATCATGGAGGTCCGAGGCGACAACCTTGCCCGCCAGCAGCTTGGCCAACCTCTTGGCTCGCTCGTCGTTCAGAATCCTTTTCTCATCGTCGAGGTTGCGTTGCAGGCGGGCGATCGTAGTCACTTCAATCGCCTTGGCGCGCTCATCTTTGTCCTGCCCCTTCCGTGCGAAGACCTTGGCGTCCACCACGATGCCGGAAATACCCGGGGGACAGTACAGCGAGGCATCCTTGACGTCACCGGCCTTTTCGCCAAAGATCGCTCGCAGCAGCTTTTCCTCCGGTGTGAGTTGCGTCTCTCCCTTGGGGGTAACCTTGCCGACGAGAATATCCCCGGGGCGCACCGTCGCGCCGATCCGAATGATCCCGCTTTCGTCCAAGCTGCGGAGAAAGCTTTCCGAGATATTCGGGATGTCGCGCGTGATCTCTTCCGGGCCCAGCTTGGTATCCCGGCTCTCAAGTTCGAATTCCTCAATATGGATCGAGGTGTAGTAGTCTTCCTTGACCAATCTTTCGCTCACGAGAATGGCGTCCTCGAAGTTGTAGCCCCGCCAGGGCATGAAGGCTACCAGGACGTTCCGCCCCAGCGCCAACTCACCCGCCGCCGTACAGGGACCATCGGCCAACACCTGTCCTTTCTCCACACGATCTCCGACGCGAACGATCGGCTTTTGGCTGACGCAAGTGTTTTGGTTCGAGCGTTTGAACTTCACCAACTGGTAGATGTCGGCGCCGACCTCCCGCGACATGTGCCCCTCGTGGAAGCTGCCGTCCACGCGCACGATGATCCTTTCCGAGTCCACGGAATCCACGGCGCCGCCGCGCTTACACAAAACGACCGCGCCGGAGTCGCGGGCCGCTACGCGCTCCATGCCCGTGCCGACCAGAGGCGCCTCGGCCTGCAACAGCGGCACCGCCTGGCGCTGCATATTGGAGCCCATCAGTGCGCGGTTGGCATCGTCGTTCTCGAGGAAGGGAATCAGGCTGGCGGCCACCGACACCAATTGTTTCGGACTCACGTCGACGTACTCGATCTCGGCGCGGCGCTTGAGTTGAAAATCACCCGCCACGCGGCAGTTCGCCAGTTCGGGGACAATCCGTCCTTTCGAATTCACTTCGATGTTCGCCTGCGCAATAATGTACTTATCCTCCTCCCAGGCCGAAAGGTAATGGCAGTAGGATTGATATTCCGCCGCTCGCTTGCGAGCGCCCAGCGCTTTGTTCACCTTCTCGACGACATCCCTCGGGACCACCTCTCCCGTCTTGCAATGCGTGTCGCCGCCGCTGGTGATCTGCACCTCGTCGATCACCATGCCGTTTTCCACTCGCCGGTAGGGGCTTTCAATAAACCCGTAGTCATTGATGCGGGCAAAGCACGACAGCGAGCTGATCAATCCAATGTTGGGGCCTTCAGGAGTTTCGATCGGACAGATCCGGCCGTAGTGCGTGGTATGGACATCGCGCACCTCAAAGCCGGCCCGCTCGCGGGACAAGCCCCCCGGACCCAAGGCCGACAGACGCCTTTTGTGGGTGATCTCCGACAGCGGATTCGTTTGGTCCATGAATTGCGAAAGCTGGCTGGAGCCAAAGAACTCGCGGATCGCCGCCATCACCGGCTTAGCATTCACCAGGTCGTGAGGCATAGCGGTCGACATCTCCTGATAGACCGACATCTTTTCCTTGATCGCCCGCTCCATGCGCACCAACCCGATGCGGAACTGGTTTTCGAGCAATTCGCCCACAGCGCGTACCCGGCGATTACCCAGGTGGTCGATGTCGTCAACCTCGCCAATGGTGCGGCGCAACTTGAGCAGGTAGCCAATGGTGGCGTAGAAGTCTTCGGGCTCCAAGGTGCGCTTGTCGAGCGCCGTGGCATCGATCTTTTCATAAAGCTTGATGTTGAATTTCATGCGACCCACGCGCGAGAAGTCGTACTTGCGCGGATCGAAGAACATCCCGCGGAACAGCTGAGTCGCGGTCTCCAAGGTGGGGGGATCGCCGGGCCGGAGCTTGCGGTAGATCTCAATGAGAGCGTCCTGCTGTGAGCTTACGTTATCTTTCTTCAACGTCGAAGAGATGACGACGCCAACCTGATCCCTCTCGGGAAAGAACACGGTAAGCTCTTTCACGGAACCGTCCATGAAAGCGACGATCTGCTCAGCGGTGACCTCCGTATTGGCCTCCCCCAACACTTCCCCGCTCTTTTTATCCGCTACGTCCGCGGCCAGATAGGCGCCCTCCAGATCCGCCGGGTCGGCCGGCAGGCTCTTGACCTTCGCCTTCTGGATCTCCTTCAGCAGGGCGCGCGTCAGCTTGCGGCCTTTGGCAGCGAGCACCCCCCCTTTCGAGTCTGTGACCGCTTGGGACAACTTGGTCCCCAGCAGATTTTCCGAAACCTTACGGAGTAGCTGCCGGCCACTAATACGGATGTTGTCAACGGTGTAGAACGCTCTCAGAATCTCCTCATCGGTCTTGAGTCCCAAGGCACGCAGAAATACGGTCCCCAAAAACTTCCGTTTGCGATCGATCCTTACATGAAGCAGATTTTTGGCGTCGTATTCAAACTCGACCCAACTGCCGCGATAGGGGATAATCTTGCCCAAGAAGGAGGTTCGCCGGTTGGCCGATTCGAAAAATGCGCCAGGAGAGCGGTGTAACTGCGAGACGATCACCCTTTCCGTGCCACTAATGATGAAAGTCCCGCCGTCGGTCATCAGCGGCACCTCGCCGAAGAATACTTCCTGCTCTTTGATGTCGCGAATGATCTTTTCGCCGCTCTCGGCGTCCTTCTCGTAAATGGTCAGCCGAATGGTGACCTTGAGAGGCGCGGCGTAGGTCATCCCCCGCTCCTGGCACTCCTCGACGTCGTACTTGAGCTTCAACCCGACCGGATCGCCGCACTTGGTGCAGAACGTCACGAGATTCGCGTTGTAGCTTCCGCACACCTGGCAGGCAATCTCCTCCAGCCCGTAGGGGTCTGTGCGGATCGTGGCGCCACAGTTCTTGCAAGTCGAACGAAGATGATGAAGCCCCCGTAGATGCCCGCACTTACACTCCCAGTCGCCGATGGAGTAGTCCACAAACTCCAATTGGCTCAAACCGCGGAAGTCGGTGATCGGGAAGACGGAGTTAAAAACGGCCTGTAAACCGGTGTCGTTCCGCTCGCTGGGCAAGCGATCCATTTGCAAGAACCGCTCGTAGGAATTCTTCTGCACCTCGATCAGATTCGGGATCGGGATTGCCGTCCGGATGGTGGAAAAGTCAAATCGCTCGGCTTGCGAGCCGTTCACCGTGGTCGATGCCATCTGTTACTCCTGAGAAGTTCCGATCCAGCGACCGAATCGAAAGAGGAAATGGTAATGCCAACCGCAAGTAATACTGTTAGCTCTCGGTCAGTGCGAGCTAGCGGCGCCGTCCAAGCGCCTGCGCAAACCACAAAAGGTGAGGTAGGAACATATGCCGAAACACGAGGGGGAACGGACCCGTCTCCGCCTGGATAGACCTTGTGTCCAGCCTAGTTTGCGGAAAGACACACCGAGCCCGGCCAGCTGTTCCGTGATAGAAGACTTTCCGAGTACTGCGCACACGAAGTCCAGCAGTCCCTGACAGTCAAATTGCCCGGAAAGGAAGAATAGGCGAACCTACGCGCTCCGACAGATCCAGTATAGCACCTGGGCAGCATTAATTCAAATGCCATTCACGCGCGCCGCCGGCCGCCCTACCCCAGCAAACTCAGCCGGCTCGTGATCCACGCCGGCCTGGCATCTATTTGAGCTCGACCGTAGCACCGGCATCGGTCAGTTTCTTCTGCAGCGCCTCGGCTTCATCCTTGGGAATGGCTTCCTTGACGGGCCGAGGCGCGTTGTCGACCAGCTCCTTGGCCTCTTTCAGACCCAGACTGGTGACCTCGCGTACAGCCTTGATGACGGCGATCTTGTTGCCGCCGATGCCTGTGAGGACGACCGAGAACTCGGTCTGCTCCTCGGCGGCCGCCTCGCCGCTGGGTCCCGCCTGAGGAACGGCCACTGCCGCCGCGGCGGCCGAGACGCCGAGCTTTTCCTCCAGGGTCTTGACGAGTTCCGACGCTTCCATCAGCGTCAGTCCCTCAATCTGTTCAGCAATTGCATTGATATCCGCCATTTTTGTCCTTACTCCTTAGAAACTCAACATCTTGCTGGCTTCGCCTTCCCGCGCGGCCTCGCGTCTGCCTGGAGACCCCTAGGCCGAAAGCTTCTCCTGTTCGACGGCCTGTTTTAAGACGATCGCCAAGTCGCGGGCGCTCCCGTTGATAACACTCAGCAGCCGTTGGGCCGGGGCGTTTATCAAGTACAACAGTTTGGCGTAGAGGCCCTTCCGACCTGGTAGACTCGCGAGTTCGTTCAGGGCGGCGACATCGACCACCCTTCCCTCAACCACCCCAGCTTTGAACTGAAACACCGGGTGTTCCTTGGCATAACCTACCAGCGCCTTCAGCAGGCTGATTGGGTCGTCGGAGGCGAAGGCCAAGGAGGTCATGCCTCGAAGCTCTCCGAGAACGGGTTCAACGGGCGTTCCCTCAGCCGCCACCCGCGCCAGGCGGTTCTTGACCACCTGATATTCGCCGCCGCTGTCGCGGACTCTTTCTCGCAGTTGCCAGTCTTCTTCGACGCTCAGTCCCTCGAAGGCGCAAAGGACCACCGTTGGAAACGCAGCGATCTGCCCGCGGAGCTGCTGCAGCTCGCTCTTCTTTTTCGTTTTCGATTTCATGGGTCGGCAACCGTTCCTACAGCATTTCAGCGACGTCGAGGTCCAACGCCGGACTCATCGTAGAACAAATGCTAACGCTGCGAACATAGCGCCCTTTGGCCGAAGATGGTTTCGCCTTGACCACAGCCTGGATCAAAACCGTGGCGTTTTCCTCCAACTTGTCGTCCCCAAAGTTCAGCTTCCCGACGGGCGCATGGATCACGCCCCCTTTATCGACCCGGAATTCGATCCTGCCGGCCTTGATTTCCTGGACCGCCTGCGCCACATCCATCGTCATTGTGCCTGTTTTGGGATTCGGCATCAGCCCGCGCGGGCCAAGAATCTTTCCCAGCCGACCCACGAATTTCATCATGTCAGGTGAGGCGATGACGGCATCGAAGTCCAGCCAGTTCTCTGACTGGATCTTCTTGACCATTTCTTCACCACCCACGAAATCCGCCCCGGCCTCCTCGGCTTCTTTCACCTTCTCGCCCGAGGTAATCACCAGCACTTTCTTGGATCGGCCCAACCCATTGGGCAGCACAACCGTTCCGCGAACCATCTGATCGGCGTGCTTCGGATTGACGCCTAGATTCATGTGCACTTCCACCGTCTCGTCGAAGCGGGAAATCTTATTCTTCTTCAAAAACGGGATCGCCTCGTTTAGCTCATAGGACCGTTTCTCGATCTTCTCGAGCACGGCGCTGTATTTCTTGCCTCGTCCTTTTGCCATAAAACTTCCTTGGTCCCACCACCCGGCGGAATCGCCTGCAACCCGATGCCCGCCGTTTCCGGGAATCTACCCGGCGACGCTACTCCACAAGGACACCCATGCTCCGAGCGGTCCCTTCCACAATACGGGTCCCGGCCTCCAGGTCGTAACAGTTCAAATCCGGCATCTTCTGCTTGGCGATCTCCTGAACCTGCTTGCGGGTTAACGTGCCCACCTTGTCCCGGTTCGGCTCGCCGGAGCCTTTGGCCAGACTGGCGGCACGCTTTATGAGCACCGCGGCCGGTGGGGTCTTGGTGATAAAGGTGTAAGAGCGATCCTGATACACGGTGATCACGACAGGAACGATCAGCCCTTCCAATTCTTTGTTCGAGGTCTTGGCGTTGAAGGCCTTGCAAAAGTCCATGATGTTGACCCCAGCCTGACCTAAGGCCGGCCCTACCGGGGGCGCAGGCGTCGCCTTCCCCGCCATGATCTGGAGCTTGATTCGAGTCTTGACTCTCTTGGCCATAGCAGTTTTAGACCTCGAACGTTAGATCCTTTCTTTCTCTACCTGAAAATGCTCCAACTCGACGGGGGTTCCCCGCCCGAAAATCGTGACCATCACTTTGAGGGTGTTGCGGTCGGGGTTGACCTCCTCGACGGTACCCGTAAAATTCGTGAAAGGCCCATCGATGATCTTGACCTGATCGCTCTTCTGGAACGTCAATTTAGGCCTGGGCTTCTCGGCTGAAACGGTTTGCCGATAGAGAATCTGGTTAACTTCGTCGACCGTCAGCGGTGTTGGCGTGTGGCCCCCACCGACGAATCCGGTTACCCGAGGCGTATTCTTGACCACATGCCAGAGTTCGTCGTCCATGTTGAGCTGCAACAGCACGTAGCCGGGGTACAGTAGTCGCTTCGATCTAACCTTCTTTCCGCCGCGCATCTCGATGACGTCTTCGGTGGGAATCAGGATCTCTCCAATACGATTGGAAAACCCGAAGGCTTCGGCTCTGGTGTGTAAACTCTCCCTGACCTTGTTCTCAAAACTTGAGTAGGTGTGAATGATGTACCAGTCCATCCCCGGAACAGGCGTCACTTTCGGTGGCTTGGCCGGAGCCGGCTCTCCACCTTCGCCGTCCGAGGGTTGCGATTCCACTTCGGTTTCTGCTGCCTCTTGCTGAACATCGCTGCCCTCATCCGCGGACCGCTCCGCCGCCACCGCGAGCGCCGCGCCCGCGGCTTCTTCGCCCACCGCGCGCGGTTCCTCTTGCTGCTCCTCAGCCTCTGCTTCCGCCGGCTCGGGCTGCTCAGCCGCCGGTTCTTGTTCCGGCTCGCCTTCCGCGTCTTCGCTCAGAGCAGCCTGCGGCTCCGCTTCCTCGATAGCCGCTTCCGGTGGTTCCGCGGGCTGCTCAGCCGCGGGCCCGCTCTCCTCTGCCGCGGGGAGCTCGGTAGGCTGCTCTTCCGCCACCGCGGCAGCAGGGGTCGAGGCTTCCTCAACGGCGGCCGGAGTCTCCCCCGCATCGTCGAGAGTTTGCTCTGTCTCAGGCGGAGCCTCCGCTGCCGTCGCGGGAGTTTCCTCCGCTGCAGCGGGAACTTCGTCCGGAGCCGGCGTCACAGGCTCGGACGGCGCTGCCTCGACGGACTCCTCGGGCTCTGACCCAGCCGCTTCTTGCTGCCGGCCGGGTTGCCCAGCTTGGGCGGCATCAGAGTCCGTGGTTTTGCCGGCGCCTGGGTCAGCTTCGGTCTCTTCTCCGGGACGATCCGCCGGCTCGGCGCGCGGTTCCACCGGCGCACTGGAAACAGCTTCCTCAGCCGTTTTGTTCTGCTCTGAACTATCGAAATCGGTCACAGCACACCAAGCCGTTACGTGTATCGTCAGTTCGAGAAATACTCATACAAACGCGTCTGACCGTACGTCAAAATGTAGTCCACCACGCCAAAGAAGAACGCGAAAACAAAGACGGTCACCAGGACGACCATGGTGGTCGCTCGAACCTGATTCCGATTCGGCCAGGTGACCAGCCGCATTTCGCGGCGCAAGCCATCAGTATACGTCCGGAAGCGGCTCGGCCCACTTGCCACCGTGTTGACCCAACCCTGAATTCCGCTCTGTCGCGTCTTCTTTGCGATTGTCGTCTCTTTCCGCCGGCCTGGGACGCGATGTTTAGGTCCTCGATCGGCCCATCTTCTCCATGCCTGGCAGGGGCGGAGGGATTCGAACCCCCACTCGCGGTTTTGGAGACCGCTGGTCTACCGTTGAACCTACGCCCCTGACATCTCCAACTGTACGGCCGCAGGCAACTGAACCACCGCCAATGCGGGCGCGCCACCACCCGCCAAAGTTTCACTTCACTTCGCGGTGGAGCGTGTGTCGCCGCACTCTCGGCGAGTACTTCTTCAGCTCCAGCCGTCCGGATTTCTTTTTCTTGTTCTTGGTGGTCGTATAATTACGGTCTTTCGTCTCCGTGCACTCAAGGGTAATGATCTCGCGCGCCATGGTTCACCTCGGCTGTTTATTCCACGATCTCGGCGACGGTGCCGGCGCCGATGGTGCGGCTGCCTTCGCGGATGGCGAAGCGCAAGCCCTTCTCCATGGCCACCGGCGAGATCAACTCCACATTCATGGTCACGTTGTCGCCCGGCATCACCATCTCCGTCCCTTCGGGCAACTCCGCCACCCCGGTCACATCCGTCGTCCGCAAATAAAACTGCGGCCGGTAACCGCTGAAAAACGGCGTGTGCCGTCCCCCTTCGTCCTTCTTCAAGACATACACTTCGCCCTTGAACTTCGTGTGCGGCGTGATCGATCCCGGCTTGGCCACCACCTGCCCGCGCTCCACCTCGTCCTTCTCCAACCCGCGCACCAACAACCCCACGTTGTCGCCCGCTTCCCCCTGATCCAATAACTTCTTGAACATCTCCACGCCCGTGATCACCCGCTTCTGCGTCTCCCCAAAGCCGACAATCTCCATCTCCTCCCCTACCTTCACCGTCCCTCGCTCCACCCGGCCGGTGACCACCGTGCCGCGCCCCGAGATCGAAAAAATGTCCTCGATGGGCATCAAAAACGGCTTGTCCTTCTCCCGCTGCGGCGTCGGGATGTAGGCGTCCACCGCCTCCATTAGCTTCTCGATGTCCTTCTCCGCCGCCGCCTCCCCGTTCAGCGCATTCAGCGCCGATCCCCCGATCACCGGAATGTCATCCCCCGGAAACTCATAGCTCGACAACAGCTCCCTCACTTCCAGCTCCACCAGCTCCAAAAGCTCCGGGTCGTCCACCGCATCCACCTTGTTCAAAAACACCACGATGTAGGGCACCCCCACCTGACGAGCCAATAAGATATGCTCCCGCGTCTGGGGCATCGGCCCGTCGGTGGCCGCCACCACCAAAATCGCCCCGTCCATCTGCGCCGCCCCGGTGATCATGTTCTTGATGTAGTCGGCATGCCCCGGACAGTCCACGTGCGCGTAGTGGCGGTTCGACGTCTGATACTCCACGTGCGCCACGGCGATCGTGATCCCCCGCGCCTTCTCCTCCGGCGCGTTGTCGATCGAATCAAACGATCGAAACGCCACGCTCGAGTCGTGCTTCTGCAAGACCTTGGTAATCGCCGCCGTCAGCGTCGTCTTGCCGTGATCGATGTGCCCGATCGTGCCCACGTTCACGTGCGGTCTCGAGCGATCAAATTTCTCCTTCGCCATTCCCTTTCGTCCTCTCTCGGCCGCGCCTGTGTGTCATCTCCCGCGTCTTGCTTGGTGGACGGGGGAGGATTCGAACCTCCGTAGCGCGTAGCGCGGCAGATTTACAGTCTGCTGCCTTTGACCGCTCGGCCACCCGTCCCTCAAACCTGGACCTGTCCCGAGCCCCTCTGCCCGTTGCTACGCGGGCCGTGACCTGTCCCTGAGGTTCTGGTCCGGCGGGTTCTCTGGAGCCGATGACCAGGCTCGAACTGGTGACCTCGTCCTTACCAAGGACGCGCTCTACCTACTGAGCTACATCGGCCCGCCGTTACCCGGCAACTCGCCGCGGAGGAGCACTCTCTGGAGCGGGAGACGGGGATCGAACCCGCAACCAACAGCTTGGAAGGCTGTGACTCTACCATTGAGTTACTCCCGCCGGAATTCCGTTGCACTTTAACCCCCTGATTTTACAGGATTTGACCGCCAAACGGTTGGTGGCCGGCGTTGTCTCTGGAGCTGGCGGAGGGAATCGAACCCCCGACCCTCTGATTACAAATCAGATGCTCTACCAGCTGAGCTACGCCAGCGCTGATATACCTAATTTATGATAGCTCAGGCGGAGCGCTCGCTAACCGGCCAACTCGAGAAGCTCTGCGCCGCAGCCCGAAGCGGCCCGGCGCCGAGGCAACAAGCAGCCTCACCATTAAGTATAAAGAGATCCCCGCCAACGGTCAACGCGTAGATCGGGAGCCTCTATAAGCCGCCGCCTTTGGCGCCCCAGTGAAAATTGTTGGGAAAAGGGCCAAGCGTGTTCTGTTTGTCCCAAAACCTCTTGTCTTGTTACCTCGGCTGGGATTTCCCAACATATCAACGAAAACGATCTCACTCAGGTCATTGCGGGTCGGCCCGTGCAAGATCACGATCTGCGAGCAGCCCTTGCTAATCTAGGGGGAGCGATTCTTGACTGTCGTTACCGCAGGCAGTCTACTCCCGGGGGGTAATCATCGTGAACCTCAGAACAACCGCGCTCGCCATTTCTCTTTCGCTAGTCACGGTGCCGGCTTTGTTCGCCGAGTCGACGACCAAGGACTCATGGCATCAATGGCGTGGCCCAAATAACAACGGAGTCGCGGAAGGTGACGCTCCATTGCATTTCTCGGATACCGAGAACGTCAAGTGGCGGATCAAAATCCCCGGCAAGGGCAACTCGACGCCAGTGATCTGGGGTGACACGATTTTCGTCACGACAGCCGTACCCACCGAACCCATTCCGGAAGCCGCGGCGGAGGGCCGTGGAGGACGCCCCGGCGGTCCAGGCGGCCCCCCTGGAGGCGCGCGGGGACCCAGAGGTCCCGGTGGCCCGGGTGGCGGAGGCTTCGATTTCAGCCGCTTTTTGGAGCGGCTGCCCGAAGAGCAGCGCAAGAAGGCCCAGGAACTTCTCAAAGGCCGGGGTCCGTGGGAACTCAACGATGAGGAGCGCGGAAAGTTCCGTGCCATCATGCGAGAGGCCTTTGGCGGCCGAGGGCCGGGCGGCGGGCCCGGTGGCCGGCGTGGCGGCTTCGGTGGTCGTGGCCCCGGTGGTGGTTCGCGCCTATTGGTCAACCACAAATTCGTCGTGATGGCGATCGACAAGAACTCGGGAAAAGTTCTTTGGGAGAGGACGGCGACCGAGCAGACGCCGCACGAGGGCTACCACCGCCAATACGGCAGCTTCGCGTCGAACTCACCGCTGATCGACGGGGAGACGCTTTACGTGAATTTCGGTTCGCGGGGCTTCTACGCCTATGACCTCGCGGGTAACCTCAAATGGAAGAAGGACCTCGGCCAGCTTCAGATGCGGATGGCATTCGGCGAGGGCATTGCTCCGGTCGTCCACGGAAACCACCTGGTGATCCAAAACGACCATGAAGGCCAGTCTTACATCGTTGTGCTGGACAAACGGAGCGGCAAAGAGCTCTGGCGAGCCGAGCGCGACGAGCATAGCAGTTGGCCGCAACCGATCGTTGTGGAGTACGACGGGCAGAAGCAGCTCATCACGAGTTCGACCCGCATTCGGGCCTATGATCTCGAGAACGGCGATTTGATCTGGGAAGCGGGCGGACTCGGTGGCAACGCGATTCCGGCCGTTGTGAACGTCGAAAACGAAATGGTGATTGCCATGACCGGGTGGCGTGACGGGAACACGATGGCCGTCAAGCTCGGCGGCGAAGGAGATCTGACCGACAACCCGGACTACGTCAAGTGGACAAACCAGAAAGGCAATTCCTACACAGCCTCACCGGTGTTGCACAACGGGATTCTGTACTTCGTGACTGACCGCGGGATGGTGAGTGCGTTGGACGCCAAGAGCGGCGAGAAGTTTTACCACCAGCAGCGGTTGCCCGAGGCCTACTCGTTCAAGGCATCTCCGGTCGCGGCAAACGGCAAGCTCTATCTTGCCAGTGAAGAAGGCGACGTAATCGTTCTCAAGCTCGGCAAGACCTACGAAGTTCTGGCAACGAACAAGATGGGCGAGGAGATGTTCGTTTCCTCGCCCGTGATCGTTGGTGGCGATCTTTTCCTGCGCAGCCAGGACGAGTTGTTCTGCATCAGCAACAACTAATGTTTTCGACTCGCCAAACCCGGGGACCGTCAAGGAGGGGAAATGAGCTTGCAGGGGAAAACGGCGCTGGTCACGGGCGGCGCCCGGGGCATAGGGGCGTCAATCGCCCGGCGGCTGGCTGCTGACGGCGCCAACATGGCGATAACGTACTCGCAGTCGGCGGAGGCGGCTGAAACTGTGGCGGCAGCCTGTTGCGAGAAAGGCGTTGAGGCAGAAGCGGTGCAGGCGGACTCGGGGAATGCGAAAGATGCGGCGGGGTTGGTAGACAAGGTCGTCGAGCGTTTCGGCAGACTCGACATCTTGGTCAACAATGCCGGCGTATTGTCGTCCGCGTCTCTTGAAGAGACGACCGACGAGGAATTCGATCGCGCCGTGAATGTCAACATTCGAGGTGTTTTCGTCGTCTCGCGGTCGGCGGCCAAGGTTATGGGAGAAGGAGGCCGGATCATCAACATCGGAAGTATTTTCGGGGAAAGTATGCCACTAGCGAACTTGGGGCTTTACACCATGAGCAAGTTCGCCGTAGCAGGTTTGACCCGGGCTTGGGCGCGGGACCTCGGCCCCCAGGGGATCACCGTGAACTGTGTTCAGCCTGGGCCGATTGATACGGACATGAACCCTGCCCAAGGCCCATTTGCGGACCTCTTGACACCCCGCACGGCGTTGGGCCGCTACGGCAAGCCGGACGAGATCGCAGAGCTGGTCGCGTTTTTGGCGGGACCGCAAAGCAGTTATTTGACAGGGGCGTGTATCAATGCGGACGGCGGGACGAATGCTTAGCGCTTGGTTGCGTAAGTTCACGATTGTTTATAGGCTGGCGATCCCTGGACCGTTTCGTCGAAAACGCGCCGGTTTTTATCCCTTTGGGTGAGGCGCGCTCTTGGCCGTACCCCATGGCCGCTCACTGGTGTTCGCGGCTCCGAATCGGGCATGGCGAGGGTGTGCGAGAACAAGAAGCTGAGCCTGGAACGCCAGTAACAGGCCAACTATCCGGAGCGACCGCGGCACCCTGGACCGCTCGGTTGAAAACCCGCCGGCTACCACACATCGAGGCCACGGAGACTACCTTCGCGTCTCAGGACAGACTGGCCGGGCCTCCCCTTGCTGCCGGCGCCGCTAACCAACCTCACGACCAAAACCGCGTGCTAAAGTTTAGAGAGCCTGAGCCAGAGTTCGCGGACCAGCTTCTCTGAGAACGAAACTTGGGCCTGAGGTGGTCAGGCCGCCGCCTTCTTGAGGGTGGGCATAACGAATCTGCTGTGAGTGATCCCACTGCATCCCCCTTGTCGACGGAAGAGATCCCCGGTCCCGACGAACAGCCACCGGCGGAAGGGCCTCGAAGCGCGGAAGCCGGCTCTGCGTTCGACGTCAAACTGGAACAATACGCCGGCCCGATTGATCTGCTGCTGGATCTGATCCGCAAGCAGAAGATCAACATCTACGATATTCCGATTGCGAAGATCACCAGCCAGTACCTGGACTATCTCCGCCAGGCCAAAGAGCTGAACATCGACTTGGGCGGCGAGTTCGTCTTCATGGCGGCGACCCTGATCCAAATCAAGTCGAAGATGCTGTTGCCGCACGACCCGACTCTTCCCGAGGCGGAGCAGGAAGATCCGCGAGAACAGCTGATTCAACAGTTACTGGAGCACGAGAAGTTCGTCCAGGCCGCCCAGATGCTGCAGCAGAAACGTCTCGTCGAAGAGAACGTCTGGTCGAACCCGCCGCTGGAGGCTTTTCTCGACGAAGCCGATGAGCCGGGCTTGGCCGTCTCTGTCTTCGATTTGGTCAACACCTTTCAAAGCGTGCTTGAAAGGGCCAAGAACCGGCCCCGTTTCGACGTGCCGGGCGGGGATGTCTCGGTAGAGAGCCGCATCGAGTATTTGAAAAACCTGCTACGAGGAGAGGACAAACCTGTCGTGTTGCGGGAGGTTTTCGAACGCCAGCCAAGCCGCCGGGCCATGCTGGCCACCCTGTTGGCCGTGCTCGAAATGGTGCGCATGCAGGCGATCATCCTGCGGCAGGACGAGCTGTTCGGGGAAATCGTCGTGCGGAAACACAAGATGTTCGATGTCGTCTTCAGCAGCGAACAACCGTTGCTCGCCGTCGAAGCGGAGTACTCCGAGTGAGCGAACAACCCACACTCCCGTCCTTTCTGCCCAACAAAACCGAACGCCGCGCCCTTCTCGAAGCGATTGTCTACGTCGCGGAGGAACCGCTGACCTTGGAGCAAATCGCTAGCGGACTCGATCTCCCCGCCGACGTTGTCAAAACTGACTTGCAGGCGCTGATGGAGGAGTCTCACAGACCCGAGCGAGGCGTGGAAATCCGCATGGTGGCCAATGGATACAAGATGTCCACCAAAGCCGAGCACCACGAAGCGGTTCGGAGTTTCGTCGGGACGCTCCGGCCGAAGCTGAAGCTCTCGCTGCCGGCGCTTGAAACACTCTCTGTTATCGCCTACAAGCAACCGGCGACGATTCCCGAGATTCAGGCCATTCGGGGCGTCAACGTCACCGGCGTGATCCACACGCTTTTGAGCCGCAAGCTGATCACGACGGCCGGCCGCAAGAAGGTCATCGGAAAGCCCATGCTCTACCGGACGACCAAAGATTTCTTGGTACAGTTCGGCCTTAGCGATCTGTCGGAACTTCCATCCTTGAAGGAGCTGGAAGAGATCAGCAAGGGCTTACTGGGCGAAGGCGAGATCACCGGCTATGACGACGCCCCGCAGGAGGCACCGAGCGAGGCTTCCGCGGTCGAAGATAACGGTGCAGTGTCTCTAGAAGAAGAACGTTCCCAGTAATAAGCTTCTCCTGCAGCAGCTCGTCCGCCCATCAAACGACACCTAGTGTAGTGCCACTAACGGTTCTGGACAATGGCGTGGGTTTTGGCGGCGCGCTCGACTTTGGCGAGGATATCTTGTGCCGGAGCTGTCCAGACAAAGGGCTTGGCCGCTTGGTTGCTCGCTTCCAGGTACTCGTGGATGGCGGCCTCGAGTTCGGGAACACTGCGGAACACGCCGCGGCGGATGCGCTTCTGTGTCAGCTCGCGGAACCAGCGCTCGACGAGATTGAGCCAAGAAGAAGACGTGGGAATGAAGTGAAAGTGGAAGCGGGGGTGCTTCGCGAGCCACTTCTTCACCTGCTCATGCTTATGCGTGGAGTAGTTGTCCACGATCAGATGCAGCTCCAGCGCCGGTGGCGTTTCGCGATCGATCTTGCGTAGGAATTTGAGGAATTCCTGGTGCCGATGTCGCGGCAGACACTCCCCGATCACCTGGCCGTCGAGCACATTGAAGGCGGCGAACAGCGTCGTTGTGCCATGTCGTTTGAAGTCGTGGGTCATGGTGCCGGCGCGACCCTTTTTCAGGGGCAGTCCCGGCTGGCTGCGGTCTAAGGCCTGGATCTGGCTTTTCTCATCGACGCTGAGCACCAGCGCGTGCTCGGGCGGATTCAAGTACAGCCCGACCACGTCGCGGAGTTTCTCGACGAACTGCTTGTCGCGGCTGAGCTTGAAAGTTTCGAGGCGATGGGGCTGCAGTCCGTGCGCTTTCCAGACGCGCTGGATGGCCATCTTGGAGACGCCCAAGTGCTTGGCGATGGTGCGGGTGCTCCAATGCGTGGCCGCCCGGGGCTTCTCGTGAAGCGTTGTATCGAGGATGCATTGGACGAATTCAGCGGAGAGCGCCGGTTTGCGTCCGGGGCGCGTCCGATCGCGGAGTCCGTCGAGGCCGGACTGGGCGAAGCGCTTTCGCCACAGGATGACGGTCTTGCGGTTGACGCCGAGTTCGCGGGCCATGGCGTGGTTCGCCAACCCCTGCGCACAGCGCAAAACAATGTGCGCTCGCAAGACCATTTTCTGCGTCGTATTGCGGCCTCGAACGAGGCGACGAAGAGCGTTTCGCTGCGGAGCGGTGAGGGCTAGAGCGTCAGCGGATGGCCACATAAACCATCCTACCGCGAAAAGGGTGTTATTGTACAGCTATTTATGTGGCACTACACTAGCAGCCCGTGGCAGAAGTGAAGGTCGCGAAAAATCGGGTACAGCGGGTCATAATGGGAAGCGAATTGGTGGCAGTCCCCATTTTTCGCTCCTGCATGACTTTTGCCACGGGCTGCTGGGCAAAAACCAATGTGATTGCCCTCGGATCGGCCTTCGAGGGCTGTGCGCCGGCGAAACGTTGGAAGGCCTTTCTCCCCTTTGCTAGCATGAGACTGCCATGCAGGTCATGCGGGCGGTGGCGGCCGGTGTCTATGAAGTTCGAAAGTTCCTGCCGAAGCTTTGGCGGATGGCACAGGAGCTGTTTCATGAGGTGATGGGGTTCGTCTTCTTCGCCCTGACGCTGTTCTTTATCTTTGGGCGTCAGGGATTGATCCGCAGCTACCAGGATTTGGAGAGCGAACCGGGAGGTTGGGGGCGCTTGCTGGTGGTCGGCTTTTTCGTACTGCTCTTCGGGGGATTCGGGATGTCGTCGTTCTTGCGTGCCAAGCGCATCTCGCGGAGAGGTAGGGAGCCGAGCCGCGAGCGTTAGGGTCTGTGAAAAAACCGGGGGCCGTAAGGCGTGAATAAAACCGGGGCTGTCACAAGCGGCGTCCCGGAAGGCACGTGGAATCAGATCCTGTAGCGCATGGCTCGGCGGTCGTTTTGCCGAGACTTGCGGCCGTTGGCTTAGTCCAGGCGTAACGTAAGCCCAGCCGGAACCCCATGCCGTACCCCTAAGGTTCGCCATGAAAAAACACGACCAACCCGCCGCCACGAAGCACCCCCTCGGCGAACCCGGCGAGTTTCCCTTCACCCGGGGAATCCACCCAGGCATGTACCGCGATCGGCTCTGGACGATGCGCCAATACGCTGGTTTCGGCGACGCCGTCAAGTCCAACGAGCGCTACCGCTACTTGATCTCTCAAGGCATCAGCGGGCTGTCGGTGGCCTTCGACCTCCCTACCCAGATGGGCTACGACTCCGACCACCCACTGGCACTCGGTGAAGTGGGCAAAGCGGGCGTTCCGATTCGCTCGCTGGCCGACATGGAGCGGCTCTTCGACGAGATTCCACTAGGGCAAGTCTCGACGTCGATGACCATCAACGCCACGGCCATGATCCTATTGGCCTTCTACGTTGCAGCAGCGCGGCGCCAAGGGGCCGACCTAAAAGCGCTGCGGGGAACCGTGCAGAACGACATTCTGAAGGAATACGTCGCCCGCGGGACCTACATTTACCCTCCGAAATCGTCGATGCGGATCGTCACGGACCTATTCGCGTGGAGCAGTCGAGAAACGCCGAAATGGAACCCCATCTCGATCAGCGGGTACCACATGCGGGAAGCCGGCGCGACAGCCGTTCAGGAAGTTGCCTTTACCCTTGGCAACGCCACGGCATACATCGAAGCGGCGCTCGACGCCGGCTTGGAGATCGATGAGTTTGCTCCGCGGTTGTCGTTCTTCTTTAGCGCGGATCGCAACTTCCTGGAAGAGGCCGCCAAGTTTCGCGCAGCCCGCCGCCTGTACGCCTTCTTGATGAAAGAACGATTCGGAGCAAAGGCCGATCGGTCGATGAAGATGCGCTTTCACGCCCAGACCGCCGGATCCTCGCTCACCGCTCAGCAACCTCGAGTCAACGTGGTTCGCACCACTTATGAAGCTCTGGCAGCGGTGTTGGGCGGAGCGCAGTCACTTCATACGAACGGCTACGACGAGGCGCTGGCTCTGCCGACCGAAGAAAGCGCTAAACTGGCTCTTCGAACGCAACAAGTGTTGGCGCACGAAAGCCGCGTCGCCAACACAGCCGACCCGCTCGGAGGCTCCTACGTGATTGAGCAACTCACCGACGAGATCGAAGACGGAGCCCGCCGTTACCTCGACAACGTCGAAGCCATGGGAGGTATGGTCGCCGCAGTGGAGCAGGGTTTCATCCAACGAGAGATTCAAAACGCGGCCTACGAATTCCAAAAGAAAGTGGAATCGGGCGAGCAAACCATCGTGGGCGTGAATGCCTTCCGGCTCGAAGATGAAGCCCAGCCCCCCGTGCTGAGGATCGACCCGAAGTTGGAAAAACGCCAAATCGAGGAACTCGCGCGGTTCAAGCAGGCGCGCGATTCCGGCAAGGCGACAGAGGCCCTCCGCAAATTGGAGGATGCGGCGGGATCGTCGGCCAACTTGATGCCGGGCGTTCTCACGGCGGTCGAAAGCGGGGCAACCCTTGGAGAGATCTCCGACACGCTAGGCGGCGTCTTCGGCGTCTACCAAGAGCAGGTGGTTTGCTAACCCGCTTTTCTCACCAGGTGGCGAGGCGAAGTGCGTGAGAAGCCCGTCAGTACAAGGCGCGCGCCGCTCGGCGCCGAGTTTCTTGAACAATGCGGGCGTACTTGAACCCTACGTTGAGCACGGTGAGCAAGCGCAACGACGTAGTGGCGGGCCTATCGTGTGCTTCGACCGTCAGCTGGTGAGAAATGCGGGTTAAGGTCGCGCCAAGTTGGCCGCCTCGTGTTGCGTCCCCTGCCCGCTGTTCTGTATGGTGATGGCAGCGCAACCTAACACGCCGGTCGCGCGTCTGAGTTGCAGGGGAGGACTGTTTCGCTCGCGGCCGGTACTCCCCGGCTGAAACGAACCTAAGGGATAAGACCATGAAAACGTTGTCGAAGGTTTCCCACCCGGTACTCTTTGCGCTTTCGTTGGCGCTAGCCGCTCCGTCGGCTTCCGTCGCAGCCGCAGCCGCGACGACGGGCGACCCCCCGATTCCGATTGACCAGATCATCGAGCAATTCGTGGCCAAGGAAACCGAGTTTGCCAAGGCACGGGAGAACTACACCTACTACCAGACGGTAAAGATTCTCGAGTACGACGAAGGTGGTGGGGTGCGCGGCAGGTACCATATGGAGTCCGACATCATCTTCGGCCCCGGCGGCGAGAGAACAGAACGGGTAGCCTACGCTCCGGTTTCCACGCTGAAAAACATTCTCATGACGGCGGAAGATCTGGAGGACATTCGTTCCGTCCAACCGTTTGTCATGACCACGACAGAGCTTCCGAACTACCACGTGCGCTACTTAGGACCGCAAAAGATCGACGAGATCGACTGCTACTTGTTCTCGGTCAAGCCGAAGAAAATGATCAAGGGAAAGCGCTATTTCGTTGGGCAGATCTGGGTCGACCAGCGGGATCTACAGATCGTCAAGACCTACGGCAAAGGCGAAGGCATCCAGAAAAAGAAGCAAGACCAGCAATTTCCCCGCTTCGAAACCTACCGCGATCAGGTGGACGGCAAGTACTGGTTCCCGGTCTACACCCGGGCCGACGATGTGTTGCACTTCGAACACGGAGACCAGAAAATCCGCATGATCATTAAGTACAAAGACTACAAGCAGTTCAAAGGCCAGGCGGATATCGAGTTCGGCGGCATCATCGACGACACCCAGAAGCAGCCCGAAGAGCAGAAGTAGCTGCTAGGGGACGTCCGCTAGCATGACAATGCGCTCGTTTCCGAAGCCAAACTTGGTGTAAGCCGCCTGTTTTTTCCGGCGTAGGGTCTTTCGACTGCTTCCAATCAGCGTTAGCCCCTGGGGGAATTGCTATCGGGGCCTCATTGACCCGCCGCAAACGCCGTCGTACGATCATGCTGGAAAACTGTAGACGGCCGATGAGGTTCGTGTAAGTTCCTGAAATCTTGGAACTTCTGACCAAGATATCTATTTTCCGGGTGCGTGGGCTATGCATTTCGAAATCGGACAAAAAATTGGTGGCTACGAAATCGTAGAGATAATTGGCACTGAGGCGTCAGGCGTAACTTTTAAGGTTCGCAACGTCCTGGCGCAGCGTTTTGAAGTCCTCAAGATCCTGCCAAAAGACTTGAGGGATGATCAAGAACGAGTCGACCGGTTCCTGCGTGAAGCGAAAATTAGAGCGCGGCTCTCGCACCCCAATATCGTTTCCTTTTACAGCGCGATGGAGCTGGAAGACCAGCTCGTGATGACCACGGAGCTGGTCGAAGGTTCAACTCTCGAAGCACTTCTCAAAGCGGACACAATCGACACCGGCAAGGCGGTCTACTACACGGCGCAGGCGCTATCCGCGCTGGTATACGTCCACGCCAACGGCGTTGTGCACAGAAACTTGTCCCCCGAGAACATGATCGTAACCGAGCAAGGCTCGCTGAAGCTGATGGACTTCGGGCTGGCAAAGATGTACGTGGATCCTAGCCTGACTCAAGCGGGCACAATGATCGGATCGCTACACTACACAGCACCCGAGCAAGTCCAGGGACTGCCGACCCTCGATGAGAGGACTGATATCTACGCCATGGGGTCCATCCTCTACGAGTTGCTCACCGGACGCAAGCTGTTTGAGGGCAAGGGCCAATTCGAAGTCATGCAGGCCCACGTCCAGGAGGAACCGCCCGCTCCGAGCACGGTCAATCCGGCGCTTTCTGAACAGCTGTCGCAAGTCGTTACGCGCGCGCTTGCCAAAGAGCCGGCCGAGCGATTCCAGACAGCGGTTCAGTTTCGCAGTGCGCTTCAAGCCGGAGGGGGTGAAGTCACGGAAGCTCAACCCTCCCCGGCGTTGGACGCACAACCGGCGGCTGCACCGGCCGACGCCGTCATCGAGTCGCCTGCCGGCGATGAAGCAGCGTGGCCAACGACTCCAGGCTTCGACGGCGGTCCGACTGATCCCGCGACCGCTCCAAGCGTCGCCGCACCAGCAGTGACTGCGACGGCGGTGGCGGAGGAGCTTGCATCGCCGGCCTCCGCGGAGCTGCTGAGTTCGACCGCCGCGCACGAGGAACCCTCCATTGCCGAGTTGAGCGACACGTCGGGAGCAGTTCAGCCGCTTCCCGAACGGATAGTCCGATTTCCAGACAGCGAAGCACAAACTGACCCCGAAGGCCAACCAAACCTCTTTCTTGTCGGTGGAGTCACCTTTGCCGTTATCGCCGTCCTGTTCTACATCTTCTTGACATTGGTCAATCGCTGAAGGGTGCGTCAGGGCGGCTTAGGCAGACCATCGGTTTGCCGCGGACAGACAGGGCCGTCTGTGACAGCGATTGCGTGATCAGCGCCAGTCGGTGCGTGTCGGCCATCAGCGGCTCGTGCTCCAGCCGCTGGAGCAAACGGTACACCCAGTTCGAGTGGCAACCGGCTTCCAACACCACCCGCATCCCGGCCCACTCGCCGAAGTAGCGCTCGAAGGCCGCCGGCGAGGTGCGCAGCTTCTTGCGCTCGACTACCCTTCCGTCGAGATCGATCAGGCAGACGAAGTTTTGCTTGTCGCCCAGATCCACCCCCGCCACGACGTTCATTCCCCGCTCGATCATCCGCTGCTTCGACAAACTCTCCATCCTTTTGCTATCGTTCTTCATGGCTCGTCATTTCATCCTTTCCATAGAAAGATTTTTGGGATCGTCCCGCCTACTGCCGCGCGGGGCGAAGCCCGCTCGGGGAAGTTTAGCTCACTCCCCCGGATGACGAGCCTACTCATTCCATCTCTGTTGGCACATGTTCTGCCTCGAACCGCACCTCCTCGGCCCAACCGGGATCAAACAGAGATGGAATGAGTAGAACCCCCTGGAAGACGCGTTGTACAATCGAGAATTGATGCGCAAGCCCGTGGCCGGTCTACTCGCTTTGTATGTAGCACTCGCCTTGCCCGTCCGGGCGGCTGAACGCGAAAACGTCCTACTACTTTACGTCGGCCCCGCTGAAAGTAGCGCGGTAAAAGGCGCGCTGCAGGGGCTGAGGGAGGCGAACGTACTCGGGAGATTCACGGGCCACGGTTATCAGTTGACGCAGTTGGGGGACACGGAAAAGCTCCGAAGCCGGATCGCCAACCTCCAACCGGCAGCCGTGCTGGTGGCACTGGATGCCGGCAAACTTGCGACGCTGAGCGACCGCTTTGCCGAGGCAGGTGTCGCTGTGTTCAACCTGGCTGCGGGAGACGACGACCTCCGCCGGCAATGTCGTCCCAACTTGCTGCACGTCGCGCCCAGCGACCGCATGCGCGCCGACGCTGTCAGCCAGTGGCGCAAGAGGTCGGACTCAGCCGATATCGAAGCCCTTGCCTGGCACCGGGATTTCAAGAAATTCGCGGGCCGCGAGCTGAACAACCGGTTTCGTCGAACCCACGGCGCCGCGATGGACGATGGCGCCTGGGCGGGCTGGGCGGCAGTGAAGATGGTTGCCGAAGCTGTCGCACGGACCCGCAGTACGAGTCCGGGTGATATTTTGGTCTTTCTGAGGGAAGAGATGGGATTCGACGGACAGAAGGGTGTTCCTCACACCTTTCGCGACACCGGCCAGTTGCGCCAGCCGCTGCTGATTGTCGAGGATGGCGAGCTTGCCGGTGAAGCGCCCGTTCGCGGCGTCGTGGAGACCGACGATCTCGACAGCCTGGGACTGGCGAGTTGCAAGGAATAGCTCCGGGTAGAGAAGAATCACGTCGTTAGCGCTGAATCACCCGCGCCAAAAGGCTATGAAGTCTTTGCCATCACCAACCGCTCTTGTGAAACAGACAGTTTTGGTGGCCGCGGCCTGGGCTGGCTGCGTCGCCTGCTCAAGCGCTGATCCCACCCACCGTCTGTTTGTCACCAACGAGGGCGATAACACGCTGGCGGTCATTGACACCCGAACCGGCGAGGTGGAAGCCACCATCGAAGTCGGAAATCGTCCCCGCGGGATCGGCCTCTCTCCTGACCGAAAGGTTGTCTACGTCGCGAACGGGGATGACAACGCTCTCGCCGTTGTGGATGTCCGTTCTCTCGAGGTTGTCAAAACGATCTCCGCGGGATCGGACCCCGAAGCGTTCGCTGTCCACCCCAATGGGCACATTTATCTGTCAAACGAGGATGCAGGCAAAGTGAGTGTCGTCGATCCGCGGTCCGGTCAGATCCTCGCCGAAATTCCCGTGGGCATCGAGCCGGAAGGCGTCGGCATTTCTCCCGATGGCAAGCTCGTCATGGTCACGAGCGAATCGACCAACATGGTGCACGTGATCTCGGCGCCCAAGAACGAAGTCATCGACAACATACTGGTGGGCGCCAGGCCGCGGGAAGTGGCCTTCACTCCGGACGGCCGTTGGGCCTACATCAGCTGTGAAGTAGCCGGCCAAGTCCTGAAGCTGGACGTCGAGACGCGGCAAATTCTCACCACGGTAAAGCTGCGCGGACATATCAAGAAAGCCAAGCCGAAAGGCTTGCAGCTAAGCCATGACGCGAAAGTTCTCTACGTCTCGACGGGACGAGGGTCTGCGATCGCCGTGTTGGATGCGGACTCGTTGGCGGTCAACGCCATCATTCCCGTCGGAAAGCGGGTTTGGGGCCTGGCGCTCTCACGGGACGGATCTCGCCTGTATGCGGCGAACGGCCTCGACAACACCGTCTCGGTCATCGACACCGAAACGAACGAAGAAATCCGGACCATTGCGGTCGGTGAGCGGCCCTGGGGCGTGGCACTGGACGATTAGGGTGGTACGTCCCCCGTCCAAGAGCTGACCACCCGGCAGTGGCGATCAGGTTGCACGGCGCCCGGCAACGCTTCCGGGGCCGTGTCAAATCGACACAACGCCATGTCCCGCGGGGCTACTCACAGTCCCAGGTGAAATTGCCAAACGGGATGAAATTGTTGATAACTCTCGGGTAAACTTGGCCAAGGACATCGGTCGGCGACTTGCTTCACTGAAGACCGAGGTAGTAGGCTTGATTCCGCCCAGGAAAAACTTCACATGGCGGGCCGCAGCCGCGGTCTTTGCGTGTTTGTTCACCGGCTCGACTCACGCAGCCGATCATTCAGTGGCCAAGGTCATCGACGCCGGCGGCAACGTCTCCCTCATCAGGCACGACTCGCTCTGGGCACTCTTCCCCAACCAGACCGTCGCGGTCGGCGAGACGATCGTCACCGGCGACGATGGCTTTGCTCATTTAGAAGTTAGTGACGGCAGCTCGTTTGTCGTTTACCCCAACTCGCACGTTGTTTTTCGGAAGAATCCCGGCAGCCTCACTGATCTGGTCGACGTCTTTCTTGGGCGCATCAAGATTTACATCCAAGGCCTGGGCGGTGGTCCCAGGCACCATCGAATCTTCACCCCGACAGCGGTCATCTCCGTGCGCGGAACGACGTTTGACGTCAGCGTCGACGAGAACGAGACAACCGTTGTCTCGGTCGAAGAAGGAGTAGTAGGAGTTCGACACCGGCTGCTGCCATCCAGCAAAGAGATCCCGGTCGCCCAGGGACAGAGCCTTACCATCTATCGCCATGCCCCGCTGGCCAAGGCAGGAGTCAACAAAGTCAAGGCGGTACGAGCCGCGGGCAACGTCGCTCGCACGCTAGGGTATATCTGGGCCCGCTCGCGCCGCGCCGCGGGTGGTTCCGCGCCTTCGGCGGGTGGGGGTGGCCTCCCCGGAGATACCCCTGCCCCCAGCCCCCCTTTACCCGGCGACACTCCCGCACCCGAACCGCCGCCCCCTCCCGAATAGCATCCTCCGAGAACAACCCCTTCGCGTGCCGCCAGCAGCCCCTTGGCGGAAGTCTAGGTTCGCGCGAAAAATAGGGACTGTCATCCGATTTTCGGTTCCGCAACTGCTTTGTTTCCAGGATGGGTTCAACAACGAAAATCGGTGACTGTACCATTTTTCAAGGCGGAGGATTTGCACAACCGGAAGCTCGTAGCCCAGGGCTGAGATCGGTTTGCAACTGGGCCGTCCGGCCTCAAAGGTAGCTCGACTTGTTACAATGACCCTTTCCCGAATCCGAAATCACCTGCTGTTCGCTCATGCTGCCCGCTTTCGTTCTTCCAGAAACCACCGTCAATGAGAACGCCGCCGGGCCTGCCCTCGAGTTAGGGCAGGCGGCCGGCCAAGTGCTCGTCCTAACCCTAGGCATCCTCGACGTCGTTGAGCAGGAAAGTTTGGACCTCTCGCTCGAAGGTTCCACTGATGGCGAGGATTGGGGCGAGGCGCCGGTTCGCGCGTTCCTTCAAAAATTTTACGCCGGTACGTATTCCATCCTGGTGGACCTCAGCGCGCATCCGGACATCAAGTACCTAAGGGCCAACTGGACAGTGAACCGCTGGGGAGTCGGCTCCCTCACTCCAATGTTCAAGTTCTACGTGTTTGCCGAAGTCTTCGAGGAAACGGCCTCCGCGAAAACCGCTTGAACAGCCAACCACTGCAGACCTTTTGAGCAGACCGCCACTTTTGGCGGTCCGAGTGCTTGCTTGCAAAAGTTCGCGTATTTAAAAAATTCTTTCCCGAAGGATCATACGGTCGTCCGTCTGGCCCGGAAGTGATTTGTTCGCAGAGCCTTCCGAGCCGCGACCGTGAGGGAGCGGTCCAGGGATTGCCGGCCTATAAACGATCGTGAGCTTATGCAACCAAGCACTAGTTTCGAGTTCGGCCGGCAATCCTGCCGGCTTCATACCCAATCTTTCGGGCGAATGCGCAGCAAAGCGCTTGGCGCTCGTCGGCAACAGCTGACCAGCAGGTAAACTCTAGCCACCGCCGGCGACGTCCCGGGCCCGCTTCTCGTCTATCTGATTTGGCACGGCTCTCACCTGCCTGCTACCCTTCGACATGCACCTGCGGTCTCCTGCCACGGATACCCCGTAACCACAAACAGTGCAGCTTTACACAAAAATCCTGATCGGGCTAGTTGCCGGCGCAGTCGTCGGGCTGGTGGCTAACCTCACTGATATCGGCTGGCTTCGGCAAACCCTGGTTTCTCTCGAACTAGTGGGCACCGCCTTCATCCGTCTGATCACGATGATCGTCATTCCACTGGTGGTCGCCAGCCTCATGGTGGGAACAGCCTCCCTCGGAGACATTCGCAAGTTGGGCCGTATCGGTTCAAAGACGCTCGTTTACTATCTGTTGACAACTGCCATCGCGGTCAGCATCGGACTGGGTGTTTCGAACCTGTTCCAACCGGGGAGCAGCGTGGACCCCCAAACGCGCGACCAACTGGCCGCGCAGTTCGAGAGCGAAGCGGCCGGGAAGATGCAGATGGCCGCCGAGTCTCCCTCTCTCAAGGACGTCCTGTTGAACTTGATTCCGCGCAACCCAGTGCAGGCCGCCGCGGAATTCGACCTTCTGCCGCTGATTTTCTTTTCCGTGGTCTTCGGGGCCGCCGTTAGCTTACTGCCCCGGGAGCAAAAGGGCGCGGTCATGTCTTTTTTCGAGGGCGTCAACGGCGCCTCCATGATCGTTATCGGCTGGGTGATGAAACTGGCTCCCTACGCCGTGTTTGCCTTGATTGGTTCGATCGTCGCGCAGTTTGGACTCGACCTTCTTCGCAGTCTGCTCATTTACTCGCTAGTGGTAATCCTGGGACTGCTCCTTCACATGTTCGGGACGATTTCGGTGATGGTGCGCCTCGCGGCGGGCCTCAATCCGATCTCGTTTTTCCGGCGCATCGTCGCCGCCCCGATTTTCGGGTTTTCGACTTCGTCTTCCAGCGCAACCCTGCCGGTCACGATGAGGACCGCGGAAGAAAAGCTGGGCGTCTCCAAGCAAGTAAGCAGTTTCGTACTGCCGCTCGGAGCTACCATCAACATGGATGGCACGGCTTTGTATCAAGCCGTGGCCGTCATGTTCATTGCCCAGATCTACAACATCCCGCTCGATCTTAGCGCTCAGTTGACTATCGTGTTGACCGCAACGCTGGCGTCCATCGGCACAGCGGGTGTCCCCAGCGCGGGTATCATCATGTTGATTGTCGTTTTGCAGTCCGTGGGCCTCGGCGACAAGGTCGAAGCGGGGATCGCTCTGATCCTCGGTGTGGACCGCATCCTCGACATGCTCCGCACGTCGGTCAATGTGACGGGCGACCTTTCTTGCTCCGCGTTTATCGCGCGTTCCGAAGGCGAGGCCCTTCTGGCGACGGGCCCCAGCGAGCTCCACACTCCCGCTTAAACAGCCGGCGCCCGTTCCGCTAATCCCTTGTCCTTCAAGACAGCCTGCAAATCCCGATAATCGTCCCGCCTCAAGTAGCCGGCCGTGTAGTAGTGGCGCAGCATTTGCGCTGACACCCCCCCCCGTCGTTTCAAGCACCTCGTTGAGCCGTTACGCCATATTCCGGTGGAAGATGTCTTTGATGTAATACGCGTTTTCTAGGAGATGTCGGTGGTGAGTTATGGTAAACACTCCGGCCTCGTAATCCTCCCGGATTTCCCGGGCGACCGACAATAGCCTTGCTATTCCCCGCACCAACTGCCCTATGATCTCCCGCTGGTTATCGTACACGACCGGTCTCGGGAACGGATCTTCCTGCTCATTCAAATTCGTGTTCTCGGGAAGAAACTCGCTATAGAGCCGAGTGATCTCACGGAAGATCCCGTAGCGCATGGCTCGGCGGTCGTTTTGCCGAGACTTGCGGCCGTTGGCTGAAGCGAATTGGCTTGCTATACCCGATTTTTCGAAAACGCCGTACGAGAGATGGGGAGCGCTCCCCATGCAACCTGCAACGGCCGTTCCCCCTCGCCCCCACGGCCGTAGCCGACCGCTTGGAAGATCGGTACCTGACGGCTCGACCGCGCCCTTGCGGGCTCGGCTAGTCTGAGTCAGGCATCAGGCGTTCCGGCTTGGTCGCCTGCGGGCGGCCGAAAGAAAGTTCAAACAGCTATGCTGGAGTGTCGCTCATGTTTGTCGATGAGGCTCTGATTTCCGTCAAAGCAGGCGACGGCGGTAACGGCTGCGTAGCTTTTCGCCGCGAGAAGTTCGTGCCCCACGGTGGGCCCAGTGGTGGTGACGGCGGCCGAGGGGGGAGCGTCATCTTGCGGTCCAGCGAACGGCACAATACGCTGGTCCACTTCCGGTTTCGACCGCAACACAAAGCGCCCCGAGGCCGTCACGGAGAGGGCAGCAACAAGACCGGCAAGGGCGGGGAGGACTTGGTACTCGAGGTTCCCGCCGGGACAGTGGTCCACGACGCCGACACGGGAGAAAAGCTGTTTGACTTCGAAGCCGCGGACCAAGAATTCGTGGCGGCGCGTGGCGGGGACGGAGGCCGCGGCAATGCTCGGTTTGCCAGTGCGACCAACCAGGCGCCTCGCCGCTCTGAGCCCGGCAGGCCGGGGGAGGAGCGACGCCTGAAGTTGGAGCTGAAACTGCTGGCTGACGTCGGGTTGATCGGATTTCCTAACGCGGGTAAGTCCACCCTGATTTCACGGATCTCGGCCGCTCACCCCAAGATTGCCGACTATCCGTTCACGACGTTGCAGCCAAACCTTGGCGTGGTCGCCATGGATGAATTCGACGGCTTCATGGTGGCCGACATTCCAGGATTGATCGAGGGTGCGCACCTCGGTCATGGTCTTGGTACACGCTTCCTACGCCATATAGAGCGGACGCGTCTGCTGGTTCACTTGATCGACATGAGCGACCTCAGGCAGAGTGATCCGGTCGATGACTACCGTGTGATTATCGAGGAGCTAGCCAGCTTTTCTGCCGCGCTGCCTCAAAAGCCGATGGTTGTCGCGGCTTCGAAAATTGATGCTCTGCAAGATACCGAAAGGGCCGATGGCTTGCAACGGTTCTGCCAGCGAGAGGGACTGCCGTTCTTCCGCATCTCGGCTGTAACGGGCGAGGGCGTCGAGAAGCTGAAACATTATCTGGGGTCGCGGGTGCGCGAGTCCCGTGAATCCGCGGTCGGGGCAAAGTGAACATCGGCATCTTTGGCGGCACGTTTGATCCCATCCACCGGGGACATACGGAAGCAGCGAAGGCGGCGGCGGACGAATTCCAGTTAACGAAAGTGCTGTTCGTCCCAGGGGGCCGTCCGCCTCACCGGCGTAATCCCACCCAAGCTGACTACGAACACCGTTATCGGATGGTTGAGCTGGCGTCGAAGCAGGACACTCGCTTCGTCGCTTCTCGATTAGAAGACCCCAGCGCGACAAGCGGGCCCCACTATTCGATCGATACGTTTCGGCGGGTCAGGGAGACCTCCGCGCCCGGGGACCGGCTCTTCTTCGTCCTTGGCGCAGACGCCTTCGCTGAGATCAAGCAGTGGTTTCGCTGGCGTGATGTAGTCGGGATGGTGGAGTTCATTGTTGTCAGCCGGGCAGGGGAAACGAACAGCCGACCCGAAATTCCTGAAGGCGCACACGTTCACTGGCTCGACAGCGTCAATGTTCCGATTTCATCCACCGAGCTGCGTGAACGGCTGAAACACGGGAAGCCCGCCGACGACTGGGTTGCTCCCGAGGTGGACGCCTACATCCGCCGGGACGGGTTGTATGGAGCTTAGGTACAGAGGCGCAACCGCCAACTACATCTAAGTGGAAAAGGTAACCTATGCGCGGTTAAGGATGTCGTGGGTTCCGATGCGGCGTAGCAGAATACTCTCCTGTTCGAACTGGAAGGTGAGGCGATAGTTCTGGCTTACCCGTAGCTCCCAGACGCCCGGGGTGCCCTCCATTCTCTTGACGTGTAGCGATGGATGCCTCGGGTTTGAAAGGAATAGCTCTAAAGCCCTCGCGGTGCGGGTTTGTATTTCGCGCGGCAGCCGCCTGAAATCCTTCTTGAACCGCTCGGTGCGAAGTAATGCGATCAACGCCGAAGCTCTCGCATTAGGTCGTTGACATTCTTAAGTCGCTTTACACGGCCGTGCTGAATGTCCTCTTCCGCCTCGCTTTCGCCCGTTTGCCACTCTTTGGTCCAAAAATAGGCCTGGGAGGGGTCTACCAGTTTCGCCGGTTTAAGCAGAACTCCGTTCTCAGTTTCTTGAAGCAAGAGGTAGTCGCCGGCTTCCACGTGAAACCGCCGCATCAGCCAGGCCGGCAAGGTGATGTTCTTGTTTTTTTGAACTTTGACGACGCCGTCAGGCACAGGGGTTTCTCCCGAAATACGTGTTACTAGATATTCTAGCAAATGGGTGCGGTCCCTGTTGTGGAGTATCCGGCTAGTTCGGCTGGGTGCGCCGAAGACCAAGGGGAGCCGCGCGCCAAGATATGGCACCGGCGGTGACATTTCGCTAGAAGTTCATCGACTTCGCTTTGCACAAACGGCATAGGCGGGCCCTCAAATGCGGTGAAACGCCTTCAGGATATCCTTCAGGCCGTACTTCAGTGCAATCGGACGGCCGTGGGGGCAGGACATCGGACAGTCGGTTTTGGCCAGCTCATCCAGCAGCCAGCGCATCTTGGCGTGGTCGAGCGGCATGTTTACTTTGATGGCGGCATGGCAGGCGATTGTCGCCGAGATCCTGCGTTGCAGATCCTCGAGTGAAAGGGCCCGGAGTTCCTTTTCCGGAGTGTCAAGAATATCTTGGATTAGCGCCTCGACCTGCGGGGCGGATAGGGTTGCCGGAGCCGCTTTGACAGCAATCGTGCGGTTACCGAAGGGTTCGAGGTCGAAACCGCCGGCACGGAACTCCTCTTCGATTTGGGCGAACTTCAACTGCTGGTCGGCCCGCAGCGTGATGATGATGGGCATCAGCAGGCGCTGGCTTTCCACCGTACCTTGAGAGCGCTCGCGGAGCACTTTTTCGAACAAGATCCGCTCGTGCGCGACGTGCTGATCGATGATCCAGAGACCGTCTTCGGCGGTGGCCACGATGAAGCTTTCTTTGATCTGGCCGAGCGGGTGCAAGTCGCCTAGCTTGGCCATGGATTCTGGCGGAGTTTCTCGCAGCGGTGCGCGGCTGTGCAGTTGCGGCTGGACGTCCGGAGTCTCGCCCCGCTTGGGGGCGACCTCTTCGCTGGGCCGAGCCGGCTGCGGTGCCGCCTCGGATGCCGGAACTTCGACGGCTTGCCGAGCGAAGTCCGAGCCCCCTCCCGAAGGGAACTCGATTGGCGGCGTGTTTTTGAAATCGAAGCGTCCGGCGGGGGCCAAAGGTGGTTTCAGATCAAAGCTTGAGGCTTCGGATGCCTGTTGGACGAGCGTGGTGGACTCCGAATAGGGCAGCGAAGCCGCCGGCTGTGGGCCGACCGGGGTGATTTCCGGGGGAACGGTAAAAGTCGACACCGGCTTTGATTCCATCAGCCGCTCGCGAATCGAGTCGCGAACGAAATCGTGAACAAATGATTGATGCCGGAAGCGAACCTCGGTCTTTGACGGGTGGACGTTGACATCCACTTCTTCGCAAGCCATCTCGAGAAACAGCAATGCGAACGGGAAGCTGCCGGGCGGGATGATGTTGTGGTAGGCGCTGGAGATGGCATGCAGCAGCAGACGGTCACGGATCAACCGCCGATTGACGAAGGTGTAGATGGAGTTCCGGTTTAGCTTCTGGATCTGCGGGTTGGATACGAACCCAGTGACCTGAAATGTCTGGTGTTTGAGTTGGGATTCAGCCGCGCGGGCGGCGGCGACGGCCTGCGTGCGGGGAACCGGGCTGGGCGGCACCTCCAACTCGCGCCTGGCGGGTGACAGCTCCACGAGTTGATCCAGAGTCTCGGCGCCAAACACTTGAAAGACGCGCTCCCGCAGGCTCTTCACCGGGGTGACGTTAAACAATGATCCCTTCTCGTGAGCGAGCTGAAAGGACTTATCCAGGTGAGCAAGGCTGTAGTGCGTAAGCAGCGAAGCGATATGAGCCAACTCGGTTTTCTCGGTGCGTAG
Source organism: Bryobacterales bacterium (assembly GCA_965226215.1). Taxonomy (GTDB): domain Bacteria; phylum Acidobacteriota; class Terriglobia; order Bryobacterales; family UBA6623. The sequence goes on along the minus strand of CBDDCH010000002.1, from coordinate 3,700,993 downwards.
GAATTTCCGGCGGGCCGGTACGTTGTAAAAGAGGTCCCGGACTGTGATCGTAGTTCCCCTGGGGAGAGCGGTTTCGGCAACATTGACCATCTTGCCGCCGGCCACTTCTACGCGTGTGCCGGTCGGCTCTTCTTCGCTGCGTGTCTCAAGCGTCAGGCGGGAAACGCTCGCGATCGAGGGTATCGCTTCACCACGAAACCCCAGCGTCGCGATGGACAGCAGGTCTTTGACTTCCCTTAGCTTGCTGGTTGCGTGCCGCTCAAACGCCAGCATGGCGTCGTCTCGACCCATGCCCGCGCCGTCGTCTGTGACCTGAACCAGCCGCTTGCCTCCCCGTTCGACTTCGACACGTAACCTCTTCGAGCCGGCGTCGAGTGAGTTTTCGAGGAGTTCTTTGGCGACCGAGGCAGGGCGCTCGACAACCTCGCCGGCGGCGATCTTGTTCGCCACCACGTCGGGAAGAATACGGATTCGGCCCATGAGTGAAGCGGCTTGGTAGAACCAGCTTACGTGGGCGGTTGGTGCGGGGGCAACTTCGGGAGGAAACAAATCCCGGGTGGGCTTTGTCTGGTGGCCTATGAGACGAGGATCCTGTCCCTCGCCGGGTGCTGAAATGGTGATACGGGTGCCGATGTTTGTGGATCCCGATGCGCCGTCAGCCGGAACGGCGGGGTCGTCACGGCTCCTGGGTTACGGACTGCCCCTTATAGCGGTACCAAATGGGCTTCACCGTTCTTCGTGAAGTATGAGCAGGTTTCAGCCCCACTGCTGGACGCAGAACCTAAAAGTTGACCGTGTCCTCGTTGGAGCATATCAAGGTGCCGGCGGCTTCGCATACCTGGTAGGTGTAGCTGCTGCCCCCACCCCTCTGACCTGTATTGTCGGTATAGAAGCCGTCGTTCGACGTAGTGGCCACAACCGCCCCATTTCGATAGACATCGACGTCAGGGGATGGTGTCGCTCCGCTCCAGGTGAGATCGGCATGGTGCACACCTTGCACCTTGCGGCCACTTGCCGATAGCGTGATGCCGCCAACTGAGTTGACCGTAACTGTGATGCTGTCGTTATCGGGCAACCCACCGCTGTCAGTAACGGAGGCGGTGATCGTGTGGGTGCCTACGCTGAGTGTGGACGTCGAGAAACTGGCGCCTGAACCAATGTTGCCGTCCAGATCGGAGGTCCATGTCAGATTGGCGCTGATATAGCCGTCTTCCGAGTCGTTAGCCGTACCCGCAAAGCCGATGCTGACGCCCTCGTCGGAGCTCGATCCATTCACCGGCGCGGCGATGGTGACTATGGGAGCGGTGTTGCCGCCGCCTCCTGTCACCGTCATTATTACCATCGAGTCGACGAAGAGCGTATCAAGCTGGACGGTCCCCCGGCTGCCGTCAGTATCCTCCACCCGGACATAGAGCGTACCCGCCACGTCCTCCGGAAACATATACATCTGCTCCACGTCGTCATCCGATGTCTTGGTGACGGTCAACATGTGAGTGAACGTGGAGTTGTCGCGTGAGTACGAGAAGTCGAAGTCGTCTTCTGTACCGGAATGGAACGCGTCGACTTTGAATACATAGCTTGACCCCGCGACCACATTGAACTCCCAAGTGTGGTCCAGTAGGCTGCGCGCATTCGAAGAGTTACCGCCTTTCTGCTCTTCAGTCAGCTGTTCGTACCCGTCGTCCTGCTGATGCGTGTTCAGATACGATGTCCCGCCATCGATCGTCCCTCGAGCCGTCGCGAAGTCCGCGGTGGCTAGGTTGTCGACCATCGTCGCTGCGCCGGGCGTAACGTTGAGCCGGACGTTATCGAGTTGGAAGTAGGCAAAGCCCGTGCTCGGTTCGGGAACGTTCCAGACAAACATGAGACGGATGTCCTGCCCCGCGAGGGTGCTCACGTTAACATTGCCGGGCAAGTATGGCCCTCCCACGCCAGTCGGGTTGTCGGTATCCTCTTCAAAGCCGGTCCCTATGGGCGGTCCTGCTCCCCACGTCGCGTTCAGAATCGTCTCCGCAAGGAGGACGGTACCTCCCCCAGCCGGTTGGATCTCGACGCCAAAGGTACGGTCCTGCGTCGCACCAAACCGATACAACTCCCAGGCGGCTCGATAGTCGAACTCCAAGGTGGTGGTTCCCGCGGGGAGCGTCAGGTCTTGATACAGTTCCCTGCGGTTGACAAGCGTGGTGCTGAGCGTTCCCTGGTCGTCACCATTGAAATCGTGCACGGCCGCGAACGCACCGTCTGTCGGCTGACTCGCAAAGTAATCGAGAAAGAAACAGCAACCATCAAAGAAAAACGGCGCCGGGTACTCGTAACCCGGGCCAACAACCGTCAGCGGCAACTGGGGATTCGATGCCCGGCTCAGTTCCTTGATGTTCCAGCCGTGGAAGCTGCCCCCGTTGTCCTCAAAGCTGGGGTTGACTATCGGATTGAGCGGGTCGGAGGAGACCACGACCTGCGGCGGCGCGGCGAAAGCATTGTTTAGTTCGTTGTTTTCGTGAACGACGTTGTGGATATCCGCCAGCGCGCCCACGAAGTAAGTGCCGGGAGCTACGGCAGGCACGGGTACGGTTCCGTCGCAGGAATCGCTAGCTCCAACTCCCAAACCGCCGATCGTGCAGGTGAATCCGGTGAAGGCGTCATCGGTGTCGATCGTGGCGTCCCCAGAGAAGTAGAAACCCACTTCGAAAGGTTCGGACGCTGCCGATCCCTGGTTCGTAAAGCTCGACGTCACAGCAATGTCGCCACCCAACGTGGCCGTCGCCGGAGCCGTCGACGCCGTCATCTCAATGTCGACATCCGAGCTCGTAACCGGAATCCAGCAGCCGAGAAAGCCAACCGTCCCTAAGTCCACCGTGTTACCCGCGGTAATGGAGGCGACCGTGGCAAGGTTGTCAAACTCCTGGGTTAGGGCGTTCGGGTCCATCGTGTTTGAGTTGATCGTTGTATTGCTATAGCGAAACGCCGAGTAGAGCCCGCCGGACGATGTGCCGTTGTCTTCCAGCGTGCGCGCGTAGATCGTATAAGGGCCTCCGGGAGGAACGTTCAGCTTGACTGAACCGTTGTAAGGCTCGCCGAGAGGATCTCGGAATTGCGATCCGCTGAAAGTCTCTACGCGATTCGCGCCGTTCAGCCCCCCCCCGAGGTCTCATAGGCCCAGACCGCTACCCCTGTAGCCGGTACGCAGGCGGCGCCCTTCATAAGGGTGAATTCAATCAGTCCGCGGCCGCCCGCGGTTTGCGCGCCCGGTGGCGTCGAGTTTCTGGCATAGGTTCTGATGATCGAGGCGATGTCGTCTTCCGCCAAGCTGCGAAGGTCGATGTTGCCGCTGGTCCCCGCCGGCACCATCGTCGCGGTCTCAGCGTTCAGCGGCAAGGCCAGACCGACCGTCGAATGGGATACTCCTAGAAAGTGACCACTTTCGTGTGTCGCGATCGCTTGAACATCGTACTGACCCCCGACGGGTCCCGCGTTTGTCGACCAGTTATCGAAGGCGTCAAACTCCACCCAGCAGTCGACCGCAGTGCCCGGGGGATAAGTCACCCCAACAGCGCCAGGAAAGGGAATCGTGCCGCCCATGTCATCGATAGGCAACTTGGTCTGTCCACCCTGATTGATCGTCGTCGTGGGCTCCGTCAAGAAATAACAAGGAGCCCAGGCGAGGAAGCCGCCGAAGAAGTCGACCTGGACCCACCCAACCGTGTTAATGCCATCCAACAAGCGCGGGTTCGCCGTGGTTGTCGTTGATCCTTTGTTCACCTCCGGAACAAGTGGTGACCCTGGCAGACTACCGACGGCTTCCCAGTTGTTGAACGCCGTCTCGATTTCTGTTTCGAAAGCAGCCGGATTAATCGGAATCAACGACGGGTTATGGAACCACTCGATGAACCCCGAGGGATCAAACAGCCTCGGGTCCCAACGCAAATCGTAGATCGGGCCGCCCTCGGCAGGTTGCATATCGAGATTGTCGCCGGCCCTGAGGTTGGCCGGGGTAAACGTACCGACCCACATGAACGCCAAACCCAACAGCAGCAAGGAAAGCAATGGCAGGAACGATCCTTTCGCCTTACGCATCATCTTTGGGCTCACAGTCTCCCCCTCGACTGCTCCTCGTTCCGCCGCCTAAAGTGCTCCTCGTTGTGCCGACTCGACCGCACTTCATCCAAGAAATTTTCGAGGCTCTCGGACTTTCCTCTCGGCGCCACCGTAGGCACCCCACTGCCGCCGCTTCCCGGAGTGACCGAAACAACGCCGGCCCCGAGCCCGACGGGCTTGAAGCTTGGCTGACCTTCGAAAGACTGACCGAAAAAGATGATTTCGTCGCCGACGTTCAGGTTGGGTGTATGCGGGACCGCGAGTTGAATATTGCCCACCGTTCCGCCCAATACTGCGACCGTAATACTGCTCTGAGCTTGACCGTGAATCGTTTCCTGAACCACCAGGTCATAGTGCGTATAGAGGACTCTCCTCACCCACTTCGGCTCCTTGCTCGAAACGATGCCTCGAACGATAACATCAGACTGCTCAGCGAACCGGTCGAGATCGAAAGCGGACCGTTCGAACCCCAGGGGCCGTGATCCGGGTGATAGGTCCTGCCCGAATGCAGGGCTCACCGCGAGCAGCGCAAGCACAAGGAGCGCTACACCCCCTCCAAAATGCGGGAGGCGGGCGGCTGACGAAAGTCTCATACACCGGTGATTCTGGTCAGCGGTTTTCATGACGGCTCTCCAATGATGCGGATCGCAGAGGAGGCGACCAATTTCGGGATCGGCGAAACTTGCACAACCTCCGAAATCTGCCTACGTATTTGCCGGACCGCTCATCTAGGCAAACATAGGTGTAATGATTGATTATGTTGCTCCACCTGGGGATGTAAGTCAACCCCACTTTGGTACCCCCTAGTAATAGGGAAAAGTCCCAACTTGGGGTAGGACCTACGGTGCAACACCAAGCGGCACAGTTATTTGCGCCTGGCCAAATTGGTCCGATGGTGCTCGCGCTCGGCGTCTAGCAGTCAGAGAGCGGCCGGTTTTGACCCGAAGCCAGAGAGTGCACAGAGGTATGGGGCTAAGAATCGGGGGGCCATACATCATCGGACCGCCTCGCAACATGACCACGACCGCCAGTTTCTTTTCTTGCCCGTCGTTATAGGAAGCGAACCAGCCGAGATGGGCACGGTAGGGGCGGTGACGCTGGGTGTACGTCCCGGTCTTGCCGCGAATGAGTTGCCCGGCTGAGCGAGTCCCGTACCGCAGGGCTGGGCGGTTGTTTGGCCCAGACCCGCGGCTTTTGATTCGGTTTCCCAGAACCGTGTTCAGGACCGAAGGGCGACGTTACGACGTCCGACTCTAGCAAGCCGCCCTGATCAGGGAAGGGTTGTCCGGAAAAACATACACAAAACGGACGCAGGTCTCGGGAACGGCACCGGGCCCTACGCTACAGGGACAGCCCAGACCCCTGGGAGGGCTGGCTACTGGGGAGAGCGCCACAGCTGTGATAGAGTGAAGAAAAATGGGCATCCCCAACACGAAGAAATACCGCATACAGAACCCCGACGGCCCTGGTGCAACCACCATCGTGGCTGTACTTCCGAAAAACGCCGACGTCGAAGCTTACCGGAAAGATGCCGCGGCCCGTTTCGACTGGAAGGCCTGGGAAGAAGCCAAGAACACTTCGGCGAAAGTCCGCGTGGGCCAGCAAAAGCAAAGAAAGCGCTAACCTCCTAGCCCGCCTGTCTCGTCACCTGACGGTCGAACCACGCGATAAGCCCGCCGTTGATTCGTTGTGCTTGCTCACCGTACTGTTCAGGTACGCCCGCATTGTTTCAAGAAACTGGGCGCTGAGCTGCGCACGCCTCGTCTTGACGGCCCTCTCACGCCCTTCGCCTCGTCACGTGGTGACTCGGCATGAACTTCGTACAACCAGAAGCATGAAAGTATGGCCCCGTAACGGAGTTCTTGTTACAGACGGGATCTATTTTCAGGCAGAAAAGCGGGCTAAAGCCGCGCTTGTAGATTCCTCATAGCACGAATGGCGGCTTGGGCCACCTTGGAGTCGGCGTCGTGGGTCAATTTCTCTAGATGAGGCAAGCTTTCTCGATTGCCGCTGACAGAGACCACGTAGGACAGCTCCTTCTTCTGGTCTTTCGTTCCGTTGGTCAGCGGATCGTATAGCTCGGAAAGAACCTCTGGTTTTCGTGACAGCTCTACCAGGAAGGGCCGTGCTTCTCCGCGGTGAAACAGCGAGTTCAGGCCGTCTAGCAGGTATCTCAGGTACGATATGTCCCCGAGGTGAACCGCGGCAAAAGCCATGGACAATCGGGCTGACTCGCTGCGTTCGTTGGCGATCGCGTCCAAAATTGTCTTCAGGTCTTGCTTTTCCCCGGCCCGGCCAATTCCCTCCGCGGCGGCTGCGCGAACCTGATGGTCTTTGTCTTTCAAGTAAAGCACGAAAATCGAACGCTGGTCCGAGTCGGGCATCTTGGCCAGCGCAATCAAAGATTGCCGCCGGATCTTCTTTTCCGAACTCGTCTTGATCAGGCCTACCAGCTCCGGGATGGACTCCTTCACCGCTAACTGACCTATCGCCTTGACAACGGCCAGTTGGACTTTTTCGTCCAGATCATGCAGCAAGAAAGTCAGGGACTGGCCGGCTTTCAGATCACCGATTTTTTCAATCGCGCGCACCGATTCCAATATCAAGATGGTGTCTTTGGACCGCAGCGCCTCCTTGAGTTCCGGAAGCGCCCCTTTGCCGCGAAGCACGCCGGCGGCCCGAGCGGCGTTAGCGCGGGACTCCATGCTGCTCCCCCCGTCAATCACTCGGGCGATCACCTTGATGACCTCAGGCGAGACGTCGAGATAGGGTTCGATGATCACCTCGCTAGGCTCGGCGAATCGATTTCGCACGTCGCGGCCGAAGTTTTTCAGGGAGGCTTTGAAGCCTTTCCTGACGTACCCGATCTTGTAGAAGTTCACCAGCCCATCCACCGCCATAATCTGGACCCCGGGGGTGGAATCCCGCGTTGCTTCCATCAATGGATCGAGGCTGTGCTGGGTTCCAATGCGCACGATGGAGTCTACGGCGGTTGCGCGGACGTCCGCGACAGGATCTTTCAGCAGCTCACGCAGGGCCGGAATGTGTTGCGGGTCGCCGAGGCCTCCCAGCCTCTGGGCTGCCTTCATACGCCGTTTCGGACTGGAGTGCTTGATCTCTCCAACTTGGGCCGGTAGTCCCGCGGTGAGCAGTGATACCAGCAGCAAGGGAGCGCCCGGCCGAAGGAGTTGACGAATACGCATGACGTCGCTGGTGGGTGAGGTCTTGAAAAGGAGCTGAACTGCGATTATTATACGTACTCGATTTTGACGCGGTGCGGGATAAGTCCGGTTTCATGTCCCAAATCTAAAAGTTTCTGGGCGGATTCGACGACCTCGGGCTGCATGCTCGTCGTGTGGTGGTTCACGTACATCCCAATGAACTTGTCGGCTAGGTCTTGATCGATGCCCCGGGCAAATTCCTGGGCATAGGAGAGGGCTTCCTGGCGGTGATCGAGGCCGTAGCGGATGCTTTCCCCTAGGCACCGGCTGCATTCCCGCTGAAGCTCCGGCGTCAGCGATCGCAGAACGGCGTTCGCGCCCAACGGCAACGGCAGATTGTGCTGCTGCTTCCACCATGCACCCAGGTCGATTACGCGCCGCAGCCCGGTCTGGTTGTAACTGAGCTGACCTTCGTGAATGACGACACCAGCGTCCACCTTTTCAGTCTCGACGGCATCGAGAATCTCGTCGAAAGGGATGATCCGTGCTTCGAAGTCCGGCTCAAACAGCCGCAAGGCCAAATAAGCGGTCGTGGTAATCCCGGGCACGCCAATCTTTTTCCCTTTTAATTGCGAGGGCGACAGGCCGTGTTTTGAGACCACGACCGGCCCGTACCCGTCGCCTACGCTTGATCCTGAAGTGGTCAAGATGTATCGGTCGGCGACGTAGGGGTAGGCATGAAAGGAAATCGCGGTCATATCGTAGCGACTTTCCGCTGCCGCCTCATTCAGCGTCTGGATATCACGCAAAACGTGCTCTAATTCTACGAGATTGGATCGCACTTTACCCGTGGCTAGGGCGTAGAACATGAACGCGTCATCGGCGTCCGGGCTGTGGGCGACGGAGATTCTTTTTGCCCCTGACGGCATCGGGTCGATTCAGTGGCAGTTCGCCTTTGCGTTGGCCCGCTGCCTCACGCAGCTGATAAAATGGCGGTGCGGAAGGTAAGTTGCCTGGCCGGCCCACACTGTTGAGCAGCGAGTAGAGACTTCAGCTTCAAATGTGGGCTAAACTACTGTAGCAGATTCACCACGGTCTGCTAGACGAAAGCAGTGAGCGCCGTGCGGAGATGAGCGCTACGGATCTGACGACAAGTCGCGAGCGCCTATGAATGATGGAGCCAAGGTAGTCGCTATCGTCCCTGATTTGTTCTTCGCCGCCAAGATTAGCGCCACGGCGAAGCAGGTCGGTGCAACGTTGGAATTTGCTAACTCGGAGCAGGATCTTCTGGCCAAAGGCCGGGATGCCGCTTGCCTGATCATCCTGGACCTGAACGCCAGTGGTTTCAACCCGGTGTCATTGATCGCGAAGCTGAAGGCAGACCCGGATACCACTAAGACGCCCTTGGTCGGGTTTGTCCAACATGAAATGTCAGAGCTGATTGAAGCCGCGCGCACCGCCGGGTGTGATCAAGTTCTCACGCGGAACGCTTTTTCGAAGGATCTGCCGGAAATTCTTCGACGTGGCTAGCGGAGCGCCGGCTTGCCAACACGCGTTGCACCCCGCCGGTAGGGATAGGCGAATTTTCCCCCTCACCCTTGCTTCGTTTCTAATATGAGGAGGGACTGCAAAAATCGGATGGCAGTCCCCATTTTTTGCCCCAACCCACTTTTGCCACGAGCTGAATGGGCTAGAGGCTCTTAGCTGCCAACAACGCCGCCTGAGCCGCGTTGTGTCCCGGCGCTCCAGTTACTTCGCCGCCCGGATGAGTGCCGGCGCCGCATAAGTACAACCCGTCAATGGGTGTTCGGTAGTCTGCCCAGCCCGGCAGCGGCCTTTGGGAGAGCATTTGCCCCGGAGACATGTCCAGGTGGCGGATGTTGCCGTCCGTCATTCCCATCCGTTTAGAGATGTCTTCGGGTGTGAATAGATCCCACTCAACAATACAGTCGCGGATGTCTGATGCGTAATTTGCCAGCTCGTCGAGGAGCGCTTCGCCGATGCTTTGCCTGACTGAATCCCATGAGCCGTTGCGTAAGTGCGCCGGCTCGTACGTCACCCAGACTGACATCACGTGTTGGCCGGGAGGCGCCAGAGTCGGGTCGACGACGGACGGAATCTGAACTTGCATGAGCGGGTAGCGGGTCGGGATGCCCGACATGGCGTCACGCCAGCTCGCTTCAATTCCGTCGACGTCCTGCCAAATGCGGATCATCGCGAGCGCCGATTCATCTTGGTCCGGGCGCAGAAAGCGCGAGAAGTCGGGCAGCTTCTTGAGTGCGGCGTGGAATTTCAGTGATGCGGAACGTGTCGTCAGCGACCGCACCTCGGTGACGAAGTTGCCCGGCAGGTCTGATTCATCAACGAGGCATAGAAAAGTCGATTTCGGATCGGCATTCGACAGCACGATAGGGGCGCTTAGTGACTCACCGCTCTCGAGCTTGACGCCTCGAACGTCTCCCTGTTCCACCTCCACTTGATTCACGGTCGTATCGGTGCGAGTTTCGACGCCGGCTGATACGACCGACCGCGCCATGGCCTGCGTGATGCCGCCCATGCCGCCGCGCACGATCCCGAAATCCTCGTCCGCCGTCAGCAAGTTGGTTTTGAAGTAAGCAAGAGGCAGCCCGCTCCCCGGCGCACTGATCTGCCCGTAGTCGCTGCTGCCTATGGCGGCGCCCGCCACCCTCGGTCTTTGAAATAACGCGCGGCCAGGGCGCGCAGCGGAGTTTCGCACAAGGCCTCGAAAACCTGCTCATCGGGAGTACCCTGAACGTCCGACGCAACCTGCTCGACCGTCGGCGGTGCCTGCAAGAAATAGCGTTGCAGCAAGCCCGCGGCTTGCTCCCAGAAGTGAATCCACCTCGGGTAGGCGTTCGCATCGGCCGCCGAGACGCCGGACATGCGGCCTATCTCCTGGGCTGTTTTTTCGGCGTCGTGCCAAACCCAAAAGTAGCTGCCGTCCCCAAACGGAGACAACGCGACTGGGTCCAACGGGTAGATGTGGAGGCCGTGCTTGCGAAGCTGCAAGTCGTCGATGATCTTTCGCTGCAAAATGTGGCAAAGATAAGAGCAGACGCTCAGGCGGTAGCCGGGAAACAGCTCCTCGGTTACCGCCGCGCCCCCGACGACGCTGCGCCGCTCCAGAACGATGACCTTCAAGCCGGCGCGCGCCAGATACCAGGTCGCCACGAGGCCGTTGTGTCCCGCGCCAATGATGATGCAGTCCGCGTCCTTTGTCATTGAAAAGGCCTGAGTGTCTCGGGTTTCTGAAAGACCTGTGGTCGTTTGCTTGTGGCGCACGCATTCTTGCGTGCCGTGTCGCCATTCGTGGCGACATCGATCTCGCTAGCCGCCCGTCGCTCATCGGCCGGGCCGGCAGCCACATAGATTGAAACTGGATTTGCCGGGGTTGTGCTGTTTGCCGCTCGGCGGCTTCGCATCAAACGTAAACGGGAAGGTTGAGCACCAACTTCTCTTCCGGCGTAAGCGCGGCGATTTGCTCGGGAGTCATCCCGCGGAGCTGCGTGCCCGGCGGGATCGTGCCGGCAAGGCCCCAGAGGCGCCGCTCCTCCTCGGTCATTTGGGCGCGCACTTCCGGTGAAGCGAAGTGGTGACAATCGTTGAAACCCTTGAGCCAAACACGTTGGAAGTAGGTGATGACGGCATAGCGTGGCTCATTGCTGTGATTTACCCCGGCTGTGTGCCAGAGAGCCGAGTCCCACATGACAACCGCCCCGGCCGGTGCTTCCAGAGATATATATCCCGGTGGCAGGGTACTCGAATCCTGGAACGGTGCTTCCAGAGAGAGGTGCGATCCAGGCCAGACCAAGGTGCCGCCATTCTCCTTGGTGAATTCAGAAATACACCAGGCGGATTGAACCGCTAACGGATAATGCTTGCCCCCAACGAAGGGCAAGACGGTAAAGTCGTGCCAATCGACATGGAGCTGCCCGCCCATCCGCATGGTCTCTTTGCTGCCGGTCGGCAGCGGGATGCGGATCGCCGCGTTATGGATGAACATGTCCTCGCCCAGCACTTTGCGGGCGACCTGGAGCGGCTTAGGGGAACGAAGGGGAAATCCATAAAAGAAAGGATGTTTACTCTGAACATTAAAGCAATGCAAGAGGTCCTCGGTCTGCGAGCGGAACCTGCGGGCGATTTCCTGTTCCGCGTCAAGCGTCTCATGCATCGCTTGCCGCATGGCGGTTCGTTCCGAGTCTGACATGACGTCGGGCACGACGGTGTAACCGTCCTTTTCCAATTCAGCGACGTGTCGATCGAGATCAAGATCTGACATGGAACCTCCCATTCTAGGCCCCGCAGTTACGATTTCGAGTGTTTGACGACTAAGTAGGGCATTTCATAAGTTCGGTCACGTATATTTAGATTTAGAAGCCAGGCGGACGATCGGGAACTTCGGGCACAGCATGCTGTGCCCGCCTGCCCTCGCCCGAAACGTGAGTGTATTTATGAAATGGAGTACCAAGGAAGAGGATACGCTCCTGCCGATGCGTGTGCAACGCTTGGGGGTGTGACTCCCACCGTTTCAGTCGTTCGGCATGGGTGTTGGCGGCTAAGTTGTGACCAGTTGGCGGCTATGTTTTTGCCGCTAAAATAGGCAATAGCAGTTTCGCGATTGCTGAAGCCGAGAGGAGTCGCCCATGAACAAACCGCCCGTTATACATCCAGCGCCCAGCGTTCTCAGGAACTCCTTGCGGCAGAAGCCGGAGCCAGGCCCGCGGATCGAAACCGCACACCGGCGGATTGTGACCGACCTGCCGGCCCCGGGTTCCTTGAAAACACTCGAAAACACCGATCGCACGATTCCTATCGTCAACTCTTTTCAGCCCCCGATCGCGTGGGAGCGCGCCGAAGGCTACCAGGTCTACGACGGACAAGGGAACTGCTGGATTGACTTCACCTCCACCGCGGTCGCCGCCAACAGCGGACATGGGCACCCGGCAGTGCGGGCGGCGTTGGCCAAGCACGTCGAGTCCGGCGTACTCGCGCAGTTCAACTTTGTCTCGTCCCTCCGCGTGGAGCTAGCTGAGCGCCTGCTAGAGTTGGCGCCGCCGGGCATGGAAAAGGTCTACTTCTGGACCGTAGGGTCGGAGGCGATCGAGGCTGCCCTCCGTTTGGCGCGGATCTGGGGAATGCGCCGGAACTCCGGTAAGAATCACATTCTCACCTTCTCGGGCGACTACCACGGATGGACATTGGGTGCTCATCAGCTCTCGGGAACCAGTGCCGCCAAGCCTTGGTTGCCTGATCCGTGCCCGTTCATTCACCACCTGCCCTTTCCGCGCGTCGCCGACGACGAGGCTGAGCGCAACCCACCCGATTGGGAGGAGTTTTTTGAGCGCAGCATGGAGGATCTGGCCGCTTCCGGAGTAACGCCTGAACAGGTTGCGGGGGTATTTGTAGAAAGCGTTCAGGGCAGGACGGGCCTTCCCCTGCCGGTCTCCTACGTCGAAACGTTGCGACGTTGGACCGAACAGCATGACGCGCTGCTTATCTTTGACGAAGTTCAAACCGGCTTTGGAAGGACAGGGAAGTGGTTCGCCTTCGAACACTATGGCGTGCAGCCGGATTTGATTTGCATCGGGAAGGGCGTGACGTCAAGTCTGCCCTTGGCGGCAGTCCTTGGCCCGGCTGAGGTCTTGGACATTCTCGCGCCGGGCGAAATCATGACCACCCACGCGGCCCATCCTCTTTCCTGCGCGGCTGCCCTAGCCAATCTCAAGGTAATCGAGGACGAGGGGTTGGTCGAGGCCGCGGAAGAGAAAGGCAAGCTAGCCCGCGAGGAGTTGCGCAAGCTGCAGGCCCGCTTTCCGGAATACATATACGATGTGACTGGGTTGGGGCTGCTCCAAGCGGTTCACGTGCAGGACCCGGTAACCGGGCAGCCTGCCGCCGAATTAGCCTGGGACTGGATCTGGGCCGCGGTCCGTCAAGGTGTGATGCTGTTTCATACCAACGGGGCCTATCTCAAGGTGTCCCCCCCGCTGGTGATCCCGGTTGATGCTTTGGTCGAGGGGATTCAGGCTCTGGGAGATGCCCTAGCGGAAGTCGTAGCGACGCGACCCGCCACCGAACAGCCCGCGGCTGTCTCCTCGAAGCGTTAAGTCCGCAATTCGGTGGTGTCACTCTCTTTGTTGCCCTGCCGGCTAAAGACTGGATCTGTACAACCCGCGCAAATCTTCGGCGAGCTGCTGGAGCGAAAAAAGGAACGGACGGAGAACAGCGATGAAGTTGGAAGGGAAAACGGCCATCGTGACCGGGGCGGGCAGCGGGATCGGACAGGCCATAACAGTGTGTTTCGCTCAGGAAGGCGCCCGAGTCGTTGCCGTCGGTAGAACCAGAGAAAAGTTGGACGCAACCCGGCAGGCCGCGGGTGAGGCGGCCCAGCGAGTTCTGTTGAGGCCCGCCAACATCGCCGACCGTGAAGCCGTTAGCGAGATGGTCGAATGGAGCGAGCAACAACTGGGATCCGTCGATATCCTGGTCAATAACGCAGGCATCAACGTTTCGCGCCGCTCGCTCGAGGAATTGTCGACCGATGACTTCGACAGCATCGTCGACGTAAATCTCAAGGGAGCTTACTATTGCCTTCACGAAGTTCTCCCCGGAATGAGAGCACGCGGCGAAGGTCTGATCATCAACATTTCTTCGACGGCCGGTGTCCAGGCCAACACACTCAGCGGAGCGAGCTACATCGCGGCAAAATTCGGTCTTTCCGGGCTTAGTCGAACGGTCAACCTCGAAGAAGGACCGCGGGGAATCCGTTCTTGCCTGATCTGTCCGGGCGAAGTGAACACTCCGCTGATGGAGGACCGCCCGGTAGTTCCACCCCCTGAAACCCGCCAGAGCATGCTCCAACCGGAAGATCTGGCCACGGCAGCGCTATTCGTGGCTACCCTTCACCCACGCGCAACTGTGGCTGAGCTGATCATCACGCCCACAATCCCGAGAATCTGAAGGATGGATGCCGGCGCGACGGCTTCGAGACCGAATCACTGCTGTCCGAGATCGAAACAATGACGCGTCGTTTTTGTTAGGCATCAGTACAGACACGATCGTCCGTGCGACTCGATGTCGCCACGAATGGCGACACGGCACTGGGGTGAACCCCTCCGCTGAGACAATCGGCGGTAGCGACACTCGCCGTTCAATGGTTTTTCCTTCTCCCCATAGCCTCTTCTGTTCTAGCATGGTCCTCGGCGGGTGAAGCGGAGGCGGGCTCTGGTGGAGACCAACCCGCCGAGGAATAGCCGGCCGGAGACTCATCGAAACGATGGTTCGGGGAGCCGGCTGCGGTCGGCTTCTCGTTCAGCAACCCCTTCCCATCGGATCGATAGATCTCCTGCTGCCTAAAAAAACTCATCGTCGCTCCGGCGCAAGCCGCCTTCGTCCCGGCGGCCCGCTCGAACTCCTCGGGGGGCCGATAGCCCAGCGCCGAATGCAGACGGCAGCGGTTGTAGTAGCGCTCGATGAAGTCCTCGATGTTCGCGCGCAGGTGATCGAGATCCTGATAATCGTTGACGTAGATCTCCTCCCGCTTGAGCGTCTTGATGAAGCTCTCACAACTGGCATTGTCGTAGGGGTTCGCCGGCCGACTCATGCTGGGGATCGCTTGCTGGCGGCGCAAGCTCCTCACGTAGGCGCCGGAAGCGTACTGCACACCGCGATCGGAGTGATGGACCAGGCCGGGCGGCGGTTGCCGTTCGGCCATCGCCTGCTCCAGTGCCGCCAGCGGCAAGCGGGCGGCCAGCGTTCTCTCCAGCGCCCAGCCCACCACCTTCCGCGAGTAGGCGTCCAAGACCACGGCCAGATAAACGAACTCGGCCTTCAGCCGGATGTGGGTGATGTCGGCCACCCACAGCTGATTGATCCCGGTCAGCTTGATGCGGGCGGCTAGGTTGAGGTAAACCTGCAGCGGATGATCGGCCTCCGTGGTGGCCACGAACGCCCGGGGTTGGACCCCGAGCAACCCGTCCTGGCGCATGATCCGCGCCACGCGCTTGTGGTTCACCACCATCCCCCGCCGGCGGAGTTCCGCCGCGACCCTGCGGTAGCCATAGCGTCGCCGATGTTCGAGGGCAACCTCCTGGATCGCCGACCGCACTTCCATGTCTTCTTCCAGCGGCATCTGCTCTTTGAATGACCGATAGAAACCAGCCCGGCTCACTGGGGCCAGCCGGCACATCCGCTCGACACTCAGTCTGCCTTGCAGCGGCATCAACTCCCGGATTTGGTCGTAGACGCCTTCTCGCCACAGCTGCCGCTGCCGTGGCGTCGAGCCTCGATTTTTTCGAAGGCGCCTTTGAAAAAATCCACTTCCAGCGTCTTATCCCCCAACAGACGCTGCAACGCGCGGATCTCCTGGCGCAGTTCCCGCTCGCGGGAGGCGACCGGCGGACCGGGCCCCTCCTCCGTCGGCTCCATCCGATTTCGCCACCTGTACAGCAGCCCTCGGTGAATCCCCAGCTCCTTCGACAGCGCTGTCACGCTCTGGCAGCTTTTCAGCCGCTCCAGTGCCATCTTCCGGTATTCTTCGGGAAACTTGTAAACTCGTCTCTTGCCCACTCGCAGTTCCTTTCCCGGCTAAAGTGTCGCTATCACGACTGTCTCATTTTTGGGGTTCACTCCAGCACGCAAGACTGCGACGCCACGTCCCGGTGACGATTTGTCGCCGGGCTGTCGGCGGCGAGTGTTCAGCGAACGGTCTGGACGGGCCGACACGGCGCAGCGACTTGTCGCTACAGTTTTGTCGTGAGAACGGCGGCTAGTCAGCGACGAATGGCCCGCCTCACTGCCCCTTGATGTTGTAGCGAAATTGAAATTGTAGTCGGATGTCTTTTCCGGAATAATCCGCCGGCAGAGGAGGAAACGGGTTGGAGGCGCTGATGCCGGCGACCGCTGCTCGGTCGAGAGACGTTGCACCGGAAGATGTAGCGATAACCAGCTTGGGGACGGAGCCGTCGCTTCCGATCGCGAATTGGATGGCGACCCGGCCCCGGCTCATCCCCAATCGTGCACTCTCGGGGATCACGGCAATCCAGTTTCGGCGGACGGTAGCAAGTATCTGCAGCAAGTAGGGGCGGAAGTCCACCCCTTGGGGGTCGCTGAGCAGCTCGAGATTGCTGCCCGTGTTGCCGGGCGAGGGAGGTAGATAACCGCCTAAGCCCCCAGTTCCAAAGCCGTCTCCCACCGCTTGACGCACACCGCCCTCCCTGAGCTGCCGCAGGGCCCCCTCGGCAATTTTACCCGTTCGAGCACTGAACTCCAGGCTGCCAAGCTGTACAGGCCCCGGCCGGCTCGGCATACTGGCTTTGGGATCTTCGAGCACTAGTTGGGGCTTTTCGAGCGGACGAGAGGCGGCCCGTGGGGCGGGTAGCTCGGTCGGCCCCCGCGCGAACTCTCTGCCCCTGCGGAATTCCCCCGGGCTGGGGCTCTGCGCGGCGGGCGTTTCTACAGGTTCTTCGGTTTCCAAAGGTTTAGGAGCGGCCGCTTCGGCTTCGGACGGCTCGGGTTCGGGAGGCGTGGTTTCCTCTTCCAGTTGAGGATCCGGCGCAGGTTCCGGTTCGGCGACCGGAGGTTCGCGTTCGATGATCTGCGGCAGCACAAGCAGCGGGCGAGCTTCTTCCGGCGCTCCGCGAAATTCTTTTGTCGGCGGACCCTCCCCGGCCAGGGGCTGCGTCAGCCGAGCAAGCTGCTCCGCTGTTGGGGCAAACAGACTGATTTCCTGTTGCTGGGTCAGATCTGTCGACCGCAATACTCCGCGCGGAGCCAGCGCGGAGTGCAGCAGGACAAGTAAAACCCCCAGGACGTGAACGGTCGCCGAAATCGCGTTGCCTCGTCTTCGCCAAGGCTCGATGTAGTCGCCCCATCTGAGCAGTAGACGAATCTCCGGCTCGTCGCCGGGAACGCCTGGCACCTCTTCGGGGGCGCTCGGCGCGGCTACGGGGCGGGTAATCTGTGCGTCTGCTTGAGGCTCTTGTGAGGAGGCTTGCTTCCGCGCCTCCGAATCCAACCCTGCTTCGGCGACCTTGGCAGTGACACCCGGCAGCGCGGCGGAGGCCGAAGGTTGCAGGGGAAGCTCCGCCCTCGTTCTCGACTTGGAAGGCCCATTCGAGTCGAAAGCCTTCCCGGAACTTTCCTGAAGCTGGAGCAAGAACCGCGCTCCCGGAGCGTAGCCCTCCAAAAGCAAGTTCAAGGGTGAGAGCGTGGCGTCTGAAGGTGACCGGTCGGCGTTGTCGTCCCTATCTCGGAGGACCTTCGCTGACGAGAATTGCGACAGCCAGCGCTCGGCTCGCGAAGGATAGTCTTCTAGAAGCAGGATGACTGCGAGACGGTCGGCCTTGGCGCTACGGGGGTTCCGCGAATCGCGATCTCGGAGAATCGCGTTCGGCGAGGAATGGACTTCCGAATGAACTGTCTCCCACCACTGCCGAGAACTCTTTCCGTAGTCCTCCAGCAGCAAGTTCAACTCGTGTTCTGTCCCATCCCCCTGTTTCACTTTTGTTTTGCGGCAATCGTAGCTGCCACAACACGAGCGTGTTGGTCCATCTCCTTTACTATTTTAAGCGCAACGTCGAGGACTCTTCGGCCGCCACGGCCCGAGACACGCGGAGTGTTACGAGTTTCGACTGCTTCGAGAAAGGATTCTGTTTGGCGAGCGAGAGGCTCGGCCTTGCTTGCTCCGAGGGGCACAAGCTTGATTTTTCCTGACTCACTTACCTCGTACATAGACCCCTGTTGGCTGGCGTAGTCGATCGAGATGTATTGGCGCGGCTGGAAGAAGCGAAGCTTGCGAACCTTGTCCACGGAAATTCGGCTGGCTGTGAGGTTGGCCACACAGCCGTTTTCAAAGACTAATCTCACGCTGCTGATGTCCGCTTTCGGTGACAGGATCGCCACGCCCGTTGCCTCCAGGCGGGCAATCGGGCTATCGACCATGCTCAAAACGATATCCAGATCGTGGATCATGAGGTCGAGGACGACATCCACGTCAAGGCTGCGGGCCGAAAACGGGCTCATGCGTTGGACTTCAAAGAAAAGCGGAAGCTTGGCCTCCTGCCGCGCAGCCTCGACGATCGGATTGAAGCGCTCGAGATGGCCGACCTGCAGAACACGATCGTTCCGATCCGCGGCGTCGATCAGTGCATCCGCCGACGGCAGATCGTCGGCGATGGGCTTTTCGACCAGTAGGTCGATCCCCGCCTCCAGCAGCGGAATTCCAATCTCAGCGTGAAGAACGGTGGGAACGGCCAAGCTAACCGCCTGCACCTTGCCGATAAGCTCACGGTAATCGGTCAAGGCGGGGCAGCCAAACTCTTCGGCCACACTGCCGGCCCGCACGGCGTCTGAATCGACCACCGCTACCAACTCAGCCGAAGGCAACGACGCCAGAACGCGGGCATGCTGGCGGCCGAATGTTCCAACCCCGACAACGGCGGTGGTGATCTTCATGCTCCTGTGCTGCTCTTTGCTGAGTTGATTCCCGCGTCCGAGTCCGCGGGTTCTCCTATTTGGCAACTACGAGGTTCGCGCAGCCTGCAGCGAGCGACACCCCACGACGGCAATCCCGGCCTCGTTCGCCGCGGCCAGGAGTTCGTCCCGGTCGATCAGCAGCGTCTGGCCCGCTTCGACCGCCAGCGCTGTCGCATTCACGCGCTTCATTTTTGCGATGGTGGTCGGCCCGACGACCGGTACGTCGAAACGCATGTCCTGGTTCGGCTTGGCAACTTTGACGACGGTCAGCCGCCGCCCGCTGCTGAAATCTCCCGCTCGCAGGATCACCGCATCGGTTCCTTCCATGGCTTCGACCGCCACACACGCTTTTTCGCAGATCACGACGCTTTGGCCTATGTCGTAGGCCGCCAAAGTCTGGGCGATCTCGCGTCCATAGTCAATGTCGGCCTGCTCGCTTTCGGTCGGTCCCCGCTTGGTGTTGGGCCCCTCCCGCGCCATATGCGGCGCCAAGAACCGAGTGGAATCGAGTAACTGGATGCCTTCTTCGGCGAGCACAGTCGCCACGGCCCCGATGAGTGAGTCCGTGTTTTTCCGTCCCAGCGACTTTAGCAGTTTGAGTAGTTTCCAGTCGGGGCGAATCGAGGAATAGATGCGGGCGTGTTGCACGCGTCCCGCCATGATCGCTTCACTGATGTTCTCTTGCTTGAGGATCTTGATCAGCTTCGACAGCTCGCCCAGGGAGATCCAATGGCAGCGCTCGGCAAGCTGCTCGATTTCAGGAAGGGCTTCCTCCTTAACGGCAACCGCCACCATCTCGTGCCCTTGCTGCCTGGCGGCGGAAAGTACGAGCAGCGGAAAACGGCCTCCCCCGGCAATCAAGCCATATTTCACTTGACGATACCCCGCTCCGAGCTCTCGATGAACGCCAGCAGCTCGCGAACGTGTTCCCCCTCTTCAACCTCCTCTCGAATCTTCTCGACGGCATTCTCGGTGTTCAACCCGGACTTTGTCAGAACGCGAAATGCTTTGTGAAGGCTGCGGATCGCCTCGTCCGAGAAGCCGCGCCTTTCCAACCCGATCTTGTTCACCCCGAAAACCTTGGCCCCTCGCTCGGTTACTACCAGCGAGTAGGGTGTGACGTCTTGGGTAATGACGCTGTAGCCGCCGATATAGCAATGGGACCCGATCCGGCAGAACTGATGTACGCCACTGTGTGCGCCGACGACTCCCCAGTCTTCCACGGCGACATGACCGCCCAGCGTCGTCCCGTGCCCCAGGATGCAGTGCGAGCTGATGTGACAATCATGAGCCACGTGGGCGTAGGCCTGCAGTAGGTTGTCATCACCCACGCTGGTGAGGCTGCTTCCGCCTTCGGTGCCGCGGTGGATGGTGACGAACTCCCGGATCTGATTGCGGCTGCCAATCCGAGTCTCGGATCGCTCCCCATGGAATTTGAGGTCCTGCGGTGCCACACCTACGCTCGAGAAAGGATAAAACGTATTGTCTTCTCCAATCGAGATCGGCCCATCTATATAGACGTGCGCTAGGAGTCTCGTTCCGGCGCCGATTACCACTTCTTCCTGGATGACGCAGAAGGGCCCAATCTCCGCGGACTCCGCGATGCGGGCCTTGGCGTGAACAACCGCTGTGGGGTGGACTCCCATGAAGCCCCCTTACGGCTCGTCACGCTCGGGAGCAGCGGAGGGAGAGGGAGGTTCCGGTACAACCGCGGACTTGTCAGCAACCTGACACATGAGTACGGCTTCAGCGACCAAATGCCCCCGCACGCTCGCTTTGGCGCTCATTTTGTAGACTGTGGCCTTGCGCTTCAGCAAGTGCATCTCGATCCGCAATTCGTCCCCGGGAAACACGGGTTTTCGAAACCGGGCTTGTTCAATGGCAGCGAACAGAACCAGTTTGTCTCGCAATCGCGCCTCGCGATCGGGCACTTGGCTCAGTAGCCATACAGCGCCCACCTGCGCCATGGATTCCACGATCAACACTCCCGGCATCACTGGGAAACCGGGGAAATGTCCCTGAAAAAAAGGTTCGTTGATGGAAACGTTCTTGATACCGATCGCGCGATCGGACGTGATTTCCTCGATCCGATCGACCATTAGCATCGGGTAACGGTGAGGGAGGATATCGAGGATCTGATTGAGATCAAGCATCCGGATGCGGGGAGCAGAATCGGACCGCTAGTGCCTGGGAATGCGCTAGCCGTATTGTATCCGAGGATCCGTTGTGCTGTCGCCCTCGTTCTCGAAGCCGAGGAATCAGCCTCGTTCACGCAAGCTTGCCTTGCTACTCTCGCAAACCGGGCGCCGGGCAACGAGCTTCAAGAAAACTGCGTATTATACCAAGGACAGGTTAGACCACGAACAATGGATGACGTCCTGCGCTACACCACTCAGCGGCTACCGGACATCGTCGAATGGATCGGTCAACTGGTCAAGTTGGAGTCGCCGACCAACGACAAAGCCGCGGTAGACCGTGCTGTAGAGTTTGTCGCCGACCGCCTATCCCCCTTTGCCAAGGTAAAACTCTACCGGCAGAAACAATACGGCCATCACCTGCGCGCGGAATTCAAGCTTCCCCGGCGACCTAAGAACGGGCAGGTCCTGGCGCTCGGTCACCTTGATACTGTCTGGGAAACGGGAACGATCCGCCGCATGCCGTTCAGACGGAAAGGGGGGCGTCTGTGGGGCCCCGGTGTTTTTGATATGAAGGCGGGAGTTGCGATGCTCGTCTTCGCGGCCGAGGCTCTCCGTGAGATCGAAATCCCCGTGAACAAGAAGTACGTCCTGCAGCTTAACTCCGACGAGGAAGTCGGGAGTCCGAGCTCTCGTAGGTACACGGAAGCCGAAGCTCGACGAAGTGACGCGGTGTTAGTCGCTGAGCCGGCAGCCGGCTTAGGCGGAAACCTCAAAACGGGCCGCAAAGGGGGCGGAACGCTGCGACTCCGAGTTCGCGGACGTGCTGCGTACGCCGGACTGGATTTCGCTTCCGGAGCAAGTGCCATCGTTGAGCTGTCGCGCCAGTTGTCAAGAATTGCGGAGTGGACCAACCTCAAAACCGGAATCACGGTGAACCCCGGTGTGATTCATGGCGGGAGTCGTGCGAATGTCGTTGCCGAGGAAGCTTGGGCCGATATCGATGTCAGAGTGCCGCGCGCCGCGCAAGGGCGGCGGCTGGAGCAGAGGTTTCGGGCTTTGAAGCCGTTCGATCCAAGAACGGAGCTGGTGTTGGAAGGGAAGATCGGCAGGCCTCCGCTCGAGCGATCCGGAGCGGTGGTGAAACTCTACCGGCTGGCGCAAAAACTCTCTTCAGAACTAGGCTTTGAGGTTGGCGAAGCTCAAGTCGGCGGCGGGTCGGACGGTAACTTTACCGCGGCTCTGGGGGTGCCGACACTGGACGGTCTGGGTGCTGTCGGCGAAGGCGCCCATGCGCTGAACGAAAGCGTCCTGATCAACCGCATTCCCGATCGCACCGCACTGCTGGCGAAGCTGATCGCAGCGATTTAGTCAACCGGGAACCCTCAGCTCGTGAGCAAATCGAGCTACGGCCACAGCAGAGGTTTTTCTTTTTGCGAGTGGCTATGGGAGGTAGGTTCGTAGCGGGCGCTACGCTTGATCTTGGCCCGCCGAACGGACATATGCACGCGCGATTCCGCCCAACTGATGTGTTGAATCCACGAGGGTGGAACCAAAACCTTTGGGTTGGGCAATCGCCAGGTCTTGGTGTCGATCACCATGTAGCGCACAACCCAGTCGTCGTTGTCCAGCAGAAAATCCTCTACATTGCCGAATGGGCCGTCCAGGGCCTCGATATGATAGCCGACGATCTCGAGGGCACTTCGTAATTGAGGAGCTTGCTCCTGTTTTTCCGAGCCACCTGCGCTTTCGGCAGTGGCGATCGCCAAGGCCTGCCGCGACACGACGCCGTGTACGGCGCCCACGGGCCCACCGCCCCGACCGTAAACGGCACTACCATAACGGCTCTCGAGCAAGAGTTCCTGCTGTTCGGAAACAAGCTGATCGCTTTCGGAATCCGAGCAGCGCTCGAAGTCTTCGCGGGTAAGCGATACCGTCAAAACCCGTTTGGCATTGTCAGGTTGTCCCAAATACTCGGGAGGGACTAGTACTCGATGAGCCGAGGGCCAGCGACCGGTGTTGACCACAAGATGGCGTGTGGTCCAGGTGGAATCGTCGACGTACAAGTCGGCCGCTTTACCTAGCTTTCCGTCCTTGCCCTGGACTCGAAAACGGCTTAGTTCTCTAACGCTTAGAAGCATGGCCGAACGCCCTACGAGGGCGGTCTAACCGACTCCGTGCCAGGCCCGAAGCCCGATTCTACGGTGCGATTTCCCGGTCGATTCTGAGATGCCCGCTTGTGGTTTCCGGGTCCGGATCGTTGCACCGTAGCGAAAGACTACCACAGGTTTTTGCCTTTTACCGGCCTAATTCAGCACGCCGGTTGAGACGGTTAGCTCATTCCGATCGTACTATCGACGGGCTACCCCAAAACCTGTAGCAATTGGTCGTTCGCGGAGAGCCTCACCTGGAGTCGCAGATTCTGTCTCGGCAGTGTAAGTATTGGAAGGACCTAAGAGGAAGCCAGGTGCGTGTCCGAGCCGGCTCACACTTGGGATTCCAGTAGTTCGCGCAGTTGGGGCGCAAAGCGTGGATCGCGAAGTGCCTGCAGTGCCTTGGTCTCGATTTGGCGAATTCGTTCGCGCGTGAGAGCTAACTCCCGGCCGATTTCTTGCAAGGTGTGTTGCCGCTCGAAACCGATTCCGAACCGCATTCTGAGGATTTTCTCTTCGTTCGGAGAGAGCCGGTGTAGCAGATCAGCGGTCTTGCTGCGCAAGTCGGCATCGACCACTCTCTGTAGCGGTGACTTGGCATTCCGGTCTTCGAGTAGGTCTGTTAGGGCTGATTCACTCTCGTGGGCCACCGGAGTATCGATGGATATCGGAGGGCGAGAGATAGACCTCAGAGTTTCGACCTTCTTGACGTCCGTTTCGAGCTGGTGGGCCACTTCTTGGTTCGTGGGCGGGCGACCGGATTCCCTTTCAAGTTGACGAAGTGTACGCAGAAAGCGATGGAGCTGATCATTCATGTGCACCGGAATGCGAACCGTGCGCGACTGATCGGAAAGGGCCCGCGTCACTGCCTGCCGTATCCACCAGGTGGCGTAGGTCGAGAACTTGAAACCCCGATGGTGATCGAACTTTTCCGCCGCGCGCATCAGTCCGATGTTGCCTTCCTGAACGAGATCCAGCAGGTGCAACCCGCGGTTGACATACTTTTTTGCCACGGCAACCACCAAGCGCAGATTGGCTGCTACGAGGGCTTTTTTTGCTTCTTCAGTCTGCTGTCGACCCTCCCGGATCCGTTGCAGCGCGCGTTGGATTTCGGCTCTGCTCATTCCGATTCGGACCGTCGCTCGCCGTCGGCCCCTTGCTTTGCGCTTGGGTAGAACTTCAGCGGTCAGCGAAAGCGACAGATCCCGAGTCGGTTGAGGACCGCTGAGCGCGATTGTTTCGAACTCCTGGGCCCAGCTTTTCCAAACTTCCGGCCGAAGAGGTAGGCTTCGAATTGCCCTTGACAGCACGACTTTGCGTCGCCCCATGCACCACGCCCGCCTCCGCCGAGCCACCTTTCTGCTCCCGGTCCACCTATTTCTTGAAATGGCCGCCTTCCTGATACCCTCAAGGGCCTGAGTCACCTCGGCCAAGCCCGACAACAGATTCGCCTCCGCTCGCTTTTTCGCAGAGCCATCTTCGTCGCCCCCGTCTAGTTCCATCCATGACCTCAGCTTGAGTCGCCCATGTTCAGCCGTCACTTGTAGCTCGAGAAGCTCTTTCCAAAGCCATGGGGTGGCGGCCAGGACTTTCTGGACCTTAAGGCGCCCCTGCTCGATCCCTCTTGCCAAGCGAATCTCTCCTGTAGCGTCCAACAGCGGCACCAATCCCATCTCCGTCAGGTAGAGGCGAACATAGTCCTCGGTCCCGCTGCTCTCGGCCTCGGGAGTCTCATGGTCGGAGTCCTGGCCTTCCGGCCAGGCCGGACCGACTCCCAAGTGACTAGCCTCCCGCGCCCGGTGGCCTGGTCCTGCCAAGTCGCTATCGCCGTAGCCTTGGAAGTGTGTGGTTGCTGCCATAAGAACCTGTGACTCATTCCGCCGGTGGGCCTCGATCATGTCCTCTCGGTCCGAGCGGTCGGGCCAACTGGAACACTGCTGTTCTCTTCATCGTCAAAACTAGCCAAAGGGTTGAATACTGACAACCTAGAGAATGAAATCCTTGCCAAAAACCGGTGGGAATCACTCAGTGCCGGCATTCGAGACTCGCCCTGCAATGGCGTACTTATTATTAGAGGCCCTAAGGGAAAGCGAAGGCTGTTTTTAGCGATGAGCCGGGAAGGGTTCTCGATACAGACGAGAAATTGGACCGCGAGGGGACACCGGCCGAATAAGCCTCGCGGGTGGTCAGAAGTAGCCGGCGAAAAGACCTTGCTGGAAGCTTCAACCGGGACCCAGCGTGCCGCAACGAATCAGTTCAAGAGAATGGCTTGGGAGTTGCTAACCAGTTGAATCGTGGCAATGGGGTATCCACTTGACTCAGGTAACCCCAACATCTTGTGGTTGGGCTCACGGGGCCTCAGCGTCCCAGTCGGCGACGATCGATCGATACGGCGTTGGGTCCACGGCGACTGCCTGCTGCACAAGGCGGTAGAAGAGTTTTCCCCGGCTGCGTGAGTTGCGCCGGTTGAAGCGGAACACAAACTCGTCGAGGTAGTAGTCCAGATGCTCGTGGCTAACCGCGCCTTGGTGCGTGCCCAGCAGCCAGCGCTTGAGCAACGAGATCGCTTGGTGCACCCTCGGCAATAATTCCGAGGCCTGCTTGCGGCGGCCCGACAGAAAGACGATGCGATGCTGGTAGCCCTTCTTCTCCAGCGGCTCGTAGCCCAGCCAGCCGTCGGTGTGCACCACGCTTCCCGGCTCGACCGACTCCTCCACGAAGGGCATCAAACTGGCCGCCGATGCGTTCCGCACGCGCTGCATGCGGATCCGTCCTAGCCCGCGGCCTCTCTCTTCCGCGGCTACTGCAATCAAGGCTTTACGCTCGGTCTGCCGGCCGCTCACACCCTCTTCCTCAGCGCCCCAATAGGTCTCATCGACCTCGACTACGCCCGCCAATCGCTCCCGCCCCGGACGCACCATCGCTCGCCGCAGCTTGTGCATCCAGGTCCACGCGGTTTGATAGCTGCCCAACCCGAGAACGCGCTGCAGACCCAGCGCGCTGACCCCGTTCTTTTGCGAAGTGACGTGCCAGATCGCCCGGAACCACAGCCGCAGCGGCTTACGTGTGTCTTGGAAGATCGTGCCCGAGGTCACCGACGTCTGCCGCCCGCAGCGAGCGCATTCGAACCACACTTTGCGCACCGGCCAAGCCCGCTCATGCCCGCATCCCGGACAGCGGAAACCCTCCGGCCAGCGCAACGCGGACAGATAGTCGCGACAGGCCCCTTCGCTGGCGAAGCGTACCTCGAACTCGAGCAGGTCGCGTGGATAATCCTCCACGAAGGCGCATACTACATCTTGGGGTCACCTGAGTCAAGTGGATATCCAATTCGTGGCATTGCGGGAGAGAAACGACCCGGTGACGAATTCGAAGTTGTAGGTGGACTGCACCTGAACTGCAGCGCCTCTTGCCATGCCGCCCGGCCAAGCAGGCGTGACAGTGATCTTGGCGGGATCAAGACCGATAGCGCGGGACTTGACGGCGTCCGAAATCGTGTCGGACAGGTCTTCGCCATCAGACTCCGGGTTTTCGGTTCCTCGAATCATCGCCACCCGTAGCCCCTCGCGGGTAGCATGTACGAGAGTATGGTAACTCCAGACAATACGTCCGAACTCCATCAAACCCAGGGCAAGGCCGATCAGGAGAGTGAAGATCAACGCAAACTCAACTAATGCAGCGCCACGCTGCCGTCGTCGGGCCTCGGAGCGGGCCGGGGCCGGGACTCTGATGTCTCTCTCGGTCTCGAAGGCAGCCTCAGGGCATGCTGGCATCGCAGAGGGCGAAGTTCTCATTGCACTCGCAGCCACACGTTCCGGTGGATACCAAAGTTGTCAGGAACACCGGGCCAAGAAAGTATGAGATCGAAGGTCTGCTGGGCCTGGGTGCTTACGTAGAGGCGCGGCAACCCGTAGCCCGGACAAGTCCCGGTCAGGCAATCGACTTCGGTTGGGCTGCCCCCTCCTGACGGGGGGCACTCGCATTTGCGGCTGGCTGTGGCTGTGACCGAAACGCGCAGGTCAGCGGCGTCATTGGATGTGAGAGATTCCATTTCCGTGAAGTCGCCCGAGCGGAGGGTGTTCTGTGCACCATAAAATGAGCCACCCGCCGCCGCGCCGGACATGACGATAGCGTGATAGAACGCACGAGCCAAATCGGCGGCTCCCACGAACAGGAGCATGACGACAGGCGCCAGAACGGCAAACTCGACAGTCGACAAACCTTTGCTGACGTTCTTACGCATCGGTTCTTTGCGCCGCGCCCCGCTTGTCATTAGACGATCGTCGCCTTCATCAATGTTGCGCCACCCTGATCAGGGTCGGGGCTTGTGAAATCCACCTCGCTCGTGCCGGAGATGTCCAGCGTATTGGCTATGATCACTCCGTTGGAGCTTGCGCCTAGGGGAGTCCCTGCCCAATCGAGGTGCATGCTTGGAAAGTAGAACGAGCCTTCAAATGTGAACGTCGAGTTCCCCCGGCCAATCTTGTTTGTGGCGTTCGGAGCGTTCGGGTCTGCGAAGAACAGCATCCCCTGCATCGGGCCGCTCGAAGGCGCCGTAAAGGTCACGTCCGCACTACCGGAAATATCAATCGTGCCGCCGTCGTCAGTAAGAAAAAAGCTTACACCGAAACCACTGACGTTTCCTCCAATGATTCGCATCCCAGCTCGGAGGATGTAACCCGCATTTCCAATTTGATTCAGGCCTCCCGACCTTCCAGCGGCCTTTAGCGTCTTTATTGATAGGGGTTCAAGCGTAATCAGGACGCCAGGGAGGCCAACACCCGATGGGTGAAAAAGAAACAAAGCCGTTCCAGCTAACTTTCAATGGACTTCTCAAAGTCGATTTCCAAGGATCGCGAGTTACTTCCGACGGTGGCTTGATTCTGGTTCGGGAGTTGGACGAGCGACTCGGACTCGGGAAACTGATCGGCGAGCATCTCAGCGACTCGCGGCAAGGCACAAACAAGCAGTTCACGCTCGCTGATCTGTTGCGGCAGTCGATCTACAGCCGCTTGGCGGGCTACGAGGACGTCAACGACGCCGTCCGAGTGTCGGCTGACCCGACGTTTCGCTTGATCGGCTCGCAGAAGATCTGGGATCGCGGTGCGGCCTTGACCTCGACGCTGCACGGCTTCGAGACGGAGATGCTGGCGAGCGAAGAGAACCTGCTGGGGCTGATGGCGCTGAACCGAGAGCTGGTCGGGCAAGCGGAGGCGTTCGACGACTCCGAGCGGGTCGTTCTGGACATGGACTCCACCGAGAGTCCGGTCCATGGCCAACAGGAAGGCGGTGCCTACAACGGCCACTTCGAGTCGGTCTGCTACCACCCGCTGTTGTTGTTCAACCAGCACGGTGATTGCCTCGCTGCCAAGCTGCGTCCCGGCAACGTGCCCAGCGCCGAGGACTGGGATGAGCTATTGTTGCCGGAGATCGAGCGCCAACAGGCTGCGGGCCAGCAGGTCGCCTTCCGGGGCGATGCGGCCTTTGCCAAGCCGGAAGTTTATGAGGCTTCGGAGGAACGCGGCGTGCAGTACGCCATCCGCATTCCGGCCAACAGGAGCTTGGAGTTAAAGATCGAAGACATCCTGTTTCGTCCGCCGGGGAGGCCCGGCCGCAAGCCGCTAGTGCGCTACAAGAGCTTTCGCTATCAGGCGGAGAGCTGGAAGAAGCCGAGACGAGTTGTCGCCAAGGTCGAGCACCACCAGGGCGAGCTGTTCGGGCGCGTCGGTTTTATCGTGACGAACATGAGCTTGCCAAGCCGGTCGGTGGTGCGTTTCTACAACAAGCGCGGCACGGCGGAGCAGTGGATTAAAGAAGGCAAGCAGGCGACGCATTGGACCAGGCTGTCGTGCCATCGCTTCCGGGCGAACGAAGTGCGCTTGCAGTTAAGCGTGCTGGCCTACAACCTGGGCAATCTCTGGCGGCGGCTCGGGCTGCCGCAGCGAATCAAGAGCTGGTCGCTGACGAGCTTACAGCAGCGGTTAGTGAAGACGGGCGGTCGATTGATCAAGCACGCGCGCTATTACTGGCTGCTCCTGGCGGAGGGGTATCTGAACCGCAGGCTGTTCGGTGACATGCTGCACAGGATCTGGGCGCTGCCGCTGCCGAGCGGGTAGCGTTGCCCGGGCGAGGATCAACAGCTTTTGGCTCCCAAAAGGTTTCGCAGGGAGCAGTGTCGCCCGCAGCGCCGTTCAGCCCGCTCAATCAACGTCTGTGAACGGACGGACGAGCCCTGGCGCCTACCGGCGGAGGTGATGTGCAGGGTTCAGCGCGAAAAGACGTGGTATTCGGGGCAGCGCGGATGTATACTATGGTCGTGGCAGGGCCAAAACGGAAATCCTGGTGTAAACCCCAGGCTCAAAGGTTATGGTCTTATTGCCCGTGATCTTGATCTGCGAGTTATAGACTCCGGGGTAATAGGTATTGCCTACTTTCGAACCTGGCGGGTACGCCGCTGGGTCCAGAGGTTGCATGTACGCCATAGGATCCACCATCGGCGGAACGCTGGTTCGCGGTGCCGGATTGATCGATCCGCTACTACTGTATCCTCCATTGACGCCAACATAGGTCGAGTTGATCGTTGCGGTGTTGCCGGGCACTTGCAAGGCTTGACTGGCCGAAGAATTCACCATCACTCCACAGTTCGCGTTGAGTGTGGGGCTACCGTTCACCTTCATTGCCCCGCTCGCGCTTGGATCGAGCGTCATAAGGCATGCATCGCCAAAATGGACGATTCCCGCTACGGAACGGGCTCGGACCGTAACCAGGTCTCGGCCGATGAACTGCATAAAGTAGGTATCGACATCCTCACTGACAACGACTTCAACGAAGTTGCTGTCGCCCAGCCTTGGGCCAGTCGCGGGTGGGTTGCTCACCGTCACCGTCACTTGGGCGTCGTCGTTGTCGAAACCGTTGCGGGCGGCATCGTATAGCGCGGCCGACGTCAGATAACTGCTGGTCTGTCTCGCGAGCTCCATCGCTCCGCTGGCAGCCGCACCGTCGGCCGCGGTCTGGGCTCGACGCCTAACGTCGTAGAGGTAGCCGACATCGAGTGACAGCCCCAAGAATAGAGCCAGTGCCGGGACGACGACGGCGCCCCACACAAGCACCTGTCCTCGGCTGTCTCGTCTAAGTTCGTGAAAGCCTCGAGTAGTTAAACTCATGAGAAAAACCGTTCCCAATCGAAAACTCGCCAAGATGAAGATGGCGTTGTCTGACTAATTTATCGTCCGCCGTTCTTAACCCGTGAAGAAATCATAGAACAAGAATTCGACGAAAACAATTAGCTTTCTCAATGCGCATGGCTAGATCTTTCTATCGGGACGGACTACATCCTAAAGTAGTCTTGTCCTACCCCCGAGCTATTGAGGTTCGCAGAATATAGTGGCCGATACCGGTCGGAAACTCGCGATGCTGGAAAGGGCGCGACATGTCGCGCCCCTACAAACAAATGCGATCGTTGATCCGCCTTGTGAATGCACGGTGGTCAGGGCATGCCCGTCGCCCGTGGGCCGCTTGCGACCTCCCTGTCCGCCGATCGGTGAAGCTTGTTCGCTACCGCTGATCGAGTCCCGGCAAGCAGTCTAGGTTAAGATGGCCTGAGGGAGGAAGTCTGACACCATGGCAGAGCGAGAATATCGCATCGAGAAAGATAGCATGGGGCCGGTTCAGGTGCCGGTTGATGCCCTCTGGGGCGCCCAGACGCAGAGGGCCGTCGAGAATTTCCCCATTAGCGGTTTGCCCTTTCCGCGGACGTTTTTGCGCGCATTGGGATTGATCAAGGGAGCCGCGGCGGCTGTCAACCAAGACCTAGGACTCCTGGAAGCCGACATGGCCTCCGCGATCCAGGAAGCCGCCGACGAAGTCGCCCGCGGAGACCACGACGCGCACTTCCCCCTCGACATCTTCCAGACCGGCTCGGGCACCAGCACCAACATGAATGCCAACGAAGTGATCGCCACCTTGGCGACACAAAAGCTCGGTCGCAAGGTGCACCCCAACGACCACGTCAACATGGGACAAAGCAGCAACGACGTGATTCCCAGCGCCATCCACGTCAGTGCCTACCTCGAGGTTGCCGAGACGCTGATCCCCGGGCTCAATCATCTTCGCCAGACGATCGACGGCAAAGCCGAACAAGTTGACGACGTCGTCAAGAACGGCCGCACCCATCTTATGGACGCGCTGCCGATTCGCCTCAGCCAGGAACTGGGCGGTTGGAGCGGGCAGATCGAGCAGGCTACGGCTCGCATCCGGTCGTCGCTGCCTCGGATCTCGCCGCTTGCGTTAGGAGGTACGGCGATCGGGACCGGCCTGAACGCGCATCCTGAGTTCGGCCCGCGGGTCGCCAAACGCCTCTCCAAGATCACCGGCCTGCCGTTTATCAGCAGCCGCAACTACTTCGTGAGCCTTTCGAGTCAGGATGCGATTGTGGAGTTGAGCGGGCAATTCAAGGCCGCCGCCGTGGCCGTCATGAAGATTTCAAACGACCTTCGCTGGATGAACAGCGGTCCCTTAGCCGGCCTGGCCGACATCGCTCTGCCCGCCTTGCAACCTGGAAGCAGCATCATGCCGGCCAAGGTCAATCCCGTGATTCCCGAAGCCGCCGCCATGGTTTGCGCCCAGGTGATCGGGAACGATCTGACGGTGACGCTTGGCGGCCAATCAGGCAACTTTCAGTTGAACGTGATGCTGCCCGTCATCGCCCGCAACGTCCTCGAAAGTGCGCGCCTACTGGGCAACGCTGCTCGTGTCCTCGCCGACAAGGCGATTGCCGATTTTGATGCGAACGCAAAACGTGCGGCTGATCT
Organism: Bryobacterales bacterium; assembly: GCA_965226215.1. Classification (GTDB taxonomy): domain Bacteria; phylum Acidobacteriota; class Terriglobia; order Bryobacterales; family UBA6623. Next base: position 3,669,143 of record CBDDCH010000002.1, on the reverse strand, counting down.
CGTCGAGAAAAACCCTATCCTCGTTACCGCGCTGAATCCCGTCATCGGCTACGAAAAGGGCGCGGCTGTCGGCAAAAAAGCCTACGCCGAAGGCCGCAGGCTGATCGACGTCGCCGAGGAAGAGACCGGTCTCAGCCGCGAGGAGTTGGAGCGTCTGCTCGATCCAAGAAGGATGACCGAGGGGGGGATTCTGAAGTGACCTCCTTTGGCTTGCGGACCAGGACGCAGTAGCCATAGACAGGCCACTGCCACCATTCGTCGGTCACCTGCTCTAGCCGAAAGCCGGCGCTCGCTAACTCCGCGATAAGCAGGTCCCGGGGCATGCCGTGGCCGCCGCGGTTTTCCGGGACTCCGTCGGGCCGAGGCAGCCAAACGTTCCAAAGACTAGGCGCAAAGTCGATCACCGCCAGCACGCCTCCAGGTCTAAGCGCCTCGAACAGGCTAGCGTTGATCTCCGCTGGTTCCGTGAAATGGTGATAAACCTTTCGCATGAAGATTGAGTCACAGCATTCGAGCGCGAGGTTCGTTTGTTTCTTACCTGCTTCGATGACCGTGACAATATCGAGCCCGGCGTCAGCCACTCTGTCTCGTATGTCGTCCAGGTTGTCGGCGTCGATCTCGGTCGCAAACAGATGTCCGCCGGATCCCAACCCCTGAGCCAACAGCACCGCCATTTCCCCGCTGCCGGCGCCGACCTCGCCGACCGTCATCCCGGGCTTGAGATCGAGAACTTCCATAATTCTGCCTGTTTCCCCTCCGATGTCGCTATCCGGCCCGAAGGCCTTGATGTACGCGGCCAAAGCGGCGACGAGAATGAGGAGCGGCACGACTCCCCACTTGAACTTTCGGCTATGAAACCAGCGTGTTGATCCTTGTTCCATAAGCTGACTCCTTTCCGCCAAGGGTCGCCGGGGTGTCAGCGCCGGCTAACTCCGGCTCGCTCGCACGACTCACGAGCGGGCCGGGTATTGCGTTCTGAACGAGGCCTTTTTTCGCCCCAGAAAAGTCGTCCAAGTGACTGAAAAAGATTGACTTATATGCCAATTGGCTTTGTTTGGTCATTTCGCTACTCGGTAGCTCCCGCTGCTCCGGCGGTCGTTGTTGCCCTGCTGCTTTTCCTGGGGACCGCCTGCCCTTAGGCAAGGGTCCCTCGGATCCCGGTGGAGCGATCCGTCGGGTTCGCCGAGCCAGGCGGTCTTCCGCACTGGAAACCTGGTGTAACCCAATTGATTCCCTGTGCGTTGTTCGAGATTGGCTTTGTTTGGTAATCTCTCTTCTCCTGAGTAGGTTCATGGCTCCGGATCACCCGTGCTCTCCCATTGGCCCAATGCTTCGAGTGCCCAATCATAATTGTACCCCGCCACTCCAAGGCGACGGTCCGATCGGAAGCATTAAGCTGCTTTGAATGAACAACTTAACTTAAGTTACCTAGCGGGCAAAAAAAAGGGGGGGGGGGGGCTGGGCGTGCCATTCGATGTCGCCACGAATGGCGACACGGCACGCAAGAATGCGTACGCTACGTCCAGGCGCCGATTTCAGGCCAGGCTCTTGGCTACGAGCTCGCCGGTTCCTGAAGATCGAGAAGCGGCTAAGTCGATTTGCACAAGGACCAGGCGGTTCGCGGTCCCTCGCCGCAGGCGCCGCCCTGAGGGTGGGCCTCTTGTCTACCGATTTCGCAGTTTTCTCTAATCCGCCCCGTCACTGCGCATGCTGTGGATGATGCCCTTTTGCGTTGAGGCGGATGCGGTAGAGGCTCGTGTCAGCGGTTACATAGAGCACGTTTGCCTCATCACCGATGCCGAATTCGACGTTGCTGGGCAGGCTCGCCTCGCTCTCAGCGTCTCCCTGGGCGGGTGAACCCGGGGGGATGAAGCCGACTTCTTCGCCTTCGGGATTGATGATCATGACCCCGGGACGTTTCGCGCTGCGGGGCGTCAGGTAAATGTTCCCTTTCTCGTCCACCGTCATGCCGTCGCAACCTAATTGGTCTCCGAAGTCCACTAAGGTTTTGCGTTCGCCCGATACCATGCCGTCCGGCCCGAGCGGGAAGGCATAGATTTTCATCGGCCCGGGCGTTGCGGGCGGCGCGCCAGGATCACTGACGCTCTCACTGCCGTTGTCGTGATCGGCTGCGTAAAGCGTTTTCTCATCGGGGCTGAGGGCCACACCATTCGGTTTGGACACCTCGCGGGTAATTTCGACGACCGTCCCATCTTTGTCGACGCGGAAGATGGCGAAGTAGTCGAGATCGCGGGTCTCCGCGCCCAGATATCGGGGATCACTGAAATAGATGCGTCCCTGGCTGTCGATCACAAGGTCGTTGGGCGAGTTGAATTTCTTGCCCTCGTAGTTGTCCGCCACTGTTGTGCGCTCGCCGGTTTCAACGTTCCAGCGTGAAATCCGCCGGCCGCCGTAATCGGCCCCTTCGGCAGCGATCAAATGACCCTCGGCGTCGAACGCCAAGCCGTTCGATTTGTGGCTGTCTTCGGCGAAGACAGTGGTTTCCCCGGTCTTCGGGTCGAAGCGCAGGATCATGCCTTTGTCTTTTCCGAATAGGATGTCAGAAAAGTAGATGCTGCCGTCGGGCGCCACGGCCGGCCCTTCGGTCAGGCCTCCTTTGATGTCGGCTGTGCGGGTGAACAGGTGTTCCAGCTCGGCGTCGGCCGGAACGATTTGTGCCTCGGCTGGAGCCGCGGTTTCCTCCGGTGGTTGAGGAGTTCCGCATGAAAACAGCAATGCTGTTATCAGCAGGAAAGGGGCAGTTGTTCTAGGTTGCATGGTCAGGGTTGTTCCATTCATTACGACACCAATCAGTGGGGACCGGCGATCCCGCCGGTCCTTGCATGCGCGGCAGTGACGGAAAATGTGAGCCTGTCGAACAGCGTTACGACGGCGGAACGAGCCGTCGTTAAGAGCTCGGACAAGCCGGATCGCTTGTCCCCACGAGTTCGTCGCACCGCCGCAATCAGCCAACACCGCCATTCGATCGCTCTATGTTAACTCGTTGTAGCGCCGATTGGTAGGGAATTCATGCTAGTGCTTTCTTTCGAAAATTGGCGTACGATGCCAAGGCCGCAATCGAAGAACTGCTCCTTAACAGTTGCGGGACGGAAGAGCTTTGGCGTCAAGGACTGGGGATCGGATGCAAGGTGTCGGCATGCGGCTACGGCCCGCCGATTTAATACCGTGAACTTTGGGAACAAAGCACTAGGACAAGCGAGATCGCTTGTCCCTACGAATTCATCGCCCCGCCGCAATCAGTAAGCGCCGTCATTCGATCGCTGTATACTAACTCGTCGTGCTACCGATCGGTGGAGAATTCTTGCTCGGACAAGCGGGATCGCTTGTCCCTACGAATTGCTATTCCCAGGAACTTAGATGATCACAGATTGGCAGACGATCCGCGCACAGTTCCCAGTTCTAAGGGAATGGGTCTATCTGAACAGCGCTACTTTTGGGCCTGTGCCCACCTGCGCCGTCGAAGCCGCCGCGAACCACTTCCGCCGTCGGGATCAGCAAGCCTGTCTGGACTTTCTCGATTGGTATACAGATGCGGATGCCGTCCGTGCCCAAGCCGCCGAACTCATCGGGGCTGAGCCGGACGACGTCGCCTTTATTCCGAACGCCGCAACGGCACTCTCCTGGGTAGTCAATGGCATCCGATGGACTCCCGGCGACCACGTAGTTACGCTGCCTCACGAGTTTCCCAACAACGAGTATTTCGCCAGAGTGCTAGAGCAGCGCGGCGTCAAGTATACGCAAGCAGCGGTGCCTGGCGGGCTCTTTTCGGTGGACAAATTCCTCGGCGAGATTACCGACCGAACGAAACTCGTGATCCTCAGCTCGGTTAACTATTCGACCGGCCTTCGTCCACCGCTGGAGGAAATCGGCCCCGCGCTCCGCGAGCGCAACGTATTGTTCTTTCTTGACGGCACGCAGGGCGTCGGGGCACTCAAGATGGACGTCAAAGCGGCTCAGCCCGACGTGCTTGCCGTGCACGGCTATAAGTGGTTGCTGTGTCCCATGGGGGTCGGCTTCGCGTACCTTGGCCCGCGGGTGCGGGAATGGCTGCCACCAAGTCTCTATAGCTGGCGCAGCCACAAAGACTGGCGGAGCGTTGATCACCTGCACGAGGGTCTGCCGGAGCTTCCCCAGGCGGCCATGAAATACGAAGGTGGCGGACAGAACTTTGCCGGGATTTACGCCATGGGGGCTGTGCTAGAGATGCTGCGCTCCCTCGGCCCCAAGGCGATAGAGGAACGGGTCCTCGAGCTGGCCGCAAAAACTCGAAATATCCTGCGAGCGCGCGGAGGCACCTTGCGCTACGATCAACATCGTTACTACGACTCGCCGGTCGTTAGCGCCCAGTTTCCCGGAGTGGATATATCAACCTTGGCTGTCGAGTTGCACCGCCGTCGCATCGCCATAGCAGCCCGTAAAGGAAACCTTCGCGTCTCCCCCCACTTTTTCAACAATGAAGACGACTTGGGAAAGCTTGACGAGGCTCTTCGAGCGCTTGTCAAATCTTGATCACGCCTCGCTATCTGCCTCTCCATCGCGGTGTTTGGGTGGACCTAACCGCGGTTTCGCACAACGGAGGCCGTACACACGCTGGGTTCCGGCGAGCGGCGTATGGCGGGGTGACCTGGGGTCCGGTGATGGAGGCTGCTAAGATGTCCTAGGTTTTTCATATACAGGGTGTGGACGCTCATCACCTCATGGGAGACAATCGATGACCGAACAGGAAACGCTGGAAGCGCTGAAGACGTTTGACACTCCGTCGATCACCAACGTCGTCGCGACCTACCCGACGAATCCGTTGTGCCTCGGGCTCTACAATCCCTGGACCGAGAACTGGTATACCGATCAGAGTGTGCGCTGCATGTTCCCCGAACTCGGCCGCACGGTGGGCTACGCGGTGACCTGCGTCTATGGCCTTCCCGATCCGAGCTATTCCCGTCTCACCTTCATGGACGTCATCGACGCGCTCGACGCGTCGAAGAAGCCGACGATCTTCGTGTTCCAGCAAAAGTTTCCGCCCGAGGTCGCCGGCAAGGTCGGACTCGCCGGCGGGATCATGACCACGGCGCTCAAGGCGGTCGGCTGCGTCGGTGCGATTTCAAACGGCCCGTCCCGCGATCTCGACGAGATTCGCCCCATGAAGTTTCAGTACGTCTTGAGCGGCGCGACGCCCGGGCACGGCGACATGGCGGTGCAAGCGGTCAACGTCCCGGTGGCGATCGCCGGCATGGACGTGAGTCCCGGGGAGATTATCCATATGGATGAGACGGGCGCGTGCAAGTTTCCCGCGGACAAGCTCGAGGCCGTGCTGGAGAACGTTACCGCGCTGCAGAAGGAGGAGGAGGAGAAGATCAGCGCCCTGGAGAAGGCAAGCTCCGCGGCGGAGATACGCGAGATTCTCGGCGGGCACAGCTACAGCAAAGAGGGCCAGGATCGCTAGCGGACTGCTCTGGAGACGAGTTCAGGGTGGATTCGGAAATGTCGGGCTCGAAAGCGAGGTAGCGCACGCTTTCAGTGTGCTATGCCGGCACGCTTGCCGGCATAGCACCTCCCAGCAGAAGAGCCGGCGCACCAACGAGACATGTCGCCAGGAATGGCGACACGGCACGCCGGGAGGCGTGCGCCACGTCGACCGGACGATCAGAAAGTCTTGACTGGGACAGCTTACTAGCGCCCGGGGTTGGGGCAGGAGAGTGGAGCACCCGACGGCTTGGGTATCCTGGTAGAATGCAGGGGCCGTGGTCGCGGCTTTCCAGGATTGAGAGGACCGCTATGAAGAAGATACCGCTTGTTTGTGCCTCGATTGCGCTCTGGGCATTCGCGTTACAACCGGCGCCCGCGCAGGACGCCGCCGAGAAAGGACTGAGCTTCTTTTCATCACGAGCGCGGGCCCGGGTGATGGAGCCTCTCTGGGCGGTTTGGCCGGCGCCGACGCGCACTGCCAAGCGCTCGCCGAAGCCGTCGGGGCCGGCAAACGCACCTGGCGCGCCTACCCGAGCGCAAGCGCCGGCGGCGGCACGGCGGCTGCCAACGCTCGTGACCGCATCGGCAGCGGCCCGTGGTACAACGCCAAGGGTGTCCGCGCCGCCCGGAACGTCGACGACCTGCACTCAGAGAGCAACAACCTGGGCAAAGAGACGTCGCTCAACGAAAATGGCGAGGTCGTCAACGGCCGGGGAGACAAACCCAATCAGCACGATATCCTGACGGGATCCCAGGCTGACGGTACGGCCTTCGCGGACGGCGAGGATCATACTTGCCGGAATTGGACGAGCAACGGGGAGGGCAGCGCTCAGGTTGGCCACCACGACCGCCAGGGTGGCGGTAGCGCACCGACTTCTTGGAACTCCGCGCACGGCTCGCGGGGGTGCAGTCAGGCGAATCTGCAAGGTACGGGTGGCAATGGGTACTTTTACTGCTTCGCCGCCGAGTGAGACAGCCACTCCGTCGAAGATCACCCTTTTACGAAGATGAGGGCGTCGGCGGAAGGTTCCACTTGTGGCCCAGCCGGCTCTGTCGCAAACCCACCTGCGTTTATCTCTTTGGGGAGGGGTGACCGTTGACCGCTCCCTCGCGGTCGCGGCTCAGCTTCGCGACGTCGCAAAGATACCCGTGAGCAGGCCAAGTGTCTGGGCTACTATTGCGCCATGTCTCTTCCAGGCATAGTGGAAACCCCGCGCCTTCAGGTTACAGGTCACCCCAGCCTCTGCAGCACGGAGTAACCCATCATTACAGCGGTCACGACGGACATGACCCACAGAGCCAGAGTGATCCACCCTTTGGGGGCGATGCTTCTGGGGAGATGATGGTAGCGCAAGTAGAGAACGGAGAACCCGACAATGGGCAGCATCAGGGCTTGCGCAACACCGCCGATTTTCACGAGCAGAACAAGCTCGGGCAGAGCCATGTAGTAGATCACCGGCACGACAAGCACAATCCCAGTGAAAAGCTGAATCGCACGGCGGCGGCGGCGATAATCGCCGCTGTCATAGGCGCCCAGCAAAGCTACGAAGTCAGCGAAAACGCGAGCGCTGGCCGCCGCTCCGCCAAAGACGGAGGAATACAAGATGGCCACGGCGCCTGCTAGAAAGAAGTGCAGCGACCAGTCTCCTAACGTCTCGGTGTAGATGTTCGAAAGAATTCTCAGCGTCTCGGTGCCCTCGGGGACGACCCCCAGCCCATGCAGCACGCCCGCGCCCAGCAGGTAGAAGGCGACCGTGGCCGAGGTGTAGAGCAGCATCGAGCTAACTACGTCATAACCCATCACTTTGATCCACCCCCGGGCACGAACCAGCCAGGCACTGGTGTCTTCGCGAGGTCCGGTAAACCGTGCGTACCCTTTTTCGATGCACCAGTAAGGGTAGATCACTAAATCGGAGGAACCGACCCCCGTAAGACCGAGTACCGCGACCGCCGTCCCCAAACCACCTTGGGGAAGGTGGAACAGCAAGCCGTCCAGCACACGGGGCCACGAGAAAAACTCCGGCCTCATTCCCAGCAACACGGCCGCACTGACGGTTACAGCAGTGAAAGCCGCTACTAGGGCGAATGAAACGTTTTCGACGAGACGGTAGCGGCCGACCGCCAGTACCACAAGCGTAACTAGCATGACGATCCAGACCCAGGCGCTAATGGTGATCGCCGGGACGATGCGGTTGAGCACTTCGCCGATGCCGGCGAACATCCCGCTGAGCGCCGTCAGGGCCGTCGCCTCCATGAGGAACCATGTCCAGACCACCCACGAGACCCGAAAGCGCGGTCCCGGAACGCGGTTCAGGGCTTCCAGCGCGGTTTCGCCTGTGCCCACGGTGTAGCGGCCCATTTCGTTCTGCACGACGACCTTGATCAGGCAGCTCACGATTACCAGCCACAGTAAGCGGTAGCCGTTCTCAGCCCCCAGCACCGTCGTGGCAATCAACTCGCCGGTGCCGACGACCGTGGCGGCGGTGATGAGGCCCGGTCCGATCCGTTGGAGACTGCGGATGACCGTGTTGGGCGGAACCTCGATGCTTTCAGGACGAAGTGCGTAAGGGTCGACAAGACTTTGATCCGCCATGTTTGAAGTTGAGGCTTCAGATTAACGAGTGGACTGTCGTGGAGACGAGTTCACTATGGATTCAGAAACGTCGGTCTCGAAAGCCCGAATAGCACGCTAAAAGCGTGCGCCACGTCGCTGTCAAGCCAACCACATCCTGGGTCAGGACGATCAGAGTCTTGTCTGGGACAGCTTACTACTTCGTTAACGTCGAGATTAATGGTTGGAACGAAATCTTCCCCATGACCTGACCCGCCCGGAGTTTCGGGGCGAGGTTGGTCTAGTTTGGCGTCTCGCTTCACCCCAGCCGTTGCAGCACGGAATACCCCATCATGACCGCCGTGATGACGGAGGCAAGCCAGAGGGCCAGGGTCACCCATCCTTTGGGAATCAGGCTCTTGGGGAGATGAACGTACCGCAGATAAAGAACCGAGAACCCAATAATAGGAAGCATCAGAGCCTGCGAGATACCGCCGATTGTGACCAGCAGAACGGGCTCCGGCAGAAGGAAATAATACATCACTCCTACGAACAGCACGATCCCGATGAAAAGTTGTATCGCACGGCGGCGCGACCGATAATTGCGCCGATCATAGGCTCCGAGTAGGCCTACAAAGTCGGCGCAAACGCGGGCCGTGGCCGCGGTTCCGGCAAAGACGGATGAATACAAGACAGCCACGGCGCCAGCGAGAAAAATGTACAGGGACCAATCGCCGAGCGTCTCGGTGTAAATGTTCGAGAGGATCGCGATCGTCTCGGCGCCTTTGGGGATGACGTTTAGCCTGTGAAGCACTCCTGCTCCAAGCAGGTAAAACGCGATAGTCGCGAAGGTGTATATGAACATCGAGCAGAGAACATCCACGCCCATCACCTTGACCCATCCGCGGGCTCGGGTAAGCCGAGCTACTGTGTCGTCCTGGGGTCCGGTGAAGCGGGCATACCCTTTCTCGATGCACCAGTAGGGATACATCACCAAGTCGGCCGATCCCACCCCCGTGATGCCGAACACCGCAACGGCAATTCCCAGGCCGCCGAGCGGCAGATGGAACATCAGGCCGTCAACCATCTCTGACCAGGAAAAGTATTCCGGTTTCATCCCCAACAGGAACGCGGCACTGACCGTTAGGACAGTGAAAATGATCACCAACGCCACGGAAACCCTCTCCACCAGACGGTAGCGGCCAATCACCAAGACGACGAGCGTTACGATCGTCACCACCCAAACCCAAGCGCCGATCGTCACCGCGGGCACGACTCGATTCAGCACCTCGGCGATGCCGGCAAACATGCCGCTGATGGTCATCAAAGTCGTAATCTGCATCAGAAACCATGCCCAGATGACCCACGAAACCCGGAAACGCGGTCCCGGCACGCGGTCGAGCGCTTCCAGCCCGGTTTCGCCGGTGGCCAAAGAGTAACGCCCGATTTCGTTCTGGACAATGACCTTGATCACGCAACTCAGCACAACGAGCCACAACAACCGGTATCCGTTCTCGGCCCCCAGGACAGTCGTGGCAATCAGTTCGCCTGTTCCAACGACAGCGCTAGCGATGATTAGTCCGGGTCCGATCCAACGGAGAACGTCTCGAAAGGCAATTGGCGGGGCCTGAACGCTTTCCGGATGAAGCTCGTAGGGATTGTCTACCGTTTCGTTTGGCATGTATCGGGGCCGGGCGAGGCAACTCAGAAAGGATTCGTTCGACGAGCGTAACATTACCAGCCGGGTCGCGTGTGGCGCAAGGCGAGACGAGCATCTCGCCAAGGGGATGCGAACAGCCTGCACATCTGCTGACGTGAAGAAGCATCAATGCTATCGGCGACGAGTGTCAGATGTTTTGGCACCCGAGGCGTGGCCCGTCGTTCATGTCTTCGCGTAAGAACAGGCGGAGGCCTACTACCGCACCGCTAAACTCAGGTCGCTAAAGAAGCTCCCTCGCCTAACGCAGATCCTTCCGGGTGACTCTCCAAGTAGTTTTCTCGGGCGAGCGCGACGAGAAATACCAAAAGCGCCAGTGGAGGTACCGCGCCATACGGTTTGCCGAAGATGGCCATGAAGTAAGCCCGCATTTCCAATTTGATTCAGACCTCTCGACCTTCCGGCGGCCTTGAGCGTCTTTATTCATAGGGGCTAGAGCCCGATGAGGACGCCATGGAGGCCAACACCCAATGGGTGAAAAACAAACCAAGCCATTCCAGCTAAGTTTCAACGGCTCGTTGAAAGTCGATTTCCAGGGATCGCACGTCACTTCCGACGGTGGCTTGATCCTGGTTCGGGAGTTGGACGAGCGACTCGGACTCGGGAAACTGATCGGCGAGCATCTCACCGACTCCCGGCAAGGCACAAACAAGCAGTTCACGTTCGCTGATCTGTTGCGGCAGTCGGTCTACAGCCGCTTGGCAGGCTACGAGGACGTCAACGACGCCGTCCGAGTGTCGGCTGACCCGACGTTTCGCTTGATCGGCTCGCAGAAGATCTGGGATCGCGGTGCGGCCTTGACCTCGACGCTGCACGGCTTCGAGACGGAGATGCTGGCGAGCGAAGAGAACCTGCTGGGGCTGATGGCGCTGAACCGAGAGCTGGTCGGGCAAGCGGAGGCGTTCGACGACTCCGAGCGGGTCGTTCTGGACATGGACTCCACCGAGAGTCCGGTCCATGGCCAACAGGAAGGCAGTGCCTACAACGGACACTTCGAGTCGGTCTGCTACCACCCGTTGCTTTTGTTCAACGGTCATGGTGATTGCCTCGCTGCCAAGCTGCGTCCCGGCAACGTGCACAGCGCCGAGGACTGGGATGAGCTATTGTTGCCGGAGATCGAGCGCCAACTGGCCGAAGGCAAACAGGTCACCTTTCGCGCCGATGCCGCCTTCGCCAAGCCCGAGATCTACGAAGCACTGGAGGAGCGCGGCGCGGACTACGCGATCCGCATTCCGGCCAATAAGAGCCTGGAGCTGGAGATCGAAGACATCCTGTTTCGTCCGCCGGGGAGGCCCGGCCGCAAGCCGCTAGTGCGCTACAAGAGCTTTCGCTATCAGGCGGAGAGCTGGAAGGGGCCCAGACGAGTTGTCGCCAAGGTCGAGCACCACCAGGGCGAGCTATTCGCGCGCGTCGGTTTTATCGTGACGAACATGAGCTTGCCAAGCCGGTCGGTGGTGCGTTTCTACAACAAGCGCGGCACGGCGGAGCAGTGGATCAAAGAAGGTAAGCAAGCGACGCACTGGACGCGGCTGTCGTGCCATCGCTTCCGGGCGAACGAGGTACGGCTACAACTGAGCGTGCTGGCCTACAACCTGGGCAACTTGTGGCGGCGGCTGGGACTGCCGAACAGGATCAAGAGTTGGTCGCTGACGAGCTTGCAACACAGGTTGATGAAGACCGGCGGTCGGCTGGTCAAGCACGCGCGGTATTACTGGCTGCTGCTGGCCGAAGGGCATTTGAACCGCAGGCTGTTCGGCGACATGCTGCACAGGATCTGGGCGCTGCCGCTGCCAAGCGGGTAGCGTTGACCGGGCGAGGATCAACAGTTTTCGGCTCCAAAAGGTTTCGCAAGGAGCAGTGTCGGCCGGAGCGCCGTTCAGCCCGCTCAATCAACGTCTGTGAGCGGATGGACGAGCCCTGGCGCCTACCGGCGGAGGTCATGTGCAGGGTTCAGCGCGAAAAGACGTGGTATTCGGGGCAGCGCGGGTGTATACTTTCACCGTGCCAGGGCCAAAATGGAAATCCTGGTTAACATGTCGCTGACAATTGAACAAAAAAGCGGCTCTTCCGGGTTTTAAGTGGGCGAAGGAGCCAGATCGAGTTTCCCACAGTGGAAGTAGATGGCGTTGATGAAGTTCTGTTGATTGCGGGAACCGCGCGCCGTGGCCTTGACCCATTGAATCCTTGAGTTCAACCCCTCGCTGACCGCGTTCGTAATGCGGTGTTTCAGATACGTGAGTATGTTTTCGAGGCGAGCCGTCAACATCCGCGCTACGGTGACCATCGGCGTCAGCCGGCTGCGACTCGCCCAGCCGCGCCATTGCTCGAAGAAAGTTCGCGCCGCCGATTCGCGACGATAGTCGAACAGCCGCATCGCCGTTTCCTTCAACGCCCACGCCCGCGCCGTCTTCAAGTCGCTTTCGCGCAGCGCGCGGAACTCGCGCCAGGCGTCCTCGGAAAAGTTCGCCGGATGCCGCAGCCAAGCGTACTTCGTGCCTGTCAAACGCTCGTCGCCGAGGGCCAGTAAACGCTTGTTCTCCGCCCGCCGCACCTGGTCCACCGCCTTCGCCAGATGCGCCGCGATGTGATATTTGTCGTAAACGATCTTTTTCTCCGATTCGTCGAGATGCTCCCGGGTCGAGGCGACGTAAGGATCCCACATGTCCATCGCGACGGCCTCGACTCGGGCGAGTTGCTCTGCGCTCAACGTCTTCCAAAAGCCGTCCAGGCTGGCCTGGCGGCGTCCCTCGGCGACGAACAACACGCGCGAGCGGTTGAGATCGTTGACGACGGTGAGATAGCGATGGCGCTTGCGGAAGCTCTTCTCGTCGACGCCCAGGTAGGGAATCGGCTCTGCCGCGCGACGTTCGAGCCCACGTTGCACGGCGCGTTCCAGGATGCCGTGAATCTCGTCCCAGCTCAGCGCCAGCAACTCGGCGATGCCTTGCTGGCTGGCTTCCTTCAGCCACGAGATCGCGAGAGCTTCAAACAGCGCGGTGAAGCGGCTGGAAGCCTCGGCCCAGGGCAGTCGCACGACGCGCGGCCCGTGCTCGGAGCAGTCGCTGCGCGGCGGCCGGGCGTGCAGGATCGTGCGGTACTGACAGGTGTCGAGGTGACGCCAGCGGCGTTCGGGCTGATGATCGTGGAGTGCGCACACGGCGCTGCATTGGCGGCACGGCCAGCGGACTTGCTCGTCGTGTTCGAGGAAGACGTGGACTTCGCCGTCGGCTCGGCGCAGCTCCACTCGCACGACTTTCCAGGGACTTTCGATGCCCAGAATCTGGCGGTATAGCTCGCGGTCTTGCATCTCGCGAGACTACCACTGAGCCTCACTCGCCCACTAGAAACCCGGAAGAACCAAAAAAGCAAACTTGGCTCGGGCTCAAAGCGGCGGCCAACGGCAGTGAGGAGATAGAGGGGAGATGGACGTTTTCCGACTTCCCGCGGCGCAACTGCTAATATGAGATTAGTTTCGCTGTTTCAAGTGAATCATTCCTGGAGCTTGCCCATCCGGCAACGCTCGATCCCTTTTTTGTCCCACAGAGTCAGAACGCTTCACCGAAGACTTCGCCCTTCTGAGGGGCATAGTCTATGAGATTCGCACGAATTGCTATCTTGAGCCTGCTGACGCCGTTGACGTCGGGTCTTGCCGGCCTTGAACCCGTTTCCTATCTTGGCCCGCGGGTCGAGTCAGGGCCGGCAAGCTGGTATGGTCCGGGGTTCCACGGACGACCGACCGCCAGTGGCGAAATCTACGACATGTATGATCTGACCGCCGCCCATCGGGACTTGCCATTCGGGACAACCCTTCGGGTGACGGATCTGGCAAGCGGACGTTCCGTGATCGTTCGCATCAACGACCGCGGCCCATTCGTGGGACGCAGGGTTCTCGATCTAAGCTATGCCGCCGCGGACCGGCTCGGCATGATTGACGACGGCTTGGCGCGGGTGCAAGTGGAACCTTTGGAGTAGCAGCTTCTTCACTTTCCCTGTACCGAAGCGCTCAGGACAACGGTAAACGCAGCGCCTCCCTGTGAAAACGACGAACAACCAAAGTGCTGACCGGTGCTGTCAACGCCAAGTAGAAATGTCCTATTCGTTGCCAAGTAGAAATGTCCGGTTTTGGCCGGGTGGCGAGAGAGGCGATGGTAAAGTGTTGGCTGTGGAGGGCGGGGCCGCGCCTGCTCTCCAAGCCCAAGGCCGAGGCGACGGGGCTGGCTCCGAAGCAATCGGCTGATCGACACGGCCCTCTGGCCTCCCGGTCAGAGGGTTTTGTGTTGCTGCACTCTCGGATCCCGCCCTGCTGCGCTTCGAGTCGTGGCCTGGCCCCTGCCTGCACTGTGGGGAGCACCCACCCGTTGGCTGTCAGGCTCGCTGTGAGTGCTGGCTTCCCATGCGGCCCGCTCCCAGCCGCTGCTGTGTTTGCAAGCAGGATTGCTTTGGTGGAGTCTCGGAGCTGAGGCCTTGGGCTGAGACAACGCGACGACCGCCGGGCGCCGTTTGCCCGGCGCTCCAAATGAAGTCTTGGTTTAGCAGCGACTCCTAGTTCAGCGACTCGGCTGGCGCATCGGCCCGGCGGGCGCCGGAAGCTCGCGCCGCCTGCCACAGCGGCGGGCTCTTTTTCAGATCGAAGCCCTCCATCCAGTCGCTGCCCTTGCGGCGAGGAGCTTGACGAGGAGCCTTCTCGGCCGCAGTGGCAGCAGCCTGCTTTTTGGAGTCCCCGGACTGGGGGCCCGTGTGACAGCGCTTCAACGCCAGCTCGTGCTTGCCGAAGCGCGCCACGAGGCTGGCGTCCAGCCGGCTCTCCAGCCGTACCTTCCCGCCCCGCAGGCCGGGCACAATCGCCTTGCGATCGATTTGATAGCGCTTTCCCTGGAAGCGAATCGTGTAGTCGTTGGCGACCCGCCGGGTCTCGACGTGACTCAGCGCCGAGTCCAGATCGTGCTCGGGTCCCAGCTCCCGGTGAGCCTCGCCGGGGTGGGCTGGCTGAACCCGCAGCGTGGCGTTCCACCAGGGCAGAAACTCGCTCTCCAGATAGGCGTTGGCTTGCTTGATCGTGCTGGCCCCGGCGACCCTCAGGACCTTCACCAGCCGGTCCTGGGCCGTGCCAAAGCTGCGCTCGACGCGGCCCTTGGCTTGCGGCGAATAGGCCGTGATAGATTCGATGCCCAGCTCCTCGAGCGCCCGCCCGATTTGAGTGGGAGGCAAGGTCTTGGGGTCCTAGCCCGCGCTGTTTTTGGGCGCTAAATGCCACATAAGTTCTTAGGTTGTAAACGGTTCGGAAGCAGCTTTTCGCAGTAAGGTATCGGCACCACCAACGCGAGCGCGGCAAAGCGCGAAAAAGAGCTCTGCGACACGAACATGACTAACCACAGGGGTAAGAGAAGAAACGACGCATCGTATCGAAACACGTGCGGTGCGATCAACAGTGACCCCGCGACCGCCGCTGCCAGTGATCGCCAGTAGGGTGCTTTCCACACCGCAATACCTGTCACTCCGAGGGTCAAGACGACCAGTACGCCCGAAAGCACGGGAGAGTCGATGGTCAGGTTCTCCCCAATGGCATAGATGTTGATCATGAGCGCCGGCAACGGCGAGAGCGCCTCGATGTATCTGCTGGTTAGGAGTTCGGCGTAGAGTTGCATCCCGTGGATCCCGCTCAACAGGGCACATAGCAACACTTCCACGATCGCGGCGGCGCCAAAGCCCAGCAGCATTTTTTTTGTCTTCCAATGAGCATAGCCACTGGTAGCAGAAGTAGCAGGTGAAATTTTTGCAGGGCAAGCCCGAGGACGGCGCCGCTCCAGAAGGGTCTTCCTCGTTCGGCCAAAACGTAGGCGCCGATCAGGATCAGCAGCATTACCGAAGAATCCTGGCCGCTGGAGATCCCGTGAGCGGTAGGATAATAAAGGGCCCCGAAGATGAGCGCATCGGAACCAAACTTCCGCGAGGCCCATAGCCAGCATCCAACCAGCAATAAGAACTGCAACAACAGCCAGCACCAAAGGGCGCTCTCGTAGGGGATTAACGATAGAGGAGCCAGCAAGGCCGCGTAAAACGCCGGTCGCACAAAGGGAATCAGCTCGGACGCCTGGGGAAAGAATTCTTTCTCTCTACTAAGCTGAACTTGCTGGTCGTGCAGTTCCGCGAAACGGCCTTCGCGAGCCAGCGATGAACCTGTGTAGATGTTCAGAAAGTCGTTTTGGCGCGCCCGATAGACGTCCATCGCTCCCTGTACAGCCCAGAAAATAAGGCTCTTCCGGGTTTTAAGTGGGCGAAGGAGCCAGATCGAGTTTCCCACAGTGGAAGTAGATGGCGTTGATGAAGTTCTGTTGATTGCGGAAACCGCGCGCCGTGGCCTTGACCCATTGAATCCTTGAGTTCAACCCCTCGCTGACCGCGTTCGTAATGCGGTGTTTCAGATACGTGAGTATGTTTTCGAGGCGAGCCGTCAACATCCGCGCTACGGTGACCATCGGCGTCAGCCGGCTGCGACTCGCCCAGCCGCGCCATTGCTCGAAGAAAGCTCGCGCCGCCGATTCGCGACGATAGTCGAACAGCCGCATCGCCGTTTCCTTCAACGCCCACGCCCGCGCCGTCTTCAAGTCGCTTTCGCGCAGCGCGCGGAACTCGCGCCAGGCGTCCTCGGAAAAGTTCGCCGGATGCCGCAGCCAAGCGTACTTCGTGCCTGTCAAACGCTCGTCGCCGAGGGCCAGTAAACGCTTGTTCTCCGCCCGCCGCACCTGGTCCACCGCCTTCGCCAGATGCGCCGCGATGTGATATTTGTCGTAAACGATCTTTTTCTCCGATTCGTCGAGATGCTCCCGGGTCGAGGCGACGTAAGGATCCCACATGTCCATCGCGACGGCCTCGACTCGGGCGAGTTGCTCTGCGCTCAACGTCTTCCAAAAGCCGTCCAGGCTGGCCTGGCGGCGTCCCTCGGCGACGAACAACACGCGCGAGCGGTTGAGATCGTTGACGACGGTGAGATAGCGATGGCGCTTGCGGAAGCTCTTCTCGTCGACGCCCAGGTAGGGAATCGGCTCTGCCGCGCGACGTTCGAGCCCACGTTGCACGGCGCGTTCCAGGATGCCGTGAATCTCGTCCCAGCTCAGCGCCAGCAACTCGGCGATGCCTTGCTGGCTGGCTTCCTTCAGCCACGAGATCGCGAGAGCTTCAAACAGCGCGGTGAAGCGACTGGAAGCCTCGGCCCAGGGCAGTCGCACGACGCGCGGCCCGTGCTCGGAGCAGTCGCTGCGCGGCGGCCGGGCGTGCAGGATCGTGCGGTACTGACAGGTGTCGAGGTGACGCCAGCGGCGTTCGGGCTGATGATCGTGGAGTGCGCACACGGCGCTGCATTGGCGGCACGGCCAGCGGACTTGCTCGTCGTGTTCGAGGAAGACGTGGACTTCGCCGTCGGCTCGGCGCAGCTCCACTCGCACGACTTTCCAGGGACTTTCGATGCCCAGAATCTGGCGGTATAGCTCGCGGTCTTGCATCCCGCGAGACTACCACCGAGCCTCACTCGCCCACTAGAAACCCGGAAGAACCGAAAATAATAAGCACGCTGACGAAAATCAGCGTGCCAATGGGGATGCGACGAGTCGCCGACCGAGTAGATGGTTCGTTCGGCACGTATCCCTAGGCTAGCAGGGTCTGAATCCGTATCGGTGCCGGAGTTGGTCGACCCAGATTCAAGCCGGAATTTCCGATTTGGACATCCAGCTCACACAGGGTGCACGACCTGCTCCCCGGAACACGAGAAGTTTTTCGCCCGACGGCAGTCCCGGGGTGGATCGAAGCGTTCCAACAGCCTGTTTTAGCCGTCCGGCAGGGCTGTTTCGCTGCCGCACCAAGCGTTGCGCTCGCCCGGTTCGGCGACGGTTTAAAGACAAAGGACGAGACAAAAAACAGCCCTTCCGAGGAGATCCTTACCGCAAAACAGGCAGAAGCCCCCAAGAGAAGACGAGTAGCATCAAGTGCGATTAGAGACTTCAACCGCAGCCCTAAACTCAGGTCGCTACAGAAGCTTCCTCGCCTAACGGAGCTCTTTGTTGATGAAGCTCCGAGTAGTTTTCTCGGGCGAGCGCGATGAGAAATACGAGGATCGCCAGTGGAGGTACCGCGCCAAACGGTTTGCCGAAAACAGCGATGAAATAGGGTAGCGGAACCACCAAAGCGAGCGCGGCAAAGCGCGAAAAAGTGCTCTTCGACAGGAACATGACCAACCACAAGGGCAAAAGAAGCAACGACGCATCGTACCGGAACACGTGCGGTGCGATCAACAGAGACCCGGCGACCGCTGCTGCCAGCGACCGCCAGTAGGGCGCTCTCCACACCGCAATAGCTGTCACTCCGAGGGTCAAGACGACCAGTACGCCCGAAAGCACCAGCGAGTCTGTGTTCAGGTTTTCACCGATGGTATGGAGATTGATCATGAGTGCCGGGAACGCCCAGATCACACTGTTGCCCTTGGCGGTTAGGAGTCCAACGTAGAGTTGAATTCCTTGCCTATCGGTTAGCAAGGCACTCAGCAGCACTTCCACGATCGCGGCGGCGCCAAAGCCAAACAGCATTCTGTTCTCCCGCCGAACGAGCATGACGACCGGCAGCAACAACAACAGGTGGAATTTTTGCAGAGCAAGTGCGAGGACGGCGCCGCTCCAGAAGGGTCTTCCTCGTTCGGCCAAGACGTAGGCGCCGATCAGGATCAGCAGCATCACCGAAGAATCCTGGCCGCTGGAGATGCCGAGAGCGGTAGGAAAGTAAAGGGCCCCGAAGATGAGCGCATCGGAACCAAACCTCCACGAGGCCCATAACCAGCATCCAACCAGCAATAAGGACTGGAACAACAGCCAGCACCAAAGGGCGGTCTCGTAGGGGACTAATGACAGGGGAGCCAGCAAGGCCGCGTAAAACGCTGGTCGCACAAAGGGAATCAGCTCGGACGCCTGGGGAAAGAATTCTTTCTCTCTACTAAGCAGAACTTGCTGGTCATACAGTTCCGCGAAACGCCCTTCGCGAGCCAGCGACGAAGCTGCGTACATGCTCAGAAAGTCGTTTTGGCGCGCCCGATAGACGTCCATCGCTCCCTGTACGGTCCAGAAAACAATAAGCACGCTGACGAAAATCAGCGTCTCAATAGGGATGCGACGGGTCGCTGGCCGAGTAGACGGTTCGTTCGGCACGTATCCGTAGGCTAGCAGGGTCTGAATCCGTATCGGCGCCGGAGTTGCTCAAGCCGGATCAATTGCTAGGCCCGGTGAAATCCGACTGTCGCGCGTTTCGGGGGGGCAAGAGGCACCGCCACCCGATAAGCCGCCTCTTCGGTGTCATTGAGCGGATGTTTTGCTCTCCGATGCCGCGTGTGGGACGCGGTCATCATGATCAAGGGACTGACTTGACGTAGCACCGACGTCGTGTTTCTCCTGCTCGGGCGAAGGTTCAGGAGCGAAAGGATAGAAGTCGAGGATGATGTCCTTCCGGTAGTCGGCGTTGGGGAAGTCAAGCTGAGGCATCGGATAGTGGGTGGTCGATGGCACGGCGACGAAATCGCTTTCCCTTACATAGGCCGCTTCGAGTACATGCGGAACCTTATAGTTGCCGACGACTCGTAGATTGGAATAGTTGTTGCCATGCACATGGACCAGGTGAAACGTCTTATTAAGTTTGCGCAAGACTTTCACCTGATTCTCGTAAGCGTCCCCCGTCTTCTCACCGAGCCCATGTAGCTCTATGACAACCTGCTTGAAACGGCCCAAGACATCGTTCGGAGTCTCCAGAAGACTAGGTCACTCCGCCCCTTCGACGTCCATTTTCAGGAGGAGGTTTTCTTTTTCCGCATCGCCGTTTTCCGTCACGTGGCCCTGCAGTGAATTTAGATTGGCAGTACGCCGTGGACCAATGCCTTCCGGTTTCCAAGTGATCAGAGAAGAGGGACGCGGTTTGTTACCCGTAAATAACCGGACTAGGAAATTTTCCTCCGGCAAGCCGCTGATGGTGTGGTCATACAGGTAGGCTGGGATGGGGTTTTCCTTCACGAAATGGCTTTCAAATTCCATGTCTCGTCCGATGCCGTAGCTGTAGAGGGCATCGTAATCTTGACCAGCGATCATAACGTAGCCTCCATCCTTCTCGGGGCCGAATCGTTGTTTCTCGGCGTCAGCAATGTCAACGGGCCGAAGTTCGTCAAGCAGCTGCAAGAATTGCGCTTCACCGATTGCAGCCGGCGTCACCTCGGTGTGACAAGAAGCCAATAGTGCCAGGCCGATGACCGGCACGAGGAAGTGAGTTGTTTTCATCAGGATTTCTCTCCGGAATCAAGCACACACGCGGCTTGGGCCGCACTTATCTCAAGTACATGGGGGTAGAATGGTCCCCTGGCTGACAACCAACGCAAGGAAGAAAAAAAATGGGGAGAGCCGCGAGAACCACTGATTTTCGCAGCCCGTCTCTCATACTATAAACGAAGCTTGAATTTACCAGTGATAATACTCTGCAAGGTGTGGCGGGGCCGACGTCCGCGATCGCCGTGCGGCAAAACTGGGTAGTTGGCTTGACAACTTACGTTTTATGGGAGGGGCGCTATGTACTACGCCGACGTAGATTCACCGGCGGGCCGCATACACTTTCTGGCGACGGAAAGCGGTCTTGCCGCCCTTTACTTTGATCGGCAACGGGAAGAAATGGAGCGACGCTTTCCGTTGGCAACGAGAAAGCCGGGCCGCGGCAACCTTTGGCTGTTGCGCGCCGAAGCTTTCACGTATTGCTACTTTGCCGGCGACCTAGATTTCTCCCCCGAGATTCCGTTCGATTTGCAAGGAACGGACTTCCAACGTTCTGTTTGGGAGACGCTGAGGACGATTCCGCCGGCTTCGACGATGAGCTACGGTGACGTAGCCAAGCAGGTGGGCAACCCGAGTGCGTCTCGCGCCGTTGGCGCAGCCGTGGGGCAGAACCCGCTGGCTTTGATCATCCCCTGTCATCGAGTCGTCGGATCGGCGGGAGAGCTGACCGGCTACGCCGGCGGCGTTGCGGTGAAGCGCTTCCTTCTCGAGCACGAGAGAAAACACGCCCGTGGGAACTCGGTGAGGCCCCTGGCCGCGGCCGAGACTGTGTCGCGCTAACTGTAAGCCCGGCGATGTGCACGAACCGTTGCCGCGAGCCATGGGCGCCGGTCCTTTCTCCCGACAGCTGTGACAGTGGTGAGAAATACCGGCTGGCCGTTGCTTCCTCGACGAAGCCGAGAAGACGCCCGTACCAAGACGTGCCGCCGCCGGCTCACTCCTCGGATCGGGACTCCGCCGCCTTAAGGTTGCGTTGCGCGTCAGGGTGGCTAGGGTCGATCTGGAGTGCTCGGCGGTAGTGTCGAACGGCGTCCTCCGCGCGCCCCTGGCTTTCGAGCAAGACTCCCCAATTACTGTGTGCATCGGCGTTCATCGGGTCGAATCGTGTAGCGAGCTGGTAATGTCGGGCGGCCTCACTCAGCTTGCTCTGACGGTGAAGTGCGAGGGCGAAGTTGTAGTGCGCATCAGCGAAATCGGGCAATACTTCAAGGGCTACTTGATAGTGTTCTTCGGCTTCTGCTTCACGGTTCTGTCGAACCAGGCAGTTGCCTAAGCCGGCTTGAGCCGCTGCGTACCGCAGCTCTTTTTCGATAGCTCGGCGAAAATGGAATTCGGCTTTTTGCAGCTCTCCCTGTTCCATCAGCAATTGTCCGAGGTTGTAGTGGGCATGGGCGTAGTCGGGCCGGATTTCTACCGCCGTGCGCAGGTGTTCCAACGCCTTGTCCGTCTGGCCTTGGTCGGCCAGTGCACGTCCGAGGTTGTTGTGGGCCAGGGAGGACAAAGGACTGATGTTCAGTGTGTGCGTCCAAAGTGTCACCGAGCTCTCCCAGACTCGGGTTTGGGCTAGGGTCCGTTCGCACAGCACCAGGGTAACCACAGCCGCGCAGGCGGCCGCCAGAGCCGTGCGCCGCCGTTCCAGGAGGATCGAGAATCCACCCGCTGCGAGGGCCGCGAAGGCCATTGTAGCCAGGTAACTGTGGTGGTCGGCCACGTATTGTTGGGGGTCAAACCGCAGGATCGAAAGGACCGGCAGCAGCGTGATGACGTAGCAGGCCCACGCGGCAGCCAGGGCCGGCCATCGCCGTCGCAGAAGTAAGGACGCGATAGTCACAGCGACCGCGACGACAGATCCCACGATGAGGGGCGCGTCAAAGGCATGTGGAGAGGTGCTGTAGACATATTGGGGAGCCAGCGAAAACGGGAAGACGGTCTTCCCAAGGTAGAAAGCCAGTCCATAGAGAGACAGGGTCAGCCGCAATAGGGGTTCGACCTGGATGTCCTCGAAGGTTCCCGCCACTCCGGTTCGCTGCTGCGCGAGAGCGAACACTCCAGCGGCCATGGCCAAACCAAAGTAGGGGATTTTTGACCACAGCAGGCTGAGATCGAACTTCCGGCGCAGCGGATAGACATCGAGCACCAGCAAGATGATCGGCAGGCCCGCAACCATCACCTTGGAGAGTAAGGCCGCTCCAAACACGCCCACCGATGTCCAGAGTCGGCCACGCAGATAAAGTAGAATCGACCCCACGTAGAAAAGCCCCGAGAGAACGTCCCGCCGCTCGCTGGCCCACGCGACCGACTCCACTCGCAGAGGATGAATGGCGAATAGCAGCGCCCCCAAAGCAGCGCTGAACAGCAGGGCCGGTGTTGACCCCTCTTCGCGTCTTGCCAATTGGAGCAGCTGGACGATCACCAAGTAGACCAGCCATGACGTCCCCGCGTGGAGCAACGCGTTGGTGAGGTGGTAACCGCTTGGGTTCATCCCCCAAAGGACGTAGTCAAGGCCAAGCGTGAGCCAAGTGAGAGGGTGGTAGTGGCCCAGGTGGAAGGTCGTGAACATCCACTTGAGGTTCTCGAACGAGAGACCGCGGTAGCTCGAATTATCAAGGAAGTTACGGTCGTCGTCCCAGTTGACGAAGTCATTTCCAAGGGCGGGAAGGAAAACAAACAACGAAATGGCGAAGACCAGTATGGGAAGCCAACGAGTTTGTTCTTCGAACGAGCCGTCGTTGGCGGGCGGTTGCTTCGACCGTCGCGATCGCCTCGCCCGGCGCCTGGCTGCCATGGCCGCATTGTATCCCGTGGGGCAGACTCATAGCTGGGCCGCGTCCGGTTGATGGCCCCGAGGATGTTGCTCTGAGGCGCGCCTGGGTTTCTCCCCTTCAGCACACGCACAGGTCGTCCTACTCCCAGTCGCTGAAGGCTCGCTTCCTAAGCAGTCAATGATGGATCGCTTTGAGATGATGACGTCCGACTCGGAACAAGTTGTGAAGCGGGCCGTGGACGCAGAGAAATAGTTGGGCCGGAAATCGGCGCCCTGTTCCAGTAGATGGGTGGCGTAGCTGTGCCGCGGTAAATGCGGGCGGACGGGCTTGCTGATGCCTGCTCGTTGCGCCGCTTCCCGGCAGGCTTGCCAGAGCACCTTGGGAGTAAGATTAGGATAGTCGTACAACCGCCAAGGAGGTCTATGATGCCTTCCCTCAGCCGTCGGTCCTTGTTGAAGAATTCCGCTACCGGACTCGCCGGACTCAGCATGGCTGCCCCGGCTTTCAGCACCGCGCGCCGCAGCCCGAATGAAACCTTCGTCGTTGCCTGTATGGGTATTCGGGGGCGCGGACGAAGACTCCTCCACGACTTTGCCGAACTGCCGGAGGTCAAGGTAAAGACCATCTGCGATGTCGACACACGACTTTTCGACGAACGGCAAAAGGACGTCGAGGAACGCCAGGGAACGGCGCCCCAGCTCGAAACCGATTTCCGCCGGCTGCTCGACGACAAGTCGATCGACGCGATTGTCATGGGAACGCCAACCCACTGGCATGCGATCCCAACGATTCTTGCCTGTCAAACAGGCAAGCATGTTTATGTCGAGAAACCTGCCGCCCACAACATTCGCGAAGGGCAAGCTATGCTGGCTGCCGCTCGCAAATACGACCGTGTCGTGCAAGTGGGCATCCAGTCGCGCAGCGGACGCAACTACGAACAGGCGTGCGACTACATTCGTTCGGGTGCCCTCGGAAAAGTGATGTTTGCCAAGGGCTGGGAAAGCGCCAAGCAGCGCGGCATCGGCCACCCGCCAGATGAAAAAGTCCCCACCGGAGTCGACTACGACATGTGGCTGGGCCCGGCGCCCAAACGGCCGTTCAACATTAATCGTTTCCACAGCAAGTGGCGCTGGTTCTTTGACTACGGTGCAGGCGATTTGGGGAACGACGGTATCCACCGCCTCGACTACGCGCGTCGTGGCCTGGAAGCAGGTCTGGAGGCCCAAGGGAAGAAGCTGCCCGACTGGCCGAAGGCGGTGGCTACCAGCGGGGGCAAATACTACTTCGACGACGCCCAGGAGTGGCCGGATACCCTGATCGTCACCTACGATTACCCCGGCGCGACGCTGATGTACGAAATGCGCATCTGGTCACAGCCGCCTCTCGAGGGCCACGCCGAGGGCGCTGCCATCCACGGGGAGAACGGCTACGTCATCATCGGCAACGGTAGCTGGAGCGCCCACGGGCCGAAGGGTGAGTTAGTCAAATCAGGTTCCGGCACGAACGCTGACGACGATGTCCGCCACAAGCGGAACTTTTTCCAGTGTATCCGCAACGGTGAACAGCCGGCCTGTGACATCGAGATTGGGCATGTCGCCTCAGGATTGGTCCACCTGGGGAACATCGCTTGGCGCGTCGATCGCAAGCTGCACTTCGATGCCGCTTCTGAGCGATTCGTCGGTGACGATCAAGCCAACAGTTTCCTCGGCAGGACGTATCGCGAGCCCTGGATGCTGCCAAAGGTGTGAGGAACCTAAGCGGTCAGCCCGGCGGCGGCGATGAAAGGCGACCGGCGGCACTCCAGAGGCAAGTATTTCTCTGGTGTAACCTCATCGCGAACGCAAAGCGCCGTTACGCACACCTAGCCCCTCCTCTCACGGCAGTGATTTGGCGAGGGCCAGGAAAGTTTTCGAGTGGATATTCTTCCAAAGTCCCATCCGTCCACCGTCAGCGCGAAGCGGGTCGGCAAACAGCTTTGGGACCTCGTTCAAAAGGGTCAGAATCAGTCAGCGGCCGTGCTGAAACGAGGGTTCGCTTTGACCTCCACCACATCCGGCCTGGAGGCGATCTCAAGAATCAACTGCTTGGTGGTCTTCACCACCACGCACCCAGCCATAGGAAGCAGGTTAAACTCCAGCTGTCCCTGGTCTCGGCGGGATCGCAGGAACTCTTCGAACTGTTCGGCGGCCCTGGTGGGATAAACCAAAGCATCGATTTCGTCATGGTCGGCAAGCCCATCCAGCTCGTCGATCAGCAGTTGGTCGAGTTTCGAGCCTTCCCTACTCACAGCTCCCTGGTACGGACGTAGCAGCGTTCACTAAAGCTTTAAGATAAAATGACCTCTCGCAACAGTCAACGGCTAGCAGTCCGTGGTGAAAGTCTTCGTGGCGAAAAATCGGGTACAGCCAGCCAATTCGCTTCAGGCTAAGTACTTTGTTTCTAGTGCTATGACGGGGCGAATTGGTGGCAGTCTCCATTTTTCGCTCCTGCACGACTTTTGCCACGGGCTGCTAGACACTCGGAGCCCCCGTTGCCCCAACGCAACCTTTGGGCCCGGCGATGCCCCGTCGGCCTCTTACAGCGTGGTCCTCTTCTACCCCGGAAAATCGTCGGTCCTCACGGAGAGCCTCCCGCGCCGGCCGCTGCAGCGCCCACGGCCGCTGCTGTCGTACTCACAGCCGTTTGAGCGGCTGCCAGCACGTCGAGCCGCCCGAAACCGTAGCGCTGATCTTTCCCGGCTTCACCAAGATCCTCAATGGTTCCCAGCAGAATGCTTCGAATGGCCAACGGTTCGTTTTCGAGACCCGGAGCCGCGGACAGTACAAGGGCCGCGGCGCCGGCCACATGAGGGGACGCCATCGAAGTGCCGTTCAAAGCTGCCAAATCGGGTCCCGGCACAGCAGACAGCACCTGAACGCCGGGAGCACCGAGATCGGGTTTGATATACGTCAAAGGACCAAATATTGGGGATAGCACCTG
The DNA here is from genome assembly GCA_965226215.1 of Bryobacterales bacterium. GTDB lineage: Bacteria > Acidobacteriota > Terriglobia > Bryobacterales > UBA6623. Next base: position 3,643,301 of record CBDDCH010000002.1, on the reverse strand, counting down.
GTGAATTACACCCACGAGTGTCTCGCCACCGCTGAAACCTCCCACAGCGTCTTCGTAATGCGTGGCGCCTACACCCAGGGCCAGAAAATCGTTTCCCGGTCCGCCGCTCGTCCCGTGCCCTGAGTTTCCGACCGAGGCCACCACCAGCACCCCCGACAGCGTGGCGTTGAAGATAGGGATATTCCAGATGGGAAAGTACCCATTCGCTCCAAGAGACAGATTGATGACATCCGCGTCCTGATCTACCGTCCATTGCATTCCGGCAATGATTTGAGCAAACGACCCACCCCCGCCGGGCAGGACGAGCGCCGAAGCCAACTCCGCCCGCGGCGCCACGCCGATGTTGAGTCCTCGAAAGTTCTGGCCACAAATCGTCCCGGCCGTGTGGGTGCCATGTAGTCCTGAATCGTGGGGCGCGCTCACGACCGCATTGCCCAGACCATCGAACTCTTGGAAAGCCTTGATCTTGCCCTCCAAAGCGGGATGCGTCGGATCTACTCCAGTGTCCAAGTGGCCCACGCAGACGCCCTCTCCCCGGCCGTAGCCGCCCCAAACCTCTGTGGCGCGAATCTTGGCCAGACCCCAGGAACTTCCGTCGATTGCCTCAGGAGTGTCTTCCAGAGGGGTTTGCAGCACCTCCGGGATTCGAAAGGTCGGGTTCCAGTCGACTCTTTCGACGTCCTCATGGTTTGCTAGGTCCTCGATGTCCTTGCGGGTGCCCGTGACAGCTATGGCGTCTCCGAGCCAGAGCTTGACCGGCCTTGGTGCGGCTCGAGCCACCCTCTCCTGCGCCTTTTCCCGGCTATCTCGGAGATTTTGGCGAAAGCTCCGCCCCTGCCCATAACGCTCGTGGATCCGTGCTAGTAGCTGCGCTCGGCGAGTCGCTAATTGTTCCTGTTGCAGCAGATCGACCGCCCTTCGCGCTTCTTCGTCCCCCAGCCTATCCAGCTTCGTCTGGATAAGGACCGTCACTTCCTGGTTCTCTTCCGCTTTGCTCAAAACCTTTTTACACGCAGCGGTGATATTCTCGTCAGGCATCATTTAACCCCCTGTTTCTTGTTGACTCTCGTCCCTCTTAGACTTGGCGCACTCGCCCATGTGCGGATAGCACGCCTACTTGCCTCCCGTTACGAGCTCGCGGTACGAATGGGTCCCCGATGGTTTAGGAGGACCTGATCGTTCCTGAGAAATACGGCTGAAGCAGCCTAGAGTTATCGGGTAGCGGCGTATCAACTTGCCGCTGTCGCCCTTGTGCCACAGGGGCGATTGTGGGAAACGCCATACCAGGCGCTTGGAAGTATTAACTCCGTATAGAATACATCTAGGTCGTTAAATAGGCAAGTATTTTTGTGTTATTATTCGATTTGTTGAAATATCCAATCAGGGCCCACGGTCCCGGGCGACCCTGCAGGACTAGGCTAGCAGCCCGTGGTGAAAGTCCAGTGACACAAAAAATGGGTACAGCCACCGATTTTCGCAGTCCATCTTTATTAGAAACAAAGCACTTCGACGAACGAAAATCGGATGGCAGTCCCCATTTTTTACCCGGACCCACTTCTACCACGCGCTGCTAGAGGCTCACCCACGCTTGTGTTGTCTGCTGCTCGCTACAGCGGAAGGTCGCCGAACCGCGAACGAGGATGCACCGTCCCGTAGTCAGTTCTTGGATCCCAGCAACGAGGGGCCCCGTTCGCCAGCGGCGGTCAGTTCGATGCGAATGGGTTTTTTGAACTTTAGGAAGCGCTTGCCTGAACCTTTGGGAGGATTCTTCAACACAATGATGCCGCCACGACCGGCTTCGTACGTTCGAAAGGTTCGTTTGTTGATGACGAAGTTATAAGACTTCCCCTCCCCCAACCCGACCATGTAGATAACGGCCGCTTCCGGCGCGCGAACCTTGATAGACATCGGCACTCGCGCCAACACCACGACCGTGTCGGGAAAAACCAACGGTGCCTGCTCGTCCTCGCGCCGTACGACGAAGCGCTTCCCTTCAGCAAATACTTGTAGCTGGCTGTTGAAGTAACCGGCCCAAAGATCCCCCTCTTGCCACCCTGCTCGCGCGAAAAGGCGGCCCCTCAACTCGTCGTGGACGATAGCCGGCGCACTGAAATAGCTTAGCCCCGGCAGGTAGGGGTTGAGCCAGAGAAATTCATACGGAGCACCCAACGGATTGGTGAGGCTGTACTCGTCGTGGCGTAGCCAACCCTGCAGAAACTGGTACTCTTCCCACGTATTCTCATAGGCCACGAGCAACAGCTCGGCGATGCGACTCACAGTCGCCTCGATCTCGGGGTCAGTTTCGACCGTCGTAAGCATCGCAGGTTGTCGAAATACACCAGCCTCGGTCTGAAGCGGCTCAGGGTAGTAGCGGAGAATCAAGCTAAATGGCAGCGACTTGAACACATCGATCGCCTCCTGCCACAACTCACGCTGAAGGCTATTTCGAACCGCATGGCAAAACTCGATAACAGCTAATAGATCTTCAGCGCGGTCAGCGAGCCGGCCGCGGCGCAGCGCGGGAAGGATCTCTGTCTTCCAACGCCGCTCCACTAGATCCGCCAGCGCTGACTCCGATCCCGCCCAGTCCCCCGCGACGGCCACGGCAGCTAGCGCCGCACTTCGCACTTCGCCGGGGTCGAGTCCCGAAGCGCCGGCGACCGTGCCGGCCGCCTTGCCTAGCGTGCCGGCGACACGTGCCCGCTCCTCCTCGGTGAACAGCTCGTAACACCAGTCAAAAACAACAGCTCCGAGTCTCAGGTCAGCCAGCCGCTCGAACCCTCTCGAATCCTCCGCCTTTGCGACAGCCCACGCCACCGCCTGGCGCCCGGCCACCTCATTTCCGGCCACTTGAAACTGCAAAGCCCGAACCAAAGGCTCTTCGGGCAGCGCCACATTCTCTTCCGTAAGCCTTCGCAATTGTTCCCAGCGGACCGACCGACGCTCTACGTCCTTGCGCAAGCGTTTCAGCCGGCCCGGTTCGAGAAAAAGCCGTGGGTGGTCCTCGTAGACGCGGTACTCGGGCTGCGCAAAGCCGAGGCTCGGCAACCACATGAAAAGTAGGGCAAGAACCGGGGCTCGCACTCTGGCCGGGCGTAACCGTAGGGAGAGGCATGACCATAGTCGGCCTGCGCGAATTGAGCCGCGAACTCCACCTGTACAGGTGTCGTCCTGACTCGCGCCCAACGAGCTTTCTCTCATAGTTGGCAAGAAGTTCCCCGCATCTCCCCAGGATCGCACCGTGGACCTATTGTACCTGTGGGTAGCCCCGGCAAGAGGGGAGTTGAGAGCAGGCCGGTCGCGCTCAAGAAGTTGGAGAATCAGTTTGGGGTTGGATGGCCGGGGCTGCTGGAAACGAACCGGATTAGTCGTCGCCCGCGGCGTCGAGCTGGAGAGAAAGTTGAGACCACAACAGAGTCAGCAATATCATGTCCTCTCCAAACGGTAGGCGGCCTCCGGCCCCGAGGTGCCGAGCGGTTCGCCAGGGTGCAGGGTTTGAGTAGTCGTACTCTCCTAGGATCAGAACCGGCGTGCCGGGATCCTCGATCGTCCACTTTCGGAGTCCGAGTGTCCATTCGTCGCCCCACTCGTAAAGCCACTTGGCATCCCTCTCCAGCAGCCGCAGGCAGCCGTGGCTGACGGGTTTACCCGGCAGTTCGTAGTGGTGGAACGAATGGCCGCGGCGGTTGTGGAAGTTGAAGTACCACGGCAGGAACCAGTTTCGGTTTACGGTGCTGCGGTGCCCAGTAGACTTCCAGTTGAGATAAAACAGACCGTTCGGCGTAGGGCTGGATTCAGCTCCTGAATTGACCGGGCCCCAACGGACGAGGCGGCCCTTCTCATAAGCACCGAAGACTTGCCCGGGCTTGTGAACGACGACCGCTTTGGCGAAACCCTCCAGGGCCGCGTAATGTACCGCCAACGGACTGTAAGTCAGCTCACTCAAATCCCACCGGTCAGCCACGACAATCTCACTCAGTTCCACCAAATGCTTGCGATCCGAACGATTCAGCTTTTCGAGTAGCGAGATCTGAGGTTGGGTAAAACTACAGGTCAGTTGCTCGAGATCGTTGGAAACCGGCTCCATGCGCAGCCGAGCACCCTTTGAAACCGGCTGCTCAGGAGGTCCGGCCGCGATCAAACCCCCTCGCGCGGCCAACATGGCCATTGTGCCCAACGCGATCGCCAGCCGACGCCGTTGCTTCTGCGTCATCCTGTAACCTTTACTTTCATTTCTTTGGTTCCGAGCCCCCAAGCGTTGGGAAGCAACTCGGTCACCAAACGGGTCGACTGGGTTCTCGACGGCCCACTTCCTGGAACCTCGACCCTATATTGTTAGACTTGGTCCGAGACCGTCTGATTTCAGCCGATGAAACCTTTTCGTCAGAAATTGAACGAATTCAGTTAACTTGTGTAACTTTGACCAGGTTCCAGGAAAAGTCTACACAGGTCGCGTGGATACGCCTTGCACCGCCGGGCGGATGACTGCACTTTGGGGCCGTTGGTCTAGAGCCGCCCGCGCCGTAGGGGGCAAGCTGAAAGCTGGCGGGATCCAGGATGGCAGTTCTTGAAGACCGCAGTGCCGAGAAACGGAGGAGAAGGGAGCCCGACCGGGGTGAGCTGGCCTACCCTTCTGCGGTATGTGAATGGAGGGAGTGACGCAAGCGCTTACTGCCTACTGGCGTTCTGCGTCAGACTTCTCATCTTGCTAAGGATGACACTGATTTCGTCGCCGACGGCTCCACCCTAACGCGCGGCTAATCTCGCAACACATTTATTAATAGCAACTTCGATCGCTAGGGATACACCTCTTCCCGCGACCCAGTACATTGAAGGGAAAAGATAAGCTGGCTGGCGAGGATCGGGAGGACTCTTGATTCCATAGCACAGACGACAGGTGCACCTCTCAGTGGAACTTCTTCGTCAGTCCACCCATTCGCCCTGAAATCGGCCTTCCACGCCCGAACCTAGCCTTCGAAACGGGCCAGCCTACAGCTGGCCCGTCCGAGCGGCGAAATGAGCATGCCTACCGAGTGGAATTCCCCGGGTTTCGGCACAGCTAGTCGGCCACTCCGCCGACTTCCGGACGATGATAACGCCGACTGTTCGCCTATTGCGCTGCAGCGTTGTTGACGAGGCTGCCCATCTTGCTGAAGATGACGCTGATGCCGTCCGCGATCCCGGGCAGCAGGGCGCCAGCCGCTACTGCGATGAATCCGGCCAACAAAGCGTACTCCACCATGTCTTGCGCTCTCTCGTCGCGCTTTAAGTTTTCAAGGAAACGATACAGTTTTCTCACGTCTATCTCTCCTGATTGTGATTTGTGAACGACCTAAAAGCCAATAGACTCAGTTCTTCAATGATCCAACAATTCTCTACGATTGCCAATGGAGCACTCGTACTGTTTTTAATTTAAGACGCCTAGTACTATGGTTCTGGGCCGCTTAAAGAGGGTCCCGTAGTCTTGTCTCATGCAAGATGAGTCTGAACGAGGAGTTTGTTTCTCACACAAGATGAGCCTGAAGGATCGGGGAGTGGGCATGCTGGGAATTGACTATCCAAGTGCAAAACACCAGCAAGCTGAACCTGCAACAGATCCAGCAGTTTCTCCACTCCAGCGAGGAGATTCGATTCAAAGGCAAAGGGCGGGCCGAGATCTACACGTGGGTGGCGCGCACGCTTCGCCAGCACGGCTACAGCCGCCAGAACCGCGCCGACAAAGGGCTGCTGCGGCAGTATCTGGTCAAGATGACCGGACTGAGCCGGGCGCAAATCACGCGGCTGATCCAGCAGTACCGGCAGGGCGGAGAACTCCAACCCGCCCGCTACCGGCGGCATCGCTTTGCCCGCAAGTACACGCCCGCCGACGTCGAACTGCTGGCGGCGGTGGACGAGGCCCACGAAACCCTCAGCGGCCCGGCCACGCGCAAGATCCTCGAGCGGGAATACCAGCAGTACCAGCGGCGCGAATACGAGCGGCTGGCGGGGATCTCGGTGGCCCAGATCTATCGCCTGCGGCGGCGCAGAGCCTACCGCCAGCGGCGGCTGCATTTCACCAAGACCCGGCCCACGGCGGTGTCGATCGGCGAGCGGCGCCGGCCCGACCCGCAAGGCCAACCCGGCTTTCTGCGAGTGGATACGGTGCATCAAGGGGATCGCGATGGCGTCAAGGGCGTCTACCACATCAATGCCGTGGATGAAGTCACCCAGTGGCAAGTGGTCGGCGCCACGCCCGCGATCAGTGAAGCCTGGCTGGAGCCGTTGCTGAAAGCCATGATCGAGCAGTTTCCCTTTCGTATCCGCGGCTTCCATTCCGACAACGGCAGCGAGTTCCTCAATCGCACGGTGGAGAAGCTATTGAACAAGCTGCTGATCGAACAGACCAAGTCGCGTCCGCGGCACTCCAACGACAACGGCTTGGTGGAATCGAAAAACGGCGCGGTGATCCGCAAACACATGGGATATACGTACATCGCGGCGCCGCACGCGGGGCGCATCCAGCGCTTCTACCAACAGCACTTCAATCCCTATTTGAACTTCCACCGGCCCTGCGGACAGCCCGAGATCAAGACCGACGCCAAAGGCAAGCAGAAGCGGGTGTACCGCCACTACCAGACGCCTTGGGAATCTTTCGAGAAGTTGCCCGAGGCCGCCAGCTATCTCAAGCCAGGGCAGAGGCTGGAGGCTCTGGGCCGCATTGCCCAGGCCGAAAGCGACACGGCGGCGGCCCGCCGGATGCAGCGAGCCAAGCAGAAGCTGTTTGCCAGTTTCCGTTCCGCGAACACGCCGTGCTGAACAACAGGAAGAGGGCTGTGGAAATGACGGGCGATGGAAAACGAGGAAAACCAAAACCAGGTTTCCCTTCGTTTCCCACCGCCCTTGGAAATCGCTCCGCGATTCCCACAATCCCACAACCCCGACGACGATTCTCCCCTTCCCAAAACTAAAAATCAAAAAGCCCGAAAGGAGCCCCAGCGACTCAAAAAGCCCCAACCCCCGTCTTCAGGCTCATCCTTCGATGAGAAAATGCTCCCGTACCTGTTTACCAAGTGGATCCAGCGGGTTTTTATCAATGACTCGGTGAGGGTCCGAAACTGTCGGTCGCGCGATTGCCACGATCTGGATCAATCGCCTCATTCCAAGCTCTGAGAGCGGTTTTTCCGGCTAGGATCGTTCACCAGAGGGTAAGCCCGCCCCAAGTGACTACCCGGCAGGCCCCTCTCCACTGCTGGAAGGGATGATTCAGCGAACAAGCGCACGCTCCTCTGGGGTAGCTGCTTGGATCAGAGTAACGACTCTTCGCCCGCTTTTTCCAGGGCTTCAACGAGGGCCGAGACTTGCTGCGCTTGCCGGCGATGGCACACCAGCAAAGCGTCAGGGCTATCCACGACGATGAGGTCCCTGACACCGATCAAAGCGACCAGCTTCCCCGGCGCGTCCACATAATTGCCTGCGGCCATGATCGATCGAAGAGGCGACCGCTTAACCGTGGTCTCAGAGCCGCTCAGCAGCAAGCGGTAGACGGCTTCCCAACTACCGACGTCACTCCAGCCGAAATCCGGGCAGGCAAGGCCGACCATGTTCTGCACCTTTTCCAGAACACCATAGTCGATAGACTCGTTCTCACAGCTGGGGTAGTGCTGGCCCAGTGATCGCCGAAACTTTCTTGACCGCAGCGGGGCGATCTTTTCAATCTCAGCGGCGGTGGCGGGCATAAAGCGCCCGATCGCCTCACGGATGACGTCAGCCCGCCAAAAGAACATACCGCTATTCCAGCCAAAATGTCCGGCCGCCACGAATCGTCGGGCTGCCTTTTCCCGGGGTTTCTCACGGAAGCGGACCACGGGGTGCGGCTTGAGCACGCCGGGCCGCGTCGTCTGGGGAAATTCGATGTAGCCGTACCCGGTTTCCGGCCACTTTGGCTGGATCCCCAGCACCACCAACTTCCCCTGGGAAGCCACTCTGGCTGCGGCGCGCAAGACGGTCAGGTATCGTGAAACCTTGCCAATGACGTGATCGGAAGGAAACACCCCCATACTGGCATCCGGGTCTTGCTCGAAAAGAAGCCGCGCCGCCAAAGCTATGCACGGCCCCGTATTACGCTGCACAGGCTCGGCGATGATCTGGCGCCTCGGTACCTGAGGCAACTGCCGAGCCACTTCCTTCTTGAGAGGATCCCTGGTGAAGACCCAGATTCGGTCCGGCGGAATCAGCGGGCGCAGCCGCTCTACGGTCTGCTGCAGCAGCGAACCCTCTCCCACCACGTTTAGAAGCTGCTTTGGAAACCGCCGCCGGCTCCGGGGCCAAAAACGGGTCCCCCGACCGCCGGCTAGGATGACCCCATGAAGATGCGCCCGCGGCCTTGACGGCACGCTCATGGCGCAGTTAATTCGTGAGAGCGAATCAGATTAAACGTCCGGCCCCAACGTGTCTTGCTGAAAAAATTCAGTACGAGGTCTTTGATATGGGCCAGCGAGATGCTCGAGTCCTGCAGGCGGTGGGTCGGAGCATCGTAGGACCAATAGATGATCAGCGGCTTGCCGATGATGTTCTCTCGGGGCACGAAACCCCAGAAGCGACTATCGTCGGAAGAATCCCGATTGTCGCCCATGGCGAAATACTGGCCGGGTGGCACCACCACCTCGCCGTCGACGACGTGGTTCTCAAGCATCATTCGTCCCCGCTGATAGACTCGCACGTCGGGCGTTGCGGGAAAGTTGTCTCGATACGCGTCTACATAGCTCGTACGCAGTTCATGAGAAACGTACGGCTCCTCGACTGGCTCCCCGTTGATAAAGAGCTGCTTGTCGACCATACGAACGCGGTCACCCGGGATTCCGACCGCCCGCTTTACGTACGTTTGAGACAGATCCCGGGGGTAACGGAAGACGATGATGTCGCCCCTCTGGACGTCCTGGTAGGGCAAGATATACTGTCCGACCGAGCCCGCCGGCGCGTACGCCAGCTTATCCACGAGCAGGTGGTCCCCGATCAGCAGCGATTCCTTCATCGACCCGGTGGGTATGACGAAGGCCTGCACCAGCGTCGTGGTCCCGAATAGCAGGAGGATGATCGTTACGGTCCACTCGGCGACCATGCCGCGGCGTGGAACCTCAACCCGTCCTGCCTTGCCATCCGTCTGAACTGCTTTCTTCGAATTCATCCGCTGCTCATTAACCGCTGCGGGTCGGGATCCCAACCCAGCCTGGCGAAAACCGTCTACCGGCTATTGTAGCCAATCCGAAAAGCAGCTACTGCGGAACTGCTATCGCGCTAAAAACCATGACCGCAGCTGAGCGGGGTATCGCTGCCCTATTGCCCGTAGGCGCACACCCGGGCACGTGTAGAGTGTTTTGTGCTGTAGATCCGCGTGTTGCCGGCGGCGCCTTACGTATGATTGCGGCAGGGGGCCAAGGGAGAAGGGAAAGATAAAGGTAATGACGAGACGGCTCGCCGCCGAGATCTCTTTGCAAAGGCAGCAAAGTGATCCCGTAATCTACAGCCTGACTTTAAGCGTCGCGCTACTCGGCCGTTTGGAGTTGTACTAAGGCACCGGCCGGCTTGAACTTGGCAGGCCTCAGGTTTTGGGGGTCGCGCCAAAAGTCGAAGGCCGAGACCTTGTGGACACAGGAGATCGTACAGTGAGGCGCACAGGGCTTGAGGCTGTGGTATCCCTCGCGAATGTGATCGACCGTGTAGTGTTCGAGTGGGATTCCAGGATAGCCTCGCTGTTGGGAGCAATAATGCACGAGTCCGTCTTCGCAAATGTACAGGTAGCGGCCTCCGGCGCGGCAGCGCCATTTGTTTGGCTTGCCGGCCGCAATGTTGTCCTGGAAATAGATCATCCGGCTGTAGGAACGCTTGGCCATGGATCGAATCTGGCGGTAAATCCGCTGTTCTTGACCCTTGAGTGGGCGCACTTGGCCACCGTTGTCGTGAATGATTCCAACGGTACTCATGAAGCCAAGCTCTCGAGCCCGCTCGGCGATGATCGAGGCGTCCTGCGGGTTCTTGATGCCCCCCCCGACCACCGAGTTGATGTTGATGTGGAAATGGGCATGCTTCGCTAGCAGCAGCAACTTCTTGTCGAGAACCTTCAAGCTCTTCATCGACACCTCATCCGGCTGCACATTGTCGATGCTGATTTGAAGATACTCTAGCCCCGCGTCGTTAAGTTGTCGGATGCGATCGGCCGTAAGCAAATAGCCGTTCGTGATCAGGCTAGCCATGACCCCGTGGCTTCGAACGCGACGGAATACGTCGTCCAGCTGGGGATGCAATAACGGCTCGCCGCCACTCATGGTGATGATGCTGATTCCAAGCTCCGCCAGCTTGTCTACCCGCTGGTATAGCTCCGCTAGCGGAACCGGGTCGGATACGGTGTCGTACTCGTTGCAATAGGTGCAGCTAAGATTACAACGACGAGTCGGTATCACATGCGCCAACACCGGGTGGTCCGTATCGAGGAGGCCTCGGACCACCATTCGACCTTCACGCCATCGGCGGTTTAGGTCCAGAGTTCTGCGGCGGATGAGGGTCTTCAGGTCCATGCTGTCTCAGGGACGGTACCCTGGGAATGTGACAGTGCTGTCATCAGCTGCAGCGCGGAGGTTCGCTTGCGCTACGAAACGCGAACTCGTAGTCGATCCCAATGGTCAGGAACTGCGCCGGCTACCGTGCCGCCCGGCATGGAACGAACCCGTAAGAAATAGTACGGACGGTCACGAGCTTGAAACAGTATACATCTTTCGGGGGGCTTGTCTACAACTCTTTCAGGGATGGGACTACGGGGCGGTGCAGGCGATCGGCGGGCCCCTGGACTCACATCCGATCCATTCTTCGCCTCGCCGCGGCTGGTCAACTCAATGGCTAGCCCGCTTTTCTGCTTTGAAAATAGGCCCGACCGTGAGACAGATTACGCTTGGGCTCTATTTTCATGCTTCGGGGTGGACGAAGTTCATGGCCACTCACGAGGTCTTGGGTGGCCAGCGTTGAACGAAAGTTATTTGTAGGGGCGGACCCTCGTGTCCGGCCTTTTTCTCCATCAACATCGCTTTCCCTTCGTATCCGACACCAGTGTCGCCAGAACCGGACAGAGCCGTGCCCGTCAGGGCGCGGGCCCGCGGCTCCACAGGACATCAGTGCGCTCAGGGGCCTTTGGCTACGCTTCAGCCATGCCGGCACCAATGTGGCCTTCTCGCAAGATCCCCATCGTAAACTCGGGAACCTGCACGTTTCGGGCGAGTGCGGGCGGGCACGGCATGTTGTCCTTACAGATCTGTCGGGTGCCTGGAAATGTAGGCGCACGGCATGCCCTGCCCGAAGTTCCCGATCGACCACCTGGCTTCTAACATATACGTAGCCGAATTTATGAGACGGACTACTTCAGTCAGGAGTGAAGTCCGTTTTTCCGCACCCGGAGCAAGTATTCCGCAACGACGAACTCCGCCGCCGGCAATGAGACCGGCGCATCGGAGAGGCCCGTGGTGGCCCGTTCGACCCAACGACGCCAAAGCTCTTCCGTCGGTTGCCGGACGGCGATAGCACAGATCTCGAAGGCGTGGCCGGCGTCATACTTCTCGCCGTACTTCACGAGGGCCCGCCAGCGGCCTTGGTTCACGGGCGCCGGCCCGTCCCCCTGAGGCCACCATGCCAGCAGCCCCTCGCGGCGCACCAGCACCCACAGGGAAGCCCCAGGCGGAAGCGTTGCCGTACCTTCGACGATCCCTGTTTCCTTGACCGGCTCCCCTTGCTTTGGGGAGTCTACGCGGATTTGGGCGTGTTGGCCGAGGCGTCCTAGTGTAGTGCCACATAAATAGCTGTACAATAACACCCTTTTCGCGGTAGGATGGTTTATGTGGCCATCCGCTGACGCTCTAGCCCTCACCGCTCCGCAGCGAAACGCTCTTCGTCGCCTCGTTCGAGGCCGCAATACGACGCAGAAAATGGTCTTGCGAGCGCACATTGTTTTGCGCTGTGCGCAGGGGTTGGCGAACCACGCCATGGCCCGCGAACTCGGCGTCAACCGCAAGACCGTCATCCTGTGGCGAAAGCGCTTCGCCCAGTCCGGCCTCGACGGACTCCGCGATCGGACGCGCCCCGGACGCAAACCGGCGCTCTCCGCTGAATTCGTCCAATGCATCCTCGATACAACGCTTCACGAGAAGCCCCGGGCGGCCACGCATTGGAGCACCCGCACCCTCGCCAAGCACTTGGGCGTCTCCAAGATGGCCATCCAGCGCGTCTGGAAAGCGCACGGACTGCAGCCCCATCGCCTCGAAACTTTCAAGCTCAGCCGCGACAAGCAGTTCGTCGAGAAACTCCGCGACGTGGTCGGGCTGTACTTGAATCCGCCCGAGCACGCGCTGGTGCTCAGCGTCGATGAGAAAAGCCAGATCCAGGCCTTAGACCGCAGCCAGCCGGGACTGCCCCTGAAAAAGGGTCGCGCCGGCACCATGACCCACGACTTCAAACGACATGGCACAACGACGCTGTTCGCCGCCTTCAATGTGCTCGACGGCCAGGTGATCGGGGAGTGTCTGCCGCGACATCGGCACCAGGAATTCCTCAAATTCCTACGCAAGATCGATCGCGAAACGCCACCGGCGCTGGAGCTGCATCTGATCGTGGACAACTACTCCACGCATAAGCATGAGCAGGTGAAGAAGTGGCTCGCGAAGCACCCCCGCTTCCACTTTCACTTCATTCCCACGTCTTCTTCTTGGCTCAATCTCGTCGAGCGCTGGTTCCGCGAGCTGACACAGAAGCGCATCCGCCGCGGCGTGTTCCGCAGTGTTCCCGAACTCGAGGCCGCCATCCACGAGTACCTGGAAGCGAGCAACCAAGCGGCCAAGCCCTTTGTCTGGACAGCTCCGGCACAAGATATCCTCGCCAAAGTCGAGCGCGCCGCCAAAACCCACGCCATTGTCCAGAACAGTTAGTGGCACTACACTAGCAAGACCCGCCGTTTCTGACGGGATAAGGCCCTCCTGACAGATGCCGGAAAGAAGGTCTTTACCCGCATTTCCAATTTGATTCAGACCTCTCGACCTTCCGGCGGCCTTGAGCGTCTTTATTCATAGGGGCTAGAGCCCGATGAGGACGCCATGGAGGCCAACACCCAATGGGTGAAAAACAAACCAAGCCATTCCAGCTAAGTTTCAACGGCTCGTAGAAAGTCGATTTCCAGGGATCGCACGTCACTTCCGACGGTGGCTTGATCCTGGTTCGGGAGTTGGACGAGCGACTCGGACTCGGGAAACTGATCGGCGAGCATCTCACCGACTCCCGGCAAGGCACAAACAAGCAGTTCACGTTCGCTGATCTGTTGCGGCAGTCGGTCTACAGCCGCTTGGCAGGCTACGAGGACGTCAACGACGCCGTCCGAGTGTCGGCTGACCCGACGTTTCGCTTGATCGGCTCGCAGAAGATCTGGGATCGCGGTGCGGCCTTGACCTCGACGCTGCACGGCTTCGAGACGGAGATGCTGGCGAGCGAAGAGAACCTGCTGGGGCTGATGGCGCTGAACCGAGAGCTGGTCGGGCAAGCGGAGGCGTTCGACGACTCCGAGCGGGTCGTTCTGGACATGGACTCCACCGAGAGTCCGGTCCATGGCCAACAGGAAGGCAGTGCCTACAACGGACACTTCGAGTCGGTCTGCTACCACCCGTTGCTTTTGTTCAACGGTCATGGTGATTGCCTCGCTGCCAAGCTGCGTCCCGGCAACGTGCACAGCGCCGAGGACTGGGATGAGCTATTGTTGCCGGAGATCGAGCGCCAACTGGCCGAAGGCAAACAGGTCACCTTTCGCGCCGATGCCGCCTTCGCCAAGCCCGAGATCTACGAAGCACTGGAGGAGCGCGGCGCGGACTACGCGATCCGCATTGCGGCCAATAAGAGCCTGGAGCTGGAGATCGAAGACATCCTGTTTCGTCCGCCGGGGAGGCCCGGCCGCAAGCCGCTAGTGCGCTACAAGAGCTTTCGCTATCAGGCGGAGAGCTGGAAGGGGCCCAGACGAGTTGTCGCCAAGGTCGAGCACCACCAGGGCGAGCTATTCGCGCGCGTCGGTTTTATCGTGACGAACATGAACTTGCCAAGCCGGTCGGTGGTGCGTTTCTACAACAAGCGCGGCACGGCGGAGCAGTGGATCAAAGAAGGTAAGCAAGCGACGCACTGGACGCGGCTGTCGTGCCATCGCTTCCGGGCGAACGAGGTGCGCTTGCAGCTCAGCGTGCTGGCCTATAACCTGGGCAACTTGTGGCGGCGGCTGGGGCTGCCGCAACGGATCAAGAGCTGGTCGCTGACGAGCTTGCAGCACCGGCTGATGAAGACGGGCGGACGGCTAATTAAACACGCGCGGTATTACTGGCTCTTGTTCGCGGAGGGACATCTGAACCGGCGCCTGTTTGGCGACATGCTGCGGAGGATCTGGGCGCTGCCTGTGCCGGGCGGGTAGCACGCGACTTGCCGAATGCGAAACCTGAGTACTGAGGACGGAAGCTCGGAAGGGTGTCTGCGAAATTGACTTCGCAGCGGCGGATCAGCCCCCATGAGGGGCAAGAAGGGGGCTCGATCGGTCCCGCCTCAGCCGCCGCCTCTTTCGGGTGGAGAAATGGTTGCGCTTCGCCGGGTGAGGGTGTAGACTCGTGCCGTCAGAGGAGCCAAATCGGAAATCCTGGCTTTACCTTCTCTTTCCACTGGTAGCGATAAAGCGTCTTGCGGTTCGCGCTCTGCTCCCACCAGCCATCTCCCTGGGGGTTGAAGGTTGGTGCCTCGGTACGGGTGAAAAAAGCCGTGGTGTGGACGACCTCGTCGAGATCGAACATCGCGTCCCGGCGAAGAAACCGGAACAGATTGTTGATCGTGGGGATGTGTATGTCGTCGAGGATCAATAGACCTCCCCTGTCCAGATGAGGGTAGAGAAAGTAATACTCAAGGTCGGGAAACGGATAGGCATGAGGGCCGTCGAGCAAGACTACCTGGAATTTTTTGTCGAAATGCTGCTTAGGGAGTGTCTGTTGGGTAGGTCCCTCGACAAAACGGACTACGTTCTCCCTCAGCAGGGAGGACGACCTGACATTTCGCACGCTGCCGCTTCCACCGTCAAAGGCGAACACGGTGTGGTGCGCACTGAGATGAGAAAACAGAAGCGTGCTGGCTCCGGAACCTGTTTCCGCCGAGCGTTGAATCACTCGCCGGGAGGCGTGCCGCGCGATGGCTCCGAGGACCTTGGCCGGAAAGGTCGTAGCGGAATGCAAACTTGGCGAGATTTCTATGATCTGGGCCAAGACCTCGCTGAGGCCAGGACGATCCATGGTTGTAAAAGGCCTGCTAGTTTACCATTCCGACCGCCGAGCGTCCGGATGTCGGCGAACAGCCGTGTGAACGCAGAACAGTTTCGGTTCTCGGCGCGACCGTGCACCACGCGTACCTGTCTCCCGAGTACGCGGCACACGAGGCTGTGTGGCAGTCCGCAGAGCGCAACGTATTGCTACTAGTCAAGCCGGCTCCCTGGACCAACATGGAATGGTTCGAGCGCTTCCTAACGATTTCCCTAAGAAACGCTGCTCCGAGTCGCGAGGTGTAGACGCGTTATTCGTCTTAGTAACTTCCGGGAATGGGGAATCGAGGAAGTTACCCGATTCTCTGTTGGGCCCCAGGGCGAACAGCCACATCTTCGACCAGCCGACAATACGGCCAGGTGGACGGGCTGGTTCAACGCTACGCCGTCAGTGCGGATTTGGGTCCTGTGAGCGGACGGATGCTTCAAAGCGCAGGCCCCGTACCGCCCGCCCACGCTACAATGTTGGGCGAAAGCGTCGCTGTCGCTTAGCTGTCGAGAAATGATTTCGCATTGAGCTGTGAGGCATCAGAGTTCTGCAACCCCGTCGTCGAACTAGTCGAAATCGAGTCCCATCAGGTGGCTAGCGAGACTCTGGGCCCATAGCGAGTGACATCAGTTGTTACCAACATCTAAGGGTTTAATGCGGGAATTTTACGGCGCAAGCAGGTCGCGGGGGAGGGGTAGATTGGGTCTATGAGCGACCCTACCCTACATCGGAAGTCAAGCAGGGTACTCGCGGTCCTAGCGCTTCCGCTCTTCCTTTGCTTTAATTCCCAAATAGAGGCGCAGAAGAAAGCAGAACCGACGACGGGTCCGGAGGCCATATCCGTCTTTCCCCTGGCTGCACAGCAAGGCACGGTCTTCGATGCACAGGTCCGGGGGAAGAAACTTGAGGGCCTCTATGGTGTTTGGTTCGCCGACCCGGGCGCGAGTGCCCAGATCGAAAGAGTGGAACCGATCGAGCTCGACATCGAATGCGATGTCAGGCCTTGCGCCGCGGACGTCGGCATGGGCGAGCGAAAACCGGTCCTCGGTCATCTGGCGTTCTTGAAGATCGAGGTCGACCCCTCGGCGAAAAGAGGGAAGCACGCTTTCCGGTTGGTAACACCGCGTGGTGTCTCGAACGCCTTGGAGTTCGTGGTCGACACCCAGCCCGTCATACTGGAGGCGGGCAACGACAACAACCAGGCCGCCCAAGCTCAGAAACTCGAGATTCCTTCGCTGATCGCCGGCAGGATGGAGGAGATGGGCGATCGAGATTTCTATTCGTTCGACGTGGCCGCGGGCCAGGAGCTGATGTTCCACGCCGTGTCCAACACCACCCTCAACAACTACGACTCGGCCCAGTTGACTCTCTACCGAGAAGCGGGCAGCTGGTTTGACTCCGAGCGGCCCAAGCATCTGGTGTTTTCACAGGATTCTCGTTTGAATTACACATTCGACACAGCAGGACGCTATTTCGTTGCGGTCACATCGTTCCAAGGAGTTGGCGGGCCGGACGTGGCTTACCGGCTCTGTGTGGGCCAGCCCGATGCGCGGCATTTTTCGAAGTATGAGGAGCAGATCATTCCCCCATCGTTGCTCGATAAGTTGCAAATCCCTTTTCAGAGGAAGCTCGAATCCGATCGCCTGCAAGCGCTGCAATCGAGGACTGTTGTGGAGAAGCCAGGGGCACGCGACTCCGGGCAGGGGAAGTCTTCTTCGGCGACGGGCAGGGTGGCTGCGAGCGAATGGACCGATACGCTTCAGGTGCCCGCGGGTTACAGCGTCTTGGCCGAACAAGAGCCCAACGAAACTGCGGACCAGGCATTGGAGGTAACCCTTCCGGTTCTGCTGGAAGGCACAATCGAACGTCCTGCCGATGTGGATACGTTCAAGCTGAGAATCCCGGCTAAGGCAAAGTTGGCATTCGAAATCGAGGGCCCCGAGGCGGTTACGCCCACTTTCAATCCGCATGTATCGGTTATTGACGCCAACGGCGAGGAGATGCTGACCAACTACTTCCGAAAGATGGACGACGGTGCGAATAGGTGGGTCAGGATGATCCGGAGCAAAGTGATCTACACGTTTGAGAGAGAAGGCGACTACACTTTACAGATTCGGGACATTACGGCTCGATATGGAGAGCCGGCCTTCAAATACCGGGTTCTCGTTCGACCCCAGATCCCGCATGTCGGTAAAATTGAGGTACAAGAAGACGCGGCGAATCTCGTTCCCGGCGAGGCCAGCAAGCTGACGATCATCACCGACCAAGAGGAAGGTTTCGGCGGTGAAGTCGTCCTCAAGATTGAGGGCTTGCCGCGCGGAGTCGAAGCGCTGGCCGGCGCCGATGTAGAGCCGGACACGGGGCTCCCTTTTCCCGAAGTCCATAAGGAACGTTTCGTCCCCAAGAGCAAGAAAACGACCATCGTGTTGGTGACGGCGGCTGACGCGCCCGCCACCCAGATGCCTAAAGTAGCTCGCATCACCGCCCGGCCCGTGGTCGGGGGGAAACTGGGAGCGCCTTTGAAGGTTAGAGATCTTCCGGTTATGGTGCTGAAGCCGAGTCAACAGTTAGACGTTGGAGGCGATTCATCGGGGAGGCTGTAGAAAAGATGACGATGCGGAAAAGTTCGTGGAGCTGTTGGCTAGCCATCGCCGTTGTGGGGGGGGCGCTCCCCGACATCCGGAGCATCCTATCAACGCTGCCGGACAGGCGCCAGAACCTTTTGTTCGCAGCCACTATGCCGGACGAAATCCGCGTATTGGTCAATCAGCTCTTAGAGCGACCCCATGTCGTCGAACTGGCGCACTCCACGCCGGCTTCCACGATCGAACACGCCCTTTATCTCATCGCGGCGGATCAGAAGATCGACTTGCTCAAGCACTTGCTGGCTAATGACGGGTTCACGTCCGCTATCGTCTTTTTGCGAACCAAGCACCGCGCGCGGCGGCTGAGTGTCCAACTCAGCAGGATGGGCCATAATGCCGTTGCACTGCAGGGAAACATGTCTCAGGGGCAGCGGGACCGCGCCATGGGCGGTTTTCGAGAAGGACGCTTCAACATTCTCGTGGCGACCGATCTTGCGTCCCGGGGCATTGATGTCCCCGGGGTCTCGCACGTCATTAATTTCGACGTTCCGAACACGCCCGAAGCCTACACACACCGCATCGGGCGCACTGGCCGTGCCGAACGGAGCGGCCGGGCCTACACGTTCGTCTCGAGGGAGGACGCCGGAGCTGTGCGAGCCATCGAGCGCAGTCTGGGCTCGGCCATCACTCGACGCCGGATGCCCGGATTCGACACGGTAACCGTTCTTCCCACGGAACCGCGCCGGCGCCCTTCCCGCGGACGGCGTTCGGCCGGCGGTAGTGTGAAGGGTTCTGGAAAAGGAGAAAGGCATCCCAGCCCGCGCGGTACCCGGAGACCCAAGGGTCCGGAGTCAACAGGGACGGATCCCGGTGGCCGGGGCGGGTCACCGCACGGCAGGTCGCGACGATCTTCCTAAACGCTTTCCGGGGTACGGGGGTGCCCAGCGGGCCGGGCCCAAAATCACGTACTTGGAGGAGCTGAATCCTCCCTTGTCGGCTAGGGTTTAACCAGTGGCCTGAGCGCTGGCCTGGGATTCCTCTGTTGCGGCCCTTGCAGCGACGAGACGATTCCGAAAGCGAAAAGTATTTAAGTTTGTAGATCCTTCCATTTCCTATCAGACCCGATTGGCCCAGCCTGCTTTGAGGCAGGCCGCAATCCGGACCGTCTGAGCACATCACCACGCCATTGTGTGGAAGCGCTTTCTACTTGGAGGGGCTTGCGCACCCCTCGCTTTTCCAGGCGTGATCTCAAACGGCCATCTGGGAGGCAAGACTTTATTGTCTAGTCGGTTGTAAAACGGGTCAGATGTCCGCAGAATCAGTTCATCGATGCAACATCGGCCAGTTGCGGTGTGCCCTTTCGATGTGGGTCTGGGCATCGCGGCGCCACTGTCTTTGGACGTCCGTGCTGTAGTTCAGGTAGAGCTTGCCCTCGACGATGGTCCAAGCCGTCGGCGCGGCATCGGCAGTAGAACCGTGGCTGACCGCAAACGCGCAGTAGCCGCCAAATTGGGGCGCGTACCGTTCCGGATCGGCGGCAAACTGATCACGGTGCTCCGCTATGGCGAAACGCCAGGTCGCGCCGTTCCACTCGTGGGTGAACTGCTTGGATCCTTTGACTGCTTTGTCTTGGGCGAAGTACGCCACTGCGTCAAACCCTCGTAGAGCAAGCCCTTTCCTGTTCTTGTTGACAGGGTCAACCCGATTCTGAGCTGACAGGGTCGCGGTGGCCCATACAAGCAGAATGGCGCTAATTGCGAGAGAAGACCTGATACGGCGCGATTTCTCCGCGTGAATCATGTCCCTAAGGATAGAACATCCGCGGAACGGCAGCCCACGGTAAGGCCGGTTCGTTAAGGCTCATTCTCCTGAAGCAACGCGGCCGAGGTCCACGCGCCTAAATCTTCCCTTGTCGGCTAGGGTAGAGTCACAGGCCGCCAGAAGGACGAATAGCGCCCTATTCTTGAGAAGTGCCGCGTCGGTGCGCATGTCGGACGGGTAGTCCCCCACTCGGACACAATCCACCTGGCTTTTAACGCCCGATCTGGGCAGGTAGGTCTTGAGGCTGGTGTCGCTTCCGACATTGGGGAATGTCGGAAGCAGCGAAAAAACTCTAGGGTCAGGCGGGCTTCCGACCGCTGAAGAGGCGAGCCCAGTAGTGACAAACACTCTTGTTTGTCCTAGCCGCCGCTAGGCGGCTCGCATGATGTTTGAGCCGCGTTCACGCGGCTTTTCTGACCCCTTGCTAGGCCAGCCGTTTTACGGCTGGTACTGTGCCCCGCTCGCCGCTGGGTTCTTTTCGGCGCTCGGCCGCCTCCGGCGACCCGGTCCGCGCCTGCTTTCATGCCGTGAAATCATTGCGTTTCAGCGCATGGGCGCGTACAATCGCATTGGCCGGAGACCGAAATCGAACACTGCCGGCTGATGGGCATCGGCCACGAGAAACTCACTTTCAAGTACCAGGGTCGCAACTTCCGGCTGACTAATTTTCACGGTGAGCTGAGCGACAAGGTTTTGGCCTCTCCGAATGACGTCAAGGTGATCCTATGCATCGGCGACACTTCCTCCTCAACTCGCTAGCTACCGTGGCGGCACTCTCGGCAGCCACTCCTAAAGTTCGGCTAACTACTCCTGACGAAGCCCGCAAGCGCAAGAAGCTTACTGTCGGCATCATCGGTTGCGGCCGCATGGGGCAATATTTTGCGGAAGTCTACCGGGCCCTGCCCGACACTAAACTCATCGCTATCGCCGAGTGGAACGACGAACGACGCAAGGTCGTGGGTGAGCGTTTCGGCGTCAGGGCTCTCTACAAGGATGTCAACGCTATGCTGCGCGAGGTCGTTCCCGATCTCGCTGCCGTAATCACCCCAACGAAGTTCATGAAAGAGGCCGTGATCTCTTGCGCTGAGGCCGGTGTCAAGGGTGTTTCCACAGACAAACCAATTGCCGCCCGACTTTCCGACGCCGATGCTATGGTCGAGGCTTGCCAACGTCGCAACGTCGTTTTCGCGGGAGGCAACCTGCAGCGTGCGATGTGGGAGGTGCAGCAGACCGCCGATCGTCTCAGAAGTGGCGTTTACGGTCAGCTGAAGGGAGCTGTCGTCCACCGCTTCGGCGGTGAGATTTCCGGCGGGGGTTGCCAGCATCTTTCCGTCCTCCGGCTCTTCACGGGTGCCGAGGTGGAGGAAGTCATGGCCTGGGGGCAACCGGCCGAAACCCTGCAGCAAGAAACCGACGACGGTCTTGAGATCAATGGCGTCTTCCGCATGAGCACTGGCATCGAGTGTCTTGTCTTCGGCCGCGAGACGCCCTACCGCGGGGTCGATGTCTGGACAGACCAAGCGCTCGTTCGCTGGGACTGGGCTGCGCCGGAAATCCACCAAGCTACGGGGCGTCGGCAAGCTCGAACAAAGGTCGATCCGAACTATCCCCCCTTCGCATGGCGCTATATTCTCGATCGGCCAATCCTCCGCCCCACTAACAACTATCTGGTCAGTTCGATCCGCTCCTTTGTCGACGCGGTAGCCACCCGCAGCGACCTGTTCATCTCGGGTCACGACCTCCGTCAAGCACTGGAGATCGCCATCGCCTCGAAACTCTCCGCAAAGCTCGCCAACTTACCGGTTCAGCTCCCGTTGGAAGACCGCTCGCTTGCGCTCTATCCGCGCCCCTACCGATGGCTGGGGGCGATGCGACCGGTAGGTCGCAGTCCGCCGATGAGGCCGCGGGGAAAGAAACCTGATGCATGAGGGCCACAAAGAAGGAATTGTTGTCCCGGGCAATTCTCTCGCTGTTCCTGCTGTCCGCGGCGACATTCCAGGCGCTTCGGGCACGAGCGGACCAGCAGGCGAAGGTCGTCAAGATCGAGCGTCTCACTCACGACGTAAAACGAATTCGCTTCCGGGCGGCCAACGACGACTTCACGTTTAGCGCCGGGCAGTTCATCCTCCTCAAACTCCCCGAGTCCTACCTGAAGGAGTTCAACAAGGAGCACGGCACCAACCACGAAAACGTTTCACGTCCGTACTCGTTCGCCTCCCCACCGAGCGAAGCGCCATACTTCGATCTGATTATCAAGCATTACCCCGCGCCACCCGACAAGGACGTCCCGCCGGGCCTCGCCTCAACCTTCGTTCACAAAAAGCTGCGTGCTGGCGCCGAAGTGACCTTCAACGATCCCATGGGCAGCCTTTACACGCCTAACGACTCGACGGATCCCATCATCCTCGTGGCCGGCGGCGTCGGCGCCAGCCCGTTCATCGGCCTTCTGAAACACTGGTTCGACGCAAAGCTCGACGAAAAGCGCAAGATCTACTTCTTCTTTGGGGTGCGCTCCCAACGTGATTTCTTCCTTCTCGGCGATCTCAATGATTGGAGCCGAAGCAAGGCGAACTTCGAATACATACCGGCGCTCTACTATCCCGAACCTGGTGATGAATGGGACGGCGAAACGGGCTACATCAACATTGTACTTGACCGATACTTTGAGCGACCCCTCAGCGCCGACATTTACATGGCCGGACCCCCCATCATGCTGCGCGAAACGACCAAGGTGCTACACGCCAAGGGAGTCCCCAACAGCCGCATCCACCACGACCCCATCAAGGTCGAGTAGTCTTCGCTCGCCCCGTCACGCTCGCCGCGAGTACACTAGCTACGTCCAAGGCGTTTCCACGCCCGGAGGTACGACGTGATCCGACGCAGTTTCTTGAAGGCCGGCCTGAGTGCGGGAATCTGCCTCGGCGACGGCCGCACGGTCCTCCATGACACGCAGGTCGGCGAGCTTTGGGGACAAAACGTCGAGAGATGGCCACACCTCATCTTCCGCCGGGCGCACCAGAATGTTTGGCCGCAGCAACTTTCGCCACCTTCTCCGGCCACACCTCATCTTCCGCCGGGCGCACCAGAATGTTTGGCCGCAGCAACTTTCGCCACCTTCTCCGGGCGCATCTTTGTCTCGCAACAGCGGCAGAGGCGGCTGGGGCCCCCGGGCTTGACCTGACGCCCCAATTTTTTTTATTGCACTTTCGTCACCTCTGCGCCTCGGCTCAGAGTAGATTTGTCGCGGAGGGCGAGCCCGCGCGCTTGGCGGGGCGTAAAGCGGTACGCCTGGATCAAGCCTTCCCCGTTAGAACGAAGCCGCCTGCGGCGACGGACGCTACGCGTGGGCAAACCCCGTGGCCGCTCTCTTTTCAGGATCATCTTGTGTTGGAAACCAACCCCCGCTTCAGGCTCATCCTGTATTGGATAACTCTCCCTCTGGCGCTGCGGCGGTCGAGCTGCTACGATGAACTTACTACTTCGTTGGCCGCCGTCTCGCGGCCCGCGGCGCACAACAGGACTCCTTCCAGGATCGCGCCGTTTCTATTCGTCTCTGCCTGTCACTGTTGTATAGGTTCGAATGATCGCGGTGCACGCGTATGTGTTTCGTGCATCCGCAGGAGGAATTCCTTCTTTTTATGTCACCGAAAAATTTTAGCCCCGCCGCCGGGTTCCCCCAATTCTCCCTGGCGCCCCTGGTGCAGCGCGGCATTGCCGAGGCCGGTTTTTCCGAGCCGTGGCCAATTCAAACAGGGACTATCCCGGCGGCGCTGGCAGGCTCCGATATTCTTGGCCTGGCACAGACCGGAACCGGCAAAACCGCCGCGTTCGCACTGCCGATTATCGAGCGGTTGCTCTCCGAGCGACGACCCGGTCCGCGCGCTCTCATCCTTGCTCCCACTCGGGAACTTGCCACGCAGATCCACAGCGATTTCGAAAAGCTAGCCAAGTTCACTCGCCTTAAGGCCGTCACGGTCTTTGGAGGTGTGTCCGAGCGCCAGCAAGTCCGCGCCCTGCGTAATCAACCGGATATCGTCATTGCCTGCCCCGGCCGGCTGCTCGACCTACTGCGGCAGGGTAAGGCGATGTTGGGGCAGATCAAGATCCTCGTTCTCGATGAAGCCGACCAGATGTTCGACATGGGCTTCCTCCCCGACATCCGGAGCATCCTATCAACGCTGCCGGACAGGCGCCAGAACCTTTTGTTCGCAGCCACTATGCCGGACGAAATCCGCGTATTGGTCAATCAGCTCTTAGAGCGACCCCATGTCGTCGAACTGGCGCACTCCACGCCGGCTTCCACGATCGAACACGCCCTTTATCTCATCGCGGCGGATCAGAAGATCGACTTGCTCAAGCACTTGCTGGCTAATGACGGGTTCACGTCCGCTATCGTCTTTTTGCGAACCAAGCACCGCGCGCGGCGGCTGAGTGTCCAACTCAGCAGGATGGGCCATAATGCCGTTGCACTGCAGGGAAACATGTCTCAGGGGCAGCGGGACCGCGCCATGGGCGGTTTTCGAGAAGGACGCTTCAACATTCTCGTGGCGACCGATCTTGCGTCCCGGGGCATTGATGTCCCCGGGGTCTCGCACGTCATTAATTTCGACGTTCCGAACACGCCCGAAGCCTACACACACCGCATCGGGCGCACTGGCCGTGCCGAACGGAGCGGCCGGGCCTACACGTTCGTCTCGAGGGAGGACGCCGGAGCTGTGCGAGCCATCGAGCGCAGTCTGGGCTCGGCCATCACTCGACGCCGGATGCCCGGATTCGACACGGTAACCGTTCTTCCCACGGAACCGCGCCGGCGCCCTTCCCGCGGACGGCGTTCGGCCGGCGGTAGTGTGAAGGGTTCTGGAAAAGGAGAAAGGCATCCCAGCCCGCGCGGTACCCGGAGACCCAAGGGTCCGGAGTCAACAGGGACGGATCCCGGTGGCCGGGGCGGGTCACCGCACGGCAGGTCGCGACGATCTTCCTAAACGCTTTCCGGGGTACGGGGGTGCCCAGCGGGCCGGGCCCAAAATCACGTACTTGGAGGAGCTGAATCCTCCCTTGTCGGCCAGTGTAGAACCAGCCCGGTGGATCAAGGCTTCGCCGTCAGGGGGGATCTAGAGAGATCAGCGGTCCACCGCCGAGTCGGGGAAATCACACGTAAGTAGTTTTGTTGGAGTATGTTACGGGCCAGCAGCCGATGATTGATGGTGGTAAGGCGATTTCCCGACAGTAATCCGCCGGCCAGACTCTATCTCATTCGTTTCTTGGGACTTAGTCCTGCTCGCGGCTGCGAAACTCTTCGTACCAGTTTCAGCTAAGTGGACCGCAGTGGACCTAAGCCGTTGAGAGGGGAATCGCGCTGGGCTGCCCGCTGAGCCCGGTCATGCATGGGGGCTTTTTCCCTGCGGTCCGTGGATCAAGCGCTCGGCAAGCTGGGGCTGTTCTACGTGCGATTCATGGATGACATCGTAGTCTTAGCGCCCACGCGATGGAAGCTGAGAGGGGCAGTCAAGGCAATCAACCAAACACTGGGCACCCTGCGGCTCAAGAAGCACCCAGGGAAGGCATTCATCGGCGGGATCGAAAAGGGCTTTGATTTCCTGGGCTACCACTTCAGTCCGCAGGGGCTGACGCTGGCCCAGCAGACGATTGTAAACTTTTTGGAGCGTGCTATCCGGCTTTATGAGCAAGAGCCGGGCGAGAATTTGGTTCCCGCTCGGCTTGGAGCGTACGTTCGGCGGTGGGAGGGTTGGGCGCGTGCAGGTCTAGCAGCGAGCATGGGTTATAACGTGATTTCCAGAAAGGAGTAAAGCATAGGCGAGTGGCCCTCCCTGCAACTCAGTACACTAACCAATAAAGATCACCCCAACACCGGGGGGTCTCATAAGCCTAATTCCCCCAATATCTGAAAGGGAAGCTAAATCCATCGGTAGGTGCAACATAGGACGGTCGTGCCGGACCTACGGCCATCCACCAACGATGCGATCCTAATTGTGAAATCAAGGGCGGAATTCCAATCACATCGGTAGGAGGCCCTTCTATTCCGAAGAATGGAATGAAACCGTTATCCGGCTTAGGGTGAACGCTAGATGTCGTCGAAACCACATCGACCCTGCCTGTGTCGATGGTATCCCCAGTGAACCCTAACAACGCCGTGGATTCACGGTACGTGAACTCATCTCCAAATAAATAAACCCCGCACGGTTCGCACGACAAGAAACCCTTTGTAAATTCTTGAAATATAACGAACCCGGGGTGCACGTGCCCGAATTCTGGT
This sequence comes from Bryobacterales bacterium, assembly GCA_965226215.1. GTDB lineage: Bacteria > Acidobacteriota > Terriglobia > Bryobacterales > UBA6623. The sequence goes on along the minus strand of CBDDCH010000002.1, from coordinate 3,617,292 downwards.
ACCGTAAAGATCAAAGGGAGATCCAACGCACCGGGATCTGTCGCGAATGTTAACTCGGTAAGCTCGGGGATGGCAGGTGAATAGAAAGGTTCGCTTTTCGGTTCGGCCCTCCCGGCTCTGAATATCAACGTATTGTCGGGCTTCTGTAATCTAAAAACATCCGGTTGGTTGTACACCCCGTTGTTGACACAGTCCAATCGTGAGTCGCCGACGCGGCAGGCAAGGCCTTCGGCCCGCAACCCGGGCGGTACGAACGCGGAAGTGTTGTTTGAACGCCCTGACGGGTCGCTGCGCGCCAGAGGATTTCCGAGCGCATACTGATACGGATTGATCGCCCTCGGATCCAACGATGGCACGGGATCGCGCGACAGAAACCGTGCCGAAGCGCTGTGATAGTATCGCTCGCGCATGTAGAATAGGCCAGTCGCTCCTTCCTGCATAACGCCGTCCGCGCCTTGAAACGTGAACGGTTGGGTAGACGGACCCGTATGTTGCACCGTGGCTCCGTCGGGCGTCATGGCGTAAGTATCGGTAACCGCCCCGTCGTCGCCGGTCAGGAAGCTGGTCGAACGGGACTCCTCGAAGTGATAAAAGCGCCGGCTGTTGTCGGAGCCGATGCTTTCCAGCAACGTGCCAACGGGCAGCCAGACGTAGTAATGCTGGTCGGCGTTAGCGCTCCGGACCACGGCCAGGGAAGGCAGCGGCAGCGCGTAATTTAGAACATAGTTCTGGGTGCTTCCCCCCGCAGTTCGCGAGATCCGCTGTCCAAGGGCGTCGTAGGTGAAGGATGCCTGCCCATTCGGCCCGCTGTACGAAGTCAGCCGGGACGCCAAGTCCCAGGTGTAGGTATTTAACAGGCCCCTGGTCACTCGGCCGAGGGTGTCATGCGTGCTACGGGAGGGTTGGTGTGCGGCGTCGTACGCCAACGACAAGATTCCCCCGGGCGGATCTGGAATCGCCGCCGCCGAGCGCTGCGCGCTGATTACGCGGCCCGCGGCGTCGCGCGTTAGCGTAACGGAGGCGATGTCCTCTCCCCCCCCGGCTATACCGAATGGAAGCCGGGCGTCCGTTGGCGTCGTAGGTGTAATCCTCGCGCACGCCGTTGGGGAATGTTATCGCCACCAGCTCGCGAGCGTCGTTGTACATGAACTGCGTCGACCCTCCTACCCAGTCTTCCACGCGTTCGAGCAAACCGCGGTTGTTGTAGTTGTAGCGGACCACTTTGCCATCGGCGTAAGTCACCGACGCAATCCGTCCGTTCCTGTCGCGCCCGATCTGGAGACCGTTCGAAGTGGTCATCCGGCCGGCCGCATCGTAACCAAGCGCCAAACCGCTCCCGGTAACCAGACGGTGGTCCCTGTCGTAGGCGTAGTCGAGCACGGTTCCGTCCGAGTAAGTCTGCCGGGTCAGATTCCCAGCAGCGTCGTAGCTGAACTGTACATTCCCTTCGGGGAAATTGAGCCGCGAGACGCGCCGCCGCGAATCGTACTCGTAGCCGATTGTTCTGCCCAGGGGATCGGTCTTTGAAACCAAGCGGCCCGAGGCGTCCCAGGACTGTGTCCAGTTGCTTCCGTTCGGATCGGTCACGACGCGCACATCACCGCGTTCATCGCGTTCTATCGTGGCCTTGATATTCTCCGGGAGCGCTATCTCGCTGAGCAAGCCGCGCGCGTCGTAGCCGTACTGCGCGGCTTGCTCCAAGGGATTCGTCGCGCGCGTCAGCCGGCTCATGACGTCGTACTCGTAGCTGTATGTCGCGTTGTCTGGAGTCCTGACGCTGGTGACGCGCCCCAGCGCGTCCCGTGTGAGTTGCGTGGTGCGATTCAGCGCATCGGTTACACTTGTCAGGCGGCTTTCCTGATCCCACTGGAAGGTGAGGCCCTTGCCGGTGGCGTCAACCACCGACGTCGGCCGGTTGAAGGCGTCGTAAGCGTAGGTCACCCGGTCGCCTTCCGGATTCACGACCGATTGCACGCGCTGCAGCTCGTCGTAGGTCTGCTGTGTCACGTTGCCCAGCGGATCGGTAACCGTGGACACGCGGTCGTCGGTGTTGTACGCGAAGGTTGTGGTCCCCCCGGCGCGGTCGGTGACTGTCCTTACCAGGTTGTTGTCGTTGAAAGCGGCGGACTGCGCGTCGGAGCGCTCGTTGGTATGCCGCAGCAGGTTGTTGCGCGCGTCGTACTCGAAGCCGACGGTGACATTATCGGGATGCGTCAGCAAGTCCAATCGGCTGGCGGCGTCGTAACGCAACGTGGTGGTGTCGACGGCGTGCGTCCGCGCAGATGCGACTGTGCCGTTGTTGGCGTACGTGTAGGTGGTAGTGCCTCCGGAGGGGTTCGTGAGGGTCATGACCTGCCCGCGATCGTTCCAGGTGGCCTGCCATCTCTGCCCCGCCTGGTCGGTCACCGCAGTGACGCGCCCGCTGGCGTCGCGCTCAAGCGAAATCGCGGTTCCATCGGGCAGATCGATGCGGGACAGATCGTGGAAGGTGAAGCCGCCTTGGGCGGTAGTCGCGTAGGTGTAGCGCGTCGTGTTACCCAACGGGTCCCTATAGCTGGCCGGCAGGCCGCTGGCCGGGTCCCACGTCGCCTGTGTGACGGCGCCGGTGCGGTCGGTGATCTCGGTTGGGCGGCCGTTCGCATCGTACTCGAACGTGGTGGTGGCTCCGCTTGGGTCGCTTTGCGAAATGAGGTTGCGCTGGTCGTCGTGCGCCTGGCTAAGCGTGACGTTCTGGGGCTCGGTCACAGTCGCTCCCCGATTGGCCGCCGAGTAAGCGAGCGACAGGGCATTGCCGTTGCTGTCCAACTGCCGCGCCACTCGACCCTCGGCGTCATACTCCTGACGCAGCGGAACGTTGCCAATCGGCCTTGTCTCCGCCGTGAGCAACCCGTTCAGACCACCGGCGTTCGTGTAGGCGTACGTAAAGCGTTTGCCGTTGGCATCCGTGAAAGAACTCAGATTGCCGCCGGTCTGTTCGAACATCACGCCTCGGCCCGGATTGTCTTGAACGCCCGTGAGATTCGTGCCTGTGTACGTGAATGTCAGTGTGCGGCCCAGACCGTCCGCCACCATCGTGGGGCTGTTAGCACCCTGTGTGATCGTGAGCGCGTTCCCACTGCGGTCCTCGATTCGAATCAGCGCCCCGTTGGAATTGAACGTGTAGATCCGGTTGGCCGGCACGTTCAGGAAACGGTTGTCCGCCCCGGAGGATACCAACTGGTAGGGGAAGCGCTCCGCACCCGCGAGCTGCCAGGCGTCGCCGGACCTAGTGAACCGCACAGTCTTTCCGCGAAACAGCGTCACGGTAGCCTCGTTCCCGCTGACGGCCAGCTTCATGTCGAAGTTGTGCATCCAGTTCCGGCCCAGCGCACTTTCGACGCCGTTGCCGGCCAAGTACGAGGCGTAGTAGCGGCGCAACTCCAGCCCCAGCGGACCCGGAATCGTCAAGTCCGCAAACTCATCGTGGCCGAACAGCTCTCCCGTTGCGGTGGACACGGGCTCAGACCGATGGCCCGTTTGCGGGTTCTCATAGAACGTTGACGGACCCGAAATGCCGGGTACGACGTCGACGACCAGATTGATTCGGCCGGGATTTGCTGCAGGGACTCCGCCGCATGCGACGTTCACAATAATCTGGCCAAAAGTCTGCTCGTCGGCTGCAGTTGCAGTGTTTGAAGTGCCAGCCGAGACCCCGGCCAAGGCCCCAATCTGGGCGGTCTGCTCGTCGGCTGCAGTTGCAGTGGCGGTCACAACGAAGTCGACGGTGGCCTGCCGCCCGATTTTTGAGGCGAGGTCGGGGTCGAAAGTTACGTCCGTGAGCGGGCCGACGACATCAACCAGGGCAGTGAGGGAGCCGGTCTGATTCGTGAAGAGGATCTGCACAGGGAACTGGAACGGCACACCCTGTGTCACCGTTCCGATGTTTATCGGCTCCTCTGAGATGAAGAGCGCCGAGGCGCCTGTGCACTGGGTCCACGCCGGAGCTACGGTCGCCAAAAGCGCGAGTCCCAGCTTCCAGACAGTCATCATTGGTCCATCACCCCGAGGACCCGAGACTTCCGTCCCGTTCGCTCCGGCGGGATCAGGGTATCAGTTAGGAATTGTCTGGTCATGACCGTGGACCTCTTCGCACTGCGCTAAGCATAACTGCGCCCTGGTAGGTTCCCCAAAGACCTCGTCCTCGGGGCGTTGGTGGAGCCATCGCTATTGGGTGAGACCCAAGCTAATTATCTTCGGCCGTATACACGACACCCATGCCGCCCTCCGCGAGCTCTCGGTGATCTTGTAGTGGGAGATCGTTTGGCCGACCACCGACAGGGAGATTGTACCGCCACAGGATAGATGTTGGTAACAAGCCTTACCACCAACAATAGGATTCTCTCACGTCCAGGTCCTTGAGTCGGCACAGTTTCCGTCTACTTGGACCGCCGACCCAGGCCCCTGGGATCGACGATTGTTGGTGGTAAAAGAATTTTTCAGTGGCTATCAGCAGTCGAAGTTGTCCAGTGAAATTGTAGGTCGGACGCCAGCGTATCGCAAAGGCGGGAGTGGCGAAAGTCTCCTAGTCCCAAACCAGCGCTTTCGAGTTGTCCAGTCGTAGGCAAGTTGTCTCCGGCTGAATCCTCCCTTGTCGGCAAGGGTAGAGCCAAACGCCACCAGAAGAACGTATAGCGCCCTATCCGTAGAAGTGCCCCGTCAGGTGCATATTTCAGGACATTTTTCTGGTCAACGGCAATCTTTTCGATCACGGCTCGTTACGACCGAGGCATTACTTGAAGCCACCGGCGGGCTTCAGCGACGCCGTGAGTTATCCTCGGCCAAGGACTGGTTCCGAACAATGACAGGGCTGACCGGAAGGGCTTACACCAGCCGTTGCAAGGCGGAATAGCCCATCATGACGAACATGACGAGGGAGGCAATCCAAAGAGCAAGGGTGATCCAGCCCTTGGGGACGATCGCCTTCGGCAGGTGGACATAACGCAGATACAGTGTAGAAAAGCTGACGACCGGCAGCATCAAAGCCTGCCCCACACCGCCGATTATCACCATCAGAACTGGGTCACGCAAGACCATGTAGACGAGCACGGGTCCAAGCAGCAGAATGCTGCTGAATATCCTTGTCGCTCTCAGCCGTGCTTGGTAGTTCCGCCCGTCGTAGGCTCGCAGCAAGGCGGCGAAGTCCGCGAAGATGCGAGCCGTAGCCGCGGTTCCAGCAAAAAGTGATGAGTACAGCACCGCGATCGCACCCACCAGAAAAACGTATCGTGACCAGTCTCCGAGCGTCTCGGTGTAGACGCTCGAAAGGATACTGATCGTTTCTGTTCCTTGAGGGACGACGCCCAGGCCGTGCAAGACGCCCGCTCCGAGCAAGTAAAATGCCACCGTCGAAAAGGTGTAGATGACCATCGCAGAGAGAACGTCGATGCCCATGACTCGGATCCAGCCCCGAGCCCGGCTCACCCAAGCCGCCGTGCTGTCGCCAGGCCCCGCGAACCGAGCATATCCTTTCTCGATGCACCAATAGGGATACTGAATCAGGTCAGTGGATCCCATGCCCGTGATGCCAAACACCGCCACCGCGGTCACCAAGCTACCCTCCGGCAGGTGAAACGCAAGGCCGTCGAGCAAGCGGGACCACGAAAAGTAAGCCGGCGTGGTCAACAGCAGTACGGCTGCACTGGCGGTCGTCACCGTGAAGGCTATGACCATTGCCACCGAAACCCTCTCCACTAAGCTGTAGCGGCCGATCAACAGCAACACAAGCGTAACAACCATTACGATCCACACCCAGGCCCCAACCGACACCGCGGGGATAATCTGGTTGAGGACTTCGGAGATACCCGCAAACATGCCGCCGTGTGTCGTTAGGGAGATCGTTTGCACCAGGGACCAAAACCAGACGAGCCACGAAACCCGAAAACGCGGGCCCGGCACCCGGTCCATAGCCTGGAGCCCGGTTTCGCCCGTGCCAATGGCATAACGGCCGAGTTCGTTTTGCACAACGACCTTGATCGTGCAGCTCACCAGGATGAACCAGAGTAGGCTGTAGCCGTTCTCGGCTCCCAGCAAGGTGGTGGCAATCAGTTCACCGGTCCCGACCACGCCGGCGCCGATGATCAGCGCTGGTCCTATTCGTCGGAACGCGCCGAGAAAGGTCTTTGGTGGGACCTCGATGCTTTCAGCATGAAGTGCGTAAGGGTCTTCGGAGCTTTGATGCGGCATGATAAAGCGACTCAGGATACGTGAGTGTGGGTGGGCTGTGTCAAGCCGGCACGTTTCGAGTCAGCCGGCCAAGAGCAGTGAGGACCAAGCCTGGTCCACGTCGTTCATGGGATTAGGTTGATCGGTTCTTAGCTAGGATTTCCATTTTGGCCCTGGCATGGTCGCAGTATACACGCGCGCTGCCCCGAAGACCACGTCTTTTCGTGCTGAACCCTGCACATCACCTCCGCCGGTAGGCGCCAGGGCTCGTCCATCCGCTCACAGACGTTGATTGAGCGGGCTCAACGGCGCTCCGGCCGACACTGCTCCCTGCGAAACTTTTTTGGAGCCAAAACTGTTGGTCCTCGCCCGGTCAACGATACCCGCTCGGCAGCGGCAGCGCCCAGATCCTGTGCAGCATGTCGCCGAACAGCCTGCGGTTCAGATGCCCCTCGGCCAGCAGCAGCCAATAGTACCGCGCGTGCTTGACCAGCCTACCACCCGTCTTCATCAAGCGGTGTTGCAAGCTCGTCAGCGACCAGCTCTTGATCCTGTGCGGCAGCCCGAGCCGCCGCCACAGCTTGCCCAGGTTGTAGGCCAGCACGCTGAGCTGCAGCCGTACCTCGTTGGCCCGGAAACGATGACACGACAAGCGGGTCCAGTGCGTGGCCTGTTTGCCTTCCTTGATCCACTGCTCCGCCGTGCCGCGCTTGTTGTAGAACCGTACGACCGAGCGGCTCGGCAGGGTCATGTTAGTTACGATGAAGCCGGGTCGCGGGAATAACTCACCTCGATGATGCTCGACTTTCGCAACAATCCGTCCTGGCTTCGCCCAGCTCTCGGCCTGATACCGAAAGCTCTTATAGCGCACTAGCGGCTTGCGGCTCGGCCTTCCCGGCGGACGAAACAGGTTGTCCTCGATCTCCAACTCCAGGCTTTTGTTCGCCGGAATGCGGATCGCGTACTGAACCCCACGCTCCTCCAACGCTTCGTTGATCTCCGGCTTAGCAAAGGCCGCATCGCCCCGGAAGACGACCTGTTTACCCGCAGCCTGTTGGCGCTCGATCTCCGGCAGCAGTAACTCGTCCCAGTCGTCGGCGCTGTGTACGTTGCCGGGCCGGAGCTTCGCCGCCAAGCAGTCGCCATGTTGGCTGAACAGCAGTAGCGGGTGGTAGCAGGTGGACTCGAAATGGCCGTTGTAGGCGCTGCCCTCTTGCTGGCCGCACACGGGGCTTTCCGTGGAGTCCATGTCGAGAACGACACGATCGGAGTCGTCCTCCGTCTCGGCCTGCGCAACCAGCTCGCGGTTCACAGCCATCAGCCCCAGCAAGTTCTCTTCGCTCGCCAGTATCTCCGTCTCGAAGCCGGGTAGCGTCGAGGTCAAGGCCGCTCGGCGATCCCAGTTCCTCTGCGAGCCGATCAAGCGAAACGTCGGGTCAGCCGACACTCGGACGGCGTCGTTGACGTCCTCGTAGCCTGCCAAGCGGCTGTAGATCGACTGCCGCAGCAGATCGGCCAGCGGGAACTTCTTGTTCAAGCCTTGTCGCGAGTCGCTGAGATACTCATCGATCAGCTTCCCGAGACCGAGCCGCTTGTCCAGTTCGCGAACCAAAATCAGGCCACCGTCGGAAGTGACGTGCGATCCCTGGAAATCGACTTTCAACAAGCCGTTGAAACTTAGCTGGAATGGCTTGGTTTGTTTTTCACCCATTAGGTGTTGGCCTCCATGGCGTCCTCATCGGGCTCTAGCCCCTATGAATAAAGACGCTGAAAGCCGCTGGAAGGTCGGGATGTCAAACATCAAATTGGAAATGCGGTAGTCCCCCACTTGGACGCAATCCACCTGGCTTTTAACGCCCGATCTGGACAGGTAGGTCTTGAGGCTGGTGTCGCTTCCGAGATTGGGGAATGTCGGAAGCAGCGAAAAAACTCTAGGGTCAGGCGGGCTTCCGACCGCTGAAGAGGCGAGCCCAGTAGTGACAAACACTCTTGTTTGTCCTAGCCGCCGCTAGGCGGCTCGCATGATGTTTGAGCCGCGTTCACGCGGCTTTTGTGACCCCTTGCTAGGCCAGCCGTTTTACGGCTGGTACTGTGCCCCGCTCGCCCCTGGGTTCTTTTCGGCGCTCGGCCGCCTCCGGCGGCCGAGCGGGGTCTGGGGTTGGGCGTCGAACTCGCCCCTCAGCTGGTTCAACAGCAGCTCCGTCTCACATCCCCCATCCGGTCACGCCACTTCCAAAATCCCATCTCCCTAATTCCACGGCACTTATCCCACCGATACTCTAGAAACACCGCTACCCCACCGTACCCTGGAATTGGAGCCACTGCTCCCACGAAAGGAATAATAATCATGCCGACAAATGCACAAATTAGAGCTAATCGTAAGAACGCCAAGAAATCCACCGGACCACGCACCGAGGAAGGTAAAACCCGTAGCGCGAAGAACGCTCTCAAACACGGACTCCTCGCCCGCGATACCGTAATGCCCGGCGAGGACCCCGCCGACTTCGATCGTCAACTCTCCGCCCTCGAAGGCGACATCCAACCCGCCAACTCCCTCGAATTCGAACTCGTCCGCCAAATCGCCGACGCGCAATGGCGCATGCGCCGCCTCACCCGCTTGGAGACCGGCTTCCTCGCCGCTGCCGTCGACGACCAGCGCCGGCACCTGGAAAAACGCCGTCCCGACGAGCTGCGTCCCGGCTACGATGGCGAGACCCTACTTTTAGGCTCGGCGATGCTCGATCGCACCCAGGCCTTCGTTCACCTGGCCCGCTACGACGGACACCTCAGCCGCCGCTTCTTCCGCGCCGTCAAGCAACTCCGCGAACTCCGCCGCGACGAGCGCGAGGCCCACGAGGCTCGCTCCTCCGCCGGCTCCTATGCCCCCGCCGATCCCTACCGCGGCCGATACGTCCCGGCCCAAGCCCCGCCCCCGATCGACACTCAAAGCCCGGCGGCCAGCCGGATCGGCTTCCGGCCCAGTCGCGAGTCGGCCCCACAAGCTGGCCTCTCTGACCGTTCAAGCGCCAGCCCTTCAGGCCACATTCACCCAAACGACGAAACAAACCCAATTTCACCGAACTTCCATCGAAACAATGACTTCCTGGCCACCCGAAACCGCGCCCCAGCACGAATACAGGGCCCCTCATGGCGCACATCCGCTTTCGCGCAGCCTCAGAGGCCATTCTGATCTAGACTAGAATGTGCCCATGATCAAGCTTGCTGTCTGCCTTGCGTGCGGCTGTCTGGGGTACGCTGCGGAAATCAAAGTCGGCATTATTGGACTTGACACCTCTCACTCGCCCGCATTCACGCGAATCTTGAACGATCCTTCCCACCCCGGCCACGTGCCCGGGGCTAAAGTCATCGCGGCCTACAAAGGCGGCAGTCCGGACATTCCCGCTAGCCGCGATCGAATCGAGAAATTCACGGCTGAGATGAGAGATGAGCTTGGGATCGAAATCGTCCCCGACATCCCGACACTTTGTACGAAGGTGGACGCTGTCCTACTCGAGAGCGTCGATGGACGAACGCACCTCAACCAGGTCAGGCCCGTTTTCGAGGCGGGACTGCCCGTCTTCATCGACAAGCCGCTCGCGGCAACTCTGGAGGATGCACGGGAAATTGCTCGTCTGGGCAAACAATACGGTGTCCCTTGGTGGAGCGCCTCGAACTTGCGCTACCATCCGGCGGTCTTGGATGTGAAGGTCGAAGCGCTCAAGGGCGCCATCACCTGGGGCCCGGGTACCATCGAGCCGACGCACCACCTGGACCTTTCGTGGTACGGCATCCACCCTGTTGAGTTGCTCTACACCTTGATGGGGCCGGGCTGCCAGTCGGTCTCCCGGACCTACACAGAGGGTGCCGACATCTCAGTGGGCCTTTGGAAAAATGGCCGTATTGGCGCGGTGCACTCGATCCGCGAGGGCAAAAAGGGGTACGGCGCCGTTGTCTATGGCGAGCGCGAAATCAAGATCACCGACCGTGCCGGCGCAGCCTATCCGCAAATGCTGCGAGAGGTCGTGAAGTTTTTCCAGACGGGCGTGCCACCCGTGCCCAACGAGGAAACACTGGAGATCTTTTCTTTTATGGATGCCGCCCTGCGTAGCAAGCAAAAGGGCGGGGCGCCGATGAAACTGCGGTGAAGCAGCAGGCTTTCAGATAGCGACTTCCTCGGACTCAACATAGCTGGATCATTCCCCGGATCTGTTGATCGCCTTCGCCAACCTGATCGCTACGAACCCCGCGCGTCAGGGTCTGTGAAAAAACCCTGGGTACAGTCCCCGCGCCTCCCGTAAGTTGTTGATAAAACGCCGCGCCCATGCACGGCGCTTGGGACAGTCCCCGGTTTTTTTCCAAACCCGTCGACTCGCGAGGCGATTTAGGACAATGAGACAAGTGGCTGCTGAATCCAACGAAGGCAACCCGGGGGCCAAACGAGACAAGAATCTCCGTGGACTGGTGTTTCTTGGGATCGGCCTGCTGCTGGCCGTTCTAGTTTCGTCGTGGCTGGTCTGGGAGAAAATCGGCGACTTGGAATCCGGGCTGGCGAGGGTCGAGACACAGAAACTGGCTCTCGAGCAAGAGCTTGAGAACTCCCAGCGGGAGGCGGCAGACGCTCATACCAAGGCTCAATCGGAGAGCGCCCGCGCGGATGAGGCGGAAGAAATGGTTCAGCAGTCAACCCGCGAGCGCAGGCGGGCTGAGTTAGAAAGGGAGATGGCTCGTGAGAAGGCCGATCGTCTTCGAGTCGAGTCCGAAAGAGCGATTGCGGAGGCGGAACGCAGCCGCCAAGAAGCCGAGCGCCTTCGAAAGCGGCGGGAGAAAGAACTCGACCGCATGCACGAGGCGCTGAGCCGGATAGCTGAAAGCCAGCGCACGCCTATGGGCATGGTCGTGAATCTGGGACAAGATTCCTTTCTCTTCGATTTCGATAAAGCTGCGCTTCGTGCTGAGAATCGCGAGATCCTGAGCCGGATAGCCGGTGTCCTACTGGCTTCTCACGGCTACCGGCTTTACGTCTATGGGCACACCGACGACACCGGGCCCGAGACTTACAATCAGCAACTTTCGGAAAAGCGCGCCCAGGCCGTTCGCGCCTATCTTGTCGAGGCAGGTATACCCGCCGAAATCATACATGCGCAAGGATTTGGAGAGTTCAGTCCCGCTGTCCGTCTGAAGACTCGCCAAGCTCGACAACGAAATCGGCGAGTGGTGATCGGCGTAGTCGATACGGTCATCGACTATGCCGGTGCGATGGATAAGTAAAGCTGGCGCACCAACAAGACATGTCGCCACGAATGGCGCCACGGCACGCCGGGAGGCGTGCGCCACGTCTGTGCTTCTACGCCCGTGACCGGGCGGATCGGAGCTGGATCGCCAGCAGGGGGCATTGAATTCTCGTACTGTTGTGAGCGAGATACAGGCAGCTGGGAAACTCCTCTAGAGTCGGTTTGGCTCACAGAGGTAATTCACAGCTAGGAGGGCAGGGAATGAAAAAACCATTGACCCCCATGCCATTCAAACGTATAATTGAAACAAACGTATGAATTAATCATACGATTGACTGGAGAGGCGCAGGGTATGCCGACCGATACCAAAGAGCAAATCCTCGATACCGCCGAGCGATTATTTGCCGAGTCCGGGATCGATGCCGTTTCGTTACGCGCTATTACTGCCGAGGCGAGCGTGAATCTGGCCGCTATCCACTACCACTTCGGTTCGAAGGAAGCGCTCGTCAAAGAAGTCTTTGCGCGACGGTTGATTCCTTTGAATCGGGAGCGACTGGCCCTCTTGGACGAGGTTGAGGCGGGTGCCGGCGATGGGCCACTTGCCGTGGAAGATGTTCTTCGGACTTTGTTTGCGCCGGCCATTCGTCTCAGCCGCGATCCGGAGCGGGGCGAGACGTTCATGCACCTTTGTGGGCGATTTTATTCTGAGCTGGGCGAGTACATGCAGCCGATGTTCGAGGAATTGTTCAAGGAGGTGATTGAGCGATTCATGGCTGCGTTTCAAAAGGCGTGCCCTGAATTGCCCGTTAAGGAACTTTTCTGGCGCACGCATTTCGCGGTCGGCGCGATGGTTCATACGATGTGTGATTGCGGCCGGCTGAAAATGATTTCCCAAGGAGTCTGCGACCCGTCGGACGTCGAGGACACGATCGAGCGCATGGTCCGGTTCACAGCGGCGGGTTTGCGGGATCCCGTCATGGAGCTGCCTGCTCGAGAGGAGCAGGCTGTGGCACTACCGTTGGAGGGCGCACAATGAATCGCCGGGGCTTGGCCGGGTTGTGTTTCGTGTTGGCCCTCGCAGCCTGCTCGCGGCGCTTCCAACCCCCCGTTCATCAGTTGGACGTAGCCGCCCCGCAAACTTGGACCGGTGGAGAGATCCGTCCGGACCTTGGCGAGACGGAGTGGTGGGCCGAGTTCGCCGATCCCGGCCTCGACATGGCGATCAGAGAGGCACTCACGCGTAACCACGATCTCCGAGCGGCGGCGGCGCGACTCGCGGCTGCCGAAGCGGAAGCGCGAATTGCCGGCGCCGCCCTCCGACCTAACGTGGACCTGAGTTTGAACCGTGGCTTCCAGCGGCAGAACTTCGTGGGGCTGCCCATCCCGGGACGCGAGGGCGGCGTTCTGAGTGCGACCTACAACAGCGCGGGCGTTTCGCTGGCTGTGAGTTGGGAGGCGGACCTGTGGGGACGAATCAAGGCCGGCCAACTGGCTGCGGTGGCCGCAACCGATGCCCGTCAGGCCGATCTCGCCGGAGCGCGACTTTCTCTGGCCGGCCAAACGGCCAAGGCCTGGTTTTCGGCAATCGAGGCTCAGCGGCAAGTGGGGTTGGCGCGGGCTTCGTTGAGGAGCTACGAGACCTCGGCTGAGCGTGTACGGGAACGCTTCAAGCGGGGAATCCGGCCGTCGCTTGATTTGCGTTTGGCCTTGACCGAGGTGGCACGGGCTCAAGCTGTCTTGCGTCAGCGGGTGGAGCAACAAGATCGGGCGGTGAGGCAACTCGAGATTCTGTTGGGCAAGTACCCAGGGGGTGAATATCCGCTGGCAGAGGACCTGCCGCGGGTAACGTCTGGTGTTCCTGGGGGGCTTCCGTCCGAGCTCGTTCACCGGCGCCCCGATCTAGTTGCCAGCGAACGGGAACTGTTGGCGGCAGACGCCCGTATTGCTCAGTCACAGGCAGAGCTTCGACCGAAGTTCAGTCTGACGACGGGTTCGGGGACGAGCAGCAACCAATTGAGGGACCTGCTGGATCCTGGCTTTTTCGCCGGGAACGTCTTGGGCAACCTTGTGCAGCCGCTCTATAACAGTGGACGGCTGAAGGCGGGTGTAAGGCGGGATGAGGCTCGGGCCCGCGAGGCGGCCGCCAACTATGAGGGCGCCGTGCTGCGGGCCTACAGCGAGGTTGAGTCGGCTCTGGCAGCGGAAAGTGAGTTGGCTGAACGCGAGGCAGCCCTGGAGTCGGCCACGAAGCAGTCGTTGGGCGCCCGCGATGAGGCTGAACGGCGATATCGGGCCGGACTGGCGGATATCATCACGGTCCTGGCTTCTCAGCGAACGGCATTCGATTCGGAAAGTCAGTTGCTGAACATTCGAAGGCTGCGGCTGGACAATCGGGTGGACTTGCACCTTGCTCTTGGAGGCGGATTCGAAACCAGCAAGGCGCTGCCGGATGTTGCCCAACAACAGCCGTTTGAGCAGAAAGCCAACTCGGGGAAGGAGGCCCAGGGATCATGAGGCTCGCATTGATGATTCTACTGCCCGTTGTCGTAATCGCGGCCGGATGCTTCGGTGCCTGGACGATGATCAAGGCTCGCGAAAAGCCCGAACCACAGCCTGTCGAAGTGCAGCCGCCACTCGTGCGAGTGATCAAGATACAGCCAGAGACCGTGCGTCTGACAGTCCAGGCGGAGGGTACGGTAAGGCCACGGACGGAGACCGAGATGGTGCCGGAAGTGTCCGGTCGGGTCGTTGAGATTTCTCCTTCACTGGCTGCGGGAGGCTTTTTCGAGGAAGGTGATGTACTGCTGAAGATAGACCCCCGCGAATACGAGCTGGATGTTGTTCGATCGCGGGCAGCCGTTGCTCAAGCCGAGCTGCGTGTGGCAACGGAAGAGCAAGAAGCCGAGGTCGCGCGAAAGGAGTGGGAGAGCCTGGGAGAGGGCGAACCCACGTCGTTGGTGCTCCGGGAGCCCCAGATAGCCGAAGCCAAGGCCGCATTGGCGTCAGCTCAGGCGGCTCTGGATCGGGCTAAGTATGACCTCGAACGGACCACCGTGCGGGCGCCTTACGCCGGACGCGTATGGGAAAAGAGAGTCGACCGAGGACAATTCGTGACCCGAGGCAGCCCGATCGCGCGCATCTACTCGGTGGATGTGGCGGAAGTGCGGCTACCGATCGCCGACGAGGAGCTGGCCTTCGTCGACCTGCCACTGGCTTACCGGGGAAGATCGGGGAAGGCGAACATGCCGCGGGTCACGCTGAGAGCCACCTTCGTCGGTAGGAAGCACGAGTGGAGGGGCCGGATCGTTCGCACGGAAGGGGAAATCGACGCTCAGAGCCGCATGGTTCGAGCGGTGGCGCAGATCGAGGACCCCTATGGGTACACAGCGCACCCTGGGCGGCCGCCCCTAGCTGTCGGTATGTTCGTGGAAGCGGAGATCCAGGGTCGGCTGGCTCGCAACGTCGTGTCTCTGCCGCGCACGGCCCTTCGAGCCGGCGATCAGGTGTTGGTGGTTGACGAAGAGAGCCGGCTCCGCTTTCGAGCGGTTGAAATTCTCCGCGCTGAGAGAGACCGTGTCATCGTGCGTTCCGGACTCAGAGATGGCGAGCGAGTCTGCGTGTCCATTGTGGAAACCGCGGTGGAGGGGATGAAAGTACGGACCGTCGAGCAGGAGTCGACGCCGGACGTCGGATAGCGCAGTGCCTGGTTGCAGCCAATGAGAGAAGACCTCATGGGGAAAGGAATCGTTTCTTGGTTCGCCCGAAACGGCGTAGCGGCCAATCTGCTGATGATCATCATCATCGTCAGTGGCGCTCTCACGATTCCGTTCCTAAAGAAGGAAATCTTTCCTGAGTACGCCGTCGACATCGTGACTGTCCAAGTCAGGTACTTGGGCGCCGCGCCGGAGGAAGTCGAGGAAGGAGTCTGCGTCCGGGTGGAGGAGGCTATCCAAGACCTTGGTGGAATCAAACAGATTCGCGCCACGGCTGCTGAAGGTATCGGCACCGTCACAGTCGAGGTCATTCCCGGATACGACACACGCAAGTTGCTTGAGGACGTGAAGGCTCGGGTTGATGCCATTGACACGTTTCCGGCGGAAACCGAGAAGCCCACCGTTCAGGAGATCACCAACCGTTTTCAAGTCGTCAACGTGTCTGTTTCGGGGGATGCCGACGCGGTCACGCTGAAGCGGCTTGGCGAACAGGTGCGTGACGAGATCATGGATCTGCCGGGTGTCACGCAAGCCGAGCTCGTAAACGCTCCTCCTTACGAAATCTCCATTGAGGTCTCCGAGGACGTGATGCGCCGCCACGGGCTTACTTTCGACGAGGTGGCACTTGCCATTCGGCGATCTTCGTTTGACCTGCCCGGCGGCTCTCTGAAGACCAGCAGCGGCGAGATCCTGCTTCGCACCAAAGGACAAGCCTACCGCGGGGAAGAGTTCGAGCGGCTGACTCTGCTGACCAAACCGGACGGCACGAAACTGCGGTTGGGCGACGTGGCGCGCGTGGTCGACGGCTTTGCCGAAACCGATCAGTGGTCTCGGCTCGACGGGAAGCCGGCCGTGATGGTGCAAGTCTTCAGGGTCGGGGATCAGAACGCCCTGGACGTTGCCGAAGAGGTCCATTCTTACGTAGACGAGGCAAGCCGGCGTGTGCCCGAAGGTATTGCGCTGACCATTTGGCAGGACAACTCAGAGTTTCTGCGCGGCCGCATGGATCTGCTGATGCGCAACGCCCTCAGCGGTCTGGCGCTGGTTTTCTTGGTTTTGGCCTTATTCCTTCGCGTGCGGCTCGCGTTCTGGGTCACGATCGGCATCCCGATCTCGTTCTTGGGCGCCATTGCCCTGATGCCGGTGTTGGGCGCTTCGATCAACATGATTTCGCTCTTTTCATTCATTTTGGTGTTGGGAATCGTTGTTGACGACGCGATCGTAGTGGGCGAGAGCATTTTCTCTCGCCGACAAGCGGGAGTGTACGGCGTACAAGCCTCCATCGAAGGTGCTCGTCGGGTTACCGTGCCGGTGATTTTCGGAGTACTGACAACGGTAGCGGCTTTCGCACCGATGCTCTTCGTGCCGGGCTATATGGGTAAGATCTGGCGAGTGATCCCGCTGATCATTATCCCGACCCTGATCTTTTCCTTGGTGGAATCGAAGCTGGTGCTGCCGTTTCACTTGTCGCACTCGCGACCGAAGCCCAAGAGTCCCCGGCGGCGAAACATCGTAGTTCGGATCTGGAACGGGTTTTTCGACTTCTTCGTCGGTGGCATGGGATGGATCATCCGACGGGTTTATCGGCCCGTGCTGGGGGCTGCTCTCGAATGGCGCTATCTGACGGTCGCGATAGCCGTTACGACTTTGCTGTTGACGTTGGGGCTGGTCGGTGGCGGGCATGTTGACTTCGTGTTCTTCCCGAAGGTGGAATCGGATTTCATCAGCGCCTCCGTGACCATGCCGCTGGAGACGCCTGTCGAGGTCACCGAAGAAGCTGTTCGCGTACTCGAGCAGAGTGGCCTCCGGCTGCAGAGGGAGATCGAAGGGGAACTCGGAAGCGGTGTTATTCGACACGTGTTGACATCTGTCGGCGACCAACCCTTCGCGACCATCGCGCAAAGGAACGTAGGGAATTGGGAAAGCTCCCTGGGGGCGCCGCATCTTGGCGAGGTGGCGATCGAATTGACCCCTTCCCAGGCGCGGTCGTTGTCGAGCTACGAAGTGACGCGCCGCTGGCGTGAAATGACGGGGGCCATTCCCGGAGTGGTCGAGCTCAAGTACACCGCGGATCTGATCGGCAGCCCTGGCGCCATTGACATTCAACTAACGGGCCCTGACATAGATGAGCTGCGGGCGGTGGCTGACGAAGCCAAGGCCAAGCTGGCCCAGTATCCCGGCGTGTATGACGTTACGCATTCGTTCCGCGAGGGGAAGCCGGAGATCAAGCTCGCCATCCGCTCTTCGGCCGAGGCGTTGGGGCTTTCGTTGCAGGATTTGGCTCGCCAAGTCCGCCAGGGGTTCTACGGCGAGGAAGCCCAAAGAATCCAGCGCGGACGCGACGATGTTCGCGTAATGGTGCGCTACCCGCGGCAAGAGCGGCGATCACTGGGCGACCTGGAGTCGATGCGGGTCCGAACGCCGGAGGGCGCGGAAGTTCCCTTTTCCAGTGTGGCACGCGCGGAGCTGGGGCGAGGGTTTGCCAACATTCGAAGAGTCGACCGCCGACGAGCGATTAACGTAACCGCCGATGTTGATGACGCGGTGGCTAATTCCGGAGACATTCTTGATGACTTGGAGGAAAACTTCTTAGGGACTCTGCTAGCGCAGCACCCGGGGGTCCGCTACTCGTTCGAAGGTGGGGAGCGCGAGCAGATGGAGGCGATGGAGGGGTTGTTCATCGGGTTTCTGGGCGCTCTGTTCGTGATCTACACCCTGATGGCGATTCCGTTCAAGTCGTACGTCCAACCCTTGATTGTTATGACGGCCGTTCCGTTTGGTATTGTGGGCGCCGTGTGGGGACACGCCTTCATGGGTCTCGCGCTGAGCATGCTCTCCATGTGCGGTGTGGTTGCGCTAACGGGTATTGTCGTCAACGACAGCCTGGTACTCGTGAGCTATATCAACACCAACCGCCGGGCCGACGTGCCGCTACGGAAGGCGGTGCAGCAGGCCGGTCTCGCGAGATTCCGGGCTATCATCCTAACTTCTCTTACGACCGCGGCCGGTGTTACGCCGCTGATGTTGGAGAAGAGCGTCCAAGCGCAGTTTCTGATTCCGATGGCCGTGGCGCTGGTGTTTGGAGTTTTGTTCTCCACGGTCATTACGCTCGTGCTAGTCCCCTGTGGCTATTTGATCCTGGAAGACTGCAAACGCGCTGCACATTGGTTGTGGGGCATTCAGACGCCCAGCCAGGAGCCCGAAGCGGCGTACGCGGGTGGCTCGGTTCTCAGTGTTGCGCCCGACCCGTCGGTTCGAGGGCAAGAGCTGAGCCTCGACGGCGAGGACTATTCCGAGGCCGAAGAAGAAGATGAGATGGTAGGAGCGGGTTTCGAAACCTCGTCGACCCGCGAACGGGGCGGGGAAGGGGACTAGGCAGGTGCGGACGCCGCAGTCCTACAAGCTTTTGACTTAACCATATGGCTACACGACGCCAGAGTGCTCGAATTCATTGACTTTTTCCGGTTGCTCGCGAGACAATCGGGGCAGTGACGAGATTGCAACGGCCAAACGTCAGGCGTAGGCTGCAATCGGCGTCCTTCCCAACGTCGGTGCTGTGGGTCTGGGGCGAAGCAGCGTGCCAGTTTAGATTGTGAGTGTCATGATGTCTAAAGCTCGCTCCTATAAGAAGCCGTTGCGGGTCGCCGTCCCCCTCGTCACGATTTCCGTCTTATTGATCTCGCTGATTCCGGCCGCCGGCCAAGCGCCAACCGCCAAGGCGGGCGAAGCCCAGGTGCTACCGCCGCCCGCCAACGTCGCCGTAGATTTCGACCGCGATGTTGCACCCCTGTTCGCCAAGCAATGTCAGACCTGCCACGGGGCTAGTCAACAGATGAGCGGGCTGCGTCTCGACAGTCGCGCGGCGGCGTTGAAGGGCGGCTACACCGGCGCCGCCATCGAACCGGGCGAAAGTGGCCAAAGTAGCCTCATTCACATGTTGGTCGGCGTTCCCGGCCGTCCGGTGATGCCGATGGGCGGCGAGAAGCTGAGCGATGAACAAATCGGCTTGCTGCGAGCCTGAATTGACCAGGGAGCCGTCTGGGCGGAGCCGACGGTTGCGGAAAGAGGAGCCAAGGAGTCCCGCCCCAAGCACCCGCACTGGGCGTTCAACGCGCCCCAGCGCCCGGCGCTGCCGAAGGTGAAAAACGAGGCCTGGGTCAAAAATCCGATCGACGCCTTTGTCCTGGCGAAGCTGGAAGCCCAAGGGATCGAGCCATCGGCCGAAGCCAATCGCCGGACGCTGGCTCGCCGCGTGAGCCTCGACCTGATCGGGCTGCCGCCGACCCCTCAAGAGATCGACCGCTTCCTAAACGACGGCCGGGACGGCGCCTACGAGCGCTACGTCGATGGCCTGCTGGAGTCACCCCACTATGGTGAAAAGTGGGCGCGCCACTGGCTCGATCAGGCACACTTCGCCGATAGCGATGGCTACGAAACAGACCACATCCGGCCACACGCCTGGCGATGGCGCGACTGGGTCATCAACGCTCTCAACAGCAACATGGCGTTCGACCAGTTCACGGTCGAGCAGATTGCCGGAGACCTACTGCCCAACGCGACCACTGAGCAGAGAATCGCGACCGGATTCCTGCGCAACACGTTGACCAATCGAGAAGGCGGAATCGACCGGGAAGAGTTTCGTGTTGAGCAGGTGATTGATCGGACGAGCACTGTGGGGACCATCTGGCTGGGGTACCTGTCGAATCTGAAGGGGGTCAGCCCGGAGCTGCAGCGCTCGACCATCGAGGGTATCCGCGACATCAACCAGCAAAACCTCGACGAGACGGGCGATTGGGAGATCGCTTCGCGCATGGCCACCTATGAGCTGGCGTTTCGGATGCAGTCGGCCGGGCCCGAGTTGATCGATCTGTCCCAAGAGTCTGAGAAAACCCTAGAAGCGTACGGCGTCAACAACGACACGACGCGTCCGTTTGGGACAAATTGCCTGCTGGCCCGCCGCATGGTCGAGCGCGGCGTGAGGTATGTTCAGTTGTTGCACGGCAGTTGGGACGATCACCGCGAGCTCATAAAGAGCCTGAAGAAGAACTGTGACATGACCGATCAGCCCGTGGCCGCCTTGCTAAAAGACCTCAAGGAACGAGGGCTGTTGGACTCCACACTCGTGATTTGGGCCGGTGAGTTCGGGCGCACGCCATTGGTACAACTCAACAGCCTCGAGAAAGGCGCCGAAGGCCGCGACCACCACCCGTTCGCTTACAGCATTTGGATGGCGGGAGCCGGTATCAAGGGCGGCCAGACGATAGGGGCAACCGATGAACTCGGTCTCAATGTCGTGGAGGACAAGACCCACGTCCACGACTTGCAAGCCACGGTTCTACACCTGTTGGGACTCGATCACACACGACTCACCTATCGACACCTGGGCCGGGACTTCCGTCTCACTGATGTCGCTGGAGAGCTGATCACGAAAGCGCTGGCGTGAGCGGTCCCGATCCTTGCCCGCGGGAGTGATCTGCGACCCTCAACGTGCGGCGGCGGCAAAAAACTGTCACAAATGGCGCGACATGTCGCGCCCGTACACGGCTAAAGAGTGGAATCGGCGGACCTTCGAGGTGGAGAGAGTCGCCGTGCCCAAACGTAGTTTACCTTCGAATGCGACCGTGCTCGGCCCACCTGATTGGGTTCTCCATAATGTAGCGCCGGACTACCGCCAGCGACTCGCTTCGGCGGATGATGTCGGTACCATGTTGCCCTCAGCAGACGGGATTTCGGTAGTAACCTAGCGGCCGTTAGTTAACAGTTAAGCATTTGATCGCGTGGACGCGACTCATCGCGTCGGGCTTCCAAGCTGCCTGACATCGGAGGAGCAGCCTTGGCTGATCAATTACCAAAAGTATTGGAGGACTAGTGGAAAACGCGAGAAAGTTCAGAGAAAAGATACGCCGAGGTGAAGCCTGCCTAGGGACCGGGATTGCGTTCGCGGACCCGACGGCAACCGAGGCGTTGTGTAGTATCTACGACTCGGTGTGGATTGACACGGAGCATAAGCCATTCTCGTTGGAGACTGTACAAGCACATGTCATGGCAACCAAAGGGACGGACACGGTGCCTTTAGTGCGCGTCGCCTGGAATGATCCCGTGATCATCAAGCCGGTCCTCGATATCGGCGTCGGCGGAATCATCGTCCCGATGGTGAAGACGGCCGAGGAAGCCCGCCAGGCCGTGGCCGCCTGCCGCTACCCCCCGGAGGGCATTCGAGGTTACGGGCCGCGGCGCCTCTACCATTACCCCTCCATGACGCAGCAGGAATTCGTCAAGTTCGCCAACGAGGAGATCATTGTCATCGTGCAGATCGAACACTTCGAGGCCGTCAACGATCTGGAAGAAATCCTCGCCGTGCCGGGGTTGACCGGCGTGGTCGTGGGTCCTAACGATCTTTCGGGAAGCATGGGTATGCTCGGTCAAACGCGACACCCCGACGTGTTGAAAGCCATCGAGACGGTTATCGCCAAGGCCCGTAAGACCGATGTCTTTTGCGGCATTGCCATCGGTCATGATACGGACATCGTAGTCGATTGGTTCAACAAGGGCATGCAGTGGGTCAATGCCGGCGAGGATATCAGCCTCATGATGGGCGCGGCGGAGGAATCCGCCGACGCGATTCGCGCCGGAGTGGCCGCTGCCGGTTCGAGCAAGTAGTTTGTCGCCGCAAAGGCTTGCCGGGATTTCGACGGGCCGACCCGTGTGGCCGGCTGTGAAAGAGATCCTGGCTTGAGCCTAGCGATGCCTTAGGCCTTCGCTCACCTTACCCGTCAGCGACTTCAGGAAGGCCAATAATCCTCTCTTTTCTCGGGCCGTTAGTTTGAGGGAGCGGATTTCCTCGTCGCGGTAGGGGTTTTCACGGCCGCCATCGCTGTAGAAGTCGACAACATCCTTAAGGGCGGTCAAGCTGCCGTCGTGCATGTAGGGAGCCGTGCGGGCGATTTCTCGCAGGGTGGGTGTCTTAAACTTGCCGCGGTCCTTCTCTAGCTTTGTGACTGTGTAGCGGCCGTCGTCGAGGAACTTGCTGTTCCGCCAAGCGACACCCGTATTGTGGAACTCCTCGTCGCTCAACGTCGGCCCGACGTGGCAGGCCGTGCAATTCCCTTTGCCGCGGAAGATCCTCAAACCTCGGCGAGCTTCGTCCGACAAGGCGTTCCGGTCGCCATAGATGTAGCGGTCGAAGGGCGAGTCGCCCGAATAGATCGTCCGGACGTAACTGGCCAGCGCACGCGCCAGATCTTGGCCGTTGATTTCGCGGCCAAAAGCCTGCCGGAACATCTTCCGGTAGCGGCGCTTGTGCTTCAGGCGTTCGACGACCTCGGGGACCGTCATATCCATCTCGCTTTCGCTTTCGATGGGCTTGATGACCTGTTCTTCCAAAGTCGAGGTGCGGCCGTCCCAGAAGAACGCCCGTCCGTAGGCGCGGTTGACCAACGTCGGGGCGCTGCGGTTGCCCTGCCGTCCGTAGACGCCGACGGCTTTGGCGCGGCCATCCGTGAAGGCTTTCTTCGGCTGATGGCAGCCCTTGCAGGCCAGCTTGCGGTTGCGTGAAAGAATCTTGTCGCCGAACAGCTTGCGACCGAGTTTGACTTTTTCGGAGGTGAGCGGGTTGTCTTCAGGAATCGGGCGGTAGAGGTCGAGGCCGAGCGGAAGCCGCACCTCGGCGAAAGCCTCCGACAGTGGGACAAGAGCCAAGGAAAGATAGGCGATGAGTCGAACAACATCTCGGTTCATCGTTCCCGAGTCCCCATCACGGCGTAATGGCGCTCCACGGGCGATGGCGGCTCGGCGGTCCAAGCGGGCGCGGGAGGCTGCTCGGTTCCGGTGGTGACGGCCCGGACGGGACTGCGGTCCTTGGTGGGGATGCCCACCGTCGCCGCCAGCGCGAGGAAGAACAGCGTTCCCACGGTAACCAGCAGCGCTTCGGCAAAGATTCTTTTCAGCATGACAATTCACGTGGGACGCACGCCTTCCGCCAAGTCACTCATTTCGCCGCTCTCAGCTCGGGTAAAAAGTTCTCCATCACCCAGACTTCGGTTTTTAGCGAATCCCCAGCGACGTAAGCGATGCGCTTGCCGTCAGGGTGGACCCGAATGCTGCCCGACGACCGGTCGCCCTTGAGCCCAAGTCTCTGAGGGGTGCCGCCCTCCGCGGGAATCCGCCACAGCTCGGGATTCGGCTTGCCCCCTTTGCTGTAGAACAGGTAGTGGCCGTCTCGCGACCATTCGACGCCGCTGATCCCTCCCAACTCGGCCGTTTCGTCGATCTCGAGCACTAAACGAGGGGTGCCGCCGCTTGCGGGCATCACATACAACGTGTCGGCCATCAGATCGCTAGTGCCACGCCCAAAGGCCAGCCAGCGGCCATCGGGCGAAAGCGCCAGATTGCCAATTGGATAAATGTCCTTGCCGTAAAGAGATCGCTCTTCGCCCGTCTCGATGTCCTTCACACGGATTTCACTGACCTTCTCCGCGGGCCAGGTGTTGCTTGTGTAATAGATGCTCTTGCCATCAGCGGACCAAACCCCTTGGGGGCGAAATGGACCCCGCACTCGGGGGATTACATCGCCGGTCTCAACGTTAATTTGAAAGATCCCCGAGCGACCTTTGTCGTCGCTGCCGGTGGCCAGAATGGAGCCGCCATCGGGAGACCACCGGAGATGGAGCTGAGGGACAAAGTCGAGCGCCGGAGTTAATTCGCGTACGTCTCCCGTTTCCATCGACTGGATGACAAGGGTTCCGCGGCCGCGGGCAACACGGAATGAGCCTGGACGAGAAAGGTAGGCGAGGTAACGGCCGTCGGGTGACCACGCTGGGGATGAGTTGGCTCCCACCAGGCGCTCGCCGGCCAACCGGGGAGACTCGATAACCTTCCCGGTCGAGGGGTCAAGAGCCGCCACATAGACGTCCCGCATCCCCGTGCCGATGCCGTAGTAGAACTCGCCGCTGTGCGTGAGACCGAGGCCGCGAACGCGTCCGATATTCCGCCTGACCAGTTGGGGCGCCCCCTGCGGCCTGCCGTCTTCGACAGGAATAAGCCAGGCTCCGATACTTCCGGTGCGGTTGCTCGCGAACAGGACCC
Organism: Bryobacterales bacterium; assembly: GCA_965226215.1. Classification (GTDB taxonomy): domain Bacteria; phylum Acidobacteriota; class Terriglobia; order Bryobacterales; family UBA6623. The sequence continues at coordinate 3,593,063 of CBDDCH010000002.1, read as the reverse complement.
CACCGCCGTCCGGCGCCCAACCCAGCATGTACTCTTCTCCCGGACGCTCGACGAGCGCTGTCTCGCGGCTGCCGTCGGTGGCGAGCAGAAAAATATCTCGATCATTCGAGTCTTCCCTGGGTGGGAAATCGTAGGCAAAGTATTTTCCGTCGGGCGAGACGTATCCCTGGGGCCAGCGCCAGTCGAGCGTCTTGAGCGCTCGGACGGCGCCGTCAGTTACGGAGACAAAAACGATCTGACTGGTCCTGTCCTTTCTGCCAAGAATCGTGAGCACTTGCTCCCCATCCGCGGACCAGCCGACAGGCTGAAGGTAGGGGACTTCTTCATCACTGAAAAACACCTGAGGCTGGGCGGCTTCGACACCCTTGGGCACAGCAACCACGCGAAGATCATAGTGCCCCCAACGCCCGACACAGCAAGCCGAATAGGCGACCTTGTCGCCGGCGGGCGAGATCACTGAGAAATAGGCATACTGGATCTGTTCATCCCATGTCCCATCGTCGGTCAGCCCGCGATTCTCACCCGTTTTGAGGTTGCGAATCGCCAGGTTACCGGTCTCCCAGTCGGTGTAGGACAAGATCGTACCGTCTGGGGCAGGCGAGCCGTGCTGGTCCGAATCCTCATCGGCCCAGACCTGCCGTACGATGATTCCCGAGCCGGCTGCCTCGGCCAGCGGGTCGGGCGGGTTGAGAATAGGGCCTCGCAGAATGGCCGCGGCGAGGGCCGCGAGCGCCAGTCCGCCCGCCAGCGCGGGGATGTACCGCCGCCCGGGTTGAGGCAGGTCCGGCTCGGCGGCCTTCGGCTTCCGCGCCGTACGCCAACCGTCCAGCTCACTCGGATAGGCGTAGACGCTTCCACGATCACCCGCGTGCCGCCGAACCGGCAGCGCTGCCTCCAGCTCCCAGCGGCGCGCCGTGCGGGCGTCCCGATCGAGATGAGCGGCGATTCCCTTTCAGCCTTGCAAAGGGATCTCGCCGGAGACAGCTTTCGGGGGAACTTGCCTACTTTCGTCGGTCACATTCGAACCTCATGGCCGGTTGCCACAAATGACCACACGCCATCTCGGCAGATGGATCAATCGACAAAAGCGGACATTGGGGCAGATGGCCTCTTTTGCCGGAGTCGTTAGGGCCAAATGCATCCCCGTTGATCCAGGGTTGCGACGGCAACAGAAAAGAACACCCCCGCCTGCGTTGTGATCCGAACCCCTTCTGCGGCATACTTTTGTCTGTGCCTGGGTACTGAACACAACAGGTTTGAAGCAGGCATCGACGACGGGAACGCGTAAACTGAAGCCGTCGCGCGCAGGCCGATCCGAGGGCCGTCGCAAAAAGACAACAGGAGGAAGCGGACAATGAGTACCAGCAACGAGACCGAGCGTCTGACCATGGCGCAAGCATTGGTGAAATATCTTCAGGTCCAATACAGTGAGCGCGATGGTCAGAGGCAGCGCCTGATCCCGGGCATCTTTGGGATTTTCGGACATGGCAACGTGCATACCTTGAGTCAGGCGCTGGTCGAGTACGGTCAAAACCTTCCTTACTATCAGTCGCGTCATGAGCAATCCATGGTCCATACGGCCATCGGACACGCCAAAGCCACGTCGCGCCGTTCAACACTCGCTTGCACGTCGTCGATCGGGCCTGGCGCCACCAACATGATCACGGGAGCGGCAACAGCGACCATCGATCGTCTGCCGGTGCTGCTTTTGCCGGCAGACTACTACGCCACGCGCTATCAAGGGCCGGTGTTACAACAGCTCGAACATCCGATCTCCGGCGACGTGAGCGTCAACGACTGTTTCCGTCCGGTTAGTCGTTTCTTCGATCGCATTTCGCGGCCCGAACAGTTGCTCACCGCCCTGCCCGAAGCGATGCGTGTTCTTACCGACCCGGCCGACACTGGCGCTGTCACGGTGTGTCTTCCGCAGGACGTGCAGGCGCATGCTTACGACTACCCGGCGCACTTTTTCGAAGAACGAGTCTGGCCGATCGAGCGCCGCATGCCCGATCGTCAGCGCATCCAGGATGCGGTTGCGTTACTGAAAGCGGCCCGGCGGCCCGTCATCGTTGCCGGCGGCGGCGTCCATTATTCGGAAGCCCGCGACGAATTGCAGAAGTTCTCCCAAGCTTTCGGCATCGCCGTCGGCGAGACTTTTGCGGGCAAGGGCGCGATCCAAGAGGACAGCGACTTGCTCTTAGGCGGACTCGGGGTCACGGGCACGCCGTGCGCGGCCAAGATTTTCCGCGACGCGGACCTCGTGATCTGTGTCGGCACGCGCATGGCTGACTTCGTTACGGGCTCGCAGGGGCTTTACCAGAATCCCGACGTCAAGTTCATCGGCATCAGCGTATGCGGCCACGACGCCTATAAGCAGGGAGCGGTCCCCATGCTTGCCGACGCCCGCGAGGCCCTGCGCGAGCTTCACCAAGCGGCCGAGGCGGCGGGTGTGCAACCGAATGCCGACTATGTCGAAGAAGTCGCCGCCGCAAAGCGCGAATGGCAGCAAACCGTGGCCGAGGATATCTACGTTCAGCACCCGGGTGAGCCTATGAGCCAAGCGCAGGTAATTGGGGCGCTCAATGATACGACAAAGAATGGCGATGTGGTCGTCGCTGCCGCCGGCCTGCCGCCCGGAGACCTGCTCAAACTCTGGGACGCTACCGGAGGCCGCGGGTGCCACCTCGAATTCGGCTTCTCGTGCATGAGCTACGAGATCCCGGCGAGCATCGGCGTGCGCATGGCGCAGCAGGGAGGGGAAGTCTATGTCCTTATAGGTGACGGCACCTATCTGCTGAACCCCTCGGAGATCGTAACAGCGGTCATGGAGGGCCTCAAGATCACGATCGTAGTTTGCGTGAATCATGGCTTTCAGAGCATCAAGGGTCTGCAGCTGGGGACGGTGGGCCAAGCCTTCGGCAATGAGTTCAGACGTCGCGACCCCACGACGAATCGCCTCGAGGGTGACGACGTCAGCGTCGACTTCAAGCAAAATGCTGAAAGCATGGGAGCGAAAGGCTGGTACGTGACAACACCGGACGAGCTCTGCTCGGCCCTCAACGAGGCTCGCGGGGAATCCGGCGCCTGCGTCATTGCCGCTGAGATTTCCCGCGTTCGCCAGCCCGAGGCGTCCGGAGTCTGGTGGGACGTCGCCCCGGCCGAAGTCAGCGCGGACGAAGCCGTACAAAAGAACCGCGCGCAGTACGAAAAGCTAAGGGCGGAGCGGCAGCGGCTCCACTACTGAGGCTAACCGGCAGCGTCATTGATCCATGTGGAACATCAGGTTATTCTCTAACCCGTTGAATGCACACGATACATAGACGAACGGACGCCCTGCGCGGTGAAAAGGCTAGGCCGCTTGCCCGACGGGCAGTTCATGCCGTCCGCCAAACCATCCCATGAACGTTAGAATCGGATCCGCCCCCGCCGCCTGGGGTGTTTGCTTGCCCAACGATGCCAAACAGCCTCCTTGGCGACAATTCCTGGATGAGGTCGGCGAAGCCGGCTACGAATGGATTGAGCTCGGTCCCTACGGGTACCTTCCCACCGACCTGCCAACCCTGCAGGCCGAAATCGCCGGCCGTGGACTGAAGCTCTCGGGAAGTTTCGTCATGCGGCACCTCGAAGATGCCGACGAATGGCCGCTCATCGAAAAGGAACTTAACGCCGTCGCAACCATCCTGGTGTCGTTCGGCTCTCCCTTCCTGATGTTGATCGATGACACGTACACGAACGTTGCTACCGGCGAGTCGCTTCGCTCCGGACACCTTAACGACGACGAGTGGCAGAGACTCATCGAAACGACCCACAAAGTGGCGGATCTGGCGAAAGAGCGCTTCGGGCTCAAACTCGTTTTCCATCCCCACGCCGAAACGCACGTCGAGTACGAAGATCAGATCGAAGCGTTTTTGGAGCAGACGGATCCGGAGCGCGTCTTCCTTTGTCTTGACACTGGCCACCATTCTTACCGCGGCGGCGATCCTGTAAATTTGCTCCGCAAGCATCACGATCGCATTCGTTACTTCCACTTCAAGAACGTGGACCCGGAAATCCGCAAGCAAGTAGAACGTGACAGCACGGCCTTTGCACCGGCCGTTACGATGGGTATGTTTTGCGAATTATCGCAAGGCACCGTAGACTTCTCTGCGTTGAAGGATGTTCTCGAAGCAGTTGACTTCGACGGCTGGGCGACCGTCGAGCAGGACATGTACCCTGCGCCATTCGACAAGCCGCTGCCCATCGCTAAGAGAAACCGCGCTTTTTTGCGCGAAATTGGAATTGGATGAAGGTTCCCTCGGCGCCGTTACGAACACAAGTTCCCGGTTGCCGAGGGCGCAGACGGTAGAGAGAACTTCTATCTTTAGGGGAAAAATCATGCGAAGGGTATCTACACTTATGATTCTGAGCATTATGTGCGCCTGCGCCCCCGTCGCCGAGCGTGACGTGACCGAGCGCCAAGTGGCCGACATTTATTGGATTGACGTTGATGGCGGAGCAGCCACGCTAATCGTCACGCCCGCCGGCGAGTCGATCCTCATTGACTCGGGTGAAAACAAAGACAGCCATGCAGCTCGAATGCATCATGTTGCCGCGGAGGTTGCCGGTCTCAAGCAAATCGATCATTTCATCGTCACTCACTTCCACGGCGACCACTGGGGGGGGACGTACAAATTAAGCCAACTGATCCCTATCAAGAACATCTACGACCACGGGATTGTAGACAATCCGGAGGGGGTTGGGGACGGTTACCCGGAGCTCCTGTCGCTCCACCGAAAAGTGACCGGCGGCCACTCTCAAACCGTGAAGGCAGGTGACACCTTTAGCCTGACGCAAAGTGCGGGCTTGCCACCGGTGGAGATGCTCTCGGTAGCCTCGTTTCGGAAGGTCGCGCCCAGCGACAGAGCGTCGGAGGCCTTGAACCCTCTGTGCGCGGAGAAACGAGATCCACCCGATCGGCCGGAGTTTGTACCGAGCCTCCCGGAAAACGCCGCCAGCATCGCCGTACTGTTCAAGTACGGCACCTTCCGTTTCCTGGATACGGGCGACTTAACGTGGAACGTTGAGGCGGATCTCGTTTGTCCCAGCAACCTGGTTGGGACGGTCGATCTGTTTCAAATCTCCCATCATGGACTGGACGCGAGCAATAACACCGTGTTTGTCCACAGTATTCGTCCTCGTGTAGTGGTGATTAACAATGCCCCGAGGAAAGGAGCCGAGCCTGTGACGATGCAGACACTAAAAACCAGCCCCGGTCTGGAAACCATCTGGCAGATGTACCGCAACGTACGAACGGGCCCGGAGCTGAATACAGGCCCGCAGTTCATGGCCAACAAAGACAGTGAAAGCGGTGGGGTGTTCATCAAAGCCACGGTCCAGCCGGATGGAGCGTTTTCCGTGCAGCTTGGCGAATCGGGTTTCAGCAAGCAGTATCTGCCGCAAGACTAAGAACCGATCAACCTAATCCTATGAACGACGCGGACCGGGCTTGGTCCTCAGGGTGGTCGGACACACTGCTGTTGGCTGGCTGACTCAAGACGTGCCGGCTTGGTTGCCTAAGTTCACGATCGTTTATAGGCTGGCAATCCCTGGACCGCTCCCTCACGGTCGCGGCTCGGAAGACTCTGCGAACAAACCACTTCCGGGCCAGACGGACGATCGTATGGTTCTTCGGGAAAGGGCTTTTCAAATAACGCTAACTTTTGCAACCAAGCACTAGCCGGCTTGACGCAGCTGGTTCGCACACACGTATCCTGAAGGTTTTATCATGCCCCATCAAAGCTCCGAAGACCCCTACGCACTTCATCCTGAAAGCATCGAGGTCCCGCCAAAGACCTTTCTCGGCGCGCTCCGACGAATGGGACCAGCGCTGATCATCGGCGCCGGCGTGGTCGGGACCGGTGAACTGATGGCCACCACTGTACTGGGGGCCGAGAACGGCTACAGCCTGCTCTGGCAACACTTTTCGTCCAGGGCGGGAGCCGGGCGGAGACAGCCCGAAGGGCGAACGGAGTGCCGATATTTCTGTCGGCATCCGCAGCGCCCGGACCGTGTTGGGGGTGGCTCGAGGTGGAGTCGGCGCCAAGCACTAGTCGCCGGCCACCCGTGATTGGGAAGAGGTGGCAGCCGGACGAATATCTCTAAGCCCGCATTTCCAATTTGATTCAGACCTCTCGCCCTTCCGGCGGCCTTGAGCGTCTTTATTCATAGGGGCTAGAGCCCGATGAGGACGCCATGGAGGCCAACACCCAATGGGTGAAAAACAAACCAAGCCATTCCAGCTAAGTTTCAACGGCTCGTAGAAAGTCGATTTCCAGGGATCGCACGTCACTTCCGACGGTGGCTTGATCTTGGTTCGGGAGTTGGACGAGCGACTCGGACTCGGGAAACTGATCGGCGAGCATCTCACCGACTCCCGGCAAGGCACAAACAAGCAGTTCACGTTCGCTGATCTGTTGCGGCAGTCGGTCTACAGCCGCTTGGCAGGCTACGAGGACGTCAACGACGCCGTCCGAGTGTCGGCTGACCCGACGTTTCGCTTGATCGGCTCGCAGAAGATCTGGGATCGCGGTGCGGCCTTGACCTCGACGCTGCACGGCTTCGAGACGGAGATGCTGGCGAGCGAAGAGAACCTGCTGGGGCTGATGGCGCTGAACCGAGAGCTGGTCGGGCAAGCGGAGGCGTTCGACGACTCCGAGCGGGTCGTTCTGGACATGGACTCCACCGAGAGTCCGGTCCATGGCCAACAGGAAGGCAGTGCCTACAACGGACACTTCGAGTCGGTCTGCTACCACCCGTTGCTTTTGTTCAACGGTCATGGTGATTGCCCCGCTGCCAAGCTGCGTCCCGGCAACGTGCACAGCGCCGAGGACTGGGATGAGCTATTGTTGCCGGAGATCGAGCGCCAACTGGCCGAAGGCAAACAGGTCACCTTTCGCGCCGATGCCGCCTTCGCCAAGCCCGAGATCTACGAAGCACTGGAGGAGCGCGGCGCGGACTACGCGATCCGCATTCCGGCCAATAAGAGCCTGGAGCTGGAGATCGAAGACATCCTGTTTCGTCCGCCGGGGAGGCCCGGCCGCAAGCCGCTAGTGCGCTACAAGAGCTTTCGCTATCAGGCGGAGAGCTGGAAGGGGCCCAGACGAGTTGTCGCCAAGGTCGAGCACCACCAGGGCGAGCTATTCGCGCGCGTCGGTTTTATCGTGACGAACATGAGCTTGCCAAGCCGGTCGGTGGTGCGTTTCTACAACAAGCGCGGCACGGCGGAGCAGTGGATCAAAGAAGGTAAGCAAGCGACGCACTGGACGCGGCTGTCGTGCCATCGCTTCCGGGCGAACGAGGTGCGCTTGCAGCTCAGCGTGCTGGCCTATAACCTGGGCAACTTGTGGCGGCGGCTGGGGCTGCCGCAACGGATCAAGAGCTGGTCGCTGACGAGCTTGCAGCACCGGCTGATGAAGACGGGCGGACGGCTAATTAAACACGCGCGGTATTACTGGCTCTTGTTCGCGGAGGGACATCTGAACCGGCGCCTGTTTGGCGACATGCTGCGGAGGATCTGGGCGCTGCCTGTGCCGGGCGGGTAGCACGCGACTTGCCGAATGCGAAACCTGAGTACTGAGGACGGAAGCTCGGAAGGGTGTCTGCGAAATTGACTTCGCAGCGGCGGATCAGCCCCCATGAGGGGCAAGAAGGGGGCTCGATCGGTCCCGCCTCAGCCGCCGCCTCTTTCGGGTGGAGAAATGGTTGCGCTTCGCCGGGTGAGGGTGTAGACTCGTGCCGTCAGAGGAGCCAAATCGGAAATCCTGGCTTAGACGGCATTTTCTCTTTCTCCATCTTGCCTCTGCGGATGGCCTCCTTTGCTGGACTGGGAGCGCTGAGTGTGGCGTGCTGTTACTTGCTCTACGCGCTATACGCTCGATTAGTGCTTAACGAATCACCCGCGGGCTTCACCGCGTTGATCTTCTTCATTGTGTTTCTCTCCGGCGTGCAGATGCTGTTTCTGGGCTTGATTGGTGAATATCTCGGCAGAATCTACGAAGAGACCAAACGCCGGCCGCTGTACATCGTAAGTCGAATCGTCGGGAGATAGCGGTGGATCCCGCTTATGTCGTAAAATACGCCGAACTCTATCGCCGCCATTGGTGGTGGAGATCCCGCCTAAGCCGAGTCAGGTCGCCGTCGACCAGCGGCGTTGGGATACGAGGATGGCTTGGCCTGAGTGCCTGAGCTATCTCGTTGTGAGAGACGCTATTGAGCCGGAAGTGGGGAAGCGTGTCGCTGACGCCGCTGTAGTAGTCGAGCAAGGTGAGATAGCGAGAAACCAGTTCCGGCAACAAGAAGTGCTGGCGCACGTGCTCCCGTCCCCCCTTGCCAAGAGCGTCGGCTTCCTCGGGATCGTCGAGAACCCGGGCCATGCGAGAAGCAATCGCTTCGACATCGTGGGGATCCACTAAGTAGCCGGTCTTGCCGTCGACAACCTGCTTGATCACACCCCCGACCTTGGAGCCGACTACCGGCGTGCCTTGCCACAGAGCCTCGGTCACCACCAGGCCAAAGCCTTCACGGGTAGGAATATGGATAAAGCTCCGCGCCACCTGCATCAACGCACCCACCACGCGATCGTTATCGGGCACATTGACCCAAAAGCGAACGTCGGGGTCATCCCCGGCTTGTTCCCGCAGCGAGGCCAGCACGCCCTCGCCTTCCGGATCGTCGGGCGCTGTGTTTCCCAAGAAAATGAGATACGGGGGCCGGCGGTAGGCTCTTTCCTGACGCAGCCTGTGGAACGCCTCGAGGATCGTCGTTTGATTCTTGTGGATGTCGTAGCGCGAGATCGCCGCTAGGATGGGCCGGTCGGGGTCCACGCGGTGTTCGGTGAAAAGCTCATCCAGAGTCGCCAAGGCTTTCCGATCGCTGTAGAGCTGGTTCTTATCAACCAGGGGATCAATACAGGGAGTGATTTGATAGACCGGGACATTCAGGCCGGCTCCGACGAATTCCGGTTGGGTAAAGATCGCGCCGGCGCACTGATTGATATAGGGCAGAACGAAGCGCCACAGCGAGCGGTTCGGCGCCGAGGTGTCGATGTGGCAGCGCCATAGCACGTTGCCGAAAAGCGCACCGGAAGCCGTCAAGCCGATGGGCTGCGGATCGTGGACCACAATCATGTCCGCGACGATGTTGGCCTTCTTGGCGTTCGCCTCGATGGCGCCGAGGTACTCTTCGAAGATCTCTTCCAGCGTGATCGGCTGCCTGACTCCCTGCAACAAATTGTGAAACTTCTTCGTGACCCGGAAGAACTCCTGGGCGCCTTCTATCACTGCCCAGCTTGCTTCGATGCCCATGCTCCTAACCAGCGGAATGACGCTGTGGAGCATCTCGGCAACGCCGCCCCCCTGGAAGGTGCTGCTAAGGCTGGCCCAGCTCTTGCCGGACACGGAGTCGCCCTGGCTTTTCAGGCGATCCACCCCCTCTTTGCCGATGTAGGGTTGGTAGTCGTCGGGTGTGACAGTTCGGTCGGGATCGTATTCGGGAAGACTGTGGTTCATTGCTTTCACTTTGCGCACAGATCGGGATCTCGAACATGGTTGGGCGCCTGCTATGCGCGCCTCAGCCCGCTACGGGTGGTTACGAGGTTTGTCAGCGGAAACGACATCCGTTGGCCCGGAGCCCAGGACCGCCTCCCCTCATATCGGCCGGAGTGAGGGGACGCGGTTAGCCGCAGTCTCCGGAGGCAGCGCAACCTAGTGTCGCCTCCCATGAAGTATCGAGTTTTCACAAGCATACCTACAATAAGCGATAAACACTAAATCAGGGAAAAATCCAAGTACTACCGTCCCTAATTTTTTGCCCCTTGTACTTTAGTACGTACTGCTAAGATCCACTTCGAGCTGGACAAACTCCCACACTTCCTACGTCCGCCCTTCCGGCGTCGTTACCGGACTGCCCCTCCGCTCTGGAGATCGATCGTGATCCCACATACACTCATTTCGTTGGAGATAGGGGCCGGTCCTTGTGGGTGAAGCTGCCGGGCTCGCTTTTTCTCTGCCATCGGCTCCAGTATCAACTACTTGCCTCCCCCAAGCTGCCGTCCAACTCCCGGATCTAGACCGGAATTTCCGATTTGGACATCCGGCTCACACAGGATACAAGATCTGCTCCCCGGAACGGAAGAAGTTTTTGCCCGACGGCAGTCGCGGGGGGGGGCGAAGCGTTCCAACAGCCTGTTTTAGCTGTCCGACAAGGCTGTCTCGCTGCTGCTCAGTCGATTTGTCGCACACCCCTCCGACAGTAATCTCTCAGAACCGTAGTTTCGCACCGGTAACGGACCGTCCTACCCATTCGGCAGCGGTAAGGCCCAGATCCTCCGCAGCATACTGCCGAACAACCGCCGATTCAGATGCCCTTCGGCTAGCAGCAACCAATAGTACCTCGCGTGCTTGATCAATCGACCGCCCGTCTTCACTAACCGCTGCTGTAAGCTCGTCAGCGACCAGCTCTTGATTCGCCGCGGCAGTACCAGCCGTCGCCACAGATTACCCAGGTTGTAGGCCAGCACACTCAACTGCAAGCGCACTTCGTTCGCCCGGAAGCGATGGCACGACAGCCTTGTCCAATGCGTCGCCTGCTTGCCTTCTTTAATCCACTGGCCGCTGGTGTTACTTGGATCGCACCATTGATTCCACCGGTGCCACCATCGATTTTCTGCTGTCAGCGCTACGCGATGCCGCGGCGGCCAAACGGCTGTTTCGCAAGGCTCTCAGCGATCCATTGCATCCGCATCCCCGCGTCATCAACACCGATCAGGCACGCCTCTACGGCTCAGCGATTCCAGTAGTGAAAGAGGAAGGAACCCTGCGCCGACGCTGCCGACATCGGCCGGTCCAATACTTGAACAATATCCTGGAGCAGGACCATCGAGCGATCAAACGACGGGTGAAGGCCAAGCAGGGGTTTCGCCCGGCTGCTGATTCCGTGCCCGCCCGGTTCAGTCAAATGCACGGAAGACCATCTGCAGAATAGCCGAGAGCCCAGACCAGTCAGTCTCCTCCAACGCGGCCAGATTCGTCCGGCAGCGCACAACCCGCCGAAAAAACGCAGTGTGAAGCTCCGCCTTTTGCCGGACTTCTCCTTGATACTGCCTGAGCGTATCGCTGTACCCCTTCCACTGAACAGGTGTCAGCATCGGATTGCCTAGGCGCAAAATGTCCGCGCCAAGATAGAGCTCTATGCTCGCAGCCAACCCGTTTACATTTAACGTTGTTAGGCCGTTCGGCCCCAGCGTCGGGTAGTCGCGAAGCAGCTTTAAGTCAGGATAGTGTAGGACCACAATATTTGGAGGAAGCGAGAGTGATGTTAGTGCCCGCGTGGCTTCCCGTGCAGACGTATCGTTGTCGAAGAGCGCCACGATGCGGTTGGTAACACCGGCGCCGGCAAAGGCCTTGACGAGGGAGACAAGGTGCCCGGCCCCACCTGGGGATCGTGATGAATTGAACTCTAAGAACGAATAGTACTCAGCCAGATGCGGATACAAAATCGACAACGCTTCTTTCAGGACCGCTCGATCTGTAGACCCTTCTGTGAGGATGATCCGAGGCGCGTTCTCTGCATGACTGGCAGTCAGCCGGCGTATAGCAGCTTCGCAGACAGGTTCATCATTGCCGTAATACCCGGCGCCAACAAGTTCTGTGATGTCCTGAACTACACGCGTTTCCGGCCCAACCAGATTGCAGGCCAAACGGAGAAGAAGACGATCGTCACCACCATGGAATCCGAACAGGTCGTCGTCCAAGATGTACTTGATTATTGGATCGATCCCTTCTTTCTTGTGATCCTTAAACCGATTTGGCATGAGTCCACCGGCGATTACTTTGGCGAAGGCGTCTGCGTAGTCGTCAAACGTGACAGTCTTGAGGAAATTCTTCTGCTCGTTCCACATCCCGACGAGCAAGTCCGGAGTGGCGGTGTCTTGGGCCCGGGACTCCAACTCGTCTAATTTCAGCTGTCGCCCAGCCTCGAAGCTCTCCCGAACGCGGCGAAAACTGAAGCCCATGACGTCCAGGCGATCGATCGCCTGGTGGGCCGTGCACGAGTATTTAATCGTCGTTTCAATTTCCTGGTTGTCGGGGTCGGGTGCTCCCCACACCAGTGGATTTTTCTCAGATACCCGGCGTGTGAATACTCGTCGATCCGTCTCTCTGAATACGGTCATTACTTCGGGGATAACCGCACTCTTAGATGTAATGAGGGGATACCCTGCAACCGTCAACTCTGTGTAGCTGCCCATTTCCGCAGAAGTATGCCCTCCGATGTCGTTTGAGATCTAGTTAGGGTACTGACCAGATTCGGCGCTGTTGCATGATTCAACTGCGGCGCGAGTGGGGGCGCTTTTCCAACTTCTCGTTCAGGACACCACAGCGCAGGATTTCGGCCTACCCAGCTCGGCCATCCGGTTGAGGATGTGACACCCGATCGCAACTTCTCTCCTTTGTGCTTTGCCGTGCCTCGCCTTCAATCCGCCTCCGAGCACGGACTTGTATCGGAAGAAGCTGTTGTCAACGCGCGCCTGCTGTCGGTAGCCCGACTCCTTCTGCCACTCTCGTCGCCCGACCTGGCGAATCCTCTCAAGAGCCGTGTCACGCTGCGCCCATGGGCCGTCCGTTGGCCCCGCCGACACCGCGGAGCGACGAGGGGGAATCACAATCACGACGTTCTCTGTACCGGCCGCGCTGAGTTGATCGTAGACTGACCTGTGGTCGTAGGCTCCGTCTGCGGTGAAACGCCGGATGGGAACCTCGATTGTGTCGAGAAGAGCAGGGAGTGTGGAGGCGTCGTCCCGGCTGCTCGCTGTGAGTTCGGCCGCCACAATGAACCCCTCGGCATCCACCCCGATGTGCAGCTTCCGGTCTGGCGGAGCGGCAGGCTGAAGACGACCCGCAGGGTCAACGCGGTCCGGACCGCGAGGTTCGAGTACCGCCGCTGGCCTCCGCGAAGACCGTTCTTCGGTGGTATCCACGCGGCAATTGCATCCTCGCTCAGCCAGATCGTGACGTCGCCGCGGCTCCTGAGGCCACGCTCGTACTCCCTCCAGTTCCGGATTCTGTACTTCTTCTTGTACTGGCGGTTGACTCGGCTCGACTTCGCTGCGACCACGACGTTACCCCCCGATCTCTATGATGGACTGGACCCCACCCCCGCCGCTAGCGTGCTCGCTTACACCGATTCATGCACCAACGCCTCAACACGGCATCAGCGAGCAGACCTTTTACCGTTGGAAAGCCAAGTACGGCGGGCTCGAACTCTCCGAGGCCAAGAGACTGCGGCAACTCGAAGACGAGAACCGCAAACTCAAACAACTGATCGCCGACCTCAGCCTCGACAAACAAGCGCTCCAGGACGTGTTGTCAAAAAACTTCTAGAGCCCCAGGCACGGCGTGACGCGGTGAACCACCTGATCGAACACCATCACCGCGGTGAACGCAAAGCCTGCGGGCTGATCCGACTGGCGCGCTCGACCAAGCGTTATCAGGCGCGGCCTCGCACCGACGAGCAAGCCCTGCGGAAGCGCTTACGCGAGTTGGCCGCCGAGAGGCCGCGCTTCGGCTATCGGCACCTGACGGCGTTATTGCGGCGCGAAGGCCGCTCGGTCAACCCCAAGCGGGTGCATCGACTTTACCGCGAAGAAGGGTTGGCGCTCGGTCGTAAAACCCGCCGTAAGCTGCGTCGCGCCGGCACGCCCTCGGCCGCGCCCCAACGCGTCAACCAGCGTTGGTCGATGGATTTCGTCAGCGACGGGTTGGCCTCGGGGCGCTCGTTTCGCAACTTAACCCTGGTCGACGAGTTCACGCGAGAATGCCTGGCGATCGAAGTTGACACGTCGTTGGGAGGCGCAAGGGTGCGACGGGTGTTGGAACGCGTGGCCGCCGAACGCGGCCGTCCGGAGGCGATCTTGAGCGACAACGGACCGGAGTTTCAATCGCGGGCCGTGGAGGCTTGGGCGCTGGAAGCGAAGGTGCGCCGGGACTTCATCGAGCCGGGTAAACCCGTACAGAACGCTTTTATTGAAAGCTTCAACGGACGCTTCCGAGAGGAATGTTTGAACACGCATTGGTTCACCAACTTGGCCGACGCCCAAGGCAAGATCGCGGCCTGGCGCGAGGACTACAACACCGAACGGCCGCATAGTTCGCTGGGATATCAGACGCCCCGCGAGTTTGCCCGCCGCGAGTGCGAGGAGGCGGCGTGAAACGGGCCATCGCCCTGGTGACCGAGAGTACGCGGCGGGACGGGACCCGTCAAGGGTTCGCTGCGCCGCGCCCTGTGGGCGCGCCCTTGACTGAACCCGCCCCGCCGCCCAAGAAGGACCGATTACGAGGGCGATGCCCCTCTGAGAGCAGCCCGGGATCTAGGGCCCCCAACCCCGATTCCTCTCATTCCAACTGGACCATACTTTGGGGGCAGGTCAGGCCCACCCTACCGACAGCGCCTGGTTCGATTTCCTCGGGCTCATTGGGAAACCGGCCATGTGCTCGGTAAAACAACAGCAGCAGGGCAAAGTCCATCCGGTTCGCCTCGCTCTTTGCCATGACTAGTACATGATCCGCCGGCGTCAGCGCCCAGCGGCTCGTAGAGACCCAAGCTTAAGCCGGTTTTCTGTTCCTACCCACCCTGACATTGCTCGCGCCTCAACTCAAATGGCCCCTGGTGACACGACTGTTGGGTCTAGGCCTACAGGGCTAAAACAGCTCCAGACTGCCTTCGCTCGCACGCAGCCCTAATCATTTACGTATGTCGTAACATTTATAATGGTGACGGGCTATGATCCGCAGCTTCAGGGACCGGAACACCCGGCGGTTCTTCGAAGGGCATCGTGTCCCGGCATTCCAGGGGTTCGCCGATCAGGCCGTGCGCCGGCTCACCTATCTAGACAGCGCGGAAGCCCTCCAGGACCTGGCTGGCTTACCGAGCAACCGCCTGGAGGCCCTGCGGGGCGACCGGGCCGGGCAGTACAGCATCCGGATCAACGCGCAATGGCGGATTTGTTTCCGGTGGGACGATGACGGGCCTGGCGAGGTGGCGATCGTGGACTATCACTAGGAGGTTGAACCGATGACCGTAAACAACGGTATGCGGCCGGTGCATCCAGGAGAGATCTTGCGGGACGAACTCCAGGCACTCGGGCTGTCGGCCAATGCGTTGTCCAAGGCGCTGGATGTGCCGGTGAACCGGATCACGGCGATCCTGCACGGGCAGCGCGGCGTGACCGCCGACACGGCACTCCGGCTGGCGCGTTATTTCGGGACGACGCCGCAGGTCTGGCTGAACCTGCAAAAAACCTATGAGCTGCGCCGAGCGGAGATAGCCGTGGGCCACCAAATTGCCGCGGGCGTGAAGCCCCGGCACACGGCGGTGTAGGCCGGTCGTGGCAAGAAGTGGTCAGTCGTGCATCGATGCCGGGTTGCCGATCTGGTCGAGCGACAACGGTAACGCCCCGATCTGTCAGCGCGACGGACGTTCTGAGAGGTCTCGATGACCGCTGACCCCAAAGGCCGAGGCCTCTTCATTGTCGACAACAGCGTCTCCGGCTGGACGGGGCTCCGCTATCTCGAAGAGTGGGCCGGCATCGCCAAGGCGTTCGATATTGCGACGGGGTACTTCGAAATCGGCGCCTTGCTCGCCCTCGATGGCCAGTGGCAGTCGCTCGACAACATTCGGATTCTGATGGGCGCCGAGACGACGTACCGCACGCGCACGGCGCTGCTCGACGCTGTGCGGGGGCGCGCGGTGCAGATCCTCGATGGGAGCCTTGAGGAGAATAAGGGCACCAACCCGTTCTTGCACGGTGTCCCCGCGATTCTCGACGCGCTGCGCTCCGGCCAGATCGAGTGCCGTGTCTACGACAAGGACAAGTTCCACGCGAAGGCGTACATCACGCACGCGAAGCTCGAGGTGGTCGGCTCGCAGGCGCTGGTCGGGTCGAGCAACTTCACCGCCCCTGGCCTGACGAAGAACATCGAGCTCAATATCCAGGTCCAGAGCGCACGCGAGGTTGCCCAGCTTCAGGAATGGTTCGAGACGCACTGGAACGAGGCGGCCGAGGTCACCGACGCGGTCATCGAGACCATCGCGCGCCACACGCACCGCTATACGCCGTTCGATGTGTACGCCAAGGCGCTGCAGGAGTACTTCCGCGGCCACGAGCTGACGGCGACCGAGTGGGACGAAACCCGCTCGAAGATGTTTCCCCGGATCGACCGCTATCAGCAAGAGGCCTACCGGGCGCTCATGAAGATTGCCCGCCAGCATGGCGGCGCGTTCCTGTGCGACGGCGTGGGCCTCGGCAAGACCTTCGTCGGACTGATGCTGATCGAGCGGTTGGTGCTGCACGAAGGGAAGCGCGTGGTGCTCTTCGCTCCCAAGGCGACCAAGGAGGGCGTGTGGGAACCGCATCTGCGCGAGTGGTTGCCGCACATCGGCGGCGTCGGTGGGCACGCGGACTTCAGCAACCTCGCGGTCTTCAGCCACACGGACCTTGGCCGCAAGGGTGACTTCCCGGAGCGATTCCGGCACATCGCCGAGCTTGCAGACATCGTGGTGATCGACGAAGCGCACCACTTCCGCAACCCAGGGACACGGGGCGACGACGAGGACACAGAACCGTCGCGCTACTATCGCCTCTACGACCTGCTCGACAACGCGAAGCGGGCGAAGACCCTCTTCCTGCTCACCGCCACGCCGATCAACAACCGGCTGAGCGACTTTCGGCACATGGCCGAGCTGTTCACGCGCCGGGACGAGACGTATTTCGCCCGCACGTTGGGCGTCAACAACCTGCGTGCGCACTTCAACCAGATGGAGAAGGCCCTACGCAATCGGGTCGGGCACGACCTGACCGATGTCTCCGAACAGTTGACCGAGACGCATGAAATCCTCTTCTCTGACGATATCTTCCGCCACCTCGTCGTGCAGCGTAGCCGCGCCTACGCGCGCGAGAGCCAGATCCGAGAGACGGGGCTGGCGGCCGCCTTCCCGGCGCGCAAGCCGCCGCAGGTGGCCGCGTACTCCATTCGCAAGACCTACGGGCGGCTGCTCGACATGTTCGAGAACGCGTTCACGCAGCAGAACCCGCTCTTCACGCTCCCCATGTATTACCCACTCGCTTGGTACAAGGGACCGGACACACGCATCGATCCATTCGAACAGAACCGGCAGAAGCAAGTCGTTGGGCTGATCCGTACGAACTTCCTCAAGCGCTTCGAAAGCTCCGTTGTCGCGTTCGAACTCTCCTGCGACCGGCTGCTCCGGAAGCTGCTGGCCTTTCTCGAGGTTCATAGCGAGACCGTGGCGGAGAAGAGGAAGCTTGAGCACTGGAAGTCCGACAACGCCCAGATCCTTGGCTACGCACGCAGTCGGCAACTCGAGTTCTGGGGTCAAGACGGAGACGAATCGGAGGACGAAGACATCGTGCCCACGGAGATGCTCGATGCGGTTACACCGTTAGACCGAGAGCAGTATGATGTCCCGGCCATGATCACGGAAACCTTCCGTGATCTCAACCAGCTGGCGCACTTCACGGCCGAGGCCCGGAAGTTCGAGCCCACGCACGACGACAAGCTCCAGAAGCTCAGCCGGCTGCTCAAGACGAAAGAACTCACCGACCAGAAGGTCCTCATCTTCACCGAGTTCGCCGACACCGCCCGCTATCTGAAGCGCCAACTCGACCAGGCCGGCATCGACGGCGTCGCCCAGGTCGACAGCGCCTCCCCGGGCAACCGCGCCGACGTCATCCAGCGCTTCTCGCCCTACTACAACAGTCTCTCCTCGCCGGCGCTTGCGGAGAAAGGCCGCACGGAGATCCGCGTCCTCATTTCCACAGACGTCCTCTCCGAGGGCCTGAACCTCCAGGACGCATCGCGGATGATCAACTACGACATCCACTGGAACCCGGTGCGTCTAATGCAGCGCATCGGCCGCGTGGACCGGCGCATGAACCCGGAGATCGAGAAGCGGCTGGTCGCCGACCACGCGGAGGTCGCCGGCTCCCGCGGGACGGTGAGCTTCTGGAACTTCCTGCCGCCTGACGAGCTGAACGCGATCCTCACGCTCTACACCAAGGTCACGCAGAAGACGCTGCTGATCTCGAAGACGCTCGGGATCGAGGGAAAGAAGCTCCTGACTCCCCAGGACAACTTCGCCGCGCTCAAGGAATTCAATCACACCTACGAGGGCACCAAGACCGCGGTCGAGGACATGCACCTCGAGTACCAGGCACTGCTTCAGGCCGACCCCAAACTGGAGGCACGCCTCAAGCGCCTCCCCGGCGCCACCGTCAGCGGCCGCAAGCGCGCGGCCCACGGGGCGCGTGGCGTGTTCTTCTGCTACGCGCTTCCCGCCCTCGACAAGGAGGCCGACGAGTTCACCGAGGAGGCGGGCACGACCCGCTGGTACCTCTATGACCTCGACCGCGGCGCGATTCTCGAAGATCCGGGCGGGATCGCTGGCAGCATCCGGTCCACACC
This sequence comes from Bryobacterales bacterium, assembly GCA_965226215.1. Classification (GTDB taxonomy): domain Bacteria; phylum Acidobacteriota; class Terriglobia; order Bryobacterales; family UBA6623. The sequence goes on along the minus strand of CBDDCH010000002.1, from coordinate 3,574,548 downwards.
CGAGACGCCGCGCCAGTGCACCACCGAGGAGAAGACCCTGGTCGAGATTCGGACCAAGATCGAGAAACACATCAAGAACAGCTATCTCAAGCGTGTCGACGCCCCAGTGGGCGTGAAGCCGTTGCTTAAGTGCTGGATGGAACTCAACGAGGGCTGAGCCGATGGCGACCGACCACCGCAGCGCCCTCGCGAGCATCAAACGCTTCGACCAGCTTATCGCCTACCTGCGCGACGAGATGGGCTGGCCGATTGCGAGGGACTCGTTCGAGGACGTGGACGATCTATTCTACGACTTCACCGCCGATGAGCTCGGCATCGACCCGAAGACAGCGGCCAAAATCCAGAGTATTAAGCGCCTACGGCCCCTCTCTCAACGTCAGCCATGGGGCATCTTCTTCGTCAAGTTCGAGCCAAAGAAGCTCCCCGTCGTGGCGCTGCGCCGCATTCTTAGCCAGGTGGCACTCAAGAAGCGTGCCTCCGCCAACAGCGCCGAGCGGACCGCCTGGGCCAAGGATGACCTGCTCTTCGTCTCCAACTACGGCGTGGGTGACGAGCGGCAGATCAGCTTCGCCCATTTCTCGACGCCCACGAACGGCCCCGACCTGCCGACCCTCAAGGTGCTCGGCTGGGACAACCGCGACACCGCGTTGCACCTCGACACCGTTGCCACGGAACTCACCGAGCACCTTGCCTGGCCCAAGAACGACAGTGACGCCAGCGCGTGGCGCGAGCAGTGGCGCGCCGCTTTCACGCTTCGCCACCGTGAGGTCATCACCACGTCCAGCGAGCTTTCGGTTCGTCTGGCCGAGCTCGCGCGCAGCATCCGCGACCGGATCACGACCGCCCTCGCCATCGAGACCCAACGCGGCCCGCTGAACACGCTCATGAAGGCGTTCCAGGCAGCGCTCGTGCACGACCTGGACGCGGACGGCTTTGCCGACATGTACGCCCAGACCATCACATACAGCCTTCTCTCGGCCCGCATCACCGACCCCGCGCGGCGCACCGCCGACGACTTCGCCGCCCACATGCGGACGAGCCCGTTCCTCCGGGAGCTGATGGAGACCTTCCTGCGCGTGGGCGGGCGGCGCAGCGGGGCCGGCGGCCCTGGCATTGACTTCGATGAGCTTGGCGTCTCCGAGGTTGTCGAGCTCCTCGACCGGGCAAAAATGGAGGCCGTCGTCCGCGACTTCGGCGACCGCAACCCCCAAGAAGACCCGGTCATTCACTTCTACGAGCACTTCCTCGCGGCCTACGACAAGAAGCAGAAGGTGAGCCGTGGCGTCTTCTACACCCCGAGCCCAGTGGTCTCCTACATCGTGCGATCGGTGGACGAGTTGCTGCGCACGGAGCTCGGGCTTCAAGACGGCCTCGCCGACACCACGACCTGGGGCGAGATGGCGAAGCGCCACGAAGATCTAGAGATCCCAGACGGCACGCAGTCCGACCAGGATTTCGTCCAGATCCTCGACCCCGCCACGGGCACCGGCACCTTCCTCGTGGAGGTCATCGACCTCATCCACAGGGCGATGGTGGAGAAGTGGAAGGCCCAGGGCCACGGCGAGAAGAAGATCCAGGCGCTCTGGAACGATTACGTCCCGAAGCACCTCCTGCCGCGCCTGCACGGGTACGAGCTCTTGATGGCGCCCTATGCCATCGCGCACCTCAAGATCGGCCTCAAACTCTACGAGACAGGCTACCGCTTCGAGAGCGACGAGCGGGCTCGGGTGTACCTGACGAACGCGCTCGAGCCGCCGGGCCAATGGCAGTTCACGCTCGGCTTCCTGCCGGCGCTGGCGCATGAGGCCGAGGCGGTGAACGAGATCAAGCGGAAGCGGCGGTTCACGGTGGTGATCGGTAATCCACCGTACCTGGGCGAGGCCGGGCGAGGCGGCGACTGGATCGCTGCGATCATGCGCGGTCGGGAGATCCAGAGTGACCGAAGTACGTTGAGTTACTTCGAGGTGGACGGCGAATCCTTAAAGGAACGAAACCCGAAGTGGTTGAACGACTTCTACGTCCGATTCACCCGGCTCTCCCATTGGCTGCTGGAGCAAGCCGGCAGGGGAGTTCACGGGTTCATCACGAATCACGGCTACATCAGCAACCCAACATTCCGTGGCATGCGATGGGCGCTGCTAGTGTAGTGCCACTAACGGTTCTGGACAAAGGCGTGGGTTTTGGCGGCGCGCTCGACTTTGGCGAGGATATCTTGTGCCGGAGCTGTCCAGACAAAGGGCTTGGCCGCTTGGTTACTCGCTTCCAGGTACTCGTGGATGGCGGCCTCGAGTTCGGGAACACTGCGGAACACGCCGCGGCGGATGCGCTTCTGTGTCAGCTCGCGGAACCAGCGCTCGACGAGATTGAGCCAAGAAGAAGACGTGGGAATGAAGTGAAAGTGGAAGCGGGGGTGCTTCGCGAGCCACTTCTTCACCTGCTCATGCTTATGCGTGGAGTAGTTGTCCACGATCAGATGCAGCTCCAGCGCCGGTGGCGTTTCGCGATCGATCTTGCGTAGGAATTTGAGGAATTCCTGGTGCCGATGTCGCGGCAGACACTCCCCGATCACCTGGCCGTCGAGCACATTGAAGGCGGCGAACAGCGTCGTTGTGCCATGTCGTTTGAAGTCGTGGGTCATGGTGCCGGCGCGACCCTTTTTCAGGGGCAGTCCCGGCTGGCTGCGGTCTAAGGCCTGGATCTGGCTTTTCTCATCGACGCTGAGCACCAGCGCGTGCTCGGGCGGATTCAAGTACAGCCCGACCACGTCGCGGAGTTTCTCGACGAACTGCTTGTCGCGGCTGAGCTTGAAAGTTTCGAGGCGATGGGGCTGCAGTCCGTGCGCTTTCCAGACGCGCTGGATGGCCATCTTGGAGACGCCCAAGTGCTTGGCGAGGGTGCGGGTGCTCCAATGCGTGGCCGCCCGGGGCTTCTCGTGAAGCGTTGTATCGAGGATGCATTGGACGAATTCAGCGGAGAGCGCCGGTTTGCGTCCGGGGCGCGTCCGATCGCGGAGTCCGTCGAGGCCGGACTGGGCGAAGCGCTTTCGCCACAGGATGACGGTCTTGCGGTTGACGCCGAGTTCGCGGGCCATGGCGTGGTTCGCCAACCCCTGCGCACAGCGCAAAACAATGTGCGCTCGCAAGACCATTGTCTGCGTCGTATTGCGGCCTCGAACGAGGCGACGAAGAGCGTTTCGCTGCGGAGCGGTGAGGGCTAGAGCGTCAGCGGATGGCCACATAAACCATCCTACCGCGAAAAGGGTGTTATTGTGCAGCTATTTATGTGGCACTACACTAGCGTCCTTCGACCAATTGTTCCTGCTCGACCTGCACGGGAACTTGAAAAAGAAGGAGGTGACGCCCGACGGCCACAGGGACGAGAATGTCTTCGACATGGAACAGGGTGTTTCTATAGGTCTGTTCGTCAAAACGTCTCCCGGGGCTCATGAGGCTTCCTACCCCCGTGTGGACCATGCGAACTGCTGGGGAGCGAAGGCGGACAAGTACGACTGGCTCATCGCCAATACAGCATCAGCAACCCCTTGGGAAAGAGTTGCACCTCGCGCTCGCTTCTACTTGTTCAAGCCATTCGCAAGCCGTGAAGAGCACTACGAAGAATGGACGTCAGTTCGAGAGGTATTTCAGATAGGCGGCACAGGAGTGATAACAAAGCGCGATGCACTATCCATACACTTCGACCCTGAGACCGCCTGGAGCACAGTAACAACCTTCGCTCGCCTGTCCGAACAGGAAGCGCGAACGCATTTCAACCTGCCTCCCGATGTACGTGATTGGCAGTTCGACTGGGCTCAGAAGGATGTCCGCGATAGCGGCCCCTCAAGGCGTTGCATCACGCCCATCATTTATCGGCCGTTCGATAGGCGTTTCATTTACTACACCGGGCAAAGCCGGGGCTTCATTGGCTGGCCTGTAGTGGGCGTCATGGGGCACATGCTCGCGGGGGAGAACTACGCGGTTATTACGGCTAGGAGCAATAAGTTCCCGCAACCTAACCACTTCTTCTGTAGCCAGACCATTGTTGAGACGAAGTGCGGCGAAGCCAGTACGCAGTCTGCGACGTTTCCCCTCTACCTCTATCCCGGAGTCGGTAAGGCCGACGGAGCCCTGTTTAGCCGCTGGGCCAAGGGCAAGGACGGCCGCACGCCAAATCTGGACTCGGTGTTCGTTGAGCGGATTGCAGCCGCCACCAAACTGCGATTCGTCAGCGACGGCCGCGGCGATCTGCGGAAGACCTTCGGCCCCGAGGATGTCCTCGCGCACATCTATGCGGTGTTCCACAGCCCCGGCTACCGCGAGCGCTACGAGGCCCAACTCAAGCTCGACTTTCCCCGCGTGGCGCTGCCTGGAAGCCAAGATCTCTTTCGGAAGCTCGTAGGCCTAGGCCATGACCTATTGGTCATGCACCTGCTGGAGTCCCCGAGACTCGACAATCTCATCACCACCTACACCGGCCCTGGGAACCCTGAAGTCGGCCGTGTCGGCTGGTCGGACGGCATCGTCTGGCTCGACGCCGACAAGATCAGTGCGCGCGAGGGCCACCGCGCGACCAAGCCCGGCACCATCGGCTTCTACGGCGTGCCCGAGGAAGTCTGGGACTTCCACATCGGCGGCTACCAGGTCTGCCACAAGTGGCTCAAGGACCGGAAGGGCCGCACGCTCTCGGACGAGGACATCGCCCACTACCAGAAGATCGTCGTGGCCCTTAGCGAGACCATCCGCATCATGGCCGAGATCGACGATGTTATCGAAGCCCACGGCGGCTGGCCGGACGCTTTCCAGACCGGGTCGGAAGCGGATGCGGCATTGGTAGGGGACTCAGCGCAGCAATAGTCACAGGCGCGAATGCCAAGCTGCTGCGTCCTGGTGTCGTCGCGTACGCCGGACGCGAAGTCGTGGTAGACGTGGCCGGCGTCGACGCCTGCGGTCCGCAGCACGTCGCGCTGTAGGTCCAGCGACTGGGAACCGTCCGCTTTTGAGACGGGGGCGTAGCCGATCAGGATGTGTCGTAAACGACCGTTGCTGTGACGGCTGAGAACGGAGCGCAATCCGTGCCTTGAGCGGTCTCACAATCGGTATCTTAAACTACAACTCGGAACCCTTCGGCTCCAATCGGAAGAGACATCCGTGACGGCATCTAACTTTCTCAGAGACAGGGGCTTGTTTTCCCTGTTTGCTCTTTGCCGAGGTGCGGCATCGAGAGGAACTCCACGGCAATACCATTCCACTCAAGCACCCAGATTCGCCTAAACGGCCCGACACCAGTTACTTCAACAATTTGTGAAAGTACATCTCGATATGACGTGTCATGGCCCCACGCGTGGGCCCCGAAGTATGCCAGCAGTTCAATGGGACTATCGGACTCGTATTTTTTTGAAAGCTTCGCGGCTACTGCTTTAAGGGAGACCGTCGGATCGAAGCTCGTGCCAATGTTGAAATTTACGTTGCCGGGATTGTCCGCGCGTCCGACGTTTCTGATGCTCAGCCCTACTGCCCTCGCCGCTGGGGACAGGCCTTTGTAACCACCATCACCTTTTGGCGCAGAGACAAGATCACCTAGCAGAGAGGGCAGGGCATTTCTAATTGCCGAAAGAGATGCCGCAGGCCTGAACGAAAATGAGAGAGGAACATTGATGAAACGGTCGTCGAAGGCCTTGCGGGCCGACGGCGACAACGAACGGTACGCTGACATGGCAAGACCGTAGATATGGTCTACAGAGCCCGAAAAACGCGCGTTAACTGGGTTGCATATCTCGACCAGCTCGAAGGCAACCTCTTCTCCATGCGAGAGGCGACAACGCATGTCTGGTTCTGGCGGGTAGCGTTTCTCGATCGATTCTGGGACGACCGGTAGTCGTGCGACCTGGACAAAGTGTCGGAACGTCCGAAGCTCCTCCTCGATACGCTCTCCCATGCGGTCGTTACCTCACTAAATGCTTGTTGTAGCACCTGCGGCAGCCACACCTTCAGAAATCGACAATCTGGGTATGCACTTCACTCCCGACTACCCCACATCTTGTGGTTGGCCGGTCCGCCTGCCGCGTAGGTGTTGGGCCATCTCTGAATAGGTCGTGGGCCCAACGGTCGCGGCCTGTTGTACAAGCCGGTAGAAGAGCTTTCCCCGGTGACGAGAGCGTCGTCGATTGAATCGAAACGTATACTCATCCAGGTAATAGTCCAGGTGTTCACGGCTCACAGCGCCTTGGTGCGTCCCGATCAACCAGCGCTTCAACAGGGCAGCCACCCGGTGAACGTGGGGCAACAGCTCGGAGGCCGACTGGCTCGAACCGGCCAGAAAGTCGTACTCGTGCCGATAGCCAAGCGCCTCCAGGCCGACGTACCCTTCCCAGCCGTCGGTGTGGATCGTGCTGTCGGGCTCGACAGCCTCTTGGATGAAGCCGTGCAGCTGTTGCTTGGACGCTCCGCGGATGCGCTTCATACGGATCCTTCCTATCCCCGCGCCGTCTTCCTCGGCGGCGATGGCTACCAGTGCTTTTTTCTGCGTCTGCCGTCCGCGCAGTCCCTCTTCTGCGCCCCCCACATAGGTCTCGTCGACCTCCACGCGACCGCTGAGCCGTTCTCGGCCGGGCCGCACCATCGCGCGCCGCAGCTTGTGCAGCAACGCCCAGGCGGTACGGTAGCTTCCCAGACCCAAGATGCTTTGCAGTCCCAGTGCACTCACCCCGTTTTTCTGGCTGGTCACCCACCACATGGTCCGAAACCAGGTGCGCAGCGGCAGGCGCGTGTCCTGGAAAATCGTGCCCGCCGTCACCGAAGCCTGATAATCGCATTGCCCACACCGCAGCAGGCCCCGCCGGCTGGGCCGAGCTCTCCGCCCTCCACAGCGGGGACACACAAAACCCTGTGGCCAGCGCAGTTGCATCAGATACTCGCGACACGCCTGCTCAGTGGCAAAACGCCCCTCAAACTCCTCCAGCGTCCGCGGGTAGTCCTCCACAGCCCCGCATGCTATATGTTGGGGTCTCGGGAGTCAAGTGCATACCCCGAATCGACAAATGTAGCGGCCGCCGTCTGGTGCGGCCACGCGTTATGGCGCTCAATGCTTCTACTACTACACTGGCTTTTTTCCAACAGCAAGCAGATGAGCGCACCACGTCATTGTCGGCACTTGCCTGACGGTCCAGATGGCTCGTGTCCATGCCACGGAGCACGTCGAGAATTTCGTCAAGTCGATGGAACCAGGCGGGTTGGGCGGGCCTGGGGGGATCTCCTGCTCTACTATACGTTAGGGAGCGATCCGGCATTATGGCCTGCCGGGGAGCGGCGGGAGAGGGGGTTGATTACGCATGATAAAGGATATTATCATTCATATTTGGGGCGAAGCCGAAAGGAACCTTTCGGCCATACCAGCTATCTGAGCCGCAGCCGAGGGGGCGTCTGTCGGAACGCTATGGTTGTTCACTCGCAGTTGGCGAGGGTTCCGTAGACGAATATGCGCGGGTTGCCGTTGCGCGTGATGTAGGGAGCGGTTCTAAGCCCGACCACTGAATTTGCGCCTGCTTCTACGGCAGCTTGGCGAAGAGACTTCATGCCTCGAATCGCACCGTCGGCCAGAGTCCGCCCCCCAAGGGCTCCCGAGGTTGGCAGCACCATGACGGGGAACTGCGTCTCTAGGGCCTCACACTTCTTGCCCGGAACCGCATCGGTGGTCACGACCTTGATGTCGATGCCGGACTCGATGGAAACAGTGATCAAGCCGGACTTGGGATTGTAGTTCCCGCGCAGATCGCCAGCCTGGGGTGTAGCCGGGGCCGCTGCGGCCATCAGCAATGCCACCGCCGCCAGAGTTCTTTTCACAAATTGAAGGTGGCTAGTAACAATCATGGCAGCAATATAGCAAAGCTGTCCGGGGTCCTGGCCGGCTCCCACCCGGTGCCGCTCGACATGAACATCCTCAAGGCCATGAAGCGCTCTCCGCTGGGCCTCGAACGACAAGTTCATCGTCAACGCCTTCCGCACGGACTGCCTGCGCGAGTTGAAGAAGATCAAGACGGCTTGGCTGGAGTTGAACTACTTCACGCCGAAGGGGGTGCTTCAGCTCTACCCCTCCAAACCCGCGATTACCCCCGCGCGGCCTGCGCCACGTCTGGCGCAGTAGCCTCTCAGAAGCCCCAGGAAGCGACTAACACGGGCCGGGGCACCCTTTCCCACCGGCCAAACCGCGGAGTGCCCTCTGAGGGCTTCTGGCCGAAAGGTTCCCTTCCGGCCCAAGGCCGATTACCGATCCTGGGGCTTCTAGGGGTCGCTCTCGTCCGATTGTTGCGAGGCATATAAGCGCTCGTCGTCCGCAATGATGGCGCGCGCCAGCTTGGTGAGGTGTTCCTGCCCATGGCGCGTAAAACCTATATTCCCGATGACCCATCTACCCTGTTTGACTTCGAGTTGGGTGACGAGCACCGTCTCAGAGATCCAGCGGGCCACAGGGTCAGGTCCAGGCTCAGCGAAGAGATCGCCGCGAATCGCCAGGGGGAGGCCGCCCGCAATCTCAATCGCTCTTCGGCAATCCCAGATGGATATCTTTGATTTCATCTTGCTCTTTTCTATGGCAGAAGCCTCGGAGCTATTCCACGAGATAGATTCTACGGCAGGCCGGGGGTTTGGTACTACTTCCCTGTAGCGGTTCCCCCCTTTTCCCTCGTAAACAGCGGCCTCCCGGATCGGTCCGGAGCCGTCCAGGGCGCGAAGCGGGCAAAGCGGACCCTTGACGGCGAGGACCGATCTGGAATCATGCGACGCGAGGGAAAGAAGCGAAGCGCCCCTTTACTCCAGGACTTCAATCGTTACCCGAATCCGCTCTGGGAGCAGCCGGGGCTCCGCCGCCGCCCATGCTTCGAGCCGCCGTGCCGTCCGATCCACGGTGGCACTTTCAACCGCAATCCCCGCAAGTCTCCGGGATCGCAGACCCTCTTTTACCTCATAAACCGCGTCTTCTTCCTGGATCGGCCCGGAGCGGTCAAGGGCGCGGAGCGGCGGAGCGGACCCTTGACGGCGAGGACCGATCTGGAATCATGCGCGGTGAGGTAAAAGGGAATTTCTCAACCTGGCCCGCGCTCCGGCGCGTCATTCCCCAAGTCAACCGCGTGGCGGAGGCCTGGCCTGCGCCCTCTCTCCGGGCGCGATCCCGCCGCCTGGCCCTTTCTTGTCTGGGGCCCCCACCAAGCTCCGCAGCAGCGGGTCGCCTCATGAGCCCTTGAGGGGGCGAAGTAGCGGTTCTTTTTCCCCACCGCTCCGCGGTAGACCCACCGGGGCAGCAGTTGGCGCGGCAGACCGAGCGCTTCTCCAGCATCGGGATCGACATCGCCGACGTAACCGATGTCGCCATTATAGATCTCGGTGCTGTAATTATTTCGATTGTATGCTGTTCATAATGTGTTATGATAGTGAAACCATATCGGAACGATCGTGTAATGATATTGGCTGTGGGCAATGTAAAAGGAGGGGTTGGCAAGACGACTCTTGCGATCAATCTCGCCATTGTTTGGGCGCTTCAGGAACGCGACGTGCTCCTCATCGACGGTGACGAGCAGGCCACGGCTATGGCCTTCACCGAACTACGAACCGGCGTACGCGGTGAGCCGGGTTATACCGCCGTTGCCCTTCACGGGGCGGCTATTCGCACGCAGGTGCGGCAACTGGCTTCCAAGTACCATCACATCATCATTGACGTGGGTGGGCGCGACACCGGAAGCCTTCGCGCCGCCCTTACGGTTGCGCATCTTGTGCTGATTCCAGTGCAGCCACGCAGCTTCGATCTGTGGGGCGTCGACCAGACTACGGAACTCGTTGTCGAGGCACGCGAGCTCAACGAGTCTTTACGTGCCGTCGCCGTTCTGAACGCAGCCGACCCCCGAGGCCAAGACAACGAAGCTGCGGCCGCCTTTTTACGTGACAATGACGCTATTGAACTTGCCCCGGCCATCATCATCCGGCGCAAGGCATTTCCCAACGCGGCGGCCGAGGGCCTCTCCGTCATGGAGTATAACGATTCCAAGGCCCGCGCGGAATTTGAGCGGCTAGCAATAGAGCTAGACAAACGATCTACAAAAGCTATTGGAGAAAGATCATATGGCAATCGCTAAGAATCCTAAACGCAAAAAAGACCAAACGGCTTCTGCGTTCATATCCGGGGCGACCTCGCGGGCCCAGCACACCAATAAAAAACCCATTATGATTCGCGTGGAACCGGAACTGTTAGAGCGCATTGATGCCTGCGCCAAACGCCTAGGACTCAGCCGTAGCGGCTTCCTTGTTTCCAGTGCGGCTCAGCGTGTCGAGAATATGTCTTAAAGATATCAAATCAATATACAATAAATATTGTATCAATATCGTTTGGTATAGCGCCAGATAATGATTCTGGCGGGGATGCTCTTGCCTGTGAGGGAAGGCAAGGACTGGAACGACCCACTACAGCGCCAGCAAGCTAGCTCTACAGCGGCATCACGGCCCGCACCGGTGAAAGCGCCACGGCAAACTGGGCAAATATGGAAGGAAGACTTCAGTAGTTGGACGGGCCGGCGAAGGCGCTCCGCGCCGCCTCGCCAAGGCTCGGCCCGACTGATCCAGTAGATCAAGGATCGCCCGCTGCTGTTCTGTCAGATCACTCTCGCCTCGTTGGGAAGGTACAAATTGGCCGTGTCGGAAGCGTACCGTCACGCAGCCCCCGGCATCCTCGATCTCGGGGCGTGGCAAACCGGCAGAGGTCGTCAGCTCCGCCATCTTGAGCGTCCCGCGTTCCTACTCTTCGATGATGCCGCGCCGATAGAAGGTACGAGCGATCAGTGGGTTCCAGGCCAACGACTCGTGCGGCGCGAACAGTTTCACCGAGGTCAACCCGAAATGCAGCGTCCTGGAGGATGTCACCTCCAGGCGATCGTCGTAGAGCGCCACACTCACCGAGCCACCGCCGATCGAGTAATCGCGAAGGCACAGAGCGTTCGCCAGAGATTCCCGCGTAGCCAGAAGCGGGTAGAGCGGTTCGTCGATGCGCTCGAACGATCTGTGCTGGCTCTCGACGCTCAGTTTTAACGTCGTTCTTGTAGTCGCTTACGGCTCGACGGGGGTAGTCATCCGTGACATCAAAGTCACCATTCGCCTCGATGAAAGGGTTTAGGCGGTACAGGGTCTGAAGGAGCGCAGTCTTACCGGATTCATTTTTCCGACTAGGCAGGTGACATCGCCAATCTCAACCTCGGTCGAGTCCCGAATGCTCTGAAATTCCCTGATACGACGCAAATCGGTTCATCCCCGCGCATGCGGGGAACAGAATGGCCGATCCCCTTCGATAAGGTTGATTATCATAGGTGATTTTACGCTCCGTAAAAACCTCATTCCGCACAACTGTGTGTTAACGTACAGCAAGTAAGGAAAACCCTCCTGCCGCCACAACCCCATTCGTTGCTTCACCTTCCCCGCACCATCGAGGAACTCCGCCGGCTCCAGGTCCCCGTCCTCGACCGTGCCGTGATCGAAAAACTCGATGCGCCAATATCGAGGCAAGGGCCAACCAATTGGGAGCAGATGACAAAAACCCTTCCTGAACGGGGGTGGATCACAACGTTTCGATCTACGGCTTTAACTGGGGGGATCGACTTTATGGCCCGACTGACTGATCAGGAACAACAAGAGATCATCCACTTTATCGAAGCTGATAAATCCCTGCCGGACAAGTGTCGTTTTTGCTCTTCCAGGACAAGCCCGAGGTCGTGTTGGTCTGGAAAGACAAGACCAACGAAGTATGCAGCACGGTGCTGCCATTTCAGACCATCGAGCGGGTTGACGAACCACGGGCCAAAGCCACAGCGGACACCGCATTACGAGGTGACCTGTTCGCGACAGATGTGCGCTGCCGACAGCTTAAAGGTTGGACAGCGATGCTTACCGGAAGCTCAACTTCGAAGATTAACAGGTTGACCAATGACCTTCCGATTCATTCATACTGCGGATGTTCATCTAGATTCTCCCCTCCTGTCTTTGGCGCTCAAAGAGCCCGATGCAGCGGAGGTCGTTGCTAACGCTACACGCCAGACCTTCGCCAAGACCGTCGATCTATGCCTGGACGAACGTGTCGATGCGTTTCTGATTGCCGGCGATCTCTATGATGGTGAACTGCGCAGCATGAAGACTGCCGCCTTCTTCACGAATGAGATGCGCCGGCTTACCGCGGCGGGCATCAAAGTGTTTCTAGTGCGCGGCAACCATGACGCCGAGTCGGTGATCACAAAACACCTGGACTTGCCCGACGGCGTCCATGTGTTTTCAAAGGCGGGGGAGGCGGTCTCGTTTGAGAGCGAAGATATCGTCCTCCACGGGATGAGCTTTGCTAAACCCCAGGCACCGCGTAGCCTTCTGCCACACTACAAGCCGCCAACCGACGGCGCGATCAATATTGGTCTGCTGCATACAAGCCTTGCGGGCTCTACCGAGCACGATGTTTATGCACCTTGCAGCCTCCAAGACCTCGTTAATCAGGGTTATGACTACTGGGCACTGGGGCATATCCACAAGCGTGAGGTTCACTCGGACGCCTCACGAGCGGTCGTAATGTCCGGCATTCCTCAGGGCCGTCATATAAACGAGGCGGGCCCGAAGTCTGTCACCTATGTGGAAATCGGCAGTGACCGGCGCGCCCGGATCGAGGACCGCTGCACTAGTGTTGTGCAATTCGAGCGCGTCGGTGTCGACATTTCAGGCGTCGTCGACTGGCGCGGCATCATTGACAGCGCCGAGACGGCACTTGGCACAGTCTTCGACGGTACGTCGACAGACCATATGATTGCGCGAGTTCGACTTTCTGGTGTCACACCACTGGCCGCACGCTTGCGCCGGGACGGCGATGTGCTCATTGAGGAACTTCGCGAAGCCGGGCGCCGTAGCGGAGCGACGTTTATCGAGAGCGTCGTCAATGAGTCGACACTCGAGGCGGTTGAATCGAAATCGGCGATCACTGATCCAATTATGAAGCTGCGGAACCTGATCCGTGGCGACGGGGTTGATCGGTCAACGGCGGCAGCGCGAACGAAAGAACTGCTGGAGGATCTTCAAAGAAAACTTCCGCCAAAGCTGCGCGACCGGTTCGAGGTCGGGCCTGAGCAACATGACAGCCTGATCGAAGACTACCTCAGAGATGGTGCGGAAGACGTGCTCGCGAGGCTTGCCGTTGCCGGGGAGAGGGAGTGATGCGGTTCGAGCGGATTGATCTCGACCGGTATGGGTGCTTTACCGGGCACACGATTACGCTTGGTCTCGCCACGTCCAACAGCGATTTTCATATCGTCTACGGACCGAATGAAGCAGGGAAATCAACTTTGCGCGATGCATGCATTGATTTCCTTTATGGCTTCCCGACCCGAACCGAATATGATTTCATCCACGCCCCTGACATTTTGCAAGTCGGCGCGGCGGTGAGCACCGCCAGCGCTCACTATGAAGCCCGCCGTATCAAACGCAAGTCTAATAACTTCTTGAGCCTCGACGGCAATCTGAACTCTGACGCCGGGCTCAAAGCCGTCCTCGGCGATGTTTCTCGTGCCGGGTTTGAACAGATGTTCTCACTCAATGACGATTCAATCGAAGCGGGCGGCGAGGGGATTTTGCGCAGCGAGGGTGATCTCGGCGTATTGCTGTTTTCCGCAGCGTCTGGGTTGTCATCCTTAAGCGCCGGACTCAAAGGCATTCAGGCTCAAGCAGACCAGTTTTACAAGAAGTCCGCGCGTATTTTACAGCTAACACAACTAAAAGATGAACTGCGAGATATCGAGATTCGGCTTCAGAATAGCGATGTGCTGGTGAGCGCTTATGTGAAGCTGAGAGAAGACGAAGCTTCCACTAGACAACGTCATGCCGACGCAAAGTCGGAACGAGATGGAAATGCGCATCGCATGGACGAACTCCAAGCCATCCTTGATGCCGTCGATCCCTGGCGCGAACTACAAAAGCACGAAAGAAAACTCTCGCCGCTTGCCGACGCGCCCGCTGTCCCTGAAGGGTGGCTCGCGGAAGCTGAAGGATTTGTGGCGGCAGAGGCATCCGCACGTCGGGCTCTTGATGAAAACCGGCGCGCGGCTGAACGCGCAGGCGCCAAGCGCGATGCCATTGACATCGACGAAACAGCGCTTGAGATCGCGCGAGCGGTCAAACGCATAATTGAAGATATGCTGGAGGCGCGGTTCCGAACGTCAGCCGACATCGAGAACCGGCGTCACGAATTGCGAACTATTGAGGGAGACATTGCGGCGCTTCTTAAACGACTCGGACGAGCCGACGAGGACGACCCACAACAGTTCATCTTGCCTGCGTCTGCCAGGGGTCAGATCCGCGAACTTCTGGAGCAGCGCAGCGGACTTGACGCAGCCGAACAGTCGGCTCGCGAAGAGTGGGAAACTGCGGAAGAGCGGCGAAAGAAGGCGGAAGGGGTAGTCAAACAGATGGGCGATGTTGGCGACCTCACCGCGTTTGCTCAGGCTATCGACGCAGTGCGGGACAACGCTGACGGGCGAAGCTTCGACGAAATATCTCGCCAGTGCGCCACGCTGGAAGGGGAATTGGACGAGTCAATCGGAGGTTTGACACCTTGGCGTGGCGACCATGCGGCACTTATGGCCACCAGAATACCTGGTGATGATGATGTGCAGCCCTTAAAAAGAGAAGCCCGCGATGTTGAAGCGGCGCGCATCCAACTTGACAATGAAATTGAGCGTCTCAAGGATGAGCAGGTAGCAGTGAACGCCGAAATTGGCTCATTGGGTAGGAGAGCGGGCGTAGTCGATGACGCGGAGGCGCAAGGTGTGCGCGCCGCACGAGACGCCGCGTGGATTCTACACCGCGATGGTCTTGATTCCGATCCGCCGCGCACCTTCGTTGCGCTACGCGAAAGCGCCAATTCTTTCGAAGTGGCTATGGTCGAAGACGACAAGGTCGCTGCGGCGCGTCTTTCCCTGACTTCGGAACTCGCGGATTTGCGGCGAGCACAAACGGCGCGCGCAAAATGCGAAGCGGGCTTGGCTCACGCGATGGAGAAGTTGGAAGATCTTAAAAGACGCGAAACCGCCCATGCGGAGGCTACCGTGGCGTTCTTGATCAAACTAGGTTTGCCGTCCGTAGTCGAACTCAATGCTATCGATATGTGGCTCGGACGCTTGGAAGCCGCACGTGCAAAGCAGCGCGGGTTCGCCAAGGCGGCGCAGAGGCAGGCGGAAGCCAAGACCCGGTACGAAGACGCGATCAGCGCGGTCGACTCTGCCATGGCGGGGGTCGGTCTCACCATTGACGGACTTGATTGGCGCGCCAAGTTGAAGCGCTGCGACGATACGATTGCCGATTGGCATAAAAACAATAGAAGGAAGGCGGTGGCCGATGACGCCTACAACGACGCGGTCAAGGAAAGCACGCGGCGCCAAAAGGCTCATCAGCGGTCCAAAGGCGCTCGGGCCCAGTGGAGCGCAAGCTGGTCGGCGGCGCTAGGCACCACATGGATTGGTGACGCGAAGCCGGCCGCCGTCAAAGAGGTTCTTCGAGAGATCGACGCACTGACCGGCAAGTTAGAGAAAGCGAACGGTCTCCGTGGACGGATCGACGCGATGACGGCGGACCGTACGGCATATCGCACGGAGGTCAAGCGTCTCGCCACTGTAGCCGGGGAGGCCTATGACGACAGTGACCCTCTCAGCGTTGCTGATCGGCTTCGTGCTCGTGTTGCAGCGGCTGAAGAGGCTGATCGCGTGCGCAGAGGCTGCGAAGAGGAACTGAAAAGCGCCGAAGAGCGGCTCGGCGCTGCGCAAGAAGAGGTGGATAGGTTTTCCAGGCGTATTGCTGAAATGCGCGCCGTCGTGTCGGTGGAGAGTCTTGAAGGACTAATCGGCGAAATGCGACGGTCGGAAGAGAAAAAACGCATCGAGTCGAGAATCGCACAACTGCAAAAGACGCTGCAGAAAGGTTTGAAGGTCGCGAGTGTCGCCGAGGCTCATGCAAAGCTCGAAAACAATGTGCCGGACCAGGATGCTTTTGATGCGATTCACACGGAGCAAGACGCGTTGGCGCGCGGCAAATCTGATGAGGATGACCACGTCACGGCGCTTTTCCATGAGTGGAAGACTGCTGAGGGCATGCTCTCCACTATTGGTGCTGATGATGAGGCGGCGCGACTTGAGGTGCGGCGTAGGACGCTGCTCCTCGAAATCGAGCGGGAGTCACATGCCTTCATGCGATTATCGGCAGGTGTCATGCTCGTGAATGAAGCGCTCCGTGTCTACCGCGAAACCCATCGCAGCTCAATGATGGAGAAGGCGAGCGATGCTTTCGTGCGCATCACCCGCGGAGCGTTCCGAGCACTGGCCGCCGCGCCCGGGAAGAATACCGAAGTGCTAGTTGGCATTCGGGCTGACGGCTCATCTATCGTTGCCAGCAAGATGTCGCGGGGAACGCGGTTTCAATTGTATTTGGCTCTGCGCATCGCGGGTTACGAAGAATTCTCAAAATATCGCGAGACCCTCCCATTCTTCGCGGACTCCGTGCTCGAGCCGTTCGACGATGATCGATCTGGTGAGACATTCTCATTGCTCCATGAGATGTCCAAGCGCGGTCAGGTGGTTTACCTCACCCATCACCGACATCTCTGCGAAATTGCGAAATCGGTGTGTGGTGACGGTGTCGCTATTCATGAATTGCCCGACCTGGGGATCAGCAAAGCCCATGCCGGAACAAATCCTCGACACACCAGAGAACGTAGCGCAGGTGATCATGCACGGACCGCCTAAGCCGACGGAATATACTCCAGAAGAGCTTCTCGGAACGCTAAATGATGTCGAACAGAAGAATGCTGCAAAGAAGCTCTATCTTGCCGGAGACATAGAACTACTTCGGTCTGGCCGAAGGGTTTCAATTGTGGGATCGCGCAAGGCGACTGCTGAGGGCCTTGTGCGCACCCGCATTCTTACCAAGGCACTCGTAGATCGTGGGGTGACCGTCGTAAGTGGGCTGGCTGAAGGAATTGATACGATGGCTCATGAAACCACTATCACGGAAGGCGGCAGGACCGTCGCGGTCTTAGCCAGGATTTCCGATTTGGCTCCTCTGACGGCACGAGTCTACACCCTCACCCGGCGAAGCGCAACCATTTCTCCACCCGAAAGAGGCGGCGGCTGAGGCGGGACCGATCGAGCCCCCTTCTTGCCCCTCATGGGGGCTGATCCGCCGCTGCGAAGTCAATTTCGCAGACACCCTTCCGAGCTTCCGTCCTCAGTACTCAGGTTTCGCATTCGGCAAGTCGCGTGCTACCCGCCCGGCACAGGCAGCGCCCAGATCCTCCGCAGCATGTCGCCAAACAGGCGCCGGTTCAGATGTCCCTCCGCGAACAAGAGCCAGTAATACCGCGCGTGTTTAATTAGCCGTCCGCCCGCCTTCATCAGCCGGTGCTGCAAGCTCGTCAGCGACCAGCTCTTGATCCGTTGCGGCAGCCCCAGCCGCCGCCACAAGTTGCCCAGGTTATAGGCCAGCACGCTGAGCTGCAAGCGCACCTCGTTCGCCCGGAAGCGATGGCACGACAGCCGCGTCCAGTGCGTCGCTTGCTTACCTTCTTTGATCCACTGCTCCGCCGTGCCGCGCTTGTTGTAGAAACGCACCACCGACCGGCTTGGCAAGCTCATGTTCGTCACGATAAAACCGACGCGCGCGAATAGCTCGCCCTGGTGGTGCTCGACCTTGGCGACAACTCGTCTGGGCCCCTTCCAGCTCTCCGCCTGATAGCGAAAGCTCTTGTAGCGCACTAGCGGCTTGCGGCCGGGCCTCCCCGGCGGACGAAACAGGATGTCTTCGATCTCCAGCTCCAGGCTCTTATTGGCCGGAATGCGGATCGCGTAGTCCGCGCCGCGCTCCTCCAGTGCTTCGTAGATCTCGGGCTTGGCGAAGGCGGCATCGGCGCGAAAGGTGACCTGTTTGCCTTCGGCCAGTTGGCGCTCGATCTCCGGCAACAATAGCTCATCCCAGTCCTCGGCGCTGTGCACGTTGCCGGGACGCAGCTTGGCAGCGAGGCAATCACCATGACCGTTGAACAAAAGCAACGGGTGGTAGCAGACCGACTCGAAGTGTCCGTTGTAGGCACTGCCTTCCTGTTGGCCATGGACCGGACTCTCGGTGGAGTCCATGTCCAGAACGACCCGCTCGGAGTCGTCGAACGCCTCCGCTTGCCCGACCAGCTCTCGGTTCAGCGCCATCAGCCCCAGCAGGTTCTCTTCGCTCGCCAGCATCTCCGTCTCGAAGCCGTGCAGCGTCGAGGTCAAGGCCGCACCGCGATCCCAGATCTTCTGCGAGCCGATCAAGCGAAACGTCGGGTCAGCCGACACTCGGACGGCGTCGTTGACGTCCTCGTAGCCTGCCAAGCGGCTGTAGACCGACTGCCGCAACAGATCAGCGAACGTGAACTGCTTGTTTGTGCCTTGCCGGGAGTCGGTGAGATGCTCGCCGATCAGTTTCCCGAGTCCGAGTCGCTCGTCCAACTCCCGAACCAGGATCAAGCCACCGTCGGAAGTGACGTGCGATCCCTGGAAATCGACTTTCAACGAGCCGTTGAAACTTAGCTGGAATGGCTTGGTTTGTTTTTCACCCATTGGGTGTTGGCCTCCATGGCGTCCTCATCGGGCTCTAGCCCCTATGAATAAAGACGCTCAAGGCCGCCGGAAGGTCGAGAGGTCTGAATCAAATTGGAAATGCGGGCTTAGGAACATCACTTGACAAGGTTTTCCCGGCGAAAAATCGCACTCTTCAAGACCAGATCATGCAACAGCACCTAGTCGTATCGCAGTTCCCTCTGGGAGCCGTTGTTCAGAAAAAGAATTTCCCGATTCGAAACCGGACGATGGCGCTTCTATCAGACGCCACCTGCATTGTAGAGGCTGGCGAGAAGAGTGGGACGCTTCATCAAGGGTGGGAAGCACTCCGGCTCGGAAGGCTCCTTTTTCTCATGGAGCCGATTGCAAAGGATCCGAGTCTCTCTTGGCCTGCCAGGATGATCGATTATGGAGCTCAAGTGCTTACTCGAAAGGATTTGGAGTTCGTGCTCGATGACCTTCCTGAAGTCAATTATGGTGAAGCGGTTGACATCCATTATAAGGACGATAATCCTTTTCCCGGCAGTCCGGTGTATTCATACGGCCATCGGGTGGTTCAGGGTATGACTTGGGATCCGGAATCGAAGATGATGTTTGACTCCGAACACGGTCCCTCCGGGGCGGCCAAAGAGCTCTATGTCCAGCACAGTGACGAGATAAACATTATTGAAAAGGGCTCTTCCGGGTTTTAAGTGGGCGAAGGAGCCAGATCGAGTTTCCCACAGTGGAAGTAGATGGCGTTGATGAAGTTCTGTTGATTGCGGAAACCGCGCGCCGTGGCCTTGACCCATTGAATCCTTGAGTTCAACCCCTCGCTGACCGCGTTCGTAATGCGGTGTTTCAGATACGTGAGTATGTTTTCGAGGCGAGCCGTCAACATCCGCGCTACGGTGACCATCGGCGTCAGCCGGCTGCGACTCGCCCAGCCGCGCCATTGCTCGAAGAAAGTTCGCGCCGCCGATTCGCGACGATAGTCGAACAGCCGCATCGCCGTTTCCTTCAACGCCCACGCCCGCGCCGTCTTCAAGTCGCTTTCGCGCAGCGCGCGGAACTCGCGCCAGGCGTCCTCGGAAAAGTTCGCCGGATGCCGCAGCCAAGCGTACTTCGTGCCTGTCAAACGCTCGTCGCCGAGGGCCAGTAAACGCTTGTTCTCCGCCCGCCGCACCTGGTCCACCGCCTTCGCCAGATGCGCCGCGATGTGATATTTGTCGTAAACGATCTTTTTCTCCGATTCGTCGAGATGCTCCCGGGTCGAGGCGACGTAAGGATCCCACATGTCCATCGCGACGGCCTCGACTCGGGCGAGTTGCTCTGCGCTCAACGTCTTCCAAAAGCCGTCCAGGCTGGCCTGGCGGCGTCCCTCGGCGACGAACAACACGCGCGAGCGGTTGAGATCGTTGACGACGGTGAGATAGCGATGGCGCTTGCGGAAGCTCTTCTCGTCGACGCCCAGGTAGGGAATCGGCTCTGCCGCGCGACGTTCGAGCCCACGTTGCACGGCGCGTTCCAGGATGCCGTGAATCTCGTCCCAGCTCAGCGCCAGCAACTCGGCGATGCCTTGCTGGCTGGCTTCCTTCAGCCACGAGATCGCGAGAGCTTCAAACAGCGCGGTGAAGCGGCTGGAAGCCTCGGCCCAGGGCAGTCGCACGACGCGCGGCCCGTGCTCGGAGCAGTCGCTGCGCGGCGGCCGAGCGTGCAGGATCGTGCGGT
The DNA here is from genome assembly GCA_965226215.1 of Bryobacterales bacterium. Classification (GTDB taxonomy): domain Bacteria; phylum Acidobacteriota; class Terriglobia; order Bryobacterales; family UBA6623. The sequence goes on along the minus strand of CBDDCH010000002.1, from coordinate 3,554,201 downwards.
ACTGACAGGTGTCGAGGTGACGCCAGCGGCGTTCGGGCTGATGATCGTGGAGTGCGCACACGGCGCTGCATTGGCGGCACGGCCAGCGGACTTGCTCGTCGTGTTCGAGGAAGACGTGGACTTCGCCGTCGGCTCGGCGCAGCTCCACTCGCACGACTTTCCAGGGACTTTCGATGCCCAGAATCTGGCGGTATAGCTCGCGGTCTTGCATCCCGCGAGACTACCACCGAGCCTCACTCGCCCACTAGAAACCCGGAAGAACCTTGAAAAGGGGGGCAATCACGGCTGGCCTCGGGTGATTAACGCACCGGGCCTGCCAGAGTACGTAGCCAGGATTTCCGATTTGGCTCCTCTGGCGGCACGAGTCTACACCCTCACCCGGCGAAGCGCAACCATTTCTCCACCCGAAAGAGGCGGCGGCTGAGGCGGGACCGATCGAGCCCCCTTCTTGCCCCTCATGGGGGCTGATCCGCCGCTGCGAAGTCAATTTCGCAGACACCCTTCCGAGCTTCCGTCCTCAGTACTCAGGTTTCGCATTCGGCAAGTCGCGTGCTACCCGCCCGGCACAGGCAGCGCCCAGATCCTCCGCAGCATGTCGCCAAACAGGCGCCGGTTCAGATGTCCCTCCGCGAACAAGAGCCAGTAATACCGCGCGTGTTTAATTAGCCGTCCGCCCGTCTTCATCAGCCGGTGCTGCAAGCTCGTCAGCGACCAGCTCTTGATCCGTTGCGGCAGCCCCAGCCGCCGCCACAAGTTGCCCAGGTTATAGGCCAGCACGCTGAGCTGCAAGCGCACCTCGTTCGCCCGGAAGCGATGGCACGACAGCCGCGTCCAGTGCGTCGCTTGCTTACCTTCTTTGATCCACTGCTCCGCCGTGCCGCGCTTGTTGTAGAAACGCACCACCGACCGGCTTGGCAAGCTCATGTTCGTCACGATAAAACCGACGCGCGCGAATAGCTCGCCCTGGTGGTGCTCGACCTTGGCGACAACTCGTCTGGGCCCCTTCCAGCTCTCCGCCTGATAGCGAAAGCTCTTGTAGCGCACTAGCGGCTTGCGGCCGGGCCTCCCCGGCGGACGAAACAGGATGTCTTCGATCTCCAGCTCCAGGCTCTTATTGGCCGGAATGCGGATCGCGTAGTCCGCGCCGCGCTCCTCCAGTGCTTCGTAGATCTCGGGCTTGGCGAAGGCGGCATCGGCGCGAAAGGTGACCTGTTTGCCTTCGGCCAGTTGGCGCTCGATCTCCGGCAACAATAGCTCATCCCAGTCCTCGGCGCTGTGCACGTTGCCGGGACGCAGCTTGGCAGCGAGGCAATCACCATGACCGTTGAACAAAAGCAACGGGTGGTAGCAGACCGACTCGAAGTGTCCGTTGTAGGCACTGCCTTCCTGTTGGCCATGGACCGGACTCTCGGTGGAGTCCATGTCCAGAACGACCCGCTCGGAGTCGTCGAACGCCTCCGCTTGCCCGACCAGCTCTCGGTTCAGCGCCATCAGCCCCAGCAGGTTCTCTTCGCTCGCCAGCATCTCCGTCTCGAAGCCGTGCAGCGTCGAGGTCAAGGCCGCACCGCGATCCCAGATCTTCTGCGAGCCGATCAAGCGAAACGTCGGGTCAGCCGACACTCGGACGGCGTCGTTGACGTCCTCGTAGCCTGCCAAGCGGCTGTAGACCGACTGCCGCAACAGATCAGCGAACGTGAACTGCTTGTTTGTGCCTTGCCGGGAGTCGGTGAGATGCTCGCCGATCAGTTTCCCGAGTCCGAGTCGCTCGTCCAACTCCCGAACCAGGATCAAGCCACCGTCGGAAGTGACGTGCGATCCCTGGAAATCGACTTTCAACGAGCCGTTGAAACTTAGCTGGAATGGCTTGGTTTGTTTTTCACCCATTGGGTGTTGGCCTCCATGGCGTCCTCATCGGGCTCTAGCCCCTATGAATAAAGACGCTCAAGGCCGCCGGAAGGTCGAGAGGTCTGAATCAAATTGGAAATGCGGGCTAGATTGACTGGCCTAGCGCTGTGGGTAAACGCGCTTCACGCCCCTAGGAATCTTCAACCGCAGATCGGATCCCCGCAACGGCGGGTTCAGCGCGATTTCGGTGTAGGTGTACAGACGATAGTCGCCGGCCGTGGGTAGGTATAGCTTTTGCTGAACGGGTTGCCAACTGGCTGTGGAAACCCACATCTCAAGCCGCGGGATGCGCTGCGCCATCTTTTCGGCCTTGGGGACCAACTCCAGCTTGACCGCGGCCTCTCCGGTGGCGGTCTCGTGGCCCTGCCAAGTAACGTTATAGTGCTCACTCAGAAAACGGCCCTCTGTTCCGAATCCCAACAGCAGCGCTTGCTCTAGAGCAGCCTTGGAATTCGAGACATCGTATTCTTCCACCGTCGCGATCCTGGGACGGTAGATCTCAGCCTTTTCTCCACGAACAGCGAAGAAATAGGAGTAGGGCGTCTGGAATTCCACCAGAAGACGAAACTCTCCGTCCTTCCCACGAAGAACCTTGATCACCCCTTCTTCGACGCTCTCATCCTCGACGATGGCGGTGTATTTGACCCAGCGGAGTTTGGCCTGCATCCCGCGGAATTCGGCGGCCGCCCGGTCCATGCGCGCCAGGAGCGTTTCCAGATCGGAGGCAGCCTGTACCGAAGGGCAGATTAGTAGAGCCGCGGCAACCCAAGTACGCACGATTATTAGGACCCTTCAGCTTGCTTTACGGTTTCAGTGATGGACCGATTTTCAAGGGCGCGCGTAGACCAGGTAGGCCCGCACTTTTCCCTCGGCGTCCTTGGTCGGTTGCATGTCGATGATGCGAAGGTTCTTGTCTTGGCGCTGCCGCAACAAGCGGCGTAGCTTCTCGGTCAACTCTTCCTCGGGAGTGTCGTCGACAACGCTGGGCTCGACCCAGAACACCACGGTACCCTTGCCGTCCGAGAGATCGGCAATCTGTTGCGCGCTCGGTGGCCGTGGCTGATCCCGAAAAAGATCACGAGGAGTCAGAAAAATGAACGCGAGAATCCCGACGACGATCAAGTCGTACTGCCAAGATCCCCGTCGGTAGCTCCAAAAAACGATGGGACGTAAGGCGCCCCAGAGCTTTCTCAGCATGGCGTCATTCTATCGTACAATGGAATTTGACATCCTGGGTCGTGAATCGAGTTATTTCAGAGACTCCATCGTCGTGACGCTACCGGAACCTTTGGCCACTAGTCCGCGTAGATTCAATTAGTTACCGCGCTCGCGCCGGCGGGGGGAGATTCCGATCCTTCTCACGAACCATTGATTCGCGATACCAGAGAAAGGTCTCCGAGATGTTGCATTTTGGAACCAGCTTACGCCGATTCTTCCGCCTCTCGGCGCACATGCAACTGCTGCCTGTGCTCGAAAGCGGCGATAATCCCCTCATTGGAGGACAAGCCGTCATCGAGGGGGTGATGATGAGAGCGCCCCACAGTTATTGTGTAGCTGTACGCCGACCCGACGGGGAAGTCGTCACCCAGGAAGGCAGACTGGAGCGGCCGTCGGAAAAATACAGGGTCTTCGGATGGCCCCTGCTGCGTGGGCTGGGAACGATCGGACAGGCACTGGGGCTGGGCATCAGAACCCTTCGCTACTCGGCGAACGAAGCCATGCCGGAAGAAGACAGGTCAGACGCCAAAGTGGGGGAGCAGATTCCCGGTTGGATGATGGCTCTCAACGTCATCTTCTCACTGGGCTTTTTTATCGTTCTCTATAAGTTCATCCCCCTGCTGCTGACGACCCAAATCCAAAATCGCGTTTCCTGGCTCGATGGACAGATTGGATTCAGCGTGGTCGACGGCCTCATTCGGCTGGCGATTTTCTTGACCTTCTTGACGTTTGTGTCTCGGTTGAAGGACATACGGCGAGTCTTTGAGTTCCACGGCGCCGAGCACAAAGTCGTTTTCAACTACGAGTCGGGGGATCCGGTCGGGGTGAGCCGCGCGCAGAGTTTTTCGACGTTCCATCCGCGATGTGGAACAAGTTTTCTGATGGTGGTGATGCTGGTCAGCATTGCCGTCTACGCCCTGGTTCCCTTCGAAGACTTCTGGCCGCGGCTGCTGGCGAGGGTGGCCCTTCTTCCTCTGATCGCCGGGGTGAGCTACGAAGTGATTCGTTTCGCCGCCAAGAGGCAGGGCAGCGCATGGTCCATGATGGTGGCGCCGGGGTTGTGGCTACAGCGCATCACCACCAAAGCCCCGGCCGACGATCAGGTGGAAATCTCCATTCGCGCCCTGGAAGGCGCGATGGCGCTGGAGCAGGAGCAAAACGGCGAACTAGTTGTCGCCTGAAATCTCCCCCGCGGAGCAGGATTCCTCATGCAGTGGGTCAAAAAGCTAGGCGAGCTCGAGGCTCGCTACGAGCAGCTCTCCGAAGAGATGGCCCTGCCCGAGGTCATCGCAGACCAGAGCCGTTTTCAGAAGGCCGCCAAGGCTGCTGCCGATCTGTCAGAGGTCGTTAATAGCTACCGCGAGTGGAAGGGCGTGCAGACGGAATTGGAATCCACCCGAAGCATGCTCGAGGAATCTGATCCTGCCCTCGTTGAGCTGGCTGAACAGGAAATCGCCGACCTTGAGGAACAGGCCGCTGGGCTCGAGGCCGAAATGAAAGCCTCGATGCTTCCTATCGACCCCAACGACGAAAGAGGAGTTGTCTTGGAAGTGCGCGCCGGCACCGGCGGCAACGAAGCCAGCCTCTTCGCCGCCGACGTGTTCCGCATGTACGCGCGCTACGCGGAGTCGCACCACTGGCAAGTGGAAGTCATCTCCTCCAGTGAGTCGGAGGTTAGCGGCTACAAAGAAATTATCGCCCTGATCACGGGAAAACGCGTTTACAGCCGACTCAAGTTCGAAAGCGGCGTGCATCGGGTGCAACGCGTACCCGAAACCGAGACGCAAGGCCGCATCCATACCTCGGCTGTGACGGTAGCTGTGCTGCCGCAAGTGGACGAAGTCGAAGTAGAGATCGAGCCTAAAGATCTGCGAGTCGACACGTATTGCTCGTCGGGACCGGGCGGGCAGTCCGTCAATACGACCTACTCGGCGGTGCGCATCACACACCTGCCCACGAACCTCGTGGTCACTTGCCAAGACGAAAAATCGCAAATCAAGAACAAGGCCAAGGCCATGCAGGTACTGAGGTCGCGACTCTACGAGTTGGAACGGGAAAAGCAACACGCCGAGCAAACCGAGGAGCGGCGCAGTATGGTCCGCAGCGGTGATCGCAGCGAAAAAATTCGCACCTACAACTTTCCCGAAAACCGAATTACCGACCACCGGGCCGGAATCAAGCTGCACCAGCTCGAGCACATCATGGCCGGCAAACTCGATCCGCTTACCGAGGCCCTGGCCGCTCACTTCCAAGCCGAAAGACTCAACCAGGAGCTGGTTTCGGCCTGACGACGGCAGCTTGTCGAGCCGCGTTCCCGAACCTCGAAAAACCGTGCCGTCCGAAACGTCTATTCGCTCCGCGCTGCGAGAGGCCACTCATCGACTCGAACAAGACCGGGTGTCGGCTCCTCGGCTGACAGCCGAAGTCTTGCTCGGCCACCTGCTCGACCGCGAAAAGGCTTTCTTGTACGCCCACCCGGAGAAAACGTTAAAGTCCGATCAACAGAAAAGGCTACTCGAGTTTGTCCACCAACGCTGCGCGGGGAAGCCAACCCAATACATCACGGGCCGACAGGAGTTCTATGGGTTCCCGTTTCACGTCACTCCGGATGTATTCATCCCCAGGCCGGAAACGGAATTGCTGGTCGAGGAGGCGCTGGCCAGACTGGGGGGGAACGAACGAGTCCTCGACGTCGGCACCGGATCAGGCTGCGTCGCGATCGCCATCAAGAAAAAAACCCCGTCCGCGCGGGTTATTGCCTGCGAGCTATCACGCCCGGCGTTGAGGGTGGCTGCCCAAAACGCCCGGCGGCTCGAAGCCGATGTCGAATTCGTCGAAGCCGATCTCGTTTACGCCTTCGCCCCCAGCAGCTTCGACCTGGTCGTGAGCAATCCTCCCTACGTTCCGCTTCTTGCTCTAGCCGGCTTGCAAAAAGAAATCCGGTCCGAGCCGGCCCAGGCCCTTTTCGCGGGCGAAGACGGACTGGAGGTCTATAGGAAGCTGACGAAAGCAGCGGCCAGGGCCCTCCGACCCGGCGGCCGGCTACTGATGGAGTTAGGCTACACGAGCCGGCTGTCTGTCGAAGCGATGCTCAAAACCGGAGAGTGGGAAACGCCAACCGTGCGCACTGACCTGGCCGGGATCGATCGGATGTTGGCGGTGAGGAGGGTCCCGGATTGTGAGACGGGAGGCCTCTCCGGCGGCAATGCCGGAAAATAAGGCAGCTCTATCCAAGCACCTGCGCTTGGTTGACTCCCCTTTTACCCCATCGGTATCATCAAAACGAACGTTTCGGCTGTTTTGAGACAGCCCCGATTCGCCAGGCTGTAAAAGGTCCTCTATGGGTCCGCTTGGTATTCCGGAATTAATATTTATCTTCGTTCTCGCGCTGCTCATCTTCGGCCCGAAGAAGCTGCCCGAGCTCGGCAGGACGTTCGGCAAGAGTATGGCCGAGTTTCGGCGTGCGTCGAACGACCTGCGAAACACGTTTCAGCGCGAGATGGACACCATCGATCGGGAAAACCAGGACCTCAAAGACGTTGCCCACGAAGTCAAGCAAGATCTGAACACCGCCACCGACTACGAGGATTCCCCTGACGACTACTATTCGAACTCCGAAAGCAACCCTGTAACAGAGACTTCGGGGGCCTCTTCCGACCTTTCGTCGTCTGCAACGACGCCGAGCCAGAAGAGAGAAGCGAACGCGACTGACAGCCCGACGAAAGCCTCTAATGGCAACGAGGCCCCTAGCGGTTCGCCCTCTTCAGACGCCCTGAAAAGCACCGACGCGCCTGACGCCAAACCAGGTTCATGAGTTCTGACGATCAGCAAGCGCGCGAGGAGCGCGATGCGCGCGCTTCTCGCCCTGAAGATTCGTCCGCGGCGGAAGATGCTACTGAGTCGCCCGACGCCACCGGCCCGACAGCCGAGCAACCCGTTCCCGATTCCGGTCCTTCGAAGCTAGACCAAAGTGAGGAGGCGAAGTCGCCCGATGCGGATGAACCAGGCGTTGTCGGGGACCAAGCTCCACCGGCCCAAGCAGCTTCATCAATGCCCGACAGCCCGGAATCCGAACACAGCGACAGTCCGGCCCCTGATTCCAGGAAAGAAGTTGAGACGGTCGCCCCTCAGACTGACGCCCCCGAACAGCAGTCAGCCGACGAGCCATCGTCCACGGCCAGCTACTACGACGATCCTTACACCGATGAAGGTCAAGAAGCTCCGCACGGCGGTTCCGGCGCCGCAACGGCGTCGACCGCAGTAGTAAAACCGCCTGCCGAAACTTCGGAGCAGCCCCCTCCTCCTCCGCCTCCTCCGTCAGGCGGTGATGGAGGCGGTGAAGATGGCGACGAAGAGGGCATGGTTCGGATGTCGTTTCTGGATCACCTAGACGAGCTCCGCACACGGATTCTCCGGGCCTTGATCGGACTCGGCATCGCCTACCCCCTTTGCCTGCTCTTTGCCCGTCAGCTATTCGAGCTGGTTAGAGGTCCCTACGATATGGCCCGCGAGCAGCTACCTCAGTACGATAGCCCGCTCACACTCGTGGCCCTTACTCCGATGGAGCAATTCCATATGCTCTATCTAAAAATCCCAATTCTAGCCGCGGTGTTTCTAACTTCCCCCTGGCTGATGTACCAGGTGTGGGCATTCATTGCTCCCGGGCTGTACAAGAAGGAGCGTCGTTGGGTGCTGCCATTCGTATTCAGTACCGCTACGCTGTTCATACTTGGTGGCGTATTCGGCTACTTCGTCATGCTAAGGTTCGCGTTGGTGTTTCTGGTGGGAATCGGCTTCGAATCCGACATCCAGCCGATGATCAGCGTCAGCTCTTACTTCAATCTGTTCGTTACTTTGTTACTTGGCCTCGGCATCGTATTCCAAATGCCGGTTTTGATCTTTTCCCTCACGTTGCTACGGATCACCAGCCCGTCATTCTTGTTGAAAAACATCCGTTACGCGATCTTGATCATGTTCGTGATCGCGGCTGTCATCACCCCCACACCCGACGTAGCCAATATGACTCTATTCGCCGCGCCGATGATTCTGCTGTTCTACGTAGGCATTGGCGCCAGCTATCTGTTGGTGTGGAAACGGGAAACGGGGAGAATGCCGTGGGGTAGCATCGTGATCCTCGTGGTGCTGATAGTGGGTCTTGTGCTGGCCGGCGTTCTGTACTACCTGCACAGTGAGCTGGGATACCAGTTTGTCAATGAGTTTCCGTGGATCGTTAGCCCTTAGCCGCCGCGGCCGGCGTGTCTCAGTTCATTCGTCTTGCTTCGGCGGCTTGTCGTCAGAGGACGAGTTCGCAGCAGGGCTGGGAGCCAATCCTAAGCGCCGGCCGATACGGTAGGCCGGAGACCCGTATACGGCTGCCAGCTGTTCGCGGGCCTGTGTGAGATCCCGATCTAGCCGCCGCGCCCAGCTTGTGCGCTCAATCACGCGCTGTTCGGCTTCATCAAGCAACTTCACGGATTTCCCCAGCTCCTTGAGTACGTCGTCTTTGTCAGCCTCCAACTTGCGAAAATTCTTCACGGCCCGATCCAGTTCAGCGTTCAGTTTCAGCGCCCACGGTGTACGTTCCTCGAGATCCTTCCGCTCGTCCAGCTCTTTCTGAAGCTCCCTCGCCCAGGCCGTCTTCTTTTCGTTCTCCTCCTCCAACCGCTGAACGGCATCGCTCGCCCGCTGCTGCTGCTGCTGATACTCCCGTTGGAGGGTCTTGATTTCATCTCCCGTGGCGCTCAACAAAAGATCCGTTTGCTCCAGCGCGGTGCGGAGCCGGTCGATTCGGCCTTCACGTTCGTGCAAGACGTTACCGACCCAGGGCAGATAGACAAATGCCGGCGAGCCGTAGAGCGGATCGGTCGAGCAAACCGCGAGAAAACCATGTGCTTGCTCGGGCCGGTGCTTGACGTTTTCGAGGGTCGTTCTGACCCCGCGCACCTCGAGCGGAGTGAACGTGATCGTATCGCTCTCGTTTTCCAGAAACATCGTCGTGTGCGGAAAAAACTTTGCCAGTTCCGCCCGAAACTCTTCATAGGTGAACTCGTGCCCATCGTGTGCACTCGGCGCGGTTTCGGTCTCTTGGAGGTGCCGCCGGCTGGGTGCGGAAACCAAGAGCCGACCGCCCACCCCTAAGACGCGCCGTGCCTCAGCCAGCAGACCACGCCATTCTTCGAGGGACTCAGTAGCCCTGAAGGCCAGGACGAAATCGAAACTGGCGTCGGAAAACGGCAAATGACGGCGATCAGCCGCCATGGAGTGAAGATTGGGAGAGTGATATTCTTTCCGCCCGGCGGTGAGCCGATCCCGGGCGCTGTCGAGACCAACGAGTTGTGTGGCCGAGCGTGCCAGCCGGTGAGCGCCCTCGTCCCCGCCAAAGCCGACATCGAGCACCCGCCGGCCGGCCACAAGCGTTTCCGCCAGTCGGTAACGAGCAAGCTGTCCGCTCCTCAAGGCGCCGCCCCTGGATGCTGGCCCGATCGTGGACTTCCCCCTATCCACCTGCGCCTCGGGCTCGACCGGCTTCAAGTACCAAAGCCAGAAATACTGCTCTTCCACGCCTTGATGGCGGATGAGATCAAAGCCGCCGCTCTCGGCCATCGCCAGCGCCTCGTACCCGGCAATCTGCACTCCCAACCAGGTGTCGTTCTGCTCGGAAGACGCGCTTGAACTGCCTTGCACCTGAAACTTGAACAGACCTCCCGGCCGCAACAGCCGATAAACTTCATGCACGTAGTTCTCGATAATGGCTTTGTCGGGGACATGCTGGAAAACGATGAAGCTAAAGGCGAAGTCGAACCGGATGTCGCCCAACACAGCCAGGATTTCCGATTTGGCTCCTCTGACGGCACGAGTCTACACCCTCACCCGGCGAAGCGCAACCATTTCTCCACCCGAAAGAGGCGGCGGCTGAGGCGGGACCGATCGAGCCCCCTTCTTGCCCCTCATGGGGGCTGATCCGCCGCTGCGAAGTCAATTTCGCAGACACCCTTCCGAGCTTCCGTCCTCAGTACTCAGGTTTCGCATTCGGCAAGTCGCGTGCTACCCGCCCGGCACAGGCAGCGCCCAGATCCTCCGCAGCATGTCGCCAAACAGGCGCCGGTTCAGATGTCCCTCCGCGAACAAGAGCCAGTAATACCGCGCGTGTTTAATTAGCCGTCCGCCCGTCTTCATCAGCCGGTGCTGCAAGCTCGTCAGCGACCAGCTCTTGATCCGTTGCGGCAGCCCCAGCCGCCGCCACAAGTTGCCCAGGTTATAGGCCAGCACGCTGAGCTGCAAGCGCACCTCGTTCGCCCGGAAGCGATGGCACGACAGCCGCGTCCAGTGCGTCGCTTGCTTACCTTCTTTGATCCACTGCTCCGCCGTGCCGCGCTTGTTGTAGAAACGCACCACCGACCGGCTTGGCAAGCTCATGTTCGTCACGATAAAACCGACGCGCGCGAATAGCTCGCCCTGGTGGTGCTCGACCTTGGCGACAACTCGTCTGGGCCCCTTCCAGCTCTCCGCCTGATAGCGAAAGCTCTTGTAGCGCACTAGCGGCTTGCGGCCGGGCCTCCCCGGCGGACGAAACAGGATGTCTTCGATCTCCAGCTCCAGGCTCTTATTGGCCGGAATGCGGATCGCGTAGTCCGCGCCGCGCTCCTCCAGTGCTTCGTAGATCTCGGGCTCGGCGAAGGCGGCATCGGCGCGAAAGGTGACCTGTTTGCCTTCGGCCAGTTGGCGCTCGATCTCCGGCAACAATAGCTCATCCCAGTCCTCGGCGCTGTGCACGTTGCCGGGACGCAGCTTGGCAGCGAGGCAATCACCATGACCGTTGAACAAAAGCAACGGGTGGTAGCAGACCGACTCGAAGTGTCCGTTGTAGGCACTGCCTTCCTGTTGGCCATGGACCGGACTCTCGGTGGAGTCCATGTCCAGAACGACCCGCTCGGAGTCGTCGAACGCCTCCGCTTGCCCGACCAGCTCTCGGTTCAGCGCCATCAGCCCCAGCAGGTTCTCTTCGCTCGCCAGCATCTCCGTCTCGAAGCCGTGCAGCGTCGAGGTCAAGGCCGCACCGCGATCCCAGATCTTCTGCGAGCCGATCAAGCGAAACGTCGGGTCAGCCGACACTCGGACGGCGTCGTTGACGTCCTCGTAGCCTGCCAAGCGGCTGTAGACCGACTGCCGCAACAGATCAGCGAACGTGAACTGCTTGTTTGTGCCTTGCCGGGAGTCGGTGAGATGCTCGCCGATCAGTTTCCCGAGTCCGAGTCGCTCGTCCAACTCCCGAACCAGGATCAAGCCACCGTCGGAAGTGACGTGCGATCCCTGGAAATCGACTTTCTACGAGCCGTTGAAACTTAGCTGGAATGGCTTGGTTTGTTTTTCACCCATTGGGTGTTGGCCTCCATGGCGTCCTCATCGGGCTCTAGCCCCTATGAATAAAGACGCTCAAGGCCGCCGGAAGGTCGAGAGGTCTGAATCAAATTGGAAATGCGGGTAAAGATAGGTCCGTACCGTTGTTTTGATACAGATGAACGTTTTCGCAGCCGCTGAGTAACTGACGCGCCTGTGCGATCATCTCTCCGCTAACATCAACCCCATGCACCTCCCCGAAGACCCGAGCCAATGCCCGAGTCATCCGCCCCGCGCCACAGCCGATTTAAAGAACCCGCATTTGCTTCGGTTCCCGGCTCTGGCAGATGATTTCCAAATCATCGAGGATCGCTTCCTGTACGGACTCTTCGCCCGAGCCCAGAAATTCCTCCACGCGCCACTCTTCTTGTGAAGAGGCGATATAGCGGAACGCATCCTCTCGGGCGCGGGCGTCCCAATCCTCCCGCATCCTGCGTTCGGTCTCGGACTTCCACTTTGGGCGGTCTGAACTCAAGCGGGCTTTCTCTCTTCTAAGAAGAATAGCCCAGCTGGCAGGTCTCCTCGCATTCGGCCCGGAAGTTTGGCTTCTTCGCGGGACCTCGGGGCGGAGGGGAATAGCTGGGGATGAAACCGCTGGCGGGCGGCGCGGGCGCCCCGGTCTGCGGTTTTAAATACCTCGTGTCTGTTCGCGGGCCCGGCCGCTTGCCAATAGCTGGCGGCGAGAGTACCGGACACGGCAAGTCCGACCCGGCCACCCCAGAATGCGCGGACCAGACACTGCTACGATAAGCCTCGAACCATGGTCTTCGAGCTCGACACATCCGGAGTTCTTCGCCTCCGGCAGTGGATGGACATCCCATGGCTGGTTCATGGGTTCACCACACGCAGTAGCGGAGACTTTCGTGCGCTTAGATCGGTGGACGGAGCTGTTTCAGCCTTGGGGGCGGAAGGAATGACGTTGCGAACCGCCCGTCAACTTCACTCCGACAAACTGATCGTAATCTCAGCGAGCCCAGGACCTCAAATGAAAGAAGTCCCGCGTCCCGAGGTGGATGGTTTGCTCAGCCGGCAACCAGGCCACTTGCTGGGCGTGCGAACGGCGGATTGCCTGCCGATACTGTTTGTCGATCGCGCCAAGCGCGGGGTGGCTGTCGTCCATGCAGGGTGGCGAGGCACGCTGAAATCGATCGCTCGAAGGGCCGTAGAGCGAATGACGGCGGAGTTTGCCTCCGAAGAGGCGGACATCGAAGCGGCGATCGGGCCCGCGATTGGCCCCTGCTGCTTTGAGGTGGGACCGGAAGTGGCGGACCGCTTCGACGAGGCCTTCGTCCATGGCAGTGACCCGCCCCGTGTCGATCTAATCGATGCCACGCGAAGTCAACTTTCCGAGGCCGGGATCAACCCCGCCGAGATCTCTGTTGCCAGTGCATGTACCCGTTGCCTAGAGCGGGACTACTTTTCGCATCGGCGCAGTGGGGAGGGGGCCGGGCGCATGCTGGCGTTCGTGGGCGTGCGCACCTAGCGCGCAGTTCTCACCAGCGGACGGCCGAAGCACACGATTGGCCCGCCATTACATTCGTCGCGCTTGCTCGCCGCGCCGAACCGGACCAGGTATGTGTTACGACCATGGCGCCATGGCCGCTCGCTTGCGCTCGCGGCTCCGAATCGCTCGTCGCAAGAGCCCGTGAAAGCAGGCAACTGAGCCTGGAACGTTAGTGACAGGCCAAGTGGTTACGACCATGGCGCCCATGGCCGCTCGCTTGCGCTCGCGGCTCCGAATCGCCCTCTGTGTCAATGGTGGGCGCGCAGAACGTGGGGGACGTCAGCCGATTCGTCTTGGGTGAGAAATGTCTTCGAAAGACGATCGTGCCAGGTGAGCTTCTCTTCGTCCGCCAGCGACCAGACAAAGCCGAGCCCAAGAGCTGTGGTGCTCAACACTGTCGCCCAGGCCCGCGTAAACCGCTGCCGGGCGGTCAGGGATTGCCCGTCAAAACTGACCACTCGCAGGCCGACCCAACGCATTCCCGGCGTTTCGGCGCCGGTTTCCACGCAGAAAAGCCAGTAAAAGAGCAACAAAGCCAGGAATGAGATCAAGATCGCTCGGGCGCTTTCTTCGCCTGGGACTAATGCTCCCCCCATCAGGTGGAAGAGAGTAAGCAGCATCCCCAGCGAGATCAGGACGACTGCGAGACCCAACAGGCCCGCCACCGCTCGAATCGCAACCGGCGCCACCGGACTGGCCGAGGCGACTTCCCGGCCGCGGCTCCCCCCACCCTCGGCAAAGGGACTCTCGTACCCCCGGCCGACTTCCATCGGCTGATCGGCCGCCGGCCGCGGGTGACTTTCCTCGAGCACAGAACGCCGCCCGTCGGAGTCGCCGGCTAGGTCTTGACTTCCGGCGTTGTCAGCCAGAGCCTGAGGTCGCGCTTCCGACGCCGGCCCGCGGTCCGAAGCAGCTTCTTTCGGGTCAATCGGGAGAGGCGGTTCACTCTCCGAGGCAAGTCCTCGGGAGACCTCGGACGCCCCCTCAGTCTGCCCGGCCCTGCGGCGCTGGAGGTAGGCCCCTACTTTCTCCTCAACCTCCCTCTTCCAAGAGGGCGCAGCAGCGGTGGGGGCCGAATCTCCCTGAACGGCAGAGAGTATTTCCTCGCGAAGCTGCCCCGTGTTCAAGCCGGAGCCGTTCAGCGAGCCGGCGGAGCCTCCCTCCGACCGCCGTCCGCAGTGAGCGCAGCGATGCTCACCTTCACAGTTCCAGTGACCGCAGAAGGAACAAGTCATCGAAGCAACCCAGCGGCCGCCCGGCATCAGCTTACCCCGACGGCCCGCCTATTAAAACATTTTATTTCAATTATGTTTTGGTTGTAAACGTCTCCGGTGATGGCCTCGGGCAGCGTAAAGCGCGGGTTCGAGGGCGCCCCAAACGGATTCCGCCGGAGAACACGCCGCTCGCGGGCTGTGCGGTGCTTCCGGCAGCCCCCAAAGTTGACCGTCTCAGCCCGCTGTGGTAGCTTGATGATTCAGAGGCTTGCTAAGTCTTCTGTTTGGCGTCACTCCGAGTTTCCAACGCCCACAAACGTTCAACAGATCTCGGCAACGGTATGCCGAGTGAGCGCAGGTCCCTGTTGAAGCTCGCCTACAACTAGACCAAAAAATGGCTCTAGCGATTGCGAATCGATACGCTGTAGCACTGGCCGAGGTAGTAACCAAACCGACCTCGGCAGTCAGTCCGGAGGCGGCTCTAGAACAACTGGCGGCTATTCGGCGTCTACTGGAAGAATCTCAGCCCCTGCGGAACGTGCTGAATTCGCCGGCAGTCAGTCCGGCGGAGAAACGGGCTTTGATCGCCAGTCTGTGCGCGCGCATGGAAGTTTCCAACCCAGTCCGCAACTTCCTGTTTGTCGTCATCGACCACCGCCGAATGCGGTTTATCGGGGAGATGATCGACGCCTTTCGAGCGTGGCTTGACGAGAAGGCGGGTGTCGCGCGGATCGAAATTGCCTCGGCACAAAGTATCGACGAGCCGCGGCGCGACGCGATCGTCGAGAAGTTCCACCGCGTGACCGGCCGGCAGGTTCACGCCGAGTTTCAGGTGGTTCCCGAACTGTTAGGAGGGGCCACGGTCCGTTATGGATCGACCGTGTTTGATGGCTCGATTCGAGCTCAGCTCGCGGCGTTGGACCGAGCAATCACCGGAGAAGCATAAACCATGGCTCAAATCAGCGCGGATGAAATCTCCCAACTCATTCGGGAGCAGATTGAAAACTACGAAGGCGTCGTCGAAGTAGCCGAAACCGGTTCGGTGATCTCGCTCGGCGACGGGATCGCCCGGCTGCACGGACTGGAAAAAGTCATGGCCGGGGAGATGCTAGATTTCCCGCACAACGTGGCCGGCATCGCCATGAATCTGGAAGAAGACGAGGTCGGGGCGGTGCTGCTGGGTGACTATACCGAGATCAAGGAGGGCGACGAAGTCCGCCGCACCGGGCGCATTATTTCCGTTCCGGTGGGCGATGCGCTGATCGGCCGCGTCGTTGATGCGCTGGGACGCCCTCTCGACGGGAAGGGCCCCATCCAAACCGAGACCTACAATCCGGTGGAACGCTTGGCGCCCGGAGTCATCGACCGTCGCCCGGTCACAGAGCCCATGCAAACAGGGCTCAAGGCCGTTGACGGCATGATCCCCATCGGCCGAGGCCAGCGGGAGTTGATCATCGGCGACCGACAAACCGGTAAAACGGCCATCGCCGTCGACGCCATCATCAATCAGAAGGGCGGCGACATGATTTGCATCTACGTCGCCATCGGACAGAAGCGATCGACCGTCGCCCAAGTCGTCAAGACCTTGGAAAGCTTCGGCGCCATGGACTACTCGATCGTAGTGGTCGCCTCCGCGGCCGATCCGGCGGCGATGCAGTTCCTGGCGCCCTACTCGGGATGCGCCATCGGGGAGTATTTCCGTGACAACGGCGGGCACGCCCTGTGCGTCTACGACGATCTGTCCAAGCACGCCGCGGCCTACCGGGAGATTTCGCTGCTTCTGCGCCGTCCCCCGGGGCGGGAGGCTTACCCAGGGGACGTCTTCTACCTGCACAGCCGCCTGCTGGAGAGGGCCGCCAAGCTGGACGACTCCCACGGGGGAGGTTCGCTCACGGCGTTGCCTTTTATCGAAACCCAAGCCGGAGACGTTTCGGCCTACATTCCCACCAACGTCATTTCCATCACCGACGGGCAAATCTACCTCGAGGCGGACTTGTTCAACGCCAACGTACGGCCCGCGGTCAACGTAGGCATTTCGGTAAGCCGCGTGGGTGGAAACGCGCAGATCAAAGCGATGAAGAAAATCGCGGGAACACTGCGTCTCGAGCTGGCCCAGTACCGCGCCCTAGCGGCGTTCGCCCAGTTCGGCTCCGATCTGGACAAAGCTTCGCGGCAACAACTGCATCGCGGGGAGCGGCTGGTCGAGATTCTCAAGCAAAAACAATACGAACCTCTTCCGGTGGAAAAGCAGATCCTGATCATTTATGCCGGCACGAACGGATTCCTGGATTCTCTTGAGGTTTCGCAATGCCGGGAGTTTGAGAACGAGCTTTATGCCTACCTCGACCCCCAGCCCGACAGCGTGCTGACCAAGATTCTCGAAAAAAAAGCTATCGACGAAGACTTGGAAAACGAAATCAAGGCCGTGCTAGGCGAATTCAAAGAACGCTTTGC
This sequence comes from Bryobacterales bacterium, assembly GCA_965226215.1. Classification (GTDB taxonomy): domain Bacteria; phylum Acidobacteriota; class Terriglobia; order Bryobacterales; family UBA6623. The sequence continues at coordinate 3,537,509 of CBDDCH010000002.1, read as the reverse complement.
GTCTCGGCACGGTCAGGAAGCGGCAACCAGCTAGCATGCCCAGCCTGATTGACCTGCGGCGGCGGATCCGGTCGGTTAAAAACACCCAGCAAATCACCAAGGCCATGAAAATGGTCTCCGCGGCCAAGCTGCGCCGGGCCCAGGAAAAGGTGCTCGCCGCTCGCCCTTACTCCTCCGTCTTGCGGGAAATGATGGCCAGTATCTTGGGCAACGAGCCCGAGGATTCTCCCGCGCTCGCTCATCCGTTGTTGGCCCGCCGCAAGGAAGACCGCATTCTAGTTCTACTGCTGAGCGGAGACAAGGGGCTCTGCGGCGCGTTCAACAGCAATGTGATTCGTAGGTCTCAGCAATTCCTCGCCGAACGCTCATCGGCCGAAGTCGAGATGGAGCTCATCGGCCGCAAAGGCCGCGACTTCTACCGCCGCCGGAACGTTTCGATTGCCGGCGAGTGGATCAATATTTTTAACAACATCGATTTCCCGACGTGCCGGAAGATCAGCGACAACGTCATCTCCAGGTTCACCCGGCGGGAGGTCGACGCTGTGTATTTGATCTTCAACGAGTTCAAGAGCGTGATGCGGCAGACGCTGATTGTCGATCGGCTGCTGCCTGTTCAAGTGGACACAGCAGAAGGCGGAGGATCGTTCGAGTATCTCTACGAACAGCCGGCCCCGGAGATCTTTCGCACGCTCTTGCCGAGGTACGTTGATGTAGCCGTGTACCAGGCGATGATCGAGTCCGCGGCTGCCGAGCACGCCGCGCGGATGACGGCCATGGATGCCGCGACGCGCAACGCCGAGGAGATGATCGACAAACTGACGCTGCACATGAACAGAGTGCGGCAGGCGAGCATTACGAACGAAATCATCGAGGTCGTCAGCGGCGCAGCCGGGCTCGAGTAGTTGGGCCGCGCCGCGACTCCGGCGGCGAAGCAGTCCGCCGCGGACTCAGAGAACGAACCATTTACGGGAAGACAGCCATGTCAAAGATAGGAAAAGTCGTCAAAGTCGCCGGACCCGCCGTCGACATTCAGTTCAGCGAAGGCCATTTGCCGGAGATCTACAACGCTATTCGCGTGACCAGCGAGGGCTTCGATGTCCCCACGCCCATCGATATCACTTGCGAGGTCCAGCAGCATTTAGGGGAAGGGCGCGTCCGCACCGTCGCAATGGAGCCGACGGAAGGTCTTGTGCGCGGCATGCCGTCCGAAGATCTCGGCCGGCCCATCACCGTTCCGGTAGGTCCGCAGACGCTAGGTCGCGTCCTCAACGTGCTGGGGCGGCCGGTGGACAAGAAGGGGCCCGTCGAAACCGAGCAGCGCTACCCGATTCACCGACCGGCCCCCTCCCTCGAAGACCAGTCCACCGAGCTGGAGATGTTTGAAACCGGCATCAAGGTGATCGATCTGCTCGAGCCCTATTTGCGGGGCGGCAAGATCGGGCTGTTCGGAGGAGCGGGAGTCGGCAAAACCGTCATCATCATGGAGCTGATCCGCAACATCGCCACCGAGCACAGCGGTGTTTCCGTCTTTGCCGGTGTCGGCGAGCGCACGCGCGAAGGTAATGACCTGTGGCTCGAAATGCAGGAGTCAAAAGTCATCGATCCCGACGATTGGCGAAAGTCCAAGTGCGCACTCATTTACGGCCAAATGACGGAGCCCCCTGGGGCGCGCCTGCGGGTAGGGTTGACCGGACTGACGGTGGCCGAGTACTTTCGCGACGATGAAGGCCAAGACGTGCTGCTGTTCATCGACAATATCTTCCGCTTCACCCAGGCGGGGTCTGAAGTGTCGGCCTTGCTCGGACGGATGCCCTCAGCCGTCGGTTACCAGCCTAACTTGGCCACCGAAATGGGAGAGCTCGAAGAGCGCATCACTTCGACGAAGAAAGGATCCATTACGTCCGTGCAAGCTATCTATGTCCCCGCCGACGACTATACCGACCCCGCCCCGGCAACCACCTTCGCTCACCTGGACGCGACGACGAACCTTTCCCGCGACATCGCGTCGCTGGGGATCTACCCCGCGGTCGATCCTCTGGCTTCGACGTCGCGCATTCTCGATCCGAACATCGTCGGAGAAGAGCACTACGACACGGCCCAGGCCGTCAAGCAGATCCTGCAGCGCTACAAGGAGCTTCAGGACATCATTGCCATTCTAGGTGTGGAAGAGCTCTCCGAGGAAGACAAGCTCGCGGTGGCGCGCGCCCGAAAGATCCAAAACTTCCTTTCGCAGCCGTTCTTCGTCGCCGAGCAGTTCACCGGTCTGGCCGGCAGATCCGTCAAGGTGGCCGACTCGGTGCGCGCGTTCAAGGAGATCGTGGAGGGCAAGCATGACGGCCTTCCCGAACAGGCCTTCTACATGGTCGGGCCGATTGAAGAAGCCTTGGAGAAGGCGGACAAGCTGCAGAAGGTGGCCTGACAGCCCGTGGTTAAAGTCGTGCAGGAGCGAAAAATGGGGACTGCCACCAATTCGCACCATCATGGCCCTCGAAACAAAGGACTCAGCCTGATGCGAATTGGCTGGCTGTACCCGATTTTTCGGGACGTTACTTTTACCACAGGCTAGTGAAGATGAAGGGAAAGATCAAACTCGAAGTTGCTGTCCCGGAGCGGCTGCTGATATCCGAGCAGGTCGACGAGGTGCAGATTCCCGCGCTGGGCGGCTCGATGGGAGTTCTTCCCGGCCATGCTCCGTTGATCTCCCAGTTGGGCGCCGGTGTCTTGTCCTACCGGCTGGAGGGGCAGACTCGTTATATGGCGCTCGACGGAGGCGTGATGGAGGTACTGCCCGACCACGTCCGGGTGTTGGCCGATAGCGCCGAATGGGCCGAGGAAATCGACGTCAAGCGGGCGGAAGAGTCCCGCCGCCGGGCCAACGACCTGCTGCAGCGCCACGACATGGAAAGCGACGTGGAACGCGCCTCCCGGGCCATCGCGCGCGCCCAGGCCCGACTGGCGGCAACCGAGCGTGCTAATTTGGGTTAGATTGCCGTGAAAGCTTACGAAGGTAAGGATGTCCGCAACATCGGGATCGCCGGCCACGGCGATTGCGGCAAAACCAGCCTGGTGGCCGCCTACCTCTACACCGTAGGCGCGACAAGCCGGCTGACTCGCGTCGACGAGGGCAACACCATTACGGACTTCGACGATGAAGAGATTGCCCGCAAAGTCAGCATCTCGTCATCGCTGGCCTACATCGAGTGGAAGAACACCAAGCTCAACCTCATCGACACACCCGGTTACAACATTTTCATCAACGACACGAAGGCCTCGCTGATGGCGGCCGATGCGGTGCTGATCGTGGTCGACGGCGTGGCGGGAGTCGAGGTTCAGACCGAAAAAGTTTGGGGCTTCGCCGAAGAGTACAACCTGCCGCGGATCATTCTTGTCAACAAGCTCGACCGCGAGCGGGCCGACTTCGCCCGGGTGCTGGCCGAAATCAAGGAAGTGCTCGGCCGAGCGGCGGTCCCCGTCCACTGGCCGATCGGCTCGGAAAAGGATTTCCGGGGTCTCGTCGACCTCGTCGGCGGGAAGGCTCACACATACGAAGCCGACGGCAAGGGCAAGGCTACGGAGAGCGCCGTTCCCTCTGAGATCGAGTCCGAAGTCGAATCGGCCGGCGAGACATTGCTCGAGATGGTCGCCGAATGCGACGACGACTTGCTGGCGGAATATCTGGAAGAATTGACGCTGCCGCCCGAAAAGGTCGTAGCCGGTTTGGGCAAGGGAATCGCCGAGGGCAAGATCTACCCCGTCTTGTGCGCCTCCGCGTTCCACAACATTGGCAGCGACGCCGCGCTCGATTTCCTGGACAAGTTCGTCCCGCCGCCCACGGCTCGCGGTGAGCTCGCGGGTCAGGCCGACGACGATGAGCCGGTGGCGCGCAAGATCCTCGACGGCGAGCCGCTTTCGCTATTTGTCTATAAAACGGCGGCCGATCCATTTGCGGGTCGCGTCACCTACTTCAAGGTGGTCTCGGGAGTTCTCCAAAACGACGCCAACGTCTTCAACTACACGCGCGGCAGCCCGGAGCGGTTCGCGCGCACCGGTCTGGTTTTCGGGAAAGAGCTGACGCCGGTGACTGCGGTCCACGCCGGCGACCTGGGAGCCGTGGCCAAGCTGAAAGAGACCTTGACGGGCGACAGCCTGGGCGAGAAAGGCCGCCCCATCGAGTTCCCCAAGGTGAAGATTCCGCTGCCGGCCATCGCCTACGCCATCCAACCGAAGACGCGGCAAGACGAGGACCGCCTCGGCGTGGCCATTCATCGCATCCTCGAAGAGGACCCCTCGCTGAATTTCTACCGCGACCCGCAAACCAAGGAATTCCTGCTGGCAGGCAACGGCCAGCAGCATCTGGAAGTCATCGTCAGCCGTCTCAAGAAGCGCTATAGCGTCGAAGTGGAACTGAAGGCGCCCAAGATCCCCTACCGCGAAACGATCCGCGGCAAAGCCGACGTACAAGGACGCCACAAGAAACAGACCGGTGGGCACGGGCAGTTCGGCGACTGCAGGATTAGGATGGAACCTCTCGAGCGAGGAGGGCAGTTCGAGTTCGTGAACGCCATTTTCGGGGGATCGATTCCCAGGACGTACATCCCGGCCGTGGAAAAAGGGATCGTCGAAGCGGCCGAATCCGGTCATCTCGCCGGCTACCCGGTCGTCGATTTCAAGGTGACTCTCTACGACGGTCAATACCACGATGTCGATTCCTCTGAGTTGGCCTTCAAGCTGGCCGGCCGCAAAGCCTTCCGCAAGGCCATGGACGAAGCTAACCCCGCTCTGCTCGAGCCGATCATGAACGCTGAGATCATCGCGCCGATGGATTTCGCCGGTGATCTGATGGGCGATCTCAACAGCCGCCGCGGCCGCATTCAGGGCATGGATACAAAGGGCAGCAACCAGTTAATACGAGCTCAAGTACCCATGGCCGAAATGCTCGCCTATGCCAACGACCTCACATCAATGACCCGAGGCCGTGGCTCTTTCACCATGGAGTTCAGCCACTACGATTTCGTGCCCCATCAGATCGCTGAAAAAGTCATCGCCCAGGGCCAAAGAGAGCGCGGGAGGGGCAAGGACGAAGAAGAGTAGCCGCTCTGACGGATCGGAGGGTGGCTTACAGCCTCCAGCCCGCTTTTCTCACCAGGGGCGCTGAGCGGGCCGGGAGATAGGTAGGCACAAGGGGCCACTGCGCCCGCCCAGTAGCTGATGCACGATCGTTTCCACAAATTCACACTAGACAATATGGTACTGATCGGTAGTGGGGCGACACGGTGGTTGGTCCTTACTCTTGGAGTCCTGGGTTGATTTGGCTGGTTTGCCGCCGATTGACCGACCCTAGCCCGTCTGGTAGCATCAAGACTTTGACTCACGAGAGCACTCGGGGCGATGGCCGCGCCGGGCGTTGCGCGGGTCGTCTCGTTTAATCCGTAGTCTGAAGATGGGTTTCAGAAAGAGCTTTGGATGCTGCGCTCTCGCTGCGGGCGCGCTCCTGGTCATTGCCTGTAGCCGCGATGCGAGCCGGGTTAGCGGCAGCGGAATCCCACCAGCACCCCAGCTCGCGGCCGACGAGGCCGGCGCCGAAGCTGTCCCGGAAGCGGCCGCCTCCCATCTTCCCAGTGGAGATCCTGATCCGCGGATCGCCCTGGAACGTACGGAAGGAGGTGCGCCCGAGCCGGCTGCCTCGGCGGATCCCTCTCCCGCCGGCGAGGCGCTGCGATCGCACGTCCGAGACCTCGAGTTTGAAGCGCTGCAGGCGGTTCCTTACCCTGAGAACGGCGAAGCGGTACTCATCCCCTTCGACGACGAAGGCGAACCGTCCTTGCTCGACGAGCTGAACGAAGCCGCCATCCCGGGCGACTTCAGCCTGGCCGAGACCCGGGAAGCGCGGCTCAAAGCCACCCGCTCCGAGTTGCCGCTGGTTTTGAACACCCAGGTCATCCGACTTATCAACTACTTCACGACCGGGCGTGGGAGCAGGACGTTCCAGCGGACGATCGACCGATCAGAGGCCTATCGTCCCATGGTTGAGCGCATTCTGAAAGAGGAGGACGTGCCGCCGGAGATCTTCCACTTGGCGCAGGCGGAATCGGGCTTCCGGCCGCTGGCGATCTCTCGCGCCCGAGCGACGGGGATGTGGCAATTCATGAGGTCCACCGGCCGGCAGTACGGGTTGCGCCAGAACCGCTACGTGGATGAGCGTTACGATCCCGAGAAGGCCACTCGCGCCGCGGCCCGCCATCTCAAGGATCTCCACATCGAGTTTGGGGACTGGTATCTGGCTATGGCCGCCTATAACGGTGGGCCGATGCGCGTGGTGCGGTCGGTAAAGAGAGCGGGTTCCGACTACTGGACTTTGTGCCGCCGTCGGCTGCTGCGCAGAGAAACGCGCAACTACGTTCCCATCATCTTGGCCATGACCTATGTTGCCAAGAACCCCTGGCTGCGGGAATCCATGGAGCCGGACCCGGCCCTTCCACTCCGCTACGACACCACGACGACCGATAGCGAGATCCATCTCAACCTGATCGCCGACATTACAGGCGCGACAACGGCGAAACTCCGCGAACTCAATCCCGCCTTGAGGCGCTCCGCCACGCCGCCCCACGACTACGACCTCCGTCTGCCGGAAGGCGCCGCGCAGACCTTCGAAAGCGAAATCGCTCGCATTCCCAAGGAGAAGCGGCTAGCTTGGAGACGCCACAAAGTCAAAGAGAAGGAAACCCTCGCGGCCATCGGGAAACGGTACAGAATCAAGTCCTCCTCAATAGCTAAGCTCAATCAGCTTGAGGGGGGGGGGCTGGACGAAGGGTTGTTCCTGACGATCCCCTCCGGCCCGCAAAAAATCAAATACTACTATAGGGGCGGGGCAGGCGGTTTTCTTGTCGGGGGTACCGGGCGCTACCGAATCGCCCGGGGCGACACGCTGGGCGGCATCGCCCAACGGTTTAGAACCTCCGTCCGGCAGCTCCAACGGTGGAACGGACTCACGAGCACCCGCATCAGAGCCGGACGCTATCTGATCGTGAAGGCCGAGGGCTTGTCCGCGACAGCGGTAGCAGGATCCAAAACCGGCGGTCCGGGCAAGTACAGAGTCCGGTCAGGAGACAATCTCAGCGTGATCGCCAAGCGCCATGGAATGACCGTGGCACAGCTAAAGCAATGGAACGGACTCACCAGCAACCGCATCATTGCCGGTCGGTATTTGATCGTACGATCGCCCAACAGTGTGTCGAGAATCGGTCGCCGGGTGGCAAGTGTCCCGGTTCCCGCCTCGGGACGATATAAGATCCGCGAGGGCGACAGCCTATCGACCATCGCCCAGCGGTTTGATGTGACCGTGCGTGAGTTGAAGGCTTGGAACGGCTTGCGCGGAAGCCGTATTCGGGCCGGTAAATTCTTGATTGTAGATCCGACGCCCGCCGGCGGCAGCTCAGCCCGCTCGTCCACTCAAGTAGAGGGCAGTTCGCGATCGACGGCGTTTTCCGCCGCCGGTTCCGCCTCCGGCCGCTACAAGATTCGCACCGGCGATTCTCTCATCGTCATTGCCAACAGGCTAGGGGTGACGGTCAAACAGCTCAAGGCTTGGAACGGTCTGCGGAGCAGCCGCATCCGCGCCGGCGACTACCTCACGATCGGGCGAGCCGGCCGCCCCAGATCCCCGGGCGCGCGTTCCCGGGAACTAGCGCTGGCGACTTCCGGCTCGGGCCGGTATCGAATTCGCTCCGGTGACACACTGGGCGTCATCGCCTCCCGGTTCGGGGTGACCGTCACCGAGTTGAAGGCCTGGAACGGACTCCGAAGCTCCCGAATCCGGGCCGGCCGCTATCTCAACGTTAAGCCTCCCTCCTCCCAAAGCGCCGGATCGTAAATCTTCTCTTTCGTTATATCGGCCAAGAAGCTGCTGAAACAAAAGATGTTGCGGCCCGTGACTGGTTGATTGGAGTCGGTCGTTTGCATTCCTGGCCGGCAGGAGTACCGGCGGACACTTCCAACTAGGACCGAGTGGCGGTCGCTACCAGGTGATACTTGGCCTGTCACTAGCGTTCCAGGCTCAGTTTCTTGCTCGCGCACACCCTTCCCGGTGAGCGAATCGGAGCCGCGCGCGTAAGCAAGCGGTAAGGGCGCCCATTGCATATCCTCGCAACAAGCAATCAGAGCCGCGAACGGCCAGTGAGCGGTCATGCCGCCTTGGTCGTTATGGATACTTGGCCTGTCACTAGCGTTCCAAGCTCAGTTTCTTGCTCGCGCACACCCTCCCGATGAGCGAATCGGAGCCGCGCGCGTAAGCAAGCGGTAAGGGCGCCCATTGCATATCCTCGCAACAAGCGAATCAGAGCCGCGAACGGCCAGTGAGCGGTCATGCCGCCTTGGTCGTTATGGATACTTAGCCTGTAACTAGCGTTCCAGGCTCAGTTTCTTGCTCGCGCACACCCTCCCGATGAGCGAATCGGAGCCGCGCGCGTAAGCAAGCGGTAAGGGCGCCCATTGCATATCCTCGCAACAAGCGAATCAGAGCCGCGAACGGCCAGTGAGCGGTCATGCCGCCTTGGTCGTTATGGATACTTAGCCTGTAACTAGCGTTCCAGGCTCAGTTTCTTGCTCGCACACACCCTCCCGATGAGCGAATCAGAGCCGCGAACGCAAGGGAGCGGTCATGCCGCCATGGAGCGGCCGATCGCCAACCGCCGGAGAGGGCGAGTCCGTGGTTGTTTGCGTCTGAGGGGGAAGGCCCTTTTTCAAGGCCCGCTGTTCGCCCGCAGGGGCGCCTTACGCCCCGGCGGCCTCGGCCAGCAAGCGCTCGGCTTCTTCGTAGGCCGGTTTGTAGTAGTCCGGCGGGCCGTCGCAGTAGGCGTAGTCCTTGGCTTTTTGGGCATGGTCGCGGGCTTCGGCGGGCTTGGCTGAGTCGAGGGCGAGGTGGGCCAGGAAGTTGTGCATCTCGGCCTGGTTGAGGCGGTACTCGCAGCGGTCGGCGATGGCGAGAGCTTTCTGCGCGGTCTCGCGGTCTTGGTGCAAGCGCGCCCAGGCCAGCAGGATGGAGGGTTCGAGCTCGACCAGGTTGATGCGGCGGCAGCGGGTCAGGGCTTCGTTGAGGTGGTCCTCGGCGGCGGGCTTGCCCAGGGACACGTGAGCCCAGCCCAGCAGCCACTCGGCCCGGATGATGTCAAGTTCGTTGCTCCTGACGTCGGCGAGGCGGCGGGACTCGCGAGCGGCTTCCAGGGCGGCCGAGGCGTCGCCTCGCAGCAGACCCAGTAGGGCGCGATAGGCCCCGTGTAGGCACAAGGCCTGTTGGTTGTCTGTCTTCTGCCAGTAGGTCGTTGAGGCCTCGAGCTCCCGCTCGGCCTCGGAAAAGCGACCTTGGTAGGCGAGGAGACGGCCCAGGTCCACATCGCCGCACGCCTCCCGGAACTCGTCCTCGATCTCGCGGGAGAGCTCGATGCTTCGCCGCAGGGAGCCCTCCGCCGCCTCCAGCCGGCCCAGCTTGAGCTGATCGTCAGCGAGGTTTCGGAGGCTGATGGCCACACCCTGCATATTGCTACGCTTTTCGTCGATCTCGATGCTCACTTGGTACAGCGGGACCGTCCGGCGCAACTGCCCCGACAGGCTGTAGGAGTTGGCCAGCGCCTCGATCGTCCAGGCCTGGTCGCTCTCTGAGGTCAGCCGGGGGGGCCGGTCTTCACCCTCGGGAAACAGCGCCCGCAGCAGCTCGATCGCCCGCTCGTAGACGCCGAAGCGGTGGTAGAGTGGATTCGGGATCAGCCGGGCGTACAGCAGGTCACAAGCCGCGTCGAGGCGACCCCCGCCGACGGTGTGCCAGTAGAGCTCGATCGTGGGGGCCAGGTCGGCCAGGGTCTCGACCCGCTCGGGTGTCGGGCGGGCGTCGAAATACTCCCGCAGGCGGCCGTGTACGCCGGTCTTGTCGGCCAGCCGGTCGTAGGCGTACCGCCGCACGATCGGGTGCAGGTCGCAGCGCTTGCCGTCCGGGTCGCGCAAGAGCAGCCCGCGCACCTCGAACTCGTCCAGGGCCGCGTCCAGGTTGGCCCCCTTCTGGGTGGCCACGGCCTCGAGCGCCTCGTAGTCCATCGGGCCGCGGAAGGCGGCGATGCGGCTGAGCAGCTCGCGGTGTTCAGCGGACATCTCGTCGTAGGCGACTTCGAGGATGTCGTGCCCCTGCTTGCCCTTCAGCTTGTCGAGCACCGTGTGCCGATCCGACGCCTTGATGTCGCCCTTCATCCGATGGTCCTTGACGATCGCCCGCGCCAGCAGGCTCACCGACAACGGATGCCCGCCGTAGGGAGCGACCGCCTGGGCGATCTCGGCCCGCGTGCCTTTCACTCCGGTGACCTCGAAGAAGCTCACCACGTCGTCGGGCGCTAGATTTTCGAGCCGCTCGTGACGGCAGCCCGCGAGGTCGATCAGCTCGTTTGGGAACAGGCGCGACGTGAGCAGCACTCGCCCGGCGAGCGCGAGCGAGGCCGCTGATCGGAGGAACTCGGCGGCGCGGGGGTCGACGCAGTCGTTGCCGTCCTTGCCTCCGGCCTCGTCGCCCTGATAAGGGGCGCGGTAGCCGGCGTAGGCGCGCAGCTCGCGCTCGAAGCCGTCGAGGATGAGCAGGATGCGGCGCCGCTGGAGCGCGTCGAGCACGATGTCGAGCTTTTCGCGGTCGGAAAGGCCGGCGGTTGTGGCATCGCTCGCCCCGACGTAGCCTACGGCCCGGTCGAGGAAGGCGCCGAAGTGGGAGTCCTGTTCGTAGAACGACCAGAAGAGGACGCCCTCGGGGCGGTTTTTCTCTTCGACCCGCAGTTCGTTCGCACCGACACGCTTCGGGTAACCGTTGAGATCCTTGCCCAGGCAGTCCCAGTGCAACCAAACCCAAGACAGCGCGGACTTGCCCATGCCGCCGATCGCCTCGAGCACAAGCACCGAATGGTAGCCGTCCTGGAACCAATCGGTGAGAAGCTTTCGCTCGCGCGACCGACCGGCGAACCCAGGCTGCAGCAAGTAGGGGTGAGCAAGTTCCGGCTCGCGCGGCCAGTCGCTCTCAGGTTCGCCTGCAACCCGGTTCTCACGCTCCTGATTGCGCAGATCGACGACGACCCTCATCGCAAGGTTGTCAGGACTCTCGAACTCGTCTCGGATCTGCTGACTGTTAACCGCGTTTCGGAACGCCTGCTGTCGATCGGCTTTTCCGTCAGCGATGAGAATCTCGGCGTCAACTTTGAAGCCGCGCGGGGCGACATACATCAGTCGCGGCTTATTGGTTCGAACAGCCTCGTCCTACTCCCGCTCGGTGTAGGACTTCCCGCTCGGCTTGTGCACGCTGCCGTAACAGAAACCCGCGATGCCCACGAAAACGTCGCATTCGCGGACCTTCTTCAGACAAAAGTCGTCGGCTGTCCAGGCGCGGGCGCCGAACCGTTCCATGTGGATCACATCCCAGCCGTCGAGGTGTTGGAGAGCGTCGATGACTTTTCCCCGATGCTCAGCTAGCTCGCGCGAGGTGGAGCTAAGGAAAACCTTGCGAATTTGTTCCATGCCCAGCGGCAATAACAGCGAGTTTCGATTCTACCCGGTTTGGCGCGTTCGGCGTGCGATGGGATCTAAGAAAACGGTCGCAGGTGTGGGCCAAACGACGGCCCGGGCCTTTGACCCTGGCCAGGGCCGAAAGCTGTGGCTCGAGGCAGCACATGTGTAAACAGAGCCGCGCCCGAAAGGGTGCGGTTGAGGCTCCGTGACGGCCAACGCTTTGCCCAGCAACCGAGGTCATTCGCTATCTTGACCGCAGGCTCTCGGGTCTGTGAAAAAACCGGGGACTGTCCCAAGCGCCGTGCACGGGCGTGGCGTTTTATCAATGACTTACGGGGGCGCGGTGGACTGTCCCAAGGTTTTTTCACAGACCCGAGAGCCTGCGGCTCCGTTTGATTCCGTCGGGCCCGCCGCGAAACGGGCAATCCAAATCCGGAACGCTCCAACATTCACCGATACGACCTCGCATCAGTCACAACACTTCCGACCCAATAAAATCAACAACATCGGTGCCCACGAGCCACAAGTTCCTTGACCCGTAGTGTATGCTCGAAATAGAAAAGGGGGCGGCTCGGCCGATGGGCAGGGTTTTTAAGGAGAATCCGCTCAAATCCGCTCAAACCCGCTCCAAAAACATCTCCCCGCTAAACACCATCACGCCTATTTCAAGAACGCGGCATCGCGGCCCTGGGACGAGACGTATAATAGAGCTGAGTAGCGTTGACTCCTCCAACCGGGCCCCAGCCCTCGAGCCCAGCTTCGTAACCTTACAAACCGTATTTTCGTGAGTTCGTCGCAGCCGGAGGTGAAGTTCGCCTCAAGTGTCGAAAATTGGGGACTGGACGGTGTTAAAAAATCGGGGACTGTCACAAGCGGCTTCCTAGAAGGCGCCTAGCATCCAGTGACAAATTCAGCCGCGGTTGACTGTCCCCAGCATTTTTTCACACCTTCCGCTACCCCATTTTTCGCTCCGGCACGACTTTTATTAGGCGCTCCGTTGAGCGAACGACGTGTCTGTCAAGAGCTCTGACTCAGGGACGTGTCACGTTCCATGCCGGTCATCGCACTACAACACATCAAGGGAATGCGCGGAGGAGCGAGTGCTCATCTCATGCTTGCCGACGACGGCCATTACTATGTCGTCAAATTTCGAAACAACCCGCAGCATCCCCGCATTCTCGTCAACGAGCTCTTCTGCTGCGTCCTGCTGACCCATCTACAGTTGCCCGTGCCGAGTTGGGATATCGTCGAGGTCCCGCAAGACCTAATCGACGCCACACCGGAGATGACGATGGAAGTGGGTCGAGAGAAACGCCGCTGCGAAGCCGGACTGCATTTCGCGTCCCGCTACCCGGGAGATCCGACGCGGCGCGCCGTCTACGATTACGTGCCGATGTCTCTGTTGGAATCGGTCCTCAACATCGATACTTTTCGCGGCATGGTCGCCTTCGACAAGTGGGTCAGCAACGCCGACGGCCGGCAGGCCATTTTTTTTCGGGATCGGGCGAAGAACTGGCTGCCGGAAATCCGTCGCGCGCGGGACCAGGTTTCTCCGAGAGCACTCGTCTATGTGGTGAACATGATCGACCACGGATTTGCCTTTGACGCTCACAACTGGGCCTTTTCCGACTTGCCCGAATGTGGACTCTACGGTCGCCGGGAAGTCTATCTTGGCGTATTGGGTTACGAAAGCTTCGAACCCTGGCTCGATCGGATTTGTCACTGCTCAAGCGAGGTCTTCGACGACGCCTACAAAAAGGCGCCGCCTCAGTGGTATGACGGCGACTGGGATCATCTGGAATCCATGCTGGAAGAACTGTATAAGCAGCGCAGCCGCGTGCCGGAATTGCTGCGCAGTGCGAAACGAGCCAGTCGTGACCCGTTTCCCCGCTGGGACCCCAAGTCCACCTCGGGATTCACTTCGCAGGGATCGATGCAGTAAAGGAAAAATCCGTGGGGACCCCCGAAACGATGCCATCTTAGAGGAAAGATTCCAATGGGTAACGCCTCCATGACTCGCTATGCGTTAAAATTACTGAGGTATGTTCCGAACATCGTCTCCGCTGAGTTCTTCAGCATCGGCGTGTTCCTCTCCGGCAAAGACGGCGGCATCATCGAGGCGCGCTTTGCTCCGGATTTCCGTCGTCTTCGCTGTAACCCGCTCGTCGAGCTAGATTATCTCGCCGCCCTGCGCGACGAGTTTGAAGAACAACGGCAGCGGGGCCGGGATTTCCCTCAGTACGTTGACCGACTGCAGCATGACCTTTCGAACTGCTTGCAAATCGCGGGCGAGAAAACCTTCTGGGGACTGGATGCCACCACCGAGATCGAACGCCTTTGCCAAACCTACCTCGTCACGGCATCCGCGGAAGAAATTCGCGGAGAACGGCACGAACCTCGGGCGGGAACTCGCCGCGCCCTGCGCCGGCGGATGGATGAGTCCTTCCGCCATCACCGCCTGATCGGAAACGGCGGCGGACTGAAACGGGACATTGGGGTGAACTACGGCAGCGCGCGCCTCCGCTTTACCTTTGACTACAGCTACCAGCCGAACGGCGTCGTGAACTACGTTCACGGCCTCGCCCTGCGGAATGACATCAACGACGCCTCGAAACTTTGCTTCGTCTTCGAGCGCCTGCGCGGCCTCCGAGAGCAGCCGATCAAGCTGACCGCGGTAGTCGATGACGAAGTTCCCGACGATACGGTTGCTTTGCTCCGGGAAAGCCACATCACCGCTTGGCAAGCCTCGAAGCTCGGTCAACTGGCGGTAGGAATCCGGCAGGAGTTGGGTGCCTAGATTCGACTGCCTCAAGGTCTCAGCGTCCAACTACGAAGCGCGCCGGGCAAATCCGGCCGTGGGCCTTGCCTTTCTATGGAGATCCCGTTTCGGCTAAACTGAGCCTCGGTACACACAACAATGAGACACAACCGGCTGTTGATCTTCCTGCCGTTTCTTGTCCTGGTCTCCATCGCGCTTTGGGTTTCCCGCGGGGAAGCTCAGCCTGGCACGGTCAAAGAAATTGCTCCCGGCGTGTGGTTCCGCGAGGGCGAGCTGGAACACAAGGGCTATTGCAACAACATCGTCATCGAGATGAAGGACTATCTGATTGTTGTGGACGCCAATTTTCCCAGCGGGGCGAGGGCGTTGATGCGCGACATCAAGACGCTATCGTCCAAGCCCGTCAAGTACGTTTTCGATACCCACCACCACGGCGACCATGCCTATGGCAATCCCGTTTGGACCGGGCAGGGCGCCACTACATTGGCGTACGTTGGCGTCGCGGAGGAGATGAAACGCTATGAACCCAAGCGTTGGAAGGAAGCGGCCCAGGAGCGAGAGGATGTAGCGGCACTGAACCTCCAGACAGCAGAGCCTCCCCAGAAGACATTCACAGAGAGCCCATTCGTGCTGGAGGACGAGACTCGCCGCGTCGAGTTTCACTTTTTCGGATGGGCGCACACCCGCGGAGACGGCTTCGCCTACCTGCCGAAGGAGAAGATTATCTGCACTGGCGATGCCATCGTGAATGGCCCTTTCAACTACACCGGCGACGGAAACACGCTGAACTGGCCGAATGTGATTCGCGACGCGCAAGAACTCGACGTTGACCACGTGTTGCCGGGACACGGGGCCCCGGCGGGCTCGGAGCTTCTCGATGGGCAACTAGAGTTCTTCCTAGAACTTGAGAAGGCGGTCCGTGCGGCGGTCGACAGCAAGAAGAAGCTGACCGACATCGTCAAGACGGAAGGCGATGAGGCCGTCTCGACCTCGATCAAACTGCCGGACTCGGTCAGCAACTGGGTGGGCGAGAGACTCCCTGGTCAAGTGCTCGCGGCCTATAAAGAGATCACGCTAGGCAAACCCCACGGCGAGATTCTCGGCGGGAAATAGATCGGTACCAAGGCCTGGAGCAGCGATCCGCTAGTGCGAGCTGGCTTCGAGGCGGGAAAGACGGCTGTCGAGTTCGGCGAACTTGGTCAGCATTTCACTATGGTTTTTCGACATTTCGGCTCGCAGCGTGTCCCGCAGTTCTCCGATTCGGGCGTTCATCTCGTTCCGAAGATCTTCGAAGCGCAGGTTCATGTCTCCCCGCAGATCGTGTAGTCGAGCGTTCATGTTGGTGTTATTCAGCAACACACCAATCAACACGATAATGACCGTAACGGTCGGCATCACGGCGACCGATACGTAGAACTGCGTCTCACTCATCGTTGCTTTGATGCTAACACGCTTGAATCCGCCACAGGCTGCTTAGCCGACTTACTGCTTCACGGGAATCAGCAGTGGCAGGCTGGAAGTCCCACCAGCCGTTACCACAATCTTCAAGTTGCCCGACGGCGCGGTGGTGGGAACCACGAAGTTGATCTGATAGACCGCCACCAGAGTCGGAGCATAGAAGCTCCCAAAAACCTTCGCCGGCAACCCGTCTACGGTCACAGTGGGTTCGATCACGCTCGTTGCCGCTGGAACGGGACCCGGCACGTTGGTGCCTATCGGGGGCTCGGTGGATCCTAGCCCTGTCAGGAAAAGTAAGATCACCTCGCTCGGTCGCGCTGGATTGTCAGGCGTGACGGGACTGAAGTCGGAGTGGAGCGCGGCGGCGAAAAGACCCTCCGGCAAGGTGATCTGGAAAATCCCCGGCTGAACTAGATGCGTTCGGACACCCGGGAACGAAGCAACGGAGCCGTTGTTCTCAATCGTGACTGTAATGTCATCCGCGGGCGCGGGAACATCCACGGGAACCTGAATGTTGATCTGCTCTTGGCCGCTGACGTTGGCGAGAGAAAGAATAGGCGCCGGGATACCATTGACCGTGACGTTCACACCGCCGAGCTCGTTGGGAAGTGGAGAACTGCTCGCTTGCAGAATACCCTCCAGCCCCGCGGTAAGACCAGTCCCGAAGATCGACCCCAGGCTGCCTGGAGCCCAACCCACGGCGAAGCTGGCCCCGTTGACGAAGCCGACAGAGCTGACAAAGGGGGTGCTTCCCACCACGGTGAGGCTGAAGACTACCGCCAACTCCCCGGCTCGCGCCTCTACCGCGAGGGTCCCGATCGTCTGACCGGCGATGACGCTCGTCGAAGCCCGCCCCAGCCCGTTGGTATCGACGACCCGAGCGCCCAGCGTCGCCCCTCCGTCAAACACCGTAAAAGACACGGGGACCCCCCCAACCGGCAGTCGCCTATCGTCCCGTAGTTCGACAACCAGAGACAGAGCGGCCGTCTGGCCAACTGCAACAACCTGGCCGTCTCCATCAACGATTGACATCTGTGCGGGGACGGCGATCACGAAGACCGTAAAGCCGGCACTTGCAGCACCAACCCGCACCGTGATCGTGACCGGTCCGGCCCGGTTGCCGAGCTTCACAAGCGCCGACAGGTCACCCGATGGGCTTGTGGTTTGACGTGCGTTTTCCAGGGTGGCTGCGCCGGCCGGGCTGACCTCCCAGGTCACCGGCGCTCCGCCTATCGGTGTGCCGCAGACATCAGCCACGCGGGCCACCAAAGCTTGTCCCGAGCCGTCAAGCCGTTCCCCGGGACTTCCCGCCAGCCCATCTCCCTGCCTTTTTTAGATTCTTGCCGCCGGCCCGACGCCAGCCATGAAGCCGACATCAACGCTTCGCCATTGCGAGCTCAGCAACTTGGCCGTGATGACCCCACTTGGCATACAGCCGAGCATGACATTGGCCGCGGCAACGCCATCCCAAGAGGTGACCGCTTCCCACGGGTCCACCGTGACGTCCTGCATCGAACTAAAGGCAACACCGACATTCGCCATGGGAGCGTTGTTCTTTGCGCCTACCCACAAGCGGACTGCGTCGGGAATCAGCTTTCCGACGACACCGGTGATCGTCCTCGGCGAAAGCAGGACGGCTTGGCCCGGCAGTTCCTCTTCGGTTGGCACGATGGTGACGTGAAACGGATCCTTCAGCGAGCGCCCGGCACTATCCGCTACCCCGATCTCAAGATCCGTTGAAAACAGAACATCCCCGGCGGAGCAAACAAACGCCGCCAAGCCTTCGCCATCGGTGATAGCCGCGGTCGGGCACGACACCACGGAGCCAATGGCATCCAGGGTCAGGGTCAGACCGGGTAGCGGATCCGCCCCGGCTAGCGCACTGACCACCAGAGGGCGAGGAAACGCCTCATTCTTAAGGACGACCTGGTAGTCGCCGCCCGCCTTGCTGAGCCCGCCTACATCCTGCCCCACGACGTTGAGATCAAAGACCGCTCTCCCAGAACCGGAGGAAACCCGCGCCTCTGCCTGAAATGGATCCGCAATGGGAGGCGTGGCGATCGTATGAGCCACTCCCGAAAGGTTTGTTTCCGACGAAATCGGGTCGAAGCCCACACCGGGCATCGCACTGCTAAAGGTCACTGCCGCCCCGAAAACAGCCCGCCCGTCGCCGGCGAGAGCGCGAACAGCCAGAGGCTTGGCGAAGGGCACGCCGACGGCGGAAAGTTGCCGGCTGCCGCCGTAAACTTCGAGAGTGGAGGGGGCGGCTCCCGGAGTTGAGACCAAATCGATCCCGGTCAGCGACGAAGCGATCTCCAACTCCCCGAGGACTTCACTAGCCTCGGCGTTCATGCGAACGATCTTTCCTGGAGAGCCAAAAGCAAGGAACACGTCCCGGGCGCCGGAGCCTACCTCCACGTCTAGGCCGGGCAGCGGAAAGGCAGCGCCTGTCCGAGGATCTTCCAACGCTGACAGGCTCTGCGCACTGCGGTCCGCACGAAATACGCCCAGTCCTTCGACGATCGCGTAGGCCAACTCTTGGCCGGGTGACACTGCCTTTAGCACCTTGCCGGGCACCGCGAGTGTGATCTTGAGGTCTCGTTTTGGTAAGTCGACGAACACGATTTGCGCGTCGCCGGTCAGAAAGGCGGTGCTCAAAGGCGCATCCGGGCCGAAACCAATCGACCAAAGCGAGTTCGCCGGCGTGTCAATCGTAGAAAGGATCTCCCCGTTTCCTGTATCGATTTCAAACATTGAATCAGCAGCCACCGCGTACACTGCCGAGGCATTTGGCGCCGCTGCGATTGCACTGGGTTCAGCAGGTAACGCGATTTCGATGTCCAGGAGTTGTGGCGGGAGCGTGAGGAGATTGACAACCTGAACCTCGTGAGAACCAGAGATGGTCAGGTACGCTCGCGTCGCATCGGGCACCGCGGCAAGCCCGGTTACGTCAGACTCGAACCCCAAAACCTTCGCCACCGGATTGTCGGCATCCAATGCTCCGAGCACATGCAAAACGGACCCACCGATGACGAGCAATTGACTTCCGTCCTCGGTCAAGACGGCACTCCCTTCGCCGGCCTCGATAGGCTCGATCAGCGGGTGTGTAGCAAGAACCGCGAAGGGTACTACGGGCTCTAGAACGACCACGGCGCGCGACGTGACGATGTAGATCTTCAGATGTTCGTTTGGCTTCTGGGGGTCTGGAACACCGACCGTCTGCATTGCACCCTCGCCAACCGTCGCCGAGCCGAGCAGCTCAAACGTTCCGGCGTCGTAGATACTGACCGTCGCTCCCTGGTGAAACACCACGAGGTAGTCGACGGCTGCCAGCGGCAAGGGGAGAGCGCCTCCCATAAGCAGACACAAGAGCCTCCCAAATAGACACTTCATCCCATCCCTCAAAGCCAAGGGAGAAATCCTTTTTAACGATATCCAAATATATGCAATAAAAGATATAATTTTACATAAATCATGAATAAATAAAGAATTTTATGAAGAATTCGAGCGGACAGCGGGCGATGGACCAACGCGTCTCATTCCGCGGTGAGGTTCGTCGTGTACAGACGCCACACGTCCCGCCCGGGCGCCGCGTGCAGTTCTCCCACAGTTTTTGCGCCGGGATGGATACCTTTGGAACGAGCCGTCAGAAGCGGTCGCCGACGGCTGCCGGCTACTGCGCCGGAGTAGTGGAGGGAAACTCGACCGGGTCCCGTCCCAGGCCGTAGATGCGGATGCCGCCCTCGCGCTTGGGTGGCCGGGCTGGACGCGGCGGCTGCTGGGAAGTCACCGTCGGGGAAGCAGCGGCCTGTTGGCGGCGCGTCGCGGCCTGCTCTTGAATCTGCTTGAGAACCTCGCTCTCAGGGATCCGTAAACTTGCTTCCAGGACCCGTCCCTCGTGGACGAATGATAGGTTGTTCAAAAACTCCGTGGTTTCGGGCTTCTGCTCGCCCGCTTTCATCAGCGCGAGGAATCCCTGGACCGTATCGAAAAGGTGCTTCGCGTCCGCTTCCGTCGGTGAGGCCACTTCCAGCGCCAAGCGAACGTCCCTTCCCAACGACACGCCCAGACCAAAGGCCTCGACCTTGGAAGCCAAGTTCGAAGCGATGTTCGTTGTACCTGCAGTGTCACCGCCCGTCGGCAGGTTAAAGGGACCGTTGGCGCTAATCCATATGTGGTGGTCGCTCAAACGTTCGATGGACTGGCGAAGGGAATCTGCGAAAACGGACCTCGTTTGCGTCGCATAGCGATCGATTACTTCGCGGACGTCTGCTAACTCGCCCAGAGCACCGTATCGGCCGTCCAAGGCCACAAAGTGGCGAGGCTCACCCGATCCCTTGGCCGGAAAGATCTGATGGCCTTTGTAGGTTTCACCGCTGCAGGCGCTGCCACAGAGCATGCCGGCAAATGCTCCGTCCTCGAAGTTTCCTCGGGCAAAGATGACCACGTCTTTTGGTTCGTTGTTGGCGTTACCGGAGTCGAGCCTTCCCGTAATCAGAACCTCCTCCAGATAGTGGAATGGATTCGCGCCCATCAGTTCGAGGAACGCGCTGACTTCGGGGCTCGATTTCTTCGTTTCATCAAGCGCGGACTGCACCAGCGGCGAATTCGCCATTTCGGAAAACTGAATCCCAACCATCAAGTTAACGTCAGCGCGCGCCAAACCAACAAGGTTCGGATCCGCGGCGTGCGATGGAACCGATAGGGCCACGATGGCCGCGAACAGTGAGGATGCGATTGTTTTCATGCCGATTTCCCCTTCCCTTGATAATAGGACGAAGCAGGCTGACCGGGAATCGAGCGAAGACCTTAGCGCAGATCGTCGCGGGCTGCATTGCGCCGTTCAGGCCCGGCTGCGATCCAAAGACGTCCGCGCCATCGGGGAAGGTCGGCTGCCCCGACGCGGCAAATGGCAGTGTGTCAACTGTACAGGGCACTACACTGCAAGACTTCCACAGAACGAGCCCAAGCTATTGATATAATGAGATCTAGCAGCGCCTGACAAAACCTCGTAGGAGGCTCGCCGGCCGACGGCGAAGGGGCCCTCACTCGAATCCGTATCGACTAAGGAAGGTTCACTTTGGACGTTCAAGCCACACAACTCCGCCCGGGAATGTTGGTCAAGTTCAACGGGAATCTGTTTTCGGTCTTCCGCGTGTCGCATCGAACGCCGGGGAATAAACGCGGCTTCGTCCAGGCCAAGATGCGGAACCAGTCGAGCGGCGCCATGATCGAACACAAGTTCTCGTCAGAGGATGTCGTTGAAAAAGTGTTCCTCGACGAGCAGAAGATGGAATACCTCTATGAAGATGGCGGCCTCCACTACTTCATGAACACGGAGACCTACGAGCAGATTCACCTCAGCAAGGACGATCTGGGCGAGCAGGTGTCTTATCTGATTCCGAACGCAACCCTCAACCTCCAGTTTTATGAGGGCCGTCCGTTCAACATCGACCTGCCGGCCGCGATCGAGATGACCGTCGCCGAGACCACCCCCGCGATCAAGGGAGCAACGGTCACCAACGTCACCAAGCCGGCCAAGACCGAAACCGGCCTGGTCGTCCAGGTTCCACCGTTTATCAAAGAAGGCGAAAAAATCCGCGTCAACACCGCCGACGGAAGCTACCTGGGCCGTAGCTGAGCGCCAAGAGTCGCGGTCTCACCCAAGAGAATGAAAACCGGTCGGTTTTCGACGGCGCCTGGAAATGTAGGGGCACGGCATGCCGTGCCCGAAGTTTCCCATCCCCTCCGCAACGCACGCAACTGAGCCGCGAACGCCAGTGAGCGGTCATGGGCCTTCGCCAAGATAGACGGAGCCGCGACTGTCAGGGAGCAGTCAGTCCCCCTCAAGAGTCCGGTCCTGCCACCAGCCTCAGGCCCACCCAAGGGGATCAAAACCCCCGGGTTTTCGACGGAGCGGCAATGGGCCTGCGCCCCACCCAAGGGAATGAAACCAGTCGGTTTTCGACGGCGCCTGGAAATGTAGGGGCACGGCATGCCGTGCCCGAAGTTCCCCATCCCCCCCCGCAACACACGCAACTGAGCCGCGAACGCCAGTGAGCGGCCAAGGGCCTAATGCAATCGCAAAAGCGCCTCCCCTTCCGAATAATTCCAGCCCTCACATCCCCACCAGGTTGGGATGCAGTTTTCGGAAACCCTGCTCGCCCGCCCAAACATCAAGCGGCAACGCGGCGATCTCGTCCACATCGGGGACGGCTTCGGGGTCTTTCGCGAAGTTTACCTGGTGCAGGTACTTCCGGCACGACTCACAAACTTGTACTTGCAGGTGCTCGATTTCAGGAGCCGCATAGTAGACGAGCTTCTTCTCTTCCGCTAACCCGCAGGCCGGACAATGCCCGCGCGCAAAGGGCCACTCCGTCAGGCACAGCGAACACACGAGTGATAGAGCGGTGCCATCACCTTGCGGCCGCCGGCAAACCACTTGAGGAGGATGACCGCAGTGAGGGCAGCGGTTCGAACCCCGGGCGCCGGGGTTCGGGGGCGAAGCGGCGACCCACGGCTGCAACAAGACGCGGGCGAAAAAGCTGCGCGGGGAAGTCGTTTCCCGCTGGGCGACGTAGTCTTCCAGCGCCTCCCGACAGGACGCCTCGTCCAGGTCTTTAGCTGCCCGCTGTAACGGGTCGGGGGCTTTGTCGAGCACCAGGTCGACGAATGGTTGGCGGAACGAGACAACGGCCCCTAGGTCAAAAGAGAGCCGCTGAGGGGCACCCGGGGAAGTCGATGCCCCACGGCGCGTTTCGAGGGTCCGTGCAACAGTTTGCTGAAAACCGCAAATCTCGCGGTAGAAAAGGAGAGCGTCTCGAGAAGCGGGATGGCGCTCGGACAACACCCTCGCGCGCTCAGCCCGCTTGAAGCTTAGCGTTTCGAAATCTTGCGGAACCACTATCGTGGTGGGGAGATCGCCCACGTCAAGATGATACCTCGACGGACCCCGGGAACCGCCGCGGTCCCGAATCGCTCGAGGAGTCTGTTCGGCTCCCAAGTGAACGATCTCGATCCGTGCCCGCCTACCCGCCGTACCTAATGTTTCCGCAATCAGAGGCTCCGAAGAGTCGCTTCACGTCCCCATCAACTTTCTCGTGCTGCAGGCGTCCCTTCGCTTCCTCGACCGACCGGGCAATCTCGCGACCCGGCGCCGCAGCCGCCTGCACGGTCACAACTGTTCCAAGAATTTATCTTCCACGTTATCAAGCGCTTAGTTCCCGGGCCGGCGTTCGCGGCACGAACCGACCCTTACCCTGGAATCGACAGTCACTGCTATCAGCACTTGTTTGCCGTGCGCGGCGGCAAGGAGCCTTCGCCGTTTGAAACCTCCCGCCTCGCGTGCGTCACAGGTAGCCTTACCCGCTGCTACCGGGAGACATCCGCACGACAGAATCTGAAGGTTATGGAGGAGATATGCCAGGGGGAAAATCCGATTACTTAGAAGCACAGATACTCGACCATGTTTTGGGTGGCGCGGACTTTGTTCGGCCCGCGACCGTTTACTTAGCGCTCTCAACGACGACACCGACCGACGCCGGTGGGATCACTGAGCCGTCGGGAGGCGCATACGCCCGCCAAGCGATCACCAACGACGCAACGAACTTTCCGGCGGCGAGCGGCACGAATCCAACGGAGAAGAAAAACGGGACCGTGGTTACTTTCCCGGTGGCGACCGCCGCTTGGGGCACGATCGTCGGCTGGGCGCTGTTCGATGCCGCGACCGCCGGCAACATGCTCTATTGGGGAGACGTTACGCCCTCCAAAACCGTAGGTCTCGACGATCAACCCAAGTTTGCCGTCAACGGCCTCAAAGTGACCGAGGACTGACGTGCCGCTGGTTGATCTAGTTGGTCAAGGCGATGGCGCGGCCACGGGCGCCGCGGCCGTGCAACTCAATCTGGCCCTTAGCGGTCAGGGGGACGCCGCCGCGACGGGTGCGGCCGGCATCGCTTTGAACCTCACGCTCGTCGGTGAGAGCGATGGGGCGGCTGCCGGTCCGTCGGTACTGGGTGTTGCGCTCGATCTGCGAAACAACCCCGCTGCCGGTCACTTGCTCATCGCCCTTGCCGGGGGGACGAGCTCGGCGAACGCAACCCTGACCCAGCCTTCGCCTCTGGGTGGAGACGTAGCTCTCAAGGCATCGGCCCACGGCGGCGCCCAGGCCGAGGCTCAGCTGTCTGCCGCCGTGGCATTGACGGGCCGCTCCGGTGGAAGCAGCGTGACACCGAGTTCCCTGCTCACTGGTGTTGTGACCCTCGCGGCCCGCGCTGCCGGGGAGAGCAGCAACCGCGCACGGGCGATCCGGAACAGGCTGTTTAGCGTCCAGGCCGGTGGCCAGGCGTCAGGGAACGCCGGCTTAACGTTTTAGGTCGGCGCTTGGCTGCAGAGTTCTAGGGGGTCCTAGGTAGCAATGACAGGGGCAGCCGTACAAAAAACCACTTGCAGAATTGTTTAGATCTGTATAAACTTAAAGCTGCTGGGTATAGGTATGCCTAACTTCCTGCGGTCGGGCTCCAGCGATGCCCAGCAAAACATACGTCGCCAAACCCATAGGGCTACTGAAGATGTCAGACCGGCGAGGCATTGTCTTGCCGTGCTGCCCGGAGGACAATAAGATCGACGCAGCTGTAGTATTTGCAGGTTTGGACGATAAAAAGGAACGGGAACTTAGGAGCAGATTTGACTACTGGATTGAGGGTGGCAGGAACACCAAATGGTTCCATGGCTTCAATCAAGAAGGCTATAGGGAATGCTGTGTATTCAAGTGGAAGGTGAGACGACAGCACCATAGGTTGCACGGTTTGCTGTGTCAGCCCACGCCACGCACCAACAGGAGGTTTCAGCTTTGCGTCCTCGTCTCACATGCCACGAAAAATCAGGAAGCCACAGATACGACCGAGTTGGATGGAGTCAACGCTTTACGCGTTGACCCTTCGGTTCATGACGCCATCACAATAGCGTTCCCAGATCATGGAGGTAGGCAACCGTGGGTGAATTAAAGCATTGGACTGAACGGAGCACAGAGGATTTTCTGTATAAGATTGGCTGGGATTTCGTTGCGCAAATTGAGAAATTGATAGATTCAGGCGAAACCACTCAGGCAGCTCTTGCCAAAAAGCTGGGTGTTTCCAGAGGGCGCGTTTCACAGGTTTTAAGCAACCCTGGGAATGTCACCCTCAAGAACATTGTCCGCTACGCTCGTGCGCTGGGCACGAAAGTATCGGTTGTTGCCTATGATGACGGTGACCCTGATAACCATAACGGTCCTGTCAACTCCGAGATCTTTCTTTCTTGCTGGGAGCGTGCTGGAAAGCCTGCCGATTTTTTCTCGTTGAATGATGGCAGTTCGTATACCATTATTCTTCCGTCGCCAGACAACCGGGAAGACTTCAACACGGTGGAGAATCTTTCAGGTGCTCTCTTCTTTGACGACCACGCTTCCAACGTTGGAAGTTCCGCGGGGTCCATCTATGGCTGAAACTACACAGATCATTTTTAGCTACAAAGAAGTGGCTGAAGCCCTGTTGAAACAACAGGGTGTCCATGAAGGTGTTTGGGGTATCTACATCAAGTTTGGTATCAAGGCTGCCAACGTCGGAGAGACGTCAGAAGACTTGCGGCCGACTGCTATCGTGCCGATCTTAGAGATTGGTGTTCAGCGACTCGAAAAAGAGAGCAATCTAGCAGTGGATGCAGCCCAGGTGAACCCACAGCCACGCGCGCAAACCAAGAAGCGGGCGGCGACCCGCAAAGCATTAAAGAAAGCTGCTCGCTGATCCTGATCGGCAGTAGCCCAAACGCTACTGCTTCGAGATCTCCCTGTACCACTTGGGGTGGTGGGAAGCAGCCCAGCCCGGCTTCACCCATCCTTGGATCATCCCTCGGAAGGCTTCAGGAACCGCCGCGGTACCCATGTAGATATGGACGATAATTGCGCCGATCGAAGCGACAGCGACAGCGGGATGGATCAGGATTGCGGCCAGCCGTAAGGACCGGGGCATTGCTTCGGGAAACCAAAGCACGATGCCGCTAGCGAATAGCAGAAGTGTACAGACCGTTTGCAGCCAGAAAAGCATCTTCTGACCGGCATTGAAGCGTCCGGCCTCGGGCAGCCCTTCCTCGTCGTGCACCGCGTATTTGTGGGCGTTCCGTAGCCAGACCTTGTCGTCGGAGTCGAGCCGCATCTGGCGCGCCCAGTTGCGGAACATGAAACCCAGGACAACGGCAAAGATCACCCCTCCCCAGGGGTGTCCCCAGCGAATGGTCTCGCCTCCGCCGAATACTCCAGCCAGCCAGAACAGATGGGGAGTCCAAAGCGCCAAACCGGTCAGTGCAGCGTAGAGAAAACTGATCGCAGCCATCCAGTGGATAGCCCGCTCGTTGAACGAGAATCGCTGAATTTTCTTGTCGCTAGACTTTGACATCTTTAGGGTCAGGCTCGATGGGCTGAATCTCGGCCCCTGGCTTGAAATCCTCATAAGTCCGTGGCCCATACCGCAAGTAGTGGAAGAATGTTCCGAAAATCCCACCGATAAGAACCAAGTTGCCCAGCCACTTGAGCGGCCCCTTCCACAGCGCCACGGTCCAGGGGATCTTGGGGTCCTTGGGAAGTCCATAGCTTTCCGGATCCGAGGCGTCTCGCAACACGTAGAGTACGTGAGTCCCGCCGACACCTTCCGGGTTGTAGACACCGGCTTGAACGTGCCCGTCCTCCCGCAATTCGGTCGCCCGAGCGTTTGCGATCTGGATCAAGTCTTCGCGTGTACCGAAGCTCAGGCAGTTCGTCGGACAGGCCTTGATGCACGCCGGTTCGAGCCCGACGGCTGTACGGTCCGAACAAAGCGAACACTTGTAGACCTTTTTCGTCTTGGGGCTCAGCCGCGGGACGTCGAAAGGACACCCGGTAATGCAATAGCCGCAGCCGATGCACTTGTTGTGGTCGAAATCGACAATGCCGTCTTCCTGCCGAAAGATGGCACCCGGCGCGGGGCAGGCCTTCAGGCAGCCCGGGTCAATGCAATGCATGCACTGGTACTTGACCATGTTCCAGGTGAGCTCGCCGTCCTCTCGTTCGAACTCGTTGAACTTGATCAAGTTCCAAAAGTTGTGTTCGAGATCGGGTAGTGTCTGGTAGGTGCCGTCAAACGTGCCGATGGTGAATTGCTGATCGTTCCACTCCTGGCAGGCGACCTCGCACGCCTTGCAGCCAATGCAAGTCGTCGTGTCGATCAGTTTGGCAACGGTGTGCATGCTTGGGTTTAGGTTTAGCAGGGAATGGCGGGAATGGAGGTAAACGTGAAAAAATCGGGGACTGCCACAAGCGGCTTAGCACTAACTTCTCTAATGTCAGTGAGTGTTGAAGCCGCGGCCGGCCCTTCCGGGAATTCCCTCTCAAGCGTATTGAGCGGTACGTTCGCGCCTGGCGAAATCGCGAACAACCACAGCCGCGAAGCGGCGGCAGGAACATAGCCTGGGGTGGAGCCGAAGGCGGAACCACAGGTAGGGAATCGAACGAGCTGGAGCCCTGAAAGGGCGGCAGGAATGCAGTCCGTTAACCCGACCTGACTACCCGAGCCGCCGACACCGATTTTCACGGCCGTATTGTGAATTCGCGGATTCATAGACACGGACTGTGCGCAAGATTTTTTCACAGGCCTCCAAGCGCCTATTTTTTGTCTCCTGCGTCGAGAAGTGTGTTGCAACGCACAGAGGAAATTGGCCGACTGTTCGCGGCTCCGAAGCCCCATTTTCAAACCTTCTCCATGTTCACCAAAAACCCCTTGTACTCGGGCGTACCCGAGTTGGGGTCCATCACCGACGGGGTGAGGTTGTTGACCAGCGGGCCCGTGACGCGCCCGAGAAAGCCCCAGTGAATCGGCAGTCCGACCTGGTAAATCGTCTTGCCGGCGACCTGCAGGCCCCGCATGCGCTTAGTGACCAGCGCCGGCCCTTCGACTCTGCCTCGCGCGGAGCTCACCCGCACCACGTCTCCGCTGCGAATGTTCTTCTCGTCAGCCAGCTCCGCCGGCAGTTCGACGAAGAAGTTGGACTGCAGCTCTGAGTTGGCGCTGATGTGCTTTGTCCAGTAATGAAAGTGTTCGGTCAGCCGATAGGTGATCGCTACGTAGGGATATTTCGCGGCATCGCCCAGCGAGTCGAGGTCGCTTGAGAAAACCTTCATCGCGGGATTGCTTCCGACTTCGGGATGCAGCAGGTTCTCGACCGGCGACTCGGCCGGCTCGTAATGCTCGGGGAACGGCCCCTCGACAAAATCCGACGCAAAGAGCTTAGCTACGCCTTCCGCCAACATGATGAAGGCCCCGTTAGCTTCGGGAGGTGCATCGGCCTTGTAGTCGGGCACGTCGCCCGTCCAGCGGCCGTCTTTCCAACGGATCGCCGCCCGTGTTTCATCCCAGGGCTTTCCACTCCCATCCGCGGATGCGCGGTTGTAAAGCACCCGCCGGTTTGCGGGCCAACTCCAGGCCCAGTCGGCATAGAGACCTAGTCCGGTCGGGTCCGCCTGCCCCTGGCGGGCAATCAGATTGCCGGCTTCCGTGACTGATCCCGAATAGAGCCAGTTGCCGCACAGCGTCGAGCCGTCGTCTTTCAAAGCGCCGAAGCCCGGCACCTGGCGGCCGCTCGAAATCTCCTGTCCGCTGATTTCCGCCGCCACTTCTTCGAGCGAGGGGGCCACCGGATTCCCGTAGCTCCAATCCATCGCCAGCAATGGTTCGGGCGCGGTGCCGCCTTCTTCCTCATAGAGTTCGCGGATCTTCAAAAACAGGCGGGCGATGATTTCTTGATCGTCTTTCGCTTCACCGGGGGCGTCGAGCGCTTTATATTTCCACTGCAACCAGCGTGAGGAATTGACGAACGTGCCGTCTTTCTCCGCGAAGCAGGAGGCCGGCAGCAGAAAGACCTCTGTCTGGATATCCGCGGGATCGGTGACCTCGGGATAGTATTCTTTCGCCAGCGTTTTCGCTTTCCAGAAGGCTGCGGTTTCGGTCTCGAAGTTCTCGGCGACGATCAACCATTTCAATTTCCCGAGCGCCTCGATCATCTTGACGGTGTTGGGCCCGTTCGCGACTGGGTTCATACCGAACGAGAGCATCCCTTCCACTTCGTCGGCGTACATCTTGTCGAAAAGGAAGCCCCAGCTGTGGTCCTCGCCTTCGGCGATCTTGGGCAGATAGTCGTACCCGAAATCGTTTTTCTGGGTCGCACTCTCGCCGTAGTACGCCTTGAGCAGGCTAACCATGAACTTCGACGTATTTCTCCAGTAGTTGAGTGAGTTCGGACGCAGGGGCTTCGGCGAGTTTGTTCTTACGTACTCCTCCAGCGTGGTCCAATTGGCCCTCGGCAGCTTTAGGTAGCCGGGAAGCATGTTCCACGCGCCCAGGTCGGTGGCGCCTTGAATGTTCGAATGGCCGCGCTGGGCGTTGACGCCTCCCCCGGGGATGCCGATATTGCCCAACAACAACTGCAGCATCGCCGCGGTGTGGATCAGTTGCACGGAGTGGCTGTGCTGCGTCCACCCGAGCGCGTAAAGGATGGTGCCCGAACGTCCGGCCCGGCCCGTCGAACAGATGACCTCGGCGGCCTTCTCGAATGCCTCGGCCGAGCACCCGCAGATCGAAGCGACGGTCTGGGGCGTGTAGCGCGCATAGTGCTTCTTGAGCAATTGAAAGACCGAGCGTGGGTGCTCCAACGTGCGATCCACCTTCGCGTAGCCGCGCCTGTCAAGTTCGTACTGCCAGGTGGATTTGTCGTAGCGCTTGTTGGCCGCGTCCCAGCCGGAGAAATAGCCATTTTCGAAGGCGAAGCCTTCCGTTACCAGAAACGTTGAGTTCGTGTGCTCGCGCACGTAGTCGGCGTGGTATTGGTCGTGGGTCAGGGCGTAGTGGATCAGCCCGCCCAGGAAAGCGATGTCGCTGCCGGAGCGAATCTGCACATAGCTGTCGGAAACCGCCGCCGTGCGATTGAAGCGAGGGTCGATACAGACCAGCTTAGCCTTGCGGTGGCGCTTGGCTTCCATGACGAAACGGAAGCCGACGGGATGGTTTTCGGCCGGGTTGCCGCCCATCACCAACACGACGTCCGCGTTGGCGACGTCGGTCCAACCGTTGGTCATGGCCCCGCGGCCGAACGTGGCGGCCAGACTGACCACCGTGGGGCCGTGTCAAAGACGGGCCTGGTTTTCGTAAGCCAGCACACCCAGGCTGAACCGCAGCTTCCCGAGCAGGTAGTTGATCTCGTTGGTGTCGGTGCAGCCGCCGATCATGGCGACATTGGCGAGACGGTTGACCGTACGACCTTGCGGGTCGCGAGCTTCGAAACCCCGGTCGCGCGAGTCTTTGATCCGCCGGGCCATCTTTGCAATAGCCTCGTCCCACGAAATCGGCTTCCACTCGGTCGCGCCCGGCGCGCGATAAAGCGGTCGTGTCAGCCGCCGATCGTTGACAACGAATTCCTTGAGCGAAATGCCCTTGGAACACAGCGTCCCGCGATTGATCGGACTCGACGGATCGCCCTCGATGTGAACGACCGTCGGCTTGACGTTTTTTGCCTTGTCGCCGAGCGTGTGGATGACGACGCTGCAGCCGACAGCGCAGTAAGGACAAATACTGTGGGTCTGCGTCGTGCGCGCGATCTTCAGCTCGCGGGCGGCGGCCTGAGCGGGCCGCAGATCAAACCCGAAGGCCGTCGTCGCTAGTGTAGTGCCACTAACGGTTCTGGACAATGGCGTGGGTTTTGGCGGCGCGCTCGACTTTGGCGAGGATATCTTGTGCCGGAGCTGTCCAGACAAAGGGCTTGGCCGCTTGGTTGCTCGCTTCCAGGTACTCGTGGATGGCGGCCTCGAGTTCGGGAACACTGCGGAACACGCCGCGGCGGATGCGCTTCTGTGTCAGCTCGCGGAACCAGCGCTCGACGAGATTGAGCCAAGAAGAAGACGTGGGAATGAAGTGAAAGTGGAAGCGGGGGTGCTTCGCGAGCCACTTCTTCACCTGCTCATGCTTATGCGTGGAGTAGTTGTCCACGATCAGATGCAGCTCCAGCGCCGGTGGCGTTTCGCGATCGATCTTGCGTAGGAATTTGAGGAATTCCTGGTACCGATGTCGCGGCAGACACTCCCCGATCACCTGGCCGTCGAGCACATTGAAGGCGGCGAACAGCGTCGTTGTGCCATGTCGTTTGAAGTCGTGGGTCATGGTGCCGGGGCGACCCTTTTTCAGGGGCAGTCCCGGCTGGCTGCGGTCTAAGGCCTGGATCTGGCTTTTCTCATCGACGCTGAGCACCAGCGCGTGCTCGGGCGGATTCAAGTACAGCCCGACCACGTCGCGGAGTTTCTCGACGAACTGCTTGTCGCGGCTGAGCTTGAAAGTTTCGAGGCGATGGGGCTGCAGTCCGTGCGCTTTCCAGACGCGCTGGATGGCCATCTTGGAGACGCCCAAGTGCTTGGCGATGGTGCGGGTGCTCCAATGCGTGGCCGCCCGGGGCTTCTCGTGAAGCGTTGTATCGAGGATGCATTGGACGAATTCAGCGGAGAGCGCCGGTTTGCGTCCGGGGCGCGTCCGATCGCGGAGTCCGTCGAGGCCGGACTGGGCGAAGCGCTTTCGCCACAGGATGACGGTCTTGCGGTTGACGCCGAGTTCGCGGGCCATGGCGTGGTTCGCCAACCCCTGCGCACAGCGCAAAACAATGTGCGCTCGCAAGACCATTTTCTGCGTCGTATTGCGGCCTCGAACGAGGCGACGAAGAGCGTTTCGCTGCGGAGCGGTGAGGGCTAGAGCGTCAGCGGATGGCCACATAAACCATCCTATCGCGAAAAGGGTGTTATTGTACAGCTATTTATGTGGCACTACACTAGCGCGGCACCTGTCTTAACGAAGCCTCTTCTAGAAACGTCTCCCGGCATCGCAACCTCAAACGTGTAAAGGTTGTATCACGGGGATGAGAGGGGTGTCAACGGGAGGTAGTATCTCAGTTCCACCCACCTTCGTTTCGGGACAGTTTCAACCTGCCCGCGGGCGGGTCCTTATGCCGGTCGCGACCGGAAAACAATCGAAACTGAGCCTCTACCCACTGCGGCGGCGGCGATCACAAGGGTGTCGGTTCACCGCGGTGCTAGAATACCAATAGCTATGAAATACAGGGTGCTGATCGAGCAGGACGAAGACGGGGCGTTCGTCGCCACCTGCCCCTCGTTACCCGGGTGCGTTTCGCAAGGTGCGACACGCGACGACGCTCGCCGTAACATCCAGGAAGCCATTACAGGCTATTTGCAAAGTCTCGAAGAGCACGGCGACCCCATCCCACCGGGGATTCAAGAAGAAGTGATCGAAGTCGTTTCTAAGTGAGGCTACCTGTCGTCTCGGGCGCCGAAGCTGTCAAGGCGTTTCGAAAGATCGGCTACCAGTTTGACCGCCGGCACGGAAGTCACATTATCCTCCGTCGCAACGCTGCTCCATATCGCCGCCTTTCGATTCCAAACCACAAGGAACTGGCTAAGGGCACACTTCGGACTCTAATTCGAGAGTCGGGTCTAACAGTTGAAGAGTTTAGAAAGTTGCTCTAGCCCGCGGCCCGCACTAGTCTGCATTTCTCACCACCTGATGGGGGAAGCCCGCCATAGGCCCGCCATTCCTTCGTTCGGCTTGCCCGCCGTGCTCAACGTAGGGTTCAAGAATGTAGGGGCACGGCATGCCGTGCCCGAGGTCGCCGAGCGGCGCGCGGCTTGTACTGACGGGCCTCTCACGCACTTCGCCTCCCACGTGGTGAGAAATGCAGGCTAGACTCACCAATCTGGATGTCCGTCAAACTTGTCGTTGAATGTCAGCCTCTGGACGTTCGAGCCATCCGCGTCCATTACGTAGATCTCATACGTACTGTAGCCCGCGGGCTTCTCCTCGGTTCTGTGAGGCACGTGTCGGCTCGAATTAAACACGATCCGTCTGCCGTCAGGTGACCAGGAAGGCCGAGAGTCGACGTTGAAATGATTCGTCAGCCGCCGCTGGTTGGAGCCATCAGCGTTCATCACGTAGATTTCGAAGTTCCCGTCACGAGTTGTGTCAAATGCGATCTGACTGCCGGCGGGAGACCAATCAGGGGCTTGATCGCCGGTATTCTCCGTTAGGCGGCGGAGGTTTGAACCGTCCACTTCGATCAAGTAAATGCTGGTCTTCGTGTCGCTCGCGTCAGCGCTGCTACCGGTGAAGGCGATTTCATGCCCATCCGGAGACCACGACGGGTAGTAGGCGCTGATCGTCTCGGGAGTGAGACGACGGATATCGGTTCCATCGGAGCACATCGTCAGGACTGCGTCGGTCTTCGTCTTTGGATTCCAGCGACTGAAAGCGATCCGGCTCCTGTCGGGCGCCCACACCGGGGTTGAGTATGAAATGTCGGCTTCATGGGTGAGACGCTTTACGCTCCGGCCGTCCGCATCCATGACGTAGATGTCCAGCTTTCCACCGTCGTCCATGTTTGAAGCGAAAACGATCTGGGTGTGGTCCGGCGACCATGAAGCGACTCGGCTGGCCCGGTTCGGCCATTGAGGGTCTTGGGAGCGGCCAGTGGTGTGCGTCAGTTGCTCGAGCTGAGTGCCGTCCTGGCTGATGACGAAGACATCTTCGTTGTCGCTATTGCCCCGAGAACCATCAAAGACGATTCTGTGCTGCCCGAAGGCGAATGGCGCGATCAGCCACAAGGCCGTAATTCGCGAGAGCACACAACGCATCGGAGAGGAGCATACCATCTGTGAAGCCCCCTTGAGATCCCCGACCGACCAGCGGACCCCAACGTCACCGAGTTTTTCGGTGATGCGGGGTTATGAGATGGCTTGTAGTCTTGCGAACCCGAGAGCCTTCAACAGAAGCTCGGCATCGCAACCTCAAACGTGTAAAGGTTGTATCACGGGGATAAGAGGGGTGTCAGCGTTAATGCGACACTCGCAAACCACCGGGCGCACGATCACCCTGTCGTAGTCGAGAAGAAAGAAATCGCTCCAGGCGAAGTCTGGGTCGCTAAGGCCTCCACGGCTAGCCCGCCCGCGGTTGCGAAGACCGTTCACGAGAGACCCGCCCGGCCGGAAGCACGCTTCCCCTCAGAAGCTGCTGATTCGTTCGATTCGAGCTGCTTCCAAAGCGCGCGGAGGTCTTCCAGGTCTAGTTGATGGGATCTCTGCTCCGCTTGAGCCAGTTTCGCCACCCGAGATCGACCGTAGACGCCCGATAGATTGTTAAGCAAGGTCTTCCGCGGTTGCCGGAAACAATGCTGTAGAAACTCCACAAATCCGGGTTCGACATTCTGGTCGCGCCGCAAGGTGAAACGCACCAAGGCTGAGCTGACCTTGGGCGGGGGCCGAAAAACTTCAGGTGGTACACCAAAGAGCCACTCCGGCTCGCTATAGAGCTGACAAAGAACGCTCAGAAAGCCGTAGTCGGCATCCCTCTTTGTTGCGACCACCCTCCTGGCCACCTCCTCCTGCATCAGGAACACTGCCTGCAAGACCCGGTCGGCCACGGCAAAAGTCTTCTTCAGGATCGGGGAGGTGATGTAGTAAGGAAGATTGCCGGCTACCAGGACGGGGCCTTCACCGCGGCTCTCGATCAGCTCGGCAAGATCGATATTCAGAATATTCGCTGGAACAATTTCCACTTCCGGCAACCCGGCGAACTTCTCCTCCAGATTCGTCACCAGCCGGGGATCAATCTCAATGGCGATGACTCGCGCACCGCGGGCGAGCAACGGTTTTGTCAGTGCTCCGCGTCCGGGACCAATCTCGATGACAACGGAACCGGGCTCGATCGGGAGCGAGGCCGCGATCTTCTCGAGCACCTCGCGGTCGCGGAGAAAATGCTGACCCCAGGGGGGCCTGGGTTTCGCGCGCGGCACCGTTCCAGTGTAGCGAGTAAAGCCCTGGTCAGCTGTTGGCCGGCGCAGGCACAAAGGACCAAGAAGGCCGATTCCACGCCGACCTCGGCAGTGTATCTTGGTTACCCGCTTTTTATCCAGCGACCGCACGCCGGTCACAACTGTTCGACCGCAGGTCATCGTCGGCTATTCACCTGATGCCAACCTGCTTTCTCTTCTAAATAGGCTGTGTCTCTCTTGTACGCTGGGCGATGTACACAAACTGTCGCCGCGAGCCGTGGCCACCGGGCCTTTCGCCGAATCCACGGCGGGCCGTGGTGAGAAATGCGCTTAGACGGCCGCCTATAGCAGCTTCCCTGTCACTGGGCCTACATGGCGCCGCCACTCCGCTACTGGAAGTTTTCCATCATCACAAGGTCCCGCTGCCCCGCACCTATATGGACGTAGAGGACCGTCTGGCCATCGGGGGAGACTGCTGGGGAATGGTAATACGGCCTCCCCTCCAAGGCTGCCAAAGACGTCACCAGGCCCGTGTCCAACTCGAAGAACTTGACCCACCACTCGCTTTCAGCACCGCGGCTCTTGTCACGACCCAAGAAATACAGCCTGTTCTCGACAACGGTCCAGCCGCTACTAAGATTCCCTGCAGTGAACCCCAATCGTGAGACCGTCAGTTAAGGGGGTGGTCGCCGTTGGCTGCAAAAGTATTGCCCGGCGGGGTTGATGGGATCCACTCTGGAAGTAGCTGAGCCGAGGATAGGGCCATGCGGGGACGCAAGCCGAGCGCCGACTCAGTCGCCGGAATGGCCGGGGGCGGCTGCGGCCGCCTCCCCAAGCAGTCATTCTGGCCCCCAGGCGATAAATCCCGGGGGTTTGGGGGCGGCGCCCCCAACCAAAGATGTTGTCGCGCAGCGACCTCATGGCACTTCCCTCGCCTGTTGCTCGAACTCGGCCGGGGGCACATAGCCCCGTGCCGAGTGGAGCCGTTTTTCGTTGTACACGCGTTCGATGAATGCACCGATCGATGCGTAGGCATCCGCCAAGTCTCGATATTCGCTGCGGTAGACTTCCTCCTATTTGAGCGTTTTCATGAAACTCTCGGCCTGGGCGTTGTCGTAGGGGTTTGCCTTGCGACTCATGCTGCTGGTGATACGGTACTGCTGCAGCCCATCTGTGTAGGCCGCAGAGACATACGGCACGCCGCGGTCGGAGTGATGCGTCAGCCCCGGCGCCGGTTGCCGCTGCCGCAGCGCCATGCGTAAGGCCGAAAGGGTCAACTCGGCTTGCAAAGTGCGGCCCAGAGCCCAGCCCATCACCCGCCGCGAATAGGCGTCCCACGGCACGGCCAGGTAGACGAACTCTCGGCGCAGCCGGATGTAGGTGATAGCGGCGACCCACAGCTGGTTCACCGCGCTGAGGGTGATCTCGCGCGCCAGATGCGGATACAGCGGCAGAGAGTGGCGCGAATCGGTCGTGACCAAGAAGGACTTGTGCCGCAAACAAAGCAGATTGTCCCGGCGCATTAGGCGCAGAACTCGCTTGTGATTCACCTGGAACCCGCGTCGGTTCAGCTCCGCCGTGATGCGACGGTACCCATAGCGGGGAAACTCGAGTGCGATCTGTTGCCTCGTGTCGCGCAACTCCATCTCGACCGCATCGCCGGGCGGCTGCGTGCGCCAACGATAGAAACCGGCCAGGCTCAGCCCCGTCATCTGGCACAGTGCCCTCACGACTTGCCCTTGTCCTTTCTCAACTGTTTGCTGGATTTCTTCCAACAGGCAGCCTCGCCACTGACGACGGCCGGCGGGTGATGCTCCTGAAATGCTCGCAGGCTTTTTGTAAAAGTCGTCTCCATCGTCAGCTGACCGATCTTGCGCTCCAGCTCCCCGATCCGCTGCAGCTCAGGGAAGCCTCGAGATACACCTCGCCGCCCATTGCCGGGGAAGGCCAGCTCACCCCGCGCTCGCCATTCGCTGCGCCTGCGCTCCAACAACTTGGGGCTCAGCTCCAGCTGCCGAGCCACCTCGCTGATCGTACGTCCGCTGTTGATCTCTCGCATCGCCGCGACTTTCAATTCGCGGCTGTACATTCGTCGGCCCAAATCCATACCTCTCTCATTCAATGTATTTGGTCCCTTAACTCTGTGTCTCATTTTTGGGGTGCACTCCATTGACGCCCCCATCCCCCCTCGCCGATCTTCTTCGAGAATGCGATAGTGCGTGACCGTGCGTTCGGCCCTGGGGTGCTAGGAATCGCCGAAGCCTGTCTTTTCGCGAGATGGGCTGTCGGCGGGCATAGAGGCGTTCGTCGTCTATCTTACTCTTGCTTCGGGCGATTTATGGCCCGGACGCCGCGCTGGCGTGCCCCGTAACTCGGGCGACGTAGTACATCGGTCGGCCGGCCCGGTCGGCTATCGTTGCGACACGCTCCCAGTCGTAGCCCCTCGAGCGAACCAACTCCTGGAAAAGAGGCGTTTGCCCAGGGACGCCCGGGTTTTCTACAAACCCAAGGTAGAGGACCTCTGGTTTTTCCAGCAGGCTGGGTAGCTGGGAGGCGGTTGTCGTGGACCACCATTCATAAATTGGGGTTCTCGCCCGGGAAAGGAATCGAATCTGTGCCCCGATCCCCCAATCCAACGCGACCGTCAGGAACGGCCGCATCTTCAACAGACTCTCGTGCAAGTCGTAGATTGCGGAAGACCAGACCGCGCGCTCCCCTTGACGAGCCAGACGCACCTGAAAACCAAGGGTGATCCGGACCCCGTCCACCACGATCAACAACAGCGCTAAGGCGAGGCTTGCTCGCAAAAAATGCCGCATCCCTGCCCTCCGCACCCGCTCCATAATGCCGAACGCAGACCCGGCCACGAAGACATGGGGAAACGGATAAACCAACGCTAGGTGGTGAACCGCGCCGGCTCCCTGAACGAGGAACATAATCGCCCACGCCAGGACGCAATATCCGGCCGAGAACGCCACTATCTTGCGGCAGGAGCTGCGCAGAGTGAGGGGTAGCAGGCACACCGTAACCAAGAGAGCGGGAAAGAAGAGTGCCGGTCTTTCCGGACCGCCGACCAAACCGATAGCTCGTTCGAGACCCGATACTTCTAGTCCTCGCGCCGCGGTCTCGGGCATGACAACGGCGTTTGGGACCGCCGTACCGTCAAGCGTTCCTTGAAGCATCCCCACTTTGCGTTGCCAAGAACCACGGTCCCAATCGAGCGCCAGAGGCGACCGCTCAGCACTCGGCTGAGCGTAGTAGAGAATCACCGGCATAAAGCCAATGAGAAATGTCACCGCTGCCAACGCCGCCCACGACACTGTCTGGCGTCGCAGAACCAGTTTCGGGAATAGTGCAAGCGTGACGGCTGCCAGGGCAGCCAAAAGCCACAAAAACGACAGCTTGTCAAAGGCCCCGAGCCCAAAAACGAAGAACCCAGTCGCCAGGTAGGCCCTGTGGCCTGCTCGATGCCACTTCACCAACAGGCAGCATCCCGCCAGCAGGCCAAAGCGCTGAATCGCTACCGGGCCCCAGTCCAGTCGGGTGGTGAGTAGAAATGTTGAGTCCGCGGCGGCCAGCAGCGCTGCTACCAGCGCGACTCTTCGATCCGCAACACGGGAGATCAGCCAGTACAACAGAAGGATCGCTACCGCCCCGAGCAACAGGACCGGCAAGCGCGCCATGGCCGCTGATCCCGGAAAGACCTGGAAGAGTATCCTATAGATCCATCCTTTGAGCGCACCCGTGTACGGGACAACCATCAGCTTCATTGGGCGTCCGAGGATCTCGAAGTAGCCAGGACTGCCCGGCTCGGGATCCGGATAGCTGGCCCAGACGAAAAAAACTTCGTCGTAATACAGTCCAGGCTGATCGATCCACAAAGCTCCCAAGAACAGGAAAAACAAACCTGCGCACACGGCCGCCATCGCGTATCCGCGGGAAGCAGAAACTACCCTGGCATGTTTATTCATTGAAAAAACCGGCTCCTCTCCCCCCAAAGTGTACTCACGCTTCGGTCCGCGGCCCCAGCCGGGCGCAGCAGTGGTAGATGGCCGGCCACGTAGCGCTCCACGCCGCGGGAGCACCCGGCCCGGCAAAACCCGACGGATTGCTAGGCCGGGATACGCGGGACCTTTGCCTAGGGGCAGACAGCCCCGAGGAACAACGACAGGGCAACAACGACCACCGGGAGCAGCGGAGCCATCGATCCAGCAGCTTAGACGGCAGCTCGGAGGCCGACGTAGGGCACAGCCGCCGCCGGCTGGGTTGCGGTCGATCAGATCCCTACGGCGAAAGATCCAGCGCCAGCATGGATTCGCGGTTTCTGAGGAACAGGCGGGTTCCCACCAGGGTAGGGACGGTCCATGACCGGGAGTTGAAAATCTGAGCTTTCGAGATGACGTTGAAGCCCGCGGATGAATGCGTTGCTTGAGCGAGAGTCCCATCCTCTCCCATGATGATGAACTTGCCGTCCGCGTAAATGATTTGTGCCTTCGCGATCCCTCTCTGGCGCGACAGAACCTTTCCGGTTCGGACATCGACGGCCATCAGGAAAGCGGGACCAAAGTCTCCACTCGACGTGTATACGATGTCGCCGAGCCGGATTGCCGTCCCGAAATGAATCCGCATGCGCCGGCTGTACCACACGTTCTCGACCGATGTCTTGCCCTGACGCCGGCTCAGGCGCACAACTCGGCTGCCGGAATCGTAGGCGGAAGAGACGAAAAGCAAACCGTCCTCGCCCCACACCGGTGTCAAGATGTTCAGATCCCACTCGGTCTTGTGCGGATAACTCCACAACAGATCTCCGTTGTCGGGGTCGAGACCAGCGATCTCCGTGCTCATAAACACGACAAGTTGTTGCTGGCCGTCCAACTCGATCAAAGCCGGGGAGGAAGGCGTAAGTTTGAAGTCCTGGGCTTTCCACCGCAGTGCCCCGTCCTTCTGATCGAAAGCCGCGACCGCCTGACCTCGCCCTCCCAACGGGAGAATCACTGTGTCTTTATAGGCAATCGGACTCGACGAATAGCCCCGATGCGTCTTCATCCCGAGCCGCTTCAGTTGGAACTCAGCATAGAGATCGCGCGACCACAATACGTTCCCCGTCTCCGTGTCAAAGGCCTGGAGTTTGGCAGTTGAACCGACCGTGAACAGACGCGACCCAACGATCAGAGGTGTCGCATTAGGACCCGGTCCGTAGTCCGTCATCAACTCGGAGGGGAAAGGAGTGTCGTAGCGATACTCCCACTTCGTCTTGCCGCTGTCGGCATCGACAGCAATGACGGCCTCCTGGGGCGACCCGTCGGACGCGGAGCGATGGTACATCGTATAGAGCACGCCCTCATCGGCAACGATCGCCGAATAGCCGTCCCCTAGGCTTCGGCTCCAGATCTTGGGCGGCCCCTCGGGCGGCCAGGAGTCCGCCAGGGCCGGAGACGCCACTTTGAAATCGCGGTTCGGCCCGCCCCACTGCGGCCAAGCCGAAGACCGCTCCTCGGCCAACGAGATCGACGTGAGAAGAATGGCGGAAACCGTCGGTAGAATCCCGCGGACAGAGATTCGTGCCAATGTCGCGTGCGTTGCTCGCATGATCCACCCCATGGATTACCACCAATTATCGTGAAACAACCGGGGAATGGGAAGCTCCTCATTAGAGAACACAAACCACTCCCGCGCTTCCCTTGAACCTCGGCTTGGTGTCTGCCCCTATGCCTAGGGGACTGACTCCACCCCGCGATCTCATCTACAGCACTTCCAAAAACGCCGCCAGTGTCTGCTCCGCGGCTCTTTTCCAACTAAAGCCCGCCGCCCTTTGCCGGCCTCGCTTGATCAGCTCGGCTCGGTAGGTAGGATCCCGCAAGGCCGAATGCAGTCCCTCGGCGATCGCGGAGCTGGAGGTGGGATCGAAAAACTGTGCCGCTCCGTTGGCAATTTCGCGCAGGACAGGTATGTCTGAGCAGACCACCGGAAGTCCCGACGCCATGGCCTCGAGCACCGGCATGCCAAAGCCCTCGAACGTAGACGGGAAGACCAATGCCTCCGCATTGTTGAACAGCGACAGGATGACGTCGCGGCGTTGCCAGCCAACGAGGTGTACGCGGGAAGCCCAGTCCTTTCCCTTCAGGAGGCGGTGGACAGCCTTCCAGGACTTGCCCGGTAGTCCGGCCACGACCAAATGCTGCTGCCAGCCTTCGGCAGCAAGCTGCCCGTAGGCCTCAAAAAGACGTACAAAGTTCTTGTGAGGATGAATTGTCGAAACAGCCAATAGGTACGTACACTCCGGAACGCCCGCCTCCCGGAGCACTGCGGCACCGTAGGCAGGGTTGTCGCGAAGGTGGAAGAAGCGGGGTTCCACACCGTGCAACACCACCCGCACTTTGTCGTCGCGCACGCCGTAGACCGCAAGCACATCGCTTCGTGAAGCCTCCGAAGGCGTCAAAAGCAGATGCGAAGACTTCACCGACTGCCAAACTGACCAGTGCCAAGCCGCTTGCTCCAAAAGGCCGAAGTTCCCGGGTTGTCTCTTATGCTGCAGATCGTGAATCACGGTCACTCTTTTGCCGCGCGCGAGAAGCGGCGAAGTAAACCCCGGCGAAAACAACACGTCGAGCCGGCGTTTGATAGCCTGCATCGGCAGACCCGTCTGCTCCCAAATCAACCGCGCAGGACGAATCCGGGCCGGTATTCGACTCACTACCGCCTCGAAGTTCGGCGCCGCGGGACAGATCTCCCCACCCGCCTCGCTGCAAGTGAATACGAAGTAGCGGTTCCGATCATCGATCCGGGCCAACGCTTCGAGAAAATTGCGAAGATAGATCTCCGTGCCCCCTACTCCCCCGGGAATTAGGTAGAGGGCATTGACACCAATGCGTAAAGGGGTTGGCATTGCGGTAGACGGCCGTGGTGTCGCACAAACCGGTCCCCGTCGCCTTTGCGGGAGCGGCTCGGTCGGCTGGTATATGATAGCCGCTTTTGCGAGGCGTAGAAGCGACGAAACCGCGGCAGCAGGCCCGTAGGTTTCATCAGCTTGGGGCCGCCCAATCGATACCAAGCGCGGTTCGTGGCACGCGCGGCGATCTCCTCTAGAGCACATTGGTAGCGTGAACGACCGCGCTGTCTGGCCCCGGCCCACGAGATGCTAAGATCCTACTTTGCACCCGCCGCGCGCCTCGGTCATCGTGCCCACTCTGCATGCCGGAGAAAACCTCAGGCACTGCCTGGATGCTCTTAGGCAACAGAAGTTCGACAGCTTTGAAACGATCGTCGT
This sequence comes from Bryobacterales bacterium, assembly GCA_965226215.1. GTDB lineage: Bacteria > Acidobacteriota > Terriglobia > Bryobacterales > UBA6623. The sequence goes on along the minus strand of CBDDCH010000002.1, from coordinate 3,495,600 downwards.
GGACAACAGCGGAAGCGGAGCGGCATCCGGATTCGCCGATCTTCCCGGAGTCCGAATCATCGCCAACAACAAGAATGCCGGCTTCGCCCAGGCGGTGAACCAAGGCATCGCGGCATCGGAAGCAGAGTTCGTCTGTACCCTTAACGATGACGCCTATCCGGCTGAAAACTGGCTTGCCCAGCTTATCGCAGCCTGCGCCGACCATCCGAAAATCGGTATGTGTGCGTCGCAGATTCGTCTGCGAAGTAGTCCCGACCGGCTCGACTCCGCCGGACTCAATATCTACGGCGATGGCACGACGAAACAACGCGGCCACCGCAGACCCATCCTGGAGTATGCACAACCCTCGGCCGCGCTCTTGCCCAGCGCCTGCGCCGCGCTCTACCGCCGTTCGATGCTCGAGGAGATCGGCGTCTTCGATCCCGACTACTTTCTCTACTGTGAGGACGCAGACCTAGGCCTGCGGGCTCGGCTAGCAGGTTGGGAGTGTCGTTACGTGCCCACGGCACAGGTCGACCACGACTACTCGGGATCGGCCGGGCGAGCTTCCACCCTCAAGGCTCACTTTGTGGAGCGGAATCGGCTCTACACAGTATGTAAGGTCTTCCCGGTCGTGCTGTGGCCCCTCGTACCCTGGTACTCGCTATATCGGTACGCGGCACATGCCCGAGCGCGCATCGAGGGACGCGGCCTGGCTTCCGAATTTGAAAACCGCCAAAATAGGTGGTGGCAACTTGTGGTAATAGTAATGTCTGCCCACTGGAGCACGCTCATCCATCTGCCGCAACTGCTTTTGAAAAGACGCCAGGTGCAACGGACTCGTGTGCTGAGCGTGCGGGCTTTCCGGGAACTGCTACGCCAACATTACAGCTCGGCGACCGAAATCGCGCGGCAATGACGAGGCTTCTATCCCGCAGCGCCGCCCGCGGCACGGGGCTCAAACCGCTTGCGGATGAGGGTTCATGATTTCTAACGGCCAATCCGTATTGGTAATCGTCCCCGCCTACAACGAAGAAGGTGCCGTCGGCCACGTCGTAAAGTCAGTACTGGAAGTTCTCGGCGACACACCGATCGCTGTGATCGACGATGGTTCCCAGGACGCTACGGCCGAGGCCGCCGCCGCTGCGGGGGCCGACGTATTCCGACTCCCGCACCACCTCGGACTTGGCGGCGCCGTCCAAACGGGATACCGTTTTGCCTTCGAACAGGGCTTCGACAGAGTCGTTCGGGTTGACGGCGATGGCCAACACAATCCGAGCGACATCCCCACCCTACTCAAAGCGATGGATGAGGGTGGCTACGACATGGTCACAGGCTATCGCTACCTGGGCCCGAACCATTACCCGATCCAGCCCCTACGACGATTGGGCGCCCAGATCTTCTCGTGGGTCCTCTATCCCATCCTGGGCAGACGCATCACGGATCCGACGTCGGGCTTTGTGGCGGTCAACCGACGCGCGCTGGAAGTCTTCAGTCGCAGTTTTCCCCTGGAATACCCTGAAATCGAAGCTCTCGTCGTTCTTAAACGAAAGGCCTTGAGCTTCCGGGAAGTGCCAATAAAAATGTTTCCTCGTTAGAGTGGCCGCTCGACGATCAACACGCGGACTGCCGTCTACTATATGGTTCGTGTTCTGTTGGGTGTCTTCGTCAACGTCATCAAATACGAGCGCCGCTATCACACGGGACAACGAGGCTAGATGTGGAGAGAATTCGCGTAGCAGCGGTGGTCTTCAGCTTGCTTTTGCTGCTGCAGATCATTCGCGCCGTGCGGCGCGAACACATCCGCGTCGAGTACTCGATGGCCTGGTTCGGAGCGGCTGTCCTGCTGTTGGCGCTCTCGATTTCCGAACCCGCACTTCGTTGGCTCTCGTTGACCCTAGGCATCGACGATCCATCCCTAGTATTGGTTCTCATTGCGGGTCTGCTATTCCTGTTTACGTTCTTCCGTGCTTCAGTCCAAATGTCGGATCTGAAGGACAATAACATTCTGTTGGCCCAAAAGATCGGTATGCTGGACTGGGAAGTTAAACGCCAGGCCTCGGAGATCGAGAACCTGCAGTCCGCAGCAGGTCAACCCAGGCGCAAGGCCCCGGGGGAGAGCCGTGAACGTCGTCTATGACGCCACCCCCTTGCTGATGCGCAGTGCCGGGGTGAAAAACTATCATTACTCTCTTCTGAAGGAGTTGATCCCCTCGTTCTCCCCCCATCGGATCCGCCTGTTCCCCTTTCTGAAGACCCTCAAACCTAATCAAAACGAACGATCGAACTACCCGCCGATAGGCACCGCGGTCAGGCTGGGCTGCGTCTTGGCCTCGAACTACTCGGGTTTGTCGCTGGCGTCGCCGGCCACGCGCAAAGCGCACTTGTTCCACGCGACCCAACACGTTTGGCAACTGCCTCGCGGCGTCTGTTTGACGTCCCAGGTTCACGACCCGACACCGCTGACGTTGCCTAGCTGTCACACGGCCAGCACGATCCGTTACTTCAAGAACTTCGTGGACAACACGCTCCCCAAACTGGCTCGAATCCTGGTGCCCTCCAACGCCGTCAAAAAGGATTTGGCGGAGCAGTTTCGTCTTCCGCCGGAAAAGATAACGGTCGTATATCACGGCGTGGACGAAGACTTTTTTTCGTCCAGCGACGCCGCGAGATACCTGGTCCGAAAAAAGTACGGGTTGCCGGAAAAGTTCATCCTTTTTGTAGGCGCCATGGAACCTCGCAAAAACCTGGAGACGGTGGTCGCGGCCTATTCTTCCATGAAGGATGAACTAAAGAACACTTACCCGCTAGTGATCGCGGGCGCGACAGGGTGGAAGAGCGCCGGGATTCGTCGTCTGGCCGCTAAGGCGCAGCGTGTCATCTTGACCGGGTATGTGCGCCGCTCCCTGTTGCCCGCCCTGTACCACTCCGCGGCGCTGTTTGTATTTCCTTCGCTCTATGAAGGCTTCGGTATGCCTCTGACCGAAGCCATGGCGGCAAGGCTGCCGATCGTTGCGTCCGACCGAGGCGCCATTCCGGAAATCGTGGGCGACGCCGCTATCTTAGCCGACCCGCTTAGTGCCTCCGATATTGCCACCGCCATGGAGCGCGTCCTCGAAACACCCCAAATCGCGTCGGCCCTTGGTGAGACAGGACGTCAGCGGGCACGTCGATTCACATGGGAAAACACCGCCGCCCAAACCAAAGCCTTCTTCGAGCAAGCGCTGGGAGGAGTAGGGGCGTAAGTGATCCTACTGCACAACATTCGCTATCTGACCGCGGCATAATCCCTCTGAGAGGGATGGGGTTCCCCTGGAATTCACTGATTGGGGTATGCCCTTTACTCCCGACTACCCCATATTTTGTGGTCGGCGATTGCGTTGGCTGCGCCCGCGGCGGGGACAATCCGGCAGAGGTCGTGGGTCCGACCGTCGCAGCTCATTGCGGCCCGTGGTGGGACGGCGCCGGTTGAATTTGAAACCTGACGGCGAAGCGCTCTTTAAACGCCTCCAGCGTCGTCGAGGAGTCCTCCAGAGTCTGGATACTAGATCATCTTGGGGCTTCGGGAGTGAAGTGCATACCCCATTTCACTGAATCCTCCCTGCATCCTCCGCTTGACCTGCATTTATCAAATGTGGTAATGTTCGTCTCGATATTCGCGACTGCCGTTGCGGAGGTCTTTTGGGGGTCGAAGTCGTGGTCGGTCGAGACCGGACTTTTTCGTGCCGAGAGTGGGCTCGCTTTACAACGTACGCCCTCTGGTTCTTCTTGTCTAGTAGGACTTACTACGATATCAACCGTTACGGGGAAAAGCGTCCTCAGCCGTCCACACACCGGGCGGACCGGCAGCTTAGGCTCTGTGGCGCGTGAACCGGGGTGGCTGTAAGCTTACCGGTCGGTCCACGCTCCTACGCTGACCTCACTGCGAGACTTAGCACCGCCGCGCGATGCCAACGTTCGAAAGGAGAATCCTATGAGAAACGTATGCCTTGGGCTCAGGAACACACACGAAAGGAGAATGGTGATGAAACATTTTGTGCTTTTGACCTTGATGGCAATCATGATGTTGTCGTCAACCCTATCAGCCGACATACACGAGACGGTCTTGCTCCAAGTGGCTTTAAGCCCTTCCCGTGAGGTGCCTATTGTCACGGACCGTACTGCTAGTGGGAATGCAGTAATATGGGGTATCCACTTGACTCAGGTAACCCCAACATCTTGTGGTTGGGCTCACGGGGCCTCGGCGTCCCAGTCGGCGACGATCGATCGATACGGCGTTGGGTCCACGGCGACTGCCTGCTGCACAAGGCGGTAGAAGAGTTTTCCCCGGCTGCGTGAGTTGCGCCGGTTGAAGCGGAACACAAACTCGTCGAGGTAGTAGTCCAGATGCTCGTGGCTAACCGCGCCTTGGTGCGTGCCCAGCAGCCAGCGCTTGAGCAACGAGATCGCTTGGTGCACCCTCGGCAATAATTCCGAGGCCTGCTTGCGGCGGCCCGACAGAAAGACGATGCGATGCTGGTAGCCCTTCTTCTCCAGCGGCTCGTAGCCCAGCCAGCCGTCGGTGTGCACCACGCTTCCCGGCTCGACCGACTCCTCCACGAAGGGCATCAAACTGGCCGCCGATGCGTTCCGCACGCGCTGCATGCGGATCCGTCCTAGCCCGCGGCCTCTCTCTTCCGCGGCTACTGCAATCAAGGCTTTACGCTCGGTCTGCCGGCCGCTCACACCCTCTTCCTCAGCGCCCCAATAGGTCTCATCGACCTCGACTACGCCCGCCAATCGCTCCCGCCCCGGACGCACCATCGCTCGCCGCAGCTTGTGCATCCAGGTCCACGCGGTTTGATAGCTGCCCAACCCGAGAACGCGCTGCAGACCCAGCGCGCTGACCCCGTTCTTTTGCGAAGTGACGTGCCAGATCGCCCGGAACCACAGCCGCAGCGGCTTACGTGTGTCTTGGAAGATCGTGCCCGAGGTCACCGACGTCTGCCGCCCGCAGCGAGCGCATTCGAACCACACTTTGCGCACCGGCCAAGCCCGCTCATGCCCGCATCCCGGACAGCGGAAACCCTCCGGCCAGCGCAACGCGGACAGATAGTCGCGACAGGCCTCTTCGCTGGCGAAGCGTACCTCGAACTCGAGCAGGTCGCGTGGATAATCCTCCACGAAGGCGCATACTACATCTTGGGGTCACCTGAGTCAAGTGGATACCCCATTTGCAGTAATTTTGATAGTCGTTTGGCGCGATGACGATGGCACGGCAACAAAGGCTGCCGTAGATTTCAATGTGGTGAACTACTATTTCGGCCAGGCAGAGAGCCTCCTAGCAATGCACATTCACAAGGGACCCGAGGGGGTAAGCGGACCGATCGTCATCCGCTCGGGCTTCGAGTTCGGTGGCACCCCGGTTGACGTGCCCATGAAGGGCAAGGGCACACTCTTGTTTCACCGGATCGTAGACGACCCCGCTGAGTTGACTGTCGTCGAAGATGTGATCAACGACCCAAAGGAGTTCTACCTCAATATTCACTCGGCGAGTAACCCGCCTGGGCTCCTGCGCGGGCAGTTGAGCGGACCGACCGGGCCGCCCAAACTGGACAAGCTACTGGACCTGGTTAGTCGCACAGCTGCCGCGCTCGGTATCCTGACCCGTCAGGATCTCGCTGACCTTGAGGAGCTGCGTAGCAAGGAATAAGGGGTAGCGGTGCGGTGCTGCGCGCCCATGCGACCGCACTCGACACGATCGGGGCAACAATTTGGGTGTGCTCGACGAAGCCTTGGATCGCCTGAGGAGACTGTTGGCTGCGCACAACATACTGAGCTGCGCACAACCTGACACGTGATGAATAGTCGAACGGGCCGACGCAGGCTAAGAGGCTAAATCTCGGACGTAATCTGCCCGGACACAGCCGACCGGCGGACATTGGACGAAGACGCGGGTTCCATAAATCTCCGGGGCCCGCGTCCACCCCGGTCCCATTTTGACTAAACGGCTCGAACTCGGCTCCGGCTCGCTATTGTTCAACTCGCACGGTCCCAGCGCAGTCGGTCGAGCCGGCGGCGGCTTCGCCAATCCGAGGTCCAGCACGTCGAAACTTTGCGTGGGACACCAGGCCTCGGTCCAACCCAGGGACCGTCGGCCTCAGAGCGACACTCGCAGCGGACGCGGTGTCGCCACATTTCTGAAAAGCTAAAGGAGAAAAACCATGAGACGCATCTGTATCTTGACACTGATAGCCGTACTGTTGCCTCTAATGCTGTCGGCCCAGCCGACACGGACACTGCAGTCGATGTACTACGAGTTCTTTATGTATCCCTTTAATGAAGTGCCGCCGGCCGCGGTCGGCGGAGAGTTCGCCCATGCCTACGCTGAGATTCACATTCACGCTTCACGTGACAACGACACGCATGAGCTCGTCGAAGCCTGGGTCAATTTCCACATCGAGTACTTCTTTGACCTGCCCCAAAACCTCGTTGCGATGCACATCCACCAAGGACGCTTCTTCGAAGCCGGGCCCGTCGTGATCAGCTCGCGTATGACGCGTGTCGATGACGCCCGCGTTGGCGAGCTCTGGTTTCAAGTGGAAGTCACCGCCCCCGAAGGCCTAGCTGCGATCGAGGGTATTTTCGGGGATTCTGAGGCTTTCTACCTCAATCTTCATTCCACCGAATTCCCGGGTGGAGTTCTCCGAGGTGACCTCCAAACCAAGGAAATTAGCTATTTGCGCCACCTTAACGGCCACGACCATTTCAATGAATTTCTCATTCAAGACCATGGCGAGACGTCCGGCGCCGAACACGTAACGGTCACGGATAAGCTCGACCTGATCGTGGACCGCCAGAGGAGAATCTTGGGTGCGCTCGGCATACTAACTCGAGAAGAGGCCGCAGAGACCGAATAGTCGAACGGGCCGACGCAGGCTAAGAGGCTAAATCTCAGACGTAATCTGCCCCGGACGCAGCCGGCCGGCGGACGCTGGACGAAGACGCGGGATCCCTGAATCTGTGGGGCCCGCGTCCCTTCTCTTCTGGCTCGGTCGTGCGGCGCCAACCGCTCCGTGACGAAGTACAGTATTTCGCAAATACAGTTACGTATCAATCAGCTTGTCGAGGTATTGCGGCTCATCAGCTCGGGTGCAATTCATTGCGCCCCTACGTTTGAACGCGAGATGCTCAAGCCCATCAGTAGGGGCGCGATTCATCGCGTCCGCGGTCGGCCACCTTACGTAACCGTATTTGCGAAATGATGCAGCAAGCCTCGCGCCCGCGAGGCATTTGCTTCTTCCTCAGCCCTCGCCTTCCCAAACGAGGAAACGAAGCATTGCGGCGTGACCGTAACTTCCCCGACGGAAGTTCGCCGCAACTCCGGCACGATGGCCCCCTTCCCTGATACCGCTACAATGGCCGAATGATATTCGACCCTACGATCGCTGTCGTTGGCGCCGGCAATGTAGGGGGCGCGCTGATTGACGGACTGCTCCAAGCCGGATCCATTTCTCGTGATAGGCTGCTTGCCACCACACGGTCTTCGCAGCATGCGTCCACCGTTGCAGAGAAATATGGCATCTCGGCATCGGCCGGCAACAACGCCGACGTAACCTCCTGCGCTGATCTTGTTATTCTCGGTGTAAAGCCCGCCCAGGTTCCCGAGGTCATCGACGACATCAACCCGGCGCTGCGGCCCAGCCACGTTCTCGTGTCGATGGCTGCCGCCGTTCCGATCGAACGCATCGAACACCTTCTCTCGTGCGAAATCGCCGTCTTTCGGGCCATGCCCAGCCTAGCGATGAGTGTGCGGGAAAGCGCAACGGCGATCTGTGCGAATCAAGGGGCAACCCGCGAACAGCAGCTGTTCGTCGAACGAATTGTCGAGTCCGTAGGCGCCGTCATATCCGTTCCCGAACACCTCATGCATGCTGTCACAGCGCTCGCGGCAAGCGGCCCGGGATTTGTTTGCGCAGTCATGGAAGCGATGGCGAAGGCGGGAGCAAACCTCGGGCTGGCCGACGATCTCTCACTCGAACTCTGTGAGCGAACCTTTGCCGGCACCGCCAAACTTCTGCGCGAATCCCGACTCAGTCCGTTGGCCCTGCGAAGCCGCGTAACCACACCCGGAGGCACGACCGCCGCCGGTCTGGAACAACTCGACAAGCATGGCTTAAACGACGCTTTCATCGACGCCCTGGAGGCTGCCGCCCGCCGATCGGAAACGCTGGCTGACGAATTGGCGTAGCCGGCGATCCTCACGCCGGAGCAGGTTCCCCAAAACCACGGAAAGCCAATCCCGCCGGCTCTTCTCCACAAGCTCTGGGCAAGAACTTTGCGCGCCGACAAGCACGCCCCGGATCCGGTGGCCGCACGAAAGGTATTTCCCGACCCCCATGCTATATTGGTCCTGATCCGTTCCTGCCCGCTTTTCCATGACATTAGAGAAAGTTTACGAGCCTCAGCAGTTCGAGCCTCATTGGGTGAAATGGTGGGTCGAAGAAGGACTCTTCGTCGCCTCGACGGACGGCTCGAAGCCCCCTTTTTCGCTCGTTGTCCCGCCGCCCAACGTCACCGGAGCCCTGCACATGGGGCACATGTACGAGATCGCCCAGACCGATATCACCATGCGCTGGCGGCGCATGCAGGGCTACAACGTCTTATGGCTGCCCGGTACCGACCACGCCAGCATCGCCACCGAGATGCTGGTGGCGCGCCAATTGCGCGAGCAAGGGATCGAGCCCCGTGACATCGGGCGCGAAAAGTTTCTCGAACACGCCTGGGCTTGGAAAGAAGAGTACGGCGGGACGATCGTCAACCAATTCAAGCGCATTGGCGCCAGTTGTGACTGGACCCGTGAGCGCTTCACCATGGACGCCGGGCTCTCGCGGGCCGTCCGCGAAGCCTTTGTCCGGCTTTACGAAAAGGGGCTCATCTACCGCGGCGAGTACCTGATCAACTGGTGTCCTGGATGTGGCACCGCCGTTTCCGATTTAGAGGTCGTTTACTCCGAACAGCAAGGCCACCTCTGGCACATCCGCTATCCCGTCACCGGCAACGACGAGCACGTCGTTGTAGCCACCACCCGTCCCGAGACAATGCTGGGCGATACGGCGATCGCCGTCAATCCCAAGGACGAGCGCTACCGCCGCCTATGGGATAAGACCGTCACGCTGCCTCTCGTCGGGCGTCAGCTTGTCGTTATTCGCGACGAGCTTGCCGACCCCGAGTTCGGCACAGGCGTCGTCAAGGTTACGCCGGCCCACGACACGAATGACTTCGAGGCCGGGAAGCGCCACGACCTCGAATTCATCACCGTAATGGACGAGCAAGCGCGCATGAACGAGAAGGCCGGGGAGTTCGCCGGCCTGGACCGCTTCGAAGCACGCAAACAAATCGTCAAGAGCCTCCAAGACCAGGGCTTGATCGAAAAGATCGAAGACTACACCAACAATATCGGCCGTTGCCAGCGCTGTAAATCCATCGTGGAACCGAGCGTATCCACGCAGTGGTTCGTTCGGACTAAGCCGCTGGCAGAGCCTTCGATCAAAGCCGTCGAGGCGGGCGACATCGAAATCATTCCCGACCAGTGGCGGCGCAACTACTTCGAGTGGATGCGCAACATACGCGACTGGTGTATCTCGCGGCAGCTTTGGTGGGGCCACCGCATTCCCGCTTGGTATTGCGCGGACTGTGGGGAAGTCATCGTCACACGCGACGATCCCGCTTTGTGCAGCAAGTGCGGCGGCGAAAAACTCGCGCAAGACCAGGACGTGCTCGACACCTGGTTCAGCTCCGGGCTGTGGCCCTTGTCGACCATGGGCTGGCCCGATGAAACCGCAGATCTGAAGCTTTTCTACCCCACCTCGCTGCTCAATACCGGCTTCGACATCCTATTCTTCTGGGTGGCCAGGATGATCATGCTGGGCATCGAGATGGCAGGCGACGTCCCCTTCCGCCAGGTCTACATCCATGGGCTGGTTCGCGACGCCGACAAGCAAAAGATGTCGAAGACCAAAGGGAACGTCATCGACCCCATCGAGATGACCGACAAGTACGGGACCGACGCCGTTCGCTTCGCTCTGGTTGTCGCCGCGGGGCAAGGGTCGGACGTTGTGCTCTCGGAGGAACGCATCGCTGGTGGTCGCACATTTGCGAACAAGATTTGGAATGCCGCTCGCTTTATCTTCTTGAGTCTGGAGAAGTCCGGCGCTGAACCGTGGTCGCCTGAGGATCCCGACGGGTTTGTCCCCGAAGCCGCGACCGGGAACGGCCGTCCGTCCCTTGAAGACCGTTGGATGTTCTCGCGTCTCAACGAAGTCGCCGGTCTTGTCAACAGCCACATCGGGAAATACCGTTACCACGAGGCGGCCAATCTTCTCTATCACTTCTTTTGGGGCGAGTTCTGCGATTGGTACGTGGAGCTCAAGAAACTTTCGTTCCGGGAAAATTCCGGCCTGACCCCGGAGTGGAAAAACATGCTGGCGGCGATGGAGCGGGCGCTACGCTTACTGCACCCGGTGATGCCCTTCATCACCGAGGAACTTTGGCAGCGGTTGACGGCCGGCGCGACGGTAAGGCCCAAATCTATCGCCTTGGCAACTTATCCCACCGAGCACCCGGCCCTGACCGACAAGGAAGCCGAGCGTCAAGTCGAACTGCTGCGGGAGATCATTGTCGCCTTAAGGAACTTGCGAGCCGAGATGGGCATTCCGCCCAAAACCGGGTTGGAAGGAATCTGCTACGGCCATCGCGCAGAGGTGGTCGAAGTCGTGACGGAGCAGGCTGCGGCCCCCTCGAGGCTGGCGAACGTCAAGCTTACCGCCAAGCCTGGCCGCGCCCCACAAGGCAAAGCCATGCACCATGGCAAGGATTTCGACCTGCAACTGGAATTGCCCGCCGAAGAAACCAAAATCCTGAAGAATCGCTTGACTAAACAGTTCCAACCTATAGAAAAGGCAAGGGACTCCTCCAAGCGCCAACTCGGCAACGAACAGTTTCTCTCGAAGGCGCCGCCCCATGTTGTCGGGTCGATCCGGAAGAAGTTGGCCGACTACGAATCGCAAATCAAAAGGATACGAGAGACGTTGAGCAGTCTACAATGACAACGGGTCTGATTGAGACCAAATGGACTGATCTGACGCCCAGCGAACGGCAGGCCATACGAAAACTCGCAGGAGCTGAAGGCAGCCTATGGCAAACAGAAAAGCGAAAAGCACTAGGCGGAAACCGAATTCACTGGGCGGCGAAATCATCGTCGGGCTCGAGAACGCCGTTCGGTACGCAACGGGGAGCAAAGCGGGAACCTTGGAACACCGGGTGGAGGTTCCCGGCCGCGTCGACGTCAGGAGTGTGCGCGCCAAGCTGGGGGTGTCCCAGCAACGGTTCGCGGAACGATTCGGCATCAGCACCGCGACCTTGCGGAACTGGGAGCAGGGCCGCCGGCAGCCCGAAGGACCCGCCCGCGTGCTCCTCACCATCATTGACCGCGAGCCCGAAGCCGTCCGCCGTGCCCTGCATGCAGAGCCTGTACCGCAGGGGTAACCAGCGTGGTTTGCGGGCACACCCGCGGCTCTTTTTTCCTCACCCTCACGCTGATGAGGGCGATCATATCCTGTCGGTAGCTACAGAACTCCGGCAGACGGGCACGACTTACCGTGCCTCCGCTTCCAACTTTGCGAATAGGTTAACCTGAGGGCATGCAAGCTTCAACGATCGTGTCCGTTGAAGAATATCTCTCCACGAGTTACAGTCCGGACCGCGAGTATGTCGACGGCCTGGTATTGGAGCGCAATTTGGGAGAAAGGGATCATAGCCGGATCCAGGGACTGATATTGGCCCATCTGGTCGCCCACGAGAAGGAGTGGCGCGTTGTCGCACTCGTAGCGCAACGTGTCCAGGTCAAGGCTACCCGGTTCAGGGTTCCCGATATCTGTGTTGTCTGGGCCGATGACCCAGACGACCCCATCGTCCAAAGGGCGCCCGTTTTGTGCATCGAAATCCTGTCCCAAGACGATCGCATGTCGGCGATGCACGAAAAAGTCGACGACTACCTCGCCATGGGAGTGCAGCACGTCTGGCTCATTGACCCCTCGACTCGTCACGCGTACGACTTCACGACCGACGGTATGCGGGAAGCCGAAGGCGGCCTGCTGAAGGTCACGAACTCCGACATCGTCGTTCCGATGGAAGAAATTTTCCGGCAGGCAGCACCGAGATGACCCTGCCGGCCGCTTCGATCGGCCCCATCCTGCCATTGTGAGCTGGCAACACCCGGAAATCACCGACGCCATACGCCGCGCGCTGGCCGAAGACATCGGCAGCGGCGACATCACGACCGAGGCGTGCGTAGACGAGGATCAGACAGCCGAAGGCTTCTTCTTGACTCGGGAACTGCTGATCCTGGCGGGGATCGAGATCCTACCTGAGGTTTATGACCAGGAAAATGTCGAGCTGCTGCGATCAAGCGGAGATCAGCTCGACAGCGACGCGGTCGTCGCCCGTGTTTCGGGTTCCGCTCGACGGCTCTTAACGCTCGAGAGAACGGCGCTCAACTTCTTGCAACGCTTGAGCGGCATCGCCACCCTGGCCCGCCAGTTCGTCAAAGTCGTAGAGGGAACCGGGTGCCAGGTGCTCGACACACGCAAAACCACACCGGGACTACGCCGGCTTGAAAAGCTAGCCGCCCGCGCCGGTGGCGTCGTCAATCATCGTCTGGGGCTTTTCGACGCCATCCTTGTCAAGAACAACCACATCACCGCAGCCGGAGGGGTGCGTCAAGCTCTCGCAAAGACGCGGCCGCGTGGCCACAAGGTCGAGATCGAGGTGCGTACGTTCGACGAGCTGGAGGAGGCGCTCGAAGCCGGCGCCGGCCATCTGCTGCTCGACAATTTCACGGTGGAGCAGGTCCGCGAAGCGGTAGCCATGATCGCCGGGCGGGCGGTCATCGAAGTATCCGGCGGCATTCGGTTGGATAACGTCCGCGGCTACGCCGAAGCAGGCGCCGGTTACGTTTCCGCCGGTGCGATCACGCACTCGGCCCCGGCCGTCGATATCAGCTTTCGTCTAAGGTGACGCGCGGCGGCCCGAGGCCAAAGCTCGCCAGAAGAATTGACATGACATTAAAGTGTAGTTACAATGTAGTGTATCATGGTTGGGCTTAGCTTCGACTGGGATGAAGCCAAGGCTGCTGCCAACCGAAGGAAGGACGGCGTATCGTTTGAGGAGGCCTCCACGATCTTCTTTACGATGAAAACGCCTTACTCATCGCAGATCCGGATCATTCCGAGGAGGTCGCTTTCTCCTGCTAGGGCTGAGCCTCCGGCTCCGGACGCTCGTCGTCTGTCACTGCTATCGACAGGCAGAAGACATGATACGCATCATTTCAGCGCGCAGAGCCAACCGCTCAGAGCAACTCGAATACAAGCGGAGAATTTTCAAATGAGGAAAAGCTACAACTTCTCCAAGGCCCGCCGAAACCCATACGCGAAGCGCCTCAAGAAGCAGATCACCATCCGGCTGGACACGCTGGCTTTGGACTATTTCAAGGAGCTGTCCGTTGAGCTGGGCGTTCCGTACCAGACGTTGATCAACCTCTACCTTCGCGACTGCGCATCAACGGGCAAGCGCCCCTCGATCAAGTGGCGGACGGGCGCCTAGCCATTAAAGTAGATGGGCGCCTCCCTCTATTGCATCTCATGCCCGCCCGACCCAGCTTCGGCCAGGTGATTCATCGGTTTGAGAAGCTCGAGACGACGATGCTCAAGGCGACGACTCTTGCCGAGGCGGATGCGCCTGAAGGAACCGTGGTCATCGCCGAACAGCAAACGGCCGGCCGAGGGCGGCTGGGGCGGTCGTGGATTTCCGAGCCGGGTGTGGGTTTATATTTTTCGATTGTTTTGCGGCCGCCGATGCCGGCGGCGCAATCGGCGATTTTGACGCTGGCGATCGGTCTCGGCGTAGCGCGAGGCATCGGCGAGGTCTGCGGACGCCAGTGCGACATCCGCTGGCCCAACGATGTGCTGCTCGATGGCAAGAAGTGCGCGGGAATTCTGGTCGAGATGGCAGCCGAGGATGAACGCGTTCGCTACGCCGTCGCCGGCGTCGGCATCAACGTTAACCAGGCTCAGATGCCGGCCGCGCTGGCCGACACGGCCACGTCGTTGAGAATCGAAACCGGCGGCGAGTACGTTCGGGAGGTGGTTCTCGATAAGGTTTTGCGCAACAGCGAGCGCTATTATGAAATGTTCTTGGAGCGAGGTCCAAGAGCAATCGTAAACGCTTTCTCACGCGCTTCGAGCTACGCTCGAGGGAAGCGGGTAGCCATTGAGACCGGCAAAGAGGTGATCGTCGGCACGACCGACGGATTGGACGACGCGGGCGTTCTGCTGCTCAAGCGCGACGATGGGTCGCTCGAACCCATCCTGGCGGGGAGTGTTCGACCGTGGGACGAATCAGCGAACTCCTAACCGGGAAAGCTCGGCTACGGGAAGGTGTGAAAAAATACTGGGGACAGTCAAGCGCGGCTGATCTGTTTGTCTTACGTGTCTTCTAGGAAGCCGTTTGTGACAGTCTCCGATTTTTTCACACCTTGGCGGCCACGAAGCGCAAACACCTCGTAATCTGACGAGCGCCGTTGAGCCAAAAAAATGCTTTTCGCCGTCGATGTCGGGAATACTCAGCTTGCCTTAGGCGTCTACCGCGGCGCCGAGCTCGCGGCCAATTGGCGGCTGGAGACCGACACGGCACAAACGATTGACGGCTGGGGCGTCCTCTTCCGGAACCTCTTCTCCTTGGCGCAGCTTGATAGCGGCGAAATAGACGGCATCATCATTTCCTCCGTCGTACCACAGCTCGACGCCTCGCTGGAGGAGATGGCCGCCCGCTATTTCCAGACGCATCCGCTGTTTGTTTCGGCGACCACGGCAACCGGCATAACAATACTCACGGATAACCCCGCGGAAGTCGGAGCCGACCGTATCGTGAACGCCGTAGCCGCCTACGACCGTTATGGCGGACCTTGCATCGCCGTTGACTTCGGGACGGCGATCACCTTCGACGCCATCTCGGCCAAGGCGGAATACCTGGGAGGGGTGATCTGCGCCGGGATCGGGGTGGCCTCGGAAGCGCTGTTTCGCCGCACCGCCCGCTTGCCGCGGATCGATATCCGACAACCGGCCGGGGTGATAGGAAAAAACACGATCGCATGCTTACAGTCCGGTCTCTACTACGGCGCCCTGGGAATGGTGGACGCCATTCTGGAGAAGATGTTGGCGGAGCTGGGATCGGACACCAAGGTGATCGCAACGGGCGGCGAGGCCCGGGTCATCTGTCCTGAATCCCGCCATATTCAGGAGATCGACGAACACCTGACCCTCAACGGATTGCGGCTCATTTGGGAAAAGAACAACGCCGGCGGCCGGGCAAAGAGCTAGCCAGTGTTTCTTCGCACGACGAAACAGTAGGGGCAGACCGCCGCGCCTGCCCAGCGAGGGGGTACAAACCGGGGACATGGGTAACACGTGAGTCCAGGCACATAGGCAACACTTTTCGTCCGAGGATGGGTGGGGTGATCGAGTGGGACGGAGTTTGAATCTCAAAAATGGGCGGACACGGCGGTCCGCCTCTGCGAATAACGTTCGTTCAACGCCGGTCGTCCGGACGCTGGTGAGAAAAGCGGGCTGAAGGAAACATTTCCCCTCTGAATGTTGTATCTGCGTCCCGCGGGCTTGTGCTATACTCACGTCTAGAAACAGACACAAAAACAACGAGATAGAAGCGCTTAAAGGAGTGTCGACGAACTGAATGCCCCTGGCGAAGCAGGCCAAGGAAACCATCGTTGCCCAATATCAGACGCACAAATCTGATGTTGGGTCTCCTGAGGTGCAGGTCGCCATTTTGTCGCGGCGGATTGCCGAGTTGACCGAGCACCTCAAAACCCACAAGAAGGACTTCTCGTCGCGCCGTGGCCTGCTGGCCATGGTGAGTCGCCGTCGGCGGCTGCTGACCTACCTGAAAAAGGGAAGCCCTTCCGGGTACAGAAAACTGATTGGCAGTCTAGGTCTGCGCGGGTAGTTCATCCGGTTAAAGGTTGGGCCAAGAGGGGAAGACGGTCCGAGTTCGAACGACGCTGAGGCGTGATCGGCGGCGGTTGCTTCCATTTGAAATGGTCGACCGCCCCTTAGGATAGGAACTCCGCGATCGCCCCACGTGGCGAATCTCCCCTGAGGCGCAACCTCCGCACACCGTATTTCCGCTTCCATCTTGGATTTTCTAAAGCTCGGAAAGGCGGGCCCTGTGGGTTCTTGTATCCACCGCGCGCCGTGCTTTCCAGGAGGAATAAGAAAAATCATGAAGCAAACCGTAGAGATTGATCTCGGCCAACGCACGCTGCAGTTAGAAACAGGGCGGCTGGCCAAACAGGCAGGCGGGGCAGTTCTCGTAAGCTCTGGGGATGCGCGCGTACTCGTCACCGCGACAGCCTCGGACCACCCCCGGGAAGGAATTGATTTTTTCCCGCTGACCGTAGATTACCGCGAGTACACTTATTCGGCGGGGAGATTCCCCGGCGGATATATCAAACGCGAAGGACGTCCCACCGAAAAGGAAGTCCTGACCAGCCGGCTGATCGATCGACCGATTCGTCCGCTGTTTCCGGCTGGGTTCAAAAACGAAACCCAGGTTATCGCCATGGTGTTGTCGGCAGACCCGGAATTCGACCCGGCGAGTCTAGCGCTGGTCGGCGCTTCAGCAGCCTTGTCGATCTCGGAGATACCTTTCTCGAACACGATCGGCGCCGTCGCCGTGGCCAGACTCAATGGGGAATGGCTCATCAACCCCGGGTATGAGCAAAGAGAAGAAGCCGACTTGAAGATCATCGTGGCCGCCGCGAATGAGGGCATCGTGATGGTCGAATCCATGGCCGACCGGGTTGGCGAAGACGCGATTCTAGAAGCCATCCGCTTCGGCCACGAGGCATGCCGCAAGATTATCTCGGGCATCCACGAACTCGTCGAAAAGGCCGGCAAGACCAAACTGGCCGTCGAGCCACCCGTGTTCAACCAGCAGCTCTATGACGATATCGCGGAGCGCTGGGGTGATTCACTGGCCGAGGCGTTGGACACAAAGAAGCATGAAAAGCTGGAGAGCCAGAATCAAGTTAAAGAAGTTAAGAAACAGGTGACCACGGCCTTTGAAGACGACGAAGAAAAGGCGGCGGAAGCGGGCCGCCTGTTTGGCCAACTCAAGGAAGACATCTTCCGGCGGTTGCTGCTGAAAGACAAATTGCGTCCCGATCGGCGGGCGTTTGACGAGATCCGCGACATCCATTGTGAAGTCGGCGTGCTGCCGCGTACGCACGGATCAGCGGTCTTTACACGGGGAGAAACGCAGGCGCTGGCAACGGTGACGCTGGGAACGAAGTTGGATGGCCAGAGGCAGGAGCGGCTGGAAGCGCCGGACTTCGAAAAGCACTTCATGGTGCACTATAACTTTCCTCCCTTTAGCGTTGGTGAAACAGCATTTCTTCGTGGCGCCGGTCGACGAGAGATCGGCCACGGCATGCTCGCGGAACGGGCACTCTCGGGCGTCATGCCCAGCCGGGAGGACTTTCCCTACACCATCCGCGTCGTCAGCGATATTCTGGAGTCGAACGGCTCCAGCTCGATGGCTACCGTTTGTGGCGGCACCCTGGCGCTGATGGACGCCGGCGTACCGCTTGCCTCGCCGGTAGCCGGCATCGCCATGGGTCTGGTCATCGACGGCGACGATTTCGCGGTTCTGACCGATATCGCAGGCGCGGAAGACCACTATGGAGACATGGATTTCAAGGTCGCCGGCACGACCGACGGTATCACCGCGCTGCAGATGGACATCAAGCAGCCGAACGTCAGCATCGAGGTGCTGGAGAAGGCCCTGGCGCAGGCCAAGAGAGCGCGACTGAGCATCCTGGAAAGCATGACGCAGGCAATTGACGAGCCTCGAACCGACATTTCGCGTTTCGCGCCCCGCATTCACACTCTGAAAATCCCGATCCAAAAAATCCGCGACGTGATTGGACCCGGTGGCAAAGTCATCAAGGGCATCGTAGCGGAAACCGGAGCCAAGGTGGACGTCAGCGACGACGGCACGGTGCAGATTGCCTCCGCCGACGAGGCGGCGGCCAAGAAGGCCATCCAGATGATTACCGACCTTACCGCCTCCCCCGAAGTCGGCAAGACCTATCTCGGCAAAGTCACCCGCACGGTCGATTTTGGCGCTTTTGTGGAAATCTTCCCGGGAACCGAGGGTCTGCTACACATCAGCGAGATCGCCGAACAGCGCATTCGTCAGGTACGCGACGAGCTCAAACTCGGAGACCAGATTCTTGTCAAATGCCTGGCTGTGGAGGGCAACAAGATTCGGCTAAGCCGGCGAGCCGTCCTGCGCGAGCAGCGGGAGCGCGGAAAGAAAGAACAAACGGCTAGCGAGTAATACGACATCGCTACAAGCCAAATCAGCGCCTTTGGCGGGTTTTTTTTGCGAGACGGGAGGTGTCGCCTTTCGCCTAAAATCGCGACACCCTCCGCTTGACGTATTCCCCGCCTGCTACCCTACACCTATGAGCAACACGAGCAAATCAGTCCACAAGGAGGAGCAGGTGGCTGAGTACGGCTACACCGTACTGTTTGAACGTTTGGCCCAAGGCGGCTACCAAGTTTTCGTCCCTGCCCTGCCGGAGATCGTTACTTACGGACGCACTGTTGAGGAAGGCCGCGAGATGGCTCAAGACGCTATCCTCTGCCACCTCCGCGCCTTACGCAAGGACGGCGAGGAAATTCCCGACGACCCCTTTGTTACCCAACCCCCGCTTACCGAAGAAGTCAAAGTCACCGTCTAGCCCGCGTTTCTCACCAGCCTTCGGACGACCGGCGTTGAACGGACTTTATTTGTAGGGGCAGACCGCCGTGTCCGCCCATTCGTAAGCCACACTCCGTCCCATTCGATCACGTAACCCAACCCCGCGAGAGCCTCTCTGGGCGGGCGCAGCGGCCCGCCCCTACTGGTTTGTCGTGAGAAATGCGGGCTAGGGCATGTGGCCCAAGTTAGCTTCCCTCAAACCCAGGCAAATTCTCCGTGCCCTGCAAAGGGCGGCTTTTACATCCACCAACAAACCGGCTCTCACGTCCACCTTAAACACCCCGTCGGGGTCCCAGCGCAGGCGCACCGGGCGGCCGTAGGTCTCCACGGTTCCTACGGCTCGGTGGCCGGCTTCGGTCTCGCCGGGGGCCGCTCCTTGTGGGTGAAGCTGCCGGGCTCGCTTTTTCTCTGCCATCGGCTCCAGTATCAACTACTTGCCTCCCCCAAGCTGCCGTCCAACTCCCGATCTAGGTTGAAAGGCTCGGACTTGACGAGCCAGTATTGCTTCCTTCTCTTGGCCGACGGCGTTCCGGCAATGATACCGAATCTCGGGCGGGCCTAGCGGGCGTTTCTCGCGATCGAACTAGGTCGCACGTTCAAGCCCAACGTGCTACTTTTTTGTGGCACCCGAGCTGCCCATCGACCGCAGGCTCACGTCGGGCTGTCAGCGTCCGCCGTCCGTTCGCCGGTCTAGGGTCATGCTGATCCACAGGGCCGCCAGGGCGACGCCCAAGCCCGCGACCGCGTCCACTGCGTAGTGATAGCGACCGTATACCGTCGCCAAGGCGATTGAAATGGCCAGGCCAACCAGCGCTCGGCCCACCCAGCGATGCTGTGGCAACACCTGCAACATTCCAAACGCCCCTGCGAAGGCGTGGGATACATGTCCGCTAGGGAACACACTCGTGTGGATGCCTCCGCCGCCAAGAAGCCACCAGTTGAACCGGCGGAAGACGGTGTCGATCGCCGGGGCATCCTCACCAGGGAACACCGTGCGCGGAGGCTCGGATGGGAAAAACGGATAGAGGGCGTAGGAGAGGAACGTCCCTAGCAGGAGAATGACGAGGAAGCGGTCGGCCTCCGTGCGAGAGGAGTACCGGTAGAGTGCGGCTAGGCCGATCGGTCCAACGACGTAGACGAGCGAGTAGGAAAGCTCCAGTACAGACGGCAACCACGCGCCCGTTGACTCAATCGCCGCCTTGAGCCCCCAATCGTGAAGCAGCACCCTGTCCCATTGGATCCAGCTGCTTTCAAGTTCATAGGTGTGTTCCGCCGGTGCAAACCAGCCCATCTCGTTGTAAGCAACGACGACGAGCGCTACCGGCAGCCAGTCGCGCAGAACTGCCCAGACCGGCCATCCGGTTACCCTGTCGGCCCGGGAGAGTGAAGACAGGCCCGCCAGCACAATCAGGTTCACGCCCCAGGTGTAGCCGGCCACCCACCAGTCGACCGGCAAGACCAAACTCAAGAACGCGACGTATGTGAAATACGCGATCAGCAGCCATTCAGAAAGGCGCAGCGGTGAGACCGTGTCTTTTGGCGCGGCGTTCACTGCTCCGGAACCCACCCTTCGCGGTCAGCCGGGGTCAGCTGTGGCACGGGCGTTCCCGTTTGTCCGGCCGCAACGGCAACGTAAAACTTCATGTAAGACTTCAATGGTCTGCGACTGTCCATGATCCCCGGGTGAAACAGGCACCCTTGCCTGTCCGATCCTACTACGTGATCTCGAATTCATCAACTAAGTACGGCGTTTCGTAAATACACTAACATTCAGCAAATCTTGTGGCCACGGCATGCCGCCCCCCTTCGGATCTCTCGGGGCCTGGAAACGTAAGGGCGGCATGGCGCGCCTGAAGTCCCCGGCCATCCAAAATCATGGCGGATTCTAACGCTAGAACCGCTAGCGGAACCCGGCGATGCACGCGCCGGGCTGTTACTGTATAGACCATGGCCGACCGCATCCTTGTCACCGGATCTGCCGTCAGGCTTAGTTCAAATCGTTGTATCGCAAGCGACTCGCTCTCTCATCGGGCGAACCTCTTCCTGTCGGGTCGCCTGCGATACAACACTAAGATTTCGCAACAGCTATCCTCAACCACCGGCCATCCAGGTGAGACCTATGGGCGGAAAGCCCGTTTCACATTACCGAGCACGACTGATTGAGCGGCTTGTGTAACCCCAATACCTGACGAAACAACGGTTACGGCTTACTGGATGTAGCCCAGCGAGCGCAACGTCCGAAGCTGCTCGGGGGTGAGGGGCGAGTCCTCGCCGCGTGTGAAGTGTTGTGCCAGTGACTGATGCGCCTCGAACTGCGCCTCCAGGAATTCGGTGTACTTCCGCACCAGCTCCGGGTGCTCTTCGTGGACGCTCTTGAGGCAGTTCGGGTCATTCCACCGGTCGTACAGCACGAGCGGCACGGGGTACATGCGGTCGCGAGACTCTTTCCAATCGTCGCTCTCCGGGTCTTGGTTGATCTCAAGTGACGCTCCCCAACGGTCGTCGAGCACTTCGATTCGGCCGCACAACTTGCCCGTGTTCGCGTCCTGATAGAACTCATCGAGGATCACCGGACGCGGCTCCCAACCCGGTTTCCCCAGCAACAGCGGCGCGAGCGACTGCCCCTGTTTCACTTCGGGTTGGGGCAAGCCGACGAGATCAAGAATCGTCGGCAGCATGTCGATCATCGAGACCGGGTCGCGGAAGCGCTGCCCTCCCTTGATGCGCCCCGGCCAGACGAAGATCATCGGTATCCGAGTAATTCCTGGCCGCAACATGAGATGCCACTTGGGCGGCAAGGTTTCGAGAGTCGCGACGGCGTAATCCATCGAACCCGCGTCCGCCCCATGGTCGGCGGCGATAATCAGCAGCGTGTTTTCCCATTCGCCCTTGGCTCTGAGGCGTTCCACCAGCCGCCCGATTTGGTAGTCCTGGTGGGCCATTGCCTCGGCGTAGAGATCGCGCCCGGTGTTGTAAAAAGCGAACCGGTCGACGCCTGTCTTTTCGAACCGGTCGCTCCAAGGACCGCCGAACCATCGGTTCTCCGGTCCCATGAGCTTGCGTTCCCACTCTTTCAGTAACTTGCGCCGCTCGGGGTTGGCGTAGAGTCCCGAGAACGGCGGCGGCGGGTTGTGCGGCCCGTGAACGTCCGTCGTCTGGAAGTGGACCCAATAAGGCTCGCTTGGGTACTCGTTCCGCCATTTCCAGAAATCCGCGTGGAGTTCTTCCGTCGAGGGGGAGGTCGGCTCG
Source organism: Bryobacterales bacterium (assembly GCA_965226215.1). GTDB lineage: Bacteria > Acidobacteriota > Terriglobia > Bryobacterales > UBA6623. The sequence goes on along the minus strand of CBDDCH010000002.1, from coordinate 3,473,493 downwards.
ACGCCGCTCTCGCGCAAGAGATCCGTCCCGCGGTCGAGCTTGCTCATCGTCGCGGCATTGGGATTGGACGTGAACAAGGCCGTCTGATACCCGTCGCTGTGAAGGTGTTCCCGAATTGTCAGCACCCCGTCGGGCGGGGAATTACGGTTGTGTCTCATCCCTCCCATGGCGCTGTGTTGCAGGCCCGTTAGGAACGAGAGCGTCGAGGGCCGGGTCCAAGATGAGTTGCTGTAGGCGTGCTCGAAAACCACGCCCTCGGCGGCCAGGCGTTCCATGTTGGGGGTGGTGCGGCGGTTGTATCCGTAGACGCTCATGTAGTCGGCGCCCGCCCCATCGATGATGTAGAAAATGACGTTCGGCTTCTTTGTGGCGCGAGCGCCGCTCAACGTCGGAGCCGCCCACAGCGCCACGGTTCCCGATCGCTCCGCCTCGGTTGCAAGCGTCAGCGCGACCTCCTTTCCGGCAAGATGTGCCAGGTCCACGCTGCGCCTACCCCAATGCTTCTCGTCGGAATAGGATTCTTCGAAAAGGTGCTCCAGGGCTTGTCCGTCCGTTTGGGCCGTGACCCGAAAAGTGACGGGAAAGTCGTCGCGGAGAACGCCGAGATTTACGTCCAGCCGACCCGCTTCGGGGACGCGCACGCGATATTGAATCTTGGAAGGCGCGTGGTTGTAAAGCGTCCGCCGGTAAAGCTGGTCTCGGGCCTCGGTCTTCACGCCCAGCGGGCCGCCGGCAAAACGTGCCTCCTTGGGAACGACGCTGATCGAGAGGATGTCGATGCTTGCCGGCTCGTGAGACTGGAAAAAGACGACCGACTGCCGCCAGGGGCCTTTCCATTGCTCCCCTCTGTAGTTCACGGACCAATCGGTGCGCATGACGTAGGTTTGCTCGGTGCCGTCCCGAATCACCGGGACATGAGGGCTGAAAGACAGCACAGTCCCTCCCTCCCCGGGTTCGGAACCAATTTTTTCGCGGAGGTTAAACCCGACTCGAATCCCCTCGATCTTTTCCGCCGTGCGGGCCCGGATCAAGATGTCGCCCCATTCCTCGCGCCGCCAATCGGGCAAGTTGACGTAGATGCCGCCGCTGAGTTGAGGGCGGCCGTCCCAGCCCTTGTAGTCGGTTTCCTTGGTGAGGGTGATACGAAGGCTGTCCTTCGTGCGCTTGACCCGGGCCGGCTTAATGCTCGGCACAAGCGGCACGACCGGCTTCCAGTCCGGCTGAGGTTCGTCGAAGCGCCACTCGACCGCCGCGGGTACGTCGCTGGGCACTTCCGAGCCGGTGATGACGGCGGCGTCGAGATGGTCTTCGAGGTGGAGAGGGACTTCGGCGGTGAGGGGCGCGGGGCCGTCTTGGCAGGCGGTCAGCAAAAAGAGCGGCAACAGTACCGACAATGCCAACGCTGCCACGCAGCCCTTGGCCGCAAAGTCAGTAAGCATGCCCTCGATGTGCCTGCCGTCCGTTTTGGGAGAAGTGTTTCCGTGTCGCTTCATTTCGCCATCCTCCGTCTTGAGAGATTCAACCCGTAAATTCACAGCCCGACCGCCGGGGAAAGCCCCCACCCGGCCCGAAACAACCCCCACCCCCAAAGGGTCGCCACCCGACGTGGCGCACGCATTCTTGCGTGCCGTGTCGGCATTCGTGCTGACATTTCCCGTCTTCCACCCGGCCAAACCGCATCGGCAAGCAACCAAGCCGACTCCACTCCTCGCTCGGCCGCGCGAGCTTGTCTTGACCCGCAATGCTCCTGTGCAGCCACGAACTCGTGCAAGGCCTTAACCCGCGCCGCCTCACCCTCCCCCCGGCTCCGCGGGCGTATCACGCGGAGGAGGGGTTCGCCCCAGTTCACCCCAAAGACATGTCGCCAAGAATGGCGACACAGCACGCTGAAAGCGTGCGCCACGTCATCCTGAAGCGTGCGCCACTTCATCCTTGGAATACAGCCTGGGAATATGTTCTCGACTTGTCGAGGACGATCGTTGACCCTCTAGCCCTCAAAAGTCCTCGGCGTCGTCTAAAATCTTCTAAGAACTTCTAAGGCGAAGCCATGGCTGATCCGCCTCCGCGCTATTTCGAATTCGCTCCGTTCCGCGCCGACCCCATGCGGCGTGTTCTGCTGCGCGACAGCGAGCCGGTCTCGATCACCGCCAAAGTGTTCGACACGCTGCTGTTGTTGATCGAAAACCACGGCAAGTTGCTCACCAAGGACGAGCTGCTCAAGCGTCTCTGGCCGGACAGAATCGTCGAAGAGGCCAGCCTCGTTCAGAACATCGCAGTGTTGAGAAAGGCGCTGCAGGAAAGCCCGGGCGAGCACCAGTACATCGTCACGGTCCCCGGACGTGGCTACCGCTTTGTCGCGCCCGTTCGTGCGCCGGACGACGGCGCTCAGCCGCGTAGGCCGCTCTCCAGCTTTTCAGGAGTTTCCCCTGCTCCGAATCCCTCCAGTGTGTGCGATCGCCCAGGTAGCCGATCGCCTTGTACTCGCGCTCAGTGAGAAGTCTGTCATCGCCCAGGGATGGACTTTGGGAGAACTCTTCGATAAGTTCCGGGGTAGAGTTATTGGGGGCCATGAACGTCCATGAAATGCAGGTACAAGAATAAGGGACGTTTCGCCTCCGGTTTCTCCTCCCGGTTCTTCCACCACTTCCGAATCTGGGGAATCATTCGGTGCGCCCGCTCCCACGAGCTACCCTGGAAATGGTCAAATCCCTGGTTAAATCCCCACTGGGGTTCGTTAATCCAAAGGTTGGTAACCCAGGCTGCGGTTTCGTAGCCCAGTCCCTTGAGCGCCTCCGCTAGGGTCCACGCTTCTTTCGGGAGAGCGTCCGTTTTCTGGCTTGCCGGAACCCCCTTCCAGAAATGCTTCTCGTGAGTGACAACCCTGTGTGTGAGGGGATCCAGGGAGGTAAAGAGGGAGGTCACGGACGGCTTGGTCCATGGGGACGGGGCAACCGCGCTGTCGTAGACAATAGACTCCAGTGCTAAGCGGTCCATCGCGGGAGAGATTTCGCCCTGAAAACCATAACAACCCAGGTAATCTGCCCGGAGGGCATCCACCAGGATCAGGATGATATCGGGCTTCTCCTCTACACGCCGCCACCGCTCGCACGCCTGCATCAGAAGAACAGCTAGGACGACCGCCAATACAAGCCTGAACCAAGCGCTCGGCGATCGCTGCGGCATCTGTAGGGAGAAGCTTCGCATCCTCGGTAGTCTTGGGGACATGAACCGCTTCCATCCGGCAGGTGTCCGGTTGCGTGTTGAATCTCGGTGTCGCGTTCGGGTGCTCTCAGTGGGAAAAACCAGCAGCTCGCCCGCCCTACTCAAATCTCAGCAGAACGCCGCCATTTCGCAGGTTATCTCACATTGGGGCTCGATCGGCTCGATCCCCGAACTTGACTCTCCCAGTCCCTACAGTGCCAGGCGGGATCCAGGGGGGATGGGGGCGTCAATGGAGTGCACCCCAAAAATGAGACACAGAGTTAAGGGACCAAATACATTGAATGAGAGAGGTATGGATTTGGGCCGACGAATGTACAGCCGCGAATTGAAAGTCGCGGCGATGCGAGAGATCAACAGCGGACGTACGATCAGCGAGGTGGCTCGGCAGCTGGAGCTGAGCCCCAAGTTGTTGGAGCGCAGGCGCAGCGAATGGCGAGCGCGGGGTGAGCTGGCCTTCCCCGGCAATGGGCGGCGAGGTGTATCTCGAGGCTTCCCTGAGCTGCAGCGGATCGGGGAGCTGGAGCGCAAGATCGGTCAGCTGACGATGGAGACGACTTTTACAAAAAGCCTGCGAGCATTTCAGGAGCATCACCCGCCGGCCGTCGTCAGTGGCGAGGCTGCCTGTTGGAAGAAATCCGGCAAACAGTTGAGAAAGGACAAGGGCAAGTCGTGAGGGCACTGTGCCAGATGACGGGGCTGAGCCTGGCCGGTTTCTATCGTTGGCGCACGCAGCCGCCCGGCGATGCGGTCGAGATGGAGTTGCGCGACACGAGGCAACAGATCGCACTCGAGTTTCCCCGCTATGGGTACCGTCGCATCACGGCGGAGCTGAACCGACGCGGGTTCCAGGTGAATCACAAGCGAGTTCTGCGCCTAATGCGCCGGGACAATCTGCTTTGTTTGCGGCACAAGTCCTTCTTGGTCACGACCGATTCGCGCCACTCTCTGCCGCTGTATCCGCATCTGGCGCGCGAGATCACCCTCAGCGCGGTGAACCAGCTGTGGGTCGCCGCTATCACCTACATCCGGCTGCGCCGAGAGTTCGTCTACCTGGCCGTGCCGTGGGACGCCTATTCGCGGCGGGTGATGGGCTGGGCTCTGGGCCGCACTTTGCAAGCCGAGTTGACCCTTTCGGCCTTACGCATGGCGCTGCGGCAGCGGCAACCGGCGCCGGGGCTGACGCATCACTCCGACCGCGGCGTGCCGTATGTCTCTGCGGCCTACACAGATGGGCTGCAGCAGTACCGTATCACCAGCAGCATGAGTCGCAAGGCAAACCCCTACGACAACGCCCAGGCCGAGAGTTTCATGAAAACGCTCAAATAGGAGGAAGTCTACCGCAGCGAATATCGAGACTTGGCGGATGCCTACGCATCGATCGGTGCATTCATCGAACGCGTGTACAACGAAAAACGGCTCCACTCGGCACGGGGCTATGTGCCCCCGGCCGAGTTCGAGCAACAGGCGAGGGAAGTGCCATGAGGTCGCTGCGCGACAACATCTTTGGTTGGGGGCGCCGCCCCCAAACCCCCGGGATTTATCGCCTGGGGGCCAGAATGACTGCTTGGGGAGGCGGCCGCAGCCGCCCCCGGCCATTCCGGCGACTGAGTCGGCGCTCGGCTTGCGTCCCCGCATGGCCCTATCCTCGGCTCAGCTACTTCCAGAGTGGATCCCATCAACCCCGCCGGGCAATACTTTTGCAGCCAACGGCGACCACCCCCTTAACTGACGGTCTCACGATTGGGGTTCACTGTCGTGCGACTCCCCTGCTGCCGGCTGATAACGGTACGCCGTGGCCTTCATGAGCTATAACCAGAAGTTGTGGATGAGCCTCTGAGGGGAGGCGGCGTATCCTGACGATTGAGGAAGCAACTCAATCGTTTTCTGGAAAGGAACAAGGAGGATACGCCATGAGTCAGTGTGAAGCTGCTGAGAGCAGCAGTCAAGTCAACCCCCAAGTCATTGATGGAAAGGAACGCTCGCCCTTGGATGAGGTGCTGCGCCAAGGAGCGCGCCAGATGCTCGTCAAGGCCGTGGAAGCCGAAGTGACCGCCTACATCGAAACGCATCAGCACGAAGTCGACCAGGACGGCCGGCGGCTGGTGGTGCGCAACGGTCACGCCCGCGAGCGCACCATCGTCAGCGGCGTGGGTCAGCTGAAGATCCAGGCGCCGCGGGTCGACGATCGCCGAGTCGATGAGCAGGGCCGGCGCTTTCGTTTCACTTCCCAGATCCTGCCGCCGTATCTGCGGCGCACGAAGAGTGTGGAGGAGTTGATCCCCTGGTTGTACCTGAAAGGGATCTCGACGGGCGATTTCAGCGAAGCGCTGGAGGCCTTGCTGGGGCCCGACGCTCCGGGCCTGTCGGCGACGACGGTGGTGCGTCTCAAAGACGTCTGGCGCCGCGAGTACGAGGCTTGGTCAAAGCGTGACCTCAGCGGCCAGCGGTTTGTTTACATTTGGGCCGATGGCATCTACTCGAATGTTCGTCTGGACGATGAACGGCAGTGTTTGCTGGTTGTGATGGGAGCACTCGAAGACGGTCGCAAGCAACTGCTGGCGGTGCACGACGGCTTTCGCGAAAGCGAACTGTCGTGGCAGGAGTTGCTGGAGGACTTGAAACGGCAGGGGCTCGAGCTGCCGCCGAAGTTGGCGGTGGGCGACGGAGCGATGGGGTTTTGGGCGGCACTGCGGAAAGTCTATCCGGCGACCGGTGAGCAACGCTGCTGGCTCCACAAGACGGCCAACGTGCTCAATAAGCTGCCGCAGAGCATGCAGGGCAAAGCCAAGCAGGCGCTGCGCGACATCTATCTTGCCGAGAGTCGGCAGACGGCGGAGGCCGCTCTGGACCGTTTCAAGAACCTATACGAGAAGAAGTTCCCCAAAGCGGTCGAGTGCCTGGAAAAAGACCGCCAAGTGCTGCTGGCTTTCTACGACTTTCCGGCCGAGCACTGGGGGCACTTGCGGACGACGAACCCGATCGAGTCCACCTTTGCGACGGTCCGTTTGCGGCAGCGACGAACGAAGGGTTGTGGCAGCCGCGAAGCGTCGTTAACGATGGTCTTCATGCTGGCCCGCCAAGCCGAGCGCCACTGGCGACGCCTGAACGGTTCGGAAGTGATTGTTCATGTCTTAGAGGGAAAGGTTTTCAAGGATGGATTGATGGTTCAGGAAAACGCCGCCTGACCTCGCCCATCCACAACATTTGACAATATCTCGGCCTTCATCGGACCCCCTTCTACTGCGGGGAGAGCGGTCTTCTTCCGGCTCCCGGAGGTTTGCTTCAAGGTATTTCTCGAGTAACGCCTCCAGAGCGCAGGTACCCCGATGTTATACCTCAGGACTTCCGCCAATGTCGTGAACGAGCCTCCTATGGCGGCCCGCACCACACTTTCCATCCTCGACCCTTTCATTGACTTGTTTAGAACCGCTTAGATCGAAGCCGTCTACCGCGCGACCTGCCCCGGACGTAGCGGCTTCTGGAGCGTTCGGGGCTCATCCGGATAGAGGCTCGCTACCAACTCGCCGTAGCCGTTGAAGATCTCGGTAGGCCGTCGTGGCCCCTTGCGAGGACGGGCGTTCGGCACAAGCATGTAGTCCCACTCTTGCGACCAGCGGGGGTGCGGTATGTTCGGGTTAACGTTGCTGAAATAACCGTACTCATGTTTGTACGGCCCGGCGGACCAGAAGGTCCCCGGTTTTTTCTTTACGAGCTGGATTTTTACGATGGACTTGGGAGACTTGTAGCCGTACTTCCAGGGAACAATCGTTCGCACCGGCGCTCCATGCTGCTTGAGCAGAGGTTTCCCATACACTCCCGTGACAACCATCGTCAGATCGTGCATGGCCTCGTCCATCCGCAGCGCCTCGAAGTACGGCCACGGATAATCCTTCTCCGATACACCCGGCATCTCGTTGGACTTGTAAGCCGTGATGAATCGCACGTGTCGCGCCGTGCTCTTGGGATCCACCGCCTCTAACAGCTTCTTGAGCGGGAACCCTGTCCATGGAATGTTCATAGCCCAAGTTTCCACGCAGCGAAAGTGGTAGATCCTCTCTTCGTGCTCGAACTTGAAAAGATCGTCTAGGTCGAACGTGCGTGGTTTATTGCATTCGCCGCTCACTTCGACTTTCCAAGGTTCGATTTTGAATTTTTCCGTGAACTGCCAGACGGGTCCCCCGCGGCCGGGGAGAAACTCATAAAAATTGTTGTGAATCGCCGCCATCAGTCTTTTCGTTAGTTTGACGCCCTTCGGATCGAATTTCGGATTTCGTTTCGCGGGGAAGACGTCCGGGCGGCTCAACGGTACAGCAAGTGGATCCATCGTCGAGACGTCCTGGGCTGTGATCTCTCGCACCCCAGGAGCCATCATCATCGCAGCTCCGGCGAGCGACAGGCCTTTCACGAATCGTCTGCGATGCAGAAACACGTCTTCCGGAGTTGGGTCAAGACACGGTAGGGAAAGTGCTTTCTTAGCTGTCACAGCCCCCTCCTCAGTAGTCCATTTCATCAATACACTCACGTTCAAGGCAAGTGCAGACCGGAGCAGCATGTTGTGTCCCTACAGGTCTGTTGGGCGCCTGGAAATGTAGGGGCGTGACATGTCGCTGAGCTGTCCAAATTAGCAGCCGTTTGCCGACCGCTCTATTGATTCTACGGGACAAGATGTGCCCCCCGGAGGCTTCCGGCAGGGCAGACCCCCGATTAGAAGCCTCCGGCTGTCCAACTAATGTCGTGCTCAGGGCAGTTGTAACGGCTCGTCGACGAGGCCTGGGGGCGTCGGCGGCGCTCGAAACGGTGGATCCCGCCACAGCTGTAAGTCGCGGTAGACGAACATTGGCAGCCGCAACAAGGCTATCCGATTCGCCAACGACCAGCCGCAACACGATCGCAGCATCCGGTACTTCCCAAGCCGTATCGCGATCCCTAGCTGTCCCAATCCGCATCAACACCGCATTGGCCGATGTGCCGACGAAGCTCTTGACCCGCAGATTCTGCTTCCAAGTCCGGAAAAACTGTTCGCTCCGCCAGCGCCGGCGGTACAACGCCGCCACCGTGAGGGAGGGGCCAGGGAGGACGCCCTCCCTCATGGGCCTTCAAGGAGGTCCGCTTCCAGCGGATCTCGGTCTGAATCAGCCAGACGCACTATATAAACGAGGTAATCGTTAAGAGTGCCTTGGAGATCAAGTTGAGCGCCGTCGGCGAGTAATCGGCGTTTCTGCCAGCCCCCCCCCTTTGCAAGAGAAGGAATTTTTGATGTTGTGACACAAAGTTGTCATAGGGTCGAATATTGAGTGGCACCCAGGGAGCCAGTCGAGTTGCAGCAAGTTCCACCCGTGTCGTTCCCTTCGAACTGAAGAGCAGCTTCCCGGCTGGTAAGGTAGTAGATCCTACTTCGCAGCTCGGGCGGCCAATAGTATGCCAACTGGAAGAATCGAAGATAGCTCGCGACCACGATGGGAAGCCGCTCTTCGCTATCATAGGGCCGCAGGGCTTCAGGGTGCGGAATTCTATTACGCTGATTCGACACGAAATTACTTGTCTCCCAAATATTGATGCAGTACCACACAGAGAGGCTAACAAGCGCCACGGCGCCGACAAGAGATCGCTTCCCGCTTGTGGGTAGCAGAAGCACGGGGGCGAGTATGGCGTAACCGACAACGGTAGGGAGCAGGTAGCGCAACGAGAGCGAGTCCGTCACAAGAAGGGAAGTCGCCAACACAACTATGGGGAAGGCGCAAAGTCCAATAATAACCCCGAGTTCGTGCTTCGAGACGTCCGCGCCGTGGCCCTCGCCCTCAACCAAACTGTTTCTTCCCAGCCGTAAAACGCCCAGCAGGCCCAGAATCAACACTACGGGAGGAAGCAGCTGCTCGAATAGCCCAATAGGGAAGTGAAGGAACCTCCCCAAAGAAACTGGGTTCCATGGGTTCCGTGTGCAGTCGCTTGCCGCCCCAACCAGCGGCAGCAGCATCAGAACCGAAGAGCTTCCGACGGCCAACGCGCTCCAAACAGCGGCGTCCATTCGCTTGCGCGAGACAGTACGAATCAATTCGCCAAGTGCTAAAGGAAACAACAAGAGAACGCCGTAGTAATGGGTCTGAATGGCGCAGAACAAGCTCACCGCGAGCCCCAGCAAGCCCAGCCGGCGATGTTTTCCCTCAACTGCTTCCTGCCATGACACGAGGGCAACCCCAAGGCAACCCATGAGGAGACCATACGGCCTGCCCTCTTGAATGTAGCTTGCAACTGTTGTTGACAGAATCGTCATTACAGCTACAGACGCGAAACTTCCCCAGGAAGGCCCCTTCGTACTTCGTCTTCAGCGCTTGGACGTCCTTTCTTCGTCTGCCTTCGGTGAAGTTCCGTGATCGTTCGAGACCGCGCGCGGAACTTCGCGCGGGGCGTATTAGCCGGAGGCTTCTTCCCCGCCTCGAACTTGTCCTGCAAGCGCCGCAATGGTCCGTGGTACCGGTAGCCAAGACCAAGGCCGGCAGCCCCCGCCGTACCCGAAGCCACGCCCAACGTCAACAGATCTCTCCGATTCACGGCCCCACCTCCCTTGCTGTTCCAGTATCAACCATAACCCCCTGCGAGCGCCATATTTACGCCCGGTCCAGGCACACGCGGGTAACACTCAAGCTCTACTCTGTCACAGTTGCAGTTAGGCGCCAAGCAGCTCAAGCAACTCCTCCTCCCCGATCACAGGCCTGCCAAGCCGGTGTGCTTTTTCGAGCTTCGATCCCGCACTTTCGCCGGCAACAACGTAGTCGGTGTTTTCGCTGACCGCCTTCGTAACCTTTCCGCCGGCCGCTTCAATGCGTTCGGTGGCCGCCTCCCGCGTAAGGCTCGGCAACGTGCCTGTCAGAACAAAGGTAAGGCCTTCTAGTTTTCCGCCGGCCTGCGTGGCCGTCTCCCGACTCAACTGCAGTCCTGTCTCTCGCAACTGCTCTATGAGGGAAAGGTTGTTGGGCTCCTGGAAGAAGTCGCGCACGGTCTCGGCGATCCGCGGCCCAACCTCTTCGATCTCTTGCAGCTCTTCGATCGAAGCGGCCGCCAACAAATCGACGTTCGGAAAGCGGTCGGCGATGATCTGAGCCGTGCGCTCGCCCACGTAGCGGATACCCAGGGCAAACAGAACCCGCGGCAAGGGCGTTGAGCGAGATTTGTCAATGTTGCCAATCAAATTGGCGGCGGACTTCTTTCCCATGCGATCGAGCGCTTCCAGCTTTTCGGCGGTCAAATCGTAGAGGTCGGCGACGCTCTTCACCATCCCTGGGCCGACAAGTTGCTCGACGAGGGCTTCGCCCAGCCCGTCGATGTTCATCGCTCGGCGAGACGCGAAGTGCAAGATCGACTCCCTCAGCCGCGCGCGGCAGTTGGTGTTGATACAGCGTCGAATAACCTCTCCCTGCTCACGAACTACCTTGGTGCCGCAAACCGGACAATTCTCCGGCGGGAGAAACGGCCGCCGGTTTCCCCCCTGGACCGTGACTCTGACAACCTTGGGGATGACATCGCCGCTGCGCTCGACCAGGACCGTATCACCGATCTGCAACCCGAGTCGTTCGATTTCGTCCTGGTTATGGAGCGTGGCGCGCGAAACCGTCACGCCGCCGACACCAACCGGTTCAAGCAGGGCCCGAGGTGTCAATGCGCCCGTGCGCCCAACGTGTACCTCGATGTCTTGGACCCACGTCTCTGCCTGTTCAGCCGCCAACTTATAGGCAGTGGCCCAGCGGGGAGCACGGGCAGTACTCCCCAGCGTGGACTGCAGCGCAGTCGAGTCCACTTTGAACACCAAGCCGTCTATCTCGTAGGGAAGGTTCTCTCGCTTGTCCTTCCAACGGGACCTAAAAGCTACTAATTCGTCGGCACCACGAAGCTTGGCCCGGTGTGAATTCACTTTGAACCCGAGGGCAACCAATGCGTCGAGCGTATCCCAGTGACTTTCCAGCAAGGGGCCCCCATCAGCCAGAAGGCCGTACACGAAAAACTCGAGCCGTCGAGAGGCCGTGATTCGAGGGTCGAGCACTCGCAGGGAGCCCGCGGCGGCATTGCGCGGATTCGCGAAGGTAGCCTGGTTATCCTTCAAGCGCTCGGCATTCAGCCGCTCGAACGCCTTACGGTTGATAACAACTTCCCCCCGGACGTCAAACTCAGCGGGTAAAGAATGTTCCCGTGACTGCTGGACAACGAGGGGAAGCGAGCGGATGGTGCGCGCATTCTCGGTGATATCTTCACCCGTGAACCCGTCACCTCGCGTGAGCGCACGGGTCATTCGACCTCTCGAAAAATGTACCGCCAGGGACACGCCGTCCAGCTTCAGTTCACCGACATAGTCAACGATCTCGAGGTTCGTCAGGTCGCGAACACGCCGGTCGAAGTCTCGCACGGCTTCTTCATCGAACGCATTGTCGAGACTCAGCATCGGTGACTGATGCGGCGCCTTAACAAAGCCTTCTCGCGGGCTGCCGCCGACACGCTGGGTCGGAGAGTCGGGTGTGACGAGCTCGGGATGTCGCTGTTCGATCTTTTTCAGGCGGGCAACGAGCGCGTCGTACTCGACGTCGCTGATCTCGGGCTGATCAAGGACGTAATACAGGTGCTCGTGGCGCCGGATTGTTTCGCGCAGAGACGCGACTGTGCGAGCTGCGTCCTCGGTGGAAACTGGCTCCGGCATGGCCGTTCTATTATAGAAATTACTTCGAATGCCCTTTCACCGAGCTGCTCTGATCTACAATCCGGTTTCCGGACGTCGTCAAAGCCGGCGCCAAGCTAAAGTCGAAGCGGCCCGACAAATTCTCCAAAAGTGGATCGAGCGGGTGGACCTAGTTGCCACCACCAAGCCGGGGGACGTCGTTCGCTTGACGAAGCAAGCCCTGACGCACGGATCTGACCTGATCGCGATCAGCGGTGGCGACGGCTCGTTGAACGAGGCGGTGTGCGTCCTGGCGGGATCGGAAGCAACCCTGCTGGCGCTGCCCTCCGGAACGGCCAACCTGCTCGCCGAGCAGGCCGGCATCCCGGTAAATGTAGAAAAGGCCGCGGCGTTGCTGCCGAGGTTGACCAGCTGCTCGGTCCCCGTGGGCCTGGTTCGTTTCGAGCAGCCCAAACCTGATGCGCGACATTTTCTCCTTCTCTGTGGGGTGGGCGTCGACGCCCAAATCGTCTATCACCTCAACACCCGGTTGAAGGCATACCTGGGCGAGGGGGCCTATTGGCTCGGGTCGATCGAGCAGCTTAAAAGAAGATTTGATCCCTTCCAGGTTCGAGTCGGCGACGAAGTTCACGAAGCCACTTTTGCACTTGTCAGCAAGAGCCGGTTGTACGGTGGACGCCTCGTCATCACGCCCGGGGCACACCTTTTTTCGGAACAATTCGACGTGGCTATCTTCCGCGGCGAATCTCCACTCCGTTACGTGGGCTACTTAGCCCGAATGGCAACCCGCAGCCTGGACGGTGTCAGTGGTGTTTCTTTCCACCGCGCGAACCGGGTCGAGTTCATGGATCGTGATAGGAAACCGATTTACGTCGAGGTAGACGGCGAACTGGCGGGCCGCCTACCGGCCACCGTCGAGATGGCTTCGGAAAGGGTCCGTTTGCTGCTTCCGCCCGAGTATGCCGAACGCTTTATGGGCCGAGCAGATCCCGAGGCATCCTATTCCCGACCCACCGGTTAGTCATGGATAACTTGACCCACACGTTGGTAGGCCTTCTTCTGGCTCGGACCCAACTAGGCCAAGTGGCGCCGCGGGCAACCTTGTTGTGCGTTGTGGCGGCGAATATCCCCGATATCGACATCGTCACCTCCACCTCTTCGATCAACTATTTGAATTATCACCGGCACATCACGCACTCCATACCGGCAGTGCCCATGATGGCAGCTCTCGCGGTGGCTTTGGTGGAAGGACCACGGTGGTGGCTGCGCAAGGGGGCTAACCCGCCACCATGGCTTCGAAGCTGGTTACTGGCGATCATAGCCGCCCTGACTCACCCACTCCTTGACTTGTGCAACCCCTACGGAGTTCGCGCATGGCTGCCCTTCTCTGACCGCTGGTATCAGTGGGATGTTCTTTTCATCGTCGACCCCTGGATTTGGGTGGCGCTCCTAATTGCAACGCTCGCACCGACCGTCTTCGCGCTCGTTCACCGCGAGATCGGCGCGCCACCGAATCGGGGCGGCCACCTGGCTTTGATTTCTCTGATTGCACTCGCCGCATACATCAGCATCAAAGCTATATTTCATCAGCAGGTGTTGATAGCGATCGACGCTCACCTCTACGATGGGGCTCCCGCGGTCCGAGTAGCGGCATTTCCTGAGCTGCTCAAGCCACTCGGCTGGAGGACCTTCGTCGAAACGGAGCGCTATTACCAGGTTTCCAGCATGGACTTTCTCGACCTTGCTCCCTATGACCCAACAGCCGGCCAGCGCTACTACAAACCACAGCCCGGACCGGCGTTGGAGTCGGCTTGGAATAGCGAAACCGGGCGAGCCTACGCTCGCTTTGCTCAGTTCGCGTACGCTCAAGTTGACTCCGCTCCCGAAGGGTCGGCAGTACGGTTGACGGATTTCCGCTTCCGAAGCGAGACCGTGGCGGGCTTCTTATGCAAGATCACGTTGGACAACGACCATCTGGTCGTTGGGGAGTATTTTAGTTTCAACGGCCGGGAATGACGCGACGCTCCACGAAGCAATTGTTGGGACGCGGGGTTTCCGCCATCGCAACATGGACGGCGATCGTGCTCGGCTTGACGGCGAGTGCGGCAGCCCACGTCATGAGCATGAGCAGCGGCGAGCTAGAGGTAGTAAACAACCGTGCGGTATACGAATTGAGGATGCCCCTTTATGAAATCACCCACCTAGAAGAGCCTGAGCGGACGCTGCTTGAAAACATCCGCCTGACGAGTGTATCCGGAGAGGCTCGCCGATTGGAAGGATCGTGTAAGGCCGACGCGGCTTCCGGGTGGTACCGCTGTCGCTCTGTGTTCGAATTCGCGGGACCTATCGAACAGCTTGACGTGGAATGCAACTTTGCAGCCGTGACCGTCCCGAATCACGTGCACCTGCTACGCGCGACGCGAGGTGACGTCACCAAGCAGGCTGTCTTTGACTTTAGTTTCACCCACAGAACGATTCGTTTCACTCCGCCCACCGAAGCGGAAATCGCCCTCACCGAGCTATGGACAGGCGCGGCACGCGTCATGGGGGGACCCGTCCAACTATTGTTCCTCGTGGCTTTGGCGCTCGCGGGACGAAACCGAAAAGAGCTGCTCTATTTGGCATTCGCATTTATCGGAGCCGAAACCGTCTCGGCAGTAGTTGTAGCCGCGAAGTCGTGGCAGCCGGCACCGCGATTTATTGAAGCGGCAGCCGCACTGACGGTCGCCTATTTGGCGGTCGAAATCCTGCTGTTGCCGGATGCGCGCTACCGCTGGCTGATAGCCGCCGGGATGGGAGTCTTTCACGGCTTCTACTTCGGCACTTTCATGCAGGAGTTGGAAATGGAGCCCATTTACGTGCTTACTGGCGTAGCGGTCACGGAAGCGGCGGTGTTGGCGCTCTTCGCCTGGCTTCTGTCCCAGGTCACCAAAGTGGCGAGCAGCTTGCGGCCGGTTCAAATCGGAGCCGCGTTGTTGGGTATCGTGGGAATGGTGTGGTTTGTATTGAGGATGCGGTCGTAGGTGAGTAACTCCGAGTGGACTGTATCACCTGAATTATGCACAGATTCGGCGTAGCCATCGCCGATGGAGTTGTGACGGTAGCGGCAGTCGTGTCAACTCAGTGATTGAGCAAGTCGTCTTTTCGGCCGTTTCCCTCCCAGTTTGAGCCGCCTCCAATCCCGGAGGGGCAAGAGCGGGCTTATAAGCGGCATGGTCCCAGTCAGTTGCGGGGCGCGCATAAAATTTTATGCCTAGCGCCCCTCAACTCAGTGCACCATCCACCACCGGCGCGAAGCTCGATCCCGGCGGCGCAATCGCCCGCCGCCGCATCAGCCGCTCAAACAGGCCCTTTTCCTGATAATGATCGCTGTAGGTGACGCCCGTTCTAGGGCGGCCCGAGGCGTAGTGGAAGCCCGGCTCATGAAAACGGCGAGCAGCCTGGGGGGGGGGGGGAGCAGAGCCGAATCGGTCGGAACGGAGCGGGGTTAGACAATCGATCAAGCTCGGGTCCGTTTACTTTGCTTCAGGCGATAGCTGTCCCCGTTCGTGATGGGTCAGCCGGTCTAGCAGGGCGCCCGTCATGCGTTCCGAACCCAGGATCTCGGTCCATTCGTTGAACGGCAGATTCGAGGTCAGCAGCGTCGAGCGGCGGTCGTACCGTTGACTGAACACTTAGCCGTTAAATGGCTTGTTTCCGGTTAAGTAGTTGATTCTAAGTGGAGGCGCGGGTGGGAATCGAACCCACGAATAAAGGTTTTGCAGACCTTTGCCTTACCACTCTAAGCCTTTTATAATCAGAACGATTGTCCTAAGTATCCCGGATTCCTGGCAGGATTCTGGCAGCCATGAAGCCGGGCAAACGATTCAATCTCCAAAACAATCCCTCTAACTGTCGGATCAGAGAGCTGAGTGGCAGGATCGCTGTTGTCCACAAGCACTGCCCAGGGGAAGGACATCACGACCGCTCTTGGGGGTCACTATGAAGCCCCCGCGGCCCCTGCAAAAGCCCGCTCGAAGCACCAGGTCAGTCTCAGTTTGCTCACAGATCGAGGAGAGTAGAGCGGCTTTAAGTGACGCAATCTGCTCGTCCGTCACCGACGTGAACGAAAGGTGGGACCGTATCTCCCGCGGCTTCCGCGGCAGATGGGGTCCCCGATAGGTCAGTAACTTCTGAGTCGCCGCCCACTTCTCGCCATCTTCTTGAGTGAGCCTACCCGCTGCACGCCTACTGCGTCTTGGCGAACAAAACGCGATAATCATTGAAGCAGAAGCGGGGATCGTTCAAGATTCGCGTGAATGCGGGCGAGTGAGAGGTGTCAAGTCCAATAATGCCGACTTTGATTTCCGCAGCGTACCCCAGACAGCCGCACGCAAGGCAGACAGCAAGCTTGATCATGGGCACATTCTAGTCTAGATCAGAATGGCCTCTGAGGCTGCGCGAAAGCGGATGTGCGCCATGAGGGGCCCTGTATTCGTGCTGGGGCGCGGTTTCGGGTGGCCAGGAAGTCATTGTTTCGATGGAAGTTCGGTGAAATTGGGTTTGTTTCGTCGTTTGGGTGAATGTGGCCTGAAGGGCTGGCGCTTGAACGGTCAGAGAGGCCAGCTTGTGGGGCCGACTCGCGACTGGGCCGGAAGCCGATCCGGCTGGCCGCCGGGCTTTGAGTGTCGATCGGGGGCGGGGCTTGGGCCGGGACGTATCGGCCGCGGTAGGGATCGGCGGGGGCATAGGAGCCGGCGGAGGAGCGAGCCTCGTGGGCCTCGCGCTCGTCGCGGCGGAGTTCGCGGAGTTGCTTGACGGCGCGGAAGAAGCGGCGGCTGAGGTGTCCGTCGTAGCGGGCCAGGTGAACGAAGGCCTGGGTGCGATCGAGCATCGCCGAGCCTAAAAGTAGGGTCTCGCCATCGTAGCCGGGACGCAGCTCGTCGGGACGGCGTTTTTCCAGGTGCCGGCGCTGGTCGTCGACGGCAGCGGCGAGGAAGCCGGTCTCCAAGCGGGTGAGGCGGCGCATGCGCCATTGCGCGTCGGCGATTTGGCGGACGAGTTCGAATTCGAGGGAGTTGGCGGGTTGGATGTCGCCTTCGAGGGCGGAGAGTTGACGATCGAAGTCGGCGGGGTCCTCGCCGGGCATTACGGTATCGCGGGCGAGGAGTCCGTGTTTGAGAGCGTTCTTCGCGCTACGGGTTTTACCTTCCTCGGTGCGTGGTCCGGTGGATTTCTTGGCGTTCTTACGATTAGCTCTAATTTGTGCATTTGTCGGCATGATTATTATTCCTTTCGTGGGAGCAGTGGCTCCAATTCCAGGGTACGGTGGGGTGGCGGGGTTTCTAGAGTATCGGTGGGATAAGTGCCGTGGAATTAGGGAGATGGGATTTTGGAAGTGGCGTGACCGGATGGGGGATGTGAGACGGAGCTGCTGTTGAACCAGCTGAGGGGCGAGTTCGACGCCCAACCCCAGACCCCGCTCGGCCGCCGGAGGCGGCCGAGCGCCGAAAAGAACCCAGGGGCGAGCGGGGCACAGTACCAGCCGTAAA
Source organism: Bryobacterales bacterium (assembly GCA_965226215.1). Lineage (GTDB taxonomy): Bacteria > Acidobacteriota > Terriglobia > Bryobacterales > UBA6623. The sequence goes on along the minus strand of CBDDCH010000002.1, from coordinate 3,456,078 downwards.
ACGGCTGGCCTAGCAAGGGGTCACAAAAGCCGCGTGAACGCGGCTCAAACATCATGCGAGCCGCCTAGCGGCGGCTAGGACAAACAAGAGTGTTTGTCACTACTGGGCTCGCCTCTTCAGCGGTCGGAAGCCCGCCTGACCCTAGAGTTTTTTCGCTGCTTCCGACATTCCCCAATCTCGGAAGCGACACCAGCCTCAAGACCTACCTGTCCAGATCGGGCGTTAAAAGCCAGGTGGATTGGGTCCGAGTGGGGGACTCCCCGTCCGACATGCGCACCGACGCGGCACTTCTCAAGAATAGGGCGCTATTCGTCCTTCTGGCGGGCTCTGACTCTACCCTTGCCGACAAGGGAGGATTCAGGCCGGAGACAACTTGCCTACGACTGGCAAATTCGCAAGCGCTGGTTTGGAATTAGGAGACTCTCGCCACTGCGGCCTTTGCGATACGCCCCCGCCAGCCTAAAGTTTCGCTGGAGAACTTCGACTGCGGATAGCCACTGAAAAGAGATATTGTCAAATGTTGTGGATGGGCGAGGTCAGGCGGCGTTTTCCTGAACCATCAATCCATCCTTGAAAACCTTTCCCTCTAAGACATGAACAATCACTTCCGAACCGTTCAGGCGTCGCCAGTGGCGCTCGGCTTGGCGGGCCAGCATGAAGACCATCGTTAACGACGCTTCGCGGCTGCCACAACCCTTCGTTCGTCGCTGCCGCAAACGGACCGTCGCAAAGGTGGACTCGATCGGGTTCGTCGTCCGCAAGTGCCCCCAGTGCTCGGCCGGAAAGTCGTAGAAAGCCAGCAGCACTTGGCGGTCTTTTTCCAGGCACTCGACCGCTTTGGGGAACTTCTTCTCGTATAGGTTCTTGAAACGGTCCAGAGCGGCCTCCGCCGTCTGCCGACTCTGGGCAAGATAGATGTCGCGCAGCGCCTGCTTGGCTTTGCCCTGCATGCTCTGCGGCAGCTTATTGAGCACGTTGGCCGTCTTGTGGAGCCAGCAGCGTTGCTCACCGGTCGCCGGATAGACTTTCCGCAGTGCCGCCCAAAACCCCATCGCTCCGTCGCCCACCGCCAACTTCGGCGGCAGCTCGAGCCCCTGCCGTTTCAAGTCCTCCAGCAACTCCTGCCACGACAGTTCGCTTTCGCGAAAGCCGTCGTGCACCGCCAGCAGTTGCTTGCGACCGTCTTCGAGTGCTCCCATCACAACCAGCAAACACTGCCGTTCATCGTCCAGACGAACATTCGAGTAGATGCCATCGGCCCAAATGTAAACAAACTGCTGGCCGCTGAGGTCACGCTTTGACCAAGCCTCGTACTCGCGGCGCCAGACGTCTTTGAGACGCACCACCGTCGTCGCCGACAGGCCCGGAGCGTCGGGCCCCAGCAAGGCCTCCAGCGCTTCGCTGAAATCGCCCGTCGAGATCCCTTTCAGGTACAACCAGGGGATCAACTCCTCCACACTCTTCGTGCGCCGCAGATACGGCGGCAGGATCTGGGAAGTGAAACGAAAGCGCCGGCCCTGCTCATCGACTCGGCGATCGTCGGCCCGCGGCGCCTGGATCTTCAGCTGACCCACGCCGCTGACGATGGTGCGCTCGCGGGCGTGACCGTTGCGCACCACCAGCCGCCGGCCGTCCTGGTCGACTTCGTGCTGATGCGTTTCGATGTAGGCGGTCACTTCGGCTTCCACGGCCTTGACGAGCATCTGGCGCGCTCCTTGGCGCAGCACCTCATCCAAGGGCGAGCGTTCCTTTCCATCAATGACTTGGGGGTTGACTTGACTGCTGCTCTCAGCAGCTTCACACTGACTCATGGCGTATCCTCCTTGTTCCTTTCCAGAAAACGATTGAGTTGCTTCCTCAATCGTCAGGATACGCCGCCTCCCCTCAGAGGCTCATCCACAACTTCTGGTTATAGCTCCACTGAAAAACTTCATTACCACCAACAATCAGCACCCCCGAGGCGATCACACCCTTCCACAGAGGCGGGAAAACCGCCTGATCTCAACGCCCGGAGCCGAAGAAAAAGGGATTGTTGGACGGAAGGCTTGTTATCACTAGCAATCCTGTGAGTGATAGAATTGGCCTGTCGTGGCCGGCCAACCCATCTCGCCACTACCGCTGGTACAGTCTATCTAGTCAAGCGAAGGCCTATTTGAGGAGTTGAGATGTGTATTAATTCAGAGGAGGTCTTACCCGTGACAGTCAACCTATCAAACAGCCGTTTCGGGGGTGCTCTTGGCTTGTTGATCGCTTCCGGCCTCGCGGTACTGTTTTCCGCGAAGCCTCCCCCGCCGCGTGCCGAGAAAACTCGCTTTGTCTCCACCAACGAGGCGCCCCTGCACTTCGAACCAACAGACGCGGCCAACGCCGCCTTCATCGCGCGAGGACGCGGTTACTCCGTCCTGCTGGCGGCGGGAGAGATGTTGATGCGCCCGCGCGGGAGCGCCCGAGACTCCACCGTAGGCCTGAGAATGGTCGGCGGCGACCCGAATAGCAGAGGCCGTGGCGTAGGTCGTCTGCCAGGCAGAAGCAACTACTACATCGGAAACGACCCTGAGAAGTGGCGCCGGGACGTCCCTCACTTCGCGCGGGTCCGCTTCGACGAGGTATACCCGGGGATCGACGTCGTTTACTACGATGCAAGACGGGAGCGGGGCGAGGGATCAGCCCGCCAGCTCGAGTACGACTTCATCGTCGAGCCGGGCGCTGACCCGAGGAGAATCGAGCTTCAGTTCGAAGGAACCGAAGAAATCTCGTTCGAGCCGGACGGCGGCCTGCGGCTGCGCACCGCCTCCGGCGAGGTGCGCCAAGAGCGGCCTGTTGTCTATCAAGAAATCGCGCACGCGAGAAGGCCGGTGGGGGGCCGCTATGTGCGCTCGGGTGCCGTCGGCGTCGCGTTTGAGGTGGGTCCATACGACCGTTCGCGGCCGCTCGTGATCGATCCCAAGGTCGAGTATTCGACCTATTTGGGCGGCAGCGGTGACGATCAAGCTTTCGGGATCGACGTGGGACCCGATGGATCGGTATACATCGTTGGTTGGACAGAGTCGGCCGACTTCCCGGCGGGAAGCTCCCCCGCTTTGACCGGGTCAGGCAACTCCCCACAACAAGGCCGGCCCGGTACTAGGGACGCGTTCCTCACCCGATTCGACAACTCGCTCACTACAAGCTTGGTGCAAAACTTTTTCGGGGGTAATAATACGGATCAAGCACTTGACGTGGTTGTCGACAGGAGCATTTTCTCATCGAAGGATGAGCCTGAAGACGGGGGTTGGGGCTTTTTGAGTCGCTGGGGCTCCTTTCGGGCTTTTTGATTTTGAGTTTTGGGAAGGGGAGAATCGTCGTCGGGGTTGTGGGATTGTGGGAATCGCGGAGCGATTTCCAAGGGCGGTGGGAAACGAAGGGAAACCTGGTTTTGGTTTTCCTCGTTTTCCATCGCCCGTCATTTCCACAGCCCTCTTCCTGCTGTTCAGCACGGCGTGTTCGCGGAACGGAAACTGGCAAACAGCTTCTGCTTGGCTCGCTGCATCCGGCGGGCCGCCGCCGTGTCGCTTTCGGCCTGGGCAATGCGGCCCAGAGCCTCCAGCCTCTGCCCTGGCTTGAGATAGCTGGCGGCCTCGGGCAACTTCTCGAAAGATTCCCAAGGCGTCTGGTAGTGGCGGTACACCCGCTTCTGCTTGCCTTTGGCGTCGGTCTTGATCTCGGGCTGTCCGCAGGGCCGGTGGAAGTTCAAATAGGGATTGAAGTGCTGTTGGTAGAAGCGCTGGATGCGCCCCGCGTGCGGCGCCGCGATGTACGTATATCCCATGTGTTTGCGGATCACCGCGCCGTTTTTCGATTCCACCAAGCCGTTGTCGTTGGAGTGCCGCGGACGCGACTTGGTCTGTTCGATCAGCAGCTTGTTCAATAGCTTCTCCACCGTGCGATTGAGGAACTCGCTGCCGTTGTCGGAATGGAAGCCGCGGATACGAAAGGGAAACTGCTCGATCATGGCTTTCAGCAACGGCTCCAGCCAGGCTTCACTGATCGCGGGCGTGGCGCCGACCACTTGCCACTGGGTGACTTCATCCACGGCATTGATGTGGTAGACGCCCTTGACGCCATCGCGATCCCCTTGATGCACCGTATCCACTCGCAGAAAGCCGGGTTGGCCTTGCGGGTCGGGCCGGCGCCGCTCGCCGATCGACACCGCCGTGGGCCGGGTCTTGGTGAAATGCAGCCGCCGCTGGCGGTAGGCTCTGCGCCGCCGCAGGCGATAGATCTGGGCCACCGAGATCCCCGCCAGCCGCTCGTATTCGCGCCGCTGGTACTGCTGGTATTCCCGCTCGAGGATCTTGCGCGTGGCCGGGCCGCTGAGGGTTTCGTGGGCCTCGTCCACCGCCGCCAGCAGTTCGACGTCGGCGGGCGTGTACTTGCGGGCAAAGCGATGCCGCCGGTAGCGGGCGGGTTGGAGTTCTCCGCCCTGCCGGTACTGCTGGATCAGCCGCGTGATTTGCGCCCGGCTCAGTCCGGTCATCTTGACCAGATACTGCCGCAGCAGCCCTTTGTCGGCGCGGTTCTGGCGGCTGTAGCCGTGCTGGCGAAGCGTGCGCGCCACCCACGTGTAGATCTCGGCCCGCCCTTTGCCTTTGAATCGAATCTCCTCGCTGGAGTGGAGAAACTGCTGGATCTGTTGCAGGTTCAGCTTGCTGGTGTTTTGCACTTGGATAGTCAATTCCCAGCATGCCCACTCCCCGATCCTTCAGGCTCATCTTGTGTGAGAAACAAACTCCTCGTTCAGACTCATCTTGCATGAGACAAGACTACAGGGACGGCAACGCCTACATTACCGGGTTTACCGAGTCCCGCGGCTTCCCGAACACCGACGGCAGCACGTGGGCCGGAGGGCGCGACGCCTTCACTGTCGTCGTCGATCCTGATGGGGGCCTCCTCCACGCCGGTACTCTCGGATGCTTCCAAGACGAGGGTGGCGCGGGGATTGACTTCCTGCGTGTGGAAGACACGGCGTTCGTACTGACTGGTGGCTCCACAAACTCGTCGAACTTCCCGGCGACTTCGGACGCCTTCCAATCGGAACGCGCCGGGGATTCGGACGGCTGGGTTGATGTTCTTCAGCTGGACACCACTGTGGGTCCCACCTTCGCCGTGGACAACCGGTCCACCTCTCTGCTGGGTGGGAACGGCACGGATTTTGTCGACTCGCTGGGCTTCTCCAAATTCAGCATAAACGTAGGTTTTCGCTTCGACGAGAACGCCGTCTTCGTCGCGATGACCACGGATTCGGACAACATGGCCGAATTCGGCGTACCCCACCCGACTCGGGCTGGCGGAACCGATGGGCATGTGACCGTCTTGCGCCTCGACCCCGCCTTCGCACCCGCTTGGCCGTCGGCGGAGGACGAGGTGGCGTTCGCCACCTATCTGCCTGGTGGGACAGGTGACGAAAGCGAGGTGTTCTTCGAAATCTCCGAAAGCAGCCTAGGAGGTCCCAGAAATAAGGACAAAGTGTATTTCTTCTATAGCGCCAAGTCCGACGACGTGCCCACATCCGAGGGCGTGGTCATGGAGGATTATCCAAGCGGACCCCAGAGCCTCGTCGTAAGTGTTATGGAGTTCAACCCGGAGACCGGCACGGCCGAGTTCCGGACCACCTACGCCGGCGGGAACAACTTCGATCAAGCATCGAGAATGGCCCTCGACCCCAATGGGGCGCCCGCCGTTGTCGGCCTGACTTTCTCGCAGATCCCCACGACGCCCGACGCGGCCTTTTCCAATCTCAACGGCGTCTTCGGCGGGTACTTAACGATGTTCTCTCCAGATTTCACCGAGCTGTACTATTCGACCTACATGTGGGGCAACCGCAACTCGAACGTGACCGACGTTACCTTTGATCCCTTTAGCCAGATTTACATCATCGGGATTAATGGGCTTGGCGCTTTGACGACGCCGGGGGCGTTTCAGAACAATTTCGGGGGTCTGCCGTGGGACGCTACCGGGGCCAAGATCAGCCGGATATTGCTGCCTGAAAACGGCCTGGTCAGCGCCGCGAAGTACGAGCAGGCCCCCGGCGGCGGCGTCGCACCGCAGGAGATGGTCGTCCAATTCGGAACGAACGTGGGACCGGATGAGCTTGTCGGCCTGGAGATCGGGTCCGACGGTATGGTGACGAACAGCCTGGGCGAGACTAGTGTGCTCGTCGACGGAGAGCGGGCCCCGATGATCTACGCTTCAGAGTTTCAGAGCAGCTACGTATTCCGTTTCTCAGTCGGGTTTCGTTTTCTGCGCGTGGCGCAGGAAGAGGAACTTTTTGCGACTGTTCAGTTCGAGGTCGACGGCGACCTTTCCAACACCTTGCGCGTGCCGATTGTCGAGAGTAACCCCGGCATCTTCGCGCTGAACGCGACGGGTCAAGGGCAGGGCGCTATCCTGAATCCGGACTTTTCGGTAAACGGGCCCAACAACCCGGCCCCATCCGACGGCTTCATCGTGGTCTACGGTACGGGCGGGGGCTTGGTCGATCCGCCCTGCCCGGACGCGGGTTTTGGTCCCTCGCAAGAGCCGTTCCCCAGACTGCAGCTGCCGCAGAGGGCGTTCATCGGCGGTGTGGAGGCTCAGGTTCTATATGGCGGCTCGGCGCCCTTTTTGGTCTGCGGCGTAAACCAGTGGAATCTCGCGCCCACGAATCAGCCCTCGGGGCCGGCCGTGCCGATTCAAATCTGCTCCGGGGAGAATTGCAGCCAGGAAGGGATTACGGCCGCCTTTCAGTGAGGGAAGAAGGGCGCCGTAAGCGGAGATTGGCGACTAGGTCAGCAGGTGGTCGAACGTATTGCCGCAAATCCGTGAATCTGGTCGCGTTCCCTATCGCGGCGGGCATTGGGTTCCCGCCTTGACACTGCGGATCATCCTGGTGACATCCACGCTCGTAGGATGTAGCGAGCCGGCAACAGAAGTCGCCGAACCGGCCATCCTGCGGGACGCCACGCGCAAGTCAGCAATTGACTTTGTGCACTTCAACGGGGTCAGCGGAGAGTTCTATCTTCCTGAGATTACCGGATCGGGGGGCGCTTTATTCGACTACGACAACGACGGGGATCTCGACCTTTACCTGGTTCAAGGCGCCCGGCTAACGAAGGGGAACCGGCAGGGCAAGATCGTTCCAGGCGATCGCTTATATCGGAACGATCTCCAGAGCGCGGACGGGGCCGGGGAGCTGCACTTTACTGACGTCACCGAGGCCAGCGGCATCAAGGCTTTCGGATATGGAATGGGGGTGGCGACGGGCGACTATGATAACGACGGCTGGGTCGACCTTTACGTGACGAATCTCGGCTCGAATCAGATGCTGCGGAATAACGGGAACGGCACTTTCGCCGATGTAACCGGCGAAACGGGGACCGACGACCCCCGCTGGAGCACAAGCGCTACTTTCTTCGACTTTGACGGCGATGGGTGGCTCGACCTTTACGTGACGAATTACGTGGATTTCTCAATCGATAAGAAGGTCGAGTGTTTCGCTTATTCAAGCGCTCGAGACTACTGCGGACCGGACGCTTACCATCCCGTGGGCGACCGCCTGTTCCGCAATCAAGCAGACGGCAGGTTCCAAGACGTAACAGCCAGGGCCGGAATCTCGCAGGCTCTCGGAGCCGGTTTGGGGGTGGTTGCAACCGATCTCAACGGCGACGGCTGGACGGACATTTATGTTGCCAACGATGGTGATCCGAATCGACTGTGGACGAATCAGCAGGGGCGCGGTTTCGTCGATGAGGCTTTGCTTGCGGGCGTGGCTTTGAATCATGCGGGGCAGGCCGAAGCGAGCATGGGAGTCGCTGTGGCGGACGTCGATGGGGACGGCGACGAAGACCTTTTCATCACTCATTTGGACGGTGAGTCGAACACGTTGTACCTAAACCTCGGCAACGGGTTTTTTGAGGACCGCACGATCCCCTTCGGGCTGCACGCTCCCAGCCTCCCGTTCACGGGATTTGGGACCAGCTTTTTCGACTATGACAATGACGGCTGGCTTGATCTGCTGGTGCTGAACGGGGCAGTCCGACTCTTGGAAGACCGGGTACGTGAAGGAGAACCGTATCCCTTGCAACAGACGAACCAGCTGTTTCATAACCGTCGCGGAGCGAGCTTCGAGGAGGTCACCCACATTGCCGGGCCAACTTTTCGAGTCCCGGAAGTCAGCCGTGGAGCGGCATTTGGGGACGTGGACAACGACGGTGACACGGATGTGGTCTTGTTCAATAACAATGGCCGCGCCCGGTTGCTGCTCAACGAAGCGAGCAATTGCCGGCACTGGTTGGGGCTCCGCCTGCTCGGCAACGGCACACATCGCGACACGACGCAAGCCCGTGTTGAGGTGCTTGCTCCCGGGGGAACCAGCCTATGGCGCCGGGGACATTCCGACGGCAGCTATTGTTCGGCGAGTGACTCGCGAATCCTAGTGGGCATGGGTGACGATGATCGGCCCCGAACAGTGCGAGTTCACTGGAGCCCCAGCGTTGTGGAACAGTGGCGGGCCCTGACAGTCGACCGCTATTGGACCTTGCAAAAGGGCCATCGAACCCCCGGGAAATGAGGATCTGGAAAAGCGCGTCTCGCGTGTCTGCCTGGCGCCTTGCAAACAGCATGCGCTTTCTGAGCACTGCTGGCCGGCTCGGCGTGGGGATACTGGCAATCCTCCTGTGCCGCGCGGCTGGCCAAGATCCGCTGGAGCATCCCGCTCCGCCGATCTTTCCCCCACCTAAGGCCGGGCTTGAGCCGGTAGCGTTCCCGAACTTGGATTCCCTGGAATCTTCCGTGGCCGAGCAGATTCGCTCTGGGCAAAGTTCCGTCCTTACTCAAGCCAACATCGGCGGTGTTTCCGACGGCGATCTGGCCGAAGGCTACGGAATGTTGGGGCACCTGTACCACGCCTACCAGCTCAGTGGCCCGGCCCGGAGCTGCTATCGAAATGCTTCCCGCCTGGCGCCTGGCGACTACCGCTGGCCCCATCTTCTGGGCCAGTTGACCCAGCAGGCTGGCCGACTCGAAGAAGCTGCCTCTCACTACGATTCCGCCAGAAAACTGAATGCGGCGTACGTAGCCACGGCCGTTTACTTGGGCAGCGTATATGCGCAACTGAATCGCCGCGAGCAGGCCCGCCAGCAGTTCCAATCCGCCTTGGCCCTGGACGCCGTTTCCGCGGCGGCCCACAACGGATTGGGCGAACTCGCCCTGAGCGCAAAACGCTACCGCGAGGCAATTGATCATTTTCAGGCTGCGCTGAAAAGAGTTCCGCAAGCGAACCGAATTCACTATTCGTTGGCCATGGCTTTCCGCGGAGCGGGAGAGTTGGAGCAAGCCCGCCGCCACTTGGCGCTGCGGGGACCCGTCGGGGTCCGTCCCGAAGATCCTCTGGTGGATCGCTTGGGGGAGCTACGCCGCGGAGAAAGAGTGCACCTGCTTGAAGGGCGTCTGGCCTTTGACGCGGGGCGGTTTCGAGAGGCCGCCCGGGCTTCCGCCAAAGCTGTGAAGGCAGATCCGACGAGCGCTCGCGCCCGTGTCAACCTGGGTACCGCTCTGGCCAGAGACGGTGATACTACCGCAGCGAGGGAACATTATCGAGCGGCTCTGCGCCTCGAGCCCGAACACACAGCAGTTCATTTCAATTTGGGAGTGCTGATGGCCCGCGAAGGGGACCATGCGGGTGCATCCGAGCATTTTCAGTTGTTATTGAAGAGCGCTCCCGAGGACGTCGACGCTCACCGATGGTTGGCAAGATCACTGCTCGAGCTGGCGCGCGATCAGGAGGCCTTTCGTCACTGGTCGAGGGCTGTCAAGCTTGCTCCTGACGATGAATCATTGCTCATAGAGTTGGCCGAAGCTCTGGCCGGTAGGGGTCTGTTCCACGAAGCACGGGATCAGTTGGAGAGGGCCCATCGCCGATTCCCCCAGCGGGGACAAAGGGCAAGCGAGCTGGCAAGAATCCTGGCGGCCTGTCCCTGAATACCTGGCTTGATGTCGCGTTCCCCACCAGCAATCCGCCCCTGAAGTTGGAGTGGAAGAGATCTCCGCACCCACGGTGCATGTCATCCAGAACGGGTACGAAGAGTTTCGCGACCGCGAGCAGGACTAAGTCCCCCGAAACGAACCACGTAGCGCTCGTCCGCGGATAGATGTCGGGAAATCGGGTTCGCACTATCTATCACCTACCTGAGTCCTTCAGCACGTCGTCGGAGGAGTCACAAACCACCCCAACTCCAGGGTCTGGCGGTGCTAGGATCGGATAGCTCAACGGAATTACCATCTTACGAGCTGATCTGTTAACAGAGCGTTACCACCTTCGGTTGTGACAGGTTTGCTTTTGCGCGGGAATTTCTTTCTCAGTGGAAATTAAATCTGCTGAGCACAACCATGAGGACGACGGTGCCTGCAATCGCCGCCGCCAGCAACGCCCACACCAACCAGCGGCGGCGCCGGACGCCCCTTGCGCCGCTCGGGTATCCTGGCACGCAAGTAAAGTAATCCGCCTGGCGTCGGGTCAATCGCATGCGCGCGTTGATGGCCCACCCGGAGGCCTCGAGGATCGCGCTTAGGTCCCGCCGGCGAAGCTTTAGATGAGCCACAAGGGAGGCAGGGACTGCTACGGCCGCCACCGCGGCCAGGACGCCGGCGAGGGTGGATTGCCAAGTAAGGCTGGCGAAGGTCTTCACAACGAATGCAGCCGAGGACCCGAGCGCGGCAAGAGCAATGCCTCCTCCCGCCAGCAGCCCACCAACCACTTGGCCGGAAGGAGCCGGTGGGACTTGTGAGGCAGGCTGTTTCTTCGCGAAAGCTGCTTGCACGCCGGTGACAGCTTCCGAGCCCGCGGTGTCGAGCTTCTCTTCCGCGGCGCCTGTGATCCTCTCGATCTTGCCGGTACCCACTCGCCCTAAGCGCTGGAAGGGCGCCATGACGGCTTCCCATAAACTGACTGGATTCTCGACGATCTCGACCACGAAGGCATCCATCTCCCGACCACCCACCTCATGGAAAACGCCTCTCTTGCCTACGTACAAGATTCCCCTGCTGCCGGAGGTCACCGGAACGGCAACCTCATAGAGCTTCCCCTTCTCTTTCGATCCCACCTCCACATAGAGCACTAACATGTTGCTCGCGCGGGCGATGTTTGCGTGCTGAGAACGGTCGTGCACCCGGATGCTCAGGTTGAAGTGACGGCCGTCCATGATTAGTGTCCCCATCTCAAAAAGGGCCCGTCTTTTCGGGTTGTAGAGGTCGGGAAAACTCACAAAGTTGTTGGCGAACGACAGTAGATAGGCCTGGTAAAGGATGACCTTCTCCAGGAGGCGGACATTATCGAGAACGAAGGCGGTAGTCTTGCTCTGATCCATTAGCTCACGAGCGGCCCGAACCAATTGGGAGTCGTTCAGATACTCCCGCAATCTTTCAGCGCCCAGGCCCTCGACCCGGCAAGCCGGTTTCGAGTCGATCCAGTTTTCATGTGGGCTAAAGCACTCCTTTACGTGGCCCCACTGCTCTTTTGTCACTTCCTTCTCGGCTGCGCCTTCCAGCAGGGGCAAGAGAACCCCCTTTCGAAGATCCTCGAGCTGTACGGCGTAATGGGGATTGATTCGACTGTCGAAGTCCAGCACGCCGTCTGGCTGGGGGGGAGCCAGAGGAGATCTGACCAGCAGGGATTGGACGGCGGAAGGATCGGCAAAATCGACTTCCTCCAGGTGTGAGCTGCCTACCAGCATCTGCTCACCGACACGGCGATCCAGGAGGAGGGTCTGGCAGAGTACGAAGTATTCATCGATCTTGTTCCGTAGGGAGGAGAACAGGAAGTAGGCGGAGGAGGTTGTCTCGCCCAAAAGCATGACGGGGGAGAAGGGTTCCCCATCAACCCGCTCGGCTTTTGCCAGCCAGCAGAGGAACGACTCGGTCTTGGTTAGAAATTCATCCAGGTACTTCCGGCTTACTCCCTTGGAACCACTGGGATGTGAGTCGCCGCCGACAGTGGCAAGGATGTCGCTCAGAAACTGGCGGAGTGCGGCAGCGTCGTCACCCTGTGCGGCCTCGGGCAAGACAATCCCCGCCTCGCTGACCGCCCGGCCCTCCTCCTCCTTCTTAATCCGCCTCACCTGATCGAGGGTGATCCGGGACTTTTCGGTGGAGCCGAGACGCTCCAGGATCTTGGTCGCGGTCTCGACTATGCGCCGGCCCTCGTCGCTCTCATTACGAATCGCAGTCAACACCAGGGCGGTGTTGCCGGCGTTGGTGCCGGCGTAGTCTTCAGGTGTTCAAAGAGCCAGGAAATAGCTTGGCGAAGCTCGAAGCATCCTATGCGCCCGTCATGGTCGGTGTCCACAAGCTCGAGGAAGACGGGGTCACCGTTGATGGGCGCGATCGGAGCGCTCGTGGCGACCCAGTGGGCTTCATCCAGTTCGCCTACGCGACGTAAGTCCCAGGCGTTCTCGACCTTGAGGTGAAGCGTGCTGCCAAAATACTGGAAGCGGAAGCGACCCCCACGATTCTCGTCGATAAGACCGTCCTTTGGGCCCAATGCCATATCAGGCACATTATAGTTGGATGTCTGGGTCTAGAGGGGTACAAGGAGTCCCACGGAGCTATAACCAGAAGTTGTGGATGAGCCTCTGAGGGGAGGCGGCGTATCCTGACGATTGAGGAAGCAACTCAATCGTTTTCTGGAAAGGAACAAGGAGGATACGCCATGAGTCAGTGTGAAGCTGCTGAGAGCAGCAGTCAAGTCAACCCCCAAGTCATTGATGGAAAGGAACGCTCGCCCTTGGATGAGGTGCTGCGCCAAGGAGCGCGCCAGATGCTCGTCAAGGCCGTGGAAGCCGAAGTGACCGCCTACATCGAAACGCATCAGCACGAAGTCGACCAGGACGGCCGGCGGCTGGTGGTGCGCAACGGTCACGCCCGCGAGCGCACCATCGTCAGCGGCGTGGGTCAGCTGAAGATCCAGGCGCCGCGGGTCGACGATCGCCGAGTCGATGAGCAGGGCCGGCGCTTTCGTTTCACTTCCCAGATCCTGCCGCCGTATCTGCGGCGCACGAAGAGTGTGGAGGAGTTGATCCCCTGGTTGTACCTGAAAGGGATCTCGACGGGCGATTTCAGCGAAGCGCTGGAGGCCTTGCTGGGGCCCGACGCTCCGGGCCTGTCGGCGACGACGGTGGTGCGTCTCAAAGACGTCTGGCGCCGCGAGTACGAGGCTTGGTCAAAGCGTGACCTCAGCGGCCAGCGGTTTGTTTACATTTGGGCCGATGGCATCTACTCGAATGTTCGTCTGGACGATGAACGGCAGTGTTTGCTGGTTGTGATGGGAGCACTCGAAGACGGTCGCAAGCAACTGCTGGCGGTGCACGACGGCTTTCGCGAAAGCGAACTGTCGTGGCAGGAGTTGCTGGAGGACTTGAAACGGCAGGGGCTCGAGCTGCCGCCGAAGTTGGCGGTGGGCGACGGAGCGATGGGGTTTTGGGCGGCACTGCGGAAAGTCTATCCGGCGACCGGTGAGCAACGCTGCTGGCTCCACAAGACGGCCAACGTGCTCAATAAGCTGCCGCAGAGCATGCAGGGCAAAGCCAAGCAGGCGCTGCGCGACATCTATCTTGCCGAGAGTCGGCAGACGGCGGAGGCCGCTCTGGACCGTTTCAAGAACCTATACGAGAAGAAGTTCCCCAAAGCGGTCGAGTGCCTGGAAAAAGACCGCCAAGTGCTGCTGGCTTTCTACGACTTTCCGGCCGAGCACTGGGGGCACTTGCGGACGACGAACCCGATCGAGTCCACCTTTGCGACGGTCCGTTTGCGGCAGCGACGAACGAAGGGTTGTGGCAGCCGCGAAGCGTCGTTAACGATGGTCTTCATGCTGGCCCGCCAAGCCGAGCGCCACTGGCGACGCCTGAACGGTTCGGAAGTGATTGTTCATGTCTTAGAGGGAAAGGTTTTCAAGGATGGATTGATGGTTCAGGAAAACGCCGCCTGACCTCGCCCATCCACAACATTTGACAATATCTCTGGCCCACGACCGCGAGTAGGACTAATTGGCGATCGGATCGATCTGCCGATCCCGCTTGCGGTAACTGTCGGGATATCTTTAGTGTTGTATCGTAGGCGACCCGACAGGAAGAGGTTCGCCCGATGAGAGAGCTAGTCGAGGTCGCCGAGATACTGGGCAAACGGCTGGACGGCGGGCAGTGGGCATTCCCAGGCAAAAAGAAAGGCACCCACGCCAGTAAGCTCAACAACTCCCACAGCAAAGTGCTTGAAGAAACCGGACTGAAGTTTGTCATCTACGACTTGCGGCATACGTTCGCCACGAGGATGGCGGAACGGGGGATGGACCTGGCGACTCTGGCGTCCATTCTGGGGCATTCAAGCATCCGGGCAGTCCAGAAGTACGTCCACATCACGCAACGCCACCAGGACGCGGCTATGCGCCGGTACGGATACCTAAACAAGGCAGAAACCCGAGCCAGGGAGGCGATTCAATGACGCCTCTTCTGGCAGTTTTCTGGCAGTTACGAGAGCAAAACACCACAATCTACCGCAGGCGAGCGCAAGAATGCGCAAGGAATGGATATTCGATAACAAGCTAAGGAATCAATGGGATACGTTGAAAATTAAGGACTTAGAATGGAGGCGCGGGTGGGAATCGAACCCACGAATAAAGGTTTTGCAGACCTCTGCCTTACCACTTGGCTACCGCGCCAAAGAACTGATTTTCGGCTAGGTTCGAGTTCTCTTGCTAAGGGTGGAGCGGGAGACGGGGCTCGAACCCGCGACATCGACCTTGGCAAGGTCGCACTCTACCAGCTGAGTTACTCCCGCTTGCAACCACTCTGATTCTAGGTGTGCCACTGAGCGGCTGTCAACAAAGCCTTGGAGGCTTGCCAGGGACGCTTGGCTAGTCCTAATACTCGTCACTTAAACTGTGATGGAACCAACGAATCTTTCCCCGCATGACGCCGTTTGGCATGTACCGCCGCGACATGTCGCTGGGGACAAGCGAGATCGCTTGTCCCCACTTGAGTCGTCACAAGCCGCGGCGGTAGGGATCGGCGATCTCGCCGGTCCAGGGGTCCGACATGTCCCTCCCGAGGAGCCGCCTGGCTGCCACCCTCCGTGTCCCTAAAACCTTTGTGCCCGGCCGGCAGCATCGAGCTGTGTGGGCACCGGGTCCGTTGAACGATTCCCTTGCCCATCCGATGGAGGTATAGTCGTCTACACCGGAGGTGCGTCGTGAACTTTTCCTTTTCGGCTTTGGCGCTGTCGTTGATCGGGTGGTTGTCCTGTGTGAGCCTCTCAGCCTCTGAGTGGACGCGGTTCCGCGGACCGAACGGCTCGGGTGTTTCCGAAGGGGCGGCGCTTCCCTCAGAATTCGGCCCTGACAGAAACCTCGTTTGGAGGACGTCTTTGCCGCCGGGCCATTCATCTCCAGCTTCCGGCGCAAGCAGCATCTTCCTAACGGCGTTTGAAGGCGATAAGCTGCTGACGATAGCCCTTGATCGTGGAACGGGTGAGATGCGATGGCAGCGGGAGATTCGCCGCGAACGCCAAGGACAGCTTCACGACGACAACACACCCGCTTCCCCCAGCCCGGCGACCGACGGAGAAAACGTGTATGTCTTTTTCCAGGATCTGGGACTTGTCTCCTATGGGCCGGATGGCGATGAGAGGTGGCGTATACCCTTGGGCCCGTTCAACAACATGATGGGTCTGGGAGCATCGCCCATTCTGGCCGACGGTAAAGTCATTCAGGTCTGCGACGCGGAAAGCGGCGCATTCATGCTGGCCGTACACAAAGACACGGGAGAGGTTGCCTGGCGCGACGAGCGTCTTTTTGTCCGAAGGGGCTTCTCGACGCCACTGCTTTACGATCCGCCGGAGGGCGCCGGGCTGCAGGTTCTCGTCACGGGTTCCTACCGGCTCATCGCCTATTCGGTGGCCTCCGGCAAGAAGATGTGGTGGACTCGCGGACTTACCTGGCAGCAGAAACCCACGCCGGTCAAAGACCAGGATACGATCTACGTTCAAAACTGGGCCGGTGGCGCAGATGTGGGCAATCAGAAGCGAGTTCCCTCATTCGAGGCCGCTCTCAAGGAACATGACGAAGATCAGGACGGCAAGCTCTCTCGGGAGGAGGCGCCTGATCCGGCCATGACCGGCAATTGGCCGCACTTCGATCTCGATCAGGACGGCTACCTCGGCGCGCGAGATTGGGAGCAGTATCGAAACCGCAGCGCCTCCGTCAACTCCGTCATGGCGATTCGCCTGGGCGGCGAGGGTGACATGAGCGACAGCGCCATCAAGTGGCGCTATCACAAGAGCCTGCCGAACGTTCCTTCACCGCTGCTCTATAAGGGCGTCCTTTACATGATGAAAGAGGGCGGCATTGTCACCAGCCTGGACCCGGAAACGGGAAAGGTCTTGAAGCAGGCGCGTCTGCCCGGCGCTCTCGGCAGATACTTCGCTTCTCCCGTCGCCGCCGACAACAAGATTTTCATGGTCAGCGAAGAAGGGAAGATCTCTGTTCTCAAGCCGGGAGCCGACTGGGAGGTCCTAGCAACCAACGACCTGGGTGAGTCATGCTACGCCACGCCCGCCATCGTGGACGGCCGGATTTACGTACGAACAACAAAAGCCTTGTACTGCTTTTCGAAGCAGAGTGAATAGAGGATGCCTGCCGCCGGTGCGAATAAGCGACGAATCCCGCCGGCGACCAGGTGAATAAGAATCATAGAGGCGCCATGTGAGGTCCCCGTTTCATCGCTCCTCCTCGCTGGTGCTGACTCTCAAAAAGTTTGGGTAGTTACTACTTCAGAATCGCAAGAATCGCTCGTGTAGCTTCCTGATAGACTTGCCTCAGCCGTTCCACGACGGGTTCGATCGTATCTTAATTGGTATGGAAGGACACAGTGCGGAATACAGAGAGGAATATTATATAAGTAATACTTATATGTAAGACGAGTTATTTTTGCTTGCAATAATATTGACGCCAGTGCTATGCTACGTCCATCAGGAGAGGTGTCCCCGTGTTCGGGGATCAATATCTTCCGGTCTCCTTTCGAATCACGGCCTCCGTAACAGGCGATCCTCCGATGGGGGCGGCCGTTAACCGGAAAGAATTGAAGAGTACGACCGATGCTCAACTACGGCCTACCGAAAAAACAGGGGCTCTACGATCCCGCCCATGAGCATGACGCTTGCGGCATCGGCTTTGTGGCCGATATCAAGGGCCGCAAGTCGCACGACATTGTCGAAAAAGGGCTGGAGGTCCTCGTCAATCTGACCCACCGTGGCGCCTGCGGATGCGATCCCGACACGGGCGACGGCGCGGGCCTGATACTACAAACTCCTCACGAGTTCTTCGCGCGCGAATGTGATGCCCTCGGAATCACGCTGCCAGGAGCGGGTGAGTACGGCGTCGGCATGCTGTTTTTTGCCAAGAAGCCCGAAGAACAAGTGGCCGTTCGGCGGATGGTTGAGCGCGTGGTCGAAGAGGAAGGGCAGCGTGTATTGGGTTGGCGTGAGGTTCCCACGGACGGCAATGCCATTGGTTGGTTGGCCAGAGAATCGGAACCGCAGGTCGAACAAGTCTTCATAGGGCGCGGTCCGGACTTCGATGGCCTAGCAGGTCCCGACTTCGAGCGCAAACTCTACATCATTTGCAAGAGGACGGAGGCGGAGGCCAAAAGACTTGAGTTTTCCCGCTATTACCCCTGCAGCATGTCGGCGATCACGGTTTGCTACAAGGGCCTGCTGATCGCACCCCAGATTCCCAACTATTACGCCGACCTGAGCGATCCGCTTTTCACATCGGCTATCGCACTTATCCATCAGCGGTTTTCTACCAATACTTTTCCGACCTGGGAGCGTGCGCAACCATTCCGCTATCTGGCGCACAACGGTGAGATCAACACTCTGCGAGGCAATATCAATTGGATGCGGTCGCGGGAAGCGACATTTTCGTCCCCTCTGTTCGGGGACGACGTCAAGAAGCTTGCCCCTGTCATTGACGAAACTGGCAGCGACTCGGCCATGATCGACAACGCCTTGGAGCTGTTGATCAAAGGTGGCCGCGAAACACCGCACGCCATGATGATGCTGATCCCCGAGGCGTGGAGCTCGCACGAGCACATGGAGGACTACAAGAAAGCCTTCTACGAGTTTCACGCCACGTTGATGGAGCCTTGGGACGGTCCGGCCTCGATTGTATTCACCGATGGCCGCTACGTCGGAGGCGTGCTCGATCGCAACGGGCTGCGTCCTTCGCGTTACTACGTCACGCACGACGACTTGGTCGTGATGGCGTCCGAGGCCGGCGTACTGAAAGTCGCTCCGGAGAACGTGCGTTACAAGGGGCGACTGCAACCCGGCCGCATGTTCCTCGTCGACACGGAAGAAGGCCGCATCGTCGAGGACGAGGAAATCAAGGAGACCTATTCAAAGAGGCAGCCCTATCGCGAATGGCTTGATGAGCAACTGATCCAGGCCAAGGATCTTCCGGAGCCGAAGCAAGTCAAGGGCACGGATTTCGACACCTTGCTCCAGCGCCAGCGCATGTTCGGCTACACCATGGAAGACCGGCGCATGATTCTGGGTCCCATGGCAGCCGTGGGTCAGGAGCCGGTCGGCTCCATGGGCGTCGATATCCCGTTGGCTTGTCTCTCGGACCGGCCGCAGCTCTTGTTCAACTACTTCAAGCAGCTTTTCGCGCAAGTCACTAACCCCGCCATTGACTCGATTCGCGAGCAGCTGGTCATGTCTACGATCACCTACGTAGGCCCGCAGGGAAATCTGCTCGATGAACACCCCGAGCATGCGCACGTGCTGCGGGTTGAGCTCCCGATTCTCACGAACCGCGAACTGGAAAAGCTTCGAGGAGTTGGTGAGCCCGGCTCGGTGGAATACGGAAATGGAAACGGCGTTTCAGGCCGCATCCGTTTTGGGGCCAAAACTCTGCCCACGCTGTTCAAGCCTGCCGAGGGCGGCCAGGGCTTAGAAAATGCCTTGGATGAGCTTTGTCGCAGCGCGGAAGAGGCTGCAAACAGCGGCTACAGCGTCCTGATCCTATCGGACCGCGGAGCGAATAGTGACTGGGCGCCCATGCCCATCTTGCTCGCGCTTGGCGCCGTTCATCATCACCTGATTCGAACTGCCGCTCGCGGCAAGGTCGGCCTGATTGTCGAGTCGGGTGAGCCGCGCGAGGTCATGCATTTTTGTTTGCTGATCGGCTACGGCGCCAACGCGATCAATCCTTATCTGGCGTTCGAGACGCTGGAAGACATGCACAGGCGCGGCACGCTAGCCAAGGGACTCGCCCTCGACAAGGCGCTTGCCAACTATGTGCTCGCCATTAAAAAAGGCGTTCTCAAAGTGATGTCGAAGATGGGCATCTCCACGGTGCAGAGCTACCATGGGGCGCAAATCTTTGAGGCGGTCGGACTCTATCACAACATCGTCGATCGCTACTTTACGGGGACAGCTTCGCAAATCGAGGGTGTTGGGCTCGATGTACTGGCGCAGGAAGCGAAGCGGCGTCACGATTACGCCCAGCAGGATGTCAACGAAGCGGTCACGGAGCTTGACGTCGGCGGCGAATATCAGTTCCGCATGCGCGGTGAGCGGCATTTGCTCAATCCGACGACTGTTTCTAAGCTGCAGCACGCGGTCCGCCGGCAGAGCTATAAGACCTTCCAAGAATTCACCGACACCGTCAACGACTTGAACAAGACCATGTGTACGCTGCGGGGCTTGTTCGAGTTCAAGACATCGGATCAGCCGGTGCCGCTCGAAGAGGTCGAGCCGGTTAAGCAAATCGTGAAGCGTTTCTGCACGGGCGCAATGTCATTCGGTTCCATCAGCAAGGAAGCCCACGAGACGCTGGCGATCGCTATGAACCGCATCGGCGGTCGAAGCAACACCGGCGAGGGGGGAGAAGACGAGCGGCGGTTCAAGAAGGACCCCAACGGCGACTGGCGTCGCAGCGCGATTAAGCAGGTGGCTTCGGCGCGCTTTGGCGTGAGTGCCAACTACCTGGTCAACGCCGATGAGTTGCAAATCAAGATCGCTCAAGGCGCCAAGCCGGGCGAGGGCGGCCAGTTGCCCGGGCACAAGGTGGACGAGTTTATCGCCAAGCTGCGCAATTCGACTCCCGGCGTGGGGCTGATTTCACCGCCGCCTCACCACGACATCTATTCGATCGAAGACTTGGCGCAGTTGATCTTCGACCTCAAAAACGGCAACACGCAAGCGAATGTTTCCGTCAAGTTGGTTTCCGAAGTAGGCGTGGGAACCGTCGCCGCGGGCGTTTCCAAGGCGCATGCGGATCTCGTGCTCATCAGCGGCCACGACGGCGGTACGGGGGCGTCGCCGATGAGCTCGATCCGCCACGCCGGTACACCCTGGGAGCTTGGCTTGTCCGAGACTCAGCAAGTGCTCGTGATGAACGACCTCCGCAGCCGCATCAAAGTTCAGGTGGACGGCAAGCTGATGTCCGGCCGCGACGTCGTGATCGGAGCCTTGCTCGGCGCCGAGGAGTTTGGTTTCTCAACCATGCCGCTGATCTCGATGGGCTGCATCATGATGCGCAAGTGCCACCTCAATACTTGTCCGGTTGGCGTGGCTACGCAAGATCCCGAGTTGCGCAAGAAGTTTGAGGGGCAGCCGGAACACGTCATCAACTTCTTTTTCTTCATCGCCGAGCAGGCGCGCGAAATCATGGCGGAACTCGGTTTCCGCACGGTTGACGAAATGGTCGGGCGAGTGGATAAGCTCGATGTCAAGAAGGCCATCGACCACTGGAAAGCCAAAGGTCTCGACTTCAGCCGGGTATTCTACGACCCGCCGGTCGACAAAAGTATTCCTCGCCACTGCACGCGCAAACAGGACCACGGCATCGAGCTCCAGCTTGACAACCAGTTGATCGAAAAGGCCAGGGACGCGCTCGAACACAAGAAGCCGGTGCGGATCGAGATGCCGATTGTGAACATAAACCGCACCGTCGGCGCCATGCTAAGCAGTGAAATTGCCCGCCGTTACGGTACCGCAGGCCTTCCCGACGACACGATCAAGATTTACTTCAAGGGATCCGCCGGTCAGAGCTTCGGCTGCTGGGGTGCGCGGGGACTGACAATGACGCTCGAGGGCGACGCGAACGACTACTTCGCGAAAGGTCTTTCCGGTGCGCGGCTGGTGATTTTCCCGCCGAAAGGTTCGAATTTTGTCTTCGAGGAAAACATCATCATCGGGAACGTGTCATTCTACGGCGCCACCCAGGGCGAGGCTTTCATCAACGGCATGGCCGGCGAGCGCTTCTGCATTCGTAACAGCGGTGTAACGGTGGTTGTCGAAGGCGTGGGCGACCACGGCTGCGAGTATACGACCAACGGCCGCGTGGTGATCCTAGGTCGTACCGGACGAAACTTCGGCGCCGGCATGAGCGGCGGCTTCGCCTACGTCCTCGATGAGGCCGGTGATTTCGCCGAAAAATCGTGCAACCACTCCATGGTAGATGTTGACCCACTCAAGCCCGAAGACGTTGAGTTCGTGAAACGACTCGTTGAGCGCCACGTCGCCTACACGAACAGCCCGAAGGGCCAGTGGGTTTTGGAGAATTGGGAGAACATGTTGCCTAAGTTCATCAAGGTCTTCCCCAAGGAATTGAAGAAGGCGATGAGCGAGCGCGTGGCCGAGGAGAAGGCGTTGGTCTCGGCGTAAGTACGGGGCGAGAACCCCGGCGGTGGGGTGCGCCGTGGTTCAGCCGCGTCGAAAGTAGAGTCGTCCGCCGAACCCAGTCATTACCTGACATTAGGATTGGCGCCCGCTACGCAGTTTGCTAGCCCGTTGACGCGGGTTGATTAGAATAGGCCAGCCGTTTTACGGCTGTCACAAAGAGTTAGGAAGAGTGGCCCTTAGCCCGTTTCGACGGGCTTTGCTTCGCAAAATACTCTAGAGCGAGTATGGGCAAAACCACCGGATTCATGGAGTACGAACGTCAGGCCCCCGCGGGTCGGGACGTCCTCGTGCGCATTAAGGACTCCAAAGAGGTCTACAAACCGATGTCGGAACCGGACCTCAAGATCCAAGGCGCGCGCTGCATGGATTGCGGCATTCCTTTTTGCCATACGGGCTGCCCGCTCAACAATATCATTCCCGACTTCAACGACCTCGTTTATCGCGGCCGCTGGAAAGACGCTCTGCGTGAGTTGCACTCCACCAACAACTTCCCCGAGTTCACCGGCCGCCTTTGTCCCGCGCCGTGTGAAGCCGCCTGCGTCCTCGGCATCAACGAAGACCCTGTCTCGATCAAGGCCATCGAAAAATCAATCGTCGACCGCGGGTGGGCGGAAGGCTGGATTGTTCCTGAAACTCCCGACGAGCGCACGGAGAAGAAAGTGGCGGTTGTGGGTTCCGGGCCCGCCGGCCTGGCGGCCGCGCAGCAACTTAACCGCGCCGGCCACTGGGTGACGCTCTTCGAAAAAAACGAAGTCCCCGGCGGATTGTTGGCGCTTGGCATTCCCGACTTCAAGATGGAAAAACACCGTGTTGCGCACCGCGTTGAGCAGATGCAGGCGGAAGGCGTGAAGTTCAGATGTGGCGTTAACGTCGGAATCGATGTAACGGGTAAGCAACTGCTCGACGAGTTCGACGCCATCCTGCTCTCCACCGGCGCCGAGAACCCTCGTGATTTGAAGATTCCCGGTCGCGACCTCGACGGCGTTTACTTTGCGATGCAGTTCCTGCCACAGCAGAACCGCCGCATCGGCAACCGGCCGGTAGACCCTGAGTTCGACATCACGGCCGAGGGTAAGCACGTCATCATTATCGGCGGAGGTGACACGGGCGCCGACTGCCTGGGCACCAGTCGCCGTCAGGGCGCCAAATCGATCCGTCAGTTTGAGTTGCTTCCCAAACCCCCGATGACGCGCGACGAGCCCGGTGCGCAGCCTTGGCCCCTTTGGCCCTTTACTTTCAAGCAGGAGACCTCACACGAAGAAGGCGACGTGCGCGATTGGGCCGTCAACACGAACCGTTTCATCAGCGACGGCAATGGCAGCGTCAAAGCTCTACAGGGCGCTCGCCTTGCCTGGCCGGAACCGGATCCCGAGACGGGGAAACGGCCGTTCAAGTTCGAAGACATTCGAGGGTCCGAATTCGAATTTCCTGCTGATCTAGTGCTGCTGGCGATGGGTTTTCTTGGTCCCGTACACAATGGCCTCGTCGATCAGTTAGGCGTCGAAAAAGATCCGCGCAGCAACCTCAAAGCCAACTATTCCGACTTTCAAACCTCCGTCGAAAAAGTCTTCGCCGCGGGTGATGCCCGCCGCGGCCAATCCCTCGTTGTGTGGGCTCTCGCAGAAGGCCGCAAGGCCGCTCGCGCCGTCGACGAATACCTGATGGGATCAAGCAACCTGCCTGCACATTAGCAAGCTGTCCTAGACAAGACTTTTTGATCTCGGCGACGTGGCGCGCGCTTGCAGCGTGCTGTGTGGGGATTTCGAGCCAGACATTTCCGAATCTATAGTGAACTTGTCTCTACGACAGTCCCCCAGTCTTAGCCTTGCGGCCGACGTCACCGCCCGCGGAAGTTTCTCCGGCCCAACCGAAATAGCACCTTTTTCCGGACCACCACCGTCAGGGAGTGGGTTCCCATGAGTTGCTTCCGATCCCTGCTGGACGTGGGACGAACTGCTCGCTGACCCGCGCGGTAGCGGCGTCCAGCGCGTACTTTCTGCTTCTTCTGGTTGCTGGTACCCGTAACTCGGATATACAACAGCAGTGCCGCAACACCGAAGTCGAATGATCTGGCATACTACATGCAAGAACGATGTATTTGACACCCTGGCCAGGTCTTGTTCGCCTCGTGCTCGTTGGCGTTTCCCCGTTCCTGATCGCGCTGCTGGAAGGTGCGCCGGAGGTCGATTTCCGTCGTGACATTGAGCCGCTCTTCCGGTCTCGCTGTTACGTGTGCCACGGCCCCCAGCAGCAGATGAACGGGCTGCGGATCGACCGTCGCGAGGACGCGCTACGCGGCGGTCATTCGGGCCCACTAGTCCAAGCCGGTAACAGCGATGCCAGCGAGTTAATCCTAAGAGTTACGGGACAGGCCGATAGGTCACCCATGCCGCCGGTCGGCGAGCGCCTGACCGCGGATCAGATTGCCACCCTCCGGTCGTGGATTGACCAAGGAGCGCCCTGGCCCCGGGAGGAAATAGCGGCCGCGACCGGCCGGGAATCCGATGACGGTCGGTTACCGCACTGGTCGCTGCAGCCGATTCGCAGGTCCCCTGTTCCCGCCACCCGAAGCGTTGAACGGGTACGCAACCCGATCGACGCGTTTATTGTTGCCCGGCTCGAGGATGAGGGAATCCAGCCATCGCCCGAAGCCGACAAACGAACACTCATTCGGCGCCTTAGCCTTGATCTGATCGGGCTGCCGCCCTCCCCCGACGAGGTAGACGAGTTCCTGGCCGACCAGGGCCAGAATGCGTACGAGCGTCTCGTCGAGGATCTTCTGCGCTCGCCGCATTTCGGAGAAAAATGGGCCCGGTACTGGCTCGACCAAGCACATTATGCCGACAGCGACGGTTACGATCGCGACCTGCCTCGACCGCATGCTTGGCGCTGGCGGCACTGGGTAATCGAGGCACTGAATCGCGACATGCCGTTCGACAAGTTCACCGTCGAACAGATCGCCGGGGACTTGCTGCCCAACGCCACACCCGACCAAAAAGCCGCTACGGGTTTCTTTCGCAACACGTTCTCAAATCGCGAGAGCGGGGCGAAGTTGGAGGAGTTTCGCTTCGAGAAGATTGTCGATCGCACGAACACGCTAGGGACGATCTGGCTTGGACTGACGGTCGGCTGCGCCCAGTGCCACGACCACAAGTACGACGCGATCAGCCACAAGGAATACTACCAGCTCTTTGCCTTCTTCAATTCGGCGGAAGAGCGCAACCTCGAAGCCCCCTTGCCGGGCGAGTTGGGTCCTTACTTGAAATATCGCGACGAGTACTACCGCAAGCGCCAAGAACTGCTCGAGCAGTACTGTGTGACCGAGATCCAGCCGGGGTTTGAGCGGCGCATGCTTGCCGCGTACGAGACTCCCGGTAAGTGGACCGACTGGGACACGGTTTATGAGAATTTTGAGAAGAAGGTCGATCACGGCCTGAGGATCCTCCGGACGCCTCCTGCTCAGCGCACCCGCTACCAACGGGACACGGCAACCAATCACCTCCTCACCTGGTACCACATGGTGATTGGAAAGGAGCTTTATCAGGAGCGAGGATTCCCCGAATTGAACAAGCAGTTGCGCGAGCTGCGAGCCTCCTTCCCAAATGTCAGCATGGCGCAAACGATCACCCAAAGCCCAGATCCCCGCAGAAGTCACATTCACTTGCGTGGAGACTACCGCGCTAAGGGGATCGAGGTGAGCCCGGGCACCCCGAGCGCGTTGCATCCGTTTTCCCCGGCAGGTCTCGAAGCCTCGCGCCTGGATCTGGCCCGCTGGCTCGTGTCGCGGGAAAACCCGCTCACAGCTCGGGTCATCGTGAACCGTCTCTGGCAAGAGTATTTTGGGCAGGGCTTGGTGACTACCTCGGACAACTTTGGCGCCCAGGGCGAGGAGCCTTCCCACCCCGAGTTGCTCGACTGGCTGGCGTCGGAGCTTATGGATAGCGGCTGGAGTATGAAGCGAATACATCGCTTGGTGGCGACGTCGGCCACGTACCGGCGATCGTCGAAAGCGCGGCCCGACCTGGCGGAGCGGGACCCCGGGAACCGCTTGCTCGCCCGGCAGACTGCTTTTCGCCTTCCGGCTGAACTCTTGCGGGACTCCACCCTCGCGGCGAGTGGTCTGTTGTATCCGGCGGTTGGTGGCCCGAGCGTTTTCCCGCCGCAGCCTGAGTCGGTACTCGAGCTCAAACTTGACTATGATCCGGTTTGGGACGAGAGTCCGGGCAAAGATCTCTACAAGCGTGGCCTCTACATTCACTTCCAGCGCACTACGCCCTATCCTTTCCTTCAGAATTTTGACGCACCCGACGCGTCCACGCCCGCTTGCCGCCGGGGACGTTCCAATACCCCCTTACAGGCGCTGAACCTGCTGAACGATCCCGTGTTTTTCGAAGCCGCACAGTTTCTCGCGCTTCGCATTCTGAAGAAGCTGCCCGCCGCCTCGTTTCACGACCGGCTGGACTTTGGCTTCCGGTTGTGCCTGGGCCGACCGCCGTCCGCCAATGAGTCGGAAGTGATGCTGTCTTATCTCACTCGACAGAAAGTAATACTCGAAAAGGAACCCGAATCGGTAACCGAGCTGCTGCCTGTGGGTATTGACGGCGCGGATCAAACAGAAGCGGCGACCTGGGTCGCCCTCAGCCGGGTGCTGCTTAATCTGGACGAATTCTTGACGAGAGAGTAGCCATGACGTTTGAAGATTTTTCGCGAATAGACAGCCGCCGCCGCTTTCTTCGAGATTGCGCCGGTGGCCTGGGCATGATCGCCCTCGGGAATCTACTGTCCGACCATGGGCTGACGGCGGAAAGCGAAGCGCCCCGCCTTGACCATCTGGTCCCCAAGGCGCCGCATTTCCCCGCTACGGCAAAGAATGTCATCTTCCTTTTTATGGCCGGTGCGCCCAGCCAGGTCGATCTATTCGACCCCAAGCCCGAATTGCAAAAGTGGCACGGAAAACCCCTTCCGCCATCGATGACGAAAGACTTGAAGCTTGCCTTCATCAAGCCCAGTGCCACGATCATGGCCAGCCCGCGGACATTTAAACGTCATGGCCAGTCCGGAATGCAGTTTTCCGATTGGCTGCCGCAACTTGCCACTCACGCGGACGACCTTTGTATGGTCCGATCCATGCACACCGAGGCGTTCAATCATCACCCGGGTCAATCGCTGTTAATGACCGGATCTCCACTTTCCGGCCGGCCCAGCGTCGGCTCGTGGTCGGTCTACGGCCTGGGCAGTGAGTCGCGAGATCTGCCCGCGTTCGTGGTTCTTGGCTCGGGGACACAAGTGAGCGCCGGCTCAACCATTTGGTCCAGTGGATTCATGCCCTCGGCGTATCAGGGGGTGCCTTTCCGCCGCAGCGGCGATCCGATCCTCTACCTTTCGAACCCGCCGGGAGTTACCCCCCAGACGCAACGCGCCGGGCTGGATGCTCTCCGGGAGATCAACCAAATCCACCAGGAGGAAACCGGCAACGTTGAAATCGCCTCTCGGATCGCGTCCTATGAACTAGCCTTTCGGATGCAGACTTCCGCTCCGGAGTTGATGGATTTCTCCGACGAGCCGCGGCATATTCTCGATATGTACGGGGTCAACCAGGAGGTCACAAAAACGTATGCCACCAACTGCCTGATGGCGAGGCGCATGGTCGAGCGAGGGGTTCGCTTCGTGATGCTGGTTCACAGTAGCTGGGATGATCACGCTGATTTGACCAAGAATCTGAGCAAGAATTGCCGCATTACCGACCAGCCGGCGGCGGCCCTGATCAAGGATCTCAAGCAACGAGGGCTGTTCGACAGCACGCTCATCGTTTGGGGCGGCGAGTTCGGCCGCACGCCTATGACTCAAATCAACCGGCCGAACGACCCCGGCAGCGAGGGCCGCGATCACCACCCGGATTGCTTCACCATCTTGCTTGGCGGCGGAGGGATCCGGGGTGGCCAGATCATCGGCAAAGGCGACGAACTAGGCCTGAACATCGTCGAAGAGCCGATTCACATCAACGATCTACATGCCACCGTGCTCCACTGCCTGGGCTTCGACCACACCAAGCTCACCTATCGCCATATGGGCCGCGACTTCCGCCTCACCGATGTCGGCGGCACCGTGATGCAAAAAATACTGATTTGAACGAAAAGGTGAGTTATTTCGCCCTCCCCCTGGAAAGAAGGCCTGGTCGAACCGCCGCAGCCTGCTCTCATAGTGGTTAGTTGTGAGCTAATTGAAGAGATGCCATAAATATGGGACAACGAGTAACGTGAAGACAACTCTGGAAATCCCTGATATCATCTTTTGGCGCGCCAAGGCAAAGGCGGCGAAGAAGGGAATCCCGTTTCGGCAATTCGTCACCGACGCCGTAGAAGACAAGCTGCGGGCGAAGCCGGGCGATGGATCTCGTCCTTGGCTTAAGATGGCCGGCAAGCTGCGGCATTTGCGGAGAGAAACTGCCCGTATCAATGCCCTGATCGACCAAGAGTTTGAAGTGATCGAGCCGGGTGAATTCTAAACGTTCCGAGCCTGTGGACTAGCCGCCGCGCGGAAGTCAACTCATCCGAAAAGTTCCCGAAAGCGGTCTAAAGCTTGCAGGTCGTCGCCTTCAGGCCAGGCCTCCAAGCCAACCGTGCCCTCGTAATTGATGTCGTGAAGCGCTTGGATTACCCGTGGATAGTTGATCTCCCCCGTGCCGGGCTCATGGCGGCCGGGGACATCGGCCACGTGGACGTGGGCAATGAAATCGCCGTAATCACGGAGGTTCTGGATTACATTACCTTCTTCCACCTGTACATGATAGATGTCGCACAGCATCTTAACCCGCGGACTACCCACCGCCTCCACCAATCGAGCGGCATCCTCCACTCGCGGAATAGGGTATCCGGCGTGATCGACCTTCGTGTTCAGGCTTTCTAAGCAAATGGTCAGATCGAATTTTTCAGCAATCTCGGCGGCCTTGCAAAGAGTCTTGTAGGCGGTGATCCAAAGGGTGGCCGGGTGCTCGGCGATCGGGTGGATGACCTCTCCTTTCGGGCCGTGGTAGCCGGTGGTGATGCTCAATTTCTCGCAGCGCAATTTCTTGGCGACCGCGGCGCTCTTCTCCAGGCCGTCGACGAACGCTTCGGCGTGGTCCGGGTGCACCATGCTGCCGTCGGTAGAACCGCCAAAGATGCTGATCCGGGAATCAGGATCGGCAGCGATCGCGTCGATCGCCTCGGCGGGGTAATTCCTCCACTGCCAAAACTCCGCCAGAAAGCCCCGTTGGTTGACCTCTTTCACCCGCTGATCTAAAGGCAGGTTCTCGAATATCGGTTCTACACAAATGGAAAGATCGAACATTGTTAATCCGTAGCCTCCTGTGGGGTTGCTGAAAGTTTCCAAACGACCTTGTCGGGCGATGGTCCCTTCCAGCGTGTTTCGCCGGCGTCAGTCCGTCCAGGTGGGCTGGGCCGTCAAAATACCGCCGTCGACGGCGTAGGTTACGCCTGTTACGGCGGAAGCTTTGGAACCGGCCAGGAACAGAATAACCTCGGCCACCTCTTCCGGCTTTGTCAGCCGCTGCATGGGAATGCGGCTGCTCCATTTCTTGATCGTTCCCTCCGCATCGCCGGTCGCCTCCGCAAAGCCCCGGAGTAGGGGAGTATCGATATACCCGGGAGCGACCGCGTTGACTCGGATCCCTTGCCCGGCGAAATCCAGCGCCATCGCCCTAGTCAAAGAAACGATCCCTCCCTTGCTGGCTGCGTAGGCCGAGGATCCGGGAACGTTGAAGTAGCTTTGCATCGACGCCACGTTGACGATCGATCCTCCACCTGTTTGCAACATCGCTCGAATACAGTACTTCGAGCAAAGGTAGGTTCCCGTCAGATTCGTGGCGACGACGCGGTTCCACTCTTCCTCCGGCAGATCAACCACGGTCGCGACCATGCCCTGAACGCCGGCTACGTTGGCCAGTACATCGATCCGCCCAAACTGCGCGAGTGCCTGTTGCGTCATTCGATCGACGTCCGTCGAGAGCCTGACGTCGGTCTTCACAAAGAGAGCGCGGCCTCCCTTGCTCTCGAGCGCCTGAGCGGTCCTAGGACCGCCGGCGTCTTCCATATCGGCAACGACAACGGCCGCTCCTTGGCGAGCAAAGCTATGGCAGGTTGCCTCCCCGATTCCCTGGCTGCCTCCGGTAACAATGACGACTTTGTTTTCGAATTCCACGGCTCGTCGGTTGTAGTGAAGTTCTGTCCGGACCAGAGTAGCACGTTCCCAGCTGCCGCCATTTGCGGCCTTGGCGCCCCCTTCGCGCGGAAACGGTCGAGCACTCGAAGGTTGGCCGAGACGGCCGGACCGATCACGGTGGACCCTGTGCGATCGCCGTTCAATGCCAAGCCGCGGATTTGATCCAAACGGCCGCGGATCTGGCGTGCGACGACACGATAGAGCGAAGGGGAAGTGTGACCATCGCCCGCCCCGATCCGCGCCACAAGCTGCCGGGCCACGTGGCGAGAGAAGCGGCCAGCCCCTTGGGCGCCTCGCCACAGCATTGCAAGTCACTGTATTTAATGGTGGTTATGGTAAATTGGCTTTGTTTGGTCGTTTTCCTTCCTCCCATTGTTCGCTGCTCGGTTCGTCGCTGCCGGGACAGTTCGTTGTTGCCCGGTTGCTCTTCCTCGAGGCCCGGCTTGCTCTTAGGTCGGGGTCCCCTCATCTCCCGCTGAGGCGATCGGGGAGACGTCGCTGAGCCGGCCACCCAGTCGTACTCGAAACCAGTCGTAACCCATTGATCTAAAACGGGTTGCCGAAATTGGGTTTGTTTGGTTTTTTCTTTTCGTGGCCAGCCCCAAGAAGGATAGCCGTTCTGGTGTCATTTTACCATTCGGCTCTCAAACTACTCTTTGCCATCGGCCACAAGTCATTGAAAACAAGGACTTGTTCGGTTCGTGACGCTAGCCCGCATTTCTCACGAGGAGTGCGTAGGGGCGGGCCACTGTGCCCGCCCAGTAGTGTCGATGTACGATCTTTTCCACAAATTCGCACTGGACAATATGTACTGCTCGGTAGTGGGCCGACACGGTGGTCGGCCCCTACAGGTAACGTTCGTTCAACGCCGGCCACCAGAACCCTCGTGAGAAAGGCGGGCTAGCCCGCCTTTCTCACGAGGGTCACAGCGATTGGGGCGAAAGGCCCGGTGGCCGTGGCTCGCGGCAACAGTTTGTATATACCGGTCGGCTTACAGCTTGTAAGGCAAGCGGGCGCGATGAATCGCGCCCCTACATCCCTGACGACGGGCATTCGCTTCCATTTCCTGGCGGCCGCTGGTGAGAAAAGCAAGCTACGCCAGAATCGCTTTCACCACGCGGGCCGGCTCGACACCGGTGAGCTTCGCGTCGAGGCCCTGGTGTCTGTAGGTGAAACGTTCGTGGTCGATGCCGAATAGATGCATGATCGTCGCCTGAAAGTCGCGGATATGCACCGGGTCCTTGACGATGTTGTAGGAAAAGTCGTCGGTTTCGCCGTAGACGACCCCGCCCTTGACTCCACCGCCCGCCATCCACAGGCTGAAGCAGCGGGGATGGTGATCGCGGCCAAAGTCAGTCGCCGTCAGCTTGCCTTGCGAGTAGATGGTGCGCCCGAACTCGCCGCCCCAGATCACAAGGGTCTCGTCAAACAGACCGCGCTCCTTCAAATCTTGGACTAACGCCCAGGCGGCCCGATCGATGTCCTTGCACTGGAAGGGCAGGACCAAGGGGCAGCGGTTGTGAACGTCCCAACCGCGGTGGTAGATCTGCACAAAACGCACGCCACGCTCGATGAGCCGCCTTGCCATGAGCGCTGCGTTGGCGAACTTGCCGGGCTCGCGCGCGTCTTCGCCCCAGCGCTTGAAGGTGCTCTCCGGTTCGCTCGAGAGGTCACTCATTTCGGGCACGGACGATTGCATCCGGAAGGCCATCTCAAACTGCTCGATTCTAGCGAGGGTCTCGGGGTCGCCCATCTTCTGGTGCTGGATCTGGTTCAGCTCTTTCAAGCCGTCCAACATCCTCCGCCGGACGTGCTGCGGGACACCCTCGGGGTTCCTGACGTAGAGCACGGGGTCAGCGCCGCTTCGCAAACCGACACCGGCGTACTTTGCCGAGAGGAACCCGGCGCTCCACAGACGCGCTGAGATTGCTTGCACGCCTGCCTTGGGGTGGCTTTTCTCAGCGTTCATGACAACGAACGTGGGTAAGTCGCGATTCATGCTCCCCAGCCCGTAGGCGAGCCAGGAGCCAATGCATGGCCGGCCGGCGACCTGGCGACCCGTTTGAACAAAGGTAATGGCGGGTTCGTGGTTGATTGCCTCGGTGTGCATCGAGCGGATGATGGCCATGTCATCCGCCATCTTCGCGGTGTGAGGCAGAAGGTCCGTGATCCACGCTCCGCTTTCGCCGTGCTGATGAAAATCCCAGTACGACGGAGCGATCGGGAAGCGCGATTGTCCCGAAGTCATGGTCGTCAGGCGTTGGCCCTGCCGGATCGAGTCCGGCAGATCTTTGTCGTACCAGTCCTTCATCTTCGGCTTGTAGTCGTACAAGTCCATCTGCGGGGGAGCGCCCATCGCATGCAGGTAGATCGCCCGCTTCGCCTTGGGGGCGAAATGAGGTAAATTCGGCAAACCTCCGTAGGACTCTCCGCCTTTGGGATTCGCCTGAGCGCTCTCGGCAAGCAGGCCGGCCAGCGCGATGCCGCCGATCCCGCGGGCTCCGCGAGCAAAGAACTGCCGCCGAGTTTCAGCCAGTACGGCTTCTTCGGATGGATGCATTTTCAAATTCTCCCCCCAGGGCAAGATCGAACGTCCGGCTTGAACGCCCGACGCGGCACGCCACAGGCGTACGCCGCGTCAACTTGCTCTGGTGCTACTTGTTCAATACCTCGTCCAGGTTCATCAGCTGGTTCGCCAGCATGGTGAGAGCCGCGGACTGCACTACGGGCAACGTTTCTTCCGGCTTAGACTCGCCGGTGGCTAACAGATGGTCAGCGTCGTCGATGTGCGACGCGTAGTGGCTCGCAAAATCGTCGTAGGCCCGTTTCGCCACTTCTCGCTCGTTTCCTTCCAACTCGCGCGCCAGCACCCGCAGCGTTATGTAGTTGAGCTGACGATCGAAGTTGCCTCCGGTCTCACGCATTGCCCTCTGAGCTAGATACCGGGAGGCTTCCACAAACTGTGGATCGTTCATCGTGACCAACGCCTGCAACGGAGTGTTCGTTCGCTCCCGTCTCACCGTACAGGTCTCCCGGGTCGGCGCGTTAAAGACGTCCATCGACGCCGGTGGCGCCGAGCGTTTCCAGAAGGTATAGAGGCTACGGCGATAAAGCTTGTCGCCGTGGTCTTGTTGATAGGAGTGAGTGTTGCTGTCCTCCATCGCCACACTTTCCCAGACACCCGGAGGCTGGTAGGGTTTCACGCTAGGGCCCCCGATGGTCGGAACCAGAAGGCCGCTCGCTGCCAGCGCATAGTCGCGCAACAACTCACCGTCCAAGCGGAACCGCGGGCCGCGAGAGAGAAGCCGGTTTTCGGGATTTTGTTCGAGCTTTTCCTTTGTGATTGCCGCCGACTGGCGGTAGGTTGAGGAGGTGACGAGCAAGCGGAAGAAGTCCTTTACGTCCCAGCCTGATGCGCGGAACTCGACCGCCAGCCAGTCCAGCAATTCGGGATGGGAGGGCGGCTCCCCTTGCGATCCGAAGTCGTCGCTGCTTTTGACGATGCCGGTCCCGAAGACTTCCTGCCAGAAGCGGTTCACGACGACCCGCGCGCTCAGCGGGTTCGAGTCGTCCACCAACCACTTGGCCAAGCCCAGCCGATTGCGTGGAAACGAAGCCGGCATCGGCGCCAGAGCGGCGGGAGTGTTGGCTTTTACCAGGTCCTGAGGCTGATCGTACATGCCGCGATAGAGAATGTGGGCCTCGGGCTCGCGATCCGTAATTTCTTGCATCACGTGCGTGATGCCGCCCCGGCGGCGAATCTCTCGTTGCTTGCGGGCAACCTGCCGCTTCTCCTCGACGAGACCTCGGTAGTCGTCGTTTTTGAGGCTTAGATAGTAGAGCCGTAAGGTCTCCCGCTGTTCTCGGGTAAGCTGGCCAGGGTCCTTCTCCCGCGCTCGCTCTAGAGAAGGCCAGCGAGAGACGATTCGGACTTCCTCGACTGTGATGACACGGTTGAAAATGCGGAAATCCGCGATTCCGCCACCGGCAAAGTAACGCTCGAATTCTTCATTCTCCAGCTTGCGGTGCAGTTTTCCCAGCAGGAGAGGTTGGTCGGTGCGAATGTTGCCGTGGAGCTTCTTGAAATACTCGCTTCCCGTTGTCGGCAGGATTTCCCCATTCACGTAGATATTCAGCCCGGCGCGTTCGCTGGTGCCGTCGTATGTTACGGCCACGTGATTCCAAGTGCCGACCTCAAGCTGCTGCATCCAGCCCGTAAAGATTTCAACTGGCTTCCCGTCGTCTCCCAGTTTTTCTTCTTGGTCTCCAAACAGATGTAGGCCCGGCACGCGCGCAACCTCGGCGCCAATCGTCAGGGCCCAACCACGGTTTTTGTCCTCTGGATCGGTTTGGCTGGCCACGATGAACCTACCCTGTTCATCGGGGTTATGGATCCAGACTGCCAGCGAAAATGGCTTGTCGGCGTCGAGCTTGACGTTCGGTAGTTCGGCCCAGGTCTCGCTGCCGAATCGCAGCGCTCCGCGACCCTCGGGTCCCGCTCCTAGAGTGACGCCGTGGGATAGATCAACCGCAAATTCGTCTCCGTGCAGCGTGGCCCGGGCCTCCTTGCCCAGCGACAGTGCAAAAACCTCGGAAGCTGTCCCGAGGGGCGCTTCGAGCGAACGATACTCCCCACTGGCAAGCCACGCCTCGAAATCTTCGTCCGCCGAGGCGGAAACCTTCCGCATACGAGCGTTGATTTCGGCCGCTTTGTGCTTCAACTCGTCCCAGCGCGTACGGTCCTCTTGGCGAGGCACGACGGCTATGGGAGGCGGGTCCGCGACGTTCCCGTCCATCACGTACTGCGTGGTGTTACGGAAGAACGCCGTCATGGCGTAGAAGTCCCTCTGCGAAATCGGATCGAACTTGTGATCGTGGCAGGTCGCGCAACCCACGGTCAGTCCGAGCCATACGGTACCGGTCGTGTCGGCACGGTCCTTGGCGTAGACGGCCGCGTATTCGTCGATGATGAGGCCGGCCTCATTCGTCGTGACGTTGCAGCGATGGAAGCCGGTGGCGACACGCTGCTCGAGCGTGGCGTTGGGCAACAGGTCGCCCGCGATCTGTTCGATCGTGAACTGGTCAAAGGGCATGTTTTGGTTGAAGGCGTTAATGACCCAATCTCGGTAGGGCCACATTTCGCGATAGTTGTCGACGTGGATGCCGTGCGTGTCCCCGTAGCGGGCGGCATCGAGCCAGTAACGGCCACGGTGTTCTCCCCAGTGCGGAGATTCGAGAAGCTGATTGACTAGCGCTTCGTACGCGTTCTGGGAGGTATCGTTTACGAAGGCCTCGACCAACTCGGGCTCAGGGGGCAAGCCCGTTACGTCAAGTGCGACGCGGCGCGCCAGCGTCCGGCGGTCGGCTTCGGGCGCCGGCGCGAGGCCTTTGGCCTCCAGCCGCGCCAAGATGAAGCGGTCGATTCCGTTGCGTGACCACTCTTCTCGCTTGACGGTGGGCAGCTCGGGTCGCTTCAGAGTTTGGAACGACCAGTGCCGATTCCATGAGGCGCCCTGCTCTATCCAGCGCTTGAGGACGTCGATCTGATCCTCGCTCAGCTTCTTCTTCGAATAGGCCGGCGGCATGCGCAGTATTTCGTTTTCATGCTTGATGCGCTGGTAGAGTAGGCTGGCGTCCGAATCACGCGGAACGATGGGACTTCCGTTTTCACGCTGAGCGAAAGCTCCCTCTCGCGTGTCGAGGCGCAAGTCGGCCATGCGGGTCTTGGCGTCCGGGCCGTGGCAAGCGAAGCAATTGTCGGAAAGAATCGGCCGTACCTGGCGTTGGAAGTCAACGGCCTCAGTTGCCCCCGCCGAGACTTGGGTGTTGGCAAGCATCAGTCCCAGGGTGAAGCATGTGATACCGCCATGACGATAAAACCGAATCCTAGGCATGAACCGATCCTCCAACCAACCAAGGGCTGCGTCCTTGATATCCCAGAGCGTCAAACACCCAGAACGTCCAGCACCGAGCCGCGAGTGTGAGCGAGCGGTCCAGAGATGACGGTCTGTGAAAAAACCGGGGACTGTCCCAAGCGCCCTGCACGGGCGTGGCGTTTTATCAATAGACTTACGGAGGCGCGGTGGACTGTCCCCGGGTTTTTTCATCGACGCCGCCACCTGAAACGAGAACAAAATTCTGGTTCCGACGCGCATAACCGGCTAAGTACTCCTTTTCATAAATACACTAACGTTTCGGGTGGGCGCAGGCGGGCACAGCATGCTGTGCCCCTACAGATGTTTGCTCTGTTAAGCGTTTGGAAAAGTAAGGGTACGGCATGCCGTACCCGAAGTTGCCGATCGTCCACCTGGCTTCTAAACATATATGACCGAACTTATGAAATGGACTGCCAAGCACAGGACCCTCCCGGATGCGAAGTCCACCAATCCCTTACGAAGAGTGCGGCACGGCCTGGCCCGCAGCCCGCTCTCCGTTTGCAATTGCTAAAAGTCTTACCGATAGGATAACATCGGGAGAGGGTTGCTATGACAAAAAGGTGGTGGCTTGGGCGCGTCTGGGGGGGGATGTGTCTCGTCTGCCTTCTGTCTGCTCAGATGGGCGCCGTCGAACCCCCGGCGGAGCCCGAGATAGTCTCCGTCTTTCCCGCCGGCGGCGGGAAAGGCGCGCGATTGGAGATCAGTATCCAGGGGACCGGTCTGGAAGGCGTTTACGCCGCCTGGTTCGATACGGAACGTCTGAGAGGCACTGTCGGAAACGTTGAGCCGATCGAGCTAGTAGAGACTGCCGGCGCGGGCCCCCGCAAAGAGCTCGAAAAGTTCCCCGGTCATCGGGTTTCGCTAAGTGTCGAGGTGGACCCTACAGCCAAGGCTGGGCGCCACTCGGTGTGGTTGGTCTCCCCGCGGGGCGTTTCGAACGCACTAGCGTTCCTTGTGCATTCCGCACCCGTCGTGATCGAAACGGAAAGCCCCAACGGCACACCGGCAGACGCACAGCAGGTCACTTTTCCAGCCGTCATAAGCGGGAAGATCGACGAGGAAGGGGAAGTAGATTTCTATTCATTTGAGGTTCCCAAGAACCAAGAGCTACGCGTTGAAGCTTTTACCCGAACGGGCCAAGATCCGAATTTCAGAACCGGAAACGGTTTTGACGCCCACCTCACCCTTTACGAATCCGGTAAAAGCTGGTTTGATCCGAACCGCCTTTACCGTTTGGCAAACAGCTACCATCCGGCTCCCCTCAAGACCCTCACAACACTGAACTATCGTTTCAGTAAATCAGGCCGGTACTTGTTAAGGATAGGAGCCTTCTTGGGCATCATCGGGCCTGGTTATTCGTACCAACTCCTCATCGCTCCAGCGGACGGATCTTCTGTTCTTAAAGAGCAAGAGCGCGATTCCGAATGGGATGAGCGAGCCTTCCCGCGGACGCTGGAGCAGGACCGTCTGGCGGAGCTCGTCTCCCGCACAGTCGTGACCAGCGAAACGGGCGATACCGTATCGAAGAAGAGCGGTTCGGGCCCACCGGGAAGTGGAGGAGAAGCCCCGGGAGGCCCGAGCGTCGATTCTCTTGGCATACCCCCGCGGCCGATCATTACCGCAACCGAGGTTGAACCGAACGACACGCGCGCTGAAGCTCTGCAACTGACCTTGCCCGCCACCATAGAGGGGACGATAGAGCGTCCGGGTGATGTGGACTATTTTCGATTTCGAGTGAAACGCGAGCAAGGACTTGCTTTCGAGGTCGAGACCCCGGATTCGCCTCCGCCTTACTTCAACCCGCGCCTGGGGATCTTCGAGCACGATGGGGAGGAGGAACTCTTTACCAACATCCACAAGTTCATTGCCGGGGACGGGGACGACTGGATCAAAAGGATTGAGCCCAAGACAATCTACATGTTCCAGCGGGAAGGTGAGTATGTGCTTCAAGTGCGAGACATGACGTCCCGGCAGGGTGATTCCAGCTTCAGGTATCGAATTCTCATTCGCCCCCAAATCCCCCACATGGGAAAGATCGTGGTGACGGAAGATCGCGTCAACCTCAGGGCCGGCGGGGCGAAGAAATTAACGTTGACGGCTGAGCAAGAAGAAGGGTACAACGGTGACATTGCGTTTGCGGTGGAGAATCTGCCCGTGGGAGTCGAGGCCTTGGCGGCGGTCGAAGTCGAGCCGGAAAGCCACCCACCCCTGGACGAGGGTTTCAAGGAAAGATATCTGCCGAAGAGTCAAACAGCGGCGATATTGCTCGTAGCCGGCGCCGACGCTCAAGTCATGCGTATGCCGCGGCTCATTCGGGTCATCGCACGCCCCGTTGTAAGGGGTGAACTCGGAGTGCCCACTCTGGTCGGGGAGATTCCGCTCATGGTGGTGGCAGAGTCGTCAGGCGCTAAAGGAGATTGAGATGAGATTCGGGCTCCGCTTGCGACATGGACTGGTGAGCATTTCTCTGTTTGCCGGCCTGAGCCTAGGTGGTTCGATTGCCGCGGGCGAAACAGAGGCAGAACTCCTCTCCCTCCGATTGGCGCCAGATAACGCCGCTCTTTGGGGCGCCAAAGCCTCGCAGCGGTTTATCGCGCTGGGGAAATATAGCGACGGCGTGGAACGCGACGTTACACCGGAGGTGCGGTTTTCGATTTCCAAGCCGAGCATAGCCCGAATGGATGAAGGTGGCAGGTTAGTGGCGTTGGCCGACGGCGCCGCCGTGCTGACGGCCGGTTTCGGGCGGTATACGGCGACGACAAAGTTTCGCGTGGCGGGTTTGGATGAGGAGCGATCGTTTTCCTTCGCCCGGGACATCGGGGGCGTTCTCACGAAGAAGGGATGCAACGGCAGCAGTTGCCATGGCGGGGTAAAAGGCCAGGGCGGCTTCAAGGTTTCCTTGAACGCACTCTACCCGCGGGAAGACTACAAATGGATCGTCGAAGGCGGCACGTATCAAGTTCTGACGGATGAAGTGGCAGGCGAGAAAAAACCCCGAGTCGATTTAGAAAAGCCGCGGCAAAGCCTCCTATTGCAGAAGCCGGCCATGCAGGTTCCCCACGGCGGCGGACAACTCTTCCCTCCCGACTCGCCCGATTACGAAACCATTCTCAACTGGGTGCGAGCGGGGGCTCCCTACGGAGAAGAAAGCGACCAGGAGAGCGTCAAGGTCAAGCGGATAGAAGTTTTCCCAAAGGAAGTCGTGCTGGACCTCCATGGAAAGCATCAACTCCTGGTGACGGCTCACCTTTCTAACGGCCGACAAGAGGACATAACCGGCCAAGTACTCTACACTTCGAACAATCCGGAAGTGGTACGAGCGTCTCTGGAAGGTCGTGCGGAAGGGTTAATGACAGGGGAGACATCCATCCTGATCCGTGCGGCCGGGCACGCCGTCAGTGCGCGCATTGGGGTGATCTCCAAGCCGCTGCCGGACTATCCGAAGGTAGCGCGGAATAACTTCATCGACGACCACGTCTTCTCGAAACTGCGGAAGTTCAAGATTCTGCCCTCCGAGCTGTCGACCGACGCGGAGTTTCTGCGGCGCCTGTGTCTGGATATGACGGGCACGCTCCCACCGCCCGCGCGCGTGCGCGAATTCCTCGCCGGCCAGGATCCTCGAAAGCGCGAGAAGCTGATCGAAACACTTCTGGATTCTCCCGAATATGTCGAGTACTGGACCTTCCGGTTTGCGGACATCTTCCGGGTCGCCCGTTACGCCAACTCGAACATGAAGCCGGTCCGGCGGCACTGGGAGTGGCTCCGGGACCGCATCGTGCGCAACAAACCCTACGATGAGATCGCACGTGAGCGTATAGCCGCCCAGGGTTTCGGAGATGCAGCTCCGCACTATTTCCAGATCAGCGATCCTCGCTTTCCTGAGCGAAAAATGGCCGAGGAAGTTCGAGTCTTTCTCGGACGGCGGCTGGACTGCGCGCAATGTCACAACCATCCTTTTGAGGCCTGGAGCCAGGACCAGTTCTGGGGAATGGCGGCCTTCTTCGGCCGCTTGAACGGGGTGAAGTTCGGACCCGATGATCCGGAGCTCTATGGCTCCGTGCTCTACGACGATCCCACCGGGCAAGACGTGGATTATGGCGCCGTGGGCAAGAGCCGCCACGTGATGCATCCCCGGACTAAACAACTCGTCCAGCCGACGTTGCTCGATGGTCGGGTCCTACCGGAGGAACAACAGGCCGATCTCCGCATGGAGCTCGCGGAATGGATGACGTCCCACCCCTATTTCGCGGAAGCCGCGGTCAACAGGATGTGGGGATACTTCTTCGGCAGAGGCATTGTAGACCCGGTAGACGACTTTCGCTCCACCAACACGCCGACCCACCCTGGCCTGCTCAAGGCGCTGGCAGAGGACTTCCGTGAGCATAGGCACGATCTCAAGCATCTGATCCGCACAATCGTTTCGTCGCGGACCTATCAGTTATCGAGTGAGCCCAACGAGACCAACGCCGAAGACCGAATCAACTATTCGCACTCCATACCCAAGCGGCTGGATGCAGAAGTGCTGTTGGACGCGATATCCCAAGCGACTGGGGTTCCCGAACGGCTCCTGCACAGCTCAAACCAAACCCAACCGGGAGCGTTGCCTCTGGGCGCTCGGGCGATCAATATCGTTGAGCCGGACATGTTTCGCAGCCGATTCCTGGAAGTCTACGGCAAGCCGGATCGCCTTACCACGCCGGAGCGCGAGAATCTAGCAAATCTTGGGCAAGCCCTCCATATGCTCGTGGGAGCAACCTACAACGATAAGCTCGACCGAGAGGGAGGACGCGTCAACACACTACTAAAGCAGGGCGCCTCAGATAGTGAAGTGATCGAGGAACTCTACCTAGCAGCGTTTTCACGATTTCCAACGGAAACGGAACAGACCGAGCTGCGAGGGTGGTTGAGTGAGCGCCCGTCCCGGTCGGAAGCGACTCGCAGTCTACTCTGGGGACTGATTGCTTCCCGGGAGTTTGCCAGCAGTCACTGATTGGAGCGAGACAGCAGGCCCAAAAAGGAGAAGCCATGACTTGCAAAGGACCAGGTTTGGGACGTCGGGACTTTCTGCGGGTGGGGTCGTTAACCTATCTGGGCATCGGGCTGCGCGACCTGCTGGGACTGGAGAGTCTGATGGCCGCCCAGGGCGTGAGTCCTAACGGCAAGGCTCAGTCGTGCATCATGCTCTGGCTGGAAGGGGGGCCGAGTCAGGTCGATACCTGGGATCCCAAGCCGAACAGCTCTTTCAAGCCGATCTCCACCAATGTTCCCGGCATTCAGATCTCAGAGCTGCTACCCCGTGTTTCCAAGCACATGGACAAGCTGTCGATTGTCCGCTCGATGCACACCGAAGAGACCAACCACGCTGGAGCGACCATCTATGCGCTCACCGGGCACAGGCCCAGCGTGGCGATGAAGTTCCCCAGCTTGGGATCCATCCTTTCCAAAGAGAGGGCTATCCGCAACGAGATACCGCCTTACGTTGTTACCCGTGAGTTGGATCTATTGCAGTACTTTCGATCGGGCTTCCTGGGAGCAGACTATGACCCGATGGTCGTGCATGATCCGAGTCGCAAGGATTTTGAAGTTCCAGATCTGAGCATCCCCAAGTCCGTTTCAGTCGAGCAAATCGAGGAGCGGCGCTCGGCCCTGATGCTGGTCGATTCGCTTTACCGGCAAAAGGTAAAGGAAGTTGAATACACCAAGATGGACCGCTTCACGGATGCCGCCTGGAGAATGATCCTGTCTCCGAACGTGAGAGAAGCCTTCGACCTTTCGAAGGAACCTGAAAAGGTGAAGGACGCGTACGGCCGGCACCCATTCGGACAGAGTGTGCTGTTGGCGCGCCGGCTGGTCGAGGCGGGCGCCCGCTTTGTGACGGCCGCGGGGTATAAGACAATCGAGTGGGACACTCACGGCGACAACGACAAGGGGCATCGAGACAAGCTGTGTCCTTCGTTTGATCAGGCTTTCTCCACTCTGCTCGAGGACCTCGCCCAGCGCGGTCTGTTGGAGTCAACGGTCGTAATCGCCATGGGTGAGTTCGGACGCACTCCCCACATCAACCCCAAAGCGGGCCGCGATCATTGGCCGCAGTG
This sequence comes from Bryobacterales bacterium, assembly GCA_965226215.1. GTDB lineage: Bacteria > Acidobacteriota > Terriglobia > Bryobacterales > UBA6623. Next base: position 3,414,077 of record CBDDCH010000002.1, on the reverse strand, counting down.
CTGGTCACTGGTCCTGGGCGGCGGCGGCATCCAAGGCGGACACGTCATCGGTGCCAGTGATTTCGAGGGCGGTTATGTGGAAGAGCGCATGATTACGATGGGCGACATCTACGCGACCATCTACAAGGCCTTCGGCATCGACTGGGAAAAGACCTATATGACCCCCATCGGGCGGCCCGTCAAGATCGCCAACTCGATTGACGACAAAACAGGCGTTCCGATCAAGGAACTGGTTTAGCGTCACGAATCTCAACCTGGCTGATTCGCCGCCACGAGCCTCCCGACGAGGTGCGTCATCGCGAGGGTGTCCGATTCGCTCGTCGCGAAGATGTGCAATAGCAAGAAACTGAGCCTGGAACGCCAGTGACAGGCCAAACATGAGTTAGCCTTCTAGGGTATATACCCCAGCGAGAACAACATGGGGGAAGTCGTAGATTATCTGCAAGACCCCGCGTGGTGGTTTACGGCGGTTTTCGTCGCAACCATCGCTAGTATCCTTGCGAGCTTCCTTAAAGGCTAAGTATCCCTAGCGACCATGGCCGCACGACCGCTCACTGGCGTTCGCGGCTCCGATTCGCTCGCCGCTGCCATAACACGTGCAGCACCACAACATAGGAGCGACAGCTACTGGTTGGAACCCAGTTAGGGTAGACTGGGATGATTTCCGCGGTATTCAAAAGTAATCAGGAGGTCGATCACCATGGCACCGAACCAGGCTTGGAAAAGAAGGAGCTTCCTGCAAACGGCGGTCGGTGTGCCGACATTGAGTTTGCTGCCTGCTAGTGTAGCCTCGGCGGCCACGGCAGCGGCGGCAAAGGCTGGGAGCTCTGGGACCAAATTCGCTCCCGTGGACTTGAGTCGGCACTTCAATGCTTCTCCCACCGATTTCGGTCCTCACAGCCGGGCCAGAGCATTCAGCAAAGACGGTCTCATCCGAACGCCCTCCGGACTCCAAAGTCTGCGCGGCATTCCTTTCTCAATGGCGAAAGAAGAGGGCTCCCACAATAAACGCTGGCTCGCGCTCAGCAAACGATCAAGCGCATGGACGACCGCGAGCGTCGAGATGCCCGTGAAGCAGAAAGCGAGCTATCTCTGCCTGGTGCATTTTTGCGACTGGATCCCCACGCCGGTTCACGACAACATCAGCCAGCCGTATTTTCCGCAAGGAGCCGAAACAGAGGACGAACTCAAAAAACTCGGACAGCTTCTCGCCGAAGCCGTTCTGGTATACGAGGACGGTACGGAACGAGCCTTACCCATCCGCCGTCGCTTTGAAGTAAATACCCCATCGACTCCCTGGAACGACGACGCATTCACGGCCATCCGGCACTACCAAACTATCTATAAGCCCTTAACGGCTGATCAACACGTGATGCCGCCCAGATTCGTACAAAACCGGCTTGCGACTGACTGGCCGCGGAGGCCTACGCTGTGGCTCTGTGCGTTAGAGAATCCGGAACCCGATCGCGCTCTCAAAGCGGTGCGCTTCGAAGCCCGCGATGAGGACCTGCTGTTCGTCTGCGGGATGACCCTCTTCGAAGGAAAGGAGAACCCACTACGCTACGAGCGCCTCCACGTCTATCGCATCACCCTGCCGGAACCTTCAGCTGACCCGACGGAGCGATGGAAACTGGATGTGGACTTGGGAATCGTGACAAGAACGTACAAGCTCGAGCAATTTGAGGAGGAGAAGTGGCTTTCCGAGCCTGCCAAGGGCCTCGGTCAAATGGCCGATCCCGAGCAGCCATCACCGTACTTATATGCCGAGATCACGGCAAGCAACGAAGCGACGCTCTCGGTTGTTGATAGCAAGACAAGCCGGCGTTATGAGTTCGATCTCGGCAAGGCCGGCAAGGGTGAGGAGATCAAAGCTCGCGCCGGCGGCTTGCGCATACAGGTTCTCGAGTCGCAAAAAACCTGGGTACATGGGACTGTTGTCGAGGCCGGTACCCAACGCTCTACCCCCGTCAGGCTGGGATTTCGTTCCAAAGAGGGCCGCTACATTCCCCCCTACGGGCATTTTGCCGACAACGATATCGCGCAGGGCCAGATGTACTCCTCGGACCTCCGATTGGGGGACGACTGCTTCGCCTACGTTGACGGGACTTTTCAGATTGAATTGCCGGCTGGTGAAGTGTACGTCGAAATCACGAAAGGCTTTGAGTACGAGCCCGTGCGCCAGAAGCTAGAGATCAAGCCGGGGCAACGGGAACTAAAGTTAGAGATTGGACGATTCACGGATCTACGTTCACAGGGCTGGCTGACGGCCGATAGCCACGTCCACTTCTTGCCGCCCGCTACGGCCGTGCTCGAAGCCGAGGCTGAAGGGCTCAATCTCGTCAACCTGCTGGTAACGCAGTGGGGGAACCTTTTCTCGAATGTAGGTGACCGTTCCCATGGCTCGCTTACTTCGCCCGACGGAGAAACTATGGTTCGCGTGGGCTCGGAAAACCGCCACCACGTTCTGGGGCACTTTGGTTTGTTGGGCGAGCCTGTCTTTCCGCTCTCGACAGACGGGCCCCACGAGGGATCGATTGGGTCACCCCTTTGGATGAGTCTTACTGAAATGGCGGAGATCTGCCGCAAACGCGACGGTTTAGCAGTCTCAGCGCACTTCCCTTACGGCAATGGGGAGGCCGCTGCAGCCATCGCCACATCCAAAATCGATGCGGTCGAGCTTTTGCCTTGGCGGGTTGATCGGCCGGGAAGCTTTGACCTGAACTACTACGATTGGTATCACACTTTGAACTGCGGCTACCGGGTTCCCGTCGTAGGGGGTTCAGACAAGATGGGAGCCTACATCCCGGTAGGCGCGAACCGGACCTATGCGTATCTAGGTCAGGAGGAGTTCAGTTTCGCAAACTGGGCGCAGGCCGTACGACGAGGCAATACATTCGCCACGACGGGACCGCTGCTGCAGTTGTCGGTCGATGGCCGCGTCCCGGGCGAAGAAATCAAACTCGGGGCGGCCGGAGGAACTGTGGAAGTCCGCGTGGAGGCCCAAGGCTTCGCGCCCTTCGAACGTGTCGAAGTCATCTATAACGGAAAAGTCGTAGCCTCGCGCGAGGAGCGCGCCGGAACGCGACAGATGGTCCTGAAAGAAAGGGTGCAAGTTCCCGGCCCGGGCTGGCTGGCTGCGCGGTGCGCTTCCCGATCTTGGTGGCCGCCCGAGCCCGCCGGCTTGGTCTTTCAGTTTTCGGCGCACACCTCGCCTGTCTACTTGGTCGTCCCGGGTAAAGAGTTGATGTCGGCGACCTCGGCGGGTTACATGCTGAAACTGATTGATGGATCGAAGAGCTATGTGGAGAACCTCGCCACCCGGCCCGATCCCGAGCGACTCGCCGAGATTGTCAAGGTATTCGAGGAAGCTCAAGCCGCGCTCCACCGCCGCCTCCATGCGCATGGCGAAGCCCACTGACAATAGGTGTACGGATCGTCGACCAATCCGCTGCCACAACGCCGCGCCGCGCTTGGGTCCAGGAGCTCGATCTGTCGTGTTCGTTCGCGCTACTCGCGCTTCCCGTTCTTGACGGCGACCGGTACGAGGCGTTAGAGTAACCAGCACTCTCGTGCAGCGTGACTGATGCCGGTTCTTTGCTTCGCCGAAACTGGTGATCGATCGACGAGTAGTTGGGAATCCGAGTGGCTATCCGGTCCGCTTGAACGAAGAGGGCTGCAACCGTACAGTAGTAATTCAAGAAGGGAGTGAAGAATGGCTCTATCGAAAATCATCGCCATGGGGACGGGCATCTATCACCACTACGGAATAGATGCGGCACTCAGGGGCCTTAGTAAGACCGGATGCGGCCATGTTGAGATAGCAGCCACCCCCGGGATTGACCACGTTAGCCCTGACATGGACGACGCCGCGGTCGACGCCCTGGCCGAAAAGCTGAAGCAACACAATCTCAAGGCCGTGAGTTTGAACGGCAACATAGGCATGATGACGGAAGATGGTGTCGAGCAATCCAAGAAACTCATCAGCCTTGCTCCGAAGCTGGGCGCGGCAATCATTGTCAATACAGTCGGTGGGGAACACCTGGAAGAGGATTTACCCCCCTTTCTGGCAAACATCGGTGAGGTGGCCGACCATGCCCGAAGTAACGGCGTGACGATCGGTCTCGAGGTCCATGGGAAGCACACCGCCAACGGCAAGCTTGCTCTGGACACGGTTCGTCAGGTCAACGACCCGAATGTGAAGATTAACTACGATACCGCCAACTGCCTGTATTTTGGCGATACATGGCCGTATGAAGACTTAGAGGTTGCCGTCCCCGAGATGGTGCACATCCATTTGAAAGACAAGATAGGCGGCAAAGGGCTATGGAACTTTCCGCCCATCGGCGGCGGTGAAGTTGACTTCGAGAGGGTGCTCAACATCCTCGACGACCGTGGCTATCAGGGCGCGCTTGGCGTGGAGATCGAATTCGACGATCGAGGCTGGCCCCCTCTCCAAGAAGTGGACGAGGCGGCAATGTCCGCCTATCGCAACCTGGTGCAATTGCTGCAGCCGCACTGGTAGGGCGGGAGCAACGGAAATGGACATCGATCTGACAGGCAAGGTAGCACTTATCACCGGCTCTTCGCGCGGGATCGGGCGCGGCTGTGCGCTCGAAATGGCGCGCGCGGGAGCAGATATCACCCTCAACTATCGCCAGGACGCCAAAGGCGCGGAGTCGGTGGCCGAGGAGGTTCGCGCTATCGGTAGGGATGTCTTGATCGTACAGGCCGACGTCGCCGATCGCGCAGCGGTAGAACAAATGGTGGCGGAAACCGTCACACGCTTTGGCCACCTCGACGTCCTGGTCTGCAACGCCTACTACAGCAAGCGCCTGCCGTTTCTCGAGCTGCCGGTCGAAGAGATGAAACGCAGTCTCGACGTGACCCTCTGGGGCACGTTTCACGCCGCCCAGATCGGAGCCCGGCAGATGGTCGCCCAGGGGAAGGGCGGCAGTATGGTCTTCATCAGCTCCCTTTTCGCCTTCGTAGCCTATCCAACTTCGCTGCCCTACAACACGGCGAAAGCGGGCGTCAATCATATGGCCGCCACGATTGCCAACGAGCTGACCTCGCACCGCATCCGAGTCAACGTCATTCAACCTGGTTGGACCGACACGCCCGGCGAACGACAGTACACCAATGAAGAGGAAATCAAGGAAGGGATCAAAAAGCTCCCTTGGGGCCGCATGGCCACCATCGAGGAGATGGGCCGGGCCGCCACCTTCTTGTGCTCCGATGCGGCGTCGTACATCACCGGCGCCACTCTTCGCGTCGACGGGGCGTTGAGCCTCCAGTTCGGGTACAAGTAGCTTCTCGGCTGCCCAAGTTCTCGGGTAGCATACGGCTTCACGCATGTCAGACTCCTCTCTTCCCGAGCCCTCTCTCGATGACCCGTATCAGCTTCTCCCCGAACACGTCGAGGACCCTCCTAGAAAGTTCGGTGATATCTTCCGGCAGATTGGCCCGGGCTTGATTCTGGCCAGCTCGATTGTGGGATCGGGCGAGCTCGTGGCCACGACGGTCCTGGGCGCCGAGAGCGGCTACACCCTCCTGTGGCTGATTTTGGTGAGCTGCACGATCAAAGTCGCCGTCCAAAACGAAATCGGCAGGTACACGATCGGAACGGGCGAAACGTCGCTGGAAGCGTTCAACCGTGTCCCGGGCCCGCGGTGGCGTGCCTCGTGGGTCGTTTGGGTCTGGTTTGTGGGCGTCGTGATGAGCATGTTTTCAGCCGGTGGCATCATGGGCGCTATCGCGGAGGTGCTTAATACGATGGTTCCTGCCATCCCGGTTAACGCCTGGGTGTGGATAGTGAACATCGCCACGGTCATCTTGTTGGTGGTGGGCCGCTACGCGCTGATCGAAAAGGTCGCGGTAAGTTTGGTCGTGATCTTCACGGCTCTTACGGTTAGCGCCGCGGTGCTGCTGTCCAAAAGTCCCGAATATTTTTCGTGGGCCAGCGTCCTTGACGGCTTGTCGTTTCATCTCCCCCAAGCCGGTTTGGTAACCGCCGTCACGGTTTTTGGCCTCACCGGTGCGAATGCGAATGATCTGATCCAGTATTCCTATTGGTGCACGGAGAAGGGATACGCACGATTCGCCGGCCCTCGAGACGACACCGACGCTTGGCGATGGCGAGCGCGGGGCTGGATTCGGGTCATGGGCGTTGACGTTCTCAGCTCGATGGTCGTTTACACCTTCGCCACGGTGGCCTTTTATTTTCTGGGAGCCGGCATCTTGCACGGCATGGGTATCATCCCGCAGGGCTCGGAAGTAGTAGCGCAGCTTTCCAGCATGTACACCCAAAGCTTGGGTGATTGGTCCTTCTACCCCTTCATGATGGGGGCGTTCGCGGTGTTTTACTCATCACTTTTTGCGGGTACTGCTGCTTTTTCCCTCGGTGTGGCCGACTTCATGGGGATGCTGGGAGCCTACGACAAGCGCAACTACCGGGCGAGGTTAAGAGTCACGCACATCGCCGTCGTCGTCCTACTGTTCCTGCCCACCGTGCTCTTTCTCTTCTTTCAGAAACCGGTCTTGCTGGTGAAGATCGGCGGGGTCGCGCAGGCGTTGATGCTGCCGATGGTAGGTTTTTCGACCGTCTACCTGCGATATGCTCACCTGCCGAAAGCGGTTCTTCCCAAGGGATGGCTTACGCTGGCCCTATGGGTGACGTCGGCGGTCATGCTCGTGATGATGGGCTACTCCGTCTTGCAAGGGCTGGTGTAACCTTCAGTCGCGGGCTAGTAAGCCATCCCAGACAAGACTTTCCGATCATCTTGGCGCAGGATGTGGCCGGCTTGACAGCGACGTGGCGCACGCTTTCAGCGTGCTGTGGCGGGCTTTCGATCCCGCCATTCCCGAATCTATAGGGAATTGGCGACGCTGATAAGATGGGGCCCGAGGATGTAGGTCCCTTGATTTCCTCCAGCAAACTTCTGCGTACCCTGATCCTCGGCGTTTTTCCGCTCCTCGGTCATCTGCAGGCACAATCTCCACAAGAAATAGAATTCTTTGAGGCCAAGATTCGCCCGCTACTCGTTTCAAAGTGCCAGGTTTGTCACGGCGCCGACCAGCAGATGGCCGGCCTGAATCTTTCCTCGGCGGCGGGCTTCCGGAGAGGCGCGGATAGCGGTCCTGTGGTCGTGAAGGGGGATCCCGACAACAGCCGTCTCATGAAGGCCGTCGGCTACGGGGACCGCGTCAAGATGCCTCCCACGGGCAAGCTGGCCGACGCGGAAATCGCGACTCTCCGAGAGTGGGTCCGGATGGGCGCACCCTGGCCAAGTACCGAAGCCGGCGCCAGCGCTCCGATTCGAGCCAGTGAAAGCCGCTACACCCAGGAGGAGAGAGAGTTCTGGTCGTTTCAGCCGGTGAAGGCGGTTGCCCCGCCTGAAGTCCGTGACAAAAGCTGGATTACGAATGATCTAGATCGCTTCATTCTGGCCAAGCTGGAGGAGAAGGGTCTCCAGCCGGCTCCGCCCGCCGACAAGTTGATCTTGTTGCGTCGTGCCACGTTTGACCTCACGGGCCTGCCACCTGCTGAATCGGAGATCCGAGAATTTCTTGAAGACGACTCGCCGGGGGCGTTTGCTCGCGTGGTGGACCGCTTGCTGGCCTCCCCTCGATACGGCGAGCACTGGGGCCGCCACTGGCTCGACGTCGCCCGTTACGCCGATTCGACAGGTGCGGACGAAGATCACCGTTATCCCTACGCTTGGCGTTATCGCGACTATGTGATTGACGCATTGAACCGCGATCTGCCCTACAACCGGTTCGTGATGGAGCAGGTCGCCGGCGATCTTCTTCCAGCCGAAAAATCAGGGGCGTTTAACGCAAGGGGTATCGTGGCCACGGGCTTCCTCGCCCTGGGGCCGAAGCTGCTTGCCGAAGTCGATAAACCAAAGATGTTCTACGACATTGTGGACGAGCAGATTGACGTCACCAGTCGCGCCTTCTTGGGTCTGACGATGGCCTGTTCCCGGTGCCACGACCATAAGTTTGACCCGATTTCGACAAGAGATTACTACGCGCTGGCTTCGATCTTCGCCAGCACCAAGCAGCTCAGTAAGCTCGGAGGTGGGACGGGTAGCGTCCTTTCCGAACTGTACTTTGCGCCTCTCGTTCCCCCGCCGGAGGCTCAACGCTATGAAGCCCACCAGAAGAAGCTGAAGGACAGGCAGAAGGAAATCGATGAGCTCATCGCAGAAGAAGGGAACCGTTACAGGGATGCGCTGCAGCCTCAGCTGAGGGAGTATATGCTTGCCGCGCGGCAAGTGTATCACGCCGGCGCTCCTCTCCCTGAGGTCGCCTGCCAACAAACTCTGGATTCCGACGTTTTGCAACGTTGGGTGGACTATCTAAAACCGGGAAGGGAGCGACGGCCGCAACTCGAGCCCTGGGACGAGGCTGATGCCTCGTCCCTAGAGGAGGTTGGGCGAGCGTACCAGCGCCGCTTTGAGCAGACGGCAAGAGAGCGGAACGAAGCCCTAGCGAACTGGAAAGACAAAGCCGCCGCGGCGCGGGCCGGTGACGAGGAGCCTCCCCCAAAACCCAGGTTCCTTGACGGGGACGATCGATTCTTCACTGAAGTTTCTACGGAAGAAGGTCCGTTCGCCTTGCCGAAGGAGGACAAGGAACGCTTCTTCAGCGAAGCGTCGAAAATCCGCCTTGCGACGTTGGAAACCGAGCTTGCGGAGCTGAAAGCGTCATCTCCGCCGGATCCCCCGTTAGCCTGTGCGGTGGCAGAGGGACAGATTGTTCAGCAGCGGGTCTTCATCCGCGGCAGCCCTGCGAAGCTCGGCGAACAGGTCCGCAAGGGATTCCCCGTAATTCTGGGGGGCGAACAGCAGCCCCCGATTACAGCCGGGAGCGGCCGACTGGAACTCGCTCGCTGGCTGGCCGATCCTCAGAATCCGCTGACGGCCCGAGTGATGGTGAACCGCATCTGGCAGTGGCATTTTGGCGAAGGGATTGTGCGCACGCCGAGCAATTTCGGGAAATTGGGCGAGCGACCCTCTCACCCCGGATTGCTCGACTATCTCGCCACGCGATTCGTGGACAGCGGTTGGTCCATCAAGGAGATGCATCGCTTCATGATGGGTTCCAACGCGTACCAGATGAGCGCCCAGGTCAGACCCGAACAGTGGGAAAAGGATCGAGAGAATCGGCTGTGGTCCCGATTTAGCCCTCGGCGACTCGCGGTAGAAGAGATTCGGGATGGGCTGCTGTATCTCGGCGGTTCCCTGGATCTGGCGATGGGAGGAACCCTAGACACGCGCAAAGGCACCGACAAGGAATTCAGCAACGATCGGCTCAGCCTGAATCCCGATGAAAGCAATCGGCGGACAGTCTATCTGCCTATTCGGCGCTCCAATCTACCGACTCTGTTCACGCTGTTCGATTTTGGGGACGGCGTGACCAGCAGTGAAGGTCGCGCGCAGACCAACGTGGCGCCACAAGCCCTTTACATGATGAACAGCGAGTTCGTGGCGGGCCGAGCCGGCGGCACGGCACACTCCTTGCTGGACGATCAGACAACCAGCGATCAAGGCCGGGTGGAGCAAGCCTATCTTGTCATTCTGAATCGGAACCCTGAACCCGAGGAGCTGGAAGCCGCACTGAGCTACGTCGATAGCTTCCAGAAGAAGTTCCCGGATTCCATCTCACAGCGAGAGGCCTGGCAAAGTCTTTGCCAAATCCTGATCGCTTCGAACGACTTTCTTTATGTTCATTGAAGACGGCCGTTTATGAAACTTGATTCTTCGGCTCCCATCTCACGGCGAGATTGGTTGCAGCGCTCCGCTTGCGGATTCGGAATGCTGGGACTCATCGGCTCGTTGACCGAGGAGTCGGTCGCTAACCCGGCTAGTGGCCTGGCGGCGAAGCGTCCCCATTTCGCGGCGCGGGCCAAGCGCGTGATTTTCCTTTTCATGCACGGTGGACCGTCGCACATCGACACCTTCGATCCGAAGCCCCGACTGATCCGCGACCACGGCAAGCCTCTCCCCTTCGACCGCCCGCTCACCTTCGCGGAAGGAAAAATCGGCGCCCTGCTGAAATCCCCGTGGGAGTTCCGTCGCCACGGCCAGAGCGGGCTTGCGGTGAGTGAGCTATTTCCCGCTGTCGCCACTTGTATCGATGACATCTGCGTGATCCGCTCGATGGTGGGCGACAGCGTTGCCCACGGCGGGGCGATCCTCCAGCTGAACACCGGGTCGAATACCTTCCCGCGTCCAAGCATGGGCTCCTGGGTGGCGTACGGGCTCGGGACCGAAAACCAGAACCTGCCGGCCTTCATCACTCTCAAGCCCGGCCTTTCGCACGGCGGCGCGAACAATTGGAGTGCTGGCTTCCTGCCGGCGGTCTATCAGGGCACGCCGGTAGGTCACGGCGGCGTGAATGTCGAAGACCTCAGCGAGCCGATCGAACACCTCAAGAATCGCAGGTTGACTTCAGACCAGCAGCGCTTCGAGCTCGATATGCTGCAGAAGATGAACCGTCGAAGTGCCCTGCGCCGGCCGTACGACCCGGAATTGGAGGCCAGAATCCAGGCGTTCGAACTGGCGTTCCGAATGCAAACCGAGGCGCCCGAGGCGTTCGACATCGCCCAGGAATCCGCGGCTACCAAGAAGCTTTATGGACTGGACGGCGAGGAGACTCGGAATTTCGGATGGCAGTGTCTTATAGCGCGACGGCTGGCTGAACGCGGAGTCCGCTTTGTCCAGGCGTCACACGAGTACCGGCCCGGCAATGAGGTCGGCTGGGACGCCCACAGCGAACTGATTCGCCTTCACACTCGGACCGCTCAACAGGTCGACGTACCCATTGCCGGTTTGCTCAAAGATTTAAAATCACGCGGGCTATTCGAGGACACGCTGGTCGTTTGGGGAGGTGAATTCGGGCGCACGCCCGTTGCGCAGGATGGCGACGGGCGCGACCACAATCCCTACGGTTATACAATGTGGATGGCGGGCGGAGGCGTCAAGGGCGGTATGGCCTACGGGGCAACCGACGAGTTCGGCTACTACGCTGTCGAGGACCGCATGCACATTCACGACCTGCACGCTACCATTCTGCACCTGCTGGGCCTCGATCATGAAAAGCTGACTTATTTCTACGGGGGCCGCAACTTCCGCCTGACGGACGTAGCGGGTAACGTGGCCCACAAGATCTTGACCTAAGTACTCCATTTCATAAATACACTCACGTTTCGGGCGAGGGCAGGCGCAGCATGCTGTGCCCCTACAGATCTATTGGGTGCCTGGAAATGTAGGAGCGGCATGCCGTGCCCGAAGTTCCCGATCGTCCACCTGGGTTCTAAATCTAAATATACGTGACCGAACTTATGAAATGGACTACTAAGGCAAGGGTCGGCGCTTTTTCCCGTGGTTCGATTGGTGTGGCTGCAAGATGATCCAGTGCTGCCGAGCTTACATGGGCCGGTTGATTGTCAACCCCCAATAACTCGCGTACAATATGCTTAGGTTCTCACTGTGCCGGGGTAAACAAATGAGGGTTGCCAAACGCTCTACTGCACTGCTTCTCGGGCTGGGAGTGTTGTTCGGACTCGCCGGGGCCCAACAGCCTCCTCCGGCTGCGTTGCCGCCCGCAGCGGAAAGAGATGTCGATTTCGAGAGAGACATCGGGCCTCTGTTGGAGCAAAAGTGCGCCACTTGCCACGGTCCCCAACAGCAGATGAGCGGTTTGCGTTTGGATAGCCGTGCCGCCGTGTTGCAGGGCGGTTATTCGGGTCCGGCGGTCAAGCCGGGCGACAGCGCCGGCAGCAAGCTCGTTCTCATGGTGGCCGGCATCGGCATAGAGAAAAAGCTGATCATGCCGATGGGTGGAGAACCACTCAGCGCCGAGCAAATTGGGATCCTCCGCGCTTGGATCGACCAGGGAGCGGCGTGGCCCGAGGAAGGCCGGCCTGAACAGCAAGCCACGTCCGCTGCAACGAAACGTCCCCAGAGCGAGCATTGGGCTTTTAATCCCCCGGTACGCCCTAGCCTTCCCGCTGTGCATAGTGAAGCTGCGGTCAAAAATCCCATCGATCGATTTGTGCTGGCGAAGCTCGAAGCCGAAGGGATTGATCCCTCGCCGGAGGCAGATCGCGCAACGCTGATTCGGCGTGCGAGTTTTGATCTGATCGGATTGCCTCCAACGCCACAAGAAGTGGACAGTTTTCTTGCCGATCAGTCTCCGCGGGCATACGAGCGGCTCGTGGATCGACTGTTGGATTCGCCTCACTACGGTGAGAAGTGGGCGCGCCAGTGGCTCGATCTGGCGCGTTACGCCGATAGCGACGGCTATGAAAAGGACATGGTACGCCCGCACGCTTGGCGCTGGCGAGACTGGGTGATCAAAGCTCTAAACCGCAACATCCCGTTTGACCAGTTCACCGTGGAGCAGATGGCGGGAGATCTTCTACCGAACGCCACGATTGAGCAGAAAATCGCCACCGGGTTTCACCGCAATACGCTGACGAACCGCGAGGGGGGAATTGATAGCGAGGAGTTTCGGGTAGAGCAGGTGATTGACCGCGTCAGCACCGTGGGCACGGCCTGGCTCGGTCTGACGCTTGGCTGCGCGCGCTGCCACGACCACAAGTACGACCCCGTCACACAAAAGGAGTTTTATCAGCTCACCGCCTTCTTCAACACCAGTGTCGAGCGCAACATCGAGGTGCCTCTGCCCCATGAGCTGGGCGGATATCTGCAAACGAAAGGCGAGTACGATCGCAAAAGAAAAGAGTTGCTCGTGGCGCACAAAGTGGCGGAGGTGATGCCGCTGTGGGAAGAAAAGCTGCTTTGGGCGGCTGATCATCCCGCTACGGATCCCATTCACGACATAGCCTGGGACACGCTGCGCATCATGTACGACGGCGGGCACGAGATCCTCAGGACACATCCGGCTTATCGGACCCAGAAACAGCAAGACCGACTGATCGACCACTTCGTGCGGTTTTCGCGGGAGACGTTCGGTCGAAAACGGTTCGAGGAGTTAAAGTTCAAGGAACTCACCGAAAAGCTCAAACAGCTCAAGCGGGAATACCCCCAACTGACCGAGGCCCAAATCATCGTCGAGAATCCCAAGCCGCCGAAAAGCCACCTTCTCATCCGCGGTGATTTTCGCCAGCCGGGCGTCGAGGTGCAAGCGGGCACGCCGGCGGTTTTGCATCCGATGCCCGCGGATCCGGCGCCTTCGAGGCTTACCTTGGCGCGTTGGCTGGTGGCCAAAGATAATCCTCTGACGGCGCGTGTCACCGTCAACCGGTTGTGGCAGGAATACTTCGGTCGTGGCCTGGTAGAACCTTCCGCCGACTTCGGTACGCGCTCCGAGCCGCCGACTCACCCCGGGTTGCTCGATTGGCTGGCTACGGAACTCAGCGACGGCGGGTGGGACCTCAAGGCCACGCACAAGCTCATCGTCATGTCGGGCACGTACCGGCAGTCTTCGAATGCCAGGGCCGCTTTACTCTCGCGGGACCCCGACAACATGCTGCTGGCGCGCCAGGTCCGACTGCGACTATCGGCCGAGGTGGTGCGGGACAACGCGTTAGCGGTCAGCGGGCTGTTGAACAAGGCAGTCGGGGGCAAGAGCGTACGCCCACCGCAGCCTCCCGGGGTGTTGGAGCAGGGCTTCGACGCCAGCAGCGAGAAGTGGATCGAAAGCAAGGGCCGGGACCGCTACCGCCGCGGCCTCTACATCCAGTTTTTGCGCACGGCGCCCTATCCGCAACTAATGACATTTGATGCGCCGGATTCGCTCGAGACGTGCAGCGTTCGAGAAAGGTCGACCACGCCACTTCAAGCGCTGAACCTGCTCAACGACCCCGTATTCTTTGAAGCGGCCCAGGTTCTTGCAGCGCGCATCCTGCGAGAACAGACCGGGACCGTGGACCAGCGTATTGACTACGCGTATCGAGTGGCTCTAGGGCGCTCTCCGACCCTCAAGGAAAAAGATCGCCTGCTAGCGTTCTACGAAGAGCAAAAGGAGTTGCTAAAGACAAAGCGCGACGTTATCGAAACTCTGTTCCCGGCCGCGGATCTCGAAGGTGTGGAGCGCTCCGAGGCTGCCGCGTGGGTGGCCGTCGGCCGTCTGCTGCTGAATCTGGATGAGTTCATCACAAGGGGGTAATTCCATGGATTTCGCCGATCTCCAGCAAATCGAAAGCCGCCGGAGTTTCTTCAAGCACTGCGGCGCCGGACTGGGGACGATTGCGCTCTGGCACCTGATGGAGCAAGAAGGCCGCACTGCGTCCGTCATCAACCCGTTGGCCACCAAGGCGCCTCACTTCGCCCCCAAAGCCAAGAACGTCATTTTCCTCTTCATGGACGGAGGGCCGAGTCACGTCGACTTGTTTGATCCGAAACCGGGTCTGCGGAAATGGGAGGGGCAGTCCCTTCCCGAGTCGATGACAAAAGACCTCCGCTTGGCCTTCATCCGGCCGAACGCCAAAGTCTGGGCTAGCCCTCGCGTCTTCACCAAGCACGGGCAGAGCGGCATCGAGTTTTCCGACTGGATGCCCCATCTCGCCACGCGCGCCGATGACATTTGCATGATTCGTTCCATGCATACCGAGCAGTTCAACCACCACCCCGCGCAGTTGATGTTAACCGGCGGCTCGCCGCTGGGAGGGCGGCCTTCGATGGGGGCTTGGGCCACCTACGGGCTGGGTAGCGAGTCGAACGATCTGCCGGGGTTCGTGGTGCTGCGGTCGGGTGACAACGCACCGGGTGCGGGCAGCGGCAACTGGACAAGTGGGTTTTTGGCCTCCTCCTATCAGGGCGTACCCTTTCGCCGTAGCGGAGACCCGGTGCTCTATCTCTCGAATCCGGACGGGGTGAGCGCCAAAATGCAGCGCTCCCTCCTAGACGGGATTCGCGACATCAATGAGCAGAAGAAGCTCGCGACAGGGGACATGGAGGTGGCGTCAAGGATCGCCTCCTATGAGCTGGCGTTCCGCATGCAATCGGCGGCGCCAGAACTCATGGATTTCTCCGATGAATCCGAGAGCACCCTGGACATGTACGGAGTGGACAAGGAGCCGACCGGGCCGTTCGCCTCCAATTGCCTGCTGGCGCGCCGCATGGTCGAACGGGGCGTGAGGTTCGTGCAGTTGATGCACGGCAGTTGGGACGACCACCAAGGGCTGCTGAAGAAGCTCAAGGAGAACTGCGATATCATCGACCAGCCCATCGCTGCGCTGCTGGAGGACCTCAAACAGCGAGGTCTTCTGGATTCCACTCTCGTCATTTGGGGCGGCGAGTTCGGCCGCACTCCGCTGGTGCAGATTCAATCGCCGGATCAAGGAACCGAGGGCCGCGATCACCATCCCTTCGCTTTCAGCATCTGGATGGCGGGAGCCGGCGTAAAAGCAGGTCAGATCGTGGGCCAGACAGACGACCTCGGAATGAGAGTCGTGGAGGACAAGACCCACATCAACGACCTACACGCCACGATTTTGCACCTGCTCGGACTCGATCACGCCCGCTTGACCTACCGCCACCTCGGTCGCGATTTCCGCCTGACGGATGTCGCCGGAGAGGTGGTCACCAAGGCGCTGGCGTGAGGGCGGCTTCCGTCTAGACCGGCAGACTGCTGAAGAACTCAGTGGGACAAGCAATCTTGCTTGTCTGACAGTCCAGGGTAAAAGTGGGTTCGGCGAAAAATGGGGACTGGTTGTTGCCTTACGCTCGGAGCTGCCGCGTTGGGCTTCCGTTTCTTCTGATGTTGTGGCGCAGACGCCTACGTCTGCCGCGTCGACACTCATGTCGACGCCTGGGGCGCAATTAAATGCTGCCGGCCTACGCGAATCTAGAGGCTGAGGTGATTTTTTCACACCTTCCAGTCATCCGATCTTTGCTTCCGCAACTGCCTCGTCTCCAGTATCGGGTAGACGACGAAAATCGGTTACCCGGACAAGCCAGAACCAAACAGAGCCGCACCTGGGTGCGGTCAACGCCGCACTCCAGCGCCGTTATCGCGATAGCGAGGTTGTACTGACAGTTGTCGCACCGAAAACGGCCGGGACGGAGAACAACAATCCATGCTGATTATCGACACTCACACCCACATCTATTCCCCCGACGAAGAACGATATCCGCCTTCACCGCGGCTGCTGACTTTGGGATGGGTTGGTGGTCCCATGGATAAGCCCTTGCGGCCTCCAGGAGACGCATCCGTTGAGGCCCTGCGCGAGGCGAGTCAGGCCAATGGCATCAGCGGCGTGTGCGCCATCCAGACCGCGACCTTCTATGCATTCGACAACCGCTACATTTGCGACAGCTCGAAAGCTAACCCGGACTGGGTGGCGGGTGTCTGCACCCTCGATCCCGATGACCCCCACAGCCCTGCCTTGCTGGCCGGTCACGTGCGGGATTTCGGAGTGCGCGGCTTGCGGAGCTTCCCGAACGACGCCGGTAAGGGCAGCCTCGATAGCCCTGGGGTCAGGGTATTATGGAAGACCGCCCTCGACCATGGCGTCGTGGTCACCCCGCTGATCTCGTGGATCGATCCGGACAGAAACTGGTATTGGGGTCGAGACCACCTGGCGGGGCTCCACGCCATGCTGAAGGAGTATCGGGAGCTACCGGTGGTTCTCGATCACTCCTTGAGCATCATGGCCGGGCGTCCGGATTCGGAAAAGGGCCTCGCCGCCCTGCTACGGCTCGCGCAGTACGAAAACCTCCACCCAAAGCTCAGCTTCGTTCCCTCGGGCAGCAACGAAGGATACCCCTGCAAGGACATGCACGACGTTGTTCTGAAGATCATCCGGGAGTTCGGCTCCGAGCGTTGCCTGTGGGGCAGCGCCTATCCCTCCGGATTGTGGACACCCGGGGTTACCTATTCAGAGCACCTGCGCATCTTCACCGACGATCTGCCACTGAAGGACGCCGAACGACTTGACGTGTTGGGCGAGACGGCTCGCCGGCTGTATTTTCCGAACATGGCGGCCGCCTAGTGCTTTTCTCACCAGGTGCCGAGGCGAAGTGCGTGGGAGGCCCGTCAGTACAAGGCGCGCGCCGCTCCGTTTCTTGCACGATGCGGGCGTACTTGAACCCCACGTTGAGCACGGTGAGCAAGCGCACCGACGTAATGGCGGGCCTATGATGTGCTTCGGCCGTCAGGTGGTGAGAAATGCGGGCTACCCGGGCTAACCCGAGTCGGAATATGAATAGTAGTAGCCGTAGTTGCGGTAGTAGCCGTAGTCGAGATGATCGAGGTCGACTCGGTTCATGACGAAACCAAGAAAGCGGACGCCCGCCTCGTCCAATGTTTGTTTCGTTCGCGACAGCGCGCCGCGATCCGTCTCGTCAGAGACCACCAGGATGACGCCCTCAACGAGACGTGAAATGGTTCGGGCGTCGGAAAGAACCAGGGAGGGCGGAGAGTCGATCACAACGTGCTGGAAGCCCTCGCCCGCCTGCTGAAGTAAGAACCTCAGACGAGGCGAATATAGGAGATCAGACGCTGTCGAGTGAAACCTACCCGCGGCTATCAGCGACAAGTCCGTGATCGGCGTCTCGCTGACAACTTGCTCGAATTCGGCCAAACCCTGCAAGTAGTCGCTGAGACCGTACTCTGCGTCCACACTGAGCTGCTTGGCGCAGTTTGGGCGACGCATGTCGCCGTCTATCAAAAGCGTCGGTCGCCCCAATTGAGCCAAGCTGCAGGCGAGATTAAGGCTGACGGTTGTCTTACCTTCTTGCGGCTGAGAGCTTGTCACCAGCGTGCGCCGCATCGTCTCGTCCCACCCGAGCAGGAGGGATGTTCGGAGCGCACGATACGCTTCCGAGAGCTCCGGGTCAGGGTTCCACTGCACCCGACAACTGTCTCCAGCTTCGAGGGACCTACCCGGTGTTCCATTGAGTGGCGGGGCCGCAATTGTCCGAGGGAAGGCGGGAACCTGCTCCGGCAGCCCCGCCGTTGCAACTTTAGGAGCGTCTTTCCGGCGGCTGCGGGGGACAACGGCCAACAGCGACAGCCCGGTCAGTGCTTCCACCTCCTCCGGAGTCCGTACGACTGTGTCCATGTGCTCCTGGACGAAACCCAAGGCCACGCCCAGCGCCAGACCGGCCAGCAGGGCCATCGAAAGGTTGTACAACTTCTTCGGCCGATACGGTTCATCGGGGGCTTCCGCTACATCGAGCACGGCGATGTTGGACGCTCGAAGGCCCGCTGAGATGCCGGCTTCTTTGAGTCTCTGCAGCAAGCCCTGATAGAGTTGGCGGTTGGTCTCCGCATCACGTTTGAGGATGTCGTATTCGATGAAGTCGTCGCTTAGACGATTGACCAAGCCCCTTTGGCGAGCTACTTCGCCTGCGAGCAAACGCTCTCGCCGGACCGCTAGCTGGAAAGATTCGCTTACACCGCTGAAGGTACGCTCCTGCTCTGCTTGGAGAGCTTGTTCCAGCTCGTCAATCTGCCGCTTCACTCTCCGCACCTTGGGATAACCTGGTGCGAACGTGACCATCAATTGGGAATAATTCCGCCGCAACTCGGTGAGTTCGCTTTCGATCCTCCGGTACGTCTCGCTCGTCAGGCTGCTCGGAAGTTCTCCGCCCCGCGCGAGCGCGTCTTGCGCCAACATGGCTCGTGACTGCTGCTCGATTCGTAGCGCTTGGACGCGAGTCAACTCCTCTTCAAGCTGCGCCAATTTCTCCGTGGTGATGTTCTTACGCTCCTCGACAAACAGAATGGAGTGCGCCGCGGCGTAATCCTGCAGGTCGCTTTCGCTGGCTTCGAGTTTCGCCTGCAAGTGTGAGAGCTGCTGTTCGAGCCACGTCGACGCCTTTTGCGTAGCGTTCCATTTGGCCTCGAAGTTGTACTCGATGTACTCCTCCGCCAGAGTGTTGACGACTTTGGGAGCCAACTCCCTGTCCACGGATTCGAAGGTGACATCCACCAGCCGTGTTCCCTTTCCCGGATGAACGCCCAGTCGATCCAGGTAGTTCTCCACGATCATCGGGTGTATCTGCTCGTGCGTGTTTGTCGCCGCCCCGGGCGTCGGAGTGTCCCGGCTCACGCCCTGACGGAATTCAGCCCGCTCGTCAAGCCCAAGCTTCGAAATCACTCGCTTCGCCAGGGTGCGACTCTTGAGAATTTTGTATTGGGTTTCGATGTATTCCGGATGCTCGGGAAGTTGAGGCAGGCTCTCATCCAGCTGGGCAATATTAGGTTCTTCGCGGTCAATTTGAATTGTGGCTTTCGCCCTATACGTCGGCACGCGGAGAAAGTTGTAGATCGTCGTGGCTAGCAGCGACGAGACGACTACCCAGAGAATGGTCCGACGTCGACTGTGGATCAGTCGCCAGTAGTCGCGGAGAGAGAAATTCGTTGCCGGCTCAGGCTGCTCGAGGGGCTGGCGAGATGGCGGGAGCTGTCCGTGAGAAGGGTGATCGGAGACAGAAGCAGGTGCCCCCCCCCTTGGGCTTAGTTGCTGTAGCTTGGTATCCACAGGAGGCGGTTCACTGCGCACGTGGCTCTAATCTGCGGGTGTGCGCTGAACGTCGGTGTCGGAAGGGGCGCATCGTGCCGCAGCGCGACAGATGGGATACATGGGCTAGCGGCGCCAAATCACAATCCCCGTCCCCATTTGTATGGCGGCCTCGGCGCTGCGGCTGAGGGCGTTCTTTGCCCGGCTGTCGGGAATAAACAGGATATCGTTGGGTTCCAGAGGCTAATCTGGCGCTCGATTGCGAAGGATGTTACGGATCGAAACCGGAATCTCATGCTTCAGACCACGCGACTGGCGAATGATACGCGATTTCCGCGGGGCGGCGTGGCGCCCCAGCCCTCCGGCCAACGAAACCGCTCGCAAGACTGTGATGGTCTCTTGGTCCTTGATGCGGAATCCACCCGGCTTTTTGACCGCCCCGAGGACGTATATGACTCCCGCCTTCTCCACCCGGATTACGTCGTGGGCCTGGATGAAGGGGTTGCCGTCGCCACTGCCGTTCAGGGTTAGCAGGTCGCGCACCGAAACTCGTAGCTCTTCCCGGAGGCGCGGTCTTTCCGCCCCCGGAGGGAATTCGGGCGGCCGCCGCCACGCCGGGCCGGCGCCTAGGCTGTCAGTTATTGGGATCGACTCGTGCGGGCCTTGCGAGCGTTTGCGACAACGGTCCCTCCCGGCAGGGGAGTATAGGGCGGACTGCCTATCGGCGCGCTCTGGAAGGGTCCCTCCCTGGTGCGGGCCGCGGTCGCTTTCCCCGGCGGGATCAAGCTCGCTCGCGACTGCGTTTGGCGCGCAGGGTCGTCCGGGCCTACGACTCCCGGAGTTAGGATCAGCGTCCAGCCGCTCAGGAAAGGGACTCCTTGAGATCGTGATCACGTCGCCGACTTCGGCTGTCAGTCCGCCGGCCATCGCCAGCACTTCAACGAGCCGCCGCCGACCTTGGAGCTGGTAGACCCCCGGTCGCTCCACGGCCCCAAGAACACTGACCGGCTGGCTGCGAAACTCCTGCACGCTGACATTGATCTGGGGGTCCTGGAGCAGATTGATTGCGTAGAGTTGCTTCAACCGGGCCTCAATCTCAAGCGTCGTCATGTGCCCGATCAAGACCTCTCCGATCAGAGGGAGCGATATGGTCCCACCAGGGCTGACCACGGCCGGTTTGCTTAACTCTTCGACCTCGAACACCCTGATGTCGAGCACATCACCAGGTCCCACCCGGTACTCGCCGCTAACTCCGATAGGGTTGAACCGCGGCCCCTGAGCCTGCACGAGCGAACACAAGGTAAGAATCCAAAGCACTCTCCCGGCTCGGCTCAGCGATCGACACATCGGATTGTTCGCAGTCATTCAACTTGGAATCGACAGAAAGGAACTCGGTCTTTACCGCCGGCTGCCTGGTAACGAGACCGATTGGGTGCAAGAAACCAGCGGGTTTTTTCGGTATTCCGACGACCGCCACTCCTAGCCTCCCCCAGCGGATCTTGGGGATTACCGAGAGCGACGAACTCGACGCCCTCTCCTACGGCACAGGCTTTATGGATTTGCTGGGTGGCGTTGATGGAGATCTGGTTGTCCGTGGACCCCGATGCGCTGGGTGTCACCGGGGTCGGATGTTTAACCGCGAGGCAACCAAGGCTCCGAACGAACCTCAGGGAGATGAGCACGGGACCTTTTCCCCAACCTTGTTTTTACCAACGTCCGGGAGCTGGACGAGAATGGAGACACCGCGCCTCCGTTCCCGACTTAGTCCAGTCGTGCGCCCCGCGCGAGCGGATGATGGCCGTGATAACCATGGAGTCGGCAGGAGCGCTATTGCCGGTGAAGCTGAATCTGCCAAGGCTCCTTCGACATCATGTTGCAAGGCTTCTTCTGTTTGCCCGACAGTCGCGCGGTCCCCGTCAATTTCATTCCTTCCGGGGACTCCTTGACGGCCACTTTGTAGTTCCAGTTGCAAGCTTGGTCATCAACTCTGCTGGTCATCGTAAACCAGCCTTGGAGTTCGAGGTTGGTGGCCCTCCAAAGGAATCCGGTTGTCTCAAGTTCGGGCGCGTTTACTTGGCGGATCACAATGTTACCCTCTGGAAACTTCGCCTTGCCCGCCGGCTTGCCAATCGGCGCGTCCCTCTCGCTAAACTTCCACACAAAACGGTCAGGGCTGACCCATTCGCCAGAGATGTTCAACAGCCGTCTCATTAACGTGTCCGCTTGTGAGATCAGAGCCTCAGCCGCCACATCGTCCTGCGTGTACCGATCGCTGCTCGCCTTGTTCCAAACATCCTTTATCCGCCAGAGGTAGCCTACCGCCTCGGCGCGGAATCGTGCCTCACGCGTCTGTTCCCAGAGGACCACTGCCATCTGGGCCAAGCGGAAGGCCGGAGTGAAGGTTTCAGAGTCAAGGCGAAGCGCAATTTTGAACTTCTCTCGAGCTTTCGGATAGACACCGCGTTTCGTCCAGACTTCGCCAAGGTAGAATTGCACTTCCGGGTCGAATCGATCGGCTTCTTCCGCCAGTTTCAAGCTCTGGAGCGCCTCGTCCAGCATGCCATCCGCCAAGAACTGCTTTGCCTTCTCGAGTGGTGTCTGCCGGTCGACTGGATCAGCCGGTTCGACGGGCGCTCCCTGGGCGCTTTCAACGACTTGTTCGGGCGGCCCCTGAGCATATCCGGTAGAGATAAGTGTGAGAGAGAACACCGCGCTGCAAACTCCTAGGCCGTACAACACGCGCCTCAAAGTCAGCCGCGGAAGGCATCTTAGCGTTCGCATGTCACACACGCTACTTGGATGTGCCGGCACGGGATCGTATGCCCCGGAGAGACGCCGCTCCACGCCTGGGCCGCATCTCTCCGTTGAGAATACACCCGCTCTACAACAAGAATTAGGTTACAGGAAGGAGTGAAAAAATGCTGGGGAGATCAAGCCCGGGCAGGCGCGAGGCCATCGATCAGGAGGGGAGTGGGACTGCTACGGTGACCTTTCCTTGATGGATACCCATTCGCGAACCTACATCAATCGTGTTTGTCTCTCGTGCTGGTTTTCATCCTCAGGACCTGAACAATCTTTTCCGGAAGGTCGTCGAATAACTGGAACTCTTCCGTGATGTTGAGGTTAAACGGTTCCCGGGAGAGGTCGAGCGGGCGAAAATACCCCAGGGGGATGTCCCGGTTGTTCTTTCTGTCCTCAAATCGATCGTTGGTGATGACGGCCAGTCTATAGCGACCTGGTTGGAGGTTGTTCCGAATAAACTTCTCGATGTAATGGTTGGGAAGGTGCTGAAGGACGTCCTTGATGATCAGCAAGTCGGCCTCCGGCAACGGTTCGGTGGCATCGCCCTGCCGAAATGACACGTTCGGACTAGCATATCGCTTCTGAACCCGGTCGATTACTACGGTGGAGACGTCGATGCCCAGGTACTTTGCGCCGCCCCAGTCGATATGGCTTGAGAACTGCCAGTCACCGCAGCCCGCATCTACAATCGAAGTAATGTTTTCATCTCTGATGAGTTCCTCAAGGAAGTGCCGATACTTTGCCGTGGCCGCGAGAGTCGAGCCCCCGCCGCTATGGCCCTCGCCCCTCGAGTCTACCCCCCAAAGGGCTTTTTCGTAGATCATGTCGAAGACCGTCGCGGGATCGAAAGGCCCGATCCGCTCCAACAGAGGTCTAATGCGTTCCGGCAACCGCTTCCCACGAGACAATGGCCAGTGATTAAACCAGGCAAGTCTGACAAGAAAGTAACTTTTTGTGGTTCTTCCGGGTTTCTAGTGGGTGAGTGAGGCTCGGTGGTAGTCTCGCGGGATGCAAGACCGCGAGCTATACCGCCAGATTCTGGGCATCGAAAGTCCCTGGAAAGTCGTGCGAGTGGAGCTGCGCCGAGCCGACGGCGAAGTCCACGTCTTCCTCGAACACGACGAGCAAGTCCGCTGGCCGTGCCGCCAATGCAGCGCCGTGTGCGCACTCCACGATCATCAGCCCGAACGCCGCTGGCGTCACCTCGACACCTGTCAGTACCGCACGATCCTGCACGCCCGGCCGCCGCGCAGCGACTGCTCCGAGCACGGGCCGCGCGTCGTGCGACTGCCCTGGGCCGAGGCTTCCAGCCGCTTCACCGCGCTGTTTGAAGCTCTCGCGATCTCGTGGCTGAAGGAAGCCAGCCAGCAAGGCATCGCCGAGTTGCTGGCGCTGAGCTGGGACGAGATTCACGGCATCCTGGAACGCGCCGTGCAACGTGGGCTCGAACGTCGCGCGGCAGAGCCGATTCCCTACCTAGGCGTCGACGAGAAGAGCTTCCGCAAGCGCCATCGCTATCTCACCGTCGTCAACGAT
This sequence comes from Bryobacterales bacterium, assembly GCA_965226215.1. Lineage (GTDB taxonomy): Bacteria > Acidobacteriota > Terriglobia > Bryobacterales > UBA6623. The sequence continues at coordinate 3,390,298 of CBDDCH010000002.1, read as the reverse complement.
CTCAACCGCTCGCGCGTGTTGTTCGTCGCCGAGGGACGCCGCCAGGCCAGCCTGGACGGCTTTTGGAAGACGTTGAGCGCAGAGCAACTCGCCCGAGTCGAGGCCGTCGCGATGGACATGTGGGATCCTTACGTCGCCTCGACCCGGGAGCATCTCGACGAATCGGAGAAAAAGATCGTTTACGACAAATATCACATCGCGGCGCATCTGGCGAAGGCGGTGGACCAGGTGCGGCGGGCGGAGAACAAGCGTTTACTGGCCCTCGGCGACGAGCGTTTGACAGGCACGAAGTACGCTTGGCTGCGGCATCCGGCGAACTTTTCCGAGGACGCCTGGCGCGAGTTCCGCGCGCTGCGCGAAAGCGACTTGAAGACGGCGCGGGCGTGGGCGTTGAAGGAAACGGCGATGCGGCTGTTCGACTATCGTCGCGAATCGGCGGCGCGAGCTTTCTTCGAGCAATGGCGCGGCTGGGCGAGTCGCAGCCGGCTGACGCCGATGGTCACCGTAGCGCGGATGTTGACGGCTCGCCTCGAAAACATACTCACGTATCTGAAACACCGCATTACGAACGCGGTCAGCGAGGGGTTGAACTCAAGGATTCAATGGGTCAAGGCCACGGCGCGCGGTTTCCGCAATCAACAGAACTTCATCAACGCCATCTACTTCCACTGTGGGAAACTCGATCTGGCTCCTTCGCCCACTTAAAACCCGGAAGAGCCCTTTTTGTTCGTAGTTGCGGGCTTAACAAGATGACGCTACTACCCACTGCCAACAGACTGGCAAACGCGATTGCCAGCGCAAGCCTCCAGCGTCGGCTGATCGAAAACGTCATCACGAACTTAGTCGAAATCTCAGAGTGGTAGGGATTCTTTTGGCTGGTCTACTGGTCCTGCGCCGTCAGAGCTAGCTACACACCGCCCCAACCCTGGAACTACGCAAGAGCTTTATCCAAGCGGCTCAGGAACAATCCGACGTCACTGACGATGCCGATTGCTTGGCCGGTACCGCGGTCGGATACCTTAGTGACCACGGCCGGGTTGATGTCCACGCAGATGAGTTTGACCCAGGAGGGGAGCATGTTGCCGGTGGCGATGGAGTGCAGCATGGAGCCCAAGCAGAGCACGAGGCCTGCGTCTTGAAGCTGCTCGGCGTAAGCGTCCTGGGCCTCGTTCATGTCGGTGATGGTTTCCGGCAGCGGTCCATCATCGCGCAGGCTACCTGCCAACACGAAAGGTACGGCGTTCTTGATGCACTCATATAAGACGCCGGAGCGGATTTTGCCCGCTTCCACCGCTTCTCGGACACTGCGGCAGTGATAGATCGTGTTGATGGCGCGCATATGGTTGCGGTGACCGTGTTCGGCCTGGCGTCCGTCGCTGATACGCACACCGAGCGAAGTGCCGAGCAGAGCCGCTTCGGCATCATGGACACCGAGGGCGTTGCCGGCCAGCAGGCAGTCGACGAATCCACGCCGGATGAGCGAAGCGAGCGGTGAGCCTCCTCCAGTATGGATCACCACCGGACCCGCCACGACGATGATGCGTTTCTGTTCGGACCGGGTGTGCTCGATGAGGGTCGCGGTCTGGCGAACGGCTGTCTCCACCCGTCGCTCGGACGAAATCTCGTGCGACATAAAGGCGAAGTCAAGGCGGTCGCGTTCCTTCGATTCCGGGATGACGCGGATGCCGCGCTGACCGCAGACAACTTGGTCGCCGGCACGGAGATCTCGCAGTCGGCGACACTCAGCCGTGCCGTTCTCGACGACGATGCCGGCGTCCATTCTCTGGCGAGCGACTTCAACCCAGCGCTCCTCCAGCCGAACTTGCGTGTGGTGGTTGGTGGTGGAGTAGAAATCTTCCGGGGCGCAGTAGTCTTTCTCCACGGGACGTAGAAGGGCGTCCTCCAGTCCAACCGTCCCGCAGCCCAGACTGACCAGGTCGCGAAGCAGCTTGGCCATCGCCGCTTCCGAGGGAGCCTCCACCCGCATGCGTAGGTAGGATTGATCCGTGTTGGTACGGCCGATGCGGAACTCTTCCACCTCGAACTGGCCGTCCTGAGCGACAATCGTGTCGAAGACTTGCTCCAGGACGTGCGAGTCGACTAAGTGCCCACGCGTTTCGATGGTTTCTTGATATTTGGCCATCGGTTAAAGTCTAGCTTACGGTCTGGTCTGTTCGTCCGCAAGATGGTGCTACAGAAGGCGAACAGACCCAGCGACTTTGGGCAGGGGTTCAGGCCAGCCGCTCCGCCCCCCTCTTTCGAAAGACTACCGTGAGGTCGCGGCGCCAGTCCGCACCCAAGCCGATTCTCTCCACGGGAATGCCAGGTGAGAAGTAGCGAAGGATGACTTCGGTGGTGGGATGGAAATGGAATGCCGGAGAGACGAGCAGCAAGCGGGGAGGAGAGTTTGCGAGACCAATCCCAGGGAAGTACCCTTTCGATGCGATTTCGTCCCGGTCCAAATGCCACTTCACGCGCATCCAGTAATCGAGCCCCTGGAGTGGAAGGTGAATGTCCTCGCCCACCTTCAACTCGATCACGGCTAGCCGGCCGCGCTGGTCGCAAGCCAGCAGGTCAATGACTCCTCGCTCAATGCCGGCGACCGCCGGAACTTGGCTGTAAAGGGGCTCGCGATGCAAAGTGCTGTCGAGAGTGCTGAGCCGGCGGCGGGCAACCGACTCTAGTGTAGTGCCACATAAATAGCTGTACAATAACACCATTTTCGCGATAGGATGGTTTATGTGGCCATCCGCTGACGCTCTAGCCCTCACCGCTCCGCAGCGAAACGCTCTTCGTCGCCTCGTTCGAGGCCGCAATACGACGCAGAAAATGGTCTTGCGAGCGCACATTGTTTTGCGCTGTGCGCAGGGGTTGGCGAACCACGCCATGGCCCGCGAACTCGGCGTCAACCGCAAGACCGTCATCCTGTGGCGAAAGCGCTTCGCCCAGTCCGGCCTCGACGGACTCCGCGATCGGACGCGCCCCGGACGCAAACCGGCGCTCTCCGCTGAATTCGTCCAATGCATCCTCGATACAACGCTTCACGAGAAGCCCCGGGCGGCCACGCATTGGAGCACCCGCACCATCGCCAAGCACTTGGGCGTCTCCAAGATGGCCATCCAGCGCGTCTGGAAAGCGCACGGACTGCAGCCCCATCGCCTCGAAACTTTCAAGCTCAGCCGCGACAAGCAGTTCGTCGAGAAACTCCGCGACGTGGTCGGGCTGTACTTGAATCCGCCCGAGCACGCGCTGGTGCTCAGCGTCGATGAGAAAAGCCAGATCCAGGCCTTAGACCGCAGCCAGCCGGGACTGCCCCTGAAAAAGGGTCGCCCCGGCACCATGACCCACGACTTCAAACGACATGGCACAACGACGCTGTTCGCCGCCTTCAATGTGCTCGACGGCCAGGTGATCGGGGAGTGTCTGCCGCGACATCGGTACCAGGAATTCCTCAAATTCCTACGCAAGATCGATCGCGAAACGCCACCGGCGCTGGAGCTGCATCTGATCGTGGACAACTACTCCACGCATAAGCATGAGCAGGTGAAGAAGTGGCTCGCGAAGCACCCCCGCTTCCACTTTCACTTCATTCCCACGTCTTCTTCTTGGCTCAATCTCGTCGAGCGCTGGTTCCGCGAGCTGACACAGAAGCGCATCCGCCGCGGCGTGTTCCGCAGTGTTCCCGAACTCGAGGCCGCCATCCACGAGTACCTGGAAGCGAGCAACCAAGCGGCCAAGCCCTTTGTCTGGACAGCTCCGGCACAAGATATCCTCGCCAAAGTCGAGCGCGCCGCCAAAACCCACGCCATTGTCCAGAACCGTTAGTGGCACTACACTAGCCACCTTTCAGGGTACTTCCGGTACAGGGGGTTTTCGGGGTCCGCGGCCCCGGATGAGCGGAAGTGCGCCAGGTGTTTCGCAAGCGCCACCACTTCGGGAAACTTGTGCGGGACCACCGGGCGCTGCTGTTCGAGTCCGTAAGTCATGACGCCTTTCCCAGCCAGGGCAAACCCCACGCCCCGGATCTTCAGCGAAATCAGGCCGCCCGGGCGAGTCATAGCGTCCACGTCGGGATTAGCTTGCAGTTCGCTAACCCACCTGGCTACCGGCTCGGCGGGCGTTGGAATGGGTGAACAAGGAGGCAATTAGGTCGAGAGGTTGCCGTAGTCGCGTTCGTCTATCCGTGTCAGATTGCCGCGATGGTCAAACTCGTACAGCTCGAACCCGACGGAGGCTTGGTTGAGGAAGGCCAACCGATTGGCTGTGGCCGTTGAGTGTAGGTGAGGGAGCTATAACCAGAAGTTGTGGATGAGCCTCTGAGGGGAGGCGGCGTATCCTGACGATTGAGGAAGCAACTCAATCGTTTTCTGGAAAGGAACAAGGAGGATACGCCATGAGTCAGTGTGAAGCTGCTGAGAGCAGCAGTCAAGTCAACCCCCAAGTCATTGATGGAAAGGAACGCTCGCCCTTGGATGAGGTGCTGCGCCAAGGAGCGCGCCAGATGCTCGTCAAGGCCGTGGAAGCCGAAGTGACCGCCTACATCGAAACGCATCAGCACGAAGTCGACCAGGACGGCCGGCGGCTGGTGGTGCGCAACGGTCACGCCCGCGAGCGCACCATCGTCAGCGGCGTGGGTCAGCTGAAGATCCAGGCGCCGCGGGTCGACGATCGCCGAGTCGATGAGCAGGGCCGGCGCTTTCGTTTCACTTCCCAGATCCTGCCGCCGTATCTGCGGCGCACGAAGAGTGTGGAGGAGTTGATCCCCTGGTTGTACCTGAAAGGGATCTCGACGGGCGATTTCAGCGAAGCGCTGGAGGCCTTGCTGGGGCCCGACGCTCCGGGCCTGTCGGCGACGACGGTGGTGCGTCTCAAAGACGTCTGGCGCCGCGAGTACGAGGCTTGGTCAAAGCGTGACCTCAGCGGCCAGCGGTTTGTTTACATTTGGGCCGATGGCATCTACTCGAATGTTCGTCTGGACGATGAACGGCAGTGTTTGCTGGTTGTGATGGGAGCACTCGAAGACGGTCGCAAGCAACTGCTGGCGGTGCACGACGGCTTTCGCGAAAGCGAACTGTCGTGGCAGGAGTTGCTGGAGGACTTGAAACGGCAGGGGCTCGAGCTGCCGCCGAAGTTGGCGGTGGGCGACGGAGCGATGGGGTTTTGGGCGGCACTGCGGAAAGTCTATCCGGCGACCGGTGAGCAACGCTGCTGGCTCCACAAGACGGCCAACGTGCTCAATAAGCTGCCGCAGAGCATGCAGGGCAAAGCCAAGCAGGCGCTGCGCGACATCTATCTTGCCGAGAGTCGGCAGACGGCGGAGGCCGCTCTGGACCGTTTCAAGAACCTATACGAGAAGAAGTTCCCCAAAGCGGTCGAGTGCCTGGAAAAAGACCGCCAAGTGCTGCTGGCTTTCTACGACTTTCCGGCCGAGCACTGGGGGCACTTGCGGACGACGAACCCGATCGAGTCCACCTTTGCGACGGTCCGTTTGCGGCAGCGACGAACGAAGGGTTGTGGCAGCCGCGAAGCGTCGTTAACGATGGTCTTCATGCTGGCCCGCCAAGCCGAGCGCCACTGGCGACGCCTGAACGGTTCGGAAGTGATTGTTCATGTCTTAGAGGGAAAGGTTTTCAAGGATGGATTGATGGTTCAGGAAAACGCCGCCTGACCTCGCCCATCCACAACATTTGACAATATCTCTAGGTGAGGCAGAAAAATCTTCAGCCCGCAAAGTACCTGCCGGTGAGTTCGCTGCCGCAAGAGGTCTAGCCAGATCAGAGCGAAGCTGAGAATTTGGTCGCAGGCGCCCTGACCGATGCTGCGGGGTGCGCCGATCACCGCCCACGCTTGTTGGCCACGGCTCAGCCGCCCGCGGACAAAGAGGGGCGAGAGCGAATGCTCCAAATCCGCCCGGCCGCTTAGCTGCGAAAGAGACCAGGAGTGAAACTCCCGTGCCAACAGGCGCCGGAAGTACTCTAGAAACTGCTCTTGTTCGACCCGCCGGCTTAGCCGATCGCCCACGCGGGAGCGGTCCAGAAGGGCCAGCAGTGCTTCCCCCTTACCGAAACGGCGGGCACGCAAGTCCATCCGCTCTCGAGTTTCGCGTTCGATACTCGAGATCCGGCGAACAATGTTCCCTTTCGTCCCCCAAGCGTGAAGCACGCACGTTGGCCCGTGTATCGCCAGTGTGTAGGAACCTTCATCCAGCGGGAGGGGTTTCTCACCGGGCTCCGAGACTGCCGGACGCTTGCAAGCGGTCAAGAACACTCGTATCCGCTTCTCCAATTCCTGGGGAGAAGAGGTGGGTTGCTTGTTCGTTAAGAGTCTCACGACTGGACGAAGGCGTGCTGACCGGTAGATCCAGAGCAGCGCGTACAACTCGAGCGAACCGAAATCGAACCAATAAAAAGGCCTGGGGTGTGCCGAACCGCGGGCGGGGAAGGGAAGCTAAACTCGGGGCGGCCACCGAGCGTTTCTATTCTATCAGGGCGTCACTGCCGGAAGGTGTGCAAATCGCGAGAAGAATCAGAGCGCGGCAACCAAACCAACCGGCGCCAGCAGCTTGAATCCCAGGGCTGATTCCTCAGGGGACATGAAAAGCTCTCGAAAAAAGGAAGTCCCGGCGACCCCTCGCCGGGACCTCAACCCCTTCCTCTGCGACATTGGAGGCAATCCACCAAAGCGATTCAAGCCTCGAATCTCCGACCCAGAGAAAACTGTCTCTCGAAGTTAGTATGCAATGGGAGGGCCAGAACCATCCGGGTGCTATGGTGTTGAAACAACATCAGATCGGACTAAGACAGGGAACACCACTGACCGGTGGTTTATGACTTTTGGAAGAAACAGTCATAGAGATCTACAAGGATCCGGATACGCCGGGTCGCAGGGAGGGAAAACGATACTTGATAGAATGCCGAGCATGGTAGCGGGGCAGGCGCGGCGGACCGTGAGTTGGAGTAGGCGCAGCCCCGACCCGGCCTTGGTTCGGTGGCTGCTGAGCGGCGTCTTCCTGGTAGGGGTTGTTGTAGCGCTGCCGGGTAGCGTGCTACCGGTTTGGTCGTCGCCCTTGCCGGTTGACAATACGGCCGGTTCGCTGATCTTTGCGGGTTTGACGCTAGGGCTACTTGCCGGAATTCTCTATGTGCCCCGCCTGCGGAAGGAGGGTGATGTGGGGCTCCGTCGGCTACTGACTGTGTCTCTGGTGCTCACAGCCATAGCCTTTGTGGCGCTGTCGACGACGCACGTTGTCTTGCGGCTCTTTGCAGGCTGGTTCGGTCTCGGCGTGGCAGGCGGAGGCCTCGTGGCCGTCGTGTCGGCGCTACTTCCTCATATCTTGACGCCAAGTCACGCAATCACGGTTCTCCATTTGGCGGGCCTAACACTTGGCGGGGCCGGGGCGATCGTGTCTCTTCTCTTCTGGGTTGCTGCGCAGGGGCCGAGTGCTCTGGTACTGCTGATGATGGCAAGTCTCGTACTGCTGTCATCCATTTGGGCTTGGCGTGCAAGAGTGCTCGAAGGTGTGCCGCTGCTAGTGTTGAGCGAATTCCCGTTGGCTTGGAAGGATGCGGCGAATCCTGTCGGCCTGCTGCTTGCGCTGTCAATTGTGGTCCAGTCGGCCAGTCAGTGGGTCGTGGCAGGTTGGTTGCCGGTTTACGTGTCGCGCAGGTTCGGTCTGAGTACTAGTGTGGATTTGTTGGTTCTGGCTAGTTTTTGGTTATCGCTGAGCATGGCGCGCTTGTTGGCGGGCCGAGAGGTCAAGCTTGATTCGCCGCTCCGTTGGCTAGGTTGGCCGACGTTGGCCTCTCTAGCCGGTTGCTCACTTCTCCTGCAGTCCCAGCACGTCTCCGGCGCCGTGGCGGGATCACTGCTTCTGGGCGTGGGCCTCGGATCCCTTCATCCCGCGACCTTGACGTTGATCGGTAGGCACTACCTGTGGAACCGGTCCGAGTTTGTCTACGGTGTTCTCTCGTTATGGGTGATCACGGGGCTGCCTATCTCAGTTCTGATCGGCTACCTCGCCAAACGAGTGGGAATCGAGGTGGTCGTATGGATAGTCGCGGGAAACGCTCTATTGGCGTTCTTGCTGTTGGCGACCGTACTGGTGGAAACCAGACTGGCGAAGGAGGCGGAACCGGTACGTCACTGACTCGACGGGTCCTTTCCATATCCGCGGTTTACCCAATTGTCTTGGGTAAGCGAGCGGTGCCGCGCCGTTCTGTCGGCCTACAACAGGCATGTTGGGGGGGGGTACTGATCTAGTCTTAGTCTCTTGGACTCCAATCCGATGAACGAGCTCTCCTCTCTCGGCCTAATTCTTCTCTTGGCGCTGCTAGCTGGACACTTGGTGAAGTTTATCCGGATCCCGGAGGTGACGGGTTATATTCTTGCGGGCATCGCCCTGGGGCCGTCTGTGTTGGGCTGGGTCAGCTACGAGAACCTGGCGGCGCTCGCAGTACTAAGCGAGGTAGCCCTGGGGCTGATCCTTTTCTCGATTGGGTCGGTGTTCGAGTTTTCGCGCTTCCGGCGGGTTGGCAATCAGATTCTCAACCTAGCCCTGATCGAGTCCCTACTGGCGGCGTCTTTGGTGACCGCCGGCATGGTCGCCGCCGGCCAACCTTGGCAAGTCGCGCTATTGTTGGGCGTGATTGCTATGGCCACCGCCCCGGCTTCTACCCTCATGGTTCTTCGGGAGTGCCACAGCAGCGGGCCGTTGAGCGACACACTCCTGGGGATCATAGCCGTCAACAATATTTTTTGTCTGATGGCGTACACCCTCGTTGCGGCGCTGATTGACTTGGCTTCGAGTCTCGGCGGCTCGCAGGCTTTTCTAGAGACGGTCTACGTCGCTCTGTTCCCCTTGGTCTGGCAGGTTGTCGGATCGGTGGCACTGGGCTATTTGGTGGGCCTTCTGCTGGCAGCATGGTCTTCGCGTGTAACCGAGCACGGGGAAGTTCAGATCCTGCTCGCCGGTTGCGTTCTGCTATGCGTAGGTGTTGCGCTCATCCTCGAGCTGTCGACTCTTGTGGCTAGCTTGGCGGTCGGTGCGACGATGGTCAACCTCTCAACGCGAAGCCATAGGATGTTCGACACGCTTACGCGAACCGACCCTCCTTTCTATGCCATTTTCTTTGTCATTGCCGGCGCTGGCCTCGATGTGACGTTAGTGAGTTCGATCGGTGGGCTGGGACTGCTGTACGTATTTGCTAGGGGAGCCGGGAAGTTTTTCGGAGCTCGTTGGGGAGCACGCTGGCTGGGTCTTGAGTCCACGGTGCAGCGTTTTCTGGGGTTCGGTTTAATGGCGCAGGCGGGGCTGGCCGTGGGTCTCGTCCTCGCGATCGATCGTCGCTTCGTTGAATACAGTGCAGTCGTCAGCACTGTTGTGCTCGCAGCGATCGTCGTTCATGAAATGATCGGGCCGATCAGCACACGGTTCGCGATCGTTCAAAGCGGCGAAGCTCGAGGGCATAGTGAACCCGAGCCAGTCTGGTTTGTCGAGTGATAGCCACGGCGGATCGGTGACGGATTTGAGCTGTAGCGAGGGCCGCAAGCCATTTGCCGGCGTTCGTCAAAGGTGTTCTCGGTCGGCGCCTTCGATGGGCGGCTAGGTAGTCCGTTTCATAAGTTCGGCCACGTATATTTAGAAGCCAGGTGGGACGATCGGAAATGTAGGGACACGGCATGCCGTGTCCCTACATTTCCAGGCACCCAATAGATCTGTAGGGGCACAGCATGCTGTGCCCGCCTGCCTTGGCCCGAAACGTGAGTGTATTTATGAAATGGAGTGCTAAGGCAACGGCTAGGAAAACTGTGTTCGTTGAGGAGGAGACGTGAATTCACCAGGCTTGAGTTGGCTTTTCTACGCACTGACTACCGTGGCGGCGTGGGGCGTCTACGGAATTCTTCTTCACGGCGGTCAGCTGGGCATGCAGGACCCAGTGCATGGTCGCTACAAGGCCTTTCTGTTTGTCGGGATTGCGTACTTTCTCACGGCTGTCTTGGCGCCCTTGGCGGCGCTGTGGTTTGGCGGCGCATCTTGGGACTTCCCAGCGAAGGGCTCGCTGTGGTCGCTATCCGCCGGCGTTGTCGGCGCAGTAGGAGCGTTTTGTGTTTTGCTGGCGTTTGGGGCTCGGGGAACGCCTGCCGTTGTCATGGCGATCGTTTTCGCCGGTGCTCCGATTGTCAACGCTTTCGTGGCCATGTTTCTTCATCTGCCGGCGGGTGGTCTGGCGAGCCTGCGCTGGCAATTCGTCGCGGGCATCTTGATGGCGGCGCTCGGCGGTTGTTTAGTGACCCTATACAAACCTGGGCCGGCCAAGCCTCGAGCGGCGGTCAGCCAACCGCTCGCCGGGAATGTTTCGAATCTGGGGGGGTGACAGGAGCGGTGACTAGTCTGCTTTTCTCGCTGCCCGGCCTATCTGATCGCCACCGACGCTGCGCTGTCCAACCAACAGATCGTCCAGCATTACGTCTGGCGCTGGGATATCGAGGCAGGCATCCGCGCTCGGTCGAGGCCGTACCGCGGTTGCTCGTCGCCGCCTAGGCTGGCTTGCTGCCGGCAGCGCGGCAGGTCTACGGACCGGCGCGCACCGCGCAGAGCACATGTGTTGGACCGGGCTCGCGCGAGTTGCCCGCACGGGCAAGCGGTTCGGGCTGGATAGCGGCCACTTTGCCTCGTGCGACGTCAACGCAGCAACGATTTTTCCCGGGCTGCGCCCCGGCCTGGCAAGCCGCCCGCACAGGAGCGTTTTGCAAGATAAGTTGTTGATAATAAACATACTATACTCGACAGAGCCATCCAACCCACCCCCCCCCCCTGGCGGCGGCGAGTGTCAAGTTTACAACTGTAAGGTTCTCGGCCTTAATACTTTTTTCTTGACATACTGGCCGAAAGTCGTACAATGTCCTATTAGGGATGGCTCACGAATATAGGGGTTGGTCAGCCCTCACCGCCTTTTGGATGTGGTAAACTAGTGCGCTTACATGAGCCCTCGCGCTCGCTTCGGAGGATCTAAATGACACGATCGATCAAAACAACTCTGCTTTTCACAACGCTTTTCCTGGCAGCTTCGATGCTGCTCACTGCCCAAACGCACACAGGCACAATCCGTGGGAACGTCATCGACCCCACCGGAGCAGTCGTGCCCGGCGCGACGGTCACGGCGACCAATGACGACACCGGACAAGCGGTCGTCTCTGTTTCTTCAAGTGTTGGGGCCTACGGGCTGGTAGGTTTGCAGCCGGGCACCTACACGCTCCAAACGCAGATGGATGGCTTCAAGACGCTCGTGATGGAGGGGCTGAGGGTTGACCTTGCCGCCGTTCTCGGGATGGATCTGCGACTCGAAATCGGCGAGGCGACGGAAACGATCGACGTGACCGCGGAAACCCCGCTTCTCCAGACCGAAAATGTCGAAGTGCGCACCGTCATCGAGCCGGAAGTCTTTATCGATCTGCCGTTATCGCTCGAAGGCGCCTGGGGCGGCGGGCGCAACGCCGGCATGTTTGTTTTTCTCGCCCCTGGCGTATCAAGTTCCCGTGAGGGTGGGGCCTCCTCCGATCAAATGTTTAGCACGTCCGTCAATGGCAGCCAGATCATGTCGGACGAGCTGCAGTTGGATGGCGTCAGCATGCAGATATACTCCCACTCATCGGCCTTTGTTTACTTATCCGTTCTTTCGCCGGAATCAATCCAGGAGTCTTCCATTGCGACAGGCAACTACTCGGCCGAATATGGGAACAGCTTGGGCGCGGTACAGCGCTACACGATCAGGTCCGGAACCAACGAGTTTCATGGAAGCGGCTACTGGTTTCTGCGGAACGAAGTGCTGGACGCGAGCGGGTTCTTTCAAGGGTCGGCGACAGTCAACAAGAAAAATGAATACGGCTTCGTCATCGGCGGACCGATCGTACGGAACAGAACGTTCTTCTTCGCAAACATGCAGTGGATGGATTGGGTGCAGGGGGCTTCCCGGTCCACGAACTCGATTCCCACCCCAGCGATGGTTTCGGGAGATCTCTCCTTTCCCGGCATCCCGACCATTTTCGACCCAGCTTCCACCTTCACGAACACTGCGGGCAACCTGACACGAACTCCCTTTCCGAACAACAGAATTCCGACGGACCGTATAAGTCCTGCCTCTAGAGCGGCGACTGCTTTCTTCCCCTCTCCCAACTTCGGAAGCGGTATCATCAACAACTATCTCTCCGCGAACGCCGGCGGGGTCAACAAGGACGATTGGATGTATAAGGTCAACCACCACTTCAATGACTCCCACAGCATGGCGGCCATGTTTAACAGGCACCGCAATGTGCAGCTTTGCGCTGCATCATTCCCTTACCCCTTAGACAGATGTTTCAACCAGGATGTCACGGGTTACAACCCACGGTTTAGTCACGACTGGGTCATCAGCCCAACCGTCTTCAACCACGCTGTATTCGGATGGAACTTCCACCACCAGCCTTATTTCATCCGTAGCGACACCCGAGTAAGTGGCGACGACTGGGGTGCGATATTGGGAGTCCCCAACGCCGGCAAAGGTCCCTTCCCGAAGTTCGAAATGGACCCCTACTTTGATATCGGCGGCGGGGGCGGGGGCGGCCCGGGAGAGGGGTTCGGCGAATATAGGAATGTGACTTACGTATTCAGCGACACTCTTTCCTGGATCAAAGGCAAGCACAACATCAAGATCGGTGGTGAGGTCCGCCGGCTCGAGGTCAAAGATGTGATTGGCCCCAACACGTTTGACAGTTTCTTCCAATCCGCCGCAACTGGAAATCCCAGCGCTACGGGCACCACGGGCTATCCCTACGCCAGCTTCATGCTCGGCTTGCCGGCGAAGGGGTTCAGGTGGATCCAAGAGATTGACCCAACATCGTACGTCGGATATCGCGCATTTTACGTTCAGGACGACTGGAAGGTGCGTCCCAAGCTCACTCTAAACCTTGGAGTGCGATGGAATAATTACCAGTCGGTAACCGCGCAAGACGACGCAGTCGGCATCATGGATCCAAACACGCCCAATCCGGGTGCGGACGGGTTCCTGGGCGCAATGATCTTTGCGGGGTTTGGGGAAGGCCGCCAGAACAGAAGCCGCCTTACTGACACGTTCTACGGGGCCTTTGGTCCTCGTGCCGGACTGGCGTGGAACGTGGCGGAGAACGTAGTGATTCGGGCCGGATACGGCATCCAGTACTTCCCGACCACTCCGCTGGGAGGCGGAGGCCAGCGCAGCTATGCGATAGGCTTTCAGGCGAGAGTCGAACGACAGACACAGGACGGCGGGGTTACGCCTGCCTACCAACATGACAATGGCTTCCCGACGGACTTCGTGCCTCCTCCCTTCATCGATCCGGCCTTCAATCTTGGCGGCCATGCCGATCAGTTTCACGAAAACGGCCACATACCCTCGTACTCGCAGCGCTGGAGCTTGAACACGCAGTGGTCATTCGCCCGAAACTGGCTGCTGGACGTTGGATATGTCGGCAGCAAGGGCTCCCGCCTGCAAACTGGCGTCTTCAATCCCAACCAGATAGATTCGGCTCTTCTCGGACTGGGCGACCTACTGCGAACGCCGATCGGCGATCCAGCCGTGGTGGCTGCCGGGTTTACTCGGCCCTACCCGTCATTTGAGGGAACTCTGGCGCAGAGTCTCAGGCCCTTCCCGCAGTATTCCTCGGTGGGCTACTTTGGTCCTGTCTTCCCCTACAACGCGCCCGTGGGGAGCTCCATCTACCATTCGCTCCAGTTCAAAGTTGAAAAACGCTTCTCGGAGGGCTTTTTCTTGCTTTCTTCGTTTACCTGGTCGAAACATCTGACCGACTCCGAGTCGCAATGGGGGGCTTTCCTTGCCAGAAGCGGCCGAGACCACTTCAACCGTCGCATAGACAGAGGCTTGGCTCAGGGCGATATCCCGTTGAGGTCTGTGAGCGCCTTGGTCTACGAGCTGCCCTTCGGGCGAGGGAAGAAGTTCGGCGGCAGTGTGAGCAGGGCTCTGAATCATTTCGTCGGAGGTTGGCAGGTGAACAGCATCTTGGAATACACGGCAGGAACCCCGATAGCGATTAGTGCGGCGAACAGCCTGCCGATATTCAACTTCAAGAACATGCCTAACGTGATTTCCGGTGTGAACCAGGCAGCGAGTTTCGGCGGCAAGTTCGACCCCGCCACAGATCGCTATCTCAACCTCGCCGCCTTCGCCGAGGCTGGAAATGCGGTTGGAAATTCTCCCTATCCTTTGAGCGAGGTGCGGGGGTTTGGCATCAAGAAAGAGCACGTCGGGTTCATGAAGACAATCAATATCACAGAGAGAATCCTCAGTGAGTTCCGGTTTGAGGTGTTCAACCTGTTTAACCGGACGCAGTTTAGGAACCCCAACGGCAACGTGAGTGACCCGGTGGCTTTCGGGACAATTGGCGGCCAAATCAATACTCCCCGACAGGGTCAGTTCTCACTCCGGTTTAGATTCTAGAGCGAGGTTTTGCTAACGGTTAAGGCCGCCCCTTCCACTAAGGGAGGGGTGGCCTTTTCGTTCTCGGTTGCCGGAAACTTCCGTCTAGAGGCCATTTCTCACAACCGAATCGTTGGGCGGCCCCGCGCCCGGCCGAGACGTTGTGATTTACACCTGTTTCAGGCGCCCTGATTACGTCCTTCCGTGGGCTGCATGTTGCCTAGATTGCTGAAGCGTACGGGGGGCCTGCTGCTATAATTCGGATGCGGTTGAAGACTCGTTCATGAGCGAGTGGTGAGAAATGACACCGACGACGGGTATTGTGAAATCAGCCATCACATCCGGTCTTCAACGCTTGGCGTGTCGCGTTATACCGCTTGCTTTAACGGCGGCGAGCGGGAGCGGCGCGTTGGCGATAGAACTGCTCACTGAATTCCAACCTTCGGATCGGGAGAGTTCCTACGGGACGGTCAGCCAGGTTCAATTCTCCTCCGGCTTGGTCGACTTGCAGGCCGACACTCTCGTCCAGTCGCCGGAGGGGACAAGGAAGGTTCTTCGCTTCAACGAACCCGTCTGGCTTATTGGATTCAAATCCGAGATTGTTGACGCGGAAGGTCAGCCGCCCCAGGAAAACTACTTGTGCCATACCTTTTTTGGCGATGCAGACGTTGTGCAACGGCAGGACCAGCAGATGAGAGCTATCTATTCCGACGCTTTCACGCAGGATGTCCGGCTTCCTGATGGCTTTGGCCTGCCTTTCGGCCCCCACGACGACCTACAGTGGTTTCCGCTGTTCAATAACCGCAGCGACAGCCGCGCCAAGGTCGGAATGAAGATCGAGATCCACGTAATTCGAGAAAGAGATCTGGAGAAACCGTTGAGGCGTCTTTACTCCACGCTGCTGAGCGTTCAAGTGCCACACCTCTACTTTGTGCCGCCCGGGCGGGACGTCCGTGGGAACGCCTTCAAGTTACCTGCCGGCAAGATCCACGCTATGGGGACACACATCCACCCCTTCGGTGTCTCGATCGAGCTGATCAACGTGACCCGCGACGAGCCGGTCTGGAAGTCTGTGGGGCGCAGGGATGAAGAAGGCGCTCTTGTGTCGATGCCGATTTATATAAACCCTGAAGGTTATACAGTCCGTACCGGAGACCTCTTCGAGGTGATCGTTGTCTACGACAACACCACCGGCGATCGGGTCGATGCCATGGCGGGCATCTTTGTTCTTTACTCACCAGAGCCTAGCTAAGCTAGTGTCCGATGCAGAAACAGACTTACAGCCTCTGCCTTTGTATTCTTGCTTGCGTCTCGGGTGCGGGTAAGGCGCAAGAATTCACTTCGCGCGATAGCCAGGAGACGCCAGATCTCCAAGCTGTCAAAGAAACCGTGGTACAAAACTACGGGCCTTTCAACCTGGAGTCCCGAACTCTTCAACAGATGCAATCCGTGGGCCAGTTTCCTTTTGAGGAAGACTACTGGCTGGTCGGCTACCGTGTCGAAATGACCGACCCGGCCGGACAGAAGCTCGACCGGGAGCTTATGTGCCACACGTTTTTTGGAAGCAGAGTCCCTAAACATGACTTTCATGATGAGCTGCGAGGAATCTTTTCCGACGGCTATACGGAAGGGATAAGATTGCCCCCGGGGTTTGGCGTTTTCTTCAAGGCGGGCGAGAAGGCGGTCTGGCTGCCGATGTTCAACAATCGGAATCCTGAGCTGGCCAACGCCTCGATGAAGGTAACCTTGGACCTGGTTCCGGCTCGCAAGATGCCGGGCGGGCTGAAAGAGCTGAACACGACGTTTCAATCGGTCCAGATGCCTCATCTTTACTACGTTCCACCAAAGAAGCAAGACATCCGCGAGACCTCTTTTCTGCTACCGTTCGTGGGTAAAATCCACGCCATGGGCACTCATCTCCATCCCTATGGCGTGTCGCTTGAGCTGATCAACATCACCCGCAACGAGTCGGTCTGGAAAGCCGTCGGCACCAGGGGCGAAGATGGGAAGCTGGTGGAAATGCCGGTGTACAGCCGCCCCGAAGGCTATCCCGTGGAGACGGATGACCTTTTTAAGTTGGTAGCGGTTTACGAAAACCCCACCGAGCAGCCGGTCGATGCCATGGCCGGCATCTTCATCCTCTATGCACCCGACCGCTAGGCTAACCGGTTGCTGAACCCTGGTACTGCGCCCCGCACGCCCGCTGGTTAGTTCCGGCGCTCGCGGTCGCCTTCAACGGCCGCGCGAGGCCTGGGGTGGGACCGAACGCCTTTCAGCTTCTCCTCCATGCCCGCTATGTTATTTAAGCTAAGTTCTTTATTAAAAGCAGCTTAACGTCACTACTGGGCCGTCGCCTTGGATTGGCGCGGTACAATGTGATTGGGCACCCGAAACATTCGGGGCCAACGGGATCATGGGTGATCCAGAGCCACGAACCCACGGAGCAAAGAAATTACCAAACAAAGCCAATTCCTCATAACCGCCATCGATCTGGCAGCTTACAAGACAGTTCGGAGGTGGGTGCCGTGTCGCGAACGGTTGGGCTGTCGGTTTGGCCCAGCCCTGCTGTTTTTTGAGCGGTTGAATGGGGAAATAGCGCAAGGGGACACTCTCTTTTCCCGGCCCAAGACGCCGGCGAATCGTCTCATCGTCCAACGGAGACACTTGACACACTCGCTATTCTGAAAGGGGAGACTGCGGAGACCGGCATCAAGCTTGACGAGCGACAAAAACGACGAAACAAACCCAATCTCGCACAACCTACTGAGAATCAATGACTTGCGGCTGGTTTGTAGTTTGTGGCGCGGATTTCTATTTTGAGATTCGCGGCCTTTTGATGAAAGCGTCTGACCCTCCTGGTGGCGCACGCTCTCAGCGTGCCGCGTCGAGATTCCTCTCGACGTCTGAGGCAGTATGGTCGTCGGGCGCCGGCTCATCAAACCCTCTAAGGGCAGGCAGTCCCGCGGAACAGCCACAGCGCCAAGGGCTGCTAGTCTCCCCAGCGCGTCGGTCAGGAAACACCGCGGTACCCTGAATACGATGGCCACGCGCCTAGCTCTGACACCCTGCTTTCTAGCCCTGATTGTACTTTTTATCTTGCCGGGACTAGAGGCGAACTCCGGTATCAGTTTCCGCAATGTCGCTCCGGAGGCAGGACTAGATGCCCAGTTGCGCTGCGGAGGCGAGGAGAAGAAGTGGATCTTCGAGGTCAACGGAAGCGGCGCCGCCTGGTTGGACTATGACAATGACGGTTGGCTCGATTTGCTTCTTGTCAACGGCTCGACCGTCGAGGAGTTAAGGCGTATATTGGCGGGCAAACCGGTTTCGAACTCCCAGGGAGGGGTCTTTCTTTACAGAAATCTAGGCACGGGTCGTTTCGAGGATGTCACTTCTGACTCGGGACTCTCCAACCCGTTCTGGGGCACCGGGGCCAATGCCGCGGACTTCGACAACGATGGTCACCTCGACATCCTAATCACTACCATCGGTCTGGACCTTCTCTATAGGAACAACGGCGACGGCACGTTCACAGAGATCAGCAAGGCCGCCGGTCTGAGCCGAGACGTAGCCTGGCACACCGGCAGTTCCTTTGGAGATTATGATGGCGATGGCCACCTCGACCTGTACATCGCTGGATATCTCGATATCCATGCCATCTCTCTCGAAGAGCCGGTGTCAACTCCTTGTGAATATAAAGGTCTGTCCGTTTTCTGTGGCCCGCTCGAATTGAAGGGAGAAAAGGATATTCTTTACCATAATAATGCGGACGGCACCTATACGGACGTGACTGCAAAAGCCGGAGTCGAGGATGCAAGCGCCCGCTTCGGTTTTGGTGTCGTGTTTGAAGATTTCAACGAAGATGACAAGGTCGATATCTTCATTGCCAACGATTCCGGTCCCAATTACTTATACGATAATCTGGGAGATGGCCAATTTGAGGAGTCAGGATTAACAGATGGTGTCGCCTTTAACGCTGACGGGGACGGCCAAGCGGATATGGGCATCGCGACCGGAGACTATGACAACGATGGCAAACTGGACATAGTCACGACGACGTTTTCCGATGATTATTTCCCTTTTTTTAAAAGATACTCGTCGGGCTTCTTTGAGGATTCATCCTTTGATGTGGGGCTAACCGAGGTAACGACACCTTTGTTGGGATGGGCATGTAGTTTTGCTGATTTAGATAACGATGGTGACAAGGATCTTTGGTTCGCCAATGGCCACGTTTATTCCGAAATTAACAAGGTCTCGAGCTCTACCTACTTTCAGCCGTTCTCTGTATTTGAGAATCGAAAGGGGAGGTTTTACCCGGCGGGTCGCGCTTCGATGCCGGAAAACTCGTATCGGGGGGGCGCCCAGGCCGACTTTAACAACGACGGTAGGATGGATGTGGTCGTTCTTCCGATCGCGGGAACGCCGGTGCTGCTGGAAAACGACAGCAAGACCGTGCATCGCTGGCTTGGCTTCAGACTAAAGGGTAAACAGAGCAATCGGGACGGGATCGGGGCGGAAGTTCAGATCGAGCACTGTGGCCAGGTGCAGTTCGACCGGGTGCGGAACGGCGGTGGTTACCTCTCGCGCAATGACGGGAGGCTTCATTTCGGTCTGGGATCGTGCGGCAAGGTCGACCGGGTGGTGGTCCGTTGGCCCCAGGGAAAGGTGCAGATTCTCGAAGATGTTGCGACTGATCAATACGTAACGGTCGTTGAACCGCTGTGAACGAGCTGACGATGAGAGAGGAAGTCGGCTAAGGAGCCCGCGGTCGATGAACTTCTGAACACTCAGCCACAGTAGGACTGGACATGGGCGCTAGAATGAACGTACGGGAGCTGTGCCGAGAGCGGCCCCGCCGCGGTCAGCCTCCTGACAGGAATGCAGCGATGGTAGGAACGGCTCGTGGCTTCTCGATCTGGGCTGCCGCGCTAGTGTGTCTGGCCATCCACGGGCAGAAGGCCGCGGCAGTTGAAATCCTTTCAGATTTTCAGCCTTCTTCCCGCCACAGTGACTACGGCCAGGTGAGGCAGGTTGAATTCTCAACAGGAATCTTTACACTCGATGCGAAGGTGTTGGGGTACATGCAGGCGGGAACGGCGCGGGAGTTCCGGGTCGGCGAGCCGGTCTGGGTCCTTGGATACAAGACCGAGATCTATGACTCACTAGGCAGGCCGCCGCGGGAAAACTACGTCTGCCATACGTTTGTTTCTGATCAGCCGGTGATGCAAGGCCTGAACCAAAAACTTGACGCTCTCTATTCGGACGGCTTTACCCGTGAGATCCGGTTTCCCGAGGGCTTTGGCGTACTTTTAACGCCCGACGATGACCTCCACTGGCTGCCGCTTTTCAACAACCGAGCTGACAGTCCCGCGGAGGTCGAGATGAGAGTAAGGCTTACCTTGATCCGGGAGAAGGATCTGAAGAAGCCTCTGCGCCGTCTTTACGCCACACTGCGCAGCGTGCAATTGCCGCACCTGTTTTTCGTGCCTCCAGGGCGGCATGAACAGCAAACCACTTTCGAGTTCCCTTTCGATGGTAGGATCCATTTCATGGCAACGCATGTTCACCCTCACGCGACGTCGATGGAGTTGTACGATGTCGCTCGTGAGAAGCGGGTTTGGAAAGGGAATAGAACGATCGATCCTGCCACCGGGACGGCGGCAATGGAGGTGTACTCAGACAGCGAAGGCTACTCGGTCCAAGCGGGCGAGAGCTACCGGATTACGAGTGTCTACGAGAATCCGATGGCGCACAAGATCGATGGTATGGCGGGATTGTTTATGTTTTATTCGCTCGAGGAATAATTGCTCCGCTGGAGTTGGAGTCCGCGTACGGCTATGTGTATGACCTTCCGCCTGACGTTCTTATTGGCCCTGACGGTGGTGACATGCCCGCTGCTGGCTGAAGAGCCTTCCTGGTACCAAGCAGAACAACTGATTTTGGAGAAAAAGTGCCGAGCCGCACAGAAGGTCTTGGGGCAGACGAGATCGGCTATAGCAGTTGCCCCTATGCAACATAATCTGGCCCTCTGCTATTCCGAGCAGAAAGATTTTAGGAATGCAGAAGCAGCACTCGATCGTTTTCGGGAGTTCTTCCCGCAAGACCCTTCAGGAATCTTACTGAAAGCCTTCCTTCTATTCAGCACTCACAGGTACGAAGAATCCTTGACCATCATCACTACCTACATCGATAAGGAACCGGACGATGGCAAGGGCTACAAGCTCCTAGGCTTAAACCATTTCATGTTGGGAAGACAACGCCAGGCTGAAGTGGAAATGACGCGAGCCACCGAACTCGATCCCAGAGATACGGAAGCCTTCTATTGGTTGGGGAGGCTCTACTTCACTCGAAATGACATGCCGGCCGCGCTTGCGGCGTACGAAAAGGCCGTCACGCTTGATCCCAATAGCGTCAAGGCGTTCAATCACATTGGTCAAACCAAGGAGGCGCTCGCTGAGTTCGGCCAGGCCAAGCAGGCGTACCTCAAAGCTATTGATTTGGAGCAAAAACAGGCGGTCAAGTCACAGTGGCCTTACTTCAATCTGGGAACCTTATGCATCAAGGAAGGAAAACCGGGAGAAGCTATTGGGTACCTACGGCAGGCGCTGGATCGGAACCCAACATGGCCGAGGGGGAAGGTCAAATTGGCAATGGCGCTCACTTCCGTCGGAGAGTTCGAGGATGCTCTGATCCAATTAAACGAGGTGCTCCAGGCGCATCCTCAGAACGCAGAAGCTCACTACCAGATCGGCCAGCTGCTGACGAAGATGGGCAAACCTGAGCGAGCGAAAGAGCACCTTCGGCTGTTTGAAAAGCTAAGGACCAAGTGAGGGCTAATCGCCGTCAGGACGGTCTTTAACCGAAAGCCCATTCGCCCCAGGGGGGGAGCTATGGCTGAGTCGCTACCTCCACCTTCGGCTGCAATGGGTCGCTAGAGGCGGGTGCAGGTTTGGTTCCCGCCTGCTTGGCCTTTTCGATATCTTCCTTCAACAGCAGAGCGAGATCCTGACCATCCGATCTCCTGAGGCCTCCTGCTTCCACCGACCTATCGGTAGCCTCGAGCGCCTCATCGTACCTGCCCTGTCGCATAAGCGATTGCGCCAGCCGGAAAAACTTGACCCCAGTCGGCTCGTCCGCCACCTCTATTGCGGTCCGAAACGACTCTTCCGCTCCAGCAAAGTCTTTCCGCAGCATGGCGACTGAACCCAGGCTCTCGTGAACCTGTGACATAAGATCCTTCTTGATGAGTAGCCACTCCTCGTCAAGGGTTGCTGGGTTCAGCTTCGCCATCGTCGGAATTAGTCTCAGTGCACGCTTCGCGTAATCCTCGCTCTTGGCGAGTTTCTCGTCTTGGTCCAGGTCGAACTCCTGCGTTCTCATCGGAATCGCGTACGCTAGCTCCACGAGCGTGGGAACGTGGTCAGGATTCACGTCTAGGGTTCTCTCGCCATAGATCATCATGTTGACAAAGTCGTTCTTGTCCCGATAGGACACTGCCGCCATGTACAGCACCATGTCCTTGAAGTCCGTATTCTTGAATTTCTTGATGAGTTCGTCCGCGGCTGCTATGCGAGCATCAGGATCTGTCGTCGCGAAAAGAGCTTGTAGCGCCTCGCCTTCTTCCTGCGACTTGGGACGCCGCTCTTCCTGCGCAAGCAAGGGGACTACGATGAGAAATGCAGTCAAGCTGATGAGCAGTCTTTTAGTCATTGCAGTCTCCGTTCAAAAGCACATCGCCGCAAGCGTCCCGCTGGGACAATGTAGCTGTTCACTCTCCAGAGTGTAGCGTTTTTCTCTCGACGGACTTTCGGCTTGCGTCCATACCTATCGCCCTCAGAATGTCTTTGGTTCACTTAAAGTTGGCTCGGGGCGACGCCGACGTCTAGTCCTGGTCACGGTAAGCCTTCGGCTTTGGATCAAGCCACTCGACAAGCCTATCCTTTAGGGCCCAGGCACAGAAAAAGTTTCCGGTCGGGCCGTAGTGCCCGATGTAGTAGCGCTTCAGGTAGGCGTCGGCATCCAAATTGAACGTCTTGAACTCGGCCAGGTGAGCTTCTCTCAGGTCGACCCATGGATACGCCCGGGTTTTCAGATAGTCGATAAGAACCTGATCAAACCGATCTTCCCCGAGCAGTTGAGGCTTCACGCCTTCCGCACTGTAGGAAAGAATGACGAAGAGCTCCTTGCCGGTCTCGTTGATATAACGCTCGACCATTCCAAGGATTTTGATGGTGGAGAAGAGCGCCGCTCGAGTATGCACCTGACGCAACTCTTCCGGATCAACCATTGCTCGTCCGCCGGCCGAGTACGGCACTCCAAATTTGGCTGCCACATCGGCGACGTCTTGGGCCGGAATCCGCCCGCCCGCCTCCCCCAGAAGAGCTAGGAGCAAACCTGGGTCGTCCCCGAAAGTTTCGACAACCCAGTCGAGGTCTCTTAGTCTGTGTACATCCTGTGGTGTTGGGCAAAGGTTATCAACCTCAACAACCTCATCTTTTTCGACGTTAACTCGAACATGCGGCAGGGGCCCTTCGCGAGCCGTGGGCAGGCGAATGTTACGCCAGGAGTCGAGGTTCCGATAGTGGTCGTCGTCATAAATATTGAGGACGATGTATTCGGCCGGATGCGTCTCCTCGACAAGCTTCATTCGTCTAAAGGCTTGATAGACGCTGTATCCGCCGACGCCGAAGTTCTCGATCGGCTCGCCCAGATGAGTGGCCAGGTATTCCTGCCAAGTTTCCCCGTCACTGACTTGGTCGCAGTGCGTGAAGCTGTCGCCGTACGTATGGATCCGAGCCACGGCGTTGGGGAAATTGATTCTTTGGCGGGCGCCGCTGGGCTCGTAACGGTATAACGTCCGCGACCCCTCGATGCCGTCGTGCCGGATAGTGTCCTGAACTACCCAGCCCAATTCAGGATGAAAAGTCCAACCGGCGTTGGGGTGATAGCCCTCGGACGGCGACTTGCCTTCTCCGATATAATTGCGGACTTTCTCGACCGAGGGAAGAAGTCGTTTCAGGTACTCGATTTTTCGCTGATCGAAGCTTGTGGCCTCATTTGGTTGGGGAGTAGTTTGACCGCGAAGGTGCACAACCCCTACGAACACGCAGAGAGTGAACCAGCCAGCTACCGCAACCCTCATAGGCGCAGTCATTCGGAGACGAACCAACAGGCGTCACCTCCCTTACCTAAGCCCGTATCGCCGATTTGGCCGAAACGTCGCATCGAACGGCCGGTAGTGCACCCGACCCGCCCCCGGAGTCGGATGCTTCGCCCAGGCGCCATCCGCCTCAACGCCCTCCGGTTGGCCAAAACGTGACAAGGCTTCAAGAAATAATCCCGAGCCCGAGCCAACATCGAGGATGAGCCCGAAACCGCTTTCGGGTTTCAACTGTTCCAGCCATTTGAGAGTCAGCTTTTCGCGGGATCTCCACCACCAATGGCGGCGATAGAGTTCGGCGTATTTTACGACATAAGCGGGATCCACCGCTATCTCCCGACGATTCGACTTACGATGTACAGCGGCCGGCGTTTGGTCTCTTCGTAGATTCTGCCGAGATATTCACCAATCAAGCCCAGAAACAGCATCTGCACGCCGGAGAGAAACACAATGAAGAAGATCAACGCGGTGAAGCCCGCGGGTGATTCGTTAAGCACTAATCGAGCGTATAGCGCGTAGAGCAAGTAACAGCACGCCACACTCAGCGCTCCCAGTCCAGCAAAGGAGGCCATCCGCAGAGGCAAGATGGAGAAAGAGAAAATGCCGTCTAAGCCAGGATTTCCGATTTGGCTCCTCTGACGGCACGAGTCTACACCCTCACCCGGCGAAGCGCAACCATTTCTCCACCCGAAAGAGGCGGCGGCTGAGGCGGGACCGATCGAGCCCCCTTCTTGCCCCTCATGGGGGCTGATCCGCCGCTGCGAAGTCAATTTCGCAGACACCCTTCCGAGCTTCCGTCCTCAGTACTCAGGTTTCGCATTCGGCAAGTCGCGTGCTACCCGCCCGGCACAGGCAGCGCCCAGATCCTCCGCAGCATGTCGCCAAACAGGCGCCGGTTCAGATGTCCCTCCGCGAACAAGAGCCAGTAATACCGCGCGTGTTTAATTAGCCGTCCGCCCGTCTTCATCAGCCGGTGCTGCAAGCTCGTCAGCGACCAGCTCTTGATCCGTTGCGGCAGCCCCAGCCGCCGCCACAAGTTGCCCAGGTTATAGGCCAGCACGCTGAGCTGCAAGCGCACCTCGTTCGCCCGGAAGCGATGGCACGACAGCCGCGTCCAGTGCGTCGCTTGCTTACCTTCTTTGATCCACTGCTCCGCCGTGCCGCGCTTGTTGTAGAAACGCACCACCGACCGGCTTGGCAAGCTCATGTTCGTCACGATAAAACCGACGCGCGCGAATAGCTCGCCCTGGTGGTGCTCGACCTTGGCGACAACTCGTCTGGGCCCCTTCCAGCTCTCCGCCTGATAGCGAAAGCTCTTGTAGCGCACTAGCGGCTTGCGGCCGGGCCTCCCCGGCGGACGAAACAGGATGTCTTCGATCTCCAGCTCCAGGCTCTTATTGGCCGGAATGCGGATCGCGTAGTCCGCGCCGCGCTCCTCCAGTGCTTCGTAGATCTCGGGCTTGGCGAAGGCGGCATCGGCGCGAAAGGTGACCTGTTTGCCTTCGGCCAGTTGGCGCTCGATCTCCGGCAACAATAGCTCATCCCAGTCCTCGGCGCTGTGCACGTTGCCGGGACGCAGCTTGGCAGCGAGGCAATCACCATGACCGTTGAACAAAAGCAACGGGTGGTAGCAGACCGACTCGAAGTGTCCGTTGTAGGCACTGCCTTCCTGTTGGCCATGGACCGGACTCTCGGTGGAGTCCATGTCCAGAACGACCCGCTCGGAGTCGTCGAACGCCTCCGCTTGCCCGACCAGCTCTCGGTTCAGCGCCATCAGCCCCAGCAGGTTCTCTTCGCTCGCCAGCATCTCCGTCTCGAAGCCGTGCAGCGTCGAGGTCAAGGCCGCACCGCGATCCCAGATCTTCTGCGAGCCGATCAAGCGAAACGTCGGGTCAGCCGACACTCGGACGGCGTCGTTGACGTCCTCGTAGCCTGCCAAGCGGCTGTAGACCGACTGCCGCAACAGATCAGCGAACGTGAACTGCTTGTTTGTGCCTTGCCGGGAGTCGGTGAGATGCTCGCCGATCAGTTTCCCGAGTCCGAGTCGCTCGTCCAACTCCCGAACCAGGATCAAGCCACCGTCGGAAGTGACGTGCGATCCCTGGAAATCGACTTTCAACGAGCCGTTGAAACTTAGCTGGAATGGCTTGGTTTGTTTTTCACCCATTGGGTGTTGGCCTCCATGGCGTCCTCATCGGGCTCTAGCCCCTATGAATAAAGACGCTCAAGGCCGCCGGAAGGTCGAGAGGTCTGAATCAAATTGGAAATGCGGGTAAAGTCATTTTAACCTACGGCCACGCATGGCTTGACGATAGGGAAGCCCTGGTGCCGGAAGACCGAACCCCGCGCCGGGCTTGGCATCGCGTAAGCGGCCGGTGTATGCTTCCGCGGGAGAGTGAGTCCATACTGGGGGTAGAGATCTCCCTAGTTACGGTGAACCCGAACGGAGCAATCACTATGAGCCAGCAACACGAACCAGCGATCGAAGGTTATACGGACCAGCTCAGCGTCAGGGCCGGTGAGGAGATAGGATTCCATATTTCTACCAACACCAAGGAGTACTCTATCGAGATTGCGCGAGTGGGGGCGGGACGGAAGCCTGTCTGGACCAAGGGGGGTCTGCCGGGGGTCGAGCACCCGGTTCCGGAAAATTCCTTCTCCGATGGCTGTAACTGGCCGGTCGCTCTTAAGGTGGCTGTTCCCGAAGACTGGAAGTCGGGCCACTACGAGGTGATCTTGACGGGCAGTGATCGCGGCGGTCTGAGCGCCAACGGCGAGATGTCTTTCGTAGTCCGGGCGACGCATCCCGGGCGCGATACGAAGATCCTGCTGCAGCGGAGCACCAATACCGACAACGCCTACAACACCTGGGGCGGCGCCGATCTTTATCGCGGGAAGAACGGGCAAGCCCGGCGAGTCTCTTTCGACCGCCCGTTTGCCGGCTCGGTGGGGTATCAAGGCCGGTTTCTGTGTAGCATCAGTGCCGTAGTCGAAGCCGACCTGGCTCAGGGCAAGGTCACTGCGGCGCTACAGAAAGAATTCTCAGACCAGGGGATACCGCTCACAAGTTTCGCCAACATCACGACCAACAGTGGCCACGCCGGCGCCGGGGTGGACCCTGCTGAACGAATCCCCTATCAATGGCATATTCCGGACGCCGAAAAGTGCGTCAGGATCGAGAAACAAGGAGAGGCGCTCAACGTCTATGACGGTTTTACGACCTATCAGGGCGGCTGGCGCAACTGGGAGCATCCCTTTGTCGAGTGGGCCGAGCGAGCGGGATACGAAATTGACTATGCGGTCAACTCCGATCTCGAGTTTCACCCCGAGATCCTTGACCATTACAAGCTCGTCTTAAGTGTCGGGCACGATGAGTATTGGTCTTCCCCGATGCGAGACCATCTGGAGGCGTTTATTGCGCGGGGGGGGAACGTGGCGTTTTTGAGCGGCAACAGCGTTTATTGGCAGGTTCGATCCGAAGATAACGGCCGTGCCCTGGTGGGCTGGAAGCAGGGCTACAAAGACGATCCGCACTACAAGAGCGAGGACCACAGGCAGCTAACTACTCTGTGGTGCAGCCGCCTGGTTGGCCGACCTGAGAATCAGTTGACGGGGGTTAGTTTCGCTTATGGAGGTTACCATCGCTTTTTCGATCAGTTCCAGGATGGGCTGGGCGCCTACACCGTTCATCGACCCGACCACTGGGTTTTTGAAGGTACCGGTTTGAAGCGAGGCGATCTTCTGGGCACCAAGGACAAGATTGTCAGCTACGAATGTGACGGCTGCGACTATGAGCTCGAAAACGGGCTGCCCGTACCCACGCATCGCGATGGAACGCCCGAGAACTTTGAGATCCTCGCCAGCTGCCCCGCCGCCTTAAGCGCCGCCGATGACTCATTGGGCATGATTACCGAGGCACTCCACGGTGACAGGTCGGCCCCGCACCGCCAACCCGGGGCGGCCATGCTTGGCACGTACAGCCGCGGCGGGACGGTAGTTACCGTCGGTGCCACCAATTGGCCGGACGGTCTGCGCGGCGGAGACGAAGCCGTCGAACGCATCACCCGGAATATTCTGGATCGGCTCTCCAGGTAGATGAAAACCGGCCCCGCGAGCCCGCTTCGCCCAGGGTACAAACCGGGGACATGGGTAACACATAAGTCCAAGCACATCGGTCTCCTGCCAGGGCATAAACCATCTCCTCCCAGAAATGTTTTATCCCTGCAGGTGTTACCTATGTGCTTGGCATAAAGTGTTACCTATGTCCCGGTCTGCTTAAAGATAAAGCCGCTTGTCGGATTCGCGCTCAGCGGCTGCTTCCTCCTTTCACTCGCTGCGAGATAATAAAGAACCTCCGTCGTAGGCCCGCGGCGGGCCGCTGCAGTAGGTCTCTTCGATGAGCGCCCAAACCCTGTCCCATTACGAGCTGCTGGAAAAGATCGGCGAAGGCGGGATGGGTGTGATCTTCAAGGCGCGTGACGTCAAGCTGGATAGGCTGGTGGCCCTGAAGTTCCTTTCCCCGGAGTTCTGGGCAGCGCAGGAAGGTGTTAGCCCGCATTTCTCACCAGTGGCTTTGCGAAGGGTTGAGGGAGCCGAAATAGGGGCGGAAGGTCGGAATCAACCCTGGCCAGGGG
Organism: Bryobacterales bacterium; assembly: GCA_965226215.1. GTDB lineage: Bacteria > Acidobacteriota > Terriglobia > Bryobacterales > UBA6623. Next base: position 3,362,060 of record CBDDCH010000002.1, on the reverse strand, counting down.
GGCGAGGGCCTCGGCGGGGCGCTCCACACCGCCGACAGTGGTCCGCGAAAGTCCGTTTTTCGGGTTGTTCCCGATTTTAGAAACACTTAGCCATTCGACTTCCTGGGCCGCCGTTTTTTGTTTCGCTCCGTGTTATCAAACAGTTGCTAATCCCGGCGGACGCAGGGCCCGATACACCGCCCAGAACGCCTGCTCATAGGGGTAGCCGCCGGCCAGCGACAGATACACCCGCCGCACGCTCACCTTCACCTGCGCGCCGATCTTCAACAACCCCCGCCGGATCGTCTCCGTCTGCGCCCGCGCCCACACCGTGCCCTGCAGCCCCAGCCGCCTGAGCGCCGCCATCAACACATAGGCCAGCGACGATAGATACAGCCGCAGCTGATTGGCCCGCAGCGTCTCCGTGCTCATGCGATCGCTGAACAGACTCAACTGCTCCTTGATGCGATTCTCCGCCTCCCCGCGCCCGCAGTAGAGTTGCTCGTACAGCTGCTGCGCCGGCCGGCTCTCGGCATCCAGCGAGGTCACCACATAGCGCGGATTCTCCTTGCCCGCAAGCTGTTCGGCTTTGGCCACCACCCGCCGCGCCCGGCTCCAACTCCGCCGCGTCTGATACTCGAACTCCGTAAACACCCGCGCCGGCTTCCCCGTCCGCTGTTGCCGCTCGGCGGCCGCCCCCATCTGCTCAGCAATCATTTCCCGCAAGCGTTCGTTGCGCGCCAGCCCCAGCACGTAATCCACCCCGTTCTCCTCGCACCAGCTCATCAACTCGTCGCGACAAAACCCGGAATCACCGCGCACGATGATGCGCACCTCCGGCCAGGCTTCCCGGATCTGCGCCACGATCCGCTCCAGCTCCTCGACGCTGCCCGCCGCCGCGTCTTGATTCGACACCCGCTGCCGGGCACACAACAGGTGCTGGCCGCAAAAAATGTACAGCGGCAGATAGCAATAGTGTCTGTAGTAACCGTGAAAGAAACGCCCCTCCTGCTGCCCGTGCAAGGGCGTATCGGTGACGTCGATATCGAGAATGATCTCCTCGGGCGGCTCGGGGTGCGCTTCCACAAACACGTCCACCAGCAGGCGGTCGATCGCTTCGCTGTCACAGCGGATCTTCTTGTAGCGGTCCACGCCGTCGGTCGTGCGTTCCAGCCGGTGCAGCGTCGACTTGCCGGCCAACGGCTTGCCGCGATCACGCTCTTGCTTGCGCTTCTGCCCTTCCAAGTCGCTCTTGCCGGCCAGCAGCGCCAGCACAGGATCGGAGCGCAACTCGTCGTGATCGTTGAGATCCTCATAGCCCAGCGCCAGCGCGTAGACCCGCTGCGAGACCAGCTCCCCGACCTGGTGCTCGATCAGCTGGGGATCGCGCCGGTCTTCGAAGCAGGCGGCCACCCGCGGCAGCAGGTTGATGCGCCGGTCGACCTCGCGCAACAGCAGCGCGCCGCCGTCGGAGCTGATCACCCCGCCGTCAAACTGGGCGCTCACCTGGCGGCGAAAGTGCCTGGCAAACGACAAGCTCGATTGGCTACACTCTGTTACCGGAGGGCTGCTGGTCTTCTGTGGCGCTAACGTTTTGTCCATAAACGTTTTATGCCACAACCGGCAGCCCTTTTCCTACCCCCTGGTGAAATATGCAGGCTAGCTCAGTTCTTCATGAAGCGAGGGCGCTCTCGAAGCTCAATCACCCGAACATCGCGACGATCTACGAAGTGGAAGAGGAGGGGGATCAGCCTTTTCTGGCACTCGAATACCTGCCCGGGGGAACGTTAAAGGAGAGGATTCGGCAGGCACGCCAGGACGGGGGAACCCTGCCGGTTAAACAGATTGTGGACTACGCTTTGCTGATTGCGCAAGCGCTGGCCCACGCTCACCGGCACGGAATCGTTCACCGCGACGCGAAACCCGACAATGCCCTGTTGACGGCGGAAGGCACGGTCAAGTTAACCGACTTCGGGGTAGCGCAGGTCGCGGGCCGCGACTCTCAACCCTCGGCTGACATGACTCTGGGCACGGCGGCCTATATGTCGCCCGAGCAAGCCCAGGGTCTCGAGATCGATCACCGTTCGGACATTTTCTCTTTCGATATCGTGCTTTTCGAGCTGGCGGCCGGGGAGGTGCCGTTTTCGGGTTCTCACGAGGCGCTCATCCTCTACGACATCGCTCACGCCGATGCTCCTCCCCTGAGGCGGTTTCGTCAGGATTTGCCGCCCGAAATCCAACGGATTGTCAGCAGGGCGATCCGTAGGAAGCCGGACGAGCGCTATCAGTCCATGGAAGACGTACTGGAGGACCTGCGATCTCTCGCCGAGAGGCTGCGGCCGTCCGGCTCGCGACGTCGAACGCCTAATGCCGGTGAGCCTACGGTCGCCGTGCTGCCGTTCGTCGACATGAGTTCGGAGCGGGATCAGCAATATTTCTGCGAGGGCATCGCCGAGGAGATCACCAATGCCCTAACAGGCGTTAAGGGTCTGAAGGTCGTCTCGCGGACTTCGTCGTTTCAGTTTCGGGCCAGGGCCTACGACGTCCGTGAGATCGGCACGCAACTTGGCGTGCATCACGTCGTCGAGGGGAGCGTTCGTAAGGCCGGCGATCGCCTGCGCATCACCGTGCAACTCATCGCTGTCGAGGACGGCTACCATTTGTGGTCGGAACGCTATGACCGGAAAATTGAGGATGTCTTTGCCATTCAGGATGAAATCTCGCAAGCGATCGTCGACAACCTCAAGATCAAGCTTCTCGGCCGGCATCGGCAAAAGCTCGTCAAGCCGGTGACGTACAGCTTCGAAGCCTACAACGTGTATCTGCAAGGCCGTTATCACTTGAATCAGCGTACCGGCACGGGTCTTGCCAAAAGCATTGAGTGCTTCGAAAAAGCGGCTTGCGAAGATTGCAACTACGCCCAACCTTACGCCGGGTTGGCCGAGGCCTACGTATTGGAGGGCACCGCCGGCTACTTGGCCCAGAGTCCTGACGAAGCGTTTTCGAAGGCATCGGAGGCGGCGCGAACGGCGATCGAGAAAGATGAGACCTGCGCTGAAGCCCATCTGGCGCTGGCGCTCGTGCACTACCGCGCCGACTGGGATTGGGCCAAAGCCGAGCGGCGCTTTCGCCGGGCGATCGAAATCAACGACGGCTATGCGACCGGGCACCATCAGTACGCCATGTTCCTGGCGGCGATGAACCGTCTCGAGCAAGCGCTCGACGAGATCCGCCGGGCCCACGAACTGGATCCCCTCTCGTTGCTGATCAGTACCGCCGTAGGGCGCATTTTGCATTTTTCTCGCCGCTTTGATGAAGCGATTGAGCAGTGCCGCCGGACGATCGAGATGAACCCGCAATTCCCGCTGGCGCACTTCGATGTGGCCATCGCCTACGGGAACGTGGGCAGGTACAGCGAGGCCATCGAAGCTTTTAAGAAGTGGGCTGAGCTGCTGGGCGACACGGATTTGGCAAAAGGAGGCTTAGCGGTGATCTACGCCGAGATGGGCGAGCGCGAGAAGGCCCTCCAACTGGCTGTAGAAGTGGCTGCGGCAGCCGAGACGCGAGCGGTCTCCCCTATGACGCAGGCGATCGTCTACGTGCGGCTGGGAGAACTGGACAAGGCCATGGATTTTCTGGAGGAAGCCTATGCCCGCAAGGACAGTTCGTTGGTCTATTTACACGTCGAACCTACTTTCGACCCCATCCGCGTACACCCCCGCTACCCCAAGCTGATCGAAAAGATCGGCTTGCCGAGCTGAGGGGCGGTCTGTTGGCCAACCATGTGAGATTTGGAAATGTCGGGCTCGAAAGTTCAGGATGTGATCGGCTTGACACGACGTGGCGCACGTTTTCAGCGTGCTGTGCCGGCATTCTTGCCGGCATCCCGGCGCCCGGCGGAAGGGCCGGCGCGTCAACGAAAGATGTCGCCATTCGTGGCGACATGTCTTTGGGGTGAACCCCTCCGCTGAGACAATCGGCGGTAGCGACACTCGCCGTTCAATGGTTTTTCCTTCTCCCCATAGCCTCTTCTGTTCTAGCATGGTCCTCGGCGGGTGAAGCGGAGGCGGGCTCTGGTGGAGACCAACCCGCCGAGGAATAGCCGGCCGGAGACTCATCGAAACGATGGTTCGGGGAGCCGGCTGCGGTCGGCTTCTCGTTCAGCAACCCCTTCCCATCGGATCGATAGATCTCCTGCTGCCTAAAAAAACTCATCGTCGCTCCGGCGCAAGCCGCCTTCGTCCCGGCGGCCCGCTCGAACTCCTCGGGGGGCCGATAGCCCAGCGCCGAATGCAGACGGCAGCGGTTGTAGTAGCGCTCGATGAAGTCCTCGATGTTCGCGCGCAGGTGGTCGAGATCCTGATAATCGTTGGCGTAGATCTCCTCCCGCTTGAGCGTCTTGATGAAGCTCTCACAACTGGCATTGTCGTAGGGGTTCGCCGGCCGACTCATGCTGGGGATCGCTTGCTGGCGGCGCAAGCTCCTCACGTAGGCGCCGGAAGCGTACTGCACACCGCGATCGGAGTGATGGACCAGGCCGGGCGGCGGTTGCCGTTCGGCCATCGCCTGCTCCAGTGCCGCCAGCGGCAAGCGGGCGGCCAGCGTTCTCTCCAGCGCCCAACCCACCACCTTCCGCGAGTAGGCGTCCAAGACCACGGCCAGATAAACGAACTCGGCCTTCAACCGGATGTAGGTGATGTCGGCCACCCACAGCTGATTGATCCCGGTCAGCTTGATGCGGGCGGCTAGGTTGAGGTAAACCTCCAGCGGATGATCGGCCTCCGTGGTGGCCACGAACGCCCGGGGTTGGACCCCGAGCAACCCGTCCTGGCGCATGATCCGCGCCACGCGCTTGCGGTTCACCACCATCCCCCGCCGGCGGAGTTCCGCCGCGACCCTGCGGTAGCCATAGCGTCGCCGATGTTCGAGGGCAACCTCTTGGATCGCCGACCGCACTTCCATGTCTTCTTCCAGCGGCATCTGCTCTTTGAATGACCGATAGAAACCCGCCCGGCTCACTGGGGCCAGCCGGCACATCCGCTCGACACTCAGTCTGCCTTGCAGCGGCATCAACTCCCGGATTTGGTCGTAGACGCCTTCTCGCCACAGCTGCCGCTGCCGTGGCGTCGAGCCTCGATTTTTTGCAAGGCACCTTTGAAAAAATCCACTTCCAGCGTCTTATCCCCCAACAGACGCTGCAACGCGCGGATCTCCTGGCGCAGTTCCCGCTCGCGGGAGGCGACCGGCGGACCGGGCCCCTCCTCCGTCGGCTCCATCCGATTTCGCCACCTGTACAGCAGCCCTCGGTGAATCCCCAGCTCCTTCGACAGCGCTGTCACGCTCTGGCAGCTTTTCAGCCGCTCCAGTGCCATCTTCCGGTATTCTTCGGGAAACTTGTAAACTCGTCTCTTGCCCACTCGCAGTTCCTTTCCCGGCTAAAGTGTCGCTATCACGACTGTCTCATTTTGGGGGTTCACTCCAGCACGCAAGAATGCGTGCGCCACGTCCCAGCTCACACCTTCCGCCACATCGACAAGGACGAGCATCAAGTCTTGTCCGGCACAGCTTGCAGCCGGCATGTTCCCATGTCGGGCGGAAAGTCGGGGCGACGGGAACGATAGGGGACGGTGGGACGATAGGCTCAAATTGACACCCTTTCGATCCTGCTGCTAGCGTGGAGCTAGCATCTTTGTACCCGCAGTTGCCCTCTCGATGGACCCCTCATTCATTCGGAATTTTTCGATCATCGCCCATATTGACCACGGGAAGTCGACGCTTGCCGACCGTCTGCTGGAGTTAACCGGCACGCTCACGCAGCGGGAAATGAAGGAGCAAGTGCTCGATACGATGGACCTCGAGCGCGAGCGCGGTATCACGATCAAGGCGCAAGCCGTGCGGTTGAATTATACGGCTCGTGACGGCAACTCGTATCAACTCAACCTGATCGACACGCCTGGACACGTGGATTTCTCCTACGAAGTCTCGCGCAGCTTGGCGGCTTGTGAGGGGGCGCTGCTAGTGGTCGACGCCTCCCAGGGTGTCGAGGCGCAAACGCTGGCCAATACGTATTTAGCCATCGAGCACAATCTGGAACTTATCCCGGTCATCAACAAGATCGACCTGCCGGCGGCGGATCCCGACCGAGTCCGCCAGCAAATTCAGGAGACCGTCGGGCTTAATGGCGATGAGACGATGCTGGTGAGTGCCAAATCGGGTGACGGCGTGCCCGAGATTCTTGAAGCCATCGTCGAAAGGATTCCACCTCCGGCGGGGTCGCCGGACCGACCCCTGCGAGCATTGCTGTTTGATTCTTGGTACGACCCTTACCGCGGCGTGATTATTCTGGCACGTGTCGTAGATGGCACGCTCCGCAAGGGCATGCAAGTGAAATTCTGGTCAACCGGCCGGACTTACACGGTTGAGGACTTGGGTTATCGCACTCCGAAGTCGCTGGCTTGCGAAGAGCTTGAAACCGGCGAAGTCGGTTGGCTGATCGCCAACATCAAGAACGTGACTGAGACGAAGATCGGGGACACGATTTGCGACGATGCCGAGATGCCGTCGGAGCCTCTGGGGGCCTTCGAAGAAACAAAGCCGATGGTTTTTGCGGGTTTGTATCCGGTTGAATCGCACGCGCATCAGGCGTTGCGAGAAGCCCTCGAGAAGCTTCAGCTCAACGATCGCTCGTTTGTTTTTGAGCCGGAAAGCTCGGTGGCCCTGGGCTTTGGCTTCCGGTGCGGATTTCTCGGATTATTGCACTTGGATATCGTCCAGGAAAGGTTAGAGCGGGAGTTCGACCTCGAGCTGATCACGACAGCCCCGAGCGTCCGCTACCGGGTCACCTTGACCGACGGCGCCGTCATCGAGGTGGATAACCCCAGCCGATGGCCCGCTCCGGCAACCATCGCATCGACGGAAGAGCCCATTTTTTCGGTGACCGTGATCACGCCGGACGACTACCTGGGCGGGCTCTTGAAGCTGTTCGAGGACAAGCGCGGCGTGCAGGAGAGTTTCGAGTATGTCACCGGCAGTCGCGTCGTGCTCAAGTACCAGGTTCCGCTCAATGAAATCGTGCTCGACTTCTACGACCGGCTGAAGACGGTCTCGCGCGGGTATGCCTCGGTGGATTATCATTTTTCCGGCTACTGGACCTCGCCGATGGTCAAGCTCGACATTATGGTGGCCGCGGAGCCGGTCGACGCCTTGAGCGTGATTGTGCACGGCGACCAGGCGCATGGCCGGGGGAAAACGCTGATTGAGAGGATACGGAAACTGATCCCGCGACAGATGTTTGAGGTGGCCCTGCAGGCGGGGATCGGGAACAAGATCGTGGCCCGCGAGAATATCCCGGCCATTCGCAAGAACGTGCTGGCGAAGTGTTACGGTGGCGACGTCACGCGCAAGCGCAAACTGCTCGAGAGGCAAAAAGAGGGCAAGCGGCGGATGAAGCGGGTCGGGCGAGTCGATATCCCCCAGGAAGCGTTTCTGGCCGTGCTCCGGGTCAGCGACGAAACATGAGCTTCGGGCAAAGGCCGGCGACTGTCGGAGCCGTTACCAAGATGACACAGGGCTTCAGGACTTCAGGACGGGCTCATCCCGACCGTTGAAAAGATGTTAATCTCGATGGTACATAGTTTCTTTGCCTACTCTTCGAAACATGTGGCGCCGCTGTCAGCCTATCGTGTCCTATTTGTTGTAACGATTCCCGTTTAGCCATGATCAAGGTCGAAGGTCTCACGAAGCGCTACGGTCCCACCGTAGCCGTCCGCAACATCAGCTTCGAGGTGGAAAAGGGCGAGATTGTGGGATTCCTAGGCCCCAATGGCGCCGGGAAGACCACGACGATGCGCATCCTGACGTGCTTCCTGCCGCCGACGGAAGGAACCGCGACCGTGGCCGGCTATGACGTTCTCGATAGTCCGCTCGAGGTGAAGAAGCGGATCGGCTATCTGCCGGAGACGCCGCCTCTCTACCTCGAAATGGAAGTGCTCGACTATCTGCGATTCGTCGCCAGGCTAAAGGGTATTTCGCGCCACGAGATCGGTTCGCGGGTGAATGAGGTGGTCGAGCGCTGCGCGATCGGCGAAGTTCGGCAAAAACTCAACGGTCAACTTTCAAAAGGCTATCGGCAACGGGTCGGTCTGGCGCAGGCGCTGATCCACAATCCTGATGTATTGATACTCGATGAGCCGACAGCGGGGCTCGATCCCAAGCAGATTATCGATGTCCGCCGGCTGATCCATGAACTGAGCGGCGAACACACGATCATCTTGAGCACGCACATTCTGCCGGAAGTTTCGACGACCTGCAACCGGGTCATCATCATCAACGAAGGCAAGCTGGAGGCCAGCGACACGCCCGAGAACTTGACCTCCCGCTTGCAGGGGCACGACACGCTGCTGGTGGAGGTCGATGGGCCCGCCGATCAGGTGCGGGAAAAATTGGAGTCGGTCGAGGGAGTCAGTCGCGTCGCTCGCGCCAATGGGCACGGGGGGCGGACCTCGTGGGAAGTCGAAACGGGGAAAGACTCCGCGATCCGGATATCGCTGGCGCGTACTGTCGTCGAATCGGGCTGGGGACTGTTTGAGATGAAATCGGTCGGCTTGAGTTTGGAAGAAGTCTTCTTGGAGTTAACCGGTTCGGACCAAGAACCGACACAAGAAGCGAGCGGCGAGGCGACGGAGGAAGCCGATACTGAAGGCGGAAGCGGCGATGCTGCACCGCAAGAGGGGGACAGCAACCCGTGAGAAACGTTTGGACTCTTGCTCGACGAGAGCTCAACTCCTATTTCGTTTCGCCGATCGCCTACATTCTGCTGGCGATGTTCGCCGTGATCTTTGGTTACTTCTTTTTCACCGCGGTCGCAATTTTCGTCCAGTTCAGCGGGCGGAGCCAGTTCGGGACGGGCATGGGGTCGATGAACATCGACCAGTTTGTCATTCAGCCGACGTTCGGCAATTTCAGCATTATTTTGCTGTTCCTGTGCCCCATGATCACCATGCGGCTTTTCGCGGAAGAAAAACGCAGCGGCACAATGGAACTTCTCTTGACGTCGCCTGTTCGGGACTACGAGATCATTTTCGGGAAGTGGCTGGCCGCGATGTTGCTGTATGGCGCCATGCTGGGCCTGTCGTTTCTGAACCTGTCGATCCTTTTCGTTTACAGCGAGCCGGACTGGCGGGCGCTGCTGGTTGCGTACTTGGGCTTGCTTCTCATGGGAGGCACCTTCTTGGCGTTGGGGGCCTTTATTTCGTCGTTGACGAGCAACCAGATCGTGGCGGGCGCGGTGACGTTTGGGCTGTTTCTGCTGCTTTATGTGCTTGATTGGGTGAACGCTTACAGCACATCTACGGTCGGCAACCTTTGCAAATACTTGGCGATTTCTCCCCATTTCCAGCAGTTTTCCAAGGGTGTGATCGAATTGAAAGACACGACCTATTACGTCTCGGCGATTGGATTGGGGCTCTTTCTGAGTAAGCGGTCTTTGGAATCGCTGCGTTGGAGATCGTAGTCCGGACAAATGAATATGTCGCTCGGCTGGCTGAAGACAAGGCAAACCAAACACGGCACTTACATGGTGCTGTATACGTTCGTCGTGCTGGCTATCGTAGTGGCAGCCAATTACCTCGCCGACCGCTACAACAAGACGTACGACGCCACGGCAAACAGGCTGTATAGCCTCTCCGATCAGACGGTCAAGATCCTTGGGGACCTCGACCAAGATCTGAAAATCTACTACTTCGATCAGGCTGAGCGGTTTGATCAAACCGCGGCAGGCGGCATGGCGCCCAGGGACAAGTTGGTGCGCTATGAAAACGTTTCGCACCACGTGTCCGTCGACTACATTGATCCGGACAGCAAGCCCGACCTGGCCCAGGCGATGAACGTGCGGACGTACGGAACGGTTTTGATCGAGATGGCGGGCAACCGCGAGGAAGCGAACTCGACAGACGAAGAGGACGTCACCAACGCTATCATCCGCGTCATCAAGGGAGAGGAAAAGACGGCCTGTTTTCTTACGGGCCACGGCGAAGCGGACGGAGACGACTCCGAGCGCGAGGGTTTCTCTTCAGCGAAAGGGCAAATCGAAGACGCGAACTACCGGACTGAGACCGTGTCGCTTTTGGAAAACCCCCGGGTGCCGGACGATTGCACTTTGCTGCTAGTCGCCGGTCCGGATAAAGAATACTTAGAGCCGGAGATCGATGTTCTGAAGTCTTATGTCGAGAGTGGCGGGCGAACGCTGTTTCTGCTGGACCACGATAAGAGCCCAAGGTTAGTAGAGATGCTCGGTTCGTGGGGGGTCAAGGTCAATAGCGACATCGTGATCGACGTTTCGGGCGTTGGCCAGTTTTTCGGTATGGGGCCGCTGGCTCCGCTCGTCAGTGACTATGAATCCCACCCGGTGTCGGAAGCGATGGGTAACGTCGCGTCGTTCTTTCCGTTGGTCCGCAGTGTTGAAAGCGGTGATGTCCCCGATAGTTGGACAGTGGACAAGTTGTTTAGCACCACGGCGGGCAGTTTCGCGTCAGAGGCTTTCTCCCCGGAAGAAGACGAGCTCATCCGCGACCCCGACAAGGAAAGGGAAGGTCCAATTTCCCTGGCGGTCGCGGCGACGTACGCCGTTCCGGCCGGCGAAGACGATGAAGAGGAACGTGGCGAAGACGAAACGGACTCCGAGAACAGTGAGGACGACGCCCAGGCGGAAGACGAAGAAAAGCAGGGCCGCATCGTGGTCGTCGGGACGTCGCTGTTCGTCCGCAACAATTACATCCGTCGCGGTGGGAATGTGGACTTATTCCTGAATATGCTCAACTGGCTCAGCTCGGACGAGGATCTGATTTCCATCCGACCCAGGGACCCTGACAACACTCCCCTGAACCTGACCGGGGCGGATATGAGCCGTCTGTTTTTTGGTACGGTTGTGGGCATTCCTCTGGTGATCATCGTCGCCGGGATTCGTGTCTGGTGGAAGCGCCGCTGAGGGCGTAGTGATTGGTCGCAGAAGTTCACGATAGATTATGGGTGGACAATCCCTGGGCCGCTCCGTCCAAAACCCACCGTTTTCATCCCTTTGGCTGGGCCGCGGGCCCTTGACCGCTCACTGGCGTTCGCGGCTCCGATTCGTTCATCGCAGTGGCGTACGAGAACAGGAAACTGAGCCTGGAACGCTAGTGACAGGCCAAGCATCCGCGCCATTGCTCCCTGGCCGCTCACTGGCGTTCGCGGCTCCGATTCGTTCACTCCGCGAAGAAGCAACTTCCGGGCCAGACGGACGATCGTATGGTCCTTCGGGAAAGGACTTTTCCAATGACGCGAAACTTGGCAACCAAGCACTAGCCGGGGCGGGCATCCGGCGTGTCTCTGCTGACAAATATCTCCGATGTGTCTCGGGGAAGCCATGGACAGGCAGGAATGCCTGTCGCACTTCGGAGCAACCATCGTGAAACCCGCACCCCTCATCATCGCCTTCGGGATTCTCGCCGTTTTGGTTGCGCTGGTTTGGTACACGGAGGAGAATCCTCCAGAAACCGGTGAACAGAAGCCGGAGATCATCTCGGTCGAAGAGGACGACATCGTCCGAGTGACGATTTCGCGGCCCCGCAAGGACACCATCACCCTCCAGCGCGGCGAAGACGGCGAATGGCACTTTGGCGAGCCATACACCTTCCCTGTCGGGGAATCACCCGTCAACACGATGATCTCGAACCTCGCTTCGATGAACGCCGACCGGCTTGTCGATGAGCAGGTTCGAAACTGGGCCCCCTACGGGCTCGACGGGGCGGGCGAGCTGGAAGTGAGCGCCGTAGTCAAGCAAGAGCAACCGGGCGACGACAAAGAGGGCGAGAAGGAAGCGGAGGAAGAAGAAGCCGCGCAAAAAACCTACCGCGTTATCTTCGGGAACGACACGCCGACCGGCGGGGGCGTCTACGCTCGCCTGGAAGGCGAATCGCGACTGTTCACCGTCTTCAGCTATGTCAAGGGCGGCTTTGAAAAAGAGATCTTTGATCTGCGGGACAAGAAACTCCTGCAGGTGGAGGAGGATAAGATTTCGAGGGTCACCGTCAACGTCGGCCGGCGGTCCATCGAATTCGGCAAGAGCGGAGACGATCGCTGGCAGATTCTGAGGCCCAAGCCCATGCGGGCGGACAATTTTACCGTCGGGGATTTGGTGCGCTCGGTGCGGACAGCCGGGATGGTTTCTGTCCTCGAAGAAGGAGGCGAGCCTTCCAGGAAATACCGGTTTCGGCGACCGTTTGCTATCGCCGAGATCGTCGATGAAGCCGGGGCTCACACCCTGACAATCGCGAAATCCAACGACGATAGCTATTACGCCAAAAGCTCGGACCTTGGGGGCGTTTATGAGGTCTCCTCGACGATGGCGGAGGGCCTCGACAAGCCGCTTGAGGATTTCCGCAACAAGAAACTGTTCGATTTCGGATTCAAGGAGATCGCCGCCCTCGCTTTGCGCGACGGCGACACTCGCTTGCGCGTCGAGAAGAAAGATAACAAGTGGGTGCTTTCTTCCGAAGGCGATCGGGAGCTTGATTCGGAGAAGGTGCAGACCGTGATTGACAGCCTTCGCAGCCTTGCGGCGACCGGCTTCCCGTCCGACGACGCGGCGGATCAAAGCAAATACGGGCTCGACCAGCCGGCGATCGAGGCCGAGGTGACCGTGGCCGATGGTGAGTCGTCCGAAAAGGTTCTCATCACCGAAGCCGCTAATGACCGGGTCTACGCTGCTCGCGAGGGCCAGCCTACGACTTACGAGGTGGAGAAGAGCGCCGCGGAGGAGATCCAGCGGGCGATTCAGGAGTTGCCGCGCGAGGAAGACGAATCGGAAGGCGAGGGAGCAGAACCGGAAGAGGATTCCGAGGGTTAATTGCCGGGACCGCCTCCCGGCGCAAGCACGAGTTCAACCCGGTCTTCAACACCAATCCCTGCCCAGTCCGCTGCCGACGCGCGGTTAATCGATACTTCCAGATAGCCTGAGCTGCCGGCGATCACAAATGGGCGGCCTTCAGGCGCCAATGCGTAAGCTTCGGCGAACGAATCGACTTCCTTACCGCCGGCGATCAAGCTACGGAAACTCTCGCTGCCTGTAAGCGATTTGGCGGTGAAGCTCGTAACGAGATTTCCGAACCGATCCACGTGGAGCACTTTCCCCTGCCATCTTCCCGGCTCAACCAGCCGCGGCGCCGTCGGGGCTAGCCGCACGAAGTCCGAAATCACTTCGCCGAATTCCTCGCTCGCAGTTCCTTTTGAAAGCCGAGCGGCAATCGGCGCGAAAACGTCGCGGCCGTGAAAAGTTTGGCTCGTTGGCTTGAGCGCGTAGCGCTCCACATCTACACTCCTTACAGACGGAGTTTCTCGCTCATAAACCTGCGAGAGGACGCCGTTATCCGGAGCAACGAAGTGATGGCCTCCCGCGTCAACGATAATCGGCCGTCGCTCGGTTCCCACGCCGGGATCTACCACGACGACGTGTACCGTCCCCTGGGGAAAGTAGCGATAGGCCTGGGCAACGGTAAAGGCGCCCTCCGCAATGCTATGGGAAGCTACGTCGTGACTCACGTCAACCACCCGCGCTTCGGGGTGAATCGTTGCAATAACCCCCTTCATTACGCCGACATAGTGGTCGGCAAGACCGAAGTCCGTAGTGAGGGTGATGATGCCGGAGCGCACGTTATAATCAATGATGCCAGGCGGATAGCATGCAGCGCTACTACTTCGACCACAACGCCACGACACCGGTCGCACCCGAGGTGCGAGACGCGATCCTCTTGTGCCTGGAGGGATCCTACGGCAACGCGTCGAGCATTCACGGCTTTGGGCAGGACGCCAAGGCACGCGTGGAGCGGGCTCGCCGCCAAGTCGCCGCGCTGTTGAATTGCGCGCCACCCGAAATCATCTTTACAAGCGGCGGGACTGAGGCGGACAACCTAGCCATTCTCGGGACGGTTCGAACCTCGTCCCGTTCGCGCAAGCATGTTATCACGAGCTCGATTGAGCATCCCGCGGTCTTGAATACTTGCCAGGAGCTCGAGAAAGAGGGGGTCGAAATTTCGTATGTCAGGGTCGGCTCCGAGGGCGTCGTATTCCCCGACGATGTGAGGGCTGCCCTGAAGCCACACACAGAGCTGATTTCGATCATGCATGCCAACAACGAATTGGGAACCGTGCAGCCGATCGCTAAAATCTCGGAAATCGCGCGCGAAGCCGGCGTCGTTTTTCACTCGGATGGAGTGCAGAGCACGGGAAAAATTCCTACCGAAATGGAAGAGCTCGGCGTTGACCTGTTTAGCCTCAGCGCCCACAAGTTTTATGGTCCGAAGGGCGCCGGAGCGCTCTATGTGAGGAAGGGAACTGAAGTTGGGCGAATTCAACACGGCGGGCGCCATGAAAGAGGCTATCGTGCCGGCACGCAGAATGTGCCCGGCATCGTTGGTCTCGGCGAGGCGGCGGCATTGGCTCGAAAGAAAATACCCGCTGAAGCGGAACGGCTCACCGATCTGCGTGACCGGCTTGAAGGCAGCATCCTCGAGCGGATCGAGAGTGCAATGGTCAATGGCCCCGGAACGGCTCGAGTTCCGAACACGACGAACATCCGCTTCGAGGGTCTGGAAGGGGAGGCGCTGGTCATTGCTCTGGATCTCAAGGGCATGGCGGTCTCGAGCGGTGCGGCCTGCTCCAGCGGTGCTGTCCAGCCCTCGCACGTGTTGACGGCGATCGGCCTGTCGACCGACCAAGCGCGCTCGAGCATCCGGTTCTCCCTGGGCCAGCAGAACGATGCGCAGCAGGTCGACGCGTTGCTCGACGCCCTTCCCGGGGTCGTCCAGCACTTGCGGCATCTCTCGCCGGCCTACGCGGGCTCGGCGGAGCGTTCCTAGTGGCCTGTCCTTGAGACGAGTTCACTATAGATTCGGAAATGTCGGGCTCCAAAGCCCGACACAGCACGCTGAAAGCGTACGCCACGTCGCCAGGACGATCAGGAAGTCCTGTGTGCGACAGCCTCCTAGCGCTTGCCGGTGTCTGTCGCCGATGCAAGGCATCGCCGATCGACTGTAATCGCGATTCGAAGAAAACAGATGGCTGATGATCTCATTGCCGTCGCCATGAGCGGTGGCGTGGATAGCTCGACAGTTGCCGGTCTGCTCAAAAAGCAGAACCAACGCATTGTTGGGCTGACGATGCAGCTCTGGAATCAGCGCCGCTTTCCGGAGCTGTCCATCGAGGGTGCAACGTCCGGACGCTGCTGCTCGCTCGATGACGTCTACGACGCGCGCCACGTTGCCGAGCATCTGGGCATCCCCTACTACGTTGTCAATTTCGAGGACGGTTTCGAGAAAGAAGTCGTTGAACCGTTCGTCAACGACTACCTCGCGGGTAGAACGCCGATTCCCTGTACCTTGTGCAATAACTTCGTCAAGTTCGACCAATTCGTTCGGCTGGCCGAACAGGTGGGTGCGTCACGTATCGCCACCGGACATTACGCTCGCATCGACTACGACCCCGCCGCCGGCCGTTACCTGTTGCGTCGCGGCGTCGATACATCCAGAGACCAGTCGTATTTTCTTTTCGGGCTTACTCAGCCTCAGCTGGGGCGCAGCTTGTTTCCTCTCGGGGGCGTACCCAAGTCGGAGGTTCGCCGCCTGGCCGCCCAGATGGGGCTTCCTGTGGCGCACAAGAGTGAAAGCCGCGAGATCTGCTTCGTGCCCAACGGCGACTACGCTCGCTTTGTAGAACTTTACGTCGAGGGCAAGGGGTCCGACTGCGAAAAGTCATCCGGAGAGATTGTTTCCCAGGACGGCCAAGTGCTCGGTGAGCACACTGGCATCCACCACTACACGATCGGTCAGCGCCGCGGACTGGGGGTCGCTACCGGGCGGCCCATGTATGTTGTCAAGATTGAACCCGCCAGCCGCCGGGTCACAGTCGGGGAAGGGCAGGCGCTGCTGCGCAAGCAGTTTCGCGCAGGGGGCGTCAATTGGATAGCGGTGGAAGATCTCCACGAGCCCATCCGCGTCGAGGTCAAGATCCGGCACCAGTTCAAGCCGGCCTGGGCCGAGGTCCGCCCGACATCGGATGGTCAGCGCGTCGAAGTCGAGTTCGACGCGCCGCAACGGGCCGTGACGCCCGGTCAAGCCGCCGTGTTCTATGATGGCGATCTTGTGGTTGGCGGCGGCTGGATCGAGTAGATCCATCAGCCGTGCCGCAGTGCGTGCGCGGAAGCGCTGGGTTACATCCGTAGAACCGGGCCGGCAGGCTCAAGTTCGATCGGAATCAGATCGATAGTAACCGTAGAGGGAGAAACCGTCGAATCCGATGCATAAATACGTTGTCTCCGGACCGCAGGGCTGCGGCAAAGGCACCCAAAGCGAGCTGCTTTGCCGCAATTACGACTTCGTCCACATCTCGATCGGCGAAATCTTCCGTTGGCACGTTCGAAACCACACCAAGCTGGCGGCGAGAATCCGTCGCATCACCGAGCAAGGACTTTTGGTTCCCGACGAAATTGTCGAAGAAGTCGTGCGCAAGCGCCTCGAAGAACATGACTGGAACTACGGGTTTGTGCTCGACGGTTTTCCGCGAACCCAGCGGCAGGCAGAGTATCTTTTCGAGAACTGGAACCTGGACAAGGTAATCTACCTCGATATCCCTGACGAAGTTGTGTCCCGGCGAGTCATGCATCGGGGCAAGGTCGGGGACGGTAGCGGCTTCACGAAGCGGGTTGACGACGACCCCGAGGTGCTGACCACCCGACTCCGTGAATACCACGAAAAGACGCGCCCGCTCCTGGATCTTTACCGCAAAACGGAGATGCTGATCACCATCGATGCGAATCGCCCGATCCCGCAAATCTATGAGGAGATTCGCTTACGTCTAGGCCTGTCAGTGCCGGAAAGCAATGGTACGGCAGCAGACACGGAAAGCCTCGAGAGTCTGTCGAAGATTTCCCAAAGCTGAGATCACTGTCCAGGTCCACGGGCGAGGCCTATCACGAACTTCCTGGCGAGAAATGCGGGCTAGTCGCAATACCGTTTACTTGAGCTGCGACGGGACCGACGAATCTTTCCCTGCATGGCGCCGCTCGTCATGTACGGGCGCGACATGTCGCGCCCGGGACAAGCGGGATCGCTTGTCCCTACTTGAGTTGTCACGAGCTGCGGCAGTAGGGACCGGCGATCTCGCCGGTCCAGGGGTCCGACATGTCCCCCCCCGGGAGCCGCCTGGCTGCCACCCTCCGTGTCCCTAACTTTGCGCCCAGCTCGGAATCCTAGGGAGTAATTCGAGCATCCGTGGCCGCTAAGTAAACGGTATTGGGGCTAGCCGTTTAACCGTGCGGCGTTTCCCGCGTATAATCCGAGATGCAAAACAGACGTTTGGCGGACTGCGATGCCCCATCAACGACGAGCCATCTGCTGTGTGATGCCGCTTCTACTCGGTTTCGCGACCATAGCCGCGGCAGGCGAGTCTCCCCAACAGGACGTCCAACCAGGGCAGGTAAAGGTCCACCCTAAGAACAAGTTGGAATACGTCTGGATTCCGCCGGGAACTTTCTCGATGGGGTGTGTCCCTGGCGACGGCGACTGCGATGTGATCGAGGAGCCGCGACACCAGGTCACGATCACGAAAGGGTTTTGGATGAGCCGCGCAGAGGTCACCGTGCGCGCTTACAAGCACTTCGCTCGAAAGACGAAAAGCAAGATGCCGCCCGAGCCGCGCGGGACAGCGTTCAGTTCTCTTTCGCTTGGCGCCAAGTCGATTGCCGACCGTTTTGAGTCCGGGCCGGGAAAAAAAGAGGATCGACCGATCGTCAATGTGACCTGGGAAGAGGCGCAGGCGTTTTGCTCCCACTCCGGTGGCCGGCTTCCGAGCGAGGCCGAGTGGGAGTATGCCGCCCGCGGCGGCAAAGAAGGGTTAGTGTATCCCTGGGGAGATACTCTCAGTCACGAATACGCCAACTATGGGGGTGCTGCCGGCACTGATCAGTGGCGGTATACGGCGCCGGTGGCTAGCTTCCCCCCGACGGGTTTCGGTCTTTATGACGTCATCGGCAACGTTTGGGAGTGGTGTGCCGATTGGGTGGGCGGAAACTACTACGTCAAGTCGCCGGAAGCTGACCCCACCGGCCCGGCGAGCGGCAAGGAGCGTGTTGTTCGGGGAGGGTCTTGGGGCTTCGGCCCCCGCTACCTGCGGCTTTCGGCACGGGTCATGGCCAAGCCCGATAGTAGAGGCGACAACATCGGCTTCCGCTGCGTGCAAGAAACCATCCCTTGAGGTTGGGCTTGTGCTAACCGGACCTAATTCCTGCGGCATGCGTGTCCCCTTGTGGACATCGGAAAGCTCCCGGCGGGTAGGGTAAACCGGGAGTCCGGACTAATACGCCACGACGACCACACGGCCGGGCTCGACACGAATTTCTTCCACTTTTTTGGGCAAGGCTACTGTCTTGCCCACCTCGAAATCCGGCATCTGGGGGTTTACGTAGGAGGCAATGAGCCAATCTACGATGAATCGCGGGACTGTCCTGCCGTCAATCTCAACAGAGTCTAGATCTAGGCGTCCGTAGCCGTTGGCAGAGCGATACCGGCAGTTGGCGACAACTTTGCGCTCTCCTCGCAACAGGAATCGCCACACGATTCCCCCAGGCGCTCCCTCTTGGTCCTGCGCTCGGGAGAGATCGACGAAAACTCGCACCACGGCGCCGCCTTCGCGGAGATCCACGTTGACCTCGCGGACACCATCGGGCATGTCTGCTGAATGATCGTACTTGAAGAAGGAGTTAATCTCGTTTTCCGAGAGAACGACCGTTTCCCCGTTACGCAGACTGCCCGAGTTGATGCGGTCGATCTTTTTCTTTGCGGACAGGCCGGCTGCGGGAGAAAGCAGGGAAGAAGAGGCGCTTAACGCCGCCGCCAGCAGCAGCGATCCGGTGGCCAAGCGAAAGTATCGGGTTCCCTTCACAGATCCGGCCCCTTCAAAAGCGCAGTCGAGAATCACCGTCGCTCGCGGCAAGGCTATCTTCCCGGCACCCAAAAGATACCACGACCACGCGGATGGGCTGCCAGTCTCACGTTGGCTCTCCGCCAACCCCATAAGACGCTTGGAGATGGATAAGGTTTCTTAAACTCCAACAGTTTCGTGTCGAAGGGAAATCGCACGCCGGACCAAGCGGGAATCCTGGGTATCAGCGGCTTGGGACAGTCAGCCAATTTCGCGTCCAGATAACTCGCAACTTGTTGATTCTTAGAACGCGCGAAATTGGTGACAGTCCCCGCAGCGAGCGGCAAGCGTATTCTGCACCGCGAAGTAGTCAGATCATCGGTTTCCAGCATGCTCTGCAGTGAGCCGGGATCCTTCTGAGTCCTCTGTTATAATGCGTTTTTGGGGTAGTTCCGCATGGCGACAACCACAGCAGACTTGGAATCGGTGGACCTAGGCTATGTGAAGGCGGAGCCTTGGTCGGAGGGCATCAAGACTCCCCGCAAGAAAATACCAAAGGAACTCGCGGTTATCAACGATGCTTGCACGGGTTGCGCCGGCTCTCCGGTTTGTGTCACCTATTGTCCGGTGGAAGAGTGCATGTTTTGGGTGCCGGACGAAGATCACCCGCCTTTTGGCCTTATCGAGGTTGACTACCAACTTTGCATCGGCTGCAAGAAGTGCATCAGCAAGGGTCCCGACGATATTTATCTCGACGGCTGTCCCTGGGATGCGATTGACATGGTCCCGATTGGGGATGTTGAGGACCAGCTGAGCATCAAGTTCAGCTACTAGCGCTGTTTCCGCTTCGGTGCGGCTGCCTTCTCCCACAAAGTACGGATGCCTTGTCGTTGGCCGTTCCCGCCTACTAACCACCGCAGAGATTCCGCGAGTGTTGGTCGCCTTGTTTGTCTCCGTGTCCGCGGCTGGGTGTGCCGGGGAGTTGCTCCTCTCTACAATACCAACTGACCCGCCGCCGGGAGGGAAACTTGAATAGCCTTGTCACAGCCTGCATGGGGGGGGACGGGGGCAACTTCCCGGGAGGCAACTTCCAATGATCAGTGCGATGCTGTTCTCTCCGAGAGGCCTGCTGGAAAAACTGACTCGTCGCTGGGTGAGGCAGTGAAGGAGCGTCGCAAGTTAGCGCAGCAGGGTCCGCATAGGGGGCCGGACACTCAGCAACGCCTATCCGACCGAGTGTTTCACCCGCCCGCTAAGCGTCGAACACGTTCCCATCACCAAGCGGGCCGTAGTGGGACCTTACGGGCCGGTGTGGAGATATTGTCAAATGTTGTGGATGGGCGAGGTCAGGCGGCGTTTTCCTGAACCATCAATCCATCCTTGAAAACCTTTCCCTCTAAGACATGAACAATCACTTCCGAACCGTTCAGGCGTCGCCAGTGGCGCTCGGCTTGGCGGGCCAGCATGAAGACCATCGTTAACGACGCTTCGCGGCTGCCACAACCCTTCGTTCGTCGCTGCCGCAAACGGACCGTCGCAAAGGTGGACTCGATCGGGTTCGTCGTCCGCAAGTGCCCCCAGTGCTCGGCCGGAAAGTCGTAGAAAGCCAGCAGCACTTGGCGGTCTTTTTCCAGGCACTCGACCGCTTTGGGGAACTTCTTCTCGTATAGGTTCTTGAAACGGTCCAGAGCGGCCTCCGCCGTCTGCCGACTCTGGGCAAGATAGATGTCGCGCAGCGCCTGCTTGGCTTTGCCCTGCATGCTCTGCGGCAGCTTATTGAGCACGTTGGCCGTCTTGTGGAGCCAGCAGCGTTGCTAACCGGTCGCCGGATAGACTTTCCGCAGTGCCGCCCAAAACCCCATCGCTCCGTCGCCCACCGCCAACTTCGGCGGCAGCTCGAGCCCCTGCCGTTTCAAGTCCTCCAGCAACTCCTGCCACGACAGTTCGCTTTCGCGAAAGCCGTCGTGCACCGCCAGCAGTTGCTTGCGACCGTCTTCGAGTGCTCCCATCACAACCAGCAAACACTGCCGTTCATCGTCCAGACGAACATTCGAGTAGATGCCATCGGCCCAAATGTAAACAAACCGCTGGCCGCTGAGGTCACGCTTTGACCAAGCCTCGTACTCGCGGCGCCAGACGTCTTTGAGACGCACCACCGTCGTCGCCGACAGGCCCGGAGCGTCGGGCCCCAGCAAGGCCTCCAGCGCTTCGCTGAAATCGCCCGTCGAGATCCCTTTCAGGTACAACCAGGGGATCAACTCCTCCACACTCTTCGTGCGCCGCAGATACGGCGGCAGGATCTGGGAAGTGAAACGAAAGCGCCGGCCCTGCTCATCGACTCGGCGATCGTCGACCCGCGGCGCCTGGATCTTCAGCTGACCCACGCCGCTGACGATGGTGCGCTCGCGGGCGTGACCGTTGCGCACCACCAGCCGCCGGCCGTCCTGGTCGACTTCGTGCTGATGCGTTTCGATGTAGGCGGTCACTTCGGCTTCCACGGCCTTGACGAGCATCTGGCGCGCTCCTTGGCGCAGCACCTCATCCAAGGGCGAGCGTTCCTTTCCATCAATGACTTGGGGGTTGACTTGACTGCTGCTCTCAGCAGCTTCACACTGACTCATGGCGTATCCTCCTTGTTCCTTTCCAGAAAACGATTGAGTTGCTTCCTCAATCGTCAGGATACGCCGCCTCCCCTCAGAGGCTCATCCACAACTTCTGGTTATAGCTCGCCGGTGTGGTCCCGGGGGCGCTAGTTGTTCTCGCCGCCGGTATTCTTTTCACAGGCAGCATGGAAAGAGGGTCCTATGAAGCCGCCACTCCTAGAAAGCCGAGCTCGGGCATCGAGGTGCCGAGGGCGTCGGCTTCAAAGGCGGAGCTACTGAAAGGAGGCCGGTTTTTCCTTCCCTCTTACTTTGAGCCGTTGCCGGCCAGAGAGGCAGGGGCCCAGTCACCGAACGGCGATGCTCCGACCTCCCACGGATTCGTTTACCGAAGAAACGGATACACGCTTTATCTGACGCCGTCGGAAGCCTTGTTCACCTTGGAGGTAAAGGACTCGTCGATAGGTTCGGAGCTGTCTTCCAGCTCCCGCGGTTCGTTCGGCATCCGCCTCGTAGGAGCAGCTCCGTCTCCGACCATGCAGGGTCTCGACCCCGTGGCCGGCTACACGAGCTACTTCATCGGCAACGACTCTAGCCGCTGGAGGACCGCGGTTCCTCACTTTGCCCGAGTACGCTACGGGCAAGTTTATCCGGGCATCGATGTCGTCTACTACGGAGTCGAGGAAGGACCGGAGTACGATCTCGTCGTGAGTCCGGGGGCCGACCCGGGAAGAATCGTCCTCGAATTTGTCGGCGTGGAAGGTCTCACCCTTCACCCCTCGGGAGACCTAAGCTTCGAGGTCGGAGAAACCCGTGTACGCAAGCGAAGGCCTCGTATCTACCAAGAGCTAGGCGCGCAGCGCGCTCATGTGGAAGGAAGCTATCGGCTGCTGGGGAACGATCGGGTAGGGTTCGTCGTGGGGGCCTATGATCCGACAAGGACGCTCGTGATCGATCCGGTCCTGATCGTCTCGACCTACCTGGGGGGCGATTACATCGACAGTGGCTTCGATGTTGCGTTGGATAAGGGCGGTAATATCTATGTCACTGGGCTAACCCGCTCGGCCGACTTTCCTGTCTCCGAGGGTGCGGTCCGTGCGCCTCGAGGACCTTCGTTCGATGTCTTCGTCGCCAAGCTAAACCCTTCCGCGACGGCTCTCGAGTATGGCGCTGTCATAGGAGGCCTGGGTGCCGACCGGGGATCGGCCATCGCGGTGGATGAAGCCGGAAACGCCTACGTCTGCGGTACGACCCTGGCGACCGATTTCCCTGTGACAGCTAACGCTCTTCAGAAAGAATTCGCCGGCGGGACGCTGGATGCCTTCTTGTTTAAGCTCAACACCGACGCGACGGCTTTGGACTACTCAAGCTATCTCGGCGGGAGTTCTCTCGACGAGGGTCACGGCATCGCTCTCGACTCGGAAGGTGCCGTCTACGTCGTCGGCACCACGGTCTCCGACGATTTCCGAACGACGGCCAGTGCTTTGCGGACGACTAAAACGGGTAACTTTCGCGACGGTTATGTCGTCAAATTCGGCTCATCGGGCGAGTCCCTGCTCTTTGCCACCTATCTCGGCGGAGAGGGTCACGACGAAGCCCTTGCCGTGGCAGTCGATTCCACCGGAAACGCGCACGTTACCGGTTTTACTAGCTCAGAGGACGGGATAACCACAGCGGACGCCTATCAAGGAAGTTTGGGGGGCGATTTCGATGCTTTCCTTGTGAAGCTGGACACGAGAGGCGAAGTCATCGAATACGGAACGTATTTGGGGGGGCTCGAGGAATGATCGAGGACAAGCCATCGTGCTTGACGCCGCAGGCCACGTCGCCTTGGCGGGGAGAACAACCTCCCTCGATTTCCCGACGACGGAGGGCGCCTACCAAACCCTGTACGGCGGTGGAGGTTTCTTCGGCGATGCTTTCGTAGCCCAATTCGACATCGCCGCCGGCCAGCTCTTCTTTTCTACTTTTTTGGGAGGTGTTACCGAGGACCAAGGGAACGCGGTCGGCGTTGAACCTTGGGGCGACATTACCGTTGTGGGCAGCACCGGATCTTCAGACTTCCCGGTCACCGCGGACGCTGTGCAATCCGTGCTCGATACACTCGACGAGGCGTTTCTGACCCGCCTCAGCCCGGATGGCACGGAACTCCTCTACTCGACGTTTCTGGGCGGTAACGGAAGTGATCAGGGGTTCGGTCTCGCAAGCGACGGACTCGGAAGCGTGGTGGCAACGGGCATGGTCCACGCGACAAACTTTCCGACCACCAGAGAAAGCCTTCGGCCCAGCGTCGCGGGGTTCAGCGAGACCGGCGATGCCTTCGTGACCAGACTCGAATTCCAGCCGCCACCTTTGTTCACACAGCAAGGCGTGGTAAACGCGGCGAGTTTTCACGGCGGTCCGGTGGCGCCTGGAGAAATCATCACCATCTTTGGCACGAACTTGGGTCCTCCGACGCTCGCGGGTGTGCAGCTCGCCGTGGATGGTCGAGTGGACACGTCGATTGCCGGCACTAGGGTGTGGTTCGACGGGGAGGCGGCGCCGATGATCTTCGCCGTCGAGAGCCAGTTGGGGGTGGTGGTGCCTTACGCAGTGGCCGGCAGCACGGCGACCAGCGTTCGCGTCGAGTACTTGGGCCTTTTGTCGCCGGCGGTGAGTTTGCCGGTCGATTCGGCGTCACCGGCGATTTTCACCGTGACCAGTTCCGGGAAGGGGCCGGGAACGATCCTGAATCAGGATTACACTCTGAACAACCCGCAAAATCCTGCGCTACGGGGGTCGATCGTGGTTCTCTATGCAACGGGGGAGGGCCAGACGGCCCCCGCTGGTATCGATGGTAAGCTCGCTCAGGAGCCTCTCCCGCAGCCGCTGCTTCCCGTCTCGGTTCTGATCGGCGGTCAGGATGCCAAGGTGTTCTACGGGGGCGCGGCCCCGGAATTGGTAGCGGGCGTGATGCAGGTGAATGCGCGCGTCCCAAAGAGTATCGAGGCCGGTGACGAGCTCCCGATCGCGCTTCGGGTCGGAGATTTCGAAAGCCCCGCGGGAGTTACCGTAGCCGTTCGTTAACTGCGACGCAGCCTGTCTGGCCTACAGTGCAGCGCTTTCTCGAAGGAGGCAATGCCCCATGGCGAAGATGCCGCCCAAGGCGTACGACAACGCCGAGTTCCTCAACAGCGCCAGCGCCCGTAGCATCCGCATGCTCGCCGAGTACATCGAGCCCAAGAATCGACTTGACCGCAACAAGATCCGCGACACCATCGTCTTTTTCGGCTCCGCCCGCTTCTGCGATACGAAAGCAGCCGCCCGGCGGGTCGCTCAGGCGAGGACGCCCGCTGAGAAGCGAGAAGCCCAACGGCTTCAGGCCACCGCGCGCTACTACGAGGAGGCGAGGGAACTGGCCTCCAGGCTGACTCGCTGGTCCGAGCAGTGCTCTCCGACCGGGAGACGTTTCGTCATTTGCTCCGGCGGGGGGCCCGGTATTATGGAGGCTGCCAACCGCGGCGCTCAAGAGGCCGGCGGGATCTCTGTGGGGTTCAACATCAGCTTGCCGCTCGAACAGCAGCCCAATCCCTACATTACCAGTGGACTGTCTTTCCAGTTTCACTACTTCTTCATGCGTAAGTTGTGGTTTGCTTACCTCGCGAAAGCACTGGTTGTCTTCCCTGGTGGATACGGCACGCTTGACGAAATGATGGAGGCGCTAACCCTGGTGCAGACGGAAAAGCTCAAGAAGAAGATGCTTGTGGTTGTCTACGGCAGTGAATACTGGGAAAGGGTTATCAATTTCGAAGCCATGCAAGAAATGGGAACGATTGACGCTTCCGATCGCAAGCTTTTTCGCTTTGCCGACAGCCCGACGGGAGCTTTTGATTTGATTACTTCTTGGCTCGAGAAGCACTATCTGTGAGCCGAACGTCCGCCGTAGCGGCGTACGGTTTCGTACATGGGGGATCGACGTTCTCCTCCGAATACTTGCTTGGTGAAGGGTGGGAGGATGTGTTAGTCTCGTTCCAGGCAGGCTCTCCGACCGGTCGGCAGTTGCGGTAACGGGGGTTGAATCATGCGCATGAAAAGCCGTCTTGCCATAGGCTTGTTGCTGGCTGGCGCCGTGTCCTCCTACGGGCAGCAAGGACGGCCGCCAGGGGGTTCCGGCACCTCGGGTCGGCAGCCTTCCAGCCCGACACAGGGAAGGCCCGGCATGAATACCGGTCGCCAACAGGACCCTTTCGGCCGTATGGGCCAGCAGCAGCAGGGTCTTAATCAACCTGAGTTCCAGCGCCCCATTTTCCTTTCCGGGAAGGTCCTGCTGGCGGATGGCACTCCGCCGGGTGAGCCCGTCACGATCGAGCGGGTCTGCTGGGGCCGGCACCGACCGGAAACCTATACCGACTCCAAGGGGCGCTTCAGTTTCCAGCTCGGCGCTAGAAATTCGCTGGCTTTTGCCGATGCCAGTACCTCGCCGGCGAGCGACGATGTCTTTGGCGCTGCCGGCCTCGGCGCGGGCGGCTTTGGATCTCAGGCCAGTCCGGGCGCGCCCCGTGTGAACGCCTTCGGACGGGTCGATTTGACGGGCTGTGAGTTGCGGGCCTCGCTGCCGGGGTATCGGTCGGAGGCTGTCCAGCTGGGACAGCGCAGCATGTTCGACAAACCAGACGTTGGCGTACTCATCCTCCATCGTATCGCCAAGGGACAGGGTATCTCGGTGAGCGCTACGTCACTGGCGGCTCCCAAGCAGGCCAGAAAGGCTTACGAAAAGGCCCTGAAAGAGCTGCGAAAAAAGGACGCCAGCAGCCGCAAACCCGAGAAGGCCATTAAAGAGCTCGAAAAAGCCGTGGACGAATACCCTGAATACGCTGCCGCCTGGACTCTGCTAGGCCGCACCCGGCTGTCAGTCAACGACAAGGAAGGCGCCCGAGAGGCTTTTGACAAGGCGACGGAAGCGGATCCGAAATACCTCAGCCCCTATATTCCTTTGTTGGGAATGGAGTTGAAGGAGGAGCGTTGGGCGGAGGTGAATCTGGTTTCCGAGCGATTGTTGAATCTCAATCCGCACATGACGGAGGTGCAGTTCTACCGCGCGGTGGCGGCCTTTAATCTGGGGAAGATGGATCTGGCGGAAGACCTTGCACTCGGTGTTCAGTCCGGCCAGGGTAAGGAGAAGTTTCCCGGCACGCACCGCTTGCTTGGCATGATCCACGCCCGGCAAGGCAATTTCCCCCTGGCGGCGACGGCCTACCGCGATTTTCTCGCTGTGCAACCGATGGGCGCGACAGCGAAGGACTTGCAGCGCCAACTTACCGAATGGGAAGCCCTGGGGGTGATCCCGAAGACGAAAACAGCGGCCTTGACCACCCACAACGACCCCGCGTCCCCTGCGGGTGAGAAATAATAGGTCGGCATCATACTGATTCAACGGTTCAGGAAAGACTCTGGGAGGCCAAATGAGCATATTTACCAGAAGGCAGGCAGTCTTTGCGCTAGCGGCGTTCGGGGCGGGTGCTTCATCCGGGGCAACGGCCCTGCGGGTTGGTGACGAGGCGCCGGATTTCTCGCTGCCATCCACAGCCGGCGGTACGGCGCGTTTATCGGACTACCGCGGCAAGAGTACCGTCGTGCTGGCGTTCTTCCCCAAGGCGTTTACTGGCGGTTGAACAAGAGAGTTGAAGGCGTACCAGGCTGGTATCGCCAAATTCACGGGATCGAACGCGACGGTCTTTGGGGTCAGCACCGACCACGACGAAACCAATGCCCGCTTTGCAAAGTCGTTGGGTTTGGAGTTTGCCCTGCTCAGTGATCATATGGGCAAGGTCACGAAACAGTACGGCGTCTATCTGCCGGAGCATCACATCGCTTCACGGACCACTTTCGTCGTCAATAAGGACGGAAAAATCGAGCACATCGATAGCGGACAGGACGCAATCGACATCGCCGGAGCCGACAACGCCTGCAGCCGATTAAGGAAGTAGAGGGACACCGCGGGGACCGTAGGACCGGACCGGGGGGCCGTCTATTCGGGAAGCGGTGGGATAGTTATCGTCTTGATAGCTAGCGGTGTGTGCGGCGTCTGCTTGAGAAACTGCTCGTTCTTGCGTTCGATAGATACCCCACGGCGGATCTCATCGATCTCTTCCTTGAGCTTGATGCCGCGGACGTTCCGGTTGACCGCTTCTTTTACCTTCTCAAGCGGCTTGGCCCGCCGCTCGGTCACAGTCAACACGTAAAACCGTCGCCCGTCCTTGACGGGGTCGGAGATCTCGCCCTCTTTTAGCTGGAAGATCGCGTCTTTGAGCGCTTCGGGAATGCTGGTCTCCCGCGTAAAGAAGCCCAGGTCGCCTCCCTTATCCCTGGAAGCACTGTCGTCGGAAAGTTTCTTGGCAAGTTCGGCGAAATCAGCTCCGCCCAGCAACTCAGCCACAATACCCTCCGCCTTTGCTTTCGCTTCCGCTTCAGTGAGCTTGTTGTTGCCAACAGCCGCCGAGGGGGCGTCAGGGGTAGCGAAGTCGATGTAGATCGCTGACACCTTGAACTCTTCGAAGTCCGACTTATTCGCCTCGTAATAGTTGAGGAGGTCTTCGTCGGCAACTTCCAGCAAAGACGAGAGACGCGAAAGATAGACCTGCGCCAGAAAGTTCATACGCGCAAAGGCAAGCTGAGTTTTGTACGGCTCCTTTTCAGAAATGCCTTCCTTTTCGGCCATCTTGGCAAAGCCCAGCAACTCACTGTAAACGGTCACAAAGCTGTCGTAGTTCATCTTTTCCGTTTGCTTTTTGTACTGCGGGGGCAAGGCGTTGCGGATCACTCGGAGTTTGCGGGCCGTAAACTCGACGCCGTCGATGACCACGATCACCTCGTCGGGAGAGATCGGCTCCGCAGCCTGCGGTGGCGGAGCCGAAGACTGCGCCCAGGCGGCGAGCGTCCATAAGATCAGAAGAAAGAGACTACATGAAATACTGCGATTGAAGTTCATGGTCGGGAAACTCTCTTGTCAGCCGGGGATTTCTCGAATTTTAACACAGCGCTCTTGGGGGTCCTGCTCTGCGGGGCTGGCTTGCCGGCTTGGCCCATTGCCAAACGCGCTCCCCCATGGGCGTCCCACCCTGCGCCCGACCGTGTTCCCGGTTTGCTTTGGAAGCCCATCTCTCTATCGAGCCGCTCTCCCTCTCTCAGTCTTCGGACGACTTCAGGTAGTACCCACTGCGCGTTTGTACCTTGAGGCTCTTGTTGCGCGTGCGCAGCTTGATGGGGCGGAAGCCGGTGTTCGAGGAGTCGCGGTTGGGCGTGTACCCCAGGCTGTATTGGCTGCGGAGCTCCTCTTGAATCTGCTCGAAAATGTCTCGCAGCGGCTGCTTCTTGCGGACCTCGAACATTCCTCCGCCCGTCTCACGAGCCATCTTTTTCAGTGCTGAGCCGCCGCCCCCGCCGCCGATGCCCACTCGGCTGTAGAAGTAGCGGTCAAAGTAACGCACGCTGTAGACAACGACATCGGCATGATGCGCGGCGGCAATCGCATCGCGGAGTTTCACGCGACTGCCGTAGTCGAAGCCGTCCGAGATCAGCACAACCGCCTTGCGGCCCGCCTGGCCGTCGAGAACCTCACTGCAGGCCAAGAAAACCGCATCGTAGAGAGCCGTACCGACGGGTCTCTGGGAAGTGGGCGCCGGCGAAGGATGCAGCCCGCCGCGGCTGCCCTGGATTCGCAACTCGTCTAAAGACGCCCGCAGCAGCTTACGTGAGTCCGTCAGATCTTGCAGCAGTTCGACATCGACATCGAAGCTGATCAAAAAAGCGAGATCTTTTTGCTGCCGCAGCACCTGCGAGAAGAATTGCGCGCTCGCTCGCCTTTCGTCCTCGATGAGTCGCTCCTGACTCACGCTGGTGTCAACTACCAGGCCCAAAGTCAGCGGCAAATCGGTTTGGCGGGAGAAATACCGAATCTTTTGAGGAACGCCCTCCTCCTCGAGGATGAAATCGTCCCGCGTGAGGTTGTTGATCAGCCGTCCTTTCTTGTCACGGACCGTGGCCAGGAGGTTGACGACCTCGACGTCGACGGTGATGGTGGCTTCGCCCTCGTCTTGTCCACTCGTCGGAGGAGCGAGCGCCAGCCAGGGCGCGCTGCACAGTAGGACAAGAAAATAAGCCCTTGCTCGCATAAAGTTCAGTCGAATCAAGAGACGCCTTAGATTGAGCTAGCGTTTCCCGCTTCGGACCTGGATCGGTTCGTAGGTCACGGAAAGACCCCGGGGTTCGCCTTCCTGCACCTTGCTACGCCTAGCCCTGCTGCTCTGGAGCCTTGTCTGCCACCGGGATGTCGGTCTGCGAGAAGTCGTGTTCCTTAAAAAGCAAGGGCTCCCCGGTCGCTTTCGAGGCCGCGTACGTCAAGCAATCGCCGAAATTGAGCCCCGCAGGATGACGACCCTTTCCGTAGTGGCGAAACGCCGCTCGGGCAATCTCGGCTTGGTCAGCATCCAGTGGGATGACCTCGAACTTTGCGCGGTGCAAGAATATGTCCAGTTCTCGTCCAGCCGCCTCGCCGCTTCGGACTTCCAGAACCATTCCAGTTTCGACCAGAGAAGCAGCCGAGAGCAGACGTTTTCTACTAGCTTCAATGAGTTCGTTGTATCTTCGTCGCTCAGGCTCGTCCAATAGAATCGCCAAAAGGGCTGAGGTGTCGATGATCATTAGCGTGGAAGCCCGTGCTCGTCGTAGCCCAGAATCTCGTCCGCGGGGCGATCGTCAAGCACCGGCAGCGAGGCACAGCGCTTGGCGATTTCGTCCAACTCGTCAGCTAGCGACCGGCCCCGGCCTCGGGCCCGTATTCGCTGCAGCCGCTCGCGGAGAGACTGGGCGACGGCTGCCGTTAGGCTTTCACCCGCTGCCGCCGAAACCTCTCGAGCGAGGCGATCTACCTCTTCATTCTTGATGCTGAAGGCCATTTTCTATTCTTCTAGAATAATATCTTGATTCTACCATGCCGGTCTCCGGCGATGTCGCTAGTGCGCTTTTTCCACCACCTGACGGCCGCAGCCCACGGACGCGGACCCTGGAACGGCACCAGGTCCGCGCTACGGGACTACAACCTGGACAAATCACCCGCAACCTGATGGATCAAAGGGAGTTATCAGAAATTGGGTTTGTTTCGTTTTTTTTGTCGTCGAGCGCGACGCCGGTCGTTGGGTTCCTCCACCCTGAGGATAGCGCGTGTGTCAAGTGTCTCCGTTGGGAGATGAATTCCGCGCCATCGAAATAGTCAAAAAGCCGCGGATCTGGCGGGCGACGAGCCGATAGAGCGAAGGGGAAGTGTGATCATCGCCCGCCTAGATTCGCGCTACGGGCTCCCCCTCTTTAGAATAGCGAGTGTGTCAAGTGGTTCCAGGGGAGAGGTCAGAAACGGCCGCAGGTCTGGGCAAAACGGCGTTACGCGACTCGGTTACATAAGTTCAGGATCGTTTATAGGCCGGTAATCCCTGGACCGCTCGGTCGAAAAACTGACCCGCGTTCATCCCTTAGGGTGGGGCACAGGCTTGGCCGTACGCCATGGCCGCTCACTGGCGTTCGCGGCTCCGAATTGGGCATGGCAAGGGTGTGCGAGAGCAAGGGACTGAGCCTGGAACGCTAGTGACAGGCCAAGTATCCGGCGCGACCGTGGCACCCTGGCCGCTCGGTCGAAAACCCGGGGGTTTTGATCCCCTTGGGTGGGCTTGAGGCTGTGGCAGGACCGGACTCTTGAGGGGGACTGACCGCTCCCTGACGGTCGCGGCTCGCAAGGCTGTCACCGCCTTTCCGTTAGGTTCCGGCGCCCGCCTCCATCAGGCCCTTCTTTTTCAGGATTCGGTGCTTTTTTCCAGAATCTCTGCAATCTGGCCGGGATCATTCGGCACAACCAAAGGCTCATTGCCGAAGGTGGAACGTAGCGTTTGGCCGCCGGGAGCCTTTAGCCCGCCCGTGTGGTAGTGATAGACGTAGTCGGGATCTTTCAACAGGTGTCCCGTAAGGACGGCCACCACGTCATCCTCGGGAGAGATTTTTCCCGCGGCGGTCAGTTTCCGGATACCGGCAAGCGACGCGGCGGACGCCGGTTCGCAGCCGATGCCGCACTGTCCGATCACGGCCTTGGCGTCGGCGATTTCCTGCTCAGTGACGCACTCCGCCAGCCCATCGGTTGCCTCCAATTCGAAAAGCGCCTTCGGCCAGGAGACCGGGGCGCCGATGCGAATGGCCGTCGCCAGGGTTTCTGGTTTCTCGACATTTCGAATCGCGCCTCGATCGTCACGCTGAAACAGGTCGTAGAACGGCGCGGCTCCCTCTGCCTGTACCACTGCCAGGCGTGGCAGGCGATCGATCAAGCCTACTTGTTTCATTTCCCGTAACGACTTTCCGAGGGCCGAAACGTTGCCTAGGTTTCCGCCCGGCAGCACGATCCAGTCGGGAACCTTCCATCCTCGCTGATCGAGCATTTCGATGGCGATCGTCTTTTGCCCCTCGATACGGAACGGGTTGATCGAGTTGAGTAAGTAGATACCGATCTCTTCGGCCAGCTTTCGCACCAGGGCGAGAATCTGATCGAAGTTGGCTTCGACCTGCAGAGTGACAGCACCGTATTCGAGGGCCTGGGCGAGCTTGCCATAGGCGATATTGCCGTGCGGCACGAAGATGATCGCCTGTATCTCTGCCGCTGCCGCATAGGCTGCCATGGAAGCGGACGTGTTGCCGGTCGAGACGCAGGCCACGCGGTTCATGCCCAGCTTGCGAGCCTGAGCTACTCCTGCCGTCATGCCGTTGTCTTTGAATGAGGCCGACGGGTTGTAGCCTTGGTGCTTGAGCTGCACGGATCGCAGACCGGCGTAGGCAGCGGCCCGCGGGGCAGTGAAGAGGGGAGTATTACCTTCCTGCAGGGTAACGATGTGAGCCTGATCGCCTACGAAGGGAAGCATCTCGCGGAAGCGCCAGACTCCGCTGACATCAAGGGGTTCGCGGCTCTTTCGCCGCTCGTCCCACAAGGAACGAAGCGCTGCCGGATCAGCGGCTCCGAAGTCGTTCTCGACTTCCAGCAGAGCGTCACATTCCCCGCACTGGTACATGACTTCGTCCAGGGCGTAGCGCCTGCGGCAGTCTGGGTTGAAACAGACCAGTTCAGCGTTCATCGAATCTTGTCAGCCGGACCAGGTGGTAGCAGCGGGCAGACGTACCTGCCTGGACAATCAGCGACTAGGTCAGACTTCTGACTCTTCGCTTCCCTTTCGCACACTTGTAGTTTTCCATGGTAGCAGTCGGTCCCGACCCCCAGGCCTTTGCCAGAGCTCGACGCCCTTAGCGATCAGGATATGATGGTCTAACCGAAGCGATAAGGCACAACCAGTTGGGCTATGAATCGGTCTCAGAAATTGCCTTCCGCGACTTTCACTCCACGGCGCTTTCTTTTTCGCTCTCTCGCCTACCACCGTGGTGTCCACACGGCCGTCGCCCTGGGTGTAGCAGTGGGAACAGCGGTCTTCGCGGGGGCGTTGCTGGTAGGGGATTCGGTTCGTGGCAGTTTGCGCGACCTGACCCTCGACAGGCTGGCAGGCATTGATCACGCGATAGTCGCGGATCGATACTTCCGGGAAGAACTGGCTGATGAGATGGCCGCGTCAGGGCGGTTCGTCGAGTCGTTCGATCAGGTATCGCCCGCGATTCTCATTCGCGGCAGTGTGGAAGCCGCCTCGACAAGCTCACGGGCTTCTCGAGTCAACATCCACGGCGTTGACGGGCGTTTTTGGTCTTTCTTCGCTCCCCCTGAGCCGTTGCCGGGGCCGCGTGAAGTCCTGATCAACGAAACGCTTGCGGATGAAATCAACACCCAAGTGGGAGATGCACTCATCGTCCGTTTTCAAACCGACACGCTTATACCCAGCGAGTCGGTGATGGGCCGCAAGTCCGGCAACGTCCGCGTGATGCGGCTGAAGGTCGCCGGCATCCTGCCGCCGAGCGGTCTGGGACGCTTCGGGCTGTCGCCCAGCCAGCAGTTACCGTTCAACGTCTTTCTTTCCCTGGAGACCCTCCAGACCGCTTTGGAGCAGCCTGGACGCGCCAATGCGCTTTTCGTTTCCGGATCGTCCAGTGAAGAGGGCTCTCGAAACCTCGACGCGGCCCTAAAAGAAACGATCGAGCTAGCGGATCTACACCTGACGACGCGGGCCTTGCCGCGGCAGAGGACCGTGGCGCTCGAAACCGACCGCATCGTTCTCGATATTTCTACTGCCGAAGCCGCCGCTGATGCCGCTCGAGAAGCCGGGTTGCCCTACTTGCCCGTGCTGACCTACCTGGCGAACGAAATACGGTTCGGTGATCGTAGCATTCCTTACTCGACGGTGACTGCGCTCGATACCAGCAGCGAAGCTCTCTTTGATTCGTTGCTTCTCAGCGCCGGCGAACCCGCGCCGAAGCTCGAAGAGGACGAGATCCTGCTCAATGAGTGGGCGGTAGGCGACCTGCGGGTAAGCGTCGGTGATGAGGTCGAACTTGCTTACTACGTAGTTGGCCCGCAGGGATCGTTGGAGACAGCCCGCCGAACCTTCTCTGTCAAAGGCGTCGTCAAGATGATCGGTCTCGCTCTGGACCGAGATCTCGCGCCTACCTACCAGGGCATGAGCGATGCGACACGAATGGGTGACTGGGACCCGCCGTTCCCGGTAGACCTCGGCAAGATTCGCCCCATCGACGATGACTACTGGGACCGATACCGCACGGCTCCCAAGGCCTTCGTCTCCTTAGAGACCGCTAAGAGACTCTGGACCAGCCGTTTCGGACAGCTGACTTCGATTCGCGTCGCGCCGACCGAAGGTCAGACGTTCGAACAAGCCGCGGCTGCGTTCGAAAAGGGCCTTCGCGCTCGACTGAATCCGGCTGCCTACGGACTTGTGTTTCAGCCGGTGAAGGCGCGAGGACTGGCCGCTTCGGCCGGGGCAACGGACTTCTCGGAATATTTCTTCTATTTCAGTTTTTTCCTTATCGTCTCGGCCACGATGCTGGTGGTTTTGCTGTTTCGGTTGGGTGTTGAACGGCGCTCCAAGGAGGTTGGCTTGTTGCTCGCAACCGGCCAACCGATCGGACATGTCCGAAGACTATTGCTCAAGGAAAGCGCCGCGGTCGCGGTGATTGGGTGCCTGATCGGTCTGCCGGGAGCCGTCGGGTACGCCGCGCTGATGGTGTACGGCCTAACAACCTGGTGGAGCGCGGTCGTCGGCGCACCGTTTCTCGAGCTACACGTGACGGTGCTGAGTCTCACCGTGGGAGCCGTGGGTGCGTTGCTGATGATGGTTGGTTCCATCTGGTTTGCCATTCGCAAGCTCGAGCAGGTGAGCCTGCGTTCCATGCTGGCGGGCGAGATCGAGCCGGCGGCATCGTTCGGGGCAACAGCGAAGTCCGCTCGCCGGTCGGGGCTCGTGGCCGGCGCTTCGGCCGCCCTGGCGTTGTTGCTGGTGGTTCTTTCGGTGCTGACTGACGTTGTTCCTAGAGACCCGGGTTTCTTCGGCGTTGGAGCACTGTTGTTAGTGGCAGCCCTCGCGTTTTTCCGTTCCTCTCTGGCGACGCCGGCCGGAGCCTCGCTGGCCGGCGCTTCGCCGCTGTCGAGGCTTGGTGTTCGTAACGGTGCGCGCCGGCCCACCCGCAGCCTTCTTACCGTGGCGTTGGTTGCCAGTTCCACGTTCATCATTCTCTCCGTCGAATCTTTTCGTCACGACCCAACCCACGGCGAGCCCACTTTTCACTCTGGGGACGGAGGTTTCCGCTGGATGGCCGAATCCGACGTCTCTACCTACCGGGACCAACTCTCCTTCGGCGGAGAAGAGGGTCTACCCGAGATGCGAATCTTCTCGCTTCGAGTCAGACCGGGCGAGGACGCCAGTTGCCTCAACCTCTATAGGCCTTCGCGGCCAACGTTGCTCGGCGCTACCGCCGAGCTGATCGAGCGGGGAGGCTTCGCCTTCCAAGATACCTTGGCCGAGTCAGCCGAGGAAGTTGAGCATCCCTGGAGGTTGCTCGACAAGGAACGGGAAGACGGCGCCATCCCCGTCTTCGGAGATGCGAACTCCGTCAACTACATCCTTCACCTAGGTCTGGGTAAGCATCTCGAGGTCACTGACGAGCGTGGAGAAAACCGCCGGCTGGTCATAGCCGGCCTGCTTTCTCGCAGCGTTTTCCAGTCGCAGTTGATCATGTCGGAGCGGAACTTCCTCGACCTGTTTCCTTCTCATAGCGGCTTCAACCTTTTTATGATCGAAAGCGACTCCGACGCGGCGGGGCAAGCGCTGGAGGAACGGTTCGCCGACCGGGGCTTAGACGCGACGCGCACAGCCGACCGACTGGCCGGCTACTTGGTTGTCGAAAACACCTACCTCAGCACTTTTCAGGCGCTCGGCGGGCTGGGTTTGCTGCTCGGAACTCTGGGCCTTGCCGTCGTGATGGTGCGTAATGTTTTGGAGCGCCGCGCGGAACTGGCTCTGCTGCGGGCGGTTGGCTTCCCGGCTCGTTCGATCTCCTGGTTAGTTCTGGCGGAAAACCTTTTCCTGCTTGTGTTCGGTGTTCTGATCGGCGTGCTGACGGCTTCCCTGGCCGTTCTACCGCACTTTTTAAGCGGCTTGGCCGAACCCCCGTGGCTGTCGGTTTCGGTCACGCTGGTTTCGATCGTGCTGGTCGGATTAATCGCCGGCGCCACGTCTATCGCGGTCACGCTGCACGCCCCTCTAGCGCCCGCGTTGAGGCGGGAGTAGGCAGCCGGATTGCCGAGCCGCGAACCAGGGAGCGCCCCCGGGCAATCTAGCCGGAGTCCCAGCGCCGAGCCGCGCGCGTCAGCAAGCGGTCCAGCGATGCCGCCGGGGGGATCGGTGCGGGCGGATGGCACTGCGCCGGCAACTGAATGGGCGGCTTGTCGTCGATGTTTGCACCGTGTGCCGGCTGGGTATTGCTACACCGCTTCCTCACTGGACCGCTCCCTCACGGTCGCGGCGCGCCCCCGGGCAATCTACCCGGAGTCCTAACACCGAGCCGCGCGCGTCAGCAAGCGGTCCAGCGATGCCGCCGGGGGGATCGGTGCGGGCGGATGGCACTGCGCCGGCAACTGAATGGGCGGCTTGTCGTCGATGTTTGCACCGTGTGCCGGCTGGGTATTGCTACACCGCTTCCTCACTGGACCACTCCCTCACGGTCGCGGCTCGGTGCTAGTGTGGCTTTTATTTCGAGGATCCGGCAGAAATGCGGGCTAAAACAGCAACTTCAACCCGAACTGGATCTCGCGCCCTGGTTTGGCCGACGGAATGCTTCCGAAACCCGGGGTGCCGAACAAAGCGTTCGGCTGGGCGAAGTTCGGCGTGTTAAACGCATTGAAGAACTCGGCGCGGAACTGGAGCTTCGTGATCTCGCTGAGGGGGGTCTCCTTCAGCAAAGAGAAATTGAGGTTGTGAAGCGGCGGACCGGTAAGAGCATTTCTGCCCGAGTTGCCGAAGCTTCCGAACGGCGGGGCCGCGAACGCTTCGGTAGCAAACCAGCGCCGCGGGTCAGGATTCGTGCGGACAGGATTGCCGATGAGGTTCGGACGATCAGCCGCACCACCGAGAAAGGAAAACCCGGTATTGCTGTTGTCCACCTCGCGTGGGAACGTGACCGTAAAGGGGTGTCCGCTTTGGAACGTCATGATGCTGTTGATCTGCCAACCGCTGACGAACGCCTTTCGCCAACCTTGAAGATCTGACGCGAAACGTTTGCCCTCCCCCCACGGGAGCTCGTAAATAAAGCTGCCCGAAAACCGGTGCCGCAGGTCGAAGCTCGAGAGGCCCCGTTCGGCGGCGACGTTGTTACTATCCTGCGGGAAATTGTTGTCCGCCGCGCTGGGAAAGAACCCCGAGGCGTTGTCGATCGATTTCGACCAGGTGTAGGAGAATAGCCCGGTCAACCCCGCCCGGAAGCGGCACTGCAGCTGAGTTTGGAAGGAGTGATAGATCGAATCCGACGCCGCGGCGATCTGGTCGATGGACTGGAAGAATGGGTTAGGCCGTAGGTTTGGGAACTGCGGGCTGGGAGTCGGCTGGTTGATGTCGCGCCCCCCGAGCAGCTTCGTGCCGCGTGTCCCGTGGTAGCCCGCCTCGATAATCACTTGGGGATTGATTTCCGCTTGGACCGTAAAGCTCCATTGCTGGGCGTAGCTAGTGCGCAAATCGAGATCGTAGGTGAACGCAGCCGGAGGTAAGGGAGCTTGTTGGTTCGCCGGCCAAGGGTCGGCTAGAGTGATGAGGGCCAGCGGCGAGGGGAAGAACAATTGGAAGTTGAAGAACGGCGGGTTAAAGTAGATCCCCTGTCCCGGTGCCAGCGGCGAGAAGTTGTGGTAGATGCCGTAGCCAGCCCGCAACACGGTCCGCCGTGAGCCGAATGGGCTCCAGGCCAGTCCCACTCGAGGGGCAAAGTTGTTCTTATCGGCGCGGTAACCGGCGCGCGGAATACCGTTCGTGCCCACACCCGAAATCCCTCCCCTGGCCAGGTCATAAACCGCCGCGGCGTCGAACTCGTCGTGGGCCGGTGTGTTGTACTCGTAGCGCAGGCCCAGCGTCAAGGTCAGGTCCGAACGCGCTCGCCAGCGATCGTGCAGGAAGAACCCCGTACTGCCGGTCCGCAGCGCCTGTGGATTGTCGCTTACGGCTCCGCCGGTGAAGGTCGGAAAACCCAGCAGCAAGTCGGCAAGCGGATTCCTCGTAAACGCGCCGATGAAGTTGATCATGCCGCGCGACTGCACATCGCGAAAGGCGTCCTGTGCAACCCAACGTCGCTCGAATCCGAACTGCAGCAAGTGATTCCCCTCGGCAAAACTGACGGTATCGAGGATCTGATGGCTATCGACGGTGCTGTCCTGCGGGTTGTTGAATTCATCACCAAGCGGCGAGAAAGCTGTCACGGTGATGAAGCTGAGTCCTAGATCGCGCTCGCGCGTCGCGAAGTCAGGCAGCCCGACTAGGCGGTTGATGCTGCTGCCCATATTCTCTTGGAACGTGCCGCTGCGAACTCGGTTGTAACCGAAACGGAACTCATTGATCCATCTGTCGCCGATCGTGTGCGTTTCCGAAAGCATGAGGTTTTGGCCGCGCTCGACGACATCGTTGCCGTACCCGGGTACCGAGGAGAATCCGGTAGCAGCGTAGGGCTCGAACAGGTCCCGATCGCCGAAACTGTATCGTCCGCTGAGCGTGCCGCTTCGGCCCAGTGACTGATCGATCCTGACGTCGAACTTGTCACGGCGACCCCTCTCGGTGGGAGCGGCAACGAAGTTTCTACCGAAAGTTTCTCTGTTCGGGACTGGATAGAGTTCCGCAATGGCTCCGCCGATGGGGTGCACGAAGGGGAGTCGGCCGTCGGGAAAGGGTTGACCCGTGGTGAAATCTAACGGCGGCGGCAGCAGGCTAGCTGAAAAATCGCCGGATCGCTCCGCCTCGGTCGGGACGTTGGAAGTCCGAGTAATCGCTCGGCGCTCTCGTAAGCCCTCATAGTCGAC
Organism: Bryobacterales bacterium; assembly: GCA_965226215.1. Classification (GTDB taxonomy): domain Bacteria; phylum Acidobacteriota; class Terriglobia; order Bryobacterales; family UBA6623. Next base: position 3,323,021 of record CBDDCH010000002.1, on the reverse strand, counting down.
AAAGAAAAAGCTGCTGTTTCGCCGCAGAGGTCCGCCCACGGAAAAGCCGAATTGGTTGCGCCGCAACTTCGGTGTGGGCCGCGCCGGATCGTCGAAAAAGTTGCGCGCATCGAGCGTGTCATTCCGCAAGAACTCATAAACCGTGCCGTGAAAGGAGTTGGCGCCCCTTTTGAGCGCGACGGATACTTGACCTCCGCTGTTGCGGCCAAAGGTGGCCTCCGTGGTACTGGTGTGAATGCGGAATTCGCGAACAGCGTCTACCGGCGGTGTGAGGCTAAGGCTGTTCAGTACTGGGTCAACAGCGTACACACCGTCGTAGATGTAAGCGTTGGCATCTTCCCGCGCACCGTTGACGTGGAAAGCCAGCCGGCCGCGTTCCGATCCCGCCGAGCCTTGAGCGCTGGGAGCGACGCCCGGCGCCAGCAACGCGAGCTCCAGAAAGTTGCGTCCGTCCAGGGGTAAGTTGGCAATATAGTTGTTGGGAATCACCGTACCAACGGTGGCGGAGTTCACTTCGAGCGGAGGCGTCACCGCCGTTACGGTGATCTCATCTGTCTGCTCCCCTAGCTCGAGTGCAAGGTCTACACGTGCGTGCTCGGCAACCGCCAGCAGCAAGCCTCGCCGGCGGAGTCTCTTGAAGCCGGGCTTGGCAACCTCTATTTCGTAATCACCCGCCCAAAGGGCCGGCACAGCGAAGTAACCTTTCCCGTCTGTCTTAACAGATCGGGACGCCCCGTTTTCCAGGTTGGTGACGACGATCACGGCTCGGGCAACCACAGCTCCAGAGGGGTCGGTGACCTGTCCTCGGATCGAGGCTGTCACCGATTGCGCTCGGAGGCCCGCGGTGTAGGCCGCCATAACGACGAGGATAACGATAGTGGAACGGAACCGGTTCATGGTACGGTCGGCTGAGATGGTCCTATAGAATGCCATGGTAAGGGTCTGCCACCCCCAGTGTCCACTGGTAGTCTTGTCTCATGCAAGATGAGTCTGAACGAGGAGTTTGTTTCTCACACAAGATGAGCCTGAAGGATCGGGGAGTGGGCATGCTGGGAATTGACTATCCAAGTGCAAAACACCAGCAAGCTGAACCTGCAACAGATCCAGCAGTTTCTCCACTCCAGCGAGGAGATTCGATTCAAAGGCAAAGGGCGGGCCGAGATCTACACGTGGGTGGCGCGCAGGCTTCGCCAGCACGGCTACAGCCGCCAGAACCGCGCCGACAAAGGGCTGCTGCGGCAGTATCTGGTCAAGATGACCGGACTGAGCCGGGCGCAAATCACGCGGCTGATCCAGCAGTACCGGCAGGGCGGAGAACTCCAACCCGCCCGCTACCGGCGGCATCGCTTTGCCCGCAAGTACACGCCCGCCGACGTCGAACTGCTGGCGGCGGTGGACGAGGCCCACGAAACCCTCAGCGGCCCGGCCACGCGCAAGATCCTCGAGCGGGAATACCAGCAGTACCAGCGGCGCGAATACGAGCGGCTGGCGGGGATCTCGGTGGCCCAGATCTATCGCCTGCGGCGGCGCAGAGCCTACCGCCAGCGGCGGCTGCATTTCACCAAGACCCGGCCCACGGCGGTGTCGATCGGCGAGCGGCGCCGGCCCGACCCGCAAGGCCAACCCGGCTTTCTGCGAGTGGATACGGTGCATCAAGGGGATCGCGATGGCGTCAAGGGCGTCTACCACATCAATGCCGTGGATGAAGTCACCCAGTGGCAAGTGGTCGGCGCCACGCCCGCGATCAGTGAAGCCTGGCTGGAGCCGTTGCTGAAAGCCATGATCGAGCAGTTTCCCTTTCGTATCCGCGGCTTCCATTCCGACAACGGCAGCGAGTTCCTCAATCGCACGGTGGAGAAGCTATTGAACAAGCTGCTGATCGAACAGACCAAGTCGCGTCCGCGGCACTCCAACGACAACGGCTTGGTGGAATCGAAAAACGGCGCGGTGATCCGCAAACACATGGGATATACGTACATCGCGGCGCCGCACGCGGGGCGCATCCAGCGCTTCTACCAACAGCACTTCAATCCCTATTTGAACTTCCACCGGCCCTGCGGACAGCCCGAGATCAAGACCGACGCCAAAGGCAAGCAGAAGCGGGTGTACCGCCACTACCAGACGCCTTGGGAATCTTTCGAGAAGTTGCCCGAGGCCGCCAGCTATCTCAAGCCAGGGCAGAGGCTGGAGGCTCTGGGCCGCATTGCCCAGGCCGAAAGCGACACGGCGGCGGCCCGCCGGATGCAGCGAGCCAAGCAGAAGCTGTTTGCCAGTTTCCGTTCCGCGAACACGCCGTGCTGAACAGCAGGAAGAGGGCTGTGGAAATGACGGGCGATGGAAAACGAGGAAAACCAAAACCAGGTTTCCCTTCGTTTCCCACCGCCCTTGGAAATCGCTCCGCGATTCCCACAATCCCACAACCCCGACGACGATTCTCCCCTTCCCAAAACTCAAAATCAAAAAGCCCGAAAGGAGCCCCAGCGACTCAAAAAGCCCCAACCCCCGTCTTCAGGCTCATCCTTCGATGAGAAAATGCTCTGGTGAGGCCGACGCAAGAATGGATCTCAAGATGAACAGCCGGGGAGGACGGCTGATGACAGCACAACTGTTCCTTTAAGAAGCGATTGAAAGTTTATAAAGAAAAACGAGATTAGATATGCTCGAGGTACGCTTAGCGCCGAATAATCGCACGCGGCGGGCTTGCTCTCGACCGGTGACGAATGAAGCTCCATTCGGACTGGGCCTGGCCCAACCGTACCACCATCACCGGATGAGACACCTCCAACTCCAGTCTGCACCAAGCCCTGGTATCCTCATAGTCTTCGCTGTAGAATCTCGCAACGGCCTAAGCGGGTTCGCTACACGTCGGAGCTGAGATCCGATACTGCATCGAAAAGGCAACCGTTTTTCGAATAAAATACAGAAAATCGCCACCAGGAGTTTCCACCAAGGTGCCTTTCGGCTTGGCGGTGAACCGAGGGATCGCGTTGAGCAGAGGGTGGTGGCGGTTGTACTGGCAGAGAGTGGGAGACAGGAATTTCCCCAACCCGCCGGGAGAACTCCGGCCCGGTTAACTTTCGGCTGCTGAGAAACCTTGTGACTGAAATCGGCCTCATCGGACCAGGGCGCGTGGGGCAAGCCCTGGCAACACTTCTACCGGTCGAGAAGTACACCGTGGGACCGATTCTATCCTCGACATTGACCTCGGCCCGGCGCGCCACGCGCCTGATGGAGCGAGGTGTGCCTACCGCCGATCCGAAGGCGTTTGCGTCTTCGGACGTCATCTTGGTGACTGTTCCCGACCGCGAAATTGTCGCCGTCGCTGATCGACTTGCCCGACAGCCGTTTTCTTGGGCAAGAAAAGTGGTCCTCCACACAAGTGGGGTTCGCGACACCGCGGACCTAGCCGCGTTGACTAACCGCGGTGCTGCCGTGGGATCGATGTATCCGCTCTGCATCTTTCAGCGGCCGCTTCTATCTTTCGCCGGTGTGCACTTTGCCGTCGAAGGCGACTCGACAGCCACCAACACGGCGCGCAAGCTCGTCCGGGACCTCGACGGTGAGTTTCAAGTGGTAAGCGCCGAGCAGAAGATTCACCACTGTATCGCCAAGTCCATCGCTTCCGACCTGCTGACCGGGCTCATCGAACAGGCGGTGAGAGAAATGGTGGCCGGCGGGTTCTCGCGGCGGCGGGGCCTGCAAGCCGTTATCCGCGTTCTAGAGGATGCCACGGCGGATTTCGGCCGCTCTAGCCGAAATAGCCGGCCGGGACCTCTGTTGCAAGGCGACACGGAAGGGCTTCGCAACTGCCTGGAGGATCTAGCGCGTCTCGACCCGTATACGGCCCGCGAATACCGAAGGGCGGCTATCCACACGTTACAAGTTCTTCAGAAGGGAGGCGAACATTACTCCTTCCTCGATGAGAAACGCGAGATTGACTCTGGCTCTGCTCGCTCTGGTGGCCGGCGGAGCAAAGGCGCCTCCGCCTAGCGGGCCCATCAACATCAACACCGCTACCGTGGTCCAACTCGAACAGCTCCCGGGCATCGGCCGTTCGCGGGCCGAGATGATTGTCCGCATTCGGGAGCGTAACGGCCCTTTCAAAAAAGCTGAAGAATTAAGAGCGCTACCGCGTCTTTCGGAAAGAGAATTCGAGCGGCTGCGAAAATACATCAAGGTGGGCGAGCAAGCCTTGGGTGAAGAGCGTCAGAAGAACCGAAAGTAAGTTCAAGCCGGTCAAGCCCGAGCAGGCCCCGTTGCAAGCCTCGTTCCCCATCAGAGACTTTCTGAGAACCTTCACAGGTGCCTTTAGAGGGTACGGCCGCTATCAGACGACTCCGATTTTGTAAGCGAATAGGCGACTGATCTCGATGCCCGGTGACACAGCTCCGGTTCGAAGTGGCGAGGAACTGGATGTTCAAGCACTTGCCGTCTACCTTCGCGACAAGATCCCCGGTGTCCCGGAGAGTTTCGATGTCGAGCAGTTTCCGGGCGGCTACTCGAACCTTACTTATTTGCTTCGATGTGGAGGCGAGGAATATGTCTTACGACGGCCCCCTTTGGGACCAGTCGCTCCCAAGGCTCACGACATGGCGCGCGAGTACCGAATCCTAAAGGCGATAAGCCCGCATTTCGACCCCGCCCCAAAGGTGTTTCTGCTTTGTGACGACCCCTCGATCGTCGGTGCGCCATTCTTCGTGATGGAGCGCCGTTGCGGGGTAGTTCTGCGCCGAGAGTGGCCCGCGGACTATCGGGCAGGAGCTGACACTTTCCGTCGAGTCAGCGAAGCATTTACGGATTGCCTCATAGAACTTCACTCCGTGGACATCTTGCGGCATGGTTTGGACTCGTTAGGCCGTCCGGAGGGGTTCCTCGAGCGGCAACTGAGAGGGTGGGCGACGAGATGGCAACGAGCGAAGACCGAGGAGCTGCCTCGAATGGACGAACTTGGTGACTGGCTGGCGAAATGTATGCCCGCTTCGGCGGCCGCGACAATCGTGCACAACGATTACAAGCTCGACAATCTGATGCTCGGGTCGGAAGATGCCGCTGAGATTACCGCGGTACTTGATTGGGAGATGGCGACTGTCGGTGACCCGCTGGTTGACCTTGGTGTCGTCCTTTCCTATTGGCCCGAGTCGGGCGACCCTGAACTGCGTCGAGAAGCAGTCAGTCCTATTACGACCCAACCCGGGTTTTACTCTCGCCGTCAGCTTTTGGAGCGATACGCCGCCGCCACCGGTCGCGACCTAAGCCGTATTGACTACTACGAAGTGTTCGGTCTCTACAAACTCGCGGTTGTGCTGCAGCAGATCTACTATCGTTTTTACATTGGCCAGACGCGGGATCCGCGTTTTCAAGATCTCCCCGAACGAGTGCGCGGCCTCGCCGATGCCGCCATGCTCGTGATGGAGCGCGCCTCTTGAGTGTGCTCTACTTGATCCGGCACGCCCAGGCCGGCCCGCGGCATAAATACGATCGGCTCTCCGATTTGGGCCGTATCCAGGCTCGTCTGCTGGGCGAACATTTAGCCTCGAGCAAGGTTAGGTTTGCGGCTGTGTATTCAGGCGAGCTCGAGCGACAGGTCGAGACGGCCCTCGCCATCAAGCAGGCTTACGAAGTTGCCGGACATCCGTTTCCTAAGATTTCGAAAGACCCGCGCTGGAACGAGTTCGATTTGGGCGATGTATACCGCGCCATGGCGACCCGATTGGCTCGAGACGACCCTCGGTTCAAGCAGGAATACGATCATATGATGGCGGTGCTGGAGGATGAGAACCACGAGGTTCATCGTCGTCACAACTACTGGGACACGGCCGTGGTTCGGGCCTGGACGGAGAAGCGACATCCCTACGACGGAGAGTCTTGGGAGCAATTTCAGTCCCGAATCTTGAGCCCTCTCGATACACTTTCGCAGCACGAATCAGGTGAAAAAATAGCGGTCATCACTTCCGCGACGCCCATCGGTGTTTGGGTGGGGAGGGTGCTCGAGACGAGCGAACGAATGATGTGGCGGCTGGCGGGAGTCACGTTCAACGCCGGCGTTACGACCTTCCGGATCAGCGGGCAGGAGTTCCGTCTTTTTACGTTCAACAGCGTTGCGCACCTGCCCGACGGAGACTTAAGGAGTTTTCGGTAGCGACTGCGCCCGTGAGTGAGTTCGAGCTTCATCCCCAAGCACTAGCCTTTCTTAGGTTCAACTCACTCGGCAAGGGAACCCACCGGTTCCGCGTAACCCTCGTTGACACCGTTTTGACCTTCTGAAATCATGGAGTTCAGCATGCCGGAGAACAGTCCGAAGTGTACGTTGGGATTGGTGCAAATGGCGGCGAGTGAAGACCGTCGAACCAATCTCGCAAACGCCGTCAACAGAATTCGCGAAGCGGCGCGGGCGTCGGCAACAATCGTCTGCCTGCAGGAGATGTTTTCGTCACTTTACTTTTGCCAGGAAGAAAATCCTGACTGGTTTGATACGGCGGAGCCCATCCCCGGCCCCACGACGAAAGTGCTCTGTGAAGTCGCGAAGGAATGCGGCGTGGTGGTTGTCGGGTCGGTTTTCGAACGGCGAGCCGCCGGCGTCTACCACAATTCCGCTGTCGTTATCGATGCCGATGGATCGCTTGCGGGCGTCTACCGCAAAATGCACATTCCCGACGACCCTCTCTACTACGAGAAGTATTACTTCACGCCGGGCGATTTGGGATTTCAGGCCTTCGAAACCAAGTTTGCTCGAGTCGGCGTCCTCGTATGCTGGGACCAGTGGTATCCCGAAGCAGCACGGCTGACTGCGTTGCGAGGCGCAGAGATTCTCCTCTATCCCACCGCGATCGGCTGGCATCCGGCCGAGAAAGCCACAGTTGGCGAACGCCAGCACGACGCCTGGCAAACGGTCCAGCGGTCGCACGCGATCTCGAACGGGGTGTTTGTGGCTGCCGTAAATCGCGTGGGTCATGAGCGCCCGCTCGTGCAATCCGAGCAAAGACCGGCCGGCTACGATGGCATCGAGTTCTGGGGCGGCTCTTTCGTTTGCGACCCGTTTGGGCATGTTCTTGGTGAAGCTTCGCGAGACCGCGAAGAACTGCTGATCGTTGAATGTGATCTCGGACTGATCGAGGAGACACGGCGCAACTGGCCGTTTCTCAGAGATCGCCGCATCGACGCCTATCAAGAGATCGGCAGTCGGTTTCTCGACGAACGGGTCTAGCCCGGGGTGAAAGTCCAGTGACACAAAAAATGGGTATAGCCACCGATTTTCGCAGTCTATCTTCATTAGACACAAAGCACTTCGACGAACGAAAATCGGATGGCAGTCCCCATTTTTTGCCCGGACTCACTTCTACCACGGGCTGCTAGGTAGGGCATGCCTGACGAGCACACGCCGCGGGCCCAGGGTTTCCGCATGCCCGCCGAGTGGGAACCCCACGATGCCACCTGGATTGCCTGGCCGCACAACCGCGAAGACTGGCCCGGTAAGCTAGCCTCGGTTCACTGGGTGTACGTCGAAATCGTTCGCCACCTCTGCCGGCGTGAGCTCGTCCGCGTGATCGTTGAGAGCAGCAGGCACGAAGAGCGTATCCGCAAGATGCTCAAGCAGGCTAGGGTGGATCTTTCGCGCGTGTCATTCCATCGAATCGCGACTGACCGTTCCTGGCTTCGGGACTCGGGTCCCATCTTTGTAACCAAGGGTCCTGAGATCGGGGCTGTCTGCTGGCGTTTCAACGCCTGGGCTCGGTATTCAAATTGGAAGCGGGACACCAAAGTAGCTGACCACATCGCACGGTTGGCAGGTGTCCGCGCTTGGCGACCTAGCTGCGGCAGCCGCCGCATCGTTCTCGAGGGAGGTGCCATAGACGTCAACGGGCGGGGAACAATCCTTGCTACGGAGGAGTGTTTGCTCGGGAAGAAGCAGCAACGTAATCCCGGCTTGAACAAGGGGCAAGTCGAAGAGATTCTAGGCAACCACTTCAATGTCCGCCGGGTCGTATGGCTGGCAAACGGAATCGCCGGCGATGATACCGGAGGCCATGTGGATGATGTCGCTCGATTTGTCGGGCCACGGACCGTTGTTGCCGCCGTCGAACCCGATCGTAACGACCCAAACTATGCGCCTTTGAGGCGTAACCTCCAGAGGCTTCGCGGCGCGACGGACCAAGACGGGAGGCGCCTGGATATCGTCGAGCTACCTATGCCCCGGGCGCTCTATTTCGAGCGCTATCGCTTGCCCGCAAGCTACGCCAATTTCTACATCGCCAACGGCCTTGTCCTCGTGCCGACCTTCAACGACCCCAACGACCGTGTTGCACTTGACGCCCTTGAAAAGCTGTTTCCCGACCGCGAGGTCGTAGGGATCCATAGCGTAGATCTGGCCTGGGGGTTCGGCACGATTCACTGTTGTACCCAGCAACAGCCTGCCGTGAGGTGACTGTCGGCGCAACAGTCGGCGCGGACGAGCGATCAGCTGACGAGATCCTCCGGAGAGTGTCTGGGCCGGGTCCCGACAAAAACGTTACTCTTATGAGATAGTTTCGCGCGGGATCGCCCTACACGATGGCGGTGACACAACAAGAACTCGACGCCCTGGTTCGGCGGATCGGGGACGAGCTGCTGGCCCAGGTCGGCGACTCGCCGCTGAAGAGCCGGTTGGACGAAGTATCTTCGTGCGCCTGCGGGCCGCTAGGGAAGTCCAGCGCAGCCCCGGCGCCGCGGCTTGACGGATGGGGCGACATCGATTGGACCCCGCCGGGAAAGGGTATTGCAAGCCTGATGGATCATACGCTCCTCAGACCCGATGCCACGGAGTCCGAGATCATGAAGCTGTGTTCCGAGGCCGATCGCCATGGGTTCGCAACTGTTTGCGTCCAGCCAAGTTGGGTGGCGCGGGCAGTACGGGAGCTTCGTGCTTCTGAAGTCGAAGTTTCGACGGTAATCGGTTTTCCCCACGGTGCCACGGTCACGCCCGTGAAGTGTGTAGAGACCGAGCAAGTAATGAAACTCGGCGCCAGGGAAATCGACATGGTGACAAACGTTGGCGCGCTAAAATCCGGAAACCGTGATCTCGTTTTCACCGATATCCGATCGGTTGTTGCACTCGCTCACCAGGCTGACGTGGTGGTCAAGGTGATCCTGGAGACCGGCTCCCTGAACAAAGATGAAAAGATCACAGGCTCCGTGCTCGCCAAACTCGCTGGCGCGGACTTCGTCAAGACATCCACCGGGTTCGGTTCCGCGGGAGCTGACCCCTCCGATGTGGCGCTCATGTCTAAAGTGGTCGGTAAGACAATGGGCGTCGAAGCCGCGGGAGGCATTCGTTCGTACGCCGCCATGAAAGCAATGATGGCCGCGGGGGCCACCCGAATCGGTTCCAGCTCGAGCGTGGAGATTCTTCAACAGTCTTCTTCACCTCATCGCTCATCCGGTTCCTAGCCCCAATACTCGTTAGTTGGGGCCGGTCCAGCCCCGGAGGGGCATAGGATAGTAGCCCACGGTGGAGCCGTAAGGCGGAACCGTGGGTGGCATGGCACGGTGATCGTCGTCAAAGCGACAGAGGAAGTAGTCTATTTCATAAGTTCGGTCACGTATATTTAGAAGCCAGGTGGACGATCGGGAACTTCGCGCAGGGCATGCCGTGCCCCTACGTTTCCAGGCATCCCACAGATCTGTAGGGGCACAGCATGCTGTGCCCGCCTGCCCCCGAAACGTGAGTGTATTTGTGAAATGGAGTACTAACAGGAGCGCTTGATCCGCCAGGCAGGGTGCTCAGCAGCTCGACGACAGGTTCCGTCGCCGTGGAGCCGGGCCGTTTGTCGGAATCAACAGCAAGGTCCGCTCTCAGCAAGGTCCGCTCTTCCCCCGATCTTGCAACAATGATCTCAGAAGCCAATGTCAAGGTTGGGATTTGAGTATCGACAGCAGCAGCTCTACTGCGAGGAGGTTTCGTTGGCTGACCTTGCGCGCGATCTCAGTACGCCCTGCTACGTGTATTCAGCAAGCTCGATAGTCGCCAACTATCGAGCCTACTCAACTGCCCTGTCGCGCCCGCACGAGATTCACTACTCCGTAAAGGCCAACTCGTCGTTAGGAATACTGGCACTGCTCGCTCGCGAGGGATCGGGGTTCGATATCGTCTCCGGAGGTGAATTGTTCCGCGTGCTGCAGGCTGGGGGAGACGCGTCGAAAGTCGTATTCTCCGGCGTCGGTAAGACGGTAGAGGAAATCGAGTACGCACTTGAGGCCAAGATCGGGGTCTTCAACTGCGAGTCGGAAGCGGAGTTGCTGCTGCTGAACAAGCTTGCGCGGCGTCTGGACGAGCGGCCCAGAGCGGCCCTGCGAGTCAATCCGGATATCGACGCCGAGACGCACCCCTACATCGCCACCGGCTTGCGGGAACACAAGTTCGGCGTCGAAATGGAACAAGCGGAGGGAATCTACGAACGGCAAGCTTCCCTTTCTCATGTTCGGCTGGAAGGCGTAAGCTGCCACATTGGCTCGCAAATCTTCGACACGGGAGCTTTTTTCGATGCACTCGACAAGGTCATCGCCTTAGCGCTCGGTCTTAGAAAGCGCGGGTTCAACATCCGCTATCTGGATTTGGGCGGAGGCCTGGCGGTCGCCTATCGGGAGCAGGATGCCAGCCCGTCGGTGGGCGACTACGCGAGTGCGTTAGCCGCCAAGCTGGAGGGAAAAGATCTGACGCTACTGCTCGAGCCCGGACGCTCGATTGTCGGTCAGGCCGGCGTGTTACTGACGAGAGTCCTCTATCGCAAGCGGACGGTCGGCAAAGAGTTCGTCATCGTTGACGCCGCCATGAACGACCTGATCCGGCCGGCGCTTTATCAGTCCTATCACGAGATCATCCCGGTCGTGCGGTCGAGCGGACGAGCTATGGTGCGCGCCGACGTTGTGGGGCCGGTATGTGAAACGGGCGACTTTCTGGCTCGCGATCGAGAGATGGAAGATGTCGAGCCTGGCGAGCTGCTGGCGGTCTCGACGGCAGGGGCCTATGGCTTTGTCCTGTCTTCCAACTACAACTCGCGTCCACGGCCGCCGGAGGCGCTGGTCGAGGAAGATCGATTTCAGGTGATTCGTGAACGGGAAACCTACGAGGACTTGATTCGCGGGGAACGGGCCGACGAGAAGAAACCCACCAGCAAGAAGAACACGGCGAGTGGCGCAGAGGGATCGTAGGCGGTAGTTGTGTCGCCGTTACGGTATCAGCCGTCGCTGGGTTACAAGTGGCTGGACCGCTACAAGCAGTGCGGCCCCGATCGCTTGCAAGATCATTCGCGGTCGCCGCGGTGGCGCCGCAACCAGCCCCCGGCGGCAATCGAGGAGCGCATCTTGGCGTTGCCGGCACGGCAGAGCCGCTGGGGTCCGACGACGTTGAAAGCTAGCTCGATCCTGTTTTTCGACAGCACGGCTCGGGCGGCGATTGTTTGCCCTCAGGCGATCTTGCGGTAGGCGACCTGTTCGTAGGTTAGCCCGATGCGGAACACGCCTTCCTTCCCGCAGTGGCAATAGATGACCCGGGCCTTCCCTTGAATGTGGAGAGAGTAATCAGAGTTGTAGAGGTCACCTGCTAGCGAAACGGCCGATCCGACGACCAAGGGCACGAACATTTCGACGCCGATCCCGGTTTCATTCACGTCAACAAGCTTGGCCGCGAACTTCCGAGGGGATTCACTTTCACCGTAGGAAGAAATCTTGAGCCCGGCCGGCAGGTCGACCCGACGCCGCGGGCTTGCGCGCCTTTCTCGAATTGGTTGGACCATAACGGTTATATCGGCTTGTTTGGTGGTTGTCTGTAGGCTTATTGCGTTCGACTGCTAGGGGACTCTCCTGTAGACGAGTTCGCTATGGATTTCGAAAATGTCGGGCTTGAAAGCCCCACACGGAACGCTGAAAGCGTGCGCCACGTCAGGAAGTCTTGTCCGCACGACGTGGCTAGGACGAATTCTTGCGCCTGCTTCACGACCAGCCGTAAAACGGCCAGCGCTAGGACCTCGACGAAGCTGCGTGAACGCGGCTGACGGCGACCGACGGGTGAAGCAGAATAATTGCGCGAACTTCGAAACCGGACACTACGCCCAGCCTTCATTTGCCGCTTCCAGCGGGACTTGCTAAACTCTTACGTTTTTAGTCCAAGCCGTTGGTCCTTGCAGGACGAAAACGTTGGGCAGGCCGTACCCCGTCTCATTCCTACCTTTCCTCCTCAAAACGGGGCACCGGTGGGACATAGGCGGCGCCCACGGTCGTCGTCATAGGGACCCGGAAAATTCCGCACGATGCTGAGATCGTTCAACGGGAATCCAGTACCGTCCGCTGGCGACGTCATTGCGGTCCGGGAGGGCAAGTTCGTCGTCCCTGACCGCCCGATCATCCCCTTCATCGAAGGCGACGGGACCGGGCGGGACATATGGAAGGCCTCCCGGCACGTGTTCGACGCCGCTGTGGAACAGGCATATGGGGGGACACGCCAAGTCATTTGGTATGAGATATTTGCAGGGCAAAAGGCCTTCGATCGCTTTAACAGTTGGTTGCCCGATGACACCGTGGAGGCGATTCGGCATTTTCACATCGCGATCAAGGGGCCGCTGACGACCCCAGTCGGCGGCGGCATTCGCAGCCTCAACGTAGCTCTACGGCAGATCTTGACGCTCTATGTTTGCATGCGACCGGTTCGATATTTCCCGGGCGTACCGTCGCCGATGAGACACCCGGAAAAGCTGGATGTGGTGGTCTTCCGAGAGAATACCGAAGACGTTTACGCCGGGATCGAGTGGCGTCAAGGGACTGCCGAAGCCAGTCAGGTGATCGAGTTCTTAAATCAAAAGATGGGCAGCACGATCCGCGAGGACTCCGGTATCGGCATCAAGCCGGTAAGCGTGACGGGATCGAAGAGGCTTGTCCGGCGAGCTCTCCAATACGCTATTGAGAATGGCCGCAAAAGTGTCACGCTTGTCCATAAGGGCAACATCCAGAAGTTCACCGAGGGCGCGTTCCGCGACTGGGGTTACGAGGTTGCGAAAGAAGAATTCCCCGAAACTTGCGTGACGGAAGAGGAGGTTGGCGCCGCCGCTCCCGAGGGGAAAATTATCGTCAAGGACCGTATCGCCGATTCGATGTTTCAACAGGTGCTGTTGCGGCCCACCGAGTACGACGTGATTGCAACGACGAATCTGAATGGGGACTACCTATCGGACGCCTGCGCGGCGCAGGTCGGTGGGTTAGGCATGGCTCCGGGCGCCAACATCGGCGATGAACATGGAGTCTTCGAAGCTACGCACGGGACGGCCCCGAAATACGCCGATCAGGACGTCATCAATCCGTCGAGCCTGATCCTCTCCGGCGCTATGATGTTTCGTTTTATGGGCTGGGAGGACGTGGCGGATCGGATCGAGGCCGGTATCACCCAAGCCATCGGCAACAAGACGGTGACCTATGATCTGCATCGCCAGATGGAAGGGGCGAAGAAGCTGAAGACAAGCGAGTTTGCGGTCGAGATAGTCAACAACATGGCACAGCTTGCGGCCGGCTAAGTTCCGTCCCGCTTGCGATTGCCGTTCGGCCCTTGAAGTGCGTGGGCGAGTCATAAAGGGGCCGCGATCGGGCGCTTCTGAATCTAGGGAGGCGAGTAAGCTAGCGCTACTCGCGCCGCCCGAAGAGATAAGAGATGAGGAACAAAGTTACGGTCGTTGGCGCCGGCAACGTCGGAGCCAGTTGCGCCTTGCGGCTCGCCGATAAAGAGTTAGCCGACGTCGTACTGGTGGACATCGTGGAGGGCGTCCCCCAGGGGAAAGCGCTAGACATGCTCGAGGCCTGTCCGGTCGAGGGGTCGGACGTGAAGATCATGGGGGCCAACGATTACAAAGTGACGGCGAACTCCGACATTGTCGTCATCACGGCGGGCTTGCCGCGCAAGCCGGGCATGAGCCGGGACGATCTGTTGATGAAGAATTACGAAATCATGAAGGCTTGCGTCGAGCCGGCGGTCAAATACTCGCCCAACTGTATTTTGGTGATCGTTTCCAACCCGCTGGACGCAATGTGTCACGTGGCGTACAAGCTCAGCGGATTCGCCAAAAACAGAGTGGTCGGAATGGCCGGAATTCTCGACACGGCCCGCTTTCGGACGTTTCTCGCCGAAGCCGCCCAGGTCTCGGTCGAAAACGTGGTGGCCTTTGTGCTGGGAGGCCACGGAGATACCATGGTGCCGCTCGTGCGCTACACCAGTGTCTCCGGCATCCCGATTAGCGACCTTCTGGACGCGGAAACTATCGACAAGATCGTGGAAAGGACCCGCCAGGGGGGAGGGGAAATCGTCAAGTACCTGAAGACAGGCAGTGCCTTCTACGCTCCTTCGTCGGCGGTCGTGGAGATGGTCGAATCGATCCTCAAAGACAAGAAGAAAGTCCTCCCCTGCGCGGCCTACCTGGAGGGGGAGTATGGAATCAACGGGCTGTTCGTCGGCGTGCCCGTCAAGCTCGGGGCCCGCGGGATCGAAAAAATCTACGAGCTGAACCTAAATGATCAGGAAAGTGCTGAGCTGAAGAACAGCGCCGACTCGGTCCAGGATCTCGTCAATGTGCTCAAGCCCCATCTTGGGTGATCTCAGGGTCCGGCTTACGGTCTGAACGGAGCCATATCCGAGGAAGGAACAGAATCAAAACATATTGGACCGGATAGTAGTCGGCTGGAAGGGTGACCGGGTTGCTCTGGTTTCGCGGAATCTGCTATAAAACTGACATCCTGGAGGTTGACGCACTAGCTGCATTGGACCTGCTCGCACTGCGTTTTAGGGCGGGCCCACTGGCGCCTTCCGGGTCCCACTGAGCGGCCTGTCGAAGGGGAAGCTAGCTTTAGCAATCGCCGATCTCCGTCGTCCAGGTTGGCGGAGTCCTCGAATAGCGCTCGGAGAGGAGGAGTTACGGCCAAGAAAAAGAAGGCAGTATCCTCCAAAACGTCTGTGGCGCCCAAGCGCGCGAAGACTTCGAAGAGGGCAAAGGTGTCGAAGAAGGTCAAGTCAGCACCGCGGAGTGCGTCTTTGAAAAAGAAGCCCCCATCGCGCCCCGCGGCCCCCGCGAAGAAAATAGGCAAGACAGCCCCGAGTCCGAAGAAGGCGGCGAAAGGACAGAAGTCCGGGAAGGCCGCCGCACCGCGAGCAGCCAAGAGCGCCAAGAAAGCGATCGGCCGAAAGCCGGTCTCGTTCACCCCAACCAGTTCAGCCATTCGTTCCGCTAGGGCCGAAGAGGCAGCCCAAGCCCGTAAGCTGGCGCAGGAGGCACGCATCGCCCGCCAGCTCAGCGAGCGCCAGGCTGCTCACTACGAAGCGGCAGTCGGTCATCTCAACAGCAGGAAGTTTGCCCAGGCACGGTCGCGCTTTGAGAAGGCGGCGGATGGACCGGATACCACTTTGCGACACCGAGCGAAAGTTTACGCCGACATCTGCCGCAGTCGGATTGAAACGAGTAAACTCCGTCTCAAGAGCGCTGATGACTACTACAACTATGGGATTAGGCTTATGAATGACCGCCAATTGGATGAGGCGGAGCATCATTTAAGCGAAGCCTTGAAGCTGGACCCGCAGGCCGATCACATACATTACGCGATCGCTGTACTGCATGCCATAAGCGGAAACACCGTGGACGCCCATCGAAGCCTAAGCCGGGCCATAGAATTGAATCCCAGAAACCGGCCGCTGGCGCTGAACGATTCGGACCTGGCGGCCGTGCGCGAAGACCCTTTCATTGCCGAGCTCTTGCGCTCCTCGGCGCCCCCTCCCAGCTAGCTGCAACGCGATGTGCCATCCAAAGGCGGCCACCAACCATCCGAGCGACCAGCCAAGAAGGGAACGGGCCCGGGTAACCGTCCAGGCCCGAAGCGGCTCAAGGCCGCTGAGGAACCGTGCCGTATTGTGGCTATGGGTGGAAGCACGGGTCTCTCCACGGTGCTGGCCGGACTGAAGCGATTTAGCCCAGCTGAAGGGAGCGGACCAGGAGCCCGATCCCTGAAGGTCGAGCTAGCTGCCATCGTAACCGTCAGCGACGACGGGGGAAGCTCAGGGAGGTTGCGCCGCGAATTCGATATCCTTGCCCCGGGTGATATTCGAAACTGCATGGTCGCTCTGGCGGAAGACGAGGCGTTACTGTCCAAGCTGCTCCAACATCGATTCTCCGGCGGCAAGCGTCTCGACGGGCACAGCTTCGGAAACCTATTTCTGACAGCCCTCACAGCCGTGAGCGGCGATTTTCAGCAAGCCGTACAACTCTCGAGCGAGGTTCTGGCGATACGTGGGAGGATCTTTCCGTCCACGCTAACCAACGTCGAACTGGAAGCCCGGCTGGAAGGCGGGAGATTGGTGAGCGGGGAGTCCCGGATTACACACAGCCGTGACCCGATCAAAACCATCCGCCTGAGACCCCGCCGATGCCTGTCACTGAACCTGACGGCTGAAAGGCGCTCCGCTTACAAGTACGCTTGTCGGTTTTCGGACCAAGTGACCCGATTCCGGGAGCGAACACTTAGGTTAGAATAAGGACGGGTTTTCATCCGCTATGTGGAGTCGTGTCTCCGTCTCGGTGCTGATCTGTTGCGGCTTGCTATGTGGGCAGCAAGCGGAGCAGTCGTCGGAAACCATTCGAGTCGATGTCGATGTCGTCAACGTTCCGGTGACGGTCACCGACAGCGAAGGCAAGTACATCATCGATCTAAACAAGGACGACTTCGAGGTCTACGAAGACGGCCGGCGAGTCGACATCCGCTACTTCACCTCAAGCACGGCGGAAGAAGCCAAACCACCTTTGTGGGTCGGCTTCTTGGTCGAGTTGAGCAACACGGCCCGCACCTACTACAAGAGCTACAAGGAATCGATCGGCGATTTGGCGTATATCCTGATTCCCGAAGGGGGCCGGAACAAGGGCTTTCTGGTCGGCTATCACACCGAGGTCGACCTCCTCGTGAAAACGACCGGTGATCCCTACCCCATTGCGCAGAGGATGGAAAGGCTCAAACACGGCGGTGGCAGCGCCATGCTCGATGCCATTTACGCGGCTTGCACGGAGCAACTGGCGTCGGCGACCTACCAGGGGTTGGGCGAGCCTCGGAAGGTCATCGTCATCGTCGGCGACGGGCACGACAACGCCAGCAAGCGCACCCTCGAGGAGGTCATCTCCCAGGCGCAGCGCAACCACGTCACGATATTCGGCGTGAGCACGGTAGCCTGGGGTTTTCACGAAGAAGAAGAAAAAAACCTCTATAAGTTGGCCCGCGCCACGGGAGGCCGGGTCGGGACTCCCATGGAGGGGGTCCACAGCGACATATCGGGCGTTCTCTCGAAACCCCAAGACGCCGGCAATTACGTGCGAACCGTGGGTACCGGTGAATACGCTCGCGCCCAGCTAGAGGCACTGTATCGAGCCATCCTGGCAGTTGCGGGCGATGTCCAAAGCCAGTACATCCTAGCGTACAATCCTCCCGCTCCCTTCAGTGACCAGAAGTTCCGTGCGATCAAAGTCAAAGTCACTCTCAAGGCTGAGACAAAAATCCGTCACCGAACCGGCTACTACCCGCCAGAGTTGTAATCCCGCCCGGGACTTTCCGATAGAGGCCGGCCGGACCGGCCACTATAATGGAAGGGTTTCTCCGTCGGTCCACGGGTTCGGAGAATACGCCCGCACGGGGCGCCCATGGCAGTTTCACCGGTCGCAAAACGCCTGCAAGACAGAATCCTCGACTACTTCAACATCCAGCCTGGCGAACTGCGCCCGACGTTGGGCCTAGCAGTTTATCTGCTGCTCGGCATCGCCTCGGTCATCTCTCTGAAGGCCGCCGCCGACTCGTTATTCCTAAGGGAATTCGACGCTCGACGCCTGCCGTTGGTGGACCTGTCGATCACAGTGCTCGTCGCCGTCCTGGTGAGCCTCTACTTGCGTCTCTCGAACCGTGTCCCCCAAGGCCGCCTCATCAGCGGCACACAAATATTTCTGGCGGCGAGCCTTCTTCTTCTATGGGGATTGCTGCGCTGGGGCGTGGCGGGCATCCCGGCGTTGCTCTATGTCTGGGTGGGAGTCTTCACGGTCCTCATACCAAGCCAGGTGTGGTCCTTGGCCGGCTCCCTTTTTACGACTCGTCAGGCTAAGCGCCTCTTCTCTGTGATCGGCAGCGGCGGAATTCTAGGCGCGGCTCTCGGGGGGCAGTTTACCAGCCAGGTCGGCCCGCACATGGGCACGGCAAACATCCCTCTGGCGGCGGTAGGACTCGTTCTCGTTTGTGCGCTGATCGTCTCGTGGCTTAGCCGAGGGGCACAGACACCGGTAGTTCAGATGAGCGGCAAGGGAAAGGCCAAGGCCTCGATGCGGCAAAGCCTGCAGCTGGTTCGCGAGACTCGTTACCTCTCACTGATCACCACCGCCCTGTTTCTTTCGACCGTAGTCAGCACGCTCGTCAAGTATCAATTCAAGGCCACGGTGCAAGTGCATTTCCTTGCAGATCCCCAAGCCATGACGCCTTTTTTCGGCAATTTCTATGGTTACCTCGCTGTCCTTTCTTTCTTGTTCCATGTGCTGCTGACCGGGCGTCTGTTGCGCTGGGTCGGGCTGGGCCTTTGTTTGTTCATTCTCCCGTCTTCGTTGCTGATTGGAGCGACCGCCCTCCTACTGTCGTCTTCGCTAGGAGCGGCCGTACTGGCGAGAGCTTTGGACCAGGGCTTCCGGCACTCGGTCGACCGAGCGTCCGTTGAGCTGCTTTATGTCCCCATAGCAGCTGCCGTCCGTGGTCAAGTCAAGAGCTTCCTCGATATGGTTGTCAGCCGCACGGCTGACGGCTTAGCCAGCTTAGTCCTGCTACTGCTGGTCACAGGGCTACATTTGGAGACGCAGAAGGTGAGCTGGGTCAGCCTAGCCTGCGTAGCGGGGTGGTTGGTCGTGGTGTGGCAACTCCGAGGAGAGTACATTGCCAATCTACGCAATAGCATCGAGCGGCAGGACATTAGTGCGGAAGAGTTGCTTCGGCAATTGGCTGAGTCCCCACCGCCGACGCAGCTCGAGGAGTCTCTAGAGGGATCGGACCCCAGAGCCATTGAAACGGCAGTCGAGTGGATGCAGTTCGGCGGCGTCACCGCGCGTCAGGCCCAACTGGCATCGCTTTTGACCCACGAATCGATTACCATCCGGCGCAAGGCGATGGCCACGGTGAGCAGCCGCAATATTCCAGGTTGTGAAAAGGACGTGCTCCAGTTTCTGGAGCGCGAAGACCGCGTCGAGAGCCGTTGGCAGGCTCTTGCATACCTGGAGCAGCAAGATCCTTCTGAGGCCTTGCCGGCAATGAAGGAGCGGCTGGAAAGCGCCGACCGGGACCTGGCCGCGACAGTCGCCGTCCGCCTGCTTCACCACCGAGAGTCCGATACGGCGGCGGCCAGCAGGATCTTCCTCGACTACATGCAGGCGACTGAGCACGACCCGACCCTGTCGCGGGTGACCGCGGCACGGCTGCTGGGCTTGGCGCCGAAGACAGAAAAATTGAGCCCTTATCTCCTCGCGTTCCTCGAAGACGACGATCCTGAAGTCGTCCGTTCGGCGCTTAAGAGCGCAGTCGTCCTTAAGCCGACCAGCAAGGCAGCGGCAATCATTTCCATGCTGGGGAGCCAAACGTTGAGGCGCGAAGCGCGCAAGGCTCTGGCCGCCTTGGGTGAACCGATTCTCGACCGCCTGACAACGGCCATGACTGACACATCCGTTGATGTCGGAGTACGGCGGCGCGTTCCACGGGTAGTCAGTGACATTGGGGGACCTGAAGCCACCCGGTCGCTCGTAGCATGCCTGGAGAAGGTCGATCGCGCTGTCGGCATCGAAGTACTGCGAGCACTCGGCCGCATCCGTCGGCAGGAACCCCGAGCGCACTTTGAATCGGACAAGATTTCGGGTCTGTTGGTCCTCGAACTGAAAAGCTACTACCAGACGGCAATCCTGCTTACCGGGATTCCCGTCCTGCGGGTCGCCGAGGGGGTCCAATTCCTTCGGCGCACCTTGAACGAGCGCCTGGAACAGCATCTCGAATGGAGTTTTCTTTTGCTCGAGCTGATCTACCCCCAGCGTGAGATCCGCGATTCCTATCATCGGATCGTCAGTGGTCGGCGTGATCTGCGGGCCAACGCGGTAGAATTTCTCGACAGCCGTTTGAGCAACCCGGTGCGCCAAATGCTTCTGCCGCTTCTCGAGAACGGCGTGGGGCCGAGTGTGTTGCGCGCCGGTCGAGAGTTCTTTAGTGTCAGGCCAGTGGCGTACGGTGAAGTTCTAGAAACGTTGCTCAACTCCGACGACCCGTGGCTCCAAGCCTGCGCAAGCTACGTGGCGGCCGAGTCGAGGATGGTTGGGCTCACCCCCGCAGTGGAAAAATTGAAGCACGCCCCTGACCCGATGCTGGCGGAGACGGCACTCGCCGCGCACGCCCGACTGACGAAGGCGCGCTCGGAAGAAGACTCGGGCTAGGAAACGAATTACGTAGCAGTCCATGGAAACACTGACCACTCTTGATCGAGCAATCCGCTTGCAGAAGGTCGATTTGTTTGCGGAGCTCGAGACGGACCTATTAGCCCTGCTGGCATCAATCGCCAAGCAAATTCCGTATGCCCGAGGCGAAGTCTTGTTCAACGAACACGCGCCGGCCAGCGCTCTTTATGTCGTGCTTGCGGGCCGTATCCAGATGAGTCGCGGCGGACAGGCTATGTTTACCGTTGGCCCGGACGACACGATTGGGAATTGGGCGTTGTTTGACGAGCAACCCAGTGTCGTGACGGCTTCGGCCGAGGAAGACAGCTGGCTGCTTCGCATTGAACAGCAGGACTTCTTCGACCTCTTGGCCGACCATAGTGAGATCACGCCTAAGATGTTTCAGGCCTTGTTCAAACGTGTGCGCTCACTGCTGACGGCCGGGTTGGGTTCGAAATCGGGAGACCAGCGGGAAGGCGGGGACTCTTAGTCTGATAGCTCGCTGCCTCCTCGCCCGAAAGAACGGTCGATGCTCCCCCTGGATCTGTGTTCGCTCTCATTGCCTATACTGATATGAATACGCAACTGCCTTTCTTTGGCACTGTACAGCGTGGCTTGCGTGTTAGAAAATCCTCTCGTTCTGCTTCGCTAATCACCAACACGCTAACCGATGGAATCGGAACCCTCGCAAAAAACGCTCGCTGAGCTCGAAGAAGAGAATCGCCGGCTTCGGCGGGCTGTGGAAGAACTGTCGATCCTCAACGCGATCGGCACGGCCGTAAGCTCCACAATGTCGGTGAACGCCATCGTCGAGCTGATCGTTCAAGAGAGCGTCCGACAGCTCAAGGTGGAGCAGGGTTCGGTCATGTTGCTGCAAGACGAGACCGACAACGACCCTTTTCGCACGATGGCACGGAAAGCTCACTCGGGCTCGGACGTCGTCCCCTTTCGCTTTGGGCAGCAACTGACCGGGTGGATGCTAAAGCACCAGAAGCCGTTACTCATTAATAACCTGCAGGACGACCCGCGCTTCAAGGCCGTAGCCTCCTCCAATTTCCCGATTCACTCGCTGCTGAGCGTACCGCTACGCGCCAAGGGTAGGATGGTGGGCCTGCTCAACGTCTTCAACAAACAATCCAGGGAGGATTTTAGCAACGAAGATCAAAAGCTTCTGTCGATCATCGCCTCGCAGTCGGCGCAAATAGTGGAGAATGCCCGCCTCTACGAAGAGTTGCAGCGTCGCAGCCACGAACTGCAAGAGTCCGAAACGAAATATCGGGCGCTCATGCAAGAGGCGGGCGAGGCCATTCTGCTCGCCGATCTTGATACGCGTCGGATCATCGAAGTCAACGAGCAGGCCGAAAAGCTCACTACCGTTCCCCGAGAAGCTCTTCGGGGACGCACACTGGCCGACGTGGTTCCGGTGGAAGAGTTCGCCGATGCGGCGACCTTCGAGAAGATGCAGCAGGACGGGCATCTTCAGTACTCCAACGTGCGGCTCGAGCGGCGGGGGGCCGCGCCCAGCTATGTCGATGTCGGGGTGAGCCTGGTGAGCTACGGAGGCAACCGCATCGTTCAAGTCATCTGTCACGACGTAACGGAACGGGAAAAGCTGTCGAGCCATCTCCGCCATCACGCCGAGGAACTTGAAAAAGAGGTGCAGGAGCGGACCCGTGACCTGCGCGACTCGCAATCACAACTTGTACAACAGGAGAAAATGGCGGCGTTGGGAAAGTTGGTGGCCGGAATCGCCCACGAGATGAATACACCGATCGGCACGATCAACAGCAACGCCGACACGTTAGGTCGCTCGCTGGCGAAGTTGCGCGGCATCGTCACGAGTGAGTCGTCCGACGAAGCGGTCCGCGAAAATCGGGCGCTGCAACACGTGCTCAGCGTCGTGGAAGACATCTCTCGCGTCAACCAGCTTGCCAGCGAACGCATCGTCTATATCGTAACCACCTTGCGCAACTTCGCTCGCCTCGACGAAGCCGACCTGAAGACCGCCGACCTGCATGAGGGGCTAGAGAGTACGCTCACTCTGGTTCGTCACGAGCTGAAGAATCGCGTGCGGGTAGTCAAGGAGTACGGTGACATCCCACCCATTCGCTGCCATCCCAACCAGATCAACCAGGTCTTCATGAACCTCCTGGTCAACGCATCCCAAGCGGTCGAGGGAAAGGGTGAGGTCAGGATCAAGACGTTCCGCGAAGATGATATGGTGAATGTTCAAATCTCCGATACGGGCGTCGGCATTCCGCCGGAGAACCTGCCCCGCATCTTCGATCCCGGGTTTACTACGAAAGGGGTTGGAGTGGGAACAGGTCTTGGGCTTTCGATCTGCTTCAAGATCGTTCAGGATCACGGCGGGAACATCGACGTCGAGACTGCAATCGGGAAGGGCTCCACCTTCACCGTTCGACTGCCTGTCGTACACCTAGAGTCAGCAGAGCGCCCATCATGACCGACACGACCAACAGCAGGGTTCCCCTTCTGGTGATTGTTGATGACGAAGAGATGGTTTTGGCCAGCCTGCGGTCATTCCTCACGCTCGAAACTGACTATGAGATGCTGACTTTCAGCTCGCCGCTCAAAGCGCTCGAATCAATTCGCGAGAACCAGATCGATTTGGTCATCTCCGACTACCTGATGCCCGAGATGACGGGTATTGAGTTCTTCCTCCAAGTCAAGAAACTTCAACCTTACGCCACGCGGATCCTTTTGACCGGCTACGCGGACAAGGAAAACGCCATTAGGGCCATCAACGAAGTCAACCTCTATCAGTACATCGAAAAGCCCTGGAGCAACGACGATCTCAAGCTGATCATCCAGAACGGATTGGAACGCCGCTTCCTGATGGCGGACCTGGAAGCGAAGATCGGCGAAGTCCAACAGGCCCAGCGAAGCCTGCAGGACATTCAGGCTCAGATCATCAAGGCCTTCATGTAGGCGGTGGTTCCTCGCGGCCTGATCTGCTTGGCCTAGTGGACTGTCCGGGAGACGAGTTCACCATGGATTCGGAAATGTCGGGCTCGAAAGCCCGACACAGCATGCCCGTGTTCCAAAGTCACTGTATTTTGCGAGCCTCAATAGGCGCCGACAAACACGTTTGCCCCGGGCTGCTGTGCTAGGCTGGCGTCTAATACGAGGGTTGGCCATTGTCTGATCAAAAACTCCAAATCATCCCCCTCGGCGGATTAGGCGAGTTCGGGATGAACATGATGGCGATGCGCTGCGGCGATGACATCATCGTCGTCGACGCCGGGATGTTGTTTCCGGGATCGGAGCTGTTGGGGGTTGACTTCGTCGTTCCCGACATCAGCTATCTGTTGGACAACTGCGAACACCTACGGGGTCTGGTGGTCACTCACGGTCACGAAGACCACATTGGGGCCGTACCGTACGTGTTATCGCAACTCGAAGTCCCTGTCTACACAACGGGTTTCGCGGAAGCGCTCATTCGGCGCCGCTTGAAGGAACATGACCTGGAACACGAGCCGACGATTCATGTCGTCCGTCCGCAAGAGAAGATCACGCTCGGTTGCTTTGAAATCGAGTTCATTCACGTTACCCACAGCATTGCTAACGCGGTGGCGCTGGCGATTGGGACGCCCCTGGGAACGGTGATCCACACGGCAGATTTCAAGATTGACCAGACGCCGATCGACGAGACGCCGTTCGACCTTCACGCCTTCGCTGAGTACGGACGCCGCGGGGTGCTGCTGCTGCTTTCCGATTCCACGAATGCGGAATGGCAGGGCTTCACGCCGTCGGAAAGGGCCGTTCGGCCGCGCCTCGAAGAACTTTTTGCCCACGCGCCCAACACGCTGTTCGTGACGTGTTTTTCCTCTTCCACACACCGCGTGCAGCAGATCATCGACCTATCCGCCGAGGCGGGGCGCAAAGTGGCCTTGGTGGGGCGCAGCATGGTCACCACCAGCGAGTTGGCGCACCAGTTGGGTCTGCTCGACATTCCCGACGGGCTGCTGTTGCGGCCGAACGATCTCATGAAGATTCCCCGCTCCGAGCGCACCGTGATCATCTCGGGCACCCAGGGCGAACCGCTATCCGCCATGTCGCGGGCGGCTGTCGGCAAGCACAGGCAGGCGGTGATCGAAGAGGGCGACACGGTCGTGCTGAGCGCAAGGCTGATCCCCGGCAATGAGAAAGCGATCTTTCGAATGATCGATCACGTTTGTCAGCGCGGCGCCGAAGTCGTCTACGGCGAGATGAACCCTCCGGTGCATGTTTCCGGCCACGGTCGCCAAGAGGAGCTCAAGCTGGTGCTCAACCTCGTCCGCCCGAAGTACTTTGTGCCGATTCACGGCGAGTATCGCCAGTTGTCCGGACATTTGCGGCTGGCCCAGCACTTGCGGTCTTCCGGACTCGAAGATTCGTTCTTACTCCAAAGCGGCGATGTACTGGAGATCGACTCCCAAGGCGCTCGGAAGGCGGAGCGGGTACCGGTGGGGCGCGTTTGCATTGATTCAGGGACGGGGGACGAAATTCTCGAGGAGCTGGTCATTCGAGACCGGCGGCATCTCTCCGAGTTCGGGGTCGTCGTGCCGATCGTGGCCATCAACCGCCACAGCGGACAGCTCGAGAGCCCCCCGGAAATCGTCTTTCGGGGCTTCGTGGTGCCCGAGGATAGCTCTCAACTGCTC
Organism: Bryobacterales bacterium; assembly: GCA_965226215.1. GTDB lineage: Bacteria > Acidobacteriota > Terriglobia > Bryobacterales > UBA6623. The sequence continues at coordinate 3,297,877 of CBDDCH010000002.1, read as the reverse complement.
GACGGCGCCCGGGACGTCATTAGCCGGACGATCGAGACCTCCTCGGAAGAAGAAAAGACCGACTGGGGCGTGATGGAAGAAAAGATCCGCATCGACCTCCGACGTTACATCTCCCGCGAGACCTCGAGCCGTCCCCTGATCGCCCCAGTGATTTTGGAAGTGTGAGCTTGTAGCGCGGACCTGGTGCCGTTCCAGGGTCCGCGTCCTTGGGCTTAGATCCGTGACTTCGGACCGGAGGGCAACCGTATCTGGTCGATCTCGACAGGCCCTTGGCGCTCGACGAACCACCGAGCACTGGACCAAGGCCAGGCGAACGAATCCTGTACCAGTCCTTTCACAACGGGATTCATGTGGATATACTCCAGAGCCTCATCAAATTCGCCGCGAGTCCCGTAGCGCAGGCCTCGGCGGCCGTTTTGCCGAGACCTGCGGCCGTTGGCCTTGACACGCTCGCTATTCTGAAGGGGGGACTGCAGCGCGACCGGCGGCCACGCTCGACGATCGAGGAAAAACGAAACGAACCCAATTTCGGACAATCCACGCGGAATCAATGGGCTATGGCTGCGCTTCCAAGCAGACCGCAGTGGACGTTTCTCAAGGCGTGGCCCGGGCCGATGCATCCGTAGGCACCAACACGACACACAGAGGCACAACTAGCGCTGTAGACCCGCGCCCCGGAAGGGTGCGCTCCCGACTCGTGACCCCGACGGCCGTTCCTCATCGCCACCCGGCCGATCCGAGCCGTAACCGCTGCGCTATCTGCTAACACGCATCCACCAGTCACAACACCCCATCCCCATAGAATCAGCAACATATCCGCTCACGAACCTCAAAACCCTTGACTCGTAGTGTATGCTCGAAATAGAGAAGGGGCTGCTTGGTCAACGGGCAGGGTTTTAACAGTAATCCGCTCAAATCCGCTCAAATCCGCTAAAACTGGCACCGTTCCCGCGACGCTGTCACGGCGTCTGTACACTATTCCACGCCCCCAACGAGCGAAACAGAGCCGCGAACGCAAGGGAGCGGTCATCGACCTGCGGCCTACCCAAGGGGATGAAAACCGGGGGTTTCGACCGAACGGTCAGGGCGCTCCTATTCCGCACCCTCGCGACGAGCAACCGGAGCCGCGAACGTAAGGCGAGCTTGTAGCGTGGACCTGGCGCCTTTCCAGGTCCGCGTCCTTGGGCTTAGTCTGAAACAGGCGGGGAAAGCCTTTCCGAGCCTGTGTTACACTGATCGCGAAAACGCCGGCGGAAACGGCTTTGCGGATTGATCCTCAAAAATGCGTGGCTTGTAGTAACTGCGTGCCTGTATGCCCGATGGGCGCCATCTACGTCGACACCAAGGTTAACCGGGCCACGATCAACTACGACGAATGTGTCGAGTGTGGCGCGTGTTACCGCATGAGCGGCGAGCACCTGAATCCGACCATGGTACGTTCCGTGCGCGGGCTGGCGAAGCTGTTCCGCTTCCGGTTTGAACCCGAGCCCGATGTCTGTCCCACGTCCGCGTTCGTGATGGAAGAGTTGGAATGGCCGCGGATCGCCCGCCGCGTTTTCAGCGACCCGTTGGTCGAGCACAAGTCCACTGGCATTCACGGGCGCGGCACCGAAGAGGTGAAAACCAACGACGTCTCCCACCGCGTTGAAGTCGGTGAAGTAGGTTACGTCATCGAGTTCGGCCGCCCAGGCGTCGGCGTGCGCTTCCGCCACATCCAGACGATGACAACCGCCCTGGCCAAGCTGGGAGTCGCTTTTGAGCCCAAGAACCCTATCACTCACCTGATGAGGGACAAGACTACCGGCGCCCTCCAAGAGGACCTGCTCAACGAGAAGATCCTTTCAGCGATCGTAGAAATCAAGACTAAGATCGAGCAGGTGCCGGCGGTGCTCGATACGGTTGCCGAGGTCGCGAAACAGATTGATACCGTCGTCGCTCTGGGCCTCTCGACCCGCTGCGATGAAGGCGGAGAGGACAAGCGGTTGGCGCCGCTGTTGGAGGAACTTGGCTATTCCTTTGAGCGCGCAAAAACCAACCTCGGCCTGGGCCGCATCACCAACATCCAAAAGAAGGAGGTTGTCGGTGACCAACACCTTGCACCGGTACGGTAAGGCGCAAAGCTTCGAGGACGACTACGTCATCTTTGCCATTCCGTGCAGGGGCAAGAACGATGAGGGCGCCATAGAGAAGCAAAGGACTTTCCTGCGCATTTGCGTCAAGCACGGCCCGGTGAACATGGGGAATTCCGACTTCGGAAGCTACCGGCCGTCTTCCGACCTGCGCCCGACCGTACACTGGAATCGCGAAACCAAACCCGACTGCGAAGCCGTGATCGCGGCCGTCCACAAGGTCGGGACCGTGGCCGCGGTTTTCGACTCGAAGGAAAAGGCCGAAGCTTGTTTGAAAGACGTCATCGAGGCGGACCTGGGTCTGTCGGTCAACATGAGCACGTCTGTCGAAGGAGCCAAGCAGGTCGCCGAAGACTGCGGAATCAAGCGGCACAGCGTGGAGTACTCATTGGGTTTTTTCGACGCTCACGATCACCTGCCCAACAGCCAGGTTTTGGAAGTGTCTACGATGTGCGGCCACGGCATGATCTCCTTTAACTTCGCAAGGAAGATGCTCGATATGGTCCGCGAAGGTCGGCGGACACCCGAGCAGGCTGTTGCCACGCTGGCCCGTTTCTGCCCCTGCGGTGTCTACAATCCCTCGCGCGCCAAGCGGCTCCTGGAAGAGGCCCGGACACATCAAGCGTAGGCCGAGCAGCCTGTGGTAGCAGTGAAGCGAAAATCGGGTACAGCCAGCCAATTCGCTTCAGGCTAAGTACTTTGTTTCTAGGCCATGAAGGGGGCGAATTGGTGGCAGTCCCCATTTTTCGATTGCGCGCGTTTCTGGGCGCTTGACTTGGGGCTCTGCTCCCATGAACTTCTTCGCAACTCCCGCCAATGCTTCCTCTTCTCAGACCTCACCGGTAGAACAGATTCACCAAACTCATCGGGATTGCCGGTATGTAGGTCACCAGCAATAGCATGGCGAGCAACACCGCGATGAAGGGAGCGTTTGCTTTGCTGACTTCCCAGATATCCGCTTTGGCGATGGAGCAAGCGGTGACGAGAACACTTGCGACCGGAGGAGTTTGCTGGCCGATTCCCAGGTTCAGCGTCACCACCAAGCCGAAGTGGACCGGGTCAATGCCCGCCGCGTGAACCAGGGGCATCACAATCGGAACCACCAGGATTATGGCTGCGGCGGAATGCAGGAATAGGCCGATCACGAGGAAGAATATGTTCAGCAAAGCGAGGATGAGCAGTGGATTGTCCGTGAGTTCGATCATGCCCTGCGCCACCTGTTGGGGAACCTGCACGACGGTGAGGTAGTCGCCCAGCAGCGCCGAGGTTGCCACCAGAAGCATGACGACAGCGGTCTGCGTACCGGCTTCGGTCATCGCTGCTCGCAGCCGGCCCCAGTCGAGCCCGCGATAAATCAACCCGCCGATCACAATCGCTGCCACAACAGCGAGTCCGGCGCCCTCGGTAGCGGTCACCCAGCCGCCGAAAATTCCCCCCAGGATGATCAGGGGCAGCAGCAACGCCCAGCCGGCTTCTTTGAACGTAGTCCCAACACGCCGCAGCTCGAAAACCTCTTCCACCGGAAAGTTGTGCCGCACGGAAACTACATAAGCCACCACCATCATGAGCACCCCACCGAGGACCCCTGGGATGATGCCGGCTACGAACAACTCGACCACCGAAGTGCCTGACATGACGGCGTAAAGGATCATCGGAATCGACGGCGGGATGATCACCGCCAGTGTCGAAGCGGATGAGGTGACCGCGGCCGCGAACGCGGTCGGATAGCCCTTGCGCCGCATCGCAGGAATCAGGATGGATCCCAAGGCAGCCACGTCGGCGACCGCGGAGCCGGAAATCTCGGCGAAAAACAATGACGTGCCGATCGTCACCATAGCGAGGCCGCCTTTAACGAAACCAAACAAAGCCGACGCGAACGCGATCAGACGACGTGAGATGCCCGAGGCGTTCATGATGGCGCCGGCGAGAATGAACAGCGGAATCGCAATTAACGGAAACTTGGTCGCGCCGTCGAACAAAACCAGGGCCACGTTGGGAAGCGCGTTCACCCCCGAAGTGATCCCTAGGGCCGCTACAGCCACGATCCCCAACGCGATCGCAATCGGAACGTTAATCAGCACCAGAGCGAGAAGTCCGAGGAAGATGAGAAGAAGAATCACGGACGCTCCGCCTCTCCGCGCGGCGAAGCCGGCGGGGTAGAGATTTCGACGGTCTTGAGCAGCTCGGCGACGATGAACAGGAGGGCTCCCAGCGGTATGACCGACTGAGTCAATTGGCTGGGTACCCAAGGCAAACTGACGAGGTAAGAGCCTTCGATGACGAGCAAAACTCGCCAGCCGGCCCAAGCCGTCAGAGCAAAGAAACCGAACACTGCTATATCACGGAGGACGGTGAGCGCCCGGCGAAGTTTTGGGCTGACGGTCTCGATCAGTTTCGGGAAGCCGATGTGCGAACGCTTCAGGGCGGCCAGCGCCGCCCCGTAATAGGTCAGCCAGGCCAGCAGAATCGAAGCAACCTCGTCGTACCAAACCAGCGACGTCCCGGCCTTGCGAAAAACTACCCCGACGACGACGACCAGAACGAGTGAGGCCATCAGCGCAAGCGTGATCGTCTCCAGCGATCGCTCGAATGCTCGGCGAATTCTAGGCAGCATTTCTCACCAGCCGAGGGTGGAAGTATGCGATAGGCCCGCCATTACTTCGTTGCGCTCGCTCGCCGGGCTCAACGTACTGTTCAGCTACGCCCGCATTGTTCAAGAAACTGGGCGCCGAGCGCCTCGTACTGACGAACCTCTCACGCACCTCGCCTCGCCACCTGGTGAGAAAAGCGGGCTAGGAAGAGTGCTCCGCACCAGACTCCTCGATTGCGATATGCAGTGAGAAGTGAACCCAAGTCCCGGACGCAACGATGGCCGGCACGCGGATCGTAATATGTTACCTAAGTAGTCTATTTCATAAGTTCGGTCGTCTATACTTGGCCGCTTTGCGTGTCGGAACGAGAATTTTGTCCTCGTTTCAGGTGGCGGCTCTGGGACGGGCGCGGATTCATCCACGCTGAGCGGCGTCATCTGTGGACCGCTCCGTTACCGTCGCGGCTCAGTTTGCGCGATGCAAGGCTGTGCAAAGGCGGCTATTTCGCTACCACCGCTCACTGGCGTTCGCGGCTCCGAGTCGCGGATGGCAAGGCTGTGCGATAGCAAGCAACTGAGCCTGGAACGCTAGTGACAGGACAAGTCCCCCTACCGGCACGCGCGGGGCCTACGGTCAGGGTGTAGAGGCCGCCACTACTTCCCCGCCGCCACACTTGGATGTAATAGGTTTACTCGCTGGGGACTTCGAGGAGGGCGGCATCGAACTTGCCGCGCTGTTGTTTGTTGAGGATCTTGAGAATGCGCTGGCGGCCGTCTTCTTTCGCGTATTCGATCTGACTCAGCAGATCGGCTTCCTTCATGATGCAATAGTCCAGGATGCTCTGTAGTTGGCTGACTTGGCCCGCATCCAAGTCGAGGCGTTCGCGGAGATGCTCGACCGCAACGCTCGGTTTGTGCACGTGGGACCTGCCTGCAGTTGGTTCGGCGACTTGAGGACTGAAGATTTTCGTGCTCACAGCCCCCGCGACCGCTCCTCCGAGGAATACGATCAGCAGGATCAAGAAAGCCTTGCCTCGATAGGATTCGACTCGCGGTTCAGACATGCATGCTTACTCCCCGGGGCTGATCAAAGTTGCCAACATCGAGCTGCGGTTCTCGTTCAGATCGGTGCCTAGACGAACTTCATACACCGGAGATGGCCTTTCGACTAGGATAGCTTCCGCTACATGGCTCTGGGAGTCCGCGGGGTCGGTGAAGGTGACGAAGTAGCTGCCAAGTAAAGCCAACCACATCAGAGAGGCGAAAGCAAAGCGCCGTCCGAAAGGAGGCTGCGAAAACACGCTCCAGAAGGGAATGCGGCGCTGTTCTTCAATCCGATCCATCAGCCGATCGTAAAAGCCTGGCGCGCCGGACCAGTTGTCTTCCGGGGGGCGTAACTCCCTCAACATAGACGCGGTTTCTTCGTACAGCGCCACTTGTTGGACAGCCGCCGGATGGGCGGCCAGATAGGCATCCCACTCCGCCTTCTGACGCTCATGCAACTCGCCTGAGAGATATGTCTCCAAGTTGTCCTTAAGAAAGTGATCCATGGCCCTCGTCCTCAACCTATCCCCCAGGCTCATCCCGTTGCCGCTCTCTCGAGTTTACCAGCCGCTTTTACCAGCTTCTGTCTCGCTCGAAACAATTTTACCTTAACTGTATTCTCGTTGAGGCCGGTCATGCGAGCTAATTCCTCGACAGTAAGCCCTTCCACTTCCTTTTGTACCAGCAGCAACCGCTCTTCTTCCGACACTTTCGAGAGCAGTTTCATCAGATAGTCCCGCCGTTCAGTCCTCCGGTCAACAGGAGGAGATTTCTCAACAGCCAACCCCGAGTTCTCGAGCGTGCGGGCATCTGACTCGGCTAGATCGCTCTCGTAGACGAGCTTCCTCACCTTCTGCTTCCGAAGGTAGTCGTAGCACTCGTTGACAGTGATCTTGTAGACCCACGTAATGAGCGAGGAGCGGAAGTCGAAGCCCTTAATCGAAAAATAGATCTTCGTAAAGACCTGTTGAGCGATGTCCTCGCTGTCGTTACGATTCCGGACAATTCCGTAGATGATCGAGAAGACCTTCGCCCGGTGCCGCTCGACGATTTGGCGAAAAGCCTCTTGGTCACCCGCCTGGCACTGCCGAACCAGCTCAGCTTCCGCGCTATCCTTGAATCCCACCTTGGACCTAGCCGTTTGGGTGCGGGCCGGGGTGGCTAACGGAAGAGCGGCAACAGCTGCAGCACTCATACCCTCTATCTGACGTTAGGCCCGTAGGACCGGTTTCAAAAATCACAAAATCCGTTTTCTGTTTGCAGATTCGCCGCTCGAGGCCCCCGGAGAAAGGCCACCTCATCCACCGAGTAAAGAAGCTCCGGCTCCGGAAGGCCCGGGGGGATTCCCCAGCCACCCACGTGGCGTACCACGGTGATCGATGGGGATCATCCCAATTTGCAAGAAGATGGCCTTCACCCCCGCCGCGACAGGGCTCCAGACTAACCTATACGACGTGTGGATGGAAGTAGTTTTCCTTGATGCTTCTCGGCTGGGAAACCGAGGGGCCCCACTTCTCCTCACGCGGCACACGGTGCAACGCCGAGTAGGACATAGTGGGATAGGACTTCAAGAAGACGTGACAACGAACTGATACAAGCGGACTTAACGGTGTCGCGGGCCACCTTGGCCGACCGTAGAAGCAGTGTGAGTCACCGATCTCGCCAACGCCCGCGACTGTTTTCCACGAGTAAGCTTGGCCGTGATGCCTGGTTTGCGTTCGGCCCCACGCGGCCCGACATTGCACTGAGGACGAACGCAGAGCCGAATCCCCGGCCAAGACGCCCCTTTTTGATTTTCCCTCTGGTACACTCAGCGGCCGACTCATGGCGCCCGTTGACTTGAAGCGGCCGTTGCCCGTTCGAGCCACCGAACAGGTCGTTGCCGTGACCATGGAGGGCAAGACCAAAGCCTTTACCTTCGATAATTTGCGGCGTTCTGGCGTGGTGGAGTCCAAGATCAAGAAGAATCGATTCGTGGTCTTCCATTACCCGGATACGGTATCCGTTAACGACGCGCGAAGGATCGACCGCTCCCGACAGGTGGGTTCCGTTGGAGTATTCTCGCCCGAGCTGGACGGCAAGAGACTGAAATTTCGGCGTAAGAAGGGCAAGATTCTCGGCAAAGAAACGGGTAGCACATGGAACCTGTTTGGAGTTGCTACCGACGGGCCAATGGCCGGAAAGCGGCTTCAGCCGGTTGATCACCTTGTCTACTACGCCTTCGCCCTGATGGCGTTTCACCATGGGGCACAGATCGTCGGTCTCCCTGCGCGTTCTTCCACAGCCGACGGGTCGTTCCAAGAACCCGGCGGAACGCCGAGCGCGCCATCCGGCTCAGGCGCCGGCCCAGCAGCGCCCGGCGGCTTCTGAGGGGGGCAGGCCGCTGTCAGGTACGCAGCCGCGGGCTGTTACGTCACCAACTCTCGGAGGCGCCAGCCCTCAGTCAAAGGCCCCCGCCACTTTTTCGAGGAGCTCTTTGACGCTGGCCGGCCAGTTGGCTCGAACCGAATACGCGTAGCGCCTCTCGGGGTCGGGTTCCCGTTCGGCCGTATAGTTGCCTGCACCGAACAGGGTGTCCAGGGCCGACTTGATGTCTGGTCCTAGCTGGTCGTCCGTCTCGTCTGTGTTGGGGAAGTCCAGGCGATCGTTGATGGTCAATTCCCAAGAACCGGGCTGAAGCTCGAGGGATGCCGGGTATTCCGGCTCCCCAACCAAGGGGACGGCGAGCGCCAGACACCGTCGGATGGCTTCCAGCACCCGGTTAGCCGCCGGACCCTGGAAATCTTTTTTGCCGGCATAGAGCAGGCCCGGCCCCGGATCGGTCAAGTCCACCGAAAAGTTGCCTTGCTTACCGACCAGTAGGATTCCCTGTCCTTTGGCCATGTGAGCGTAGTCGGCCAGGTCCACCCAGTCGGAGGGGTGGTCCTTATCGTGGCGCCAACGACCGAATATCGCCAGGATCGAATCGATGTTCAGATTCGCCGCCGCGTCGGCCATCAATTTGGCGTTGATTTGTTGGAGATCTGGTTCCATGGACGCTTTACCCGGTCGATCAGGATGACCTGCACGGATGGATGAAGTATGAGGAAGGATGGGACCATCTGAGCGGCGAGAATTCGAGGAGGCGATCAGGATACTCAGCGAATCGGCCAAGCTCAACCCCAGCAGTGCGAACACTTACTAACGAGATGCACAACCGGAATCCGACGCGGCTGCAGCAGCCAAGCCTTCGGCAACCCTTCCCCAGCTGGAGAAGGCCATAACGGAAGCCCTTGACGCCAACTTGGAAATCAAGTCCGTCAAAACCGTCAATGGAACCTTGACCATCCGTACCAACATCAGAAGCATCACAAATACCATGTACCATGCAATGCTTCCAACTGTTTGCTATGAGATCAACCAACGCGGCGGCGCACCTCCCTCCCTCAACGAAATCCAGATTCTCAACTCTTTCGGGAGGCAGGGTTGGGTCTTCGAATCACCCGCCCAATGCCCACAGCATCGATATTCACTTCGCCCAAGCACCTTGGCGATTTCCTCCGCTGCCAATCTTTGACCTTCATTATTGAAATGCATGTCTCCCCTCGGCTGGTAGAGGGTCGCCTGGTCGTCTCGCCAGGCAGCCTTGAAACGCGTCAGCAGATCCAAACAAGAGATATCGTGACCTTCACAAAACGCGAGAATTCGCCTGTTGGGGTAGTCCAAATCAAACCGGCTTTCATTCAGCGAATACGCGGATACCAGTCGTCCCCAATCGTCCTCTGATACCTGAATGCGAACCGGAAAGAGAACGACCAACAGCTCCGCTTCACTCCTTTTGACGACGTCGCGGACGCCCAGCAGGATCTCCTCAAATTCTTCGTACATATCCTCTACTTCGGAAAGCACAGGGGTGAAGAACAAACCCAGTGATACGGGAAAATCCGCTGTATATACTTTCCGTCTCGTGCTCGGCAGCGGAGCCATAATGGGAGGCGTCAGCTGCGAGAACACGTCCAAGCTCGACGCCAGCGCCCGCTGTATTTGGATCAAAATATCGCTCAGCCCGTCGAAAACGCTCGGCGGCGCATAGGCCTCGTCGGGCAGGAGAAGTGAATCCCTGTTTCGGCCCGCCTGTTGAGCCGGGTCGGCCGGCGAAAGGATGGTTTCTCCGTCGGAGGTCTTTTCAGGAATCAACCCGGCCTTGTAATTATGCCAGGTTAGATCATTGCCGAGGGTGACGCCCAGAATCACAATGTGTGGATTGAACTTTCGCCCGTGTTCCTGCAGGTAGTACCACGAATTCGCCGGGTTTTTGTTTCCGGCGATGAGAACCTGGTACGTTTTTCCATCCGGGTCGTCTCTCGCAAGCCGCTGTTCCAGCAGGTAACCAATGGTCCGTTCCTGGTCGGTTCTCATTCCGTCGACGTAAGAGTCTCCCACGAACAGAATCCGCCTGACGCCTTTCGGAACCTCGTAGTCGAACTCGATGGCATTTCTAAATCCCTTGGAATTGGTTACGATTCTTGCCGGCTGGTCGGCTCGTGCGCCGAGCATCAACGTGTCCAGGTTGGGCACGAGATGACCTCCCTCTCTTTGGAGATCATACTGGACCACATCGGGGTAGTCGATATACTGAGCCGCCGCCGTGCTGGCCGCTCGGTTGGAGAGATACGGTCCAACTAGAACGAGGAGACCAAGTGAGACACAAACCGCTAGAGGAATTGAGAAAAGGAGCGTCAGCTTTGCAAATCGACTTGCCACATCAACCTTCGCTTGTCGCGGAGATCTCAGCCTGTGCAAAATGTTCAAACGGAATTGTTGATTTGGACCCCAAACTCGTAACATGATACAGTCCCCGCGCCGTCAACAGCAATTTGACGCTCGAACCGGTCGGGGAACGCCCCGTAAGGCTGCCGTCGTTTTCCGGTCGAGCCCCATGTGTCGTGCCGTCCACCTCTCGCCTTAGGACCGACCGCACTGACTGGAAACCCTTCGCGGGTAACCGAAATCCCGGCAGAGGCTAGCTTTAGGATCTCCGACAAACGAATCGGTAGCGTACCCACCGGGAGACGCGACCAATAAACGGGGACTATCGCGGCTCTTCCACGTCACATCTTAGCGAGAAATGTCGAAGTGGTCCAGACTTTGTGGTCCGCCCCTGAACCCCGGTTTACAAATACTAGCCAACACGTCAGCAAGGCCGCAGAAGCCCAACCAATGTTAATCTGAGTGGTCCTTCGGGGGGGCGGCAACGCAAGAGGGGCCGCGCCCTACGGCAATCGGATCTTCGCCAGGTACACGCTGGTTCGGCCCTCGTGCGAGGAGTAATAGCTCATCCACAGCAGATCGTCGTGCCACACCATGCCGGGATAGCTGGTATCACCGCCGCTGGGCAAGGTGAGAACGGGTTCGTAGCTCTTCCGGGTCATCGTCGCAAGGACGGTCGTCGCCGAGCCGTCTTCGTGGTAGCGGCGCCCGCTGGCCCATAGGTTCCCGTCGGGCAGCCGAATGAAGTTGGGGCCACCGATTCTGTACTTCATCTTGTGGAACTTCCAGCGTTTGTAAGGCGGCCGGCTGTTGCCGATCCAGCCGGGACGAACCAGCGCGATCATTTCTTCGTCCGGCATGAAGCGCAGCGTCGTTTCGCTCACGCCCTCGGCCATGAATTCGGTGATGTAGTCCCACTGAATGGCGTCGGTCGTCGTGTAGAGGAAACCCCGGCGCGGACGGTTGCCCTCGTTCAATTTCGAAAGACAATAACCGCGGTCGTTGTGCCAGGTGACCCGCCAAAGCCAATGGTCTTCGGCGAGTACTCGTCTCGGGGGTGTCCAGGTTTGGCCGTCGGCGGAGAAGGAGATCCGCGGCGAACGCGTCCAGTATTCTCCTTGTTCGTAGACGCTGCCGCCCATCAGCAATAAGAGGCGGCCGTCGGGCATGACCGATAGCTTAGGATCACGCAGGTCGATTCCTTGCTCTTTGACGAGACCGGTGGAGCGCCACTGGCGGGCATCGTCGGAAACCAGCACACGCACGACGCCAATGTCGCCCCCGTGAGCTGTGCCCTCGCGAAATGTGCAGTACCAGCGGTTGCGCGATCGGATCAGATCGGTGAATGAGTTGTATTCTGCGCGGTCCCAGATCTTTTCGAGGGAGACGATCTCGGGTTTGTGAGAGCGGGCGGCAAGCTGGTGGGCGGCTGCTCCCAGCAGCAGGGTGGCGGCGCTTTGGCTCGTGAAGTCGCGGCGGGTTAGCTGCTTTGGGTTGGGCATTTCGGGGATCTCGCTTAATCCAGGATTTCCGTTTTGGCCCTGGCCCGGCCACAGTATACAAGCGGATCGTGTTCTTGGTCTCCCGAAACCGGTTGCTGCTTTGTCATGTCTCTGCCTCACCCATGGCCAGGGGACACTTCTAAAGATAAATCCACACAGTGGCAACTCATCGTCGTCGAGAACTGGTTTGAAGAGTTGAAACGGTTGGTTCCGAGCGACTAAACGGGGATTCCCTGCGCGAATGGTCTGGCCTGTCTATTTGAGATACTTCTTCAGGTCCGGGAACAAGAGCGCTTTCACTTCCGGCTTGTCGAGATCAAGCGGCGTGATGACCCGGGCACTGAGATCAATCTCTCTGGGCGGTGTCCCACCGTTCAGTTTTTGAGCTAACGACTTCACTGCTTCGTAACCAATGCGAAAGGGGTCCTGGGCGACGAGTGCGTCGATCGTGGCGTCCTTGAGGTCCTCGATGAGTTCATCGCTGGCATCGAAGGCGACAAACTTCACCTTGCCCGCCACGCCTCGTGCCTTAAGCGCCCGCGAGGCGCCGAGCGAGCTTGCCCCGGCCGAGGCGAATATACCATCCACGTTGGGATTGGCTGTTAGGAGGTTCTCCGCCGCCGCCAGCACCTTCGCTCGATCGCCCATCCCGTACTGTTTTCCGACGATCTTGATTTCGGGGAACTCCCTTCTTATCACATCCGCGAAAGCCCTCTCGCGGTCCATCGACGAGGCGCTACCGGGCATGTGCATTACCATGACGACCTCACCCTTGCCGCCCATCAGCTCAGCCAGTTTGCGTCCGGCCATTTCTCCCGCCTGATAGTTGTTCGTGGCGACGTAAGTCATGTAGACGTCCGAGTCGAGTCCCGAGTCGTAAATGGTGACAGGGATGCCCGCTTTGACTGCCCTTTCGATGGGCAGCACCAAAGCGGTCTTCTCCACCGGCGCGATAGCCAGCCCGTCCACACCCCGAGTGACCATCGAGTCGACGATCTGAATCTGCCTGCTATAGTCCGTGTCTTGGGCCGGCCCGTTCCACAGAATCTCAACCCCGAAATCCTCGCCCGCTGCCACGACTCCGGCGTGAATCGATTGCCAGAACTTGTGAGCCTGTCCCTTGGAAACGACTCCAATGATCTGCTTCTCGGACTGCTGGGCGCATCCGATGGCCCAGATCGTGCCCAGAACAACAAGAATGAACTCGGTCAATCTGCCTATTCTTGTAGTCATGATCTAAATAAAGGGCATGGGCCTACGGTGCTGCTACAGTTGGCTGAAGACCGTCTGCGCCTGTTCGATAAAGAGCGTCGTCTCTTCGACCCGCCGGCGCGCCTGCTCGGGAGTCAGGCCGTCGATTCCCTTGTCTGCCGCTCGGAAGAAGTTCTCCGCAAACGGAGCCCAGAAAACATTCGTCTCATAGAAGTGCTTCCGAAATTCCGCTACCGTGTCGTAGTTATCCGACACCAGCAATCCCCGGGTCGAGAGGATGCCGTCGGCCGCTTTCTTACTGGCCTCGAAGGTTTTTCGCGCTGCTTCTCCATGCCGGCCTTCGTCCAATGCCAGGGTAGCCTCAAAATTGAGCCGATCGGCATCTTCGAGCATGAACTCCGCCTGATCGACGACCGCACCGGCACATTCGCCCACACCGACGGATTTCTCGTAGATCCAAGGTTGACGAATGTCTTGGTAAAACCGCGGTGCTTCCTCATAGGTCGGCAACAGAGAGAACTCCCGCAGCTCTTCTTTCACACGCGCTTTGCCTACGCGCTCGACGACGTCCGCGAGTGTCTCACCTTCCTTCTTCTCTCGGTCGTAGAACTCCGTCAGCTTGCGGACGACCTCGGGAGCGTTTTGCGCCATGATTTTGCTCACCGTTAAGCCCTGGGAAGCCGCGTTACCTTGCGTCGTACCGCCCAATACAACCTGGAATACGGGTGCTGTGGAATTTCCTTTCCGTTGCACGGATCCGAACAGTCCGATGTCGGCGATATGGTGTTGGCCGCAGGAGTTAAAGCATCCGCTGATCTTGATTTTCAGGTCCTGCCGATTAGCAATGTCACCCAGGCCGTTGCGGAACTTCTCGTGCAACAGAGCCGCCAATCCACGTGACGACGTAATCCCCAGCTTGCACGAGTCTGTGCCCGGGCAGGCCGTCACGTCACGCAACCGCCCGGCCCCAACCTGGGCCAGCGACAAAGCTGTCAGCCCGTCGTAGAACTCGATGAGATCTCCATTCGCCACCCATCGGATCAGCAGGTTCTGATCCACGGTTGTTCGGATCGTATCCTTTACATGCTTCCGGCACAGATGGGCTAGGGCCCGCAACTGGTCGGCCGAAATATCCCCCAACGGCAGGAAAACCTCCACCATCGAGTAGCCCTCTTGCTGCTGCGGATGAACATTGAGGTCGAGCCAGCGCAGCAAGTCAGCGTCGCGGCTCTCGGGCAGTTGCAACTCGGAAGGGGGCTTCAGGGGCTCGTCGGAGAGCTGCGCCGTTGCCTTCTCCAACTCACGCGCCGAGCGCTCATCGTGTGGCAGCTTCGAAAGCTCTTCTTCGAGCAGCCGACTGAACTCTTCCATCCCAAGTCGCGCGATCAGAAACTTCATGCGGGCTTTCCCACGATTCTTTTTCTCGCCTAACCGCGCAAAGACGCGGGCGATCGCCTGCGCCATCGGGAGCATCAGCTCGACCGGCACGAACTCGCTGTAGAGTTTTGCCAGGTGCGGAAGAGCGCCCAGACCGCCGCCCAGGTAAACCTTGAAACCCCGCACCTGCTTCCCATTGACTTCGCTGATCTTGGCGATCGCTCCGATGTCATGCATCTTGGCTAGCCCACAGGCATGGTCTTCGCATCCCGAGAATGCGATCTTGAACTTCCGGCCGAAGTTCTGCGCGTCTGGATGACGCAGCAGAAAATACGCCATGGCCCGTGCATGGGGTGTAACGTCGAAGGCCTCGTCGGCACAGACGCCCGCGCTGGGGCAGCAGGTGACATTTCGGACGACATTGCCGCACGCTTCTCGCGTAGTGATGCCCACCTCCGCCAGCCGACGCATCATGTTGGGAGTATCGTCGATGTCAATGAAGTGATACTGGATATCCTGGCGGGTAGTGATGTGGCTGACCCCGTCGGCATACTCTTCGGAGAGGTCCGCCAGCCGAATCATCTGCTCGGTATTCAAGATTCCCAACGGGATCTTGATCCGCTGCATCTGTACACGGGCCTGTCGCTGTCCGTAGACGCCGTGGCGCAAGCGAAACTCCAGAAACACTTTCTCCGACATCTGGCCCTGCTGCACACGGCGGAGCTCTGTCTCGTAGACGTCGATTTCCTCTCGCACAGCCGCCGGCAGGTGTGCCCAGCGGTCAGCGCCGACACCACTCACCGTCGTCGCCATAAGTCATGCCCTCCTCTCGCGCCCGGGAAGCGCAATCTCTACTATCTTGATAGGAATTAGGCCTTTTGTAATTATACCCCTAATGGTGGCTAGGGAGAGTTCGCTGCCGAATTTTGGGGGCCGCTCGCTGAACGGGACGCCCCGTAACCAAATGGAGGGGTTGGGAGCTAGTACGACAGAGCCGTACCCGTGAGGGCGCGGGCCCCCGCGCGGTAACGCCTGCGGGTCTGTGCGGTGATGTTCGGCTGGCCGCGTCGCGGCCGGGACGCCGGCGCCCGGATCGGGCTGCGGCCGAAGAGCCGCGATTCGGGCGAACGATCTTCCCAGTTGAGTATCACCAAAGCAGGCGATCCGATGTTACGGCGGCTGTTGGTCAGGGACGAGCCTTTTGCTTTCGTGGCGCACGCTCTTAACGTGCCGCGTCGAGACTCCTCTCGACGTTGCAATCAGTGCTCGCCTAGACCTGCGGCTTTTTCTGACGGCGGCGTGGTCATTAGCGCAGAGGGGTACTCTGATTCCCCGGCCCGAGTCGACATCAATCGTTCATCGCCCAACGGAAATACTTGACAGAGGCGCTATTCTAAAGAGGGAGGAGGCCAGCGACCGCCATCACGCTCGAGGAACAGCGCAAAAAAATACGAAACAAACCCAATTTGGCGCAACTCAAAGAGAATCAATGGGTTGCGGATGGTTCGTAGCGCGAATCTCGATTCTTAAGATCCAGCGGCATTTTGATGAAAGGGTCCGACCTTTTTGTGGCGCACGCTTTCAGCGTGCCGCGTCGAGATTCCTCTCGACGTCTGGACGGGTCCGGCTACGCGGTCGGCTCAGCAAAACCTGACCGATCGCTCCACCGGGATACGAGGGGACATCGACCCAAGGGCAGGCGGCCCCGAGCGACAGCAGCAGGGCAACAAAAAACTATCGAAGCGGCGAACCAAACCCAGCAGCCGAGCAATGGGAACAATGAAATGACCAAACAAAGCCAATTTTTAATAACCCCATTAAATCCAGCAACTTACGTTATGAATCCACAGCGGCCGGGCGATCGGCGGGGAATCCGGGTGTATGCATTTTTGTGTCACTGCACTTTCGGCTAGTACTCGCCTCAATGCCCCGTGGACAAGTTCTTCCCGAAACCTCTTTTCCTGCGCGCCGCCGCGAGTAGTATTCTCAAAAGCGAGTTGCAGTGGAACCGAAGTCGCTCCGCGAGGAATGCCGCGTAGCGCGTCCATTTGCGCCGGCGGAGGTGGGGTGTGATTCGCTCCTCGGGTAGGAACATGGCGTCGACATGTCCGGGCAGACGTAGGGGCAGCAACCTGCGTCGGGTCACGCGAAGTTGGTCGCTCAGTCGGGGTAACAGCGCCAGGTGCAACCAGAGTTCGTCTTTGTTAGGCCGGTAGTGTGAGGTCAGGGGCGAGACCGCGAACTCGGCAAACCAGCCGTGAACGTCAGGCGGCAGACGGGTTACTTCTTCTTGAACGGCTGGCGGGAGGCGGCAGCCAAACCAACTTTGCACGAGAAGATAAGAAACCGCTTCGAGCCGGCGCAGAGAAGAGCCATGCCGCTCTTCCCATTGACGCCACAGATCTCGATCGTGGCGCTGGTTATCGAGAAAATGGGCCAGCTCGAGGGCGTGGGCGGGCTTTAGGTCGCCGCGCAGCAGGTGACGCAGGGCATGGAGTGCCGCGTACCCCAGCTGATTGACCGGTTGAAGAGCAGGTACAAGTCTTTCGTCGAAAAGCTGCTGGGTTCGCGTTAGCTGGAACTTATCCAATCCGGTGACTCGAATGCGCTCGGTCTTTTCGTCCCAAAGCTGGAAGTGCAGCTCGACGATCGGTGGAATGTCGGGATCGAAGTAATCTCCTTTCCAGTGCCAATCAGTGCGGCGCACCATCGGAGGCAGGTGGTCGATGGGTAAGCGTTCGTGGCCCTGGACGGTGTCAAATCTGAGTTCGAGAAGAAGCTTCCGGGCTGCCTGCACGTCTTCAGGCGAGCACAACAGGTCTAGATCGTACTGCATGCGGAGTCGGGCGTTCCGAACAAACCGCGGGGCTTGCAGGAATCCCTTCAGAACCACGTGCCCGATGCCGTGGGAATCAAGGCAGTCGGCGATCTGAAGGTACTCTTGTTTGAGGCGGCCGAGGCGGTGCGAATTGGCTGCGAAATTCTGTTCTACGCGTTCGCGGACGCGGTCGGGCAAATGAGGCCGGCAGGTATCCCCAAAAACTAACGTGAGCTGGAAACGGTCGCAAAACCGCAGGGCCTCATCCCACTCGTCGTCGCATAGGGAGACGAGCAGCTCTTCCGAGGGCTCAGCGAAATTCAGTGCTGCGAGGACGGCAGCGCAGGGACGGGGAAGCTCAGCTACCTGCTGCCACCTGACGGGCGGCATTTCCTCACTGTACAACAGAGAACGAGAAACGACCCTGTACCAAGGGGAGTGTCAGTCGTTTCATGTCGAAGCGCGGAGGTTTTCGCTAAACCAGCGACAAGTGCGTTCCAGGCCTTCCCGCAGATCTGTGGGCGCATGCCAGCCCAGGGAGCTCAAGCGGGAAACGTCTAGCAACTTGCGAGGCGGCCCGTCAGGTTTCGAAGGGTCAAAGACGATCTCTCCCCGATATCCCACGATCTCAGACACCATCCTGGCCAATTCGGCGATGCTCAGATCCTGACCGGTGCCGACGTTGATGATGTTCTCTGAGCCGTACTTTAACATCAAGAAGTGCGCAGCGTCTGCCAGATCTTCGACGTATAAGAATTCCCGCCGAGGCTTCCCCGTTCCCCAGACAGTAACCTGAGAAGCACCTGAATTTTTGCCCTCGTGGAACTTCCGAATCAGTGCGGGTACGACGTGCGAAGTTCGTAAATCAAAATTGTCACCGGGACCGTACAGGTTCGTCGGCATCAGGGAGATCACCGGGAACCCGTGCTGCCGTCGATAGGCTTGAGCCATCTTGATGCCTGCGATTTTCACGATTGCGTACCATTCGTTGCTCGGTTCGAGAGGGCCAGCCAAGAGTTGGTCCTCAGTCATCGGCTGGGTGGCGTGTTGAGGATAAATACAGGAGGAGCCAAGAAAAAGGAATTTTCGAACGCCACACCGGAAAGCAGCGTCAATTACATTTGTCTGAATCAAGAGGTTGTCCCGAATGAACTCAGCCGGGCAGGTGCTGTTGGCGAGGATGCCGCCGACCTTGGCCGCCGCCAGAAAAACATACTCGGGGTTCTCCTGTTGAAAGAATTTTTCGACAGCCGGCTGACTGGTCAGATCCAGTTCAGAGCGTACACGCGTAATAAGGTGCTGGTAACCCGCTCTCCGCAGATGGCGCAGAATCGCTGATCCCACAAGTCCCTGGTGGCCTGCGATATAGACGCGGCTTTTGGTTTCCAATTGGCGCCCTCAGCTGTCGGACGTGACGAGGTTCGTCAGGGCGTATTCTTTTTGGGCCAGCCTGTAATCGTGATCAACCATCATCGAAACCAATTCTGAAAAGTCAACCTTCGGCCGCCACCCGAGTTGCTCGCGCGCCTTTGTCGCGTCACCAAGCAGACTGTCCACCTCCGCCGGCCTGATGTAGCGCTCGTCGATCTCGACGTGTTGCCGCCAATCCAGGCCCAACAAAGCAGCAGCTTCGGAAACGAACTGGCCCACCGAATGCTGCTTCCCTGTAGCAACGACGTAATCGTCTGCTTGGTCCTGCTGAAGCATCATCCACATGGCCTCGACATAGTCGCCGGCGAATCCCCAGTCCCGATGGGCGTCCAGGTTGCCGAGATAGAGTTTATCCTGAAGGCCCACTTTAATGCGTCCGAGGGCGCGGGTAGTCTTGCGCGTCACAAAGGTTTCGCCCCGTCGGGGAGATTCATGATTGAACAGAATCCCGTTGCACAGAAATAGGCCATAGGATTCGCGGTAGTTGACCACGTACCAGTGGGCGGCCACCTTACTGACGCCGTAGGGGCTGCGGGGCCGGAACAAGCATTGTTCGTTTTGCGGGGGTGCCGTGGAACCAAACATTTCCGATGACCCGGCCTGGTAGAAGCGAATCACTTTACCCGTCTCGTCAACCCGCTCACGAATCGCCTGCAACAAGCGCAGCGTTCCGGTGGCGTTGATGTCCGCTGTGTACTCAGGTAGATGGAATGAAACCATCACATGGGATTGGGCCGCCAGATTGTAGACCTCCTCCGGATCCGCTTTCGCCAGTAGCTGCTGGAGAGAAGATGCGTCGGACATGTCCCCATAGTGTAAGATCAGCTGCGCACCACTCTGGTGGGGATCTTCGTAGATGTCAGTAAGCCGCTCTGTGCCGAAGGTGCTTGAGCGTCTCACGACCCCATGGACTTCGTAACCTTTGGCCAACAGAAACCGCGCCAAGTACGATCCGTCTTGACCAGTGATGCCTGTGATTAAAGCGCGCTTCATGCGAGATATTGTCAAATGTTGTGGATGGGCGAGGTCAGGCGGCGTTTTCCTGAACCATCAATCCATCCTTGAAAACCTTTCCCTCTAAGACATGAACAATCACTTCCGAACCGTTCAGGCGTCGCCAGTGGCGCTCGGCTTGGCGGGCCAGCATGAAGACCATCGTTAACGACGCTTCGCGGCTGCCACAACCCTTCGTTCGTCGCTGCCGCAAACGGACCGTCGCAAAGGTGGACTCGATCGGGTTCGTCGTCCGCAAGTGCCCCCAGTGCTCGGCCGGAAAGTCGTAGAAAGCCAGCAGCACTTGGCGGTCTTTTTCCAGGCACTCGACCGCTTTGGGGAACTTCTTCTCGTATAGGTTCTTGAAACGGTCCAGAGCGGCCTCCGCCGTCTGCCGACTCTGGGCAAGATAGATGTCGCGCAGCGCCTGCTTGGCTTTGCCCTGCATGCTCTGCGGCAGCTTATTGAGCACGTTGGCCGTCTTGTGGAGCCAGCAGCGTTGCTAACCGGTCGCCGGATAGACTTTCCGCAGTGCCGCCCAAAACCCCATCGCTCCGTCGCCCACCGCCAACTTCGGCGGCAGCTCGAGCCCCTGCCGTTTCAAGTCCTCCAGCAACTCCTGCCACGACAGTTCGCTTTCGCGAAAGCCGTCGTGCACCGCCAGCAGTTGCTTGCGACCGTCTTCGAGTGCTCCCATCACAACCAGCAAACACTGCCGTTCATCGTCCAGACGAACATTCGAGTAGATGCCATCGGCCCAAATGTAAACAAACCGCTGGCCGCTGAGGTCACGCTTTGACCAAGCCTCGTACTCGCGGCGCCAGACGTCTTTGAGACGCACCACCGTCGTCGCCGACAGGCCCGGAGCGTCGGGCCCCAGCAAGGCCTCCAGCGCTTCGCTGAAATCGCCCGTCGAGATCCCTTTCAGGTACAACCAGGGGATCAACTCCTCCACACTCTTCGTGCGCCGCAGATACGGCGGCAGGATCTGGGAAGTGAAACGAAAGCGCCGGCCCTGCTCATCGACTCGGCGATCGTCGACCCGCGGCGCCTGGATCTTCAGCTGACCCACGCCGCTGACGATGGTGCGCTCGCGGGCGTGACCGTTGCGCACCACCAGCCGCCGGCCGTCCTGGTCGACTTCGTGCTGATGCGTTTCGATGTAGGCGGTCACTTCGGCTTCCACGGCCTTGACGAGCATCTGGCGCGCTCCTTGGCGCAGCACCTCATCCAAGGGCGAGCGTTCCTTTCCATCAATGACTTGGGGGTTGACTTGACTGCTGCTCTCAGCAGCTTCACACTGACTCATGGCGTATCCTCCTTGTTCCTTTCCAGAAAACGATTGAGTTGTTTCCTCAATCGTCAGGATACGCCGCCTCCCCTCAGAGGCTCATCCACAACTTCTGGTTATAGCTCGCTTCATGCCACCAGTACACTCTTACCGTGCCAGCGTCGCCCGGCTCCGGACGAGTCAGTAGGGACCACTAATATGGCCGTGGACCGTCAACATCATGGTGCCCGGCCGTTCTGCCTCTACAGGACCAAGCATTCCGGCAGGGTTCGCCGGTGTCCTATTTCCGTCGTACATTGATGAGATCACCAAGCAGGCCTAAAGCAAGTAGGATGATTCCCGTGGAAAACATAGCCGTTATGATCACGTCGGGCAACTGCTGCCCGAGAAATTTGGAGATGATACCCGCCGCTGCCGAAGAAATCATGAGAAACAGGGCTAGGGAGCCAAACACCTGCAAGGGTCGGAAATACATCACGGCTCGAACGACCAGCGAGAAGAACTTGAACGTGTCACGGACAGGGCGAATCGAACTCCGACCCACCCGTTGGTGGTAGTCAATGGGCACGTACGCCACAGTTAGACCATGCATGTGCATCGCCAGGGTGATGGTGGTCGTAAAGCTAAACGTGTCTGGCAACATGAACCAGAAAGTCACAACATGGTGGGCCCACATGCAGCGGAGGCCGCTATTGATGTCCCTGATGTCCGCCTTGGACATCCAGCGGCTGAACGTAAGAAGAAGCGACTTAACGGGTTTTCGCAAGAGTGGTACGTTGACATTGGCCCCAATCCGAGCACCCACCACCATGTCAGCCCGGTCGAGTAGTTTCACGAACTCCGGTATTCTTTCGTTAGGATAGGTGCCGTCGGCGTCGGTAATGGCCAGCCGATCGTATTTCGCCTCGCGGAAGCCCCTTTTGAGAGCGGCTCCATAGCCCATGTTCTTTTCCTGGTGAATCACCCGCAGGCGCGGGAATCGCTGGCTTAGATCATCAAGGATCGTTCCCGTCGCGTCAGTGCTCCCGTCATCGACGAAAACCATCTCCCAATCGAACGACTCACCCGCAAGGACATCATGTATTTGCCTTACGGTCTCCTCCACTACCCCTTCCTCTTGATAGCAGGGAACGACGACCGAGCACGAGATATTGTCAAATGTTGTGGATGGGCGAGGTCAGGCGGCGTTTTCCTGAACCATCAATCCATCCTTGAAAACCTTTCCCTCTAAGACATGAACAATCACTTCCGAACCGTTCAGGCGTCGCCAGTGGCGCTCGGCTTGGCGGGCCAGCATGAAGACCATCGTTAACGACGCTTCGCGGCTGCCACAACCCTTCGTTCGTCGCTGCCGCAAACGGACCGTCGCAAAGGTGGACTCGATCGGGTTCGTCGTCCGCAAGTGCCCCCAGTGCTCGGCCGGAAAGTCGTAGAAAGCCAGCAGCACTTGGCGGTCTTTTTCCAGGCACTCGACCGCTTTGGGGAACTTCTTCTCGTATAGGTTCTTGAAACGGTCCAGAGCGGCCTCCGCCGTCTGCCGACTCTCGGCAAGATAGATGTCGCGCAGCGCCTGCTTGGCTTTGCCCTGCATGCTCTGCGGCAGCTTATTGAGCACGTTGGCCGTCTTGTGGAGCCAGCAGCGTTGCTCACCGGTCGCCGGATAGACTTTCCGCAGTGCCGCCCAAAACCCCATCGCTCCGTCGCCCACCGCCAACTTCGGCGGCAGCTCGAGCCCCTGCCGTTTCAAGTCCTCCAGCAACTCCTGCCACGACAGTTCGCTTTCGCGAAAGCCGTCGTGCACCGCCAGCAGTTGCTTGCGACCGTCTTCGAGTGCTCCCATCACAACCAGCAAACACTGCCGTTCATCGTCCAGACGAACATTCGAGTAGATGCCATCGGCCCAAATGTAAACAAACCGCTGGCCGCTGAGGTCACGCTTTGACCAAGCCTCGTACTCGCGGCGCCAGACGTCTTTGAGACGCACCACCGTCGTCGCCGACAGGCCCGGAGCGTCGGGCCCCAGCAAGGCCTCCAGCGCTTCGCTGAAATCGCCCGTCGAGATCCCTTTCAGGTACA
This sequence comes from Bryobacterales bacterium, assembly GCA_965226215.1. Classification (GTDB taxonomy): domain Bacteria; phylum Acidobacteriota; class Terriglobia; order Bryobacterales; family UBA6623. The sequence goes on along the minus strand of CBDDCH010000002.1, from coordinate 3,274,665 downwards.
ACCAGGGGATCAACTCCTCCACACTCTTCGTGCGCCGCAGATACGGCGGCAGGATCTGGGAAGTGAAACGAAAGCGCCGGCCCTGCTCATCGACTCGGCGATCGTCGACCCGCGGCGCCTGGATCTTCAGCTGACCCACGCCGCTGACGATGGTGCGCTCGCGGGCGTGACCGTTGCGCACCACCAGCCGCCGGCCGTCCTGGTCGACTTCGTGCTGATGCGTTTCGATGTAGGCGGTCACTTCGGCTTCCACGGCCTTGACCAGCATCTGGCGCGCTCCTTGGCGCAGCACCTCATCCAAGGGCGAGCGTTCCTTTCCATCAATGACTTGGGGGTTGACTTGACTGCTGCTCTCAGCAGCTTCACACTGACTCATGGCGTATCCTCCTTGTTCCTTTCCAGAAAACGATTGAGTTGCTTCCTCAATCGTCAGGATACGCCGCCTCCCCTCAGAGGCTCATCCACAACTTCTGGTTATAGCTCTCTCCTACCCGCTCAAGCCCTTCAACGCCCTAGCCGGGTTGGGGCTGCTGGAAACCATTCGCTGCGTCGCCAGTTATGGCTGGGCCACGGTGTTTCCGACCAAGCCCGAAGAGGATTTCGCTAGCTGGGTCTCCAACCGCTTCGGCAAACGGCTTTTCGAGGTCTTCTTCAAGACCTACACAGAAAAGGTTTGGGGCATCCCCTGCACGCAGATCGACGCCGAATGGGCCGCGCAGCGTATCAAAGGGCTGTCGCTGACAACCGCCGTCAAGAATGCACTCTTCGGCCAGCGGGGAAAGAGTAAGGAAGAAATCGTCAAGACGCTGATCGACGAGTTCCTCTATCCCCGGCATGGACCTGGAATGATGTGGGAGCGGACCCACATGATCGTGAAGTCGATGGGGTCGCGAGTGGTTTTTGACTCTCCCATCGAACGAATCTGTTGGAGCAAAGGCGGAGTGGAAGCCGTTCAAGCGGGTGGTGTGGCCTATCCAGCCGAACACTTCATAAGTAGTATCGCCATTCGTGAGCTGGTGGAGAGCCTCGATCCGGCCCCGCCCGAAGAAGTTCTGAACGCCGCGCGGCAGCTCAAATACCGTGATATGTGGTATCCACTTGACTCAGGTGACCCCAAGATGTAGTATGCGCCTTCGTGGAGGATTATCCACGCGACCTGCTCGAGTTCGAGGTACGCTTCGCCAGCGAAGGGGCCTGTCGCGACTATCTGTCCGCGTTGCGCTGGCCGGAGGGTTTCCGCTGTCCGGGATGCGGGCATGAGCGGGCTTGGCCGGTGCGCAAAGTGTGGTTCGAATGCGCTCGCTGCGGGCGGCAGACGTCGGTGACCTCGGGCACGATCTTCCAAGACACACGTAAGCCGCTGCGGCTGTGGTTCCGGGCGATCTGGCACGTCACTTCGCAAAAGAACGGGGTCAGCGCGCTGGGTCTGCAGCGCGTTCTCGGGTTGGGCAGCTATCAAACCGCGTGGACCTGGATGCACAAGCTGCGGCGAGCGATGGTGCGTCCGGGGCGGGAGCGATTGGCGGGCGTAGTCGAGGTCGATGAGACCTATTGGGGCGCTGAGGAAGAGGGTGTGAGCGGCCGGCAGACCGAGCGTAAAGCCTTGATTGCAGTAGCCGCGGAAGAGAGAGGCCGCGGGCTAGGACGGATCCGCATGCAGCGCGTGCGGAACGCATCGGCGGCCAGTTTGATGCCCTTCGTGGAGGAGTCGGTCGAGCCGGGAAGCGTGGTGCACACCGACGGCTGGCTGGGCTACGAGCCGCTGGAGAAGAAGGGCTACCAGCATCGCATCGTCTTTCTGTCGGGCCGCCGCAAGCAGGCCTCGGAATTATTGCCGAGGGTGCACCAAGCGATCTCGTTGCTCAAGCGCTGGCTGCTGGGCACGCACCAAGGCGCGGTTAGCCACGAGCATCTGGACTACTACCTCGACGAGTTTGTGTTCCGCTTCAACCGGCGCAACTCACGCAGCCGGGGAAAACTCTTCTACCGCCTTGTGCAGCAGGCAGTCGCCGTGGACCCAACGCCGTATCGATCGATCGTCGCCGACTGGGACGCTGAGGCCCCGTGAGCCCAACCACAAGATGTTGGGGTTGCCTGAGTCAAGTGGATACCCCATATACCGTGATTTCCTTACCGTCGCTCTCGTGATTCGACGCGATGGATTGTTTCCCGACAACTGGATCTACATCCACGAACCCAGCGTCAAGATGGGGCGTATTCAAAACTACGGCAACTGGAGCCCGGAGATGGTCGCCGACCCCAAGACGAGCTGTCTAGGCCTTGAATATTTCTGCTTTGAAGGGGATGATCTCTGGACCAGCTCCCAGGAGCAGCTCATCGATCTGGGCAAACGCGAATTGGCGACCCTTGGACTAGCTGATCCTGGTGACGTCATCGACGCGGCCGTAGTGCGCATGAAAAAGGCCTATCCGGTCTACAATCGCGGCTACGACGCGGCGGTGGCCAAAGTGCGCGCCTTTCTCGCCACGCTGCCCAACTTGCAGCTCGTCGGCCGCAACGGGATGCACCGCTACAACAACCAAGACCACTCGATGCTTACAGCCATGCTGGCGGCCCGAAACATCGTGGGAGGCCACTACGACTTGTGGCAAGTCAACGTCGACCAGGAGTACCACGAAGAAGGACGCGAGATCAGTCTGGAGGAGCTCCGCTCATTGGAGAGCACGCAACCTCTCGTGCCCCGCAAGATCGACCAGTAAGCATCCCCCATAGACGAGGACTAGCAGCCCGTGGTAGAAGTGAAGGTCGCGAAAAATCGGGTACAGCCAGCCAATTCGCTTCAGGCTAAGTGCTTTGTTTCTTGGGTCATGACGGGGAGCAAATTGGTGGCAGTCCCCGATTTTTCGCTCCTGCACGACTTTTGCCACGGGCTGCTAGTCGAGGGCGCCTCGGTCGGGCTGGTGAGCCGCCGGGCAACACCCGAAAAGGGGCCGGTTGGGGCACCCTTTTCCCGTTCTTCAGCCGGTGTCTGAAACGACCGCTAACGCAGGTCTAAGGTGTGGCCCTTTGCCGGTCGATACGTTAAAGTGGACGGCCTCGCGGGGAACCCATGGGAATCAACGTATTGATTGTGGACGACTCTTCCGTCATGCGAAAAATCCTGGGGCGTAGCCTGCGACAGGCCCGCACCTCCGGGATCGATTCAGTAGTGGAGGCCAACGACGGCGCCGAAGCCCTAGAGAAGCTCAATGGCGACCCCATCCATATGATCTTCTCCGACATCAACATGCCGAACGTTAATGGCCTGGAGTTCTTGCGGCGACTCAAAGAGACGCCGCACAAAGATCTACCAGTGATCGTGGTCACCACCGAGGGTGGAGAGAAGACCGTTATGGAAGCCATCTCGCTGGGAGCCAAGGGATTCATCCGCAAACCGTTCACAACGGCCCAGATGGAGGGCGCTATATCAAAGGTCATTCCAGAGTAGGAGTACTCGTCCCTCGCCAGAAAACGCCCGAGGGTCGCTACTCCCGAAGGGGCAAGAGAACAATCTGATGCCGGCCGAAACTACGATGGATCAGCAGGTAATCGTTGATGCTGTTCGGGGAGCGACCGAGAATGTCTTCTCCACGATGATGGACCTCGGCATCGAGGCCCTGGAACCGATCGATCACTCCCAACCGGAGGCGATCAACGGTGTTGTCGCGCTTCTCGGCTTCACCGGTCCCTGGACAGGTACCGGTATGTTCTATTGCTCGGAGGATTTCGCCTGTAGACTGGGATCGGCTTTACTGATGACCGAAGTTGCGGAGGTTAATGGTGAAGTCCTCGACGGCATCGGCGAACTTGCCAACATGATCCTCGGCAACTTCAAGGAAAGTATCGAGACGCAAACCGGCCCTTTGGCTCTCACTGTGCCCACGGTAGTCTACGGCAAAAACTTTCACACCCGGACTCCGGTTCTAGCGAGTTGGACCATCGTCCCCTTTAAAGTGGAGGACGCAACTTTCGAAGTTCGTGTCTGTATCAAACAGACGGAGTGAGGGTCACGCTGTCAGGAAGCTCCGCGGACCTCCGCCAAACTATCGTCCAACAGCCGGGCGAATTCCGCCACGTCGCTTCGGCTTATGTTCATCGGCGGCGTAACGCGGATCACGTTGCGGTACCCCCCCCCCCCCCCCCCCCCCCCCCCCCCCCCCCCCCCCCCCCCCTGCCGATCAACAAGCCCTGGCGCCGAGCTGCTTCCATTAAAGCGGCCGCCTCCTCGCCTGCCGGCTCCTTACTTTGACGGTCCTTAACCAGCTCGATCGCCTGCAGCAAACCCATCCCGCGAACTTCCCCAATCAACGAATACTTTTCCTGCAACTCGAGAAGGTGCTGCTTGAGGTATGCGCCCACTTCGGCACAGTGCTGGAGTAGGCTTTCCTCTTCGACGAAGTCCAAAACGGCTTTGGCCGCGACCATGGACACAGGGTTCCCCCCGAAAGTCGAAAGTGTTAGGAATCGGATAGACTCGGCAATTTCCGGCCGGGCCGTCGTCACCCCAACCGGTAGTCCATTGGCCGGGCCCTTCGCACCCGTGATGACATCGGGGACCACGCCGAAGGAAGGAATTGATCAAGGCGCCGCCCTGGACCTGGAGACAAGCAAGCGCGTCCGAACTGCACGACGACCTGACTAGGGCCGAACTACTGAAGGTAGCCGAGCGACTTCAGGAGTTTGCGCTCCTCTTCGGTCAGATTCGTTGCTTCGGGCGACTGGGGCGCTGAGCCGCCGGACTCTCGCCAGCGAAGTAGTTCGTCGCGCAACAGATCCCTCACCTGAGGTTTCTCCTCCGCCAGATTGATTAACTCCTTAGGATCGTCGGCAAGACTGTAGAGCTCCTCCGCACCCACCGCGTCGAGAGGCAGTATATATTTCCAATGGGGTATCCACTTTACTCAGGTAACCACAACATCTTGTGGTTGGGCTCACGGGGCCTCAGCGTCCCAGTCGGCGACGATCGATCGATACGGCGTTGGGTCCACGGCGACTGCCTGCTGCACAAGGCGGTAGAAGAGTTTTCCCCGGCTGCGTGAGTTGCGCCGGTTGAAGCGGAACACAAACTCGTCGAGGTAGTAGTCCAGATGCTCGTGGCTAACCGCGCCTTGGTGCGTGCCCAGCAGCCAGCGCTTGAGCAACGAGATCGCTTGGTGCACCCTCGGCAATAATTCCGAGGCCTGCTTGCGGCGGCCCGACAGAAAGACGATGCGATGCTGGTAGCCCTTCTTCTCCAGCGGCTCGTAGCCCAGCCAGCCGTCGGTGTGCACCACTCTTCCCGGCTCGACCGACTCCTCCACGAAGGGCATCAAACTGGCCGCCGATGCGTTCCGCACGCGCTGCATGCGGATCCGTCCTAGCCCGCGGCCTCTCTCTTCCGCGGCTACTGCAATCAAGGCTTTACGCTCGGTCTGCCGGCCGCTCACACCCTCTTCCTCAGCGCCCCAATAGGTCTCATCGACCTCGACTACGCCCGCCAATCGCTCCCGCCCCGGACGCACCATCGCTCGCCGCAGCTTGTGCATCCAGGTCCACGCGGTTTGATAGCTGCCCAACCCGAGAACGCGCTGCAGACCCAGCGCGCTGACCCCGTTCTTTTGCGAAGTGACGTGCCAGATCGCCCGGAACCACAGCCGCAGCGGCTTACGTGTGTCTTGGAAGATCGTGCCCGAGGTCACCGACGTCTGCCGCCCGCAGCGAGCGCATTCGAACCACACTTTGCGCACCGGCCAAGCCCGCTCATGCCCGCATCCCGGACAGCGGAAACCCTCCGGCCAGCGCAACGCGGACAGATAGTCGCGACAGGCCTCTTCGCTGGCGAAGCGTACCTCGAACTCGAGCAGGTCGCGTGGATAATCCTCCACGAAGGCGCATACTACATCTTGGGGTCACCTGAGTCAAGTGGATACCCCATTATTTCCATTCTTCGGTTCGCACGGCCGCGAGTGTCCCTTGCAGGTCGGCGAACGCCGGCAACGGGGAAAAGTCTGTGTTTGGTGAAGACACCAGAGGCGCCAGGTCCGCCCCGGCAAAACGGCGGTCGCCCTTGAGAACGCCGAACCCGGGTGTCGGAGCAATACCGGCCAGCGACAGGATCGTTGGGGCGATGTCCATCACTCTTACTTGAGCGTCCACGACTCGGCCGGCCGGGATCTTCTCGGGGAAGCGCATCACCCAGGGTACAAGAATCGTCTCGTCGTAGAGAGACTGATGATGGCCCTGTCTGCCGTGTTCATAAAACTCTTCGCCATGGTCGCTGACAACCGAAATGATGGTACGGTCCATCACGCCGAGACTCCGCAAAATAGCGAACAGATTCTCCAGTTGGTCGTCAACAAATCGGATCTCCCCATCGTAAAGCGCCATATTGTGGATTGAATCTCGCTCCGACATCCGTTCTGTCGAGCTGTGCGTGCCAATCAGCCGCTGCCCTTTGTTTTCACCCCTGTAGCTAGGATCGTACATGTCCTGGAAAGGAGTTGGGGAGCAATAGAGAGCCACTCCCGGTTGCCGATGATGATGCTTAGAGTGGACGTCATATAAATGAAGAAACACGAAGAAAGGCCGCCCGCTCCCGCGGAGGCGCCACGCCTCCAGCCAGTCCTTGACGGCGTCAACAAGCGCCGGGGTAGAGACCCGACACCGGTCGGTGTAGCCCGTGTGCATGTGCGTGTAGTCGTCGTAGTGATCGAACCCCCGCCACAGACCAAATGCCACGTTGAGAAGTGTTGTCGAGACGAACGCCGCCGTGGCGTAGCCCGCATCCCGCAGCACTGTCGGAAGCGTCACGACGTCTGGTTTCAGGCGCCTGTAGGGGGTGATGACGTCATGCTGAGTGGGTGGAAGGGCCGTCAGGAGCGTGGTATGCACCGGAAGGGTCCAGGCACTCGGCGCTACGACTGTTTGAAACAGCACCCCCTCATCCGCCAGCGAGTCAATGTTCGGACTCGTCTCCCGCTCGTACCCATAACAGCTCAAATGGTCGCGCCGCAACGTATCAATGGACACCAGCAGCACGTTGGGTCGGGCATCAATCCCGGCCACCGGAGGAACAGAGCCGCCAGTCACAGGCGATCGTGCAGCGTCCAGGGCGAGACCCGCGGCGATAATACCCAGGGCCAACGCCGCTCCCAGCGTCAAAAAGTGGCGGAAGCCCGAAAACACTCGCCGGACCCACAACGCTAGAAGCCAGAGACCGGGCAAAGCCATAAGTGCCAGAGTCTCGTTCATCGTCGGGAGTTTTCCCTCGGCCAGCCGTTTCAAAATCTCATAATCAAACCAAATGATCACAACGAGCGAGGGCATCGCCAGGAAACAGGCTAGAGGATAGATCCGCTCCCAGAATAGCTCTCGCTTCGGTCTTTCCGCGCCAGGAGGAAAACGTCGAACCAACATCCAAACGGGCAGGGAGAGAATGATCGCCGCTAGCCAAACAAGAGGGAGGTTCCAAATGGCGGTCCAGGCGGAAAGAGGCAGTATGTTCGCCGGATCGGGCAAGTAAAAATGCCGGCTGACAAGCGCGGGGAGAGCGCGGTCCAGATACACGATCGGACCATCCAAATACTTGTAGGCAAGGCGCAAAAGTCCGAGATCCCGCGGGCGAACGAACTCGGTCGAGCTGCTCATAATCAGGAGCACTACGCTTGCCGCGAGCGTGAACACCACTGAGATGCTCAGGGATGCCACGAGAGTCACAATCGGGTGAGTATTTTTCCTCCGCACCGTGGTGGAATTCATGGCGAATGAAAGACGAAGGGATATCTTGGGTCCCAAAAGCCGTGGGATCAGGAGCCATTGTTGCACGCGCAAGATATAGCTGTAAACGGTTCCACGCTCAACACCCGCCTACGCTATGATGCGGAGATTCTCATCTTCGTTTGGTGGGGATGCCGACTTGCCTATTCATGCCATTGTTCTTCCTCAAGAAGTGGAGAAGCAGCAACAGGCTCGACCCACGGCTCCGCCGAAATGCGAGCGGGGATGCCCGACCCTTCATGACTCGTGGACCGTCCTGGGGGCAAGTTCACTATAGAGTCGCAAATGTCGGGCTCGCAAGCCATGTGGCGCACGCTTTCAGCGTGCTGTGCCGGCATTGTTGCCGGCATCCCAACGGCCGGCAGAAGGGCCAGCGCACCAACGAGATGGAGTGAACCCCCAAAATGAGACAGTCGTGATAGCGACACTTTAGCCGGGAAAGGAACTGCGAGTGGGCAAGAGACGAGTTTACAAGTTTCCCGAAGAATACCGGAAGATGGCACTGGAGCGGCTGAAAAGCTGCCAGAGCGTGACAGCGCTGTCGAAGGAGCTGGGGATTCACCGAGGGCTGCTGTACAGGTGGCGAAATCGGATGGAGCCGACGGAGGAGGGGCCCGGTCCGCCGGTCGCCTCCCGCGAGCGGGAACTGCGCCAGGAGATCCGCGCGTTGCAGCGTCTGTTGGGGGATAAGACGCTGGAAGTGGATTTTTTCAAAGGCGCCTTCTAAAAAATCGAGGCTCGACGCCACGGCAGCGGCAGCTGTGGCGAGAAGGCGTCTACGACCAAATCCGGGAGTTGATGCCGCTGCAAGGCAGACTGAGTGTCGAGCGGATGTGCCGGCTGGCCCCAGTGAGCCGGGCTGGTTTCTATCGGTCATTCAAAGAGCAGATGCCGCTGGAAGAAGACATGGAAGTGCGGTCGGCGATCCAGGAGGTTGCCCTCGAACATCGGCGACGCTATGGCTACCGCAGGGTCGCGGCGGAACTCCGCCGGCGGGGGATGGTGGTGAACCACAAGCGCGTGGCGCGGATCATGCGCCAGGACGGGTTGCTCGGGGTCCAACCCCGGGCGTTCGTGGCCACCACGGAGGCCGATCATCCGCTGGAGGTTTACCTCAACCTAGCCGCCCGCATCAAGCTGACCGGGATCAATCAGCTGTGGGTGGCCGACATCACCCACATCCGGCTGAAGGCCGAGTTCGTTTATCTGGCCGTGGTCTTGGACGCCTACTCGCGGAAGGTGGTGGGCTGGGCGCTGGAGAGAACGCTGGCCGCCCGCTTGCCGCTGGCGGCACTGGAGCAGGCGATGGCCGAACGGCAACCGCCGCCCGGCCTGGTCCATCACTCCGATCGCGGTGTGCAGTACGCTTCCGGCGCCTACGTGAGGAGCTTGCGCCGCCAGCAAGCGATCCCCAGCATGAGTCGGCCGGCGAACCCCTACGACAATGCCAGTTGTGAGAGCTTCATCAAGACGCTCAAGCGGGAGGAGATCTACGTCAACGATTATCAGGATCTCGATCACCTGCGCGCGAACATCGAGGACTTCATCGAGCGCTACTACAACCGCTGCCGTCTGCATTCGGCGCTGGGCTATCGGCCCCCCGAGGAGTTCGAGCGGGCCGCCGGGACGAAGGCGGCTTGCGCCGGAGCGACGATGAGTTTTTTTAGGCAGCAGGAGATCTATCGATCCGATGGGAAGGGGTTGCTGAACGAGAAGCCGACCGCAGCCGGCTCCCCGAACCATCGTTTCGATGAGTCTCCGGCCGGCTATTCCTCGGCGGGTTGGTCTCCACCAGAGCCCGCCTCCGCTTCACCCGCCGAGGACCATGCTAGAACAGAAGAGGCTATGGGGAGAAGGGAAAACCATTGAACGGCGAGTGTCGCTACCGCCGATTGTCTCAGCGGAGGGGTTCACCCCAGTGCCGTGTCGCCAGGAATGGCGACACGGCACGCAAGAAAGCGTGCGCCACATCGCCAGGACAGTCAGAAAGTTTTCTCTGAAACAGTTTATTAGCATCTTCACCTGCGGGCTTCTTACATCTTTGTTCCTACGGCCGGCGGACGGCTCTGACCTGTCGGTGCTAGCCGCCCTCAACGCCGTCTCCGGATATGAACAGCAGGCCCTCGACTACGTACGCACGCGAGTCGGGGGTCAACAGAAGATTGACAATACCGGCTCGTTGACAGCTACGTTCGGGACGGGACAGCCGCATACTTTGCTTGTCGCCGGCCTCGACGAACCCGGCTACCTGGTGTCTCGAATCAACCAGGAAGGCTACCTACGTGTGCATCGTCTTGCGGACCCGGCCCCTCATTACGATTTCGACGAGTTCTTCGTCGGTCAGCCGGTGCTCGTCAGGACACGAGCCGGAAAGACCCTGCCGGGCGTGGTCGCCGCGCGGTCGGCGCATTTTGAATCACGGCGGCCTTACTCTGCCCAGGTCGATCCCAGGGAGTTGTTTATCGATGTCGGCGCCTCGTCCAAACAGGACGTTGGCGCCGCCGGCATTGACTTGCTCGACCCCGTCACCTTGGAAAAGCGCTTGTTCTCTCTCGGCAACAGCGGTAGCGTCACCGCGCCCTGGGTCTCGTCGCGTGCCGGCGCGGCGATCCTCTTGCAGCTCGCCGCCGCCATGCGGGCGAGCCCTCCGGAAAGCACCGTCACTCTGGCATTCGTATCGCAGCAGTTCTTCTACAACCGCGGGTTGGTCAGGGTGCTGAAGCGAGTGTCGGCGGACCGGGTTGTTGTCATTCGGCCCGGCGGAGACACCGATTCCCTGGTTTCTCCGGTGGCAGGATGGACTTCGCAACTGGCCGACTCACTTGTTGAAAGAGCGCGGGCACTAGGCTTGGCTCTCAGGCTAAATCGATCTCAGCCACTCTCTTTCGGGCCATTCGGGTCGGAAAACGTCTGGCCGAACCCGGAACGTAGCGTGCTTCTGACGCTCGGCGTCGAGAACGCCGGAACCCCGGTCGAGTTGCTGCGAACAGACACGCTCTCCGCTCTGACTCGATTACTTGCCGACCTGTGCGGCGTCTCCCCCACGCCGGCAGCCGAAGCGCTCCGCCAATCCCTTTCTCCAGCCAGTGTTGTAGCAGAACCCTCAGCCGAAGATAAGCCGGCCTGCTCACCGTTTGCCCTTCTCCTCAAGGAGCTTGCGGAAACCCCCGGTGTAAGCGGGTCCGAGCAGATGGTTCGTAGCCGCGTTCAAGCACATCTCCCGACTTGGGTTCGCGCCCGCTCGGTTGTGGACAAAAAAGGGAACCTCATCGTGCGGCTGGGATCTCCGGGCCCGCCCCAAGCCATCTTTGTCGCCCACATGGACGAGATTGGGTTCCGCGTCTCTCGCATCGGCTCGCGCGGACGGCTCAGCGTCGAAACGGTGGGAGGAGGGTCCCCCAACCTGTTCGCTTGGCATCCGGTGCTGGTGCACGGGAATAGGGGTTCCGTGCCAGGGATCTTGGAGCGCGGGGCGAGAGTCCGTACCGGCGCCGCTTCGATGAAAGACGCCGCCGACCAGGGCATCGAAGTAGGCACGAGCGTGACAGTCATCAAGAAGTTCCGGTCCTTGCTCGGAAAGCGCGTGACTGCTCGCTCCCTCGATGACCGGATCGGCTGCGCCGTACTGCTAAGCGTGTTGGCTTCTTTGAACCCACAAGCCCTACCGGCACTTCGAACCGGGCATCCCGTTTGGTTTGCGTTTACGGTCGAGGAAGAGGTAGGTCTCGTGGGAGCCCATTTTCTCGCCGGCAACACGGCCCCAGCGCGGGTCTACCCCGTCGACAGCTTCGTGACCTCCGATTCGCCGCTGGAGACTCCCAGGATCGCGCACGCCAAGCTTGGCGAGGGCTTCGTGATCCGAGCCGTTGATACAAGCGGTATCGCCCCCCCCGAAGCCGTCGAACGGGTCGCGCAACTCGCTCGCCGCCGAGGGATCCTCTTCCAACGGGGGATCACCGCCGGGGGCAACGACGGCTCGGTGTTCCTGCCCCACGGCGCGGTCAGCGTGCCGCTCACCTGGCCGCTTCGCTACGCGCATTCCGCTGTTGAAGTCGCCGACCTAGCTGACGCGGAAGCTCTTCAGAACGTCGTCCGTCTGTTGTTGGAGTCAGAACTGTTGGGCGAGTAGCCCGCTTTTCTCACCACGTCGCAAGGCGAAGTGCGTGAGAGGCCCGTCAGTACAAAGCGCGCGCCGCTCGGCAACCTCGGGCACGGCATGCCGTGCCCCTACATTCTGAACGCTGCGTTAAGCACGGCGAGCAAGCCGAACGAAGTAACGGCGGGCCTATCATGTGCTTCGACCGTCAGGTGGCGAGAAAAGCGAGTAGCCCCCGCCGCTATGTCGGCGGCATCAAGTTACTGTGACATGGCTACCGCCGGAGAAGGAACAGCAAAGCGGTATCCAACGCCTGGCTCGGTCATTATGTAGCGCGGAGAGGAAGGATTCGGTTCAAGCTTTCGCCGAAGGTGGCCTACATGCACGCGAAGCGTCTGTACATATTCCCCGTGGCTGGGCCCCCATACCTTGTCGAGAATCATTTTCGACGTGACCACCCGATCTTGGTTCTGTGCCAAACAGACGAGAATGTCGAACTCCGTGCGGGTAAACCGGATCTCGTGTCCCCTCCGAAAAACCCGCCGCTTAGCGAGATTCACTTGCAGATCGCCAACCTCAATGACAACAGGACGCCGCGACCCCATACGGTAGCGGCGAAGAAGCGCCCGCACCCGCGCCAGCAGCTCTGCCGGCCTAATGGGTTTCATCACACAATCATCCGCACCACTGTTCAGGGCCTGAATAACCAAATCTTCATCACCATTCCCAGAAAGCATCATCACCGGCCCGTCGTACCAGGAACGTAATTCCTCACACACCAGCAGGCCACCAAGATCCGGTAGTGTTGCATCCAACAGCACGAGATCCGGAGTGCTACCGACTGCCCGCGCCAGTGCCTCTTTACCCGACGCCTCGACAAGCACGTCGTAGCCCTCCCGTCTTAGAATGAAGCCGACCACACGCCGCGCACCCTCGTCGCCGTCGACCAGTAGAATCCTTGACGGACCTTCGTTAAGGCTCATTGAATTTTCCGGTTGGGTTCAACGAAAGACGCGGCTCATCCCACCTACTACTCGGTCACTTCGCTCCCCGGACGCCTTGCGATCACTGTTTGCTAAAACTCACGGCAATTGTTGCGAGATCAATCGCTCTTTAATCGCCGATGTCATTCGTTACTGCCATCCTAACTGCTGGCGATCCACGCAAAACCGGCGACACTGGAAATGAATTATAACATGATTGTCCGCTAACAGTAAAATCGTTTCGCTTCCTAATAATATTGCATTTCCGCAAATCACAACAGGTGCCCACGTCGTGAGAAAAGCAGGCTAGTGGCTTGTGAAGCTAAGCAAAAGATATCTCGCCAAGCCGGGTAGCCCTCGGGAGGCCGGTCCCCGTGATCGGTTTTTGGGAGGGAAGAAGAGTTGACGCAGGTTCCACGACAAAAAAGGTCTCGTGTTTGCGGGAAACTCGGCCGCGCCGGCCGGCTTAACCGAAAGTACGCACGAGAGTCGCCACCGCGAAGGTTACCAGGAACGCAAAGACGAGGGGCATTAGAGCGCCAATGGCCGTCCATTTGCGGCTACGCGTTTCTCTCCAGATCGTCAGAATGGTCGTAGCGCAGGGATTGTGAAGGACCGAGAAAAGCATCAGATTCACGGCGGTAAGCATTGTCCAGCCATGTTGATCCACGAGCAGCGAGCGAATTAGGTCGTAGGAGGTCAAATCGCTCATCATGCTGACTCCCATATAAACCATGAGCATTGTGGGCACGACAATCTCGTTGGCGGGAATGGCGATTACATAGGCAAGTAGGATGACCCCGTCGAGGCCGATCGCTTCGCCCAGGGGATGTAAGAAATTCGCGGAATGCTGAGCCAGGTTTATTCCTTTCCATTCGATGTTGCCGAGTATCCAAATGACCGCCCCGGCGGGCGCCGCGGTCAGGATGGCGCGCCATAGAACGAAGATCGTGCGGTCAATAAGCGAGGTGTAGAGGATACGGAGGATGCTGGGCCTTCGGTAAGGGGGCAGCTCGAGCGTGAAGGCCGACGCCTCACCTTGCAAAACCGTCCGCGTCAACAACCACGAGGCCACCAGAGTGAAGAGGATGCCGACCAGCACGACGCCCACTACGGCTCCCGCCGCGGCAACCGAGGCAAGAGCAGGAGGAAACGCCGCCGCGACAAATATTACAGCCAGCATGATCAACGTCGGGAAACGCCCATTGCAGGGTACGAAGTTGTTCGTCAGGATGGCGATCAGACGCTCGCGGGGGGAGTCAATGACACGGGTGGCGATCACACCGGCAGCGTTACAGCCAAATCCCATGGCCATCGACAGGGCCTGCTTGCCGTGGGCGCCTGCCTTGCGGAACAGCCAGTCCATATTAAAAGCCACCCGAGGCAAATAGCCCAGGTCTTCGAGAATCGTAAAAAGCGGGAAAAAGATCATCATCGGGGGCAGCATCACACTCACGACCCAGGCCAACCCTCGAAACACCCCGTGCCAAATAAAGCCGGTCAGCCACCACGGCGCCCCCAGCGAGCTAAACCATGCGGCAGCTTTACCCTCAAACGAGAAGAATCCCGTAGCCAGCAGTTCGGAAGGAACATTCGCTCCGACGATCGTCACCCAGAAGACCGCGGCCAACAGAAACAACATCAATGGCAAGCCTAGAACCCTCGACGTTACAACGCGGTCGATTTTCTGGTCGAGGTCCCACTTGCGCCCGCCTCCAACCTGAACGGTCCGATCAGCGATCTGTTGGGCATTGGAGTAAAGCGAAGTAACCACGCGATCCCGGAAATCCTCACCGAGCTCGCGACGAAGCTCGTCGCTGCGGTCCAAAACCGCTTTCGCATCCAGAACCGGGGCGCTCATTGCGAACCTTCAATCGAGATGACGTGGCTGAACTCTTCCACGGGAGCTCTTTGCTCTTGTTCGAGCTCCCGCAGTTCGCCGCTTAACAGCGCCTGGCGGACGCGATGGTCACCATCCAGTAACCGAAACGCCACCCATCGCGCGTTGGGCAGGCCCGGTGCTAACTCTACGATCATCGGGACTAGCTCGTCTAGAGCGCGCTGCACCTCCGCGGGGGCGGCAGGGCGCAGAGGCTTCGTCCTGACGTCGCCGGCAATTACCTCGGCGGCAGTCCGAACCAGTTCTTGCAAGCCCTCTTTTGTCCGCGCTACGGTCGGAACGGCCGGTACGCCGAGGTCCCGGGCCAGGCTGCGCACATCCACCGTTAGCCCCTTACGCTCAGCTTCATCCATCAAGTTGACGCAAACGACGACTTTGTCGGTAATCTCGAGCACTTGCAAGACGAAATTGAGATTCCGTTCCAACGCAGTGGCGTCGACGACCACAATAGTGCAGTCGGGACGCCCAAAGAGCAAAAAATTGCGGCTGATCTCTTCGTCTTGCGAGGCCGACAGGAGAGAGTAAGTCCCGGGAAGGTCGACCAGTTTGTAGCTCGCATCCTGAAAACGATAGCCCCCTTCGGCCCGAGTAACCGTCTTGCCCGTCCAGTTCCCAACGTGCTGACGAAGGCCCGTCAGCGCATTGAATACGGAGGACTTGCCGGTGTTTGGATTGCCGGCTAGCGCAACCAGGTGGTCGTAATTGCCCAAGGATACTCCCATTTGGGCCAGCTGGGCATGCATGGAACAACTATCACAACCCGAAGGCGAAGTGTTGGGATCGCTCATGGCCGCGGCCCTCCATTCCAAGAATCATTCGCCTCGGAAGTCGTGTCTAGGTTGGGCGAGGAAGTCGCCTTCTTCGATAGGCCGGATTGAGCGCCTTGCCCCGCTGGAGCAAACCCGTCCATCAGCCTGACCCAAATCTGATCGGCTTGCCGCTTACGCAGAGCGATCATCGTTCCACGAACGCGGTAGCCGCGAGGGTCTCCAAACGTGTTGTTGAGCTCGACGGAGACGCGCGCTTGCGGTGTGAGACCCAGATCAAGAAGGCGGCGACGGCTGAACCCGCGGCAGTCGGGATCGAGCTCCACGACCTCGCCGGCTTGGCCCTCAGCCAGCTCGGAGAGCCGTCTGCTCCCTTCCGGGCGCTGGCTATGCGGCGCGGGGGCCACAACCTGAATATTAGCCGCCACCGCGCGCGCCAGCCGATGCTCCTGTTCGCCGTCGCTGATAACCAAACGTTGAGGGTTGTTCTCCATGACCCGAACGGCTTTCCCGGGACGCAGCTCAGCGGCGAGGATCTGTTGAAAAATCACATCGGGCTCGTCCTCGATGTGAACGATCCGCGCTGTCTTGTGGGAGGGCCATTCGACAAGCGAGACGGCGTCAAGCGGCGAAAAAGAGCCGTCGGACGCTGGGATCGGGTCCCCGTGAGGATCGTGCTGGGGGTGCCCTAGGTGGGCCTCGAGCGCATCCAGTTTTTCGGCCGAGAGATGATGCTCTACCTTTTCCGCCGCCTGGTGTAAACGAGAGATGGGCACGCCTGCGTCATCCGACAAGTAACGTTCCCAAAGCCGATGCGCTCGCACAACGTGCAGTGCCAATCTTTCGCCAACGGGAGTCAGACGTATGCCCCCGGTGACGGTCCGGACCAACCCGTGGGCTTCCATGCGAGTGATCAGCCCCAGCGTGTGGCGCTGCGAGATTTCCAAAGCCCCCGCCAACGACTCCCGAGTCGCATTCTCCGCACGCCCTTCCCAGGCAAGGATGTGTTTCAGCGCGTCCTCGAATAGTTCTCTCCTACGACGAGCCCACTGTCTCCGCGCGAGAGCCGCCAACCCCGCTCGCGGCCAGAAAACGCCAGCTACAACTAGCAACAGAACAAGGATGATAAGTAAGCCTGACTGACCGTTTCCCATGCTCTAGCTCCGGCGGCTAGCTTTTCGCCGGATTTGGTTTCCGCGACCGTCCAACCACGAAGAGGCCGCGCAGGAAGCGGCCGCTACATCTAAAGTGATCATCCGCGTTTGTTTTGTGGGCCTGGGTCGGGTACGACATGGATCTGACAAGCCACCTTCCTGCCCAAGGCCCGGATGTCGGAAAAGCCTTCAACCTGCAAAATCAGCGGACCGTCAAACGGCGCTTTCTCGCTAAGCTCCAATCGTGCCCCCGGGAGAACACCCAGCTCCGACAAGTACCGCAAGATGTCGGTATCGCTATCTGAAACCCGAGATACTGTTGCGCCGCTGCCGGCGTCGAGCTCGATGAGGCAGATTTCGCGCCGTTTGGGGATCGTGCCGTCTTTGCGCGGAATGGGATGCCCGTGTGGATCAACTTCGGGATCACCCAGTTGTTGAGCGATTCGCTCCTCGAATGTTTCGGAAATTGCGTGTTCAAGCTTTTCGGCCTCTTCGTGCACTTCGTCCAGTCTGTAGTCCAGCGAATTGTGCAAGAACAGCTCGATCAGGCGATGATGCCGAATCACCTCGAGTGCCCGAAGACGGCCCTCGTCGGTTAGACTCGCACCGCGATGCTTGGTGTAGCTGACCCGGGGGGGCGTCTGCTCGGCGAGTTTACGTAACATCCCAGTCACCGAGGCCGGCGCTACGCTGAGCCGCTTCGCGAGCTCAACCGTGCTCGCGCGTCCCGTCTCACCCGCGATCTCGAAGATAGCCTTCAGATAGTCGTCGACTGCCTCAGAGGCCATCAGTAGTCCGCCAAAATTTAGGTAACCCTAAAAAATAATTTTAGCTGGCTAGAGGCAGTATGTCAACCGTAGGCTGGTGGCACTCTGCTTTACGCTAGCCGAAGCGAGCAACTCGCTGATTCCCGGAGGCTTGCAGCCATTGGGAAGCCGGGCCTAGCCCGCATTTCTCACCAGCTGACGGTCGAAGCACGCGATAGGCCCGCCATTACTTCGTTGCGCTTGCTCACCGTGCTCAACGTACTGTTCAAGTACGCCTCCGCGCGCTGAGCGGCGCGCGCCTTGTACTGACGGGCCTCTCACGCACTTCGCCTCGCCACCTGGTGAGAAAAGCGGGCTAGTGCTTGGTTCCATAAGTTGACGACCGTTTATGAGTGGACAATCTCTGAACCGCTCCCTGAGGGGTCTGTGAAAAAACCTTGGGACAGTCCACCGCGCCTCCCGTAAGTCATTGATAAAACGTCTCGCCCGCGCACGGTGCTTGGGACAGTCCCCGGTTTTTTCACAGACTCTGAGGGTCGCGGCTCCGTTTATCTTGGCGAAGGTCCATGGGCACTCCCTGACGGTTGCGGCTCGGAAGGCTCTGCGAACAAACCACTTCCGGGCCGGATCGACGATCGGTACACTCTTTAGGGAAAGGGCTTTTAGATACGCGAACTTTTGCAATCAAGCAGAAGCGCGCTAGGGACGGTCCTCGATGTCGAGCCTGACGATGCCGGAATCCTCCGGGGTAGCGAACATCGACTGGGGTGCATACCGTGTGGCGAGGAGGCGAGTGGAAGCTACAAGAACGCCGCCAACAATCATCAAACCGGCGAGGATCAGACTAAAGATGATAATGTCGGTCAGAAGAGTCCACAAGGTCTCGCTGCGCGTCAAATTACGGTGGTGCAGAGTGATCTCGGCCCGGTAGCGCACTTTGGCGAGTAAGCGTTCGGCTTCGTCCGCTGACGGAGGAGAGACTACGACCGCCACCAATGGCCCGGCTCGCTTGGAGATTACCCCGGGCAGTTTTTGGAACTCTTCCAGTTGTCCACGGGCAATTTGCGGGGTGGGATAGCTGAACAAAAGCATCCGCAGCTGGCCCTGGGGGCTGTTGTAGTGGGCGTACTGGGCTTCGGCGTCAAAGCGAAAAGCCGCGACCGAAGGTGGAATTTCGGCCGCCAGCTTCTCGAGGGTCGCCGGTCCCAAGACGTGCCTTCGCGAATTCGGGACCAGGTTGTCCAAGGGAACATACTCCAGCACCGGCGGGTCCGCGGACATCTGAACACGGGGAAGAAAGGCCAGCATCACCTCGACGTGCTCGTCGACTGGTTCGGCGCCACGCATTTCAACCAGATAGTTGCCGAATTGGATGAGAGTTCGGTCACCACTTTTTAGCGCCCGCTGACCGTACGCCACCTCGTCTCCTTTCACCGGCTGGAGCCACTGAAAAGCCGCGAAGGCGCCGGTGGGGTCTTCAAATCGGCTGGCGGATATCTCTACCGATCTCTCGTCCGGTGTGACGTAGCGAGCGCGCTCCCCTTCTTCAAAGCCGAATTCCGCAAAAATCGCTTCGTCCGACGGCAGCAAAGGATCCACATTCTTTGGTTCGAAGTCTCCCAGGGCCTCGGGAAGGATGGCAGCGGAGGCCATCGCCGGTAGCAACAAGACCGCCAGTAAGGAACTAGCCCACATTTCTCACTACTCCAAGGGCGCGGGCCCCTGCGCACGCGTGGCAGCGTTCCAAACGGTGACTCCTTGTTCAGGAACAGGATTGCAAAATGTCATGACCAGAAGGCGGTCTCCTGTTGACAGGGAATCGCTTACGCAGCACGCCCACAGCACTTCTTGTACTTCTTTCCACTGCCGCACGGGCAAGGCTGGTTGCGGCCGACCTTCTGACCGCGGACGACTTGCTTCACCTCAGCCCTTCCTCCCGACCCAGCCATTTGAACGTGAGCCAGTTCGCGCTCCTTCTTGCGGCGGACATCGCGCGTAAACTCTTCGAGCGAATCTCCCCCGCCGGTCGCTACTCCCACGGGAACCGGCTCTTCTTCCTCGGGCTCTGACGGTATCGCCAGCGCACGGCGTCCGAGATCTTCACGACGGGCAACGCTTGGCTGCAAGGAGTACAAAATACGAATCGTCTCCTCGTCGAACCGCGCCATCATTTGCTGAAACAACTCGAACGATTCCTTTTTGTACTCGACCAGCGGATCTTTTTGTCCGTAACCTCGCAGACCGATTCCTTCCTTGAGGTGATCCATCGAAAGCAAATGATCCTTCCACTGCGAGTCGAGAAGCTGGAGCATAATCATCCGCTCGGTATAGCGCATGCGTTCGGGACCAACCACCTGCTCTTTCTGCTCGTACTGCTCCGTAAGATAGGTAGTGATGTCGTCAACGATCTCTTCGCGCCCCTTCGACTCGAGCTCTATGTGATCGACCTTCAACCCGAACTGACTGGCCACGTCAGTTCGTAGCTCCGCCAACGCCCACGTGTCGGGATGCGTTTTGCCCGGGCAGCGCGTATCGACGAAATCACCCACGATATCTCCGCTGAGGCCAACGATGTATTCTTTCTGGTCGCTCCCTTCGAGCAGCTTGGCACGCATGCCGTAGACGGCTTCGCGCTGCTTGTTCATCACGTCGTCATACTCCAGCAGGTGCTTGCGGGCGGCGAAGTTTTGGGCCTCGACCGCTTTCTGGGCAGCCTCAATGCGCTTGGTGATCAGCCGCGACTCGATCGGCATGTCCTCTTCCATGCCCAGCCTCAGCATCAGGTTCTGGACTTTCTCCCCGCCGAAGATGCGCAATAGATCGTCCTGCAAAGAAAGATAGAAACTCGAACTTCCCGGATCTCCCTGACGGCCGGCTCGACCACGAAGCTGGTTATCGATGCGGCGCGCCTCGTGACGTTCCGTGCCCAGGATATGCAACCCTCCGAGGGCGACGACCTCGTCGTGTTCATGGTCTGTCCGGTCTTTGAACCTGTTGAAGGTCTCCTGCCACTCTTCTGGTGGAATCAAATCCGGGTTTTGGCCCTTCTTAATGAGGTGCTCGCGAGCCAAGAAGTCGGGGTTGCCCCCGAGCAGGATGTCGGTCCCGCGACCGGCCATGTTAGTGGAAACGGTCACCGCGCCCTTGCTTCCGGCCTGAGCGACGATCCGCGCTTCGCGATCATGCTGTTTGGCGTTAAGGACTTCGTGTTTGACGCCCGCCTTCTTCAAAATGCGGGAAAGTGTTTCCGATTTCTCGATGGAAATCGTGCCCACGAGCACCGGCTGTCCCCGCTCGTGGCGCTCCTTGATTTCCACCGCGGCATTGCGGAACTTCTCTTCTTCGGTGCGGTAGACGATGTCGTCATGCTCGTTGCGGATCAAAGGCCGGTTGGTGGGGATGACAACAACGTCAAGCTTGTAGATCTTACCGAACTCCGGGGCTTCGGTATCAGCGGTACCCGTCATGCCGGCCAGCTTGCTGTACATGCGGAAGTAGTTTTGGAAGGTGACCGTAGCCAGGGTCTGATTCTCTCGTTCGATCTTGACCCGTTCCTTGGCTTCAACCGCCTGATGGAGTCCGTCACTCCAGCGTCGGCCGGGCATCAGCCGGCCGGTGAACTCGTCGACGATAATGACTTGGCCGTCCTTGACGACGTAGTCCTTGTCGCGCTGGAAAAGAGTGTGCGCCTTCAGGGACTGCTCGACACCGTGCTTGATTTCGTAGTTCACTAATTCGTTGATGTTCGAGATTCCGAGCGCTTCCTCGACCCGGCTTTCCCCCTGTTCGGTCAGCCAGGCGGTGCGGTGTTTCTCGTCCAGGATGAAATCGCCCGTGTAGGTGCGGTCGCGCGGTTCATCTCCTTCAATCACCTCGCCTTTCCCAAGCTTGGGAATGACGCGGTTGATTTTGTAGTACTTGTCGGTCGATTCCTCGCTGGGACCGGAGATGATCAGCGGTGTGCGGGCTTCGTCAATCAGGATGGAGTCGACCTCGTCGACAATCGCGAAGTCGTGCTCTCGCTGCACGCAACCGCTGCGATCGAACTTCATGTTGTCGCGAAGGTAATCGAACCCAAACTCGTTGTTCGTGCCATAGGTGATATCGGTGTTGTAACTTTCGCGGCGCTCCACATCTGTCAAACCGTGAACAATCACGCCGACACTGAGGCCCAGAAACTTGTAGATCTTGCCCATCCACTCCGCATCGCGCCGCGCCAGGTAATCGTTGACCGTGATAATGTGGACTCCTTTACCTTTGAGCGCATTCAAATACGCGGACAGCGTGGCAACCAGAGTCTTGCCTTCGCCGGTCTTCATCTCCGCGATCTGACCCCGGTGTAGGACGGTGCCACCGATCAACTGCACATCGAAATGCCTCATCTGGACCGCGCGGCGTCCGACTTCGCGACAGACGGCGAAGGCTTCGGGGAGCAGGTCGTCGAGGTCTTCCCCGTTGTCGAGACGCTGCCTGAACTGGGGAGTTTTAGCCGCCAGCTGATCGTCCGTCAGCTCGCGGAGACTGGGCTCGTGGTCACCGACGGCAGCCACGATGGGCTGCATTTTCTTGACTTCCCGTGCGTGCCTGGTCCCGAAGACCTGGGCAAGAAGATTTTCAAGCATGGTAGGAGAAAAAGGGCGGCGATATTTCCTTCATTGTAGCGCGAAGAACCGAATTCGACTGTTGAGAGCACACTCCGTTGACCTCGTGCGCGGTCCGCCGACCTACTTCTCGAGCATCATCGCAACTCGACACCAACCAACGCCGTGTCAGACGCCCTCCCCTCGTTCGTTCACGTAATAAGCCGGGCCGCCCGGCTCATCGGCGTAGCTGATCAACGGTTATAATCACAGTCACGGGTTCGCCGGGCTTTCTCATGAAAACGCCGTGGGGAGAAGGAGATCTGCGTCCGCCCCGCCGAAACGCGAACCTGCTCGATCCTAAGAAATGGGAGGACGGGCCGGCTCGAGGGCCGGCCCCCCGCAGGGTCAAGGCGGAAGGTGGCAACCGGCGCCGCCCCGGGGCGTGATTTATCGCGCCCGTTCATGACAAACCGTGCAGTCCGGGGAAAGATCGTTGGTTCGATCACGGTTTAAGTGAACGGTATCGGAGTTAGCCGTTTTCCGAGGACTTCCATGAAGCTTGAAACACTCGCCGTGCACGCCGGAGACCGCAAGAAGCTCGGGGATTATGTCCCGGTAACGACGCCCATTTTTAGCGCGGCGAGTTTCTCCTACGAACGCATTGAGGATTTGGACCGCGTCTTTGCCGACGAGATGCCGGGACAAGGCTATGCGCGCTACGGCAACCCGACGACCGAAGCGCTCGAAGAGCAGATGACCGCGCTGGAAGAGGGTGACTTCGCGGTCGCGACCAGTTCGGGCATGGCAGCGCTTCACATGGCCGTCCTCGGAGCGCTGACCGACCGGCGCAAGTCGATCCTAGCGGCGGACGTGCTCTACGGTCAGACCTTCGTGCTGCTGATGAACGTGTTGGAACCCAGCGGGGTGTCCGTCCGCTTCGCGGACCCGTGTGACCTGGAGGCTTTCGAGGCGGCAGTCGAAGAACACAGTCCGGCCTGCGTGTTGCTGGAAACGATTTCCAATCCGTTGCTGCGAGTTCCGCCGGTGGATAGGCTCGCCGCGATTGCTCACAAACACGGAGCCCAGGTGATCGTGGACGCGACGTTTACGACGCCCGTGATGATGCGCCCGCTGTCTCTGGGCGCGGACTTTGTGGTCCACAGCGTGTCGAAATACCTCTCGGGGCACGGGGACGTGCTGGGCGGTATCGTTGTCACTCGGGAAGATTTTCGTTCTCTGATGCAGTCTCTTACGCGTACGATTGGACCTAATCTCGGCCCCTTCGAAGCCTACCTGACGATGAGGGGTATCAAGACCTTGCCGCTGCGCATCGAGCGGCAGTGCGAGAACGCAACCAAAGTCGCCGAGTGGCTCGGCGAACATCCCCGGGTAGAGCGCGTCTATTTCCCCGGCGACCCCGATCACCCGGACGCCGAAACGGTACAGAGACTCTTCCCCGAAGGAAAATTCGGGGCGATGGTGAGCTTCGAAATCAAAGACGCGGGCAGGGAAGAGATCTTCAAGTTCATGGATTCCCTCAAACTCGTCGTACGAGCCACGAGCCTGGGCGATGTGCATACTATGATGCTTTACCCGGCGATGAGCTCCCACCGTGACCTTGCGCCCAAGCACCGCCAGCGCCTCGGGATTCGCGATAATCTCGTTCGCCTTTCCGTCGGGATCGAAGCCGCCGAAGACATCATCGCGGACTTGGAGCAAGCGCTCGGACGCAGTTAAGAGTAAGGTTAAGATAAACATATGGCTACTGCCACTGTATTGACGCTGAGAGAGTTCGAAGAGCTTGCCGACGACGGCAAGAGACACGAGCTGAACCAGGGGGAGTTGCTTTCGGTGACCCACCCAAAGTTTCACCACAGCTGGGTGGCTCAGAACGTTCACGATGCGCTGTCGGCGTACGTGAGAGAAAAGATGATCGGCCGCGTCTTCTCTGAAGTGGCGTATCTGCTGTCGGAAGATCCACCTACGTTGCGAATCCCGGACGTCTCCTACCTCAGCCAAGAACGCCTCAGGCAGGCCTCCTCTGACGGATACGTCCCCGCTGGGCCGGAGTTGGCCGTAGAGATCGTATCGCCTTCCGACTCAGCGGAAGACCTTCAGGAAAAAGTCGCGTAATACTTGGCCTCGGGATCCCAAGTGGTCTGGGTCGTCTACCCCAAGACACGCACGGTCAACGTTTTCCGTCAAGCCGCCTCTTCCGCGCCTCTCGGAGAAGACGATTTGCTGGAAGAACCCCAACTGTTCCCCGGCTGGTCCGTTCCTGTGACGGAGCTATTCTGAAATCTTGCTCGGGGCCCAGCCTTCAGATTCGGTAGACACCACGCTTCGATTGACTTCTTCAAGAGCTCAGCCCTGTTCCGGAGTAGGGCAACACCTTTTTCAGATTCGATAAGGTACTCGAACGCCTGGTGCGCCTTCCGGAAAGTCCTTCGTATTCCGCGTCACTAAGAGCGCGTCATTCGCTTGCGCGGTGGCCCAAATAACCGCATCGGGCAAGCGGATGTTTTTTCGTCGCCGAATAGAGACAGCCAACTCGCCGACGGCCTGGTCAACTTCGAGCAACCGAAACCTTGACAGGAAACTTCGAAGTGACCGTTCTTCCTCGTCATCAGCAGCCCCGATGAGCACTTCCATCCAAGTAATGACGCTGATCAGCGACGATCGATACAGAGCGAGCTCCCGGCGGGCCTCGTCGATTCCCGCGAGGTAGTCGATCAGTATATTGGTGTCGAACAGCCCCTTCACTTAGACCACTCGCGGCGAAGCCTTCGCTGGTAAGCTACGCCTTCGACCTTGCGCCCCCGCCACAGACCGAAAGCCTCATCCTTGTCGGCTGTCCCGTGTTTCTTGATGTAAAGAGCGACGGCGCGGCGGATCGCTTCCGCTCGGGAGATCCGGCCTTGCCGGCAAAGCTCGGCCAGGGAATCCAGCTGCTCGTCCGGCAGATCAATGATGGTGCGCATAGTCATCAGATGACGTCATCATTTACCATTCTAAGCTCACGGAAGAATAGAATGCAACTCGCAATGCGCCTCACTACGAAAACCACGGGCGGAACGTGCTGTGCGTTCTACTTCCCCATCAACTCGATGACCGCGGCGGTTGTCGCTTTGACGCCAGTCTCAATGGTGGGCCTTGGCGCGGGCCAAGACAGAGCCGAGTGGGTGAGAAGGAAGGGGTGGGCCGCCGGGCTGGGCGGATACGAGACGGAGGGATTAAGAATCCCCAGACGCAAGGAACGCTATCAGAACTAGGAAAGTTACTCCTACAAAGAATCCCTAGACGCAAGGAACGCTATCACAACTAGGAAAGTTACTCCTACCCCGGCTAGGATATACACTACCGCTTTGCCGACTTTCGAGCCGCCTCGTTTGGACTTGATAGACTTCAGTTCGTCGAAACTGACTTTCCTCTCCTTAATTTCGTTCCACTTGGTGTACTTGAGAATAAATCCCTCATTCGAGAGTTCCCCCAGACGCCCCCGCAACTTCAACTCTTTGTTTTTCAGACGGACCACCACCAGCGACCCGGGAGGTATCTCGAGGACCTGTTCTTGAAGTGTAGGCTTCTGGGCCACCTGAGCTGGGATGCTGGCAGAGGACCCCGGGGGCTTAGCGGCATAGGTCGAAGTAGCGCAAAGGATCACGACCAGAAGGATAGAGAGTAGCTGTCGCATTGAACCCCTGCCGACTCCAAGCGGAGCAGCGCCTACATTATAAACTTTCGGGGGGATTGGCTGTAAGGACCCTTCGACGCGTCTGTGACCAAGATCACCCCCGAGCCCCTTTCCATAGTCGGCTCTTCCGGGTTTTAAGTGGGCGAAGGAGCCAGATCGAGTTTCCCACAGTGGAAGTAGATGGCGTTGATGAAGTTCTGTTGATTGCGGAAACCGCGCGCCGTGGCCTTGACCCATTGAATCCTTGAGTTCAACCCCTCGCTGACCGCGTTCGTAATGCGGTGTTTCAGATACGTGAGTATGTTTTCGAGGCGAGCCGTCAACATCCGCGCTACGGTGACCATCGGCGTCAGCCGGCTGCGACTCGCCCAGCCGCGCCATTGCTCGAAGAAAGCTCGCGCCGCCGATTCGCGACGATAGTCGAACAGCCGCATAGCCGTTTCCTTCAACGCCCACGCCCGCGCCGTCTTCAAGTCGCTTTCGCGCAGCGCGCGGAACTCGCGCCAGGCGTCCTCGGAAAAGTTCGCCGGATGCCGCAGCCAAGCGTACTTCGTGCCTGTCAAACGCTCGTCGCCGAGGGCCAGTAAACGCTTGTTCTCCGCCCGCCGCACCTGGTCCACCGCCTTCGCCAGATGCGCCGCGATGTGATATTTGTCGTAAACGATCTTTTTCTCCGATTCGTCGAGATGCTCCCGGGTCGAGGCGACGTAAGGATCCCACATGTCCATCGCGACGGCCTCGACTCGGGCGAGTTGCTCTGCGCTCAACGTCTTCCAAAAGCCGTCCAGGCTGGCCTGGCGGCGTCCCTCGGCGACGAACAACACGCGCGAGCGGTTGAGATCGTTGACGACGGTGAGATAGCGATGGCGCTTGCGGAAGCTCTTCTCGTCGACGCCCAGGTAGGGAATCGGCTCTGCCGCGCGACGTTCGAGCCCACGTTGCACGGCGCGTTCCAGGATGCCGTGAATCTCGTCCCAGCTCAGCGCCAGCAACTCGGCGATGCCTTGCTGGCTGGCTTCCTTCAGCCACGAGATCGCGAGAGCTTCAAACAGCGCGGTGAAGCGGCTGGAAGCCTCGGCCCAGGGCAGTCGCACGACGCGCGGCCCGTGCTCGGAGCAGTCGCTGCGCGGCGGCCGGGCGTGCAGGATCGTGCGGTACTGACAGGTGTCGAGGTGACGCCAGCGGCGTTCGGGCTGATGATCGTGGAGTGCGCACACGGCGCTGCATTGGCGGCACGGCCAGCGGACTTGCTCGTCGTGTTCGAGGAAGACGTGGACTTCGCCGTCGGCTCGGCGCAGCTCCACTCGCACGACTTTCCAGGGACTTTCGATGCCCAGAATCTGGCGGTATAGCTCGCGGTCTTGCATCCCGCGAGACTACCACCGAGCCTCACTCGCCCACTAGAAACCGGGAAGAACCCCATAGTCTAATCGACGTTTCTGGGCGGAAGCGGTACCGACACTGGGAGCAGCTCCTTATAATGCATCCGAAAAAAGGATGTCGCGCAAGAAGGTATAAAAGTCCATGTCCAGAACGACCCGCTCGGAGTCGTCGAACGCCTCCGCTTGCCCGACCAGCTCTCGGTTCAGCGCCATCAGCCCCAGCAGGTTCTCTTCGCTCGCCAGCATCTCCGTCTCGAAGCCGTGCAGCGTCGAGGTCAAGGCCGCACCGCGATCCCAGATCTTCTGCGAGCCGATCAAGCGAAACGTCGGGTCAGCCGACACTCGGACGGCGTCGTTGACGTCCTCGTAGCCTGCCAAGCGGCTGTAGACCGACTGCCGCAACAGATCAGCGAACGTGAACTGCTTGTTTGTGCCTTGCCGGGAGTCGGTGAGATGCTCGCCGATCAGTTTCCCGAGTCCGAGTCGCTCGTCCAACTCCCGAACCAGGATCAAGCCACCGTCGGAAGTGACGTGCGATCCCTGGAAATCGACTTTCAACGAGCCGTTGAAACTTAGCTGGAATGGCTTGGTTTGTTTTTCACCCATTGGGTGTTGGCCTCCATGGCGTCCTCATCTGGCTCTAGCCCCTATGAATAAAGACGCTCAAGGCCGCCGGAAGGTCGAGAGGTCTGAATCAAATTGGAAATGCGGGATAAAGGGACTACCGCAGAAATTGCGGTGTTGGCGACTGAAACGGGGAGGTTTGTCCCAAGACCCGGACCTCGTGTCTGCGGATTGGCTCCTCAGCGGAGACGGGGAATGAGACGCGGGCGTTTCATTACCCTGTCTTCTTGACTGTAGAGGATACTGTGGAGTATTATCCACATATGAAAACTGTCCAGGTCGTGCTCGATCAAGAGCTGCTCCGCGCCGCCGATCGCGCCGCCCGACGCGTCAAGGTCAATCGCTCGGCGCTCGTCCGAGATGCTCTGCGGGCCTATTTGAAACAGCTGCACTATGAAGAGAAGGAGCGCCGAGACCGAGAGGGTTACGAACGCCATCCTGACTCGGAAGATGACCTCGCCCGCTGGGAGCAAGTGGCAGTATGGCCGCAAGACTAGAACGCGGGGATGTCCGGCTCTACCGTTTCTCGGCTTCCAAAAAACAGGGACCTGTTCTCGTTTTGACTCGCCCCAGTGCTATCCGCTATCTCTCCCGAGTAACGGTGGCGCCTATAAGCTCCACCGTTCGAGACGTCCCTTCCGAAGTGGTTCTTGATGTCGAAGACGGCATGAAAAAACCCTGCGCCGTCAATCTTCACAATGTTGTAACCGTGGGGCAACAAGGCCTAGGGCGCCGGGTCACCCAACTCAGCAGCAGTCAGATGCGGCAGGTTTGCGTCGCCCTGGCTTTTTCTCTCGGCTGTGAAGAGTAGGAATCGTCCTGGCTAAGACTACGCCGGAGACTCCCCCGGTTCCTGCTCACTTGATAGACTGGTTCGCCATGCCGGATGTGAACTCACTTTTCGACTTAACCGGAAGAGTCGCCCTCATTACCGGCGGATCGCGCGGACTCGGCCTCGAGATGGCGCAAGGTCTCGCGGAAGCCGGCGCGGCGACCTTTCTCGTCGCTCGGCGCGAGCAGTGGCTGAAGCCCGCGGTCGAGGGGATGCAAAAGCGAGGCTTCCGCTGTGAAGGTGCGCTGTGCGACGTGTCAGACGAAGAGCAAGTCGGTCACACTGTCGACAAGGCCATCGCGACACTGGGCGAGATCGACATCCTGGTGAACAACGCGGGCATCACGTGGGGCGCCAGTGCCGAAGATATGCCCCCGGAGAAATGGAAAGCAGTCGTGGACGTTAACCTGACGGGCACGTGGCTCTTCTCCCAGCGTGTCGGACGTCATATGCTCGAGCGCCAATCGGGCTGCATGATTAATATCGCTTCCATTTCGGGCCTTTCGGGATCGGTCATTCCCGAAAGCGGTCTCGTCGGCTACGCCGCCAGCAAAGCCGGTGTGATGGGAATGACGCGGGAATTGGCCGGCCAATGGGGTCGCCGAGGGATCCGCGTAAATGCTGTTGCGCCGGGTTTTTTCCCTTCGCGCATGACAGAGAAAGTTCTGCCTCGCGTTCAGAAGGAGTACGAAGCGGGCGTCCCGTTGGGGCGAATCGGACGGGCCGGAGAACTCAAAGGAGTGGTGCTTTTTCTGGCCTCGGACGCTTCCAGCTACATCACAGGGCAGACCATCGTCGTCGATGGCGGCGCCACGATCGTCTGATCCTCTCGGTAAGCACGCGTTGGCAAGAACCGGCAAAGCATATCGGCGGACCGGGAGGGGTGCGTAAGCTGACTACGCCGAAGCGTCCGAACTGCTTGCTCCGAAGCCGGGCAGAAATTCCGCCTCCATCTCGCGGCGGAATCTCACCTGCTCAACGGATTGGTCTATCTCGACATCCTCCCACCGTACCGGCTCGCCGGTGGCGACTGGGTTTCTTAGCGTGACGCCAGCGCCAAGACCGATCGGCAATAGCCCGAGTGACACGGAACTTTCGGCGGGCATCAGCTTCCCCCAGATGGTATACCCGCCCTCGCCGTCCAGAACTTCACCTGCCGCAAGATCACGCTTGGCGGTAGCCACTACGTCTGCGACGAACTCATGCGGCGCGCCGGTCGGCTCACCCCGCAGGGCGACGGAAGCAACACTGATGCCAAGCTCCAGGCCAATCAAGTGGTAAGGACGGTACAGCGCGGAATAGCGTCCGCTTGAGTCCGTCACCATGCCGTACTCGCGGAAGCAATTCGCTACGTAGTCGGAAGGCGCTTTGAAGGTTACATAGACTCCCCAGCGGAGGTCGCGCTCGACCTCGCTCCCATCTCGGTTGAGTGACGAAACCACCTCGACGGTTCCCTTGTGAGAAAGCGTGCCGCCCTCGGCGGCGGGCTTCAAGACTTCCGGCAGGCGGCTGGTGGGGCAGGGGGGGAATTGCAAGCCGTCCGGCGGCGGCCGAAGTCCCGTCGCATTGGCCACAGCCGCCATCTCGATCGCCGACTTTGTGCCATCGAGAAAAGAGTTGAACATCTTGGGGTTCATCCTGCCTCGCGCCGCCTGTTCGGGTGTCATCCCGTAATGCGACCAGACCGTTTCGGGAGTGGAGGAGTGATACTCGGGCAGATATTTTGTTCCCTTTCCGGCACACACGACCTCGAACCCACTTGTTCTCGCCCAATCGACGAGCTCGATGATAAGCGCGGGCTGATCGCCGTACGCCAGCGAGTAGACGACACCAGCTTCCCTCGCGCGCCGAGCCAGCAGCGGACCCGCCAGGACGTCCGCCTCCACGTTGACCATCACGATGTGCCTTTTCGCGGCGAAGCAGGCAAGCGCGTGACGGATACCCGCGATCGGGTCGCCTGTCGAATCGACGACAACTTCCATCCCATCAGCAGAGATTAGGGCCTCGGAATCCTCTGTAAGATAGGTGGAGCCTTTCCCGAAGGCTTCCGCGAACGACGCCGCGTTGGTCTGCTCCTCGGGCCAGCCGGCACGCCTGAAGGTATCCCGTGCTCGTCCGAGGTCGAGGTCACAGACGGAAACGATATGCAAACCGGGTGTGACCCGCGCTTGGGCCAGGAACATCGACGCAAACTTGCCCGCACCGATGATGCCGACGCGGACCGGCCTGTCCGCGGCCTCCTTGGCGCGTAGAGAGTCGTAGAGATTCATCGCATTGGCTATCCGCTGATCCCAGCTCCTCCGAACCCAATCGGTTGGGATACTTACAAGTCCGTCAGACGAGCAACGATTGGCCCGCTTTTCTCACAAATCTCGCCGGTTGGCCACAAAACCCGTTGTTCTCGTAGGGGCCGCCCACCATGTCGGCCCAGCACCGATCAGTACACATCGTTCAGTCCGAATTTGCTGCCAAAGATCGTACATCGACACTACTGGGCGGGCACAGTGGCCCGCCCCTACGCGTCCCTGGTGAGAAATGCGGGTTAGACTAATCCGGATCAGCACGCTCAGTAGTTCAAAAGGCCTCCGGACACGTTGAGCGCCTGGCCAGTGATGTAGCTCGCGTCGGAAGAGGCCAAGAAGACAACCAGGTTCGCGACGTCTTCGGGTTGTTCGATGCGCCCGAGGGGAATTCTTGCAACGGCGCGAGCTTTCACGGACCCAACTTTACTTCCCTCGATACGGGAGATTTCGCGATCGATCAGGTCCCACATCGGGGTATCGACGATGCCGGGGCAAACACAATTGACGAGTATCTGGTGAGACGAGAGCTCGAGCCCCATTTGCTTTGTCAGCGCGACGACGGCATGCTTGCTGGCAGCGTAGGCGCCCAGTGGCGTATCCTTCCCGGGCGGGGACTTTCCTGCCCCCGAGGCGTTGTTGATGATACGGCCGCCCTCCCCCTGGGCGATCATTTGTCGCGCGGCCGCTTGCGAACATAGCAAAACGCCCTTTGCGTTGACATTCATCAGCGCGTCCCAGGTTTCCTCGTCCGTGTCGATCAGAAGCGCGACGGCCCCAATACCGGCATTGTTGACCAGAATGTCCAGGCGACCGAATCGAGATACGGTCTCGCTGACCATGCGCTCGGCGTCTGTCCTTTGTGTGACGTCCACTCGCATTGCGAGAGCTGTTCCTTCCGCCGCTTCGATTTCCGCCGCCACCTTCCTCGCATTGGCTTCGTCGAGGTCGGCGCACACCACCTGGGCCCCCTCACGGGCCAACCGCAACGCGATCGCGCGGCCGATACCGCGACCGGCGCCCGTTACGATGGCGGCCTTCCCATCAAGCTCATATCTCGGCATGAAACACCCCGTTCCAGATCCTGGGATCCATCTTTGTTGAGCCGCGCCGGAGCGACCGACTGGCTTAAACGGTGAAATAGTGTATCACGACCGGCCCGGACACCCCGCACCTGAGGGCGGCGCCACCGGTTCTTGACAAACCGAGCCCAGCCGTACATCCTGATACATCGATTCGAGAATATCTTTAGGGAGGAATGGGCACACGGCCACTGTTACGATCGACCACCTTGCCCTCATGGTGAGGGACCTCGAAAAGTCCCTGCACTTTTACCGCGACCTGCTGGGCATGGAAGTCGTCTCACCCGAAGAACACGCGGGCGGAGCGATAAACGAGATGACGGCAATGCCCGATGTTCATATGCGCGAATACCGGCTACGTCCGTCAGCGGGAATCAACGGCTATAAGCGCGTCGACACCAAGGGACAGCTTCCCCTCGATCTGATCGAGTGGGTCACGCCTAGAAGTCCCTTTCAGCGGCAACCGATTCATCACGTCCCGAGCGCCCGCATTTGCTTCGGCGTGGAGGATGTGCCGGCGACCTACGAGCGCTTGAAGGCCGAGGGGGTAGAGTTTGTCTCGCCACCAGTTCGCTTCACGAGCGAGGGCGAATGGCACGTGCTGTTTTTCTACGATCCCGACGGCAACCTGCTGGAGTTGAACGAAGTCGGTACCGGGAGCCAGATCGAGCACGACTTTCGGGCGAGCTAGGTCCGAGTCGGCGGCACTCTTCGAACCGTCGTAGCCTAAATTCACTCCGCCTTAGCCCTGTTTCGATGAGGAGACTTCATGCTGCGAGCTAAGCGAGTCGGCCATGTGGGGATCACGGTCCCCGATGTTCCACTCGCCGTGGACTTCTACCAAAAGGTACTCGGCCTCGAGGTGACCGGGCGCTCGGACGGCGCCGCGTTCCTCCGATGCAACGAAGAGCACCACTGCATCGCGCTTTACCCCGGCGAATCTAATGCCCTCCATCATCTGGGACTGGAAGTCGAAGACCAGGAGGCCCTCGAACAAGCGAGACAAGAGCTTCCGTCCCGGGGCATCTCGATCGAGGCGAAGAATTACGACGAACCGGGCCATGGGCCGTCGGTCCTGTTCCGTGACGCCGACGGTCACTTAGTGGAGCTATACGCGGGTATGGAAACGTTCGCGGAGCCGCTCGCTCCGCTGCCGTATCGGCCTACGAAATTGGGCCACATTAATTTTTTCACCCCAGACGTTCCCAAAGCAGTCGAGTTTTACACCGACGTTCTCGGCTTTCGGCGAAGCGACACGATGGGTACCTCGGGGGCTTGGATCCGCTCCAATCCCGACCATCACGGACTGGCCTTCATTCAAGCGCCAGCCACCATCGTGCACCACTACGCCTTTGAGGTGGCCGACTGGAACGCGATGAAAGATTTTTCCGACAACCTGTATCAAAACGGTGACCGCATCCTTTACGGCGTTAGCCGCCACGGCCCGGGAGAAAACCTGTTCCTCTACATCGGCGACGCAAGCGGCAATGTCATCGAGATTTTCGCTGAAGTTCAACAGATTACCGACGACGAGAACTACAAGCCGAAGGATTGGGTCGTGGCTCCGGAGACGATCGATGTTTGGCGGGCCCTGCCTCCCGAACCCGAGTACATGCAGGGTCGGGGGCGACTCTTCAACGATTGGTCCAAGGGATCAAACGTCATCGGATCGGGATGGAAAGTCGAGGAGATCGCCGGCCGCGAAATGCTCGATCCGGCGGCCGAGATCAAGACCCCGACGCCGGACAACCAGGAGTTCGAGATCGACATTCCCAAGTTCACGATGGGGTTTAAGAGCCCGCTCGACCATGCCAAGGCCCTGGTTTACACCGACCTGGTTTTCCCGACCCATCGCGGGTTCTCGGTCTCCGTGGATATGGCCGCGCGGATCCACAATGCGGAGTCGAACCCTTTTGACGCAGACCCTGATGACCCGCGCTTGGCCAGCGGGTCGATCGCACTGCGAGACGACGCCACGGGCATGCTCATCAATTTCGAAGTCTCGAATCGGCGGGTCTTGGCTTTGCGCGAGCTCTTCGTCGTCGACACGCCCGGAGGCAACGCGAGCGTCAAACCCATGGCTGAGCTTCACCTCACAGACGTCGAGATCGAACCCGGCTCCTGGCATCACTACGAGATTCGCTATAACCGAGGTGTGGACAGCTTCATGAAACCCGGGCCCGACGTCTGCGAGTGGTTTGTCGACGCTGAGCTTGTTCACCGCGTCGAATGGGTCGCGACGGTCGATCCACCGACGGCGCCGGTGATCAAATCGGCGGGGTTTACTGTCGGCATGGCGATCTTCACGCTGCTTGACAATCTGCCTGACGGGCGCGGCGGGACAATCGCCGGGCTCGACCCCAATTACGAGAACACAACCTTCGGCCAGGGCGCGACCGTGACTTGGAAGAACCTGGAGGTCTCCACTGTTCAACTGTAGAACGACCGGGGGGCCGCGGGCGTGATTCCCGTCCAAGTCAACGAAGAACTCTTCGCGGCCAATCCGTTCTTCTCCGGCAAAGCGGAACGCCTCGAGGAAGCGAAAAGTTTTTTCCAGTTTGATCACAGGCGTGTTGTCCTCGGCCAGGGAAGCCTAGACAAGCTGGGCGAAGAGTGTCAGCACCTCCGTGCGGGCCGGGTTCTACTTGTTCGCGATCCCGGCATCGCCGAGCTCGAAACACCTGTGCGGCAGGCTCTGGGAAGCCACGACATCGAACTAGTGGGCGTCTACGATGGCGTGATTTCCAACCCCACGATTGCGAGTGTCGAGGAATGTGCAGGCGTCATCAATCAAGCGGGCGCGGATGCGGTTATCGCTCTCGGGGGCGGAAGCACGATCGACACTTGCAAGACTGCACTGTGCGTCGCAACTTTTGGCAAGTCCATCGCGGGCTTTTTCGGTTACGATCTGGTTCCTGAACCGGCCAAGTGGCCCCTTATTGCCATCCCGACGACCGCAGGAACGGGCAGCGAGACAAGTTCCGTCGCGGTGGTTGCCGACGAGAAGGGCAAACAAGTCGTCTTCAGTCCCTTCATCCTGCCCAAGGTGGCGCTCGTCGATCCACGCTTGACGCGAGATTTGCCACCCGTTTTGACAGCGATCACAGGGATAGACGCACTGAGCCACGCACTCGAAGGCACGGCCTCGAAGAAGACGACCGCCATCGGGGACGCTGTCGCGCGGGAGTCTCTCCAGGCCGGCTGCCCCTACCTAGAGCGTGCCATCAAGAACGGCGCCGATGACCCCGAAGCTCGCTACAACATGGCGCGTTGTAGCCTGCTGGCGGGATTGCTGCTGGGCCCGATCGGCACGGGGCCGGGCCACGCCTTGGGGTACCCGATTGAGAAGTTTTCGGATGAGGCGAGCAGCACGGTCCCGCATGGCGCGGCGGTGGCATTGACGCTGCCGGGTGTCATGCGCCACAACATGCCCGCGGTGGCCGACAAGTACTACTACACGGCAGGGGTGGCAGGCCTCGACGTCAAAGGTAAAAGCCGCGAAGAAGGCGTTGAAGCCCTGGCCGCCTGGATCGACCGGATCCGACGGGAGCACACCCCCTGGGGATCGTTGGAATCGTCAGGGCTCGGCGAAGAAGCAATCCCCAAAATGGTGGAGATCGCCTTCAACATCCGCCGGCTGTTGGACTACAATCCGGTTGAGATGACCCGCCCGGACATCGAGCAGATCTACCGAGGAGTGTTGCGGTAGGGCAACATTCGTCGGAGGGATCAAGAAGCGGCGGGTCAGGTGATCTGCCAAACGAAAGCTTCCGGAGATACACACCGTGGAAATTCTTTTCATCCCACAAAAGGGCCATGAACATCCTTGGATGGATGATTTCTTAGAAGCCGTCGGGGACCGTGCTACGGTCGTGATCCACGACGACACAAGCCCTTGGCTAATTAGAAGACAGGGGGACGATCGGGAACTTCGGGCACGGCATGCCGTGCCCCTACATTGCCCGGCACCCCACAGGTCCGTAGGGACACAGCATGCTGTGCCCAAGGGCGGGCCGGAGACCCGCGCCAGGGAGCAGAACAATCTTGTCCGCAAGGCGCGCCGTCACACCCGGCCTACTTCTTCAGCGACTCGAGAACGCCGCGGGCCTCGGCGGCAAGCGCCGTATCGTCGCCCGTGACGAGAAGAAACTGGTCGCCTTTGGCTATGCAGTCGGCGGCGTCCTCGATGCTAAGGCAGCCTCCGCCCATGGCCTTGCCGTGCTTATGACAGGCTTCGCGAACCTTGTCCACGGCAGCGACGTACTTCGGGTCATCGAACTGCTTAAAGACGCCGAGGGACATCGATAGGTCCATGGGGCCCACCGCGGCGGCGTTGATGCCGTCAACGCTCATGATGTCGTCGATATTGTCGATGGCGTCCCGCGACTCAATGATGGGGCTGATAAAGAGCGCGTCGTTCGCGGTGCGAACATATTCGTCGGCGTCGTGGAAATACACGCCCGCTCGCCGCGGACCGTAGCCGCGAATGCCTTCGGGCGGATAGCGGCACGCTTCGACGAGACGCCTCGCTTTTTCCCCGTTGTTGATAAAAGGACAGACCAACCCCGGCGACCCGTTGTCGAGGAATCGCCGAATCTCGTCGGGATCAAAAATCAGCGGGCGGGCGAGAACGACGGAGCCGGTCCCGACTCCCGCCTGGAGCATGGCCCGAGTCTGCGGCAGGCTGGTCGCCGAGTGCTCGGTATCGATCAGCAGCCAATCGTAGCCGGCGTTGCCGAAAATCTCGACGACCGCGGGGTCGGAAAGGGCCAACTGCGCCCCGAAGCAGACCTCTCCGGCTTTGAGTCTTTCTTTTAACTTGCGGGCTTTTTCAAGTTCTGGAAGCATCGATTCGGTTTCCTCTCTCATGCATCTCCCAACGCGGCTCGACGTCCCGGTTAACATAGGACGGCGGCCAGCGGCGGGCCGCCAGCGCGTGTACCGCTTTGAGCGAGTGACGCCAAAATTCTCCGCGAACTGATCCGTGTAGCCCGCGATATGGGGCGTGATCACCACATTGTCGAGCTTCAGCAGAGGGTTATCAGGCGGAGTCGGTTCCTGTTCGGTCACATCGAGGCCGGCGGCGGCGATTTGGCCCTCCCTGAGCGCGGCGACCAAGGCCTTCTCGTCAAGCACCGGGCCGCGGGAAGTGTTAATCAGGACCGCTTCGGGCTTCATCAACCGAAACTGCGGCTCGCCGATGAGGTGAGGTGTCTTGGGCGTCAGGGGGCAATGGATGGATAGGAAGTCGGACCGCGAAAGCACGTATTCAAACGACGCAGGCTCGACGGAGACTTCAGCTATCTCTTCGGCGCTCACCAGGGGGTCGAAGGCCAAAATCTTCATGTCGAACGCATTCAGCTTGCGGGCCACGAGCCGGCCTATATGCCCGAAGCCTACCAGCCCAAGAGTTTGGCCCCGCAAGTGCCAGCGGTGCTCGTCTCCCTGCCGGTCCCATCGGCCCTGTCGCACGGCGCGATCTTGGATCGCGATTCGGCGGGTGACCGCCAAGAGCAGTCCGATGGCATGGTTCGATACGGAGTCGGCGACCGCCTCGGGCGTGTTGGCGACGATGATGCCTCGCGCGGTCGCTGCTGCTACGGGAATGTTATCGGTGCCGCTGCCCGAGCGGATGATGGCGCCGCAACGCGGAAACAGCCGCAGCGCCTCCGCGTTGACCCGCTTGCCGCCGAATACCCACACGAGATCGGCATCGGCCCCGTGTTCCTCCAATTCCTGCTCGCTCTGACATTCGGAGCGAGGAACTCGATCCCGGCATCAGCCAATTCCTGGTGAACCCACTCGGGCACCGGGTGCCCTTCGGATCCGACAAGCGCCACTTGGAATGGATTCGCTTTCACTCTTTCGGTCAACCTTGTGGGCAGCGGTTACGCCCCTCCGAACCAAGTCTCGAACAGCTGAGGCAAACCAAGAGCGGCAATGCCAAGGAAAGCGATAGCGCACAGAGCGAGACCTAGCTGCATGAACCAGTTCGGTCGCATTTCAGGAGGCAAAAACTTGCGATTGACGTACAGCGTATGGACGGCGCAGACACCGAGCGCCAGGTTGCCAAGGCCGGCGCCGTACTTGGCGAGGGTGAGCGGATCCTCCAGCGAAAGGGCATACGTGCCCCATATAATGTACGCCATCAAGATTCCGTAGTAGATGTATTTGACTTGGTTGCCCCTCATTTTTTTGACTCGAGGGCTGACTACCCAAATGATGTCCGTCCAGCGGCGGGCCAGCGAATCGGCGGAGAACGTGGCACCGGGAGCAAGCACCAGAAAACCGCACAAAAGCGTCAAGGGCCACAAAAGCGCACCGTAGGCGGGGTAAGCATTGGAGATTCCATCGGCCGTCATGGCTGCCACGCGGTCGCCGGCGACGGGGGCATTACGGATGAACTCGAGGGAAATCATGCAAGGAAGGGCCATCCCTATAAAAGAAGCGAGCATCCAAATGGCGGTCTGATCGGTGACGATAAAACGGATCCAGCCGCGCCAACGAGCCACGCTCTCCGGACTTACCCTAAAGACCTTGCCGACGTGAGAAAGCGTGATTGTACGTCCACCGATCGCGCTCGGGATGGCGCCGGTTTTTCCGCCCATGCCCCAGCCTTTGTCGCGGGTATAGTTCGAGAACAGGCTGTTGGCCATGCCGCCAGCCCCGGCAATCGCAAAGAAGGCAGCCAGCAGACTCCAATCCAGGTTCGGAAGCTGACCATGCTTGAAAAAGTAGGTCAACAGGTTGCTGGTTTCCGCTCCGCGATTCTTGATCAGGTCCCTAAAACGGGAGGCCGCGGGCTCGGGAACCTCCTCCAGCCGGTCGTAGCGGCTGGCTACCCCCGACTCGGTCACTAAGAAACCCGCAGGCTGCCATGCGCCATCAGGAGCCTTCCGGCCCTCCGCTCTCAAAGTTAGATCACCGTCCGTGTGCTCGACAAGAAACCGCCCCGGACGAGCCAGGCTCTGAGCAGTGGCAACCTGGTTTCGCAGCTGACTTTGAAGCTCAGCCGGTACGGCTTCACCGAGGGCATATTTCCGCGCTTGGCCGCTCCCGCCGACGCGAAACTCCGTAACAATGGGCTGGCCATTCTCGATGGTTCCTTTGACCGTATAAACTACCGACCCTTCCCGCTCGGTCCAGGTGAAGTGGCGTCCGTCGATCACCGAGTCGGCCCGAAAAGGAACCGACCCAAAGCGAAAGAATCCGGTTACCACGTCCCCGATGTTGCGAGCGGAAACCATGAACACGGCGATAAAACCTAGATAGCTCAAAACCAAGACAATCTTAAAGGTCATGAGCAGTTCGATCATGCGGTAGATCGCTCGGCCGAAAAACAGGGGGACAAAACTCAGGAAGAAAACCACATACCCTAAGACCCTCACCAGTTGGCTTTCCGATAACGACAGCCCCAGAAAGGTCGTCATGGCGTCCCCAGGAAGATGACCTAGTATGGCTGCGCTCAGCGGCACCGCGGAGTTCAAGGCCATAAACGGGAAGACGTTGGAAAACTCAATGAGCAGATATACCGGCGTCCAGAGTCGTGCCCCCGGCCAGGTGCGAAAAAAGCCGACCACAATCGGCTCGCCGCAATAGAGCGCGTAGCGCATCACCTCCAGGTTCAAGAACACCTGGCAAACGATGCTGATGGTGGCGAGCCACATCACCATGGCCCCGAATTGCGCGCTGACCGCCGGACCGAACAGCCACTCGCCGGCCCCAATCGACGCGCCGGCAAGCAACATCCCCGGTCCGATGAACGTCCTCCACTCGCGCCAACCTCGCTTTAGAGGGCGCGGCAACTCGTCCACCGTCCAAGGGGAAAGAACACCCGCCGCTACGGTTTCGGACTTTGGTTCATTCCCTTGGGGAGGCTCTGAGTCAGTCATGAGAAGCTAATTACCCCGTCGCGTGTGCCTGTTCATTATCGAAGGTAGTGGTTGCGGTGCGAAGCCCCATACCGATCATGAAAACTGTTTTGGCGCCAGATGCCTCTGAAAGACGCCGCGCGCTGGAGTAGATGAGGCGCTAAAGTCAAAAGAAATACCCTATCACGGGGTCCGAGTCGCGTCAATCGAGAATGTGAGTAGGGTAGGGCCAAGCACCGGCCAGGCCGATGCGGGGTTCACCACCCTGTCTCGCGGATTCCTTGAGGTTCGTAGTTCGTATTGCGAATCTCGCTTTTGAGATCCGCGGCTTTTGCTCTCAGAGGCCCGCTATCGGCTGCCGCACCCGAAACAGTCTGTGCGAAAACGCTCAACCTTGTTGTGGCGCACGCTCTCAGCGTGCCGCGTCGAGACTCTCTCGACGCTGGAGGTCAGCGAGCGGTCATGCTGCACCACGGTGCGACTCACTCTCCGCGCTATACTAGCACTCCACCCGCTGACAGGAAACAATTGTGAATCGGCTAAACGAGCTCCTCAATGAAAACCGCGTTCTCTCAGGCATCCTCTGTCGCGATCCGACTTTCGTCGACATGGAACTGCTGGCGCAACTAGGCTACAACGCCGTCTGGATGGACCTCGAACATTCGCCCACTTCGATGACCGAGGCGACACGGCTGAGCCGTACCATCACGCATCTGGGTATGGTGCCGATGGCTCGTATCATCGAGCTCACCCGAACGCACGTTCAAGCGTTGCTCGACGGAGGGTTCGAGGTGTTAATCCTGCCGGACGTCAAGGACGCCGCTCAGGCTGCCGAGTTCGTCCGGCTCGGGAAGTACCCTCCCGCGGGTCAGCGCGGCGCCTCCTCAACCGCCGCGGGGATAAACTATAACCTAGGCAGCGACCCGCGGCGCACGCTGGAAGAGGCCAACAAAGGCACTCACCTGATGGTGATGATTGAGAGCGACGAGGCATTCGGCGAGTTGGATGCCATCCTGCAGGTTGACGGTATCGACATGGTGACCGTGGGTCCGATGGATTGGACGCTAAGCCGCGGTGCGTTCAGCGAAGATGTGAAGGCCGGACTCGCCCCCAAGATCGACCAGGTCGTGAGCACGGTCGCCGCGGCAGGCAAGATCCCCGCCATGACCGTCGCAACCGCCGAGCAAGCAAAACACTTCGCGGATCTGGGAGCACGTGTCATTTTGATGGGCGTTGACGTCGGATTCAAACGCAAGGCGTTCGCGGGCGCCCTGGCGCCGTTCCAAGAAGCATTCGGGAACTGAGTAGCCAAGGGCTGCGCCCTTGATATCCCAGAGCGTCGACCACCGAGCCGCGAGTGTGAGCGAGCGGTCCAGAGATGACGTCGCCCAGCACGGTTCAATCCCCGTCCGTTGACTCGCTCGTCGCGACGGTGTGCGAGAGCACCGGTCCTGAAGACCTCAGAAGCCAATAACCCTGGGGCCGCTCCTCACGGTCGCGGCTGCGTAACCACTGCTCGCTCAGCCGCCGGCCTTTGCACTCGACCCACCGACAATGGCAGGATAGACAATGCTCCTAGGAGCTTCCCGTGAAACTCGGTGTCAACACCTATTTCCTTCACCTGTTTGAATTCGAGCAGGGCCTACGCTTCGCGAAAGACCACGGCGTACAAGCTCTCGAAGTGGCTCTGCTTGGCGAGCCCAGCCGCAAGTACTGTGACATGGAAAAGCTCCTGGCTGATCGAGACGCGCTCCGCCGCTGGCTTGATGCGCTGGCTGAGCACGGGCTCGAAATCAGCGGATTCACCGCTCACGGGGAGCCCCTCTCGTCCGACCCGGAAGTGGTCAAGGCTTATTCCGACTATTTCCAAAAAGTCTGTCGCTTGGCGGAAGCAGCGGGTGCGCCGCGGCTGATCGTACTTTCCGGCATTCCAGCCGGCGCTCCGGGAGATGCTTGTCCTACCTGGATTGTCGACTCCTTCCTTCTCGAGAACCGCCGCACTTTGCGCTGGCAGTGGGAAGAACGATTGATTCCCTTCTGGCGAGAGCACGGCAAAATCGCCGCAGACCACGGGTGTACCGTCTGCGTGGAACCGCAAATTGGTCAGTTGGTTCATTCCCCTACGACCATGGCGAAGCTGCGCGAGGCCGTTGGCCCCGTTATCGGGTGTAACTTCGACCCATCTCACATGTTCGTGCAGCAGATCGACGTGATGGAAGCC
Source organism: Bryobacterales bacterium (assembly GCA_965226215.1). Classification (GTDB taxonomy): domain Bacteria; phylum Acidobacteriota; class Terriglobia; order Bryobacterales; family UBA6623. The sequence goes on along the minus strand of CBDDCH010000002.1, from coordinate 3,232,654 downwards.
ATCCGGTTCCTGGGAGATGCAATCCACCACGTCCATGTGAAGGACACACGCTTCTTTCCTCACAACCTGCGGCTGAAGGGAATCCTCGACAATACCTCCTACACGAAACCCGAAGACCGCTCCTGGAATTTCACGCTGATCGGATGGGGACACGATCAAACCTTCTGGCGGGACTTTGTTTCCACGCTGCGGTTTGTGGGCTACGAGGGCGCCCTATCCGTTGAGATGGAGAGCAACTATATCAATGTCAAAGAGGGCCTCGAGAAATCCTTCGCGTTCCTGAAACCGCTGTTGCTTAGAGAGCCGACAGGGACAACCTGGTGGGAGCACAGCGGGCTCGATCTCTCAAAGGAGGAATAAAATGGCGGTCAACATCGAATGGGTAGCGCATGCCTGCTTCCGCGTCTGGCGCGACGGCGGACCGGTCGTTGTCATGGACCCCTACACTCGTTCCGAGTTGGAGAAATTCGGTCTGCCAAAGGACACGGCCTCGCTCGAAGGCGACACGGTGATCTGCAGTTCACTGACCGATCTGGCCCATGGAAACCCGAAGCTAGTCACAGGCGACCCTCAGGTCGTCGATGCACTCGACATCGTCGAGAAGGGCCTAAGCACTGAGATTGACGGCAACTCAGTTGTGGCGGTCGGCGCGGCCGAACATCCCGACCACACCATGCACGATCCCATGGACAATGCTCTCTATTCCATAAAGTTTGATGATATCTGGGTCATGCACGTTGGTGATCTAGGTTATGGACTCAATGCCGACGAGTTGGCTCCTTTCGTCGGCCACTGCGACATGCTGCTGGCGATCACCGGAGACCACAACACGATTCCCCTCCCGGACCTCGATTTCATGATCGAACACCTCAAGCCCAAGTGGGTCATTCCCATGCACTACTTCCTGCCTCCGTTCGGCGAGGGCATGGCCCCGGTTGGCAAGTTCCTCGATCGGCGTCGGAGCGATCCGGTCGTCTATCCCAGGAGCACGACGATTCGCCTCCCCACGGAAATTCCCGGCGCCAATGGAGGGCCGGCCATCATCGTGCTTGAGCCGTCGAGTTACGAACTGACGGCATATAGTTAGACTGCCGCACCGGGCAAATTCAGCTTACAATCAGGATGCGCTCTCTTACCGCCGCGCAACGGAAGCACGAGGCAAGTCAATGAGGGATCATGAAGTCGAAAACTCTACTGTTTCGCTCGAAGAGGGATCACCCGAAGCGCTTCACGCTCAACACGCCCTGGAGTTATTGAAATCAGAGCAGAATCTAACCTCAGGTATCCTTGGCGGTGCGATCGGAGCCGTTTTGGGGGCTTCCGTCTGGGCCGGCATCACCGGGATCACGGGATACCAGATAGGCTGGATGGCCGTAGGTGTCGGATTTCTCGCCGGATTCGGGGTACGCCTGCTTGGAAAGGGCATCGACCAAGCCTTTGGGATCGCCGGCGCTCTGCTGTCGCTGGCCGGGTGTGGCCTGGGCAACCTCCTCGCGGTGTGCGGCGCCATGTCGAACCAGGAGGGCATTCCCTTCCTCGACCTATTGTCGAGCCTTGATTTGGAGATCGCTGCGGAACTGATGATGGCCACCTTTAGTCCCATGGATCTTCTGTTTTACGGGATCGCAATGTACGAGGGCTACAAGTTTTCGTTCCGTCCCCTTTCTCCAGAGGATCTGGGGATACCTTCTCAAGAGTGACGCGTCTGCTGACCCGGACCAGCCGGAAACCAAATTGGAGAGGGCGTAGTAAAGCGCGGAAGCTGGCGCGGCGTGGGTGTGATCCACTGAGACTCCCTGGGACCAACGGAAGGTCGCGGTCATCGTGCTTGAGCCATCGAGCTACGAACCCGCATTTTCAATTTGATCTTCGACATCCCGACCTTGCAGCGGCCTTCGGCGTCTTTAATGATAGGGGTTCAATCCTAATCAAGACGCCAGGAGCGACAGCGAAAGGAGTAGCGAACATGGCGGCAGCGCGAAAACCGTTGCATCGCAGACTGGGGGTCGGCTATTCTCTCTGCGGCAGGATGGCCAAAAAAGAAACTCTCCCTGACACTGGATCGAAAATTGGATGACCGACTTCCCCAAAAGCCTCGGCGACGAAACCATCAGGAGCCAGCGCTTCGCTATGCTCGATGAGCCGCACATCAAGAACTTCACGTCACTGGTCAAAGAAATTCGACGCCAGGAAGGATTTTCCGAGGAGGTACCTTACTTCGATCCGATGGATGGGGGGAGCAACGCTAGAGCCTTGTTCCTTCTAGAAGCGCCGGGGGCGAAAGCTGTTCTTAGCGGATTCATTTCGCGAAACAACCCCGATGAGACTGCGAAGAACATGTTTCTCGCTCTCCAAGACGCTGATTTGCCTAGGAACGAAACCGCGTTGTGGAACATTGTTCCGTGGTACCTAGGCTCAGGCTCGAAGATTCGACCGGCAAGGGCAAGGGATATTGAACACGGCAAAGCATATGTTCCCACGCTGTTAGAGATCCTACCGAGGCTCAAAGTCGTTGCCCTTTTCGGCCGCAAGGCACAGCGTATTGGGACTTGGCTTGAGACCGTTGCGAACCGTCGCTTCGAGGTTGTTCCTGTGCCCCACCCGAGCCCGAAGTTTGTCAACCGCCGACCGGGCAACAGAGATCTCCTTCTCGAGTCGATCCAAACCGTCGCCGATTTCTTAGCCCTTGACGATGCACGAACGACCGCATGAGTCGACGGCAAAAGCGGAGGCCGGGACCGCCGGGAGAAATCCGAACTGTGTCAGAATAACGTGCACGAAAAAAGCGCAGTACGGTCAACGAATGCGGTAGTGGAGCTTCAAGCATGGATAGACGACATTTTCTTTGGGCGGTGGGCGGTCTGCCCGGTTTGCTTCACGTTTCCTGCGGCAAGTCCGAAGAAATTATTGATGCAACTGAGCCGTTCGCCGACGACACCCTGGCGGCTTACACGCACCCGCCGCTAGAGCTCTCCGACGAGTTCGACTCGGGCAAGCTGGGTACTCAGTGGTACCCAGTAGGAATCAATACGCCACCCCCGTCGATATGGAGTGTTTCCTATAACGAACGCGGCGGCCCTGACCTCGTCGATGTCGCATTCACCGATGGCAGTCTACAGCTGAGCGGGCGCAACGACCCGACCGCTGGATACGAAACTATTTCGCCGAAGGGCAATGCTTGCGGACTGACTGGATGAAGGATTGCCAAACGCCCGGGCGCTCTTATTTCGAATTAGCCCGGGCTGTCGATCGGGATGGCGTATCAGTTGCGCCGGAGAACAGGCCCCAGAGAGCTTCCGCTTGCTGCGAGACCCCGGGCCACAGATTCACTTAGTCAGCATTGGCTGCGCTGGGACGCTCCCCGCGAAACCACCCTTCGACTTCTCTGATCGTTTGGATTGGCACGATCTTTTCGCCAGAGCAGTGACTCCCATACAGAACCGCGAAAGGGGATCAGTAGGCGCGTGCCGGTGGAAAGCCCGGTGCGTGCCCAAGGCCGCTTATTCGTCAACCGCTACGACCGTCAACCTCGCGGCCAACGGCCGGGCGCCACGGCGGCTCCGAGTCTGCTTCGCCAAATGGCTCGGAAGCTGCTTCACGATCTGTTTGGCGCACCGGCCTACGGCGCCACGCCGCGTGAAGAGGCGCCCTTCGCGGTCGACGCTAAACAGCGGCATCCCGTCACGGTTGTAGATGTCGACGCGAGCCCACGGCCTCTTGTAGCCCGCGCCCCCGCGCCTCCAGGTGACAATGAACTTGATCGTGAATTCGTCTTCATTCAGGCGAAACGAAATGTCCTGTTCCGCGCCTTTCTTGTTCAGCTCGTCAAGCAACACCACGGCGGCCCGGTCCGAATCGCTGCCGATGTGAACGTCAATGGTCTCGGCTGGCGCCGGAGGCGCCGCCCCCATCGCCGTCCAAGTAAGTATCGTTAGTGAGATGAAAATGCGTCGCATGGTTTCCTCCTGAGGCCCCCTTGTGCCGGCGGGCTTTCTACCTCCGATGCTACGGCCTTTCCGCCGTTTTGCCATGTGCCAAAGGTCAGGCGAAAAAGCATGACTTTTGGCACTGGGCGTGCGGGCCGGCGGTGGTCTACTCTATGCTCACAGAGACCTGCGGCTTTTCTGACCACTTGCCTGAGCAAATAGCGTTTGAGGGGCACTTTGGTTCCCGGCCCGAGTCGAAGCGAACGTTCATCGCCCAACGGGGACACTTGACACACGCGCTATTCTGAAGGGGGAGACTGCGGAGACCAGCATCACGCTCGACGAGCGAGAAAAAAAATGCGAAACAAACCCAATTTCGCGCAACCCAAAGGCAATCAATGGCTTACGGCAGTATTCTGGTACGTTGGGACGGCTCAGCAGGGGCTGGCCCTCGTTAGGGCGCTATGGCTGACGGCTCGCCGTACGCCGTTGACGGCTCACGGTCCACGGCCCTAACGAAAACAAAAAAAAGAAACAAACAAAATTTCCGATAACTCGCTTTTATCCAGCAGGTTACAGGAAATCTTAGCAGAGAACAAAGGGCGAACATACCGCTGCTCGCAGGCGCTATCGGTTTCCTCGCCGCCAGATGCGCGGCTTTGCTGCGTGAAAGCCTCCCGCCTTTCTGTGGCGCACGCATTCTTGCGTGCCGTGTCGCCATTCCTGGCGACATCGAGTCCCGTGGTCCCCATCGTGGCGCGCGCGCTCAGCCTGCCGCGTCGAGACTAACTTACATAGCGAACAAAAGACGAAAGTACTGCCACTCGCCAAGCCTCAGCCCCCCCGTCCTTGGCTCCTGTCACTCACGCCCGCCACAGGTGGTCGCGGTTTGGCCCCGAGCTACGTCACCTATCGCCGCTCAGCAATTCAGCGAGTTTGCTAGGGAGGATGTTGCCGCCGCTGAGGATCAAAACCACATCCAGGTTGCCGGCGTCGATCTTGTTTGATAGCAGCGCCGCGGCGCCGACGGCGCCCCCGGGCTCGACAACGAGTTTTTGCTGTTCGGCCAGGGTGCGCACACCTTCGATGATTTCTTCTTCTTCGACCAATAGCACCTGGTCGACACATCGTCGGACGATCTCGAAGGTTCTCTTGCCCGGGGTGGCGACGGTCAATGCGTCGGCCAAAGTCGGCCCCGGCGACACGGTGACGCGACGGCCTTGCTCTACCGAGAGAGCCATCGATGGGTTGGCCGCCGGTTGAACACCGATCACACGGCATCCCGGTCGCAATGTCTTGACTACGGCCGCTATGCCGGCAATGAGGCCTCCGCCGCTGACAGGTGCGACGACGCAAAAGTCGGACTCGATTTGCTCGACGAGCTCGAGCCCGATGGTTCCATCGCCGGCGATGGTTTCTTCCGAGTCGAAGGCGTGAAGCAGTAGCCGTCCGGTTTCATCCTGAAGCCGGAACACCGTCTTCCAGCGGTCTTGAAAGGTGTTCTCGCAGAAGACGACCTCGCCGCCAAGTTGCCGCGTGCGCTCGACTTTCAAAGGAGAAGACTTGCGCATCATCACGATTTGGGCGTTGACGTCCAGCGCTCGGGCAGCGTAGGCGACAGCCTGTGCGTAGTTCCCCGACGACGAAGTGACCACTCCCCGCTCGCGGGCTTCGTCGAGGTGACGAAGCATGCCGTTCAGCGCCGGCCTGACCTTGAAGGAGTTGGTCGGTTGCTGGGTTTCGAGTTTGAGCCACACGCGGCCGTGGGTGTGCGAACTCAGCGCTTCGGAGAGAACCAGCGGAGAGGGCTGCAAATAGGAAGCAAGCCGTTCCCGCGCTTGCCGGGCTTGGTCAACAACGGTCGGAGCAGTTTGGGCCACGGCAGGCTCCCGGCAGTTTCTCGTTATCCGAAGTTACGACTTCACCCGCAGGAACAAGTAGGCGCCGCTGAGGCCGAAGATCAAACCCGGCGCCCAAGCGGAGATCAGAGGAGAGAGTTGATTGGCGCGCCCCAACTGCTCAAAGAAAGCGTTGATGGCGTAGTAAGCCACGGTCAGGCCGATGCTCAAGGCGACCCCGGTCAGAGCTCCCCGATGGCCGGCCACGAGGGAAAACGGAACGGCTAAAACGACCATGCCGAGAACAAAGAGGGGGAAAGCGAGTTTCTTGTGCCATTTGACCTGCAGGCGCACGGTATCGAATCCGCTCTGGGTGAGGTCGATGATGTAGGTGCGCAGCTCCGTCCAGTTCATTTGCTCGTGCTGCCGTTCTTCCTTCAGAAAGTAGCCCGGTTCTTCTTCGAGGTCGGGGAAGGCTTTGGACTGAAACTGTTCAAAGTCGAGCACGCGGCTGGCGGCGATTTGGCGCACCCAGCCGTTCTCAAAGACCCAGGATCCCTGTTGCTCGTCCCAGCGAGCCCTTTCGGCGGAGATGTGTCGCCTCAACAGAAACCGCTCCGGTTCGAAGTCGAAAACGCTGACGCCGGCCAACTGTTGGTTGGCGGAGTCGAAAAACCGGTGGTAGAAGATTCGATCGCCGGCTCCAGCGGTCCATTGCCGGTCGGGACGCAGGAACGTGCGCACCGGACGCCCTTTGATCTCGTCCCGAATGGCGTCTTGTTTGCGGTTCGTCTCGGGCAGATAGTAATAGTCGAGCGCGAACAACATTCCACTGACGAAGACGGCGGTGACCAGAATAGGAGCGGCTAAGCGGTACAAGCTCACCCCACAGGCTTTGAAGGCCATCAATTCCTGGTGCTTGGCCAGGATGCCGAAACAAACCAGCGTCGCCACCAGCATGCCCAGAGGCACCGTCTCATAGACGAGAAACGGCGTCAGGTAATAAATATAGGGAATAAACAGACCCATCTTCTCGTGTGCCAGCATGTCGGTCAGCAGCTCGAAGAAGCTAAAGACGAACCAGATCATTACAAAAGCAGCGACGAGGATCGCAAAGTAGAGCAAGAAGGTGCGCAGAACGTATCGGTCAACGATAAGGAAGAACGGCATCGGCCGAGCGTTAGCGGCGTCGGAGCCCAGGCGAAGCCAGCGCCGGCGCTCGGTGGGGGCAGAAGGACGGTCGGCTTCCGCGGATTCGGAAGCGCCGTTGTTGCTCGGTCGCAAACGCTCAAACAGCAGCCTTAACCGACCGGAGACCACAGCCGTGATATCCTGGCGATTCGGAGCGTCCAACTGCAGCAGCATGAAAGCGCCGACCAAGCCAAAGGCCAGGTTCGCCATCCAGATGGCGGGGGCAACCGGCAAGAGACCCTCTAAAGCCAGCGCGAAGCCAGCCAGAAGAATCATGTAGTAGATGAAGACAAGCACGATGCTGAAGACGACGCCCACGGACTTGCCGGATCGCTGGGACGAAATAGCAAGCGGGATGCCGACCATCGGTAAGACCAGACAAGCGATGGGCAGCGCGAAACGCTGGTGCAGCTCAATGTCCGCCCTGAGCTGATCCTCTCCGCCCCGCACTCCAGCAGCCAATAGGGATGTAGGGGTCTCGTCAAAGGGACGGCGGGAAGGGGAAAAACTGCTCGGCTGCGTTTCAAGCACCTGGTCGCTCTTAAGGAACTCGAAACTTTGATATTGCAGAGGGTCGTGAGACTGCTCATAGGTATAAGCGTGAGGCAGATGAAGCTGAAGCCGATCCTGCTCCGGTCTGGGCAGCGCCAGCGCCTCCTCGGCAACCGTGATGCGCGGCCCGTCCACGGCGGCGTTGACGCCGGCGAATGAACCGCGCGTGCTGGGATCCCGCATATCCGCCAAGAAAACTCCCTTCCAGCGGACAACCGGTCCGGCGACGACGTCGCGAACGTAGAGTACAGTGTTGGGAAAACTCTCGATGAAGACGCTGGGTTGAATCTCCGCCGTGGCCTGCGAGATCTTCATCGATTCGCCGATGCGGCGAAACTCCTGTAGGGCGAGCGGATTCAGATAGAGGGTCGTCGCGGCGCACAAGATCGTCCCGGCAAGAGCCACCAGGCCGATGGGCCGTACGCACCGCCGCCCGGCGATGCCGGCCGCCCGCATGGCGGTAATTTCGCCGTCCGTCGACAAACGCCCCAAGCCGACAAGCACCCCCACCAGTACGCCGATCGGGATCGTGAATCGGAGCGTGTGAGGAACCCACAACGAGAACAACAAAAGGACCTGGCTGCCTGACGTACCCGGGCGAATAAGAAGTTCCATCAACTGGCCGACGGAACGCAAGAACAGTACAAACGTGAACAAAAGTGTCCCGATCAGCGAGCTGACAACGATTTCACGAAGGATGTAGCGGAAAAGTATGCCCACCGAAAATCGGGCCTCAAAAGCGGGGTGGATCCAGTTAAGAACAAATTGTATCGTACAGAGCAGTCAGACGGATGGGCTCGTCTTCTGCACGCACCCGGTACGTAGGGAACGTACGGTTCTTGCTAGTGTTTGAGGGAGGCTGACGGAGACAATCCTGGGGTTGACGAAAATTCCGGTCTCCCGCGAGATGGAGCTGCAACAGAAAAGCGAAACCGTGATAACTTGATAACTTAATTAGGTTCAGTTTTCAGCTCGCCTCGTTGCTGCCAAGGCCCCAGTTTATCGCGGTGTGTTGGGAGGGGAGGTCCTAGCAGCCTAGGGCGAGAGTTCACGAAACTCGGCAGACGGCAACAGGCGACTCCGCTATTGAAAACGATGTGACTGATTCACAAAGCCACAGGCTACCGACAAGCCCCGGGCTAAAACTGCCGCTGCTGCTGACTGTAGTGACAGGCTGGCAGGGGCGCTTCCGAGTTGACATTTCGTCAACCAAAGGAGCACATTAGGATTGCCTTCGGGCTGCGAGTGAGATATGGCTGACGTATTGATCCTAGGTCACCGCGGCGCCGCCCAACTGACCGAAAACACGATCCCCAGCTTTGAAAAGGCCCTCGAGCTGGGCGCCGACGGTTTTGAGCTGGACGTCAGGAAAACCGCGGACGGCCAACTCATAGTGGTTCATGGATCCGTGGTCGGCGGGCTAGCGGTTCAATCGAGCACCTACGAACAGTTGCGCAAGTTGCCGCGCGGGTTCGAGGTTCCGCTGCTCGAAAACGTCCTCGAAAAGTTCGGCCGGAAGGCCCACCTTTACATCGAACTGAAGGCTCCTGGTTTTGAGCAGGAGGCTGTCGACCTTATCCGAAAATCGGGCAACCCGGCAAAAACTCTCGTCTTGGCTTTCCAGCCACAGACACTGACCAAGGTGCACGAGCTCTCACCCGATCTACAACTGGGCTTCATCTATAACCGCACGCAAGACGAGGAACTGCGACACAACTGCCCGATCGATGTTTTGATTCCCCAATTCAAGCTGGCGTCGCGTGAACTGATCGAAGAAGTGCACTCGGAGGGTTTGACAGTAATCCCTTGGACGGTGAACGAGGTAACGGAAATCAAACGGCTGCTCCAGCTAGGAGTCGATGGAGTCATCACCGACTACCCGGAAAAAGCCGTGAAGGTGATAGCTAGACAAAGTTCGTGATCGGAAAGTTGAATGATCAAGGCTAGTTTCTTGCCCGCACGTTGTTGGCCACCTTTTTGACGCCTTTCACCTTCTTGACAACCTTCTCGACACGGCGTCGCAACTTCTCGTTTTCCACCTCTCCGCTGACGGTCACGACCGCATCCTTCACGGAAACGTTCAAAGCGTTGGTCTTTAGTTGCCGATCATTGACCAACTTGCGAATGACCCGGTCATACATCAGGTCGTCCGGAGATTCGTCCTGCGCCGGAACGGGAGCAACCGTACACGCGAGAAAGAGGAGCACTGAGAAAACGGCCAGGGCGCGAGGCCGAGACCTGATGGGGTGAGACGCAGTCCGGCATTTCGTCTGCTCCATTGGCTGTCGTCCGTGAACTGGGCCGTGCGAAGTGGGCATCGATCGCTTCCTAGAGAGTCGTCGTGTTACCGGCATCTTGATCTCCCGGTCCGGAGCGGCCCAGCATGCGCCGAAAGTCAGTTTCGCTGACAAAACGAGTTTGATCTCGCCATCTGCTACGGACCTTGACGAACATTTCTAAGAACACCTTACGACCGAAACGGGCTTCCAATTCCCGGCGTGCGGAAGTCGCGATCCGCTTGAGCTTCCCGCCGCGAGAGCCGATCAGGATGCCCTTCTGTCCTTCGCGTTCAACATACACCGTGGCGGTAAGCTGCAGCAAGCCTGGCGACTCTTGCCAGGAGTCGATCAACACGGCCAGCGAGTGAGGCACTTCCTGGTGCGTCGCCAGGATCGTTTGCTCTCGAATCAACTCCGAGGCGAGGAACCTTTCCGGTTGATCGGTGATGAAATCTTCGGGGTAGTAGGGATGAGCTTCGGGCAGCCGGTCAAAGAGGAGTCGGACCAGCAACTCAAGATTGTCCTTTTTCCTTGCGGAAAGGGGTACAAACTCTTCGAACTCGTGAAGTCGCCGGTAACGATCGATTTCCAGAAGCAGGGGCCGTTTGGAGGGCAGCAAATCAATCTTGTTGAGCAGTAGAAAGGCTGGGATCTTCGTCTTGCGGACTCGATCGACCGCGGACTGATCGCCGGCGCGGAAAGGCGCCGCCGCATCGATGACCAGCAAGACGAGGTCGCAGCCCGACGTGGCGCGTCGAACCTCGCGCATCATGCGCCGCCCGAGCGCTTGACGAGGCTCATGAATGCCGGGGCTGTCGACGAAAACGATCTGTCCTTCGGGGCGAGTCAGCACGCCTTGGATCGCGTCACGGGTCGTCTGCGGACGGTTGGTGACGATGGAGACCTTCGAGCCGACAAGTGCATTCAACAGTGTCGACTTGCCGACGTTCGGACGTCCCAGAATGGCCACAAAGCCGGACTTCACGCCACACCTTCGCCCTGCTCAGACTCGCGGAGAGACTCGGCAACCGTGGTGGGCGACTCGGCCTCCGAGGGAAGGCGGCGGACCCGCGCACTCGAAACGCGCCGCTCGTCCGCGGCCAATACCTCGATCAAGATACCGTCCAACGCCAGCCGGGTTCCAGGGGTGGGAACGCGCCCCAGCTGCTCGCACACCAGGCCACCCAAAGTCGTCGACTCAAACTCCTCGTCCGGACGATAGCCAACCAACTCTTCGAGCCGGTCTACATCCAAGTTCCCCGAGACGACGAACGAATGATCGGCTTGCTCCACCACATCAGATTCGGGTTCCGACTCGTCTCGGATTTCGCCGACAATCTCTTCCATCAAATCTTCCATCGTGACGAGACCGGCCGTCTGTCCGTATTCGTCGACGACAATGGACATCTGCGTGTTGCTGTCTTGCATCTCCCGCAGTAGTTCGTTGATGGGCTTAGTTTCCGGTACCAGACCGATCGGTCGCATTAGATCGCGCACCTTCATGCTCTTGCGCTCGTCTTCTTCGAGATCCAGTGTGTCGCGCGTGTGCACGAATCCGTCAATGCGATCGATCGACCCGTTGTAGACCGGCACCCGGGAATACTCTTCGTGGATCAGCAGCTGCCGCAATTCTTCCACCGACTTGTCGGCCTCGATGGCCACAATATTGGGGCGCGGGGTCACAACCTCGCGGACGGTCTTGTCACCAAACTCGACGACCGACTGAATCAACTTGCGGTCCTCGCGTCCGATCAGGCCTTCCTCTTCGCCGGCGTCGAGGAGAACCTCGATATCGTCGGATGGGGTAGAGGAGCGTTCTTCCGCGGGCTCATCCGTACCGAGATCCGCTACCGACGAGGTAAACCGGCTTAGCAACAGAAACGGTTGAATCGCCCAGGCCATGGCACGGGTCGGCGCAAGCAGACGAAGTATCCAACCCCCCGTCGTGCGGCGCGCCAAGACCGCAGGCGCCATTTGGGAGAAAACCACCAACGCGGTAAGGGACAGAATCAGCGCTTCGACGGCAGCCAAATAGAGATCCTGACCACGCAAAGCCAGCAAAACGATGTCCATCGACAGCAGCACCAGAGCTAGCTGGCGCACCAGCGAGTAGCGCGTCACGGCCTCGGATGCGTCAAACCCAAGGCGGGGCTGAAGTTCCTGTTCGAAAAACTTCAGCGAGCGGATCGCCTCGCGAGGCCGAAGACGAAGGGACTCCACATAGAGAAGGTGTAGGTAGGAAGCGAGGGAGACTACAACGCACAGAAAGGCAGCCGCAATGTATCCAGTGATGATCACGCCGAGACCCTCTCGATGACTCCCGGCTCCAGGCCATACTTTTTGCGCCATCGGCGCTCGGCCTTGCGCATTCGCCCGTTATCGGACTCGTGGTTGTAGCCAAGCAAATGAAGCAACCCGTGCAGGACCAAAACCTTGATCTCCTCTTCGACGCCGTGGCCGTACCGATTGGCCTGCTGCTCGGCCCGGCCCGCCGACACCAGAATGTCGCCCAGACGGCCCTGCTCTCCGTCGGGAAAGGAAAGGACGTCGGTGGACGAGGATTTACCGCGAAACTGGCCGTTGGCGCGCCGCAGTGAAGCGTCGGACCCAATCACAACGGCGAATTCCCGGCCGCCCGCAAGTTCTCGCCCTAAGCGCTGGACAAACTCTCGAAGCTCACGCTCGTTGAAACGGACTTTCCTTTGCCGGTTGTCATACCACGCTGGGTCGTCGTTGGAAGAGGACGTCATTCTACTCCGGCGCGGATGAGGCTTGGGAGGCGGTTTCGACTTCCCCGGAATTTTGGTCGTCGGAATCGTTTAGCGGGCGGATCGTACCTTCTCCCAGCCTGCCTCGATCATACTTTTCATAGGCCCGAACGATACGCTGCACGAGCTCGTGGCGAACGACATCGGTCTCGTCGAAGTAAACGAAAGTGATGCCCTCGACGGAGCTGAGCACATCGACCGCCTCAAGAAGGCCGCTGCGCTTACCGGCCGGGAGATCAATCTGGGTGATGTCGCCTGTGATCACTGCCTTCGATCCCGACCCTAGCCGGGTGATGAACATCTTCATCTGTTCGGCCGTCGAGTTTTGACCCTCGTCCAGGATGATGAAGCTTTCGTTCAGTGACCGGCCTCGCATGAACGCCAAGGGAGCAATTTCGATGGTTTCTTTTTCGAGCAGCCTCTCGACTCGATCGTAGTCCAACATGTCGTAGAGGGCGTCGTAGAGAGGCCGCAGATAGGGATCGATCTTTTGCTGCAGCGTTCCCGGCAGAAAGCCCAAGCGCTCACCGGCTTCGACCGCCGGTCGGGTGAGGATGATCCGGCGTACATTCTTGGCAAGCAACTCCGAAACCGCCATCGCCACGGCGAGATACGTCTTTCCGGTGCCGGCCGGCCCGATTCCGAAGGCCACGTCGCAGCGCTCGATGGCCTCTAGATAGCGCATCTGGTTGAGGCTGCGAGGAGCGAGGGACCGCCGGCCGAAGGTGCGCTGGCGGCTACTCAATACCAAGTTCCGCAGAGTCAGATTAGGATCTTCCGCGACAACCTTGAGGAAGCCCTTGACATCACCGTTGGTGAAGCGGTGCCCTTCCCGAAGCAGGAATTCGTAGTCGGAAAGGATGTGCTCCGCGCGGCGGACAGGCTCGGGATCTCCCTCGATCTCGATGCTGTCGTCGAGTAGCTGAGTGCTGACACCGAGGGCACGTTCGAGCAAACGGATGTTTTCGTCGTGGGTCCCGAAAAGCGACTCGATGCCTTGCGTGATACTGACGCGCGCCTTGCTCAAAGCTGGCTGCTACCTCTCCTCAGCCGTTCCAACGGTATGGGTGAGAAACGGACGGCTTCCCGAATGGCCTGGAGGGAAAGAATACTGCTTGAAGCTATGAACGTCCGTAGTGCTAAGGAAAGTGCCCTGGGACGACCTACTCGCGGGGGCGAATCATCCATCTTTACTCCGAATATAGCTCCGGGGGGAAGGGCAAGTCAATTGGCGGTCCTGGACTCGAAAGCCGCGGCAAACCTAGAAAGAGAGATCTGCCGTGGAATACTCCGACAAGGAGCGCAGAGAACAGACGGTTGTACCATCTGACGACATGGAGTCTGATCGTAGTCGATACGGCCCGGGCGACCAAGAAATGGGTTCGTTTTTGTCGTTTCTCTTCCGCCGTCTTTTCCACTGCTGGGCCCAGTCGCAAACGCGAGGCGAGGGACCTGCTGGTTTCACTTTACCAGGTGGGGCCAAGTTTCCACTCGACTGGGGGTGCTGGCATCATTGGGTGCTGACGATTCCAGTAGCCCTATCGTGAACGTGGACCAGCTGCTTCCCAAGAAGGTCTGACATTAGCTTCTCCATTTTGGAAAGATGGAGTCGCCTTTGTTCCCAAGCTGTATCCGCGGACTTGAGCGCCGCCTGGTATGGTTCCCGGTTAGCTACGATCAGATCGGGCACAGTTCTCTCTCCGGGCAACCGGAATCCCAGCCTTGTGCAGAGAATCAGGTAGGATACTGCCCGCGCTGTTCGCCCATTTCCTCCGAAGAACGGATGAATCCAATTCACCCGCCACATCAAGTACGAGGCAAGGTGAATTGGCGGTTTGTCCCAGTTGTCGCGGACATGCCGGCACATCTCTTCAACCAGGGAGGGCACTTCGGAGTGGTCTGGTGGCCTGTGGGTTACGTTAGCTATCGTGACGGGGCCATCCCTTAAATGCCCCGCACAACGGTAGATCTGATTGACTGCCAATCGCTGAAGTTCACGGAGAAGGTCTACTGTCAGAAGGGATTCGGAACTCCACTTCGAAATCTGATCGACAATGAACTCCGCTTGGATGTAGCCGTTGCGGCTTTCTCGTTGACGTTTCTCGTCGTCGTCTCTGTAGATGCGGCCTCTAGGAATCGGTAGTGGCACGCTTTGTCTTAAGTGATGCTGCCGCTTGGCTTATGTCTTCCCGTGTGATCGAATCGTTTTCCAGATGTGTGTTCCCGTAGGCGAAGCTCTGGATCTGAGCTTCCTGTTCTTCGGGAGTCATCCGGTACTTTCTGGCTTGGTCGATCAGTCGGTCTAGCGTCTGGTCTGACATTTTCCGGCTCCCTTATTCCCTAGACATAATCGGCGTCTGTGACCGGTCTCCGCAACCCGGTGGGCGTGGAAGCAGCTTTATAACCGGTCAACCGTGTTGGCGCGCGATGGGGTTCAATTCCCCCGCTCTCCGTTCCTTACGTCCGCGTGACTATTCGTCAAGCACTCTCTACAATACTATTCCGAACTTGCAACGAAAATCAACCAAGATCAACCGATACTTCGCCGTTTATTCGCCGTTCTCACAGGCCTGAAGGAGTCGGCCCACACTCCCTCACGGTCCTGCTACCCAATGTGCAGACGTTCCCCCAGCTACTTTGGCCTCCTCTCATCTCAGCAGGACTCGATGGCCACTATCCGATTGGAAGCCCTAAGTCGCTTCAAATTAGCGTTTTCTGCCGGTCACATTCCGTGACAAGATCGGGTGCGGGCGAGCGCAACCGCTCGCAGCCGTTGACAGGCGCCGCTAGCCCTGGTTTCTTTCCAGCAACTTAGTGCAGGAATAAAGTGCCCGTAGAGTGGGGGTCTTCACGCCGACACGATCGCCAAGCTCAATTACAGCGCCGACGATCGGGTCGACTTCGAGCGGTCTTCCGGCTTCGAGGTCTTGGAGCATCGAGGTTTTGTGATCACCCACCTTATCGGCTCCGGCGAGGCGCCGGTCCACGGACACGGTCATCTTGATTCCTAGGGCCGCGGCCACGGCGACGACCTCTTCCATCGCCCCTCGCGCCAGCTCTCGGGTAGCCGGGAATTGAAGTAACCCCCGAAGGGTGGCTCGGGTCAAAGCGCTGATCGGGTTAAAGGCGGCGTTGCCTTGAACCTTGACCCAGATGTCGGCACGAATGTCCGAGCGAATCGAGGTCTTGAGTCCGCTTCCGGAAAAAGCATTTGCCAGGCGCCGAACGCGCTCGCTGCGAGATCCGTCAGGCTCCCCCAACAGACACCGACTTCCTTCTACGTGCTCGACCACCCCGGGATTGGTGACGGCACTCGAGGCATAGACGATCGAGCCGATCACCCGACGCGCTTCGATGTGCGAAGCGATCACTCCGCCCGGGTCGACTGACTCGAGGCGCTCGTTCGCCCAGGGTTGCTCAAGACCATCGAGATACCACCAGGGAATCCCGTTTTGAGCAGTGACAATAGCGGTTTCTTCTCCCAGTAAGGGAGCGAGTTTCGGGGCAATTCCGCGCAGGCTGTGAGCCTTCACGGCCAAGATCAAAAAATCCACCGGACCGACGGATTCGAGATTGTCGGTGGCGAAGGGTTTGCAATCGTAATCTCCAAAGACTTGGCTGCGAATGGCAAGGCCGCGCTCGCGCATGGCTGCCAGATGAGGCCCGCGTGCGATCAGGGCCACCTCTTCGCCGGAAACGATCAACCTTGAACCGACAAGGGCGCCGATAGCCCCGGCGCCGAAGATGGCGAATTTCATCGTGATGGGGAGAGATCGAAGCTGGTACGCGGCGGCAACACTTGGAAAACGGAGGCACCGTATCGCGTCACAGACGTGGCGCACGCATTCTTGCCTGCCGTGTCTCCATTTTGGGCGACATGTTCCGATGGTGCGCCGCCAGGGCGGCTCAAGCGCCGGCAGCGGCCTGCTGAGCGTACAACGCCTCGGCCGCTCGCGCTCCGCCCGGAGCAACGCTGTGCCCGAGCCCAGACATGCAACTTTCCAAAGCTTCGAGGAACAGCAGAACGTTGTTGCGCGTCGAGGAAGCGCCCATCAGACCGATTCTGAGGATCTTGCCCGCCAGGGGACCGAACCCGCTCAGAACCTCAATACTGAACTGTTCCATGATGGCTTTGCGCAAGGCTATGTCGTCAACGCCGGCGGGAAGCTTTACGGTGTTGAGACTCCACAAGCGTTGACCCTCGGCAACGTGCATCTCGAAGCCCATCGCCTCCAGACCAGCGACCAACGCCAGATGATTCACGCGGTGGCGGGCGAACCGAACCTCCCGCGTTTCGTCCCAGATGATGCGCAATGCTTCACGCAGCGCATACATCATATTGACGGGCGTCGTGTGGTGATAACGCCGGGGTCCCCACCAATACTCGCTGATCAACTTAAGGTCGAGGTACCAGGAAACCGGTGGCGCCTTGCGGGCGTTGAGCCGCTCCACAGCCGCGGGCGAAAGGGTGATGGGAGCCAAACCGGGAGGTGCGCCCAAACACTTTTGGGTCACGCTGTAGGCAATGTCGATACCGTTCTTATCCACCTCGGCCGGCATACCGCCTAGAGATGTCACGCAGTCACCGATCACCAACGCACCGGCGGAATGAGCAGCCTCGCATATGGCCTTGGCAGGCTGAAAAGCGCCGGTCGAAGTTTCCGCCTGGACGAAGGCCACGACTTGTGGCCGCTCTCGCTCGATGAACTCTACGGCTTCATCGTCGCCGAAGATTTCGCCCCAGGGCTTTTCAAAACGGACCGTCTCGGCCCCTTGGCGCTTGCACATTTCCGTGATGCGGTCCGAGAAAAAACCATTGGCAAATACCGCGGCTTTGCTGCCCGGCTCGACAAAGTTTGCTACTGCAGCCTCCATACCGGCTGAGCCGGTGCCGGAAATCGCAAGAGTGAACTCGTTTTCCGTTTCGAACACGTACTGTTCGAGGCCTCGGATGTCCTCTAAGACTTCGAACGTGGCCGGGTCCATGTAGCCGATCGTCGGCGCCGACATCGCCAGGTAGACGCGGGGATCGACCATGCTGGGACCGGCGCCCAGCAAGATGCGGGAAGGTGGTTGGAAATAGGAATACTGTTTCTTTGCCATGGGATTTCGAGGATCAAGGATATCACACCGGGGTTACTTTGAACGATCCCAGAGTTGTCCAATACAAGATGATCCTGAACGGGGGGCGTGTTTCCAACACGAGATGATCCTGAAGCGACGGCAGCGGGGAGAGGGCACACCGCAGGTGAATGCGAGTCACCATGGAGCATGCTGAACGTCTCACGCTGGCCGAGATGCGCGAATTCGTGGCCTCCAGCAGCAGCCTCACCTTTACCGGTGCCGAGCGCAAGGAGATCTACGGCCTTGTCGAGCGCACCTTACAGGTGCACGAGTACTTGCGGCTAGCGAAGAAAAACAAGGGCGTCGTGCGGCGCTATCTGGCCAAGATCAGCGGGTGCAGCCTGGCGCAGATCACGCGGCTGATCCGGCGCTACCGCCAAAGCGGGGCCGTCCAGCCTGGCGCCGCGGGACTACGGGACACGCGATTCTCTCTACAATGAACGGCGGCCATTGTTGAAGGTCGAAATCAGAACCAAGGCTCTTCTCCTACATGGGAGGAATCATGTGGCCTAGGCGGGAAAGCTCTCATCGTCAACGGCACATCCGATCATGTGCATTTGTTGCTACCGATACCTGCAAGGCAAAATCGTCCCGGTGGGTCCGCTGTCAGTTTCCCTCAGAGGGCGCGTTCGCCTGGCAGGCGGGCTGTGGCGCATCCAAGCTGAGTCGTTCTACTATTAAGGCGGTGAAGTCCACGGTCATTTCCGCCAAATGGACACGAATATGATCGGGTGCGCCATCTCGGATTACCGTATCGCCCGAAGACTCGGCGCAGTAGCGACCAGCAATCCTGCCGGTCCAAGCTCATGACGTAACCATGACCGGCCAGACCATTTCGCACTACAAAATCCTCGAGCAACTGGGTGAAGTAGTGACCGGCACTCCTGCCGGTCCAAGGCTCAGGGGGTAGCGGACGGTTCTGGAGATGAGTTCACTATAGATTCGGGAATGTCGGGCTCGAAAGCCCGACACAGCACGCTGAAAGCGTGCGCCACGTCAGCTATGACCGGCCAAACCATTTCGCATTACAAAATCCTCGAGAAGCTGGGCGAAGGCGGCATGGGCGTGGTCTACAAGGCCACCGACACGAAACTCGAGCGCACCGTGGCGCTGAAGTTTCTCGCCGCCGACAGGTTAGAGGACGAGGAACACAAGGCCCGCTTCCGGCGGGAGGCGCGAGCCGCGGCCGCCCTCGATCATCCGAACATCTGCACGGTCTACGAGATCGACGAAGCCGATGGCCAGACCTTCCTGGCCATGCCTTACCTCGAAGGCTCGACCGTGAGGCAGAAGGTCAAGCAGCGTCCCTTGAAGCTGGACGAAGCGTTGGACATCGCCATCCAGGCCGGCGAAGGTTTGCGAGCCGCGCATGCGAAGGGCATCGTCCATCGCGACATCAAGAGCGCCAACCTGATGGTCTCGCCGCAAGGCCAGGTCAAGGTCATGGATTTCGGCTTGGCCCAGGCGGCCGACCAATCCCTGCTGACGAAGACCGAGACGCTGCTGGGCACTCCGGTTTATATGTCGCCCGAGCAGGCCCAACGTTTACCGACCGACCGGCGCATGGGCTGAGATTGTTGCGGCCCCTGACGGGGCCGGTTTCGGGTTGTGGTCAGCGTTGTTTCGCCCTTTCCAGGGCTGGGTCGTAAGGCTTTGCCACCCACGGCTGAAGCCGTGGGCTGTGATTGTTGCGGCCCCTGGCGGGGCCGGTTTCCTCTCGCCCCCGAAGGGGGCTATACAATGCAAAAGCCCACGGCTTCAGCCGTGGGTGGCAAAGCCTTACGACCCAGCCCTGGAAAGGGCGAAACAGCATGCCCCAGAGATATTGTCAAATGTTGTGGATGGGCGAGGTCAGGCGGCGTTTTCCTGAACCATCAATCCATCCTTGAAAACCTTTCCCTCTAAGACATGAACAATCACTTCCGAACCGTTCAGGCGTCGCCAGTGGCGCTCGGCTTGGCGGGCCAGCATGAAGACCATCGTTAACGACGCTTCGCGGCTGCCACAACCCTTCGTTCGTCGCTGCCGCAAACGGACCGTCGCAAAGGTGGACTCGATCGGGTTCGTCGTCCGCAAGTGCCCCCAGTGCTCGGCCGGAAAGTCGTAGAAAGCCAGCAGCACTTGGCGGTCTTTTTCCAGGCACTCGACCGCTTTGGGGAACTTCTTCTCGTATAGGTTCTTGAAACGGTCCAGAGCGGCCTCCGCCGTCTGCCGACTCTGGGCAAGATAGATGTCGCGCAGCGCCTGCTTGGCTTTGCCCTGCATGCTCTGCGGCAGCTTATTGAGCACGTTGGCCGTCTTGTGGAGCCAGCAGCGTTGCTAACCGGTCGCCGGATAGACTTTCCGCAGTGCCGCCCAAAACCCCATCGCTCCGTCGCCCACCGCCAACTTCGGCGGCAGCTCGAGCCCCTGCCGTTTCAAGTCCTCCAGCAACTCCTGCCACGACAGTTCGCTTTCGCGAAAGCCGTCGTGCACCGCCAGCAGTTGCTTGCGACCGTCTTCGAGTGCTCCCATCACAACCAGCAAACACTGCCGTTCATCGTCCAGACGAACATTCGAGTAGATGCCATCGGCCCAAATGTAAACAAACCGCTGGCCGCTGAGGTCACGCTTTGACCAAGCCTCGTACTCGCGGCGCCAGACGTCTTTGAGACGCACCACCGTCGTCGCCGACAGGCCCGGAGCGTCGGGCCCCAGCAAGGCCTCCAGCGCTTCGCTGAAATCGCCCGTCGAGATCCCTTTCAGGTACAACCAGGGGATCAACTCCTCCACACTCTTCGTGCGCCGCAGATACGGCGGCAGGATCTGGGAAGTGAAACGAAAGCGCCGGCCCTGCTCATCGACTCGGCGATCGTCGACCCGCGGCGCCTGGATCTTCAGCTGACCCACGCCGCTGACGATGGTGCGCTCGCGGGCGTGACCGTTGCGCACCACCAGCCGCCGGCCGTCCTGGTCGACTTCGTGCTGATGCGTTTCGATGTAGGCGGTCACTTCGGCTTCCACGGCCTTGACGAGCATCTGGCGCGCTCCTTGGCGCAGCACCTCATCCAAGGGCGAGCGTTCCTTTCCATCAATGACTTGGGGGTTGACTTGACTGCTGCTCTCAGCAGCTTCACACTGACTCATGGCGTATCCTCCTTGTTCCTTTCCAGAAAACGATTGAGTTGCTTCCTCAATCGTCAGGATACGCCGCCTCCCCTCAGAGGCTCATCCACAACTTCTGGTTATAGCTCCATGCCCCAAGCCGTGGGCTATTTTTTGTATGGTCCGCTTCGCGGACACGGGCGGGAACTCGTGCTCGGAGTCATTCTGGGCGAGAGGCTGGCCTAACGCAAGCAGCTCATGTTAGGCTTGTAAATTCGGCCTGTGCGGGGGATTGTAGAAAAACCTCAGTAGGACCGCCGTCTGTGCGGTCCTTTTTCGCATTGAGTGGGCCGGCCAAACCCCCCTCAAAGGGATCCCGGACGTTTTCGAGTCAATCATGGACAACATTTCTCAAGTTACGCCACTGATCGGGTTGGGCGGGCTGATTTGCGCCGGAATTGTCTTCGCAATCAATAATCGACGACCGGCGGGCAACGAGCGGATGCGGGAGCTTTCCGATCTCATCCGCACCGGTGCCATGACGTTTCTCAAACGCGAGTACAGAATCTTGTTCGCCTTCGTCACAATCGTGGCGCTTCTGATCCTCTGGAAACTGAATTTGCAGACGGCGATCTGTTTCGTCAGTGGCGCGGCCTGTTCGGTTCTGGCGGGCTTGATTGGGATGCAGTCCGCAACGCGCGCCAATTCCCGCACGGCTGAGGCTGCTCGGCAAGAGGGAGTCGGCAGCGCTCTGATGGCTGCCTTCGGCGGCGGGGCCGTGATGGGACTATCCGTGGCCGGGCTGGGACTGCTCGGAGTCGGTATTTTCGCTCAGGTGTTTGCCGGGATCGAGGAGGCGATCTACATCAATGGCTTCGCGATGGGAGCCAGCTCGATCGCCTTGTTCGCGCGCGTGGGGGGCGGCATCTACACCAAGGCGGCGGATGTCGGGGCGGACCTGGTCGGAAAAGTGGAGGCCGGCATCCCGGAGGATGATCCCCGCAACCCGGGAGTGATCGCCGACAACGTGGGCGACAACGTCGGGGACGTCGCGGGGATGGGCGCCGACATCTTCGAGTCCTATGTTGGATCGATGGTGGCGACCTTGGCGATAGCGGCCACTTTGCCGCCGGAGGCTCTCGGCATGCTCGGAGGCGGAGCTGCGGGGGCCACCCTGCAGTCAGCGCTTATGGCGTTGCCACTAATACTCTCCAGCTTGGGATTGGTAGCGTCAGTTATTGGAATCCTCGCGATCCAGCTGATGAAAGGGATGGGGCCGGCAGCTGCTCTTCGCTACGCGCCATGGTTGTCGGCGGTGTTGTTTCTGGCGGCAGTATTCTTTACCGTCGGTGTGCTGGGCGTCAGCCAAGGCGTTTTTTGGGCCGTACTTTCAGGGACGCTTGCGGGGGTGGCGATCGGTTTTATTACAGAGTACTACACCTCGATGAAGCCCATTTGGGGCATCGCGGACGCCTCGAAAACAGGGCCGGCGACGAACATTATCGAGGGTTTGGCGGTTGGTTTCCGTAGCTGTGCTCTGCCCGTTTTGATGATCTGCGCGGCTATCTTCATCTCCCATCGCGAGGCCGGGCTTTACGGGATTGGGATCGCCGCCGTTGGAATGCTGGCTACTGTCGGCATCACGATGAGCGTTGACGCCTACGGGCCCATAGCCGATAACGCCGGTGGTATCTCGGAAATGAGCGCTCTAGGACCGGAAGTTCGCGCTATCACGGACACCCTCGATTCGCTGGGAAACACGACGGCGGCTATGGGGAAGGGATTCGCTATTGGCTCGGCCGCGCTCACCGCTCTGGCTCTTTTCTCGGCTTATACGCAGGCCGTGAACAACGTTCGGATGGACCAAGGCTTGGGGGCGATGAACATTCAGGTGAACGACGCAAACGTAGTGATCGGGCTACTGGTCGGCGGAATTCTACCGTTTTTCATTGCTGCCCAAACGATGAGCGCCGTGGGCCGGGCGGCCGGCAAAATGGTTGAGGAGATTCGTAGGCAATTTCGCGAGATCAAGGGCTTACTGGCAGGAGAGCCGGACGTCAAACCGGACGCTACTCGTTGCGTTGATATTGCTACGACGGCCGCCCTCAAAGAGATGGTTGGCCCAGGAATTGTTGCGGTCAGCGCTCCGGTAGTAATGGGGTTTGTGCTTGGTCCTGAGGCGCTCGGCGGCATGCTGGCCGGCGCTACTGTGACCGGAGTACTTCTGGCGCTGTTTATGGCCAACGCGGGCGGCGCTTGGGACAACGCCAAGAAATTGATCGAAAAGGGTGAAGTCGCCGGCGAGCAAAAGGGATCGGAGGCCCACAAAGCGGCGATTG
The DNA here is from genome assembly GCA_965226215.1 of Bryobacterales bacterium. GTDB lineage: Bacteria > Acidobacteriota > Terriglobia > Bryobacterales > UBA6623. Next base: position 3,209,553 of record CBDDCH010000002.1, on the reverse strand, counting down.
TGGGTGACACGGTCGGCGACCCGTTTAAGGATACATCGGGCCCTTCCATGAATATCCTCATCAAACTCATGTCCATCGTAGCGTTGGTGCTCGCTCCTTTGATCGCTCTGACTTGACTGTCTGCATTCCGCCTGGGCACCCTAGCAGCCCGTGGTAGAAGTGAAGGTCGCGAAAATCGGGTACAGCCAGCCAATTCGCTTCAGGCTAAGTGCTTTGTTTCTTGGGTCATGACGGGGAGCGAATTGGTGGCAGTCCCCGATTTTCGCTCCTGCACGACTTTTGCCACGGGCTGCTAGGGGCCGCGGCAAAGGCATAGACCGATGGTCGGGCGACGGCGTTCCGCTAAGATATGGGTTTTTCTGACTTTCTCGGACTGGTAATGTAAGGTGATAGGGCCCTGTTGGGACTGCCTGATCGTGGTGTGTCGAACCCGCCCAGGGGGTCTCGGGGTTGGAACGTGGTTTCTCGCGGAATGTCTCTTTCCACAGGGGTAAGTCAAAACGCTGAAAGTACTTAGGTGAATGCCTGATTCCCTACCTTGGGTGGCGGATCGCACTATGTCCTTGGAAGCCAATATGACCGGGTTCGTCCCCCGCCGCTCTAATGGAGTATTCTTGTGCCTGTCCTGCCTGTTGTTCTTGGTGGCAAGCGCACCCCAGGCTTGGGGCTCGACGCTGCTGACCAACGGGCACCCCATCCACGTCCGCGTTGACTCCGATCCCGTAGAATTCCAAACCCTAATCGCCGGTCTTAAGGGCTACACGGTGTTTGTTCCCCCAGGCGCCCGACAGCTAGTCATCGAGTTCGCCACTACACCAAGCGGCGGGATCGAAGTGGCGGCTCAGACGGGGAGGGATGTAGGGACTGAGGGTTTGGACCATAGATTAGCCGACTTCCGGGACTCTCCGAACCCGCTGGGAGTCGCGCGGATTGTGATCGATGAAAACTCCCACCCTCGGCTGACTTCGGAAATCTACTTTATCGGACTCTTCATTTTCGAGCCCGGACTGAGATTCGAGGGGCACTTGACCGCGACCGTAGACGGCGGGTCGATCGAGCCGCAGAAGGTGCTTGTGGAGTCGACATTCGATTCCGATCTGGAGGGCTGGACACGCAACGACACGCCAAGCGATCTGCCGGGGACGAGCGTGGGTAATACAATCTCGTCGATCGCGTTCCGGTCGTCGGGCGGTAATCCCGAAGGCTATGCGCGATTGGACGACCGCGGGGCGAGCGAGAAAGAATACTTTGTCGCTCCTGCCTCGTTCAGCCGCGACTATCTGTCTCTTGGCGAACCACGTTTTGCGTTTTACATCGCCCGCATCACGGGGTCGGACTTCTACGATTTCTTTGCGGAAGTTCGGGTGTTCAGTACGGATGGCGCTTTTCGTTGGCCTGCGCCAACACCACCACCGGAAGTGGGTGAGGGTTGGACGACGTACTCAGCCTCCATCAGGAAGGATCAATGGTTCCGTCACGCCGGAACGGCGACTTTTGAGGAAGTGTTTTCGGACGTCCAACGGGTGGAGGTGACGGCCACCTACAACGCTAGGGGTGGTTCGAGTGGTCTGGACAACTTCCGCCTGATGGTTCGCGGCTTCGATCCTCCCCGAACGGTGCTTCCCACGATTACAGCCTTTTCAGCCGGACGTGACGGTTGGTCACGCAATTATCCGGCCAGCGACGTAATTCCGGAATCAACTGTCGGCGACGCAGGATCGCGGTTGATTTGGAACGAGTTTGAAGGAAATCCCGCGGGCTTTGTCAGGATGCTCGAAGACGACGGATCCGGCGAGGACGTCTTCTTGGCGTCGGAACTCTACCTCGGGGACATCACCGGCTTGATGGACGAGAACCCGCGTCTCGAGTTTGATTACATGCATACCTCGGACTCGGGGGCTACGAGGCCTGTTGAGGTGCGGCTGTATGGGCTGGACGGCACTGTTTTCCTGTGGAGCGGCGTGGTGCCCAGTGCTTTCTGGGTCCTGCAACGCGCGCCGCTCTCCGAAAGCGAGTGGACGAGAGTGTCAGGAGAGAGGTCGTTCACCGAAACACTGGCCAACGTGATCCGGCTCGGGATCAGTGCCGATCAGAGTGACGGGGCGGAGTGGAACTCGATCGATAATGTGGCCCTGCTGACAGATGACTCACCGATCATTCCTCAGTCGTTGAGCGCCAACTCGGCGACGCTGAACTTCTCCGCGTTCGTGACAGGGCCCAACCCGGACCCGCGGACATTGACCATTACGGCAAGCGGCGGCGAGCTCTATTGGGAGGCTGAAGTCAGCGGTGATCTTGCAGGCCGTATTTCACTTTCCGAGACCGAGGGCAGGACCCCGTCAGAGGTGACTGTTGTGTTGGACACGCAGAACCTCCCCGAAGATGAAGTAGCCCTCGTCGTCGCGCAGCAGTTGGACCCAGGGTTTCATCAGGCAGTTATTACGGTAACCCCGGTTGGGGCAACCGTTTCCCCGGTCGCGAGCAACGTTAGTTTGAATTTGGGTGAGCAGCCCAGTCCGACGCCAGAGATCTTCCCCGGAGGCGTGATAAATTCCGCCAGCTACATAGGTCGCCTCGCGCCTGGAGCGCTGGGAACGGTCTTTGGCAAAGACCTCGGTGGCCCGGAGTCAGGCATCCTGGCGGAGTTTACCGGCAGATCCAACGACATGCTGCCCACCAATATAGCCGGGATTCGCCTGTTAGTTTACGATGCTTTTGATTCTCCTCTCGGGGAGGCGCCGCTCGTTTACGTCGACGACCAGCAGATTAACTTTCAGATGCCGTTTGAGGTGGCCGGAATGTCGCGGGTTCGCATTGTCGTCGACAACAACGGCGCTCGCAGCGAACCGGAAGGCGTCCAGCTCACGCCCTCGGCCCCGGGCATCTTCACCTATGACGGCGTGCGTGCGATTGCCACCAACCAAGACGGTAGTCTCAACTCTCCCACCAACCCGGCAGCCAGGCGGGACGTCATGACTGTCTACATGACAGGACAAGGGCCGGTCGCCCCTAACTGGCCTACGGGCAAAGCCGCGAGTGCTGTCCCGCTCATTCTGGCTCCCACGGAAGCTCATGCCGTGGTGGGTGGAGTAGAAGGCAAGATCGAGTTTCTCGGGTTGGCGCCGGGCATGGTGGGCGTGCTACAAATGAACTTCCGGCCCAACCACTTCACCCCGTTGGGCGATCAGTCGCTCAAAGTAAGAATCGGCCGACACGAGTCGAACCCAGGCGTGATCTCCATTCGCTAGCTGTACCGGTTCCTACCGCCGCAAGTCGCCGCCACGAAAATATCACTGCCCGGTCCCGCGTCCGAGGCATCCGCCGAGATCACTTTCCTCATCAAGCATTCGTGGGACAGGCCCTAGTCTACCCGGCCCGGCGGTCGTCTTAATGCCTTTAGCGCCGAACGGGTGAAGCGAACGCAGCCTTCATTACGAAAACGGGCTGCTCGCTGGTCTGCCTTCTTGGGGAATGTCCATCGAGCCCGCTCAGCTGAGAAGCTGAAGGAATGCGGGCTAGGTGTTCTGTGGGCTGCATTGCGTTGCTGAACCCGTTGGTATTCCGCGTTCAAGGGTTTGAGATAAAAAGAGTAAGAGATCCTGTGTTATTCTGACACTTGGCACGATAGCAGGCAGTTCATCCTTCGGGTCCGGAACGTCCGGACTCTGTTTCTCCTGCCGTTCTCGAGGAATCAGTGACCGTGATGTACTCAAGGTCTGTGGAATACGCCTTCCGGGCTCTCACATACTTGGCCCGCCAGCCCAAAGGAAGCCAGAAGCTGGCTCGTCAGATCGCCCGCAGCGAACGGGTTCCCGCGTTCTTTCTGGCGAAGACGTTGCAACAACTAGCCCGAAACGTGGTGCTCCGCTCGGAAAAGGGCCCGACCGGCGGATTCGCGCTCGATCGCCCTGCCGGCAAGATTACGATGATGGAAGTGATCGAGGTTCTGGATGGAACCGAGACCTACGATCGCTGCATCGTGGGCTTGCGGGAATGCAATGACCAGGCGCTATGTCCAGTGCATGACAGCTTCAAGTCGTTGCGAGAGCGCCTCAAGGGTTACCTTTCTAGAACTACCGTCGCTCAGTTGGTCACCGAATCTGAAAGAAAACGCGACGCCGCTAAGCGGGCTCGCCAGAGGAAAGCGGCGAAAAAGATGAGGCACCGAAGGCGCTCGTAAGAGAATCAACGACTTATCTACTGAGGTGCGTCCTAGCGGGTTAGGAGATCCAGGCCTCTTGCAGCACGATGGAACGAGAATCTTGTTCTCGTTTCAGGTGGCGGTGTCATCTCTGGACCGCCCCGTCGAAAACCCACCCGCGTTCATCCTTTGGGTGGGGCACAGGCTTGGCCCGTACGCCATGGCCGCTCACTGGCGTTCGCGGCTCCGAATCGGGCATGGCAAGGGTGTGCGAGAGCAAGGAGCTGAGCCTGGAACGCCAGTGACAGGTCAATCCCCGCAACAACCACTGATCCCCGGACCGCTCGCTCACGCTCGGCGTTCTGGGATATAAAGGGCGCAGTTGTCCGGTCAGCTGGTTGCGCTATCGAGCACCGAGTCGAGGATCCCCGCCAACACTCGATCAGGCGTTTGGCCCTCAGTATGAGCGTCGAAATTAAGAATGATGCGATGCCGCAGCGCGGGCAGCGCTAGATCCCGGATGTCCTCGGTGCTCACATTCAGCCGATCGTGCAGCAGGGCCCTGACACGCCCGCCCAGCACAAGGGCTTGCGCTCCCCGCGGCGAACTCCCGTAGCGGATATAGCGTTGAGCCAGTCGATGGGTTTTCTCGTTTCCCGGCTGCGTGGCGAGCACAAACTCAATGGCGAGGTTTCGGACGTGCGGTGCGACCAGGATTTCCTGTGCGGCGCGACGTAGGTCCAGAATGTCGGCCCGATCGACGACTCGCTGGACCGAGGGTTGCTCTAGCACCATGGATCGCTCGACGATCGTCTCCAGCTCGGCTTGACTTGGATAGTTCACCAGAATCTTCATCAGGAAGCGGTCAAGCTGGGCTTCGGGCAGAGGGTAAGTACCCTCCATTTCCAGCGGGTTTTGCGTCGCCATCACTAGGAAGGGCTCTTCCAGAGGATGCGTCGCGTTGCCGCTGGTGACGGTTCGTTCCTGCATCGCTTCCAGAAGCGCCGACTGCGTGCGAGGGGTAGCGCGGTTAATCTCATCGGCCAGGACGAGATGGGCGAAGATGGGCCCCGGTTCGAAACGCAGGTGCTTGGATCCCAGCGAGTCAGCCTCGAGCACCACGCTTCCGACGATGTCGGCGGGCATTAGATCCGGGGTGAACTGGATTCGCGAGTCCTTCAACTGCATCGCTCTGGCAAGGGTCCGTAGCAGCGTGGTTTTGCCCAGCCCTGGCACACCCTCCAACAAGACGTGCCCCCCGGCTATAAGAGCAATGAGGACCCCTTCGACGACATCGTCCTGTCCAACGATGATGCGGCCGACTTCGCGACGAACGAGATCGAGTTTGTCAGTCAGATTCTTTAGTTGCACTTCGAATGAAACCGTGCCCACTGTGGTTGTTACTGGAGACGTTTAAAGTATTCCTTTATGTAGGGTCTGTGGCTAACGGGGATCTCGTCTCGGCTTACCACGCCGGGCGCGCCATGATGACCCGCTTCTTTCGGGGAGTAGGGAGTGCGGGCGCTCTGGCGAGATGAACTGGCCTCAACCGTGAAGGCTCCGCGGATTTCGTCCGCCCGTCGCTGGTATAGTGCGGCCAGTTCGCTAAACTGCACGGCCGGGTCGGTGAAGGGGCTGGTTTGCTTGGATCCGTCGCCCTGGCCAGCCGTTCCGACCTGCGTTTCGGCTTGTGTTGTCTGGTCGGCGGCTCCGTCGATTGAGCTGATGGCAACCTGGTCGATTAAAGCCTGTTGATGATCGCCCCCGGGTGAGCGAGGAGAATCTGGACCAGAAGAAGTGTTTTGTGCATCACCAGGCCGGCGATGTCGCTCGGGCATCGCCAGAGGTGAAGCGCCCCAGCGGTTCTCCCCTCGATCGGCGGCTTTGCGGTCCGATGTCGCCAGCATGCCCTGGAGCAGCTCTTGCAGGCGTTGGAGCAGGCTGCTGGGCGCCGGGTTCCATTGGCTAAGGTCCTCCCCGTCGGGCGGAGCAGCAGCCAGCGCGGTAGCGGCCTCAGGCCGAGACGCCTGGTGGGCGTCGTAAGGTGAGAGCGAATCTGTGGCGGCCATGGCTTCGGCCGGAGCACCTTGATCGGGTACAGGATCCTTGCCGGAAGGCGCGTTTGACGCCGGGCGTTGACTCCCAGCATCAAGCCTCCCCTTGGACTCGTCAGCGCTCCGTAGGGAGGCTAGATCATCGCCTTGGAGGTCAATCGCCGTTTGATCCAGCCGAGCGTCAACTTGCGCGGGTGGCGAACCAGAAAGCTCTCCGTCGGGAGTCGCCGGGCCCGGGCTTGCGTCTTCGTTCTGGCTGCCGTACAGGGCTTGTGTGACAAGGGCCGGGAGAGGCGGCTGGAGCGTCGAGCTAGGGTGTAGAAGATATCGCAAAATCCACAGGGAAGTAGTCAATAAGGCCACGGCTAATAGCCACCGAGCACTGCCAGGGAGCTGGAACGGCAAGGCTCGGGCCACGTCTTGCGTACGGCCGGCTTCCTCGGCCAAAAACCGCTGTGCACTAGCTGCCCTAAGCGCGGGGGCCTCGTGATCCAAGAAGTGGTAGGCCGTGGAAATCTGATCGTGTGTAGACCAGCGCGAATCGAGCCGTTGCGCAACTCGATAGGGTGTAGCTCTCTTGCGAATCCAGCGGTAGATCGCCGCCCCCAGTCCGAAGACACAGAACAGCCACAGAAGCGGGATAGGAAAGGAGTCCGTGCCGGCAATCAAAAGGAGGGCGAGACCGAGAAGAGAAACAGCGCCTACCGTGAAGACCTCTGCCATGGCCGCATGGGCCAACACACGGCGGTGTGCTCGCCTAATGAGTGTTTGCAGGGGACTGCTGCTCTCGAGGCGGTGAGTTTGCATCGGCGGGTGAGTTATCCATTATGGCAGGTGCGACTGGACCTGCCTCTTCAACGGGTTGGCAAAACTCGGTTGGGATGGGCTTTGGCTTGTGTTTGGCACGGGCGGCTGGTCGTGGTGGTTTTGGGCAAGAATAACCCGCTACGAGCAGCCGTAGCGTAAGGCTCGGTGCCGTTCTCGAGACCTGCGTCCGTTCTGTGTATGTTCTTCCGGACAACCCATCCCAAATCATGCGGCTTGAGAGTCGGATGTCGTAACGTTGCCCCTCAATCCCGCGGTACTCCGCGTGACACTGTGGGAACATGGTTCTGGGAACCGAATCAAAAGCCGCAGGTCTGGGCAAAACAACCGCCCAGGCCTGCGCTACGGGCCCAGGTTTCGGGCGAGGGCAGGCGGGCACAGCATGCTGTGCCCCTACAGATCTGTTGGGTGCCTGGAAATGTAGGGGCACGGCAAATGGCGTGCCCGAAGTTCCCGATCGTCCACCTGGCTGCTTATCCCGCGACGAATCGTCTTTCGGCAGGCCGTCACGGGGAAGAGACAGTGTTTGACGATTCTGCTGTGCGCCTTTCAAGCCACCCTTGGCGTATCGTCAGTTGCAAGCGAGTGGCGTCCTCGAGTGCCGTGAGGCGGTGAACCGATTGGGATATTTTGCGAGGCTTGACGGAAAGGACGAGGGGAACGCCGGCCCGTTCCACGCCAACCTGGACCCCGTCCTGCTGATGGACAGTGATCTGCCGCGTCACCTCGTCTGGTCCCCCGGTGACCCGTCGCGCGTTGATGGTGACAAGACGATCGCCTAGCCGAAACCCAGCGGTGGCGGCGGGCCCCGTTGGTTGAACATCCGAGACGACGATGCCGAGACCCGGCGGGTTGGAAAGGCTCATCCTCAGGTCGAGCCTTGACTCCTTGGTTTCGGAAAGCTTGTAACCCGCGTAGCCGAAATAGCGGTTCCAGGGAATCTGCGCTGCGCTGCGCACTAACTCGTCGAAAACCGGAGAAAGGTCTCGGGCAACGACTTCACTGGCTATCGACTCTAGCGCTTCGGTGTCGTTGAAGGAGCGGCCCTTTTGTGCGTAATCCCGATTGAGCTGTCTCATCACGTCGTCGAGGCTGCGACGATTCTCTGTCCAGTGACGAATGCTCAGGTCGAGAAGGTGTGCGACGATTTCGCCTTTCAGGTAGTAGGAGGTACTCCGGTCGGGCCGTCCGTACGCTGGATGCCGTTCGAGCCAGACCTCGATGCTGGACTCCTCGGCTGACTGGGTGCGGCTGGCCGGCCGGCGCTCATGATTCGTGATCAGCCGCCCCAAGCGGGCCAGGAAGTCGGCCTCACTCCTCAACCCACTTCGTAGGCGGATGTATTCGGAGTAGGCGGAAGTCACTCCTTCCGAGAACCACAGCGACGGGCTGTAGTTGGGTTGGGTGAAATCGATGGGCTCCAGTGATTGGGGTCGAATCCTCTTTATGTTCCAGACGTGAAAAAACTCATGGGTGGCGAGGCCCGACATGTCACAGTCGCCGCACCGTCGGGGCCCGTAGATACTGGTCCCGTTGCGATATTCCATTCCTCCCCCGGGGTCGTCGGAGAAGTGGTAGACGAAGGTGTAGGAGGGGAAGGGAACGTCTCCCATGAGTTCCGTTGTGGCGGCGACGATTTTTTTGACCGTCCTTTTGAGTAGGCGGAGGTTGTAGTCGCCTGCGCGGGGATGGGCCAGAATTCGTATGCGCCGCCCGGCGTGTTCGAATTCGGTTTCTTCGGAATCGGAAAGGTGGAATGGCGTGTCGACTAGCCGGTCGTAGCTAGGGGCATAGTAGGCGCCGTCGCTCGTGGGTAGCTCCAATCCGGCTTTCCAGCGCGGCGGAACGTTGCGAAGACGCAGAGTGAATCGATGCCGGCGCGCATCTACAGGGTACGCGAGCACTTGGGCCAGATTGAGGCAAACGTGCTCGGAGTCGGCGTAGGCGCCGAAGGGTCCGGAGCGGTCGGCGCGAACACGATAGCGAACTTGGAAGCGCTCACCCGCGGGAACGCTCAGCCTCCATAGCGAAGGATTAGGTTTGCTTGTGGGGACCGCGCTTCCAGCGGAAGTATGGGCCTCGAAACCGACGACGTACTGCACGAAGTCTCGGACCTGGTAGACGGCATTCCAGACCGGCAACTGAAAATCGCACTGCGCTTGCGGGCAGGTGGTCTCCGCTGTGATCGTCAGCCAACCGGATTTCGCGTCCGCCAGGTCGATCTCGTAGCGTGTTTCCGCCGCGAGGACTTGCCCTAGCAAGACCAGAAGACATACCGGTGAGCAAATCTTGCCAAACATGGATGCGGGGCGTTTCACGATTACCGATTCCGCTGACAAATCCAACCCCAACTCCAAGAACTCGTCACAAAGTCCGGCAAACCGTTAGGAGCTTTGATGGGGCAGGGAAGTCCGGACGGCTAGTGCTGCGCTTTGGCGAGGTTGTTTTCGACCGTCAGGCGGTTGCCGCCTGACTATTGTGCAGAAGCAAAGCCAAGGTTAGCACAGCGCCGACTTAGCCAAAGCTCGTCACGACGTCCATCTGGTTTGTTGAGACAAACCCTGCCGTGCCGGTGGGTGCGGCGGCCCCACATCAATAGTCGAGCCGCGATAAGTTCGCTGGAACAGTCGTGAGTCAAGTGTGACAGGCGCCGGCTGTTAGAATGGGAAAGTCGCCGGCTCAGTCGCGTTACTCCGGGGAAAACTCTCCCCGGGTGGAAGGGAAGTTTAGATGGCAGCGCTGTCCCAAGGCTCTCAAGCTCCTGACTTCACGCTCCTTGACCGCGATGACCAGCCGCGCACTCTCTCAGCCGCCCTTCAAACGGGGCCCGTGCTGCTGACCTTTTTCAAGGTTTCTTGTCCCACGTGTCAATATGCATTGCCGTTCATAGGCCGCCTGCAGTCTCGCCTGGAGGGCACACCCGTCACAGTTTGGGCGGTTTCGCAAGATGGGCCTGGCGCTACGACGGCGTTCAACGAAGAGTTCGAGGTTAGTCTGACCGAGCTTTTCGATCCTGAAGAAGAAATGTATCCCGTGTCGAACGCCTATGAGCTGACCCACGTGCCCACGAGCTTTTTGATCGATCGTGACGGCGCGATCGCTGAGATTTCGGTTGGCTGGGACAGGAAGGACATGGAGCGGATCAGCAGCCGGGTGGGTGAAGCCGCCGGCATTACGGATCTCACGCCTTTTGATCTCGGGGAGGACGTCCTCGATCATCGAGGTGGTTGAGGTTCGAAAAACTAAGGCTCCGGTCGGAGCCTTGATCGCCACCTCGAAAGCGCCGACGACAGCAAGGTTCGTGCGGCTAGTGGAATGTCCGGGAGACAAGTTCACTATAGATTCGGTAATGTCGGGCTTGACAGCGCGACACGGCAAGCAAGAATGCGTGCGCCACGTCGCCAAGACGATCAGGAGGTCTTGTCGGGGACAGCTCACTAGGTCGTTCAGGTGCGGTAGGCTTTATGGCGCGCCCGGAAAATGCAGCGGTTAGCAGGAATGGCGTCTGACCCACAACTGGGAGTTCCTTCCATCTCCGAACAAGGATCGAACTCAGGTAAGGTGGGCATCGACGGCCAGGGGAACCGGGTGATCCAGCGGGGCATGAGGCGATTTTGGGAGAGCCTTGCTCAAACCGGCCTATTCTGTGTTCTTTGTTTCGTGCTATGGCGGGCGCTGGCTTGGGCGCTCCGGGGGAGTCCCGGGCTCGACCACCCTCTTCTGCTAACCGTGCTTTCGCTGTTTCCGGCGGTGTTAACGGTAACCGTGTTGCTGCTACGGTTCCCCTACCGGAAACCTTTCGCCGACATCGCCTTGCCCGGTGGGCGCTTCGCGATCTCGCACGTCGGCTTCGGCTTGGTGTTGGGAACGGGGGCTGGATTGTCGATAGTAGCCGTGCAATGGGCTGCGGGCTGGATCGAGATCCGCAGAGGTGTTTGGACGGACGACATGGCGTGGACGCCGGCGCTGGGAGTCGGTATCGTCATTCTCGCTATCGGCGCGGCGGGCGAGGAGATGTTGTTTCGCGGCTACGGCCTGCAGCAATTGATGCGCGCCACGAATCCTTGGGTGGCGATTGTGGGGACCTCGTTCTTGTTCGCTTGGTTGCATGGCCGGAATCCGGAATTTTCCGGACCGGCCGCAGTAAACACCGTCCTGTTCGGCGTCTTGTTCGGCCTGGCGTTGGTACGTTTTCGCTCACTTTGGTTGCCCTACGGCATGCACTGTGGGTGGAATCTCGCGTTGGCCACTGTTGGTGCGAACCTAAGTGGACTTAGAATTAGATTGACAGACCTGAATATCGTGCCAACCGGTTCGGCCTACTGGGCGGGGGGCGCCTACGGACCCGAAGCGAGCCCGGTAACGACGCTGGTGGTCGTGGCGATTGGGGTGGTCCTGTGGAAGGCGCCCATCCCAGCGAACCCGAGACCGGTTATCTGGGATTCGAAGGTGCCGTTTGTGACCGGGGAAGCAGGTCAGAAATGAGGAAACTCGGTGTAGCCGTTTGCTGGTTGGTGTTGGCTGCCGGGGCCGTGGACGGCCGTCACAGTCTCAGTCTCGACAAGCGGGTACAGATCGTTCGGGAGCTGATGGCGGAATACGGAACTGTCAAGGTGATCATTCCGCGGTCGAAAAAGCCGCTGGCCATTAATCCTAAGGGAACCTACGACGAGGATGTTTGGCAGGACGCGATGGACAAGTTCGGCCCCGCAGCGAAACTAGGCAACCTCATTCAGATTACGAAGATGAAGTTCGAGCGGAAGCGGTTGATCTTGCAGCTCAACCATGGCATCAAGGGCGGGCGCAAATGGTGGCATCGGATTCAAATCTCCGGGGGCGCCAGCCGACGACAAAGGGGGAGTACGATAGGCGGTCAGAATGTTCATGCGCCGGGGGGCACAACGATTTCTCTGGTATTCGCCGAAGCATTCCCGGATGTCGGTCCCGACGAAATCAAGAAAATGCTCAAGCCCGTCCTCGATTTTGAGCAGCGTTCGGCCACACAACTCTATGTGGAAAGCCTTTCGGAGGAATTCCAAGAAGCCATCAAGGAGAAGACCGTCCTACCGGGAATGGACCGCGACATGGTCTTGCTGGCCAGGGGCCGGCCAAATCGAAAGGTGCGGGAGGCCCAACACGGCGTAGAAAGCGAAGACTGGATTTACGGCACGCCTCCCGGCAATATCACATTCGTCACCTTTGTAGACGGGAAGGTGACCCGGGTTCGCGATTCCTATGCGGGCGTTGGCGGCGAGGTCAGAAGCGACGAGCCAGTGGAACGATAACATCAAAATACACGAGGAGAAGACAAAAGACCATGGCAGTAAAGGTTGGCATTAACGGCTTTGGTCGTATCGGGCGCAACGTGTATCGTGCAGCCATGAACGCTCCCGACATCGAAATCGTAGCGGTCAACGACATCACCGATACGGTTACCCTGGCGCACTTGCTCAAGCACGACTCGGTGTTGGGCAATCTCGATGTCGATGTGAAATCGACGGACGACGGTATCCAGGTAGGCGACCGATTTGTAAAGGTTTTCGCTCAGAGAGACCCGGGTCAGATCCCTTGGTCGGAGGTTGGAGCCCAGGTCGTTGTGGAGTCCACGGGCCTCTTCACGAAAGCGGAGAACGCGTCGAAACATTTGCGCGACGGCGTGAAGAAAGTGATTATCTCGGCGCCGGCGAAGGGAGAAGACATTACGGTTGTGCTCGGCGTCAACGATTCCCAGTACGATCCGGAAAGGCACAAGGTTATCTCGAACGCTTCGTGCACGACGAACTGCCTGGCGCCAGTCGCGAAAGTGTTGCACGATCACTTTGGAATTGCCAAAGCGACGATGACCACGGTCCACAGCTACACAAATGACCAAATGACTCTGGATGCACCACACGCAGACCTCCGCCGTGCCCGAGCGGCGGCGCTCAACATGATTCCGACCAAGACGGGGGCCGCGGCTGCCATCGGGTTGGTCATGCCCGATCTCAAAGGCAAGTGTGATGGATTTGCCATACGTGTGCCCACGCCCAACGTGTCGGTCGTGGACCTGGTGGCTGTTCTCGATAAGACCGCCACGGCTAGTGAAGTCAACGCCAAACTCAAGGAAGCCTCTGAAGCGCCGCCGCTGAAGGGCATTCTGGGCTATACGGAGGAGCCCCTGGTTTCGAGCGACTTCATGCGCGACCCTCGCTCATCGATTGTCGACGGCTCGATGACGAAGGTCCTCGACGGAAACCTGGTCAAGGTTCTGGCCTGGTACGACAACGAATGGGGTTACTCCAATCGCGTGGTCGATCTCGCCAGGCTCATCGGAAAGCGGGGACTGAACTAGTCGCCCGCCTCTGAGGGGCTCGCGCGAAACAGTTTTGCCTACGGGTGCGGCCCGGTCCCTCGTCCTCTTATGGCGTACCGAACAATTCGGGATCTTGATCTCTCTCGCAAGCGTGTATTCATCCGGGTGGATTTCAATGTTCCGCTCGACGAAAGCGGGGAAACGATCAGCAGTGACACTCGCATCCAGGCCGCGCTGCCGACAATCCGCCTGGCGCTCGAAAAGGGTGCAGTTGTCATTCTCGCATCGCACCTTGGGCGTCCAAAAGGCAGGCGCAATTCGAAGATGAGTCTAGCGCCCGTGGCTTTGTGCCTAGCGGAATTGCTTGGCCGAGCCGTGAAGATGGCACCGGACTGTGTGGGCGTGGAGGCGGCGCGGATGAGCGATGCGGCAATCCCAGGAGACGTTGTCTTGCTCGAGAACTTGCGGTTTCACGCTCAGGAGGAGGCGAACGACCCTGATTTCGCGAAGCAGTTGGCAGCGTTGTGCGACTGCTATGTAAACGATGCCTTTGGAGCTGCACATCGGGCTCACGCTTCTACGGTCGGAATGGTAGCGCATGTCGGAGAGGCCGCCGCCGGTTTATTGATGGAGAAGGAGCTGCGTCACCTTTCGATGGCGGTGAAGAACCCCACGCGGCCTTACGTGGCGATTGTTGGCGGGGCTAAGATTTCAGGCAAGATTGACGTGCTAGAGAACTTCGTGGGTTTGGCGGATCGAATTCTTATTGGCGGGGCGATGACGTACACATTTCTTAAGGCGCAGGGCCTGGCGGTGGGGGATTCCCTCGTGGAGCATGACAAGCTCGACGTTGCCCTCGACGTTATGACGAGAGCTGGCGACAAACTGCTGCTTCCGGTTGACCACCGCATCGCACAGAAGATCGAGCCGCACACCGAAATCAGAATCGTCGACGGGCTGGGCCAGCCGATCCCGGAAGGTTGGAAGGGACTCGACATCGGGCCTCGGACTATTGAGGCGTACAGCACCGAAATCGGCAAGGCGCGAACCATCGTCTGGAACGGGCCGATGGGGGTTTTTGAGGTTGAACCTTTCCGCCAAGGGACGGTGGAAGTCGCCAAGGCCGTCGCTAGGTCCCAAGGAACGAGCATTGTGGGCGGCGGCGATTCGGAAAAGGCAATTCGGGTCGCAGATGTCCGCGAGCGGATTACTCACATTTCGACAGGTGGTGGAGCGTCGTTGGAGTTCCTCGCGGGACGAAAACTGCCGGGGGTCGAAGCGCTAGGAGGGCTCGGGTGAGTGGTTCCTCAGTGAAGAAGAGACTTGACAGGCAACGATACCTTTGGTGGAAGGATGCGGTGGGATTAGGGGTTTCCGGCGCTGCAGCCCGTGGGCCTGCAAAAAATGGGCACAGTCACCGATTTTAGTTGTCTATCCCATAGTGGAAACAAAGCAGTAGCGGAAGCGACTACCGCGACCCAGTTGTTGCCCAAATACGTGCTATATAACGACTCGAGATGTTTCCTTGCTGCGGGAGCGGTTCAGGGCCGACGAAGGAGATCGGGTGGTACGATGGTGGGGCTAAAAACTGGTCCTCGAGGGACGTTTCCGCGATCCGGCAGTCATGACGGTGTCGCCAAGGCGTTGAGTGCGACACTCCGCAGACAGGGAGAATGAGATTGTGAAAATCACCCGCATCGACACCGCACTGTATCGCTTCCCCCCTGACCGCAAAATCGTCGACGCCATTCAGCAAATGGAGTCTATGGAGATCATTACCGCGACGCTTCACACCGACGAGGGGATTTCGGGTTTAGGTCTTACCTACACAATCGGTCGCGCAGGTCGGGCGACAAAAAGGTTGCTTGACGACGACGTGGCGCCGCTGATTCTAGGTGAGGATGCCGCGGATATCGAACGGCTTTGGGAGAAGATGTGGTGGGCTCTACACTGGGTGGGCCGCCAGGGGCTGTTTTCACTGGCGCAGTCAGCTGTAGACATTGCGTTGTGGGATCTCAAGGCGAAGCGGGCTCAGCAACCTCTTTTCAAGTTTCTTGGGGGGTCTCGGTCCAGGATTCCCTGTTACGACACCGACGGGGGCTGGTTGAATCATACCCAAGACGAGCTAGTACACAACTCCTGTCGCCGCCTCGAGGAGGGGTTTTTCGGCGTCAAGATTAAGGTCGGCAAGGAGAAGCGGTCCGAAGACGTGGCTCGCCTTCGCGCTGTTAGAAAGGCCATCGGCGACGACATGAAACTCATGGTCGATGCCAATCTGCACTGGACGGCGTGGGAAGCCATTGCGCGGGCTCGTTTGTTCGAAGAATTCGGCATTTTTTGGTTGGAAGAACCGATCGAGGCGGACGACATCGCGGGCCACCGCAGGTTGTGCAGCAGCACGCCCATACCGATCGCCGTCGGCGAAAATCTCTACAACCGATACGCTTTCAAGGAATACTTGGCTCGCGACGCGGCGTCGATTCTACAGCCGGATGTTGCCCGGGTAGGTGGGGTCACGGAGTGGCTGCGGGTTGCCAATACGGCCCACAGCTTTAACACGGTTGTTGTTCCGCATTTCCTGATGGAGTTGCACGTTCATTTGGTGTGCGCGGTTCCCAATGCCATTCTGTTGGAACATTTCCCGTTCCTGGACCGCTTTGTGGAAGAGCCGGTGCGAGTGGAAGAGGGCTATGCCTATCCCACGCAATCTCCTGGGCACGGAGTACGTTTTACCCCACAGGCTGCCGAGGAGCACTGTGTGGAGTCGAGTTCGTTGACGGCGGATTAGCTTGCGCGGTTCGCCTAAGTAGATTCTTCGGAAAGCGCGCGAGGCGCTTCTAACAGCGGAAGCGAGACCGGGAATTCGCCGGGTCCGGCGTCTTCAACGTAGTCCACACCGTCGAAGGTAATTGTGTATCGGCCGGCGTCGGTTGGCTGAATCAGCGATTTGCCCTTCAGGTACCGTAGCTGCGTGTGGCGGTCCGTCGAAAGGGCGGGCTAGCTTTCTTGAAGACCGTTCGCTAATCCCCTGAACCGGTCGTGGCGGAAGCAACACGGGCTGGAACAATTTTCAACAAGATGGGCTCAGCCGCGAAGGAGTTTTGAAGCGATGAGCGAGTCTGCACGCGGCCGGCCAGGTGAATCCACTGCTCCATCGGCTTCGCTTGCGGTAAGGCCCGGAAGTGAAAAGTGCGGCTTTCTTCTTCTGCCGGGATCACGACAGCGCTGAGGCCGATCTCGGGAATCTCGATATGAGGCGGCAAATTCAGCACCTCTACCCGTACCCGGCCGGCAAAGCCGTTTTTCCGCTTGGCGCTCACGGTAATTGTGATATCTTCGCCGGGTGCAAGGACGATCTCCCGAGCGTTGGCAGCAAGTTCGATGTCAGCGGGAGGAGAAAGAGAGATGAACTTGAGGTTATCCTCGGGTGCGGCCCAGCGGGTAACCTGGCGGCCGGCGATGTCAGCCGTGGCCTTGACCCTCCAGGGAACCGCGCGGTCCAGTTCGGCTCCGGGCTGGGCGGCGGCGAGTAGGGTCGTGGACGCCTGGCCAGGTGGGATGACACCTTCGGTTACGCTCACACCGGGAGGGAGGTCTTCGACTGTTACATGGATCGGTCCGTCGAAGTCATCCGTGCGGGATGCCAGCACCGCTATCGGAATTTGCCCTCCCCGCGGAACGTTCGGATTTCGCGGCTCGACAAGCAGCCGAAAGTCGGGCCTCGGGCGGCGCAGTGTCAGCCGGTAGGGGTAGTCCTCGCCACCCCCGCCATGCACATCCTGGAGCCGAACGACGTAGGAGCCGTCGGCGGGGGCTGTAAAGTGCAGGCGTGAGTCACTTCCGTAAGCGGGCCCTCCATCGTCGTTGGCATAGTACAGCCGAACTAGAGGCAAGCCGTTGGAGGCGAACTTTTGACCGGGGGGATGGATCCGCACTTTGTAAACCGGTGTGTTCATCGCCTGACCTTCGCTGGAAGTACCGAAGAAAGAGAGCCTTTTTGCGGTGAGGCGGAAGGGGCTGCTTCGTCCAGCGCTTGTGGGCGGAAACGAGGCAAAGGGCGTATCCTCATCCGGCTGGCGTGGTATTCGAGCTACGCGGGTGATCTCGCTGCCCATCATCACGTAGTCTCCCGCGACGAGATCCTTGAAAGATTGAAGGCGAATCGCTGGTTGGGTTGACTCCCAGTTTCGGAGTGTTACGTTGGTTTGCGCGACCGCTCGGACAGTCGCCCGCTCGATAGGGTTTCCGTTTTCGTCGAATACGTGGAGCAAAGAGTCAAGCCGGGATCCTAGACGGTCGGCACTGACCTCAAGGATAATTTCGTGGCCCTTTTGGGCATCGAACCGGAAGTAATTCGAAACAGGCCCGGAGCTTGTGGGGGACGCGATGCGGCCATTCACGGTTTGGGGTACAGAGAGGGCTTGAGCCTCCTCGAGCGAGGTGTTGACCCCGCTTGATTCGACCTCTTGGTAGTCTTGCAGCGCCAGCTTCAATTCGTTGACACTCTTGCCGGCTGGGCCTTCGGGGCGCAGAAATATTGTGTCGGAGTCTCTCCAAGAAGGCTTGCCGGCCACTGGAACTTCCTTGCTGGAGAGGTTATACCCTTCCAGGGTGATTTCGGTGGTTTTGCCTCTTTGCAATCCGAGCGGGTAGGCTGACTTCACAATGGGGAACTTCCCGATCTTCAAGCGATAGAGACGGTTGTCGCCGCCGCCCTTTTCGTAGTCCGAGAGCCGGACATAGTACGTCCCGGCTTTCGCAAACCGATGGGCAAACCAATGCCTGGAAGCCTCGTCGTAATCACGGCCAAACTCGCGAACCACGGCGTGATCGGCCGTCAGGATCGCAATGAGAGCCTTGAACTCGGAACCGATCATCCATGCGCTTTCTTCAAAGACCAATTGCTCACCCTCACGGACTGTAATCTCGAAGTAATCTTCGTCGCCGGGAACAGAGATCGCGCCGGTCAGAATCGCGGGCAAGAATGTTTTGGTGGCGGTCTTCGGGCCGTTGTTCGGTTCCGCATCGGGCCGTTCACCGTAGTAGGGTTCGATGAGCACCTTGCCGGCCGGGCTGGTCCCGATGGGTGTATCGAGACGAAAGCGGAGGATGCCAATGGGGGCGTCTGGGGGGATGTCGAGTTCGACCGCAACCTCATACCTTGACGGCAGTGGTCCCAGATCGATCGTAGAGGGCAGCCCACCCGTGCCTAGGCGCACTTCCTCCGGCACGGCCGGCAGCTCTTTGACGCTGCGGATTCGAGCCTCCACGCCCGGCTCGCTGAAGTAAATCGCTCGGGTGCCGGCCAGGTTGAAGCCCTCGATCTTGAGTTCCTGGGAGATGCCGCGAGAGACGGCGCGCGGCGAAACGGACTCGATGGTCGGTGGTGTCGCGCGGTTGCCGCTGGGATGATCGACTACCGGATCGGCCCGCGCTAGAAGAGTTAGACAGACAAAGATGATGACCTTTTTCATGGCAGTCACCTCGAAGCTCGTAGTGTGTCCAGTTGATCCTTGTAATTGTCGAGATCGTAGATGCTTAGCGACCCGTCAAACCGGCCGGCGGCCAATCGGCTGCCGTCGGGCGAGAATCGCAGAGACATGACCCAGTCTGGCTGCGCGGAGAGGATCTTCAGTTCAGCCAGATCGTCGGACCGAAAGACCTTGATGGTGCCGTCGGTTGAGGCGGTAACCAGCTTTTCTCCGTCGGGGGAAAAGGCTATCTGAAGGATAGGACCCTCGTGGGCGATGAGCGAGCGTAGCAACCTGCCTTCCTTTTCGCCCAACTCCCAGATACGGATGGTTCGATCCAGACCGCCCGCGGCTACCAGCTTTCCCGAGGGATGGATTGTGATGGCGTTGATACCCTCGAGGGGATCACTCACGGTGTAGAGGCGTTCTCCACTCGATACGTCCCAAATCTTCAGCGAGCGGTCGGCTGCCCCGGAGAGCAACCACTTCCCGTCCGGCGTGAATGCCAGCGCGTAGACGGCGTCGATGTGGTCTTTCAAGGTACGGAGTTCTTTTCCGGAGTCAACGTCCCACAATTTGATCAAACGGTCATAGCTGGAGGTTGCCAGGATGCTGCCATCCGGCGAAAACACGGTGGCATAGATGGTGTCGGCGTGGCCTTGGATGGTTAGCAGCAGCTCGCTCGAGGCGACATCCCAGATTTTGACTTCGCCGCTTCTGGCCGGCAGCCCGCCCGCGGCAGCCAGCAACCGTCCGTCCGGGGAAAAAGCTACGCTTCGAACGACTTCTTGCATGCCTTCGAGAGTCGTATGCATCTTACCCGTCGAGGCGCTAGCCAGTCGCACGAGTTGAAAGCCGCCCAAGGCGAGCATTTGGCCGTCTGGCCGGTAGGCTAACGAAAATATCTGGGCCTTTACTGGGGAGGTTGGCTCGATCTTCTTTCGTTCGACGGGAGTTTGCTTTGCGCTCGCGGTTTCACCAGGCTGGGGGCCAACAGCTCCTGCATCGATCCACCGTTTGATGAGATCAATCTGCTCGGCCGGGAGTCTTCCGCCCCCAAAGGGCATCGCGGGCTCCAGGTTGCCGGCGACCATCCGATAGAGGCGGCTACCTTCGCTGTCTCCGGGAATCACTGCCTTTCCGTGGCTGCCGCCCCGCTGTAGGTCTTCGAAAGTGTCGAGTCCGAGACCGCCCATCTTGGCACTGCCTGCGTGGCATGCAACGCAGTTTGTGGCGAGAAGGGGAGCGATATCTTTCGCAAATGAGGGCCTATCTTCAGCTGCCGACGAGCCGAGCGGCCCAAGCGTCAGCCATGCGGCGCAAACGAAAGGCATTTGGCGAAGCTTAGTCGACATCAGTGGTTAAAGAGAAATTCCTTTTTGGTCAGGAGCGCCCAGAGCATGTCCTGCAGGGCCTCGCGACGTGCTTGCCGGCGAGCCTCGACGGGACCTTCTTCCTGGCGGGATTCCCTCAGCGCGGCGAGAATGCTCTCTCTCTCAGACTCTGTTGGATATCGACTGAAGGCCGACAGAAACACGTGTTCCAAGATCCGGCTGTCGGACAGCTCGAGCTTCAAGAACAAGTTGATGCTGCTTTCCCGGCTGCGCAGCTTGCCATTCAGGGTGTCTCCATTGATCACATGAAGAGCCTGAGCCACGCTCGGGTCGGACGAACGTTCCTTAACGTCGCATACAAGGCGATCAGGCCGGCCAAAAGAGTCCAAGAACTGGGAGTCGATTTCAACATCCGGCAACTCGAGAGCTCGCATGCCGCGCGGATAGCCCTCGAATTCAGACGGCACGCCGGTAATCTGGGAGTAGGCATCCAGGATCACCTCGGCGGAAAGGCGCTTAACGATGTATTTCGAGTAGTACTTGTTGTCCGTTTGGTTCGTTGCGCTCGGCTCAGACGCCAGCTGGTAAGTCCCGGAATTCATAATCGTCCGGATTAGGTGTTTTACGTCGAAGTCGTGATCGACGAAGTCTTTGACCAGCGCGCTGAGGAGTTCTTCGTTAGAGGCTGGATTCGTAGCCCGCAAATCGTCTTCGGGAAACACCAACCCTCGCGCAAAGAAATTTGCCCATACTCGACTGACCAAGTTACGGGCGAAGTAGGGGTTCTCAGAACTGGTCAGCCAGCGGGCCAGGTGGAGCCGACGGTCTTCGGGGGAGTCGAGGGGCAATGGCTCTCCATCGAGAGGCGTAGGTGGAAGCGGCCGCAGCAGGCGGGGGTGGGGGATGTCTCCACTTGATTTGGCAAACACAATCGAGTCGCCTAGCTCGCGTCCATCTTTGATGGCTATACGTGCGAAGAGGTTGGCGAAGCGGTAGTACTGGGTCTGGGTCCACTTCTCCAGCGGGTGATTGTGACAGCGGGCACACATAAGCCGTTGGCCCATAAAGGCCTGCGTGACGTTCTCCGCCAGCTCGGCCGTTTCCTGGTGGATAACGAAGTAGTTCAAGGCCGGATGACGCCGCGTACTGCCCGAAGAAGTGAGTATTTCGCGCGCGAAATCGTCCCACGGTTTGTTGGTTTTGACGGCGTCGCGGATCCAGTTATAGAAATCCCACATGGCCGTCTTCTCCAGGTTTTCACTCGAAACAAGGAGGAGGTCCGACCATTTATAGGCCCAATAGTCCACGAATTCGTCGCGTTCCAGGAGACTGTCGATGAGCCGGATGCGTTTGCCGGGCGAAGTGTCGTCCAGGAACTGCTCGACTTCTTCGGCGGTCGGCAGGGTTCCGGTTGCGTCGAGGAAGGCACGGCGAATGAACTCGGAATCAGTGGCGGGACGAGAAGGAGCGATTCTCAGTTTCTTGAGCTTTGCCAAGACAAAATCATCAACGAAGTTGTTGCGGGGGAAGCTACGGAAGTCGTCTTCGGAGATTTCATTCGGAAAGGGGACGGTCAAACGCGAATCCCGTACTTTGCTCGAATACCAGACCGTAATGGCGACTTCGCCGTGGCCCGTCATGGTCACCATTCCGGTGTCGTCCACCGAAGCTATGGCCTCGTCGGTGGTTGCGTATTTCGCCCAACGGGATACATCGGCGACACGGCCGTCGGAATACCTGGCGTTGACCACCACCCGCTGAGTGGCGCCGGGTTCAAGCGTGACGGCCCGTGGGTAGGCATCAAGGCCGATTACGTCCGGCGCATCAGGTCTTGGAGCTGGAGCCCCGGCGGCGATCCACTCGGCGATCACGCGGTATTCCAGCGAGTCGGGATCGAATCGCTTCCCGCCGCCATGTGGAATCGCTGCTGTCGGTTTCAGAAGCATCAAACTAGAGGCGGGATCGGCCAAGGTGACACGGCGCGCCACGGACTCGCGCGTCAACGCCCAGTGGTCGGCCGCCGGATCGTAGCCCCGGAGAGTCAGCTTGAACCCGTTCTTCCCGGCTAGTGCGCCGTGGCAAGCTCCTTGATTGCATCCCATTTTGGTCAGCACGGGGATGACGTGGTTACGAAAACTCCAGGTAAACGGCTTCGCGGTTCCCTGCACCGTGACTGTAATTTCGGTGCTGATTCCCTCCGCTCTCGCGGCGATCACGGCTGAACCGTCAGAGACCGGTCGCAGTAAACCGGTCTCCCCGACGGTAGCGATGTTGGGGTCGGAGGACCTCCACTCCACACGGTGAGTCCAGTCTTGTTGGCGCCCGTCGAGTGAAGCCTCGGCCAGTAACTGTTGCCAAGCCTCGGGCCCGCTGAGTTGAACACTTTCGGGAAGAATGGCGAGCGAGGGAGCGGAATACGCCGGCGCGGTGAGGCAGAGGATGCCCGAGAGAACCACCAAGAGCCAGAGCTTGTTGTTCATCGAGAGGAGGACCTCCTTGAGAGTAGTAAGCTGTCCCAGAGAAAACTTTCTGATCGTCCTGGTGAGATGTCTCGTTGGTGCGCCAGCCCTTCTGCCGGGCGGTGGGATGCCGGCAAGAATGCCGGCACAGCACGCTGAAAGCGTGCGCCACGTGGCTGTCGATCCCGACATTTCCGAATCTATAGGGAACTCGTTTCCAGGGCAGTCCACTAGTCGTCTAGCGGGTACGTCAGAGTCGGCGTGGACCTGAGGTAAGGTCCCCGAGATTGTTGACCGGTAGCTAACTCGACTTCCGCTTCGTATCACGAAAACAGTTCGTGGATCGGTTCCGTGCCGCTGTCGACGATGAAGATGGGCCGACCCTGAGCACCAGGCAATTCCTGGTCGAGCTTGATGCCCAGCGCGTGGTAGACAGTAGCCGCCATTTCCGGCGGCGACACGGGGCGATCTTTCGGGAATGCGGCGTGGTCGTCGGACGCACCGACAACCTGGCCACCCTGAATACCTCCGCCGGCCATGACAGCGGTCCAGACTTGCGGCCAGTGGTCACGTCCTCCGGCCGGGTTGATCTTGGGCGTGCGTCCGAACTCGCCGACGGCGAAGATCATGGTTTCTTCGAGCAGCCGCCGGTCGTGGAGATCTTCTATGAGGGATGTGAACGCATTGTCGAACATCGGGCCGCAGAGGTCTTTGACAGCGCTAATCGGACTGAAGGGCGGCGAGCCATGAATATCCCAGGTGATCTCGTCGAAGACGGTCTCAAACATGTTTACCGTCACGAACCTTACGCCTGCCTCGATGAGCCTCCGGGCCAGCAAGCACCCCTGGCCAAAGCGGTTCATGCCGTATCGCTGACGCATTTCTTCTGTCTCACGCTGCAGTTCGAAGGCTGCCCGAGCTTTTTGAGATGTCATCAAGGTATAGGCCTGATGGAAGGTGTCGTCGAGCAGGCGAGCATCCTGCGAGGTTTCAAATTTGCTGACGGTCTTGTCGACCATGGCACGCCAGTTCTTACGCCGGTCAACCCGTAGCGCCGACATGTAATCGGGAGGCAACAGGTCGGGCACCTTGAAACCGGGAGCCGCGGGATCGGCGTTGAGCACAAA
Source organism: Bryobacterales bacterium (assembly GCA_965226215.1). Lineage (GTDB taxonomy): Bacteria > Acidobacteriota > Terriglobia > Bryobacterales > UBA6623. The sequence goes on along the minus strand of CBDDCH010000002.1, from coordinate 3,185,850 downwards.
CGGGTCGTAGCGCTTGCCCAGGTAACCGGCGTTCTGCCCGTGGGGCATGTTGCCGCCCGTGGGTCCGATCGGCTTCGGCAGCAAGACGTGGGACGGCACGTCGCCTTTGGAGCCTTTGAGGTACGAAAGCACGCAGCCGTAGTGGGGATGCTCGACGCCGGCCTGGAAAAGCCGGCCCGTCTGCATCATCTGGTGTCCTGTATCGTGTACCGCCGGCGCCGTGTGATAGCAGCTACGGATCAGAGCATACTTGTCGGCGTGCTTCGCCATGCGCGGGAAGATCTCGGAGATTTCCATCCCAGGGACATTGGTCTTGATCGGCCTGTGAGGACCGCGTATTTCGGCGGGCGCGTCAGGCTTGGGGTCCCAAGTATCGAGCTGAGAAGGACCGCCTACGAGCATCAAAAAGATGCAGTTAATGTCCTTCTTACTTTCGTCTACAGCCCCCAGAGCCTTCAGGGTGAAAAGCTGGGGAAGCCCGAGACCCAGGAAAGCCAGCGAGCCCGCATGGAGGAAATCACGACGACGTAGCCCATCACAGAATTGAACCGGACGATCGGCATCGAGACGTATCATACGTACACCCCACCCAGTCTAATTCAACATCAGTTCGATGGTACTACATTTGGGTAGAATCCGGGACGGGCGCGATCGATCGCGCCAAGTCTGACATGCGGGCTTAGCGTTCGTGCCGGGCCAGCCATTCGGCGACACCCTCGACAATGCGAACCTCGTCGCGAAGCTCAGTCCATGTGACGGCCCATTCGTCGACGACCTCGCCCGACGTGAATGCAATCTTGTCTCCGTCCGGATGAACGCTCAAGCCGCCCATATTCTTGCCCGAGAACGAAAATCCCGTCACACACTCCGCTTCCTCCGAGGAGACGTCGACCCTCCAAATCTTAAACTTCGACTCGGGTCGAATCGACCTTCCTCGACCGAGCAACAAAAAGCGCGAGTCTGGAGTCCAAGCCGGCTGATAGAGCACCTCCCCGGGATTCGCCTTCAAGAGCGTTTTCGGCGGCCCGCCACCGACTTTGAGCAGCGCCAACGACTCCCTGCGCGGTTCTTGACTAGAACCTTTCTGAACATACGCCAGCCACTCGCCGTCGGCTGACAACGCCAGATCACGAACCGGCCAACGGCCAGGCTGGATCGCTTGAAAACGATGAATGGTGCGCTCGGCCGCGGTCTTCATATTTCGCTCGACAAACTCCCCGTCTCCCTCGACCTGGAATCGAGGGAAATAGGCCAGCCCGGCTGGTGAAGCCGTCCCCCACTCGACCACTCCCTTGTCATCATTCTCAATGATTGTGGCGACCTCACCCGTCGGGACATCGACCGCAACCAAGCCCGCTTCTCTTCCATTCGGCCTGGCGCCCACGAGGATCGTCTCGTCTCCAATCCAGTGCGGCCCGCGGTGGTGGAATCGGCGCAGACCGGTATCGATCTCTTGCTCTTGCCCGCCGGGATAGGATCGGATAACCAGTGACCGCGGGTGACGAGCGTAGGCCAACCGGTCGCCGGCCGGCGACCAAGTTACGCCGCTGCCGTAGTCGACATCTTTCACTAGCACAATCGGCTTCCCGAACGCGTTTCTCTCGGTGTCGTAATCGGCGATATAGAGGTCGTTTCGCCAAGTGCGGGCCGTATAGACCGGCGATCCGTCGCCGGTCACTCCCACGGACCACGGCCTCGCCAATGCGAGCGACTCATGGATGCGCCGCGCCTCTCCCGCCCCCTCAGCGTCTACCGGAGCGGCCCAAAGGCCTTCCATCCCGTCTCGGTCGCTGCTGAATAGGATCCAGCGTCCATCGGGGGTCCAGCCGATCAGTCCGTCGTTCGCCGGGTGACGAACGCCTTCCAGCTCCCGGCGCCCGCTTAGCGAATAAATGTGAATATCGGCCGGCGCCGTGATCGACGGGGTCACCATGGCGTATGCAACATACTCGCCATTCGGAGAAAACCGAGCCGACTCGCCGAACGAGGGTTTCGGTATCTCGACAAGATTCTCCACGTTCCCGTCTTCAGCCGACACCGAAACCAACCCCGATGAAGTCCGCGCCAGGATCGTCTTCCCGTCACGCGACCAGTCCCGGACGAAGTAGGAGTCGTTCTTGCCTGGAACCAACACCCTTGGCTCCGAGCTATCCAGGGTGATGAGGCGGAGGTCAAAATGCCCGTCTCGCACCCTCCAGCTATAGGCAACGCGCTTGCCGTCAGGAGAGAATTGCGCGTACATCCCGTAATCGGGATACCCGCCTCGGGTCACGACCTCAACCGCTCCCGACTCCACGTCGCGGAGCATGATCTTTCCGGTCTTCCAATCCGTGAGCAGAATCCGTCCGCCGTCCTTCGAAACGTCGGTCGCGTTGCCGAACCCGATTGTACGAACGCTTACTTCTTGGGCAAGCAATGGCCCGCCGGTCAGACCGGCGAGGACCAAGAAAATTTGCAGCGCTGCCCTAATGTGCTCACTTTGACGCCTTCTTTCAACCAGAATGTTCGTTTTGGCGGTTCCGGCGAGTGTGCTCACGGAGGTTCCTCTTTTTCCACGGGGCGGTAATTATAGTCGAGATCCTAGCCTGCGGCTTCCAGCACAGCTTGCCTGTTTAGCCTGTCATGGCTGGGCCGGCGAGTTGACGGTGGTTTCGGTTTGAGGCGGATCGCCGACTACCTTAATGTGCATAATCTTCGCGTCCAGCCCCCAGCCCAGAAAATAGGCAAGCCCTCCCCCGAGAGCTCCTGCCGCGACCACAGAAATCTCGGCACTCTCTGCTCCGCCGCCCGCAGCGATGGAATAAACTATTAAGCCGGCCGCGAGGACCGCGCCGATGGGCGTCAATATCGCTCGGAATGGGGTATCCACTTGACTCAGGTAACCCCAACATCTTGTGGTTGGGCTCACGGGGCCTCAGCGTCCCAGTCGGCGACGATCGATCGATACGGCGTTGGGTCCACGGCGACTGCCTGCTGCACAAGGCGGTAGAAGAGTTTTCCCCGGCTGCGTGAGTTGCGCCGGTTGAAGCGGAACACAAACTCGTCGAGGTAGTAGTCCAGATGCTCGTGACTAACCGCGCCTTGGTGCGTGCCCAGCAGCCAGCGCTTGAGCAACGAGATCGCTTGGTGCACCCTCGGCAATAATTCCGAGGCCTGCTTGCGGCGGCCCGACAGAAAGACGATGCGATGCTGGTAGCCCTTCTTCTCCAGCGGCTCGTAGCCCAGCCAGCCGTCGGTGTGCACCACGCTTCCCGGCTCGACCGACTCCTCCACGAAGGGCATCAAACTGGCCGCCGATGCGTTCCGCACGCGCTGCATGCGGATCCGTCCTAGCCCGCGGCCTCTCTCTTCCGCGGCTACTGCAATCAAGGCTTTACGCTCGGTCTGCCGGCCGCTCACACCCTCTTCCTCAGCGCCCCAATAGGTCTCATCGACCTCGACTACGCCCGCCAATCGCTCCCGCCCCGGACGCACCATCGCTCGCCGCAGCTTGTGCATCCAGGTCCACGCGGTTTGATAGCTGCCCAACCCGAGAACGCGCTGCAGACCCAGCGCGCTGACCCCGTTCTTTTGCGAAGTGACGTGCCAGATCGCCCGGAACCACAGCCGCAGCGGCTTACGTGTGTCTTGGAAGATCGTGCCCGAGGTCACCGACGTCTGCCGCCCGCAGCGAGCGCATTCGAACCACACTTTGCGCACCGGCCAAGCCCGCTCATGCCCGCATCCCGGACAGCGGAAACCCTCCGGCCAGCGCAACGCGGACAGATAGTCGCGACAGGCCTCTTCGCTGGCGAAGCGTACCTCGAACTCGAGCAGGTCGCGTGGATAATCCTCCACGAAGGCGCATACTACATCTTGGGGTCACCTGAGTCAAGTGGATACCCAATTCGCTCGGTACTTGATACCCCGCTTTTTCCTGAGCTCGATGAGCGAGACATCAGCACGAGGGATCACGGTCAGTCCCTTGGGGTAGGCCTTCTTATTGCTTCTTTTCTTGATATTCATGTAGAGGCCGTCGTGTCTCACGGAAAGCACTCTGCCTTTGATCCTTACGTCTTCCGGCAAATGCAAGCGGACCCGCTGGTCAACGATGAGCGGCGACAGATCCCCCCACCGTAGTTCCACCTGCTTTGGCCGGGCCAAAGCCGAATTCTGGCTTATGCCGAGAACAAACCCAAGAAAAACCAGGAGTGAGAATCGCAAGCCTTTCCTGGCGCCACCCCTCGTTGCCGAAAACCGGGTCGGTACAGCATCTCCTTCCGGCAACCATCCCTGACCGCAGTGCGTCTGACTGGTCTTGCTCACAGAGGTTCCTCTTTCTCCACGGGACTGTAATTATGGTCGAGATCCTAGCAGCGGCCGTTACTCTTTCGCCAGCGAATAGCGCACGATTTCCTCGTCGTTGCGCACGATGATGTGACGGTTGGCATAGGCGGGGTGCGACCAGTGAACAGCGCCCAGTTCTCGGCGGCGGCCGACGGGCGTGGTGGGGGTGGTGATTTTCGTACGGCTGATCTCGTGGTAGCCTTCGGGGGACAACTTGGCGATGATTAGCTCTCCACGGTCATTGTTGATGAAGTAGCGGTCTTCGTGGCGGACGATCAGGCCGCAAGCCCAGCGTGCATTTTCACGGGTCACTTCGAGCGTTTCCCAAACTCGTTGGCCCGTGGCCGCGTTCAGGCATCGAAACTGCCCATAGCTGCCAATGCCATAGACGTAGTCGCCATCGATCACCGGAGTCGTAATGAGGGGATGCAAGCCATCGGTCTTGATCTCGCTATCGCTGTTGCCCTTCCAGACGAGTTTGGCGCTCGGGAGGTGCGGATCAAGTTTGAAAAGACGAGAGCCATTAAAAAAAGCGGACACTAGCAGGCGATCGCCGTCGAGAACGGGCGTAGCCACCGTCAAACCGGCCTTTATGTCGAAAGGCTGCTGCCAATACGTTTTCCCTGTGGCTGGATCGAGCGACGCAACCGCCGCCGGGTGCCAGATAATCAACTGCCGTTTGCCGCCGGCTTCAAAAATGATCGGCGGGCTATAGCCAGGCTCGCGATCGGAAGAGAGCGCTCGCCAAATCTCTTTACCGGTGAGCTTATTAAAGGCGACTACCTTGGCGTTGTTCTCGCCGCCCACCAGACATATAAGCCGTTCGCCGTCCACGAGCGGAGCGCCTACCATGCCCCAGACGGGCACGGGCGATCCATAGTCTTCCTGATAATCCTTCTTCCATATGACCTTGCCGGTCTTGGAGTTCAGGCAGTGCAACTTGCCCATGGCGCCCAAGGTATAGACGCGGTCCCCGTCGACAGTGGGCGTAGCACGAGGACCGTAGGGATAGTCGAGGCCGGCGTAATCGGTGTCCCAGGAATGCGACCAGAGTACCTTGCCGGTTTGCTCGTCCAGACACAAAGTTCTTTCGACGCCTTTGCGTCCTTCCGTCGAGGTGTAGTCGGTTACGTACACGCGGCCATCTGCCACCGCGGGTCCGGCGTAGCCTCCGGCGACCGGTGTGCGCCATAAGGCTTCGAGTCCACCTTCGGGGAACTTGTCGATGATCCCCGTCTCGGTCCATACACCTCGGCGACCCTTGCCGCGCCATTCCGGCCAGTCATCGGCGTGAAGCGGAACCGGGGGCGCTAGTAAGAAGCAGATCGATAGGAAGAGGCTTAAGCCGAGGGCTGGTCGTGGTCTGTTGAGTGAGGCAGAAATGCGCAAAGTGTATTCCTTTTTTGTCCAGAGCAGAAGAGGTTTGATTATGACGTGTGGGTTAGCAGGTCACCGTAGAGCAAGCCAACCAACCGTTCGGCGGCCACCCGCCACGCGCACAACCTTTCGCCATTGTACCCACCAAGGGGCCGGTATTGTTTTGCGAGCTAGCTGGCGCTAGCCTGCTTTTGTCGCCACGTGGTGAGAAAAGCAGGCTAAGTGTGCTTTCGGGCGGGAAGCGCATATTCGCAGAATGTCAGTCGGGGGAGCGCAATTCCCAGGCCCTGGTTGACCCGGCGACCTGGTGTGCGACGGGGCAGATCGATAACTGATTCTGATCGTGTTCAGGGAAGTGTAAGGCGAGACAGTGGGCGCGCACGCGGTGGTTTGTGGTTGGCCCCGGCGCCTCGTACAATAGGCTTGGGCAGTGGCTAGCGTGGAGTTCTCTCGTTCGCGGGAATTCCGCGAATGTGTTCGTGATTCATTTCGCCTCCGGGTGGCAACTAGAAATTTTGCCGTCTCCAGAGGAAGCGCGAGCCGAATCTTTTTCGCGTTTTTGAACGATCTGTATAGCTTGAAGATCCAACTTCAATCTGTTGTCGGAAAGGACATTCGACATGTCTAAAGGTCAGTTCGGCGTTGCGGGCCTAGGTGTCATGGGGCAGATGATCGCGCTCAACATCGAGCGCAACGGTTTCCCCGTGGTGGCGTACAACCGGGGCGAAGAAAAAGCCAATCGTATGCGCGAGGTGGCGCAGGGTAAGAACGTCCAAGTGACGCAAACAGTGCAGGAGCTGGCTGATCTCCTGGAGAAGCCGCGCAGGGTTCTGTTAATGGTCACCGCGGGAAAGGGCACCGACGCGGTAATTTCGGATTTAAGGGGCGTTTTTGAGCCGGGTGACGTGATCATTGACGGCGGAAACGCATACTTCGCCGATAGCGACCGGCGCCGCGAAGAGTTGGAGGGAACGGGCATCCATTTCATCGGCTGCGGCATCAGCGGCGGCGAACAGGGAGCATTGTGGGGGCCCAGCATCATGCCCGGCGGAGACAAGGACGCCTACGGGAAGCTCGAGCCGGTACTGACCAAGATCGCCGCGAAGACCGACGACGGGCCCTGTGTCACCTACGTCGGGGCCGGGTCGGCGGGCCATTACGTGAAGATGGTCCACAACGGCATCGAATACGGGATCATGCAGGTGATTTGCGAGGTCTACGATATTTTGCGCAAGTCGTTGGGCCTGCATACGAGTGAGATCCACGAGATCTTTTCAAAATGGACAAAGACGGAGATCAACGGGTTTCTGATAGAGATTACCGCCGAATGTCTCCAGAAACGAGACGACGAGACGGGCAAACCACTGGTTGATCTCATCCTCGATACGGCCGGTCAAAAGGGCACGGGGAAATGGACCGCTCAGACGGCTCTGGATCTTGGGGTTCCGACGCCTACCCTCAGCATGGCCGTCGAGGCTCGGATTTTATCCGGTCTCAAGGAGCGGCGTGTGGGCGCCTCGCGCATCGTGCCCGGGCCTTCGATGAAGTACGACGGAGATCAAGAGGAAGTGGTCGGCTCTCTATTCAACGCGCTCTATCTGGCGAAAGTGGCCTGCTACGCGCAGGGAATGGATCTTATCCGTGAGGCATCCAAGCAATTTGGCTACGGAATTAACCTCAGTGAGGTGGCGCGCATTTGGAAAGGAGGCTGCATCATCCGATCGGAGCTTCTTGAGCCGATCAAGCAGGCCTATCAAGCGAATCCCGGGCTGCCGAACCTTTTGGTGGACTTAAACTTTTCCGACGTTGTCAACCGCTGCCTGCCGGACCTTCGCGACGTCGTGGCGCTAGCCAGCGAGACGGGCGTGCCAGCTACGTGCCTGGGGGCGACACTTTCCTACATTGACAGTTACCGAAGCGAGTTTCTTCCGGCCAATCTACTGCAGGCGCTTCGTGACAATTTCGGCGCCCACACCTACCGTAGGCTTGATCGCGAAGGCGTTTTTCACACGGACTGGAAGCAATGACGGGGGGTGGGAACTAACGCCATGATCCATGTACCAGCGCTTCGCTGGGGAAAGCCGTACGAAAGTCTTGACCGGGATCGAGTCGTTCACTTCGACACGGGAGAACCGGTAGCCGAGGTGAGCCAGGCCGTGCCGGGAATGATTCGACGCGATATGCGCGGCGCCCAGGCTGCCCGCGACGCTCTGCGCGAAATCCCGTGTGCCGAGCTCATCAAGATAGCGCAGCGGGCCGGCGAGATGTTCATGACCGGCGAGCTTCCCGTGGGTGAGGATTCGCAGACGCCCGATGACTTCGTGCGACAGCAGTCGGCGACCACGGGACTGCCCGAGCACATGTGCCAAAAGAACATGGATAAGATCGCCTTCGTCCTCGGGCAGATGGATCGTATTCTCGATGCTCTGACCCGGGGGCTCGATCTCGAAATCCTGACTGCCGGACACGGGGTGGACGCTGCCGGTCGGGTCCTCAGCTACCAAGCGCAGACTCCCGTTCTCGGGATGGTCTTGCCCAGCAACTCGCCCGGCGTGCATACGTTGTGGATGCCGGTCATCCCTCTACAGATCGGGCTGGTGCTCAAGCCCGGCCCGCAAGAACCTTGGACCCCGTATCGCATGGCCCAGGCAATGATAAAGGCGGGTGTGCCAGCGGAGGCCATCTCGGTTTACCCGGGCGGAGGCGAGGTAGGAGCGGCTGTCCTCGGCAGTTGCCCGCGGACAATGCTCTTCGGCAGTCAGGCAACGGTCGATCAGCATGGCGGCAATCCCCGGGTCCAGGTTCACGGACCGGGGTACACCAAGATTCTCATCGGGGATGACCAGGCCGACCATTGGGAAGACTACCTCGACCTCATGGTCACCAGCGTCGCTCTCAACAGCGGTCGAAGCTGCATCAACTGTTCGGGCATTTGGACGCCACGACACGGTCGTGAGATTTCCCAAGCCGTCGCCGAGCGCCTTGCTACGGTCAAGCCACTACCCCCGGAGGACCCGGAATCTTCTCTGGCCGCGTTTACGGTGCCAGGCGTGGCCGAGGCGATCTCGGCTTCGATCGACACCGACTTGGAGCAGGACGGCGCCGAGGATCTGACGGCGCCCATTCGCGGAAATTCGCGAGTCGTTACGCGCGAGCATTGCTCCTACCTTCTACCTACAGTGATCCACTGCGAGTCTCCCGATCACCCCATTGCCGGTAAGGAGTTCATGTTCCCGTTTGTTTCCGTTGTGGAGTGCCCGCAGGATGAAATGCTCGGCCGGATCGGCCCGACGCTCGTTGGGACCGGGATCACGGACGATCCGGCGTTTCGAGGTGATCTCCTTGATTCCAACCACATCGATCGCTTGAATCTCGGGGCCATTCCGACCACACAGCTCGACTGGCTCCAGCCGCACGAAGGCAACATCGTGGACTTCTTGTACCGCCCGAGGGCGTTTCAAAGCGCCGGCGCAAAGTAGGGCTCGTGAGAGCGACCCAGGTAATCGTGCGTACAACACTCCCAACCCAACAAAATCAACAGCACAGGTACCCGCAAACGGCAAAACCTCTGATCCCGTAGGGTATGCTCCAAAATAGAAAAGGGGATCCTCGGGAGTCCCACTTACCCGAGCAAGCGAATCCTCACCGGGTTTTAGCGGCTTGTCTAGTCCTTACGACTCGGAAGGTTTATTTTCAAACAGCTCGATCTGGTCTTCGGAGGGCGCGGCTGCTTTTCTTCTTCTGCGGTGCGCCGCAATGCCGATAACGCCCAGTACAGTCACTTCGGTCAGGGCCTCCCGGGGTACGAAAACGCGCTGGGCGTTAGCGTTGGGGTCCGGTGGGGTGATCGTCATGCCCTGGTCGGGGACCAGCAGCAAATTGTTTGCCAGGATGCCCTCGAGGACCTCGCCGTCTCGGAAGGCCAGCCGGACCCAGAGGCCGTTCTTTTTGGGCCGGGACGTAAAGACGCTTTTCTGACGGGAAATTGGCTCCCCATCGAACTCACGGACGAAGTAGACAGCTTTGATTTCCTGATAGGGCACCACGAGCGCTTGCGCGGATCGGTCGAGCACCTCGGCGCCTTCCGCGCGCAGATAGGTCTGGGGTGCCACGTACCCGTTGATCAGTTGACCATCAAAGCGGCGTATACAAACCTTTTTTGTTGTCGAGGCAGCCATAGATTCTCGCTGAAGACCGCAGCCTTAATACAAGCCCGTTGCCGGTATGCTAATATGCCCCGGGACGAGGTGTCAACCCCATGGAGGGTTGATAAGTGCTTTATTTTTAAGGTGTTGGCCTGAGTTTTGGAAACCATGATCCAAGAGTACGTCGACTACTGCCGGATTGAAAAAGGGCTGGCCGCCAACACGCTAGCTGCTTACCAGAGGGATTTGCGACGATTCGAAGGCTTTTGCGCGGAGCGCCGCGTGATGCTGTTGGAGGCTCGCAGTAAGGATCTGAACGAGTTTGTCGACTCGCTCTATCGCGCCGGACTGAGCAGCCGTTCGATCGCTCGTTACATGGCCAGTCTACGAAACTTCTATGTTTACTTGATGCAACACGGTCGGGCCCACGTGGACCCGACGGCGGAGCTCGTGGCGCCTCGTCAGTGGAAACAGTTGCCGAGATTCCTCGTCCTCAATGAGGTGGATCGGCTCTTGGAGGCGCCTGACACTTCAAAACCCTTAGGTGGCCGGGACAGGGCGATGTTGCAACTGCTTTACGCGACAGGCTTGCGAGTTTCCGAGCTGGTTTCCGTAAAGAGAAACCACCTGAACATGGAGTTGGGGGTTGTCCGGGCGACAGGCAAGGGAGGCAAACAGCGGCTGGTACCCGTGGGGAAAGAGGCGTTGGCAGCCGTCCAGAGTTATTTGGAGAACGACCGATCCAGGATCCTGAAGGGCAAGAACTCGGAGTACTTGTTCGTCACGGCGCGAGGAAGCCTGCTTACACGCCAGGCCTTTTGGAACCTTCTCCGGCGTTACGGCCTGCAGGCCGGCATTGCCCGAAAGCTGAGTCCTCACGTCGTGCGGCACAGTTTCGCGACGCATTTGCTCGAGCGCGGCGCGGACCTCAGGAGCTTACAGATCATGTTGGGCCACGCTGATATTTCGACTACGCAGATTTACACGCACGTGCTCCGTGAAAGGCTGCGCAAGGTGTACGACGAGCATCATCCCAGGAGCTGACCACGCCGGCTGTTGAGAAGGGGTGGTAGGATTCGCTCGTCGACGGTCGTTACCTCCAGGTTACGTCTAGGCTGCATTTCTCACGAGGGGTGCGTAGGGGCGGGCCACTGTGCCCGCCCAGTAGGGTCGATGTACGATTTTTTCCACAAATTCGCACTGGACAATATATACTGCTCGGTAGTGGGCCGACACGGTGGTCGGCCCCTACGAAAACAACGGGCTTTGTGGCGAACCACCGAAATTCGTGAGAAATGTGGGCTAGTCTCTCTGAGAAGCCGGCGGTTTGACTACGGCCTCTCCGTTGGCGGCTTGCTGCCGGGACCCGGCAATGGAGCTTTGGCCCCTCCATTGGGTTCGGCTTCGAGCAAGGTTTCAGCGTCGGGATAGGCGTAGATCACCGGCGCGTTGTTTTCCATGAGACCGCCTGTGTCGGCGGTTGGTCCGTAATTGCTGTGGAGATCGCGGTTGAGCATCCGCAGCATCGCCATTTGCTGTCCGCGGTGGTGGGAAGTGTGTGCGATTCGCCGCGTCACGACCCAGGCCCGAGAACGGTCCGTATCGAAGAACTGAACTACCTTTTCCCACCAAGCGTCATTCTTAGACCGCAGGATGTCGAGTCGCTTGCCGGAGTCTTCGGCGTATCTGCGGATGAATTCCAATCGGGCCTCTTGTTCAGGTAATGGAGGTGCACCTACGTCAACACCCAGCATCGTGCGGAACCACAAGTCCCTGCTAACGCACTGGTGGATCATCTGCTCGAGAGCATTGCGACCACGGGTATCGGTCGCGTGAGGGCGGACCGGCAAATCCCCGTCGTGGAACATGCTCCAGACGCTGAGGACTTTGAGGCGTTCGGTTTCGTAGGTATCTACTAAGAATTGATATCGCATGGATTGGTGGTCTTCCTGCTTCGAAAGTGATTCAAAGGGTCTGGTTGATCCGGTTCAACCTGACTCCATGAAGGTCGAATCGTGCGCTGTCAGTGGAAGTTAGGAAATCCGCTCCATCTCTTAGGCCGCTTCAGGAGTTGCCGACTTAGGCCTCGGCGGATCGAGCTTCTTTCGCAGAGCGACGTTCTCCGCTTCCAACTCTTGAATGCGTTCTCGAAGATTGCTCGTCGCTTCGCTAACCTGCTCAACGGTAAATCGCTGCGTGATGTGTTGGGTGCAGTTGATGTCCCATGCATTCACGTGAAAGACTAACACTCGTTCGGGTCTGGCTTTGTAATCGGCGTCGACGACTCGGTCCAGTAATTCTGGGTCGTCTTCCACGAACTCGGCCGTACCCCAGACTTTGATCCGCTGGCGGCTCGGGTAATCCATCAGAAAGATGAAGGCCTTGTCGTTTTCACCCAAGTTGCCCAGCGAGATGTACTGTGCGTTACCGACGTAGTCCGCTATGGCAAGGGTGTGCTCGTCCAAGACCTTCACAAACCCCTTGGGACCGCCGCGATGCTGGATGTATGGCTGCCCGTCGGCCGTAGCTGTTCCAAGGTAAAAGGAATCGCGCTCGGCAAGGAACTCGGCGAGCCGCGGTGTGACGGCGTCCTGCCAGCCGCCGCGTTGTTCCATCTTGGCGTAGGCGGTTCTCGATCCACGCTTTTTTTGGGCAGCTTTGACGGTTGGTGTGAAGGCAATGTCACTAGTCGGCGGTTTCATCACGTAGTCTCCTCTTGGGTAGGGGAGCCGCTGCTGGCGACCGTGACGTCGTGTTCCCTGGTATCCCCGGTGCCGACCGCGGCAACCGCCGTGGTAGCCAAGCCGAGGACTAGGAAGGTCAGCGCGAATCTGTTTGTTCTACGGGTGTTCATTTGCGGTCTCCTTTTCCGCTTCTGGGGGGTGTGGATGGGCTGGACGACGAGTCAGAAGAGTCGGTTGATGGGCACGATCTCCAGTTGTCCGTGGCTGAGTAACTGACTACCAGAAAGCGATCAGCGCCGTAGTCCACGCGCTGCCATCTGATGTGGATGTTTTCTCTCACGATCGCTTGGCTATTGGTCATGTCCTTGCCTCTTGGGTCCCGAGCACCCCTGTTTCAGATGTCAACTTTGCTAAAGCAGTTACGGGACCAAAGTCCTCCACTGAGCACTTGCCATAGATCACGACATTTCGTTAATTAACGAACTCCAGTTGACAAATCACGAAATATCGTTAAGACTTGACTTGCGGTGAAGTCAAATCCTGACCGCCAGCCTGACGTGGAATCGTTTAAGCGCCTACTTGTCGACATGGCGCAAGAGCTGCGCGTGGAGGCGCTGTTGTGGATGATCGCGCGCCGTATCGCAGAACAGCCGAACGTAGCATTGGCGCGCATCTGGCTGACTAAACCCGGGGACATCTGTGATTCGTGCCGGATGCGGCCGGAATGTCCGGATCAGACCGCGTGCCTGCATCTGGTCGCCAGCGCTGGGCGTTCACTGGCGCCCGACGAACCTGAATGGAACCGGATCGATGGGCATTTTCGACGCTTCCCGTTGGGCATCCGCAAGGTAGGCCGAATTGGCGCTACCGGTGAGCCTGTAGAGGTGGCCGACATCTCCCAGGAGGGGGGGTGGATCGCACGGCCAGAATGGGCAAGGCGCGAAGGGATCGTGGGCTTTGGTGGGCAGCCCTTGATTTGCAAAGGCGAGGTGTTAGGCGTATTGGGAGTATTCGCGCGGACGCCAATGGTGGATGAAAACCTGGTGTGGCTTCGCATGGTGACGGACCATGCAGCGTCAGCAATTGCAAACGCCCGTGCCTTCGAAGAGATTCAGCGGCTTCGTTCCCAGCTCGAGCTGGAAAACGAGTATCTTCGCGAGGAGGTCAAGGTCGCTCACGCGTTCGGGGACATCGTCGGCGAGAGTTCGGCCTTGCGGAAGGTGCTCGCGCAGGTTGAGCTCGTCGCGCCCGCAGACACGAGTGTACTGATTCTGGGTGAGTCAGGAACAGGAAAAGAACTGGTAGCTCGAGCCATCCATGAACGTAGCGGTCGCAGCGACCGCCCCATGATTCGTGTAAACTGCGGCTCGATCCCTCGGGAACTCTTCGAGAGTGAGTTTTTCGGACACGTTGAGGGCGCCTTCACCGGTGCAGTGCGAGATCGGGCAGGGCGCTTTCAGCTGGCCGATGGCGGAACGCTTTTCCTTGACGAAGTCGCGGAGATTCCGCTCGATCTGCAAAGCAAACTGTTGCGCGTTCTCCAGGAAGGCACTTTCGAGCGGATCGGAGAAGAAAAAACCCAGCAAGTAGACGTCCGGATCATCGCGGCCACCAATCGTGACCTGAAGAAGGACGTAGAGGAGAAGCGTTTTCGGCAGGACTTATACTATCGCCTCAGCGTATTTCCTGTTGAAGTAGTGCCCCTTCGAGAGAGGGCGGAGGACATCCCTCTGCTAGCCGCCAACTTCCTGAGTCAGACTTGCCAGCGTCTCGGCCTTACGAAGCCCACACTCAAGCACCGGCATGTCAAAACACTGCAGAGCTACGAATGGCCCGGAAACGTTCGGGAGCTGCAGAACGTTATCGAGCGAGCCGTGATCACGGCTCGGGGCGGTGAGTTGTACTTTGATTTGCCGGGCTCCGTCGCGGAGAAGAAGGTCGCCGCCCCGGCCGCGAGTGTAGATGCCCCAGATGCAGGAGAAGAAGTCCTCACCTACGAAGAGCTAACAACCCGGGAACGCGAAAATCTATTGGCCGCTTTGAAGAAGGCGAAAGGAAAGGTTTCGGGATCGGGTGGTGCGGCGGAGCTCTTGGGGGTCAAGCCGACAACCCTGGCTTCTCGCCTCAAGGCGATGGGAATTGAGCGGGGGATCGTTGGATGACGATGCCGCCAGGCCCGGGATTTCGGGGAGACGGACGGCTACGACATTCTCACTGTGCAGAAGCTGCTGGGGCACAAGGACGTCCGGACCACCATGGTCTACACGCACGTATTGAATCGTGGCGGTCGAGCGGTCCACAGCCCTCTCGGCGGCCTGCGCAAACCCGTCTTAAGCGAGGACCGGGGGAGTGTCCTGACCGGCCGGCCGGCATAAGACTGGAAGACAAATTGTTGGACAAGACAGAAGTCGTTACAACCAGATTAGTTACCGCCGCTACTCGCCGCCCGGCGGTTTCGTCATAGGCCGCTCAGGACCGGTTTTATCCAGGTCAGCCTAAACAAGAGTTATAGGGCGCAATAACACTACTATGGAATACGAACAGACATTTCGGTTCATCCTCGTTCTGGGCTTTTCGGTCATCGTTCCCATCGGTGCGTATCATCGCATCAAATCCCAGGCGACTGGGGAAAAACTTGACCGCCGCCAAGAGGGTATCTTTATACTCGTTACATTGCGGCCCATTGGCATGGCAAGTATGGTTGGACTTGTGACGTACATGATTAACCCAGCATTGATCTTCGATGTCCATTTTGATGAAGTCTACCCGATTAAGTTGGAGGTCTTGGACGATATCATCGAGTGGAAGGACCTCGATACCCTCCACTTTTTCTGCATTCGGGCCGCGAGATGCAAATACGAAACTGTGTGCCGCCGAATTGCCTTGGTCGATTTGCAGCGATAGCCGGGTTTTGCGATCCCACACGCCCGCTTTGACAACTGTTACTTTGCCCGCAGCTATCTCTTGAGCGAGGTTTTCCTCGAGGCAGACCAGGTTCTCAGGGTCGGGTTCAATGGCGATCACTCGATCGGCTCCACGTTGAAGAGCGAAGCGACTAAACAAACCTATGTGCGCACCGCAATCGATGACTGTGTCGCCAGCTTGGATTGCAACGCCCCCGCTCTCGTAGTTGGATTGTGTCAACAGCTCCCAAACTATTAGCTTGATGATGTTCTCTCCCGGAGCGCTAATCCAGAAATCTCCGAGCGCCGTACCATACAGTTCCAGTTTCCCTTCGCCAAGCGTTTTTTCTTCTAGCCACTGGACCTCGTCTTCCAACTGAGCAGGAGGCTGGAGTTTGTAGCAACGCGAGAACACGGCACCCCTGACGTTGTCCCAAGACACATAAGGGATGTCACCCGCCAGCTTGGCGTAGACAACCCTGCCCTTCCACCAAAGTGAGCAACGGTACCCATCCAGGCTGGACCAAAAGAGTCCGGCTGCCAACAGTACGGAAATGAAGCCGAGATATTCACCAATCAAGCCCAGAAACAGCATCTGCACGCCGGAGAGAAACACAATGAAGAAGATCAACGCGGTGAAGCCCGCGGGTGATTCGTTAAGCACTAATCGAGCGTATAGCGCGTAGAGCAAGTAACAGCACGCCACACTCAGCGCTCCCAGTACAGCAAAGGAGGCCATCCGCAGAGGCAAGATGGAGAAAGAGAAAATGCCGTCTAAGCCAGGATTTCCGATTTGGCTCCTCTGACGGCACGAGTCTACACCCTCACCCGGCGAAGCGCAACCATTTCTCCACCCGAAAGAGGCGGCGGCTGAGGCGGGACCGATCGAGCCCCCTTCTTGCCCCTCATGGGGGCTGATCCGCCGCTGCGAAGTCAATTTCGCAGACACCCTTCCGAGCTTCCGTCCTCAGTACTCAGGTTTCGCATTCGGCAAGTCGCGTGCTACCCGCCCGGCACAGGCAGCGCCCAGATCCTCCGCAGCATGTCGCCAAACAGGCGCCGGTTCAGATGTCCCTCCGCGAACAAGAGCCAGTAATACCGCGCGTGTTTAATTAGCCGTCCGCCCGTCTTCATCAGCCGGTGCTGCAAGCTCGTCAGCGACCAGCTCTTGATCCGTTGCGGCAGCCCCAGCCGCCGCCACAAGTTGCCCAGGTTATAGGCCAGCACGCTGAGCTGCAAGCGCACCTCGTTCGCCCGGAAGCGATGGCACGACAGCCGCGTCCAGTGCGTCGCTTGCTTACCTTCTTTGATCCACTGCTCCGCCGTGCCGCGCTTGTTGTAGAAACGCACCACCGACCGGCTTGGCAAGCTCATGTTCGTCACGATAAAACCGACGCGCGCGAATAGCTCGCCCTGGTGGTGCTCGACCTTGGCGACAACTCGTCTGGGCCCCTTCCAGCTCTCCGCCTGATAGCGAAAGCTCTTGTAGCGCACTAGCGGCTTGCGGCCGGGCCTCCCCGGCGGACGAAACAGGATGTCTTCGATCTCCAGCTCCAGGCTCTTATTGGCCGCAATGCGGATCGCGTAGTCCGCGCCGCGCTCCTCCAGTGCTTCGTAGATCTCGGGCTTGGCGAAGGCGGCATCGGCGCGAAAGGTGACCTGTTTGCCTTCGGCCAGTTGGCGCTCGATCTCCGGCAACAATAGCTCATCCCAGTCCTCGGCGCTGTGCACGTTGCCGGGACGCAGCTTGGCAGCGAGGCAATCACCATGACCGTTGAACAAAAGCAACGGGTGGTAGCAGACCGACTCGAAGTGTCCGTTGTAGGCACTGCCTTCCTGTTGGCCATGGACCGGACTCTCGGTGGAGTCCATGTCCAGAACGACCCGCTCGGAGTCGTCGAACGCCTCCGCTTGCCCGACCAGCTCTCGGTTCAGCGCCATCAGCCCCAGCAGGTTCTCTTCGCTCGCCAGCATCTCCGTCTCGAAGCCGTGCAGCGTCGAGGTCAAGGCCGCACCGCGATCCCAGATCTTCTGCGAGCCGATCAAGCGAAACGTCGGGTCAGCCGACACTCGGACGGCGTCGTTGACGTCCTCGTAGCCTGCCAAGCGGCTGTAGACCGACTGCCGCAACAGATCAGCGAACGTGAACTGCTTGTTTGTGCCTTGCCGGGAGTCGGTGAGATGCTCGCCGATCAGTTTCCCGAGTCCGAGTCGCTCGTCCAACTCCCGAACCAGGATCAAGCCACCGTCGGAAGTGACGTGCGATCCCTGGAAATCGACTTTCAACGAGCCGTTGAAACTTAGCTGGAATGGCTTGGTTTGTTTTTCACCCATTGGGTGTTGGCCTCCATGGCGTCCTCATCGGGCTCTAGCCCCTATGAATAAAGACGCTCAAGGCCGCCGGAAGGTCGAGAGGTCTGAATCAAATTGGAAATGCGGGTTGATGGCTTGGTCATCGGTTGCACTGCCGAACTGGTTGCGATGGGCGGGTGTTGTGCTGGGGATCACTGGGGGACTGCTTTTGGCGGTGACGTTCCGAACCCTTGGCAAGAACTTGACGGACACGGTCGTAACCAGGACAGCGCATACACTGGTTACGAGAGGCCCTTATCGTTGGGTGCGACACCCGTTTTATTTGGCGACTGCATTGGCAGTTGTAGCGAACTCCCTTGTGACAGCGAACTGGTTCCTAGCTCTGACTGGTGGAATAGCCTTGGGCCTGCTGGTGTTACGAACGAGAATCGAAGAAGAAAAGCTAATCGAGCGGTTTGGTGAGGATTACAAGGAGTACATGAATCGGACTGGGCGGTTTCTTCCGCGGCTGTTCCAAACGTAACGCAGATTTGCCCGCCCGGCTAGATCCGCGCTACGAGCTGGGAAAATCATGTACAGCCAGCCAATTAGCTTCAGGCTAAGTGCTTTGTTTCGAGAGCTATGACGGGGAGTGAATTGGTGGCAGTCCCCATTTTTCGCTCTTGCACGACTTTTGCCACGGGCTGCTAGGGCTCGATGACTGGTTGTCCGGTCTCTCTTGTCATAAGCTTGGTGCCAAAAACGCATGTCAGCAAGCCGATCAACAAGACGAGCAGGCTTCCCAGCACGGCGAGGTCGGGATTGCCGATGTAGCTGCCCCAGGCGTAGACCGGAGCTCCTAGCAAAAGCGAACCAAGGATTGCGGCAAAGACTGCCTTCCGGTGAAGCCGCTCCCAGAAGAGGGTAAGCACAGTGGGAATCATGGTCGAGGCCCGCCAAGTTCCATAGAACAAGAACAGGTGCACCACGGTTAGACCGGGAATCAAAGCTATAGATAGCCCAAGTACCGCTAGAACCAGCATGCTGATCCGAGCGATCCTCACCTGTCTACGGTCTTTTGCGGCGTCAGGGGTTCCATCCGAAGAACTCCCGATTAGATCGACCGCTGCCAACGAGGAAACCGCGCACAGAACGGAATCCAGTGTTGAACAGAGGCCCGAGAGCAGCATCAAGCTAAACACGACCGACATGAAGGGAGGCAGAAGGTTCGAAACTGCGATGGGACCAACCAACTGGCTGTTGTTGATGCTCCAGCCTTGGGACACCTCGCTATTGGCAGCCACAAATCCCAAACACGAAAGAGATATCGGCACAATCACAAACAGGAGCGATCCCAGCAGGAACGCCTTGATCACGTCCCGGTCTGACTTCAAGGCATAGGCCCGCTGCCAGTGTTGCTGGTCTCCGATCGGCCCCGAAAGCAGGGCGATGGTCACGGGAATTCCGAAGGAATATGCGACTCCGGGATGAAAAAGGTTTCGAAACTCACCGCTAGCGCCACCCAGTCCCGCAGTCACAACGACCAGGCCCCCGGCTATCGAGATCACCCACGGAACGGTGACGGCTGTGATACCCAGAATCAACGTCATCTGTACGAAATCCGTGACGACGGACGCCCGGATGCCGCCTATCGTGGAGTAAATCAACGCGGTAACGACCAGAATGAGGGCCACCACCGCAAAACGCAATCCTGTGAGAGACTGAATCAGAACCGCACCGGCCAGTATCTGGACCGCGAAAGAGCAAACCTGAAGGCCAAGAAACTGAATCAGGTACAGCACGTGGACCGCCCGGCCGTGGCGGCGCCGCATAAGCTGTGGCAGCGTGAATCCTGCCGGAAAGAGCTTCCGAATTCTGAAGGCCAGTGGCGCAAATAGCACCAAACTCAAGACGTTTGGGAACGTGAACCAAAAGACCCCCGGAAGTCCCTGGTCGTAAGCCTTCTGCGACGCCACAAACAGAGCAGGCGCCCAGATCCAGGAAGCTGCAATCGACAAGGCCGCCAGCCATACGCCGAGTGATCGACCGGCGACAAGAAATTCTGCCCGGTTTTTCTGGTGACCGCGACCGACCCACGCTGTCAGCGCGATCATAGAGAGCCCAAAGATCGCGAGAAAAGCCAATCCCTCCAACCGACTCAGGACCGGATTCATCTCGACCCACTCTCTCGGATAGTCATCGTCTGCGGCCGCCGTGCGCCACGCTCACACGAGCGTACCAGCATCCACTGGCGAATAGAATCCTCGGTTCAGCCAGCCAGGGCCTTTTCTCTCGGGGTTGGCGTAGCCATGAGCTCGTAGCGCGGCCCCCGGCGCTCGAGGCCGGCGCGGAATATTCTTACTGCTCCGGCTGCTGGGGTTAGATCAACCCCACGGCGTGGAGGAACACGAGCACGATCGCAACCGGCACCACGTATTTGAGCAGCAGCAGCCACCCTTTATAGAACGCCGCCAGTTTGGTTCCGGAAAGAAAATCATCGTGGCGTAGCGCTTCGTTCATCCGCCAGGCCGTGAAAACCGAGATGCCGAGTCCGCCGAGCGGGAGCATCCAGTTCGACGCCAGGTAATCGAACGAGTCGAACCAGTTCTTGCCAAAGACCGAAGCGAAGCCGGAGCCGAAGATTTCCGTGCCACCGCTCAGCGCTGAAGGAATACCGACCAAGGCGATCAGTGCCCCCGATACAAGCGTAGCGCGGCGTCGAATCCAGTTCCGCTCATCGATCAAGTAGGAAGTGACCACCTCGAGCATCGAAATGGCGCTCGTCAAAGCGGCAAACACGAGCAGACCAAAAAACAGGATGGACAGAAAAGTTCCCCCCGGCATTTGGCTCAGGGCGATCGGAATGCTAATGAAGACCAGACCCGGTCCAGCTCCCGGCTCCATCCCAAAGCTGAAAATAATTGGGAAGAGAACCAGAGAGGCAATCAGGGCGATCAGCGTATCCAGGCCTGAGATCATAATCGAAGCCGCCACGACGTCGTCCTCGCGCCGTAGATAGCTTCCATAGGTCAGCATCGCTCCCATCCCGAGGCTGAGAGTAAAGAACGCGTGCCCGAGGGCTTCCAGGGCGCCGGCAGCAGTAAACCTCTCCGTGTGAAGGCCGAAAACAAAGTCAAACCCTTGCTTGAACCCACTTAGCGTAAACGAATGAATAAGAAGCACTAACAGCATGACGAGCAGTGTCGGCATCAAGATTCTTGACCAGCGCTCGACTCCTCGGGCCACCCCGCCTAACACCACGGCAATCGTCAGGCCCATGAATATGGCGTGCCAGAAAAGGTTCCGAGCCGGGGACGCATAGAGCCTCCCAAAAACCGACTGAACACCCTCCGGCCCGAGACCTACGATCTTTCCAGTCAGCGACAGGTAGGTATAGTCGAGAGCCCAGCCCGCCACGATACTGTAATAGGAGAGGATCACAAAAGAGGACGCAATTCCCAGCCAACCAAACGCTGTCCACGAGCTACGGCGTCCGGCCAGCAGCCGCATGGCGCCGACCGGAGATTTCTGTGTGGCGCGTCCTATGAGGATTTCGGCGGTCATGACCGGCAAACCTACGAACAACACACACGCCAGATAGACCAGGACAAAGATGCCACCGCCATTCGCCCCCGTAATGTAGGGGAACTTCCAGATATTCCCCAGGCCGATGGCGGAACCGGCGGCAGCCAGTATAAACCCGGCTCGGGAACCCCAATGACCTCGATCTGCCAAAAATCAAACCTCGAATGTGAGACCGCTCAAGATAACACAGGCGTGTAGCGGCGGGATAGCTCGGAGTTCGCTGTCCAAAAACGCGAGCGTGCCGCTAGCAGCCTGCCAAGAGACTCGGTGGGACAGACGCTCCGGCCTGTCCACTACGGGCAGTGCGTTTAGACAGCCAAGAATGTCTGTCCCACTCGTGAGCGGGCGCTATCGGTGGCCACGAGGGGCATAAGGCGCACAGCCCGGGTGTTGAGGCACAGCATACTCCGCCCCCGCTTCAACCCTCCGTCGGATCGCCCCGCATTCGCGCTGTGGGGCTCCGCCCGCGGCATGAACCTTACTCCAGCCTCGGAAGGCGCACGGCCCCCGAGAATCAGTGCCGGACGATTACTCCGGTGGCGGACCCTTCGGCTCGCCGGCAACCGCGAAGTGCGACGGATGTACTTCCCGAACGATCACGCGCACCGTTTCCGGCTTTGCGTTAAGTGTTCGGATCGTAGCCTCAGTGACTTCCCTGATCAGAGCGCGCTTCTTTTCGTAGGGACGGCCTTCGAGGATAGTGATGTCAATGATAGGCATGCCGAATTCTAGCAAGGAGGACCCCGGGGTTCGGTCCGGTTGGGGAAGACACTATCCGCTAGCGGACGGCTTCCAGCCAGTCCACGATCCTTCCGGGCAGCTCGTCGGGAGGTGCAATCAAGTCGGAGATGACGGCAACCGAATCGGCTCCCGCGTCCAACACCTGGCGGGCGTTCGTGCGGCTGATCCCGCCGATCGCCACCAGGGGTTTCGAGGTGAGCGGACGAAGACTTGCAAGTTCCCTCAGCCCCAACGTCGGGTTGGGATTTTCTTTCGAGGAAGTCCCGAAGATAGGCCCGATGGCGAGGTAGTTCACTGGCTCCTGGTCGCCGGCGCTGAGTTGGCCCTCGTTGTGCGTCGAAAAGCCGATGATCGCCGAGCTTCCGACGATCGAGCGAACCTTGTCGGGAAAAAGATCGTCCTGCCCAACGTGGACTCCGTCGGCGTCAAGCATTCTTGCCACGTCGGCCCGGTCATTGATGACGTAGGCGACGCCGGCTTCCTTCAGAATCCCCCCAACCCTCTGGGCCTGAGCGAAGACCTCGCGCGTGAACGCGCCTTTGTGACGGAATTGCGCGATTTCGACGCCCGCTTTGGCTAGCGCCCCAGCCATCTCCTCGGGCGTGATTCCGGCTTTGTGCAACAAATGCGTATCGATGATGGGATAGAAGGCGGGGAGCTTCACAATGACAGGTTCTTGCCCACTTTCTGAGCGTCCTAGGCGTAACGATCGCATATCGCAGGCGCGATGTAAACGGGCGATCACACGGAGCACACGGACGCAGTGTACAATAACGACTCTTCCCGAAACCCTATTGGGTGCTCTCTCACCCCGTTATCACAATTTAGATGGAAAGAAAATTCCGCGTAGGCGTCAACTCCGACTGGGAGGCAGTTGCCGCCGATGGATTCCGGCAGGCTGCCGCTCAAGTTTTCGATCCGCTCCCAGGCCTGGAATACGAATACATGGAGGATCGTGGCAACACGGCGATTCCCGATGTCCTGAACCAATACGACGCAGTCGTCGTGTTCAGTCACCGTTTTCCTACGGAAAGTTTCAGCGGTGTAAAGCGGCTGGTTTGCATCTCGCGTTGGGGAGTCGGATTCGACCGAATCGACGTGGAGGCTTCGACGGCGACCGACGTCGCGGTGACGTTGACGCCGCTGGGCGTTCGACGGCACGTGGCCGAAGGCATCATCGCGCTCATTTTCGCGCTGGCAAAGAACATCCGGCGGCTGGATCAAAACACGCGCGCCGGCCGTTGGCGAGAAGGCCGCCTTGGTGAGGCGGTTTCGATCCGGGGCTACACACTTGGCTCGGTCGGCGTCGGCGGCATCGCGCGAGAGATGTTCCAGATGGCTCAGAGTCTCGGATTCGCCCGGCTGTTGGGGCATGATCCCTACGTTTCAACCGCTCAGGCCGCCGAGCTGGGGGTCGAATTAGTGGACCTCGACACCGTCATGCGAGAAAGCGATTTCCTGGCCGTCAACACACCACTGAGCAAGGAAACGCGGGGCCTGATCGGCGCGCGTGAACTCGCTCTGATGAAACCCTCGGCCTACCTCGTCAACACCTGTCGCGGGCCTGTGGTCGATGAGGCGGCGCTGATCGACGTGCTTCAAAAGCAGCGTATCGCCGGCGCCGGCTTAGATGTTTTCGAACAGGAACCTACCCCGCTGGACAATCCGCTGCTCCAGCTTGATAACGTTGTCCTGACACCCCACGCCATCGCAATCACGAGAGAGTGCGTTTGGGACATCAGCCTCGAGGCTTGCGAAAATGTCCGCGCGGTCTATGAAGGCAGGTTGCCGCCCTTCCTAGCCAACCCGGAGGTCGTCGATCGTCCGGGGATGCAGGCGAAACTGGTCGCTTGGAGAAAGCAATGAAGATAAACCGTATTCGGGAGCTGCGTGCTGAAGGGAAAATCCCCATCGGACACATGATTAGTGAGTTTGCCACGCGAGGAGTCGCCAAGATCACCGAAGCCGCCGGAGTTGACTTCGTGATCATCGACATGGAGCACAGTGCCATCGGCATCGAGACGGTAGGTGACCTGGTGGCCTGGTTCCGAGCAACTCCGGTAACGCCAATGGTCCGGATTCCCGATACCGAGTACCACTTCATCGCCCGCGCACTCGACGCCGGAGCACTGGGCATCATGGCGCCCCGCGTCGATACACCCGAGCAAGCGCAACGGGCCGTCGAAGCAGCCCGCTATCCGCCCGAGGGCCGACGCGGATTGGCCATTGGGATGGCCGTGACGGACTACGTTTACACGTCGCCAGCCGAGTACATGCCCGAGGCCAACCGTAACAACGTTGTGATGTGCCAAATCGAGACCCAGATGGGTCTCGACAACGTGGACGCTATTGCAGCGCTAGACGGTGTCGATGTTCTCTTTCTGGGTCAACAGGATCTTTCGCATTCCCTGGGCATTGTTGCCGAATATAAGCATCCAAAGTTTATCGAGGCACTTCAAACGATAACCGCGGCCGCCAAGCGGCATGGAAAGGCCGCGGCGGCGCAGCCGATGAACCCCAGCCAGGCGAAGGAATGGATCGATTTAGGATTCAATGTCATCTCCTGGGGCGCAGACCTGGCCGTCTACGAGTTGGCGTTGAAGGCGGCGGTCGAGGATCTGCGGCGGATCGAAGACGTGGGGTGAGACAAGCATTCCCGCCAGCCCTAATCTAGTCTCCCGAGCCAAGCCCTATCAATTCACGAATCCTCGCTTCACGGCCTCGCGTGACGATTCGTGAATCTTTCCCCAGCCTGCTAACCGAGCCGCCCGCCATTGGCAGAAGCACAACGCGCCGCCTACAATAACACTACATGCCTGAGAAGAAGTCCGAAAAGCAGGCCAAGGCGCCGGCGTTTGAAGAGGGCCTCGACCAGCTCGAAAAGATCGTCAAACAGCTGGAGGATGGGGACTTGCCGCTTGAGAAATCGCTGGAGCTGTTCGAGAAAGGCGTGCGCTTGAGCGAAGCCTGCCGAAAGCAGTTGCAGGAGGCCGAAGGGAAAGTAGAAATCCTACTCAAGAAGCAAGGGCGGGTGGAAGCGAAACCCTTCCACGTGGAGGACGGTGAACCCGAAGCGTGACGCTCGAGGAGTATCTTTCCCAACGCCGCGAGTCGGTCAACCGAACCCTCGACCGGCTGCTTCCTGACGAAAACGAATACCCGCAAACCATCCACCGGGCGATGCGCCATAGCGTGTTCGCCGGGGGCAAGCGGATTCGGCCACTGCTCTCGATCGCGAGCGCTGAAACGGCCGGCGGAACCGTTTCGGGGATAGAGTCGGCGGCCTGCGCGGTCGAGCTGATTCACACCTACTCGCTGATCCACGACGACTTGCCGGCGCTCGACAACGACGACTACCGGCGAGGCAAACCGACCTGCCACAAGGCGTTTGGTGAAGCCACGGCCATTTTGGCCGGCGATGCACTGTTGACGTTCGCCTTTCAGGTCCTCGCGGAAATGAACGACATCCCACCGGAGCGAAAAGTCCACATCACGCAAGAGCTTTCGCGGGCGGCGGGTACCGTCGCCGGAATGATCGGCGGACAAGTAGCCGACCTCGAAGCCGAAGGCAAGCCGGTCGAAGAAGAGCAGCTGCACTATATCCACCGCTCGAAGACCGGGGCTCTGATTCGCAGCTCCGTTCGTTTGGGTGCTATTTATGCTGGCGCGTCCAAGGATGACTACGAGGCGCTGAGCCGCTACGGCGAACAGATCGGACTGGCTTTTCAGATCGTCGATGACGTCCTCGATGTCGTTTCTACTTCGAACACGCTGGGCAAAACGGTCGGCAAAGATGCCGCGCAGCAGAAGGCGACTTTCCCCGCGCTCTACGGCGTCGACGAGTCCCGCAAGCGCGCCATGAAGTACTTCATCCTGGCCTGCGACGCGCTCGACTCCTTAGGCGAACGGGCCCTCAGATTGCGCCAAATTGCCGACAAGATCGTGAACCGGAGGGCATGAAACCGCGCGTGCGCATCGATCGGTTGCTGGTCGATCGGGGGCTTGTCGAGTCCCGGGAAAAGGCGCAGGCGATGGTCATGGCCGGTGAAGTCCTTGCGGACGAGCAGAAAGTTGTCAAACCGGGCCACCAAGTGCCGGCGAAAGCGCGCATTCGATTGCTCGGCGGGACACCTAAATATGTCAGTCGCGCTGGGGCGAAACTGGAGGCGGCTGTAGAAGGGTTTTCTATCGAAGTCACAGAAAAAATCTGCCTGGACGTCGGCGTCTCCACGGGTGGCTTCACCGACTGCCTGCTCCAGAGGGGTGCTCGCAAGGTATACGCGATTGACGTCGGCAAGGGGCAGTTGCACTGGAATATTCGTCAACACCCGCGGGTTGTCGTCCGTGAAGGCGTGAATGCCCGCTATCTAACCGAGCGGATCGTTCCCGAAGCGATCGAGCTGGCCTGCTGTGATGTGAGCTTCATTTCTGCTACGCTAATCGTCCCCGCGCTGTCCCCTTTGCTCAAGCCCGGCGGCGAAGTGGTCGTGCTGGTGAAGCCGCAGTTCGAGGTTGGCAAGGCGGACGTCGGCAAGGGCGGCATCGTTCGTGACCCTGCGCTGCATCGCCAAGCGGTGGGGAAGGTGCGGCAGGCTCTAGAGGAATGCGGATTCAGTCGATTCGAAGAGATGGCCAGCCCGATCCTGGGAGCGGAGGGCAACCAAGAGTTTCTCCTCCATGCGTGGGAAAGGCCGAGTTGAGATGATTCGCAAAGTCGGAATCGTGTCAAAGCCGGGCAGGGAAGACATCCCCCCGCTGGTGACGAAGTTAATCGTCTGGCTCGACCAGCACGGTGTGGACGCGGAATATGACGTTGTGACCGCGGGCCATCTTGGCCGTGATGGAGGCTTTCGGCGCGAGGAGTTGCCGGAAGGGTTCGACTTGCTCGTGGTGCTGGGCGGTGATGGGACGCTTCTCTCCGCGGCACGAGCCGTCGGGGAACGTGAGATACCCATCTTGGCGGTGAACCTCGGCGGACTGGGTTTCATGATGACGACCGGCCCGGAAGAGCTGCTGCCGCACCTGGAGCGCGTGTTCTCGGGCGACTACTCCGTGCAGTCCCGATCGGTGCTGCAAGCTGAAATCGTCCGCGGCAACGAGTCCGTGGAATCCTACCATGCCCTCAACGACGTGGTGATCAACAAAGCCGCCGTGGCCCGATTGCTTGAGCTCGACGCCTTTGTCGACGGGGAGTTCGTTTGCAGCTATCGCGTGGACGGTCTTGTCATCTCCACCCCGACGGGGTCGACAGCCTATTCACTTTCGGCGGGCGGTCCCGTCATGTTGCCGGCCGTCTCCGCTATCTGTGTGACTCCCATCTGTCCGCACACGTTGACCAATCGTCCCGTGCTCGTCTCGGAAGCCTCGACGGTCGAAGCGGTTCTTCGCCGCGGAGAGGATGCCTACCTAACGGTCGACGGCCAAGTCGGCATCGCCCTCGAGCAGCTTGACCGTATTCGCGCCCGCCGAGCCGATCACTCCGTGAAGGTCATCCAGCCCCAACGGGTGCGGTTCTTCGAAGTTTTGCGCAGCAAAATGAAGTGGGGCGAGGGGTAGGCGGGCGGCCCCGCAGATCTGGCGCGCGACGACTCCGCTGAAAAAAGCGGAATAGATGGGCGCCCGCCCATATCAAGCTACGGGCTAACGTCCCAGAGCCCGCGAGGCGATCGCCACCGCGTCGAGAATCACCGCGGTCTTTGGGTCGTACACAAGCACGCGACGGCCGATTCTCCCACGACGCGCTCCTCCCGAGAGGGGCGGCAACTGCCGGTCCAGATCGGGCGGCAGTGGCTCTATGCGGTCTTTGAGGCCAGGCGGGAGGGAGCCACCCCGCCGGATCTGTTTTTCGATCCCCGGAGGGAGGTCGCCTCCGCGCTTGGCTAAGCCGGGTGGCAAGTGGGCGGGCTGATGGCGGAAGAAATCGACGATGGTCTGCACCTCACGACGGCCGAAAATGACGTGTCCGCCCCTCTGCTCACGTCCTTCACGCTCGGCTTCCCGGGCTTCCTTCCACCGGTCCCGCTCTCTCTCCCGAACGTCCTTCCCATACTCGCGCTCGTCTTCTTCGGCTGCCTTGCGGTACTCACGCTCGCTTTCTCGAACCGCTTTGCGGTACTCCTTTTCCGCCTGCCGCGCTTTTTGCGTCACCTCGCGTTCCGAGGCCCGCCGGTCCTTCCGATCTCCCGCTTCCGGTCGCGCGGGGTAGATCCCCACAGCTCCGATCGCGAGGAGAAACAGGAACCTTCCAGCTACTGATCGCATAGCAACCTCCTCCCGGACCCGTTGAAAGAGTCCGACAGCTCAAGCGACGCACCCCGCAGCCCCGGAGTTTCCAGTGTTCGTACGCACTTCATTGAAGTCCGGTATTACCTGCGGCGTCCATAGGTCAAACACCCCGTTGTTACGCAGTGGAAGGGCCTAGAAATATGGGTACCAAGCAGATCCGCGGCTTTTTGCTGAAGACGTCCAAGCCTCTTGTGGGCGACACGCTCTCAGCGTGCGCTGCAAACAGCTGTCTTTTCTGTTTTCATACAGGTTCGCGAGGCCCCTGTCGTGCCGCGTGAGACGGTGAGCATGCTCCAGGGTGACTCGCCTTCACCTGCCGTGTGCCCTGACCCGACCGCTGCTTTCCGGATCATCTGGTGTTGGAAACAAACCTCCCTTCAGGCTCATCCTGTATGGGATAACTCTGCGCTGGACAAACACAACAAAAACATGCAAAAATGTTGAGTCTGCGATGCTAGCCGTCTACGCTTACTTTTTCTCGTTTTGATCTACGGGTGTTGACCCGTAGCGTGGCGTAGGCTTCGAAAGCTAAGTTCTCCAAGCTGCCCACTCTACGGAGTGGGTTTTTTCTTTCGGGTGCGGCGATGATTGTTTCGATGAAGCTCGGAGCGTCGAAGGACCGGATTGACTACGTGTGCCAGAGGATCGGTGACTTTGGATATCAGGTGCACTCGATTCAGGGCGATGAGCGCGTGGTAATCGCAGCCGTGGGGGTGGGAGACGTGACGCACTGTTTGGAGTCGTTAAGAGGCTGCGAGGGGGTGGAAAGTGCTGTTTCGATTTCCGCACCCTACAAGTTTGTGAGCAAGGAATTCAGATCCGAGAGCACTGAAATACCCATCGGGAAGACGTCGATCGGTGGACACGAGTTCGTTGTGATAGCGGGTCCTTGCTCCGTAGAAACTGAAGAGCAGATCATGTCAACCGCCGAGGCTGTGGCCAAGTCGGGAGCTCAGATCCTCCGAGGGGGCGCTTACAAGCCTCGAACTTCCCCGTACAGCTTTCAAGGGCTCGAAGAGAAGGGATTGAAGCTACTTCGTCAAGCGGGCGATGCCACCGGGCTAGCCGTCATTACTGAAGTGATGACCGTCATTAACGTTGACTTAGTCGCCAAGTACGCCGACATCCTCCAGATCGGAGCCCGCAACGTGCAAAACTATCCGCTTCTGAAAGAAGTCGGGCGTGTGGACCGCCCGGTGATGCTGAAGCGGGGTTTGAGCACGACGATCAAAGAGCTGCTGTTGTCCGCCGAATATATCGTCTCGCACGGCAACAGCAACGTCATTTTGTGCGAACGGGGAATCCGTACCTTCGAAACCGCAACCCGCAATACGATGGACATCGGGGCCGTTCCGGTTCTGCACGAGATTACGCACCTTCCGGTTATTCTCGACCCTGCCCACGCGGCGGGCAAGCGCAGCCTTATCCCGGCCCTGGCGCGCGCTTCGGTAGCCGTGGGAGCCGACGGATTGATGGTCGAGGCGCATCCCACTCCCGAACGCGCCTGGAGCGATGGAGCGCAATCGCTGAACTTCAGCGAGTTTGCAGCCATGATGAATGAGCTGAAGCCTTACATCGCACTGTGGAAAGCCTCGCGATCGGACAGCTCTGACGCCGGTAGCTAGGCCGAGCTTAGTACCCCATTTCATAAATCCACTCACGTTTCGGGCGAACGCAATGGGCCCCATGCTGTGCCCCTATAGATCTGTCGGGTGCCTGGAAATGTAGGGGCACGGCATGCCGTGCCCGCAGCTCTTTCCGCCAAGCGACGGAAAACCGCTCTATCAGAGGTCAGGGAGGCTGACGTAGTCTCGAGTTCGGCCCCCGTGTGGTAGCCGGAAGCGCCGGCTGGACGGCCACCGAGAGGTCAGCGTTGCGGGGCCCGTGCCTCCAGGGCGAGCTTGTGACCCAAGTTGGTGAGATAGCGGGCTAGCCTGCATATTTCACCAGGGGGTAGGAAAAGGGCTGCCGGTTGTGGCATAAAACGTTTATGGACAAAACGTTAGCGCCACAGAAGACCAGCAGCCCTCCGGTAACAGAGTGTAGCCAATCGAGCTTGTCGTTTGCCAGGCACTTTCGCCGCCAGGTGAGCGCCCAGTTTGACGGCGGGGTGATCAGCTCCGACGGCGGCGCGCTGCTGTTGCGCGAGGTCGACCGGCGCATCAACCTGCTGCCGCGGGTGGCCGCCTGCTTCGAAGACCGGCGCGATCCCCAGCTGATCGAGCACCAGGTCGGGGAGCTGGTCTCGCAGCGGGTCTACGCGCTGGCGCTGGGCTATGAGGATCTCAACGATCACGACGAGTTGCGCTCCGATCCTGTGCTGGCGCTGCTGGCCGGCAAGAGCGACTTGGAAGGGCAGAAGCGCAAGCAAGAGCGTGATCGCGGCAAGCCGTTGGCCGGCAAGTCGACGCTGCACCGGCTGGAACGCACGACCGACGGCGTGGACCGCTACAAGAAGATCCGCTGTGACAGCGAAGCGATCGACCGCCTGCTGGTGGACGTGTTTGTGGAAGCGCACCCCGAGCCGCCCGAGGAGATCATTCTCGATATCGACGTCACCGATACGCCCTTGCACGGGCAGCAGGAGGGGCGTTTCTTCCACGGTTACTACAGACACTATTGCTATCTGCCGCTGTACATTTTTTGCGGCCAGCACCTGTTGTGTGCCCGGCAGCGGGTGTCGAATCAAGACGCGGCGGCGGGCAGCGTCGAGGAGCTGGAGCGGATCGTGGCGCAGATCCGGGAAGCCTGGCCGGAGGTGCGCATCATCGTGCGCGGTGATTCCGGGTTTTGTCGCGACGAGTTGATGAGCTGGTGCGAGGAGAACGGGGTGGATTACGTGCTGGGGCTGGCGCGCAACGAACGCTTGCGGGAAATGATTGCTGAGCAGATGGGGGCGGCCGCCGAGCGGCAACAGCGGACGGGGAAGCCGGCGCGGGTGTTTACGGAGTTCGAGTATCAGACGCGGCGGAGTTGGAGCCGGGCGCGGCGGGTGGTGGCCAAAGCCGAACAGCTTGCGGGCAAGGAGAATCCGCGCTATGTGGTGACCTCGCTGGATGCCGAGAGCCGGCCGGCGCAGCAGCTGTACGAGCAACTCTACTGCGGGCGCGGGGAGGCGGAGAATCGCATCAAGGAGCAGTTGAGTCTGTTCAGCGATCGCATGAGCACGGAGACGCTGCGGGCCAATCAGCTGCGGCTGTATCTATCGTCGCTGGCCTATGTGTTGATGGCGGCGCTCAGGCGGCTGGGGCTGCAGGGCACGGTGTGGGCGCGGGCGCAGACGGAGACGATCCGGCGGGGGTTGTTGAAGATCGGCGCGCAGGTGAAGGTGAGCGTGCGGCGGGTGTATCTGTCGCTGGCCGGCGGCTACCCCTATGAGCAGGCGTTCTGGGCGGTGTATCGGGCCCTGCGTCCGCCGGGATTAGCAACTGTTTGATAACACGGAGCGAAACAAAAAACGGCGGCCCAGGAAGCCGAATGGCTAAGTGTTTCTAAAATCGGGAACAACCCGAAAAACGGACTTTCGCGGACCACTGTCGGCGGTGTGGAGCGCCCCGCCGAGGCCCTCGCCCCCCTGGCCAGGGTTGATTCCGACCTTCCGCCCCTATTTCGGCTCCCTCAACCCTTCGCAAAGCCACTGGTGAGAAATGCGGGCTAGCGTCGCTGCTCCAGTTTGACGCGCGCTGAGATGTTTTGTCCCATTCGCAGGACCTTCACCTCGACCACGTCACCGACTTTGCTGCCCCGCAAAGCATAGGTGAAGTCGTAAAGGTTCTTGATCGTCTTGTCGCCAAACTGAACCAGGATATCGCCTGCCTGCAAGCCGCCCTTCGCCGCCGGCGATCCCGCCCGAATGTCAGCGAACTTGACGCCACTTTCGACTTCGCCGAAGTCAGGCACCGAACCGAAGTAGGGACCATACCCGCCGCCCCCGCCCGAGCGCCCGGCCCCGTGGCGGGAAGAATCGACTTCGACGAATTCCGGGGGCTTGGCCGCCGCCTGGAGTTCCGTGGCAACCTCGGCGATCATGTCCAGCAGGTCCGCGGCATCGCCGCCTTTGATCTTCTCCCAAGTGTCGGACGGCTTGTGGTAGTCCGAATGCAAACCGGAAAAGAAAAACAAAACCGGAATGCGCTTGCCGACGAAAGTTGTGTGGTCACTCGAGCTATAGCCGGTTTGGGCCCGATCGATCCTGAAGTGGTGATTCTTACTCGCGGCTTCAAGCAGCGACCCGAATGTAGAACCAGTCCCGACGCCCCCTACGTATACCCTGGACTTCCGTATCCGCCCGATCATGTCCATGTTGATCATGGCGATCGCTTTGTCGAGCGGGAGTGTCGGGTGGTTTACCCAGTGCGACGAGCCGAGCAAGCCGATCTCTTCTCCCGCAAAGGCCAGAAACACCACCCCGCGACGCAGGCTTTCTCGGCGGCCGGCGAAAAAGCGCGCCAGCTCGATCAGACCGGCCGTACCCGACGCATTGTCGTCCGCGCCCGGATGCACTTCGCCGATTCGGGACGGAGAGAGAGAATTCTGATCGCCGAGACCCAAATGATCATAGTGCGCTCCCACGATGACGTATTCGTCGGAGTCCCCAGGGAAGTAGCCTGCAACGTTGTGCACCTTCGCCTGCTCGCGCTCGATATCGACTTCGAGAGAAATCGTTAAGTCGCTTGACAAAGAAAAGGACTTCGGCCGATAACCTTCGTCGATTTCGGCCTGCAGTTGGGCAAGAGACTTCCTTTCCCGCGAAAGCCACTCGTCCACAGCCCCGTTCTTTGCATGGCATACCAAAATGCCCGCATCCTCGGGACCGGCTATGCTCCCGAATTTGAGCAGCAAGTCTTTCTCTTCGCCCTCAAGCGCACCGTTGACAATCAGAAGTGCCTTGGCACCCCGATCGCGGGCGTTAATCGCCTTGCTGATCAAGTGGGAATGGTGCGTATACGCGCTCGGATCGGCTCCGCGCCTTTCAGCGAACTGCTTTGGCTCGTAGCGCAGCACGACGACAATTTTGTCCTTCACGTCCAGATGGAAGTAGTCGTCGTATTCGAACTCGGAGGCCGACGCTCCGTAGCCCGCGAAGACGATTCCTCCCGTCACCGATCCCGCGGAGGAAAAGCTCACGGGGACGTAGTCCTCCCCGGGTTCGAGCGTTAGCTCAGAACCCTCGCGGCGAACAACGAACTGGTTACGCGGGCCCATACTCGCGCCCGTGGTGACTACAAAAGACTGCCAATACGAGCCGTCGTCCCCCGCCGGTTCCAGCCCGAGATCCCGAAACTGCCCTGCGATGTAGTTCGCCGCTTGCTCGAGCTCGGGGGTACCCGCCCCCCGGCCCTTCATCTCAGGTGCAGCAAGGAACCTTACGTGCTCGACGTACCGGTCGGGATCGACTCCGTCTAGCTTGGCGGGTTCCGCGAAGGCACCGGCACAGCAAAGCGCCAGCACAAGTCCGGCGCAGGACAACCTAGCCCAACCGCTATGGGTCGTCACTCGCATGAATTCTCTCAGGGGTCTCAAGGAGTTGAAAGCGTGACCTCACAGCCGCAGTCGTCCCCGGCGTTGTTGGCCACTTTTTGATACTCAATTTCGTTGTCAACGATCTGCTTCAGGCGTTCCCATTGGATCGCCCCGGTCAGAGGCCGCCCGTTAATGAAAAGAGTCGGCGTTGAGCGAACTCCGACAGACGCCCCCTCCTTCTTCGATTCTTGAATGGCCTTTTCCGTTTCGCGGCTATCTATACAGCGGCCTAGTTTCAGCGAATCCAATCCCTCTCCGGCGGCGAACCCGATGACCTTGCCTTTTAGGTTTGCGGGCGTGATGTCTTTCTGATGTTCGAAAATCCAGTCATGATAGCGCCAAAACACCTCCGGCTCGAGTCGGTAAATACAACGCCCTGCGATCGCCGCACCCATCGCCCATTTGTGCGTCTTTAGAGGGTAGTCCCGAAAGTAGACCAGAACTTGTTCGGGATAGCTTTCCATTAGCTGAGTGCGAAGGACCTTCGCCTCCTTGGCGCAATACGGACACTGGAAATCGCTGTAGGCAACGATCACAACCGGCGCCCCGGCGGTTCCGAAGCCCGGGTGACCGGAAGTCGTAATTTTTTCCAGGTTCGACTGAAAAGGATTCTTGGCAATTTCGTATGCAGATCCGTCGAGCACCTGCCGGCCGTCTTTCGTGATATAGAACACTCTCTCCTGCGACTGGAGCTTGTAGGAGAGCCGCACGTTGGTTTGCAAGAGACCATCAACGGGCGAAGGTTGAAAGTCCCCGATTTCTACCTGGGTCTCCGGCACCCAAGCGTAGAGGTGCCGCAGGTACATCTCCAAATCTTCTTTGTCGAGAGCATTGCTGGGGCCCATTGGGGCTTCACTCTCAGGCTGGCCAAACGCCGAAAGGTCCTCCGCAGGATCCCCCAGCGTTTGAGCGGAGCACAGAAATGCAGCTCCCAACCAACACAAAAGCGTCGCTAAGGCCACCAGGAAAACGCGCGGCGCTGTTTCAGCCACTTTCACCTCCAGCTCATGCTAAGTCTAGCCCGTTTTGCGAGTGCAGGCGGGCACAGCATGCTGTGCCCCTACAGACCTATTGGGCGCGCGTGGAAATGTAGGGGCACGGCATGCCGTGCCCGAAGTTCCCGATCGCGCACCTGGCTTCTAAATATACGTGACCGAACTTACGAAACGGACCGTTAGCACAGCATCTGACCCGCAAACGCCTGAATCACAATCTTACCGGTTCGGCGCGGCAAACGGGTTCGCCCATGGCCGCTCCGTCGAAAACCCAAGGTTTTCGTCCCCTTGGGTGGGGCGCAGACCCATGGGCACTCACTTGCGTTCGCGGCTCCGAGTCACCGGTACTCGACCCCCAGCTGAGCGAAGGTAAAACTCCAGATATCCGTCCACTCCTCAACAGTCTTGCTGAGCGGTTTGCCGCGACCGTGTCCGGCGCCCGTTTCCACCCGCAGCACGATAGGATGCTTGGAAGCGTTCGCCGCTTGCAGCCGTGCGGCCATCTTGCGAGCGTGCAAGGGGTCGACGCGCGAGTCTGATGCGCCCGTGTAGATCAGCGTTGCCGGGTACGACTCGCCATCCCTGACCCGATGATACGGCGAGTAAGCGTGGAGCCATTGGAAATCGTCCGCGTTTTCCGCTGAACCGTATTCGGAGATCCACAGCCTCGCCATGCGAAAGCGATGATAGCGAACCATATCGAGCAACGGCACGCCGCAAATCACAGCTCGAAAAAGATCAGGCCGCTGGGTCATCGCCGCCCCCACAAGCAGGCCCCCGTTGCTGCGCCCGTGAATGGCGAGCCTTTTCGGATCGACGTATTGCTGCTCGACAAGATACTCGGCGGCAGCGATAAAGTCGTCAAAAACGTTTTGCTTCTTGTCCAGCATGCCGGCCCGATGCCATTCCTCGCCGTATTCGCTGCCCCCACGGAGATTGGCGATCGCCAACACCCCGCCGCTCTCGAGCCAAGGAAAAAACGAGGCCCGGAAGTTCGGAGTCAAGGCAATGTTGAAGCCCCCATACCCGTAGAGAAGGCCCGGAGCGCGGGCGTCCTCCCCTACCCCTTCCTTGCGAATGATGAACATCGGGATGCGAGTCCCGTCTTTCGAGCGATAAAAAACTTGCCGCGACTCAAACTGGCTTGGGTCGATCGGTGCCTCCAGTTGACTCCAGACTTGAAGCGACTCCGGATTGCCGGGACCAACCGTCAGGTCCAAACGGTAAACTGTCGGCGGCGTGGTGAAAGAGCTGAATTCAAAAAATGCCTCTTCCCCATCCGACTTACCGTCGAAATCGGATACCGTGCCCAACTCGGGTAACACAACCTCACCTTCGCGCTGGCCGTCCAACTCGAAAATGTCTAATTCCAAATGAGCGTCGCGAAGGTAGCCGACAAATAACTTGCCGCCGACCACTTTCATGAAGTCGATCACAGCGTCGCTCTCCGCAATGATTTCCTTCCAATGCCTGCGACCAGTTCTTCCTAGGTCCACTTTGAAGACGTGGTATCTCGGAGCTTCTGCGTTCGTCAGCACAAACAGATTGTTGTCGACAATCTCCCCCGTGTAGCTCGACTCTCCGTCATCGGCGATGGTGATGATCTTGTCCCGCCGCAGGTCCTTCACGTAGAGGCGGTTTTTGCCCCAACCCATAAAGACGTCTATCAAGAGATAACGTTCGTCCGGCGAAAGTATTGCGTCGGGAATTTCTTCCTTCTTCAGCTTCTCGCCGTAAATAAGCCTATCCTCAGACCACTTCGCGCCCAGCTCGTGATAAAAGACCCGCCGATGGTAGACCTCCTCACCCGGACCGATTCCTTCGAGCTTGCGGGGCCGGGTGTAGTAGAAACCCGAGCCGTCCTTGAGCCACTGTGGGTTAGCCCAGCGGACCTTCGGGATCGGCTTGCCGACGCTTGCGCCGCTGTCAACCTCGAGGATGTGCAGGTCGCTCGTCTCCGTACCGCCGGAAGACATACCGTAGGTGAGCAATCGGCCGTCCTGGGAGGGAAAGAACCAGTCCACCGTGACAGTCCCGTCCTTGCCCAGTTCATTGGGATCAATCAGCACCCGATCCTTGCCGTCTACGCCTTTTCTTACGTACAGGACCGGCTGGTTCTGATCCCCCTGCTTTTTGGAGTAGAAATATCTCCCCGCCGCTTCTTCCGGCCGAGTCACCGCCCCGGTACCGAGGACTTCCGTCAGCCTTTGACGGATTCTCCCTCGGCCAGGCAGCGCATCGAGGACGCTCCGCGAGTAGGCTGATTGCTTCCGCACCCAACTCTGCGTTTCCGGGCTCGACTCATCCTCCAGCCAGCGGTAGGGGTCAGCGACCGCCACTCCATGCAGCGTCTCTTCCAACATTTCCATCCTGGTCTCCGGCGGAGAAACTACTTGCTGTCCCGTATGGCAACCACCAAGCAAAGCCGCCGCCAAGACCGTGCTACAGCACCCTGCTTTTCCCATAGCCGTATCTTATGCGATCGAGAGCGAGCCGACCGGCGGCACAGCCCGTGGCAAAGGCGGTGATTGCCTATGGGCTTTTGGGACGGCTCAATCCGGCCGGCAGGAGTGCCGGTCCCTACCAAATCGGCCGAGACCTGTAGGGACAAACACTCGTGTTTGTCCTGGTTGCCAGTGCGGGCAAGCTTTAGTTTGTCGGGGCGCGATAACGGGCGCATCGATCGCCCGGTTGGCCTCGAAGTCCATTCTCGACCCGGCGGAACGTTCCGATTCTCACAGCCGGTGCGTTGCCGCTTGTGCCGGGTACCTGTAGGCTAAATATCGGAGCACACGTTGCAAACGCAGAAACCCGGACCGGGAGGCACTCATATGATTGCGCGAGTCTTTTGCTGGCCTCGGCAGCCGTCAATGCTGCTTTGGCTTCACCTAGCTTCGAAAATCTGTCGATGCGTGCTCGTCCTTGCTACGCTAATCTGGCTAACCCCTATGCAAGCCGAAGATCTAGAGATTCCGTTTGAAAAATTCGTCCTCGACAACGGGGTGACGTTGATCGTGCACGAAGACCACAAGGCGCCGATCGCCGCCGTCAACGTCTGGTATCACGTCGGCTCGAAGAACGAGAGACCCGGCAAGACCGGATTCGCCCATCTGTTTGAACATCTCATGTTCAACGGCTCCGAACACTACAACGACGACTACTTCAAGCCGCTCGAAAAGGTCGGAGCGACCGACATGAATGGTACTACCAGCACCGACCGAACGAACTACTTCCAAAACGTCCCGACGCCCGCCCTAGACCTGGTCTTGTGGATGGAATCCGACCGCATGGGACACCTGCTGGGCGCCATCGATCAGGCCAGGCTAGACGAGCAACGTGGCGTAGTCCAAAACGAAAAGCGGCAGGGGGAAAACCGGCCCTACGGCAAAGTCCACGAGCTCATCACCGAAAACACTTACCCCAAAGGACACCCCTACTCCTGGACGGTAATCGGCTCGATGGAGGATCTCGACGGAGCCTCCCTGGAAGACGTCCAAGAGTGGTTCAAGACCTACTACGGCGCCGCGAACGCCGTCATTGCCGTGGCGGGCGACGTCGATCCGAACACCGTCAAGGCGCGCGTCGAGCACTATTTTGGAGACATCGCTTCGGGCCCGCCTGTGCCAAGACAGAAAGCCTGGATCGCCAAGATGAAAGGGGCCCACCGCCAGACGCTCGAGGACCGCGTGCCCCAAGCCCGAATTTACAAGGTCTGGAACGTTCCCGAGTGGGGCAGTAGCGACTCCGATTACCTCGATCTAACCAGCGACGTACTCGGCCAGGGCAAGAACTCCCGTCTCTATAAGCGTCTCGTCTACGAAGACCAAATCGCCACCGATGCCTCCGCCTATATCAGCCCTCGCCCGGTGGGCGGCCAATTCCGTGTTCAGGCTACCGCTCAGCCTGGCGTTGATCTCGAAACGGTTGAGGCCGCACTCGACGAGGAGCTCGATCGCTTCATTAAAGAGGGACCCACGGAAGACGAAGTGGTGCGCGTGAAAACACAATACCGAGCCCGCTTTATTCGAGGGATTGAGAGGATCGGCGGGTTCGGCGGCAAGTCTGACATTCTGGCCTCGAACGAAGTCTACGGCGGCCGTCCGGACTTCTACAAAACGACTCTCAAACGAATCGCCGGAGCCACACCGGACGACCTCCACGAAGCCGCGAAGAGGTGGCTCAGTGACGGCGTATACATCCTCGAGGTTCATCCCTTCCCCGAGTTCTCGAGTAAAACGGAAGGCGCTGATCGCTCCAAACTTCCCGATGTCGCCGAGCCTCCCGGGCTCAAGTGGCCCGATCTCGGCAAGGCGACTCTCTCGAATGGTCTAAAAGTCGTTGTGGCCGAGCGGCGCGAGGCGCCGGTCGTCGAGTTCGAGCTGCTGATCGACGCAGGCTATGCCGCCGACCAGTTCGCCTCGCCGGGCCTGGCGCGTCTCGCCATGGACATGCTCGACGAGGGGACCTCAACACGTTCATCGCTTGAAATCAGCGAGGAACTGGCCCAGCTCGGCGCCAGATTGCGCACGTCCTCCGGCCTTGATAGCTCCATCGTCACGCTCTCGGCGCTCAAGGAAAACCTCGACCCGTCGCTGGCCATTTTCGCGGATGTCATCCTAAACCCCGTCTTCCCGGAATCGGAGCTGGAACGGCTCCGGAAGCAGCGGTTGGCCCGCATCGCACAGGAAAAGACCGACCCCTTCTCGATCGGCTGGAGGTTGTTGCCCGGGATCTTGTTCGGAAAGACCCACGCCTATGGGAACCCCCTGACAGGCTCAGGCACCGAAGCGTCGGTCCGCGCGATAGCCCGTTCGGATCTCGAGAAGTTTCACCAAACGTGGTTTCAGCCAAACAACGCAACTCTGATCGTCGTGGGCGACACGACGCTCGAGGAGATCCTCCCCAAGCTCGAAAGCAATTTGAAGGGCTGGCAAGATCGCGCTGAACCACCGGTAAAAAACGTTGGGCCGGTTGCTAACCGCGAGAGCAGCGTCCTGTATCTGGTCGATCGGCCCGGCGCCGAGCAGTCGTCGATCATCGGAGGACTCCTCGCTCCTCCCCTCAACACCCCTGACCGGCTCGCCATCGAGTCGATGAACCGCATCCTCGGCGGGTCCTTCACTTCCCGAATCAACATGAACCTGCGGGAGGACAAACATTGGTCCTATGGCTCCCGTAGTCGCTTGACCGACGCGAAGGGTCAAAGGCTGTTTCTGGTGACCGCCCCGGTACAGACCGACAAGACAAAAGAGTCGATGGTCGAGTTGGACAAGGAGCTGCACGGAATCCTGGGGCCACGGCCCGCCTCGGAAGAGGAGCTGGAGAAGACTAAGAAGAACCAAATCCTCAAGTTGCCGGGACTGTTGGAAACCAAGAGCGCGCTCAGAGGAGCAATTAGCGAGATCATCGAATTCGGTCTGCCGGAAGACGAATGGGTCCGTCGAGGGGAGAACATCAGCCGTCTAGAACTAGGCGACATCTCGGCGGCCGCGGAAAAGATCGTGCAACCCGATCGCATTGTCTGGATCGTCGTCGGGGACCGCGCCAAGATCGAGGGCGGTCTCCGAGAACTCGATTTCGGCGACATCAGGCTTGTCGATACTGACGGAGAGCCGGTGGGCTGAGCGCTGGGAGAAAAACAACCCCACTACAGGACCGCGACGCCGCCCCAGCGTCGAATCCTCTTGTCGGAGGTCACAAGCTGCAGCGCGTGGCAACGCGCGGTGGCGACAATCAGCCGGTCCGCCGGATCACTGTGAAAGCCCTCGCCCAGCCGGACGCTCTCGTAGGCAATCCTACCGCTCAGCGGGAAAACCGCAATAGCGGGATCGTGCTCTATCTCAGCCAGCCAAAGGTCGAGGGGCATGGGAGGGGTGACTCGGCCTCTTTCCGCCATCATTGCCAGCTCCCATAGGCTAATCGCACTGATGGCGACGGAATCACGACGCTCCTGAATCGCCGCCAGCGTGTTCCGCTGCACTCGGGTCAACCTGCGCCGCTGCGAGGTCCACCACAGCAGGATGTGCGTGTCCAAAAGGAATGACGGCATCGCAAAATGTCACCGGACGGCTTCCCACTCGGAGCTTGTGTCGAAGTAGACTACATCCCCTTCGACTTTAACCTGACCCTCCCACCTTCCCGCTAAAGGCTTGTGTGCCAACTCTATGGGAACCAGTCTAGCGACAGGTCGCCCGTGCTTAGTGATGATCAGGCCATGCCCTTCTTCAGCCACTCGATCGAGCCACCGCAGGCAGCGAGCCTTAAAGTCCGTGGCGGCGATGGTAGGTTCTTTCATAACCTCTAGCCTAGGCTAACCATACTGACCAGTCAAGTGGTCATCACAAGCCCGGACCCACCCCGACCGGCGGGTGAGCTAGAGAACGGATCAATCCAGCGACGGGCCAGGGCGGTTTATCCACGCAAGTGGGCGGTGAAACTTATCGGCGTTGGCCCAGCGCGTTTCAGTGGCGTCGATGAGCTTCGGCCAGACCTGTGACGGATCGGGATCAAAGATCTTGGCGGCCTCGGCCGGGACGACGTGCCAGGCCCCCGACGCCACTTCACCCTCGAGCTGCCGCGGCGCCCAACCGGCATATCCGGCATAGACCCGCAATCTTTCTTCCTCGCTTGCATCGAGAATGTTGTCGAGAAAATCTTGACTGGAACTCACATGCACATCGTCAAAGACATGCTTGGCGCCTTCAGCTTCGCCCTGTGAACGGAAAAGCATAAACATTTGGGTTCTCGCCACCGGGCCCCCGATGAAAAGCGTGTCTTGACGGCCTCGCAACGCCTCCGCCTCCGGTAGGAGCGTCGAAAGCCTGGTCCCTGTGTCTCGGTTCACGACTAGGCCCATCGCCCCCTCCCGGCTGTAGTCGAGAAGCAGGACGACGGTTTCGTGAAAATTAGGGTCCCTCAGCTGGCGACCGGCTATCAGAAACACGCCCTTGGCAAGCTGGGACGGCTTGTTTGATTGAGCGGGTGCGGCCTGAGCCACCGCGACGCTAGGCGCCGCCAATGCCCGTCGCGCCGCAAAGACGGCTTCGAGAAACAACGGGGCGGCCGATAGCAATGCGATGGTTGCAGCCACCAGGAAAAGACGCTCTCCTGCAGGCCTTTTATCGCGAAGGTTATCCGGGCGTGGCGAGATATTCATCCGGCGAATCCAGGGCGTAATCAGAAACCCGAAGATCGTAGCTTACTAGAGTGGTCGGTTGCAAGGATCTTTGACAACGGAGGCGTTTCGAAATAGGCAACATTACCTTCCCGCGGCCCTGGTCGTGAGCTATTGTAGAATACTCGACAGTGACTTGGCAGTCCCCATTTTTCGCGAGTGCCTTTTGGCCGCGCGACGCGCTCGAAGGGGGGTAGAAAAGGCCGCCGGTCTGGGCCGAACGATGGCCCTGCACTACGCTCTTGGCCGGCAGGATTGCCGGCCGCTACTCAAAACTGGGACCGCCAAGAGTGGCGGTCACTACCTGGGTACAAACCGGGGACATAGGTAACACATGAGTCCAAGCACATAGGCAACACTTTTCGTCCGAGGAGGGGGCCGGGCGCACAACTCGATGTCGCCACGAATGGCGACACGGCACGCAAGAATGCGTGCGCCACGTCTGTGCGCTACGTCGAGGTGCCGCGTTGCGGCCCGGCCTTGCTTTAGAGCGAGTCTCCATTGGAGCGTCCGCCGAAAATCTTGGTCATTGACGACGAGGAAGCCGCTCGGTACGGAATTGTCCGCGCGTTGTCGAGTCAGGGATACGAAATCCAAGAGGCTTCCGACGGCGACCAAGCCCTCGAAACGATCCAGCAGTTCCAGCCCGACGTCGTTCTCTCCGACATCAACATGCCCGGGATGGACGGGCTTTCCCTTCTCAAACATCTCCAAGCCCAGGCAAAAGACGAGGCCGAAGTTCCTCTAGTCGTCCTAATTACCGCCTACGGCTCAGAAGAAGTCGCCGTGAAAGCGCTCCGGCTCGGAGCCTACAATTACATCTCTGGCTCTTCCGGGTTTTAAGTGGGTGAAGGAGCCAGATCGAGTTTCCCACAGTGGAAGTAGATGGCGTTGATGAAGTTCTGTTGATTGCGGAAACCGCGCGCCGTGGCCTTGACCCATTGAATCCTTGAGTTCAACCCCTCGCTGACCGCGTTCGTATGCGGTGTTTCAGATACGTGAGTATGTTTTCGAGGCGAGCCGTCAACATCCGCGCTACGGTGACCATCGGCGTCAGCCGGCTGCGACTCGCCCAGCCGCGCCATTGCTCGAAGAAAGCTCGCGCCGCCGATTCGCGACGATAGTCGAACAGCCGCATCGCCGTTTCCTTCAACGCCCACGCCCGCGCCGTCTTCAAGTCGCTTTCGCGCAGCGCGCGGAACTCGCGCCAGGCGTCCTCGGAAAAGTTCGCCGGATGCCGCAGCCAAGCGTACTTCGTGCCTGTCAAACGCTCGTCGCCGAGGGCCAGTAAACGCTTGTTCTCCGCCCGCCGCACCTGGTCCACCGCCTTCGCCAGATGCGCCGCGATGTGATATTTGTCGTAAACGATCTTTTTCTCCGATTCGTCGAGATGCTCCCGGGTCGAGGCGACGTAAGGATCCCACATGTCCATCGCGACGGCCTCGACTCGGGCGAGTTGCTCTGCGCTCAACGTCTTCCAAAAGCCGTCCAGGCTGGCCTGGCGGCGTCCCTCGGCGACGAACAACACGCGCGAGCGGTTGAGATCGTTGACGACGGTGAGATAGCGATGGCGCTTGCGGAAGCTCTTCTCGTCGACGCCCAGGTAGGGAATCGGCTCTGCCGCGCGACGTTCGAGCCCACGTTGCACGGCGCGTTCCAGGATGCCGTGAATCTCGTCCCAGCTCAGCGCCAGCAACTCGGCGATGCCTTGCTGGCTGGCTTCCTTCAGCCACGAGATCGCGAGAGCTTCAAATAGCGCGGTGAAGCGGCTGGAAGCCTCGGCCCAGGGCAGTCGCACGACGCGCGGCCCGTGCTCGGAGCAGTCGCTGCGCGGCGGCCGGGCGTGCAGGATCGTGCGGTACTGACAGGTGTCGAGGTGACGCCAGCGGCGTTCGGGCTGATGATCGTGGAGTGCGCACACGGCGCTGCATTGGCGGCACGGCCAGCGGACTTGCTCGTCGTGTTCGAGGAAGACGTGGACTTCGCCGTCGGCTCGGCGCAGCTCCACTCGCACGACTTTCCAGGGACTTTAGATGCCCAGAATCTGGCGGTATAGCTCGCGGTCTTGCATCCCGCGAGACTACCACCGAGCCTCACTCGCCCACTAGAAACCCGGAAGAACCACATCTCTAAACCCTTCGAGATTGCCGATCTGCGGGTGATCATCCGTAACGCCGTCGATAAACAGCGCCTCCTGCGTGAAAATCGCCGCTATCTGAGCCGGCTTCAACAAACTCTAGCGGAACTACGAGCATCCCAGACAGCCCTTGTGCAGGCTGAAAAAATGGC
This sequence comes from Bryobacterales bacterium, assembly GCA_965226215.1. Classification (GTDB taxonomy): domain Bacteria; phylum Acidobacteriota; class Terriglobia; order Bryobacterales; family UBA6623. The sequence continues at coordinate 3,141,531 of CBDDCH010000002.1, read as the reverse complement.
TTCCCTGGGACGACTCGTTGCCGGCATTGCGCACGAAATGAACACTCCGCTGGGTGTGCTTCAGAGTGGTCTGAAAACGATAGAAACAGCCGCCACCAGGCTCAAGGCTAGTTTGACCGAGCCGTCGGCCGGTGACGCCGGCACCTCCCGGATTGTCGCCCAACTACCGGAAATAGCCGTCCAGTTACACCAAGCCTCCGCGAGAATTTCCCAGACAGTAGCTAAACTTCGGGAGTTCGCACAGCTCGACCGCGGTGGTTTTCAAACCGTGCAGATCCACGACGGCATCGAAAACACTTTGAGCCTGATGCAACACGAACTCACCCCCAACATCGAGCTCAAGCGGGAATTCGGAGACATCCCCGAGGTCTACTGCGCTCCCCGGGAGATCAATCAGGTTTTCATGAATCTTCTGCTCAACGCTCGCGATGCGATTCGCCACGCCGGCGTCGACGGGGTCGTCCACATCCGTACTCGTCGTCACGAGGACTCCGTTCAAATCGAGATTCAAGACAATGGCTCGGGCATCGACCAAGACCATCTGAGCAAGATCTTCGATCCCGGGTTTACGACTAAGGGAGTGCGTGTCGGAGTGGGGTTGGGGTTGCCCATCTGCTACCAGATTCTGCAGGCGCACCACGGTCGAATCGACGTCGACAGCCGCGTCGGCGCCGGAACAAAGTTAATCATCACCTTGCCGATCGACGGCCCGAGCTGAACCTATGCTGCTCGACTTCACACTGCGGTTCTTGGGCTTCGCTGTTGGAACCGCCCTGCACCTGTTTCTGGGAGTCCTGGTGGCGCGCAAACCCGGGGCAGCTAGACCCGATCGCTTGTTGCTTGCGGTCATCACATCTGCCGGGATGTGGCACGCCGGCAACGCGCTGGCGATGTTCGTTCGACTCAACACCGGCGCCGAGACGGGTCCTCTCCTCAACCTTCTTGACCTAATTGCCGAAGCTGGTCTGGCACTCACACCAGCCCTGCTACTTCACCTGGGACTTGTCTGGGCGAAACGCTCGTTCTGGCCGGCGGTGGTCGGATACGGGGCGGTCGCAGTTGGTCTGTGGATGTTTGCAACGCATCGACTAGTCGGCTACCGCTTCGCTCTGGCGCTCGTCCTTATTGCAACCTGCGTGCTGGGATTGCTGGCTGCGGGTCGCGAGTCAAACCCCTTGTACCGGAAGTTCTTCCGTTGGTCGGCGGCGACCCTACTTGCTCCCACGGTCGGCGTTTTGATCGGCGAGAATTCCGCTCTGGTCGTTTGGACGGCCCTCGTGCCCGCCGTCTGCTTCGCTTATTTCGTCTACCGCTACGACTTTCTGGGACTGCTGATTAGCCGGCGTCTTGTTTTCGCCCTTGTCCTCGGTGTTTTCTCGGCGTTCTACCTCTTTCTGGTCCGTCGCGTAGCCGACTTCGTGGAAGACGAGTTCGACTTTCTCGGACCCCTGACCGAGCTGGCTCTGATCTCCGCCGCCGCTTTAATCTGGCTACCCCTCTACGCCTGGATGAACCGATTCGTTTCCAAGAGAACTCAGCTCTATGACGACTTTAGCAAGCGAGTTATCGAAGAGGCCGCTGGCATTCTTGATTTGGAAAAGCGCGTTCAATTTCTCGCGGAAGAAGTGGGCCGAACATTCGATCTGCGACGGGCTGTTCTGGCAACCAGCGGTGGCCGAATCGTCCTTGGACAATTCGGCCCGAAGGAGCCGGGGATAACTGCCGACGTTGTCCGGAAACTCGAGGCAGCGACCCGCGGTCAGAAGGTAGAACTTGTCCATCAGCGCGAGACCGGCCATCCCGAACTCCGTGAGATTTTGACCGACTCCGATTTCAACTACCTATTCGCTCTGAGGTACGAGGATCACTTGACGGGCTTCCTGCTGCTCGATACCTCACCGCGCATCTACCTCGACCAGGATGAGCCCATTCTGCTCGGCCTCTGCCGGCAGATTTCCCATTCGATCGAGACTTGCCGCGTGGTCGACGAGAAAATTGGCCTCGAGAAAACGCTGCTGCAACAAGAACACCTGGCGCGCCTCGGCAAAGCGGCCGCCACGATCGCACACGAGGTCAAGAACCCGCTAAGCTCGATTAAAACCCTGGCGCAGCTCATGGGGGAAGACCCGGAGGTCAAGCAGCGATACTCGCGCGATTTGTCTTATATGGTCGCCGAGGTCGATCGCCTGAACAGTAGCGTTCGACAGCTGCTCACGTTTTCACGGCCGGCGCCGGAGACGAAAAGTACGATTGATCTTAGCGGCTTATTGGAAACGACCGCGGGTGCGCTGGCGCGCGAGCAGGCGACAAACGGCGTTCAAGTGGAGTATATAGCCGGACCGCAGATTCAGATCGAGGGATCCAGTCCGGATCTCGTGCAACAGATTGTCCTCAACCTGGCCTTGAACGCCATCCAAGCTTCCCCGGCAGGATCCCAGGTGACCGTGGAAGTTCAGCCTCGCCCACGCGGAAAAGTAGCCGTCGTTGTGACTGACGAGGGGCCGGGCATCCCTGAAGAGTTGCAGCAGCGGGTGTTCGAGCCCTTCTACACCACGAAGCAAAAAGGGACCGGCCTCGGGCTCGCTATCGCCAAGAAGAATGTTCGCCAACTGGGCGGTGAAATCCAGATTGAGAGCCCCGTTTCGTGCGATCGCGGAACCCGCGTTACGGTTATCTTGCCGGTCTCATGAAGGATACGATCGTCTGTCTGAGACCTGTCGGACACGTGTTGTTGTCGCTATCCCTGCTTGGCGCCACAGCCGTCGCAGGCGAACCCCTGTTCCCCGCTCGACAAATGGAACGTATTCAGCAGGGCGTCAGAGCGATCTACAACCTTGAGCACGACCGCGCAGTCGAAATCTATCAGGCGATGATTGATGAATCTCCCGACGACCCAGCCGGATACACCTACCTCGCCAAAACGTACTGGCTGCAAGAGCTCGTCTCGAAGCAAGAACTCAGTATCGACCGCTTTGCGGCTTCCGACTTTTTTGCCGAGACGGTGAAGTACAAACCGAAAGTCGATCCCACTGTCGAGCAGCGGTTCCGCCAAGCGAATGACCTGGCCATCGCCAAAGGGCGAGAGAGACTGAAAACCCAACCGAACGACCGCACTACGCTGTTTTTGCTAGGACAGGCTTACCAAAACCTAGCCAGTTTCGAGGCCTCGCTGAAGAGGAGCTGGTGGGCATCGTTTCGCGCGGGCAGCAAGACCTTCCGCTACCACTCCGAGCTGCTCCGCCGCGACCCCTCCTTCTACGACGCCTACCTCAGCACGGGCGTGTTCCACTACGTCGTTGGCCGGCTGGGCTGGAATGTCAAATGGCTCGCTTTTATGCTCGGTTACCGAGGTAGCCGGGAAGAAGGAAAGCGCGAGCTTCGTATATGCACGGAAAAGGCTCAGCTCGTCGCCGACGATGCCCGCGTCATTCTGACACTGATCCACACCCGCGAGAAAAACTTGCAGGCCGCTTTCGACGAGATGTCGGTGTTGCTGAAGCGCTATCCCAAAAACTACTTGGTGCACTTGGATATGGGCGGTATCGCCATGCTGATGGATCGCACCGACGTTGCGGTCACGGTGTACCGAGACATCTTACGAAAAATGCAAGACAGCGAGGACAGTTACGACAGACTGGAACCGGCGATCGTGCACAATCGGCTCGGCGTCACCTTTCGTGTTCGTGAGGAGTTCGAGCACTCGGCCTGGTGGTTTCGGAAATCTCTCGAGGACGCCTCCACTTCCACGCTTTCAAGAGTCGTTGCTCACCTCGAGATGGGGAAGACCTATGACCGAATGGGGAGCCGTCAGCAAGCATTACACCACTACGAATCTGTCCTCGAATTAGAGGACTTCGCCGACTCGCGCCGAGAGGCGCGACAACTGCTGAAACGTTCCCATAGGCGGGACTAGCCGCTCGTTCTTGCGGCAGATCCCTAGTGCGCACGTCAAACCCATTCGCCTAGAACAGTTTGCTACGCTCTCAAACACCGAGACCCCCAAACGGGTGGTCGAAAGCGGGGGCTTCCGGACTAGCAATTCATGCGCAAGACCAAGATCGTCGGCACGCTGGGACCGGCCTCCAGCGAATCTCAGGTCATCGGTGCTCTCCTCGACGCCGGTATGAGCGCCGTGCGGCTGAACTTTTCCCACGGCAAACACGAGGAGCACGCAGCCAACATCCGGCGCGTCCGCGAACAGGCGGGTCGGCGTGACCGCCTGATCCCGATCATCGCCGATCTTCAAGGACCGAAAATCCGAACCGGCAAGCTTAAAGGCGGAGAGCCGGTGGACCTCAAAACCGGCGACACGCTCCGACTGGCCCATCAACCGATCGCGGGGGATGAACAAAGCGTAAGTATTGATTACCCGACGCTGGCCGAAGATGTCGAACCCGGCGACCGCATTCTCCTCGACGATGGGGCCATCGCCCTGCGCGTATCGCGGATTGAGGATGGCGATGTCGTGTGTGAAATCCTTAACGACGGTCTTCTCCGCGAGCGCAAAGGCGTCAACGTCCCCGCGGCGGCGCTCAAGCTTCCGTCGGTGACCGAGAAGGACAAAGCAGACTTGAAGTTCGCTCTTGATCAGGGGGTCGACTACATCGCACTGTCGTTCGTCCGTCGCGCGCGGGACGTCGAACTGGTCAAGGACTTAATCGCTTCAGCAAAGGCCGACACTCACGTCATTGCGAAACTGGAGAAGCCTCAGGCCTTGGACGATCTTGCCCGCATCTTGGAAGTCGCCGACGGCGTCATGGTCGCGCGCGGTGACTTGGGCGTCGAGCTGTCTCCCTGGCAAGTTCCGGTCGAGCAGAAGCGCATCATCCGCGAAGCAGCCGGCATGCGAAAGCCGGTGATCACCGCCACCCAGATGCTCGAATCGATGATCGAACGGCCATCACCCACGCGGGCCGAATCAAGCGATGTGGCCAACGCGGTTCTCGACGGCTCCGACGCCCTGATGCTTTCCGGTGAAACGGCGGTAGGCCGCTACCCCGTCGAGGCCGTGGCCATGATGAGCCGCATCATCGAATCGGCGGAAGCTATGCTTCCCGAGCGTGCTTACTCGACCACCACTAGATCCGGCCCGAGCGAAGACCTCTCTGACGCCGTCGCTCGTAGCGCAGCCGAGCTGGCCGAGCAGATGGAGGCAAACTACATCGTCGTCTTCACCGAAAGCGGCTACACCGCCCGGTTGGTTTCCAAACATCGTCCCCGCTCCGCGATTCTCGGCCTCTCTCGACACCGTCAGGTTTGCCGGCGCATGAAATTGCTGTGGGGAGTGCGTGCAAAGCTGGTCGACGAAATCCGGGACGTCGATCACCTAGTGGCGGTCGCCCAATCTTTGCTGCTTCGCCTCGGATGGAGCGACCCGGGGGACCTGATTTGCATCGTAGCGGGTACGCCGTTCCGAGTATCCGGCAAGACCGACCTGATCAAGCTACATCGGATCGGCGAGGCGGCATCCGGCGGTGGAAGCAGCGAATCCTGAAGCCGGCGCGACCGGCGCCGCTGCCGGTCCAAGCGAACCGGCTTCACCGCGAGCGACCGGTCATCAGAAGACGAGTCAGCACCAGGTTTTTTTGTATCACCTCGGAATCGGGCATCAGCTCGTCAGCGACTTTGAAGTGCTCTAGCGCCTCCGCATGGCGGCGCTGTTGCAGATAGCGAACCCCCAGGTCGTTTCGGATTCTGGCCTCGTCTTCACTCTCCGGCCACTCTAGGAAGCCTCTAAAAACCGGGCTCCAAGCGACGAACGTCTTCATCGCGTTCGGATCAGGCGGAGGTGTGAAAAACGGTTGCGTGAAAGCCAAATGGAGGTGGATCACGAACGAAAAAGCGAGCGCTGCGACGGCCGGCCACCGCCAGATCTTCCAGTTTCTGCCCCCCTGAGCCCACAACCCAACGCCCGCCGCCGCGACGACCATCATCGCTGGCACGAAATCCTGCATATACCGGCGACCCGCATACGTATAAGAGGCCAATAGCAAAAAACTCAGCGTTGCCGAGCCCCCGACCGTTACGACGAAGAGCCACAACTCGCGTCCATACTCTGAACAACGCTCCCTTCGAAAGGACACGTACAGCCCAAAGAGCAAGAACGGCGAAGCCAACAACAGGGAAGACATGCCCTCGGCTCGACTCGTCCAAACAAGCGGTTTCCATCCGGCGTGTTCAATCCAAGGCAGTCCCGCCTTGAATCCAATAGGCGCTACAACGTAGTGCAAGAAGTTCTCCGGGATTCGGCGGATGCTGAACCCTGCCTCCTGCTGAATCGGGTCCGCCATATATTGCAAGCCGTACTCCCAGGGCGAGCCGAACCTCGCTTGGTTGTAAGCCAGATGCATGACACACGCCGCAAAGACAGGAAGGGCAAAGCCGGTCAGCCGCGGAAGGGAGATCCGCCAGCCCGGCCGCCAGTGAAACTCAAGAGCTACCAGACCCAGGAAAAATCCAGCCGCGTAGCAAACGTGGGTCACGCGAGTTCCGATGGCGAGCGCGAGCGCGGCCCCACAAAGCCAGACCCAGCGGGCGGAGCGCGTATCGATGTATCTCAGCAAAGCGAGACACCCAAACACGATGAACATCGCGGCAACGCCGATGCTTTCGTGATAAATGGTTGTTCGTAGCGCGACGAAAGCCGTCGGCGTGCCAAGCGCAAACGCCAGAAACAACCAGCGGCCAACCCATAATGGCGCGCCTCGGAAGTAAACTTGCCGCAGCTTCAACAGAATCCCTAGAAACGCGAGCGAAGCCAGCCAACCCGCCAGCAGGCAGGCGACGCGATCCGATAGTTCCCAACCAGCGAGCTTGACCACGAGATGGAAAACCGCTGGTACCGGTCCCCACTGCAAGTAGTAGCGACCTTCGAAAGGCACCATGTCGATCAAGTTCACCTCATCCGGTGTGTAATCGATCGACAACCTTCCGGCCAGCATGCCGTCCGCCAGCATGCTGTAGTAACCCATCAAATTACTGAAATCGAATTGACCCCACGTACCGAGGAAGGCGTACAGACAAAGTAGACCAACGGCCCAACTGAGAAATTCTCGTCTGGAAAGGCTGGCGGGCCGGGTGATCGACGCAACTTCAGAAAGCGCCTTGGATCCCTCTGTCCCCGAAGACGGCGCCCGAGTTGGCGCACGGTTCGAACCGGGCTGATCACTACGCCTATGCTTCTTCGCTCGTGGCGCCATCCCGACCCCGCCGGCCAGACGCTGACCCGCCTCGCACTAGTCTTTAAGTTCTACCAAAACTATCTCTAGAGGCTGGTCGCTTGTGTTCACCGGCAAGTGCTCTGTGCTGTCGGTCCAGACGGCTTGCCCGGCTTTCGCGGTGATGGGCTCGGAACTCCCGTCGGGAAAGTCGAATTTCCCGTCGCAGTCGGTAATGAAGACCGCCAGTCCGTCAGGGTGGCCGTGCATCGCCGACGCCTCGCCCGGACCATACTTAATCCTCAGCACGCGTACCATGTCATTCTCGAACTCGACCTGATAATGATGGAGGTCAACAGCAACCGGATCCTGTGCCATTTTCCTCACCTCCTTGCGAACAGAGCATAGGATAGTTGGGCAGTGCTCTTCAACCCGCCGCGCCGCATCACCTCCCGAACACAGCCGCGGACACAACCTGCCGGGTCCCCCGAACGCTACTTTGCCGGCGAAAGTACGATAGGCTGAAAGAGAGCCTATTGGGTCCCCGCAAGCCCTCGAAACCCAGCCGTGATGAGCGCATATTCTCGTCGAACCTTTCTTCGCCGCGGACTGCAAGCGGCTCCCCTGGCGGCCTTGTCAGGACGTTCCGATCCCCTACGAGCCAAGAAAAAGAAAAACCCCGAGCTGAACCTGCTTTTCATTGCCGTCGATGACTTGCGTCCCGAGCTGGGGTGCTACGGTAATCGCAGGGTCCATACGCCGCACATCGACTCGATCGCCGACCAAGGGTTAACGTTCCTACGAGCCTATTGCCAACAGGCGACATCGAGCCCATCGAGGACGTCGCTGCTGACCGGGCGCCGTCCCGACACAACACAAATTTATGACGCTAAGACCCATTTCCGCCGCTACCTGCCGAACGTCATAACCCTGCCCCAGCAATTCAAACGACATGGCTATCTCACAACGGCCTTCAGCAAGATCTACCACAAGCCGCAGCTTGACGATCCCTCTTCGTGGAGTGTTCCACCCTGGATTCCCGACGGCTTCGAATGGGACAGCGAAGAGAACCGAACCTTCGCGCAACGGCGATGGGATCGACTACGCGCGTCCGGCTGGATTTCAAAGGAAGCGTATTTCTATGAGCCGTCGAAACGACAAGCCGCACCGGACAGCGCCACGGGATGGGAAATGCGTAGCTGGGAGGGTCCCGACTTGCCCGACGAAGCGCTGCCCGACGGCCGGACCGCCGAACAAGCCATCCGCGCGCTAAACAAGATCCGCGACAAGCGCTTCTTTCTCGCCGTTGGGTTTCTAAAGCCCCACCTACCGTTCGTGGCGCCAAAGAAGTATTACGATCTTTACCCGGCGGGGACCACCCAGGCGGCGGAGAACGTGTTCCCGCCCGCCTATGCCCCGCCCTTCGCCCTGCACGATTTCGCCGAGCTGCGCGCCTACTCGGACATAGCGATGTCGGGAGATGTGCCCGCCTACAAGGCGCGGGAACTCGTCCGCGGCTATTACGCGTCGGTGAGCTACGTGGACGCCCAGATTGGCCGCTTGCTCGGCGCCCTGGACGAGCTCGGGCTGCGCGAAAGGACCGTGATTGTCCTCTGGGGCGACCACGGCTATCACCTCGGCGACCACGGCCTATGGAACAAGTACACCAATTTCGAAACCGCTACCCGCACGCCGTTAATCGTCAGCGTCCCGGGCCGGCGCGGCGCCGGCAGGAAGACCGACGCGCTGACGGAGTTGGTCGATATCTATCCGTCTCTTTGTGATATCTGCGGCCTAGAGCGCCCCGACGGCTTGGAAGGATCAAGCTTCCTACCACTGTTTAAAGATCCTGACAGGCTCTGGAAACGGGCGGCCTTCAGCCAGTATCCGCGCGAGATCCCCGGCGCCGGCGACGGTATGGGGTACTCCATGCGAACCGACCGCTACCGCTATACGGAATGGCTGGTTAAGGAAACCGGTTTTCGCGCCCGCGAGCTATACGACCACGAAACCGACCCCCAAGAGAACTCCAATATTGCGAATAGCCCGAACAACCTGAGTCTCGTCAACGGGCTCACGGGCATGCTGCACGAAGGCTGGCGCGCGTCGTTGCCTCCCACTGACTCGCCGGTCTGATGATGCGGCCACGGGCTAAGTAGTCCATTTCATAAGTTCGGTCACGTATGTTTAGATTTAGAAGCCAGGTGGACGATCGGGAACTTCGGGCACGGCATGCCGTGCCCCTACATTTCCAGGCACCCAATAGATCTGTAGGGGCACAGCATGCTGTGCCCGCCTGCCCTCGCCCGAAACGTGAGTGTATTTATGAGATGGAGTACTAAGGGGAATCAAGACAACCCGGCAGCACGGGTTGATTCCTTAGCCGCGGGAAAAGCGCAGGGACGGTCGTTAGATTGGTCTTGCCTCTGGTCTACTCCTTTTCTTCGTCTCAGGGATGAAGTGTAACTGATTGCGATTGCTTGGTTTGCATGGCAATTGGGTTTGTTTGGTAATTTTCTTTGAGTTGGCCGCTTCCTGCGGGCAAGAAGGCCATTGGAGGAGGTGAAGAAACGCCGATGGCACCCCGCCGCGGCTTCCAGGCCGGGCCAAAAAAGCTAGCGCCAATCCGCTGTAAAGCAATCCCCGATTTTGTGACACTTTCCATAGGATAGACTCGCGTCTATCTTATCGCGGACGCCGCGGACTTCCTGTGCAAGGGCCCAGAAGTTGCTGAAAAAACGAATGTTGCCGCTTGTGACCGGCTGATTGGAGTCGGACCAACAGCGCCCTGGGAGTTAATCCTCGTACTGTAGATCGAAGTACCGGTTTCGCGTGAAGAAAAGCTGGCCAGACTCGGACTAAACTCGTGATGTTCACAAAATATGGTGACCCATGCCGGTCGGAAACTCGCGACGGTGGAAAGGGTGCGACATGTCGCTGGGTTGTCCCAATTAGGTTTTTGGGCCGCTGCGGCATGAAACGTTTGGGTTCGGTAGGAGCAACCACCTAGGATCCGGTACACCCATGAGACACGTCGCCACGAATGGCGACGCGGCACGCAAGAATGCGTGCGCCACGTCCGCAGCCGGGGCAGGGCAAGCAGAATCCGAGCGTATGTCGAACAAAATCCGGTCAAGACCCAGTGGGCCCGGCAACCGGAGGAGTTTTCCCGATCCGGCGGCGCCCGGGGATGCAAAGCCGTAAGCCTTTGGTGTGTGGCGCAAGCTCTGCGGACGCTGGGCTAACACTAGAAACAACACACTTCGACCAACCAAAATCGGATGGCGGGCCCCATTTTTGCGTCTAGGACTGCGCTTAGCTTGAGTAACCTTCAGATTGTGGTTTGCGTTTTGGCCGGCAGGAGTGCGGACAGGTAATTCCACCTAGCACCGCCATTAGCGGCGGTCGCTACTCGTCGTAGAGTCTCGTGGCCCAAGCTTACCAGCGCTTCGGCCGGCCGCGCTTGCCACGCTTGCTCGAAGGCCCGCCGCGCCGATCACCTTGATAATCTCCGCCGCCTTCGCCACCACCACCCAGCCGCGGCACTTTGGGGCGAGCTTCGTTCACGACCAAGGGGCGACCCATCAGCTCTTTGCCGTTGCAGCTCTGAATGGCGGCCTCGGCTTGCTCGTCATCGTTGATTTCGACAAACCCAAAGCCGCGCGCCTGTCCGGAAAAGCGGTCGCGCACCAAGGTAACACTGTCCACCGCAACCGCAGCCTCGGTAAACCATTTTTCTAAGTCTCCTTCGGTCGCATCATAGGACAAATTGCCCACATAAAGCTTCATTTCCGCTCCTTTGCCCCGGGGTAGGTAACGTCCCAGGGAATCCACACTGAAGAGGCAAAAGGCTGACCCACGGCCGGACTCGGGCGCCGTCTTATCGAGGAGAGTCTGTCGCTTCCACAGCTGGGTCCCATCGTCTCAGAGTTTGAAACCGGAAGTCAACGGCGGGGACTACCCAATACCTCGCAAGCCCCTGCCCGAAGGACTCACACCACGCAAGGTCGAATTTCGAGATCTTTCCCCAAGGCCGACTTGACGAGAGTAAATGTGCCGGCGCGAGAAGAAAAGCTGACGATCGGCAGCATCAAAGCCTGCCCCACACCGCCGATTCTCACCATCAGAACAGGGTCACGCAAGATCATGGGGCACTATCTTTCGGCTGTCGTCAGCCTGCCATCGCCTGTTGAACCGGCAAGTCTTCGCGCGGGACGGATTCGGTCAAGGCCGCGCCTGGACGCCTAAACGTCCTCAGAAGCAGGTTCTCGAGTTCCAAAAACAGCACCGAGGTATGAAGGTTTCCTAGATGCGGTCCGAGAATGGATTCGGAGCAGAAGGAATGCAGACGCCCGCACAGAAAAAATGCGCTAGCATTCAGAGAGGCTTCCAAGTCGGTCGGTATCCTCAGCTTTCTCGCTTTCAGGAGTGTTCGTCATTACCACCAACCCAACGGGGGACCGCGGATTATGCGCGGTCGGCCGGATTCATCGTGCTCGCTTTTGCCTCAAACTGACGGTCGTCGTCTGGCCGATTCTGCTGTTGGCAATCGGCCATTTGGCGTACTCAAGCGGGGCCTGTGCGCAGGAGTCGAGTTCGGCCGTGACCGGTCGGGCGGTTGTTCGAGGGCCGGATGGGCAGAGCTTCTCCGTGGCTGGGGCAACGATGGAACTGACTTCGGTTTCTGAAGACACCGCAGGCGCTTCGCCGCCGCTTCAGGTCAAAACCAACCGCTCGGGCGTGTTTCGATTCAAGGACGTTGACGAAGGCTGTTACGTCGTCGTGGGACAAAGCACCGAACTCCGAGGCCAGAGTGAGGTGTTTTGCGTCCCCTGGCCGGATGAACCGGATCTGCTCACCGTCGAGATGCAGATCGAGCAGGTCGTTGAGTCCGTCCAAGTGACTGCCTCGGTCATTGAGATCGACCCGACAGAAACCTCCTCAACGGGGTCGGTGGGTGTTTCCACTCTCCACGACGCCCCCAAAGCCAACCGCAGCTTCGAGGACGTGATGCCTCTGATTCCCGGGGTGCTGCGGGGACCGTCCGGCGAGATCAACATGAGCGGCGCTCGTGCGTCGCAGAGCGCCACGGAGCTCAACGGAGTGGATGTCACCGACCCGGTCACTCGAATGACCCAGATCAACTTGCCGACCGAGACGGTGTCTAACGTGCAGGTTCTCACCAGTCCTTACGACACGCAATACGGCGGCTTCGCCGGAGCGGTCTCGACGGTCGAGACCAAACCTGCTAACTTGTCGAACCTTAAAATCAGTCTCCAGAATTTCACTCCGCGGATCCGCAGGCGAGATGGAGCGATCATGGGGATCGAGTCGAGCACCCCGCGATTCACGGTGACAGGCCCCATCCGGAAGGGCAAGCTTGGGTTCTTTCACTCGACGGAGTACCAGTTCGTGCGGGCTGACCAGGAAGACGCCAACCTGCCGCTACTTGAAAGGGACGTGGAGCGCGAGGCCCTGAGCATCTTCACGCAGGTCGACGCTCGCCACTCGGACCGCAATGGAACGACCGCCAACATGCTGATTTACCCCGAGAAGCTGAACTTCTTCGGGCTCAATGCGTTTACGCCGCAGCAAGCCACGGCTGACTTGCGACGTCGGGGTCGCTTGGCAACCCTTCGAAACAACCACGAGTTCGGCTCCGGCGCGACGCTTCTCTCTCAGCTTTCCTATCAGCGTCTCGACAATGACGTAAAACCGCTCAACTCCGATCCGGCACGGATTGGACTCGAACGAGCTAGTGGCGGGTTCTTTAACCGACAGAGTCGCAGTACGGTTCGAAGGAAGTTGTCGGAGCTGTACCGTTTCGCCCCTTGGGATGGTATGGGGCGTCACCAACTCAAGACTGGGTTCCAGCTTGGAGCGGAGAGCTATCAGGGCGACCAGATTTTCCGGCCGGTCAGGTGGCTGGGGATCGAGGATCGGCCGGTCCTACAACTGGACTTCACACCACCCGCCGGCGTGCGCGCCTCGAAGAACGACTACGCACTATTCCTCCAAGACAAGTGGAAGGTCGCTTCGGCCCTGACGCTCGATCTTGGCCTGAGGGTCGATCGCGACTCTATCGCCGCCAAGGCCAATCCCTCTTACCGAGCCGGCTTCGCGTATGCGATCGGAAAGGCCGCGAGGACTCTGCTGCGGGGCGGCGCCGGCCTCTTCTTCGACCGAATCAGTCTCACAGCGCCCACCTTCTTACAACTTCCCCAACGCATCGAGACGCGATACGGGCCGGACGGGCGGATCGCGTCCGAACGAGGCTTTGAGAGCCGTGTCGATGGGCCTATCCGCAACGCCCGTAGCCTGAGCTGGAGCCTTCAGCTGGATCGCGAAGCGATTCCCGATCTGTTCTTGCGCGCCGGGTATCACCAAAGGAGAACCACGCGCAACCTGCTGGTCGAACCGGAATTGGGCGTCGGCACGCTTGATTTGGGGGCCGCCAGGGACTTCCTCACCCTGAGCAACCGCGGCCGAGACAGCTACCGAGAATGGCAGTTCAGCGCGCGCTATCGGCTCAGCGAGGGCGGTCACTTGACGGCTTCCTATGTTCGCTCCTCCTCGGTCGGAGACCTAAACGATTTGGGGACGATCTACTGGCCGACGCCCGACGCCCTCATTTGGCCCAACGAACGGGCCCCACTCACGTTCGACGTGCCGAACCGCTTCCTCTTTTGGTCTGAAGTCGGCATCCCCTGGGGCCTGCGAGCCGTACCGGTTTTTGAATTACGGAGCGGCTTCCCCTATTCCATGGTCAATCAGGACCGCGATATCGTCGGCGCCCGTCATCGGGCCGGGCGGTTCCCGGTGTACAAGAGCTTGGACCTCCAGGTGACGAAGAAATTCTCGTTTCAGATGGCCGGCAAGAAAAGACGCTTCCGGGCGGGCATACGCTTCTTCAACCTGCTGAACACCTTCAATCCACAGGACGTACAGAGCAATCTCGGTAGTCCGCATTTTGGAACGTTCTATCGAGGCGTCAAACGCAAGCTCCGGGCGGTCTTTGAACTAGGCAATTAGCGGAGCGACAAGACCGGCCGGGTCGTGGCGTTCAGACCGGCGAGTTACCAGGGTCGCCAAGTCTCCGTCGGGTTCGCCCCGCGAGTGACGATTCTGTATGGAGTCGCGGCAACCGGCGTCTTGCTGTACGGGGCCCGTTGGCGCTATCCAGGTCGGCGCAACGAAGATCCGCAGTTTCTTCCGGGGGTGCCCCGTGGGCCTTTTTCTTGTTGGGAACGCGGTTCCCAAGCGTCAACGGCGGGGGTGCCTTCCTGGAAATGCTGACGGCATTCGCTGGAGTGGCTTGGCTATCATGGGCAACACCGGTTCCCTGGATGTGGTACAGCACATTCGCGGGTGGCCTCTGCGTTGCATTTGGTATTGTGTTCAGTTATTGGTTCCCGGCGTCTGCAGGGCACCAACTCAATGGATTGGTTTGGCAGAGGAGGCGGCCTACCGCGTCTCCTGACTCCACTTGCTAAAGGTAACTGTTGAGGACTTCAGCCTTAGCTGCCCGGGGCAAGGCTCGTTGGCGGAGGCCAGCGTCGAGCGCTTGGGCGCACTCTCCAGCCCCACGTGGCGCAGCTTGCCCTCCCGTGGACGCCAGCCCGCCGCGGATCTCGCCCAGCGACTGCGTTTGCGCCAGCTGACAAAACAGCCTGGCCACCAACTGTCCCCCGCACGTGAAGCCTCGAGCGGGGCGCTCTCCCCGATGCAACTCCACGGCATAGCGGAACTCCCAACGGGGAAACAATTCCAAAATCTGATCGAAAATGCCGCCTACTTGATTCAAGGCGGGGCCTCCTGTCGGTCTCGGGATTCGCTTGGCTCGTCGATCCCTTCCACCTTATAATTAGGCGGCATTCCGCCCTCTTCGCGACCTCTAATGCGGACAAGTCAGCGACATGCCGCGGCCCTACAAACAGACGCGATCGTTGATCCGCCTGGTGAATGCGCGCTGCTCTGCCGAAGGCCGAGCCGGTCACTATATTTTGCGAAACTCAATAAGTAAGGCTATGAACCGAACCCTGACCTTGTCCAGTGCCCTGGCCCTGGTGTCTCTTTTCTCGGTCAGCGCCGTGGCGCAGACCCCGGCTGGTCTGCTGACGCTTAGCGAGGAGTCGTTCGTCCTTCCCGCGGAGCGCGATTGGGAGAAGCTTGGAGTGTCGAACCGGAAGATTCGAATACTCGACCGTTTTCACCGGGGTGGTGGCTACCTAGGGTTCCACATTGCCTACAACAGCTTCAAGCTGCACGTCACCGGAATCCTCGCCAGACCCTACATTCCGCCCGAGCTAATGGAGAAGTATCAGGAAAAAGACACTGCCGAGGAGGACGAAGAGCTCATTGGGTTTCCACTCGTGATTCTCAATCACGGCTCCCGCGGCGGTATCAGCCCACCATACCGAGCCATCGCGCTGGAGTTGGCCGCCCGGGGATACGTGGTTTTGGCCTCCACCTACCGCGGTCGAGCGGGTCTCGAGGGACGCTCCCAAGGCGTGGCGGAGCTGGCCAAAGGGGAAGTGCTTGATGTATTGCAGCTCACCGAGTTGGGCCGCCGGCTGGAGTACGTCGACTCGCTGCGAATGGGCATCATCGGCGAGGGTCATGGAGCGACAATCACGCTTTTGGCCATCGAGCGATCGAATGTATTCCGGGTAGCCGTGGCCATCTCGCCGCCCATCTTCTCAGGACTCGCGGAGTTCGGGTTTGCCGGGCGGAAGATCCTCAAGGAGCGGTCGAGAGAGCTATTCGGTCGAGAGCTGGGACAGAATGACTTGCTACGGGAACTCCATGCCCGTGACACTTTTCGGTTTCTCCCGAAGATCACCACTCCCCTGCTGCTGATTACGACCAGCTCGGACCCGAGCTATCGGGACCAGCTCCGGTTTGTGGACCAACTATCAGCCCACGGCGTGGAGCACCGCTTGCTGGCCTACCCGGGCCTGTTTCCCGAGTTCATGACGGCCGTGGACACGGGGAACCACCCGCCCGAGTGGCGTCAAACCCAGTATGCGGCTTGGACAGAGGTCTTCTCTGTGCTCGACGAAGCGCTCCAATTGCCCGAAGAAGAGGAGGAGGAATCGGTGAGGTGACGCGCAGGCCTCTGCGTCACCGAGCTGTGCCGAAGAAACTAAATATCCTGATAGTCCATCGAGACAAACTTCAATTCGAACGCGCGGTCGATGATCGTGCGGTCGAGTACGTAGGGAAGCCTCTCGAATTTGATCAGGTCGGTGGCGATGTTGACGACGTCGCGGGGGTGGCAGCGGCGGAACTTGCGACCGGTCTTATTGTAGTGCTCCTGGACGATCTCGGTTAACAGACCCACCGGACATTCGATATCCATCCGCCGGCAATAGGCATGGAAGATGGAGGCGAATTCCTCCTCGCCGGGGTTCTGCATGAACATCTTATACTCCAGCCGTCGCAGGAACGCCTCGTCACCGAGGTCGTTAGGGTTCAAGTTGGAGGAAAAGATCAGGAAGCACTCAAAAGGAACCTGGATCTTCGTTCCCGTTTGAAAAGACAGGTAATCGACGCTGCGATCCAGGGGATAAATCCAACGATTGAGCAGAGCGGCCGGCGAGACTTGCTGGCGTCCGAAGTCATCAATCAGGTAGATGCCGTTATTGGCCTTCAGCTGGTAAGGGGCGTCGTAGATCTTCGCGGCATCGATATACATCAAATCGAGCATCTCCATCCCTAGCTCGCCACCTGTCGTCAGAAACGGTCGCTTGCATTTCGCCCAGCGCTGGTCGAACTTGGGTTCGCTCGTCATCAGGGCGCTATCTTCTGCGCTGTCGACCTTCTCGTGGTAGAGGGAGTCGAAAACCCTGATGATTCGCCCCTCTGCTTCCAGTACATACGGGACGTATATGGGGTCCGACTCGAGGTTAGCCAACTGTTCCGAAAGATAGCTCTTGCCGTTTCCAGGTCGGCCGTAGATCAGCAGGGATTTGAACGAGTTGACGGCCGGTCCCAGCTTCGAGTAGAACTCATCGGTGACGATGGCGCCGGCGAACGCTTTTTCCAGCTTGTCTTTGGTCAACCAACCGGGCTTGACCTTCTGTTGTTCGACCGCCTCCACGTAATCCTTGAGGGGGACCGGCGCCGGCCCCAGGAATTGGTTCGTTTCCAAGTAGTCCTTGGCGCGGCCCCTGCCTGCCTCGGAGAGGGCAAACTGCGACGAAACGTTGCCGAATCCTGAGGAGCTCTTGACCTCAACGAGCCTTTGTCGCTTTAGCCCATCCACGACGGGTTCGATGACACTGAACTTAAATCCCAACATTCTCGCTAGTTCTCTGCCACCCACCTCTCCTCGAAAGTAGAGGTTCTTGAGCACCAGTTGCTCCACGAGGCTGGGGGTTACACCGGCCTGAAGCAAAGAGGCGGCGGGTAAAGGCACAAAGCGTTCGGCTTGCGTTTCCGTGGGCTGGGGTGGGGCGAGAGCTATATCACTCATAAGGTTGTAGTACGGCTAGACTTCTCATTATTAGCCATTGGCTTACGAAGAAACAGAGGTGAATTTCCGGGATGGGTAGGGGATCTCCCCTTAGACTGCTCGTCGAACAACCTAAGATTTCAGACCTTATGGTTTGTGTGACCCCTTTTGCGGACCTTCAGTAGCCAAAAACGTGCTGCGAGTAGGCCCCCACGGCTCTGGGGACTCTATGTCGCGTGCCTTTTCCCGCTCGGGAGCTGGTCGTTGCGGATACCCGGCCTATCACATGCGTTCCCTCCGCCCTCCGGCGTTCTTCACCCTTAGAGGGCATTGATTCCACGGGGGTTCGGCTAGATTGGGTTTGTTTGGTAGTTTGTGTGAGGCCGGGTTGAGGGGCCGAATCACGAGAGGCCCGGAAGCCGATCCGACCGGCTGTGGAGCTTGGAGTGTCGATCGGCGGTGGGGCCTGGGCCGGCACGTATCGGTCGCGGTAGGGGTCTGAATCGACGGGGGCATAGGAGCGGGCAGAGGCGCGAGCCTCGCGGGTCTTGCGTTCATCGTGGCGCAGGTCGCGGAGTTGCTTGACGGCGCGGAAGAAGCGGCGGCTGAGATGCCCGTCGTAGCGGGCCAGGTGTACGAAGGCCTGGGTGCGGTCGAGCATCGCGGAGCCTAAGAGCTGGGTCTCGCCGTCGTAACCGGGGCGCAACTCGTCGGGACGGCGTTTTTCCATGTAGCGACGGGTTTCGTCGAGGGCGGCGGCGAGGAAGCCAGTCTCCAAACGCGTGAGGCGGCGCATGCGCCATTGGGCGTCGGCGATCTGCCGGACGAGTTCGAATTCGAGGGAGTTGGCGGGTTGGATGTCGGCTTCGAGGGCCGAGAGTTGGCTGTCGAATTCCGCGGGGTCCTCGCCGGGGAGGACGGTATCGCGGGCGAGGAGTCCGTGTTTAAGGGCGTTCTTCGCGACGCGGGTTTTTCCTTCCTCGGTGCGCGGTCCGGTGGATTTTTTTGCGTTGTTGCGATTAGCTTTTATTTGTGCATTTGTCGGCATGATGATTATTCCTTTCGTGGGAGCAGAGGCTCCAATTCCAGGGTACGGCGGGGTGGCGGGGTTCCGGTGGGTCAGGCGGGGTAAGCGTCCTGGGATGAGTGAGATGAGATTTTGGAAGTGGTGTGACCGGGTGAGCCAATGGTCGCAAGTCTCGGCAAAACGACCGCCGAGCCATGCGCTACGGGACTCAAGGTTCTCACGGGGTTGGGTTGGGTGATCGAGTGGGACGGAGTGTGCATCTCACGAATGGGCGGACACGGTGGTCCGCCCCTACAAACAAAGCCCGTGCAACGCCGGTCGTCCGAAGGCTCGTGAGAAATGCGGCCTAGGACAAACAAGAGTGTTGGTCCCTACTGGCTCGGGCTGTCGCCAACGGCCGCAAGTCTCGGCAAAACGGCCGCCGAGCCATGCGCTACGGGACTAAGCTGGGTGGTGAAAGTTGGTCGAGCTGCTAAGCCGCGCCGTTCGTGCGCACGTGGATGACGCGCCCGAGCCGGCCTCGGTTGACGAACTCAACCGTTCCGCTTACTTTCGCGAACAGCGTGTCGTCCTTGCCCTTGCCCACGTTTTCACCGGGCTTAAAACGGGTACCTCGCTGGCGCACAAGAATGGACCCGCCAGACACGGACTGGCCCGCGAAGCGCTTGACGCCCAGGCGCTGCGAGTTGGAATCGCGACCGTTTCTCGAACTGCCTAGTCCCTTTTTGTGTGCCATGGGTGGACGATCCTTCCGAAAAATCGGGTACCTGGGCTATGACAGGGGCGAATTGGTGGCAGTCCCCATTTTTCGCGGCCAAGGACTTTACCACGAGCTGCTACAGAACGATGTCTCCGATTTTCACCTGTGTGTAGTGCTGCCTGTGCCCGCTTAAGCGGCGATAGTGTTTGCGGCGCTTAAACTTGAAGACGAGGATCTTCTTGCCTCGCTCGTGGCCGGCGATCGTAGCGGTCACCTTCGCCGATTTCACATCTTCTCCGGCCAGCAGTTCGCCGTCTTCATTCGATACCGCAACGACGTTGGTGAATTCGATGCCAGAGCCAACCTCTCCCGACAGTTTCTCGACCCCTATCTCATCGCCAGGAGCTACTGAATACTGCTTTCCGCCGGTTTCTATGATGGCGTACATCTGCTTAGATCCAACAGTCGAGCCAAGACCCCCGTTGACTCTCTTCAATAAACATTATAGGGGTGATTTCGAAGGGCGGTCAAATCGGGGATGCGCAGTAAAGTGCTGATCCCGCTTGTGAACGCGGGCCGCGCCACACAGCAAAAGGCCGAAGGATCGCGACCGATGAGACACCGCGTTGAGCCGGCACCTAAGTATTACATTACAAAGTGACCGAAACCCAGCATGGTGAGTACAATCGCAATTTCCTGGAACTGAGCCGCCGCGCCCAAACAGTCTCCCGTCACTCCTCCGATCCTTCGTTTGAAGTAGATCGCCGCGAGGACAGCTACCAGCACGGCAGCAACCGCAGGGAACGCAGTTATTGTCGGTCCGGAAAGGAGCACGATTCCCAGCCCGACGGTCATCGCAGCCACAACCGGAAAGGGCGACAAGCTCGCCGCGAACGCGCCTCCTAGACCAGTTGTCGCCGCCCCCGCCAGGTAGGCCAGCAGCACAATGCCTGCTCGCGGCAATACTTGCGCAGCGACAAGCGTGGCAATCGTAAGCTCTGGGCGTAGCAAGGTCAGGCCCTGCCAGCGAAGCAGGGTCGCCAGGATCAATGCGAGAGATCCATAGCTTCCCACGCGGCTGTCCTTCAGCACTCGCAAGACATCTTCGCGAGACCGCCGGCTTCCGAAGGCGTCGAAAGTGTCTGCTAAACCGTCCTCATGGAGTGCGCCAGTCAAGAAGGCCCACAGCGAGAGGATCAACAGCATCACCACGCTTCGTGGAAGCACGCCGTCCAGGCAAAAGTAGGCAACGACTCCGACACCACCGAGCAGTGCACCAACCAGAGGGTAGAACACGCCCGACCAGGCCAGCACGCGCGCGTCCGGTGGACGCTTCGGGGAGGGCACCGGAAGCCTCGTGAGCGTTTGTATGGCAACCAGGAGGGCGGAGATCACTCGAGTTCCGTTCGCCTAGCAGCCCGTGGCAAAAGTCGTGCAGGAGCGAAAAATGGGTACAGCCAGCCAATTCGCTTCAGGCTAAGTGCTTTGTTTCTTGGGTCATGACGGGGAGCGAATTGGTGGCAGTCCCCATTTTTCGCTCCTGCACGACTTTTGCCACGGGCTGCTAGATAACGGGGATCACTCATTCGCGCACGCCAACGGATCACGAACATTCGACCCAGCTCCCTTCACAGGAACCGGCACGCCAAAAACCATCCAGTAGATCTCGTCAGCAAGTTTTCCGACGGCTTGGTTCGCCTCACCCACCAGGTCGCGGTATCTCCTCGCCAGCTCGTTCTCCGGGACGATTCCACAACCCACCTCGTTCGTGACCAGGATCGTATTCGGCGAGTCGGCTCGCCCCAGGTGATCGATGAGCCGCTTGACTTCCTCTCCGGGTTCGCGCCCGGGGCGGAGCAAGACATTATTCAACCAAAGGGTTAGGCAATCGACTACAAACACATCAAAACGTGGCGCTTCCCTGACCATTAGTTGCACGATGTCGAGAGGCTCTTCGACGGTTGTCCAGCGATCACCGCGTTCGACTTGATGCTGTCGGATACGGACCGTCATCTCTTCGTCGCCCGCCTTGGCTGTGGCGACAAAAGCGAGACGCCGAAAGCGGTTTTCAGCGTATTCGACGGCAAAGCGGCTCTTGCCGCTGCGCGCCCCGCCACCGATTAGGATGACACTCATGGAAGGGCTGTCTCAGAAGGTTGGTGGGCTGAGTTTGCCGTTACCAACACCTAGGTCCGGCTGCCCCACGCCCACCGAAGGATCATACGATCCTCCGTCTGGCCCAGAAGTGATATATTCCCAAGGCTCAAGGCTTTCCGGGCCGCGGCCCACCCAAGGGGATGAAAACCGGTGAGTTTTTGGTCCGGTCTCGGCCCAATAGTAGCCCAGACACTTGGCCTGTCACTGGCGTTCCAGGCTCAGTCCCTTGCTCTCGCACACCCTTGCCATGCCCGATTCGGAGCCGCGAACGCCAGTGAGCGGCCATGGCGTACGGCCAAGCCTGTGCCCCACCCAAAGGGATGAACGCGGGTAGGTTTTCGATCGAGCGGTCCAGGGATCGCCGAACTACAAGCGACCGTGAACTTGCGCAACCAAGCACTAGACCCATAAACTCCCCCGCCGTGACCGCAAGAGCCAAATGAAGAACGGACCCCCGAGAAGCGCTGTAATCACCCCCACCGGAATTTCCGCCGGTGCCATCGCCGTGCGGGCGAGGGTGTCACTCAGTACCAAGAACCCACCACCAACACAAAACGACGTCGGGATGAGGACGCGATGGTCAGCTCCAACGACTAGTCGCATGGCATGGGGCACAAGCAAACCGATGAAACCGATCGGGCCGGTAAAGGCCGTCACCGAAGCCGTCACGAACGAACCGAGCAGATAGGCAATCAGCATCAGGCTCGTCAGGTTAACGCCCCGCGTCGCGGCCCATTCCTCACCCACCGACAACACGTTGAACTCGTTCGACTTCACCATCGCCAGCGCCAGGCTGCCGAAGATCCCGAGCGACAGAAACGCTAGCGTGGTGTACTCCAGCGAGTCGATACTTCCCATCAGCCAGCGGACGATTTCGAACGACTGCGTGAACCCGGCGGTGTAGTGCAGAAACAAGATGGCAGCCATGCAGATGCTATTGATCGTCACGCCGGTCAGGAGCAATGTAAAGGAAGACATGTGGTGTCCCTCGGCGGCGATCGAGACGACCACGGTAATCGTGATCGCCGCGCCTGCGAACGCCGCCAGCCAGACGGCCGGAAAAGGCCCCCATGACCGCCACCCGAAGCAGATCGCCACGACGGCTCCCAGTGCGGCGCCGCTTTGCACCCCGAGCGTAAACGGCGTTGCCAGCGCATCCCGCAACAAGGCCTGAAAAATCACACCCGCCATGGCGAGCGCGCCCCCGGCCATGGCCGCGAGAATGACTCTGGGCAAGCGGGCGTAGAAGAAAATCTCCTCGTCCGGAGATTCACCGGCCAACGCGCGGGATAGTGAGGCAGAGGTCGATCCCACTAGCGGCATGAGGATCGAGGCCAACAGCATGAACAGGGCCGCAAGACCGACCGGTGTCCAGAATTTCTTTCGGCTTAACATTAGGCGCCATTCACCGGCCCGTCCGGGGATTCGTTAGGCATTTGCCCTTGGCCGTAGAACACCCATGGGCGTCCGGTCGGCCCCTCGCGAATTTCGACCGTGACTTCAAAGACCCCTTCCAGCAGGCTGCTTCGCAAAACCTCTTCCGGCGTGCCGTCCGCCGCGATCTGACCTCTGGAAAGAACCACCATACGGTCGGAGTACGTAGCAGCCAGATTCAGATCGTGCGTGACGGCAAGCACCGCAATTCCTTCGCCAGCCAGCTGCTTCAGCAATGCGTAGGTACTGATCTGGTGCTTCAAATCCAAAAACGTAGTCGGCTCGTCAAGCAGAAGAACTGATGGGCCCTGGGCCAGGGCGCCGGCCAGCACGACCCGCTGCCGCTCACCGCCGCTGAGTTGGCGGTACTCGCGACTGGCGAAGGCAAGGGTGTCGGTCGTCCGCATAGCCCTTCTGACCGCGTCTCGATCGGAGGGAGACTCGAACAGCCCATGGCAATGGGGCGTGCGGCCCATGAACACCACCTGTTCGGCAGTAAACGGAAACTCCAGACGAAGCATTTGGGGGATGAAAGCCATGTGGCGTGCGAGGTCACGTTTCTTCCAGCTCGAGATCTCGTGTCCGCGAAAGCGGCAATGGCCCTCATAGGTGTCACGGTATCCGGAAAGCACAGACATAAGTGTCGACTTCCCCGCGCCGTTGGGGCCGACAATGGTAACCATCTCGTGGTCTTTGAACCCAACCGAGATGCCACGCAGAATTTCCGCCGCGCCAAGTCGAACCCGAACATCGGCTAACTCGTAGAGCACCGTCACCGAACCACCTCGGGATGGATCATGGCCAGCAACGACCGGGTTGCCTCGACGACGCGAGGCCCGGGTACCATGAAGAAGTCTTCCGCAACCGCGTAGACTCGCTCGGCTTTGACCGCGGGCAGCATAGCTTGGCTCTTCCAAACCTCAACGATCGATCGCCGGTACTCTTCGCTCACCTGTTGCGTGTCGCCCATGTCTCCCATGTCGATGATTACTTCCGGCCCTCGAGCGTACACCTCCTCGCGCGGGATGCGGGGATAAAAAGCTGGGGCGTCTTCGAAACAGTTTGTCCCACCGGCAATCGAGATCAATTCGTTGAGAAACGAGCCGCGGCCCACGACCACTAGGTCGCGAACAGTTGCCGGAGTCCTTCCCACGACGAACATGACGCTCCACTTGGGCAAGGGCGCCGCCAGGGCGCCGATTTCGTCGAGCTGCTTTCGCATGACGGCGATCCGCCGCTGGGCTACTTGTTCGGCCCCTGTTCTCTCGCCTAACGCCAGCATAGATTCATAAATTCCCTTCAACGTATTGTGCCGAAGAGCGAGCACCGGCAAACCGAAGTTTCGCAGCTTCCCTCCTAGCTCCCGATGCTCCTCGAGCACGACGATCAGATCAGGTTTCTTCGCCAAAATGACCTCAAAGTTCGGATTCGCGTAGGTACCGATTTTTGGCTTCTTGAGCACTTCCGGCGGGTAGTGGCAAAACGTTGTTACGCCGACCACCCTGTCTCCGAGGCCCAGTGCGTAAAGCATTTCCGTGATGCTCGGCGCCGACGAGACGATCCGCTGGGGGGTAGGCTCGGCTGCCCTTAGGCTGCCGAAGGTCACAGCGAACCCGGCAATGACTGTCAGCCGCAGAAGTGAGGGGAAGCTTCCGAGCCGCGCCCGCGCACGGCGCTTGGGACGGGAAGCTGTGAAAAAATGGTGGGGACAGTCAACCGCGGCTGAAAACTTCATTGATTCTACGTGCCGGCGGGAAGGGTTGATAGCCGGCACAAATAATGTCGCCAAGAATGGCGACACGGCACGCAAGAATGCGCGCGCCACGTGACAGTCCTCGATTTTTTCACAGCTCCCCGTCCGCCGGGTTTTTTCACGGACCCGTAAGCGTGCGGTCCAGTGCGGAAGTGCCCGGTTTGGGCAGGCTCGGAGCCCGAGAATCCAAGCAGTCAGAGAAAAGAGACGTTGAACGCAGATGGGATTGGCCGGCATCACCCTTTCCTCGAGGCAGCCATCGGCTCAGCGCCAAGCAGGTCTCCTGGCTTTCGGGTCAACGACGGGCCGCCGGCCTTCCCCGGTGTGAACCGAGTGGCCGAATGCGAGTGGCAGCCCGCCTCACCGATCACAGTGGCGGGTCCGCGCGGGATTCTCACCCGCTTCCCTATTCTCTCCGCTTACGGCGGAGCACCTGGCGCTGTGACTGAGCACAAGTTCGCTCAATCGCCACTAGCGAAAGTATCAAGTCTGAGTTGGGGGGTCAAGGGGCGGTGACCTTACGCTAAGGCTGAAACGGCCAATTTGCGCCGCTCGTGTAGCCGCCATCGGAGGCGACCAACTGTCCGGTCACGTGAAGAGCCGGACGCAGGTGAGGTTATGCTACAACTCCTACCAGACCGGTCTACCAAGGGGTTCCCTTTCGTCCACTGGCCGTGAGCGCAGCACGGGACCTGTGGCCGGACCTTGATATAATTCCAAACAACACAAACGAACGCTCAGGCCATGTGGAAATACCTGCCGCTCACCTTCAAGAACCTGCTGCGCAACCGCCGCCGTAGCATCCTGACGATCCTCAGCCTCACCGTGTCGCTGTTCTTGGTCGGGGTGCTTCTGTCAATCTACGCGGCCTTCTTTCAACGAGAAGTCTCTGAAGAGCAGGCACTCCGGCTGGTTACGCGGCATCGAGTCTCATTGACGCAACAGTTGCCCGAATACTACGGCAACCGCATTCGAGAAATTGAAGGCGTCGAAGAAATTTGTAGTCGAAGCTGGTTCGGCGGCAAATATATCGACGACAAACCCGAACACCGGTTCGCGCGCTTCGCAGTCGAACCGGAGGCGATATTCCAGGTCTTTTCCGAATTCGAGGTTGCCCCGGAGCAGTTGCAGGCGTTCCTACGCGACCGCCAAGCTATCGCCGTCGGACAGTCGGTCGCCGAAAGGGTCGGTCTCCGGCTGGGTCAGCGCATCACGGTCGCAGGCGACATTTACCCGGTCGACTTGGAGCTGGTCGTTCGCGCGATCTTCCGAGGAAGCAACGACCGCTGGACTTTCTTTCACCGAAAGTATCTCCAGGAAAGCCTGCCCCAACAACAGCGTGGCACCGTCGGGACGTACACTATCCGCGCCCGCTCGGCCGCGGACGTACCGCTGATCGCCAGTGGGGTCGACGAGCTGTTTCGCAACTCCCCACAGCCCACGAAGACAGAAACGGAAAGCGCCTTTGGCCTCTCGTTTATTGAGCAGATCGGTAACGTGCAGCTATTCCTGCTGTCTATAGCTGCCGCGGTCGTGTTCACAATCTTGCTCGTATCAGCGAACACCGTCGCGATGTCCGTTCGCGAACGAATTCTCGAAGTGGGCGTCCTGAAAACGCTCGGCTTCTCCCCGAGGGTCATCCTACTCATGATCATTACCGAGTCGATGACGATGGCACTGCTCGGAGGTATCGTCGGGGCCGGACTCTGTTTCGTCCTTACCCGACTGATTGACGCCGGCCAGTTCGGCTTCTTCGGTGGATTCATCTTGCCTCTCTGGGGTGTACCCGTCTGCCTAGGTGTAGCCCTTCTGATCGGTCTGCTTAGCTCCTTCATTCCCGCCTCGATCGCAGCGAGGACGACCATCACGGACGCGTTGCGTCACGCCGGGTAGGGCACTTCATGGCCATTCCGCTTTCCTACAACCTCCGCAATCTTCGAGTCCGCAAGACCACCACCGTCATGACCGCCCTCGGAATCGCGTTGACGGTAGCCGTTCTGTTGAGCATCCTCGCATTGGTCCATGGTCTCCGCTCCTCACTCGAAGTGACCGGCCATCCCCTGCACTTGATCGTGATGAGGCAAGGGTCCACGTCGGAGCTGGTCAGCGTCGTGGGAATCGACAAGTTCCAAGTCGTCAAGTTCATGGAAGGGATTGCCCAACGGGACGGGGATCCCATGGTGTCCCACGAAGTCGTGACGGTCGTCTCGCTGAAGCTGCGCGACGATCTCACCCAGGACGCCAACGTCAATGTCCGCGGCATCTCCCCGGTAGGAATCAAGATGCGCCCAGGCATACGATTGCAAGCCGGGCGTTGGTTCGAAACAGGGAAGCGCGAAGTCGTCGTGGGGCGCGGCACCCACGCCGTGCGGGAAAATACGTCCATCGGCGACAAGATCGAAGTTGGCCGTGGCCAGTGGAAAGTCGTCGGCGTCTTCGACGCCGGCAGATCAGCCTTCAACAGCGAGATCTGGGCGGACGGCAATCTGTTGACGAACGACCTGGGCCGCGGCGGCAGCCGTAGCACGATCCTCGTGCGGGCGCGGGACGAAGTATCAGCCCAGGCCCTTAAGAACCGAATGGCCGATGACCAGAGGCTGCAGCTGGAAGCCAAGAGCGAGCGCGAGTATTACGCCGAGCAAATGGCCTCGGGAGAGGCAGTCCAGGGACTGGGGCTGTTCGTCGCCATCATCATGGCGATTGGAAGCAGCTTCGCAGCCATGAACACGATGTATACCGCGGTCGCGCGACGCTCGCGGGAAATCGGAGTGCTTCGGATGCTTGGTTTCTCGCGCGGCAGCGTCCTGGTATCCTTCGTCATCGAATCGCTGTTGGTGTCCTTACTGGGAGGTGTCATCGGATGCGCGCTGGCACTTCCAATTAACGGAATGAAGGGAAGGATCGGCAACTTTGTAACGTTCAGTGAAACGACCTTTGACTTCCAGATCACACCTGCCATCATCGCTATCGGTATCGCGTTCTCTGCCATCATGGGGATATTGGGTGGCGTCTTACCCGCCCGCATGGCGGCGCGGCATGACGTGCTGACTTCGCTACGGGATCTATAACCGCGATGGCTGTCGAGGGCGACAAGTTCGACAAGGAGCTAGCCGGCCTCAAGATCGACCGCACCAAGCGCGGCCGTGAAGGTCCCGCGGCCTGGGCTAAGTGGTGGATCCTTGTTGGAATGGTCCTCTTTATCGGCCTCGGAGTCTGGCGCTATGGGTTCGCCGGCGCGGGTGTCAGGGAGGTCGATACGTATCGGGTCGCGGTCGAAACGCTTGGCGGCTCCAAAGAGCGAGTGATTTTGAACGCCGCCGGCTACATCGTGGCCCATCACAAGATCGAGGTCGCTTCGAAAGTGGTAGGGCGGGTCCGCTGGATTGGCGTCGAGAAGGGCGACTATGTGGAACAGGATGAGGTGCTGGTTCGCCTCGAGGACGATGAGTTTCAAGCCCGTGTCCGGCAGTCGGAAGGAAACCTGGCATCCTTGCAGGCCCGCCTCGCCGAGTTGGAAGCCGGCTCCCGCCCCGAAGAGGTCGCGCTCGCCAAGGCGAATTGGGAAGAAGCCAAAGCGGATCTTGAGAATGCCCGTATCAATCTGGAGCGAACTCGTACGCTCGCGGACGAAGGAGTGCTCGCCGCTCAGGCCCTCGACGACGCCAAAGCCCTCTACGACCGCCGTGTGGCGCGCGTCGAGTCACTAGACCGATCCTACGAGTTGGTCAGAATCGGCCCTCGACAGGAGCAAATCGAGTCCGTCCGCGGCCAGGTCAAACAGGCCGAGGGCGAGCTCGCCTACACTCGTACCATGTTGCGAGCTACACAAATCCGCGCTCCGGTCAGTGGCACAATCTTGGAGCGAAACGTCGAGGTTGGTGAGTTCGTCACAACCGGTTTTGTCGGTGACCGCGGCGCCAAGGGGTACGTCGTTTCGCTGGCGGACCTCGATGACCTTCAGGTTGAACTCGACATTAGCCAAGACGATTTCGCCAGGCTGACCGCCAATCAGCGCGGCATCGTCACGACGGATGCCTACCGCGACCGCAACTACGAAGGTCGCATCGTCGAGATTTCCCCGGAAGCAGACCGCCAAAAAGCTACCGTACAGGTCAAAGTTCAGATTCCGAAACCCGACGCGTATCTGCGGCCCGAGATGAACGCCAATGTTGCGTTTCTCGCAGAACCTCAGGAAGCTGCGAGGGAAGGCATCGCAGGATCGATCACGATTCCGGCCGCCGCAATTCGAGACGGCAAGACGGTATTCATCTTGCAGGACCGGCAGGCAGTGGAACGCAGTGTCGCCGTCCGCCGCACCACTTCCGCGGGCGTTGAAATCAGTGACGGTCTGATCGGCGGGGAGGACCTCATTCTCAACCCGGACCCCGATCTCAAAGACGGCGACCGAGTGAAACCGCGAAGCATATGAACGACAACCTTGCGGTCAAGGCAGAAAATCTGCGGAAGGAATACCGCCGAGCGGATTTCAGCGTGCTGGCACTCGATGACGTGGACTTGGAGGTCCCACGCGGAAGATTCTTGGCCCTCATGGGTCCGTCCGGGTCCGGCAAATCCACCCTGCTTCACTTGGCTGCCGGCATCGACAAGCCGACGCGGGGCCGCATTCACGTCCTCGGTGACGACATCGCGCAGCTTAGCGACAAGCAGTTGGCGCGCTGGCGCAGTGAGAACATTGGCTTCGTGTTCCAAACCTTCAACCTGATTCCGGTGCTGACAGCCCTTGAAAACGTAGAGCTTCCGTTGCTGCTGACGCGCCTGAATAAGAAGGAACGACTTGATCATGCCCGCCGGGCGCTGGACATCGTGAATCTGGGGGACCGCCTCGAACACTACCCCCGGCAGCTTTCCGGAGGCCAGGAACAGCGGGTGGCCATGGCCCGGGCTATCGTCACCGACGCCTCGATCATCCTGGCCGACGAGCCGACAGGCGACCTCGACGCCGGTTCGGCGAACGACGTACTGACCATTCTCTCCAAGCTGAACGAGCAGCACGGCAAGACGGTCATCATGGTCACCCACGATCCACGTGCCGCGAAGTTCGCTCACTCGACCCGCCATCTGGAAAAAGGACAATTGCTACCCGAGGGCCAGCTTCCCGCCGATTGAAGGGTGGCCGGCACCGTTGCCGGTAGTCACCTGACGCCCCCGAGATCACACCCCGCGCATTGATCGAAGTCGCGGTCAAAGCTGAAAATGGCCCCAGCTCCGGTGTCGCCACGGGTGAGCTAATGCTTGGTTCCATAAGTTGACTATCGTTTATAGGCCGACAATCCCTGGACCGCTCCCTCACGGTCGCGGCTCGGAAGGCTCTGCGAACAAACCACTTCCGGGCCGGATGGACGATCGGTACACTCCTTCGGGAAGGGGCTTTTAAGATACGCGAACTCTTGCAATCAAGCACTAGAGCGCAGGTCAACCCAGGTTTTCGCCCTAGACACATCTCGGTGGTTCTAAACTGTGGGATAATAGTGGAATTGAGAAAGGACTGTACGGCCACCCTCTGCGTAAGCTCTTCGTGATTGTAAGTGGCAGTCGCCGGCACTGCCCCTGCTAAGGCGCGGCTAACCCAGCCGGCCTCAACAAATACCAACCCCGACGGGGACGAGAGTGCGCACGAGAAGCGCCCGAACTTGGAGGTGATGCGATGAATCTAAGACCACTACACGATCGAATCCTCGTGGAACGGCTCGAGGATGGAGAGCAGGTGCGAGGCGGGATCCTCATTCCCGACTCGGCTAGAGAGAAACCCCAGCAGGGCAAAGTCATTGCTGCCGGAAATGGCAAGAGACTCGAGGACGGCACAGTAGCTCCGCTGGACGTAAAGGCCGGAGATCGCATCCTTTTTGCAAAGTACGCCGGTTCGGAAGTACAGATCGACGATAGCGAATATCTCATCTTGCGGGAAGACGAGGTGCTGGCCGTTGTCGAAGAAACCACCACGGAATCCCAAAAAGCAGCGTAAAGGAGAGGACGAGAATGGCTGGAAAACAAATTATCTACGGTGAAGACTCTCGCAAGGCGATTCTGGCGGGCGTCAACAAACTAGCGAACGCAGTGCGCGTCACGCTTGGCCCCAAGGGCCGCAACGTGGTCTTAGAGAAGAAGTTTGGGGGGCCCACCGTTACGAAAGACGGTGTGACCGTGGCGAAGGAGATCGAGCTCGAAGACAAGCTCGAAAACATGGGCGCTCAGATGGTGCGGGAGGTGGCGTCAAAAACGAGCGACGACGCCGGCGACGGGACGACGACGGCAACGATCTTGGCCCAGGCCATCTATCGAGAAGGCGTGAAGAGCGTCGCCGCGGGCGCCAATCCCATGGCCATCAAGCGTGGCATCGAGCAGGCCACCGAGAAGGTTGTGGACAAGATCAGCGAACTCTCCCGTCCGGTGGAAGGGGAGGCGGTTTCCCAAGTGGCAGCCATCTCGGCGAATAACGACAAAGCCATCGGAAGCATCATCGCGGAAGCGATGGAAAAGGTCGGCAAGGACGGCGTCATCACGGTTGAGGAAGGCAAGACGATGGAAACCGAGCTGGAGGTGGTCGAAGGCATGCAGTTCGACCGCGGCTACTTGTCGCCCTACTTCGTAACGGATCAGGAAGCGATGGAATGCGTTCTCGAAGACGCCTACATCCTGATCCACGAAAAGAAGATCAGCAGCATGAAGGACCTGTTGCCGCTGCTGGAGCAGGTTTCCCGCGCGAGCAAGCCCTTACTGATCGTCTGCGAAGAAGTCGAGGGTGAGGCTCTGGCGACGCTCGTCGTCAACAAGCTGCGCGGTACCTTAAACTGCGCCGCGGTGAAGGCTCCGGGCTTCGGTGACCGGCGCAAGGCCATGTTGGAAGACATTGGCATCTTGACCGGCGGCAAAGCGCTGATGGAAGAAACGGGTATCAAGCTGGAGGGTGTAAAACTTGAGGATCTGGGCCAAGCCAAACGCATCGTCATCGACAAAGACAATACGACGATCGTAGAGGGGGCCGGATCGAGGGATGCCATCGAAGGCCGGGTCAAGCAACTACGGTCCCAGGTCGAAGAGACGACGTCGGACTACGACCGGGAAAAGATTCAAGAGCGATTGGCCAAGCTCGTCGGCGGCGTTGCGGTGGTCAAAGTCGGCGCTGCCACCGAAACCGAGATGAAAGAGAAGAAAGCTCGCGTCGAGGACGCCATGCACGCCACTCGCGCAGCCGTCGAGGAAGGTATCATACCTGGCGGCGGCGTATCCCTATTGCGGGCTGGTGAAGTTCTCGGCGACTTGAAGTCCGACGACGAGGACGAGCAGACCGGCATCAACATCGTGCGCCGGTCTCTCGAAGAGCCTGTCCGCTGGATCGCCCAGAACGCCGGTCAAGAGGGAGCCATCGTAGTGGCCAAGGTCCGTGAGAAATCCGAAAGCAACTTCGGCTTTAACGCTCAGTCGGACGAATACGGTGACTTGGTCGAAGCCGGCGTCATTGACCCGGCGAAGGTGACTCGCACGGCGCTACAAAACGCCTCCTCGATCGCCGGGCTGATGCTCACAACCGAGGCAGCGGTGCATGAACTTCCCGAAAAGGAAAAAGCGCCGGCCATGCCTATGGGTCACGACGATTACTAGTAAGCTGTCTTAGACAAGACTTTCTGATCGTCCTGGCGACGTGGCGCACGCTTTCAGTGCGCTGCGTCGGGCTGTCAAGCCCGACACT
Source organism: Bryobacterales bacterium (assembly GCA_965226215.1). Classification (GTDB taxonomy): domain Bacteria; phylum Acidobacteriota; class Terriglobia; order Bryobacterales; family UBA6623. Next base: position 3,109,139 of record CBDDCH010000002.1, on the reverse strand, counting down.
TCCGAATCTATAGTGAACTTGTCTCCTAGTCAGCCGTGATAGAAGTTAGGTTCGACGAAAATGGGGACTGCCATCCGATTCTCGTCCGTCGAAGCGCCTGCCTCTAATCAGAATAGGCCGCCAACCGGTCCCCACATTCCGGTCTTGCCCAGTGCTTTCGATGGAAACGATCGACAGAAAAGAATTCGCGGCTGCACGCCAGGTGGGACGCGCAGCCGCGATAGCCAAGGAGAGAGGATGGAACAAACTGTCTCTGTCGGTTACCATCGAAGGGTTGACGAAAAAACTTTAGTAGTTTGGCAAATCCGTTTGTTTAACCTGGGACACGCGTCAGGAAGGACTCGCGGCGTATGACGTGCCCGCAACCATGCGCTACGCAGCCCTAAACTAGCCTTGGCTTCCCGATCGCGCATCGAGGCAAATACCCGGTGGCCGGCGCGCGCTAGAGTTTCGGCGGTGTCGCCACTGGAGTAATGGGATCCCTGGGCGGCGCTCTGTTTGCCCCGGGAGTGGACCGCGCGGAAATCGCTGATGGGCCGTCGCTCTACGCCTCGCCGGCAGCATACTGTGGGTGCTTGGCGTTCTTCAACGGGTATTATTATTTCAACCTCGTTTCATGACTCGCCCGCCGGGAACTTCGGTGACAAGCCCTGACTGGCGGCTATAATTGTTACAGGGAATCACTGAACAGGCTCTTTCGAAAACCCGATCCCGACGGTGCACCCGGTTCCCGGCACGTCGCTAACGAGGACTCCACCATGCGCCACGCCGCTCGTTGTGTGACGGTCGTGATCTCGACCGCGTCTTTAGTGCTCGGCCTTTACGCCGCACCGCCCGCGGCGAACGAAAAAGGAAAGGTTCGCAAGCCGTACGGTATTGAGAAACGCGAGTTGTGGACGACTTCCCGCGTCCACGGCACACCCGATCCGCCCAACCCCTATCGCACAGCCGTCGCGTTTCCGAATCTCCAGTTCGACGAGCCGTTGACCATGACCGTCGTGCCAGGCACGAATCGCTTGGCGGTCGCCGAACGAGAAGGCAAGATCTACACGTTCGAGAACGACCTGGCCACCGGTCGCAAGGATCTACTGCTCGACACCGGACGAACCACGTTCGGACTAGTATTCCATCCTCGGTTTGGCGAAAACGGGTATTTCTACGTATTGATGAACCTTCTTGACAACCCTAACGATTTCCTTCCTGACGGCAGCCGAGTGTCGCGCTATCAGGTTGAGACTGGTCGTGCCCTCCAGGCCGATCCAAGTTCGGAGAAGGTTCTCTTCGTGTGGCGCGCGGGCGGGCATAACGGCGGCTGTCTCCAATTCGGTCCCGACGGCTACCTATACGCCGCCATTGGCGACGCCAGCGGCATCGCCGACGGCCTGAATACCGGCCAGGATATCAGCGACCTCCCGGGATCGATCTTGCGAATCGACGTCGATCACCCCGGCGAGGACTTGCCTTATACCATTCCCGAAGACAACCCGTTTGTAGATGTGCCCGGAGCACGGGGTGAGATTTGGGCCTACGGACTCCGGCAAATCTGGAAGTTCAGCTTCGACTCGGCCACCGGCATTCTCTGGGCCGGAGAAGTCGGTCAAGACCTCTGGGAAGAGATCATTGTGATCCAAAAGGGCGGCAACTACGGCTGGAGTGTCAAGGAAGGCAACCACCCGTTCCGCCCCAATCGCAAGGAAGGACCGACACCGATTCTACCGCCGCTTGTTGAGCACTCTCACACCGAGGCGCGCTCGGTGACCGGTGGGTACGTATACCACGGAAGTCGGCTCGAAGAACTCAAGGGAGTCTACATCTACGGCGACTATGACACGGGCAAAATCTGGGCGCTTCGATACGACGGCGAAAAGGTGACCGAACACCGCGAACTAGTCGATCCCCTGCTACGTCCGGTTGGGTTTGGACAGGACCGGGCTGGGGAAGTCTACATCGTCGACCACATCGGCGGCCGAATTCACCACCTCGTCCCCGCGCCACCGCCCCCTGCCGACGCGCCGAAATTCCCGCGTAAGTTGAGCGAAACCGGACTTTTCAGCTCCACGAAAGACCTTACGCCCGCGCCCGGTTTGATTCCCTACTCGGTCAACTCACCCCTGTGGTCGGACGGTGCGATCAAGCAGCGCTATATCGCCTTGCCTGGCGATTCCAAGATCGAATACAACCGGGTGATCTACCCGCAGCCCGCCCCCGCGGCTCCCCGCGGGTGGAGGTTCCCCGATGGCACGGTAGCGGTCAAGACTTTCCTGATGGAAATGGAACCCGGTAACCCGCAAAATCTGCGCCGTTTGGAAACGCGGCTGCTGCACCACAGGCGTACGCCGGGAACCGACGAAACAGGGGCGCAGTTCTGGCAGGGCTACGTTTATGTTTGGAATGACGAACAAACCGACGCCCACCTGTTGGATGCCGGTGGCGCCGACCTCGAGCTGACCATCAAGGACCCGAGCGCGCCCGGCGGAAGACGCGACCAGACGTGGCGCTTCCCCAGCCGTTCCGAGTGCATCGGCTGCCATACGACGCCGGCGAAGTACGTCCTCGGTCTGAACACGCTACAGATGAACAAGGATCACGACTACGGCGGCGTCATCGCCAACCAACTCAGCACCCTCGAGCATTTGGGCGTTTTCACCGAGCGGCTCCCTTGGCCGCCGGAGCATCTGCCTCGGCTCTACGACCATCGAGATGAAAGCGTGCCCTTGGATCTCCGGGCACGCTCCTATCTGCAGTCCAACTGCGCCCACTGTCACATAAAATGGGGTGGCGGTAACGCTGACTTTCAGGTGCTGTTTACTTTGCCGCCCGAGGAGTTCGGATTGGTTGACGTCCCACCGGCGCATGGCAACTTCGACATCCCCGACGCGCAGCTGCTGGCGCCGGGGGATCCCGAGCGCTCACTGATCCACTTTCGAATGGGCAAGCTCGGCCTCGGCCGCATGCCGCATATTGCCTCCAATGTCGTGGACAAGGAGGCGGTGAAGCTCATCCACGATTGGATTACGCAGCTGCCGCGTTCGGCGGGGAGCGCCGCGGCGTCTTCCAACAAGCTTGACTAGGTTGTAATTGGCCGCGGCACATTGCGGCGGTGCAAACGCAACGATCCTGATTGCTCTCCACCGGACTCCTGCTCAGCGGTTTCCTAGAAAACGTCGGTAATGACTGAGAAGGGATTTCTGCTGAACCGTCTGTGGGGAAGCGAATCACCGCGTCCCGCCAGTCTCAATCCAGCGGCTTCAGCTTGATGTTTTTGAACCACAGGTCCGCCCCGTGATCCTGTAAACCGATGTAGCCTTTCGGAGGGTGATCCTTATAGCCGACGTCAAACTTATGCCGTGTGCCGTCGGGCCGCTTGTGGGGTTCGGTGAACTCAGCAAGGTCAATGCGCGTTACGTCTTCGCCGTTTAGGTTCACGGAGATGATGTTCCTGTTCACAGTGATCTCGGTGTGGTTCCATTCTCCCGCCGGCTTCATCGCGTTTCGGGTGGGCTTGACCAAATCGTAAATCGCACCGGTGTCATGGTAGCCGGCTTCAGTTGTATCGTCGATCGCGATTTCAATTCCGTTAAAGGCGACACTCCTGCCGGGAGGCGACTCGTCGAGAGAGAACGTCTTGACGAAGATACCGCTGTTACAGCCCGGGCTGATTTTGAAATCCAGCGCGAGAATGTAGTTCTCCCACATCTGTTTGTGCACAACCATGTAGTCCCCGGACTTGTGAGGGTTAATACTGCCCTCTTCGACAGGTGGCCGGCTTGGCTCGCCCGTGTCGGTCATCCACTCGTCGAGCGACTCGCCGTCAAAGAGCAAAATCCACCCGGCTTCCTTTTCTTTTGGGGTTAGGGTGTTATCTGTTTGCTCGACAGTCGCCGTGGCCGCGTTTTCCGTCGTCGCCATCTCCTCGCCTGCCCGCGGCGCACAGGCCCAGACAAAGATAAGGAGCGGCCATAGAATTGTCCTCATTTCGGATCGCCTTCCCTGGGAGTCTCAGAACACTCTCCCGTGCACCTCTGTACCACTACCGCTCCCGTCGGGGCTCTTCGATAACCCAACGCGTCCCTGGTGGGCAATCGCGGTTATTGTAGCAGTGCCTGTGCGCTCGGGCTTGCCCCGAAATTATCTATCGGTCCGGAACAGATTTGTCACTTCCGACCGCTCTCGATGAGAGGGTTAACGACCTTAAGTTGGGGGAAACGTGAAAAATCGCGGTCGGCCGACCAGAGCGTCTTGACGCCATGTTGTAGGCAGATGGCGGCAACGCGCGCGTCGTGCACTGTCGGTCCGGAGATCTTGCCGGACAGAACCAGCGGTTTGAACACGTCCCAGTAGCCCTTGACTTCTCCGATGACGTGAAGCGATGGGCATTCGAGCCAGAGTGCGACCTGCTGGAGTGCATCTTTGCGGGGAGTAGCCGGACGATAGATACCCGGGTGGGTCACAACGGCCACGAACTCATGAATCGCGGGCCATGGTATTGCCCAAGGCGACCCACTCTCGGCCAAACCAGTGATCCTCTCGTCGGCCGCTGCGTACCAATGGGAATCCTGCCTGTGAGAGTAGACCAAAATGTTCGTATCAACCGCGATCAACCGCCACGTCCCTTATAGATTTTCTCCCGTATCGTCGGCCAGTCGGCGTCTGTCGCAAGCCCCGAGCCACGGAACGGATGCTTACGAAGTCTGAAGGGCTTAGTTTTACGTCTAGCTCCGAGAACCTGTCGTAAACCGGCTTCGAGCACCTGTTTTAGGGACAAGCCGTGGGCCGCGGCGTAGCTCTTGGCTTCAGAAAGCAAGCCGTCGGGTAGCTCAACGGTCGTCTTCATGGGTATATTCTAACATGAAACCATATATATGGGTATAAGCATATGGGCATACGGCCTCCGCTGCCGCAGCGGAGCCATTCTGTCCCTGCCCCGCCACGACCTTCTGCCGTAACTTCTCAGGGATTGCGACACACTGCCGCAATCTTATACGGGCATCTTGCGGAAAATAAAGAACTTAGTGAAGGGTCGGCTGTGGAAGCGTCGCGATTAAAGGGGGAAGGCGACAGTTGGAGGAATGAAAAAGCGGCCTAGAAGGAGATGAGGGAGATGAGGGGGAGATGAGGGAGATGAGGGAGATGAGGGAGATGAGGGAGATGAGGGAGATGAGGGAGATGAGGGACAGCCACCGAACTCCCTCGGCTTGCCCTCAGCTTGCCGCGAACGCCCGCTTTGCCTTAGGCACGGGACCGGGCGGACGTGGTTCCAAGCGCCGTGCCAATCTCGTTTCGAGTTCCCGGACGAACCCTGCGTCGGCGAAGGGCACGCCCGTGCTTGTAGCAGCACGCAGCTCTCCGTCTCGCCCGCTCACCGCTTCTGATGCAAGAAGCTCTCCCCAGTCGCCTTGGATGCCGAGATTCTTCCACGAGGTCAGATCAATGATCTGCTGCGGGTCTCGACCTTCGACGTGCGTTGTTGTACTCGACCAGGGATATTGGACCGGGTCGCCGACCAGACCTGCGCGTACCGGATTCAGATCAACATATGCCAGCGCCGAAACCAAGTGACTCGGCCCTAAAGGACACGAATAAAAGCGGTTCTGCCACAAATGCCCGCTGCGACCGTAACGGCGGTTGAACTGCTGCGCATAGCGCCAGTGCGTTTGTCCGATGCCCAGCGCTAGTGATTTCGCAGCGGCAGGGAGAGCGACCAGATGAACGTGGTTTGTCATCAAGCAGTAGCCGAGCAGCCGTACGCCGTGCTGCCTGCACCGCTCAGAAAGTGTCTTGAGATAGAATCGCCGGTCTTCGTCGCACAGGAAGACGTCCTGACGATTGTTGCCCCGTTGGGTGATGTGGTGTGGAACGCCCTCCACGACCACACGGGCCATCCTCGCCATTGGAACGTTCGTATTATCGCAGAGTTCGGTGGCTGTCCCTCATCTCCCTCCCTCCTCATCTCATCTCCCTCTCATCTCCCTCATCTCCCTCATCTCCCCTCATCTCCCTCTCATCTCCCTCTCATCATCTCCCTCATCTCCCCTCATCTCCCCTCATCTCCCTCTCATCTCCCTCCTCATCTCCCTCCTCATCTCCCCCTCATCTCCCTCCTCATCTCCCTCATCTCCCTCATCTCCCCTCATCATCTCCCTCATCTCATCTCCCTCATCTCATCTCCCTCCTCATCTCCCCTCATCTCCCTCTCATCTCCCTCATCTCCCCTCATCTCCCCTCATCTCATCTCCCTCATCTCCCCTCATCTCCCCTCATCTCCCTCATCTCCCCCTCATCTCCCCTCATCTCCCTCCTCCCTCATCTCCCCTCATCTCCCTCATCTCCCCTCATCTCCCCCTCATCTCCCTCCTCCCCTCATCTCCCCTCATCATCTCCCCTCATCTCCCCTCATCTCCCTCATCTCCCTCATCTCCCCTCATCATCTCCCTCATCTCATCTCCCTCATCTCCCTCATCTCCCCTCATCTCTCCTCATCTCTCCTCATCTCTCCTCATCTCTCCTCATCTCTCCTCATCATCTCTCCTCATCTCTCCTCATCTCTCCTCATCTCTCCTCATCTCTCCTCATCTCTCCTCATCTCTCCTCATCTCTCCTCATCTCCTCATCTCTCCTCATCTCTCCTCATCTCTCCTCATCTCTCCTCATCTCTCCTCATCTCTCCTCATCTCTCCTCTTTTCGTCCCTCATCTTTCCCATCGGAGCGATTCGAGATAGGCCAAGAAAAAACGAATCGGCAATTAATCGCTGCCCACGCTTTGGCGCTTGGAGTCATCTTGGTCACCAACAAGGCAAGAGAGTTCCGTCGTGTGAGGGGTTTGCGAGTGGAAAACTGGGCGTGATTACCCTCCTGCGGGAGCCTCGACCCGTTCCCAACCTTTTCCTTCGTGACCGAACTGAAAGACCTCGGGGTGAACAATCTCCGCCAGGATTTCAAGTGACTCCACAAGCCGCGGGCCGGGCCGATTGAAGTATTGATTCCCATCGGCCACGCAGACACCGTTCTGTTGAACAGCTTTTAGCGCCGACCAGCCAGGATAGGACTCGAGAACAGGCAGGTCCTCTCGTGTGCGGGGAATATCGAAACCACAGGGCGAGATGAAAATGATGTCCGGATCTTGGGCTACGAGTTGCTCAAACGTCATCCGCGGCGAGTGCTTCCCCGAGACACCAAACAGATTCTCGCCGCCCGCCATCTGCACCAGCTCAGGCATCCAATTACCCGCCGCCATCAGAGGATCGACCCATTCAACGCAAGCGACGGTGGGTCGGCTTTGGAGCGGCCGGGCCCTCGTCTCGATTTCCTGCATCCTTCGTTGCAGGTCGGCCACCAACCGCACCCCGCTGTCCGTCACGCCGAGGCCGGAAGCCACTCGCGCGATATCCCGCCAAAAATCAGCCAGGGTGTTTGGCTGCAAGGAAATGATCTCCGCTTCCGACTCGGTGAGTTCTCGCAGTGCGCGTTCGACGTCCCGAAGGCTGACGGCGCACACCTCGCATTGCGACTGCGTGACGATATGTGTCGGCGCCAGCTGCCGCAATCTTTCCGAGAAGACCTCGTAGACGCTGAGGGCATCTTCGACCAGTGAGGCGCGCAGCACGGACCTGACCCTGTCGTCGATCTCCCGGCTGCTTCCTACGGGGTCGAAACGCGGCTTCGTACAGACTGGCAGGTCGGTTACTGGAGGCGGGTAGTCGCACTCGTGCGAACGGCCAACCAGAGAATCCTCGAGGCCAAGCGCGCAGATGATCTCGGTAGCACTCGCAATGAGAGAAATGATTCTCAAACCAACCGTCCTAGAATTTTGTGGGCTTCGGCTGACGACATCGTCATCCAACGATTCCCCGCTCAATTCCCATCGCCTTGAGACGGGAAGCCAGGGTCGTCGGCTTGATCCCGAGGAGCTTCGCCGCACCGCCCGATCCCGAAACCTTTCCTTTCGCCTTTTTCAAAGCGACCAATAGATTTTCGCGTTCCCGAGTTCTTAGCTCTTCGTAGGTGAGGACTTCTTCCCCTACATCTAGGGCATCTACGGTCGCAGCCGGAGCGGCGACCTTCTTGTCCGCGACGGAGCCCGGTAAATCAAAGTACAACTCACCACCACGGGCCGTGATCACGGCTCGCTCGATAACGTTCTGCAGCTCCCGAACGTTTCCGGGCCATTCGTAGCTCGATACAAGGATGATGCCTCCTATTGTAGTTTCGCAAAATATAGTGACAGGCTCGGCCTTCGGCAGACCAGCGCGCATTAACCAGGCGGATCAACGATCGCGTTTGTTTGTACGGGCGCGCATGTCGGTCTCTTTCCACCATCGCGAGTCTCCGACCGGTTACCCTCATAAGCCCTGTAGGGGCCGTTTTCGCCGTCGCTTGGCCGTCAGCGCGGAGGGCTTTCGGTACCGACTGCAATTGGGAGAGCATCTTTCGTCGATGAAGACCTGGTTTGGGTCTCAGCCCCAGCGGTACGGGAAACCAAAGACTGATCCGTCCAAAATCGCCTCTTCTCGACTAATTTGGACAGCTCAGCGACAGGTCGTGCCCCTACGTTGTGGTGGCGGCACGACGTAGGACAGGGGCCTAAGTAGTCCATTTCATAAGTTCGGTCACGTATATTTAGATTTATTATTAGAAGCCAGGTGGACGATCGGGAACTTCGGGCACGGCATGCCGTGCCCCTACATTTCCAGGCACCCAATCGATCTGTAGGGGCACAGCATGCTGTGCCCGCCTGCCCTCGCCCGAAACGTGAGTGTATTTATGGGTTCTTCCGGGTTTCTAGTGGGCGAGTGAGGCTCGGTGGTAGTCTCGCGGGATGCAAGACCGCGAGCTATACCGCCAGATTCTGGGCATCGAAAGTCCCTGGAAAGTCGTGCGAGTGGAGCTGCGCCGAGCCGACGGCGAAGTCCACGTCTTCCTCGAACACGACGAGCAAGTCCGCTGGCCGTGCCGCCAATGCAGCGCCGTGTGCGCACTCCACGATCATCAGCCCGAACGCCGCTGGCGTCACCTCGACACCTGTCAGTACCGCACGATCCTGCACGCCCGGCCGCCGCGCAGCGACTGCTCCGAGCACGGGCCGCGCGTCGTGCGACTGCCCTGGGCCGAGGCTTCCAGCCGCTTCACCGCGCTGTTTGAAGCTCTCGCGATCTCGTGGCTGAAGGAAGCCAGCCAGCAAGGCATCGCCGAGTTGCTGGCGCTGAGCTGGGACGAGATTCACGGCATCCTGGAACGCGCCGTGCAACGTGGGCTCGAACGTCGCGCGGCAGAGCCGATTCCCTACCTGGGCGTCGACGAGAAGAGCTTCCGCAAGCGCCATCGCTATCTCACCGTCGTCAACGATCTCAACCGCTCGCGCGTGTTGTTCGTCGCCGAGGGACGCCGCCAGGCCAGCCTGGACGGCTTTTGGAAGACGTTGAGCGCAGAGCAACTCGCCCGAGTCGAGGCCGTCGCGATGGACATGTGGGATCCTTACGTCGCCTCGACCCGGGAGCATCTCGACGAATCGGAGAAAAAGATCGTTTACGACAAATATCACATCGCGGCGCATCTGGCGAAGGCGGTGGACCAGGTGCGGCGGGCGGAGAACAAGCGTTTACTGGCCCTCGGCGACGAGCGTTTGACAGGCACGAAGTACGCTTGGCTGCGGCATCCGGCGAACTTTTCCGAGGACGCCTGGCGCGAGTTCCGCGCGCTGCGCGAAAGCGACTTGAAGACGGCGCGGGCGTGGGCGTTGAAGGAAACGGCGATGCGGCTGTTCGACTATCGTCGCGAATCGGCGGCGCGAGCTTTCTTCGAGCAATGGCGCGGCTGGGCGAGTCGCAGCCGGCTGACGCCGATGGTCACCGTAGCGCGGATGTTGACGGCTCGCCTCGAAAACATACTCACGTATCTGAAACACCGCATTACGAACGCGGTCAGCGAGGGGTTGAACTCAAGGATTCAATGGGTCAAGGCCACGGCGCGCGGTTTCCGCAATCAACAGAACTTCATCAACGCCATCTACTTCCACTGTGGGAAACTCGATCTGGCTCCTTCGCCCACTTAAAACCCGGAAGAGCCGACTTTTTTAATGATGATCGGAGCCTGGCCAGCTACGCCTTCTCCACCTTCTTCGGACTCTTCTTGCATGCGGCCTCCATTTCTTGAAAAGTGGGCCTGTTCTCGTGCGGCACGCCGCGGCGTGCGAATTCGAGCGCCATAATCGGTGGGTGGCCCTTGACGAAAGCGACCAATCCAGCCTTCAGGACTCGGTAATAGGCCCCCTCTGCCTCGTCGATGGCGGCCATCGCTCCGGCCAGGGGGGAGAGAAACCCGTAGCAGGTGAGAATGCCCAGAAAAGTCCCTACTAGGGCAGCGGCTACCTTGTGTCCGAGCTCTTCCGGCGGGCCTCCCAGCGAGCGCATGGTGATAACGATTCCTAGCACCGCGGCGACGATCCCCAGCCCGGGCAGGGCGTCCGAGACAGTTGTCAGCGAATGGACGGGTTGGTGATTGTGCGCGTGATGGACCTCCAAATCGGACTCGATCATCTGATCCAGGTCAAAAGGGGGAATGCCGCCGCTGATCGCCATCCGCAGCGTGTCACAGACGAAGTGCAGGGCATGGTGGTCTTTGAGGAATTTCGGGTGCTTCTTGAAGATTTGACTCTTGTCGGGAGCCTCGACGTCGGGCTCGAGCTTCATCATCCCTTGCTTCCGAGCCACCTGAAAAAGCGAGTTCATCAGCATCAGTGTGTCGAGATAGGTGGCTTTGTTATATCGGCTACCACCGAGAACCTTGCCGAAGTTTTTGAGAAGTCGCATTAGAATCGGCAAGGGAGTAGCGATGATCACACTCCCCGGGGCGGCGCCCCAGATGATGAGGAACTCCGAGGGCTGGATCAAAACTGCCATCTCTCCGCCATGCATCAGGTACCCGCCGAAGACGGACCCCAGCACGACAACGATGCCGATGATCGAAAACATGGTGGCTCTTGGGTGTAAGACTCGTATCGGCCCAGATGAGGGGAAGATTTATCCGCCACCCGCTCGACCCGTGCATAAACGAAGATGACCGGCATCAACAGGTCTAGGGAGGGCACTCAGGAACCATTTTTTGTCGTAACCTGGTAACAGAAGATGTCTTCCGGCCCTGATCCTTCCGCCGCTCAACCGACCCCAGTGCTCACCGGCCCGCTCCCGCCGAGTTGGAACGGCGGATTCCGCCGCGTCCTGCCGGCGGCGATGGTGGAGCGCAAATCTCGCGTCTGGCTACATCTGCTGCTGTTTGCGCTGACTGTGGTAACGACGACGGTTATGGGCGGGTGGGTATACTCGGTAAGCCTATTGACCATATTAACGGCGCACGAGTTCGGCCACTATTTCGCCGCCCGGTACCATCGTGTAACGGCGACGCTGCCCTACTTCATTCCGTTCCCCTCGTTCCTAGGCACGCTGGGAGCAGTGATTCGCATGTCGTCCTACATCCCGAGCCGGCGGGCGCTTTTCGACATTGCGGCTGCCGGGCCGATTGCCGGTCTTGTAGTTGCAATTCCATTGAGTATCATCGGCGTCGCCGTTTCTGAACACGTACCGGCAGGAGGCCAGGATGGGGCCATCGTTCTGGGGGACCCTCTGCTTTTCAGGGCCATTGAGTGGGTGCTCTTCGGCGCGCGCGACGAGGGTACCGAACTATTCCTACACTCGGTCGCCTTTGCGGGCTGGGTGGGACTCTTTGTCACAGCATTAAACCTGTTGCCGATCAGCCAACTAGACGGCGGACATATCAGCTACGCGCTCTTTGGCCGCAAGAGCCGTTTGATTGCGGGTCTTGCGTTCGTCGGGCTAGCCCTTGTGACCCTCTCGCATGGCTATCACTATTCGGTCATGCTGATTCTGTTGTGGTTCATGGGCATCAAGCACCCACCGACTCTCAATGACTCCCTGCAGCTGGGTCGTGGCCGGAGAATCGTCGGCATCGCGCTAGCCGTTATCTTCGTGTTGAGTTTCACGCCGTCGCCTTTCCAGTTTTAGGGTTGTTCGATCTCGACGCGAAGGATAGCTGGGCAGCGCGTGCTCCGCCGCCCACGGGCGCAAGATCTCGCTCTTCGCCTACGTTGGCGTAACGCGGCATCGACACGAGTGTCGACGCGGCAAACGTAGGCGTCTGCGCCACAACGACGCACACCACGCCTTAAGAACAAACCCTCGTGTGAGACCCACGCAGCCTCATGGTGGCGCAGGTCCCCAGACCTGCCGTGTCGGTACTCCTACCGACACCTGTTTCCGAGCTATCGAGATACCGATCCATCCATACAAAGGCTTTCCCTGACGAGCGCTTCCCGTGTGCCACGTCGCTTGCGGCTAGCTCGGGGTGCTGACCACTGTGGGCGTGATAATAAGTTGGGACGCCACTAGTCGTACTTGCCGGCCGCCAACCCCTGGACAAAGGCGACATCCCCTTCAAGGAAATCAAACCTGGGCAAATCAGCCGGCGGGGCCCACGACGCTTGTTGAAAGTGGTGGTAGTCGGGCTCGCCTGTGAATCCTGAAACGCGAAAGAACACCAGAAGGATGGCTCGGCGACCCGGGTAGCGGTAGCAATACCGCGTGACCTCCTCGCCAATGTCCGCATCGATCTTGAGCTCTTCCCGCAACTCGCGTCTCAGTGTCTCGGCCGGCTGCTCGCCCGGCTTCAGCTTGCCACCCGGAAACTCCCATTTTCCCGGGTGATCCTGATCGAAGCGCCGGCGGCAGACCAAAACGCGACCGCGCCGCTCGATGATCGCTGCTGTGACCGTTGTCATAGAGCCGGAACGGGATCAGTACTCACTGCGGACGAACCAAACTCCCACCGAAAAGCGGCGGGGAGTGGCAGGGACCCGACACGTCGTGGCCGACGTCGGCGGCCGCTTCCCCGCTCCGGCCCCAGAGCGAGGAAAGTTACGCCATCTATTCCTGGAACTTCGGGCACGGCATACCGTGCCCCTACATTTCCAGGCAGCCAACAGATCTGTAGGGGCACAGCATGCTGTGCCCGCCTGCACTCGCCCGAAACGTGAGTGTATTGTCGAGAGCTTAGTTCACCTAGTGTAGTGCCACTAACGGTTCTGGACAATGGCGTGGGTTTTGGCGGCGCGCTCGACTTTGGCGAGGATATCTTGTGCCGGAGCTGTCCAGACAAAGGGCTTGGCCGCTTGGTTGCTCGCTTCCAGGTACTCGTGGATGGCGGCCTCGAGTTCGGGAACACTGCGGAACACGCCGCGGCGGATGCGCTTCTGTGTCAGCTCGCGGAACCAGCGCTCGACGAGATTGAGCCAAGAAGAAGACGTGGGAATGAAGTGAAAGTGGAAGCGGGGGTGCTTCGCGAGCCACTTCTTCACCTGCTCATGCTTATGCGTGGAGTAGTTGTCCACGATCAGATGCAGCTCCAGCGCCGGTGGCGTTTCGCGATCGATCTTGCGTAGGAATTTGAGGAATTCCTGGTGCCGATGTCGCGGCAGACAGTCCCCGATCACCTGGCCGTCGAGCACATTGAAGGCGGCGAACAGCGTCGTTGTGCCATGTCGTTTGAAGTCGTGGGTCATGGTGCCGGCGCGACCCTTTTTCAGGGGCAGTCCCGGCTGGCTGCGGTCTAAGGCCTGGATCTGGCTTTTCTCATCGACGCTGAGCACCAGCGCGTGCTCGGGCGGATTCAAGTACAGCCCGACCACGTCGCGGAGTTTCTCGACGAACTGCTTGTCGCGGCTGAGCTTGAAAGTTTCGAGGCGATGGGGCTGCAGTCCGTGCGCTTTCCAGACGCGCTGGATGGCCATCTTGGAGACGCCCAAGTGCTTGGCGATGGTGCGGGTGCTCCAATGCGTGGCCGCCCGGGGCTTCTCGTGAAGCGTTGTATCGAGGATGCATTGGACGAATTCAGCGGAGAGCGCCGGTTTGCGTCCGGGGCGCGTCCGATCGCGGAGTCCGTCGAGGCCGGACTGGGCGAAGCGCTTTCGCCACAGGATGACGGTCTTGCGGTTGACGCCGAGTTCGCGGGCCATGGCGTGGTTCGCCAACCCCTGCGCACAGCGCAAAACAATGTGCGCTCGCAAGACCATTTCCTGCGTCGTATTGCGGCCTCGAACGAGGCGACGAAGAGCGTTTCGCTGCGGAGCGGTGAGGGCTAGAGCGTCAGCGGATGGCCACATAAACCATCCTACCGCGAAAAGGGTGTTATTGTACAGCTATTTATGTGGCACTACACTAGCTCGTCTTGACCGACCGGATTATACACAAGCGCCTCGCCGGCCAACGCCACACCCCCGAAGTTTAAACATTCTCCGCCAACCAGCCGATAACAGAATAGGGGAAGCTTTCATCATGCTACCCATCTCGTCCATCTTCAAAACGGAACGGGACCAAAACGTCCGTCGAGCAGAATCGCGACCGCGCTCGCGTCTTGCATCTCACGGCGAAGACCTTGCGGACAGGCGAAAACGTTCTCGCCATAAGCCGGACCCTGGGGAAGACGGTCTGGAGGTCGATACCTTCGAACACATCACCGATTCCGAGGAGACGCCTTAGCCCAGCCTGCTGCTGAATCGGCGCCTTCATTCTGCTGCAACACACCGTCCCCTGCTCTATCCCCTCTTGAGCTTCACCTGGTGGCGCGCTAAAAGCGAGTGAGCGTACGACTCTCACTTCCCTCACCTGTCGCCAACCAATCTGGTCGCCCACTGTGGTATCGTCGTCCTCTTGCCGGTCAAAGACGGGTAGATGGTCAGGAAAATCCGCAAAGCAGCCGTTCTCGGTGCCGGGACAATGGGTTCCCGGATCGCCGCGCATCTGGCGAATTCGGGTGTCCCCTGCCTATTGCTTGATGTGCCGTCCGAAGAAGCAGACAGCCACGCTGTCCGAAACTCGATCGCCGCGAAGGCCTTGAAGGGCCTCCACAAATCGCGTCCTCCGGCGTTCTTTACACCCGAGACCTCAGCCCTAATCGAAATTGGGAATTTCGATGATGACCTGGAGCGTATCCACGAAGCTGACTGGGTCATCGAAGCGGTGGTGGAGAATTTCGAGGTGAAGCGAACGCTACTGGCGAAGGTCGACCAACGGCGCAAGAAAGGATCCCTCGTCAGCTCAAACACGTCCGGACTGCCGATCGGTGCACTAGCGGAAGGCTA
This sequence comes from Bryobacterales bacterium, assembly GCA_965226215.1. Classification (GTDB taxonomy): domain Bacteria; phylum Acidobacteriota; class Terriglobia; order Bryobacterales; family UBA6623. The sequence goes on along the minus strand of CBDDCH010000002.1, from coordinate 3,093,993 downwards.
CTCCGAGGATTTTCGTAAGCACTGGCTGGGAACCCATTTCTTTAACCCGCCACGGCAGATGCGGCTGGTCGAGGTCATTCCTGGCCCGGAAACGAAACCGCAGGTTTTGGATTTCGTCTCGGACTTCTGCGACCGCCGCCTCGGCAAGGTCCTGGTGTACGCTCAAGACCGCCCCAATTTTATCGCCAACCGCATTTTTCTGTTCACGGTCATGCATACCGTGAAGACGATGCTGGCGCAAGGCCTGTCCGTGGAGGAAGTCGATACCCTTACCGGGCCGCTCATCGGGCGTCCGCGCATGGCCACCTTTCGACTGGCTGACTTCACCGGTATCGACGTCTGCCTGTTTATCGCCGAAACGCTTCACCGGCTTGTTCCCGAAGACGAGAAACGAGACGTCTACGATCCTCCCGATCTCCTTCGCCAAATGGTCGCCGAGGGCATGGCCGGCGACAAAGCCGGTCGGGGATTCTACACCAGGGCGAAAGGCGGATCCCGCAAAAACCGGCTCGTGCTGGATCTCCAATCGATGGATTATCGAGAACCCCGGCAACCCAAATGGCCCGTGCTGGAACTCGCACAAAACATCGACGACCTAGGCGACCGAATCCGATTTCTTATCCGCTCCGACGATCCGGCGGGACGGTTTTTGTGGGCCACGATCAGCGAATTGTTGCTCTACACCGCTGCTCGGATCCCGGAAATCACGGACGACATCGTCAGTGTCGATACGACCATGAAAGCGGGCTTCAACTGGCAGCTCGGTATCTTCGAGATTTGGGACCGCATCGGTGTCGAAGAATCGGTTGCCCGCATGAAGAAAGAGAAGAAGAGCATTCCGCCGCTCGTGCGGAAGGTTCTGGGCTCACGCGAGAAGTCGTTCTACACCGAGCGCAAGGAGAAACCTTACTTCTTCGACCTGGGCTCAGGTCGTTTCAAGTCTATCGAGGATTGGCCGGGTACGCTTTCCTTGTCTTCGATACGGCGCGCAAAAGGGGTTTTGGAGTCGAACGAAAGCGCCAGTCTCCTCGATCTGGGCGACGGTGTGGCTTGCGTTGAATTTCATTCCAAAGCAAACTCGCTGGACGCCAAAGTTTCCTCGCTGCTCGAAAAGGCAATCGGCAAGGTTGAGTCGCGCTACGAGGGGTTGGTGATCGGCAACGAGGGCGAGAACTTCTGTGTCGGCGCCAACTTGATGATGCTGCTCGAACTGAGTCGCGCGGGAAATTGGGAGCAGATCGACCGGGAGGTCAAGCAGATACAGAGACACTTTCGATTGTTGGCCAGCTCGACGAAGCCGACTGTCGCCGCGGTTTTCCATCAGACCCTGGCAGGTGGTTGCGAGCTAGCCATGCACTGCGATCGCGTGCAGGCCGCTGCCGAGTCCTATATGGGTTTGGTGGAAGTAGGGGCAGGGCTGATCCCGGCAGCCGGCGGATGCACACAGCTTCTTCGCAGATACACCGAAGGGCCCGGCACGAACCACAACTTGATTCCGCCAACACGGGCCGTCTTCGACAAGATAGGGATGGCCCGAGTCTCTTCGAGCGCCGCCGAAGCGCAACAGTGGCGATTCTTGCGTCCGGTGGACGCCATCACGATGAACCGGGACCGCCTGATGGCTGACGCCAAACAAGCGGTGCTGAACTTGGCGGCGGCCGGCTACGAACCCTCCCCGCGGCGTGAAGTCCTTGTAGGGGGAAGTCCGGTTCTTGCGGCGTTGCAGCTCGATCTTTATCTGGCGCACGAGGCCGGCTACATCAGCGACTACGACCTGCGGGTCGGTCGGAAGCTGGCTCACGTCCTGAGCGGCGGGCCCCTCTCCCAGGCGAGCCTGGTCTCGGAAGAGTATCTACTGGGCCTCGAGCGGGAAGCCTTCTTGAGCCTCTGCGGCGAGAAGAAAACCCAACAGCGGATGGAGCACATCCTCAACACAGGCAAGCCCTTGAGGAACTAGCCCGCATTTCTCACCAGCGGTCGGCAAGAGTCGAAGCAAGGGCCCGCCGTCAAGGATGGAGGGACGAGATTCATCGCGCCCGCTTGCCGACATACTGTACGCAGGGCGATGTACACAAACTGGCCGCGAGCCATGGCCGCCGGGCCTTTCGCCTCATCCGCCGCGGTCGTGGTGAGAAAAGCGGGCTAAGGGTTGGCTAGCGCAACGGCCGTCCGCACCCACTCTTTCGCGCCAGGGACCGACTGCATAAACTCCTCGTAGATGGGGCTGCTCGCTTCGAAAAAGCTTGCCCGGTCGGCCGTGTTCACTTGAATGTTTGATCCCTTCAGCTTTTCGAGCAACTCTTGATCCATTTGTTCCGCTGTGGTGGTGACGAACTCCTGGGTTTCGCGGGCGGCGTGTTCCAAGGTTTGCCGCATTCCCGCCGGGAGTTTGGCCCATCTTTTGGCTCCCACGGTGAGGTAGGCAGGACTGTAAACGTGGCTGGTGAGTGAGAGGTACTCTTGCACTTCGAAGAACTTTCCACCATACGTTTGGGCGAGCGGGTTTTCCTGTCCGTCGGTCACTCCGGTTTGGAGAGCCACGAAAACTTCAGAGAGTGGCATCGGTGTCGGGTTGGCTCCGAAAGTCTGAAAGAGCTTCACTCGCCAGCGGCCTCTCGGCGTGCGCAGCTTGATGCCTCGTAAGTCGTCGGGAACAACGATGGGGCGAACGTTGTTCGTGATATGCCGGAAGCCGTTTTCCCAAACAGCGATGATCTTGTAGCCCTTCTGTTCGGCAAGCGGCGCGATTTTCGGCCAGAAGATGTTTTCCTCGATGCGCCCCATGTGCTGGCGATCCTTTACCAAATAGGGCATTTCAAAGAGCCCGAAAGCATCGACCACGGAAGACATGATCGTGGAGGGCAGCCCGAAGTCGACCGTTTCCAGCTTGAGCTTCTGGAGCAGGATGTTGTCGTTGCCGAGCTGAGATGACCCAAAGACGATCACCTTAGCCGTACCGCCCAACCTTTCGTTGGCGCGGCGAGCAAACTCTTCGGCCGAGAGTGCGATCAGTGATCCCGGTTGAGCGACGTGGCCCAACTTCAGCTCGAACGTGGCCGCGCGGTTGGGGCTGCCGCACTGCCAACTGGCCAGCACGAGCGCCGCAACAGCACCTCGGACTAGCCAGTCGCACACCGTCGCCTTCGTTTTTGAACTCACTTTTGTGAAATCCTGACGGCGAGCGTCAGCCCTCGACGCCCATTGCGTTTCCCCTACCGGCGAACCTATTTTCAAGGGGCCCAGCCTAGCAGAATCCAGTAGGGCGCGAACCAAACGCCATGCCACGCGTCCTATTCCGGTCTTCCGCTGCCGTTTTTCAACGATTGAGACCTCCCGCACCTGCCCTGTGTGCGGTCTGATCGCCTCCTCTCAGGCCTATCCGCATGACCAGTCCAGGTATTTCATGTCGGATACACGGTCGTTAAAGTCCGCGGGATGCGGTGGGACTTAGCCTGTCTTCTCTTGTGTCGATATTGCTAGCCGGGTAAGATTCCAATAGTGAACTCTCTGCATTCATCGATTGCTTTTGCGGCGGGCTTGCTGTGTGCCTGGCAGACCTCGCTCGTGGGCGCCACGCGTCTTGTCGTCAAGGAAGATCAAGTTTTGCTGCGCTCGGAATGCTCCGATCATGCACCCGAGGTCGCTTCGCTCCGGAAGGGCCAGGTTCTGCGACTACGATTCTCGATCGCAAGCGGAAACAGCCCTTGCTACTCGGTGTCGGCCAAGATTGACGGCGACACTTTCCGCGGGTACGTTCCGAGGAGTTTGGTCGGGGGCGGGGAAGACTTCGAGCAGGCGCGTCGGAAAGCTTCTTTCGACAGCCAAGTCCTGGTCAGCGTGATCAGCAGCCGCCTTCCTCAGGAAAGCCCGTCACCTGAAGGCGTAACGCGCGAGCCGGACCGCCGACCCCGAGGCAGTTTGCTCGGGCAACCCGCCGGCGACTTTGCGTTGGGCGACTTATCGCGGAGATCGTTTCGGCTGGCGGCTCTGCGAGGCAAAGTCGTGATGCTGAACTTTTGGGCTACGTGGTGTGGGGTATGCCGCAGGGGAATGCCCCAACTCGAGGCCCTGCACCGGGAGTTCTCCCGCAGAGGCTTGGTCCTGCTTGGAGTCAACGGCGAGTCCGAGCAGAACGCTCGAAACTTTGTCAGGGAAAACGGGTATACCTTCCCGACTCTGGTGGACAGCGGAAACAAGGTCGGCAGGCAATTTCAGGTTACTGCCATCCCAACGGCGGTGATCATTGATCGCGAGGGCAGAATCGCCTCGTACCTGGTAGGTCTGCATTCCGAAAAGACATTGCGTGACGCGCTTGCGCGGGCCGGCTTGCCACTCTGACCCTGTTCACAAGCGACAGCAGCGAACAGGCGTCATTTCGCAAAGGTAGGGGCGCAATTCATTGCGCCCGAGCTGATGAGCCGCAACACCTCGACAAGCTGATTGATACGTAGCTGTATTTGCGAAATGCCGTAAGCCGTAACAGGTGTCCCCAACCGCAGAACAGATGTCGACGAAAGCCGTAATCGGCTAAACGCCAATCCTGGCGATTGCAATTTTTGTAGCGCCTCTTGCCCCGCGCGCCCCGGGGCGCCGAACGTTAAATCACTATAAAGAAAGGGCGCGGGCTCTAAAGCCACGGTGCTAGACTGCGATGAATAGAGCGGGAGGTTCTGCCATGACGAGGCACACGACTGCCGTCCATCACGCGGATCACATCGACACACTAGGCGTCAACACGATCCGGACGCTGTCGATGGACGCCGTGCAACAGGCCAATTCCGGTCACCCCGGCACACCGATGGCCCTGGCACCGGTCGTTTATTGCCTGTGGCAGCGTCATCTCCGGTTTGACCCCCAGGACCCCATTTGGCCGAACCGCGATCGATTTGTCCTCTCGATAGGCCACGCTTCGATGTTGCTGTACTCGATGTTGCATTTGTGCGGCGTTCGAGCTGTCAACCCGAGGTACGAGACGCTCGGCAAGCTGGCTGTAACTCTCGAAGACATCCAACGCTTTCGACAGCTCGAGAGCAAGTCGCCGGGTGACCCCGAGTACCGCTGGACGTCAGGGGTTGAGACGACCACGGGCCCGCTCGGCCAAGGGGTGGCGACGAGCGTGGGTATGGCCATGGCCGGCAAATGGATGGCCGACTATTTCAACCGTCCCCAATTCACGATGTTCGACTACGACACGTACGCGCTTTGCGGGGATGGCTGCATGATGGAAGGGGTCAGCAGTGAGGCTGCTTCCCTGGCCGGTCACCTCAAACTCTCAAACCTTTGCTGGATCTACGACAACAACAAGATTTCGATCGAGGGTCACACCGATTGGGCCTTCAGCGACGACGTTGCTACGCGCTTCATCGGCTACGGATGGAACGTCACTCGTGTCGGCGACGCCAACGATCTGGATATGCTCGACCGGGCATTCAAGACGTTCAAGAACGTGCAGGACCGGCCGACCTTGATCATCGTCGACAGCCACATCGCCTACGGCTCGCCGAACAAGCAGGATACCAGCGCGGCCCACGGTGCTCCGTTAGGAGAGGATGAGATTCGGCTTACCAAGAAGACCTATGGTTGGCCAGAAGACGCCAAGTTCCTGGTTCCCGAGGCGGTAAGGGAGAGCTTCCAGCAGCAGATAGCGCAGCGAGGCCGTTCTCTTCGCGAGGCCTGGATGGAGAGATTCGAGGAATACCGAAAAGCTCATCCGACGCTGGCCGACCATCTCTACAAGATGCAGCACCGCGAGTTGCCGGAGGAGCTGCCGCTCGATCTGCCGAGCTTTCCGGCGGACCCGAAAGGCGTATCCGGAAGGGACGCATCGGGCCAAGTGATCAACGTGGTGGCCCAGAATATCCCTTGGCTCGTTGGCGGCTCGGCCGATTTGGCTCCCTCAACCAAGACGCGGCTGACGTTCTCTGGAGCGGGCGATTTCACGGCGGACACCCCAGGAGGCCGCAACGTTCATTTCGGCGTCCGCGAACACGCCATGGCCTCGATCCTGAACGGGCTTTCGCACTGCAAAGTTCGCCCGTTCGGGTCGGGCTTCCTGATCTTCAGCGACTATTCGCGTCCCGCGATCCGGCTGAGCGCGTTGATGGAGTTGCCGGTCATCTACATCTTTACTCATGACTCGATTGGCGTAGGCGAAGACGGCCCAACGCACCAGCCGGTCGAGCAACTTACCTCTTTGCGGGCCGTTCCGGGACTGATTACGTTGCGTCCCGGCGACCCTAACGAAGTTGTCGAGGCTTGGCGAGTCATCCTACGGCTTCGTCACCAGCCTGTGGCGCTGGTGCTGTCCCGGCAAGCGCTCCCAACCTTGGACCGCGCCAAATACGCGGCGGCATCCGGTCTTGCCCGGGGAGCTTACGTCTTGGCAGATGCGGAGGGTGGAACACCAGACGTTCTTCTGCTGGCCACGGGCAGCGAAGTGGGACTCTGTGTGGACGCCTACGAACAGCTCAAAGGCGAGGATATCAAGGCACGAGTCGTGAGCATGCCGTCCTGGGAGCTATTCGAGCAGCAAGACCAGCAGTACCGAGACAGCGTCATTCCGCCCGATGTGAGTGCCCGGGTTTCGGTGGAGCTGGCCTCGACGCTTGGTTGGGATCGATACGTCGGGCTGGGGGGTCACACCATCGGAATGAGAACCTTTGGCGCCTCTGCTCCGCTTAAAGAACTCCAGAAAAAGTTCGGCTTCACTGCCGACAGCGTGGTCGCGGCCGCGAAACAGCAGTTGGAAGCCGTGCCGGCCCACTGATCCCACAGCGGACCCAGGTCTCCGAAGCGAGCTCGACAGTCAGCTTGCTGAACATGATCGCACAGAGGCTTGGGCGTAAGCCCGCGGGCCCGCGCGCTTGTGAAAAAACCGGGGACTGTCACAAGCGGCGTCCTGGGAGTCACTTAGAATCAGTGGCGTCTTGAGCCGCGGTTGACTGTCCCAAGGTTTTTTCACAAACCCTTGCGTTCGCGGCTCCGTTTCGCTCGTCGCGAGGGTGTGCGCGAGCAAGGAACTGAGCCTGGAACGCGAGTGACAGGTCAGGTACCAATAGCGACGATTTCCCCGACCGCTCACTTGCGTTCGCGGCTCCGTTTCGCTCATCGCGAGGGTGTGCGCGAGCAAGGAACTGAGCCTGGAACGCGAGTGACAGGTCAAGTACCTATAGCGACGATTTCCCCGACCGCTCACAGCGTTCGCGGCTCCGTTTCGCTCATCGCGAGGGTGTGTGCGAGCAAGGACCTGAGCCTGGAACGCGAGTGACAGGTCAAGTACCAATAGCGACGATTTCCCCGACCGCTCACTTGCGTTCGCGGCTCCGTTTCGCTCGTCGCGAGGGTGTGCGCGAGCAAGGAACTGAGCCTGGAACGCTAGTGACAGGCCAAGTACCAATAGCGACGATTTCCCCGACGCTCCCTTACAGTCGCGGCTCGGAATGATTGGTCGCGGGTCTGGCAAGCGGAGACTTGCTAATTGAGTTGATTTTCGGCAGCCTTGGTCGCCGACTACGGCGCGGCGGCGTATAGTAGTAGCGGTTGATCGAAGCCGAGCCGACCGATGACACAAGAAGAGCTGTTGCAAATCATTGACGAGGCCGCCCGTGACGAGCGCCACACCCTCGACCTGAGAGAAAAAGGGCTGACCGCCCTGCCGCCCGAAATCGGCCAACTCCAAAGCCTCCGGTATCTCTTCCTGGCGAGGAATCAGTTGACCGCCCTGCCGCCCGAAATTGGCCAACTCCAAAACCTATGGCAGCTTGTGCTGCGCGGCAATCAGTTGACTTCGTTGCCGCCAGAAATGGGCCAACTCCAAGACCTCCGGCACGTCTACTTGTCGCGCAATCAGCTGACCACCCTGCCGGCCGAAATGGGGCAGCTTGAGAAGCTAGAGAAGCTCGAGCTGAAGGACAATCCTCTATCCGAGCCCTACCCCGACTTGATCAAGCGCGGGACCGAAGCAGTCCTTACCTACCTGCGCAGCCTTGAAAAAGAGAGCACCGCGCAATACGAAGCGAAGCTGCTGCTGGTGGGTGAAGGCAATGTCGGCAAGACTTCGCTGGTCGAGGCCATGCGAGCCGAGCCAACCAAGCGGTCTGACGTGTTCGTCAAGGGTCGTACAACCACCCACGGCATCAACCTCGGCCGGCTTCAGCTTGACCATCCCGGCGATCGAGCGAAAACTCTCACTCTGAACACCTGGGACTTCGGCGGGCAGGAAGTTTACCGTGTGACGCACCAGTTCTTCTTCAGCCGGCGGTCGCTTTATCTGCTGGTGTGGTGGCCCCGCGAGGGACAAGAAGCGGGAGCCGTCGAAGGCTGGCTGAAGCGCATGCGACTGCGCGTTCCCGATGCCCGTGTCATCCTGGTTTCCACCCACGCCGATGAGCCGCGCCAGCCGGAACTGCACTACGCGAAACTCGATAGACGATTTCCCGGTATGTTGGCTGGCCGTCACGCCGTGGACTGCGAGAGCGGAAACGGTATCGACGATCTGCTCAAGACCGTTGCCGCCGAAGCGGCCAAACTGCCCCAGATGGGCGAGCTCATGAGCGCCCACTGGATCGCGGCTCGTGACGAGGCCCTGGCGTTAGAACAACCGCAGATCTCCCGAACGGGATTTAACGACATCGCCGGTGAGCACGAACTGGACGAAAAAGAAACCGAAACCCTGCTCGATCTACTCCACGATCTGGGTCGCATTGTCTACTACGGCGAAGACGAGGGACTGCGCGATGTAGTCGTCATCAAGCCCGAGTGGCTCACGAAAGCCATCGGATACGTTCTCGAAGACGAGGCGACGCGCAAAGCCAGGGGCGAGCTGGCCCACGGCCGCCTACGCAAGATTTGGCTCGACCACAACCAGCCCGACTGGGAGCGGTACGACACCAAGTACCACCCGTTTTTCCTACGGCTGATGGAGAAGTTTGACATCTCGTATCGCATCCCCGATCAAGAAGCAAGTCTCGTCGGCCAGTTGGTGCCGTACGAGCGGCCCGAGCTGCCGTGGGAGACAGAATCGGAAACGCCCAAAGGGTGGCGTGAGCTTTCTGTTCTCTGCTCGATGGACGACCAGCCCCCCGGGATTGTGTCCTGGCTGACCGTCAGGAATCACAAGTACTCGTGGGAGCAATTGCATTGGCGCGAGGGGGTCTTCCTTGCTCACCGTGGCCAAGAGGGACTCTTCGAGTTGCTCGAACCGACCGAGCTTCGGCTGACCGTTCGGGGAAGGTCGCCCGACCATTTCTTTGGCCTTCTGCGCGACAGCGTAACCAACATGATTAAAAGCCGCTGGGAGGGTCTGCGATATGACTTGCTAGTGCCGTGTCCCGGCACGAAAAGGAACGGTGACGACTGCGACTACCGGTTCGGCCTAGAAGACTTGCAAGGGCTTCGCGAGGACGAGATCGATGATATTCGTTGCGTCCGCTGCCGTCAGGTGCAGGATGTGGCGCTCTTGCTTACAGGGCTTGAGGCGCCGGTCTCGCCGACAGAGCGAAGGCTTGAGGAAATTCTGAGCTACGTGAAAACCGCAGCCACCGCGGAGCAACTGGAGCAGCAGCGGAGCGAAAGTGCGACGCAGATGCGAACGCTCCTCAAGGCCCTAAGCGACGAGACGCGCGAGTGCCCCCGGCTATTCACGATCGTCCCCACCGGCGGGGGCGCTTTTCGGGAGAAGTTCGAGTTGACGCTGTGGTGCGAGCACCCGGGCGAGGAGCATCCGTGTGAAGACGGCGAGTACACGTTCCACCAGACGAAAGAATGGCTCGCCGATTTGGGTCCCTATCTATCGATTGTCGCCACATCGTTGCGCGTGGTGGTCGCCCTGGCCGGCATGCCTGGGGCGGACCAAATCATCGAGAAGGCGACCTCGAAGCAGCTTGAATCAATGGAAAAGTTTACAAAAGAGCTGGCGCCCTCGACGAAGGCGATGGGAGACGAGCTGGGGTCCTCTATCAGCGGGCTCACGCGGGCGCAAGGTTCGGCCTTTCGGCAATTCCATTCGCTGCTGCTGGAACTCGATCCCAACCGCAAGTGGGCCGGGATGCGGGGGTTCCCCACGGCAGCGGGCGATTATCTTTGGATTTGTCCCGAGCATCATCGCGAGTACGATCCGGGGTTGCCGAAGTTGCCGCAGTGAGAGAGGGGATTCGCTCATCGAGGGTGTGCGCGAGCAAAATGCTCATCAAAGCACGGGTTCTACAGTGTTCCTTCGACCCTGCCGGGGCTCGGACGTGTCTTGGTTCCCGCCCAGGGTTCTGCCCGACAGCTCTCCAGCCTGGGCTACTATCCTACAGCGCTCCGCGGTCTCGCTTATCCTATGTGACAAGTATTGATCCCTAGGGCGCCTCCAAGAAATCACGATGAAGCGAATACTGAAGTCCTCAATCTCCGTGTTGGTGTTCTACCTCCTCGGCGGTGCCGTGCTTGACCAGTTCGTTTTTCCTGAACCGGCGCCCGACGAATCTTACTACCCTCCCGTCGGGTACATCTTCGCCAGCAAGGTGGAAGGGTTCGAGCAGCAAATCCTGAAACGCGAGGGCGGATTGTTCTGGCTCGAATTGACCTTGCGCCCCAATGCGCCGGGACCGCCCGAACACATCCACACGTCTTTCTCGGAGCGATTTATCGTCGCTGAGGGCACGCTGAGCCTGCTGGCAAACGGTGAGGTTAGGGAGCTGGGTCCGTCCGAGTCCTTTCTTGTTTCGCCCGGCACGCCGCACAAGCCCTTCAACCAGACGAACAAACCGGTGGTCGTGCGGGGCCCGCTGACCGAAGAGTACGGGATCCCCGAGCCGTTCAGCGTCTTTCTCACGCAGGTTTATGGGTTCTTTGATGAAGACCCCGCCAATAAGCAAGCTCTCAGGGCATTGCTTCAGATGTCGCGCTTCAGCCCTGTCTACGATTCGTGGCTGGCCGATCCACCGGTGCCGGCCCAGCGACTCCTGTTCCGTGCCATCGGGCCGACGGCGCGCCTTCTGGGTTATCGGACGTACTATCCGCGTTTCAAGCCGCGCTGAGTGTTCGCGAGTCGCCTTTCCTTCGCGGTAGTCCCGCACATTCGATCTTCATTCCCGCGTCCGGTCGCCCGCGACGGCCGATCGGGGCCCGGGGTGGGCCCACCTCGCCGTGCAGACGGACCGCTCAGGTTCTCCTTTCTACCCGACGTATCACGTAAGCCAAGTTGTTCATTCAAAGCAACTTAATTCCGTTAATGGCACCACCACCTTGGATTGGCAAGGTACAATTATGATTGGGTACCCGAAGCAGTCGGGGCCAGTTCGAGCACTGACACTGCAGAGCCACGAACCAATGGACGAAAGAAATTACCAAACAAAGCCGATTTCGCACAACCAACAGGGAATCAACGAGTTACGGCTAGTTTCCAGTACGGCGGGACGGCCAGCTCGGCAAGACCCGACGGATCGCTCCAGGGGGATACAAATACAAGAGGACCCCCGCCTAAGGGCGAGCGGCCTCGAGGGGCAACAGGGCAACAACGGACGATCGGAGCAGCCGAGCTACCGGGCAATAAAATGACCAAACAAAGCCAATTCCTCATAACGCCTTTTTATCCAGCCATTTACAGAAGGTTTGTGGGCGGCAGTTCGGAGCTGCGGAAGGGAGAACTTAAGGTTGCGTAATCATCTGGCCGATCGGAAACGCTCACCCGTCGCCAGAGCCGCGACCACACCCTTGGGCGTGTGGCTCTTCTTCGCAGCGCGTGGGTTCGTGCGGCGGGGGACGGCATGACTGGACCGCCTTGTGATGCGCTCGGCTTCGTGACGGCTAATCCCCGGCGGGTTCGGGTTCGCTCTTGTAGACTTCCGTTTGCGGGAAGAAGGAAAACCAGCCGAACCAATAGGCGAGGTGGCCGCCGAGACGTGGGAGGCGTTCGTCGTCGGGGCCGACGAGCGCTTGCTCGGTGACGCGCCACGTTCGGCCGTGTTCGTCGAGTAGGTTGTCCGCGGAGTCGGAAGATCGAAAGCGCTGTGAGCCGCGCTCGTAAGCGCGGGTCTCGCCGATTAGTCCTCGCAGGGCGACTTCGTTACGGAAGTCGGGCGCGAACATGCCCTGGCGGGCCTCGGATCCTTTCTTCTCTTTCGGGGTCCGTTCAGTAAGCAAGGCCAGCCGGGTTTCGGTCGGCATGGCAAGAAGCATTTCCGCCGTCAGATCGTTCACGAGGGTCTTGCGTTTCTTAACAACCTTGCGCGCGGTCTTCAGGTTGAGGTCGTTCGCGAAGACTATGTTCGCTCGAGAGCCACCGAGCTTCGCTAGCGTTTGGCGCCAAGTCTGGGGTAAGGGCACTCGTCCCACGGCATCACGATAGACTACGACCAGCGGTTTCGATCCCAGCGTGTCGTTGACGACACCCCCGCCGCGGTTGAGTTCATGAAGGGGATACGCTTTCGGGACGCCGTCAATGCGAATGGCAAAAATGCGCTCTTTTTTCGCAAGCGCCTGACTCCGCTTCCAGACCGGGAACATGGTGCCGGGGGAGGCGAAATAGTCGCCGTAGGAAGCGCCGATCGCATAGTCACGGCGGTATTTTGTTTCACGACTGAGCACGGTGGTGTCCGGGTGCCGGCGCTTCCATTCTCCCCAGGAGGTCAGCACAATCGGCAGGACGCGGAGCTTGATGCCGCTTCCCACAAGCCTGCCGACGACAGGTTCCCCGGTGAGCTGATTCCACAAGCTGCGAGTCTTGCGGTCGTACATGAGCTTGTTCGAACGATACAGCAGGCCCGAGGAACCGAACTCGTAGGTGGTTTCTCCGGCCGTTGTGTCGAAAAGAATGCCCGCGCCGCAAAGCGTGCAATAGGCCAGCGCTACCGACTTGCCGCCCACGACGTCGTTGGCCATCTCGTGTGAGTCGAGGATACGCAGCGGGTACGCGCGATGATCCCCGTTGATGCTCACACCGAAGACCGCTTCCGTATCGCGCAAGTACCCGGCTTTCTCGGCCTCGATTGTCTTGGGGTTGACGAGAGCAGGAAGGCCATCCACCACCACGCCGCCCCAGACAATTTCTTCCACCCGGATCGACGTCGGTGCCTCATCGTAGAGAAACAGTCGGAAACGAGGGTCGACCAGTGAAAGCAAGTGTCCCTTCCACCCGACGTACCCTGGGGGCGCTTTCAATTCCGGGCGCTCGCCGTACCAGACCATCAGGTCGTGCCAGGGGGACTCCCAGCGATCGATTCTCTCGCCCGTCAGGTTCCCCAACGCTTGGCCAAGGACGGCGAAATTCTCTTGGCTCTTCGTAAACGGAATTACGTCGATCAGCGGGGCGATGTAGCGTCTGTCGTGAGACTGGCCTATGCGCCGGACGGCCAGCGGAAAAGACGCGCTTGTGGGCAGCGGCAGGACCCGAAGCGTCAACCGTCCGTTCTTCTTTCGTGCCTTGTCGGCCGGGGGCGGGGTCGCGGCGGCTAGGCCGGGCAAGAAGGGTTGCAGTTGGCTCAGAATCAGAACCGCCGTCAGAGCAAAAGCTATGAGTGCGATGGCAGGGACCTTTCTCAGGGCGACACGGGAGAGCCGGGCTGGAACTGTCGTCGGGTTAGCCGGCCTCGCCTGTTTCGCTTCCTTGCACTATGCTATTCGCGATTACGCGGTAACAAGTTACCCCGCATTTCCAATTTGATTCAGACCTCTCGACCTTCCGGCGGCCTTGAGCGTCTTTATTCATAGGGGCTAGAGCCCGATGAGGACGCCATGGAGGCCAACACCCAATGGGTGAAAAACAAACCAAGCCATTCCAGCTAAGTTTCAACGGCTCGTTGAAAGTCGATTTCCAGGGATCGCACGTCACTTCCGACGGTGGCTTGATCCTGGTTCGGGAGTTGGACGAGCGACTCGGACTCGGGAAACTGATCGGCGAGCATCTCACCGACTCCCGGCAAGGCACAAACAAGCAGTTCACGTTCGCTGATCTGTTGCGGCAGTCGGTCTACAGCCGCTTGGCAGGCTACGAGGACGTCAACGACGCCGTCCGAGTGTCGGCTGACCCGACGTTTCGCTTGATCGGTTCGCAGAAGATCTGGGATCGCGGTGCGGCCTTGACCTCGACGCTGCACGGCTTCGAGACGGAGATGCTGGCGAGCGAAGAGAACCTGCTGGGGCTGATGGCGCTGAACCGAGAGCTGGTCGGGCAAGCGGAGGCGTTCGACGACTCCGAGCGGGTCGTTCTGGACATGGACTCCACCGAGAGTCCGGTCCATGGCCAACAGGAAGGCAGTGCCTACAACGGACACTTCGAGTCGGTCTGCTACCACCCGTTGCTTTTGTTCAACGGTCATGGTGATTGCCTCGCTGCCAAGCTGCGTCCCGGCAACGTGCACAGCGCCGAGGACTGGGATGAGCTATTGTTGCCGGAGATCGAGCGCCAACTGGCCGAAGGCAAACAGGTCACCTTTCGCGCCGATGCCGCCTTCGCCAAGCCCGAGATCTACGAAGCACTGGAGGAGCGCGGCGCGGACTACGCGATCCGCATTCCGGCCAATAAGAGCCTGGAGCTGGAGATCGAAGACATCCTGTTTCGTCCGCCGGGGAGGCCCGGCCGCAAGCCGCTAGTGCGCTACAAGAGCTTTCGCTATCAGGCGGAGAGCTGGAAGGGGCCCAGACGAGTTGTCGCCAAGGTCGAGCACCACCAGGGCGAGCTATTCGCGCGCGTCGGTTTTATCGTGACGAACATGAGCTTGCCAAGCCGGTCGGTGGTGCGTTTCTACAACAAGCGCGGCACGGCGGAGCAGTGGATCAAAGAAGGTAAGCAAGCGACGCACTGGACAAGGCTGTCGTGCCATCGCTTCCGGGCGAACGAGGTGCGCTTGCAGCTCAGCGTGTTGGCCTATAACCTGGGCAACTTGTGGCGGCGGCTGGGGCTGCCGCAACGGATCAAGAGCTGGTCGCTGACGAGCTTGCAGCACCGGCTGATGAAGACGGGCGGACGGCTAATTAAACACGCGCGGTATTACTGGCTCTTGTTCGCGGAGGGACATCTGAACCGGCGCCTGTTTGGCGACATGCTGCGGAGGATCTGGGCGCTGCCTGTGCCGGGCGGGTAGCACGCGACTTGCCGAATGCGAAACCTGAGTACTGAGGACGGAAGCTCGGAAAGGTGTCTGCGAAATTGACTTCGCAGCGGCGGATCAGCCCCCATGAGGGGCAAGAAGGGGGCTCGATCGGTCCCGCCTCAGCCGCCGCCTCTTTCGGGTGGAGAAATGGTTGCGCTTCGCCGGGTGAGGGTGTAGACTCGTGCCGTCAGAGGAGCCAAATCGGAAATCCTGGCTTATACGTCGGCAATTACGTGAATTTCAGTTTCACGAACGTAAAGAAATGCTTCTCGCATTCGGGTGCTGTGGATTACTGCAGTCCCCTCAGCTTCGATCCCATTCCCGAGAGGCTGTTTCGCAACCGAGGTGATGGTACTTTTCAGGATGTTTCGGCAACCTCACGCATCGCCAGCGAATACAACGGAGCCCTGGGGGTCAGTTGTGCGGATTTCAACGCAGACGGCTTCGTGGATATCTACGTGGCGAACGACGGACGTCCCAACCACTTGTGGATCAACCAACGTGATGGCACTTTCCGAAACGAAGCGATGCTGGCGGGGACAGCGCTCAACCAAGACGGCATAGCCGAATCCAGCATGGGTGTGGATGCCGGGGATTTTGACAACGACGGTGACGAAGACCTTTTCATGACGCATCTGATGGGCGAGAAGAACACCCTATACGTCAACGATGGGGGTGGCTGGTTCGAGGACCGTTCGCTGCAAACCGGCGTGGCCGCACCCAGCCGGCCCTACACCGCATTCGGCACGGCGTTCTTCGACTATGACAACGATGGCTGGCTTGACATATTCGTTGGCAACGGCGGGGTAACAACGATTGAAGCACTAGCTCGCGTTCGCGACCCGTATCCGCTGCACCAAACGAACCAGCTCTTCCGCAACCTCGGCAATGGCAGTTTCCAGGAGACGACGGAGCAGGCTGCCGTGTTCAAAGTTTCCGAGGTCACTCGCGGCGCGGCGTTTGGGGACATAGGTAATGATGGCGACACCGACGTTATGTTGGTAAACAACAACGGTCCTGCCCGGCTGCTGATCA
Organism: Bryobacterales bacterium; assembly: GCA_965226215.1. Lineage (GTDB taxonomy): Bacteria > Acidobacteriota > Terriglobia > Bryobacterales > UBA6623. The sequence goes on along the minus strand of CBDDCH010000002.1, from coordinate 3,077,884 downwards.
ACAACGTAGGCCACAAAAGACACTGGCTCGGCCTGCGATTGACGGGGGGCAAGGGTAAACGCGACATGCATGGCGCTAGAGTGGCCGTGGTTCGACCGGCGGCTCCCACTCTGTGGCGGCGGGTACGGCCGGACGGAAGCTATTGTTCGTCAAACGACCCACGCGTGCTGGTCGGCCTGGGCGAGTCGGCGGAGGTGACCGAGGTGCAGGCTTTCTGGCCCAGCGGTCGAGTTGAAAAGTGGTCGGGATTGCCGGTCGACCGGTACTCCACGCTCGTCGAGGGCAGCGGAGAAAAAGTCTCCCAGAGCAGTGAATAGTGTGCTGAAACGGACAAACAAAAGTTCAGTTCGCGCGCTCATTCTCGTGTGGCCATACCTAACACTCGTCTGTCCCTGGCCGGCCCAGAATCCAACTTCGGTCTCGAGCAGCTCTGGCGTTGCTGAGGGGCCCCGCCCGGAACTCGTGACCGTGTTTCACCCCCATTTGGGCAGCTTGGAAAAGGTCGTTCGCGAGCAACTTGTTGCTGCTCGGGCTCGACTGGACGAAGTGACCGAAAAACCGGGGGCAACGGACGCCCAGTTCGGTGAAACCTACGGAGCTATGGGCAAACTGTATCAGGCGTATGACATGCCCGACGCAGCCATCGCTTGTTATCGGAACGCCCACATCCTCGTGCCGAAAGACTTTCGGTGGGCGTACTATTTGGGCGATCAGTATGACAACAAAGGCCAACTCCCGAAGGCAATCTCCTACTTCGAAATCGCCCGGCAAATTCGACCTGCTGACCTGCCGGCACTTTTGAGACTGGCGGAAGCGAACCTTGAACGGAACCAGACCGCTGTCGCAAGACCTCTGTTTGAGCAGGCGCTGCGTCAGAACCCGTCTTCGGCGGCAGCTCTGTTCGCCCTTGGCAAGATGGCGCAGAGCGAGGGCGACCCAGCAAAAGCGGTCCGCTACTTCGAGGAAGCACTTGAGGCGCAACCCACCGCTTCCACGGTTTACTATGCACTAGCCATCGCCTACCGAAAGCTGGGCCAGCTTGAGAAAGCTCGCGCCTAGTTGGAACGTCGAGGCACCGGCAGGCCAAGATACGCGCAGCCGTTGCTCGACGAAGTCCAGCAATTGAGACGCGGCAAGATGCCTCACTGGATGCGCGGCAAGCAGGCTTTCCACGAGGGCCGGTTTGCTGACGCTGTCGGGCACTTCCGCAAGATGGCGGAGGCCGAACCTGACGATCCCATGCCGCGCATGCATCTTGGCGCCGCTTTGGCGAAAGCGGGTCAACCCGGTTCGGCTATTGAGAGTTACACCGCAGCGCTGGAGTTAGCGCCTACGAATGCACGGGTCCACTTCAACCTGGGAGTGCTCTTGACCGAGCTGGGATCGGAACAGCGAGCCATCGGGCATTATCGCGCAGCCGTGAGATTCGACCCCTCTCTACAAAAAGGACACTTCCACCTAGCGAATCTGTTGATGCGAGCGAAGCGCTATGAAGAGGCCGCGCCGCACTACGCCGCGGTCGTGAAGGAAGATCCTCAAAACGCTTTTGCTCGGTTCATGCACTCCGTAGCACTTATCAGTACGGAGCGTTACCGCGAAGCTCTCGACGGGTTGGAAGAAGGCCACCAAGCCATGCCCGACAACGCCGACTTCGCCCACGCACTGGCGCGGCTTCTGGCGGCGTCTCCGGATGCAACCATTCGCGACGGATCACGTGCCCTCCAGCTCACGCGGAAACTACTCGAGAATCAGAGTGCAGCTGACTTCGATCACGCGGCGACTCTGGCCATGGCACTGGCCGAGGTCGGTGAATTCAGCAAGGCCGTTCAGTTGCAGCGCAACATTCTCGCCGAAGTCGAACGGACCGGACGGCACGATTTGGCGCGGTTGCTCCGCGAGAACCTACGCCTCTACGAAAGCCGCCAGGCTTGTCGTACACCCTGGCCGGAAGACGTCGAGATCACCGTCGTTGTCGATGTCACCGCAAGCCGCTCCTACACGGTGCACTACACCTGGTGAGGCCGGCCCACTGTGTCCGCTGTTTCGACTTTCCTGTCACAGACCCAGTCGCTGAAGGACGGAATAGCCCATCATGACGGTTATGATCACGGAAGTCACCCACAGCGCAAGCGTGATCCAGCCCTTCGGGAGGATCTGTTTGGGGGTGTGCCGGTAGCGCAGGTAGAGGGTTGCGAACGCAATGATCGGCAACATGAGCGCCTGTGCCACGCCACCGATTTTCACCATCACGACAGGATCCTCCACGAACATGGAAAACAGCGAGGCGAGAAACAGGATCGTCAGCACCAGGATGCGGATGGCTTTCAGCCGGGCTGCGTAGTTCCGCCGGTCGAAGGCGCCCACCATACCCAGAAAGTCAGCGAATCCTCGGCTCACCGCCGCGGTTCCGGCGAAAACGCTGGAATAGAGGACCGCGAAGGCCCCCACCAAGAACGGGTAAAGCGACTTCTCTCCTAAGATTTCCGTGTAGATGTTGGAGAGCATCCCCACCATCTCGGAACCTTGCGGCACGACTCCCATGCTGTGCAGGATGCCTGCGCCCAGCAAGTAGAAGGCCACCGTGGGGAAGGTATAGAGGATCATCGAGCCGAGGACGTCCATTCCCATGACTCGGATCCAGCCCAAGGCCCTCGTTCGCCAGGCGTCCGTCTGATCTCGGGGACCCGTGAATCGCGCATATCCCTTTTCGATGCACCAGTAGGGATAGCTGATCAGATCCATCGTGCCCGCCCCGGTGATGCCAAAGACCGTCACCGCCGTCACGAAGCCCCCCTGAGGTAAATCAAACGACAGCCCGTCGAAGAAGCTTCCCCAAGAGAAATACTCCGCTCTTCGGGAAAGCAAAAAGGCGCAGCTTACCGTCAACGCCGTAAAGGTCACGACCAGTGCCAGGGCGACCTTTCCAATGACAGCGTACCGGCCCACGAGTAGAAGACCGAGGGTTACCAGGCTCGTCAACCATACCCAGCCGCTGATGGAGATGCCCGGGGCGATGCGGTTGAGGATCTCGGCGATTGCCCCCAGCATCGCTCCGGAGCTAAACCGGCTTGTGATCACCAGCAGGAAATACAGCCACACCAACCACGAAACCCGAAGCCTCGGTCCCGGCACTCGGTCAAAAGCCTCGAGGGTGGTTTCGCCTGTGCCAATGCAGTATCTTCCCAGCTCGTTTTGTGCGACGACCTTGATCGAACAACTCACCAGAATGAGCCACAGCAGGCTATAGCCGTTCTCGGCACCCAAGATCGTCGTAGCGATGAGCTCGCCCGAACCGACGATTCCAGGTTACGGGTTGGCGGAGCTGCTCACCGATCTGGCTCTTGTTCTCATCGCGGCATAGCGAGTGCACTCAAATATAGAGTCGCGGAACTGGTGACTTTCCCCCGTGCGAGGGTTCAGCTTTGGTCGCTACTTGATTCCTACGACCATCGAATCGGGGCCGACCAGATGTTCGACACGGGTCTTGCGGAACCCGGCCTCTCGCATCCACCCGGACCCATCGGCGCCGGTGTAATCGAACCCGCCCGGGGTTTCAATCAGCATGTTCAGGCTCATCAGCAGCCCGAACGCATTTTTGCTGCGGTCGTCGTCAATGAGCGCTTCAAAGACGATGAATGCGCCGCCCTCGGGAAGTGCGTCGTAGGCCTTGCGGATCAGCATGTGCTTTTCTTCGAGGTTCCAGTCGTGAAGGACATGGCCCATGACGACGACATCCGCTGAAGGAATCGGATCCTCGAAGAAACTGCCGCCTTTGAAACTTAGTTGCTCGCCCAAGCCGTGGGCCGCGACGTACTCTTTAAAGATCGGGCCTACTTCCGGCAAGTCGAAGTTGACGCCGGTCAAGTGGGGATGCGCTCGCACGACTTCCACTGGAAGCCCTCCTTGGGCACCGCCGACATCGACAAAGGTCTTGTAATCACTCCAGGGGAACTTGGCAGCGATCGCCTTGGCTGCCCCCATACTGAGACCAGTCATAGCTGCCAAGAAAAGCCGCAAGCGGCGCGGGTCGCCGTAGATGGCCTCGAAAAGGCCCGTTCCTCCCGTCTTGATCTCGTTTTGTGGCTCGCCCGTTCGCAATCCTTCCGTGAGCGAGCCCCAGTTGGGATAAAGCCGCTCATTGGCCATCTCGAGCATACCGCCGAGGTAAGACGGCTTCGCCTTGTCGAGAAATAGGTCGGTTTCGGGAGTGTTCGTGTAGCGGTCACCGTCGCGCCGAAGCATCCCCAACGCTACCAGGGCGTCGAAGAAATCACGGGCGGCGCGGGCGTGAAGTCCCAATTTCTCTCGAAGTGCGTCGGCGTCCAGAGGGCCTTTGGCCAGCTCGCTAAACAGCGCCAGCTCGATGGCACTCAGCAATGTCTTCGAGCCCCAGAACACCAGGCCGAGTTGCATGATCTTTGCGGGAGTGGGTTCGTTGTTTTCACTCATGGTTTTCCTTATCCTGCGCCTTCGTGCCGGGCGCGCCAATCGGTCGGAGCGCCCGATTTATCCCTTTTGAATTACTCCGCGCCGAAGACCTCCTTAAAAACGACGCCCAGGTCGTTGAGCGCCTGTTCGCCGTTGCCCTCGAAGCTTGATCCATGCATGATGGCAAGCCGTTCGGGTTTCAGAGCAGCCAATTTTTGGAACAGGCGGTCCGTATAGTGCGTGTAGGGCGCGTAGTCCGCGAGGACGCCGGCTTGGTAGGTCTTCATCGCTTCGCGGCTTCGTCCCACCACGTCGGACTCGGTCAGGGCTTCGACACCGCCGACTTGGTGAAACAAGTCCGAGCACAGCAACGTCTTGGTGGTCTCCTCGAAGAGCACCGACGCGTCCCAGCCGTGCGGCAGGTGGGGAGTTCGGCAGAGGCGAAAGCGGTATTTACCGGTCGCCAGGATCTCCCCGTCCGCCATCCCCTTGGCGGGACGGGCCGCGAAGTCGTTCACGCTGACCAGAGCCCCAATCTCGCTGCAAACCGGCTGCGCCCGGGGCGCCGCCTGCAGCCAACGGTTCAAAGAACCACACTCGTCCGATTCGAAATGGCTGAAGCCGATCCAGCTAAGCTCCGCGGGATCGATAATCCCTGAGACGGCTTCGCGCAGCGGATCAAACATCCCGTTCAGCCCCGCGTGGAACAGCAGTGGCTGCTCGTCCTTGATCAGGAAGTGATTGAACTGTAGGTCGAATTCGGGCACGTGGATCGAGATGCGATACAGATCCGGACCAATTTCGTCGACGGTTGCCATGGATTCTCCTTTTGTGTTGCGTGTTGCGTCAGCCCCTTGGTGGTGCCGGATTCCGATTTTACCGCTTTCCGAGAGAGGGAGGGGAGGGACGGTCTGCTAACGGGAATCTTCGTCCGAGCCCTGTGCGAAACAACGTACGGGGCTTACTTCAAATAGCTTGGGTCCTGGAGTTCACTGTCCTCAGGGGGTGCTTCACGTTGCCGAAGGACATTCCGGCCGTCGATCTGATGGCGGGACCGGACGGTGATCTGTGTGATGCGGCCGCTGAGGGATTCAAGGAACGCGATGAGATCCCTTTTTTCGAGTTCGCTAAGTTCAATCGGCGGCACTTCGCTTCGGACGCCCGGCGGCGGGGACCCTCCCCGACTGTAGTGGTTAATTACGTGGGAGAGTCGTAGATAGTAGCCGTTGTGCATGAACGAATAGCGCCGCGTAACGTCGCGGAGGCTGGGCGTTTTGTACTTTGTCCCTGATTCAGAATCCCCTTCTCTTTCCGGTACGCCGGTGTAATGGAGTTTGTGGTCGGTAAGCAGGGGACCGTGATGACAAGAGACGCAGCCTGCCCTGCCGGTGAAGAGTGCCATCCCGCGCTTGGCGGCCGCCGTCAAGGCATCAGCGTCGCCCGTCAAGTAGCGATCGAGGTCGCTGTCATAAGAGACGAGGGTTCTCTCGTAGGTCGAGATCGCCTTGGCGACGAGTTCGAAAGTCACGGGCCGACCGGGAAAGGCTCGCTCAAATAGCTCTTGGTATTGGGGGTCACGTCGAATTCTTTGCACAGCTAGGGTGGGGTCCAAGTTCATTTCACGAGGGTGACGAAGGGGGAATGCCGCTTGTTCCTCCAAAGTCTTGGCGCGGCCGTCCGAGAAAAGCCGGCGCTGCCAACCGACGTTTAGCAGGCTGGGCGTCTTGCGGGGCAACTCCGATTCATGTAAGCCCCAGGCCCGGCTAAGGCCGTCCATGAAAAGCAGCTCCGGCTTGTGGCAAGTTCCGCAACTGCGGCGTCCATTGCCGGAGAGCATCTCTTCGAAGAAGAGCATCTCGCCGAGCCGGACCTTTTCCACGGATGGCGGATTGTCGGGAGGATGCGGCGGCGCGCCGGTCAGCGGCATCAGGCGGTCAGTCCCGCCGGCGGCGAACGCGCTGCCCCACGCGGCGTAGACCAGCAACAGCACTGTGCGAACCACGATTCCAACCTAACACAGGCTGCGGCGGAACTACGCCGGCGTCGCTCGGTCTGGTGGGACGTAACGCCTAGGCGGCCCGGGGGAATGTGGGGCTCAGATCGCGGTCTGAGTCCTGGGATTCTTTGCAGCTTACGCAAAGAGTGGTCCAGGGGATCGCCTCGAGCCGTTTGGGATTTATGGGCTCTCCGCATTTCTGGCAAATACCGTACTCCCCGGTCTGTAATAGGTCCATGGCTTGTTCGACAGCCTTGGCGGTCTCCCAGTCGGTGTTGATCACGCTGACAGCCACGTCCAGGTCCTGTCGAAGTCGGGTTTCCTCGTCGGGATCATTCAGCCGCTCCGCCTTCAGCTCGCTCCACCGGTCAGTTTTGCCGGTGAGTTCGGCCACCTTCTCGGCGAGCCGCTTTCCAACCTGCTGCTTTTGTCGCCGGGTCATTTTGTTATCTCCGTTCTATCTGGAATACTTAGATGCCCCCCACCGCTCGGTGGTTGCAACTTTTTTTTGAGGACGCGGAGTAGTGGTGTTTTTCCTTATGGGCAATTGACTGACCATCCGCGGCGGCATTGCCGTTACCGCGAGTCGGGCTGCTCCAGCAGACGCTTTGCGCGCCGGAAGACCTTCAAAAACATGGGCTTAGTCAGCTGGCCGGTCTGCGTGTTTTGGCGGCTTGGATGATAAGAACAGAGCAGGACCGGCAAGCCGTCGGGTAGCTGGTGACACGCGCCATGGGCAAAAGGATACCGAGAGCGACGCTGAATGACACCGCTCGTCAGCAGGACGCTCAAGTAGGAATCGAGAGCAAGGCGTCCCAGCACTAGAACGACGCGGACGCTGGTGAGCAAGACGATCTCGCGCTCCAGGTACGGCCGGCAGGCCACAAACTCGTCTCGCGCAGGCTTGTTTTCCGGCGGAGCGCATCGCACGGCGGCCGTGATATAGGCGTCGTTGAGGCTGAGCCCATCGTTGCGGTCGCGAGCGTCGGGCTGGGAGGCAAAGCCGGTCTCGAATAGGACGTCGTACAGGAAGTCGCCCGAGCTGTCCCCGGTGAACATGCGCCCTGTGCGATTCGACCCGTGGGCACCCGGTGCCAGACCGATGATTAACAGCCGGGCACTCGGGTCGCCGAAGGAGGGAACCGGCTTTCCCCAATATTTCCAGTCGCGAAAAGCGCGGCGTTTTGTCCGGGCCGCCTGGAGACAGTGGGAAAGCAAGCGGGGGCAGCGGTCGCATTGAACCACCTGCTGCTGGAGCGTGGTTAGTGAGCAACCGCGGTGGGCGGCTGTCTGCTCCGAAGGTCGCACTGGGACAAGAAGCCCGATTCACTCAAACCGGGCGCACAGTATCTTATGAAGACACCACCTTAGGACTTGTACGGCTGCCCGCAGTTGCCCGCCCCCGGAGGTTGTCGGTATAATAGCGCAGACTGCTGAGACTCAGTAGGTCTGGTGAATCTGAGGAGGAATGGATGAGGACACTGATAACGTTAGTGGCGGTATTCGCCGTGCTGAGCTTTACGACTGGTTCGGCGCTGGCCGACCAACACAACAAAAAGGAATTGGTAGGCTGGATCGCCGACGCGGCATGCGCGAACAAGGGTAACGCGGCCAGCGAAGGTCATGCCGGCTGCGCCAAGAAGTGCGTCGACGGCGGGGAGCCAATCGTCTTTGTGGACGATTCCGACAAGAAGGTATACAAGGTAGACAACCAGGACGCGGTGAAGGATCACGTGGGCCACAAAGTCACCATCGCCGGCACGGTAGATGGCGACAGCATCAACGTCGATTCTGTCAAGATGTGACCTGATCACGGACGCCGTACCTGCCGAAGTTGCTTCAACGTTTGAAGTCTGCCCGCTACGTGCGGGCTTTTTTTTACCCCGAAGCGGGGAGTTCGCCTAGCAGCCTGCCCCACAGAACATTTTCGATACTACAGACATGAGGGATAAGAGTTGCTCAAGATATTGTGGTCAAAATGGCCAAATTTCGTTCTGTGAGACTGGCTCCTAGCCCGCTTTTCTCACCAGCGGCTAGCAGTCGTGGAGCAAAGCCCCGCCGTTTGAGACGTAGTGGCGCGATTGAGCCCGCCCACACGCCTTACGAACTCTCCCCCAAACGATCGACACAACCCATCGCCGCGCGCCTGGCGACTGGGCCCTTCTCCCCAATCGCTGTGACAGTGGTGAGATCAGGCGTTCGTGGGCTGCTCAATGGACACGGTTGTTCGTGCGACTCGATGTCGCCGCGAATGGCGACGCGGCACGCAAGAATGCGTGCCCCACGTCCAAGCGCCGATTGGTGCATGACCCATAGGAACGGAAGAAGAAACAGCCGCAGGCCTGGGCCAAACGACGGTCCGGGTCTGCGCTGCGGGACTATTTTGCGCTTGGCCCGAGCAGGGCCAATACTTTTGGTGAGACGACGCCGGGAGCAAGAACTGCATTCTCAATGCTACCGCGAAAGACTTTCCATCGGGCGTTGTCAGCACCGACGAAACCTCGCCAAGCGCCCGCACCGAGCTGCGCCACAGGCGTCACGTCCAACTGAAATTCACTATCGACCGTGCCGAGAGAAACCTCATCGACAAACATCGTCTGTTGGCTCTTCCCGACCTGAAGTGCGACGTGATGCCATTGACCGTAGTTGACGGGGGCCGGGGACACGAAAGGCGGTTCGGTAAGTCCTGTGGAAACGAAACCGCCGCGCAGTTTCCCGTCGATCCCCACGTAGAGAGCCAGCTGGCGGTGCGTGCCCTCCTGATTCTGAAGACCCAGCAGAACGCCGTTCCCACTGGTGCGGAACCACAACGAAAGTGTGGACGAAACCCTTCCGGCCAAGAGGCTGTTAATAAGTGGAAGTGTGTCTCGAGAAGTAGCGAAGTCACGCGCTCCATACAGCAGCCAGATATTGAGAGGTCTCCGGGGTTGTGAATCCTTTTTCAAATAGATGGCAAATGGGGTATCCACTTGACTCAGGTAACCCCAACATCTTGTGGTTGGGCTCACGGGGCCTCAGCGTCCCAGTCGGCGACGATCGATCGATACGGCGTTGGGTCCACGGCGACTGCCTGCTGCACAAGGCGGTAGAAGAGTTTTCCCCGGCTGCGTGAGTTGCGCCGGTTGAAGCGGAACACAAACTCGTCTAGGTAGTAGTCCAGATGCTCGTGGCTAACCGCGCCTTGGTGCGTGCCCAGCAGCCAGCGCTTGAGCAACGAGATCGCTTGGTGCACCCTCGGCAATAATTCCGAGGCCTGCTTGCGGCGGCCCGACAGAAAGACGATGCGATGCTGGTAGCCCTTCTTCTCCAGCGGCTCGTAGCCCAGCCAGCCGTCGGTGTGCACCACGCTTCCCGGCTCGACCGACTCCTCCACGAAGGGCATCAAACTGGCCGCCGATGCGTTCCGCACGCGCTGCATGCGGATCCGTCCTAGCCCGCGGCCTCTCTCTTCCGCGGCTACTGCAATCAAGGCTTTACGCTCGGTCTGCCGGCCGCTCACACCCTCTTCCTCAGCGCCCCAATAGGTCTCATCGACCTCGACTACGCCCGCCAATCGCTCCCGCCCCGGACGCACCATCGCTCGCCGCAGCTTGTGCATCCAGATCCACGCGGTTTGATAGCTGCCCAACCCGAGAACGCGCTGCAGACCCAGCGCGCTGACCCCGTTCTTTTGCGAAGTGACGTGCCAGATCGCCCGGAACCACAGCCGCAGCGGCTTACGTGTGTCTTGGAAGATCGTGCCCGAGGTCACCGACGTCTGCCGCCCGCAGCGAGCGCATTCGAACCACACTTTGCGCACCGGCCAAGCCCGCTCATGCCCGCATCCCGGACAGCGGAAACCCTCCGGCCAGCGCAACGCGGACAGATAGTCGCGACAGGCCTCTTCGCTGGCGAAGCGTACCTCGAACTCGAGCAGGTCGCGTGGATAATCCTCCACGAAGGCGCATACTACATCTTGGGGTCACCTGAGTCAAGTGGATACCCCATTAGATGGCATATTTACCAAGTCGCATGGCGCGTGCGTACGACTTTGTAAGGTAATCGTAGAATGGGCCTTGCCACCTCGCGCCCCCGGTCATGCTTCGTCCGCCCACAACCCCGGGACGGAGATTGGCCTCTAGTGCATCACGGATGGCCTCTTTCTCGTCTGTGCGAAGGAGTTTAAACCAGGAATTGCTGCCGTTGTAATATGTCGGAGGATCTGTTTTCGTCCAAAAGTACAGACGATTGAGGCGATTCACTCCGTTCGCGTTTAGGGCGAGAAACTGATCTGTGTGTGCCAGCAGGTTGTGGGTCAGAGCGAGGTATTCCGCATACTCGTCGCGCGGCATGTGAACGCGCCTAGCTCCAGGCAGTCCCATCGTGGGATCTCTGCGCAGGAAAGTTCGAAGCCCTCGCTCGACGTTATTGGCATAGTACGCGCTAGCGAAATACGCCAACCAGTGCACTGCCGGCGATCGACGTAAGCAAGGGGACGTGCTGCGTAGCCTGTTTGAGGCCACCGTGCGCAGCTAGGTCTGAGAGGAGTGCGCTGAACCCCTGACGCGCCAGCACCGCCGCGAACACGGGGACCACGAGCGCAACAATAGCGGCTTGGGATCCAGCAACCGGATAGGCATAGAGTGGATGGAGAATGGTAACCATGCCCAGAAGATACTCTGCAAAATTAGGAGGACGAAGCTTATCGACATTCTCGCCCCGTTTCTCTGGAATCAACAGTAACCACGCCCAGGGAGCAGCGAGGAAGCCGTGCGCCGTGTCAAATGCAGCGTGCCACTCCGCATATCCAAATTGCGTTGTCCGTACAAGAAAACCGATGCCTATCACGATTTTTAGAATATAGAGACCCGCTGCGCACGACGGTGTTGTTCAAGGAATCTGGATACGACAAATACAGAGTCGCCAGAGAGAAGGTAAGTATCGCGAAGAGGGCGTGGTAACTGTAGAGCGACCGGATTGGAAGGCTGAATACGGCAGGTAAGGATAGAGGTCGAAGGAGAATGCCGTCGAGGAGTCCGTGTATGGAGGAGCCTCTAACGACGCAGTAGAAGGTCAACCCGAGCGCGACCACGCCGGCAGGGGCCATCCATGCGGCAAAAGGACGCCAGGGGAAAGTCTTCCCGCGCTCGTTCCTTTCACAGCTCGACGATACGAGGAACCAAGCTAACGCCGCCGCCAGCTGTATCGCAGCGAACCAAATCCAGGGTTTATCGCGCATTCCGCTCACGATCGACCATGTGATGGGATTAAAGAGGTGGTGCCGCATCAGTATGATGGGCATCAGAATAACCGCTGTGGATGCAGTGATCCACAACATCTTCGTGGCTCGTGTCGTATTGCGGCAATAGAAGAGTGTGGCCAGGAAAAGTGCCACGGACAGGTAAATCCCCTCGTTGATCTTGGTCATGGTTATCGCAGCGAGGAGCGTACCCAGCAGCACAGGACGCATGAACGACCTATCCTTTAGGGTCGCGGCCACCAATAGACATGCGAGCAGGAGCGCAATGAGGTCTTGTGGATGACCCGGCTCGGCGCCCAACGGCCCTCCGGCTTCGAGAGTAGAGCCGGCCAAGACAATTACGGCCAGGAGTCCGGAGCGTGTAAGGCGATAGGTGGCCATTGCAAGAAGGATGATCGTCAACAGGTAAAAGATAGGTTCTTCCGGGTTTCTAGTGGGCGAGTGAGGCTCGGTGGTAGTCTCGCGGGATGCAAGACCGCGAGCTATACCGCCAGATTCTGGGCATCGAAAGTCCCTGGAAAGTCGTGCGAGTGGAGCTGCGCCGAGCCGACGGCGAAGTCCACGTCTTCCTCGAACACGACGAGCAAGTCCGCTGGCCGTGCCGCCAATGCAGCGCCGTGTGCGCACTCCACGATCATCAGCCCGAACGCCGCTGGCGTCACCTCGACACCTGTCAGTACCGCACGATCCTGCACGCCCGGCCGCCGCGCAGCGACTGCTCCGAGCACGGGCCGCGCGTCGTGCGACTGCCCTGGGCCGAGGCTTCCAGCCGCTTCACCGCGCTGTTTGAAGCTCTCGCGATCTCGTGGCTGAAGGAAGCCAGCCAGCAAGGCATCGCCGAGTTGCTGGCGCTGAGCTGGGACGAGATTCACGGCATCCTGGAACGCGCCGTGCAACGTGGGCTCGAACGTCGCGCGGCAGAGCCGATTCCCTACCTGGGCGTCGACGAGAAGAGCTTCCGCAAGCGCCATCGCTATCTCACCGTCGTCAACGATCTCAACCGCTCGCGCGTGTTGTTCGTCGCCGAGGGACGCAGCCAGGCCAGCCTGGACGGCTTTTGGAAGACGTTGAGCGCAGAGCAACTCGCCCGAGTCGAGGCCGTCGCGATGGACATGTGGGATCCTTACGTCGCCTCGACCCGGGAGCATCTCGACGAATCGGAGAAAAAGATCGTTTACGACAAATATCACATCGCGGCGCATCTGGCGAAGGCGGTGGACCAGGTGCGGCGGGCGGAGAACAAGCGTTTACTGGCCCTCGGCGACGAGCGTTTGACAGGCACGAAGTACGCTTGGCTGCGGCATCCGGCGAACTTTTCCGAGGACGCCTGGCGCGAGTTCCGCGCGCTGCGCGAAAGCGACTTGAAGACGGCGCGGGCGTGGGCGTTGAAGGAAACGGCGATGCGGCTGTTCGACTATCGTCGCGAATCGGCGGCGCGAGCTTTCTTCGAGCAATGGCGCGGCTGGGCGAGTCGCAGCCGGCTGACGCCGATGGTCACCGTAGCGCGGATGTTGACGGCTCGCCTCGAAAACATACTCACGTATCTGAAACACCGCATTACGAACGCGGTCAGCGAGGGGTTGAACTCAAGGATTCAATGGGTCAAGGCCACGGCGCGCGGTTTCCGCAATCAACAGAACTTCATCAACGCCATCTACTTCCACTGTGGGAAACTCGATCTGGCTCCTTCGCCCACTTAAAACCCGGAAGAGCCAAAAGATAAGGGATATCATGCGGTTGGTGTCGTGGGTGACCGACAAGTCGGGAATCGCTCGATAGATGAAGTCGCGGAGGATGTAGGAAAATGGACCGTATTGAGTGAAAATGTCGTCGAATTGGGTATCCACTTGACTCAGGTGACCCCAAGATGTAGTATGCGCCTTCGTGGAGGATTATCCACGCGACCTGCTCGAGTTCGAGGTACGCTTCGCCAGCGAAGGGGCCTGTCGCGACTATCTGTCCGCGTTGCGCTGGCCGGAGGGTTTCCGCTGTCCGGGATGCGGGCATGAGCGGGCTTGGCCGGTGCGCAAAGTGTGGTTCGAATGCGCTCGCTGCGGGCGGCAGACGTCGGTGACCTCGGGCACGATCTTCCAAGACACACGTAAGCCGCTGCGGCTGTGGTTCCGGGCGATCTGGCACGTCACTTCGCAAAAGAACGGGGTCAGCGCGCTGGGTCTGCAGCGCGTTCTCGGGTTGGGCAGCTATCAAACCGCGTGGACCTGGATGCACAAGCTGCGGCGAGCGATGGTGCGTCCGGGGCGGGAGCGATTGGCGGGCGTAGTCGAGGTCGATGAGACCTATTGGGGCGCTGAGGAAGAGGGTGTGAGCGGCCGGCAGACCGAGCGTAAAGCCTTGATTGCAGTAGCCGCGGAAGAGAGAGGCCGCGGGCTAGGACGGATCCGCATGCAGCGCGTGCGGAACGCATCGGCGGCCAGTTTGATGCCCTTCGTGGAGGAGTCGGTCGAGCCGGGAAGAGTGGTGCACACCGACGGCTGGCTGGGCTACGAGCCGCTGGAGAAGAAGGGCTACCAGCATCGCATCGTCTTTCTGTCGGGCCGCCGCAAGCAGGCCTCGGAATTATTGCCGAGGGTGCACCAAGCGATCTCGTTGCTCAAGCGCTGGCTGCTGGGCACGCACCAAGGCGCGGTTAGCCACGAGCATCTGGACTACTACCTCGACGAGTTTGTGTTCCGCTTCAACCGGCGCAACTCACGCAGCCGGGGAAAACTCTTCTACCGCCTTGTGCAGCAGGCAGTCGCCGTGGACCCAACGCCGTATCGATCGATCGTCGCCGACTGGGACGCTGAGGCCCCGTGAGCCCAACCACAAGATGTTGGGGTTACCTGAGTCAAGTGGATACCCCATATGTCGTCGTAGAGAGCGTAACCCTTATTGAAGCCCTGCTGCGTCAGCATGACGTAGCCTTCGTCGTCGTACAACTGGAACTGATGAAACGCCATGTGGTAAAAAAATAGGGATACGGCGGTTAAGGCTCCGGCAGCGACCAAGGCGCGGAGCGCTCCGCTAAGGATGTTCGGGTACGACGCTTTCATTTGTACTCGTCGGATTGTCATGGTTGCTAGCTGCAGGCTGCCTGTCGCCATACCGCCGGCAAGGATTTTCCGATGGCGTGATTCAGCCAGGGGCCAAGTCCGCGAGACAAAGGGACGAGGAGGCTATCCCAAAAGCGAATCTGTCGGTCTGTCGGGAGGGAGCAATGCAGCAGGAGCTTGTTTCCCGCGCTCACAAGCATCCCCAGGCTGTCCAGGTACTCGAGGCATCGAAGCTCTAGGTCTGGTGGCCCCACGCCGCGCAAGGCCCTTTTGGTGTAGCGTCGCACGTGGCCGATCGAGCGGTCGAACTGCGAGTGCAGGAAATTCCAGGCAGCCGCGAGGACGATCATATGGCTTCCGGGCCGCAGACGCGAGGCGGCTATCCTCAATTCAGCCGCGTCATCTTGGATGTGCTCGAGGAGGTCAATGTACAGAATGGTATCAAACGCCGTTTCGACGGGGAGCTCATGGATCGTCCCTTGAACAACTTCAAAAGGGTGATGTGTCGAAGGGCTTGCGCATGGTTTGCAGAGGAGAGCTGCCAAGGCTTGATCTGGTTCACAGCAGACCCACCGACCGTCTGTGTGCCGTCGCAGCAGTAGCGTGTTTGCTCCAATTCCAGCCCCGACTTCCAGTACATCAGCGGCGAGGAACGGTTTGACGCGGGATGCCCCATAGGCTTTCCAGTTTTTGGCGTGCCTGAATATCTCCAACTCTTGCCCAACGTAGGTAAAGCTGCACAAACTAAACCTCCGCTCTAATAAGTTTATCTACAATACCTGAATTGGGTATCCACTTGACTCAGGTGACCCCAAGATGTAGTATGCGCCTTCGTGGAGGATTATCCACGCGACCTGCTCGAGTTCGAGGTACGCTTCGCCAGCGAAGAGGCCTGTCGCGACTATCTGTCCGCGTTGCGCTGGCCGGAGGGTTTCCGCTGTCCGGGATGCGGGCATGAGCGGGCTTGGCCGGTGCGCAAAGTGTGGTTCGAATGCGCTCGCTGCGGGCGGCAGACGTCGGTGACCTCGGGCACGATCTTCCAAGACACACGTAAGCCGCTGCGGCTGTGGTTCCGGGCGATCTGGCACGTCACTTCGCAAAAGAACGGGGTCAGCGCGCTGGGTCTGCAGCGCGTTCTCTGGTTGGGCAGCTATCAAACCGCGTGGACCTGGATGCACAAGCTGCGGCGAGCGATGGTGCGTCCGGGGCGGGAGCGATTGGCGGGCGTAGTCGAGGTCGATGAGACCTATTGGGGCGCTGAGGAAGAGGGTGTGAGCGGCCGGCAGACCGAGCGTAAAGCCTTGATTGCAGTAGCCGCGGAAGAGAGAGGCCGCGGGCTAGGACGGATCCGCATGCAGCGCGTGCGGAACGCATCGGCGGCCAGTTTGATGCCCTTCGTGGAGGAGTCGGTCGAGCCGGGAAGCGTGGTGCACACCGACGGCTGGCTGGGCTACGAGCCGCTGGAGAAGAAGGGCTACCAGCATCGCATCGTCTTTCTGTCGGGCCGCCGCAAGCAGGCCTCGGAATTATTGCCGAGGGTGCACCAAGCGATCTCGTTGCTCAAGCGCTGGCTGCTGGGCACGCACCAAGGCGCGGTTAGTCACGAGCATCTGGACTACTACCTCGACGAGTTTGTGTTCCGCTTCAACCGGCGCAACTCACGCAGCCGGGGAAAACTCTTCTACCGCCTTGTGCAGCAGGCAGTCGCCGTGGACCCAACGCCGTATCGATCGATCGTCGCCGACTGGGACGCTGAGGCCCCGTGAGCCCAACCACAAGATGTTGGGGTTACCTGAGTCAAGTGGATACCCCATATACCTGATATTCGTTGACTGGCCCGGAGTCCGTGGAGTTCCTTCGGTTAAGCCCCAGAAAGAGAAATAGGCCAACGAACAGGCAGAGCTGCAGAAGTAAAACAAGCAGTGCCACACGAGTGGTCAGTGTCCACATGGGCACGCTGAAATCAGTGAGTAAATGCAATCCAACGCTCACTAAAGTCAGCGAAAGAAGTATGCCTCCGCAAATCGAAATGGCGACCAAGAGGCGCACTCCCACTGACGGACTAAACACGGAGATCGCACTGAGGCCGTGCAACACCGGGGAGACGAAATGCATCCTGGAGCGGCCGGCCAAGCGGGTGCCGCGCTGTGTGGGGATCTGTTTGTAAGGGATGGATGCGCGGTGGACTGCGGTCACGTAATGATTCCAGAGATCCGACACTACGGCAAGGCTGCTCAAAGTTGGCCGCCCGAGGGCGGAGAAGTTTCCCACGCGCACTGGAATGCCCGTTAGCTTGAGCAAGTCCGCAAGGGAACTTCTTGGGGCTGTCCGAACAAATCATCTCATCGAACGAGCTCCTTGTCCTTGGTTGCTTATCTCGGAGAGAAGTAGCCAAAATAGCATTTGAGTCTGATTTAGAGAGATGAATTCAGTGCCTCAGCTATCGGTCGCAGTGCCTGTCTACAATGAGGAAGCGGTTTTGACTGAGCTTCTGAAGCGGATTCAAGAAACGTTTCGGGACGCGGGCGTCGATGCCTACGAAGCGCTATTCGTCGACGATGGGAGCACGGATTCGACCGCTGAGATGCTCGACGCCTTCGCTGCGGAAGATTCCCGTTGCGTCGCCATCCATCTTTCACGCAATTTCGGCCATCAGGCGGCGATTACGGCCGCTCTGGAACACGCTCAGGGCGAGTGCGTCGTCGTCATGGACGGTGATCTGCAGGACGCGCCCGAGGTCATTCCGCGGTTTCTCGAGAAGTATCGTCAGGGCTACGACGTCGTTTATGCCATTCGAGCAACTCGTAAAGAGTCCGTATGGCTGCGCCTGTCCTACTATCTCTACTATCGGCTTATCTCGGCGCTGTCGGATACGCGCACGCCGCCAGACGCGGGAGATTTTGCGCTTCTGTCGCGAAGAGTGGTCGATGCGCTCAAGAGTACGACCGAGCACAATCGTTACCTACGAGGTTTACGGGCCTGGGTGGGCTTCAAGCAGATCGGAATTACAGTAGACCGAGACACGCGTTTCGGCGGGCAGCCGAGGTACACGGTGACACGCCTGTTCAAGCTGGCCTTAGCCCGCATTTCCAATTTGATTCAGACCTCTCGACCTTCCGGCGGCCTTGAGCGTCTTTATTCATAGGGGCTAGAGCCCGATGAGGACGCCATGGAGGCCAACACCCAATGGGTGAAAAACAAACCAAGCCATTCCAGCTAAGTTTCAACGGCTCGTAGAAAGTCGATTTCCAGGGATCGCACGTCACTTCCGACGGTGGCTTGATCCTGGTTCGGGAGTTGGACGAGCGACTCGGACTCGGGAAACTGATCGGCGAGCATCTCACCGACTCCCGGCAAGGCACAAACAAGCAGTTCACGTTCGCTGATCTGTTGCGGCAGTCGGTCTACAGCCGCTTGGCAGGCTACGAGGACGTCAACGACGCCGTCCGAGTGTCGGCTGACCCGACGTTTCGCTTGATCGGCTCGCAGAAGATCTGGGATCGCGGTGCGGCCTTGACCTCGACGCTGCACGGCTTCGAGACGGAGATGCTGGCGAGCGAAGAGAACCTGCTGGGGCTGATGGCGCTGAACCGAGAGCTGGTCGGGCAAGCGGAGGCGTTCGACGACTCCGAGCGGGTCGTTCTGGACATGGACTCCACCGAGAGTCCGGTCCATGGCCAACAGGAAGGCAGTGCCTACAACGGACACTTCGAGTCGGTCTGCTACCACCCGTTGCTTTTGTTCAACGGTCATGGTGATTGCCTCGCTGCCAAGCTGCGTCCCGGCAACGTGCACAGCGCCGAGGACTGGGATGAGCTATTGTTGCCGGAGATCGAGCGCCAACTGGCCGAAGGCAAACAGGTCACCTTTCGCGCCGATGCCGCCTTCGCCAAGCCCGAGATCTACGAAGCACTGGAGGAGCGCGGCGCGGACTACGCGATCCGCATTCCGGCCAATAAGAGCCTGGAGCTGGAGATCGAAGACATCCTGTTTCGTCCGCCGGGGAGGCCCGGCCGCAAGCCGCTAGTGCGCTACAAGAGCTTTCGCTATCAGGCGGAGAGCTGGAAGGGGCCCAGACGAGTTGTCGCCAAGGTCGAGCACCACCAGGGCGAGCTATTCGCGCGCGTCGGTTTTATCGTGACGAACATGAGCTTGCCAAGCCGGTCGGTGGTGCGTTTCTACAACAAGCGCGGCACGGCGGAGCAGTGGATCAAAGAAGGTAAGCAAGCGACGCACTGGACGCGGCTGTCGTGCCATCGCTTCCGGGCGAACGAGGTGCGCTTGCAGCTCAGCGTGCTGGCCTATAACCTGGGCAACTTGTGGCGGCGGCTGGGGCTGCCGCAACGGATCAAGAGCTGGTCGCTGACGAGCTTGCAGCACCGGCTGATGAAGACGGGCGGACGGCTAATTAAACACGCGCGGTATTACTGGCTCTTGTTCGCGGAGGGACATCTGAACCGGCGCCTGTTTGGCGACATGCTGCGGAGGATCTGGGCGCTGCCTGTGCCGGGCGGGTAGCACGCGACTTGCCGAATGCGAAACCTGAGTACTGAGGACGGAAGCTCGGAAGGGTGTCTGCGAAATTGACTTCGCAGCGGCGGATCAGCCCCCATGAGGGGCAAGAAGGGGGCTCGATCGGTCCCGCCTCAGCCGCCGCCTCTTTCGGGTGGAGAAATGGTTGCGCTTCGCCGGGTGAGGGTGTAGACTCGTGCCGTCAGAGGAGCCAAATCGGAAATCCTGGCTTAGACGGCATTTTCTCTTTCTCCATCTTGCCTCTGCGGATGGCCTCCTTTGCTGGACTGGGAGCGCTGAGTGTGGCGTGCTGTTACTTGCTCTACGCGCTATACGCTCGATTAGTGCTTAACGAATCACCCGCGGGCTTCACCGCGTTGATCTTCTTCATTGTGTTTCTCTCCGGCGTGCAGATGCTGTTTCTGGGCTTGATTGGTGAATATCTCGGCAGAATCTACGAAGAGACCAAACGCCGGCCGCTGTACATCGTAAGTCGAATCGTCGGGAGATAGCGGTGGATCCCGCTTATGTCGTAAAATACGCCGAACTCTATCGCCGCCATTGGTGGTGGAGATCCCGCGAAAAGCTGACTCTCAAATGGCTGGAACAGTTGAAACCCGAAAGCGGTTTCGGGCTCATCCTCGATGTTGGCTCGGGCTCGGGATTATTTCTTGAAGCCTTGTCACGTTTTGGCCAACCGGAGGGCGTTGAGGCGGATGGCGCCTGGGCGAAGCATCCGACTCCGGGGGCGGGTCGGGTGCACTACCGGCCGTTCGATGCGACGTTTCGGCCAAATCGGCGATACGGGCTGATTTTGATGTTGGATGTGATCGAGCACATGGACGACGAGGTCGGTGCTCTCGGCCACGCCCTGGAACTCCTCGAAGACGACGGCTTGCTGGTTGTCACCGTACCAGCCTTCAATTGCTTATGGACCCGCCACGACGAGCTGAACCGGCACGTTCCCCGGTACACGAAGCGATCATTGCATGAAGCGTTCGAAAAAGCCGGGGGACGAGTGCGAACCATGCACTATTTCTTCCACTGGCTGTTCGTAGCCAAGTTACTGACGCGCCTTAAGGAGGCGCTGATTCCGGCGCCGGCGAAGCTTCCTGGCATACCGCCGAGATGGCTGAACTCGCTGCTCGTCTACGGCTCGACGGCAGAATTTGCCCTGAGCCGGTCGCTGCCGATTCCCTTCGGTGCGTCTCTGGTCGCGATCGCGCGCAAATGCCCGATTAAAGTGACAGGGTATGTGACAGATCGAAGCGCTTAACAAACAGGACGTCAGTGTCCTCGCGAGCAGCCATGACCAGTACGGGCCTTGGGGGCTACCGGCGGAGGTGATGTGCAGGGTGCGGCTTCCTCCGTAAAATACCGAAACACTTTCCAGACCCCAAGGACAGACGTTTCGCAAAACTCCAGCTGAGTAAGCCTTGCACTCATGGTTACGCTGCCCAAGCCCATGGCGCTGCATTCGAGGGTGGCCTGCGCCGTGGTGTACTTGGGAATGCCGTAAGCCGCCCGGGTCTCTTTTAGAGGCGGTCACCTCGAGTACATTTTCCTGTTATCTCCCCGCACAAAGCTGTGGCTTCGCTGCGAGCTCGATGTCGCCACGAATGGCGACACGGCACGCAAGAATGCGTGCGCCACGTGCAGGCGCCGATTTCACCAGGCTCTTGGCTGCGAGTGTTGGTCTAAACGGGGTTTAAATCGGTCTCGACTAACTAAACCGCCTACGTCAATATGTCGCGAACGATGCGGCCGTGGACGTCGGTGAGCCGGAAGTCGCGGCCCTGGAAGCGGTAGGTCAACTTCTTGTGGTCGATGCCGAGCAGGTGCAGCATCGTCGCGTGGAGATCGTGGACGTGGACAACATTCTCCACGGCGTTATAACCGAGGTCGTCCGTGGCACCGTAGCTGATGCCGCCTTTGATGCCGCCGCCGGCCATCCACATGGAAAAACCTTTGATGTGGTGATCGCGTCCAAGAAGCGAACGGTCTTTGCCCTGCGACATGGGCGTGCGGCCGAACTCTCCGCACCAGAGGATGAGCGAGTCGCTTAGCATGCCGCGGTCTTTTAAGTCTTTCACCAGTGCGGCGGAGCCTTGGTCGACATAGCCGCAACTTTCAATCATGCCTTTTTTGATTTCGCCGTGATGGTCCCATCCGCGATGATACAAATGGATGAAGCGAACTCCGCGCTCGGCCAGGCGCCGGGCCAGCAAGCAGTTCGAGGCAAACGACCCGTCCCCGCCCTTGGTGCCGTACATGTCGAGAACGTGCTTGGGCTCGTTGCTGAAATCGACCAGGTCGGGAACACTCATCTGCATGCGAAACGCCAGCTCGTATTGCGAGATACGAGTCGAGATCTCCGGGTCTGCCATCGAATCCTGCTGGATGCGGTTGAGGCTCGTGATCGTATCGATGAGCTGGGACTGGTTTTCGCGGCTTACGCCCTTGGGGTTACGGACGTAGTTGACGGGGTCCCCGCTCGAGTTCAACTTGACCCCCTGGTATCTGCCGGGCAGAAAACCCGAATGCCACTGCCGCGCCGCGATGGGCTGAGCCTGAGCCCCGCCCTCGGAGGTCAGCACGACGAAGCCCGGCAGGTCTTCCGACTCGCTACCCAGCCCGTAGGTGATCCAGGAGCCCATGCTGGGCCGTCCGGGCAGCCGGTTGCCCGTGTTCATGAACGTATGAGCCGTGTCGTGGTTGATCTGCTCGGTTTGCAGCGATCGGATGATGCAGATGTCGTCGGCAATGCCTCCAATGTGGGGCAGCAACGACGTGAAGTGTTGGCCCGACGTGCCCCAGCGCTTGAAAGGGTGCTGCGGCGCCAGAATGCGCAGTTCATTGCCCTGGAGTTGGGCAATCTGCTGGCCCTTCGTGACGGACTCGGGCATAGGCTCGCCGTCTCGCTTTACCAGCTCGGGCTTGTGGTCCAGTAGCTCGAGGTGAGCCGGACCGCCGGCCATACAAAGGAAAATCACCCGCTTGATCTTGGCGTCGTAGTTCGGGAAGCCCGTAATGCCCGGCCGGGCGGCGAACAGGTCGGGTTCGAGAAGAGATGCCAGCGCGGCTGAACCAAGGCCCATCGACGTGCGGCCCAAAAAGGCCCGGCGGGTCTGGAGGTGAAATTCGCTCGTTCTCATCATCTACCCCCTAATACCTCATGATGAACTCGTGCTTGTTGAAGATCGCCCGCGCGACACTGGTCCAAGCAGCGAGCTCGTCGAGGTCCAAGTCTTCCGGGACCTCGGAAATACCGACCGAAAGCAGACTCTCGGCGTCCTCGGGGTGGCTCGTGAAATGCTCGCGCCGGCTCTTCAAGAGTTGCGCAAGGACCTCGCGTTCCTCAGCCCCCGCGTTTCGAGAGAAGGCGTGCCGGAAGGCGAAATCGAGGCGCGCGCCAGTATCCGTTTCGTCCGACTGCAGAATCCGTTTTGCGAGCCCCCGCGCTGCTTCTACGTAAGTGGTGTCGTTCAGCAGGGTAAGCGCCTGTAGTGGTGTGTTCGAAATAGAACGGTCGGCCGCGCACTCCTCGCGCGAGGGAGCGTCGAACGCCATCAGCGACGGATGGAGGTATTGCCGCTGCCAGTGCGTGTAGAGGCCACGGCGAAACTGGTTCTCGTTCAGGTCCGGCTTATAGGTACGCTTGGGGAAGTTGAGTTCCTTGTAATAGCCGGGGGGCTGGTAAGGCTTGACACTGGGACCGCCAATTGCGGGATTCAGCAGTCCGCTGACCGCTAGGGCGCCGTCGCGGATAAACTCCGCGTCCAGCCGGGTGGCCGACTGGCGCCCGTGGTAGATATTGTAAGGGTCGCCGGCCTTCAACTCTCCGCTCGGTTCGCTCGAACGGCGATAAGTCTCGGACAGCAACATTGTCCGGACGATGTGTTTGACGTCCCAGCCGCTTTCCATAAACTCAACGGCCAGCCAGTCGAGCAAGTCCTGGTTCTGGGGCGCCTCTCCCTGCGACCCGATGTCGTTGAGTATCTTCGACAGTCCGGTTCCGAACAACGCCTTCCAAAGGCGGTTGACGAAGACGCGCGCTGTTAGGGGGTTGTCGCGGTCCACGAGCCAACTGGCGAGATCGAGGCGCGTGAGGCGACCGTTTCGAATGGGGATTTGCTTGAGAAAGTGAGGCGCCTGGGGCTCGACGATCTCTCCGGACTCGTCCATCCAATTGCCGCGCGGCAGAACCCGAACCGTTCGCGGCTCTACCGCGTGCGTGGTGAGACAGTCACCGCCTGCTTGGACGACGACCTGCTTCTGTCGCTCCAACTCCCGAATCTGCTTCCAATGGGAGTTCCCGTTGGTGATGCTAGAAAAATGTTCCTTGAGCGCTGTCTGCTTGTCAGCCGTGAGATCATCCTTTGCCAGGACTGCTTCTCGCACACTCTTTCGCGGTGCGAATTCAGGGAACGCGGCATCGGTAACCGACAGCCGGAAACGGCTCGGGGCCTTAGTCTTATGCTTCCATTCGTAGTACATACGGACCCGGAGTGAGTCACCGACGCTTGTTTCCAAAGGCGAATCGAGAAGAAAGATGGCTTGCGGCGACGGATCCCCCGCTTCGCCCGATTGGCCCCAGCCGCTTTGATCGTGGTCATCGAGGGCATAGAGCGCGTTGCGGCGATCTTCGTGGCCGTTGTCGAACGCCGCCACGATGGGAAGGGGTTGCGGTCGTGAACGACGGCGCAGGAGCTCGACCGTGAAGCGGGTCAGAATGAACCGCTTCTCGGCATCAAACTGAAGCACTTCCAATCGAATTGCTGTTACCTTCCCCGGGCCAAGCTTCAGATCGGCGCGATGGATGTCGGTAACCGGGGCTTCTCCTTTGATCTCGATCGTCCCGTCTTTGTGGCGGCGGAACTTAGCTTTGCTTTTCGCGGCAAGCTGGCGCACTTTCGGCACGACCCAGCTTTCGAGGTTTTCTCGAATGTGGCGAGCGAAGCCTTCCATCTCTGTCTCGCCGGCGGCAAGCCGCCCCTTGCCTTCTTGCTCGAACTTGGCGATTTGGCGATCGATTCCGGCGATCTCCTGTTCCCCCTCGGGAGTAGGCACCCGGACCCGAGGACCGAAGTCCCAAGTCCCTGGGTAGACACCTACCTCCTCGATGTCGGCGAAGAAGGCAGCGAACTGGTAAAAGTCTTTGGTCGCAAAGGGGTCGAATTTGTGATCGTGGCACTCCGCGCATCCCAGTGTTGAACCGAGCCAAACGCTCGAAGTCGCCCGCAGTCGATCGGACAGGTATCTTGCCAAGTATTCCCCGGCTTGCGCGCCGCCCTCGTTGGTCATGCGGTTGAGGCGGTTATACCCGCTGGCGACCCGCTGCCAAGTCGTTGGGTTCGGTAAAAGGTCGCCCCCAAGTTGCTCGCGAGTGAACTGGTCGAAGGGCTTGTTGTCGTTGAACGAACGAATCACGTAGTCCCGGAACGGGTACATGTTGATCGGCACGTCACCGTGAAACCCCATCGTGTCGGCATACCGCACCAAGTCCAGCCAGTGAACCGCCATTCTTTCCCCAAACTGGGGCGATGACATGAACTTCTTCACCAGCTTCTCGTAAGCACGAGCGTCGCTGTTGCTGACGAAAGCATCGACAGTTTCCGGGGAAGGCGGCAGCCCGGTTAGATCAAGACTCAAGCGTCTGGCAAGCGTGCGGCGGCCGGCTTGGCCGACAGGTTGTAAGCCTTTCTCTTCGAGTTTCTTGTTGACCAGGTAGTCGATCGCGGATGCACCTTTGGGGGCTTCGGGTCGCTCCGGTTTGATGTAGGCCCAGTGCTGTTCGTATTCAGCACCTTGATCGATCCAACTTGTTAGCAGGTCCTTTTGTTCGTCGCTGAGTTTCTTGTTTGACCAGGATGGCGGCATGACGCGGACAGGGTCCGAGGCGCGGATCCGCTGCACCAACTTGCTGTTGCCTGGGTCGCCGGGCTTGATGGCCCCTGCCGCGACGGCTTCTTCTTTCCTGTCTAGACGGAGGTCTGCCTGGCGGGCGTTGCGGTCGGGACCGTGACACTGGAAACAGTTCTTCGACAGGATCGGTCGGATATCACGGTTGAAGCGGATTTCCGCTGCCGCGGCAATGCTCCACGAAGAGATCAATGTGATCGCGAGAATGAAACTCCTCAAGGGTTTCATGGCCAACTCTTACAGGGAAGGATGCCTACCGTTAGTATATTAGCCGACCCGGAGCAGCTTTGCACACTAAGGGAGCCGGCGGGATTGCCGGCCGAACTCGAAACTAGGACCGCCAAAAGTGGCGGTCGCTGCTTGGTGTGCGGGCCCGCCCCTAGCAGCCCGTGGTAGACACCCTCTGTGAGAAATGCGGGATCGCTAGTGGTCTGTACGTTGCTGAAACTGGGGTAACCGAACTGCGCCAGGCGTCGAGAAGAGTCGCGACGCGGCACGCTGAGAGCGTGCGCCACAAAACAATTGGACGTTTAGACACGGACTCTGGGCGCTGCCGATAGAACCCGAAGCGTATGAGCTGGGCTATTGCATCGTGCATTTTGGTGGCCAGTGACCTCTCGTTCGGAGTAAAAAATTCCATTGACCGACTCAAGCAGAGGCGTTATACTCGTTCCTGCCCGGGTAACCCCGAAGGCAATAGCGGGATCTGAGGTTGAAAGGCCAGCAGCGCACCTGTGCCAAGCACGTAAAGCCGCACCTCCATGTGGTACCCGGGCTTATATTTCCCTCGACTCACTCTGCGGAAGGGGCATTCCCACTCTCACATTCTTGTTTTCAGAGTCACTCCGGACTTATACTGAGTGTGGTTGCCGGCGCGAATCGGGCAACCTGTGTATACGGTGTGTCAGCCGTTTCTTTCGCGGGTTCCGGGCGTACGGTGTTTGGTGAGCCTGGGGCATGCCGAACGCCAATGGAGATAGGGCGGCCATGGGCAGTTTTCGCACTTGCTTCGTAACCCTAGCTACGAGCTTGTGGCTTGTGGTGTGTGGGGCTCCCGCTGCGGCAAGCTCGTCGCTCGCCGACGAGGCGATAGCTATCCTCGAGAAGAACTGCCTTGCCTGTCATGGCTCGGCGCAGATGTCGGGTTTGGACCTGCGGCAGAGGGAGACACTGCTCAAAGGGGGAAGTCGAGGCCCCGCGGTGGCGCCGGGAAACGCCGCCGAAAGCCTGTTGTATCAGGTAGCTGCTCACGTCGGCGACCTGGCGATGCCTCCCGGCAGCAAAGAGCCGCTGCCCACCGCGGAACTGGAAACCCTGACCAAATGGATCAACCAAGGCGCTCGCTGGCCCAGGTCCGCGAAAGAAGGGAATGCCGAACCAGACTGGTGGGCTTTTCGGAAACCACCCCGTCCGGCCGTCCCGGAGCCGGCTAAACACGCCGACCTGGTTCACAATCCGATTGACGCCTTCACCCTGGCGAAGATCGAAGAGAAGGACCTTGCGTTGGCGCCGCCGGCCAGTAAGCTCACCTTGGTCCGCCGCGCCTATTTCGACGTAATCGGCCTACCTCCAACCCCCGAGCAAATCGACGAGTTTCTAAACGACACTTCTCCCCAGGCTTACGAAAAGCTGATCGATAAGCTACTGGCTTCCGACCGTTACGGTGAGCGATGGGCCCGGCACTGGCTCGACGTCGTGCGCTATGCCGACAGCGAGGGCTTCGAGTCGGACCTCTATGCCCCTAACGCATGGCGCTACCGAGACTACGTGATCAAGTCTTTCAACGAAGACAAGCCCTACGACCGTTTCGTGCAGGAACAGATCGCGGGAGACGAGCTGTGGCCGGATAATCTCGATCTCTTCGACAGCAACTACGCGGTCCCGCCGGAGAAATTGGAACACCTGGAGGCGCGCGTCGGCACCAGTATGTACGGCTTCGGTCCCGTCATTGCGGAATCCAACCTCGACACGCCCAGGCTTCTTTACGAAAGGCTAACCGATTGGGTCGATACGACGGGTGCGGCGTTCATGGGGCTGTCGCTGGGCTGCGCCCGCTGTCACGACCATAAATTCGATCCCTTCTCGCAGCGGGACTATTACTCGATGCAGGCCATCTTTGCTACCAGTCAGCCGGTCACTATTCCCGTGGTTACCGCGCTGTCCGTGTTGCATCGCAGAGATGACTTTCCCCGCTACATCGAGCTCGATGAAGTGCGCGATGCGTACGGGCTGTTCGAAGACAGAGTGAAAAAGAGGATCACCGAAGAGAAGAAGGCCGAGTTCTCGCCGGAAGTTGTCGCCGCCTACGAGGTGCCGGAAGACGATCGGACGGAAGAGCAGCAAAAGCTTGCTGCGCCTTTGGAGAAAGCCGTCGAGGCCCTTCTTGACTTCGATCGCGGGGAACGGACGAGGCCCGACCTGCGAAAGCACATGACCCCCGCGGAGAAGGACGAGTACGAAACTCTGGTCCACCGATTGGCGGAAGCCGTCATCAGCTTCCCTACGCTGGAGCCCTCGCACAACGTGGAGTACGACACCTTCTTCGACACCCCTTCAGCGACTGTGCTGGGCCACGTCGAGCCGGAGTTGATTCGGGCGGTACACGTCCGTGATCGCGGCGACGTCCGACAGCTCAAGGAGAAGGTGGGTCCCGCCATTCCCCGAGTCTTCGGCGACGGGGTGAACTTCGAGCCAAAAGAACGGTACGGGCCTCGCTATCGGAAAGAGTTCGCGCTCTGGCTGACAAATCCCCATCATCCCTTGACGGCTCGCGTGATGGTCAACCGCCTCTGGCAGTGGCACTTTGGTGCGGGAATCGTAAGCACATCGAACGACTTCGGCCGCCAGGGCCAGCCGCCCACTCATCCCGAATTGCTTGACTGGCTGGCGACTGAGTTCGTGAGGGGCGGCTGGAGTCTGAAATCGATGCACCGTCTGATCATGCTTTCGTCGACCTACCAGAGGTCCAGCGAGTTCCAGCATGAGGGGAATACCCGGAAGGATCCGACGAACTCCTACCTCTGGCGCACGAACCGCAGGCGCTTGGAGGCCGAGGCCGTATGGGATAACATTCACTCGGTCGCGGGCACGTTGAACACGAAGATGTGGGGCCGGCCTGTGCTACCGGCGATGTCGCAAACGGAAATGGCGCCCCTGAGGAGGAAGTGGTCTTGGACAGTGAACGCCGACCCGAAAGACCACACGCGCCGAGCGATCTATATTCTCCGGCGGCGCAACTTCGACTTCCCGATGTTTGAGAAGTTCGATACACCCAACTCCGCCGTCACTTGCGAGCGCCGGGACGTGACGACAGTAGCTCCTCAGTCGCTGTGGCTCTTAAACAACGAGATGTCGTTCCAGCAGGCTCTCCATTTCGCGGACCGGCTTGTAAAAGACCACGGAGACGACGCGGAGGCTTGGGTCGAAAACGCCTGGCGGACCGCCATGGGCCGGCCGCCGACGAGTGAGGAAAAACAGGACGATCTCGAAATGCTGGAAGCGGCTGGGGCGCAGGGCGCTTGGAAAGAGCCTCCCGGAGAGTTGCCGGAAGCTTTGCAGACGATCGATGCACCCCGGGCGGCAGCGCTCACCGAACTCTGCTTGGCTGTTTTCAACTTGAACGAATTTCTGTTTGTAGATTGATGAAGGGAGGGGACCCCATGCGCACACCAGCTTGCCGCGGAAGCCTGGAGGTAGATTCCCGGCGAGAGTTCTTGAAGAAATCGTCGTTTGGATTCGGCTCGCTGGCCTTGGGCCACTTGTTGAACCAAGAGAGTCTGTTGGCAGCGCGCGGTCCTTCGTCGTATGATCCGCTAGGTCCCAAAGCGCCCCATTTCCCGGGAAAAGCCAAGAGCGTCATCTTCATCTTCCTGCAGGGCGGGCTGAGTCAAGTAGACAGCTTCGACTACAAACCGGCTCTTGAACGCTACGACGGACAAGTGCTGCCGGAGAGCTACCGCGAGGGCTTACTGCTAGCGCAAATCGACGCCTACGAAGCCAAACTGCTGGCTACCCGGCGGAAATTTAAGAAGCACGGCAAGTCGGGTCTCGAGATTTCCGACCTCTTCCCGCACTTATCCAAGCACGCCGACGATTTGGCCGTGATTCGCTCGTGCTATCACGAGGCGTTTATTCACGGACCGGCTCTGAGCTACCTGCACACGGGATCGATTCGCATCGGAGCCGCCAGCATGGGCTCGTGGATCCTTTACGGACTGGGCAGCGAGGTCGACAACCTGCCTTCTTATATTGTGATGGCCGACGGACACATGCGGTCCAGCAAGTCGTTGTTTGCGACCGGCTATTTGCCCGCCATCTACCAGGGCACGGTGGTTTCGACCCGCGGGCTGCCTTTCGAAAACCTCAGTCCACCGCCGCAGATTGACTTGCAGAGGCAGCGGAGAATCCTTGCTAGGGTCAAGAAGGCGAACCGCAGTCATCTGCAAACCCGGGGCGACGACACGCGCCTCGAGGCCCGCATGAAGAACTACGAGCTGGCCTTTCGGATGCAGATGGCCGCGCCGGAGTTGATCGACCTTTCCAAAGAACCGCGGCACGTTCTCAAGATGTATGGGCTCGACGACGAGCCGACCGAAAAGTTCGGCCGCATGTGTCTTTTGGCGCGAAGAATGGTCGAGCGTGGAGTGCGCTACGTGCACCTCTATAGCAGCGACTGGGACGGACACGGTGAGTGCGACAAGAACCACATGGAGAACGCTTGGGAGATGGATAAGCCCGTGGCCGGCCTGCTCGAGGACTTGAAGCAACGCGGACTGCTCGAGAGCACGCTAGTCGTCTGCAGCGGAGAATTCGGCCGCACTCCCGTCATGCAGGGCAAGTTGGGCAGAGACCACAATCCCTACGGCTTCTCTACTTGGCTGGCGGGCGGCGGTGTGCGCGGTGGCAAAGCCATCGGAGCGACCGACGACCTTGGCTTCGTGGCCGCCGAGAACAAGTTTCACGTCAACGACCTGCAGGGTGCGATGCTCGAACTGCTGGGGCTCGATCACATGAAGCTCACTTATCGATTTCAGGGCCTCGACCGGCGTCTTACGGGTGTAGGACACTCGGGACACCGCAGCCACGAGCTCGCGAAACTGTTGACCCAAGCATAGCCCGACGGCCTAACTCCGCGCTTCGAACCAGCAGGGGACAGGGCGCCGCGGGAGGTTGGGTCGAGGTTGAAGCGGACGTTAAAATGGAGACGAAAACACGGAGTCGAAACGGTTGCGTCCGTGGCCTATCCCTAAACGACCAAAAGTCGTGAAGGAAAGAGCCTCGGGCGCGCTCTCCGGGAAGACATGCAGGAGCAACACCAGCACCAAGGAACAACGATGAGACACAACTTATCTTTGCTGCTAGCTATTGGCTTGATCTCGTGGGGCTGTCAGAATCAGCCCGTCGACGAGCCCCCGGCCGAAGTGAAAGACAGCGCCGAAATCAGCCGACAAACCGAGGCCACATTGGCGCACCATTTGGAGGCCTTCGGGAAGGGCGACGTCGATGATATCCTGAGCGATTACACCGAGGAAAGTAAGATCCTTACCCCCGACGGCGTCCTCGAAGGTACGGCGGCGATCAGACCGTTTTTTGAAAAACTCGGAGAAATGTTCCCGCCTGGGTCGGATTTCGAGATGATCAAGCAAATCGTTGACGGCGAGACCGCCTACATCGTCTGGACGGCCGAGTCGGAAAAAGTTAAGGTTGTCCTGGGCACCGATACTTTCGTGATCCGTGATTGAAAAATCGTGACCCAGACCTTCGCGGTACATACGGAAGCCAAAGAGTAAGACCGCACGGGCGCAACCTCGGAAGAGAGATCCGAGAATCGGTGTGGTTCGGGGACGCTTGCCACGGCTATGGAGCTAGCCCCCAGGAAGGCGGTGTTGGTAATGTTTGCAAGGACTCTTTGCTTCGCGGCTGTTACCTGCCTGTTGGGCGCCCAGGAGGCTGCTGAGCCATCCCCCTGTTATGCCGGTGAAGTGAACTTGCCGGTTGCTCTTCGTACGGCTGACGGAGCAGTTCTCGAGAAAGGCCACTTCGAGATCGAAGTTCGTTTTGAAGACCAACAGCCGGTTTTGGCCTTTTCGCATGGGGATGAGGTCAAAGCTGTTGTCAGCGGACAGCTGTGGGAAGACGATGACGAAACGCCCGAGTTCTCCAATCCCCTGGTGGGAACCATCTTCATGCGCTCCTCGGCCGATCCGCTCGGTGACGAGCAGGAACGCCACTTCAGCAAGACGGGGCTGCCCCAGTATCAGGAAGAGGGTCGCAAGTGGAACGCGGTCATCCGCGTGTACGCGCTCTCCGACAGCGAAAGAAATGACGTCTCCTTCCTGTTCCAGCAAATCGGCAAGGGTGGCCGATCAAGCCGTACAGGATTTAAGTTGTTCCTCGCCACGCAGTAGTCCGCTTCATAAGTTCGGTGACGTATATTTAGAAGCCAGGCGGATGATCGGGAACTTCCGCCGCGGCACGCCGTAGCGAACGGCGGCTTTCACGTCAGCCGCTCCCATCGCGGCTCGGGTATCGCTTGAGAATGAGCGCGCCGTTGGTGCCACCGAAACCGAAGGAGTTCGTCAACGCGTATTCTATCTCCATGGCCCGCGACTGATGAGGAACGAAGTCGAGATCGCATTCGGGGTCGGGGTTGAAATGGTTAATAGTCGGAGGAGCAACCTGATCACGCAGCGCCAAGGCTACGATACCGGCCTCGAGTCCTCCCGCACCTCCTAACAGGTGTCCGGTCATCGATTTGGTCGAGCTGACAGCCAGTTTGTAGGCGTGATCGCCAAACGTTTTCTTGATGCCCTGCGACTCGACGCGATCGCCCACCGGGGTCGAGGTTCCATGCGCATTGATGTAACTGATTTGCTCTGGCGAGATCCCGGCGTCCTGGATGGCATTCATCATCACGCGGCAAGCGCCATCTCCATCCTCGGGAGGGGAAGTAATATGGTGGGCGTCGCCGCTCATGCCGTAACCGACGAGCTCGGCCAGAATCGGCGCGCCCCGCCGCAGGGCAAAATCAAGGCCCTCCAAAAGGAGGATTCCGGCTCCTTCCCCGACGACGAAACCGTCCCTCTCGGTGTCCCAAGGGCGGGAGGCGTGCGCGGGATCATCGTTGCGGGTCGAGAGGGCCTTCATTGCCGCAAACCCCCCGACACCCATCGGCGTGATGGCCGCCTCGGTACCACCACAGATCATTACGTCCGCTTCGGCG
This sequence comes from Bryobacterales bacterium, assembly GCA_965226215.1. Classification (GTDB taxonomy): domain Bacteria; phylum Acidobacteriota; class Terriglobia; order Bryobacterales; family UBA6623. Next base: position 3,045,512 of record CBDDCH010000002.1, on the reverse strand, counting down.
CGTGCGATGATGCGAAACGAGTCCCCCACCGCGTGCGCGCCCGTCGTACAGGCCGTCGCGGTGGCGGAATTGGGACCCTTGGCGCCCGTCCGGATCGACACCTGGCCCGAGGCCAAATTCACGATACTGCCAGGGATAAAAAAAGGCGAGATCCTGCCAGGCCCACCTTCCAGTAGCGCGCGGTGCTCCCGTTCGATAACGTCGAACCCGCCGATGCCGCTGCCAATATAGACCCCAACTCGCTCGGCGACGGCAGGGGTAATCGCAAGCCCTGAAGCTCTGAGAGCGAACTCCGCGCCGGCGATCCCAAAAAAGATGAATCGCCCCATCTTCTTGACGTCTCTCTTGGCCACATAGTCGAGGGGATCGAAGCGCTTCACTTCGCCGGCGATCCGACAGGGGAAACCCTCGGGGTCAAACAGCGTGATGGGGCCGATGCCGTTGCGGCCTTCGCGAAGGGCCTGCCAGGTCTCTTCCGTTCCGATCCCCACCGGAGACAGCAGACCGACCCCGGTAACCACCACCCTTCGCGACAATCTAGTTCCCGCCTATCCGCCGCCAGTTACGAACGGCATTCACTTCTTCTTGATGCTGCTTTCCACGTACTTGATGGCGTCGTCCACCGTTCTGATTTTTTCGGCCTGCTCGTCTGGGATGTCGATACTGAACGCTTCTTCGAGCGCCATGACCAGCTCTACGATGTCGAGTGAATCGGCACCGAGCGCTTCGACGAACGAAGCGTCTCGCGTCACTTCGGATTCCTCGACACTTAGCTGTTCACAAATAATTTTCTTCACCTGCTGCTCGACGTCCATGCAGCCTCCCGAAAAACAGTTAAATTAGGTATTGACGGTCCCGGCACAGCAAGGCACTGAATGGAAAGCGTTATCGAGCATGTGATGATCCGGAGGTCATCGCGGCCGGTTTCCGGTAATGGGATCAATCCTCACTTATCTCCAACACGGACAGTGCTCGGAAGCTCCCAACCAAATAGAATAGCACCGTGTCACTCGTATCAACCCGCATTTCCAATTTGATTCAGACCTCTCGACCTTCCGGCGGCCTTGAGCGTCTTTATTCATAGGGGCTAGAGCCCGATGAGGACGCCATGGAGGCCAACACCCAATGGGTGAAAAACAAACCAAGCCATTCCAGCTAAGTTTCAACGGCTCGTAGAAAGTCGATTTCCAGGGATCGCACGTCACTTCCGACGGTGGCTTGATCCTGGTTCGGGAGTTGGACGAGCGACTCGGACTCGGGAAACTGATCGGCGAGCATCTCACCGACTCCCGGCAAGGCACAAACAAGCAGTTCACGTTCGCTGATCTGTTGCGGCAGTCGGTCTACAGCCGCTTGGCAGGCTACGAGGACGTCAACGACGCCGTCCGAGTGTCGGCTGACCCGACGTTTCGCTTGATCGGCTCGCAGAAGATCTGGGATCGCGGTGCGGCCTTGACCTCGACGCTGCACGGCTTCGAGACGGAGATGCTGGCGAGCGAAGAGAACCTGCTGGGGCTGATGGCGCTGAACCGAGAGCTGGTCGGGCAAGCGGAGGCGTTCGACGACTCCGAGCGGGTCGTTCTGGACATGGACTCCACCGAGAGTCCGGTCCATGGCCAACAGGAAGGCAGTGCCTACAACGGACACTTCGAGTCGGTCTGCTACCACCCGTTGCTTTTGTTCAACGGTCATGGTGATTGCCTCGCTGCCAAGCTGCGTCCCGGCAACGTGCACAGCGCCGAGGACTGGGATGAGCTATTGTTGCCGGAGATCGAGCGCCAACTGGCCGAAGGCAAACAGGTCACCTTTCGCGCCGATGCCGCCTTCGCCAAGCCCGAGATCTACGAAGCACTGGAGGAGCGCGGCGCGGGCTACGCGATCCGCATTCCGGCCAATAAGAGCCTGGAGCTGGAGATCGAAGACATCCTGTTTCGTCCGCCGGGGAGGCCCGGCCGCAAGCCGCTAGTGCGCTACAAGAGCTTTCGCTATCAGGCGGAGAGCTGGAAGGGGCCCAGACGAGTTGTCGCCAAGGTCGAGCACCACCAGGGCGAGCTATTCGCGCGCGTCGGTTTTATCGTGACGAACATGAGCTTGCCAAGCCGGTCGGTGGTGCGTTTCTACAACAAGCGCGGCACGGCGGAGCAGTGGATCAAAGAAGGTAAGCAAGCGACGCACTGGACGCGGCTGTCGTGCCATCGCTTCCGGGCGAACGAGGTGCGCTTGCAGCTCAGCGTGCTGGCCTATAACCTGGGCAACTTGTGGCGGCGGCTGGGGCTGCCGCAACGGATCAAGAGCTGGTCGCTGACGAGCTTGCAGCACCGGCTGATGAAGACGGGCGGACGGCTAATTAAACACGCGCGGTATTACTGGCTCTTGTTCGCGGAGGGACATCTGAACCGGCGCCTGTTTGGCGACATGCTGCGGAGGATCTGGGCGCTGCCTGTGCCGGGCGGGTAGCACGCGACTTGCCGAATGCGAAACCTGAGTACTGAGGACGGAAGCTCGGAAGGGTGTCTGCGAAATTGACTTCGCAGCGGCGGATCAGCCCCCATGAGGGGCAAGAAGGGGGCTCGATCGGTCCCGCCTCAGCCGCCGCCTCTTTCGGGTGGAGAAATGGTTGCGCTTCGCCGGGTGAGGGTGTAGACTCGTGCCGTCAGAGGAGCCAAATCGGAAATCCTGGTTGAAGTAGAGTAAGACGAGTGCTGCAGATCATCGACCGTAACCGTGACGTTTTCGACGCCGTCGTAGTCGGCTCGGGGGCGACGGGAGGCTTCGCTGCCAAGCAATTGACTGAAGCCGGATGCGCGTCGCCGTGCTGGAAGCCGGCAAGAAGATTACCCCGGCCGACTTTACCGAGTGAATGGTGCTGCCGCACGTTTTTTCCAAATTTCAATCTTCTGCGACTGCTTAACTTGTACCTCCAATGCTTTCACAGCTCAGCACCAAAACCCAGCGCACGGAGAGCCATTGGGCCACCTGGCTAGACAGCTACGAGGGCCTGCCGCCTCCAGCGGCGGTTCAAACCCACACCCGCTCCTCGAAACTCTACCGCCGCCTCGACGACTTCGCCGAACTCCCCGCCGGCCTGTTTCTGGCCGGGTTGCTGGCCTTGGGTGCGCACTATGTAGCGGACTGGATCGGCGAGGGACTACTGGGTTTTGAGAAGAGCCCGATCGGTTCGATCCCGCTCGCCATCGCGCTAGGCGCGACGTTACGGAATACGATCGGCATTCCTCGACCCTACGAGGCCGGGCTGAGGGGCTGTTTGCGTTTCGTCCTTCGCGTTGGAATCTCTTTGCTAGGCTTGCGGTTGAGTCTCTCAGCCGTCGCGGCGATCGGCGTCGCAGGGTTGCCCGTCATCCTCTGTTGCATCTCCACGGCTTTGTTGGTGGTCGGCCCTCTCAGCCGAGCGCTGCGGATCTCGGTGAAGCAGGGCTATCTGATCGCGGTGGGAACTGGCGTCTGCGGAGTCAGCGCAATCGCGGCGACCGCGTCGGTCATCGACGCCGAAGAGGACGAAGTCAGCTACTCGATCGCCTGTGTGACGCTGTTCGGCATGTTGGCCATGCTGTGCTATCCGCTGTTCGCATTCATGATCTTCGACGGCAACCGCCACCTTGCCGGCTACTTGCTGGGCACATCCATCCACGACACCGCGCAGGTCACCGGGGCGGCGATGATGTACCGCCAACAATTCCAGGCACCGGAAGCGCTCGATGTGGCAACTGTCACCAAGCTCATCCGCAACACGTCGATGATTGTCATCATCCCCTTGGTGGCTTTCCTCGTGAGCCGCTCCGAAGCCCAAGAAACGCGCAAAGCCGCCTTGCGATTGAAGCAAGTGGCCCCGGCGTTCGTGCTGGCCTACTTGGGACTCGCCGCTGTCCGCAGTATCGGCGATCTCGGAGACAGGCCGTTCGGACTTCTCGATCCGGCTACCTGGCAGGCGGTAATCGGTCTGGCCGATGGAGTCTCCAGCGGGTTGCTGGCAATCGCCATGGCGGCGGTCGGTCTGGGCACGGACTTGAACCGAATCCGCAAGCTGGGCTGGCGGCCGATGGTGGTCGGGCTGACCGCAGCGCTCGTGGTCGGGGCCGCCAGCCTGACCGTGCTAAAGCTATTCCCGCCTTCGCTTTGACCATCCCTACTAAAACTTCTCGCGTTCGCTCGAGGCCGGCGAAAGCTTCCATCAGTTGCGTGCCGATGTCGACAATTTGAATGCTAAGCAACTGGTGAAACCCTCCTCGTCCCGTCGCGAAAGCGACTGGCGAAAACCAGGAAGTCGGTGGCAGGCGAGAGGGTGGCGGCTAGGTTCGTAGTAGCGAGGAAGCGGGTTTAATGGGCAATGCCCATTCCCTCTTATGGCCCTGTCCGACTCCCAGTGCCGGCCGCCATCCCTTCCGATGGCGTTGGTACCATGCTCCACCGACACGGGGTCTCCCTCTCTAACGCGATCTGCCTTCCCGGCATGCCGTGCTCCTTACCCCGGTGGACCAAGCCAGTGCGCGTGTCGGTGGCTTCCCGGCTCGTGCTGCCTTCCCCGTTTCCAAGGCGGGTCGGCGTCCACGACTTCGCTTTCGAGGCCTGCTCAAGCTTCACTCGTGTTACGGCCTGCAGGGTTGCTCGCCCACCTTACAGTGGACTTTGTCAATCAATTGTACCCGTGATGCTTCGACCGACGTCCTCTCTTTTATGGGGTTCTGTGGAGGGAAGCAAAGGAATCGCCGGAATGGCTCTATTGGTAGCCCTGAGTTACGGACAGCGTGTTGACCTGCAGCCTACCTGCGATGGCCAGGTGACGGAGGCACGGCAGGCCAATAGAGAGGCACTGGACGTACACCTAAAGCGCCAGTTAGACGAAGCAAGCGGGGCTTACAAACGCGTCCTCAGCGCAGATCCGCCACGCGCGCCTTCCGAAGCCGAACTGAAGCTGGCGTTGCGATTTGCTCCTCGGGTGTTCGCCACGCCGAGTGAGCCATTCGGTCTCCGAGACGCAGCTGCTGTCATCCATCCAAACGCGCCCTGGATTGCCTACCACTTCTTTTGGGAGGATGACATCGACTTTCCCGACGACAACGACCCTTGCGATCACGAACTGATGTGGGTCCGCCTGGATGAAAGGCGAGAGCGGGTCGTCGATTACTTCACCTATTTTCACGGACTGATTTTACGGGCCCTCCCCGCCGCGCTCGAAGAGGCCCATCGGTCTGGCGGGCAGCCGGCCGTTAGCGTGCAGTGGGGCAAGCACGGGACGATGCCCGCCGGTTGGCGCAACCTAACAATCGTGGCGGATCATGGCGACACCGAGAGCGACTATTACCCGCTCGACAGAGAAATCTCGTTGGAGAAGTACAACCGGGGAACGTTCGAGAAACTCTCCAGGGTCGGGCCGCGAGCGGCATCCTCGCCGCTGGCGAGAAAGTGGCCGAAGAGGTTTAGCGGAACCTGGGAGGACTTTCTCGACTTTTCTAAGCCCGTGGACGTCCGAGGCATCCTTCGCCGGAAGAAGATGGTCCTGGTCTCATTGTGGAACAACAGTGTTCTTGACCGCTACTTGTTGAGGTACAACTTTCGGCCCAAAACGGAATGGCCGCCACAGGTGTGCGAAGACCTCAATAAGGACAGGAGTATTTCCACTTCATTCAGGAAAAAATGATACGGAAACTATCCCAAGCCTAGTTGCTCGTCTTACTTATTGCAAGTCCCATACGAGTTCTCTCAGCATGGCGGAGGCCTTCCGGGACCTTACAGCCCACGACCGTTGCTCTGACTCTCCATTTGGCGCATCTTATTCTACCTACGATCACGTTCTACGCACGATCCCGCCAGAGGAAGACGCGGCGTATCGTTTCGAACGTTCATCACGGTCCCGATTGACTTCGCCTGCCTGTCGATTCACATGCTTCGATTCACATGCTTGAAGTCGATTCGCGGACATGGTTACTCTTTGCGACAAGCTTTCTCGCATCACCTCCTTTAGCAGACGTGTTAACGCCTCGTCGTCGTAGGTGATGCTGTTCGCGATCTCTCTCCCTCGCGCTGAGAGACGCCGATAGCCCCAAATAGAACGACGCTTCGTCTCCTCCCAGCCTTCGCGTTCGTAGTAGAACGGCATATTGACCTCGAAGTACGAAATGCTGTCTGCATCCTTCAGCAGATCAGAGCGGTAATCACCTCCAACCTCATGACGTACTACCAGCCGGCAAGCCTCGTCCGCGGTCGGCTTGGAGACAGCGCACTCCTCCAGGATCGCTCGCAGGATGTTCGCCCCGTTACGCGCATGGGCAGCCTTGAATGCCTCATAGTCGTCATAGTCGCGGCGACGCACTTTCCGTCTCTCAACGGCCCGGTCGATATCGTGAGCGAGAGCGGCGATCTGCAATGCCTGTCCGGCTTTGGCATCGAGCCTTAACACCCACTCAAGTGTGTTTTCAGCATGCAGAGGGTCTTCCGGGACCTTGGAAGTCGCGATCGTCGCTCTGATTCTTTGTTTTGTGCTTTCTATGCTATCCATGGTCCCGGCAGACGATGACGCGGCGTACGGTTTCAATGTTCATCACAGCGGCAATAACGACCAGCGTCAGAGCAGCTTGGTTGAGCAGGGCGCCGAGGAATATCAGAAGGACACGCACATCGCGGCCCAGACGGAATCCCTTGCCGTGCCGGATACGGGCGCGCATGAGGCGGTCGTATTTGTCCGCCGTATAGCTCACCATAAAGGAACCGATAATCGCCAGAAATCCGGTCAATAGGATGAGGCTATCCGTCTTGTCGGCGTAGGCGTGCCAGGTGAGGCCGAAAAGCAGCAAGGCGTCGGCGTAACGGTCCAGTACCGCATCGAACCAGCCTCCGTAGGCGCTGGTTCGGAACTTCAGCCGCGCCACTTCGCCATCGCAGCCATCGACGACCGAGGCGAACTGTGCCAGAAAACCGCCCAGCAAAAGGGCGAGGTAGCCGCCCACTGCGAACAGGCCAGCCGCCAGCACGGAACAAAGGAACGAAAACAGGGATACTTGATTAGGGGTGATGCCGTAGTTGACAAGCCGGCGGGAAATCCTCACGGATAAGGGTCGGTTCAAGTGCCGCGACATAGGACCGTCATTGGGCTTGTCCCCTAAATCGGCCAAGAGCACGTTCTCCGCTCGCCTGACGGCTGCGGGATCATCTACATCGATCCAAAAATGGCCGTTAATATCGACTGCCTTGGCCCGGCCCTCGGCGGCGAGAACCCGCACCGCTCCAGACAGGCTGGTATCGCCGGACTCCTCCGCGCAACGCTCCAGCGCGTCGAAAACGGCGGGAGTAGAGACGAAAATCCCCGTGTCAAAGCCATTGAAGTCCGTTAAGCCCTTGCCGATGTTGTTGATCTTCCCCCCTTCCGTCTTGACTCGGGTGACATCCCCCATGTCGACGAGGGAATTACAAATATCCCTATCCACGGCAAGGCTGATTTCGCCTTGGGCTAAAGGGATCTCCAGCATCTCACGGGCGATCGACGGCTCAAAGAGATGGTCCGCCATCAGCAGCAAAAAAGGATCAGCCAGGTATTGCCGCGCCTTGAGCACCGACAAGCCGTTTGCTTTTTCCCAATCCCCGTTAATGATGGGGGTGATACGAATCCCCGTGCGGTCGCTCAGACCCTTCAGGAACGTGCGAACACGCTCCCCGTGGTATCCGGTGACCACATAGAAGTCATCTGCTCCGGCCTCTCGCGCGGAGCGAATGACGCGTTCGATCAGAGGGACCCCCAAAATGGGGATGAGGGGTTTGCTGTCACCCCTGAGCCGTAGACGACTACCTTTTCCAGCGCCGATGATTAGACACTTCATCCCTAAAGTCTCAGCCGGGACCACTCCCCGAACTGAGGCAAAACCCTTAATCTTAAATGGGACAGTTGAACTTGCCTAGGAAGGTCACATCAGAAGATATTGTCGCATATTTCTAGCCACCAGACATCGGTGGGAAGCGGAGTACTACTGGATATAGCCCAGAGCCCTCAAGATTTCCGCGTCGCGCTTGGTCAGCTTTGATTCCCCCTGCGACAGGTCGGTTGACGCAAACCATTGGCTCAGAGGTACCGCCTCGGCACGATACTGAGCGTCCTTTTTAGAAAGGACCATGGGGCTCAGCTCAACGCAAGCGAGGTATTTTTGTCTGCCCTTCGACAGGAAGCAGTCTGACCTTCAAAGACTACAATGTGTGCCTTCGCAAATCTTGTGGCAGCTTTGCGGCGATTCCGCGACCTGTCGTTCTCCGTGCCCCAGGTGTATGATTCTAGAACATTGTAAGTTGACGTCGGGCTTGATGTAGCCCGCGCTATATCGATTACGGTCCGACCCGTTCCTACGACGGCTTTTCGCTTTCCGGCTGCCGGCCTGGGCTGGGTGTGTGCATGGCAGTATTCGCCCTGACCATCTTTTTGAGCGCCTTCCTTTTGTGGTTCTTCCGGGTTTCTAGTGGGCGAGTGAGGCTCGGTGGTAGTCTCGCGGGATGCAAGACCGCGAGCTATACCGCCAGATTCTGGGCATCGAAAGTCCCTGGAAAGTCGTGCGAGTGGAGCTGCGCCGAGCCGACGGCGAAGTCCACGTCTTCCTCGAACACGACGAGCAAGTCCGCTGGCCGTGCCGCCAATGCAGCGCCGTGTGCGCACTCCACGATCATCAGCCCGAACGCCGCTGGCGTCACCTCGACACCTGTCAGTACCGCACGATCCTGCACGCCCGGCCGCCGCGCAGCGACTGCTCCGAGCACGGGCCGCGCGTCGTGCGACTGCCCTGGGCCGAGGCTTCCAGCCGCTTCACCGCGCTGTTTGAAGCTCTCGCGATCTCGTGGCTGAAGGAAGCCAGCCAGCAAGGCATCGCCGAGTTGCTGGCGCTGAGCTGGGACGAGATTCACGGCATCCTGGAACGCGCCGTGCAACGTGGGCTCGAACGTCGCGCGGCAGAGCCGATTCCCTACCTGGGCGTCGACGAGAAGAGCTTCCGCAAGCGCCATCGCTATCTCACCGTCGTCAACGATCTCAACCGCTCGCGCGTGTTGTTCGTCGCCGAGGGACGCCGCCAGGCCAGCCTGGACGGCTTTTGGAAGACGTTGAGCGCAGAGCAACTCGCCCGAGTCGAGGCCGTCGCGATGGACATGTGGGATCCTTACGTCGCCTCGACCCGGGAGCATCTCGACGAATCGGAGAAAAAGATCGTTTACGACAAATATCACATCGCGGCGCATCTGGCGAAGGCGGTGGACCAGGTGCGGCGGGCGGAGAACAAGCGTTTACTGGCCCTCGGCGACGAGCGTTTGACAGGCACGAAGTACGCTTGGCTGCGGCATCCGGCGAACTTTTCCGAGGACGCCTGGCGCGAGTTCCGCGCGCTGCGCGAAAGCGACTTGAAGACGGCGCGGGCGTGGGCGTTGAAGGAAACGGCGATGCGGCTGTTCGACTATCGTCGCGAATCGGCGGCGCGAGCTTTCTTCGAGCAATGGCGCGGCTGGGCGAGTCGCAGCCGGCTGACGCCGATGGTCACCGTAGCGCGGATGTTGACGGCTCGCCTCGAAAACATACTCACGTATCTGAAACACCGCATACGAACGCGGTCAGCGAGGGGTTGAACTCAAGGATTCAATGGGTCAAGGCCACGGCGCGCGGTTTCCGCAATCAACAGAACTTCATCAACGCCATCTACTTCCACTGTGGGAAACTCGATCTGGCTCCTTCGCCCACTTAAAACCCGGAAGAGCCCCTTTTGTTTCTGGTGCAGCCGGTCATCGCCCGATACATATTACCTTGGTTAGGCGGAGGGCCGACCGTCTGGACAACGTGCTTATTGTTCTTCCAGTTGCTGTTGTTAGCCGGCTATGGCTATGCACATCTTCTAAGCCAGCGGGTTCCGGCACGGACACAGGCTTGGTTGCACGTCGTGCTGCTGGCGGCGTCGTTGCTGGTGCTCCCTATTGCGCCGGCGCCGGAAGTTTGGAAGCCAATGCAGGAAGATGAACCCACTGGGCGTATACTAGTGCTGCTTCTGGCCAACGTTGGCCCGCCTTTCCTGCTGTTGTCATCGACGGCTCCACTACTGCAGTGCTGGGTTGGCGCTACCTTCTTAGGCGGCTCGACCTACCGCCTTTACGCTCTCTCAAACGCCGGGTCGTTGCTGGCGTTGCTCAGTTACCCCTTTCTGCTGGAACCTTTGTTGAGGCTGCCTCTGCAGGCAAAGATTTAGTCCTGGGGGTACGCGGGGTTCGTGTTGGTGTGCGCCTGGTGTGCGGTTCGGGCCCGCGGTCTGGCACACTCGTCAGCTAATGATGCGGTCACCGAAACACTGGGCGCCAGGAAGCAGAACGGGTCTTCGACTCAGGGGTCGGCAGCACAGGAAAGTGCGATCTCGCCAAGCCCGGGAACGGTTCTGTTTTGGCTCTGCCTTGCGGGCACCGGTTCAGCCCTTCTATTGGCAACGACGAATCAGATCTCCCAAGAGGTGCCTGTGGTGCCGTTCCTGTGGGTTCTGCCGCTGGCACTTTACTTGTTGAGCTTCATCCTGTGCTTCGATAACGAGCGCTGGTACAGGCGGCGGGCATTTGGCTTACTGCTCAGGGTGATGGTCCCTTTAGCGTTCGGGATGCTTGTGGCCGGAGCGTGGGTGAAGCTTTGGATTCAGATTGTCGTTTTTTCGGTCACACTGTTTATCGGTTGCATGGCGTGCCACGGCGAGTTGGTGCGGGCTAGGCCGCATCCACGGTTCCTGACGCTGTTCTATCTTGTCGCCGCGGCGGGGGGAGCGCTTGGAGCAGTATTCGTCGCGCTGGTGGCGCCGCGTCTGTTTGTGGGCTACTGGGGACACCACCTCGCCCTAGGGGCATGCTGCCTGCTGACCCTGGCCGGCTGGTATCGTGCGGGTGCCTGGAAACCCACCTTAGCTGCGACGTTGAAGCCGCCCCCGGTGATCCTAATCCTAATGCTGGCCATGTTCTACGCCCTGACGTTCCCCAGTAATGAGACTGCGCTGGTCAAATCACGCAATTTCTATGGTCTACTTCGCCTTACAGAAAGCAGCGATGACAACGGGCGGTACGTAAAGCTCACCCACGGCCAGATCATGCATGGATTTCAGTACACCGATAAGGAAAAGCGTCGTTGGCCCACTGCCTATTACGGATTCCAGAGCGGGATCGGCCTGGCTCTCGAATGTCATCCGCGTCGGCAGGACGTCGATCTTCCCGACCGACACCTGAGGATTGGCATCGTTGGGTTGGGAGCCGGCACGGTGGCTGCCCTTGCCCGACAAGGGGATTTCATCCGGTTCTATGAGATCAACCCCGACGTCGTGTTGATTTCAGAGAACTACTTCACCTACCGCGGCGACAGCTCTGCGCGGACGGAGGTCGTCGTCGGTGATGCCCGTGTTCGGTTGAAACAAGAACTGGCTAATGGGCATCCGCAGGGGTTTGACGTGTTGGCGATCGATGCATTTACGAGCGAAGCGATCCCGATCCATTTGCTCACCGCCGAGTGTGTCGATCTTTACTGGAAACATCTCAAGCCCGACGGGGTGCTTTTATTTCACATCTCAAACCGGTTCGTCGACCTGACGCCGGTTGTGCGAGGTCTCGCGGATCATTTCGGGAGTAAGGTGTTGCTGATCCAGTCTGAGAGTGAGCAGGCTAGAGGGGTTAGCGAAGCGACCTGGGCGATCCTTACAAGGGACCCGGTATTTCTCGAGACGCAAGCGATACAAGCGGCGGCCGAGACGTGGCTGGACGACGAGAGGCCACCGCTGATTTGGACGGATGACTTCGCAAGTCTTTGGCAGGTATTTAAGTTTTAGTTTGGCGCCTTGACCCAGTTAGCGGCGTGCGCGACAAAACCGTGAAGCGGCATCGTGGGGGCTCCATCCCCCTTCCTTAGCAGCCCGTGGCAAACCTGATCGATCATCGCTCCGCCACCGTCAGTCACCAGCCGTTTGTCCCAGAATAACGTGGAGCTAGGTTTTCTTCGCTGTGAGATAAGACCACGGGGTGATATCCTGAAAGGCACGCTCGCGATGGAGGCCCGGATCAGGAATCACTTGTGGGATTTGTCAGAGCTTATTGCCGCCTGATACGTTAGCATCGTCATGGCGAAATGCACAGTTGAGAACGATCGACTCGTAATCATCGAAGAGATCACCAGCTCTGGCGACATTCGAATAGAGCGCCGTGGAGATAATTGGAACGCTACCCCGCGCCAACAAGGATTCGGGAGCGGGTGGGCTCCCACTCGCTGTGGCGCTGTCTGGAAGCTCCTGTCTCAAATCATGGGAGATACGGATCAATCGCGGTCCATCTACGATGCCGCCGCGGCGGCAATCGTTGAACAGTTTCCTGAAGACTCCCCATCTCCACGCTAAGACCGCACGACCCGATCGTGCTCCGCTGCACATTTCCCGGGACATCCGTGCGTTGCTCTACGTCCCCAAAACGGGTGTTCCAGTCTATGTTCTCTTGCCTGACGCCGTGATTGAGGGGCTCAACTGTTTCCAGCACGCCAATGAAACCTACTTTTTTTGGAGCGGTACGTCTGACCCGAACGGCATTGCTCGCACGTGGATGAAGTACATGCATTCGCTGTTTTCGCTGGCTGGCATCAAGGACGGCCACGCCCACCGTTTCCGGGACACCTTTGCAGTCGATTTACTTTTGAAGGGTGCCTATCGAGTGGGTTTCAGTGCTTCTCGGCCACAGCAGTGTGAAAGTTACGGAGCGACATTATGCGCCCTGGGTGAAAGCTCGACAGGAGCAAATCGAAGCCGACATTAGGAGAACGTGGAGCGAAGATCCGATCTTGTTTGCCGAAACGAAGGGCACACGAGAGGTACACAAAGCAAGAGATCTTGTTAACTAACTGCGTTCACGGGGAGTTATTGTGGCGGTGAGGGTGGGATCCGCGAACTCAATAGACTTTGCAACTCGTTCTGAGTCAACGAGTTATCTAGTAAGTTCCTTGTATTATGTTGATCGCGATTTTCTCGTGAGTCTCGCTTGTTCCCGCTGGTCATGCTGGTGCGCGCTAGAAACCCGCATTTCCAATTTGATTCAGACCTCTCGACCTTCCGGCGGCCTTGAGCGTCTTTATTCATAGGGGCTAGAGCCCGATGAGGACGCCATGGAGGCCAACACCCAATGGGTGAAAAACAAACCAAGCCATTCCAGCTAAGTTTCAACGGCTCGTAGAAAGTCGATTTCCAGGGATCGCACGTCACTTCCGACGGTGGCTTGATCCTGGTTCGGGAGTTGGACGAGCGACTCGGACTCGGGAAACTGATCGGCGAGCATCTCACCGACTCCCGGCAAGGCACAAACAAGCAGTTCACGTTCGCTGATCTGTTGCGGCAGTCGGTCTACAGCCGCTTGGCAGGCTACGAGGACGTCAACGACGCCGTCCGAGTGTCGGCTGACCCGACGTTTCGCTTGATCGGCTCGCAGAAGATCTGGGATCGCGGTGCGGCCTTGACCTCGACGCTGCACGGCTTCGAGACGGAGATGCTGGCGAGCGAAGAGAACCTGCTGGGGCTGATGGCGCTGAACCGAGAGCTGGTCGGGCAAGCGGAGGCGTTCGACGACTCCGAGCGGGTCGTTCTGGACATGGACTCCACCGAGAGTCCGGTCCATGGCCAACAGGAAGGCAGTGCCTACAACGGACACTTCGAGTCGGTCTGCTACCACCCGTTGCTTTTGTTCAACGGTCATGGTGATTGCCTCGCTGCCAAGCTGCGTCCCGGCAACGTGCACAGCGCCGAGGACTGGGATGAGCTATTGTTGCCGGAGATCGAGCGCCAACTGGCCGAAGGCAAACAGGTCACCTTTCGCGCCGATGCCGCCTTCGCCAAGCCCGAGATCTACGAAGCACTGGAGGAGCGCGGCGCGGACTACGCGATCCGCATTCCGGCCAATAAGAGCCTGGAGCTGGAGATCGAAGACATCCTGTTTCGTCCGCCGGGGAGGCCCGGCCGCAAGCCGCTAGTGCGCTACAAGAGCTTTCGCTATCAGGCGGAGAGCTGGAAGGGGCCCAGACGAGTTGTCGCCAAGGTCGAGCACCACCAGGGCGAGCTATTCGCGCGCGTCGGTTTTATCGTGACGAACATGAGCTTGCCAAGCCGGTCGGTGGTGCGTTTCTACAACAAGCGCGGCACGGCGGAGCAGTGGATCAAAGAAGGTAAGCAAGCGACGCACTGGACGCGGCTGTCGTGCCATCGCTTCCGGGCGAACGAGGTGCGCTTGCAGCTCAGCGTGCTGGCCTATAACCTGGGCAACTTGTGGCGGCGGCTGGGGCTGCCGCAACGGATCAAGAGCTGGTCGCTGACGAGCTTGCAGCACCGGCTGATGAAGACGGGCGGACGGCTAATTAAACACGCGCGGTATTACTGGCTCTTGTTCGCGGAGGGACATCTGAACCGGCGCCTGTTTGGCGACATGCTGCGGAGGATCTGGGCGCTGCCTGTGCCGGGCGGGTAGCACGCGACTTGCCGAATGCGAAACCTGAGTACTGAGGACGGAAGCTCGGAAGGGTGTCTGCGAAATTGACTTCGCAGCGGCGGATCAGCCCCCATGAGGGGCAAGAAGGGGGCTCGATCGGTCCCGCCTCAGCCGCCGCCTCTTTCGGGTGGAGAAATGGTTGCGCTTCGCCGGGTGAGGGTGTAGACTCGTGCCGTCAGAGGAGCCAAATCGGAAATCCTGGCTTAGACGGCATTTTCTCTTTCTCCATCTTGCCTCTGCGGATGGCCTCCTTTGCTGGACTGGGAGCGCTGAGTGTGGCGTGCTGTTACTTGCTCTACGCGCTATACGCTCGATTAGTGCTTAACGAATCACCCGCGGGCTTCACCGCGTTGATCTTCTTCATTGTGTTTCTCTCCGGCGTGCAGATGCTGTTTCTGGGCTTGATTGGTGAATATCTCGGCAGAATCTACGAAGAGACCAAACGCCGGCCGCTGTACATCGTAAGTCGAATCGTCGGGAGATAGCGGTGGATCCCGCTTATGTCGTAAAATACGCCGAACTCTATCGCCGCCATTGGTGGTGGAGATCCCGCGAAAAGCTGACTCTCAAATGGCTGGAACAGTTGAAACCCGAAAGCGGTTTCGGGCTCATCCTCGATGTTGGCTCGGGCTCGGGATTATTTCTTGAAGCCTTGTCACGTTTTGGCCAACCGGAGGGCGTTGAGGCGGATGGCGCCTGGGCGAAGCATCCGACTCCGGGGGCGGGTCGGGTGCACTACCGGCTGTTCGATGCGACGTTTCGGCCAAATCGGCGATACGGGGTAGAATGATCATAAAGGGCCCCCGCGTGCTGTTGGCTGACGACCACACCCTCCTTTTGGAGGCGTTCCGGAATCTATTGGAACCCGAATTCGAAATCGTTGGCGCAGTCGAGGACGGACGTGCTCTTCTGTCCGCCGCCGCGAAGTTGAACCCCAATATCATCCTGCTGGACATTTCGATGCGGCTTCTGAACGGCCTCGAGGCCGCCCGCTGGCTCAGAAAACATAGACCGCACATCAAGGTAATCTTTCTGACCATGCATGCGGACCCGACCTACGTCTCCGAGGCTATGCGTGAGGGAGCCAGCGGCTACCTCGCTTAAACGCTCGGCCGTCTCCGAACTGGTCACGGCGATCCGAGAAGTGCTTAAGGACCGGGTCTATGTAACACCACTAGTGACCAAGGGTATGGTGAAAGCGCTATCGGAGGGCCCGCCCAAGTCCACCGCCCTGACGCCGCGCCAACGGGAAGTACTGCAGTTAACGGCGGAGGGGCACGCCGTGAAGAGCATCGCTAGCATTTTGAATATATCCCCCAGAACTGTGGAATTCCACCAGGCCCGGATCAAGAAAGCCCTAGGAGCTTTTAACACCGCTGAGTTGACTCGGTATGCCATCAAACATGGCATCGTCACGGCCTGAAAGCCTACCTCTACCTCCCCTCCCCTTTTTGTGCCGCAAGTTCCTTGCGGGTTACGCGAATCCACGTAAGATTGCTCGCGGGACACCCTGGATGCCGTGGTGATACCGTAGATTGTTTCGGTAGTACTGGTATTATCCACAGTTCCCCAGGGTCACCTCCTGGTGACATACTAGCTTCTTACAGACCGAGAGTCGTGAGACTGGAAAACTACGAGAGCGGCTCGGAGCCTGCCAAATTCTGACCCCCTGCACAAAAAAGCGACGTCTGTCGCACATTTGCCATGGAGAGATCGACCGGGCGGCCGGCAATGCTGAGTCAGCGATGTTTGACACAGCTTCCTATTGAGAAAGGGGGGCCGTGTGCTACACAATCTCAGGTGTTTTCGGGGAACGAACGAGCTGAGCGGAACCCGCCGACAGCTCTGAGGCAGGCCAATAGAAGCGCTCGCACGGGAGTAGAAGCGCCCAGCTCGCGTCCCAAGATCCGCCTCGCACTAGCGGACGACCACGCGATTTTTCGCGAGGCTCTCCACTGTTTGCTGTCGCTGGAACCGGATTTCGAGGTGGTCGCCGAGGCCAGTGACGGCGACGGAGTGATTGAGGCGCTTCAGAAACATCAGCCTGACATTTTGCTGCTTGACCTAATGATGCCTAGGCTAGATGGGTTGTCGGTGCTGCAGCGTCTGCGGTCCTATCATTTCAAGACCAAGACCATTGTGCTGACCGCTTCAGCGGACCAAGCCCAATACACTCTGGCCATGAAACATGGAGCGGCCGGGTTCCTAAACAAAAAAGAGGCGAAAGGTTTTCTGGTTAAAGGCATCCGCAAGGTCCAGCGGGGTGAGATGTGTCTGGATGACAAAACGATGGTCGGGGTGACGCGGCAGTTTTCGGCTCCCATAGGAGAGCCCCCATTGCTAAGCCGCCGGGAAGAGAAGGGAGAATCCGCCAAGGTTCCCTTACTTAATCTTCAACCAACGAAAGGAGGCAAACGCAAGGGGCGACTGCAGATGGAAACCGAGCTGTGTGGGGCCGTTGAACGCCAGGAGTTCCGAGTTCACTACCAGCCCATTGTGTCAGTCCAGACCGGTCAAATAGACGGTTTTGAGGCCCTGGTGCGCTGGGACCACCCAGTACAAGGCCTCATTCCCCCAGGGGAGTTCATCCCGGTAGCGGAAGAAACGGGTCTGATTGTGCCGATCGGCGAGTGGGTGCTGCGAACAGCGTGCGCCCAGGCGAGTGCTTGGGCGAGCGGAGGATATCCACATCTCCGTGCCTCGATCAACCTCTCATCATGCCAGCTCAAGCCAGGAAGTTTGGTAGAATCCGTGACCCGAGCTTTGCAAGACACCGGTCTAGCCCCCCATCTGCTGCAACTGGAACTCACAGAAAGCAAGTTCATGGACGATGTTGAAAAAAGTGTCAGAACATTCACTGAATTGAGTGCGATGGGAGTACGCATCGCTCTCGATGACTTTGGAACCGGCGCCTCCTCACTGAGTTACTTGAGATCTCTGCCAATTCACGCATTGAAAATGGATGGTAGTTTTTTGCGTGAGGTCGTCGACGATCCAGATGCCGCCGGAATAGTGTCAGCCATTATTGAACTGGCTCACAACCTGAGACTCACGGTCGTTGCTGAGTGGGTTTCAACAGATGAGCAACTGAGGTTCTTGCGTTTGCATTACTGCGACGCGATTCAGGGCAGTCTTTTCAGTTGGCCGGTGCCCCCTGAGACATTTACGAGACTATTGCAAGCGGAGCGACGCGTAACACTCATCCCGGCCTCCCAGGAGCGAGAGAGTATTTCCAGCGTCACGAGGTCTGCCATAGCTTAGCCGAGAGCGTTGTCAAGCTGAGCGGTCGCCTTCAAAACCGGCACGGCAAAAAGTTCGACGGAAAGATCCCGAGCTTGGGACCGCGCGGACTGGAAAGAGAAACAAACGAATAACATTTCGGATTACGTGGAGATCGACTTTATCCCATGGGCCGGCGGTGACAGTGGAACATGAAATTTCTAGTAGTCTTGCCCAGGCACTGTGGGGGACAACGTATCCAAACTGAGACTTGAGCCGAGGTTAAGCTATGTCGAAAATACGAGAGAAATAGACACCAAACAGACACCAACCGAGCCTCAGTTGTGGACGAGAGGTCGGGTTCGCGGCCAAGTAGGTTTGACCTTCTGTTTGCGGCTGAGCCGGCGCATCTGAGCGCGCCGCACCTCATCGACTGCTCAATTCAGATGCTGCACGAGATGAAAACGGTCGAACAGCACTTGGGCTTGCGGGGCGTGCTCGCTGACAGCCTTGGCGTAGGCCGCCCACATGTCCACCAGCAACAGCCATGGTGGCCAATGAGTGCACACGTAATTCCAGTGCCACCTAGACTAGTTGCCTAGCCCAGCACGCGAACGATCGACTGCGGACGCAGGTAATCGAACAGCGTCTCGGGCGACAGCACGCCGCCGCCGAGGCCGCTCAGGTTGACCCCCGCATAGGGCAGTCCGTGCGCAAAAAGATTGTGAGCGTTGATCCAGCTATTGCCGGCAACCATCTGCTCGGCTACGCGGTTGGCCCGGTCGAGGTCGGCACTCCACACGCTGTTGGCCAGCCCATACTGGGAGCGGTTCACCAGTTCGAGGGCTTCCTCCTCCGTTTTGAAAGGCATCACGTAAGCCACCGGCCCGAAAATCTCCTCCCGGAAGCAGACGTTATCCGGCGAGCCGGTCAGCAGCGTGGGTTTCACGTAGTAGCCACCTTCGTGGCCGGCAACGGTTGCTGCGCCGCCCTCAAGCAGAGCCTTGGCACCTTCTTTCTCGCCTCTCTCCACATAGCCCAGGACCCGGGTCCGCTGTGTCTCGCTCACCAGCGGCCCGATTTGCGTCTTCGGATCAGAGCCATGACCGATCGGCATGTTGCTCAGAATGGAAGAGGCCTTGCCGACGAGGGACTCGCAGATTTTTTCATCGACGAGCCACCGGGTCGCGGTGCAGCAAACCTGTCCAGTGCCGAGGGTGAGAGCTTCAGCTAGCGCCTGGGCGGTGCTGTCGATGTCAATGTCATCAAAGAGAACCGCCGCCCCTTTGCCGCCGAGTTCGAGCTTCACCGGCACCAGGTTGCGGCCACAGGCCTCGCCAACCAGGCGGCCCACCTCCGGCGAACCTGTAAACGACATCCTCTTGACGCGCGGGTTGCCCGCCAGGGCCGCACCAGCGGTTTCACCATAACCAGGAACCACGTTGATGACACCTTTCGGCACACCGGCTTCTTCCGCCAATTTGCAGAAATACAGCGACGAGAGCGGGGTGTCCTCAGCCGGTTTGAGAACGACAGTGTTCCCCGCAGCAAGAGCCGGCGCAAATCCCCAGCCCATCAGCAGGAAAGGAAAGTTCCAAGGAAGGACGAAAGCGCAAACGCCATAGGGGGCCCGCAGCGTGCGGGCATCAAAGCCGGCAAGCGCAATCGGCTCCGTGCGGCGGGTGTGGACCATCAGATCTGCGTAGTAGCGAAACGTGTTCGCCGTATGTGGGATGTCGAAGCCGGCGGCCTGGCCGTAGGGCTTGCCGACGTCGAGCGACTCCAGCTGTGACAGCGGTTTCTCGTGCTTGTCGATCAGGTCGGCGATGCGGTGCAGAATCACCGCCCGATCGTTCGCGGGCATGGTGGCCCACCCGCTTGTACGAAAGGCCTGCCAGGCTGCGTCGACGGCGCGGTCGATATCGGCGGCGTCACCCTCGGCCACCTGGGCCAGCTCTTTACCTTCGCCGGGGTCACGGGTGGCAAAGGTCTTTCCACTCTGGGAATCCGTCCATTCACCCCCGACGAACATCTTCACGGGCTGCGATGACAGAAATTCCTGTACTTCGGTCTCGACTTCAGACAGAACTTCGAGCATAGTCTCACTCCTTTGGCTGTTTCCTTACGATACGAACTCCGAGAAATCGTAGCATGCAACAGAAATTCATCTTACGGCCAAGCGGGAAATAGGTTAGCTGCAACTTCGGAATCGAACCGGAATTTCCGAATCGGACTCCGGGTCCGTCATGGTACACCCTTGCGCCCGGGAACGCAAGCAATTTCCGCCTCTACAAACCGAAATTGAACCACGACATCGAGTTAGCAGGACTCAGATCGCGAGGGAAAGTAGCCATGGATGTGAAGGACAAGTTTCGAAGCAGGGGAAGCGCATGAGGTCTGCTGAACGGGAGGGGTAGATAACAAGCCCATGAACCTGCCGGTCGCCTTCGGCGCCCGCGGGTCGTGATCTACCTGGTCTAGAATTTAATCGAGCGTCAGTGGTTCGCTGGCGGCAAGCTTCAAAGTGGCCGGTTCAATCGTGACTCATTGGCGAAAGTTGAAGATGAAGAAAATGAGTAGTTGCCACACGCCTTCGGAAGTAGCGGAGTACATGGCCGACTAACTGACGACTTCCGGATTGCTAGGCATTGGGAGAGCGACACACCTCCAATTGTTTAATCGCCCCGGCAGCCCATCACACGCAGTGCGTGTGCGGTCTCCGCCCCACTCGGGACGGATAGATCCCCCCTACTGAGTCTCGCATAATATTCAGTTATCTAAGGACAAAGAAGACTGCTTCCAGAAGGCAGCGACGAGGCGTGGCTTGCGCATACGGCGTAAGGCCTGCCGAGCACGGGCGTCGAGTTCCCAGTAGTCCTTCGGACAGACGTTCGGCAACTCGTGCTGCTTCCAGTAGCCCCAGAGGTATTCAACCGGATTGAGCTCGGGCGCGTAGGCGGGCAGGTACTCGGTTTCGATGTAGCCGTCGGAGTAGCCGAGAAACTCACGCACCAGGGCGCTGCGATGTGCCGGCAAGCGATCCCACACGATGAGCAACGGACGTTGAATGTGACGCACCAGCGCCTTGAGGAAGTCGATCACCTCGGGACCGCAGATGGCGTCGGGATAGAGCCGGAAGTAGAAGTTGTGGAAGGTGATTCCGGCCGCTGCCGAGAGCTTCTCCCAGTTGAAGTTGAACTCCCATACGGGCGTCTGCCCACGCGGCGCCCAAGTGCGGCAGCGATGCGGCCTCTGACTCAGTCCGCTTTCGTCGATGAAGACGATCGTGCGCCCCTGTTTTTGGGCTTTTTTTTAAGGGTGGGCCAGGTCTTCTTCTTCCACCTGCGGATCGCTTCCTCGTTGCGCTCGCGGGCCTTGCCGACGGGCCGCTGCGGGCTCCAGTTCAGCGCGCGCAGCAGTTTCCAGACGTGACCTTCGTGGTAGCGCACCCCGAAACGGTCTTCGATCAGCCGTGCCACCCGCGGACAGCTCCACAGCGGGGTCGAGAAGCCGTGGGCTTCAGGGCCTTCGAGAAGGAAGGTCTCCAGTTGTGCGAGCTGCGCCTCGCTCAACAGTGGCTTGCGGCCGGCGCGCCCGGCTTTGGCCAGACCGGCTTGGCCGCCTTCGCGGTATCGCCGCACCCAACCGCTCACGCTCTGTTGCGCCGCTTTGACTCCCCGCGCCGCCTCGCCTTGGCTGAGCCCTTCTTCCACGACCAGCCGTACCGCCTCGATGCGCCGCCGCTCTAACGCGGCAAAGTTCCGTTTCACGCCTTTGGGAAAACCCATATCCAAAAGACGTCTGTACTCTCTAAAAGGTTACCTTATATTACGCGGGACTCAGTAGGTGATCTCGAGAGTGCGGCGCGGAGTTACAAGCAGGCCTTGGAGGCCGAGCCGAACTACGTCGCGACGCTGCTTCGTCTCGGGGAGCTTGAACTCAGCCTGGATCACATCGACGACGCCCGAAGGCTCTTTGAAGAAGCCCTGCAGCGAGACCCCTCGTCCGCGGCCGCGCTGGCCGGGTTGGGACGGGTGTCGTCAAGCGGAAACGATCTCCAAGCCGCCATCGAGCGCTTTGAACAGGCTCTAAACCTGCAACCCGAGGCGGCAAACATCCACTACTTGCTCGCCATGGCGTACCGCAAGGCGGGGAACATCGACCAGGCCCGCGCGCACCTCGAAAAAAGCGGTAACGCAACACCGGAGTTCCCAGATCCTCTGAACGACGAGTTACAGGATCTCAAGACCGGGAAATACTTTCGATGGCATCGCGGCGTACGCGCGTTTTCCGAGGGCCGCTTTGAAGATGCGGCGGCGGAGTACCGCAAGATGGTCGAGGCCGACCCGAGCGAACCCATGGCCTGGATGGATCTTGGCTCGACGCTGCTGGAGCTTGGAAAGATTCCGCAGAGCATCGAGCAGTTTCGAGAGGCCTTGCGGCTCTCACCCGGCAATTCGAGGGCCTATTACAATCTTGGAATCGCTTACACTGGGCTAGGGTCGGACCGCGAAGCGGCCCGCCATTACGAAGCCGCTGTTCGCTCGCGTCAGGACTTCAAGGACGGCCACTTTCATCTTGCGAACGTGCTCATGCGCTTGGGGCAAGACGAGGCGGCTCTCTCGCACTACGAGAAGGTTCGTCGCCTTGGAACCGAGCAACGGGTTCGCGCGTTTCATGCAGGCGATGGCCCTTGTCAGGCGGAAGCGCTACTCGCGCTACTCAGAAGCCAAGACACGCGTGGAAGACGGCCTCGCCGCGGTTCCCGACGATCCTGACATGAAGCATGCATTGGCGCGACTTTTAGTCGCCGGCCCCGAGGACCAAATTCGCGACGGAGCGCGTGCTCTGAAGCTCCTGCAGCCTTTGATTGCGAATCCTCGGAGCGTCGATCTGGAACACGTCGAGACCTTGGCGATGCTATCGTCTGAATTGGGCCAGTTCGACAAGTGAATTGGGCCAGTTCGACAAGGCAGTGGGATTACAACGGCAAATGGTTGCCCAGGCGCGAGCCGCCAATCTCACGGAGCTAGCCCAGGCCCTCGCACGCAACCTCGAAAAATATGAAATCCGTCGCCCGTGCCGGGTGCCGTGGCGCGATGACGACCCGGTGTTTTCGCCTGTTGCCGGAAGCCAGGCCGTCCTGGGGCCGGACGCCGAGAAAGCGAGCCTGCAGCACAAATGACCGCAAAAGCCCGAATTGCCGCGGCGGTACTTGCCGGCCGCCCGAGGCGGACGGCCCCGCGAGCCGGTATGCCTCCGGCGCCAAGCGTCACCGTGGTGACGAGAAGCCGTAACCGCGGCGACCGAGAAGCCGTCTAGAGAAAGCGATGCCACACGTGGATAGGATTCTTGTCGGACACCGGCCCAAGATGTGGATTGTCGCACTTGCGTCACTAGTTCTAGTGACGGTCTCTCTGGCGCAAGTTCGCGGTCCCATCAAGCCCGGGCGGCGTCGACCGCCTCGCCCGCCGGCCTCCCGCGCGGTCGAGGCCGTTTGGCTGTCCGGGACGCTGGTCAAAGTTCGTGGCAGCTATTTTGTTCTAGAAACGGATGAACGGGGAGAAGTGCGTGTCCTGGTAACCAGCGGGACCCGCTTCCTGTTGGCGGACCGCGTCATTTCCGTGGAGACGATCAGGGCCGGCGACAGTGTTAGAGTCCAAGCTTCCGAGGAGGCCCCGGAGGTGTTCAAAGCGCTGCAAGTGGTGCTCGACATCGCCTCGCTGACGAATCCCGTCCCTCGCCTCCCAAGAGGGAGAGCGGCCCCCCGAAGCCCGCCGGATCCGTTCGGCGACGCGGACGAAGGTCCCCCCAAGCTGCTGCGGCGCAAGCGTGGTGGAGCAAGGGAATCGGGATCGCGGCGGAATTCGAGCTCGCCACCAGAAGGGTCGGCGCCAGGCACTGTCGTCGATCCGCTCATCCAACGGGCTCGCGAGTGGGCGCTCAACTACTCCGACAAGCTTCCCAACTTCGTCTGTCGAGAGGTGATCACTCGGATGGCCAGGGCGGGCCGCCGCGGAGCCTGGCAGACGCTGGACGTAGTCGAAGCCGACCTCGTCTACGAAGACCGCCGGGAACGCTACGACAACATCAAGATCGACGGCCGGCCGATACACAAGAAAATGGATCAGGTCGAGGGAAGCTGGTCCATGGGCGAGTTCGCCTCCACGCTCCTCGACGTTTTCGTTCCCCGATCGCAGACCGAGTTTCGCTTCGGCCGAGCGTCGCGCTCCTCCGGCGTCCTGGTTCATATCTATGAGTTCGAGGTCGCCAAGGAGAACTCCGCCTGGCGCGTCAATGCCGGGAAAGGAACCGTTTCCCCGGCCTACAAGGGAACGGTTTGGATCCATCCGCAAACCGCGCGCGTGACGCGCATTGAGATCCAAGCCGTCGACCTGCCCTCGGATTTCGAACTCGATACGGTGGAAATGACCCTCGACTACGGTGAAGTTGTCATCGGCGGGAACGAGCACTTGTTGCCGCTCGAATCCGAAAACCTGGGCTGCTGGCGCGGCACGAATCGCTGCGCGCGCAACAAAATCCAGTTCCGCGACTATCGCAAGTTCAGCGCCGAGTCAACGATCGTGACGACGGATTCCACGATCGATTACAAAGGGACGTCGACCCCGAAAGAGTAACCCCCGCCGCATAAGTTTCGACAAACGCCGTTTAATTTATGGAAAACGATCCGCCGAGCAGGTTCCGCAAGGCCCCTCTCGGTACTCTGGTGATCCAACCACCATTGTGCAGCGCTGCTCGCTGTGCCCGCCGCGAAATCGGCGGTCGCTGTCCGTGTTTTCAAAGAATCGTCCCAAAAACCTTGCCGATTGTCTTCATACGTGGAACAATTTCAGTGTTCGCAGTCACACGGAGTCTGAAACGGCGGACACGGCAAAACGGCGATGGTCATTGCTTCTATAGCGCTTCGGGTTCTAACGATTGCTTGGGCCATCGTTCTGCTTTGGCGGCTTCGCCGGTGGAAGGTTTGGTTCTGGACAACCTCGGCGCTGCTGGCGGCGACAATACTGATGGTCGCTTCCCACTCAACAAGCATCTTGGCGTGGTTTCTTTCGCCGCCGTCCGAGGCGATAGGAACCGTCCTGCTGATCTCGATCACACGCTTCGTCGTCGTAGTTGTAGCGGAACGGGCGCTGGCAGGGCGCAACCGAGCTGAGAAGCAGTTACGGGCTAAGGAGAATCTCCACCGCCACCTGGTTGAGCACAGCTTAGGCCTGATGTGCGCCCACGACGAGAAAGGCGTGTTGCTCTCCATCAACCCGGCAGCCGCGGAGGCCCTCGGCCTTCTTCCCGAACAGTGTATTGGACGAAGCGTCCGGGACGTCTTGGCGCCGCCGGTTCGACAGAAGTTTGACGACTATCTCGACCGAATTCGAAAGAATCGAACCGACAGCGGCCTGATGCGCCTGACGGCGAGAGATGGATCGGGGCATATTTGGTTGTATCTAAACGTGTGGCACGAAGAGCAGGGACAGCCCCCTGTCGTACTCGGGCATGCACAGGACGTCACGGCGCTGAAGCGGGTGGAAAAGCAGCTTCGAGAGAGCGAAGAGAAGCTGGAAGAGCGGATCACGGAGCGGACACGAGAGCTGGAGGAGGCGCACGAAGAACAGCGCCGGCTGGGCGCTCGGATTCAGCAAGTGCAAAAGGTCGAGAGCCTAGCGCTCATGGCCGGAGGAGTTGCCCATGACTTTAACAACCTGTTAGTTGGGATCGTTGGTTATGCCGAGCTTGCTCTGATGGACCTGCAACCGCGATCACCGGTCAGACCGTTTGTCGAGGAGATCCAGAAGGCGGCAGACAAGGCTAGAGACTTGACGAATCAAATGCTGGCCTACGCGGGTCGAGGCCAGCTCGTAGCCGCGCCAGCCGATCTTTCCCGTCTGGCGGAAGAGACGGTTCAACTGCTGCACGGGACCATCTCCCCCAAGGCTGCCCTCAGCCTGCACCTCGCTGAGGACGTGCCTGCCGCCATAGTTGACCGCACCCAAGTCCAGCAGGTCGTGATGAATCTCCTCACGAACGCTTCGGAGGCTCTGGAAGATCACGAGGGAACGATCCGCGTGGAGACTGGGGTCCTCAGCGTCGAGGAGTCGGAGGTTCGCGACGCCTACCTTGGCCAGGGTTTGGCCAAGGGCCGGTATGTCTATTTGGAGGTCTCCGACACGGGCTGCGGGATGGATAGAGAAACGAAGGCGAAGATGTTCGATCCGTTCTTTAGCACCAAATTTACCGGCAGAGGCCTTGGGCTGGCGGCCGTTCTCGGCATCATGAAAGGGCACAAAGGCTCGGTTACGGTCGATAGCCGACCGGGCCTTGGATCGCAGATTAAGGTTCTCTTCCCTGCTTGCGAGCAGCGGATACCTCAAAGGTCGGGCAGCGCGTCAACTGCTCCTTCGGAATGGCATGGTAGTGGCACGATTCTCCTGGTGGATGACGAAAAGACGGTTCGAGCTGTTGCTAGAACCATGCTGGTGCGCATGGGCTTCACAGTGCTGACCGCCGACGACGGCCGCTCAGGGTTGTCTGTCTTTCGTGAGCGGCTTGACGAGATTGTAGCGGTGCTGCTGGATTCGACCATGCCGGGGCTTTCCGGCGAAGACTTGCTGCGCGAGCTACGGCAGATCCGCGCCGCAACTCCTGTGATCGTATCGAGTGGATTCACCCGTGAGGATATATCTGGGCAGATGGCAGGGGAAACGGGGGCGTTTGTTCAGAAACCCTACAAGTACCACGACCTTGCCGAGAAGCTGCGGGGACTTCTCTGACTACCTGGGTCCTGCATCCAGCCCCGTCCGCGGTTCAGCACGTGCGTGTAGACATCCGTGCGCTTTTCTCGCCACCTGACGGGCCCAAGCAGGCGATAAGCCCGCCATGACTTCGTTGCGTTTGCTCACCGTAGGGTTCAAATACGCCTCCGCGAACGGGCTCCGTTCCACGGCGGAGTAGCAATCCCAACGTCGGGAGGCTTCCTTCCTCGGAGGCCTTGAAAATCCCCGCCCGCAGGGCGGCATCTTACACTAACGCGGAGCGCCCACTCTCCCGTTCCGGCTGAACCGGCACAGGCGTCCACCACGTCGGTGTAACCTTGACAGAGCAGTCGATGAACCTTCCGGATGTTGATATAGCAGATTAAGCTTCAGTGGGTTGTTGGTCTTGCTTTAGCCTGCATATTTCACCAGGGGGTAGGAAAAGGGCTGCCGGTTGTGGCATAAAACGTTTATGGACAAAACGTTAGCGCCACAGAAGACCAGCAGCCCTCCGGTAACAGAGTGTAGCCAATCGAGCTTGTCGTTTGCCAGGCACTTTCGCCGCCAGGTGAGCGCCCAGTTTGACGGCGGGGTGATCAGCTCCGACGGCGGCGCGCTGCTGTTGCGCGAGGTCGACCGGCGCATCAACCTGCTGCCGCGGGTGGCCGCCTGCTTCGAAGACCGGCGCGATCCCCAGCTGATCGAGCACCAGGTCGGGGAGCTGGTCTCGCAGCGGGTCTACGCGCTGGCGCTGGGCTATGAGGATCTCAACGATCACGACGAGTTGCGCTCCGATCCTGTGCTGGCGCTGCTGGCCGGCAAGAGCGACTTGGAAGGGCAGAAGCGCAAGCAAGAGCGTGATCGCGGCAAGCCGTTGGCCGGCAAGTCGACGCTGCACCGGCTGGAACGCACGACCGACGGCGTGGACCGCTACAAGAAGATCCGCTGTGACAGCGAAGCGATCGACCGCCTGCTGGTGGACGTGTTTGTGGAAGCGCACCCCGAGCCGCCCGAGGAGATCATTCTCGATATCGACGTCACCGATACGCCCTTGCACGGGCAGCAGGAGGGGCGTTTCTTTCACGGTTACTACAGACACTATTGCTATCTGCCGCTGTACATTTTTTGCGGCCAGCACCTGTTGTGTGCCCGGCAGCGGGTGTCGAATCAAGACGCGGCGGCGGGCAGCGTCGAGGAGCTGGAGCGGATCGTGGCGCAGATCCGGGAAGCCTGGCCGGAGGTGCGCATCATCGTGCGCGGTGATTCCGGGTTTTGTCGCGACGAGTTGATGAGCTGGTGCGAGGAGAACGGGGTGGATTACGTGCTGGGGCTGGCGCGCAACGAACGCTTGCGGGAAATGATTGCTGAGCAGATGGGGGCGGCCGCCGAGCGGCAACAGCGGACGGGGAAGCCGGCGCGGGTGTTTACGGAGTTCGAGTATCAGACGCGGCGGAGTTGGAGCCGGGCGCGGCGGGTGGTGGCCAAAGCCGAACAGCTTGCGGGCAAGGAGAATCCGCGCTATGTGGTGACCTCGCTGGATGCCGAGAGCCGGCCGGCGCAGCAGCTGTACGAGCAACTCTACTGCGGGCGCGGGGAGGCGGAGAATCGCATCAAGGAGCAGTTGAGTCTGTTCAGCGATCGCATGAGCACGGAGACGCTGCGGGCCAATCAGCTGCGGCTGTATCTATCGTCGCTGGCCTATGTGTTGATGGCGGCGCTCAGGCGGCTGGGGCTGCAGGGCACGGTGTGGGCGCGGGCGCAGACGGAGACGATCCGGCGGGGGTTGTTGAAGATCGGCGCGCAGGTGAAGGTGAGCGTGCGGCGGGTGTATCTGTCGCTGGCCGGCGGCTACCCCTATGAGCAGGCGTTCTGGGCGGTGTATCGGGCCCTGCGTCCGCCGGGATTAGCAACTGTTTGATAACACGGAGCGAAACAAAAAACGGCGGCCCAGGAAGCCGAATGGCTAAGTGTTTCTAAAATCGGGAACAACCCGAAAAACGGACTTTCGCGGACCACTGTCGGCGGTGTGGAGCGCCCCGCCGAGGCCCTCGCCCCCCTGGCCAGGGTTGATTCCGACCTTCCGCCCCTATTTCGGCTCCCTCAACCCTTCGCAAAGCCACTGGTGAGAAATGCGGGTTAGGTTGATACACGGCCTTGAGCGGGAAGAACTCGAAGTAGTCCCTCTCGTCAAACCACGCACACTTGAAGTTTTTGAGGGGAAGGCTAGCTCTGCGGCTCAACGCGAGTGCGTAAATCGTGAGCTGTACGTGTGCGTGCTTTTCTTTTCGGGCTTCAGGCTTGTCGTCGAGGATGTGGAGGTAGCCGTTGCGGATCTGCAGGAAGTCGGTGTGCTCGGTGATAAGGTTGCTCTCGAAGTTGAGATCGAATCCGCGCCTTCGGTAGTAGGTGATGTCGTCGTGTGTGATGAAAATCGGTACCTCGACAGCTACGATGACCGAATCATTGACGGGCATGAAGTGTTGAAGCGTCTCATGCTGTTTTTTGTTGGTCGGTGATGTGGGTAGCACCAGTTCGGCGAGTCTGGTTGCGTGGTTTTCTTTGCGTATGATAGGGAGGCGGAGTTGCACGCGGGACAGGCAGGATTGTGTTGTTTGGTTTGTGTGCTGGGCATGGAGAGGACTTGAGCAGTTGTGGAGGCTTGAGCGGTCGGAGGAAGCCCGTGTGCTGGTAGAGGCCGATGGGAGGCGCTGCTCTCTCGTAACGTAGCGTGGGTTGTGGATGAGGTCAATATGTATGTGGCCTGGTAGGGCACGGATATCAGCGGGGGTAGAGATACGAAGCGCCAGGTGCCGCTTGATTCGCGGATTTTCTTGATGATGCGGATGCGCTTCTGTGCAATCACTGTCCGGCCTCCCAAAATCAAAGCGGCCCCACAGTGTGGCCTATGGTGTCTAGTTTCAGAACTTTGCCGACACCACGATGCTGCAGGTTGTTTAACTGATTGCAAACAAGAAGTTTAGAAACTTGTGGCGGTGAGGGTGGGATTCGAACCCACGGAACCCGTGAAGGCTCAACGGTTTTCGAGACCGCCCGATTCAACCACTCTCGCACCTCACCGCAAGAGAGCTATTTCCTATACTAGCTTGAACGGAGGCTTCAGGACGTCGTCACCGGCATAGGTCCCGGCTGGTTCCCGGTCGTACCGGGAGTTGCTAGACCGCTTTTTCGTCGAAACCTTTTGGGGGCAGGCGCAGCGGCCTGCCCCGAGGGTTTTCTCATGAGAAATTCCGGCTATCTTCGTCGGTCGGTGAGTGAAAGAGCATCGCCATCGCCTAGGTTACAATAGCCTTGGAGGAATGGCCGAGTGGTCGAAGGCGGCGGTCTTGAAAACCGTTAGCGGGGCAACTCGCTCGGGGGTTCGAATCCCTCTTCCTCCGCCATGTTAGGCACCCTCGCGAAAGTCGCGATCGCCAGTCAGGCGCGCATTGTTCCCACTGCCGTGATTGGTCACGCAAGATTTTTCCATCATGGGCCGGATCGAGTTAAAGTTCCTAAAACCTGGACCCAGGTGGACCGGGTGGTCCTACTTGGCCGTGAAGGTCGAGGCGTAGTTAGACCGCTTTTGTCACCAGCCGTCACAGTCATTCCTTGCATGTAGGCAGCTCGAAAACAGGTGTCGGTAGGAGTACAGACACGGCAGGTCTGGGGACCTGCGCCACGAGCGCGGTTGTTGCCTTACGCTGGGTGCTGCAACGTTGGGCTTTGGGTGTCTGACGTTGTGACGCAGACGCCTACGTCTGCCGCGTCGACACTCTTGTTGACGCTGGGGCGCAATTCATTGCGCCCGCGTAGGCGAATCTGAGGGTGAAGTGATTTTTTCACGGCCGTTCACCGTCGCGGCTCAACAGCTTCCCGCCTGACAGTACCCAGCCGCGCTGATGAGAAAGCTGCGTGTACGTAGGGGTGTCGTGCAAGATGATACACTGCGTACTTATCTTTCGGACAGCTGTTCAAACCAGGCATTCCGAACATCATTTCGTTCTTAGAATCCATCGACTCTTTTTCGTAGCCCGGAGATCCAGCAATGTCCATCGAAGCCTCAACGCAACTCCTCACAGGCCTCAAGGATAAGGCCACGCGTGTGAGGATTCACTCCATTCGATCGACGACGGAGGCGGGCAGCGGCCACCCGACCAGTTGCGCTTCCATCGCCGAGATCATGTCGGCCCTGTTTTTCTCCGTGATGCGTTACGACCCGGCCGATCCCGCCAACCCGGCTAACGATGTCTTCGTTCTTTCGAAAGGCCACGCCGCGCCGGCCTTGTACGCCGCCTGGGCGGAGGCCGGCTATATTCCGGTGGAAGATTTGTTGCACCTTCGCAAAGTCGACTGCGACCTGGAGGGCCACCCACCCACCACATTGCCCTTTGTGGACGTAGCTACGGGTTCGCTTGGCCAAGGCCTTTCGGCCGGCCTCGGGATCGCCTTGAACGCTCAGCTCGATGGTCGCGACCAGCGCGTCTATGTGCTGCTTGGCGATGGCGAGTGCGCGGAAGGTTCGGTCTGGGAAGCCGCCGCGATGGCGGCGCACCGTAGCCTGAGCAACCTTTGCGCCATCGTGGATGTCAACCGTCTCGGGCAAAGCGCACCCACGATGCTCGAGCACAACATGGACGCACACCAGGCTCGTTGGCAGGCATTCGGGTGGCAAGCGCTGGTGGTAGACGGGCACGACATCGAGGATTTGCTCACCGCCTTTGGACAAGCCGCAAAGACTACCGATCGGCCAACGGCTGTCCTGGCCCGTACCTTCAAAGGCAAGGGTATCGCCTTCGCCGAGAACAAAGATGGTTGGCACGGAAAGCCGTTCCCCAAAGGCGAGCAAACAGACGAAGCGCTGCAGCAGCTCGAGGCCCAACTCAGCGGAACGGACTTTTGTTGGACTCCCAAATCGCCCGCTTCGAACGCTATCCGCCTGCCCGAACCGGCCCCGCCTCCCGGACCTTCCTACTCTTTGGGAGATCAGGTTGCCACTCGGCAAGCCTTTGGGGCGGCGCTGGCAGCCCTCGCGGGGACCGATCCCAGAATCGTTGCTCTCGATGGCGACGTGAAGAACTCGACCTTTACGCAGGATACGGAAAAGACTTCGCCCGAGCGCTTCTTCCAGGGTTTCATTGCTGAGCAGAACATGGTCGGGATGGCGATCGGGCTTGCCGCCCGAGGGAAGATCCCCTTCGCGGCGAGTTTTGCTGCCTTTCTTTCCCGAGCCTACGACTTTATGCGCATGGCCGCCGTGAGCAGTGCCAATGTGAAATTCGTAGGCACCCACGTCGGTGTTTCAATCGGCGAGGACGGTCCTTCGCAAATGGGCCTCGAAGATATTGCCATGACCTGCGCCCAGCCGAACTACACCGTGCTCTACCCGAGCGATGGCACCAGCGCTTGGAGGGCGATCGTGCTTGCCGCCGAGACCCAGGGGCCGGTATACGTCAGAACCAGCCGCCCCAAAACGCCCGTCATCTATGCCGCCGACGAGCCGTTCGCGGTGGGCAAGAGCAAGGTGCTCCGCCAGAGCGACAACGACCGGGCCACGGTTATTGCAGCCGGCGTGACTTTGTTCGAAGCTTTGTCCGCCCACGAGCAGCTCGCAAGCGAAGGCATCGCGATTCGCGTGATCGATCTCTTCAGCGTGCAACCGATCGACCGCGAGACCTTGGCGGAAGCAGCTCGTGCTACGAACGGGCTGGTCGTCACGGTCGAAGACCACTACCCCCACGGCGGCATCGGGGACGCCGTACTGGCGGCGCTGGCCACGGAAAAGGCCGAAGTCCACAAACTCGCCGTCGGAGGCATCGCCCGCAGCGGCAAGCCAGCCGAGCTGCTCGACAAGTTCGGAATTTCGGCCCGCTACATCGTTGCGAAAGTCAAGAGTCTCGTCGGTTGACCGGCCCCCGGGGACGGGTGCCGGTGCACGACCCACCCCCAAGCAACAGTCGTCCGCAGCGACAAGCCTGCTGAGCTACTCCGGTCAGGGCGGGGCGGAGCAAAAGCCGCTACGAGCTGTGTGAAAGCGCCCGATTCTTTTGTGGCGCACGCTTTCAGCGTGCTGTGTCGGGCTTTCGAGCCCGACATTTTCCGAATCGATAGTGAACTCGCCTCCAGAACAGTCCACTAGTAACTGGTAGACTGGCGGGAATTTGCCGTTGTCATCGGAGTGTATCGGGCCTTTGAGCAGTTAGAAGCTCCTGGGCCAGTTCATTGACGGGCCGTGTGTTCCGCTGACACGCGACCTCCTTCGTGTTTCTAACCCACTTCAGCTACACTGCGTACGTTGTCTACCGCTACCAAGCGTGGCGCTTACCGCAACAAAGCGTGGAATTCGCTGAGCAATTGTTTGAACGGCCACGGCGGGGTACGGTGAAGGGGCACCCCACGTCTCGCCTGTGGATCCCTTCTAATGTGAATAATGCGCAGCCACGCTGCTTCTGGAGCAGACTGGCTCTCAGTGAGGATGAGGCCGCTACCCCTTAGCCCGTGAGGTATTGCTATCTTCTCGCCGCCGCAAGCGGCCTGCTGCAAGTCCTGATGTTCCCTTCTTTCGGCTACTCCTTACTGGGGCCGGTGTCCCTCGTTCCGCTTCTGCTCGCCATTAGTCGCGAGTCCGGGAGCCGGAAACAGTTTCTGCTGGGCTGGCTCGCCGGGGCGATCTTCTGGGGCGGCGCGTGCTATTGGATCTACGATGTCATGCACCGCTACGCCCATTTGCCGGCCCCCGCCGCGGCCGCGATCTTCGTTGGGTTTTTCTTAGTGAAGGGATTGCACCTGGGGCTGTTTTCCGTGCTGGCAGCGCCGCTGCTTAGAACGCGCTGGGCGATCCCGGCGGTGGCGGCGCTTTGGGTGGCGCTCGAAGGGACCCACCAATATCTTGGTTTCACCTGGCTTCATCTTGGAAATGCGGGAATCTCCATGTCGGTCCTGGCGCGTCTGGCGCCCCACACGGGGGTCTACGGCGTTTCATTTGTCTTGGCTTTGATGAACATCGCCTTGGCGTCGGCTCTGTTGCGGAAACCACGTCGTCAGCTTGCCTGGCTCGTGCTGCTGCCGGCGCTTTACTTGCTCCCGGCTTTGCCAGCGCCCGAAATCGGGGACACAGGGGTTCGTCTGATCCAGCCCAATGTCAATCCGGACGAGCTAGCCGGTCGAGGCTGGTCCCGCCGCCGCCTGGCCGAGCATCTCGACAGAATGGAGTTTCTTTCCACCGAAGCGGCCGCCTCCTCGGAGTCGGTCTCTCCGGAGCTCGTCATCTGGCCTGAATATCCGCTCTCCGGATACTTTTTCGCGGACCCTTCCTATCGCTCGTTCATGGAGCGTTTGGCGCGCAAGACCGACGCTTATTTGATCTTTAACGCCGTCGACTTCGAGCCGTCGGCGGAACGCCGTCCTCTCAACACCGCGGTGACGCTCGACCCGACCGGAAGAATGGTTTCCCGGTACGACAAGATCTTCCTCGTCCCCTTTGGTGAGTTCGTCCCTTGGCCGTTTTCTTACTTCATCGACAAGGTCACCCTCGAGGCGGGAGATTTTGTGCCGGGAAGTGAGGTGGCGGTGGCCGAAGTAGGGACGCACCAAGTGGGCACTTTTATTTGCTACGAGTCGGTCTTTGCCCGCGGCGTGCGGCGGTTTGTCGACAGCGGCGCCGAAGTACTCGTCAACATCTCAAACGATAGCTGGTACGGTCAGTCGGCGGCCCGCGACCAGCACCTGTTAATAGCCCGTATGCGGGCCGTGGAAAACGCTCGCTGGCTGCTCAGAGCAACCAACGACGGCATCACCAGCATCATTGATCCGGCCGGCCGCGTTGTGGTTAAGCTGCCTTCCTACGAAGAAGGCGTCTTGGCTGGGCGGTTTAACTACTCTTCTCGGATGACCTGGTTTGCTCGCTTCGGCGAGTGGTTTTGGTGGGGTACCGTGCTGGCTGCCGCGGGTTGCTGGTTCATCGCTCGGCGACTTGCCTAAAGGCGAAAAGCAGATCGGCCACGCCTGGAGCGGGCGCTGTCACAACCACACAACGGAATCTCGACGCGAACCCGTCAAAGCGTGAATAGAGGCCGGGCCAGCAAGCCTCCAGGCTATAATCAGACGGGAAGCTGTGGGGAAACAAGAAAGATTGACCACGCTCCGCGAACAGGTTGAAGAGCGGCAGCGGCAATGGGCGGAGTTCCATCGCTGGGAAGCTCAGCAGCCGCCTCTCGAGCGGGAGCCGGCCCGCATCCTGGCCGACCTGGGGACGATTTGGAGCTGGCTGCCGCCCGAAGTGCGCGCCGAGGACCCCGATCCGGAGAAGCGAGGGGTGCAGGCGATGCGCGCCTCTCTATCCCGTCTTACGCCCCCCTCATGAACGACCTCGAGGCCTCCGTAGTCGAGGTGGCGGCGCTTTTAGACTCCCTCTCGATACCCCACATGCTCGTTGGAGGGTTGGCGGTATCGCTATGGGGCGAAGCTCGAGCCACTCTGGATGTTGACTGGGCCGTCTGGGTTGAGCCGGAAGACCTCGAACGAACGATCACAGCTCTTTGCCAACGGCTGCCCGCCGCACCAAGCCAGCCTTTGGAGTTTGTACGACGTACTCGGGTGCTGCCGGTCACGACGGTGCAAGGTGTTCGGGCAGATATCATTTTTGCTACGTTGCCGTGGGAGGAGCAGGCGATTAGCCGGGCTCATAGCAAGCCGGTCGCCGGCAAAACCGTGTCGGTTGTGTCGGTTGAGGATCTGATCTTGATGAAGATTATCTCCGAGCGTCAGAAGGACATCGAAGACGCCCGGCGCCTCCTACGTCGATACCGAACCTCTCTCGACCGCGGTTATCTCGAACCGCTGCTGCGGGAGCTAGCCGAGAGCTTGGCACGGCCGGACGTTCTTGCAACGTGGGAAGAAGAGTTAGGCGATGGGAGTTGATGCTTCTTGATCTCTGGGCATGGACGCGTGATGCCGGTCGGGGCTAGGAGGCTCGTTTGCGGAGACGGATATAATGAGTGTAATTACAACTTGCTGATGTTGGCTGTCCGTTGCTGCCTTAGGTCGGTGGTTGTTTGTGAGGACCGGGTTTCGCCCTTCCTCCAGAGAAAACAACGATGGCTGTCGATGAACTAGAGCGAGAATTCTCCGCCCTGCGGCTTCGCGTCGAAGGCATCCGGGGGTATCTTTGACCTTGCCCCCAAGAAATCCCAACTAGAAAAAATCGAAAAGCAGATCGCCGATCCCGGTTTCTGGAACGACACCGAAAAGAGCCAGACCGTGATGCGGGAGCGCAAGCGTTTGACGGCCGCTGTGGGGGCTGATAGCAAGCTGGCGGAAGGCATCTCCGACCTGGAAGCCCTGATTGAGCTTGGGCGCGAAGGTGAGCCGGTCGAACCCGAGCTTCGCGAAGAGCTGGCAGCGTTGGCCGAAAATGCCCAGCGGATTGAGACCGAGTCGCTTCTTTCCGGCGCAAACGACCACCGCAACGCGATCGTCGTGCTTCACTCCGGCGCGGGCGGAACCGAAGCCAAAGACTGGACCGAAATGCTGCTGCGCATGTATTTGCGTTGGGTCGAGCGGCAGGGGTTCAAGGCGGAAGTCACCGACTCACTGCCCGGGGAGGAAGCGGGCCTCAAGTCGGCGACATTCACGGTGGAGGGGGAGAATGCGTACGGGCTGTTGCGGTCCGAAGTCGGCGTCCACCGGCTGGTGCGGATCTCTCCGTTTGATTCGAATGCGCGCCGACACACCTCGTTTGCCTCTGTATTCGTCTACCCGGAGATCGATGAGGAGATCAAGGTCGATATTCGTCCTGACGACCTGCGGGTCGACACCTTTCGCTCCAGTGGAGCCGGTGGGCAGCACGTCAATATGACCGACTCGGCCGTGCGCATCACCCACCTCCCGACGAAGATCGTTGTGCAGTGCCAGAACGAGCGTTCCCAGCACAAGAACCGCTCCTCGGCAATGAAGATGCTGAAGTCACGGCTTTACGACCACGAGATGAAGAAGAAACAAGCCGAGGCCGACAAGCTTGAGGCATCGAAGGCCGACATTGATTTCGGCAGCCAGATTCGCAACTACGTCATGGCCCCGTATCGCTTGGTGAAAGATCTACGAAGCAAGCTGGAGACGGGCGCCGTCGATCGCGTCCTCGACGGCGATCTCTACCCCTTCATGCACGCCTTTTTGGTCTACGACAAGACCGGTAAGTTGGCGGGCGACGGAACTGACGAGTAAAGTTGGTGTGCTAAAGTAGAGGGTTAGTTCAAGATCCGTGTCAGGCTGACTGGCGACCGTTGCTTTTCCCGGATTCTCCCCTTTTCGATCCGGCGCCTGCCTGCTTTTAACTTCAAGGAGCAGCAGCCAGGTCCTAAGCGAAACTGCTCCCGGGGCCGGGCGTCACGCTGCTAGGGGTCACGAGTCCCGAAGGAGGGTTCCTTTTGGCTAGTCGATCGAATACTAAGTTCCAGAAGCGTCAGAAAGAGTTTGCCCGGGCTGAGAAGCGCCAGGAAAAAGCGGCGCGCAAGGAGCGCCGTAAGGCCGGAAAACAAACCGGGGGAGGAGGCCCTCCGATCGAGGTGGTGGACCCGGCTGACCTCGGGCTTCCCGCGGCAGAGGTGCTTGGCGAAAACGCTTAGGTTCACTCACTCGTCGTGCCCTGCGCCCGACCGACTTTAGCAGAAGTCGGTAGCGCAATCTTGCCCGCTCAGCCTCACGCAAGGTCCTTCTTTGAATACACTTGAGCTTCGGCGGCACGGTTCGGGTCAAGGCTGCGCGGGATTCAAGGAACGCGAAACCGAACGTCACGACTCGACAATCGACCGGATGATTCCCCTTACGTGCCGCCTGACAGCTTACAAGACGATCGTCTCCCTGTAAATGGAGTGCTTCCATTCAGTCGCGGGGGCCGGCGGGGATGCGGGGACCCAACGTGCGCCGCTATGCTCATTCGAGGCGCATCTTCAAAGAATGTAATCGGTCTCGCTCGCGGCGGAGATCCGCGCCGGTAGGTGTCGCTAGAAAGTTACGTTAACCGCCCTCGGTCCCTTGGGTCCGTCACCTACCTCGAACTCTACTTCCGCTCCTTCGTCCAGTGTCCGGAAGCCTTCCGTTTGAATCGCGGTATGGTGTACAAATACGTCACCGCCGCTTGCACGCTGGATAAACCCGAAACCTTTGTCGGGGTTAAACCACTTCACAGTACCTTTTTCTCTCATTACTGATAATCTCCTAATGGAAAAATCACTGTCGGACTGGCTGATCGGGCCGGCCCAGGATCTGCAGAGACGAACTAGCGAGCAAAGTTTAGGTGCGCTTTCAGTTCTGCGGAAAAATGGGAGGGCGGTTCAGAAGATCTCAACAGCAGTTCCATTATGGCACAGTTTGCGATTTCCTGCGGCCAATTCGGGCGCGAGTGATCATTGCGGCAACCAGACCATAGCGGAAATCGTCCCAGCCGGCAATCGCCGCTAGACTGCCGCTGGAATCCTAGAGACCGGAGTGGTTGCACCGTTCGTCCCGTGATCTACCTCTGAGCGGTGCTTTGCCTGGCGCTTGAGATCACGCCGAAAAAATCTACGCAGCCATCGCTCCAGTTTGCGGTCACTGCGTGTGGTCCGGCTGCAAGGCAGTAGGCCCATGTAGCGAAGGTGGTCCCTGTAGCGGATCGGGTCGACGTCGAGGAGGCGGCACCAATGATCAAATGATCCTCTCTCGGTGCCCTCCGACAGAAACCAGCTTATAGCGGCCATTTTGTCGTCGACCGGTACGGAGGTGCCTACCAGATCCTTGTAGCCTCTGAGAATGACCGCTCCGGCGAAGCGTCTTTCCGGTATCGAATTTGCTTCCTCTAGAGTCAAGCAATATATCCTACCACGTAGCGAGGATCGAAATTCTGAAGGCCCAGGCCCCGCGCCGGACGGGACGATATTCTCCGGTTTCATGGCCGTTTGGGCCGCAAGAGTCCCCTTTTGATGACTTAGTACTCCGTTTCATAAGTACACTCAGGTTTCGGGCGGAGTGCGGACGGGCACAGCATGCTGTGCCTCGACAGATCTGTTGGGCGCCTGGAAACGTAGCGGCACGCCATCTGGCGCGGGCTTCCGGCCCGCAGCGGCGACCTCTGGGCGCCGTTGGGCACGGCATGCCGTGCCCGAAGTTCCCCATCATCCAACTGGCTTCTCAATAGAAACGGACTACTTAGCAATGATCAAGGGCAGATGGGCGAAGACGACGGTGCCGACTGCTAGGGCAGATCCAGCCCAAATAGCTATGCGTGTTTTTCGTGTAAGGTCCGGGATTCGAACGAAGCAATTCCTTCGAGATCTCATCTCGGCCGCAGTTCTGCGTCGGGCAGTCTGAAGAAGCCCGATTGCAATACAGCGCCCGCGAGTAGCCCGTCAGACGTTTACAAGCGCGCTAGCAGCAGGTCTGTCCCTTTTCTGAAGATCTCCCCTGGTGTGATTAGGCTGACCACAAGATGCCCTTCTTGGGAGAAACCGAAGAATTGGCCGGGGTGGAGGTAGACACCTTCTTCTTCGACCAGCCGGACAGCCCAATCTTCATCGTCTGCGATCTCCGGTACTTGTAGAATGGCGTACCAACCGCCTTCGGCTTCGAGACGCCGGCAGTGTCGGGTTAGGCTCCTATCGAAGAACGCGAGATTCTCATGGATTCGCTCGAGAAGTTGTGGCCGTAGGCGGTTGCCTTGTGCCATCAGGCTCGCGGCAGCCTGTTGGACCGGGGTGCTTACAGAGAGATAGATATCAGCGATAACCTCCAGGCGACGGAGCGCGTCCTCAACCA
Organism: Bryobacterales bacterium; assembly: GCA_965226215.1. GTDB lineage: Bacteria > Acidobacteriota > Terriglobia > Bryobacterales > UBA6623. The sequence continues at coordinate 3,006,234 of CBDDCH010000002.1, read as the reverse complement.
GGCGGCTGGGTCCGTTGGTCACGATCCAAGCCAGTTTCATCTGGGGCAGAGCCGCGATTTTGGATAACCCGCTCAAGGTAAAGGCAAGGCAGTCCTCCACCGTTGCCAGGCTTTCCGGTTGGCTGCTTTCGGGCGCCCAGCAGTAGTCGCGGAAGACTTCATCGGCGATCAGCGCTAGGTTATGTTGGGTTGCCAGCTCGATGAGTTGTTCGATCTCGCCGCGCCGGAGGAGAGACCCCGTCGGGTTGTTGGGCGTGATGACAACGATGGCGCGGCTACGGGCACTGATAACCGAAGCCAGCTTTTCGATGTCGATGCGCCAGCCGTTTTCGTACAAAAGAGGGTAGGTGACCAGGTTGACGTCATTCAGCTCCGCCAAGAAATCCAGCAGCGGATAGCTAGGCGACGGCGCCAGGATTTCGTCCCCCGAGTCAGCCAGCAGCCGAAACAGAAAGCTGTAAGCTTCGCTGGTCCCCGTGGTGAGGATGATCCGGTCGGATGAGATGGGCGCCCGACGGTCGGCGTAGTAGTTAGCCACTGCCTCACGCGCGACGGCCAGCCCCCGTGGGTCCGGTTCATATCGCAGCGAAGCCTCGCCCGCCAGTCCTTGCAAGATGGGTTCGGGATCGTAGGCGAAGCCGCACTGGGTCGGGTTCGACTCCGTCAGATCAAGAATAGGCAGCCCCTGGCGGCGGCGCTTCTCCAGGCACGCTGCCAGCCGGTTCGGGGATGTGTCCCAGCGGGTCCTTGAGGCAAACATGGGGCCAAAGTAGCACAGCGGGGTTTGTAGGGACAGACCACCGTGTCTGCCCAGGCGCGGAATGGAAGCTCATGGATCACACTTGGGTTCCACGGCCGCAATCCTCCGGTACTGCTGGCCCGTGGCTTGTCTTCTGGGCTCCGTGGGTTCTTATGTGACCCTGCTACATCCCGGATTCGTCCGCGGATGGTCCGTAAATCGCAGGGACAGGGACATCATTCAAGCGCAGGTACACCCCGAGCTGCGCACGGTGATGTATCGAGTGGCTCATCACAAAGCTGCGGAGAACGGCGATGCGGGGCAGCGTAAAGACCGTATTTCCACCATGGAGCAACGACCACGGCCTCAGTAGTGTCTCGTCGCTTGCTCCTTCTATGGCGGCACGCGCGTCCGCTACGTTCTTGTCGAACCTCTCGAGGGCCTCCGCTACGGATTTTGCTTTGAAGGGTTCGTGGGCGGGCCCATCGGGTGGGGCAATGTCAAAGGAACCCTCGTTGACGGTTGTCGCCCCCCAAGTGGGTATCTCGGCGAGATGTCCCGCGAGGTGGCCCAGAGTCATGGACTTGGTGTGTGGTTTCCAGTCGAGCTTGTCCTCCGGTACGCGCTCCAAGCTCTTGCGGGTGTTTGCCATCTCATGGTCAAACTCCGGCAGTAGTGCATCGCTCAATGACATGTGATCTCCTTCCGCTTGCGCCTTTTGATTCGATCCCCGATCGTCTCAACATGAGCTGGCGGAGCGCAAGCTCTTAGATTCCGACGCGAGCCTCTATTTCGGGGCGCTATTATGATGACAGTAAGTCCGCGGCGAGCTTTCGATGACGAAATTCTCCTTGCTGAAGTCGGCCCTTTGCGCTTTCTTCCTGGCACTTCTCGCGATCGGGGTGCAGTCTCCTTCCCAGACGCCGCCACCCCGCGAGCAGCAGCAAGAAAAAGAGAAAGAGCGTCGCTGGCATATGATGCGGCCCGTGGTCCGCGGCACGCGAGCTGCGGTAGCCGCCGGTACTCCGCTGGTGACTGAGGCCGCCACCCGCGTGCTTCACGGGGGAGGCAACGGTGTGGACGCCGGCGTGGCCGCGCTTTTCGCCGGAGCGGTTTCCGAGTTCTCTCACTTTGGATTTGGTGGTGAGGCTCCCATTCTCATCCGAACATCGGCAGGAACCGTTCATTGCATCCCTGGATTGGGACCTGCTCCCGCGTTGATGACCCGCAAGTTCTTTCAAAAACTGCGAACTTTGCCGGAAGACGAACAAGAGGCGCGCCGGCGAGGCCGAAAAACCGGCCCCATTCCCGCTTACGGTCTGTTGCCCGCTCTCACGCCCGGTATGGTCGACGCCGGGTTGCTCGCCCTGAAGGAATTCGGCACAAAACCGTTCGCCGAGGTCATCCAACCGGCACTTGACCTGGCCGACGCAATGCCCTTGGACGAGATCCGCGCACGGGCCATTACTCGAGCTTCCCGCTTCTTTCAGCGCTATCCAACTTCGCGCCGAGTCTTTCTGCCGACCGGGCGCCTTCCACGACCGGGGGAAATCTTCCGTCAGCCCGACCTGGCGAAAACGATTCGCTTGATGGTGGCGGCTGAGCGTAAGGCGCTGGAAAGCGGCGCCTCTCGCGGTGAAGGCATCGAGGCCGTGCGCGATCTATTTTACCGCGGCGAGATTGCCCGCAAGATCGCTGGTTTTTCCAAGGAAAACAAGGGGCTGCTGCGCTACGAAGACCTGGCGTCCTTTCGTCTTGAGGTGGAGCAACCGTTAAAGACGACCTACCGGGGTTTCGAGGTCTACAAGGGAGGCTTCTGGACCCAGGGCGCGGTGATGATTCAGACTCTGAACATCTTAGAGGGCTTCGATCTAAAGTCGATGGGCTGGAACTCGGCGATCTACATTCACATTCTGGTCGAGGCGCTGAAACTGGCGTACGCCGACCGCGACACCTACTACGCTGATCCGAAGTTCGCTTCCATCCCGTCTCCTTTGCTGAGCAAGACCTACGCGGCCGAGCGGCGGCAGATGATCGATCCTGAGCGCGCGTCGGCTGCATTTCGGCCGGGGCGCTTCGGCAAGGGACAGCCCCCCCACCCTTCGCGTTTCAAAGGGCAGCTTCGCCCGCTGGGCGATTCTCTGGCGTCGCACGATACGACCGGCATCAACATCATCGCCAGCGACGGAACGATGTTTTCGACGACGCCGTCCGGTGCATGGATGCCGTCGGTGATCGCCGCTGATACCGGCATTCCGTTGACGCAGCGGGCGCAGAGTTTCGTGATGATCCCGGATCACCCGAATGTCGTTGAGCCCGGCAAACGGCCGCGCATCACGCTCACGCCCACCATCGTCACCCGGGGCGGCGATCCTTTCATGGCGCTCTCGACCCCCGGGGGAGATATGCAGGAGCAGGCCCTGTTGCAGGTCATGCTGCTCACCATGCAGTTCGGCGTGAATCCACAATGGGCGGTCGAAGCCCCTCGTTTCCAAACGCGCCATCTCGTCTCGAGTTTCGACGATCATGCCATTAACCGGAATCTGCTGTTGCTCGACGAGCGCGTCCCCGAAGAGGTGATGCGGCAACTGCAGAGTTGGGGACACAAAGTCGAGCGGCGCAGCCGCTGGCAGAGTGGCTCCGCGCCCGTCGCCGTCCACATGCGTCCCAGCGGCGTGATCGAGGCCGGCGCAGACCCCTACGGCTACCGTTACGCAGCGGGATGGTAGGATCTAATCGCCTGAACCACCGGCGATTTCACTCAGACGAGCCGCGAGCAAACAGACGTGGGTCTCTCGCCCGCCAGGTCCGCGGCCTTTTGCTTTTGTGGCGCGCCGCCGATTGTCTCAGCGGAGGGGTTCACCCCAGAGACATGTCGCCATTCGTGGCGACATCGAGTCTCGCAGGCCCGTAGTAGCCCACGCTCTCAGCGTGCTGCGTCGAGACTCCCCCGAGTGAGCGCGCCTACGAAGAGTGAAGCATTGGCGAGGAGGGGATCACATCGAGCGCTGGGTGGGCTCGGCATTGTGGACGGCGGAGGGAAACTTCCGCCAGGTGAAAGGTTATCGTGACCTGCCGGCTCTGTGGCAGGCGCTGGCGGGACGGCAACCGCACTCCGCGGCTCCGCCTCAGGCTGCGTAAACTAGGCAAGCGGAGAGTCGTCGCCTTTCAACGGAAATCCGGACATCCTCCGGAACCTTGCCGAGCCTACCTAATGGGCTCATCAACTGCGCCCTAGTAGCTGCGATACGAGGCGTCGTCGATGGAGGGAAGCGCGCCACCGGTAAGCCACGGTTTGGCGTGACGTTCCACGACGTCGCATAATGCCCGAAACCTCGGCAGGACCACTTCATCGACCACCCGTGCGCGGTGGTTCTCCGCCGCTGTGATCACCTCTCGCCAAACCGCGCGGCCCGCCATGAAGCCTGAGCATCCTGCCCGGCAGGCCACTTCGAGCTGAGCCTTGAACACATCAAACGGGTCCCCGAACGACAGCAGCGCCCAGGGCACCGGACAGGCTGCCGCGAGTGTCTCGGCTGTTTGGCGCCAGACCTCCTGGGAGGGCTCATAGCGTGCGTCGACTGGAAAAGGCAGTTTTAGGACATCGGGTCCAAGTGCGCCCAATCGCCTCGCCGTTTCGATCGTGACGTAGGGACGGTCTCGCGCGTACTCGCGGCTATCCGCTTTGATCGCAGGGTCGAGGGGATATCCTAGCGGTTCGAGGAACAACGGAATGTCGTGCTTCCTACAGTCCTCAACAACCGCTGTGACCAGTTCATCTTGGCGAACGGTCGCAGCGCCCGCATCCGGGTGATAGAAGATCAGCAGCTTGATGCCGGAGGCTCCTAGCCTCACAGCCTTCTCGACACTCCAATCGTCGAGCAGTGACGTTTGTCGGGCATGGGGACTACCTTCATAGCCCTGCTCCTCGAGGGAGCACAGGAATCCAACCTGACCCGGAAGGGTTTGCGACACGATCGCTTGCGCAGCGCTGTACACGGGGTCAAGAAGTATCCCCGAAGGCATGGTTCCGGTACCGCGCAAGACCGAGAGTTTGATGTCGGTGAGCGTGGCCGCCGGCACTGCCGCGGGCGCATCCGGGTCGATCAGCACACGCATCGAGTCGCGATGGTCGATTGCCAGTATCTTGAAGTGACCCTTGTCGTCGGCCAGCGATTGAATGCGGCGGATCTTGCCCGGACTCAACGTTGCGCTCACGGATCAGGCCTCTTCCTTGAAGAGAGGCAACGGCATCGGATTCGCTTCCCAGTCCTGGCGAATCCAGGCGAACTTCGGGTCGTCATGAGGCGGCCGGGCGCGCTCCTCGTCGAGCAGATCGCCGGCCAGGTAGTTCAGAAAGTAGAGCTTGCTGTTCGGCGCCGCTGCCGTCGCGTGGAAACCCTTCGTGACGAGCACCAGGTCACGGTCTCCGACGGCAAAGGTTTCGTCGAAGTCCTCGTCAATGCGGTAATTGCGATGGAAAGCGAAGCTGTAGTCCGGATCGACGCGGAAGTAGTAGGTCTCTTCCAGATAGGCTGATTCCTGGAAGTCGTCATGGCAATGGGGCGGCCATCCTGACCAGATGCCGCCTGGTACGTAGACTTCGAACAGGATTAATCGCTCAGCAGGCAGCGCGTCCGCCAACACGTGGCCGACTTGGCGCAAGGCTGCACCGCCGCCCCGGATCTCTGACTTCATCTCGTCGGGGCGAAACAGCCGCAGTGGGTACTTGCCTTCCGCCGGCGCTCCTCCGGTGGCGACTTCACAATCCGTCACGGCTTCAATGCGGACGTCACATCCGGGCGGCACGTACAAGATGTGCGGCCTCTGTTCGAAGACGCTCTTGCGCGAGACGTCGAACTGACGATCGCCCACGGAAGCGGAATAGGAGCCTTCCAGAGGAACGACGGCAACTTCTGTGTTTCCGGTAGAGAACTCATACGCTTGTCCCGCCTCGAGCCGGCTCACACGAAAGCTCAAGTGCTTCCAGTTGGCGGACCGCGGTGTCACGTCGAGAGCGATAGTAGCTTGACGGTTGAAGTGGATCAAGTGACTCATGGTGTCCCTCTGGTATGTCGTCGTTCAGCTGCCATCTTAGCGGATGGCGGTGATGTGAAATCGTGGGTCGCTTGGCATCAGGGTGGATAGCACCCAACCGCCGTTGAACGAGGGGCGTGGAATCCAATCGTCATCTCTGAAACCGCTGTGGCTGGCTGACGGTTAGAGTCATACAGGGATCACGACTGCTCCCGGATCATCGTTTCGACCTCTTCGAGTGTGGGCATCGCGTCGGAACAGCTCTGGCGGCTGACGACAATCGCGGCCCCCGCGTTGCCGAAGTGCAAGCACTTTTCGACGGACATGTCTTTGAGCAGTGCATAGAGAAAGCCCGATGCGAAGCCATCGCCGGCTCCGATCGTGGACAGAACTTCGACCCGATAGGGCGGCATGAACACGGGACCATCGTCTGTCCACACACGGGTGCCTTCAGCGCCTAGCTTCGAAACGAGCATGGGAACACGCGGACGGAGCACCTGCACGGCTCTGTCAAGGTCTTCGACGCCGGCAACAAGCTTCAGTTCGAGGTCGTTGCCAATAAGCACATCCACCATGGGCAAAGCCAAGCGAATCGCCAAGCCTGCATCTTCCGGTCTCTGCCATGACATGGACCGGTAGTCGACATCGAGTACGACTTGGCTGCCTGCGGCTTTTGCGCTCTCGATCGCGCGGTAGGTGGACTCACGTGAGGGAAATGCGCACAGCGAGGTGCCGTTGGTGATGAAAAGTCGCCCGCTACCGAGGTAGGCTAACGCTTCTTTGTCGAGGTCAAGCTGCACGTCAGCCGGATCGTTACGGTAAAAAACCTGCGGAAACTTGTCGGGCGGAGAGATCTCGGTGAGACAAAGCGAGGGCAGCGCACCTGGAACCCGCTTGACGTGCTGTGTGTCGACGTTCTCTGCTTTGAGATAGTCAACCAGGAAATCGCTGAGCGCGTCGGTCCCGACGGCCGCCGCGATGCCGACTTGGGCGCCGAGCCGCGAGAGGCCAACGGCCATGTTGGCGCTGGATCCGCCGAGATAGCGGGAGAACTTGGTGGCCTTGGCGAGCGGAACGTGAGGTTCCTCGGAGTACAGGTCGTAGCCGATACGACCAATGATGGCGACATCCATTAGAGGTAGTAACGCTCCTTCTTGAGCGCGACCGCCCAATCCTTCCGCGTCTGCCTCACGGCATCGAGTTCGGAGACCTCAACAAGGCGGACGTCCCACCAGGATTCGCCGCGGGGAACGTGCTGCTTGCGGTCGGTTTCGATGACAACAACCGTCGTGCGGCTGTGGTCGGCCATGCCGTGAAGAGCGTCTTCCAGCTCAGCGCGAGTTGTCGCCTGCACCGCATGCGCCCCGAGACTACAAGCGTTATGGACGAGATCAACGGGGACATGGGCGCACCCGATAGCCGGCCGCCGGTGCGGAAGCGATAGTGCGTGCCATATCCTTCGGTGCCACAGGACTGGCTGAGGGCGCCAATGCTCGCGAAGTCGTGATTGTCGACGACGACGATGTTCAGCTTGATGCCCTCCTTGTTCGACGTGGCGATCTCCTGGCGGCTGGACGACTGACCGTCAGCCCTGATCCCACAGGCTGCCAGGACGCCGCTGAATCCTATATTACTATAAGTGCAAAATTCCACTCTGTGGATTAAGTCACACAAAGGTCCGAACAAAGGTCGAAGAAGCACCCCTACTCACGCCCGTTATCGGAAGGTTTCGTTCTTCGGGCACAGCTTAGGGGCATGAGGTAGAATCAGCGAGAGCCCTTCGGAAGAACAGACAGCTCAGAGCGACAGCGAGCATGTTTTCCGCGACGGGCAAACTTCAAGATCGGATGTTGCCTCCTCCGGTCGATCATGAGTTTTTGCGCCGACACCAAGCACGACGTATTATTAGCGGGCCTGACTCAGAATTTTGGGTAGAGTCTCAGTTTCAGTGGCGTTCGTGTAGGGGCGGGTTTGGAACCTGTCCGCGGCATGCTCTTAGACCCCAACCGTAGAGTCGCTTGGAGCGCTGAAATCGACGATCCTGCTTCGAATGACTACAGTCAGTCAATTTCGCGCCCGGAAATCCCCGCAACTTGTCGATTCTTTGAACCCGCGGAATTGGTGACCGTCCCCGCCGCGAGCGTAAGGGTATTTTGCACCGGAAAGTAGCTCATGGAACAAGAGATTCGCTTTTGCACGGCGCGTGATGGTGTCCGCATCGCCTATGCGACTTCGGGGAATGGTCCTGCTTTGGTCAAAGCGGCAAACTGGCTGACGAATCTTGACTACGACTGGGATAGCCCCGTCTGGCGACATTGGCTGGGGGAAATGGCCCGGCGCCATACCCTGATCCGTTACGACGAACGCGGCTGCGGACTTTCCGATGGGGAAGTCGAAGATTTTTCGTTCAACGCCTGGGTGCGGGATTTGGAAACCGTGGTTGAAACCGTGGGCTTGGACCGCTTCGCCCTGCTGGGAATTTCGCAGGGTGGGGCAGTCGCCATCGACTACGCCGTGCGGCACCCTGAAAAGGTAAGCCATCTGGTTCTCTATGGAGCTTATGCCCTGGGCCGCCTGCGCCGCCAGTTGTCAGCGGATGAAGCCGAACAACACCAGGCGCTGATGACGCTGGCGAGAATAGGATGGGGGAAGGAGAACCCGGCCTTCCGACAAGTGTTCTCGCATCTGTTCATGCCCGAAGCAACGCCCGAACAATTGCGTTGGCTTGATGAGTTGCAACGCAAGTCCACCTCGGCGGAGAACGCGGTTCGGTTTTATGAAGTGTTCGGCAACATCGACGTGCTCGACTTGCTTCCCAAGGTAAGCACGCCCACCCTGGTATTGCATGCACGGGACGACGCCATGGTGCCCCTTGAGTCCGGTCGCCAACTGGCGGCCGCGATCCCCAATGCCCGCTTCGTTCTGTTGGAGAGCAAGAACCACATTCTGTTGGAAAGCGAACCGGCGTGGCCGCGATTCGTGCAAGCCGTGTTTGGTTTTCTCGGTACAGCGGACACGGCTACCCCCCAAGATGCATTCTCAAAAGAGCCCGGCACTTCCGGTCTGGAAGGACATAGGCTGTCGAACTATCGGATTCTTGAGAAGCTCGGCACCGGAGGTATGGGCGTCGTCTACAAAGCGCGCGACCAAAGACTCGGCCGCGCGGTAGCCTTGAAGTTTCTGCCGCTTTCCCTAAGCACGGATGAAGAAGCGAAGCGGCGTTTCCTGCAAGAGGCCAAGGCGGCATCGGCGGTCGATCACCCTAATATCTGCCCGATCTACGACATCGGCGAAACCGACGACGGCCAGTTTTTTCGGTTCTTCCGGGTTTCTAGTGGGCGAGTGAGGCTCGGTGGTAGTCTCGCGGGATGCAAGACCGCGAGCTATACCGCCAGATTCTGGGCATCGAAAGTCCCTGGAAAGTCGTGCGAGTGGAGCTGCGCCGAGCCGACGGCGAAGTCCACGTCTTCCTCGAACACGACGAGCAAGTCCGCTGGCCGTGCCGCCAATGCAGCGCCGTGTGCGCACTCCACGATCATCAGCCCGAACGCCGCTGGCGTCACCTCGACACCTGTCAGTACCGCACGATCCTGCACGCCCGGCCGCCGCGCAGCGACTGCTCCGAGCACGGGCCGCGCGTCGTGCGACTGCCCTGGGCCGAGGCTTCCAGTCGCTTCACCGCGCTGTTTGAAGCTCTCGCGATCTCGTGGCTGAAGGAAGCCAGCCAGCAAGGCATCGCCGAGTTGCTGGCGCTGAGCTGGGACGAGATTCACGGCATCCTGGAACGCGCCGTGCAACGTGGGCTCGAACGTCGCGCGGCAGAGCCGATTCCCTACCTGGGCGTCGACGAGAAGAGCTTCCGCAAGCGCCATCGCTATCTCACCGTCGTCAACGATCTCAACCGCTCGCGCGTGTTGTTCGTCGCCGAGGGGCGCCGCCAGGCCAGCCTGGACGGCTTTTGGAAGACGTTGAGCGCAGAGCAACTCGCCCGAGTCGAGGCCGTCGCGATGGACATGTGGGATCCTTACGTCGCCTCGACCCGGGAGCATCTCGACGAATCGGAGAAAAAGATCGTTTACGACAAATATCACATCGCGGCGCATCTGGCGAAGGCGGTGGACCAGGTGCGGCGGGCGGAGAACAAGCGTTTACTGGCCCTCGGCGACGAGCGTTTGACAGGCACGAAGTACGCTTGGCTGCGGCATCCGGCGAACTTTTCCGAGGACGCCTGGCGCGAGTTCCGCGCGCTGCGCGAAAGCGACTTGAAGACGGCGCGGGCGTGGGCGTTGAAGGAAACGGCGATGCGGCTGTTCGACTATCGTCGCGAATCGGCGGCGCGAGCTTTCTTCGAGCAATGGCGCGGCTGGGCGAGTCGCAGCCGGCTGACGCCGATGGTCACCGTAGCGCGGATGTTGACGGCTCGCCTCGAAAACATACTCACGTATCTGAAACACCGCATTACGAACGCGGTCAGCGAGGGGTTGAACTCAAGGATTCAATGGGTCAAGGCCACGGCGCGCGGTTTCCGCAATCAACAGAACTTCATCAACGCCATCTACTTCCACTGTGGGAAACTCGATCTGGCTCCTTCGCCCACTTAAAACCCGGAAGAGCCGCTTTTTTCTTGTCATGCCTTGTTACGAAGGGGAGACGCTCAAGCAGAAGATCGCTCGGGGCCCCTTGCCGCTTGAACAAGCGATAGATTATGCGGCGCAGGCAGCCGAAGGGCTTTCACGAGTGCACGAAACAGGTATCGTGCACCGGGACATCAAGCCCGCCAATGTCATGGTTACCGAGCATGGCCTGGTGAAGTTACTCGATTTCGGCCTGGCCAAGGTTGCCAATGTGCATTTGACGAAAACGGGGACCATCCTCGGCACCATGGCGTACATGAGTCCGGAGCAGGCGCTGGGTAATGATACCGACGCCAGAACGGATTTGTGGTCTCTCGGGGTAATCATGTATGAGATGTTGACGGGTGAGCAACCCTTCCAGGGAGACTACGAGCAAGTCGTGGCCTATGCAATCACTCAGGAGGAGCCGACGCCTTTGCGAACACTCCGAGAGGAGACGCCGGACGCCCTGGCGCTGGTCGTCGAGCGTCTGCTGCGGAAAGACCCCGACGAACGCTACGGGAAAGCCGAAGAGGTACTTGCGGAAATCCGTTAGCAGCAGAAATTCAAGGCTAGACCCGCCCTACCCTCTGGGACAGCATCCCGCAGCCGGACGGTGGCGATCTTCGCCTGAACCTGCTGCTTAACCGGGCTTCGCGCTGGGCGGATTGACAGAGCCGACGTCATGCCTTCGCCGAAACTTTGGTACGGGCGGCTTTAGAATCAAAGTACTACGGGGGGGACACTAACGGATGTAAGAAAAAATGTACTAGTAGTACTATATCTTTTAGAGTATCGTTAGTGCACAATAGCATTATGCGCACACTAATGATCCAGTTCCTACAGGAATTGGGAGCAGGTAAGGCTGTCCCAGAAACGGTCTCTTCCCACCCGCGGCCAGGTCAAGCTATCGACGCAGGGGAAGATCAGCGGCAATCTAAACGGCACGAGACCACTGGGGACTCAGTCCTTTTTTGGAAGGACCGAGTTAAGGGTCGCGTGGGTTCGTCGGCCGTAGCTCGAAATGTCAGCAAGCACGGCCTCCAGGTCGAAGTTTCCGTGCCAGTCCCCGTGCCGACTGTCGTCCGCTTGTCCGGTCAGACCTTGGAGTGTGTCGGTTCTACCCGTTACTGCCGGCTCTTCCGGGTTTTAAGTGGGCGAAGGAGCCAGATCGAGTTTCCCACAGTGGAAGTAGATGGCGTTGATGAAGTTCTGTTGATTGCGGAAACCGCGCGCCGTGGCCTTGACCCATTGAATCCTTGAGTTCAACCCCTCGCTGACCTCGTTCGTAATGCGGTGTTTCAGATACGTGAGTATGTTTTCGAGGCGAGCCGTCAACATCCGCGCTACGGTGACCATCGGCGTCAGCCGGCTGCGACTCGCCCAGCCGCGCCATTGCTCGAAGAAAGCTCGCGCCGCCGATTCGCGACGATAGTCGAACAGCCGCATCGCCGTTTCCTTCAACGCCCACGCCCGCGCCGTCTTCAAGTCGCTTTCGCGCAGCGCGCGGAACTCGCGCCAGGCGTCCTCGGAAAAGTTCGCCGGATGCCGCAGCCAAGCGTACTTCGTGCCTGTCAAACGCTCGTCGCCGAGGGCCAGTAAACGCTTGTTCTCCGCCCGCCGCACCTGGTCCACCGCCTTCGCCAGATGCGCCGCGATGTGATATTTGTCGTAAACGATCTTTTTCTCCGATTCGTCGAGATGCTCCCGGGTCGAGGCGACGTAAGGATCCCACATGTCCATCGCGACGGCCTCGACTCGGGCGAGTTGCTCTGCGCTCAACGTCTTCCAAAAGCCGTCCAGGCTGGCCTGGCGGCGTCCCTCGGCGACGAACAACACGCGCGAGCGGTTGAGATCGTTGACGACGGTGAGATAGCGATGGCGCTTGCGGAAGCTCTTCTCGTCGACGCCCAGGTAGGGAATCGGCTCTGCCGCGCGACGTTCGAGCCCACGTTGCACGGCGCGTTCCAGGATGCCGTGAATCTCGTCCCAGCTCAGCGCCAGCAACTCGGCGATGCCTTGCTGGCTGGCTTCCTTCAGCCACGAGATCGCGAGAGCTTCAAACAGCGCGGTGAAGCGACTGGAAGCCTCGGCCCAGGGCAGTCGCACGACGCGCGGCCCGTGCTCGGAGCAGTCGCTGCGCGGCGGCCGGGCGTGCAGGATCGTGCGGTACTGACAGGTGTCGAGGTGACGCCAGCGGCGTTCGGGCTGATGATCGTGGAGTGCGCACACGGCGCTGCATTGGCGGCACGGCCAGCGGACTTGCTCGTCGTGTTCGAGGAAGACGTGGACTTCGCCGTCGGCTCGGCGCAGCTCCACTCGCACGACTTTCCAGGGACTTTCGATGCCCAGAATCTGGCGGTATAGCTCGCGGTCTTGCATCCCGCGAGACTACCACCGAGCCTCACTCGCCCACTAGAAACCCGGAAGAACCTTACTGCCGCACGGTCGAAGACGCGGTCCAGGAAACCTACCTTGTGGGGATACGTTTTCTCGACAAGCCATATCGTAAAGAAGAGCGCCATTTACATGAGCTGAGACTCACCTCCCGCTCAACCTCCTGAGGCGGAAAGTGTGAATACTGTCCTTCTCATTTCTGGCTCCTCTCCTAAAAGTGTAAAGTCAGCCGACACCCTTTGCGTTGAGTGCTGGGCAGGAACGGCAAGCGGAGTAGCACCCCGAGTCAGCTATCCTTTGTTGTTTTAGTAATTTGTACAAGGAAAGGAGGCCCTGACGGGGGTGCTAGCCCACATTTCTCACCAGGAGCGAGTAGGGGCGGGCCACTGTGCCCGCCCAGCAGTGTCGATGTACGATCTTTTCCACAAATTCGCACAGAACAATGTGTACTGATCGGTAGTGGGCCGACACGGTGGTCGGCCCCTACGAGAACAACTGGTTTTGTGGCGAACCGGCGAAGTTTGTGAGAAAAGCGGGCTCGTAGAAACGTTTATCAGAAAACAGCTGCGATTGAAAGCCCACCGGGGAGAAGATCGGCCCTTGAGCAGCAGCTCGGTGCGCTGAATCAAGAGAGAAGGCACGAGCAGGTCAGCGGGGGAGCAACCCTAGGATCACACTCGCATACGGGGGCCTGCGAGAAGGAAACTATTCTCAGCCCTCGATCTTCCAATTCGCTTGGCGCAGCACCGCTCCCGCCAACTGGTTTGTCATCTTGAACCAAGCTTCGTCCCGGCCCCGAGCGGTATAGTGGGGCAAATCAGCCGGGGAGCTTTCCCTCAATTCGTACCAGATCGTCAACAGCGAACCGTCGTCGAGCTCGACGGTCGAGGGGTAGCCGAGGTCGGTCGAGGTCGCGTCGCCGGAGATGATCATCGCTGGAGACCAATTCCGGCCATGATCTTCGCTAATGCGGGCCTGGTTCCCAATGGGATCACGGCGATGACCGTAGCTCATCACAAGGCGATCGTCGCTTAGGCGTAGCAGGTGCGAAGGATATCCCCAGACACCGACGGAATGAGCTACGGACCAGCTCTTCCCTCCGTCGCGAGATTCGCTCTGCAAGGTTTCGCGCTCATTCGACCTATTGTGGTTCCGAATCTGAGCGATGACCGTGCCGTCAGCGGCTTCGACTGCGTGCAGCTCGTGATAATCGTCGAAGTTGTCGCCGGGACGGGTCGGGATCTCGGCCAACCAACGCCACGTTTCACCGTCGTCAGCCGACTCGCAAACGCCGATGCGCCCTTGGCCTTGGCTCGCCCGACCGTACCAAAAAAGTTTCCCTCCGTAAAGCAAGCGCCCGTCGGAAAGCTGAATCGGCCCATGGGGACTGTTTACCGGGCAGCGCTGCGGCGCGGACCACGACCGCCCCGCATCAGTGGAGCGGATCATCCAGCTTCCGAGCTCCAGTTCGCGCTGAGCGGCTTCGACTCGATGGTGGACCGCTTGCCAGCGTTGGATCTTCTCCGCAGGCCAGGCGTTTTCGTCGTCCGGCTTCATCTTCAGCGCGGTGTTCAGCCGATCCTCGTAGGCCAGAGACGTGAACGTGGTCACCAGGATCGAACCCTTGGCTGTCTCCAGCACACCCGCGTCGCGATCGTCGATCGGACCGTCGATCAGCACACGGGGGAAGGTCCAAGTTTCGCCATTGTCGCTCGAGCGCATTAGCTCCACGCGACCGAACGGGCAGACATGGGCTTCGCGGCCTCCCGAGCAAACGACCAGTAGCTCGCCATTGCGCCGCCGGGCAATCGTCGGCCACCCATGGTACAAGTGCGGCCGATTGGTGATGACCTTGGTGGCATCAACAACGGCTTTCGGAGCACCCCCGGCTCGCAGTCCCCTACCGACGAGCAGACCAGCAGCGCCCGCTCCCGCGAAATGCAGAATGTTCCTTCTTGTCATGAAGCCAGACATCTTTCTGCCTCCTTGGCTTGAGTGTAGATCACTTTTCCTAATGGAGTCGGTAGTGGACCGTCGGTTGCGTTTCAATCCGTGTCCAGAGGAGATACCACTGCCCGAGGTCCGGACCCGAGCCTAGGGTTCAACCCACAGGCCTTCGCCCCAACTGAGGATACCTTGGGCAACGTTGGGCGCAACACGCTACGCGAAGCTGGGCTCCCAAACTTCGACATCGCCAAGAGTCAAGGTGATGAGGGCAGGGAAGAAGCTAGTCCGCATTTCTCACCAGGAGCGAGTAGGGGCGGGCGCTCGTCCGGGGAGGGAGCCGGACGAAAAGTGTTACCTATGTGCCTGGCATAAAGTGTTACCTATGTCCCGGTCTGCTCAGTGTCGATGTACGATCTTTTCCACAAATTCGCACCGAACAATGTGTACTGATCGGTAGTGGGCCGACACGGCGGTCGGCCCCTACGAGAACAACTGGTTTTGTGGCGAACCGGCGAAGTTTGTGAGAAAAGCGGGCTAGCTCGACTGATCGTCCTGCCCGACGAGAGGAAATTGAGCTACGAGTCAATGGGCGGATGGACAAACTTTAACGCGGCGCGGCGGAGACTTTCTTGATGTTGGCGATGGATTTTCCCGGGTAGAGTTAAGCGACTTTTCTCACCAGCCGACGGTCGAGGTGTGCGATAGGCCCGCCATTACTTCGTTGCACCTGCTCGCCGTGCTCAAGGTAGGGTAGTGTCTCAGTTTGAATCTAGCAGCCCGATGATTTCTTCGAGCGACCAAACGTGGTCCGAAACTTTTGCCTCCATCGCCGGGGTGACTCGCAGACTCTTGTGAATCCGCGCGAAATTGTAGTACATAAAATGGATTGCCACGGCGTGGGCGTGATTCTCGACTTTCTTGCTGAACGCGTTCGTCAACCTCGTAAACCGCCGCATACCCATCCGCATTGTCAAGTTCTGGCGCTCCACGTAGCTGGTCGAGATGTGGTCGCCATCGGGGTTGCCCTGGACGGTGCGCCGTTTTGTGCCGTTGCATTTCGGGGGACTGTAACGCTGCTCCTGAGTCTTGTCTTCGCCATACAGCTTGACCAGCATCGCGTAGTCGATGTTCGCCCCGAAAGCGTCCCCTACGGCTTCCAGGTAAACCTTCAAGCCGTCGGTGGTCAACTGCACGCGACGCGCTAGTCGGGGTGCTAGATCGTTCATGAACTCCCACGCGCTGCCCGCGTCCCGGTCTCCGGTGAACCAACTGGGAATCAGCTTGGTGTCAGCGCAAATAGCCGTCCAGGTCCAGACGTCGCCGTAGCCGAACTCCCCTTGTTTTTTCTCCGGTACGTTCTTCTGCTTGCTGTAGCAGAACGACCAAATTTCGTCACACTGAATCCGCTTGCAAGGCAGGTTTCGCATGACTTCGTCCTGATACTTGGCGCACGCAAGACCGAGGTCCACCAACAACTTGGTGACGGTGTTGATCGACACATCCGCCATGCGGCTTGTCGATCGGAGGCTGCAACCCTCGACCAAAGCCGAAAGAATCTGGACTCGCTTGGCGGTGCTCAGCTTGTTCATACTGAACATTATGCTTGACAAACAGTAAGATGTCAAGCATAATGTTCAGTTTGCGTAAATATGTGATTCCCGAATTGACGCAAGTCTTCAAGGACGCTATATTGGAGCGATGGGAAACGACGGGTGCGCTACGCCCTCACAGTTGATTGAGGTGCATCTTCGGCAGCACGGGTGGACGCAGCGAGTTCTGGCTCTCATTTTAGGCATGAACGAACAGACGGTTAGCCGCATCATGTCCGGGGCAAAGCCCATCGATGCGGAGTTGGCCCTAACGCTGGATGCGGCGCTTGGCATAGAGCCTGAACGACTGCTGGAGCTGCAGAAGAGTTACGAGTTGGCCAGGGCCAAGATCGAGACACGGATTGATCCAACGCTCTCGCGCCGTAAGGCTATCTTCGGCGGGCTACCCACTGCCGACATGGTGAAGCGCGGTTGGCTTACCGGGATCACCGACGTACGAGATCCTGACTTGGAAAGCGCCTTGTGCCAATTCTTCAGCACTTCTTCCGTCGATGAGATCGCAATACTTCCGCATCGGCCAAAGAAAACAGAGTCTCTAGGCGATCCGACTTCCGCACAGCTGGCATGGCTGCATCGCGTGAAGCAACTAGCAGACGAGATGCTCGTTGCCAAGTATTCCTCGGCATCTGTCAAGAGTGCAATTAAATCACTGAGTAAGCTTTTGGTCTCCCCTGACGCGGCCCGTAAGGTGCCTCGCATCCTTACGAACGCTGGGATTAGATTCGTCATCGTCGAGGCGCTTCCTTCTACAAAGATCGACGGGGTTTGTCTTTGGCTTGATGACAAGTCTCCGGTTGTTGGAATGTCAACACGGTTCGACCGAATCGACAATTTCTGGTTTGTGTTGCGTCATGAGCTAGAGCATGTTGTGCAAAACCACGGGAGGTCTGCGGCGATCTTGGACACCAATATGGAAAGAAATCGTGCGGATCTGGACCTCTCAGAGGAAGAGCGTGTTGCTGATTCCGCGGCTGCGGAGTTCTGCGTTCCGCAGGCAGCCTTGGAGCGGTTTATCTCGCGCAAATCACCGTATTTTGCGGAGCGCGATATTTTGGGTTTTGCAAAGACCCTGGACATCCACCCTGGACTAGTCGCAGGGCAGCTTCAGCGGAACATCGGCCGATACGACCTGTTCCGCAAACACCTGGTGAAGGTTAGGTCGATAGTCGCCCAAGGGTCATTGGTGGATGGCTGGGGGGACGTGGCTCCGGTTGGAGCCTAAGGAGTTTTCATGGCAACTATGAATGAGAAGCGTCAACGCTTCATCCGCTACTACAAAGAAGTGAACAACGCGCAGGAAGTGGTCATGCGAGATGTGGCCGCCCTGGCTAAAGAAATGGGCTGGAAGATGCCCGTCCCGCCGGACCCGCTAGACATGCTAGCAAAACAGTTTTCGCAGGCGGCGGGTGAAGAAACGCGAGTAGACAAAGAAACGAAGAGGTCCTACAAGGCCAATCTCGCGATCACGGAACGTACCAAGGATGGCCGCCAACTAACCCTGTGGATCGATGTGGACGATAACCCTCTGCGTCACAGGATGGCAAAGGGGTCTGCACCTTTATCGGGAGCAGATGGTTGCAGAGGCCGTGATCGGAAAGAACACCGCAGAACACTGGAACAGGAAGAACCCTGATCAAATGCCTCTACCATTCGATACAGACCTCAGGGACGATGTTAGTTGGCGACTCAACGCACCAGCGGATGACGAAGGGCTTGCCTAGTCATCCTTCTTCCAACGTGCCTGAGCGGCAACGCGTGCGATCTCTGAACGCTCTTCCTGCGATAGAGTTTGGGCTCTAGCGTTGCCGCCTTTCTTGCCGCCGACACTACCACCTTCGACAGACGCGGGGTTCTTATCCCCGTAGTCCGGCTTGTCCTCGACCTCGCCTGAGGCGATGTCTACAATGAGCTTGGCTAGCTGGCTGGCATCGCGTGGCCGTTTCTTGTGTGGGCCTTCTGGCATGTGCGCTTATTATCCCATGCGGTCGCCGATCCGCCCAGCTGGAGCGAATCCAAACTGAGACACTACCCAAGGTAGGGTTCAGGCACGCCTGCATTGTTCGCTGCCGGACGGGCTTCGTGGTCACTACGCAGCCATCTGAGTTGAGCGGTCAAGAAAAAAGTGGCTGCAGGGTTGAGTTCGTTGCCCTACGCCCAATACGTGCGGTCTAGACTGCGGTATTGCACCGCCTCGGCCAGCTGCTTCACGCCTAGCCGGTCTTCACCGTTGAGGTCAGCTATCGTTCGGGACACCTTCAAGATCCGATCATGGGCCCTCGCCGACAGCCCCATCCGTTGCACCGCCATCTCCAGCGTCCGCTCTCCCGCCTCATCCAGCCGGCAATGCTCACGGATCATCTTCGACGGCATCCGCGAGTTTGGATAACCCCGCTTCAGTTGAACCGCGCGTGCCCGCTCGACGCGTTCGCGAATGTCGGCCGAGCATTCCGCTTCCTCTTCCGACCTCAGTTCTCGGTACTTCACCGGCGGCACTTCCACATGAATGTCGATGCGATCGAGCAGCGGCCCGCTGATCTTGCCCACATATCTTTGGATCATCAGCGGCGTACAGCGACACTCCCGGCTCTGGTCCCCAAAATACCCGCACGGGCAGGGATTCATGGCCGCTACCAGCATGAAGGAGGAGGGGAAAGTCAAGCTCAAGTTGCAGCGGGCAATCGTGATGTCGCCGTCCTCGAGAGGCTGCCGTAACAGCTCCAAGACATTGCGGGGAAATTCGGGAAACTCGTCCAGAAACAACACGCCGTTGTGGGCGAAACTCACTTCGCCGGGTCGCGGCATCCCGACGCCGCCACCTACAAGACCCGCGTTTGACACGCTCTGGTGCGGTGCCCGAAAGGGACGCTCCGCCACCAAACCTTGTTGCTCCCCGAGAATCCCGGCCACGCTGTGCACCTTCGTCGTCTCCAGCGCCTCTTCAAAGATCAGCTTCGGGAGTATCCCCGGCAGCCGCTTCGCCAGCATCGTTTTCCCTGACCCCGGAGGGCCGACCATCAACAGATTGTGGCCCCCGGCCGCCGCAATCTCCAGTGCGCGCTTGGCGGTCTCCTGACCCCTTACTTCTCGGAAGTCATACCTCGGCTTCAGCTCGGGAGCCTCCCACTTCTTTTTTGCTGTCCCGTTGATGGCCACACGAGTTCCGGAGTTCTCAATGAGCTGCACGACCTCCGTCAGGTGCCGCACACCGTACACATTCACGCCTTCTACAACCGCGGCCTCGGCGACATTGTCCGTCGGGACGATCAGATTGGGAATTCCCGCCCCCTTGGCGCAGACCGCGACCGGTAGGGCGCCCCGCACCGCACGAAGCCCTCCGTCCAGCGAAAGCTCCCCAACCACAAGAAAGTCCTCCATCGCGTTGGCAGGAATCGTTCCCATCGCGCCCATGATTCCGAGCGCCATCGGCAGGTCGAAGCCCGCCCCCTCCTTGCGAAGATTCGCGGGCGCAAGATTGACCGTCACCGCTTTGTTCGGGTAGCCAAAGCCGGAGTTGATAAGCGACGACTTGATTCGTTCTCGACTTTCGCGGACCGCCGTGTCCGGAAGACCGACCGTGACAAAGTCCTTCGCCGACCCCAGGTACATGTCCACTTCCACATCGATGACCAGCGCGTCCACCCCGTAAATTGCGGCGCTCCGTGTCCTGAACAAAGGCATAATTTTCCTCCCCCCCCGAGCAATTAGAGACCTCAAGCCGGGCGCCTGAAGCCGCCCACGCTCTGGGCTAAACGGAAGCCCAGATCACCGCGCGATTTTCTACCTCTTCGTAACCGACCGCCTGTAGTAGAGCGACCAGATCACTAACAAGCCGGCCACAAGCAACATTCCCACAATGCGTTCAAACACAGCGGGTGCAGCCCCCTTTAGATTCGATTTCTGGGAAAAAACGGGCCGCGACCGGACCCAAGGAAAGACTCACAGCGGAGCAACGATGCTGACATTATACAGAAATGAAACCCGGCGCAACGCTCCGAGGACACCGGGTCGGCCCGCGAGCACTGAGCCGCACGCGGTCGGCAAGCGGTCCCGAGACAAGGCCGCTCAGCGTGAATGAGTCCCCATCTGTTGTAAAGCTGCTACGCAAACAAGAACGAAATCCTCGCTAAGCACTCCATATTCTTAACGGCGCCGAAGTCATTGTTTACGTCTTGCAAGGAAAGAAACGCAAGGATGGACGTATGCTTCAGGAGACCGCCGCCCAGTCGTCGGTTCGTCTCCCCGGATTTGTGAGGCCTCGTCAGGCGGGAATCCAAGACCCGCCCCGATGACTCGTGGCGCGGCAAGGCTGGAGCCTCACGCCACGTCGCCGAACGTACGCTCCAAGCCGGACGGGAGCCCTCCTCGCCCGACTCTTGCTCATAAAGCCGGATAGTCCCGTAGCGCGGGGCTGGGCGGTCGTTTTGCCCAGACCTGCGGCCTTTTCTATCCCCTCGTGCCAACGAAAAGGCGAACGCCGATCCCTCCGGCCTTCATGTTCCAGAGCGTCGAGCCTGAGCCGCGAGCGCGAGCGAGCGGTCCGGGGGGCAATGGTCGTTGCGGGGATTTGGCCTGTCACTAACGTTCCAGGCTCAGTTGCTTGCTGTCGCACACCCTCGCCATGCGCGATTCGGAGCCGGGAACGCCAGGGAGCAGCCATGGCGTACGGCCAAGCCCCGTAGATCCACAGCCTTTCTTAGCGCGGTTTCAGCTTCACCTGAACGGCCAACTCCGAAAGAGTACGATTCCGACCTTCGCCACCGCCCCCAATCCGATCTGAGTGTCACCGACGGAAACCTCTAAGACTTGCAATGACTTAGGGCCCTCGGCCGAGGGAAATTTGGTCCCGGCTGGTAAGATGAAACCAGCCGCTGGGCCTCCCTTTTTGGGTAGGCTCAGGGCGGGAAAACAAAAAACTAAACAAACCCAATTTTACGGTAACTGTCTATTTTTGAGTAACTTGTGATCTTGAATAGGGGGAGAACAAAAGTACAAAGAGTAGCCCAAAATGTAGGGGCACGGCATGCCGTGCCCGCAGTTCCCGATCGTCCACCTGGCTTCTAAATATTCGTGACCGAACTCATGAAACGGACCACTAGTATGCGCTCGACGGCAAGCTACACCCTTCAACGTCTCCCGAGACCCAGGGGACCGAGGCGACTTGGTGAGCTCGACGACGTCGGGCGTTGTCTGTCCTCAGAGGGATCCCTGGTCCGGTGGGTACGACACCCAGGGTGAATACTCGGTTAGATCAACCTGGTAGAATACTCTCAACCCACAGAGCAAGGGGGGCAACATGCGCAAAACCGTGATTCTCGGCGCTTTCTTGGTCCTGGTCGTGTCGGGCCTCCCACCGGGAACCGAGGCTTGGGCCACGGAAACGAAGCTCGAGATTACAAAGCTAACCGTCCAGCCATCGTCGATCGTGCTATCGGCCCAAGGCGAAGGGCGGCACGTCCTGGTGACAGGCGAAACGGCCGACGGAAACAGAATCGATCTCACGTCGGACGCGCGGTTCGAGCCCTTGGGCGACGGCGTCCGCGTGGACGAAGCAGGCTTTCTCTACCCCCTCAAGGAAGGTGAAACGAAAGTTCGGGTAAGCGCCGGCGGGCAAACGGTGGAACTGATCGCCAAAGTCGGCGAGGTCGGCCACGCGGCTTCGCTCAGCTTCCTACGCGACGTGGCGCCTCTGCTGAACAAGGCCGGCTGCACAGCCGGTGCGTGTCATGGCGCGGCCAAAGGCAAGAACGGCTTCAAGCTCTCGCTACGAGGCTATGACCCGGAATTCGATTACAACGCGCTGCTGTACGAGCTCTCGGGGCGTCGCATCAACCTTGCGGCCGCCGAGCAGAGTTTGATGCTGGCCAAGCCTACGCAGTCGGTCCCGCACGAAGGCGGTCTTCAAATCAAACCTGGCTCGCGTTACTACAAGACAATCCTGAGCTGGATTTCCGAAGGCGCCCAGTTCGGCGATCCCGGTAAAGACGCCGTCGCAAAACTCGAAGTCCTGCCGCAAGAAATCTTCATGGCTCGGCCGGGAATGAAACAGCACGTTCTGGTGACGGCCTACTACGCGGACGGTTCTCTCCGCGATGTCACCCGCGAAGCGGTCATCAAGAGTAATTCCGCCACGACGGCCAAGGTCGCTGACGACTTGGTCGAGGGCGAGAGGATGGGCGAGGCGAACTTGATGGTTCGCTACCAAGGGAAATTCGTCACCGTGCCCGTCACGATCCTCAACCCGGAGCCGGGTTTCGGTTGGAAAGAACTCGCGCAGCACAACTACATCGACGAGCAAGTCGACAAGAAGCTCAAAAGGCTAAAGATTCAGCCCTCTCCCGTTGCCGACGACACGGTCTTTTTGCGGCGGGTCTACCTGGATCTGATCGGGCTGCCGCCCACGCCCGAGGAAGCCCGAACCTTCTTGGAGAACCCGGAAAAGTCCCGCCTCAGCCGTGGGCGCCTGATCGACCAACTCATGAATCGAAAGGAGTTTGTCGACCACTGGGCGCTCAAGTGGGGTGATTTGCTGCAGTCCAATCGGAAATACTTAGGTGAAAAGGGTACCTGGGCTTTCCGGCAGTGGATCCGCGATTCCATCGCGTCCAACCAGCCCTACGACGAGATGGTGCGGGAGTTGATTACCGCCACCGGCAGTACCTATCAGAATCCTGCGGCCAACTTTTTCCGCGTGAACGACGATCCAAAGTTGGCGATGCAGACCACCACCCAGATTTTCATGGGTGTGCGTATGGTTTGCGCCCAGTGTCACGATCACCCCTTCGAGAAGTGGACCCAAACGCAGTACTACCAACTGGCCGCCTTCTTCGCCGCCGTCGGCGTTCGGCCCGGTTTCGACAGCGATGAGCAGATTGTTTTCCTCAAGCGCGAGGAGAACCAGGTCAAGCACCCTAAAACCGGGCGCGTTGTCCATCCCGAGTACATTGTGGCGAGTGCGGGCGCCCCACCCATTCCTGACGAGGGCGACCGGCGCAAGGCATTGGCTGAATGGCTGATTTCCGACAAAAACCCCTTCTTTGCCCGGGCCATCGTCAACCGCATCTGGAGCTATTTCTTCGGGCGCGGGATCATCGAACCGGTCGACGACATCCGCGCCTCGAACCCACCGGTCAATGAAGCGCTGCTACAAGCACTGGCAGAAGACTTTATCGAACACGGTTACGACCTACAGCACGTCATCCGCACGATCGTCAACTCGCGGGCTTACCAAACCGGCATCGAGACCAACAAGTGGAACGAGAACGATGCGACCAACTTCTCGCACTTCATGCCTCGGCGGCTGCCGGCCGAAACGCTCTTCGACGCTATCTCGATCGCTACTGGTTCGACCCCCGAGTTTCCCGAGGTGCCGTCTGGCTTCACAGCGCAGCAGTTGCCTGACCCCCACGTAGGCAAAGGCGGATTCCTGGACATGTTTGGCCGCCCCGAGCGTGAATCGGCCTGCGAGTGCGAACGCCGCAACAATATGACCCTGCCCCAGGCTACAAACCTGGTCAACGGACCAACCTTGGCCGAAGCCATCGCCGACCCTGACGGACGGGTGGCAACGCTGATTCTGGCCGGCGAGTCAGATCGCCGCCTGATCGACGAGCTCTACCTGGCCACTCTCAGCCGCTTCCCCACGAACAGTGAGTATGACGACGCGCTGACGTACTTACGGAAGGGCCCGGGCCGGGCCTCGCGGACTCAAGATATGCTCTGGGCGCTGATCAACAGTAACGCGTTCCTGTTCAATCGTTAGACGCTCACAGAGTGTACTGCGGATCAGTTCGACGAACGTGGCCCCAGTAGAGCGTGCATTCTATCGGTCTTCCGCGCAGTTCGGAAATCAAGAACGGTTTGTGTTTCGCTCTCGATCTCCTGCCCACTACTCTCCGCATTGACCCCGCTGGACGCGTTTGCGACACTCGTTAATTCGTGGGGGAATCACCCGCCAGCGGTCTGCCGCCGAAGCGCTTCGCTATCCAAGTCGGCTTGGCGCTGAGCCTGTTTCTCGCCTTCCTCGACCTGGTTGTCGCTACGAATGCGCAGTCGATTGGAATCCATTCCGCAGTCGTCCTCCTTGGGCCGCTCGTAGGGATGTTCGCGGCCGTGCTGGCAGTCTACGGAGCCGGTTTGCTCCTCATCGCGGTTCCGCTTAAGCGCGTCACCTCGCTTGAAACGCAAGGCCTCACGGTTGCCGTCGCCGTCTCTGTAGCAGCACCATTCTTGTTCTCAATCGTCTGGTCCCAAGCCTTGAGCGAAGGCACGGTGTTCCCGAGACCCCTCATTCTCGGGTTAGGGTTGAGCTGTTGGGCGTTTGTGGTGACCTATCTGGCTTGGGAAGGGCTCGCCAAGTTTCCCCGGGCACCCAACTTCGTTCTTCGAATCGGCTTCTCGATGCCCTTCGTCTTGGCCGAGACTTTCGCTTTCCAATGGCTCATAAGGGAAGTGGTGGGAGTGCAACGATCGTGGGGGTTTTTTCTTCTGCTAGCGCTCTATTTGGCCGTTTGCGCCGTCACGATTCGCTACTTTACCCGCCCCAACCACGCCCGGCCGGTGTTCGGTGGATTGATTTCGCTGAGCGCTGCCCTCTGCCTGAGTCTTGCCGGTTCTTTCACCATCGAGAACTTCTCCAGGCCTTCTTTACCACCCGCGTCGGAACGTGCCCATCGGACCCGTCGTGTCGTTCTGTTGACCGTCGACACGCTTCGCCGCGACGCACTCTCCTGCTATGGCGGCAGAACGCAAACGCCATACATCGATCGCCTTGCCGAGGATGGGATTCTCTTTGAGAACGCCTACGCGCCCGCCCCGTGGACCCTGCCCTCATTGGTGACAATTCTGTCTGGGCTCTCGCCTTGGGTGCACGGAGTCCGGCGGCTGGAGCACCGCGTGCCCAGCGGGTTGCCGAGCCTGGCAGCGTTTCTTAAAAGGGACGGTTACGCGACGGCCTTGATCGGGTCCAACCCTGTTTTGACCCTGTCTGGGTCTAAGCCCTCCTTTTTCGAAGGGTTTGACACCTACGACCTCTACCCTAAGCATCATCGTCCCCTGACCCAAGGCCACCAGATCGCTCTGCGTATCTTGCCCACCGCTTTCGGGGACATCGCTTCCACCGATCATTTGACTCGGCTCGCCCAACGCTGGGTTGGCAGCTACCGAAGCCGAGATTTCTTTCTCTGGCTACACTACTATGACCCCCACATGCCCTACGATCCCCGCGCGGCTTTTTTGCCGGGGGGTGAGCCCGATCCTGCCATTGGAAAGCGCTATGACAATCGAATGATGAGTGATATCCGAGAGGGGGCGTTTCGCCCCTCGCGGCGGGCCATGGAGTGGGTCCGAGCGCTTTACCTCGGCGAAACGCGCTACGTCGGTGACCGCATCGGTCGATTCATCGCCACGCTCAAGGATCTAGGTCTTTACGACGACACGCTGATTGTCTTCACCAGCGACCACGGCGAAGAGCATTATAAGCACCGAGGGATCGACCACGGCCATTCGCTTTATGAGGAGTTGCTTCGCGTTCCGCTTATCGTCAAACTTCCCGGTTCGACGGTCAAGGCCGAGATTGAGCAAACCGTCTCTCTCGAAAGCGTCTTACCGACGATCCTCGATTTGTGCAACATAGAATTCGACCCCGGAGCCTTCTCAGCACGGTCTCTTCATAGCCTTTGGACGGGCGCCCCCTCGTCGAACCGTGAAGGACCGGTTTTCAGCACCGGCCTAATGATTTACGAGGAGCGAGAGGCGGTCGTCTTTGACGGGCTGAAGTACATCCGCGCTGTAGATTGGCCCCGCGAAGAACTCTATGACCTCGAAAGGGACCCGGGCGAGAAGAACAACATCGCCTTCCTGCGGGCTGACAGGGTCGCCCAGGCGCGGGAACTGCTTGCCGCCAAGACCGCCAACAGCGCGAAACTGAGAAAACTCTACGGACTTGGGCCGGTGCGGGACGTCCCACTCGACGCCGCAACGATTGAGCGCCTACGCTCGCTGGGGTACGTGCAATGAGTAGCGCCTACACGCGCCTCGCCACCTCGTTGGGAAAAGCGGGCTAGCGGAAACAGGTTATGAGGCTCCAGGGACCGAGGTCCGTACTCCCTGTTGAAGAAGATCGCCGTCAAGATCGACGTATCTACGCCCACAACTCGTCTTCGCTACGGAACCTGGGTTTCCGGCGCAGGTCAGCCTCGAACTCAGGCGTGACGTTCAAGTCGAGCTGCTTCATACATACCTGCTTACCGGCTTGTCTCACTTCAGGGGTCCACCGCGATTGACTTCAACGTTGCCGAAATGCGCGATTACGGCTATCGCACGAAAGAGGAGGTCGAAGAGTGGAAGACGACGCCACGAACCTGGTTAGCCGGTGCGACGAACTCAAAGCCAGTGTTTCGGGGGGAGCGGTGGCGCCGACGTATACGGACCTGCTCGTAAAGCTCACGGCGACGGCTCTCGAAAAGCATCCCCTGCTGAACGCCTACTGGGAAAACGAACGGATCTCTGTCCTCGACGACATACACATCGCGATCGCAGTGGATACCGAGGAAGGTTTGTTGGCGCCGGTTCTACGGGATGCCAATAAGAAAAGCATCGCGCAAATCGCGGAGGAGTCCCGCTCGCTGGCCGAAAAGGCCCGCGCCCGCAAGCTTGATCGCGACAGCCTACAGGGCGGCACTTTCACGATCACCAATCTCGGGACGTACGGCATCGACGCCTTCACCCCGATCATCAACTTGCCGCAATGCGCGATCCTCGGCGTGGGAGCGATCCGTCTGAAGCCCGCCGTCTACGAGGGACAGCTTGCTGCCCGTCACATGGTTTCGCTGAGCTTGACCTTCTACCATCGGATCGTGGATGGGGCCCCGGCCGCCGCGTTTGTGAAAACCGTCCGCGAGTTGATTGAGCAGCCTGGGCTCTGGAACGTAAGCAGGACTCGTTTGTACAAGGAGCCTCCAGGTTGAGGGAGAAGCTGGTGCAGGTTCGGACGCTATCGATACTGCTCGCGGCTGCAGTGAGCCTGAGCGGGCAACGCCCGTTGGAAGAGGGAGCTTCCACGCAGGCTGGCTCGGTTGTTGTGGCCAACACCCCGAAACCGGGCACTGTCAAGCAGAACCCCGACGACGGGCAACCGTACGTCTGGATCCCCCCGGGTGAGTTCGAGATGGGATGCTCCCCGGGGGATACGAGTTGTGAAGACAATGAGCGCCCACAGCATACGGTGAAGATCACGAAAGGTTTCTGGTTAGGGCAGACCGAGGTTACCGTAGGAGCATACCGCCAGTTTGCGGACAATACCTCGGGTATTGAAATGCCGGGCGAGCCCACAATTGGAGACAGGAAGCTCAACCCTGGGTGGAGCGATACAGGGCAACCCATGGTTGCCATCAATTGGCAGGACGCAGAGGCATTTTGCGAGGACTGGGCGCAGGGTCGATTGCCGTCCGAGGCGGAATGGGAGTTCGCCGCGCGAGCCGGCAGCACCGCAGCACGCTACGGCGAGCCGGATGCGATCGCGTGGTCTGCAGACAACAGTGGAACGCGGCCTCTGGATTCGATGCGAGCGTTGAACGTTCAGGCCCGCGGCAGGGACTGGAAGGACTGGGACGAGGTGGAGAGAGACAAGTGGAGAAAGTATGAGGAAATCCTCGAGAACAATGGCAACGGGATTCGCAAAGTACGCCAAAAAGAGCCAAACGACTGGGGCCTACACGACATGTTGGGCAATGTTTGGGAATGGGTTGCGGACTGGTACCAGGAGGATTATTACCAAGCGCTGCTTTCACCAGCAGTTGATCCGAAGGGGCCGAATTCAGGTGATCGCCGGGTGTTGCGGGGGGGGGTGCTGGAAGTATGGTCCGAGTAGCGCCCGTGTGTCGGCCCGAGCCTGGGGTCTAGTAGAGTTTCGATGGTACATCAACGGATTCCGCTGCGCCCGAGACACGATTCCTTAGCGCTTTCTCTCTTTTTTCATGACAAAGTTTCCAGCCTGGCCTGATCGGTAGGGAGGCTCAAGGGGGCTTGACAAATCGTTTGTTTCTCTCCGATTCGTGGTGTGCTCCGGTGAATTGCGGGATTGTGGCTGATGGTGCCTTTCGTCCTTGGGCAGCACAAAATCGTCTTCCATGGTTCTCGCGGCAATAGCGACAACCAAGATGTCTTCGTCATCAGCCAGGATGGCACTCAGCTCGAGCAACTGACGTACACCACTGGCCGCTCCCAAGACCCTCAATGGCTGACAGTCCCCATTTTTCGCTCTCGCAGCACTTTTGCCGCGGACCGCTCGAGCGACCGCCTCAGCCACACTCGTTCGGAGTCGATTCCTAGCGGCGACGCTATTCGCGGCGACATGACTGTGGGGAATCACGTTATCCATTTTCAACAGCGGACTGTCGGCAGGGATCGGCTCCGGATCGACCACATCGAGCGCCGCGGCACTGATGTGGCCGCTTTCGAGCGCGGCTACAAGATCGCCTGTATTGACCAGCGTCCCCCGCGACGTGTTGACGAGCATCACGCCCCGCTTCATGGTGCTGATGCTTTGCGCATTGATCCAGCCTTTTCGACCTCAGCTTTTCCGTCTCGCCGCAAGTTTGGCTTGCATGCCCGGCTGGTCGACTACTTCCGGGTTGGCCAAGGCGGACGGCGCCTTGCCCTCGTAGGCCAGGCGGACATTTTGGCAGGCCTCGATACCCATGTCCCGATGCCCTTCTTCGGTGAATGAGATCGTGTGAGGTGAGAACACAACGTTGTCGAGCTCAAACAGGGGGTTGTCTTTTGCGGGAGGTTCCTTTTCGAGGACGTCGAGACCGGCGCCCGCAATACGGCGCTGCTTGAGCGCATCGATTAGCGCGGCTTCGTCCACAACGGGTCCGCGGGAGGTGTTGATCAAAAAGGCAGAGGGCTTCATGAGAGCCAATTCTTCCGCGCCAATCAACCCTCGGGTTTTGGAATTCAGCGGTGTGTGCAGACTCACGAAGTCACTTTCCCGCAGTACCGTCGGAAGATCAACGAGCTCGACGCCGATCTCGGCGGCCCTCTCCTTCGACACGTAGGGGTCCGCCGCAATCAAGCGACCGAACCCTACGCCCTTAGCCAGCCGCATGACTTCTGTCGCGATGTTCCCTAGTCCAACAGATCCCAGAGTTCGGCCCTGAACGTTCACCCCCGCGTGACTCAGTTTCTGCAACCAGGTTCCCTCACGAACCCACACGTCGTAGTTGCGAAGATTTTTTGCTATGGAGAATATGAGTGTAATGGTGCCCTCGGCCACGGAGCGCTGGACGCCTCCGGGTGTGATCGAGACGAGGACGTTCGCTTCGTTACAAGCTTCGATGTCAACCGTGTCGAAGCCGACGCCGTAACGTGAAACACAGAGCAGCTTTTCGACCCCCTCTAGGCATTCACGTGGGACTTTGTACCCAAACACGATGACCGCATCGTAGCGGCGGAGCACCTCCGCCGTCAGCACCTTGTTCGTGTCGGGGGTCAGTTCATGTTTGACGTCGGGTAGGTCGCCAAAAACCTGGCGCAAACCGGGTCCCAGCATCTGATCCATCCGTTCGGTCCAGTCAGGGGTGATACCTATTAGGAAGTCGCTGTTTTCTGCCATCGAGACTCTTTCTTTTCTGTGATTTGAAATTTCGTGGCTGAAGGCCGGGAGGGCGTCAAGCCAAGTTGACTATGATAACAGGGTGAGATCGAACCAAGCGTGGAACGGGATGCTTCAGACGCCGGAGATCACTATGGGACCTAGAGCGCCGAGCTGAATCAAGACCACGACGCGTCGGCTGCCGTGGCAGTGCCTCCGGCTCTAGGCTAACTTGGTCAAGGCCATGCCCTCGTGCTTCGATCAACCGTAGCATCCCATTAAGCTGCTCGTCGGCCAGAGGGATGGCTTCTCGTACGCCCCCCAGGTATTTCTTAGCCAGGGAGGCCGATTTCCATACTTTACTGCGATCGGATTCCATCGGGCAGTGAACCCGCCTTTCAGCCGGATCAGCGGGGTTGTTACTTCGAGCCCGACGCCGCTTCGTTAGGTTCCCAGAGAACTTCCGGGGCGCCTGTCTTGAGGCAGACCCAGCGGCTCCAAACGAAGAACGCGTCACTCAGGCGATTGAGGTAGCCCAGCGCGTCGGCCGGGACGGTCTGTTTCTCACCGAGGGCGGCACAGATTCTCTCGACCCGGCGGCAAACCGTCCGGCAGATGTGCAGCTCGGTGTTGAGGCGGCTGCCGCCCGGCAGGACAAAAGAGCGCAGCGGTTCGAGGTCCGCATTCATCTCGTCGATTTCACTTTCGAGCTGCTTGACGTCAACATCAGTGATCTGAGGTTGCTTGGGATGCACGTCTTGGGGGTCGGTTGCCAGAATCGAACCCAAGTTGAAAAGCTCGTGCTGTACGCGGAGAAGAATGTCGCCCAGGTGTTGAAGCGGCCCGCACGTTTCGGTCAGCTCCTGCACCAGCACTCTCGCCAGGCCCACGTGGGAGTTCAGCTCGTCTACTGTGCCGTAGGCCTCGATCCGCAGGTCGCTTTTAGGAACACGGCGCCCGTTGACAAGACTGGTTTCTCCGCGGTCGCCTCGTTTGGTGTAGATGCGGTTGAGCGCGAGCTTCGGGTCGTTGAAGGTGCGTGCCGACATTCTCCTCCATCATACCCAAGCGTGGAGTCGGCCTAGGCGGTCATTGAGATCGGCTCTAGCGCGTTGTCTCTGGCGTTGTGACGACTTGCAGCTTGGGAACCCCGGCAAGCGGCTGATCTTCTGTAGCTTATTGAGTTTCGCAAAATGTAGTGACACGTTCGGCCTTCGGCGTCATTAATGGTGAGAAGGGTAACCCTCCGGTTGTTTTCCGGGAGGAATAGGGCTGTCGAACCGGGCGGACTACACAAACAGCGCGTACAAGCCCCGGCGACGCTTCCGACAATCCCCATTGACGGGCCGCATGTTCCCACTGACACGCTGTCCGTTTGGTGCGTCTAAGTCCCTTGATGTAAACTATTTAGGGCGTTTACTGCAATGGATTGTGGGCGGTACTGCAACCGATTGTGAGCAGCACTAGCCGTCAGGGATGTAGGGGCGCGATTCATCGCGCCCGCTTGCGGACATACTGTACGCTGGGCGCTGTACAGCAACGGTTGCCGCGAGCCCTGGCCGCCGGACCTTTCGCCTCATCCCCGCGGGCCATGGTGAGAAATGCGGGCTAACGCTGCGTTCTTTTGTTAGATTGAGGAGTGATCAGATGGGCGTGGGCCGCCCACTCGTTCAATTAGCAGGAACTCCAAACGATGAAACCTGACGGAACTTCTTCCCACCCGGGGCCGGCGGTCGACGCGGCGGCGCGGCCGAGCGAGCCCCCAGCCATGCCCTTGACCCTCGACGGGTCGAGCGTACTTCATCAGATGTTCCGGGTTCGCTGGGGGGACTGGAAGGCGCTGGCTGACGAAGAGCGGAACAAGATCGCCACCGAGGCAGCCGAGGCGCTCGCCGAACTTGAGCGGAATGACGAGGGCGGCACGGCCGTTTTCTCGCTGCTCGGTCACAAAGGCGACCTCATGGTGGTTCACTTTCGGCACTCTTTCGAGGCGCTCAACGAAACAGAACTGCAACTCGCACAGCTCAAACTTAGCGACTACTTGGAAGCGACGCACTCGTACGTATCTGTTGTCGAATTGGGTTTGTACGGGGCGTCGGTGCAGCTTTATCAATCGCTAATTGACCAAGGGGTCGAGCCGGGAAGTGCGGAATGGGTGGCGGCCGAAGAAGACAAAATGGCCGAGCACCGCAAAGCCATGGAGCCGCGCCTTTGGCCGCGGGTGCCGCCACACCGCTACCTCTGCTTCTACCCGATGGATAAGAAACGTGGCGAGGTGCAGAATTGGTACCTGGCGCCGATCGCCGAACGCCGGCGCATGATGCGCGACCACGGTTTGATCGGGCGCCGCTATGCCGGCAAGGTCAAGCAGGTCATCTCCGGGTCGATTGGCTTTGACGACTGGGAGTGGGGTGTTGACTTGTTCGCTGATGATCCGCTCGTGTTCAAGAAGCTTGTCTACGAAATGCGTTTCGACGAAGCCAGCGCGCTCTACGCTCTGTTCGGGGCCTTCTATCTGGGCTTGCGCTTCCCGGCGTCGGAGATTGGAGTGTTGCTGAGCGGTAAAAGACCGGCGTACGAGCCGGGCTAGCTCAGGTACATCGAGCTTCCTGAGAAATCAGGCGTAGAAAAAAGTCCAACAGACCCTCGCATAACCTGTCTATACTCTCGAACAGCGTCTTCGCGGCAAAGCGGTAACTCGGCTGCGCGGGCCTTGAGGCACGCCATGGATCACTTGAGGTTTCTCGATCAGACCACTGACCTCGGCCTCGCTCTTCCAGGCTCCTACGACCCCGCCCTTGTCACTCTCTCCGTTTTAATCGCCTCGCTAGCAGCCTACGCAGCCCTGGGCATCGCCCCTCGGATTAGCGCCGCCGAGGGTGTTGCCGCAGGCCGATCGTGGCTGGCGGCCGGCGCGGTAGCGATGGGTATTGGCGTGTGGGCGATGCATTTCATTGGCATGCTCGCCTTCCGACTTCCGGTACCGGTTGCCTACGACGTCTCGATCACCTTGCTGTCGATGTTTCCGGCGATCGTTGCGAGCGGCGTGGTCTTGTTTGTTATTAGTCACGGCAGAATCCGGAATCGGCAACTGGTCCTCGCTGGAATACTCATGGGGCTGGGGATTGGCACGATGCATTACACCGGCATGGCTGCCATGCGCATGGCGGCCAAGGTGTTTTACGAACCCGCTTTGTTCGTGCTTTCCATCATTGTCGCCGCTGTGCTGGCAACCAGTGCTCTCTACATTAACTTTCTCGCCAGTCGCCGAAACGGCAGGTCACCGGATCACCCAACTAGGCTCGGCGGCACGTTGGTGATGGGCTTCGCGGTGGCCGGCATGCACTACACCGCCATGGCGGCGGCCTACTTCTTCCCGGTGAGCGGGTCTTTTCCACTTGGGCCGGTATTGGATCCGATGCTTTTGGCAAGTCTCGTGGCTCTGGCGTCTGCTCTGATCTTGGCGCTCACCATCTTTGTGGCGGTCGTCGACAGCCGACTCAAAGCCGCGGCTCACTCTGCTCGTACGAGCCGGCGGCGAATGATCGCCGCCATCGAGAGTATCTCGGAAGGCTTCTGTCTCTACGACGCGGACGACAAGCTAGTTCTCTCGAATAGCAAGTATCGGGAGCTATTGCACTCCGGCAATGGGGAAGTCTCGCTGGGTGAATCCTTTGAAGAGATTATCCGCAGAGTCGCCGGTCGCGGTTTGATTCCGGAGGCGAAAGAGCGTGTTGACGACTGGGTCGAAGCTCGACTGAAGCAGCACCGCGACCCGAGCGGACCACTTCTTCAGCGAAGGGATGACGGTCGCTGGATTCAGGTGAGTGAGCGGAAGACCGAAGACGGCAGCACCGTCGCCATTTACAACGATATCACTGACCTCAAGAAGGCCGAGCTGGAGCTTTCTGAAGCGCTAGAGAATCTTAAGTCAGCGCAAGCTCAGGTGGTACAGTCGGCGAAAATGTCGGCGCTCGGGAAGCTCACGGCGGGCATCGTCCACGAAATCAACACGCCTGTCGGTGTAGTTAACAGTTCGGCTGACAACTTCGAACGATGCATCAACAAGATCGTCGATGCCGTCGAGAACAGCAGGACACTTGAAGAGGTCAGGTCGAACAAGACTTTCCAAAAGTCAATCCAGATCGTCCGCGAAAACAGCCGCATCATTGCGGACGCAAGTAACCGAATTGGCCAAGTGGTTGGTAACCTCAAGAACTTCGCCGGACAGGATGCGGGAACGTTCCAGACGGCTAACGTTCACGAGGGAATCGACAACGTATTGGCGCTTGTCCACTTTGAACAGAAAGACGGTGTTCGCGTCGCTAGGAAGTTTGGTGACCTACCGGAAGTGCACTGCAACCCGAGTGAACTGAGTCAGGTTTTCATGACGCTTTTCACAAACGCCTTCGAAGCCGTCGGGGAAGAGGGGCTGGTGACGGTTGAGACTTGGAAAGATGACGCGCAAGTCCACGTCAAGATTTCAGACAGCGGAAAGGGAATGGCCGAAGACACGGTCAGGACGCTTTTCGACTTAAGCTTTCAGACGAAGGGTTCCCGGGTTGGCGTCGGCTTGGGTTTATCGAACGCCTACAACGTCGTGAAGAAGCACAACGGAGCGATAACCGTGGCGAGCGAGCTTGGTAGAGGCACCGAGTTCGTGATCACTCTCCCCGTGGGGCAGGTTCAAGCCTCGACAGCCCCGTAGCGGCCAGACCGTGCGCTCGGTGCGCCCTGGTCGAGCCAGCGTGAAGACGGCGATTGCCTACCACGAAATAGCCATGCAATCATCATGACGACGCCGAGCGACAATGAGCCTTTGATCGGCCTGTGGCAACAGTTTCCGACTGCCATGGCCTCCCGCTTCCTGGCCCAGATGCACTGGGATTTCGTCGTGCTGGACATGCAGCACGGCTGCCTCAACTACGAGACAACCTACGAGTGCATCCACGTCTTGCGCGCCGGCGGGGCCAAGCCGTGGGTAAGAACACCCATCGACAATTACAGCGAGATCAACAAGATCCTGGACTTAGGCGCGCAGGGGATCGTCGTTCCCATGGTCAACAGCCGCGAGGAAGCGGAGAAGGCTGCCGCGGCGGCCAAGTATCCGCCGCTGGGTGAGCGCTCCAGCGGAGGCGACTCTCGGTATCACTGGGGCAAGGACTATCCGGAAACTGCGAATCAGATGACCTGGCTGCTGGTGCAGATCGAACACATTGACGCCGTCAACGCGGTCGAAGAGATTCTCTCGGTGGACGGGGTCGATGGCTGCTTCGTCGGTCCAACTGACCTCGCACTCTCGCTGGGGCTGACCCGGCAGGACGTTAACACGAGCGCCGAAGTAGCGTCCGGAGTCCAAAAAACATTGGACGTCTGCCGAAGACTTGGAAAGATCGCCTGTTGCAATACGTATAGCGTGGCCGAGGCCCGGGAGAAGGCCGGCCAGGGCTACGGCTGCATCACGATGAAGTCGGACGTGGACCTCTTCATAGAGTCCGCATCAGAGCTTCTAAAAGAGCTTCGCCATCAACCGCGCGACTAGTACGCCGTCGCAGACAACACTTTCTGGTCCCGGCGAGGTGGCGCAGGCTTGCAGCGTCCTGTGTCGGGCTTTCCAGCCCGACATTTCCGCATCGATAGTGAATTCGTCTCCAGGACATCCTTGATAGGTAAAAGTCAAGGGAAGCTCCGATCTCGGGCCACAAGTCTTCCCATGGTTTTCAGACAGACCCTTCAGCTTGCGTTCCCAGGCCCCCCCGACCAAAAACGTCGAAACAAACCCAATTTCGCCGAACTCCCATGCAAGCAACAACTTCCCGCCGAAGAAACCCTGACCCGACAGCCCGAGAGGGGCGCCGCGCCGGTCAGCCCCGTTCAAGGGACTTGCTTGAAACAGGCCAGTCGTTTTACGGCTGGTATCGCGCCCCGCAGGCCAGTGGTCCTTTCCAGCGCTCGGCCGCCTGCAGCGGCCGAGCGGGCCACGGGGCCCTTCGTCCGGTCCGTCACAGGCGAAACAATTGTCGGAAAGAATGGGACGGATGTCGCGGCTGAAGTCCACTCGATCCGGTACGGGATTCTTTGAGGCGGCGGCCGCTGAATCCCGTGTGAGAAGCCAAGCGGTCACAAGACTGCTTAGGAATAAGAAAGCGCCCCTTTACTTCTCTCCTCCCTAGTGGTACACGGGCAAGGTTCCGAAAGAGTCACGAGGTCAGTGCGCCTGGTCTTCCGAAAAGCCAGTGCCGTTCAGAGCCATTCCGGCACTCGTTCTTCCGGGCACTTTGTATTTCACTCTTCCCATTCTCTTGAACTTTCCGATACCACCGTTTGCGACCACCTCGCTGGGTCTGACTCGAGATATTGTCAAATGTTGTGGATGGGCGAGGTCAGGCGGCGTTTTCCTGAACCATCAATCCATCCTTGAAAACCTTTCCCTCTAAGACATGAACAATCACTTCCGAACCGTTCAGGCGTCGCCAGTGGCGCTCGGCTTGGCGGGCCAGCATGAAGACCATCGTTAACGACGCTTCGCGGCTGCCACAACCCTTCGTTCGTCGCTGCCGCAAACGGACCGTCGCAAAGGTGGACTCGATCGGGTTCGTCGTCCGCAAGTGCCCCCAGTGCTCGGCCGGAAAGTCGTAGAAAGCCAGCAGCACTTGGCGGTCTTTTTCCAGGCACTCGACCGCTTTGGGGAACTTCTTCTCGTATAGGTTCTTGAAACGGTCCAGAGCGGCCTCCGCCGTCTGCCGACTCTGGGCAAGATAGATGTCGCGCAGCGCCTGCTTGGCTTTGCCCTGCATGCTCTGCGGCAGCTTATTGAGCACGTTGGCCGTCTTGTGGAGCCAGCAGCGTTGCTCACCGGTCGCCGGATAGACTTTCCGCAGTGCCGCCCAAAACCCCATCGCTCCGTCGCCCACCGCCAACTTCGGCGGCAGCTCGAGCCCCTGCCGTTTCAAGTCCTCCAGCAACTCCTGCCACGACAGTTCGCTTTCGCGAAAGCCGTCGTGCACCGCCAGCAGTTGCTTGCGACCGTCTTCGAGTGCTCCCATCACAACCAGCAAACACTGCCGTTCATCGTCCAGACGAACATTCGAGTAGATGCCATCGGCCCAAATGTAAACAAACCGCTGGCCGCTGAGGTCACGCTTTGACCAAGCCTCGTACTCGCGGCGCCAGACGTCTTTGAGACGCACCACCGTCGTCGCCGACAGGCCCGGAGCGTCGGGCCCCAGCAAGGCCTCCAGCGCTTCGCTGAAATCGCCCGTCGAGATCCCTTTCAGGTACAACCAGGGGATCAACTCCTCCACACTCTTCGTGCGCCGCAGATACGGCGGCAGGATCTGGGAAGTGAAACGAAAGCGCCGGCCCTGCTCATCGACTCGGCGATCGTCGACCCGCGGCGCCTGGATCTTCAGCTGACCCACGCCGCTGACGATGGTGCGCTCGCGGGCGTGACCGTTGCGCACCACCAGCCGCCGGCCGTCCTGGTCGACTTCGTGCTGATGCGTTTCGATGTAGGCGGTCACTTCGGCTTCCACGGCCTTGACGAGCATCTGGCGCGCTCCTTGGCGCAGCACCTCATCCAAGGGCGAGCGTTCCTTTCCATCAATGACTTGGGGGTTGACTTGACTGCTGCTCTCAGCAGCTTCACACTGACTCATGGCGTATCCTCCTTGTTCCTTTCCAGAAAACGATTGAGTTGCTTCCTCAATCGTCAGGATACGCCGCCTCCCCTCAGAGGCTCATCCACAACTTCTGGTTATAGCTCGTCTGACTCTCAACCGAGCAAAGATCTTCAAGCTGGGGCGGTGCAAACCGACACCGGTGAGATTTTTGATTCCTTCTGAGTAGCTGCGTTTGAGGCCCGCAAGGATCTGGCAACCATACCGCGTATTATGTTGCTATCCTTGTGACGGTCACCGTCGGGCGACGGGGAGGGCGAAGCCTAGTCGAGGGGAAAAACGAGGGAGCTAAGAGATGAAACGGCGCACAATGATTCAGGGCCTCGCGGCGGCTAGTACAGCCCCATTGGCGGGAGCCTCATCGGGCTGGTCCAAGGGCTTCGCCGAACAGCTCCGCAGCGACTTGCTTGCCCATTGGCACAGCACCCGTGAGTACTCACTTGAGATGCTGGAGGCGATGCCCGCCGAGCACTTCGACTTTAAACCGGTCGAGGAACAGCAAACCTTTGCCGAGCAGTTCGAGCATTTCGCCAGTAACAATGCGGGATACTTCTCGCACTTTCGAAAAGAGGTCGGCGAGCCGCGGCCGACTCGCCCGGAATCGCTGACCAAAGATACGCTGCGCGAGTTTGTTGGAGCGACCTTCGATTATGTCGAGGCCGTGCTCTCCGGTTTGACGGAAGAGGAGTTCCTACGCCGGGATGTGCGCATGAGCCCCCGCTCGAAATCCCACACCGCCCAAGATGTTTTCCTGCGCGCTTATATGCACACCGCGCATCACCGCGGACAGATTGCCACCTACCTGCGTCTCAAGGGCGTAACTCCCCCGGGCTGGCGTTTTCCGCCGAACGGGGTCGCCTAGCTTGCGGAGCCGTCAGGACGAGGCGCTTCCCCGGCAATGGGTCATCACCGACCGGCGGCTGGACGTGGCGGTTTCTAGCGCGGCTGAGCGGGTTGAGCCGGGCCCAGTTGACGCGGCTGATGGGTCAGTGGCTTCGGCACCGCCGGATCGAGGCCCGACAACTCCGCCGGCGCCGCTTTCCGCGTCACTACACACCCCAGGATATGGCCTTGTTAGCGGCCGTCGACGCTGCCCACGAGGGTCTGTCGGGGCCGGCGGTACGGCGCATCCTCGAGCGCGAGTAGCAGTTGTTCGCCAACTCGGAGTACCTCCGCCTGGCGCCCATCGCGGTCTCCCCCATCGACAAGCTGCGGTGCAGAGTTCGCCGTCAGCCGTCCATAATGTCAGATTGAGTCAGCGGGATCGTTAGGAAAATTACGCTTTCTACTGGCATCGTCCTAAGTTGAGATCGTCCTAAGTAATGATTTGCGAGGTTGATTCACCACCGGCCGCGGATCACTCTTGAGCCTAGCCTGGACGTTGTCGACACGGCTGAAAGCCGCGTGTTAGCATCGCAGTTTAGGCCCGTAGCTCAGTTTTGGTTAGAGCGCTACCTTGACACGGTAGAGGTCTCGGGTTCGAGTCCCGACGGGCCTACCAGTATTGTCAATCACTTAGCGCCCTAGCCCCCTTCAGCGGGTTCGCTTATGGTTCCAGAATCGCGCCGATCAACATCCAACGATGGGAAATCTCTCACAGCAAACCAGCCATCTTAAGGCCGAACCAAACGCCAATCCCAAACAAAAACGGCGTTCAAGATCGCATGTTTAAGTCTGTACTTCATCCACGAACGTTCGAATCGCTTGAGCTGATCTTCGCTCATGCCTTCTTCTTCCCAAACGCCACTACCTCACGCGTCGCACTACCCCGCTCCTGCATCCGCTTGAGCAACTCTTCCACCCGCCTCTTTTGCAGAAGCGTGTAGTGGCCCGTCATCTGCACCTTCGAGTGACCCGCGTAGACCTGCGCTTCCACCGAGAATCCCCCACCTCCGGCAAACTAGTGATGGCCGCGCGGCGGAACGAATGAAACCCGCAACCCTCGAAGTAGCAGCCGGTCGTCTACAACAGCAGGATCACCAGCCGCAAGACTTCTCGAGGACCGACGAAACAAGGGTAGTAGCTGCACAAAAGTTCGGTTCGTTATCCTGGTGGCCTGGAAGGGATCTCGTTGTCGAAGCGGCGCGCTGGGAGACGCCCATCTGCCTGGCCCCGGGGCGTGGGAGTCGCGTGGTA
This sequence comes from Bryobacterales bacterium, assembly GCA_965226215.1. Taxonomy (GTDB): domain Bacteria; phylum Acidobacteriota; class Terriglobia; order Bryobacterales; family UBA6623. The sequence continues at coordinate 2,966,485 of CBDDCH010000002.1, read as the reverse complement.
TTCTGACGAACGGAGTTAGCACCCCTCACCACACCGGAGGAGGCGATTACAATGGATTGTCCGAGGTGCGGACTTAGCAACCCAGATTCTGCGGAACGATGCGATTGCGGGTACGACTTTCCGTTGCAAAACCCTCCGTTCAGAACACAGATTCCTTTTTCCTAAGGTGGTTATTAGAGTTAGCCTATTCGTGAAGCTTCGTTTGTTTGCGTTAAAACTGCTGGAGTGGCGGAACTGGCAGACGCACGGGACTCAAAATCCCGCGCCCTTCACTGGGCATGAGGGTTCGACCCCCTCCTCCAGCACCACGGGGCCTCCTTGAATTAGGAAGGTGATTCCCAGAGGAGGTTACTTGCGGGACCTGTCGTTGGCCAGGCCCGCGGCCTTTCCCATTGACACACGACGGGCCATTACGCTTTCAATTGCTTCTCGAGATCTCGGACCTTTTTGGAGAGCCGGCTGAGCTTGCCTTCCAGCTTTTTGTATTCGCTTCGGCGCACCCATTCGAGCTCTTTTTTGAGCTTGGAAGCGCCCTTCTGTGCTTTCTCAGCTTCTTTCAGTACCGTCGATCGCAGCTTGGCGGCTGACTTTTGCGCCCGCTCGAGTAGCTCCAGTAACGCTTCCTTGCGATCGGAGCGACTGAGATCGCCTTTTCGGATGAGTTCATCGATGATTTTTTCGGCCTTCGCTTTGGTGACTTCGAAAGCGCCGACCGAGGCCAGCACCGTGTTCTTCAAGAGTGACATCGCTTAGCTCCCTTGGCGGCAAGCGCCGCTTGACCGCTGGATCATTCGGTTTCCGTGCCCCCTTTCCACACCAACTTGGCCGGTTCACCACAAAACCCGCTGTTCTCGTAGGGGCCGGCCACCGTGTCGGCCCATGAGCGGTCAGTACACATTGTTCAGTCCGAATTTGTGGAGAAGATCGTACATCGACACACTACTGGGCGGGCGCGGTGACCCATCGTATCATGGATGTCCTGGAGACGAGTCACTATCGATGCGGAAATGTTGGGCTGGAAAGCCGGGTCCGGTTCGGACCTCGCCAGGACCAGAAAGTCTTGTCGGGGACAGCGTACTAGGTTTTCGGGATGGGATCAGTTCCGTCACGTCGCCATTCACCCTACCATCTGCCGCACGCTAAGGAACGCAAACGTCCCGTAAAACGCCGCGCACAACACCAACGTAACCTGTCTCCAAAGCGGCGGTCGAAGCTCGGGCGGCAACAGGGTTCGGTTTACATGAAGTGCATGGAGGGATAGTAAAATCATGAATCCCGCGGAGATATTGGCGCTAATCTGAAACAGGAAAATAGGCGGCGCGAATTGCAGAGCCGTCAAGCCCCAGACCATATTGGCGCCAAGCAGTGCATAGTATACCCAGCGGATATCTCCGCCCCGCCATCTCCGCACCCGGGCGCTGCCGGACCACAGAAGATCCGTGATTGTTCGGACGAACGTGTCTACCCCGGTCAACGAAGTGCTGAAAAGGATCCAAAAACCGCAGATCAGGGTCAAAAACCAGAACGCCGGTCCGCCCAATGCCGCAAGCCCGTTGGCAACTTCCGCTGCCACGGCCAATCCTCTCAAGTCCTTTCCGGAAGGCAACACGTGAACCGCGAGGACGCAGGGCAGAAACATGCTGGCGATCCCCCCGGCAAGAAAGATGCCATATTGATCCACCTTGGCAAACCAAAACCAACGCTGCCATTTCTTGCGGTTTTCCGGTGTCAACGGGAACACCTTCCCGGTGTTTGCGAGTTTCACCTGCCGCCCGGCAAACAGAGTCGGGATATAGCCGACGACCGATCCCATACCGAAACCCTTGTCGCGGTACCAATTCGTCAGAACGGCATTGGATACGCCGCCTGCTCCCGAGCTGGCCGCAAAAGCAGCTATCAAGAACCAATCGATGCCGACCTCCGACTCATCTCCGCGCATCCACTCAAAAAGGACAAGCCCCCGGATCGCTTCCCACCAAACCGACAAGGGCACGAAAAGGACCACCACAATCGTCATGTAGATAAGGACCCAAGAGACCATAAACCAGCTCAAGCCCTCGAGCGTGCGCTCGATCTTCCGGCCCGCCAGTAAAATGATCCCGCAGAGCAGAAAGAGCAGCGAACCAAGAAGAAGAACCAACCCACTGTCCTGCTCATCGTTCGGTAGCCGGCCCAGAATTCCCGCTGCCAGCGCCCCCGCGGCTAGACCCGCTACGTGGGGCCAGCCGGCTCCCAACCAAGTGAAAAAGGCATAGGTCGGCGCCCAAAAATAGGGTCCCGGCCGGGTTCGCATGAACCCCGTAAAGATGGGCTCGCCACTGTAAAGCGTGTATCGTACAAGCTCCAGGTTGAGCTGAGTCTGCAGAAAGACGGCAACCACCGCTATCGACATCAGCGATAGCCCGTATTTGACGGTGACGGTGGGTCCCATCAACCACTCACCGCCCCCAATCGCGGCGCCCAACATGATGGCGCCCGGACCGATGGTCCGAAACACTTCGCCCAGACTCCTGCCGGGAGGCGCCGGGAGATCGGCGAGTTGCCAAGGCGGTAGTTTTCCGGCCGGGACTTCGTTGGAGTCGGTCAAGTGAGGTGGCCCCTTGATTCGCTTGGATTAGAGATCCTAGAGGACTGTCCTGGAGACGAGTTCACTATAGATTCGGGAATGCCGGGCTCAAAAGCCCGACACAGCACGCTGAAAGCGTGCGCCACGTCGCCTGTCGAGCCGGACCTCGCCAGGACGATCAGAAAGTTTTGTCTGGGACAGCTTGCTAGGTTTTCGGGATGGGATCAGTTCCGTCACGTCGCCATTCACCCTACCATCTGCTGCACGCTAAGGAATACAAACGTCCCGTAAAACGCCGCGCACAACACCAACGTGATCTGCCTCCAAACCGGCGGCCGCACCGCCGGAGGCAGAAGGACTCTGTTGACGTAAAGCACATGGACACTTACCATCGCGGTTATGACGCCCCCTATATTCGCGGTGATCTGAAATAGGAAGATGGGAGTAGCTAGGTGGAGCGCAGTCAGCCCCCAGATCATCATCATGCCTAGCAGCGTGTAGTACAACCAGCGCACATCCCCGCCGCGCCACTTGCGGACCCGGCTGCTCCCCGACCACAGGATATCGGTGATGATTCGAACCAAAGCGTCGAGGCACCCCAGCTGAGTGCTAAAGAGGATCCAAAAACCGCAGAGGAGAGTCAAGAACCAAAAAGGCGATCCGCCGACTGCAGTCAGTCCGCTCGCCACCTCCGCCGCGATAGCCAGCCCCCTGAGGTCCTTACCCGCAGGCAAGACCTGCACAGCCAACAAGCAGGGCAAAACCATGCCCACGAGCGCCCCGAAGAGGAAGACGCCGTACTGATCGACCTTGGCGAACCAAACCCACTGCTTCCACCTGTTGCGGTTTTCGGCCGTCGTCGGGAAGACTTTTCCTGTTTCCGCGAGCTTTACATCACGTCCGCCGAACAAGCTGGGAATATAGCCGACGACCTTACCCATCCCGAATCCCTTGTCGCGGTACCAATTGCTCAACCCGACATTCGTGATGCCTCCTGCTCCCGAGCTGGCAGCGAAGGCAGCTACCAAGAACCAGTCAAGACCTGGTCCCGAGCGGGCCTCGGTAATGAAACGGAAACTGACTATCCCACTAAACATATCCGCCCATAGCGAGAAGGGCACAAATAGGGCAACAGCGATGACCATATACAGGAGAACCCACGAGACCATGAACCAGCTAAGGCGCTCCAATGTCCGTTCGATTTTGCGACCCGAGATGAGGAGCGCGCCGCACAGCAGCAGCAGAAGCGAACTGAGCAGCAGAACTAAGCCGCCATCCTGCTGGTCGTCAGGCAGGCGGCCCAGCATGCCCGCGGCTAGCGCACCGGCGGCTGTACCGACCCACGACGCCAAGCCGTTCTGAAACCAGGCAAAAACGGCGTACGTTGCTCCCCAAAAACGCGGTCCCGGACTCGTCCGCATGAATCCGGTAATGATGGGCTCCCCCGTGTAGATTGTGTAGCGAACAAGTTCAAGATTGAGTTGGACCTGCAGAAAGATAGCGATCACCGCCACCGACAGTATCGATAAACCGTATTTCGTTACGGCGATCGGCCCCATCAACCACTCGCCGCCGCCAATCGCCGTTCCAAGAAGAATGGCGCCCGGACCGATGGTCCTAAACACTTCGCCCAGACTCCTGCCGGGAGGCGCAGGGAGTTCGGCAAGTTGCCAAGGCGGTAGCTTTCCGGCCGGGACTTGGGTGGAGTCGGTCAAATGGGGTGGTCCGCTAAGGCCTGGAGCAGCGCGGTCTCAGACGTTAGGCGCCTCTATTCCATAGCGAGAAGCTGTTTCGGTGATCTGCCGCCAAGTTTCGTCAGCGATCGGAATTCCCTCTCTTGCACGGCGGGCGTGCTCGCGGGCTTCGGGTTCTCCGGGCACGAGGATTTCGTCGAACCCAGGCGCCAAGGCACTACTTTTGACCCACTCTACAAGTTCGTTGACGTCAGCGTCGAAGTCGGCGTCGCCTCGAAGCTTCTTTATGTCGATTACGAAGGCGAGGAAACCGTTTCCAATTCGGTTGTCCCCGGCGCGGGCACAACCGGCTCCTGATAGTGCACCGGCTAGTATGTCGGTGATCAGAGCCAACGCGAAGCCCTTGTGACGGCCGATCGGTAGCAGCGCTCCTTCGGGCGGGCCATAGAAGTCAGCGGGATCGGTGGACGGCCGGCCTTCCGCATCGACAATGCAGCCGGGGGGAAGAGAGGCACCGCGATGCAGCGCGACGCGAACCTTGCCTTCGGCGATGGCACAGGTCGAGATGTCCATCACGATCGGGCGCCCGTCGGGGCGCGGTACAGCGGCGGCGATCGGGTTGGCCGACAGGCGGCGCTCTCGTCCTCCCCAGGGGGGCACGAGTCCACCCCCTCCATGCCCATTGACGAAGATAATGGCAACCATACCGCGCTCGGCGGCCATGGCAGGAAACTCGCCCACCCGACCGATGTGGCAGCAATTGCGTACTGAGACGACTCCGACTGCCGAGATGGAAGCTTTCTCGATCGCAACCTCCATAGCCATGCGGCCGACCACTTGCCCCCAGCCCCAGTCTCCGTCGATCACGGCAAGCGAATCGGTCTCAACGACGGTTTGCGGGGAAGAGGCAAGATTGATGTCCTTTTTCTCAATCCGCCCCACGTATTCGGGAATGCGGATTACTCCATGGGAGTCGTGTCCCATGAGGTTGGCTTCCACCAGGGACTTCGCGACTTGCGCGGCCTCCTCGGGCCGTGATCCTGTTGCCTCGAATATCCGGGCCGTAAACTGCTCGAGTTCAGAGGCTGAAACGGTTGGCATGGTTTCTCTTTCGGTTAGGGTTGGATCAGCAAAGCCAGGGCGAGAGCCGGTGAAGCTGACGTCCGGTGATCTTTAAGGGTAGTACGACACGCTGAGAAAGGTCGCCATCGATGGCGTCGACGCTCGTCAGATTCTCAACCGAATACGGGGGTCCTCGGGAACACGGTGACAACCCGGCACTTTACTCATGGACTGTTTCAATGTATAGGGTCGAGATAAAAAGATTCTCCTGGAGGCATCATACTGAGCCCGGCCCTGGGGCCGGCGCGGAAACCAACCAGGAGGATCATGCTCCTGAAAGGACTTCACTATAGCGGACTCGACGTCCACAAGAAAACCATCCGCTACGTGATCAAGACCCACGCCGGTCAGCTCGTCGGCGGTCAAGTTGTCGCCAGTCGGCCCGCCCTCGGCAGTGGGGCGCAACAACTGCCGTGACCCTGGGTCGGAGCGCGGGAAGCGACCATGTTCACCGGCTGGGTCGACGACTGCCTGCGACCGCTCGCCCCGCGTAGCGACGAGGCAGCGACCTTTGCGAGTTGCTGAAGGAGAAAGCGGGGCTCGTCACTGGGGAACCGTCAGATAGTGCAGGCTGAACAAACGGTCAGTATCGGTCCACACGTGGGTCGGCTCGAATCCCGCGCGCTCGGCAAGTTGGCGGAACTCCGTGATGCCGTACTTGTAAGAGTTTTCCGTGTGGACGGTCTCGCCCTTGGTGAACGATATCGACGTGCCGTCGAGTCGAACAGTCTGGGGCCGGAGACTTTCGATGTGCATTTCGACCCGGCCAAGCCCCTCGTTATAGAACGCGGCGTGCCGAAATTTCGCGAGGTCGAAATCCGCGCCCAGCTCCCGATTCATGCGCTCCAGAAGGTTGAGGTTGAAATCAGCAGTGACGCCGCGGGAGTCGTTATAGGCGGCATCGAGGGCGCCCTTGTCTTTCTTGAGATCAACGCCGAGCAGCATCGAACCGCCGCGACCGACGCGCCGGGCGGTCGTCTGGAGAAGATCCTGTGTCTGCTCGGGGGTAAGGTTCCCGATTGTCGAACCTGGGAAAAAGACCATCCGGCCGCCGAAGGGAAACTTCTCGGTTTCGGGAAGCGGAAAAGGGCGGGTGTAGTCGGCGCAGACGGCAACGACCTCCAGGTCACGGTAGGCTTCGGCCAGTGCGGTCGCCGACTCGATCAGGTGATTCCTCGAAACGTCGACGGGAATGTAGGTGCCGCGGCCGCCCAAGGCGTCCAACAAGATGCGAATCTTGCGGCTGCTGCCGCTGCCGTATTCTATGATTAGGAACTGCTCTCCGACCAGCTCGCTGATTTGGCGGGCGTTTTCCTCGAGAATAGAGACTTCGGCTCGGGTCAGATAATATTCGTCAAGCTCGCAGATTCTCTCGAACAGCTCGGACCCTCGACGGTCGTAGAAAAACTTGGGGGCGGTCGTTTTTTGTGTCCGCCGAAGGCCGTCTAGGGCTTCTTCCCGGAAATCTTCGATTTGGGGATAGCAGTCCTGGAAGGTGATTCCGCCGATCTGCTCGGTGTGCATTTTTTACCGGGCCAGTCGCAAACCGGTAAATTGCCAGCGCGCCTGGGGAGGGAAGAAGTTTCGGTACGTGGCTCTGATATGGTTGGCCGATGTAGCGCAGGAACCGCCGCGCAACACAAACTGGTTGCACATGAACTTGCCGTTGTATTCTCCCACAACTCCGGGCGCGGGCCTAAAACCCGGGTACGCGGTGTAAGGACTCTGGGTCCATTCCCAAACGTCACCGAACAACTGCGCCGGCTCGTCGCCGCCGGGGGCGGCGGGATGCGGGTGTAGCTCGCCCGAGTCGAACAGATTCCCTTCGACCGCCCGATTGGCAGCCGCGACCTCCCACTCGGTTTCAGTCGGGAGCCGCAGGTCCCGCCAGCGGGCATAGGCGTCTGCTTCAAAATAACTGACGTGGGAAACCGGCTCATTCTCCGCGAGCCGTTTTAAGCCTGACAGCGTCATGAGCCACCAGCGATCGTCAATCCTCTCCCAATAGAGCGGTGCGCTCCATTTTTCTTCCCGCACCGTCGCCCAGCCGTCAGAAAGCCAGTACCGCGGCTGCTGGTAGCCTTCCGCTTCGATGAACTCCAGGTACTCCCCGTTGGTGACCAGGGTGTTCGCCAGCTCGTATTCCTCGAGGTGCACTTGATGACGGGGTTCTTCATTGTCGTAGCGGAACCCGCTTCCCTCGAACCCGATCTCCGCAATTCCCGACGGGTAGGCGACCCAGGCTGCCGGGACGCTTGCGCAGGGCGCATGCTCGCGGGGCGGCTGACAGGCCGGCCGCAGTGGATTGGTTCCCAAGATGTGCTTGATGTCGGTCAAAAGCAGTTCTTGATGTTGCTGTTCGTGATGCAAGCCCAGTGTCAAGAGCGGCTCAATCCGCAACCACCTTTGTTCGTCGGCCCGGTCGATCAGGTCGAGCATGAACTGGTCGACGTGTCGCCTATAGTCGTAGACTTCCTGGACCGTGGGTCGCGATAGCAGGCCTCTTTCGCGTCGCGGGTGCCGTTCTCCAACCGCCTCATAGTACGAATTGAAGAGGTAGTTGTATCGGGGGTGAAATTCCCGATAACCCGTAGGGGAAGGAATAAGCAGAAAACTTTCGAAAAACCATGTTGTGTGCGCCAGGTGCCATTTCGGAGGACTCACGTCATCCATGGTTTGGATGACGTAGTCCTCGGTTGCCAGCGGCTCACAGATCCGCTGCGACGTTTTACGGACTGTTTTGAAGGATTCCGCCGCCCCCCTCTTCGACCCGCAGGGTGAACCCGGCGGAACACCTTCGGAGACAGGCTTTGTGAGCGGAGACGACATTTCGGCGCCAAGATTTCTTGGCTGCGTAATCCCTTATCTTATATCTTACAAAATCTCCATCGGCTGGACGGCTGTCAGCCAACTAGTCGTCGGGCAACGGGGGCCGGTTGACGTCCGTGGGGGGCGGCGTCATCCGTGGACCGCTCGCCCACACTCGCGGCTCCGATTCGTGGGTCGCATTGGGGGATCCGGAGCTTCGGGCACGGCATGTCGGCGCCCAACGGCGGTCTCATGGGTGCACCGGATCCTAAGTGGTTGCTCCTAGCGAGCCCAAAACGTTTCGTGCCGCCGCAGCGCAAAATCTAAATTGGGACAAGCCAGCGACAGTAGGCCATAGCCACCCTCGCCTGCCGGGACCGGGCGGGTATGAGATCTTCCATTCCGACCGCGGCACCCGCGATGAGCGAATCAGAGCCGCGAACATCGCCGTTGTGGCGCACGCTCTCAGCGTGCCGCGTCGAGACTCATCTCGACGCCCAGGGCGGTTCCATTGAGCGTTTTCAGTAATCTACAGAAACGCTCACCCGCGATGAGCGAATCGGAGCCGCGAACGCAAGTGAGCGGTCATGGGCCTACGCCAAGATAAACGGAGCCGCGACCGTCAGGGAGCGGTCAGTCCCCCTCAAGAGTCCGGTCCTGCCACCAGCCTCAGGCCCACCCAAAGGGATCAAAACCGGTGGGTTTTCGACGGAGTGGTCATTACGCATGCTCATTACAGATACTTGGCCTGCCACCAGCGTTCCAGGTTCAATGACGATCCCCCTCAGGGAAGCCCCGACTGCGCTTCTTCGAATGCACCGGTGGTCGTCCAGAACGGGATGCCCACGGCCGGGCGCTTGCTCAAGTGTTTGTGTTTCCATGGGAGACTCCGGAGAAGAACGTACTCTTTGGCGTCCTGGGTTGGTGGAGTGAACCCCAAAAATGAGACAGTCGTGATCGCGACAGAATGACGCCATCCTCGTTGTCGACAGCCGCATAAATCAAGGGCTTACGGAGGTGTAGGCTGAGCTACTGCCGCAATTTCAGGGGGAAGGCGACAGCACAGCACAGCGTAATGAAACAAAATAGCTGAAATGTTTCAAATCGGTGCTTGGCAGAGCTCGTAGCGCGGACCCGCCGTTCCGGCGGTGTCCGCGTCAGGCGTACTTTCCTCCCAACTATCGCGCATCCAAGGCCCCACGAGAGCAACGAACAGAGCCTGGAACGCCAGTGACAGGCCAAACATCACCTCCCGCAGGGACTCGGCGCTTCCCCGCCCGTCCGTCCGCCTCCGGCGGCCGAGCGGGGCTTGGGTTGGGGGTGACAGCCAACCGCTTCCTAACGGTCGCGGCTCCGGCAGACGGAAACCGAGTGTTGCCGAGCCGCGCGCGTGAGCAAGCGGTAAGTTCCAGATCCCGTAGCCCATGGCTCGGCCGTCGTTTTGCCGAGACTTGCGGCCGTCGGCTTCCAAAATCTTATCTCCCTCATTCCACGGCACTTATCGTACCTGACCTACCGGAACCACGCCACCCCACCGTACCCTGGTATTGGAGCCTCTGCTCCCACGAAAGCCCGTAGCGCGGATCTGGGCGGGCGCCCATCTCTCCCGTCTTTTTCACCGGCCTCGTCGCCCGCCAGATCCGCGGCTCGTTGATACTCCTCACCCGTAGCCGGCGGCTGCTACTCCACAACGCCGCGCCGGTCAGCCCCGTTCAGGGGGCTTGTTCGAAACAGGCCAGTCGTTTGACGGCTGGTACTGCACCCCGCACGCCGGTGGTTCTTTCCGGCGCTCGGCCGCCTCCAGCGGTCGAGCAGGGCCTGGAGCGGGCCCAGCGGGCCGTGCGACCGGCTCGACCAGCTTCTCCTTTGTACCCGACATGTCATGTAAGTTAAGTTGTTCATTCAAAGAATCTTAAAGCCGCCAATGGCACCGTCGCCTTGGATTGGCGGGGTACAATTATGATTGGGCACCAGAAGCATTCGGGGCCAATGCGAGCACGCGTAATCGGGAGCCATGAACCAACGGAGCAAAGAAAATTACCAAACGAACCAAATTTCTCATAACTGCCATCGATCCAGCAGCTTACACGGCAGTTCGTAGCGCGTAGCGCGGGGCTGGGCCGTCGTTTGGCCCAGCCCTGTGGCTTTTTCTGACCGCTGGCGTGGGCCAATAGCGCAGGACGGACACTCTGCTTCCCGGTCCAAGACGGCCGCGCATCGCTCATCGGCCAACGGGGACACTTGACACGCTGCCATTCCGAAGGGGGAGACCGCGGAGACCGGCATGACGCGCGACGAGCGAGAGAAAAATAACCGAACAAACCAAATTTCGCACAACCCACAGCGAATCAATGGGTTACGGCTGGTTTCCAGTATGTAGAGATCCGCGGCCTTTTGATGAAAGCGTCCGACCCTCTTGTGCCACACGCTCTCAGCGTGCCGCGTCGAGATTCCTCTCGACGTCTAGGGAGGTTCGGCTGGGCGGCCGGTTCAGCAAAACCTGACCGATCGCTCCACCGGGATACGAGGAGACATCGACCTAAGGGCAGCTGGCCCCGGGGTCCAGTATTTAATCGGAGGGGGGACCCCGACCGCAACGAGCGGACCGCGCTAGCTTTCGCGATCGACCACCCAATCGGCGACGGCGTAGAGAGCACGCTTGTAATCTGAGTCAGGGAAATGGCTTAACTCAGCGAGGGCTTTCTCGGTGAACTCAAGCGCCCGTCTCTCAGACTGTTTGATGGCATTGTATTTTTGCAGTAGCTCGAGGATTTGGTTCAGCGGCACAGAGTCATAGCCACCGTCGCGGACCACTGTTTCCACCAGATCTCTCTCGTCCGACGTACACTGCTTGAGCACAAGGATGAGCGGCAGCGTCACCTTGCCTTCTCGAAGGTCGTTGCCGACCGGTTTGCCGAGGACTCGTTCACTTGCAGTGAAATCCAAGAGGTCGTCGACGAGCTGGAAGGCCATCCCCAGGTTCCACCCGTAATCGGCCAGGCGCCGCTCGGCTTCCGAATCCACGTCGCCCAACACCGCGCCCAGTCTTCCGCAGACGGAGAAAAGGCCCGCGGTTTTGCGGTGGACGAGGTCGAGATAGTCATGCTCGGTTGCGTCGATGTGGCCCAGCAGGTCCATCTGCATGAGCTCGCCTTCGACCATCATCTGGGTCAGGTCGATCAATAGGTCAAGGACATGGAAATTCCGCTCGCCGAGAGCCAGGCTGAACGCCTGCATGTAAAGCCAGTCGCCGGCGAGGACGCTCGTCTGGTTTCCCCAGCGATGGTTAGTCGAAGGCCGGCCGCGGCGCACCTCGGCGTTGTCGATCACATCGTCGTGGACGAGGGTTGCCGTGTGAATGATTTCGACGACCGCGGCGAGCCTGATGGCTGCCTCGCCTTGATAGCCGCACAGCTTCGCCGAAAGCAACAGCAGGGACGGACGCAGACGCTTCCCTCCACCTTCTTGGAGGTATTGGCTGATGGCTCGAACGGCGTCGATCGAGCAAATGGTGTCGGCGCCGATGGCTTCTTCGACGCGTTCGAGGTCTTTGGCGACGAGGTCGATGATCTCGGCGCGAGTCATCGCTTGCGTTTTGATGGTGGGCATGGTCGGTGAAAGCCGCGAAGCTACAGTGTAGCCCTGTTATCCAGGCGCCTGCAAATGGAAGAGGCGACGAAAGTTAACAGTGGTGGCTTCGGCAACCTCTTCGAACGTTCGCTGCTTGAGTTCGGCCAGCTTGTGGGCGGTCTCGACCACGTAGCAAGGCTCGTTTCTGCGAATCTTCCGAAAAGGGGCCGGCGTCAGGTAGGGCGCATCGGTTTCCACGAGCAGGCGGTCGAGGGGCAAACGCGAAGCCGTATCGCGCAACTCTTCAGCGCGGGAGAACGTCAGAACTCCTCCGAAGGCGATCAACATGTCCATGTCGAGCACACGCCGGGCCTGGGTCGCATTACCTGAAAAACAGTGCATGATCCCTCCGAGACCCGTCCCCCGCCAGTGTGTTTCCAATAATTCGATCGTCTCGTCCCAGGCATCGCGGGTGTGGATGATGATGAGCTTGCGCAGTTGGCGGGCAATTTCCATCTGACGGGTGAACGCATCGCGTTGGCTATCCCGGGGTGAGTTGTCGTAGTGGTAGTCGAGACCGATTTCACCGATCGCTATGACTTTGGAGTGTTCGGCAAGTCGCTTCAACCGCTCAAAAGTCTCGGAGTCGGCCTTGCGGGCGTCATGAGGGTGGACGCCGACGGTGGCGTAAACCCCCTCGTAGTGATCCGCTAGGCGGATCGCCGGCTCGAGATCGGGCGGGCCCTCACCGGTTCCGATGGTGAGGAGCAGGCCAACCCCCGCCTCGCGTGCTCGGTCGAGGATTTCGTCGCGGTCTTTGTCGAACGCCGCATCGTCCAGGTGACAGTGGGAGTCCACGATCACTGCAGAGCGGCTCCGACGGGTGCGTCTTCGTGGAAGCCGACCAAGCAGGGCTTGCCGTCTGCGTTCGTCGCTGCAACGACCATGCCGTTCGACTCGATGCCGCGGAGCTTGCGGGGTTCGAGGTTGGCCACTATGACGACCTTGCGCTCGACCAAGCTTTCGGGGGTGTACGCTTCGGCGATGCCGGCGACGATCGACCGCAGCTCGGGTTCGCCGATATCAACCATCAAATGCAGCAGACGGTCGGCTTTCTTGACTTTCTCCGCCGACTTCACTTGGCCGACTCGCATGTCCACCTTAGCGAAATCTTCGATATCAATCTTCGGCGCTTCCGACGGTGGTTGTGCCGCATCAACGGCGGGCGGCTCTTTGGCTTCTTCTTTGCCCATAATCTCTGCTTGCTCCTTGAGAACCATTTCTTCGAGCTGCGCCAACTTTTCGATGGACTCTCCCACGTCGAGTCGCGGGAACAAGGCCACGGCTTCACCCACTTTCGTTCCCGGCTCCAGCTGACCCCATTTCAATTGCTCCAAGCGAGCTTGCTCGAGCAGTGCGGCCTGGCCCAGTAATCGCCAGATATCGGCCGCGGCCTTGGGCATGACCGGGTAGAGCAGCGCCGCGGCTATCCGTAGGACCTCGGCCGAATTGTAGAGTGTCGCCTCCAACTTCCGGCGGGCTTCGGGAGTATCGTTCTTAGCTAGCTCCCATGGCTTTTGCTCCACGATGTACTTGTCCACGGCGCCCAGGAGCGCCCAAATCGCTTCCAGGCCGCGGGAAAACTCAAACTTCGTAAAGAGCTTCTCGACGCGGGCGATCGTATCGTTCGCCAAATTGGCCCAGTCGCCCTCGAACGCGGCTTCCGGCTTGACGATCGACCCTCCCAGGTAGCGCTGGATCATGGTCAGCGTCCGGCTGACGAGATTGCCCAACCCGTTCGCCAGATCGGAGTTGTACCGCCCGACGAGCCCTTCGTAGCTGAAGTTGCCGTCCTGTCCGAAAACGATCTCCCGCAGCAAGTAGTATCGCAGCGCCTCGATCCCCATGACTTGGTCAATGGGCTTGGCGCGCACGATATTGCCCTTCGACTTGCTCATCTTTTGTTCCTGGAAGATGAGCCAACCATGCGCGTAGATGCATTTGGGCAGCGGAAGATCAGCGGCCATCAAGAATGCCGGCCAATAGACTGCGTGAAAGCGAACGATCTCTTTGCCGACAAGGTGTAGATCCGCCGGCCAGAGCTGATGAGGGTCCGCATCTTCCGCGCCGTAGCCGAGCACGGTCAGATAGTTGGCAAGAGCGTCGAACCAAACGTAGAATACGTGTCCTTCCTCTTCGGGCAAGGGGATGCCCCACTTCAGGTTCGAGCGGCTGATCGAGATGTCCTTGAGGCCGCCGCGGACAAACGAAAGCACCTCGTTGCGGCGTGTCTCCGGTCGGATAAAGCCGGGGTTGTCTTCGTAGAACTTCAAAAGCTTGTCTTCATAACCCGAAAGCTTGAAAAAGTAGTTTTCCTCGGTGACCGTTTCCGTCGGCCGTCCGCAGTCGGGGCAGGGCGCGCCGGGCTCGGCGTCCGTTACGTAGAGTTCACAGTTGAAGCAGTATTGGCCGGTGTAGGATCCCTTGTAAATTGCGCCATTCCGCTTACAGCGGTCGAAGAGCCACTGCACCGTCCGGGCATGCCGCGGCTCCGTGGTACGAACGTAGTCGTCGTAGTCGATCCCGAGATCGTCCCACTCCTGGCGAAAGGCTCCGGAGACGCGGTCAGCGTAATACTTTGGTTCCCAACCGGCCTTGCGGGCCGCCCGCTCGACGTTTTGGCCATGCTCGTCGGTGCCTGTCGAGAGGTACGCCTCGTCTCCCATCATGCGGCGAAAGCGCTTGATCGTGTCCGCCACTAACGTTGTATAGGTGTGGCCGATGTGGGGAGTCGCGTTGACGTAGTAGATAGGAGTCGTCAGGTAATACTTCATTCGCTCTCTTGACTCAGTCGCAGGAACTCGAAGTTGGCCTGCTGCCAAACTTCCTTGAAGGGGACCTCTTTTTCGAGGGCGATGCGGCGGCAGTCCTCATATTCGGGTGCAAAGTTACGGACCGTTCCGTTTTCTGAAGCCACTTTGATTCTGACCTCGCCGTAGCTTGTTTCGACGGGCTGCCATCTGCGCTCCAGGACCCGGCGCTCCACCGGGTACATGCGGATGCCCAAGGTCGTCGTCTCGGTGAACAGCAACTCACTCAGCTTCTCCCGGTCTTCGGGCTTTGCCAGGACCGAAATCATCAAGCCCGGGCGGTCCTTCTTCATATAGACCGGTGCCAGAGTGACATCGAGGGCCCCCGTGTCTTGCAGTCGCTCGCGGACGTAACCGGCCACCTGAGGATTCATGTCGTCCACATTGGCTTCGATGACAAAGATCCGTGTCGCCTCCCGAGCCTGACTTTGCTCGCCAATCACAACCCGCAGCAGGTTCGGGTGTTTCTTGAAATCACGATCGCCGGCACCGTATCCCACGCTGCTGATTCGCATCGCAGGCATGGTCCCGAACTCGTCAGCCAACGTGGTCACAATCGCCGCCCCGGTCGGTGTGGTCAACTCAGCCGCCGGACCTTCCGAATAGGTCGGAGTTCCTTGGACGAGCGCCGCCGTTGCCGGGGCCGGCACCGGCATCACCCCGTGCGCCGCTTCGACGGTTCCGCTTCCCAAATTGAGTGCCGAACAGTAGATTCTTTCGATGCCTAGCAAGTCAATGGCGATGCAAGTGCCGACGATATCGGTGATCGAGTCCAGCGCTCCCACCTCGTGGAAGTGAACCTTCTCGATGGGCATCTGATGAATGGCGGCTTCCACTTCTCCGAGGCGACGGAAGATGCGGATACTTCGCTCCTTGACGCTTTCGGAAAGGCCACTTCCCGCAATAATTTCCTCGATACGGCTCAAGGAGCGGTGATGATGGTCATGTTCGACCTGGACTGTTAAGTTTGTGCCACCGATGCCAGAACGCTTGCATTTTTCGAAACGTAGTTCAACCCCTTCGAGACCTAGTCTTCCAATCCGTTTACGCAATTCGTCCGCATCTGCCCCGGCGTCTACCAACGCACCCAGCAGCATGTCGCCACTGACGCCGGAAAAGCAGTCCAGATAACAGATTTTCACCAGCTCACCACTACTCAGGTCGAAGGGGGTCTAGCGCCCAACTCCGCAGAAACCAAACACTTAATCCTAACAGATCACCGTCAAGGAACCTTGGGTAGAGGGGCGGGGCCTGGTCGGTATGGTTGATCTGACGTCACCCTCACTTATGATTTAATCAAAGCTGTCGGCAGCATTGGTCTCGAGCGTTCCGCATGAGAATCCGTCTTCGGGTCAAGCCGTTCCGCAAAGAGCGTGCTACCCGTAATCCCGGACCGTTTGAGCCTTCGGATTCTCGCCGGGCGGGGAGCGAGAGCCTCCCGGCCCCTCCCCATCCGCAACAAGCGTTCAACTTTCTTCTCCGGCACCGGCACGAGCGCCGCCGCAGTCGCTTGGGTTCGTTCTCGGCTTCGTTGTGCTTGCACGTGCTGCTTGTTTTCGCGCTCGTCACTATCGGGCGCGGTGTTCCTCCTATCCGAGCGGAGTTGGCCCTCGATGTCCGGACCATGACCGTCGGAGACCACGATATCACCTGGTATCAGTGGTCTACGGAGCTGCCGCCCATACTACCCCTTGAGGACCCGGAGACAGGCGAAGAAGGCCGACCCACTCACCGGCAGCCACAGAGGATTGTGGCCAGCGATACCGAGGCCCAGTCGAGCCGTCAGATGATTTGGTCCGCAGATTCCCCGATCGAACTTCAAGAGGATATCGCGGCGCCAAACCTCGTCGCTCTGAGCGAAGCGGCTCGAGAGTCGCTGCGATTTGAGATGGAGATTGCCGAGCAACTCCAGACGCGAGAGGCATTGCCCGTTTCCGACCCCGCACCACTGATCGAAGCAACGCCCGAGATTCCAGCCGGCGTGAACTTTCAGTCCGCGTCTATCCGGCCGCCTCAGCCTCCCCGATTTCAGGTTCCGCTGCGGGAGTTGTCGGTGCCGGCCGAAGACGCGTTGACTGTGGAACGGCCTCCCGAAATCGAGGCTCTTACGCCCGCGGGGCCGGACGTAGCGCAATTCCGTCCGTCCGCCCCGCTGCGGTTTTGGATGAATGCACGGCAGCCGGAGCCTCCTGCGCCCCAGGTGCTAGGCCCCGGTCGCGCTCCGTTGGGAGATGTTGGGCCAACCGCTTTCCCGCTGCAATCAGCTCTTCGGCCGGCGACACCAAGGTTGCGGTTTCGCATGCCGGCTCACACAGCAAGAGCACCGGCACGCTCGGTCTTGGGTCGCAGCAGTGCCGGGTCATTCCTCGATGCTCGAGTTGGCGCGTCTGTGGCAGGAACGACCGGGACGGACTTTGTGGTGTGGCTTGCCCAGGCCCGGATGACCCAGCTAGTTGACGGTCACGGACCACCGCGGGCGGTGTCGCAGGGAGAGGGTACGGGCCGACCAAGCGGGGGGATCTTTGGAGAAAACCCGGCTGCCGGTGCTATCGGCTCGACATCGGGTGCCACCCCTCCTTTTTCACCTGGGGGATCCGACGGCGGTGCGCCAGGCGTAAAGCAGGGTGGCTCTCCGGAGTTGGCTGTGGTGGGAATTAATCCCGATCGCAACGCCCCCTTTCCCGGTCCCGGCGTGCGCCGGCGAGGACGGTTCTCCACAGGGCCCGACGGCGGCGACGGTGTCGGTGATTCTCTGGGCGCCGGAAAGGGACCTGGCGGCCCTTCCGTCGTTCGGATCCCGGGTCTTTCAGTGACGCCACCTCCTCCTATGGTGGCTACATTCGGCCAGGGCGGGTCGATGCCGGAATTCGGGTCCGGATATGCGATTGCGTTTAATCCCGACCGGACTCTCGCCCAGCCCAAAGGATGCCTGCAGGCCAGAGGAGTGGATTCCCGACCCGTTAAGATCGGAGAAAGGCTCGACATATTGGCTAAAGGCCTGGGGAGAATCCCTGCCTTGAATGAAAGCTTTGTTCAAGACAGTGCCTTCGTTCGACCTGCGACGAAGAGTCTTCCCAAGGTTTACATCGGTGGAGTCGAGGCCGCAGTGTTATCGTCCGGTTGGTCTTTGGAATTTACGGGTGTCGACGAAGTCAGTGTCATTGTGCCAGAGGGTGTGATTCCAGGTGACGAAGTAGTTGTTTTAGTTGAGTTGGAAGAGGCCCAAAGCCGTGACGACGTAACGATCGCGGTTGCCGCCGTGGTTCAACGCTGACTTCATACCGAGTCTCGTCGCGATGTTGGGCGGAGTAGAGGTGGTGCCGAGTGCCCGGCGCTACTGTCGCGCATCCCGTTGAACTGGCGGCCCTTGCCGGAGGCGGATGGCTGAGACGCGACCTGCCTGGTAGACGTCCACTCCAGCGGTTAAAGACTCGCTTGCCCACGGTCCTGCCAATACGCGCAGCCGCTCTCGGTCGAGCTTCAGGAAGTCCGGTTCTTTGCATAGGCTGGTGAGTTGGTCAAAGCCGGCGGGTCAAGCCAAATTGAATCTTTTGCAACGGCGACCGGCTTGGCCGCTAGCCCAGGGAGCACATGGATATCTGGTCTCTCAGGGACCCAAGGACCAAATTCTCAAACACCGTCCGCCCTCGTTGCCACCATCGCTTCACACTTCCCCTACGAGGATCGGGGTCTCTGCATCTATCCCTTGACTTTTACCTATCATGGATGTCGCCAAAGAATTACAGGTCTCAGAGGACCACTCGCGGTGCAATCGTTGGTCCCGTTTTTCGGCGACAATAACGAGAGTTGAACCTGGGCCCGCCGGCATGTCGCTCAAGGACTATCGTCGCAAGAGGAAGTTCAAGAAAACTCCTGAGCCCGCGGGCCAATTATCTGAGCGCTCCCGCAAAAGGAAGTCATCGCCAAGGCCAAGGACGTTCGTCGTGCAAAAGCACGCCGCCCGTCGTTTGCACTACGACCTGCGTCTTGAAATCAACGGCGTGCTCAAATCTTGGGCTGTGCCGAAAGGGCCCTCGTTGAATCCCAGCGATAAGCGGCTGGCGGTGATGACGGAAGATCATCCGCTGGAGTATGGCGGCTTCGAGGGCGTTATCCCCGAGGGTAACTACGGCGCCGGCACCGTTTTGATCTGGGACAACGGGACGTACGAACCGGAAGGCGATCTTGATGAGCAGCTTGCTCGAGGGGATCTCAAGTTCTCGCTGGCGGGCAAGAGGCTTCGTGGGAGTTTTGTGTTGGTCAGGACGAAACGTCGAACGAAACCCGGCGTAGAGGAGTGGTTGCTGATCAAGCACCGCGACGATCACGCGGACATGGATTGGGACATCGATGCGCATAGTGAGTCCGCTGTCAGCGGCCGTACGCTGAGTGAAGTGCGCCAAGGATACCCGGTCGCGGAAACTGCCGCCGCCAAAGGGGCTGTGGCTCTTGAAGGAGCTGTTGCGGTCTCGATGCCCACTGCGGTGAAACCGATGCTCGCCAGTCTGGTGGAGGAGCCGTTTTCCGCGTCCGATTGGGTCTTCGAGTTGAAATGGGACGGTATTCGGGCCTTGGTTTGGGTGCGTGGCGACGAGAGTCGACTGTATACCCGCACGGGGCGGGACGTGACCAGCCACTACCCGGAGCTGTGCCAGCTATCTAGCAACGTCGCTGTGAACGAGGCCATTCTGGATGGTGAGATTGTTGTTCTTGACAACGAGGGCCGTGGCGACTTTGAGCGTCTTCAGTCGCGGATGAACGTTGCCGAGCCTTCGAAGAGCCTCCAGCGGTCTGCCCCGGTCACCTACTACCTCTTCGACGCTCTCTACGCCGACGGCTGTGATCTTCGGCGCGTTCCGCTTTTGGAGCGAAAACGTTTCCTGAAGCGGATTCTGCGGCCCGGGAAAGCCCTACGTTTTTCCGATCACGTCGAGGAAAAGGGCCGGGAATTATTTGACTTAGCGGCGGATCGCGGTGCTGAGGGCATAGTAGGTAAGCGGATCGACAGTGTTTACGTCGAGGGTCGGAGTCCCTTGTGGGTCAAGGTTAAGACCGTTCGGGAGGTCGACGCCGTCATCGGTGGATTCACTGCGCCGCAAGGAGGCAGGAAGCACTTCGGCGCCTTGCTCACAGGACTCTACGACGGGCGACAGCTCAGGTTCATCGGAGGAGGGGGCAGCGGCTTCAGTGAAGCGAACCAAGCGAGTCTGTTCGATCAGCTGGAAGGTCTCGAAGTGAAGCGATGTCCTTTCGCGGAGCCCCCACAAGTCAAACAAGTCATGCGCTGGGTTAAGCCCGAACTCGTGGCGCGAGTCAAATTTCACAATTGGACCGAAGAGCGGCGGCTGCGACAGCCCGTCTTCATCGGCCTTCGTGCCGACCTTGACCCCAAACAATGCCTGCTTGAAGATTTGAAGCCGAAATCGGATTCCCGGCCGGAACTTGTCCGCGTAACCGCGACGCCACAAGTGCGGGGAAGGAAGAATCTGGAACGCGAGCTCGAGCAGGGCAGGGAAGAGAACGTGATGGTGGAACTCGACGGCAGGCGGCTCCGGTTGACCCACCTCAATAAGGTCTACTTTCCCAAACAGCGCTACACCAAACGGCGGCTACTCGCTTATTATTACCGGGTCGCCGACTACATGTTACCGTTCCTCAGAAATCGTCCACTTGTTCTTCACCGCTACCCGAACGGCATTGAAGGCGAGTCGTTCTATCAAAAGGAGGCTGGATCCGACGCGCCAGAGTGGATGGAAACGTTCGCCATCCCCTCGGAAGAAAGAAAGGCGGACATCCGATACTATGTGGCCAACGATCTCGCGGGCCTACTGTATCTGAGTAATCTTGGCTGCATCGAGCACCACCCTTGGTCGAGTTCGATCGGGGATCTCGAGCGCCCCGACTACGTCTTTTTCGACCTGGACCCATCCGAAGAAGCGGATTTTGCCACCGTGGTCCAGATCGCTCGCGCCATCTGTGATTTGATGGATCGCCTGAGCCTCGAAGTTTTTCTCAAGACCTCGGGAGCGAGTGGTCTTCACATTTATCTGCCGCTCGAAAGCGACTATACCTACGACCAGGTGCGGGCCTTTGCGGAGATCGTGGCGCATGTTATAGCCGAGCGAATGCCGGAACAAGTTACCCTCGAACGACATGTCCATAGACGTCCCAAACACAAAGTCTACTTCGACTATTCCCAGAATGCTTACGGACGCCCGTTGGCGGCGGTGTACAGTGTCCGGCCGGTCGCCGTGGCCTCTGTGTCGGCGCCGGTTTCCCGCCGCGAGTTGCGCCGTACACTCTCGCCAAGGCGTTTTGCCCTGGCGAACATGGCGGCTCGGTTGAAGAAGTCCGGTGACCTTTGGGCCGACTTTTGGCAGCACCGCCAGCGATTGGAGCCGGCGCTAGAACAGTTGGGGCACCAGTTGCGAAGGAAGACTGAAGCAGGGCTAGGAGAAACATGAAGAGAATCGCTATGACGGTCATGCTCAAGGATGACCCCGAAATCATTCGCCAGTACGAGGAACTTCATGCGAACCCTTGGCCGGAGGTATTGAAGAGTGGCTATGAGTGCGGCATCCGACGGGTATTCATCTATCGCTATGGGCGCCGGCTTTTCATGTTCCTGGAGACCGTTGATGAGTTCGATCTGAAACGCGACTCAAACAGAATCTTGGATCATCCCAAGGTGCTGGAGTGGGACAAGCTGACGCGACACCTCCAAGAACCTGTCCCCGGTGCGCCAAGCGACGCGAAGTGGGTCGAAATGAAGGAACTTCACGCTGTAGAAGGCGGGCAACTCATCGCGCCGTAGAATACGTAGCGCGCTGCGGCGCGACCCTTCCCAAATGACGTAGCCCAACAGCCCGAGCCGCGGAACTCGGTGACGTTCCGACAGACAGGGTTGTTGGTGCGTCGCGCAAGGAGGTGACTCCACGGCTTTGACCGCAAGCCTACCCAGCTCTTGCTTTGCATCCTACAAGCACTCCACACTGCTTGGCGTTGTGTATACTTTTCGGGCCCGAACAAATCACCAACATGAGAAATCGCGTTTCGTACGAAAACCTCACACCCCTGTCGTTTCTCGAGCGCAGTGCATTCGTCTATCCGGACAAGCCCGCGGTCGTCTACAACGATCAGGTCTATACCTACTCGGACTTGCATGAACGTGTCAAGCGGATGGCGGCCGCTTTGCGCGACTCCGGTGTCGGGAGGGGGGACCGCGTGGCCTTCCTGGCGCCCAACGTCCCGCAGATGTTGGAAGCCCACTTCGCCCCCATGCGAGCTGGTGCCGTCCTCGTAGCGCTTAACATCAGGCTCGCCGCCCGCGAGATTGCCTACATCCTCAACCACTCGGGAGCAAAGCTGTTGGTTTTTGATTCCGCGTTGGCTCCGACTGTCCGGGCACTCCAAGGTGAGGTTCCCGGCGTCACCAGCTACGTCCAAATCGTGGACACGGCCCCGAGGGCCGCCGATATCCCTGGTCCCGACTACGAATCCTTTCTGGCGTCGGCGCCCGTCGACGACTCGCTGCCCGAAGCCATCTCGGAGCGCGACACGATTACGATCAACTACACCTCCGGCACCACGGGATTTCCCAAAGGCGTCGAATACCACGCTCGGGGAGCGTATCTCAATGCGCTGGGCGAGGCCATGGAGACGGGGATGAATTCGCGCAGCGTCTACCTGTGGACGCTACCCATGTTCCACGCTAACGGCTGGTGCTTCCCGTGGGCCGTGACGGCCGTCGGTGGGACACACATCTGCCTGCGAAAGATCGACCCGCCTCAGGTGTACCGGCTCATCCGGGAAAAGGGCGTGACTCATCTGTGCTGTGCCCCCACCGTTCTGACATCGCTCTACACTTCGCCTGCGGCTGAGGGGGAGGACCTTTCCGCCGTCACGATCGCCACGGCCGGTGCGCCGCCTGCGCCTCAGGTGATCCGCACCATGGAACAAATGGGGGCCTGTGTCCACCATATGTACGGACTCACCGAGACCTACGGGCCGCACACGATATGCGCGGGACAGCCTGACTGGGAACGCCTCGGCGTGGAGGAGCGTGCCCGAACGAAAGCGCGTCAGGGGGTGCCCTTCGTCATCGCGGGGACCGGCCTGCGGGTCGTCGACCAGCGGATGAGGGATATACCGCGGGACGGCAAAACGATGGGCGAAGTCGTCATGAGTGGGAACAACGTCATGACGGGCTATTACAACGATCCTGGAGCAACGAAGAAGGCCTTTCGAGGCGGATGGTTCCACTCGGGCGACCTTGCGGTATGGCATCCCGACGGCTATATCGAATTGCAGGACCGGGCCAAGGATATCATCATCTCGGGCGGCGAAAACATATCCAGCCAGGAAGTCGAAAAGGTCATCATGGAGCATCCCGCCGTGCTCGAGGTGTCCGTCGTTGGCGTGCCGGACGAAAAGTGGGGAGAAGTGCCAAAGGCCTTTGTGGCAAAACGCCCAGGCGGGGAGATCACTGCGCAGGAGATCATCCAGTTTACTCGGGATCGCCTATCTCACTTCAAATGTCCCCAGCATGTAGAGTTTGGAGAGCTACCTAAGACCGCGACCGGAAAAATTCAGAAATTCAAGCTGCGCGAGAAAGAATGGAAAGGCCGTGAGAAGAAGATTCACGGTTGAAGTCGCGGCTTAGGTGGTAAAGAGACGCTTGAGCTTCACCCAACGGGATAGATAATCTTGCCTCTCCCGCTTGACCCAATCAACCAAAACCCCGTTAGGCCACTACAGTTTGTAGGCTTCGCAAGCTGTGCCGCCCCAAATCCGCCCTTGTTCTGACTTGGACAGTCGCGAGATGAAGTTTCCGACGACTTCGAACCAACGTTCGTAGCTGCAGGCCAACAGACAGACCGGCCAGTCGGAGGCGAACATCAGTCGCTCGGGACCAAAGGCCTCCAATACGACATCCATGTAGGGCCGGATCTCGTCTTCGTTCCAGGTCTTGTGATCAGCTTCGTGAGTCACACCCGAGAGCTTGCAATAGATATTCGGACGGCGGGCCAAGTCCGCAATATTCTCCCGCCACGGAGAAATGATGCCGTCTTTGATCCGTGGCTTGGCGATGTGATCCACAACAAACACTTGATGGGGTTGGCGGTCGACGAACCTGAGTGTTTCCGGCAGGCGCCGTTCGGAGATCAGAATGTCGTAGACCAAATCGAATTCACGAAGTAGCCCGACACCGGCGTTGAAGTCTTCACGGAGGATGTAGTTGTCGTCCGGCTCCTCTTGAACGATGTGGCGCAGGCCTTTGAGTTTCGGTCGAGACGCCAACCTGCCGAGTTCTTCCCGAATCGTCGGGCTGACGAGCGGCGCCCAACCGACAACGCCGGCGATGAAATCAAACTCGTCCGCAAAGTCGAGCAGCCAGTCAGTTTCTTGTAAGGTCGAACGCCCTTGAACCGCCACCGCGCCGTCGATGCCGACGGCCGATATTTCCGGTTTCAGGTGCTCGGGCAGGAAATTCCTCCTCAGAACAGCCAGCTCGCCCGTCATCCAAGCGTACTCTTCAGGTGTGTACTTCCAGAAATGGCTATGGGAATCGATCCTCACGCAAGCAACCTAAGTTTTGTTTGCGCAACGCCCCTGGGGCCGGATCTCGCTTTTTCAGGGAAGCAATATTCACTCGGGCGGCTTCTACCTCTCGGCGACGGGCCACGCCTGTCGCGTCCCGTCATAGCTGCCCCGCTGCATGAGCATCAAAAAATACGAGCTGGCCGATTATAGCTCACATTTTGGCGCCGATAGTATTCTATTAGCCGCATCGCCGCGGTCGATGACCCAAGCGTGATTGGCTGGCCGTGGGATGTACGACGGATGGGGTCTTGCCCGCCATCTGGCCGAGCCGCTTCCGATATAATGGCGACGGACAAGAAACCCAGGCCGCGAACGTCGAGGACGTTCTACAGCTAGTAGGGCACGTGCAGGGTCACGTCGCTGACAGTCGACTAAGTCCATTCAATGAGCCCCGAAACCGAAGAGACTCGCACGCTCGTTGTAGTCGACGACGACGAGCTTATACTCAGTTCTCTGCGCAGCCTATTCTCGCTTGAGACCGACTATACCCTGTTAACCTTTAGCGATCCCCACGAAGCGACTGAAAAAATAAAAACTCAGCGAGTCGACCTGATCCTGAGCGACTTCCTGATGCCCACGATGAGTGGTATCGACTTTCTCAAACAAGCGCGGAATCTACAACCTGAAGCGCCCCGAATACTGCTGACGGGGTTCGCCGATAAGGCAAACGCGATTCGAGCGATCAATGAAGTGGGGCTTTACCACTATCTGGAAAAACCATGGGACAACGAGGAACTGCTGATTCTCGTACGCCACGCCTTGGAGGAGAAAAGCCTCCGGCAGGATCTCTCTGAGAAGATCAAGGCCCTTAACAGGTTGATGAAAGAGCATGGCGAGTTGGCCAGTCGCCACAAATCGCTTGAAAAGGAAGTGGAAATGGCCGCGCGGGTCCAGCGAAGTCTGCTGCCGGAGAACTTCCCGCGGGTAAAAGGCTTCGAAGTGAACGTCGCCTATCGGCCAAGTGTGGCCGTGGGTGGGGACTACTACGACGTCAGTTCCAGCGATGGGCGGGCGATTTGGCTGGTTGCCGACGTTACCGGGCACGGCATCCAGGCGGCGCTCACGAGTATGCTGTTGAAGGCCATCTTCCAAGAGACAGCCTCGCGTGCATCGCACCCCGTCCAACTGCTCGCCGACATGAACAGCCGCCTGCACCGGTTTTTGCCGGAGGGAATGTTCGCCGCTGCGACGGTCGTCGAGCTAGGTGCGGACGGCCATCGCGTGCAGATTGCCAACGCCGGGCTGCCGTACCCGTTCGTCCTGTCCTCGGGACAAGAGGTAGATGTGCATCAGATTCCACTATCTGGTCTTCCGCTGGGACTCTTTCCTCAAGCGGGACCGGATCAGTTTGACAGCCGCGAGTTGGAACTCAACCGAGGGGACCATTTATTGGTGAGTTCGGACGGTCTCGGTGAAATTCGTGGCCACAACGGCGAATTCTTCGAAGAGAATGAATTGCGAAAATCCCTTGCGGAGATGACTGACAAAGACGGTAGCCACGTCGTCCAAAACCTTGTGGAAAGGGCGGTCGCTTTTGGAGGCACAGATGGCATCTCTGACGACATTAGCCTTGTCGCCGTGACTGGACTCTAACCGCCAGTCCTGAGCGATTCTCAAGCAACCTTTCTGAACGGGCCATGAACAAGCTTGGATCGATAGTCCGGTTTCACCTTCTTCAGTCAGATACGAAGGACGACCCGGGTTTCGTTGGCGAGGTTTCGCGGCTCCGCCGGATAGGCCTTCAGGTGTATGGGGTCGCCGCGATTTTGGTTCCGATCTGCTTTCTCCTGGCTCGCGGCTTGACCCAAGGAAAGCTGCCTGCGCTGCCAGGAGCCTCCATCTACCTTGGAATCTCGGTCCTCGGAGTGACAGTGCTCTGCCTCGGACGAACGGAGTGGAGTAGGAACAAGGCGGCGCTCATAGGCTGGTTGGCCGTCTTCTTCACCTGTGGGCTTCTGGTCTGGAATGTCTATGTGGAAACCACGTTGCGACCGGATCTCATCCCCTCAATCACACCCAGACTAAGCACGGTGATCCTCATCGGCGTGTTCGTGCTGAGTTTGCACCCTATGCACACACTCTCGGTCGGGTTGGCGATAGAGGTCTTCTTTCTCTTCTCCGACCGCCTCGCCGTAGCGTGGGGTTTAGTCCCCGCCGATGGAGCTGCCAGCCCGGATGCGTTCACCGGTCTGTTCGTTCTCGTTGGGTTGAGCGTTGCCCTCTCCGCGGTAATGTATCGTCGCGTCTACCGGACCTACAGTGCCCACCAGAGGGAACTCCGTGCCGCCGACGACTTGCGTCAGACGCAGTCTCTGCTGGTTGTTTCTGAAAACGCGGCTACCATGGGACGCTTTGCCGCCACCCTGAGCCACGAACTCAATAGCCCGGTCGGCGCTCTTGTCAGTGTGGTCCAGACGTTGCAGTCTCTGCACGAAAAGAGAGGGAAGGCATCTGGGGAAAACCGAGCACGTCTCGATCGCATGGAAGAAGACCTCCTTGGATCGGCTCACGAATCGGCCGACCGTCTGCGCGACATCGTAGCCCGAATGCAGCGGCTTACGAACTTGGACCGGGCGGAGATCCTGGCCGTGGATTTGAATGAGCTGCTGAGGGACGTCCTCGAAATGATGCAATCCCAGTTGAAGGATAAGATCGAAATCGAGTTGGACCTGCATCCCCTTCCTAGGACGACAGTGCGGCCGCAGCAAATCAGCGCTGTTTTCTCGAACCTGCTGCAAAGCACGGCTGAAAGGTTCGGCACGCCTGCCAGGATTCTCATCACGAGTAAGCGGGCGAACGGATTCGTTCACATCGACATCTTGCACCGTGACAAAAGACTTGCCAAGGAAGAAGTCGATCGATTGTTCGATCCTGGGTTCGGGGTCAAGGACCGGCGGATCGCGGCGGCGAACTGGGGCCTGTTTAGCTCTCGCGAAATGGTGCGCCGGCACGGAGGCGATATTCTCGCGTTGGGGTCCCAGGCGGCAGGAACGAGTCTGCGGGTGACCATCCCGTGTTAACGGGTGCGCCGGTTCTCAACCGCCCCTTGGCCAGTGACCTCGCGCGGAACACAGTCCTGTGGTCCAAGGCCCGTCGCTGAGCGACTTTGTTAGCATACTCCCAATACTCGGAGAGAATACCCATGGCCCTAACGATGGTTGCCGAAGACAGCACCTACAAGTGCGCAGTATGTAGCCACTTCTTGAGTGTCAAGAAGGGGCAGCTATTACCGCCATGTCCTCGCTGCGGCGGGACGATGGGAAAGCACGAAGGCCCTCCGCCTGAGCCGCAGAGCACGAGTTGCGAATAGAGGCGCACCGTACTCACCCTCTGTTGCCGGGAAGAGACTTCGGCGCACTTGAGGGGAGTGTCAGAAGCACTTTGCAGCGCTGGCCGCTGGTCGAAACAACTTCAGCTAGCAGTCTATCGCGGGCGCTGGGGCGCCCTTTGATCGACCATCGACTCAGATATTCAGTTGGGTAGATTCAGGTGTTTACTCTACGACTTCCAGCCTACGACCAG
Source organism: Bryobacterales bacterium (assembly GCA_965226215.1). Classification (GTDB taxonomy): domain Bacteria; phylum Acidobacteriota; class Terriglobia; order Bryobacterales; family UBA6623. The sequence continues at coordinate 2,938,730 of CBDDCH010000002.1, read as the reverse complement.
ATTGCGGTTCAGCGAACTGATCCGCTACCATGCTAGGAGTTCGGGGGACCTTTAGCCACATGGCCTCAACGGTTTGGAAAGGATACTTGAGCTTCGGCTTGATCTCCGTACCGATCCGTCTGCATGTCGCCGCACGCAGTGACCGCATCGGTTTCAATCAGCTTCACAAAGAGTGCCATTCTCGTATCCGCCAGCGTTTATACTGCCCGGTGTGTGATCGGCAGGTGGAACGGTCTGAACTGGTCAAAGGCTACGAGTACGAGAAAGACAACTACGTGTTGGTCGAAGAAGAAGAGGTGAAGAAAGGGCTCTTCCGGGTTTTAAGTGGGCGAAGGAGCCAGATCGAGTTTCCCACAGTGGAAGTAGATGGCGTTGATGAAGTTCTGTTGATTGCGGAAACCGCGCGCCGTGGCCTTGACCCATTGAATCCTTGAGTTCAACCCCTCGCTGACCGCGTTCGTAATGCGGTGTTTCAGATACGTGAGTATGTTTTCGAGGCGAGCCGTCAACATCCGCGCTACGGTGACCATCGGCGTCAGCCGGCTGCGACTCGCCCAGCCGCGCCATTGCTCGAAGAAAGCTCGCGCCGCCGATTCGCGACGATAGTCGAACAGCCGCATCGCCGTTTCCTTCAACGCCCACGCCCGCGCCGTCTTCAAGTCGCTTTCGCGCAGCGCGCGGAACTCGCGCCAGGCGTCCTCGGAAAAGTTCGCCGGATGCCGCAGCCAAGCGTACTTCGTGCCTGTCAAACGCTCGTCGCCGAGGGCCAGTAAACGCTTGTTCTCCGCCTGCCGCACCTGGTCCACCGCCTTCGCCAGATGCGCCGCGATGTGATATTTGTCGTAAACGATCTTTTTCTCCGATTCGTCGAGATGCTCCCGGGTCGAGGCGACGTAAGGATCCCACATGTCCATCGCGACGGCCTCGACTCGGGCGAGTTGCTCTGCGCTCAACGTCTTCCAAAAGCCGTCCAGGCTGGCCTGGCGGCGTCCCTCGGCGACGAACAACACGCGCGAGCGGTTGAGATCGTTGACGACGGTGAGATAGCGATGGCGCTTGCGGAAGCTCTTCTCGTCGACGCCCAGGTAGGGAATCGGCTCTACCGCGCGACGTTCGAGCCCACGTTGCACGGCGCGTTCCAGGATGTCGTGAATCTCGTCCCAGCTCAGCGCCAGCAACTCGGCGATGCCTTGCTGGCTGGCTTCCTTCAGCCACGAGATCGCGAGAGCTTCAAACAGCGCGGTGAAGCGGCTGGAAGCCTCGGCCCAGGGCAGTCGCACGACGCGCGGCCCGTGCTCGGAGCAGTCGCTGCGCGGCGGCCGGGCGTGCAGGATCGTGCGGTACTGACAGGTGTCGAGGTGACGCCAGCGGCGTTCGGGCTGATGATCGTGGAGTGCGCACACGGCGCTGCATTGGCGGCACGGCCAGCGGACTTGCTCGTCGTGTTCGAGGAAGACGTGGACTTCGCCGTCGGCTCGGCGCAGCTCCACTCGCACGACTTTCCAGGGACTTTCGATGCCCAGAATCTGGCGGTATAGCTCGCGGTCTTGCATCCCGCGAGACTACCACCGAGCCTCACTCGCCCACTAGAAACCCGGAAGAACCGAAGAAAGTAACTCCGCAATCCGGCAGCACGATGGAAATCCTAGAATTTGTGAATTGGAGGAAGTCGACCCACTTTACTTCGACAGTTCCTTCTTCGCTGTGCCGGAGGAAGCCGGACAAAAAGCTTACGAATTGCTGGTACGGACGATGGAAGAAGCCGGTTACGCCGCGGTAGCCAAAATGAGCATGCACCAGCGGGAGCACACCGTGTTGGTCCGGCCTCGAAAGAACGGGCTAACGCTTCATACCATGCACTACCCATCCGATATTCGGCAGGTTGCCGAATACGGACAGGATTCCGACACCGACGTCAAACCGCAGGAGATCAAGCTAGCGCGACAACTCGTCGAGAGCCTGGCAGCACCCTTCGATCCTGACAAGTACCGCGACGAGTTCCAAGAGCGGCTGCGCGAAATGATCGAGGCGAAGCGCCAAGGACAGGAAGTCGCCGCTTCCCAAGCACCACGATTGGCGCCGGTCGTCGATCTTATGGAAGCCTTGCAGAAGAGTCTCGCGAGCAAGACAAAAAAAAGCCTCCGGCTCGGGCCGCGAAGGCCCAACCGGCCGCGACAGCCTCGACCGGCAAGCGGCCGAGTCGTAGAAAACCCGCCCAGCGAATTGCGCGCTGAGGACCCACGGCAAGTTTCAACAGGCCTGCTTGGTCACCGTATCCCCGTACAAACTTTAGGTGTTACCGGTGTCCAGCGCCCGTCTCCTAAGACTGCTTGCCCTCCACTTGCCTTCCAGACACCGGGTACCAGCGCTGCGGAGGTCTGGCGGTAGCGGTTAAAGCGGGATCTCCACCACCAATGGCGGCGATAGAGTTCGGCGTATTTTACGACATAAGCGGGATCCACCGCTATCTCCCGACGATTCGACTTACGATGTACAGCGGCCGGCGTTTGGTCTCTTCGTAGATTCTGCCGAGATATTCACCAATCAAGCCCAGAAACAGCATCTGCACGCCGGAGAGAAACACAATGAAGAAGATCAACGCGGTGAAGCCCGCGGGTGATTCGTTAAGCACTAATCGAGCGTATAGCGCGTAGAGCAAGTAACAGCACGCCACACTCAGCGCTCCCAGTCCAGCAAAGGAGGCCATCCGCAGAGGCAAGATGGAGAAAGAGAAAATGCCGTCTAAGCCAGGATTTCCGATTTGGCTCCTCTGACGGCACGAGTCTACACCCTCACCCGGCGAAGCGCAACCATTTCTCCACCCGAAAGAGGCGGCGGCTGAGGCGGGACCGATCGAGCCCCCTTCTTGCCCCTCATGGGGGCTGATCCGCCGCTGCGAAGTCAATTTCGCAGACACCCTTCCGAGCTTCCGTCCTCAGTACTCAGGTTTCGCATTCGGCAAGTCGCGTGCTACCCGCCCGGCACAGGCAGCGCCCAGATCCTCCGCAGCATGTCGCCAAACAGGCGCCGGTTCAGATGTCCCTCCGCGAACAAGAGCCAGTAATACCGCGCGTGTTTAATTAGCCGTCCGCCCGTCTTCATCAGCCGGTGCTGCAAGCTCGTCAGCGACCAGCTCTTGATCCGTTGCGGCAGCCCCAGCCGCCGCCACAAGTTGCCCAGGTTATAGGCCAGCACGCTGAGCTGCAAGCGCACCTCGTTCGCCCGGAAGCGATGGCACGACAGCCGCGTCCAGTGCGTCGCTTGCTTACCTTCTTTGATCCACTGCTCCGCCGTGCCGCGCTTGTTGTAGAAACGCACCACCGACCGGCTTGGCAAGCTCATGTTCGTCACGATAAAACCGACGCGCGCGAATAGCTCGCCCTGGTGGTGCTCGACCTTGGCGACAACTCGTCTGGGCCCCTTCCAGCTCTCCGCCTGATAGCGAAAGCTCTTGTAGCGCACTAGCGGCTTGCGGCCGGGCCTCCCCGGCGGACGAAACAGGATGTCTTCGATCTCCAGCTCCAGGCTCTTATTGGCCGGAATGCGGATCGCGTAGTCCGCGCCGCGCTCCTCCAGTGCTTCGTAGATCTCGGGCTTGGCGAAGGCGGCATCGGCGCGAAAGGTGACCTGTTTGCCTTCGGCCAGTTGGCGCTCGATCTCCGGCAACAATAGCTCATCCCAGTCCTCGGCGCTGTGCACGTTGCCGGGACGCAGCTTGGCAGCGAGGCAATCACCATGACCGTTGAACAAAAGCAACGGGTGGTAGCAGACCGACTCGAAGTGTCCGTTGTAGGCACTGCCTTCCTGTTGGCCATGGACCGGACTCTCGGTGGAGTCCATGTCCAGAACGACCCGCTCGGAGTCGTCGAACGCCTCCGCTTGCCCGACCAGCTCTCGGTTCAGCGCCATCAGCCCCAGCAGGTTCTCTTCGCTCGCCAGCATCTCCGTCTCGAAGCCGTGCAGCGTCGAGGTCAAGGCCGCACCGCGATCCCAGATCTTCTGCGAGCCGATCAAGCGAAACGTCGGGTCAGCCGACACTCGGACGGCGTCGTTGACGTCCTCGTAGCCTGCCAAGCGGCTGTAGACCGACTGCCGCAACAGATCAGCGAACGTGAACTGCTTGTTTGTGCCTTGCCGGGAGTCGGTGAGATGCTCGCCGATCAGTTTCCCGAGTCCGAGTCGCTCGTCCAACTCCCGAACCAGGATCAAGCCACCGTCGGAAGTGACGTGCGATCCCTGGAAATCGACTTTCTACGAGCCGTTGAAACTTAGCTGGAATGGCTTGGTTTGTTTTTCACCCATTGGGTGTTGGCCTCCATGGCGTCCTCATCGGGCTCTAGCCCCTATGAATAAAGACGCTCAAGGCCGCCGGAAGGTCGAGAGGTCTGAATCAAATTGGAAATGCGGGTAAAGACCTTCTTTCCGGCATCTGTCAGGAGGGCCTTATCCCGTCAGAAACGGCGGGTCTTGCTAGTGTAGTGCCACTAACGGTTCTGGACAATGGCGTGGGTTTTGGCGGCGCGCTCGACTTTGGCGAGGATATCTTGTGCCGGAGCTGTCCAGACAAAGGGCTTGGCCGCTTGGTTGCTCGCTTCCAGGTACTCGTGGATGGCGGCCTCGAGTTCGGGAACACTGCGGAACACGCCGCGGCGGATGCGCTTCTGTGTCAGCTCGCGGAACCAGCGCTCGACGAGATTGAGCCAAGAAGAAGACGTGGGAATGAAGTGAAAGTGGAAGCGGGGGTGCTTCGCGAGCCACTTCTTCACCTGCTCATGCTTATGCGTGGAGTAGTTGTCCACGATCAGATGCAGCTCCAGCGCCGGTGGCGTTTCGCGATCGATCTTGCGTAGGAATTTGAGGAATTCCTGGTGCCGATGTCGCGGCAGACACTCCCCGATCACCTGGCCGTCGAGCACATTGAAGGCGGCGAACAGCGTCGTTGTGCCATGTCGTTTGAAGTCGTGGGTCATGGTGCCGGCGCGACCCTTTTTCAGGGGCAGTCCCGGCTGGCTGCGGTCTAAGGCCTGGATCTGGCTTTTCTCATCGACGCTGAGCACCAGCGCGTGCTCGGGCGGATTCAAGTACAGCCCGACCACGTCGCGGAGTTTCTCGACGAACTGCTTGTCGCGGCTGAGCTTGAAAGTTTCGAGGCGATGGGGCTGCAGTCCGTGCGCTTTCCAGACGCGCTGGATGGCCATCTTGGAGACGCCCAAGTGCTTGGCGAGGGTGCGGGTGCTCCAATGCGTGGCCGCCCGGGGCTTCTCGTGAAGCGTTGTATCGAGGATGCATTGGACGAATTCAGCGGAGAGCGCCGGTTTGCGTCCGGGGCGCGTCCGATCGCGGAGTCCGTCGAGGCCGGACTGGGCGAAGCGCTTTCGCCACAGGATGACGGTCTTGCGGTTGACGCCGAGTTCGCGGGCCATGGCGTGGTTCGCCAACCCCTGCGCACAGCGCAAAACAATGTGCGCTCGCAAGACCATTGTCTGCGTCGTATTGCGGCCTCGAACGAGGCGACGAAGAGCGTTTCGCTGCGGAGCGGTGAGGGCTAGAGCGTCAGCGGATGGCCACATAAACCATCCTACCGCGAAAAGGGTGTTATTGTACAGCTATTTATGTGGCACTACACTAGGGGATGTGTAGCCCGCCCAACCAGGCGGTCCACGCTGCCCAGCACCGAGGACCGCGCCCTATGCACACAAGAACCAGTTGCTTCTCGGTGGTTGCTTGCTGGCCCAATACCCGGCGAGAGTTGCGAATGGAAAGCCACGACTCAGGTGTACAAGCTCTCGGATCTCGAGAGTTCAACCCGCACCGCTGGGGTGCGAGATAAGACAGGCCGAATTTGCGTAACGACCATGGCGGTATGACCGCTCCGTCGAAACCCCGGGGGTTTTGATCCCCTTGGGCGGGCCTGAGGCTGGTGGCAGGACCGGACTCTGAGGGGGACCGACCGCTCCCTGACGGTCGCGGCTCCGTTCATCGCGGCGAAGGCCCATGGGCACTCACTCGCGTTCGCGGCTCTGATTCGCTCGTCGCGAGGGTGTGCGAGGGCAGGGAACTGAGACTGGAACGCTAGTGACAGGCCAGGTATCCGAGGCGGTGGGTTACTGCTTGGTGATGGTTTCGTCGAGATTCAGAATGAGGCTGGCCAGGGTGGTGTAGGAGGCTAACTCGGCGATTTCGAGCGCCTGATTGCGCGGATATTCTCCCTCGCTCACTAGTTGCAACGCCGTCGTCCTATGGGTCTGATAGCGGTCCAAGTGGTGGTGGAGACCATCTACTAGGACCTGGGTTTCTTTTGCCGTAGGCTCGCGGGCCGTTGCCAACCGGTACCCGAACGAGATACGTTCCTCCGGGGTGGTGCCTCCCTCCGTGATCATTCTTTCCGCCAGCAAGCGCGAGGCTTCGACGTAGGTGACGTCGTTCATCAGATTCAAGGCTTGCAGCGGCGTGTTCGTTCGTGTCTGGCGCACATTGCAGGTGTCGCGAAGCGCCGAATCAAACGTCACCATCGCGGGCGGTGCGGCCGTCCGTTTCCAAAAGGTGTAAAGGCTGCGGCGGTAGAGGTTCTCTCCATCATCACGGTGATAGTCTTGACCCGTGAGCTCTTTCCACAGGCCGGGCGGCTGGTAAGGTTTCACGGAGGGGCCCCCAACCTCCTCAACAAGCAGGCCGGCTATCGCCAGCGCCTGATCGCGAACAATCTGTGCCGGCAAACGAAAACGGGGTCCACGAGCCAATAGGCGATTGTCGGGGTCCTTGTCGACGAGTAGCGGCGTCACCTTGGACAATTGCCGGTACGTTGCGCTCGTTACAATCACCTTCTGAATGGCTTTGACGTCCCAACCGGAACGGATGAACTCGGTAGCAAGCCAATCGAGAAGCGCGGGATGGGTCGGCCATTCTCCTTGTGAACCGAAGTTTTCGGCCGTTTTCACCAGGCCGGTACCAAAGTACATTTGCCAGAAGCGGTTGACGGTTACGCGGGCGGGCAGAGGGTTTGCAGGGTCGACGAGCCAGCGGGCGAAAGTCAAGCGGTTTTTCTCTTGGGCTTCCGGTAGAGGAGGGAAGACGGCTGGCACGCCAGGCGTGACCTTTTCACCAGGGCTATCGTAAGCGCCCCGGATGAGTTGAAAGGTCTCGCGCCGCGGTTCGAGCTCACGCATAACCATAACCGTCGGGAAGCTGTCCCAGAGGTGTTCGCGTTCACGTTGCAGCTCGACGAGCTGGCGCCGGGCCTGCCGGATGTGCTCGGGAGCGTATTGGTCGAGAAAGCAAAGCCGAATCTTGTCGGATTGTGCGGGAGTTCTTTTCTCAGGAGCGAGTTTGGCAATCTGACCGACGGATTCTTTGGTCGAGACGACGGCCGCTTGGCTCGGAGTCAGCGCTGCTTCGTAGATACGGACGTCGTCGATGTGCCCTTGGAAGCGCGGCCTCGGAAAGCCGCTGGCGCCGATACGCAGGGGTTGATCTTGTTGAATGGGGTTGTTGATACCGTCGAGCAGATGAGCTAGCTTTTGGGATTGGCCATTGACGTAGACCCGAAATGCGGTGGGTACTCGGGTGCCGTCATAAGTGACCAAGACGTGATGCCATTCGTTGAGCGGAAGGGCGTCCTGGGTTTCCGCGCGCACACCGTCATCGATCCAGCGCAGTGCGAGATTGATCTGGACCCTGCCGCCGTTTAGGTACAGTCCGTATCCGGTTTCACCCTCTTCTCCTTCGGCGGCTCGCGACACGATGACGCCGTCCGGCGCCTTGGGGTAGATCCAAGCGGCCAGTGTGAACCTATCGGTATAGCCGAAGTTCGCAACGTCGCCCGCGTTGATGAAACGCTTACCGTCAAAACTGGCCGCCTCACCCAACGGTCCGGGAACGAAATGGGGTTGGCCGTCTTCCAGCTTGGGACTCACAGGCTTTCCGGCGTGGATGCTGGCGATGTCGCCGTCGAGCGGATGATGAACCACAAGTTGGTCACGCAGCAGCCAATCGACCCGCGCCGAACCAAGCAAAGACGTTTCCCAGACCTTCTGCGCCGTATCCAGTGCGGACTCTTGTTCCGCAAACTCTTTTTCCGCGGCTGAAAGCTTCTTGTCGAGTTCGGCTAGTTGGGCTTGCTGGTCGGCCGTGGGGGCTTTTACGAACGGCGGTGAGTTGCCGTACTTAAAAGCTTTGCCGCGTTCGGGAATGTTGTTGAAGTGGGCAAAAACTTCGTAGAACTCTTTTTGCTTGATGGGATCGTACTTGTGGTCGTGGCAGCGAGCGCAACCCATCGTCAATCCCAGCCACACCGTCGAGGTCGTTTCGACGCGATCGACCACGTTTTCGACCAAGTACTCCTCGGGAATGATTCCGCCTTCGCCATTTTGGCGATGGTTGCGGTTGAAACCGGTGGCGATGATCTGGTCGAGCGTTGCATGGGGTAGCATGTCGCCCGCGATCTGTTCAACGGTGAACTGATCGAAAGGCATATTGGCGTTAAAGGCATTGATGACCCAATCGCGCCAGCGCCACATGTGCCGCTCGGAATCGGTTTGATAGCCGCTCGTGTCGGCGTATCTCGCAGCGTCCAGCCACTCAACGGCCATTCGCTCGCCGTATTTGGGCGACTGCAGCAATCGATCGACGAGTTCCTGGTAGGCGTTCGGCGAGTCGTCGTCCAAGAAGGCAGCGACCTCGGCCGGCGTGGGAGGAAGTCCCGTTAAGTCGAGCGTCACGCGCCGGATCAAGGTCGAGCGATCGGCCTCGGTAGATGGGGCCAATCCCTCTCGTTCCAGACGCGCAAGAACAAAGTAGTCGATCGGGTTACGTGGCCAGTCGCGGTTTTCTACCGCTGGGATCGCGGGACGCTTCGGGGCGATGAATGACCAGTGATTTTGCCACTTGGCGCCCTGTTCGATCCAGCGCCGCATGGTGTCGATCTCCCGCTGGGTGAGTTTATCCTTGCCGGAGTAGGACGGCGGCATGCGCAGGGCTGCGTTGTCGGAGCTGATGCGGCGGATAATTTCGCTTTTCTCGGGATCCCCCGGCAGGATGGCAAAGCGGCCTCCTAGATCGGCTAGCGAGCCGGCTTCGGTGTCCAAGCGCAGTGGACTGAGCCGGGTTGCCTTATCCGGGCCGTGGCAAGTGAAGCACCTGTCCGAGAGGATTGGCCGGATGTCGCGGTTGAACTCAACGACCTTCGCCCCAGAGTCCTTGGCACCGCCCGCTGCCAACCCACAAAACGAAACAGCGGTCACGAGAGCGAACGCATAACAGGGAATCCGGCGATGGAAGTAGAGGAACATCTGAATCGTGTTCTCCACTAGATTATACGCCCCCCCCGGTCTCAGGATCCGGGACAGGCAACCAGGACGAATTGACCGGTCAATGGAGGTGAGTCGCCGGCCGGTGGCGCTTTCTACCTGCTGGCGCTTCGCTCGGGGGGCCTGTCCCCGTTGGGGGTCAGCGGGCGGGGTACAGGCGCCACAGGGATGTCTTCTTCTCAGCAGCGGACGCTCGTTGGGGAACGACCCCGGCTGGGCAGATGATTTGGTGTTCGGTTGCCTATCATGGATGTCCCTGTCGGGACTGAACTGCTTTACAATTGGACGAATGCTTTCACCAAAGGGAGTGTAACGCTATGGCATCTTTCACGGAACGATTGGTAGGCGCCGCGACACTGAGCGTCCACACGTACGAAGAGGTGGAGGCGGATACCACGGCCATGGCCCAAGCCATTGGAGTTGTGATCCTCTCCAGTCTGGCTGCCGGCATTGGCAACATCGGGCGTGGCGGTCCCGGGATTTTGGCGGCGGTGGTTGGCGCGCTGCTCGGCTGGTTAGTCTGGGCCTGGTTGACCTACCTGATCGGGACGCGGCTGCTCCCCGAACCGCGGACACGGGCCAATTGGAGTCAGCTACTAAGGACAACGGGGTTTGCGGCGGCTCCAGGCATCGTGCGCGTCTTGGGGATCATTCCGCTGCTGGGTTGGCTAGTGTTCGGCATCGCCAACCTGTGGATGCTCGCTGCGTTTGTTGTGGCGGTGAAACAGGCTCTCGACTACACGAGTACAGGGCGGGCGATAGGTGTCTGCCTGATCGGCTGGGTGGCCAACGGTGTCATCTCTCTGTTCTTGCGGTTATTCGTGTGACGAGGGTCCGGGCGTGGGGTGTCCTCCGGTCAATCAGGTAGACCGCGAGGAGGGGTGCTTAAAAGGCCGCGGATTTCAAAAGCGAGATCCACGCTACACGCTGGGGCGGGAGTCGCTAGGCGGCGCAAGACGTCAGAAAACTGTATTCACCAGAAGAGAAAGATGAATTCAGATTCAAACGAAAGGAAGAGAAACAAACGGCCAGGTCGTGGCGTCAAGATAGCAGGCAGCGTATTGTGCATCCTCGTTGGCCTCGTCGTACTTTTGACCTTGGTCGGGTATTTGTTGCCGAGCCAAGTGGAGTTGGTGAACACTAGCTCGACGCTGGAGGTGTCCAGCGCCGAGCTGTTTCCCTTTTTTAATAGCCGCGCCGGCCAGCAACGGATGTGGACCGAAGCATGGCACCGCAAGGGCGGCAGCTTCAAAGGAATGCCCCCGATGGAAATCGCCGACCTCGGGGGCCCGGACGCCGGTGCCGGAACCAGGCTTGGCTTCTTCCCCGATGGGAAGAGGCTTGGGTCCGTCGGTGGGGCTATCGCCTCGATCGCTCGCGGCAAAGGCGTCATCGTGGAGAGTGAACCGGGCCGCAAGGTGGTCTACGAGATCGATTTTGGGATCGTGGTAGCGGAGCGCACCATCGACTTTGAGGCTCTCGATGAAAACACCACTAAGGTGAGCTGGTCGGAGACACTCAAAATCAGCAATCCACTGATGCGGTACCTACCGCTGCTGGTCGACTCGTCGATCAACGAGAGCTTCAACGACGTGCTGGCAGCGCTCGAAGAGGTCGCCAAAGCGGACCGCAGCGTGGGCCAATGAGGTGCTCGCTCGATACTTATGGTTGAGGGTCGTGCCTCAGCACGAGGGGCGACGGATCTCCCCACTTGCCGCTGAACACGAACTGACTTAGGGGCTTTCGCTGCCTCGGCGCGAGATCGCGCTCCTTCAAAGCATCGGGCAGTTTCACTGGGTCTGCCTTGTATCCGATCGCAAGAGCCGTCCAGGCTTCAGAATGCTCCGGTATCTCGTATACCTCGCGCGCCTTGTCAGGAAGTATGCCAATCATCTGATGGACGCACAGGCCCCGGGCGGTCGCCTCGACCAGCAGATTTCCGGCAGCAAGACCGAGATCGTGAACGGCGGCCCGATTCTCTTTGTTGTTCCGCGAGAATCTCAGACTCACGACACCGAGCGCAAGCACGGGCGCGGCCTTCGCCCACGCTTGATTCCCCTCTACCAGACAGGAGAGGAGCCGTGCGAACTCTTGAGGGTTTTCCCTCGTCGCAACAAGATAGCTCCAAGGCTGTTCGTTATAGGAGGACGCTGCCCAGCGAGCCGCCTCAAACAAGGAACGGAGGTTGCCCTCATCAACCGGAGATATTGTCAAATGTTGTGGATGGGCGAGGTCAGGCGGCGTTTTCCTGAACCATCAATCCATCCTTGAAAACCTTTCCCTCTAAGACATGAACAATCACTTCCGAACCGTTCAGGCGTCGCCAGTGGCGCTCGGCTTGGCGGGCCAGCATGAAGACCATCGTTAACGACGCTTCGCGGCTGCCACAACCCTTCGTTCGTCGCTGCCGCAAACGGACCGTCGCAAAGGTGGACTCGATCGGGTTCGTCGTCCGCAAGTGCCCCCAGTGCTCGGCCGGAAAGTCGTAGAAAGCCAGCAGCACTTGGCGGTCTTTTTCCAGGCACTCGACCGCTTTGGGGAACTTCTTCTCGTATAGGTTCTTGAAACGGTCCAGAGCGGCCTCCGCCGTCTGCCGACTCTGGGCAAGATAGATGTCGCGCAGCGCCTGCTTGGCTTTGCCCTGCATGCTCTGCGGCAGCTTATTGAGCACGTTGGCCGTCTTGTGGAGCCAGCAGCGTTGCTCACCGGTCGCCGGATAGACTTTCCGCAGTGCCGCCCAAAACCCCATCGCTCCGTCGCCCACCGCCAACTTCGGCGGCAGCTCGAGCCCCTGCCGTTTCAAGTCCTCCAGCAACTCCTGCCACGACAGTTCGCTTTCGCGAAAGCCGTCGTGCACCGCCAGCAGTTGCTTGCGACCGTCTTCGAGTGCTCCCATCACAACCAGCAAACACTGCCGTTCATCGTCCAGACGAACATTCGAGTAGATGCCATCGGCCCAAATGTAAACAAACCGCTGGCCGCTGAGGTCACGCTTTGACCAAGCCTCGTACTCGCGGCGCCAGACGTCTTTGAGACGCACCACCGTCGTCGCCGACAGGCCCGGAGCGTCGGGCCCCAGCAAGGCCTCCAGCGCTTCGCTGAAATCGCCCGTCGAGATCCCTTTCAGGTACAACCAGGGGATCAACTCCTCCACACTCTTCGTGCGCCGCAGATACGGCGGCAGGATCTGGGAAGTGAAACGAAAGCGCCGGCCCTGCTCATCGACTCGGCGATCGTCGACCCGCGGCGCCTGGATCTTCAGCTGACCCACGCCGCTGACGATGGTGCGCTCGCGGGCGTGACCGTTGCGCACCACCAGCCGCCGGCCGTCCTGGTCGACTTCGTGCTGATGCGTTTCGATGTAGGCGGTCACTTCGGCTTCCACGGCCTTGACGAGCATCTGGCGCGCTCCTTGGCGCAGCACCTCATCCAAGGGCGAGCGTTCCTTTCCATCAATGACTTGGGGGTTGACTTGACTGCTGCTCTCAGCAGCTTCACACTGACTCATGGCGTATCCTCCTTGTTCCTTTCCAGAAAACGATTGAGTTGCTTCCTCAATCGTCAGGATACGCCGCCTCCCCTCAGAGGCTCATCCACAACTTCTGGTTATAGCTCCATCAACCGGCCGGTCTTCGAAGCCATAGGGGCTCCATCGTTCCGCGAGAAGTTCGTGAATGGGATAATCCGTCGATGCTTTTTTGTCACTCATAGTCACTCCTCTTGTTTCTGTGATGTCTAACCAATAGGTTCTTCCCGGTTTCTAGTGGGCGAGTGAGGCTCGGTGGTAGTCTCGCGGGATGCAAGACCGCGAGCTATACCGCCAGATTCTGGGCATCGAAAGTCCCTGGAAAGTCGTGCGAGTGGAGCTGCGCCGAGCCGACGGCGAAGTCCACGTCTTCCTCGAACACGACGAGCAAGTCCGCTGGCCGTGCCGCCAATGCAGCGCCGTGTGCGCACTCCACGATCATCAGCCCGAACGCCGCTGGCGTCACCTCGACACCTGTCAGTACCGCACGATCCTGCACGCCCGGCCGCCGCGCAGCAACTGCTCCGAGCACGGGCCGCGCGTCGTGCGACTGCCCTGGGCCGAGGCTTCCAGCCGCTTCACCGCGCTGTTTGAAGCTCTCGCGATCTCGTGGCTGAAGGAAGCCAGCCAGCAAGGCATCGCCGAGTTGCTGGCGCTGAGCTGGGACGAGATTCACGGCATCCTGGAACGCGCCGTGCAACGTGGGCTCGAACGTCGCGCGGCAGAGCCGATTCCCTACCTGGGCGTCGACGAGAAGAGCTTCCGCAAGCGCCATCGCTATCTCACCGTCGTCAACGATCTCAACCGCTCGCGCGTGTTGTTCGTCGCCGAGGGACGCCGCCAGGCCAGCCTGGACGGCTTTTGGAAGACGTTGAGCGCAGAGCAACTCGCCCGAGTCGAGGCCGTCGCGATGGACATGTGGGATCCTTACGTCGCCTCGACCCGGGAGCATCTCGACGAATCGGAGAAAAAGATCGTTTACGACAAATATCACATCGCGGCGCATCTGGCGAAGGCGGTGGACCAGGTGCGGCAGGCGGAGAACAAGCGTTTACTGGCCCTCGGCGACGAGCGTTTGACAGGCACGAAGTACGCTTGGCTGCGGCATCCGGCGAACTTTTCCGAGGACGCCTGGCGCGAGTTCCGCGCGCTGCGCGAAAGCGACTTGAAGACGGCGCGGGCGTGGGCGTTGAAGGAAACGGCGATGCGGCTGTTCGACTATCGTCGCGAATCGGCGGCGCGAGCTTTCTTCGAGCAATGGCGCGGCTGGGCGAGTCGCAGCCGGCTGACGCCGATGGTCACCGTAGCGCGGATGTTGACGGCTCGCCTCGAAAACATACTCACGTATCTGAAACACCGCATTACGAACGCGGTCAGCGAGGGGTTGAACTCAAGGATTCAATGGGTCAAGGCCACGGCGCGCGGTTTCCGCAATCAACAGAACTTCATCAACGCCATCTACTTCCACTGTGGGAAACTCGATCTGGCTCCTTCGCCCACTTAAAACCCGGAAGAGCCAACCAATATTACTCTATGGTGCTCCGCCACGCTGACTCTCATAGTCCAATGCCCAGCTGGAACTCAAGGTGTAAAACTAGGAGGACATGAGGGAGGTTCCTCCTCGCTGATGGATTAGGTGGCGGCAAGGCTCGGAACACCTCTTCGCAACTCTTCAGTAGTCCAACAGGTGGGTGAATTTGATGAAGAGGGCGCGAGAGATCGTGCGCCGTTCGACATCGTGGGGATCTAGAAAGTCACGCGTGATTGTGCCGGTGTTGAAGACGACAAAGAGTCCCGTGCTGGATGTCGAGAGCAACCCCAGCCGGATGTTGTGACCAATCTCGTCAGTGGCGCTGTTGTACTGGCTAAAGGTTTGGAAAAAGCTCTTAGGCGTGAATGACCAGTTGAAGCGAAGCCCGACGAGGTCGGTGTTGAAGTCGCCTACCGGTAGGTCGATGAAATTGCGGATCCAGCTCCCGGTCCAGGTCAGCTTCTTGCCACGTCGATACCCGCCCCGAAGATTGAGTGTGCGGATGGTTCCGTCGTAGAAGCCCCCTAGAGCCGCGTTTCCTCGCAGGAATACCGGTGCGCTCGGATCGGTCCTGAAGTTGGCGATGAGTTCGTTGAACTGGTAGCGTCCCGCGGGAACCGAAATGTCGGGGTGGATTTCGAACGGCTCATCCAGCCGTTCAAAGTTGCGGTTCCAGGCCAGCCCCAGTTGTCCGCCGTCTTGCCATCGCGAGTCGACGTGGTAGTGCTCGAAGCCCGACTCTTTGGAGTTCGTTCCCAAGGTGTACCAGTTCTGGCCGGAAAAGTGAGGCTCGACGCTGCGGATGCGGCCGGTGTTGGGGTAATGCGTATAGCGGTAGAAGTAATCTGCTTTGCGGAAACCTACGCGGCGCACGAAGCCGACTTCGGGGTTGAAGTTGTGGCCGACATCGAGGTAGCCGAGCCTGAATTCGTGGCCTGAGTCGTCGTACTCAAAGCGACTGGAATAGGTGTGGTCGCTGCCTTCGAGGCCTGGAGTCTCACTCTTGGCGACGTAGTTGAACCAATTGGCGAACTTACCGAGGCCGATGTTGGCATCGGCCCCAACAGTTCGATTGAAGCGTGGTGCGTCCTCGAAATCGGTGGTCGCCTCACGGCTCACGCCGATCACTCCGATCGAAGAACGATTGGGCAATTCCCGGCTAACGCGAGCGACGCCGTAGTTGTTCGCGGGAGCGGCGCCGTCGACCGAGCGGGTTTGCATGTTGAGCAGGCCGAGTTGATAGGGCCCGATCTTGCCGCTGACTCGTGCTCCGGCGTCGATGGGCACGGGATTACGGTCTTCGTCGAGACCGATTCGTCGGGAGAAGAAGATCTCCACTTCCCCGGGACTACCGAACTCGAAGAAACCGGAGTTTTCGAGAAAGAAGGGACGCTTCTCGGGGAAGAACAAGTCGAAGCGGGTCAGGTTGACCTGTTCATCATCCACTTCAATCTGGGCAAAGTCGGTGTTGAACGTGGCGTCGAGGGTGAGACTCGGCGTGAGGCTGTATTTCAGGTCGAGCCCCGCGTCGCGTTCGAACTTGGACTGATTTTCGGTGCGCCGATAGTCCTGCGAAAAACCTCCCAGCACGTAGGGCAGAAGCTTCAGATTACGGTGGGTGCGCGTTTCAAGCCCGGAAAGCGAGCCGGCCACGCTGATCTGCGTGAACCGAAATGCGCGGGAGATGGGAGACCAGAAGGAGCGTTCGTTCCTTCGTCGCAGGTTGCGCATGATGTTTAGACCCCAGACTGGGTCACCGGGTTTGTAGCGCAGGGTACGAAAAGGGATGATGATTTCGCTTTCCCAGCCGCGCTGAGTGATTTGTGAGCGAACACTCCAAACGCCGTCCCAGTTGAGATTGAAGGCGGAGGCGCCTCCCCGTTGGGCCCCTCCTAGGCCCCCAGCACGAGCGGGCCCGCCGGCTGATCCCCGGGTCTGTCCGGCCTTGGAAACCTGGGCATCGAACTCGATACCAGTGGGACTTGTCCCGAAAATAAACGCATTCTGGCCGTCCTTGAACGTGTCAAGCAGAATCTGAACGGAGTCGGTGTCGCGGAGATTGGCGTCACGACGGTTCTGGGTGACAACGATATTCTCGGGTTGGGAGTCGAAGCAGATGATGGCGATGTAGAGGTTGCGGTCGTCGAAGCCGATGCGGACTTCAGTTTTCTCGGCCGAGAGTTGCCCTTCTTCCGGGTTTTGTTGGACGAAATCGGTCGCGACGTCAAGTTCCTGCCAGAGGGGTTCGTTGACGAGTCCGTCGAGATCGGGTGGCTGCTCGAGCCTTTGGGCTCGTAAGTCGCGAAGGACTCCCGGTTCGGACTGCTGGGAGAAAAGTGGCAGCAACGGAAGCAGCAGCATTCCAGTGAGGGCTACGAAGTGGTTGAGGTTCCGCGGAAAGTGCGACCAGTCTCCGAGATGGCTGGGCTGCGGCGCGCCTCGTACTTGTCGCTTCATGTCGCCGTCAGCCCACGACAATCCGTGCTCCTCAGGTGGTGACAGAGATCAGTCGGATGCAGAGGGAAGTGGTTTACTCTTGAACGGCGTAAGGGGTTGGTTGCGGGGGCAGGATTTGAACCTGCGACCTTTGGGTTATGAGCCCAACGAGCTACCAGACTGCTCCACCCCGCAGGTTCATGTTATCGGAAGGTGTTGCAGCCCGTCAAATTTTCGCCGGCGCCGGAGTTCAAGTGACACTAGATAGTTCTGGTCTACGGATGCCAAGGTCTTCTGGGGACCCCGCGGGAGGATCAGGGGACTCGGTTCGAAGAGGGTCTGAAGGGGGCTTCGTCTCTGCCTGAGGTGCATTCATGGGGGTTTGACGAAGCAACCGCCTCTGCGTGGCGGCGGGCTGCTAGGAAGCCCCGGTGGGACAAGCAAGATCCCAGCGGGGTGGACCTTGCAAGATTGGTGCACGGGATGCTGTGCCGGCCTGCACTCGCCCGAAATGTGAGTGTATTTATGAAATGGAGTACTTAGCCGTTCGGGACGTGAGTTACCTTGTGTTGCGTCCAGGAGGGTCCGAGCTTTAGGGGTTTCAGGCGGTACTTCAGAATGCACCACAGGGCGCGGAATCCATCCTTGGCGCTAACCTTTTTCCCCTCATCATAGGTGCGGCCGTGGTAAGCGATGCCGACTTCATAGATGCGCGCCTTGGCTTTGGCTAGCTTACAGGTGATCTCGGGCTCAAATCCAAAGCGGTCCTCTTGCAGCGGAATCGCCTGGACCAACTCGCGCCGGAAAACCTTGTAACACGTCTCCATGTCGGTCAGGTTGAGATCGGTCATCATGTTCGACAGAAGCGTCAAGAACTGGTTTCCCAGTGAGTGCCAAAAATAGAGTATCCGGTGCTCCTGCGTCGTGATAAAGCGTGAACCGTAGACGGCGTCGGCTTTTCCTTGCTCCAGCGGGTGGAGCAGCTTCGAGTAATCCTCTGGGTCGTACTCGAGATCGGCGTCTTGGATGAGAACATAGTTGCCCTGGGCAGCGGCGAACCCCGTTCGCAAAGCGCGACCTTTTCCCCTGTTGCGGTCGTGGTAGAGGACCGTGACGTTCGAGTTTTCGCTTTCGATATTGCCGAGAATGTCGCGCGTGCCATCCGTCGAATAGTCGTCGACCACGATGATTTCTTTGTCGATATCGACGCGTTGAACACGCCGCACGATCTCGGCAATAGTCGTGACCTCGTTGTACACCGGCATGACGACGGAGAGCTTCATAGAGATCTCATCCAGGCATCGCTGCCGAGGGATTTGTTTGGGGTCGCTGGGGAACCAGACAGCCCATGAATCCGGGGGCGGAACCAACCTTGACGTTCATAGTCTTACTGCTCCAAACTTGGGTTGCCATCTGGCGGGCGGTCGTTGACTGACACGAGTGTCCTGAATATAAGCCTACATACTTGATGAATGCAACGTCTTACTGCCCTGAAAACAAAACTCGCCTCTCCCAACGAGAGGTCATGGACCGAAGGAGGCCAACCGAAGCAATGCTGGGAACTATTGCCGCCCCCGACAAGCACGACCCCAGGAGGCTGACGTGACAACCGTAGACGTCATCGCACATATCTTGAAACGGGAGGGCATCGAATACCTCAGTGCGTTTCCGACAACGCCGATCATCGAGTCAGTCACCGACGTCGGTATCCGCCCGGTGATTTGTCGCCAAGAGAGGGTTGGCGTGGGCATTGCGGACGGCTATTCCCGGGTTAGGAACGGGAACCCGCCCGGTGTTTTCGCCATGCAGTGGGGACCCGGAGCGGAGAACGCCTACGCCGGGGTCGCAACCGCCTACTCCGACGGTGTTCCGCTCCTGCTGTTGCCGCTGGGGCAAACGAGGAAGATGGATGGCGTATTTCCAAATTTCAGCTCGGTGCGCAGCTATGCCTCGGTCACGAAGTTTATTGAACAGATCAATACGGCAGACAGGGTAGTCGACACGATGCGGCGTGCCTTCGCCAGCCTCAAGATGGGGCGACCCGGGCCCGTGATGGTCGAAGTACCTTTCGACGTCGCTATGGAAGACGTGGATGATTCCCTCCTGGAAAGCTACAAGCCGGTCAGGGCGACCCGCGCCCAAGCGGATCCCCAAGACGTGCTGGATGCGGCGCGAGCGCTGCTCGATGCGAAGAACCCGGTGATTCAAGCCGGGCAGGGCGTGCTTTACGCCGACGCCTGCGGGGAACTGCTGGACTTAGCCGAGCTGCTTCAGGCGCCCGTGATGACCACGTTAGCGGGTAAGAGCGCCTTCCCGGAAAAACATTCCCTCGCCTTGGGCAGCGGCTCGGGAGTCATGAGCGGGACCGCCTACCAATTCCTGAAAGAAGCAGACTTGGTTTTGGGGATCGGAACCAGCTTCAGTAAGCACGGCCTGACCACGACGATACCGCCGGGCAAGGTTTTGATCCACGCGACCAACGATCCCATTGACATTGGCAAAAACTACGACGTCGATCACCCGATCATCGGTGATGCCAGGCTCGTGCTGCGCCAGTTCATCGCGGCGTGTAAGGAATTACTGGGAGACAAGCCGCGCCACGAGAGCCGTCTCGTTGCGGAACAAGTTGCGAGCACGCGCGAAAGCTGGCTGAAGCAGTGGACGCCGAAGCTCACTTCGAGTGAGACTCCGATTAATCCCTATAGAGTCATTTGGGAGTTCATGAACCGCGTGGATCCGGCCGATACTATCTTGACTCACGACTCAGGAGGACCTCGGTTCCAGCTCATGCCCTTCTACCAATCAGCGGGGCCTCGAACCTGCCTGGGCTGGGGGAAGTCACATGGCCTGGGGACGGGACTAGGGCTGATACTGGGTGCGAAACTTGCCGCGCCGGAGAAATTCGCCGTTAACTTCATGGGCGACGCGGCTTTTGGGATGACCGGCCTTGATTTCGAGACCGCTGTGCGCTCCGACTTGCCGATCCTTACGATCGTCATGAACAACTCGACCATGGGCGTCGAAACGGAGTCTCTCGCCCGCTCCCACGCAAAATACGGCACGCGCGACTTAGGGGGCGCCTACGCCGACATGGCGCGAGCGATGGGGGGCTGGGCGGAGCGCATCGAGGATCCCGAGGACGTCGGTCCCGCGATCCTGAGGGCAAAGAAAGCCACCGAAGAGGGGCGGGCTGCCCTACTCGAGTTCGTTTCCTGCGCGGAGAACAGCTTTTCCCACCGCGGGGCTTTCGGAAAGGTAGCACACGCAATCCTGCCTGTGATGCTTGCAGTCGGCCTGTGAATGGAGCCACCACCGCGTGAGCGTCAGGTTACAATAACCAAAGAGCATTGCGCTCATCGTCGTCGGAGGTCGCCGATGGCTTGTGAATTGCGACGGTCGCCTGCGACCAACAACGGGGGGGGGTGCGCTGCTATTCGGGAAAAGTTACAGGGGGCCCGAAGGCATCGAAAGACAGGCTGATCGGCTCAGGTTTCAGTTGATCTGACTGTGCCCGAAGACATGTAGAATCTGTACTTTGAAAAATCTGGTCCAGCCGGCCAATGCGTTCAGGTCAAGTGCTTTCTTTCGAGGGTCGTGACCGGGGCGAAATGGTGGCGGGAAGCGGTGAAAAAATCTTGGGACAGCCAGCCGCGGCTTCAATCCTCGCTGACACTGATGTTAGTGCTAGGCCACTTGTGGCAGTCCCCGATTTTTTCACAGCTTCCAGTCCCCATCTTTCTTTCCCGCACGACTTTCGCCGTGGCCTGGTAGGCCGAGCGGCGGGGGTTTGGCTATGTGTCCTGCTCTCGGTAGGGCTTTGCCATGTGTCGGTTGCCGCTGAGGGCGTGCCGGCAAAGCCCGAAAAGTCCGCTCTGAAGCCGCACAGTGAGCTGACCAAGGATCCTCATTCGGAGACGCCTGAAACGCAACGGGATGACACAAATGCCCTGACCGAAGAGGTCAGCCGCCTGCTGCCGGAGCGGCCGCGGATGGAAGTCAAGCGCAACAACTACATTGACGACCACGTTTTCGGCAAGATCGAGCGGGACAAGATCCCGCACGCCGGGCTTGCCGGAGACCAAGAATTCCTGCGCAGGGTTTACCTCGATCTGACTGGCCGCATTCCCTCCAGCGAAGTGGTCCGAGAGTTTCTGGCGGATGAATCACCAGACAAGCGAGACAAGCTGATTGACTCGCTGATCGCACCGGAGCGATACGCCTTCTCGGAAGAGGATCCCTTCGTCGATCGCTGGACGTATTGGTTCTCGGATCTATTCAGCAACAGCGGGGGCGACCTGGGCACGCCCGGCCGTAACATTTTCTACGACTACATCCGCATGTCCTTACGGCTGAATGTGCCCTACAACAGGTTCGTCGAGGAGATGCTGACGGCTTCGGCGCTGACCAATTATTTCTCCGGTCCCGCGAATCTGCTGGCACGGTTTCATGTTGACGATGCAACAGGAAACCAGGTCGCGCACGAGGACAGCTGCGACGAAATGGCGATTGAGACGAGCCGCATATTCCTTGGATTGAACTTGGAGTGCGTCTCCTGCCACGACGGCGCGGGCCATCTCGAAGAGCTGAATCTTTGGCTGTCGGATGTAAAGCGCGAGCAGGTGTGGCAGATGGCAGCGTTTTTCGGGGACCTCACCGTGTACCGGCCGCCTCCTCGCCGCCAAGAGTTCACGATGATTGAAAACGGCCCGGGCTACGACGCGGAGGCCTATCCGGTCCCGGCGGCGGTCGGCTACGACGTGAAGGCCGAAAGCGTCGTACGCATGAGCCGCTGGAAGGCGGACGTCAGCCCCACGTTCCTGCTCTCCGGTGAAAAACCTGCTCAAGGCGAGAACTTGAGGCGTGCCTACGCGCGCATGGTGGTCACGAGTCCTCAGTTCTCGAAGACCATCGTGAATCGGATCTGGGCGGAATTGATGGGTGTCGGAATTGTGGACCCACCTCATGATTTCGACTTGGCTCGCCAAGACCCGAGCAATCCGCCTCCCGCGCCGTGGACGGTCCAACCAAGCCATCCGGAACTGCTGGATGCGCTGGCCAAGGACTTCGAGGCCCACGAGTTCGACCTTCGCCGTCTGATGCAATTGATCGCCAAATCCAGCGCCTACCAGTTGTCGGCTTATTTTGACGCTGAGTGGAAGGACGAATATGCACGGTATTTCGCCCGGCGCTTTGTTCGCCGCCTCTCAGCGGAGGAGCTTTTCGACGCCATCTCGATCGCCACCAGCGTGTTTCCTTCCATTTCGATCAACGGGACCAACACAGAGGTCAACTACGTCATGCAGACCCGCTCGCCCGAGGATTTGGGCGGAGATCTGGCGGGAGTGGGACGTTTTCTAGGAAGTTTTGGGCAGAGCAACCGATCACGCGGGGTAAAGTCTCTCAAAGGCAATATTGTGCAGGCTTCGCTTCTGTTGAACAGCAAGATTGTAAAGGAGAAAGTGAAGGCGGAGCCGGGCAGCAGGGTCCACGAGCTGCTGAACCAAGAACCGCAGCTTAGTAATGAAGAGATCGTGGAGGAATTGTTCCTGTCGGTCCTTTCCCGGCACCCCTCCGCCGAAGAGACGAAGCTGGCGGTTAACCAGATCGAACGGTATCGCACGCAGGGTGCGGAGGACGTCCTGTGGGCGCTGCTCAATAAGTTGGACTTCGTTTTCAATTACTGAAGTCCGGGTGGATATCATGCGAGACGAGCTAACCACGATTCCCACGCTAGCGCGCAGAGAATTCTTGCGGGTGGGAGCCACGACTTTTGTCGGCTTCCATCTGCTGCCGATGCTCAAGCCGCTGCAGGTGAGGGCCGAGCACAAAGTATCGCCGCGCGGTTCAGCCGAGTTTTGTATTTTCCTCTTCTTGGAGGGCGGCCCGCCTCAACTGGACACGTTCGACGTGAAGGAGGGGAAGTGGACGCCTCCGGATTTTGACATCCGTACCATCACGCCGGACATCAAGATGCCCTATGGTCAATTCCCAAAGCTATCGGAGCGCATCCACCACCTGGCGCTGGCGCGCTCGGTGGAAGCGTGGGAGAGCGTACACGAGAGGGGCCAATACTACATTCAGGTCGGGAGGGCGTTCAGCGCAGCGCGGGCGAGCGAGATCCCGTCGGTCGGCTCGCTTGTGGCCTACGAGTTTCAGGAACGCAAGAAGGAAGGAGATTTTCTCCCGCCTTTCGTGGCCCTGAATTTCTCTCCGGGCGGAGCGGGTCTGGCGGGCGCCGGCATGCTGCCGGCGAGTTGCGAGCCGTTGCCGCTGACCTTGGGCGAAAACGCTGATCTTGCCTTTGTGGTTCCCGAGGCTGAGCGGGAACGGTTTTCGAGAAGGTGGGATTTTCTGCAGCGCCTGGACGCGGGCATGCGCGGCGGAAAAGCTCCGCTGAGCAAGCCTCCGCTGGACTTCGCTAGTCATTACCTCGGCGCCCACGAGATGTTGAAGCGACCCGAGGTGGGCAAGATCCTGCGGTTCAGTGAGGAGGACCACGGCCGATACGGTTCGTCGTCTGTCGGCGACGGCTGTATTCTCGCACGCAACCTCGTCGCGGCGGACGCCGGGACTCACTTCATCAGCGTCGCTCACAAGGGCTGGGACCTTCACGGCAAGATCTACGACAAGACGCAGAAGGTCAACCACTACACCTTGTGTCGGGAATTGGATGATTGCTACTCGAGCCTGCTCGATGACCTATCCGCGATGAAGGACAAGAACGGCCGCACCCTGCTGGAGAAGACCCTTATCGTCTGTATGGGCGAGTTCGGGCGTACCCCGGGGGACTTGAACCCGGGCAAAGGGCGCGACCACTACCGGTTTGCCTCGACGTCGGTCTTCAGCGGCGGCGGGGTGAGGGGAGGCCGAGTGATTGGGGCCACCGACGAGAAAGGGGCAAAGGTCACCGCTCCCGGCTGGCACCGCAAGCGCTCCATTTACACCGAAGATACCGTGGCGACCATCTTTTCGGCTCTTGGCATCGACTGGAGCAAGCGCATCACCAACACTCCTTCGGGGCGGGCTTTTGAATATATCGAGGCCACCTCGGGAACCGAATTCATTAACGTCGACGAAATCAGCGAACTGTTTGTTTAGGTGGACTCCGCCCCGGCCGAGGGCTGATTTCGTTGCGTGAAAGCAGTTACTTGCGTTAGGGGCCAGCAGCCCGTGGTGAAGATGCTTGGCTTCGGGAAATGGGTACAGCCGCCGATTTTCGTCGTCTGAACGATATGGAGCCGAGCCGGGCAAGCCTCTTCGCGAACAACTGCTTGTTGGCGCGCAGATTGGCGGAGCGCGACGTCCGCTTCATCCAGCTCTATCACCGCGGCTGGGATCACCACAACAACCTGCCGACTGACATTTCCCGGCAATGCCTACAAACGGACCGGCCTTCAGCGGCTCTGATCCAGGACCTTAAGGATCGCGGCATGCTCGACGACACCTTGGTGATCTGGGCCGGCGAGTTCGGCCGTACCCCGATGAATCAAGGAAGCACCGCGGATGGGAACTACGGCCGCGACCATCACATGAAAGCCTTCACGATTTGGATGGCCGGAGACGGCATCAAGCCCGGCGTAACGATCGGCGCGACCGACGAGCTAGGCTACAACCCGGCGGAAGATCCCGTCCATATCAATGATTTTCAGACCACGATCCTGCACTGCCTGGGAATCGACCACGAGAAACTAACCTACCGCTTTCAGGGAAGAGACTTCCGCCTCACCGACGTGGGCGGCCACGTGATTCAAAAGGCGCTGGCGTAAAGGGACGGGCCGCGGCTGCCGGAAGGGCCCCGCCCCTTACAGCCAGGGCAAATTCTCTTCCGGCATCGTCTCTATCAAGAGCGGCTTGAGGAACTCGACGCTCTTGATGATGCTCTCTTTCGAACTCATCACCGGGTCTTCGTGCTCGATGCTCAGCACGCCGTCATAACCGACCAGGCGCAGCTCACTCAAGAAGTCGCACCACCAAGCGGCCCCGTGCCCGAAGCCCAGCGTGCGATAGGTCCACGATCGTTCGGCGACCATCGACATGGGACGCAGGTCAAGTCCGCCATTCACTGCGGTCTCGCGATCATTAATCTTGGTGTCCTTGGCGTGAACGTGAAAAATGAAGTCCTGACCTAGCGCGCGAATCACAGCCATGGGGTCCATTCCCTGGTAGAACAGGTGGCTGGGGTCCAGGTTGGCGCCCAGACTAGGGCCGGCGATCTCCCGGAGGCGGAGAAGACTGCTGGTGTTATATACCGACTGGCCGGGATGCATTTCGATAGCGATCTTGACACCACGGTCGGACGCGAATTGACCGGCCTGCTTCCAGAAAGGCTGGATGACCTTGTCCCACTGCCATTCGTAGAGATCCAGATACTCCTTCTGCCAGGGATGAAGCACCCAGTTCGGATACTCGCAGCCGCCCGGCTCGCCGGGGCAGCCGCTCATCGTGACGACGGTGTCAAGCCCGAGCTTGCTGGCGGCTTCGACCGTTTTGTGGAAGACATCCTGGGAACTCTTGCCGCGTTCCGGATGTGGATCGAGTAGATTGCCGTTGCAGTTTAGGGCGCTCAGCATCAACCCACGGCTCTCGATGGCACCCATGAATTCTTCGCGCGCGCCCGCGTCGTTCACCAGTTTTTCCAAGTCGCAGTGTTTCCCGTGGGAGAAGTTACCGGTTCCGATCTCCACCGCTTGAATGCCTTGGGCGGCGACCCAGTCCAGGGCTTCTGCGAAGGGTACGTCCTGCAGGCTGTCAGTAACGATTCCGATTTTCATCTTTGGCCTCGATTCTTCGGCAATCCGTGATTGTATACCCGCGCCGGCCGGGGCTCAAGTTTTTCGGACGCGGTGATTATTCCGCGGACAACGATGAGAGTGAACAGGACCGCGGTCAAACATCGCGGGACCGACTTGGAGCGGCGATCGCCCCGGCTTCGTTATGTGCCGCCAGAATGAGCCCAGCTGCGACCCCTAGGTGCAAAAAATGCGCTAGGTTACTCGGTTCCGGCCGATAAAAAAAATGGTTGACTCCTTACGCTTCACGTCTAGTCCACGCCCCGCCATCGCTGCCCGATCCCGATCTCCGAGACAAGCGCGATTGTGTTGAGAGTTGCGATTCGCAAACACGGCATCGAGCTTTTCGTCGCCGTTGAAATCCCCTCCGAACAGGGTGGTGGCAAGCAGCACGGCAGGCAGTAGGTGCACGATCAAGGCCAGGATTCGCGGACGATCCCTGCAAGTCATGAGGAAATTGTACAATCCAAACGCGGGGCGCTCAAGATTATTAGGTTCTTCCGGGTTTCTAGTGGGCTAGTGAGGCTCGGTGGTAGTCTCGCGGGATGCAAGACCGCGAGCTATACCGCCAGATTCTGGGCATCGAAAGTCCCTGGAAAGTCGTGCGAGTGGAGCTGCGCCGAGCCGACGGCGAAGTCCACGTCTTCCTCGAACACGACGAGCAAGTCCGCTGGCCGTGCCGCCAATGCAGCGCCGTGTGCGCACTCCACGATCATCAGCCCGAACGCCGCTGGCGTCACCTCGACACCTGTCAGTACCGCACGATCCTGCACGCCCGGCCGCCGCGCAGCGACTGCTCCGAGCACGGGCCGCGCGTCGTGCGACTGCCCTGGGCCGAGGCTTCCAGCCGCTTCACCGCGCTGTTTGAAGCTCTCGCGATCTCGTGGCTGAAGGAAGCCAGCCAGCAAGGCATCGCCGAGTTGCTGGCGCTGAGCTGGGACGAGATTCACGGCATCCTGGAACGCGCCGTGCAACGTGGGCTCGAACGTCGCGCGGCAGAGCCGATTCCCTACCTGGGCGTCGACGAGAAGAGCTTCCGCAAGCGCCATCGCTATCTCACCGTCGTCAACGATCTCAACCGCTCGCGCGTGTTGTTCGTCGCCGAGGGACGCAGCCAGGCCAGCCTGGACGGCTTTTGGAAGACGTTGAGCGCAGAGCAACTCGCCCGAGTCGAGGCCGTCGCGATGGACATGTGGGATCCTTACGTCGCCTCGACCCGGGAGCATCTCGACGAATCGGAGAAAAAGATCGTTTACGACAAATATCACATCGCGGCGCATCTGGCGAAGGCGGTGGACCAGGTGCGGCGGGCGGAGAACAAGCGTTTACTGGCCCTCGGCGACGAGCGTTTGACAGGCACGAAGTACGCTTGGCTGCGGCATCCGGCGAACTTTTCCGAGGACGCCTGGCGCGAGTTCCGCGCGCTGCGCGAAAGCGACTTGAAGACGGCGCGGGCGTGGGCGTTGAAGGAAACGGCGATGCGGCTGTTCGACTATCGTCGCGAATCGGCGGCGCGAGCTTTCTTCGAGCAATGGCGCGGCTGGGCGAGTCGCAGCCGGCTGACGCCGATGGTCACCGTAGCGCGGATGTTGACGGCTCGCCTCGAAAACATACTCACGTATCTGAAACACCGCATTACGAACGCGGTCAGCGAGGGGTTGAACTCAAGGATTCAATGGGTCAAGGCCACGGCGCGCGGTTTCCGCAATCAACAGAACTTCATCAACGCCATCTACTTCCACTGTGGGAAACTCGATCTGGCTCCTTCGCCCACTTAAAACCCGGAAGAGCCGATTATTATTGGCTAAATGTTTTCGTCGTTTGCTTGTGGTAGGCTGGCCTCAAGAGGGCCGCTCGGCCCTCCGGCGGATCGATTTCGAGATTCGGCGTTGAGCTGAGCCGGTCAGCGTGGGAGCGGAGAAATTCTGTTACCGGACGCCGGCGTTGTGAATGCAAGTCGGCACTTCCCCCTTGGAGGGCTAGCATGAATCAACATCTGACTAAACTCCAGTTACTGACTTTGCTTTTCGGAGTTCTGTCGTGGCCATTGCCTGCCGAAGAGCGAGGCACCTTTGAAGGCAAGCTGGTTGACAGCCGCTGCTATTTGATCGACAACGAGCTCACTTACAACTATCATTTCCCGGGTAAGAAATGCGGCACCATGTGCCTCAACAACGGAACACCGGGAGCGCTACTGACCGAGGACAAGAAGTTCTACATCATCATTGCCCCCTCACCCTCTCTGGCAGAGCACGTGGGTTCTACGATTCGAGTCAGGGGGGCTCTTCATGACGCCGCGATCCTCGCCAGCGGCGTAGAAGTCAAGGTGGGCGAGGATTGGAAGAAGGTCGAACTTCGCAACATGATGTAGCGTGTTATGTGTGGCCTAAACGAATCGGCCCGCGATCTCGATCCTGTCCGTGGGGTCGCGCCGGTCAGGCCGTGACGAGCTCTCGGCATTGGCGAGCCCTACTATAACCGCTGCCGCCTGCATTCGGCGCTGGGTTATCGGCCCCCCGAGGAGTTCGAGCGGGCCGCGAGGACGAAGGCAGCTTGCGCGGGAGCGACCATGAGTTTTTTCAGGCATGAGGAGATCTACCGACCCGCTCGGAAGCGGTTGATGAACGGCAAGCCGATCGAAGTAGGCTCCCCGGACCATCGTCTCGGTGAGTCTCCGACCGAGTCGTTCGAGAGCTTCACTGAACCTACGCTGGTGAAGGTAGCTTAGGCCCAAGTTGTAGTGGGCGCTGGTGTGATCGGGTCGAAGTTCGAGCGCCCGAGTGAAAGCTGATTCCGATTCCCTATACCGTTTCTGGCGATCGCAGAGCGCCCCAAGGGCGTTGTAAGCCTCGGGGTATTCAGGGCGAAGCTCTGTGGCTTTTCGCAAAGATTCTTCCGCCGCTGCGTTTCTCTCCTGCTGCATATATGTCACGCCTAGCCAATAGTGAACCTCCGGGTCCTTGGCGCCCTGGTTGATTGCCTTCAGCGCAAGAGGTCATGTACCCTATGCTCGTGGGACCCCCGATCAGATACCGGCGTTGATGTCGAACGAATCGCACCCGAATCTATATCATAATGAGGCGAGAGAGCAGAGGGGCCACCATGTCCGATAAAAAGGTTTTGCCGGATAAGAGAGCTTTTAGCCGGCGGCATTTTCTAGTCACGGCGGCGGCCGGAGCGAGCGTTTCGGGCGCCTCGGTGCTCACCTCTCCGATGGGGGCGGCCACGAAGGTGGAGGCGACCGCCGCTCAGCGCGTTCATCCGCTGCTGATTCGCAACGACCATAACTCCTTGATGCATGTCGTTGTTGAAGTAGGACAGGAGGATGTTCGTGCCACCTCGTTTACCTTTTCTCTGGGCGGCGCCGACGATCTGGGGGACATCGAGAACTTGCGCTTGTTCTATTCCGGCGATAAGCGGCCGCCAGAGCTGGACAAGACTCGCAACGGGAGGTCCGTTTCCGGCGACAGGAAGGCATTGTTGGCCGAGTTAACGGCAACGCCGTTTGGGCGGGAGGCCAAGCCGGCCGCCGAGCTGACGTTTCGCGGCGATCAAGCCCTACGGCCGGGGACGAACGTTTTTTGGCTCTCCTGCAAGCTGCGGTCCAATGCAGACCTGTCCCAGAAAGTGGGCGTCCGTTGTACAGCGATCGAAACATCGGCGGGCATGGTCAAGCCACGCGACGCGACGCCGGGGGTCCGCCAGCGTATTGGCGTCGCGCTGCGCCGGCATTACGACGACGGCGTCGACACGTATCGCATACCGGCGCTGGCCACGACGCCGAAAGGGACGCTTTTGTGTGTCTACGACGTTCGCCGGCGGAAGCGCCGGGATCTGCAAGAGGACATCGATATCGGCCTGAGCCGCAGCACTGACGGAGGGCGCACCTGGGAGCCCATGCGCGTGATCATGGACATGGGTGAGTTCGGCGGCCTGCCGCAGGAACAAAACGGTTGCAGCGACCCGGGCATCGTCGTGGATCAGCAGACCGGGGAGATCTTTTGCGCCGCTGTCTGGATGTGGGGCAAGCCCGGCAAGCATCAATGGGGCAAAGACGGTTCCGAACCCGGCTATGAAATCGGCGAAAGCGCCCAGTTTATGATGGTGCGCTCCAGCGACGATGGCCGCACCTGGAGCAAGCCGGAAAACATGACCCGCAAGCTCAAGAAGGCCGAGTGGATTCTTTTGGCGCCGTCTCCGCAACAGGGAATCACTTTGCGGGATGGAACCCTGGTCATGCCCGGCGAAGGGCGTGACGAAAACGACCGCCAGTTCTCGACACTCATCGTCAGCCGCGACCACGGAGCCACCTGGACCGTCGGCTCCCCCGCAGTAGGCAACAACGAATGTCAGGCCGTTCAATTGGACGACGGCTCGATCATGCTCAACGCCCGGACCGACGGTCCCAACAAGCTCCGCTCCGTGTATGTGACCGGCGATCTTGGCCGCACCTGGCGGCCGCACCCGACGCATCACCGGGCGCTCATCGAGCCCGACTGCAACGGCAGTCTGTTTCGCTTTGACTATCGGGAGGAGGGGCAACCGAAGCACGTGCTGCTGTTTGCCAACCCGCATTCGCAGACCGGCCGCGATCACCATTCGATCCAAATCAGTTTCGACGAAGGCCGAACCTGGCCGGAGAAGTATCGACTGCTGCTCGACGAGGGGCGAGGCAACGGTTACCCGAGCATCACCCGCGTCGACGATCGCCACGTCGGCATCGTCTACGAAGGCAGCCAAGCCAACCTGGTCTTTGAGAAGCTTTCGCTCGACGAGCTGCTCAGACGAGGAGAATAGCCGCCCGCCAGGGGCCTGCTGAGGAGAAGGATCGTAACGTCGAGCAGGTTCGCACCATCCCGCCACAGAGTCGTTGCTCATGCCATGGAGGGGAAAGCCTGCCTGATTTCATGGCAAGAAGGAACATCCTGCATGTCGCGGGAGCGGACGCTGCCGGTCTGCTCGTCGGTGGGGACTGCGAGCCGGGGGAGCTCCGCAAGCCGTTGTTGATGCCACCAAGGTCATCACTAACCGGCCGTACTTGTACCATGGGTGGCCGACCATCGCCCGGCGACGCAATGGGGAGCTACTGGTCGTTTGCTCGGGAGGCTCGTCCTGGGGAAGTTTCGCGTGTGGGACTTGATCGAGAAATGGCCCTGTGCGTCGATCCAACGGAGATAAGGTTGCTGTGCACCAGCCAGTATATGCACGTCTGCCAGCTGATCAGGGGCATGGAACGCGACGGCGAGCTGGATGACACAATGCTACTGACCGCTCTGCTGCATGACCTCGGGAAGGTAGCGATGCTGGCGGGTGAGGCTCCCGAGAACGTCGTCTGTCTCATCGAGCCTATTGAGGCCGTAGAACCAGGATCGGGACTCGACAACGCAATTTTTCAGTTTGGGCACGACGAAATCGCCTACTAGCGATTCAAGGATTATGTCCCGGAGCACGTAGCCTGGATGATCCGCTATCACCGCATGAAGGTTGGCAAAGCCGAAGAATACATGATCCCGAAGGACCACGAATACTACCGGAAATACCTCGCCAGATTCACTAGATACGACGGCGGAACGAAATCGCCCGCTCTCCTGCTGGATCACGCCAGTCGGGACCGCTACCGCGACTTCGTGGAGACTCATTTTCCACAACCGTTTCTTTTCTGAATTGGAAGCAAGAGTCAGCGGGAGGATATCCCTCTCCCTAGGCATACTCGGTGAGACACTGAAGTGACACCCGCGACCCACCCTAAACTTGAGTTCGCGGGCTAAGCCCTCCGAGCATCCTCGAAGAACATGGAAGTGGATCCATAGCCAAATCCTCGCAGGTCTGTCTCCATTTTTCCAGTGCTGTTTTGTGAATCTGGGAGACGCGGCTTTCGTTGACGCCGAGATCAGCACCGATTTGCTTCATGGTTTGGTCGTGGTCGTAGTAGAGTCGGATCACCCGTTGGTAACGAGGCGGCAGGGTGCCAATGGCTTCGTTAAGGACCTCTCTTAGCTGCACATTAGCCACAATCTGATCCGGACGCTGCTCGGCTGTCTCGGTCGCCTCAGCGAAGCTGCTATGATCTGGCCGCTCGACACGATGGGGTTGACCCGCCGTCAGGCCGGCGTTGTAGAGCTCAGACTTTAGTTTTTGATACTCAGCTTCCGAAATGCCCATCTGCGTGGCAACCTCAGCGTCGGTAGGTGCGCGGCCCAGCGATTGGGCCAGTTTCTGCGCTAGGGCCTCGATGGACTTGAAGCGCTTGCGCAGATCGCGGGAGGCCCAGTCAAGCTGGCGCAGGCTGTCCAAGATGGCTCCCCGAATCCTGTGCTTGGCATAGAGGTGGAAGACGACCTTTTTCTCGGGGTTGTACTTGTCGACCGCATCGAATAACCCCAGGATGCCCGCGTGCACCAGGTCATCCAACTCCACTTGAACTGGAAGGTTGTCACGAATACGATTGGCAATCGCTTTCACCAAGGGCAAGTGTTTGACGATCAAATCATCGCGCTCGGCCATGGGCGTGGACGGTCCGTCAGAAGGTTTTTGAGCAGCAGCAGTAGCCATCAAAGTGGGTTCCTCAAGTGGATAAGCTCAAACTCGCCTTAGGGCTGTGAACCTGCAAACGCCAATGCGCCGGCCGGGTCGGCAGTGTGACCGCGGGATCGGCGTTCCCTAACAAGCGCTCAGCAAGCGAGTCGGCTGTCTAACAGGGTCGGCGTGCTCTATGCACTACGACTGCCAACGGCAAAGGGTCGTCTAAATCGTTGGGAAAACGAGAGGATGGGTACGGAGAGTTCCGCTTCGAGCGTCAATAGCTTGACGGTAGGTGTCAAAAAAAGGGGGGCCGCGGCCCCAAGCACTCGCGAGTTCAGTCAACCCCTCGGGACGGCACAGCGCGCCCCCTTGCGCTCCACATGGACGACGAGAACTGTAACGGGCCTCGGAACGTTGTCAATTTGAAACTCGCGTCCCACATCGGTAACGTCTCCGGTTTGGCTCGAACTCTCTGAAACAGAAAGGTTTAGCGCCCGCGGGCCTCACCGCGGGTGTTCCATTTTGAAAAGACAGGTTTCCGTTCAGCCGGCGCTCGGAAGTGACTAAAGGATCCTAGGACGTTTGTTTTCAACAGATGAAAGCTGTGTCATCCGCTTGGCACTCCGATTGCCAAAAAGACAACTACCAACCACGTGACTTCCGCCTCTCCTATACAAACTGCCTCCTGGAAGCCTATCAGGGGCACTCGCAGGGTTCTACTGATCAGCCCCGACCGGGCCTTGCACGCCATGCTCGCGGGGGTACTCGAGGCGAACGGGTTTCGTATGGAGCTGGTGGCCCGTCTGGATGAGGCCGAGCGGCGCATGACGATCCTGGTCCCCGACTTGGTGTTGGTAGATCTCGAACCGGCGTTGAGTGGCAATCTCAGGGATGAGTGTAAGAAACTGCTGACGCGGGCTCAGGCCTCCAATCATGGGGTAGTCGTGATCGTACTGACCGAGCCGGAGCGATTTGAACTGGCGGCTGAGGTAGTCGCTCAGGGGGCGTCGGACTTCTTGGCCAAGCCCTTTGCCCCGCAAGATCTTGCCCGCAGAATGGAGTTGGCCCTTAGGCTCGGCACGGCCTCGGGCGACGAGGGAGGCAGCCGTCAAACCACCACCTCACAGCCAAGATTGCGGTTAACCCGCCCCCGCTCCTCCACCGGGCAGACGCAGCTGCTTCAAGCACCAACGGACCTGCTGCCGGCGGATCTCATCTTGGGACGCACTTCGGCGATCGAAAATGTCATCGAGCAACTGAAACTGGTCGCGCCCAAAAACACAACCGTACTGATCACGGGCGAGACCGGTACCGGGAAGGAGCGCGTGGCCCATGCGATTCATGCCTGTAGCGACAGGCACAACCGAGCGATGGTCTCGGTAAACTGTGGCGGCATCCCGGCCAACCTTTTGGAAGATGAGTTCTTCGGCCACATGAAAGGTGCCTTCACCGATGCCTATCAAACGCGGATCGGCCGCTTTGAACAAGCGCACCGCAGCACGATCTTTCTAGACGAAGTCGGGGACCTGCCCCTTGAGTTGCAGCCCAAGCTGCTTCGGGCTATACAGGAGCGCGAAATTCACCGCATCGGTGGAGTCGAGACTGTGCGCTTCGACGCCCGCTTGGTTGCCGCCACAAATGTAAATTTGCGGAGACGAGTTGCCGAAGGACGGTTTCGTGAAGATCTCTTCTACCGCATCAATGTCTTCCCCATCCACTTGCCGCCCCTGCGCCAGCGCCGGCAAGACATACCTCTGTTTGTGGACCACTTCTTCGAACGCTTTTGCCGCCGGGACGGATTGCCACAGAAGAAGCTGCACCCGAGCGCGGAAGTTGACCTTATGGCACGCCACTGGCCGGGAAACATCCGGGAACTTGAGAACGCCGTCGAGATCGCCGTAATCCGCTCCCAAGAGCGGCGGGTCGTGGAAGTCTTCGACTTCCCTGAGCCGGGGGACCCGGTTAGTTTCGCTGTCGACGCTCCGTCCCTCTTTCGCGAACAGACTCATGACTTCAAACAGCTTGTCTCCCAATTCGAACAGGACTTGATCCGCCGAGTGCTCGAGTCCACCAACGGCAACAAGAGCAAGGCTGCCGAGATGCTGCGCATCAAGCGGACCACGCTCGTCGAGAAACTCAAGAGGTTCATTCCCCCGGGAGGCTCGGGGATCTCCGCATCGATCCCTTGACAGCTTCCTATGATGGATGTTCCGCGGGGCCGGACGGAGGGCCTACGAGGTTTCCAAGAACTCCCGGTCCAACCGGGTGAACGTGATGAACTGATAACCCTTGCTGACGCCGCGTTCCCAAAGCACACCCACGGTCTTGTCTTTCAGAATCGAAATGTCGGAGTAAGCTGTAAAACCTCCGTAGATCACCTTCTCGTTGCGGAACGTTTGCCCTTCGTCGTAGCTGACGCGCACGACGAGAGTCTGCCGGCCGGGACCTTTCGGCCCGGTCCAAAGGATGCGGTCGCGATCATCCCCGGCGGACTTCAGGGTGAATCGTTCTATCGAGGTGGCGACCGGCGTGAGGAATTGTCCGGCGCGCGGGCGAGACCATTCTTCACCGCCGTCCTGACTGATCCCGACCCAGCGATGATCTCCGTAGTTCTGGCGAGCGTCGATCATAACGGCGCCGTCGGCGAGTTCGACAAACTGGCACTCGTCAGTGAAGGCGTGAAGGAGATCCCCTCGCTGCCAGGTGTTGCCGTGGTCATCGCTGTAGAGGGCGTACGAGCGCATGGTAGTTACTAGTTTGTCTCCCTCGCCCAGCGAAACCCAAATCTTGGAAGTGTCAAGTATCATCGCCGCGGGGACCAATAGCCGCCCGCTGCGAGTCTGGATGGCGCCTCCGGGCCCGGGGAACATCGATCCCCAGTCGTCGAAGTCTCGAGCACTTGTAGTGATGTCAATCGGCGAAGACCACGTCTTGCCGTTGTCGTCGCTGTGGCGTGCCCAGGTCTGGCTATTAGTTGTTCCCGGTTGGGAGAGTCTTGTTCCGAACCCCGGCTCCCAGCGATTAAAGACAATCCAGACCCGCCTGTTCGTCTTGTCGACAACCGGCGTGGGATTAGAGGCCGCCCACTTGACGCCCGGGTCATCGAGTATCTTCAGTGACGACCAAGTCTTCCCCTGGTCGGTGCTGGACTTGTACACCAGGTCGATATCCCCGTCGCCCTCGCCCGGGTCGCGGCGGTTTTCCTTGCGGCCTTCCACGAAAGCGAGCAGGGTGCCGTCCGGAGCCGTCACAAGCGCCGGAATGCGAAACGTATGGTATCCCTCGGCCCCGGAGGTGAATACGTCGACGTGCGCCGGTATATGGCCCGCCGATCCGGCTGTGAGAGCGGTAGCGAGCAAGCCTACCAGCAAGTAGAGACATTTCATAAGAAGACGCTCCTTATGTCCAACCTAGTCTAGTACAGGGAGTCGAAGGGTGGATACGGCGTCAGGCTAACTGCCGATCCCTACTTTTTCACCGCGAGTAGGGTTTGGTCTGGGTCCAGGGTGACCTGAGCCGGTTTGCTGTCGAGAACGACTTCGAATGGGGTGACCTCGCCCATAGTTTCGACCGTATGGACCAGAGTTTGGCCGCTACTCGTCTGGATCCTGAGTGGGACTGGCACGCTAAAGTAGGCCGGCACGTTTTGTTGGTGAATTTCACCCGAAAGAACAGTCCCAGGACGTTTTTTCCGAACGCGATAAGTCAGCTTGAGAGTTGGAATGCCGGTGGAATACACCCACTGGTCGAAGAAGTCTTCCAACTCGGGATCGCTGGAACCTAGAGGAACGAAGCGGGCTGCTTCACGCCGGAAATCTTCGGTTGAGATGCGATCGAGTTCATAACTAGTAGCAAGATCGCGTAGGAACCTAAGGAACTGCTCGTCGCCGACCATGCTTCGCAGCATGTGGAGGATCCAAGCCCCTTTTTCATAGACGATAATTCGCCGGGCGTTAGGGGTGTGGGAGGAGCTGAGACGGGGCCCCAAAACGATTGCTCCCGCGCTCTCGGTCGTTGCTCGGGCATCGTTCTTGCTCAGCAAGTGAGCTTTGAATTCCGCGAGCACGCGGTTGAGAGCGTCCTTACCCGTTCGGTGTTCGAGGAACATCAGCGATGAGTAGGTCGCTAAGGCTTCGATCATCCAACCGTCGGCCGAATTTTCGGCGGTCAAGAGATTGCCCCACCATTGGTGCGCCAGCTCGTGAGGTCGAACGAGTTCAGCGTGAAAGACTCGTTCGCTCGCCGGCAAGCCAGCGAGAGGTGGGTCCTCCTGACGGAAATAGCTGAGAGTAGAAGCATACACGAGCCCCGCAAAACCTTGGCTGAACGGAGTCGGAATGGGGGAAATGACTATGTTCGGCGAAACCGGTGGACCGAATCGTTCAGCGAAAAAGGTCAGCGCGACGGCGCTGTCGTCGGCAACGTCCTCAAGGCGATCGACGGGCCTAACAAACTTGGGCCGAGCCAATTTCGCGAGTACCGACGTGGAAGGGGTCGAGGACGGTGTCGTTCTACCGTGCTGGATGAGGCTGGGTTCGGTGACGGCAATGGCGCCGGGCAAAGGGTTGTGCCGCCCGACCTGCCGGTTGGCGCACACCTCTAAGCGGTAGGGCCCCACGTTTCGGGAAGCTTTCTTGTAACGGCCCAGATTGAAGCCGGCTTGCAGAATCGGCGAGTTAGTCTGAAATCGAGAGGTGGTGACGCCTTCGTGGGTGGACTGCTCAACTAACCGGCCCGTGGCAACAAGATCCAACTCCTGTGGGTAATGAAAAACGAGGTGGAACCACGTGAAGGTGGCACGGCGCCGTGGATACCAGTTTCCTCGGTTCCCAACGTAGTAGACACCGTCGCCGGTCTTGGCAATGATGCGACCTTGGTAGTGAAACTCGATCTTGTAGCTCGAACCTGGCTCGGGTCTGGTAGGTAGCACCAC
This sequence comes from Bryobacterales bacterium, assembly GCA_965226215.1. Taxonomy (GTDB): domain Bacteria; phylum Acidobacteriota; class Terriglobia; order Bryobacterales; family UBA6623. Next base: position 2,901,688 of record CBDDCH010000002.1, on the reverse strand, counting down.
TGCCACTAGGCTGTTTTGACGCCGCCCGACTTCATTCGACACCGGTTGGTCGAACTGGATGAACTCGACAGCCTCACCGTCTATCAGAACCTTGCTTACCTGCAGCCGCTCCGAGATCTCGAAGAAGAACAGTCGTTCAACCGATCCCTTCGTTCTAAAGGTGGCGGCGGCTACCGTCTCCATGTCGAGATCGGCTGACAGGCGAGAAGTAATGCGGTAGTCTTCCAGCCAGCCGTCGGTCGAGATCGGTTGCTGGTGGCCTTGACGAAAACTTCGTCCCGGAAATCGGCACCAGGTCTCGTAGTATTGGCGCTTTTCTCGCCAAACGGTTTGTCCAATGTGAATCTGCTCTGGCCTGCGGGGATCGACGTGTACATCGAATTGGCCGAGGGGACCTCCGGCCAGGGTAGCGGCGAAAAACCCCGATCGACGGTCGACTGGCGCAAAGGTGTCCAAGAGAAGGCGGGTCTCGACGTTGGGGATCATGCCTTCGAGCACCGGCGACCAGTGATTGGCAAGGCGGCGGCCCGCTTCGGGATCAGCGCGATTGAACTCGCTGGAGACCAGGCCCGCCCGGAGAACCACCGCCGTGTCGTCGGTGAAGAACATCATGGCCTGCCGGAATTTCTCGTTAAGCACCGGCTGCGAGGTGAATCGGTTCAGCGAATGTCGTTCGCGACGGGTGGGGGGGATGAGGATTAGCTCCCCCTCGTCGTTGGCAGAGTCTGCAATGAAGAGGGCAGCGAGGGCCCGACCTCCTACCGGGCGAGAGAATATGAGGTACCCATCACTAAAGTAGAACTTGAAGTCTTCCCGTTCAAGGAAAAGATCGCGCACGCGATAGCATTGTGTCGCATCTAGCGAAAGCCGACGGATCTCGGCTAGCTTTTCTGTAGCGGTGTCGGCTGTGAGTTCGAGCGCGGCGAACAGCAGCGCCGCGGCGGGTGGGAAGGCGCGCACCCCTTCATGTTAGCGCCCAAAGACGAGAGGATTCGGGCAGCGCTTCGCCTCGCCACGTAGCGAGAAAAGCCGGTACTAGGCCGTAGTGGCGCGATTTGGCCGGGTTGCGGTTTCCGCTTATTTGGGGTGAGGGACCGCGTGTTGCTATCATTTGGGTGTTCAGGAACGCTCGATGAGCAATGATACTCCGCTTGTGACGTTCTACTCGATTATCGGCTGCACGCTGTTGGCGCTGGTGATTACTCGTGTCGGCGAGATTCCGGGCAAGGAAGGGATGCCGATCTTTCTGGCGGCGATGGCGGCTGGGGTCGTGCTTGGGGAGATCGTGGAGCGGCTGAAGAGAAGATCGGGGGCTTCCTAAAGGCCGTCCGTAGGTATGGAGGCGTTTCCTTTTCGGGCGATTGCGCTGTCGGAATCCTACGACAGCATAGATAAGATTCCGGTCTCGATCGTCCTGGACCGGGTGCGGAGTCTTTACAACGTAGGATCGTTTTTTCGGACCGGCGATGCATCGGGCGTAGAGAAGCTCTATTTGACGGGGTTTACCGGCTCGCCGCCGCATAACGGCATTTCAAAAACAGCTTTGGGCGCCGAGCAGGCCCTTAATTGGGAGCACCACGAAGACCCGTTGCCCCTCGTTCGGTCGTTGCGCGCCGCAGGGCACCAAATTGCAGTGGTCGAAACGGCCGGGCGTGCGGTGGATATCTATGACTGGCGGCCGACATTCCCCGGCTGCGTGATTTTCGGCAACGAAGTAGACGGCGTGTCACCGGCGTTGGCCGAGCTGGCTGACGCGCACGTCAGAATCCCGACCCTGGGCTCGAAGCAGTCATTGAACGTGGCCGTGGCCGGCGGTGTCGTGATGTACGAGCTGCTTCGGAAGTATCGGCGGCTGCTGGAAAGGGAAGGGAAGTAGTCGTTTGGGTTGACGGGTACGGATAGGGGTTTTAGACGTGGCGGGGCGAGGTCCCCCTGGCCGGTTTCGCTCAGAGCAGGATCTAGGGCAGCGATGAAAGGTCCGGGATTTCTCCGTCGGGGCGCTCGGGAATTCGCTCAGAGCCTTTGGCAGAAACGGTTACACCAGAGCACGCGGAAGCCGAAAGCTGTTGCCGCTCTGATTGCCGCCTTCCGCGACCTCTAGTTCTGGGAGCAATGGACGCTGTCAGGCTTGGTGTTGGTGCATTGGATACTTTCCGTCATGCCGCCCGAAATGGGTGAGCAGGCTACGTCCGTGGCGGTGCGGGTGGCTTCTTCACGGCTGGGAGCAGAGGCTGTGCTGCAGTTCGTCCGTCCTTGGTAGGTGATGCAAACCTCGCACGAGTATTGGTTCAACTCCATGGTGAAGTAGATCAGCGCGGCGATGACGAGGAGAAAGAAAAGAATGGCGACGAGGGCGGTCTTTGACATCGGCTGGAAGAGTCACATTATACCCACAGGACGTGGTTCCCATTGTGGCTGTTGCGCGCGGAGATCCCAAAATTCCGTAAAATTGGAGGACGGGAACAACACGCTAGTTGAGCTGTTGAAAAACCGATCGACTTCGCTGCGTCCAACGCCTGGTGACCGACGCAGGCCGCCAAAGGCGAGATCGTCTGTAGCGGTGACCTTTCAGCGGCCTGCTAGATGGAATACAAATCCACACGGAGGGAATCGTTATGGCTTTGACCGAATCGACCATGCTTGGTCTCGGAACGCGGGCTCCCGAGTTCCAGCTGCCCGACCACGTTACTGGCAACACCGTCAGTCTTGACACTTTCGCCGGCAACCAAGGATTGCTGGTGATGTTCATTTGCAATCACTGTCCCTTTGTCAAGCACGTCCAGGATGAGCTGGCACGCCTGGGAAAAGACTATACCGGCAAATCACTCGGCATCGTCGCGATCACCTCAAACGACGTGCCGAATTTCCCCGATGATTCGCCGGAAAAATCGAGGGATCTCGCCGAGAAGCTGGGCTTCACTTTCCCCTACTGCTATGACGAGAGCCAAGAGGTTGCCAAGGCGTACACGGCAGCCTGCACACCGGACTTTTTCTTGTTCGATGAAGGGCGTAAGCTTGCTTACCGCGGCCAGCTCGACGATAGCCGTCCGGAGAACGGCAAGCCGGTGACCGGCGCGGATCTGCGTGGCGCGATCGATGCGCTGCTCGCGGGTCAGCCGGTGAGCGCGGGCCAGAAGGCCAGCGTCGGGTGCAACATCAAGTGGAAGCTCGGCAACGAGCCGGCGTACTTCGGGTAGGCCGTTCTGGGCGCTGGTCCGGCCTTGATATTCAAGAGCGTCGAGCACCCAGCCGCGAGTGTCCGCGGAAAGCGCCCAATTCTTTTGTGGCGCACGCATTTTTGCGTGCTGGAGTGAACCCCCAAAATGAGACAGTCGTGATAGCGACACTTTAGCAGGGAAAGGAACTGCGAGTGGGCAAGAGACGAGTTTACAAGTTTCCCGAAGAATACCGGAAGATGGCACTGGAGCGGCTGAAAAGCTGCGCGAGCGTGACAGCGCTGTCGAAGGAGCTGAGGATTCACCGAGGGCTGCTGTACAGGTGGCGAAATCGGATGGAGCCGACGGAGGAGGGGCCCGGTCCGCCGGTCGCCTCCCGCGAGCGGGAACTGCGCCAGGAGATCCGCGCGTTGCGGCGTCTGTTGGGGGATAAGACGCTGGAAGTGGATTTTTTCAAAGGTGCCTTGCAAAAAATCGGGGCTCGACGCCACGGCAGCGGCAGCTGTGGCGAGAAGGCGTCTACGACCAAATCCGGGAGTTGATGCCGCTGCAAGGCAGACTGAGTGTCGAGCGGATGTGCCGGCTGGCCCCAGTGAGCCGGGCGGGTTTCGATCGGTCATTCAAAGAGCAGATGCCGCTGGAAGAAGACATGGAAGTGCGGTCGGCGATCCAAGAGGTTGCCCTCGAACATCGGCGACGCTATGGCTACCGCAGGGTCGCGGCGGAACTCCGCCGGCGGGGGATGTTGGTGAACCGCAAGCGCGTGGCGCGGATCATGCGCCAGGACGGGTTGCTCGGGGTCCAACCCCGGGCGTTCGTGGCCACCACGGAGGCCGATCATCCGCTGGAGGTTTACCTCAACCTAGCCGCCCGCATCAAGCTGACCGGGATCAATCAGCTGTGGGTGGCCGACATCACCTACATCCGGTTGAAGGCCGAGTTCGTTTATCTGGCCGTGGTCTTGGACGCCTACTCGCGGAAGGTGGTGGGTTGGGCGCTGGAGAGAACGCTGGCCACCCGCTTGCCGCTGGCGGCACTGGAGCAGGCGATGGCCGAACGGCAACCGCCGCCCGGCCTGGTCCATCACTCCGATCGCGGTGTGCAGTACGCTTCCGGCGCCTACGTGAGGAGCTTGCGCCGCCAGCAAGCGATCCCCAGCATGAGTCGGCCGGCGAACCCCTACGACAATGCCAGTTGTGAGAGCTTCATCAAGACGCTCAAGCGGGAGGAGATCTACGCCAACGATTATCAGGATCTCGACCACCTGCGCGCGAACATCGAGGACTTCATCGAGCGCTACTACAACCGCTGCCGTCTGCATTCGGCGCTGGGCTATCGGCCCCCCGAGGAGTTCGAGCGGGCCGCCGGGACGAAGGCGGCTTGCGCCGGAGCGACGATGAGTTTTTTTAGGCAGCAGGAGATCTATCGATCCGATGGGAAGGGGTTGCTGAACGAGAAGCCGACCGCAGCCGGCTCCCCGAACCATCGTTTCGATGAGTCTCCGGCCGGCTATTCCTCGGCGGGTTGGTCTCCACCAGAGCCCGCCTCCGCTTCACCCGCCGAGGACCATGCTAGAACAGAAGAGGCTATGGGGAGAAGGAAAAACCATTGAACGGCGAGTGTCGCTACCGCCGATTGTCTCAGCGGAGGGGTTCACCCCAGTGCCGTGTCGCCATTCGTGGCGACATCGAGTCCCGCCGTGGCGCACGCTCTCAGCGTGCCGCGGGCGCATGCTTACTCTTCTCGACGCCTGGGGCGCTTCGGCTACCGCAGTCCCGTAGCGCAGGCATCTGAGTTGAGCTGTCAAGAAAAAAGTGGCTGCATGGCCGATTTTGTTGCACAGGCAATTCAGTTCGGATTCCCCGGTTGACGTGGGGTGGATCACCATGCCGGACGGGCGAAGGCCCGTGGGGAAACTGCCGCTGACGTGACCTTTCCCGTGACCGCGGGCCCCGCCAGCAGCACGACGGCAAGCAAGAGCGGGAGAACCCCGCCGGTTTTCATGATTCCCTCCAATGGTCACGGCAGTTTAGGCATTCCTCATGTCAATTTTACGGAAAAGACAGTCCCCACGGGCTGCGGAGCCGTGAAACAAACGCCGATCTGAAAGAAAGAGCAAGAACTTTTCCCCGCTCGGCAACACACCGGGACGTTTACGCATCACTATAGATAGAAGGAGCCAATGGCACCCCGCCGTCTGATGAGAAACGGTCGGTGCCTCGGAGCGTCTCGACTACACATGAATTTCGACTTGACCAGTGAACAAGACCACTTGCGCCGGACCGTGCGTGAGTTCGCTGAAGTTGAGATCAAACCCCACGTGAGGGAATGGGATGAAGAACAGAAAGTTCCCAAGGAGCTGACCCAGAAGCTAGGACAGCTTGGTGTGTTTGGGACGGCTTTTTCCGAAGCCCTCGGCGGCGCCGGGATGGGGCACATTGACCACGCTATCGTTATTGAGGAGCTCGCTAGAGTTGACCCTTCCGTAGCCCTCATCGTGGCAGCCCATACTTCGCTGTGCGCGAGCCACATCTACCTTCACGGAAGCGAAGAACAGCGCCGAAAATACATTCCCAAACTTGCCGGCGGCGAGTGGCTAGGCTGCTGGTCTCTCACCGAACCCGAAGCCGGTTCCGACGCGGCCGGCACCCGCACAGCGGCCGTCGAAGGCGAAGGCCACTGGGTGCTCAATGGCTCTAAGACATTCACGACGAACGCTCATCAAGCCGACGTCTGCGTCGCCATGGCGGCAACCGACCCCGGGGCGCCCCAACACGGGATTTCCGCTTTCATTATTGAAAGAGATACACCCGGCTTTCGGGCGGGACGCAAAGAGGACAAGCTCGGCATGCGGGCCAGCGACACCGGTGAAGTGATCTTTTCCGATTGCCGTCTGCCCCCAGAGCAGCTTTTGGGTAACCGCGGCGAAGGGTTCGCGGACGCCATGAAAGTTCTCGACGGTGGGCGCGTATCAATTGCAGCCCTCTCGGTCGGTATAGCGCAGGGCGCCTACGAGGCTGCTTTAGCCTATTCGAAACAGCGCAAACAGTTCGGCCAGGCGATCTCCGAGTTCCAAGCGATCCAGCACAAACTCGCCGACATGGCCACGGAAATCGAAGCGGCGCGCTTGCTGACTTACAAAGCGGCTTGGGCGCTCCAACAAGGGCAGCGAGTAACCAAGCTCTCTTCGATGGCGAAGCTTTTTGCCAGCGAGGCAGCCGTTCGGGCCGCGAACGAGGCCTTGCAGGTTCACGGCGGATACGGTTTTATTAAGGATTACCCCGTTGAGAAGTTTTACCGCGATGTCAAATTGATGACCATCGGCGAGGGTACTAGCGAGATCCAGCGAACGATCATCGCACGCCAGGTCCTCAAGAGCTGACTGTCGCTCCCCCGGAATGGACATCAACGAATGGGTTGAGAAGTTTCGACGGGGGGACCCTCGCGCCCTGGCTCGGGCCCTAACTGAAATCGAAAACCATGGACCCGATGCCCAAACCTTGCTCAAAGCGCTATTTCCTTATTCCGGCAAGGCGTGGCGGATTGGTATTACAGGGGCGCCTGGGGCCGGCAAGAGCACGTTAGTCGACCGCCTGGCCGTCCTACTTCGGGAGCAAGGCCGCTCGGTGGCGATCATCGCCGTTGACCCTACCAGCCCTTTCTCGGGCGGCTCGATTCTCGGTGACCGAGTAAGGATGCACGCCCACCACGCTGACCCGGGTGTGTTCATCCGCTCGATGGCCACGCGAGGTGTCCTGGGGGGACTAGCGCCTGCCACCGGCGACGTCATGATGGCGCTCGAGGCCAGCGGCCGTGATGTAATCCTCATCGAGACAGTGGGCGTAGGCCAGGCTGAGATCGACATCGTGAAACTTGCCTCGGCTGTTGCATTGGTGTTGACGCCGTCGATGGGCGACGACGTCCAAACCATCAAGGCCGGCATCATGGAAATCGCCGACGTGTTCGTAATCAACAAATCGGACCAGTCAGGCGCCGACCGGATTGAAACTCAGTTGCGGGCGTTGCTTTCGCTTACGCATCAAGCGGGCAAGCAGACACCGATCGTTCGCACGGTCGCCACGGAGGGTCAGGGCGCTGCCGATTTGCTGGCGGCGCTCGAGTCCCGTCCGACAGCGCCGGGGCGAGAAGTGGACGTTTGGAAAGAGCGTCTCTTGGAATTGTTGCGGCAGCGCGCGTTGGAGCACGTTATCGACAAAGCGTTGCCACCCGAAGAACTCGCCGAAGCCGCGCACGGAGTCGTCGATGGTCGCATCAACCCCTACGAGTTCGTAGACGACGTCATGAAGAAAGCAGGCGTCGATGAGTAAGCCGCACGTCGATCACATCGGCATTGCTGTTCGGTCTTTGGACAAGGCTCTCGACTTCTACTGCAATACCCTTGGAACTGAAAGGCCTGAGTTCACCACAATCCCTCACGAAAGGGTTCGCGTGGCCATGCTCTCAACCGGCGAGTCGCGCATCGAACTGATCGAGGCAACCGACCGGGATTCCCCCATCGCGAAGTTCATTGAAAAACGCGGGGAGGGGATTCACCACATCGCCCTGAGGGTGCCCGACCTCGAGGCAGCCGTCGAACGAATCAAAGCCCAAGGCGGACGGCTAGTGGCGGAAAACATCCAGACTGGCGCCGAAGGCTATCGCTACGTGTTTGTCCATCCCAAATCGACCGGTGGTGTCTTGCTGGAGCTGATTCAGGGGTAGTCGCTTTCGGTTTTGGGGTTGGCCCTCATGAAGCGCGCGACATTTTTGGTTCTTTTGCTCCTGGCCGCCGGATTGGCCTTCTTACTGCTTTCCCAAACTCTCAATGAAGAGGGATTCTACTCTCCCGTATATTCTCCCGACGGCTCGGAAGTTTTCTTCATCGGACGGGAGACGAGCGGCCTGGTCTTGGGTTTTGGCTTCGAGTGCTTCTCCCCGCCGGCGCACGTTTTTGTCTGGACGGATCGCTTTACGCTGCTCAGGCTTCTGGTCGAAGACGGCAGCGTCGAAATTGCAAAAACCTGGCCAGCGTCGCCCTTGGAAAGACAGTGGCTCCGCACGTATCGCGGACGTCTATTCACCGTGCCTTCCACCCGCCTGCAATGGGACGATCAGATCAGGCTGCAATATCGGGTCCGGTTGCGGACTCCGCGTCAACCCACGGCGGATCACTTTTTCTTGAGCGGAGAATGGAGATCGACGGGCGAAGAATCGCCTGACTCGAACGCCTGGCAAGAAGGATGGACCGAGACTTCCGGTGATAACGATTCACCACTATCGGGTGAGTGGGAAGTAATCCCGGCCCGTGGGGAGCAGGCGTACCCCTGTGCGCTGGTAGCCCACAACGCGAAGACGTCCGAGTTGAAGGTTCTACTGGCGACCCCGACTTGTGATCGCGTGTATCCGGCCGGCATTCACTTCTCGGACGTGGAGCAGTTTTCGAGGCGCGAGCAGATCGAGAGGATTCGACTTCTCATATCAACGAAGGAAGAGTTGGAGCGGCAAGCCCTGGCGGAGGGTCTCACAGAACACGAAGCCTCGCTCAAGGTGATCGATCAAATGCAGGAACTTGGGTTTTACGCCCGCCCGCCCCAGCTCATTGCGGAAGCTCTAGACGAGCAAGAAGCCCTTTCGCTGCGCAAGCAGGGTACCTTGGAACCGCTGTTTCCAATCACGGAGATGGAGTTCCGGGTGGGGCTTTTTCAGGACATCGAGCGAGCCATCAAGGCTCCCGGCACGGAAGTCGAAAGGTCGGGCAGGTACGTCATCCACCGCGATTATTCCAACAGCCAAAAACTGAATCGGTTCTTCGAGTCCGGCGAAAGACTGTTCTATGTCGAGACGCAGGGGCGTACGTACAGGTTGAAGCTGACCAAAGAGCGCCCCGCAAGTCGTTGATACGCATGCCGACTGAATGCATGACGACGAGTTTCGTCGTCGTTGGCGCTCGAAACTTACTGTTCATAACGCTCAAATATCCTCCCCTGCTAGAATGACTCCCTTATGGACGCGGAAATCGGCATCATCGGCGGCAGCGGGCTGTACAACATGCCCGGTTTGGAGGACCGTCGGGAGGTAGCCATCGATACGCCGTGGGGCGCAGCCTCGGACTCCTGCGTGCTTGGTGCCCTTGGCGGACGGAAGGTCGCCTTCCTAGCTCGGCACGGCCGGGGTCACCGCATTATGCCGTCGAACCTGAATTTCCGTGCCAACATTTACGGATTCAAGACACTTGGAGTGCGATGGGTTCTTTCGTTCAGCGCCGTCGGGTCACTTCAAGAAAACCTCAAGCCCCTGGATTTCGTCATTCCCGACCAGTTCTTTGATCGAACGCGCGGGCGGGCTTCAACTTTTTTCGACGAAGATGTGGTGGTCCACATCGGCTTTGCCGATCCCATCTGTTCACGGCTCGCCGATATCGCCGAACAGGCCTGCAAAACGGTCGGTGTAACGGTTCACCGAGGGGGAACATACTGTTGTATGGAAGGGCCGGCCTTTTCGACGCGGGCGGAATCGAATCTCAACCGGCAGTGGGGCTTTTCCGTGATCGGAATGACGAACATCCAGGAAGCCAAGCTGGCGCGAGAGGCGGAGATGTCATACGTAACCGTAGCCATGGTGACTGACTACGATTGTTGGCATCCCGATCACGATGCGGTCACCGTCGAGCAGGTAATTGGCTATCTCAACAAAAATGCTGAAAACGCCCAGGCAGTGGCGCTCGAAGCGGTCAAGAATGTTCCGCGCGATCAGCCCAGTCCATATGCCTCGGCACTAAAGAACGCCATCCTTACGGACCGAAACATGATCTCCGCGGACTCTCGCAAGAAGTACGAGTTGTTGATCGGCAAGTATCTCGCGTAGCTGCGACCCATAGGGCCGCATGCCTCAGACCTGCGGGGACGCCCCTTTTACTAGTTTCATGGACTCATTCAGTGGTCGCCGGCATCCGGCATTACGCAGCGTAGCAAGCAAAGACGAGAGCTTATGTCATTACTCGTTGTCGGCTCAGTAGCCTACGACGGCGTGGAGACACCCTACGGGAAGGTGGAGCGCATGCTCGGGGGTTCGTCGACCTACATCTCCCTCGCCGCCGGCTATTTCACGAATGTCAATCTCGTGGGTGTTGTTGGTGATGACTTTGCTTCCGAAGACGAGGCCGTTCTGCTTGACCATGGGGTTCACCTCGAGGGGCTCGACAAAGTCCCCGGTAAAACTTTCTACTGGTCGGGCGTCTACTCCAAAGACATGAATGAGCGGACAACGCTGAAGACTGAATTGAACGTCTTTGCCGACTTCAATCCCAAAGTCCCGGAATCCTATCGTTCCACGCCCTACGCTTTTCTCGGCAACATCCATCCGACTCTGCAGGCGCAAGTGCGGGACCAGATGCGATCGCCCCGCTTCGTCGGTGGAGATACGATGAACTTTTGGATCGAAGGAACCCCGGACGAACTGGCTCAGGCCATCCGCAGGTGGGATTTCATTCTCATCAACGACGGAGAGGCGCGTCAGCTTTCGGGCGAGTACAACCTTCGCCAAGCGGCGCAGCGAATCTCCGGCATGGGCCCGCACACGGTCGTCATCAAGCGGGGCGAGTACGGCGCCATTCTCTTCCGGCCGGAGGGGTATTTCGTTGCTCCGGGCTTTCTTTTGGAAACCGTCTTTGACCCCACCGGTGCCGGTGACTCATTCGCGGGAGGATTCATGGGCTATCTGGCCGAGGTCGGAATCAGCGATATCGACCAGGCGTCTCATGTCCATCTGCGGCGTGCCATGATTTATGGGTCTGTGATGGGAAGCTTCTGTTGCGAGCAATTCGGCACCGGGCGGCTTCAAACGCTGACCCGCGAAGAGATCGAAGCCCGCTTTCAGGAGTTCAGAGCATTCACGGAATTTTGACCGAGTTCGGCCCGAGTAATGACGATTCCTTTCACGAAGGCGCAAGCGGTGGGAAACGACTTCCTGATCGTCGAATGGAGCGCCCTGACTATCGCTGGTATCAACGAGGAGAGTCTGGCCGAACTCGCACGCCGCATCTGCCACCGTCACCATGGCGTGGGAGCCGACGGCCTAGAGGTAATTTTCCGGTCCGATCAGCCCGACGTCGACGCCCGATTGCGAATCTTCAACTCTGACGGTAGTGAAGCGGAGATCTCGGGCAACGGTACCAGAGCCGTGGCAGCGTTTCTGATCGCCGAGCGCAGCGCCGACGGGACACTTCGTATACAAACCAAAGCCGGCGTCAAAGAAGTGCGTCTGATCGAGCGTCAAGGAAGAAGCTTCGTACTCGAGATGACGATGGGGCGACCTAAGTATCTCGACAGCGACATCGGCTGCTTCCTGGAAACCCAGGGTGGCCGGCGTCAGGTCACGCTACTCAACGTCGGCAACCCGCAGTGCGTTGTTTTTGTCGCCGACTTCGACTTCGATTGGCGGGCTGTGGGCCGCGAGATTGAAACGAACGCCAGGTTCCCGGATCGAACAAACGTGTCGTTTGCGAAGATCCTCGATCGTAACGCGATGGACGTTCGTTTCTGGGAACGAGGAGCCGGCGAGACAGTAAGCTCCGGTACCGGGGCCACCGGTGCGGCCATTGCGGGGATTCTTTCGGGCCAGGTTCAAACCCCCGTGCGGGTCGTTACTCCGGCGGGCGACCTCAACGTCCGCTGGGAACGGGAGAACGAAGCCACCCTCGCGGGACCGGTCGAGATCATTGCCCACGGCGAGTTTTACTAATCTCGAACTCCGCTTAGGGATCGCATCGGAACCTCGCAGGTTCCGTTTTCCAGGGGCCAGCGGATTTAAGCCGCTTTTCTGCTTTCAAAGGGATGAAACCAGTGGGTCTCCGACCCAGCTAAACAGAGCCGCGAACGCCAGTGAGCGGTCATAACGCCCCACCCAAGGAGATGAAAACCGGGTGGACTTTCGACCGAACCGTATTGGGATCAGGCCAGTCGCCGGCCCGGCGTCCGGTATGCCCGGAGCTCAAAACTTGTCGACGGACCGGATCTTGTCGCCCTTCGAGGCATCCCGGCAACACCGTGGCCTCAATTCTCTTGTAAAAAAAGGAAACTTTCCCCGGGGCCGGTGGATTGACCGTTTGGCTGCCCACGTGCTTCAGCTATCGCGTTATGATTCATCCCCTCAGCAGCCTCAACCCAACCGTGGAACCTCGCTTCGTCAAGGATCCCGGCCACAACAATCGCCAGGCGGCGTTCTTTGCCTTTATCCGCGCCCAGGAAAAGGCATCCCCGACCGCATCCGGCGCAGGGCTTCCCCGAGCGGAACTTCCCTCAAGGGCACGACAGGTCGCATCGCTCGGTGGCCCCGAGAGGACCTCGGTCCCGCCTCCGTGGGCTCGAGCCCACGAGGTCGCCCGGGGACGACTGCCCATTCATTCGCCAACCGAGGCTCCTGCCGGCAGTCATCGCTCTCGGAGCCTCCCGGAACTCCCCTCCACCACGGAGCCGAGCGTCAACCCCGGGACTCCCCGCTACGAAGACGTTCCCGAGTGGGCAAAGCACCCGCTAGGACCTTACCGGCAGGCGCCGCCCGAATACGGAGGCGAATGGTGGTTCGTCAATCCATTCACCGGACCGGAACCCTGGATTCCTCGTGCGTCTCACAACGAACAGGTCCTTCCAGACGGCTTCGCCGAAATATTCGGCGCGCGGCCACAAATGCAAGACTACAAAACCAGTGATGAATTCTACACTGCTCGGCTTCGCTGGGAACAGGACCTAAAGTACTTCGAAGGTGCCGGGGTTCCCCAAGGTCTCGAAGGAGCCGAGATCGAACGTGTGGCCGACATATACGAAGATTGGGGCATGGGCCGGCCAGTGTTTTACGAGGGCCGTTACGGGTGGAAGGTTCGCTTTCCCGACTCGCAAATCCATAATTTTGAAGCCAATCCCGGTGGTATGATCAAGGCGCCACACGTACTCATCGCGCAGTATCAGATTCGGCTGCTACAAAAAAGGTACCGTCCCGGAAAATCCACACCCCTTCGTTCCTCCCCAGCTTTTTCCAGGTGGGAAAGAGCTTGATCCCCTCAACGTCTCAGGCGAATCCGAGTTGTAGGTGGACCGTCCAACGCGCAAGGTCCCTTATCGTCGTCGGGAAGTTTGAGTTTGTGCTAGAGATCGATAGCCGGGATGCGGGTTAGGTGCTCCCACACCGGGTTGAGGGCTCGTGCCGTGATAAAGGTCGGGCAGGAACAGATCGGCTGAGCCGGTGAGCCTTTCGCGAACGATCGAATGTCGCGAGGGTCCGCCAGTTACCTGTCAACCACCTGGCCCAGCACCTCAAAGAACTCAGGGAACGATACCGAAGCCGCTTCGGCGTTTTGAATCACGCTAGGTCCGTCAGCATGGAGCGCCGCAACCGAGAACGCCATGGCCACCCGATGGTCGCCGAACGAGTCGAGCTTCGCCGCTCGAAACTTCTGCCACCCGGGAATATGCATGCCGTCGTCGAACACTTCGACCGCAACTCCCATACGCCCAAGATTCTCAGCCACCGTGGCGATGCGGTCGCTTTCCTTGAAGCGCAACTCCGAGGCGCCCCGAATCGTCAGGCCTTCTTCGCTCGCCGCGCCTAGAACCGCGAGGATGGGTAGTTCATCGATCACTTCCGCGGCCATCTGACCCTCGATGCGGCCTCCTTTCAACACGGGTCCCGAGACAGACTCCGATCCTCGAACTCGCACGTCTCCAAGCGGCTCGCCGTGGATTTCCTCATGGGCCGAAATTTCGATATCGGCGCCCATTGCCCACAGGACGTCGAGGACGGCGGTTCGAGTGCGGTTGAGCCCCACCCCTCGCACGGTAAGGTCTGCGCGCGGCACCAATAGGCCGGCCGCCAGAAAGAAGACCGCCGTCGAAAGATCGGAAGGGACCGCGAGCTGTAGCGCTCGCAAGCGAGGCCGTCCACGGAGATCGATCCGCCCGTCGCCAACACTGATTTCCGCGCCAAACTGCCTGAGCGAGATTTCCGAGTGGTCCCGTGTTGGAAGCGGCTCGCGAACAATAGTTGTTCCCTCGGCGAACAATCCGGCAAACAGAACACTCGTTTTCACCTGCGCGCTCGCTACTGGCAGTTCGTAGTCGATAGGCTTGACTTCCGCCCCTTGAATTCGCAGGGGAGGAAAATCGCCATCCCGTCCGACGATGTGGGCGCCCATACGGGTCAGCGGCGTAATGATCCGCCGCATCGGGCGACGGGAGAGCGATTCATCCCCGCCGATGACGCTTTCAAAGCCCTGTCCCGCCAGAATCCCAGAAAGCATTCTTATCGTCGAACCCGAATTCCCGGCGTCAAGCTGAGTCTTGGGGGCGCTAAGGCTGTCGAGTCCCACGCCTTCGATTACGACCTCGTCGCCCTCCCGCTGAACGTCGACCCCAAGGCTTCGCAAACAATCGAGTGTCGAGGCACAGTCGGCGCCGGTAGCGAAGTTCTTGATCACGCTGCGTCCCTCAGCGAGAGCCGCGAGCATGGCGTAGCGGTGGGAGATCGACTTGTCCCCCGGCGGGCGAACCTTGCCGGAAACAGACCGAGCCGGGGCGATCCTACGATCCATAGGGCTAGTCCTGGTCTTGCAGCAATCGCTGGAGCGTCTGAACGAGATCCGAGCGCTGCACTTCCTGTTGCCCGAAACGGGCCGATTTCCACTCCTCGTGCTCCGATAGGTCAGCGGATTTCGTCCTGCCAATGTCCATTTCCTTGACAGTAACCACGCCACGCGAGGCTTCGTCCGATCCCATGATGACCACGTAGGGGATTTGCAGCCGATCGGCGCGTTGCAGCTGCTTGCCGAGCCGCTTGGGGCGCCCGACGTGGATTTCGGTAGGAATGCCGGCCCGGCGTAGCTCATACGTGAGGGCAAGATACTCTTCGGTAAGGCCGGGGTCCATGGCAGTGACCAGGACTTTCGAAGTGGTCCGCCGTTGGGGGATGCGCTCAAGCTCGATGAGGGCCGCCAGCAGCCGATCGACGCCGATGGACGCCCCCGTGGCGGGGATGCGCTGCCCGGTGAAGCGAGTAACGAGATCGTCGTAGCGGCCCCCGCCAAAGATAGAGCCGAATTGGGGCGCATCGAGCAGCACGGCCTCGAAAACCGGCCCGGTATAGTAGGCCAGGCCGCGCGCGACGCTGACGTCAAGAGATACCCGGTCGCTCTGGTAGCCGAGTGCCGTGAGGTGAGACGAGATGCGCCGCAACTCACCCAACTCGTCTTCCGCGCCTTCCACTGCGCTGAAGAGTTCGGCCAGCTTCGCCAACACGTCGTCTCGGGTCGAGCCGCTGATGGCCAGAAACTGCTCGATCTTAGCGACTTGATTATCAGCAAGACCGAGACCACGAATGGGATCGCCCGACGCATCGGTGTAGCCCGTCGTGAGCTCCTTCTTTACTTTGTCGAGGCCGACCTTTTCGAGCTTGTCCAGGACGCGAAAAACGTCTGCGGCGGCGTTGGCCGGGACGGAGGCATAGGAGAGCAGCAGGGTCAGGATCTTGCGGCTCGAGAAACGGACACGATAGGGGCCGACATGAAGGGCCTCCAGCGTGTCACACATGGCGGCGATGATCTCGGTGTCGGCGACTTCGGATTCGGCGCCCACCGAATCGAGATCGAACTGAGTGAATTCCCTGTACCTCCCCGCCGCCGGCTTGTCGGCCCGCCAAACCTGCGCAACCTGGTAGCGCCTAAAGGGAAGAACCAGCTCTTGGCGGTACTGCGAGACGAAACGTGAAAGCGGAACGGTCAGGTCAAATCGCAATCCCAGGTCCTCGTCTTCCGGGTTGCTGACGCGAAAGATCGACCCCTGAGCTTCTTCTCCGGCTGACCCCGACAACACGTCGAGGTATTCGACGGCCGGAGTCTCTAGGGGGGAGAACCCATAGAGTTCATAGACCTGCCGAATCGTCTCGACCATGCGCTGGCGCGCCAGCATGTAGTCCGGCAACAGATCGCGCAGGCCACGCGATAGACGGGGTTTCGCCATATTCTTTTGGGGGTTGGAAGCGGCCAAGAGGAATCGCTGCGACCGCCCCAGGTTAGCATTTTTGAAAGCAGCCTTTCAGCTTGGCTGGCAAGCTGTTCCACCGACTCGTCGACAGGCTGCTAGGGCGCTTTTCTCACAGGGGTTTGGGTGGCCAGCGTTGAACGAACGTTATTTGTAGGGGCGGACCACCGTGGCCGCCCGTCGGAGACCGTTCGCTGAACACTCGCAGCCGAGAGCCTGGCGAGAAATCGGCGCCTGCACGGGGCGTACGCATTCTTGCGTGCCGTGTCGCCACTCGTGGCGACATTGCTTTGGGGTGAACCCCTCCGCTGAGACAATCGGCGGTAGCGACACTCGCCGTTCAATGGTTTTTCCTTCTCCCCATAGCCTCTTCTGTTCTAGCATGGTCCTCGGCGGGTGAAGCGGAGGCGGGCTCTGGTGGAGACCAACCCGCCGAGGAATAGCCGGCCGGAGACTCATCGAAACGATGGTTCGGGGAGCCGGCTGCGGTCGGCTTCTCGTTCAGCAACCCCTTCCCATCGGATCGATAGATCTCCTGCTGCCTAAAAAAACTCATCGTCGCTCCGGCGCAAGCCGCCTTCGTCCCGGCGGCCCGCTCGAACTCCTCGGGGGGCCGATAGCCCAGCGCCGAATGCAGACGGCAGCGGTTGTAGTAGCGCTCGATGAAGTCCTCGATGTTCGCGCGCAGGTGATCGAGATCCTGATAATCGTTGACGTAGATCTCCTCCCGCTTGAGCGTCTTGATGAAGCTCTCACAACTGGCATTGTCGTAGGGGTTCGCCGGCCGACTCATGCTGGGGATCGCTTGCTGGCGGCGCAAGCTCCTCACGTAGGCGCCGGAAGCGTACTGCACACCGCGATCGGAGTGATGGACCAGGCCGGGCGGCGGTTGCCGTTCGGCCATCGCCTGCTCCAGTGCCGCCAGCGGCAAGCGGGCGGCCAGCGTTCTCTCCAGCGCCCAGCCCACCACCTTCCGCGAGTAGGCGTCCAAGACCACGGCCAGATAAACGAACTCGGCCTTCAGCCGGATGTGGGTGATGTCGGCCACCCACAGCTGATTGATCCCGGTCAGCTTGATGCGGGCGGCTAGGTTGAGGTAAACCTCCAGCGGATGATCGGCCTCCGTGGTGGCCACGAACGCCCGGGGTTGGACCCCGAGCAACCCGTCCTGGCGCATGATCCGCGCCACGCGCTTGTGGTTCACCACCATCCCCCGCCGGCGGAGTTCCGCCGCGACCCTGCGGTAGCCATAGCGTCGCCGATGTTCGAGGGCAACCTCCTGGATCGCCGACCGCACTTCCATGTCTTCTTCCAGCGGCATCTGCTCTTTGAATGACCGATAGAAACCAGCCCGGCTCACTGGGGCCAGCCGGCACATCCGCTCGACACTCAGTCTGCCTTGCAGCGGCATCAACTCCCGGATTTGGTCGTAGACGCCTTCTCGCCACAGCTGCCGCTGCCGTGGCGTCGAGCCTCGATTTTTTCGAAGGCGCCTTTAAAAAAATCCACTTCCAGCGTCTTATCCCCCAACAGACGCTGCAACGCGCGGATCTCCTGGCGCAGTTCCCGCTCGCGGGAGGCGACCGGCGGACCGGGCCCCTCCTCCGTCGGCTCCATCCGATTTCGCCACCTGTACAGCAGCCCTCGGTGAATCCCCAGCTCCTTCGACAGCGCTGTCACGCTCTGGCAGCTTTTCAGCCGCTCCAGTGCCATCTTCCGGTATTCTTCGGGAAACTTGTAAACTCGTCTCTTGCCCACTCGCAGTTCCTTTCCCGGCTAAAGTGTCGCTATCACGACTGTCTCATTTTGGGGGTTCACTCCAGCTTCGGACCACCGTGTCCGCCCATGGGTGAGATTCACACTGTGTCCCATTCGATCACGCGAACAAAATCTGGCCGGGCACAGCGGCCTGCCTACACTTTTGTCTTGAGAAACGCGGACTAGGTCTGGACTAGGCCGATCGACAAGAATGCGGGCAAACCGATCGCCAACTGGCTCACCTCACCGCTTGCCGGCGGCACCTTTCGCCTATTTCCTTGCTGAAACGTAGAAGTGGTCGGGCTGCCAGTCGCTGGGACTCCAGCGGTAGCCCTGTGCGAACCGAACCTCGACGTAGAAATCGGTCTCACGGGCCTGACACTCGACGATAGTCGCGTGAACCTCGAACCCTTCCGTGGTCAAAGCAATCCGTAAGCCGATCGGGTAGGGGGTCTCCACCGCCAAACCCGCGCCCTCGGCACCGATTTCTTCCAACACGACGACCTGGGGATGATGATCGCTGTCCGGGAAGCTGAATCGGACGAGGTGAGAGCAAAGTCCGAAATCAGGCCCAATTTTTTTCGACTGGGGATTTTGGTCGGCGCCGCTCATCCCTAATCTAAAACCTTCAGTAGTGTCCGTAAGTCAATACGAAAATAGGTGGTCGTTGTTGCTAGCTACGCAGTTCTGAACTATACGCACTGCGAACGCATACTGATTCTACCGTCTAGGGGCGGCGATTGGGGGCGGGAACCGATGTCAGGGGGTTGAGAGCGACCTTAGCGCAACTCTTCCATGATCTCGGCCAAAGCCGACTCGGGGGGACGAATCTGCGCCGGACCAAGGTGGACTAGCGGCTGGTCAACGAGATCAAGCGTCTCAAGGAAGTTCTTCTTTTCGTTGTCCAGGTAGAAGACCCCGGTAAGCACGTGTTCCTCACCACTTGCCTCATCGAGTAGCTGAAGCGCCCGACGGCGGTCGCTGGGATCGTGGTCAGTGTCGATCTTTTTCAGCAGCAACGTAGAACCGTCGTGGAGGGTCACTTCGCGAACGGAGCCAGGTTCCGACTCTTCGTCAAGGTGAATCTCGTCAAAAAAGGGAACGAAGTCAACACCCTGCAGGGAGCGGCGGTGTTCTCGAACATAGCTGTAGCTCTTGGTCGATCCGCGGTGGTCGTTGAAGGTGACACACGGGGAAATCACGTCGATCATGGACGTACCTTTGTACCCTATGGCGGCCTTGACAATCGAGAGGAGCTGTTTCTTCTCGCCGGAAAACGAGCGGGCCACGAAGCCGGCGCCGAGTTGAATCGCCAGGGCGCATGTGTCGACCCGGGCGAGTTCGTTGGCCGTGCCGTTTTTCAACGTCGATCCGACATCAGCTGTGGCGGAGAATTGACCCTTAGTGAGCCCGTAGCAGCCGTTGTCCTCAATCATGTAGATCATCGGCAGATTGCGGCGCATGAGATGGGCGAACTGGCCCATACCGATCGAAACGGTGTCTCCGTCGCCGGTTACGCCCAAAGCTTTCAATGACCTGTTTGCCAGCATCGCGCCGGTAGCTACCGAGGGCATTCGACCGTGGAGGGCGTTGAAAGCGTGCGAAAGTTGCAGGAAGTAGGCAGGCGATTTCGACGAGCAGCCGATGCCGGAAAGCTTGATCACCTGAGAGGGGTCCACGCCCATTTCGAAGAAAGCTTCGATGATGCGTTCGGAGATCGAATTGTGCCCACAGCCGGCGCACAGGGTCGTCTTCAGGCCACGGTAGTCTTGGAACTCAAGTCCAATACGGTTAATTTTCTTACGGGGCGCCGGAGGCGCGGCGGTCGTTGAGCTCACAGACCCTCCTGTTGGACGACGTCGTCGGTGACAGTTCGAGCGTCAATCGGCAGTCCGCCGTAGTAACGCATGCTGAGAACTTTGGGGCCGAGCCGGGCTGGGATTTCGCGGCGAATCAGTTCGCGCAGTTGCGCGTCGCGATTCTGATCGACGACGTAGACACGATCATGCTGGTCGATGAAATCAGCAAGCTCGCTGTTGAAGGGATACGCCTTCACACGCGCATAGGAAGTATGCAGCTTGTGTTCTTCGAGCATCTGCTGACGGCTTTCTTGGATCGCGTAATCGCTCGTGCCACAGCCGATCAGGCCCACAGCCGCCTTTTCGTTGATGTCCACGACGGGGCGAGGCATCATGGCGCGGGCCGTCTCGAATTTGCGGGCCAGCCGGTCGATGTTGCGAATCCAATCGGAGGGCCGCTCGCTGTACTGCGCGTTTTCGTTATGTCCGGTGCCGCGCATAAAATAGGCGGCCAGCCGGTGTTCGGTACCCGGAAGCGTGCGGTAGCAGATGCCGTCGCCGTCGATGTCCTGATAGCGGTGGAACGTGCGGAGTCTGTCAAGATCTTCCGCGGTCAAAACCTTGCCCCGTTTGAGCGGTCCTTCGGGGTATTCGAAGGGGTCGGACATCCAGTAGTTCATGCCTAAATCGAGGTCGAGCATCACGAAAACGGGCGTCTGGAGCTGCTCAGCAAGATCGAAGGCCTGCATGCCCATCTGAAAGCACTCTTTCGGACTAGAAGGGATCAGCAGGGGATGTTTCGTGTCTCCGTGCGAGAGGGTTGCGCAGCTGAGTAGATCGCCCTGCGAAGTCCGCGTGGGCAGACCCGTGGAAGGTCCCATCCGTTGGACATCGAAAATGACCACCGGAATCTCCGCGAAGTATCCCAAGCCGACGAACTCCGACATGAGTGAGATGCCGGGACCGGCCGTGGCGGTCATCGCTCGGGCCCCGGCCCAAGCGGCTCCGACAGCCATGCCAATCGAAGCAATCTCGTCCTCAGCCTGAACGATGGCGAAGGTCGCTTTGCCGGTTTCGGGCTCCGTCCGATACCGGTGGCAGTAATCGGTCAATGTTTCCGCTAGAGAGGAAGACGGTGTGATCGGGTACCAAGTCACGACCGTCACGCCGGCAAACAGAGCACCCAAAGCGGCCGAGGTATTGCCCTCGATGATGATCTTGCCTTGGGTGGCGTTCATCCGCTCGACGCGGTAAGGATCCGCTTTGACGAGCGATTCTTTGGCGAACTCGTAGCCTACTCGGACCGCAGCCCAGTTTAGCTCCGCCGCCTTTGGTTTGGTCGTGAACTGTTTGAACAGGGCTTTGCGAATCTCCTCGAGATCGATTCCCAGCAGCCAAGCCAGCACCCCGTCATAGATGATATTGCGTACCATGCGGCGCAATTTCGCGTCCGGGCAAACCGGCTTTACCAATTCGTCGAAAGGGATCGGGTAGAAGTGGAGATCCGTGCGGATCGCGTCAAGTTTCAAGGGGAGATCGTAGACGACGGCCGCGCCGGGAGGAAGATCGAGTGTGTCTTCGCGGGCGGTCTCCGGGTTCATGGCTACCAAGAAGTCGATTTCCTTCTTGCGTCCGATGTAGCCCTTCTTGTTCGTACGGATGGTGTACCAGGTGGGAAGGCCAGCGATATTGGAGGGGAATAGGTTCTTCCCCGAAACCGGGATGCCCATCTGGAACAACGAGCGCAGCAGGACCAGGTTCGCTGTCTGGCTCCCAGAGCCGTTTACCGTGGCGACCTGGATGCTGAAGTCGTTGACGACCGGCTCATCAGCCTCAGGTGCAGCCTCGCCTACGAGAGCGGTTTCGACACTGGACATGCGCTATGGTTGCGAGAACGTCCTTTGAGCGGGAAAATCGTAGGCAGTACTTTTCATAATAACAGGTTTTTGCGGAGATAGAGTACTTTACCGACATAGGCCGGTAAGAGTGATAAGAGGGCGGGTCGGTACGGCTTCAGATGGAGGAATCGCCCGGCTTGCGGCCTTGGAGAAGCTCTGCTATAAAGAAATGCGCCAGTTCCAGATCGTGCCCTCAATATGGTGCGCCTTCATTGAGTTGCTCACACCCTGCGCGGGTCCGGCGTTGCAGCCGGCCGGTCGCGGGCGCCTCCTCGACGCGCGAATGGGCGCCCTAGGGTAGCCTCCTGGTCGACGGCAAAGACGCCTATGCCCCGCTTTGACAGGCCCCGAGCGACCCGAGACTTCCTGCCCCCCGAGACAGCCGTGCGAAACCACGTTCAGGAGCAGTTCGCCGGGGTGGCTGAGTCTTTCGGCTTCCAGGCGGTTCAAACTCCGATGTTCGAGAAGGCCGAGCTGTTCTTGGCCCAGTCGGGAACGGAGATCAAAAGCGCGCTGTTAACCTTCCATTCCGACCACGAGGAATATGCGTTACGGCCAGAGATGACCGCCCCGGTTTGCCGTCTGGTAGGTTCCGGCGCTCTTGAGGGTTCCGCGGGACACCAGAAGCTCTACTATATCGCCCCGTGTTTCCGCTACTGCCGGCCGCAGCCGGGCCGCTATCGCGAGTTTACTCAGGCAGGCATCGAGTGTATGGGAGCGGCCGGCCCGGCGTTTGATGCGGAAGTCATCGCCGTAGCGTGCCGCATCCTGCGCCGTCTCGGAATCTCAAGCCACGCCCTGAAAATCGGCAATATTGGGGTCTTTCGCGACTTGCTTCCGCCCCAACTGGAACCCGGCGACCGGGCCAGGGTCATCGGTCATTTGGACCGCCTGATCAGCATCGACGACAAGTGCCGCTTGCTGTCCAAAACCCTGTCCAAAACCGATGACACGGGCCTGATCGAGGACCTCAATCTCGATCGGATGGAGCTGGCGGCGTTGCAGCAGCAGGTCGACTATTCAGGACCGCAGGTCATTGAGCAACGGCCTCGATTGTCGGCAGGCGAGTATGCCGAGCTTCTGCCACAGGAGGCCGAGGCCACGTTTCGCCGCGTGTGGAGTGTAGAGAACTTGATCCCCCACGACACGGCGGACTTGTTGCTGCGGGTTTCGCGGTTGAGAGGCTCATTGGCCGAAGTCCATCAGGAGGCGCGGGCGATTCTCGAGGGTACGCCGGCGGTCGGGGCTTTAGAGGAGTTGGTGTCGGTCTGCCGCCATCTCGAAATGTACGAGCTGGGCGATTTCGAGGCCGTGTTAGGCATCGCGCGCGGGTTCACATTCTATACCAGCACCGTGTTTGAGATTTCTTCCGAGGCCGGCGAGGGCGGCAGGAAGTACTGTGGCGGAGGGCGCTACGATGGGCTCGTGGAAGAGTTCGGCGGGCCGCCGCTGCCCTCGACCGGCTGTGCCTTCCGGTTTGACACCCTGGTGGACGCTTTTCTCGCCGAGAATGATTGGTCCGCGCCCAGGCCCTACCAGTTGTACCTGTTGGCCGAGCGCGACGAGATCTTGCCCCGCGTCATCGCTCAGGCGGAATCGCTGCGCGGCCGGGGACTGCGGGTGGGCGTGGAAGTCGGGCCACAAACTCCTCCCACACCTGAAGACTGCGATGCCCGCCGGAGCGACTGGATCGCATTGGTCGGTGCGGATCAACTTAACAACAACACGCTGCGAATTAGCGACGGCTCCCACCTGGAAGAAATCTCGGCCGATGCTGAGTCCGTGGCCATGCGGATTGAACAGGCCGGCGACTAATTCGACCCTCTAGACGCGAGTCACTCCCGGGCGCTCTTGGCACTCCTCGCAGCCGCGCGGGTGTGATTTTAGAAAATAACGAGCGCCGCCCAGCTTCCGAAACAGACGAGTGTCGTCCGAAGGGGGACGAACACAAACTCAAACCCCGACTATAATAGTTGAAGGGTTCCTAAGTTCCTGATTCCACTCAAGCCCCCATAACGCCGTCCTGATTGTTCGATTGCAAGTGGTCCTGCGCAACCTGTTCGAGGTGGTGCCCGGTGAGTAGCGATGAGCCAAGTAAAGCTGGCAATCCCGAAAGGTAGCCTGGAGAAAGCCGTCGCCGCCTTCTTCAAAGAGGCCGGTATCGAACCCCGAGGCTATGCCGATGGGACGCGTAGCTATCGGCCCGAACTCGATCTTCCTGTTAGCGTCAAGGTTCTTCGTCCACAGGAAATCCCCTACATGATCGCCGCCGGGTTTTATGATCTGGGGATCTCGGGCCTCGACTGGTACTTGGAAAGTGAGTGTGCCCCCAATGTGGCCGACCTGCTGAACTTGGGTTTCGGCAGGGTCGACATCGTGTTGGCCGTGCCGGAAGCGTGGGACGACGTCAACTCGGCGGAGGACTTGTTTCAAAAATTCGTGAACTCGACCGCGACACACCCTTTGCGCATCTGGACCGAGTACCTTAACCTGACCGAAGCTCTCGTCCGCAAACACACGGACCTCGAGCCGTCACTCTACAGCCCCTACTCACGCCTGCATGTCGAGCGACGAAGCTCGTCTCCGGTAGCGATCTTTCACTCCTTTGGAGCGACAGAGTCGAAACCACCCGAAGACGGTGACGCCATCATTGACAACACCGAGACCGGACGCACTCTGCGCGCGAATGGGTTGAAAATCATCGACAAGATTTTGCCCGACTCGACCGCCCGGCTACTCGTCAACCGGCGATCGCTACGGAATCGCGAAAAGCAGCGTGCCATCCAGGATGTCAAAGACGTTCTGATGTCAGCCGCGCCGGTGCGCCGCCAAGCCGAGCCGGTGTTCGGGCACATTTAGGACCGAGCGTCCTCACACTCCCGCCTACTTGCCCGCCACTTTGTAGGGCAGGCTACCGTGTCCCGTCCGTCCAGACTGTTCGCTGAACACTCGCCGCCGAGAGCCCGGTAAGAAACCGGCGCCTGAACGTGGCGTACGCATTCTTGCGTGCCGTGTCGCCATTCGTGGCGACATCAAGTTGGGGTGAACCCCTCCGCTGAGACAATCGGCGGTAGCGACACTCGCCGTTCAATGGTTTTCCCTTCTCCCCATAGCCTCTTCTGTTCTAGCATGGTCCTCGGCGGGTGAAGCGGAGGCGGGCTCTGGTGGAGACCAACCCGCCGAGGAATAGCCGGCCGGAGACTCATCGAAACGATGGTTCGGGGAGCCGGCTGCGGTCGGCTTCTCGTTCAGCAACCCCTTCCCATCGGATCGATAGATCTCCTGCTGCCTAAAAAAACTCATCGTCGCTCCGGCGCAAGCCGCCTTCGTCCCGGCGGCCCGCTCGAACTCCTCGGGGGGCCGATAGCCCAGCGCCGAATGCAGGCGGCAGCGGTTGTAGTAGCGCTCGATGAAGTCCTCGATGTTCGCGCGCAGGTGGTCGAGATCCTGATAATCGTTGGCGTAGATCTCCTCCCGCTTGAGCGTCTTGATGAAGCTCTCACAACTGGCATTGTCGTAGGGGTTCGCCGGCCGACTCATGCTGGGGATCGCTTGCTGGCGGCGCAAGCTCCTCACGTAGGCGCCGGAAGCGTACTGCACACCGCGATCGGAGTGATGGACCAGGCCGGGCGGCGGTTGCCGTTCGGCCATCGCCTGCTCCAGTGCCGCCAGCGGCAAGCGGGCGGCCAGCGTTCTCTCCAGCGCCCAGCCCACCACCTTCCGCGAGTAGGCGTCCAAGACCACGGCCAGATAAACGAACTCGGCCTTCAGCCGGATGTGGGTGATGTCGGCCACCCACAGCTGATTGATCCCGGTCAGCTTGATGCGGGCGGCTAGGTTGAGGTAAACCTGCAGCGGATGATCGGCCTCCGTGGTGGCCACGAACGCCCGGGGTTGGACCCCGAGCAACCCGTCCTGGCGCATGATCCGCGCCACGCGCTTGTGGTTCACCACCATCCCCCGCCGGCGGAGTTCCGCCGCGACCCTGCGGTAGCCATAGCGTCGCCGATGTTCGAGGGCAACCTCCTGGATCGCCGACCGCACTTCCATGTCTTCTTCCAGCGGCATCTGCTCTTTGAATGACCGATAGAAACCAGCCCGGCTCACTGGGGCCAGCCGGCACATCCGCTCGACACTCAGTCTGCCTTGCAGCGGCATCAACTCCCGGATTTGGTCGTAGACGCCTTCTCGCCACAGCTGCCGCTGCCGTGGCGTCGAGCCCCGATTTTTTCGAAGGCGCCTTTGAAAAAATCCACTTCCAGCGTCTTATCCCCCAACAGACGCTGCAACGCGCGGATCTCCTGGCGCAGTTCCCGCTCGCGGGAGGCGACCGGCGGACCGGGCCCCTCCTCCGTCGGCTCCATCCGATTTCGCCACCTGTACAGCAGCCCTCGGTGAATCCCCAGCTCCTTCGACAGCGCTGTCACGCTCTGGCAGCTTTTCAGCCGCTCCAGTGCCATCTTCCGGTATTCTTCGGGAAACTTGTAAACTCGTCTCTTGCCCACTCGCAGTTCCTTTCCCGGCTAAAGTGTCGCTATCACGACTGTCTCATTTTGGGGGTTCACTCCAAAGTCGCAGGGACAATCGTGTCTGTGCTGATGCCGACAGAACGTCGGCGTCCCGGTCTGCTCAAGTTTGGTCCTAAGAAATGCGGATTATAGCGATAGTGATAACCTGAGGCCATGACGGCCGAACGGACGCTGAGTTGGGATCCTCTGGGGTACTCGACCGAGCTCGGACTCCGTAGGCGCCTCTATCCGCTCGGCTTTGTACTGGACCTTTGGACAAACCATCCGGATGTCGTCGAGGCGGCCGACGAGAGCTGGGCAGGCTGCAACCAGACTTTCGACAAAGACCCGTTGGAGCTGCGCGTCGCGGTGACGGACGGGCCTTCGGAACTAGATCCCGCTGCCCCCACCTTCCGAGGACAAGGGCACTTACTTGTGCTGGCGGCGGACGCCCACAACTTCGCATCCTGTGATCTGGAGAGGAGTATCGCTGCTTGCTGGCTCAGTTCTTCTGTAGCTCACCAGCGCGCGTTTTTGCGCTACCACTACCTGGAAGCGATCGTTCACACTCTGCTCAGCTATCGGCACCTAACGCCGGTCCACGCAAGCTGCGTGGCGGCGAGCGGACAGGGAGTGCTGTTGTCGGGACCGCCCGGTTCGGGCAAGAGCTGTCTCGCCTTCGCCTGTGCCAAAGCAGGGCTGACCTTCGTCAGCGACGACGTAAGCTACCTCCTTCGGAATGGCGATGATCGGACCGTTCTTGGCAGGCCGCAATACATCCGCCTTCAGCCGGGCGCCCGGACGTTTTTCCCTGAACTCGCAACATACCCCGATTCCTTCGACATCGATGGCCAACCGATGATGGAGGTCCAGACCGGGAAATTGCCGAATATCGCCGCGAGCGACAGTTGCCAGGCCAGCCACGTCATTTTCCTTCAGCGCGTTGGAAGCGGTAGTTCGAAGCTGTCGAGCCTTGAGGGCGACGACGCGCTGGCCCGTCTTACCCTGGAACTGCCACGCTTCGACAAAGACATCAACCACTCGCAGATTCTTTCTCTGGAACAGCTAGTGAAAAAGGGATCCTACGTTCTGGAGTACAGCGAACTGCCGCCGGCAGTTGATCAGATCCGCCGGCTACTGGAAAAGGGCAGGGAAGAGTAAGATAGTTCCTCGCCCGCTTCGGTCGCTGGTGTAGACTTCCGACCACGTTGTTATTTCAGCTCCAAGGCGTGGGTTTCATCAGCCGCTTCCAAGGGTAGATACAGCGAACACACACAACGCCGACAGACAGGATTGGTAGCCACATCGAGGTCCTCGCGGAAACGAACAGCTTCCGGGGCGTTGATGACCTGCCGCAGGCCCTTCTCCGTAACATTGCCCAGCGGGTGATGAAAAAAACACGGGCGCAACGTACCATCCGCCTCGACGACGGCAGAGACCCAGGGAGCATTGCATTGTGGCGCGATCGGTTCGAGCAGCCCGAGGTGGGCCCGGAAATGATGGACAATACGGCGGAGTTTTTCGGGGCTCTCTCGAATAAAGCCGGCGTCGATATCTTGGGGACGATGAGTGATCACTCTCTCAACCTCTGCTTCGAGGACATCGATTTGCTCTTTGCTCAGCGCTACTTCGACCTGCCGCTCGATCGGCCAGCCGTCGGGCCGATTGAAGGCGCTGGAAACAAGGTCAGCCGCAAGAAAAGAGATCGCCTCGAGGCCCAGCACCTTGGCGGTGTCCACCGTCTGCCCGAGATAAGCGTGGTTGAGCCGCTGGACGGTAGTGCGAGCTGTTATCGGCAAGGAGGGATCAAACTCACGCAAGGCGTCGACCCCGGCTCTGAGATTCTCGAAAGCCCCACGGACCCTTCGGATCTGGTCGTGAATTTTGGGAGGACCATCCAGCGACACGATGACATCGTCGATCGACTCGGCGATACGCGCCGCATCTCTTTGCAGCAGCAGACCGGTCGTCAGAATCGTCGTTCGGATTCCGCCGCTTCCGAGGAGTCGGGCCAGCCGAAAAAGGTCACTGTGCATCAACGGCTCGCCACCGGAGAACACGACCCAGCGCACTCCTAGAGCTTCGATGTCTTCCAAGTGTCTCTTGACATCGGCGGCGCTGATCTCCTCCGCTGTGGTGATCTTCCAGATATCGCACATCACACAACGGCAGTTGCAGCGACTGGGGGGAAACAGAGTCAGGATCGGCAGCGATTCGATCACGTGAGACTGCTCAAACATCAGTAGGACCCCGGGGGACCGGAGCGAAGACCCAACCGATATTTCGGTGGAAGTTCGGTCACCCACGCTAAAAATATCACGCCGGCCCACGATGCTCGTGGGCGGCCGGCTTGTTACTCACCTTGCGCCACACATGACGGTTACCCCGAGTGCTGCCAGCCGTAACCGGTCTTTGGCTGGGTTCGTCCGCCATTGCAAGGCCACCAATTCCTATGCTCCAATGAGGGGCGTTTACGGCCCGTCGTTCACCGTGAGGTCTGCCGGCAAGTTGTCCCAGACAAGACTTTCTGACCGTCCGGGCGACGTGGCGCACGCTTTCAGCGTGCTGTGTCGGGCTTTCAAGCCAGACATTTCCGAATCTATGAGTGAATTCGTCTCCAGTACAATCCACTAGACACAAGGGCAAAACCATGCGCTTAGTACGAACGCTCCTATGTGTTCTTTGCTGCTCGACAATCGGACACGCTGCTGGTCCGTTGCTCTCCGAGATTCGACTGCGCACGGACCCGGAGGATGCTCGCGTTCGCCCCTTCGAGACGCTGGTTGTGCAAGTACTCGCTTACGGAGACTTGACGGACGAAGACGGACTAAAGAAGAAAGTGCGCCTTCGCAAGGGTGCAGCGAACTTAGTTGTCAAAGGTTCGGACCCAGGGTGGCTCTCGAAACCCTTCCGTTATCAAGGGAAGGAAGACGAGTCGTTCTATCAGCAAGAAGGAGCCGGGCTGGGTGCGGTCATCTTTGGCCGGGCGCAGAGTAACTTTGTCCTCAAAGACAGCGTTTTATACACGGCGCCCGCCAAAGCCGGCAACTATCAAATCGAGGCTGACATCGACGGCAAGACGGCCTCCATAACCGTCACCGTGGATCCTAAAGCTACTTCAAGGCGCAAGCAAGAGAAGGTGCGATTCTCCAAGGAGCGCCCCTCTCGGGACCCCTACCGTCGCTTGGCGGAACACTACGCGCCGTTCGTAGCGCAAGAAACTTGGTTCCAGCCGAAGTCTGACTTCCTGGCGCGCTTTGACCTCGACGGGGACTGGCGGGGAGACAACAACTGGGATACCGCCGAGGCGGGCAGCTCGCAGGCCTACGTCTACTACGCAGCCATGGAGACCGACACTCACTGGTTTCTGATCTACAATTTTTTTCATCCGCGCGACTATTCGGACAAATGTGTGGCCGGCACCTGCCACGAGAATGACAACGAGGGCGCTGTAGTAACGGTTGAGAAGGACGGTTCGAAGTACGGGCGCATGATCGTCATGGAGACGCTCGCGCACAACAACGTGTACTCTTACCGGGCCGACCGCCGCATCAAAGCGGGATCTCCACCACCAATGGCGGCGATAGAGTTCGGCGTATTTTACGACATAAGCGGGATCCACCGCTATCTCCCGACGATTCGACTTACGATGTACAGCGGCCGGCGTTTGGTCTCTTCGTAGATTCTGCCGAGATATTCACCAATCAAGCCCAGAAACAGCATCTGCACGCCGGAGAGAAACACAATGAAGAAGATCAACGCGGTGAAGCCCGCGGGTGATTCGTTAAGCACTAATCGAGCGTATAGCGCGTAGAGCAAGTAACAGCACGCCACACTCAGCGCTCCCAGTCCAGCAAAGGAGGCCATCCGCAGAGGCAAGATGGAGAAAGAGAAAATGCCGTCTAAGCCAGGATTTCCGATTTGGCTCCTCTGACGGCACGAGTCTACACCCTCACCCGGCGAAGCGCAACCATTTCTCCACCCGAAAGAGGCGGCGGCTGAGGCGGGACCGATCGAGCCCCCTTCTTGCCCCTCATGGGGGCTGATCCGCCGCTGCGAAGTCAATTTCGCAGACACCCTTCCGAGCTTCCGTCCTCAGTACTCAGGTTTCGCATTCGGCAAGTCGCGTGCTACCCGCCCGGCACAGGCAGCGCCCAGATCCTCCGCAGCATGTCGCCAAACAGGCGCCGGTTCAGATGTCCCTCCGCGAACAAGAGCCAGTAATACCGCGCGTGTTTAATTAGCCGTCCGCCCGTCTTCATCAGCCGGTGCTGCAAGCTCGTCAGCGACCAGCTCTTGATCCGTTGCGGCAGCCCCAGCCGCCGCCACAAGTTGCCCAGGTTATAGGCCAGCACGCTGAGCTGCAAGCGCACCTCGTTCGCCCGGAAGCGATGGCACGACAGCCGCGTCCAGTGCGTCGCTTGCTTACCTTCTTTGATCCACTGCTCCGCCGTGCCGCGCTTGTTGTAGAAACGCACCACCGACCGGCTTGGCAAGCTCATGTTCGTCACGATAAAACCGACGCGCGCGAATAGCTCGCCCTGGTGGTGCTCGACCTTGGCGACAACTCGTCTGGGCCCCTTCCAGCTCTCCGCCTGATAGCGAAAGCTCTTGTAGCGCACTAGCGGCTTGCGGCCGGGCCTCCCCGGCGGACGAAACAGGATGTCTTCGATCTCCAGCTCCAGGCTCTTATTGGCCGGAATGCGGATCGCGTAGTCCGCGCCGCGCTCCTCCAGTGCTTCGTAGATTTCGGGCTTGGCGAAGGCGGCATCGGCGCGAAAGGTGACCTGTTTGCCTTCGGCCAGTTGGCGCTCGATCTCCGGCAACAATAGCTCATCCCAGTCCTCGGCGCTGTGCACGTTGCCGGGACGCAGCTTGGCAGCGAGGCAATCACCATGACCGTTGAACAAAAGCAACGGGTGGTAGCAGACCGACTCGAAGTGTCCGTTGTAGGCACTGCCTTCCTGTTGGCCATGGACCGGACTCTCGGTGGAGTCCATGTCCAGAACGACCCGCTCGGAGTCGTCGAACGCCTCCGCTTGCCCGACCAGCTCTCGGTTCAGCGCCATCAGCCCCAGCAGGTTCTCTTCGCTCGCCAGCATCTCCGTCTCGAAGCCGTGCAGCGTCGAGGTCAAGGCCGCACCGCGATCCCAGATCTTCTGCGAGCCGATCAAGCGAAACGTCGGGTCAGCCGACACTCGGACGGCGTCGTTGACGTCCTCGTAGCCTGCCAAGCGGCTGTAGACCGACTGCCGCAACAGATCAGCGAACGTGAACTGCTTGTTTGTGCCTTGCCGGGAGTCGGTGAGATGCTCGCCGATCAGTTTCCCGAGTCCGAGTCGCTCGTCCAACTCCCGAACCAGGATCAAGCCACCGTCGGAAGTGACGTGCGATCCCTGGAAATCGACTTTCTACGAGCCGTTGAAACTTAGCTGGAATGGCTTGGTTTGTTTTTCACCCATTGGGTGTTGGCCTCCATGGCGTCCTCATCGGGCTCTAGCCCCTATGAATAAAGACGCTCAAGGCCGCCGGAAGGTCGAGAGGTCTGAATCAAATTGGAAATGCGGGTCAAAAAGAACGTTCACAGCCCCGACGGCAAGATCGAGACTTATCAGCAATCGCACCCGGTTGTCTTCATTGAAGCAGGGGGCCACGGGGTCTACGGCTCTACAGGCAGTCATTCCCGATACTCGATTTCCCAGGATCGATTCACTGCCGGAACGGGTGTGACCTATGTATACAAAGGCGTGGCACAGCGGCCGCGCCACGGCAACGACCGTAAGGTCGGCTACGAGCTGCTGTCGATTTACGACCACTGGTGGGTGCGGGCGCAAGAAGGCCGGGGCCGTCAGGACCGTACTTTCGACGCCTACTATGCCTACCAGCCCTACGGGGGTCGGCCTCGTTCGCCCTATCCGGAGATCGCGGGGTCATTTCTTGGTCGCAAGTTCGGCTCGAACAAGGCGAAACTTTTTTGGGGTTGGCACGACCGCCGAACTCGCAAGAAGAAGGTTCTGGCGACCGGGCAGTGGGCTTTGGATCCGGCGTACGCGGTGTCTCAAGACTTGAGGATTCCAGGGCGATTTTCGCTTGACTATGTGTTCAATCCGTATCTTGGTATTGGGAAGCCGCCGGCGCAGGCGCCGAGCGGTGCGTGGCTAGAACGACTTCCGCCGAAACTTCGCCAGCCATCTCATGAGAGCCGTGCCGAAGAGGGAGTTGTCTCCGGGCTTCGAGAGTTGCCGTCCGAACCTAGCAGCGACTTCGACTTGAAGTCAAAGAAGGGCCAGTTCGACCTCCGCATGAAAGTGGACGGGGCTGTCGAGGTATTCATTCAAGGGGGGCTGTTGCGGTATCGCCTCATCGACGGTAAGCCACCCGTGGATAGCGGTTCTGACTACACCCAACCAGTGCCACGAGCAACGTTCCGGAAGTTCGAGCTACAGCAGAAGGATGGCCGCGGCGACGTCCGTCTTTTGGAAAGCCCGTCAGAGAGCAATGACTTCACCGTGCGGTTGAAGATCTCCGATCCCAAAGGCGGCGACGACCGCTATCATGCTCGATTGCGTTGGGAGTGGGACGAGCTGGCTGCCATAGCCCCGCCAGCGCCTTCTAGAAGCCGAATACTCTCCAAGCACCTGGAAAACATCCGCCTTGTCGAAGACGTTGCGGAAGAACAGGAATCACCAGGCGATGAGACTCAACCCGCCCTTCCTCAGGATCCGGCCGGTGTCGAGTTGCACTCCGATGACAATGACCCGAGGCGCTACAACCGCAACAAGGAGGGGCGGTTCGAGTTCCGTGGCCGGATCGACGGGACGGTCGTGTTTCGGATACGCGGTGATCGTGTGTTTGCGGAAATCACTTCCGGACGCCCGGTGGAAGTCGATCGCTTTTCGTTCTCCCAACCCCTGCCGGCCGCGACGCTTGGCCGTGTTAAAGTCGAAGAAAAAGACGGTCGCGGGAAGATTGTCGTTTTGGAGCGACCTTGGGAAGGGAACGGCTTCACGGCAGTCCTACAGGTTTCCGACCCCAAAAGAAGCGACGACCGCTACCATTTCCGCTTGCATTGGAAACGGTAGGAATGCGGATCTGCTGACTGGCGAGTCAGCATCGCCACGGCCTGTAGGTGCAGCCCCGTGACAGCACGCTTGCGACGAGAAGTTGCCTTCACCGAATGATGACTCAATCATGACCAGCCACCTGAAAGGTGTGGCACCTTCGTCATTGCGTAAGAAGAACAGGGTCAGTACCTGCTTGCTGGGATTCGCACTCTGTTTACAGCCTTCCACCGGCCTCGCCGCCGATTGGCCTCAATGGTTGGGACCCAGCCGTGACGGCGTCTACAGCGGTGAGGACCTGGCGGATTCGTGGCCCAAGTCCGGGCCTCCCGTCTTGTGGCGCAAGAAGGTCGGCCACGGCTTCAGTAACCCTGTGGTGAGCCAGGGGCGACTAATCCTCTTCCACCGCCGGGGGAACAAAGAGGTGGTTGAGGCACTCGACGCGAAAACAGCAGAACCCGTCTGGTCTTTTGACTATCCGACGAATTACCGCGACAGTTTCCGCTTCGACCCAGGGCCGCGCGCCAGCCCGGCGGTGGCTGGCGGACGTGTCTTCACGTTCGGCGCGGAGGGCGTCTTGCACTGCCTCGACTTCGAGTCCGGGAAGAAGATTTGGCGCATCGATACGCATGACCGCTTCGGTGCCGGGAAGGGTTTTTTTGGAGCAGCCTGTTCACCTTTGGTTCACGAGAACGTGGTTTTTCTCAATGTCGGCGGGCGAAACCGAACCGGATTGGTCGCGTTCGATGCGGGTACCGGCGACGTGCTGTGGACGGCCGCTGACGACGAGGCGAGCTATTCTTCGCCCGTTGCAGCGACACTACTCGGCGCACCCCGCATCTTGTTCTTCACTCGCAAAGGTTTGGTCTGCGCCGACCCCGAAACAGGAAAGATCGGATTCCAGATGCGCTGGCGGGCCCGCAGTCGAGCTTCCGTCAATGCCGCCACGCCGCTGGTCATCGGGGAGTCGATCTTTCTCTCGGCCAGCTATGGAACCGGCGCGGTTCTGTTGCAAGTCAAGGGCGGAGAACTTCAGAAACTCTGGTCGTCGGACGATGTACTCAGCAACCACTACGCGACCAGTATCTATCACGATGGCTACCTCTACGGATATCACGGCCGCCAGGAGTACGGGCCGAGTCTGCGCTGTGTCGAGCTGGCAACGGGAAAAGTTCGATGGAGCAAGGACGGGTTTGGAGCCGGCACCGTGACGGCGGCCGGCGATCGACTCCTCCTCATGCGCGAGGGCGGACAACTGGTTTTAGCTGAGGCTTCGCCCGATAGTTTTCGGCCGATATCGAAAGCGAAAATCCTCTCCGGGACAGTCCGCGCCTACCCGGCCATAGCCGATGGGCTGTTCTACGCCCGGAGCAAGAACACGCTGGTTTGCGTGAATTTGAGGCGATAGGTTCGATCCCGTTTGCCGTTGCTAATTCGCGGAGCGGGTATCGCTGCCCGGCGGCGTAGAAACGTCGGGCATATAGCCCTCAATCGGCAGGCGCACCCCATGCCGTGCCCACTTGAATCTGCTGAATCGATGGTATTCGCGAAACGGGCATTCGCGTCGCGAGCTGCTGAGTTACCCGAAGCTACGAGGATTCACAATTCCCGGCGGCCTTCCATCGCTTCCATCATGGTTGCCTCATCTACGAACTCAAGCTCGGCGCCGACCGGCACGCCCATGCCGATCCGGGAGACGCGCACTCCCAATGGTTTCAAAAGCTGCGCCAGGTAAGTAGCTGTGGCCTGGCCTTCGGAAGTGGGGCTGGTGGCGATAATGATTTCCTCGACTTCATCCTCGCGCAGCCTCTCGAGAAGGTTCTTGAGTTTCAAATCCTCGGGCTTGATGTCGCGTAGCGGCGAAAGCGCGCCGTGCAGGACGTGGTAGCGGCCGTTGTACTGGCGGGTTCTTTCGATGACGATGATGTTGTTGGGCTGTTCCACGACGCAAAGCGTTTTCGAGGAGCGATGGTGGTCTTGGCAGAAGTGACATAGTGAATCTTCTGACAGATTATTGCATCGCGCGCAGAGCTTAATCCTCTCCCGCATGTCGAGAACAGCCTGGGCTAGGCGGGCAGCATCCGCCTTCTCGACGCCTAGCAGGTGGAACGCCATGCGCTGGGCGGATTTCGAGCCCACTCCGGGCAGGCGCTTGAGCTCATCGACCAAGCGGGACATCGGCGCGGCAAGATCTTCCATGGTTCGATACTGTGATTAGTGCGTTTGCTGAAGGAGTTGTTGGTAGACGGTGGGTACGTCGCTGCGGCTAAAGCCGCTCCTCACTGATTTGAAACTGCGTTACTCTCTACAGCGAATATGTTCCGAGACTAACCCAACATACCGGGGGGCAGGCCCATGCCGCCTAGCATGCCGCCCATTTTCCCTTGGGCTTCTTCATCCACGCGTTTTGCGGCCTCGTTGACGGCCCCGCGAATCATGTCCTGCAGCATTTCGCGATCCTCGAGCGCCTCGGAATCGATATCGATGGAGAGAACGCTTTTCTGGCCATCCATCTTGACGGTCACCATGCCGCCGCCCGTAGATGCCTCGACGCGGATCTCGGCGATCTGCGCCTGCAACTGCTCCTGCATCTTCTGCGCCTGCTGCATCATTTTTTGCATGTTACCGGGCATTTTCACGATGAATACTCCTTGAGGTTTCTGACTTCCCGAACCTGGCCACCGAAGAGTTCGTGGAACTTCCGCACTTCCGGGTCGGCCATCGCCCGAGCCCTGGCATCGTTCTGACCGCCCGCGGACTCTGCTTTACCTGTGCTCGACTCTCCTCGAGTCTGCTGCGGCGGTGACACTCCCTCTGCCTGATCGGCTGAAGTCGCTGCGTTCAGACCCTCTTCGGCGGGTTCGCGAGGGGTCCCCAGTGTATCACGATGCTCCGAAGTGCCAGATTCGGCACGGCTTGCGGGCCCGTTAACAGCCTCCTGGCCGGCTGCCGAGCTACGGGATACGGGCTCCGAGGATCCCCTCAATCCGCCAGTAGCCGGCCCAGCTGAGGACGAAGATTGAGATTCGCCCCAATCGGCAAGGACTTTCTCGATTGACTCGATATGGCTGGCGTAGACCAGCTTCAATAAGCCGACTTCCAAACGCAAGCGCGGCTGCGAGGCTTGCTGTAAATCACGGTAGAGTTCCAGTAATAGATTCACGTATCGGGTTAGATCTTCTTCACTAAAATGCTCTGAACAAGACGCTAACTGTGCGCGCTCCTTTTCCCCAGCAGTAACCAGGCGTGTTTCCCCACCAGCAATCTTCATGACAAGCAAGTTGCGAAAGTAGCGGGTCAGTTCACCGCTGAAGTGCTGCAGATTGCGGCCTTCTCGAAACAGCCGATCGACAATCTCAAGCATGGTGTCGGACTTGCCCTCACGCAAGGCCCCGACGATGATCTCAGTAATCTCCGCTGGGATCACGCCGAGCAGGTCTCGGACAGGTTCCACCTCGAGCTTTTTGCCGAAGCACGCGATGGCTTGGTCAAGGGTCGAAAGGGAATCCCGGATGCTGCCGTCACCGGCCAGCGCAATGGCCACCAGGGCGTCGGCGTCTGCTTCCACGCCTTCCTGGCTGCAGATCCACTGTATGCGCTTAACCACGAGTTCGAGCTCGACCGTCCGGAACGGGAACGTCTGGCAACGTGAAACAATGGTCGCGGGAAACTCGTGGGGCTCTGTAGTGCAAAGAATGAAAACCACCCATTCCGGTGGTTCTTCCAGTGTTTTCAGGAGGGCGTTAAAAGCGTCGGAAGTGATCTGGTGCGCCTCGTCAATGATGAAAACCTTGTAGCGGTCGCGTGCCGGCCTGTAGCGCACGTTCTCGCGCAGTTCCCGAATGTCGTCGATGCGACGATTGGAAGCGGCGTCGATCTCGATCAAGTCGATCGAATTGCCGGCGGTGATTTCGGTGCAACTGGAACACGTCAGGCAGGGCTCTGGGGTGGGTCCTCGCTCGCAATTGAGCGCCTTGGCCACGATCCGAGCCATCGTGGTCTTGCCGGTACCGCGCTGGCCGGAAAAGATGTACCCATGGCCTACGCGACCCTGCAGCAGGGCATTGCGAAGGGTTTGTTTGACATGTTCCTGGTTGACGACGTCGTCGAACGTCTGGGGCCGATATTTGCGAGCGATGACCTGATACATCGAAGTGCCTCTCACCCGAGGGAGATCCAGGGATCCCACCGTCCCTGGCCGGTTCGAGATCCCTCGCCCCAGTCCTGACGGAATCCCGCCTTCTCAAAATCACAACTCGGATTTTCCCGAGGATCGAAGAACGAGCAGCCTGGCCCGCAAAGGGCTCCGGGTGATCTGCGGCACGCGACAGAGGCCACTACCGTTGCTTCCTTCCGGACCTGGCGGGGTTCGCAGCTTCTCGCTGCACAGAGCCCGGAACCCAACCACCCATCCTACCACTTCAGCCTGCGGTTACCAACGAACGCCAGGACTGTAAAGTCCGTGGTAAACAACTGCACCTCCATAGCGTTATCAGGCTACGCTTCTCTCAACGCCGGCGGCGCGATCGGCGGGGTGCGATTCGCTCCAAAAGTTCCTCCTCATCCAGTGGGCCGGTCCGCACCTCGAGGTCGTCTTGCGCTCCGGCGGCCTCAAAGCTTGCTTCGAACCACTCGGTAGGGAACGACGGAGCAGCATGATAGAGCAGCGTTCGGCCCGGCGGCAACAGGACAGCGGCCGCTCGAAAGTCTCCCGCCTTGCGAAGACCGGGGATGAAGAACTTCCGCTCGAATTCCTCATCGGAGTCGGCGACGAACCCGTCCAAGTCGGCGACAAGATCAACAGGACCCTCCGCGAGCGCCGCTGCGAAGAGGGTCCACACGCCGGCAGATCCCATGCCGACAAGGTTCACCTGTTGGGAATCAAACGTCGTTCGCAAGTAAGTCAGTGCCGTCAGGACATCCTGAACTCGATTGGCATTATCCGTGCGATTGAAAGTGGTGAAGAACCTCTTAGATCGCCTGGACGTCATTTTCGCGCGACCGGTCTGGAACGCATCGATCCCCATCACGGCGCCACCACGGTTCAACAGCGCGCGCACAAACCCGTCCAAACTCTCCGCTGAGCTCATGACCCAGGCCGTCCCTTCGGGATGCACGATCAGCGTGGGCCCCACAGCGGGCTTAGCGCGCCGGGGACGAAGAATGACGGCCGGAATCCGATCGCCCTGCTTGCGGCGTCCAATGACCAGAACCTCGCCATTCGGCAAAGAGCTCAAGGGGTCGGATGCGAGTTCGTCGGTCGGCGGAGGGGCGACCATGATGGAGAAGGCCAGCCGTTCGCGCAACAACTCACGCGCCCGGCTAAGAGACTCCGCGTCCCGCGGCGCGAGCGATGCGATCTGCGCCTTCGCTTCCTGCATTCGGTCCGCGACAAACGTCTCGAGGTCAACGGCTCGACTGGGCAGCTCGCGGCCCCACAAGCTCAGCATGGTACTCAAACGCCCTACGTCGAAAGGCCCCTCTTTGAGGCCTGCAGAGCTTTGGCGGCCAAGAATCTTCTTTCCCAGGAATGCATATACGGCCTCTCGGCTCTGTTGGTGATAATTGTGAGGCGAGTCGAACTGAACGCTCTCCAGCTCGTCTTCGGCCCCGAACAGAGCGTAGATCTTCCTGATGGCGGGGAACTCGTCGGTCGGAGTGTTGCGCGTCCAATCACCCGTTGCGGAAACGACCAACATCGGTCTCGGCGCCATCAGCGCCGCCAGCTCCACGTTAAACGTGTTAAGGCGCAGATTGGCCGCATTCTCGCAAACCGAGCCGCCCTGCATGATGGCGGAGATCATATTCACGGGCGCCGCATAGCGGATGCGGTCGTCCACGGCGGACAACAGAAACGCTTGAGTCGCTCCACCGGACGCGCCCGTAACCGCTAAGCGATTGGCGTCAACGTAGGGCAGGGAAGAGAGGAAGTCCACGGCGCGAATGCTGTTCCACAGTTGAAGGCCCAGAACGCTCACGCCCCACAACTCCTTGCGTCTGACCCCGAATCCATGCGGGAGTTGAATTGTGTCGCCATACCCCACCATGTCGTAGGTGAAGACAACGTACCCCTGCCGCGCCAGGGTGATTCCGCGGGCCGGCACCGAGCCAACCGGCCTGTCGGCCAGACGGCCGTAACGCCAATGGCCATGCGGAGAAACGACTCCCGGGAAACGACCGCCCGGCGCTATCGGCCGGTACAAGTTGCCGCCCAGGAAGAAGCCCGGATAGGTCTCGAGCAGAACTTTCTCGGTAATGTAGTCTTTGCGTTGGACACGCCCGAAAACCTGAGCGTTGAGCGGCTTCTTTTCCGGAAGCGGCGCTAGACCGGCACTATGGAGGATACGCTTTCGCAAGAACGCCGCACGCTGCTTCCAAGCCTCGAGGCTGGAGTACTCCGGCATCTCATAGTGCATGTTGGTGTGACGGATAACATGACGCTGATCGCTCTCGGGCAATTGGCCTGCGACAACAGCAGCAGGGAGGATGAAAAAACCTACCAGACCAAGCATTCGGACGCGCATGGAGTCCAATTCTATCTAAGGCCAGCCGAAGCCTCAAACCCCAACACGGGGCACGTTGGAGTCGATCCAATCGAGGAACTCATCAATCTGTCGGAACACAGCTGTCGGGTTCTGAGCGTTCAGCATATCGTAGTCGGACGTCGTG
The DNA here is from genome assembly GCA_965226215.1 of Bryobacterales bacterium. Classification (GTDB taxonomy): domain Bacteria; phylum Acidobacteriota; class Terriglobia; order Bryobacterales; family UBA6623. The sequence goes on along the minus strand of CBDDCH010000002.1, from coordinate 2,861,794 downwards.
GCCCAGGCGGCCCCTAGCGCTGTCGCTCCCACCTGCTGCGCGGCGCGGATATCGGAAGGTGAGTCGCCGATGGAGGCCACCTGACGAGGTTCCAAGCGCCACTTTTCGAGGACGCTACTCATGCTCTGAGGCTTAATTCCTCCGTGAAGCGAACCGGTCTCAACGACATCAAACGTCTCTGCCAAGCCGAAGACCTTCAGGGAAGTAGTTGCGGTTCGAAACCCCTTCCCGGTCACGATTCCCAGCCTAACGCCCCTCCGCTGCAGGGTGCTCAAAACGGTGTCCATGCCGGGAAACGGCTGTGGGCAGCGGTCGTGCGCTCTCTCGTAAGCGCGGAAGAAATCGCTTAAGCATTCCTGCCAACGATCGGGGACCAAGTCTCGAATAATCCCTTCCTCCGTCGGGCCGAACAAGGCCCGTATTTCCTCATCTGCATAATCGCGTCCTAGATATTCGCGAAAAACTTCGCGAAACGCAGCAAAACACACCGGTAGCGTGTCGCCGACCGTTCCGTCAAGGTCGAAAATGAATCCCTGAAAGCTCATGCGTCCTCTGTTCTCAGGCCGCCGACTTGGAGCGGCCGAAAGTGTTCGCTTTCACGGTAACGAGCCAACCCCGTGGCGGACTAGAATAGCAAGAGCAAAGCGTACGCAGAAAAAACGGTCTGCCCGGCACACGCAGCGGCGTGGGTGGCGTTATTGGGCCAGTGACATACCTTCCAACGCTCGACGGGCTGTCCTCGACTCTTTTACACCCAAAAGGGGAATCTCCACGTGAAAAACGCATCCTCTAGGCAGCACGGCTACAGCGGCTCGCCAAGCAACCAGCCCCAACTACCCGAGCCGTCGTATGCGGAACGGGCGCGCACGCTGGCCTACGTGGGCCGGGTGGGGTCGCTGTCAACATGTTCGCAGAAGCGCACCGGCTGGCCTTTCGGCTCCGTGATGCCCTACGCCTTGGACGAACGCGGGCGACCGATCTATCTGATTAGCAGCATGGCCATGCACACCCAAAACATCGCCACCGACCCCAGGGGGTCGCTGCTGGTAACGCAATCAGACGCAGACGGGGACGCGCTCGGCGCCTCTCGCGTGACGCTTATGGGGGAAATCGCCCGCGTGGCCGACGACGAGACATCGCACGTACGGGAGCTGTATCTAGCGTCCTATCCGAACGCCGCCTACTGGGTCGACTTCGAGGACTTCAATTTTTACCGCATGGATATCGTCGATGTTTACTATGTGGGAGGATTCGGAGTCATGGGCTGGGTCTCCGCCGAGGACTACCTGGCCGCCGGCCCCGATCCTCTTGCCGACGGCGCCGGCAGGATCATCAGCCACATGAATGCCGACCATGAGGACGCGTTACTGCTGCTGGCACGGGCGCAAGCGAAAATCGAAGGCTCGTCCGCGCAGATGACCGCCGTCGATCGCCTGGGTTTCCAGGTGCGACTCAAAACGGTTGACGGCATGAGGGGTACGCGCATCGCCTTCAGCCGGGAAGTCAGCAACCCGGAGGAGACGCGCGAGGTATTGGTCGAAATGGTGAAAGCGGCGAAGGCGGAGGTGGCTGAGGACTAGTAGTCCGTCGTAGAAGTTAGGTTCAGCGAAAAATGGGGACTTCCATCCGATTTTCGCTTCCGCAACTGCTTTGTTTCCAGTATGGAGTAGACCACGAAAATCGGTGACTGTACCCATTTTTTGAGGCGAAGGATTTTTACCACGGGCTGTTTGGGCCCCTTCTCGGCTCACTCCTCCACACCCATCTGCGATAGCCGATAGCGCAACGCATTCCGAGTCATCCCTAGCAGTCGTGCAGCCTGACTCTTGTTGTCGCCGGTTCGGCGCAGAGCCTCGCGGATCAACTCCTGCTCGTACTGCTCGAGGGTCATCCCTTGGGGCAGGAAAGCAGCCGCCTCGGATCGTGAGGACGCCGTCGCGTGGTCAAGTCGGATGTCGTCGGCCTCTACCGTCTCGGAGCGGGCCAAGACCATGCTGCGCTCGATGATGTTCTCGAGCTCGCGGACGTTACCCGGCCAATGGTAGGCCATGAGTTTCTCCATGGCCGCTTGCGAAATAACCTGCATGCGATTTTCCGTGTCACCGCCGAATTTAGTGAGGATGTGGTCCAACAAGTACGGGATGTCCTCTTTTCGCTCCCGAAGTGGTGGAAGGCTAATGGGCACAACGTTCAGACGGTAGTAGAGATCTTCTCGGAAAGTGCCCTGTTCGAGAGCCGCCCGCAGGTCCTGGTTCGTAGCCGCAATGATCCGCACATCCACGTGGATGGTTTTGCTGCCTCCCAAACGCTCGAACTCCCTCTCTTGCAATACGCGCAGCAGCTTGACCTGGACGGCGGGTGGCACGTCGCCGATCTCGTCCAAAAAGACGGTGCCGCCGTCGGCCTGTTCGAACTTTCCTTGATGAGACTGCGTCGCGCCCGTGAACGCTCCTTTTTCGTAACCGAACAATTCGGACTCCATCAGGTTCTCGGGTATCGTCGAGCAGCTGATCTTGGTGAAAGGAGCATCCCGTCGCGGGGAATGATGATGGATGGCGCGTGCTAGAAGACCCTTGCCGGTACCGCTCTCGCCACCGAGCAGTACTGTCGCCCGGGTCGGAGCGACGCGTCTGGCAGCATCGAAAACCTCTTGCATCTTCCCGCTGTGACCGATGATGTGTTCGAAATCGTAGCGGCGTTCGAGTTGAGCCCTGAGTTTTACGTTCTCGTCCCGCAGGGCGTGCAGCTCGAGGACCTTGTCAATCGTGATCATCAGATCGTCGAGGGCGAAGGGCTTCAAAAGATAGTCGCTGGCCCCGGATTTCATGGCTTCGACCGCGGTCTCGACAGTTCCGAAAGCCGTCATCACAATCACGGGCAGAGAAGGAAAACGCCGGCGAATTCGGCGCAGAAACTCCACCCCGTCGATCCCCGGCAAACGCAGGTCGGTTAGCGCCAGAGCGAAATCCGGGCCCGTTCCCGGCATATCCAACGCCTTCAGTCCATCTTCCGCCGAAGCCGCCTTGGTGACCTCATACCCCGCGCCTGTCAGCTGCAGCTCCAGCACCCGCCGCATCTTTGCCTCGTCGTCGACGATCAGGATCTTCTTGGTCACGATGCACTTCCCATGGGCAAAAGGACACGAAACGTAGACCCCTCGCCCGCCGTGCTGACGACGGAAATCTTGCCCCCGTGGCTATCCACAAACTTCGACACGATAGCCAGGCCCAAACCGACACCGGTCGGCTTGGTGGTATAGAAGGGATTAAAAATGCTCTCCAACTGATCTTCGGCAATCCCCTCTCCAGAATCCGTCACCTCAAGCCGAGCCATCGAGCCATTCCGTGCCGTGGTTACCTTCAGCACTCCGCCTTGCGGCATCGCCTCCTGGGCATTGAGCAAAAGATTGACAACCGTGCTCTCGACCAACGTGGCGTCAAATTGGAACTGAGGTAGATCCCCCAAGTGCCGCTTGACCTCAATCTGGGTGCCGCTATCTTTGAAGGTTTCCGACAGGTGACTCAGGGCACGCTCGACAACCTCGTTCAAGTCGTTGAGCTCGCGCCGCAGGGGAGAGGGACGGGCGAAGTTCAAAAACCGAGTTACTAGCGAATTGGTCCGCCCGACTTCGCCCCGGATCAACTCTGCTACCTCTCGGGCTATTTCGTTTTCCTTGCTTACGTTCTTACCGAGGATCTCAGCCGAGGCCGAAATGACACCCAGTGGATTCCGCATCTCGTGTGCCAAGCCCGCTGAAAGCTGCCCTAGAGCTGCTAAACGTTCTGAGCGCTGTACTTCTGCCTGGGCCTGCCGCAGCTCACGGTTCGCCTCGGCTAAGCTCTCTGTTTTTCGACGATTCTCCGTGGCAAGTCGGTTTACAAGAATCGCCGTCAGGAGAAAAAACAGGGCGCGCACCGTCAGCTCCTGTTTGGCCTCCGGGGGGACGTAATACGTTTCAAGGTCGACAAACCAGAGCAGGGAAAGGTAGAGCCCCGACGATCCAGCGGTCGTCAGCAGGGTTCCCCCCAAACCGAAGATCGAGGCCGCTGAGAGAATCGGTAGCAGGAAAATCAGGTAATAGCTGCTCTCTATCCCTCCTGTCTCCCAAACCAGCCAGTAGCAGAGGATTAGCTTCACTCCGACCGAGAGGCCGGCTGCGACCTCGTCCGAGCGGGTGACCAGGTGCGTCTCGGTGGCCTGCAAAAGGCCCAATGCGATCAGCACCAGCCACTCATACAAAGAGTGCTCCGGCTTGGTTACGACGAGCGCCGCCAATGCGCCGAGAAAGAAAAGCCAAACCGTGTCTACAGGGCGTATTCGAGGCATCTCAGCGACCGCTCTTTGCCCTCAGGTTACTATGACCGCTTCCGGATCGGCAGGTCTCCTAGAAAGAACCTCGCTCCCACACAACGGGTTGCCACCCTGTTGAGGCTTCCCGGGATCATTTATCGCGACACGTTCCGCAACAAAGGTCGCCTGCCTTTTACTCTGTAGTTACGTACGGAGTCAGAGGGTCGCGAAAAGAGCCAGAAAATTCCAAACTCCGCTTGGCCGCGGCTCTGCCTCACTTGCCCCGAGCCTCCAATATGGAACGGGTGTCTGAAACGGCGGGCAGGGGACCTGTCAGGTGGCATTTGGGGAATAGGGAAATCTCGGGAAGGGAAATATAATTTTACATAATATATCTTATACGACACAATATGGCGCTACAGCTGTCATTCTACACATTAAAATTACAACTCCTTTAGATGAAGTAGCTTAGAGATTCCCACGAAGATGAGGCTCTGCATTATGATCATTGCCGGGTGTCGCGAGTGCGTGTGGCCAGGACCTCTATTCGTGGTTTCTCTCCATGGGGGCCTCGAGGAGATTAACTAGCCCGGCGGGTGAAGTAAGCCGCTGCACGTCTTCTGCGCATACAAGTACGGCAAGGGCTGATCGAATCCCTGCCCTAGTGAGGATCGGCTCGACCTCGTCGAGGCTGCTTCGACGAAACAACACCCAGGGCTAAGCTGCGGGAGGGATGGGTGATCCAGGAGCATACTTCAGCGGGGATGGCTAACTCGACGCTGGATCGTTTTCGATAAAGGAGGTTTTTGGTTTCAAGGGCGCGCGAGACAGCTTCGTCGCTGGAGTTGTCGTCGGCGAGCGAAAGTAGAATGGGTGCGGCTTCAGGGTCGCTGATCCCTGTCAGCCGGCGCTTATACCTCTCCCAGCTGATGGCAGCACCGCGGGGACGAAGGGCTTCCGACCAGCACTGGTAGTGAAGGTACTCGCTATCAACCAAAACCCCATCGAGGTCGAAAAGTACCGGCTCGGACCTCCGCACCGACGTTCTCTGCTGGGGGCACGGGGTCTTGAGACACCCTCGAGTCCTCCTAGAATAGGCGGGGGCCAGGCAGCAGCGAAGCGCCGGGTCCGTTCCGCGGTGACACAGCCGGCTTCCCTACCCCGGATCCATCCCGGCTGGCCGTTCCTCAAACGACGCTACTTCGGCCCGCCCTGATCTTCCTGGTGTGGATGAGGTTCACCATGCGTCGAGATGGGTCTCGACGCGGCACGCTGAGAGCGTGCGCCACAAAGCAATTGGCTTGCCGCTCCGACATTTGGTTTCAGTTAGCACCCCGACGTTCCTTACCAACGCCGCCGGCGGAGTTTTGTAGAAAGCGCCTATAAGGCCCTGCTTGCCGGTACGGAGCGGACTCCGGACGGCAGCGTTCCGAAATCTTGGCCCATTCAATGCAATAATGGACATAAGAGACCATATCGATATTCAGCAATGATTCAGCCCACCGATAAGATTTGGCGGAACGGAGAGTTCATCCCGTGGGACGATGCTCGAGTCCACATCATGACCCACGCGCTCCACTACGGCACCAGCGTATTCGAGGGAATTCGCTGTTACGCCACCTCCTCGGGGCCGGCAATCTTCCGTGGCAAAGACCATATCCGTCGGCTCTTTGACTCCGCCAAGATCTACCGTATGGCAGATCTTGGTTTTACCCAGCAGCAGATTGTTGATGCTTTACCTGAGCTGGTACGCGTCAACGAGCTCCAATCGTGTTACTTGCGCCCCATCACCTTCCGCGGGTACGGAGACGTGGGAGTTCTCTCAACGAACAACCCCATGGAGATGTACATCGTTTGCTGGGAGTGGGGCCAGTACCTCGGTGCCGACGCACTCGAAAAAGGCGTTGACGTGTGTGTCTCGTCATGGACAAGGCTGGCCCCCAATACCCTGCCGGCCATGGCCAAGGTAGCGGCGAACTACATGAACTCGCAGTTGATCAAGATGGAAGCGGTGACGAACGGCTACAGCGAGGGAATCGCGCTCGACGCTACCGGCTACGTCTCGGAAGGGAGCGGAGAAAACGTCTTCCTAGTTCGTGACGGCAAGATTTACACCCCGCCGCTGGGCACATCGGTATTGCCAGGGATAACCCGCGCCACCGTCCTGCAACTATGTCAAGACATCGGCTTCGAATTGATCGAGCAGGCGATTCCACGCGAGTGGCTTTACATCGCCGACGAGCTGTTTTTCACTGGTACGGCAGCAGAGATCACACCCATTCGATCGGTGGACCGCATTCAGATCGGCTCCGGCCAACGAGGTCCCATGACCGTGCGCCTTCAGCAGGAATTCACGGCGGTCATCACATGCCAAAAGGAAGACCGTCACGGCTGGCTGACCTTTGTGAAAACACCGAGCTCCGTGACAGCTTGAGTTACCTGACTCCCCCGAACCGTCTCCTGCCGGCAATCGGAGCGTACTTGAACCTTCCCATCACCGTTCCGTGCGACCAGGTGTTGTATTCCAAGAATCAGCTCGGAGGTTGCTGACCAACGGTCACGGCCTGGGACCTGCTGAACTTAACCATTCGGGGCCACCTGGCCCACGTCCGACGCCAAGAACTGTCTGACTTGAGCGTTGAAGGCCTCCGGAGTTTCCAGATTCGGGAGGTGCCCAGCTGCCGGTAAGGCTACGAAACGCGAGCCAGGTATCTGTTTCGCCCACTCACCGGTCTCTCTCGCCGGCGCCAAGGAATCTTCTTCTCCAGCAATGATTAGGGTCGGAACGGAAATCTCGGCGAGCCGATCTGTGGAGTCGGCCCGCCGGGCGAGGGCATCAAGCAAGTGGGCGATGGTTTCAGGAGCAGTTGACTCGATGATTGCGCGAACGCGCTCGACAACGGCGGGTCTTTCACGACGCGTCGTTTCACCGAGCAGCTTAGGAAGCATACGATCGGCGATGGCGGCGGCTCCCTGTTCCCGAGCGACCGTAACCAGTTCGCGGCGACCCGTTTTGGCTTTCTCGGTGTCACCCGCGGGCTTGGTGTTAGCCAACAAGATCCCTAGCAGGCGCTCGGGGTAACGGCGCTCAACCGCGAAAGCCGCGTAGCCGCCCATCGAAACACCCCCGACCACCACCTTATCGATATCGAGGGAGTCCAAGATAGCGACCGCCAGATTCGCGATCTCTTCCATCGTGACCGGACCCGCCTCCGAGTTGCCGACGCCCGGTGAATCGAACGTAATCAGTCGCAACGAATCCAAAAGCCCTTTGTTTTGCGGTTCAAACATGGACCGATCCAGTGGAAAGGCGTGCATGAGAAGCAGGGGTGTTCCCTGCCCTTCGTCTTGGAATGCGACGACTCGATCTTGGACTCGTAGTAACAGAACGCCTACAAGCCTATCAGAGAGCGTTTTGGCGACGCTGCCCCTTCACGCCGGAAATGTTGACCGTGACTTTGACAGGGCCTCACGGTCCACCAGTGGATCGAAGACCGCGTAGCGGGCCCGTCCAGTCATCTTGGCCCGGTACATGGCTGCATCAGCGAAACTCAGCAGGTCAGGGGTCCCGTCGAAGCCTACGGAGCTCGTGACTACGCCGATGCAGCAAGAGGTTGTCACGTGGTGCGAACCAAGCTGGAAAGGCATGGTCAATTGTGCTTGAATGCGAGACGCAACGCGCGTGACCGCTCTTACGTCATCCACGTCTTCGAGCAGAATCGTGAACTCGTCTCCACCCAAGCGCGCTACGAGGTCGGCTGGTCGAACGCAAGTTTCCAGGCGGCGCCCAACTGCGGTTAGCAGTCGATCCCCCATCATGTGTCCCAGGCTGTCGTTAAGCACCTTGAAGTGATCGAGGTCGAGGAAGAGCACAGCGAAAATGCCACCCGCCACGCCCTGGGACGCCCTAGCCGCATCCGAGAGTCGATCAAGGAACGTCTTCCTGTTTGCCAGCCCCGTCAGAGCGTCGTGCATCGCCTCGTGACGGTCGCTGATATCGAAGGCGAAAACTCGTATAAACCGCTTGTTGGGAACGTGACAAATGTGCAGCTCGTAAGTGGAGTCTGCAACTTGAACCTCTTCAACGACGCGCGGCACGACTCCTTCGCCCAACTTCGTGATTGCGTCAGGTAGCTTCACGAACAAGGGGTGACCGCTGTCCCCCTCCTGAAGATCCGGAAAACGCCTGGATGCTTCGGGATTCACGTAGGTCACCTTCCCCTCGAGGTCCGCTTCAACGATCGGCAGCGGGTTGTCATCGGGCAACGAGGCCAGTTGCTGGAGCCTTTCTTCTGCCCGTTTTTCCTTCGTGATGTCGCGCACGGAAAGTGTGAACACTGGGCGGTCTGTCGTGCTTACCTTGCTGCCGCGAATCCGCACGGGAAACCGCGTCCCGTCCTTCCGGAGGCCCGTGAATTCCCGCTCTTCTTTCCAATTTCCGGCCCACAGCAGCCGGACCAACTTTATCTTTCTGGCTCCGTCAGATTCGAGGATCTCGCTCGTGTTCGTGCCGAAGGCTTCTGTCGTTTTGTACCCAAACATGTGCTCCGCGGCCGGATTCAAGAACCGAATTGTCCCCTTCTTGTCCAAAGTGATCACTGCTTCGAGTGTGTTCTTGACCACCGCCCTTGCAACTTGTCCCGTTTCCGACAGTCGGTCTCTCACCGCTACATTGCTCGCGCGGCGCGCCACACTAAGCGTCCAGGTTATTGCGAAGGCTAGCCCGCTGAGTGCCAATCCGCGCCAGGGAAGCGTCGAGGCCGTCTTTTTCTCGAAAACCCGGTCGAAGGCCTCACGTGTCGTGAACCGAAGGCTCCAAATCCGCCCGCCCACAGTCACCCTGACCGACCTTTGAAACCAGGCTGAGTCCTCAGGCTCAGGTCCTCCCACCCAGTAAAGCAGAGCTTCCGACGATTCACCGGGATCGGCAAAGACCGAGAAGTCGAGCGGCACTTCCCCAGGGTTCCACAAAGACGTCAGTAGGGGAGCGGGGCGTACCAGGGCGCCGATCCAGCCTTGGCGCCCGCCGTCGGTGTCCGCCGCTTGCACGAATAACAAGAAATCAAGAGGCCCCGTGCCACAATCCACAACCAGTTTGTCGCTGGATGCGACCCGCTGGCTCTCACCCGCACGCGACAGAGCGTCGGCGACCTGGGCCGTAGCGGGCAGCTCGAACGTTAGCCGCGAGCAGCCTGCAACCAAAGGAATACCCTGGAAGCGATAGCGAACGTCACCTCTACCCGCTGGCTGCGCATCACCCTGGCCGGTAATCCATCCCAGTGCAGCCACTGCGGGATACTGCCTCTCTAGCAGGTCCGTGAGAAGGGAGCCATCCGCCATTGTGGTCGAACGGCGGCCTGCTGGATCGAGTACTGTTTCCGCCAAGCCTAGCAGTGTCTCGTAGCTGCGAATTCGCTTCACGAGCGTGCCTTGGGCGTTCTGTACTTCACGCTCAAACGCGGCCTGTGCTAGGAGTTCCTTTTCGTACCTCACGGCGTGCCAGGCTGACGCCGTAATGAACAGGCCCAGGACCAGTACAGCCCAAGGAGCAACCTGTACGACCTTGAGCTTCACGGACTGTTTTGTCATTGGCGGATCAGTTCCGGCTTCCGCGCAGATAGACCCACTGAGCTTGCGGATCAATCTGCGTTGGCCCTATGCCTACTTATCTATATGCCCTGTGGTCGTGATATTTGCAATAGGTAAGCAGTACCGGTTTGAGCGCAGGCATTCCCTGTACCACTGAAGTAATACGACTAAAAACGGGGTAGATGTATAACTCTTTTGGGCAGCTCACGGGCACAGACACCGAGAGTTGCCAGTGGCGTGGTCTGCTTTGTTACGCAAGGTTGTGTTGGGGAAAAAAGCTACCACCCTTTCCAGGTGGGACTGCGTTTTTCTACGAACGCGCTCATGCCCTCCTGCGCATCACTTGCCATGGCGTTTGTCACCATGACTTCTTTAGCGTAGGAATAGGCTTTGGGCTGGTCGAGATCAATTTGGGAGTAAAAAGCCTCCTTGCCGATGCGCACAACCAAGGGGCTTGCTTGCGCGATTCTGCAGGCTAACTCCCGGACAGCCTCAGGGAGCTGCTCACTCGACACGACGCGATTGACCAAGCTCCATTCGCAGGCCGTCTTGGCGTCAATAGGGTCTCCCGTGAGCAGCATTTCCAGGGCTCGCTTGCGTCCGATGGCTCTGGTTAGAGGCACCATCGGTGTACTGCAAAACAGTCCGATACGCACACCCGGCGTCGCAAACCGAGCCCGGTCGGAGGCAATCACCAGGTCACAGGAGGCCACCAGTTGGCAGCCTGCCGCAGTGGCCATGCCGTCCACCTGCGCGATGACCGGTTGCGGGACACGCTGTATTTCCGTCATGAGGTCCGTGCAAACGTCGAAGACCTGACGGTAGCTGTCCATGTCGCGCCCGAGCATTTCCGTGAGATCGTGGCCTGCACAGAAGGCCGGGCCTGCCCCGGCCAAAATAATGACCGAGATCTCTTTGTTGGCGCCGACATCTCGCAACGACGTGCCCAGATCCTGCATCAGTTCCAGCGACAGCGCGTTGCGGCGCGTGGGACGGTTGAGCGTGACGGTCGCTAGCGGAGGGTTCAGGTCGACAATAAGATGCCCGCTATCCACAGTGATTTCAGGATATCACGGCGCCCGCCGACCATCCCTGCTGACGAACCAGAGAGATTAGGGAGAAAAAAAGCCTGGAACGCCAGGTCCCCAAGACGCCTCAGAGGAAGGGATCGATCCACCCCCGGGTCGTACATAGGCCAACTGTTATGGGAGTCTCGTCTTGATAGGGATTAGATCCCTAGGAACAACACCAAGGGCGGGTTACAGGTGACTGTTCAACAAGTCAGATACCTTTTCTTTTCCGACTGCACCCACGATCTGGTCCACGACGGCGCCGTTCTTAAAGACCAGCAGGGTCGGTATGCCGCGCACATGGTAACGCGTAGGAGTTTGCGGGTTGCTATCAACATCCAACTTGCCGATTTTCGCCTTACCGGTGAACTCAGAAGCAACTTCGTCAACGACCGGTTCCATCTGTCGACAGGGTCCGCACCAAGCAGCCCAAAAATCTACCAGCACAGGAACATCCGACTGCAAAACATCCTTGTCGAATGAATCATCGGAAAAGACCAACGTGTCAGGTCCGGCCATTCAATCCTCCGTCTGGGTGTAGGATTCGTGCCGCTTCGGGGGGCCAGAGTCTGCCTGCGGCTAGAGCAACCTTCATATCCCTATCGAACTATCAGGGTAACAAATCTAGCCGTCGCTTCCGCTCTGCGTCCACGCAGGCCCAGCCAACCACTGTTCTTGGTTATCAGCCCATGGCAAAAGTCGTGTAGGAGCTAAAAATGGGGACCGCCACCAATTCGCCCCCTATCATAGCCCCAGAAACAAAGCACTTAGCCTGAAGCGAATTGGCTGGCTGTACCCGATTTTTCACAACGTTTACTTTTACCAAGGCTACTTTGGATCACGCTGGGGTGAGCGTGTCAACGGGTACTTGGCTTACTGCCGTCAACTACCCCAAATATTTCCATACCCATCTTGCTTTCCACCGCGTGCGCGGAGAACTTCGGCCACACTTCGTTGTGAAGCGGCGTGTTTGCCCAGCGCACGCGCAGGTCTTCACTCTCGAAAGCAATCGTCAAGACGTATTCGCCGTCCTTGTCAGGCATGCGCAGAAGGTCCGAATGTCGAAACCCTGCCTGTTTGCTGATGGCCGGGTAAAAGGCCTCGCGGAAAGCTTCCTCCAGTTGATTTGCGTGGCCGGCTATTGCCGTCAGGTGAACATGCAACTCCATGGGGCCGGGCCCATCGATACGTCGCACCTCCCCGCCCAGAGCGACGGAGCACCAAACGAAAAACGCCAGCGCCGTTGCACAAGCTTTGCCATGTGTCACAAGAATCACTCCTTTCAGGATGAACACCTTGTCCGCTTATTCTCTCCCGAGCGCTGACCAGACAAGATCCTTAGGATAGAGCAAATCAGAAGCCGTGCCAACGCTTGGCACGGTCCCACGGGCTGTTAGGCGCCCACTCTGCCTCGCACCGCCCCCAACGCAGCGTAGGGGTACAGCATGTCGCCGGCATGCGGCGGCCTCGGCGATTCCGTTAAAACATTGGTGGCGCGGGCCTCCGGCCCGCGGCGGCGACCTCTGGTCGCCGTTGGGCACAGCATGCTGTGCCCCTACCGAACTGTTGGCGGCCTAGAATTGTAGGGGCACGGCATGCCGTGCCCTCACTCCATCGCCTCCGAACTACCCATGATTTGCCGGCGTTGTACAATAGAGGGCTTTCTTCCTCCGGGCTTGTTCGACTGTTGCGGCTGCGTATGGCAGCAAGCCCGCGGACGGCAAGAAAGAAGCGATTGTTGCAGTCCCCGACGTGAGTTTGTGTCTGTCCAAGCGCGATTAGGATTACAAAGACGAAGTTCACGGTCAGACATGCCTGCGATTCGTTTCATTGGTCTAGCGGCCCTCGCTTTTCTAGCAATTTGTCCACCCTCGTCTCGAGGCCAGCAACAACCCATTGAATTTCCTCACGACCGGCACGTGGCCAAGGGCCTGGAGTGCATTGACTGCCACAGCCGCGTCGACACCCGCGCGGAGGCGGGCATGCCCTCGGTTCGCAAGTGCATGCTGTGCCACGAGAAAGTTGCCACCGACGGCCCGGGAGTCCAAATCCTGCGTCAGTACGCGGAAAAAAAACGGGAAGTGCCTTGGGTCAGAGTCTATGAGTTCAACAAGAGCGCCCATGTCAAGTTTCGACACTCTCCACACGTGCGAGCCGGTATTGAATGCGCGACCTGTCATGGCGAGGTCAGCGGAATGACCGTCGTCACCGCCCAGGTGGATCACAACATGGGAACGTGCCTGAGTTGCCATCGCCAGAAGCAAGCTAGCGAAGATTGCATCGCCTGCCACTACTGATAACGAGCCGATCGCTGATGGAAAGACGGAACTTTTTCAAGCTAGTAGGAATGACGTCGGGGGTGGCCTTGACCGGAGCCTGTGGCAAACCGGGTCAGGAGTTGATTCCCTTGCTCGTTCCCGAGAAGCAGATCCTTCCCGGCGTCGAAGAGTGGCATCCGAGCGTCTGCCGGGAGTGTTCGGCCGGCTGCGGCACGATCGTGCGTGTCATGGAGGCCGAGCGTGAAATCGAGATCGAGGGCGAAAGAGTCCGCCAACCCATCGCGGCCATCAAAAAGATTGAAGGCAACCCGCTGGACCCCGTCAGCGGTGGGCGCCTGTGTGCCCGCGGACAGGCAGGCCTGCAGTCGCTCTATCATCCTGACCGGCTGCGGGGACCTCAAAAGCGATCGGGCGAGAGAGGCGCGGGCGGATTCGAGGCTATCTCGTGGGACGAAGCGCTGCAGGAGGCGACCGACGTTCTTACTCGTGCTCTCGACGCCGGGCCGCAAGGAATCGTCTATCTCGGCCGCCCCGGCGCCGGATCAAGGGCTGCTACGGTACAGCGCTTTCTGGATTCGATCGGCGCTCCGCCGGCCTCGACGACCGGGGTCGCCGACTTCACCATCGAGCGCACGGCCGCGGCGCGCGTCTACGGCTGGCGCGGCCTACCGGTCTACGAAATCCAAGACGCCACCTTCGCGCTGAGCATCGGCGCCGATTTTCTCGCCGGCTGGGCCTCACCCGTCCTCTACGCCCGCCGGTTCGGACACATGAGACAAGGACGCCCGGGCATCCGAGGACACTTGGTTCATGCCGAATCGCGCCTCTCGCAAACCGGTTGGAGCGCCGACGAATGGCTGCCGGTCAAACCCGGCGGGGAGCAAGCTTTGGCTCTCGCCCTGGGCCACATCCTGCTCAAGGAAGGCTGGGCAAAAGATCCCGGCTCCCTGCCTCCGGCCGTCAAAGAAGTCTACGAGGCCCTCGACGTCGATCGCGCGGCGGAATTTTCGGGAATACCTTGGAAGCAGATCCGGGAAGTCGCTCACCGACTTTCTGAAGCGACTGCTCCCGTGGTCGTTGCCGGCGCGTCTATCGTTCGGCCCAATTCTCTGGAGTCGGTCGTAGCGGCCAGCGTTTTGAATCTGCTGCTGGGCAACGTCAACGAAAAGGGCGGTGTCCGCGCCCCTTCCGAGCCGCTTCTTCCTGAGTGGGACGAGAGCCGCCCACGCTACGAAGACCTGCTCCAGCGTCTCGACAAGGCGGAGGTCATCCTGCTGGATGGCGCAAATCCCGCCTACCAAGTTCCGGCCTCCGCCGAGCGGCTCGCCCAGTGTTCCGCTGTGATTAGTTTTTCGCCTTTCGTGGACGACAGCTCGGCCTATGCCGACCTGATCTTGCCCGACCACTCGGCTCTGGAGTCCGCTGCCGCGCTGGTCCCGGCCGTAGCACCGATGACAGCCATAACGGGGTCACGCGCTTTTGTTCAACCACTCTACGATACGCGCGCTACCGAAGAAGTATTGGCACAACTCGCCGGCAAGCTGGGCAAATCCATCGAAGTGGAGACCCCGCAGCGGGCGTTCGGCGCGCTCTACGAAAAAGGGAACGCCAGCTCGGAATTCGGCAGCGAAAAGGAATTCGCCGCCTACTGCGAACGGCAGGGAGGCTGGTGGATGGAGGCCGCCGCCGCGTCGAGCCCGCCCCCCCTTAAGTCGATCGCGGCGCTCAGCGAACCCGAATCTCACGACGCCGATGCTGACTACCCTTTCGTGTTCCAAGCCTACCCGTCCTTACAGTTTTCCGAGGGATCAGGTGCCAACCTGCCCTGGCTGCAAGAGCTGCCGGACCCGACTTCGAGCGCCATGTGGGGCCTTCCGGTTGAGATCGATCCCAAAACGGCAGCCGCACTCGACGTGGTCAACGGCCAGATCGTGAGAGTGACCTCCCCCGAGGCGAGCCTCGAAGCGCCGGCCTACGTCAACCCCGCCGCGATTCCGGGAGTCGTCAGTATGGCCATCGGCCAGGGACACGCCCACTACGGACGCTACGCTTCCGGACGCGGTGCGAATCCTTTGTTATTGGTTGCCGGCGTTGTTGACCGGCAGACGGGGGTCCCAGCCTTGGGGCATGTTCGCGTGCGCATCGAAAAAGTAGGCCAAAGGCGAGGCCTGGTGCAGTTTTCGGCCGTCGATCGTGAAGTTCACGCGGAAAGGCTATGACCGCAAAAGTCGATCAAGCGCGATGAAGAAAATTCGAACCGACGAAGGGAGACCCCGTGGCCGCTGAAACAAATAAAACCCCGGACGAACAGACGGAACCGCAGCCGCATCGCTGGGCGATGACGATTGACTTGGACCGCTGCACGGGCTGCGAAGCCTGTGTCGTTGCCTGTCATGCGGAGAACAATCTGCCGCTCTCCGACGAACAATCCGCCGCCCAGGGCCGTGCGCACCACTGGATCCGAATTGACCGCTACTACGAAGGCGAGTTCCCGAATATCAAGGTAAAGTATCGTCCCGTGCTCTGTCAGCACTGTGACGATGCCCCGTGCGAGCCCGTCTGTCCCGTCTACGCGACGTATCAAAATGCCGAAGGTCTCAATGTGCAGGTTTACAACCGCTGTGTGGGGACGCGTTACTGCGCCAACAACTGTCCTTACACGGTGCGTTTTTTCAACTGGTTCGATCCGGTCTGGCCCGAGCCGTTCGATCTGCAACTAAACCCTGATGTTTCCGTCCGGCCCGCCGGCGTGATGGAGAAGTGCACCTTCTGTGTGCAACGCATCCAGCGGACAAAGCTCGATGCCAAGCACGAGGGCCGCCCAGTCGCTGACGGAGATGTGCAGCCCGCCTGTGTGCAGTCTTGCCCGGCCGAGGCCATGGCATTCGGGGACCTGAACGACCGCGAAAGCAAGGTATCGAAGTCGGTCGAAAGCGGCCGATCGAGACGACTGCTGGAAGAGCTGGGAACGAAACCGCGGGTGTTCTATCTGGAGCGGGCCGACTAGCGATGAGCGCTTCGGGACACGGTTTCCGATCAGCGATGTACGGGCGCGACACGTCGCGCCCTTCGCTTCCCCACGAGACCAGTCCGAGAAACTGACAGCCGATGGCGACGCTAGCCACAACAATGGACCTCTCCCACGACCGGGTGCGCGAGGACCTGCTGCGACCCCTGCGCGGCATCAGCGCGACCTACGTCGCAGCCGTCGTGTTCTTCGCTGCTGTCGTTGCCTGGGCTCTTTTCGCTTGGGGTTACCAGATCGTTAACGGCATCGGCGTGGCCGGCATCCGCCGCCCGGTCTTCTGGGGCTTCTACATCACCAACTTCGTGTTCTGGATCGGCATCTCGCACGCCGGCACGCTGATCTCGGCGATCTTGCGCCTGACCAACGCCGGCTGGCGCAAGCCGGTCACGCGCGCCGCCGAAGCCATCACGGTCTTCGCGCTGATGATCGGCGGTCTGTTCCCGCTCATCCACTTGGGAAGGGTCTGGCTGTTTTATTGGCTCATTCCTTATCCCAATGAGCGGCTGCTATGGCCTAACTTTCGCTCGCCGCTCGTGTGGGACATGACAGCCATTTTCACCTACATGACCGGTAGTGTTCTTTACCTTTACCTGCCCCTGATCCCCGACCTAGCGGACATGGCCGATCGAAACACGGGCCTGAGAAGTACGGTCTACCGAATACTGTCGCTCAACTGGTCGGGGACGGACCGCCAATGGCATGCCCTCGAGCGAGCCATGAAATTGATGGCCGGTATGGTTCTCGCCATCGCGGTGTCCGTCCACTCGGTCGTCGCATTCGACTTCGCCATGTCCATCGCGCCGATGTGGCATAGCACGGTCTTCGCCCCTTACTTCGTTGCCGGAGCGATCTTCAGCGGCATCGCCGCTTTGGTCTTGGTGATGGCGGCACTTCGCCGCTTCCTGCATTTGGAAAAGTATTTACGGCCGCTGCACTTCAACAATCTTGCGAAACTGCTCTTACTCATGTGCCTGGTCTGGTTGTACTTCACGGTCGCGGAGTACCTGACCACGTGGTACGGCAACGAGCCGTTGGAAATGGCCGTCTTCAACAGCAAGGTCTACGGCCCCTACGCGGTACTTTTCTGGGGCATGGTCACCTGCAACTTCGTGATTCCGTTCATACTGCTGGGTATTCGAAGACTGCGCAACATCGCAACGATTTCCATCTGCAGCGTCACGATCTTGATCGGGATGTGGCTGGAGCGCTTCCTGATTATCGTTCCCACCCTCTCGAAACCCGCGCTCCCGGCGGCGTGGGGAAGCTATGCTCCCAGTTGGGTCGAGGTTTCGATCACGGTGGGAACGTTCGCCGCGATGGGTCTGCTTTATTTGATCTTTGTCAAGCTGTTTCCGATTATTGCTATCTGGGAATACGACGATGTACCTGAACGCTGAGTTCACCGACAGCAAAGCGGTCGCCGACGCCGTGCGGGCTCTCCGCGCGATGGGCTTGTCGAGCGATCAGATTGAACTGCTTTCGGCGAAGCCCGTCGATCTCGAGCCCGGCGTGCTCGACCGGCCCAGCCGCATGTCGCTCGTCGCCGTCCTCGGGGCCCTGCTGGGAGGGAGCCTGACGACGGCCTTCATGTATTACACGCAGCTCGACTACCCGCTTGTCACCGGAGGCATGCCTTTGACCTCAGCCTGGGCAACCGGTGTGGTCACGTTCGAATTCACCATGGCGGGAGCTGTCGTGGCGACGGTTCTTACATTCTTATGGGAAGGGGGATTGCTTTATTTTTGGAAGCGAGTCCCTACCCCGCGACCGCCAGGCAACTCGATCGCGCTCCGTCTCCACTGCCCGGACGACCTTGCCGGGCGGGCTGATGACTTGCTGCGTGCCTCGGGCGCCGTCTCCGTAGGAGAGATGGCGGAGTCCTCATGATCACGAAACGATTCGCGCTTTGCTTCGTCTGCCTGCTCGCCCTGACGGCTGTGGGCAGCGCCGCGAAAAAAAAGCCGCCTCCCTGGGAAAAGCCGCTCCGGATGGGCCGTTATCTCTACCTCGAGAATTGCTCCGTCTGCCACGAAATCAACAAGCCGGAAACCAACAAACTCGGGCCCAGCTTATTCCGGCTTTTTCAAAACGAAAAGCTGCCGTTTTCCGGTGGCAAGCCCAGTGAACCCTACGTCCGCATCAAGATACAGTTTGGCGGCGACGTGATGCCGGCTTTTGTCAGCAAGCTGACCGACGAGCAAATCGACCGGCTCATTGCGTTTATTCGGTCGAAAAAATAGACGTCTCCTCCCCAGGCAGCCGAGTCCGCCTCGTCATAAAACCCCAGGACCGTACCCCGCTGTCCGCTGGTCAAACTGGGCTCTCACTCACGCCGCTCCGGCTTCAGAAACGTCCCCTGATCAAGCTCTTGGAACGCCTGCCGGAGCTCCTCCTGCGTGTTCATCACGATCGGCCCTCGCCACGCCACGGGCTCCTCCAGTGGCTTTCCCGAGACCAGTAGGAAGCGCATCCCTTCCTCCCCCGCCTGGGCCGTCAGTTCGTCACCGCGGTCAAAGAGCACGAGCGAGCGGTTGTCTACTACCGTGGGAGGTGCTGTCTCTGTTCCGCCGACCGTGTCGGTTCGAACCGACAATGGACTCGAAGCGTCGTCGAACTTGCCGGTCCCCCCAAAGACGTACGCGAAAGCGTGGCGCGTCGTCTCCACCGGCAGGGTCTTCTTCTTGCCCGGCGGAATCGATACATCGAGATAGATGGGGTCAGCCGCAACGCCGTCTACAGGTCCGGACTTCCCCCAGAAACTCCCGCAAACGACACGGACCTCAGTCCCGTCGTCATCCGTCACCACGGGGATGTCGGCGGCCTTCGCCTCCTGGTAGCGGGGCGCCGTCATCTTGAGTGACGAGGGGAGGTTCCCCCACAGTTGAAAACCATGCATCCGTCCCGCCTCGTCTCCCTTCGGCATCTCCTGGTGGATGATCCCGCTGCCGGCCGTCATCCATTGGACGTCGCCGCCGGCGATGGCACCGCTGTTCCCCAAGCTATCGCCGTGCTCCACCGTCCCGGCCAGGACATACGTGATCGTCTCGATTCCGCGGTGGGGGTGCCAAGGGAAGCCCGCGAGATAATCCTTCGGAACATCGTTGCGGAAATCGTCCAGAAGAAGGAAAGGGTCGAAGTCAGACGTTTCGCCGAAGCCAAACGCGCGGCGCAGGTGCACGCCCGCGCCTTCGAGCGTCGGCTTGGCACGGATAAGCCGCTTGACAGGTCGAAGTGACATTTTGGCCTCCAGTAACGAGAGTCTACCCTGAAATCGGACTAAGTGACTACTCTTGCAGGACGTTACAGGCCAACGACCGTTGCTGGCCGGCGGGATCGACTCTTGAGCCGTGATGAACCGTTTGCCTCTGTGTCTATGGGGCTGCCAGTCTCGGCGGGACAGTTTCAACACTTTGTGGAGGATCTGCGGGAGAGCTTCTGGAGCGATCTGTGCGCTCGCACGCGGAGCGCGATTACCGCGGCATCAAGGGCGGCCAGGTCGTCCGGCAAACGGACGACTTGGGCCTGCGGATCGAGATCCTCGCGAGTCGTTAGCGTTTACCGATCAGGCCCCGAACAGTAATGGGCCGTGATTGGTTCCCCAGATCGTCTGAAATCCGGCAGCGGCGGTACGTCATAAACGTATCCGCATCTGTGCCGCGGAGTTATATAAGAACTCCGGGATCCCCTGATGGCAGCCCAAAAGGTCAGCACCCATTTCCAGACACGGTGGCTAAGGGGTCAAATACGCGACCCACCCGTTTCCCGCTAACCTAAGAAGACTAAGAAAACCGACGTGTTTCTCGCATTAGAACGACAAGTCCGCGATGCCGTCAGCGCCCACATCCACGAGCGCTACGGGGTCGACGTGCCCGTCGTCGTCGAACAGCCTCCTCAGCCCGAGTTCGGCGAGCTCGCGCTGCCCATCGGTTTTGCGCTAGCGAAAGCACTCAAGCGTCCTCCGCGCAAAATCGTGGAGGAGATCATCTCGCAGTTGGATTCCATCCCCGGTGTCACAGCGCTGGAAGCAGCCGGGGCGGGCTACCTGAACGTTCGTTTCGACCGCGGAGCCTATGCAAATGCATTACTCCGTGGGGCCTCCTCTGGGCCTTCACCTTCGGACGGGAAGATCATCGTTGAGCACACCAACATCAACCCAAACAAAGCGGCGCACATTGGCCACCTACGAAACGCCGTGCTGGGAGACACTTTGGTGCGCATGCTGCGAACGCTCGGCAGCGAAGTTGAGGTCCAGAACTATATCGACAACACCGGCGTTCAGGTGGCTGACGTCGTGGTTGGGTTCCACTTTTTGGAAAAGAAATCACCTTCAGACGTTCAAGCACTGATCGACGATCCCGCTGTCCGATTCGACTTCTACTGCTGGGATCTTTACGCCCGCATCTCGAAATTCTATGCCACCGATCCATCCTCGCAACCTTGGCGCTCGGACGCGTTGCACGCCATCGAGGCTGGGGAAGGACAGTTAGCCGAAATCGCCCGGCTCGTCTCCGATGCGATCGTCCAGGCGCACCTCGATACGATGCAGCGACTTGATGTCAGCTACGATCTGCTGCCGCGGGAAAGTGAGATTCTGGAGCTCAAGTTCTGGGCCGCGGCGTTCGAGCTGCTCAAGGAGCGCCAGGCGATCTACTTGGAGTCGGACGGCAAGAACAAAGGTTGCTGGGTAATGCCGGCCAAGCTATTTCAAAAGGGAGAGACGCCTGAGCAGAACGGCCAAGCGGAGAACGCGGCGGCTGACGACGCTAAGATCATCGTTCGGTCGAACGGAATGGTTACCTACGTCGGCAAGGACATTGCCTACCAGTTGTGGAAGTTCGGCCTGCTTGCCAACGATTTCCACTACCGCCTGTTCCGCGGGAACTCCAACGCCAAACCTCTGTGGATTTCCAGCCCGGAACCCGGTGGTGACCCCGCACCGTCTTTCGGCAAGGCGTCCAAAGTGTTTAACGTGATTGACGTCCGCCAGTCGTACTTGCAGGACGTCGTGCGCGCCGGCCTGATCGCACTTGGCTTTGCGGAGCAGGCCGAAAACTCCATCCATTTTTCCTACGAGATGGTCGCCTTGTCACCGCGCTGTTGCGCGGAGCTGGGGGTCGAGCTGTCAGAGGAAGATCGCCGCCGACCCTACGTCGAGGTCTCGGGACGCAGGGGTCTCGGCGTCAAGGCGGACGATCTAATCGATCGACTGGTCGAGAAGGCGCTGGAAGAGGTTGTAAGCCGCCACGCCGACGCCGCCGAGTCCGTGCAGCGCGGGATCGCCACCCAGATCGCCGTCGGGGCTTTGCGCTACTTCATGCTGCGCTTCACACGCACGACGGTCATCGCCTTCGACTTCCAAGAAGCGCTCAGTTTCGAAGGTGAGACCGGCCCCTACGTTCAATACGCGGCTGTTCGCGCACGCAACATCCTTCGTAAACTGGAACAGCAGGGTGAGTCGATGCCCGACTTTGATGCTGAGCTTTCTGGCGAGGCTCTCGAGCGCCAGCTGGAAACCACGATTTTTTGGCGGATGCTGCTGGGCGCATCGCGGCGAGAGTGGGTCATTGAGAAGGCTGTCGCTGCCGGAGAGCCGGCACAACTGGCGCGCTACGCCTTCAACGTCGCCCAGGCGTTTAACAACTTCTATCACCAACACCACATTCTTAGCGAGACGAACCGCGAACGTAAGGTTTTCCTGTTGTGGATGACAAAGTTTTTTCTGGAAGAGCTGGGCGGAGTCCTCGATATAATGGGCATCCCCGCTCCGGAGATCATGTAGTGCGACGAGACTTCTCGGCGCCGCACGAAGCCGACGATAGGGCGGCTTGCACGCAAGATGCGACTCCGGAAAGACGTGAAACCGCGCCCATCCCGTGCGGCCCGCGGGGTGAGTCGTGGATGAAAGGTGAGGGATTGGTGCCTTTGCCCCAATCAACCGGGGGGAACTCCACTCTCATTGTCGTAGCATCGGAAATCTGCCGTTCGAGGATGGGCTTGACCGATCCGAGGCGGTTTCACGGCGCCAACGACACTCTCACCTGAAGGGGAATGCATTCCGGCGACCCCACGGGGCGTTCGGAACATCCGGTTCCCCGGCATCCACGGCTCACCCCGCGGGCTGTCTAGGGTTCCTGACTAGGCGCATCATTTCGCAAATAGGGTTACGAAAGGTGGCCGACTGCGGGCGCGATGAATCACGCCCCTACTGATGGGCTTGCGCATCTCGCGTTCATGAGGTCTCGCGTTCAAACGTAGGGGGCGCAGGATGTTAGCCCGCGCCCCCTACGGGGGCTGACTTACCGTTAAGTCACTCGTATTGGGCTAGATGTCATGCATCCTAAGTGTCTCATTAAAAGAAGCTTAGCCCCATTGGCGCCAAGGCCTCCTTGGATTGGCAAGGTATAATGTAATTGAGCACACGCGAAGCATTCGGGGACCATTCGAGCACGGGCCGTCGGAAGCCACGAACCAACGAGGCAATAAAATTACCAAACAAACCCAATTTAGTCGAACCCAAAGGGAATCAATGGTTTACAGTTGGTTTCCAGTACGGCGGGACGGCCGAACCCATAAAATCCGACGGATCGGACCAGCCGGGTACAAGAGTAACTTTGCCGCGGGGCGGGAGGCCCCGAGGAGCAACAGGGCGGCAGAGCTTGTAGCGCGGACCTGGCGCTGTTCCAGCGTCCGCGTCCGTGGGCAGCTACCGAGAAACAGAATTACCAAACAAAGCCAATTCTCCGTAAAGCCTTGTTTCCCAGTCACTTATGGAAAGCTTGGCGGGCTGATCGGGTCCTTCGACCTCAGTCTGGTGAGAAATGCGCGCTAAATCTCGTAATCGGGCCGTTTCGGCATGCCCCAGGGAATGCGGGCCCAAACACGTTCGTGAAGGAAATAGGCGGCCATCTTGGCGACGCCGTCCAAGGCGCCAACCCCTAGGGCAATGTCCCATTGGCGGGTTAATAGAAAGGCGATCCCAAAGGTGATCAGGGATCCGAAAAATCGGTAACTGGCAGCTTTCGCAATGCTGCGCTTGCGGGCTTCCAAGGCATTCCCCCCCCTTGTCGATCGAGAATGGGGTAAATCCATGCTAGCACGGGTTGGGCGTCGCTGAGATGGCCCACGTAAGGTATTCCGCCCGCTTTTCTCACGAGGTAGCGAGATGCATCGCCTGAGAGTCCCGCCAGTACCAGGCGCTCGCCGCTCAGTGCCCAGTTTCTTGAACAATGCGGGCGTACTTGAACCCTGCGTTGAGCGTGGCGAGCAAGCGCAACGAAGTAATGGCGCGCCTATCGCGTGCTTCGACCGGCAACTCGTGAGAAATGCGGGCTAGTCAGCTCCGGCCTGGCTGGCTCACGGTCGATAGGAGTTCCGCCAACTTGCCGGACGAGTTTCCGGCGAATAGATGGCCACGACGATCGGTCGTGGTGTGAGGCGGAGACAGCTGGATTGTAGGCGGGCACGGCATGCCCTGCCCGCCTACAGACCTATGGGTGCCTGGAATGGAGGCGCCCAGCGTGTGGCGCGGGTCTCCGGCCCGCGGCGGTGACCTCTAGTCGCCGTTCGGCACAGCCTTCGTCGATGGCCCCCTGTCGTCGAACAACCGTCAGCCCAATGGTGCGCTTTGCCTGCTGTCTCATCGTGCGGGGCTCATCAGATGTGTTCCCGCGGCCGAGCGCTTACAATGATTAGTTGCTTATGAAGTCACAACTGCTCCCCACCTCAATCGAAAACGTCGAGGCCGACGCCGTGGCGATCGTCCTCTTTGAGTCATCCGACGATACTCCCCCCGGGGGAAACTATCGCTCACTGACCAACGGCCTCGTCACGGAACTCTACGAATCCAAGGAGTTCACCGGCAAAGCGCTTACCACGGCTCTGATCCATCGGCCAGCCGGATTCAAGGCCTCGCGTTTGCTGCTGGTCGGCGGCGGCAAGCCGGCGGAGTTCTCACCCCCGAAACTGCGCCAAGCAGCGGGAACTGCGCTGCGATTCCTCAAGCCCAAAGGGGTGCGCCGGTTGGCTATTGCGCCCGCTGGCGACCTCGCACCGGCGGAGCAAGTCCAGATGCTCGTCGAGGGAGCGTTACTCGGCGACTACGAGCCCGATGCTTACAAGACGGAAGACAAGGCCGACGAAAGGCGCGTCGACGAGCTCATCGTTTTGGCTTCCGCCGAGCACCAAGATCATCTGGAGCTGGGTTCGGCTATTGGCGAGGCACAGAACTTCACTAGATCTCTAGCCAACGAACCAGGCAATCGTTTGCCTCCAACCGTTCTAGCGGAAAAAGCCGTTCAGATGGCGGGCGCCGCCGGCCTGGAAGTGGAAGTCTTGGACACGAAGCGGCTCACGGAGCTTAATATGGGCGCGCTGCTTGGGGTGGCCCAGGGCAGCTCACAGCCGCCCGTGGTCATCGTCGTTCGATACCGGCCCGAAAAGCCGACCTCCGGTAATTCTCACCTAGGACTCGTCGGTAAGGCCGTCACGTTTGATACCGGAGGGATTTCGCTGAAGCCCTCCGCCGATATGGACCAGATGAAGTACGACATGGCGGGCGGCGCCGCCATGCTGGGAGCGATGCAGGCCATCGCCTACCGCAAGCCCCCCATCCCCGTCACAGCCGTGATTCCTTCTGTCGAAAACATGCCGGGATCTCAAGCCCAGCGTCCCGGGGACGTGGTCACTACCATGTCAGGCAAGACAGTCGAGGTGCTCAATACCGACGCTGAAGGACGCCTCATCCTGGCCGACGCTCTCACCTACGCGAAGCAGCAAGGCTGTACTCATCTCATCGATGCGGCAACCCTTACGGGGGCCATCGTCGTTGCCCTGGGAGACGTTAGGGCGGGCGCCTTTGCTAACAATGATTCCTGGCGAGACAAGGTCCTGGGTTCGGCGGAAGTCGTCGGCGAAAAGATGTGGCCGATGCCCCTCGATGAGGAATACAAGGAGAAACTGAAAAGCCTGATCGCCGATCTGCCTAACATCGGGCCGCGCTGGGGGGGCGCGGTGACGGCAGCGATGTTTCTCAAGCAGTTCGCAGATCCCACTCCCTGGGTACACCTCGATATCGCCGGCACCGCCTGGCTGGACGAAGCTAAACCCTACCTGCCGAAAGGCCCCACCGGCTTTCCGGTTCGCACCTTCGTCGATGTGGCGATGAAGCTCTAGTGAAGGCTTACTCCAAACGAACTCTAGTGAAGATAGTTCAAATCACTTGCGACCGGCCATCCGGCCGGCCCTCAGCGAAAATGTAGAAACTCCAGGGACCGGTAATCCCGCCAGCCCGGCCCGCCGCCTCGACTCTGTCCCCTATGCCGGTCTCAATGAGAACAGCAGAAGAGCTACCCCCCACCCACTCCAGTAAAATAAGGAGCGATGAGTGAAGCGCAGACGCTCGCGCGGGCGCGCGTTCTGATCGTGGATGACGAGCAGGACCAGCGAAATGGTTTGGCCAGTCTCGTCTCTTCCTGGGGCTTTGCGGTCGAGACGGCCTGCGACGGCCAGGAGGCTCTCGAAAAGCTAAACTCTTTCCCTGCTCACGTCATGTTGACCGACCTCAGCATGCCGCGCATGGACGGTTTCGAATTGCTGCGGCGCCTGGCGGTTGACGGGCCACGGCCGTCCGCCATCGTCTTGACCGCCTTCGGCAGTATCGAAAATGCCCTCAAGACCGTCCGCGACCTGGGCGCGTTCTGGTTTCTGGAGAAACCGATCGACGCAAACGCGCTTAGGGTCCTGATCAACCGCGCCGCCGCCCAGGGGCGCTTGACCGAAGAGACGGACCGGCTCCGGCGCCAACTGAGCTATCAAGGGCTGCTGGGAGGGCTGGTCGGGCCGTCGCCGGCCATGCAGGAGGTCTTTTCGACCATCCGGCAGGTCGCACCTAGCAAAGCTGCCGTTCTGGTCACGGGCGAGAGCGGCACGGGCAAGGAGCTAGTCGCCCGCGCTGTTCATGACCTCAGCCCGCGCAAAAACAATCCCTTCGTCGCCATCAATTGCGCGGCTTTGCCGGAATCGCTGATGGAAAGCGAACTGTTCGGACATGAAAAGGGCGCTTTCACAGGGGCTGTTCAGCGTCGCGCCGGGTGCTTCGAGCTGGCCAGCGGCGGCACGCTGCTGCTCGACGAAATTGGAGATATGCTGGTCGGCACCCAAGCCAAGCTGTTGAGGGTTCTGGAGGACTCGAGGGTGCGCCGTCTCGGAGGGGAGAAGGAAATCGAGGTCGACACCCGTATCATCGCGGCGACCAACAAACCTGTTGATGACGCTGTCACAGAAGGTCAGATCCGAGAAGATCTTTACTATCGACTCAACGTTTTCCGTATCCACTTGCCTCCGCTGCGCAACCGCAAGGAAGACTTGCTGCCAACAGCCGAAGCTCTTGTTGAGAATCTCAACAAAAAGCACGAATGTCGGGTGGTCGATTTTCACCCCGATGTGATTGAGAAATTCCGGCACTATCACTGGCCGGGAAACGTCCGCGAACTGCGTAACGTTTTAGAGCGCGCCGTGATCTTGGCAGGCGAAGGCACGATCCTGCCCTCGCACTTGGTGGGCAGCCTTTCCGCGCCGGGAGGGAAGGCTACCCCGGTCGAAACCGCCGATCCGAATGTCGTCCGACTGCCCGTCGGCACCAAGGTGCGAGAGGCCGAGAAGGCGCTCATCCTGCGGACCCTCGAGCACACCGGCAACAACAAGACCCGCGCGGCGAAGATTCTCGAGATTAGCCTCAAGACCTTACACAACAAGTTGAAAGAATATGGCACTAACTGACCGCCAGGCACGCGTCGCCGGTTGTAGCGCACGCTCTCAGCGCGCGGCTTCGAGATTGCTCTCGACAACCAAGTCCTTATGTCCCTGAGAACCCGCCTTCAGCTATCGATCGTTGCCCTGGTTGTGACGGTTGTGCTGGCTCTTTCCCTTTTCCACATCCATGGCGTGGTCGAAAGTCGCTTTCGGGACGCCCTGGAGTTGGCCAACATGAATGCCACGCAGGTCGAAAGCTTTATTCTCCAGATCGTCAACGAGCAGACTCCTAGCTGGCAGCCTCCCCCGAGAAGCGACGAAGAGGTCGAGAAGATCTGGACGGAGATGGTTGAACAGGACGTCGGCTTGTCTACGTTGCTTCAAAAGCTTGTTGGCAGTTCCCCTGTTATTGTCGAGGCGCTCGTCAGCGGAAAGAACGATCGTGTCTTGGCCGGTTCTTTTCCGTCCAAAGCGGGCCGGAAGATCGATTCCCTGCCCCGTTTCGAAGACTTCGAGGAAAAGCCTTTGTGGGTCAAACTCAAGGAGGTCCTGGCCCGCAATCAAGACTATGAAGTGGCAAGGAATCTCGGCATACTCGAGAAGCAAGCACCGTTGTTCACCGTTCGAGTGATCTTGTCGTCGGTGCTGCTTCGAAGTCAAGTCATGCCGCGGATCCGGGATCTGGCGGCCGTCTCCGCCGTGTCTCTGCTCCTGTCGATCCTCCTGGCTTTCCTCACCTCCAGGATCGCTTACCGGCCACTGGCCAGAATCAGCGACGTTATCGACCGCATCAGCCGCGGCGAGGTCCTGGCAGACCGCGGCTCCCCAAAGAACCCCTCCAAGGAGGTAGCAGTCGTCGAGTCCAAGCTCAACCTGCTGGGTGAGCAAATGAGGGACGTCCAGGCCGACCGCACGCAATTGCAGGCCAACGTCGATCAGTTGCTCGAAAGGATGGAGGACGCCGTCCTCCTATTTGGCCATGACAGCCACCTGGTCATGGCCGGGCGCGCCGCGGAGCGCATTCTCGGGGGTCGCTGGCAAATGATGGGAGCGCCCATCGAAGAGGTCTTCCCTGACTCGACCGATCTCGGGGCACTGGTTCAGAGTGCCGTCCACTTCCGGCGAGCGGTAGCAGACTCTCCCGTCACGCTCGATCGCCAGGGAGAGACGCCCATCCACCTGCTGGTCAGTGTTGAAGTTCTCGAGCACTTTCCCACCCACGAACGAGTCGGCGCGCTGGTAACGCTGCGCGACGCAACTCCCCGACGTGAACTCGAATCGCAATTGGACATCTCCAACCGGCTCGCGTCCATCAGCCGCCTTACCGGCGGAGCAGCGCATGAGATCAAGAACCCTCTGAACTCCATCGCTTTGCATCTGGAGGTGTTGAAGTCCAAGTTGGATGGTTCCTCGGCGGCGGTCCAGAGTGAGCTTCAGGTCATCGCCCGCGAGATCACTCGGCTCGACCGCGTGGTCAAGAGCTTTCTGGACTTCACCCGTCCCGTAGACCTTGATTTCCAGCCTGTTGATCTGGTGAAGTTGGTCGAAGAAGTCCGCACCCTCGTTGCCCCGGAAGCCGAGAGGCGAAAGGTCGAAATCGTTATTCACAACGAAGTCGCCGATGCTCCGGTTAAAGGAGATCGCGATCTGTTGATGCAAGGGATCCTCAACGTTGTCGTCAACGGCATTGACGCCATGCCGGAGGGCGGACGGCTGGAAATCGGCGTTCGTAGGGCTGGTCCGGACTGGCTGGTGACGATTCGAGACCAGGGCGGCGGAATACCAAGCGAAATAGGCGACAAGATCTATAACTTGTATTTCACCACCAAAGGACAAGGCTCCGGTATCGGATTGGCGATGACGTTTCGGGTCGTACAGCTACATGGCGGCACAATCGATTTCACCAGCGATCTTGGCAGGGGGACGGTGTTTCGTCTCCGGCTCGCAGCTTCGAAGGAAACGGAAGCTCAGTTGCTTCCCTCGGGCTCCGACCCTTTCGCGGACGCTCGATCGCGCCGCGTTGACAACAAAACAACCACCGCTACTGAGATGTCGTAGTTGAAAGGTGAAACAGCTTGCGCGATCATCAATGAGTCCCCGAACAAAAGCCGATTGCATTCCGCTAGGGCTAACGGCGCTCAGCGGCTGCACGCTAACAAGAAAGGACACCGTCGTTCGAGATATCACTCGGCCGCCATGTATTGGAATGCACCCGGCGCTTCCGTTTCTCATGTCTGTCTTGCTGACTCTGGGAGCATCCTGCCAGAAGCAGACCGACGTGGCGAAGGTGCCCGCTTCTCCGCTCCCACGGGTTCCGCCAGTGGCCGAGGCCGCGCCGTCGCCGGCGGAACCGGTGTCGGAGCCCCAGACACAAGACCAGCTGGCGCCCTCGCAGGAGATCCCGGCTGGGGCGATGCCTCAACAAGGGGCGCCCTTGGCGCTTGCCGATGATCCGAGACGACAAGATCCCGGTCTATCCACGGAAGTGGGGGAGGTCACTGAAACAACGGCGACGGATGGGGCCGCAGCTTCATCGGGCGATTCTCCTCCCCGTGCGTTTCCGCAGCTCGGAAAGATCCTGACGGCCGACCAAAGGCGAGCCTACGACCGAGCTATAGAAAGGAGCATCCAAACTGTACGACGAACTCTGGCTGGTATTGTCGATCGAAGCCTCACCCCGGACCAGATCAACGCTGTGCGACTAATTCGTGGGTTCCTTAGCCAAGCGGAGGCGGCCCGCAAACGTGACCCCGCGATCGCCAAGAATCTGGCGGACCGGGCTCGGCTGCTCGCTCAGGATCTCGCCCAGTTTTTGAGGTAGCGGCAACTTAAGCTTGACTCGTCTTTCGGCCAATCGGTCCTTCAAGGGATCAAGCGAAGCCGCAGGAAAGCTTCATGTTGGGATTAAAGGACAACACGACCGGGAACCAGAAACCCACATCCGAGTTTCCGGCGACCGCTTCCGCGGCGCAGAGTTCGAAGCCACCACTCCTTGCCAAGGCCGCCCGGTGGAGACCGGCCCTATTGGGACTGGATATCGGCTCGACCGCGATTAAGGCCGTGTTACTGCATCGCCCCCACGGTCGAATCACGCTCAAACAGGCTGCTATCGCTCCCACGCCCCGCGACGCGGTTACAGAAGGAACACTAACGGACGGAATTGAGATCGCCTTGGAGCTCAAGCGCCTCTTCAAAGATTTCCGGATTCGAGCGTGCCAGGTCGCGGTTGCTGTGTGTGGTGACAAAGTTTATTGCCAATGTGATGCGGTGTCCGACAAGGATGATTTGGGGCTGGACGAGATGGTCCGGAGGGCCGCCGAAAAGACGCTTCCCTACCCCGTTGAAAACGCGCTCCTCGACTATCAGCCCGTGGGAGCCGATGCCGACGGGGCGCCGTCGGAGGTCCTCTGGGTCAGCTCTCCGGCTGAGCAAGTGGAATGGCTGCGTGAGACTGTTGTCCTGGCCGGCAGAAAAGCGGCTTTCGTCGACGTTCAAGCTTGTGCTTTGGCGAACGCTTTCGCGCACAGCCGCGAACCGGAGGCGAACTCACCGTGCGTTCTGTTACACGTCAGCGCTGGCCACCTGATCGTCTGCCTCATGAAAGGGCGGACACTCCGGTTTGCCCGACATGTTTCCATCGCCAGGCGCCAAATAACCCTTGCGCCAAGCAGTCTGCCCGAGCGCGTTCTTGCCCAAGTGGACGGGTTCTGGGAGGAGCTTGCCCAGATGGCGGCTCCCGACGGCTTGCAGTCTATTTATCTCTCCGGCGGGGCGGTCGGCAGCGACCAGCTCGAAGAAGCCCTTCACAAGCAACTGGGTCTTCCCGTCCACCAGCTCGATCCAATGAGGAACATCTCCTATTCTCCAAGCAGTGACGCCGGTAAGCTAGTAGATGAACACAAGCTCGCAATGACACTGGCCATAGGATTGACTCTACGCAGTTTCCCAGACCATGATCGAGATTAATCTGCTGCGTCCTCGCATCAAGCCGCCCGGGTGGCAATCGGCCCTTGAGCCACGCGACTGGTCGGCCTTCATTTCTCGGCGAGAGCTTGTCCTAGCGATCGTACTGTTGGCGCTAGGCTTCTCGATACTCCGCGTCGGGTTTGGGCTCTTCGAGGGCGAAACAAACGTGACGGGCGATCAAGCCTCCAGCGTGCCGCCTACTCCGCCGGCGTCAGAGGACCTTCTCACAGACACGCAGTCCGGCACGGCCGAAACCCCAGCTCTGGCGGGGGACGCCGGAGGGGCCGTCGATCCCAGCGAAGATCCGCCTCTCGCCGGCGCCACTCCGGAGCCGTCGTCTCTCTCAACTCCAGAGACCTCTCCTCCCCAGCCTCCGACTTCACAACAGGGATTGGCAAGCGCTGAACCGCCGCCCCCAGGGGAACCGCCTGTCTCCCCCTCCGGCGGCAGGCTGACGCAACTTCGCCAGGTGACTCAGGGTAACTTGGTGCAGGTCGTCATCATGACCGAGGGGACTCCCACGTACACGACGTTTCGCGTCGACAACCCGAACAGAGTGGTGATCGACATCCCCGGCTTTCGCGTTGCGATTCCTAAACCCCAGAGATCACAGCCGATCTCCCATCCGTCCATGGAACGTGTCCGCGTTGGGCAATACCAAGCGGATCCGCCCGTATCCCGAATCGTCTTCGACGTGGTTTCCTTCCCCGACGTGCAGATATCGTCCCGACCAGGCAGTTTGAGGATTCGGCTTTCACCGGCGGTCGAATGACACCCGCCACCCAAGCTAGCCCGCTTTTCTCACCACGTGCTTCGGCCGTCAGGTGGTCAGAAATGCGGGCTAAGGACCGGCAATCCAAAACGGAAGGGCCCTCGCGGCTGAGGGCGCTACGGGCCGCTCTGGCCCGCAGCGGGCACGAGTATTTTCTGGTCTCCGGACTCGCTAACCTCCGTTACCTCACAGGGTTCACGGGCAGTCTCGGTTACTTGGTTGTCGATCCGGAAAGCGCAGCCCTCTATGTGGACGGGCGCTACGGAACGCAAGCCGCGCAGCAGACCGAAGGCGTCGAGATCGTGGTTGCCGCCGATGGGCCTCTATCCGCGGTGACCGACGGTATCCGGCGACGTCGCATCCGGCGCCTCGCCTTCGAGCAAAACCGCGTCTCGTTTGAGACCTATCGCTGCCTCCGGGAAAGCCTTCGCGGTAGGCGTCTCAGTCCGCTCAGTGGCGTTGTCGAAGCACTGCGGCTGATCAAGAGCGCGGCGGAAGTCGAACAGATTCGCCGGGCTGTCAAGTTGAACTCCGAAGCCTTCGAGCGAGCTTGCCGGCAACTCAGACCCCAATGGACGGAAGCGCGCCTTGCGGCTGAGATCGAATACCAAATGCGGCGCCTCGGCGCCGACGGGGCGGCGTTTGACACCATCGTTGCCGGGGGAGAGCGCTCCTCGCTGCCACATGCTCAACCGACCCGCCGCCGACTCCCACCCGCGGCCCTCATCGTCGTCGATCAGGGTGCTATACTCGATGGCTATACGAGTGACATGACTCGTATGCTGTGCCTCGGGCGCCTGGACACGCGAGCCAGGACGATTTTCAAGGCGGTCCGAGAGGCTCAATCCGCGGCTGTGGACGAAGTTCGGTCCGGTGTCAAAGCCAAAACCGTGGACCGCAAAGCCCGCCAGGTGTTGCGCAAGTTCAAGCTCGACAAGGCTTTTACCCACTCGACGGGACACGGACTTGGCCTTGAGATTCACGAAGGACCGCGCCTCGGGGCCACGCAGGATACGAAACTAGCCGCCGGTATGGTCGTGACAATCGAACCGGGTGCTTACGTGGAAGGCGTCGGCGGAGCGCGTCTTGAAGACGTCGTCCTCGTCAAGCGAAACGGTTTCGAGATCCTAACCCCGACATCCCGCGAACTTCGGCGGTTTTGATCCCCCATTGCCTTTGCTCAGCGCGAAGCAGAACTCGGCCATTCCATGAACCTAAGACAGATTAAGGCCCTGATCGACACTGCCGTTGAAAAGGATATTGCCGAGCTCGAATTCGAAAAAGGAGACGAGAAGCTCCGAATTCGCCGTTTTCCACGTGGCGGACCGTCAGACAACCCCAACTCGCCGCCCTACGTCGTGGTCGCCTCCGCCCCGCCCTCGATTGCCGAAGCCGTTCAACCCCCACCGGTAGCGCCACCGAGCAAGCCCGCTCCCCCTCCCCCCGCGGCGTCCACCGAAGAATCGGCAGAGCAGGAGGAAAATCTGGTTATGGTAACGGCCCCTATTGTGGGGACTTTTTATGAGGCGCCGTCTCCAGACGCTCCCTCGTTCGTCGAAGTGGGCGACAAAGTCCAAGCGGGCCAAGTGCTCTGCATCATCGAGGCCATGAAGCTGATGAACGAGATTGAAGCCGAGACCGGAGGCGTTGTCGTCAAACGATTCGTCTCTAATGCCCAGCCGGTCGACTACGGCGCCGCGCTGTTCGCGATCAAGCCCAACGCGTAGAGCCTCGGAATCCTATGTTCAGGAAACTGTTGATCGCCAACCGGGGTGAAATCGCCCTGCGCGTCATCGCGGCATGCAAGGATCTCGGCATCCGTACGGTAGCGGTGTACTCCGAAGCCGACCGCGGCTCGCTGCACGTGCGTTATGCCGACGAAGCCCTGTGCATCGGTCCACCGCGCAGCACCGAGAGCTATCTGAACGTCTCGCGTATGATCAGTGCCGCCGAAATCACCGACGTCGACGCCATTCACCCCGGCTACGGCTTCCTCGCCGAAGACGCGAGTTTCGCTGAAGTCTGCGAAGTGTCGGGCATTACTTTCATCGGGCCGAAAGCAGACCAGATTCGGCTGATGGGCGATAAGGCCCGAGCGCGTCGAGCGGTAAAGGAAGCGGGGCTGCCTGTCCTGCCGGGATCTGACGAACCGCTGGAGTCGGTCGAAGAAGCCCGCCGCTGGGCCAATGACATCGGCTTTCCCGTGATGATCAAGGCAGCTGCCGGCGGGGGCGGCCGGGGGATGAGGGTAGTCCACAGCGCCCGCCAACTTCCCGAGCTTTTCCACCAGGCGCAACACGAGGCCGCCGTCAGCTTTCATTCCTCCGAAGTCTATCTCGAGAAGTTCATCGAAAGGCCCCGTCACATCGAATTTCAGGTGCTCGGCGACAACCACGGTCAGGTCATCACGCTCGGTGAGCGAGAGTGCTCCGTCCAACGCCGGCACCAAAAACTGCTCGAAGAAGCACCCTCTCCTCGTCTCGACCAGGAAACACGCGATCGCCTCGGTGGCCAGATCACCCGGGCCTTGTCAAAGGTCGGATACTCGAACGCAGGAACCGTCGAGTTCCTGATGGACGAAAGAGGTGATCTCCACTTCATCGAGCTCAACGCGCGCATCCAAGTCGAACATCCCGTCACGGAACAAATCACCGGCGTCGATTTGGTAAAGAGCCAGATTCTCCTTGCTGACGGCGAGCAGCTACCGTCGGTCGTTCCAGAAAAGATCGAGATTCGCGGCCACGCCATTGAATGCCGCATCAACGCCGAGAACCCCGAGACCTTCACCCCCTCGGCCGGACGTATCTCGAATCTATTGCTGCCGGGGGGCATCGGGATCCGCGTCGATACCGCGGCCTACCCGGGTTGGTTCGTACCGCCCTACTACGACTCGCTCATCGCCAAGCTCATCAGTCACGGCCGGGACCGTACCGAAGCCATTATTCGCATGCAGCGGGCGCTCGACTTTTTCCTGGTCGAGGGCATCCACACCTCGATCCCCTTGCACCGCCGGATCATGGCCGATTCCGATTTCTCGCTCGGCAACTACGACACCCACTTCATCGAACGCCTCATCGAACAGCGGGCCTTAGCACCGGGGCCGTAGCCCGAGCCTCTCAAAACCCGGTAGGACAAGCAATCCTGCTTGTCAATGGGACAACGACTCTTCGCTACTCGGTGGGACAAGCAATCCTGCTTGTCCGATGTTTGAGCCGCGTTCACGCGGCTTTTGTGGGCCGTTGCTAGGCCAGCCGTTTTACGGCTGGTTGGGATGCCCATCACCCACCCTCCTACTCAACAGGCTCCCCCAGGCGAGACAACCCCGTTGTGCCCAACGAGGCCTCGACCGCAACCTTGCGGGTACGGCTCTGTCTACTGTCTCCGTCCTATCACGGCCCGCCTCGCCGACCGTTGGATCGAAGAGCGAGAGCGCGGGACGCTCTTCCTCTGCGTTACAATGCGAAGCGTCCCTCCAAGATCCGCTCTATGAGCACTCGGGTCTCGCTTTTTGTCACCTGCCTCGTCGATCAGTTGTTCCCCGAAGTTGGGTTGGCGATGGCCAAGGTCCTCGAACGGTTGGGTTACCAGACCGAGTTCCGGGAAGAACAGACCTGTTGCGGCCAGCCCGCCTTCAACTCCGGCTTCGTCGCCGAGGCGCGCGACGTCGCCCGACATTTTCTGAATGTTTTCGACAGCGCCGAAGTCATTGTTGTTCCCTCCGGTTCGTGTTGTGCGATGATCCGTCATCACTTCACCGACCTGTTCCACAAAGATCCATCCTCGAAGCAAGCTGCCGGGAACATGGCGACGCGAGTCTATGAGTTTTCGGAGTTTTTGGTCGAAGTCGCCGGCATAGAGGACGTAGGTGCTACCTTCCCGGCGACAGCGACTTATCACGATTCCTGTCACGCCCTGCGCGAGCTCAAGCTCAAAGAGCAGCCTCGCCGGCTACTGCGCAACGTGCAACAACTCGAGTTGCGTGAAATGGAGCTGGCCGAAGAATGCTGTGGCTTCGGAGGTACATTCTCGGTGAAGTTCGACGATATCTCGGCTGACATGCTCGACGGCAAGATCGAGGCTATTCTCCGCACGGGCGCCGACACGGTCGTTTCGATCGACCCCAGTTGCCTGATGCAAATTCGCGGCGGCCTGAGCCGGCGCCGGCTGCCTGTGAAAACGAAACACCTCGCCGAGATTCTGGCTTGCGCCTAGCCACAATGTCCGCCTCGTTC
Source organism: Bryobacterales bacterium (assembly GCA_965226215.1). GTDB lineage: Bacteria > Acidobacteriota > Terriglobia > Bryobacterales > UBA6623. Next base: position 2,825,819 of record CBDDCH010000002.1, on the reverse strand, counting down.
CACGAAAGAATCGACGTCGCGCTTCGGGACCTGACGTTGCAGAACAGCATTCAGTCGGCAACGGCGCGGTTCGCGGAAGGGCGCCGCGATCGAGTCCAGGAGCCAACATTCGGCCAGTATGAGGAACTTCGCACCGCGGCCAATCAAATTAAGCAGCACACGCTGGACAACCTCGACTACTACCTCGAGCAAGTAGAATCCAAGGTCCTCGAACACGGAGGCCAGGTCATCTGGTGTTACGACGGGGATACAGCGGTCAAAGCCATCCTGCGCATCGCGCGGGAACATGGCGTGCGTCTCGCGGTCAAGTCCAAATCGATGACCAGTGAGGAGGTGGGCCTCAACGAAGCGCTCGAAAAGGACGGTGTTGAGCCGGTCGAAACCGATTTGGGCGAATTTATCATGCAGTTGTCGGGCGAGCGTCCGTACCACATCGTCGCACCCGCTCTCCATAAGACACGGGCACAGATCGCCCAGCTGTTTTCCGAAAAACTGGGCATTGCCTACGACGAGGAACCGACCCGCCTAACGATGGCGGCGCGTCGGGTGCTGCGCGACAAGTTTCAGCGGGCCGAGATGGGAATCAGCGGAGCGAATTTTGTCGTGGCGGAGAGCGGCGCCGTCGTGCTCGTCGAAAACGAGGGGAACATTCGATTGACCACCTCGATGCCTCGAGTGCATGTCGCACTTGCTGGAATCGAGAAAATCATTCCTCGAGCCGCCGACCTAGCTGTTTTTTTGAAGCTTCTGGCGCGCAGCGCATCGGGACAGCGCCTGACGAGCTATACCTCTTTCCTTTCGGGGAGCCGGCGCGGCGGCGAGATCAGCGGTCCGGAAAAGTTCTACCTCCTGCTGCTCGACAATGGGCGCAGCCGCATTCTCGCCGACCACGAAAAGCGGCAGACGCTCTACTGCATCCGTTGTGGCGCCTGTTCCAATGTCTGCCCGGTCTATCGCCGCATCGGTGGTCACTCCTACCCCGGGGCCTACAGCGGTCCGATCGGCGCCATACTGACTCCTCAGTTCCAGGGCGCCGGCCATGAGCCGGAGCTGCCTTTCGCTTCCAGTTTGTGCGGTGCTTGTGCCGAGGTTTGTCCCGTCAAGATCGACATCCCTCGGATGTTGTTGGCGCTCCGGCGCGAAGTCAAAAAGACCGAGATGCGCGACCAGCACCTCCATTTGGAAAAAGTGGGCTTCCGGGTGTGGAGCTGGGTCATGCAACGCCCAAAAGTGTTTGAATTGCTCGGCTTCGCTGCCAAGGCCGTCTTACCTTCCACAAGCACTAACGAATGGATAAGCTCGCTCCCGGGCCCGCTCAAGGCCTGGACCGGCTCTCGTGACTTCCCTCCACCGGCGCCGAAGAGTTTTCGCCAGCTTTGGCGATCACGCAAGCCACCAGCCGGGGCCATGGATGGGAAATCCCGCGCGCTCGACAAACGGACCCGCGGCGCATCCAACTCAGCAGGTGACCGACATGCCTGACCGTGAGCAGGTTCTGCACAAGGTTCGCACGGCCCTAGGTCGACACCGAGGTCAGCCTCCCGATCCGCCTCCGGCCTTTTCGCCGGCAGCGGTCGATCTCGACTTGGAGGAACGTGTCCGGCTCCTTATCGAGAATTTTCCCGGACAGTGCGTTCGGGCGGCATCGCCCGAGGAAGCTCGCCGGTACGTTTCTGACGCACTCGCTGGGCGCCGGGCCGTCGCTTCCAATGCATCCTTCCTGCACACCACCGGCATCACGTCGCTGCCGGGCGTTGAATCGGATATCCGCGACGGGACAACTCTGCGGAAGGTTTCCGCTGAGGCCGATGTCGGCATCACCAGCGCCGACTATGCGCTTGCGGACCCTGGCGCCCTGGTTTTGCTCTCTACATCTCGTGAAGACCGTATTGTCTCGCTCCTTCCACCCCTCCACATCGCGGTCATTCCCGCCGGATGCATCCTAGCGGGGATCGACGATCTCTTTAGTGCTTTGCCTGATCCGGCGGCGGTCTCGAGTTCCATGGTCATCATTGGGGGGCCGAGCCGTACGGGGGACATCGAAATGAGCCTCGTGCTCGGCGTGCACGGGCCCCGCGAGCTGCACTTGGTGGTAGTGTGAAGGCCTACTGTGCTTTGCGCTGTGCCTCACTCTGCGGTGGGAGAATATTGATTCACCGTCTCCCCGTTTAGAAGTTGCCTTTCACACTCTCCAAACTCTGCTCCATCGTAGCTTCGCCATCATGTTCTTCCCCGCTAGCCTGCTTCCGTTAGAATCTCCCTCAACGCGACTTGACAGCCGGAAGAGAAAGACAGCATCAACCGAGACGATCCCGGTAGGCTGGGGTTCAACTAGGAGAGACGCCGTTTCCTCGGCGCAAGGCATCGACGCGTTCGGAATGTCTCGAAGACTGCTAGTCAGGGTGCTGCTGGTCCTGTTGGCGGCACCGCAACCGGCCGCGCTCTTAGCAGCATCGCAGGGTAGCTCTGGATCACCCGCTAGCGGTACCTACCGGGGCCGCGTCCTCAGCGAGCTGTTTCGACATCGCCAGGAGCGGGCACGCCAAAGCGAAGTTGCACGCCACGCTGCTCTGCCAGAGTTAGCCCCCGTCCTCCAGGAAGACGCGGGTGATATCGCTGTCATTGATGACAGCGACGGTGTCGTCTTGCGGCCCAATTTTTTCGACCTCAACACCAGCAGCCTGGCTCTGACCCGCTTCGACACCGGCTACACGGCTCAGCCAGGCCCCTTGGCCTTCAACGAGACGGCCCGCAGCGACGGTTTGCCCCTCAGTCTTGGTGACGACGACGACGTCCAATTGTTCCTGCCCTTTCCGTTCCCGTTTTTCGACGCCGGCTACAGCGAGGCCTTCGTTCACTCGGACGGCAACCTGACCTTCGTGGAGCCGGACGCAGCTTCCAGCGCTCGGAGCCTGTCGAGAGCGATCAGCGGACCGCCCCGTATCGGCCCACTCTTCACCGACCTGGATCCCACCCAAGCGGAGGCTACTATTAGTATCTATTCGACCGTGGACCGGTTCGTCGTCACTTGGGACAATGTGCCGGAATTCCGTTTTTTTGGGGCCGGTAGGCGACAAACTTTTCAGCTCGTTCTGCATCAAGACGGCAGCATCGAGTTTCATTTTGCCGACGTCACCCTCAACGACGCGGTCGTCGGCATCATGCCGGGCTATCTTCAAGGCGAATCCACGCCGGCCAATTTCGACGAAGGCGTTCCGGAGCCAGTCGAGGGAGCGCTGGCGGAGATTTTCAGTCCCATTACGACCATTGACTGCTTCGCCTTGACCCAGAAGTTCTATCAAAATCACGACGACGCCTACGATTTCATCGTGGTGTTCAACGATTTCGGCCTAGCGGCGGGTCCCAGCGCCTTCGCTTTTGAGGCAAACGTCCGGAACGAAGTTCTCGGCATCGGCGATCTGCTGTCCGGTGGGGAAGCCGTTTTCGACTTCGGTCCGGACTTCGGTTCTCCCCGACGGCTCCAGAGCTTCCTTAACATGGGTCCGCTCTCTAACTACCCGCTAGACCCCACCGAAAAAATTCTAGTCCTTGGCGAGAACAACACTCTATCTGTGATGGGCCAGGAAGCCGGACACCGATTTCTCGTTTTTGTCCGCTTCCGAGATCCGGTCAGCCGGCAGCTTTCTTTTGATTTGTTAGGAAGGGATCAGGCGCACTGGAGCTTCTTTTTTAACTCGGATGCCTCCGTCGTCGAAGGTAACCGCATCGAAGATCGCGGCATGGTTTCGCCACGCTTTCGCACCATCGCGGCCGCCGAAAAATACAGTGATTTCGATCAATACCTCATGGGACTGCGCGATGCCGACGAAGTGCAACCGAGTTTCTTGGTGGAGAACTCGACTTCTTTTCGCACGCCGTCATCGGCGCCGTCGGTTGGCGTGGTCTTTGATGGCGACCGCAAGGAAATAACCGTCGACATGATCATCGCCGCCGAGGGAAGACGGATTCCGCCCGGGAGTGTGTCCCAGAAAAACTTCAACTTCACTTTTGTCTTGCTCGTCGAGGCAGGGACTACACCTTCGTTGCAAGATTTGAATCAACTAAACGCTATTCGCACCCAGTGGGAGCAGTTTTTCAACGATGCCGTTGAGCAGCGCGGAGAAGCGCAAACTGTACTCGTCAAAATGCTTCACCTTTCTACCTGGCCGGCCGCGGGTATTCTGCGAGGCACTCCCGGCGTGGGATCCGTCGAGATTGCGACACCGCTCACTGCCGATCTCGATGTCATGTTGACAACGGATAACGGCTTCATCGAGGTTCCCGCCGTCGTAACGATCCTGGCCGGTTCCACCGAGGCTCCCTTCACGATCGACGGGATGGAAGACGGCATTGCATCCCTGACCGCTGTAGCGAACGCTCCCGGCTACGAGATGGCTCATAGTCTCGTCCAAGTGCGCGCTAGTCCAAGTGAACTCGCGCTTGCCGTCGAGTCCGGAAACAGCCAGGCGACTGGGAACGGCGGCGTGCTGCCTCAACCCGTTGTCTTTCGGCTTGGGGACGAGAATCAACTGCCCTACTCCGGAGTTTCCGTGGCCGTGACCCCCAGCGACGACGGCGTGGCTACACCGTCATCGGCTCTTACCGACGCCGCCGGGCGCGTCTCGGTCCAGTGGCAGTTGGGCACGATGTTTTCCCGCAACACTCTGCGAGCCGAAATCGAAGGCACTCGCGGAGTCAACGTCCTCGCCGAAGCTTTCGCGCTGGGGCCGCGACCGGCGTTCACGCTTGCAGGGGTCGTTAATGCCGCCAGTTTCAACACCGGACCCTCTCCGCCCGTCGGAATCGTACCCGGCAGCCTGGTTTCAATTTTCGGGGCTGGACTGTCGCGAAATCCAGGGGCGGCGTTGGCCTTCCCTCTGCCGACCCAATTGCGTTTGACGCGAGTCACGATGAACGGCATTCCGGCGCCGCTACTGTTTGTGTCTCCCCAACAAATCAATTTCCAGGCGCCGTTCGGACTGACCGGATCGACCGTGGAGATTAAAATCACCAGCGACGCCGGTGCCAGCGATCCCGTCACCGTACCCTTGATCTCGACTCAACCGGGAATCTTCTTCGATTCCGCAACTGGTCTTGGAGCCATTCGAAACAATGACGACGGAACCTCCATCTTGGAGCGGCCCGCGGGCGCCGGCGATTTCATGCTAGTTTTCTGCACGGGTCTCGGCGAAGTGGTTCCTCCCGGCCAAACGGGCCTCCCCGCCCCGGCCTCACCTCTTTCGTGGACCACGCGCAATCCACAAGTTCTGATCGACGGTCGAGACACACTCGTAACGTTCAGCGGTCTGGCGCCGTTTTTCGCGGGGCTTTACCAGATCAATGTCCAGGTGCCGGAGGATCTCCTACCGGGAAGGTATACGCTGGTCGTGATCGTGGACGGGATTATGAGCAACGCTGTGTTGCTCGACGTTCAATAAGGCTGAATTCGGATTCGGACGGATCGCGCTGACTGCCAAGGAACGGATCACCCTAACCCACCCAAACCCTAACCCGCATTTCTCACGGAGGGTGTATTGGGGGCGGGGCCGCCCCACAGGTAGCTGACCGGGACATAGGTACCACAGGTAGCGACCGCCACTTTTGGCGACCCTAGTTTCGAGTTCGGCCAGTAATCCTGCCAGCTTCATACCCGATGTTTAGGGCGAATTAGAGCCGAACAATGCGCTCGTCCGTGAGCAGACGCCTTCTAGCTGACTTTTCACCAAAACAGAGCCGCAGGCGGAAGCCTGCGGGCCCGCGCTCGGGATTACTGCAGCCCATCCTTACGACTAAGGTCTCATTTCTCACCAGCGGCCGGCAGAAGTGGAAGCAAATGTCCGCCGTCAGGTAGGTAGGGGCGCGATTCATCGCGCTTGCCGACATACTGTACGCTGGGCGATGTACACAAACTGTTGCCGCGAGCCATAGCCGCCGGGCCTTTCGGCTCATCCACCGCAGCCGTGGTGAGAAATGCGGCCCGGCGCCGACTTTGGCAAGATAGGCTGATATGAACGTGAATTCGCGCTTGCTGTTCTCCCTTCTGATTGCCGCCCTGGCGGTATTTGGATGCGGCCCGGCCGCTGACCAAGAACCGTTTACGATCGTCATGCTGCCGGACACTCAGTTCTACGCTGAGACATACCCGGAATATTTTCACGATCAAACGGAGTGGGTTCGGCAGAACGCCAAAAAGGAGAATATCGTCTTCGTGACCCAGGTGGGGGACATTGTGCAAAACGGCGACGCGGCACCCAACGAGTGGAAGGTTGCCGACGAGGCCTTTGCCCGGCTTAAAGGGGTTGTGCCGTGGGGCGTTGCCATCGGCAACCATGATTACGATCTCGTCCAGCCACCCGGTTCGGCCAGTGCGTTTCGAAAGACCTTTGGCCCGCAACGCTTCGCCGGCAATGCTTGGCACGGGGGGAGTTCTGAGAATGAATTGAACTCTTATCAGCTGTTTAGCGGCGGTGGTAGCCGGTTCCTGATCTTTCATCTCGAGGCCGAAATCCCCGACCAGGCCATCGCGTGGGTCGAAGGCGTCTTCGAGCGTCACCCGGGAACACCGGCGATCGTCTCGACCCATATCTACATGAGCGATGTCACCAAGAGCCGCACGCAAGAGGAGTCTTATCGCAAGGATGTCGGCAATTCGGGCGAGGCCGTCTGGAACAAGCTAATCAAGAAAAACTCACAGATTTTCATGGTGCTCTGTGGCCACTGGCCCCACGCCGGCGGCGAATGGCATCAAGTCTCGACCAACAACGCCGGCCAGCCCGTTTTCGAGATCCTGGCTAACTACCAGGCCAGGGAGAACGGCGGCAACGGCTGGCTACGGCTCATCACATTCGTGCCCAAGAAGAATCAGATACAGTTCCGCACGTACTCTCCTTCGCTCGATCAATACGAAACCGATGCGGACAGTCAGTTCACCCTGCCGCTCGATTTCGCCGAGCGGTTCCAGCCGTCATAACAACGGCCACCACGCGAATCGTAGGGCGCAGCGTCCTGGCCCGGAGCCGCGCGGTTCGTGGGGCGGATCTCGCCTGTGGAATCCGCGGGTTGCTAATGGCTGAGCGCACGATGCCCAGCGCGAACTTGGTTCCCTAGTGCTACGCTGTAACCTCTGCGCAAGACCATCGGGATTTCGCATCTCCTCCACTAGACCGTCTCGACGGTCGTGGCCTGGGCAAAGGGCCAGTGACAATCGGGTCTCCACAAGTTCCACCTGGCACGCGCTCCTGGCGGCGCACTTTCGCTTTCGACAGTCTCCTTCTCTTCGTTTGGGCGGTGGTGCTGACCTGGCCGCTGTTCCAAGTCAACTACCTCGATAACTGGGGCTCGATCGAGTCCACCTTCATCGCTGACGCCCGTTTCCTCAAAGAACACTGGCCGCATCCTCGCTGGCAGCCGCTTTGGTATGGCGGGACACGATTCGACTACGTTTATCCTCCGGCCCTGCGATACGGCACAGCCGTGCTTTCCATGATCTTTTCCATCCCGACAGCGCGCGCCTATCACATTTACACGGCGGCCTTTTACTGCCTCGGGATTGTCGGCGTCTACTTGCTAGTCCGCACGGTCAGCGGTTCGCGGAAAATGGCTTGGTTGGCCGCGGTGGCGACGTCGCTGGTCTCCCCGTCGTACTTATTTCTGGACGCCGTCCGAATCGACGCTGCGACGCGCTATTTGACGCCCTGGCGCTTGCACGTATTGGTGCTTTGGGGGGAGGGTCCCCACGTCAGCGCGCTGTCTATGGTGGGTTGGGCCTTAGCTGCATGTTATCGGGCCATGACGCACAAGAGCCGGCTTGGGATGGCCGCGGCCTCCGTCCTGTGTGCCCTGGTCGTGTCGAACAATTTCTACGGGGCCGTCGCGTTATCCGTTTTTTTCCCGATGCTTGTGTGGAGCCTTTGGGTCACCCATCGCGATAGCGAAGTGTGGCTGTGGGCAGCCGGTGTTGTTGGGCTGGGATACGCGTTGACGGCCTTCTGGCTTGTCCCGTCTTATTTCCGAATCACGCTAGCCAACCTGTCCGTCGTTGGTGCCGACAGCGAGCCCGGACATCTCGTACTAGCCGTTGCCGTCACATTCGTCTTCTTCGCTGTCACCTATTGGCTCGTCAGGGGACGACGTCAGCAATGCTATTTGCTGTTCATAACCGGTTCCACCTTGGCCTTCGCACTCGTCGTTTTTGGTGAGGAATGGTTTGGCATTCACGTCGTCGGCTCCCCTGGGCGCGTCATTCCTGAACTCGACCTTGTTCTTACCCTGCTGCTCATCGAGCTAATCCGCCGACTGTGGAAGTATTCTGAAGCCTGGTCGTGGAAGCCTGCCCTGGCAGTCCGCGTCGCCCTAGTCGCTCTAACGCTGGCTCCCTTCTATCTCTCTCGCCAATACCTGACCCACGCCTGGTCGATTTATCCAACGGACCCTGACCACGAGCAACGAGTCGAATACCGAATCAGCCGGTGGATGGCCCAAAACCTCCCGCACTCGCGTAGCTTCGTCGATGGGTCAGTCCGCTATTGGTACAACGCTTGGCACGATCTGCCACAATTAGCAGGCGGCTCTCACCAGGGCTTGCTCAACCACGCGATCCTTCCCGCGATGAGCGAGATTCGAGTAGGGGAAAGCGGGCCTCTCGCTATCCTGTGGATGCAGGCATTTGGTGTGGACGCCATCGTCGTCAACGACGAGACTTCCCAGGAGTTCTACCACGACTTTCACTTCCCGCAGAAGTTCGCCGGTCTGCTACCCGTAATCTGGGACGAAGACTGGGGTGACGTGATTTATCGCGTGCCGCGACGCTACCCGGGACTTGCTCGGGTTGTAAACAAGAGTGATGTAGCATCGATAAATGCCTTAACATCAACGTGGACCAGGGAAGACCTCAAGTTCTACATTGATGTAGTTGAAGGTGGGCCGCCACGCCCGGTGACGACAGCCTGGGAGGGAACCGACACTTTGCGGATCCATGCCAACTTGAGAGACGACGAAGTCATACTCCTCCAGGTGAGCTACGACCCGGCGTGGCGGGCGGACGCAGGAGACAGACCGCTAATGATCCGCAAAGACGTCCTCGGGCAGATACTAATCGAGGCTCCGCCAGGCCAGCAGGACATCCAGGTTTACTTTCAGTTACCGCCTGAAAACTTACTGGGAAGGACCGTGAGTGTTTTCGGTGGGGTAATCCTTATCGCCATGCTCGTCAAGCGGCGTAGTGCCGTGCCGAGAAACTAAGACTTCGAGGACGCCCTCGTGTTCTGCCGACTGGCCAAGTTTTGGTGGTATTCTGCCGGCCCAATGGGAACTCAGGTTGTCCCGCCCCAGGGCTGGAAAACAGCGTCAATAACTTCATCTCACTCGCCGCCGCGCTGTCTACAAACCACTCGACGTCCTCGCGCTCGCGAGCAAATCTTTGAGCCGGCAAATCAGTGGGATTGCTCGGTCCTTCCAGAACGCGTCGAAGGGTTGTCGCCTTGTCCGCGCCGGCAACAAGAAAGAAGACGTTTCGGGCGGCCAAGATCGGCCGGGGTAACAGCGTCACCCGATGGCTCTTGCGCGAGGCAGCGTAAGTCGCGGCGGCAATGCCGGCTTCCTCGTCAATGAGCGGACTTCCTGCAAACAGACTAGCTGTATGGCCATCGGCGCCCATACCCAGATGAACGACATCGAACGCGGGGAACTTCCCTTCCCTGAGTTGAAAAAACTCGCGAATGCCCGCGACGTATCGGCCGGCCGCCTCTTCAGGCTGCAGCTCGCCTTCGATTCTATGGATTTGACCGGCCCCTATACCTGTAGGATCCAGCAGTGACTCGCGCACCATCCGATAGTTGCTGTCGGCATGATCCGGGGCCACACAGCGTTCGTCCACCCAAAAAATGTGAACCCGGCGCCAATCAAACCGGCCGGCCGCAAGGTGCTCGAACATCAGCCGCGGCGTAGATCCGCCCGAGACGGCCAGGGTTGCCTTCTCGCGGTCCTTTAGCGCCTTGGCAAGCCGATCGAGAGTAAACTCAGCCGCTGCCGAGGCAGCCTGTTCCTTGTTTTTTGAGACGTGAAAACGGGGACTCATGCCACGCGCTCGGAGATGCGAGTGGCAGTGTCGAGAGCGGCGTGGAAGACCGTGTCGGAAGTAAAGATTTTCAGCTCCTCGTTCAGCAGGGCGACATCGCTGCTGGGGGGAAACCAGACTCGGTTGCTGACAGCGGGGCCTCCTTCGGTCAAGAGTTCCAGGTCGAGATAGTCCTCCACCCGACGCAAGAGAATCTCAAACGGAGGTTCCCCACTAGACTTGAGATCCACTGCGGCAAGCCGGCTTCCCTGCCCGGGGCTTTCCGCATGGTGAAGCTGCATTCGGACCTCTCGTTTTCCGTGGCGCAATACGAGTGTCTCGCCGTCGTTCTCGGGCCACGAGCCACTGTCGAGGCTCCACCCCAGGCAGTTCATCAACCAGCCTGCCATGAGATACGCCGACGCCGGTATCCCGGTTTTCGCGTTCCCGCCGTAGGTAAGCTCCACAGCGGTAAGCTCCTGCAAGCGCTGCCGACAGGCATCGTTCTCGAAAACCTGCGCCACGGTTTCTCTCCACCGGGTCACGCGCGCCCAGCTCAGGTCAGCGACACCGCTCGCCGATCGGCTAAGATCGGAAAGCCACGACAGCGCGTCGCGGGAGCCGCGGAACTCCCTAACATCCACGATGAGCCGAGCCGCGAAAGCTGACAGTTGCCTGAATACCGGAAGACGGGCCACCCGTTCGCTGCGGCACCAGAGCACCACCGGCAGATCCGAAACGATCAGGGGTAGCAGCACCGACGGTAGATCGGATGCGGTGCGCTCGGAAACCTGAATCTCGATTTGCTCGCTGCAGATCTGTTGTCGGCGACCCATGGGCATCCAGCAGTGGGCTTTGACGTCGGCCTCCAACCGTTCGTCGCCGCCTGCTGCAACGCGGATCAGAATGGCCCGGCTGGGATGACTTTGCATGAGCTCGGCCAACGTTTCCGATAGGGCAACTACGTCGTCCTCTTCGTTGACGAGAACCAGCAACGTGAGAGAGCAAGCTCTCATGAGCGCCTGCTCTTCACCTTGCGAGTGGTCGGCTAACGAAGCCCACAGCTCATCGATTTGACGAATGAGAGTTTCGGGATCGATCGCCATCGGTGGCCTAGACGAATCCGGTTGCGTTCAGGGGGTCCGCCAACTGTGACGGTTTTCGTTGAGCATTTCGTCGGACGACCTTGGTCCCCAGCTTCCCGCCGCGTAGTTGGGGAAGTCGTGCTTTTGGTTCTTCCAAACTTCCACGATCCGCTCCACGGCGGCCCAGGAAGCTTCCACCATGTCTTGGCGTGAGTACAGCGTCCCGTCGCCGGCAATGGCATCCAACAGCAGGGTTTCGTAAGCGGAGGGCTCACGCACTCCGAAGCTGCTCCCGTAGTGGAAGTCCATCGAGACACCTCGTAATTGCATGCCCTCTCCAGGCTTTTTGGCATCGAAACGAAGCGAAATGCCGCCGGACGGCTGGATGCGAAGAATCAGAAGGTTCGGGGTCTCGACCTGGCTCTGCTCGGAGAACAAAACGTGAGGCGCCGAGGCAAACTCAATCGAGATTTCCGTCACGCGCTTGGCGAGTCGTTTACCCGACCGCACGTAGAAAGGGACGCCCGCCCAGCGCCAATTATCCACGAGGAACGTTACGGCGGCATACGTATCGGTCTGAGACTCGGCATGTACACCCCGCTCTTGGCGGTAGCCGGGAAGATCGTTTCCCCCTACCCGGCCGGGACCATACTGGCCGGCGACCGCATAGCGACTCACGTCATCCGCGGACATTGGTCGAATTGACTCGAGGACTTTGCTTTTTTCGTTGCGAACGGCTTCTGCCTCGAAGCGCGCCGGCGGCTCCATGGCCATGGTTGCCAAGACTTGAAGCAGGTGATTCTGCACCATGTCTCTGAGCGCGCCTGATTCCTCGTAGTAGCCACCCCGATCCTCCACGCCGATCGATTCAGCCGCCGTGATCTGCACCTGACGGACGTAGCGGCGATTCCACAGCGGCTCAAAAATGCCGTTCGCAAACCGAAACGCCAGGATATTCTGCACCGTCTCCTTGCCGAGATAGTGGTCTATACGGTAGATCTCGCTCTCGTCAAAAACACCTTGGATTTGACGGCTCAACTCGCGGGCGCTCTTTAGATCGTGTCCGAACGGCTTTTCGACGACGACGCGGCGCCAGCCACCGTTTTCAGACCGTGCCAAGCCCGCCGCCCCCAACTGCTCAACAATGGGCCCGTACAGGCTGGGCTGCGTCGAGAGATAGAAAAGAACGTTGTCACCGGTGTGCCGCTTACTGGAGATTGCGTCGAGCCGCTCCTTCAGCGAGCTGTAGTAGGCAGGGTCCTTGACGTCTCCGGGAACGTAGTACAGTCCCCGCTCGAAACTTCGCCAAACTTCTTCGTCGTATTGATCTTGCTCGCCAAAGTCCTTCACCGACTGTTGCATGCGGGCACGAAAGTCCTCGTCGCTCATCACCGTGCGGGAATTGCCGGCTACGGCGAATCCGGCGGACAGACGGCGGTCGTGGGCGAGGCTATAGAGCGCGGGAAGCAGCTTGCGTTTGGCCAAATCTCCGTTGGCCCCCAAAATGACCATCGTGCATGCGGGTATGCGGCGCTCAAAGCGTAGGGAATCGACAAAGGGGTTGCTGTCGACCATAGCTTCCGTGGTAGCCATCGAAAGAATTATCGTCGATTTCCGGAGAAAAAACCAGGTTACCACTCCGCGTAGGGCGTGCCGTTGAGACCCTCGCGGTCCGAGCCGCTTCTTACATCAAAGACACCTGACTCTCCACTCGGTCCGATGTCAGAGATAATCTCCCAGGTATCCGACGACTCGGTAAAAGGGTCCACCGGGACCCGCCGCAAGTATCCTTCCGCGACCAGGTCTTCGAGACTCTGAGGAGGCGACTCTTTGTCGTAGGTGTACTGATCGATCACCGAGCGGATGGTGAACAGGTTGCTCTGCAGGACACTCTCCTTCGCGCGGACCATCGCGGTCGTATACATCGGCACGGCAATCGAGATGATGGTCAACGTGATGGCCATCACCACCATCAACTCAACGAGAGTGAATCCCCGTTGTTTCCGGTTTACTTCACCACTCGCTGTAGCGTGTGCCATCCAAAGCCATGTCCATGCTGGTTGTAAAGACATCGAAGACGTTCTGCCCTCCCCAACTCATCGACTCGGGTTCATCTTGGACAGAGCGCATGCCCCAGTCCGCCGAGTTCGTGATGGGGTCAAGCGGAATCCGACGCAGGAAGCGGATCTTTTGTTCGTCCTCCTCGGAAGAACCAACCCCGGAAGATCCCCGGCGGGAACTTCCCAACCCGCCACCCGACTGTGACCCGAACCCTCCTCCCTGCGAACTGCCGAATCCCCCACGCGACTGCGCGCCAATGCCGCCACCTGAACGACCACCGAACGAGCTACCTTGCCGGCCGCCAAACGCGCCACCTTGCTGCCCACCGAAACGACCTTGACCGCCGCCGAATGCGCCGCTCTGCCTGCCAAGACCCTGCATTCCGCCCTGTCCGAAGGGATTGCCCCCCACTCCCGTGGCTTGAACGGTGACGCCTTCCACCATACTCTCAAGGGTAAGAGGATATCCGAAAGTGTCCTCGTCGACCTGACCTAGCTTGCCTTGATCCGCCATGTCCTTATGACGGTCGATCGCCTTGCGGATTTCAGAAAGGGCGGCCCGCAAGCGTCTTTCCTTCTCGCGCTGCACCTTGACACGGGCAAGGGGCAAGGCCATCGTCGAAAGGATCAACAGGATGGTGAAAGCGACGATCAGCTCCACCAGGGTTAGTCCTGATTGTTTTCCTCGCCTTCGCATGGTCTTGGCGCCGCGAAAAGCATACGAACGCTACACGCTACGGTGCTTGGTCTGTCGTCAAGTAAAGTGGTCAACTTGAATCGATCGGATTGCCATCCAGGTTGAAGCTACGCTCCTGACTGCACTCTATTAACGAACGCGCACGCTGACCTGGCCCGGAGCGATTTGCACGCGCTTCGATTCAGCATCTCGAGCGCCCGAAGGAGTCACCTTTACGTCGGACCGGCCTGAAGCCACGCCTTCGAAAACCAGCTTCACCAGCAATCCGCCTCCGTCTACGCCTCCGGTTCCGGGAAAGCGCGAGATATTGACTGCTGCTAGGCCGACTTTGTGACGAATATTCTTCGAGAAAATCAGGTCTTGACCGTCTCCTTGCAAGAACGTCCCTCTCTGGATGTCGACTAGACGAAGCAGTTTCGGATTGTATCCGAACCGCATGGGTATGCCAAAAAGCTGCTTCACATTGGCAACCGATACGCCGATTTCGAGCTGCTCGCCCACAGCGACAACCGGCTCGGCGGGAGTGAAACTGAAGCTTGGGGCAGCCGAGGGCTGTTCAGGCGCCGCCGGGGTTGCAGCAGGCTGTGCCTCGGCCACTGCAACCTCTTCCGGCTCTTCGGGTTCGGTCGATTCAGGCGCGGTGGGGACACCAGGCGCGCTCGGCGGCGGCACCGGTGCAGCTTCGGCAACCTCGGTCGCTTCGGTTTCCGCTTGGCTGGGAGCATGTGCTCCCACTTCCGGCAGCGCGGGGACGTCGTTGGACTCGCGCTCGTACCGTACGCGGTAGACCTGCTCCACGCCCGACGCCACACTCTTCAGGTTCACGCTGTTGATCTCCGGTACCCGCACAATTCGCGGCACCAGCACGATCAAGATCTCGTTCTCCGAGAGCTGAACATCTTTGCTACTAAAAAAGCGTCCTATCAACGGTATCGACCCGAGAAACGGCACACCCGATTTCGTAATGAACGTCTGCGACTGCATCAGCCCGCCAAGAATGCTTGCCTCCCCATCCCGGATGCGAACGTCATGCGTCACTTTGCGCTGGCCGATAATCGGCTGGGAGATCCCCCCGATATCAACAAAGTCGCGCACATTCGAAATCTCGATCTCGATGTGCATGGACACCTCTGAGTCGTTGTGGATCTTAGGGGTCAAGTCCACATTGACTCCGACGTCGGTGTAAGTGAACTGTGTGTTGACCAACGGGCTGAAGCCCCCCACACCGCCGACGCCGCCGCCTGAAAAACTACCTGTCGCGATGGGAATACGGTCACCGATTCGCAGACTGGCTTGGAAGTTGTCGGCGGCGCGAAGTCGCGGCGATTGCAACAAACGAGTATCCGAGCGAGTCATCAGAGCGGTAAGTTGCGCTCCCGGCAATACGGTCGACCAATCGCGCGTGCTGAGCTTCCCTAGATCCGAAAGCGCTACGCCGCCACCGCCGCCTTCCCCCCCTGCCGCGGCTCCGCCGGTGAAGCTAACAGGGAAGCTAAGCCCGTTTGCGCCACCCGACACCGGCGTAATCCCCAGTTCGCGGTTGCGTGTCTTGCTCGTCTCAAGCACCAACACATCAATGATCACCTCGGGACGCGCCTTATCGATGTCGTTGATCACCTTCTCGGCCAGCGCAATCTTGTCCGCCGGCCCTCGAACGATCAGCGCGTTCATCGAATTCACCGGGAATAGACGTCGAATGTCCGTCAGGCCTCGGATGGCGGTCGCCACTTCTTGGATTTCTTGCGGCGTGGCCGCGTTTGCCAAGTAGAAGGTTCTGACAACTTCCTCTTGGTATTCCCGCCGTTTATTCGTGTTGTCGTTGGTTACGAAGACTGCGTTCGGCGAGATGGTCTTCCAAAACGACTTGGACAGGAGGCTGACGTAGTCGAGAGCATCCTCGAGAGTGGCGTTCTGGATCTCGATGCTGATCTCCTTCTCGTCATAGTCGGGATCGAAAAGCACGTTGATGCCGGCTAGCTTGCAGATCGTCTCAAACACGACCTTGCTCTCTTGTTTCGGGATTGTCAGGTTGATGAGCTGAGTGGAGATGGGCTTTAGCTCCGGCAACCCCTTCAAGCGCGCGACTTTGGCCTGCCGCGCTAGCCGTTCTCTTTCGAGAGGGCCGACCCCAATCGATTCTTCGTCAGCTTTCGGATCTCCTTTGAGCTTATCACGACGCTCGATCATCTCGACCGTGCGCTTACTCTCCTGGACGGCAACACTCGAGGCCGGATCAATCTCCCATGCCCGCTGGAATTCGGTTAGCGCCTCTTCGAGTTGCCCTCGTCGGCGCAGTCTGTGCCCACGGTCCACGTGAGCCTGCCCGGCTACGAAGCGCATGCGCCGCGCGGCCAGCTCGTATCGCTGGTCCACTGGGTTTTCCACAACAGCTTGCTCATAGAGCTCCAGAGCCTGGTCGTAGTCTTTCACCAGCTCCGCTCGACGTCCCTGGTTGTAGAGCTTCTTGGCTTTGCGGCCGCCCGCTTCCGCCGAAGCGGTCAGCAACAGCGCCAGTACCAGCCCGGACGCAACGGCCCTGGCGAGGCGGCGCGCCCCGTGGACCGAAGCTGTCAAACATGCCAATCTAGTAGCTGGGAAGACCAGCCGGCGACCGGCGCCGGAGGTCGGGTCGAAACTCGCTCGTCTGGCGCCCACGCGTACGATCCCCATAGTGATCCCTCGTAAAGGTGACGTAGGCGCAGAGCCAAGCGTGGAAGGAAATGAGCGGCAGCAATCAAGGCATTAGGATTCTTAGCGACAACCGTCGAGCCAGACACGACTATTTCTTGCTCGAAGACATGGAGGCCGGAATGGTTCTGACGGGCACCGAGGTTAAGTCCATTCGCGCGGGGAAGATGCAGCTACGGGATGCGTACGCCGCGATTCGGGACAGTGAGATGTGGCTGTTCAATGCTCACATCAGCCCTTATTCTCACGGCAACCTGCAGAATCACGATCCGCTACGGCCCCGAAAGTTGCTGCTAAACCGCCGCGAGATCAGCCGGCTGATCGGCAAGATCCACGAGAAAGGGTTGACCCTAATCCCAACAAAAGTCTACCTGTTACGCGGAAAGATTAAGTGCCGCCTGGCCTTGGCCAAGGCCAAGAAGCTTTACGACAAGCGGGAGAAAAGCCGCCAAAAGGAAGCAGAGTCCGAAGCCCGGCAGGCCGTCCGGGACGGCCGCTAGTGCAATGCGCCGCGTCATCGCCGAGCCAGAGCCGCGGCTTTTCGTTCATCACCCAACGAAGACGCTTGACACACCCGCTATTCTTAAGGGGGGACGCGAAGACCAGTCTACACTCGATGACGATAAAAAAACGAAACGAAGCCAATTCCTCGCAACAACCTTGCAATCAATAGTTTACAGCATGCTTCCGGCCCGCTTTGACGGATGGCGCACGGTCACGGACACGGCAACTCGCCTCGGGCGGGTCAAAACGTCTGCCCCCCTACCAGGCCACCAGCATCCTTAGGTCGCGAATGTTATTTCCCGTGGGCCCGGTGATCACCAGGTCGTCAAGCTGCTCGAAGAAATGGTAGGAGTCGGATCTCTGCTGGTAGTCGCCGGGGTCCATGCCCAGCTTGGATCCCCGCCCGGCGCTATGGCCGTCAGCGAGCGCCCCCGCGGCGGAGGAGTTGCCGTCGACCCCGTCCGTGCCGGCGCTTACGACGGCGATGTTGCATCCCGCGATCCGTTCCACGCAGGCTAAAACGAAGGCCTGGTTGCGACCCCCCATACCGTCTCCGGTCACCGGCCAACTCAATTCGCCCCCTGTCAGCAAGGCCACGGTCCGGTCGGGATGCTCGCTTTGAAGCTGTTCGATCTCTCCCAGCAGATGCTCCACGGCCCGCTCGAGAGGCCAGTCGTCGACGGACATGTCCCTCCGGCAGACCCATCCTTTCGACTCGGCCTGAGCAGCCAGCCGATCCAGCCCGTCCTCGCTTCCCAACAAGCAGTGCCATGAACTGTCCAGGAAAACGGCGTTCCCCGGTTTTGGGGTTTCCGGGATCGTGGCTTGATCGAACATCGCTTGGATGGATCTCGGGAAACGCCCGGCTCGCTTCAATCGCTTCGCAATGGCATAGCAGTCTTCGACGGTGGACTCATCGGGCATTGTCGGCCCCGACGCTACGGTGGAAGGTTTGTCCGCCGGAACGTCCGATACGTAGAGGGTAACCTGGCGGGCAGGGTGCGCGGCTTGCGCCAGACGCCCCCCTTTGATCGCCGAGAAATGCTTTCTGAGGACGTTCATGTCAACGATGTTGGCGCCACAGGTGACCAGTAGGCGGTAGAATTCACGGCAATCTTCCAACGATATGGTCTCCGAGATGGGCTTCTCACAAATCGCCGATCCACCACCGGAGAGGAGATAGATCAGCAGATCCTCCCGCCCCAGGCTGTGCAGCAGATCTTGTGTGACGTCGGCGGCGCGGAAGCTTTGCTGATCGGGGTAGGGGTGTCCCCCCATGTATGTCTTGAAACCGTCCAATTCCTGCTCCGGCTTCGCCGAGGTCACCATGATGCCCGCCACGGCGCGACCCTTGACCATCTCCGTCAGGGCCCGAGACATCTGGAAAGCGGCTTTGCCGATGGCGACGAAGGCGATTTTCTTGTAGCGTCCCAGCTCGATTCGGTCGCCTCCGACCTCGAGCACAGCATCTTGGCAGGACAACTTTTCGGGCATGACCCGATCGAGAGACAAACCTTCCAGCGTCGAGAGAAACAGTTGACGGAGGGTGTCTTTCATGGCCCCCACGGCCAAGCCTAGTCGAAAAGCGCCGTGTTGACGAGGTTCGGCGGGCGGTTTCCTTGGAGGGTGGCCACGACGTTTTCGGCGGACATAACACTCATTCTGCGCCGTGTGTCAATCGAGGCGCTGGCGATGTGCGGAGCGAGTACGGCGTTCTCGAGCTTCAGCAATCGTGGTTCCACTTCCGGTTCCCGTTCAAAGACATCGAGCCCCGCGCCGCCAATAATGCCCTCTGTCAGTGCATCCGCAAGCGCAGCTTCGTCCACGACGGGACCGCGGGAGGTGTTGATCAGAATCGCGGTCTCTTTCATCATCTTCAGTTCGGCCGTGCTGATCAGCTTGCGGGTTTCAGTAAGTAGCGGCACGTGGAGGCTGACAAAGTCGGACTCTCGTAGTAACTGTTCGAGGGGAACGAACTCCAGACCGAGATCGGCTTCCACCTCCGCCGGGGCGCGGATGGCGTCGTGGTAGAGCAGCCGCATCTCAAAACCCCGGCCGCGATGCGCCATGGCCTGACCGATGCGTCCCAGGCCGACCATCCCGAGCGTCCGCCGATGAATGTCTTGCCCGCAGAGCAGATCGATGCTCCATTGCCGCCACCGGCCCGCGCGCAGGAAGCGATCCGCCTCGGCAATCCGGCGTGCGCTCGCCATGAGCAGGGTAAATGCAAAGTCCGCCGTCGTATTCGTAAGCACGTCAGGCGTGTTGGTGACGGCGATCTTGCGCTCGGTGGCCGCTTGGACGTCGATGTTGTCGAAACCGACGGCGACGTTGGCGATGACCTTGAGTTGCGGGCAGCGGTCCATGACCTCGGCGGAAAACTTATCCGTCAACTGGCTGATTGCGCCGTCCTTGTCTTCGAGCCGGGCTAGAAGCTCCTCCGGTGGGTAGCTGATGGCGGAGTCGTGATATTCCACCTCGGCATGTGGCCGGAGATAGTCGATAGCTTCGGGATAAACCCGCTTGGTGACAAAGACTTTTGGCTTCATAGGAGAATCATTGTCTCACAAGCTCGCAAAAGCGTACAATTGAAAACCTTGCTGCATCAGCCCGCAAATACGGTTACGCAGGCGGCCGACCGCGGACGCGAAATCGACAGCGCCCTACTGATGGGCTTGTACATCTCGCGTCGAACGCAGGGGCGCAATTCCATACGCCCAAGCTGATGAGTAGCCACACCTCGACAAGCTGATTCATGCGCAACTGTATTTGCGAAATACCGTACTTAGGGTAAACACTATGGCAAAGCTAGGCTTTCTCGGACTTGGTCTGATGGGCTACCCGATGGCCCGCAACCTGCTCAGGGCAGGTCACCAGGTGGCGTTGTGGAGTCACCGATCCGCCAAGGCGCGACGACTTGCCAAGGCGGAAGGCGGCCTGTTTTGTGAAACGCCACGCCAGATAGGGCGGTTCGCCGAATGTACGTTCCTCTGCGTCGGCAACTCCGAGATGTCGGAGGCTGTCCTGCTCGGGCCCGAAGGCGTCATCAAAGGTATCAAGAAGAACGCCGTGGTCGCCGACGCCAGCACGATAGCCCCCAGCGTTGCCCGAAAGATCGCTAAGGCGTTTGACACGAAAGGCGCCTATTACTTGGATGCACCCTGTACCGGTTCGACCCCCGGCGCCACGGGGGGGACGCTGACCTTCATGATCGGCGGTCCCAAGAACGTCCTCAAGCGGGTCGAGGAGTACTTCCACCCCATGGGCAAGACGTTGTTCTATTGCGGCAAACAGGGAATGGGGCTGCAGGCCAAGCTTTCGCAGAACCTGGTGCTGGCCAACATGATGCAAGGCTTTATTGAAGGGATGGCACTGGCCGTCAAAGGAGGGGTCGATCCCGAACTGATGTACGATATCCTCGACGCCAGTGCCGCCAAAGCCGGCCTCATCAGCTTCAAGGCACCCTACATCTTCGGACGCGATTTTCGAGCAAACTTTTCGTTAAAGTGGATGCACAAAGACATCGGGTTGATGCTCGACTCGGGCCAGGAGTTGAACGTTCCCCTGCCGGCCACCTCACTCGTCCATCAGCTCTTCGGAGCAAGCATTGCCCGCGGCCACGGGGACGAGGATTTCTGCTCAGCGGTCACTCTGTTAGAGGACTGGGCAGGGGTCAAGATCGAGGCCGAGAAATCCAGAAAATAGAAGCATCCCACGAAACGTAGGTGGCGTAATGTTGATTCTGTAAACGGGGGGAGGGTGTAAGTTGGTTTTGACGAGAAACCAGTCCTTAGCAGGAAAGGAGACTTACACCCAGGAGGAACGTAACACCGATCAGGGAGCAGTTTCAACACTTTTGTGGAGGATCTGCCGGAGAGCTTCTGGGGCGATCTGTGCGGTCGTACGCGGCTGGCCGGGAAGAAGTTGTTTGAAGCCGAGTCGCTGCGCGAGCGGGACCGCTACTGTGGACTGGGCTGGCACGAGCGCAGCTCGGAGGCGGAGTACGATTACCGCCATGGTTGGCTCTGGTTGTGACCGACGGCTGTCAGGGCTTGGCAGCAGCGATTCAGACCGTCTATCCGCGGGCGTGGCAGCAACGTTGTTGGGTGCACAAGATGCGCCACATTCTCGAGAAGGTTCGCCGGCGAGACTACGAGGAAGTCAAACCAGGCGCCTAGGCCATCCACCGGGCCGCGAGTCGGGGTCAGGCGCGGCAGGCGTTCTACCGCTTCCGTCGCCGCTGGCGCGACGACTATCCGACGATGGTACGGCAGTTGGAGAAAGACTTGCCGGAGTTGCTGTCGTTCTTCAGCTTTCCGCGCCATCCGTGGCCCAAGTTACGGAGACGACGAACGTCATCGAACGCTTGTTCGTGAAAGTGCGCCGCCGCACCCGGCCGATGGTCTGCTGGGTCAATGTCGAAAGCGTGGACCGCATCATCTACTCGATCTTCCACCGCTTCAACCTGGAATGGAAAAACGGCACCCTCCAAGTTTTTACACAAGCTGCTTGACATCACCTTTCGGAATCTAATCCTTGCGTCCAACAGACCTTGCGTGTACACTAGCCCTACGTTTGAATTAGAGTGTCTCGTAAAGCTATGCCGTGATGCGGCTGGAGGTTTTCCATGTGATCTGGATGTGGAGATTCGTCTCGGCGCTGTAGGCTGAGGGTGTGCCGCCACAACAGGGTAGAGCAGCTTCGCACGGACGGTGCAGACTTGGCGACATGATTCCGGGGATCATTGTGGAGTTTCTGGATCGGGGGTCCGTGGCGGTCGCCGGCACGAGGGATCGCAACCTTGTGCCACATATCCATTTTGTCTCCGGTTGGCAGGTCAGCGAGGACAGGACGGAGCTCACTTGTTTGATCCCGGAGAAATTCACCAGCAATCTAATCTCGTCCCTAGAGCACAACGGTCAGCTCGCGCTGACGGTGGAACAGATCGGGCCGCACGAAACCTATCAGTTCAAGGGAGACTACATCGACTCCCGGCCGCTCCAAGAGGCCGACCTATCGATTTATGAGGATTGCAGGGAACGGTTTGTCAGCGCCTGCCTGCCTCGCTTTGGCCTTCCTGAAGATACGTTGAGGCGCTACATCTCGGAACCCAGCCTTGCGGTGCGCTTCAAGGTGCGCGAGATCTTCGTTCAGACGCCGGGGCCGAGCGCTGGCAAACGCCTGGTCCCTTCGGAGGATCGGTGATGGCCGATAGACTTCCCGACGAAATCAAGGCCGTCATGGAAAACGGAGTTCCCGTTATACTGGCAACCTGTTCCAGCGACGGCATCCCCAACGCAACCATCATTTCCCAGGTCTATTACGTCGATTCGAATACTGTTGCGGTTTCCTTCCAGTTCTTCAATAAGACGAGTCGCAACGTACGAGAGAACCCTCACGCATCGCTGTGCCTAAACGATTTGCTGACCTCCAGCAAGTGGTTGTTGCAGGTTGAATACGACCACTCGGAGACTGAGGGGGCCATCTTCGAGCAGATGGACATGCACATCGAAGCGATCGCCTCCGCCACGTGAATGTCGGGTATCTTCAAATTGAAAGCCGCCGACATCTACCACGTCAAATCGGTGGAGAAGCTGGCGGGGAACTGACCCTCGCCGCAGTCCATGGCCGCCCCACTGGACAAGACGCCCCTTGAACAGATCCAGGAAGAACTAGCCCAAAAGAGCGAAGAAGTCCAAGTCCTTCGACAGATGTCGTCGGAGGTCAACGCGACGCTAGATTTGGACGAAATTTACGCCGCGGTGCTGGGGACGATGTATGATCTGTTCGGCTTCCACCATTCCCTCATTCTGCTACTCGATGCCTCCGGAGAGACGCTGAGTGTAGTCGCCAGTCGCGGCTACAAGGACCCGGCGGTGGGCGCTAAAGCGCCGGTTGGTGTGGGTGTGATCGGAACAGTTGCCCGAAGGCGGAAGATGATGCGGGTCGGGAACTTGAGCCAGTCTCGCTCCTACGCCGCCGCGGTCCGTAGGGAGATGGCGCACTCTGACCAAGCCGATGAGCTAGGGGCAGTCCCGCAATTGCCAGGACTTCCCAATGCCGAAAGTCAGATCGCGATCCCACTGCTCATCAAAGATACGCTGGTAGGGGTCTTCGCGGTTGAAAGCGCAGAGCGGAAAGTATTCACCGAGCGCGACGAAACCCTGGTCTCGGTCGTCGCCAACCTGTCGGCGAGCGCCATTCACAATGCTCTGCTCTACAAAAAACAAGAGGAGTACAGTCAGTCCCTGGCGGAGAAAGTCGAGGAGAGAACCCGTGAGCTGGCGCGAAGGAACAAAGAGCTGGAGCAGACTCTCGAGGAGCTGAAGGAAACGCAGAATCAGCTCGTGATCCAAGAAAAGATGGCTTCTCTAGGCAACTTGGTTTCCGGAGTGGCACACGAGATCAACACGCCGCTGGGCGTTCTGAATAGTAACAACGACACGCTGAGTCTCACGGTCAAGAAAATGAGGCGGCTGCTCGAAGATTGGTCGGCACAGAACGATGAACAGCAGGCCGGCAAGGTGCGGGACCTTTTACAGAGCATGTCTTCACTTACCGAATTCAATGGGATGGCGGCCGAGCGAATGATCGAGATCGTGACCAGTCTTCGCACGTTTGCTCGCCTCGATCGCGCTGCTGAAGACGAGGTCGACATACACGAAGGCCTGGAAAGCACCCTGACCCTCATCCACAACCAGCTTAAGGATCGAGTCGCCGTGCACAAAGACTACGGTGATGTCCCACTGGTTCGATGTCATCCAAGCCGGCTAAATCAGGTGTACATGAATCTGCTTGTGAACGCGAGTCAGGCGATCGAAGGAAAGGGAGAGATTCATTTAAAGACCTATACCTCCGAGGGGTCCGTAGTGGTAGAAGTCACAGACAGCGGGGTTGGGATACCGACGGGGAACCTGGACCGGGTTTTTGATCCAGGGTTTACGACCAAGGGCGTCAAGGTCGGCACCGGTCTTGGCTTGTCCATCGTGCGGCGCATCGTCGACGAGCACAATGGGAAGATCGAAGTGGAGAGCAAGGTCGGGGAAGGAGCGACGTTCCGCTTGTTCCTGCCAATTTCGCCAGTCAGTCCGTCGAGATCTTGAAGCTCTCACGTGCGCTTTCCGCGAAACAGTGTGCGCCGAGCACGTCGTTCTTGAGCACCACTAGACGGCCCGCGACCTTGCGCGTCGGGCCATCTCGCGTGTGCCCTCGTAGCCGCTTGAGGTTGGGGATAGCGCTTACACTGGCGGCGTCATTCTCGCTCGTATGTTAGACGAGCTCGCACGTCGGCCAACTATTGAATGGTGCTTGCGCCCTCTATTCCGAAATCCCCTCGAATGATATTGCGGTTGATGTGGCGGTCGAGGTTTACGACGTAGGTCTCCGGCGCGCCGAGGAGGCAAGGGGAGTGGGTAGCGGCGACGATTCGGAAGTCCTTCCGGTCGACAAGCTCCTTGAGCATCTTCAGAATTCGCCTCTGGTTGGATTGGGAAAGGGCCATCTCGGGTTCGTCAAGCAACAACACTGTGCCGCTCGGCAGGCTGGGAAAGGTCTCCCGAAACAGCGACAACATGACTTGGCCGTGACTGGCAGTCTCAATGAACTCCTTCATCTGGGGATTGTCGGCGAACAGTTCGGGCTGGTTTCGGGGATTGTGTTGCTCGGCATCAAACAAGAATACTTTGCCGGGCTTGACGTCGTCGCTCTTTTCTAACTTGTAGACGAAACCCTCCGCTTGTTCACCGCGCAGTGCGTAGGCGATGGAGTGCAGTAAGGTCGACTTGCCTGAGCCATTCTCCCCTTCCAACATGATCAGGGGGTGAGAGAGGTCCAAGATCATGGGCATGTGGAAACCAAGGCTGGTGAAGACGGGATGACCAAGAATCTTCAAATGCATCATGACCAAGAAGGTCCCTTTCTTGAAGTACAGGCTAGGATAACCTCGGGCGTCGTACTGCGCAGGATGATGTGTCACCCGGCCGGAAAGACTTGCCCTTGCAGCCGGTCCGGACGCGCGTAACCACGCCCGGCCTGGCGACGAATCACTAGCATAGCAGGACAAGCAGCTTCGGCTGGCTGAAAGCAGACCTTTCGCAGCGCGCTGACCAACGCCGGACTGGGGCAGGGGCGACTCTTGCCGGGCCAGGAATAGCCCAGATCACAGATCAGCGTTTGAAGGGATACCACTCGCGCCGCAAAGAAATCGAAGAAGTGTCGGGCCCGACTCACCGATAGCGGAATGCGTGCACCACTCCCCCGGACTCAGGCCGTTTGCCTCGCTGGAAGCCTTTGGCGAGCTGGGAGGTCCCGAAGCAGCTTCCGCCGGGCAGCTAAGTATCTTTTGTTCGATATAAAAGACCCTAACGGTTGGCAGAACCCTCGGCTCACGGTGTGTGTTTGGCCGGAGTGCCGGCTGCCTGACGGCCTGGTTTGCGACGATTCTTCACCCCGCAAGGGTGAAGATACAAAGGGTAAACAAATGTCAGCCGGTCCGGGACCAACATAGCTGCCTACCAGTACTCGGCTGTCACTTGCGGTTACAGCGGGACGGGTTGCTCAAATTTTTCGCCCTCGCCGATCGTGAATGCCGATTCGTCGGAGCCGACCGTATGACCGTCATCGGGACGGTGGTCTGACAGGATCGGACACCACTACCACAAACTGATACAGGCCCGTTCGAAAACGGGCCTGTACTTTTGGGCAACAAACACGGATGCGTCGTCGATCAAGCGGCTACTGCGCTGCCGCGTTGCTGACGATACTGGCCATCTTGCTGAAGATGACGCTAATGCTGTCAGAAATGCCGGGGAGCAGCGCACCAGCGGCGACGGCAATAAAGCCGGCCAACAGCGCGTATTCGACCATATCCTGACCACGCTCGTCCCGGGTAAGCCTCCGCAAGAAACTGTACAGTTTAGTCATTCCCTTCTCCTTTTATTGATCTTGTTACTTGGTCTGAGTCCTGGCTGGGCAGTGCCACAACCTTACCGTTTGATGATGCAACAGTCCGCGATTTTCGCCAATGGATCGCCAGTACTTTCTTCTTTTCGGGTGAAACTACTAACGGATGGGAGTACTTTTGCTGGTGTGGAAAAGCCTAGGTTGGCACTCCAGGAGGCACATAGCTACAGGGAAGGCGACTTGCCGGGGTCAGTGGGCGGACGGTACAGCGGCTGTCTTGGATTCGATAAGATTGGGGTGTAGCAAGGCAAGAACTGTGGCAGGACTTGACTATAACATGATAATTACGTGAGTGTCGTAGTAATTCTGGGCGCTTCGGGGTGCGTAGCTAC
Organism: Bryobacterales bacterium; assembly: GCA_965226215.1. Classification (GTDB taxonomy): domain Bacteria; phylum Acidobacteriota; class Terriglobia; order Bryobacterales; family UBA6623. The sequence continues at coordinate 2,799,438 of CBDDCH010000002.1, read as the reverse complement.
AGCAGGTTCGTTCCAGAAGGTTGTGCAGAGTGTGGTGGGGAGGAGGTGACTGCTGCCAGAACTGATACAGGCCCGTTCGAAAACGGGCCTGTACTTTTGGGCAACAAACACGGATGCGTCGTTGATCTAGCGGCTACTGCGCTGCCGCGTTGCTGACGATACTGGCCATCTTGCTGAAGATGACGCTAATGCTGTCAGAAATGCCGGGGAGCAGTGCACCAGCGGCGACGGCAATAAAGCCGGCCAACAGTGCGTATTCGACCATATCCTGACCGCGCTCGTCCCGGGTAAGCCTCCGCAAGAAACTGTACAGTTTAGTCATTCCCTTCTCCTTTTATTGATCTTGTTACTTGGTCTGAGTTCTGGCTGGGCAGTGCCACAACCTTACCGTTTGATGATGCAACAGTCCGCGATTTTCGCCAATGGATCGCCAGTACTTTTCTCTTTTCGGGTGAAACTACTAGAGCAGGGGAGGACTTTGGCGGTGGAAACTAAGAATGCGGTGGAGACCGATCAAAGACTCTGCAACCGAGAATCCCACTGGCTAGGCCGATCAGCGGCTAGGAGCTTCGCTTGGGGACGCTTAGCGCTGGGAGGAATTGAAGATGACCGGGAGGATGTCCCAGGAATAGTTGAAGGTTGAGACGGCGGCACTCCTCCGATTCCGTAGAATCGGGTATCGAATCCTGCAAGGAGAACCGCCGTGAAACGAAAGTACCACGTTGGCAGGGCTGGCTCCAAGCGAGCGGACAAGACCATCCAAACGCTCTGTCAGACCAACAGCCAGATGCTGTTGCCGCTGGTGGATCTAAGCAGCGAAGCGCGGCTGGCCTCACGTTAAGTGCGGCGCAAGTGGCCGGGGGGAAGACACCGGGAAAAGTCTCGGGCGAGGTGCGTCGGCACGGACACCAGCCCGGCCTGGTGCGGCTGGCTGACCGCCAACTGCGGGTAAAACGACCGCGCTTGCGCCGCAAGACGGGCGGCGAAGTGGCCGTGCCCGCTTATCAGGCGCTGCGCGAGAGCGAAGAACGGCAGACCCTCCGGCACACCCGAAACCAAGTACTGCAGGACTGCTATTCCACTAAAAAGCACTAACCGGAGCACCCAGTTGGAGAATTCCGGACTTTGGGATCCACCCGCAACTAGCGGTCGCCAGCCTGTCCAATTCCGTTGCACGAAACCAATCGCTGGCGCAATCGGTGTTGCTCTTGTTCGTTAAGGTCTTTAGATTGATGCGTAATGGGGTATCCACTTGACTCAGGTAACCCCAACATCTTGTGGTTGGGCTCACGGGGCCTCAGCGTCCCAGTCGGCGACGATCGATCGATACGGCGTTGGGTCCACGGCGACTGCCTGCTGCACAAGGCGGTAGAAGAGTTTTCCCCGGCTGCGTGAGTTGCGCCGGTTGAAGCGGAACACAAACTCGTCGAGGTAGTAGTCCAGATGCTCGTGGCTAACCGCGCCTTGGTGCGTGCCCAGCAGCCAGCGCTTGAGCAACGAGATCGCTTGGTGCACCCTCGGCAATAATTCCGAGGCCTGCTTGCGGCGGCCCGACAGAAAGACGATGCGATGCTGGTAGCCCTTCTTCTCCAGCGGCTCGTAGCCCAGCCAGCCGTCGGTGTGCACCACGCTTCCCGGCTCGACCGACTCCTCCACGAAGGGCATCAAACTGGCCGCCGATGCGTTCCGCACGCGCTGCATGCGGATCCGTCCTAGCCCGCGGCCTCTCTCTTCCGCGGCTACTGCAATCAAGGCTTTACGCTCGGTCTGCCGGCCGCTCACACCCTCTTCCTCAGCGCCCCAATAGGTCTCATCGACCTCGACTACGCCCGCCAATCGCTCCCGCCCCGGACGCACCATCGCTCGCCGCAGCTTGTGCATCCAGGTCCACGCGGTTTGATAGCTGCCCAACCCGAGAACGCGCTGCAGACCCAGCGCGCTGACCCCGTTCTTTTGCGAAGTGACGTGCCAGATCGCCCGGAACCACAGCCGCAGCGGCTTACGTGTGTCTTGGAAGATCGTGCCCGAGGTCACCGACGTCTGCCGCCCGCAGCGAGCGCATTCGAACCACACTTTGCGCACCGGCCAAGCCCGCTCATGCCCGCATCCCGGACAGCGGAAACCCTCCGGCCAGCGCAACGCGGACAGATAGTCGCGACAGGCCTCTTCGCTGGCGAAGCGTACCTCGAACTCGAGCAGGTCGCGTGGATAATCCTCCACGAAGGCGCATACTACATCTTGGGGTCACCTGAGTCAAGTGGATACCCCATTTGATGCGTTTCCGCGTAGGTAAAAGCTTGCCCCTAGGTAATGCACCTAGGTCGGGAGTACTATCCGTCTCAACATTTCGGTACCTCTTGTCTATCGACGAATCACCCAAAACAGGTGTATATGAGAAGTAACACTAACGCCCTCGCGTGCACTCTACGGAAAGGCACATCCTATAAATGCACTCTGATACGGACACCAGCGTTGACCGAACGGCGGAGCCAATCCGAATTGCTTTAGGAGACGATCACCCTGTCTTCCGTGACGGCCTCCGCAAGCTATTGTCGCTCGAGCGTGATTTTGAAGTCGTTGCCGAAGCCCAAGATGGCACTGAAGTCGTGGATATCCTCGTTGAGGTTGAGCCGGATGTTCTGCTACTCGACCTTTCCATGCCACAGCGCGGCGGGATCGCGGCATTGAACAGTGTTGACCAGAGCCAACTCAAGACGAAAGTCATCGTCCTCACCGCGTCCGAGGACCCCAGCGAACATGTCCATGCCATGAAGAATGGCGCCTCGGGAATTGTCCTCAAGCAGTCAGCGACGAAGCTGCTAACCGAGAGTATTCGAAAGGTGCACGACGGTGGCATTTGGCTTGACGCAAAGGGCATAGCTGCCCTGATGGAGCATTTCCCCGGCTCTACCGACAATCCGGCAGAGAGACGTAAGAACGGAAGTCTCAGTGACCGCGAAAAAGAAATCGTTGCCCTGGTGGCCCAGGGTCTTAAGAACAAGGAGATCGCCGGCAAGCTGTATGTCGCCGAGCAGACGGTCAAGAACCACCTTTACAAGATCTTCGACAAGCTGGGGGTGGCTGACCGCGTCGAGTTGGCTTTGTACGCCCTGGAGAGAAAAGTAGACTAAAAAGTCGCGCCAGCCGGCGTTCAAACAGTACTACCCCCTGAAAATCAACGAGAGTTTTCTTTTTCGAGCAGTTTTCGTCTAAGCCGGTAGGGCTCACGTCGGGGCGCACGTTCTCAGCCTGCGGCGTTCAGTCCATCCGGCGCTTAAGCTCACCGGCTTGCCCCGCTATTCACCAGCTGAGAAGACATGAGCCTACAGAACTGCGGCGCACTCTCTTTAGACACCCCGAGACACCGGTGGCACTTGAGGTGAACCCGTCCTCCCATTCCGTTCGAGCCGCGTACGTTCGGGCGTGGGGCGAGCTCACGCCGGTGGCTCCGTCGAACGCTTTAAGAAAACTAGGCGACTTTCAACCCGGGCGAGCGAGACCTCGGCACGCCAACCTACAGCGAGACCACCGCGTTCGCCACAAACGCTCCGACGTACGCCAGTCCCGTCATGTAGCCCCACTGCGCAAGCGGCCACTTCCATCCGCCGGTCTCGCGGCGCACCACCGCCACCGTCGACATGCACTGCATCGCGAAGGCAAAGAACACCAGCAGTGCAATGGCGCCGCCCAACGTTAGCTCCGATCTCAGCGCCCCTTGCAGACCCGCCGAGCGCTCGTCGGCTTCCATACCGTAGATCGTCCCCAAGGTAGCGACGATCACTTCTCGGGCGGCCAGGGACGTTAGCAACCCTATGCCAATTTTCCAATTGAAGCCTAGCGGCTCGATTAGCGGCTCGATTGTCTTGCCGAGTGAACCTGCCCAACTATCTTCAATCGGTGGGGCAGCGCCGTTTTGCATTGGAACGCTTAAGAGAACCCACAATACCACCGCCGTTGCTAGTATCACCGTCCCCGCGCGCCGCAAGAAGACCTTCCCTCGATCCATCAACCTCAAGCCAAGCGAGCGCAGGGTCGGCCAGCGATAAGGCGGCAACTCCAACATAAACGGGGTCGGCGAACTCTTCAGGACCGAGGACTTGAGCACCAGAGCGGTACCGAGCGCCGCCACGAATCCCAAGACATACAGACTGAGCAGGGCTGCGGCCCGGGTCCCCAGAAACGGTCCCAGCAAGGGTTCTTCCGGCACGAAGGCGGCAATCACCAGGATGTAAATCGGTAGCCGTGCAGAGCAAGTCATGAACGGAGCGATCAAGATAGTCGCCATCCGGTCGCGCTTATTCTCTATAGTCCGCGCGGCGAGCACAGCTGGAATCGCACACGCGTACGCAGACAACAAAGGAATGAACGATTTCCCTTGCAGGCCGGCCTTCGCCATCGTCCGATCAGCGATGACCGCTCCCCGCGCTAGATAGCCGGAATCTTCCAGGATGCCGATAAACAAGAAAAGCAACAAGATCTGCGGCAAGAAGATGAGCACCGAACCGACACCGCTCCAAACCCCATCGATGAGCAGCGACCGAAACCACGAAGGCGACAGCATCGAGGCGACCCATGCGCCCGAGGCGCCGATCAAGCTATCGACACCGTCCATGAGAGGCAGCGCCCAGGTGAAAATCGCCTGAAAAACAGCCACCACAACGAGTCCGAAAACAACAGGGCCGGCCAAGGGGTGCAAGAACACCGCGTCCAACCGGTGGGTCCACACAGCCGGTGCGGGCGGACGATAGCCGGCCTCGCTGCTCAGGCGGCCCGCCCACTGTCGGCACGCCGGAATGTCCTGAATGACCGGCAACTGGCGTTGAGGCGGCGGAACGAACGCGCCGTTGAGAAACTTCCGCACGGCGTCCATGCCCTCACCGCGTCGCGCGCTGATGAGCGCGACGGGCCCGCCTACCCGCTCGGAAAGAGCGTCTGTGTCGAGGGCGCCGCCGCGAGACCGCAGATCGTCGGCCATATTGAGACCGACCAGGGTAGGTATGCCAAGACTTAGAATGGGGGCGGCTAGCGCCAGGTTGCGACCCAAATTGGTGGAATCCAGAATCAGAATAATCGCATCCGGCTTTTCAAGGTCGTCGAGTTCGCCCCGCAGAACATCGTGCGTGATCTGTTCGTCCTCGGTCCGCGGATCGAGGCTGTACAGTCCGGGCAGGTCGACAAGCGTAATCTGCTCGCCGTTATCAAGCCTCATTCGACCCAGCCTTTTTTCGACCGTGACGCCGGGGTAGTTGGCGACCTTTTGGCGCAAACCCGTCAATCGATTGAAAAGGGTGGACTTTCCGGAGTTGGGAGGCCCTACAACGGCCACAATACGTCGCTGTCTAGAGGGGGTCGCGGACGGAGGCGTGACCTCGGCTACACCGGTGCTCGTGTCGCAGTGGCTCATGGGGCATCCCGCCGATTCGTCGCAGAGGAGCGCAGAATCATGCGAGCGGCCGTCTCGCGACGCAATGCGACTTCGGACCCGTCTACGCGATAAATCGTGGGGTCGCCAAACGGGGAACGCCGAGCAGCGGTTACGTGACTATCGGGCAGAAAACCGAGCGCCATGAGCCGGCGTGCCTCGTCATCGGGCAGGTCGATGCGTTCAAGAACTCCCTCATGCCCCTCATCGAGATCGACAAGCGTCAAGGCCTTAGAGTCACGGGTGGGGTAACTACTCACAGCCGCTTTTGCAACTCAGTTGCAACTTGCCTTCAGTATCGGAAGGACTGCGAGGGGATGTCAAGCCGGCACCTCGGTTCAAAAGTTTCCGTTGGGATTCTCCGCTCCTTTTCCGTGCCTTGATCTGGCTCCTGGAAGGTTGAAGCAAAGCTCTCTGCCGCGACCCATCACAGACCAGTGCTTGGCCGTCCCGGAGGATCGATTCTGAACCAAGCAACAAAGCGCCGGAGGGACTCAGAAACAATCCTGCTGAAACTAGCCCGGAGACTCTGAGAGAGCTAACCTCGAGATCGGGACAGCCTTGGGCAGCCAAAACGCTTCTTGACCCCAGCGGGTATAGCGAGGCCTAGCAATCATCGGGATTACGAGACCAGGTGTGCGATTTCCGCTTCGGTGCCGGGGAGTTCGAGTTGAGCGTTAGCCAAACACAGCCCGTCAGGAGTCGGCGCAAGCCGGAGGGCGATACCAACAACCTTACGTGACGGAGAGCTTACCCCCGCCGCCGGGTCGGCACGTGACTGGACCACCGAACTACCAGTCCGGCTGCTTCGGCCTCAAGGTCCAATGGGGATCTTGATGATCTTCTTCTGGATCGCGTATTGCACCAACTGCGCCTTGTTGTGGATGTCGAGCTTGCGCATTAGGTTGAACTTGTGCGCCTCGACCGTCTTCACACTCAGGTTCAGGTGGGTGGCGATCTCCTTGACTGATTGTCCTTCGGCCAGGAACTTCAAGATTTCTTTCTCTCGCGGCGTCAGTGTCGCAAACCGCGGTAGGCGGTGAGTCGTCTTGATGCGCGACCGGAAGTCGTCCACCAGTTGAGAAAGCATCTTTGGACTGAGATAGCTTCCTCCGCGATAGATATCGCGGATGGCGGCCAAAAGTTGCGGCGCGGGGCTGTCTTTGAGCACGTACCCGCTACCGCCCACTTCCATGCACTCGACCAAGTAATCTTCGTCATCGTACATCGTCAGGAACAGAATCTTTGTTTCAGGACGAATTTTCTTGATCTGGCGAGTCGCTTCGAAACTTGACAGTCCCTGCATGCCGATGTCCATCAGCACAACATCCGGCCGCAGGGAGCTAATCTTCTCCACTGACTCGGTGCCATTGGCAGCTTCACCCACCACGTCGATGTCCCTTTCTTCCGCCAAGAGAGTGTGAATTCCCTGCCGAAACAGGGTGTGATCGTCGGTTAACAGCACTCGGATTTTCGACATTTGCTTTTTACCTCGTACCTCGGCTCCTTTTTGTATGCGAACCACTCATCACTCAAACCGGAATCGAAATTTCAACCTTCGTTCCCTTACCCGGAGAGGACTGAATATCAATTTCACCGCCGAGCAGGGCGACCCTTTCCCGCATCCCCGTCAACCCGAACGAGTCCGTTTTGCGGGCTGCTTCATTCACCTCGAAGCCCACACCGTCGTCTTTCATTTTCAGGCGGACAACCTCGTTCCGCCGGGCCAGCTGCAGGTTGACGTTTTGGGCGTGGGAATGTTTTACCGCGTTGCTGAAGCATTCCTGCACCAGCCGATACAGCATGATCTCACTACTTCGGGGCAACTGCTCAAGCTTCGACATACGAACCCGCACTTTGCCGGGAAAGGTCCGACTAAAGCTGCTCACAACCTGTCGCACACTGGCGGGCAGGCCGAGTTGCTCGAGCACGTTGGGACTCAATGCGGAAATCAAACGCCGCATTTCCCGAATGGTTTGTTCTGTGAGACGCCGCGTCTCTTCCAATTTCGGGCTGAGATGCGCGGCCTCTGCCGGCAGATCGCGCTGCAGCATCTCCAGGTACAATCGGATGACTAGCATCGATTGTCCAACCTCGTCGTGCAGCTCGCGACTGATCCTGCGGCGTTCTTCTTCTTCGACGGTCACCATGTGCTCGCCCAGTTCGCGAATCTGCTCCTCGCGGTGACGCAGCTCCTCGTGCAATTGCGCTTTGTCGATGGCGTGTGCACAGCGCTCAGCGATCGCCTCCAGCAGCTTCATCTCGCGTGGCAGGCAGTGGTACTCCTGGGCAAACCCTAGCTGCAGCACTCCTGTCACGTTCCCGGCGATACTGAGAGGGACACCCCACAGGCTGCGGAAGGCCTCGCGAATCTGGGGCTTCTTCACCAGCGGTTCGTTCCTCAGGTCAACCACCACGCGCGGCTGCCCACGAGAAGCAATCTGGCCTGCTAGCCCGCGGCCGACTGTCGTGTTGAAGCACTTAGCGAGATCCTCATCCAGGCCCTTCCAAGCTTTAACCACCAGTTTGCGCGAACCCGGTTCCCGAAGCAGAATCACTCCTCCGTGCGCTCGGAAGGTTCGCATGAGGGTTTCCAACACACGCTGCAACAACTCCCGTACGCCCGGGGACTCCAGTTGGTCCTGCAAAACTTGATAGAAGGCATCCGCTTCTAGGTCACGGACCTGGTAATAGGCGTTATTCAAGGTCAGCTTGACGCAAAAATAGAGATGGTCGAGCGCTGCGATGTAGTCTGTGAACTGCGAGGGATAGAAACGCTTCAGGTCGGGAAGTAGTGCCTCTTCATATTCTTCGAGCGACGCCAAAACGTCATCAGGAGGCACGTCAAGTTTCGCGAGTCGGCGTCCGTGGTATTCCACCTGCTCAAGGAACTGGCCCACTTCCCCCTTGGCCAGCAGTTCGGACCACGATCCCGGATTGATCGAGGCCAAAGCTCGAAGACGCGGGCCGTCCAAGTCGTCCCCCGCAATCTTCGCGAGCCGCCGGCGCCAGCGGTTTTCGATCGCCTGCGCTCGCGGCCCCAACCGACCGGCTAAACGGCGGATGCGGGACTTCTGTCGCTCACTTAATACTACGACGTCTGGGGAAAGAACCGGAGTCCTTTCCAGGTCACGCATCATAACAAGTCGAGTATGCATGCCTGAGGTGAAAAGGCCAAGCTTTTCCCTTAAGATTCAGGTCTTTACCTTAGTTCTGTCTACTGCTGACCACCCCTGGCCGTATACCGGAATCCCTTAGAAGAGTCCTACAACGTCCCACCACCAAATGGCCATCGGCGCACGCTCCACACCTGATTGTTTGACAGCATTTCCTCGCATTGCTAGCATGGTCGCTAGAGCCTGCTCGTAGGCGTTTCTCTCAGTACGCCGGAATAAACGCCGCGCACGGAGAGCACGGCATCGGACAGCTCAGCGCCCACTTGGCGACGAGGTAACACCGCCCAGCTTCAGATTCCAAACTTGTGGCTAGAATCTCCCGCAAGCAGCTCAAGGAAGATCGCTTCCGCAAGGAAGTAGGGCACTCCGTCGAGTATGTCGCTTCGCACCGCAATCAATTCATCGTTTGGATAGCGATTGCTATCGTCCTCCTCGTAGTCGGTTTCGGGTATCGCCAGCACGAGCAGTCGCAATCCAATGCCGCGCGCCATAGGCTACACGAGGCAATCAACATGTTTCATGGCCGCGTCGACACGGAAGAACGCATGGGCGAGCTGACCTTTCCGACATCTATCACGAAGTACAATCAGACCACCGAAGCCCTCGAGAAGATCATCGCCGACTTTTCAAACCGAACGGAAGCACACGCTGCGCGATACTACCTGGCCCTGCTCGAGATAGAGCAAAAAAAATACGACCAAGCCCTGACCCCGCTTGAGTCGCTTGTCGCCGACGCGCCGGAAGGGGAAATCGGCGCTCTCGCTCGACTCGCCCTGGCGGACCTTTACGCGCGGGAAGAGCAGGACGATAAGGCGCGCGCCCACTACCAAGACTTGATCGCCCAGCCGACCCGCCTCGTGCCGAAGGAGAGGTCCCAGCTTGCTTTCGGGCGTTATCTGGTTGAAAAGTCTCCGCAAGAGGCCACTGAGATCCTAAACGAGTTGACTAGCCAACCGGGACCCTGGGCGGTAGCAGCCGGTAACGCTTTGCGCAGCATCGACGGCTCCTAGTCCAGTCGAGACTCAACGGCTCACGGCTCTCACTGGGTCGGGGGTAACCTCTAGATCAAAACAGCGTGACGCCGCCAGATACTAGCCCGCTTTTCTCGCCAGGTGGCGAGGCGAAGTGCGCGTGCTTCGACCGTCAGCTGGTGAAAAATGCGGGCTAAGGCTCCCCGGTCAGATCCCCAGCAGCCTCCCACCTCGTTGCATTTCCCGGAAGCTGCCAGTCGCGGACGACGCTATCCCGAGCCAACCCATCCCTATCGGTCCCTCTACCAAAGGGACCGAGACCGCATCATCCACGCCCGATCGTTCCGTCGGCTGGAGCATAAGACCCAAGTATTCACTGCTCCACTTTCCGATCACTTCCGCAACCGGCTCACCCACACGATCGAGGTCTCTCAAATCGCCCGCACGGTCGCTGCCGCCCTGGGCCTAAACGAGGACCTCGTCGAGTCTCTTGCTCTATGTCATGACATAGGACATCCGCCTTTCGGCCACGCAGGAGAACAGGTCCTCGACGAGCAGATGCAGAACTACGGGGAGCGTTTCGACCACAACCTGTATGCCCTACGCATTGTCGAAAGCTTCGAGCAGCGCTACGCCGCCTTCCCCGGACTCAATCTGACTTATGAAGTGCGCGAAGGCATCGTCAAGCACTCGCGCGACTACGATGTGGCGTCGGCGCCGGAACTCGGGGAATACCTCCTCGATCAGCGACCACTGCTGGAAGCCCAGCTGATCGATCCCGCCGACCAGATCGCCTACAACTGCGCCGACCTTGACGACGCCATCGATGCCGGCCTGCTCGAAGTTGAAACAGCCCGCAGGGAGGTCGATCTTTTCGATCTCTTGATGGTGGAAGCGCGAGGCGAGCATGCCAAGGCCACTACGCGGCAGATCTTCAACGAAGCGCTGCGCCGTCTGCTTGACCGCTTGGTTTCCGGTCTGGTGGATGGCACCCGACAATCAGTTGAGCAAGCAAGGGTGGAAACCGCGGAAGACGTTCGCGAGTACCCGGAGCGACTAGCGACACCGACTCCGCAGATGGCCCGGGCTTCCTCCCAACTGGTCCAACTGCTGCAAGGTAAAGTGTATCGCTCGGAGGAGATCAATCAAGCCCGTTTCGAAACTACTCACAAAGTGGCTTCACTGTTCGAACTTTTCATGTCGCGCCCACAAACACTGCCCGCGGCTTACCGCGAACGGGCCGAAAACGAGCCTCCACACCGGGTTGTTTGCGAATACATCGCCGGAATGACCGACAACTTTCTCTTGCGGCTGCACGGAGAGCTGCTGCGGTCGCCGGGCCTGTAGAAGAGGCAACAGGGGCTTAGTGCATCATTTCGCAAATACGGTTACGAAAGGTGGCCGCCTGCGGGCGCGATGAATCGCGCCCCTACTGATGGGCTTTGAGCATCCCGCGTTCAAACGTAGGGACACAATTCGTTGCGCCCGAGCTGATGAGCCGCAATAGCTCAGCAACGCTCCCAAATAAGGATCGCCACCGCAGGAACCCGACGGGCCGATTCGAACTGCCCCTCCCTGCCGGCTCGCTGAAAAATTTCGCGTTCCGGCTCGCCGAACCGAGGGGCGAGGCGCCGCAGCAACTGAAGTCCGGCCTCTCGGCCCGCCGCAAGATACTCTTTCACGTCATAGCGATGCTGGGCGACTTCGTAAACCCGCGCTCCGTTCCGAAAAGTGCTCCGCCAAGGGAGCTGCGCCGTGTCGGGGTGCAGGTCGCTGACAACGACCTTGCCTCGACGCTTGGCCACGCGGCTCAGTTCCGCAATCGCAACCCGGACTGAGGTCATCGATCCCAACGCGAATGAGCAAATCACGATGTCGACCGCTTCGTCCGCCATGGGCAGGCAGCACGCATCGGCCAAGGTCAACCTTCCGGCGAGCTGGTCTTTCCGCTCGGCCTGGCCAAGCATCTGCTTGTTGAGATCGATACCGAAGCTCTTCGCGCCCTGACGCTGGGCAGTCGCCATCCAGCGGCCCGTCCCGCAGGCCACATCCAGAACGCACCTACATGCCAAGGATCCCAGTTCGCCCAGAAGAACTCGGTGCTCCAACGCTAGGATTGGGTTGGGATCGTCGTCGTATGTCTGGGCCCACAGGCGGTAGCCCTCCAAAGGCTCGACTACTGTCCGCGTCGTTTCCATCGTGATCCCTGCTACAGACTCTCGAGGCGTGGTTTTCTCAGATCGACCAGCTGCTGGGCCCAACGCAACTCGACAGGCAACCCGTAGACGCCCAGCGCATAGCGCCAACGGCTCAGCGAACGAAGCAAGGCTCTTCCCCATCCCGGCATGCGAATATCCTGCGACGTCGGCCAGCGCGAACTGACGACCAGTTCGAAATTGTCCACACGGCGCTTGATGCGATCGGGAAGCCAGGGCATTTTCGTATCTACCCCCGTGATGAAACTCTGCCAGCGCGGCGTAGCCCATTCCTCGGGCGTAGCCGGAAACTGAACCTTGCCGTCCACGTCACCGTACATCGACTCTCGCTGCGGCGTGGGCCGGTAGTGGTGCAAGACAATCTCCGAGTCCGGGTTGAGCCTTTTTATCTTGCGGATGAAAGCGATGCCTTCCTCCACGTCGCGCTCCGGATCCTTTGGATTGCCGACAACAAAAGAAAACTCGGGCGTGATCCCGAAATCACGTAGCCGACGGGCCAGCTCAAGCGTCTGCTCCGCCTTGAGCTGCTTGTTCATCTGTTGGAGCACCCAGTCCGAGCCGGACTCGGCCCCAAAGAAGATCATGACTGCTCCCGAGTCACGAATCTTGCGCAAGGTTTCGTCGGAGTAGCGCAACAAGATGTCGACCCGTGCTTCGGTCCACCAACGCAAGTTGAGAGACTTCAATCGCTCTGCCTGCTCAACCGCATGCTCTTCGCCGAGGAAAAAGTTGTTGTCGTAGAACTGGACGGCGTTGATGCCGTAACTTTGCTGGAGATGTCTTAGAATCTTCTCTGTTCGCTCGGGGGACTCCATTTTTTCGCGGCTGCCATAGGCGGTAATCACGCCGCAGAAGTTGCACGGGTACGGGCATCCTACGCTTGCCTGATGAACCGCCGTGCTCGTACCCAAAAATGTCGGCAGGACGTATTTCGCCGCTTCGATGCGGTGGTAAGGCAACCACGGAAACTCATTCGGTGACCGCAGAGGCCGTTCAGGGTTGTGCACAGGCCGGCCCGCGGCATTTTTATAAGAAAGGCCCCTGATCGTCGAAAGGTCTACTTCGCCCCGCTGAGCATCGATGATCTCTACGAACGTGTCTTCGCCTTGACCACGCACGACGAAGTCCACGTAGTCCGCATTCAGAGCTGCCTCCGGATACACCGACGGGAAATACCCGCCCCAGACGATAGGCACCGAGGGATACTTCTTACGGAAATCCTTACACAGCGGAATAGCGGCTACCATCTGTGGTCCCGGCATGACCGAAACAGCGAGTAGCTCGACACCCTTTTCGCGCATAACGCGATCCAGCGTCGCTTCCGGGTCCGGGTCGAGATTGCCGTCAATGATGACGTAGTCTTCGCGTCCTTCTAGTACCGCGGCGACTGACAGAATCGCCAGCGGGAAGCGCCGGTTCTTCGGGCGCGTGCTGCGAGGATGGAGCAGGACGATCATTGTGGCTCCGTGCTTCCCACGAGGATCCAGAAACGCGAGCGCGGTCGCCGCCTTAGAAGCCGCGCCTTCCAAAGCCGCAACGCCCACGACCACCCATACCACGGCCGGTGAATCTCCCAGTGGATACCAAGTTCCCGCGACCACGAGGCCGGCATTCCCTCGTCGAGATACTCCATGCTCGGAATGCTATTGGACGCAAAACCGTACGCAGCCTCGAACTGCCGGTGGCGCTCTTCGCGCATCCTTTCACCGTGCTCCGAGCGCCTGTAGATCGGCTAATCCATGATTACGACTTGCCCTCCCGGACGCAGACACCGCAGGGCCTCGCCGAGGGTGCATTTGTAGTCAGTCGAGTAGTGGAGGGAAGAATTGAACACCGCCAGGTCAAACTGTCCCGTGGCAAACGGCAGGTTGTCGAACTCCGCCTGGAAAAGCGGAAACTTTTTCTCAAGGGCCGTGAAATAGTGATTCGCCGCCCCCAGGCCGTCTAGTGGATCCGTGAGAAGGTCAACCGCGACAGGTCTGTGACCTCTAAGCGCCAAGCGATAACTGAGCCACCAGGTTCCCGCTCCCAGGTCGGCGACCCGCAATCCTGCCCCTGACTGACACTCGACCTTGGCCAAGATGCGACGTTCGAAATAGGCGTAGCTCTTCGCTCGGATCGCCCACTGGTCGGCCAACTTGCCACTGAGATCTTGGTACGGCAAGGCCAGGTAATAACCCTGCTCATCACTTCCCCGCCCTTCGGCTTGCCGGATGGCCGAATACTCCTCGATAAACTTAGCGTAATAACGCTCCCGGTCCGGTGACAGCGCTCGGACGATCCCGCCTCGATTTTCGAGCTGAAATCCGCAAGCTCCACACCAGCAGGATGCCTGTTCGACCAGCCCGAGCACAGTTTCTCTCGGACGGCAGGCCGGGCACATCAAACACAGAGCGCCGAACGCACCATCCGCAGTTGTCTGTCCGCGCTCAACTGAGGTGAAGGATGCCATCCACTCTCCCGGCCCGCCACCCCGTCTTAACGGTGGCGACAAGCGCTACCGCTCGTCTGAGCCGCCATCGCACGCCCATTCTGGAGCGTCGCAGCGAGTGAGACAGAGCCGCGCCGGTAAGGGCGCGGGCCCGCAGGCTCACGCCCGCAGCCTCTCGAAAACCAACAGCCGGTGATCGGCTAACCCTCGCAACCCCACCCAAGAGCCCACATGCTGATCAAGACCAGCCAGCGCCTTCGTGACCCGCGGGAAGCTCCTTACCATCCCCTTCGCGTACGACGGTGGTACACAGACGCCGATGCCCCGGGCCGACTTCAGCCGAAATCGTGGCTCGAACGCGTTGCGAATCTCTCGAACGCTGGGGTAGTACACAGCAAAGCTCGACCCGGAACCAAGCGTCGCCTCGGCCCCGTCGCCCCACCGCCGGAACGCCTTACCCAAGTCGGCCGCCACCAAATACCACAGTGTCTCCCAGAGGCAGAACTTCCCCAGCGTGCAAAGCGCTACGTTTCCGCCGGGGCGAACCAACCTTGCCAGGCTCTTCGCCACCGCTGTCACATCCGCGACACAGTTCATGGCCCCAAAGTTTGACAAAACGCCGTCGAAGTCCTCATTCCCCGACAGCTGATCCAACTCCTCGATGGCAAGAACCTCTGTTCTCACTCGTTGACCCAACCCCGCACTCTCCACGCGCTTTTGCGCGCAAGTCACCATCGCCCCCGAAGCATCCATCGCGCGAACGACAACACCTCGGCCAGCCAGGTGAACCGCATCCGCCCCGGTCCCGCACCCAAGATCCAAAACCCGGTCCCCAGCCTGAAAGAGCGGATCAACATGGCGCCACACCTGCCGGCGCTGGAGTGTGCCTGCCAAGATATCCGTCCATTCGCGGTCGTACCGCGGAGCTACGTGATCGAAGGCTGCGGCCGCCGCAACAGTGTCCTCCGGGTCAAAAGTTTCGACCTCTTTCACGCTTCC
The DNA here is from genome assembly GCA_965226215.1 of Bryobacterales bacterium. Lineage (GTDB taxonomy): Bacteria > Acidobacteriota > Terriglobia > Bryobacterales > UBA6623. The sequence continues at coordinate 2,784,223 of CBDDCH010000002.1, read as the reverse complement.
ACCTCGTGAGCGCTTTCCTGAAGCCCTCGGCGAGCCGCCGCAATTTGAATCTTGAGCTCCCTGATGTCCGGGGACTCGGCTGCTCCTTCACTTCCTTCTCGAAGCTGCTGCAACCTCACCTCACTTCTTAGCAGTTCGTCCGCGAATCCATAGTAGCCGCGCGAGTGCCGTCCCTGGATCTTCAACTCGCGATCGGTCGTCTTCCCCCAGCCGTTCGGGATCACCAGCCGGTCCGACACCTCGTCATGATAGGGCGTCCCTTTGATCGGATAGGAAACCGTCGTCAGGAACACATCAGGACGGCATGCTTTTACATGGTCTACGGTTGCCTCGATGTCTGAAAGCTCCTCTCCGTTGTAGCCCCACATCAAAAACATCCCGGTCTCGATGCCCCGTTGCCTCGAGAGTTCGACCGCGTCGTGCACCTGGTCGATCGTTACGCCCCGTTCCATGGCGTCCAAAACGCGCTGCGAGCCGCTTTCCGAGCCAATCAAAACCCGAAAGCAGCCCATACGCGCTAGCGCATCAGCGATCTTCGGGCTCACGCGATCGGCGCGCGTGATGCACTCAAATGGTATGCGAATTCCCCGGAGCTCCAACTCCTCCGCGTACTGAAGCGTCCACCCGGTGTGAATCGTGAAGACGTCGTCGGCCATCCATAGCATGTCGGGATCGTAGCGATCGAGAATCCACTCTACCTCGTCCACCACGTTCGCGACCGACCGGCGGCGGTGCGTTTTCCCAAAAGTAGAATGGCTGCACCAGCGGCAGTGGTAAGGGCACCCGCGGGAGGTAATAAGCGACACCGACCCTTTGCCGTGGTGCTTGCGCCACACCCGGACGTATTGTTCGATGTCGATCCGCTCCCGATCCGGCAAAGGCTGGCCATCGAGGTCGGCAATCAACTCGCGGGAACCGGTGTAGGCTAGCGAGCCATCATCTCGCTGAAAGTAGATCCCTGCAACTCGTTCCAGGCTCTTACGATCGTCACTCCGCAAAACCGGCAGCAACTCTTCCAGCGTCCGCTCGCTCTCGCCTTCGACCACGACGTCGGCCCCTGATTGCAAGTACTCGCTCGCGTAGTTCGGGGGCTCCGGCCCCCCAAGAACCACGGTCCACCCGCGCTCCCTGGCAGCCGAGGCGATCTGCAAGACGCTCTGCCGCGTCATCAGCGTGCCGTAGATCCCGATGACTGTAGGGGGTCCCTCTTCAAGGATGCGCAGCAACTCCTCCCGCGAGCCGAACGTCGAATCGTATACTTCGACATCGAACCCCGCCCGCCTCAAGTGGGAAGAAAGGTAAAGAATCCCCAGCGGAGCATAAGGCTTCATGATCTGAAGCTCTTTGGGGTCTTCGTGGAGGAAGTAGCCGTGCGTCAGCAGGAGGTCCATAGCACTGTGGGGAGTGGATTGGCGCAGGTTCTTTCCAGATCCTCCACCTTTCGCCACATCTCGGCTAGCCTCTGGCCACTGTCACCATTGGTCGCCTTGCCGTTAATCGCATCGACCTCGAAGTGCAGGGCATCCCGCAGCGCCTTGTAGAATTCCGTCTTGTACGTTCCCTGAAACATCATGGCCAGGTCGTCGCTGTCGCTCCAGTTGGTCTTACCGTCGAGTTGCGCCGCCACCGCCTCATAGAACTTCGTCCCCGCCAGAGGATAAGACACGGATACGCCGATCTCGTCAGGCTCGGTGTCCCGAACCACTTTAATCGTCTGTTGAATCTCTCGCCAGCTTTCGCCGCCATAGCCGAACTGCAAGAAGAAACACGCCCGGATGCCATGCCGCCGCAGGTTCTCGCGCGCCTCGTAAACCTGCTCCACGCGGATGCCCTTGTCCATCGCATCGAGCACTCTTTGTGAACCGGACTCCACCCCCATCCAGGCCTCGGCACAGCCGGCGCGCTTCAGCGCCGCGACCGTGTCTCGCGTCATCAAATCGCAGCGCGACTGGATCTTGAACGGCATTTGCGCTTGCCGGATCTCTACTTCCCCAGCGAACCTTTCCGTCCAGCGTCCCGAGAGCGCAAAGATGTCGTCAGCAAACCAAATTCGGTCGGGGCGATAGGATGCTTTCACGTATGCCATCTCTTCGGCTACCGCTTGCGGCGAGCGAAAGTGGTAGGTGTCGCCGTAGATCGGTTTCGCGCACCAGTTGCACTGGTATGGGCAACCGCGGCTCGAAACTAGATTCAACGAGAAATAGCCGTGTGCCCGGCGCCAAGCATCCCGATAGGACTCGATGTCCACCAAACTCCACTCCGGCATCGGCAACCAGCCGAGGTCTTCCATCGGCTCGCGTCGAGTCGTCTTACGAAAAGACCCGCTCCGAGGGTCGAGGTAAGCAAGACCTGGCACGTCTTCCGAACCCGCGCCTTGGCCGCCATGCAAACGCCGAATAACCTCGAGCAGGGTCAACTCCAGCTCGCCCGCGATCACAGCGTCTGCACCAGCCTCAAGATAAGACCTCGCGTTGTCGGTGGCGTCCGAACCGTTGACCAGAACCGAAATGCCTGCTTCCTTGGCCTTCTTCGTTATCAAAAGGGCCGTGCGGCGGTTGTTGCCGAGGCACATTTTCGTCAGGAAATTGAAGTTGTCCTCGCAAATCGCAACCACACGAGGGCGGTGCCGATCCAGAGCTTCCTGGAACGCCTCCTCCGGCGACGTGAAGGTGGTGTCGAAAAGCGCTACCTCGAAACCTTCTCGCCGCAGGCAAGCCGCGGCCAACAGCGTTTGCAGCGGCGGATACGGCTCCATCTTCCGCACCTGTTTCGGGTCGGATTAAGATGATTGGAGTGCGTAAGAAGGACGTCTGCCATCCCTCAGGTCTCCTTCATGGAACGCCTGCCGCCGGTGAAGCCATCAAACCATGGGACACACGAACCGCCGCTTGCGAACACCGCGGGAAGAAGGCGTGAAAAAATGCTGGGGACAGTCAACCGCGGCTGAAGCTGTCATTGATTCTACGTGCCCTCTAGGACGCCGCTTGTGACAGTCCCCGATTTTTTCACACTCTCGTAAGAATGCGGTTCTCTAGAAACGCAACGACCGAACCCCGAAAAGCATAAGGTCCCACAAGAGGATCTTGGCGCAATTGTAGCCAATTCACAAGGTAACCGACAACGGGGGAGATCAACTCAAAGCCTTGGACGTTTGACTCTTCGTCTCACAAGAAACGGATCTTCCGGCCAACTGAATGGGGTCCGACTGGCCAAGAGCCGCTTGGGTCGCCGCAAACAGCTCCGGAAGATCCACGTCGATCAAAAACGTTCCCTGCCTCTCGACGGTGATGGGACTGAGTGAGCGAGTGTAGTCTTCGGGTACGCGCCCGGCGAAAGACGGAAGGAGCATCTTGATTTTGCCCCCTGTCATCACCATCCCCAGGTCATCATTACTACTAGTTATGCTCATCAACGCATCGGCCGGATTGCCACCTGCGTCAGGAATAGCGACCAAATCCGCAGTGCCACCTTGCCTCAACGTACCCTCGCCATCGTTGAGGCGTAGCACCCGGGCGGCCTGCTCAGTCACCAGCCTGTAGAGTAATTCGTTCGAGAGTCCGCTCAACCGGGAGGCCACGGCAATCTCATCCAACACGCTCCCCTCGGTTGTGATAGCCGAATCGGTTCCCAGGGCCATGGGAATATTGCTGTCCAATATCCGGCCGGGCAGCGCTTTGCCGAGAGTAAACAAGCTCGAGCTGGGACACCAAATGATCGAAGCCCCTGTTCGTTCCAGTAGTGAAAGACCATCAGCATCCAGCGCTACCGGGTGGACTAATACAGTCCGTCCATCCAAGGCGCCCATGGAATGAAGCCGCGAGATTTCTTCCCGTCCCGCGCCCTCCGTTCCCTCCAAGAGGTGCAGGATAAACGGCCAGTCGACAGGCGTCTGTTCGAATCGCTCCGCCACGTCTGAAGTGAACGCCAGCGAGTGTGCCCACCCGAAACGCTTCACCACTCGCACCGGAAAGCGCTTATCGAATACACGCTGTTCGTAAGAGTCGTGGTGACAGACGGTCGTCACGCCGCTCAGAAGATTCTTGATGCCGCCCCAAATAAGACGCTGGGCCTTGGGTACCTCAAGGTGCTCTTTGATCGGGGACTCCTGGGGACGATAGACATCTTGAGCCCACGCCGTCGCGCTGGGGTAAGGGCCTCTACCCAAACGGGGAAACAGACTGAATTCCAGGTGGTCGTGAGCGTTGATCAACCCGGGAAGCACCAAGCAGCCTTCCAAATCGATGGTTGGCAGCGCGTCCGCCCGATGCGCATTATCGCCGGGCTGCCGGAACTCCGCGATCCTGCCTCCCCGGATTTCGACATCCGCCCGGGCTGCCGTCAGAGGTCCCTGGGCGACTCTGGCCCCTGTTAGAAGCCACGCGCTCGAATACTGCTCCTCGGATGATCCGTTCACGGCAATCGGGCTAGCAGCCCGCGGCAAGCAAGTCGGAAGCTGTTCAGATGCCTAGGGGATGTCCTGGGGACAGGGTCACGATAGACTCGGAAATGTCGGGATCGAAAGCCCGACACAGCCCGCTGAAAGCGTGCGCCACATCGCCAGGACGATCAGAAAGTCTTCTCCGGGGCAGCTTGCCCGTCGAGGCTGCGTCCGGTCAGTAGTGATCGTCGCGTGACCAGCGGTCTCCACGCTTCGAAAAGCGAAACCTCAATCGGCCAACGGTAAAACTGGTGCTTGAGCCGCCAACATAGCGGTTGCCGAAGGGCCCGCAGAAGAAACCCCTCCAGTCGCGACGCTTCTTGCCGAATCAGTTTCGAAACCTCATTGGCCAGGAGGAACAACGACATGCTTTGCTTCACTCGCCGGTACGGCTCGCCGCTCATCCAAGGCAGCACGTTGGCCCCCAACCCCAGCTCGGCCCACGCCTCGAGCGATTTCGGTTGCTCCATGCCCAGCTTCTCGAGCTCAGGCCATACCGGGATGCCCGGATACGGCGTAAAGATATTCGGCGAAAAGGTCACGTTGTCGAATCGCTGGGCGATTTCGGCCATCACGCGCAACGTGTCCCGGCGGTGCGCGTCTGTCTCTCCGGGATACCCGAAAATCAAATTAAAAGTGGCCCGAATCCCCGCCTGCCGGCATTTGCGCGCGGTCTCAAACATGTCCGGGACGGTTTGATGTAGCTTGTTCATCCGCTGGAGCACCTCTTCGGAAGCCGATTCCGTGCCGAAACCGATGTGGCTGACTCCACTTTTGCCGAGCAAGCACACTTCTTCGTCACTCATGCGACAGAGCAAGTCCGTCGAGGCCTGAAACGTCCAGCTAAAGCGCCGGCCCGACGCGGAAAAGCCCCGGGCGATCTCAACAGCGCGCTTTGTGTTGACCAAGAAGTTCGAATCCAACAGTGAAACTTGCTCGATACGGTTGTCCCGGACCAGACGGGTCACCTCTTCCACGACCCGTTCGGGGCTATAGGCGTTAAACCGGCGGTTGTAGAAGACCGTGTCGGTGCAGTACTTGCAGGCATAAGGACAACCTACGCTCGTCGCAAACGGCAGCTGCCGTCCTCCGCCCGCCTTTTCGTAGGCATCGAAATCAACCAACCCATAAGCAGGCATGGGTAGTTCGTCAATCGGAGTCACCGGGCGGTCGGGGTTTCGGTGGATGCGGCCGTTCCGTTTGAACGAGCAACCAGCTACCAAATCCAGCCCCTGCCCTCCCCCAAGCCGCTTGACTACCTCTAGAAAGGTGATCTCCCCCTGGTGCCGCACCACAGCATCGACAAAGGGCTCGCGCAGCGTCTGTTCGGGCAGCAAACTGGGATGCCAACCCCCGAAAACCACCGGAAGCTCCGGGCACCGCTGCTTGACGCGCCTACTCACGGCCACGGCGTCCTTGATCATGGGCCCTGTTAGCAGAGAAACGCCGAAGCAAAGAGCCCCTTCCGCTTCCTCTTCAACGGCAGCAAGATACTCGGGGACGATCTTGCCGTCGATAACCTTCACCTCATAACCAGCCTGCTGAAGCGTGGACGCCAACGAAAGCAATCCGACGGGAGGTCCTAGCGGCGGGCCTGAGTAAGGCGGCAAAAAAGAACTACTTTCTTTGAGCGCAAAGGGGGCCGAACCCCGACTACTCCGGGAGTGGCCTGGTCCCTTCCTGTCCCTGATACACCATCTAGCCCGCTTTTTTCGCCAGGTTCTTGGCTGAGGGTTTTCAGCGAACGGTTGCTGTGGGGGCGGACTGCTGCGTCCGCACGTTTTTCCGATGAGCATTGCATCGGCTCCGAATCCGACGCCAAAGGCTGGACTGCCAATCCCTGCTCAGAAATGCGAACTAGCACGTGACCGGCTCCGTAGATAGTTGCTGCGCGTCGACCATCGGCTTAGGGGCTTAGAAGATGCGGTTGACAGCGTCTTTCAGCCAAAGCTCCACCGGAAAACCGTAGGTGTCGTGGTCGAGTCTCCAGCGCGCCGGCAGGATGATGGCCTTGTGAATCGCTCGAGTGGCGGCTCGGCGGCTGTCCTTGGCGATCGGCACTCGCTCGAACGCCAGACGGAGGTAGTCCCGCATGTTTTGCACGCGCTGATGCGCGCGCCCGTTGAGCCAAGGCAACCTGGTGTAGCGAGGAAAGAAATCCGCCCAGCCTTCGAACGTCCGGGGAAGCTCGACCCCGTACTCGGCGACCTTGTCAATGACCGGCGCACCGGGATAGGGCGTAAAGATGTTTGTCCAAAACTCCGCCCCGGGATAGCGGCGGCAGACATCCAGGATGAACTCGACCGTCTCGCGCCGCTCCGCTTCTCCTTCCCCCGGGTAGCCGAAAATGATGGGAATTATATACGTAACTGGACAATCCGTCATCGGGCACCGGGCGGGATTCGATGTCACCGGAGTCGATATTGAACCGCATCCGTGTGAGCTGCTGTATAGTAGTAGTTGCCCGTTAGGTGCTGGCGTGGGCTCTCACGCGAGGTGGAGCAAAGCGCCGGGAGCCAAAAGGCTCGCGTAAAGTCGGTTTCTGAACAGGATTGGCGTTCGCCAGTGCAGACTCCCATATTGGCAAATTCGCATGTTTCAAGGAGCGATAAAGAAAGCGCAGCAGTATACGCTGCCGGTTGTTGTTTCCTGTCGCAGACAGGACGGCACCACCGGTAGTTTAATCGGTGCGTTTATTGTCCTCAACGAGGACGGTTGGATTCTTACAGCTGCCCACATTGTAAGAGAAATGCAGCGATTCGCTCAGGAAACAAACGCCTACAATGATTATACGGCTCAAAAAGCCGGCCTCGGCGCTGAGGGGAACCTTACAAGGGCGGAACGAAAAAAGAAGATCAGGTCATTTGTCAAGCCTCCTAAAAATTCCGTAACCAATTTTTCTCCGTGGTGGGCAAAGGACGATTGGCGCGTAGATTCTTTTCAACTTAATCTATTAGCAGACGTAGCCATAGGCCAGATCATTGGATTTGACAAGACCCGTGTAAAGACGTATCCCGTGTTTAAGAATCCAGCGGTTAATTTCGACGTTGGTGAGAACCTATGCAAACTAGGGTTTCCGTTCCATGAGATAAAGCCGACGTTTGTTGAAACGACCAGCAGATTTCAGTTGCCACAAGACGCACTCCCAATTCCTTTCTTCCCGATTGAAGGGATTTTCACACGCACTGCGATAATCAAGGATGGAAATGACGAAACGGCGTCAGCCGAATTCGTGGAGACTTCATCGCCAGGTTTGCGTGGCCAAAGCGGTGGCCCGACATTTGACGCACAGGGCAGAGTTTGGGCAATGCAATCGAGAACGGTTCATTATCCTTTGGGATTTTCCCCGGAAGTTCCGAACCATCGGAACAGGGAGCACCAGTTCCTTAATTCAGGAATGGGAACGCACGCGAACACTATCATTGCTATCCTGAATAATTCTGGCGTGAAGTTCTCTATGTCACAGGACTAAAATGGAGGCAGTAATGTTAGCGCTTCGTGTCGTAAAGTTTTCTGCTGAGGATGAAGACCAAACAGTCGCGTGTTCTGGAGACCAGCCGGCCACCACCTTCATAGCGAACGAGTTCTGGTTCCCCATGTCTGTCACAAACGGTAAACAACTTACGCCGTCTGATCTTGATAGCGTAGCCTCTTTCCAACCATGGCCAATGAACGCAAACCCGGCCGACCGATAACGAACCGGATCGTGAACACGATCCCAGCGACAGGGGAAGAAATCGCCGCCGCGATCTGCGTCGAGGTGGATGGGAAGATCAGGCAGTCTTTGGAGCCGGTCCAGCCACCCTCGGTCCGGCCGTCAGGCGCTTCCAAGGCATCAACTTCCCGTCCAGGCCGCGGGCCAGGCGTATCATCTGAGTGATCGTATCTTCGTGGCGGACGTTCTTGCGTCCGGCGAACTCGGTCACGTAGCGGTGCAGATGCTTGGGGCTGAGCTTGTGGAACGTGCCCATGTGCGCCCGCTTGAGCATGCTCCAGAACGATTCGATCCCGTTGGTGTGGGCTTGCCCTCGGACGTACTCGCCGACGCTGTGTCGGACCGCCTGATGGGTGTAGGTGCCATCTGCGTCCGTGTAGGACGTGCTCCCGTCGGTGTAGATCGTCGACTGCGGTGACACCGTCCCAGCGACAAACCCCATCAGCGTGGCTTCGTCGGTATTCGGGATCGGCTTGGCGACGACCTTCCCGCCGCGCTGGATCGCACCGATGACTGCCGTCTTTCCGACCGGTCCGCGTCCTGCGTGCCGCCGCTTCGACCGGTGCTTGTTCCGTTCCTTGCCGCCGATGTAGGTTTCGTCGATCTCGATCTCGCCCGTCAGGCGCGAGCCGTCCTTCCACCCTTCACGGATCTTCTGCGCCATCATCCAGGCTGTTTTCTGCGTGATGCCGAGGTCCCGGTGGAGCTTCATGCTTGCGACGCCTTTTAGGCTCGTGGACATGAGATACATGACGATGATCCAGGTTCGGATCGGGAGCTTGCTGGACTGCATCACGGTCCCGGTCTTGACGCTGAAGTAGCGGCGACAGGGGCTACAGTGATAGGGCATCGTGCCGCCGTTCTTCGCCGCGGTCGTCTCCATGTTGCCGCAGCGCGGGCAGGCCCGACCATTCGGCCAGCGCACTTGCTCAAACCATGCCCGGGCAACAGATTCGGTGGGGAACTTGGTGTAGAGTTGGTCGAGAGAGAGTCCATCCCGGTGGGCTTTTCCAGGGGCTTTATGTGCTCTTGCCACGTCCAGTATTGTATCAAATCATGGCGCTGTTGTCCAGTTATATATATAATTCCCAAAATGATGTTGAAAGACGGATTGATGCCGCCTGCGAGACACTTCTCCGCAGCCCCGTGAATCCCCTCGATATCTTGAAAGCCCTTGTTCATCAGCTTGAGTATCTTGGGCGATGCCGACTCCGCTCCCATACAAATCTGCTTCAAACCAGCGCGCCGCAGGAGCTTCACCTCATCCGCTTCTAGCCGCGCCACGAGGTTGGTGGTTGCTTGGATACTCCATGAAAACTTCACGCCCCGCCGCACCAAGCCCTCCCCGATGGCAACCGCCCGGGGGATGTCCACCAGGAAGTTGTCGTCTACGATCCACAAAAGCTCCAGGTTGTACCGCGAGACCAAATCGGCCGTCTCCTCAACAACCTGCTCCGGATCAAGCGCATTCCACTGTCGCCCGTAGACGCCGGCGTTGGTGCAGTACGAGCAGTTGTAGGGGCACGCCAAGCTTGAGGTGTACATGGCCCAGCGGCGTCCACAAACCCGCTCATAGGCGTCGAAGTCAGCGAGATGGTAGGCCTCTTGGGCGGTAGCTCCTCGAGCGGCCTCAACAGCCGAGGCGGGTTGAACTTCACCTGGCCGTCTTCTTTGTACCCGACCCCCGGAATTCCAGCAGGCGATTCACCCTGCCTTAGCCGTTCGGCGACTTCCAGCATGGCCTCTTCGCCTTGGCCGCAGACCACTATGTCCACGAATTCGGCCGCCAATGTCTGCTCGGGCAGCAGGGACGGATGCCAGCCCCCTAGAATCACGGGCTTATCGGGATAACGGCGCTTGGCCTCGCGGGCGATTTGGACCGTTTCGCGGATCATCGGCCCGGTAACCAGCGAGACCGCCAAGCACAGGGCGTCGTCAAGCTCTTCGATTACCCGCTGGCGGAAATTCGGTGTGATGGTCGAATCGACGATGCGAACTTCGTAGCCCGCTCGAAGCAGAGGTGTCGAGACGGCGAGAATGCCCAGCGGCGCGGTCGCCTCAAGGCTGGAAAACGCCGGAAAGAAGAAGACGATTTTTTGGGGAGCCAACCCCATAACCCCCTGACAGCCCGTGACAAAAGTCGTTGGCACAGGCAACCTCGCCTATTGGCTTTCAGCCCTGGCTCATTGACTCAACAACTCGCGAAGCTGACCCAACAACTTAGCAAAGTTAAGGGCGAGCCCTTCGCAACCCTATAAACAAACGTGTTTCGACCTCAACTAACGCTTTTGCACGCGGTTGCTAGTAGTCCGTTGCTTCCCAGGCGACTTTGGGCCAATTGTATCCCATTCCAGAGCGCCCCACAACCTCCGAACGGGTGTTGCCGTACCCTGAGACACCCCGAAAGAATCTTCCCCGGACCGAAATCTCGGATCGACACATCCGCTGCAACACTGGTACAGCTTAAAACACGCGCCAGGGACGTGAACCACCGGCGATCTTCTGATTTAAACTGGTACATACTTAGGGGATAGGTCACTTGGGGTGCCAGGCTCCAAGACCGGGAAGACCGAAGGCTCACTCTCCGGAATCACGCGTCATGCACTTGGACAGAAACACATCCCCGGGGTGCTCGGTGAGCTATAACCAGAAGTTGTGGATGAGCCTCTGAGGGGAGGCGGCGTATCCTGACGATTGAGGAAGCAACTCAATCGTTTTCTGGAAAGGAACAAGGAGGATACGCCATGAGTCAGTGTGAAGCTGCTGAGAGCAGCAGTCAAGTCAACCCCCAAGTCATTGATGGAAAGGAACGCTCGCCCTTGGATGAGGTGCTGCGCCAAGGAGCGCGCCAGATGCTCGTCAAGGCCGTGGAAGCCGAAGTGACCGCCTACATCGAAACGCATCAGCACGAAGTCGACCAGGACGGCCGGCGGCTGGTGGTGCGCAACGGTCACGCCCGCGAGCGCACCATCGTCAGCGGCGTGGGTCAGCTGAAGATCCAGGCGCCGCGGGTCGACGATCGCCGAGTCGATGAGCAGGGCCGGCGCTTTCGTTTCACTTCCCAGATCCTGCCGCCGTATCTGCGGCGCACGAAGAGTGTGGAGGAGTTGATCCCCTGGTTGTACCTGAAAGGGATCTCGACGGGCGATTTCAGCGAAGCGCTGGAGGCCTTGCTGGGGCCCGACGCTCCGGGCCTGTCGGCGACGACGGTGGTGCGTCTCAAAGACGTCTGGCGCCGCGAGTACGAGGCTTGGTCAAAGCGTGACCTCAGCGGCCAGCGGTTTGTTTGCATTTGGGCCGATGGCATCTACTCGAATGTTCGTCTGGACGATGAACGGCAGTGTTTGCTGGTTGTGATGGGAGCACTCGAAGACGGTCGCAAGCAACTGCTGGCGGTGCACGACGGCTTTCGCGAAAGCGAACTGTCGTGGCAGGAGTTGCTGGAGGACTTGAAACGGCAGGGGCTCGAGCTGCCGCCGAAGTTGGCGGTGGGCGACGGAGCGATGGGGTTTTGGGCGGCACTGCGGAAAGTCTATCCGGCGACCGGTGAGCAACGCTGCTGGCTCCACAAGACGGCCAACGTGCTCAATAAGCTGCCGCAGAGCATGCAGGGCAAAGCCAAGCAGGCGCTGCGCGACATCTATCTTGCCGAGAGTCGGCAGACGGCGGAGGCCGCTCTGGACCGTTTCAAGAACCTATACGAGAAGAAGTTCCCCAAAGCGGTCGAGTGCCTGGAAAAAGACCGCCAAGTGCTGCTGGCTTTCTACGACTTTCCGGCCGAGCACTGGGGGCACTTGCGGACGACGAACCCGATCGAGTCCACCTTTGCGACGGTCCGTTTGCGGCAGCGACGAACGAAGGGTTGTGGCAGCCGCGAAGCGTCGTTAACGATGGTCTTCATGCTGGCCCGCCAAGCCGAGCGCCACTGGCGACGCCTGAACGGTTCGGAAGTGATTGTTCATGTCTTAGAGGGAAAGGTTTTCAAGGATGGATTGATGGTTCAGGAAAACGCCGCCTGACCTCGCCCATCCACAACATTTGACAATATCTCGGTAGGAGAAGAACGCCCCGTTGTAGTAGATCCGCGAAAGTCGGGGACGGGTTAGTAGGTCGTCGCCGAGGATCTCACGCCACAGCCTCTCGACGGCCGAGACTTTGGTGAAAAAGCGGTGTCCCCCGATGTCGAAGCGGTAACCGTTGTGTTTGACCGTCCGAGCAAGCCCGCCGACCGTATCATCCCGCTCGAGGACTGTGCTGCGGACCCCGGCCTTCCCAAGCTCGTAGGCGGCTGTTAGTCCGGCCGGGCCGGCGCCTAGAATGACTACGGGTGGGTTCGCCATCGTCAAGTGCCCCATCTTATCAGAGCGCCCCGGGTGACCCGGCCGACCACGGCTTCGGATAGTCCGGATTGAAAGGAAGGGGTATGCCCCTGCCGGACAACGAGCGACCGGGTCGGCATGACCATCCGATAGGCTCTGATAGGATGTTACTTCCTCTGTGGATGCAGCATTTCGCCTAGAAGCCTGTGCCGATAACCGTTCCTGGATTAGTCGCTTCGCGCGCTGAGATCGAGCCTGGCTCCGTCGCCATTGACGCCCCCCAACGAACACCGCTGACGTATCTCGGCCTCAAGCATCAGATCGAATCCACCGTGAAGACTCTTAACGCTTGCGGTGTGGGTCGGGAGGACCGGGTGGCGATCGTGTTGCCGAACGGCCCGGAGTTGGCGGTGGCGTTCGTCTCGGTGGCCTCCGGGTCTACTTGCGCTCCGCTGAATCCCTCGTATCGCAAGGATGAATTTGAATTCTACTTGAGCGACCTAAATGCTAAGGCGTTGCTGGTGCTGAAGGCCGGCGACTCACCGGCGATAGCGGTAGCGAAGGATCGCGGTATCGCGATCCTAGAGCTTGAGCCCCAGCAGGCCGAACCAGCCGGGGTTTTCTCGATCCGGGGCGAATCAAGGGCGGGAAGTACTAGCGGGGGATTTTCAGAGGCCGAGGACATCGCCTTGGTTCTGCACACCTCGGGGACAACCTCCTGGCCCAAGATCGTTCCTCTGACGCACGCAAACGTTTGCGCCTCGGCCCTAAGTATTGGTCGGACTTTGGCTTTGACCCCGCTGGATCGCTGCCTCAACGTCATGCCGCTGTTTCACATTCACGGGTTGATGGGAGCGATATTGGCGAGTCTGGCAGCCGGTTCGGAAGTCGTTTGCACAAAGGGGTTTGAGGCCCTCAAGTTCTTCTCGTGGTTGAAGAAATTTCGACCAAGCTGGTACACGGCCGTCCCGACCATGCATCAGACGATTCTGGCTCGCGCCCGCGGGAATGAGGATATAGTTTCCGAGAGCCGGCTGCGCTTCATTCGATCTTCGTCGGCCGCTCTGCCGCCGCAAGTGCTGGAGGAGCTGGAGCGTGTCTTCCGTGCCCCGGTCATAGAATCCTACGGCATGACCGAAGCCGCTCACCAGATGGCCAGCAATCCCCTGCCGCCCGCGGTTCGCAAGGCCGGTTCCGTCGGTGTTCCCGCGGGTCCTGAGATGGCCGTCATGGACGCGGACGGTAGCATGCTGGCGAGCGGTGATACCGGCCAGGTGGTCATCCGCGGGCCGAGCGTCACTGGGGGATATGAAAACAACCCCGAGGCGAACGCGACCGCCTTCAGCGGAGGTTGGTTTCGAACCGGAGACCAGGGCTATTTCGACGACGAGGGGTACCTTTACATCACCGGCCGGCTGAAGGAAATCATCAACCGCGGCGGCGAAAAAATCTCTCCGCGCGAAGTCGATGAAGTTCTCATGAACCACCCGGCCGTGGCGCAAGCGGTCACTTTCAGCCTCCCCCATGACAAGCTCGGCGAAGACGTTGGGGCAGCGATTGTGGTTCGTCAGGGGTCCTCTGTCAGCGACAAGGAGCTTCGTAGCTTCGCCGCCGGCCGTCTGGTCGATTTCAAAGTGCCGCGGCGCATCATATTCCTCGATGAGATTCCGAAAGGGCCGACCGGCAAGCTGCAGCGCATCGGCCTGGCGGAAAAGCTGGGGCTGGCGTGAGCGGCGTAAATGCGCGGTTCGCACGCGGCTCAAACATCGGACGAACCTCCTTAACCCGCTTTTCTCATGCACTTCGCCTCGCCCCCCTACAAGCCTGATTTTCGACCGAGCGGCCATGGCACCACGGTCGCGCCGGATACTTGGCCTGTCACTAGCGTTCCAGGCTCAGTCCCTTGCTCTCGCACACCCTTGCCATGCCCGATTCGGAGCCGCGAACTTCAGTGAGCGGCCATGGCGTACGGCCAAGCCTGTGCCCCACCATAAGGGATGAACGCGGGTGGGTTTTCGACCGAGCGGTGGCTATGCCGGAACCAAAACTCCGCGTCCCGGGATTTGGCCGTCGATCAGGTCGTGCATCGCTTCGTTCACCTGATCGAGCGGGTAGACCCGGGTGGCCAACTTCACCTTGCCCTGGCCGGCCAGGATCATCAATTCCAAAAGTTCCGTGTAGTTGCCGACCAGATTACCGACAATGTTGAACTCATCCACGATCATGTCGATGGTCGGCATCTGAATTACGCCGCCATAACCAATCACGAAGTAGGTGCCGCCTTTACGCAGCATTTTCATCGCCAGCTCGGGTGTCCCCTTCTCGCCAACGAAGTCGATGACAGCGTTAGCGCCTCCGTCGGTGAGACGCTGGATCTCGTCTACGGCGCCTTTGTCCCCGAGCACGCGGTGCTCGAAGAGCATCTCCTCCGCCAGGGCCAAGGCCTGTGTCGAAGTGTCCACTACTATGATCGTGGCGGCACAAAGGTTGCGAAGAACCTGCGCCGCAATATGTCCCAGACCACCGAAACCGAGAATGACTGCCGTCATGCCGGGCCTCAAGATTTCTGATGCTTTGCGGGCCGCCCGGTAGGCTGTCAGTCCGGCGTCCGCGTACGGCGCCACATCCTTGGGATCGAGCTGCGGGGGCAGTTTGATGAGGCAGCGTTCCTTCGTATGGAGAAGTTGCGCAAAGCCGCCGTCTCGGCTGATCCCCGGGAAGTGACTGTCCTCGCAATGCATGTCTTCGCCTCGCCGGCACGCCGGGCAGGTGCCGTCGGTGACCAGGGGATGCACGATCACCGCGTCGCCGGTTTTCACGGTGCGGACCGAGGAACCTATTTCATCCACCCAGCCCGCGTTTTCGTGACCTAGGATGTAGGGCAATGGGCGCTCAACTTTTTCACGCCAGATTCCCTCGACGATGTGCAAATCGGTTCTGCACAACCCCGCTCCTCCGATGCGCACAATCACGTCGTTGGGGTCTTGAACTTTTGGCTCCGCGAGATCTTCCACTCGCAGAAGCTCGGCTCGCTTGAGGGTTTCGTCAAATTCATGAAGTCGAGCGGCTTGCATGGGTCCGTCCTTTCTACAAGAGTCTCACGGAAATGTGGCTCCGCGTCTCTACGGGGAACACTAAAGATTTGATTCGGCGCCTAGCAGCCCGTGACAAAAGCGGTGTAGGAGCGAAAAATGGGGACTGCCACCAATTCGCCATCCGCCATGGCCCTAGAAAAAAAGCACTTAGCCTGAGGCGAATTGGCTGGCTGTACCCGATTTTTCAATCGCCGCGTTATCAAGCGCTCGAGCCGTTAGTTAGTTTGACGCCGATCGGATCCTGGCTCAGTCTTTCCCGTTGGGCGGCAATGTCGATCCCGTAGAGGCGGGCCGCGTTCTCGCCCAAGATCTTGCGCTTGGCCTGCGGAGTCAAATCCACTCCGTATTCCTGTTTGATGTCCTCGGGGATCTCGAAGGACCAGAATTTTTCGACGATCCACTTCGGCGACCAGATGGCATAGTCGCTCGAGAAAAGCAGCCGGTCTTCATCCAGCCAGAAGAGCAGGTTCGCCATCATCTCGGCGAAATACCGCGGGCGGCTGTGAATAAAGGCGATGGCGACCGCCAAGCCGGCGTAAACATTCTTCTCCTGCGTGGCGATCCAGCAGAAGTCCTCCAGTCGCGGCAGGCCGACGTGTTCGACGATGAAGTTAAGGTCGGGAAAGTCGGTGGCCACCTGGTCCACATCCGCAACGTCGAAGGCATCTTTGTCGAGCGGGTAGATCGTTGGTCCCTTGTGAACGTGGATGTTCTTGATCCCCAGTTCCAGGCAGGCCTCAAAGTGCTTGTAGGCCCAGGGGCTCTTCAGCGACCAGCCCCGCGATCCGTTTCGCCACTCCGCCGTGTAGAGCTTGAGGCCCTGTATCGGATATTCCTCGATCATCTGGCGGAATTCGTCGAGACCCTTCTGTTCAGCCCGCGGATCGAAGGCCCCGCAGAGGATGAACCGATGGGGGTATTTCTCCTTCAAGATATTGTTCTGGATGTGCGAATTGAACCCGTTCTTGAAGAACTCGTACAGATAGGTGGAGGTCATGATGCCCATGTCCACGTGCCCTTCGAAGAACAGATCTTGAATCATGGTCTGCTCATCGTACTTGCAATACTTTTCAAACGGCCACTTATACTCCTCGGGACTTAGCGCGGTGTGATAGTCGTAGAAGCAGCGGATCCAACCTTCACCGTACTTGTTGCGCCAGTTTTCCGGGCTGGCATCCCAAAAGTGGGTATGCCCGTCGATCACAAAAACGGCTCTTCCGGGTTTTAAGTGGGCGAAGGAGCCAGATCGAGTTTCCCACAGTGGAAGTAGATGGCGTTGATGAAGTTCTGTTGATTGCGGAAACCGCGCGCCGTGGCCTTGACCCATTGAATCCTTGAGTTCAACCCCTCGCTGACCGCGTTCGTAATGCGGTGTTTCAGATACGCGAGTATGTTTTCGAGGCGAGCCGTCAACATCCGCGCTACGGTGACCATCGGCGTCAGCCGGCTGCGACTCGCCCAGCCGCGCCATTGCTCGAAGAAAGCTCGCGCCGCCGATTCGCGACGATAGTCGAACAGCCGCATCGCCGTTTCCTTCAACGCCCACGCCCGCGCCGTCTTCAAGTCGCTTTCGCGCAGCGCGCGGAACTCGCGCCAGGCGTCCTCGGAAAAGTTCGCCGGATGCCGCAGCCAAGCGTACTTCGTGCCTGTCAAACGCTCGTCGCCGAGGGCCAGTAAACGCTTGTTCTCCGCCCGCCGCACCTGGTCCACCGCCTTCGCCAGATGCGCCGCGATGTGATATTTGTCGTAAACGATCTTTTTCTCCGATTCGTCGAGATGCTCCCGGGTCGAGGCGACGTAAGGATCCCACATGTCCATCGCGACGGCCTCGACTCGGGCGAGTTGCTCTGCGCTCAACGTCTTCCAAAAGCCGTCCAGGCTGGCCTGGCGGCGTCCCTCGGCGACGAACAACACGCGCGAGCGGTTGAGATCGTTGACGACGGTGAGATAGCGATGGCGCTTGCGGAAGCTCTTCTCGTCGACGCCCAGGTAGGGAATCGGCTCTGCCGCGCGACGTTCGAGCCCACGTTGCACGGCGCGTTCCAGGATGCCGTGAATCTCGTCCCAGCTCAGCGCCAGCAACTCGGCGATGCCTTGCTGGCTGGCTTCCTTCAGCCACGAGATCGCGAGAGCTTCAAACAGCGCGGTGAAGCGGCTGGAAGCCTCGGCCCAGGGCAGTCGCACGACGCGCGGCCCGTGCTCGGAGCAGTCGCTGCGCGGCGGCCGGGCGTGCAGGATCGTGCGGTACTGACAGGTGTCGAGGTGACGCCAGCGGCGTTCGGGCTGATGATCGTGGAGTGCGCACACGGCGCTGCATTGGCGGCACGGCCAGCGGACTTGCTCGTCGTGTTCGAGGAAGACGTGGACTTCGCCGTCGGCTCGGCGCAGCTCCACTCGCACGACTTTCCAGGGACTTTCGATGCCCAGAATCTGGCGGTATAGCTCGCGGTCTTGCATCCCGCGAGACTACCACCGAGCCTCACTCGCCCACTAGAAACCCGGAAGAACCACAAAAACTTCCTCATCATCAGCCTGATACATGCTGACCTCCAATTTGTACGAAGCCTCCGCGAGCTTCCGCCTTGCGCGCGTCGAGCAGAGCCGAGCAGAGGGAAGCGTTGGCGTCGAGCGAGAGCCGAACCGTTCGGGCCGCCCTTAGATACTGCTGAAGACGATGGTGGGGAATGGGTCTGTCTTCAGAATCCGTAACCAAGGACGCAGTGCGTGAGCAATTCAAGCCTAGCTCGGCCCGCCGCTCAAGATAACGCCGCCCAGCCTGGGCCGCTTCGACTGATAGCACGTCACCGTTTGGCTGCCGGATGCGGCGGAGTGTTCCCTCGATGGACAGGTCCTCGACACGAAGACCCGATATCTCCTGCAACGATAAACCGGCGTCGGTCAAGCTCCGTAGGAATTGCTCCTGGCGCTTGATGAAGCCCTTGCGGAGGAACACGAGCCGCAAGTCGTCAAGATCAGTGGTGGCTTCCCCGGGAAAGGCTTCCGAGAATCTTTTGCCCGCGTTCACCGCCGCTTCAATCACCTGCGACTCGAAATGATCTTTCAAACGGACAGTTACAACTGTAACGCCGTGAACGGCGAGGAGCCTCTTGCGGATGTCTTCGGCCATCAAGTAAGCAAAAGTGGCCGCACACCAGAAGGTGGGCAACCTTAGCTCTACCGTGACCGATCCCTTT
This sequence comes from Bryobacterales bacterium, assembly GCA_965226215.1. Taxonomy (GTDB): domain Bacteria; phylum Acidobacteriota; class Terriglobia; order Bryobacterales; family UBA6623. The sequence goes on along the minus strand of CBDDCH010000002.1, from coordinate 2,765,462 downwards.
TGGACTTGAAGGGATTCAACGAAGCCCCGTTCGAGAATGGACTCATCCAGCTCCGGGTCAAGGACTTGTCCAAGTTCTTCCAGTAATTCGTCCGTGCAGACCGCGGCTTGCGGCACTTCTCGTTCTCGGGGCACGCCGGTGAGGCCTCCGCGCTAAGATTGCCTGAGTCTATCATTTTTTGGCTGGGCGTCGATCGCCAGCCGAAAGGCGTAGGAAACAGCCACCTGGATGTCATCGCCCACGAGCGAAAACGGTAGCAGCTCGCGGTTTCGAACAATGGGCAGTCCCAGCTAGTATTGAGGTTACTCAGGATCGGCTGGAAGACGAGTCGGACGATCACTCGGCCGGTGCGGGGCCGTTGCTCACAGAGCAGGCCCTGAACGTCGAAGATCAGCTCACCCGCAGCCGATCACCCTCGCGGCCATGCTGTCGAAAGGCGAACCATGAGCGCAGACCGGCGCACTCGTCAAAGACGCGATCGGGCGAAGGCCAGTAAGTCGTTGGTAGCGCTTGCAATCCCTGCAGCCGTCATCGGATTGTTGGCTTACTTTGCCCTCGGCGACGAGTCTATCGGTCCTCACATCCGCAACATCGTGGACCCCCTCGTCCAGCCAATCTTGCGATTCATGGACGAGCTATTCAGTTTCTGAACAGAGTGTACAACTGCAATCAGAGGACTCACTAGCTCCCGGCCCGATAAACGGACGACAAGGACAAACTCGCCGTGGCTGCCGGCCTTCTCCTCCACCCTAGTGTAGTGCCACTAACGGTTCTGGACAATGGCGTGGGTTTTGGCGGCGCGCTCGACTTTGGCGAGGATATCTTGTGCCGGAGCTGTCCAGACAAAGGGCTTGGCCGCTTGGTTGCTCGCTTCCAGGTACTCGTGGATGGCGGCCTCGAGTTCGGGAACACTGCGGAACACGCCGCGGCGGATGCGCTTCTGTGTCAGCTCGCGGAACCAGCGCTCGACGAGATTGAGCCAAGAAGAAGACGTGGGAATGAAGTGAAAGTGGAAGCGGGGGTGCTTCGCGAGCCACTTCTTCACCTGCTCATGCTTATGCGTGGAGTAGTTGTCCACGATCAGATGCAGCTCCAGCGCCGGTGGCGTTTCGCGATCGATCTTGCGTAGGAATTTGAGGAATTCCTGGTGCCGATGTCGCGGCAGACAGTCCCCGATCACCTGGCCGTCGAGCACATTGAAGGCGGCGAACAGCGTCGTTGTGCCATGTCGTTTGAAGTCGTGGGTCATGGTGCCGGCGCGACCCTTTTTCAGGGGCAGTCCCGGCTGGCTGCGGTCTAAGGCCTGGATCTGGCTTTTCTCATCGACGCTGAGCACCAGCGCGTGCTCGGGCGGATTCAAGTACAGCCCGACCACGTCGCGGAGTTTCTCGACGAACTGCTTGTCGCGGCTGAGCTTGAAAGTTTCGAGGCGATGGGGCTGCAGTCCGTGCGCTTTCCAGACGCGCTGGATGGCCATCTTGGAGACGCCCAAGTGCTTGGCGATGGTGCGGGTGCTCCAATGCGTGGCCGCCCGGGGCTTCTCGTGAAGCGTTGTATCGAGGATGCATTGGACGAATTCAGCGGAGAGCGCCGGTTTGCGTCCGGGGCGCGTCCGATCGCGGAGTCCGTCGAGGCCGGACTGGGCGAAGCGCTTTCGCCACAGGATGACGGTCTTGCGGTTGACGCCGAGTTCGCGGGCCATGGCGTGGTTCGCCAACCCCTGCGCACAGCGCAAAACAATGTGCGCTCGCAAGACCATTTTCTGCGTCGTATTGCGGCCTCGAACGAGGCGACGAAGAGCGTTTCGCTGCGGAGCGGTGAGGGCTAGAGCGTCAGCGGATGGCCACATAAACCATCCTACCGCGAAAAGGGTGTTATTGTACAGCTATTTATGTGGCACTACACTAGCTTGGCGATCGACTTGAGATTACGAGTGGTGATTTCGTGAAGGAATTCCGTCGCAGGCCCACACGGGGAGTGGGGTAAGCTCAGATGAAGTTTGCCCCTGCCCCCTGTGGGCCTGTTTGTTCGGATGCGCGAGCGCTCACCCACTCTCAGTTCGTTGCTTGACTCTGACGGTCGCCATCAACTCGGCAAAGCCCGCAGCGAAACTATTCATGGTGAGTCCCAGCCCTCGTTCAGTTGCCGCTGGGAAGCTGAACCCCGACGTTGTCGATATCTTGGTTAGTGCTGTTTCCTAGTTCCATCGCGGTCGTGATGAAGGCGATCACGTTGTCCCGAAATACGTTATACACAGCGGTCGGGACAACTTGGATTCCCACGTTGAAGCCGGTGATCAAGTTGTTCTGAATGAGATCGCCACGCGGGCCCTCTGGGTCATCCGGCGCCGGGTTGTAGCAAAGCCCGAATATCCCGTTGGTGTTGGCGGTTATCGTGTTGCCTTCGATGCGATTGCCCCAACTTTGGCCACCGCGAACGAAGACCCCCAATCCTACGTTGTAGATGACGTTTTTCTCAACGCAAACGTTCTTCGACTGTAGGATCATGATCCCCACTTCCGGCGGTGGCGCGGTTATTGCCACGCCCTGGCCGCGTATGTGTAGATCGCGCAGGACGACGTTGCTGCTGTTGTTGACCACCACAGCAAATCCCAGGTAAGCCACATAGCCGTTAAATACCTTCACGCCGCTGGCTCCGTCGATCATGATCCCCGTCTCCCGATTACCGCCTGGCCCGGTGATTTGATGTCCGTTGAGATCCAACGTGACCCCGCCTGACGTAACTTCGATGTCCATTTTGATGAAGTCTACCCGATTAAGTTGGAGGTCTTGGACGATATCATCGAGTGGAAGGACCTCGATACCCTCCACTTTTTCTGCATTCGGGCCGCGAGATGCAAATACGAAACTGTGTGCCGCCGAATTGCCTTGGTCGATTTGCAGCGATAGCCGGGTTTTGCGATCCCACACGCCCGCTTTGACAACTGTTACTTTGCCCGCAGCTATCTCTTGAGCGAGGTTTTCCTCGAGGCAGACCAGGTTCTCAGGGTCGGGTTCAATGGCGATCACTCGATCGGCTCCACGTTGAAGAGCGAAGCGACTAAACAAACCTATGTGCGCACCGCAATCGATGACTGTGTCGCCAGCTTGGATTGCAACGCCCCCGCTCTCGTAGTTGGATTGTGTCAACAGCTCCCAAACTATTAGCTTGATGATGTTCTCTCCCGGAGCGCTAATCCAGAAATCTCCGAGCGCCGTACCATACAGTTCCAGTTTCCCTTCGCCAAGCGTTTTTTCTTCTAGCCACTGGACCTCGTCTTCCAACTGAGCAGGAGGCTGGAGTTTGTAGCAACGCGAGAACACGGCACCCCTGACGTTGTCCCAAGACACATAAGGGATGTCACCCGCCAGCTTGGCGTAGACAACCCTGCCCTTCCACCAAAGTGAGCAACGGTACCCATCCAGGCTGGACCAAAAGAGTCCGGCTGCCAACAGTACGGAAATGAAGCCGAGATATTCACCAATCAAGCCCAGAAACAGCATCTGCACGCCGGAGAGAAACACAATGAAGAAGATCAACGCGGTGAAGCCCGCGGGTGATTCGTTAAGCACTAATCGAGCGTATAGCGCGTAGAGCAAGTAACAGCACGCCACACTCAGCGCTCCCAGTACAGCAAAGGAGGCCATCCGCAGAGGCAAGATGGAGAAAGAGAAAATGCCGTCTAAGCCAGGATTTCCGATTTGGCTCCTCTGACGGCACGAGTCTACACCCTCACCCGGCGAAGCGCAACCATTTCTCCACCCGAAAGAGGCGGCGGCTGAGGCGGGACCGATCGAGCCCCCTTCTTGCCCCTCATGGGGGCTGATCCGCCGCTGCGAAGTCAATTTCGCAGACACCCTTCCGAGCTTCCGTCCTCAGTACTCAGGTTTCGCATTCGGCAAGTCGCGTGCTACCCGCCCGGCACAGGCAGCGCCCAGATCCTCCGCAGCATGTCGCCAAACAGGCGCCGGTTCAGATGTCCCTCCGCGAACAAGAGCCAGTAATACCGCGCGTGTTTAATTAGCCGTCCGCCCGTCTTCATCAGCCGGTGCTGCAAGCTCGTCAGCGACCAGCTCTTGATCCGTTGCGGCAGCCCCAGCCGCCGCCACAAGTTGCCCAGGTTATAGGCCAGCACGCTGAGCTGCAAGCGCACCTCGTTCGCCCGGAAGCGATGGCACGACAGCCGCGTCCAGTGCGTCGCTTGCTTACCTTCTTTGATCCACTGCTCCGCCGTGCCGCGCTTGTTGTAGAAACGCACCACCGACCGGCTTGGCAAGCTCATGTTCGTCACGATAAAACCGACGCGCGCGAATAGCTCGCCCTGGTGGTGCTCGACCTTGGCGACAACTCGTCTGGGCCCCTTCCAGCTCTCCGCCTGATAGCGAAAGCTCTTGTAGCGCACTAGCGGCTTGCGGCCGGGCCTCCCCGGCGGACGAAACAGGATGTCTTCGATCTCCAGCTCCAGGCTCTTATTGGCCGGAATGCGGATCGCGTAGTCCGCGCCGCGCTCCTCCAGTGCTTCGTAGATCTCGGGCTTGGCGAAGGCGGCATCGGCGCGAAAGGTGACCTGTTTGCCTTCGGCCAGTTGGCGCTCGATCTCCGGCAACAATAGCTCATCCCAGTCCTCGGCGCTGTGCACGTTGCCGGGACGCAGCTTGGCAGCGAGGCAATCACCATGACCGTTGAACAAAAGCAACGGGTGGTAGCAGACCGACTCGAAGTGTCCGTTGTAGGCACTGCCTTCCTGTTGGCCATGGACCGGACTCTCGGTGGAGTCCATGTCCAGAACGACCCGCTCGGAGTCGTCGAACGCCTCCGCTTGCCCGACCAGCTCTCGGTTCAGCGCCATCAGCCCCAGCAGGTTCTCTTCGCTCGCCAGCATCTCCGTCTCGAAGCCGTGCAGCGTCGAGGTCAAGGCCGCACCGCGATCCCAGATCTTCTGCGAGCCGATCAAGCGAAACGTCGGGTCAGCCGACACTCGGACGGCGTCGTTGACGTCCTCGTAGCCTGCCAAGCGGCTGTAGACCGACTGCCGCAACAGATCAGCGAACGTGAACTGCTTGTTTGTGCCTTGCCGGGAGTCGGTGAGATGCTCGCCGATCAGTTTCCCGAGTCCGAGTCGCTCGTCCAACTCCCGAACCAGGATCAAGCCACCGTCGGAAGTGACGTGCGATCCCTGGAAATCGACTTTCAACGAGCCGTTGAAACTTAGCTGGAATGGCTTGGTTTGTTTTTCACCCATTGGGTGTTGGCCTCCATGGCGTCCTCATCGGGCTCTAGCCCCTATGAATAAAGACGCTCAAGGCCGCCGGAAGGTCGAGAGGTCTGAATCAAATTGGAAATGCGGGCGTAATAGTAATGGCCGGACTGGGCCCACCGGTCGATATGTCATTCAGCAGGAGATAGTTTCCCGGTGCGTCGATGGTAGTTCCTGATCGGAATACGACTTGGGTCCCCGTTCCCTCCGCCGGTAACGGCGCGCTCCAGAACAACGTTCCGGCCGCCAACGCAAAGAGCAGCAGTCTCCTTAGTCTTGTGATTTGCATCGCTGTATGTCCTCCTCTTTTCTCTCCTTGGATTTTGATGCGAGCGACGGGAAACAGCCGATTAGCCAACGCCGTACTTCTCAACGTTTCGAAGATGCTTTCTCTCTGTTGCAGACAAGCACCCAAAAACCTATCTACGCCGGAGTAACAGCGAAGACGAGACTACCTCCCTGCCCCCATGTGGTTTTATGTCGGGATTCGAGCGAAAATCCCCCCTTCTGGCAGGATTTTTCGAGCGATAGGCCCTAGCAGCCCGTGGTAGAAGTGGGTCCGGGTAAAAAATGGGGACTGCCATCCGATTTTCGTTCGTCGAAGTGCTTTGTTTCTAATAAAGATGGACTGCGAAAATGGGTGGCTGTACCCCATTTTTTGTGCCACTGGACTTTCACCACGGGCTGCTAGTCCGCATTTCTCACGAGCGTTCGGACGACCGGCGTTGCACGGGCTTTGTTTGTAGGGGCGGACCACCGTGTCCGCCCATTCGTGAGATGCACACTCCGTCCCACTCGATCACCCAACCCAACCCCGTGAGAACCTCTCTGGGCGGGCCCAGCGGCCCGCCCCTACAGTTTTGCCGTGAGAAAAGTAGGCTAGAGCTTGTTACGCAGCGACCAATCTCGCGAGAGCAAGAGGCGGCGACTGCTGTCTTAAGAAAGGAAGCAAAGGCCGGGGGGGGTCCAAGGACGTGTCGGAAAAGACTGTCCGCCTGAAATCAGATGACGCCGTACTTTTCAAGCGCTTCTGTAGCGCTCATGCCGACGGCAATGGCTTTCCGTACGGAAGTTGGTTAGTTGCTGAACCACTCGGCGGCTTTGTTACGCGCCTGGTGCTTGATCTCCGGGGTAATGTGTGTTGCGACGATGCCGATGGCGGCAAGTAGGACAGTTAGGTCGTCGGTGTAACCAACCCCGGGGAAAAGATCAGGGATGATGTCAATCGGGATGATGAAATACGCCAGGGCTCCGTAGATGACTCTCCTAGCCCGGGCGGGAGTCTGTGGCGACTGGGCAGCGAAGTACAACTGGAGGGCAGTCTCGACGACGTGCTTTCCGGCCACCTTCGCAAAGCGCCGGACCTTTCCCCAGAATTGCTCTTCCGAGTAACGATTCTCGTATTTTTTAGCGCTGTACGGCAAAAGGGCCTTTGGCTCGGAAGCGCCCGACATGCCTTTTGTCTTAACAGAAGTTGTTCGCGGGGTCAACTCGGCGTCTCCTGTCAGGGAACGGAGTGAAGACCCGTCCTGAATGGTTGTGGTGCGTCCGACCCCCGCGGGTCCGAAAACTGATTTCTCGTAAACTCTCGTTACTGTGGTGCCTCTGCCTGCGCGTCCCTTGCTAGACTAAGCACCTAGCCTGGAATAGACTTGTCGAAGGCATACCATTTGGAGGTGAACCCATGTCACTACACATCGGTGATGAAGTGCCGGATTTTACGGCGGAAACAACGGAAGGCACAATCCACTTCCATGAATGGATCGGGGATGGATGGGCCGTTCTGTTTTCGCATCCCAAGGATTTTACGCCGGTCTGCACGACCGAGCTCGGCTACATGGCCGGTCTGAAGGACGAATTCGCCGGACGCAACTGCAAGGTCATCGGTCTGAGCGTCGATTCGGTCGGCGATCACTCCGAATGGTCCAAGGACATCGAGGAAACCCAAGGGCATGCCGTCAACTATCCGCTGATCGGCGACACCAATCTGGAGGTAGCGAAGCTCTTCGATATGCTTCACCCCAACGCCAGCGGAAGCGCAGAGGGTCGGAAGGCGGCGGATAATGCAACGGTGCGCTCCGTGTTCGTCGTCGGTCCGGACAAGAAGATCAAGCTGATGCTCACCTATCCCATGACCACCGGCCGCAACTTCGACGAGGTGCTGCGAGTACTCGATTCGATGCAGCTGACCGCAAAACACAAAGTCGCCACGCCGGTCAACTGGAAACAGGGGGAAGACGTCATCATCGTCCCCGCGGTTTCCAACGACGAAGCCAAAGAAAAATACCCAGATGGCTGGAAATCGCCGAAACCGTACCTGCGGATCGTGCCGCAGCCGCAATAAAGTCGTTATTGCTCGAGAACTCTCGTTACTGCCACATCGGTGACGAAGCGCCAGCTTCTACGTCGGGAACAACGGAAAGAACGATCCGCCCCCATGAATGGATCGGGGATCGATGGGCGCTGTCCAATAGACGCGAATGGGGTATCCACTTGACTCAGGTAACCCCAACATCTTGTGGTTGGGCTCACGGGGCCTCAGCGTCCCAGTCGGCGACGATCGATCGATACGGCGTTGGGTCCACGGCGACTGCCTGCTGCACAAGGCGGTAGAGGAGTTTTCCCCGGCTGCGTGAGTTGCGCCGGTTGAAGCGGAACACAAACTCGTCGAGGTAGTAGTCCAGATGCTCGTGGCTAACCGCGCCTTGGTGCGTGCCCAGCAGCCAGCGCTTGAGCAACGAGATCGCTTGGTGCACCCTCGGCAATAATTCCGAGGCCTGCTTGCGGCGGCCCGACAGAAAGACGATGCGATGCTGGTAGCCCTTCTTCTCCAGCGGCTCGTAGCCCAGCCAGCCGTCGGTGTGCACCACGCTTCCCGGCTCGACCGACTCCTCCACGAAGGGCATCAAACTGGCCGCCGATGCGTTCCGCACGCGCTGCATGCGGATCCGTCCTAGCCCGCGGCCTCTCTCTTCCGCGGCTACTGCAATCAAGGCTTTACGCTCGGTCTGCCGGCCGCTCACACCCTCTTCCTCAGCGCCCCAATAGGTCTCATCGACCTCGACTACGCCCGCCAATCGCTCCCGCCCCGGACGCACCATCGCTCGCCGCAGCTTGTGCATCCAGGTCCACGCGGTTTGATAGCTGCCCAACCCGAGAACGCGCTGCAGACCCAGCGCGCTGACCCCGTTCTTTTGCGAAGTGACGTGCCAGATCGCCCGGAACCACAGCCGCAGCGGCTTACGTGTGTCTTGGAAGATCGTGCCCGAGGTCACCGACGTCTGCCGCCCGCAGCGAGCGCATTCGAACCACACTTTGCGCACCGGCCAAGCCCGCTCATGCCCGCATCCCGGACAGCGGAAACCCTCCGGCCAGCGCAACGCGGACAGATAGTCGCGACAGGCCTCTTCGCTGGCGAAGCGTACCTCGAACTCGAGCAGGTCGCGTGGATAATCCTCCACGAAGGCGCATACTACATCTTGGGGTCACCTGAGTCAAGTGGATACCCCATAGACGCGATTGCGCGCCGAACACATCAAACCGTCTCGAGAAGGCTCTCGACGTGGCCGTTTACCTTCACCTTTTGGTGCACCTCAGCGATCTTCCCCTTGTCGTCGATGACGAAGGTCGATCGCACGATACCCATGAACTTTCTTCCGTAGAGCAACTTCTCCTGCCAAACCCCGTAGGCTTGGGCGATGCGGTGGTCCTCGTCGACGATCAGAGGGAAAGGCAGTGAGTATTTTGTCTTGAACTTTTGGTGTGAAGCGACGGAATCCGGACTGACGCCCAAGACGGTGACGCCCTTGCCCTGTAGCCGGTCCGTGGCATCACGAAAGTCGCAGGCTTCTTTGGTGCAACCGGGGGTGTTGTCTTTGGGATAGAAGTAGAGGATCACCTTTTTGCCCCGAAAATCCTTGAGGCTAAGGTTTTGGCCGCTGTCACTCGGCGCTGTAAACGCTGGCGCCGGATCTCCGACTTTCAGCATGGTTGTTCTCCCACTGATGGCTTACCTTCGATCGTGAAGTCGGAACGATCTCTTGCTTGCCAGTCGAATTTAAATGCCTGATCGGCTATTCCTGCAAGCACAGGTTCGTCTAGCAGCCCAAAGTGCTCATGCCAGACTTTGGCTATATCAAGCATATACCGAGTGCCGAAGATGAGTATCGGTCTAACGAGTGGACCAGTCGTTCGGACCTCGACCACGTCGCCCCGGCGCTCCAAGAAAAACCCTTGCGCAGTACACACGACACTCTCCAATATTTCATGACAACGCCGCCAAAGCTCGAACGCTGGACGATGCCGCTCTCTCATTCGCGCCTCAAACTCCGAACGTGTCAGCACTTCACTCATAGTTCTTCACTATCCCAGCTTTCGTAATGGCTTTGCCCGCGGTTCTCTCGATGTCGCCACGAATGGCGACACGGCACGCAAGAATGCGTGCGCCACGTCTGGCGCCTCCCTTTCACGCTGCGGCGTGAGCGGAGTTCACCCGTGTGGCCGGACAGGTAAGATTGCCCGTGCCACCGACCGTCAGCCCTACCTTATCGGCCTGAGGTTCTTGATCGGAAAAGTAATTACATTGCTGACGAAGGTCCGCTGGGCGATGGTCAGAGCCGCCGTCGGCAGATCAGGCAGATCCGAATTGAGGCGTAGATTCAGTTGGAACACGCCGACGAAGCCGGGCATCAACCCCACGAACTCCACCGACGCTGTCTTTTCCGCGGCGAGGGAAGAAACTGTATTTTCGGAGAGAAGCGGTGCTTCGAAAAGCGGAGTGTTCGGCGTAATCTCGCCCGATTCGAGTCCCTCGGAACTCGGCAGCGGGTTTGTCAGACCCAACCCGGTGGCAAACACGACGACGGTTTCGCCAGGAATCGCGGGGTTTTCGTCGCTGACTAAAGAGAACAGTTCGTTCCCGCAGCAAAGGCTAGGAGTAGTCGTGATGGCGTCGATCTCTCGTTCGTTACTGCTCGACCCACCAAACAAGATATCGTTCCCCGCGGTCCCGGATTCCCGCGAGGTGAGCCTCACGACGGGCGGTGTTGAGCCGCCTTCCAAAGTACCTTCTTCGACGTTGGTCTCGAGCATGATCACAGCGTCGGACGAGGTCCTGACTTCGAACACGATATCGTTACCCTCGCCACCAAGCTCGCGGGCCACAACTTGGAGGACTACCTCGCCAAACACTTCTAGGACGCGAGCCGTTGCGAGAGGGTCGCCCCGGCCCGCGTTGATCTGTACCACCATCTTGTTTCGGACGGCTTCGAGTGTGTCGTCTTCTTGCACCGCGACGCTGTAGACAAGGGCCTCGACGACTTCTTGGACGACTTCGTCGACGACAATCTCGACGGTATTGCCTATGACGACGCTGACCACGTCTCCCGATTGGATCTCTCCTGTGAACTCTACGTTGGCCCGCGCCGAAAAGAAGCTCTCTCGGCCGGCTGTAGCCACCACGTCCGGGTCGCCGTCGCCCGCGTTTATCAGCTCCACGAGTCTGTCACGCACCAAACTTTGCGTATCGCCGTCTACCGTTAGGTATATGTACTCTCGGCCCTGCACCGTAATGTTGACCTCGACGCCGGCGTCAACAGGGGTTTCTTCGCCCCGACCGGTTCGGGACAGTGCAACGCTCCCGGTGGCAAATTCGGTGCCGTGAACCATGATTCCTTCGCGTATGCCGAAACCGGGAAAACTGAAAAGGCCGGGAGCAGATGTGGGGACACCCGTTGCCCGTGGCACCGTGACCATGATCCGATCGTTGGCCAACCGCCTCCGTACATACACGCTGATACTCGTTCCCTCCACTTCCCAGGGAACTTGGAAGTTGATCTGATCGGGGCCAACGTAAAACAACGGTGAGAGAATCCCGTTGGTATAAACTTGAACTCCTCCAAGTTCGGTCGGAAGCTTGCCGCTAGCGTCTAGTGAGGCGCCGAATTCCGCGTCAGCCAGGTTGGTTCCAAAAATCGTTGCCAGCGTGCCCGGAGGCAGGTCACGGGCGTTGGCGCCCCCGGTGAACCGGAACCCGGAGCGCTCGACAGCCATACCGCTCGGCCGGTCGCCCTCCGTGTCGACGGTGAGGTTATTCCCCGCTGTTCCGTCTTCCAACGCCACCAGGCGAATTCCGTAGCGGAGAGTACCGCCGCTTAGGTTCCCCTCCGAGGGTTCGACCGTCAGCGGTGATCCGGAGGTGACGGTGACCGAAAAGCTGACGTCGTTGCCCGCCGGGCCCATCGCCACGGACCGAAGGAACAGCGTGCTTTCGGCGCCGCCGATGCTACTTGCCACGACGTTTGGGTCGCGAGCCTGCTCGATGAAGAAAATGAAGATGGCGACCAGGTTCGTCAGAGCGTCTTCTGGGCCCACGACGACTTGGTACTGCTGATCGACGATTTGCAGTGTTACGACATCGCCCTCCTGGATGGCTCCCCCGAACTGGATAAGCACCTGGGCGGTGTTGCCTTCCCCACTAAACGGTTGTGCGACAACGCTCGTCTCGGGGTCGGCGTTGATCTGTGCCGCGATGTCATCGCGAACGGTCTGGGGCGACTCGCCCTCCTCGGCCGTGAAGGTGTACTCTCCACTGCCGACGGTGACTTTGATTTCCTGGTCGGCCCCGCCGAGTCTTCGGAAGCTCACCTCAGCTGTGGCGTGTACCGAGAAACTAGCGCCGTTTCGCAGGCCACCTTCCATGATGAGATCTTCCGCGGCTGTGAAAACCAGGATCCGACGGGTGAAGGGATCGGTTACGTACAGATTCTCCCCGTCGTAGGCCAGCGAGGAAGGCGCTCGCAAGTTACTCGCGCCATCCGACTCGACGAGCGATTCAAAATCGGGCTGACCCAACACCGCGTCGGCCCGGACGCCGTTGGTTGTCGGCATCTCGTTGAAGATCAAAACGCGGTCATTGCCGCCGTCGGCAACGAAAAGCTGCCGGCCGTCGGAAAGTGCAAATCGAGGAAAGCTGAGCGTGGCGGCACATCGGCTCGGAAACGTCGGTTCTGGCTCCTCCTCCTCACCTGTGCTATCCCCGTCCTCCTCACCTTCCTCTGGCGGTTCTTGCGGCAGAGGATCACACAGAGCTGCGGAATTGTTTATTAGGTTCGACTCCATGTCAGGCTGGCCGACGACGATATCGGCGGGAACTGCACTCTGCGTCGGAACGGTGTTGAAGATCAGAACACGACTAAAGCCCAAATCGGTCACCAGCATCTGTCCGTTGCTGACGGTGACGGAAACGGGATTGAGCATGCCCGAGGCCGTGGGCTGGACGTTCGATTGCGTCAAGTCCGGCTCGGGCCGCGTGTCAAAGTCAGGCTGCCCGACCACGACGTCGGCCCCAGCGCCGTTGGACGACGGGATCGAGTTGTAGATCAGCACCCGGGAGTTCCCTGTGTCCGCGACGAACAAGCGCCCGCCATCGATCCACACTGCCTGGGGGCCTCGATACGTCTCCCGAGATGTCCCCGACATGAGGTTCTCAAAGTCCGGTTGGCCCACGACTACATCGGGCGGTGTGCCATTGAGCGTGGGGATGCTGTTCCAAATCAAGACCCGATTGTTGTTGCTGTCAGCCACCGCCACGCGGACACCATCGCTGGCGATAGCCGACGCGTTCTGAAACCCGTCTTGCAGCCCCGGGCCGATGCTGTCGAAGTCTTCTTGCCCCAAGACAACGTCGGCGACACCCACACAAATGGGGCAGGGGCCGCCTTGGGAGAGTTTGTCGTCCGGTTCGGGGATAAACCCCGACAGGTTGTCGTAGATCAACGCCCGGTTGCTAATCGAAACGGCGCCGACCCGGTTGCCGTCGGCGACGAGAAGACGGTCCGCCGCGATCGCGACCCCCCCAACTGCCCCGAGTACCGTCTGGCTGGGGACGGGATCTTGCCGCGTCGGGCTGGGTTGGCCGATAATCAGCCGGGCGCCTTGCCCGTTACTCCAACCCGGGGCGGCCGCCAATGTGGCAGAAAATATGCCTACCAGTAGAAAGCCAAGACTAACTCTGCTTTGCAAACGCATAAGAGAACATCGTGGTGAGCCCCTACACCCCCTTTACGAGCCCGCCATCAACGGCCGTGCTGGTGCCGGTGACATAGCTTGCTTTTTCCGAGCACAAGAATGCCGCCAGGGCGCCGAATTCCTCCGGCCGACCCACCCGCTTTAACGGCACGGTCTCTGTCATTTGACGAATAATTTCCTCGGGGGACAAGCCCTCGCTTTCCGCTCTCTTCTTCGACCCACTGAGGAATCGGTCGGTCGCGGTCATCCCTGGGCAGAGGTTGTTAAAGAGAATATTGTCCGGCCCGTACTCGAGGCTCAGGGTCTTCATCAGTCCGACCACGGCTCCCCGGATGGCGTTCGAGAGGATGAGCATCTCGATCGGCTCTTTGACCGACACCGAAGTGATGGAGACGATGCGCCCCCAGCCCCGGGCCTTCATGTCGGGCAGTACCTCACGGATCAAGTACAGGGTGCTCATGAAGTTCAACTCGAAAGCCTGTCGCCAATCTTGCGGGGAGAAATCAGCAAACTTTCCCAGGGGAGGGCCGCCCGCATTTGTGACACAGATGTCAATGGCGCCGAGTTCTTCGCGAGTCGCGGCGATGAACTTTTTCACGGCCGTGTAGTCGGTAACGTCAAGCGGCTGCTCGACAACCGGCACCTCCCAGCGATCACGAATCCGGGAGGCCGTATCTTTCAATACGTCCTCGGTGCGAGCACAGAGCGCCAGTTTGACCCCCTCGGCGGCCAGAGCTTCCGCCACCGCTCGCCCCAAGCCGCGGCTGGAAGCCGCAACCACTGCCACCCGACCTTCGATGCCTAGGTCCATGCTGTCGATCGAGCTGTTACTGACTCCGTTACCTTCTCTACCCCAATCGGCGCAATGACCGCATCGAGCTCGGGTCGGCGAGACTGTCCCTAACCTTTATACCAGGATTTCCATTTTGGCCCTGGCACGGTGAAAGTATACACCCGCGCTGCCCCGAATACCACGTCTTTTCGCGCTGAACCCTGCACATGACCTCCGCCGGTAGGCGCCAGGGCTCGTCCATCCGCTCACAGACGTTGATTGAGCGGGCTGAACGGCGCTCCGGCCGACACTGCTCCTTGCGAAACCTTTTGGAGCCGAAAACTGTTGATCCTCGCCCGGTCAACGCTACCCGCTTGGCAGCGGCAGCGCCCAGATCCTGTGCAGCATGTCGCCGAACAGCCTGCGGTTCAAATGCCCTTCGGCCAGCAGCAGCCAGTAATACCGCGCGTGCTTGACCAGCCGACCGCCGGTCTTCATCAACCTGTGTTGCAAGCTCGTCAGCGACCAACTCTTGATCCTGTTCGGCAGTCCCAGCCGCCGCCACAAGTTGCCCAGGTTGTAGGCCAGCACGCTGAGCTGCAAGCGCACCTCGTTCGCCCGGAAGCGATGGCACGACAGCCGCGTCCAGTGCGTCGCTTGCTTACCTTCTTTGATCCACTGCTCCGCCGTGCCGCGCTTGTTGTAGAAACGCACCACCGACCGGCTTGGCAAGCTCATGTTCGTCACGATAAAACCGACGCGCGCGAATAGCTCGCCCTGGTGGTGCTCGACCTTGGCGACAACTCGTCTGGGCCCCTTCCAGCTCTCCGCCTGATAGCGAAAGCTCTTGTAGCGCACTAGCGGCTTGCGGCCGGGCCTCCCCGGCGGACGAAACAGGATGTCTTCGATCTCCAGCTCCAGGCTCTTATTGGCCGGAATGCGGATCGCGTAGTCCGCGCCGCGCTCCTCCAGTGCTTCGTAGATCTCGGGCTTGGCGAAGGCGGCATCGGCGCGAAAGGTGACCTGTTTGCCTTCGGCCAGTTGGCGCTCGATCTCCGGCAACAATAGCTCATCCCAGTCCTCGGCGCTGTGCACGTTGCCGGGACGCAGCTTGGCAGCGAGGCAATCACCATGACCGTTGAACAAAAGCAACGGGTGGTAGCAGACCGACTCGAAGTGTCCGTTGTAGGCACTGCCTTCCTGTTGGCCATGGACCGGACTCTCGGTGGAGTCCATGTCCAGAACGACCCGCTCGGAGTCGTCGAACGCCTCCGCTTGCCCGACCAGCTCTCGGTTCAGCGCCATCAGCCCCAGCAGGTTCTCTTCGCTCGCCAGCATCTCCGTCTCGAAGCCGTGCAGCGTCGAGGTCAAGGCCGCACCGCGATCCCAGATCTTCTGCGAGCCGATCAAGCGAAACGTCGGGTCAGCCGACACTCGGACGGCGTCGTTGACGTCCTCGTAGCCTGCCAAGCGGCTGTAGACCGACTGCCGCAACAGATCAGCGAACGTGAACTGCTTGTTTGTGCCTTGCCGGGAGTCGGTGAGATGCTCGCCGATCAGTTTCCCGAGTCCGAGTCGCTCGTCCAACTCCCGAACCAGGATCAAGCCACCGTCGGAAGTGACGTGCGATCCCTGGAAATCGACTTTCAACGAGCCGTTGAAACTTAGCTGGAATGGCTTGGTTTGTTTTTCACCCATTGGGTGTTGGCCTCCATGGCGTCCTCATCGGGCTCTAGCCCCTATGAATAAAGACGCTCAAGGCCGCCGGAAGGTCGAGAGGTCTGAATCAAATTGGAAATGCGGGTTATAACGTTAAGAGTCATCGGAAGGGTTTCGTAAATATGAGTCGTCGCCCCGCAACCAGTCGTCGCGGACTGGCTGAAACACGTCCAAGGCAACGGAGTTCTCGAGCGCTTCGACGCGATGCGCTTCGTGGGAAGCGATCTGCATCATCTCGCCGGCCCCGACCACCAGCTCGCGGTCGTCGAAGAAAAACTTCAGCCGGCCTTCGAGGACGTAGCTCACTTGTTCGTGCTCATGGCTGTGGCGGGGGACCACGCTGCCCGGCTCGAGATAGATGCGGGCAATGGTCATCCGGTCGCTATGGACCACGCGGCGTGCGATGCCCGGACTCATCGCCTCGTGCTCGATCTTGTCCCAGCTATGAATCTTCATCGCAGCGGTCCTTCGGATCAGTCAGCTCCCACTATCGCCGCAAACGCCGGGCTTACTCGATAGGTTCGGCGACCCCGCAAGCAGGCGCAGCAATCTCAACATTATACCCATCGGGTATGGTGAGAGTTGAACGCCCGCCAGACTTCAGACGCCGAGCGCTGTGTTAGAATTTGGGTAGAAACCCGTGAAATCAGGCCACTTAGGGTCTTACCTGCGAATCGCGCTGCTATTGTTGGTGGGCGGATGGGGCGTTCGGGCCGATGCGGCTCGTGTACTGCAGATTGATGTTGATCACGTCATCCATCCGCTGACGGTCGAGATTGTTAGCCAAGGCCTCGCCCAGGCCGAGAAGAATGGCGACTCCGCCGTACTTATTCGGCTTAACACACCAGGCGGGCTGCTTAACGCCACCCAGGAGGTCATTCAAGAGATTGTCTCATCGTCGGTACCGGTCATCACCTATGTAGCGCCAAGCGGAGGACGCGCCGCCTCGGCTGGATTCATGATCTTGATGTCAGGCGACGTTGCTGCCATGGCTCCCGCAACTAACACGGGGGCGGCCCACCCGGTCCTGATGGGCGGCGCGAAGATGGACAAGGTGATGAAACAGAAGGTCGAGAATGATGCCGCGGCTGCTGTGCGCGCGGTCGCGGACAAGCGCGGACGCAATTCCGAGCTGGCCGAGCAAGCCGTGCTCGAAAGTAAGGCGTTTACGGAGAAAGAGGCTCTGGAGTCGAATCTGATCGACCTGGTCGCCAACGATGTGCCGTCCCTGCTGGAAGCACTCGACGGCCGCACGATAGAGCGTTTTGACGGTAGGCAACAAACTCTGGAGCTAGCGGGCGCGGACGTCTACTCCTACGAGCTCACTACACGGCAGCGTGTCCTGCTTCCCCTAATCGACCCCAATCTGGCCTTCATTCTTTTGATTCTCGGCGCCCTAGGCATCTACGTTGAATTCTCCCATCCCGGTCTTGTCTTTCCTGGAGTGGCGGGCGGCATTCTCGCCATTCTGGGCCTTATGGCACTGAGCGTGCTCCCCATTAATTGGGCCGGGGCCGCGTTGATTTTGGTGGGTGTCGCCTGTTTCGTCCTCGAAGCCACGATCGTCTCGGGAGGCATCTTGGCGGTCGGCGGCGTGGTGGCGATGGTCTTGGGAGCCGTCATGCTGGTAGATACCGGTATTCCCGAGCTGTCGATCAGCTGGGCGACCGCCGTAGGTGTAACCCTCCCCTTTGCCCTCATTACGGTATTCTTACTGCGGCTGGCCGTGAAATCGTTTCGGTATAAGGTGGCGACCGGCTTAGAGTCCATGATCGGAGAAATCGGCGAAGCCCGGACTCCCATCAACGCCAAGGGACGAGTGTTTGTACACTCCGAGCTGTGGAACGCGGCCTCGTCAAGGCCGATTCCCAGTGGTTCGAAGGTTCGGATTGTGGCCGTGGAGGGGCTCACCCTAACGGTCGAATCAGTTCCCTGAGCAAACACTCACTGACTAACGTATGCTCCGCACTAGAGTGGCCGTGCGATAATCTCTGCTGGAGTTAATCACCCCGGTTACAGCCGTTAATGACGATCCGGATATAGCCGTCAGTTTGTTGCAAGTCACAGACGCCGAACACCACAGGAGGGTACCATGCCACTTCCATTTGACTTTAGTTGGTTTACGATTTTCGTTATAGTCGTTGCGCTCTACGTCTTTAACTGCGTCAACATCTTGCCCGAGTACGAGCGGGGTGTGATCTTTCGGCTTGGGCGACTACTTCCCCAGCCCAAAGGCCCGGGTCTGATCGTTGTATTCAAGCCCATCGATAAGATCGTCCGAATCTCTTTGCGGGTGGAAACCATGGAAGTTCCCTCGCAAGACGTCGTGACCAAGGACAACGTGACAGTCAAGGTCAGCGCGGTGGTTTTCTTCCGCGTGATCGATCCAGCCAAAGCGATCGTCGAAGTCGCTCACTTCGTGCACGCGACGTCGCAGTTGGCGCAGACCCGTCTACGGTCAGTTCTGGGTGAAGCCGACCTTGACGAGCTGCTCAGCGAACGCGAAAAGCTCAACGCAAGGTTGCAAGGAACCCTTGATGAGCACACCGCCCAATGGGGAATCAAGGTACAGGCAGTCGAGGTCAAGCATGTCGACCTTCCGGAACAGATGATTCGCGCCATCGCGCGCCAGGCCGAGGCCGAGCGCGAACGGCGAGCCAAGGTGATTCACGCCGCCGGCGAGGCGCAAGCAGCCGAGAAACTGACGGCCGCGGCCGCCAAGCTTTCCGAACAGCCCACGTCGGTGACGCTTCGCTATTTGCAGACCCTCACCGAGATCGGCATGGAAAAGAACACGACCATCGTGTTCCCCCTTCCGGTTGACCTCTTCCACGCCTTGGCGAAGTGGTCGCAGAAGGGCGACGACGAAGGGCCCGCATCAACCTAGCAGCCCGTGGCAAAAGTCGTGCAAGAGGGAAAAATGGGGACTGCCCCAATTCGACCCCCGTCATGACCCAAGAAACAAAGCACTTAGCCTGAAGCGAATTGGCTGGCTGTACCCGATTTTTCTGGAGTCTGCCGGCCGACTGCTACGCAGCGGCGATCCCGGGGTAGACGAGTTAGAATGTGAGGAATATGGCAGGCGAGGACCGAGAGTTTGAACTTGTGTTGGGTAATAAGCAAATTCTGAGCGCTTTTTTCCTGATTGTTGTCCTGTTTGCGGTTTTCTTTTCGCTCGGTTACTCGCTCGGATACAGCAGCGGGCAAAGCGAACAGGAGACTGTCTCTGAGATCAAGGCGGTGGAGCAGATCCAGGGCCGGGTCAGGCTGCCGGATACTTTGTTGGAACAAGCGCCCGCGCCGGAGACTTTTCGGAGCGAACGCTCCGAACGCCCGGCCACGGAGCTGCTCGCCGAAGATCAGTCGCCCTCGGCATCCACTGGAGCGGCTCAGAAGGCCAATCCCTTCCCATCTCGAAAGAATTCGACCACAACCCCGCGCCGCGCAACGACGACCACAGCTGTCTTGGGGGAAGCCGCGGTCCGTGGGATTCATCTCCAAGTAGCGGCATCTCGAGTTCGCGCCGACGCTCGCATGATGGTGGAGGAGTTGCAGGCCAAGCGATACCCGGTTGTTCTCTACGACGGTGCCGGAGACGGATGGTTTCGCGTACTGGTGGGACCTTTCTCTGACGTCGAAACGGCCAAACCTTACCAGGAGAAGCTCAAGGCCGATGGTCTTGACTCGATCCTGCGGAAGCCCTAGCCCGCTTTTCTCACCAGGTGGCGAGACGAAGTGCGTGAGAGGCCCGTGAACGGCCCACCCAAGGGGATGGAAACAGCGGGTTTTCGACGGATCGGTCCAGGGAGACCGGCCTATAGACGACCGTGAACTTACGCAACCAAGCGCTAGTTCGAATCTCTCAGCCAGGCGATGCCCCACCGGGACCGCGCCTGCCGGCATGGCTCCGCGCGAGCCGAACGAATTACGAAGCTCTACATGATCTGAAAGTGGAGTTGCGGGAGCGCCGTCTCCACACCGTCTGCGAGTCGGCTCGCTGCCCGAATATTCACGATTGTTTCAGTCGCGGAGCGGCGACGTTCATGATTCTGGGGAACGTCTGCACCCGCCGTTGCGGCTTCTGCGCGGTGCCGCAGGCCACGCCGGGGAGTCTTGATCCCGAAGAGCCGGCCCATGTGGCCGACATGGCCGCCCGCATGGATCTCCGTTACGTTGTCGTCACCAGCGTGAATCGGGACGATCTCCCCGACGGCGGCTCGCGCCACTTCGCCGAGACCGTCAGGCACGTCAGACGCCGGCTTACCCGTGCGCGGGTCGAGGTGCTGACCCCTGACTTCCGCGGCGACCTGGACGCCGTCTCCCGCGTCCTCGACGCCGGGCCGGACGTCTTCAACCACAACATGGAGACCGTGTGCCGTCTCTACCGGCGGGTGCGGCCGCAAGCGGATTATCATCAATCTCTGACGGTCCTTGCTTTCGCCCGCCGTCACTCGAAACAGGTGCTGACGAAATCAGGACTGATGGTGGGACTCGGCGAAACCGGGGACGAGGTCAGACAACTGCTCACCGACCTGAGAGAAGCCGGTACGGACGTCGCGACGATCGGTCAATACCTTCAACCTCGGCGAAACAGACTCCCGGTCGCTGAGTATGTTTCTCCCGTCAGATTCGACGGCTACCGCGAGTTTGGCGAGTCGATCGGATTTCGGGCGGTCTATAGCGGACCCCTGGTACGCAGTTCGTACATGGCCGAGATGGTGCGGGAGGAAGCGGCCTCTCCGACCGGAACTCGGTTGCACTAGAGAAGTTCGTAGCGCGGACCTAGTGCCTTTCCAGGGTCCGCGTGTCGCTCTCGCGGCGCGGCGTGCAGTCATTTCGGACCTCGGAGTTTCGCATCCTGGTGGAAGCCTTGGGCGGTGCTCGTGAGAAGCTGACATTCCGCTTATGCGGATACTGCTTCATGCACGACCACGTTCACGCCATCATCATGCCACAAGAGCAGACCACGATCTCGGAAGTTCTCAGGAGCTTCAAGGTAAGATCCCACCGACGACTAGGCGGTTTGCGGCGCCAGCGAGGACCGTTCTGGCAGAGCCGTTTGCATGATCATGTTCTCCGTACTCGCGCCGAATTTGATGAGGCGCTGGAGTATATCCATATGAATCCCGTCGTGAAAGGACTGGTACAGGATTCGTTGGGGTGGCCTTGGTCGAGTGCTCGGTGGTTCGTCGAGCGCCAAGGTCCTGTCGAGATCGACCAGATACGGTTGCCGTCGAAGTCACGGATCTAGCTTGTCGCGCTGTCTAGGCGCTTTTGCCTGACCCCGCAGCCTTCAAGCTGACGGTCTCGACACAATCCCTCTTCGCCTACCCTGTCCCCCCCCGGCACGATCATCCGAAAGAGCTGCAGGTCTCTCCGTGCCCTGCGCTACGCGCCGAAAGAACGCGTAGTCCATTTTGGCGCTTGAGAACGTAAGCTACTCATTTCAAGTCACTTCTATAGATCAAACGGGAGGCGGCTCTCGTTTTGAACCGCAGTAACCCAATGGAACGGTCACAGACACATGGTCGTAGTTCACCCTTAGTGAAATTTGACTTGCCGGTGCGCGATACTTCTGGTAGTATGGTGTACAAGGCCCACCGCGATCGGTGGGGTACGTGCAGAAACGTTGTGATTGGAATGAGACTGCGGAGAAGTTGTAACGCTCACTTCGAGTGGGCGGCCCGCAAGGGCCTTTCAGGCGGGCGGGTTGGAACCACACCAGAGCCTTCAGACAAAGGCACTGTAGTTGTACGGTCTGGTCTGGCCCCGCGCTCTGCTGTCACCGCGCAGCTAGCTTTTTTGGGTTGGTGGTCTGGGGAGTATGGCTATTCCTCCGCTCCCGGTCTCGGGTTCACGCGCGCCCAACTCGGGCACGGAGACGAACCTATGAATAACCACAATGTTCTGCGCTGCCTCGATGCGCTCCTCGCGCTTCGTAGGCAGTTAGACGATAGCCATGACCCCAGTATCCTGGCAGAGATCGATAACGCTATCGAGCGCATTCGATCTTGCCGCTCGGAATCTGCAGAGGGAAGTGACTTTCACGAGTCTGTTCAACATGGCCTGATGGTTTTGGGCCGTTTTGTTGGGCTGCTCGATGGGGTTGCCGAACTCCTTAGCAGGCTTCGAGAATGATGCACCAGACCATACAACTCCTTCGGAGACTAGCAGATTCGAGGCTTGGGCGATAACAAATGAATGTCGGCAGGGCCATCAAAATGTGCCGTGGTCAACGGGGCATGAATCAACGCGAGCTTGCTGAAAAATCTGAATTGTCCTTGTCCTACGTGTCTATGATCGAAAGCAATAAACGAGACCCCGGTTTGGCGTCGCTTCAGAGCATAGCACTGGCGCTGCGAATTCCGCTCAGCTTGATTGTCTTTCTTGCCGCCGACAAGGAAGACCTGAAAGGAATGGACGAGACTATCAGGGAAAAACTGTCAGCTGCCGTACTCGAATTGATGTATGAGTGAATATTCTCTCCTTCGGCCTCGCTACCCATTTGCTCGCATCAGCTCGTATGCGTCGCTGTGTCGGATGCTGCGGCAGGAACCGGACGTGGTAACACAAATCGCTCGTCACGCTGAGGCGCACTATGGGCCTGGTCGACGGATCAAAAAGAAAGACGGGTCTATTCGAGCAACGGTGAATGCAAAGCCAAGGCTTAAGTGGATTCAGGGAATGATTCAGTCACAGATATTCAGGAAAGTCCTCTGGCCGGGCTACTTTCAAGGAGGTATCTACGACCCTAAAAACCCACGCGACTCTGTACGAAACGCTCAACTTCACGTGGGGCGTAAGATCCTCATAAACGAAGATATCAAAGATTTCTTCCCGTCAACGCCCCCCGACCTTGTATTTCGTGTCTGGCACTCACTATTGGGATTCTCTGAGGAGGTTTCTCGATGCCTGACGGAACTGACAACTCTGAACGGTCAATTGCCGCAGGGTGCGAAGACGAGCACCTTTGTTGCCAATCTTGTTCTTTGGGAGCGTGAGCCCGATCTCCTCGTCTATCTTCGCTCGAAGGGCCTTCAGTACAGCCGCTACATAGACGACATCACAATATCATCGAAAGCCGTTCTTTGCGGTGGGCAGATTCAGGAGATTCTTAGTTGCGTCCGGTCGATGTGCAGGAGCTATGGGTACCGACTCAACTCCAGCAAGCACAGTATCCGAAGAAGTTCACGCCAGATGGTTGCGACGGGTGTGGTCGTAAACCGACGAACAGCGGCTAAAAGGAAAAGACGTTCGGAAGCGCGCCAAATCGTCCACGACTGTGAAGTTCTGGCGCGCCAGAATCCCTCGGCTATACGCGAATCTTGGTATTGTGCGCAGTACAATCGAGTGGTCCGAAAACTTGGATATCTTAGCCGACTCAATCCTACAGAGGCCAGATCACTATGGGCTCGCTTGGAGGCAGTCAAGCCCTGTGGCAGCCTCTAGTCCACCACTTTCCTGACATTCGATCGGACCCCATTGGGCTTGCTACACACGAGTTTCGCAGCGCGGGGCTTCTTGCTTTTGTGGCGCACGCAGTCTTGCGTGCTGGAGTGAACCCCCAAAATGAGACAGTCGTGATAGCGACACTTTAGCCGGGAAAGGAACTGCGAGTGGGCAAGAGACGAGTTTACAAGTTTCCCGAAGAATACCGGAAGATGGCACTGGAGCGGCTGAAAAGCTGCCAGAGCGTGACAGCGCTGTCGAAGGAGCTGGGGATTCACCGAGGGCTGCTGTACAGGTGGCGAAATCGGATGGAGCCGACGGAGGAGGGGCCCGGTCCGCCGGTCGCCTCCCGCGAGCGGGAACTGCGCCAGGAGATCCGCGCGTTGCAGCGTCTGTTGGGGGATAAGACGCTGGAAGTGGATTTTTTCAAAGGTGCCTTGCAAAAAATCGAGGCTCGACGCCACGGCAGCGGCAGCTGTGGCGAGAAGGCGTCTACGACCAAATCCGGGAGTTGATGCCGCTGCAAGGCAGACTGAGTGTCGAGCGGATGTGCCGGCTGGCCCCAGTGAGCCGGGCGGGTTTCTATCGGTCATTCAAAGAGCAGATGCCGCTGGAAGAAGACATGGAAGTGCGGTCGGCGATCCAAGAGGTTGCCCTCGAACATCGGCGACGCTATGGCTACCGCAGGGTCGCGGCGGAACTCCGCCGGCGGGGGATGGTGGTGAACCGCAAGCGCGTGGCGCGGATCATGCGCCAGGACGGGTTGCTCGGGGTCCAACCCCGGGCGTTCGTGGCCACCACGGAGGCCGATCATCCGCTGGAGGTTTACCTCAACCTAGCCGCCCGCATCAAGCTGACCGGGATCAATCAGCTGTGGGTGGCCGACATCACCTACATCCGGCTGAAGGCCGAGTTCGTTTATCTGGCCGTGGTCTTGGACGCCTACTCGCGGAAGGTGGTGGGCTGGGCGCTGGAGAGAACGCTGGCCGCCCGCTTGCCGCTGGCGGCACTGGAGCAGGCGATGGCCGAACGGCAACCGCCGCCCGGCCTGGTCCATCACTCCGATCGCGGTGTGCAGTACGCTTCCGGCGCCTACGTGAGGAGCTTGCGCCGCCAGCAAGCGATCCCCAGCATGAGTCGGCCGGCGAACCCCTACGACAATGCCAGTTGTGAGAGCTTCATCAAGACGCTCAAGCGGGAGGAGATCTACGTCAACGATTATCAGGATCTCGATCACCTGCGCGCGAACATCGAGGACTTCATCGAGCGCTACTACAACCGCTGCCGTCTGCATTCGGCGCTGGGCTATCGGCCCCCCGAGGAGTTCGAGCGGGCCGCCGGGACGAAGGCGGCTTGCGCCGGAGCGACGATGAGTTTTTTTAGGCAGCAGGAGATCTATCGATCCGATGGGAAGGGGTTGCTGAACGAGAAGCCGACCGCAGCCGGCTCCCCGAACCATCGTTTCGATGAGTCTCCGGCCGGCTATTCCTCGGCGGGTTGGTCTCCACCAGAGCCCGCCTCCGCTTCACCCGCCGAGGACCATGCTAGAACAGAAGAGGCTATGGGGAGAAGGGAAAACCATTGAACGGCGAGTGTCGCTACCGCCGATTGTCTCAGCGGAGGGGTTCACCCCAGGGACATGTCGCCACGAATGGCGACATCAGCCCCGTGGATCTGTAGCGCGGACCTGGCGCCTTTCCAGGGTCCGCGTCTAAGCCCCGTAGCGCGGTCTCGCTTTTGAGATCCGCGGCATTTCCTAGCCCGGCTTCAGCTTCACTTGAACGGCCAACTCGGAAAGAACTAGGATTCGGACCTTTGCCGTTGGCCCCAATCCGATCTGAGTGTCACCGACGGAAACCTCTAAGAATGACTTAGGGCCACCGACCGGGAGAAATCTTGGTCCCGGCGGGTAAAATAAGACCAGAAGGTCGGTGGGCCCGTTTGGGTCGGGCCCGAGACTCGAAAACAAAAATAACGAAACAAACCCAATTCTAGGACAACTGTTTATTTTTTAGTAACTTATGATATCGACTAGAGGCTTGGCGATCGGTCGTCCTCCGACGACCGATCGGGGTATGGGGTGGGGTCCAACCGGTCGCTGCGCGGGCCGGTCCCCTTCTCTACCGACTAACCCCGCCCCTACTCTCGGCTCGCCCTCAGCACTCGTTTCTCATCCATCACCAGTCACAGCAACTCCGACCCAATGAAATCAATCGTATAAGTGCCTTTTAGCCCATAACCCCTTGGCACATGCTGTATAGTCGAAGTAGAAGATGGGCTTTTACTACGCGGGTGCGGAGAATTTTAAGGGAAATCCGCTCAAATCCGGCCAAAACACCCACGTAACACCCATCGTGGGAATGTGCCGTCACAGGTTCGTGCAGGTTTTTTAGCGCGGACCCCGGGTTTTTGTTAGACCCGCGCTTTCGTATCTCCCCGTTTTTTGAGGCGAAGGACTTTCGCCGGCTGCCAGCCCTTATTCGATGTCGCCGGTTGGCTCAACCTGGTCGTATCTGGTTGATTGTCCCTTGTCCAGGATCCGTTTCACGGCCTGGGCGAACCGCTGCAGCTGGTGGGCGGGCGGTACGCCTTCCTTCTTGAGCCTCTCCTTGAACTGCTGAAAGAGCCACTCATCTTTCGGCCCGTGGGGAAACTGAAAGGTCTTGCTGTCCAATTCGGGAAGCTGGCCGACGCCGAAGTATTCGCCGCTCAGCGTGAAGCCCTCCAGCTCGTCTGTTCCCTTGCCGAGTACCTGGCCGGTGGCAACGTAGTGCTCCATCACAGCCTTCATTCCGTAACGCTGGATGGGACAAACCTTCATGCACACCGCGCAACCGTCGAACCGTGCCATCACGGGACGGCAGCGGTCGTAGATCACCTTGTTCTTGTGTACACCGCGCCACCAAACCTGCTCCTTGACCAAGGCCCGGGCGGGGCATCGCCTGACACAGACCTGGCATGTCTGGCAGAACTTGTGGATCCCGTAGTCCACCGGCTTGTCGTAGGTTACCGGTGCATCCGTGGTGACGATCGCCAGACGGCACCGGGACCCGAAGTGCGGCGACAGCAGCTGCCCGTTCGCTCCCAGCTGACCAAGGCCGGCGGCAACGAACATGGGTATGTATAGTACAGACTCGTCGCTGGGACTGTGCATCTGACCGTGGTAGCCCCGAGCGCGGATGTAATCGATGAGTTCCAAGGCCAGGGCTCCGATCTCCTCGTAAGCGCCGAAGTGAGCGTGCTCGGCTTCGACGCTGGTGATCTTCTGAGTCCGTTCGTAGTCTTGCTCCACCGCCAGGCACACGGCGTGCCGGTACTTCACCCAGTCCCTTCTGCTGGCGTAGACATACCTTCGGTCCAGCTTGGCAAAACCGACTTCCGCGGCGCCCAGTTGCCGGGCCTTGGCACGTATTTCCTCTGTCAGGTCCTTTCCCAGCTCGGCCTTACCTGTCGGCTCGAGGTCGCCCGATGACTCCGCCGCATCCACCAGAGCACGGTTTCGTTCGTTGTGACCCTTGTGAAACTCGGTTAGCTCCTCACTCCAGACGCTCCATTCCCATTCCCGATCCGCGGACTTCTCGACAAACTGGGCCTCTAGAGGATACGTCCGGCTGTAAAAGGAAACGTCGTTCTCGCGCGCCGGTATACCGGGGACCGTGACGAGATCCTCGGCAACGGGAATCTCCACATCCGCATCTCCAGGGTTCTTCCCCCAGTGCTTGACGGTGTGACTGATCGCTTTGGGCATTGTTCCCCCCCTGGTCAGAACCTCCCGCCAGTAAGCTGTCCCAGACAACACTTTCTGGTCCTGGCGAGGTGGCGCACGCTTTCAGCGTGCTGTGTCGGGCTCTCCAGCCCGACATTTCCGCATCTAGTTGTTGCGCCCCACTGCTGAGGGCGGGCGGGCTGGCGACAACTTGACCGCGGCCGACGAGCTGACCGGCGTAGGTCTTGATCACGTAGCGGCTGGTTTTCTTGTGGACGTCGAGTCCGATATAGTGAAGTCCTTTCAGGAGCATGATCCTCCTGGTTGGTTTCCGCGCCGGCCCCAGGGCCGGGCGCAGCATTATGCCTCCAGGAGAATCTTTCCATCTCGACCCTATACATTGAAACAGTCCACTAGGATCTCTAATCTAAGCGTATCAAGAGGCAACCCCATTTGACTGACTCCGACCAAGTCCCCGCTGGAAAACTGCCACCCTGGCAACTCGCCGATCTCCCGGCGCCCCCCGGAAGGCGTCTGGGCGAAGTGTTTCGGACCATTGGTCCGGGTGCCATCATGTTGGCCGCCTCGATCGGCGGCGGTGAGTGGTTGATGGGACCTACCGTCACCGTCAAATACGGGCTATCGCTGATGTCGATAGCGGTGGTTGCGGTCTTTCTGCAGACTCAGCTCAACCTGGAGCTTGTACGATACACGCTGTACAGTGGCGAGCCAATCTTTACGGGGTTCATGCGGACCCGGCCGGGACCCTATTTTTGGGGGTCGATCTATGCCTTTTTCACTTGGTTGGGGACCGGCTGGCCTAACATGGCAGGTTTAGCCGCGGGGGCGCTGGCAGCCTGCATTCTGGGCCAGCTACCGAACGATGAGCAGGACAGAGGGTTGGTTGCTCTTCTTGGTTCGCTGGTCTATCTGGCCTGCGGGATCATTTTACTCGCGGGCCGCAAAATCGAGCGCACGCTCGAGGGTCTGAGCTGGTTTATGGTCTCCTGGGTCCTTATCTACATGGCGATCACGGTTGTCATTTTCGTGCCCTTGTCAATTTGGGGGCAAGCCATCCGGGGGCTTGTCCTTTTTGAATGGATGCGCGGAGGCGAGTCGGAAGGCAGCCTTGACTGGTTCCTGATCGCTGCTTTTGCGGCCAGCTCGGGAGCAGGCGGCGTCTCGAATGCCGTTCTGACGAATTGGTACCGTGACAAGGGTTTCGGTATGGGATCGGTGGTCGGCTATATCCCGACACTGTTCGCCGGGCGGGAGGTAAAACTCGCCAAGACCGGGAAGGTCTTCCCGCTGACACCGGAAAACCGCAAGAAATGGAAGCTTTGGTTTTGGTTTGCCAAGCTGGATCAATACGGCATCTTTCTTGCCGGAGGGATCGCCAGCATGTTCCTGCCGTGCGTCCTCGCGGTTCAGGTGTTGCCTGCCGGGAAGGACTTGCGAGGATTGGCCGTGGCGGCGGAAGTTGCCAACGGGCTTTCGGCGCTGGGTGGGCCGGCGTTCTGGTTCTTGACCTTGATCTGCGGCTTTTGGATCCTTTTCAGCACTTCGCTGACTGGGGTGGACACTTTCGTCCGAGTTACAACGGATCTTCTGTGGTCCGGCAGCGCCCGGGTGCGGAGATGGCGGGGCGGAGACATCCGCTGGGTATACTACGCACTGCTCGGCGGCAATATGGTCTGGGGCGTGATAGCTCTGCAGCTCGCGCCGCCGATTTTCCTCTTTCAAATTAGCGCCAATATCTCCGCGGCATTCATGATTCTGCTGTGCATGCATGCACTTCATGTAAACCGAACTCTGTTGCCGCCCGAACTTCGACCGCCGCTCTGGAGACAGGTTACGTTGGTACTGTGCGCGGCGTTTTACGGGACGTTTGCGTTCCTTAGCGTGCGGCAGATGCTGGGGTGACTTCCCGCCCGCAAGCAGGGTACGGGCAGTCCCGTAGCGCAGCCATCTGAGTTGAGCTGTCAAGAAAAAAGTAGCTGCAGGGTTGAGTTTGTTGCACAGGTAATGCAGTTCGGATTCACAGCCGCTGGCAGCTGTCGCAGCAATGGTGAGCCCCGTCGGGCCAGTGCCTGCAAATAGATTTGCTCGTTGTAGGGCGTCCGTTGCTGCCCGCAGCGAAACAGGATACGGATCCCTTTGAAGGCCCGGGCCCGCACAGCGGCGTGGTGCCCCTTGCCCCGGCTGCGCTGCTGTTCGTAATAGGCCCGTGCCCAGACGGATTGGCGAATCGAGAAGGCCGCGAACTCGTGAAAGCTCTGCCGTAAGAACTTGGGACAAGCCCAGCGAAAACGGGTGCACGTTCGCTTGCCGCTGCGCTGCACCACCGGCGCCACTCCGCTATAGGCCTGCCACTGAGCCGCCGTTTGGAAACGCTCGCGACGGGTGCCGAAAGCGGCCAGCAAGCGCGGGGCCAGGGCCGGGCCCGCGCCCGGCACCTGGTCGAACAAGACGCTGTCCTCGTGAGCGGCCGCCAGCTGTCGGATCTTGTCGTCCAACTCCCCGATCCCCTCGCGCAGCACCCGGATCAAACCCAGCAGGGTCGTGACAGCGGCCGTCGCCGCCGTCACGACAGCACCGTCGCGCGTCGCCGGCCGGGCCTGACGGACGGGCTGCCGGCCGCCGTTCGACCATCCTCGCACGACGTGAGGCGAGAACACATCGACCGACGATTTCCACATTTCCACAGCGCCGACGACGATTCTTCACTTCCCTGTGACCATTCCCTCTCAGTAGGAACTATAAGGCCTGGGCCGCCGTTTGGCCCAGACCTGCGGCCTTTCTCTAGTCGTTGCCCAATGTGCCGGTCACAGGTGGCCGGAGCTTTTGTTTTCAGTAACTTCTTGGCCCTTATCCAGGGAAGTCCTAGCCGCCCGCGATAAAATACACGCAGGAGGCTGTCCCAGGAAGCGTGGAAATCGGGGATTGCCACAAGCGGCTTCGCACTAACTGGCCCGGGCCGCGCCCTTGATATCCCAGAGCGTCGACCACCGAGCCGCGAGTGTGAGCGAGCGGTCCAGAGATGAGGCCGCTCGGCATGGATGAACCCGCGTCCGCCCCAACACCATCGGGGCGCGGCCCGCGGGCTAACGCCCGCGGATCCGTGCTGTTATGTTCACCAAGGTGACTGTCGGGGCCGAACCGTTGGGACAACCACATTCGCGGCTAACCACACGGAGCAGGTGAGTACCGGACAAAGCCGTGCCCGTCAGGGCGAGGGCCCTTCCAATGGCTTTTTCGCCCGCGGAAGCGTCTGACTCAAAGAAAATTACCAAACAAAGCCAATTGGAATATAAGCCAAGCTATTTCAATAACTTAATGCACAATCGCTAGGGCTAAGAAAAGGAGCAGCAAAGGAAGTCTCGTAGCGCAGGCCTGGGCCGCCGTTTGGCCCAGTACCTGCGGCCTTTTCTCAGCGCACGGGTCCATGAACGCCCGTTTGTACGCTCAGCCTCATGCCAGTGGGAACACTCATGGAGCGCGACGCTTGAGCTCCCATCGTAACATTGACGGCTTTCACGCGGCGGTGCTGCAATGAGGACGTGGAAGCGGCCGAGCGAAAACAGCGGTACAAGGATCTTCCCGCGGTGGATGACCTGCTGGGTAGACCGCGTGTCGAGGAATGGCTCCAGGCTAACCCCCGAGAACTGGTGGTGGCCGAAATTCGGGAGACGCTCGGGGAAGCCCGTACAGCTATTCGCGATGGCCTCTGGGACGACGGACCGCCAGCGGAGTGGAGCGGCGACATAAGTGAACACGTCGAGGAGCGAGTCGCTCAGCGGCTCGAGGCTCGCGGGCAACCCTCGCTCCGAAAGGTGATCAATGCCACCGGGGTAATTCTCCACACCAACCTTGGACGGGCGCCTCTTTCGGAGCGGGCCGTCGAGGCGGTCAGGCGAACCGCTGGAGGGTACAGCAATCTGGAGTATGAACTTGGGCAAGGTCAACGGGGCAAGCGCGATGTCCACGCCGGGGAGTTGCTGGGAAAACTTCTCGGCGCTCCGGCGGTTGTCGTCAACAACAACGCCGCGGCGATCTTTCTGGTGTTGAACGAGTTGGCGCAAGACGGCGAAGTGGTGGTCTCCCGCGGCGAGCTGATCGAGATCGGAGACGGTTTTCGCATTCCCGACATCATGTCCCGCAGCGGAGTGCGGCTCCACGAAGTGGGCGCTACCAACCGTACGCACATCGCCGACTACCGTGCTGCGGTGAATCCGGACACACGGTTGCTGCTGCGTGTGCATCACAGCAATTTCCGGATGGTTGGTTTCACCTCGCGACCCAGGCTCGAAGAACTGGTCTCGCTCGGCAAAGAACTGGGCTTACCCGTGGTGGAAGACCTTGGCAGCGGCTGCCTTTACGATTTGACCGGGGCCGGCTTTGACGACGAGCCCCCCGTTACGGCGAGTCTCCAGGCCGGGGTGGATTTGGTCACCTTTAGCGGCGACAAGCTTCTCGGCGGGCCGCAGGCCGGCATCATTGCGGGACAGGCGGAATTTGTGCAGCGCGTGCGCCGAAATCCCTTGTTCCGGGCTTTGCGCGTCGACAAGCTCACCTACGCGGCTCTCGAAGCCACCCTCAACGACTATCTCTTCCAGCGCTACGACGAGATCCCTGCCTTGCGAATGGTGCGCGAATCGGCCGAGAGCATCCGCGAGCGAGCCGAGCGTTTCGTGAAGAGCATAAGCGGCGACATGGAGAAAATCATTGAGCTTGTTCCCGGCCAATCCGTCCTCGGGGGGGGATCGACGCCCGCCGAAACCCTGCCGACGACATTGATCGCCGTTGCCCCCCCAAACGGGTTGTCCGCGGCTAAGCTCGAGGAGCGCCTACGGCAGGGTGACCCGCCGGTAATTACGCGCTGTGAACGCGACCGCGTGCTGCTTGACTTGCGAACGGTCGGCCGGGAGGACGAGGAAGGTCTAGCAAGGGGCTTGCGGGAAGCTCTGGCAAGTGCCTGACGGAACCGAAAGAGGTTCCGGGCAGGGCTGTGTGAAAAGCCGGCGGCCCGAATCGGAAACAGGGGTGATTCGATGAGTACAGCACCCGTTACAGTTCTCGGGGGCGGCAATACGGCGTTTTCGGTCGCGGCGAATCTGACTCTCGCCGGCGCTTCTGTGACCTTGTGCGAGCTCTCGCAATTCGAAGAAGCGATCGATCCCATCCGCGAGTCTCGGCGGATCTTGCTCGATGGGGTGGCTCGCCAAGGCGCTGCCACTCTGGATCGGGTCACGACTGATTTCGGAGAAGCGCTGGCTGAAAGCGAGCTGGTTCTGTTGATCATTCCGGCCTACGGGCATGGCGCCTTCGCGGAGGCTTGCGCCGCCCATCTTCGGCGGGGCCAAACTGTTGTCCTGATGCCGGGGACACTGGGAAGTCTGGAATTCGCTCGGATTTTGCGAGAGCACGGTTCCGCGGAGGGAGTGGTGCTGGCCGAGACAGATACCGCCCCCTACGTTTGCCGCAAGCTTTCGCCCACGTCGGCGCACATTTGGGGCGTCGTCAACAGCCTGGGGCTGGGAGTATTTCCGGGCGGAGAAGGCGAGCGAGTCAAAGAGCTGGTCGAGCCCTGGTTCCCTGGCGTCCGGCTGTATGCCAACGTTCTCGCCTGTGGGCTGGCCGCCATGAACCCGGTCGTTCACCCGGCCGGCGTACTTCTCAACGCCGGCCGCGTCGAGTATTCCCGCGGCGACTTCTACTTTTATGAAGAAGGGGTCACCCCCGGCGTTTGCCGCCTCATCTACGCGGTTGATCGTGAGCGGCTGGCGATCGCACGGGCCCTCGACGCCGAACTCGCTCCGGTCGATGAAGCGTTCCACGAGGCAGGATTCGGGCCGAAGGGAGACCTGTGGGCCACGATCAACGGCAGCCGGATGCTCACCGCTTTGCGCGCTCCTGGCGCGCTCGAGACCCGCTGGCTCACCGAGGACGTTCCCTACGGTCTGGCCGCGTGGTCCAAGCTAGGCGAGCAGCTTGGCGTGGCTTGCCCTACGATGCGGGCGCTGGTCGATCTCGCTTCCGCGACCGTTGGCATCGACTTTTGGGAATGCGCCCGCACTCCCGAGCATCTTGGGATCGCCGGCATGGGCAAGAAGGCGATGCTGGACTACGTACGATAGCGCAAGGGGCATTGATCGGATGTTATCGTTCGGCATCCGAAGAGGTAGCGGAAGGTGTGACGAACGCCCACCCCCGAGCGTCGGGCCAGGCTGGTGTTCCCCGGCAGCTCAAGAGAGCCATCCCCATTTCAAGAACACCGCATCGCCCGCGGAAAGCCGATCATGCAAACGAGCATGAAAGCTGTCGTCATCGAACGGCCCGGACCTCCCGAGGTTCTGACACTACAGGAGCGGCCCGTGCCGGAGCCAGGCTGGGCGCTGATCAGGGTTCGCGCCTTCGGGCTCAACCGCTCCGAGCTGCATCGCGTCATGGAAGAGAACCGTGCCGAGGGGAAGCTCGTCGTCCTCGCCGGGTAGGCGGGTGGAGCCGACGGCCCTTGTTAGGCTCTCACCACAACGTGCAGCGAGAACGGCTGCGGTTGGACTCGTGTGGCAGCGAAACCGAGGACTGTGCTTCCAGGTGGAGATTCTGGTCGCCCGACGCTCACCGCACGCTCTGGTATCCGCCTTGAATGCCCGATGGCGAGAAGACGATTTGCCAAAGCTGGACGTAGCGGACTCGAAAAGCGCCGGCATAAATCATCAAGTAGCACTTCCACATACGGTAGAAACGATCCCCATATTTATCGCGGAGCCGAGACCAGTTCGCTTCGAAGTTCTGAAACCACGCGAGCAGAGTTTTCTCGTAGTGTGCCCCGAAGTTATGCCAGTCCTCGATGAATCCAACGGGACGATTAGGATGAGGCCCTTGCCCAACAGCGGCGCCAACCCCCGCCGGCTATTTGGGGACAAACTTTTGTACGCGCATCCCTAGGCTCACGTCTACGACGTAAACGCCACCGTCGGGGGCTACGGCTACGTCGTGCGCCCAATAGAGCTGGCCGTTGTATTTGCCGAAGGACCCCCATTTTTCGAGGATGTTCCCCTTCAGATCGAGCTTCAGTACGCGGTTTCGGCCAGGCGGGGTGTGATGCAGATCTCCGCCGTCGGCCATATACAGGTGGCCGTCAGCTCCAACTTCCAGGCCCCACGGACGTCCAAGTTCGCTGCTCTGCCACTGCTTGAGAAAGTTGCCGTCGCTATCAAAGACCTGAATGCGGGAGTTTGCACGATCAGCGACGTAGACCCTTCCTTGATCGTCGACTGCAATTCCGTGAGGCGTATCGAACTGACCCGGCTCGTCACCCTTGTCACCCCAGTCGAGTAGGAACTTTCCCTCGGCGGAGAACTTGGCCACACGGCTGTTTCCATATCCGTCCGAGACGTAGAATTCCCCGTTCGAAGTCACCACGATGTCGGTCGGCTTGTTGAAGTGGTTGCCGTCGAGGCCGGGAACTCCCTTAGCCCCCAGGGTCATCAACAGCTCTCCGTCGTGGCTGAATTTCATGATTTGGTGGTGCACCGTATCGGTGACCCACACGTTGTCCTGGGGGTCAACGTCCAGCCCATGGGCTGAGCCGAACATCCCATCGCCCCAAGAAGCAACGATCTTCCCGCTGGCTCCGTCCAGGCACAGAATGGGTCGTGACCCGCGGTGAAAGACGAAAACATGGTTGTGGGAATCGACTCCTACTCCCGCCACCTCCCCAAGGACGAATCCATCAGGCAGTTGTGGCCAGTCGTGGACAACTTGGTAAGACGGCGCATGGTGGTCGGAAAGCAGCGGCGCCAGCGTCGCGCCGCCAATCAAGATGAATACAGCCAGTAAGTAGATCCTTCGCATGTTCTAGGCTCCTGTTGAACTTCGGTGAACAAATACGCTGTCGCGTCGTGGACGACATTGCCCGGAATGCTCGCTAAGCGGGCGGAACGTTGTCAAGCGCGCGCCCGGATGTTGACCCAAGTATGCACGTGTGGAGAGCCGCGAAAGTACCAGATCATCGTTGGACTCTCCAATTGCCACACATCCCACACGCCGTCTGAGCCGATATCCATGTTCTTGTAGAACGACATGGAAAGCGCCTCGACTCCACCGTTGGCGCGAATGAATTTCATGGCCTCGTCGGTGTCTTTCTTGCGGAAAGGCAGGAGCAAGTCGGCCAGGACTTTTTCGACCAGTTCTCGCTGGTCCGGCGCCATCTCGGAGACCGGCAGACCCGCAAGCCGCCGGTCGGGGCTTTTCAGCGAGACCGTAGCGGTCCCCTGCTCCTCCCTGGGGTCTCCGAGCAAAGCCAGAGTCCGCTGCTTGCCGTCGAGGGCCTGGAACACTTCGTTGGCCCGCTTGGCTTGGTACCAGTAGACGTTCTTCGGGTGGTCGGGGCTTTCGTTAAACCCCTGAGAGGCGTGCCCATAGAAGATCGGTCCGCCGAAGGCTGCTCCTTCGACCGAATCGCCGTCGCAGCGGCTCGTGCAGTGCCTTCCTGTCACGACGAACTCGAACGCGCCGCTCCCCGGTTTTCCAAACAGGGCTACGGAATAGTTCTCGAGACCTCCGGCGTCTTCCTGAACGTGATAGAGAACCTTGTCGACGAACTCGGGGTTATGCAAGCCCCGGAAGATCTCATGGATCATGGCTTGCTGGTCTGGGTTGAAGAACTCACCGATTTTCATCGGCGTAACGTGCCAGTTGTTGTCCACTTTGGAGCGCAGTGGGTGGTCAAAGGGAAAAACGACCTTTCGCTTCTGCTCGGCGGACAAGGTCTCGTAAAGGTGCGCCACCACGGTTTCTGAAGACTTAGGGGAGTCCGCCCGGACGGTCCCAGTAGCCAGAGCGGCGCCGCTGAGAGCCGCCGTTCGAAGAAATCTCCTTCTGTTGATCCCATCGCAATCGCTGCAGGCCATGATCAGAAACACTCCCTTCTTGAAGCTTTATCGCACGTCAGACTAATGGAGTCAACCATTTTCCGAGTCGGCTTGATGAAATTGCCGTAGCGAGTCTCTCCAGGCGCCGGCCTTGTCAGCCGTCGGGAGGTCCTTCTCCGAAGGGATCGACATGCTGGTCGGTTCCTAATGCACTTGCCGCGCGCCTGATGAGCTGTCCCACCCTCGGGGCGGCACTCCGCTTCCCTGCGGGTTTCGGGTAACCCCTAACAGACGGACAGGTCACTGTGTATCACGTCTCCGCCGGGTTTTGTCGATCCTGCGCCACGCCAAAAGTGTGTCCGACAGGTCAGACTCGCGCTCGGCGGTGCCGGCGAGTCTCGATGGGCTCCCTGGCCGCTCTGCGAAAGCAGGGCGCCCTAAGGCATGAAAGAGTGGGGGGCTGCCCCAGTGGTTTTCTCTAACCATTCAAACTGTCAATGACTTACGAGGAAATTATATAGTATCACCAGAAGTCGTCGCGCTTTGCCGCAGAGCAAATTCCTATTAGTAGAGGTGCTTGTTTGCAAATCAGGAATGTCCTTCGGCAGGGCGACTCTTTCGCGGGTTCGGCCTGATGCGGGGCGAGAAGAGATCCCCTGTCGCACAGGAATCCCAAATGAACCCGCGAGTCGACTTTCCCCCCGAGAGCGAAGCTGTGTGCCGGGGACTGCGGATGACCCGGTTTTCCGCTAAGCTATAGTACGCGGTAAGACGAGCTGTATCCGTTCGTAAGGCGTTTGTAAAGTGTAAAGAAGGAAGAACTGGCCTGGGGGCAGCGAGGTTCGGCGTCAGGCTCAGAGAGGAACGCAGCAGCAAAGCGACTGAGAGTCGGAAAGAGTGTCTATGGGCCGACCGGAGTTCCACCGACCAGCAGCGGAAAAGGGAGGGGCTGTAATCGAGCCGGACCCGCCTGCCGAGCGGGGCTGGAAGCTTGTCAAGAAGGGCTCCCCGTCTACCGATCCCGACTCCCACCCCAGCACGAAGGATCCCACTCTCGCGAGTGTTAGAGCCGAACTGCTGGAAGGCCAACGTCAACTCGACGAAACCAGGGAATTACTGGCCGAGGAGCGCTCCGTCGGGCTCGAGAGGCTTCGCCAAGCCGACGAGATTCGGGAACAGACAGCGTTGGGGGTGCGCACTTTTCAGCGCGACTTAGAAACTGGTTTACGTCTCTATCGGGGCCAGCGGGCGTGGAAGGTGATGCTGTTTCTGCGCCAGGCGTACTCTTTGCTGGTTCGCCAGGGGCTGCGAGGCATTCCGGCCTTTGTCAAGTGGGTAGCGTCGCTCCCGCGGCCCAATGGAGGATTGGCCGGGTTAGAGCTTAGCTTCCCAGACGTGAGGAACTACGTGCCGGTCGAATTGCAGCGGTCGTCTCTCGACGACTCGCTTGCCAAGGCCGCCGGCGTCAGGACGGCAGCGCTTAGGAAATACGACGTCATTATTCTCACGATCTTTAACTTTGACTTCCGATTCCAACGGCCCCAGCAACTTGCCTGTCAGTTTGCGCGTCATGGACATCGAGTGTTTTGGGTGAGCCCCGGACGGCGGCTGCCTCTTTCGGCGCCGCATGAGATATGAAGCGCGTGAGATTCGAAAAAACGTATGGGAAGTTCGACTCCGCGCGGACTGGCCCGATATTTTCGAAGACCGGCTAAGCCAGGAAGAAGCGGCGGGTGTCGTTTCGTGCCTGGAGAAGCTCTATCGTGAATGGGCTATCGCGGAATCTTGTGTGGTCCTGCAGCTGCCTTTCTGGCGGCGCATCGGGCTGAGTCTGGGGGAACGTTTCGGCGCTAAGGTTCTCTACGACTGCTTGGACGACTGGCGGTACATGCCGAGGGTGGAGTCTTGTCTCATGCAAGATGAGTCTGAACGAGGAGTTTGTTTCTCACACAAGATGAGCCTGAAGGATCGGGGAGTGGGCATGCTGGGAATTGACTATCCAAGTGCAAAACACCAGCAAGCTGAACCTGCAACAGATCCAGCAGTTTCTCCACTCCAGCGAGGAGATTCGATTCAAAGGCAAAGGGCGGGCCGAGATCTACACGTGGGTGGCGCGCACGCTTCGCCAGCACGGCTACAGCCGCCAGAACCGCGCCGACAAAGGGCTGCTGCGGCAGTATCTGGTCAAGATGACCGGACTGAGCCGGGCGCAAATCACGCGGCTGATCCAGCAGTACCGGCAGGGCGGAGAACTCCAACCCGCCCGCTACCGGCGGCATCGCTTTGCCCGCAAGTACACGCCCGCCGACGTCGAACTGCTGGCGGCGGTGGACGAGGCCCACGAAACCCTCAGCGGCCCGGCCACGCGCAAGATCCTCGAGCGGGAATACCAGCAGTACCAGCGGCGCGAATACGAGCGGCTGGCGGGGATCTCGGTGGCCCAGATCTATCGCCTGCGGCGGCGCAGAGCCTACCGCCAGCGGCGGCTGCATTTCACCAAGACCCGGCCCACGGCGGTGTCGATCGGCGAGCGGCGCCGGCCCGACCCGCAAGGCCAACCCGGCTTTCTGCGAGTGGATACGGTGCATCAAGGGGATCGCGATGGCGTCAAGGGCGTCTACCACATCAATGCCGTGGATGAAGTCACCCAGTGGCAAGTGGTCGGCGCCACGCCCGCGATCAGTGAAGCCTGGCTGGAGCCGTTGCTGAAAGCCATGATCGAGCAGTTTCCCTTTCGTATCCGCGGCTTCCATTCCGACAACGGCAGCGAGTTCCTCAATCGCACGGTGGAGAAGCTATTGAACAAGCTGCTGATCGAACAGACCAAGTCGCGTCCGCGGCACTCCAACGACAACGGCTTGGTGGAATCGAAAAACGGCGCGGTGATCCGCAAACACATGGGATATACGTACATCGCGGCGCCGCACGCGGGGCGCATCCAGCGCTTCTACCAACAGCACTTCAATCCCTATTTGAACTTCCACCGGCCCTGCGGACAGCCCGAGATCAAGACCGACGCCAAAGGCAAGCAGAAGCGGGTGTACCGCCACTACCAGACGCCTTGGGAATCTTTCGAGAAGTTGCCCGAGGCCGCCAGCTATCTCAAGCCAGGGCAGAGGCTGGAGGCTCTGGGCCGCATTGCCCAGGCCGAAAGCGACACGGCGGCGGCCCGCCGGATGCAGCGAGCCAAGCAGAAGCTGTTTGCCAGTTTCCGTTCCGCGAACACGCCGTGCTGAACAACAGGAAGAGGGCTGTGGAAATGACGGGCGATGGAAAACGAGGAAAACCAAAACCAGGTTTCCCTTCGTTTCCCACCGCCCTTGGAAATCGCTCCGCGATTCCCACAATCCCACAACCCCGACGACGATTCTCCCCTTCCCAAAACTCAAAATCAAAAAGCCCGAAAGGAGCCCCAGCGACTCAAAAAGCCCCAACCCCCGTCTTCAGGCTCATCCTTCGATGAGAAAATGCTAGTGGGACCCTTTAATCTAGCCGAGGAGAAGCAACTGTTCTCCGAGTGCGACGTTTCCGTGGTCACCGCGAAGGGAATGACGGTCGGCCGCCACCGAGACAAAGGCCCTTCGGTTCTTATTCGCAATGGCGTGGACTACGAATTCTTCTCGCGGCCCCAGGTCAACGAGGAGATGGCGAGCATCTCGAAACCCACGGTCGGATACTTCGGCGCACTGGCCGACTGGTTCGACTATGACTTGATGTTCGAGGTCGCCCAGGCGAGGCCGCAATACTCGTTCGTGCTGATAGGCGGGTACGAGATGGAACAGACACGGGAGACGAACCACGTCTCGCGGCTGAGCGGGCTACCCAACGTCCACTTCCTTGGCCATCAGGCCTACAGCGAGCTTCCTTCCTATCTCGCTCATTTTAATGCCTGTATCATTCCGTTCCGCGTCAACGGCCTCACACGCACGACCGACCCCGTGAAACTGTACGAATATCTTAGCCAAGGCAAGCCGGTCGTAGCGACGGATATGGCCGAACTGAAGTACTGTTCCGACCTAATATACATCGCCGATGACTCGCATGATTTCGCCCACAAGCTCGATCTCGCCCTGAGCGAAGACGACGCGAGTTTGAGTCTCAAACGAAGATCCTTTGCCGCGGCAAACAACTGGACACAGCGTTTTCAGGCGATGGACGCGGCACTGCGAGCGTCCTTCCCACTAGCGTCGATCGTCGTCGTCACTCACAACAGCCAGGACTTCATCGCACCCTGCTTGGACTCGATTCGACGAAACACCAGCTACCCCAATTACGAAGTCATCATTGTTGACAATGCCTCGCGGGACGGCACTCGCCAGATGCTTACGACCTACGCCGAGCAGGAACCGCGTCTTCGGGTGATCCTGCAGGACGAGAACGCCGGGTTCGCACAGGGGACCAACCGAGGAGTCGAGCAAGCCCGCGGAGACTACCTCGCGCTCTTGAACGTGGACACAATCGTTACCTGGGGCTGGCTGGAGCGCCTTTTGCGCCATTGCCGGCGAGACGCGGGCGTAGGCGCCGTCTTGCCCGTAACCAACTGGGCGTCCAACGAGGCCAGAATCAACGTCGCCTACGAGCACATGGCGGAAATGGAGGAGTTCGCCGCCTCACTGGCTCGGCGCCACTTTGGGCAGTCTCTCCCCCTGGAGACGGCGCCGCTTTTCTGCGCCGTCATTCCAAGGGCTGTGTGGAACGAGTTGGGCCCCCTCGACCCGCGTTTTCGGGTGGGGATGTTCGAAGACGACGACTACTCGTTGCGGATACGCAATGCCGGCTTGCGCATCGTGTGCGCGGAGGATTGTCTGGTGCACCATTTCGGCTTGGGGTCTTTCGGCGCACTCCCGCCCGCCGAATACGATCGAATCTACGATGAGAACCGCTTCGCCTTTGAACAGAAGTGGGGCGTGGAATGGAAGCTGCCGGGCAGGCGAGCGGGGGTTCCTGTTCATTCCGTGAAGTTCGACCCGGTAAGTTTCGTTTCTGAATCCCCGGCGTAGCACCTGCGCCGTCTGAAGTTCACCTGTACTGCCACCATCGGGGGCGCTTGAAACACGAATCGGGTGCCAGTGCTCTGGTCCTCTCATCCGCCGCGGGTATCTGCGGCGGGTTCACTCCCCGGTTGCGAGCGCATTCTTCCCTAAGTAGTCCATTTCATAAGTTCGGTCACGTATATTTGGATTTAGAAGCCAGATGGACGATCGGGAACTTCGGGCACGGCATGCCGTGCCCTTACATTTCCAGGCACCCAATAGATCTGTAGGGGCACAGCATGCTGTGCCCGCCTGCCCTCGCCCGAAACGTGAGTGTATTTATGAAATGGAGTACTCAGATTCGCGCTCGTTGCTAATCTTATCGAAACGGTCCGGCGATCTTGGTGGGGTTTCCCTCCACGGTGGACCAGGCGCTGGTGTCTCCGGATTCGAAACCATCCTCGAAGATCGGTAGTGGGGTGGTTCCCAGGTAATTGTCCCCGTTGAGGGTCTCCTCCTGAGTCCCTGCCTCGTCCACATCGACGGACCACAGGATCGTACCGTTCGGGCCACCTTCCGTAATGTTGACCGTATTTGGCGGTGGAAGGTTGGTTCGGAAGCGGAACTTAAAGGTGATCTCCTGGCCCGGCACGGGCGTCAGTGAAGCGAAACCCCGAAAGTCAGCAAATAGCGGGTCGTTCCCGGACACCCAATCTGGGATCATGTTGGCGTTGCGGGTCTTTCCTTCGTTGGGCGAGCCGGGTAGGGGCGTGTTTAGGTAGGGGAACGTGTCCTCAAACTGGTCCGGCCCTTGGTAAGCGCCGTCCGTCAAATCCAGGAGGCCCGAGGGCGCGTCGTCGGGGCTGCACAGGCCGGGCGATGGCGGGCCGAGCTGGCCGCGGATATGCCCCTCGGGGTTGAAGGTAGTGAGGGCTCTTACGTAAATCTCGCCTCCGGCTAGCATTGCCAACTGCTCGGGCGTCATCAGACAGTTGTCAAACTCGATCGGACGGTCGTCGAAGCAGATGCCCGGGCCGTTCTGCCCAAACGCGCCTTCGTTGATCCAGAACGCGAACAACCCTGGCAGGGAAGTTTGGAGCTGACACGAACAGGTAATGCCGTCGCCCGCCTGGTTCAGCGTGCAGCTGCAAGTAGCTCTCGGATCGTTGGGGTCGTTGACAGGCGGGACAACTTGGTCGGCGGTCAGGGTGGCTACGATGCCATCTTCTAAAGACCCGTGGACGTGGCACAGCCCACCCATCAGCACCCGCAGCTCAATGTCGACGACATCATCTCCCGGCCGCCGGCCGTTGGGAAAGCCCGCGGGGTCGCCGCCGAGCAGGCCCAGGTTGCTCTGCTCGTCCACCGGTTTCGGCAGGATGTTGGTGTCGAGGCGTATCACCTCTCCTACCGAGCCGTCTTCGTTCACTCCTGGGAAACCCGTAAGAAACGTCTTGACGAGATCGTTGCGAGGGATGTTGGTCGGCGCGGGGACCCCAAAGACGGCCTCGAAGAGGGCGGGCGGCGTCGGGTGGGTGACGTACGAAAGGAAGTTCGCCCCATCGTCGCGGGGATGGCTGGCGTTGAACTTGTTCTTGTCCCGTAAGCCGATCACGAGCTCGTTCACTAGTGGGTTGCCCAGGCGTGAGACCTGGACTAGATCGCCGGTTTGTTGGTCGGGGTCGTCGTAGGTGGGGTTGCCAGTAAGTGTGCGGGTGCGGGGCAGGTGTGCAGTGGTCCAGCCGCCGATGATGCCGGAGCCACCCTCGGTAAGACAGTCAATGGGCACCTCGAGAATAAGGCTTGTGACGTTCTTGTCATCCGTGGAGGAGCGTTCCGCGTCCCGGTTGCCGACGGGGTTCAGGTTCACCAAGTCGAAAATCTCTCCCAGATTCACCGCGAATGACTCTTTGCGCTGGCCGACAAACACCCTGCCGTCGTCGCAACCGGGAATCTGAATCGGAACTACGTGGCTCGCGGCGTAGCCTTCGTAGTCAGGGAAAGTCTTCTCACCGAAATAGTCGAGCGCCTTGGCGAAGAAGGTCCCCCCTGTCATACCATTCGTCGCGAACTGAGGGGCGCCACCCCCTCGGATCACGGAAACCGTGTAGCTCTCTTCTACGTTGGCGACATCGCCGATTTGCAGTGGGGAAATGGTGCGCAGCGGATGCTCTACAACCTCGTCACCCACGGGTAGCGCTCTGTTGTTCAAGATGTTGAAGAACTGAAACTCGAAGACGATATCATCGTTGGGTTCATTGAGGTTGCCATCGTTTTCGATGTTAATCCGGTACCTGGCGGCGGGGTCGAGAGTGAAGTAGTTCGGTCCGCCGTAGGGGTCCTGCAGAGGGAGGTAGTTGGCGATCAGCGTGACGAAGCCGTCGCGGCCCTCTTCGTAACTGCGGAACATGTAGAAATCCGTGCCATCGACTTCGGGGTGCTCGGTGATGAACGGCGCCTCACGATGGCTCGAGGCGACCGCCGGAGAGAACGCTATCGACAGCACCACGCCGACCACGGCCAACATGACAAAGATCAAAAGAATCGCTCGCTGTTTCATCGTCCGTTTCTCCTTCGAGCTAGTCCGTCCGTGAACCGGGAATCGGCGTCTTCAAGTAGGGGAACGTGTCGTCGAACTGGTCGGCGTGCTGCCGGGCGCCGTCGGTAAAAGGCAGTTGGCCCGAAGGAGCTTCCGCTGGGGTTAGTAGCACGCCCATCACGGCTCGCAGCGCGATATCCACCACATCGTCTCCCGGGCGGCGGCCGTTGGGGTAACCGGCGTGATCGCCACCGATCACACCGAGATTGTTCTGCGCAGAAGAAGGAACGGCTTGGGTGGACGTATTCAACCGCAAGAGCTCGGCCGTCGAGCCGTCCTGATTCAGCCCCGGCACACCGGTCAAGAACACTTGAATCAAGTCGGTCCGCGGGAACACGTCGGGCGCCCTGACACCCGCATCGCCGAAGAGAGTTTCGAGGATCTCGGGCAGAGTCGGATTGGTTACGAAGGTCGCGAACTGCGCATCATCCTTCGGGTGGCTGGCATTGAAGAGATTTTTCTTGCTTAGACCGATGACCAGCTCATTCACCAGCGGGTTTGCGAGTCGCGAGATCTGAACGAAGCCTCCAAAGTTTTCGTCCGGCTGGTCGAAGGTGGCATCGGCTCCCTCCCGCAAAACGCGCGTGCGCGGCAGCCGCGATGTTGTCCAGCCGCCAATGACCGGGCCGTTGCCGGCGCTGACGCAGGAGATCGGCACTTCGAGAATAATGCTGGTAATGTTCTTCCCCGCGGTGACGGAGGCCTCGCCGTCCGGCGGGCCCAGTGGATCAGTGTTGACCAAGTCGAAAATCTCACCCAGGTTCACCTGGAAAGACTCTTTGCGCTGTCCCACGAACATGCGGCCATCCCCGGAGCAGCCTGGGATCTGGATGTCGTAAACAAACTGTGCCGCGTAGGCTTCGTAGTCAGGGATGGATTTTTCGCCGATGTAATCAAGAGGCATCCCAAACTTCGCGCTGCCGGCCCGGGCTTCCGTGACGAAGCCTAAACTCCTGTTAGGGTCGTCGAGTGCGCCCCGGATGACCCTTACGTAGTAGTCCCGCTTCAGGTTGGCCTTCAGCGTGGTGTCATCCACGCCAAAAAGGGGCAATATTGATGAAGGGAATCGGGATGGCCTGCCGGTTGTCGGGAGGACCTACAAGCAATCCCAAGAAACCCTCGTGTTCCAGGCCTTCAAAGACCTGAAAGCGAAATGTGATGTCCTCCACCGCGTCGCCGTCGTTCGTGATATGGATGTCGTACACGGCATCGGCGTCGAGCGGAAAGAAATTGGGCCCACCGAAGGGATCCTGCAAGCCCGCATTTCCAATTTGATTCAGGCCTCCCGACCTTCCAGCGGCCTTTAGCGTCTTTATTGATAGGGGTTCAAGCGTAATCAGGACGCCAGGGAGGCCAACACCCGATGGGTGAAAAAGAAACAAAGCCGTTCCAGCTAACTTTCAATGGACTTCTCAAAGT
This sequence comes from Bryobacterales bacterium, assembly GCA_965226215.1. Taxonomy (GTDB): domain Bacteria; phylum Acidobacteriota; class Terriglobia; order Bryobacterales; family UBA6623. The sequence continues at coordinate 2,720,661 of CBDDCH010000002.1, read as the reverse complement.
CGATTTCCAAGGATCGCGAGTTACTTCCGACGGTGGCTTGATTCTGGTTCGGGAGTTGGACGAGCGACTCGGACTCGGGAAACTGATCGGCGAGCATCTCAGCGACTCGCGGCAAGGCACAAACAAGCAGTTCACGCTCGCTGATCTGTTGCGGCAGTCGATCTACAGCCGCTTGGCGGGCTACGAGGACGTCAACGACGCCGTCCGAGTGTCGGCTGACCCGACGTTTCGCTTGATCGGCTCGCAGAAGATCTGGGATCGCGGTGCGGCCTTGACCTCGACGCTGCACGGCTTCGAGACGGAGATGCTGGCGAGCGAAGAGAACCTGCTGGGGCTGATGGCGCTGAACCGAGAGCTGGTCGGGCAAGCGGAGGCGTTCGACGACTCCGAGCGGGTCGTTCTGGACATGGACTCCACCGAGAGTCCGGTCCATGGCCAACAGGAAGGCGGTGCCTACAACGGCCACTTCGAGTCGGTCTGCTACCACCCGCTGTTGTTGTTCAACCAGCACGGTGATTGCCTCGCTGCCAAGCTGCGTCCCGGCAACGTGCCCAGCGCCGAGGACTGGGATGAGCTATTGTTGCCGGAGATCGAGCGCCAACAGGCTGCGGGCCAGCAGGTCGCCTTCCGGGGCGATGCGGCCTTTGCCAAGCCGGAAGTTTATGAGGCTTCGGAGGAACGCGGCGTGCAGTACGCCATCCGCATTCCGGCCAACAGGAGCTTGGAGTTAAAGATCGAAGACATCCTGTTTCGTCCGCCGGGGAGGCCCGGCCGCAAGCCGCTAGTGCGCTACAAGAGCTTTCGCTATCAGGCGGAGAGCTGGAAGAAGCCGAGACGAGTTGTCGCCAAGGTCGAGCACCACCAGGGCGAGCTGTTCGCGCGCGTCGGTTTTATCGTGACGAACATGAGCTTGCCAAGCCGGTCGGTGGTGCGTTTCTACAGCAAGGGGTTGTAATTGGCAATGAGGGTGACGAATCCGTTGCGCCCGCTCTCGTAGCTGCGGAACAAGTAGAAGTCTGTTCCGTCCACCTGGGGCAAGCGCGAGATGCCCGGCGCCTGGCGGTGGCTCGAAGCGAAGGCGGAAAAGGACCCCAGCCCTGCGATGACAACGGTGAAGGACAAGATGGCAAGCACAGTCCGCGATTTCATGCCGAATCTCCTTGCGTGAGCCCGTGGAGCGGGCGACCCCTCGCCAGCGGCAAACTCAATCTTCTAGATGGTAACACCGAGGGGTCCCCCACAACGCTCGCTTTTCTTTCTGAATTGTTGGAATTTGTTCTATGATGGGGAACGCCTCACTGCATGCGCTGAGATGGCCGCGTGAAAGCGCTCAGGCCGTCCGGGCCCATCTTGATGTTGCGTTTGCGAAAGGCCAGTCACGCGCCGGGAGCCGCCCATGAAACGCCGCCATAGTATGTCCTTTCTTGCAAAGTTTCTGATCGCGTTTAGCGTCATCCCGATCATGATTGTGGGGTTTACCTCGGCACCACCCCCGATGAGGACCGGCGCGCCCGGCGAGGAAACGTGTTGGACAGCCAATTGCCACATGACCGATTCAGGCACACTGTTCGAGGATTCTGACGCAGTCTCGATCAATTTCCCCGACGGGGCCACTTACATGCCTGGCGTGCCTCAGATGCTGAGTTTGGAGATCGATGACCCCATGGGTGTCGTGTTCGGCTTTCAACTCAGCGCGCGGGACGACGCGAATGTACAGGCCGGTAATCTCGCATCACTCGACAATTCAACCAGCGTGAACACCGCCGGTGGCGTCCAGTATCTCGGCCACAACATCACACCCAAAACGGAGGGAATGTTCGATTTTGAATGGACGCCTCCCTCTACCGATGTGGGGATGGTCACGATGTACGTTGCCGCCGACGCCGACAACGGAAATCAAGGCCGGACGGGCAGCTGAATCCATCTCAAAGCTATCAACGTGCAACCTGCCGCGCCTCCTGGCGTGCCGATGATCGGCGAGGGTGGGGCGGGACAGAGCACGACCTTTTCTCCCGATCAGGGCTTCTCTCCTAACACGTTCGGCACCTTGTTCGGGATCGACTTGACCGAGGTCACCCTATCTTGGGGCACCGCGTTCGTGGACGGCGTAGCACCGACGTCGCTGGGGGGAGTGCGGGTGTTCTACAACGGCGAGCCGGCCTTTATCTCGTTTGTGCAGAAGGGGTCAGACTTCAACCTGAATTTTGACCAGATCAACTTCGTGGTGCCCGACACCGACGCGCTCGGACCCGTGAGCATCGAGGTAGAGACCGCCAGCGGTCGAAGCGCGCCCGTGATGGTGATGAACCAGGCGCTTTCCCCAACCTTCTTCTCCTTGGGGCCCTTCGACCGAGTCCCCCAGGTGCTGAGGGCGGTGCATCTCGATGGGGCGTTTGTCGGACCTGCGGACCTGTTTGGTCCGGGCGTTAACATTCGGCCTGCTAAACCAGGAGATATCATCTTGCTGTTCGGCACGGGTTTTGGGCAGACCTCGCCTCCCGTGCCGGTCGGGACACTGCCGGGCCAGGTGCTAGCCCCCGTCATTTCCCCGACGGTCGAAGACGTCAGAATTTGCTTCGGCGATGTCGAAGTCGTGCCCAGCTACGCGGGCCTTTCGAGCAATGTGGCCCTCTACCAGATCAATGTCACCGTCCCAGACGTGCCGCCAGGCGACGTGCTCGTGGTAGCCAAAGTCGCCGGCCTGCAATCACAAGACGGCATCTCGATCAACGTCGCGGCGCCGTAGGAAGAACCCGAAAGAGATTGCGCGGGATCGGTGTCCCGGCCGGCGTTTTAAACGGGCTCGTCGCCCGTCGACCCTGACCCACCGGGGCGACATCTCCCCGTCGGACTGAAACCCAACTCGTTACAATGGATGGGATGGACGGCATCCTGGTCTTCAACAAGACGTGTGGCATATCCTCGCACGACGCCGTCCAGCAATTGCGGCGCCTGACAGGGATCAAACGGATCGGCCACTTGGGGACGCTCGACCCTATAGGCACCGGCGTGCTGCCGATGTTGCTCGGTCGACCGACTCGACTGGCGCGCTTCTTCTTACACCACGAGAGGACCTACGAGGCCGTCATCCGCTTCGGCTTTGGCACCGACAGCTACGACCGCAGCGGCAAGCCTAGCACCGAAGCGCGAAACGTCAAGCTCGACAGTGCACAAATCGAAGCTGTCTTGCCCGAGTTCCGCGGCAAACTGATGCAGGCGCCGCCTCCCGTCTCGGCCAAGAAGGTCGACGGCGTTCCCGCCTACAAGCTGGCCCGTCAGAAGAAGCCGGTGAAACTTGACCCTGTCGAAATCCATGTCTACGAGTTCGCACTGCTCGACGTCACGGGCGAGCGCGCGACGGTCCGAGTCCGTTGTTCTACTGGCACTTATATGCGCTCACTAGCGCATGATCTCGGACGGAGACTAGAAGTCGGCGCACATGTAGAACACTTGTGTCGAACTGCGATGGGTGAGTTTACGCTCGACATGGCGCATTCGCTTGAACAACTCGACGATCTCAAGAGGAAGGGACGTCTTGAGGAGGCGCTCACTCCTCCGCAAATGCTGCTGCCGGAAATGCCGGCCGAGCGCGTCGATGCGATTACGGCGGCTCGGATTACTCACGGTCGAGATTTTCGGGTGTCGCCGTTTGGCAACCGCCAGCAGGCCAAGCTCGTAAAGGCCATCGCCCCCGACGGCAGCCTGCTCGCCATCGCCGAAGCCCGACTTCCGCTTTTGTACCACCCGATCGTGGTTTTGTAAGCGAATCCATCAGGCCGATCGGAGAACCCTGGGAAGGCACTCCAAAAGCCTTGCGCTCGGGACGGTCAGCCGATTTTGCGCCAACGTGCCGATTCCTGTTTGTAGGGCTAGCCTGCTGCGCCTGTCTCGAACTCGCTTCTCCGAGTCTCAACCAATGCCCAACTCGTCCACCAGCTCCAGGGGCGTTCCGCACCGCGCGCAGATGATCGAGTCGCAGGCGCCGCAGCGAAGTGGATCAGAAGCACTTTGGGCGCACAACGGGCAATAATAGTCGGCAGTGTCAGCCGAAACCGTGGGTTCCTCTCCTGCTTCAGTGTCCGCGGGAAGTTTGGACCGGCAATCACCGCACCGGACTGCTCGACTCGCGTCCTTGGCTAAAGAAGAAGCTGTTCGAGCGGCGTGTTGCAATGGTTCCGACATGCTTAAGCGGTTATCATTTTACTCGATCCTGTCTTCGCGACCCGGCTCAATAGCCTGGGGGAGCGATACGACGGCCCCGGCTGACAAGTGGAGTCCGCCCCCAGTGATCAGACTGGGAAAAAACTGGGGACTGTCCCAAGCGCCGTGTATGAGCGAGGTGCTTTATCAATGATTTACAAGAGGCGCGGTGGACTGTCCCCAGGTTTTTTCCAAGCGATCACACCCTTCCTCTCGCTGACTTTAGTTTTCAGCTGCACTTCCAATCCAGAGACCAAGCCGGTTGAAGAAGCCTTCGTCGCCCGCAAGACCGTCGAACTTTGGAAGGAGCTGGTTCCGGACGCTCCTACCGTGGTGACCCTGAATCTTGGGGAGCGTGTTGAGATCGTCGACCGCCGCCGGCTCTTCGTAAAAATCCGTAGCACCACCGGCCATCAAGGTTGGACCCACGAGTCGATGCTGATCACGCCTGACGTGCGGGAGCTGATGCAGCAGTTACGGGATCAAACCTCTACCGACCCGCCACAGGGCACGGTGCTCGCGCTGCGTACTTTGAACGTACATTTCGAACCGTATCGCTGGGCGCCAACGATCTTCCAACTCAACGAAGACGAGGGAGCCGTACTGCTCCGCCACCGTCTCGTCGAGCGCCTCCCACGCCGTCCCGAAGAGGGGAAACCTCCGCCCGCCCCCACCGGCCGCGATGATTGGTATCTCGTTCGAGTCGCCGGCGGGCAGGCCGGCTGGGTCCTGGCCACCGGCGTCTATTCGGGCATTCCCGACGAAGTGAAGCAGTTCGCCGAGCGGCGTCGAATCACCTCCTACTTCGCGCTGGGAGAAGTCCACGATCGCCGGCTCGGTGAAGCCAAAACAACATGGCTCTGGACCCAGAGCGAGCGGCTCAAGCAGCCGCACGATTTCGACCTGATTCGCGTCTTCATGTGGAGTCGCCGAGGTCGCTCCTACCGGACGATCAAGATGGAACGCGGCCTCGTCGGCTACCTGCCTGTGCTCGTTCATCGAGACATAGACACGCGCTGGGGCAAGGGAACGGGTTTCTCGCTAAACCTGGAAAGACAAGGCCGGCGGCTGCGACGAACATACGCACTTGTCGAGAGCCGGGTCCGCAGGATCGGCGAAGAGGTGGAGACATCCCCTCGCCCTGCGATCAAGCTGATCCCCAAGAGCCCGCCCCCACCGCCCTCTCCCAGCCTGCAGAAGCGAATCCTCGACTGGTGGGGAAAGTAAGGCAAGCCGCGCCCGAGAATGCGTCCGGTCCCGCTTGTAAACCCGGCGGTAGCGAAGGCAACTGTTATATTCAAGAAGAATGATTTCTCCACTTCTTGAAGCGTGCCGCGGGAGAGCGGTCGAGCGAACCCCGGTTTGGTTCATGCGGCAGGCTGGACGTTACATGCCCGAATACCGCGGCATTCGGGCCAAGCATTCGATTCTGGAGATTTGCAAGCGTCCGGAGTTGGCCGCTGAAGTCACCCTACAGCCGATCGAGGCCCTCGGCGTCGATGCGGCCATCATCTTCGCCGATCTGCTTCTACCCCTCGAGCCGATGGGGCTTAACCTCGAATTCGTCGAGGGGGACGGCCCCACTATCCACAATCCGGTGCGCTCGTCGCACGACATCGACGAGCTCGAGACTCAGAACGGGCAGGACTTAGGTTATGTAGGCGAGGCAATTGCCAGGGTGAAGAAGGCATTGGACGGCCGCGTTCCGACGATTGGCTTTGCCGGCGCCCCCTTCACGCTGGCCAGCTACATGATCGAGGGCGGCAGCTCGCGGAACTTCGCTTTGACCAAAAGCCTGATGTACAGCGACCCCGGAGGCTGGGAGCGGTTGATGGCGAAGATTCTCGAAGTCATTGTGCCCTACGCTGCCAACCAGGTCGCGTCGGGAGCCGACGTCATTCAGATTTTCGACAGTTGGGTTGGTGCGCTGGCGCCGGAAGACTACAAGCGGTACGCACTGCCCCACTCCCGGATGCTGATTCGGCAGATCCAGAGGACAGGAGTGCCGGTCATTCATTTCGCGACCGGCGCGGGAACTTTCCTGCCTTTGTTGCACCAGGCAGGTGGCGACGTCCTGGGGCTGGACTGGCGCGTGAGACTCGATGAAGCATGGTCCTCGATCCGCTACGAGGCGGCAGTGCAAGGGAACCTTGACCCAGCCGCGCTGCTCGCCCCGCTGCCGGAAATCGAAAGGCGCGTCCACGACGTCTTGCGACGCGCCGGCAACCGCCCGGGCTATATCTTCAATCTCGGGCACGGAATTCTACCCGAAACCCCGGTGGAAAACGTCAAGGCCGTAGTTCGCATGGTCCGCGATTTCCAGTCGTAGTGCATCATTTCGCAAATATGGTTACGAAAGGTGGCCGACTGCGGACGCGATGAGTCGCGCCCCTGCTCTGATGGGCTTGAGCATCTCGGGTTCAAACGTAGGGGCGCAATTCATTGCGCCCGAGCTGATGAGCCGCAATACCTCGATAAGCTGATTAATACGTAACTGTAATTGCAAATGATGCACTAGGCTGCCCGTGGTAGAAGTAGGTTCGGCGAAAAATGGGCACTGTCATCCGATTTTCGCTTCCAACAACTGTTTTCTTTCCAGTATGGCGTAGACGACGAAAATCGGTGGCTGTACCCATTTTTTGAGGCGAAGGACTTTCACCACGGGCTACTAGGCTACCGATTCCGGCAACTAAAGTGGCAATTCAGATCGGCTCGCGATGAGACGCGTAGCGATAGTGGGAGGCGGCATCTCGGGGCTTTCCGCAGCCTACTACCTCTCGCAGGCCGGCCTCTCCTGCACCCTGATCGAAGCTCGTTCCCGGCTCGGCGGCGTCATTTGCGGGGAGCACGTCGACGGCTGCCTGGTTGAGGGCGGCCCGGACAGCTTTTTGGCGCAGAAACCTTGGGCCCTAGACCTGATTCGCGAGATCGGCATCGAGGACCAGGTCATCGGGTCGAACGACCAGCGGCGCAAGACCTACGTATTGCGCAACGGGCGACTGATCGTCCTGCCCGATGGCATCCAGTTTCTGGTCCCTACGAAGCTTTGGCCGGTGATCACCTCGCAGCTGCTTAGTGTTCGGGCCAAAGCAAAGATCGCTACTGAATGGCTGCGGCGGCCAGGACGGCAACATCCTGACCGCTCTGTCGCCCAATTCGTCGAAGATCATTTCGGGACGGAGGTCAACGAATACCTCGCACAACCCATGCTTGCCGGCGTTTACGGCGGCTCTCCAGAGAACTTGAGCGTAAATAGCGTCTTGCCAACGTTCGTCGATCTCGAAAGACGCCATGGCAGCCTCACGCGTGGCGTGCTGCGTAACCGGGCCGCCGCTTCTCCGGGTAAGGCAAACGATCAGCAAGGAAAACGACAACCCCTTTTCCTAACGCTCAAGCACGGGATGCATCAGCTTGTTGATACGCTGGCCGAGAGGCTCGAAGGCAGGGTTCGAATCGTGACCGGAACCGCGCAGGCGCTCGAGGGTGCGCGAGGGAGTTTCCGTTTGCGGGTCAATGGCGAGACTATTGAGAGCGACGAGGTAGTCCTGGCAACCCCCGCCTACCAAGCAGCCGAGCTGACAAAAGCCCATGACGCTCAGTTAGCAAAGCGGCTTGGAGAAATTACCTACACTTCCTCCATCACCGCCTCGCTGCTTTATCCGCGTCCTCCCTTCGACCGCCCTCTGGACGGCTTCGGCTTCTTGGTTCCTCGGGCGGAGGGGATGCGGCTGACGGCCTGCACCTGGGTCAACACGAAATTCCCAGAGCGCGTATCCCCTGACCGGGTTCTGCTTCGCGCGTTCTTGGCAGCCGAACAGGCGGAGGCAGCTTGGGACCAGCCGGACGAACGGGTAACAGCGCTTGTTCACGAAGAACTCAGCGCCCTGATGGGATTCCGAGCCGAGCCCGTCGAGTGGCGTTTGTATCGCTGGCCACGGGCGATGGCGCAATACGAGGTGGGGCACAAAGACAGAATCGACGAGATCCAGGCCCGTTTGAAGGAGACGCCGGGTCTGCACCTGGCTGGAAATGCTTACACGGGAATCGGCATTCCCGACTGCATTCGGCGCAGCAAGAGCCTCGCGGAGAAGATCGTTGCAGCTGTTTAGACAGGCAGCTAACCGGTCTTAAGTGGGGGGCCGATCGAACCCCCACCAAGCGTCAATTGGGAATATGCGGGACAACGTTCTTTTTTGTTATTTCTTCCTCGTTATATAAGTAGCTCGTAGCGCGGACCCGCCGTTCCGGCGGCGTCCGCGTCAGGCGTACCCGTCAACGTGGCGGACCCCGGTCTCGTGTTCTTTCCACGCCTACGTCGCCCCATCTTGCTCAGGACCCCTTGGACTGGCGCTGGTCGAGCGCGTGGTGGGTCGCAAAGAGAATTGGTCTCATAGAGGTGGACGAGGTAAGGTTGCCGCTCAATACGTCAGACCGGATATACAAAAATCCGCAGGTCTCTGCGAGAAGCCCCGCGTTACACGCTTGGTGTGACTGGACGGTCAACGGCCGCAGGTCTCGTTAGTAACACCAGGATGGACGGATTGGGGAGATCGGGGACGGGGAGATCGAGCGACCTCACTGATCGTACGTCCGCTCTCGATCTCTCGCATCGCCGCGGTCTTGAGTTCGCGGCTGTACACTCTTCGGGCCAAATCCATACCTCTCTCCATTCAATGTATTTGGCCCCTTAACTCAGTGTCTCACTTTTGGGGTGCAGTCCGATGCCGTGCCCACAGCTCTCGATCGTCCACCTGGCTCCTAAATATGCGTAACCAAACTTATGAAACGGAGTCATCAAGCGACGGGGCCGGTCGAACCCCCACCAAGCGTAAGTTGGGAATATGCGGGGCAACGTTGTTGTTTTTCTTTTTATAGGGAGAGGGCCCTCCTCAGGCTGCGGCGAATCGAGAGACCTCATTACGTCTAGTACCAAACGTGGTTCTTACGAATGCGTCGTATTTTGACAATTCCGGCGGCTCGACAAACGCGCGAGCGGGACCCGTATCAGCCTGGGGGGCGACCCTCAGGGAGAGGGACACTTCCACCCAAGTTGTTGGAAAGAAGTCGTTTGGTTATCATGGACGGTAGATATCGGGTAGGGGTCGGCTCGTCGATTCGAGGGCAAATTCTCGACAGATTTCCCGTCCAATTGCTTACCTACGGCGTCTTACCAGCAGGGAGCGGAGCGGTAGTCCCGTGAAACTTCTGGCTTGGAGAATCCACTTTCGGTTCACATCGGGTCAGCGCCTAAGGTAAGATACTGAAAATAAGGTACTTGCTATTAAAACAAACGTTGTGATATTGTTTTCACTAGTGAAAAGGTCGGCGGCCTTGGCTTCAGTCTGGTTCCTTTTGGCGATCAACCAGTGGGGGCCGAGGGCAGTAGCTGGCGGTCGCGCCGCAAGCGAGGTTGAGCAACGCGAGACGGTCACTGCAGTTGATCGTCCTTCGCGGGGTGCGGTGCGGCATTATGATGTCCGGGAGGACGCGAAGACAGGCCGCTTGAAGCGCGTGCTTGTCAGAAGTGTCAACTCCTCTCGGATGGCGGCTGGTCACGTTGGGCCGAAGAACGAAGTTGTCCAAGGATCTAAGGTCTGGCCCTCTGCCGAGACATCGGAGGGCCAGGTCAGTGTTGATGAACTGGTGCGGCAGGCCGGCCGCCAGTATGATGTTGACCCGAAACTGATCCACGCCGTCATTCGGCAGGAAAGCAATTACAACCCGTTTGCAGTCTCTCGAAAGGGAGCGCGTGGGTTGATGCAATTGATTCCTGAGACGGCTGATCGTTTTGGGGTGAGTGACATTTTCGATCCCGCCGAAAATGTCGCCGGAGGGGTTAAGTACCTCCGGCACTTACTCGACCGCTATGACGGCGACCCACAACTCACCTTGGCGGCTTACAACGCCGGGGAAGCAGCCGTGGAGCGAGCTCAGGGCATTCCTCCCTACCCAGAGACGGAGGATTACGTGAGCCGCGTCAGCCGATTCTATGCGGTCAGTGGTCGTTCCGCTTCGAGCGAGCAGGCCGAGGACGATGCGAGCAACGCGATCCGCCCACGGATCGTAGTTTACGTCGATCCTAGTGGCCTGATCCGTTTCGAGACGGAATCAAAGTAAGGGTAAATGCCCTGGCTCCGACCAACGGCCCGGAGGGGTTTCCCTCTGGCAGCGGGACTCGCGGTTTTCTGTGCTCTACTTGCGTCTTTCACTCCCCTGACGGCGAAAACGAAGCGTCAACGAGCAGCCGATCATTTCCAAACTGCTTCTTCGTTGCTCGCTGATCTGAAGGCAGTACCCCGGTACGAGTTGGGCCCCGAACAGTTCCTGGTGGTCATACGGGCCTTCCGCAAGGTTTGGTACACAAGTCCGGCCAGCGGATACTGCGATGACAGTCTTCTGGCGGCGGCCAATCTTTACCAAGAGGCTGCGGACCGTTTCAGTTCAGATCAGTATCGGCAGCGGGCCCTGCAGACATTCGGGTTCCTTATTAGGGAATACCCCCACAGTAAGCACAAGACAGAGGCTCAGGCAGCGCTCGAGGAGTTGGCTCAGCCGATCGGGGCTAAACCGCTGGAAACCTCCACGGCGAGCCTCGATCCGGCACCCTCTCAAGCGCCACAGTCGTCGGGTCGGAAAACCCAAGCACCGCAGCTGGCTAGCCCAAACGCGGCCACGGAAGTTGCAGTCGCAACTTTAAACACCCCGGCCCGTCGGGAACCGCCAGCCTCGGAGGCAACTTCGGTAGCTCCTGCACCGCCTCGAGGCCCAGCCCGGGTCAAGGACCTGCGCTTCTGGTCCAACGACCACTACACGCGCGTCGTAATCGAGGTCGACAAGGAAACAAATTACAAGTTCAACCATCTTCCGCGCCCTGCACGTCTATATTTCGACCTACTTGGTACTCGCTTGAGCGCCGATCTGGAGAACTCACCCGCCCTAACCGTCAATGACGAGCGCATCAAGCAGATTCGCCTGGGCCAAAACCGCCGCTCGATGGCGCGGGTGGTTTTCGATCTTCGCAGCCCGGTCCGCTACCGTGCTTCCTGGCTCTCGAACCCGCCGCGCTTGGTGGTGGAAGTCCGTCCGAGCGAGGATAACGCGTTCGTTGCCGAGACCATCGATAGTCCTTCATCGGACCAGAATCCGTCTACGGCCCTTCCCCGCCCCGCGAAACCCAGCGAAAGAGCTCTGGCGAAGACAAAGGATCCCGTTCGGCCCCGACAGCCCGTGCCACAAAGTCCTGAGACGGAAACAAAGGCCGCCGAGCAGCCGGACGGCGAGGCAATCGCGGCCACTAATCGATCAATGCCTTCCGGCACGCCTAAGTCGAGTCCGGCGGATGACGAGGACCGCTTAAGAGAAGTCCCCGCGGATGCACCGGCCTCCGGTGCCGCGAACGCGATTGCGGGGAAGGCAGTCGCAACCCCCAGTGTCGCTCTTGCCCATGTGGGAGCAGAGGATCCGCGGCCGCCCCAGACGTCGGGCGCCAAGACCACCGAGACGGACGGTTCGCTCGCCCGCCGGAAACCTGGGGCGCAGCCATTGAAGCTCGATGGAAGGCCCCCTGACAAGGAGACGCCGGGAAACGCGGTGGCGCTTTCGGAACCGCAATCCCCGGCGCCGCCGGCCGAGCGGGACGCCGTTCTGTTGGCGAAAGCTGTCCCGCCGTCCCTGCCTCTGCCGCCGCCGAAGCCGGCTTCGGCCACCCTGCGAGGCAAGCGGAACCTCATCCGCGCGCTCGGTCTCAAAGTAGGTAGAGTCGTCATTGACCCGGGCCATGGCGGTCATGACACGGGAGGTGTCGGCCCCAACGGTCTTCGCGAGAAAGACCTCGTGCTTGACGTCGCACTGCGACTAGGAAAGCTTATCGAAGAAAAGATGGGCAGCGAGGTCGTTTACACCCGCACGGACGATCGTTTCCTGTCTCTGCGGCAGCGCACCAAGAAGGCGAACCGAAACGACGCTGATCTTTTCGTCTCCATTCACGCCAACTCGTCGCGCATGCGCGGCATCAGAGGCGTCGAAACCTACTATCTCAGCCTGACCACGAATTCGTGGGCTTTGGCCGTCGCCTCTCGTGAGAACGCCGCGGCCGAACGCTCGATACACGAGCTTCGTGATCTGCTGTCGAAGATTGCTCTGACGGAAAAAATCGAGGAGTCGCGTGAGTTTGCGACCCACGTGCAGAGTTCTCTTTACAAAGGGCTGGCGAGCAAGACGAAGGGGCTTCGGGACCGCGGGGTCCGCAAGGCGCCGTTCATGGTTCTGCTCGGAGTCGAAATGCCCGCCATCCTGGCCGAGGTCGGTTTCCTAAGCAACCCGCGGGACGAGAAACTTCTCAAAACCAGCGCGTACCGGCAGAAAATCGCCGAGCACCTCTACAAAGGCATCTCCCTCTACTCCGAGAGCCTCAGTCACGTTACCCTGGCGCAAAAAGCGTCGTCGGGGTCAGCACGCAACGACTGAAGACCCCCTCGAAAGCCATTCGTCGGCCTGTATCAAAAACGGGCCAGCCCGTTTTTCCCACCAGGGAATTTCGTGGAGAAGGGCGAACGAGACCTAGCCCGCTTTTCTCACAAACTTCGCCGGTTCGCCACAAAACCCGTTGTTCTCGTAGGGGCCGACCACCGTGTCGGCCCACTACCGATCAGTACACATTGTTCTGTGCGAATTTGTGGAAAAGATCGTACATCGACACTACTGGGCGGGCACAGTGGCCCGCCCCTACTCGCTCCTCGTGAGAAAAGCGGGCTAGTCCGCCCGCACAAACGATGCCGTTCACGTTCCAAGAAGCCGCAAGAACGGCTACTGAGACCTATCCCCCATGCCGAAGCGCGTCGGCGATCGTGGTGCGCGCCGCCGCCGCTGCTGGAATCACCGCGCTCAGCAAGCCGAGGACCAGGGCGACCGCCATACAAATCGGAATGGCCCACAGCGGCATTGTGAAACCCTGGATGTACATGACAATCTCGTTCGCCAGTGCCTGGGTTGCCAGGTAGGAAAGGGTCACGCCGAAAAGTCCGCCCAAGATAGCAATGATCGCGGACTCGCACATGATCATCGCCAGTACCGACGTCGAACTGAAACCAAGCGTCTTTGGCACGCCGATCTCTCGTATCCTCTCACGGACCGACATCGCCATCGTATTGGCGGCAACCAAAAGGATCGTGAACATGATCGCTCCGGCGATGCTAAGCAGGAAGAGTTTGATATTGCCTATCATGCCGATAAACGACACCATGAAGGCCTTCTCCGTTTCGGTTCGGGTCGGTTGCGGGGAATTACGAAATTGTTCATCCACCGCCTGGGCAATGCGTGGAACGTCCCGCGGCGTTCTGGCCCGGACGGAAAAGGTGGTCACCAGACCCTTGTAGCTTGGCGGCAGGCTCTCCTGCAAATACTTCCAGTGGAAATACGCCTCAATGTCGTCAGGACCCTCATAAATAGCTCTTACAATAAGCTCTAAGTCCACCGGGTACGTGTCGCCTTGAACGGTGATTCGCTGTCCTAACTTTAGGCTGAGGCGGTTGGCGACCGCCCTTCCAAGAGCAAGACCTTGACGGTCGCGCATGAATGCCTCCCGTTGCTCCGGCGGCAGGATAGATTCAGTTCGAATGCGAAACACCCTGTTAGGCTCGACCGCCATCAACGGCAACATGTGCTCGGGGCGGCGATCGATATAATGACAAAGTCCACTGTAAGGTGGGCGAGCAACCCTGCAGGCCGTAACACGAGTGAAGCTTGAGCAGGCCTCGAAAGCGAAGTCGTGGACGCCGACCCGCCTTGGAAACGGGGAAGGCAGCACGAGCCGGGAAGCCACCGACACGCGCACTGGCTCGGTCCACCGGGGTAAGGAGCACGGCATGCCGGGAAGGCAGATCGCGTTAGAGAGGGAGACCCCGTGTCGGTGGAGCATGGTACCAACGCCATCGGAAGGGATGGCGGCCGGCACTGGGAGTCGGACAGGGCCATAAGAGGGAATGGGCATTGCCCATTAAACCCGCTTCCTCGCTACTACGAACCTAGCCGCCACCCTCTCGCCTGCCACCGACTTCCTGGTTTTCGCCAGTCGCTTTCGCGACGGGACGAGGAGGGTTTCACCAGTTGCTTAGCATTCAAATTGTCGACATCGGCACGCAACTGATGGAAGCTTTCGCCGGCCTCGAGCGAACGCGAGAAGTTTTAGTAGGGATGGTCAAAGCGAAGGCGGGAATAGCTTTAGCACGGTCAGGCTGGCGGCCCCGACCACGAGCGCTGCGGTCAGCCCGACCACCATCGGCCGCCAGCCCAGCTTGCGGATTCGGTTCAAGTCCGTGCCCAGACCGACCGCCGCCATGGCGATTGCCAGCAACCCGCTGGAGACTCCATCGGCCAGACCGATTACCGCCTGCCAGGTAGCCGGATCGAGAAGTCCGAACGGCCTGTCTCCGAGATCGCCGATACTGCGGACAGCGGCGAGTCCCAAGTAGGCCAGCACGAACGCCGGGGCCACTTGCTTCAATCGCAAGGCGGCTTTGCGCGTTTCTTGGGCTTCGGAGCGGCTCACGAGGAAAGCCACCAAGGGGATGATGACAATCATCGACGTGTTGCGGATGAGCTTGGTGACAGTTGCCACATCGAGCGCTTCCGGTGCCTGGAATTGTTGGCGGTACATCATCGCCGCCCCGGTGACCTGCGCGGTGTCGTGGATGGATGTGCCCAGCAAGTAGCCGGCAAGGTGGCGGTTGCCGTCGAAGATCATGAATGCGAACAGCGGATAGCACAGCATGGCCAACATGCCGAACAGCGTCACACAGGCGATCGAGTAGCTGACTTCGTCCTCTTCGGCGTCGATGACCGACGCGGTCGCCGCGATTGCGCTGACTCCGCAGACGCCAGTTCCCACCGCGATCAGATAGCCCTGCTTCACCGAGATCCGCAGCGCTCGGCTGAGAGGGCCGACCACCAACAAAGCCGTGGAGATGCAACAGAGGATGACGGGCAACCCTGCGACGCCGATCGCCGCGACGGCTGGGAGACTCAACCGCAAGCCTAGCAAAGAGATTCCAACGCGAAGGACGAAACGCAAACAGCCCCTCAGCCCGGCCTCGTAGGGTCGAGGAATGCCGATCGTATTCCGTAACGTCGCGCCTAGCGCGATGGCGAGCGGGATCGAACCGATCGGGCTCTTCTCAAAACCCAGTAGTCCCTCGCCGATCCAGTCCGCTACATAGTGCGCACCCAAGGCCAGCAACCCGGCCAGAAACAGGCCGGCGGGGAGTTCGGCGAAGTCGTCGAGGCGGCGGTAGAGTTTCGAGGAGCGGGTGTGGGTTTGAACCGCCGCTGGAGGCGGCAGGCCCTCGTAGCTGTCTAGCCAGGTGGCCCAATGGCTCTCCGTGCGCTGGGTTTTGGTGCTGAGCTGTGAAAGCATTGGAGGTACAAGTTAAGCAGTCGCAGAAGATTGAAATTTGGAAAAAACGTGCGGCAGCACCATTCACTCGGTAAAGTCGGCCGGGGTAATCTTCTTGCCGGCTTCCAGCACGGCGACGCGCATCCGGCTTCAGTCAATTGCTTGGCAGCGAAGCCTCCCGTCGCCCCCGAGCCGACTACGACGGCGTCGAAAACGTCACGGTTACGGTCGATGATCTGCAGCACTCGTCTTACTCTACTTCAACCAGGATTTCCGATTTGGCTCCTCTGACGGCACGAGTCTACACCCTCACCCGGCGAAGCGCAACCATTTCTCCACCCGAAAGAGGCGGCGGCTGAGGCGGGACCGATCGAGCCCCCTTCTTGCCCCTCATGGGGGCTGATCCGCCGCTGCGAAGTCAATTTCGCAGACACCCTTCCGAGCTTCCGTCCTCAGTACTCAGGTTTCGCATTCGGCAAGTCGCGTGCTACCCGCCCGGCACAGGCAGCGCCCAGATCCTCCGCAGCATGTCGCCAAACAGGCGCCGGTTCAGATGTCCCTCCGCGAACAAGAGCCAGTAATACCGCGCGTGTTTAATTAGCCGTCCGCCCGTCTTCATCAGCCGGTGCTGCAAGCTCGTCAGCGACCAGCTCTTGATCCGTTGCGGCAGCCCCAGCCGCCGCCACAAGTTGCCCAGGTTATAGGCCAGCACGCTGAGCTGCAAGCGCACCTCGTTCGCCCGGAAGCGATGGCACGACAGCCGCGTCCAGTGCGTCGCTTGCTTACCTTCTTTGATCCACTGCTCCGCCGTGCCGCGCTTGTTGTAGAAACGCACCACCGACCGGCTTGGCAAGCTCATGTTCGTCACGATAAAACCGACGCGCGCGAATAGCTCGCCCTGGTGGTGCTCGACCTTGGCGACAACTCGTCTGGGCCCCTTCCAGCTCTCCGCCTGATAGCGAAAGCTCTTGTAGCGCACTAGCGGCTTGCGGCCGGGCCTCCCCGGCGGACGAAACAGGATGTCTTCGATCTCCAGCTCCAGGCTCTTATTGGCCGGAATGCGGATCGCGTAGTCCGCGCCGCGCTCCTCCAGTGCTTCGTAGATCTCGGGCTTGGCGAAGGCGGCATCGGCGCGAAAGGTGACCTGTTTGCCTTCGGCCAGTTGGCGCTCGATCTCCGGCAACAATAGCTCATCCCAGTCCTCGGCGCTGTGCACGTTGCCGGGACGCAGCTTGGCAGCGAGGCAATCACCATGACCGTTGAACAAAAGCAACGGGTGGTAGCAGACCGACTCGAAGTGTCCGTTGTAGGCACTGCCTTCCTGTTGGCCATGGACCGGACTCTCGGTGGAGTCCATGTCCAGAACGACCCGCTCGGAGTCGTCGAACGCCTCCGCTTGCCCGACCAGCTCTCGGTTCAGCGCCATCAGCCCCAGCAGGTTCTCTTCGCTCGCCAGCATCTCCGTCTCGAAGCCGTGCAGCGTCGAGGTCAAGGCCGCACCGCGATCCCAGATCTTCTGCGAGCCGATCAAGCGAAACGTCGGGTCAGCCGACACTCGGACGGCGTCGTTGACGTCCTCGTAGCCTGCCAAGCGGCTGTAGACCGACTGCCGCAACAGATCAGCGAACGTGAACTGCTTGTTTGTGCCTTGCCGGGAGTCGGTGAGATGCTCGCCGATCAGTTTCCCGAGTCCGAGTCGCTCGTCCAACTCCCGAACCAGGATCAAGCCACCGTCGGAAGTGACGTGCGATCCCTGGAAATCGACTTTCAACGAGCCGTTGAAACTTAGCTGGAATGGCTTGGTTTGTTTTTCACCCATTGGGTGTTGGCCTCCATGGCGTCCTCATCGGGCTCTAGCCCCTATGAATAAAGACGCTCAAGGCCGCCGGAAGGTCGAGAGGTCTGAATCAAATTGGAAATGCGGGTATAAACCCCACCGAACCAGTTGAAGATGCAAACTTCTTCTACCCCCTCGACGGCGCGAATCCGCTCCCCGTAGTACTCCGGGAGAGCAACCAAAAAAGAAACCCGATGGCGCGTGACGAGCCGAAGCGCCTGCTCATCATAGGATTCACGTTGATAAAAGGCTGCATAAACGGAGAGAAGTATCCCAAGAAGAAAGAGAGACACGGTCATACTAAAGACTGTCAGCACTGTTCGTCGGCGGTTACGAAGCAAGTTCCGAAAGATCAGATGTAGATAACCTGGCACGGCTTTCCCGGGCAACCCTGTCTAACTCAGAGTCTAACAAGGCGACAGTTGGGCTTGACAACCTGTGGCAAAGTCGGCGGCACTGGCAGTCTTGCCCGTGAGCTTGTCTCTGTTCGGCGGGGAATCGTTGACGGGTGGGATCCTTGTCCGCCGGCCGTGCCGAGCGCGGTGTCATGATCGTGGTCTTCCACGCGGCGTTTCGGCACAATTCTGGTCTAGACTTGGGTGGGGAGAATGAATTCCCGCATCACACCGTCGGACGAGACATTCATGCGCTCCGCCTTGGCTCAGGCTGACGAAGCCGAGCGGCTGGGTGAGGTGCCTGTGGGTGCTGTGATCATCAAAGACGGTGAAATCGTCGCGGCGGCGGGGAACGCTCCTGTTTCGACGACAGATCCTACAGCTCACGCCGAAATCTCGGCGTTACGAGAGGCGGGTCGCAAAACGGGAAATTATCGGCTTCCTGGAACTACAATGTATGTGACCGTGGAGCCTTGTGCGATGTGCGCCGGAGCGCTCGTCGTCGCCCGGGTTGACAAGCTGGTTTTCGGAACGAGAGACCTGAGATTCGGGGCTGTCAGAAGCAAGTTTCGCCTAGCCGATTCCGATCAACTCAACCACCGGATTGAAATCGTCGAAGGAGTACTCGCCGACGAGTGCTTGAAGAGATTGCAAAAGTTTTTCGCGCAACGCCGCGGATAGCTGGACCTTCTCCTAGCCCGCCTCCCGTCGGGGCGACGGTGCGTGGTCACACTGCGGGCAAGGGTCCTTTGGCGGGAGGCCTGTTGAGGAAGGAGGAAGGAGGACTGTTACTAGCCTTTGCCCCGCGATTTCCTGCGGCCGGCCCAATACTTCTTCATCCTCTCGGAGACCGCTCTGCGCGCGGCGTGGCTCATCTTCCTTCGGCGGCGGCGCTTCTTTGGCGCCGGGGCGGCCGTGGCAGCGCTTCGCGGCTTGCGACCTCGTCGTTTTGGTTCGGATTGTAGAATTTCAATCGCTCGGCTTAGACGGTCTCTTTCTTGGACGAGTAGAGTAAGTACGTCAGTCATAGTCTAATGAATGGGGTATCCACTTGACTCAGGTAACCCCAACATCTTGTGGTTGGGCTCACGGGGCCTCAGCGTCCCAGTCGGCGACGATCGATCGATACGGCGTTGGGTCCACGGCGACTGCCTGCTGCACAAGGCGGTAGAAGAGTTTTCCCCGGCTGCGTGAGTTGCGCCGGTTGAAGCGGAACACAAACTCGTCGAGGTAGTAGTCCAGATGCTCGTGGCTAACCGCGCCTTGGTGCGTGCCCAGCAGCCAGCGCTTGAGCAACGAGATCGCTTGGTGCACCCTCGGCAATAATTCCGAGGCCTGCTTGCGGCGGCCCGACAGAAAGACGATGCGATGCTGGTAGCCCTTCTTCTCCAGCGGCTCGTAGCCCAGCCAGCCGTCGGTGTGCACCACGCTTCCCGGCTCGACCGACTCCTCCACGAAGGGCATCAAACTGGCCGCCGATGCGTTCCGCACGCGCTGCATGCGGATCCGTCCTAGCCCGCGGCCTCTCTCTTCCGCGGCTACTGCAATCAAGGCTTTACGCTCGGTCTGCCGGCCGCTCACACCCTCTTCCTCAGCGCCCCAATAGGTCTCATCGACCTCGACTACGCCCGCCAATCGCTCCCGCCCCGGACGCACCATCGCTCGCCGCAGCTTGTGCATCCAGGTCCACGCGGTTTGATAGCTGCCCAACCCGAGAACGCGCTGCAGACCCAGCGCGCTGACCCCGTTCTTTTGCGAAGTGACGTGCCAGATCGCCCGGGACCACAGCCGCAGCGGCTTACGTGTGTCTTGGAAGATCGTGCCCGAGGTCACCGACGTCTGCCGCCCGCAGCGAGCGCATTCGAACCACACTTTGCGCACCGGCCAAGCCCGCTCATGCCCGCATCCCGGACAGCGGAAACCCTCCGGCCAGCGCAACGCGGACAGATAGTCGCGACAGGCCTCTTCGCTGGCGAAGCGTACCTCGAACTCGAGCAGGTCGCGTGGATAATCCTCCACGAAGGCGCATACTACATCTTGGGGTCACCTGAGTCAAGTGGATACCCAATTCTAATGATCCTAACACAAAATTACGAGTGTGAATCAAAAAGATTTAGAAACTAATCTTCCACAAAGGAAAAACAGGATGGAATCAAGACGTCTGTCTCATACTGACTTGACTATCCCCCGAGTATGTATGGGAACGATGACGTTTGGGTCCCAAACGGATCTCGCTAGCGCTCGACAAATGGTGGATCGTTGTTGGGACGCCGGCGTTAACTTTTTTGACACCGCTAACGTGTACAACCAAGGCGCCTCGGAAGAAATTCTGGGTGAGGCGCTTGGCAGCCGTAGAAAGGACGCTGTTGTCGCCAGCAAGGTAGGCCAAGTTATGGGACAAGGGGCGGACTATAGCGGACTTTCACCAGCCGCCATCCGACGAGCGATCGACGACTCACTTAGCCGCTTGAGGACTGACTACTTGGATATTTATTACCTCCACCAGCCGGATTACAAAACGCCGATCGAAGAAACGCTTGCAGTCATGGATTCGCTCCAAAGGGAAGGTAAGATCCGTTACTTGGCCACTGCCAACTATAGCGCTTGGCAACTTTGTGAGATTCTTTGGCTTTGCGAGAAAAACGCCTGGCAGCCGCCCTGGGTTTCACAGCCCAGATACAACCTCTTAGCCCGCTGTATCGAACAGGAGTTTTTGCCTTTCACGGCACGTTTTGGAGTTAGCGTCGTTTGCTACAACCCTTTGGCCGGTGGGCTGCTAACTGGAAAGCAAAATTTCCAGAGAGGCCCGGCGGTGGGAACTCGATTTGACCGCAATTCTGCTTACCTCAAACGTTTCTGGCACGCCGAGTTTTTTGAAGCCGTCGAGAAGTTGAAGTCGATCGCACAAAAGGCCGGCACGACCTTGGTTGGCTTGGCACTACCATGGCTCACCCAACAGCAGGCTGTAGATTCGATCATTATCGGGGCTTCCACACCCGAGCAGTTAGAAGAGAACCTCCTAGCTGCCCAAGATTCCCCGTTGGACCCGGAGGTCATCGAAGCGTGCGATAAGGTGTGGCAAGCTCTACGTGGACCGGCGCCTAAATGCAATCGCTAACGACCGCTGTGGGACCTGCCCCTGACCCAGCGATCAGGTCAAATCAGGCAGCTGCCCAAAACACCCGGCTCGTATTTGGCGATATGATTAAATACTGGGCTATTGCTTACCGAACCATCCTCCACCAGGACAATTTGGCTGTCAACGAGTAAACGCACGCAAATGGGGTATCCACTTGACTCAGGTGACCCCAAGATGTAGTATGCGCCTTCGTGGAGGATTATCCACGCGACCTGCTCGAGTTCGAGGTACGCTTCGCCAGCGAAGAGGCCTGTCGCGACTATCTGTCCGCGTTGCGCTGGCCGGAGGGTTTCCGCTGTCCGGGATGCGGGCATGAGCGGGCTTGGCCGGTGCGCAAAGTGTGGTTCGAATGCGCTCGCTGCGGGCGGCAGACGTCGGTGACCTCGGGCACGATCTTCCAAGACACACGTAAGCCGCTGCGGCTGTGGTTCCGGGCGATCTGGCACGTCACTTCGCAAAAGAACGGGGTCAGCGCGCTGGGTCTGCAGCGCGTTCTCGGGTTGGGCAGCTATCAAACCGCGTGGACCTGGATGCACAAGCTGCGGCGAGCGATGGTGCGTCCGGGGCGGGAGCGATTGGCGGGCGTAGTCGAGGTCGATGAGACCTATTGGGGCGCTGAGGAAGAGGGTGTGAGCGGCCGGCAGACCGAGCGTAAAGCCTTGATTGCAGTAGCCGCGGAAGAGAGAGGCCGCGGGCTAGGACGGATCCGCATGCAGCGCGTGCGGAACGCATCGGCGGCCAGTTTGATGCCCTTCGTGGAGGAGTCGGTCGAGCCGGGAAGCGTGGTGCACACCGACGGCTGGCTGGGCTACGAGCCGCTGGAGAAGAAGGCCTACCAGCATCGCATCGTCTTTCTGTCGGGCCGCCGCAAGCAGGCCTCGGAATTATTGCCGAGGGTGCACCAAGCGATCTCGTTGCTCAAGCGCTGGCTGCTGGGCACGCACCAAGGCGCGGTTAGCCACGAGCATCTGGACTACTACCTCGACGAGTTTGTGTTCCGCTTCAACCGGCGCAACTCACGCAGCCGGGGAAAACTCTTCTACCGCCTTGTGCAGCAGGCAGTCGCCGTGAACCCAACGCCGTATCGATCGATCGTCGCCGACTGGGACGCTGAGGCCCCGTGAGCCCAACCACAAGATGTTGGGGTTACCTGAGTCAAGTGGATACCCAATTCGCACGCATATTGGAGGCTGACGCGCCCAAAGCTCACCCAACTACTCGTCACTGACCGACGTTTCACCAACAATCGCTGAGGTGATCTTACTGATGTTCGCAAAATATAGTCACACGCTCGGCCTTCGGCAGACCAGCGCGTATTCACTAGTGCTTGGTTGCGAAAGTTCACGTTATTTGAAAAGCCCTTTCCCGAAGGACCATACGATCGTCCGTCTGGTCCGGAAGTGGTTTGTTCGCAGAGTCTTCCGAGCCGCGACCGTGAGGGAGCGGTCCAGGGATTGTCCGCCTATAACCTTTCCTGAATTGGTTCTTCCGGGTTTCTAGTGGGCGAGTGAGGCTCGGTGGTAGTCTCGCGGGATGCAAGACCGCGAGCTATACCGCCAGATTCTGGGCATCGAAAGTCCCTGGAAAGTCGTGCGAGTGGAGCTGCGCCGAGCCGACGGCGAAGTCCACGTCTTCCTCGAACACGACGAGCAAGTCCGCTGGCCGTGCCGCCAATGCAGCGCCGTGTGCGCACTCCACGATCATCAGCCCGAACGCCGCTGGCGTCACCTCGACACCTGTCAGTACCGCACGATCCTGCACGCCCGGCCGCCGCGCAGCGACTGCTCCGAGCACGGGCCGCGCGTCGTGCGACTGCCCTGGGCCGAGGCTTCCAGTCGCTTCACCGCGCTGTTTGAAGCTCTCGCGATCTCGTGGCTGAAGGAAGCCAGCCAGCAAGGCATCGCCGAGTTGCTGGCGCTGAGCTGGGACGAGATTCACGGCATCCTGGAACGCGCCGTGCAACGTGGGCTCGAACGTCGCGCGGCAGAGCCGATTCCCTACCTGGGCGTCGACGAGAAGAGCTTCCGCAAGCGCCATCGCTATCTCACCGTCGTCAACGATCTCAACCGCTCGCGCGTGTTGTTCGTCGCCGAGGGACGCCGCCAGGCCAGCCTGGACGGCTTTTGGAAGACGTTGAGCGCAGAGCAACTCGCCCGAGTCGAGGCCGTCGCGATGGACATGTGGGATCCTTACGTCGCCTCGACCCGGGAGCATCTCGACGAATCGGAGAAAAAGATCGTTTACGACAAATATCACATCGCGGCGCATCTGGCGAAGGCGGTGGACCAGGTGCGGCGGGCGGAGAACAAGCGTTTACTGGCCCTCGGCGACGAGCGTTTGACAGGCACGAAGTACGCTTGGCTGCGGCATCCGGCGAACTTTTCCGAGGACGCCTGGCGCGAGTTCCGCGCGCTGCGCGAAAGCGACTTGAAGACGGCGCGGGCGTGGGCGTTGAAGGAAACGGCGATGCGGCTGTTCGACTATCGTCGCGAATCGGCGGCGCGAGCTTTCTTCGAGCAATGGCGCGGCTGGGCGAGTCGCAGCCGGCTGACGCCGATGGTCACCGTAGCGCGGATGTTGACGGCTCGCCTCGAAAACATACTCACGTATCTGAAACACCGCATTACGAACGAGGTCAGCGAGGGGTTGAACTCAAGGATTCAATGGGTCAAGGCCACGGCGCGCGGTTTCCGCAATCAACAGAACTTCATCAACGCCATCTACTTCCACTGTGGGAAACTCGATCTGGCTCCTTCGCCCACTTAAAACCCGGAAGAGCCCCTGAATTTATGCAACCAAGCACTAGGCGGATCAACGATCGCGTTTGTTTGTACGGGCGCGACATGTCGCGCCCTTTCCCGCATCGCGAGTCTCCGGCCGGTATGGGCCACTATATTTTGCGAGCATCAGTAAGTGGAAATCGCTAAGGGAGGAAGTGAATGAAGGTAACGGTCATCGGTACCGGACATGTCGGACTCGTCGTAGGTCTCTGCTTCAGTGAAATCGGTCATGACGTCGTTTGTGTCGATAACGACCTCGACAAGATCGCTACGCTTCAGGATGGCCGCTTGCCCTTCTTCGAGCCTTATATCGACAGCTTACTGAAACGGAATGTCGAGCTTCACCGAGTCCGCTTTTCCTCCAGCCTGGAAGAGGGCATCGCGCACAGCGAAATGATCTTCTTGTGCTTGGGTACACCGCCCTTGCCGGACGGGGAAGCCGATCTGTCGAGCGTTGAGCGGGTGACGCGACAGATCGCTACGCTGTCGGAATCCTACAAACTGGTCATCGAGAAGAGTACCGTCCCTGTGCTGACGGGCGAACGAATCCATAAGACCTTGGAGCTCTACAGCCAAAAAGGAGGGGTCGTAGAGTTCGACGTAGCTTCGAACCCTGAGTTCCTGGCCGAGGGAACGGCCGTGCTTGACTTCTTGTGTCCCGGCCGCATCGTGATCGGCGTGGAGACAGCCAGGGCCGAAGCGCTCTTACGAGAGATCTATGAACCGATTGTGCGCCAGGACTTTGCCTGGAATCTGGATTGCCCTGACCCCCGAGACGGTCAACCCGTGCCCATGGTGGCGACCAATCGGAATAGCGCCGAACTGATCAAGCACGCTTCGAACTCTTTTCTGGCAATGAAGATCTCCTATATCAATGCGGTGGCGAATCTTTGTGACCAAGTCGGCGCCGACATCGAGAGGGTCGCCGAAGGCATGGGATACGACCACCGCATCGGTCCGGAGTTTCTACGAGCCGGGATCGGCTTTGGCGGGTTTTGTTTCCCCAAAGACCTGCAGGCCTTCGTACGTATCGCCGAGAAGAGCGGGTGCGATTTCCGGCTGCTCCGTGAGGTAGAGCGCGTCAACCTGGAGCGAGTCAATATCTTCCTGCGCAAGCTGAACCATGCGATCTGGGTGCTCAAGAACAAAACGATCGCTGTCTGGGGGCTGGCGTTTAAGGCAAACACCGACGACCTCCGCTTTTCGCCGGCCGTAGCGGTAGTGGAACGACTTGTGGAAGAGGGAGCGCGTGTACGAGCCTATGATCCGAAAGCGATGGAGGGCGCCCGCGCGGAGCTTGCCGATACCGTCGCATACTGCTCCTCCGCGCTGGAAGCCGCCGAAGGGGCGGACGCGGTTCTCCTGCTGACCGACTGGCCTGAATTCCGCTCGCTTGACTTCGCTGCGCTCCGCAAAGTGATGGTCCGCCCGTTGATTCTTGACGGTCGCAACCTGCTGGACTCGGAGACACTTCGTGCCGCCGGTTTTGAGTATCTCGCTATGGGGAAACCCTAGCAGTATGCGGTAAAAGTGGGTCGCACAGCCGTTCCCGCCTGTAGCGTCTCAAGTTTGGCTCATCGATTGAATAGTGCGAAAAGCTGCTTCCGAACCGTTTGCAACCTAAGAACTTATGTGGCATTTAGCGCCCAAAAACAGCGCGGGCTAGGACCCCAAGACCTTGCCTCCCACTCAAATCGGGCGGGCGCTCGAGGAGCTGGGCATCGAATCTATCACGGCCTATTCGCCGCAAGCCAAGGGCCGCGTCGAGCGCAGCTTTGGCACGGCCCAGGACCGGCTGGTGAAGGTCCTGAGGGTCGCCGGGGCCAGCACGATCAAGCAAGCCAACGCCTATCTGGAGAGCGAGTTTCTGCCCTGGTGGAACGCCACGCTGCGGGTTCAGCCAGCCCACCCCGGCGAGGCTCACCGGGAGCTGGGACCCGAGCACGATCTGGACTCGGCGCTGAGTCACGTCGAGACCCGGCGGGTCGCCAACGACTACACGATTCGCTTCCAGGGAAAGCGCTATCAAATCGATCGCAAGGCGATTGTGCCCGGCCTGCGGGGCGGGAAGGTACGGCTGTAGAGCCGGCTGGACGCCAGCCTCGTGGCGCGCTTCGGCAAGCACGAGCTGGCGTTGAAGCGCTGTCACACGGGCCCCCAGTCCGGGGACTCCAAAAAGCAGGCCGCTGCCACTGCGGCCGAGAAGGCTCCTCGTCAAGCTCCTCGCCGCAAGGGCAGCGACTGGATGGAGGGCTTCGATCTGAAAAAGAGCCCGCCGCTGTGGCAGGCGGCGCGAGCTTCCGGCGCCCGCCGGGCCGATGCGCCAGCCGAGTCGCTGAACTAGGAGTCGCTGCTAAACCAAGACTTCATTTGGAGCGCCGGGCAAACGGCGCCCGGCGGTCGTCGCGTTGTCTCAGCCCAAGGCCTCAGCTCCGAGACTCCACCAAAGCAATCCTGCTTGCAAACACAGCAGCGGCTGGGAGCGGGCCGCATGGGAAGCCAGCACTCACAGCGAGCCTGACAGCCAACGGGTGGGTGCTCCCCACAGTGCAGGCAGGGGCCAGGCCACGACTCGAAGCGCAGCAGGGCGGGATCCGAGAGTGCAGCAACACAAAACCCTCTGACCGGGAGGCCAGAGGGCCGTGTCGATCAGCCGATTGCTTCGGAGCCAGCCCCGTCGCCTCGGCCTTGGGCTTGGAGAGCAGGCGCGGCCCCGCCCTCCACAGCCAACACTTTACCATCGCCTCTATCGCCACCCGGCCAAAACCGGACATTTCTACTTGGCAACGAATAGGACATTTCTACTTGGCGTTGACAGCACCGGTCAGCACTTTGGTTGTTCGTCGTTTTCACAGGGAGGCGCTGCGTTTACCGTTGTCCTGAGCGCTTCGGTACAGGGAAAAGTGAAGAAGCTGCTACTCCAAAGGTTCCACTTGCACCCGCGCCAAGCCGTCGTCAATCATGCCGAGCCGGTCCGCGGCGGCATAGCTTAGATCGAGAACCCTGCGTCCCACGAATGGGCCGCGGTCGTTGATGCGAACGATCACGGAACGTCCGCTTGCCAGATCCGTCACCCGAAGGGTTGTCCCGAATGGCAAGTCCCGATGGGCGGCGGTCAGATCATACATGTCGTAGATTTCGCCACTGGCGGTCGGTCGTCCGTGGAACCCCGGACCATACCAGCTTGCCGGCCCTGACTCGACCCGCGGGCCAAGATAGGAAACGGGTTCAAGGCCGGCAAGACCCGACGTCAACGGCGTCAGCAGGCTCAAGATAGCAATTCGTGCGAATCTCATAGACTATGCCCCTCAGAAGGGCGAAGTCTTCGGTGAAGCGTTCTGACTCTGTGGGACAAAAAAGGGATCGAGCGTTGCCGGATGGGCAAGCTCCAGGAATGATTCACTTGAAACAGCGAAACTAATCTCATATTAGCAGTTGCGCCGCGGGAAGTCGGAAAACGTCCATCTCCCCTCTATCTCCTCACTGCCGTTGGCCGCCGCTTTGAGCCCGAGCCAAGTTTGCTTTTTTGGTTCTTCCGGGTTTCTAGTGGGCGAGTGAGGCTCGGTGGTAGTCTCGCGGGATGCAAGACCGCGAGCTATACCGCCAGATTCTGGGCATCGAAAGTCCCTGGAAAGTCGTGCGAGTGGAGCTGCGCCGAGCCGACGGCGAAGTCCACGTCTTCCTCGAACACGACGAGCAAGTCCGCTGGCCGTGCCGCCAATGCAGCGCCGTGTGCGCACTCCACGATCATCAGCCCGAACGCCGCTGGCGTCACCTCGACACCTGTCAGTACCGCACGATCCTGCACGCCCGGCCGCCGCGCAGCGACTGCTCCGAGCACGGGCCGCGCGTCGTGCGACTGCCCTGGGCCGAGGCTTCCAGCCGCTTCACCGCGCTGTTTGAAGCTCTCGCGATCTCGTGGCTGAAGGAAGCCAGCCAGCAAGGCATCGCCGAGTTGCTGGCGCTGAGCTGGGACGAGATTCACGGCATCCTGGAACGCGCCGTGCAACGTGGGCTCGAACGTCGCGCGGCAGAGCCGATTCCCTACCTGGGCGTCGACGAGAAGAGCTTCCGCAAGCGCCATCGCTATCTCACCGTCGTCAACGATCTCAACCGCTCGCGCGTGTTGTTCGTCGCCGAGGGACGCAGCCAGGCCAGCCTGGACGGCTTTTGGAAGACGTTGAGCGCAGAGCAACTCGCCCGAGTCGAGGCCGTCGCGATGGACATGTGGGATCCTTACGTCGCCTCGACCCGGGAGCATCTCGACGAATCGGAGAAAAAGATCGTTTACGACAAATATCACATCGCGGCGCATCTGGCGAAGGCGGTGGACCAGGTGCGGCGGGCGGAGAACAAGCGTTTACTGGCCCTCGGCGACGAGCGTTTGACAGGCACGAAGTACGCTTGGCTGCGGCATCCGGCGAACTTTTCCGGGGACGCCTGGCGCGAGTTCCGCGCGCTGCGCGAAAGCGACTTGAAGACGGCGCGGGCGTGGGCGTTGAAGGAAACGGCGATGCGGCTGTTCGACTATCGTCGCGAATCGGCGGCGCGAGCTTTCTTCGAGCAATGGCGCGGCTGGGCGAGTCGCAGCCGGCTGACGCCGATGGTCACCGTAGCGCGGATGTTGACGGCTCGCCTCGAAAACATACTCACGTATCTGAAACACCGCATTACGAACGCGGTCAGCGAGGGGTTGAACTCAAGGATTCAATGGGTCAAGGCCACGGCGCGCGGTTTCCGCAATCAACAGAACTTCATCAACGCCATCTACTTCCACTGTGGGAAACTCGATCTGGCTCCTTCGCCCACTTAAAACCCGGAAGAGCCGCTTTTTTGTTCAATTGTCAGCGACATGTTAACCAGGATTTCCATTTTGGCCCTGGCACGGTGAAAGTATACACCCGCGCTGCCCCGAATACCACGTCTTTTCGCGCTGAACCCTGCACATGACCTCCGCCGGTAGGCGCCAGGGCTCGTCCATCCGCTCACAGACGTTGATTGAGCGGGCTGAACGGCGCTCCGGCCGACACTGCTCCTTGCGAAACCTTTTGGAGCCGAAAACTGTTGATCCTCGCCCGGTCAACGCTACCCGCTTGGCAGCGGCAGCGCCCAGATCCTGTGCAGCATGTCGCCGAACAGCCTGCGGTTCAAATGCCCTTCGGCCAGCAGCAGCCAGTAATACCGCGCGTGCTTGACCAGCCGACCGCCGGTCTTCATCAACCTGTGTTGCAAGCTCGTCAGCGACCAACTCTTGATCCTGTTCGGCAGTCCCAGCCGCCGCCACAAGTTGCCCAGGTTGTAGGCCAGCACGCTCAGTTGTAGCCGTACCTCGTTCGCCCGGAAGCGATGGCACGACAGCCTTGTCCAATGCGTGGCCTGTTTGCCTTCCTTGATCCACTCCTCCGCCGTGCCGCGCTTGTTGTAGAAGCGTACCACCGAGCGGCTTGGCAAGCTCATGCTCGTCACGATGAATCCGACCCGCGGGAACAGCTCGCCCTGGTGGTGCTCGACCTTGGCGACAACTCGTCTGGGCCCCTTCCAGCTCTCCGCCTGATAGCGAAAGCTCTTGTAGCGCACTAGCGGCTTGCGGCCGGGCCTCCCCGGCGGACGAAACAGGATGTCTTCGATCTCCAGCTCCAGGCTCTTATTGGCCGGAATGCGGATCGCGTAGTCCGCGCCGCGCTCCTCCAGTGCTTCGTAGATCTCGGGCTTGGCGAAGGCGGCATCGGCGCGAAAGGTGACCTGTTTGCCTTCGGCCAGTTGGCGCTCGATCTCCGGCAACAATAGCTCATCCCAGTCCTCGGCGCTGTGCACGTTGCCGGGACGCAGCTTGGCAGCGAGGCAATCACCATGACCGTTGAACAAAAGCAACGGGTGGTAGCAGACCGACTCGAAGTGTCCGTTGTAGGCACTGCCTTCCTGTTGGCCATGGACCGGACTCTCGGTGGAGTCCATGTCCAGAACGACCCGCTCGGAGTCGTCGAACGCCTCCGCTTGCCCGACCAGCTCTCGGTTCAGCGCCATCAGCCCCAGCAGGTTCTCTTCGCTCGCCAGCATCTCCGTCTCGAAGCCGTGCAGCGTCGAGGTCAAGGCCGCACCGCGATCCCAGATCTTCTGCGAGCCGATCAAGCGAAACGTCGGGTCAGCCGACACTCGGACGGCGTCGTTGACGTCCTCGTAGCCTGCCAAGCGGCTGTAGACCGACTGCCGCAACAGATCAGCGAACGTGAACTGCTTGTTTGTGCCTTGCCGGGAGTCGGTGAGATGCTCGCCGATCAGTTTCCCGAGTCCGAGTCTCTCGTCCAACTCCCGAACCAGGATCAAGCCACCGTCGGAAGTGACGTGCGATCCCTGGAAATCGACTTTCAACGAGCCGTTGAAACTTAGCTGGAATGGCTTGGTTTGTTTTTCACCCATTGGGTGTTGGCCTCCATAGCGTCCTCATCGGGCTCTAGCCCCTATGAATAAAGACGCTCAAGGCCGCCGGAAGGTCGAGAGGTCTGAATCAAATTGGAAATGCGGGCTAAGATCTTTCGACCGTTAAAAGGCAGATCGGCCATTTCAACGTACCGCATCAGGCGAACCGCCAACGATTTGTTGCTGGATTCCCCAGGCCCGGGCGCGAAACGGATCCGCTCACTCGTGTGTCCAACTTATTCTGGGGCGAGATACTCGAATTGATAAGGTGAAAGTGGCTCCGGTCATTGTGCGCGGAATACCCATGAAATCACTGCCCCAGCGTCTTCGGTTTCTCCTGCTCGTTGTCGGCGTGGCGCTCACTGAGCTTGCCACCTCGGCCTCGCACGCCGCACCGAAAGATACTTGGAGCGGAGTCGAGCGGATCGTAGCCGTCGGCGACGTGCATGGCGACTATGGACAGTTTGTGCGCGTGCTGCGCGCGGCGGGGATCATCGACCAGAAAAACAGGTGGATAGGCGGGAAGACCCACCTGGTGCAAACAGGCGATGTGCCCCATCGGGGTCCGCATTCCCGTAAAGCCATGGACCTTCTCATGCGGCTCGAAAAGCAGGCGAAAAAGGCCAAGGGCTTCGTTCATGCGCTGATCGCCAACCACGAGGCGATGAACGTGTACGGCGATTTGAGGTATGTTCATCCCGGCGAGTATGAGGCCTTTCGAAACATGAACTCCAGCAAGCTTCGGGATTCTTACTACCAGAATCACGTCGAGTATCTCGAGAGAAACCCGCCGCCGGAAGGTCTGCCAAATTTCAACCTTACCTACAAGGAGAAGTGGTTCCGTGATCGTCCGCTTGGCTTCTTCGAGCACCGCCTCCAATTCACTCCCAACGGGAAGTACGGCAGGTGGATTCGCAACCACAATGCCATCATAAAGATCAACGATATTCTCTTCCTTCACGGCGGCATCGGACCGGATTACGTCCCGCTGACCATTCCGGAAATCAACAACCGGGTTCGCAGCGAGCTTAAGGATTTCAGCAGACTCAGCGGTGGGATCGTGATAGATCCTGAAGGTCCCCTGTGGTACCGAGGCCTGGCGCAACACGACCAGGAGTCGGAGGAGCCGCACTTACAAGCTCTACTCAACCAGCACGGCGCCAAGAGGATCGTCATGGGTCACACAATCGTTGCCCAGGCCGTCATGCCCCGTTTCGGCGGACGGGCGATCTTCATCGACGTCGGCATGTCGGCATTCTACGGCGGCCCGGCGGCCTGCTTGCTGATCGAGGGGGGGCAACTCTTCGCCATTCACCGCGGCAAGAAACTCCCCTTGCCGAGGACAGATTCCCAACCGGACCTGCTTGCCTATTTGAAGCAGGCCGCCGCGCTGGACCCCGCTCCCTCGCCACTTGCAAAAAACATCGCCGGGCTAGAAGCCAAGGCCGCGGCTGAATAAGACCGCGTTCTGATCCGCTTTCACTTGGTACCGCTTCGCTCCTAACGAACGTTGTTTCCAAAACATCAAGGGGTTGAGCTACAGGTCCGACCGCATCGGGCTTGCGTTCGCACACC
The DNA here is from genome assembly GCA_965226215.1 of Bryobacterales bacterium. Lineage (GTDB taxonomy): Bacteria > Acidobacteriota > Terriglobia > Bryobacterales > UBA6623. Next base: position 2,688,929 of record CBDDCH010000002.1, on the reverse strand, counting down.
CCCGGTGTTAGGTTATTTGCGATACGGAGGCGGCCCATGGCAAAACCACGTCTTGCCTTGTCCACAGCAGTACTGCTCGTTGCATCTGTCCTCGGCGCGGCGCAATCAGACCCTAAAGTCGTCGTCGCCAGGCTGAGCCCGGAAGAGATCGCCGAGCTCCAAGCCGTCGCGCCTGAGGCTGAGCTGGTGAGCGTCCAAAGCGCTCAGGAGGCCCTGGACGCGATCGCTGACGCCGACGCGCTCTTGGGCGTCCTGAATCAAGACTTAGTTCGTGCCGGCAAGCAGTTGAAGTGGATCCAGGTTTACAGCGCCGGCGTGGACCCCTACCGTTACCCCGAGCTCATCAACAGCGGCATTGTATTGACGAATTTCAAAATCTTCCAGGGGCCCAACATCGCCGACCACGCATTTGCTCTCTTATTGCCGCTGACGCGGCGAATCACCGAAACCCTTCGTGATCAGGAGCGAGAGGAATGGTCTCGACGATACCGCCGCCCGGAAGACCGCCCCATCGAACTGCATGGGAAAACGGCGCTCGTTATCGGCATGGGCGGTATCGGTACCCAGATCGCCCAGCGAGCGCACGCCTTCGGCATGAGGGTGATCGGCATCGACCCCAAAGACATCCCGATGATGTTTTTCGTCGAAGCCACCTATCACCCCGACCAACTCGACAAATGGATTCCTGAGGCTGACGTGGTCTTCATGGCAGCGCCTCACACGACCGAATCCGAGCGCATGATGGGAGCCGATCAGTTCGGCTCGATGAAAAGGGGCAGCTACTTTATCGGCGTCTCGCGAGGCAAGACCTACGATATGGATGCGCTGGTCAAGGCGCTCGACGAGAGACGGCTCGCCGGGGCCGGAGTGGACGTCACCGATCCCGAACCCCTGCCAAAAGGGCATCCCCTGTGGAAATTCGACAACGTCCTGATTACGCCCCATATAGCGGGCCAATCCGACAATATACTGGACCGCCGATTCGTCTTGATTAAGGAAAACCTCCGCCGTTTCACGACCGGCGCGCCGCTGCTCAACGTAGTGGATAAGCAGAAGGGGTACTGAGGACACGCAGGCTCGGCCTCACGCTAGTAACGACAGGATGCTACCGATGTTGGACGGGTCCCGCGGCTCGAAGGACTGAGCCTGCGAGGATCGAGCCCGTTGTTCGAGCTTCTCACGCTCCTGCTGGGCCAGCTCAACACGGGCCGCCTGTTCCATCTGACCGGCTTGAGCCGCCACTTGTCTGTCCTGCGACGAAGGATTCACGGGGGCGTTGGCCGCCGCGCGAATCTGCTGCGCCTTGCGGATCGTCGCTTCGGGATCCCCTCCCACGGGCGAGGTGTCGATGCTGACTTCACCGCCGGCAGCGTACCGTTGCCCATCGGGCCCGGTTACGTAGGTGAACGAAACACCCCTCGCCAGGCCGCCGGCGGCCGCCAGGTGCGCTTGCTCGTGCGCTCGAACCTGGCGGTCTGTTTGCCTAAGTTCGGCGACGACGGCTTGCTCTTCGGCGGTCAATCCACCGGGCGCAATCGGGTCCGATCCTTGGTGGCCGAGAGCTTCTGCTCGATCCGGGCCGTTGGGTTTGCTACGGTCCGCGACTTTCGAATGTTCGATGCCGCGACCGCCGGCGCTTTGGTTCGCACGGTCCGGGCTTAGAGCGTTCCTCCTGCCACTGGGAGTGGTCTGCGGCGTAAAAAAGGTTGCCGGAGAAATCGCGGACACCATGGGCGTGGAAGGACTTACTCTTCCATCTCGGTCACAGCCTATGGGGCGAGAGGGCGGTCAGCACTCGTGAAGGTCGCCTCCGTCGAGATTGGTTTGGGGCCTGCGCCACACTCCTGGGGCCGAATCGCCGTGCAGCACACCTTGCAGCCGGTGCGCCTACTACTCTGGGGCTATACTGGAGGGACAACCACTCCCGGGCTGCGCATCGCGTTGATTCCGTGGGTGGTCGATACTGTCGAACTCGACGAGAGTTCGGCTGTAAGCCGCCGAACCCTAGTAGCAATGTCATTAGCAGAATCAGAGGCCAGCGGAGATTCCCTGGCCCTGGCCGTTGAGGTCAAAAACCAGCGGGGGGTCCTGCATGAGCTCACGGGCGTGATCGCGCGCCTAGGCGGCGACATTACCTGGGTGGCCATACTCGACAACCGGAAACCCGTGGAATCGGTCTTCTTTGAGATTTCCGGCGTAGCGAACCCTCAGGCTCTTGTCGATGAACTCCGATCCTTGCCGGCGGTGGAGAAGGTGGAAGAGGAAAAGACCCTGAGGCGGGTTTTCGGCAAACGGATCATCATCATCGGCGGCGGCGCCCAGGTAGGGCAGGTAGCCGTTGGAGCTGCCTCGGAGGCTGATCGCCACAATCTGCGAGGGGAACGGATCTCGGTGGACACGATTCCTCTGGTCGGGGAGAAAGAGCTAGCCGAAGCAGTCCGGACGGTGGCCCGGCTGCCTCGAGCTCGGGCGCTTGTACTGGCCGGCGCTCTGATGGGCGGCGAAATCGAGCAAGCCGTCCGGGAAGTCAAACAAAAGGGGATACTTGTTATTTCCCTCAACATGGCCGGCTCGGTTCCGGAAGCCGCCGATTTAGTCGTCACCGACCCTATTCAAGCCGGAGTGATGGCAGTCATGGCCATCGCGGACACCGCGAGCTTCAAGATTCCCCTGCTCAAGAAAAAAGTGTTCTAGGTTACCGCGCGGGCGAAGAATGTCCCGCCGACGACCTTTTCAGGGATGCGCGGTGGAAAGGCCGGCAACAAAGCGACGGATCGCTCCTCCAATCTCGACAAGTGCTACGCCCCGCTGGGTACACTGTCGCAGGCACCTCGCTGACGCAGGGACCGCCTGATCGGTGGGAGTTCATGCAGGACCTCGCGTGCGGCCCTTGATCTCGACCTGAAGCTGAAACGCGAAGTTTTAACCAGGATTTCCGATTTGGCTCCTCTGACGGCACGAGTCTACACCCTCACCCGGCGAAGCGCAACCATTTCTCCACCCGAAAGAGGCGGCGGCTGAGGCGGGACCGATCGAGCCCCCTTCTTGCCCCTCATGGGGGCTGATCCGCCGCTGCGAAGTCAATTTCGCAGACACCCTTCCGAGCTTCCGTCCTCAGTACTCAGGTTTCGCATTCGGCAAGTCGCGTGCTACCCGCCCGGCACAGGCAGCGCCCAGATCCTCCGCAGCATGTCGCCAAACAGGCGCCGGTTCAGATGTCCCTCCGCGAACAAGAGCCAGTAATACCGCGCGTGTTTAATTAGCCGTCCGCCCGTCTTCATCAGCCGGTGCTGCAAGCTCGTCAGCGACCAGCTCTTGATCCGTTGCGGCAGCCCCAGCCGCCGCCACAAGTTGCCCAGGTTATAGGCCAGCACGCTGAGCTGCAAGCGCACCTCGTTCGCCCGGAAGCGATGGCACGACAGCCGCGTCCAGTGCGTCGCTTGCTTACCTTCTTTGATCCACTGCTCCGCCGTGCCGCGCTTGTTGTAGAAACGCACCACCGACCGGCTTGGCAAGCTCATGTTCGTCACGATAAAACCGACGCGCGCGAATAGCTCGCCCTGGTGGTGCTCGACCTTGGCGACAACTCGTCTGGGCCCCTTCCAGCTCTCCGCCTGATAGCGAAAGCTCTTGTAGCGCACTAGCGGCTTGCGGCCGGGCCTCCCCGGCGGACGAAACAGGATGTCTTCGATCTCCAGCTCCAGGCTCTTATTGGCCGGAATGCGGATCGCGTAGTCCGCGCCGCGCTCCTCCAGTGCTTCGTAGATCTCGGGCTTGGCGAAGGCGGCATCGGCGCGAAAGGTGACCTGTTTGCCTTCGGCCAGTTGGCGCTCGATCTCCGGCAACAATAGCTCATCCCAGTCCTCGGCGCTGTGCACGTTGCCGGGACGCAGCTTGGCAGCGAGGCAATCACCATGACCGTTGAACAAAAGCAACGGGTGGTAGCAGACCGACTCGAAGTGTCCGTTGTAGGCACTGCCTTCCTGTTGGCCATGGACCGGACTCTCGGTGGAGTCCATGTCCAGAACGACCCGCTCGGAGTCGTCGAACGCCTCCGCTTGCCCGACCAGCTCTCGGTTCAGCGCCATCAGCCCCAGCAGGTTCTCTTCGCTCGCCAGCATCTCCGTCTCGAAGCCGTGCAGCGTCGAGGTCAAGGCCGCACCGCGATCCCAGATCTTCTGCGAGCCGATCAAGCGAAACGTCGGGTCAGCCGACACTCGGACGGCGTCGTTGACGTCCTCGTAGCCTGCCAAGCGGCTGTAGACCGACTGCCGCAACAGATCAGCGAACGTGAACTGCTTGTTTGTGCCTTGCCGGGAGTCGGTGAGATGCTCGCCGATCAGTTTCCCGAGTCCGAGTCGCTCGTCCAACTCCCGAACCAGGATCAAGCCACCGTCGGAAGTGACGTGCGATCCCTGGAAATCGACTTTCTACGAGCCGTTGAAACTTAGCTGGAATGGCTTGGTTTGTTTTTCACCCATTGGGTGTTGGCCTCCATGGCGTCCTCATCGGGCTCTAGCCCCTATGAATAAAGACGCTCAAGGCCGCCGGAAGGTCGAGAGGTCTGAATCAAATTGGAAATGCGGGTTTAACGGAGCAACCTAGCCCTAACCGACGGTGACGTTGAGAGCCTTAGGGCCCTTGGGGCCCTCCTCAAGTTCAAACTCAACCTCTGCACCTTCTTCTAACGTTCGGTAACCGTCCCCTTGAATAGCGGAAAAGTGTACGAACACGTCGGAGCCATTGGACCGCTGGATAAATCCGTACCCTTTGGCTTCGTTAAACCACTTCACTACACCTTTTTCTCTCACGAAAAACACTCCTCACAGACCCGCTACGGATCTTCCTACTTCTGACCAGGATCACCTGGTCTTGTATACAACCGTTAGTCACGTGCCGCAGGGCGGTTTGATAGCCGAAGTCCGTACTGGCATGATCCAATCCTGCCCAAGCCGATCCCATTGTCGCATACCCGAAAGGGGGAAGTGAATACAGAGTTATCCAATACAGGATGAGCCTGAAGGGGAGGTTTGTTTCCAACACAAGATGAGCCTGAAAGTGAGTGGGACGAAAGGGTACAAGCTGCTGGTGAATGACGATCACCAGGCAGAACCTAGTGCGGCTTACCCTGGCCGGCGACAATCTCACAAGCCCCGCAGGGCCGTAGGAAAACACCACATCCGAGAACCGGACAGAGCCCGCTCGTCAGGGCTCGAGAGCCGCGAAGCGGCGGCAGGATTATAGCCCAGGGTGAAGCGAAGTGGAACCCTGGGTAACAAGAGCGACAATCTCACAAGCCCCGCAGGGCCGTAGGAAAACACCACATCCGAGAACCGGACAGAGCCCGCTCGTCAGGGCTCGAGAGCCGCGAAGCGGCGGCAGGATTATAGCCCAGGGTGGAGCGAAGTGGAACCCTGGGTACGAATGCACCAGCCCAACAAGCCCTGTAAGGGCGCAGGAAAACAACACATCCGAGAACCGGACAGAGCCCGCTCGTCAGGGCTCGGGAGCCGCGAAGCGGCGGCAGGATTATAGCCCAGGGTGGAGCGAAGCGGAACCCTGGGTACGAATGCACCAGCCCAACAAGCCCTGTAAGGGCGGCGGGAAACACACGCGGTCTTGTTTCTGCCTTCAACAATGACCGTCGGTGTTTGGTAGAACGTCTGCCCATTTTCCTGCCGCCCCTTCAGGGCTTAACTTTGTTCTCCGCTTACCTAGGGTTCCGCCTGACGGCTCCACCCTAGGCTATAATCCTGCCGCCGCTTCGCGGCTAGTCACACGACGCAGTTGGGGCGACCGAACAGAGCCGTGCCCGTTAGGGCGCGCCGCCCCCCCCTCACCGGAAATTTTCTACCAGCATGAGGTCGCCCTCCATTGGCTCCACTTGGCCGAAAAGAATCGATCGGCCGTCGGGGGCGACGCTCATCGTGTTAACCGGCTGTCTCTCGAAATCATGGATCGGCTCGACGGCGCCCGTGGCAAAGCGGAGGAAATGAAGCGAATAATCGTCCTCCTTCGATCGGGGGACGAAATAGACCCCGTCCTCGACGACATCATAGAGTTCTTCGTGCAAGGATTTGAGGACTTGCTCGGCATCCTCTTCACCGCCTCCCTCAACCGGCATTCTCCACACAGAGTGGTTCGCGCCGCGCGTAAAGTAAAACCACTTTCCGTCGGGTGACTCCATCCTTGGCATCCGCCCGGCTGTAACGACTTGGGCGGGACCTCCTCCCGCCGGCATCTTGAAATTCTGATAATTCCCATTCCTGTTTGACGTGAAGTAGATCCACTCGCCGTTTCTCGATCAAGACGGCGCCGATTCCCTCGACGGATCGCTCGTCAAGCGCCGCGGCGCGCCGCCCTCGGCGTCCACGACGTAGACATCGAAATGCCCTTCGGCATCGGAACTGAATCCGATACTCTTCCCATCGGGAGCCCAGCGGGGTTCGGTCAGCACCGCGCCAAGCGAAGTCAACTGGACCGCGTTCGAACCGTCACGGTCGCACTTCCAGATTTCCATGTCGCCGGAGCGAGTCGACAGGAACGCGATGCTGTTGCCGTCGGGAGAATATTGCGGGTCATGGCCCCATCGGGAAGAAGAAATGAACTTAACCGCCGTGCCGGTCATGCCGCCCGCGACGGGCAGGTTGAGGCGGTAGATGTGCATGTTCAAGTCAAGCGCTGTATACGCGAGCCTATTCCCCTGACGGGAGACCAGCGGCCAAAATCCGCTCTCCCCAAACGGCAGCCGTTCGGGCGAGGCGGTCCCCGATACCGGCACTCTCCAAAGACTTGAGTTGGTCAAAGGCCCCGCCCCGAAAACAATGTCGCGGCCGTCGGAAGTGAAACCGTGCCCGGCCGTAACCTGCTCCATAAAGGTTCGGCGTCGAGGTTCGCCTTGCGGGTTCAAATCTTCGTCGAGATCCAGCAGATAGAGATCGTTGGTCAACCCGGAGCCGAACCGGGCGAAAGCGAGCGTGCGCCCGTCGGGAGAAAAGGCGGGACTGACGTCGCCTAGGGTCGAGTCCTCGGGCGGCCGCGTCAGCCTTCGCCTTTCGCCGGAATCCACGGAGAGCAAGAACACGCTCAACGGCCCGGGCGAATCCTCCGCCCAATCGCACACGGCCAGCCAACGGCTGTCGGGAGACCAGGTCAAACAGGACCCCAGCAAATTAGTGGACGGTGCTCGGGTCTCGGCGAGTTTGCGTTCCGTCCCGCCAAGAGGGGGAATCAGGTACAAGCCCATTTTCTCTGTGGCTCTGGCTTGGGGATGCCCGCGGAGAAAGGCGATGTGGCGGCCGTCCGGCGACCAGGCGGGGCTGTGATCCCAAGCAGGATCGGTAGTGAGTTGCAGAGGGGGCCCGGGCCCGACCACCTTGACGTAAATGTCGAAACTCTCCGTATTCCCCCCGGTCCACGGGAAGGCCACTTGGTTGCCGTCGGGGGAAAATGAACCGACCGGCATCAAAGCCCGGGTAACTGGTGAGCGGGACCGCCCGTAGTGGTTCCAGGGGCGCTTCGGTTGTGGGCAGGAAGTTTCGCACGCCCAGGCCGGCCATCGTCAACACAACAGCCGCCGCGGCGATGCCCAACGCCCAGGCCCAGCGCTTTCGCCGGGCTCGTGCCGGAGCTTCCCGCCTTACCTTCGTGGTTGGTCTCTTGCTCGGCCTGCCGGTGTCGCTTTCTTCCGCAACCTGCCGCGCGACGGCCCGCAGATCGACCAGCATGTCGTCGATGTGGGGGTAGCGCTCCTCCTTGTCCTTGGCCAACGCCTTCGAGACAACCCAGTCCAGATCTAACGGCACCCGCGCTCGTTGGCTGGTGATCGGCTCCGGCTCTTCCTGGACGATCCCGTACAACACAGCCTGCTCCCGCTCTCCCTCAAACGGCGTGCGCCCGATGAGCATCTCGTAAATCACGATGCCCAACGACCAGATGTCCGTGCGCCGGTCGGTCGGTAGGCGTAGGGCCTGCTCGGGCGACATATAAACCGGAGTGCCCAGCAGCGTCTCGGTCTTCGTCAGCAGGGATTGGTCGGCCGCTTGGGCCAAGCCGAAATCCATGACCTTGACCTGGCCTTGCGGCGAGACCATCAGGTTGGCGCTCTTGATGTCACGGTGGACGATGCCCTTCGCATGCGCGGCTCGCAAACCTTCGCCGGCCTGGATGGCGATGTCCAACGCTTCGTCCAGCTTCAAGGGACGCTGCTTGACCTTCTGCCTCACGGTCGAGCCTTCGAGGTAAGGCATGGCCAGGAAGGTCTGGCCATCGGCTTCGTCGATCTCGTAGACCGTGCAGATGTTCGGATGATCGAGGGCGGCCGCGGCTCGCGCCTCCCGCCGGAAGCGGGCCTTGTGTTCCTCGTCCTCTAACCTGTCGGCGGCGAGAAACTTCAGCGCCACGGTGCGCTCGAGTTTCGTGTCGGTGGCCTTGTAGACCACGCCCATGCCGCCTTCGCCCAGCTTCTCGAGGATTTTGTAATGCGAAATGGTTTGGCCGGTCATAGCTGACGTGGCGCACGCTTTCAGCGTGCTGTGTCGGGCTTTCGAGCCCGACATTCCCGAATCTATAGTGAACTCATCTCCAGAACCGTCCGCTACCCCCTGAGCCTTGGACCGGCAGGAGTGCCGGTCACTACTTCACCCAGTTGCTCGAGGATTTTGTAGTGCGAAATGGTCTGGCCGGTCATCGCGTCGTTCCGGTGTTAGTGTAGCTTGGTTCCGATCTCGCGGGGCCGATTTGGATAGGCGGCAGACTCCTCTTGGGAACTCCGCCAGGCCCGGTTTCCCGAGGCTGTCTTATGGTTTTCCAAGCTGTCTTATAATGTGGGGTAAGGAAAGCGCTCGATGGGATAGCCCCGGTATCGAAGACCGATCCCGGAAGGTGCGAACTCATGGCCGGTACCCGGCGGTCGGTTTTTTTTGCTGCCCAGAGGTGGACCACGTGGCACGTGAATTCATCCAAAAACTCGAAAAAGAAATCAAAACGCTCGAGTACGAGCTTTACAACGAGCTGCCCAAGGAAATTCAGAGGGCGCGGGAGTTGGGTGATCTAAGCGAAAACGCCGAATACGCCGCGGCAAAGGAACGCCAAGACCTCGTGAGTGCCCGCCTGGCGCAGCTCAAGAAACGCCTGGCCGACCTGAGCTTGGTCGACTTCAGCAAGATTCGGCGGGGTGTGGTCGGGCTCGGTTCTACCGTGGTAGTCTATGACATCAACAAGGACGACGAAGTCGAATATCGCCTCGTCACCTCCGAGGAGTCCGACGTGCCGAACGGCAAGATCTCGACGACGTCCCCCATTGGGCGGTCGCTGATGGGCAAGAAAGTCGGGGATCTGACGGAGGTTCGCGCCCCGGGCGGAGTCAAGGAATTCGAGATCGTCAAGCTGGCAACGATCCACGATCAGCCTTAGTCGAAAGCGTGTCGTCATGGGACTGACCAAGGCCATTGGAAACACTTGCGGACGCATTCTCGAGGGTTTGGTCCGTCTTCTCACTGGCGCCCGCATCCATCCCAACGTCCTGACCTCGATCGGTTTGGGACTCAACGGTGTCGCCGCCTGGCTTTTCGCCCGAGGCGAGTTCTTTTCTGCTGGCATCGTGGTACTCTGCGGAGCCGTTTTCGACCTGGTAGACGGCCCCGTGGCCCGAGCAAGTAATCGGGTTACGCGCTTCGGGGGTTTTCTCGACTCGGTCCTCGACCGCTACTCGGATTTGATTCTGTTCATGGGCTTGCTTGTCTACTACGCCGGCATTAACCGCTTTTTCTACATAGTCTTGACCGCCGTCGTCATGACGGGCGCGGTTCTGGTCAGCTACACGCGTGCCCGCGCCGAAAATGTGATTCCGAGCTGCAAAGCCGGCTTCCTGGAACGACCCGAGCGGATCGTGCTCATTATCCTCGGCGCGCTGTTCAACCGCATGGCGCCGGTGCTTTGGGTGATCGCCGTGTTGTCGAATATTACGGTGATCCACCGCATCGTGCATACCTGGCACGAGACGAAGAGTCTGGACAGCAGCTCGTTGCAAACAGACGAAGACCGAGCTGCGACCCCAGTGTCCGAACCTCACGATTCCGAGCAAGAGCCCGCCGCGCAACCCGCCTCCATGCGAGAAGGGTTCGACTCCGCCGTTTACCCCCCCCCGAGCGGCGACAATAGTCCGCTACGAGGTAGCCCTCTAGACCGCGGAACCCAAACAAGTTGGAAGTGTCCCCCGGAAGCGGTGTCGAGTTGGCTCGCGCCGATCCTCCGCTAGCTCGCTTTTGTGCTTTTGAAAACAGGCCGTGCCGTGAGACCAGGACGTGGCGCACGCATTCTCGCGTGCCGTGTCGCCATTCGTGGCGACATTGAGTGTCGGACCACCCTGCCCATCGCGGGCTTCGATCGTCAACTCGTGAGTAATGCGGGCTAGCTTTCGAGGATTACCTGCGCTATCGCCATACCGGATGTGTGGGCGAGCGACACATGGATCGACCGACAGCCCAACTCCGCTGCCACCTCCGCCGCCCGCCCGTGCAGCCTTAACGAAGGCCGGCCGTTCGAAGCGTTGACGACCTCGACGTCCACCCAGTGAACTCCCTGATCCCACCCAGTCCCCAGGGCCTTCATGCCGGCTTCCTTGGCGGCAAATCGCGCCGCATAGCCTTCAAAGCGGTTCCTTCGTTGCTCGACGTAGGAAATCTCCTCGGGCGTGTATATGCGACTGAGAAATCGCTCGCCATGACGCTCGATCGCCGCCCGCACGCGGCCCACTTCCTCGAGATCCACTCCCGAGCCGACGATCATCACAGGTCCTTGCCGGCCGAAGAGAGCGTCAGCCGGCCATGCTTAACTCCCTTCGTGCTGATCAGGCTGTGCGCAATCCGCTGAACCTTGGCCGCCTGTCCGCGAACAATCAGCACCTCCAGGCAGTTGTCATGGTCCAGGTGTACGTGCAGCGTCGAAAGGACGGATTCGTGGAATTGATGCTGCAGCTCGAGGAGCTTCTCGTGCAGCATCCGGACGTGGTGGTCGTAAACCAGCGTGACCGAGCCGACGACCTCCGTGTCGGGCGACTTCCAGGACTCCTCGACCAGTTCGTTGCGAATCAGGTCTCGAAAGGCCTCGGAGCGATTACCGTAGCCGCGACTGCTGATTAGGGCATCAAAACGCTCGAGAAGACCAGCGTCGATGGCAACCCCGATCCGCGACAGCTCACTCATGACTTGAAGAGTAGCGGAGGCTGTGATCCGCCTGCAAGCTAAAAAAGCCGCGGCCAGCGTCAGCAGCTCCTTCGCTCTGACGAGGCTTTAAGTTGACGACCTTGCAGAGCATGAGGAAAGATGGGTCTGGTGCTGGAGTTGATCAACCCCGTTGTCCTCGAGCGAGTTGACGACTTTCGAGACCAGTTCCAGTCCGCCAAGCCGTTTCGTCACGTCGTGATCGATCAGTTGTTGGTTCCGGAATACTGCCAGCAACTGGTCGAGGAGTTTCCTGGTTTTGATCCCCAGCAGGCCCGTAACGAGTTCGGGGAAGTGGGCCGCAAGGCCGTGCATGAAAACCTACCGGAGCTGGGTCCGACCTACCGCAGGTTCGATCGTATGCTGCAAGAGGCGAAGTTTCTTGGCTTGCTGGGCGAGATTACCGGCATTCCGAGGCTTCTCTACGATCCACACTATGTGGGTGGCGGGACCCATGAGAACCTTGATGGCCAGGACCTTGATCCACATGTCGACTTCAACTTTCACCCGCGAAGCAACCTGCACCGCAGGCTCAACCTGCTGCTATTTTTGAACACCGAGTGGGAACCCGACTGGGGAGGCCTGCTCGAATTCCACCACAACCCGCGTCTTGCGCCAGAGGAAAACTCCATCAAGGCGCTTGTCCCCATCGAAAACCGCTGTGTCCTTTTCGAAACCACGGAACACTCTTGGCACGGATTCCGGCGCATTCAGCTTCCCGCGGCAAAGAGACAACTCTCGCGACGGTCCATCGCCGTGTATTTCTATACTCGGGAGCGGCCACCCGAAGAGACCGCCGCCACGCACAGCACCGTCTACGTACAGCGGCCGCTGCCCGCATACATCCAAAGCGGTTATACGCTGTCGCAGCGAGATCTTGACGAGGTTCGCACCTTGATCAATCGGCGTGACAAACAGATCGAGTATCTCTACGAAAGAGAGAGTCTTCTCTCTTCGGTGATCACGGGCATTGAACGCTCTCCTACGTTCCGGTTCGCGCGGCTGATGAGTTGGCCGCTGCGAAAGATCCGCGACCTGGTGCGGGGCCGGATGTAGACGAGCCTCCCTTTATTTCAACTTCATAATCATTTTGAAATGGCCGGTCCAGCCGCCGTGGTGTGCGCGAAAGCAACTCTTGCTTCAGAAGATCCGGAAGACTACCTACCGGCTAAGGGCTCTTTTGCATCAGACCCTGACCTGTTGGAAGTGAGAGGATGTTTACGCGGTTTCGGCAAGCGAAATCGTCAAAGGCGCGCTTTAGGGTGGAGTAGCCCGCCGTAGAGTAGTCGTCCATCAATACGAAACCTCCCGGGACAACCCGCGGCCACAAATACTCAGCCGCCGCTACTTCCGGTCCTGCGCAATTCATGTCCAGGTGCAGGAAAGCCACGGATTCCGACTCAACCTGAGAGAGCGTTTCAGGTACGGCTCCTTTGACGATCCGGACAGACTGCCATTCCGCAAAGTTCGCGCGGACCGACCTCACGTCCATCTCGTAGGCTCCCTTGCGCAGCAGTTCCGTCACTTGTTCTAACTTGCCCTCGTTCCTCTCGTCATCTGAGTATTGGTCGATCGCCGGTCCTGCGAAGGTATCCAGCAGGTATAGGGTCTTTTTCAGAGACGGCCAATCCAAATAGGTCAGCATGGCCGAACTCATGAAGCCGGTATTGACCCCGCATTCGACAAAGTCGCCCCGTAGCTTGGCGGCTTGTCCGGCGACCCAAAGTAGGATGTGGACTCGCCAGCGAATGCAATGGTCTACGCCTTTGCTGGCCTTCACAGCTCGCTCGTAGGCTCGTCGAAAGCAGTCGTCGTCGACGAAACTGTGGTCGTGCGACGAACACAGGTCATCTTCGTAATACGCTGGAGGGACCGGCAATAGGGCGAAGCCAAGGCGACCGGCGAAGTCGTGAAGAGGTCCGTCGATAGCGGGAAATCTTCGGCGAACCAGGAAAGATACGTGTCCCAGAATAGATCGGCGTCGCCGCGCCCTGGTGAACGTGCCTCGGTTGACGTTGGGTCTAGACAGGGGTGCCTGTGAACTGGAGTCGTCGTCGTTGTCCATTAGCTGTATCCATGAGCATTCCGCCGGATGGTTCGTGCGCAGAGACCAGTATGTCAAGATTAGGCGCCGGCCCGAGGAGCGCTCATCCCACCACCAAACTGCGGTTTCAGCGGACGGATTTTAGCTGAACGGCCCTCTACCCTGATAACTGGTCGATGAAGCGAACATCCTTCCAGCAGAATGGCAAAACCGCCAATGCCGTCACACCGCCGTCGTCCCTTGGCGCACCTCGCCAACCCGTCGGTGGACGCTTAGAAACCGGATAATGGTGTCCCCTTCGAGCCACTTCCCCTCCTCCACGAATCCGATCTTTTCCCCATGAAACTCGGCATCGTCAGCCTGTTTCAGGGCTGATCGAGGTCCCCCAGCGACGCTGACACCCTCTAAGAGATTTATGGAGGAAGATTTTATGATAGTGACACACTAAGATGTTTTCACACTCGCCCCTAGATGATTGATTAACAACGACTTGTGTGTCAGTAGAAAGTACTTGACATGTACACACTAATATTTTATAATCTATGTGTACTAAGAAAAATAGCTCGAAGGAGGACATCCAAATGCATCTCGTTAGACACACACCCCGAGGCTTGACGCCGTGGTTCGATTTCGATCGCCTGTTCGACGGCTTCCTCCCACCGCTTCGCGGTCGGGTGAATGGAAGCTCTTGGTCACCGGCGGTAGACGTCTTTGAGGACGAGAAGAAAATCGTCCTCAAGGCCGATCTCCCGGAGGTAGACGAGAAGAACTTGAACGTGAAGGTCGAAGAGGACGTGCTGACCGTGCACGCTGAGCGGAAGTTCGAGAAGGAAACCAAAGAAGAGGACTTCCATCGGATCGAGCGTTCCTACGGCTCCTTCCACCGCCGCTTCCAACTGCCCGAGACGGTCAACGTAGACAAGATCGACGCGAAGTACGACAAGGGCGTCTTGAAGATCACCCTGCCCAAGCGCGAGGAGAAGCCCAAGAAAGGTCGCGTGATCGACGTCCACTGAGGCGACCGAGGGGCGGGGAGCCGCTGGGCTGCCCGCCCCTGTCAGGCGCAAAGCCCGGCATCCTTTGGCGCACCACGACGCTCGCGCAGGCGGGTGTGGAAAAATGTTGGCGTGGAAAAGCGGGCCTGGCGAATGGCTTCCCTATAAGGGATTGCGCTTCACTCACGTAGGTGCGATTCGGCGCGCCCGCCCCCGCCGCCCCGCGGGGGGGACACTTCCCGCGGGACTAACGCGGACGGGTGCGGACCATTGTGAGTTCTCCTAGCCCGCATTTCTTGCCAGCGGTCGCCAGGAGTCGAAGCAAGTGTCCGCCGCCAGGGATGTAGGGGCGCGATTCATCGCGCCCGCTGGCCGACATACTGTACGCTGGGCGATGTGCACGGACAGTTGCCGCGAGCCATGGCCGCCGGGCCTTTCGCCTCGTCCACCGCGGCGCTGGCGAGAAAGCGGGCTAGAGGAGAAAACATCATGATTCGCTTCGACAAGTTCACCCAAAAGGCTCAAGAGGCGGTACAGCAGAGTCAGGTGATTGCCGCCGAGAACAACCACCAGCAGATCCATCCCGTGCACCTGCTGGTCGCGCTCGCCGAGCAGCCGGAGGGAGTCGTGCAGTCTGTTCTTTCCAAGTGCGGTCTCCAACCGGCTGCTATCTCGCAGGAGGGGCGCCGGCAGTTTTCCTCCATCCCGGCGGTTTCCGGGGCTGAGGGCGGCGTGTACATGGCTCCCTCTATGAACGAAGTTTTCCAGCAGGCACAGAAAGAGGCCGACCATTTCAAGGACGAATACATCTCGACCGAGCATCTGCTTCTCGCCATGAGCCGCCAGAAACATGATCCGGCCGGGCAACTGCTGCGGCGGGCCGGAGCCGACCACGACGTAATCCTGAAGGCGCTCGTCTCGGTGCGAGGCACGCAACGCGTCACGGATCCCAATCCCGAGGCGAAGTACCAGGCGCTCGACCGCTACGCTCTGGACGTGACCGAGAGCGCCCGCCAAGGGAAGCTCGATCCGGTGATCGGCCGCGACGAGGAGATCCGCCGGCTGATCCAGGTGCTCTCCCGGCGGACGAAGAACAATCCCGTGTTGATCGGCGAGCCGGGAGTCGGCAAAACGGCTATTGTCGAGGGACTTGCCCAGCGCATCGTGGGCGGCGACGTCCCCGAAACCCTCAAGAACAAGCGGCTGGTGGCGCTCGACTTACCGTCGATGGTGGCCGGGACGAAGTTCCGGGGCGAGTTTGAGGACCGCCTTAAGGCGGTTTTGAAGGAGATCGAGGAGTCGAAGGGTGAAATCATCTGCTTCATCGACGAGCTGCATACCCTTGTCGGCGCGGGCTCGGCCGAAGGGTCGATCGACGCCGCCAACATGCTGAAGCCGGCGCTGGCCCGAGGGACGCTGCGCTGCGTCGGGGCCACGACGATCAACGAGTATCGGAAGTATGTCGAGAAGGATCCGGCGTTGGAGCGGCGTTTCCAAACGGTCTTAGTGGATCAGCCCAATGTCGAGGACACGATAGCTATTCTGCGCGGTCTCAAGGAGACCTACGAGATTTATCACAGCGTCCGCTACCGGGACTCGGCGCTTGTCGCGGCGGCAACTCTTTCGCACCGCTATATCAGCGATCGTTTTCTTCCCGACAAGGCGATCGACTTGATTGACGAGGCCGGCGCGACTCTGCGAATTCAGGTGGATTCCGTGCCTGTCGAGGTCGACCAAATCGACCGCCGCGTCATGCAGCTCGAGATCGAGAAACAGGCTTTGCGGAAGGAGTCGGATCGCTCCTCCAAGGAACGCCTGCGAACGATTGAAAACGAATTAGAGGGGCTGCGCTCCGAATCCAGCCGCCTCAGGCAACGTTGGCAAGGGGAGAAGGAGGCCATCGACAGGGTCAAGGCTATCAAGGAGGAACAGGAGAAGCTCCGCAACGAACAAGAAGAAGCGACTCGTCAGGGCAATCTGCAGCGAGCCGCCGAGATCCGCTACGGAGAAATCGTCCGGGTTGAAAAAGAGCTAGACGAAGCCACGAAGAAGTTAGAGGAGCAGACGACCGACAGCAGTTTGCTTCGCGGCGAGGTCGATGAAGAGGACATCGCCCGCATCGTCGCCAAGTGGACCGGTATTCCGGTGTCGCGCATGCTCGAAGGCGAGATGCAGAAGTTGGTCCACATGGAGGATCGCCTGAGCCAAAGAGTGGTCGCCCAGGAGGAAGCTATCAACCATGTTTCAAATGCCATCCGGCGTAACCGCGCCGGCCTGAGCGATCCGAAACGGCCCATCGGGACCTTCGTCTTCCTGGGGCCGAGCGGCGTCGGCAAGACGGAAACGGCGCGAGCTCTCGCCGAATTCCTCTTCGACGACGAACAGGCGATGGTCCGCATCGACATGTCCGAGTACATGGAAAAACACGCCGTGGCGCGAATGATCGGGGCGCCTCCCGGATACGTCGGCTATGAAGAAGGAGGCCAACTCACCGAGCACGTCCGAAGAAAGCCTTACTCGGTCATTTTGCTCGACGAAATCGAGAAGGCGCACCCGGACGTCTTCCACGTGCTGCTGCAAGTACTCGACGACGGCCGCCTCACCGACGGCAAGGGCCGAACGGTCAACTTCAACAACGCCGTGATCATCATGACGTCGAATGTCGGCTCGGGGGACATCCACAGTGCGATCGGCTTCTCGTTGACTCACGATAGCGGTGAGGCAAACAAGTATATGAGACGCAAGCTGTTCGAGGAGCTGCGTCGCACCTTCCGCCCTGAATTTCTGAACCGGGTCGACGACATCATCGTCTTCAACGGATTGGGTCGTGAGCATCTGGGCAAGATCTTCGAGTTGCAGCTCGGCTATGTGCGGGAACTGCTGGCCGAAAAGAAGATCGATCTTGAAGTCAGTGAGGCGGCCAAGAATCTCGTCCTCAAGGAAGGCTATGACGAGCAGTTCGGCGCCCGTCCGTTGAAGAGGGCCCTTCAGCGCTTGATTCAGGACCCCTTGGCCCTGGCCATCCTCAACGGCGACTTCGGCGAGGGCGACGTGGTTCTCGCCGATGCCGGTGCCGAGCGGGCCAAGATCCGCTTCGAGAAAAGGGTGACGGCGCCCGCTGCGATCAACTGAGAGTCGCACTCGGCGAGGCAAGCGCCGACGACACACGGCCAACCCGCTGGGAATGTAGGGGCACAGCATGCTGTGCCCGCCAGCCCGGCAGGCCGTAGCGCGGGGCTGGCGCCGTTTCCAGATCCGCGGCTTTTCGTTCACCGCCCGACGGACACACTTGACTTGACACGCTCGCTATTCTGAAAGAGGGGGACCGTGGAGACCGGCATGACGCTCGACGAGCGAGAACAAATTACCAAACAAACCCAATTCCTCACAACCTACGGGGAATCAATGGGTTGCGGCTTGTCCGTGGGTTTGTAACGCGAATCTCCCCGTTGAGATTCGCGGCCTTTTGATGCGACCCTCTCGTGCCGAGGTCACGGCTTGCCGCCCGAAGAGCAGCGCATGGTAGAATTATTCGTAAATTCTACCGGTCGGTTCATGCAACTCAACATCAAAAACGAAGAGGCGCATCGCATGGCTACCCAGCTAGCCGACGTCACCGGCGAGAGCATGACTCGTGCCGTCACGGAGGCGATTCGCGAGCGGCTCGAGCGCGAGAAGGGAAAACGAGGGCGGTCGGGCGTAGCTGAGAAGCTCATGAGAATCGGACGCCGGTGTGCGTCGCGGCCGGTCGCCGATCCTCGGTCCCCGGATGAAATCCTTTACGACGAAGACGGACTGCCGCACTGATGGTGGTTGATTCGTCTGCCGCCCTGGCGATTTTATTGCAAGAGCCGGACGCGGAAGTCTTCGCGGCAGCAATCGAAGCTGCCCCCTCCCCGTTGATCTCGGCAGCCTCGGTGGTCGAAGTCGGAGCGGTACTCCTGTCTCGCCAGCCGCTAGGTGCCCGCAAAGATTTCTCGGATTTCCTCAAGGAGTCCGGCGTGCAAGTGGAGCCTGTCAGCCAAGAGCAAGCGGACCTCGCGCTCCATGCCTTTGAACATTACGGCAAGAGCCGTGGCCATCCCGCCCGGCTAAACTTCGGCGATTGCTTCTCATACGCACTTGCTAAGGCAACCGACGAGCCGCTGTTGTACAAGGGCAACGATTTTTCGAAGACAGATATTTCCTCCGTCCTTTAGCCTGCTCAGGGGAGCAAGGTTTGCCGACCATTCAGAAGCGCCGGCAAGGCGCTATGATCATGTGAGAGTCGCGGTCGGCGAAGCAAGCGCCGCGCCGCGTAGCCAATCGGTCGGGAATGTAGGGGCACAGCATGCTGTGCCCGCGGGCGTGACATGGGGCGCTCCTACACGCCAAAAAGAAAGTGGTCAAGAACGGAAGCCTTCCTAACCCAAAACCCCACCGCCGGCCCCACAGCCGGCGCGAGTTTCTGTGGAACACGGGCGCCCGGTTCCCGATGCTTGCGCTCATCGATCTGCTTTCGCGTGACGGGTTCTTTCAATCCCAGGCCCGTGCTGCCTCGGCGAAAACGGGTCCGCGGGCGAAAGGCCTATTAGCAGCTCGTGAACCCCACTTCCCCGCCAAAGCCAAGCACGTCGTCTTCCTGTTCATGAACGGGGCTCCCAGCCAGGTGGATACCTTCGATCCCAAACCGGCGCTGACGAAATACAACGGCACTCCCTACCAAGGAGACGCCGTGGTCGGCTCCAACAACCGCCCCATCGGCCACCTGATGCAGTCGCCCTTTGAGTTCACGAGGCACGGTCGGAGCGGTCTCGAAATCAGCAGCCTTTTCCCAAACACGGCAAAACACGCCGACGACCTGTGCGTGATCCGTTCCCTTCAAACCGACACGGCTGCTCACGCTTCCGGTTGCATTCAGATGAACACCGGAAGCGTCGTGATCGGCAAGCCGAGTTTGGGATCCTGGCTCAGCTATGGCCTAGGGACCGAGAGCGAGGATCTGCCGAGCTTCGTCGTGATGACCGACCCCCGTGGAGGGCCCATCGGCAGCGCGTCGAACTGGAGCTCCGGCTTCATGCCTGCGGCCTACCAGGGCACGCTGTTTCGCAGTGGCGGGTCGCCGCTGCTGAATCTCGAGACGCCGGAAGGCGTCAGCGAGCGAACCCAGCGCCACTCGCTAGATTTGCTCAAGGGCCTCAATGAAACGCACCAGCGGCGGCACGCCGGCGATTCTGAACTCGAGGCCCGCATCCATTCCTACGAGCTGGCCTATCGAATGCAGACCACCGCTGCCGATGCAGTCGATCTCGACGCGGAAAGCCGCAAAACCCGAGAAATGTATGGCCTCCACAACGAGCTGACCGAAGACTTCGGCCGCAAATGTCTGATCACGCGAAGGCTGATCGAGCGCGGAATGCGATTCGTCCAGCTTTATTCCGGCGGAGGTCATATCGAAGACACCTGGGACGGTCACCTCGACTGCATCTCGAACCACACGCTCCACGCCGGCGAAACCGACCAGCCGATCGGCGCGCTGATAACGGATTTGAAGCGTACGGGTCTATGGGACGAGACTCTGCTGGTATGGGGCGGCGAGTTCGGCCGCACGCCTACGAGCGAGGGTGTGGACAAGCCCGGCCGCGATCACAACTGGCTCGGCTTCAGTATGTGGCTTGCCGGCGCCGGCGTGAAAGGCGGCCAAGCGATCGGCGCGACGGACGAGTTGGGGTTCAAGGCTGTCGAGGACCCTTGGCATGTTTCCGACTTTCACGCAACAATCCTGCATTTGATGGGTCTTGACCACACCAAGCTCACCTATTTCTACCAAGGGCTCGACCAGCGCCTGACCGGCGTGCGTGGCGAAGTAATTCGCAAGGCGCTCGCCTGAACGATGGGTTCGTTGTTGACCCATTGACATGTGCCTTCCCGATTCCTAGACTTGCAGGTGAACCCACAGGACGGGTTTGCGAAAACGGGGACCCTAGCGCCATCCCCACGGGCAGCGCTTCATCAATGACTTCCGGGAGGCGCGGTGGACTGTCCCCAGGTTTTGCACAAACTCGGCCTAGCGCGGGGCACTAGAAAATGCTGCCTGCCCTCAAACGTGGCCCTGTCCGGCGAGGAGCGTAACGTGCGCTGACCGCTCTGGCCACGATAGTCCTTTTGCCGGCCGGGGTTTCTTTCGGCGCACCCGACGCGCCCGACCCCATCTTTTCAAAAGACGTTCTCCCTATTCTGGAGCAGAAGTGTTTCCAGTGCCACGGTGATGGGCAAAAGGTGTCCGATCTCGACCTCAGCTCGCGGACGGGAATGCTCGAGGGCGGTGTCCACGGCCCCGCGCTCGTTCCGGGTGACGCCCAGCAAAGCCCGCTGTATCTTCGGGTGTCGGGAATGGAAGCGCCGGTCATGCCGATGGGCGGCAGCCTCAGCGACGAAGAGATCGAGGTCCTACGTGAGTGGATCGATCAAGGCGCGAAGTGGGATGGCCCGCCCGCAAGCCCCGCGGCAACTGCTCGGCAGGCGAGCGTGCCCGAAACCGAGATCACCGAGGAAGACCGTCAATGGTGGGCTTTTCGGGAACCCGCGCGGCATCCTATACCCGATGTTCGCGATCCGCGGTGGAACAGCCACCCGATCGACGCATTTATTAAGGACCGACTTGAGTCGGAGGGGCTTCTCCCGGCACCGGCCGCCGACAAGCGGACTCTGATCCGGCGCGCCTATCTCGATTTGATCGGGATCATCCCCCTACCGGAGGAAGTTGAAGCCTTTGTCCACGACGACTCGCTCGACTCTTTTGAGAAGGTCATCGACCGACTGTTAGCCTCTCCGCACTACGGGGAGCGCTGGGGACGCCACTGGCTCGATGTCGCCCGCTACGCCGACAGCCACGGCTACGAGCACGACTTCGACTACCCCCACGCCTGGCGCTACCGTGATTACGTCATCCGCGCGTTCAACGAAGACAAACCCTATGACCAGTTTGTTCGGGAACAACTTGCCGGGGACGAGTTGGACGAAGTCACCTTCGACAGCTTGATTGCCACGGGCTTCCACCGTGTGGGCCCCCGCGTCGGCTTCCGCGAAAAAGACAACCCGCAATATCGCTACGAGTATCTCGATGACATGATCGGTACGACCAGCCGCGCCTTTATGGCTCTGACGGCCAATTGCGCTCGCTGCCACGACCATAAGTTTGATCCCATCCCGCAGATTGATTACTACCGGATGATGGCTGTCTTCTTTCCGTTCGTGAAGTACGACTACCCTCTCGTCCCGCCTGGCGAAGAGTCAGCCTACGGGACCCGAAAAGCCGCGCTCGAAGCGGAGATCGAACCGCTCAAGGCTCGCCTTGCGGAAATCGAAGACCCCTATAGGGCGGCAGCTTTCAAAAAAATGATGGCGGAGTTGCCCGAGGATATCCAGGAAGCCCTACGCACTCCCCAGTCTGAAAGGACACCCGGCCAAGAGCTGCTCGCCGAGCAAGTGCTCACCTTCCGGGTGCACGACGTTAGCAACCTGCTCAATGACACGGATCGCGCCGAGGTTCAGGAGATCAAGAATCGCATCGAAAAGCTCCAGGAAAGTCTTCGGGACGCGGTCCCGATGGCCATGGGCATTCGGGATGGCGACTACCGTTTTGCTCCGGATGGCCCCGGCGATGAGCCGCTGCCGGGAAAAGGGAATCGAGAGGTCTACAACGCGGAAGGCGCCTTCCTTCCTGAACCGGGCAAGCCCTACAACCCTCCCAGTACCTACTTTCTACCGACAGGCGACTACCATACGAAGGGGCCCGAAGTGCGGCCCGGTTTCTTGCAGGTGGTTACCCGTGGTGATCCTCCGACCGCCCGTCCACGGTCAAGCGGGCATGTCTCGACTGGCCGCCGCTGGGCGCTCGCCGAGTGGATCGTTTCCCCCGATCATCCACTGACGGCGCGCGTCATGGTCAATCGCATCTGGCAGCACCATTTCGGAAAAGGCATCGTAGCAACCCCGAGTAATTTCGGCCGCACCGGTCAGCGGCCGACTCACCCCAAGTTGCTGGACTGGCTGGCCACGGAGTTTGTCCGTCGGGGCTGGAGCATCAAGCAGATGCACCGGCTTATCATGACCTCCGAGACCTACCGCATGGCGTCCGACTACCATCGGGAAGCCAATGCCGAGGCCGACCCCGACAATTCACTACTTTGGCGTTCCCCCCAGCGCCGCTTGGAGGGCGAGGCCATCCGCGACAGCATCCTGGCGGTCAGCGGGAATCTCAATTTGGCTCAGGGAGGTAAACCGTTTTTTCCGCCTGTCCCGGAGAGCGTCTGGCGTTCGTTCGGCATGGGCAAGTGGGTCCTGACCAAAGAGGGGCCCGAGGTCTGGCGCCGCAGCGTCTATTCCTACTGGAAACGAGGCCTGCGCTACCCCATGTTTGACGTTTTCGATCAGCCGGACCCGAACGTGACCTGCGAGGGTCGGAACACGACGACCGTCCCCACGCAGGCTTTGACGTTGCTGAACAATGAGTTTGTGCTCCTTCAGGCCGGCTACTTCGCGAAACGGGTTGACCACCAAGCTGGTCACGATCCGCCGCTCACCGTTACCGAGGCGTATCGCATTGCTCTCAGTCGCGAGCCAACTCCCCAAGAACTGGAAGCGAACGTGTCGTTCCTAACCCGGCAGAAAACCTATCACCAGAGCCGTGGACACGCGTCCCCCGGGTTGGCCGCTTTGACCGACCTTTGCGATGTGATCTTCAACCTCAACGAGTTTGTTTATATTAACTAGCCAAGTCATGCCGTTACGTCCAAACACTGGTCGCCCTGACGTGGCGCGCGCTTTCAGCGTGCTGTGTCGGGATGTGGTCGGCTTGATACGACGTGGCGCACGCTTTCAGCGTGCCGTGTCGGGCTTTCCAGCCCGACATT
Source organism: Bryobacterales bacterium (assembly GCA_965226215.1). Lineage (GTDB taxonomy): Bacteria > Acidobacteriota > Terriglobia > Bryobacterales > UBA6623. The sequence goes on along the minus strand of CBDDCH010000002.1, from coordinate 2,665,774 downwards.
CCGGTCGAAAACTTTATGGAGCGCGGATTGACGTGAGACGGAGCGCAACTAAGCCCTAGCCTAAGCCATGGCATCACCTCCAAAGAGCGATCGCCCGGGCAACAAAAGGCAGTTCGTCTCGCGGCGGGATTTCCTCTTCGAAGCTGGAGAGGGTATCAGCGGCTTGGCTTTAGCCTCCTTGCTGGCGGAGAACGGGCTGCTGGCCGCCGATCGAACGCCCACGGAAACGCCCTGCGCGGGTTCCCTGGCTGTCGATTCACCCATCGCCCCAAGAGCGAGTCATTTCAAGCCTCGGGCCAAGGCCGTCATCTCGCTTTTCATGAGTGGCGGCGTGAGCCACGTTGATACCTTCGACCCGAAGTCGATGCTCACCAAGTACCATGGCCGGCCCTTGACCGGGAAAGGTCCCGTTCGGGTACGTCAGGGGTATCCCGGGCCGCTGATGAAAAGTCCGTTTGGGTTCAAAAAACACGGCCAGAGCGGCATCGAGGTATCCGAGTTGTTCCCCAACGTGGCCGGGATGGTCGACGACCTCGCCTTCATCCGCTCCGCCCAAGGCCGCTCCAATGACCATGTACTATCGCACTACGAGGTCAATACCGGCTCGCTGCTGATGGGCTTCCCGAGTGTCGGCTCCTGGGTGACTTACGGACTGGGTAGCGAAAACCAGAACCTGCCGGGATTTGTCGTCATCTACGACTACCGCGGAGGCCCCTTCAGCGGTCCGGCGAATTGGAGCAGCGGATTCTTGCCGGCGGCCTACCAGGGCACGGTGTTCCGCGCCAGCGGCGATCCCATTCTTGATCTCCACCCGCCCCCGGAATACGTTTCCCCCGAGCAGCAGCGCGCCCGGCTTGACCACTTAAACCGGCTCAATCAAGAGCACGCCGACCGCTATCCGGGCAGCACCGAACTGGCGGCGCGGATCGCTTCATATGAACTCGCCTATCGGATGCAAACCTGTGCGCCCGAGGCGGTTGACCTGTCCAAGGAAAGCGAATCAACCAAAAAGCTCTACGGACTGGACGATCCGACTACCGAGCCCTTCGGCAAACAATGCATGCTGGCGCGCCGCTTGGTGGAGCGCGGAGTGCGCTTCGTGCAGCTCTATAACGGTGCGATGGTGATGCAGAATATTGACACCTGGGACGCGCACACCAACCTCGTCGAGAACCATACCTTGCACGCCAAGGAGGTCGACAAGCCCATCGCGGGGTTGATCAAAGACCTCAAGCATCGAGGTCTGCTCGACGACACACTCGTCATCTGGCATTCCGAGTTCGGACGAATGCCTATATCGCAACGCGGCGTCGGGCGCGACCACAACCCCGGCGCCATGACCCTTTGGATGGCCGGCGCCGGCATCCGGGGCGGGCAGGTTATCGGCACCACCGACGAGTTTGGCTACAAGGCGGCCGAGCAGGTTGTGAACCACCACGACATCCATGCCACGCTGCTCCATCTGTTGGGCCTGGACCACGAGCGCTTGACGTACTTCTTCAACGGCCGTCACTTTCGGCTTACCGACGTACAGGGCGAGCTGATCCCGCAGATTGTGGCCTGATGGGCGGCAGCAGGACAACCCGATTAAATCGCTTTGTGACCCGAGAGTCAATGATTATTGCGAATTCTGAAAGGGTGATTATCTACTTGACGGAAGGATAGGGCGATGATAGGGTTCTAGCGTGCAAATACCGGGCTGGGTCCGCCGACGATTGCGATGGAAGGCCGTACCACCATCTCTGTTGCTTCTCTGGGACGTACTCAAAAAGGCGTCGCATTGGATCTATACCGGCATCAAAACCGGGGGCGACTTGGATTTCCTAGGACTTTGGGACCCACTCGTGGGGTTTGTTAAGGAGTGGGACGGTCTTATTGCTCCAGCAATCGGGGTCGCTTGGCTTTGGTGGATAGGCAGAGAGGCAAGAGGCAAGGCCGCTCCGATCGAAAGGAACCGCACGCAAGGGGCTTTTGACAATGGTCTTCTCAAGATCCCGACTGGGACATGGCTGCACCAAACTGTCTATGACGTTGACTACACAATGCTGGATGAAACATCCCCCAAGATCCGTTTTCGTGTTTCCATCTTCAACGGATCTAGAAAGTTTATTAAGATCGCACGAAAAGATCCGTTTTCAGGACAGGTTCGATACTCCCACGGGACTTTGACGCATCCACCGAGGATTGTTGGGAATGACTGCTACGACCGTAAGCACCCCACCAACCTTCTTTGGTTCTTCCGGGTTTCTAGTGGGCGAGTGAGGCTCGGTGGTAGTCTCGCGGGATGCAAGACCGCGAGCTATACCGCCAGATTCTGGGCATCGAAAGTCCCTGGAAAGTCGTGCGAGTGGAGCTGCGCCGAGCCGACGGCGAAGTCCACGTCTTCCTCGAACACGACGAGCAAGTCCGCTGGCCGTGCCGCCAATGCAGCGCCGTGTGCGCACTCCACGATCATCAGCCCGAACGCCGCTGGCGTCACCTCGACACCTGTCAGTACCGCACGATCCTGCACGCCCGGCCGCCGCGCAGCGACTGCTCCGAGCACGGGCCGCGCGTCGTGCGACTGCCCTGGGCCGAGGCTTCCAGCCGCTTCACCGCGCTGTTTGAAGCTCTCGCGATCTCGTGGCTGAAGGAAGCCAGCCAGCAAGGCATCGCCGAGTTGCTGGCGCTGAGCTGGGACGAGATTCACGGCATCCTGGAACGCGCCGTGCAACGTGGGCTCGAACGTCGCGCGGCAGAGCCGATTCCCTACCTGGGCGTCGACGAGAAGAGCTTCCGCAAGCGCCATCGCTATCTCACCGTCGTCAACGATCTCAACCGCTCGCGCGTGTTGTTCGTCGCCGAGGGACGCCGCCAGGCCAGCCTGGACGGCTTTTGGAAGACGTTGAGCGCAGAGCAACTCGCCCGAGTCGAGGCCGTCGCGATGGACATGTGGGATCCTTACGTCGCCTCGACCCGGGAGCATCTCGACGAATCGGAGAAAAAGATCGTTTACGACAAATATCACATCGCGGCGCATCTGGCGAAGGCGGTGGACCAGGTGCGGCGGGCGGAGAACAAGCGTTTACTGGCCCTCGGCGACGAGCGTTTGACAGGCACGAAGTACGCTTGGCTGCGGCATCCGGCGAACTTTTCCGAGGACGCCTGGCGCGAGTTCCGCGCGCTGCGCGAAAGCGACTTGAAGACGGCGCGGGCGTGGGCGTTGAAGGAAACGGCGATGCGGCTGTTCGACTATCGTCGCGAATCGGCGGCGCGAGCTTTCTTCGAGCAATGGCGCGGCTGGGCGAGTCGCAGCCGGCTGACGCCGATGGTCACCGTAGCGCGGATGTTGACGGCTCGCCTCGAAAACATACTCACGTATCTGAAACACCGCATTACGAACGCGGTCAGCGAGGGGTTGAACTCAAGGATTCAATGGGTCAAGCCCACGGCGCGCGGTTTCCGCAATCAACAGAACTTCATCAACGCCATCTACTTCCACTGTGGGAAACTCGATCTGGCTCCTTCGCCCACTTAAAACCCGGAAGAGCCCCTTCTTTTCTTGACGATGGAGGTGCCTTTGAGTCGTGAGGAAGCGAATGCGATCAAAGCGCTGGCCGAAAAAGAACGTCTGAAAGTGAGAAGGGATAGTTCATATCCCACTTTCAACCTCACCGGCGTGACCCTCAATGTGGAAGCAACGACAGGTGGCGAAGATAAAGAGAATGTCGAAATGGTTTTGGGTTCCGTACCGATTTAAGGGCGAATCACAGGCCCAGGGCAAGACGCCTGAGGGGAAGCTGTAGAGAAGAACGTTGATCCCGGGCTCGGCTCGCGTGTTTCGGTACGCTAACAACGACAATGACGAGAGATGATCTCAAAGACGCACTGAATGCGAAGACCGATGAGGAATTCGCTCAATTTGTCAAGGTCTTCGGGGGAGAAAACAAGGGGAGAGAAGCAGTAGTGCGGGGATACGTGGACCACCCCGAATGGGAAAGAAGATTGTCCCATATTTTGGGAATGGGGTATCCACTTGACTCAGGTGACCCCAAGATGTAGTATGCGCCTTCGTGGAGGATTATCCACGCGACCTGCTCGAGTTCGAGGTACGCTTCGCCAGCGAAGAGGCCTGTCGCGACTATCTGTCCGCGTTGCGCTGGCCGGAGGGTTTCCGCTGTCCGGGATGCGGGCATGAGCGGGCTTGGCCGGTGCGCAAAGTGTGGTTCGAATGCGCTCGCTGCGGGCGGCAGACGTCGGTGACCTCGGGCACGATCTTCCAAGACACACGTAAGCCGCTGCGGCTGTGGTTCCGGGCGATCTGGCACGTCACTTCGCAAAAGAACGGGGTCAGCGCGCTGGGTCTGCAGCGCGTTCTCGGGTTGGGCAGCTATCAAACCGCGTGGACCTGGATGCACAAGCTGCGGCGAGCGATGGTGCGTCCGGGGCGGGAGCGATTGGCGGGCGTAGTCGAGGTCGATGAGACCTATTGGGGCGCTGAGGAAGAGGGTGTGAGCGGCCGGCAGACCGAGCGTAAAGCCTTGATTGCAGTAGCCGCGGAAGAGAGAGGCCGCGGGCTAGGACGGATCCGCATGCAGCGCGTGCGGAACGCATCGGCGGCCAGTTTGATGCCCTTCGTGGAGGAGTCGGTCGAGCCGGGAAGCGTGGTGCACACCGACGGCTGGCTGGGCTACGAGCCGCTGGAGAAGAAGGGCTACCAGCATCGCATCGTCTTTCTGTCGGGCCGCCGCAAGCAGGCCTCGGAATTATTGCCGAGGGTGCACCAAGCGATCTCGTTGCTCAAGCGCTGGCTGCTGGGCACGCACCAAGGCGCGGTTAGCCACGAGCATCTGGACTACTACCTCGACGAGTTTGTGTTCCGCTTCAACCGGCGCAACTCACGCAGCCGGGGAAAACTCTTCTACCGCCTTGTGCAGCAGGCAGTCGCCGTGGACCCAACGCCGTATCGATCGATCGTCGCCGACTGGGACGCTGAGGCCCCGTGAGCCCAACCACAAGATGTTGGGGTTACCTGAGTCAAGTGGATACCCCATTTTTGGGATTACAGACCCAAGATGAGAAGAGAACAACAGCTACGATCGATGCGGCTAGGGCCTCTAAACGCTCAGCCACGGTAGCCGCAATATCGACTCTAATAGCGGCAGTTTCGCTAGCTGTGGGCTGGCATTATCTCCGGGTCGGAGAGCGAGCGTGGGTTGTCGTCGAATCGGCGCAACTAGCGGATCCCTTGGCGATTGGACAAAGGCCGAAGGTGGTCTTGCGCATCGCAAACAGCGGTCGTACTCCAGCCATTGAGACCGCGGTGGCTAGCGCCGTTTTCAGCCGGGCGGTTCTCTCGTCGGACGATCTCGCGGACGAAACCATAGGAAACCGCACAAGTAATGCGGTCCTAGCCCCGGGCACAAGCTTCACCATATGGTCTACCTCATCTGAACCGTTCTCACGCCAGCAACAGATCGATGCCATTCGGAAAGGTCCAAATCGTCTGTATGTGATGGGCACGATTTACTACTTGGATGTGTTTAAGAAATCCCACCAGACTCGATTCTGCTTCCGGACCGGTGACGGCAGCCTAAACAACATGAGTCTAGCTGCATGTGCCCACCATAACGATGTTGAGTAACCCGGTAAAAGGTTTGGGGCGATGGGGAGTGCGTAGCCTGTGTAGCGCGGACCCCGCGCCTTTCCAGGGTCCGCGTGTTGCTTCTCCCTTCACCTACTCGCCTATCCCACACGCGCAACGGGCTCGCCCAAGCGGCTCTCATGACGTTCGAGCCGCGTTTACGCGGCCATATCAGGCAGTTGCTAGGCCAGCCGTTTTACGGCTGCTTACCGACACCCATAAGTCCTGTGTTTTCAATAGAAGTTGTTGGCACCAAAACGCTTACCCTGCTGGGGTTCTAGTCTCATGTAGTCTCACTTGGGCTGGTTTCGCCTGCTCGATGTGCCCATATTGTTCCCCTGCCCTCAATGACCTTGGGCCCCGTCCGCCCCCGATGACTGCGTACAGAACTCGTGATTGTGGCAACTGTCGAGCGTACACGGTGATCTGGGGGACATTCCGCAAGCCCCGGAAAAGACGGGCGGTTAGCCCGCATTTCTCACCAGTGGCTTTGCGAAGGGTTGAGGGAGCCGAAATAGGGGCGGAAGGTCGGAATCAACCCTGGCCAGGGGGGCGAGGGCCTCGGCGGGGCGCTCCACACCGCCGACAGTGGTCCGCGAAAGTCCGTTTTTCGGGTTGTTCCCGATTTTAGAAACACTTAGCCATTCGACTTCCTGGGCCGCCGTTTTTTGTTTCGCTCCGTGTTATCAAACAGTTGCTAATCCCGGCGGACGCAGGGCCCGATACACCGCCCAGAACGCCTGCTCATAGGGGTAGCCGCCGGCCAGCGACAGATACACCCGCCGCACGCTCACCTTCACCTGCGCGCCGATCTTCAACAACCCCCGCCGGATCGTCTCCGTCTGCGCCCGCGCCCACACCGTGCCCTGCAGCCCCAGCCGCCTAAGCGCCGCCATCAACACATAGGCCAGCGACGATAGATACAGCCGCAGCTGATTGGCCCGCAGCGTCTCCGTGCTCATGCGATCGCTGAACAGACTCAACTGCTCCTTGATGCGATTCTCCGCCTCCCCGCGCCCGCAGTAGAGTTGCTCGTACAGCTGCTGCGCCGGCCTGCTCTCGGCATCCAGCGAGGTCACCACATAGCGCGGATTCTCCTTGCCCGCAAGCTGTTCGGCTTTGGCCACCACCCGCCGCGCCCGGCTCCAACTCCGCCGCGTCTGATACTCGAACTCCGTAAACACCCGCGCCGGCTTCCCCGTCCGCTGTTGCCGCTTGGCGGCCGCCCCCATCTGCTCAGCAATCATTTCCCGCAAGCGTTCGTTGCGCGCCAGCCCCAGCACGTAATCCACCCCGTTCTCCTCGCATCAGCTCATCAACTCGTCGCGACAAAACCCGGAATCACCGCGCACGATGATGCGCACCTCCGGCCAGGCTTCCCGGATCTGCGCCACGATCCGCTCCAGCTCCTCGACGCTGCCCGCCGCCGCGTCTTGATTCGACACCCGCTGCCGGGCACACAACAGGTGCTGGCCGCAAAAAATGTACAGCGGCAGATAGCAATAGTGTCTGTAGTAACCGTGAAAGAAACGCCCCTCCTGCTGCCCGTGCAAGGGCGTATCGGTGACGTCGATATCGAGAATGATCTCCTCGGGCGGCTCGGGGTGCGCTTCCACAAACACGTCCACCAGCAGGCGGTCGATCGCTTCGCTGTCACAGCGGATCTTCTTGTAGCGGTCCACGCCGTCGGTCGTGCGTTCCAGCCGGTGCAGCGTCGACTTGCCGGCCAACGGCTTGCCGCGATCACGCTCTTGCTTGCGCTTCTGCCCTTCCAAGTCGCTCTTGCCGGCCAGCAGCGCCAGCACAGGATCGGAGCGCAACTCGTCGTGATCGTTGAGATCCTCATAGCCCAGCGCCAGCGCGTAGACCCGCTGCGAGACCAGCTCCCCGACCTGGTGCTCGATCAGCTGGGGATCGCGCCGGTCTTCGAAGCAGGCGGCCACCCGCGGCAGCAGGTTGATGCGCCGGTCGACCTCGCGCAACAGCAGCGCGCCGCCGTCGGAGCTGATCACCCCGCCGTCAAACTGGGCGCTCACCTGGCGGCGAAAGTGCCTGGCAAACGACAAGCTCGATTGGCTACACTCTGTTACCGGAGGGCTGCTGGTCTTCTGTGGCGCTAACGTTTTGTCCATAAACGTTTTATGCCACAACCGGCAGCCCTTTTCCTACCCCCTGGTGAAATATGCAGGTTAGCTCAGTTGGGTTAGAGCGCCTGCTCACAAGCAGGAGGTCACCAGTTCGAGTCCTGGGCGCGCCAGCCAATATTTTCAGTAATTTACAGGATATATCACCTTGCGCCGATGCGTATGTGTCATCTCTATGTCAGCAGCGAAGTAGGTCCCGAGTGGCCACCATTGGCACCAGGTGACTGCGGAAAAGTGGCGCGTTTTTCTCTGTATCCACTCATCTGCGCTCATCTGCGCTCATCTGCAGAGACTTTGCTCACTACCCCGATGGCCAATGATGCTGTTCTTTTCCTGTATTAACAGCAAAGGGTCGCATACTCCGGGCCGCCCGCAGCGCTTAGACCTCGACGTTTGGGCGTCTGGAGGCCGGGCTGTCCGGCTGATAGCCGCAGTCGGTGCACTCATCGAAATGACCGCCTAGAGGACCCCCCCGCCCCAAGTTTCCCGGTACCCTAAACACCCCAACAACCCCACGCTCCGCGTAACCGTCCCACTCCACAACCGCGACCTCAAACGTCGCACCCTCGAAACCATCATCAAGCAAGCCGGCTTGACGCCTGATGAGTTCCACCGTTTGCTGAGAGGGCGAAAAAAAGGGCGGGCCTTTTGAGGCCCGCCCAAGTATCTTAGGGTGCCGAGCCCGAGGCTCAGGCCCTACTTTTTATGCTGGCAGTTTCTCTCCGACTTAACGCCGGAACAACCACCACCCCGTTAAAACAGCCGGCCACGACCGCAACCAGCACGAAACCAAGCCAGTATGGTAAAGGCATCTCAACCATTTTGTCCCTCCTATGTCCTTTCTGATCCACGTTCCCGAGCAACTTTGTGTAGGAGGGTGGCTTGGCTGCAGCCTCGCAACGCTCTAAAATGGCAGTAGAGCGGTGGAGGCCTCTGTGCCGAAGCCGCCCGCCTGTCCGGCTCGGGTGGGAACTTGTCAGAGCGACTACCCGAGTCGGCTTGTTAAAAACCTACCTTCTTACGCCGGCACAATCTCCTCATGTGGGGCGGAAGCACCTAAGCTGCCGTCGACCCTAAGAGGTCCCTCCGGCGCCGTTTTCTCTCTTCATCCAATATGCGTAATCCCCTGTGCGAGAGAAGATCCGATGAAGCCGGCTCAGGGTACCGAGCAGATTGGTGTAAAAATGTACGCTAAGACATCAACAGCGGCCAGCAAGTGCTTTAAATAGAAGGGATTGTGGAGTGTCGGCGCCAAGCCTTATCCTCAAAGACACTCACGTCCGATTCCACATGCCGGATGGCAACCAGGAGGGGGCTCGCAGGTCTTACGCCAGGGTGTGGCGCAGACCTGCGATGTGGGTGTTTGCCGGGCATGGCTGTTTTCGACCACGCCCGTTCTGGCGTCTAACCCTCGCCCAGAGTGACGTTGACTGCCTGTAGACCCTTAGGTCCTTGCTCTACGTCGAATTCGACGGCGGCGCCTTCCGCCAGGGTCCGGTACCCATCGCCCTGGATCGCCGAAAAATGCACGAAAACATCTTCTCCACTGGCTTGCTGGATAAAGCCGTAGCCCTTGGATTCGTTAAACCACTTAACAACACCTTGCTCTGGCATGACAGAAAATCTCCTCGTTGAAAACTCGCTGTTGATCTATCGGTCTGAGCGTTCCTAAGATCTGCCGGCGGGATCAACGGGAGGGTGAAACCTTGTTGCTTTCCGTTCTGCGAACAAAAGGTAGGGAGTTCAGGAATCGAAACAACAGTTGAGTTATTATCGCATACACGGGCCGTCGGGTGTCGGGCGCGGGCAACAATGGGTGCGCGACATGACTTCGATCACCCCGCTCACCCTCGTCGAGCCGCCCTGGGTCCGGCGACGATCGATCGATACGGCGTTGGGTCCACGGCGACTGCCTGCTGCACAAGGCGGTAGAAGAGTTTTCCCCGGCTGCGTGAGCTGCGCCGGTTGAAGCGGAACACAAACTCGTCGAGGTAGTAGTCCAGATGCTCGTGGCTAACCGCGCCTTGGTGCGTGCCCAGCAGCCAGCGCTTGAGCAACGAGATCGCTTGGTGCACCCTCGGCAATAATTCCGAGGCCTGCTTGCGGCGGCCCGACAGAAAGACGATGCGATGCTGGTAGCCCTTTTTCTCCAGCGGCTCGTAGCCCAGCCAGCCGTCGGTGTGCACCACGCTTCCCGGCTCGACCGACTCCTCCACGAAGGGCATCAAACTGGCCGCCGATGCGTTCCGCACGCGCTGCATGCGGATCCGTCCTAGCCCGCGGCCTCTCTCTTCCGCGGCTACTGCAATCAAGGCTTTACGCTCGGTCTGCCGGCCGCTCACACCCTCTTCCTCAGCGCCCCAATAGGTCTCATCGACCTCGACTACGCCCGCCAATCGCTCCCGCCCCGGACGCACCATCGCTCGCCGCAGCTTGTGCATCCAGGTCCACGCAGTTTGATAGCTGCCCAACCCGAGAACGCGCTGCAGACCCAGCGCGCTGACCCCGTTCTTTTGCGAAGTGACGTGCCAGATCGCCCGGAACCACAGCCGCAGCGGCTTACGTGTGTCTTGGAAGATCGTGCCGGATCGTGCCGGAGGTCACCGACGTCTGCCGCCCGCAGCGAGCGCATTCGAACCACACTTTGCGCACCGGCCAAGCCCGCTCATGCCCGCATCCCGGACAGCGGAAACCCTCCGGCCAGCGCAACGCGGACAGATAGTCGCGACAGGCCCCTTCGCTGGCGAAGCGGGCCTCGAACTCGAGCAGGTCGCGTGGATAATCCTCCACGAGGGCGCATACTACATCTTGGGGTCACCTGAGTTAAGTGGATACCCCATTTCACCTGATTCCAAGCAGCCGTTGCAAAACAGTTCTTTTGACGAAGACTGGGCGAGCTCCGACTTATGATACGTGCGCCCAAGGTTCAGCCCCTTAGCTCCCACTGAAAAATTCTTTTACCACCAACAATCGTCGATCCCAGGGGCCTGGGTTAGTTCCGTAATTCCATCCTTGAGCAGTTCCGTAACGAATTCATTCAAGTACGCCCGCATTGTTCAAGAACTGGGCGCCGAGCGGCGCGCGCCTCGTACTGACGAACCTCTCACGCACTCCGCCTCGCGACCTGGCGAGAAAAGCGTCTAGTGAGTTCGGAAAACGGCCGGCAGTGTTACAATGCGGACGCTACACGCGAGACTGACTTCTTCTCAAACGGCTGGAGCGGCTTTACCCCAACCGCCCCTGAGAATCCATTCGCCGGGGCAACGGCCGACGGCGACGAGCACTCCGCAGAGAGCAGCCATTCATGAAGATCCTACTGTATAACCCCGACAACGGCGTGACCCGAAATTTCATGCCGCACCTGTGGATGTTTCTTTTGCAGGCGCTGACGCCGCCAGAGCACGAAGTCCAACTCGTCGATGGCAATGCGCAGCCGATGAACGATGCTGAGCTGGTTCAATTTACTCTCGACCAGAAGATTGACCTGGTCGGCATTGGTGCCATGACACGCATGATCGCCAAAGCCTACCGCGTGGCGGATGCTCTTCGCGCCGCGGGAATTCCCGTGGTAATGGGCGGACCGCACGTGACCGAAGTGCCTGACGAACCTTTAGGCCGGGACGGAGGGCCTCGTCACGCAGACGCCGTCGCCCTGGGCGAAGCGGATGAGACGTGGCCGCAGATCGTCGAGGACGCAGCCCGCGGCCGGCTCAAAGACACTTACACGCCGGTGGATGCCTTCGGCCAAGAAAAGAAACCGACCCTGCAAGACTATCCGCAGATCGCCTGGGATTACTTCGACCTCGATCAGTTCAACCGCATCCCCGGGTTTGTGCGTCCGCTGATGAGGCAGTTTCGAGCTGATTGGGAAACTTTCCACATCATTCCGATCGAATCCGGCCGCGGCTGTCCTTACGGGTGCGAATTCTGCACGGTCACGGGATTTTTTGGCGACTCGATCCGGTTCCGGACCAATGAAAGCATCGTGGAGGAACTGCTGCATCTGAAGTCACGCGCCGGGCGCACTCGCGGGCGAATCGGCGTGTTCTTCGTCGATGACAATTTTGCCATTAACATCAAGCGAACCAAGTCTCTTCTGCGGGCCATGATCGCGGCGCGAGCGCAACTGCCCTGGGTGGCGCAAATCAGCGCCAATCTGCTCCGGGACCAGGAACTCGTGGATTTGATCGCGGAGTCGGGAGGACGCTGGATCTTCATTGGCATGGAGTCGCTCGACCCGGCCAATCTTGCCGACGTGAATAAGAGCTTCAACAAACCCGCCGAGTATGAGGAGGTGCTCAACCGGCTGGCCCAGCGAAACATCTACGCCATCACATCGTTCATCTTCGGTTTGGACAACGACACTACGGGCGTCGCTGAGCGCACGCTCAATGAGATGAGCAACTGGCCCCCGGGATTGCCCGTATTCGGACTGCTCACCCCGTTTCCCGCAACGCCGCTCTACGATCGCCTGGCGAAGGACAAGCGCCTCACGCGGCCGAAGCACTGGCTCGACTTCGCTCCCTTCCACATGGCGCACACGCCTTTGAAAATGAGCGGCGACCAGGCGCAGGCGGAGGTGAAACACGCCTGGACGGCTTCCTACAGTCCGGCGGCGACACGAAGAGCCATTGACTCCATCCGCGACGAACCCGTGGCCTACAGGATCGGCCATTTGGTGGCGCGGATATTTTTCCGCGGCATCTATTTTCCCCAGACCACGACCTGGTCCTGGCTGCGGGTCATCGCGCAGAACCGCAGCAGTATCCTACATCTGATCCGGGAAGCGTTTACGAACTGGCACGGGACGGCGCGGAAGACCCAGCCGGAACCACGCCCGATTGTTCGCGTGGAGACTGCCGCCGCGAAGAGCAGCAGCCGGCCTGTTAAGCAAGCCGCTTTGTGAACCCTTTCGCTCGGGGACCGTGGGTGGATGCAGTATTCGCAGCTCGTGTTTCGACCATGCGGGCTCGGGTTTCAGCCGGCGCGGCCATGATGCTCTCAAACACGGGCACCTCGCGCCGCGCAATCTTCGACTTCAACCTGTGCTCGCCGATGTCAACCTGTGCTCGCCGATGTCCACGGCATCCGCGATGGTCCCGCGGGTTGTGTTGCGAAAAACGGTTATCAGGCAGGACTCGGGTATCGGTAGAGTGAAGAACGATGCCAACCCCCAGCGACAACCCGTTCAAGTGGCGCCACTACCACCAGGAGATCATCCTCCTCTGCGTCCGCTGGTATCTCCGCTATCCGCTGAGCTACCGCCAGTTGGCTGAGATGATGCGAGAGCGCGGCTTGCAGGTCCACCATACCGCCATCTTTCGCTGGGTTCAGTGCTACGCCCCGGAGCTGGATCGACGTTGCCGCCCTCATCTCAAGCCCGTCTCCAAATCCTATCGCGTGGATGAGACCTACGTCCGCGTCAAGGGAAGGTGGAAGTATCTCTACCGCGCCGTGGATAAACAGGGCCAAACGATCGACTTTCTGCTGGCCGCTCGCCGAGACGTAGCAGCAGCCAAACGCTTCTTCAACAAGGCTCTGCAAATGCCCGGCAACCCGATGCCGAGAGTCATCAACGTGGACTGCAACCCTGCCTATCCCACTGCAGTGAAAGAACTCAAGGCGGAGGGAATTCTACGGAAACGATGCAAACTGCGCCAAGTTCGTTACCTGAACAACATCGTGGAGCAGGACCACCGCTTCATCAAACGAAGGATGCGGGTGGGCATGGGCTTCTTCTCGTTCCCGACGGCCTGGCGAACACTGCAAGGCTTCGAAGTGATGCACATGATCCGGAAGGGCAGGGTGAGATGGGTGGCGAAAGGTGACGTCGTTGCTCAGATAAAATTCATCAACCGGATCTTCGGCGTCACTCGGTAGGTTCGGTCGAGCCGAGGATTTTTGTACCCGACGGAAGTTTTCGCAACACAACCACCCGAACTAACACGATGGAGAAGGAGCTAAACCAAGCCGGAGAAGAAGGCTTCCAGCTGATGGGCCTCACGGTTTCCGCAACGGCTTTCGGCGGTCAAGAGCTCGTCGCGATCCTCATGAGCGCCAGCGACTAGCGCGGAGACCGAACAGTGGGAAATCGGGGACAGGCTTGGACAGGCTACGACTTTCCGCGCTAAAGCCCGCCTGCGGCCTTTCTTGGGACGCCCCGTGCGTTTCAGGTTCAGTTTGCGCCTGAACGTTCTCTCCAAATCGCTCGACAAACCCGTCGCCGCCAAACAGACGACCGCTTGCCGTCGGCTGCCGCGGTTCGGCCATCTCTGCCGCTTCTTCTCGGACAGCTTACTAGCTACTTTCCGGCGCAAAAAGGAGAAACTGCGTGGTGGCTGGGTACAGTCAGCCAATTTCGCGTCCGAATGCGCCCGTAAGTTGTTGATTCTTTGAAGGCGCGAAATTGGTGACAGTCCCCGCCCCGAGCGCTACGCGTATTTTGCGCCGGAAAGTAGCTAGGTCTTCACGCCGAGCGCATCGGCTGCGTGTACTACTTCCTCCCAAGTCGATTCGGGGATTTGAATACCCTCTTTCAAACGGCGGGTGCGCTCGCGATGTTCGAAATCACCGGGCGCCATCACTCGCTCGACCCCGGCGGCGGGGGGAACGGCTTGGATACGCTGGACCAAATCGGAAGTCCGGGTCGCGAATTCGTCTTTCGTCGAAAACACGCCGCTGTCGATGGCAACCATCGTCAAGCCGGCGGTTCGCATGTGCGGGCCGCCGTGCTCGGTTTCGGCGTAGTTCTCGGACCCGGCGAGGATACGGCTGAGGATCTCGAGGGCCACCATGATGCCAAACCCTTTATGCTCGCCGAAGGGCAGTAGTGCTCCCCCGCCCTTGGGCCATACATTCGGATCCGTGGTCGGGTTGCCGTCCTTGTCGATGATGCATCCCGGCGGCACCTGGACGCCCTTGGCGGCGGCCAGGGCGACTTTGCCGCCTGCGATTCGGGTGGTGGCGAAGTCGAGCACCACGGGTGGCCCTTGGGAAGTCGGGAAGCCCATGCCTATTGGGTTCGGAGCGAGAAGTGCCTTGCGCCCTCCGTAAGGCGCCGCGGTTGGGATGTTCCGCGAAAAGCCGCCGTTAAAGACCATCAAAACCACGTCCTCCGCCGCGGCCATTTCCGCATAGTGACCAAGCCGTCCGATGTGGTTTACTTCGACGGCGCCGGCCAACACGACTCCGTGTTCCTTCGCCCTCTTGATGGCGACATCCGTTAGAAAGTGCGCCGTGAAGTGTCCCCAGCCCCAGTTGCCGCGCGTGAATACTACGCTTCCTTTCTCCGAGACGATCTCAGGACGCGCAGCGGGAACGATATCGCCCTTCCCGACCTCTTGCACGTAGCGTGGCAGGTGCTGAATGCCGTGCGAGTCGTGGCCGGCAAGATGCGCGCCGACGAGTATGTCGGCGACAACTGTTGCGATATCGTCCGGTGTTCCCACAGCCTTAAGCACATCTTCGTGTACCCGGTAAAGCTCCTCGCTTGTTTTCGTAATCACAGTGTCTCCTCTCCCGACTTGCACCGTTTGTCATGTACGGGCACGACATGTCGCACCCCGGGGGACCTCCCGTCGCTTGCTGACTCCTCGAGCGCGCGAAATCGGAGACAACCCCCAGCCGCAAGCGTATTTTGCACCGGAAGCGAAACTACGGCGGAAACGCGCTCAAGCGACCTTGGCTCCCACCGTCGGCAGCGCGGGCAAGACCTTCGTGGCCAGCCAGTCCATCGAGCGGCGCCATTTGGCCTTGTCGTCCCAGTCTTTGGAAGTCATCAAGAGGGTCCCGAAACCCCCACTCGCTTCCCAGACCTCTTCCAGTTGCCGGATGCAGGACTTGACGTCCCCTATAATGCATACTTTCTTCAACATGTATTCAGTAGTGACCTCTTCGTCGGCCATGTCGGGATCAGCCTTCACCAGGGAGAGGAATTTCGCCGCCGTGAGAATTCCGACCAGATAGTCAAACGAAGTCTTGAACGTGCCGTTGAGTACGTGGTCCCAGGCCTCATCGTTTGATTCGCCGATGTAGATGCTGCGAGAAACTCTCCACATCGAGCGGTCCGGCTCTGGGCGCCCTTTCTCCCGGGCGCCCTCGCAATACGTTTTCCAGTGAACCGGCAGTATGTTGCGGGGCACCAAGTTTGTGCTGATCGGCATATAGCCTCGCGCTCCGGCCATTCGCGCTGCCATTGACTCGCCACGGATCACGCTCATCCCGATCGGCGGATGCGGCTTTTGGTAGGGTTTCAGCAGCGTTCCCATCTTCAATTCGTGGTTGGGGTTTTCGACCTTGATGCGCCAGAACTTGCCTTGGAAGTCGAAAGGCGGGTCCGTTTGCCAGAGTTTGAGAATCATGTCGATCCCTTCGAGCGTCATCAGCCCTTGCGTTTTGGGATCGGGCAGATCGAACAGCCCCCAATCGGTCGGCGAGCCCCCTTGCCCGAAGCCGCAGTTGAAACGCCCCCGCGCAAGATGATCGAGAAACGCGAGACGCACGGCAACGTTCACCGGATGGTGCTGGGGAATGATCGAGACGCCCGTGCCGAGACGAATGTTCTTGGTTTGTGGCAAGCAATAGGCGATGAAGACATCGTTGGACGGAATCGGCTCCCACTCCAAGGTGTGGTGCTGGCCAATCCAGCCCTCGCTAAACCCCAGCTGGTCGGCGTGGACGACGAACTCCAGGTCTTCCTCGAAACACTCCGCCCGCGGCTTGTCCGGGGGGTGCAGCGGCATCATGAAGAAGCCAAGCTTCATAGATGAACTCCCGTTCATTGATTCACGTCAGGACAGAGGCGCCTGGCCGGTATTGGATTTCTTCTGCTCTAGGCTGGTCGGCCTGGGCGGCGCCGAAGGGCCCGCGCCGTGTCTGTCTCCGCTACGCTGTTGTGAAGGGTCATGAAGATCACTTTTGACAGCGTTCCCTATTTTGCCATAGAAGACGCTCGGCCGCGTACAGGGGCAGCGGATCGGTTGCTCGGGGTTCGTTTGTAGGGACCCGGAAGGCGGCAGCAGGCAGTCCCCAAGGTGCGCGATGTTGCTGAGCTGTCCGAATTAGGTTTTTGGGCCGCCGCGGCATGTAACGTTTTGGGGTTCGGGAGGAGCAATCGCGTGATTTAGTATCCGGCGCACGAGGGGATGGAGTGAACCCCCAAAATGAGACAGTCGTGATAGCGACACTTTAGCCGGGAAAGGAACTGCGAGTGGGCAAGAGACGAGTTTACAAGTTTCCCGAAGAATACCGGAAGATGGCACTGGAGCGGCTGAAAAGCTGCCAGAGCGTGACAGCGCTGTCGAAGGAGCTGGGGATTCACCGAGGGCTGCTGTACAGGTGGCGAAATCGGATGGAGCCGACGGAGGAGGGGCCCGGTCCGCCGGTCGCCTCCCGCGAGCGGGAACTGCGCCAGGAGATCCGCGCGTTGCAGCGTCTGTTGGGGGATAAGACGCTGGAAGTGGATTTTTTTAAAGGCGCCTTCGAAAAAATCGAGGCTCGACGCCACGGCAGCGGCAGCTGTGGCGAGAAGGCGTCTACGACCAAATCCGGGAGTTGATGCCGCTGCAAGGCAGACTGAGTGTCGAGCGGATGTGCCGGCTGGCCCCAGTGAGCCGGGCGGGTTTCTATCGGTCATTCAAAGAGCAGATGCCGCTGGAAGAAGACATGGAAGTGCGGTCGGCGATCCAGGAGGTTGCCCTCGAACATCGGCGACGCTATGGCTACCGCAGGGTCGCGGCGAAACTCCGCCGGCGGGGGATGGTGGTGAACCACAAACGCGTGGCGCGGATCATGCGCCAGGACGGGTTGCTCGGGGTCCAACCCCGGGCGTTCGTGGCCACCACGGAGGCCGATCATCCGCTGGAGGTTTACCTCAACCTAGCCGCCCGCATCAAGCTGACCGGGATCAATCAGCTGTGGGTGGCCGACATCACCTACATCCGGCTGAAGGCCGAGTTCGTTTATCTGGCCGTGGTCTTGGACGCCTACTCGCGGAAGGTGGTGGGCTGGGCGCTGGAGAGAACGCTGGCCGCCCGCTTGCCGCTGGCGGCACTGGAGCAGGCGATGGCCGAACGGCAACCGCCGCCCGGCCTGGTCCATCACTCCGATCGCGGTGTGCAGTACGCTTCCGGCGCCTACGTGAGGAGCTTGCGCCGCCAGCAAGCGATCCCCAGCATGAGTCGGCCGGCGAACCCCTACGACAATGCCAGTTGTGAGAGCTTCATCAAGACGCTCAAGCGAGAGGAGATCTACGCCAACGATTATCAGGATCTCGACCACCTGCGCGCGAACATCGAGGACTTCATCGAGCGCTACTACAACCGCTGCCGCCTGCATTCGGCGCTGGGCTATCGGCCCCCCGAGGAGTTCGAGCGGGCCGCCGGGACGAAGGCGGCTTGCGCCGGAGCGACGATGAGTTTTTTTAGGCAGCAGGAGATCTATCGATCCGATGGGAAGGGGTTGCTGAACGAGAAGCCGACCGCAGCCGGCTCCCCGAACCATCGTTTCGATGAGTCTCCGGCCGGCTATTCCTCGGCGGGTTGGTCTCCACCAGAGCCCGCCTCCGCTTCACCCGCCGAGGACCATGCTAGAACAGAAGAGGCTATGGGGAGAAGGAAAAACCATTGAACGGCGAGTGTCGCTACCGCCGATTGTCTCAGCGGAGGGGTTCACCCCAGGGACATGTCGCCACGAATGGCGACACAGCACGCAAGAATGCGTGCGCCACAAAGGCAAAAGGCCGCGGATCTACCTGGCGACGAACCGACAGGCGAATGGGAAGAATCTGTCCGCCCGCCTAGATCCACGCTACGGGCTACGGGCTGCTAGCAGGGCTTCGCGACGGATAAAAAAAGCCCGCCCGGGATGACCGGGCGGGTAGAGAGGATTCAAGGAGAGGGGAGAGAAACTATCCTCGTAGCAGTGCCAGAACGACTTGTGGCGCGGAGTTGGCTTGCGCCAGTGCGGCCACGCCGGCCTGTTGCAGAATGGCGGATCGAGTAAGGTTGGCTGCTTCAGCCGCTAGGTCCGCATCTCGGATCCGACTTTCGGCAGCCGAGAGGTTGGTGATCTGAGTGGTAGCTAGACCAATCGCGAATTGCAACTGGTTCTGGCCCTTACCAACATCGGTTTGAATCGCCGATAGTTTTGACACAGCAGTCGCCAGCAGCGTCACCGCGGTCTCCGCGTTTTCTTTCGAAGAGATGTCGGCGACCGAGCCTCCCGTGAGCTGCGAGGAAGCCTTCAGTAGGGCACTCGAGTCCGTGTTGGCAACACCGTGGTCGTTGACCAAGTCGCCGATACTCACCGAGAAGCCAGTCGCTAGGGTGCTGAGGAAACGGATATTCTCTGTGGTACCGCTGGCAACTCTCTCTTTCACAGCCACGATCTGCTTCAGGGTGCTGTTGTTCGATCCCTGCAACTCACTGTTGATCCTGTCGACCGCCTGGTCAAGCGTGAAGGAGTTGGTGAAACTAAGATTCACGACCAGATTCTGGACCACGCCGGTCGAGGACTTCGCACTGAAGGTCAGGCTTTGAACGTCATCTCCGAAGTTTAGCCTGGTGAACGCCGTGGAGGCTGTCGCCTGCGCTCCTCCGGAGTTGATGAAGTTCGTGCTGTCCACTGCTTCGGCGAAGGTGCCGGCGGTAACGCTACCGGTATCGTTGTCGCCGAACTTGAGAGCAGGTGTCGCGAGATCGTCCACCGAGATCCGGAACAGCGTGCCCGCGGCGGATGCAATCGTAATCGTGCCGCCCGACTGCGTAGCCAGTATGTCGGTGGTGCTCAACAAGGAGTTCGCCTGGATCAGGGAATTGATCTGGTCGACCAGTTCGACATCGGTTGTTGTCGTGGCGATTACGATCGCCAGGGTTTCGGAGCTGGCGTTTTCGGAACCCTCGACGTAGATCGAGAGTGTGGCGGTTCCGGCAACGGTGTTGTCGAAAGCCGCGCTGCCGGTAATAGTGGAGTAGGTCACGTCGGTAGCCGTGGCGTGCACGCCGCCGCCCAGCTCGGCCGTACCGAACCCGAACGTGTTGCCCACGTCCCCGGCGACGATCACGTCGAACCTCTCACCCTCGTCGTTCGTGATAGTCAGGTTCGTTCCGTCGGACGACACCGAGTAGCCGGCCGAAACCAGGCTGGTGTTGGCCAGCAGTTGGGTGTTCAGAAGGGCTGTAAGAGCGGTTTGATTTTCGCCGCCGGCAGCGGTAACGGTGAGGGTCTGCTGTGTAGTTAATCCGCCGCCGTCGATGCGGACCTTGATGGTGCCGGCAGTTGCGACGCCGCCCGTCGCGGCGCCGGTGCGGGTGACGTTGAGCGATTCGCCGGTTGCGCCGCTGCCAAAGTTGCCGAGCAGCGCATTGGCCAATTGGTCGCCGGCCTGCACTTGAAATGCCGTACTGCTGGAGGTGAAGGCCAACTGCTGCTTTCCGGTCGTATCCGTATTGATAACAGCAGTGATGCCGGCGTCCTTGAAAGCCTGCCCGGCGGAGGAGCTGACCGAGAACCCAGCAATGGCCGAATTGATCGCGCTGGCGAGGGTCGTGGTGTCGACAACGCCCGTTAGGTTCACGGAAAGCTGCGCCTGTTCCGTGTCCGCGAAGCCCGGGCCGACGAAGTGAAACTCCGTAAAACCGGTGGTGCGCACCGAGCCCGTGTTGGTCGTATCCGCGGCGATTGATTGCACGCTGGTGGTAGAGGAACTGCCGATATCGGTGGTCCCCTCGGTGCCTCCTAGCGCTTGGACACCCTTCAGGCCCAGCTTATTGGCATTGACGGACGAATTACTTAGGTCGATCTGAACCGATCCGTTGGTGGTCTCCGAGATGTTGTTGTTGGTGCGCCCGCCGCCGATGAATACCGACAGCAGCGCGTTGAATGAGCCGCCCGGATCGAGGCCGATAGCCTGGGCCTGGCGGTCGATTTCGGTGAGAACCGATGCGAACTCGGTGTTCAGCACGGCTCGATCGCCTGTAAACGTGCCCGACGCAGACTGGGTGGCCAATGTTCTGGCTCGGTCAATCAGCAGGGAAATGTTGTTGAGACCGCCGTCGATCGTCTGCAGGGTGCTGAGTCCGTCGGCGGCGTTTCGAACACCCTGCCGCAACACCGAGACACCAGACCGGAACCGGTTGGCAATGGCCAACCCGGCCGCGTCGTCCGCCGAGGAGTTGATACGGTATCCCGACGTCAACCTGACAATAGTTCGTAGTTGCAGGTCATTGGTGACACCCAGTTTTTCCTGAGCGATCAACGACGCTACGTTGGTAATAATTGAAAAACCTGGCATAGTGTTTTCCTTCCTTGGTATGAGTTTCGCCAGGAGTCCCTTCCTGGCCGGTGCGGGCTGAGCCCCACCCGTTTATGGGTTACAAGGCAGCTTATCGGTCTTGCTTTCGTATGGTTGAGCAAAATTTTGTCGCCGGTGCGGTTTTTTGTCACTGTTGGCCCGGTGCCGGCCCATCTGATCACTTCACGGGTCGGCCGGCGGTCTTCAGAACGCGGGGTACACTACCGGATCGCTCCCTGCCGAGCAGAGGCCGCGATCAAACGGGGCCTGAGCCATACGCGGATAGAGCTGCACCCGTGAGGGGGCTACGCGGCTGTTCCCGCGGCAACGGCGACCAGGAGGTCGCCGCGGGCACGGCATGCCGTGCCCCTACATTTCCAGGCAGTCAACAGATCGGTATGGACTGGCGTGTAACGGAGCGGTGGGGAGAGTGAGTCCCGCGCGTTATTCAGTGGCGCGCCGGTTCACCCGGAGCCACTTCCCTAAATGGAGTTCGGCTACTTCGGACTCCTGTAGACGGGCGGTTGCCTTAGCGTACGGCCGCAGTTTCTTCGAACGTAGCGTTTCGAGGAGCCGAACCTGGCGGCGCGCTTCTACGACGGCGCTTAACTGGTCGCGGCGGTCCTGCTCGAGCTTTCGCTCGGTTGCGGAAGCATGACGGCGTTCCCTTCCCAATCGTTCTACGTAGGCGTCCGTAGACCGCAAGGCGGCGCCGGTTGTGATGGGAAGTCGCGCGGTCTCATCCATCAGTTGCCGCGACTGTTGCTCGAGCGCCCTTCCACGCTGTCGCAAGTAAGACTTGCGGGCGAGGGTTTCCTTCAGCCCGGCCTCGGCGATGTCGAGCTGCAGCCGGCGGAAGGCCAGAACTCTTTCCAGCGGGAACGAAAACGCCCTCACAGCTTTCTTCCCAGCGCTTGGAGCTGTTCGAGCGTGTTCTCGAAAGGTTCGTGGGACGACAAGTCCTGCTTCAGGAAAGTCAGGATCTCGTCGCGAGCCCGAATCGCGGCGTCAACTTTCGGATTTGACCCTTCCACGTAGGCTCCCAAGTTAATCAGGTCTTCGGTCCGGCGATAAGTAGCGAGCGAGTCCCGCAGGCGACCCGCGCTTTCGAGGTGCTCCGGCGCGGAAACGCTGCGAGCCAAGCGGCTCGTGCTTTCTAGAGCATCGACGGCAGGGTAGTGGTTGGACTCCGCCAACCCACGGGACAAGATGATGTGTCCGTCAAGGATGGCCCGAACAGCGTCAGCCACAGGTTCGTTCATGTCGTCGCCTTCCACAAGTACGGTGTAGAAACCCGTGATCGACCCGCGGGTGAAATTTCCCGCCCGTTCCAGAAGCTTGGGCATGAGCTGGAACTCCGATGGTGTGTAACCCTTCTGGCTGGGGGGCTCGCCGGCCGCCAGGCCGATCTCTCGCTGAG
This sequence comes from Bryobacterales bacterium, assembly GCA_965226215.1. Classification (GTDB taxonomy): domain Bacteria; phylum Acidobacteriota; class Terriglobia; order Bryobacterales; family UBA6623. The sequence continues at coordinate 2,643,296 of CBDDCH010000002.1, read as the reverse complement.
CCATGGCAAACCGCGTGATCGAGTCCATGATGAGCAGCACTTCGCGCCCCTGATCGCGAAAGAACTCGGCGACGGCTGTGGCCAGGAAGGTCGCCCGCACCCGAAGCGGCGCCGGGCGGTCGGAGGTGGCTGCCACCACCACGGATTTCTTGAGGCCCTCCGCACCAAGCGTATCGTGCAAGAAGCTGCCCACCTCGCGGTTTCGCTCGCCAATTAGCGCGATCACGTTGACGTCCGCCTCGCTATGGCGAGCCACGGCGCCGAGCAGGGTACTTTTCCCGACGCCGGAGCCGCCGAATAAACCCACCCGCTGGCCCTTGCCGCAAGTAAGGAGGCCGTCGATGACGCGAACGCTGGTCGTCAGCCGCTCATCGATCGGTTCTCTTTCCATCGGCCCTGGAGGAGCCTTATAAAGTTCGTAGAATTCGCTGGGGTGGATCGGCCCTTTGTCATCGATGGGGTGTCCAAAGTCGTCGACAACCCGGCCCAATAGGGCTTCTCCGACCCCAACGCGAGCCTCTTCGCGGCGAGCTACGATCGGGATCCCCAGCCGCAGACCATCGACCTCCGCCAGAGGCATCGACAACACGCGCCGACCACGGAACCCGACGACCTGCGTTCGAACTCTGTTCCCGGCGGCGGTCTCAACCTCGCAAAGATCCCCCACCGATACAGGTCGTCCGTCGGACTCAATCAGCAGCCCGACGACTTCCGAGACGACGCCGCTCGCCCGAATTGGGCTCAGAGTCCTAATCCGCGCCGTTTGAGACTGCAAGACCTGCCTGAGATCTTCCCTTACCCTTTTCAGCGGTCCGCTAGACCGTACTCGATCTCCTGTAATTGTGTCTCGATCCGGGCATCGAGTTCCCCCTGGTTGGTCTGAAACACGGCGCCCCCGCGGGAGACGCTGGGGTCGGCGACCAGCTTCAAGTTCGGAACCGGGTTCTCCCTGAAATACGCGGCGACCGCCTCGAGATCCTCGGGACTGACGGTCAAACATTGAATCTCAACGCGGTCAAATTCTTGCAAGCAGGCACGAACAATCGCCAGGACTGTCGTGGGGTCCACATGCAGCTCGCGGTGAATGATGCGCCGTGCGATGGCCAGCGACAGCGCGACCAGTTCCCGTTCCGCCTCGGCGCGTAGGCGGGGTTTTACGGAGGTCAGCTCGTGCGCCGCCTGGCCGAATGACGCAATCGCGCCTTGCATTTGCCGCATCGCGTTTTCATTCCCGGTTCGCTCGCCTTCGGCGAAACCCGACTGAAACGCTTCCTTGCGAACCTCCTCGAGGTCGACCTTTCCATCCTTGGGAGATTCGGTTGATCCTGGAGCCGCATGGGCCGGGGCCTGCGCACCGAGTCCCAAGGCTCGGGCGGCGGTAACGTCTGAACCCGACTCCAGCTCGCCTACTTGTTTAGGTGCGAAAGGGGATAGCCCAGGCAAAGGCGGGCGCTGAATCTCGGCCGGTTGGAGGGGACCGGCAGCAACCGTACTATCCTTGATTACCCTAGACAACGTACTGTTCACCCACCGCGCCTTTCAGACTGATCACACCCTCGGTCTCCAGCGCTCGCACGATGCCGATGATCTGCTGCTGCGCCCCTTCGACATCACGGATTTTGACCGGTCCCAGCGCTTCCATATCCTCCTGCAACATGTCCGCTCCCCGTTCCGACATGTTGCCGAAGAAGTGCTCACGCAGTCCATCGCTGGTCCCTTTCAGTGCGATCGTCAGCGTTTTCTTGTCCACTCGAGACAGAATTTCGCGCATGCCAATGGAATCGATCAGCAGCAGATCCTCGAAGACAAACATGAGATTGCGGATGGCCTCCCCCATCTCCGAATCGGTGTCTTCAATCTGGCCGAGCAGCGCCTGGCCGGTGTTGGACTCCAGCCGGTTGAACATTTCCGCGACAGCCGGCACACCGCCATACGACTCGCGGCTGAACTGTCCCAGCGAACTTAGCTTTTGGTCGAGGATTCCCGCGATGCGGCTGACGATTTCCGGCGAGATCTGGTCGAGACTGGCCATCCGCATGGCGACATCGGCCCGAACATCGGGTTGTAACGCCAGTAACATGCCGGCCGCCGAACTGCTGTTAAGGTGTGACAACACCAGAGCAATCGTCTGAGGACTCTCCGCCTCGATGAACTTGGCAACTTGTAGAGGGTCGGCCTTTTGAAGGGTGTCGAAGGTGGGAACTTCGTCGCCCAACGACTTGACCACCCTGTCGATAATCAATCGAGCTCGATCGGGACCAAGGGCACTGTTCATCACCCGCTTGGCGTACTCAATGCCCCCAGACATCAAGTAGTCTTGCGCCATCGACATCTCGTGGAATTCCTGTAGGGTGTTCTCGGCTTGTTCGGGAGTCACCTTGTTGAGTTTCGAGATCTCCCGCCCGACCAGTTGGACTTCATCCTCGGTGAGATAGCGGAACACGTCCGCGGCTACGTCGTCGCCCAGGGTGACAATGGCGATCGCCGCCTTGCGCAACCCCGAGAAGACTTCGTTGACGTTTTCGGCGTTACTTATCATTTTCGTGAATCCAGCTGCGCATGAGTTGGACGAAGGCTTCGGGGTCCTTGGCGGCCGTCTCTTCGAGGTGCTTCTTGAGCACCTGGGCTTTCGAGCTCTGGAGGGTCGCCTGCCTTAGCCCCTTGAGCATGCGCGCCTCCTCGACCTCTTTCTGGCGAGCTTCTTGCTCGGCCGCTTCAATCTCACGCTGCGCTTCCGCCGCCGCGCGCCGCGCCTCCGCTTCGGCTTTGATCGTGGCCACTTTTCTCTTGAGGCGGACCAGGAGCCAGCCGGAGATCATCACGACCAGAATGACGGCAGCTCCCGCTATAAGGTAATATCGGAACTTTTTGATCCACTCTGGCGAGAAAAGTTCCTCCTCGGGAGGCGCGGGGGGCGGAGGAGGCACGGGAGGCTCTTCGAAGATCGTGAAGGGCAGTACTTGGATTGTCAGCACGTCGCCGCGCTCTTCACGTATGCCCGCGGCGGCGACCACCAGCTGTCGAAAAATGTCCATCTCCTCTGGGGTCCGGGGCTTTCGGATCAACTTGCCGGCTTCCTCGTCAAGTTCGACGATGTGATCGACTAGGACGGCTACGGACAAACGCTGGATCTCTCCGCGTTCGAGGTCCGTGCGGGTGACGGTGCGGCTTGTCTGGAAATTAGTCGTCTCGACTTTCCGTGACGAAGCTACGGCTCCGCTTCTTGGCTGGGCCGGCTGGCGCGGCAAGTTAGAGGCTGTTCCGGGCACGCCGCTTTCCTGGATCGGCTGCGTCGTGTCTTCCGATTTTTGCGTTGTTATGACGATCGTGTTTGGATCCAGGACTTCTTTCGTTTCTTCGCCACCCTTCCAATCACATTCAGCGGCCACGGCCACTCGAACCTTGTCGAAACCGACATAGGGCTCCAGCGTGGCCACGATGTTGTTTTGCATTCGCCTCTCGATCTTCCTTTGGTACTCGAGCTGTTCATCCGTGAAGCCCTCGCCTTCAGGACGGGGGCGCGCCAGCACGGTACCTGCCGTGTCGACGATAACGACTCGCTGGGGATCGAGCCCCTCCACAGCGCTGGACACCAGAAACCCGATCGCCTCGACCTTCTCCCGACCCAGCCCGGCGCCGCGTCGCAGCTGAAGTACGACCGATGCTTTGGCCGGCTGCTCGCGGTTGAGGAAAACAGACTTTTGGGGGAGGCTGATGTGCACCCGCGCCCGCTCCACTTCGGCCAAGGAGAGAACGGACCGCTCGAGCTCGCCTTCCAAGGCCCGCCGGAAATTGACGTGCTCGGCAAATTCCGTGGCCCCGAAACTGGACTCGTCAAATAGCTCAAAACCGAGGCGTCCCTGTCGAGGCAATCCGTCGGAGGCTAGCTGGAGCCGTACCTCCGCCAGCTTGGGTTCCGGCACGAGAATCGTTTGGCCCCCGGCGGCCAGTTTGTAGGGAACCTGCAGCTCCTTGAGCCGCGCCACGGCGGCCCCGGCTTCCTCCTGGCTCAGATCCGTATACAGGGGCCGAAAGGCCCACTCCAGCATGACCCAGCGAAACGCTGAGATGCCCCCGAAGACGAGCGCTCCCAGAACCAGCAGGGCGATCTTCCGTTGCCAGGTAAAACCCTGAAACAGCCCGGCGACCTGCTTGCTAAGATTCGCAATCGCGAGAATCAGGTTCTCCATTACCGTCGTGTGGTGCGAATTCCTCTGCCGCCTTGCTGCTGGCAGTGCGCCGCCGAGCCCGGCTTCGACCGCCTTCTCCTAGCGACGTGAGTTAGAACTTCGAGAGCCTCCCGGCTTGTTTGGCGAGCGGCGCGGCACAGAATGACACTCATCACGAATCTCGATCGACAGAGCAAGATATACAAGAACTTCTTCCGCGCCACATCGCAGCCCTGGATTTATAGGGGTAAGTTCCCGAAAGTTTGTGCGAGCGTCCCATCCCTAACAGGCAGGATGCAAATTGTTCGGAAAACTGATCCCGCGTCGGCCAAAGCAGTCATGATCCGGCTCATGGGCAAGACGGGCGAGAACTGTCCTCCCGCGGTTTCCGGCAAGCCGCTAGACTTGCATGCGCATAACCTCCCGATAGGCTTCCACGACTTTGTTACGAACGCTCATCATCAACTCGAAGGCCAGGCCGGCTTGCTGGCCAGCCATGATGACTCGATGCAGCTCGACCGGCTCGCCGGCCATCAGCCGTTTCACTTCCTGGTCGGCTTCGTCGCCGAGCTGTTTCACCCGCTCAAGCGCCTCGCCCAGCATGTTCGCAAACGAAGTAGCATCGCCGGCGTGAGCTTGCTCGCCGCGGGAGATCATTTCGGGTAGCGCAATCTTGCTCAATGCAACTGGGTCCATCGATCGTATCCTCCGAAAATTTTGGGTGTCGCACGTTCATTTCGGACCAGTCGAATCACTGCCCGACTCGCCCGACTTGGGAGGTACCTGTTGCCCGGGGGGGCGCCGCCATGGGGAACTAGAGAGCTAGCGGGCAATCTCAATCGTTCGAGTGATCATTTCTCTGACCGCCGACACCACCGCCAAGTTGGCCTGATAGGAACGCACGCCCGCCGTCAGGTCGACCATATCTTCCACGGGATTAAAGGGCGGAAAGTCGACATACCCTTCCGCGTTGGCGTCGGGATGGCTCGGCAAATAACGCCTTTCCGGGGGCGTATTATCGACACTCACCTCCGAAACACGGACGCCTTGGACGTCGGGGGGAACGGACGATCCCGACGGGGACTGCACACGCGCCAAGACCACTTGAAAGCCAGACAAGGGCTGCGGCTCGGCTTTGAAAACCACGTGACGTCGCCGGTACGGCCCCCCTTCGGGCGTCCGTGTTGTTTCGGCGTTGGCGATGTTTTGCGCCAGCACTTCGACCCTCATTCGCTGAGCCGCGAGCGCCGAAGCACTGACATCCAAGATGGAAAACAGACTCATAGAGGGTTAGATGATTGTTACGTTACGTCTGACCTTCTCGTATCGCCGCACGAACCGATTGGATGTTGTTCCGGAGCATCAAGGAGGCGAGCGAGTAACGGATACCTGTTTCCCCTAACACTCGCAATTCGCGGTCGAGGCTAACGTTATTGCCATCGTTCTTGATCGCTAGACCTTCGACCTGCCGGACGATCAGCGGCGAAGCAACCCCTTCGGGAGACTGCTCGAGGGCTCGTGCCATCTCTTCGCCAAAATCGATATCCCGAGCCAGATAACCCGGGGTATCAGCGTTTGCAATGTTGGTCGCGGTCAACTTCTGCCGCAGCGATAGCAAGTCCATGTATCGGGCGATCAGCAAAGCTTGTGAACCGAGTAGCATGTCTTTCTGGACTTGCTTGCATGGCAGGGACCAAAAGGCAGCCCTTTAGAATCAGAGAATCGCTGACCGCCAGGCGACAAACCGTTGTCAGCACCCGGAATCTTGTCGCTCAGCCGAGCCTGAGAACTCTTCACTGCCGGTCATTCTCCCGACTGGGCTTGGATCGACGCTCGCAACTTGGCCGCAAAGGTCGTGCGGTTGATTCTCAGCAGCTCAGCCGCCCGTTTTTTGTTGCCACCGGTTCTCTCCAGGGCCTGTTCGAGCAGACTGCGCTCGAAGCCACCGACCACGGAGTCGAAATCGAGCCCCTCGGTAGGCAGCCGCACGTCCGGCGCTACCGAAGGTGCCATGCCGGCAGTGAGAGGCGGAAGGGGGAAGTCGCTGGGATAGAGGATTTCGCGATCTCCGCTTAAGGCAACCGCCTTCTCGATCGCATTTTCGAGCTGCCGCACGTTGCCCGGCCAGTGATATTCCATCAACCGGACTACGGTCTCGGGTGCCATGCGGATAAGGGACAAGCCTTCTTGGCGGCAAATCTTCGTCAGCAGGTGCCGCACAAGCGACGGCAAGTCTTCAATCCGCTCCGCCAGGCTCGGCAAAGATAGGGGAACCACATTTAGTCGGTAGTAGAGGTCTTCGCGGAACTTCCCCTGTTGAACCAGTTCTTTCAGGTCGCAATTCGTTGCCGCGACGACTCGAATATCGACCTTAATCGTTTCCGAGCTACCCACCCGTTGGAACTCGCGCTCCTGCAGCACGCGAAGCTGCTTGCTCTGCATCTCAAGCGGCATTTCGCCGATTTCGTCAAGGAAAATAACGCCTCGGTGCGCCTGCTCGAAACGTCCCACCCGATGACCGATGGCTCCGGTGAAGGCGCCTTTGACGTGACCAAACAACTCCGCCTCAATCAGGTGTTCAGGGATGGCGCCGCAGTTGACTACTACCAGTGGATGAGCTGCCCTTGGTGACGCCGCATGAATGGCCCGCGCGACGAGTTCTTTGCCCGTGCCCGTGCGACCGGTGATTAACACCGTTGACTGTCGCGGCGCGATAAGTTTGATCAACCGACTGACGCCACGGATAGCACTGCTCTGGCCGACGAGCTCAGACGTAGCTCCAGAGGTCTCCTGTAGCGCCCCGGACGTTCGCAAGGGGTTGTTCTCGTGGGCGCGTCTGATTCCGCCTACGATTTCGTCCGCCGAGAAGTGAGTCTCCGGTGTCGCCGGCAAATAGTTGCTGGCGCCAAGGCGAGCTAATCGAGCAGCCTCGGAATAATCCGGCTGTTGCGCCAGCACCACCACTGTTAGAGTCGGATGGAGGCGCAGTGCCTCTTCGATCAGCCTGTCGACGGAGATTCCTTCCAACTCCGTGCCTGTGACCAAGACGTCTTGTGCCTCGTCAGCAAGCTGCTTGAGACATTGCCACCAAGATCCCGCCCCCTGGAGATCCCACTCGCGTCCCTGCACGTTCACCAAAGATTCCTCGGCAGCCGATCCGATGCCGATGTGAACAGCCTTGATTCGTTCCGTCATTCGATCGCAGACAAATGGATTGGGCAAGACAGGCCCAGGGCGGAAGGAGAGGTCTTGCTGTGAGGCCGCTTCGCTGCCACTCTCCTGCACTTGAGCTACAGGCAAGACAGACGGCGACCGACAAGGTCGTTGGCAGTGCCGGGGGACCGCCGTGCAACGCGCGACCCCATGTCTTCCGAACTCAAACAATCAATCGGTCTTTCCAGCGCCCTCGTGCATCTGTCGCCAGGTGGACGGCTGTCTATAACCGTCAAGACCTAGCTGACTGAGAGCAAAAAGGGTTATGACACTTGCCGGATGGCGGCCGACTGGTCTTAGAGCAAAGCCTTGATGCCAGTGCCCAAGGCGGGCGTGGGCCCGCCTACAAATCGTGGTGAAAAAAGCGGGATCATCCTTAGTGCCGAAACCGGAGCCACCGAGCCCTGGGCGGGACTTGGAGCGCCGCTGCGAGCGTCAAGGGTTTGCATTGGCTTGGGAAGAAGACTCGACGGATGCGACCGCGACCCTTGCAGCCGCCTCTGCTCCCGGCTCTACTTCGGCCAATCGTTGGCGGGGTGCCATGGCCGCCGCCGACTGGCTCAAGATGACGATATCCACTCGACGATTCACCGCGCGGCCTTCGGGCGTACGATTGTCGGCAATAGGACGACCTGCTCCATACCCGGACACGGAGAGCCTCTCGGGGGGGAGGCCAAACTCGTCTTTGAGAGCGTTCATTACTTGGATCGCCCTGGCCGTCGAGAGGTCCCAGTTGGAAGAGAAATCCTTGGTCAGTATGGGAACGTTGTCGGTGTGTCCTTCCAGCCGGATGGGCTGGTAGGTGATCTCTTGCATCGCTTGGCCGACTTCATGTAGCAGAGGCTTGGCTCCGGTCCGAAACGTGTCTTTGCCGGTATCGAAAAACGCCGCCTCGCGAAGGCTGAGAACCAAACCGCGGGGCAGCAGGCGGACCGCGACCTTGTCACCGGCCACCAACGCGGTTAACCTCTTCTCCACGCGTTTCTTGATCGGTATCATTTCAGCTCGCGTCAGCCTCTCACGGAAGCTATGATTGCCGGGAGTATGGCCAACGCCGTCCGCGGGGGCATCCATCAGCGCGCTATCAGCAGCCAGGCCCCGCTCAGTCGACTCTTCACCACCGAGATAAGAAGAGTAGGCTGCGGCCATATTTGCCATGCGCTTCTTGTTGACTTGCGAGGTGGCAAACATGACCACAAAAAAGGCAAACATCAACGTGATGAAGTCGGCATACGATACGAGCCAGCGCTCGTGGTTTTCTGCGGGCTGTCTTCTTGAACGCATCTCAACGTCTGGCCGCGGCAGGCGAACGGTCACCCGAGGCTTCGGACGGCGCCTCGTCTGTTGTCTCCAGAAAGGCCGAAAGTTTGTTGCGGATCAATCGCGGGTTGAGCCCTTCGGACAAGGCGATCACACCTTCCAGCGTAAGCTCTTTCGACGTTGCCGCTTGTTGTGCTCGGCTGATGATTTTCTTGGCGCCGGGCAGAAGAACGAGGTTGGCCACGCCGACTCCGTAAATTGTCGCCACGAAAGCCACGGCAATCCCCTTGGCCACTTCATCGATGTCTGCGAGATGCTTCATGACTTGAATCAGCCCCATGACCACGCCGATGATGCCAATCGTCGGCGCATAGCCACCGGCGGTTTCAAAGACCCCAGCCTCGGCTTCGCGGCGTCCGAACTCCTGATCGATCTCCTTTTCCATGATGTGTCGGATGTCACTGGGTTCCGTCCCATCAACAGCCAACGTGATCGCCTTGCACAAGAAAGGATCCGAAATCTCTTGCAATTGTTTCTCTAGCGACACGATGCCGGCCCGGCGGGCCTTATTCGCCAGCAACACAATCTGCTCGGTCTTGGCGTCGAGGTCGTGCTTCGGTTGAGAAAAGATCACCACCACCTGCCGGCCGGCTCCCAACACGGTGGGGAAGGGTACGGAAATCAGGGTTGCCCCGAAGGTCCCGCCGAAAACGATCAGAGCGGCCGTCGGCTGCAAGATCTCATGGAGGGATCCGCCTTCGAGCACCAAGCCCCACCATATGCCGCCCGCCGCGAGCATGATGCCCAGTAACGTTCCCGCATCGATTCTCATCGCACCCCCTGGGGGGGCGGCCCAGCCTCAGAAGCGGGAGTTGACTCGCGAATCGTCACTGGCGACGACGTGTGAACCCGCCGTTGGTAGCGAATGACCTTCTCGACGACCTCGCTGATCGTTTCTCGAACAACAAGCTTCTGGCCGCTGGTCAATGACAGAACGGTATCCGGAGTGGCCTCGAGAGACTCCACCACGTCGGCGTTGACCACGATCTCAGCGCCGTTGAGCCGGGTCAGGTTGATCATGGCTGTTGCTCGTCCTTCATATCGACCGCGAGCGAGGATCTCCAACGCTGGAGCAAGCCGGTTTCGTGAACCGTCGTGGCGCGGATCAAGGTGCCCGCTGCTGAGCGCGTGATGCACCCGGTGAGCAGCGGAACCCTGAGCGCCAGCGGCGGGCCGAGAACGTTCCCCATGCCGGGTGGCCGGACTCTCGTTGGCGTTCGGGTGCTGCTCGCGATGGCGGCAGGTTCTGGGCAGTGCGGCGAAAGGTCGGTCCGGTCGTTGCCTGGCCGAAACGCAAGGGAGGCGGGGTCTTGGCCTCCTCCGCTCTGGAGTGTGGGATCCCAGTCACCGTGGCTCGCGAGGAGACGTTTCCGCGCGGGACGGTGTGATTGGAGTGAACCCCAAAAATGAGACAGTCGTGGTGGCGACACGGCACGCAAGAATGCGCACGCCACGTCCAGGCGCCTGATCCCCCCTCGGCTCTCGGCGACCCGCGCCCTGAACAAGCATGCTGGAACAAAGAAAAGCATGTTGCGCGACGTATTGTCCGGACTTAGCCCATTGGTTTACCATTGGAGAGGCGGATCCCCTGACCGGGGGAATCTCCGCCGGGGGTCCCGCTTGAAAGCCCGGATAGAAAGCCGACTGAGCCCCATCAGGGCTGCCGCCTTTGTGCTGGCTGGTTCCCTGGCCTGCCAGTTGGGAGCACAGTCGGTCATTTCGCTTCGACCTGGGCTGATCCACTACACGGAGGGGAAAGTCCTGCTCTCAGGTGCAAAGGGGCAACAGGGCCGACGGGGCAAGTTCGTGCACCTGCGGACGGGGCAACGGCTTAGCACCAAAGGCGGTTATGCCGAACTGGTGCTGCTTCCCGGCGCCTTCCTGCGGCAAGATGACAACAGTGAGGTCGAGATGCTCTCGGCCAAGAGTTCAGGCGTCGAGTTGCGGTTGATCTCCGGATCAATCTTCGTCCACATTGCCGAGGGCACCAGCAAAGACTTACTGACCCTGAAGTGTGGCGCCTCCGTTGTGCAATTCGAAAAGCGAGGATTGTATCGTTGCGACAACCAACCCGGTAAAGCTCCGTCGCTACGTGTTTACCGCGGTAAAGCGTCCGTATCAGCCTTCGGGCGGCAGTTCCACTTGAAATCGCAGCGGTCAATGCCAGTCGCGCAAGACTCTCCGCCTCTCCTTGTTGAAAGGTTCAATCGGTCCAAAAAGGATGCCTTTGCGAAGTGGAATCAGACCCGGGCCAACGCGATCGCCGAAATCCTGCGCGGCCGGAACGCGAGCGAGCGGGGCTTTTCGTGGCTTTCTGGAACCACGGGCAGGTCACGGCTGGGGCGCTCGCGCCGACCTGCCGCCACCCCACCACCCGAGGATTCGACCGGCGAAGACAAACCGCAGCCCGCGCAGGCTGCCCAGCTCAACGCTAATTCGCCGGCCCGGTAGTTCTACCGCTGCTTACCTTTGTGAGGCCGGGCACCGAGAACACTATCGGTCAGGACGTCTCCTCCCAGGGCAGCTTCCCCGTCACCGGACAAACTTTCTGCACACTAGCGTCGATCTGCTTGCCCAGCGCCAGCAGATCATCCCCAGACAGTCGCTGTTGAATCTGCTCGAACAACTGGCGCTCTTCGGTTCGAATGTGGCTGCTTAACAACGCGCCGAACTCACCGAGCAGCGCCACGCGGTCGCTCGCCGCCGCTTGGGCGAGCCTCCGAAGTAGCTCCTCCATCTGACGGTGTTGCGCGATGAGCTCGTCGATAATTTCTTCCGAGCCAAAAAACGGCCTCACCGCTGGAAACAGCACTTCCTCTTCAACCTTGAAGTGCCCCAATAGCTCGACCTCCGCCATCTGAGCCACCTTGTGGCTTAACTCTTCGGCCTTGTGCTCACTGGGATCGGCCTTTAAGCCACGGTCGATGATAACCGCCAGTGCCAGCCCGTGCTGGTGTTGGTGTGATAGCGGGATCAGGCTGGGGTCGCGGAGCACCCCCTTATTGTAAAACTCCCAAAACGGTTGGCCGCGATCTCGTGCCGCGAAATGCGACGCCGCGGCAGCCTGGTAGGGTGATATCGGGAAGCACATAGCGAGTTCGGAGGGCTTCCCCGCGAGGCGGATCTGCGAAAAGTTACCCATCATAGTTAACCATACGGTAAACTATAAATCCGAGACGCTCCGATAACGGAAGACCCTTCAGGAGGAAACGATGAAAAAGGAATTCTTCACCAACCAACTGTGCCGCTTCGAGGGACCGATCACGCAGATTCTCAGCTTGATGCCTGAGGACAAGCTCGACTGGAACCCGACGGAAAACACGATGACGACCCGGGCCGTTGTTCAGCACCTGGTCGACGGGGTAGAGGACCACGCCCGGAGCATGGTTTCCGGCGAGTGGGTCCCCAAGCCGGCTGACCTGGAAGGTGGGAGTGGCAAGACAAAAGACCAGCTTCTGGACGAAGTGAAGCAGGCCTTTGCCAACGCTCGGGAAGCGATGCAGGCCCTGTCTCAAGAAGACTTTGAGACCGTGCAGGTGAAAATCGAGGCCGGTGCGATCACCCTGGAAGGCACCACGGAGGAGATCGGCGTTTCCCTAGCTCTGGTACACCTAGCGAATCACACGATGCAGTTGTTCTGGTACCTACGTCAGGCAGGGGTGGACGCCGATAGCGGCACCCTCTATTTCGGCATGCCGCCTGGTCAATTTTCCACTCGCATGTAGCCACAGATGCAGGCGGCAGGCTGAAGAGTCCGGGCGAAGAGCATTTTTCAATCAAAAGACCACCCTGATACAATCTTGGGTTTCCCGCACTAACCGAGGAAAGCCATGAAAGCCATCCGCGTTCACCAGACCGGGGGACCGGAGGTCCTGCAATTTGAGGACGTTCCCGACCCGGCTCCGGGCCCGGGCGACGCTGTCGTCAAAATCGAGGCCGCCGGGGTCAATTTCATCGACATCTACTTCCGCACCGGACTCTACAAGACCGACCTGCCTTTTACCAACGGGCAGGAAGGAGCCGGCGTGGTTAGCGCAGTGGGATCGGACGTCAGCGCGTTCCAACCAGACGACCGCGTGACCTACACCGGCGTCGTGGGATCATACGCCGAATACGCCCTCGTGCCCGCGGACAAACTGGTCAAACTCCCCGACGGTATTGACACGCGAACGGCCGCGGCGATCACGCTGCAAGGCATGACCGTCCACTACTTGAGTCACTCGACCTTTCCCATCGAAGCCGGGCACACTGTCCTGGTACACGCCGCCGCCGGCGGGGTAGGGTTGCTGCTGGTCCAAGTGGCGAAAATGCGTGGTGCGCGAGTGATCGGGACGTGCTCCACCCCCGAAAAGGCGGAGCGGGTTCGGGAGGCGGGAGCCGACGAGGTCATCCTTTATACCGAGCAGGACTTTGTCGCCGAGGTCAAACGCCTGACCGAAGGCAAAGGTGTAGATGTCGTCTACGACTCGGTCGGCGAAACTACCTGGGAAGGCAGCCTCAACTGCCTCCGCCCGCTGGGTTGGATGGTGTTCTTCGGGAACGCCAGCGGGCCTGTTCCCGGCATCGAGCCGCTAACGCTCACCGCGAAGGGGTCGTTGATTCTGACCCGCCCGAGCCTGGTTCACCACACCGCGACCCGGGAGCAGCTACTCGAGCGGGCTGGGGACGTTTTCGACTGGGTACTCTCGGGAAAAGTGAAAGTCTACATCGGGGAAACGTTTCCCCTCGCCGAGGCCGCCGAGGCGCACCGCCGCCTGGCAGCTCGTTTAACGAGCGGCAAGATTCTGCTGTTGCCGTAACAGCCGATAGCGAAAACACAACGGGTCATCATTGCGGTTTCAGACAAGCTAAAATGCCCTGTCCCACCGGGATTTGCGCTCGGTCTGCGTAGTTTATGAGAATAAGGGAAAGGTCGCGCTATTCTTTCCGGTCAATCACACATAGGCCGAGTCACTGCGCAGGGAGTCAGCGAAGGAATGTTGGAACGGATCATCGCACTTTTGTTTTGCTTCATACTCGGTCTCGCCAGCCTCGGCGTGGCCGGCTGGCTGGCGGTGACCGGCAGGGTCATCGCGTCCGTAGACGGGTTGTTCATCACCCTCGTGGCCTTGCTGACCGCTCTGATTTGCTTCGGCTATTTGGGCATGCAAGTGCAAGCCGCCTTGGCCCCGGAGTCCAATCCCAAGAAGCGGCGGTGAAGAACGCCGGTCGTGCCGCCCTCAGCCTTGGTTGCTGCGGCGCCCGGGCCTACCTCGACACGCTGACACCGAACCTTTCGTTGTGGGCTCTTCCCAGCCCACGTCTGGCCGAATACGCCGATCGCGTCTCGGAACTCAGTCATGCCAAACGAAGTGTTGACCAGCTTCCATGAACTCCGTCGAAAGGACGTGGAGGCGGGGAACGCCCCGTCCGTCAAACAATCCCTCGCCCGTCTCGAAGCACAGGCCTAGGACGTAACGGCGTCTCTTCATCTTCCGGCCGGCCCTCCGTCGCATCGCGGCGCAACCGGGTACACTATCCCTGCCGATGGGGAGAACGTCCGGGTTGCGCGGCCGGCGGCTCTATGAGGGCGGAGTTGTGTTTGCGCAACGAGTGGGTTGTCACCGGGGACCGGCATCCTCTCGGTGGCTGATTCTCGCGGTCTTCGCTGGGATGCCTCTGCCCGCCGGTGACCCGCCCATCCCGAGCGAGCTTCCCCCTGCCATCGAACACTATATCCGTGCCGAGATGGAAATCAACGATATTCCCGGTCTGTCAGTGGCAGCAGTCCGGGGACTCCAAGCTGTTCACCTGAAGGCGTTCGGAACAAAAGATCTAGCCGGCGGCGATCGGATGACGGTGGAAACTCCCGTGGATTTGGCTTCCGTGAGCAAGTCGTTCACCGCCTTGGCCGTTTGGAAGCTCCACCAAGGGGGAATCCTGGACATGGAAGCCCCAGTGAAAAAGTATCTTTCCGGTCTTGACTTCGCTGGCCGGCCGACGGAAAGCATCACGGTTCACGACCTGCTTCGTCATACCAGCGGCCTGCCTCGCCGAGCCGACCGATTGTTGCCTTGTTGCGAGACCCGCGCCGCACTCGACCTGGACCTGGCTGTTCTCAAATTACGGCCGGCGGCGGTGAGCCGATCTAGCGGTAGTCCGTTCGAATACACCAATAGCAACTACGTGCTGCTAGCCGCGATTGTGGAATCTGTAGCCGGAGAGTCGTTTCCCGACTACCTGCGGCGAGAGGTCTTTGAGCCGCTCGGCATGACCCGTACCACCCTCGACCGGGGGCAGGCTGCGCTGTGGGGTCTGTCCGCCTACCATGAACAACGATGGGGGCGGATCCGACCCACTTCGGACCCCTTTTCCGGCTGGTGGGGTTCCTCTGTGATCAAGTCGACAGCCGTCGATATGTCGAGGTATGCGCGCTGGATGCTATTCGAGGGACATCGCGGTTTCGACGGGTTGCTGCTGGCGCCCGAGGCCGATTCACCCCCGCGGTTCTACGACATGGGTTGGAACGTGACCGCTCGCGCGGGGTGGCTCAACGACACCCGAGTCCTGGAACACTCCGGGGACATCTGGGGCGCAAACACGGCCATCGCACTGGCGCCCGAGCTCGAGCTTGGCGCTGTTGTGTTGATTAACTTGGGAGCTCATCGTGCGGAGGCCATTGCGCGGGCTAGTTTGCGAGCACTGGCAGGCTTCGATCTCCCTTCTCCAGCACCAACACCGTGGACGAGAGTCCCCGACAACTGGGCGCTCTGTTTTGCCGCGGCGGCTGCTTTTATCGCCGTGTACCTGGCTTGGTATCTGGTCAAGGTCAGGGGCGAGTTTCAGCGGCAAGAGCGCGGCTTCCGGTGGCATAATAACTGGGGAGCCGTCGTCAGGGCAGCACTGCTAGGCGGCATGGCGATCTACATTGCCGAGGTGTCACTTGGCTTCTCCGCGCGTCCCCTCAGCCGCTACCCGACGACTATGCAGACCGCCTTGCCCCTGCTGGTGACGGCCGTTGTGGCGCTCTTTCTTACCCACGCCGCGTTGAGTTTTGCTCCTCGCTTAAGAGCTACGGCGAGGCAGGGTGCAAGAGTGCCTGGGTAAACGAAGGCATTACGTGCTGAGATCATGCTGCCGGAGTACTGACTGTCGTTGGATCAAAACGTGTTGGGCCGTCGCTTTGGCTCCACGTTCAGCTCCTTTCTCCATGAGACCAGCGCGGTATGCCGGACAGCGGAACTGGGCGGGGAAGGGTTCACAGCTCTTAAAGACGGGAACCGGGTGGTGCCGGCCCGACGGAGCGACGGGGTCGTGCAAGAACTGGGTTTAGCAGCGATTTTTTCCCTGGTGATCCCGCAAGAACGTCCGCGTAGCCCGCTTTTCTCACCAGCTGGCGAGGCGAAGGGCGTGAGAGGCCCGTCAGTACAAGGCGCGCGCCGCTCAGCGCCGAGTTTCTTGAACAATGCGGGCGTACTTGAACCCTACGTTGAGCACGGTGAGTAAGCGCAACGAAGTAATGGCGGGCCTATCGCGTGCTTCGACCGTCAGCTGGTGAGAAATGCGGGCTAGGTTCGGCGCCGATAGACCCGGTAGGTTCGTCGGGTCGCGGGCCGGGTACGGTCCCACCAACTGCGGCGGTGGACATAGGAGTACCGCCAGACCTCTTCGAAGTCTTCGGTGAGCCGCCGAGGCCGGTCGCGGGTGTCCCACACAACGTACCAATCGACGCCGTCATAGTCGTCGAACTGATCCTCGGGGATAACCCCTCGAAACTTCCCGGCGCGGGGATCCTCGCTGTCAAGCAGTCCCACCCAGTGCATGTCAGGCAGATAGTAATACAGGGTCATCCCTTTGAAGTTTCGAAAAAAAACGACCTTGTCTCCCGGCCGAACGTTTTCTCGGAGATAGCGAACCACGGGCCCGTTGTAGGAACGGTCTAAGAAAAATTGCCTCTCGACAACCTGGTCGAATCCGTTGAGGTTGAAATTCAGATTCGGCCATATGACCAAGCCCAAAAAGAAGGCGGCTGCGGCTTTACAATTGGCCGCTCTCTCGAGTCCCGCCGTCGTCACAGCGCCTAGCAGGACTACCGCCGGAAGCAATTGGTAGTAGTGGCGATGAAGTGTCCCTGCTTGTCCCACGGCAATCGTCAGTACAGGGGAGATCACCATTACCAGCACGGCCAGCAGCGCGGCCTGCGCCCAGGGCCCGGGGTTAGGAAATTTCCCCCAACAGTAGAGCAACGTCCCCGGAACGCTAAGAAACAAGATTGCTCCCAGCCAGAACAGGGAGGGGCTAACCGCATGCATATCGAGAAGCTCGAAGCCGTACGCGGTCAACGAAAAAACGACGATCGACACGGCCATGCCGAGCTTCGCCACGAACGCCAATTGCCGGGCCCTTCGCCGGAACAGATGGAACGCAGCCGGGACAAGGAGTACGAGGGGAATCATTCTCCAAAAATCTTTCCCCCGGTCGATCACCGTATGGCGGTAAACCTCCAAAGCCGACCCCGGGGCCGGAGACAGCTGACTTGCGGCAAACTCGGCGTGGAACAACCAAAACTCTGTAGCCAGAGGCGCGGCCATCACAGCCGTGAGAAGCAAGAATCCACGAGTCAACCGGGGGTCGCGCATTACTAGCACGAACACACCCAATGAAGCCCACATGGTCACGAAGCTCACGTAGTTGGAAAAGTAAAGCAACAATCCCGCAAAGCCGATTCGCAAATAGAAGGAGCGCCGGGCAGCCAACTCAGGGTTGCGGAGATAGCGGCAAAACTACAACAAGAGCAGTGAAGCAGCTAGGACGACCAGGACGTAGTAGCGACTCTGGCGGGCGGCAGCCAAAAAGTAGATGGAGAATAGCCCCAGGTAGGGCGGCAAAAGAGCGCGCAAACCCGTGCCAAAGAGTACGACGCCCAGCCGATAGAAAACAAACAGACAAACAGCTCCGAGCATGGCGAACGGCAGCCGGGCGGCCCAGGTGCTGACCCCCAGAAGCTTGAAGGCCAGAGCGGCCACGTAAAACTGCAACCAGCTCTGCATGGCCGGCAACATTCGCGAATTGAAGTCGTGAGCGTCGGGCGCCTGAACGATCAACTGCTTCCCGTCGAAAACACGGGGCAGCCAATCCCCGCTTTCCGCCATCAGACGCGCCCAATTCGCCGTCGAGCACTCATCGCGCCACAGCAGCGTCCCATCGAGACGCCAAAAGAGCAATATGGCCGAGAGCACCGGCAGTAGAAGAGTGAGTGCGATCCGCATAAGGGATCTTTCGGCGATTGTTCGGAAAGGGTTGCCTGCCGGCGGCACAGACCATTCCAGTCTACTTGCTAACTCCCGCCAAGCGCCGCACAGCTGGTTCACGAGTTGTCCCCCCTTGCCGAGAGAAGTCAGGTAAACTCTCATCGCGGGGGGCGCCGGGCTGCCTTCCGGCCGGCTGCCTGCTATGGGGGAGGCAATGTGCCTATTGCAGCGTGATTCAAGGGTGCTCGTGTGGGTTGCGGTTCTAGTTCTTGCTGCAATTCTTACGCCTTGGGGTCAGTGGCGTATCAAGGTGTTGGTGTTTAAGTTTGGCTCTTCCGGGTTTTAAGTGGGCGAAGGAGCCAGATCGAGTTTCCCACAGTGGAAGTAGATGGCGTTGATGAAGTTCTGTTGATTGCGGAAACCGCGCGCCGTGGCCTTGACCCATTGAATCCTTGAGTTCAACCCCTCGCTGACCGCGTTCGTAATGCGGTGTTTCAGATACGTGAGTATGTTTTCGAGGCGAGCCGTCAACATCCGCGCTACGGTGACCATCGGCGTCAGCCGGCTGCGACTCGCCCAGCCGCGCCATTGCTCGAAGAAAGCTCGCGCCGCCGATTCGCGACGATAGTCGAACAGCCGCATCGCCGTTTCCTTCAACGCCCACGCCCGCGCCGTCTTCAAGTCGCTTTCGCGCAGCGCGCGGAACTCGCGCCAGGCGTCCTCGGAAAAGTTCGCCGGATGCCGCAGCCAAGCGTACTTCGTGCCTGTCAAACGCTCGTCGCCGAGGGCCAGTAAACGCTTGTTCTCCGCCCGCCGCACCTGGTCCACCGCCTTCGCCAGATGCGCCGCGATGTGATATTTGTCGTAAACGATCTTTTTCTCCGATTCGTCGAGATGCTCCCGGGTCGAGGCGACGTAAGGATCCCACATGTCCATCGCGACGGCCTCGACTCGGGCGAGTTGCTCTGCGCTCAACGTCTTCCAAAAGCCGTCCAGGCTGGCCTGGCGGCGTCCCTCGGCGACGAACAACACGCGCGAGCGGTTGAGATCGTTGACGACGGTGAGATAGCGATGGCGCTTGCGGAAGCTCTTCTCGTCGACGCCCAGGTAGGGAATCGGCTCTGCCGCGCGACGTTCGAGCCCACGTTGCACGGCGCGTTCCAGGATGCCGTGAATCTCGTCCCAGCTCAGCGCCAGCAACTCGGCGATGCCTTGCTGGCTGGCTTCCTTCAGCCACGAGATCGCGAGAGCTTCAAACAGCGCGGTGAAGCGGCTGGAAGCCTCGGCCCAGGGCAGTCGCACGACGCGCGGCCCGTGCTCGGAGCAGTCGCTGCGCGGCGGCCGGGCGTGCAGGATCGTGCGGTACTGACAGGTGTCGAGGTGACGCCAGCGGCGTTCGGGCTGATGATCGTGGAGTGCGCACACGGCGCTGCATTGGCGGCACGGCCAGCGGACTTGCTCGTCGTGTTCGAGGAAGACGTGGACTTCGCCGTCGGCTCGGCGCAGCTCCACTCGCACGACTTTCCAGGGACTTTCGATGCCCAGAATCTGGCGGTATAGCTCGCGGTCTTGCATCCCGCGAGACTACCACCGAGCCTCACTCGCCCACTAGAAACCCGGAAGAACCTTAAGTTTAAAGGGAATGCTCCGGAGTGGTCTTGGACTAATGTGGCTGTGGGAATGATCCCCTTCACCGCTCAATCAAACGTGCTCAATGAGCCCTTTCGCGGCCCCGTGACCTTCGTCAGGCGGGATAATGAATCGCCCTGTCCCGTTTTATGGGACACGCCGCTAGGTCCCATGTGGGCGTGGTTTGGGGATCAGTCTCACCTTCAGTGGCACACTCGCCGGTGGCCGTATTTGCGGGAGCGTTTTTCCTATGGTCCCTCGGTGCCGAAGGGTGGAGTGGTGTTGGAAGTGGGGGCCTGGGTGGGAAACTTCACTCGGGAAGCACTGAACCGAGGCGCGGGGAAGGTCATTGCGATTGAACCCGAACCGGCCAACTTTAGGTGTTTGCAAAAGAACTTTGTAAAAGAGATTGCTCAGGGCCGCGTGACCTTGGTCGAGGCGGCAGCCTGGCATTCAAACGGCACGGCTCGTTTCGGTCACCCCGCCCTGGACGAACTTGGAAACCCTGCGCTCGGGGGAGAGGGATTCACAGCCCTCGACGACGGCGATACGATCGTCCGCACGGTTCGGATCGACAGTCTAGTTCGGGAGCTGGGTCTGCAATCGGTTGACCTGATTGAGATGGACATTGAAGGGACCGAGCGTCACGCGCTGGCTGGAGCTAAGGAGACGCTGGCCCGGTTTGGCCCCGAGATCATTGTGTGCGTCCATCATCTTCCCGATGATTCCGTCGTTGTTGACCAGAGGATTCTCAGTGCGAATCCGGCTTACCGATCGAGCGTTCAGGAGCGCCATGCCTACTATCGCGTTAGTTCGACCGGACAGCGAGGAGAAAAGAATCCGTATGCTGAATAAGCGCAGCGCAGCAAGCAAGCGCAACGAAGTAATGGCGGGCCCATCGCGTGCTTCGGGCCGTCAGCTGGGGAGAAAAGCGGGCTAGTGGGACCTTGGGTGACTTCCGTGAAACTCAAACACTACGTAGGTTGCCGGCGTAGCGCCGACGTTTTTCATCCCGTGGGGCTCGTCAGCCGCATAGAAAATAACACTGTTAGGTCCAACCCGCTGCCCGAGTGTCTCAACAGTGCCATCGACAGTGAAAATCGCCACCTCATGAGGGTCCTCGTGCGGAGGGTAGCCCGCTCCGGGCTTCAAAACCGTGATGTGGCAGTGCAGTTTGTGAAGGTACAAGGTGGGGGACTCAAAAATGCGGGGGGAGCTCATGTCGTCTGGATTGTTTAATTGAGACACGAAAGCCGGGTTGAGGTCGAACGTTGAAGACTGCAAGACGGACTGCTCGGTGTTCCTCGGTTCCCCGCGCCAACTCAAAACTAGATAGATAGCCGGCTCAGGACCTACACCGCGTACGGTGTGATACTGGCCGGAATGATGATATACGACAGATCGAGGGCCCACTTTCTCCGTAGTGTGCCTTTGCCAGGAGGGATCGTGTGCCCTAATGATTTCTACTTCACCGGACAACACGAGAATTAGCTCTTCCTCGGGGTGTTGATGGGGAGGGTGTGGCGTATGGCCCGCGCTTAGGAAAGAAACATGGCTTTCCAAATTCTTCGTGATGGCAGTGGGGCGGTTGAAGACGCTGTACGCTCTCCAATCCTGCTCGTTGCTCTCCTCCAAAGAAAGATCCAGCTTCTCGATCCAGCAGGGCCAAATCGGGGTGACCATTTCACGGACCTTGTTTAGGCGCGAGGATCCCGGGACCGACCCTATAGCTAAGTCCGCCCAGGCGACCTGCGGAAGCTTATGTGCAAGTTTCAGACTGACCAGCCGGACTCTCCATTGCCCTTCGGGGTGAAAAGCAGCAACCGCAGCCAGACAAAGGACCCCGCCGAGAACAATAATCTTTCTGGTCAATCGCCTCCAGCCCGTCATAAATCACTCAACTGAACTTGCTCCACTATCTCGCGGTCTAACGAGTTCCCACCGAGCGTTCAATGAGTATTTTGCCGCAGCCAGCCCAAACAAGCCGGCGCCTGATTTAGACAACTCTGCGTTGCGCCGAGCACACCCTGCCGAGACGACCCTCGCTTTGACTTCCATGGCCCCACGATGATAACAAGGGCTGACCATTTAGTATTATCGCCGTACTAATCGAGACTCAGCCCTTGACGGTTCGGTGGTTAGACAGACGGGGACCTAACCAAGAGTTTCGTTATCGGCTGCCCGGGTCACTCCTTCGGCGTTTGGTTGCCGGCCCGGTGGCCGATACGGGTTTGCGGCGTCACTCTTTTCAGCTCGACCCACGAACTCAGAGCGTTCGGCAGCTTGGGACTCGACGGGACAAAGCGGTAACCGAGCCGTTCAGTAGGCGACCCCGGCGCTTCAGCGAAAGGACAAGGACATAGGGCTGGCGATTCGCATCTTCTGTCCGGATATCGCCGTCCATCCAAGCCGACAGGTAACCGTCCTGAAACTTCACCTTCGTCAGTGTGCTTCGTGGCTGGTCGTCCAGCTGGCCCTCGCTTTCCGAAGACCGTCGCAGCCATAGCGTTAAGGGGAACTGACCCTGATACGTTCTCACGATGCCTTTCCAAACGCCGTCGATTCTTCGGGGCAGCTTTGAGCGAGACCCACGGATGTCAGGTAGATTTTCGGTGGTCGAGACGCTGGAATCGTTAGTGCCGCAAGGGGCCGAGATTGCGTCCGAAGATCGTAAAGATGAGCCGCTCGCGATGGAACCGTTGGGCAGCCCCGGCGGCGCGAAGCTCGCTGCGTTCACGATACCCCGGTAGAAGATGAACGGCTGGGCGTCAGCCGCGCACAAACTGAGCGCTAGAAGGAGTGGCAAGCGTAGCGATCGCAAGGGCCAAGCCATGGGGGTCGGACATGGAAGGCTAGACAGCCACACTATACTGCGGCTTTTTCAAGCTGATACTGTAAGCCATTGAAAATAATAGTGCTTGGCCTTTTCGTCATATGCCGGGGCAGCCGCTCCAGGCCCGGCGAAACGCTAGCCTAAGATCTTCCACAAGAAAGACTTGACACACTTTTCGGCGTAGAACGGCGCCATGATTGAGGCTGGCCCGTTTTCGCCTTAGGAGGGAGTTCGCAACTTCGCTTTAGCGGCGCCTGTGACCCGCGGGAGTGAGGTTGGGGTCAACGAAAGAACAACACTTCCGGTACGACGTAGTAGTCGGGTCCCACCGAGCACCGGCCGCATTCAGCTCGATAGCCAAGTCCGAGGCCTTCTACGAGAGCAGTAATCTCCACCGGGTCATCCTCGTCTTCCTCAGTGGCAATGACAAGGCGGGGCTTGTTGGCATCGAGTGTAGCTTTCGCGCCGCGCAAGGCTCGCATGGTAGCCCCCTTGATATCCGTTTTGATGAGATCAACGCGCGGCAGGTCTAGTTCCTTGACGAGCTTGTCGATCGTTGTCAGCGCTAATCCGGGCTGGACCACGTACGTCCCGCTGCCACCGACGAAATTGCTGGCCGCCGTGTTTTAGGGAAGCTCAAAAAACGGCAGCACTGCGTCCTTGTCCCATACGCCCTTCGGATAAACCACCACCCGACCCTAGGCGATCTCTTTCCGAAAATTGCGATTCAAACACTCGATGTTTGAACCAGAATTTCCGATTTGGAACCCCGACTCGAACATGGTACTCCCTCTCTTCTCCTGAAGGCAACGACTTTGCCTCGTAAGGCGGGCCACAACGGCATCCAAGGGTTCCCATGGCCTGTTCTTGTCGCCCGGTGAACGCGTCTCGCTGCTGCTCAGCCGATTGGTCGCACACCCCTCCGACCCTCCTTTCTCAACGCTCAGATTTCCTATCTAAACGGGACGGCCCTAACCACCCGGCACAGGCAGCGCCCAGATCCGACGCAGCATGTCGCCGAACAGCCTGCGGTTCAGATACCCCTCGGCCAGGAGCAGCCAGTAATAGCGCGCGTGCTTGATCAATCGACCGCCCGTCTTCACTAACCGCTGCTGTAAGCTCGTCAGCGACCAGCTCTTGATCCTTGGTGGCAGTCCCAGCCGCCGCCATAAGTTGCCCAGGTTGTAGGCCAGCACGCTGAGTTGTAGCCGTACCTCGTTCGCCCGGAAGCGATGGCACGACAGCCGCGTCCAGTGCGTCGCTTGCTTACCTTCTTTGATCCACTGCTCCGCCGTGCCGCGCTTGTTGTAGAAGCGCACCACGGAGCGGCTTGGCAAGCTCATGTTCGTCACGATAAAACCGACGCGCGCGAACAGCTCGCCCTGGTGGTGCTCGACCTTGGCGACGCTCAGCATCGTTGAGGTCCTCGTAGCCCGCCAAGCGGCTGTAGACCGACTGCCGCAACAGATCAGCGAACGTGAACTGCTTGTTTATGCCTTGCCGGGAGTCGGTGAGACGCTCGCCGATCAGTTTCCCGAGTCCGAGTCGCTCGTCCAACTCCCGAACCAGGATCAAGCCACCGTCGGAGGTGACTCGCGATCCTTGGAAATCGACTTTGAGAAGTCCATTGAAAGTTAGCTGGAACGGCTTTGTTTCTTTTTCACCCATCGGGTGTTGGCCTCCGTGCGTCCTGACAGGGCTTGAACCCCTATCAATAAAGACGCTGAAGGCCGCTGGAAGGTCGGGAGGCCTGAATCAAATTGGAAATGCGGGTTGAAGGCGCGGGCTCGATCGCCACAACGACAGCAGCTCCTGACTCCAAGGCTTTGCGAGTGTAGACCCCGACGTGCGCCCCGCAGTCAAGAACGATATCCCCTTGCTGGACACCTTGATCACGGTTGCCGTAGTCATCGACAAGCTGTTGGGCCACTAAGATGTGTAGCGGCCACCCACTCCCCTCGGGCACCAAAAATGCGCCCAGGGGAGTCTTCCACAGGTCAAACCCGGTTTCGTCTTGCTCAACCTTTTGGCAACGCGAGCGGATTTCCAGCGCCATCTCCCCTAGGCGGTAGCGCGTGTCCGCACCGATGAGCAAGTCGCCCATCGAGCACATGGGACTACGCCCAGAGGCGGCGAGGCTCCAGACGAAAACCGGCGGATATATGCGGAGTAAGAGTGCGCCGAAGACAACCACCGAACCAACTGCGATGAAAACTCGCAGACCATAGAGCACAGCGGTCTTCCAACCCGGGCGGCCTTCGGGGTAGGGCGGGGCTAGACCCTTCTGTCCAGGCGGGCTAGATTCGATCATTGCCTCTGGGCCCTCGGAAGTAGGTTGCCGCGATGTAACCCCGCATTTCCAATTTGATTCAGACCTCTCGACCTTCCGGCGGCCTTGAGCGTCTTTATTCATAGGGGCTAGAGCCCGATGAGGACGCCATGGAGGCCAACACCCAATGGGTGAAAAACAAACCAAGCCATTCCAGCTAAGTTTCAACGGCTCGTTGAAAGTCGATTTCCAGGGATCGCACGTCACTTCCGACGGTGGCTTGATCCTGGTTCGGGAGTTGGACGAGCGACTCGGACTCGGGAAACTGATCGGCGAGCATCTCACCGACTCCCGGCAAGGCACAAACAAGCAGTTCACGTTCGCTGATCTGTTGCGGCAGTCGGTCTACAGCCGCTTGGCAGGCTACGAGGACGTCAACGACGCCGTCCGAGTGTCGGCTGACCCGACGTTTCGCTTGATCGGCTCGCAGAAGATCTGGGATCGCGGTGCGGCCTTGACCTCGACGCTGCACGGCTTCGAGACGGAGATGCTGGCGAGCGAAGAGAACCTGCTGGGGCTGATGGCGCTGAACCGAGAGCTGGTCGGGCAAGCGGAGGCGTTCGACGACTCCGAGCGGGTCGTTCTGGACATGGACTCCACCGAGAGTCCGGTCCATGGCCAACAGGAAGGCAGTGCCTACAACGGACACTTCGAGTCGGTCTGCTACCACCCGTTGCTTTTGTTCAACGGTCATGGTGATTGCCTCGCTGCCAAGCTGCGTCCCGGCAACGTGCACAGCGCCGAGGACTGGGATGAGCTATTGTTGCCGGAGATCGAGCGCCAACTGGCCGAAGGCAAACAGGTCACCTTTCGCGCCGATGCCGCCTTCGCCAAGCCCGAGATCTACGAAGCACTGGAGGAGCGCGGCGCGGACTACGCGATCCGCATTCCGGCCAATAAGAGCCTGGAGCTGGAGATCGAAGACATCCTGTTTCGTCCGCCGGGGAGGCCCGGCCGCAAGCCGCTAGTGCGCTACAAGAGCTTTCGCTATCAGGCGGAGAGCTGGAAGGGGCCCAGACGAGTTGTCGCCAAGGTCGAGCACCACCAGGGCGAGCTATTCGCGCGCGTCGGTTTTATCGTGACGAACATGAGCTTGCCAAGCCGGTCGGTGGTGCGTTTCTACAACAAGCGCGGCACGGCGGAGCAGTGGATCAAAGAAGGTAAGCAAGCGACGCACTGGACGCGGCTGTCGTGCCATCGCTTCCGGGCGAACGAGGTGCGCTTGCAGCTCAGCGTGCTGGCCTATAACCTGGGCAACTTGTGGCGGCGGCTGGGGCTGCCGCAACGGATCAAGAGCTGGTCGCTGACGAGCTTGCAGCACCGGCTGATGAAGACGGGCGGACGGCTAATTAAACACGCGCGGTATTACTGGCTCTTGTTCGCGGAGGGACATCTGAACCGGCGCCTGTTTGGCGACATGCTGCGGAGGATCTGGGCGCTGCCTGTGCCGGGCGGGTAGCACGCGACTTGCCGAATGCGAAACCTGAGTACTGAGGACGGAAGCTCGGAAGGGTGTCTGCGAAATTGACTTCGCAGCGGCGGATCAGCCCCCATGAGGGGCAAGAAGGGGGCTCGATCGGTCCCGCCTCAGCCGCCGCCTCTTTCGGGTGGAGAAATGGTTGCGCTTCGCCGGGTGAGGGTGTAGACTCGTGCCGTCAGAGGAGCCAAATCGGAAATCCTGGTCTACACCAAGAACGGTCCCGTCGTCATCTCCGGTGAGCTCGTCTTTGAGGACGACTCTCCTTTCACCGTCTCAAATTCGCACAACATTGGCGGCTCTCTTTGCGCTTGCATAGGCAATCCGTTGTAACTGCATAGTCAACAGGGTCCGCTCTGTCTTTCGGAGCCTAAGGTAAATAAGGGCGCCCGCATTTACGGAAATCTGCGAAGACGAAGTAAAGATGGGGTACCCTCCGCCGCGATCTGGAAACGCAACTTGTGGGGCGTTTTGACCGCCGCGATCCGATCCCAACGTATCCCTGACCAACGCTAATAGCCGTAGAGCCGGCGCGCGGTGGTGCTGACGATGTTGCCGACAGGTTTCAGCCTCTTACGGTAACACAGTCGCTGGACTTGAACCGTGATCGCAACCTGGCACTACTGGCCCGCTTTTCTTACGAGGGTTTGGCGGCCAGCGTTGACCGAACGTCATTTTTGAACCTACCGGGACATAGGTTCAATGTTTTGTCCCCGAAAGTATTACCTATGTCCTTGGACTCATGCCCCGGTCCGTACCCTATCTCGGCAGGCGCAGCGCCGTGCCCCGACAGTTTTGTGGTGAGTCGCCATGAACTTCGTACACCCCGAAGTATGAAAATGTGGTCCCGTAACGTAATTCTCGTTACAGACAGGGCCTATTTTCAAAGCAGAAATGCGGGCCGGATGCTCCCGAACGCAGCTTATGACAACCGGCGGACGCGCTCAGTCTTGGACCGCTACAATATCGGTAGGGAATCGACACATCGCGACAATGCCGAACCCCCAGACCAGCACTTCCCCGACGTCGAACTGGTCGTGACAAATACAGCACAGCTACAAAGGCCGATCAGCCGGATTCGATCGCCGCTAAGTTGGTGAATACAAATGTGCGAACGTGGCGGAACTGGCAGACGCGCTAGATTTAGGTTCTAGTGGGGCAACCCGTGGGGGTTCGACTCCCCCCGTTCGCACCAATGTTATCAGTCACTTAGATGCCTCTCCGTGAGTTCCTGCGCGGGGTGTTCGTGGCAAGTGTCCGGAAAGTCTCCGTGTTGGTGTTCATGAGTCGCACTACCGAACGGTAGGTGCCACCAAAGAACGGCGGCCATTGTTGTAAGGTCGAAATCAGGGCCTCGCCACGTGGTGAGAAAAGCGGGCTACTAAATGCACCCGGCCGTTCCACTTACGCACGGAACCCAGGTGACTCCGGGTACGTAGTTACTTCATAGGTTCCCGTGACGTATTCAACACCCACGTGACAATTGCCTGATACCGGCTGGATTCGGGATGGCACTCGCTGAAAGGTCGCGGCAAACGCATCTTGCGGAAAAGGTATGGCCCAATCTAGCCGGCCACTCGAAGCGGCGCTGCTCCATCCTTTGGCTTGTCTTGTGGCTTCTCCCCTACGCCGGCCAAAGCGCGGAACTGCCCGCCGGCGAGATTGTCCGTCGAGCCTTCGCTGCCGACGAACAGAACAATGAGATAGCTCGCAATTACACCTTTCACGAGCGGTCGAAGCGCCGCAGTTTCGACAAAAAGGGGCGTCTGAAATCTAGTCGCTCTAGAACTCACGATCTCACCATTCTCGACGGCTCGGTGTACCGGCGCCTCATCGCCCGCAACGACCAGGCTTTGGACCCGAAAGAGGAGAGAAAGGAACAAAAGAAGCTCGAAAAAAGCATCGCGCGCATGCAGAAGGAGACACCTCCGCAGCGCAAAAAGCGGCTCGCCAAGCAAGAGAAAAAGAAAGCTGAGGAGCGCGAGTTCGTCGCCGAGGTCCAGCGGGTCTACGATTTTCAGCTCGTGGGGGGGGGGGGGGATTGCGTTGACGGAATCGAAACCTACGTCATCGACGCCCAACCGAAACCGGACTACAAACCCGCGAGCAGGCGGGCTCGAATCCTGCCCAAGCTGCGCGGGACCTTTTGGATTGCCAAAGACGACTACGCCTGGGTCAAGCTTGAAGCCGAAACCATCAAGAAGGTCTCCTTCGGGCTGTTTCTGTTCAAGCTCAACAGAGGTGCCAAGCTGCAGTTTGAAAAAACCCGCGTCAACGACGACGTTTGGCTGGTCGATACCTTCCGAGTGAGATTCAAAGCCCGTCTAGGCCTGGTCAAAGGATTCAACAGCGAGTTCGTGAGTACCTACAGTAACTTCCGCAAGTTCACCGCCAGCTCGCGAGTAGTTTCCGTGGCTGAGCTTTAGCGAGGGCCTGTCCCCGGGCACTATCGATCCAGCTCCAATGTGCCGGTCACAGGTGGCAACATCGTTTGTTTTCAATAACCTCTGGGCCCTTATCCAGGGAAGTCCTAGGCCCCTGCGATAAAATAGAGGCAGGAAGTCGTGCCCGGAAGGTATGACAAATTCGGGGATTGCCCGCGGAAGCGGCCGCCGAAAAAGGATTGCGAAACAAACCCAATTTATGGATAACATAAGTATTTTCAATCATTTAGTGGCTGTTAAGGATGGGCTCTGTGCTCTTATGTTCGGCGAGCTGACTGTCGCGATCGAACCGTTGGGGACAACTACCTTCCCGCCTAACCAGACGACGGAGCCGTGCCCGTCAGGGCGCGGGCCCTTCCCGTGGCCTTCTTCGCCCTGGAAGCGGGCCGACTTAAAGAAATTACCAAACAAAGCCAATTGGTATATAAACAAAATAGAATCAACAACTTAACTTACTGTCCCTGAGGCAAAGCAAAGGAGTAGAAGAGGCAAACGAGCCCAATGATTGCCGGCTCGTGAGATATGCGAGTAAGACGCGGCCTACTGGATGTAGCCCAAGCTTCGCAGGCGCTGCAATTCCACGTCGCTTAGGCCCTCGGTTGAGTCGGCCGGCGGGAGCTTGGCCGCCTGGGCGGCCTCTCGCCAGGTTTGAAGCTCGGCGAGCAACTTCTCCACGACATCGGGGTGCTCAGGAGCGACGTTGTTGAGGTCCAGAGGATCGTTCGTGTGGTCAAAGAGCTCGAACTCGGGCTTGGCCGAGGAGCTTTTCGTGTTATGAATCAGCTTCCAGCCGTCAAGCACAATCGAGATGGCCTCGTCTTCGCGGGGGCGGGGCCCGCCGCTCTGCTGGGCCGTAGCGCGCTCTGAGACCGCTGGACGTCTTTGCCAACCCAAATCGCCGGCCAGGCTGGTCAGCGTGGACTCGGTCACATCGGCCTTACGCAGCTCTATGGCCGCCTTCATCAAAGGCACGAGGCTCTGGCCCTGTAAGCCTTCGGGCAGGGGCCGCCCGCTGACCTCGAGCAACGTCGGCATCAGGTCGATGCTCCGAACGGTTTCATCGATCACAACCCCGTGCGGCACGACCCCAGGCCAGAACAGAACCAAAGGTACGTTCGTCAGCTCCCCATAAAGAGTCTGCCCGTGAAACATGCGGCCGTGGTCGAGGAACTCTTCGCCGTGATCGGCGATGAATGCAATGAGGGTTTTTTCGGCCAGGCCGAGCGTCTTCAGCCGCTCGAGCACCCGCGCCAGCTCCGCGTCCATGGCGCGGATGGAACCGTCATACCAGTCCTTGTCATACGAAAGGTATTCCCCGGTATCGATATCCGCTTTTTCGAATTGCCGGCGGGTGCCCATGGCTCGCCTTCTCATAAAGGAGTCGGGGATCACTTTCCGAAGCTTGTCGGCATCGCGTTCGTGCGCTTCCTTTTTGCCGGGGTCCGCCCACATCGAGTCGTAGGGTCGGTGGGGCTCGTAGGGGTCGTGCGGGTCGAAGACGTGAAAGAAGACGAAAAACGGGGCATCGCGATGTTCCTCCAACCAGGCGCACAACCGGTCCGCGTACACGCGAGCGGTTTTCGTGCGGCGCTTGAGTTGGGTTGATCCCAGTTCGTGGAGCTCTTCAAACCCTTGGTGCAGGTTGGTCAGCTTTCCCGTAAAGGAAACTGAGGAGTAGCTGACCGTGGCGTAGCCCGCCGCGCGGTAAACTTCCGCTAGCGTGTTCGCGGCCGCCGGAAGCCGGTCCGTGACCTCGGCGACTCCGTGAGAAGTGGGATAAAGCGAGGTCATGATGGAAGGCACGGAGACCTTCGTCCAAGTCGCTTGGGAAACGACATCGTGGAAAAGTGCGCCCTCGGCGGCCAGCCGGCTGAGGGTCGGTGCGGTTTGCCGCTTGTAGCCGTAAGAGTCAAGATGGTCTTTTCGCAGGGTGTCAGCCACCATCAGGATGATTCCTTGCGGAGCAGGCGCACGACCTAGGGCGTCTGACGGTTTGCCCGCCCGCGTCGGCGGCCCACTCCGCGCGCGAACCACAGGACTGCCCCAAAAACCCAACGTTCCGTCTTCCGCATCGGGCAGGGAAAACGCTAGAGTCACCTCCTTGCCGCCATAGGCGGCAAGATCAACGTGTGCGGTCTCCCAGCGATGCGGTGTTGTTAGGGTACGCTCCAGCAACACGATCTCCTCGTCGGCTGCCGATGAAAGACTCACGCGAAAGGTGACCGCGCCGTCCTCGGGCGTACCGAGATGGAGATCGAGCCAGGGGTCGTCGGGCAGAGGAAGCGGCAGCCGGATCGTTTCGGGCGATCGGGCCACGACCGTCTCGCGGAAGATCTCGGAAAGACCCTGCCACCCTACTCCGGATGGAATCCGGGCGAGGCGCTCCCGCTGCGAGAGAAGGCGAATGGATTCGATCTCGAACTCCGCCCCTTTCGCATCCGTCGGACGAAGCAGGATATGGTGGATGCCGGATAGGCGGACGGAACCACGCGGGCGTAACGTATAAGTTTGGAAGCTCTCCCCAGCGACGATTGGTGTAGTCAGATGCCAGGGTTGGCTAAGCCCCTTGGCGCTGGCCAGAATATCACCAAAGTCGACATCCTCGGGTCCCGCGAACTGAAGACTGAGGTTGGCGCCCTTGTTGACCCGCACGCGCAATTCGACCTCGGCCAGCAGGTCTTCGTCTTCGAGTCTTTCGGCGCGTCGAACGTAGATGATCGGAAAATCGGTGGTCGAGCGGCCCCGCAGGCGGCCTTCGCGGATTCGAAGCCCAGATACGCCGACTCCGGCCTTCCATCCCCGGTTGGCTGTGGCCTTTTTCGGAGACTGGTTGGACGGTGGTTCCACGAAATTCCACACGATCGGCAACTTGGTCGTTTTGACCTTGGTCGGGGTATCCTCGACCATCTCAGGCTGAAAACGGTCGACAAGTCGAATGGCGAGAGGAGCCTCAGAGCTGCCGCAGCCGCTGAGAAAAAGGAGAACGAAGGAAGCGAGAACGAGATAACGGCAGCGGCCTTGCCGGCCGGGACCAACAGATCTCGGCAGCGGGTTCGCGCAGGCCTGCAGTAGACGAAATCCAAGTTTCATAAGGTTGGCCTTACCTCAGTCGTTGACTTGCCCTATGCTAGTACGGACCCGGTCCGGGCTCAACTACAGCTAATTCCGGACTAAGCGCTCGTAGGCCTCCCTTGCCTGCGGGTCGGGGTAGTCGATGGTCTTGAGATAGAGCGAGAGGGCCCTCCGCGCGCCGGCATTGTCACCCACACCCAGCAGTAGGAATCCTAGTCGCCGAGCGCAGTTGGGCAACAGCGGGTTGTGCGAGATGGTCTCGCTGCAGGCTCTCCAAAGGTGATCCGGGAGAACTGATTTGTCCCGACGGTGGCGTTCGATCAGCGGCTGGTTCCGGGGCGCGTCGCGCGCAAAGACAAGCGCTTGCGTATCTTCGTAAACCAGCACCCACTGCGGGTACGAGGGTCCCGCGAGAGCAAGCGCCAAAGGGTAGATAACACCGGAAGCGAACTCAAAAGCGTTGGTAACGACGACTTGCACGTCGTAGCGATCGAGGAGCGCGGTTCGCAGCTCCTTTCCTTTTGGGCCGGCGGACCTTTTGATATGGAGGATCTTGACGTAGTCCCTGTAAACGGCTTCGTTCAGAGCCCGGCCGTCGATAAAGGTTCGCTGCTCGGGCCATAACGCCCAGATCAAATAACCTCCGTACTCATAGGAGTTGAAGATGGGATCGGTGATCCGGTTCTCGCGCAGGAATTCGGCGGCGCCCTTGGGAAACTTCCACTCGGCTGCCCGAAGCTGATAGAGGCCGCCCGCCCGCGCCTGGTAAACGAGCAGTCCCGCCAGCCCCAGCGACAGCAGGAGCTTGACGACGCCGGCCGGCGGCGGGGGCAGCTTCGCGGCCAGCAGCGGCCAAGCGTAGGAGGCCAGCAACACCGGAGCCAAAAAGGCGATGAATACGATATTACGGAAGGCCACTAACGAAGCTACGCCGAAGGCGGCAAACAGCAGGACGTCGGAGAGCCGAAGTCTCCTCCAAGCCAGTATCATCGCCGCGACAGTTGAATAGAGCAACAGGTTGTAGGCGTAAGGAGGGCCCCAGAGAAACGGGCGTTTCCATTCGATAAGCGTGCTGGTCAAGTAGCTCCCCCGATAGGCCGGCAGCACCTCGAGGATGCCGAAACCGTTGGGGTTCAGGCCGCTCAGCAGCATGCACAGCCAGGCCGCGAACCACAAAGGTTTCCGGCGCTCAGAAGGCAGCCGCCAAGCACCCACGCTGTAGGCCGCCAGCACTCCCCAACCCAGAAAAAAGCCGCCGTGCGAGTTAGCCCAGACTATATGCAGCGGAATGAGCATCCACACCCACGCCACCCGACCGCCGGAGACGTAGCTATCCAGAATGACGACGAATACCGCCACCAGCGCAAACGTGACTAGCGCCGGCCGGTCGGCGGCGAAGAGCGTGAGCACGGGAACGGGAGCCAGAGCGGCGAGGAGCCCAAGATAGAAATTCTTGGCTCGTCGCGCCGCCAAGAATCCCGCGGCGCCGCACACCAATCCCAAAAGAAACCCCTTCCACAGCACCACGGCAGGAAATCCGCCGAGCCGATAAAGAAACCACCAGAGAACCTGCGCCAGCCACTCGTGAGTCAGGTTGAAGTAGCGGACCGTCGCTTCGCCTGGGTAGGCGGGCTCGCCATAGCCGGAGGTGTAGGAAAACGGATCGGGTACGGGGAGTTTGCCGTGCTCGACAATGTACTCACCGGTCTTGAGGTGCCACCAGAAATCAGTATCCGCTGCTTCAGTGCTGAAAATGCCCAGCAGCAGAACCGCAGCCAGCAAGGCCAATGGCGCTCGCAAAACTAGGGAGGGTGGCACCCCCTGCACGGGGGGGGATGACCGATGTGGACGGGTCGGGCGCGGACTCGCGCGGGGGTCTCTTCTTTTTCTTGCGCCGTGGCAGAGAACTAGTGGGCTGTCCCGGAGACGAGTTCACTATGGATTCGGAAATGTCGGGCTCGAAAGCCCGACACAGCACGCTGAAAGCGTGCGCCACGTCGCCAGGACGATCAGAAACGTTTTGTCTGGGACAGCTTACCCAGGATTTCCGATTTGGCTCCTCTGACGGCACGAGTCTACACCCTCACCCGGCGAAGCGCAACCATTTCTCCACCCGAAAGAGGCGGCGGCTGAGGCGGGACCGATCGAGCCCCCTTCTTGCCCCTCATGGGGGCTGATCCGCCGCTGCGAAGTCAATTTCGCAGACACCCTTCCGAGCTTCCGTCCTCAGTACTCAGGTTTCGCATTCGGCAAGTCGCGTGCTACCCGCCCGGCACAGGCAGCGCCCAGATCCTCCGCAGCATGTCGCCAAACAGGCGCCGGTTCAGATGTCCCTCCGCGAACAAGAGCCAGTAATACCGCGCGTGTTTAATTAGCCGTCCGCCCGTCTTCATCAGCCGGTGCTGCAAGCTCGTCAGCGACCAGCTCTTGATCCGTTGCGGCAGCCCCAGCCGCCGCCACAAGTTGCCCAGGTTATAGGCCAGCACGCTGAGCTGCAAGCGCACCTCGTTCGCCCGGAAGCGATGGCACGACAGCCGCGTCCAGTGCGTCGCTTGCTTACCTTCTTTGATCCACTGCTCCGCCGTGCCGCGCTTGTTGTAGAAACGCACCACCGACCGGCTTGGCAAGCTCATGTTCGTCACGATAAAACCGACGCGCGCGAATAGCTCGCCCTGGTGGTGCTCGACCTTGGCGACAACTCGTCTGGGCCCCTTCCAGCTCTCCGCCTGATAGCGAAAGCTCTTGTAGCGCACTAGCGGCTTGCGGCCGGGCCTCCCCGGCGGACGAAACAGGATGTCTTCGATCTCCAGCTCCAGGCTCTTATTGGCCGGAATGCGGATCGCGTAGTCCGCGCCGCGCTCCTCCAGTGCTTCGTAGATCTCGGGCTTGGCGAAGGCGGCATCGGCGCGAAAGGTGACCTGTTTGCCTTCGGCCAGTTGGCGCTCGATCTCCGGCAACAATAGCTCATCCCAGTCCTCGGCGCTGTGCACGTTGCCGGGACGCAGCTTGGCAGCGAGGCAATCACCATGACCGTTGAACAAAAGCAACGGGTGGTAGCAGACCGACTCGAAGTGTCCGTTGTAGGCACTGCCTTCCTGTTGGCCATGGACCGGACTCTCGGTGGAGTCCATGTCCAGAACGACCCGCTCGGAGTCGTCGAACGCCTCCGCTTGCCCGACCAGCTCTCGGTTCAGCGCCATCAGCCCCAGCAGGTTCTCTTCGCTCGCCAGCATCTCCGTCTCGAAGCCGTGCAGCGTCGAGGTCAAGGCCGCACCGCGATCCCAGATCTTCTGCGAGCCGATCAAGCGAAACGTCGGGTCAGCCGACACTCGGACGGCGTCGTTGACGTCCTCGTAGCCTGCCAAGCGGCTGTAGACCGACTGCCGCAACAGATCAGCGAACGTGAACTGCTTGTTTGTGCCTTGCCGGGAGTCGGTGAGATGCTCGCCGATCAGTTTCCCGAGTCCGAGTCGCTCGTCCAACTCCCGAACCAGGATCAAGCCACCGTCGGAAGTGACGTGCGATCCCTGGAAATCGACTTTCAACGAGCCGTTGAAACTTAGCTGGAATGGCTTGGTTTGTTTTTCACCCATTGGGTGTTGGCCTCCATGGCGTCCTCATCGGGCTCTAGCCCCTATGAATAAAGACGCTCAAGGCCGCCGGAAGGTCGAGAGGTCTGAATCAAATTGGAAATGCGGGTTTCTAGGCTAGCGTTCGGTCGCCTCCCTCGGCAAGCGCGGACCACGACAGAATCTCTGGAAGAATACGCGGATTTATGATAGCTTCTTTGCTGTGTACGATCTGCTGAAGAAAATCCACATGTACACGGGACTGTTGACGTTCTCGGCGCTCATCGTGTTTGGCATCGCTGGGGTGCATGCAACTCTGGACGCTCCCGGCCGGCGCCATCGGCCCGAAGCTAAAATCGAGCACGTGGACTTTGTAGTGCCGGGAAACCTTACGGACAAGCAGTTGGCCGACCGCGTGTACGAAACGTTGAAGCCTCCGTTAGCCGGACCTTTGAGGAAAAGGGCTCTACGTCATGATAAGCAAGGGAATCTTGTTCTCCCGTTCCACACGGTGAATGGTTCGCGGAAGGTTACCGTGCTCGAAAGGGAAAACAGGCTCCGCGTCGAGACTAAGCAGGCAAGCCTGGGGCAAACCTTAAATGCGTTGCACGCTACCGTCCCGCGCTGGGCGTCGCCTGACCTACGAATCCGACTTTGGGCGTACTACATGGAGATGGCCATCTGGGCTCTGATCGGCATGGCGCTTTCCGGGGTCTATCTCTGGTTGGCTGCACGTCCCGGTTCTCGTTGGGGCCAGGTTTCCTTCGGCGCCGGAAGCGCCGCATTTCTCGCGCTTTATTGGCTGACTCGGTGAACAGTATGTATTCGTGGATGCGGAACACTCATCTGGCGCTTGGTCTGTTTTGTTGGCTGTTTCTGTTGATGTACGGAGTAAGCTCCCTCCAGATGTCGCACGGAGGGTGGTTCCCGAAGGCGGAGACCGTCACGGAAGCCAGTGTAAGTATAGATCCTGAAGAGGCAACGACTCCTCGAGCGCTAGCTCGACAACTCAGACAGGACCATGGACTGCGCGGCAACCTACGGCGGATCCGTCAAAACCGGAAGAGAATAGCTCTACGAATCGTTCGTCCTGGGACGTTTCATGAAGTGACTTACGGAATCGGAAACGACCACGCATCAGTTCGGACAAACAGAGGTGGCTTCATGGAGATGATCAACCGGATCCACCATCTAGCCGGGCTGCGGCATGAATATGAGCTGCTCAACGTTTGGGGATTCTTCGTCGGATTCGTATCGGTCGCGCTTTTCGCTCTTGGGGCCACGGGTGTCTACCTGTGGTTCAAGCACTACAACGAGCGGGTCATCGGCATGATCCTGCTGGGCATCAGCTTGGCGTACGGGTTGACGCTGATCGTGTTGGTACGAGTGGCCTGAGGCGGCTAACGCTAGTCCGCCTCCCGGGAGCTGTGGGTCTGTCGAGTGTGGCTAGAACAGACTGTCCGTAACGTCGTCTTTTCGTTTTTCGTGTTCGCGCTCGAGCCTCGTGAGTTCTTGCTCAAGCCGAAGCCGGGCGGCCGAATCTAGCTTGGGATCCAGGAGTCTCCGCTCGATGTCGGCCCGTCGTCGGCCAAATTCCGAAGCGAGACCTCTTAAATAGCGAGCTGGACCGTCGGCTACAAAACCAGATTTGAACTTGTCCGGCACGATGGATAGGCCCTCACTCAAATCTAACGGAGTTGCTAGAGTTTTGCCACAGAGGTTTGGTCGATAAGTCAACCCACTTCCCTGACCCTGAGGAGCCGCAACCAAGATCGGAGAGCCGCCTGGCAAGGCGCTGAAGGTTCTGAGCCGCGCGCGTAAGCAAGCGGTCCAGGAAGACTCTATGGGGATGCGGAAAGGCCACCAACAAGGGGAAATCCTCGGGTTGATTGCTTAGGAAGCCCGGGGGCCAAACCTGGACATGCTACGTGGACCGCTCCGATACCGCCGCGGCTCGGAAAGCGGGCTAGACCGCGACGTTGAAATACCCCTTCAATAGGTAAGCGCTCAGGACGGAGATCACAAGAAACCAGATCAGCCAATGGATCTCGATGCCGGCGATCTCAATGGCTGCCGGCGGGTAGCGGACTTCGACCCATTCGACGTGGGAACCTGCAAGCAGGTCTTCGCCGGGATTCCAGAGCGCATCGAGCCAAGACCGAACCCGGCGGCTCGATAGATACTGGGGACCCTCTCCCGAGGCGATCGTCTTCTCCCACTCGGCCCCGTTCCAGTTGAAACGCAGCTCGCCGGCGGCCTCCCGCAGGGGACGGATCCGCCAACTGAATTGACTCTCTTCCAGCACGCGAACAGCCGGCGTTTCGACAGCAAAGCCCGCGGTGGCGACCAACCGGGGCGCTGCGGTGTTGGACGATATTTGTCCTATCGCCTGGACAGTGACGACAGCCGGTTCGCCCACCGGCAAGGGAGCCAGACCGTAAACCGCGTCGAGATGAAACAGTAGGATCACAACAGGCACGGTGAGAATCAGCGCCGGACGCAGCATCAGGCTCAGGTAGTGAATGTTGGTGCGAAGCAGGTCCTTCTGCGACTTCCAGAGCAAGGCGGGTTCGTCGCCGAACAGACGCAGCTCAAGCAGATAAGCTTGAAGACGCTTCTTCGTCCGGCGGATGGCGTCCTGATTCGACACGCGGGCGAAGACCCAAAGCATGCCCACTCCCACCAGGACGGAGAGCACCGTCAGGCTGACGAACGGGTGCAGCTCGCCGAACAGTGAGCCATACCCGCCGATCAGGATCCGCAGCGCTCGGTTCCACCAGTCCACCATTGAAGTGCGCCGGAGAGGGCGTCAGTCAATATAGCCGAGACCCTGAAGTTTCTTCATGATCTCTTCGTCGGAGTCGGCCTCATCGAGCTTGGCCAGCTCCCTTTCCAACACGTGTTGGATGAACTCTTTGGGGGAGGAATAGCCGCCGGCCTCGGCGCAGCGCTTGATGCGATTCCATAAGGGCTTGTCCAGCTTGACAGAAGGTCCCAACATGATTTCACTCCACAGGCCGCCGGCTAAAAAAGGCGGCGGCCAACCATTTCCGGTGCGGCGGGCATCCCGAACTCGGCGAGAATCGTCACGGTCAAGTCGGGCAGCGCCGGGTCCTCGACCGAACTCTTGCGATTACTGAGGAACACGCCGGGCACAAACTTGGGAGCCACGCAGTGGTCTCCGATCCAGGCGTCTTCGTTATCTTCCACCGTAGCATCGGGCACACCGCCGAGCGGGGTCTTCCAAGAAGCTCGATAGGGCGGGCGATAACCGATGATGAGATCGGGAGCGAACTTGAGATTATAGCCCCTGTAAGCTTGTTGGGGAGTGTACACCTCTTCGATGACCTGCGCGCCGTTTGCCGGGTCGCGAAAGGCGATGAGCCGCTCGCTAAGCCGCGCAATGACCTGCTCGCTCTCTTCGCCTTCGGAGACGATTCCTCCTCTTTCGCGGCCGAGGAGGTTCAGGTAGATGCTGTTGAGCCCCATGGCGTAGGCCTCAGTACGGGACCAGTCAACATGGGCGAACAGTTCGGCGCTTCCTGTGTTGGAGGGATCGTCCAAGGCGAGAAAGCCTTCGCGCATCAGAATGGTGTTGAGATGGACCCCACGCTCAAAACGAGTGAAGCCGTGGTCGGACATGACGATCAAGGTCGTCGAGTCGTCGATCTTTGACATGGCCTCGCCTACTGCTTCGTCGACCGAGCGGTAGAACTTCAGCAACTTGTCATCGTGGCGCCCCCAGAGCATGTGGGCGTTCTGGTCGACGCTCGAGAAGTAGAAAAACAACAGCCCGCCGTCGAATTTTCCCAGCTCACGACGAAACAGAGCACGGCTTTCGTCCAACACAAGCTCGGTCTGCGCGATGAACTCATCGAGGCTGAGCACTCCCTGCCGCAGAGCGCTCGTGTCCTCGGCCATGCCTTGTGTGTAGAAAGGACCCAGCTCCCGCGTGACATCGCAGCTATAGGAAGCGGGCGTCGAGATCGGCAGTTCGGGCTGGGAGGGGTCCAGGTTGATGGGCGTAATGTAGAGCTGAAAGCGGGGCCGAAGCTGCTTGAGATAGAGCCGAAAGATTCCCGAAGCACTCTTAAGTTCGCCAAGCAGAGGAAAGTCTGCCCGCATCCAGCCGGACCATTCCCCTTCCTGAACAACCAAGGATTGATCGTCGAGGTCAAACCTTGCGACGGACTCGCTCGGGTCCCGATGGACAGTCAGAGTCGCGAATGCCTTGGGCCGATCCTTCAGAAAAGTGTTGGTGGGCCCCTCGATCGTGATCTCCGCGCGGTGACCGAACGGCGGGATGCCTATGATCTCGCCGCCGGAGACCGACCGTGTTCGCTCCCCGGGGTCGTCGGTCACGAAGGTGAACGTACCGTAGGTGCCGCGCATGTCGGGCGTGCCCATGCCCGACAAAGCAACCGCTTCGCACTCGACAGGGGGGAAGTTGGCCGGCATGCGAATCATGGTCACCGGCACGCCTTGCTCGGCCAGCATCGGCCAGAAAGGCGTCCCCTCTCGGTTGATGCTGACGGTTCCCGAGGAAAGAGGGATGACATAGGGGCCGATCTCCCATGTCCGGCCCGTTTCTCGCGTCTCCGCCATCGACGAGAAGGGAAGACGGGTGAAGGGATCCCGGTGGACAAAGTCGAAGATGCCGTGTCCGCCGGGGTCCATCCCGGTGATCATGCTCGACCAGGCAACGGGGCTTTGCGGCGGGTTCGTGGTCGCCAGCGGTTTGAAATCACCTTGGCGGCGAAGTCGATCGAGGTTCGGCAGCGCATCCCAGTGGCGCTCCAAGAACTTCGGGTCCATCCCGTCGACGCCCAATATGATCATCCGCGTGTCGGAGGAGTGTTCGGGCGACGGGCCGCAGCCGGGTGCTGTGAGGGCCACAACAAGCGCCAGAGCGAAAAACCGCGCCGGCCGGGCTAGCAGCCCGTGGCAGAAGTGGAGGTCGCGAAAAATCGGGTACTGGGAGCTGTGAAAAAATCTTGGGACAGCCAGCCGCGGCTTAATTCTCGCTGCCACCAAAGAAGTTAGTGCTAAGCCGCTTGTGGCAGTCCCCGATTTTTTCACAGCTCCCAGCCGGCCAATTCGCTTCAGGCTAAGCGCTTTTTTTCTAAGGCCATGGCGGGGGGCGAATTGGTGGCAGTCCCCATTTTTCGCTCCTGAACGACTTTTGCCGCGGGCTGCGAGGGCGGCTTCAGCCTCGCGCATCGATCTTCCCGTCCTCGACCCCGAGGTCTCGACCGTCCATATAGGCGGGAGCCTTGAACCCAAATAGCGACAGCGCCGTGGGGGCGAGATCCTCGATGCCCGGATCCTCGGCTTCGAACTTGCGGTTGCAAAAGACGACGCCGGGGATGATCGCGGGATCACTACAATGGTCGCCGCTCCAGGCTTTGCGGTTGTCTTCGAATACCGGCCCGCCGGTCTCGCCGAGAGTCGACCCCCAGGAGCTGCGGTAGCCGACGTTATAGCCCACGACCACGTCAGGAGCCAGATCGGTGTACGGGCCTTGGTAGACAGCCTCTTTGGGATAGGCCCGCCGAATCGCCACTTGGTTCCTTTCTTCGTCGAGCAGGCCGCTGAGCTTTTCGGCCAGCTCCTTTCTGAGAGCCTCGGCCTCGGCTCCGCGCGCGACGATGCCTTGGCCTTCACGCCCTTTCTGGTTGACGTAAATTCCCGCCAGGCCAAACGTGTAGGCGCGAGTGCGGCTCCAGTCCACCGCTTTCAAGTAGGCGCCGGCGTCCCCATCTCCGTTTTTCAGGTACAGGTAGCCGTTGTCGCGGAGCCATGCGTTGAGATTGATTCCTCGCTGAAAAGACTTGAAGCCGTGATCGGAGAGGACGAACAAGACGGTGTCGTCGTCCACGTATTGCATCGTCCTGCCGACGATTCCGTCCATACGGCGGTAGAGATCCTCGATGGCGCCGCGGTAATCTCGGCTCGTCGGGCCCCCGCCGTTCGAGATCGGCGGGTTCGCCGCGTGGGCCGGGTGGTCCGGTTCCAAGTAGCGATAGAACATGTGCTGAACGCGGTCACTGGTGTCGAACACGCAGGCCGCCACGCCCTGCCTCGTCTTGTCGAGGGCGCTGAAAAACATCGCTTCGCGCTCTTCGCAAATCGCGTAGGCCTGCTCGAGGAAACCCTGTTCGTCGATGACGCGCTCGTTGAGCGCCCAGGTGTCTTCCGCCAGTCCCAGCGTGGAATAGACTCCCAGCAACTTGGCCAGGTAGGTCGCATAGTAGCTGGGCTGAGAAATCGGAAGAGCAGGATTCTCGGGATCGATGTTGATCGGCGTCAGGTAGAGGGAGACCTCCGGCCGAGTCGAGGTCAGCATGAAACGGCAGACCCCGCGCACCTTGACGCCGAATCCGGCTCGAAACGTGAGTCGAACCCAGGGGGAATATTCGTTGAGCTTGAGGGTGTAGGTTTGCCCATCGACCTCCAGCTTGGCCTGCTCGGAGTCGTGACCAAGCGCCAAGGAAAACGGAAGCCGCATGGGCCCAGACTCCTCCTGTAAAGGATTTTCCGGCCCTTCGATTGTTCCGCGCAACCCCTGACCCCCACGCTCGAGCGGGTAACGGTTTCCCCCTTCGGCGAACGACTCACGTCCCCCACCTGTAGTGAAGTGCAAGAAGCTGCCTTGGGTGCCCAACAAATCGGGCGTACACATGGCCGACAGCAGCCGACCGCGGAACTTTTCAGGAGGGAACGTGATGGGGACGCGCAGGATGGTGCAACCGACGTGCTGATCTGCCAGGATGTTCCAAAACGTCCGGCTCTTGCGACGCAGCTCGACAGTGGCCCGGTCGAGGGGGATCGACCACTTGCCTAATCGCAGAAAACGTCTGGGCTTGTTGACTTTCGAGGACGCCAGTTCCGGCATGTAGGTCCTCATGCTGCGGTTCAAGAAGTCGAACATACTATGCTTGCCGGGGTTGACACCCGTGGCGAAGGTCGCCCACGCCACCGGGGAAAGAGGAGGATAGGTGGTCCTCAGACGGCGGTAGTGTCCTTGGTCACGAAGGCGCGCGAGGTTGGGCATCTTGCCTTCTTCGATGAACCGTTCCGTCAGGTCGGGATCGAGCCCGTCGAGACCAAGAAAGATCAACTTCCGGATGCGCGCTTTCTTGAGGCCCTGTCGCCGGGTGAGAGCACGCCACAAAACGCGGAACGGCCAGATCAAAAGTGAAGCCGCGCCGACCAGCAAGGCGATCAAAAGACTGAGAAAAGACCCCAGGAACGCGAATCCTGCGCCCGGGCCAATGTAAGCGACGTGAAAGGAAGGGGAGTCGGCCTCCGGCACCTCGAATAGCAGCACCAGTAACGTAAGGGCCAGTAGAAAAGTCAACCGCAACGATGATCCGGGCTGAGTTCGCTCAGCTGTGGGCGGCTGGACCATTCCCCGGTCGTGGGCGGGCCAACCCCTCATCGCAGTTTTCCTTCGACGAAGGGGACCTCCAGCACCTTGTCGTGCTGGATGGGGCCGTGGCCGAAATAGCCGTCTTCTCCGAACAGCTCCCCGTGGTCGGACGTAATCGTGATGTAGGTGTTCTTCGGTACGATGTCGAACAGTTCTTCGACCACTTGATCCAAGTACTTCACGGCCTTGATCTGACGCTGACGCAGTTCCTTGAGGGCCTTTTGGTCGAAAAACCTTTTCTTGCCGCGCACGAGCTTGCCGCCGACGACGTGGTCGTCGAGATGCTTGAAAACACCGTGCACGCCGCTGATTCGCGGCCACTCTTCAGGAGGCTCATCGGGCAAGGCGTAGGGGTAGTGCGTCTCGCCGACGTTCAACAGGTAGAAGGACGGACGATCTTTGGGGAATCTCATCTCCCGGACCATCGCGCGCATGTCGTTGTGGTCCGGCATCAGCCGGTAGCTGTCGAAGCCCTGGTTGAGGATGGTCCGCGGGTTGAGAACCGGCAGCGAGACCTTCGCGTGTGTGTGATAGCCTAGCTTCTCCTTCAGAAACAAAGGGAAATAGAGCTGGGGAACGAGCGACTTGAACTCGATGTTTTCCGCCCCCAGCCGCTCGTTGAATTTGAAGAAGTCCTTCTTGTAGTACTCGGAGGCGAACACGTGTTTGGGGCTCCGATGCGGCAGCAAGCCCATCAGCAGATTGTAGTGGGACGGTGCCGTCCAGGAAGCGTAGGACCAACGCTTCTCGACGCGACCGAGTTTTCGCATCACCTTCGGGCGGGCTCGTAGGAACGAATCGTAACGGCAACTGTCGAAGATGATCAGAATGTAGTTGTTATTGCCGCGGCGACTGGCTCTGCTGGGCATGGAAACTTCAATCCAAGTATAACGAGATGTTCTCGGCCGCCGCTGTCGCCCGGAGCCGCACGGCCCGCGCGCCAATGGCCTTCACGTAGCGTTTTTGCCCATCCGGAAGCCGGCCGGAGGAAATCTGTTGTCGAGATTGTTGAGCGCAGCGCCTCCCGCGTTTTCCCGCGCCCCTGCCGGGGCTTTACCGAGCCTGCCATTCCACCCACAGTTCCGTCTTACGGCTCCACCGTAGGCTACTATCCTCCGCCCCTTCGGGGCTCGGCTGGCCACGAGTATTGGCGCTAGCCCGCCCTAGCGCGGGTTTCTCGCCACGTGGCGAGAAACGCGGGCTAAGCCTGCTTACGACACCGGCTGTCGATTTCGACATCTTCAACCGATTAAGTTGCTTAGAACGCTCACGGGCCATCGGCGCAGGAGTACTTGGAGCCCCTAGCTAGGTGTCTCGTCTCTTCGGAAACAGTGCTCTGCCCTATTGTTGCGCGACCCGCCCAGGAGAATAATCACAGTTAGCCTTCGGCGAGAGGTCTGCGTCATGATTAAACGAGAGATCAACCAGTTTCGTAGGGCGCTCGAAGATCAATTGGAAAGCTTGGGCGTTCCACCGAGCAAGGCTAACGGCCTGGCCGTGGAAACGACAGCTGACGCGATTGAAGACGCCCAGTCGAGAAGTTTGCGCGAACTTGCCGTGCATGTCATGAACGCCGATTGGAGAGCCCGGCGCGCCATTGAAGCAGCGTTGGAGCGAATCGAGACGGGAGCGTACGGCGAGTGTGAAAACTGTGGTGAACCTATCAATTCCAGGCGCCTCACGGCCGTCCCTTGGGCGCCTAAGTGCGTTGCCTGCCAGCAGGAAACCGAAGACAACCTCGTGGCCGAGGCATCATCCCAGCGCTAGCCCCCCAATCATACCGTCCCGGTAATGGGCGAGCTGTGAGCACGCTTACGTGCCGGCCTATAGCCCGCTTTCTCACCAAGGTGGCGGCTTCTCTTCCCGCCGGATGGAGAAGCGGTGGGAGGTCGGACCGTTTCGCCGGAACGTTCGCTCAACACTCGTGGCCCAACAGACTGGTGAGAAGTCGGTACCTGGACGTGGCGCACGCATTCTTGCGTGCCGTGTCGCCATTCGTGGCGACATCGAGCCCGTGATCTCAGAAGGGTTTGGACGGCTCAGGGCTCCTCGTGAGAAATGCGGGGTAGTTGCGAAATGATGCGCTTAAGGAGGACCGGTCTTCGCTAAAGCTCAGCCACGGAAAGTACTCGCGCCTGCGCTTCTCAGGGCTCCCCCTCCGATCTCTTCCAGGGGTGGCGGAACCGGAGGCAGACTAAGGAAACATCGGCAGCCCGGACTAAGAGTTCCCCGCCGCAACCGAGGGTGCATCGGTACCGGCACGGTCACAGTC
The DNA here is from genome assembly GCA_965226215.1 of Bryobacterales bacterium. GTDB lineage: Bacteria > Acidobacteriota > Terriglobia > Bryobacterales > UBA6623. The sequence continues at coordinate 2,598,307 of CBDDCH010000002.1, read as the reverse complement.
GTTCCGCCGGATCGCCTCTGCATGATGCGGTGGCTACCCCGCTGGCGAACCGCCCGAAACCCATGTGCTTCGAGGTTTGACAGACCTCTTCGCCTGAAAGAGCGCGAAGCCTAGCCAACCGGAACCTCGACCTGAGTCACAAAAATTTCGGAGCGCAACCTCTTTTCGATCTCCGGGGGTTCGGCCGATTCGAAGAACAGCGTGAGCGCCTCCACCAAGTTGGTGCGGGCCTCCTCAATCGAATCGCCTTGACTGGCGACGTCCAGCTCCGGACAGAGTGCGACATAGCCTTCGTCTTCACGCTCAATAATGGCCGTCAGGCGGCGAGACTGATCCATGACCACATTCTACGCGTACCCGAGCAGCACGTCCATTGTTACGAAGATCTCCGACGGCCTCTTGGAGTTGACCCGCTCGTTTCGAGGCACATTCGGAGCCGCGACCGCCAGTATCTACAGAACGAAATTCTTGGCCGAGTGGCAGAAACTCCCTCCAGGCCAGTGTCGGGCAGGGCCGCCCCGCCCCCTCAGCGGAAATTTTCCACCAGCATCAGATCGCTCTGGGACTGATCGACTTGCGTGTACAAGATCGATCGGCCGTCGGGGGAAACCGTTAGGCCGAGATACACTCCAACTCCGGGTGGAAGTGAATTGATCCTTGTCGCACGACCGGTAGCAAAGTCGAAAAACCGAATTAAGAAACTCCGGCCTGGTTCATCCGTATCCGGCGCCTGAATGAAGTAGATCCCCTGGGGCGTTACAGAGAAGTTGCGGCGATACACTGATTCAAGCACCCGGGTCTCTTCACCTCCGCCTACGGGAACTTTCCAGTCCCGTAGCGCGGCGCTGGTGCCGTTTCCAGGCCCGCGGCCTTTCGCCCCGGAGTACCATAGCGCCCGCCCGACCCAGGGACGCAAGTGACGCGCCGGACAAAGGATCGAAAGGCCCGTGCCGTTGGGCCGCTCACCGGCGGTGCAGGTCTGTCCTATACGTTGAAGTGCGCCCTTCCGAAAGCCTTGGCGATCGGTCGTCCCCAGACGACCAATCGGGGCATGCGGTGGGGGCCAGCCGTCCGCGCAGCGGGCGGCCTTCTTCTCGGCCTTTCCGGACAATGTCCACCCCAAGCGGAGATCAGGGCCCAGGGCTGGGGTCGTTCCATGACCGGACGAGGCGGTTTAACTCCGCCAGTCGCTTGAGTAATCCGGGCAGCAGATCAAGTCGCAGGGCGTTCGAGCCATCGGATAGGGCGCGCTCGGGGGCTTCGTGGACTTCCATGAAGATGGCGTCGACGCCCGCCGCCACGCCGGCTCGAGCCAGAGGCTCGATGAACTGGGGTTGGCCGCCGCTGGCGCCTTCTTGCGCGCCGGGCAGTTGCAGGCTGTGGGTTACATCGAACACTACCGGATAGCCGAGCTCCCGCATAGTGGGAAGGCTGCGAAAATCCACGGTCAGATTCTGGTAGCCGAAGCTTGTCCCGCGCTCGGTCAACAGAATCTTGTCGTTACCGGTAGCAGCCACTTTCTCGGCGGCGAAGCGGATTTCCGAAGGCGAGAGAAACTGGCCTTTCTTGATGTTCACGACCCGCCCGCTACGCCCAGCCTCCGCCAACAGATCTGTCTGCCGGCACAGAAAAGCGGGGATCTGCAGCACATCGCAAACTTCCGCCGCCGCGCCGACCTGTCCGACTTCGTGTACGTCGGTCAGAACGGGGAGTCCGGTCTGCTTCTTGACCTCCCCCAGGATGCGGAGGCCCTCTCTAAGGCCGGGGCCGCGATACGACGAACGGCTCGTACGGTTGGCCTTGTCATAGGAGGCTTTGAAAATCACGGCCAGGCCAGCTTCGCCCGCGGCTCTCTGGACCGATCGCGCCGTGCTGATTGCGTGTTCTTCCGATTCGATCACGCAGGGACCGGCGATCACCGCCAGGGGGCAGCCGTTTCCGACTTTCACCGTGCCGATGGTGACCGCACTCATGATCAGGATGCTCCGCGCTGCCCGACCGCTAGTCAGGCGAGCGGCCGGCGATCTTCCGTGTACTGCGCGGGCTTGCACAACGCCCTTGGGTGAGCTATGATCCCGTGGCCGCTCGCTTGCGCTCGCGGCTCAGCTTCGCTCGTCGCAAGGGTGCGCGTGAGCGGGAAGCTGAGCCTGGCGCTAAGTGACAGGCCAAGTATCCGTAACGACCTGGGCGGCATGACCGCTCACTTGCGTTCGCGGCTCCGATTCGCGGTGAAAGTCCTTTGCCTCAAAGAATGGGTACAGTCACCGATTTTCGTCGTCTACCCGATATTGGAAACAAAGCCGTTGCGGAAGCGAAAATCGTTGACAGTCCCCATTCTTCACCGTACCTACTTCGACCACGGGCTGCTCGGGCCACTGCTACTCCACGGCGCGCAGCCGCAGAAATTGCTCTGTTTCGGCCTTTTGCTCTTGCTCTTGTCGGCCCAGCGCCCGGTGATAGGCAGCTCCGACAAAAGCGCTGAAAAGGGGTTGAGGCTCGAGAGGTTTCGATTTGAACTCGGGATGGAACTGGCAGCCCAAAAACCAGGGGTGATCCAGGAGCTCGCAGATTTCGACGTACGCTCCGTCCGGCGTTTCGCCCGAGACGATCATGCCGCGGGCCTCGATCGCTTCCTTGTATTCGAGATTGAATTCATAGCGGTGACGATGCCGCTCGCTGATGTCCCTCCGCCCATAGGCCTGCTCGGCCAAGCTGCCCGGCGCCAGACGGCAGGGCCAAGCGCCCAGCCGCATCGTGCCGCCGAGATCCTCCACTCCTTTGAGCTCGCGCAGCTTGAAAAAGATGCGATGCGGCGTAGCGGGGTCGAATTCGGTCGAGTGAGCCTTCTCCCGTTCGCACACGTGCCGCACGAACTCGATCACCATGGTCTGCATTCCCAAGCAAATGCCGAAGTAGGGAACTTTCTCCTCTCGGGCGTAGCGGATAGCTTCGATCATGCCCTCGATTCCTCGGATGCCGAATCCGCCGGGCACCAGGATGCCGTCGAGGTCGCGCAATTGCGCGTGCGCGCTGGAGCGGTCGATATCCTCCGCCTCCACCCAACGGATGATCACGCGAGCGCTATGATCCAGCCCGCCGTGCAACAGCGCTTCGCGAAGACTCTTGTAAGAGTCTTCATGCCCCACGTATTTGCCGACGATGCCGATCGTCACTTCCCCTTTGGGATTTCGCAGGCGCTCGAGCATCTCTTCCCACGCTTTTAAATCGCGCGGCCGCGCATCCATCCCCAAGGATTGGAGGATGATCTCATCCACCCCTTCCTGGGCGAAACTGAGAGGAACTTGATAAACCGAACTCACGTCCCGTGCCGCGATAACCGCCTCGCGTCTGACATCACAAAACAGGGCGATCTTTTCTTTTAGCTCGGAGGATAAATCGGTTTCCGTCCGGCAGAGCAACAAATCGGGCTGGATACCGATGCCCCGTAGCTCTTTCACGCTGTGCTGTGTCGGCTTGGTCTTGAGTTCGCCGGCGGCTGCGATCCAGGGAACGAGGGTGACATGCACGAAAATACAGTTCTCTCGTCCCAGCTCGTGCCTCATCTGGCGGATGGCTTCCAAAAATGGCAATGACTCAATATCGCCGACCGTCCCACCGATTTCGACGATCACGACGTCCACGTCGTCCGTCGAGACTTTCTGGATGGCTGCTTTGATCTCGTTGGTAACGTGAGGAATCACCTGAACGGTCTTGCCGAGATAATCTCCCCGCCGCTCTTTTGCCAGGATGCGCTCATAGATCCGGCCACTGGTCCAATTATTCGCTTGTGTGAGCCGGGCGTGCGTGAAGCGCTCATAGTGCCCCAGGTCCAGGTCGGTTTCCGCGCCGTCATCGGTGACAAAAACCTCCCCGTGCTGGAACGGGCTCATGGTGCCCGGATCGACGTTGAGGTAGGGGTCGAATTTCTGAAGGGTTACCCGCAGACCCCGGCTCTCGAGCAAGTAGCCGATCGACGACGCCGCTATGCCTTTGCCAAGCGAAGAGACAACCCCGCCCGTCACGAAAATGTATTTCTTCACTGTGTCCATGGGATAGTGGCCCTACCAGTTAGGCGCCGGGCGATACCTTGCACGAAGACGCACCCGAATGGGCAATCGTTTGTTCGACTTAGGGGGTAAAAGAGGTTGGGGGCCACGAGCAGCAGCTGCCGCTGGAGGCTTGCCAAATGGGCAATTACCGTGTCGTGGGGCGGTGCAGGCTTCACGTCAGCGAGCACGTAAACTAAAGTTTAGCACAGGTTTAGATCGTATGTTAGAATCAGGATGGCTTTTTGTTGAGTCAACAGCTTTTTGCGCCTTCTTCGCCGGGGAGGTGTTGTGGGAGCGAGTTTGCTAACAGTGTTTTGGGGCTCGAAAACCATTCGCGGGGTGGCGTTCTGGCTTGCAGTGGCGCTGCCGGTTTTCGCCGCCGACGCCAAGATTTCCCTCAAGAACCGCGCTCCTGAATCCTCCCGGCCCGCACTCCCGACGCGAGCCTCAACCATCAAGGTTGACGTACCGCTGGTCCTCATCAACGTGACGGTCACCGACCCCATGGGGCGCTTTGTTACCGGACTCGAAAAGGAACACTTCCAGGTACTCGAGAACAAAGCTACCCAGGAGATCACACAGTTCGGGGCCGAGGACATGCCCTTATCACTGGGCATTGTTTTCGACGCTAGCGGCAGCATGGGGTACAAGATGAGCAAGGCTCGCGAGGCCGTAGCGCAGTTCTTGAAGACGTCCAACCCCGAGGATGAGTTCTTTCTAGTGCAGTTCAACGACCGCCCCAAGCTGATGATCGGCTTTACGAATAGCCTGGACGAAGTTCAGAATCGTCTCACCTTTACGCGACCAAAAGGACGCACCGCACTGCTTGATGCAGTCTACCTGGCGATCAGCAAGATGAAAGAAGGTGTGAACGGGAAAAAAGCGTTGTTGATCATCTCCGACGGCGGCGACAACAGCAGCCGTTATACGGACCGCGAAATCAAGCGTTTGGTCAAAGAAGCCGATGTCCAGATATACGCCATCGGCATCTTCGAACCCATGGCCAGCCGTGGACGCACGCCCGAAGAGCTGGCCGGCCCGGGCCTTCTGAGCCACATCGCCGAGCAGACCGGGGGCCGCCAATTCCCCGTCGAGAACATCAACGAACTGCCCGATGTCGCGGCGAAGATCGGCATCGAGCTCAGGAACCAGTATGTCTTGGGTTACGTCCCCAGTGATCAGGAGAAGGACGGTAAATGGCGGCGTGTGAAGGTAGTCACGAAAAAGATCCGTGGCATGCCGCCGCTCCGCGCCCACTACCGCCTAGGATACTATGCCCCGACCCGCTAGACAGCGGGCCTTCCATCGATCAGGACAGGGACGAGTTTGAAGAAAGCAAGCATCCCCTCGTTGACAACGGTCCGGCGATTTCCGCACACCCGTTTGCTCCTCACGGTGAGCTTGTGCTTATCGGTCTTCTCCCTACTGAGTCTCGCCCAAAACCGCGTAGCCAGCACGCGTCAAGACGACCCGGGCCTCGTCTTCCAGGCAGGCACGAAATTGGTCGTGCTGCACACGACGGTGCTCGACAAACAGGGCCACTTCGTCACCGACCTGCCTCAGAGCGCTTTCAAGGTCTACGAAGACAACGTTCCACAAACGTTGAAGAAGTTCCTGCGCGAGGATATTCCTGTCTCGTTGGGCATTCTGGTCGACAACAGCGGCAGCATGCGCGACAAGCGGCAGAGCGTCAACGCGGCGGCGTTGGATTTCGTCAAAGCGTCGAACCCCGAGGATAAGGTCTTCATCGTGAACTTCAATGACGAAGCCTTCCTTGACAGCCCGTTCACCAGCGACCTGCTGCGTCTTCAAGACGCCCTACAGCGTATTGACTCCCGAGGGGGCACGGCGCTCTACGACGCCATCAGCATGTCGTTGGACTACCTGAAAGAGAAGGCGAAATGGGACAAGCGCGTGCTGGTCATCGTCACGGACGGCTTTGACAACGCCAGTCGTCCCAATAATACGCTCGAGAAACTGGTCCGCGTCCTACAGGGCAAAGAAACCGTGATCTACGCGGTGGGCTTGCTAAGCGACGAAGCGCCGCGAGACGCCAAGCGTGCCGCGCGCGCTGTCAGACACATTGTCCGCGCCACCGGAGGCGCGGCTTTCTTCCCCAAGACCTTGTACGAGGTCCACGCCATTGCCCAGCAGATTGCACAAGATATCCGCAATCAATACGTGCTGGCCTACACGCCACAGGATACGTTGCGGACCGGCTTCCGTAGCGTCAAAGTCGTCCTCAGCGGAAAGGCCAAGAGGCTGCAGGTCAGACACCGGCCCGGATACTACCTTGAATAGCGCCCAGGGTTCATCCCGACAGCCCAGTTTGAAACACCCGCCTGGTGTTTTTCCAAAGTCGGTCGCAGTCCTGCGCTTTCTCTGGCACAGTACTCGAGGTTACCGACTGCGCCCCTGGGCTAGCCCGTACCTGCGATGGCGCATCGAGACATATTGGGGATGGCCTGCCCATGAGATTAAAACTATAAGGTTCTGGAGCTTCACCTGGCGGCAGCGTCGCTCGGTTGGCCGCTTTCTATGGTGGGCAGGCGAAATGGGATCACAAAAACGCTATCGTCTTGATGCCTGAGATGTCAAAGCGTCTGCGGCAACGCATGTTGCGACACGCGACCTTATCGTCTTTGAGCACCATATAAGACTGCGCCTTCGCGAAACGGGCTCGGTCACGCTCGTCGCCGCCCGGTGGCAGTTTCTGCCTCTTCGTGCGCACCACCCACCGTAGCCCGTATTCGGCCACCTGCCGGCAATGAGGACAGTTCAGCCGCGCCGGCTTGGTCGTTTCCGATTCCTGGTAAAAGTCTGTCTCCCGCATTGCTCGCCTTTTCGAGCAGGAAGCCGACGGTCCGTTACAGTCTAGCTCGAATCGGTCCGGAAACACGCCCCCCGTTCAGGATCATATTGCCTTGGACAACTCTTAGCCTCGCATATCGTCACCGTGCGATGATACCATCGATTCTTTCACATGCCGTCAAGAAAGATTGACCGTCCCAGCCAAAGGGATTGTTGCATAGCCGTATCCGGCGTTGCGGGCTTGCGCCCCTTCTATACATGCCTCTGGCGCAGTCCTGAAGCGCCGCCGACAACTTAAGCAGGCAGCACTGAACAAATCGAGCAGAGGAGAAAGGGAAATGCCAGACCAACCGAAAATCGTTTTCAAAAGGACGGACGTGCCCTACCTGCAGTCTCCGGACAACACCATGCGGGACCAGGTCATGGTTACCGAAGACACTTGCGGGTCTCAGCAGTATACGGCCGGCTTCTGGTGGCTCAAGCCCGGGACCGTAGGTCACGAGGACCGCCACGCGGGTCAAGAAGAGCTCTACTATGTCTTCGAAGGCAAGGGAAAGGTGTTCATCGATGGTGTGCCTCATGACATCGAGGCCGGCGACGTAGTCTTCATTCCCGACGGCGCCGCGCACTATTTGACCAACGAAAACAAGGAAAGGCTCGGCCTCTTCTGGGCGATCGCCGTCAAGTGGAGTGAGTTGCCCGGCATTCAGGCTGAACTGGGCAAGTGGGATGTGATCGAACTGGGCACCCCGTGGGAATAGACGGCATCGGGATTCCGTAGAGAAAGTCGCGGGGTCGTGCAAAGGGAGGCTGCGGGCAGAGGATCGCCTGTGCGGCCAACAGCTACCGGTTAAATTCAATCGTTACACAAGAGAAAGGGAATACCAATGGGTAATCTTTTCAGTCTGGAAGGGCAAAACGCGGTGGTCACCGGCGGAGGCCGGGGCTTGGGGCGAGCGATGGCCCTGGGCATGGCCGAGCATGGTGCGAACATCGCTATTGTTGACATCGACCAAGAAACGGCCGAGGATGCGGCACACGAAATAGAGGGTTTAGGAGTCAAGTCCATGGCCCTCCAAGCCGACATCACCGACGAGGACCAAGCCTTCCGCGCCATAGGCGCGGTAACGGACAAATGGAAGACGCTCGACGTTCTGCTCAATAACGCCGGCATGGCCGTGATCGGACCCGCCGAGGAGATGAGCTTGGCGGATTTTAAGAGCGTCTATGACCTCGACGTGTTCGCCATGTTCACTTGCTCCAAGGCCGCTTTCCGTCCCATGGCCGAACAGAAGCGAGGTAACGTCATCAACATTGCCAGCATGTGTGGAATGACTGTCCTGGTTCCTCAGGAGCACGCCACTTACAACTCGGCCAAGGCAGCGGTGATCATGCTGACCAAATCGCTGGCCGTTGAGTGGGCGCCTTTCAATATCCGCGTGAACGCCATCTGCCCCGGATACATGGTGACGCCGCCTGTGGTCCAGCTACAGAAGGACGACCCGGATCGCTGGAACTTTTGGATGTCGAAGGTGCCGATGGGACGGGCCGGGCAACCGGAAGAGTTGAAGGGAACCGTCGTCTATCTGGCCAGCGAGGCTTCGGCTTACATGACTGGCAGCGCGATCGTCATCGACGGCGGCCACACTTGCATGTAAGACCGGGCGGGGATCCGGTAAGGCAAGCACTCGTGCTTGCTTGTAGGATAAGCACTCTTGCTTGTCATCGTTAGGCACAAAGAAGCCTGCTTGGCCTAGCAGCCCGTGGTAGAAGTGAAGGTCGCGAAAAATCTGGTACGGCCGGCCAATTCGCTTCAGGCTAAGTGCTTTGTTTCTTGGGTCATGACGGGGAGCGAATTGGTGGCAGTCCCCATTTTTCGCTCCTGCAGGACTTTTGCCACGGGCTGCTAGCCTTCAAGTGGGACAAACAAACTTGTTTGCCGGCCATTGCTAGACAACAAGCCCCGTGCCCGCGAACTCCCGCGACCAGTTCTCTTTCCTCCACCAGGGTGGCGACGCAGGACCGGCGGGATCGCGGGTCCCTACTGTTCGAGGCGCCGCTGCACCAACAGCCTCGAGCAGAGCCGCAAGCCGGCAACCAGGGGTCGCGGCATCGGAGCAAATCATGGAACTGAAAACCTACCAGAGCTTTTGGGGCATCGCCCCTAACGTTTTCGATAGCGAACGGGAGTGCGTTCGGTTCTCGGAGCCCAACCGCCTCGAAGACGTCTGCCGGCGGATCAGCGACGCCGGCTACGACGGTGTCGAGTCGCCGATGCCACCTCCCGACGAGACGCGGTACTTTAATCGTCTGCTGGCCGATCACCGGCTCGTCTTCTTGCCGATGGTGATCACGGTAGGCGCGGGCCATTCCCAACTGGCCGGCGGCGTAAAGGATCATCTGGCATCCCTACGGCGACAGTTGGACCGCGCCGCGGAGTTCTCCCCGGAGCAGTTATCGGCGCACGGGGGAACGGACACGATGACGGACGACGAGGCCGTCGAGTTCTTTGAAGCCGCGCTCGAGATGGAACGGGAAGCGGGCATTCCCATAGCCTGGGAGACCCACCGCCGCAGAATCTTGTACACCTCCTGGAGAACGGCCCGTCTTCTCCAGCGTCTCCCCGAGCTCAAGCTGCTGGCAGACTACAGCCACTGGGTGCTCGTGGCCGAGCGCATGCTCGAGGACCGCGCGGAAGATCTGCGGATCGCGAACAAGCGGGTCATCCACATTCAAGGCCGGGTCGGAGGGCCGGAGCAACCGCAGGCCGCAGATCCGAGGGCGCCGGAAATCAAGCCGGCCATCGCGATCTACGAGGGCTGGTGGGCAGAGATCATCCGCCATCGGCTCGCCGCCGGCGACCGCTACCTGCACTTCAATCCCGAGTACGGGGCGCCACCCTACCTGCCGACCTTGCCCTATACGCAGCAGCCGATCGCCGATCTTTGGGAAGTCCGTGAGTGGGCGACCGAGCAGTTCAGGGCGCTTTTTGAGCAAACCGTGGCCGGCGCATAGACGAGCTTGTGTGGGTCGGCGCTCGGTCCACAGCCCGTGGCACAGATCTAGGCGGGCCACTTTGAGCCGGCGGGGGTGCCAACCGGTGAGCCGCATTAACTTGTAGCTCGTCCCTTTTCCTGACGATCTAACAGAGAGAGATGGAGCCTTTGTCCGCCATAGCCCTTTCACGGAGGACCTTGCGCCTCGTTTCGTAGTGGTATGTTACGCTGGTCGCAGTGGTACTAGCCAAAACAATCTGTGTTGTTCTTGTTCTGGGTGTCCTCTCGCCCGAAACGAGTTTGGCGAACAGTCTGCGAGCAAACTCCGCTTCGCAGGTGATCCAAAACGAGCGAGCGGATCGCGACAAGCTCTCTCGACTGGAAGACCAAGAAATGCTCCAGCGGTTCGCGCGCCTGCGGTTATTGGTCTCGGTTCCGGCCCACACCAGGGGCTACTACCTGCACGGTGTCCCCGCTCGGCTTCACTACCTCCGCCCCTGGTCAAAACTTTTTCTCGACCGGCTCAGCAACCAGTTCCGCGCGCGATTCGGAAAGCGGCTACGGATTACGAGCCTCATAAGGACGGCGGCGTATCAAAAGTCTTTGGGTAGGCGAAACTCCAACGCCGCTTCCGCTTTTGGAGAGAAACGCTCTACCCACTTGACGGGGGCCAGCCTGGACATCTCGAAGAAAACCATGACGCGAGCCCACCGGCAGTGGCTAAGACGCGTGCTGACGTCGCTGAAACGCAAAGGGTATCTGTTCGCGGTCGAAGAATTCCAGCAGCCAAATTTTCACATCATGGTGTACCGGAATTACCCCGAGTACGTCAAACAAATTGTGACCCGCCAGAAGAGTCGCAAGAAGAAATCCAACGGTTAGCCCGCTTTTCTCACCACATGGCGAGGCCGATTCTAGGAGACTGCCGGCCAGGAGAAGGCCAGCACCGAGACCTTCCGGCAAGGTTTGATTGATAGCCCAAAATCGCCAAGCTGACCCGCTGAGGGTATTGCGCTTGCGCGCTACCGGTCCGTGGAGTACGAGCGGTCTCGTGTTACGATGTGGCGTAGGTCGAGGCGCCAGACTGCGGTCTGCCCGCCTGATGGATCGCAATTAGGAGACAACTCATGATGACACTACGTACCGTTCGGTGGTTGCTGGTAGCCACGCTTTGCTCCACCGTTCTCGTTCGCGCCGAAACCGCGGCCCCGACGAGCGGATTCCGCGCGGAGTTTCTGGGCTATCTCGAGGGGACGGAGAAAAAACTCCTCGATCTGGCCGGAGCCTTTCCGGATGAAAAATATAGTTGGAGACCAGCGGAGGACATTCGTTCCGTCGGCGAATCGCTGATGCATATTGCCGCCGCGAACTATTTTCTCGCCGGCGCGGTCGGGGCGCCCGTTCCCGAGGGTTTGAAGCCCCAAGAGCTTGAGAAGTCAGTTACCGAAAAACAGGACGTCATCGAAGCTCTCAAGAAATCGCTCGCCCACGTGCGCCAAGCCGCCCTCAACGTTTCGGACGACGATGGAGATAAAGCCGTCAAGCTGTTCGGTCAAGACAGTACCTACCGGGCAGTCTTTCTGGCTATGCTCGGGCACATCAGCGAGCATCTCGGGCAGTCGATCGCCTACGCTCGCATGAACGGCGTGGTTCCCCCCTGGTCGGCTGGAGGGGGAGAGGGCGGCGGGTAACCCGCTTGCTTACCAAGGACTCGGGCGCGGACCGGAGCAGTGGCCCGCCCCGTGAATGGCAGGTGGACCTGGAGGAGCACCGGGTTCGTGCCCTGGGCTACGAGAGTTTCCTAGACCGCCCCGTTTGTGCCCCCCCCCGAAACGACGACCGTCAAAGAATGGCGGTCGCTACCAGAGCCCTAACACTCCAACGACCGCACGTCGATAAAACTCTGTAGGACCCTGTAGGACCCGCTCGGGCAAGGGCTGGAATTCGGTTTTCAAACCAGGCGTAGTCGAGCGTCTCAACCGGACGAGGGTCATTGTTTATTTCGCATGCCGGATACGAGTTCGGATCCCGCGGAAGCGTGCCTTGGAGCCGGCCATATCGCACCCCGATCCTAAGGGCGCGGTTCCACCGGTCCGCGCTAATGCCGTGAGTCGAACGCGACGATAGTACTGCCGTAGTCCTGATCGGGACTAACGCCAGATTAAGACCAACCCCGCTTAAGCAAGCTGTGTCCTCAGAGGAACCTGGGACTCAGAAAGCGGAAGCTTGCCCCACCGGCTAGCGGAGAAGCAGGGGTTCTTCCGGTGACGTGTGCAGGTGCGGGACGACGAATATGGTACTGGCTGAGGTTTTTCCTTCGAACTGTGACGCGCCCTGGTTTGCGCTGCGGGTGAAGACGAGACACGAAAAAAGCGTCTCTTTGGCGCTGGCGAATAGGGGTTACCTAACGTATCTGCCTTGTTACACGGCTTCGCGGCGGTGGTCGGATCGGACGAAGCAAGTACGCTTGCCACTATTCCCCTGCTACCTGTTCTGCCGCATGCGGATCGAAGATCGGCTGCCGGTTCTCGTGGTGCCCTCCGTGCGGTCGATTGTGGGCTTTGGCGGAAGGCCCTGCGCCGTCGAAGAGGACCAGATCCGCGACGTCCAGAGAGTTGAAGAATCGGGACTGCCGGCGACGCCCTGGCCCTTCGCACAGCTCGGCGAAAGGGTCGAACTTACGGCCGGCCCCCTGAGCGGCCTACGAGGTGTGATCGAGCAGTTCAAGGGAGTGGACCGATTGATCGTCTCCGTCGAGCTGCTACAGCGGTCCGTGGCCGTGGAGATTGATCGCCGCTGGGCGACGCCGGCGGACCCGGTTGCGCCGGGCTTCTCTTCCCAGGTTGGGGCGGTGCTTGGGCGCCGGGTGCCGGCTCCGTGAGCAGAGAGACGCCTCCGGGGCGCACCCGCAGTAGGAGCACAACGTGACAATGACCCTTCTCGCGACGCGTCTGGGTGGGCGCTTGTTATGCGCGGCCGCCACCTTGACGTTTCTTGTCTCCGGTGCCGGGGCTGCCGAAGCCGGGAGATCGACGAACGATCTATTAGCCGGCAGACCGCTCGGAAGCGAGGTGGGCGGCAGAGTTGTCCCCTCGACCTACGTGCTGGGGCCGGACGACGAGATCAGCATCCGCGTCATCGAGTCAGAGGAGATTTCCGAGGAGCCGTTCCGCATTGACCCGGGGGGCGATATCAGCCTTCCGCTGGTAGGGCGGGTACGCGCCGCCGGGCGGACACCTCAGAGGTTGGAGACCGAGCTGACCGAACGCCTGCGAGCGTTTATTCACGAGCCTCAGGTGCTCGTCCACGTCACCCAGTTCCGCAGCCAACCGGTTTCTGTGATCGGGGCGGTCAACAAGCCGGGCATCCACCAGCTCGAAGGCCACAAGAGTCTGATCGAAATCCTTTCTTTGGCAGGAGGCCCGCGTCAGGATGCCGGCCACACCGTCAAGATCACCCGCCGCCGCGAATGGGGGCCCATACCGCTGGAGAGCGCCGCGGACGATCCTTCGGGCCGCTTCCAGGTCGCCGAAGTCAGCCTGGAGGCTGTCATGGAGGCTCGCAATCCGGAAGAAAACGTGCTGATCATGCCCCACGACGTGATTTCGGTGCCCCGGGCCGAGATGATCTACGTCATTGGGGGGGGGGCGAGCGCTCAGGAGGTTTTGTTCTACCCGAAAAAGAAAACGTCACGGTGCTACAGGCACTCGCCTTGGCGGGCGGGCTAACACGGACAGCCGCGAAGAAGACCGCCAAAATTCTTCGGCCAGCCGAAGGCGACGCAGAGCGCACGGAAATCACGATTAATCTCAAAGACATCATGGCCGGCCGATCCCAGGACGTCGTCTTGGAGCGGGACGACATTCTCTTCGTGCCTCATAGCGGAGGCAAGAGGGCGGCCCAGCGCGGGGTGGAAGCCGGTATCGCCATGCTCACGGGGCTGGTGATTTGGGGTGTGGCTCGCTAACGCCACTAGGAAGAGATATGGAGACACTTCGGCAAACGACTCCTGAGCAGCATTCTTCCGTGCCTGCGCGGCCCATCGACGTAGCAGGCCCCCCGGCCCGCACAAGATACGTGGACGCGGTGGTGGACGACTACCTTGACGCGTCTGACTCGGAAGGGCTGCTGGAGTACTGGCGGGTCCTGTGGCGTCATAAAGCGACGATATGGGGTATCCACTTGACTCAGGTAACCCCAACATCTTGTGGTTGGGCTCACGGGGCCTCAGCGTCCCAGTCGGCGACGATCGATCGATACGGCGTTGGGTCCACGGCGACTGCCTGCTGCACAAGGCGGTAGAAGAGTTTTCCCCGGCTGCGTGAGTTGCGCCGGTTGAAGCGGAACACAAACTCGTCGAGGTAGTAGTCCAGATGCTCGTGGCTAACCGCGCCTTGGTGCGTGCCCAGCAGCCAGCGCTTGAGCAACGAGATCGCTTGGTGCACCCTCGGCAATAATTCCGAGGCCTGCTTGCGGCGGCCCGACAGAAAGACGATGCGATGCTGGTAGCCCTTCTTCTCCAGCGGCTCGTAGCCCAGCCAGCCGTCGGTGTGCACCACGCTTCCCGGCTCGACCGACTCCTCCACGAAGGGCATCAAACTGGCCGCCGATGCGTTCCGCACGCGCTGCATGCGGATCCGTCCTAGCCCGCGGCCTCTCTCTTCCGCGGCTACTGCAATCAAGGCTTTACGCTCGGTCTGCCGGCCGCTCACACCCTCTTCCTCAGCGCCCCAATAGGTCTCATCGACCTCGACTACGCCCGCCAATCGCTCCCGCCCCGGACGCACCATCGCTCGCCGCAGCTTGCGCATCCAGGTCCACGCGGTTTGATAGCTGCCCAACCCGAGAACGCGCTGCAGACCCAGCGCGCTGACCCCGTTCTTTTGCGAAGTGACGTGCCAGATCGCCCGGAACCACAGCCGCAGCGGCTTACGTGTGTCTTGGAAGATCGTGCCCGAGGTCACCGACGTCTGCCGCCCGCAGCGAGCGCATTCGAACCACACTTTGCGCACCGGCCAAGCCCGCTCATGCCCGCATCCCGGACAGCGGAAACCCTCCGGCCAGCGCAACGCGGACAGATAGTCGCGACAGGCCTCTTCGCTGGCGAAGCGTACCTCGAACTCGAGCAGGTCGCGTGGATAATCCTCCACGAAGGCGCATACTACATCTTGGGGTCACCTGAGTCAAGTGGATACCCAATTAGCGACGATTCTGGTGGGGGCGTTTCTAGGGACGCTGCTGGGCTTTCTGGTGAGTTTGCCGCAAACGCCCATCTACCGCGCGCGGACTGCGATAGAGATCGAGACGCTCAACGAGAACTATCTGAACCTGCGTGAAGTTAATCCCACGACCGCCAGCGGAAGTGTTGCCCGCGAGTTCGAAATTTCCACGCAAGTGAAAGTGTTGGAAAGCCGGTCCCTAGCCGAGAAGGTTGTCGACAGGCTGCGCCTTCACGAGCGTCCTGAGTTCCAGCACGCCCCGACGCGCTTGGCGTCGTGGCGACGGGCTCTGGGCGTGCCCGAAAGCCCGCCGGCCCCGGCGCGCGAGCAAGCGCTCGAGGTGGCGGCCGCGAACTTTTACGTCGTTCCTACACGCCGCACGCGAATCGTTGAAATCTTCTCGGAATGGCCCGACCCGGCGCTGGCCGCCGAGTTTGCCAACGCGCTGGCGGAGACCTTCATCGAGCACAACCTCGAGACGCGCTGGAAGTCCACCCAACGCAGCGGCGAGTGGTTGACCAAGCAACTCGAAGAGTTGCGGGTGAAACTCGAGCAGTCGGAAGAGAAGTTGCAGCAATACGCCCGTATCAGCGGGTTGCTGTTTACCTCCGAGAAGGAAAGCGTGGCGGAACAAAGGCTCAGTCAGCTGCAACTGGAGCTCTCGAAGGCCGAGGCCGACCGCATCGGCAAACAATCGCGTTTCGAGATAGCGAACACAAGCCTCCCGGAATCACTGCCTGACATCCTCGACAACGGCCCCCTGGGAACTTATCAGCTCAAACTGGCCGATTTGCGCCGGCAACTGGCCGAGCTGAGCGCCCGATTCACCTCGGCGCACCCCAAGTTCAAGGCCGTGCAGGTGCAAATCGACCAACTCGATACGGTCGTTGCCAAAGAACGTGCCCATATTGTTGGGCGTATTCGCAATGAATACGAGACCGCTCGCCGCCGCGAAAAGCTGCTCAGAAACGACTACGCGAATCAGTCTCGGTTTGTCGCCGAGCAAGGCAGCCGGGCTATTCAGTACAACATCTATAAGCGGGAGGTCGAAACCAGCCGTCAGCTTTACGACAATCTTTTGCAGCGGGTCAAGGAAGCCGGCGTCGCCTCCGCTATGCGGGCCAGCAATATCCGCATCATTGATCCGGCGAAGCCGCCCCGCTCGCCCCACAAGCCGAACCATGTTCTCAATGCCCTGCTCGGGCTGCTGTCGGGCACCCTGCTGGGCGTCGTTTTCGTCTTCGTCGGGGAGCGGGCCGACCGCACGCTCAAACAGCCGGGCGACGCAACGCAACATCTGCGCGTGCCCGAGCTGGGCGTCATCCCCTCTTCGACGCGCGACGCACCGCGACCGAAGGGTTACGGCTACTTTCACGGCTCGAGACGGCGCAAGCAGCTGAACGGTTCGAGCACGCCCAGCACCGAGAACGGGAAGCCGGAAGGGGCCGCCACCGAGTCCGCGGAGACGGTCGAGCTTACTTCTTGGCAGCGCAAACCGACACTGATTGCTGAGTCGTTCCGGGCGACCCTGACTTCCATTCTGTTCGCGGGAGACAACGGCACTCGTCCGCGCGTGTTGGTTGTTACCAGTCCCAGCCCCGGCGAGGGCAAGACCACCGTGGTCAGCAATTTGGCCATTTGCTTGGCGGAGATCAATCGTCGCGTCCTGCTCATCGACGCCGACATGCGCAAGCCTCGCGTGCACAAGATCTTTGATATCGCCAACCGACGCGGATTGAGCGACTTGTTGCGGGAGTCCGGGACGATCGAGCAGCGCGGCTTGGCCGATTTTGTGAGCGGCACGGAAATACCGGGGTTGTTTGTTTTGCCCAGCGGCTCGCCGACCCACAGCATTCCGAACCTGCTGCATTCGGTCAGAACGCCCGAGTTGATCTCCTGCGCCAAGGAGGAATTCGACACGGTGTTGATTGACACCCCACCGATGATGCAAATCTCCGACGCTCGGGTGCTGGGCCAAATGTCGGATGCCGTGATCCTTATCCTACGGGCGGGGCAGACAACCCGGGGCACCGCCAAAGCGGCCTCGGAGCGATTCCTCGAAGACGGCACCCGCGTGCTGGGGACCGTTCTGAACTCCTGGAACCCGAAAGCCAACGGTTACGGCTACTACGACAACGACTATTACGAGTACTACTACGCCGAAAAAGAAGAACAGCCGAGTGCGCAACCCTCTTAGCCGGTAAGTCACAAGACTCGACTCGCGGACAGCGCGGTTCGACTTGCCACGACCCGCTGCCTGCTCAGCTAGATCTCACGGTTTCCTCCCAACCCTTATGCCGCAAGCGAGTGTCGAAACGGCCCGTGTGCCTTACGCGAGCACGCACACGGCGTCGATGGAAGCAGAGACGAAGCCCTTAGTTCTAGCGCACGTCTTCTATCGTCACCGCTACCGCCTGCTGCAGCTTGTTTTAGACACGCTGGCCGTGGGGGCGGCCTGGTCCGCCACTTTCGAGTTGCGCGCCGTGCTGAATCCCTGGATGCCGATTGCACTGACCCGGGCGCAACTTTTGGCGGCGGCGCCTCCGCTGTCGGCGGTCATCATCCTTTGGATGCTGGCCGCCGCCTACCGCGGCCTTTACAGCTCCCGTGGTTTGTCGACGGCTTCCGCTAGCCTGGCTAGAGCTGCCGAATCGGCCATCGTAGCCGGCGCACTTACCATCATCGTCACGTTCTTCTCGCGCCAGGTGGGGGCGCACCTGTCGCGCTCGTTTGTTCTGCTTTTTGCGCCGCTGAGCTTTCTGATGATGGCGGCGGCGCACTACCTAGCGCTGGTGGCCGCCGTCCTGATCGAACGAAGATGGCCGGCGCCGGAACGAGTAGCGGTGGTAGGAGCGGGTGCTCGAGCCAGGGGGCTGGTCGACCGCCTGCGGAGTGCGGGCGGGAGCGGCCTAGCCGTTTCGGGCGTCATCCTGCCGCCGGCAGTTTCCGCGGAGGACCTAGGCAATCCGGTTCCGGTGTTGGGCCGCCTCCCGGACCTCGCCGCACTGATTAATCGTCATGGTTTGGACCGGCTGATTATCGCCGATGGGCATCTGACGGAGCGGCAGATGGAGGAGTGCGCCGGCACGGCCAAGCGCATGGGCGTCGTCGCCAGTCGCGCTTTTCCGTCGCTGGGGCCGAGTGCGCAAGTTTCTCTCAGCGAGCTCTACGGCCTGCATCTGCTCGAGCTGCGAGGGGCTTCATTCACACGCGGCCAAGAGTGGCTCAAGCGCGCTTTCGACATCGTGGCCGCCGGACTGCTGCTGATCGCTCTATCTCCGCTGTTGGTCGGGCTGGCGATTCTCATCAAGCTCAGCTCCCCCGGACCGGTGCTCTACAAGGCGCCTCGCGTGGGCCGTGGCGGCCGCCACTTTGTTTTCTTGAAGTTTCGATCCATGTATCACGGGCAAAACGAACGCCGGCGCGTAGCGGGGCGGAACGAGAAAACCGGCCACGTCTTTAAGATCCGCAACGACCCTCGGGTGACGCCACTGGGCCGATTCATGCGCCGCTATAGCTTGGACGAGCTGCCCCAGTTCGTCAACGTTCTGCTTGGCCAGATGAGCTTGGTCGGGCCGCGTCCTCTTCCCACCGAGGACCTCGAACTCGACGGACAAAGCAAAGACTTCGCGGTCTGGACCGAGCAGCGCTCGCGCGTGGCGCCGGGAATCACTGGGTTGTGGCAGATCAGCGGGCGCAGCGAGCTGCCCTTTGAGAAGTGGGTGGACCTCGACATTCGATATATCCGCAACTGGTCATTCGGGCTGGACCTGAGGATTCTGATCGAGACTCCCTTGGTCGTACTCACAGGACGAGGAGCATGCTGAGAAGTTCCGCCGCCGTTGCGCCGGTCAGAGAACGAGACGGCACGCGAGCGCAGCCGCCGGCGACCTCCGGCTGCCTGCGTTTGTTCAGAAGGGCGCGAGCCATCGTTTGCCGCGTTCCCTGGGACCACGCTGGATTCCGGCGCGCCCCGGCCCGTTGCCTGCTGCGGCTCGTCGCCTGGCGGTTGCGCTGCCTTCTCTCGTGGCCGGCGGTGATCGAGCTGCCCCGCTGGCAAGCTCAGTTTCTGTTGCCGGCCGAGTGGGGAGGGGCGGGCACGACGATGATCTTCATGGCGCGGGAGGACTACGAGATCGAAAGCCGCTATCTCGATCGGTTCATCGCGCCCGGCGACGTTGTCGTTGACGCCGGCGCCAGTTGCGGCATTTACGCGGTAGCGGCGGCAAAACTCGTCGGCGCGGGCGGAAGCGTGTTGGCCTTCGAGCCCGGTCGAGAGTCGTTTTCCGTGCTGGAGAGAAACATCAAACTCAATCTACCCAACAATGTGCGTTGTTTCCGGTCAGCCCTGTCGGAGCTAGATGGCGTGGCGCGGCTTTTTCACCATGAAAACCGTCCCGTCAGCTATTCGCTGGGGAGTGGGAACAACGCGGAAGGATTCTGGGAGCGAACGAGAACCATAACCCTAGACACCGTTGCTGAACAGCAGGGAATCACTCGCCTCGACCTCCTGAAGATGGATGTCGAAGGGGCGGAGGAACTCGTCCTGGAAGGCGGCAGGGCAATTCTCAGCCGCAGCCGGCCGACTATCCTCTTCGAGATGAACCCCGGCGGAGCGCGACGGCTCGGCCTGGCTCCCGACGGTGCTTGGCAAGCGTTGGCGAAGCTCGGTTATCGTTTCTTCTCCCTGCGGCCAAAAGGCATTTTGTCGCCGTTGGCTGTTTGGCCCGCGCGGACCATGAACGTCGTTGCGCTGCATCCGGAAGGGCGAACACCAGCCCTAGCCGTTGAGCCACGGGGAAACGGTCTGTGCGCGAGAGCCAGTTCGCCAAGAGCCCATGGCTGAGCTGGGAAGCCGACTGCCGTTCGCGATCGCCCAGAGCGCGACGAACTTTCTGACATCGCTGTTACTAGCCAGGTTATGCACCCCCCAACAATTCGGTGCTTACGTGCTGGCCTCATCGGTGCTGCTGGCGGGCAGCGGTCTGCAGGGAGCGCTGGTGACGGGGCCGATGACGGTTCTCGGCGCGGGGCGCGACGGGGAGGATTGGAAGAGCTATGCGACCACGTTGGCCCTGGCGCAAGTCCTGTTGGGGATCTTGCTGGCAGCGCTTGCGGCCGCGGTGCCGCTGGGGTGGCTTGGCCTGGGAGACGATCTGCGACCGGTCTTGTGGGCCATGTCGGCGGCTCTCCCCCTCGTACAGGCCAGGGAGTTCTGCCGCCAAGTGCTCTATACCCGCCTGCGCGCCGCCGAGGCGTTCTCCAACAACCTTTTCTATTCCGTGGCGCAGCTCGGGGGAGTGATTTTGCTCTGGAAGCTCAGCGGGCAAAGCGCGAGCGGCGCTGGAGAGGCACTAACGGCCGTGTGGCTGAGTGCACGCAACGTTTTCCTCGTCATGGCAATTGTCTCATTGGCCGGCACAGTCGTCGGACTGTGGCAGATTCGCCGCGATCTGACACGTCGCATTCCTGGGGCCCGCCGGGATCTGCTCAAAACCTGGCAGTTTGCCCGCTGGAAGCTGGGCAATCAGTTCGGAACCCTGCTGGCCGGGCAGGCCAGTTTGTGGGCCATTGGAGGCCTCAAGGGGCCAGCGGGAGTTGGCATGGTGGAAGCGGCAAGGCTGGTGTTGGCGCCGCTTCAAATTCTTTGGCTTGGGGTGCCGAAAGTGCTCGATCCGCGCGCCGTTCGACTCTACCAGCGCCAGGGCGCCAGGCATCTGAGGAATTTCCTCAAACGACTACTGCCACTGTGGAGCGCGCCATTTTTGGCCTACGGGCTGATCGTTTTGGCGGTTCCTGAGTTTTGGCTCGGCCTGCTGTTCGCTGAAAAGTACGAGGGGGCAGGGGCGATTGTGACGCTGTGGGTGCTGGTCTATGTGCTGCTTGGACTTCGGGTGATGCCGACGCTGGTGCTGAACGCCCTGAAGCGGCCGGACGTGATGCTGTTTGTGAGTATTCCCGTAGGCGTCGTGACGGTCCTTCTAACAGCAGGGCTGACGGGTTGGGCGGGACTTGACTGGGCAGTCGGCGGCCGCGTGATGGGAGACCTTCTGGCGCTTATTGCGACCGGTTTTTGAGCTCGCGGGATCCTAGCCCAGGCGTCAAAAAGGGAAACGGTTGCGGGCTGAGAGCCAAGATGGTTGCGTCTCGCCACTTTCAACCATGAGGATTCTACTTTCGGCTTACGCCTGTCGGCCGGATCGAGGCTCGGAGCCTGCCTTGGGTTGGAACTGGGCTCGGTCATTGTCGCGTCATGGCGAGGTTCACGTGCTCACGGCGGCCAGAAACCGCCCCTCGATCGAAAGCGGGTCCGGTCCGGAACCCGGTGGGTCGCCCGTTTTCCATTTCGTGCCGGAACTTGTCCCAGCGGGAGTGGCCGGTCGCCTGGGGCTGGGTTGGCTGCTCTACTACGCTTGGCAGTGGCAAGCCTATCGGCTCGCCGCCAAGCTCCATCGTGAGAGACCGTTCGACATTTCACACCACGTTACCTACGGTTCGTGGCGCGTTCCTTCGTTTCTCTGGAAGCTCGACATACCCTTCGTTTGGGGCCCGGTGGGAGGAGGGCAAAACCCTCCGCCCGGGTTCGGCGGGCTGCTGGGGGTGCGGGGAAGGCTCTTTCAGGCCTGGCGGCGCGTTTGGCAGTCGCTTTCCAGGCTTGATCCCTTCTTGCGCTTGAGCTGCCGCCGCGCGGCGGTGATTCTCATCGCCAATACGGCGACAAAGACGATACTGCCGCACGTTTCTCGGTCGAAGGGCCGGCTGATGTTGGGCGTGGGGTGCGAACCGGGCGGGCAGACCTTGGCTCGAAAAAAGCGCAGTCCGCGGGAGCCGTTTCGTCTGCTGTGGATCAGCGAGATGGCGGCCTGGAAAGGTTTGCCCTTGCTGCTTCACGCGCTGGCACGGATCGAGAGACCCGAACGCCCGCGGGTGACGATCGTCGGCGACGGTAGGGAGCGCTCCCGCTGGCAGGCCTTAGCCACCCGCTTGGACCTTGCCGAGTGCACGACATTCAGCGGGCACGTCTCCGACGCCCGGGTTCGCGAGGCCTTTGCCGAAGCCCATGCACTGGTTTTTACGAGCCTGGTCGAAACCTCGGGAACGGTCGTTCTCGAAGGCATGGCGGCCGGACTGGCGGTGATTGTTCTCGATTGGGGCGGCCCGGCAGAGATGGTCGCCGCCGATTCGGGCATGAGGATTTTCCCCCACTTTCCCGAGCAGGTTGAGGTCGAGTTGGCGGCGGCCATTCAATCGCTGTCCGCCGACCCCGAGCGATGCCGCCGCCTCGGAGAGGCCGCGCAACAGCGTGTGCGGAGTCTTCTCGGCTGGCGTCGGAAAGCGCGGCAAGCGAAGGATCTCTACGAGGAAATCCTCAGGTCCGACCGCAATGAAGCGAAGGAAGCGCCGGACCGGCCCTATTCCGCCCCGACCGCCGCCCCGTCCATCTCCCGCTGACTTCCTGAATCGCAGAGGCCGGGTTCCCCGAGTTGCCACGGACGCTGGGCCGGGTTCCTCCTTCGAGGCCCGCTAGCCCGTGGCGAAAGTCATGCAGGAGCGAAAAATGGGGACTGCCACCAATCCGCTTCCCGTCATGACCCAAGAAACAAAGCATTTAGCCTTAAGCGAATTGGCTGGCTGTACCCGATTTTTCGCGACCTTCACTTCTACCATGGGCTGCCAGGGAGAAAACACGCTGTGGAAGCCGTGACAGAACAAGCACAGGCGGGTGCGCTCGAAGATCGACTGCCGGACTGCCCGATCTGTGGATCGTCCGAGAGCGCGTTGGTGCAAAAAGGCGCCCGGCATGCTCCCGAAGCTGAAGTGAGACGTTGCGGCGCCTGCGGGTTGGTGTTTTTGTGGCCCAGGCCCCCTGCCGATGACCTCGCCCGCTACTACGAAACCAGCTACCGCGAAGACTATGGAGAGCTCCCTGTCGAGAAGCGCTACCTGGAGGACCTACCGGAGGCTCGGAGACGGGTCGAGCGTCTGCGTGCGCTGCTGGCCCCCGATGTCCGGGTGCTCGAGATCGGTTGCGGCTCGGGAGCGTTCCTGGATGCGGTTCGCCCCTACGTGGAGCAGCTCCAAGGCGTGGAACCTGACCGCGAGTCGAGAACCTGGATCGAAGGGCGGCTCGGGCTGTCCGTCGTGAGCGAACTGGGCGCCCTCCGACAACAGCAAGCCACCTTTGATCTTGTGGTGATGTTTCACGTATTGGAACACCTGCCTGATCCACTGGCTTTCCTGCGATCGCTGCCGAAGTCGCTTCGAGCTGGGGCCAAGGTCGTCATCGAGGTCCCGAACCTGGACGACGCGCTGGTGAGCCTCTATCAGATTCCCGCCTGCCAGCGCTTCTACTACCAAAAAGCGCATCTTCTGTACTTTTCATCAGACACGCTCAAGCGCACGCTCGATCGCTCCGGTTTTGGGGCCGAGATCCGCGGCGTGCAGCGCTACGACCTAAGTAATCACATCCGCTGGATGCTCACCGGCGAACCCGGCGGACAGGGGTTTTACGACTCCACCTTGCCTGACGCTGTAGATGCCAGTTATGCCGAGGCCCTGATCCGCGCCGGACGCTCGGACACTCTCTGGGCGGTCGCCCATCCTAGCGTAGTGCCACTAACGGTTCTGGACAATGGCGTGGGTTTTGGCGGCGCGCTCGACTTTGGCGAGGATATCTTGTGCCGGAGCTGTCCAGACAAAGGGCTTGGCCGCTTGGTTGCTCGCTTCCAGGTACTCGTGGATGGCGGCCTCGAGTTCGGGAACACTGCGGAACACGCCGCGGCGGATGCGCTTCTGTGTCAGCTCGCGGAACCAGCGCTCGACGAGATTGAGCCAAGAAGAAGACGTGGGAATGAAGTGAAAGTGGAAGCGGGGGTGCTTCGCGAGCCACTTCTTCACCTGCTCATGCTTATGCGTGGAGTAGTTGTCCACGATCAGATGCAGCTCCAGCGCCGGTGGCGTTTCGCGATCGATCTTGCGTAGGAATTTGAGGAATTCCTGGTGCCGATGTCGCGGCAGACACTCCCCGATCACCTGGCCGTCGAGCACATTGAAGGCGGCGAACAGCGTCGTTGTGCCATGTCGTTTGAAGTCGTGGGTCATGGTGCCGGCGCGACCCTTTTTCAGGGGCAGTCCCGGCTAGCTGCGGTCTAAGGCCTGGATCTGGCTTTTCTCATCGACGCTGAGCACCAGCGCGTGCTCGGGCGGATTCAAGTACAGCCCGACCACGTCGCGGAGTTTCTCGACGAACTGCTTGTCGCGGCTGAGCTTGAAAGTTTCGAGGCGATGGGGCTGCAGTCCGTGCGCTTTCCAGACGCGCTGGATGGCCATCTTGGAGACGCCCAAGTGCTTGGCGATGGTGCGGGTGCTCCAATGCGTGGCCGCCCGGGGCTTCTCGTGAAGCGTTGTATCGAGGATGCATTGGACGAATTCAGCGGAGAGCGCCGGTTTGCGTCCGGGGCGCGTCCGATCGCGGAGTCCGTCGAGGCCGGACTGGGCGAAGCGCTTTCGCCACAGGATGACGGTCTTGCGGTTGACGCCGAGTTCGCGGGCCATGGCGTGGTTCGCCAACCCCTGCGCACAGCGCAAAACAATGTGCGCTCGCAAGACCATTTTCTGCGTCGTATTGCGGCCTCGAACGAGGCGACGAAGAGCGTTTCGCTGCGGAGCGGTGAGGGCTAGAGCGTCAGCGGATGGCCACATAAACCATCCTATCGCGAAAAGGGTGTTATTGTACAGCTATTTATGTGGCACTACACTAGGCAGATAGAGGGTCAACTCGACTTTTAAGGGAGATTACAACATGATCGAGAACTTCCGCGATAGAGACGATCTGAGGCAGGGGCCGCCGTGGCCGATTGCGAAACCAGTGTTTGTCATCGCGGAGATCGGCATCAATCACAACGGCGATGTCGACCTCGCCAAGCGATTGATTGATATGGCCAAACAGGCCGACTGCGACGCGGTCAAGTTTCAAAAAAGGACAATTGACGTCGTCTACCCCGCCGCGCTTCTCGACTCGCCGCGCGAAAGCCCTTGGGGGACGACGCAGCGCGACCAAAAACAAGCGTTGGAATTCGGCAAGGACGAATATGACGAAATCGACGCTTATTGCCGCCAGGTCGGCATCGAGTGGTTTGCCTCGGCCTGGGACGTCGGGAGCCAAGAGTTCCTGCGGCAGTACGAGCTGAGCTACAACAAGATCGCTTCGGCCATGATCGGGCACCGAGAGCTGCTCGAGACGGTGGCCGAGGAGCAAAAGGTGACCTTTATTTCGACGGCGATGAGCACCTACGAGGCCATTGATCGAGCCGTGGACATCTTTCGAGCCAGAGGCTGTCCGCTTGTGCTGATGCACTGTGTCGGCGAGTATCCGGCTCCGGAGGCGACGCTGAACCTCCGCTTGATCGAAGAACTCCGCCGGCGCTACCCGTGCCCGGTGGGATACAGCGGACATGAACCGACCATGATCCCCGGAGTTCTAGCGGCCATGATGGGCGCGGTGGCCGTCGAGCGCCACATCACGCTCGACCGAGCGATGTACGGCAGCGATCAAGCGGCGTCGCTCGAAAAGCGGGGCCTGGAGTTGACGGTGGCCTACATCCGATCGATTCCGGTGGTGCTCGGGGACGGAGTCAAGCGGATCACGACGGCGGAAGAGGCGAATGCCCACAAGCTCCGCTACTATCTGGAATCGTCCGCCGAGGTCGCCCTTGCCACGGCCGGGAAGCTGCCCTGACTTCCTGTTTTGACATCGACGGCAAGGCGGTGAACGCCGACAAGTGGAAGAAGCGTTCCGTGGCCGTCCGAGGAGCGGCTTGCGTGGCTCGCCGCGCCATGAGCCATCGGGTCAGCGCCCCAAAATCGACGGAGGATTCGTTCTTGAAACGTGAAAAGGTCTACGCCATCATACCCGCCCGGGGCGGCTCAAAAGGAGTGCCGAGGAAGAATATCCGGCTGGTTGGAGGGCATCCTCTGATCGCCTACTCGATTGTGGTCGCCCGCCGGTGCCATAACATCGATCGCGTGATCGTATCCACCGACAGCCCGGAGATCGCCGACATCGCGCGAGCCTACGGGGCGGAGGCGCCTTTTCTGCGACCGCCCGAGCTAGCCCAGGACACCTCGGCCGACATGGATTTCATCCGCCACGCGCTCGATTGGTTTCAACAACACGACCACGCCGAGCCTGCCATGCTCGTTCACTTGCGGCCCACCACTCCGCTGAGGGAGGGCGCACTCATCGATTCCGCCATTGATCTGATAGCAGGCCGCGACGAAGCCACGTCGCTGCGTTCCGCGCACCAGGTCGCCGAGCCGCCGGAGAAGATGTTCCGTGTCGAGGACGGTTTTCTGACCGGCCTTTTCCCCGACGACCCGCGACCCGATTACCACAATCTGCCGCGTCAGGCCTTTCCGCCCGCCTATCATCCGAACGGCTATGTCGACGTCGTCAAGACCGACTTTGTTCGCCGCACCAACATCGTCCACGGCCCGCGGATTCTTGGCTTCCTGACGCCGTTTAGCGTCGAGGTCGATACCGAGGAGGACTTCGACTACCTGGAGTATCGAATACAGCGAGACGACAACCCCTTAGAGGCGTGTCTAGCCGAAAACCTCCCCCAGCCGCTGGTGGCGGAGTCGGCTTCCTAGTGTAGTGCCACATAAATAGCTGTACAATAACACCCTTTTCGCGATAGGATGGTTTATGTGGCCATCCGCTGACGCTCTAGCCCTCACCGCTCCGCAGCGAAACGCTCTTCGTCGCCTCGTTCGAGGCCGCAATACGACGCAGAAAATGGTCTTGCGAGCGCACATTGTTTTGCGCTGTGCGCAGGGGTTGGCGAACCACGCCATGGCCCGCGAACTCGGCGTCAACCGCAAGACCGTCATCCTGTGGCGAAAGCGCTTCGCCCAGTCCGGCCTCGACGGACTCCGCGATCGGACGCGCCCCGGACGCAAACCGGCGCTCTCCGCTGAATTCGTCCAATGCATCCTCGATACAACGCTTCACGAGAAGCCCCGGGCGGCCACGCATTGGAGCACCCGCACCCTCGCCAAGCACTTGGGCGTCTCCAAGATGGCCATCCAGCGCGTCTGGAAAGCGCACGGACTGCAGCCCCATCGCCTCGAAACTTTCAAGCTCAGCCGCGACAAGCAGTTCGTCGAGAAACTCCGCGACGTGGTCGGGCTGTACTTGAATCCGCCCGAGCACGCGCTGGTGCTCAGCGTCGATGAGAAAAGCCAGATCCAGGCCTTAGACCGCAGCTAGCCGGGACTGCCCCTGAAAAAGGGTCGCGCCGGCACCATGACCCACGACTTCAAACGACATGGCACAACGACGCTGTTCGCCGCCTTCAATGTGCTCGACGGCCAGGTGATCGGGGAGTGTCTGCCGCGACATCGGCACCAGGAATTCCTCAAATTCCTACGCAAGATCGATCGCGAAACGCCACCGGCGCTGGAGCTGCATCTGATCGTGGACAACTACTCCACGCATAAGCATGAGCAGGTGAAGAAGTGGCTCGCGAAGCACCCCCGCTTCCACTTTCACTTCATTCCCACGTCTTCTTCTTGGCTCAATCTCGTCGAGCGCTGGTTCCGCGAGCTGACACAGAAGCGCATCCGCCGCGGCGTGTTCCGCAGTGTTCCCGAACTCGAGGCCGCCATCCACGAGTACCTGGAAGCGAGCAACCAAGCGGCCAAGCCCTTTGTCTGGACAGCTCCGGCACAAGATATCCTCGCCAAAGTCGAGCGCGCCGCCAAAACCCACGCCATTGTCCAGAACCGTTAGTGGCACTACACTAGCCGGACTGTCGTCGAGACGAGTTGACTATGGATTCGGAAATGTCGGGCTCGAAAGCGACGTGGCGCACGCTGTCAGCGTGCTGTGCCGGCATTCTTGCCGGCATTGTGTTGCCATTCTTGCCGGCATCCCATCGGCCGGCAGAAGGGCCAGCGCACCAACGAGATGGAGTGAACCCCCAAAATGAGACAGTCGTGATAGCGACACTTTAGCCGGGAAAGGAACTGCGAGTGGGCAAGAGACGAGTTTACAAGTTTCCCGAAGAATACCGGAAGATGGCACTGGAGCGGCTGAAAAGCTGCCAGAGCGTGACAGCGCTGTCGAAGGAGCTGGGGATTCACCGAGGGCTGCTGTACAGGTGGCGAAATCGGATGGAGCCGACGGAGGAGGG
This sequence comes from Bryobacterales bacterium, assembly GCA_965226215.1. GTDB lineage: Bacteria > Acidobacteriota > Terriglobia > Bryobacterales > UBA6623. The sequence continues at coordinate 2,570,036 of CBDDCH010000002.1, read as the reverse complement.
GCCCGGTCCGCCGGTCGCCTCCCGCGAGCGGGAACTGCGCCAGGAGATCCGCGCGTTGCAGCGTCTGTTGGGGGATAAGACGCTGGAAGTGGATTTTTTCAAAGGCGCCTTCGAAAAAATCGAGGCTCGACGCCACGGCAGCGGCAGCTGTGGCGAGAAGGCGTCTACGACCAAATCCGGGAGTTGATGCCGCTGCAAGGCAGACTGAGTGTCGAGCGGATGTGCCGGCTGGCCCCAGTGAGCCGGGCTGGTTTCTATCGGTCATTCAAAGAGCAGATGCCGCTGGAAGAAGACATGGAAGTGCGGTCGGCGATCCAGGAGGTTGCCCTCGAACATCGGCGACGCTATGGCTACCGCAGGGTCGCGGCGGAACTCCGCCGGCGGGGGATGGTGGTGAACCACAAGCGCGTGGCGCGGATCATGCGCCAGGACGGGTTGCTCGGGGTCCAACCCCGGGCGTTCGTGGCCACCACGGAGGCCGATCATCCGCTGGAGGTTTACCTCAACCTAGCCGCCCGCATCAAGCTGACCGGGATCAATCAGCTGTGGGTGGCCGACATCACCCACATCCGGCTGAAGGCCGAGTTCGTTTATCTGGCCGTGGTCTTGGACGCCTACTCGCGGAAGGTGGTGGGCTGGGCGCTGGAGAGAACGCTGGCCGCCCGCTTGCCGCTGGCGGCACTGGAGCAGGCGATGGCCGAACGGCAACCGCCGCCCGGCCTGGTCCATCACTCCGATCGCGGTGTGCAGTACGCTTCCGGCGCCTACGTGAGGAGCTTGCGCCGCCAGCAAGCGATCCCCAGCATGAGTCGGCCGGCGAACCCCTACGACAATGCCAGTTGTGAGAGCTTCATCAAGACGCTCAAGCGGGAGGAGATCTACGCCAACGATTATCAGGATCTCGACCACCTGCGCGCGAACATCGAGGACTTCATCGAGCGCTACTACAACCGCTGCCGTCTGCATTCGGCGCTGGGCTATCGGCCCCCCGAGGAGTTCGAGCGGGCCGCCGGGACGAAGGCGGCTTGCGCCGGAGCGACGATGAGTTTTTTTAGGCAGCAGGAGATCTATCGATCCGATGGGAAGGGGTTGCTGAACGAGAAGCCGACCGCAGCCGGCTCCCCGAACCATCGTTTCGATGAGTCTCCGGCCGGCTATTCCTCGGCGGGTTGGTCTCCACCAGAGCCCGCCTCCGCTTCACCCGCCGAGGACCATGCTAGAACAGAAGAGGCTATGGGGAGAAGGAAAAACCATTGAACGGCGAGTGTCGCTACCGCCGATTGTCTCAGCGGAGGGGTTCACCCCAGGGACATGTCGCCACGAATGGCGACACAGCACGAAAGAATGCGTGCGCCACATCCCAGCCCACACCTTCCGCCACGGCGCCAGGACGATCATAAAGTCTTGTCCGAGACGGTCTACTGGGCAGACCCTTTCACAATTACTCGGACGCTTCCGGGGGATTCCACGCCGGCAAAGCACGCGCCGGGAAAGAGAACAATATGGCTACAACATCTTCATCACTCGCCAAAACCGCCCCTACTGGGATCGAAACGAAGTTTCGGCGGATTCGGACTCCGATTCCCGTTCCCCAGGCCCAGCCCATCTTGGACGATCTGGCGCGCTACGAGTCCAGGGCCATGCACGGGCAGCTGCCCGTCGTCTGGGACCGCGCCGAGGGTTTTCAAGTTCATGACGCGTGGGGCAACACCTGGATCGACTTCACGTCGACCATCTTCGTCGCCAACGCCGGGCACGCCAACCCTCGCGTCGTCCAAGCCGTCGGCGAGCAGTTGGCCAAGCCCCTGCTTCACTCCTATAACTACGCGACGAAAATCCGGGCGGACTACCTGCGCTATCTGATCGAGGTCACGCCGGCGGGCTTCGAGAAGGCCTTTCTGCTGTCGGCGGGCACGGAAGCGACCGAGTGCGCCCTGAAGCTGATGCGCATGCAAGGTCAAGAGGCCGGCAAGCGGCGTGGGGGCGTCATTACTTTTGAAGGCAACTGGCACGGGCGGACCCTGGGCGCCCAGATGATGAGCTTCCATCCCGGGCAAAAGAACTGGATCGGCTACAGCGACCCGAACATTCATCACCTGCCCTTCCCCTATCCCTGGCGGGTCGAGGCCCTGCTCGATCCGGAAAGCTATTTCGAGCGATCGATGGCGGCTCTCGTCGAGGAGAAGCGACTCGACCCCGGCCGGGACCTGTGTGGTTTCATGCTCGAGACTTTCCAAGGCTGGGGGGCGTTGTTTTATCCGGAGCGGTTTGTCCGCGCCGTCCGGGAGTTTGCCGACCGCCACGACATGCTGGTTGCCTTCGACGAAATGCAGTCGGGCTTCGGCAGGACGGGCAAGCTTTTCGGCTACATGCACTACGGCGTGGGAGCAGATCTGCTCTGTTGCGGCAAAGGGGTCTCCTCGGGCTTTCCGCTGTCTGTGGTTCTCGGCAGCCGGGAGGTGATGGACCTGCCCGAGGTCGGCTCGATGAGCTCGACGCATTCGGCCAATCCCTTGGCATGCGCCGCTGGTCTGGCGAACCTGAAGGCGCTTCTCGAGGACGGTCTGATCGAAAACGCGGCTGTGTTGGGCGAACGGCTCCAGCAGCGGTTGGAGGACATTCGGGAGCGGTTTCCGGCGCATATCAGTTACGTATTCGGGAAGGGACTCGTGGCCGCCCTCCACCTGGGAGACGCCCCGGGCCGTTCGGGGGCGGAGTCGGCGACCTAGATTTCAGAAGAAGCCATGCGCCGCGGCTTGCTCGTCGTCCACACCGGACGGGAGTCGATCAAGCTGGCGCCGCCGCTGGTGATCACCGAGGAAGCTTTGGAAGAAGGCCTTCAGGTTCTCGAAGAGTCGATCGAGGCCGTCGTCGGTTCGGGGGCGGGCTCGTGACCCGAATCCGCCACTTCGGCATTGTCGTCGGCGACATGGAGCGGTCGCTGCGGTTTTATCGCGACCTGTTGGGTTTAAGCGTGGTGCGATCGATGAACGAGTCGGGCGACTACATCGACAACATGCTGGCGCTCGACAATGTTCGTGTGAAGACGGTCAAGATGGCGAGCGAAGGCGAGGCGGCGCTGGTCGAGCTGCTCGAATTCGACTCGCACCGTTGCCGCCGGGGTCTCGAGCGCGAGATCTACGCCATCGGCCCCTCGCACGTCGCCTTTACGGTCGACGACCTGGAGGAGGTTCGGCGCCGGTTGGCCGCGGCGGGCGTGCCCTTCCACGCCGCGCCGCAAGAGTCTCTAGACGGCTACGCGAAAGTGACGTTCTGCAAAGACCCCGACGGCACGCCGGTGGAGCTGGTTGAAGTGACGGGCAGACCCGCATCGGCGGCAAGCTGAGGGGGGGGGCGCGGGCCGACGCCTGTTCGGGGGTTTCCGGAAGGCAGCCGACCTTCTCGAAGAGGCACGCGTTTCCCCATCGCGAGAGGGCGACTCTTTGAGCCGGCAACGATCTAAGACGCGGGCAACCGTCTAAGAAATTAGTTTCACCGAAATCACCGGCTCGGCCTACACCGAGCTATTAGAGAAACGGCTCGCGGGAGAGGCGCCCGAGCTGACTTGGCTGGGGCAGTTTCGAGACATCCTGCGGCCTCAGCTTCGGCAGGGGGTCAGCTTGCTCGATGTCGGCTGCGCGACCGGCTATGCCTGTCGAGCTTTTGAGGCGTTTGGAATCTCCTACACCGGAGTTGAGTTTGAACCGGCCTACCTCGAGATCGCTCGCCAGTGGTTTGCCGGCGCGGACGGCGTCGAGTTCATCGAGCACGACATTGTGGAGGCTCCTCCACCGAAAACGGCCGACATCGTCATCGCAAGCGCCATGTTGGAGCATCTGCCCAGTCTCATGCCGGCCCTCAAGCACCTCGCCGACGGTGCTCGGAAGACCCTCCTGCTGCGCACGTTTCTCGGCGAGAGCGAACAGATTCACAGCATCCCCTCGCCGGTCGCCGAATACCGGACGACGCACCTCAAATTCAACAACCGCTACAGCTTCCCGACCGTGCTGGGGTATCTCGAAAGCCGCGGATTCCAGACCCGCGTCGTCCGCGATCGCTACACCGACAGTGCGCCCCAATGGGTCGATAGCGTAGTCAGAACCTTCTATGTTGTCGAGGCTCAGCGGAGCGGCGGCGGCCAATCTGCCAACGGTTCGGGCGACGACCTTCCACGGGAGGCTCGCCAATGAGTGATGCGCTGACGCTCCCCGAGATCGGCATCATGCAAGGCCGACTGTCCCTGCCCGAGGACGGCCGCATTCAGTCGTTTCCGAAACGATCATGGCGCAAAGAGTTTTCTCGGGCTCAGAAGGCGGAGCTGGCCTCGATCGAGTGGATCTACGAGGCCGAGACCGCGGCTTTCAACCCGCTGGGAAGCGATCACGGCATCGAGGAAGTGCAGGCGCTGGCCAAGGGTTCCGGCGTCACCGTGGGGTCGGTCTGCGCCGACTACTACATGAACGAGCGCCTCGTTGGAGATGACGGATTTCCACAGGGTCCTGTGGTCGAGCACCTTCGATGGCTATTGACACGGGTTGGCCGCCTCGGCGCCCGACATGTCGTGTTGCCCTTTGTCGATTCTTCGTCCCTTCGATCCGCTAGAGAAGTCGAGGGGCTGTTGGCCGTACTCCAAGAAGTCATCCCCGTCGCCGAGCAGGCGGAAGTTGAGATCCACCTGGAGACGGATCTGCCCCCCGACGAGTTCGCCGCGCTGCTCGCCGCGGCCGACCACACGTTGGTGCGGGCCAACTATGACACGGGGAACAGCGCTTCGCTGGGCTATGACCCGCAGCGAGAGCTGCCCCTGTTGGGACCTTGGCTCGGCAGCGTCCATATCAAGGACCGTCTGAGGGGAGGCGGGACCGTTCCCCTGGACACCGGCGCCGCCGATTTTGGGGCCTGCTTTCGCCTGTTGGCGGAGATCGGCTTCCCGGGGCCCTTCATTCTCCAAGCCGCGCGTGATGAGATTCTGAGCGAAGTCGACTTGGCAGCCGGAAACCGGCGTTTCGTCGAGGAACGCTTCCAGGCTGCCGCGCGGGCGACCGTCGCGGCGACCCCCCGCCGAAAAGCAAGCCCATGGATCTAGGCCTTCGCGACAGCGTCGCATTCATCGCCGGATCGAGCCGCGGTATCGGACTGGCGATCGCACGCGCTTTTCTGGCTGAAGGAGCCAGGGTGGTCGTCACCGGTCGTGACCCGTGCTGCCTCGAAGAGGCGGCTCGAGGACTGGGAGCCCCGGCCGGCGAGCAGCGAGTCCTGGCTGTACAGGGCGATATGACCGAGCTGCGCGGCGTCCAGGAGGCGTTGGAGCGAACGACGGCCGCCTTCGGGAGATTGGACATCGTGGTGGCGAACGTCGGAAACGGAACCGCGCCGGCCGGTTGGCAGCTGAGTCGCGAAGACTGGCAGGCAGCGTTGAACGCGAATCTGTTGGGTGGCATGGTGCTGGCCACCGAAGCGCTCGCCCGTATGCTGGAAGAGCAACGCGGCAGCCTGGTGATGGTCTCTTCGATCGCCGGCTCGGAGGCGATCGGCGCGCCGGCTCCCTATAGCGCGGCGAAGGCCGCGCTGCAGAGAGCCGTCAAAAGCCTCTCGCGTCTGGCCGGGCCCCACGGTGTCCGCGTCAACGCGGTGGCGCCGGGGAACGTTCTGTTTCCCGGCGGCTCGTGGGAGAGAAAGCTGGCCGAGAGACGGGAGTTCTTCAAAGACTACATTCAACGCGAGGTCCCTCTTAAGCGCTTTGGCGCGCCGCGGGAGATCGCCGACACGGCGGTTTTTTTGGCCTCGGAAAGAGCTTCGTTTGTAACCGGCGCCTGTTGGGTGGTCGATGGCGGACAGACGCGATCGTTCTGTTGAAATGGTCTCGTCCACGATACGAAGGCAAGCCCGAACGGGAAGCGGCGGCTCCCGCGGGATAAGCCGGGATAAACAAGGACAAATTAGGATGACGGGGAATCCCAGCAACACGACCGAGCGGATCGTTGATCCGGTTGATTCATCGGAAGCGCTGCGGCCGCCGCCGTTCCCTCGGGAGGCCGCTCGTTCGGTCAAAGCCGCGTTTGACTTGAGCGGGCGGGTAGCGGTGATCACGGGTGGAGCGGGGCTGTTGGGCGTCAAGCACGCCGAAGCGATTGCCGAGCTGGGCGGCCACCCGGTGTTGCTCGATCTTGACGCGGAGAAAGCCCGGCGCCGGGCCGAGGAGACCGCGGCTGCTTTTAACGCCGATACGTTGGGAGTTGCCGGGGATGTCACCGACCGCAACTCGCTTGTCGAGGCGCTTGCCGCGACGCGCGAGCGTTTCGGGAAAGTCGACATCTTGATCAACAACGCCGCTTGTGATCCGAAAGTCGGCGCCAACGGGCTGACAAACGGTGCTTCGGGTAGGCTGGAAAACTTCCCCGCCGAGGTGTGGCATCGCCACCTCGAGGTCAGCCTGACCGGAGCGTTCTTCGCCAGTCAGGTTTTCGGGGCCGAGATGGCCCGTCGCGGCCACGGTGTGATCTTGAACATCGCCTCCGACATGGGCATTCTCGGACCGGATCAGCGGATTTATCGGCAAGCCGGTCTTGAGGAGCACGCGCAGCCGGTAAAACCGGTGAGCTATTGCGTCGCCAAGGCCGGACTTCTCGGGCTAACCCGCTACCTAGTGTAGTGCCACATAAATAGCTGTACAATAACACCCTTTTCGCGGTAGGATGGTTTATGTGGCCATCCGCTGACGCTCTAGCCCTCACCGCTCCGCAGCGAAACGCTCTTCGTCGCCTCGTTCGAGGCCGCAATACGACGCAGAAAATGGTCTTGCGAGCGCACATTGTTTTGCGCTGTGCGCAGGGGTTGGCGAACCACGCCATGGCCCGCGAACTCGGCGTCAACCGCAAGACCGTCATCCTGTGGCGAAAGCGCTTCGCCCAGTCCGGCCTCGACGGACTCCGCGATCGGACGCGCCCCGGACGCAAACCGGCGCTCTCCGCTGAATTCGTCCAATGCATCCTCGATACAACGCTTCACGAGAAGCCCCGGGCGGCCACGCATTGGAGCACCCGCACCCTCGCCAAGCACTTGGGCGTCTCCAAGATGGCCATCCAGCGCGTCTGGAAAGCGCACGGACTGCAGCCCCATCGCCTCGAAACTTTCAAGCTCAGCCGCGACAAGCAGTTCGTCGAGAAACTCCGCGACGTGGTCGGGCTGTACTTGAATCCGCCCGAGCACGCGCTGGTGCTCAGCGTCGATGAGAAAAGCCAGATCCAGGCCTTAGACCGCAGCCAGCCGGGACTGCCCCTGAAAAAGGGTCACGCCGGCACCATGACCCACGACTTCAAACGACATGGCACAACGACGCTGTTCGCCGCCTTCAATGTGCTCGACGGCCAGGTGATCGGGGAGTGTCTGCCGCGACATCGGTACCAGGAATTCCTCAAATTCCTACGCAAGATCGATCGCGAAACGCCACCGGCGCTGGAGCTGCATCTGATCGTGGACAACTACTCCACGCATAAGCATGAGCAGGTGAAGAAGTGGCTCGCGAAGCACCCCCGCTTCCACTTTCACTTCATTCCCACGTCTTCTTCTTGGCTCAATCTCGTCGAGCGCTGGTTCCGCGAGCTGACACAGAAGCGCATCCGCCGCGGCGTGTTCCGCAGTGTTCCCGAACTCGAGGCCGCCATCCACGAGTACCTGGAAGCGAGTAACCAAGCGGCCAAGCCCTTTGTCTGGACAGCTCCGGCACAAGATATCCTCGCCAAAGTCGAGCGCGCCGCCAAAACCCACGCCATTGTCCAGAACCGTTAGTGGCACTACACTAGCCACGTATTGGGCCGAGCGTGGAGTTAGGGTCAACGCCATTTCTCCGGGCGGCGTCTTTCAAGGGCAAGACCCTGCGTTTATCCGGCGCCTGAGCGGGTTGATTCCGCTTGGGCGGATGGCCGGCCAAGACGAATACAAAGCCGCCATCGTTTTTTTGGTTTCCGACGCTTCTTCTTATATGACCGGGACCAACCTCGTCATCGACGGCGGGCGGAGCTGCTGGTGAGGAATCTGTTTCCGCGCCCCACAGGGCGAGCTTGGTTGCACGCGACGGTGACGCTCAGTCAAGCGCAAGTCGCAGAGTGACTCGCCGAGTATCTTTCCCGCCGGGAGTCGACCTTCCGCCCATGAGTAAACCTCGAACCGCCGCGATTTTCGTGCAGGCGCCGGCCGATCTGCCGTTTGCGCTGTCGATCTACGACGACAAGCATCGGCGGGGAAAACCCGTGGAGTTGTTCGTGCGGGCGAGATCCATTTACGAGTTTGTTCGCGGCCTGCCGCTTGACGGAGCCGTGGTGAGCTTGCTGGACGACGGGTTCACTTCGTTTCCCAAAACTCCTCGGGCGATCGTTCGAGTCAGGAGTCGGTTGCAAGCAACCTACCGTGCTCACTTTCAGGCTGTCCCGGGCGAAGCTTACTTCTTCACGCCCCTGATGGATGTAACGACCAGCTGCTTCGTCTCGCGCTTGGCGAGACGCTGCCCGGTTTTTCTGGCCGATCACTACCGGTTGCGGGACCCGCAACTCACCCGATGGGGTCCGAAGACCTGGGCGAAATGGAGTTTGCTGAAATTCATCACCGGCGTTGGTTTCGCGTTTTGCGTTCGCGAAGAACTCGACGGCGCCATCTACGCCGTGTTGCCGCACGAGCGCTTCGGGATCAAACTGATTGAGCCCCACATCGATCCGCATGTCGTCGAACGGTATCGATTCCGGACCCGTTCGACCGCGGGGCCTGCCGCCCTATTGTTTGTGTGGGATGACGAGGAGGTGGGATTCCTCCGAGATTCCCGCGAGTCGTTTCGCTGGATGGTGGATTGCTTGCTGCGCCAAGGTTTCCGCGTCTACATCAAGCCTCATCCGCGTCTAGGGCATCCGGGATTTCTGGAGCGAATGAATGTTCGCCTGCTTCCGGCCGGCGTGCCGGCGGAATTTCTCGATCTGGAGCAGTTTGACGTCCGGGTCGGGGTGGACTCGCTGGCTCTGGCGCGAACGGCGGTGGCGAGCGGCAGCCCGAGCGTTTCGCTAGTCAACCTGGTAGGCTTCCGCGACTCCGCCACCCCCGGGAGGATTCGGCAGTGGCTCGATCAGCATGGGGAAGGCCGGATCGTTTATCCCGACACTGAGGCGGGATTCCTTTCTCTGCTCGAAGCCGTAAACAGTCGCCCTCGGGTTGCCGCGATGACGCAATCTTCGAGAGTGACCTCGTAGGCCGATGCGGAAACCCTTTGTCACTACGACGCGGGCGCTATCCGCAGACGCACTGACGCCGCCGATTCACTTTCCGCGAGCCACGGACCGGGGCTTGAGCGCCCTGGCCATGCTGGCCGCGCTGCCCCCCGGGGCGTCGCTGACGACGGTTGATGTCAAGAGGTGGGACGCCGTCGAAGGGACCTTCCTGCGCGACTCGGATTTCGCTGCGGGACGACTGGCGCAGGTTGTCCGCGATTTCGGCTCTTGACAAGCCGTCGAAAATCGCGCCGATTTGTTTCGCTCGGCGGAGTTGATCTTCATTGACGGACCCAAGGACGGGGTTTTCGAGAGACGCCTGCTGTCTAACTTCGAATCCCTCGGCGTAAGGAAAAACACGTTGCTGGTCCTCGACGACATCCGCTTGTGGAACATGCTTCAGATTTGGCGTGAGATCCGGCACCCGAAAATCGATCTGCCCAGCTTGGGGCATTACACCGGTACGGGCTTGGTTGACTGGCATGGGGATGTTTCCGGCTAGCAACAGGCGTAATCGAATGCAGTTGCCCCGAATCACGGTTGTTACCCCTTCTTTCAACCAGGGACGGTTTCTGGAAGAGACGATCCAGAGCGTGCTTTACCAGGACTACCCTAATTTGGAATACATCGTTATGGACGGTGGATCGACAGACGGCAGCGCCGACATCATCCGCCGTTATTCCGATCAGCTTGCTTATTGGGTAAGCCGGCCCGATCGAGGCCAGACGGACGCTCTCATTCAGGGATTTGGGCGGGCGTCGGGGGACGTGCTTTGCTGGCTGTGCGCCGACGACGTCTGGGAGCCGGGGACGTTGTGGGAAGTCGGCCGGATCTTCGCTTCTCAGCCCGAGACTAGGGCGGTCTACGGGGACGCGACCTTCGTTGACATCGAAGGCAGGCGAATCCGCTTTTTTAAGACGGTCGGGTTTCAGCGTTGGATTTGGCTCTACACGTTCAACTACATTCCGCAGCCGTCTACCTTCTGGCGGCGGGACCTTTACGAACAGGTGGGCGGTCTCGACCCCGATCTCGACATTTGCATGGACGGAGAGCTGTGGCTGCGTTTTTCCGAGGTAACGAAGATGCACCATCGGCGGCGGTGCTGGTCGCGAATGCGGATGCACCCGGAGACGAAAAGCGCCCGTCTGCGCTCCGAGGTGGCTCGCGGATACCGGGAAATCTCCCGCCGCTACGTCGGAGACGATTCCGAGGCAGCGCGGCTGGCCAAGCGCTTCCTCGCCCGCAGCGCTCGCGTGAGCTGGAAAGCCGTTACGGGGTGCTACTTCTAGGCCGTTCTTCTGCTTTGAAAATAGGAAAATGAGCACGACATCACTGGCGCCGCCGTTGGTTCGGCCACGCTCTCGCCGGGAGGGCCTGTTGGGAATCCTTGCGGGTCGAAACGCCGCCCACGCCCGTTTGCCGAAACCGGTTGCCTTCCTACTCGTCTACTTGGGAGCGATCACGATTATCGGCAAGGGGCCGACGTATCTGGGATATCCGCCCATCTATTGGGGAGAGGTTGTACTCGTGGTTTCCCTGCTGTGGGTCATCGGACACCAGGGCACCCTTGGATTACGGTCTCGACACGGCCGGCTGCTGTCTTTTCTCATCTTGGCGTACATGTTGTTGGGAGCAGCCCTGGCGGCAAAGTCGGTTGCGAGTTGGGGTCTGGATGCGGCGCGCGATGCGGCGATTTGCTACTACGCGGCCTTTTACTTCGTGGGCCTCAATCTAGCGAGGCGGCAGGCGCTGGGCTCCAGAGTCTGGAAGATACTCTGCGTCTTCTGGGTGCTGGCGCTTGTGTGGGAGTCGGCGAACTTGCTCTCCGGCGGCAGGCTTGCCGAGCTGGGCCCGGAACTTCCTTGGCGCGGCACGAACCTGCTTTCCCACTCCGGCCACGACGTCATGCAGAACATGGGGTTAGGGGCGGTCATCGTGCTCTTCCTCCGGCCCCCTGATCGATACCGTCATTGGCGAAAAGTGTTCGTATTCGTCGCGTTGCTTGGTGTAGCTCTGCTGGCGCTGAGTCAATTACGGGGCGCCAAGTTTGGCTTGCTGCTGGGCGCCGTCGTAGTTCTAGCGCTAGGACTGGCAAAAGGACTCCCGATCCGCTTTTCGACGCGCATGTTCTGGGTGGCTGCCCTGGGGGGTACCGCGCTGCTGGCCGCCGTCCTAGTGAGACCTCATTTGGCGGAGGCGATGCATCTGGGGCGATTCGCGGAAGCGAATCCGTTTTCCCCGCAAGGTACCGCTTACTGGAGGATGCTGTGGTGGAAGGAGCTTGTCGGGGAGGTCATGCGCCGAAACCCGGCCTTCGGTTTGGGCTTCGGCGAGAGTTTGGGAGTCTACAATCCCTATCTGCTCGGCAATGAGCATGAAGCCTGGCCGGTCCGCTCTCCGCACAACATCAATATGACGGTCTTCGCGCGGACGGGAATCGTGGGTGGCTCGCTGTGGGCCCTGGTGTTGGCCATCGGTTTCGGCGGCTTGTTTAGGCACGTCTGGCGCGGCGGGGTGCGCGGCCATGCCTACTCGCCCGAGCGCCGCGAGGAGTTGGCGTTCTGGCTGCTGATGCTGACGGCCACCTGGGGCAACAGCTCGGTCGGGGTGCTCATGGAAGGGCCGGTTCTTGGTGTTTGGTTCTGGTTCGCACTGGGTTTCGCCTGGGGGCGCTCGCTGGCCTTTCCCACCCGACACGAAGCATCGGCCGTCGGAGGAGCTTCGCCGGCCCGGACGATGCGGACCATGGTTCAACAGGCGGCTGCATCGTGAGGGTGCTCATGCTGCACAATCGCTACCGCCAACCCGGTGGCGAAGATCTTTCGGTAAGCGCCGAAGTAGACAACCTGCGCGCCCATGGGATCGAAGTCATCGATCAACGGTTTGACAACGAGGTCCCCCCGGGCTCGGGTGTGGCCGGGAGCCTCCGGCTGGCCCTGGGAGCTGCCTGGTCACGAAGGTCACACGAAGAAATCTCGCAACTTTGCAAGAAGCATAGCCCCGACGTTGCACACGTCCAGAATTTCTGGATGAAACTTAGTCCTTCGGTTCACGACGCCTGTCACCGCGCGGGAGTTCCCACGGTTCAGGCTCTGCGCAACTTCAGGCTGCTGTGTACGAACGCTCTGTTCTTGCGCCAGGCGCGGGTTTGCGAGGACTGTCTGGGGAAACTTCCCTGGCGGGGCGTCGTGCGTCGCTGTTACCGCGACTCGGCGGCCGCTTCCGCCGCCGTGTCGCAAATGATCTGGTTCAACCGCCGCCGGGGCACCTGGGAACGAGATGTCGACGCCTTCATCGCCTCGACAGAACACTCGCGTTCGAAGTTCATTGCCGGCAGGCTGCCGGCGGGGCGCATCTTCGTCAAGCCCAACTTTCTCGACGACCCTGGTGAACCGAACCGCCCGCCCTCGTCGTCGGACTGCATTCTCTACGTGGGCCGATTGTCTCAGGAGAAGGGACTGGGGCTGCTGTTGGAAGCTTGGGCCCTGGCTAATCTTTCGAATCTTGGCCGGTTGCTGATCGTCGGCGATGGGCCCGAAAGAGCCAAGCTCGAGAGGAAGGCCGCGGAACTAGGTCTGTCCGCTGCCGCTGTGACGTTCATGGGACGAAGACCAACCGAGGATGTACATGAGCTGCTGGGCGCCGCGAGAGCGTTGGTGGCCCCTTCACTCTGGTTCGAAACTTTCGGCAGGACGGTCGCCGAAGCGCTCGCCTGTGGACGTCCCTCTGTTGTTTCCGATCTGGGCGCTCTGGGCGAGCTCATCGAGGATGGGCGAACCGGGATCAAGTTTCCCGCCGACGACGTCGCGGCCCTGGGACAGTCTCTCAAGCTTGTCCTCAGCGACAAAACCCTGGCTGACAGCCTAGGCCTGGGCGCGCGGCGGGAGTACCTAGCGAAGTACACACCGGCTCGCAATTTCCGGATGCTGATGGAGATCTATCGGTTTGCCATTGAGAGACGTGGCAATCACCTACCTGCCCCGTTGCAGTCTTACGGACCAGCCGGGGTAGCCGCCTGAGGCGGATTCATCTGAACGCCTGTTCCTACGAAATCCTTGGTGAGAAGCACAGGTTAGAGCGGTGACACTCGGGATGGGGAAAGTCACCGCCCGCCCGTTGCGACGGTCGCCCAGCCCGCTTTTCTCACAAATTTCGCCAGTTCGTCACAAAACCCGTTGTTCTCGTAAGGGCCGGCCACCGTGTCGGCCCATTACCGATCAGTACACATTGTTCAGGGCAGGCGGGCACAGCATGCTGTGCCCCTACGGATCTGTTGGGTACCTGAAGATGTAGCGGCATGTGGCGTGGGCCTCCGGCCGACCTCCTCCAAAGCGGCCGGCAGTTCGTGTTTTGGGGTCCGTGGTCTGTCAACAGCACCCTGACGCGACGTTTGGCGGCAAGGTAAATCGCGGAGTCGGCGATGAGCAAATACGGTCTGCGACCGGGTTCACCACCCAAGCGCTCGGTCTTGGGGGTCGGGATTAGTGCGACGAACTACGAGCAGGTGCTCTCGCTGTGCCGGCGCTGGGTGGAAGAGAAACGCCGGGCGAACGGCGGTCCGGGCGGTCTCCGCGGCCAGGCGCCGGGGCGGGCCGTTTTCGTCTGTACGGTTCATTCCGTCATGACGGGTGTCTTCGAGCCGGAATTCAAAGCTCTGCTCAACAGCGCTGACGTGGCTACCCCGGATGGGATGCCGCTGGCTTGGGCCTTGCGGTCTTTCGGCGTACTGCGGCAGGGAATGGTCTACGGGCCTGACCTCATGCTCGAGATGTGCCGTCAGGCTGAGCGACTGGGACATCGCATCTTTCTCTACGGCGGCCGCGAGGAGACGATGCCTCGACTTTCGGAGCGCTTGAAGCGGTTGTTCCCCCGGTTGACGATTGCCGGCACCTACTGTCCGCCCTTTCGCCCGCTGAGCCGGCAGGAGGACCGGGCTTTGGTGGAGTTGATTCTGGGCTCCGCCGCCGACATCGTCTTCGTCGGCATCGGCGCGCCGCGCCAGGAACGCTGGATCGCGGAGCACCGCCACTGTTTGCCCGGCGTTGTCATGGTAGGTGTCGGCGCGGCATTTGACTTCCACGCCGGCGCGCGACGCCAGGCGCCTCGGTGGATGCAGCAAGCGGGCCTCGAGTGGTTCTTTCGACTGCTGATGGAGCCCCGACGGCTTTGGAAGCGCTACGTGGCGTTCAACCCACTTTTCCTTGTGATGTGGGGGCTACAGCTTATGGGCTGGTTCGACGATGACTCACCGAGGGCAAAGGTGCAGGGGCAAGACCACGCTGTTGGTACAGGGCGGGGGCAAGTCACCTAGGTCTGACGAGGAGCAATGGGTTCGGGCTAGGGCTAGGCGTTGCAGCTTGCAAAACGGAGTCCAAAACCAAGTTATGAGACGAGCTTTCATCACCGGCATCACCGGTCAAGACGGGTCGTACCTAGCCCGATTCCTACTCGACAAAGGCTATGAAGTGCACGGCATGATGCGGCGGTCGAGCACATTCAACACGGAGCGAATCGACGATATTTACGAGGATCCACACGATTCCACTTCGCGCCTCTTCCTTCACCATGGCGATTTGACCGACGGCGCTGCCTTGCGCCGGCTGCTGGAGAGGACCCGGCCTGAGGAAGTCTACAATCTCGGGGCGCAGTCACATGTCATGGTCTCGTTCGAACAACCTCAATACACGGCCGACGTCGTGGCCACGGGAACGTTGAGACTGCTCGAAGCCCTTCGCGATCACATCGCGGCAACCGGGCGGGAAGTGCGTTTCTACCAGGCGGGTTCGTCGGAAATGTTCGGATCGGCGGCGCCGCCGCAGAACGAGCGAACGCCTTTCCATCCGCGCAGTCCCTACGCCGTGAGCAAGGTCGCGGGCTACTGGTACGCGTTGAACTACCGCGAGGCGTACGACCTTTTCGTAGCCAACGGCATCCTGTTCAACCACGAGTCACCGTTGCGTGGGGAGACGTTCGTGACGCGTAAGATAACCCGGGCTCTGACTCGCATCAAACTAGGGCTCGAGCAAAAGCTTTACCTCGGCAATCTCGAGGCACGCCGCGATTGGGGCCACGCCGCGGACTACGTTGAGGCCATGTGGCTGATCCTGCAGCAATCTGAGCCGGACGATTACGTGATCGCGACGGGAGAAGCATTCTCGGTCCGAGAGTTTCTCGACGAGGCCGCCCGCTGTCTGGACATCGAGTGGCGGGACGTCGTCGAGATCGATCCTCGCTACATGCGTCCGGCCGAGGTCGACGTCCTAATCGGAGACGCCTCGAAGGCGCGTGCTCGACTCGGTTGGCGCCCTAAGATCCGTTTCCCTGAGTTGGTTCGCATGATGGTCGAACATGATCTGGAGGCCGCTCGACGAGAGCGCCTGCTGAAAGATGCCGGCCATGCCGTCGCCGCCCACGGGCTGAGTTGTGCATAGCGGCAGCCGTATCTATGTCGCCGGCCACCGTGGCCTGGTGGGGTCTGCGTTGCTGCGAAGACTGCAAGCGGAGGGCTGCCGGCGACTGGTCACTCGCAGCCGGGCTGAGTTGAATCTGTGCGACCCGGTCTCGGTCAGCGGATTTTTCGCCAGCGAACAGCCTGAATACGTGTTCCTGGCGGCGGCTCGCGTGGGAGGCATTCTGGCCAACGATACCGAGGGGGGCGACTTTATCCGCGAGAATCTGCTGATCCAGACCAACGTGATCGACGCCGCTTACCGCCACGGCGTCAAAAAATTGTTGTTCCTGGGTTCTTCGTGCATCTATCCTAAACACGCTCGCCAGCCCATCCCGGAGGATGAGCTTCTGAACGGCCCTCTCGAACCCACCAACCGGCCGTATGCGGTCGCGAAAATAGCAGGCATCGTCATGGCGCAGGCGTATCGGCGGCAGTTCGGCTTCAATGCCATAAGCCTGATGCCAACGAATCTCTACGGTCCCGGCGACAATTTCGACCTTCGGCTCTCCCATGTACTGCCGGCTTTGATGCGCAGGTTCCACGAGGTGAAAGAATCCGGGGAGCCGCAAGTCGTCGTCTGGGGAAGCGGGACGCCCCGGCGGTAATTTCTGCACGTCGACGACCTCGCCTCGGCAGCGGTCTTCCTGATGCACCACTTCGACTCGGACGAGATCATCAACGTCGGTTCAGGCTTCGATGTCAGCATTCGAGAGTTGGCGGAGCTGGTGGGCGAAGTCGTTGGCTACCGGGGCAGGATCGTCTTCGACGGCTCGAAACCCGATGGCACCCCGCGCAAACTCCTCGACGTCTCCCGTTTGACGGTGCTCGGCTGGGAGCCAAAGATTCCCCTAAGAGCCGGGATCGAGCAAACCTACAGCTGGTCCCTTGCCAACCGTGCCGGTTCCCCCCAGCCGATGACCCGCGCGGCCGGATAGTGCGCATTTCTCACCCCGGCTACGAACCGTAACCCGGGCGATCTACACAAACTGTTGCCGTAAGCCGTGGCCATCGGGCCTTTCGCCCCAATCGCTGTGACGGTGGTGAGAAATGCCGAATAGTGCGGCCGACGTGCCGCCACACCGTGGGTCCCGCAGCAGCGGTCCCCGGCCTGGCCCGCCGAGCCGGCCCCTCATTTCACAAGAAGCTGTCGTTTGGAGGTGAACTCTATGCTGAAACCCCACGAACCCGGCCTGCTCAATCGGCTCGGGAAGACGGCGGCCCCTTTTCTCGCGCGCACGTTGATGGGGACTCCCGTGCGCCGCGTGCTGCCGATGTTCGAGATTTACGCAGCTATGATCCAAGGAAAAGGCGCCGGGACCGGCTGGGATATGGACGGAGAAGTGCGCGCCGCCGCGTCGCATATTCATCGTCCGAATCCGACGCTCTTCGATGTGGGAGCCAACCGCGGGGAGTGGTCCCGACGCATGGGGGAACGCCTCGGCTACCGCTGCCGCATCTTGCAGTTCGAGCCTTCTTCTCACTGCCAGGCCGAACTCGGGAGTCGAAGACTCCCGACACCGAGTTGATCGGCGCGGCCGTGGCGGACACGTCGGGCCGCGCCGTCCTTTACAGCCCTCATCCCGGGTCCCCGATCGCTTCGCGGCACCCGCGGCGCGACAGCTACTTTCAATCCGACCGCGTACTCGAAGAGGAGGTCTCCGTCGTGACCCTCGATGAAGTGATCGCACAGCGCAATATCGAAATCGTGGATTTCCTCAAACTCGATGTAGACGGGGATGACTTCGCCGCCCTGCGGGGCGCTCGCCGATCCCTGGCCGCGGGGCGGATTCGCGCGCTCTCGTTTGGATTCGGTTCAGGACAGACCAATTCCCGAACGTTCTTTCACGATTTCTGGGATCTGTTGCAATTTCACGGGTTCCTGGTCAAACGGATTTGTCCCGGCGGCTCCCTGGTGACGATCGAGGAATACTACGAAGATCTCGAGTACTTCCGCGGGGCGACGAATTATCTGGCCGTTCACCGCTCGTGGGCGGAGCCCTGCTAAGCCGTGATTCTTCGTCGGACGTTAACGCGCCACGGGGCCACGCTGTGTTTGGCCGCGCTGGGCGCGATCCTCGCTTACGGAGTTATTCAGGCCGGCGGCAAGCTGAAGCAGGATTGGACACTCTGCTTGCTGGGGGTGGCGGTTCTGGCGCTGATCTGGTGGGGGAGTATTGGGAGAAGGCGGCCCCCGCCGCTCCCGCGCGGCATTCGTTGGCCGCTGGCGCTGCTGCTCGGCTGCGCGTTCCTTCAGCTCGTCCCACTTCCCCCGGCTGCGCTCGGCGTCCTCTCGCCCGCGCGCGGGGAGGTCCACGAAGCTCTCGCCGGCGTCGTCCCGGGAGCCGGTTGGGCCCCCATCACCCTCAGCCCTGCGGCTACTCTGTTTCAGGCGGTGCGCATCGCGGGCTGCGTGCTGGTGATGCTGCTGGCGCGGGAGTTGAGCTGGCATTTCGATCAGCGCCGCTGGCTGGCGGCCGCCCCGATCATGGCTATAGCGGGCGTGGAAGCAGCCTTGGGTCTGACGCAGTACCTGCTCGGAGGCGCCCAACAGGGAGCGACAGGAACCTACGCCAACCACAACCATTTCGCTGGATTGCTCGAGATGTCGATGCCTTTCGCCTTGATGGCCGCCGTAGCGGTCACTCGCGAGCTTCGCCCCGAATACCACCCGAAAACCGGGGCCGCTTTTAAGGCCTGTGGCCTATGGGGGCTCGGCGGTCTGATTTTCGTGGGCATCGTTTGCTCGTTTTCGAGGGCGGGGTTCGTAGCCGGGCTGGTTTCGCTGTTTGTGATGGCCGGCGTGGGCCTCACTGATCGAGTGAGGGGCGGCAAGAGACTGTTGGCGCTGCTTCTTGTCGCCGGAGTGCTGCTCGCGGGCTTCCTGTTCTTAACTCCGGACGGATTCATCGCCCTCTACGCACGAGCGGCCACGCTTGAGGGATTGGTTGCCGAAGGCCGGCTTCTGCTGTGGCGGGAGACACTCTCTCTCATTCAGTCTTATCCGCTGCTGGGCTGCGGGCTGGGGACCTACGAGTCCGCGTTCTTGCGCTACAAGAAGTCGTGGCCGCATGTCACCGACAACTACGCCCATAACGATTACCTGCAGGGCCTGGCCGAGTTCGGCGTCGCGGGCTTTTTGATTTGCGCCATGCTGATCGCCTCGATCACGCTGAAGGCTTTTCGCGTCGCTGTAGGGGCTGGGGCGCCCAGCCTGCGCCTACTCGCTCTCGCCTGTCTGGGGTCGATCGCGGCCATTCTGACCCACAGCCTGACGGACTTCAATCTTTATATCCCGGCGAACACGATGCTTTTCGCTTGGGTGCTCGGAATCGCCGCCGCGCTTAACCCAGAGCATCGAAGAGCGTCCTTTCGGCAGTGAATGAATCGGCCTGAGATCCCCGACGGCAACACGCTGCGGGACCACGTCGATCGCGACCGTCAATAGGGGCCGACTCGGAGTACAGACGGAGGGTCGGCGGGTCACCGATGGGCCGGCGAGGTTAATTGAAATCGCTCGTCGTGACGATAAATCATCTGGGAGGTTACATCCATGTCGAATCGTTTACCGAAGCTTCTGCTTCTTCTGACAGTCGCCGTCACTCTCGCAGTTGCCGCATCCCCGGTCGGGACCCTCACCAGCACGGGCGCCGTGACCGTGAGCGGAGAATCGTTGCCGGCCAAGGGAGTCCCTTCGTGGCCTGTGGTCATCGGGGATGAGATTATCACCGAAACGGGGGGCGTAGCAGTCCTATCGTCCGCCGCGGCCCGCGTCGAGATCCGCGAAGGTTCACACGTCCAGCTTGGCCAAGATCACGTTCGTCTGGAGAGCGGCGCCGTAGGAGCCGACAACTACTCCGTCCGCTTTGGCGACTATACGGCGCGGCCCAAAGACCCGCAGGCAGGGCGAAGTTGGTTTGTCGTTGCCGATCGTGATGGGAAGCAGTTGGTTGCCGCCCACCGGGGCGATGTGATTATTCGCGGAGGAGACACGGCGCCAATCTTGGTTCCCGCGGGATCGTACGCCTTGCCGCCGGCCGGTCGCCGGGAGCAGGACAACGACAGGGACCGAGGAGGTGGAGCCGCCACGGCCGGCAGCAGCGGTGGCTGGACGATCGGGTCGCTCAGTCACGGGCAGAGTGTTGCGCTGGTCCTCGGACTCGGTGCGGCCGGGACTGCGGGAGCCATCGTCGGTCTGACCGCAGGTGAAGAAGCTCCGCCGCCACGCTCGCCCTAGCGCGCATTTCTGCTGCGGTGAGCGGAGCTAACCCCGTTACCGTTTACTTAGCGGCCAAGGATGCTCGAATTACTCCCTAGGATTCCGAGTTGGGCGCAAAGGTTTTTGGGGACACGGAGGGTGGCAGCCAGGCGGCTCCCCGGCCGCAACATGTCGGACCCGGGGAACGCCGAGATCGCCGGTCCCGACTGCCGCAGCTTGTGACGACTCAAGTAGGGACAAGCGATCCCGCTTGTCCAGGGACCGACATGTCGCGGCGGTACATGACAAACGGCGTCATGCGGGGAAAGATTCGTGGGTTCCGTCACGGTTTAAGTCGACAGTATTGGAGCTAACGAGAAAGGCTTTGGCGCGAGAGCCCGCGGCTGGTTCGGGTAGCGTCACGGACAGACCACGGAGCCGGTTGGCGGGCACGAGGCCCGAGAGAGCAACAGCCTTCGCCGCGGGGCAGGCCAACATGGAGAACAGACGGCTACCGCTCGGCGTGGCCCTCGTCGTAGCAGCTTACGCCTCGGCAAGCATCGCCGTCGGCACTTGGTTTGAAAAGTACCCGCGGCTCGAGCAGATCGCGTGCCAATGGCTAGTGTGCGACAGCCAGATCCTGCTGCACCGCGCCCGCCAAGAACTGTGGCGGGCCGGCCCACAAGGAGCCCATGTCCAAGGGCCGCTGTTTCAAGAGGCTCTGGCGCGGGATCCCGCCTCACCTTACCGCTGGAGCGACCTCGCGGACAGCTATACACGCGCCGGGCGGCTTGAAGAGGCGCGCCACTGCCACCAACAGTCTGTCGAGCGAGGGCCCAACACCCCCCCCCCGAATCTTGTTGCGCGCCGCAAACTTTTTCTACGGGCACGACGAAATCGATCGCGCCCTACGTCTTACTGCCCGTGCGCTAGCCTTATCCCGTGACTATGACCAAGCAATATTCCGCAATTTCACGAGGTTGGGCATTCCCGCCGCCGACATCTTGCGCCGCGGCATGCCCAGGGACGGTCGCGCCGCGCCAGCGTACTTCCGCCACCTTATCGAAGCGGGGTCTCTTTCTCAGCTAGCTTTTGCGTGGGATTGGCTGAGGGAGAACTCGCTCGCCAATCGGGACTTGCTCCGCTCCTACGTCGATTGGTTGCTGGGCGCTCGGCAGTACGAGGCCGCGTCCAAGGTGCTGGCTGAACATGCTTACAGGGCGCGGGAGCAAGGGCGCAAAGCAAATCGTGTATTCAATGCAAGCTTTGAACAAGAACCCACCGGAACTGCCCTCGATTGGAATATCACTCCTGACCAACACGCCGACGCCTCGTGGGACGTGGTGACCGCATTCGAGGGCTCTCGGTCACTGAAAGTCCGCTTCGACGGAGAAGCAAACATTGCCTATCGACATGTTTACCAAAAGGTCGTGGTAAACCCCGGCAGAATGCGCTTCCGGGCAGCCATTCGGGCCCGCGGGCTGACGACCGACCAGGGAGTCGGGTTCCGAATCTACGATGCGGAACGTCAGTCTCGCGTCGACCTGCGAACGAAAACCGTCAGGGGTACTTGCGACTGGAAAACGCTCGAAATCAAGCTCTCTGTGCCTCGACAGAGCCGGTTGCTGCAAATCCAGCTAGTCCGTCAGCCTTCTCGTAAGTTCGACAACAAGCTGGCCGGAACAGTGTGGATCGACGATATCTCTCTGGTCAACGAAGACTAGCCGTTTTTTGGCGCACCCTCCAGGCGGCCAGCCGTCCTCCCATCACTTCGCTCAGTCGATCGAAAGCTGAGACGTTTATCCCATCCCTCACTCGCGTTCACCTTGCGAGCCCTACCCAACCAGCCTCCCGCTCGCCCCCTTATCACATCGCCGCGCTAGCCACTCTGAAACGGTCGGCATTTTCCCGCAGGCCGGCCGCTGCCCGTGCTTCGTAAAAGCGCCCGGGGACCTTTCGCCACTGCTGCGCTACCGCCGGAAGCAACGTCGCTATGTTCGTGGTCAGCCATTCAGCAGTGGCCCGGTCTGTGGCGTCGATGATCCCGCTACCCATAGATAGTGTTGTCCAACAACCCTGGGGAAACATCCGATAAGACACACAGAAGTAGAGGGGCCTCCTCTTGACCGAAAAAGCTACCCTTGTCGAGGACCAAGTCGCATCACTTCTGGCGAGAGGCGACGACAACCCGCGCGACCTTGGCCACCGGCTCGGTGATCTCCTCAGCCAAGACCGCCGGGGCTTTCAACAGGCTGCCGTCAAGTATCTACTGGCAGCGGAACAATGCCCGGCCGCAAGGATTGTCGTTTGGCTGCTCGAGAAAGAAGGAATGCTCCCCGGTATTCTGCTCAGCCCTTCCTTGTGTTCCCTCGACGAATCCTTATTTCTGGCCAGGTTTATTCACGCCAACGTCGATCATATCGACGTCCGGCTGGCGAGAGCGTTGAAAGACGCTCATGAAAGCCAAGCATTGAGAATCCTCCGTCTGCTGGCCGTAGTAGTTCAGAACAACCGAACCCTGCCGCTTCTGATCCGTTCGTTGCGAGACAGAAGCCCTGAGTTGAGGTCTAACGCCGCGTTGATTTTTGCGCGCCATTGTCAGAACGAAATTTTTGTCGCCAATGTGATGCGGGATCCGAATCCCGCGGTCCGGGCCAGTGCTCTTGAGGGTCTGGGGATGGCTGATCGAACGCCGGATCCGGAAGTTCTTTCGGAGGCCTTCTCGGACCCCAATCCGCGGGTGCAAGCGAATGCCATCCTGGCCTACCGCCGCATCGATGAGGACGCAGCCTTCGAAAAATTAGAGGAGCTGGCCCGCCATCAGAACGGCGACTTCCGAGCTATCGCTGCTTGGGCCATGGGAGAAACTCAGGCCACGCGCTTCCTATCCACGCTGAAACGAATGCAACGGGATCAGGCGAGCGAAGTGGGCCGCAAAGCCGACGAAGCTTTGGGAAAAATTCCCGCCGACGCAAGCTCGATCCCGAGTGCGGTCCCCCAAGAATCCGCGGGCCTCGCCGCGTTCACGATCGAGCCGCTCTATGCAGTCGCTGACGAGACGTCACTGCGCCGTCTCCACCTTGCCGTGACGGATTCGGAAGGCTTTGCGGTTGCCGGCCTATCCCACCAGGACTTTCAGCTCCAAGAAGACGGCGGCAGCGTCAACGGGCAGGAGGTTTTCGGTCCCGAGCAATGCGATCCCGCGGCCATCGCCTGGGTTCTTGATTGCAGCGGAAGCATGTCTGCCTCCGCCATCCAGGAGATGAACACCGCGGTCATCAAGAGCCTGCGCCACAAGCGGCGCGATGATAGAGTGGCCATTGTAAAGTTCTCCATGGATGTCGAGCGCGCCGTGGGCCTGACCGACAACCTCAAGCTCCTTAAAGCTGTTGTTCAACGCAAGCACATGGGCATGCGGACGTCTTCTCGACTCCACGATGCAGTTGAGAGGGCCTTCGAAGAGGTTGCCGGCCAAAGTGCAGGCTGCCGGGCCGTCATCGCTATCGCCGACGGGCCGGACCGAGGAAGCGAATCCAACTTCAGCGACATTGTGCGCAGAGCCAGAGACATCGCCGCTCCGTTGTACGTCGTTGGATTCGGCGCGGAAGCTCGGACTGGGTCCCTGCCGGATCTGGCCGACCCGACCGGCGGCAGGTTTTTCTCGACCGAGGGCGGAGATGAGCTTGCGTCGGTGTGCACGGAACTCATGCGCAAAATCTCGGCCCGCTACACGGTCACCTACCATGGGTCCGATTCCTATCCCGAGGCTATCCGAGTCCGAGTGACGACACAGACCGGGCGTGGCGAGACATCGGTTTCGCCCCTCGGCCCTTGGAGCTGACCGGACGTTCGCGGCCTGGACTTGCGCGGTCGATATACCGCCTCGGGCGCGAGCACCCAGCAGAGCCGCAGGCGGAAGCCTGCGGTCAAAGCTGCAATTCACCACGAGCAATTCGAAACCGCGAGCGCGAGTGAGCGGCGAGATCAGCTCCCGCTCTCGACCACCGAGAAAAGGACCACGCAAACCATTGATTACAGGTTTGTTGCGAGATATTTGGTCTGTTTCGTTTTTTGTCGTTCGTCGTGCGTGATGCCGGTCGCGAGGCCCCCCTCTTGAGGATAGCTGGCACGTGTGTCCCCGGAGGCGACGAACAAACGGTCGCGGCAGGGCTACGCGCTTTCCCGAAAGTCGTAGCCTGTCCCCGACTTTCCCCGACTTTCCCCGACTTTCCCCGACTTTCCCCGACTTTCCCCGACTTTCCCCGACTTTCCCCGACTTTCCCCGACTTTCCGACTTTCCCCCGACTTTCCCCGACTTTCCGACTTTCCCCCGACTTTCCCGTGGTCGCTACCGGGATTTGGCCTGTCACTGGCGTTCCAGGCTCAGCTTCTTGCTCACGCACGCCCTCGCCATGCCCGAATCAGAGCCGCGAACGCGAGTGAGCGGCCATGGCCCGTTGAGCACAACGGCTTGTCGCATCGAAGAGTTCATCCGCGCCTTGACGTGTGCTTACGCCCGCGGCTCTGTTTGGCAAGCTTGGGAGGTCCTTGCATGACGCAGGCGCCTCTAGCGTGGCCCGCTACTGCTCCCAATCAGCCACGAAGATGTTGAATTCGTAACGGCTCTTGGCGTTGTGGCTCGACGTGAAGACTAGCCTTTCCCCGTCGGGTGAAAACTCGGCAAAGGACGTAAAGCCTCCAAAGTCGGTGACCTGCTCGAGGTTGTTTCCATCCAGGTCAATCAGAAAAAGCTCGAACTCGCGGCTGTCGCAGCGGTTCTTGTTCGAGGAGAAGATGATGCGCCGGCCATCGGCGGTGAACTGCGGCGCGAAGCTGGCACAACCGAAGTTCGTGATCCGGCGCGCATCGGAGCCGTCGGAGTTGGCGACAAACAGTTCCATTTTCATCGGCGCCGTAAGATTCCGGGCCAACAGCTCACGGTAGCGCTCGATCAACGGGGCTTCGGTTGGGTGATGAGCTCGCCAGACGATCTTTTCGCCGGCCGGCGAAAAGAACGCCCCGCCGTCGTAGCCCAGAGTTTTCGTCAGCCGTCGCTTATTTCCCCCGTCGAGGTCCATGGACCACAGATCGAGATCGCCGGACGCCTTCGAGGTATAAATAACCTGGCCGGTTTTCCAGTTGACGGTGGCTTCAGCGTCATATCCTAGAGTTTCGGTGAGCTTTCGCAGGTTGCTCCCGTCGTCATCCGCGACGTAAAGCTCGTAGGTTTCATGCACGGCCCAGACGTAACCCTCGCTGCGATCAGGGCGCGGCGGACAGTCCGCCTGGCCCGCGTGAGTCGAGGCGTAGATAATCCGCTTCCCGTGGGGAAGAAAATATCCGCAGGTGGTCGCGCCTTTTCCGGTCGAGACGCGCTCGACTCCCGAGCCGTCCGCGTTCATGACGTAGATCTGGTCGCAGCTGTTCCCCTCAGGGGTGGATTGGAAGATGAGCCGGCCCCCGTCGGGCGACCAATAGGCCTCTGCGTTTTGGCCTCCGAAAGTAAGCTGGCGCACGTTCGAAAGATGCGGCGAGGTCTGGCCGGCGACCGGCAAAGCCGTAACGGCCACAATCAGCGTCAAGACACAAGATCGTATGCTGCCAAGGGTGAGCATCACGATTAGTATTGTACCGCCCCGGGGGAGGTCAGCGTGGGAACCGTAGCCCCAGATATTGTACGGTCTGCCCGATTTAACACTAAATATTGTTGTTAGGGCTTTACAACGGGATTCGACGGAGTTACTATAATCAAGCGTAGGCGGGACTCGTATCCCGGTTTGAACTCACTGGATCGCTAACAGTGTAAGCTGGAACGAGCACTATCTGAACCCAGTCGGGCCTCAAGGTGAACGAGCGTGCTAAGCCTCAAGAAACTGGAACTTTTTGGCTTCAAGTCGTTCTGTGACCGTCAGGAACTGCGCTTCAGCGGCGATGGTATCGCTGCCATCGTCGGCCCTAACGGATGCGGGAAGTCGAACATCGGTGACGCTATCAGTTGGGTGATCGGTGAACAGTCGGCCAAAAGCCTCCGTGGCGCTCGCATGCAGGACCTTATTTTCAATGGCTCGCGGGACCGCAAACCCTCGGGCTTGGCTTCGATCAGCTTGACGCTGGTGGACCCGGAAGCCTATTTGGCCGAAAGAAACGGAACCGGCTCAAACGGTGTCCCGGCAAGCTTGGCCAAGCGGCCCGAAGAGATGGTCGTTACGCGCAAGCTGTTTCGATCCGGTGAAAGCCAATACCTGATCAACGGCAAGACCTGCCGCCTGCGCGACGTCCGAGAGCTGTTCATGGGCACCGGTCTGGGACCGCAGCACTACGCCATCATCGAGCAAGGAAGAATCGAGCAAATCCTGAGCTCCCGCCCCGTAGACAGGCGCGCCTTTGTCGAAGAAGCGGCCGGCGTCACAAGGTTCAAGACGAAAAAACGGCTGGCGGAGTTGAAACTCGAAAGCGCTCGCCAAAATCTCGATCGCGTTAACGACATCCTGCAAGAGGTGACCAGGCAGGTCAATTCGCTGAAACGCCAAGCGTCGAGAGCGCACCGGCACGAGGAACTGCGGAACCGGCTCAAAGCGACTCTTTCCGTTCTGCTGGCCGGTCGATACCGGCGTCTCGATGAGCAGCTCGGGTCCTGGGCGGCGGAGTCGGACGAAGCCGAGGACGAGAATCGTTTGTTGGCCGAGCGATTGCACCAGCTCGAAAGCGAATTGACGTCGCATCGCAAGCAGCAGCAACTCCAAGATACGGCGCTGGCCAGCGGCCGCGAGGAGGTCTCTCAGCTCGTCGTCAACATCGAGCGGTTGCGCTCTCGCGTGGAGCAGCAGGCCGGGACCGCCAAGGAGAACGAAAAACGCGAAAAACAGTGGCAGGCTCAAATCTCCTATCTTGCAGAGCGGCTCGAGCAGCTTGAGGCCGAATTGGCGTCCGAGGAGGCCGCCCTGGAACAAGTGGCGGCGGGGCAAGACATCGCCCAGCAGGCGTTGATGCAAAAAACCTCCGACGTCGAGCAATGCCAAGCCGGCCTCGCTGACGACGAGCGGGAACAGGAGCGCGGCCGCCGGGGCATGCTGCAGCTTCTTGGTGAAATCGCTACTGTGCGGAATGAAGTCGCGAAGTTAGAGGAGTTCCTTGCCGGCACTGAACGCCGGATCGCAGGCCTACAGAAGGAAGAGGAGGACGCACAGCAGGAGATCGCGGGTCTGGCCGGCCGCCGCAAGCAGGCAGAGCTAGAGGTTGAACGGGAACGGAATAATCTCGAAGCTTTGGCGGCTCGCCGCAAGAGCATCGAGCAGCAGATCGGTTCGCACAGAGAGCAGGCCGCAACCGGCCGCGAACAAGTCGAGCGGCTGCAGGAAGAACTCTCTCGATCCAGGGCCAGGCGTGATTCGCTGGAAGAAATTCTCTCCCACCACGCTTATACCGCCGAAAGTGTCAAGAACTTTTTCGCCGCCATTGACAGGCGCGCGGAGCAAGGCTTCCATCCGACGGGCATTCTGGCGGATTATGTTGAAGTCGCTTCCGAGCACGAGAGGATTGCCGAAGATTTTCTGCGCGATGAGCTCGAGTTCGTGGTCGTCAAGAGTTGGAAAGAGGCCCGGCAGGGTGTGCAGCTTGTCCGTCGAGACCTGCACGGCGAGGTTACGTTCCTCGTC
The DNA here is from genome assembly GCA_965226215.1 of Bryobacterales bacterium. Classification (GTDB taxonomy): domain Bacteria; phylum Acidobacteriota; class Terriglobia; order Bryobacterales; family UBA6623. The sequence continues at coordinate 2,542,484 of CBDDCH010000002.1, read as the reverse complement.
CACCCGGACTCTTCGCTGGCGGAGGAGATTCCCGCTCTGGGGCCGGAGACGGGTGTCACCGGCCGCCTAGCCGACTCGATTCGCCTGACGAATGGGCTGTCCGGCGCGGCGTCGTCCCTGCTGCCTCGTCTACGCGGCTGTTACCTGGTCGAAGACGAAGAGGCCGCTCGACGGCTGGCGGTGCAATATCCCGACCTTTCGTTCTTATTGCCGGACGGCGTTTGCTATCGCGGCCACACGGTGCGAGGCGGCAAGCCGGGCACGAGCGGTCCCCTGTCACTCAAGCGGGAGCTCCGCGAGCTGACGCCGAAAATCGCCGCCGCGGAGACGTCGCTTCGTGAAGCCCTGGCCATGGCATCACGAGCTGAAGACGAAATCGAGAACAAAAGCACGGAGTTGGAGACTGTCAAGTCCGAATGCCAGGAGACGGAAAAACGGTTACTGGCCGGCGAGCATGAGCTGCGCCGGCTTGATGAGGAGATTGACCGCGGTGAGCGCCAGCGCTCGGTGGCGAGCGTCGAAAGAGAGCGGCTGCAACACACTGCACAAGAGGCGTCCGCGGATCGGGACGCTCGTAGCCGGCAGATCGAGCAGAAGGAGACGGAGCGCGGCCAAGGTGAAAAGTTGCTCGCCGATTTGGAACAGCGCATCCGCGAAAACCAGGGAAGGCTCGCTAGCCTGCTCCAGGAACAAACACAAGCACGCACGCAATTGGCAACTCTCGAAGAGAGGCACAAGGGGGCAACCGCCTCGTCCGCTCGGGCTCGGCAGCGCGTCGAAGAGCAGAACGAGCGGATGCAGTCCATGTCGAGCCAGATGCGAGAGTCGGAAGCAGAGCGCGTCCGGCTGCTCGAGGACAACGTCGAGCTTGAAAGCCGAATCGAGCAACAGTGCACGCGGCGCGTCGAGGCTGAACGAGAAGCGAGCGAGATTGCGGGGTCTCTGGCCGAGTTGCGCGGTCGCGTAGAGACGTCTGAGGAACAAATCGGCGTCGAGCGTTCGTCCTTAGATGAAATTCGTGATCATCGTTCCACGATCGACGTGCGTTTGGCCGAGATCCGTTCCGAGGTCAAGCACCTCGAGGAGGAATGCCGGCGCGAGATCGGGAAGCCTATCCGGGAGGTATCCGACGGCGAAAGCGCGGACCTCGCGGACGAGGAACTCGCCGCGGCCGAAGCCCGGCATCAGGAGACCAAGGCGAAACTGGACAGCCTCGGCCCGGTCAACGTATTGGCTCTCGAGGAGTTCCAGGAAGCAAAGGAGCGCCTTGACTTTCTCGAAGCGCAAAAGAAAGATCTAGTGGACTCCATCGCCGACACGCAAACGGCCATCGCTGAAATCGACGCGGTCTCGCGGCGCAAGTTTCAAGATGCCTTTGAGGCAATCAACAAGAATTTTCATGAAGTTTTCCGCACGCTATTCGGCGGCGGCCAGGCGGAGATGAAGTTGACCGACGAATCCAACGCCGCCGACTCGGGGATCGACATCATCGCCTCTCCCCCGGGCAAGCGTCTACAGAATGTTGCCCTTCTTTCCGGCGGCGAAAAATCGCTGACCGCGGTTGCCTTGCTCATGGCGACCTTCCAGTACAAGCCCAGTCCGTTTTGCGTGCTCGACGAGGTCGACGCCGCGCTCGACGAGCCCAACCTAGCTCGCTTTAGCCGTCTCGTCAGCGAGATGAGCGACCGCACGCAATTCATCTTGATCACGCACAGCAAGACGACCATGGAAAGCGCTCAGACCCTCTACGGCGTGACCATGCAACAACCGGGCGTCTCGCAACTCGTATCCGTCCGAATGGCGGACCACGAGAACGGGCGAGCCGCCGCGAGCCAACGAGCCACAGAGCGGGGCTAGCCCGCTTTTCTGCTTTGGGAAATAGACCCGCACTGTGACCCGGAGGAAACTGGGGCCGTATTTTCATGCTTCCTATCTGTCCGACTGACGAGCTCGACCTGAGGTCAACCCAGCCGGGGCCCGCGGCCCGCTCCACATGCCGCTACATCTTCAGGCGCCTTACAGATCTGTAGGGGCACAGCATGGTGTGCCCGCCTGCACTTCGCCTCGCCACCTGGTGAGAAAAGCGGGCTAAAGCCAGTAGAGCATCCCGTAGATCACGATGCCTGTCAGCGAGACGTACATCCAAATCGGAAGCGTCCAGCGTGCGATTCGGCGGTGGCGATCAAATTGCTCCCTCCACGCACGATACAGGGTTATAAGCGCCAGAGGCACAATGGCGGCCGCTAGGAAGACGTGCGTGATGAGGATAGTGAAATACAGTGGCCGGATCCACCCTTGTTTGGTGAAAGGGACCGAACCCGCGTGGTAGTGGTAGAGGAGATAGGAAGCGAGGAAGAAGCACGACACTGCAAACGCTGCCACCATGCAGAATCGGTGGCGCTCAACCTCGCGTCGGCGGATGAAGTAGTATCCACAGCCCAGCAACAGGGCGCTCAGCGAGTTTAGGGAGGCGTTGAGGGCCGGGAGGCTACTGACGTCCATTCGTCAACTCAGCGTCTCTGCCGACGGGCGGTAAGCCTGCAAGAAGGCGGCCGCCAGCGTCGCTGCGCCAAAGGCGATCATCACGATCAAGCAGAGCGCCAAGCCGGGCCCCGCCGTGACGCCTTCCGGGCTAAGAAAGTGGCGCAGCGCCGCTACGCCGTAGGCAACCGGGTTGACCATGATGACCCACTGCACCCAGGTCGAAGCGCCTTCGGCTGGGAAGACGGCTCCCGATAGCACCCACATGGGCATGAGCACGATGTTCATCACGGAGTGAAACCCTTGCACGGAGTTCAACCACCAAGCGAAGAAAAATCCCAAGCCCGTAAGACCGAACGAAAGCAGCAGAATGGTAGCCAGTAATGTCGGGATTCTCGATAGCTCGATCGGGACCCCCATCAACGGCGCAAGTGGCAACAGCACGATCCCCTGAAACGCCCCGATCGTGGATGCACCTAGGAGTTTCCCGAGGACCAACGCCATTCGAGAGACCGGCGCGACCAGAACCGAAAGCAGAAATCCTTCGCGCCTGTCTTCGATCACCGAAATGTTTGAAAAAATAGCCGCGAACAGCACCGCCAGCACCACTGTCCCCGGAAAGAAAAAGCCCAACGACCCCGTGTCGCCGCCTAGCCCGGTCCGCAAGGACGTACTGAAGCCCGAGCTGAGCAACAACCAGATCACAAGCGGGGTCGCTAATCCGCCCACAACTCGACTCCGCTGGCGATAAAAGCCCCGAATCTCGCGACCCCACAAGCTGACAACAGCTAGCCACAGACTCGGCGTCGGAGGCGGGCTTTGCTCCACCTTCGGTCGCACGGCAATGGCGGGAGCATTCACAGGCGGGTAACCTTGGTCACGGAAGACGCCCGTCCAGGGGGCGGCGGAACCTGTCGGTTCGCGAATCTAATTCGGCGGTCCGGATTAGGAGGCGATTGTCTAATTTTACCTTTGATCTCCGTTCGCCGCTTGTTGCCTGAAGCGATGACCGGTCATGTGAATGAAGACGTCCTCGAGGCTGGGACGTGAAACGGTGACCGAATCGATTTGTTGCGGTAACTCCTTCATGAGTCGGGCCGCCAGTTGGGAACCTTCGGGATGTTCGAATCGAACTGCACCGTCTACCACGTTTGCTCGGATGTCCAATCCGGCGGGTAACTCGGCCAACAGGGCATGAGGATCACCCGCGGTCAACATCACGACCTCGCCGCCGATCTCGCTTTTCAACCCGCCTGGCGTCCCCTGCGCCACAAGAGACCCTTCGTCGAGGATTGCCAGCCGGTCGCATTTGTCCGCCTCGTCAAGCAGATGCGTTGTCAGCAGAATGGTCACCCCTTCTTCGCGGCGCAATAGCTGCAGGTAATCCCAGAAACTCCGCCGTGCACCCGGGTCAACCCCCGTGCCGGGCTCGTCAAGCAGAAGCAGTCGTGGGCGGTGAAGCAGCCCTTTTGCCAACTCGAGCCGCCGGCGCATGCCGCCGGAAAGCGTTTCGACCACACTATTGCGTCGATCGGCCAGCCCGACCCGGTCTAATACTCGGTCAATTCGATGCCGCAGAATATTACCCCTGAGGCCATAGAGATGCCCTTGGTGGACCAGGTTTTCAGCGGCTGTCAGTCGGCGGTCGAGGCTTTGATTCTGAAAAACAACGCCAATCTGGCGGCGCACCCCTAGTGGATCTTTGGCGACGTCAATGCCAAAAACTTGGGCCTGGCCATCAGCCGGCAACAGCAAGGTGGAGAGGATCCGAAAAAGGGTCGTCTTGCCGCCGCCGTTCGGGCCGAGCAAACCGAAGACTTCGCCGGGCTCGACGAAAAAGCTTATGCCCTTCAGCGCGTCCCGCTCGCCGTAGCGATAGGCGAGATCTTGCACCTTGACCGCGGGTACACTTGCCATCTTTTGCTTCCCAACGCCACGATAGCACACGCTATGACATGCGGCTTCAAGCGCAGCGCGTTTGCCGCGGGGCCTCGGCGTGAGGGGTAGGTCTCCCCGGCGATCTTGCAGCCAACCTCGGAAACCATCGTTCCATACTTCTTTCCTACGCCAAGCGCCGCCGCGACCGGGTGGGATATACTTTCCGAGCGTACCTGAGTAGAGATTGCGCGCCAACGAAGTCGCACTGCGGCACCTGAAATCTCGACGCGGAAGAGCCGTGATCGGACACACCATCTCGCACTATAGGATCGTTGGGAAGCTCGGCGAGGGCGGGATGGGCGTAGTGTATAAGGCCGAAGATACAAAGCTCAAGCGCATCGTGGCTCTGAAGTTTCTGCCCCCGAGTTCGACTGCCGGGGAAGTGGAAAGAGCGCGGCTGTTGCGCGAAGCGCAGGCTGCGGCGGCGCTACAGCACCCCAACATTTGTACGGTCTATGAAATCGATGAAGCCGACGGCCAGGCTTTCATTGCCATGGCTTATTTGGAGGGCCGCAACCTAGCCCAGAGAATCGCGGACGGGCCATTCGACATCGGCGAGGCGCTCGACATTGTGATCCAGGTGGCCCAGGGACTGGAGGAAGCGCACGAAAACGACATCGTTCATCGGGATATCAAGAGCGCCGACATCATGCTGACGACCAAAGGCCAGGCCGTGATCATGGACTTTGGCTTGGCTTATTTGGCCGGGAGCAGCAGGATCACGCGCAAGGAGCTAACCCTGGGGACCACGGCGTACATGTCGCCCGAGCAGACGGCCGGCGAGGCGCTTGACAGGCGGACGGATCTCTGGTCTCTGGGGGTCGTGCTTTACCAGATGCTGACCGGCCGGCTTCCGTTTCGAGGGCACTATGCCGATGCGATTGTTTACTCGATCGCCAACGAGGAGCCCGATTCGGTGACGAGCCTCAGGAGCGGCATTCCCCTGGCTCTCGAGCGCATCGTCGAAAAGGCCCTGGCCAAGCGCCCCGCCGAGCGCTATCAGCACGCCGACGATCTGCTGGCGGACCTGCGAGCGCTGCGCCGCAGTCGCGAGTCTGGCTCCGCCCCGCGACTTACGCCGCGCGAAGCCAAGCCGGCCGCGCCCTCGATCGCCGTGCTGCCGTTCGTCAACATGAACCGAGACGAGGAAAGCGAGTTCTTCAGCGACGGTATCACCGAAGACATCATCATCGCTCTGACGAAGGTGAAAGGTCTGCGGGTCGCCGCCCGCAACTCGGCCTTTCAGTTCAAGGGGAAAACTCCGGATCTGGATGAGCTGGGCCGCAGGCTCAAGGTCGATAACGTGCTCGTAGGCAGCGTGCGCCGCGCCGGCAACAGGCTCCGGGTCACCGTGCAATTGAGCAGCGTGGCCGATGGCTACGAGATGTGGTCGGAACGCTACGATCGCCTGATGGAAGATATCTTCGACATTCAAGACGACATTTCACAAGCCGTAGTGGGGACGCTCGAAGTCAAGCTCGTCGGCGGGAGCAAGTCTTCGGCCCGGCGGTACACGGAAAACGTTGAGGCCTACAAGTATTACCTGCGAGGCCGCTACTACTGGCATAAGCGAACGCCACAGGCCATCCGCAAGGCCAAAGAAAACCTGGAGCTCGCGCTGGCCGAAGACCCTCACTACGCTCCGGCCTATTCCGGTCTGGCCGATTGCTCTGTTGCATTGGTGCTGATTGGCGACCCGGATCCTCCCAGCGAGGTGATGCGCCAAGCGAAGCAGGCAGCCCTCAAGGCCCTGGATCTCGATCCGATGTTGCCCGAGGCACACGCCTCGCTGGCCTTCGTCGAGGTGGTCTACGGTTGGAATTGGGAGCTGGCTGACCGGGAGCTCAAGCGCGCCATCGAACTCGACCCCGGTTATTCAACCGCCCACTACTGGCGTGCCGTTTTCGTCCTGGTCGGCACCGCACGTCTGGATGAGGCTCTCGAGGAAGCGCAGACGGCGCTAAACCTCGATCCTGTCACCGCCTCCATCAACATGGGGTTGGGTCTGGTGCTGTTCCATCGTCGTGAATACGACCAGGCGGCGGAACAGCTTCACAAAACGCTGGAGCTGGAGCCGAACATTGTTTGGGCCCGCTTTTTTCTAGCTAGAATACATCTTCAACTCGGCGATCCCGAGAAAGCCGTCACGGCTTTCGACCAGTTGGATGTACTCTCGGCGCGAGAGGGCTTTCTGGGCCACGCCTACGCCGTCTCCGGCCGCCCTGAGCAAGCCCGGAAACTTCTCCATGACCTCGAGGAACCCTCCCGGCCGGCACACATCGTCGCTTTCCAAATCGCCTTGATCCATGCGGGCCTGCGATCCGCTGATCAGGCCTTCGAGTGGTTGGAGCGGGCCCTCGCGGCGCACAGTCCTCTACTTCTCTGGCTGAAGACCCATCCTGAGTTCGACTGGCTCCACCCCGACCCCCGATTCACCGCTCTGTTGCAGAAGATGAACTTGGACTCAGGGATCGCCACGCATTCGGCGTAGATCACCCACGACGTCATGCGCTCTATCCTGCCAATGTTTTCGGGGATCTTGAATCGGGAGCGCCTCCGCGGTTCGGAGAGTATTCCCTCGCACTAGCTTCGTTGCGGCGTTTTTCCCCGCATGATACGTTCAAAGTCGCCCCCTTATGGGCTTTCGCACCGTAGTATCCACCACGCGGCGTACTTCTCAGCTAGCCTGTTTTTGCCTGCTTTGGTCGACGTGTCTGTTTGCGCAGCAGCCGATCGGGCCGACTAGGCAGCCTGGAGACATGGAGATCTACGCCCGCAGCCAAGAAAGCTTGGGCCAGATGCGATATCTGCGCGGAAACGTTGAAATCCACTACAACAACTCCACTCTCACGGCCGACGAGATTGACTACAACGATCAAACGGATGACGTCGAGGCCCGCGGCAACGTGCGCTATCGCAACAGCGTGAAGCGGGAAGACTTGCACGCCGAGAAGTTCAACTATAATTTGCGAACCGAAATCGGCACTTTCTACCGGGTTCACGGGACGGTCGCCTCCGCAAACCAGGGCGGCTTCCGGGTGCTCACCACCGACAACCCCTTCTATATCGACGGTAAAGTTGTTCACAAGACGGCGGACCACTACACGGTCCACAACGGGTATGTCACCAATTGCGAGACCACAGATCCCTGGTGGACGATGCGCGCGCCTCGCACTACGATCACTCCCGGTAAATCCGCTACCGTTTACCGCGGCGTCTTCCGAGTGCGCAAAGTGCCGATTTTCTACTTCCCTGTGTTCAAGAAGTCGCTCGAGCGGTTGCCCCGCCAGAGCGGGTTTCTTACCCCAAACATTGGGAATAGCTCTCGATTCGGGTTCGTACTCGGGCAGTCTTATTACTGGGCCATCAATCGAAACTACGACGCAACGATCGGCGGTACGTGGTATACCGACCGCGGAATTGCCGGCCAAGTCGGCGTCCGAGGCCGTCCGACGGCGAACAGTCACTTCAACGCCGCCTTTTATGGCGTGAAGGATCGCGGGCGGAAGCTTGACGACGGGCGCCGGATAAAACAAGGGGGAAGCTCGTTTTCCATGCAAGGCAGCGCCCTGATGCCCGGCGGCTTTCGCGGCGTGATGGAAATCAATTACCTTACCTCGCTGGAATTCCGGCAGGCCTTCACACAAAGCTTTCACGAGGCGGTATTCTCGCAGCTTCGCTCGTTCGGTTTTATGACCAAGAACTTTTCCACCTTCAGCATCAACACCGAGTTGTCCCGCGACGAGAACTTCCAGAGCGTCAAGCGCGGCGACACGATTATCGTCCGCAAGCTGCCCAGTGTCGAGTTCAACAGCCGAGACCGCCCCATCGTTGATGGTCCGGTCCCTTTGTGGTTCAGCCTGGACAGCTCTTTTGGCTTGGTCAGCCGCACACAGCCACTGTTTCAGACGCGACGTTTCGTGCAGCGGGGTGATCTTTATCCCAGGCTCTCGACCAAGTTCTTCTTCAAGGGTTTTCACTTCAGGCCGACTTTCGGCGCTCGACAAACTGCCTACGGGCAAAGCCGGGCCGAGGGACGACTAAGCGGAGCGAACTACTATCGGAGTACCCGGGAGGCTTCGATTGAAATTTCACCACCGGCGTTGCAGCGTATCTATGACGGGCCGAAATGGCTCGGGGACCGCGTGAAACATGTCATTGAACCCAGGCTGTCCTACCGCTACGTCGATGGCGCGGACGATTTCCACCGTGTCATCCGCTTTGACGATCTTGATCTGACCAATAACACCAATGAGGCGCAGTTCATGGTTACCAACCGCTTCTTCGCCAAGAACGAGCAAAGCGGCCAGGTGCGGGAGGTGTTTACCCTCGATATTTGGCAAAGGCGCTACTTCGACCCAGATTTCGGAGGCGCCCTGCTCCCGGGACGGCGCAACGTACTGCGCTCGACGATCGACTTCAGCCCCTTCGCCTTCGCCGACCAACTGCGCAGTTATTCGCCCATAGCCACCGCCATGCGCGTTCGGCCGAGCTGGCGCTATGGGCTGGAATGGCGTTACGATTACGATCCGCTGCGGGGAAAACTGGTCAACAGCGGCGTGACCGGCGATTTCCGAATCAATCGCTTCGTGCGAACGAGTTTCGGCCACTACGCCGTGCGCACCCCGAGCACGGTCACGCCCCCCAGCAACCAACTCTTCACCAAGGTCAGTCTGGGCGACTTCAACCGCCGCGGCTGGAATGTCGCCCTCTCGAACATTTACGACTACCGGCAGAAAATCTTCCTGTACACTATTGCCCAGGTTGCCTACAATACCGATTGCTGCGGCTTCAGTGTCGGCTGGCGGCGATTTGCCATCGGGACCATTCGCAACGAGAATCAGATCCGGGTATCCTTGTCGATCGCGAACGTCGGTTCGTTCGGCACCCTGGCGCCTCGGGAGCGATTGTTCTAGGCAATGGCTTTTCCCAAGCGGTACGCGGAAATCGCTGCTCGCACCCGCGTGCCGGCCGGCGCTGTCTTCGCTGTTGCGTTTCTGGTCATAGCCCGCCCGTCTTGGCAATCGCTGGGTATCGGTGGTCTTATTGCGCTGCTCGGTTTACTCCTAAGAGCCTGGGCGGCCGGACACCTGACCAAGTATGAGGAACTGACGACTTCGGGTCCCTACGCCTATACCAGGAATCCGCTCTATCTGGGCACACTCATCTCAGCCGCCGGGTGTGCCGTGGCCGGTTCCCATGTTGGCATCGCCCTGGTCGCGGCAGTGTTCTTTGTTCTCTTCTACTTGCCCGTCATTGAGGAGGAGGAACGCTACCTGTGCGAGACCTTCGATGGATACGCCGCCTACGAGAAGCGGGTGGCGAGGTTTTTGCCTGTGCAACTGTTCCAGCGCCGGGGCGCCGACGGATTCCGCCTTTCCCTTTACATGAGAAACCGTGAGCCGAGGACTTTGATCGCCTTCGGCCTCCTGTTCGCGATCCTGGCGGCCAAGGTGCTCTGCGGCCCATGAGAAAGCACACCAGCCCAGGGAGATCCCTTCAAAGGGCCGCAGCCCGTGCCACTCGCCAATTGCCCCGCTTCTGAGTAGAAGCTGCTGCCTGCCGCGGAGCAATGCTCGTCGATCCGCGCAGCTTTAGATCCGGACCGCTCTTTGAGGGCCCCTTCTTGACAATGCGGAGCACGCCTCCGGGCTTTGTGGTATACATTCGGTCATCGCCGGCAAGGAGGTTGTGTTGAGTCCATCCCTTCTCGAAGGTCGGGTAGCTGTCATCACGGGCGCCAGTAGCGGAATCGGTCGGCAAATCGCGGAGTCTCTTGCCGCGGCGGGTGCGGCCGTTGCGCTGTTGGCAAGAAATCAGAGACGGCTGCAAGAGGTCGCGGCAGCGATTCGCGAACAGGGTGGCAGCGTCGAGGTATGCCCGGCCGATGTCACTGACGAAAACGCCATCGAGCGCGTGGCCGGCCAGGTGAGTGGGAAGCTCGGCACGTGTGACATCTTGGTCAACAACGCGGGAATCAATATCCGAAGACCGCTTGAAGAATTCACCCGACAGGATTGGGACCGGGTCGTTGATACGAACCTCACCGCGCCGTTCGTGATGTGCCAGACTTTTGTTCCCGGTATGCGGAAGAAAAAGTTCGGACGAATCATCAACATCACGTCCATCATGGCGCACATCTCTTTACCGAATCGAACCGCCTATAGCGCCACCAAGGCGGGGCTGCTTGGCCTGACCAAGTGCCTGGCGCTCGAACTGGCGCCTTACAATATCACCGCCAACGGGATCAGCCCTGGTCCCATCGCGACGGAGATGCTCAAGCCCTTGATCGAAGATCCCGAAAAAAACGCTCGCTTCCTCGCGCGTGTTCCCCTCGGTCGCTGGGGGCGAGTGGAAGAGGTCGGTTCCCTGGCCGCGTTTCTTTGCTCCGACGAGGCGGCTTTCATCACGGGGACGGACATTGTCATCGACGGCGGCTGGATGGCCCAGTAGCGCCGCGCTTGCAGCGGCAGAGTCCCGCCCGGAAACCCGTCTTTGGGGAGGCCAGTTCCACCCTCCCACAAGCTGTTCTGCCTCCCGCCGGACGGAATATTCAAAGCTGGAACGATTCCGAGAGCCGAAGTAGTGGCGAGCTTCACCCCCGAGGAACTCGGCTGGCCGGCAATAAGTAGAAACAAAAGGACTTAACTGACACCCCAGCAATTTTTTTGGGGGGGGGGGGGGGGGGGGGGGATCACAAGTGGCGAAATTACATCGAGCGAAGCTCTAATTTTGGGGGATTATATACGAAAGTGGCGAAAACGCTTGACATCTTCGCCACTTTCGTATACAATCCCCTAATTTTGCCTAGTACTTTTTTGTACCACTGGGTAACTTTCATAGTAAATGGGGTATCCACTTGACTCAGGTGACCCCAAGATGTAGTATGCGCCTTCGTGGAGGATTATCCACGCGACCTGCTCGAGTTCGAGGTACGCTTCGCCAGCGAAGAGGCCTGTCGCGACTATCTGTCCGCGTTGCGCTGGCCGGAGGGTTTCCGCTGTCCGGGATGCGGGCATGAGCGGGCTTGGCCGGTGCGCAAAGTGTGGTTCGAATGCGCTCGCTGCGGGCGGCAGACGTCGGTGACCTCGGGCACGATCTTCCAAGACACACGTAAGCCGCTGCGGCTGTGGTTCCGGGCGATCTGGCACGTCACTTCGCAAAAGAACGGGGTCAGCGCGCTGGGTCTGCAGCGCGTTCTCGGGTTGGGCAGCTATCAAACCGCGTGGACCTGGATGCACAAGCTGCGGCGAGCGATGGTGCGTCCGGGGCGGGAGCGATTGGCGGGCGTAGTCGAGGTCGATGAGACCTATTGGGGCGCTGAGGAAGAGGGTGTGAGCGGCCGGCAGACCGAGCGTAAAGCCTTGATTGCAGTAGCCGCGGAAGAGAGAGGCCGCGGGCTAGGACGGATCCGCATGCAGCGCGTGCGGAACGCATCGGCGGCCAGTTTGATGCCCTTCGTGGAGGAGTCGGTCGAGCCGGGAAGCGTGGTGCACACCGACGGCTGGCTGGGCTACGAGCCGCTGGAGAAGAAGGGCTACCAGCATCGCATCGTCTTTCTGTCGGGCCGCCGCAAGCAGGCCTCGGAATTATTGCCGAGGGTGCACCAAGCGATCTCGTTGCTCAAGCGCTGGCTGCTGGGCACGCACCAAGGCGCGGTTAGCCACGAGCATCTGGACTACTACCTCGACGAGTTTGTGTTCCGCTTCAACCGGCGCAACTCACGCAGCCGGGGAAAACTCTTCTACCGCCTTGTGCAGCAGGCAGTCGCCGTGAACCCAACGCCGTATCGATCGATCGTCGCCGACTGGGACGCTGAGGCCCCGTGAGCCCAACCACAAGATGTTGGGGTTACCTGAGTCAAGTGGATACCCCATTTCATAGTATTTTAGTACTATGTAAGGGTACCTAACCAATTTGGAGCAAGCTGGTAAGGTAGGCGCTAAACAGCGCATATTGGCCTTCGCAAGAAGGCATGGGTCGTGGGTTTGCAAAAGACGCAAAGAGGAGAGTCCGGCTCGTTGCGCAGCCTCGGGAGGAAGTATCTCCGGCTGCTGGGCGAACCGGTCCGTATCGCTCGGCGTGCTGTAGCTGAGAGTCGGGGCAGAGAACCCGCGGGTGGCGAGCCTCATGCGGGTGATCCTGTCATTGCTTGGTTGGTGCTAGCGGCGGCACTGCTAGCCACGGGGCTGACTTGGTACACCGCGAAAGAGCAGACGGTCGCCCATGACCGCGCACGCTTCGAACTGGAAGTTGCGCGGACGCAGGCCGCTTTACTGGACCGGGTCGATCGCTACAGTGACACCCTGCGGGCCTTGGGAATCACTTTCCGCACCTTTGGTGAGACACAGCCTGACAGGTGGGTAGATTTCATAGGGCAATTTAATTTTGGCAAGCTGTCTCCCGCACTCGGTGACATCGCGTTCTTGGAGTACCTACCGGGCAGCAAAGGGGGAAGCGGCAAGCCGCGGTTTGCCCCCAGCGGCTTGGGGTCCGATTCCAGATCGCCGAGCGAGGCGCAAAGCGCGGGCTTTCCGGTTCGACTTACTTCGTTGCGCCGGGCCGGTTGGCGACCTCTGACGTCGTCGGTAACGTCCTGGGAAGACGTACGCAGGGCGGCTGAGCAAGCACGCGATTCCGCCGCGATGACGATCGTGCCGGTACTCTGGCGGCAGGCGGAGGAGGAATCTTCGGAACAAGGATTGCTGGCCTTTTCCCCCATTTCCCGTGGAGACGAGGCCCCGCGGACGGTCGAGCAGCGCCGGTCTTCGGTTCGAGGCTGGCTGGGCGCTTTTGTTCGAAGTAAGGTGCTAATGAAGGAGGTGGCGGCGCACGTGGCCCAGCTCGACTTTCAGGTATTTGATGGCCGGGACCTCAAACCGGCGGCGCTACTTTACGATCATCGCGGGTCGCAGGCTTTGAGCGGCTCCGAAATGCGCACCCGGTTCCGGCAGATGATCCCAGTCGAGGTCGGGGGGCGGACCTGGACCCTGGTATTCGGCTCACGTCCTGCCTTGGGCCTCGCTGGATATTCGACCCGATCGCTTCAGATCTTGCTGGGTGGGATGGCCGCCAGCGTGCTGTTATTCGGAGTGGTATGGAATCTCGAGACGGGTCGGTCGAGGTCGCGCCTGCGGGCCCTGGTCAGTGGCCGCCGGTTGCGGGAGAGTGAAGGGCTGAACAAGGTGCTCACCGATCATTCCCCTGGGGGCATCATCACTTTCGACCGCCGGGGGATTGTCGGCCGCTTCAGTCCGGGAGCAGAAAGGATCTTTGGCTACCGGGCGGAGGAAGCTGTTGACTACCCCATCGCAACGTTCTTGCCTTCGTGTTTCGAGAATTCGTCGGGAGACTCGATCCTTGAACTAAATGGGGACGCTGGTGGATCCCCGCGATCCTTTCGCTCACGCCAGGCCGGCCGACGCAAAGATGGGACGCAGTTTCCCATTGACCTCATCTGTGCCGCGACCGGCACCGACGATCGCTGGATGGCTACCGCGATTGTCAACGATATCTCAGAGAGCTGCCGCACCGAAGCTGCCCTGAAGCAGAGCCAGGAGCGATACGATCTGACCGCCCGGGCCGCCAACGACGGACTGTGGGACTGGGATCTGCGGAAGAACGAGATCCAATTTTCTCCCCGCTGGAAAGCCATTCTCGGATTCGCGGATGACGAGATCGGAAATCGTCCCGAGAACTGGTTCGATCGTGTGCACCTGGACGATCGCAGTGCGCTCCAAGCCCGAGTGGCCAAATATCTTGAAGGGCAGTCTCCCCATTTCGAAGCTGAGTTTCGGATCCTACACTCCGATGGTAGTTATCGCTGGGTCCTGAACCGAGGTCTTGCGGTTCGAGACGAGGACGGGCGGGCCGTGCGCATGGTCGGCGCCCAGACAGACATCACTGCCCGCAAACAGGCCGAAAGGAGGCTTCTGCAAGCGGCTTTTAATGATCCTCTGACCGGCCTCGCTAATAGGACGTACTTTATGGACCGGCTCGAGAACGCTACCCGCAAGGCCCGCCAAAACGACGGAGAGCTGTTCGCTCTGCTGTTTCTTGATTTGGACCGCTTCAAGGTCGTCAATGACAGCCTGGGTCATCCCGGGGGCGATCAACTGCTGATATCGGTGGCGCGGAGGCTCAAAACCTGTGTGCGCCCTAGCGATACAATCGCGCGGCTCGGCGGCGATGAGTTTGCCATTTTGCTCGAGAGTCTCCGAGACGAGAAGGAAGCGACCCGCATCGCCGACCGGATCCAGTTGGGGTTATCGCAGCCCTTTACGATTGGCGATCAGGAAGTCTTCACCGCCGCCAGTATTGGTATTGCACTTAGCTCTGACGGGCATCAAAAGGCGGAAGACCTCTTGCGTGGCGCTGACTCGGCCATGTATCGCGCGAAAGCTCTCGGCAAAGACCGTTATGAGATCTTCGATCGCGGCATGCCGAACGGCGACGGTGAGCTGCTCCATCTGGAAACGTCTCTTCGGCGCGGGCTTGAGCGCAAAGAGTTTCGCATTCACTATCAGCCGATTGTGTCTCTGGCCTCGGGCTTGATTACCGGCTGCGAGGCGCTGCTGCGCTGGCAGCACCCCGAGAGAGGACTGCTGCGTCCCAGCGAATTCATTCCCGTGGCGGAAGAGACGGGCGTGATCATTCCGATCAGTGAGTGGATACTGAGGGCGGTTTGCCAACAGGCCAAGGACTGGCAGAACCAGGGCTTTCCTCCCATTCGCGCGTGTGTGAACGTCTCGCCCCGCCAACTCCGGGAACCCAACTTTTTCGACGTCGTCTCGGAAGTGCTGGTCGACACCGGGCTCGACCCCTGGCTGCTTCAGTTGGAGCTGACCGAAAACTCGCTTCTCGACAACGCTGACGCGACGATTAAGCCGCTCGTCAAGCTTTACACCAAAGGCGTCAAGATTTCGCTTGATGATTTCGGAACAGGCTACTCCTCGATGATGCACCTTCGTCGCTTCCCTATAAGCGCCTTGAAAATCGACGAATGCTTCGTACGCGAAATCACTACCGATGCGGCTGACGCGGCGATCGCCACGGGACTGATCTTGCTGGCCCATAGCCTGGAACTGAAGGTGATCGGCGAGGGAGTCGAGACGCCGGAACAGATGAAGTTTCTACAAAGCCGGAAGTGCGATGAAGTACAAGGTCACGTCATCAGTCCTCCGGTCGAAGTCGAGGCGTTCTCCGAGTTACTTCGTCGTCGGGAATTTTTGCTCGCGCGGTTGGAACCGAGTCCCACTCTGTTCGAGGATTGAAGCCCGGCGGAGGGCGAGAGTCGTCCGCTCTTCTCGCAGTCCTAACAGCCCGTGGCGAAAGTCGTGCGGGAGAGAAAAATCGGGGACTGCCACGAATTCACTCCCGTTATGGCCCTGGAAACAAAGCACTTAACCTGAAGCGAATTGGCTGGCTGTACCCGATTTTTCCGCGGTACCATGATGACCGAGCTGACGATCATTGCCATCGCGCTGATCCCCCTGCTTGTTGTAAGTGCGCTTGTCTTCTACTTACTGACGCGTCAGCGGGACATGGAGAGATCTTCCGTCCGACTGGACACCCGGCTCGAGGAGCAAGGCAAGCGCGGCGACGCCTTGGCGGCGCAACTGAGTGGGCGAGCGCGCGACAGCGAAGAAGTCGTGCGGCGTTTGGACCAAGATATGCGTGAACAGCTCTCCCATACCCGCCAGGACCAGCAGCAGGCGGCTCACCAGTTGCAAGAGGCCCTCTCCGAGCGCTTCGGTGAGCTGAGGGAGGGTCTCGAGCGGCAGCATACCGAAAGCTATCGGAGCCTGCAAGGAACTCTCCAAAGCAGCGCTGACCGGGTCCAAGACCAAGTCGCTACCGCGCTCGCGCGCCATGCCGACCAGTTGGGCCGCCGCATGGAGGGGTTGACCGAATCGACCGACAAGCGGCTTCTCGAAATCGGAGGGGTCGTTGACAGGCGCCTTTCCGAAGGTTTCGAGAAGACAGCGGCCACCTTCGCCGAAGTTCAAAAGAGGCTGGCCTTGATCGACGAGGCACAGAAGAATATCACCGAACTCTCGACTAGCGTCGTCAGCCTGCAGGAGATCTTGGCGGATCGCACGTCCCGGGGCACCTTTGGTGAGGTTCAACTGCAAGGGCTGATTCGTAATGTGTTGCCCGAGCGGAGCTACCGCATGCAGCACAAGCTGTCGAATGACAAGATCGTCGACTGCATGCTCTTTCTCCCCGAGCCCAGCGGGCATGTTCCGATTGACTCCAAATTTCCGCTGGAAAACTTCCGCCGAATGACTAACACCGACCTACCGCAATCGGAGCGTGAGGCCGCAAGAAAAACATTTGCCAAAGATGTCACCGCCCACATCGACGACATCGCGGCCAAGTACATCATCCCGGGCGAAACCGCCGACGCAGCTCTCATGTTCGTGCCCGCCGAGGCGGTGTTTGCCGAAATCCACTCCGGCCACCCCGAGCTCGTCGACAAGGCCCACGGGGCAAGAGTCTGGATCGTTTCGCCGACGACTCTTTGGGCGGTTCTCACCACGGCGGCGGCCGTCCTCAAGGATGCAGCAACACGCGAGCAAGTCAATATCATCCAAGAACACCTCGCCAAGCTAGGGGCGGATTTCAAGCGCTTCCAGACGCGCATGGACAGCCTGGCGACGAACATTCGACGCGCGCACGAAGACGTCGATAAAGTACACACTTCAGCCGGCAAGATCACGAGCCGTTTCGACAAGATCGAAAACTTGGAGATGGGCGACGGCGCGGCAGCAGCGTTGCCGCCCGGCGGGGGTAACACCGGGGAACCGGAGTCGGCGGGCGGATAGGGGCGGCTTTCCGGCCCGCGGGATCCCACTGGGCGCCCTCGTGTCGGATCGCCGCCGAAGCCCCGCCTTGCCGCGATCTCTTGACCGCCAAGAGTGGCGGTCGCTACCTGAGTGCCGGTCTGCTGGGGTGGCGTTTACGGTGGCGACAAACACTCGTGTTTGTCCTGGTTGGCGGTGCGGACAAGCTTTAGCTTGTCGAAGGCGCGATTCATCGCACCCGCTTAGCCCGCTTTTCTCACAAACTTCGCCGGTTCGCCACAAAACCCGTTGTTCTCGTAGGGGCCGACCACCGTGTCGGCCCACTACCGATCAGTACACATTGTTCAGTGCGAATTTGTGGAAAAGATCGTACATCGACACTACTGGGCGGGCACAGTGGCCCGCCCCTACTCGCTCCTGGTGAAAAAAGCGGGTTAGCGACATGCTGTACTCTGGGGCGATCTACACACACCGTCGCTGCGAGTCACGGCCGCCGGGCCTTTCGCCTCATCCACCGCGGACTGTGATGAGAAATACGGGCTGGATGTCACGCAGCCTAAGTATCTCATTAAAAGCAGCTTAGCCCCATTGGCGCCAAGACCTCCTTGGATTGGCAAGGTACAATGTAATTGAGTACACGCGAAGCATTCGGGGCCCATTCGAGCACGGGCCGTCGGAAGCCGCGAATCAACGAGGCAACAAAATTACCAAACAAACCCAATTTCGTCGAACCCAAAGGGAATCAATGGTTTACAGTTGGTTTCCAGTGCGGCGGGACGGTCGGATCCGTAAAAATCCGACGGGTCGGACCAGCCGGGTTACAAGAGTAGCATGTAGCGTCCGTGGACAGCTCGTAGCGCGGAGACCTGGCGCTGTTCCAGCGTCCGCGTCCGTGGGCAGCTCGTAGCGCGGACCTGGCGCTGTTCCAGCGTCCGCGTCGGTGGGCTACCGAGCCACAGAATTACCAAACAAAGCCAATTCCTAATAACGCCTTGTTTTACAGATACTTACGGAAATTTTGGCGGGCTTATTGCGTGCTTCGACCGTCAGCTGGTGAAGCATAGCATCCGGTCGAACGAGTGAGTTGTGCTACAATCCAGCCGCTGCTCAGTGGTCCCCGTTCGTGGCGGAGTAAGAAACATGATGACTCGCTTTCTGCTGGCCGGCTTGTTGGCCGTTCTCGCCCTACCGGCCCAAGTAACAGTTCTGACCCATGCGACGCTGATCGATGGGAGCGGTGGGCCGCCTCAGCCTGACGCGACAATCGTGCTGGCCAACGGCAAGATACGCAGCATCGGGCCAGCCTCCAAGGTCAAGGTTCCGGCTCTGGCCAAGGTGGTCGATCTGAGCGGCAAGACGATAATCCCTGGCATCATCAACCTGCACGGTCACGTGGGAATGACCCGGGGCCTCACAAGCGACGTCGACAACTACACCCGCGAGAATGTCGAGGCGCAGCTTCGCACCTACGCCCGCTACGGCGTCACCACGACGACCAGTCTGGGCGTGGACCAAGATCTGATCCTCGAAATTCGCGATGAGCAGCGGCGGGGGAGGATAAGCGGCGCGCGGGTTTTCACGGCCCTGCAAGGATTCACCTCCCTCGGCGGGTATCCCAGTCATATACCCGGCTTGAAGGGGGTCGTTCTGGAAGTGGCCGGCGCCGCACAAGCTCGCGCTTGGACGAATAAACTGGCTGACAAAGGCGCCGATATCGTCAAAATCTGGGTGGACGACGAGCATGATACGTTCCGCAAGTTGTCCCCCGCGATTTACTCCGCCATTATCAAACAGGCTCACAAGCGAGGACTGAAAGTTCTGGCTCATGTCTACGAACTCTCGGACGCGAAGGGCCTGGTCGATGCGGGGGTTGACGTGTTGGCGCACAGCGTTCGAGATGCCGAAGTCGATGAAGCCTTGATCGCCGCGATGAAGCGGAACAAGGTGACTCTCGCGGCGACGTTGAGCCGCGAGCAATCGACCTTCGTGTACGCCGATCCTCCCGCCTGGCTCGATGACCCTTTCTTCCGACTGGCTGTCGGCCCGGCTGTCGTCGAAGGCGTGAAGACCCAATTGAGGGCCAAGCAGGCCAAAGATCCCAAGCTAGGGGTCAACAAGGACGGATTTCAAGTTGCTGCGCGCAACCTGAAAGCGTTGGCCGACGGCGGAGTCCGTATCGGCTTCGGCACCGACAGCGGCCCGCCGGGACGCTTCCAAGGATTCTTCGAGCACTGGGAGATGGAGTTGATGGTCGAGGCCGGGCTAACCCCGATGCAGGTGATCGAATCATTCTCGAAAAACGCCGCCGAAGCCCTCGGCGTGTCGAATCAACTGGGAACGCTGGCGAAAGGCAAAGCGGGTGATTTCATCGTGTTGGACAAGAACCCGCTCGAGGACATCCGCAACGCTCGTGCGATCCATGCGGTGTATGTAGGGGGCGAGAGGTTGGAGTAGCGCTCGCCTCCGCGCCCAGCCGACTCGTTTGCCCAGTCCCTTTGCCTATTAGTATGATCGTGGTTGCCCTATGAGGAAACTGGTGCTTGTTGCATTACTGGCCGCGGCACTCCTCTTCGTAGCCTGTCCAAAGAATGAGCCTGAATTAAATCCACCGACGGGGCAGGAAACAGCTACGCCCACGCAGCCCCCGGCGGAGCTTCTCTCCACGGTTCATATGGCCGACCCTCGTGGGGCGGTTCAGTTGCTCGCAGGGTTTTACGATGTAGAGCAGGGTACCTGGCGTTGGACGAAAAAGGCGTTTTCGGTAGCCCTGAAACCACCACCGCCACTGCCTGATGAGACCGTCACCATTGAACTGAGATTTACTGTGCCGGAGGTTTCGATCCGACAACTCCAAACTCTTACCCTGTCCGCGACCGTGAATGGTGTGCCGGTAGGCGCCGAGACTTTCGACAAGCCCGGCGACTACACTTTCACCAAGCCGGTGCCGGCTGAGGCGCTCGACCAGAAGATCGCCAAAGTGGAATTCCGGCTCGATAATGCGATCGCCGCCGGTGAAATAGAGACACGCGAGCTCGGGCTGGTGGCCACTTCCGTAGCCCTAAAGTGAGCGAAGTTCCCTCAAAAACCCGACTGCGTCTCCTTTTCGCCGCTCTTTACTGGACGATACCGGCCTTTCTTAGCCTGCTGCTTTACTATCGCGGGCTGTGGTCTTGGTTTCACAAAGATGACTTCTCGTTGTTGCTGCTGGTTGCGCTGCCGGATCAGGAGTTCTGGCCGGCCATCTGGGAGCCGAGACACTGGGGACAGTTTCGCCCTCTGAGTGAACGTCTGTTTTTTTACTATTTCTACCAATGGTTTGGCTTGGACGCCTTTCCCTACCGCGTGCTGGCTTTCGCTACTCACGTCGTGAATCTCTGGCTGCTGGCGGCGATCACTCATCGAGTGACAAAGCAGCGATGGGCAGGCTTCGTGGCGGCTTCCCTGTGGGGGCTGCACCACGGTCTGGCGACAAGCCTAACCTGGACCTCGGCCTACAATCAGATCCTTTGTGCGTTCTTTTTCTTGCTTGGCTTCTGGCTTTTCCTTTGTTTTGTCGCCACGAGCCGCTCGGTTTACTATTGGGGGCAGTGGATGACTTTCGTGCTCGGTTTCGGAGCGCACGAAATGATGGTCGTCTATCCGGCCGTGCTACTCGCCTATGTCGCACTCATCTATCGTCGCTATTGGCTGCACGTCTCCGTGATGCTTCTTGGCTCCGCCGGGCTCGGCTGGCTGCAATGGGGGGCAGTACAGGAGGCGGGCCGAGGAGTCTACCAGCCACATTTTGACGCCGCGGGCTTCGTGGGCAGCCTACTGCACTATTGGAGATCGTCGGTGGCCGCCCACGAGCCGGTCGTTTTCGCCCTGCTTGTTGGTATTCCTTTGCTGGCCGTGGCAGTCCATCAGGCCCGCCGAAAGAATTTCCTGGGGCTGTTCTTCCTGGCATGGTTCCTGTTGAGCCTCACCCCTTACTTGCCCGCTCGCGAGCATCGCTCGGACTACTATCTCGTGATTCCGACCCTCGGTTTGGCCATGCTGGGTGGCTGGGCGGCTGTGTTGGCCGTACAAGCTACGAAGGTGTACCGCGTTGCAGCGGTTATGTGCCTCGGGTTGTTCTTGTGGGGCTCGTTCGCAGGGCCTATCAAGAGGTGAATTACTATCAACCGTTGAGTCTCTCGGTTAAACAGCTGATCTCGGACGTCTCCCAAGCGAGGAATCTTCACCCCACGAAGACGATCGTGTTGACCAGCGTGCCGGAAATGATTTTCCATCTATCGATTGCCCACGAAGCGTTTCGGCTGGTTCATCTGTACGACGTATATTTGGGGCCCGGCCACAATCACATTTCCCCGAAGCCGGGTTCAGCACCCGTCGAAACATACGTTTTGAGCAAGGAGGACACGCTACGGGCCATCCAGCGAAAAAACATCGTGGTGTATGATGCCTCGGGACCGCGGCTCATTGACGTCACCCCGCAGTATTCGGCTCTGGTAAAGCTCAAGCTGAGATCAGGCTGAGGGCCGCCAACGCTCGGATCGGAATCGGATTGCGGCATGGTGATCGATCGCGGTCGACCGCTGTGGACCTGCGGCCCCGTCAGCCCATTGCCGCCCAAGAGCGATAACTTCGAGACGCGCCAGTCGCGCATGCATCGTCGCTTTCACTGAACCATGCCCATAGAAGCTCTCGACAAGGTGGCCGGCATTCTGTTCGGCTCGGCTCTGACCGTCTTGACCGCGTGCCTTTTGGGTCGCCTTCTGCTTGCCCAACTGGGGGGCGTCGCCGCCACTCTGACTAGAGCCGAGAGCTGGATATTCGGCTTTGCTCTGGGAGCTGCTTGCCTAAGCAACGCGGTTTTCCTTCTGTGCTCGATGGGCTGGGTCTATGACCCTGTCTTGCTCACAGTGGCAGCTGTCACAGGGCTATTGTGGTGGCGCTGGGGTCGTAGAGATATTGTCAAATGTTGTGGATGGGCGAGGTCAGGCGGCGTTTTCCTGAACCATCAATCCATCCTTGAAAACCTTTCCCTCTAAGACATGAACAATCACTTCCGAACCGTTCAGGCGTCGCCAGTGGCGCTCGGCTTGGCGGGCCAGCATGAAGACCATCGTTAACGACGCTTCGCGGCTGCCACAACCCTTCGTTCGTCGCTGCCGCAAACGGACCGTCGCAAAGGTGGACTCGATCGGGTTCGTCGTCCGCAAGTGCCCCCAGTGCTCGGCCGGAAAGTCGTAGAAAGCCAGCAGCACTTGGCGGTCTTTTTCCAGGCACTCGACCGCTTTGGGGAACTTCTTCTCGTATAGGTTCTTGAAACGGTCCAGAGCGGCCTCCGCCGTCTGCCGACTCTCGGCAAGATAGATGTCGCGCAGCGCCTGCTTGGCTTTGCCCTGCATGCTCTGCGGCAGCTTATTGAGCACGTTGGCCGTCTTGTGGAGCCAGCAGCGTTGCTCACCGGTCGCCGGATAGACTTTCCGCAGTGCCGCCCAAAACCCAATCGCTCCGTCGCCCACCGCCAACTTCGGCGGCAGCTCGAGCCCCTGCCGTTTCAAGTCCTCCAGCAACTCCTGCCACGACAGTTCGCTTTCGCTAAAGCCGTCGTGCACCGCCAGCAGTTGCTTGCGACCGTCTTCGAGTGCTCCCATCACAACCAGCAAACACTGCCGTTCATCGTCCAGACGAACATTCGAGTAGATGCCATCGGCCCAAATGTAAACAAACCGCTGGCCGCTGAGGTCACGCTTTGACCAAGCCTCGTACTCGCGGCGCCAGACGTCTTTGAGACGCACCACCGTCGTCGCCGACAGGCCCGGAGCGTCGGGCCCCAGCAAGGCCTTCAGCGCTTCGCTGAAATCGCCCGTCGAGATCCCTTTCAGGTACAACCAGGGGATCAACTCCTCCACACTCTTCGTGCGCCGCAGATACGGCGGCAGGATCTGGGAAGTGAAACGAAAGCGCCGGCCCTGCTCATCGACTCGGCGATCGTCGACCCGCGGCGCCTGGATCTTCAGCTGACCCACGCCGCTGACGATGGTGCGCTCGCGGGCGTGACCGTTGCGCACCACCAGCCGCCGGCCGTCCTGGTCGACTTCGTGCTGATGCGTTTCGATGTAGGCGGTCACTTCGGCTTCCACGGCCTTGACGAGCATCTGGCGCGCTCCTTGGCGCAGCACCTCATCCAAGGGCGAGCGTTCCTTTCCATCAATGACTTGGGGGTTGACTTGACTGCTGCTCTCAGCAGCTTCACACTGACTCATGGCGTATCCTCCTTGTTCCTTTCCAGAAAACGATTGAGTTGCTTCCTCAATCGTCAGGATACGCCGCCTCCCCTCAGAGGCTCATCCACAACTTCTGGTTATAGCTCTGGAACTTGACCTCGCGCTCCCCAACGAGGTTACCCTGGATCGCTTCAGTCCCCTCACCCTCACGGCAACGGCGAACCAACATCCGGTCGGGAGTGAAACCTATGAAAACCACGGGCGGTACATATTTGTGAAGAGGATACCGGCCCAAGCGCTGCAAGCGGACAAAGTCGTCTTGGAGTTCGAGACCGATAAATCGTTTCAACCGCAGGAAGGTGTCGAGCGCTCCCTGATCGTTCACTCAGCAGCGTTGAGGGAATACGAATTCACCAAGGAATATCTGACCGAGCAAGCTCGGCTGGCCCGCAAGGGCTATCTGAAGATTATCGAGCAGCGCGACTTGAAGCTGGGTCTTAAGAAACAGAACGAGCTGATGAGGCTGTTCCACGATCTCGGCATCTGGGACAACATGCGGTTCTTGGGTGTAAAAATCATCAAGAACCCTCTCGACCTGTGGATGATGCAAGAGGTGATCTATGAGATTCGACCGGACTTCATCATCGAGACGGGAACCTGGCGCGGCGGTTCGGCCCTCTACTGGGCTCACACGCTCAACGGCATGGGCCTAACAAGCTCGAGGGTACTGACCGTAGATATTCAAGATATGGTGGAGGACGCGATTCACGTACCGCTTTGGCATCAATATGTTGAATTTTTCCACGCCGGCTCTACTGACCCGGATCTTGTTGCTCAGATTTCAGAGCGTGTTAAAGGAAAGAAAGTGCTGGTGGTTTTGGATTCCGACCATCACATGCATCATGTTCGTCAAGAGCTGAGGATGTATTCCCCGATGGTCAGCCACGGTAGCTACATCGTGGTCGAAGATACCCATTACGACTCGGTACCTATCTACCCCCACTTCGGGCCCGGACCCATGGCGGCGGTCAACAAGTTCCTGGCGGAAGGGGGCAGTGATCTCTTCGAGCAAGACTTTTCTCGGGAGGCGATGGTCATGACCTTCAATCCTGGAGGATGGCTACGTCGCAAGAAAGACTAGGTGGGCCGCCATGTAAGGATTCACAATCCTTGAGACTTTCCAGCCATCACTTGTGGTCATGCGCAGTGGAGAAGTGACCGATTTGAGTTCCGAAAAGCCACACCTAGAGCGCGACGTCGAGCGGGAGATGCGGGAGGAGTGGGACGCCCGCGCGCACGAAAACGCTTTCCACTATATTGACGATTCGAAGGACGAATGGCGCCGGGAGGAGTTTTTCGCCTCAGGCGAGGAATCGGTCCGCCAATTGATCCTGAACGACATGGACAGTATCTTTCAGGAGATGCCCCCAACAGAAATGCGCGTCCTGGAGATCGGTTGTGGCGCCGGGCGCATGACTCGGGCCCTGGCTAAGGTGTTCGGAGAAGTCCATGGTGTTGATGTAAGCGGTGGCATGGTCGAACGGGCACGCGAGTTGCTTGCCGATTGTTCCAATGTCCATCTGTACCGAAATAACGGTACGGACCTGTCGGTGCTGGGGGATGTGGAGTACGACTTCGCCTTCAGCTTTGTCGTCTTCCAGCACATTCCCAGCAGGGCAATCATCGAGAGCTATATTCGCGAA
Organism: Bryobacterales bacterium; assembly: GCA_965226215.1. Taxonomy (GTDB): domain Bacteria; phylum Acidobacteriota; class Terriglobia; order Bryobacterales; family UBA6623. The sequence goes on along the minus strand of CBDDCH010000002.1, from coordinate 2,517,341 downwards.
GTTTACCGGGTCTTGCGGCCCGGGCGGCTCTTCAAGTTCCAAGTGCAGGGCAGCTACCGGGCTGCACAGGCGGAACACGACCCCTGGCTCGGTGCGACCATTTCGGGGAGCGATGCCATCAAGATGGCGGAGAACTGCGGCTTCAGGCTGTTCCGATATGAAGGTTTGGGAGAGCAATACTTATGGCTTGGTACATCAAGCCGACAGCGGAGGGCGGCTCACCGCTCGAGCGGCAGTCCGAAATCGAGTTTCTCCAGCAGCAGGCAGAGTTGTTGCACGCGGAGCTCGAGCTCAAGAACCGTATGCTAGGGGAACTGGACGCCAAGTTCATCGAAACAACGAAGAGGCTGGAGCATGAGCTCGGTGACCGAAAGCGCCTAGAGGTGAGCTCAGCGAACGGACCCGCTGGGCGAAGCAGCTGGAGAGCGAGCTCAGCGAACGGACCCGCTGGGCGAAGCGGCTGGACGCCGAACTCGAACAGGCACACAAGCAGCTGCAGGCCTTGTACGGATCCCTCGCATACCGCATCGGTCGGAGATTGCACCTGGTTCCCGATCCGCCACCTACTCCGAAGACGCCTGTGGAATCCTCTGAAAGCGAGGGGCGCACACCCGAAAACGAGCGGTCCACACCTGCTAACTAGGAACGTGTCTCCGGTCTTCGTTTTCTGCCGGTTCTTCGGTCTATCGGCACAACCGTTTACGAACAACTCGGAGCACAACAGCGGCACCCCGATGGTAGCGCTTACTCGTATTCGGCCGAACAGGATGGATGTTTTCCGCAAGAGCATACGGGTTCGCTAATGACAATGATGTCGGGTAACTTCTACCAGGCTCCGGCTTGTTGTCACTCCACTCGATACACTCGCATGGAACGGTCACGTCCGATTTCGCGCAGGCCCCAAGCAGCTGGTTCGCGGTCGATCATAGGCGCGACGAGGTTGTGGCCGCCGCCTGCCGTATTGGTGACCAGGAAGCGAACATCGTGACGCTTGAGTTCCTCGCCGACCCAGGCTTTCATCTCGGCGTCTGAAACTTCACGTTGGGTTTCTTCGGACTCCACGTCGAGCGGCTGCCAGCTACCGTCCGGTAGTTGCCCGAAGAAGTTGAGCTTGATGAAGTATTGCTCCCAAGTATAAATGAGCTCCGCTTCATCGAGAACGTGTGGTTCAGGAAACTGCGCCTGGATCCGCATTCCCGGTTGGAGCGGTTGCCAACTGATCCACGCCGTTATGGGGTTGCCGTCGAAGGCTCGGCGGGCCGTCCAGGGGCGGGGCTCGGCAGTGATCCTCCAATCGTCTGAGGGTGCCAGCTCTTGGCCATCCTGAAAAAGTTGGATTTCCGACATGCGCCAATGGCTTGACTCGTGTTCGTTCTCTTGGACAATGCGAAACCCCACTAGCGGCTCCGGGCTCCACCGGATTCGCACTCGTCGTTTGGGCCAAAAGTCGGGTTCGCGTGCAGCCAACAACACATGGGTCAGCTCTTCGTTTATTGCTCCCTGGTAGGAAACCATGATCTCAGCCCAGGTATAGGCTTCGGGCAGGGGTTCGAGCGACAGCACGCGGTCATTAACGGAAGCGTGAGCGTTGAGGATAGACGTGGTGCCGAAGTGAGGAACCTGGCGACCAAGGTAGTCCTGCTCGGCCTCCAGGCGCAGTGCGGCTTTCCAAGGAGCGCCTGGCAGTCCCCAGAACGCTTCGGGGTCAGAGTGCCAATGCGTGTAAAGGGGGGGCCAGCAAGCCAGGGCATGCAGAAGGAGTAGTGCCCCGCCAACAGGTGCGGCCACTCGGTAAGAGAGCCGGCATAAGACAAGACCCATCGCCAGCGAGACGAACACCAGCGACGGGATGAGGAATCTTGTGCCCGCGTTCGAAAGCCAGGGAGTGGCGAAGATCACCGCGGCCCCGAGCAACGGTTTACCCAGCGGGTGCCGCCACGACAACAGTGCCAGCGGCGCAAGAAGGAAGATCGGGCCGACTAAGCCTTGAAATCGGATACCTTTGACGGTGACCTCGAGCGGGGCGTCCATCAACTCCACCAAACGATTCTCGGGATACGTCACCGCGTAGTGCTTCTGCCCCTTTCGGTACGCGTCTTCCCAGCCGGCCGTCACATATGGGTTCGGGAAGAGCCGATTGAGCTATAACCAGAAGTTGTGGATGAGCCTCTGAGGGGAGGCGGCGTATCCTGACGATTGAGGAAGCAACTCAATCGTTTTCTGGAAAGGAACAAGGAGGATACGCCATGAGTCAGTGTGAAGCTGCTGAGAGCAGCAGTCAAGTCAACCCCCAAGTCATTGATGGAAAGGAACGCTCGCCCTTGGATGAGGTGCTGCGCCAAGGAGCGCGCCAGATGCTCGTCAAGGCCGTGGAAGCCGAAGTGACCGCCTACATCGAAACGCATCAGCACGAAGTCGACCAGGACGGCCGGCGGCTGGTGGTGCGCAACGGTCACGCCCGCGAGCGCACCATCGTCAGCGGCGTGGGTCAGCTGAAGATCCAGGCGCCGCGGGTCGACGATCGCCGAGTCGATGAGCAGGGCCGGCGCTTTCGTTTCACTTCCCAGATCCTGCCGCCGTATCTGCGGCGCACGAAGAGTGTGGAGGAGTTGATCCCCTGGTTGTACCTGAAAGGGATCTCGACGGGCGATTTCAGCGAAGCGCTGAAGGCCTTGCTGGGGCCCGACGCTCCGGGCCTGTCGGCGACGACGGTGGTGCGTCTCAAAGACGTCTGGCGCCGCGAGTACGAGGCTTGGTCAAAGCGTGACCTCAGCGGCCAGCGGTTTGTTTACATTTGGGCCGATGGCATCTACTCGAATGTTCGTCTGGACGATGAACGGCAGTGTTTGCTGGTTGTGATGGGAGCACTCGAAGACGGTCGCAAGCAACTGCTGGCGGTGCACGACGGCTTTCGCGAAAGCGAACTGTCGTGGCAGGAGTTGCTGGAGGACTTGAAACGGCAGGGGCTCGAGCTGCCGCCGAAGTTGGCGGTGGGCGACGGAGCGATGGGGTTTTGGGCGGCACTGCGGAAAGTCTATCCGGCGACCGGTTAGCAACGCTGCTGGCTCCACAAGACGGCCAACGTGCTCAATAAGCTGCCGCAGAGCATGCAGGGCAAAGCCAAGCAGGCGCTGCGCGACATCTATCTTGCCGAGAGTCGGCAGACGGCGGAGGCCGCTCTGGACCGTTTCAAGAACCTATACGAGAAGAAGTTCCCCAAAGCGGTCGAGTGCCTGGAAAAAGACCGCCAAGTGCTGCTGGCTTTCTACGACTTTCCGGCCGAGCACTGGGGGCACTTGCGGACGACGAACCCGATCGAGTCCACCTTTGCGACGGTCCGTTTGCGGCAGCGACGAACGAAGGGTTGTGGCAGCCGCGAAGCGTCGTTAACGATGGTCTTCATGCTGGCCCGCCAAGCCGAGCGCCACTGGCGACGCCTGAACGGTTCGGAAGTGATTGTTCATGTCTTAGAGGGAAAGGTTTTCAAGGATGGATTGATGGTTCAGGAAAACGCCGCCTGACCTCGCCCATCCACAACATTTGACAATATCTCCAAGTTCCAGGAACACGGGGTGTGTTGTCTCGGGGCGATCGAGCAGGAGGGAGAAGCTCTTCGCGGTCCAACGCCACTGCCCTTCGGACGGATAGAGTCCCTTCAATATGCGGTCGGGGTGGTCCTCTTTCGAGAGGTCCAGCGACGTGATCCTCTCTACCCCCTGCTGCTGCGGGGACGCAGGGCCTGAACGGTCCGCGCGGGAACAACCGGCTAGGCCGACAAGGCCGGCCAAGAGGATGGAGGTGATTACCGGAATACGCCTGGTCACGACCGCCCCCCTGCCGGCAGGCACGTTGGAATGGCCTAACGGGTCACACCTTCTTGGCAGGGGCCCCTGGCCGTGAGAATCATGGGAGTGAAATCGTAGAATCTTCCTTCTACGTCCCATTTTGATACCAACGACCCCTCGTTATCGCACTCTCTCGTCTTTTTCCACCCTGCCGTCGCGCAGACGGATGACGCGTCGCGTGTGCTTGGCCACGTCCATCTCGTGGGTCACGATGATGATGGTATTGCCCTGCTCGTGCAGGCGATCAAAGAGATCTAGGATTTCATTACTTGTCACACTGTCGAGGTTCCCTGTTGGTTCGTCGGCTAGCAGAATCGAGGGCCCGTTGACAAGCGCCCTGGCGATGGCCACGCGCTGTCGCTCACCCCCGGAAAGCTCATTCGGTTTGTGGTCCATCCGGTCGACGAGGTCCACTTGCAGCAAGGCGTGACGGGCGCGCTCTAGGCGCTCGGCAGGGGGCGCTCCGGCGTAAATAAGCGGCAGTTCGACGTTCTGAATCGCCGACGAGCGCGGGAGTAAATTGAAGGTCTGGAATACGAAACCGATCTCTTCGTTGCGAATCCTGGCCAGCTCATCGTCGTCCAGATCGCTAACCAGGTGGCCGGAAATGTGATACTGCCCTGTGGTTGGTGTGTCGAGGCAGCCGATTAGGTTCATCAAAGTCGACTTACCCGAACCCGACGGTCCCATGATAGCGACATATTCACCTTTCTGGATCTCGAGATTCACGGCTTGGACGGCGTGAATCCGTTCCTCGCCCATCGAATACGTCTTCCACAAGTCCTGAGTGCGGATCACCACCCCATCTTGGGGAAGCCGCTCACCCCGATGAGGGTCCTCCGCGGGTGTCGTTCGTATCTTCCTGCCAAATGAAAGCCGAACCCGCATGAGAACACGATCTTCTCTTGTTCCGCTGGGAACTGCCGTGGGTGGGCGATCAGCAGATCAGCGAGAAGGACGACCCCAGTTGGACAATTCGTTGTCGACCCTGACCGACGCGCCCGGCCGAATCGTTCTCAAAACCTTGTAGCTTCCGGTGACAATCTCCTCGCCTTCTTCGAGGCCCTCGATCACCTCGATGCGAGTGGCGCCTGTGATACCGGTCCGCACGGGGCGAAACGCAACGCTGCCGTCGGCAACGACGAAAACCCCTTCGATCTCTTGGCTAGGCTCTCCCGTGGAACTGGCTGCTCGCGCCGTATCACGGGATTGCGGGGGCTCGAGGTCCGAGGACTCACGGACCGTTAAGGCTTGGATTGGTACCGTCAACGCGCGTTCCCGGGTTGCCGTGGTAATTCGCGCAGTGCACGACATTCCCGGACGGATCGCCTCGGTCGGCGCGTCAAGCGCCACCACAACCTTGAAATCCTTGGCCTCTTGGCTGGCCACGGCACTCTGGGAGGCCGCTAGTCCAGTGGTCCTCAGAATCGCGGTATTGCCGATCTCGGTCACGCGCCCCGAGAACGTTTGGCCGGGAATGGCGTCGATGCTGACCTCGGCTATGTGGTCCAAGGTAACGTTGACGATATCCGTCTCGTCGACTTTGACCTCCGCCGTAATCAGCGACATGTCGGCAATGGTCATGATCAGGCTGGCCGCCGAATTCTGAATGCCGGGCACCACCGTTTCACCTACCCTCACGGGAAGGTTGGTGACGACGCCCTCGATCGGCGCAACAGAGTAGTGCTTCTCGAGCACGTCGCGGACTCGGCGGAGTTGGGCTTCGGTCTGCTCGACCCGCCGCCGTGCGGAATTCCTCTGTGCGACCACTTCTTCCCGCTGCGCTCGGAGCTGCTCCAGCCGGGCAGCCGCCTCTTCCACCGCCGCCTGAGCGGCATCGTAGTCCGCCCGTCTCTGATCGTAGTCTTGTCGCGCGATTAACTTGTCCTCGAGAAGCTCGCTGGCGCGATCGTAGTTGATTTTGGCGCGCTGGAATTCAGCTTGAGATCGTTTCAACGATGCCTGTTGCGTCTTTTGGCTCGCTTCGTTGGACTCGATGGCCGCGTCGCGAGCAGCAAGCTCGGCCCTGACTAGTGCCAGCGAGGCCCTCTGGGCTGCGACCTCGGCGGCCGGCTGGACGGTTTCCAGCTTGGCCAACTCCTGGCCTTGCTCGATGATGTCACCTTCTCGCACATAGATGTCGGTGAGTCGGCCCATGCTGTTAGCGCCTATGTTGATGTAATTGCGGGGTTTGACTTCCCCGGACGCCGTTACAACCGAGACTAGATCCTGTCGGGCAACCTTGCCCGTTTGGACCCTGACAATCCCTCGTTGGAGATAGGAGTAAACGCCCCAGCCGACGCCCGCGACGACGAGGAGACCAACGACCGCCAACAGAATCTTTTTGCCGCTGCCCATGGGTTGTTGAATTAAGGCCTGCTTGGCAGCTCCCGGACACCCCACTTAGTAGCTTGGCGAGGCGATGCCGGGAGTGGAGTGAAACTTAACACGTGAGGATGGCGGAAGGCCAAAGCCAACTATGCACCAAGCGTAGGACCAAACTCAGTCTATCAAAGACCTCGCTGCACAGCGGGTCGTCAGAGCAACTCGGGATCATGGCCAGGCAACCCTGCCGACCGAGAGGCGTCTGAACACTACGACACTCCCTACAGTCTTCTATGTAGGGTGCTTTCTCGTCGCGATGCGCGCGGCAAACTGCGTGCTAGAATCGGGAGCAGCTTGGCCGAGGGCCCTTAGCTCAGCGGTTAGAGCTGCGGACTCATAATCCGTCGGTCGTAGGTTCGAATCCTACAGGGCCCACCACGTTCTAAAAAACTTTAGTGATGTTCGCGAAACGTAGCGACCCATGCCAGTCGGAAATTCACCATCCTGGAAAGGGCCGACATGTGGCGCCCGTACAAGGGTTCTAGGGTCTTGCCGGGTACAACTTCAGGATACTGATCTCGGGCGGTACGAGAAAACGCACTGGCATAATGCTGGTGCCTAGGCCGGGAGTGACGAAAAGATGTCGATCCTCTTCCACGATCCAGCCGGCGGCGTAGCGCTGTCCGTGGACAGACGGCACGACGGGCGGCCCTAGTAGAGGAAGCGCGACCTGGCCTCCATGAGTGTGACCGGCGACAGTCAAACTGACGCGGTCAGGCATGTCGGTGAAAATGTCCGGGTTGTGCGTGATGGCGAGAACCGGTGCATCAGGGGGTACCGCTTTGAGGGCTGCTGGAATGTCGGGGTTGCCGGCCCAGGCATCTTCGATCCCGACGAGCCAAAAAGTCCACCCGCTGGACGAGATTTCGACCGCCCGGTTCTCGAGGACTTTGATCCCCTGCACGCTCAGAGGTTTTCGAACACCTTCGAAGCTGTACCACCAGTCATGGTTGCCGAGCACGGCCCACACTCCCAGAGGCGCCTCTAAGTTCGACAACACCGGAGCGATTCGCTCCGGTGGTATGCGCGTGCCACCCACGATTCCATGAACGACGAAGTCTCCTAATAGGACGACTAGATCGGGATCGGATCGATTGGTCAGCGCAACAATCTGTTGAAGCTTATCGATACCGTTGTACGGAGACCCGACGTGAAAATCGGAGAGGGCCGCCACTCGAAGCCCAGCTAATTCTGGGGGCCATCGGGGAAGGTGCAGCTCGTACTCTCGAACTGTGAGCGATGCCGGTTCGATCCAAAAGGCCCAGATCGCCAGCCCCAGCATCGTCGCTACGAACAGTGCTAGAGCCGGCTGCAAGCGTCGCATCGAGTTTCGTTACCTTAACGGATTTGAGCTCAGGATCGTTCCGGGTCAGTGGACTCAGCAGGGAATTGTTACGATCTGCTGCTGCACCTCGCCGGTGGCTTTGGCTTCCGTTGCGGAGACGTAGCAGTTAATCTCGCTGCGCACGCCAAACTGGGAGAGGTAGATGCCGGGTTCGATCGAAAAACAGGTCTGCGGGATAATCAGCCGCTCGTCGCGGGTTTCCAGGTTGTCCATATTTGCGCCATTGCCGTGGATGTTTTCACCAATGGAGTGGCCTGTGCGGTGGGTAAAGAACTCAGCGAACCCCTTGTCTCCGATGTACCGGCGCGCGACGTCGTCTACGTCGCAGCCCGCGATGTCACGTTGGGCCGCGACTGCTGCTCGTACAAACTCCAGCGCCCGATCGCGAGTGTCCCGAACGATCTCGAAGACGTTTTGGATTTCATCGGGTGGCTGGTCTCCCGCGAAGCCAACCCACGTAATGTCGTAGTAGACGGCGCCGGGGCGATCGAGTTTAGCCCACATGTCGATCAGTACGAAGTCACCCTTGCCGATCGGCGAACTTTGCTCGGCGGACGGAGCGTAGTGGGGGGTGCCGCTATTGGCATTGACGGCGACGATGGGACCGTCGTCGGCAATAAGCCCCTGTTGATGGAACCGTGAACGGATGAACTCCGCGATGGTGATTTCTTGTACGGCGCCGTCGGCTTGGATGCGCCGCCCGATTTCTCGAAAGGCCTCGCGACGGGTGGCGTCCACGAGGCGTCCTGCTTGGAGGTGCGTTTCCAACTGCTCGGCTGACCAGCGGGCTTCAAAGTACTGGACCAGCGGAGCTGCGCTAACGATCTCCTTGTCGAGGCTTCGTATCAGATCAACGGTACCGGCGTCGACCAGGGAAACATAGGGGATCATACATTGGGGCGAATACTGCATGGCCAATCGCGAAGCTTTGCCGAGTATGGCGGCCAATTTTTCATGTTGTTCTTTCCATGCCGAGTAGACCCGTTTGGATCCCGGCAGGGGATCGAGATTCCAGTTTTCGATCCTATGCACCAGCTTTATCGGCTCACCCGTGGCGGGAATCCAGTAATACCAGCGACGTGTCGCGTGCAGTTTCGGGTCTAGTTTGAGCACGCGGTAAGCGATGGGGTCTCGATGATGGTGGTCGAAGAAAAGCCAACCGTCGAGGCCGTGGGCGCGGAGCTGCTCTTGAATCTCAGCTAGGTTCATGATGCGGCTCTCGGATAAAGTCCACCTGTCTCATGTTAGGCGAAGCGGTGGTCTCGTCACTGACGCCGCGACGCGGCGGCATCGAGCCTCCGACCGACTTCGTCCGATGATAACCCTTCGACCCGGATCAGCTTCCGCCGGCTGGTCTGGCCACGAACGAGACGGACACGAGCGCGAGGTACTTCCAATAGCCGCGCCAGGAAGTCGATGCAGGCGCGGTTTGCGCGCCCTTCGACGGGCGGCGCCGTGAGGGTGAGCTTCCATTCGTCCCGTATTCTTCCAACCACGCGGTCCTTGGAGGCTCCCGGCTGGACCTTGATCGTCAACATCGATGATGAATGACGATCCTTGCCGCGTGACGCCTTCGAGTCACTTTTCATAATCGCTTGCCACCGTGTCGGCGAAAAGAGACTCGACTCCACTCGCGCCTTCGAGGAGCAAGGGGTGAACGGCGTCCCTCACCAGCTGAGGGTCGAAGCAAGCGATCGGCAGGGTCATCGTTCAAAGGGAGGGCACAATCGGTGGTTGCTTGCCCGGTGTGAGTCGGCATTCTACCGTTGGGTGCAAATTGGCGACGCCCGCCAGCCGTCGGGGGTCGAGCACGCGGAAAGTAATGACGTCATCCAGCCAGTCGTGACTGTGCCCGTCCGGGTGCTGTGTGGCGACGGTTAGGGTGTATTCCTGCGGTGTCAGCCAGCAGTTAAAGGAAAACTCGACCTCCAGGGTGTCACCCATTCTACAAGAAGGGGTTCGCACGTTCTCAAGTCGCGTATTGGTGCCAAAAACATCCATGCCGGTGCGCGTGCGGATTAGCATGCCGACCATGGGATCGGGCTGTTCTTCGTGAAAATACGCGACCACGCGTACCCGGGCTGGGTCACCGGCCACGAGTGTGCGGGCAGGCTGTCCGTCCGGTCCATGAAGCTCAACGCTGGTGACCTCGCCCAGGCGGTCACCATGGCGGTGGCTGGGTTGGAGACTATCCGACCTCCCAGACTGGCCGTTGCCGTGAAACTGCCTCTCGCGTTCGAGCACGGTTCCGACGTAGCGATTGACAACTAACGAAGGGTCGCCATCTTCTTGAATCCGGCCCTGGAGCAAGAATACGGCACGCGAGCAAACCTGCTTGACGAGACCCAGGTCGTGAGAAACGAACACGATTGTGACACCTGCTTCCTGTAATTGTTGAAATTTTCGGACGCAGCGGTTGGCAAACACCGCGTCACCGACTGCCAAGGCTTCATCTACGACGAGGATGTCAGGTTCCGTGTGGATCGCCGTTGCAAAGGCCAGTCGAACATACATCCCACTGGAATAGGTCTTGACCGGGCGATCGATGAAATCACCAATCTCGGCGAAGCGTTCAATGGAAGGGAGGGACCGTTCGATTGCGGCACGGCTGAGTCCCATGAGCTCGCCGTTGATGAATACGTTCTCACGGCCTGAGAATTCGGGGTTGAAGCCCGCGCCCAGTTCCAGAAGGGCGGCCACCCGACCCTTTCGGACCACACGCCCGACAGTTGGTTCTAGAATGCCGCACAAGATTTGCAGCAGTGTGCTCTTGCCACAACCGTTGGGACCGATGATGCCAAGCGTTTCGCCCTGCTCGATCGATAAGTTGACGTTTCGCAGCGCCCAGAAATCCTCGTGCAGCGTTCGATGACCGAGCCACAGGGCTTCTTTCAACCGGTCAGCCGGCCGGCGGTAGATCCGGTAGAGTTTCGAGATGTTGCGGGCCGCGAGCATGGGTTGTTGAGCCATGAACCGTAAGGCGCCTAACCGTGAGGGGTGAAACCGAGGGCCGAGGCAATACCACAGGTTTCCCTGGGCGGTAGCACCGCTTCGGGGCTCCGAAGTCTCGCAACGGATTCCGACGCGCTCAGCCTTCAGGTTCAGTGGTTAGAAGCGCAGATCGAAGTTACTCCTCTGTTCACGGCTCACGTTTATCTCAAACCAAATCCGCGAAAGACCTTTTCAGTTTATAAAACCAGGCATGGCCGAGAACGAATGCCGCAACACTAACCGCGGAGAGGACAGCCAATGGTTTCCACGGAGGCGCGGTCAACTCCAGGAAGATCGCGCGGTAGGATTCGACAAACACGTACATCGGATTTAATTCAAACAGCCAGAGATAGTGCGCGGGCAAGGAAGCTTCCGGGTAGCAAATCGGGGTCGTGAAGAACCAGACGGTCAGCAAGAAGCCGATCAATTGACCGAGATCACGGAAGAACACGCCCAGGGCCGACAACAGCCAGCAGAGTCCCAGGGTAAAAAGGAATTGCGGCAACAAGATCAGGGGCAAATAGAACGCAGTCAGCGAGGTCGGATATCCGAAGGCCCATAGCCCAGTGACGAAGATCGCCAGGCCGAAGGCCTCGCTGACAAGACCCGCCAGGACCAGGTTGACCGGCAGCGTTTCCACCGGGAATAAGAGTTTCTTGACAAAGCTGGCGTGCTCGATGACCGTCGTGGGCGCCCGTCCGACCGCTTCACTGAAGGCCAGCCAGGGCAACATGCCCGCCAGGAAATACATCAGGAAACCGCCCGGGAGGCTGTCATCACCAAAGCGCGTTCGCAGAACGATGCCGAAAACGAAGTAGTAGGTCAGCATCATCAAGAGTGGGTGAATCACGGTCCAGAAAAGGCCGGCATAAGATGCCCGGTAGCGTCCGGCAATGTCACGGCGTACCATCGAGCGGATCAGCGAGCGGTGCCGGATGATGGTCGCCAGCGGGTAGGTGAAGGCCTGGCCGAAAGCGCGCCACAATCTTCCCAGCCTGAGAGTCCGCAAGGTGACCACCGTGTCACGGTGAACTCGGACGTCGCCATCGCTCACTTCGGCGTCGATCAGCAGGAAAGGCGAACGACGCTCGAAAAACCATGCGACGTCTTCCTGAAGCGGTGAGACGAAAACTTGATAGCGACCGGGATCGGTAGGCAACTCGACGGTCAGCGTCACCCGAGTGGAATCACGGGGCGCCACCGGTTTGAGGAATTGGGTCCTGGGGCCGTCTAGGAGCCAGTTGCTAGTTTCTACGTCGAAGACTTGATAGCTGGCCGCAAACCCATCGCCTGAAGACCAGATTTGTTGCCCCTTGTTGTGAAGCTCTAGCGCGACGGAGAGTCGCCCGTCGTTGGAGATAGACACCTGCCGGCCGGCAACATGGGCTCTCAAGACTCTCCCCCGCTGTAGAGGCCCAGGGGATAGCGGTCTTCGACGCCGTTGATCTTCTTGCCGACCGCGTATATTGCCTCGCCGCGCAGATGCGAAGGCACATCGTAGCGCCGGATGACGTGCTTGACCCATTCGTATTCCGCGGTTCGCTGGACTGCGTACGGTCCGGTTTCCAGCCTCTCCACCGAAAAGCCCGCTGCTTCTAGTAGCTGTTGAACGTCACGAGGTGTGTATTCACGGCTGTGGCGCGGCTCGACGTCTCCCTGCTCGTTGGGTTTGATGTATTGATGGAAGAGCCCGGGATGGTAGCCGAGCAAGACAGCGCCGACCGCGCGCAAGCTGCAGATGTTCGGGGTCGAGAGCACCAAGTGACCACCGGGTTTTAGGATGCGGTTGATTTCGCCCATCATGTGCATGGGGTCTTCGTGCAAGTGCTCGAGCAGTTCGCAGCACAGCACGGTTGAAAACGACTCGTCGGCGTAGGGATAGGAGTCCTTTTCGGCGTCGAACAGATCGATCGCGCACTCGAAGTTTTCCCCGTTCGGAAGACGGACTCGCTTGTGTTGCCTGGTGCCTAGCGGCCCCAAATAGCTTCCGCGTACCTCGCCGTAGCCTAGTTTGGTTGCTAAAGCGGGTGTGATCTGCATGTACGCACCCATCTCGAGCACAGTGCGGTCTTTGGATCCCGGCGGCGTGATCTCGAGTGTGCGAACCAGCCGTGCCAAGTGTCGTTCGATGTATGGCCGCGGATCGGGCGGATCGGGCGGATCGTGCTCCACGCCGAGGATGTAGGCGGCCAACTCGGTTCGTAGTCGGTCAGTTTTCGTGGCGTCAGGGGAGGCCGCGCCGTCAGAATCTCGAAAGAACGCCTCTTCGGGCGGATCACCGAAGCCGGCGGCGAGCACCGCGGCTTCGTCTGACGCTGTGGCGGAGGGGTGAGTCCCGCCGTCCTCCGCTGGAGCGGCTTCGTCAGCCACTCGCGTCCCACGATCTGAGTCCTCGGACCCTGCTCGCCCTTCTACTACTGCCCGGATCCAGTCGGCGTAAAGATCCGCAACGTGGTCCCAACTGCATTCGCTGGCCACATATTCGCGGGCGCGTCTGCCAAGTGCCGCTGCAAGCTCGGGTTGTGCGGTCAGACGGCTCAGGGTTTCGGTGAGTGTGTCGACTTCACCGTCACCCACCGGAACTTTGAAGCACACATCGTCGGGCAACTCCGAAAAGGCTCCCACGTCGGAGACCACAACAGCTCGTCCCAGCCCGAGGGCCCGCAGCAGGGTCCCGGAAGTTTCTCCAGCCGTTGGATAACGCAGGTTCAAGCAGATATCGACGGCGCCAATGAGCTGCTCGAACTGATCGATCGGAACGTAGCCCAGGACACGAACGTGCTCGTTGAGGTCAAACTGCGAGGCCAGGCGACGAATCGGTAGGTCCGGATGCTCCTCGCCGACCAGGATCATGCGCACTCTCGGGTCAATGTGAACCAGACGCTTCATTGCACGGAGGCATTCGGGAATCCTCTTGTAGGGTTTGAGGAAACCGAAGATGCCGATTAGTGGGTTGTCCTCGCTGAGACAGAGGCGCCCGCGCCAGGCGTTGCGGTTGACTTCGGGAATCCAGGCGCCGTGTGGGATTTTCCGGACCGGCAGCGAAAAGCCGGCCTGGCGGACTTGGTTGGCGAGATAGCGGCTGTGGACGACTAAGGCGCGAGAGCGCTCGAGTAACCGGCGATTCATAGCCAGGCCGTCATAGTCAGGTCCCACCTCGAGTTTTCTGACTCGCTCGGCGTGGGCTACGTCCGCTGGGCCGCCATTGTAATTCACTTCCTGCAGATACTGATCCCAGTCGCCACGCTTGATCGTCGCGTCCGCTACGAGATGGTGCAAATTGAACTCGTGGAGTACAACGATCCCAGGGTGTTCCAGGGCGCGCTCGTAGGCGTATGTGTGGTAGGGATTGTTGCCGATGTGGTAGATCGTGGCGTCAAAATCGTGGGGTTCGTATGCAGTGCTGGGGCGAACTTTCAACCTGCCGTCGGTATTGAAACCGATCGGCTGGTAGTTGTCGACGAAAACCTCGATCTCGCAGTGCCGTACGAGGCGGGGCAGTAGGGCTTCCGAATAGTCGGAGACCCCGCAGCGAGCGGGGTTCAATGGCGTGAAAACCGCCAGCTTCATTTCGTGAGTTTAATAGAAAACGTCCCCAGTGCAAACGGGACCTGCATGAGCAGGGGAGTTCGCGCCGGATCCCGCCCGAAGAAAATCTCGAAGCTGTGGTGCGATTTCGGGCCCGTCAGATCGAATAGAAGGCGATCCGCTGTCCGAAGGGCGCCTCGGTCTAGGATGTCCCGCGTTTCGACATAGCTCAAGGTGATTTGGTATTGTCCGCCGAAGTTGATGTCATCGGGCGGCGGAATCCTTCCCAGGGCCAGTTGTTGCCGCAAATAGTAGAAAAAGGCCAACCCATCTCGGGCACAGGGAGGTATGTCAATCTCGCTCTCACCACCCCCGCCTAAAGTCTGCCGGGTAGCAGTCTGATTTTGCTGATCGAAAGTGACAGATTCGCGGGTCGTGCGGTGACCGTGTTGGATGTCCTTTTCGAACTCGAGGGAACACAGCTCATGGTCCGCGGTCGCGCGGTATTCGTCTCGGATTTCGATGAGCGGCAAGTCCGCGCTCACGTCTGCTTCGAATGACCACCCCTGCTGGCTAGCGTGAGCTCGGAATTCGACCTCTCCGAGCGACAACCCACTTGGCCAGGTGACGGCATAAACGAGTACTTCGTCGTTCGCGAAGGGTGGGACTTCGGGAAACAGGGGGGTGGCGAAAAGACACGCCAAAAGGACTGCGGCTGTAAGCGTCCGGCCGACGCTGACGGGAGGTCGCTGACCAATTCGAAGAAGACGCTGTAGGACTCGGCGCGAGTTCACCGAGCCACAAGCTCCTTCTGCCTTTCAACGACGCGGCGAGCATGAGCGACTTCGTAGTAGACATTCAGCGTTTGACGTGCGGTTTCGCGCCAATCAAAGAACGCCGATCGCTGGAGTCCCATTTTGGCCATCCTGCGGGAGAGCTCCTGGTCGAGCAAGATATCGCGTATGGCCCGGGTCTGTTCTTCAACGGAGTGCGGATCGAACAGGAGCGCTGCACCGTCGACCACTTCGGGCAGGGCGCTGGCGCTGGAGCAGACCACCGGGCGCCCGCAAGCCATCGCCTCGACAACCGGCAGTCCGAAGCCCTCGTAAAACGAAGGGAAGACGAATAAGTCGGCGGCGTTGTAAAGGGCCGGGAGAATATCGTCATTGACGAAATCGGCGAAGACGATGCGCTCCCCAAGGCCGGAGCGACGTACTTCGTCCATAACCCGAGATGCAAACCAGGTTCGCTTACCCGCTAGAACGAGGAAGTGCGGTAGTTTCGGGTGAGCCGCGAGCAGCTCGCGGAACGCGCGAATCAGTCCAATCTGGTTCTTCCGCGGCTGTAAATCGCCGACGTGCAACACAAAAGGACAACGGATTCCCACCTGCTGTGACACCTTGCGACAGGCCGATTCACGATTCATGGGTCGAAATGACGCCTGAGCGGCCAGCGGTGTCACGGCGATCTCTTCCGGAGGGATGTTGAAGACGTGCGAAATGCGGGATCGCGAGAACTCGCTGATCGTGATGATCTTGGCCGCTCGCTCCAAGGTCTTGCGCGTGGACCAGCGTAACTGGGCGGCACGCGGGGCGGGGAGGTATTCGGGGTGCTCCATGTAGCTGACGTCGTGGACGGTCACGACAATCGGAACGGGGCAAAAAACCGGCGCTGTGTACTGGACGTGGATCAGGTCAGGCCGGTCTGCTTTGAGCTTGGCACTGAATTGCCGACCGAGCCTAACAAAAGGGTTTTTCGATATCTGCCGTTGTTGGAACCCGTCGGGAATCCAAAACTGGGCTTCGTGTGTCGAAACGTAGGCGATGAACTCTGATTCAGAGTCCAACAGTCCGTAACGGCTGATGAGGTTACGAATGTAGACCTCGTTGCCGGTCAGCCTGCGGCCGATCGCGTGGGCATCGACTCCAATCCGCAACACGTTAGCGCCTCTAGCTGGTCAGATCGCCGCCAAAACTTTTTCCCTAGACATCAGCTTGTGGAAATGCGGCTCAAAAGTTTTCCATGCCGCCGGCCAACTGAATCCGGCTTCATACGTTTTACGGCCTTGCTCCCCCATCCGTTTCCTTGCTAGGTCGTTATTTAGCAATTCGAGTACCGCTTCTGCCATCTCGCGGGGCCCGTCCGCGATTCGGATGTTTTCTCCATTTTGGACGGCTAGCCCGTCGGCTCCGATCGCGGTCGAGACCACGGCCCGCCCTGCCGCCCATGCTTCTAAGATTTTGACACGTGTACCGCTGCCTGCGAGCAAAGGGACGACGACGACCTTGGCCCGCGCCAGCTCCCCGACGGCGTCGGCCACGGGTCCGGTGAGGTCGATGCGGGGATCGTCCGCCACAAGGCTGCGCACAGCGAACTCGTTCTTGCCGATCAACCGCCAGCGTAAGGACGGGGCTTTGCTTTCGATCAGGGGCCACACTCGCCGGCGGAAGTGCCGTACTGCCGTGACGTTGGGGTGGTACTCCATGTTCCCGGAGAAAGCGATAACGTCCTCTTCTTCAACGACCGGCTGGGGCGTCCAAGGGATCGAGTTAGGGTATACGGCCACATTCGCTGCCGGAGCGATTTCCAGCACGCGCCCGCGGTCCGCCTCGGAGGCAACGAGCACCAGATCGAAGTCCGCCAAGATCGCCCCTTCCATGCGGCGCGCGGTGCGCTGGAAAAAGCGGTGTCCGACCTTCTGTGGCCATGGCTCGCTGGCCGCACAGGCTGCATGCAGCGCCGACTCAATATTGTGCAGGTCTAGGACGACTCTTCGCGCGCGCGGGCGAAGCACGTCCAAGTAGGGCGCACACCAAAAATGCTCGATGACGGCAAGGGAGTAGGACTGGTTGCGGGTAGCCGTTTCAACGCGTCGCAGGGCTTGAGCCTGTCCGAAGCGGTCCGTCAGGGGCAGTTGGCCTCGCAGCAGGCGTCCGGTGTTGCGGTAAATGCGGGAGAGGGCCTTTTTGTCGTGATGGGGCAGAGACACGCAAGTCACGGTCTCCGCCAACCCCGGGTTTAGAAAGGGCGTGGGGTCTGAGGAATCACCGTCTCTAAAGGTAATCAAGTGAACGGCTAAGCGGTCTGCCAGAAAATGCAGCAGACTTGCTGAGCGCATGGGACCGCCGCCCGCCAGCGGGTACGGAGGCTCAGGGCACAGGAAAACAGCTCGTTCAGAAACGGCGGATGGCTTTGTCATAGACAGCGTGAGTCAAGACAGCGGTCGAGCGCCATGTGAACTGGGATGCACGCCGGCGTCCGCGCTCCTCAAGACAAGTCCTAAGCTGGGAACTTGTGGTTACCTCCACTAGTGCCTGGGTCAGTTTCTCGCCTGACGTGCCGTCAACTTGCAGCGCAGCTCCGCCTGCCACTTCAGTAATCGCAGGGTCCTTTGAGGTAACAACCGGCGCACCCACCTTCATCGCTTCCAGGACTGGCAGTCCAAACCCCTCGTAAAGGCTAGGATAAACGAAGGCGAGGGCCCCCGACAACAAGCTTTCGACCTCTTTGTCGTCCAGTGGTCCCAAAACGTGCAAGCCAGGCTCTTCGAGGGCCTCGATTTCACCCGATCCAGGCTTCCCAACCAGCACCAGAGAGACTTTCTCCCCGGTCCTCCGCAGCCCGCGCCAGGCCTCGATCAGACGCTGAAGATTCTTCCGTTCGTTGCGGTCGCCCACGAACAGCAGGTACGGCCGGCCGATACCGAGTCGCCGTAACCCTTCTGTAACGTTAGAACCCGCTTGGCGACAAAAAGTCCCAGCCGCTGCCAGGGGGATGGCAGTGATCTTGGAGGGTGAAATGCCGAAAAAATCGCTCAACTCGCTACGAATAGCCTCGCTGGGCGTAGTGATTCGGGTTGCCAGCTTCAAGAGGTAGGGTGTTCTTTGCCGGATCCGTTCGGCGGACCGAGCGCGCCGAGGGCCTCGTTTCCAGGGCGATAAGTCGTGGATAACTAAGACCGAAGCTCTCAGAGGCAAGTAGGGAATCGCAAAGTCGGTGCCGTGAAAAACGTCGATCCGGCGCCGGTGCAGCTCCCAGGGAAGGCCCAAGCTCCACCACTTGGCTGCCCATTTTGAGCCACGGGCGCTGCCAAATTGTACGTTTTCCAACCCGACCAGTTCGTGTGGGGCCCCGCCGAGGGGCTGGTCCGATAGGAGATGAAACTCGTCGCTGGGGAACTCCTCGGCCAGTGCCCGCGTCAACTCGACGACATAGCGCCGGGTGCCACCGGTTGGGACCGTGAGAGGAGTAGCGTCAATGGCGACTCGCAATGAATTTCCAGGGGGCTCGCCCTTGCGTCGAGCTATAACCAGAAGTTGTGGATGAGCCTCTGAGGGGAGGCGGCGTATCCTGACGATTGAGGAAGCAACTCAATCGTTTTCTGGAAAGGAACAAGGAGGATACGCCATGAGTCAGTGTGAAGCTGCTGAGAGCAGCAGTCAAGTCAACCCCCAAGTCATTGATGGAAAGGGACGCTCGCCCTTGGATGAGGTGCTGCGCCAAGGAGCGCGCCAGATGCTCGTCAAGGCCGTGGAAGCCGAAGTGACCGCCTACATCGAAACGCATCAGCACGAAGTCGACCAGGACGGCCGGCGGCTGGTGGTGCGCAACGGTCACGCCCGCGAGCGCACCATCGTCAGCGGCGTGGGTCAGCTGAAGATCCAGGCGCCGCGGGTCGACGATCGCCGAGTCGATGAGCAGGGCCGGCGCTTTCGTTTCACTTCCCAGATCCTGCCGCCGTATCTGCGGCGCACGAAGAGTGTGGAGGAGTTGATCCCCTGGTTGTACCTGAAAGGGATCTCGACGGGCGATTTCAGCGAAGCGCTGGAGGCCTTGCTGGGGCCCGACGCTCCGGGCCTGTCGGCGACGACGGTGGTGCGTCTCAAAGACGTCTGGCGCCGCGAGTACGAGGCTTGGTCAAAGCGTGACCTCAGCGGCCAGTGGTTTGTTTACATTTGGGCCGATGGCATCTACTCGAATGTTCGTCTGGACGATGAACGGCAGTGTTTGCTGGTTGTGATGGGAGCACTCGAAGACGGTCGCAAGCAACTGCTGGCGGTGCACGACGGCTTTCGCGAAAGCGAACTGTCGTGGCAGGAGTTGCTGGAGGACTTGAAACGGCAGGGGCTCGAGCTGCCGCCGAAGTTAGCGGTGGGCGACGGAGCGATGGGGTTTTGGGCGGCACTGCGGAAAGTCTATCCGGCGACCGGTGAGCAACGCTGCTGGCTCCACAAGACGGCCAACGTGCTCAATAAGCTGCCGCAGAGCATGCAGGGCAAAGCCAAGCAGGCGCTGCGCGACATCTATCTTGCCGAGAGTCGGCAGACGGCGGAGGCCGCTCTGGACCGTTTCAAGAACCTATACGAGAAGAAGTTCCCCAAAGCGGTCGAGTGCCTGGAAAAAGACCGCCAAGTGCTGCTGGCTTTCTACGACTTTCCGGCCGAGCACTGGGGGCACTTGCGGACGACGAACCCGATCGAGTCCACCTTTGCGACGGTCCGTTTGCGGCAGCGACGAACGAAGGGTTGTGGCAGCCGCGAAGCGTCGTTAACGATGGTCTTCATGCTGGCCCGCCAAGCCGAGCGCCACTGGCGACGCCTGAACGGTTCGGAAGTGATTGTTCATGTCTTAGAGGGAAAGGTTTTCAAGGATGGATTGATGGTTCAGGAAAACGCCGCCTGACCTCGCCCATCCACAACATTTGACAATATCTCCTTGCGTCAGTGCGGATAGATGAAGTCTTTCGGCGGCGGGCCGGGGATCTTCGGCGTATAGCCTTGCTCAGTCCCCTTCGGCGACCTGACGGACCCTTTCAGCGGAATCAGTCGTAGAGAGATCCAACTTGTTGGCCCCTGTTTCGGCTACCAGGGTGGAAGCCCTTTGCAGCGAATCGATCGTACCGGCATCCGTCCACCAGCCTTCCAGCATCGAAAACGTCATGGTTCCTTCATGAATATAGAGGTTGTTGACGTCGGTGATCTCCAGTTCTCCCCGCCGGGAAGGCTCGAGCGTATTGATCTTGTCGAACACGGTCGCGTCGTACATATAGATGCCGGTTACGGCGTAGTTGGACTGGGGCCGGCTGGGCTTCTCTTCGATGGCCATGATGCGGTCTCCCCGAATCTCGGCCACCCCAAAACGTTCCGCGTCGGGAACGGCCTTGAGCAGGATTCTCGCCCCACCTTCCTGGTCGCGGAAGGCTTGCGCCGCGCCGACAATGTTCCCCTCGATGAGGTTGTCTCCCAAAACCACACAGATCTTCTGGCCGTCGGAGAAGTGCTCGGCCAGCCCGAGAGCTTCAGCGATGCCTCCCTCCCCTTCCTGGTAGGTGTAGTTAATATGCTTGAGTCCGAAGTTTTTCCCGTTTCCCAGTAAACGCAGGAAATCACCTGCGTTTTGACCGCCCGTAACGATCAAGATGTCGCTCATGCCGGCGTTAACGAGCGTCTCGATAGGGTAGTAGATCATCGGTTTGTCATAAACCGGCAAAAGATGTTTATTGGTGATGCGGGTGAGAGGATCGAGGCGAGTCCCCAGCCCGCCTGCTAAAACAACTCCCTTCATGCCATGCTCCTCGAGAAACGGCCCGATTGCCGCCGGAAGCTCACGGCGGCGCAGCTTGTGCACCCAGGCCCCCCCGGTCGCGGAGGACTTCGTAGTATAGCGTAGCCGGCAGAGAGCGCCAGCCGGTATTCCCTCGGCCTGGCAGGCGGCCGGCGGTTACTATGGGGGAGATCGGGGACAGCTCCCGAACTCCGGAAACCTACTTTGACACGGACCGCCATCCTGAGCACGAGGATTGTCGACCCATGTGCTTTCATATCAATTCCTTAACAGCTTTCCCGGACGCCGAATGGCCGAACTCAAGTGAAGAATCCTTACCAAAGAAATCCGCTGAAGCTGCCCGATCTTGGCTCCGAATAAAGGGATCGGGAGCTGTCCCCGATCTCGTCCCCGATCTCCCCGATCTCCCCCCGATCTCCCCCCGCTCCACAACCCCTACGGCGACGGCGACGTAGCTTCTTGGCCACAGGCTCGAAAATGAACAAGTTGCGGAGAGATGAGATGCTCGGGGGTCGCAATTAAGGGGGGAAGACGACGGAAAGAGAGAGTCACCGAGGCGGAGACTGAACGGGACAGTGCGTACAAACTCCGGCGACGCTTCCGACAATCCCCCATGTTCATCTGACGGCGCGGCTAGTGAGATATAGTAGGGGCCACTGCAATGCGCTCATCAGCCTATGACCGACGTTAAGCGGATTATTCTGTAGGGCCGACCAGGCTCCTTCGAGCTATAACCAGAAGTTGTGGATGAGCCTCTGAGGGGAGGCGGCGTATCCTGACGATTGAGGAAGCAACTCAATCGTTTTCTGGAAAGGAACAAGGAGGATACGCCATGAGTCAGTGTGAAGCTGCTGAGAGCAGCAGTCAAGTCAACCTCCAAGTCATTGATGGAAAGGAACGCTCGCCCTTGGATGAGGTGCTGCGCCAAGGAGCGCGCCAGATGCTCGTCAAGGCCGTGGAAGCCGAAGTGACCGCCTACATCGAAACGCATCAGCACGAAGTCGACCAGGACGGCCGGCGGCTGGTGGTGCGCAACGGTCACGCCCGCGAGCGCACCATCGTCAGCGGCGTGGGTCAGCTGAAGATCCAGGCGCCGCGGGTCGACGATCGCCGAGTCGATGAGCAGGGCCGGCGCTTTCGTTTCACTTCCCAGATCCTGCCGCCGTATCTGCGGCGCACGAAGAGTGTGGAGGAGTTGATCCCCTGGTTGTACCTGAAAGGGATCTCGACGGGCGATTTCAGCGAAGCGCTGGAGGCCTTGCTGGGGCCCGACGCTCCGGGCCTGTCGGCGACGACGGTGGTGCGTCTCAAAGACGTCTGGCGCCGCGAGTACGAGGCTTGGTCAAAGCGTGACCTCAGCGGCCAGCGGTTTGTTTACAAATGGGGTATCCACTTGACTCAGGTAACACCAACATCTTGTGGTTGGGCTCACGGGGCCTCAGCGTCCCAGTCGGCGACGATCGATCGATACGGCGTTGGGTCCACGGCGACTGCCTGCTGCACAAGGCGGTAGAAGAGTTTTCCCCGGCTGCGTGAGTTGCGCCGGTTGAAGCGGAACACAAACTCGTCGAGGTAGTAGTCCAGATGCTCGTGGCTAACCGCGCCTTGGTGCGTGCCCAGCAGCCAGCGCTTGAGCAACGAGATCGCTTGGTGCACCCTCGGCAATAATTCCGAGGCCTGCTTGCGGCGGCCCGACAGAAAGACGATGCGATGCTGGTAGCCCTTCTTCTCCAGCGGCTCGTAGCCCAGCCAGCCGTCGGTGTGCACCACGCTTCCCGGCTCGACCGACTCCTCCACGAAGGGCATCAAACTGGCCGCCGATGCGTTCCGCACGCGCTGCATGCGGATCCGTCCTAGCCCGCGGCCTCTCTCTTCCGCGGCTACTGCAATCAAGGCTTTACGCTCGGTCTGCCGGCCGCTCACACCCTCTTCCTCAGCGCCCCAATAGGTCTCATCGACCTCGACTACGCCCGCCAATCGCTCCCGCCCCGGACGCACCATCGCTCGCCGCAGCTTGTGCATCCAGGTCCACGCGGTTTGATAGCTGCCCAACCCGAGAACGCGCTGCAGACCCAGCGCGCTGACCCCGTTCTTTTGCGAAGTGACGTGCCAGATCGCCCGGAACCACAGCCGCAGCGGCTTACGTGTGTCTTGGAAGATCGTGCCCGAGGTCACCGACGTCTGCCGCCCGCAGCGAGCGCATTCGAACCACACTTTGCGCACCGGCCAAGCCCGCTCATGCCCGCATCCCGGACAGCGGAAACCCTCCGGCCAGCGCAACGCGGACAGATAGTCGCTACAGGCCTCTTCGCTGGCGAAGCGTACCTCGAACTCGAGCAGGTCGCGTGGATAATCCTCCACGAAGGCGCATACTACATCTTGGGGTCACCTGAGTCAAGTGGATACCCCATTTGTTTACATTTGGGCCGATGGCATCTACTCGAATGTTCGTCTGGACGATGAACGGCAGTGTTTGCTGGTTGTGATGGGAGCACTCGAAGACGGTCGCAAGCAACTGCTGGCGGTGCACGACGGCTTTCGCGAAAGCGAACTGTCGTGGCAGGAGTTGCTGGAGGACTTGAAACGGCAGGGGCTCGAGCTGCCGCCGAAGTTGGCGGTGGGCGACGGAGCGATGGGGTTTTGGGCGGCACTGCGGAAAGTCTATCCGGCGACCGGTGAGCAACGCTGCTGGCTCCACAAGACGGCCAACGTGCTCAATAAGCTGCCGCAGAGCATGCAGGGCAAAGCCAAGCAGGCGCTGCGCGACATCTATCTTGCCCAGAGTCGGCAGACGGCGGAGGCCGCTCTGGACCGTTTCAAGAACCTATACGAGAAGAAGTTCCCCAAAGCGGTCGAGTGCCTGGAAAAAGACCGCCAAGTGCTGCTGGCTTTCTACGACTTTCCGGCCGAGCACTGGGGGCACTTGCGGACGACGAACCCGATCGAGTCCACCTTCGCGACGGTCCGTTTGCGGCAGCGACGAACGAAGGGTTGTGGCAGCCGCGAAGCGTCGTTAACGATGGTCTTCATGCTGGCCCGCCAAGCCGAGCGCCACTGGCGACGCCTGAACGGTTCGGAAGTGATTGTTCATGTCTTAGAGGGAAAGGTTTTCAAGGATGGATTGATGGTTCAGGAAAACGCCGCCTGACCTCGCCCATCCACAACATTTGACAATATCTCGGCTCCTTCTCCTGGAGCCTGTCTAGGTGACTATGCGGCCCTTACACAAACTTCTGCACAGGTCCCTCACGGCTGCTAGAGTCCTCAGCCACGGCTCCATGTGAGGCCTGTCGGCGCCTCGGTGGCGAGGAATCGAAACATGGAGAAGTACAGCCTCGCAGACAATCTGCCCCCGTCGGAATTAGTCACTCTTGATGACCTTCGACTCTACCTCGCGCTAGCTGGGCGTGATCCTTTCGAGGCGCACCTACATAGCTTCAACCAGATCGTTTGGTTCCGCGCGGGGGCGGGCGTTCATCTTGTCGATTTCGTGGAGCATTCCTACGGCCCGCAAACCCTTGTCTATGTTCCTCATGGAGCGGTGCATGCCTTTAGGAAAGACGATACATTGGACGGGGTGCTCCTTCATTTCGATGACGTGATGGCAATGGGTAGCAGCGATGGCCAGAGCCTCCCTGGGATATTGCGATCGCTGGCTCTGAGCTCTCGCCACTCACGTACGCTGTCATCAGCGCAGGCGCTGCTACTGGAATCGTCTATCGAGGTGCTTGCTTCGGAGTTGAGTGTGCAAGATGACTTCGGGAAGTCGACGGCAATCGAGGCAGCTTTGCGGCTACTGCTAGTCCGGGTATGCCGTCAGTTTCAAGAGACCACAGAACCTAGGTCGATAGAGTACAAGCGGTACTTGGAGTTCCTGGGACTCGTGGAGTGCCACTATAGCGAGGGATTGTCGATTGAAGAGTATGCGGCACAGCTTGGCGTATCCTCGAAGACCTTGTCGCGCAGCGTTCACGATGCGGCCTCCTGCTCACCAAAGCACGTCATTTCGGAACGGCTAACCCTCGAAATGAAACGGCTGCTCGTTCATACCGATTTGAGCGTGAAGGAGATCGCCGGACGCGTGGGTATGAACGATGCTTCCTACTCGACACGGTTCTTCCGCAAGGAGGCAGGTGTGGCCCCATCTGTCTTCCGGGCTAGTTGGCGGCGACCAATTCGTGCTGGTCTGGCTGGCTTCTAAGGGGTCATCAGCAGCCTTCTTCGTTTCGAAGTCCGATTTGTCCTTCTTTCTTCTGCTTTTAGCATGCTGCCACCGGCCGCCAGTGAGCCATACTCAGGTTCATGCATGACGCGGATGGAATCTCCCGCAGGCACCCTGTCATCGGACAGGCGGCGGGCTTCTTGCCGCCTGTGCTTCTACAAACTCACACCCAAAACTAGAACCACGAATAAAGGAGCTATGACGATGAGCGCATACCTACAGATCACCCTCAAGGTCAAGAACGAGAACCGTGCGGCAGCAGCAGCCGTCTACAAGAAATACTATCGGCCCTTCCTGGATGGAATCGCCGGTGCGAAGTCCAAGGAACTGTTGATTCGAGACGAAGATGTGCAGGTGATGAACGGGTTCTCCACCGAGGAACAGGCGCGAGCCTACTTGACCACGGAACTCTTCAGTAAAGACATCGTCGGCGAGCTGAAAAGGCTCTTGGAGACTAACCCCGAGGTCCGTATCTACAGCGCTGTGTGAGTGCAAAGCGAGCAACGCTCCATTCGTAGAGCAACGCTAGGGATCGATGACACAGGCACTACACACTCGTCGCGAGGATGGCAAAGGCATGGAATCTGAAGAACAGACGACACGGAAACGCTTCACGAGCGAACTGACCTGGACGGCAACCGGGACACCAGGTGTCGAGAAGAAGCTACTTGTCGCCGGGAACGAAGCCAGCATACACGAGGTGTCGATCCTCCGCTTGGAGTCTGGTGCGCGACTACCTTCACTTCACGAAGGGTGGGGCATCGAGGTCGTCGTGCTCGAGGGGTCTTGGCAGCTCCCCGAGGGCATTCTCGAGGAGAACGGCTATTCACGCCGTCCCCCTGGAGAAGTGGGCGCGGGCTCGACCGCAACCGGATGCACGCTCTATGTGAGGTCAGGCCCATTCGCTGAGGATGACCAGGAACTTGTGCACTCTCAGGCTGGGGAAGAACCTTGGTTTGCGGGCTACGGCAACCTCAGAGTCAAGTCACTCCATTCTATGGGCGGCGAAGGGACGGCCCTTGTCCATTGGCCCGCTGGTGAGCGCTTCATTCCACACCAACACTGGGGTGGAGAAGAGATCCTCGTGCTTTCCGGGACCTTCCGAGATGAGCATGGCACGTACCCCAAGGGTACATGGATACAGAGTCCTCACTTGAGCGCCCATCATCCCTTCGTCGAGGAGGAGACCGTGATCTTCGTCAAAACTGGTCACTTGCCCACTCCCCTGAACAAGGTAACGGTGGAATAGCCCGAACCCGCTTCGGAACAACGTCGAGTCGGCGGACGTCGCCCTAAGCTCTCACCGGTCCCCCTGCCCCAACCGCGAACACCGACTGCCCGAGCACTGTCCTAAAAATGCTAACAGGTAGCGCCGCGAGGGCATCGTCATGCGCCACCCCTATTGCATAAGACGCTGAGGTGTCGCAATTTTTAGGCGAAAGGCGACACCTACCGTGGTACGTGGGGGAGATCGGGGAGATCGGGGACGGGAGATCGGGGACGGGAGATCGGGAACCGGGAGATCGGGGGAGATCGGGGACAGCTCCCGAACTCCGGAAACCTAGCTTTGACACGGACCGCCATCCTGAGCACGAGGATTGTCGACCCATGTGCTTTCATATCAATTCCTTAACAGCCTTCCCGGACGCCGAATGGCCGAACTCAAGTGAAGAATCCTTACCAAAGAAATCCGCTGAAGCTGCCCGATCTGGCTCCGAATAGGGATCGGGAGCTGTCCCCGATCTCCCATCTCCCGATCTCCTCTACGTCTACAGCCCGACTGCGGCCGGCTTTGCGAACCTGACGCCAAGAGTCTCGCAGTCGGCGCGCACCATTTCGGGCACTAGGTCGTCGAAGCCGATCGTATGCTTCCAACCTAAGCTTGTTCGAGCTTTGGAGGAATCGCCCGTCAGGGTGTTCACTTCAGCTGGACGGTAAAGGTCCTTGTCGACAACGACGTAATCCCGATAGCTCAGCCCGACGCAGGAGAAAGCCTTCTCGGCGAATTCTCGGACGGAATGCGTCTCGCCGGTGGCGATGACGTAATCGTCAGGCGCGGGTTGTTGCAGCATCAGCCACATCGCTACCACGTATTCGCGGGCATGCCCCCAGTCCCGCCGGGCGTCCAAGTTGCCGAGCCGTAGGTCTTGGCTATTGCCCGCTAGAATACGGGCCACCCCGGAAGTGATCTTCCGGGTAACAAATTCGAAGCCGCGGCGGGGCGATTCGTGGTTGAACAGGATCCCGTTGCTGACCTGCAGCCCGCGAGTTTCCCTGTAGTAGCGAGCTAGCTGAAATCCTGCGACTTTGCTAATGCCGTAGCTGGAGCGCGGGTGGAACGGGGTGCTCTCAGTCTGGGGCGCTTCATCGGCATTGCCGAACTGTTCACTGGACCCGGCGAAATAGAACCGGCAGCTGGGCACGATGTGGTGCACGGCGGCGAGCAGGTAGTGGGTTCCGTTGATATTGGTGTTGTGTGTGGAAAACTCGTCGTCGAAGGAGTAGCTGACAAAACTCTGTGCTGCCAGGTGATAGCACTCCTGGGGCTGTACGCGCTCGACCACCTGGTGAACGCTGGCATAGTTCTCGATCGATGCCGCGTGCAGGCTAATGTTGTCTAAGATGCCGTGAATGCGTGTCAGCCTGTGCTCCGGGTCCTCCAGTGCAACGCGCCGGACGATTCCGTGGACGTCGTATCCCTTCGACAACAACAGCTCTGCTAAATAGGACCCGTCTTGTCCCGTAATTCCAGTTATAAGAGCACTTTTGGGGTTCATGGACGGTTGGTCGAAACCGGATCCCGATCGGGTCTCGGGTTCACACCATGGTACAACTCTGCTCTCCTGAACACAACGAGTCGGCCACTCAGCCCGCTTTTCTGCTTGGCAAATAGGCCCGCACTCTGACGCGGATTACGCTCGGGGCCGTATTTTTATGTTTCACACCTGTTCGAGTGACGAGGTCGCCCGAGTGCCCATCGCACGATCGCCGTTACGGAGACTTGGCCTGTCACTGGCGTTCCAGGCTCAGTTTCCTGCTCACGCATACCGTTCCGATGAGCGAAGCTGAGCCGCGAGCGCAAGCGAGCGGTCATGGCGTGTGGCCAAGCCTGTGCCCCACCCAAAAGGGATGAACGCGGGTGGGTTTTCGACTGAGCGGGCCGGAGACTGGCCGGAGACCCGCGCCATATGCCGCTACATTTTCAGGTAGCCAACAGATCTGTAGGGGCACAGCATGCTGTGCCCGCCTGCACTCACCAACTGGCTGCCACCGGGTCGAATCGAAGCCGATCCGCTGGATCACTCGTACCGCAGAACCTCGAGCGGCAGAATCCGGGTTGCCGTGGCTGCCGGATAGATCGTCGTCAGGTAGCTGATGACCAGGGCCGCAAGGGCGACAGCGGCCGCGTCCCAGGCTCGGGGAGCAAAGGGTACGTAACTCAGTCCATAAACCTGGGCTTCGAGTGGAATGAGGCGGTAGGTTTCGCACAGCCAGCAGAGCAAATGTCCTACGAAAAGCCCAAGCGCGGTGCCGGCGGAACCAATGATGAGGCCTTGCAGAGCGAAAATCTTTCGAATCTGGGGCCGTCGCGCTCCCATCGACATAAGGATCGCGATGTCCTTCTTCTTCTCCATCACCATCATGACCAACGACGTCAGTACGTTGAGGGCTGCTACCAGCATGATGAGGCCAATGATAATGGTGGTCACGAGCTTTTCAACCTTCAGAGCATTGAAGAGTTCACGGTTGCGCTCCATCCAGCTGGTGGCGGCAAATTCCGGACCGGCGAGCTTCTCAACCTCCGCGCTGACGCTGGGCGCTAAATTCAAATCGTCCAGCTTGAAATCGACGGCGTTGATGACGTCCCCGAGAGAAAGCGACCGTTGCACGGTCTCGAGCGTCGCGATGGCCCAGTAATTGTCGTATTCATAGAAGCTCGATTCGAAGATCGCCGCCACGCGGAC
Organism: Bryobacterales bacterium; assembly: GCA_965226215.1. Classification (GTDB taxonomy): domain Bacteria; phylum Acidobacteriota; class Terriglobia; order Bryobacterales; family UBA6623. The sequence continues at coordinate 2,488,496 of CBDDCH010000002.1, read as the reverse complement.
TCTCTTGAAGCCCGGCACGGGACCGAAGGGCGTGAGCTCCCCCTGAGGGTTGACCAGCGTCATAACGGAGTTCAATCGCGCGCCAATCGCCTCGGCAAGCCGCTTTCCGAGGATGATCCCCGGCTGCGTACCGGGGCGAACGAGGTTGTCCAGGGAGCCTTCTGTGATCTTGGTCAGCAGGTTGCCAACCGCCGGTTCGGCTTCGGGGTCGATTCCTTTCAGGAAGCAGCCGCGAGCCCGGATAGGGCCCGAGATCATCATCTCTCCGTAAAGCGCCGGTGCCATCGCATCAACGTGGTCGACGTCCTGGAATCGCTCCATGAAGGCGCGCCAATCTTCGATGCCGAAGCCGCGTTCTTTCTCGAGCAAATTCACGTGGGCCGTCGCTCCCAGCAGATGACGTTGAAGGTCTTGCTCGACGCCGTTGTTGATGGCCATGGCTATGACAAGCGCCATCACACCGGTCGCCACCCCCAAAACGGCGATCGCCGTCACGACGGAAATGAATCTCTGCCTGCGCTTGGATCTGAGGTAGCGACCTGCGACGAACAGCTCAAACGCCATGCTGCTCGTCCTCGAGCGCCTCGAGTCGGCCGGCGACGCCGATCTCCGCTTCAGGCCGCAGGAGGGGAAACAGGATCACGTCGCGAATCGAGCGCGAATCGGTGAGGATCATCGTCAGACGGTCGATGCCGATGCCTTCTCCCGCTGTGGGCGGCATGCCGTAGCAGAGGCTGCGGACGTAATCCTCGTCCATTTGGTGAGTTTCGTCGGAGTCCTGTTCGTCTCCGCTCAACTGGGCGAGAAAACGGCGCCGCTGTTCCCGGGGGTCGTTCAACTCGGAGTAGGCGTTGGCGATCTCCATTCCCGCTGCATAAATCTCGAAGCGCTCGACCCAGTCCGGGTCGTCAAGCTTGTTCTTCGACAGAGGAGAGGCCTCGACCGGGTAATCGTAGACTAGGGTTGGCTGGATGAGTTGGGACTCGCAGGCATTTTCAAACAGCGCCAGCAGGCATCTTCCCAGCGAAGCATCGGAAGCTGGAGAAATCTTCTCCTCTTTTGTTCGGTTATGCGCTTCGATGAGCTGCCTGACTCGCTCGGGATCGTCGAGGTCCCCTGGAGCCGGAGTCGTCTCCCGATCCGGCCAGAACTCGACAATGGCTTCTTTCATCGACACCCGTTGCAGGCTGCCGAAATCGATCGTCTGGCCGTTGTACTCGACGGCGGTCTCGCCGTCGTGAACCGCCTGTACCGCTTCTTTCAGCAGTTCCGCGCTTAAGTCCATCAGGTCTCGGTAGTCGCTGTAGGCCTGATAGAACTCGAGCATCGTGAACTCGGGATTGTGCTGCTTCGAAATGCCTTCGTTTCTAAAGTTACGGTTGATCTCGTACACGCGGTCAAATCCACCGACGACGAGGCGCTTCAGGTAAAGTTCCGGAGCGATGCGCAAGTAGAGATCCAGATCCAAGGCGTTGTGGTGGGTCAAGAAAGGCCGTGCCAGCGCCCCCCCGTAGATCGGTTGCATCATCGGTGTTTCTACTTCCAGGTAGCCACGCCTTTCGAGCGAACTTCGCAGGGCTGCGATCAACTTGTGGCGCCGCAGAAAGACTCCGCGAACTTCCGGGTTGGCGATGAGATCCAGATAACGCTGCCGATACCGAATCTCGACGTCTTGCAAGCCGTGCCACTTTTCGGGCATCGGCAGGATTGCCTTGGCCAGAAACTCAAGACGCTCGGCGCGTACCGTTAGCTCTCCGGTTCGAGTACGAAAGAGGCGGCCCTCGGCGCCGATGATATCCCCGGCGTCGAGCTTTTTGTACAGTGCAAAGGCGTTCTCGCCGACGGTGTCCTGACGAACGTAGAGTTGCAACCGCTCGCCTCCCTGCTGGATGTGGCAAAAACCAGCCTTGCCTTGACGGCGAACAGTCATCAAGCGTCCGCAGACCCTGGCCTGAATGTTCTTGTTTTCTAGCTGCTCGCCGTCTAACGCACCATAGGCGCTATGGATCTCTCGCGCCGTATGGCTGAAGGCGAACTTGTGGGGATAGGCGGCGAACCCGAGAGCTTCAATGTCGCCAATCTTCTGATAGCGCTGTTCAAACAGACGATCTTCCGAGGACAACGGGAGTGGCTCCGGGGTGCCGAGCGATTGCTCGTTGATTGCCCTCCATTATAGGGGAGGTGTCTCTGGGGGGACACGGCGGGGCCTGAGCGTCGGGAAGAACCGAGCGAGACACCGGGACCCGGCTAGGACCGGTTCAGGTGGTGCGGAAAACGGGCTAGGCGCCGGGGGTCACAGCGCCAATGGTGTTCCGGATCGTCTCCGGGTACTTTTCCAGCTTGTCGGCAAGAGCGTCGTGATCGGCGATCGGAAGGTTGGCTATCACCTCGGCCACGGTTGATTTGGGCGGTATTTGGAGCACGTTGAAGTCGATTGTGTCGGCGACGGCATTCGCCGCGGTTATGACCGAGATCATGGAGCGATCGGTAGCTTCGGCGGTATGATGCTGGCCAATGGCGTCGACGAAGTCTTGGGGTAAGTTCCATTCCCGGCCCAACCACTCCCCAGCCGCACAATGGTCGATGTCAAACAGTTGCCTCTCGCACTCGAGTTCGTCGAAGTCATTCTCCCGCGCCACCACAATAAGATTCCCGTACTCGTTGGGGTAGCAAGCCAGTAGCGCCAGTCGGCCCACGTCGTGTAGCAGCCCCGCGGTGTAGGCTCGGTCCTTGGGGACGTCCATCGCCTCTGCCAATTCTTCGGCGATCAAGGCGCAGGCGACGCTATGATCCCAGCAGATCCGCAGCCCCTGGTTGCGCAGAAAGCCGTGGGAAAAGCGTCCTAAGGCCACGGTAAGGGCCAGGCGCTTGACGACTTCGGTGCCTAACACGACGATCGCGTGGGAAACGTTGTCCACCCGTCGGCTCAGCCCATAAAGCGCTGAGTTAGACACGCGGAGAATCTCCGCCGACAGTGCCGGGTCGATCCGCAGCAGCTCGACGATCTTTTTCATCGGCACTTCGTCATCGTCCAACAAGCTCAGCAACTGCAAGGCAACCGCCGGGAACGGCGGCAGGGCCTTCAAAGCCCACGGCCTGGTAGTTCCCGAAGGCGTAGCCTCGCCGGTCTCAGACGGGGTTTTGGTTTCGATAGCCATGGCTAATCATGATGTTTATCGACCGATCGTCGAGGCGGCTTTATAACCAGAGCCTCCCTGATGGCGACGGCAACGCTGGTCTCGCGGGGGAGACTTCGGCGACGTATGCAGGTTGAAATTTCAGGCAAGTCCACCTGTGTTGTCCCGCTGTCGTAAAGCCCTGGTGTCGAGGGGACGATATCAACAACGGAGGTGCGTCGTATGGCTAGCGAACCTATCCACAATGCCATCAAATGGGGTATCCACTTGACTCAGGTGACCCCAAGATGTAGTATGCGCCTTCGTGGAGGATTATCCACGCGACCTGCTCGAGTTCGAGGTACGCTTCGCCAGCGAAGAGGCCTGTCGCGACTATCTGTCCGCGTTGCGCTGGCCGGAGGGTTTCCGCTGTCCGGGATGCGGGCATGAGCGGGCTTGGCCGGTGCGCAAAGTGTGGTTCGAATGCGCTCGCTGCGGGCGGCAGACGTCGGTGACCTCGGGCACGATCTTCCAAGACACACGTAAGCCGCTGCGGCTGTGGTTCCGGGCGATCTGGCACGTCACTTCGCAAAAGAACGGGGTCAGCGCGCTGGGTCTGCAGCGCGTTCTCGGGTTGGGCAGCTATCAAACCGCGTGGACCTGGATGCACAAGCTGCGGCGAGCGATGGTGCGTCCGGGGCGGGAGCGATTGGCGGGCGTAGTCGAGGTCGATGAGACCTATTGGGGCGCTGAGGAAGAGGGTGTGAGCGGCCGGCAGACCGAGCGTAAAGCCTTGATTGCAGTAGCCGCGGAAGAGAGAGGCCGCGGGCTAGGACGGATCCGCATGCAGCGCGTGCGGAACGCATCGGCGGCCAGTTTGATGCCCTTCGTGGAGGAGTCGGTCGAGCCGGGAAGCGTGGTGCACACCGACGGCTGGCTGGGCTACGAGCCGCTGGAGAAGAAGGGCTACCAGCATCGCATCGTCTTTCTGTCGGGCCGCCGCAAGCAGGCCTCGGAATTATTGCCGAGGGTGCACCAAGCGATCTCGTTGCTCAAGCGCTGGCTGCTGGGCACGCACCAAGGCGCGGTTAGCCATGAGCATCTGGACTACTACCTCGACGAGTTTGTGTTCCGCTTCAACCGGCGCAACTCACGCAGCCGGGGAAAACTCTTCTACCGCCTTGTGCAGCAGGCAGTCGCCGTGGACCCAACGCCGTATCGATCGATCGTCGCCGACTGGGACGCTGAGGCCCCGTGAGCCCAACCACAAGATGTTGGGGTTACCTGAGTCAAGTGGATACCACATTTGCCATCAAAGTCCTACGCGAGGAACTGGAGCGCCTGAACCATGTCATCCGGATGCTGGAGAGCCTCGCAGCCGGTCGACCTCGCCGCGGTCGGCCCCCCAAGTACTTAGCCGAACTACGGGCATCCTCAACTGAGGGAAAGCGCAAACGGCGCAAGGCGGCGGCCAAGCGCTGACGCCAACCTACTGCGTCTGTTCCTCTACCTGATCCGGAGGAGCCGGAACCAAACAGGGCTGCGCCCGAGAAGGATGCGGTCACGGCCACACTGGCGCTGTTATCGCCAAGCCAGGTGATTTCACGAAGCTTGAGCGCGGGCTCCCGACCCCGGCTCTGTTTTCGCGTCTCACGAACGGTCCCCCGTTCCATGGGATTTTCTTCCCATTTCGACAAGGATTCTACTCAGTAGGTGCTGGGCCTCCCCGGATTCCTGTACGGAACTTTCTCACCGGCCTGTCGGTCTGTTGTTTTCGGCGCTGCTAGGCCGGTGCTTAGCCTGATCGATTTGTTGGGCGCGCCGGGCCCGCGTTTGCCTTTGAGCAGTAGAATATGGGCTCGTGTACAGCGATCGGCTCCTTGACCATTTTCAGAATCCCCGCAACGTCGGCGAGTTGCCGAGCCCGAACATCCGGATAGAGGTATCGAATCCTGTCTGTGGGGATATTCTCCAGCTAAGTGCGCGGGTCGCGGAGGGTCGACTAGCCGCAGTCCGGTATTTGACCCGCGGGTGCACCGCTTCGATTGCCGTCGGCTCTGCTTTAACCGAGCTCCTGTTGGGCAAGACAGCGGAGCAAGCGCTGGCCTTGACGCGCGAAGATGTCGAGGAGGCGGTCGGGGGTCTCTCCAACGAATCAAAACATGCGGCTGTACTAGCTCTAGACGGGGCCAAGGCGATGGCCGGCCAGATGGCGGAGCGTGCCTGGTAGGATGGTTGCTAGCTTGGCCCGTCGCCCGCCAAGGGCCGGTCACCACGGATCGCCATGAGAGCGGTGTTTAGGCTTCCCAGACAAGCCGTCCTTTTCGCGGCAATTGTCCTGCCGCTGCTATGCGGAATCCGGGCCGCCGAACGTTCCCGGCCCACCGACCCGACGCTATGGACCCTTCAGCAGAAAGAGGAGTTTCTGTCAACCGCGAAAGTCGTGAAGACGCGCTCTATCTCGGAGGGAACAACCGCATCCAAGCGCGTCACTCTAACTGACGGCGACTTTACTCACGATGCTCAATTTCAGGATGTCGATGTTTGGAAAATGACTCATCACTCAGGAGCCGGGACGGAGATAGATTTTCATGACAGCTACCGGTATAACATTGCGGCTTACCTCCTTGACGGTATGCTCGGGTTAGGAATGACCCCCGTTAGCGTAAAGCGGACGTTGAACGGGAAAAGGGGTGCGCTGACATGGTGGGTCGACGATCTCCTGATGACGGAAAAGAAGCGCTACCTAAGCCGAACCCAGCCGCCCGACCGGCGGGCTTGGAACAACCGGATCCACCGTGTCCGGGTCTTTGACGAGCTTATTTACAACGTCGATCGCAATCTGGGGAACCTGCTCATTACAAACGACTGGAAACTGTGGATGATCGACCACACACGTGCTTTCCGGCGCCACAAAAAGCTTCACAAAGTCAAGCAGTTGGGGAAGTGCGACCGGAGATTCCTCGAAGCTATGCGGCGGCTGGACTACGAGAGCCTATCGAGCGAGTTGAGACCGTACCTGAGGGATGTCGAGATCCGCGCGCTGTTGGCGCGGCGGGATCTGATCGTTGCCTTCTTCGACCAGGAAATTGCTACGAAGGAAGAAGGCGCTGTACTGTTCGACCTCGAGGAGCCTTGAGGCGTCTTGTGCTCCTATAGAGCTGCATGCTACGCACCGGGGAGCTTGCTGATGGACGTTGTCAGCGCGGCGGCGGTAGGAAGGGACCAGCGACTGTGCCTGAAGGATTGGGCGAACTAACTTCCGTCTTCTCTTAGCTTGCCAAGTTTTCCTTGTCTTCCTTGCGAAGCTCGACCACGTTGGGAGCAACTGCGGCAGCATCCCGGGCTTCGACCTTTTTCCGGAAGGCCCGGAAGTAGTCGACGGCTGATATGACGGCAAAGACCACAACGAACCACAGTGCTACGTAAGCCATTTCGCCCACGAGGGCCGAATACGGTGCGACCAGCAACAGCGAAACAGCAATGACCTGCGTGACCATTTTCGTCTTTCCCAGATCGCTGGCGCTGATCGCGTAGCCTTGCGAGATGGCGATGCTTCGCAGCCCGGTGACCGCGAACTCTCGGCTCACGATAATCACCACCATCCAGGCCGGGACTCGCCCCAGTTCCACTAGAGAGATAAAGGCCGCCGAAATCAGCAGCTTGTCGGCCAGAGGGTCGAGCAGCTTCCCGAAGGTGGTGATCTGCCGCCGGCGCCGCGCCAAGTAGCCGTCCAACAGATCGGTGGCCGCAGCCATCAAAAAAATGACGAGGGCCAGCCATTCCTTGGAGATGATCACCCAGCCCGTGTCGATCTCGATATTGCGGCGTAGCATCACCGCCAACAGCAGCGGCACGAAGAAGATCCGCAGTACGGTGAGGGCGTTCGGCAGGTTCATAGCGCGGACGCGGGACTCGAGGGATTCGCTAATTCCGCAAGTATAGGACTAGCCTACTATATTCGGGCGCGATCCGTGATAGCTATCTTCCCTTGTCGGCTCCTGCCTGTTTAGCCGACGTCCGGCTCGTATTGTCTGCCAACTTTTGGCCATCGGAATGTGGTGAAAGAATACCTAAGTACTCCATTTCATAAATACACCACGTATGGGGTATCCACTTGACTCAGGCAACCCCAACATCTTGTGGTTGGGCTCACGGGGCCTCAGCGTCCCAGTCGGCGACGATCGATCGATACGGCGTTGGGTCCACGGCGACTGCCTGCTGCACAAGGCGGTAGAAGAGTTTTCCCCGGCTGCGTGAGTTGCGCCGGTTGAAGCGGAACACAAACTCGTCGAGGTAGTAGTCCAGATGCTCGTGGCTAACCGCGCCTTGGTGCGTGCCCAGCAGCCAGCGCTTGAGCAACGAGATCGCTTGGTGCACCCTCGGCAATAATTCCGAGGCCTGCTTGCGGCGGCCCGACAGAAAGACGATGCGATGGTGGTAGCCCTTCTTCTCCAGCGGCTCGTAGCCCAGCCAGCCGTCGGTGTGCACCACGCTTCCCGGCTCGACCGACTCCTCCACGAAGGGCATCAAACTGGCCGCCGATGCGTTCCGCACGCGCTGCATGCGGATCCGTCCTAGCCCGCGGCCTCTCTCTTCCGCGGCTACTGCAATCAAGGCTTTACGCTCGGTCTGCCGGCCGCTCACACCCTCTTCCTCAGCGCCCCAATAGGTCTCATCGACCTCGACTACGCCCGCCAATCGCTCCCGCCCCGGACGCACCATCGCTCGCCGCAGCTTGTGCATCCAGGTCCACGCGGTTTGATAGCTGCCCAACCCGAGAACGCGCTGCAGACCCAGCGCGCTGACCCCGTTCTTTTGCGAAGTGACGTGCCAGATCGCCCGGAACCACAGCCGCAGCGGCTTACGTGTGTCTTGGAAGATCGTGCCCGAGGTCACCGACGTCTGCCGCCCGCAGCGAGCGCATTCGAACCACACTTTACGCACCGGCCAAGCCCGCTCATGCCCGCATCCCGGACAGCGGAAACCCTCCGGCCAGCGCAACGCGGACAGATAGTCGCGACAGGCCTCTTCGCTGGCGAAGCGTACCTCGAACTCGAGCAGGTCGCGTGGATAATCCTCCACGAAGGCGCATACTACATCTTGGGGTCACCTGAGTCAAGTGGATACCACATTACACCACGTTTCGGGCGAGGGCAGGCGGGCACAGCATGCTGTGCCCCTACAGATCTATTGGGCGCCTGGAAATGTAGGGGCACGGCATGCCGTGCCCGAAGTCCCCGATCGTCCACCTGGCTTCTAAATCTAAACATGCGTAACCGAACTTATGAAATGGACTACTAAGCTAGTCCGTATTTCTCACGACAACGTTTGGGCGGACGCGGTGGTCCGCCCCTACAAAAATAACGTTCGTTCAACGCCGGTCGTCCAAACCCTCATGAGAAAGCCTAGGGAGTTGGTCTGTCAAGGGATCCGCTAAGTCATTGAAGATTAGTAGCGCAGCACGGCTGCCCTACATGATTGAGTTCCAGGCGTCGATTTTTTTCGCGCCTTCCGCTAACCTTGTTGTTCGATGACTTTCCCAAGTACGGTCAGTGAGCAAATGCGCTCGGACTGGGATCGGCGAGCCCGGAAAGACGCTTGCTACTACGCTGCGTTTGGGCGCCTGCGACAGAGCCGAGAGGAGTTCTTTGACTCGGCCGCCGACGTTCTAAGAATCCTGAGGGAAGAATTCCGGCGTTTCCCTCCTGGCACGGATTTCAAACAGCTTTCGGCGCTGGAGATCGGCTGCGGGCCCGGTCGTCTGATGCTTCCACTAAGCGAGGTATTCGGCCATATCTCCGGCGTGGACGTTTCCGGTGAAATGATCGCCTTAGCCAAAGAGAATCTGGCTCGAGTTGATCACGCCGACGTTCGAACCGGTATGGTTCCTGTACGTCTTCGCGTCTTGGGCAGGCCCGCCTCGAATACCGCCTTGATGCGGGTCGCTCCACCAGGGCCTCTCGTGCCCCGGCTGGTCCGCGTGAGCGATGGTGCTAACCTGCTTTCGAGCGTCGCTATCGAGAGCCGAAAGATCCGGGTCAGGCTCGAAGAGGTGGATGCTGATTCGGAGGCGGAGGTCAACAGCGCATTCGCCGCCGATATCGACGGTCACCCGGTGGAACAAGTGGAACCCTATGCTGTCGATCCGCTGACGCGGCTCTATGAGTTCAATCTGACCCTTCCTGACCATGTCGGGACGGGCGCGCACAAGCTGACCATTCGGCTGGGACGGCGGACGTTTCCGTCGGTCGAGATTCATGTGGCGCAATGATCTACGGCGCCGACAGCACTGCCCAGGTCTCGATGCAAGCCGCGGAGCAAGTGTTGAAGCTGGGTGCCGTGCCACCGTTCTCGGTCGCATCGCCGCTGCTTCCGTTGCTCCTGGCCTGCGTCGTGGGGATCACAGGCAGTCCCACGGAGTGGGCATACCTCGCGGTGGTTGGCTTTGCCTACACGGTGGGTTGCGCGGGAATCTATCTGCTGGCGAGGCGACTGCGTGGAACGGTCGCAACCGCGGCGACAGCAGCATTGCTCTACGCTCTTGCGCCCTCGCGGCTGTACACCGTTTTCGATCAACCCGACGGCGCCCGGGTCCTGTTCTGGTCGTTGGTTCCGTTTTTGCTTCTGGCGCTGGAGGTTGGCCGGCGCAAGCCTCGGGCGGCGGCCCTACTCTTCGTTGCGAGTATCGCGATATTGTTGCTTGCGACCTTCCCCGGCCGCCCTCGTCCGCTCGATGCGCTTGCCGTGGCGGAACTGGCGGTGGTGGGTCTCGCCACACTTTGGCCGCCGTTCCGATCGCCGCGGGTGCGCTGGGCCTGCTTCGCTGTGTTTCTCTCGTGCGCGGCTTGGACGTTCTTGCTGCTACCCCGCTACTCGCTACAGCCGGCGCCCATGCCGCAAGGCGCACTCGAGTGGATCAACCAACACTCAGAGGGTGCGCTGGTTTTCGGGCCGGTTTCGATCGACGTTATGGGGAACCCCGTTTTGGCACAGGCTGCTGAATTCGTTCGCTGGGGCGAGCGCCGCACCGAATTTCTGCTTTGGCTGAAGGCCGTGGGCGTGCAGTACGTTGTCACCGCGGACTGGCAGAGATTTCACGCCTACTTCGAATGCCTGTATGACGAGAAAGGGTGGTGTGTCTATTACGTGCCAAGCCCCAACGCGGCTCAGGCGGTGGTGGTCTCCCGGTCGTCGCGGAAAACGCTTCGTCCCATCCGCGGATTGTTCGATCGTCAGGGGCTGGAAGCCTACCTGGATTGGGCCGGCCGTCCCGAAGCTGTCGGCCTTCACTGGACGGCGGCCGGTCGAGGGGAGATCCGAGCCGATCTGGGGCCGTCGGATATGATCCTCCTGCGCGTAACCGCCCGACCGGAATGGCGAGCGGCTGTGCTCGATGGGCCGGACCAGTGGACCGATCTACCGATTCAACGCGACCCGCTCGGGTACATGGTGATCGACCCCGATCGAACTGGGCCGGTTACCCTGCGAATCGAGTACCGCCCAAGCTGGTGGCAGCGTGTTTTTCCGCCGGCCCTGCCGGATCAACCCCTGGTCGCCGGCGAGTTCCCCGCTATCTTCCGAGATGCGATCGTCGACGGGGTCGAACACACGCCACCTCCTTTTGGTCCGAACGCCGTCCTGACCGTCTACGGTCGAAACTTCGTGCCCCGGCGGACATCTGTATTATTCGGTGAAATAGCGGGCGAAGTGCTCTACGTGGGACCTAACCAGATCAACGTGAAGCTACCCCCCAACTTAGAACCGGGATTGCTGCCGGTCCGAGTCGATGTGGAGGGTCGCCTTAGCTATCCCCACATGATCGAGGTCACGCCGTGACGAGGACCCTGAGGCGAGGTTTCGGCGTAGTGTTGTTCATCGCAAGCGGGGTTTCGGCTCAGCCTCAACTCGAGCAGCGAATCGGTTTCTATCAATGGGTTGGATCTCCTAACTTCGCGGCAAGCGAGGACTTGCTGACCAGGGCGCGCCGGCGCAGTGTGGAAACCGGTTCTCGAGTGTTCCGGCTTTATTTGGGCGCGCGGTTCGATTACATGCGGCTGCCTTTTTCTTCGAGGCTATTTAGTCGCGATCGCGTTGACGGGCCTTTGACGCCGGCCAAGATCCTGGCGCTGCCCCGTTACCGATCCGTATTGGAAGATGATGCCATCGAAACCGTCGTGTTGACCGTTTATCCGCTTCGGGACTACGGGGCCGGACCCGATGACATCAACCTGTTGCGCCCGTGGAGCAAGGCCGAAACAGAACTTGAACACGGCCAGACGAAACAGCTGTGCGAGTTTCTTTACCGGCAATTCGGCGATAAGCCTAAGACCGTTATCTTGGCCAACTCGGAGGCCGATGAAAAGTTGCTCGAGATCATGAACTATACCGGATCGCCGCAGAGAGCGATCGACACCTTGACGCAATGGACAAATACTAGATTTCAAGCGGTAGACGAGGTTCGAAAGAGCTATCCGGAGGCTCGCCTGCGCATCTTTCACGCCTTGGAGATCAACCTCGTCAACCTGCGCCTAGTTAAGCGGGGCGCCCGATTTCAAAAGGCTGCCCCGACACAGGGATCTTCCGAGCAAGGTTGGTCTGCCCTTGAGCATGTCGTCCCCAACGTCGTCTTCGATCTGCTTTCCTACTCCGCCTACGAGTCGGCTAACTCGCCCTTTGAAACGCGGGAGAGCGATACGGAGCCCCAGGAGACGGTCACCCGGTTGCGCCGCGACCTGGAACGAATCCGATCGCAGGCCGAGAGGTCGCTTTCGCCGCTTGGCCGCCGGCGATTTGGGAAGGACTTCGTCATGATTGGGGAGCTGGGCTACGCCCGGGACCGTTTCGAACACCTCCCGACCGGTCCCCTGTTGCCGCGGTTGTATTACGCGCTGAAGACAGTGCTCGAGTGGGGTTGCCCTTACGTCGTCTTGTGGCAGGTTTACGATTCGCCTCGCGACGCTGGGGAAGCCTGGGGCTTTGGGATGTACGACAAACGGGGCGACACTCCGCGGCTCAAGGCGCCCCCGGGGGGATGTGATTCGGTCAAGAGCTGCTTGAGCGTTCTCTTCTCGGGCGGCTTCGATGCCTGGCGCGAGGCGAATCAGTTCGAGTGAACGCGTGGAAGGGGCGTGTCCGAACGAGACCCTAGTGCTTGGTTGCAAAAGTGCGCGCTGTTTGAAAAGTCCTTTCCCGAAGGACCATGCGATCGTCCGTCTGGCCCGGAAGTGGTTTGTTCGCAGAGTCTTCCGAGCCGCGACCGTGAGGGAGCGGTCCAGCGATTGTCGGCCTATGATCTATCGTGAATTTATGCAACCAAGACCCTAGCGAATGGAGAGCTCCTGTTTGACGTGGAATCGACTCAGCAACACGTAAAGGATTGGCATGCAAAGAATAATCAGAAGTGGTGGTATCACGGCCACCACGAACAGAGGCAAACCACTTTGATGTAAATACGACATCCCAGGGATCGTGATGACCGCCAACAGACAGCACGCTACTGCGATCAACGATACGCTACGCGGTGTAATCTCGAGCGTTGTCTTGCAGCTTGGACAATTGATTTGCACTTGTTGAAGCGCGGACCATCTGAACCCTTGGCGCAAGGTCTGTCTATCGAGCTGTTGATTGCATTCAGGACAGTGCGCTGCCATCATCTGCTCCCTAGCTAGAAAGCTGTCCCAGACAAGACTTTCTGATCGTCCTGGCGACGTGGCGCACGCTTTCAGCCTGCCGTGTCGGGCTGTCAAGCCCGACATCGCCGAATCTGTATGGTGAACTCGTCCCAGGACATCCACTAGAAGGGCGAGAGCCTCGGTCTGCCGTTCGACATGCCAGAAGGTTTGGAACCTCTTTCGGCTTTCACGCCTTACTTCGCTATGATTTCCGTCAAACGAATTGGCGAGTCGTGCGTATTATAGGGCAGAAGCAAGGTGATAAGGCGAGACTCAAGGAGATAGGCATGAAGAACTTTCTCGCTGTTGCTGGGGCTTTTCTGCTGTATGCTCTCGGGCTGAGCACGGGCTTGGCTTCGGCTCAAGAGGAGGCGAGCCCGCGGCAGGCTGCGGTCTCTATCCCGGACGGTGTGCCGGGTGAAGGTCTGGAAGGTATTTGGCTCGGGGTGCTTAATCCCGGCCCCATCACGCTCCGGCTGCTCTTCAAGATTTCGAAATCGGAGGACGGTAGTCTGAGCGGAACGGTCGATAGCATCGATCAAGGCGCCGAAGGCTTGAAGATCAGCAGGATCCGGGTCGACGGGAATTCGGTTCAGCTCAAGCTAAAAGAACCCGTGGCCGAATTCGAGGGCACGATAAGCGAGGACGGTTCCCAGATCACCGGCGAGTGGAGACAGGGGAGCGGCGTACTGCCTTTGGTGATCAAACGCCAGGAGAAGGTCCCTGACATTGGTCGTCCCCAAGATCCGAAGAAGCCTTATCCCTATGACGAAATCGAAGTCTCGTTTATGAACGACCGAGCCGTCGTGAAATTCGCCGGAACCTTGACTCTGCCCAGGTCCGAACATCCCGTTCCGGCGGTTCTGCTGGTCTCGGGGTCAGGTCCGCAGGATCGCAATGAGACCCTGATGGGTCATCGGCCATTTCTGGTTCTGGCGGACCACCTCACCCGCCATGGCATTGGTGTGCTGCGGGTTGACGATCGCGGTGTGGGCGGCTCGACAGGCAGCGTTTTTGAGTCCACCATGGAAGACTTCGCAAGCGACGCTCTAGCCGGCCTGAAGTTCCTGAAGGGTCGCGAAGAAATCGACCGCGCGCGGATCGGAATCTTGGGGCACAGCGAAGGTGCGATCGTCGCGCCCCTGGTCGCGGCAACGTCTCAAGATGTAGCGTTCATCGTTCTCGTGGCTGCCCCCGGACTCGTCGGGGAAGAACTGCTTTATCTGCAGTCAGCGGCCATGATGCGGGCCATGGGGATGGGGAAAGATCCGATCGAGCAGAATCGCGCTTTGCAAGAGCGGCTGTTCGCCGTGGTAAAGGCGGAAAAGAACAATGACACAGCTGTGGAGAAGCTCCTGGAAATCCAGCAAGAGCGCTTCTCCGGACTGACAGATCAGGAGAAGCAGGCACGCGGCTACCCTGGCGAGGCGGCGATCAAAGCTCAGTCGAAAATGCTGCTGACGCCGTGGTTTCGCCATTTCCTGACCTTCGACCCCGCCCCGAGGCTGCGCAAAGTCAAATGCCCGGTGCTCGTCGTGACGGGTGAACACGACCTCCAGGTACCGCCTGCCGAAAACATGCCCGCCATCGGCGAGGCACTCAAGGCCGCGGGCAACCAGGATTTCAAACTGGTGGAGCTGCCCGGGCTAAATCATCTTCTGCAGACGAGTGAAACCGGCCTCCCGGCGGAGTACTCCAAGATCAACGAAACCATCGCCCCCGTCGCCCTTGAAACGATCGGCGTTTGGATCGAAGAGCACACCCAAACCGGACGTTAGGGTGGCGCAGCCGCGTCACTACCTACCGACTCAGATTCCTGCGAAAAGTCGCAAAAAGCTTCGAGAGCGGAAAACGGAGCCGCGACCGTGAGGGAGCGGTCCAGAGATTGTCCACCTATAACCTATCGGGAATTTGTGCAACCAAGCACGTAGCCCGGTCGGCTCTACCCCTTCACCATCTGCCGCAGCACATATTGCAAGATCCCGCCGTGCTGGTAGTAGAGCACTTCCTGGGGGGTGTCGATGCGGACCACAGCTTGGAAGGTAATCGGTTTGCCGCGCTCGGGGGTTGCTCTGACCGTCACGTCTTTGGCCGAACCGTCGCCCAGGCCCTCGATGTTGTAGATCTCACGCCCGGTTAGCCCGAGAGACTCGACACCGTCACCCGGCCTGAATTGCAACGGCAAGACCCCCATGCCGACGAGATTCGAGCGGTGAATGCGCTCATAGGTTTCAGCGATCGCGGCGCGCACACCCAGCAAGCGAGGCCCCTTGGCGGCCCAGTCGCGTGACGACCCGGCCCCGTATTCCTTGCCGGCCAGCACAATCAACGGCACTCCCTCGGCTTGATACTTCATCGCCGCGTCATAGATTGTCATTTGCTCGCCGTCGGGAAGATGCTGTGTCCAACCGCCCTCCGTCCCTGGAGCCAAGCGGTTACGCAGGCGCACGTTGGCGAACGTGCCACGCATCATCACCTCATGGTTGCCCCGTCGAGAGCCGTAGGAGTTGAATTCCGCCGGCTTGATGCCGTTCTCGATCAAGTACTGCCCCGCTGGACTGTCAGGTTTGATCGCCCCCGCCGGTGAGATGTGGTCGGTCGTGACGCTGTCGCCCAGAAGCGCCAGGGCCCGCGCGCCGGCAATGTCGGTGACCGGCTCCGGCTCGGGACCTGTGTCTAGGAAATATGGCGGACGGCGCACGTAGGTCGAACTGCCGTCCCAGTCAAACAGGACGTCCGCCGGAGCGTCGAGTGAGTTCCAATTCTTGTCGCCGGCGAATACCTGGCTGTAGGTCTTTCTGAATAGCTCCGAGCGGACGGTCGAGCGAATTATTTGTTGAACTTCCTTCTGGGTAGGCCAGAGGTCGCGCAGATACACGTCATGGCCCTCGAGATCGGTGCCGAGCGGGTCCTCCATCAGGTCGACGTCCATGCGTCCCGTCAGCGCGTAGGCCACGACAAGAGGTGGGGAGGCTAGGTAGTTCATCCGTACTTCCGAGTGAATTCGCCCCTCGAAGTTGCGGTTGCCCGAGAGCACCGAAGCGACCGCTAGATCGCCTTCTGCGATGGCCTTGGAAACCGCTTCCGGCAGTGGACCCGAGTTCCCGATGCAGGTCGTACACCCGTAGCCGACCAAGTGGAACCCGATCATGTCGAGGTATTCCGCCAACCCCGATCGCTTCAAGTATTCGGTGACGACCTTCGAGCCGGGTGCCAGGCTCGTTTTGACCCAGGGTTTGGCCTGCAAGCCGCGCTCTACCGCTTTCTTGGCAACCAGGCCGGCAGCCACCATGACCGCTGGGTTCGACGTATTCGTGCAGCTCGTGATCGCGGCGATGACGACCGAGCCGTGGCGCAGTTCGTAGGCTTCTCCGGCGTGCTCGACTTTCACGGCGGCCGGCGCGGTTTCAACTGCTACCGCGGTTCCTGAGCTCTTTGCCGCGGCTCCCGAGCCGCCGGGGCCCACTCTTCTTTCAGAAAGCATCCCGGCAAGAGAGGATTCGAATGACTCTTTCGCCTTTTTCAGTGGTACCAGGTCTTGGGGGCGACGAGGCCCGGCTAGGCTCGGTTCGACATCGGTCAAATCCAGCTCGAGAGTGTCCGAATAGGTGGCGTCGGGCGAGTCTGGCTCGCGGAACATGCCTTGCTCTTTGGCGTAGGCTTCCACCAGCGCAATCTGCTCTTCGGCACGACCCGTCAGGCGAAGATATTCGAGCGTCTCACCGTCGATCGGGAAAATGCCACACGTCGCGCCGTATTCGGGGGCCATGTTGGCAATCGTCGCGCGATCGGCGAGCGGCAGACCGGAAAGCCCGGCGCCGTAGAATTCGACGAACTTGCCCACCACGCCTTTTTGGCGCAACATCTGGGTCACGGTGAGAACGAGGTCGGTCGCCGTGGCGCCTTCCGCCAATCGCCCGCTGAGCTTGAAGCCCACAACTTGCGGAATCAGCATCGAGATCGGTTGGCCGAGCATCGCCGCTTCAGCTTCAATGCCCCCCACGCCCCAGCCCAGGACCCCGAGACCGTTGATCATCGTCGTGTGCGAGTCCGTTCCCACCAACGTATCGGGAAACGCGCGGAGGCCGCCGTTTTCCTCGTCGCTGAAGACGACCCGGGCCAGGTATTCCAGATTTACTTGGTGGACAATGCCGGTTTCAGGGGGCACGACCTTGAAGTTACGGAAAGCCTTCTGGCCCCACTTGAGGAACTCGTAGCGCTCCCGGTTGCGCAAATACTCGAGCTGGCCGTTCAATTGGAACGCTTCCGAGCTGCCGAAGCGGTCCACTTGAACCGAATGGTCGATCACAAGCTCAGCCGGCTGTAGCGGATTGATTCGGGAAGGGTGGCCTCCGAGCGCCTTCATGGCTTCCCTCATGACCGCCAGGTCAACGAGGGCGGGGACGCCGGTGAAATCCTGCATCAGCACCCGCGCCGGGCGATAGGCGATCTCGTGACTCGGTGTCGCCCGCGGGTCCCAGCTCGCCAAGGCTTCGATGTGGGCGGCGGTCACGGTCTTGCCGTCCTCGTTGCGCAGCAAATTCTCCAGCAAAATCTTTAGCGAATAGGGAAGCGGGCCCACATCGTGTCTTTTTACGGCATCGAGGCGAAAGATTTCGTAGGTTCGGTCCGAAACCGTAAGCGTAGTTCGAGCACCGAAGCTATTCATCGTTTCTCCGGGTGTAGGGACTGAGGTCCTCTTCGACGATCGCCGGAAAAGACCCAGTAGGACCGCCTGCCGCCGCTCTCGGGCCACACAAGTATCGGCTCGGCAAGTGGATAGCTTGTATACGCCGACGGCCCTTGCCGGCCCTGTTCACAGAGACTCTACCAGGGCTTGGGGACAGATCCTACTCTCATGATCGCACCGGCCCATTCACGGCGGCAACTCGGGAAGCTTCTGCTTCCAAGGGATGCAAGTCTGTAGGGTTAGTGTGGCTCAGGTTGTCCTCTTTTGATAGAAAAGTGATAAATCAGCGCCCCCACAAGAATCGTCGCCAGGCTCCAGGCGGCAACCTTCACTTCACTCGACGCGAAGTGTAGAAATATCCATAAACTGACCGCAATGTACAAACCGGGGAGCAGGGGATAGCCGAAGCTGACCCAAGGCAGCCGTTTCCACTCGGGACGTTTGCGAAACTTGAACAATGCCAATACTGAAAGGGCCGAAAACAAGTTCAGAGTGAATCCCACGTATACGAACAGATCTCGGAATGTTGCCAACAAAATAAGCAGGCAACAGCATATGCCCTGGCAAATGACCGCCACCCAAGGACTTTTCCATCGCGGATGTACCTTCGCGGCGATTGCGAAGAAAGCTCGGTTCTTCGCCATCGCGTAGTAAACGCGAGGACCGATCATGCACATGGCATTGACCGTGGCCAGCAACGAAACTGCCATGGCGGCGCTGAATAACCCGGACACGCGAGGGCCGAAAAGACCGGCCGAGGCTGCCGAGCCGACTGCCACCACACCCTTCAGATTTTCGAGAGGTGTCGCGTACACGTAGAGGCAATTCAGGACGACGTAGAGGATCGCCACCAGAAAAGTGCCCAAGATCAAGGCAATAGGCAGCGTCCGTCCGGGGTCTCGGATTTCCTCGGCCACATAGATGGCCGCGTTCCAGCCGCTATACCCCATATAGACAAACACCAAGCTGATGGCGAACTGCACGCCCAACCCGTGCGATGACGCACGTTCGGCCGTTTGAGTGAAGTGGCCCCAGTCACCCGTTCCGACCGTAAACCCCAGCACGACGAAAGCCGCGATGACGAGCAGCTTGGTCGCGGTCAGAATATTTTGGAGTGCGGCTACTTGCGAAACGCCCAGGAGATTGAGCAGCGTGAAGGCGATCACGATGCCGCAAGCGACCAGTTGCGCACCCCCAAGTTGAATCGTGATGAAACCCAGCTCTACAACGGGTGCGCCCGGATACCCCGCGTCAAGGCTGGGATAGAAGTGGGCCAAGTAGGCTGAAATCACCAGAGCGGTGGCGGCAATCGGAGCCGAGAAACCGGCGAAGAAGCTGACCCATCCGTCGATGAAGCCCCAGGTCGGTCCCCAGGCCTCGGAAAGGTAGACGTATTCGCCGCCGGAGCGCGGGAAATTGATGCCCAACTCGGAATAGCACAGCGCGCCGAGCAAGGCTATGGCGGCCCCGACGAGCCAGATCCCCAGGACGAGCTGTGGCGACCCCAGGTCCCCGGCTAGAAAGCCGGTCGTGGCGAAAATACCGACGCCGATCATGTTCGAGACGACTAGAGCCGTAGCGCTGACGACACCTAGTTTCCGCTCTAGTTGGGGCTGAGACATAAGTCTTGAGGATATCGAGTTTCCGACGCCTTTAGGAGAGACGCTCGTAAATCTTGCCCCCGGACTCCTTTAATGCCATCCTCGGAAGAGATGCCTGACACGTCGGAAAGGCTTGCTCCTCACAACGCCTTTTCCCTGACCCTTCTCGTCTTGTTCGCACTCGCCTGCACACTTGTTAGCGGGTGCAGCGGCCTGTCCGAGCCACCTGCTTCTGCCTCCGCTGCCCCAGCGGCCTCCTACGAAGCCGAGCGCAAGGCGATGGTACGCCTCCAGATCCGCGCTCGCGGAGTCAGAGACGCCCGCGTCCTGGAGGCGATGGAAAACATACCCCGGCATTTGTTCGTGCCCGAGAGCCTTACCCGCCAGGCCTATGAAGACCACCCTTTGCCGATCGGCGCCGGCCAGACCATTTCACAGCCCTACATCGTTGCCTTTATGAGCGAGCTGCTCGACGTCGAACCCCACCACAAAGTATTGGAGATCGGGACGGGCTCGGCTTATCAGGCAGCCGTGCTGTCACGGTTGGCGGAAAGGGTGTACAGCATCGAGATCGTCCGCAGCCTCGGTGAGCAGGCCCGCGAGCGCCTCCACAAGCGCGGTTATCGGAACGTCGAAGTTCTGATCGCGAACGGCTACCTCGGCTGGCCCGCAAACGCCCCCTTCGACCGCATCATTCTCACGGCCGCACCGGAAGAGGTTCCACAGGCTCTCGTCGATCAGTTGGCCGCTCCGGGACGCCTCGTCGCGCCCGTCGGTCCGTCGAGTTGGTCCCAGGATCTCATCGTCATCGACAAGGATGCTGCCGGAAAAACCCGCAGACGGACTGTGCTGCCGGTACGCTTTGTGCCCATGGTGGATAAGCCGAAGCAGCCGTAGTGACCGGCGATCTCGCCGGTCCAGGGAATGTAGGCCGCCCGTGGGCGTTGCTCGGGTGAACAACGAGCCGCCTGCGGCAGCTAGGACAAGCGGGATCGCTTGTCCCTACTTGATGAGTTACGGCATCGCCGACTCGCTTAGCCCGCTTTTTTCACCAGATGGTGAGAAATGCGGGCTAGCTACAAGGGTCCTCGTTCCCAGCCGCGAGCGTCAGGGAGCGGTTCATGAGCTGTTTTCGGAGGGGTCATGGCGCCATAGTAGCCCAGACACTTGGCCTGTCACTGGCGTTCCAGGTTCAGTCCCTTGCTCTCGCACACCCTTGCCATGCCCGAATCGGAGCCGCGAACGCCAGTGAGCGGCCATGGCGTACGGCCAAGCCTATGCCCCACCCAAGGGAATGAAAGCCTTTGGGTTTCGACGGAGCGACCAGGGATGACGCCACCCCCTGCACATCAGCTTGCAAACCAACGGCGAAGTAGCACATAATTCGCCGAATCGCTATCCTAAACTCGCGCATCTAAACTTGTACCGATGAGCCTCAACGAAGAGATCCAGCAACTGCTTCACAGCTACAGTTTTCCTGCCGAGGTTGGCCGCCAAATGGGCGAAGCTATGGCGCGATTGGATGCCAACCGCGTCGCGCCTGGACTGGCAGTCGGCGAAAAAGCGGCCGATTTCCGGCTACCAAACGCTGCGGGCCAAAACGTGTCTCTCGAAGAGCGATTGAGCCAGGGCCCGGTTGTTCTCACCTTCTACCGCGGTGCGTGGTGTCCTGTCTGCAACCTGCAGTTGCTGGCTTTCGAGAGAGCGTTGCCCGGGATTCGTTCGTTGGGCGCTTCGGTGATCGCCGTTGCGCCGGACGATTCCGAGCCGACGCCCAACAACTCGCGGCTCGACTTCGACCTCCTGACCGACGCGGACCAGAGCGTCATTCGCGCCTACCGGTTGCACTATCGAGTTCCCGACGAGGTGCGGTGGATCTACACCGGAGTCTTCGATACCGACGTCAGCAGCTTTAACGCCGACGGCAGTTGGAATCTCCCCGCGCCTGCCACCTTTATCGTTGACCGCGGCGGAATCGTTCGCAAGCGCCACGTCACGGCGGATTATCTGCGACGCATGGAACCAGACGAAGTCGTCGCGGCGCTGAACGCGTTGAAGGATTCATAGGTTGTCGTTGTGCCCAAGAGGCCATGACCAACTGCACTGTGGGGTTCCAGGTAGCTCTTCTTATGTGAGCTGCCGCAGTGCAGCGCGTGATCAAGGTCCTTCCGGGGCTCAGCCTGTGATCTCTTAATCTCGGATTTGCTCGTCGCGAGTGTGTGCGCCAGCAAGCAACTGAAGCCTGGAACGCTAGTGCTTGGTTGCAAAAGTTCGCGTTATTTGAAAAGCCCTTTCCCGAAGGACCATACGATCGTCCGTCTGGCCAGGGAGTGGTTTGTTCGCAGAGTCTTCCGAGCCGCGACCGTGAGGGAGCGGTCCAGGGATTGTCCGCCTATAACCTATCCTGAATTTATGCAACCAAGCACTAGTGACAGGCCAAATACTTGTAGTTAATAGCGTGAAGGCCGAGATGCAAGCCCAGGTCAATCGGAAGCTCGACGAGATCGAACGGCAGCATGAGGCGCGCGTTCTCTATGCGTGTGAATCTGGCAGCAGGGCTTGGGGTTTCGTGTCCTCGAAAGCACAGTCGTCTGTTTTGACAGGCGAAAGCGAGTGAGGCAATGCCTCTCGGTCGTTGCCCCGGCCATCACTCCTCTCGCCGGCGCCCGCGCTCACCGCTCTTCCAGTCGTCCCAAAGTCCCAAGAACTTGAGCTGATCATCGAGTTGGGTCCGCCGCATCAGACTTTTGATTTCCCGACGGCTTAACCGCTTGCCCAGACGCGGTGTCTGGTTGGCAAGGTTCAAGACGGTGACGGCGGCGATGCTGACCTGATGGCGGAGATCCCGTAAGTTCACTTTGTCGAAGGTGTCGGCGCTCGAATGGTAGGTGGGGGCGTATTCGCTTGTGTCTTGCACGGCGACCAGGGCCGGCACCCCCTCCAGAAGGAAGTCAAAATGGTCGCTGCCGAAAAATGCCTCGTAGCTGTGGGCATTAGCGCCACGTCCCGCGACCGGCTGCATCGCCCTCATCAACCCACGCTCGATATCGCGTCGCCCGCCCAGGGAGTAACCTTCCATACGGCCGACCCCCATGTCGTGAACCACGACGGCGACGTGGGAGTCGAGTTCCTCCCCGTGGTCGCGAACATAAGCTTGCGATCCCACAAGACCCTGCTCCTCGGCGCCGAAGAGAACGAACCGAACGGTTCGCCGCGGTCTCACTCCGGAGGCAACCAGGCTACGAGCGATCTCAATGACCAACGAAACGTTCACCCCGTTATCGAGACATCCGGTTCCCAGATCCCAAGAGTCGAGATGGGCTCCGGCAACGACAATCTCCTGGGGCAACTCGCTGCCTTCGATCTCCGCCACGACGTTGCGCGCCTGGAACGGACCTCCCGTGACGTTGGGCAGCGATAAATACATCACAACCTTTTTCCCGGCTTCGATTAGACGCAGGATTCGTAGAGCGTCCTCGCGTGCGACCAGCCCAGAAGGAATGCTGTCCAACTTGCCGTTGACGATGTTGATGTGGCGGTAGAGCAGTCCGTGCGGCCGGGTGGACATAAAAACCACACCCGCGGCTTCGACTTCGGCGGCTTCGCGGGAAGCGATGGTTGCTTTGCGTTGCTCGACAGCCAAGTCGCCAAAGGTTGTCACAGGTTCCGATCGGAGCAAAAGGATCTTGCCGCGAGCCCGTTCTCCCAGATTGAGGATCTCCCCTCTGGCACCGCTGCCTCCGTCGAGGACTTCGGCGCGAACGCCGCCCTCAGGAGTCGGAGGCGACCAAGCAGACGAAACCCCCCGCACGGAAAAACCCACCGGCGCGAGCACTTCGATCTTCGTTGCTCCTTCCTGCCAGGAGTTCGGCATCATGAACGGTTCCGTTTGCACCCTGTCGACGCCGGCATCGCGGAAGGCCTCGACGGCCCATTCCACCGCCTGCTTCATGGCCGGCGTGCCGGACATGCGCCCGCCGATCTCATCGCACAGGACACGAAGGTTCTCTTCAAGGAACGGCGAGTCGGCGACCTGTTGCAAAACGGCTTTTGAAGCAGCCGCCTCGGGTGGTTGAGCCGAGGCGCCGGCGGCCCAAGCCATGAGCCACAAGACTAGGAAGAAGCCGTGGCCCATCCGTCTTTTACGCATCGTGGGTGAGTTTATGCAGGAGCGAAAAATGGGGACTGCCAACAATTCGCCCCCGTCATGACGCAAGAAACAAAGCACTTAGCCTGAAGCGAATTGGTGGCTGTACCCATTTTCCCATCGCCATAGGCGGCGCTTTGCGAGTTGGTGAGAATACGAGAAGACCAGATCAGACCGTGTGTCGCCTAATCGTGTGCTTGAGCCCGTGGATCTCGCGGCGGACCAGTTTGAGCTTAGCGTGATCGCGCGCTTCGAGTGCCGCATCGCGTTCTTTCTTTAATCCACGGATTTCCGCCTTGATCGCGCTCTTATCGATTCCCTTGACGTCGTGGTGCTCGTGAACGTCTAATCCTAGGGCTTTACAAACGGCTTGCAGCAGGTGATCCTTGTTCAATTGCGTGTAGCCCTTCACAGCCTCGTGATCGAGGCCCTTGGCGATCTCGCGAAGGTCGGCCACCCGCTTGTGTTTTAGGTCATTGAAGGTGTAGCTCATTCAGTTGCCTCGGTTTGGGCATTGTTTCGGGTTGTTGCCGCGAATGGAAGCCACCCACTCGGGCCCGCCCGCTACCGGTCTATCTTAGCGCTTGGCTACATCAACGACAACGGTTTACCGCAGGGAACCGGCCACTGGCCATGCGAATCTCCGCGGCCACAGGGACCGTGATACCCTAGCACTGCTATGGCGTTTTGTACGAGTTGTGGAAACCAGTTAACCGAGGGCGCTGTTTTTTGCCCCAACTGTGGCACCGGGACGGCTGACGGCGACGGCTCTCCGGCTCCCGTTCCCACCGGTTGGGCCGAGCCGGCGGTCGTCGAGCCCATCGAGTACAAAATCGAGGGCGACAACCTGCAGATTGTCCAAATCAAACTGAAGCCGGGACAGGAGATTTACGCCGAGGCCGGCAAGATGGTCTACAAAACCCCCAGCGTCGAATGGCGGACCCAGATGGCCGGTGAGGGACTGGGACAGAAGCTCTTTGGGGCGCTCAAGCGCAAGTTGGCTGGGGAATCCCTGTTCATGACTCACTTCCGGCCGAGCGGCGGTGAAGGGGAGATCGGACTGGCCGGCGACTTTCCCGGACGGATCCAGGCGTTTGAGCTCGCCGCTGGACAGTCCATCCTCGTTCAACGCGACGGCTTCATCGTCGCTGAACACACTGTCCAATTCGATATCGCTTTCACGAAACGGCTGGGAGCCGGCTTTTTCGGCGGCGAGGGTTTCATTCTGCAGAAGCTCACCGGGCCGGGCGTCGCGTTCATCCACGCCGGAGGCGATTTTCTCGAGTTCGAGCTTGGACCGGATGAGACCCTCCAGGTCGACACCGGATGTATCGTTGCCTTCGATGAGTCAGTCACCTACGACGTCCAGTTGGCGGGCGGGATCAAGACCGGATTGTTCGGGGGCGAAGGCCTGTTCCTAGCGACACTCCAGGGGCCCGGAAAGGCGATCATCCAGACGATGACGCTCGCCAAACTGCGTCGTGAATTGGGCGGCGGCCTTGGGTCTCGATCGGGTGGTGGGGAATCCCGTGGGCTGGGCTCGCTGACCAACATGTTTAGAAGCAACGATTAGCGCTTGGTTGCAAAAGTTCGCGTTATTTGAAAAGCCCTTTCCCGAAGAACCATACGATCGTCCGTCTGGCCCGGAAGTGGTTTGTTCGCAGAGTCTTCCGAGCCGCGACCGTGAGGGAGCGGTCCAGGGATTGTCCGCCCATAACCTATCCTGAATTTATGCAACCAAGTATTAGTCGGGAAGTACGGGCGTCCCGAGCATCCCATTAGCAGCAGCAAAAAACCCGCGTTTTGTTCCTCGTCAGCGGGGGAATTCGTCGACTCCCGCGACTCTTGTCTTAAGGGGGGAGTTGCCCCGTTGCAGGCGACGAAGGACTCTGCTTCCGCGGCGGCTGTTGCCGAGGCGGCCCGCGGTGAAGATACGCGTCTGGTCGAGGCGGTTCTGCGAAAGGACCGCAAGGCCACGGCTGAATTCGTCGCCTGCTACTCTGACGGGCTCTATGCCTACCTTCACCGCCGACTGGTTCCCCGCGTTGACCTGGTCGACGATTTACTTCAGGAGGTGTTCCTAGCGGCTCTGGAAAACCTGGCTGGGTTTCAGGGGCGTTCTTCGCTCAAAGCATGGCTGCTCGGCATTGCGCGGCACAAAGTCGAGGACTATTACCGATCCCGGCTTCGCGACGATGAGCCCCTCGACGAAGAAGGGAATACCCAGGTAATGGTTGCGGCGGCCTGCGAGCCTAAATTCGACCAGGCTCTGGATCGGCAGCGCCTGGAAAACAGAACCCGAGAGGTGCTCGCGAGCCTGCCCGAAACCTACTCGGTAGCGCTGCTATGGCGCTATTGGGAAAAGCGGAGCGCGCGGGAGATGGCCCAACCGAGAAAGCCATCGAGCGGCTGTTGGCACGTGCCCGGCTGCAGTTTAAGCGGAGGTGGAATGAACGATAACCTTCCATCGGACGAGCATTAGCTCGAAACGCTTGCTCGGAGGCTAGAAACAGGCGAGGCCGGGGGAGTGCCTGCTCCTTCCTATTTGAAGGCGAATATCTACTCGGCACTGGTGCGGCGCCAGCAGGAATCAGGGCCCCTGTTGAGCTTATCGCAGACCAAAGTGGCCGGCCGTAGTCTGTGCGCTTTCGAAAAGCTGTTTCAGATTCTTCCGGTTGGAGAAAAAGCGAAGTCGTTCAACTGCTGCAGTGTCTGTCACGCACGGGTGCTTGCGGAAAAGATGGAGGCCGCGCCCATTTATTGGGACAACTGTCCCTACGTCGGCTTCCAGAAACCGTGAGCTAAACCCAATCCTCGTCACTTTAGTGTGCTTCAGCCCCCGGAGGGGGCGTAGGATAATAGCCTACGGTGGAGCCGCCGGCAGCCCGTGGCAATAGTCGTGCAAGAGCGAAAAATGGGGACTGTCACCAATTCGCTCCCCGTCATACCCCTTGGAATAAAGCACTTAGACTGAAGCGAATTGGCTGGCTGTACCTGATTTTTCCGGTCGGGAAACCCCGCACATCAAAAGTGCTTCACTATTCCAAACAGGTTCTGAAAGTTTGCTAGTGTAGTGCCACATAAATAGCTGTACAATAACACCCTTTTCGCGATAGGATGGTTTATGTGGCCATCCGCTGACGCTCTAGCCCTCACCGCTCCGCAGCGAAACGCTCTTCGTCGCCTCGTTCGAGGCCGCAATACGACGCAGAAAATGGTCTTGCGAGCGCACATTGTTTTGCGCTGTGCGCAGGGGTTGGCGAACCACGCCATGGCCCGCGAACTCGGCGTCAACCGCAAGACCGTCATCCTGTGGCGAAAGCGCTTCGCCCAGTCCGGCCTCGACGGACTCCGCGATCGGACGCGCCCCGGACGCAAACCGGCGCTCTCCGCTGAATTCGTCCAATGCATCCTCGATACAACGCTTCACGAGAAGCCCCGGGCGGCCACGCATTGGAGCACCCGCACCCTCGCCAAGCACTTGGGCGTCTCCAAGATGGCCATCCAGCGCGTCTGGAAAGCGCACGGACTGCAGCCCCATCGCCTCGAAACTTTCAAGCTCAGCCGCGACAAGCAGTTCGTCGAGAAACTCCGCGACGTGGTCGGGCTGTACTTGAATCCGCCCGAGCACGCGCTGGTGCTCAGCGTCGATGAGAAAAGCCAGATCCAGGCCTTAGACCGCAGCCAGCCGGGACTGCCCCTGAAAAAGGGTCGCGCCGGCACCATGACCCACGACTTCAAACGACATGGCACAACGACGCTGTTCGCCGCCTTCAATGTGCTCGACGGCCAGGTGATCGGGGACTGTCTGCCGCGACATCGGCACCAGGAATTCCTCAAATTCCTACGCAAGATCGATCGCGAAACGCCACCGGCGCTGGAGCTGCATCTGATCGTGGACAACTACTCCACGCATAAGCATGAGCAGGTGAAGAAGTGGCTCGCGAAGCACCCCCGCTTCCACTTTCACTTCATTCCCACGTCTTCTTCTTGGCTCAATCTCGTCGAGCGCTGGTTCCGCGAGCTGACACAGAAGCGCATCCGCCGCGGCGTGTTCCGCAGTGTTCCCGAACTCGAGGCCGCCATCCACGAGTACCTGGAAGCGAGCAACCAAGCGGCCAAGCCCTTTGTCTGGACAGCTCCGGCACAAGATATCCTCGCCAAAGTCGAGCGCGCCGCCAAAACCCACGCCATTGTCCAGAACCGTTAGTGGCACTACACTAGGTTGCGTTCGCCCGGCGGTCTCAACTGCGCGCTGATGGCGTTCTGGCGAATCGTTTCGCTAAAGGTGAAACGGAACGCCCAACCCCCTTTTAAAAACACGTCGATGCCGACGGCAACTCGTAGCGCGGGTTCCGTCGACCTGAATTCCCCGGGGGCCAGCTCTGGCGTCCCGATGACCTGCCCTATGCTCGCCTGTGTGCTAGCGACGTGAACCACGCCGCCTCCCACCGACAGATAGGGCCGGACCTGGCTCTTGCGGTTGCGGAAATAGACCAGCAACTCTCCTAGGACGCTGTGCTGCGAGGCCCGGCGCGATTGCTCGTAGAAGACGTTTCCCGTGTCAGACGATTGTGACCCGGTCAGGGTGAGCGAGTTTCGGTTCCACCCGTAGTTCCCCTCAACGCTGACGTAATCGGTTAGGTGCCGTCCTGCAAAGACCCGAAAGGTGAGACCATTTTCCGGCTTGTAAAGAGAAATGTCACTCGAGGTCTGGGTCGTCACAGACCTACCGTCGGCCGACAACGTCGAGATCCCACCCAAGGCGCCGGCAAAATAGGAGCCCTGTGCGGCGATCAGGGGAGGCCAGCACAGCCAAACGACGACACCAGCGGCTCGGAGTCTGCTCTTCAAACCAAGTTTTTCAGGAAACGACGACCCATCCGCGATTCTACCGGAGTTGTCCGTGATGGTGCGAGGGGAAGATGATTGCGCTACGCCTCGTCGATTGGCGACTGAGAGCAGAGTGCGCCTCAATCGTTGACTTCGTAAGCTTGTACTGTCTCACTGTTGTCTTGTTTGGACCTAGAGGACGACGCGAGGTTTCACCTCATAACCCTGCTGCCGCAGGGTTAGAGGCGACTGCTTGGCGTTGCTCGCTGTAATTCTCAACAGCCAACGCGAACAGGAACGCCAGTAGGGACAGAGAAGGCAAGATCGACCAGGGAGTTCCAGCCAACCCCGCAAAGAACACGAGTGGTGCGGCCAATATCAGCGCGGCAATGCGCGAAAACAGGCTCTTGGAGAGAAACATCGCCAGCCAGACCGGCAGCAAAACGATTCCGGCGTCGTAACCGTAAACGTGATGAGTGATCAGCAGCGAGCTGACTACACCGACGCTCAACCAGCGCCACAACGGTGCTCCCCGGACGCCGACAAAGGCGACACCAATCACCAAGACCACGAGCAGCGCCAACACAAGCGCGCTTTGCAGCCTTACATTAGCCATCAGACCGTTGAGGTTGATCATCAACTCGGGGGAGGGAAGAAGTGCGTTCAAGTCTTTCGCCTGCAGCAGGTTCACATACTGCTTCAGGCCGACGAATCAGATCAAAGCAATTGAACTCAGAGCCAGCAGCCCCCCTGTTGCCGCGTAGCCGGCAAGCATCCTCCAACGTTTGTTCAAGATCATGGCCAGCGGCAACAGCAGAAGCAGGTGAAACTTCAGCAATCCGAGGGCGAGTACGGCGCCGGCCGGGAAATCCCTCTGCTGGTCCGCCAAGTGGTAAAACCCGATCCCGACAGCCAGCATGACAACGCAGTCCTGCCCGGAAGCGATGCCTAACGCCGTGGGCAGATAGAGCGCTCCGAAGATCAGGGCGTCAGGTCCGAATCGCCGGCCCGCCCACACC
This sequence comes from Bryobacterales bacterium, assembly GCA_965226215.1. Lineage (GTDB taxonomy): Bacteria > Acidobacteriota > Terriglobia > Bryobacterales > UBA6623. The sequence continues at coordinate 2,459,416 of CBDDCH010000002.1, read as the reverse complement.
CAGCAGGCGATCAGTAGCAGCGAATGGCCGACGATCCAAAGCCAAAAAGAGGTATGCAGAGAGAACAACGACAGCGGTGCCAAGGCGGCCAAGTAAAACGGTGGCCGAACATAGGGCACGAGTTGATCCTTGGTGGGAGCGACTTCCTTTTGTCGGCCGAACTGTACATCGCGGTCATAAAGAACAGCGAATCTTCCTTCCAAAGCCAGCGACGACCCTACGTAGAAACTGACAAAATCGTGCTCGCGGGACTTGTCGACCATCAGCGACCCCAGGCCGACCCAAAAAACGCACAAGGTTACCACGGCGATCCAGGTTCCCGCCGGGACGCGCGGACGATCTGCTGCTATGGGATTCACTAAAAGTCGCTACCTTTCCCCGATAGGATACGGCAGGCGCTTACTCGAGTGGTGCGGACCTCTCTGGACACCCGCACCCGTACAGCAGATGTCCGGCCGCGCTTGGTGCAGCCCCCACGACCGTGACAACTTTCGCGTTCCACGATAGAGCTGCGGGCGGGAGCCTGCGGGCCCGCGCCCTCACGGTCGCGGCTCTTTCCGTGCATTTCCGAGAGCTTTGTAGCGCGGATCTCGCCTTTGAGATCCGCGGCTTTTCTCTTAAGTCTTCACGAAGCCGGGGCCCCTCGCACCTCCCGGTAGTTCTCCCTAGCCAGCGCCACGAGAAGAAGCAGAATCACAACCGCGGGAGTCATCTTCCACAGCTCGCCGCCCACGTATGCGAAAAAAGGGGACGGAACCGCCACAGTCGCTATCCAGTATGCGAAAAAGGGCAACGGAGCCGCCAGGGTCGTTGCCGCCAAACGGGAGTAGCGGTCCTTCGAAACGAACAGCACCAGCCACACCGCGAGCAACAGAATCGACGCATCATAAGCGTAGGCATGGGGCGGTGCCAAGATGCAGCCGGTGAGCGAAGCCGCCACCCAGCGCCACAACGGGGCGCGCCAAACGCTGACCAGCACTAGCCCAATTACCACGGCCACCAGAACACTCGAGAGAACTGCTGACTCCGGAAGCAGATTAGCCGTGATGGCGTGGACATTCACCATCTCCTCGAGACCGGGCGAGAGTTCCTTCAGGTCATCTCGTTGAAGCAAATCGAGGTAAGTGCGAACACCACCGACCCCACTAAGTGCGATGAAGCTCAACAAAGCGACACAAGCTGAGGCAACGAAACCAGCGAGCATAGTCCGTTTCCTGCGGACCAACATAGCGAGCGGCAGAAGCAGTAGCAGGTGAAACTTGAACAGGCCCAGGCCCCAGACGAAACCGCCCCAAAAGTTTCGTCCCCGATCGGCGAGCACATACCCGGCAATGCCGATTACGAGCATGACGACGGCGTCCTGCCCGTGAATAATCCCCGCCGCGCCGGGAAAGTACATCACCGAGAAAATGAGGGCATCCCAACCAAAGCGCCTTACAGCCCAGACCCAGCAGGCGATCAGGAGCAGCGAATGTCACGCCGTCCAGATCCAAAATGCATCTTCGAACGGAAACCGCGAAATCGGAGACAGGACCAGAGCGTAGTAACTGGGTCGGACGAAAGGAACAACTTCGGGAAGCCAGGGTAGCAAAGCTTTCTGCTTCGCAAACTGCACGTCCGGGTCGTACATGTCGGCGAAGCGGCCTTCCCGGGCCAAGGAAGCACCGGTGAACAGGTTGAGGAAATCGTGGTCTCGGGAACTCTCGATGACCATCGCGCCGGCGGCAACCCATAGCGTCGACATGCCCACGGCGACGATCAGGCTTACCCAGGCCAGAGGCCCTTGCGAGCTGTTTCTCACCTCACTCTCGGCCACGCCGCGCTACCTCTCTTCCGAGAAGGATGAAGTCACGATCGAGAAAACGATTGTCGCTACGACGGCCCCGAGCGCAGCCGACCCCGCCGGACCAAGCTTCCCCCAGATCAAGCTTGACCAGACCGTTGTGACGTTCGCGATCACGCCTGTCGAGGCTGCAACCGCCGGGCGTAACTTGCTTGCTCGCAAGCGACGCTCCGCCCCGCGGCCTAGCGTGGCCGAAACGACCGCCCGCAGCAGGAGTTTGACGCACGCGGCCGCTACGGCGGCGATACCGGCAGCCATGGCAATTCCTTCGTCAGTCGCCTTATACAGCCATAGCAACAGGTAAACGTTCAGCAGCAGTGTTGCCGATTCTACGAGAAGCGAGGCGGCCAGTCGGGGCAGCTCGCCTGTCACGACCGATAGGCGCACCAGCTGCAAGAGATAAATCCCGATCTGCCCGACACCCATCTTACTGCCGCCGCTCGTGCGCTCTTCGAAAACATAGGGCACCTCGTCCACTCGATCGTTTGGAGAATGGGCCAACACTTCCAACAGGATCTTGTACCCCGAAGGTTTCAGCTGCGCTCGATCAATCACAGACCGCTTGACCAGGAAGAAACCCGACATCGGGTCCCGCACCCGGCCAATGCGGCCCGGGAGCGCAGCCACCGCAAGGGCTGTCGCGGTCCAAGAGATGATGCGCCGGCGGAACTTCCAGTCGCTGACGCCTCCCTCGGGCACGTAGCGGCTCCCAATGACTACGCCTGCACCGGTTTCGCGTTGACGCGCAACGAGACCGACGAGATGCTCAGGGGGATGTTGCAGGTCGCCGTCCATGCATCCCAGAAGTTCGCCGCGGGCGATTTCCCAGCCGGCCAGAACCGCTGTCGAGAGATCCCGCTCTTTTTCGCGGACCAGCAGCTTGAGCCACGGACGGTCTTTCTGGAGACGCCGCACCTCCTCGGCCGTGCCGTCGGGGCTGCTGTCGTCGACGATAATCAGCTCGTACTCTTCCCCGCAATCGGACAGCGCTTTAGCGGTGCGGTTGACCAGATCAGCCATGTTTTGCCGCTCGTTGTAGGTCGGCACTACAAGGGAAATCACAGGGCGGCCCCGGCAGGGAAGTCGAAGATGGGTCTTTGGTGAGAAATGCGGGCTAACAGGGACACGCGCACGGGCGACTTGAGTGGATAGCAGGGTACGCTCAGGCTGAGCATATCAGCGAGCGTGGAGTCTCGTCCAGCGGCGGCAACCGCGGCTACCTCGATCACGAAAACCGGACCTCGTATCTCCCGCTCCTATCACCTGTGCCACCGAGTCTTTTTGCAAACCGGAAAAGACCTCCGCGGGCGCGCTCTTGCCACAGGCTGCTAGGGGGAAACCGGCAGAGATCGTCGCTCTAAGTGGCTTTCTCGGGCCAGAGCGAAGAGAAGCATGATCACAAGCAGTGCGGGCAGGACCGACCAAGGTGGCCCGGCCATCAGAGTAAAAAACGGCAGCGGCGTCGCCAACAGCAGTGCGGTGACCCGGGATAGCCGGCTTTCAGAGATAAAAAGCAGCATCCAGATGGGCAGCAACAGGATCGCTGCGTCGTAGGCGTACCCGTGCGGGGCCACCAAGACGGAGCCCGTGATAGCCGCTGACAGCCAGCGCCAAAACGGGGCGCCCCGACCAGCGATCACTACCAGGCCCACGACCAAACCCACCAGTATGACCCAAAAGAGCGTCGAGTTCCCGCCGAGGTTCGCCGTAACGCCGCGCAAGTTGATCATCAACTGCGGAGCGGGAGACAGCCACTTCAACTCTCCGCTACTCAGCAGCGTTGCGTAGCGAGTGACGCCCTCAAACCCTGCTAGAACGAGGAAGCTAAGACCAGCAACCACGCTGGTCGCAATGAAGCCCAACAGCATTCGGTAGCGCCTCTGAAACAACACGACCAGCGGGACGAGCAGAAAAAGATGAAACTTGATCAGCCCCAGCCCAAGCACAACGCCGCTCCAAAACGAGCGACCCCGCTCTTCCAACGCGTACGCCCCGATGGCGATTGCCAACATGAAAGAACTGTCTTGAGCATGTGTGATTCCGACCGCCGCCGGGAAATACATGGCGCCGAAAATCAGAGCGTCCGATCCAAACCTCCGCGCCGCCCAGCCCCAGCAAAGGAATAACACGATCGCCTGCAGGCCGAGCCATGCCCAGAAGGCTGTCCCGAATGACAGCAGGGACAGCGGGGCCAGCAGCAGCGCATAATACACCGGCCGGATAAAAGGGATCAGCTCCGAGTTAGTGGGAACCACTTCCTGTTGCGTACGGAACTGAAGCTCCTGGTCGTAGAGGTCCTTGACACTCGCCTGCCGAATCAGGGTCGACCCGGTATAAAAACTCAGAAAATCGTGGTGGCGCGCCTTAAAGTAGACCAGAGCGCCCTGAACGACCCAGAAGCCGCAGAAAATAACCACAATCACCAGCGTCGTGACAGGGATACGCTTGGCCCTCTGCTCGCCGGTCGGAGTGCTTGGCGCCGCGGTTTTCATCTCCTCCGGCCACTAGCATAGCCGAAAGAGATTGCACGAGCGACAGCGTTACGCGCGTCGTCCACCCGTCATGGTCCGCTGTGGTTTGGGGAGACCCCTCGAAACATCGGTTGCCCCTTGCAGCCCTGCTGGAATCTCACCTTCGAAATCCGCGGCCTTTCCTTCGTGGCGCACGCATTTTTGCGTGCCGTGTCGCCATTCGTGGCGACATCGACCCCCGTAGTTCCAGCAGGCCCTCTTCCTCGAAACGGTTCCCGATAAGCTAAGAGCCAAACTGAGCCGCGCGCGTCAGCAAGCGGTCCAGTCCCGTAGCGCAGGCCTCGGCGGCCGTTTTGCCGAGACCTGCGGCCGTTCTGCTTCCGAAGATTTTGAGGTTCATCAACCCGATGGGCCTGGCTGCGATTTCCATCGGCGCTTACGGAGCGCCGTAAAGCGGTGGCTGCCGCCGGTGCCACTCAGTGGCCTGTTGGTAGGCGTGACCAACTTCCAGCAGGCCCTCTTCCTCGAAACGGTTCCCGATAAGCTAAGAGCCAAACTGAGCCGCGCGCGTCAGCAAGCGGTCCAGTCCCGTAGCGCAGCCATCTGAGTTGAGCTGTCAAGAAAAAAGTAGCTGCAGGGTTGAGTTTGTTGCACAGGTAATGCAGTTCGGATTCACAGCCGCTGGCAGCTGTCGCAGCAGGGCTGGGCGGTCGTTTCGCCCCAGACCTGCGGCCGTTTGGTTCGGTTACCCCACACGCTGCGCATGACATCCGGTTTCATCATGACGGGACCTCGATGTCGCGCAAGGGGTGGGGTGGGGTGGGGTGGGGTGGGGTGGGGTGGGGTGGGGGGGGGGGGGGGGGTAGGATGGGTTGCCCCCAACGATTTGCACAAGCCAGACGCGGGCAAGTCATTGTTTGACTATAGTTACTGACCATGGTACGATAGATGACATGGAGGAAATTGCTATCTCCAAGTTCAAGGCGACGTGCCTCGGCGTGCTGGAGAGGGTTCGCAAGACGCGAAAACCGATTCTGGTCACCCGCTTCGGCCAACCGGTCGCCGAGGTTGTCCCTCCTTCCGTCCGAAAAAGGCCTGCTGACTGGATTGGATCTCTGGCCGGCACGGGGCGCATCCGCGGGGACATTGTCTCCCCGGCCGCCGACGAAGGTGAATGGGAAGCCCTGGGCCGATGAGGCTGCTGCTCGACACTCACATCTGGTTGTGGTCGCTGCTTGAGCCTCGGAAACTCAATCGCCGTGTCGTCAAACAGCTGAAGAACGAGGACAATGAGCTTTGGTTGTCTCCGATCAGCATCTGGGAGCTCCTTATCCTGTGCGAGAAAAAGCGTCTTTCGTTAGACCGGGACGTAGACTCGTGGGTCGAGCGGGCCCTGACCGCGGTGCCCATACATGAAGCACCTATCACCAAGGAAGTCGCTCTGGAAACCCACAACATCACGCTGCCCCATCGAGATCCGGCGGACTGCTTCCTAGTCGCATCAGCCAAGGTTTTCCAACTTACTCTCGTCACCGGCGACGAGCGCTTGCTGAAGACGCGGGACATTCCCGTTCTGGCGAATCGCTAAGCCGATTGGTCTTTGCGGCGATGCGCTGCTCGCTGACGCCCATCCGGCGACAGACTTCGCTGATTTTCATGCCCCCTTCGGCTTGCCCCAGGGCGGCGACGATTTACTCCTCGGTGAAACGCTTTCTTGGCATTCGTGGTTCTCCTCCTCCTAGGTTTCAGAAAACCACCGCAGCCTTCGGGATGATCCTCAACCTCCGCCTTCTGGCCCGGAAGTGGTCTGTTCGCAGAGTCTTCCGAGCCGCGACCGTGAGGGTCTGTGAAAAAACCGGGGACTGTCACAAGCGGCGTCCTTAGAAGTCACTTGGAATCAATGGCGTCTTGAGCCGCGGTTGACTGTCCCAAGGTTTTTTCACAGACCCCTGAGGGAGCGGTCCAGCGATTGTCGGCCTATGATCTATCGTGAATTTATGCAACCAAGCACTAGCCCGCTTTTCTCACCAGGTGGCGAGGCGAAGTGCGTGAGAGGCCCGTCAGTACAAGGCGCGCGACGCTCGGCGCCCAATTCCCTGAACAATGCGAGCGTACTTGAACCCTACGTTGAGGACGGCGAGCAAGCGCAACGCCGTAATGGCGAGCTTATTGCGCGCTCCGACCGTCAGTTGGTGAGAAATGCGAAGCTAGCCCCGCACGATTACCTGAGTCGGGGCTTGGAAGGAAATGAGCATCTTGCCCCGGACGGGCTGTCCCCAAATCGTTGCCGGGTCAAAGCTCGCCGTTAGAAGAACATTCGCCAACTCTGACTTCAGTTTGGCGTGGTCGGCGGGGTGCGTTGCGGGCAAGCGAACCACGCGGAAATCATAAACGGCGCCACGGCCGTCAACGAACGCTTCGACTACTACGTTCTCGTCGATCCCGAAGGGCGGAGGTGAACGTAGACTGGGATCGGTCACCCAGGTTGTCGCGAAGTAAGTGATTGGTACATCCGAGTTCAGACCGGGGCCCGAGGCCGCTAGGCCCGACATGAGTATCCCAAAGAGAACCACCGCCGAGAGCAAGCCGCCGGCAGCCGGAACGGCGATCGGCCGCATCAAGTTGCTGAAACCCGCCTTCCACTGCGGCCAATGATCTCGGACCGAGTGGCGCGATACGGCGGACATGATCTGCACGCGAAGATCGGGAGGCACGGCCCGCGGCTCTACTCGTTCGACGAGATCACCGACCGCCTCCGAGTGCTCGTAATCCTCGTAGCAGGCCGTGCAGGCGAGCAGATGCCGTCTCACGACCCAGCGGCGAGCTGGGTCGAGCTGGCCTTCCACGTAGGCTGCGATCAGGCTGCGCGCGAAACGGCAACTCATGATTCACTCCGGCTGCAGGGCGCAGGCTTCCGGGACGGTGTCCCGTACCTCACGCCGCAGTCTCTTCTTTAACGTCTCCCGACCCCTCAGGATGCGTGACTTGACGGTACCGAGCGACACCTTCAGCGTGTCGGCGATTTCCTGATAACTCATGCCCTCGATGTCTCGCATAACTACCGCGCAACGAAGCCGACTGTCGACTGTCCGCAGCACGTTTTCGACAAGCTCCATTCGCTCCTGCCGGCTGAGCACATCGAAGGGGGTCTCCTGGGGGTCCACAAACCAGTGACCTTTCAAGCCGTGTCCATTGCTGTTGCAATCCAGTGATAGTTCCCTGCCCCGATGACGTGAGAACCAACGGCGGCGATTCGAAGCTTCATGGACGGCGATGCGGTAAATCCAGGTCTTAAGACTGCTATCGCCCCGAAAACCACCGACCTTGAGAAAAATCTTTACAAACACATCCTGGGTGACGTCGGAGGGGTCATCGAGCAGCCGGTAGACAAAACGATAAACCGGCTGCTCGTAGGAGTCGAGCAACTCCTCGAACGCTCCCGGGTAGCGGCGCTGGAGCCTACGAATAAGCTCCACCTCGCTCGATTTTTGAGCAAAGTCGTTCACCGGAACGCCTTCCACCTGCCGGCCAGCTTCCCTTAGGGTAGCAGTCAAAACTGGTACCCGACAAACCGCCCGCACCTCGTCCCGTACTTATAGACACCACCAGTAGACGATTTGTTCCCATCCAAAAAGCAACACCCGACCGGCCACTCGGGTCGGCCCCGCCCGACGCTCAGGGACGGCCCGTGCAGACAGACATCCGGCCACCACGACTCTGGGTGCTAGCCCGCTTTTCTCGCCACGTGGCGAGGCGAAGTGCGTGAGAAGCCCGTCAGTACAAGGCGCGCGCCGCTCGGCGCGCGGAGGCGTACTTGAACAGTACGTTGAGCATGGCGAGCAAGCGCAACGAAGTAATGGCGAGCTTATCGCGTGCTTCGACCGTCAGGTGGTGAGAAATGCGGGCTAGCGCGAACCCGCTACAATACTTCTCTGGCCAAACGTGGCTGGCCCGCTTTTCTCGCCAGGGTTGGGATGGCCGGCGTTGAACGAACGTTATTCCTAGGGGGCATCACCGTGTTCGCGCAGGCGTGAGATTTACACGGCGTCCCATTGGATCACGTGACCAAACCCGGCAAAAACCTTGAGCCCTTCCTCTCTGACTCGATAATCGTGAAACTCCTCCGGGTATTAGCTGTCATTCCGATTCTTTCCTGGCCCCCGGCGGCCTCGGCCGACACCGCGCAGAAGCAACAGCCATCCGCTGTGAGCCAGTCGTCGCGACCTGGCTCGGCGAAAGAGTCCGCGAAGAAGCCGCGCCGATCCCGGCGGAGAGCCTACTGGTACAACGAGCGAACCTACACCGATCCGACCGCGGGCGATTTTTCGAAGGGTGAAGACCCAATGGTCCGAGAAGCCGTAGTCGAGGCCCTTGGCAAGTTCAACGGGGCCGTGGTGGTAGCCGATGCCGGCAACGGCCGTATCCTCGCCATGGTCAACCAGAAGCTCGCCCTTGCCAGCGGGTATGTTCCCTGCTCGATTATAAAAATCATCGTCGGGTTGGCAGCTCTCAACGAGGGCATCGTCAAGCCGGGAACACGGGTTTGGTTCGAGGGTTATTGGTTCATGACGATGGTCGAGGGCCTCGCCATCTCCAACAATGTGTACTTCGAATACCTAGGAGAAAAACTCGGCTTCGAACGGCTGAAACGCTACGCGAACCTTTTTGGGCTGGGCGAAAAGGCCGGCTGGCGAATCGCCGGTGAGCAGTTGGGGAGATTTCCCGACGCGGAGAGCCGCTGGAGTGTCGGCCGAATGAGCACCTTCGGAGACGGCATCTCCGTAACACCCTTGCAGCTGGCAGCTCTGACGGGGGCGCTGGCGAATGGGGGAACGCTCTACTACCTGCAGACCCCCCGCACCGAAGAACAGATCGCTGATTTCTCCCCTAAGGTCAAGCGGCAACTCCCCATCCGGCCGTGGCTGACTGAGATCGAGACCGGCCTCCAAGAAGCCGTCAAGCGCGGTACGGGAAGAAAAGCTCGCCTGGCCGGGCAACTCATTCGCGGCAAAACCGGGACCTGCACCCAGCGTCGCCGTCCCTACCGTGTCCACCTCGGCTGGTTCGCTTCCTATAACGACGGGGAGGGGAAAAAACTGGCGGTTGTTGTCATGTTGCGAGGTGGCCCGATGATGTATGGCCCGCGCGCGGCTGAGATCGCCGGTAACATCTACCGCCAACTGGCCGACCAGGGCTACTTCACCTCTCCGCCTGATTCTCCCCCTAAGATAATCGCCGGCGGGATCGCATCGTGCTGCTCTCCTTAGGCTGTGTGAAAAAACCGGGGACTGTCACAAGCGGCATCCCAGAAGTCACTTACAATCAATGGCGTTTGAGCCGCGGCTGACTGTCCCAAGGTTTTTTCCAGCTGAACCGAGTACCCGCCGCGGAGCCGCGGACCGAAGTCCGCGGTCGCGCAGGAAGGGATGCCCGCCCCACAGTCGTTTTCCTACAGGGACGTGACATGTCGCGCCTACCGCGGATTTTCATCCGCAGCTCTGTCGCGGGACTACCTATCGGCGGCCCCTGCTGCTAGCAGCGGTAGCGGAACCTGCTATACCGGCCGGAGGAAGTCCCGTAGCCCAGGCCTGGGCTGTCGTTTGGCCACACTTGCGGCCGTTTGCTCGTCGCGCGGCTGTAGGCAGGCGCCCATCTCTCCCACCTTTTTCGGCGGCGTTGTCGTCCAGGTAGGGCGCGATTCATCGCGCCCGCTTGCTGACATACCGCACGCTGGGCGATGTACACAAACTGTTGCCACGAGCTGTCTCCACCGGGCCCTCGCCTCATCCACCGCCGCCGTGGCTAGATCCCGTAGCGCATGGCTCGGCGGTCGTTTTGCCGAGACTTGCTGCCGTTGGCCAAACGTGAACGCGGCGGGGCCGTTAGCAACCGACCCCAGTAGGGACAAACAATCTTGTTTGTCCCACCTGCCGCCAGCCGACTCCCGTGATGTTCAAGCCGCGTTCACCTGGCTTTTCTGAGCCGTTGCTAGTCCGCATTTCTCACGAGCGTTCGGACGACCGGCGTTGCACGGGCTTTGTTTGTAGGGGCGGACCACCGTGTCCGCCCATTCGTGAGATGCACACTCCGTCCCACTCGATCACCCAACCCAACCCCGTGAGAACCTCTCTGGGCGGGCCCAGCAGCCCGCCCCTACAGTTTTGCCGTGAGAAAAGTCGGCTAGGCCAGTCGTTTTACGGCTGGTACTCTGCACCCTGCCCGCCGCTGGTTCTTTTCGGCGCTCGGCCGCCTCTGGCGGCCGAGCGGGGCCTGGGGCGGGGTCACAGCGGGCCGCCCCTGGCGGGCCGCCCTCCGGAAAACTACACCCCCGGTCACGTCACTTTAAAATTCTTATCCTATTCATTCCACGTCACTTACCCCTCCCAAACCCTATCTAATCCTGTCACCCCACCGTACTCTGGAATTGGAGCTTCCGCTCCCACGAAAGGAACAATAATCATGAAGACCACCCGTGCACAAATTAGAGCTAATCGTAAGAACGCCAAGAAATCCACCGGACCACGCACCGAGGACGGCAAAGCCCGCGTGGCGAAGAACGCCCTCAAACACGGACTCCTCGCCCGCGATACCGTCCTGCCCGGCGAGGACCCCACCGAGTTCGACCGCCAACTCTCGGCCCTCGAAGCCGATATCCAACCCGCCAACTCCCTCGAATTCGAACTCGTGCGCCAGATCGCCGACTCGCAATGGCGCATGCGCCGCCTCACGCGCCTGGAGACCGGCTTCCTCGCCGCTGCCCTCGACGAAACCCGCCGCTATATGGAGAAACGCCGTCCCGACGAGTTGCGCCCCGGCTACGACGGCGAGACCTTGCTGTTAGGCTCAGCGATGCTCGACCGCACCCAGGCCTTCGTTCACTTGGCTCGCTACGACGGACATCTCAGCCGCCGCTTCTTCCGCGCCGTCAAACAACTGGCCGACCTCCGCCGCGACGAGCGCAAGGCTCAGGAGGCTCGCTCCTCTTCCCCCTCCTATACCTCCGCCGATCCAGACCCCTACCGCGGCCGATACGTCCCGGCCCAAGCCCCACCGACGATCGATACTCCAAGTCCTGCAGCCGCACGCATTGGCTTCCGAGGCGGTCGAGCGTCAGCCCCACAGACCACACTTCCACAAACAACCAAACAAACCCAATCTCGCCGAACCCCAGTGAAATCAGCTGTGGCGCACGCAGTCTTGCGTGCCGTGTCGCCATTCGTGGCGACATCGATTTGGGGTGAACCCCTCCGCTGAGACAATCGGCGGTAGCGACACTCGCCGTTCAATGGTTTTTCCTTCTCCCCATAGCCTCTTCTGTTCTAGTGTAGTGCCACATAAATAGCTGTACAATAACACCCTTTTCGCGGTAGGATGGTTTATGTGGCCATCAGCTGACGCTCTAGCCCTCACCGCTCCGCAGCGAAACGCTCTTCGTCGCCTCGTTCGAGGCCGCAATACGACGCAGAAAATGGTCTTGCGAGCGCACATTGTTTTGCGCTGTGCGCAGGGGTTGGCGAACCACGCCATGGCCCGCGAACTCGGCGTCAACCGCAAGACCGTCATCCTGTGGCGAAAGCGCTTCGCCCAGTCCGGCCTCGACGGACTCCGCGATCGGACGCGCCCCGGACGCAAACCGGCGCTCTCCGCTGAATTCGTCCAATGCATCCTCGATACAACGCTTCACGAGAAGCCCCGGGCGGCCACGCATTGGAGCACCCGCACCATCGCCAAGCACTTGGGCGTCTCCAAGATGGCCATCCAGCGCGTCTGGAAAGCGCACGGACTGCAGCCCCATCGCCTCGAAACTTTCAAGCTCAGCCGCGACAAGCAGTTCGTCGAGAAACTCCGCGACGTGGTCGGGCTGTACTTGAATCCGCCCGAGCACGCGCTGGTGCTCAGCGTCGATGAGAAAAGCCAGATCCAGGCCTTAGACCGCAGCCAGCCGGGACTGCCCCTGAAAAAGGGTCGCGCCGGCACCATGACCCACGACTTCAAACGACATGGCACAACGACGCTGTTCGCCGCCTTCAATGTGCTCGACGGCCAGGTGATCGGGGACTGTCTGCCGCGACATCGGCACCAGGAATTCCTCAAATTCCTACGCAAGATCGATCGCGAAACGCCACCGGCGCTGGAGCTGCATCTGATCGTGGACAACTACTCCACGCATAAGCATGAGCAGGTGAAGAAGTGGCTCGCGAAGCACCCCCGCTTCCACTTTCACTTCATTCCCACGTCTTCTTCTTGGCTCAATCTCGTCGAGCGCTGGTTCCGCGAGCTGACACAGAAGCGCATCCGCCGCGGCGTGTTCCGCAGTGTTCCCGAACTCGAGGCCGCCATCCACGAGTACCTGGAAGCGAGCAACCAAGCGGCCAAGCCCTTTGTCTGGACAGCTCCGGCACAAGATATCCTCGCCAAAGTCGAGCGCGCCGCCAAAACCCACGCCATTGTCCAGAACCGTTAGTGGCACTACACTAGCATGGTCCTCGGCGGGTGAAGCGGAGGCGGGCTCTGGTGGAGACCAACCCGCCGAGGAATAGCCGGCCGGAGACTCATCGAAACGATGGTTCGGGGAGCCGGCTGCGGTCGGCTTCTCGTTCAGCAACCCCTTCCCATCGGATCGATAGATCTCCTGCTGCCTAAAAAAACTCATCGTCGCTCCGGCGCAAGCCGCCTTCGTCCCGGCGGCCCGCTCGAACTCCTCGGGGGGCCGATAGCCCAGCGCCGAATGCAGACGGCAGCGGTTGTAGTAGCGCTCGATGAAGTCCTCGATGTTCGCGCGCAGGTGATCGAGATCCTGATAATCGTTGACATAGATCTCCTCCCGCTTGAGCGTCTTGATGAAGCTCTCACAACTGGCATTGTCGTAGGGGTTCGCCGGCCGACTCATGCTGGGGATCGCTTGCTGGCGGCGCAAGCTCCTCACGTAGGCGCCGGAAGCGTACTGCACACCGCGATCGGAGTGATGGACCAGGCCGGGCGGCGGTTGCCGTTCGGCCATCGCCTGCTCCAGTGCCGCCAGCGGCAAGCGGGCGGCCAGCGTTCTCTCCAGCGCCCAGCCCACCACCTTCCGCGAGTAGGCGTCCAAGACCACGGCCAGATAAACGAACTCGGCCTTCAGCCGGATGTAGGTGATGTCGGCCACCCACAGCTGATTGATCCCGGTCAGCTTGATGCGGGCGGCTAGGTTGAGGTAAACCTCCAGCGGATGATCGGCCTCCGTGGTGGCCACGAACGCCCGGGGTTGGACCCCGAGCAACCCGTCCTGGCGCATGATCCGCGCCACGCGCTTGTGGTTCACCACCATCCCCCGCCGGCGGAGTTCCGCCGCGACCCTGCGGTAACCATAGCGTCGCCGATGTTCGAGGGCAACCTCCTGGATCGCCGACCGCACTTCCATGTCTTCTTCCAGCGGCATCTGCTCTTTGAATGACCGATAGAAACCCGCCCGGCTCACTGGGGCCAGCCGGCACATCCGCTCGACACTCAGTCTGCCTTGCAGCGGCATCAACTCCCGGATTTGGTCGTAGACGCCTTCTCGCCACAGCTGCCGCTGCCGTGGCGTCGAGCCTCGATTTTTTAGAAGGCGCCTTTGAAAAAATCCACTTCCAGCGTCTTATCCCCCAACAGACGCTGCAACGCGCGGATCTCCTGGCGCAGTTCCCGCTCGCGGGAGGCGACCGGCGGACCGGGCCCCTCCTCCGTCGGCTCCATCCGATTTCGCCACCTGTACAGCAGCCCTCGGTGAATCCCCAGCTCCTTCGACAGCGCTGTCACGCTCTGGCAGCTTTTCAGCCGCTCCAGTGCCATCTTCCGGTATTCTTCGGGAAACTTGTAAACTCGTCTCTTGCCCACTCGCAGTTCCTTTCCCGGCTAAAGTGTCGCTATCACGACTGTCTCATTTTGGGGGTTCACTCCAAAGTCCCGTAGTGGCGCACGCTCTCAGCGTGCCGCGTCGAGACTCATCTCGACACCTGGGGCCGTTCCAACCACGAACAACCAAACAAACCCAATCTCGCCGAACCCTTGTGGAATCAATGTCTTCTAACGATGACCCCTGTAGCGCGGATCTCGCTTTTGAGATCCGCGGCCTTTGCTCCGCCCCGTGCCCGATCCCTAGCTCGGGTCCATCAGGGGCCCGCGCTCGGCTACCGCTAATATGACTGAACTCCATCAACCGCCGACCGCCTATCGACCAACGACAGAGCCGTGGGCGGCAGCCCGCGGTCCAGCGCCCCAAGAATACTGTCCGGGTCAGGCCATCTGTGCGAAAACTAAGGATTGGGAAGGTGCCTGGAACCGACGGATTGGCGCTAGGATGAAGCCAATGAGGCCTCAAGAACCAATCGCCGTCGTACTGCTAAGCGGCGGCATGGACAGCTGCGTCTGTGCTGCCATTGCTGCTCAAAGCCATCGTTTGGCCCTTCTTCACTCCTCCTACGGGCAGTTGACGGAAGAGCGCGAACGCCGAGCGTTCGAAGAGATCGCCGACCACTTCCAGGCTCCTCACCGCCTACGGATTGAACAGCGCTATATAACGGCCATCGGAGGCTCGGCGCTGACGGATCGTTCGCTCGAGGTCCCGAACGCCGATCTCGTAGCAGCCCAACGAGGAGATGTCCCAATCACCTACGTACCGTTTCGCAACACCCACTTCTTGTCGGCGGCAGTTTCCTGGGCGGAAGTTCTGGGAGCAGAGAGGATCTTCGTTGGCGCGGTCGAGCAGGACAGTTCGGGCTACCCCGACTGTCGACCCGCTTACTACCAAGCCTTCAGCGAGGTGATCGAGCGCGGCACGCGACCAGAGACGAGAATAGAGGTTTCGACGCCGCTGATCGCTTGCTCGAAGGCCGAGATCGTGCGCCGTGGAGTCGCGCTCGGGGCGCCCCTTCACCTCAGTTGGTCGTGCTATCGTGCAGAGGAGGTGGCTTGTGGTATTTGCGATAGCTGCGTGCTTCGCCGGCGGGCGTTCGAGCAGGCGCGGGAGCAGGACTTGATCCCCTACGCGGCTCGGACATTGGAAGGTTGATGGAATCTTGAGTACGTAGGCTACAATGATCGTGCCGGGAGGCGTTGGCCTCCAGGGAGGACATGTTGTATCCTGCTAGAAGAATCCGTTCCACGACAAGGAGTTGAGAATGCTAACTCACATTCGCATGGCCGCCACGCTGGCGGCGGGAGTCCTATGGTTCAGCGGTCTTTCGCCGGCTCAAACCGGTGCGGTCTTCGGTAAAGTTACGGGCCGAGACGGCAACCCTTATAAGGGAGCCCTGGTTAGAATCGAGCGCATAGAGGTCCGTGGTAATTACAAGGTCAAATCGAACAAGAAAGGGAAGTACTACCACGGGGGACTGCCGCTGGGCACCTACAACCTTAGCGTCGAAATCGACGGCAGGATCGTGGATAAGGTGCAAAACGCCCGGGTCGGCTCGGAGCCAAAGGAGCTCGACTTTGACCTCGCTGCGATGGCTCGCGGTCAGCAGCAAATGCGGACCCAGGGCGGGCCAAACCAGGCGCAGCTCGATCAAATGACTCCGGAAGAAAGAAGAGAGTGGGAGAAGTTCAACAAGGAAAAAGAGGAGATCCTCAGCAAGAACAAGAAGCTCAATGCCGCCTTCAACGCCGGCAAGCGGGCCTACCGTGCCAAGGACTATCAGACGGCGGTCAATTCTTACAATGAGGCAGCCGCGATTGAACCTGAGCAGCACGTCGTCTGGGCCAATCTAGCCCTGGCGGAAGGAAATCTCGCCCTGACCAAGGCCGGCGACGAGCGTCAGCGGATTCTCGAGTCACACTTCGCACACTACCGCAAGGCCATTGAACTGGATCCGGAGAACGCCAGCTACTACAATAACCTCGGGCTAGCCCTAGCCAAGAACGGCCGGTTGGAGGAAGGCGCCGCGGAACTGGAAAAGGCTGCGGGTCTCGACCCGCTCAAGGCCAGCACCTACTACTTCAATCTAGGCGCGGTCATGATAAACACGGGTAGGACTCAAGATGCAGTGTCCGCCTTCAAGAAAGCCACTGAGGTCCAGCCCGACTACGCCGCGGCCTACTACCAACTCGCTACGGCCCTGGTCGGCTCCGCAAAGATGAACGAGGACGGCACGGTGGAGACCGTCGCCGGGACTGTCGAGGCCTTCCGGAAATATCTTGAATTGGACCCTAACGGCCCTTACGCAGCAGCTTCCCAGCAGATGATTCAAGGACTGACCGGCAAGGTGGAGACGCAGTACGAAGATCCAAACAGGGAAAGACAAAGAGGCGCAAGAAGAAGTCGTCGTAGCAGCACAGCTCCGGTGGCCGTCCCGGTCTAAATTTTCCAGGGGCGTCGGCAATGCCGGCGCCCTTCCGTTTTAGGTCCTCATTTTGCGTACCCTTCTTATCCTAATTCTCATCACGGTTGGACTGGCCCTCGTGCGTTGGCTCGTCAAGGACGTCATTCGGGCGGTGACCCAAGCCCTAGGTCTCTCCAGTAACTCGCCGGCCGAGGCAAGCAATCGAGAATCAGCGCCAGGTTCGGGCACAGCCACAGGTCACATGGTTCGCGACCCGGAATCGGGAACCTATATCGATGAAAAGCTGGCTATCAGGGAAGTCGTCAACGGCGAGACGCTCTATTTCGAATCAAGGGAAACCAGGGACGCCTACTTGAAGAAGGCGCGGTCGTAATGGCCTAAGGGGCGCCACTGGCCCGGATCGGCAGTTCGGAGAGGCAGTAGGAAAAGCCGCTCTACTTCTCGAGATCCCGTTCTACGATTCCCAAGTGATCCACCAGTTGTTGGGCATGCGCCCGTAGTTGCCTGAGACGCTGGGCAAGGGCACGAAGGCGTCCCGCGCCGGAGTCCGTGGTTGCCACCGCCGCGGTTCCCACGTCGCCCTCAGGTTCTCCGGTATCCGACACCGTGGACGCCAAACCGGCCAAGAACTGCCCGCCGCTGAGGCGATCAAGGGCCTGCGCAAAGGTGTCTTCGTAAATCAAACGATTACCCATGGCCAGCACAACTTTCTTGAGCTGGGGCATGCGGGCCGTCTCGGCCTGGATGTAGATCGACTCCACGTAGAGGAAGCTGTTTCCTACCGGCAAGGCGATGATATCGCCGCGGAGAACTCTGGACCCTTGCTGGTTCCACAGCGTTAGGTCCTTGGCGATCTCTTGGTCCTGGTTGATGCGCGCCTCGATCTGGTTCGGCCCGAAGACCAATTCCTGCTTCGAAAGTTGATAAAAGATCAGCTCCCCCAATTTGTCCCCATCACAGCGAGCGGCCATCCAGCCGATTAGGTTGTCTTTGTTACGCGGGGCAAACGGCAGCATGAGGATGAATTCGGGTTCGGTTTCGCCCGGCAGCGTGGCCACGATATAGGTAGGCTTCATCGGCGCCGCCGTTCCCGTGTCGCCGAACAAGCTTTTCGCCACGTCCCAGACGTCTTCCTTGTTGTAGAAGACCTCCGGGTCCCGCATGTGGAAGGTGCGGTAGATCTCGGCCTGGATCTCGAACATCAACGCCGGATAGCGAGCATGCTGCCGCAGCGAGGCGGGCATCTCCGACTCGCTCTTGAAAAGCTTGGGGAAGAGATTCCGGTAGGCCTGAATGATGGGGTCTCCCGGTTGGAAGATGTAGATGTCGACCGTGCCATCGTAGGCGTCGACGGTGGCTTTGACCGCATTCCGGACATAGTTGGTCCGCCCACCGAATGCGGGAAGATTCAGCTGGGTGGAATAGGGGTGCGCACTCGAGCTTGTATAGCCGTCGACGATCCACACCAGCCGGCCGTCATCGGTGATGACCAGATAGGGGTCCGGCTCCCAGTGGAGAAAGCCCGCCAGATGCTCCAGCCGTTGCCCCACATTGCGATAGAGCATCATGCGGCTTTTTTCGTTGGTCTGGCCCGTGAGCAAAATATTGTAGTCCGCCTGCGTGATGGACGCCGCCAATCGAAGCGGCAGGGAGTGGATCGGAAACCCTCCCTGTCCCGCGTAGCTCGAGGTGATGTTTTGGTCGCCCGACGGGTAATCGAACTCTTTTTGATCCGTCGTAACGAACACGGGGTCGTGGGTGAACTCCCCGTAGTAGATCTCCGAGCGGTCCAGTTTGATGTCTGCAATCTTGACCTCGGGGGGGGCGTCTTGGATTAACAACACGGGAAGGCCGTCGTCGGTCGTACGGTTCACCTCCGACATCACCACGCCGTAGCCGTGCGTGTAGACGAAGTGTGGATTGATCCAACTGGCGCGGGCCTCAACGGGCAACTGGTCGACGTCGATCTCCCGTGGCGAAAGTAAGACCTGTTTGATCTTGCCGTCGATGATATAGCGATCGATGTCGACGTCGGCGAAACGGTAGTAGGGACGCAGCGCTTGTATCTGAGTGATGGTATCGGAGAAAGCCCGCCAATCCCAGAGGCGAATATTATCCACCAAAGTCGCGTGCGCATTGACGTCCAGCACCTCGTCCCGGGAAGCCGTAAACGGCTGCTCTGTCGCCCGTTCCTGCAGGCCGAAGGCATGCGTGGTCGCCTCAATGTGCCGCTCGATGTAAGGCTTTTCGAGCTCGAGCTCATTGGGGCGTACATAAAGCGAGCGGACCCCGCCGGGGATCAGGACATTCGCCCCCAGTGACGCAGCCATGATAATCAAGACCATCTTATAGCGAGCGCCAGCCACTAAAGGGATGGCCACCAGCACCCCCGCGATCGCCACCCAGCGCAGCGGCAACGTGAAGTTTTCATCCACGTAGTCAATGCCGGTCATGAAGGAGTACTGATTCATGGCCAGGGAGTACCGCGACAGGAATAACCACACGGCCGAAGCCAGCAAGGCCAACGATCCCAAGACACGGGCAAACCCGGCGCGGCTCGCGCCGGGCAACAGCAAAGGGTTCGGACCGGGGTCGAATTCCTCGACAGACCCCCCTGAGGCGCGGAACTGGCGTAGACGCTCGAACAGTTGCCAGCCGCGGCCTGCCGCCCAGAAGAGGACAGTGGAAAACACAGCTACTACAAAGACCACTCGCAACAGCAACGAATAAAACGGAAGCTCGAATAGGTAGAACGGCAGCCCCAGGCCGAAGACCGGATCCGTCCAGGCGTCGGGCGGAGAGTCAATTCCACGCGAGCCGACATAGGCCATCACGGTCCAATGATTGACCGACGTCCCAACGAAAACGATGGCGATGGCCAAAAGCACCACCGGAATCAATTTCGAGTACCACGAGTAACGCTCCACCGGTGCCCCGGCGAAGGCAATGCCGCGCCCGTGCGCCCAAAGCAGTGCCAGCCAGGCGATCAGGGACACAGCCGCGGCCGGCAACACCTTGTAAAGCAACATCCGGAGCCACGTTTCGAATTGCCCCAGCGCGCTCCACCAGCTGTATTCGATCGTCAAGCTGGCGATGGCCCGGGAGCTGGCAAGAAGAGCCAGCGCCAGAGCGACGAGAATGATGTTACGGATTTGCGAGCGATTCATAAGTTTTGTCGATTCTCTAAGTTAGGTTAGATTCAAGGCGAGGAAGATGCCGGTACGGTCTCCAGCCCTCGGGCCGGGACTTGCGATGTCGTCGCTTGACGGTGGTCCCAGACCAACTCGCCGGCCACGATGGTGGCGATGGGCCCGCCTCGGAAATTGTGCTGATCAAAGGGTGAATTCTTACTTTTCGACTGCGTCTGATTCACGTCAAACGTCCACTCCCGTTCAAGACTGAGGACGGTGATGTCGCCGGGAGCGCGGACGGCAAGCCTTCCGCGATCGAGTCCCACGACCCGCGCCGGTCCGGTTGTGAACAGCTCGACCATGCGCTTCAGGTCGATCCTGCCCGGGTGAACCAGATGTTCAAGAGCTAGCCCGACTGCCGTCTCCAAGCCCGTCACGCCAAACGGGCAGCGCTCGAACTCCTGCATCTTCATGTTGCCTGTGTGCGGTGCATGGTCGGTGGCAATAGCCTCGATCGTACCGTCAGCGAGCGCATCCAGCGCGGCGTCCCGGTCGCGGCCGGCCCGCAGCGGAGGCTTCATCTTGTAATTGCTGTCGTAGTCGGGAATTTCGGCATCCGTCAGCGCAAAGTGGTGCGGGGTCACCTCACAACTCACCGGGATGCCCAGCCGCCGAGCATGGCGAACAATCTCGATCGAGTTGCGAGTGGAAATGTGAGCGATGTGGACTTTCGCCTGCAACGCCTCGCTGAGAATCACATCCCGCGCAACCATCACATCTTCCGAGCTGGCTGGGATCCCGCGTAGGCCCAGTCGGACCGCCCGCTCGCCCTCGTGGATGTCCCCCCCGACACTCAAGTTGAGGTCCTCACAATGGTCGGTGACCGTCATCCCGAACGAATCAGCGTAGCGCATGGCTTGGCGCATCACGCCAGAGTTCATGACCGGTAAGCCGTCATCGGAAATCGCGACCGCTCCCGCGCCTTTCATGGCGCCGATCTCCGCCAGCTGCTCGCCCTCGCTGCCTTTGGTGATAGCACCGATCGGGAAAACATTCACCGCGGCATAGCGGCGAGCGCGTTCCACGATGAAACTTGTCACCGTCGGGCTGTCGTTGACCGGAATCGTGTTCGGCATACAGCAGACGGAGGTGAATCCACCCGCCGCCGCTGCCCGTGCGCCGCTCTCAATCGTTTCGGCGTGCTCGATGCCCGGTTCCCGCAGGTGGACGTGAATGTCGATAAACCCCGGTGCGACGACGTACCCGGAGGCGTCAAAAACCTCGGCTTCGCTGACTTCGAGACGAGGCTCCACGGCGGCGATCAGCCCGTCCTCGACGAGCACATCACACTGCGCGTCAAGACCCGATTCCGGGTCGATCACCCGGCCGTTGTTGATCAGCAGACGACTCATACACTTATTGCGCTAGAAACCGACCGAAGCAAGCGAGCACTCGGCGCCGTTTGCCGGCAGCGTTCCTCCGAAACGTTCATCAGCAAGCCCCACACACCCGCTCCAGCACCGCCATTCGCACCGCCACGCCGTTTTCGACCTGATGGAGGATCACCGAGCGCGGGAAGTCGGCCACCTCCGACGAAAGTTCCCTGCCCCGGTTGATCGGCCCAGGATGCATCACGATCGCATCGGGCCGCGCCAGCCGCAAATGGTCAAGCTCTAGTCCATAAAACTGGAAGTACTCATTTTTGGGGAATGTCGGCGCGTTCTGGCGTTCCAACTGCACCCGCAGCATCATGATGACATCCGCGTCCGTGACCGCTTCTTCGATGCTGTTGGTCAGCGTGATACCGGGAGCCAGGGACGCAAGAGAGCGAGGCAGCATGGTGGCCGGTCCGCACAGGACCAACCTCGCCCCAAACTTCGCAAGCAGGTGAACGTTCGAGCGAGCCACCCGGCTATGCGCAATGTCGCCGATGATCGCTACCCGCAGACCTTCCAGTGAGGGCCGATAGTCGAGAATCGTGACGGCGTCGAGCAGGGCCTGCGTGGGGTGTTCGTGCTGGCCGTCGCCGGCATTCACAATAGGCGTTTTGAGAAACCGCGAGAGAAAGTGCGGCGCTCCCGACGCCGAGTGCCTCATGACGATGACATCGGGACGCATCGCCGCCAGGGTATTAAGCGTGTCAACGAGCGACTCGCCCTTCGACAAGCTGGATCCTTGCTCGGAGATCGAAACCGTGTCGGCGCCCAGACGCTTGGCCGCAATTTCAAAGCTTGTCCGTGTACGCGTCGAAGGCTCGAAAAACAAGTTGACGATCGTCTTGCCGCGCAGAGTATCGGATTTCTTCACCGCCTGCAACTGCATCGGCTGGTGGTAGCGGCCCCTCTCCAGCAGCCATTGGATCTCTTCGCGACTAAGATTCTCTGTCCCCAAGAGTCCCCGTGAGAGCTCCCATTCGCCGACTCCCGAGGCCGGCGATGCCGTCTGGCCGTCCGAACCGTTCGATGGTTTGCTGGTCAGAGTGCTCAAACCTCGTCTTCCCCCTCCACCAGCAGCACCCTTTCCCGGCCGTCGATCGGCTCCACGTTAACCTCGATGGACTCGCTGTCGCCGGTAGGGACAACCTTGCCGACAAAGCGCGCCTCGACGGGCAGTTGGCGATGACCTCGGTCGATAAGCGTACATAATTGCACTGTGCGCGGCCTGCCGTGGTCAAATAACGCGTCCAACGCAGCACGGGTGGTCCGGCCCGTGTAGAGCACATCGTCCACCAAGATCACGTCCTTTCCAGTGATTTCGAAAGGGATGTCGGTACCGTTGACGACGGGCCTGTCGCCGACTAGGGAGCGGTCGTCGCGGTAGAGCGTAATGTCCAAGCTTCCGACCGGTAAGGAGCGGCTTTCGAGCTGCTCGATTTTATCCGCCAGCCGCTTGCCCAAGACAGCCCCGCGGCGGTGGATCCCGATGATCGCCAGCCGATCCAGGGCTTCGTTTTTTTCCACCACCTCATGCGCCAAGCGGACCAGCGTACGATCAATTTCCGAGGCGCTCATCAACTGCGATTTGAGTCGCGTGGCGGGCATGTGCTCGACAGGCGACCCTTACGATAGCACACCCCTGGCGAGCGTTCACACGAAGCTAACCCCCCGCGGACACCACCGGCGGCCGGGTCGGGTTGCAGCCCTAATCTAGGAGCCCCATAGACAGAGAGGCAAGGTTCATAAACGGCACAAGAGCCGACACGAGTGTGCGGTCTCGCGCCAACTACTGATGTTTGCAAAATGTAGTGACAGGCTCGGCCTTCGGCGGACCAGCGCGCATTCACAAGACGGATCAAGGATCGCGTTTGTTTGTACGGGCGCGACATGTCGCGCCCTTTCCACTCTCCGACCGGTATCGGTCACTATATTTTGCGAACATCAGTAAGGTCGCCATCATACCTTGCTTAGCTGAAAGCGGGGACCAGTCACTCTCACCCAATCGGTCAATTAAATTGACTGGACATCTAAGTTGACCATTTGCTACAGTGAGGCCTGATGCGACAGCTGAACGCCTCCAAGTTCAAAGAACAGTGCCTTGCCGTGCTTGATCATCTGGGACCCGAAGGGATCATCATTACCAAGCGTGGCAAGCCGATCGCCAAGCTTCTGCCGATCGCTCGAGAGTCCGCACAGTTGATTGGCAGCATGAAGGGTAAAGTCAAACCCAAGGACGACCTTCTTTCGACAGGTCTGCGCTGGGATGCTGAACCTTGACACACACATCTTGCTTTTCGCACTCGAGGGCGATCTGAGCCGGCGTGAACAGCGGCTACTGGTTCAGAACCGTTGGAGCATCTCCGCGATCGTCCTTTGGGAGCTTACGAAACTTTCGCAGCTCGGGCGGGTGGCGCTCGACGTCGAGTCCCCCGAGTTCGCCCGAACGTTGTCCGGAATTCACATCTGGCCGATCGACCTGGCGGTCTGCCGCGAGATCAAGACGCTCGACTTCCGGGGCGACCCGGCGGACGAAATCATAGCCGCGACCAGTTTGGTACACAACGTGAGCCTCATTACGCGCGACCGGCAGATCAAACGGTCCAAGCGAGTGCCGCTGGCTTAGATCCTCAGCTGCCCGACCCGGCGTATGCGATGACTAGCCGCTAGAAACACCCCCTCTGCTGGATCCGCTGACAACAAACGGGCCGTAGAGCCGCTATCTTGAAAAATCATCCGGCAAGCTGTGATGAAACTTAGGGATGTCCTCAAGACCGCGTTGTTAGGTGGCGGAGCGGCCCTGGCAGGGGATCTCACCCTGCTCGCCTAGAGCCGGCGGGCCCACAAACGCTTGATTTCCGCACTGGGTCATGGCCCGCCAGATCCGCGGCCTTTTGCCTTTGTGGCGCACGCATTCTTGCGTGCCATGTCGCCATTCGTGGCGACATCGAGTCCCGTCGTGGCGCGTGCTTTCAGCGTGCTGGGTTGAGATTCGTGGCGACATCGAGTCCCGTCGTGGCGCATGCTTTCAGCGTGCCGGGTTGAGATTCCTCTCGACCTCTGGGGCGGTTCGGCTGCCCCGGCGGCAGCCCGTAACGGCGGGGTCGCCCGGACCTGCGGCCTTTTTCTCAACAATACGAGATCCCTGCCCGGTCGGCTGTCAGCCTGATTCCAACCTGCCAGTCACGGGCACCAATATCTCTTGTTTTCAGTAACCTACCAGCCCTTGTCCAGGAAAATCCTAGCCGCCCGCGATAGAATAGACGCAGGAGGCTGTCTCACAATGCAAGATCGGGGTCGTCATAGACGGCTTAGCGCTAACCGTTTTCATGTCAGCGAGCATCGAAGCCGTAGCTGGGTGTCCGAGACACTTTTTTTCGCCTGCGGAAACGACCCGACCTACGAGATTACCAAACAAAGCCAATTGACAGGTAAACCAAACCATTTCAACAAACTAGCTGGCGTCTCCGGGGCGAACAAAAGGAGCATAAAGGAAGAACAGTTCATGCCGCCATTGCAATGGGATCGCCGACAGTTCTGCCGGCTCGTCGCGCCGGGCCTAATGGCAACACAGCTCGACCGGCTCGAAGCCAAACCTTCGTTTCGCCTGCGGTACATGGTCGCCTCTTGCCTTTACGGCGGCCTCTACCTGGACGTGATTCTCCCCGAGGTCCCAAAAGCAGGCGCGGACCGTATCGACATCTGGGCCTCGCATGCCAAGCCGGTCACACAACGCGAAATGGTCGAAGACATCGGCCACGAAGCCTTTCTAGAGAAGCTCGAAAAGCACGGTCTCAAGCTCGCGTGCCTGACTCATTACGAGGCTGGACCTTTCGGCCTCCAAGAAGACATGCCGGTGGCCCGGAAACTCGGCGGACCAGGGACGCTGCTTGCCTGTGGCAGCAAGTGGGCCGGCAAGCCGATCCAGAACCCCACAGCGGCCCAAATCAAGCAAGCGGTACGTGCTTTCGTCTACAGACTCAGGCCGCACGTCGCCATGGCGGAGGAAACGGGCACAGTCATCGCCATCGAAAACCACGGGACCTCCCTCATTGAAACGCCGGACTCGATCCGTTGGCTAGTCGAGTTTGAAACATCGCCGAATCTCGGCGTCGCGCTGGCTCCCTATCACCTTCCACAGGATGCCGAGATGATGGCGCAACTCATCGAAGATCTCGGAAATCGGATCAAGCTTTTCTACGCTTGGCAGCACGGCATGGGAGCCGCGAGGAAGCTTCCTAAGGAACAGGAGTTGCTGCAAATGCCCGGGCGAGGGAGCCTCGACTTTACGCCCATCGTGAGGGCACTCAAGAAAATTAACTTCCAGGGATGGACGGAAATCTTCATGCACCCGGTCCCACGGGGAATCTCTATTCTTGACACTGCCGAAGGCGTGACCGCCGAGATCAACCGCGCAAGACGCTATCTCGAATCCTGCCTCGCTCGCCTATAGCGGCAGGAGCAAATGTTAAGCAGTGCTGGTTACACGCGGGACTGGGAAAGATACTGTAGGTTGGTAGCGCTACCGGGATTCGAACCCGGATTTGAGCCTTGAGAGGGCCCTGTCCTAACCCTTAGACGATAGCGCCACGGGATCTTTTGATTCTAAGCAAGCATCATGAAGGGGTCAAGTAACTCGACAGACGGGAGAGTCACCACTTTGGCCCGCACCGAAACACCCTACGCTACACTGACGCCATGGCAGACTTCACCGTCGCGGTTATCACTGACGAGTTCTCGCAAGACTACGAGTTGGTGTGCCAAACGGCCGCCGAGCTAGGCATCCGCGCGATCGAAGTCCGCACGATCTGGAATAAGAACGTTGTCGACCTGTCGGACGAGGAGATCCGCGAGGTAGGCCTTATCGCCCGCGCGGCCAAGCTCGAAATCATTTGCGTCGCGTCTCCTCTCTACAAATGCACCCTCCCGGATAGCGGAGACCTCGACCACAACGTTCAGCAAGATGCCTTCCATTCCGTACACACGTTCGAAGACCAAGACTGGGTCCTCCGCCGGTCGCTGGAGGTCGCCGGGATCTTGGGCGCACGTCTGGTGCGCGCTTTCAGCTTTTGGCGGACCACTGAGCCTCAAAACATAACCGACCGAGTGATCGAAGTGCTGCGGCAAGCGGTGGACATGGCAGCCTCCCAAGGGCGCACGATCGCGCTCGAAAACGAACACGCTTGCAACGTCGCCACTGCTTCGGAGTCGGTTCCTATCTTGAGAGCGATCGACCATCCCAACTTCGGCCTGGTCTGGGATCCCGCCAACGCCTACGTAGCCGGCGAGCTTCCCTACCCCGACGGTTATCGACTACTACCCGCGGGACGTATCGTCCACGTTCACGCCAAGGACTGTTCCATTGAAATAAGCACCGACCGGGCAACGTGGAAAGAACTGGGCAGGGGTGAAATCGATTGGCAAGGGACGTTGGCTGCGCTTGCCGGCGACGCGTACCGCGGAGCGGTCAGTTTGGAGACCCACTGGGGCGGCCCTGGCGGGGATAAATTCGAGGGCAGCAGGATTTGCTCTCACGCCTTGAAGCGGTTAGCAGCCGCGGCAGCTAACTGACGCCACGTTGCGTGCATTCGGCAGCCTCCGTGGACCATCGCGAGAACAGCACCGGGAACGCGTCGTCCATGGGACAGACAGGAATGTTTGCCAAAGGGCACTGCTGTTGACTGGACAGGCAAGAACGCCTGTCCCCCAGGAGCCCGAATGCAACCAAACAGGCCGGCTTGTCCTGCGGTTGACACCACCCCGCGATCCCGCTAACCTCAGCACTTCGTCTAGACCAAGGCAACCCCCGCACCTCTAAAGACTCCCTGCCGCAGACACCGTCATGGACGCACCGTCTGGTCTCTACGCCTTGATCGCCGTACTTCCCATCCTGGCGGTGATGTTCTTCCTCGTCGTGCTGCGCTGGCCGGCGACGCGCGCCATGCCGGTTGCTTACGTGATGACGCTT
The DNA here is from genome assembly GCA_965226215.1 of Bryobacterales bacterium. Taxonomy (GTDB): domain Bacteria; phylum Acidobacteriota; class Terriglobia; order Bryobacterales; family UBA6623. Next base: position 2,432,271 of record CBDDCH010000002.1, on the reverse strand, counting down.
GTTTTCGCTCTTGGGTTCTGGAAAGTCCCCTTCGTCCACGCGATGGCGGCTTCGTTGAGGGGAGTCATGATCGCGGTTACGATCCTGGGGATCATTTTCGGAGCAATCGTCCTGCTGTTTACGCTGCGAGAGAGTGGGGCGGTAGCGACCATCCGGCGCGGGTTCATGGACATCTCTCCCGACCGCCGCGTTCAGGTGATTATCGTTGCCTGGCTCTTTGGAGCGTTCATCGAGGGCGCGGCCGGTTTCGGCACGCCAGCTGCCGTCGCCGCTCCACTGCTGCTCGCGCTGGGCTTCCCGGCCCTGGCCGCCGTCATGACCACCTTGATTATCCAGAGCACCCCGGTCAGCTTCGGCGCCGTGGGGACCCCGATTCTGGTGGGTATGGCCCAGTCACTGAACGTGCCCCAGGTCGAACAAGCCGTGTCCGCGGCCGGCATGTCCTACGACGAGTTTATCTACCGTATCGGCGTCTTCACAGCCGTCCCCCACGCCCTTGTAGGCACCTTCATCCCGCTGATCATTGTTTGCATGATGACGCGATTCTTCGGCGCTCGAAGGTCATTCCGGGAAGGCTTGGCGGTCTGGAAGTTCGCTCTGTTCGCCGGCCTAAGCTTCACCGTCCCTTACACGCTTGTTGCCGTGTTGCTGGGGCCCGAGTTCCCCTCGCTGATCGGTGGCTTGATTGGCTTGGCGATCGTCATTACCGCCGTAAAACGGCGTCTCTTCCTTCCGGCGGGTGAGCCTTGGGAGTTCCCTCCCCGCGAAGAATGGCTGAGCGAGTGGAAAGGCAGCATTCCCGCCGATGTTGGCTCCGAGCGACCTCACATGACGCTCGCTCGCGCGTGGTCACCATATATCCTCGTAGCCGCCCTACTGGTACTCACCCGGCTGCCGTTTCTGCCGATCAAGGGCTGGCTCATGTCGATCCGCCTCACTTGGTCGGAGATTCTTGGGACGGCGCTCTCGCAATCGGTACAACCGCTCTACATTCCCGGCACGCTGTTCCTTGTGGTGGCTCTCATGACGGTGCCGCTTCATCGCATGAAAACCCACGAAGTCAAGAAAGCGTGGCTGGATGCCTGCCGCATGCTTGCCGGCCCGGCGCTGGCCCTTCTTTTCGCGGTGGGACTGGTGCGTGTCTTCATCGATTCGGAAACCAACGCTTCAGGACTCGACAGCATGCCCCTGGTGTTAGCCGAATTCGTAGCACAAATCGCAGGCTCGACTTGGCCGTTCTTTGCCCCCATGATCGGAGCCATGGGAGCGTTCGTCGCTGGAAGCAATACAGTCAGTGACCTGATGTTCAGCCTGTTTCAATACGGAGTCGCCGATCGCATAGGCGCACCGCACTTGGTCATCCTCGGACTACAGGCGCTGGGGGGAGCCGCCGGGAATATGATCACGGTCCACAACGTCGTGGCAGCGAGCGCGACTGTGGGTCTAGTGGGCCGGGAGGGGCTACTGATCCGCCGAACAATCCTACCCATGACCTACTACGTGGTGTCCGCCGGATTGTTGGGGTTGCTGTCCTGCTACATCCTGGTGGGGGTTGTCTTTTGAGCATGATCCACCCTCTGGACGTGGCGCACCCATTCTTGCGTGCCGTGTCGCCATTCGTGGCGACATGTCTCGTTGGCGCGCCGGCCCTTCTGCTGGGCGGTGGGATGCCGGCAAGAATGCCGGCACAGCACGCTGAAAGCGTGCGCCACGTCGCGGTGCCGGCACCTTGTAGCGTCGATTCTTCCCTGCCGCGGGCGCAAGCAAGCGGTTCCTCACGAAAAGACTATCGCCCGGTCTCCCATTTCAGGCCGACCCGCATCAACCGCGGCGTGCCCGTTGTGGGAGTAGGGACAAACCCAACCAGGAATCGTCGGTCCAGCAGATTCTCCACGGCTAACAGCGCCGAGACACCATGTGCCAGCCGTTGCTGCAACATGACCTGCAACGTCGCAAAGCCGGGCAGCAGGAATTGATTCAAGTCGTCTTCAAACTGCGCATCGGAGGACCGAATGCCACCGCGAAAAAGCGTTTTCCCGGCAGCGTAGATCAACTGAAACGAGCCCTGGTGGCGGGGAGTTTGGGGCATCCAGACGTTGGTGTCGAGTTGGGAATCGACATACAGGTATGCCGCCTCGGCGCGAAAGGGCCCGAAGGTCTTGAGGACTTCGAGCTCCACGCCCCGGCCGGTGGCCTTGCCCAGGTTCTGACGCTGCCTCAGGGGCGAAGGCCCCAACCTAATCGTGGCATTGCCAATCAGATCACCAACCTCCTGCCAAAAAAGGGTCGTGCGAAAAATTGCGTCCTCCTTTCGCCAATCCATGCCGGCCTCGGCCCCTAACATCGTTTCCGGACGAAGTTCGGTGTTGCTTAACGTGGTGATGTTTCCGACGCGGAACTGACGGAAGAACTCGTTCAGGGTCGGAGCCCGGAAGCTGCGATAAACGGAAGCCCGCCACCGGCGCGGCCCCTCCGAAAACGCCAGCCCGGCACGGGGACTCCAGAAGTCATTCCCCCGGTCGGTAAAGTCATGGCGCAGGCCGCCGTAGATTCGCGTGCGGGGCCCAGCGGCGAAATCAGCTTGCACAAACAAGCCTTGCTGCCACAACCTTCCACCCGGTTGACGGACAAACCCCGTGCTGACGACTGTATCGCGGCTGATGCCGCTGGCGCGGTGAGCATCCGTCCCGAGGATCAGGTTCACCTTCCGCGACGGACGCTTCCATAAGATCGATCCTCCGCTGTCTTCCGAGGTGACTCGCTGTAGCAACGTCTGGCGCTCAAAGCTGCGAGCTTCATTCACGAAGGAAAAACCGCTGCGCAACACTCCTCGCGAGTGATAGCCGCTAAGCGAGAGGCCCTCTCGCTGGTAGTGAACACCGGTGGTTCCGAGCGAGCTCGTATTCGTCCGCAGCAACGTGGCGTTTTGCCGCTGCTCGGCAACAACGTTCGTCTTCAGCATCAAGCGGCCTTTCTTGCCGAAATAGTCGAAACGCAGGTCCCCGACGACGAAATCGGCGTCGGCCCTGCGATCGACGCTGCCACGGCTTTCCTCTGGCACAACGAAGTAGCCTTCCGAACGAAACCCTCGCACCAGACTGGATAGGCCGACCTTCCCCAACAAGTCCGCGTACCCGCCGCGAACATCCGCGATGCCGGCGCCCCCTCCCTCGGCCGCGGCCCACGCACGGCGCGACTCCGGGGTGGGGGTGAGCAGCGAGACAACTCCTCCCATGCCGCGATCGCCGTAGACGCTCGTCGCGGCCCCGCGTGATATTTCGACCGCTTCGATCGCGTCGGGGTTTACCCGGGACCAATACACCCACCCGCCGAAGGGATCGTTTATCGGCAGACCATCGTACAAGACCAAAGTGCGGCTGGCCGCACTGCTCCCGATTCCCCGAAGTGAAATCCCCTGCGTCGTCGGATGAGCGACAAGACTAGATGAGCGCCGGAAGAGTGTGAATCCCGGAATCTCCCGTAGGCGGTCGTCCAGGTTGACTCCTGGGTGCGATTCGAGCATCTCTCTCGAAACCGAGGTGATATAGCCCGATGAGGGGGCATCCAAGGTCTCTCGGACTGTGATCGTGGTCTTCAGCGGCTCGAGTTCAAGCCGCTCGTCCTCGGCCCACAACACGCCTGGAAGCACAAATAGGAGTAAGTACCACATCAGAAGTATACGGACGTGAGCGTGGACCCTCTGCAAAATTGTAGCGCGGGCCATAGTCGCGGCGACGTTATTGGCGAGAAAACAAGGGCCCGCCGCTCGTGCGGCCGTCTTTCCCGGCACCTAACGGCTGCGCTACAGTATTTATGAATGCCCCGCGCCGTCCTAGTATTGTGGCTGCTGTCGGTCCCGTCGTTTTCTCAGCAACCGAAAAAGCCTTTCGATGTCTGGGCGCTGCATCGGCTCGCTCGCATCTCCGACCCTCAGTTGTCGCCTGACGGTTCCACCGTAGCCTTCGTCGTCACGAAAGCTTACGTCTCTGACAACGCCAAAGAGAAGCACCTCTACACGATATCGGTTGACGGCGGCAGCGAGCAGCGCATCACCTTTGCCGGCAAGCAGAACGAACGCCCGCGCTGGTCGCCAGGCTCAAATCAGATTGCCTTCGTCTCCGACCGCTCCGGCTCTTCTCAGGTGTGGCTGATGGACTCCGACGGCAGCCGAGCCCGCCAAGTGACCGACCTGGCGACTGAAGCCGCCGGGGTATTGTTCTCGGGCGACGGGGAACACCTGCTCTTTACAAGCCGTGTCTTCCCCGAATGCGGCGCCGATAATGCTTGCAACGCAGAGAAACTAAGAGTTCAGAAAGAAGGTCCCATCAAGGCGCAAATCTTCGATCGCCTTCTCTACCGCCAGTGGGACACTTGGAACGATGGCCGCCGCACTCACCTTCTGGTCGCCGGCATCGACGGCGATGAGGTTCGTGACCTGACCCCGGGGCGTTACGACGTCCCCCCTTTCTCCCTCGGCGGACCCGACGGCTACGACGTCTCGCCTGACGGATTCGAAGTCTGCTTCACCATGACCGCCACGCGCTCGCCCGCCACGGAGACGAACAGCGACATCTACGTCGTTCCGATCGAGGGCGGAGAGCCGGTCATGATTACCTCCAATCCCGCGGTCGACACCTCCCCTCTCTACTCGCCTGACGGGCGCTACATCGCCTATCGAGCGCAGTCAAGGCCCAATTACGAAAGCGACCGTTTTACGCTCATGGTTTACGATCGAACCACCGGGGACACAGCCAACGTCACCGAGACCTCTGACCGATGGGTGACAAGTATCGCCTGGTCTCCGAACTCTTCTCGGCTGTTCTTCACTGCCGAGGACCGGGGCCGCGAGCCGATCTACACCGTGCCGGCGGCCGGGGGAGGCATTCGGCCGGTCGTTTTTGGCGATGCAACACACGGTGATATCCAACTCACTCGCGACGGCAAGTCCATTATCTATAGCGGCCACAGCGGTTCTCACCCGACCGAGATTTTTCGTGGCTTCTCGACCGGCGGGCGCCCGCGGCAGCTCACCCATCTCAACGACGGAATCCTCGCGGAACATCAAATCACTCCTCTCGAGCAAATCTCCTACGAGGCCGGCGACGGCACCCCAATACACAGTTTTATCGTTAAACCGCCGGGGTTCGATTACGAAAAGAAGTATCCGCTGTTGCTGCTCGTGCACGGCGGCCCTCAGGGGGCTTGGGGAGAAAGCTGGAGTTATCGCTGGAACGCCCAAGTGTTCGCCGGGGCCGGATTCGTCGTGTTTATGCCCAATCCCCGAGGCTCAACGGGCTATGGCCAAGCGTTCATCGACGCCATCAACGGGGACTGGGGCGGAATGGTCTACGACGACATCATGGCCGGCGTGGACTATTTTCTGAAACAGCCCTACATTGACAACCAAAAGCTTGTCGCCGCCGGCGCCTCCTACGGCGGCTACATGGTCAACTGGATGCTCGGTCACACAGGTCGCTTTCGCGCGCTCGTCTCACACGCCGGCGTCTTCGATCTTCGCAGCATTTTCGGCTCTACCGAGGAGTTGTGGTTTCCCCTTTGGGAATTCAGCGGTCCCCCCTGGGACAACCTGGAAATGTATGCCAGGTGGTCGCCCAGTAACTTCGTGCAAAACTTTAAGACGCCGACTTTAGTTATCCATGGACAAAAGGATTATCGTATTCCTGTAACCCAAGCCATGCAGCTCTTCAGCGCCCTACAACTCCGGGACGTGCCCTCCCGATTCCTCTACTTTCCGGACGAGGGTCACTGGATTCTCAAACCCCGAAACAGCGTCCATTGGTATGAGACCGTCATCGACTGGCTGAAGCAGTGGATGAACACGGCCTACCGCCACCGATCGCGACCCCGAAAATACGGACCAACCGTCGATCCTCCAGAAACCGAATCCTTAAAACCAGCGGGTGAGATAACGATCCAGCGATGATGGCCCGCACTTCTCATTGAGACGGGGCGGTGGTTTTAAGATAGCGGCGCACGCGTTCGCACCGTCGCCACTCGTGGCGACCCCCAACTCACTGGGACGTTGGTTCTCCGCCCGTCATGCTGAGAAGAATGCCGGCACAGCACGCCCGACGTCGGGGGCAACACCGCCAACTGAAGTGGATTCGACCAAGCTTACGTCCGCCCCGTCGGTTAGGCGGCGAGTTGCGCTTCACGTGCCTCTCGGCCCACCATAGGGTACTGCCGAATTCATGGAAACCGCCGCGCTAATCGAGTTCCTGCTGCTCTTGTTGATTGCCGCCTCCCTGATTGCGATTGCGACGATTCACCTGAAAATTCCCTACACGGTCGCGCTGGTCGTCGGCGGTTTTCTGATCGACCTCTTTCACTTCCGCATCGTCGAAAAAGTTGGTGAGGGTGAGGGCTTGCTGACGCCCGAGGTCATCATGATGTTGTTCCTGCCTGCTTTGCTCTTTGAAGCCGGCATCAACATCCACATTCGGCATCTGCGTCAAAACCTGATTCCGATTCTGTTGTTCGCGGTGGTCGGCGTCGTATTGGCGACCCTCGTCACCGGGTTCGCGGTCTACTTGGGGGCCGGCCTTCCTCTGATGGTCGCCATGTTGTTCGGCGCGCTGATCGCCGCCACCGATCCTATTTCCGTACTGGCCCTTTTCAAGGAAACGAGTGTTTCCAAACGCCTGGCTGTGTTGGTGGAGGGCGAGAGCCTCTTCAATGACGGCACGGCTGTGGTCGTCTTTGGAATCTTGCTCGAGGCTGTGCGAACGGGCCATCTTGATCTAGCGACTGGTGTCGGAGAGTTTATCGTCGTTGCGCTGGGCGGAGCCGCACTCGGGGTAGCTTTGGGTTACGTTGTCAGCAAGATCACAGAGCGAGTCGATAACCCCCAAATTGAAATTACCCTGACTACGGTCCTTGCCTACGGGTCGTTTCTTATCGCGGAGCATCTTCACGTCTCCGGTGTGATTGCCACGGTGGGGGCGGGGCTGATGATTGGCAACTTCGGCGCCGAGGTCGGCATGAGTTCACGCACCCGCGTAGCGCTCTGGTCGTTTTGGGAATACCTGGGGTTCGTCGTCAACTCGCTGGTCTTCCTGCTAATCGGCATCGAGGTGCACATCAGCGACATGCTCAGCTCTTGGTCCGCCATTGGATTGGCTGTGGGAGCCGTCCTTTTGGGACGTTTGATTTCGATCTATGCGCTGACACCGATCGCTAATTCGCTGACCGACAAGATTCCACGTTCCTGGCGGCACGTACTGTTCTGGGGTGGTATCCACGGGAGCGTTTCGATCGCGCTGGCGCTGAGTCTTGGACCGGACTTCCCACACCGCCGTGAGATCCTGGCGATGACGTTCGGGGTGGTGGCCTTCTCAATCATCATCCAAGGCCTTACCGTGAAACCGCTGGTCCGCTGGCTAGGGCTCGAAGAAGGTCAGGAGGACGAATACGATCGGGTGAAAGTCCGGCAGATGGCGGCAACGGCAGCTCTCTCCGAGCTCGACGAGCTCGAAAAGGGGCACGTCGTCTCTCCCCAGGTCTCCGATCAGTTGCGCACCGAGTTAAAAGAACGGATCCAGCAGGTTCACGGTGAAATCGACGCCCTGCACGGACGCTACCGTACCTGGGCGGAGGAAGAGATTAAGCTGGCCCGCACGCGAATGATCGCGGCCGAAAAAGCCGTGATTCACCGCGCCGCGGCAGAAGGATTGGTATCACTCCACACGGCCGAAAGGATGCTCGCCCAGGCTGATGACGAGCTCGACGAGGTTACGGGCGGCGTGGTCGATGACGAATGAAAGTCGGGTGACGGGCTCCAGTTTCCAAGCCTGTGATAGGTTACGAAAACTAGCGCGGCGGCTAAGTTCGACTGAACAGGACCTTCAATAGCGGTGGCGTCGCCAACGTCGTCACCATCACCATCACCACCATGGCGGAAAACGTGTCAGAGGAAAACACCGGCTCGCCACCCACCATAAGACCAGCGCCGATGCCGGCAAAGATCAGCCCCACCTCGCCGCGAGGAATCATACCCACGCCGACGGCAAGCCGGTTGATACCTTTCTCCAGCACGCCGAGGGAACAAACCTGCTTACCTACGACGGCAGCCAGACTCAACGCGCCCGCGAACTGGAGAACCCGCCAATCGGCAAACGACTGCAAATCGACGCGTAATCCCATTACGACAAAGAAAACCGGCACGAGGATGGAGCTGATCGGAGAGACAATGTGCTCGAAGCTCTCGGATCTCATCCTCGTATAGCCTTGGTAGTGCTTTTCGTCGAGCACCAGACCGGCTGCAAAAGCGCCGACAATGGGCGCCAAACCGAAAACCTCCGCTAAACCCGCCAGCGAGAAGCAATGACAGATGCTCAGCACGATCGGCATTCCACCGACCTTGGCGGTAGCGCCGATCTGTAGGATCTTGCCGCCGACGAAGCGTCCGGCCACGATCGCCACGGCCAAAAAGATGATCGACTTACCGATAATCTCCAGCACCGGCAAGATGGAAACGCCGCCCACAGCCCCGGATCCGACCGCAGTGATCAAGCCGCTGACTACGGCTAGGATGATCAGCCCGAGTACATCGTCGATCACCGCCGCCCCGAGAATGATACGCGCCTCCTTGGTGCCCATCTTGCCAAGATCTTTGAGCACGCGCGCTGTGATCCCAACACTCGTCGCGGCCAGCGTAGCGCCGGCAAACAGGTGAACATACCAGCCTGACTCCGGCAGAAAATACATCGAGACCCCATACCCCAGCAGGATGGGCGCAACAACCCCTAATCCGGCTACCAGCATGGCCGAGGCTCCCACCGCCAACAGCTCGCCCATGTTGGATTCCAAACCCACTTCGAACAGCAGCAAGATCACTCCGATCTCCGCGAACAGCGCCAAGCCCGAATCACTCTTGAAGGCTTCCAGGCCGGTAATTCCCACCAAATAAAGATTCCCCAAAACCATCCCCAGGACCAACTCCCCAAGTACGGCCGGCTGATTCCAAGTCTCGAATAGTTCCCCCCCCACCTTGGCGGCCAGCAGAACGGTGACGATGTAAAAGAGGAAGCGGAACACGCTAACGTGCCCCGTATGCTCGTCTCCGGCGTGAGCTTCCGGAGCCACCGATACCAGGACGACCATAAAGGCGAGCATGCCCAAGAGGAATAGGATGCTTTTCATTTGTTCCTTATCCCGGGCGCCAGAGCCACGATTCTTACGGTCTCATCGCGCTGCAACAACATGTTTGCCCTTGAGAGGAAACGTTCCGCCGACTACGCCCTTCGCCCGCGGACCATTTTGACCCATTACCCGTGTCCGGCCGGACATCGGGATGAACAGAGATTCCAGCATTCCTACCTTAGCACCGCGCGGTCTCCGCTCGACTCCCCACGCCTTCATCGGCCTCGGCCGCAGGCTCACACAAACCGCGCGCGAGCCGATCCACGGAACACCCGGGTCTCCAGCCAACGGCCCGGCCCATCGCGGTTGGGGCCCTCTGCACCCCGAGGGCAGACGGGAACCTCAATAGATTTATCGGCAATTGTCGGCGCTGAACCAGTCCGGATCCCGGCAGTTCTTTGGTGGCCCGACTCCTGTGCACCTCCCGAACCGGCGCGAACCAAAGGCTACAAAGTCTCCAGGCTGAAAAGTACGCACTACCGGTCTCAGCTGAAAAACGAGCCGGCTAGGCCACTTTCTCGAGCACTTCCTCCGTACTGAGCTTGCGATGTTCGCGCGCGATCGCCACGGCAACGCCTAGCCAGATCAATACGAAGATCACGTTGACGATTGCGTAGTGCGAAATGCCGAAGGCGAGCTGGACCCCGACAAACACGACCCCCGCCTGCAACATATCGCCGGTACGCCAGAAAAACGTATCTATCGCGGCTTTGGCTTTGTACTTCGCTTCCCGGCTGGTGGGCAAGAACAGCGCGTGACGCGTCGTGTTCTGGATCGAATAATCCGTGCTGTTCTCGAGAATCTTGGCGACTCTGATGACAGCCAAGATCGGGATGAAGATGATGAGGCCGTAGCTGCCCAACGCGATGCAGGGCAGGATGAAAAGGGCGCCGCGAACGCCGATATATTGGCCTCGCGGGTCGCCACCGAGTTCGGAGGCGCCACGTTCGCTATACAGCTGGTGCGGACCTTCTCTCGAACTCCTTACCAGCAAATCGAACAATGCGAATCCAAACCACGAGAATCGTGGCAGTGATCAGCGACAGCCAGCGGACACTCTCAAAGCCCGCAAAGAAGGTGGTAATCCCTAGACTCAAGCCCACGGCGAGTGCCTTCGCAAAACGCTGCAAGAACATGTCGATGAAAGCCTTCGCCTGGTACTTTTCTCTGCGGGTGGTCGGAGTGTAAAGAACCTCTCTCGCGGACTGGTTGATGGAATTATTGAAGCCGTTGTCCGACACGTACAGAGCACTGCCCGCGAGCAGTACCGGGGTTAGCAGAAACCCGACGGAGCCGATCAGCGCCGTACCGGGAAGCACCCGCAGGGCCATGCCCACTCCGAAGCGTTTCATCACAAAACTTGTAAAGAATAGCTGGACAACAAATGACAATACATTGCTGATCGCATACATGTTCGCGATTCGCACTCCGATCGCCTCTCCATCCAGATAATGGGCCACAGCCGATTTGAACTGGAAGTCCATGGTCGTCGACACCATTTCGTAGAGACCGACTATCGCAAGGATGGCCAGCAGGTAGCGGGAACGAAACACCAGCCGTGCCCCGGCCGTTGCCGGATTCTCAGTCACGGCTGCCGCCTGCTCCGCCTTCGGCGTCTCCGGCATCGGCAGCCGCGCAAACAATCTCCCGGCCGCCCCCGCAACGACACAGATCCCACCTGCTACGCCTAGGCAGATCGAAAGCCACGCAGTGATCGACAGCTGCTTAATCCTGGCAGCCAACAGCGTGGCCCCGAAAGCTCCGCCCGACACTCCTCCCAGTCCAATCAAACCGTAAAGCCGTTTCGCTTTTTCAGGGGCGACGCTGTCATTCAAAAATGCGAAGAAGGTTGACACCATCAGCGTACTGTACAGATCCCCAAAAAGGTAGAAGGACCAGACCGTACCACATACAGGCGACTCCAATGTCGACATGAAGAATATCAAACAGGCTGCAATAAAGATCGAGAAGATGTAGGTCAGTTTCTGCCGACGAAAGGAACGCGATAGGAAAGCAAATATCGTGGAGGCTACAAAGGCGATCACCATATTAAAGACTTTGGCCAGAAGCTCGGCCTGTGCGGCGTTCAGACGCAGCCCGAATGAGTTGAACCCGGTTTGGTCATAAAACTGGATTATGGGGTATCCACTTGACTCAGGCAACCCCAACATCTTGTGGTTGGGCTCACGGGGCCTCAGCGTCCCAGTCGGCGACGATCGATCGATACGGCGTTGGGTCCACGGCGACTGCCTGCTGCACAAGGCGGTAGAAGAGTTTTCCCCGGCTGCGTGAGTTGCGCCGGTTGAAGCGGAACACAAACTCGTCGAGGTAGTAGTCCAGATGCTCGTGGCTAACCGCGCCTTGGTGCGTGCCCAGCAGCCAGCGCTTGAGCAACGAGATCGCTTGGTGCACCCTCGGCAATAATTCCGAGGCCTGCTTGCGGCGGCCCGACAGAAAGACGATGCGATGCTGGTAGCCCTTCTTCTCCAGCGGCTCGTAGCCCAGCCAGCCGTCGGTGTGCACCACGCTTCCCGGCTCGACCGACTCCTCCACGAAGGGCATCAAACTGGCCGCCGATGCGTTCCGCACGCGCTGCATGCGGATCCGTCCTAGCCCGCGGCCTCTCTCTTCCGCGGCTACTGCAATCAAGGCTTTACGCTCGGTCTGCCGGCCGCTCACACCCTCTTCCTCAGCGCCCCAATAGGTCTCATCGACCTCGACTACGCCCGCCAATCGCTCCCGCCCCGGACGCACCATCGCTCGCCGCAGCTTGTGCATCCAGGTCCACGCGGTTTGATAGCTGCCCAACCCGAGAACGCGCTGCAGACCCAGCGCGCTGACCCCGTTCTTTTGCGAAGTGACGTGCCAGATCGCCCGGAACCACAGCCGCAGCGGCTTACGTGTGTCTTGGAAGATCGTGCCCGAGGTCACCGACGTCTGCCGCCCGCAGCGAGCGCATTCGAACCACACTTTGCGCACCGGCCAAGCCCGCTCATGCCCGCATCCCGGACAGCGGAAACCCTCCGGCCAGCGCAACGCGGACAGATAGTCGCGACAGGCCCCTTCGCTGGCGAAGCGTACCTCGAACTCGAGCAGGTCGCGTGGATAATCCTCCACGAAGGCGCATACTACATCTTGGGGTCACCTGAGTCAAGTGGATACCCCATTAACTGGATAAAAAGGCTACCCTTGAGGGGCTTCAAGATCGCAAAGGTCGTAATGACCAGGAAGAAGTAAGCGAACATCAGCAGGGCCTGCGGGACTTCGTCCCGCCGGATATCCATGATCTGCTTCAAAGGATTCTTCGACGTGGCCATTCGAGTTCCAAGCGAAACACCCTCGACTGCCGACTACGAGAGCCTCGGAACGGAGTCAGGACCGCTTGCGCCGTCCCCGCCTAGCCGCCCCGTGGAGAGACGGCCGGGATCATTCCTTCTTGAGGTGCAGCTTCAACAACAAGACGATGCAGTCACCTTCGAGGTGTGTTCCGTGCGGGAATAAAACCAACGCACACCCTTGCCTATGAGGCTAAGACAAGCAACCAGTGTAACAGTATGCCGGGACCATTCTGGGATGTATGTCTAGAGCGCGCGGCGCGCTGAATGCTGGATTGGAGGTCTCGAGCGGCAGGCTGCCAAGTTCTAGCCCGCTTTTCTCACAACAAGACTGTAGGGGCGGGCCGCTGCGCCTGCCCAGAGAGGTTTTTGCGGGGTTTGGTCGCGTGATCGAATGGGAACGCCGTGTGAATCTCGCGCCTGGGCGGACACTGTGGTCCGCCCCTACCAATAACGTTCCTGCAACGCCAGCCATCCAAACCCTGGTGAGCAAAGTGGGCTAGTCCAGGTCGATGTCGCGGGGGAACTGTTTTTGAGGACCTTCTGAGCGCGCCTTCTTGAGCAAGCCCTCGAAGCGCTTGTCGAGCACCTTACCGTGTTGCCGTTCGGCCTGCACTTGCTCGCGAAACCTCTGGTCGCGACTACTCTCTTCCGACTTCAGTTGCTGGACTGCCTTCTGAAGATCCAGCGGTGCTTCATTTGGCTTCGGCGCCTGATGAGATAGGATGGCCTCGGTCTCCGCGTCGACTTCGAGCTTGGCTCCACAGCAGGGACATTCGATTTCGAAAACCCCGTCGTCCATGCCCTATATCGTAGCGAAACAAGACCTTCGGGAGCTGCGGTCAAGCCTGATTGGCATTCGATCGCTAGAGTCGATCGCGTAGCCGCTCTGGCCGCCGAGGACATACTATTACTGAAGCTCCAGTCCCGCCGCCAATCAACCGATTCCCCTAACGGGGGCACCATTGCAATCTGAAGCTGAAATTTGGTTGAATGGGATTCACGCAAGAGCACTGGCATCAACGCCCAGAGGCACGACCGCAACGTTACCTGACCCTAGCCGTCCAACTATTATCGGAGGCAACTCCAGCCTTTACCAACGAGGGAGAGTGATTGTGGATGACCACCTGAAAGAGCTGTTGCAGCAATTAGGAGGCGCCATTAACGAATCGCTCTCCGAATCGGAAGACATCGCCGAGGCCATCGCCGAGATCCGCCGTGCCGGATACGACGTCTTCCTGGTGCTGGAAGCCACGATCGGATTCAACAAACGGCCACAAGAACAGGAAGGTACCGCGGCCAGCCCAGCCCCCAGCGCTGACTTCCGACCGTCACAAATCTCTTTCAGCGCCCAGGACCATGCCTTCCTCAAGGCCCTGAAAATAACCGTCCAAGAGTAGGCGAATCGGAGCGTAAAGTGCAGAGGCGGCCGCAAAGTATTTGCGCGGCGGGACGTAAACTCCAAACCGAGACTCATCACCGCTCGCGGGAAGCTAGTCAGGGGACAGCTCACCACGACGCTTATAAGAGAGCCGCGGTCGGCGGCCGCGGGCCCGCAGGCTTACACCTGTGGCTCTGTCGGGTGGCGCGCCAGTCTGCGCTCCTTGGAATTCGCTGTGCGTCTTGGCGCGAATTTGACCCCTTAGGGTGCCAGCGACTTCGGCTTAGTCCGACTCGGGCGGCGGCTGGGTAACGGGCTTCCGCCGAACCGTCCTGCGGGTTGACGACCGCGATCTCGCCGACCCGACTCTTCGCCCGCGGGTTTGCTTTTCAGGAGGGGTCGAGCTTTCGGAGTCACCGGTTGCGAGCGGTAGCTCCTGGTCTGTTCCAGACGGCTCCGGCTTCGAAGTGTCCGCGGACGGGACTTGCTCCCCGCTTTCTTCGCCGTCTGGCGTGGGGAGTTCCGCTTCCGGTGCCTTTGCGGCCTCCCTGGTGACAGTCCTACGCCTCGCTCGGGTCCGGGAGCGACCTTTAGTGGCTCGCTTGGCAGAGCGCCTGGGCGCAGCTTTCACACCGTCTGTAGCAACCGCAACACTTCCCGCGTCAGACTCCGCGGCGGTCGGGCTCCCGACACTCCTCCGATGGACCAAGTCATCGCCTGGATAGAAGAGCATCCCGTGTTCGGAGCTGGTTTCGGCTCGCACCAGGCCCTTGTCTTGCGCGAAGTTCAGTAACTCAGCAAACTCGTGAAAGCCGTAATCCGTCTCGTTGAAGTCGGGATCGACCGCCTTGACCAGGGCTCCCAATTCGCGCGCGGGAACGCCCATTTCCAACAGGTTCAGGTTGGCTTCCAGAACTTCGCTGAGGACCGAGATCGCATCGTCGGGGGATGCCGAACTATCTTCCACGTCTTCCGATTTCCTCTCGACGACATGGTGGCCATCCACAGTTATGAGCTTGAGAGTCCCCTGGGCAACGAGCTTTTCAACGAGACCCGAGAAGGATGAGACACCGTAATCTCGCTCCGTGAAGGCGGAATCGAGCTGCAACACGGTGCTCTTGAGCAGGCCTAGCTGTGGCTGCGCCCCCCGGCGATCCAAGGCTTGCAGCGCCCGGTTAATGAGAGCTACCGCTTGCGAAAGGGGCAGCGACCGACGCCGACGCCCTCGTTGTCCCGAAACAGCTCCCTTTCTCGACGGCGGCGGATGGTCCTCAAGCAGCGATTCGTAGCTGATGAATTCATGACAATTTCGCTGCAGAATCGTGCTGGTGAAGGCCTTGCCTCCGACGATATACACCCTCTTGTTGTATTGCTTCAGCTTGTTGACCAGCGCCATGAAGTCGCTGTCACCGCTCACGATCGCAAAAGCATTGATGTGGTCGCGCGTGAAGGCCATCTCCAAAGCATCGAGTGCGAGGTTGATGTCAGCTCCGTTCTTGTCCCCGCGCGGGGTAGTGTCGCGCTGCACCATCTGCACGCCATTCTCAGTCAGAGCTCGAGTTTCCGATGCCTGGCGGCTCCAGTTGCCGTAGGCAACTTTGGCGGAGATTTCGCCTCGCTCCTTGATGCCTTCGAGAACGCACTGCACGTCAAAGGCGCGGCTCAGCGTCGATTTCACCCCGATTTCAATGTTGTCGAAGTCGATGAATACTGCAAAGTTTAGTTTTTCTTCCACTACAAACATTATAATCCTTCGCTGCTGCCCCGAGGGTCGGGCCAAGCCGTCAGTTGCGGAATTCCCGCGTTTCAAAAATTGGGCACAGGAAGGTGTGAAAAGATGCTGGGGGCAGTAGAAGGCCCATAGACATCGAGGCACCGGTTGATAAACGGCACAAGAGTCGACATGAGTGTCGACTCGGCAAGCAAGAGTGCTTGCGCCACGTGGGTGCCCCTACGTTGTGTTGGGGGCGGCACGAGGGGGCAGGCGCGCCGCACGTGTGTGGGGAGGCTCGATTGGCAATGCGGGGATCTTCCTCTTTGGAGACCTAAAACGAAAGTCGCAGCCCGAACTGAATCTGGCGCGAGGAGGTAACGGTCGAACGAGTGCGTCCGAAAGATGACAAGGGGCCTTCACTATCGGTCACGCCCGCGAAGGCGACGATCGCCGGAGCAGCGAAATTGGTGCGGTTAAACAGATTGAAAAACTCCACGCGAAATTGCAGCTTACTGCTCTCACTCAGAGAAGACAACGGTACGTTCTTCGCCAGCGAAAAGTCAAAGGCGCGCAAATCAGGGCCGATGAAGACGTTGCGTCCGAGACTGCCGAGCGTGCCCGCCTGCTGCAACACGAAGGCGTCGGGATTGAAATATCCTGCCGGATCCCCAAGAACCGCGGACTCGTGCGTGAACCCGGACGCCAAGCTCGGCCGGTCCACCCCGCGTCCCGGCCCGACGGTCGGAGACCACAACGAGCCGGAACGGTTCCGCTGCACCATGGCGGTGAGTGGATTGCCGCTCTGCACAATCAGCAAGCCCCCCGCCTGCCAACCGCCGAAAATCGCCCCGAAAGGACCATTCCCTTGGCTGGAAAACGGCAACTCCCAGACAAAGTTCGACACCAGCGTGTGTTTGGCATGAAAGTCGGAGAGACCTCTGTTATAGGCGAGTCCGGGAAGCTCGGGCATGGCGGACGTTGTTCCCGTCACCGAATCGGAAAAAAAAGTCGATGCCTGCGTCGTATCGATGCTGCGGGAGAACGTATAGGAAGATTGGACCTGTACACCGTGACTGAAGCGCTTGCGCAGCTCCACGATCAAAGCGTTGTACCAGGAATTGCCGTCACTTTTTTTCAACTCGATCGTAGAGAAGTTCGGATTCCGCCGACCGGGAGCCCCTGACGGTCCGCAAGGCGCCACCCCGGGACGCGCCGTCACCGGAAAGCAATACGTGCCGTCTGCGAGCTGCTCCGGGACAGCCGTGTTGGCATCCGTGTTCCGCAACAGATGAATCCCACGCGCTCCCGCATACCCGATTGTCAGCAACGTGTCGGCCCACAGTTCCCGCTGTAGGTTCAGATTCCAGCTCTGGATATATGGATTCTTCAGATGAAACTCGATCGGCCGGATGGAGTTGTCCGCTGCTCGGTCGAAACTAGGCTGGGGAAAAACCGGTCTCCCGATCACCGGCCGCCGGGCTGATGGGGGGTTCACCACGGTCACGATCAAGTTCTGCTGATTGTTGGTGTTGAAGAACAGGCCATAGCCGCCCCGCAGTGCGGTGGATCCATCGCCGAAGACATCCCACGCAAACCCAAGCCGAGGGGCGAGGTTTGCCGTCGTCGGATTCTCGTAAATCTGCCCCAGTGTCGGCTCCGCATCGTCTAGGTTCAGCAGCGCTGTATCTCGCCCTTGAATCTCGCGAGGCACGGTCGAGAATTCATACCGCAAGCCGAGGTTCAACGTCAGCCGGGACGTCGCGCGAAAGTCATCCTGCACGTAAAGACCAAACAGAGAGAAGCGCCAGTAGCGATCAACGGTCGACTCCGGCGTCAACCCAATGAAGCGAAGCGGTTGATTGCGGAGAAAACCCCCGATGTTGGCAAAAGCGAATATGCCCCGAGAGAACGTGGGATTGAACAGGTTGTCTTGGTAACGCTCGGCAAGCCCCCCGAACTTCAGGCTGTGTCGGTCATGTGTGAAGACCACATCATCTTGGAAGCTAAAAACGTTCTGTGTCAGTTGTACATCGGCCGACACTTGCGGCCCGAAGCGCGGAATTCCTCCGATGTCAATATCTCCCATCGACGGCCGCCCCAACACAAAAGGCTCCAGCGTATTCGCGGTATTTGACTCGACGTCCTGACCGATCCGAGTCCGGCTGAAGCCCGCCCGGAAAGTGTTGAGCAGTCGCGGCGAGAAAACCCTGCGATGCTCGAGGGTGAGAAACTGGTTCCGCGAAACGAACGAACGGGGAAACTGCGGGAAATCCGTCGGCAGCCTTTGGTCCGCGTCATCCACCGTGTATCGCGCGAAAAACGAATCGCGCGCCGTGAAATTGTGGTCTACCCTCGCTTGGAAGAAGTCCTGGACGAGTTCCTGCGTGAAACCGAAGTTGAAGGGCGCCAACCCGCCTCCGAGGTTCGGAGCGTTGGGCAGCGGAAACTCGTCAAGGTAAGGCTGCACGTCCGGATCTACACCAACGTCCAGCAACTGTTCGGGATTCTGCTGATCCGGGATCAGCCCTGCTCGGGCATTCTCGTCAGGAACGACGGTGCTGATGGTTCGCCCCAGGTCTTCCCGCAAGCCCTCGTAGCCAAGGAAAAAGAAGGTCTGATCTCGCTGAATAGGTCCGCCGACGGTGCCGCCAAACTGATTCCGTCGAAACTCCGGGGGCGAGCTCGTGGTGTCAAAGAAATTCCGAGCGTCCAGGTTGTCGTTGCGAAAATAGTGGAAAAGACTTCCATGCGCGCGATTGGTGCCCGACTTCGTGAGGGCGTTGATCTGTCCTCCGAAATTGCGGCCGAACTCCGCGCTGTAACCGTTCACTTCGACTCGAAACTCGCGGATGGTTTCCATTCCCAGCGACGTGCCGGCGCCGCTACCGGCCGGACCATTCGTAAAGTCGTTCTGCGGCGTTCCGTCCAGCAAGTACACGTTCGACCGCGGATCCTGGCCGTTGACGCTAACTCCCAAGCCATGAGCGACGATCGATCCGCCTGAATCCCGATGTCGAAACGGCTGCACGCCGGGCTGCAACAGCATCAGGTCGAGATAGTTTCTGCCGTTTAACGGCAGCTCTTCGATACTTCGACTCCCGACCAGGTAGCTCAACTCGTGAGTATGGCTGTTGGCCAAGGGCGCCTTCGCCACCACGGTCACTTCAAGCCGCAACTCGCCTACCGGAAGGGTGAAGTGAATGACCGCCGTCTGCCCCACAGCAAGGCGAAGACCCTTGTGTATGAGCGTCTGAAAGCCTTTGTGTTCCGTGCGAACTTCGTATTCTCCTACCGGCATGGCCGGCAGCAAGTAGTGGCCGTCCTTAGCGGTACGTGTGGATCGCCGGGCTCCGGTATCCAGCTGAAGAGCTGACACCTTCGCTCCGGCGATGGCTCCCCGCGAAGCGTCTTGCACCGTGCCGGTGATGACGCCCGTCGTACTCTGCGCAGCCGCTACCCCAGCGCAACCAAGCCCAATCAACAGTCGGGCGAAGGTCCGCTTGGAGAAGAACCGGTGCGTAACCATGCTTCTAAGGGGAAGTAGCTGTCCGCCGGAGGACAAGGGGTTTCGGGGGATGTCTGTTCGGTGCGATCCTGGGGTGCACCAGCCTGTTTACATTTTACCGCAGCCGGCGCGGATAAGTTTCTGGGTGCAACATCTCAGCATGCTGTTCGCGGGTCTCGCGGGACCCGCTATCACACCGCAATCCTAGCCTGGTTTGTAAGACATGTCCAAAGGCGTCCGCGGGAATTCGTTTCACCGCACCAAGGCATCCTCCACCGAAGGAGGTGTCGCTTGGATGAGATCCCCGAGGTGAGGTTCGACTTCCAGGATTCGTTCCCGCATTTCCCAGGCGACGGTTCTGTAAGAGATATGGCCTTTCACGCCCGAGCGTACCCGAGCGATGTACTCCGCTTCGGCGAAATCCATCTTGAAAAGTGATCGCACTCGAGCCGCGAACGGAAGCAAGTAGTGGGAGGCTTGCTCTGCGACCGTCTCAATGGTTCGGCGAGCCTTGGCAACTTCCTCGATGGCCTCTAAGTACGTGGCCTCCTCACCGGCCTCGGCGAGTAGCTCGGGTGTCTCGAAACCCAGCTGATCCGTAAATGTTTGCTGAATTTGCTGGCAGCGCCGGTGGCGGTGAAGATCACGATAAGCGCCGATATCGCAGACCACGTCAAAGACATAGGCGTATCCGCTGCGAAACTCTCTCAACAGCTCCTCGCGGCGATCGCGGTCTTCGAGGGCAACGTCAAGGACTTCGCGCCGACGCGCCCGGCTCCAGCCACTCACTTCATCCAGCAGACATCGGAACGGAACCGAGCTGGTCGGATACAGCAGCGTCGCGGCAATCTCGTCGAGCGGATCGGTGGGCCGGACGAGGTCTACGTCCGGGAGGGTCCCGTTCCCCGAAACTGTCAGGTTTTGCGCCGCCCAACGCGCGACTCGTTCACGAGCCTGCTTTGACCAGAGGTCCGGCTCGGCGTAACGCGCCAAGGTCGGCGCCAGCGGCTCTTGGGCTTGTGATTCGTCCCAAACGCAGGCCGGGGCGGAGGCGCAAGCCTCGTGCATCTCCCTAGCGAGGTCGCGCACCTCGGCGTACGGAGAGACGCCGAGACGCCTCATCTGTTTTTCCAAGGTCCGGATGCTGGTCACTTGCCCGATGTTGGTCGAAATACCCAGGAACAACAGGTAGCGGGCGACGTCATAGGCTCGCGCGTTGATCGTCCGGCGGTAGGCGCCTGCTTTCATCTCAGCCGGCTTGGGGTGCTTTTCGATCAGGTATTCGACTAGTCGCTCGTGGATCCGCTGATAAGCGTGGCAGAGCCCGCCGGCCGCATCTTTGTAGACTTGGGCAGACTCGCTTCCTGTGAGCTCAGGCGGAGTGACGATCTGCCCTTTCATGAAGTCCTGGTAGCGGCTGGACTTGGCTTGGCCGTCCCAAAGGGGCTCGTCTTCGACCTCGATGGCCGCCAGCTCGGAGATTCCTTCGAAGCAAAAGATCGTGTGCCCCAGATCAGCAATCGAGGCGTGACCATATTGGAAGTAAAAGCTTTCGAGGAATTTCTCCGAGCTGTGACCGCGGACCCATTCCAGACTCTCCGTGATCGAGTCGGGCGAGCGACTGTAGCGCGCCAACGCATAGGCGCTCTTTTCCGGAGGCATAGGTGCGACGGCGACCACCCTCGGGCCCGGGGATTCCGAGCTTTCGATCTCAGACATTGGCCCGATTATAGCGAGAACGAGTATCCGGCCTTGACCCGCTATGAGGTCGCAGCGAGTCACCCTCGAGCGAGTCGCCGACGCGCTAGGCGGCGGCGCCACAGGTCGCGCCCAGGCTCCTGCGAGATCCTTCGGGTAGCTCGAAAAACGTCTGTGGGCTACGACCTACTCTTCCAGGGAACGCGGGTGCGGCTGGTGGAACGCAATACCCAGACCGAGGCCAGGGACACTCCGCGGCGAGATCCAATTGTGGACCTTATCTGGGTTCCGCCGCTATCCCACGGCATCCGACCCACCCCTGCAAACACTGTCAATCAAACGACAGACTTGATTGGAGTCGTCATCCGGCTTTGGTTCGTGCATGAGCAGCTGCGGCTCCAGGGTCACAGCGGGTGACCCCTTTTCGGCTGTCGAGAAGGGCTTCGAACCTACTTCTCGCAAGAATGACGAAAGTTCTTCGCGAAGTTCATGAGGAGCCATGCGTTCGCCGAATGCGACGAACACACCCCGCGCCCAAATGTAAAGATGAACCTGCGCCGTGAGCTGGTCGCTGAGCTGCCGCGCAAAGTTAGCCAGTACCGCCTCCGTCTGCTGCCGGCCGTATCGGCGGTCCAATAGATCAAGACGAGCGACGGTGACGATTCCCAAGCAGAAGGGGCGCCTTCCACGAAGAAGGTCGACGAGAAACTCCTCGCCGTGGCGGCGGGAGGGGAGCTTGGTCAGAGGCTGGGTCGTCACAAACCGGCTCATGGCCTGGACCTGCGTCTTGGCGGCGTCGATCCCTCCGTAGATACCCTCCATCATCTGTTCAGGGAGATATTGTCAAATGTTGTGGATGGGCGAGGTCAGGCGGCGTTTTCCTGAACCATCAATCCATCCTTGAAAACCTTTCCCTCTAAGACATGAACAATCACTTCCGAACCGTTCAGGCGTCGCCAGTGGCGCTCGGCTTGGCGGGCCAGCATGAAGACCATCGTTAACGACGCTTCGCGGCTGCCACAACCCTTCGTTCGTCGCTGCCGCAAACGGACCGTCGCAAAGGTGGACTCGATCGGGTTCGTCGTCCGCAAGTGCCCCCAGTGCTCGGCCGGAAAGTCGTAGAAAGCCAGCAGCACTTGGCGGTCTTTTTCCAGGCACTCGACCGCTTTGGGGAACTTCTTCTCGTATAGGTTCTTGAAACGGTCCAGAGCGGCCTCCGCCGTCTGCCGACTCTCGGCAAGATAGATGTCGCGCAGCGCCTGCTTGGCTTTGCCCTGCATGCTCTGCGGCAGCTTATTGAGCACGTTGGCCGTCTTGTGGAGCCAGCAGCGTTGCTAACCGGTCGCCGGATAGACTTTCCGCAGTGCCGCCCAAAACCCCATCGCTCCGTCGCCCACCGCCAACTTCGGCGGCAGCTCGAGCCCCTGCCGTTTCAAGTCCTCCAGCAACTCCTGCCACGACAGTTCGCTTTCGCGAAAGCCGTCGTGCACCGCCAGCAGTTGCTTGCGACCGTCTTCGAGTGCTCCCATCACAACCAGCAAACACTGCCGTTCATCGTCCAGACGAACATTCGAGTAGATGCCATCGGCCCAAATGTAAACAAACCGCTGGCCGCTGAGGTCACGCTTTGACCAAGCCTCGTACTCGCGGCGCCAGACGTCTTTGAGACGCACCACCGTCGTCGCCGACAGGCCCGGAGCGTCGGGCCCCAGCAAGGCCTCCAGCGCTTCGCTGAAATCGCCCGTCGAGATCCCTTTCAGGTACAACCAGGGGATCAACTCCTCCACACTCTTCGTGCGCCGCAGATACGGCGGCAGGATCTGGGAAGTGAAACGAAAGCGCCGGCCCTGCTCATCGACTCGGCGATCGTCGACCCGCGGCGCCTGGATCTTCAGCTGACCCACGCCGCTGACGATGGTGCGCTCGCGGGCGTGACCGTTGCGCACCACCAGCCGCCGGCCGTCCTGGTCGACTTCGTGCTGATGCGTTTCGATGTAGGCGGTCACTTCGGCTTCCACGGCCTTGACCAGCATCTGGCGCGCTCCTTGGCGCAGCACCTCATCCAAGGGCGAGCGTTCCTTTCCATCAATGACTTGGGGGTTGACTTGACTGCTGCTCTCAGCAGCTTCACACTGACTCATGGCGTATCCTCCTTGTTCCTTTCCAGAAAACGATTGAGTTGCTTCCTCAATCGTCAGGATACGCCGCCTCCCCAGTCTTGTCTCATGCAAGATGAGTCTGAACGAGGAGTTTGTTTCTCACACAAGATGAGCCTGAAGGATCGGGGAGTGGGCATGCTGGGAATTGACTATCCAAGTGCAAAACACCAGCAAGCTGAACCTGCAACAGATCCAGCAGTTTCTCCACTCCAGCGAGGAGATTCGATTCAAAGGCAAAGGGCGGGCCGAGATCTACACGTGGGTGGCGCGCAGGCTTCGCCAGCACGGCTACAGCCGCCAGAACCGCGCCGACAAAGGGCTGCTGCGGCAGTATCTGGTCAAGATGACCGGACTGAGCCGGGCGCAAATCACGCGGCTGATCCAGCAGTACCGGCAGGGCGGAGAACTCCAACCCGCCCGCTACCGGCGGCATCGCTTTGCCCGCAAGTACACGCCCGCCGACGTCGAACTGCTGGCGGCGGTGGACGAGGCCCACGAAACCCTCAGCGGCCCGGCCACGCGCAAGATCCTCGAGCGGGAATACCAGCAGTACCAGCGGCGCGAATACGAGCGGCTGGCGGGGATCTCGGTGGCCCAGATCTATCGCCTGCGGCGGCGCAGAGCCTACCGCCAGCGGCGGCTGCATTTCACCAAGACCCGGCCCACGGCGGTGTCGATCGGCGAGCGGCGCCGGCCCGACCCGCAAGGCCAACCCGGCTTTCTGCGAGTGGATACGGTGCATCAAGGGGATCGCGATGGCGTCAAGGGCGTCTACCACATCAATGCCGTGGATGAAGTCACCCAGTGGCAAGTGGTCGGCGCCACGCCCGCGATCAGTGAAGCCTGGCTGGAGCCGTTGCTGAAAGCCATGATCGAGCAGTTTCCCTTTCGTATCCGCGGCTTCCATTCCGACAACGGCAGCGAGTTCCTCAATCGCACGGTGGAGAAGCTATTGAACAAGCTGCTGATCGAACAGACCAAGTCGCGTCCGCGGCACTCCAACGACAACGGCTTGGTGGAATCGAAAAACGGCGCGGTGATCCGCAAACACATGGGATATACGTACATCGCGGCGCCGCACGCGGGGCGCATCCAGCGCTTCTACCAACAGCACTTCAATCCCTATTTGAACTTCCACCGGCCCTGCGGACAGCCCGAGATCAAGACCGACGCCAAAGGCAAGCAGAAGCGGGTGTACCGCCACTACCAGACGCCTTGGGAATCTTTCGAGAAGTTGCCCGAGGCCGCCAGCTATCTCAAGCCAGGGCAGAGGCTGGAGGCTCTGGGCCGCATTGCCCAGGCCGAAAGCGACACGGCGGCGGCCCGCCGGATGCAGCGAGCCAAGCAGAAGCTGTTTGCCAGTTTCCGTTCCGCGAACACGCCGTGCTGAACAACAGGAAGAGGGCTGTGGAAATGACGGGCGATGGAAAACGAGGAAAACCAAAACCAGGTTTCCCTTCGTTTCCCACCGCCCTTGGAAATCGCTCCGCGATTCCCACAATCCCACAACCCCGACGACGATTCTCCCCTTCCCAAAACTCAAAATCAAAAAGCCCGAAAGGAGCCCCAGCGACTCAAAAAGCCCCAACCCCCGTCTTCAGGCTCATCCTTCGATGAGAAAATGCTTCCCCTCAGAGGCTCATCCACAACTTCTGGTTATAGCTCTCTGTTCAGTGGCAACCTCCTGTCGTGCGACTGTCCCCTGCAAATGCCTCAGATGTTCGGAAAGGGATTGCCGAAGGCTCGAGAGGTCTTCGATTTCGCTAACAGACTCCAGGTTCTCCACGGTTCGGTGCAGGTCCTCATAGAAACCCTTGTGCGAGGTGTCCAAGCGGCTTGCTGTCTCTGCCAGCAAGGTAATGATGCCAGCAAGTTCACGTTCCCGCTGGGAGAAGTACCCGGCGGTGGAGGTCCACCGCTCCGTCAGCACGTGGACAAGGGCCGGAGAGAATTCTCGGACCGCGGCGGCGTCGTTTTGCTGCCTCAGTCGTTTTGCCAACCGCTCCAGATCCTCGGAGAATCGCCGCCGGGCTGTCTCGTCCGCCGCGGGCGCATGTTCGCAGATGGCGGCAAGAATCGCGTCAATGACTCCATGAAGCGCACGCTGAGTGGCGAGAGCGCTCTTTTGCTCGTCGAGATGCTTTTTAATCGAGATCATCGAACGGCACTTCCGAAATAGCCAGTTCCCTGCCCGCTCCGCCGGTTAAGCCCTGCTACGGTTTCCGACTTCGGCTTCCAAGACCTAGCCTCTACCGGCACGCCCGAGGCCATCCGGTTGCTTAGCCTTAGGATTGATCGACGGTTTGGGCAATTGCTGTGAGAGTAACCCTGAGGCAGTTGTCCAGCAGCCCGTGGTGAAAGTCCTTCGCCTCAGGAAATGGGTACCGGAAGGTGTGGGAAAATGCTGGGGAAACAGTCACCCGCGGCTGAAGATGTCATTGATTCTAGCTGCCTTATAGGCTAGGACGCCCACAGTGGGGAAAGCTGATTTTTTCGCGACTCTCCCCCGCGGACATCACCGGTCGCCGGGTCGGTCTGCATCCCTAGTCTAGGAGCCCCATAGACATAGAGGCAACGGTTCATAGACGCCTTGAGCTGACCGGGCACGGCGACCAACGAGACATGTCGTCACGAATGGCGACACGGCACGCAGGAATGCGTGCGCCACTTCTGTGCCGAGGGCGCCCGATCGCCTGGGACCTCCGCCGGAGTCTGTTATGATCGCTGTCTAGACTTCGGCAACCCATGGAGAAACTGCGGATTGGGTTCATCAAACTGCGGCCCACGGCTCAAGTGCCGCGCTTTGCACACGGGCCTCACGAAGATGCCGGCATGGACCTGATCGCCGCGGAGGCGGTAACCCTACGGCCCGGGGGCTGGGCAAGCGTCGCTACGGGTTTGACGATCGCAATCCCAGCCGGGCATGAAGGCCAGGTGCGACCTCGAAGTGGGCTAGCGCAGAAGTTTGGGGTGACTCTGCTCAACAGTCCCGGCACGATCGATCCGGGGTACCGGGGCGAAGTGCGGGTGTTGATGATCAACCATGGCGATCGCAAATACACGGTTCGGCAGGGAGATCGGATCGCACAGCTGGTGGTAGCGTCCTATCGTCCCGTGGAGTGGGTGCTCGAAGAGAAACTCGCCAGCACAGAACGGGGCAACTCGGGTTTCGGCTCCACAGGGACCTAGCTTGACGACCGGCGAGCAGCATTCGCTTGGGGTCTAGATTTGGCCGCTGCTTCCGCGTTTTCAGATGCAGTGAGAACCGTAAGGGCGGGACGCACCGCGGTAGGCTGTGCTGACCGGAACGGTGACTATACACCACAAGCTCCACTGCTTCGTAAACAGCTTAAGTGGAAACCGCAGGGCTTTGGCCGCGGTACATGGGGCTGTCTTCCGACGCACCCAGGGGTATTGACAACCGAGTGCTGGAAGGGGCGTACCGCGTCAAACGTCACGCCGCCGAGCACGGGCGCGCCTTAGAACGTCCAGGCTATTCCAAACAGCGGCGCCCAATGGTGAAAAATGTCGCCGATCTCTGAGCCAATCGATTCGGCAATAACGTTCTTCGGCACGGCGCTTATATAGTCTCGGAACTCGAGGCGGATAAACATGTTCCCACCCACTCGGACTCGGACACCGAGTCCGACATCGCCCGCCGGTACCGTCTGGCTTGACTTCGTAAGCAGCGCCAGATTGCTCCCCGGCTGAAACGGGTCTTCTGTGCCTGTCCCCTGAAAAACCTTTATTCCGAAGCCGAAGGCGGCGTAGCCCCGGACTTTGGCGTCCGGGTCGTCATCAAAGTAATACAGCACGTCATAAGCAGCGGAGTGAGATCGGGCACCGAAATCGACCGACTGCGAGCCGCCCTCCAGCTTGATATCGTTCTGGAAGAAGATGTAGCGCAATTCGCCGCCCCAGCGGCCATTCTTCATGGTTTGCCCGAGGACGAAGCCGCCAGCCGGGCCGAAGCCCGGACCGACTTGTCCATCTCCGGTACCGCTGGTGATGTTAACTTTGTTGGCTCTTCCGGGTTTTAAGTGGGCGAAGGAGCCAGATCGAGTTTCCCACAGTGGAAGTAGATGGCGTTGATGAAGTTCTGTTGATTGCGGAAACCGCGCGCCGTGGCCTTGACCCATTGAATCCTTGAGTTCAACCCCTCGCTGACCGCGTTCGTAATGCGGTGTTTCAGATACGTGAGTATGTTTTCGAGGCGAGCCGTCAACATCCGCGCTACGGTGACCATCGGCGTCAGCCGGCTGCGACTCGCCCAGCCGCGCCATTGCTCGAAGAAAGCTCGCGCCGCCGATTCGCGACGATAGTCGAACAGCCGCATCGCCGTTTCCTTCAACGCCCACGCCCGCGCCGTCTTCAAGTCGCTTTCGCGCAGCGCGCGGAACTCGCGCCAGGCGTCCTCGGAAAAGTTCGCCGGATGCCGCAGCCAAGCGTACTTCGTGCCTGTCAAACGCTCGTCGCCGAGGGCCAGTAAACGCTTGTTCTCCGCCCGCCGCACCTGGTCCACCGCCTTCGCCAGATGCGCCGCGATGTGATATTTGTCGTAAACGATCTTTTTCTCCGATTCGTCGAGATGCTCCCGGGTCGAGGCGACGTAAGGATCCCACATGTCCATCGCGACGGCCTCGACTCGGGCGAGTTGCTCTGCGCTCAACGTCTTCCAAAAGCCGTCCAGGCTGGCCTGGCGGCGTCCCTCGGCGACGAACAACACGCGCGAGCGGTTGAGATCGTTGACGACGGTGAGATAGCGATGGCGCTTGCGGAAGCTCTTCTCGTCGACGCCCAGGTAGGGAATCGGCTCTGCCGCGCGACGTTCGAGCCCACGTTGCACGGCGCGTTCCAGGATGCCGTGAATCTCGTCCCAGCTCAGCGCCAGCAACTCGGCGATGCCTTGCTGGCTGGCTTCCTTCAGCCACGAGATCGCGAGAGCTTCAAACAGCGCGGTGAAGCGGCTGGAAGCCTCGGCCCAGGGCAGTCGCACGACGCGCGGCCCGTGCTCGGAGCAGTCGCTGCGCGGCGGCCGGGCGTGCAGGATCGTGCGGTACTGACAGGTGTCGAGGTGACGCCAGCGGCGTTCGGGCTGATGATCGTGGAGTGCGCACACGGCGCTGCATTGGCGGCACGGCCAGCGGACTTGCTCGTCGTGTTCGAGGAAGACGTGGACTTCGCCGTCGGCTCGGCGCAGCTCCACTCGCACGACTTTCCAGGGACTTTCGATGCCCAGAATCTGGCGGTATAGCTCGCGGTCTTGCATCCCGCGAGACTACCACCGAGCCTCACTCGCCCACTAGAAACCGGGAAGAACCAAAAAAGATAACACCACTCCCAGGCTAATCGCCGGAGCATACGGAATCGAGTCCTTGAAACCCGAACCCGACGTCACACCCGGCGGAAGGACCCAACGGCGAACTACCTTGACCAGCAGGTAGCCCAAGGCCATCAAGCCTCCAATAAGGGCGGCCATGATGGCAGCAATCAAGATCCGCTCCACACCCAGGATCGCCCCAAATCCAGCCATCAGCTTCACGTCGCCGCCTCCCATGCCTCCTAGCAAATAGAACGCCAGGAAGATGACGAAACCTACCAGGCTGCCCGCTAGGGCGTTTCCTGCCCCGCGCAGGCCCTCGAGAACCGTGTTCGCAACCAGACCGGAAAGGAAGGCCCCGACGGCAATGGGATTTGATACCCGCCGGCGCCACAAATCCTCGCCGCTCGCCAAAACACCGAAAATGATCGCCAGCACCACCAACCACGTCATCCCACACTCACTAACTGTAACAGCGACAGCTGCACAAAAGGTCTCGGGACCCGACCGCGGGCCTCGATTCGCCGCCAAGCATCCCGGCGAAAACCGTTCCGGGATCCCTCTGCGAACAGATTTTTCCTAGTCGTCTCATTGAATAACATTCCCCAGAATGAAAGAAATTCACAGAACCCTGCGGTTTTCACGGTAACCTTACTTAGGCTAGCCTAAGAGAACCGACCCGGTATATCAGCCAGGTCCCCTTAGGGTAGAAAATCAACCCGGCCGGCCTGCTTGTTTCGTTCTCCTTTCGTACGTTGGGAAACCCCGCTCCGGGTCTCCTCCGCCTCGGATACTAGCGGACTCTCTCAAAAAACAGTGCGCTTCCGTCGTCGTAGGTCAGACGCCAGTCTGGGTGTAATTTCATGGCCGCGGTCAATGACCAGTCCACCGGCAATAGCGCAGCCTCAAATTTGTACCGTTCGAAAATCTCTTCCCAGCCCCAATGCGACCCCATCAGACGCAGGTACGCATTCCGAATGGAGGGCACATAGAAGTCACTTCGACCGCCGAAGAATACCTTGACTTCAGGATAAAAGCGGTAAATCAGGTAGTCTCCCCACTGATCGGTACTGAATACCCGTTTCTGTTTCAAAGGCTCCCTCAGGGTGTCGCAGGCCATCGTTGGGAAGCGCATTTCAGAGAATTCCGCCTTCCAGCCCACCTTATCG
This sequence comes from Bryobacterales bacterium, assembly GCA_965226215.1. GTDB lineage: Bacteria > Acidobacteriota > Terriglobia > Bryobacterales > UBA6623. Next base: position 2,402,828 of record CBDDCH010000002.1, on the reverse strand, counting down.
GCACGGACCTGCAACATCACCGCAACCACCGCAACGACGGCTACTCCCAACCAGCTAACCGCTAGCGGACCCGACTCCGATAGCGCTTTGCCGCGGCCGCCATAGTCCTCCGCCAGGCTGTGCATCGCCTTGAGCCAACCGCTGCCGCTCTTGGCGCCCTCCCGCAGCAGAAAAGTCAGTTCCCTTCCAATCAACGGGGCGGCCACCATGACAAACAACGGCATGTGCCGTACCGACATCAATGATGCGTGAGCCCAGGCGAGCAGAAGCAACACAGAAGCGAACTCGCCGCGCCGAGCCAGCCTGGCCAACAGGAAGATGCTCACCAGAAGGATCACCTCATACACGCGCTGACTTTCGCCTCGAAAGCTGGGCGCCTGAAACTCTTGCACGTTATCGAGGATGAAGTCCGACCCCAAGTAGGCGTAAATGTGTTCGTGGAGGTGGTAACCGTAAGGATTGACCAGAGTCGCCGCAACGCACAACATCAGCAGCAGCCCGTAGCGCTTCACCCCTTGAGGAATCCTCCAGAGGCTAGCGGCATCCCGGCTTCGGTAAAGCGCCCAAACCTGCTCTGCCCCTACCCCTACTGCGTAGATGGCTAACGCCAGCAGCAAGGTCATGAAGCCGCCATGCAAGTTCGTCCACACCATGGCCATCGGGATCAGCAGGTAGACCCTCCGACTCGGCCGCCGTCGATCGGCTTCCAGCAACCAAATCGTGATCAACAGCAACCCCCAGGTGAACATGTGGGGACGAGCCAGCCAATGAACCATCGACGCGGAAGTCGCCACCAGCATGACCACAATAGCGACCACAACATTAATCTCAAGCCACAGCATGTATCGGAACAGCAACGCCATCGTGCCGGCAATGACGACGCCGGCCAGCAGCGAAATCCCCTTCAGCCCCCATAAGTTGTGCACCGAGGCGAGAACAACATCAGACAGCCATTCCCAAGCGAACCAAGTTTCGCCTTCCATCGAGAAGGAGAATAGGTCTTCCCGCGGAAACTATTGGTTGGCCAGCACGTACTCGCCCGTCCGAATGTGCCAGCCGGTGTCGCCGTCTCCGAGCAGCGTCGTGGCGCCGGTGTGCCCAAAAAACAGCCAACAAAGAATCGATACGAACACCCAATCCGCCATCGAGGGAACCAAGAGACGGTACGCGCGGGTTCGGGACGCGTCCCCCTCGGCGGTGTTGTTCTTTAGCTCTACATCCGGCATGCTGCTTCGTCCGTCCTCAAGCTGCCGCGGGCCGCGGCACAGATCGACGCCCGGGCATGGGAGGAGGCTGCCCCTAGCGGTAATAGGAATGCCCCCCTAGGCAATATGACTGCCCCCGATGCCGCAGTTTTAACTAAACTAGCGCAATACGCACCTCGTTCCAATAGCCTTAATGGCCTAGGACCACGAGGGCATATGACCTTGGTACTATGCCTGTCATACTTCTCTTCCTGCGAATTTTCCGCCGAGGGCCACTGAGTACGCGTTATGAACGCGACCTCCGGCGGCTGGGTTCGCTCGCGCACATGTAGTCGTGAAGATCCGCGATGTCATAGATCTTGACGCTCCCGTCCTGACTCGCAAAAGCCAGCGGGTAGGATGCCAGCAGGCGGTTCAGGTGATCTCGGATCGTCTCCTCGCCAACGTCCAAGCGGAAGTCGTCGGGGGCAACCATCCAATAGCGAGCCGAGATCGCTCGGGCGGTGTCGGTCAATCGGTCGAGGTCTCGGTCCAGAATGCCCTTGTCTTGGCGATAGAACGCGGCGGTCGAGAAAGCAATGGGGCGGAGGGCTTGCCGGCCCGTGTAGAGAAACAGAACGGCATCCTCATAAGCAATGACACGGTCCGTGCGCGCAGTGTGGCTCCGGATCCACTGATAAGCTTCCTGCTTGCGGGCGGCTAGCGACTCTCGATGCTGGCGTCCTCGCGCCGCAGAGACTGGCCCGAACCAGACTAAATGGCTGACGGTATAGGCGCTTAGAGTGACCACCCCCGCCGCCACGACTACAGAAACAAGTCGCTCGAGACGTGGCCTCGCCGAGCGAATCGCCTCGCGGGTTTCCCTAAGAACCCACTGAACCTCTCGGTAGGCCCCCGCGAGAAAGATCGGCAGAAAAGGCAGCAGAAACCGATCCATCAACGTGTAATTCCAGACCAACACGAACGGGATCGTGAATACCAGAGCGCTGTGTGCCGGATGCCAACCGCAGGCGCGAACTTGGCCCACTACACCCTTGATCACAACAAACGACAAGGCGATGGCCAACATCTGAAGCCACATAGATGAAAAAGCCTGTGCCGGCAGCAAGAAACAAAGCATGGAGGGCTGTTTCAAAAGCTCGACGAAGTTGAACGACACCATAGCCTGAAGGGTGGAAACGTCGGGGACCGAAAACTTCCAAAATCCCAAATAGCTCGTGTAGAAAAGCACTGTTCGGGTGTAGCCATCCTCTGGTTCAAGGCTCGAGCCGACCGCAGTCTGCTGCTGCCACGACCACCACAGGCCCACCCCCAAGCAGATCAGCCACGGCAGAAGGCCGACGAGCGCGGCTCGATGACACCGGCGCAGCAAGGCCGCAGCGACGATACCCAATCCCAGGGCAACACCGATTGAACGGGCCATCACCGCCAGGGCAGCCAACAAGGAAGCGACAATCCATCGATTCCACAACACTCGTCGCCCTTGCCCGTCTCCAGGAAGACCCGCCGCAGCCAGCACCAATGACCAGACCGTCAAGGTCAAAAACGTCATGTCACTCAGCAAGGAGCCGGAGAGAATCTGAACGGTGGGGTGAAAACCGGTAAGGCAAGTGAGCGCGAGCGCCGGCTTCTCCCGGGTCCCCAATTGCCTCAACAGGACAAAAGAACCCACCACGAATGCGCAGCCGGCCAGCACGGACAGCCAGAAGGCAGGATAAAGATTCCCGGGAAACCCGGGCCAGACATGCCAGATCTGCGACAACAGCCAAGGGTAGAGGATGGGGTACTTACTCTGAGCAGGCTCGCCGGGAACGCTGGGCATCCTGTATCCGGCGCCGGACGCCAGGCTCCGCGCGGAACTGAAGTAGAGAGAGTCATCATGGAAGAAACCGAAGGACCCAGCAGACCAGCGACCCTGGAGAACAAGGAGGAAAACAAGAAGGATCGCCGACAGCCCAGAGCGGAGCGTCTACCCAGTATGGTCATCTGAACCGCGGGTGCCAGTACACGGAAGCCACAACTCCCCTGGCAGGCCGGTAATTGTCACGATCCCCGCTAGAAACGGTCAGGTCCAGCGTCAACGAGGATTCAACCACACAAACAACGGTGAGCAAGCAACATCACCTCACGAGCAGCATGGCTCCTTACAGTGGACCGACAACAGGTCATATCGCCTCAATCCCGAGCACTCTTCGGCTCCGCCCCAACGTCGACGGCGAGGCCCAGGCATCCCGCCTTAGAAGCCCGGGCCTGTCCGTCCTCTGGCGCCGAATTGTCGGCACCGTCTGCTAAGATCAGGCTACTCGAAATAGACGTAATGAGGTACCAGTCTGCCGTCGAACTCTTCGCTTGGCTCACACGGCCCACAACCGAGTTTGTAGTCGGGCTGCGCCTCGGCGATGATGCGCGGCAGTACCTCAAGATCATCGTGCCGGTGATAGCTTTCGAGCAGGATGCGTGGGCGGTGGTTCGCTAGAGTCCGCCGAGCGCCTCGAAGCGCTTCCCTTTCGGCGCCTTCGATGTCCAGCTTGATGTAATCAACACGGGGCAGGCGCAAATCGGATACGAGTTGGTCGATCGTTGTGAGCGCGACCTCGACATCCTCTCCTCCGCGCTCGATGACCAAGCTGCTGATGCCCGAGTTCAGAACCCCGACGTGCAGACTCATCGAGCCCTCGCTGCTCCACAAACCCTTGGGCGCAACGACGACTCGGCCCGACGCGATCTCTTCCTCAAAGTTGCGCCGCAGGCACTCAACCTGTGTGGGATCGGGATCGATCGCCACGACTTTTTCGGCGCCCAAATCCAAGGCTTGTCTTGTGAATACGCCAACGTGAGCGCCGCAGTCCAAAACGATGTCTCCTTTTCGAACCGAAGCTTCGGGACTTCGCGAAGCGATCCACTCGTGCTCCGCGAACAAGTAGTTCAGTAATCCCCCGCCGTTGCGGTCGGACCCTTGCCTACGAATCCAGAAGTCGTGGCCTCCCACGGATATAAGCTCGATTCCTCGCGACGCGTCGAACTCCTTGACTTCTTGGATCCTTTTCAATTGAATACGAGTCCGAAAGTCCTCATGGTCGGGATAAGACGTTAGGACTCGCGACCACGTGCAGTGCTCTCCGTTGCCTTGCATCTTCAAGTTCACAGCCCAAGCGGTGTAAGCGATCGGGTTCATAAAACCCCACCGCACCAGTTCCATGCCCACAAAGAAGACCGCGACCCATACGACGACTTCGAGGCACCAAAGACGGTGATTGAGAAGTGGAAGAAGCCATTTATGTTCAACCTGCTGCAGACGATGATAGCCGCTGGCCGTGCACGGGCATCTACGTTGAGCGTCGTAAAGATCACTCGTTTTTCTCCTAATAGAGTAGGACCGGAAAGAAGCGGCGCCAAGAAGCGACCCCCCAACGTGTCATTCCACAGAGTATGATGGACATCGTGGCGGCGGGTGCAAACCGGACGGGGTGCCAGCCGTGGTTTCGGGCCTGCGTGACCACACCTTTCAAAATCACAAACGATACGGCTGCGGCGACCAGCCGCAACACGAGCGTCTGCCCAGCATGCGAATTGGGGTTAAGAGCGCGGGTCAGCGAGCACCCACGGCTCTGGCGAGGCTGACGCTATCGTCTTCGAGCCCTCCCGAGGAGCCGCGCAGCTTGCGCCCATACATCGCGAGCTCGAAGCGGTCCTTGACTCCCGTTTTCTCGAAGACGTGCATCAAGTGTACTTTGACCGTCCCTGTCGTAATCGAAAGTTCCTCGGCAATCTGCTTGTTCTTCATGCCCCGCATTACGAGACTGAGTATCTCTTCTTCACGGGGCGTCAGCCGGGGCGTGGAACGACGATTAATAAAGCCGACGAATTGGTCGGATACCGAGTTCTCAATCCAAATGTTACCCTTGGCCACCGTGTGGATGCAATCGAGAATCGTTGACAGCGGCAAGCTTTTCATCAGGATTCCCCGGGCGCCGACCTGCAGTTCCCGGAAAGACTCTACTTCGGAAATCTCGGCTGTCCACAAGACAGTTTCCACTGCCGGGGAGTGCACCTTTAGGTCTGAGATCACCTGAAAGACGGCCTTGGTTCCAAACGCCTTATCGATCAAGCACACTTTCGGCAGCCGTTCGGAAGCAAACTCCAAGACTGCTCCGAGTTCACTGACCGAACCAGCGAACTCTAGCCCCTCCGCATCTTCCAAAGTCCTGCGCAGGCCCTCGATAACAATCGGGTGTGACTCGCAGGCGCAAATCCGGATCATGCTAGGCAGCCTCCCTTGTGGACTTTCGTCTATCACAATGTGTCCTATGAGTACTGGACCCTTACAGTTGGACTATACCAGAGACCCCAGGGCACGACAAATCGTTGTGGAACCTTAACCCACTGCTAGAAAAGCTCTTAATGCTTGACCTGTTGCAGCGTACCGAGCATAGCCGTTACGTACCATCCAAACAGATCCGTGCCCGCTCGGCAGCGGCGGGGAGGCCCCGAAGACATCTAGGATCACCACGGTAGACGATTTCAATCGTCTTCGGCATGCTACAGAAACCAGCGTTTTGGAAAACGTCAGTTCGATTACCCGTCGCCAAACCCTCCCTGCGCCGGCGCAAGAACTTCCGGTCCCCCGTAGCACAACGGACCAGGGTAGGCGGGCTGTCATTCCAGTCTACGACAGGCTAGTTATCTGTTTTTATTTCGGTAACTTACAGACGTATAGCGGTTTCCCGGCCCCCCGATTGGCTTCCATGACGAGCGACCGCGCCATACCCGACCAACGCAGCCCGAGGCATATGTGATTGCTCCAGTTGCGTGTATCTGGCTGTTTGATGACACCCTGAATGTATAATTGTCTAGTTGCTGCCCGAAGACCCGCTCTATCCGCCAGCCAGTCCTGGAAGTTCGCTCTGAAGCTACACTACAAGCTCTCCGTTGACCAACATGGAGATATTGTCAAATGTTGTGGATGGGCGAGGTCAGGCGGCGTTTTCCTGAACCATCAATCCATCCTTGAAAACCTTTCCCTCTAAGACATGAACAATCACTTCCGAACCGTTCAGGCGTCGCCAGTGGCGCTCGGCTTGGCGGGCCAGCATGAAGACCATCGTTAACGACGCTTCGCGGCTGCCACAACCCTTCGTTCGTCGCTGCCGCAAACGGACCGTCGCAAAGGTGGACTCGATCGGGTTCGTCGTCCGCAAGTGCCCCCAGTGCTCGGCCGGAAAGTCGTAGAAAGCCAGCAGCACTTGGCGGTCTTTTTCCAGGCACTCGACCGCTTTGGGGAACTTCTTCTCGTATAGGTTCTTGAAACGGTCCAGAGCGGCCTCCGCCGTCTGCCGACTCTCGGCAAGATAGATGTCGCGCAGCGCCTGCTTGGCTTTGCCCTGCATGCTCTGCGGCAGCTTATTGAGCACGTTGGCCGTCTTGTGGAGCCAGCAGCGTTGCTCACCGGTCGCCGGATAGACTTTCCGCAGTGCCGCCCAAAACCCCATCGCTCCGTCGCCCACCGCCAACTTCGGCGGCAGCTCGAGCCCCTGCCGTTTCAAGTCCTCCAGCAACTCCTGCCACGACAGTTCGCTTTCGCGAAAGCCGTCGTGCACCGCCAGCAGTTGCTTGCGACCGTCTTCGAGTGCTCCCATCACAACCAGCAAACACTGCCGTTCATCGTCCAGACGAACATTCGAGTAGATGCCATCGGCCCAAATGTAAACAAACCGCTGGCCGCTGAGGTCACGCTTTGACCAAGCCTCGTACTCGCGGCGCCAGACGTCTTTGAGACGCACCACCGTCGTCGCCGACAGGCCCGGAGCGTCGGGCCCCAGCAAGGCCTCCAGCGCTTCGCTGAAATCGCCCGTCGAGATCCCTTTCAGGTACAACCAGGGGATCAACTCCTCCACACTCTTCGTGCGCCGCAGATACGGCGGCAGGATCTGGGAAGTGAAACGAAAGCGCCGGCCCTGCTCATCGACTCGGCGATCGTCGACCCGCGGCGCCTGGATCTTCAGCTGACCCACGCCGCTGACGATGGTGCGCTCGCGGGCGTGACCGTTGCGCACCACCAGCCGCCGGCCGTCCTGGTCGACTTCGTGCTGATGCGTTTCGATGTAGGCGGTCACTTCGGCTTCCACGGCCTTGACGAGCATCTGGCGCGCTCCTTGGCGCAGCACCTCATCCAAGGGCGAGCGTTCCTTTCCATCAATGACTTGGGGGTTGACTTGACTGCTGCTCTCAGCAGCTTCACACTGACTCATGGCGTATCCTCCTTGTTCCTTTCCAGAAAACGATTGAGTTGCTTCCTCAATCGTCAGGATACGCCGCCTCCCCTCAGAGGCTCATCCACAACTTCTGGTTGTAGCTCACCAACATGTCCCCAACCCCTGCTAAGGACAGCAGACTTCCGTATGATCAGATTTACGCTGTCCTCGGCGTTGTTGCCTTCGCCTGTTGGTCCTGGCTTATCCTCGGACCGCCGACCGTCCCCAGTCGTGGCTTGGACTTTCGGATCTTCTACACCGCCGCCTCACTGCCCCTGGATGAGCTTTACCATTTTGAGAACCAGGCTGCCTACCAAAAGGAGCTTTGGAAACCTTGGCCGGAGTTCGACAACGTCGTGACGTCGCCGTTTCCCCGTGCACCTTTTTACGCTCTGCTGCTCAAACCCTTGGCGGGTCTGGATTATGTGGCTGCTCTTCACACGTGGCTCGTCCTGCTGTTTCTGGCGTGCGTGGCGAGCGCTCTCCTGGTTAGAAAACTTTACGGCGGAGGTCCCGGCATCCTCTTCCTGCTCATCAGCTTCTACCCCTTCTCCGTTGCCCTTCGCAATGGTCAGGACTCCCCGCTGGTACTGCTGGCGGCCTTGCTTGCCATCCACTTCCACAGGCGCGGGCGCGACTGGCCGGCAGCGGCGTGCTTGGCCTTCGCGTTTCAAAAGTTCAACATGGTCTTTCTTCTCCCAGCAGCCCTGCTCTTGCACAAAAAGACGCCGTTCTTCGTGAAACTGACCACGATGGTGGCGGGGCTCGCAGCTTTGAGCGTAGCCCTGATCGGGCTGGATGGCGTTCGGGCTTATTACCAGCTTTTGACCGACGCTTCACTGGATGCGATGTTTCGAGATGCTTGGAACATCCGTGCACTGGTGTGGCGGTTCGGATGGAACCAGCCGCTTTATGTTCGGCTCTTCCGGGTTTTAAGTGGGCGAAGGAGCCAGATCGAGTTTCCCACAGTGGAAGTAGATGGCGTTGATGAAGTTCTGTTGATTGCGGAAACCGCGCGCCGTGGCCTTGACCCATTGAATCCTTGAGTTCAACCCCTCGCTGACCGCGTTCGTAATGCGGTGTTTCAGATACGTGAGTATGTTTTCGAGGCGAGCCGTCAACATCCGCGCTACGGTGACCATCGGCGTCAGCCGGCTGCGACTCGCCCAGCCGCGCCATTGCTCGAAGAAAGCTCGCGCCGCCGATTCGCGACGATAGTCGAACAGCCGCATCGCCGTTTCCTTCAACGCCCACGCCCGCGCCGTCTTCAAGTCGCTTTCGCGCAGCGCGCGGAACTCGCGCCAGGCGTCCTCGGAAAAGTTCGCCGGATGCCGCAGCCAAGCGTACTTCGTGCCTGTCAAACGCTCGTCGCCGAGGGCCAGTAAACGCTTGTTCTCCGCCCGCCGCACCTGGTCCACCGCCTTCGCCAGATGCGCCGCGATGTGATATTTGTCGTAAACGATCTTTTTCTCCGATTCGTCGAGATGCTCCCGGGTCGAGGCGACGTAAGGATCCCACATGTCCATCGCGACGGCCTCGACTCGGGCGAGTTGCTCTGCGCTCAACGTCTTCCAAAAGCCGTCCAGGCTGGCCTGGCGGCGTCCCTCGGCGACGAACAACACGCGCGAGCGGTTGAGATCGTTGACGACGGTGAGATAGCGATGGCGCTTGCGGAAGCTCTTCTCGTCGACGCCCAGGTAGGGAATCGGCTCTGCCGCGCGACGTTCGAGCCCACGTTGCACGGCGCGTTCCAGGATGCCGTGAATCTCGTCCCAGCTCAGCGCCAGCAACTCGGCGATGCCTTGCTGGCTGGCTTCCTTCAGCCACGAGATCGCGAGAGCTTCAAACAGCGCGGTGAAGCGGCTGGAAGCCTCGGCCCAGGGCAGTCGCACGACGCGCGGCCCGTGCTCGGAGCAGTCGCTGCGCGGCGGCCGGGCGTGCAGGATCGTGCGGTACTGACAGGTGTCGAGGTGACGCCAGCGGCGTTCGGGCTGATGATCGTGGAGTGCGCACACGGCGCTGCATTGGCGGCACGGCCAGCGGACTTGCTCGTCGTGTTCGAGGAAGACGTGGACTTCGCCGTCGGCTCGGCGCAGCTCCACTCGCACGACTTTCCAGGGACTTTCGATGCCCAGAATCTGGCGGTATAGCTCGCGGTCTTGCATCCCGCGAGACTACCACCGAGCCTCACTCGCCCACTAGAAACCCGGAAGAACCTTATGTTCTTCTAACGGTCCTGGTGCTGACCTGGTTGGTTGTGTTGTTGCAGAAGCTGGAGTTCGAAACGGCGTTCTGGCTGAGTATAGCCGGGTCCTTGCTCGTTTCCTGGCACTGCTTTAACTATGACTACGCGGTTGCGCTGCCCTTGATGTACCTAGCCTGGTCTCGATACCGGGTCTACATGGCCGCTTTTCTAGTCGTTTTCGGACTGTGGCCTCACTTCTACTTCATGGATCGAATGTCTTGGCTGGTGACCATCGCTCTGCTGGTCTTCACCATCGAGTTGTGGTGGAAGAGCCGCTCCTTGAATATTCCCCAACAAGCGCCGACTGCCTCTTCCGGGTAAGGTCTGCTTCTTCGTGGATAACACTAGGAGGACATTGGAAAGTAGGCCGCCGAGGGCGTTCAGCCCGGCTCGGCCGCGAGCGCGTCGAGAGCTTCGGTCAGTTCCCGAAAACGGACGACCTCGACTAGGACGTGGATTTGGCCTTCGATCTTGCGGTCGGCGATCTGGATGCCGGTTTGCACAAGCAAAACCTCCGAGGCCGGGTTCGGATAGTCTTTGTCCAGTAAGTTCTCGGTCGACTCCTCGACAAAGTGGGTCGGGAAAAGCTTAAAGGGTTTTCCCAGCACATCGCCGATCGAGCGCATCACGCCGGTGGCGGCGACGGTGCCGATTTCAGTGAGGGTTTCCTCGCGCACGGCGGCGATGTCTAACACCTCGCGCTCTTCGTCGGACAGCAGGGCGGTTGTCAGGGTGATTATCTCGGTAGCGGTCTGGGAAGCGAAGACAATTTGCGCCACGCCGGCAAAGGGCCCCGTAAAGGGCATTTGCACGGCGACCACCTTGCCCTTCGTCCCGCGCGCCATCTCCACCTTCAATTCCCTGGGGGTAACGACTTTGACGACGGGAACGTTCAACTCGATCGGCGAGCGCGTCATGTCGTGTAACATGCCGGCCGCCTTGCCAACCCCGATATTGACCAGTTCCTGGAGAACGTCGGTTTGCGTCGCGGTCAGCCTCATGGCGTCGCCGTCTCCTTCGGCGATGTGTTTTCCCAAAGCGGCCTCGATGTCCTCGAAGCGCGGCGGCTTGTGCAGAACATCAACCGCGCCGAGTTCGAGACATTGTCGCCGGATCGTCTCCTGCACGTCGACGGTCATGACGACGACGGGAATCTTCAATCCGCGCTGTTGAAGCTGTCGCAGAGTCTCGATGCCGCCCAGACGGGTCATCAGCAAATCAAGAAAAACGCAATCCGGCGGCTGCACCAAAATCACTTCCAGCGCTTCCGTTCCTCCCGAGGCCTCGATAGTTTCGTGGCCCAAACGTTCGACCATGCCAAGAATGCGTTTTCGCTGAAAGGCGGAGTCGTCGACGACGAGGATGCGAGCCATGCCGGTTCTTGATCGACAAACAGGCGTCTAATAACTGGGGCTGAGGGGAAGCCTAGATTATATAATAGCCTTTCTATGACCCTTGTTAGTGCCGCGCCGTTCGCGTCCCGCGAGCAGCGTCACCGAAGTAAGTAGAGGCTCCCGCGCGAGGCCGCGCCTCCCTCTCCTTTGAGGCCCCCTCCGACCGAGAACCCCTAGCCTGGCGGCGCCGAGGTGGATTTCTCCCGGAACTAAAGTTTATAACGGTCCCGGTACTCCTTAGGAAAGAAAAGCTCTACAGAAATGGGTTCAATGGCCGCTTTACACCGCCCCCTCTCCGCGGGTAAGCTTATTCAATGAAGGCCTGGGGCGGTTTGCGGGCTGCTCTGCCATGGGCAGCCGACAGGCAAGACCGCAAACGCGCCGACAAACGAATCCGCGCGCTGGCCCGCTTCCCCGAAGAGAACACCAATCCGGTTTTGCGGGTCGACAAAGACGGTGTGTTGATGTACGCCAACCAGGCGAGTTTGGTGTTGCTCAACTGCTGGAAAACCGATGTCGGCCGCCCGGCGCCGGCCAAGATCCCCGCAATAGTGCGGCGGGCGTTTGAAAGCGGCCGCAACCGAGAGTTCGAAACCGTATGCGGCAAGCGCACCTTCTCGGTCTCGGTGACGCCGATTCAAGACGCCGGTTACGTCAACCTCTACGCCCTCGATGCGACCGAACGCAAGCGCGCCGAGCGGGAAGCCCCTTTTCAAAGAACCCTGCTCGAGGCGACGATTGACGGCATCGTGATCGTCTCCGACAAAGGCGAGTGGCTTGCCGTCAACAGAAGATTCCTCGAAATGTGGGGCGTTCCGGCGGCAATCGCCGAGTCGACGTCAAACGATGACTTTCTCCGCTGGGTGAAAGGCAAGCTGGCCGACCCGGAAAAATACCTGGCACGCATCCGTTTCATCGACGACCACCCCGGACAGGAAAGCCGCGACAACCTTGTGCTCAAAGTCGGCCGCACCTTCGACCGCTACAGCGCCACGCTCACCGGAGAAGACGGGTCCTCCTACGGGCGCATCTGGTATCACCGCGATATCACCGAGCAAAAGCAGGCGGAGCTTCAGGTGCGCCACGAGGCGGTCGAAGCCGTGCGCTTAAAATCGGAATTCCTGGCCAATATGAGCCATGAAATTCGCACGCCCATGAACGGCGTGATCGGCATGGCGGGGCTGCTGATGGATACCGAGCTGTCGCCGCGCCAGCGCGAATACGCGGAAACCATCCGACAATGCGGCGACTTGCTGCTGGCGCTCATCAACGACATCTTGGACTATTCGAAGGCCGACTCGGGCAAGCTGGAACTCGAGCACGCCGCCTTCGACGTGCGGATGTGCCTCGAAGAGGTCCTGGAACTACTGGCGCCCAAGGCCTCGGAAAAAAGCCTCGAACTAGCCTACACGATAGACGAGCAGACCCCGCCGATGGTGGTCGGCGACGTGACGCGGGTACGGCAAATCCTGGTCAACCTTTTGGCTAATGCGGTAAAGTTTACCCACGAGGGCGAGATCCTGTTGGCCGTCGCCTCACGGCTGCGGGGCAACGGACGCCACCGGTTGCACTTCTCCGTAAAGGATACCGGCATCGGCATTCCCGCCGTCCGCATGGATCGCCTTTTCGACGCCTTCACGCAAGTCGACGCCTCGACGACGCGGGGGTACGGCGGTACCGTACTGGGGCTGGCGATCAGCAGCAAGCTGACGAGGTTGATGGGCGGTCGGATGTCGGTCGAGAGCGAGGTCGGCAAGGGCTCAACCTTCCATTTCACCGTGGACGTGGACGCCGCCGAATCACAACCCGACGACGCTTGGAGGGGAACGCCGGCAGAGCTCGAGGGCAAGCGTATACTAATTGTCGACGACAACGCCACGAACCGAACCATTCTCACGCGCCAGGCTGAGTCGTGGAAGATGGAGCCGCGCACGGTTTCGCGGGGGCGCGAGGCGCTGGCGCTGCTCGAAAAGGGGGAAAGGTTCGACATTGCCGTGCTCGACATGATGATGCCGGAGATGGACGGGCTGATGCTGGCCGAGGCTATCCGCAAGCGGGCCGCCTCCGAAAAGCTTCCGCTGCTGCTGCTGACTTCGGTGGGGTCGCGCGAGATCGCCGCCCGCTTCGACGAATCCGACATCAAGGAATCTGATTTTGTGGCCGTCTTCAGCAAACCGATTCGGCCGTCACAGATATACGAAGCGCTTTGTTCGTCGTTCCAAGACAAGCCGCTGGTTGTGCGCCGGGCGTCCGGCGAGGCGGGAATCGATTCGGCCATGGCGCAACGCCTGCCTCTGCGCATCTTGCTGGGCGAAGACAACCCCGTCAACCAAAAAGTCGCTCTGAGTATTCTGGAACGACTGGGGTATCGTGCCGACGTCGCAAGTAACGGTCTGGAAGTCATTGAATCGCTACGCCATCAGACCTACGACCTGGTGCTGATGGACGTGCAGATGCCCGAGATGGACGGTCTCGAGGCCTGCCGCCGGATCCATTTCGAATGGGGCAGGGAGCAACACCCCTGGATCATTGCCATGACCGCCAACGCCATGAAAGGGGATCGAGAAAAGTGCCTCGAAGCCGGGATGGACGACTACATCGCCAAGCCCGTGCGCATTGACACCGTGAAACAAGCGCTGGAACGCGGAGGCGCGCGGAGAGCCGCGCGGAGTGGCGGTGAAGTCGGCGAGAAAGAAGGAGCCCCGCCGCCGGCGGTCGACCGGGAGACCTTCAACCGGCTCCGCGCCGAGCTGGGGAACGACGTCAAACTGCTGCGGCGGCTGCTGGCGTTGTTTCTGGAGGAAACACCCGAGCAAATTGAACAAGGCCGCCAAGCGTTGGCCTCCGGCGACACGGAGGTCGTTCTCCGCGTCGCGCACACGGTGAAGGGCAATTGCCAGCTCCTTGGGACCGGCAGCTTGGCCGACGTCGCCGCCAAGTTGGAAAAAGCCGCGCGAGAAAATCAGCTCGATAACGCTCGGGAGATGATCGAAGCGATGGCGTCGGAATTCGAACGAGCGGCCGAAGAAGTCGGGAAAATCTCCGATTCCCTGGGTCAACCCGAGGCGACCCCGACCGACCTACGAGTGCGCACAATGAAATGATTAATCATAGTTACGCGAACTTTTGAAAGCCGACACCAGTGCTTGGTTGCCCAAACTACCCTTCCTATTCAGCCAGGTTTTGAACGACCACACCCGAAAGCGTGTGGCTCGGAAGTCTTTGATACTTGTGACCTTCCGAGCCGCGCCCTTCAGGGTGCGGTCGTTCAGCGGTGGCGTTCGGTTGGATCCCGAACTTCTGCGACCCAGCCTTAGGCCGCCAGGTCGTGCGCGCTGTCGACGCCGTAGATCGTGTACCAGGGTTTCGCCGCTTGCAGGCATTCGTTGACGGCCTGGATATTGCTCACCCCTTCGCCACCCAGCCACTCTTCAAGCGCCGCGGCACCCTGTTTGCCGTAAACGGGAATACCTTCTTTCCACGTCGCGCGCCCGCAGAGAACACCGGCGAACTTAACGCCAGCCTCGGCGGCCCAGCGCAGCGACTCGGTGTATTGATGGTTGCTGACGCCGGCGCTGAGATAGATGAAAGGTTTGGAGGCCGCTTCTGACGCCCGGCGGTAGATGTCGAGCGCTTCCTCCTTGCTGTAGGCCTTTTCCACCTTGTAGACAGTTGAGCCTTCCGCGTAGGCAAGGTTGACCGGGATCTCCACTTTGAGGACATCCACGTGGTAGTGGTCTTTGGAAAACTCTTTCATGCTGCCGATGACGACTGCGGGTTTTTTCTTGGCGAATTCGAATCCCTTTTCATTGAGACCCGCCGGGTCGTAGCCTATGAATTCCAAAAAAAACGGAATGTCGTAGGCCACGCATTCGGCCCCGATGCGCTCGACGAAAGCATGCTTTTCGTCGTTGATCGGCTCTTTTTCAAAGGGCGTGTAATAGATCAGAACCTTGACCGCGTTGCCGCCCATATCTTTGATTCGCTTCACCGAAACGTTCGGCAGAAGGTCAGCTAGCCGGCCGGGGCGATTGTTGTCATAGCCGCTCTTCTCATAGGAAAGCAGTAACCCTGCGTTGGAAGCGCGCACCTTCGCCGCCTCCAGACCCCATTCAGGATCCAGCAAGATGGCGCTGGCGTAAGGCGTCAGGACTTTCGAGACGGCCGTCTTGAACTCACTCATCATCTCGTCGGTCACGTCCGCTCGATCAATGCCCTTGTTGGAGGCAATAGCTTTTTGCAACGAGCCGCGCTGGTCCATGGCCGCGGCCGCGATCACCCCTCGGTCGTCGGCGAGGGCAGTGAGGTGGTTGATTTTTCCCGCTGTCAGTTTGGCAGGCATTCGTTTTCTCCTGATGAACCAATCTTAGCAAGGGGCGCCAATAGAGATAAAAACGCTTGTTGGGTAATCCGTGCCGGTCATTATGTCTTCCCACCGCCTGCCTCCAAGCGACGGAAGAAACGCTCGGCACGAGCGGCATCGGCTAAGATCTGCTCTCGCAGTTCTTCCGTGGACCCGAAACGCTTTTCATCTCGTAATCGGTCGTAGAAGGTCAGTTCGAGCCTTGCGGGCGCCTGGCCGTCTAACTCGGAGAGCAAGAACGTCTCGATGGCGTGCTCGGTCCCGTCGAAGGTCGGGCGGAAACCTATATTCGTGACCGACTCCCAGCGGCGCCCCGAGTCAG
Source organism: Bryobacterales bacterium (assembly GCA_965226215.1). Lineage (GTDB taxonomy): Bacteria > Acidobacteriota > Terriglobia > Bryobacterales > UBA6623. The sequence goes on along the minus strand of CBDDCH010000002.1, from coordinate 2,387,048 downwards.
GGTCACAGCTCGACGTGATGTAGACGCCGTCGGCCGGCGCCAAATCCGTATGCGGTGCAAAGTTCAGGGTCGGCACGGTTTTCTTTGACCCCACACCACGGCCGCGGACAACGCGCCCTTCGAAGCCAAAGGGACTCCCCAGCAGGCGGCGGGCTTGATCCACTCGGCCCAGCCGTACTAGGTCGCGAACCCGGGAGCTGCTAACCGCGGAGCCTGCGACAACAACCGCTTCTACCGTTTCGACTTCAAAGCCGAGCTTTTGGCCCAGCTGCTTTAGTACCTCGGTGTTCCCGGCTTGGCCGCGGCCGAACCGGAAGCTTTCTCCCACCACGACTGCCTTGGCCCGCAGTGTGTTTACCAAGACTTTCCGAACGAACTCCTCGGGGCTGAGTCGCGCCATCTCGCGGGTAAAAGGGAGGATAAGAGCGGTCTCAATCCCCTGCTGTTCAAACAACGGCACGCGTTGGGCCGGCTGTGTCAACAGCGCCAGCGCCCGCTCGGGGGCGACAATTGTTGTCGGGTGCGGTTGGAATGTCACTGCGACTGACTGCCAGACATTTTTCTGTGCTTTGTCACGAGTGGCTGCGAGAATCTTCTGATGCCCGAGATGGACACCGTCAAAGTTGCCAATGGTGGCTACGGAGGGGCCGAAGGCGGCGGGAACGTCGTCCAGTTTCCAATACGTCGTGATCATGAGTCAGTCCCCGGCAGCTCGATGCGCAGCTCGTCATAGGCGAGATCGACGTTTGGCGGCAGACCGGCGCAAGTTTCCGCGTGCGCTAGATCGTGACAGATGTGGGTGAAATAGGCGCGCTTCGGTTTCAGCTCTTCCACCCAGGCTACTGCCCGGTCCAAGGTGGTGTGCATCGGGTGTGGCTCGCGCCGCAAGGCGTCAAGGAAAAGGACATCGAGATCGCGAAGCAACTCGACCGAGCTTGCCGGAATGTCACTGTGGTCGGTCAAATAGGCCGCCTGGCCGAAGCGGAATCCTGTGCTCTTCTTAGGTCCGTGGATAAGGGGAACCGGAAAGAAAGAAACTCCGAACAACTCGATCGGGCCGTGGTGGATCGGGCGGGCCTCAACGCGAGGTTTCCCGCCCGGGTGCAGTGCTTCTCCCTCAAAGGCATAGGGGAAGATTCTCTGCAAGTTTTGCTGAGTATCTAGGGTGGCGTAGACCGGTATCCGCTCGGCACGCCCGTAATTGAACGGCCGGATGTCATCGAGGCCCATGATGTGGTCAGCATGCGAGTGCGTGTAGAGGATGGCGTCCAGGGTTTTGAACCCTGCCCGGAGGGCCTGTTGCCGGAAATCCGGTGTCGTGTCGACCAACACGTTCCGTTCATGCTCACCGTCTCGAAGATGAATCACGATGGAAGGACGCAGCCGCTTGTCGCGAGGATCGTCAGACCGGCAAACCGCGCAGGAACAGCCGATTGTCGGCACGCCGACGCTTGTGCCCGACCCTAGGACTGTGATTGAGATGGAACCGCGATCGGGCATAGTTGCCGGCAGGCCGACAGGTGGTCTCGCAAGCCGCTTTTAAAAGTCAGAGGAACGCCTGCTCGCAAACTACGCCTTGGCTTGTTTATTGATTTCTCCGACTACCTGAACGTAGCGGAAACGTAGCTCGGTCAAGGTGTTTTCCAGCAGCCGGTCTTCGCTCAGCGACAGGTTGCCCTTGGTCTTTTCTTTCAAAACCCCTAACATGTCGATCGAGTGGCGTGCCACATCGAGATTGGGGGGCTCCTGATCGGCTTGGCCCCCGAAACCTAGCTCAAGCTGGGCCTGCATACCGAGCGACAAAACCAAAGTCTCGAAGCTTGCTAGGGGAAGCGGGGGCGTCCTCTCGCCTTCGTACGGCGTCGTGTCAGCCTTTGAAGACTCGGGCGGAGGAGGCTCCGGCGCCGAGGTCTCGTCCGCCGTGGAAGACCCTTCAGAGGCCTGCTGTACCGGCTCTGCGTCCGTCTTCTCGAGGGGCTCGCCTTCGGCCGAGAACCGTCGCCGATCGCTTACCTTGATTTTCGGGGATTCCTGCTCTTGATCCACGACGTTATTTTACAATAGGGCGCTCGACGGTCTCGCTCCAGTGGTTACACCCCTTTCACGAACAGCAGTGGGATCGGCTGCCAGTTGAGACTCTATCGACATACCAGCGAACAAGAATAGATCCCCCCGGCTTGTGCTTCGACCTGCTTCGATACATTCCGAACGAGATGACCGCACTCTGTCGCCTTCCCTCAAAAATTGCGCCAGCCGTCCAACTCATGTTCCCGGTTATTTTGTTGACTGCTCTCTCCGAACCCTCTCCCGTTTGACGACCTTCCCGATTCCCTCTACACTACAACTGACCTTAACCCCACCATCTCTATGCCAAAACGTCGGCCGCTCTCTTCCAAGCAGGACCCCGCGTCTGAGTACGGTTACACCGTCATCTACGAAAAGCTCGCTGAGGGGGGCTACCAAGTCATCGTCCCGGCATTGCCCGAGATCATCACTTACGGCACCACCTTGGAGGAAGCCCGCGACATGGCCCGGGATGCCATCCGCTGCCACCTCCAAGGGCTTCTTAAGGACGGCGAACCGATCCCCGAGGATCCCTTTGTTCAGGAGAAGCCACTGATCGAAGAGCTAAAAGTCACCGTCTAGCAGCCCGTGGCAAAAGTCGTGCAAGAGCGAAAAATGGGGACTGCCACCAATTCTCTCCCCGTCATGGCCCTCGAAAAAAAGCACTTACACTGAAGCGAATTGGCTGGCTGTACCCGATTTTTCGCGACCTTCACTTCCACCACGGGCTGCTAGGGCATGTCCCCCAAGTTCGCGAACATCAAGCCTAGACAAGTTGTCCGTGCGCTTGAGCGCGCGGGTTTTTATATCCACACCACTACCGGCTCCCACGTCCAACTCAAGCACCCCCAAAAGCCCGGACGGCTCACCGTCCCCTATCACACGCGGTCGGATCTGCCCAAGGGAGTTTGGGGAGTTTGGGGGGAGTTTGGGGACAGCTCCCGAACTGTGAGACAATAGCAATTCTTCATTAACCGAATGGCCCGTATGGCCCGGGTGGTGGCGGCGGGTGTGCCGCATCACATCACGCAACGGGGCAACAATCGCCAGGACGTCTTCCTGCTCGACGACGACCGGCGTTTCTATCTCGAAACTCTCCGCGAACGCTCGCGACGCCACGGCGTCACGCTCTTGGCTACTGCCTGATGGCGAATCACGTTCATCTGGTTGCGATCCCCGAGCGGCCCGATTCGCTTGCCCGCGCCCTCGGCCAGAGCCACTCACGCTACGCGCAAGGCTTCAACCGGCGATACGGACGCACGGGGCATCTGTGGCAAAATCGCTTTTATTCGTGCCCTTTAGGGCGGACGCACCTGGTGCGGGCGCTGCTATACGTGGACTTGAACCCGGTTCGCGCCGGCCTGGTCGGGCGAGCCGAGGAGTATCCGTGGTCGAGCGCGCGGGTCCACACCGAGGGAGCCGATCCATCGGGAACCCTTGATTTGGGGAGTTGGAGCGAGATTTGTTCCGCGAACGATTGGGGCGAGGCGCTGGTCGGTGGAGCGGACGCGGTAGACGCGATTAGGACGGCGACTCGAGCGGGAAATCCGTTTGGAGATGACCGTTTCGTGGCCGAACTGGAGCGTCAGGCAGGACGACTACTGCGGTGCAAGCCGCCCGGCCCGCAGCCCAAATCGCGGGTCACGACGGCCTCACGACGGCCTAAACGGGAGTTCGGGAGCTGTCCCCGATCTCCATTTGATCTCCATTTAGTAGTGAGGATGGCTTGGCGAGTTATTTGGGTACCGAGCAGATTGGTGTAAAAGACCTCCGGACGAGGCTGCGAGACAAGTAGCGGGGGATCTCCTACACCGCCCGGGCATGAGAGGCTCCTACCTTGTCGCCTTCCCCCCCCGAAGTTGCGACACCCAAAGGCTTGACTCCTGCGTAACCGGCTGATTCCTAGCCGCGTGGATTAGAAGGATTGTGTCATTCTGTCGCAATCCTCCACTTCTTACGACAGAGCAGGTCCCACGAGGGCCAAAAAGCGCGCTAAGCGCCAAATCTGCGTTAGGAACCTGCCGAGTCCTGGCGATCTGCATTTATCAGGGGGCTTCCAGCTTGGTTGAGATGGTCGATCGAGGTGCGAGCGAGCCCTGCACCGGCCGTGTGATACCTTAAAAACGTAAGCCTTGGTGGCCGATTATCTTGCGTAAGCCTAGGTTGTTCCCTAGCCAGTCCCACGTGCGGTCCTCCTTTTCGCTTCTATTTCTTGGCCTGCTGCTGGCGAACTCGCTGGCCGCTCAGCCGGCCGGCGAGGCTGAGCCACCCAAGGCAGGTCCCGTGGAGATCCTCAAGCTCGACGACGTCAAGCCGGGCATGAAGGCGACCGCCTGGACGGTTTTCAAGGGCAACACCGCCGAGCCGGTGCCGGTCGAAGTGCTAGGGGTGATGAAAAACTCCTTTGGTCCGGGCCAGGACGTCATCATAGCGAAGCTCGGGGGTAAGGCGGCCCGAACGAATGTCGCGGCTGGGATGAGCGGCAGTCCGGTCTACTACGAAGGAAAACTTATTGGCGCCATCTCCCTGCGCTACAGCGTTTTCTCACCCGACGCTATTGCCGGCATCACGCCCATCGAGTTGATGCTCGAAATCGATCAACTTGACAAGAGCCGGCCGCTCGAAGTGAAACTGTCGCGGCCCGCGGATTCTCCCGGCGTGGAGTCTGCCCAAGGAATCGTGCCTTCGGCGGTCTCCGGGGAAGAGCTGGCGCTCGAGATTTGGAACAGCGCCGGATTGATTCCACCTCCCTCCCACGTCACGGCCATCGAAACACCTCTTACGTTTTCGGGTGTGCACGACGACGTTCTGAAACTCTTCGGCGGTTACTTCCGAAAGGCGGGAGTGCTGGCCATGCAGGGCGGGGCGGGCGGAGGTTCTTCGACGGCACGGGGAAAAGCGTCGGGATCTCTCAACCCCGGCGAGCCCGTGGCCGCCGTGCTCGTTTCCGGCGACCTTTCGATTAGCGGGATCGGCACCGTCACCTACAACGACGGCGAACGGGTGTTGGCCTTCGGGCACGCACTGTTCAACGTCGGTCCGATCGAGATGCCGATGGCCGAAGCCGATGTATTGACCGTTCTGGCGTCGAAGTTTTCGCCCGCCAAGTTGGCGAACTCGGCCGCGATCGTCGGCGCCCTGCACCAAGATCGCCATTCCGGAATCATGGGCGTTCTGGGCGAGACAGCTGCGATGATCCCCGTGTCCGTAGGGGTGAGGCGATTCGGTGACGAGGACAACCTGCTGGGTGAAAAGAATATCCGTTTTGAAATCTTCCAGAACCGCAAGTGGACTCCCCCTCTGCTCACCTTGGCCATCTACAACTCGATATTTCGGCTCAACGAGTTCGCGGCGGAGAGCACTTTTCGGCTCAGGGGGCGAATCGAGATCGATGGCGAACACACGATCCCGTTGCAGGCCATGCGGACAACCACCGACTTGTCCGTGCCCGCTCCTCTTGCGCTCGCGAGCTGGGTAGGGATGAAGGCTCATCGGCTGCTGCGCAGCAGCGGCGAGACTCCCACACTCAAACAGATCGACGTGACGATCGATTTAATTCCCGGGAGGCGTTTCGCCGCCGTCGATCACGCCTGGTTGGAAAAAACGACCGTGCGGCCGGGAGATGAGGTCCGGGGAAAGGTCTTCTTGAGGCCCTACCGGGGCGAGCGGATCGAAACCCCATTTAAGATCCGCATACCATCGAACGCCCCCAAGGGGCGGCTGCGGCTTCTCGTCAGCGATGCGCAGACCCTGAACCGGGCCACGCGGATCGCCGCGGCGCGCACCAGGCTCCCCAATTTGTCGGAAACCGTCTCGCTTATGAATAAGGAGCACGGTAATCATCAGCTATTCATCTCGTTGCTCCAGTCGAACGTGACAGCCCGCCTGGAAGCTCGGACACTGCCGAACTTGCCGCTTTCCGTCCTCAACGTGATGCGCCAGTCCTCGAAGCAGCGTCTGTGGTTAGAGTACGAGTCCCCCTTGGAGCGATTCCCCATCGCCTTCGACTCGATCGTCAGCGGCAGCTACAGCATTGACTTGAGGGTCGAGTGAGAAGACCGTCCCCAACCATCCCGCGACTGTCTCGTCTGGGTGTTGCCGCCGCTCTTGTGTTCGCCTGGGGCGCGTCGCCGTCCGTTGCCGAGAAGACCCGCACATGGGAGCAGCAGACTTTCCAAGACTTCGAAAAGGGAAAGGCGGAAAAAGTCACCATCCGTAGTGACGGGAAGCTTTTCTTGGCGCCACGCTTTCGCGAGTTGCTGGAGACCTCGTCTTCTTATCTCTGGGACTTGGTTCGAGACGGGCAGGGTAACCTTTTCGCCAGCGGCGGACCGGACGCCGCGGTGTTGCGGATCGGCGTCGACGGAGAAAGCACTTCGTTTTTCAAAGTCGAGGACGCAGAAATCCACGCTCTCGCGGTCGACCGGGAAGATAATGTCTACGCGGCAACGTCTCCTGATCCCAAAGTTTATAGGATCAGCCCTTCGGGGGAGTCCTCGGTCTTGTTTGAGCCCGACGCCAACTACGTCTGGGATATGGCCTTCGACTCCCAAGGGAATCTGTTCCTCGCCACGGGGGACAAGGGCCGGGTCTATCGCGTCCGTCCTTCCGGAAAGGGAGATGTCTTTTTCGAGACCGAGGAGACTCACGTCCGCGCTGTGATGGTAGACGCCGGCGACAACTTGATCATAGGAACCGACCCTGGGGGTCTGATCATTCGGTTGTCCAATCCCGACCAGGGCGAGCCGAAGGGTTTTGTCTTGTATCAATCGTCGAAGAAGGAAATCACCGCGCTGGGCCAAGCTGCTGACGGAACAATCTACGCGGCCGGCGTGGGAGCGAGAACCCGGCCTGCCACCGTCTCCCCGGTCTCAAGCATCAGCGTCACGGTCACGGCAGCGGCTCCTGCCTCACCCGCTCCTACCCCGCTCAATCCTCGGGATCCGGCTGCCCCGGCGCAACCTGTGGCTACGCCCCTGCTGCCCCCCCCGGCCGTTCCCAGAGCCCAGCTCAAGGGAGGCAGCGAGGTATACCGTATCTCGCCGGATGGCGAGCCACGCGTTATGTGGAAGTCCAACACCGACATCGTGTACGCCATCGGCTTGGACCCAGACCAGAAACCATTGATCGGCACGGGCAATCGGGGGCGCTTGATACGGCTCGATTCGAGCACGGAATACTCATTGGTTCTTACCGCTCCATCGAGTCAAATCACCGCCATGGCGTCGGACCCTGAAGGCAAGGTCTTCATCGCCACCAGCGGCATCGGCAAGGTGTATCAACTTGGTCCGCAATTGGAAACCGAAGGCTACTTCCAGGCCGAGGCCTTTGACGGCAAGATCTTTTCGCGCTGGGGTCGGATCGAGTGGCGCGGTCAAACGGCGGACTCTTCTAAGATCGAAGTCTCGACCCGATCAGGAAATTCGAGAAGCACGGCGCGTAATTGGAGCGAATGGTCGCCGCCGGTGGCGTCGAGCGCGGGTGAAAATTCCCAGTCTCCACCCGCTCGATTCGCGCAGTGGAAAGCACTGCTCCGGGCGCCCGCGGGCGGCGAGTCGCCGGTTCTCGACTCCGTTTCGCTGTTCTTCCTGCGAAAGAATATCGAGCCGGTCATCACCCATGTCGAGGTGACTCCGCCCAACCACAAGTTCCCCGACAAACCGGCCACCTCAGCTCAGCAAAGGCGAACGTTGCCTCCGTTGGGCCAGCCTCCTCGTCAAGTGGTCACGGTAAAGCCCCAGCAAGCGATCACTGCCGCGAAGGGTTACGTGGGGATTCGTTGGGCGGCCAACGACGCCAACAAAGACAAGCTGGTCTTTACGCTCGAGATTCGCGGGGAGCAGGAGACAGCGTGGAAACTGCTCAAGGAAGAGGTCGAAAGCGACCATCTAAGCTGGGATTCCACGTCGTTTCCAGACGGCTGGTACCAGGTCAGAATCAAAGCTTCGGACCGGCTTTCCAACCCCGCGGCACAAGAGTTGAATGCGTCGCGAATCAGCGATCCCTTCATGATCGATAACGGCGCCGCACGCATCAGCGACCTGACGGCTAGCTTCGAGGACGGGCGCTTGGCAGTCAGCTTCCGCGCAGCTGACACGACGACAAAGATCAGCAGGGCGCAATATTCACTTGACGGTTCTGATTGGAAGCCCATACGGCCCGCGAGTCTCCTATTCGACTCCAAAGAGCTTTCCTTCGAGTTCCAGACCGACCCTGTCGAGGCCGGCGAACACACGGTCGCCGTCCGCGTCTATGACGCCTACGAAAACCTGGCGGCCGAAAAGGCAGTCGTACGATAGCCGGGCAGGGCTGCCACGCACACCCTCGCGACGAGCGAATCGGAGCCGCGAACGCAAGTGAGCGGTCATGCCGCCAAGGTCGCTAGGGATACCGGCCTGTCACTTGCGTTCCAGGCTCAGTTGCTTGCCCCCGCACACCCACCCTGGCAACTCTGCAAATCGGAGCCGCGAACGCCAGTGAGCGGTCATGCATTTCGCCGCTTCGAGGTGATGGATACGACCTACAGTGCCTTGAACCCCGCGTTTAGTCCCGTAGCGAAGGGCTGGGCGGTCGTTTCTTGTTCGCGCCCGTGAGAGCCGACCTAAATCCCGCCTGTATTTCACCAGTTCTCTAGCCCGCATTTCTCACCAGCTGATGGTCGAAGCACATCATAGGCCCGCCATTACTTCGTTGCGCTTGCTCACCGTGCTCAACGTAGGGTTTAAGAATGTAGGGGCACGGCATGCCGTGCCCGAGGTTATTGAGCGGCGCGCGCCTCATACTGACGGGCCTCTCACGCACTTCGCCTTGCCCCCTGGCGAGAAAAGCGCGCTAGCCTCCGGTCCCCGGCATGTCATGTAAGATAAGTTGTTCATTCAAAGCATCTTATTTCCGATAACAGCACGCGGCCTTGGACCGGCGGGGTACAATAAGACTGGGTATCCGAAGCATTCGGGGCCAATTCGAGCACGGGTAATCCGGGAGCCACGAACCAGCGGAGAAAAAGAAATTGCCAAACAAAGCCAATATCGCACAACCCACAGGGAGTCAATGGGTTACGGCTTGTTTCCAGTACGGCGGGACAGTCGGCTCGGCAAAACCCTAACAGACGCTCCACCAGGATAAGAGGGCAGGCAGCCCCGAGGAACGGCGACCAGGGCAACAACTTATCGGAACAGAGAAACTCCCGAGGAGCAGAATTACCAAACAAAGCAAATTCCTAATAACTACCATAGATTCAGCCGTTTACAAGGTAGTTTGGAGGTGTGAAGCGGAAAGCTGCAGGTCGTCGCGGCTCGGAAACGTATCGAGTGTCCTGCTCGCGTCTTAGCGGTTGGGCAGGGCAGCGGCGCCGAAGACTCTATGGGCCGCGGACCTAATCATTCGCGGTACAGTCGGCGTTTTTTACCGACGCATATCGCCGCTTCGAGGTGATGGATACGACCTACCGTGCCTTGAACCCGGCGCTCGAGCACCTTCGCGACAACCGCACTTCAGGCGCAATCGATCTGGCTCTGGAAGCGCTCGACTTGGCTCAGTCTTGGCTGGCCGCCGGCCGAAGTCCGCTGGATCTGGCGAGAGAGTTGGCCGCGATGCATGCGGCGATCGCGACCGTCCGCAACGTGGGCGCCCTCCTTTCGCAGGGGGCGGACGATCTGCCGGCTGCGCTGCGCGACCTCCGACAATCGTTGGTTGAAGGCAATCGCCGCATTGCAGAAAAGCTGAAAACCTTGGTTTCCGTTGACGCCGCGGTCATCACGCTGAGTAACAGCTCCACCGTGCGGGACGCTCTGCTCGCCATCCGCCCGCGATCGGTTCGGATCCTGGAGTCACTGCCGGGGGGCGAGGGCGCTGAGATGGCGGCAGCCTTGCGAAAGGGTTCCGGAAGAGCGGCCGGGCTAGCGAACATCGCGCTGATCCCTGACACCGCCATGGGCAACGCCGTCCCCCGCGTCGATTACGCCTTGGTCGGGATCGACACTTTCGACCGAGCCGGCGCGATCCTGCACAAGCTGGGGACCTTACCCTTGGCCCTTTGCTGTCGCCACTACAAAAAACCCTTCTACGCTGCAGGACATAGCTTCAAATTCACTGACCGTGAGTTCAGCGGGCTGCCCGAACCGGAGACTGACTTAGAAAGCCAGCGATTCGACTGCACACCAGCGGAGTTGATTACCCAGCGGGTGGACGAAAAGTAGGTGTTTCGAAGCTGTGAAAAAATCAGGGACTGTCACAAGCGGCGTCCCAGGAGGCACGTAAATTCAATGGTATCTTCAGCCGCAGTTGACTGTCCCAGCATTTTTTCACAGCTTCCAAGGCGAAGCTCAATCTGCCGCGGAGAGCGAATCCACGCTGCTGCCGGCGCCTAAACCGATGGATAATTCCTTACAATAGGTAAGGAGACCTGATGGCCAGCTCGACGATTACCAGCAAAGGCCAAATCACCATCCCCATTGAAATTCGCCGGCGTCTAGGTCTTAGGAGCGGAGATCGCCTCGAATTCCTCTTTGGCTCGGACGGAGAAGTGATTGTGCGGCCCAAGCGGGTGCGCTTGGAAAGCCTCTTTGGAATCTTGCGAAAGCCGGGTCAGCGCGCTCTGAGCGTCCGGGAGATGGACGAAGCGGTTCGGAAATCCGTGGGGAAAGCCTGGAAGCGCATCTCGAGGCGGAAAAGGTAATGCGGGGTGTCGATACCAATATCCTGATACGAATACTCGTCGAGGACGATCCAGTGCAGGCCAAGAAAGCGCATGCTTTCGTGGCCCAATGTCGGGCCTCAGGCGAAGCGGTCTTCGTTGCTTCTCTGGTGGTATGCGAGTTGGTTTGGGTCCTCAGATCGGCTTATGGAAAAACGAAAGCTCAGGTCGTCGGCACACTCGAGCAGTTAGTGAGCTCCGACATGCTGGTTTTCGAGAGCGGCGATCTTGTCCAGGAGGCCTTGGAGTTGTACCGCACGGGTTCCGGAGATTTCGTGGACTACTTCGTGGGACTTTCGAACCAAGCCCGGCAGTGTAAAGAGACAGTTACTTTTGACCGAGCGCTTCGGTCGGCGCCCGGCTTCGCCGCGCTCTAGCTTGCCACAAGCGTTCCGCGGCAGCTCTAAGCTACACCCCCAACTGCCAGAGAATGTAACCCAGAGCCTCTCGGGCATAGTATTTGCTGCGCGCCCACGTGCTGTCGCTGCCCCGGCTGCGGGGAGAGCCGTAGACCACAAGACCCCCGGCTTCGAGCATGCTCTTGATGCGGTGGATGTGGTAACCATCACTTACAACAATGCAAGAGGCAAGCCCTTTCTGTTTCATGATTTCGGCCACCGCCTCGGCGCTTTCTACCGTCGATCGTCCTCGCGAGTCAGCGATCACTGCTTCCGCGGGCACTCCCTGTCGCCGGAGATAGTCCTGGCCGACCTCCCCTTCAGCAAACTTCGAGCCCTTCCCATGGCCGCCGGTGGTGATGATGCGAGGTGCCAACCGTCGCCGATACAGCTCCAGCGCATGGTCGAGCCGCGCCTTCAGGACAGGTGAAGGCCGCCCTAAGTATTGCGCGGCTCCGAGCACCACGATCGCGTCCGCGGGCTGCGCCTCGTCGACCTGGGCCTGGAGCCAAACCTGGTAGTAGACAGTGGTGAAGTATGCAGCACTCAGCCCGACGACCGTCAGGAGAGGAATCAGAAGCAGCTTCCAGCGCCTCGAACGCCGCGGCCCATCTACGGTAGGTACCTGGCTAGGCGCGTCCACGGTAGCGACCCTTGCCTCACGATGCGAGGGTTGTTGGCGCTGAGGTCCAAGATGGTCGACGGCTGACGGCGAGGAGCCGGTCCGCCATCAACAATATAATAAACGCTGCCCCCCAGCTGCCGAACCGCCTCGTCGGCGGTTGCTGCGGGACGCCGCCCCGAGAGATTCGCACTGGTTCCGGTCAGCACTCCGCCGGAGGCGCGGATTATCGCCCGCGTCAATGGGGCCGCCGGCACGCGGAGTGCCACGGTATCGGTTCCAGCCGTAATTTCGCGAGGGACTTTCGGGCCTGCGGGAAGGATCACCGTCAGCGGCCCGGGCCAAAACTCAGCGGCGATCTTCGGCAGAGCCGCGGGCACATCCGCTACGAGCCGCGGCAACTGCTCCAACGAGTCGATCAGCAGCAACAGGGGCTGATTCTTGTCCCTCTTCTTGACATGGAAGATTCGCTCGACGGCTGCCGGACAAAAGGGGTCCGCGGCTAGGCCGTAGACGGTATCGGTGGGGATGACGAGCAATTCCCCGCGACGGATCGCGGCTGCGGCTAGGCGGACCCTCCGCCACTGCGGTCTTGCGGGATGGATGGGCAGGACCCGGGTTCGTCTGAAACTGGCAGCCACAAAGCAATTCTATTACGATGAAGGTCGCCGTGGCTGTGTCGAGCTCTAAGGTCGTTTCGAGTCCCGCCAACCCTCTCCTGAAGGACGTCCGCCGTTCCGTCGCCCAAGGAACGCTCACCGCGGACGGATTGTGGGTGGCGGAGAACTTCCATCTGCTCGAAGAAGCGTTACGAAGCGACCTCGAAGTACCGACGGTTCTCGCCTCGACAAAGGTCCAGGGCGCCGTCGAACGCCATGTCGGCAAGCTGAAGAGCGTTCGCCTGACCGTAGTCCACGAACCGCTATTCCGGCAGATCGCCGGAACCGAGTCCACGCAGGGAGTGATCTCTCTGGTGCGTCCGCCGGCTTGGAGGCTGCAGGATGTGTTTCGACGATCCCCGCTGGTGGTTGCATTGGACGGATTGCAAGACCCCGGCAACGCCGGAGCAATCGTGCGCTCGGCCGAGGCCTTTGGGGCGACGGGCGTCATTTTCCTGGCCGGTACGGCAAGCCCGTTCAACGCGAAGACCTTGCGCGCTTCGGCGGGATCGCTGTTTCGCGTGCCTTTTGTGTTTGGCATCGACACGAAGATCGTCAGGGCGTCGTTCCGCGAGCGAAAAATCCAAAGGGTGGCGGCCACGCCCCGCGCCAAGCTGCGGCTCGACCGCTATGAGTGGAATGCGCCCACCGCGCTCATGATCGGATCGGAGGCTCACGGCGTGAGCGAGACTTTCCTGCAAGGCGTCCAGCGGATTCGCGTTCCCACCACAGGCGTCGAATCACTGAACGCCGCGGCGGCCGCGGCCGTGATCCTCTACGAAGCGGCGCGGCAAAGAGCGCGAACCGACTTGAATGAACCCGTCCGACGCACCCGATGAGCCTATTCGAACCCATCGCTTCAAAGCTCGACAGCTCGGACCCGACTCGTCCTCTGGCCGAGCGGATGCGGCCCCAGACCCTGGATGAGTTTGTCGGACAGGAGCATATTCTTGGGCCCGGAAAACCCTTGCGCCTTCAGGTCGAACGCGACCATCTGAGCTCGATCATCCTTTGGGGTCCTCCCGGCGTGGGGAAGACGACGCTGGCGCGCATCATTGCCAAGAAGACGCGCTGCGAATTTGTTCCCTTCAGCGCGGTGCTGAGCAGCATCAAGACGGTAAAAGCCGTCATGGCCGACGCCGAGCGGATGCGCCGACAGGGCCCTCGCACCATCGTCTTCGTCGACGAGATTCACCGTTTCAACAAAGCCCAGCAGGACGCCTTTCTGCCCTACGTGGAGCGAGGCGACATCATCTTGATTGGGGCGACGACCGAAAACCCGTCGTTCGAAATCATCTCGGCGTTGCTTTCGCGCACCAAGGTTTACATTTTGCGAGCGCTGACGGTGGAGGAGATGACGCGAATCTTACGCCGGGCTTTAGAAGACGGCCAGCGTGGGTTGGGACAAACCGATCCGACGGTTGGCGACGACATGCTCGAGCGGATGGCGCTGTTTTCCAACGGCGACGCCCGGAACGCCCTGCAGACGCTCGAAACCGCTGTCGCCTCGGCGGCCGGCGCGCCGATCACCGAAGAGCTGCTCGGGGACGTCTTGCAGCGCAAGGTGCTGCCCTACGACAAGGCCGGGGAAGAACACTACAACCTGATTTCGGCGCTTCACAAATCCGTTCGCTCGAGCGATCCCGACGCAGCTTTGTACTGGCTGGTGCGCATGCTCGAAGCCGGTGAGGACCGCCTTTACGTTGCGCGTCGGCTGGCGCGGATGGCTTTCGAGGACATCGGCCTAGCCGACCCTCGGGCGCTGGAACAAGCCATGGCGGGGGTCGAGGCGTTTCGCTTCATCGGCGAGCCGGAAGGCGACCTCGTGCTCGCCCAGGTAGCGGTCTACCTAGCCATGGCCCCCAAGTCCGATGCCGTCTATGGTGCGTACAACCGCGTAAAGCAAGATGTCGAAACTACCACGGCCGAACCGGTACCGATGCGGATCCGCAACGCTCCGACCAAGCTCATGAAGAAGCTGGGATACGGGGAAGGCTACCAGCACGCCCACCAATTCGAGGATGCCATCACGGACATGGAGTGCCTGCCCGACTCCCTACGCGGACGCCGCTACTACTTGCCGACGAGCCGCGGTTTCGAGAAGCGCATCGCCGAGAAGCTGGCGGAGCTGCGTAAGACAAGGGGCCGGAAGGATGAGTAGGAAGAAACGGTGCCACTGCGTCGCTTGAGACGACCGACATCCAGGGATGGAATGGGCTCGCGAGGCGGTCAGTGGGGGCCACTTACACTCGGCGCAAAATGGGTTCGTTTCGCGGAACTGGATTGCCGTTTGTTCGCCTTAACTGTTCGGAGATAATCCAGGCAACCTGGTCAGTTCACTTCTGACCCGGCTTACGCACGAACTCTGAGACCCACCCGGCTGCGCTCGGCGACTGGTGAGAGGAACACCCCCCTAGAAGCGACACGCGCTTGCCCGAACGACGGCAAGATACGCACCGAGCCTGCCGGTGCGCTTGCCGCCCGCGCGGTCGTCTTCTACCATGGGTCAAGGAGACTTCTCTTTGCGAATTCTGGTTTCAGGCGCAGCCGGGTTTGTCGCATCCCATCTCTGCGATCGCCTTCTAGCCGAGGGCCACCAGGTGGTTGGGCTCGACGACTTCTCTACCGGTCGTGAAGAAAATGTCCAACACCTTCAGTCAAACTCGGAATTCGAATTCATCGAGCAGGACGTCTCACGACCGTTTGAGATCTCCGAACCTGTAGAGCTCGTTTTCCACATGGCGTCACCGGCCAGCCCGTTCGACTACTTGAATCTCCCCATCGAAACCTTACTGGTTGGATCGGCCGGAACCAAGAACCTCCTTGACATCGCACACTCTAAGGGGGCGGGGTTCTTGTTGGCCTCGACGTCAGAGTGTTACGGAGATCCGCAAGAACATCCGCAGTCAGAGACATACTGGGGGAACGTCAACCCGGTCGGGCCACGCTCGGTGTACGACGAAGCCAAGCGCTTCGCCGAGGCGTTGACGATGGCCTATCACCGCAAGTACGGCCTCAACACGCGCATCGCCCGCATTTTTAACACCTACGGGCCCCGTATGAAGCTCAATGATGGGCGCGTGGTGCCCGCCTTCCTCGACCAGGCGCTGAACAGCAAGCCCCTTACTGTTTTCGGAGACGGCTCCCAGACTCGTAGCTTCTGCTATGTCTCGGATTTGGTCGAGGGGCTTTGGCGCCTCGCCCAAAGCGACGAGCATTTCCCGGTCAATCTCGGCAACCCCCAGGAGATGACCATCCTCCAGTTCGCTGAGCTGATCCAACAACGAATGGGCATGGACTGCGAGATTCAGTTTCTCCCCCTACCTCAAGATGATCCCAAGCAACGCCGCCCGGATATCACGAAGGCTCAGACGGTGTTGGGTTGGCAGCCCCAGGTGAGCTTGGAAGAGGGCCTCGGCAAGACAATCGAATACTTCCGCTCCAAGGAACTCGCCCCTCAGACGGCCCGCCCGTAGTTGGGGCACTATATTTTCCAACAGGCGATAACAGATCCACCGGATCCCGCCGCCTGACGGCAACGAGGCACAAGCAAGGGGGGTTGTCCCTCCGGGTTCGAGCTATAACCAGAAGTTGTGGATGAGCCTCTGAGGGGAGGCGGCGTATCCTGACGATTGAGGAAGCAACTCAATCGTTTTCTGGAAAGGAACAAGGAGGATACGCCATGAGTCAGTGTGAAGCTGCTGAGAGCAGCAGTCAAGTCAACCCCCAAGTCATTGATGGAAAGGAACGCTCGCCCTTGGATGAGGTGCTGCGCCAAGGAGCGCGCCAGATGCTCGTCAAGGCCGTGGAAGCCGAAGTGACCGCCTACATCGAAACGCATCAGCACGAAGTCGACCAGGACGGCCGGCGGCTGGTGGTGCGCAACGGTCACGCCCGCGAGCGCACCATCGTCAGCGGCGTGGGTCAGCTGAAGATCCAGGCGCCGCGGGTCGACGATCGCCGAGTCGATGAGCAGGGCCGGCGCTTTCGTTTCACTTCCCAGATCCTGCCGCCGTATCTGCGGCGCACGAAGAGTGTGGAGGAGTTGATCCCCTGGTTGTACCTGAAAGGGATCTCGACGGGCGATTTCAGCGAAGCGCTGGAGGCCTTGCTGGGGCCCGACGCTCCGGGCCTGTCGGCGACGACGGTGGTGCGTCTCAAAGACGTCTGGCGCCGCGAGTACGAGGCTTGGTCAAAGCGTGACCTCAGCGGCCAGCGGTTTGTTTACATTTGGGCCGATGGCATCTACTCGAATGTTCGTCTGGACGATGAACGGCAGTGTTTGCTGGTTGTGATGGGAGCACTCGAAGACGGTCGCAAGCAACTGCTGGCGGTGCACGACGGCTTTCGCGAAAGCGAACTGTCGTGGCAGGAGTTGCTGGAGGACTTGAAACGGCAGGGGCTCGAGCTGCCGCCGAAGTTGGCGGTGGGCGACGGAGCGATGGGGTTTTGGGCGGCACTGCGGAAAGTCTATCCGGCGACCGGTGAGCAACGCTGCTGGCTCCACAAGACGGCCAACGTGCTCAATAAGCTGCCGCAGAGCATGCAGGGCAAAGCCAAGCAGGCGCTGCGCGACATCTATCTTGCCGAGAGTCGGCAGACGGCGGAGGCCGCTCTGGACCGTTTCAAGAACCTATACGAGAAGAAGTTCCCCAAAGCGGTCGAGTGCCTGGAAAAAGACCGCCAAGTGCTGCTGGCTTTCTACGACTTTCCGGCCGAGCACTGGGGGCACTTGCGGACGACGAACCCGATCGAGTCCACCTTTGCGACGGTCCGTTTGCGGCAGCGACGAACAAAGGGTTGTGGCAGCCGCGAAGCGTCGTTAACGATGGTCTTCATGCTGGCCCGCCAAGCCGAGCGCCACTGGCGACGCCTGAACGGTTCGGAAGTGATTGTTCATGTCTTAGAGGGAAAGGTTTTCAAGGATGGATTGATGGTTCAGGAAAACGCCGCCTGACCTCGCCCATCCACAACATTTGACAATATCTCTCCGGGTTCGTCTTTCGGGCCAAGGGACAAAAGATGGCTAAGTTATTGAAAAAAAGCAGGCTTTCGCCGCAGCTGCTCTTAGCTTCTGCTGCCAGGAAGTGAATCTATCCGAAATGGATTCAATAACTTACAGATAGTATCTAGAGGAATCGCTTCGGAAGATAGCTTTGGGCAGAACAGACGGTTCACTTTTCTTCGCCGTCCGACATCGGCGGCTTGCCGGCCCTGCGGAGTGTACCCCTCGCCTGAGGCCTAAGAGCGATCCCCAACTCTCCAAGCTGGCGCTCGGGCACCGTGTTCGGCGCTTCGCACATGAGATCCGTACCTTTCGCGGTTTTGGGGAACGCGATGACGTCGCGAATCGTCGTCTCGCCGGCCAGTAGCATGATGAGGCGGTCAAGGCCAAGCGCGATGCCGCCGTGGGGAGGAGTGCCGTACTCGAGCGCATCGAGAAAGAAGCCGAAACGGTGTCGGGCGTCTTCTTCGCTGAATCCCAGGGCTTCGAACACCTTGCTCTGCACGTCGCGGCGATGGATACGAATCGATCCCGAACCGAGCTCCACCCCGTTCAGCACTAGATCGTAGGCCTTCGAGCGGCAATGCGCCGGATCGGTTGTCAGCTTGTCGATGTCTTGATCGTGAACCGATGTGAAAGGGTGATGAGCCGCGTTCCAACGGTTTTCGTCCGCGTCCCATTCGAACATCGGGAAGTCAGTCACCCACAGGAATCTGAAATCTTTGGGGTTGAACCGTTGGTGGCGGTCGGCGTATTTCTGTGCCAGGTGGCGACTGAGATTTCCCGCGGCGCCCATGACCCGCAATTCCGGTAGGGGATCATTTGGCGTTTCCGCAGCGGTCACCAGAGTCAGCAGGTCGCCTTCCTCGAAGCGGATAGCGTCGCGCACGGCCTGCATCGGCTGAGGAAAGTCGCGATCGAGCCTTTTCACATCGTCAAACACCCGCAACCCCAACTCGCCCCCGAAGGCTTTGCATTCGTCACGCTCGCGCCGGGTGATCGTTCCGACCGAGGGCACCCGGATCGCCATCAGCGGCATGTCGGTCGCCAGCTGCCTCGGCGGGAAAAGGTCGTTGACACGCGCCATGGGCGGCAGCCGCAAGTCCGGCTTGTCCGTGCCGTACTGTTCGATGGCCTGGGCATGGGTCAGTCGTGCGAACGGCCGCTCCGGCACCGGGCAACCGGCCGCCTCCGACACCCCCACCATCAACGACTCGATAACGTCAAGAATGTCGTCCTGCTGAACAAACGACATCTCGAGATCGATCTGCGTGAACTCGGGTTGGCGGTCGGCGCGAAGGTCCTCATCGCGAAAGCAGCGAACAATCTGGAAATACTTCTCGTAGCCGCTGATCATCAACAGCTGCTTAAAAAGTTGAGGAGACTGCGGCAGAGCGTAAAACGAACCTAACTGCAGCCGGCTGGGAACCAGGAAGTCGCGCGCGCCTTCCGGCGTGGAACGCGTCATGAAGGGCGTTTCGATCTCCAGAAACCCTTGCCCGTTCAGAGTCTCACGAACTGCGAAGTTAACGCGATGGCGCAACTCGACATTACGCTGCATGCGCGGCCGCCGCAGATCAACATAGCGATATTTGAGGCGGGCTTCTTCCCCCACTGACAGGTCCCCTTCGATGGGGAACGGCGGAGTCCGGGATTCGTTGAAGATCCAAAGTTTTTCCGCGACGAGGTCGATTTCGCCGGTCGCTAGTTCGGGATTGACGGTCTCGGCCGAACGCTGTACGATCGGGCCCTCCACGGCCACGACGTATTCACTGCGTAGCAGCTCTGCCCGGGCGTGCACCTGCGCATCCACTTCACGGTTGAAGACAACTTGCGTAATCCCCGCACGGTCGCGTAGGTGGACAAAAATCAAGCTGCCCAGATTACGCCGGCGATGCACCCAGCCCATCAAGACAGCCCGTTGGCCGACATCAACCGGACGCAACTCGCCGCAGGTGTGAGTGCGGCGCTGCCGGCCAAGAAAGTCGAGCGGGATTGAACTTGGTGTTCGAGTCTCCACTAGAGGCTCTCCCGATGTGTTCGGCTCAGCTCCACGTAGTTCTGAGTTCGCCGCCGAACGTCCTCTCGCTCTTCGTCCCTCGTGGCTCGCCGCACCTTGGCGGGCACACCCATCACTACACAGTTGGGCGGTATTTCGGCTCCCTCCACCACCAGGGATCCCGCGGCCACAATAGTTCCCTTCCCCACTCGGGCGCCGCTCAAAACCGTAGCTCCCATGCCGATTTGAGCATCGTCCTCGACAACGCAGGCGTGCAGCGTCACCGAGTGGCCGACGACAACCCGGTCGCCGAGCCGCAGAGGTTTGTCGCCATCGACGTGCAGGCAGCAGTTGTCTTGGATGTTCGTCTCCTCGCCGATCTCGATGCGGTTCACATCGCCGCGCACTGTCGCGTTACACCACACACTCGAACGCTCACCGATCGCCACCTCCCCGATCACTTCCGCGCTCGGATGAACGAATGCCGAATCGCTGATGTCAGGGCGTCGGCCGCCAAACGGACGAATCATGGTTGCTGAGATGGAGAGTTAATGGGGCGCCGCGAGCCTAACTAGCCAAAGGCTGTGCCCTTGACATCCCAGAACGCCGAGCACCGAGCTGCGAGTGTGAGCGAGCGGTCCGGAGATGAAGCAGGCCGGCGTGGACGAATCCGCGTCCGCCCCAACATCGTCACCCAAAACGAGAACAGCGAGAATAGAGTTCTCGTTCCAGCGTGCATAACTCGTTCTCTTTGTGCCGACAAATCGTTTTTTTTCAGTGCGGAAAGCGATCTCATGGCCTCCGCGCACAGCTTTCCAGCGTAACACACCCAGGAGCACCGTTCTCAGGTAAGCAGCGCATAAAGTAAAGACTTGACGATTGATGACATATTTGTCATCATTACCTGTGACTAGGGAAACAAAGGCCCGTTTCATGGATCAAGGCCGCCCGAAAGAATTTCGCCGAGTTCCCGGTCGGCGCGCGTGAACAGATCGAAGACGATTTGACATTGGCCTCCGCAGGCCGCAAGGCCGACATCGCCAAACCCATGAAAGGCCTTGGCTCCGGGGTTTTCGAGATCGCTCTCAGATATCGCGCGGACGCCTACAGGGCCGTTTACGCCCTGCAAGTGGCCGACGACATCTGGGTCATCCACGCCTTCCAGAAGAAGGCCAAGACGGCCATCAAGACCCCGCGGAAGGACGTTGACGTCATCAAGCAACGCTTCAAACGCTTGCGGGAGGAGCTGAAGCAATGAGTAAACACGACGACGGTTTTGAGATGATCCGCGGCAGCGGAAACATCTACCGCGATTTCGGCCAGCCCGACGCCGACGTTCGCCAAGCCAAAGCCATTCTTGCCGCCCAGATCATCGGCATCCTGGACGACGATGGCCTCTCCACCCGTAAGGCCCAAGCCCGCACTGGGGTCAACCAGGCCGAGTTCGTCCGCATCCGCAACGCACAGCTCCGGCGCTTCACGATCGACCGGCTCATGACCATCCTCAACAAGCTCGGTTGCCAGGTTGACCTCAAAATCACAATGCGCCCACCGCGCGAAATCCAACAAACGACCGATGCGCGGGTGGCGTGGCTCAAGAGTGAAGGAAGAGAAGAAGCGCGGCGCTAGGCGCACGCCGCGTTGGCCCGCGCCGTTGCCGTCTTTGATCTCATATTGCACGCGCTCAGATACTCAAGCAGCACGATCATCCGGTGCGAGACGTTATAGCTTTCGGGGGAGATCTTCGAGCCGTTCGATCTCTGCGGGGTCTTGCGCTTGCCTTCGTACTGCTCGATCTGATGAGCCATCTCATCTCGACTCTGCTCGGAGCCGTTCGGTCGTGGCTCGAGCAACCGCGCGCCGAAATACGCGGCTATGTATTGCAACTCATCTGTGGAGAGGCCTTCCAAGAAGCGACGAGCCGCCTCACGGCGACCCGATGCGGACATAGAGGAAATGGCGGTAACGAGAGAAGCTCTTTCTCGTCTCAAATGCACGTCGGCGACTCCTGTTGCGGGCCAGGAATGCTTGTATCTGTAACATTATCCCCTGAACCCGGCGCAGGGTGCAACTCTACCCGAAATGTAGCAAAGCACTTACAGCCACTACCGTTAGGTGGTGCTAGTGTAGTGCCACATAAATAGCTGTACAATAACACCCTTTTCGCGGTAGGATGGTTTATGTGGCCATCCGCTGACGCTCTAGCCCTCACCGCTCCGCAGCGAAACGCTCTTCGTCGCCTCGTTCGAGGCCGCAATACGACGCAGACAATGGTCTTGCGAGCGCACATTGTTTTGCGCTGTGCGCAGGGGTTGGCGAACCACGCCATGGCCCGCGAACTCGGCGTCAACCGCAAGACCGTCATCCTGTGGCGAAAGCGCTTCGCCCAGTCCGGCCTCGACGGACTCCGCGATCGGACGCGCCCCGGACGCAAACCGGCGCTCTCCGCTGAATTCGTCCAATGCATCCTCGATACAACGCTTCACGAGAAGCCCCGGGCGGCCACGCATTGGAGCACCCGCACCATCGCCAAGCACTTGGGCGTCTCCAAGATGGCCATCCAGCGCGTCTGGAAAGCGCACGGACTGCAGCCCCATCGCCTCGAAACTTTCAAGCTCAGCCGCGACAAGCAGTTCGTCGAGAAACTCCGCGACGTGGTCGGGCTGTACTTGAATCCGCCCGAGCACGCGCTGGTGCTCAGCGTCGATGAGAAAAGCCAGATCCAGGCCTTAGACCGCAGCCAGCCGGGACTGCCCCTGAAAAAGGGTCGCGCCGGCACCATGACCCACGACTTCAAACGACATGGCACAACGACGCTGTTCGCCGCCTTCAATGTGCTCGACGGCCAGGTGATCGGGGAGTGTCTGCCGCGACATCGGCACCAGGAATTCCTCAAATTCCTACGCAAGATCGATCGCGAAACGCCACCGGCGCTGGAGCTGCATCTGATCGTGGACAACTACTCCACGCATAAGCATGAGCAGGTGAAGAAGTGGCTCGCGAAGCACCCCCGCTTCCACTTTCACTTCATTCCCACGTCTTCTTCTTGGCTCAATCTCGTCGAGCGCTGGTTCCGCGAGCTGACACAGAAGCGCATCCGCCGCGGCGTGTTCCGCAGTGTTCCCGAACTCGAGGCCGCCATCCACGAGTACCTGGAAGCGAGCAACCAAGCGGCCAAGCCCTTTGTCTGGACAGCTCCGGCACAAGATATCCTCGCCAAAGTCGAGCGCGCCGCCAAAACCCACGCCATTGTCCAGAACCGTTAGTGGCACTACACTAGTGGTTTGTGAATCTAGATCCCGCCCGGTAGAGCAACGGCGCAGCGAAGCGCGGCAGGTTTTCTGTTCGTGTAATGCGGTCCCACGAAGGAAAGAATCTATCTCTCAATTCGTTTTTGGTCGCTTACCGCTCCGGCCCCGCCTAGGCCCGCCAGCAGGTCATCTCTGGCAGACTGAAACTCATTCCCTGGAAGAATAGGCTGTGCGCCGGCGACGTCCACGTCTCGGTAGAGCGTTACCCATGAGCGACAACCCGCGTACCGGCGGTCATGGGGAATTTGAACGGGCTGTGGCAGTCGAAAAATCCGCGGCAACATGATAAACAGGGGTAAGTCGGGCCGGTACTCATACCGCATGCGGACGAAAGGTTCCGCCCAGATATGGTGACGCGCAAGCCGCTGCATGGCCTCCATCTCGACGGGCGCCCGCAAAACGTCAGTCACTTTGGCAAGGTACCGAATCTCGAGAACGTTCTGGTCCGGAGGTTTGACTGTCTCGAAGAGGTTGTGGAACTCGGGGCGAATTGAGTCGGCGTGCTGGTGTTCCCAGGTAGGGAAGAACACGAACTCGTCGTGTTGCAGCTCAAAACCTCGCTTCCCCTCGGCGATGCCGCCTTTCCGCAGCAGAAATGTCTGCCGGCCCTCGGCCAACGCCTCCACCACGACTGCCCACTCCTTAAGAGCCGTTTTCATGGTGCCCCGAGTTTCCTTTGACATTATGGCGGACCTGGGCGTGGAAGCCCAGTAGGGATTAGCCGGCAGGGGGCGTCCCACGCCCACGGGCAAGATCTGCGCCGCCTAGGCACGTGTCAGGAAAAGCGGCAGGTTCGTCTTGGCAGAGTAGTTAGGGCGGTAGCGGTCGGTGTTATACATGGTGGCCACATCGACTCTTCTCGCGCCGAGGCCGGGATCGGGAATCTCCGTGTCCGTGTAGCAGCCGTTGCGAACGCCCATCATGCGGCCTTGGCCGCCGTCTTGGATACACTCCAGAGCCATGGTGGCGAACGTGGTGGCTACCATCTTGTCAAGGAAGTCTGGGTCGCCGCTGCGTAGTTGATACGTTAGGTCGTAGACCACGGTTTCTTCCCCGGCGATGCCTCTGAGTTGGTCGCTAAACGCTTCGGCTATGTTGACCTTTTTTTGATGGCCGTAGGCGTCCGGCGGTCCATATTCTTCGACTTCGCGCCCCGCCCAAGTTGCGCCCTCGGAGAGGACAACCAGAGCGTATCGGCTGGGATTGTTCTTCTTGTCGGTCACCAGCAGATCGATCATCTTTTCGAGATCGAAGGGGGCTTCGGGAATGCCACAGCGGATCGAAGTCACATAAGCGGAGTAAAGCGCCGTGAACCCCGCGTCGCGGCCGAAGATGCGGAAGACGCCGATTCGTTCATGGGATGCCACGGTGGTACGAATGCGGTTTATCGCATCGACCGCGCGGGTGGTTGCCGTCGAGAAGCCGATGCAATACTCGGTGTTCTGTACGTCGTTGTCCATCGTCTTGGGAACAGCCACCACCGGAAACTGTTCGCCGTTGAGCACGGACGAGTAGCTCAACGTATCGTCGCCGCCGATGGTCAACAGATGGTCGATCCCCAGCCGCTGCAGATTCTCGAGAACAATCGGTGTCATGTTGACCACGCCGGGCTCAACCTCCCTACACCCGCCCAGTCTTTTCTTGACGTGCTCGGGCAAGCGATCTACTTTCAGCCGGGAAGGTTTGGTCCGCGATGTATGGAGAAAGGTGCCGCCGGTGCGATCGATCGTGCGGGTGTTGGCCCGGTTCAGGTGCACGAAGTATTCGTCGTCAAAGCCGGAATCAAGATTGGGATACGTCAAACCGGCCCAGCCGCGGCGAATGCCAATGACCCGGTAGCCTGGCTTCGACGTGGCCCCGTAGACCACCGACTTGATGACGGAGTTCAAGCCGGGAACGTCGCCGCCACCCGTCAGGATTCCAATGGTTTTGTCGGCCATGTCGCTTCACCCCTGTGTCGGGCCGGCAGGCAGAAAGATCGCCGAAGAACTGTCAAGTTCCCAGGCTAGATGATTTGTATAAACCACTATGAGTGACTCCGGATAACGCTCGCGAAACTCCTCAAAGACTTTCGCTTCCCATCCGTCTTCCAAATCTTTCGCGGCGGAGGAATTCTTGTCAAAAAACCCGCTGCCGTCGTGCGGAATCTCGAGAAAATCGAGCGCTTCGACGACAAACGGAAGGTTCGACACTAGGATTCCCTGTGCCAGCTCACGCGCCAAATCCTGATCTCCCTTCTCCAGACGACCCCAAAGCCTGGGCACAGCGCGGCGCAGCCGTTCCCGATTGAGCTTGCTGAGATGGGCGCGGACTTTCAACGAGTCATAAACATCATAGGTGCGCAACCGGCCCATCGAGATGCCCTCGATTAGCTCCTGCAAGCTAGAACGGCCTAGAGTCTGAAAAACTTCAGTCAGCTCCATGGTTTCGATGATACACAGGGACCCGCTGCCGCGGCTAGCGACAACCCAGGGGCAAGATTGCCTGTGCCACCGATCTTGCACAGGCTCCTAACGCTCGAGTTGGCGCCGGGCCGCCTCGAGATGCACCTGGTAGGCCGGCTTCCCGAAAAGCACAAAAGTCACGGTCTCGATCCGGCATGCCGGCTGCTTGAGATGACCGACAACGGCCTGCAAGGCCAACTCCGCGGCCTCCGTCATAGGGTAGCCGTAGGCACCGGTGCTGATGGAGGGAAACGAGACGCTTCGCGCACCCTTCTCTTCAGCCAGTCGGAGAGAAGTGCGATAGCACGAAGCGAGCTGCTCGGGCTCACCGTGACGCCCGTCTCGAAAAACGGGACCTACGGCGTGAATCACGTATTTCGCCGGCAGACTTCCCGCGCCGGTGACCATGGCATCGCCCGCGGCGCAGCGGCCAATGCGGGGTCTCATCTCGTCCAGCTCCTCCATAATCGAAGGCCCACCGGCGCGGTGAATGGCCCCGTCGACCCCACCACCCCCTGCCAGCCGTGAGTTGGCGGCATTGACGATGGCATCAGCAGAAACTTTGGTGATATCGCCCTCGACCAAAACGAGTTTCGCACGATTGACCGCGAACTCCATCGCTCTTCTCGCTAAGCCATTCTAGGACCCGGGAATTGTCGTCTGCAAGCTGGACCTAAACCCGGATCAGCATGTGCGGCTCCTATGAGTCTGCGTGGAAGCGGCGGGAAGTGTTCAGACCAGCCCGAACGCGATAGCCGTCCCCAAAGCCAACAGCAGAATCCCCACAAGACGACGGACTAACCCCATTGTAATCTTGTGCATTACCCTCGCGCCGACGAAGGATCCCAAAAACGCGGAGAGCGTGGCCGTGACTACCAGCGACACGGTATGGACCTCACGAAGAGATTCAAAGCCCCCTTTGAGAACCATCGTCCCATAGACCGAAAGGCGGGTGACGTCCACTGCCACGGCGCAAATCACGTTGGTTCCGATGAAGGCTTCTTTGACAAGCCCGCACTGGATGAGAAAGGCGGCTCGCAGCGCTCCTTGGTGACCCGATATGCCGCCGAACAGCCCGGAGAGCACCCCCCCAACAGGAAGGTAGCGCCGATCGAGAGTTAGTCGGTCAAAAACCGGAAATAAATCGAGCAGCGAAAAGACAACAATCAGACCGCCCATGACGAGTGCGAGCGAGGTGATTTGGAATGTCCGACCTGATAGGTTGTAACGCCACAACGACTCCAGACTTGTCAGCAGCCCAAGGAGCATTGCGCCTACGAAGGCGGCGGGAATGGCCGGCACCACGAATCGGATCGCGACCGGCCAACTCGCGTACTTGCCGACCAGGCCAAGCTTGAATAGATTATTGGCTAAATGGACGACAGCGGTCGCGCCGACGGCAACGTCCAACGGGAACAACAGGGCGAAAACCGGCATCAACAGCGACCCCAGTCCGAACCCTGAAACCAAGGTAAGCGCTGCTACAACTAAGGATGCTACGGCGACGGCAAGGTAATCCATCGGTCCTTACAATATGGTTGCGGACAAAGGCATTACACTAAGGATAGGAACATCGAGGCCTGTCGATGCAAAGAAGGGGCGATAGACAGCTCGAGTTGCGGCTCTCGAAACCGACCGCCGCCGAACGCAAAGCGTTGATCCGGGATCGCTTAGCAGGCTACGGATTTCGGCAGGCTGCCCGCGAAGCCAAGCGCCGGCAGACAGCGCGCCGACGAGAAGCAGGGTCGAAATCCAGAGGAACATCCAGCCAGTCCGGCTTAGACGGCGAGCAACTTACTCTGCCACACTTCCCTTCGCAGCGTTTGAGTCAACGCTAAAGCCGACTCAGCCCTCGTTGCCTTCAACTTCCACCCCCTAGCCGGACGCGGACGACCGCAGCCACGGGGTCCCCTCAGTGTTGAGGGCTTGGATCTCGGGCGAGTTGGACAAGGGAAGGTTGAAAAAAAAGGACTCAGCCGACTCGGCCACCATTTTTGGCCGAACCTACTTCTGCCACGGGCTGATAGGTGTGCGCTTCGGGCTGGGTGCTCGCACGTACACCTAATCTGGAACCCGTCAGAAATCCACTTGAAACCGAGTCTGGAATAGGTGTGCCTCTCCCAGCTCGACCCGGTCGGCGAACACGTAGTTCCACATCAGGCGGGTTGTGGGATTGAGATACCAGTTTAGGCCGAGGGTCACGTCTCGTAGCTCCCCACCATTGATCAGCCGATCATTGAGGTCCAGTTGCGAGTAGCGGAGTGCGATTTCCCATGCTCCCCATCCGTTCTGATCGCCGAGATTGTGCAGCGGCTTCACTCGGTTGAAGTGTCCGCCGGAAGCGCGATAGGGGCGGCGCTCCCCGGTAAGGAAATAACTGCCTTGGAGATAGAACGACCCGAAGCTCGCGTCCCCGCCATTCGGCTGGTGCACCGAATTGTAAATGTATTCAGACTGAAAAGAGGCTGGCCCTACCACCACGGCCGCCTCGACGCCAACCAAATCCAGCGATTCCGCCGGGAACCGGCCTGTGTCGACGAACCTAGTTGTAAGGTGCGTCTCGGGCCGTTGCCGGATGCGGAGGGTGTCGCCCGTTGGATTGCGGTGGCTATATGCTAGCCCGAGATGCAAGAGCTTCGAGCCCCCGTCCGCATACCACGGGCTAGTGGTGACCCGGCCCGTCAGGGCATAGTTTCCGGGCCCGCCGGCCTCGCCGAAACTGTCCGAGTCGCGGAACGCGCCCAAGGCCCAAGTCAGGCGCTTGTCCATGCCGGTGTTGGCGATCATCATGCCGCTGTTTCGTTCGGGCGCAAACACGTTGGCGAGAGATCTCTCCATGAAGGTGATGTACTTGCTGCTGGTCTGCATTTCGAGGCTAAACGGCTCCTTGAAATGGCCGCCCTGGAGTTTCCCGGCGCCGGGAAGCTTGTCGATCCCGATGTAGACGTCCTTGAAACCGGCGCTTCCCCCGGCGAAATCGTACTGCGCCTTGAAGTTCACCCGGTCGTACATGCGCCCCGAAAGGTATAACCTCGCGCGGCGAAACTCCGTGCCGTTCACAACAGGCCCCACCGCTTCATTGAGTTCATCACCGGTGGAGAAGAAGCCCCAATCGTTCATGATGCGCCCCCCGATGCGGAGGCGTTGAGACTTATCCGCCGAGTCGAGGCGCAATCCCTCCTTCCAATAGACTTTGAGGTTCTGAGCGGAAGTACTCGAGGGAGGTCGAGGTTCCTTTTCGGGGGCGGATGCCTTGGGTGGCTCAGTAACTGACGCTTGCACGCGAGAGAGTGCATTTGCAGCCAGGTCCGTCTCCGGCGCGGGGCTACTCTGAACTTCAGGCGTTTGTTTGCCGGCCGAAGCGCGTTCCTCGGAAGACGAAACCCGACTCAGCTCGGCTACCTTGCGCTCCAGTTTCTGGAGAAGGGCCTTGTGGACCTCGAGCGCCCGTCGATGCTCCTCCAACTGCCTCTGCTGTTCTTGCACAAGTGCCTTGAATTGTTGGATCCCTCCAGCTTCAACCGAGGAATCAACTCCGGAGCCCCCAACACCGGCTGTTTCGCCGAGTGCCGCCGAGCTGGCCCCGGCGAAAAACCCGACTGTCAGTAAAGTCACCACAACGATCCTGGCTAGGCTGACCATCATCACCCCCTGAAAGCTCCTATTCTTTGACCCGGGCGGGACACCTTGCACCCTTGTAAACGTGGCCAATCAAAGACGTGCCGCCCCGCGCCGCAAGCTGCACCCACAAAATACGTCGCCCGCTCATCCCGTTCAGAAAGCAGAGCCCGCACTAGACATTTACCCAGGCTCTGGTTACGATTGTGTCACGCCAATGTTAAGACAAGTTTAAGGTCAGCTGAAAATCGGGTTAAACCACCCATCCCGTTGCGAAGATGCTCAGGCAGTATCTTCAACTCGACGGCCGAACCGGCGTCACTGCAGCAACTTGTCGCCTTCGGTCCTTTGAGCAACTCGAGCTCGCGTGCGGGCGGCGGCTAGGACAAGCGGGATCGCTTGTCCCTACTTTGAGTCGTCACAAGCTGGGGCAGTAGAGACCGGCGATCTCGCCGGTCCGGGGGCTCGACATGTCCGCACCCCGGGGCGACCAGAGGTAGCCGTTACCTATTTTCCAGAGGCCAACGACCTTCAGCACGGGCTGTTAGCCCAGACACAATGGCAGTATTGTCACGACGGCTTCGACTTGCCCTCGGTACCGTAGCGGTTGTCACCCTCGTTTCTTGCCAGGGATCATCCGGGACCTGGCCGCGCCAGGAGCGCAGCGTCGGCGCCGGAGGTGTTTCGTTTGTCTCAAGCCAGGCCTGCGCGGAATGCCACAGGCAGGAGCACCGCGAGTGGAGCGACTCACACCATTTTGGATCGATGCAGCCCGCCAACCAACAGACTGTCTTGGGGGACTTCAGCGGTGTCGAGATGACGCACTTCGACGTCACCTCTCGCTTTTTTAAGACAAACGAAGAGTACTTCGTTCGCACAGAGGGACCGGATGGCAAGCCCGCGGACTATGCGATCCGCTATACGTTCGGAGTGGACCCCCTTCAGCAGTACCTGGTCGCGTTCCCCGGCGGCCGATTGCAGTGCCTAACGATCGCTTGGGACAGCCATGAAAAGCGTTGGTTCCACCTATACCCCGACGAGCGAATCACACCCGACGACCAGCTCCACTGGACCGGCCTGTACCAAACTTGGAACCACATGTGCGCCGAGTGCCACTCGACGAACCTGCGCAAAAACTACGACCCCGATCGCGACCGTTACGAAACCGCTTGGGACGAGGTCAATGTCGGATGTGAAGCCTGTCACGGACCTGCCGCCACGCACGTCGAGTGGGCCCGAAACCGAGACACTGCTCGAGACCGGCAGGCGACCGATTATGGCCTCCAAGTTAGGTTTTCGGGTCTCGACGCAAGCGGCGAAATAGACTCGTGTGCTCGGTGTCACTCAAGACGACACCGCGTCGGCCCTCACGACGTCCATGGCCGGCCCTTCCTCGACGAATTTCTGGTCGAAACCCTACGAGAGGACCTCTACTATCCCGATGGACAGGTGCTCGAAGAAGTCTACGTTTACGGCTCGTTCCTTCAGAGCAAGATGTATCGGGAGGGGGTCCGCTGCACGGATTGCCACGACGCCCACAGCGCCAACCTGCGGAGCGAGGGCAACAGCTTGTGCACTCGCTGTCACCAGCCTGCTCCCCCCGAGGACTTCCCCACCCTGAAAGCAAAGAACTACGACAGCGCCGACCACCACCATCACGCCACCGGCTCCCATGGAGCCCAGTGTGTAAGCTGCCACATGCCCGCCAAGATCTTCATGGTCGTGGATCCCCGGCGGGATCACAGCTTCCGAGTGCCGCGCCCGGATTTGTCGGTCAAATTAGACACGCCCAACGCCTGCAATATGTGTCACCAGGACAAGTCGGACGAGTGGGCCGCTGACGCCGTCGCAAGATGGTATGGGAGCGAACGAAGTCACGAACCGCACTTCGCCGAAGCGATTCTGGCTGGACGCAGCGGCGACCGCGATGCGGAAATCAAGCTAATCAAATTGGCGCTGGACAAGAAGCAGCCTGCGATCGTCCGCGCGACCGGGCTGGAGCTCCTCCAAGGCTACGGCGAAGACGCTCTGGCGGCGATGGCAACACTGACGAAAGACGAGAATGCTTTGGTGCGAACCAAGGCGGTAGCGGGACTCGATGGGCTCGATCCTAGTTCCCGGGCACGCGCCGCTGCGCCGCTGCTTGACGATCCGATTCGGGCGGTCCGTGTTGAAGCCGCTCGGGTGCTGTCAGCGCTCCCTTCCGGCAAATTAAGCTCCGAGCAGCGGAAAAAGTTCGACGGGGCGCTCGAGGAGTTCCGAGAAACGCAGCAAGCGATGCTCGACACACCGGCGGCGTGGTTGAACCTCGCAGTCCTAGCGTCAAACCGCGGACAAGCTGAGCAATCGGAAGCTTACTACCGGACAGCGCTGAAGATCGACCCCTATTTCGTTCCAGCGGCCTTGAATCTTTCTACTCTCTACACCGAGCAAGGCAGATTCGGCAAGGCGGAGGGGATACTGCGAGGCGGCATCGAGAAAGTTTCACAACAAGGGGAATTGCACTATTCCTTGGGACTGCTGCTCGCCGAAGCGAACCGAATCGCGGAAGCCGTGGACAGCCTGGAGCTTGCCTCCCAGCTTATCCCTCAGCGAGCCCGTGTCCACTACAACTACGGTCTCGCGCTCCAGCAGCTCGGTCGACTCGAAGAGGCCGAGGAGGTACTACTCGAAGCCAGTCGGCTGGCCCCCAGCGATCCTGATATCGTCTACGCTGTCACGGTCTTCTACACCCAGCAGCGGCGATTCAACCGCGCACTGCCCTATGCCGAGCAGCTCGTCCGCCTTGTTCCCGATGCACCGGGCCCGACCGAAATGCTGCGAGGAATACGATCTCAGATCTCAGCAAATCGGAGCGATCGCGACACCCCATAGTCACTCCGCCATCCGCGGTTCAAACCGGGAGAGGCTCTTTTGAAAAAAGAAAGGTTGGTGCTGGGGGGGAGCGGTCGTTTTGCTTTGTCACACAAGGCCAGAAGTTGGAAATGGAAGGCGGTGCTGGCGGTGTGCTGGAAACAGCCAAGTCGCGGTTTGGCCGGATAGGTTGATCCGGGGTACTTTCGTCAGAGACGTTTGAAGGAAGTGTCCTTTACTGCATGTCTTTTGACGAGATCTCGTATGTGATCATGAAACCCGTGGTCCCATTGGTCTCAAACGCTTTGTCGCCGACGCGATAGGCCTGAACCTTGTTCGGCATCATGATAAAGCCGTCGTTGCGCGGGGCCCCAAAGTATCTCAGGTTCTTGAAGACGATGTTCTCGTCGGTCATCCCACTGAAACGCGAAAGGACGATTTCGGCTATCTTCCCCCCGTCGAGGCGCGCTTCCGCCTGACCCTGGCCGGCACTCCAGTCAATGGGGGCGTCCGCGGCGACGCTGAAGGATTTCCATGTGACTGGATAGACTTGTCCCAGGGCGATCTTGACAACTTCGCGCTGCTGTTCGGTCACCGACGGTTCGAACGTGACGACGGCCCAATCGGCCTCGCCGTCGCCGAAGTTCTCGCCGAGGTCGCCTGATACCCAGAACTTCACGCCGTCCAGCGCTACATCTCCGTAGTGTCCCTTGTTGACCCGGTGGGCCATGTTGAACTTACAGAAGTGTGTTTCAGCGCCATGGACATGGTGAGCCGCTGGCTCTGCATTGAAGTAGCACTGGCAAAACATCGGGCAACTGCAGGCCTCGATGATCGTCGTGTTCATCGCCCAATCCTTAGCCTCATCTTGTTGTGCCAACGCGGAGCCTGAGGGAATCACGGCCAGCGCTAACGCTAATACCGCAACGCCGCATGCCGCGATCCAGTATTCTTTGTGTCTAGTGTAGTGCCACATAAATAGCTGTACAATAACACCCTTTTCGCGGTAGGATGGTTTATGTGGCCATCCGCTGACGCTCTAGCCCTCACCGCTCCGCAGCGAAACGCTCTTCGTCGCCTCGTTCGAGGCCGCAATACGACGCAGACAATGGTCTTGCGAGCGCACATTGTTTTGCGCTGTGCGCAGGGGTTGGCGAACCACGCCATGGCCCGCGAACTCGGCGTCAACCGCAAGACCGTCATCCTGTGGCGAAAGCGCTTCGCCCAGTCCGGCCTCGACGGACTCCGCGATCGGACGCGCCCCGGACGCAAACCGGCGCTCTCCGCTGAATTCGTCCAATGCATCCTCGATACAACGCTTCACGAGAAGCCCCGGGCGGCCACGCATTGGAGCACCCGCACCATCGCCAAGCACTTGGGCGTCTCCAAGATGGCCATCCAGCGCGTCTGGAAAGCGCACGGACTGCAGCCCCATCGCCTCGAAACTTTCAAGCTCAGCCGCGACAAGCAGTTCGTCGAGAAACTCCGCGACGTGGTCGGGCTGTACTTGAATCCGCCCGAGCACGCGCTGGTGCTCAGCGTCGATGAGAAAAGCCAGATCCAGGCCTTAGACCGCAGCCAGCCGGGACTGCCCCTGAAAAAGGGTCGCGCCGGCACCATGACCCACGACTTCAAACGACATGGCACAACGACGCTGTTCGCCGCCTTCAATGTGCTCGACGGCCAGGTGATCGGGGAGTGTCTGCCGCGACATCGGCACCAGGAATTCCTCAAATTCCTACGCAAGATCGATCGCGAAACGCCACCGGCGCTGGAGCTGCATCTGATCGTGGACAACTACTCCACGCATAAGCATGAGCAGGTGAAGAAGTGGCTCGCGAAGCACCCCCGCTTCCACTTTCACTTCATTCCCACGTCTTCTTCTTGGCTCAATCTCGTCGAGCGCTGGTTCCGCGAGCTGACACAGAAGCGCATCCGCCGCGGCGTGTTCCGCAGTGTTCCCGAACTCGAGGCCGCCATCCACGAGTACCTGGAAGCGAGTAACCAAGCGGCCAAGCCCTTTGTCTGGACAGCTCCGGCACAAGATATCCTCGCCAAAGTCGAGCGCGCCGCCAAAACCCACGCCATTGTCCAGAACCGTTAGTGGCACTACACTAGATATACTCCTCCTTGTTGCCGGAATCATTTGGCCCCGGCAGGATAGAAGTATACACCATACGCCCGGCCTCGCTGAACAGCACGTGCTTTCGTGCCGGCCCGTAGTTGCTCCGCCGTCCCTGGTCCAAACAGAGGCAGGGATCCTCGCAAAGAATTAAAGGTTGGTGCTGTGTAGTCAGACGCGAAGAGTCAATCGGTACTCGGGGTGAGCTGTCGCTACAAAACAGTGACAGCGCTGCTCGACAAACCTTCCTTTCCCCTACCCCTTGGAGTAACCTGAATACGATGAAGCCAATCAAGCCGCTGCTGTTCTTCATGGCATGCAGCGCGGTCGGCGCTTCTTCTTCCCCTCCCGACTTCCAACGCGATGTCCTTCCGATCTTGAGCCGGCGCTGTCTGCAATGCCACGGTGAGGCTGTGCAGATGGGCAACCTCGATCTGCGGTCTCCGGCGTCCATGCTGAAAGGCGGCAACAAGGGGCTTGCACTCGTCAAGGGATCGGCTCAACAAAGCCTGCTTTATCAGCGGATCGTTGACCAGTCGATGCCCATGGGTGAGGAGAAGCTCACCGAAGAGGAAATCGGCCTTATCGGAGCATGGATCAACAGCGGTGCGAGCTCGGACACATCCGGGACGGCGGAAGCCTCGAAAAACGAACAGCCGGTGACCCGACATTGGGCCTTTGTTCCACCCCAGCGCCCTCCCGTTCCCCAAGTCAATGACGACGGATGGGGCCGGTCTCCCGTCGATGCCTTCATCTTGCAGGAGCTCGAGAAACGAGGCATCCGACCGTCCCCGCCCGCGGACCGGCGCACGCTACTGCGCCGCGTCTACCTCGACTTAATCGGATTACCTCCGACGGCGGAAGAAGTTGAGGGTTTTCTTCAAGACAAATCGGCCGGTGCATATGGTCGCGTCGTGGAGGATCTCTTGTCGCGTCCCCAATATGGCGAACGATGGGCGAGACACTGGCTCGACGTCGTCCGCTACGCGGAAACGAACGGCTACGAACGCGACGGGACGAAACCGCTGTGCCAAGGTTTGCTAAACGAGACGCTGGTCGTTTGGGCCGGCGAGTTTGGCCGTACTCCGACCAGCCAGAATAACGTCGGCAGGGACCACAGCCCCCGCGGATTTTCAACGTGGATCGCTGGGGGCGGCGTAAGGGGCGGTCAGACTGTCGGCGCCACGGATGATTTCGGTTACGCTGCTGTTGAGAACAAAGTCCACGTCCACGACCTGCACGCGACCGTCTTGCACCTAATGGGCTTGGACCACACCTTCCTGACGTACTTCCACGCGGGCCGTGACATGCGACTCACCGACGTCCATGGCCGCGTCGTTCCCGAACTGCTGGCCTAGCAGCCCGTGGCAAAAGTCGTGCAGGAGGTAAAAATGGGGACTGCCACCAATTCGCCCCCCGTCATGACCCAAGAAACAAAGCACTTAGCCTGAAGCGAATTGGCTGGCTGTACCCGATTTTTCGCGACCTTCACTTCTACCACGGGCTGCTAGAATAGGCCGCATACGGATACGCGTTCGAGTTCCTGGGGTTCTTCAAACGACCGTCCGTCCCTGAGCAGGCCCGGACCGGCAGGATTGCCCGTCCCTACTGGTCTCGCCAAGAATGGCGACACGGCAGGCAGGAATGCGTGCGCCACGGACCGTCGCCGCCCACCAACCCCGGCGGTCGAAACCACGCTCCAGCCCAGAGTTTGCGTTCGCTGCGGGATGTATGTGAAAGTGTTTGCCGGCCGCCGCTGTCAAGACGTCACATTTTAATAACAGCTCACCACCGTGGAGGGGGTTCCATTGCCTGAAAAAGAATTCGCCGGCAAAACTGTACTGATCACGGGAGGGTCGCGCGGCATCGGTCGCGGCACGGCCATCAAACTCGCTCAACATGGCGCCGACGTCGCCATCAACTATCTGAGCCGCGATGAGGATGCTCAAGAAGCCAAGCGACTCGTGGAGCAAGAGGGCGTTCGATGCGCACTGGTCAAAGCCGATATCTCGAAACCTTCCGATGTCGAGGCCATGGTCGCCGAGACCCGCCGGGCGCTGGGGCCGATCTCGATGCTCGTCGCCAACGCCGGAATCAGCATCCTGGAGTCGCACGAAGAGATCTCCTGGGAGACCTGGCGAAAGACGATGTCGATCAATCTGGACGGAACTTTTCTAACGGTTATGGCGGTAAAGGACGAGATGTTGGCCAACCAATACGGCCGAATCGTATGTATCTCCTCACTCGCCGCCTTGCGTCCGCGCCCGATGCAGATCCACTATGCGTCCAGCAAGGCCGCCCTGCATTCGATGGTCAAGTGCTGCGCCGACGCCTTCGCTCCCCACGTACGCGTGAACTGCATTGCGCCCGGTCTGATCAGAACGGAAATGGGAGCCCTGCTCGGTCCCGAGAAGACGCAACAGCTCATCGCCGCCACGCCCCTCGCCAGGCTGGGCGAGCCCGCAGATATCGCCAACGTCGTGTACTTTTTGCTGTCGGATCTTTCCGCTTTCATGACCGGCCACACGCTGACGGTGAGCGGCGGACGCGCCATGATGCCGTAGGTGGGTTGTTGCTGTTGTGGAATCCAAGCGGTCACATGGCCGCGGCTGTATAGAGCAGACGTGAGTATGGCTAGAAAGACACCCGCGTCGGATCGGCCGGCAATCCCCCTGGATTTAATCGAACCTCGCATTTACGTCATCCGTGAGCAGAAGGTCATGGTGGATTCCCACCTCGCCGAGCTATACGGAGAAACGACAGCCCGACTGAATCAGCGGGTTCGGCGGAACCTCGACCGCTTCCCACAGGATTTCGCCTTTCAGTTGACTCGAGAGGAGTTCGACGCTTTGATGTTGCGAATTGCAACATCAAAGGCTGGGCGAGGGGGTCGCCGCAAGCGTCCGTGGGTTTTCACGGAGCACGGCATTCTCATGCTCTCGAGTGTTCTACGAAGCGAGCGCGCTGTTCAGGTAAACATCGCCATGATGAGAGCCTTCGTACGCCTTCGCGCGACGCTGGCCACTCACGAAGAACTTGCCCGTAAACTGGAAGCTTTTGAAAGCAAGCTGAGGACGCACGACGTCCAGATCGATGCGATCTTCGGTGCTATCCGAAAGCTCATGGCGCCCTCTCGGGGCGAAAAGGAGCGGCGTATTGGTTTTCGGCCCAAGGGCTCCTAGCCGGCGCCGGCGTCGGTCCTTCCAGCTTCCCATCCACTCGATGCTACCCTTGAACGCCTGAGCTCATGTCCACTTTCTACGGCTTGAAGCTGATCGATCTTGTTGCCATAGTCGGCTATTTCGCCGCGGTCATGGCGGTTGGCTTCTGGGCGTCGCGGCGCGTCAAAGACGAGAGCGATTTCTTCCTCGGGGGCCGGAGCTTCGGCAAGGGCTTGCTGGTGATGCACTGGCTGTGCACGGTGGGGCGGTTTCCTCCTAGCCTGGGGTTTAGTAGGCGCGTTGATCGTACTGCTGATGTGGCTGGCCCGGCTGGGCGCTTAGGTGAAATTACGGGACTCCCGCAGCTACCCGGATCGCTACCTTCAGCCCCGAGCGCTCGATTAGTGTAACCCCCAGGTCGGAGGTTAACTCACTAAAAACATTGGTGCCCGGGGTGGGAGTCGAACCCACACGGTGCATAGCACCAAAGGATTTTAAGTCCTTTGCGTCTACCAGTTCCGCCACCCGGGCATGTTGAAAACAAGAGGTTTTAGTTGGTCCACGACGGGACGGCCCGGTCGTGCGTAGTGGAATCTGTAGTGGCTAGCTGTCGTTCGGGGGGTTGTTCCTGATTCTCGCCCAACGACTCTAGCCGCTCGAAGGCTCTTTCGACAGCTTCCGGCGAAGGATGCACGTAACGCTGTGACACCGTCACGCTGCTGTGACCCGCGATCTTCGTGATCGTGATGGCGTCCGCTCCGGCCTCGCCCAGTCGTGTCAACTTGGTGTGCCTAAGTGAATGTATCACAATCCGGGTCGAGCTTCCGCTCCTTACGGAGCCGTGAATGCTGATCCTCGAGTGTGAAAACGGAGATGGGCTTCTTACCGTCAGCACGGCAGAAAACCCACCTCCCTGTCGTTTGCTCTAGACGACTCTCAAGCACCTTCCGGACTCTTGACGTGATACAGAGGTTCCGTCTCGCGTTCCGAGATTTCCCCGTCCTCACGTGAAGGTAACCGAACTTCGCACCGTTAGCGGGCTTCGGGTACACGTCCCGCCATTCTAAGGCCAAGACCTCCCCGAGACGCATACCCGTGTCAAGTAGCACAACAGCTACATCGCGCAAAGGTTGGGGCGTATTTGCCAGGTAGAACCGCTCTAGGTCGCAACTCAACACGAAATCGCGGTTACGTTCTCCCGGGAGCAGCCGGATTCTGGGAACTCGGTTGATCCCGAACCCGCTCGCAGCGGCTGGGTCTGTCCTCGTTGTGGCGGCCGCTTGCTCCTCGTCGAACGCTTTACCGCCGCCCAGCTGCGTACTCGCGCCCCGCCCCCCCTCGCCGCCGCATGATGCTAGGACGCATCCCCGCTCGAGCCACTCTCGCGCTTCGGCGTGCACCGTACGGCTGCGCCTGGGCTCACGTAGAGGGACGATTCGGCCCGTTTCAATCGTCTCTGGGGCGGCCGAATCCTACGTTGGCCCTTCGGATTAGTGCTCCCTACCGCTCCGCCTCAGCGTTCTCCCTGCGTCCAAGCCTTCTCCTTGTCGTCTTGCCTCCGTTCGCACGCCGCATGCAAACCGCATAGACTTCCAACCCTCGTGGTCGGGCTGCCTTCACATCGTTGTACCGCTGGCGACAGGCTCCCCTGCTTGGCCACGCTCTTCCTGTCACCTCGCCAGCGGTACAACACTCAGATTTCGCGACAGTTATCGCCGCCGCGGTGGGCCGGCGTCACCGCACGCATCAACTGGGGCAGCTTCCGATCGCGGTGCCGGGCGGCCTCAGTAGAATTGGATCGGCCAGAGCCCCCATGATCGGCCAGACCATCTAGTACTACAAGATCATTGAGAAGCTCAGTTGCGGACGTATTTAAGTGGCTCGTGCTGGCAGACGAAGCCCCCACTGGGGCCTGCC
Source organism: Bryobacterales bacterium (assembly GCA_965226215.1). Lineage (GTDB taxonomy): Bacteria > Acidobacteriota > Terriglobia > Bryobacterales > UBA6623. The sequence goes on along the minus strand of CBDDCH010000002.1, from coordinate 2,348,180 downwards.
TTCCAGCCAGATGGCTTGCGTTCTGGAGGGGGGACGGTGTACGATCACGAAGCTGGACGACCCAAATCGGAACTTCCAGTCAGCAGTCAAGATTGAGGAGACCAAGGCCATAGCTCGGCGGCCCAAGGAGGATTCATGCAGGCAATCCGGATGATCCCCTTGGTGCTTGTCCTTCTCATCCCTCTGACCGCCAATGCCGGGGATGTTGATTCACAGCTGATCACCGCGGCAATTGAAGGCCGTAGCGATACTGTGCGAGCCCTACTGGCCAAGGGCGCCGATGTGAATGCCAAGGATAAATATGGTTGGACACCCCTAATGCTGGCGGCACTGACAGGCCGCGCTGACACCGTCCGAACCTTACTGGCGAACGGCGCCCATGTGAATGCGAAATGGAACGGGGGCGCCACAGCCCTGATTTGGGCCGCGACCTCAGGCCAAACTGCGGTCGTGCAAAGATTGGTGGTTGACGGGGCGGATGTGGATGCAAAAGACTGGCAGGGGCGGTCAGCCTTGATGTGGGCAGCACATAACGACCAGAGGTCCACCCTGCAAGCCTTATTAACCAAAGGCACGGATGTGAATGCGGAAGATAACAGCGGCCGAACTGCTTTGATGCTTGCGGCAGACAGGGGCCACACCGACTGTGTGCAAGCGCTACTGGCCAAAGCCACGGACATCGACGCGAGAGACCAGAATGGTTGGACACCGCTGCAACTGGCAGCGAGAAACGGGCACACCGACTGCGTGCGATCCTTACTAGCCAACGGAGCGGATGTCAATGCCAAAAACACCGCTGGCCAGAGCCCCTTGATGCTGGCGGCAACCAAAGCGCACACTACCGTCGTGCGGCTGCTCAAGGAAGCTGGTGCGAGGGAATAACTAACCGACTAACGGTACGTCGCTGCCGGAACTGCTCCACGACTGGTCATAGGATCGAAGATCGGCCGCCTCCTGATCGACGGTTGGTCGGGGGACGCATAGAAGTTAAAAAGTCTGTAGTGAAGGGGAGGGTCATCAAGCCCCGCCACACAGCGGCAGCGTCGCTAGTGCTTGATTGCAAAAGTTCGCGTATTTAAAAAGCCCTTTCCCGAAGGATCGTACCGATCGTCCATCCGGCCCGGAAGTGGTTTGTTAGCAGAGCCTTCCGTGCCGCGACCGTGAGGGAGCGGTTCTTCGATTGGGGCCTTGGCATCGTACGCTAATTTTTGAAAGAAAGCACTAGGGGTCCTGTCGAGACGAGTCAGGCCGCTGAGACCGGCTTGTCCAGGATAGGTCAACATGACTCAGAACGATTCCATCCCGACGTCCGACAGTCGCATTCAGAAGGCGGGGAACGATTCAACCTCAAAGGACCGCTTCACGCAAGAGGGTTCGAGGATGAGCCGACGCAGTCTTCTCGTTGCCGGCACGGGTGCCGCGGCCGCCGTCATCACATCGTGCAAGTCGCCGGCCGCACCGCCCCAGTTGCAGGTGAGCGCCGTCAACCAAGGGGACTCCTCGACTTCTCCATCGTTTCGCCAACCGCAACCGGTGGTAGCCCAGAATGGAGAGCTGTCCCATCGGATGAATGTAGCGGTCTCAGAATTGAGGGTTGTTTGCAACGGGCAGGAAGCCGTCGGCCAGGCGCCGATGTATAACCAGGCCGTTCCCGGGGCTTCGCTTTACATCGACCCCGGCAGCGTGATGAACATCGAACTGATCAACGAACTTCAGATACCGAACGACAGATGCGATCCCGCGGTTCATAACGAACCGGGATGTTTCTCGCATACCAACCTGCATACTCACGGGCTCATGGTGTCGCCCTGCAGTGTCGACAAGTCGGGCAGGCCGGTCTGCACGGGTCCAAAAATGTGCCAGGATCTCGCCTTCTCATCGGACGACGTGCTGGTCGATGTCCCTCCAGGGTGCATCCATCGACATTGCATCGTCCTGCCGGACTTTCATGCGCCGGGCACCTTCTGGTATCACGCCCACCGGCACGGTTCCACCGCCTTTCAGGGGGCAAGTGGCATGGCCGGGGCAATCATCATCCGCGAACCCGCCGGGCAGGAACTCGTCCCCCCACAACTCGACATAGTATGGCTGTTGCAAGAGCTGATCTTTGACCGCAGCGGCGAAATCAACCCTATGCTCGTCTATGGCAGGGGACTTCTCGAACACTCAGCGGGGTTCTTTGTCAATGGAGCTATAACCAGAAGTTGTGGATGAGCCTCTGAGGGGAGGCGGCGTATCCTGACGATTGAGGAAGCAACTCAATCGTTTTCTGGAAAGGAACAAGGAGGATACGCCATGAGTCAGTGTGAAGCTGCTGAGAGCAGCAGTCAAGTCAACCCCCAAGTCATTGATGGAAAGGAACGCTCGCCCTTGGATGAGGTGCTGCGCCAAGGAGCGCGCCAGATGCTCGTCAAGGCCGTGGAAGCCGAAGTGACCGCCTACATCGAAACGCATCAGCACGAAGTCGACCAGGACGGCCGGCGGCTGGTGGTGCGCAACGGTCACGCCCGCGAGCGCACCATCGTCAGCGGCGTGGGTCAGCTGAAGATCCAGGCGCCGCGGGTCGACGATCGCCGAGTCGATGAGCAGGGCCGGCGCTTTCGTTTCACTTCCCAGATCCTGCCGCCGTATCTGCGGCGCACGAAGAGTGTGGAGGAGTTGATCCCCTGGTTGTACCTGAAAGGGATCTCGACGGGAGATTTCAGCGAAGCGCTGGAGGCCTTGCTGGGGCCCGACGCTCCGGGCCTGTCGGCGACGACGGTGGTGCGTCTCAAAGACGTCTGGCGCCGCGAGTACGAGGCTTGGTCAAAGCGTGACCTCAGCGGCCAGCGGTTTGTTTACATTTGGGCCGATGGCATCTACTCGAATGTTCGTCTGGACGATGAACGGCAGTGTTTGCTGGTTGTGATGGGAGCACTCGAAGACGGTCGCAAGCAACTGCTGGCGGTGCACGACGGCTTTCGCGAAAGCGAACTGTCGTGGCAGGAGTTGCTGGAGGACTTGAAACGGCAGGGGCTCGAGCTGCCGCCGAAGTTGGCGGTGGGCGACGGAGCGATGGGGTTTTGGGCGGCACTGCGGAAAGTCTATCCGGCGACCGGTTAGCAACGCTGCTGGCTCCACAAGACGGCCAACGTGCTCAATAAGCTGCCGCAGAGCATGCAGGGCAAAGCCAAGCAGGCGCTGCGCGACATCTATCTTGCCCAGAGTCGGCAGACGGCGGAGGCCGCTCTGGACCGTTTCAAGAACCTATACGAGAAGAAGTTCCCCAAAGCGGTCGAGTGCCTGGAAAAAGACCGCCAAGTGCTGCTGGCTTTCTACGACTTTCCGGCCGAGCACTGGGGGCACTTGCGGACGACGAACCCGATCGAGTCCACCTTTGCGACGGTCCGTTTGCGGCAGCGACGAACGAAGGGTTGTGGCAGCCGCGAAGCGTCGTTAACGATGGTCTTCATGCTGGCCCGCCAAGCCGAGCGCCACTGGCGACGCCTGAACGGTTCGGAAGTGATTGTTCATGTCTTAGAGGGAAAGGTTTTCAAGGATGGATTGATGGTTCAGGAAAACGCCGCCTGACCTCGCCCATCCACAACATTTGACAATATCTCTTGTCAATGGGTTATGCAAGCCCACCCTTCAGATGTCGACCGGTCAAACCCAGCGTTGGCGGTTTGTCAACGCCACGGGGTGGCCTCGCGGGCTGATCCAGCTCCGTCTTGTCAAGTGCAGCGACGACCCCGGCGCTGTCTGCGACGATTCCGTTCCCCCACCGGGCAACAACACTCCCATGCACCTGATCGCCGTGGACGGCATTTCGTTCTACGGATTCAAGCCGCAGCCCGTGGAGCAGCACTTGATGACGCCGGGCAACCGGGCTGACTTCCTGATCAATATCCCCCGAGGGGGCAAGGGGAAGTATAAGCTGGTGAAGGACCGCTACCCGGCGGACGCCACCGATCCCAACTCAGGGATTCCCGCCGGGGGATCTGTCGGCTCGGAACAAGTAATTGCTTTTATCGAAGTGCACGAGTCGACCTTCGACGAGGAGCTGCCTTCCGTAATCCCCGGCGTTCGGCCCTTCTATCTGCAGCCCATTACAAATGTGGACGCGATTCGGGAGACGCCTGTCTCCTTCGAGGTTCCCCAACTGCAAATATTCCACATCAATGGGAAGCTCTATGACCCCAACCGGGTCGATATCACGGTGCCGCTGAACACATCGCAGCAATGGACGCTGGAGAACAAACAAGCGAAGCTCCCCTTCCAGCTGGTGCACCCGTTCCATATTCACGTGAATCCCTTCCAACTCGTGGGTCACAAGATTGATCCGAATGGAGCTGATGAACCTTTCAATTGGATGTGGATGGACACCGTGGGCGTTCCGGCCGGCACATTTGAAAACCCGGGAAAGCTGACGATCAACTCCCGGTTTCTCGTCTATAACGGGGAGTACGTGCTGCATTGCCACATGCTCTCTCATGAGGATCAAGGCATGATGCAGAATGTGTTGGCCGATGGCGATGGCGTTGCCCCGTGCACTCCTCTCTCGGTTCCGACCGACGCGGCGGTTCAGGCGGTCAGGAGGTCGTCGGCGCCCAGGCCCGTACCGCCCCGGAGCAGAGTGAGGCGTGGTAGCGGGCCGTAATCCGGATCTAAAACCGGGCGGCAGTTAAAGCCCGGTGTGAGACACGTCTGACGCCTGCCGCTACCTTGGTGCACGGGCCGGCTCGTTTCTCCGGTATGATGGTTTCGACCCATTCGATCGATCGGCCCGAGTCACTGTTCCGGGGGTGAATAAAGCGTGAAAACGTTCTTCCCACTCGTCTTGGCCTGCCTGGTTCCTTTCGCGGCTAACGGTCAGGTACTCGATAATTCCGCGCTCAATGGCAAATACTACTTCGTGCACATCCTGGCTCAGGTTTCAGGGGGCACAGCTAGCGCACGCAACCTGGGCGGCAGCATCACTTTCGACAGCAACGGGGGATTTTCCTTCGACGGGGAGCTTGGTGCCGGTGCCAGCGCACCTCAAGCAGCAAGCGGATCGGGATCGTATTCGGTCGCCGAGAATGGTTTTGTCACCCTCACGAATCCTATCTCTAACTCGCTTAAGATCAATGCCCGGCTCGGAGTTAGCAGCGAGGTCCTGATCAGAGCCTCGACCGAAGCCATCGATGGTTCCTACGACTTGTTTGTTGCCATCAGGGCTCCCTCTGGGGGAGTGAGCGATGCCACCCTCAACGGCGCCTATACCGGCGGCACACTTTGCTTCCCGAACGGCTCGGAGAACGCCCTGAAAACGGCCCTCATATCGTTCTCCGCCGACGGCAACGGCAACTTCACGTCGGCTTCCGCCACGGGACACGACGCCGACCAACAGGACATCAACGACCAGCAAGGTATCGGGAATGCCACGTACTCATTGACTGGGGATGGCTCGGGAACCGCCTCTTTGGGGCTAAGCTCCACTCTGTTTTTTGGGAATCGAAATATCTTTACCTCCGCGGACGGTAACTACCTGATCGGGTACTCCACGGAGTCTGGCGGGCGAGAGATCTTCCTGGCCACAAGAAACTTCAGCAGTTCCGCGGATGACTCTGACTGGGTAGACAATTACTGGATTGCCGAGATCGTGATCGACACGGGATTCGATTCAGCTAGCAACTCCTATACCTCTGCCAGCGGTGCACTGCGAAGTAACGGTGCAGGCGCCGTTTCGATCTCCGAGCGTCTACGGTTCGACTTCGAGGCAGTCGATTTCAGTGGCGTCAATTTCTACAGCATCAACTCTGACGGTACGGGCTTTCTCGGAGGCTTTCTCGAGCTATAACCAGAAGTTGTGGATGAGCCTCTGAGGGGAGGCGGCGTATCCTGACGATTGAGGAAGCAACTCAATCGTTTTCTGGAAAGGAACAAGGAGGATACGCCATGAGTCAGTGTGAAGCTGCTGAGAGCAGCAGTCAAGTCAACCCCCAAGTCATTGATGGAAAGGAACGCTCGCCCTTGGATGAGGTGCTGCGCCAAGGAGCGCGCCAGATGCTGGTCAAGGCCGTGGAAGCCGAAGTGACCGCCTACATCGAAACGCATCAGCACGAAGTCGACCAGGACGGCCGGCGGCTGGTGGTGCGCAACGGTCACGCCCGCGAGCGCACCATCGTCAGCGGCGTGGGTCAGCTGAAGATCCAGGCGCCGCGGGTCGACGATCGCCGAGTCGATGAGCAGGGCCGGCGCTTTCGTTTCACTTCCCAGATCCTGCCGCCGTATCTGCGGCGCACGAAGAGTGTGGAGGAGTTGATCCCCTGGTTGTACCTGAAAGGGATCTCGACGGGCGATTTCAGCGAAGCGCTGGAGGCCTTGCTGGGGCCCGACGCTCCGGGCCTGTCGGCGACGACGGTGGTGCGTCTCAAAGACGTCTGGCGCCGCGAGTACGAGGCTTGGTCAAAGCGTGACCTCAGCGGCCAGCGGTTTGTTTGCATTTGGGCCGATGGCATCTACTCGAATGTTCGTCTGGACGATGAACGGCAGTGTTTGCTGGTTGTGATGGGAGCACTCGAAGACGGTCGCAAGCAACTGCTGGCGGTGCACGACGGCTTTCGCGAAAGCGAACTGTCGTGGCAGGAGTTGCTGGAGGACTTGAAACGGCAGGGGCTCGAGCTGCCGCCGAAGTTGGCGGTGGGCGACGGAGCGATGGGGTTTTGGGCGGCACTGCGGAAAGTCTATCCGGCGACCGGTGAGCAACGCTGCTGGCTCCACAAGACGGCCAACGTGCTCAATAAGCTGCCGCAGAGCATGCAGGGCAAAGCCAAGCAGGCGCTGCGCGACATCTATCTTGCCGAGAGTCGGCAGACGGCGGAGGCCGCTCTGGACCGTTTCAAGAACCTATACGAGAAGAAGTTCCCCAAAGCGGTCGAGTGCCTGGAAAAAGACCGCCAAGTGCTGCTGGCTTTCTACGACTTTCCGGCCGAGCACTGGGGGCACTTGCGGACGACGAACCCGATCGAGTCCACCTTTGCGACGGTCCGTTTGCGGCAGCGACGAACGAAGGGTTGTGGCAGCCGCGAAGCGTCGTTAACGATGGTCTTCATGCTGGCCCGCCAAGCCGAGCGCCACTGGCGACGCCTGAACGGTTCGGAAGTGATTGTTCATGTCTTAGAGGGAAAGGTTTTCAAGGATGGATTGATGGTTCAGGAAAACGCCGCCTGACCTCGCCCATCCACAACATTTGACAATATCTCGGGCTTTCTCGAACCCGGCGTCGTCAATATGGCCATCGGCGCGCCGAGTACCGGACAAGCCCAAGCCCTCAAAACACCGGCTACTGGACAACCTGGTGTCAGGGAGCAGGGGGGGCTGGCGCCGCAAGCGTTTCTGGGGGCGACGATTGGTCGTGAAGGTCAAGTCTCGACACAGCACGGTATTTTCTTTGGTGTACGAGTCCCAGAGATTACCGGCCAAGGGGTCTTTCTCGCTCCTCTGGGGGTACTAAACACTGCTTCGTTTGCTCCCCCGACTTACCCCATCTCAGGCGGCACACTACTTTCACTATTCGGCTCGGGGCTAGCCCCCTCAGAGGCCACCGCCGAAACTACACCGCTGCCCACAAGCCTGACTGGGATTAGCGTCACCATTAACGGGGTGCTGGCTCCACTGCTTTTCGTTTCAGCGGGACAAATCAACCTGCAGACGCCCTTCGCTACCTCAGGGACGTCAGCGACGATTGTGGTCAACAACAACGGCGAGTTGTCGAACGAAGTTGTCGTTCCTGTAGACGCAAGTAGTCCAGGCATCTTCTCGGTGCAGCAAACAGGCATTGGACCTGGTGTCCTCACTCATGCGGACTTTAAATTGATCACCGAGGCTAATCCGGCACTGCCGGGCGAGACCATCGTTATTTTTCTGACCGGCGTAGGGGCGTTGAACCCATCCATCGCCGATGCAGCTCCCGGTCCTGCCGACCCCTTGAGCTTTACGACCGACCCGAACGTGGCGGTGCTGTTCGGAGGCGAGGAGGGAAGAATCTTCTTCTCCGGGGCAGCGCCGTTCTTCGTAGGACTCTACCAGATTAATGTAACGATCCCTGACACCGTGTTCCCAGGACCGGCCGTACCGGTCGCGATCGCCACCAGCAGTGCGTTTGCCGATTTCGTGGATGTCACGATTGACTCTCAGAGCGGCTTGGCCGACCTCGCTGTCCGCCCGGCCGCCAGCCTCAAAAGACACCCGCCACGAATGCGAGCTTACTGACCTCAGCCTCGCAGGAGCCACGCTCGGATAAATCGCGATAAGCGTTGAGAATTGACTGCATCGCGGTATAGTCGCTGAGAGCAGCCCATCCAACCGACTATGCCAATACCTGAGAATGGCGTTTTCGTCCAATAGCCGCTTGGCCACCGCCATTCTCGCCAGATCGGCGCATCGCGCCCCATAAGTCTGCGTGCAAGTCGGATTGTGGGAAGTGATCCCGAGCTATAACCAGAAGTTGTGGATGAGCCTCTGAGGGGAGGCGGCGTATCCTGACGATTGAGGAAGCAACTCAATCGTTTTCTGGAAAGGAACAAGGAGGATACGCCATGAGTCAGTGTGAAGCTGCTGAGAGCAGCAGTCAAGTCAACCCCCAAGTCATTGATGGAAAGGAACGCTCGCCCTTGGATGAGGTGCTGCGCCAAGGAGCGCGCCAGATGCTCGTCAAGGCCGTGGAAGCCGAAGTGACCGCCTACATCGAAACGCATCAGCACGAAGTCGACCAGGACGGCCGGCGGCTGGTGGTGCGCAACGGTCACGCCCGCGAGCGCACCATCGTCAGCGGCGTGGGTCAGCTGAAGATCCAGGCGCCGCGGGTCGACGATCGCCGAGTCGATGAGCAGGGCCGGCGCTTTCGTTTCACTTCCCAGATCCTGCCGCCGTATCTGCGGCGCACGAAGAGTGTGGAGGAGTTGATCCCCTGGTTGTACCTGAAAGGGATCTCGACGGGCGATTTCAGCGAAGCGCTGGAGGCCTTGCTGGGGCCCGACGCTCCGGGCCTGTCGGCGACGACGGTGGTGCGTCTCAAAGACGTCTGGCGCCGCGAGTACGAGGCTTGGTCAAAGCGTGACCTCAGCGGCCAGCGGTTTGTTTACATTTGGGCCGATGGCATCTACTCGAATGTTCGTCTGGACGATGAACGGCAGTGTTTGCTGGTTGTGATGGGAGCACTCGAAGACGGTCGCAAGCAACTGCTGGCGGTGCACGACGGCTTTCGCGAAAGCGAACTGTCGTGGCAGGAGTTGCTGGAGGACTTGAAACGGCAGGGGCTCGAGCTGCCGCCGAAGTTGGCGGTGGGCGACGGAGCGATGGGGTTTTGGGCGGCACTGCGGAAAGTCTATCCGGCGACCGGTGAGCAACGCTGCTGGCTCCACAAGACGGCCAACGTGCTCAATAAGCTGCCGCAGAGCATGCAGGGCAAAGCCAAGCAGGCGCTGCGCGACATCTACCTTGCCGAGAGTCGGCAGACGGCGGAGGCCGCTCTGGACCGTTTCAAGAACCTATACGAGAAGAAGTTCCCCAAAGCGGTCGAGTGCCTGGAAAAAGACCGCCAAGTGCTGCTGGCTTTCTACGACTTTCCGGCCGAGCACTGGGGGCACTTGCGGACGACGAACCCGATCGAGTCCACCTTTGCGACGGTCCGTTTGCGGCAGCGACGAACGAAGGGTTGTGGCAGCCGCGAAGCGTCGTTAACGATGGTCTTCATGCTGGCCCGCCAAGCTGAGCGCCACTGGCGACGCCTGAACGGTTCGGAAGTGATTGTTCATGTCTTAGAGGGAAAGGTTTTCAAGGATGGATTGATGGTTCAGGAAAACGCCGCCTGACCTCGCCCATCCACAACATTTGACAATATCTCGCTTCCATGACATGAGACACCACTGCATCACTCGGTTGGCAGAAGCCGGGGTGCCTGAGCAAACGTTGATGGCCATTGCCGGGCACGTGAGTCGACAGATGTTGGAGCAATATTCGCACATCAGGCTGCAGGCCAAGCGAGAAGCGGTGCAAGCCATCGACTCTCTGAAACCGGCCGGTGGCACGCAGGACGAGGACCGACCTGCTAGTGAGGTTGAATCTCATGCGTCCACACGAACGTCCACATGAAAGGGCAAAGTTGACCAGGAGAGACCGGATGCTACTGAATGCCACTGAGTATGGGTTCATATGGGGTATCCACTTGACTCAGGTAACCCCAACATCTTGTGGTTGGGCTCACGGGGCCTCAGCGTCCCAGTCGGCGACGATCGATCGATACGGCGTTGGGTCCACGGCGACTGCCTGCTGCACAAGGCGGTAGAAGAGTTTTCCCCGGCTGCGTGAGTTGCGCCGGTTGAAGCGGAACACAAACTCGTCGAGGTAGTAGTCCAGATGCTCGTGGCTAACCGCGCCTTGGTGCGTGCCCAGCAGCCAGCGCTTGAGCAACGAGATCGCTTGGTGCACCCTCGGCAATAATTCCGAGGCCTGCTTGCGGCGGCCCGACAGAAAGACGATGCGATGCTGGTAGCCCTTCTTCTCCAGCGGCTCGTAGCCCAGCCAGCCGTCGGTGTGCACCACGCTTCCCGGCTCGACCGACTCCTCCACGAAGGGCATCAAACTGGCCGCCGATGCGTTCCGCACGCGCTGCATGCGGATCCGTCCTAGCCCGCGGCCTCTCTCTTCCGCGGCTACTGCAATCAAGGCTTTACGCTCGGTCTGCCGGCCGCTCACACCCTCTTCCTCAGCGCCCCAATAGGTCTCATCGACCTCGACTACGCCCGCCAATCGCTCCCGCCCCGGACGCACCATCGCTCGCCGCAGCTTGTGCATCCAGGTCCACGCGGTTTGATAGCTGCCCAACCCGAGAACGCGCTGCAGACCCAGCGCGCTGACCCCGTTCTTTTGCGAAGTGACGTGCCAGATCGCCCGGAACCACAGCCGCAGCGGCTTACGTGTGTCTTGGAAGATCGTGCCCGAGGTCACCGACGTCTGCCGCCCGCAGCGAGCGCATTCGAACCACACTTTGCGCACCGGCCAAGCCCGCTCATGCCCGCATCCCGGACAGCGGAAACCCTCCGGCCAGCGCAACGCGGACAGATAGTCGCGACAGGCCTCTTCGCTGGCGAAGCGTACCTCGAACTCGAGCAGGTCGCGTGGATAATCCTCCACGAAGGCGCATACTACATCTTGGGGTCACATGAGTCAAGTGGATACCCCATTGGGTTCATTTGGCAAAACCGCCATAAAGCCCTACTTGCGCATCACTTGGTGTCAATCCATCCAACTCCATCCAACAGGACTCCCACTCCTCCGGAGCAAAAGGTCGCGCGTTCGAATCGCGCCGGGCGTACCACTCTTTTCAGTAACTGACTAAAATTTTACTCTGCTTCCTTCTTCCTAGGTGATCAGAATGTGATCACCGGGTTGTACTTCGCAGTGTGCGATCCCCTTGCCGCCGGGTCCCCGTGGGTCCCATTTTGGCGAACGACGGGACCAAAAAATCGTCGATTGCGCGAACGTTAGACGGGTCGTTGGCATTACGTCGAAAGGCCCGGCCTTGTTCTTGCTACGAGAACTGGACAAATCGGGGTATGCACTTGACTCCCGAGACCCCAACATATAGCATGCGGGGCTGTGGAGGACTACCCGCGGACGCTGGAGGAGTTTGAGGGGCGTTTTGCCACTGAGCAGGCGTGTCGCGAGTATCTGATGCAACTGCGCTGGCCACAGGGTTTTGTGTGTCCCCGCTGTGGAGGGCGGAGAGCTCGGCCCAGCCGGCGGGGCCTGCTGCGGTGTGGGCAATGCGATTATCAGGCTTCGGTGACGGCGGGCACGATTTTCCAGGACACGCGCCTGCCGCTGCGCACCTGGTTTCGGACCATGTGGTGGGTGACCAGCCAGAAAAACGGGGCGAGCGCACTGGGACTGCAAAGCATCTTGGGTCTGGGAAGCTACCGTACCGCCTGGGCGTTGCTGCACAAGCTGCGGCGCGCGATGGTGCGGCCCGGCCGAGAACGGCTCAGCGGTCGCGTGGAGGTCGACGAGACCTATGTGGGGGGCGCAGAAGAGGGACTGCGCGGACGGCAGACGCAGAAAAAAGCACTGGTAGCCATCGCCGCCGAGGAAGACGGCGCGGGGATAGGAAGGATCCGTATGAAGCGCATCCGCGGAGCGTCCAAGCAACAGCTGCACGGCTTCATCCAAGAGGCTGTCGAGCCCGACAGCACGATCCACACCGACGGCTGGGAAGGGTACGTCGGCCTGGAGGCGCTTGGCTATCGGCACGAGTACGACTTTCTGGCCGGTTCGAGCCAGTCGGCCTCCGAGCTGTTGCCCCACGTTCACCGGGTGGCTGCCCTGTTGAAGCGCTGGTTGATCGGGACGCACCAAGGCGCTGTGAGCCGTGAACACCTGGACTATTACCTGGATGAGTATACGTTTCGATTCAATCGACGACGCTCTCGTCACCGGGGAAAGCTCTTCTACCGGCTTGTACAACAGGCCGCGACCGTTGGGCCCACGACCTATTCAGAGATGGCCCAACACCTACGCGGCAGGCGGACCGGCCAACCACAAGATGTGGGGTAGTCGGGAGTGAAGTGCATACCCAGACTGGACAAATGTACACCCTCGCAGGCGAACCATGCCGAGCTGATCGAGATTGACAAACACTGCCGCGGCATCCTGCAGGCCGCGCAGTCACCCGGACTCCTGCCACCAGGGGAAATTGTGCGGCTGACGCGAAGGCGTGATCGCTGATTCGTTTCCGAACCGTTCTGAGGCGTTCCAAGCGCCAAGGAGACGAAAGGTGCCGGGCAGGTTGCGCGGCGCTTGGATCACAACAAATGGCCCCTAATGGGTGTAACCTGCGCATAGAATAGAGGGGAATGCCGCCTGGACAGAATCTCCCTATCACCGCTTACACGCTGGGCACGCTATGAAACCACCGCCCCTTCGTTCACCAAAGCCCGCACCGCAAACGGCGTGGCAATCAGGGGGTCGTCCTCTTTGACGAGGTTTTCTGGGTTGGACCAGCTTCCGTCCGGTCGTTGTTCGGCTTGAAGGGCCTGCGAGACGGGGGCTGACAGCGCGACGCCTAGGCTGCTTTTCTGACGAGGTTCACGGCCGCGAGCCATCAACAAGCGATTTTCGCAGGAGCGGACCGCAGCGTCCATGCTTCCTGCCAATGAATATCGCGGTCGGCTCGCATCCGACACCAAAGGCGTCGAAACCGCAGACAGGCGGGCACAGTGGCCTGCCACTACGAATTCTCGGCTGGGAATCCCGGCTAATTTGCGGAAGGCCTTCGTCGCGGAGGCAGCGTAATAGAAGCGCAGGCCGGCCGGCCAGCGCTGGTAAGCTTCTCCGACGAAGCCAGTGGCTCGGTCTGGAAGGTGATGTAACTCTAGCCAACTTCGCGCGGCTTGCACGCGCTCACCCGCAGGGGAGCGGCTCATCGCCAGCAGCGCAAGAATACCGTCGGCCGTGGCGGTTCCGTAACTCCGATAGCCCTCGGCGTCCGGTCCCGCTTTGTTGGCATCGAGCACGACAGTCGAAAAATAGAATCCACCGTCCTGGATGTCCGGCCGGGAAGGTTCAAAGTTGTGGCAGCGCTCGACGTACACCGCGGCTTTCCGGAATGCCGGGTCACTCGGAGCAACCCCGGCGGCTGATAGTGCTTCCAGTACATGGCGAGTCATCTAAAGATCGACATGACCAGGGCTGGGCGGGACCCGACGGTCGCCTCCCATGCCCCAGGCGCCGTAAGGCGCGTCGTCTCGCTGCCAGCCATTGTCCTCGGTGAACTGCTGCCGGCGCAGATACTGCACCATGGCAGCAACGGCTTGCGCCCACCCGGAAGGCCGGGCGCGGCGAAGAGCCGTGACGGCCAGCGCCGTCGCGTAGTTGGGGTAATCAGGGAGAAGCGGATCCATGCGACCCACGGCTCCGGTGTAGTCGGTGTGACTACGAATAAATGCTAGCGCCCGCTGTAGTTTTTCGGGGGGGGGGGGGACCAGGACATCCGTGGGCACGCACACCAAAGCGTCAAGTACAGAAGGAGTCAAAGACTGGCCGGAGCCAAGCAGTCCGTAGGTTGTGCTGTGCCAGCCACCATCCTCCGACTGTTGGGCCCACAGGTAGCGCGCGGCTCTTGCCAGAGCAAGATCGACGGAGAGATTCGCTTGTTCGGCCGGGACCGGCCGGCACGCAGCGGAAAAGCCCGCTGCGATCGCCAGGCCCGCGGCAAAAAAATCGCGGCGCGAGAAAGTCTCCTCGCGCCGGATGGATTCCGCCAAGCCAACCAGAGGCCGTGACTTAGCTTTTCGTTGACTCATGGGACGTTTCAACAGGTGTCTGGTCGACGAGAACGGTGAGGATAGCGGCACTGGTCACGGCGACACGGCCCGTGATGCAGTGATGACCTGCCCAAGAACCGTCTTCGTTCTGTAGACGGATGAGCTGGGTCTTGATCTTGCCGTTCCACTCCCGCCATTCTTTCCCGCCCGTACGATGCAGGCTGTCGCTTATGTTCAGGTAGGAGAAGAATTCCTCCCCGCCCATGGAGCCGAAACCGCGCACGAAGCTTGCGTTCGAGAGCTGGCCGCTGACGGCGGCGATTTCCTTCGCGTTCCTCTTGCGGTCTTCTTCGGTGCGGCTGAGCTGTTCGAGTACCTGGGCGCCCTTGTACAGCGAGACGCCGGCAGAGCTGGCATCGGCGGCGAACGTGCCGGCGCCGCGACCTCCCGCGACACCCGGACCAACGGCCGCCGGCTTGGCGCTGGCCTTCGTGTAGTCGTCGACCCGAGCCAGAACCTCGCCGTCAACGTCGAGCCCCTTCTGTTTGGCCTCGAACAGGCTCCGAGAGGCCATGGCGGTCCCCAGGATCGGAGCCCATCCGCCGGCGAGGTTCCAACTGCCGTCAGCCTGCTGGTTGTTCTCGATCTTGTTGACGCATTTTTGGAGCGCGAGGCGGACGCGCTCGTTGGATTTCGCCAGGCGCATTTCACCGTCGATCTCGGCGAGCAGCGTGGAGGTAAGAAAGGTGTCGATGTAGGGACCTAGCTTGCGTTGGATTTGGGTTCCCTTGATCGAAGTGACGCCCAGTCCTTCCTGGGAGCTTTCCTCCACGTGCCGGAGGACAAAATCCAAACCCCGCCGCACCGCGGCTTGGTATTTTCCCTTGGTTGGGGTATGGCCGGCCTGAATCAGAGCCAGGGTCGCAACGGCTGTGTTGGCAACGTCGTTGCCGGATGTCTCGAGCCGCTCGCCCTGGCGAACGAACGAGGTTTCTCCGCCGTCTTGGCCCCAGCCTCCGTCGTTTCCTTGCACCGACACCAGCCAATCAATGCCGCGCCTAACGGCTGGTTGGGGTGAGATGGGCGGCTTCGGCTCAGGCTTGTCTACGGCGCTCTGTTTCGGTTTTGTCGTTTCTCCTTGGACCACGTCCGGCGCCAGATTGATGCCGCAAAACACCAGCGCCGCGATAGCAAACACACTAATCCACAGTGATTTCATCTTGATCTCCTTTGGGTTTAGGTTTAGGCTGTCGCGGCGGCCGCCAGCGAACTTACATTGTGTAATGACGCCGAGAGGGTCGAAAGTGTTCAGACGGGATGGCCCAGGACGTAATAAATGTTACGTGGGGTTACCAGTTAGACGAAACTCACTTCTTCGCCACGAGAAACAAGCGAGTGTTTCTCAAACTCCGGGCGTTTGTTCGGGAAGTCGGTTCGGTAGTGGCCTCCCCGGCTTTCTTCGCGAGCTAAGGCGGAGCGGGCAATGAGCGAGACAACCTGATACATGTTGTCGGCTTCGAATCCCTGCCTGCTGTTTCTAGCCCAGCCTTTTTCAAACGCGGGCCGTAGTCTCTCGAGTTCTTCCAAACCTTCGCGAATGCCGTTAGCCGAGCGACTGATCCCCGCGTTCCGCCAGGCGAGTCGGCGGAGCAGGGAGACGGCGTGGGCGGTAAGCGCGACCGGTGAGGGTGCGTCGGGGATGTCGGGCTCGAGCTGCGCCACACCGGCTCGCTCGCGAATCTTGCGCCCCGCCCGTGCGCCGTAGACGAGCCCTTCCAGCAGCGAATTACTGGCCAGCCGGTTCGCTCCGTGGACACCCGTACAAGCTACTTCACCCGCGGCCAGCAGTCCCGGTAGATTGGTTTGCCCGTCGTAGTCCGTGCGGATTCCCCCCATCGCATAATGGGCGGCGGGATGGACCGGCACCGGCTGCTTGGTAAGATCCACCCCGTAGTGCCGGCAAGTCTCGTAGATGCGAGGAAACCGTCGTGGGGCGAATTCAGGATCGAGGTGGGTGAGATCCAGATAGACCGGCCCCGTCTGCGTGCGGTGAAGCTCGGCAACGATGGCGCGGGAGACGACATCGCGGGGAGCCAATTCCTCCTGGGGACTATAACGGCTCATGAACCTCTCGCCGACTGCATTGCGCAAGTACGCCCCTTCTCCCCTTAGCGCTTCGGAAAGTAAGAAGCGAGGGGCAACTTGCAGGAATAAGGCCGTGGGATGAAACTGAATCATCTCCATGTCGGATATTTCGGCGCCGGCCCGGTATGCCATGGCCACGCCGTCGCCCGTCGCTACATCGGGGTTGGTTGTCTCGCGGTAGACGCAGCCGAGACCTCCCGTCGCGAGTAGGACAGCCCGGGCACGGATCGGCACGAAACCGCGTTCCTTTTCGCTCCAGGCGAGGGCGCCGCAAATCCCGCCTTCGTGAGTGAGCAGATCCACCACGGCCGAAAAACTCTGGAAAGTAATGTTCGGGAGCGTTTTGGCCTTTTGGAACAATGTCCGCGCGATTTCGCGGCCGGTGGAGTCTCCGTGAGCGTGGAGCACACGGCGCCGGCTGTGAGCGCCTTCCTGTGTGAAAGCGAGCCGCGCACCCTCGCGGTCGAACTCAACGCCACAATCGATGAGCCGCTGAATCTCCCGTGGCCCCTGCTCGACTAGAATGCGAACCGCATCGTGATCGCACAACCCGTTGCCGGCCTTGATAGTATCCTGCTCGTGGAGGCTGACTTGATCGTCATCGCTGATTGCGACAGCGATGCCTCCCTGAGCATATTCGGAAGCTGACTCGGTCAACCGGTCTTTGGTGAGAACCAGGACACGTCCCGCCTGGGCGGCCTCGATGGCCGCCATCAACCCCGCGACTCCCGCGCCAACGACGAGAAAATCAGTTTCCACGACGAATGTTCCGAGTGTATCACGGGGGTTGGAGCGCTTCCGGAACGGGTGAGATCACTGGTTGCTCACCAGCAGTCCCGTAGCGCAGGGCTCGGTGCCTTTGCCGAGACCTGCGGCCGTTTGGTGTATGTTTTTTCCGGACAACTCTCCTCTCGGCCCAGCCCAGTAGGGACAAACACTCTTGTTTGTCCTAGCCGCCGCCAGGCGGCTCACCGGATGTTTGAGCCGCGTTCACACGGCGTTTGTGGGCCGTTGCTAGGCCAGTCGTTTTGCGGCTGGTACTGCGCTCCGCCCGCCGGTGGTTCTTTCCGGCGCTCGGCCGCCTACCGCGGCAGAGCGGGGCCTGGGGTGGGGGTGACAGCCAACCGCTTCCTAACGGTCGCGGCTCCGGCAGACGGAAACCGAGTGTTGCCGAGCCGTGCGCCTGAGCAAGCGGTAAGTTCTAGATCCCGTAGCGCATGGCTCGGCGGTCATTTTGCCCAGAGTTGTGGCCGTTGCCTTTGAGCCGTGTACGGAGCCAATCTTGCCGCGCCAAAGTGAAACCGGAGTTGATAAACGCTGCCCCGATTGCGGCGCTGTTTACCCTTAGAAGGTGTTAATTTCATTGGGGTTCGGCCGAATTGGGTTTGTTTGGTAGTTTGCGTCCGTGTGGTCTGCCGGGCCGCGGTTCGGTCGTCTCGGAGACCAGCTTGCGGGGTCGACTCGCGAGAGGCCCGAAAGCCGATTCGGTCGGCTCTGGGGTGCGGAGTGTCGATCGGAGGCGGGGCCTGAGCCGGCGCGTATCGGCCTCGGTAGGGATCGGTGGAGGTATAGGAGCCGGCAGAGGAACGGGCCTCGCGGGACTTGCGCTCGTCGCGGCGCAGGTCGGATAGTTGCTTGACGGCACGGAAGAAGCGGCGGCTGAGATGTCCGTCGTAGCGAGCCAGGTGAACGAAGGCCTGGGTACGCTCGAGCATGGCCGAGCCTAAAAGTAGAGTCTCGCCGTCGTAACGGCGTGCTTGACTATTGAAGCTTAGTGGTCCGGACCCACCTTTTCGAAAAATGGGTACAGTCACCGATTTCCGCCGTCTGCCCCATACTGAAAACATTGAAGTTGCGGAAGCGAAAATCGGATGACAGTCCCCATTTTTTCACCGGACTATTGAAGCTTAGTGGCTGTGAGTAACGGTGCGACGCTAGTCGCTTAGGGAAAACTCAACACCGCTTCGGCTTCTCTTCTCAGGCTAATACCTTCTTGACCACTTTCCCAAACACATCGGTCAGGCGGAAGGCGCGGCCTTGGTATTTGAAGGTCAGCTTGGTGTGGTCGATGCCCAAGCAGTGCAGCATCGTTGCGTGCAGGTCGTGGACGTGCACGGGGTCGCGGGTGATGTTGTAGCAGAAGTCATCGGTCTCGCCGTAGGTGACGCCGGGTTTTACGCCGCCGCCGGCCATCCAGATGGTGAAGCAGCGCGGGTGGTGATCGCGTCCGTAGGTCTCGGACGTGAACCTGCCCTGGCAGTAGACGGTGCGACCGAATTCGCCGCCCCAGACGACTAAAGTTTCGTCTAGCAGGCCGCGCTCCTTGAGGTCCCGGATCAACGCAGCCTGCGGCTGGTCGGTATCGCGGGCTTGGCCGACGATGTCTTTGGGCAGTTTGGTGTGCTGGTCCCAGCCACGGTGGAAGAGTTGGATGAAGCGTACATCGCGTTCGGCCAGCCGCCGGGCGAGCAGGCAGTTGGCCGCGAATGTCCCTGGCTTTCGGGAGTCGGGCCCGTAGCGCTCGAAGGTACGGTCGGGTTCGCTCGAAAGGTCAGTCAGCTCGGGAACGGAGCTCTGCATGCGGTAGGCCATCTCGTATTGCGCGATGCGCGTCGAGATTTCCGGGTCTCCCACTTCTTGATGCTTCAGCTGGTTGAGCGTTGCCAGATCATCGAGAAAGCGGCGTCGAGCGCTCCCGTCTATCCCCGGAGGGTTCGACAAATAGAGGACCGGGTCACCGATCGAGCGGAACTTGACCCCCTGATACCTGGTAGGGAGAAACCCGCTGCCCCACAGCCGGTCGTACAACGGCTGGCCGTTGGGATTGCCCGAGCCGTTCGAGACCATGGCGACAAAGGCCGGCAAGTCTTTGTTCTCGCTGCCTAAGCCATAAGAAAGCCAGGCGCCGATGCTGGGCCGGCCCGCGAGCTGAAAGCCGGTCTGGAAGAAGGTAATGCCCGGGTCGTGATTGATCGCCTCGGTGTGCATGGACTTGATGAAACAGAGTTCGTCGGCCACCTTGGCGGTGTAAGGCATCAGTTCACTGATCCAAGCGCGCGACTCGCCATGTTGGGCGAACTTGAACACAGACGGCACCACGGGGAAGTTTTGTTGCGCGGCCGTCATCGCCGTCAGGCGCTGTCCCATGCGGATCGAAGCGGGCAACTCGGTGCCCCGAAGATCCTCGAGCTTTGGTTTGTAGTCAAACAACTCCATCTGCGACGGAGCGCCCGACTGGAAAAGGTAAATGACGCGTTTGGCTTTGGGTGCGAAATGCGGAAGCCCGGGTAATCCAGCTTGCGAAGACTGATCCCCGGCCTTAGCGGGGCTGCCGGCGACCAGATCCTCGTTGATCAGCGTCGCCAAAGCCGCCGCGCCGATGCCTGCGCTGCTTAACCCGAAAAAGTGCCTGCGGGTCAGCAACAATTGATGTTCAAGCCGGGGATCCATCACCTACTCCATGGTAACGCTTTGGTCGTGATTCGGGAGCATGCTGTCCGTGTGTGCAGTGTGTCGATGCTAGCGCGCTTTTCTCACCACATGGCTAGTAGCCGTGCAGCAAAGTCCCGCTGTTCGAGATGTAGGGGCGCGATTCATCGCGCCCGCTTGCCGACATACCGTACGCTTGGCGCTGTGCGCCAACTGTTGCCGCGAGCCATGGACGCCGGGCCTTTCGCCAATCGCTGCGTCAGCTGGTGAGAAATGCGGGCTAGCTATCTTAGCCTGCCGAATAGCTGCGGGTCTTCACCCTCCTCAGGGACGCCTTCTCTCAACGCGACGCGGCGGCACCGGCAAAGATCGGCTGCACCCAAGCATACTCTGCGTTCGAGGAAGTCACCTTCGCTCTAACGTATGTGTCACCGGGTTTCAGGGTATAGACGGCGGGATTGTCGAACGACTTGCTCAGGAGGCGGCCTCCCTGACCAATGAACTCGGTGGTGAATTTCTCTTGTTCATCTTCTTCAAGATAAATGCGAAGTTCGTTGGGCAAGCGATTCACATCTTCGAGCACGACCCCGGTTGAGGCGTAGAACTCACCCGCATTCAGGGAGTTGAGTATGGCGTTCGTGGAAAGCAGCGGGGCTTTGACGCTCACCCAGCCGCGGCCGGGATTAGAATGCTGCGGTCCAAACACCTTAAATTTGTGCGCGTCGTCGACTGCTATTCCATAAACTTCGCGCCCTGCTGACAGCACGGCATCCCACATCTCCTCAAGACTTGGAAAGCCACCGCCGCCTGCATCGTTGGTTCTTGAATGACCGTTGTAAACCTCGAAGAGCTTTAATCTGCGGATTTGACCCATCTCGCGGGACGTGACCGCCCAACGAAAGTTAGGGTGGTTGAGGGACGGGATGCCTCCCGCCGCCCGAACCGCGTCGACGTTCTTCTGAATCGTGTCGACAACACTCGTGCCCACTATCGGCTGGATCGTTCGATGGATATCGAGACCATTAACATGGATGGGTTTCTCGCCCAAAGCTGAACTGATCTCCTCTCCGGAAATCAGCAAAAAACGGTCTTCGGCGGCAAAGATCGAACTCAGCCCTGCTATGGGAGTCACAAAGTCATGGTCGGTGAGAACCAGGAAGTTGTACCTATGCTCCTTGTACCAGCGCGCGACCGCGTCGGGAGCGCTGTCACCGTCACTGTTGATCGTGTGGGTATGTAGATTGCCCTTGTACCACTTCCATTCGGAGGCAGGCGGAGTCTGCGCTGCCGGCATTAACGTCCACGCAACGAGGAGAACAAGACCAAAGCTGAATCGAATCAGCTTGGCCCTGGGTTGCGAAGTCACCGCCATTTTAGACGGTAGCAAAAGTCCGTCGTGCCTGACGGCGGGGGACACCCCTCCTCCAGGCTAAGCGGCCTTCAAACTCCCCCCGCGGGCGCGGGTAGCCCAGCACCCTGCATACTTCCTGTCGGGGTCTCGGGAATCAAGTGCCCACCCCAATTCATGTAAAGTAAGAAGATAAACCGCCGAATGAGACGGCTGCTCTTGGGAGTGAGCAATTGCCATGTCCAACCAGAACATCCAAGATGCTTTTTTGAACAAAGCCCGGAGCGAGCGGCTGCCTCTTACGATCTTCCTCACCAGCGGTGTCAAGCTGTCCGGACGAGTGCGTGGCTTCGACAAGTACTGCGTCGTTTTCGAAACCAGTCACCAAGAGCAGTTGATCTTCAAACACGCCATTTCCACTGTCGTGACAACACGCCAATCACACGCTTCCGGCTCCGGAGGTTCCCAAAGCCCGACACCGAAGCCCGAAAAGCCACCCGAAACCGAGAGTGCGGACGGCGAGCCGTCGGAATCCTAACGGTGTGCAATTACTTACCCGGAGCTTTCGGGGTCCATCGAACACATAAACAAAGAGTATCTTGAACCTAAAGAAGTCGTCTCCGCCCACGCCTCATGCCCGCAAGCCGGCCGCGCCGGACGCCCGCACAGATCTCTCGCCAGAAGAAACTTGTCTTCTAGTCGGTGTCGAGATCCGACGAGATCGCGACGGTCCCGCCGACGACTCTCAGTGGACTGCCTCTACCGAGGAGTCGCTCGAGGAGTTGGCCGAACTGGCTTCCAGCGCTGGAGCGAGCGTGCTGGGCTCGGACATTCAAGTCCGCCAGACTCCTCATCGCGCGACCTTGATCGGGCAAGGCAAAGTGGAAGAGCTCCGCCGTTGGGTGCTAGAGGTGGATGCGGATCTCGTTCTGTTTGATCGGAGCCTCTTTCCGAGTCAACAACGAAACCTCGAGAGCGCCTTGGACTGCAAGGTGATCGATCGAACGCAGCTCATCCTTGAAATCTTCGCCCGACACGCGCGCACCCGTGAAGGACAACTTCAAGTCGAGCTCGCGCAACTGACCTACCTGCTGCCTCGCCTAACGGGGCGCGGCGCCGAAATGTCTCGGCTGGGCGGTGGCATTGGGACCCGCGGTCCTGGAGAAACCAAGCTCGAAACCGATCGTCGTCGAATCGGACGGCGAATCAGCAAACTCAAAGCCAACCTCGGGGCGGTTCGGGCTACTCGCCGTTCGCAACGTAAGAAGCGAGGCAGCGTTCCCCTGTCGACGGTTTCCCTCGTGGGCTATACCAATGCGGGCAAATCAACGCTGTTTAACGCTCTCACGTCAGCGAAGGTCCTGGCTGACCCCAAGATGTTTGCTACGCTCGACCCCACGATACGATCCCTTGATCTCCCCTCACGGCGCCGCGTTTTGCTTTCCGACACCGTCGGATTTCTTCGCCATCTCCCGCCGACGCTGATTCAAGCTTTTCGCGCCACCCTCGAAGAGGTCACCGAGGCGGCCATGATCGTCCACGTCGTGGATGTCTCGTCTCCCCACTGGCGACTTAGGCGCCAAGAAGTGGATAAGGTGCTCAATGAGATCGAAGCCGCACAAAAGCCACAAATCCTGGCGCTGAATAAGATCGACGAGATGGACCCAGAGCATGTTGTCGCCGCGCTGAGATCCTTACGGACATCCGGTTCCGTCGCCGAACCTGTCGCCATCTCCGCCCTCGAGGGACGCGGCTTGTCCGATCTGCTTCGAGCAATCGATCTCGAACTGCCGGGGGACGACGTAGCCACCGAACGCTATCACTTCGCCTTCAGGGAGGGTGAGAAGATCTCGTTCCTCTATGATCACGCGCGGATTCTAGACAGAACAGATACGCCGCGAGGCGTGGAAATCACGGCTGTGGCTCCTCATTCAGTGCGGCTGCGGTTATCGAGGAACGCGGTCGGCAGGGACGGGGCCGTTACTGGCCCGAGGTCGGCTCGCTGAGAGCCAGAAAACGTTGCATGACTCGGCGCACGAAAAGCCGGGTTTCGTTGTAAGGAGGCAGACCGTCGTAGTGGTCAACCTTTTCGGGCCCGGCGTTGTAGGCCGCCAATGCCCGCAACAGTTGGTCCGGCGATTCCGAATAGCGCTCTAGGAGGCCCTTAAGATACCGTGTTCCCCCGCTCACGTTTTGAGCCGGGTCCGTGCGGTCTTCGACTGCGAGATCGCTGGCGGTCCGCGGCATGAGCTGCATGAGACCGACCGCCCCTTTGGGGGACACAGCCTCCGGATCGTAAGCCGACTCTGCTTCGATCACGCTGTGGACTAGGGTGGCGGGCAGCCGGTGCCGCTCCGCAACCGCGTCGATCAGCTTGTGGATGTCTTCTGGTGAGTCTGCAACGTCTTGTCGAGCAGATTCTTTGGTTGCGGGCCGCTCGGGTTTCTCGTCACGCTTCTCGAACCTTACAATCACTGACAATGGAAGCTCGATGAAGTTGCCGTCCTTCTGGAACAGCCGAACGCGGTCACCCACTCGTTCATGGCCTTCGGCGTCTAGACGGAACCCGCTAGTCAACACGGCGTACTCGCCGGCGCAAAGGGAAGCAGCACACATTCCAACCACGA
Organism: Bryobacterales bacterium; assembly: GCA_965226215.1. Taxonomy (GTDB): domain Bacteria; phylum Acidobacteriota; class Terriglobia; order Bryobacterales; family UBA6623. The sequence continues at coordinate 2,324,346 of CBDDCH010000002.1, read as the reverse complement.
CCGCTAGACGAAGACCCATCCCGTAAAGCATACTGCGTGGCGGGCAGAGCTGGTTTCTCACTGGCGTTTTCGGATACACGAACCCTCTCCTAAGATGATGACGTTCTTTTCTCACCTATCGTGCAGCCGCACCGGAGAAAAACGTCCCAAAGGGAAGCTGAGTACTGTTTCCCCGGCAGGCGCGCCCCTGTTGGCGCGCTACGATCTGGCCCGCGCACGCGAGCATTTGGCACGCAACGAGATCGCGGGCAGTCCGTCCTCAATGTGGCGCTGGTCAGCTCTGCTGCCGGTCTCGAATTCCAAGAACATCGTCTCCCTGGGCGAAGGCAACACTCCCTTGATTCCTGCTAAACGACTAGGGCATAGCCTCGGTGCCACCAACGTTTTGGTAAAGGACGAAAGCGTCAACCCCACCGGAACCTTCAAAGCTCGCGGCATGTCGTGCGCCGTTTCGATGGCCAAAGAACTCGGCGCGGAAAAGTTGGCCGCTCCCTCGGCCGGTAACGCCGGTTCGGCTTTGGCTGCCTACGCCGCCGCCGCGGGCATCGAGGCTCACATCTTCATGCCGCGAGACGTGCCGGAGGCCAACTACATCGAATGCAGGATGTTTGGCGCCCATGTAAATCTCGTGGACGGTCTTATCAGCGACTGCGGCCGCCTCGTCGCCGAGGGGAAAGACTCTCAGGGATGGTTCGACGTCTCATCGCTGAAACAGCCCTACCGCGTCGAGGGCAAGAAAACCATGGGTCTTGAGTTGGCCGAGCAATTGGGCTGGCGGCTCCCCGATGCCATCTTGTATCCCACTGGCGGGGGCGTAGGCATCATTGGCATGTGGAAGGCCTTTGACGAGCTTGAAGAATTGGGCTGGATCGATTCCAAACGCCCGAAGATGATCGTCGTTCAGGCTGCCGGTTGCGCCCCGATCGTTCGGGCCTTTGAGCAAGGCAGCAAGGAGGCGGAGTTTTGGGACGACGCGCGGACAATCGCCAGCGGCTTGCGCGTCCCCGAAGCAGGCGGCGCTTTCCTGGTGCTCGAAGCCGTTCGCAAAAGCAAAGGGACCTGCATCGTGGTGTCGGATCAAGACATCCTCGCGGCGGGCCGCCTGCTGGCTGGGACTGAGGGGATATTCGTCGCCCCCGAAGCGGCCGCCTGCGTCGCCGCCTTGGAGAAGTTGCTGCGGCAAGCATTCCTAAAACCAGACGACGAGATCGTCCTTTTCAACACCGGTACAGGCCTCAAGTACCTTGACACTTGGGCAACCCAGTTCGCTCGCGAGCCGCGCGGCGAAGAACGCCTCGGCGGACTGATTCTGCCTCGCTGAAACGTGAGGTGCGTGCATCCTTCCGCTCCCCGAAAGAAGCGAATCCGAGCCGCGAACACCAGGGAGCGGTCATGCCGCCAGGTCTGTAGGGGCACAGCATGCTGTGCCCTCCCGCACTCCCCATGACAGCCCGCGCGATGTCGCATACGGAACCGCCGCGTACCGAAAATGGGGTGAAAAACCAGCCCCGTGATACACTGAAAAAGACCCATGCCCGCCGAAAGCGGTTTGGCGCAAAAGGTCCTCAGCTCCAGCGGTAATGCCGCCGAGGATCTCCTTCACGCCTACCGCAGCATGTATCTATCCCGCCGTCTTGATGACCGCGAGGTCATTCTCAAGCGGCGCAACCAGATCTTCTTCCAGGTCAGCGCGGCCGGACACGAAGCGATCCAAACCGCGGCCGGAATGGTGCTGCGGCCCGGTTTTGACTGGTGCTATCCCTACTATCGCGACCGTTCGCTTGCTTTAGCGTTGGGCGTCAAGCCGCGGCAGATGTTCCTGCAAGCCCTCGGAGCCGGCGCCGACGAGGCGTCGGGAGGGCGCCAAATGCCTTCCCATTGGTCGAGTCCCGAGCTGCGCATCGTCTCCGCATCGAGCACGACGGGCCACCAAATCTTGCAGGCAGTGGGCTGCGCGCATGCAGGTCGCTTTGGGTTCGTTCGGCAGCGGGAACGCTTGGACAGCAGCGACTCTGAGGAACCAGTCGTACTGACCACGCTCGGTGACGGCGCCTCGAGTGAGGGCGAATTCTGGGAAGCTCTCAACGCCGCCTGCCTGGAACGTCTGCCTGTCTTGTTTCTGGTCGAAGACAACGGTTACGCGATATCCGTCCCGGTCGAGGTCCAAACCGCCGGCGGCAGCATCTCCCGGCTGGTCTCGGGTTTTCCGGACCTGTCCGTCCAGGAGGTTGACGGAGTGGATTTTCCCGCCAGCTACCAGGCCGTCAAGGAAGCCGTCCACTATTGCCGTAGCGGGCAGGGACCAGCTCTGGTCCACGCTCATACCACACGGCCCTACGCCCACTCTCTCTCTGACGACGAAACGCTCTACAAGACACCTGAAGAAAGGGAGCAAGAAGCTGCTCGTGACCCGATTCGCAAGCTGGCCGACTTGCTCGAGAGCGAAGGCATCGCCGACGAGCACACGATTCTCACGATTCACGACGCAGTCGACCAAGAGATTCATGAGGCTCTCGAGCAGGCGCTGAAGGCCTCCCCTCCTGCGCCCGGCAGCGCACTCAAGTTCCTCTACTCACCGACGGTCGATCCCGCTGGCGACGAGTTTCAGTCGGAAGCACGGTTCGACGGCGACCCGCGAACGATGGTGGACTCCATCAACACCTGTCTTCGAGACGAGATGCGGCGAGACTCGCGCATCGTCGTTTTCGGTGAGGATGTGGCCGACTGCAGCCGCGAAGAGGACTTAGCGTCCGTCAAGGGTAAAGGCGGTGTTTTTAAGGCGACCCTCGGGCTGCAACGCGAATTCGGCGGCCAAAGGGTGTTCAACTCGCCGTTAGCCGAGGCGGCCATTGTTGGGCGCGCGACCGGCATGGCTACACGGGGTCTGAAACCGGTGGTCGAGATTCAATTCTTCGACTACATCTGGCCCGCTATGATGCAAATCCGTGACGAGTTGGCAACACTGCGATGGCGCTCGGCAAACGGTTTTTCCGCGCCGTTTGTCATTCGTGCTCCCATCGGGGGTTACCTCGGGGGAGCAGGTCCCTACCACAGCCAGTCGGGAGAGGTTACCTTCACTCACATTCCTGGCCTGCGGGTCGTGATGCCGTCAAATGCGCTCGATGCTGTCGGCCTGCTTCGCACCGCGATTCGCTGTGACGACCCGGTCTTGTTTCTCGAACACAAAAAGCTGTATCGCGAAACGTATAACCGTAGCCCCTATCCAGGCCCCGACTACACCGTGCCGTTCGGCAAGGCGCACTTGGTCAAGAGCGGCCAGGATCTGACCGTGGTCACCTACGGCGCGCTTGTGCACCGTTCGCTACAGGCGGCTGTGGCTGTTGAAAAGAAGCTCGATGTCTCGATCGAAATCCTCGATCTGCGCTCGCTCAGCCCTTACGATTGGGAGGCCATCGCGGCGTCGGTGTCGAAGACGAACCGCGCGGTCATAGCACACGAAGACTGCCTCTCGTTCGGCTATGGCGCGGAGATCTCGGCTCGCCTAGCCGACAAGCTTTTTGACCGCTTGGACGCCCCGATCGGCCGTGTCGGCGCGTTAGACACCTGGGTCGCCTACAGCCCCACGCTCGAGCGCGAAATCCTCCCCCAGCCCGAAGACGTGCAACGTGAAATCGAGCGCGTCCTGGCCTACTAGCGGCATCTCTAAGCACATCATTTCGCAAATGTAATGTAGAGGCGCAATTCATTGCGCCCGAGCTGATGAACCGCAACACTTCGACGAGATTGGTGTGGGAAAAAATCGGGGGCTGCCACCAATTCGCTCCCCGTCATGGTCCTTGAAACAAAACACTTAGCCTGAGGCGAATTGGCTGGTTGTACCCGATTTTTCCTCCTACAGCGCTTCGCGGTCTCGCTTGTCCTATCTGACAAGTATTGGGCCTTAGCCGCGTTCACGCGGCTTGTGTCCGCCGTTGCTAGGCCAGCCGTTTTACGGCTGGTGGCGACCCGCCCCCCAACTCATCTCAGCCCGCTTCCAGCGGGCTTTCTTCGCTCGGCATTCGTACTTCAAAGGTCTGAAACTGAGCAGCAGCGGCGTCTTGTTCTACCATGGTTCGGAAGTCCCGTTCCTCGTGGCGCGGGCCTCCCGGTCGGCCCTCGAGCCGGCGTTTCCGGCGAAAACGCAATGCCGCGCGAAATCTACCTGGTCCGCCACGGCGTCTGTGAGGACTCCCACACGATGCTGGGCCAGTCGGACCCACCACTGACCGAGAAAGGCTTGGCGCAAGCTGAGTTGCTGGCCAAGGGTCTCGCGCAGCGAGGAGTGGAAAGGATCGTCGCCAGCCCGCTGCAACGCGCCGTCCAAACAGCGCAAGCGATTGCGGACAACACCGGCATCGAAATTGAAATCGATACCCGGCTAAAGGAGATCTCCTACGGCGCCTGGGATGGGCTTTCGTGGGCTGAGATCGAACGCAAAGACGCTGTGACGGCCCAGCGCAAGCTCGAAGACTGGAAGAATATCACTCCAGCCGAGGGTGAAGAGTTCGTCGCCTTTTATCGTCGTGTCACTGGCGTTTGGCGCGACATCGTCAACCATGTGGCCGGGGTCTCCGTAGTCGTGGCACATCGTGGTGTAAATGCCATTCTGAAAGAGCTTGCCCACGGACCGGGATCCCTCGAACCCGAGGCGCTGGACACTGCGGCATGGCGCCGAATAGAAACCTTCGAACAGCCATTCGGGTCGTTCGAGAAGGTTGCTGTTGGCAAAGAATGAGGCCGCCCGAGGCACCGGTCACAATTACCAACCCCTGCGTTCTCAGGATGTTCGGAGCGATGCCCAACGAAAGCACTTGACACACTCGCTATTCTGAGGGGGGAGGAGGCCAGCGACCGGCATCACGCTCGAGGAACAGCGCAAAAAAAACGAAACAAACCCAATTTCACACAACCCACAGGGAATCAATCGTTTGTGGCGGGTTTGTAGCGCGGATCTCCATTTTGAGATCCGCGGCCTTTTGCCTTTGTGGCGCACGCATTCTTGCGTGCCGTGTCGCCATTCGTGGCGACATCGAGTCGCATAGCGGCGCACGCTCTCAGCGCGCCACGTGGAGATTCCTCTCGACGTCTGAGGCGGTCAGCGAACCAACCCAGCAGCGCAGCAATGCGCGCAACGAAATGACCAAACAAAGCCAATGTCTCATAACCCTCATTAAATTCAGCAACTTACGGTGTGAATCCACAGCGGACGGGAGCTCGGTGGGAGATCAAGCCGTACCCATTTCTTGTGTCACTGCACTTTCACCACGGGGCTGCTAGACTAGGCGCTCTGTTCGACACCAGCGCTTAGTCGAACTTCAACGGAGACGATCGATATGGCGGATTTAGGGCGTTGGGGCGCCGAGGATCTCGAGACGTTTGTCCGGCAGGTCTTCGAAGCGGACGGAACCCCGGCCGACATCGCGGCGGAGGTTGCGCGGCACATGGTGCGGGCGAATCTCTCGGGTCACGACTCGCACGGGGTCATTCGCGTCAAGCAGTACGTGGCGGAGATTGAAGCCGGCGACATGGTGTCCGATGCCCGGCCAACCGTTCTTCGTGAGACGGATGCCACAGGACTAATCGACGCCCGGCGAGGTTGCGGCCTCTACACCACAGCCTGGGCACTCGATTGGGCCATGGAGCGCGCGAGCCGTCATGGCGTAACGGTCGCCGCGATTCGCCACTCGACCCACACCGGCCGAATCGGCGAATACGCTGAGCGGGCCGCCGAGCGGGGACTGGTTGCGCTCGTGACGGTGGGAGCGGCTGGACCCGGCGTCGGACTTATGCTGCCGGCCGGTGGTCGACAGGTCTTTTTGGGCGCCAACCCTTTCGCGATCGGAATTCCCGCCGACGGCATGCCGCCGATGTTGTTCGACGGTTCGACGTCAACCATTGCCGGAGGTAAGATCCGTGTGGCTCGCGACAAGGGCGACCAACTCCCACCCGATTGCATTCTAGATCGAGATGGAAACCCCACGACCGACCCCGATGATTACTTTGCCGGCGGCACGATCGTTCCGCTGGGCGGCAGCGTCGCGGGCCACAAAGGGTGTGGCTTGTCGATGGCTTCGGCCTTGCTGGGAGCCCTGGGAATGATCGGCGATCCCGATCCAACTCTCGTCAGGGCCGCAGTCGACGAGAAAATTACCGACGCCCGAGGACGCCTAGGCGGAGCGCTGATTCTGGTAGTCGATCCCGCCGCTTTCGGCGATGGAGATGAGTACCGGGCTATGGTCGGCGAGTCTCTTGCCGCTGCCAAGCGAGTTCCCCCGAGAGCAGGAGTTCCCGAAGTCCTCGTCCCCGGTGAAGTAGAGATCAAAAACCGCCGGCAACGGGGTCGCGACGGAATCCCTCTTCCGGAGGCGACTGTCCAAGGCCTTGCGAAGATCGGCGAGCGCTTCGGAGTCGCCTTGCCCGATCCGGTCGGTTGACGAGCGTTGGAAGGAAAGTCGGGCCAAGGCAGGGACAGCCTGCTCGCGCGCACTAGTTTCTGCAACAAACTTCCGATCCGGCGCTCTAGCGGTTCTCCGTAGTTTGCGTTTGGGACGGCGTGGTCGTTTGCTCTTTGACGGGAACGTACGTTCTATCTGCGGGCTTGAACCGCGTCAGATGGATCATGAACGGAGTCACCTCAAACGGCATCTTGTCGCGGGCCGATAGTAAGGCGACCGGTTTGGTTTCGATCAGACGAATCTCATTGTTCCAAGGATTGAGCTCGACCCGCGAGCCCAGCGGGAGAGCGGCAATCTGCTCGATTTCGTCTTCTTTAAGTTCGGGGGCCTCAGCCGCGAGCTCGCTCAGGCGCAAGAGCGTGTCGCCGCTGGCCAGCTTGTTACCTAGGTTCGCTTCGATGAGATTAGGAAGATACGGCGATCGGCTCGCCAGCGCTTTCAAGAACAAGCCGGCATTGGCAAGCTTGTCGACATAGGGAGAGTTCTTCAGAATCTCAAGAGCCTTCTCATTGGCGGCTTCGATCTCTTCCTGCGGTCTCGAGAGACGCAGCTGGTTGAGAATCTCTTCATCTTCAAACATCGTCTGGTCGCTGAAGGCGTAGCGGGTTTCGGTCTGGTGCCCAAGAGCGATATGGGCCAGCTCATCGGAAAGCACCATTGCCAAGCTGGCCTCGTCGGGCAGGACGTCGATAAGCCCGCGGCTGATGACGATTGCCTGGCCGATCGAAAACGTTTCCAGCGGCGTGGTCAACAGTACTCGGCAGTGCACATCGAGGCTGATGTCATTGGTGACGATCAAGTTGTTGACGACTGTGTTCAGCACCTGGTCGACTTCGCCCTTCGGCGCGAGCAGCCCACTAGACTCCAGCCGATCGAGCACATTGGCCTCGGCTTGTCGCTGCCAAAAGCGTTGGCTTTCAACGGGCGTAATGTGCTTCGACTCGCTTCGATCGTCTACTGGGTTTGCGGCCTCGATGAGAATGTCGGTGAGTTCCTGCAGCTTTCCGCTGCGTGGGGTGTGGTAACCCCAGATCCGAGTCTGGCCCCGAAATCGGACTTTCGTTTCTCCCTTCCCCGAGAGGTTAGCGTCCTCGATGTAGACGAACGCCGGCATCCACAGGCCAGGAGCGACGTTGAGCCGCCAACTGTCGAAGTGGAAAAACAGCGACGACGCCCTGCTGAACGTGTAGGTGCCGTTGAAGCGAACGATCCGGTAGTCGCGGTCCTCGACCCAGATGCGACCGATAAACTTTCCGACCGTTTTTTCCTTTTTCGGCGCCACGTTAAAGACTAGGGTTCGGACTTCGCCGAGAAACTCCCGTCGCACATATTCAAAGCTGTAGGTTTCGCGGTTAAACTCATACGCGTCCATGATGACCATTTGGGCGAATCCGTCGGAAAAGAAAACGACCGCGCCATTGTTTCGAAAGCCGGGGCTGGCAAGGAACCTGCTGTGGGAGACGCCTTCGACCAGCTTCAGTTTTCCGATTAAATAGTGGTCGCTGGCCTGCTCGGAGGCCGCGTCCGCGCCGCGCTCGACCTCTTGGAGATACGTTTCCAAGACGGGATTGAACTCCCGCAGCCGCTGCATCAGCTCCTGCTCGTTGCTGACGATGCGATCAATCAGTTGTTCGACGCGGTCTGAACTCGCGGCGGGAATCGGGGCAACGGCCGCAAGGGTCGCCAGCATCAGGGTCATCCATAGGTTGGTCTTCATGCTCATAGCGACTTCCCTCAGTAAGCAAGGTGAAACGTAATGTAGACGTTGGCCGTCGAGTCCACCGAGCGGCCATCCTCTTGCGCCGGTTTGAAGATGATATTTTCAGCGGCACGGATAGCCGTTTCATCGAGGCCGTGGCCGAGGCCCTTCAAGACACGCAAGACCTTGACCATCCCCGACGCCGAGAACAATACCTTCAACGAAACTTCGCCTTCAACCCGCAACCTCCGCGCCTGATCGGTGTATTGGGGACGAGGCTTGCTGAGGATGCGCACCGCTGTGCTGACGCTCTTTCGCTCCGGCGAGCGGGCCGGGCCTCGACTCGGCTTGCCGGCGCGCACTTCGCCGAAATCTGTCTTTCGAACTTCCAAACGTTGCGGGCTGGGGACATCGGCTCGGAGAGCCTCCGCAAAAACACCGGCTTCCACGGCCCCCCCGCCACGACGCTTCCCGCCGTCCGACGTGAGAGCGAAATCCGAGAAACCCGCTAAGCCATCCCCGAGGAGATCCGGGTCGCGTACTCTCGGCTCGCCGGACCCAAGCGGCGTGAGTTCCGAAAAACCTGCCTTTTCCACTCGGGCGGGGCGATGCGAAAGCGGCAGCGTCATCACAGACGCGCGGGCCAGTAAACCGGTCCTGATAGCGGGCTTAGGCGGCTGAATCGGCGGTGGCTCAAACCGTGGGATTTCAACGGGGGGGGCGACAGGCTTGGGTCCGGGGCTTCCGCGTGAGCAACGAGAAAAGGCTCCGGCGCTGACTTGGCGAGCGGTTGCTCCCTCGGCTGCCAACGAGGAATCTCAATCTCTTTCCGCGGGACCCCAGCGGGCGGGACACGAGGCGGCTTGGGTACGGCGGCAGGGATGTGCTTCGGAACCAGTAGGAGAGGCATCGTTACTCGCAACCATGAACGGGTGTTCGCTGGAGCTTCAAGCTGGGCGGAGATTCTTATACTTGCCAGTAAGAAAACGAGCAGGCCGTGAAGGATGACACTGATCCAACCGGCTCGGGCGGAAAAGATACGCGAAGAAACCGAATCCTTAAACACGGTGAACCCTGAAATTCAGTCTGGGAACCTGCCGGAGGAAGCTTTTGCACATACATCCGCCGCGATGCAATGGCGCGGAGAATCGGGAGGGTCGTCCGCTGCTTTCGTGACTCAGTGGATCCCTTGACACGGCTTCGAGCCGGTTTGTCGGCCCCAGAGAAAATTCCCTTGGCTCGGCGGAGCTGGTTCGGTGCTAGCCCGTTGTTAAAACGCTCTTGGCCGTTCGCTCGCTTGAAGCAAGACCGATAACTTCACCCACGTCCATCTGGCCGCATTTATTGGATCGACGATCTCCACTTCCTGCGTTAGGGCAAAAAGGGGCACGGGCGCCCATTTGTCACGTTCGCACTAAACTGATTCAAGCCCAAAGTTCCCAGACACAGGGTTTGGAGCAGCACTCATGTCATTCGCCTCGAAGGGGAACATTGCAGGCGAGTCGGCAGGCTTAGGCGATATGGATCTATGAGATGAGTTGTAGTCTGAATGCTGCTGCAGTGTACTCTAGTGGACTGTCGGGGAGACGAGTTCTCTAGAGATTCGGAAATGTCGGGCTCGAAAACCCGGTCCGGTCCGGACACATACTGAACACTTTGCACTGCACGTCAGTGAAGAGAGTTGCAATTGCCTTGCAGCAAGATAGTCCCCTATGACGGGGTGATGTCGTCAAGGTTCCCCTTGCGGCTCACTAATCGTGAGACCTTGACCCCATCACCCCGCATAGGGTGCAGATTCTCCGATATCAAGACAATGGCACGGTTGCCATTTGCACCTGGCACCCACAGCTGCGTCGTGTTGTTCGCTCAAACCCTCCTGTAACTGGGTTGCAAGCAAAGTGTTCAGTATGTACTTGGACTATTCTGTTCAGTATGTGCCCGGACCGGACCACGGGACGATCAGAAAGCCTTGTCCGAGACAGCTTTACTAGCGCTTGGTTGCATAAGTTCACGATCGTTTATAGGCTGGCAATCCCTGGACCGCTCCCTCACGGTCACGGCTCGGAAGGCTCTGCGAACAAACCACTTCCGGGCCAGCGGACGACCACGTGATCCTTCGGGAAAGGGCTTTTTCGATAGGCGAACTTTTGTAACCAAGAACTAGGTGCACAAAACCGAGCCGAACAGACCCTGGGTCCCACTTTCCCACAGCTTGTAAGTTATTGAAAACGTGGAGCGGGAGACGGGGATCGAACCCGCGACATGCAGCTTGGGAAGCTACCGTTCTACCACTGAACTACTCCCGCTTAAGGCCGGGCAAGGCCCTTCGTGAACTCGCGATCGTCAGTGTATCACACGGCGACTTGACTCGACTCTCTGACTTCCTATCGGGATAACAAATCGACGTCCCAGCCCGCAGCGGGTTAACGAGGTCTTTCAGCTTCGCCCAACAGGGCGCTACCTTCGGCAACTCCCGACTGCTTGGGAAAACCTCTCGGCGTCAACCCTCGTGACCAAACAAGACTCCGACCCTCTGCTACATTGGAGGCGTGCGAGCGCCTCAACCGCTGCTGAACCAGGAGATTCTTGAGCGGCTCGAGCGGCTCACTCTTCGCTGGCAGAAGTCGTTCCACGGTTTGCTGGGCGGGCAGATTACTTCGCGCTATGCGGGGGTCGGGCACGAGTTCCACGACCACCGGCGCTTCCAATACGGTGACGACCTCCGGGCCGTCAACTGGAGAGTCTACCTGCGCCTGGAGCGCATGTTTCTGAAGATGTTTCTCACCGAACCACGGACCCCGATTCGGCTATTCATCGACACCAGCGAGTCGATGGCCTGCGGGGCGGAGGAGAGTGCTCCTGAAAACTCCAAGTTCGCCTACGCCTGTCGTCTGGCGGCAGCGCTCTGCTACGTAGGCTTGGTCCGCTTGGAGACGATCGCAATCCAGCCGTTCGCCGCCGGACTCGGAAAATCCTTTCGAGCCGAGGGAGGCCGTCACCGCTTCGCCCGCGCTGCTGCCTTCATTGGTGATCTTTCGACCGCCTCCGCCTCGGACTTTCGGGCAACCGTGCGCGAGTTTTTGTCACCGAATCCTTCACCAGGGTTTGCGATCTTTCTCTCGGACTTTCTCGACGAGCCGGATGGTCTCAAAGCGCTCGGGCACATGTCCGACCAAAGCCACGAGGTTGCCCTCGTGCAGTTAGCCGGCCCCCAGGACCGTACCCCTCCTTGGCGTGGGCAGATCGAGCTGATCGACGCCGAATCCGGAGTCGCAAGCCCGATGCACCTCAGCGCGGAAGACGTCGAGAGGCACGCCGCAGCCTACGACACATTTTGCAGCGAGGTGGACTATATTGCAAAGCGCAATCGCGGCAGTTACCTGCACCTGAACACTGACATCGTTCTCGAAGAGGCGCTTTTCGGACCGCTTGTCGCTGCCGGAGTGGCGAGTTGATACCGGGGTCTCTTATCTCGCTAACCCGTATTTCTCACGAGGAGGCGCGTGGGAACGGGCCCTGTGCCCGCCCAGCAGTGTCGATGTACGACCTTTTTCCACAGATTCGCACAACAACATGTACTGACCGGGCGTGGGCCGACACGGTGGTCGGCCCCGACGAGAACAACGGGTTTTGTGGAGAACCGGCGAAACTTGTGAGAAAAGCTGGCTAGCACCCGTTGTCGTGACCTTCACGAACCTTGCTCTCGGTGAATTTCTAGCGCTACTCCTGCCGTTGGCCGCGGTCGTGATCGTCCTTTATCTCTACGACCGCGCGCGCAGGCAGCTTGTTGTTTCAACTCTCCGGTTTTGGCCGCCGGAAGCTAAGCGTCAGCGACTGATCCGTCGCAAGAAGATTCGGCAGCCGCTGTCATTCGTCCTTCAACTGCTGGCGTTGCTGTTGCTGGTCCTGGCGATCGCCGACCCGCGGTTCCGCGGTGACGAGCCGCCACGCCATCACGTTGTCCTGCTCGACGCTTCAGCCTGGATGCGAGCCACGAGTGACGCCTCCGGAGGGACGTTGATGGACGCCGCTCGCCAAGCGACCCTTGCCTACTTGCGCGCCATTCCGCTACACGATCCGGTCATGGTGATTCGCGCCGACGGCAACCCCGGATCGCTCACTGGGTTCACCACAGACCGGCGTCACTTAGCGCAAGTGATTCGCGACGTCGATCCCGGCTGGACAGCCCTTGATCTTCAGGCGGCGGTGGAGCTGGCCGCCGACGCACTCGAACTGGCTGTGGGGGATCTTAGTCGCGCCGATGGTTCCACGGCCCTGGGAGAAGTCACTTACATCGGAAACGGTCGTCTAGCGGGCGATGCGGTCGGCCCACTGGATACGCGCCGTCTCCCGTTCTTCCGCTACATCAGTGTAGGAAGGGAGATCGCAGATCGGGGCATCCGTAGCCTCGCGGCCCGGCGCACACCCGATGATCCTACCCGCTGGGAAGTATTGGTTGAACTCATCAACCACGACGTCGAGGAGCACACGCTTCAAAGCGAATTCAGATTCGCCAACCGCCGCCTAACGGCCGAAGAGATCCGACTACCGGCGGGTGGCAGTCGAGAAATCTCGTTCTTGTTGCGGGCGCAAAGTGCAGGCCCTCTGGAGGTCGTGCTACATCCCGCGGATTCGTTCCCAGCTAACGACCATGCTCGCATAAACATTCCAGCCTTCACTCCGGAGCATGTTTCCGTCTATTCCAAGCAACCGTCCGCGTTGCGAGCACTATTGACCGCAAGCCCTCACCTTCAGCCGGAGTTTTACCAACCGAAGGACTACGATGTCGCTCGGCAAAGGGGTGACCTGACTGTGTTCGACCGCTTCGTCCCCCGTCAACTGCCGCGGGGCGATACGATTTTTTTCGACCCGCCTCGTCGGGATTCGCCCATCACGGTCTCCCGTGTTGCCCGCAACGCCCGCATCTCCAACTGGTCAAGCAGCCACCCGTTAGCCAAAGGCCTTCGGAATCGGGATGTCATCTTGAGCCGTACTTCCATCTTTGAACCGGAACCCGACGATGAGAGAATCGCCGAATGCGCTGCCGGACCTGTTATCGTGGCGCGTTCGGTGGAAGGAAGCCGGCAAGTGTTTTTCGGTTTCCATCCGGTGCGGGCCGGCCTCGAAAAACATCTGGCAACGCCACTTCTCTTCGCCAACGCGCTGGCTTGGTTGCTACCGGACACGTTCCGCGTTACTCAAGTCGTTGCTCGCCCTCCGGGCCTTGTGGACCTTCCACTGGCCGAAGCAGACGAAGAAACAGTTCGGTTTGAATCGTCCGGCGATCCGGCGTTGACGTGGGTCGTTAGCCAGGGACATCTGCGTTTCTACAGCGGACAACCCGGCGCCGTCGCGGTACGAACTTCGTCCGGCGAGTCCCACTTTGCTCTGACGCTACCGGAGGCCGCTGTCAATCGATGGAAGCCTCCGCCGGGAATCCTCCGTGGCGTTCCCACTCCGCCGGCGGTCGACTTGCGACGCGCGGCATTGTGGCCCTGGCTGGCGGCAATGGCACTATTGGCCCTGGGATTCGAGTGGAGCATCTTTGGAAGACGGTCGCCCGCCCCATCCTCCGCTAGAGGCGACAGCACCCCCCGTAGGACGCAAACGGTGCAGCTCGATCTTTCGCAGACTGATGGCGCCCGGGCGCCACACGAGGAGGCCGTGCGTTGACCTTCGATTCCCCCTGGGCGCTGTCACTCGTTTTGTTGCCACTGATTTGGGCGGCAACTGAGTGGCGCCGATCAGAGCGCCGCCGGTGGCTTTTGTGGAAAGCAGCGGCCTTCGCACTTGCCGTCTTTGCCATGGCCGAGCCACGCGTGGTGATTTCTAGAACAAGAGTTGCGGTCGCGGTGCTGGCTGATTCCTCGGCGAGCGTCCACGCGGAGCAGGCGGTACAACAGCGCGCAACGATTAGCCGCATGGCAGCGGCTCGAGGCCGAAATTCTCTGCGTGTTGTTGCTTTCGATAGCTCGACCCGTCCCGGCGGGCCTGCGTCTGAAACTTCGTGGAGCGAGGTCCGTGGGACAAACCTTGAAGCGGCGGTCCGCAATGGGCTGACCGTCTTCCCGCCCGAACACGTGCCGCGGATGGTCCTTATCTCGGACGGCAAGGAAAACCTCGGGGCAGTAGAGCGAGCACTTTATCAGGCCCGCCGGCGCGGTGTCCCGGTTGACACCATGGCCCTCGAAGGCCGCCGGGATGCTGCCCTACGAGTAACGTCCCTGGCTGCGCCGACCCGGGCCTTCGCGGGAGAGTGGTTCACGATGGAAGCGTCCGTTAACAGTCCCCGGTCCGGAGAAGCTCTAGTCGAGCTGAAGGTGGAGGGCAAGTCGATCGGCCGTTCGACCGTTGACCTTGCGGCGGGTGAGAACCACATTCAGCTTCGGGGCCGTGTCCAAACCGACGGGGCCGTATTGGTCCGAGCAAAGTTGACGGCAGGCGAGTTGGGAGCGGTGACCTTCGAGCAACCGATTACGTTTGTTCGCCCCCGTGCACTGTTCGTTTCCGGCGACGCCGCTGACCGCGACCTCCACCTGGTGGAATTGTTCCGGGCGGCAGGTTTCGAAGTTGAGAGGACCAATCGGGATCCCGACAGCGACCTGACACCTTACGATTTGGTCATCGCCAATAATCAGAATCCGAATCTCTGGCCTGCGGAGCGAAAAGCCAGGTTAGAGGAATTCGTCCGCGAAGGTGGAGGCTTTCTGTTGGTCGCGGGCGAAAACACCGAATACGTCGAGAGTAAGCAGAAAGGCGAGGACCCCGTGACCCTGTTGCTGCCGGCAGAGGTCGCTCCGCCGCGCACGCCGGAGGGCTCCGCCGTCGTGCTGATCCTTGACAAGTCTTCTTCCATGGAAGGGCAAAAGATGCGGCTTGCGCGCCAGTCGGCCATCGGTGTCGTGAAAAAGCTGCAACCAAGCGACCAAGTCGGCGTCCTGGTTTTCGATAACTCGTTTCTCTGGGTGGTCCCGCTGGCGCCGAACAGCGATCCCCAAACCGTTCAGCGGCTGATAGAGGGCATCGTTGCCGACGGGGGCACGCAAATCGCGCCGGCGCTTCGGGAGGCCTTTCAGCAAATCCGAACGGCGACGGCGGCTTACAAGCACATCTTGCTGCTGACCGACGGCATCTCGGAGGAGGGCGACAGCCTAAAGCTTGCTCGCGCGGCGGCGAAGCTGAAAATTACGATCTCCACGGTCGGCCTCGGCCTGGACGTCAACCGCGCCTACCTCGAACGCGTCGCTCAAACGGCCCAGGGACAGGCTTACCTGTTGGCCGACGTCTCGCGTCTACGCCAGCTAGTCTTGCGGGACGTGATGGAGCACACCGGTTCGTCGATTGTCGAAGAAGCGGCTAAGCCCGTGGTCGTGCGGCAGGTAGAAATGCTCGACGGGGTCGCCGTCGAAGAAGCCGGCCCGCTGCTGGGCTGGGTCAAATTCGTCGCCAAGCCGGGCTCGGAAACAATCTTGAAGTTCGAAGAAGAGAATGATCCTCTGCTTGTGCGTTGGCAGTATGGACTTGGCCGCAGCGCGGTGTTTGCCTCTGACGCCACGGCGCGCTGGGCGACAAATTGGGTGGATTGGCCCGGCTTCGACCTGTTTTGGTCGAATCTGGTCCGCGATCTTCTGCCCCTTGTTCCGCCGATCGAAGCCCGTACCCGCTACGACGCCACCACGGGAGATCTAGTCATCGAATATCACACAGCCGGGCGACAACCTTCCGTGGAACGACTCGTACCCGCCGAGTTGTACGCCCTGGGCCCGGATGAGTTTCGTGAGGTCGTTGCGCTGGAACGCGCCGGCCCCTCTGACTTCGAAGCGAGGATTCCGATCGGGGAGCGGTTTGGCCTGTTCCGCGTTCGCCCGGAGTCGGGTTTTGACCGCTTTCCCGAGGTGGCGTTTTATCGCAACAATAACGAGCTGGAAGACACCGGCTCGAATCCAGACCTACTGCGCCGCATCGCGCAACTGACCGGAGGCCGATTCAACCCCGATCCGAGCGAAGTCTTCGAAGCCGGCGGCAGGACCGTAAACTCGTCGATAGATCTCTGGCCCGCTTTGTTGCTGGCGGCGATTCTGCTGAACCTCGTCGAGCTGGCAGCCAGAAAGGGCTGGCTGGGACGGCTTCGAAGGTGGACGTAGAATGTGGCCGAGAACTCAGTGGGGTCAGGCATTCTTGCCTGTCCGCAGGTTCCGGAAATTCACCACGGGGCTCGTAGAGCAAGGCCGCGGATCTCAGAAGCGAGATCCGCGCGACGAACTGTCCAGCCCTATCGTCCGGACCCTTGGGCCCGCTTTTCCCTACTTCGCATCCTACGGGACTGCAGCCTTTTCCGATACTATCAGCCGGGCTTTGACGGGAGGCATCCGCAGGGGCACGCGTTTGGCTCTGCGCGTGGCCAGCTCTGAGGAAGAGGCTATTTCGATCTCGTACTCTCCCGGTTCAGCCGTGGAGCCAGCGTCACACATCAGCTTGAACTGCTCGACGTCACCGGGGACTTCGACAGTTGGACAGGATACGTGAAGCGGCAGGTTATCGACTCTGATCGTCACCGGTGAGAAAAACTCTGGTTCCCGGTGCACTTTGCCGACAAGTTGTGTGGATGCGCCTATACGCATAGAAACTTCGGTGGGCACCTGGACTTGAAATCCATGCACTACCTCAAACGCGACCGCCGGAGCCGTGACGATCTCCTTGCGTCCGTCAACGGATATTTCGCCGCTCAGCACGACATCGAACTTTGTCGGTCGCGTTCTTTCCGTGGTCAACACGGTGAACATGCCGTGGTCCAGGCCTTTCTCTGTGGGCACCTGATTGAGACCAAAGCGCGAAGGCTCAAAAGACTGGTCGATTTCCGGCGGGGGTGAAATGCGCGGTTGGCGCGAGATGAATTTCCATTTGAGATCGTGCTCCATACCCAGAATCAGCCGCACATACCTGGGAGTCAAAACCTCCAAGGCCGCGGGCTGTTCTTTGACCACCATGGCCGGCAAGGCCACATTGAGCCAGGGGGCGACAAAAGGCTCTTGGTTGGCGCCTTCAATAGCTGTCACCAGGCCGGGTCCGCGGGCACGTCGGCGAATGATCTCACCGCTTTCTGTTACCCCTTGTCCCCAGACAGCGAGGTCAAGCGCCCTCGGCCTGGCACCGGGTTTCGGGGTGAGGGTGAACGACGCCTTCCGGAAGCTTAGGCTCTGGACCGCGCCCGCTACATTGGGCCTGACGGCAATGTTTCCTCCATCGAATACAAGGTCGTCGGGCAGGTTGGGGATACTCAGCTGAATGGGTCCGCTATAACCACGCCGGTTCGCGATGACGGTCACCGAGGCGCTTCCGGAAAGCGGAATGTTGACGTACGGTGTGGTCAGACGGAGCGTAAAATCCGGCTCTTCCTTCTTGGCGAATAGACGATAGCCATAACTCCCGCCACCACGGCCCAGGAGGTCTTCTATCGTTAGCTGAACTTCATGAATCTGTTCAGGAACCGTCAACGACAGCGAGGGGTCTTCGCCGGTCGTGGTGCTGAAGACGACTGCAAAAGGGTTCTGTTCGGGTTTGCTGGCCCCGGCCGACACCAGTTTCTTGCCGTTTGAGTCATAGACGGTCAGCAAGGCGTAGAGCTGCGAAGTGCCCAGCGACGCCGCGGTCAGTTCAAACTTCCAGTACTCTCCGGGGCTGACCGCCAGCCGATAGCGATCCACTTCCCCCGGCTCTGATACGCGGCCATTTACGACCTTCGAGGGTTCAAGAGTTTTCACGCCGCTGCCTCGTGGCTCCAGCATCTCGGCTTTGTCGCTGACCGCGAACCGAAACGGCAAACTGCCTGCTTTGCCCGGTACCGGGATGGTTGTGAAATTCTCGGTCTCCCCGAGGGCGGCTAGATCGGGCCGCACCTTGACCGGCTGAGGCAAATTGCCGCCCGACAGTTCAACCTCGACTTCTCCCCCTCTTTTCCAGCCCAACGGAAAGATGCCCTCGGCGTAAGTGAACGGACCGATCTTTAACCGATAGAAGTTCTCCTGCTGCTCGCTGAACCTGGAATCGTGCAGCTCAACGTAGTAGTCCGCCTGGTGCGGCAAGGTGATTTCCAAACGAGAGTCCACCCCCAGACCGCGGGCGTCGTCGTTCCGTGCGATTACGTCGCCGGCTGTATCCACGACGCGGATTACGGGGTCCACTGCTGATCCGGCTCGGCGTGCCTCAACTTCGAAGACCAGTTGTTGACCGGCCTCACCCTGAAAGCGGTACCAGTCCCGATCGGCGCCGTCGAGGGCGCCGTTGACCGTCACCGGGACTTCGACTGCTTGGGCCGTCTCGCGCGTGTCATTGTCCGACTCTTCTTCCGTCACGTGCGGGAACGCGCCGACACTAAAGAGAAGTACGTTGGTCAGTCCGTCCCGCGTTTGGACCCTGATGGGATAGAGGTCGACGGGGGCTTCGGGATCCAACTCAACAATGAACGGCAACTCGAGGCCGCGACGTTTCGGATCTTTCGGGGGCGTGAGGCGGGTAAGCGTCCCTGGGAGGTTGGTTAGGACTTGGGTTTCTTCCGACAGCCCCGTGCCCACGAGCGTCAACTCAAAAACGGCTCCCCGCTGCGCGCCGCGGGGCCGCAACTCGCTCAGCCGCGGACCAACGGAATGAGCTGGGACCGAAACAAGCAGTAGAAACGCGGAAAGAGCGGAAATCCTCATCGCTTTTCTCGAAGCTAGGAGTTACGTTGCTTGAAGCAGCTTTGGACTGAGGAAGCTACTTATAATCGGAAACGACCTTCCTGAGCTGCTCACCGTTCTCCTTGAGCCAGCGGTACAGAATCAAGACCTCGGTCCCGATACAGAAGTGGCGCACACCCAGATCAAGGTAATACTTCGCCTGGTCTAGCGAGTCGATCTCGGCGCGGGGCGCGACTCCCTTGTCGAGGGCGGTTTGGATCACGCGGCGCTCGACCTCTTTGATTTCCGGGTCGGACCATTCACCCGCGCGCCCGACACTCATAGCATAGTCTCCCGGTCCCCATTGCACCATGTCGATTCCCTTAATCGAAAGGGCCTCCTCCAGGTTCTCAACCGCCCCTTTCTTCTCGATCATCACGGCCACGACAACGTTGCGCAGGTACTCGGCGTACTCGGGGGTGCCGATGCCGCTCATGTAACTCACGCGACGCATCGCGACACCGTGGACGCCGCCATCCTCTGGGGTTTCGGGCCGAACCGCCCGCACGCATTCCTGGAAATCCTCGACCGTTCGGCAGTCCGCAAAAAGCACGCTTTGAAAGCCGGCGCCGATAGCTCGCTCGGCCAGAAAGCGGCGCGGCTCCTGGTCGATTTTGATCATCGACGACAAACCTTGCAACTCGGTCGCGCGACAAAGATTGTCCAGCGAGTAGAGGTCAAAGGGTGCGTACTGCGAGACAAACTCAATGTAATCGAACATGCCGGTGTGGCCGACGATTTCGGCGATCGAAGGCCAGCTGCTATGGATGTGTGTGCCGATGCTCGTCTGATCGGCGTCGAGGAGTTCTCTGAGTTTGTTGGGGCGCATGGTGTGGTTTCCGTTGGTTGGGCTTCTCCGTCCGGTCAAGTTCCGTGGGGACTTCGGGTCTGAGCCCAGGGCCCGAGGGGATTGTACCCCGCGGCGCGGCGGAATACAACAGTTCCGCCACCCACAGCTTCAGCCGTGGGCTTTTACATTGTATAGGCCCCTTTGGGGGGCGAGGGGCAGCCGGCCCCGCTAGGGGCCGTAACAATCTCAGCCCACGGCTTTAGCCGTGGGAAAAAGGAACAGTTCGGGGAAGCCTTAGGCCAGTCAAGCGCCGGCTTCCCCCGGCCGCACTATCCGAAACAAGATCCATGATTCTCAGTCGCAATAGAATAGGGGAGTGTTCTATCAGCTGGCTCTCGATGTCACCATCTTCGTTCACTTCGCCTTCATTGTGTTTGTCATCTTTGGGGGGCTGCTGGCGTGGAAATGGCGGCGGATGAAGTGGGTCCATGCGCCTGCCTTAGCCTACGGCGTCCTGGTTGAGCTGTTTCGATGGTACTGCCCTTTGACGATGCTCGAACAATCTCTCAGGGTGAAAGCGAACTTGCCGGTTCACTCGGGCAGTTTCATCTCTCGCCAGCTGAGCAACCTCATTTACGTGGACGTACCGCAGGGGTACCTGATCGTAGGTGCCGTTGCTGTCGCTGCCCTTAACATAGCGCTGTATTCGTGCCTGGGTCGTTCGCGTGCTAAGTGCATCATTTCGCAAATACGGTTACGAAAGGTGGCCGACTGCGGACGTGATGAATCGCGCCGCTACTGATGGGCTTGGGCACCTCGCGCTCAAACGTAGGGGCGCAATTCATTGCGCCCCTTGGGCACAGCATGCCGTGCCCGAAGTTCCCGATTGTCCACCTGGGTTCTAAATCTAAATAAATGGGGTATCCACTTGACTCAGGTGACCCCAAGATGTAGTATGCGCCTTCGTGGAGGATTATCCACGCGACCTGCTCGAGTTCGAGGTACGCTTCGCCAGCGAAGAGGCCTGTCGCGACTATCTGTCCGCGTTGCGCTGGCCGGAGGGTTTCCGCTGTCCGGGATGCGGGCATGAGCGGGCTTGGCCGGTGCGCAAAGTGTGGTTCGAATGCGCTCGCTGCGGGCGGCAGACGTCGGTGACCTCGGGCACGATCTTCCAAGACACACGTAAGCCGCTGCGGCTGTGGTTCCGGGCGATCTGGCACGTCACTTCGCAAAAGAACGGGGTCAGCGCGCTGGGTCTGCAGCGCGTTCTCGGGTTGGGCAGCTATCAAACCGCGTGGACCTGGATGCACAAGCTGCGGCGAGCGATGGTGCGTCCGGGGCGGGAGCGATTGGCGGGCGTAGTCGAGGTCGATGAGACCTATTGGGGCGCTGAGGAAGAGGGTGTGAGCGGCCGGCAGACCGAGCGTAAAGCCTTGATTGCAGTAGCCGCGGAAGAGAGAGGCCGCGGGCTAGGACGGATCCGCATGCAGCGCGTGCGGAACGCATCGGCGGCCAGTTTGATGCCCTTCGTGGAGGAGTCGGTCGAGCCGGGAAGCGTGGTGCACACCGACGGCTGGCTGGGCTACGAGCCGCTGGAGAAGAAGGGCTACCAGCATCGCATCGTCTTTCTGTCGGGCCGCCGCAAGCAGGCCTCGGAATTATTGCCGAGGGTGCACCAAGCGATCTCGTTGCTCAAGCGCTGGCTGCTGGGCACGCACCAAGGCGCGGTTAGCCACGAGCATCTGGACTACTACCTCGACGAGTTTGTGTTCCGCTTCAACCGGCGCAACTCACGCAGCCGGGGAAAACTCTTCTACCGCCTTGTGCAGCAGGCAGTCGCCGTGGACCCAACGCCGTATCGATCGATCGTCGCCGACTGGGACGCTGAGGCCCCGTGAGCCCAACCACAAGATGTTGGGGTTACCTGAGTCAAGTGGATACCACATATCTAAATATACGTGACCGAACTTATGAAATGGACTACTTAGCCTGAAGTGGTCGACTCAGGTTCCCGATCTAGAGCTAGGCTGAACTCCGGCGTCGGGGGACCGCTTCATCTGATTGAGTTTGACCAGCAGGTCGAGCTCGGCGCGAGACAACCTGGTTCGGCCGCGGTTGCGAGAAAGGGCCCGGCTATTGCCGCTCAGCCCGGCGATTTCGGATCGGTTTTTCGAACCAGAGTTTGACTTCTCTTGGCGGGTGAGCACCGTTCGGCTCATGCTTCGGAGAGTGCGCAGCTCGTCCTCGACGATTTCTATGCGGTCTTCAACTCCGCGAATGTGGGCTTCCGCGGCAGCGTTCTGCGCCGCGATCCTCCGACGGAGCTGCCCCGCCCAAATGTATAGGGCAAGCGTCGCGACCAGGAGGGCTAGGAGTGGAGAAGCCAGTAGCCACAGCTCGAAGATCGTTGACGTTAACATCATCTGTCTTTCCCGCAGAGGATCTTTGGGTCCGCCCAGAGCTAGAAAATGGTCCGCATACGGTCTTGACGACTGACAATCTCGGTGACACGAATACCGTAGTTGCCGTCCACCACGACGACTTCGCCGCGGGCGATGACGCAATTGTTAACCAAGACATCAACCGGATCGGCCACGGACCGATTCAGCTCGACGATCGAGCCGGACGCCAACTTGAGAACCTCCTGGAGGTTCAAGCAAGTAGTTCCGAAGCTCACGCTGAGGTCCAATTCCACCTGCAGCAGCATGGACAGGTTGTGCCGCGCCCCGGAACTCAGCGAGACCTTGTCCGTCGAGGTTGCTGATTCTCCGTTGGCAGGCTGGGGACCGGCACCCGCGGCAGAATTTTGCTCCGCTGTCTCCTGGTCTGTGCTCGTGGACATCATCGCGCGAACGGCGGATGCATTGGGTACGAAAGCAAACACGTATTCCGACCCGGCCCACTCCGCGACGTATTCCAGACCCAGCTCCGCGTCGGCCGGGTAGGAGGACTCGACGACGTCCGAGAATTGAGCCGCCTTACCCAGCGGCTCCGAAGCGGTGCGGCCAAACAAGCCGGCCGCCTGACTGAGGATTTCGACGTAGGTGCCGCGCGCACTGCCCGCTTCGGGGTCCTTCTCGCCGGTGATGAGCTCGATCAGACTGTTGACCGTCTGGCGAGCGCAGCCAACACTCAGCAGCGCCCCTTCCGCCATGTCGTTCGGGAGATCGAACCAGAGCGGATCCGCCCACTGCCGCCATGCCTCCCTATCCGGCGCGCGCGGCCGTAGGGTCAGTTCCGATGCAGAGCCGCTCAGATCGAGCCCTGAAACCGCGGCCCGAAAGCTACGCTCCCAGAGGGCGGTCGCCCAATGGGCGAGCCTTTCGTTTTTCCATTGATGGGTATCCGGTTCAGCCACCGAGTTCGTCTTAGCCTATTTCGAAGTGTTGCGAATCTGAATGCCGCACCTGTTCCCCAGGGCAACGATGTCGCCGATGAATTTCTTCCGGCCATTGACCTTGATGTGCGCCGGCCTCTGCACCGGCAGGTCGAGCGATACGACGTCTCCCACTCGCAGTTCCAACAGATCGGTTAGACGCACCGTCGCCCCCTCCATCAAAGCTTCCACCGAGACAGGGATCTGTTTGACGACACCGCGCATCCGACCTTGTTCGGCCTGCGACCCGCTCCGTCTGCGGATCGACCACTGCTGCTCGAACTTTTGTCCCATCATCTTGACCAAAATAGATGGGACGCCGAAGTTCATCATGCCCCGGATGTCTCCCATGGTGATCTCAAATCCAATGGCGACGACAGCTTCGTTCGGTGAGAGGATTTGCATCAACTGCGGTTGGGTCTCGGTAGCTTCAATGGTAAAACTGATCTCGGCGACCGGCGCCCAGGTCTCCCGAAGGTCGTGCAAGACAATGCGCAGCAGGCCCTCAATGATGCTGCGCTCGATCTCGGTGAGCTCGCGGACCTCCTGACCGCCGGAAGTCCCCGTTCCTCCCAGCAGCACATCAAGCATAGGGAAAACGAGCGAGGGATTGAGTTCGATCACGGAGTTTCCGTCCATTGGTCTCATGCCGATGCTCGAAATGGCGGTTGGCGTGGGGAGATATTGCAGGAATTCTCCAAAGGAGATCTGTTCCACCGATACCAGGTTAACGGTGATATAGGCTCTTAGGTACGCGCCCAGCGAGGATGCCAGATTGCGCGCCAGGAAGTCGTGCATCAGGTGGATCGCCCGTAGCTGCTCCTTGGGAATGCGGTCCGGCCGTCGGAAGTCATAAGCGACCGCTGTTTTTGCGGCCACGCCGGCTGCATCAGCGACGGTGCCGTATTCACGAAACAGCCGATCTATTTCTTCCTGTGAAAGCTTAGGATCCATGGCTTGGCGTTTGTGGCTGCGAGCCCTTCATGGGTTGATTTGCAATTCGCGCTCAAGTCGGCCATTTGGCTCGCAAAGTCGATCGCATTCGCAGAATGGCCTGGGACTTGAGTTGCGACACTCTCGTCTCGTGCAAGCGGACAATACGTGCGATTTGCCGCAGTGTCAGCTCCTGGCGGTAATAGAGCGTGACGATCGTCCGTTCCACGTCGGGCAGACGTTCGATCGCGTGGGCCACGAGTCGTTCGAGCTCGGCGCGCTCGAACAACTGGGAGGGCCACTCCTCTTGACTGTCGGAGACGAAGCGCAGCAGATCGGTCCCCTCTCCGTCGGGCCCGCCCGCCTGTTCGATAGGGGCCAAGTTGATGCCGCGGACCTCGACTAACCATCGGCGGTAGTCTTCGAGAGAAATATTGAGCTCGCCGGCAACCTCTTCTTCGACCGGTGTTCGATGAAGCTTCTTCTCCCCGGCTCGGATGGCTGCTTCAATCAGCTTGGCTTTGCGTCGTTTGTTCCGCGGCGCCCAGTCCAGGCTGCGCAGGCTGTCGAGAATGGCGCCTCGGATCTTGTGCTCGGCATAGGTTTTCAGCTTGACGTTGAGCGAGGGGTTGAACTTATCGACTGCCTCGATCAGCCCCAACACGCCGACGCTGACCAGATCGTCCAAGCAGACGCTCTCGGGCAGCTTATCGTGGATTCGAGAGGCGATCAGCTTGACTTGCGGCAAATGCGTCAAGATAAGCTGCTCCCGATCGCGGTCTGGTTCACGCGCCTCGGGGGAAGCCGAAGCGCCGGTATAGGTGGTCGTTCGTTGCGTCAATGTTGTCCCTTCAGCATGAGGTTCAACAAATAAGGGTCGGTCGCCGGAACGAGGTCCTCGGGCACCCGCTGCCCGGTGCCAAAGAAGGACAGGGGCAGCTTCGTTCTTACGGCCTGGTTGACAATCGGGCCGCAGGCGTCGGTTTCATCCAGTTTTGTCACCAGTAATTTGGCGGGCTTGAAGACCTGATATTGGTCGACCATGCGTTCGAGGTCTTGGCCGCGCGTGTTGAGGCTGACGACGAGGTGCGTGTCGATGGCCGGCTGCGCCGCTAAGCACTCGGCCAGCCGGTGCGCCCGCGGCCATTCGACGGGGGCGTATCCCGGCGTGTCGATGAAGATCAATTCAGGGTGCCCGCCCTGTTGGCCGCGACACAGACTTTCAAGACAGCCCGGCAAGGCCTCGATCTCATCAAGGACGGCGAACGGTACAGCAAGCAGAGTGGCATAGCTTTCGAGCGGCTCGGCTTCGCCCACCAGTCGTTGGTCGACAGAAAGCAGGTGGATGCGACATTGGCGGGCCCACCCGTAGCGAATCGCCAGCTTGGCCAGCGTGATCGTCTTTCCAGCCCCGCTGGGCCCGACGAGAGCAACAATTTTCGGCTGGGATCCGCGACGGCCGAGATCACTCGACGTTCGGCAAAGCGTGGCGAGCTGCCGTGCCAACAGCTCGTCCAGGCGTTCCGGGCCGGCGCCTTCCTCAACCGCACGTCGAAGCCCCGCGACCCACTGCTCCGCGATGGCCGGGTCCACTTCTTTACGCATCAGGTGCTTGTAGACGTCGACCAATTCCTGGTGAGCAAGCACTTCGCCGGAGGGCAAAAATGCGGGCACGCTATCTAGGCGGGCGAGGACAAGCCGGTGCAGATCCTCGAGCCGCGCCGACAGACCCTCTATCATTTCTCGCGAGGCGGGCTGGTGGCCGGCCACAGCGGAACGGGCTGGACTTGAGGCGGCCCCGGGCGGGCGAGAGCCTGGCGCGGCCGGAGCATCGATGGGTGCGGTTTGCGTGGCCGCCGCGGCTGCAGCGCCGGCCGCCGTGAGACCCGGATCGCGCTGCGCGAAGGCCGGCGACATCGCAGGCTTGACGAGAGCGTTTCGTCTCGAGGGCTGCGAATCACGCGTCGGTTGAGCGCCTGCTGAAGGGGCATTGTTCCGGTCTGGGCGAAAGGTCGAACGCACGGCGGCCGGCTCGCTGATAGCTACTCCGTTGGGTTTTGCGTGCGGCAGTTGAGGGTTCGCCTCCGCGCCGGAGATTTCTTTGGGGTGGTCGCCCTTGATGTCGCGAGTCGAATCGGCTGGCGACGCGGCTTCAGGCTGCCAAGCGCCGTCGGGGAGGTTGAAGCGAAGCCGTTGGGAGACGAACTTCTTCCAGTGGACTCGATCGGATTTGGAGTGGGCGGGGGATGTTCGTCCCATCCGGGCGGCAAGTCCCCGGTCCGTAGCCTTCTCGCCGGACGAGGTCGGGGTATCGCTTGCGACTTTCGGATCGGGCCGCGGTTCGACGCTCGCTGAGTGAAACGGTCGCGGCCTGCCGCTAGGAGCTGCCGGCTCGACTTGGAGTTGCTGAACCTCGTCCGTCATACCACCATCCCTATCGGGAACAGCAAATGTGACCTCATAGCCCGCCGTCTTGTCATCTCCTACTTCGTTTTTTCGCGAACCGAGAAAGACAGCATGGCTACCAAGCTCGATACCGGCGAGCCGCACGGCTGCCTCGACGGTTTCCGTCTGATAGGTCTTCAGTCGCATTCCTTCTCCTCACGCGGTGACGCCGGCCGCGGGCGCGCGTCGTTCCCGCCGGTACTCCTTTTTGGCGGTTCTTCCTCGCTCTTTCTGACAAGTTCATCCCTCGTCGAGACTGCGCGATTCACGACACCGTACCCAGCGACGTGACCTTCGTTGACCCTGGAATTTCAGCGTGCGACAGCACGGCCAGCAGGGGCAGCTCGGTTTCGACGATCTGTCGAAGCGCGAATCGTACCGGCGCCGAGCAAACAAGGACCGCCGGGCCTTGCAACGTTCCGACTGTGCCGCGGATCTTGGTCAAAACCTCCGTGATAGGGTTGGGCGCCAGCGCCACCCTGGAAGAAACTTCCGTGTGCTCAATGGCGCCCTGCAAGGTTTGATCAATCTGTGGGTCCGCGAAAAACACCGCCAACTCACCCTCGTCATTGAGGTAGGGCTTGACCAGTGTTCGTGCAACGGCCTGGCGCACAAATTCGGTCAGCAGGGTGGAGTTTTTGGTCGCGGTGGCGGCATCCGCCATCGCTCCCAGAATGGTGACACCGTCGCGAGTTGAGACGCGTTCTCGCAATAGGTTTTGCAAGACCCTTTGAACAACCGACAGAGACAACAGCTTGGGCACCAAATCTTCGATGAGCTTGGGGTTCTCGACGCGGATCCTAGCGAGGAAGCCATCCGTTTCCTGGCGAGTGAGTAACTCGTGAGCATGGGCGCGGATCAGTTCGGTGAGGTGAGTGGCGACGACATTCGCGGGATCGACAACCGTGTAACCCATTACGCGGGCTTTGTCGACCTGATCCGGCGCTATCCAGATGGCCGGCAGACCAAACGCGGGCTCCCGAGCCGGGGCGCCGTCGAGCTTTCCCTGAGCGGGACCTGGATTGATCGCCAACTCAGCGTCAGCTTGCAATTCGAAGCGCGCGATCTGAGCCCCCTTGAGCAGGACGACATATTCCCGTGCTTTAAGCGACAGATTGTCGGTGACACGAACCGGCGGCAGAACGAAGCCCAACTCCGCGGCCAACTGCCGCCGAACGCTGGCAATCCGCTTCAGCAGGGTTCCTCCTTGTGCCGTGTCAACCAGCTTGACCAGTCCCAGGCCGACCTCGATCGCCAAGGGCTCGACGTGCAACAGAGTTTCGACCTGTTCGCGCTCGCTCAGAGCCGGCGCCGCCGTCGGGGGCTTGTCCGGCTGGGCGTCTCGCTGGCGTAGGTTCCAACCGAGACCGCCGACGCCGACCCCCATCAACAAGAACGGTAAAGTCGGCAGACCAGGCACCACTGCCATGGCTACCAATACGCCGGAAGCAATCAAGAGCGGCTCGGGTTTCAAAAACAGCTGCTTTCCGAAATCAGCGCCCAACCGCGCTTCCCCGGCGGCGCGGGTCGTGATGAGGCCGCCGGACACGGAAATCAGCAGTGCCGGGACCACGGTCACCAGCCCGTCGCCCACGGTCAGAATCGTGTAGGTTTCAATGGCCCCGACCAGGGTCATATCGTGCTGCAGCGTCCCCGTGAGAAAGCCGGCGACGATGTTCACGGCGGTGATGATGATGCTGGCAATCGCATCTCGTTGCGTAAAGCGGACAGCACCGTCCATGGCGCCGTAAAACTCGGCTTCGTGCGTGACTTCCAGCCGCCTCTCGCGGGCCTCGGTTTCGTCAATCAACCCGGCATTCAAATCCGAATCGATACTCATCTGCTTGCCAGGCAAAGCGTCGAGAGTGAACCGAGCGGTTACTTCCGAGATGCGCACGGCACCGTGATTAATCACAATGTATTGGATGGCAATCAACAAGATGAAAATCACGATGCCGATGATGTAGTTGCCGCCGACCACGAAGTTGCCAAAAGCTTCGATGACCTCGCCGGCCGCCTGGGGCCCCTGATGTCCATAGAACAGAATCAGCCGGGTGGATGAGACGTTCAAAGAGAGTCGCAACAGGGTCAGCATCAGCAGTAGCGACGGATAGACGCTAAACTCCACGGGCCGGGTGATATACATGGAGGCGACTAGCGTGATGACAGAAAGCGTAATGTTCACCGAAATCAGCAGATCGAGAAGGTAGGAAGGTATCGGCAATACCATCATCAACACGACTGACATGATCGCCAGCGGTATGGCGGCGTTGAGTCTTGCCACGGTCGCCGCGGTAATCGATGGCTGTGTCGAGCTGTTCATCACGTTCTAAGCGCGCGGTCTAGCCGCGTCTGCTATTCATGCCTTCTGTCCGCGCGGATTGATCACGCCGGCTCCGATCAGCCGGCAGCCGTGTCCGCTCTGTGATCGGGACAGTGCACACCTTTCCCCAGCGCCCTAGACGGCCCCTCTAGTTAATCGGAAGATGTACGCTAGAATTTCAGCCACCGCCGCGTA
The DNA here is from genome assembly GCA_965226215.1 of Bryobacterales bacterium. Taxonomy (GTDB): domain Bacteria; phylum Acidobacteriota; class Terriglobia; order Bryobacterales; family UBA6623. The sequence continues at coordinate 2,295,415 of CBDDCH010000002.1, read as the reverse complement.
AAGCTGGGCAGAAATCTCGCCGCCCACCTCGGTGCTTTGGTAGAGTGCTCGTGCCAGGGGCGGATTCTCGACAATCGGGACGCCGTGTTCCTCGGCGACAGCTCGAATCCGCAAAGCCAAGTAGTCGAGCCCCTTAGCGACTACCACGGGAGCGGCCATCGTCTCCGGTCGATACTCGAGGGCCACGGCGTAGTGCGTCGGATTGGTGACGACGACCGTCGCATCCGGCACGCTACTCATCATGCGCCGCCGCAACATCTCCCGCTGCAGCCGTCGCAGCTTGGCCTTGATCAGAGGATGTCCTTCCAGGTCTTTCTGCTCTTGCTTGACCTCGTACTTGGTCATCTTCAACTTCTTGAACAGCTTGCGCCGCTGGCGGTAGAAGTCAAACGTCCCGACCAACAACAAAAGTACGGCCGCCTTGGCCAGCAACTCGCCCAAAGCCTCGGCTACAGCCAAGACGCCGCTATGCAAAGACACCTTGGGTAGTTGCAAAAACCCCTCGAGCTCGGCGTCAATCAGCAGCCAAAACGTGGCTGCGATTAACGGCAACAGCACAAGTGCTTTGAGGGTTTGACTGACGTTGTCGCCAGGGGGCTGACGGAGTTTGGGTCCCGGATTCAGACGCGAGACGTCCGGTTGCAGACGCTTTGGGCTGATCGCAAAGCCCGTTTGCGCCAGCTGCATCAGGACTGCGAGGGACAGCAGGACAGCGCCAAGAACACCTACGAACGAAAGCGGCTCCAACCCCAGTGTCATGACCATCAAGCGCAGGCGTTCGACACTGATGGATTCCCGAAACGCTTCCTGGAACAAGCCGTGCATACCTTGACGTAGGCCGGCCCCGATCTGGTCTCCGAAAACGATCAGAAGGCCCACCGCAACGGCAAATTGCACGGCGCTGGTCAACTCTCGGCTGGAAGCAACCTGCCCCTCTTCCCGAGCCTTCTGCTTGCGTCGAGGAGTCGGCTGTTCAGTCTTTTGTGCCTGCTCTTCCGGCATGTCTGGTTAACGCTCGATGATCAAGGAGATGACCCGCTGGGCTTCGACAGCCAGGTCGTGGAAGAGACGCGGCGCGACTACCGTCACGGGGTAGAGCAGCGCCAGAGCGGCGACGATCTTGGCAGGGAAGGCCAGCGTCAACAGTTGCAGGCGGCTGTTGATCTGGTTCAGCAGGCCGAGTGTAAGGTCAATCAGCAGGAGGACAGCAATGACAGGCAGTGCCAAGCGGACCGCCGTCTGAAACACCAAGCTGCCGAGGTGGACCATCGCCATTCCGTCGAGGGGGCTGGTAGAAAAACTCCCCAGCGGCCAGCGATTGAAGCTCCCGGCCAAGGCGACTATGACAAACAGGTGCAGGTCGAAGGCGAAAAACAGCAAGCTCCCAAGCACGGTTAGCAGCACGTTGAGAATGGAGGCGTCAACCTGCGTCGTGGGATCGACCATGTTGACGTAGGAGTACCCAGCTTGAAACCCCAGCACCTGGGCCGCCAGGCCGAAGGCTTCGAGAAGCAGCGCCACGCCGACTCCCACAGCGAGGCCGAAAACGGCTTCCGCGGCCACCCATCCCGCCAGAGTCCAGACAGCGCCCGACGTGTGCAGGAATGCCGCGTCCGCTCTCCCCCAGGCAAACGGCATGAACAACACAGTCAGCGCGAGCGCGAGGATGATCTTAGCTTGGGCCGGGAACTGTCTCAGGCCAGGGATCGGTACGAGGGCTACGATGCCCGACACCCGTGCGAGCACGAGTACGGCATTGATCACCCAAGCCGTCGAAAACTCAAGTACGGGATTCAGCAGCAATGTCGGACACCTAGCAGCCCGTGGTAAAGAAAAATCGGGTACAGCCGGCCAATTCGCTTCAGGCTGAGTCCTTTGTTTCGAGGGCCATGACGGGGAGCGAATTGGTGGCAGTCCCCGATTTTCGCTCCCGCACGACTTTTGCCACAGTCTGCTAGGGCCGGCCCAACGCGGTCTTGATCCCGCCGCGCCGTCGATCGAATTGAAGCGATCAGCCGTCTCTTGACAGGCGATCTCAGCGGGCCGCGTCGCGACTCATCCGGACGTTCGGCGGCAGGGAGTTGGGTTCCCACTTCTCGAATTCTGCGCCCATCATTTGTAGCGGCGTGATTCATGGGGCCGGGGGCGGACGCGAGTGCGAGATCGGCAAGCTCGAAACTCGCGCGGATAGACAGCAGTGTCTTGTCCCAACGAGCGTTCCCGGTCGTTTTTCATCCACACACAACAGGTCACTCTTGTCAGCGAACAAATTGGTGCAGCCCGCCCAGTAGATTCTGCGCATAGCCCATCATGCGGTCGGCCATCCACGGAAGCAGCAACATGATCGCGGCGAGAAACACGAACAGGCGGGGCACCGTGTTGAAAGCCGGATCCTGCATCGAGGTGAGGATTTGCACCAAACTGACTAGAACACCCCCGAGGAATCCGATCATCAGGATGGGGCCGCCGACGACCAGCGCAATCCAGAATGCGTGGCGGACCACTTCGACCGCGGCATCAGGAGTCATCGGTCCGGGGTTGCATCACGTCTGTGGACCTCGCCAAGCGCTCTCGGAGCCGTGGCGACCGGAACTCCAGCGCACTCACTGTTCGGCCTGAGAGTTAATATTTGCGTCGAGCGGAGGTCGCTTGAGAATCTCGCCTCGGCACCCGAATAGTTTCGGGACCTGGCGACTTTGCGCCAACAACCAACCTCTTCACCACGTCAGTAGAACCCCTTGACCAACGACCCGACGACCAAGTTCCAGCCGTCCACTAAGACAAATAAAAGCAGCTTGAACGGAACCGAGATCATGACCGGCGGCAATTGGATCATCCCCAACGAAAGCGTAATCGAGGCGACCAGCAAGTCAATCACGAGAAAGGGCAAGAACAAGACCGCACCGATCTGAAAAGAGATTTTGAGTTCCGAGAGTACGTAGGCCGGCATCAGCACTGTCAGATCTAGGTCGTCTAGGTCATGAGGCCGAGGCTTATCCGTGATCTCGAGAAAGAGGGCCACATCCTTCTCACGGACAAAGCGAGTCATGAACCGCTTAACCGGGCCTGCGGCGCGCTGGAGAGCTTCCAACTGGCCGATCTCATCTTTCTGGAGCGGGACAATGGCCTCGGCGTGCACTTGATCCGCCACCGGCTGCATCACAACAACGGTGAGAAACAGCGCCAGCCCTAGCAGGGTCTGATTGCTGGGGGCGGTCTGGGTTCCGACGGCTTGACGCAGAAAGTGCAGTACGACAACCAACCGCAGAAAAGGCGTGAGCGAGGCGATCGCAGCCGGCAACAGAGTCAGCAGCGTCAAAAGCAGGACGATCTGCATCGGAACACCGAGCTTGCCGTCGTCCGAACTGAATAGGGCGGGTGCTTGTGGGGGGGGCGGGGGGCACGGCCGGAGATGGCGCGGCCTGGGCCCACACGTTGGCCGCCATCATCAAAAGCAGCAGCAGGCTGCGCATGCCGGCGGCCCAGACATCACGCTGCACTTTCTCGGACACAACCAGCCCGCTTTTCTTTCGCGGAGCGCGTAGGGGCGGGCCACTGTGCCCGCCCAGTAGTGTCGATGTACGATCTTTTCCACAAATTCGCACTGGACAATATGTACTGCTCGGCAATGGGCCGACACGGTGGTCGGCCCCTACAAATAACGCTCGTTCAACGCCGGCCGCCCAAACCCTCGTGAGAAAAGCGGCCTAGATCGGAAGGCAAGCGCCGCCCCCTACCCGCCGCGAGGGTCTTCATCGCCCCCGGTTCAACTCTCCCGCCGCCCGAAGCTTCGTAAGCCACAGTTTGAACGACAGCGGGGACGGAGCCGGCTGTTTCCAACTTTCCGCATCGCCTAGCTCGCGATCACCTATTTCGCTGACCAGCGAGATCCCCTGGTTGGTCACGCCCACCAAGAAAATCTGGCTCTTCCGGGTTTTAAGTGGGCGAAGGAGCCAGATCGAGTTTCCCACAGTGGAAGTAGATGGCGTTGATGAAGTTCTGTTGATTGCGGAAACCGCGCGCCGTGGCCTTGACCCATTGAATCCTTGAGTTCAACCCCTCGCTGACCGCGTTCGTAATGCGGTGTTTCAGATACGTGAGTATGTTTTCGAGGCGAGCCGTCAACATCCGCGCTACGGTGACCATCGGCGTCAGCCGGCTGCGACTCGCCCAGCCGCGCCATTGCTCGAAGAAAGCTCGCGCCGCCGATTCGCGACGATAGTCGAACAGCCGCATCGCCGTTTCCTTCAACGCCCACGCCCGCGCCGTCTTCAAGTCGCTTTCGCGCAGCGCGCGGAACTCGCGCCAGGCGTCCTCGGAAAAGTTCGCCGGATGCCGCAGCCAAGCGTACTTCGTGCCTGTCAAACGCTCGTCGCCGAGGGCCAGTAAACGCTTGTTCTCCGCCTGCCGCACCTGGTCCACCGCCTTCGCCAGATGCGCCGCGATGTGATATTTGTCGTAAACGATCTTTTTCTCCGATTCGTCGAGATGCTCCCGGGTCGAGGCGACGTAAGGATCCCACATGTCCATCGCGACGGCCTCGACTCGGGCGAGTTGCTCTGCGCTCAACGTCTTCCAAAAGCCGTCCAGGCTGGCCTGGCGGCGTCCCTCGGCGACGAACAACACGCGCGAGCGGTTGAGATCGTTGACGACGGTGAGATAGCGATGGCGCTTGCGGAAGCTCTTCTCGTCGACGCCCAGGTAGGGAATCGGCTCTGCCGCGCGACGTTCGAGCCCACGTTGCACGGCGCGTTCCAGGATGTCGTGAATCTCGTCCCAGCTCAGCGCCAGCAACTCGGCGATGCCTTGCTGGCTGGCTTCCTTCAGCCACGAGATCGCGAGAGCTTCAAACAGCGCGGTGAAGCGGCTGGAAGCCTCGGCCCAGGGCAGTCGCACGACGCGCGGCCCGTGCTCGGAGCAGTCGCTGCGCGGCGGCCGGGCGTGCAGGATCGTGCGGTACTGACAGGTGTCGAGGTGACGCCAGCGGCGTTCGGGCTGATGATCGTGGAGTGCGCACACGGCGCTGCATTGGCGGCACGGCCAGCGGACTTGCTCGTCGTGTTCGAGGAAGACGTGGACTTCGCCGTCGGCTCGGCGCAGCTCCACTCGCACGACTTTCCAGGGACTTTCGATGCCCAGAATCTGGCGGTATAGCTCGCGGTCTTGCATCCCGCGAGACTACCACCGAGCCTCACTCGCCCACTAGAAACCCGGAAGAACCGAAAATCTTTTCCCCGACCCGGACCAGCGACATGCCGCGGCCCTGCCCCAGCGGCAACGTTTCGATCACACTCAGATGCACTCCGGCAGACGGGCCCCTGCCCCATCGCCGAAGGACGAACGACAAACCGGCGAGTAAGCCAATGACGAGCAGCAACGCCGCGAACGAGCTCAGCATGGCCGTCTCAACCGTTTGCTCCCGGGTCACTGGGATCCCAAAGATCGGTGACCCGAAGTCCCACCGTGTCTTCGATCACGACGATCTCCCCGTTGCCGATCACCCGGCCGTCCAACATCAAATCCACGTTCTCGCCGGCAGAGCGGTTCATCTCGATGATCGAATCCACATGCAGGTCCAGCACCTCGGCAACGGCAACTCGCTTTTGGTCGAGTTGAACGTTGACCTGAATGGGCACATCATGGAAACGTTCCCATTCGTCCCCACTGTCTTGCTGGGCCGCGCCAACTTGCTTGGGCTGCAGGGTGGCAGCCTCATTCGGTGGCTTTTCGGGCGCCATCTCCAAATTTCACTACCGTTTCAAATTCAACGCCTCTTGGTTAAGTTCGTCGGCGGTGGTAATCACGCGCGAATTCGCTTGAAAACCTCGCTGGAAGGTCAGCAGGGCTGTAAACTCCTGAGCGATGTCCACGTTCGAGAACTCCAGAGACAGGCCGAGCACAGAGCCAAGGCCACCCGTGTTCGCCGGACCGGTCACGGGCTGCCCCGACGCCGAGGTCGGCACGAAATTGTTATTGCCGACCGAAAGCAGCGTCTGGGGATTCGTAAAACGCGCCAGGGCGAGCTGCGCCAGCGTGAGCGCTCGTCCGTCGCTATAGAGTCCATTGATGCGGCCGCTGTCGGCCACCGATATCGAAGTCAACTGCGCCGGAGGCGCGCCGTCCTGGAACAAATCCGTAACCGAGGAGTCCGTGGCGAAGTTGGTCAGAGTTGGCTGCAACAGCGAATCGAGCAGGTTCCAGGCAATCTGCAGCTGTTGAGCGCCGTTGGCCATCGTATAGCCCGGCAAGGCCGCCATGTCAATGGTCAGGTTGTAAGGATTTCCCGCGCCGCCGGGATTGTTTAACACCCCGGTATTGTCAAAATCGATGGGTACCGGCGCCGCCGTCGGAGGCGCCCCTCCGTCGCTGAGAATGTTCGGGTCGGTGGCCGGAGTATTTCCTATCCCGTCGAGAACGTCGTCTGCCGGAATCGTTACCGTGACGTCAAACGATCCCGAAAAGCCGATTCGCGGCGGAAGGACGGGCGTGAATGTCAGTGTCAGAATGTGGGGGCTGCCCAAGGAATCGAACACCTGGATGGGAGCCGTAAACGGGGTGATGAGACTCTTCGACAGGTTGGCGGTCACGCTGATGTTTTGTGTCGCCTGCGGCTCAAGCGTATCGTTACCGCCCAACGTGATGTCTCCGATCGGCAGGTTGGTGTTCACCTGACCCGTCGTCGGATTGCGTACCCACCCTTGCACAACCTCGCCGTTGATGGTGACCATCTGCTGGCGCGAGTCAAGCTGAAAATTGCCCGCGCGCGTGAACTGAATCAGTCCCGAGTCGCTGACCATAAAGAACCCTTCGCCTTGGATGGCTGCGTCCAGCAAGCCGCCCGTATTCTGCACCGTTCCCTGCTCGAAGCGGCGGGAGACCGTGATCGGCGCAACGCCCAAGCCGACTTGGGATGCTACGCCCGACCTGCTCTGGCCGATCTGCTGGTAGAAAAGGTCTCGAAATTCAGACCGGCTGGCTTTGAAGGCGAAGGTGTTGAGATTCGCCAAATTGTTGGCTATGACTTCTACCGCCCTCGCATGGGAGCGAAGGCCGGAGAGTGCGGTAAAAAAAGCGCTTGGCATCGATAACTCCTTTTCTAATCGGAACTAGATGAAGACATTGTTAGCCGGCGGCTGGCTCGGCGGATTCCTCTGTTGTCAGCAAGACTTGGTGGATGGCGTCCAAGGTGCGGCGCATCTCCAGCATCTGCTCCAGCGCGCTGAACTCGGCCAGTTGACTGATAAACTCGGTAGGGTCCACCGGACTTAAAGGATCTTGGTGGCTAATCTGGGCCACTAAGAGCCGCAGAAATGTATCCCGGTTGGCGCCGTCGTCGATCAAAGGCTGAGACGTGGCGCTGTCGCGGCCACCGGTTCCCGAAGATGCATCAATCCCCGTTGCCGTCATGGCGTGACACTCCTCGCGCGTGTCTGAGCCATGGCCTTCGCCGGCCGCCGGCGACTTCTCTCGGCAAGCGGGTTTCCGTCTTCGGCGTCGACGAGCGAGCGATTGGATTGCTCGACACCGTTTGGAGAGCTGGGACCGTCACTGCTTGCCGCGTCTGTCGCGATCCTGCTGCGAAGACGGCTGAGCACGGTCAGCCATTCCGCTGCCGGCCCGGTCTGCGTCGTTGTTGGTTTCTCTTTAGTGCCCGTGGAAGTCTGTCTCATGGGCCTCCTCTATTTGAATTCCAAGCGAAATACTCGACCGCCCTCTGATCCCCCGCGACGGCTCTGTCTTTGGGGATGGCGCGGCGGCCGGTAGCGCCCTCCCTGCCGCGACTGGGCGTCCTCCCAGGAGCCGAGGAAGTGCCCGGCCCCGGAGTGGGAAGCTTGCAGTCCCCTCTGAGCCAGCGACTCGAGCAAGCTCGGCAGCCCCTCGGTAAAAAGGTGACTCGCCCGCGTGGAATCGGTCCTCACCAGGGTGTCGATCACGCCGCCACGCTCGACCAGACGAACCGACATTCTCCCGATGCGGTCGTCGCTGAGCAGTAGGTTCATCTGATGGGAATAGATCTTGCGATGAAGAGCCGCCATGTCGACCAGCCGCTCGACCGAACGCACGCGGCTCGCGGTGCTGCTCGCCCCTTGGTAAGCCTCAGTCTGAACGGACCCGGCATCGACATTCTGAGCCGAACTCCGGCTCGGCAAAACAAACGAGGCCTTCAATTCCGCTGGAGTGTGGCTTATAGCCGCCACTTCACTACGAGCGACCGGAGCAGCAGTCTTGACCATGGGCGGGGGAGTGCGATCGCCAGAGCGAGCAGAGTCGGTCGCGTGTTCGCTCGCTGATGTCTTCGCCATGGCCGTGCCCGACGACGTTCCCGCCCGTGACCCGGTTCCGGGTTGGCCTCCGCTGGTCTCGCGGTCGGCGCGGGAAAGCTCGACGGGCGCGAGTTCCCGAGCGCCCTTCCCGTCCTTGGGCAGGGGATGTCCGCTCGGCGGTTTAGAATTCTCCCCTGGAGCTTCCAGCTTTAAGCTATGACCGGCAAGGCGATCTCTGCTGGAGCCGTCCGGCTGCGATTCGATGGACAACTCGGCGACCGAGAGGGGTAGCCTTGGCACGTTCGCCCGCCTTGCGTCCGTGCTGGGCGGTATGAGACCGCGTACCTCTTGCTGCTCCGAGGCTTGGGCGTTGCTTTTTCGCGACGTAGGCACAACCTCTGGGCTTGTCGGTGAGGCCACGCCAAAGGCCGCCCCAAGGGAAGCCGAATCGTTCGCGGGTAAACCCGTCAGCGGAGAAACCTCGGGGACCTGCCGCGAGACGGCGGAGTCCGAACCGGCCTGCGGAAACACCCCAGTCCGCGCTGCCCGATCGGGCAGGGGCGGCTGCTGGTCTCGAGCAGAGGACTCCCCGCTCTCCCGCACTGGTTCGGGCGGTGTCCGCGAATAGGAAACGACATGTTCCGTGTTCTCTGAAATCAGCTTTTCGCTGAAACGGGCGCCGGCTGCGCCATGCGCTCGTGAAGGCTCCTCGAGCACCCGATCGGAAGGTTGCCGAAAGACCTCCTGTCCCGCGGACGTCGGAGTCTCGGAGACCGCTACGGGCTTCACGCTCGGCTTCTGCCCAACAGCTGCGCCATGCCCCGTCTGCAAGGTCTCAGAAAGCAATTCCGAGGAAATCGCCCTAGCTATACCGTCGCCGCTCACGTCACTGGGATGCAGCCGGGCCTGATTCGCCCGTTCCGTCTTGGCTGGGTTGTCTTCGAGAGTTTCGCTGTCGGAGGTTTCCGTGAGCCCAAGCTGTTGGAGGCCTACGCCATGCTCAGCAGCGGCATTAGCGGTCGCCGGCGGGACTCGATCATGACTCTTCCCGCCAATAGGACGCTCGTCCACAACCTCCAAAGGCTCAACCTCAGTAGAGATCGGAGTAGATCCGGGCCTTCCCCGGACATGGCCTGATGGGACGCTACCTGAGTTGCGTTGAAGCTGTCGAACGATTTCGAGGGCTTCGGCGGGAATCCTACCGAGTCGTCCCGAGATGTTTGAGGTTAAGGTGGTTTTCGAAGCTGCGTGCGAAGAGCCGAGAACTTTTCCACCTTCATCATAGGGATCACCCCCCGCGATCGCCTCGGCCTGCGCAAAACCTTCGCGTTGTCCTTGACCCGCTGTGCTGCCGCTGGAGGAAGGCCCGGCGGCGCTGGACTCTTGCTGACCACGATCCAGCCCGGTGTGTTGGCCGCGACCCGAGGAGAGCGTTTCCTGACCAACTCTTTGTCCGGGATTAGCGAGGGACTCCGCAAAGTTGCGCCCGGGAACACCAACGGTGTCTCCCTCCCCCGAAGACGGAGCGGGCTGATCCTCGACTGGGTCAAACTGTTGCTCGAACGATCGCCTGGACAGATGCGATGCGAACGACGGCGCCCGATTGCGATTGCTGCCGCTGTAGCCATGCGTTTCGGGAGACGAACGCCGGAAAACCTGTGACCCCGCCGGGATGGGCAAGGGCGTTGGAGTCGTTTGTGGCAGAGGGGCCGGCAACATCGATGGGAGGAGTGGCACGCCGAGGGCCAAATCTATCTGACTCAAACTACGACCAGTTCGGCCGGCTGGAGGGAGGCAAAAAACTGTCAAGCGACAACATCCCCGCCGTCTATCGCAACCGCAAACCACTCATTTCTAGGGGCTCTTCCGGGTTTTAAGTGGGCGAAGGAGCCAGATCGAGTTTCCCACAGTGGAAGTAGATGGCGTTGATGAAGTTCTGTTGATTGCGGAAACCGCGCGCCGTGGCCTTGACCCATTGAATCCTTGAGTTCAACCCCTCGCTGACCGCGTTCGTAATGCGGTGTTTCAGATACGTGAGTATGTTTTCGAGGCGAGCCGTCAACATCCGCGCTACGGTGACCATCGGCGTCAGCCGGCTGCGACTCGCCCAGCCGCGCCATTGCTCGAAGAAAGCTCGCGCCGCCGATTCGCGACGATAGTCGAACAGCCGCATCGCCGTTTCCTTCAACGCCCACGCCCGCGCCGTCTTCAAGTCGCTTTCGCGCAGCGCGCGGAACTCGCGCCAGGCGTCCTCGGAAAAGTTCGCCGGATGCCGCAGCCAAGCGTACTTCGTGCCTGTCAAACGCTCGTCGCCGAGGGCCAGTAAACGCTTGTTCTCCGCCCGCCGCACCTGGTCCACCGCCTTCGCCAGATGCGCCGCGATGTGATATTTGTCGTAAACGATCTTTTTCTCCGATTCGTCGAGATGCTCCCGGGTCGAGGCGACGTAAGGATCCCACATGTCCATCGCGACGGCCTCGACTCGGGCGAGTTGCTCTGCGCTCAACGTCTTCCAAAAGCCGTCCAGGCTGGCCTGGCGGCGTCCCTCGGCGACGAACAACACGCGCGAGCGGTTGAGATCGTTGACGACGGTGAGATAGCGATGGCGCTTGCGGAAGCTCTTCTCGTCGACGCCCAGGTAGGGAATCGGCTCTGCCGCGCGACGTTCGAGCCCACGTTGCACGGCGCGTTCCAGGATGTCGTGAATCTCGTCCCAGCTCAGCGCCAGCAACTCGGCGATGCCTTGCTGGCTGGCTTCCTTCAGCCACGAGATCGCGAGAGCTTCAAACAGCGCGGTGAAGCGGCTGGAAGCCTCGGCCCAGGGCAGTCGCACGACGCGCGGCCCGTGCTCGGAGCAGTCGCTGCGCGGCGGCCGGGCGTGCAGGATCGTGCGGTACTGACAGGTGTCGAGGTGACGCCAGCGGCGTTCGGGCTGATGATCGTGGAGTGCGCACACGGCGCTGCATTGGCGGCACGGCCAGCGGACTTGCTCGTCGTGTTCGAGGAAGACGTGGACTTCGCCGTCGGCTCGGCGCAGCTCCACTCGCACGACTTTCCAGGGACTTTCGATGCCCAGAATCTGGCGGTATAGCTCGCGGTCTTGCATCCCGCGAGACTACCACCGAGCCTCACTCGCCCACTAGAAACCCGGAAGAACCTTTCTAGGAACCAAGCGCTTGGTTGCCAAAGTTCGCGTTGTTCAAAAAACCCTTTCCCGAACAGGATCATCTGGCCGTCCGTCCGGTCCGGAAGCGGCTTGTTCGCAGAGTCTTCCGAGCCGCGACCGCCAGGGAGCGGTCCAGGGTTGTCGGCCCACAGTCGATCGTGTAATTAGGCGGCCAAGCACTAATCGAGCAGCTCCCTTGGCCCCCAAATTGCACAGCCCTGGGTGATGGATCCATCGCTACTCACAGTCGCGGCCGGTATGCGGGCACAAGTGGAAACGCTCGAGGTGATCGGCAACAACATCGCCAACGCCAGCACCCACGGATACAAAGCCGATCGCGACTTCTATCGGCTCTTTCTCTCCGCACAAGCGCAGGCCGACCCGCTCACCGGGCAGATCTCGCGGATGCCGGTCGTCCAGGGCTCAACCATTAATTTCAACCAAGGCACCCTCATCCCGACGGAAGGGCCGCTTGACCTGGCCTTGTCAGGACCGGGTTTCCTCGTCGTGGAAGGGCCTGGGGGTGACTTATATACCCGCAGTGGAAGTTTGCGGAGATCAGCTTCGGGCGTGCTGGAAACCGCGGAGGGATTCTCCGTGCTCGATGGCCGACGCGGTTCTATAACCATCCCCCCCCCCCCCCCCCCCCCCCCCCCAACGGCAAGATCGAGGTAAGTCCCAGCGGGATGATCAGCGTAGAGGGGCTGCAAGTCGCCGAGCTGTTGGTGGTTGAGTTCGAAAAAGGAGCGGGTCTGTCGAAAGTCGGCAACAGCTATTTCCGTGCCGCTGATGGAATCAGCCCGCAACCGGCCGTTGAGACAAGCCTGAATCAAGGGAGGCTGGAAGCGTCCAATGTGAATGTCGCCGAAGAAGCCGTGCGCTTGATGCTTTCCATGCGCCATTTTCAAATGATGCGGCGCGTGGCTTCGCTCGTTGGCGATGAGCTGAACGGCCGCGCGGTCGAGGTGCTGGGATCAACCCGATAAAGAGAGCGGACATGGGCATGGAAACGGACGGAAACAGTCCTTCTGCTGTTACGGCGCCACCGGCCGTGCGGGCGGGCGGGGACGGAGCCGGGTCGAGGACAAGCTATTCCCGACACTTACACGTCCACTCGTACTTGAGGAGTCAACACATAACATGATTAGAGCTCTTATGGGGTATCCACTTGACTCAGGCAACCCCAACATCTTGTGGTTGGGCTCACGGGGCCTCAGCGTCCCAGTCGGCGACGATCGATCGATACGGCGTTGGGTCCACGGCGACTGCCTGCTGCACAAGGCGGTAGAAGAGTTTTCCCCGGCTGCGTGAGTTGCGCCGGTTGAAGCGGAACACAAACTCGTCGAGGTAGTAGTCCAGATGCTCGTGGCTAACCGCGGCTTGGTGCGTGCCCAGCAGCCAGCGCTTGAGCAACGAGATCGCTTGGTGCACCCTCGGCAATAATTCCGAGGCCTGCTTGCGGCGGCCCGACAGAAAGACGATGCGATGCTGGTAGCCCTTCTTCTCCAGCGGCTCGTAGCCCAGCCAGCCGTCGGTGTGCACCACGCTTCCCGGCTCGACCGACTCCTCCACGAAGGGCATCAAACTGGCCGCCGATGCGTTCCGCACGCGCTGCATGCGGATCCGTCCTAGCCCGCGGCCTCTCTCTTCCGCGGCTACTGCAATCAAGGCTTTACGCTCGGTCTGCCGGCCGCTCACACCCTCTTCCTCAGCGCCCCAATAGGTCTCATCGACCTCGACTACGCCCGCCAATCGCTCCCGCCCCGGACGCACCATCGCTCGCCACAGCTTGTGCATCCAGGTCCACGCGGTTTGATAGCTGCCCAACCCGAGAACGCGCTGCAGACCCAGCGCGCTGACCCCGTTCTTTTGCGAAGTGACGTGCCAGATCGCCCGGAACCACAGCCGCAGCGGCTTACGTGTGTCTTGGAAGATCGTGCCCGAGGTCACCGACGTCTGCCGCCCGCAGCGAGCGCATTCGAACCACACTTTGCGCACCGGCCAAGCCCGCTCATGCCCGCATCCCGGACAGCGGAAACCCTCCGGCCAGCGCAACGCGGACAGATAGTCGCGACAGGCCCCTTCGCTGGCGAAGCGTACCTCGAACTCGAGCAGGTCGCGTGGATAATCCTCCACGAAGGCGCATACTACATCTTGGGGTCACCTGAGTCAAGTGGATACCCCATAAGAGCTCTTTTTAGCGCCGCCAGCGGTATGGTGGCGCAACAACTCAACATCGACAACGTTGCCAACAATTTGGCGAACGCCAACACGACTGGTTTCAAACACCGGCGCGTGCTGTTTCAAGACCTTCTCTATCAGAACTTGATCGCGCCGGGAAACTCCGCCGGGCAACAGACCGTTTTCCCTACCGGCCTGCAACTGGGGCTCGGCACAAGAGTCGTCTCCAATGAAGTGATCTTCAAGCAGGGAAATTTCGTTTCGACCGGCAATCCCCTGGATATCGTCATCGAGGGGGCCGGTTTTTTCCAGGTGCGCTTGCCCAGCGGCGAGCTGGCCTATACCCGCGCCGGGTCGTTCCAACTCGATCGGGACGGCAACCTGGTGACGCCGAATGGCGACGCTCTCGATCCCAACATCACGATCCCGCCGGACGCGCGCGATATCAGCATCGCCGACGACGGCACGTTGAGCTTCAAGCAACCCGGCCAGACTCAAGCGCAGCAAGGCGGACCGATTCAACTCGCCGGCTTTCAGAATCCCGCGGGCTTGTTGGCTCTGGGCAACAATCTATTTCAGCCTACCGAAGCCTCCGGGGACGCCATTGTCGGCGAGCCCGGGGGGCAGGAAGGACTCGGCCGTCTGCGGCAAGGCTTTTTGGAAAACTCGAACGTGAGTGTCGTCGAAGAGTTCATCAACATGATTGTCAGCCAGCGCGCTTACGAAGCCAACGCCCGCGTCGTACGTGCGGCGGACGAGATGTACCAGGAAGCGAACAACTTGAGTCGATAGCGGCCCGGCGGTCATGGTGCAATATGTCGTTACGGATAGTTGGCCTGTCACTGGCGTTCCAGGCTCGGTTGCCTGCGCTCGCGGACCCTCGCGACAAGCGATACAGAGCCGCGGGCGGGAGCCTGCGGTCAAGGCTGCAAAGCATACTGCTCCGAGTTGGACAGTCTCGTTGTCCCACACGCTCACCACGAGCAATTCGGAGCCGCGAGAGCAAGCGAGCGGCCATGGGCACACGGCCAGGCCTGGGCCTACCCAAAGGGATGAAACCGGCGGGTTTTCGACGGTGCCGTTTTTCACGTACGGGCGCGACATGTCGCGCCCCTGGGTCCGTGACATGATTCATTTTCCGCCGGTCCGCGGCAGCCTATCAGCCTCTGGCAAAAGTCATGCGGAAGAGAAAAATGGGGGCTGCCACCAATTCGCCCCCCGTCATGGCCCAAGAAACAAAACACTTAGCCTAAAGCGAATTGGCTGGCTGTACCCGATTTTTAGCGACCTTCATTTCCACCACGGGCTGCTAGGGGTCCTCCTTTTGCTGTTCGCTATTTGCCTGCCTCTGCCGGCAGGGGAAGCCATGTCGATCGAGGTGGAACGAGACCGCCTCACCGCCGCCGATCTTGCCCGAGTCATACCGCAGTGGAAGAAGCTCGATGGCAGCCGGGTGGTTGCCTACGCGCCCTTGCCGGGCGTCGAGCGACGGGTCAGCCGCCGCCGACTGATCCGCTGGGCCGACCAGCACGGTCTGAAGCTCAACATCGAGGACCTTCCCGAGGCTGTTCTGGTCGCCCGGCGTATGCGGAAGCTTAGGGCGGAGGAAGCTCTCCGCACCGTCACTGGCGCCGTGTCGGAACGCTATCAACTGCCGCTAGAGCAATTGCGGGTCAGGCTACACGGATTCTCCGAGACGCTCGTGCCCGCGGGAAAATTAAACTTTGAGATCCGCGGTTCGCTCAACCGCCTCAATCAACCGGTTTCGATACCTCTGGGCTGGCGGGACAGCGACGGGCGAAGTGGTACAGTTCCGCTCAGAGCCACGGTGTCGATTCTGGGCACGCATGCCATAGCCCGCCACGCGATGCCCGCGAAGAGCATAGTTGGCCCCCAAGACTTCACCTTTCGAGAAGGAATTCTTCCTGGTCCTCCAGAGCAGTATCTTGTTTTACCAGAGGATGTTGAAGGGAAGACACTGAAATATTCATTGAAGTCCGGCCAGGCCCTCTCCCACGCCATGCTGCTCGACACGCCACTGGTTCAGCGGGGGGACCTTATTGAACTCGCGTGGAAATCGAAAAGTATTCGACTGCGGGTGCCTGCCAGAGCTGAGGAGGCTGGCAGCCTGGGGGACCGCATCACTTGCCGGAACCTCGAATCGGAGCGCCGGGTAGTCGCGACGATCGTCGATCAGAAACGTGCCGAGGTGACTTTGATTCCATGAGCAAGACAATTTTTGTCGGCGTGGTGGCGGCGGCAGCCACGATAGGAGCTTCGATCGGCACTCCGACGGCGAACGGCCAAAGCAGTGAAGAAGCCCTCAATTATCACATCGAGGAATCTTTGCGGACGACAAGGCGGAGCGGCCCATCAGCCGGCTCGCTATTCAGCAGCCGTTCTTATCTGTCGGAGCTTGGGCGCGACCCCAAGGCGGCGAGCGTGGGTGATCTGGTGACGATTCAGGTGGTCGAGCAGGCCAGCGCGCTCAGCAGCGGAGCAACGTCGTCCTCCAGGAGATCCTCCGCGAACCATTCCGTCAGCTCGCTGCTCGGCGTCCTTAACCCCGCGGGCACACTGGCGAACCTGGCTCGCTCTTCCGGGGACAGCTCGCTCGACGGCCAAGGAACTACCAGCCGGCAGACGAGTGTCACAGCGACGATCACCGCGGTGGTTACGCACGTCATGCCCAACGGCAACCTGGTGATCGAGGGCGTCAAGGAGATCGCCATCAACTCCGAACGGCAACTCGTCTTTATCCGCGGAGTGGCCCGACCGGTCGATCTGGCGCAGGACAACAGTATTCGCTCCGACCGCATTGCCATGATGGATCTTCGCGTCAACGGCAAAGGGGTGGTCAACGATGCCATCAAGAGGCCAAATCTACTGTTCCGCATCATTAAGGGAATACTCCCCTTCTAGTACTGTCTAATGGCCCTTCGGGTGCTGCCTTTACTGATCCTTGGCTTGGTCCTTGTCCCTGGCTGGTGCCGGGCGGCGAGGGTCAAGAACTTGGTGACGATCGAAGGCGTGCGTCACAACATGCTGATCGACTACGGGCTGGTCGTTGGGCTGCAAGGCACGGGAGACCGCCAGCAGACGGTGTTCTCGACCCAAAGCTTGTCGAATCTGCTGCGGAAGATGGGGGTGAACGTTCCTCCCACCGGGCTGCGCGTGAATAACGTGGCGGCTGTGATGGTCACCGGCAATCTCCCGCCCTTCGCCACACCGGGTACGACGATCGACGTAACCGTGTCGTCAATTGGAGACGCGGCGACGCTGCAGGGCGGCACGTTGCTGCTGACTACCTTAAAGGCCGCCAACGGCGAGGTTTACGCCGTGGCCCAGGGCGCGGTTTCGATCGGGGGCTTCAGCGCGGGCCGTGGCGGTACGGGCGTACAGGTGAATCACCCCACGGTCGGCCGGATTCCCGAAGGGGCCATTGTCGAACGCGCGGCTCCCACGCTAGCCCCTGATCTGTCGGGTTTTCGGCTGCAGCTTCGCCGGCCTGATTTCGTAACCGCATCGAGACTCACCGAGACATTGAATCGCAAGTTCGACCAGCCCATCGCACAAGCGGAAAACGCCGCCGTGGTCGTCGTGCGCGCGCCGACCGGCTATCGCGGCCGGCCCGTCGAGTTTATCGCCCAAATCGACAGCCTCGACGTACCGACCGACCGGCGGGCGAAGGTCGTGCTGAACGAACGGATTGGCACGGTAGTGATAGGCGACAAAGTCACCATTGCGCCTGTGGCGGTTCTGCACGGTAATTTGACGGTCCAAATCGTCACCGACTTCGCCGTCTCGCAGCCACCGGCTCTGTCGTCGGGCGAAACGGTCGTGACCCCTCAGGTGGGCGTAAGGGTCGAGGAGCAGGAGGCGCGACAGGTTCTGCTCAAGCAGGGCGCCAGTGTCAAGGAGCTGATCAAGGCGCTGATGTCGATCGGCTCGACGCCGAGAGACATCATCGCGATCGTGCAGAGTATCGCCGCCGCCGGGGCGCTGGACGCCGAACTGGAGGTGATGTAGTGCAAATCGGAGCCGTTACCCCGTTCCCGCTCAGCCCAGGACGCCCGGATGCCTCCGGCTCCCCAGAGCAGGCGGCCCAAGATTTCGAGGCCTTGCTGATCGCACAACTGCTCAAGATCGCCCGAGAAGCCGGCCGGCTCGATCCCTCCGACGACGCGGCAACGGGATCGGAGACCTACCTCGAGCTGGCCGAAGAGCATCTCGCCAAGGCGCTGGCCGCTCAGGGCGGCTTGGGCTTCCAGAAGCTCCTGACAAGGGCTTTGGGTGTGACCGCCGGCTCCCCGACCCGCCAATCGTAAAACAGTCCGCCCAACGAGCGTTTAGATTTCCAGTCGGGCTGCCGATAAGAGGAGCAAGACCACTGTGTCCGGGTGGGACCAACCAATGAGGATCGACGACCATTTCTCTCCTTCCAGTGATGTGCAATCGCGGCAAGTTGAGCGGCCGCAACAGCAAGAAAGAGAACAAAAGGTTGCGGAGAAGAGCGTCCGATCAGGCGCGGATTCGGCCAGCCTGTCGTCGCTCGGCGTGCAATTGGCCAGGGCGCTGGCGACCGAGCCGCCGGATTCGGTGGAGAAGATCGAACGCCTGCGGGAAGCCGTCACGAATGGAACGTTTTCAGTCCCGGCCGACGAGGTGGCCCAGAGCTTGGTGGATGACGCGCTCAGTGCCCAGGGTCCGGAGACGCCCTAGCGCGCTTTTCTGACGGCGTCTTCGGTGTGGCCCAAGCTCCTGCGGGAGCCTGCGCCGGCCTGTTTCGCCAAGACGGTGAGTCATGCAGCCTTGCAGTCGAGGCCGGGGTAGCGGCCGACGCGCACTTTCTACTCGCCTGAAACGAGTTCTATGGCAAGCGAGGATTCCTCATCCGTGAAAGAAATCGGCCGCTCGCTGGAGTCGGCCCTGACTCTGCTGACCAGTGGCCGCTACGCCGAGCTGGCGGATCAGGCGCTAGCGATGGAGAGTCAGCTAGGAACACTCGAGGGGCTAAAACGGAGGTTGGAAGCCGGTGAGCCGGCGCCGGAGGGAATCAGAGAAGACTGCGAGAGTCTGTGCAGACAGACTTTCTTGCTTTCCGAAGTCCTGCGCCACGCGACGCTCGTCGAGGCTGGGTTAATCGAGATCGAAGCAGCAGCGCGGGAGAGCTATTCGCGGGAAGGGCGCCATGGCGCGGGCCATCACCCTCGCCTGAACGCCGAGGCATAGGAATGGGAAACCTGATCGGCACGATGGGAGCCGCCACTCGCTCGTTGGCGGCATTCACCGAAGCGCTGTCGGTGATCCAAAACAATATCGGCAACGCGGCCACCCCCGGCTACGCGCGCCAAAGAGTGTCCCTGGCCCCGCTGGGCACCCCCAACGGGAGCCAGTCCCTAGGAGTCGAGGTCACCCGGGTTCAGAGCCTGCGCGACCGGCTGCTCGACTTTCAAGTGCTGCTCGCCAAGCAAGCGACGTCCTTGTTCGAGAAGAAGACGCTCACCCTGCAGCAGGTTGAGCCCTTGTTCCGGTTGACCGGCGCCGGCAGCCTGGGCGCGAACATGGACGAGTTCTTCGCCTCCATTTCGGCCCTGTCGGTTTCTCCGGGAGACGTGAACCTTAGGCGTTCCGTGCTCAGCGCGGCCGACCAGTTGACGCGCACGTTTCGATCAACGGTCAGCGGACTGTCGCGGTCGCTCAGCGACTTGGATACGGATGCGCGTTCGACGGTAGCGCATATCAACTCGTTGCTCGAGCAAGTCGCCGAGCTGTCGTCGCGGCGGACGAGCCCCGATGCCAAATCGCCGAACTTCGCCGCCGAGACGCGCCTGCATCAAACGCTGGACGAGCTGGCGGGGTTAATCAACTTCACCGTCATCGAGCAATCCGACGGTACGCTTTCTCTCCTGGCAAGCGGCGGAACCCAGCTGGTCGTGGGCTCGACGACGATGCCTCTCACCTCCAGCCTCGCTTCGACCGGCATCAAGATTCTCGACTCGCGCGGCACCGACATTACGGCTTCTCTCGAGTCGCAAGGGGGCGCTTTGGGGGCCATTCTCGAAGCCCGCAACCAAACACTCCCGCGCTACCTCTCGCAGGTCAATCGCCTCGCCAAGAGCATCGCCGATCAGGTCAACGAGCAACTTGGTCGCGGCGTCGATCTCCTCGGCGCGCCGGGCAAGGACTTATTTGCCTACACCACCTCGTTCGTTCTCGGAAGTGGACGAACAGTGGGAACCACGGGATTAGCCACTCCGTCGCCTCCGGTAAGCGTCCAAGTGGATTTCTCGAACGGCGTCACGGGGAGCGTCACGGCCAATCTGGACAGCTTCTTCGTCGCCACGGCGGCCCCGAGCGGCCCCGCGGCCGGAGAAACGGTTTCGGTCACCTTCACCAGCGCCGACGGTGCGATCAAACGGACGATCACCACCGCGCCGTTACTCGGCGGCGGCACGGTGGCCCAGACGACGGCGGAAATCCGCGACCGGCTCAACGATCAAATAGCCCTCGACCCCGAGCTCGCCGGGCTGATCACCTTTTCCGATACCGGTGCGGGACCTCCGGCCAATGCGCTCAAGGTCGTGCTCTCCGACCAAGCCGGACAGGGCTTCAGCTTCACCGCCACCACGAGCAACCCGGCCCTTACGAGCGGGCTCGAGGCGGGCGGCACGCTCGGCGGGCACTCGGCCGAGGAGATCGCCGCCGCACTAAACGCCCAAGTGGCGCTCGACGCCGGCCTCTCCGCGACCGGCATCCGCTTTGCCGCTGTCGGCGGGGAGGTCAAGATCGACGGCGACGTCTCGTTTGACTTCGCCGTGGCGGAGAACGCCCAAGGCACGGGTTTCGCTTCCGGGCTTCCCGCCACGGGAACGGCCGGCGGCGCCGCCGCGGCTGCCACAATATCGGTCGCCGGTTTGACTCCGGCGGAAATCGCAGCCGGCACGGACTCATCCCCCCTGGGCAACGGGAACGCTTTGGCGTTAGAGGCGCTGGCGACTACGCCCCTGATCGACTCCGCGACCTTCAGCCAGTTCTACGCCAGCCTTGTCAAAGAGGTAGGCGACGACATCCGAGGCTCCGAAGCCAGCCTGGAAACGCAAGAACAGATTCTGCTGACCGCGGAAAACTTGCGCGACAGCTACTCCGGCGTGGACATCAACGAGGAGGCGGTTCAGCTGCTCCAGTTCCAGCGATCCTTCCAAGCCATGTTGCGGGTCATTCAGGTCGTCGACACCCTTTCGCGGGAAGTTTTGAGCTTGGTGAGGTAAACGGATGAGAACCACCTTCCTTTCCGAAAGCCGGCAGGTGCTGTTCAATCTGAGGCGGTCCCAGGAGCGCCACCACGACGCCAACGTGGAGCTCTCGTCCGGCCTGCGGGTAACCAAGCCCTCCGACTCGCCAAGCGATGCCGCAGCCGTCGTTCGCACAAGCAGCGACCTGAAGGTCCTAGACCAGTTTCGCACCAACCTGGATCAAGTGCAGGCCGAGCTGCGCGCGGTTGACGGGTCGCTGTTCCATGCCGTGACGGTGGTTACACGCGCCTTGTCGCTGGCGACACAAGGCGCCAGCGATACGCAAGACGCCACTGGCCGTGCGATCATCGCCTCGGAAATCGACGGCATCTTCAGGCATCTCGTCCATCTCGCCAACACCCAACATGCGGGGCGCTTTCTTTTCGCCGGCGCCGCGGTCGAAACGACACCGTTTGTGATCGACGAAAACAGCTCCGACGGCGTCATCTACCAGGGCGATGACAGCAGCCGGGCGGTCAGCTTCCCCGACGGCCGGCCGGCCCAGATCTCGCTTCCCGGCAACGCCGTCTTCGCCCGTCCCGACTCCTATACCGGTACGGGACGAACGCCGGAGACCCCCGGCGCCTCCATTCCCAATCCGCCCACAGGGCTGGGCATAGCCTTCTCCGGCGACGTTGACGCGGTGATCAGCACCGATCTCGCCGGCTTCTTCGTCGCTTCTTCCGCCCCAAGCGCGCCGAGCGGGGGCGAGACAATC
The DNA here is from genome assembly GCA_965226215.1 of Bryobacterales bacterium. Lineage (GTDB taxonomy): Bacteria > Acidobacteriota > Terriglobia > Bryobacterales > UBA6623. Next base: position 2,273,791 of record CBDDCH010000002.1, on the reverse strand, counting down.
TCGGCAACATTCACGAACAGCGACGGCGCCATCGCCGAAACAATCACCACTCCAGCTTTGGCGGGAGGAGAAACCACTGCTCAGATCGCAACCCTGCTAAACACCGAGATCGCGAACAACTCCCAATTGGCCGGAAATCTTACCTTCAGTGACAACGGCAGCGGGAACCTGCGACTCGTTCAGAGCGATACTCTCGGTGTTGGATTCACGTTCATCTCCTCGGCCACCGGGGGTCTCACGACGGGTTTAGAGCCGGGCGGGACGGTAGGCGGACAGTCCGCCGCGGAGATCGCCGCGGCGCTCAACGCCCGGGTAGCGGCCAACCCCCAACTCACAGCCGCGAATATCACGTTCACGGCCGTAAACGGCGAATTGCAGGTTGACGGAGATGTCGACTTCTCTTTTACCGCCATTGACTTTGATCGCGGCACGGGTTTTCAATCGGGCTTAGCGGGCACCCATCTGGTCGGCGGCACCCGAAGCGCAAACGTCTTTGGCGCTCTCTATCAGCTCATCCAGGATCTTGCCGGCAACAACCAACCGGGCATCGTGCAAGGCGTCGAGTCCCTTCGACGCGCGGTCGACCACCTCTCCGTCTCGCAAGGCTTTTACGGAGGCACGCTGCGGCAAGTCGACGTTACGCTTGCGAACTTGTCGGAACTCGACGTCGTCAACCGTGAACGGTTATCACGGCACCGCGACACGGATGTGCTGGAGGCGATCGAAAAGCTTATTCCCAATACTTCCGCCGAGCAGTTTGCTCTGCAAGTGGCCGCGCGCCGGCAGCCGACCCTGCTTGACCTGTTGGCCTAAAGATCGCCCAGCGTGACCGTGCGATATCTCCTCTCAACCACACTCCGCCATCGAAAAATACGGTCCTCTCCTCTAGAGCCGCGATTGTCGGCCGATAAGAACATTGGCAAATGAACCGGCGGGCGTAGCGAGGACCGCTTCGCATTCCGCCTACATTCGCCCCAAACCACGGAAGGGGGGCGAGGTTATGACGCACGTCGATCTACAAGCAGTAAGAGCTTCAAGCCCCGGAGCCGCCCGAGAGGGCCCGCAAGGACTCGGGCCGGAACAGGCGGCCAAGAACCGGGAGATTGCAAAAGCGATTCGGACCATTAACGAAGGAGGAGGCGTCGGTCCGACCAGCGAGTTAAGGTTCTCCATTGATCCTGACACAGGACGGGCGCTGATTCGCATTGTGGACCGAGTAACCAATGAGGTGATCGCACAGGTTCCTCCGGAGACGACTCTGCACGCCGCCCATATTCTCCAAGAGTTGAATCAGGGAAGCAGAATCGCCTAGAGAAGCCGTCTCCGACCGCGACGAGGCAGTGGATCCAGATCCATGCAGCACCACCCGGCCTACGAGTACGTCGAGAACGATCTTCTCGACAAGGATCCTTGGGATCTTGTCTGCCTGCTTTACTCGAAGGCGATCGAGAAGCTCAATCAGGCGGTCTCTCATCTTGACTCCGGCGACATTGACGAACGCAGCAAGGCCATCTCCCGTGCCATGGAGATCCTTCTTGAGCTAACGAGCTCGCTAAACGGGGAGGCAGGTGGTGAGGTTGCAATAAACCTGGCGCGGCTGTACGAATACATTTTTGAGCGGCTCGCTGAAGCAAACGCGCAGCAAAAACGGGCTCCGCTCGAAGAGGCCATCCGTCTGCTCAGCACGCTCCATGAAGGGTGGCAACAAGCCAAGCCTCGGGTGGAGAGCCAGCCGGCCCCGGCCGACGGCTTGCCGCCCGAGCAGCCGAACGACGAGGGAGGTCGCGCTTGGACACTTTAGCCACCAGCGTCGGGCATTGTCGGGCAATGCCGGAGGGAGGTGAACCAACATGAGCCTCACGCCAGTCAGCTTCACCGGGTTTAGCGAATTTTCAGATGACTTTCAGGCCATCCTGCAGCGTACTTTCGAGGTAGCGAACTTCCCCATCCAGCAGCTGCAAACCGAGCAGACCATCAACCTCGCCCAGCAGCAGGCGCTGGGAGACCTATCGTTCGTCGTTTCCAATCTTGAAAGCGAGTTCGCCTCCCTGGGTCTGTTGGGCGCGACTTCGGCGGTCACCGCCTCTTCCAGCGACGAAAAAGTCGCCACGGTAACCGTCGCCGGCACGCCCACGATCCAGTCCTACGATCTCGTCGTTACCTCCGAAGCAAAGGTGGCGCAGGAGACCAGCCTGACCGGCCTGGCTGATACCGACAAGACCGGTCTCACGGCGGACGGCATCTACAAGCTGACCGTGGGGACGACGGTCACCAATGTCGATCTGCTGGCGATCGGCTCGGGCCGAACGGCTGGTACGACGGGTTCGGCGACGCCGTCTCCGGCAGTGAGTGTTCAGGTCGATTTCTCCAATGGCCTCACCGGCAGCATCACCGCGAACCTAAACAGCTTCTTCGTTGCCGGCGCGGCGCCCAGCGGCGCCGGCGCAGGCGACACAGTATCGGTTACCTTCATCAGCGAAGACTCGACAATCAGCGAGACCATCACCACCGTTGGGCTGGCCGGCGGGGACGACGCTAACGCCATCGCGACACTGTTGAACGACCAGATCACGGCGAATGCAAATCTCAACGGCAAGGTCAGCTTCAGCGACGAAGGCGGCAAGCTCAAGCTCGTGGTCAGTGACACCGCCGGCCAGGGCTTCACCTTCACCTCTTCGAACACGGGTACGGTCGTCACGGGACTCGAAGGGGGCGGAACGGTCGGCGGGCACTCCGAAGAGGAGATCGCAGCCGCTCTCAATGCTCAAGTCGCACTGGACTCAAGCCTGGTAAGCGCCGGGGTTGTCTTTTCCGCCGTTAACGGAGAGGTCAAAGTCCGGAGCAACACGAAGACAGACATCACCACGACAGACAGCGCTCAGGGGACGGGGTTCGTATCGGGTCTGGCAGGAACCCAGACCGTGTAAGCATACGACAATACGCTACAGGGTCTCAGAGATTTCATCAACGCTCAGTCGACAACCCTGGGAGTTAAAGCAACTCTCATCAATACAAGTAGTGACACTGCCAATCCAAGCCATCACTTGACACTAACGGCGACCACGACTGGAACAACCACGCTGAAACTCGAAGACAGCACACCGGCGGACCTTCTCACCGCGGTTAATCAGGGTACAAATGCTGTTTTTACGGTCAACGGCGTCTCCGCCGACAACTCGAGCAACACGATCACTGACTTTGCACCCGGGCTGTCACTGACCATCGTAGGAGCGGGGAATGCCACCGTCTCCACGCAAACCGATCGGACGCAGATCTCGACAGCCTTGGGCAACGTTGCCGCGGACTATAACGCGGTGGTCGCCAAACTCGGCGCACAATTTGGTGAAGCTGCCGGTGTTCTCTCTGGGAGCGTCGCGGTTCGGGCGGTGCAGCAGGCGTTGCGCGATGTGACCAGTTTCCAGGGCAGCGGCGCCATCAAATCGATGGTCGAGTTGGGTTTGGAACTCGACAGCAAGGGTCTGATGACCTTTAACGCCATCACGTTCAACGCCCTGACAGACACGCAGATTAACGATGCCCTGACCTTCATCGGCAATACGACGACAGGCTTCGCAGGGACCGCTTTTACAGGCTTAAAGGACTTGGCCGATCCGGTAACCGGGCAGATTCAAACGGCCATCGCCTTCTTGAAGGAGTCGGACAAGAGCCTTGCGGATGAAATCCTCGAGGCCCAGGAGAGGGTCGATCGGCTTATGGTGACGCTCGAGGCTAAGTTCGCCGCCGCCGACCTTCTCCTGGCCCAGATCGAATCGCAGCAACGACTTCTGACGGCGATTTTCGAGGCGCAAGCCCTGGCCAGGAAGTCATGACGGAATCAGCTTCCTCTTTAGATGTGCTCGTGGATGATCTACTTTCCCACACCGAGTCCCTGGTCCAAGCGGCGGAAACGTCCCCGGAGCTATCACCCGACCTTCTGCTGGAAGAGCGCGGCCGCGTGGCTCGCGCCTTGGGCCAAGAAGCCGCTCTGAACCCGCTGACCACGGAACAACTCCGCAAACTCCAGCGGGCCATCGAGCTCGGCGGGAAGATCCGATTCCCCATCGCGGCCCGGCGGGAGAACCTGAGCAACCAATTGCAGGAACTCCGCGAGAGCAAGAAGGTTCTTGGATCACTGAAGCCCTATCACCAAACAAAGGGCCGCCGGTTGAACGTGACCCTGTAAGAATGGATCGAGCCAAAGCGCCGGACAAGCGGGATCGCTTGTCCCTACTCGAGTCGTCACAAGCTGCGGCAGTAGGGACCGGCGATCTCGCCGGTCCAGGGGTCCGACATGTCGCCCCGGGGAGACGCCTGGCTGCCGCCCTCCGTGTCCCTAAAACCTTTGCGTGAAAAAATCAGCATAAGTCCAAGAGACCCGGCCGAGGCCCGGCTGCCGGTGGCGACAAACACTCGTGTTTGTCCTCGTTAAAGCTCGTAGCCCGGACCTGGTTCCGTTCCAGCGTCCACGTCCGTGGGCTCGCCATCCACCCGAGCTCGTAGCGCGACCTCGTGCCGTTCCAGCGTCCGTGGGCTTAGTTAGATCCGTGGCTTCAGCCTGTAGCGCTGATCTAGGCGGGCGATGATCCACACTTCCCCTGTGCTCTATCCTGTCGTCGCCCGCCAGATCCGCAGCCGTTTGTTCATCGCCTCACGAGTCACTTGACACACGCGCTATCCTCAGGGTGGAAGCAACCCAGTGACCGGCATCGCGCTCGACAAACGAAAAAATACCAGACAAAGCCAATTTCTAACAACACTTTTGTAATCAAGTAGTTGTGCTGAATTTGGGGTCTCCGGAGGACGTCACTCAGCGGGTCCGTTCGTACCACCCCCTCGGCTTGGCTGCAGCAGGCGCAGCAGTAATTCGAGGCTTTGGCGAACGTCGGGATCCGACCAATCGGGCACGACGGCCTTGCGGTTCAAGTCCGATATCTCGGTCCGGAAGATCTCGATTTCGCGCGGTGCGATCACACCGATTTTGACGTGCCCGCGTCCGATGCGCAAAATGCGCACCTCGACCTGCTGACCCACCTTGAACGACTCACCCTGCTGGCGGCGAAACACAAGCATGGCTATTTGCCGGCCAGGGGAAGCATGCTGGGGTAATCGCTGTCGATCTGCATGATCTGTTTGCCCCGCCTCGTCGCGGCATTGATCACGATGGGCGCGAATAGGTTGTACGTTGGAGGCTGCTTCTCTCGCGACAGGATGATGACCACCAAGCAAAAGACGTTCTTGCCCACCCGTGGCTCTTCGGTCAAGCCCAGTATTTCCCGGTCTTCCGAGCCGACGTGCAGGCGATAGTCCTTGACCATCATTTGTACAGGGACGACGGGAACACTGACGTGCTCCTCCGTCACGCTCTGGAAGAGAAACAGCGGCGCCATCCCTTCGGGCTGAAGAAGAACGAATTCGCGGGAGTCCTCGAAGCCCGGCAGTCCCTCCGGAAAGGTGATGGCCCTGTTTTCAGGAAGCTCGGGCAGCTCAGGCATGACCTTCCGTCACTTTTCCGGCAGGGCAGGGCGCTTGTCCTCGCTCGGGCAGGGGGTGCGGAACCAGAAATAGTCGAAAACCCACATCGAGCGGAAGAAATTGCGGGCATACTCCCGGGCGGCGGGTTCATCGAATTCAGTGCCGGCGTGCGAGACAACCTGGGCAATCGTGCGGCAACCATCGACGGCGTTGAAAAGTCTCGCCTGCAGGGAATCAACCAAGACGTTGATCTCGGGAAAGGCATGTGATCCCCAATGGAGCCGCGCCACCGCCTTGGCGGGGAGGTCCTGCTCACTGATGCCGAGACCGGGGTTGCGAATCGGCACATAACGTGGCCAGTCGCTGCCGTCGAAGCCGACTCGCCAGCTTGCTGTAGGGCGGTCATCCCGGCAAACCACGACTTCATGACTCGCCATCGAACCGCGATAGAGTTCGGCTACCGCAAACTGCTCCAGCTCGGGCAGTCGTTGAAACTCGGCCAGCAGATCCGGGAACGCCGCCAGTCGGCTGCACTCGAGGAAGTAGTGCGCTTGATAGAGAAATCGCTGCAGCCTCAATCCGCTTTGCTCGAGCAATTTGTAGAGGGCGGGCACGTCGAAACTCGTCTCCTCGGGAAGCAGCACGGCGTCCAGCATGGCCGGGTCGTTGATCCAGGCGCGGGTTCGCTCTTTCTGCGGGCCTTCGGCGGCGTCCCGAGACATCAGCGACAGCACTTGCCGCGCCATCTCCGCGCCCTGCGCCCTGGAGGGAGATCGCAACCGTCTTAGGATTTCTCGAATCGTTTGCATCCCGCGACGGCCATGGGGGGCGAGCAACGTGAGATTGATGGAACCGTTCCGGCGCAGCACGTTCTTCAGCAGGCGGAGACTCCCGGAGGGGTCGGGCCGATAGCAGGGGTCAGCGGGTGAAAAGATCAGGTCAAAGTCGCCGCCCAGCGAGCTTACTTCTTCTAACGGCAACTCGACGATCTTCAAGTTCTCCAGCCGGCAGCCTTGCTTTTGCCGAGTGGCTTGTTGCAGTGCATCGCTTCGGCTGTCGATGGCGGTGATGCGGGAACCCGAGCTAGCCGCCAACTGCGCGGCCAGATCCGTGCCGCAGCCGGCTACCAACACGTCCAAATCGGCGGTCGGCTTGCGGGCCGGAAAGTAGACGTGGAACCAGTGGCTGGGGCTGCCGACGACCGTCGTTGAACCCTCTATCAGCCCCTGCATCGTATCGGGGCCGGGGGGCGCTACGGTTAGCTCGGCGGGATCTGTTTTCTCGGAAATAGAGAGCATGAACGGGAAGGCAAGCGCTTCGAAACACACCCCCTCCAAGAACAACATCGGCAGAATGGGCGGCATGTTTACGCAGCGGGCCGGCTCCGGGACAAGGTTTCGAAGCGTGTTCACGCAGGGGGTCGAACGACCGCGGTTGCCGGGGGACTAACGGCCTCCCCCGGCTTGCGCGCGATGACCTCCATGCCGGCCAGGTATCTCGCGTTGACGGCGTAGTGGCAGGGGTCAAAACCCACTTGCTGCAAGAGCGCGTAGAGACGTTCCCGCGTGAAGTTGTGGCAGTGTTCGAGTTCAGCCCAATAGGGGTTCGACTCATGCCGGTCCATAAGTTTCCAGATGAGGCAATCCATATTAGGCATGGAAACAAAGATCGCCCCGCCCGCCTTCAGGAGCTTTTCCGCGTGACGCAGGGCCTGTCGCGGAAACGGCATGTGCTCGAGGACGTCGGCCATGGAGATGGCGTCAAAGCCTTCCGCGTCGTGGAAGTCTGTGAATTCGACGCAGCGGGCCGGGTAGCCCAAAGAGCGCATTGCCGTGACTACCGCCGGGCGCACGTCAATCCCCATAGCGTCATGCCCGAACTCGGCAGCCGTCGCCAGCAGGGCGCCGTTGCCGAACCCAACGTCCAGCCAGCGGCCGCCGACCCGGCCGCGGACCGACCCCAGGGAGCCGACGACGCGGGCGGCCACGTGGCGGGCGGTTTCAAGTTCCTTGCCCGCTGTGGGCATCTGGTGAGCGTGGGCGGTTTCAAGAACTTGTCCCTGCACTTCTTCCGTAAAATACCCTTCCGTGAAGATATGTTCGCAGCCCGCGCATTGGACCCATCGAATGGTGCGCGGCAGACCTTCGCGGTAGTGCGGATGGGTAGTGCAATCCGCCTCGCGGAAAAGCTTGATCTCCTCTTCACTGCACAGCGGACATGACTCGTAGAGGATGCGGGAGCCATCCGCTGAGATCCGCCGCTTGCTCGGCCCTGCGGGAGACTCGATAGCCCTTTTGGGTCGTACCTCCCGCGGCTTTGGGGAGCCGGTGGTGGCGATGTTGTCCTCGGGTGGCATGTGAAACAGCAGGAAGTCGTTTTCCCACATCGTCTGAAAGAATCTTCCGGCCCGCTCTTCGCGCGACTTCGCGTCCTCCTTCCCTGCCACCTTTCTAACGATGGAGGCAACGCTTCGATGGCCGTTCACTGCCTCGAGGAGCGCCAGTCGGGAGGCGTCGAGAACGAAGCTGGGGTTCCCGATTTCGTGCAGGTGGTAGTGGATTTTCCCCTTGCCGCCGTTCGGGTAGTCCTCTTTAACGATCTTTATCCCTGGGGTGAAAACTGGAACATAGCGCGAGAACTCAGATCCGGAAAACTCGGGCCTATAGGCGGATTCCGGCCGATCGTCGCGACAGGCGACAAACTGGTGCTTGCGAATGGAGGATCGAAACAGTTCGATAACAGCGTACTGGTCCTCGGGAGGCAGCTTTTCCAGTTGCGCCAGTAGGGGAGAATCGGCCGGCAGAGCGCATCGTGGGGAGTAATAGGCCTGATAGAAAAAACGTTGCAGGCGCAAATCAGCTTGCCTGAGGAGGTTATAGATATCGCCTACCGAATAAGAGCGCTCTCTCGGGTTGAGCAACAGGTCGGCGATTCCCTCGTGTGATTCCAGGTCCTTGATAGGTACCGTAGCGTTCCAGAATGGGTGATCGGGAGGAAGAGCTCTTGACCAACGTAAGGCCTTCGCGGCGCCTTCTCCCGTGGCCCTGATACTCAAGCGGCGCATTAACTCCTGAATCACTAGGGTTGTCGCCCTGCCATGCCGCCCGTAAAGCATTAGGTCCATGCGACCGTCCGGCTTTAGCGTCGACCGAAGCGCTCCAAGACCCTCTACGGGATCCGCCAAGTGGTGCAGCACGCCCGTACAGTAAATTAAGTCGAAGTCCCTTCCGAGACGCGACACCTCTTCGACGGGTAGCTCCACGAGGTCAAGCAGCTTCAAGTTGTACTGACGCTTGAGCTCTTGCGTCTTCTCGAGTGCCACACGGCTTATGTCGATTGCCGTGATCCGCGTGCGCGGGTTCAGAACACTGAACCGCGCCGCTTGGCACGTGCCGCAGCCGGCCACCAGGACGTCTATATCCTCGGTATGGACTCGATCCGGGAAATACAAATGGAACCAGTGTCGCGGGCTGCCTTCGACGACTTGCGAACCGTCAGCGAAATGATCCAGATTTCGTTCTTCGGGAGGGTAAGGAAAGGCTTCGTAGAACTCACGAAGATCCACCTCGTTAGACGCTAGACTATCCGTCTCCGGCAACTGCTTTTCCTCCGCCAAGCCGATCGACATTCCCGCCGGAAAGATGTAGCGCTCGGCTTGACGCAGCGCTGCTCGTGAAGCCGGCCTCCGCCCTCCGCTCTTCCGCCCTCCTGCGTGATTGGCACCGTGATTGCTCAGGCTCTTCGTAGCGCAAGGCGGCGCCGTTTTGTTGGCTCCGCGGCAACGTAGGTTTCGGGCAGATTTTCAAGCATTTGGAACGCATTACCTTTCTCTGCGTCCCGTGGGCAACCTGCTCGTAAACGCCAAGAAGTTGGCACAGAGCCACAAAGCCGCCTCCCTGGTTGACTGCCCGCGAGACGAGGCCACTCTACTGAGTCTCGCGAATTATGGTGACATGACCCATGTTCAGATTGTAGGGGCACGGCATGCCGTGCCCGTCTTCCAAGGTCACTGTATTTTGCGAGCTTCAATGAATTGAAAATGTCGGGCTCGAAAGCCCGACACGGCACGCTGAAAGCGTGCGCTACGTCGCCAGGACGATCAAAAAGTCTTGTCTGGTACAGCCTCCCTAGTTGACTAAACCCGTAGCCCGGGCCTCCGCTGGCCGCGAGATCGAACATCCATGAAAAAGAAAAAGCGCCACCGCCAAACTAAACGCGCCGAGGCAAGCCCGCCCGGTCCCACCATCAGCCTGTCGATGATCGTCAGGGATGAGGCCCAGTTTCTTGCCGGCTGCCTTCAATCCGTTGAGGGGGTGGTTGAGGAAATCGTCGTGGTCGACACCGGTTCCCAGGACGATACTGTCGAAATTGCCGAGAGTTTCGGAGCCCGGGTGTTCCACTACGCCTGGGATGACGACTTTGCCGCCGCCCGCAATCGCGCGCTGGCCGAATGCACAGGAGACTGGGTGCTGAGCCTCGATGCGGACGAGCAACTCGACCCGGCGACAAAACATGAAATCCGGGCGGCAGCCGCTCAGACCGGTGTGCATACCTGGTATTTACGAATGGTATCCATGGAGGGAGAAACGCCTACCGGTAACGAAATCAGAATGATCCGCCTGTTTCGCCGGACACCGGGAACCCGTTACGCGGGTCGCATTCACGAACAAGTCGTTCAGGACATCCCCAACAAAAAGTGGGGCGACTGTAACGCAATCTTCCGCCACTACGGATACGATCCCTCGATCTACAAGGCCAGGCGCAAGAAAGAACGCTACTTGCGCATCCTGGAGCTGGGCCTCGAAGACACGCGGGATGGGGCCGATCCGATACGCCGCGGCAGCTATCTTTACTATCGAGCCATGCTCGCGGACGACGATCAGCGTCTCGACCGGCTGGCGGAACTAGCCCGCTTTATCGAGGCGCAACGCCATCAACTCAAGGGCCGAATACCTTGGATTCCGGCCGGTCTCATCTACTACGCGCTAGCCCTGCTGGACGCGGGACAGCCTCTCAAGGCGGCTCAGACAGCTCGCGGCGTTCTGGGGGAATCCGGCGAGGCGCCCGTTCTTCACGCCATCATCGGGGCCGCTCACCTCGCGGAAGGCGATCTGGAGCAAGCGGAGCACGAGCTTTCCCTCGTTCTCACCACTCGCCCCGCGGTTGATCGCAGTCACCGAGAGTATTCGCTGCCCGCGGGATTGGCCCAGCGGATGGCGAAGATCGTGTTGGGCCAACTGCGGGAACGGCAGGATCGTCTTCTCGAGGCGGAAGAACTCTACCGAGAATTTCTTCCCCTCGCGGAGGACCTGCGGCCCCGTTTGGCCCACGTACTTGCGGCCCGGCAGAACTACCAAGAGGCTTTGGAGACGCTGGACGGCAGCGCCGACTCGCTGCGGGAAACGCCGCCCGAGACGGCTTGCCTGGGCTTTGCGCTGTCCTTGATCGTGCAGTCCGGCAAGGGCTTGCTCTGGTGGGGGTAAAAAGTGCGGCTGGCGGCGGAGGCCGATCCGCTCTGCGCCGATGTGCTGGGGCGCGTTCAAAATTGGGAAGTCGGCCGGCCCTTCACGGCCGACGATTTCCCCGAAATAGCGGCCCTTCAAGCGAGGCCGTCGGCAATACACTAGTGTAGTGCCACATAAATAGCTGTACAATAACACCCTTTTCGCGGTAGGATGGTTTATGTGGCCATCAGCTGACGCTCTAGCCCTCACCGCTCCGCAGCGAAACGCTCTTCGTCGCCTCGTTCGAGGCCGCAATACGACGCAGAAAATGGTCTTGCGAGCGCACATTGTTTTGCGCTGTGCGCAGGGGTTGGCGAACCACGCCATGGCCCGCGAACTCGGCGTCAACCGCAAGACCGTCATCCTGTGGCGAAAGCGCTTCGCCCAGTCCGGCCTCGACGGACTCCGCGATCGGACGCGCCCCGGACGCAAACCGGCGCTCTCCGCTGAATTCGTCCAATGCATCCTCGATACAACGCTTCACGAGAAGCCCCGGGCGGCCACGCATTGGAGCACCAGCACCATCGCCAAGCACTTGGGCGTCTCCAAGATGGCCATCCAGCGCGTCTGGAAAGCGCACGGACTGCAGCCCCATCGCCTCGAAACTTTCAAGCTCAGCCGCGACAAGCAGTTCGTCGAGAAACTCCGCGACGTGGTCGGGCTGTACTTGAATCCGCCCGAGCACGCGCTGGTGCTCAGCGTCGATGAGAAAAGCCAGATCCAGGCCTTAGACCGCAGCCAGCCGGGACTGCCCCTGAAAAAGGGTCGCGCCGGCACCATGACCCACGACTTCAAACGACATGGCACAACGACGCTGTTCGCCGCCTTCAATGTGCTCGACGGCCAGGTGATCGGGGAGTGTCTGCCGCGACATCGGCACCAGGAATTCCTCAAATTCCTACGCAAGATCGATCGCGAAACGCCACCGGCGCTGGAGCTGCATCTGATCGTGGACAACTACTCCACGCATAAGCATGAGCAGGTGAAGAAGTGGCTCGCGAAGCACCCCCGCTTCCACTTTCACTTCATTCCCACGTCTTCTTCTTGGCTCAATCTCGTCGAGCGCTGGTTCCGCGAGCTGACACAGAAGCGCATCCGCCGCGGCGTGTTCCGCAGTGTTCCCGAACTCGAGGCCGCCATCCACGAGTACCTGGAAGCGAGCAACCAAGCGGCCAAGCCCTTTGTCTGGACAGCTCCGGCACAAGATATCCTCGCCAAAGTCGAGCGCGCCGCCAAAACCCACGCCATTGTCCAGAACCGTTAGTGGCACTACACTAGCCCGCACGTCGCGACGAGCAATTCGGAGCCGCGAACGCCAGTGAGCGGCCATGGGCCTCGCGGCCCACCCATGGGAATGAAAACCGGTGGGTTTTCGACGGAGCGGCCGTGGGCCTGCGGCCAGATCATACGATCGTCCGTCTGGCCCGGAGGCAGTTTGTTCGCACGGTCTTCCGAGCCGCGCGCGTCAGCAAGCGGTCTTGACGCCATGCTCGTACCAGGACTTGGCCTGTCACTGGCGTTCCAGGCTCAGTTGCTTGCCGGCGCGTGCCTTCGTGACTCGTGAAACTGAGCCGCGAGCGGCGGTGGCCGGGCCTTTCGCCCCAATCGCTGTGACAGTGGTGAGAAAAGCGGGCGAAGAGTCAACTGAATTCGGAGATCCGGAAAGGACTCCTTGACGGAACGGGGGTTCCCCATGCGGCCAGATCACCGTGTCACCGGATGTTGACCCGGAGCGCGTTGCTCGTCTGGCCATCCACGGTGATGAAGACATCCACCTGGCCTCGTCCGGCCAGACTGTGTCGAAGGATCACATTGACCTGATCCAGGCCAACCAATTCCCCCTGCGGCCCGGCAAAGACCACGTCCGAGGTCAGGCCGCCGATTTTCGCGGTCACGCCCCCGGGGCCGGCGAAGCGGATACCCGTGCCGAACAGGATGAGGAAGACCTCATCGCATTCCGGGCCAAGATCAATGGGCACGGAGACAAAGCTGTTTTGCGCCTGATCAAACTGCGCGACCGGTTCATAGGTCCGTGAGCTGTCTGAGCTGACGCGTAGGGCGATTGCGGCGGCCAGTCCTCTTCCATCCTTGTCAGCCGCGAACAATGCCGGAGCCAGCGGCGTCACCTGAAGATTTCCCAAAGCCAGGGTGTTTCCGTCTGAGCTGACGCGTAGGGCGAGTGCGGCGGCCGGTCCTCTTCCATCCCCGTTGGCCGCAAACAATGCCGGAGCCAGCGGTGCCACCTGAAGATTTCCCGAAGCCAGGGTGTTTCCGTCTCTCCGCACTGACACGATAGCCTCTCCCACGGCGGTTCCCGGCGGGATTTGATACTTAACCCGATCCGGCGAGACGTAAAACAGCGGCGCCGGCTGTTCACGGCCCGTCCTGTCCTTGATCAAAACGCTGACTCCGGCCAGCGTCGTGGGCAGCGGAATCGAACCTGCGCTTTCCGTCGCGGTGGAAAGATTCGCTCCTAATCCGGAGACGATAGACTCGGGGGCAACGAATCCGAGTGCCAGGCTGGCGGCCGACACGCTGTAGAAGACCGGGGCCGCAGCCGGCGGGCGAGCCGGTCCAAAGACAGTCATCCGAAATGCTGGAGTAGCCGAAACGATGGCCCCGGCTTGCACAAACCAACGGCCGAACAGGGTGGACCCGATCAAGGCCGAGTCGTTTGGAATCGGTAGGCTCAACGAGGCATAGCCGCCGTTCTGGACGTCATCGGCGACCGTGACGGTACGCCGGGCAAAGGAGGCCGAGGCGGGTATGCCGGGGCCCGCGCCCGGATCGGCGTCATCGATCACGAGCACGGCCTGAGCGCCGGCCGGCGCCCCGAACAGCCAGACCGTGAAGCTCGGGTTGCCCGCCAAGGGAGGCTCGATGGCTTGGACCTGGGGACCTTGGGTTTCGGAGCCGACCGTCTCGGATCCGATGATCCGCGGAACCCGCGCGGACTCGGAGTAGAGCATGGGACGATCGAAGAGCGGTCCCGACTCAGCCTCCACGCGAGGGTCGGTCAGCTCATTCCTGAGGAAGGCGACGAGGTCGGATTTCTGTTGTGCGGTGAGTTCGCGCGGCTCGATGAAACTGGGAGACGGATCGATGTCCCCCCCTCGGTCATAGAAGTCGACCACTTCTTCCAGGGTGGCTAAGCGTCCGTTGTGCATGTAAGGAGCCCGCAGTGCGACGTTGCGCAGGCTCGGCGTACGGAACGCCCCGAAATCAAACGGACTGCGGGTGACCTCGCTGCGGCCTTGATCCTCGCTCGCCGGACGAAGACCGACCGAGCGAAAGCGCCCGTCCGACAGCAATGACCCCAGGTGGCAAACGTTACAGTCGATCTCGAAGAACAATTCCCGTCCCCGCTTTTCAGCCGGCGGCTCCTCTTTGATGCCCGAAACGATGGCGTCCAAGGGCGTCCGGTCCGAGTAGAGCGTCCGCTCATAGCCGGCGATCGCCATGGCGATGCGCACCGGTGTTATCTCCGGCGTGCCGAAGGCTTCGGCGAAGAGGTCGGGATAGCTGCGGTCGCCGATCCAGGCGGAAAGCGCCGCCGGAATGGAGGGCGAGAGCGCCAACGGCTGGGACTCCGATAAGCGAGCCACAAGGTCGTCCCAGCCGGCGTCTTGGTGGCTCATTTCGGTGTCGTTCAAGAGCGGAATCAGCGCCTGGCTCTCGAGCGCCGCGCCGCTCTCGATCACGACGTCCCCAGTAATCGGATCCTTGAATTACTGGTCGGCGTGGCCGTCCCAGAGCAGGTCGCATCCTTTGTCGGTGCAGTGGGCGGCGTTGATGACCGACTGCGCCTTGCGGTGGGTGACCTGCTCCTGAAATCCGAAGCTGGTCGACCACACGTAGGCGCCGTCGGCCCGGTTGAGGGGCACCCCGGGGGAGCCGACGATATCGTCATCCGTGCCGAAGACGCCGTCAACGCCGGGGTGCGTCGAAAGCGAGGGAGTCAGAGAACGCGGGTCCGAGCCTCCATTGCGCGGCAGGTGGCAGGTTCCGCAGGCGACCGTCCGCGTCGAAGAAAGCTGCTCGTCCCAGAACAGGGTCTTGCCAAGGTACACTTTGGCGCCCGTCACCGGATTCTCGGGGGGGCTCCGGAGGCGGATCCAGCGGCTTGATCGGTCCGAAGCGGCTGGTAATGACGGTAGCACGGAACCCTTGATCGGGCACGCTGAGAAGACTCTTCAGAGTCCCGTTCTCCGCTCGAACCCAATAGTAGTAGGTCTGATCAGGTACCGCCGTGGAATCGTGGAAGATCACAGACGAAGTCGTCCCCACGCTAGTCGCGGAGGCGGGGTTCTCCGTGGTGCCGCGGAAAACCTGGTACGTCGTGGCATTCCGAATGTGATCCCAACAGATGCCCACCTTGGTGGAATAGGCGCCGTCCGATGCCTCGACGCTCGTGGGCGCCGGCAGCCCGCTGCCGACCGCCTGGCCAATCAGCACGGTCGAGCGAACCAGGAGCAGGAGGATTGGGGTGATCCGTCGCACCGCTCGACTAGTGGACTGTACTGGAGACAAGTTCACTATAGATTCGGAAATGTCGGGCTCGAAAACCCGACACAGGAACGCTGAAAGCGTGCGCCACATCGCCGGGATCAGAAAGTTTTGTCGAGAACAGCTTACTAGAAAACTATCTATCGTAGGGCAACAGGGTTGCCGGGCGAGCCGGGATAGCCGGTAGGCAAGCCCGGAATCGTCAACTTGAAATGACGGTTGCCCACCAATGGCATGCCGGCTTCGTAAACCTGGCCGACGTGGTACACCTTGCCCGTCTTAATGAGACCCGCGGCCTCGACGATCTTCTCAGGTGTGATGCGATTGACCGCGCCGCGCTCGTCATCGGCGCCCCACTCCGAGGGCCACCACTGGGAACCGATAGGTGTCTGGCCGTTACTCAACGTGATACAGGCAAGAAAGGCCACGTTGCAGGCGGTCAAAGCTAGAATCGGGCGCTGTTTTTTCATGATCATGATGCCTTTCCTTAAAGTTAATCACCTAGCCTGAGTAGTCGCTACGTGCCTTCGCTCACCAAGCGCGTGTAGCCGCCGCTGTAGAAGATCAACGGCTCCCCTTCGCCTATTCTTCCTTGGACAGGCTCCCCCAGAAAAATGTCATGATCGCCGCCCGCGAGCGTGTCAACAAGACGGCAGTCGAGGTAGGCAAGAGCGTCCTCAAATATAGGTGCTCCTGTTTCGCCAACAATAATCTTAAGGTCGGAGAAGTCTTTGGGGCCGGGGCGGGCGAAGCGGTTCGAGATGTCTTCATGCTCCGCCCGGAGGATATTCATCGCAAAGCAGCCGCCCTCCGCTAACCCCTCGCACATGCGGCTCTTGCGCTCGACGGCGACCACAACCAGGGGCGGATCGAGCGAGAGCGACATGACAGCGTTCGCCGTCATGCCCAAAAGCTCTTCGCCGCATCGAGTGGTCACGACAGTCACGCCAGTCGCAAATCGTCCCATGATCTGGCGTTGCAACTTCGAATCAATCGCCATTACATTGCCTCTCGCTTTTCGGCCGATCGACCATCCTACCCGGCCAAGTTGTCTGGGTCAACTGAAATCGGCGGCATCAACGGCGGCGAGCGGAGGCCGACGTCCGACCCCACTTCCCGCGGGGAACTGTGCGGCGTGGCAGGAATGTTGGTTCCGAGGCCGATGCGGCCGCCGACAAGCGGCAGCAGAGGGACTGGGGCTATCGGTTGGCTGCGCTACGGCGCTACGTTGCAGGGGAAAACAGCTGGGACGAGAGGATGGAAGCGAGTTATACTCCTTCCGAGGAGTAATCGCGGGCTTTGCTCTCCATGCGCACATGGCTGAAGGTCATCTCCGGGTTGCTCGGGGCCTACCTCGTGTTGTGCGTCGGTCTGTTCGCCGCTATGTGCCAGCCCCCTGGCGTGTTCGGAAGCATCATGTCGAAGGTGCCGATGCCATTGACGATGCTGTTCCCTTTCGGGCCGCTTTGGACGCTCGCACGGAGCGGGAATCTAGAGATGGGAGAACTGGCTCCGGACTTCGACTTGCCGACCCCTGACAAGAAATCTCAGGTCCGACTGAGCAGCTTCCGCGGCCACAAGCCTGTGGTGCTGGTTTTTGGCAGCTACACTTGACCACCTTTTCGCCGGGAGGTTCCCGCGCTTAACAAGATGTACCAGGAATACGGGGACCGCGTGGCTTTTTACGTTGTCTACATTGAGGAGGCGCACCCCAGCGACGGCTGGCAACTACGAAGCAATATCAAGGACAACGTCGTGTTCGCCAGTCCCAAAAGCCAGGAAGAACGGCGTGATTTGGCTACCACCTGCGTCAGAAAGCTGGGGATCGAATTTCCGGCACTGAGCGACGATTTCAATAACTCCACCGAGATCGCTTACACGGCCTGGCCTGATCGCATCTACGTGATCGCTCAGGACGGACGGATTGCCTACAAAGGAAAACCGGGACCATTCGGCTTCAAGCCTCCAGAAGCCGAGGACGTCCTGAAGGAGATGGTTTCGGGGTCGTAGGAAACGGCTCCAGAGCGGCCGACGCAGTTTCCGATCGGCCTTAAGCTGTTGTCGGAAGGTCCCACCAGCTACCGTACCGGCGAGGGGCGAAAAGCCACAGGTCTGGAAACGGCACCAGCCCCGCGCTGTGGAACTCCTCCGGACCGTTCCCGCCCCCCCCGGCATCCCCGAGAAGGCTAGCAAGGTTCTGAATCCATGTGGGTTATGGTGAATTGGGTTTGTTTGGTAATTCTGTCGCTCGGTATTCCCCTTCCCTCAATAGTCGTCGCCGCCCTGTGGCTGTTCCTCTGGGTCGCCTGCACTTAGGCGAAGGTGGCTTGTACCCCGGTGGAGCTATCCGTCGGGTCTTGCCGAGCCAGGCGTTCCGCGGCACCGGAACCAGCTGTAACCCATTGATTCCCCATGGATTGCTCGACATTGGCTTTGTTTGGTATTTTCTTTTCTCCGTTGGCTCCTTGCTCCGAACTGTCCGTGCTCGAACAGCGCCCGGAATGCTTCAGGCGCCCAATCATATTGTACCCTGCCAATCCAAGGGCGCGGCGCTGTTATCTGAATTAAGGTGCTTTGAATGAACAACTTATCGTACATGACATGCTGGGGACCGGAGGCTAGAAAACTGGTGACATACAGGCGGGATCTAGGTTGGCTCTGACGGAGCGCGAGAAACGACTTTCGATCCCCGGTGGCCTAGCGTTCCGATGTCCGGCGTAGGATCACGGCGGGCTAGTTTCGGTGGCCGATGCGGCCCAAGGACGCGGACCCTGGAAAGGCGCCAGGTCCGCGCTACACAGGCTCAGGTCCGCGCCGCTCAGCTTCGCGTTGTGCTCAGGTACGCGTTGCGCAGGTTCACGTCGCTCAGATCCGCGTCGCTCAGGACCGCGTGGGTACCGGACTTTTGTTCCGACTGTACCCAGTGTTTGTGTTCCGCAAGAATGTCATCGAGTTCCTGTCGCGTTCGAATATTGCCTTTGGCATCTTTCCAGGTCCACTCTTGCTGCTGATCCTCGCTGCTATCCGTTGTTTGCTGGGCAACGAGTGCAGTCCCGGGCCCAACCGTAGCGAGAGCATACAGAAGGATTGACAACGCTCTGGCCAACATATACAAGTCTCGCTTAGGGTACAGCATTCCCAATGCAAGAATGATCTGGAATTGGGTTGCCAGTGGGCAAGGTGAGAAAGAAGAGCCGGGGTCTGATTTCGACTTTCAACAATGGCCGCCGTTCTTTGGTGGAGAAGATGACGTGGGTCAATAGGTGCGTGAAGGGCTTTGCCGTTTTCCTGCGCCCTTACAGGGCTTGTTGGGCTGTTGCATTCGTACCCAGGGTTCCGCTTCGCTCCACCCTGGGCTATAATCCGATGCCCCTGCGGGGCTTCTGATTCTGTGTTCGGGCCCTTTCTTTCCCACCTAGATCCCGCATGGTCCCTCCCATGTAGGAGAACAGCCGAGGTCTGATTTAGATCTTCAACAATGGCCGCCGTTCTTTGGTGGAGAAGATCGGGTGGGTCACCAGGTCCGATGCGCGTCGGAAGGAGAATTTTGTTCCCGTTTCAGGCGACGTCGAAGTACACGCGGATTCACCCTTGCTGAGCGGCGTCATCTGTGGACCGCTCGCTCACACTCGCGGCTCGGTGCTCGACTGAGAGCTCCTGAATCGCCGCCGGGCGCGGCGGCCCCACGGATAGCGTGGTACAAAGGAGGCATGCGGATTCCCGTCCGGACCGCCGGGGCGAGCTACGACGTGGTTGTCGAGCGTGGGTCGCTGGAGCACGCGTCCGATTACCTGGACCTGCTCGTCGGCGGGCGCCGCATCTTTGTCATTGCCGACGAGGGGGCCTGGCGCCACCAGGGGCCGCGTTTCGAAGCAGGCCTCGAGGCGCTGGATTCAACGATCCTGACGATGCCCGCCGGAGAAGAGGGCAAGCGGCTGGAGCAAATCGAGTCGCTGGCAGACCAAATGTACGCCGCCGGCGCTGACCGAAGCTCATGCGTGTTGGCGTTTGGCGGGGGCGTGGCAGGGGACGTTGGCGGTTTTCTGGCGGCGGCCTATATGCGCGGGGTCGACGTCGTCCAGGTGCCAACCACTCTGCTGGCACAAGTTGATGCCGCGATCGGAGGCAAGACCGGCGTCAACCTGGCTGCCGGCAAGAATCTTCTGGGCGCCTTTCACCAGCCTATCCTGGTCCTGATCGATCCCACTTCACTTGAGACTCTGCCGGAACGCGAATACCGCGCCGGGCTGTTCGAAGTCATCAAGTACGGCATCATTCGGAGCCGTGGCCTCTTCGACTTGCTGCGAAACCAACGAGAGGCGGTCTTGTCCCGCGAGCCAGAGGTCCTGGAAGCCATCATTACGGAATCCGTGAGCATCAAAGCCGAGGTCGTAGCCAAGGACGAGCGCGAAGGGGACCTGCGGCGGATCTTGAATTACGGTCATACGCTGGGGCACGCTCTCGAAGCAGAGTGCGCCTACCGGCACCTGCTACACGGAGAAGCGGTCGCCTACGGGATGACGGCCGCGGCACGGCTGGCTGAGTCAACCGGACTGTTGGCAAGCGAGGAGCGCCAGGCCATCGAGGAAACCATCTTGGCCTATGGGCCGATACCGAGTTTGGAAGGGATTTCGGCGGCCAAGCTGGTTGTGCGCCTCGCGGGCGACAAGAAAACGGTGGGCGGACGAGTCCATTTCGTTCTCCCGGAAGAAGTTGGCCGTGTGCGTGTGGTCAGCGAGCCTGATCCGCGGTTGGTTTTGGAGGCTGCGGAGAGTGCCTTGAGCTTACATGGCAAGGCGTCACGGACGTCAGATTCCGCGGTCAGCCAATCGCTCGGCGAGAGATGAGCGCAGGGGCCACTCCAGCCGGTGTAGAGCCTGGCGATGAAGCACAGGCAGCCCGCGCTATCCGTGGGATGTTCGGCCAGATCGCGCCACGCTACGACCTTCTGAATCGACTACTTTCCCTGAGGATCGATCAGTACTGGCGGCGGTACCTGGTTCGCAAGGTCGGAAGATACCTGGCGGAGCCGTCGACTCGCTGGATGGATCTTTGCTGCGGCACCGGAGACCTTTTGCTGTCACTCGAGCTTGAACGAAGTCGCCTGTTGGGCCTCGCAGCCACGCCCGGTCTGGGCGCTGACTTCTGCCGGCCGATGCTGGCGCGGGCGAAGACCAAGATGGGCCGGAGAAAGCTATCTTCTCTTTTGGTCGAGGCCGACGCCCTCGAGATTCCCCTGCCGGATGAGTCGTTGGATCTGATCACGATTGCTTGGGGCTTTAGGAATCTGGCGAACTTTCAGAAGGGCTTGCAAGAAGCGAATCGCCTGCTGAGAACCAACGGTTGCCTGGCGATTCTGGAGTTTTCTCGACCCAAGAACCGATTTTGGGGGCCTCTATTCGAGTTTTACTTCCGCCGCATTCTCCCGCAGCTCGGTAACGCTATATCGGGTTCGGGACACGCCTACTCTTACCTACAGCACTCGGTGCGACAGTTCTTGGAGCCAAATCAGCTTGCGGCGGAGATGAGGTCGTTCGGCTTCCGCCGGGTGGAAGTTCACTCCCTCACCGGCGGGATCTCCGTGCTGCACCTTGCTTATAAGTGAACCGGGTTACAAGTGAACCGCCAAGCGGCGGCCCGCTTTGCTTCCCGCGGGTCGCGCTTATCGTGCTTGCTCGGCTTTAGCTTGCGCCGCCAAAAGCGGCTCCAAGACCTGCAGCACATTCCGCGCCACGCGCTGGTTGCCCTCCGCGGTCGGGTGTAGGCCGTCGGCCTGCATCAGCTCCCGGTTGCCGCCGACACCTTCCAGCAGAAAGGGTATTAGCGGCACGCCGAGATCCTGGGCTATTTCCGGGAAGACTTTCTCGAACGCGTCCAAGTACTCACGGCCGTAGTTCGGTGGCAGCTTCATTCCGGCCAGAATCACTTGGCTTCCGCGTTGTCGAAAATGGGTGACTATCTCGCGCAGGTTGGACCTCATTCGTTCAGGATCCAGCCCCCGCAAGCCGTCGTTACCGCCGAAAGCGACGATGACGTATTCGGGGTTCAGGGTGCTTACGATCTCCTTGCGAACGAGCCCCCCACTGGTCGTGTCGCCGCTCATGCCCTCGTTGCGCACGACAAACTTCAATCCCAACTGATTGAGCTCTCGCTGCAAGTAGTCGGGGTAGCTTTGCCCCAAGGGGACCCCGTGCCCCGCGGTCAGACTATCGCCGAACGCGACGATAACCGGATGGGAGCCTAACGATGGTGAGGGCGCGTCGCTCGGGGGAGCCGCCGGCTCTCCGCCCGACCCGTTAACGCCGGGGAGTCCGGAGCCGCAGGCCCAAGAGACGACTAAAGTGAGCAGGAGAGGCGCCGTACGCACTGCATGCCATAATAAGTTGCGACCGGGGTCAATGTCGAATCCGCAGCCCATCATCGAGGTACGAGGTCTGTCGAAAACGATCGACAGCGGCTCCCAGAGGGTCGAGATCCTCAAGGGCATCGACCTCACCGTGCCCCGTGGCCAGTTTGTCGCCGTTATGGGACCTTCGGGTAGCGGAAAGAGCACTCTGCTGGGGCTGTTAGCGGGCCTCGACGCACCCTCGTCAGGCCAAATCCTACTCGACGGCCAGGAAATCACGCACCTGGGCGAAGACGAGATGGCGGTGTTGCGGGGCCGCAAGATCGGATTCGTGTTTCAGTCCTACCAATTGGTGCCCACCTTGACCGCCGAGGAAAACGTCTTGCTTCCTCTCGACCTTGGGGTTGACGGCTACGACGGTGCGGCGCGCGCCCGAGAACTTCTGGAAAATGTCGGACTTTCGGGTCGTCTCGACCACTACCCCGTCCAACTTTCCGGGGGCGAACAGCAACGAGTGGCGATTGCACGGGCTTTTGTTTGCCGGCCGCCCCTCATCTTGGCGGACGAGCCAACCGGCAACCTCGACAGCGCCAATGGTCGTCATGTCCTCGAAATGCTGTTGGATTTCAACCGCAGCGAGCGGACGACCTTGCTTCTCGTCACACACAATCGCGAACTCGCCGCCCTGGCGGATCGCCTGATCAGCCTCCACGACGGCCGGATCGTATCGGACAAGCTGTTGCCTGTGGCTTCTTCCGACACAGCCCAGACTTCGCCGACGGCGCACGATGCGGTGGACCGCCTCGAAACCACCACACCCCAAGACTAGAAAATTCTGCTCCCAGACAATGACTCGCGTTCTAAGCTGGCGCAGTGCCGTGAAAGTTGCCTGGCGCGAAGCACGTGCGGCGAAGGGCAAATTCCTCTTTGTGATCTTGGCAGTTGCCGCCGGGGTGGGTGCGCTCACAGGAGTGCGTGGCTTTAGCGGGTCTTTTCGCGACACGCTTCTCAGGGACGCTCGAACGCTGCTCGCCGCCGACCTCTCGGTGAGGATGTTCAATCTGCCCTCGGACGCACAGCAGGCCGTCTTCGACGCTCTCGAAGGCAAAGGTGTGGAGCGAACCTGGGTGACGGAAACGCTGTCCATGATGTCGTCACCCGAATCCCGGCGGCCCTTGCTCGTCGCCGTGAAGGCCGTTGAGCCCGGGAAGTACCCGTTTTATGGCGCCATTGAGCTGAATCCCACAGGAAGGCTAGATGCAGTCCTCGCCGACGCCGACGCCATGGCTGTGTCAAATGATCTTCTGGTACGGCTCAATGTAAACGTGGGCGACCGTGTCCGTTTGGGAGACGCTGAGTTCCGCATCGCGGCAACCGTCGTCCTCGAGCCGGATCGGATGACGGGAACGATGAACGTCGGTCCCCGCCTGATGATAAGCCGCCAAGGCCTAGACCGGGCCGGCTTGATCCGGCGGGGCAGCCGCGCCTCTCAGCGTTACCTGTTCCGACTCCCCCCCGGTGGAATGACGATCCCCGCAGCCCGACGCGAGCTCGAGAGCGAGTTCAAGGGAGCACAAATCGTCGATTTCCGCGAAACCCATCCCACGCTGGAACGTGGCCTTGACCGGGCCACGAAATTCCTGAGCTTGGTCAGCCTGGTCGCGCTGATCGTCGGCGCCCTCGGTGTCGGCATGGCCATGCACTCGCACTTGCAGCAAAGACTTGACACGATCGCCATCATGAAGTGCGTCGGTGCTCGATCGTCGCAGATCATGCGAATCTACCTGTTGCAAACTCTGGCTCTTGGCGTCCTGGGGAGCGTCCTGGGGATTCTGTTCGGCTACGGCGTGCAGGCCTGGTTCCCGAAACTCATCTCCAACTACTTTCCGCAGCTCTCGTCGCTGGAGTGGCAGCCTTCGGCGGCAATTCAAGGACTGGCTGTGGGCCTGTTGGTTGTTCTTCTGTTCACTTTGCCCACGCTACTGAGCGTTCGACGCGTTCGCCCGGCATTGATCTTTCGGCGTGACCTCCTGCAGGCTGAGCGAACACTGAAGCAGCGGTGGACGGAGTCGCGCACTTCGCTCGGGGTCGGCCTCATGATCGTGGCCGCGATCGCCGCTATTGCTGTTTGGCTGGGTGAGTCGGTCCTGCTGGGGACCTGGTTTGCCGGCGGCTTGCTCGTCAGCTTAGGAGTGCTCGGCGTGGCCGCCTGGCTGCTGTTGCGGTTCCTGCGCGGGCTACCGCGCCGCTTGCCGTGGAAACTCCCTGTGTCCCTTCGCCATGGTATCGCCAACCTGCATCGGCCGGGCAATCACGCCGAGGCGATCCTGGTAGCGCTGGGCATCGGCGTCACCTTTACGCTGTGCATTTACCTGGTTCAATCCTCCGTGCTGACGCAAATCGTGCGCAGCGCGCCGCCAGACATGCCGAACGTCTTCCTAATTAACATTACCAACCAAGAACGCGACGGCCTTTTAGCGCTACTTGAACGCCACCCCGGCATCGAAAACGAACCCGAGTTGGTACCGTCCGTCGCAGCCCAGTTGGTGTCCGTAGACGGGAAGCTCGTCGAGCAGATGCAACTCGAAGGCTGGAACCAACGGTTCCGGCGCACGAGAACGATCACCTGGCGAGAAGAGCTGCCTGAACATATCGAGCTGATCGAGGGACAGTGGTGGACGCCAGATGACTCCGCGCGAAGCGAGCCGCTGGTCGCCGTTCAGCAAAGTGCGGCGGCCATTCTCGGTGTGGAAGTTGGCTCTCGAGTCGACTGGCGGGTGGGAGGGCGAAACCTCAGTGCGAAGGTTGTAGCCCTTCACCGTGCTGAAGCGATACGCCCGGGAGGCACGATCGAGTTCATCCTCACGCCCGAGGCGTTAGCGGATTTTCCTGCAACCTACTACGGAGGTGTGCGGATTGACCCCAAGCAGGCAGTCGAATTACAACGTGTCGCCTTCGACGAGTTCCCTACCGTCACGGTCATCAATGCCGCCGACGTCCTCGTGATCGTGCAAGAAGTAGTTGACCAAATCGGACTCGTCATTCGCTTCGTCTCCGCCTTTGCCATCTTGGCGGGCGTTGTCATTCTAGTTTCAAGCGTCATGGCGACGCGCTTTCGCCGCATCCGCGAGGTCGCCATCCTCAAAACGCTCGGAGCAACGCGCCGCCGCGTAGCCGGGATCTTTTCGGCCGAGTTTCTGGTCTTGGGCTCGGTGGCCGGGCTGATGGGCAGCCTACTGGCCACGGGATTCTCCAGCTTGCTACTCAACCGTGTGTTTGACAGCGGTTTCCAATTCGACCTGTTGCCTAATGCCGTCGCTGTCGTTGCCACGGCCCTGCTTGCGAACACTGCCGGCTGGCTCTCCAGCTTCCGTATCTTGGGCAAAAAACCTCTCGAAGTACTGCGAAGCGAGTAGGTGTTTGGTTCCAGCGTCCATACCACTGGTCCTACGCGCAAGGACGCCAGAAAACGAGCTTGTGACCCCGAATTTTCTACTTCACCACCCCGGTTTCCGGTGAAAACGTGTAACACCAAGCCGCTCCTTCCAAAACTGTTTCGCCCGTTTGGCGAGTCACCTTGATCTTGAGTTGTACGACCGGCTTGCTCGCATGAACGCTGACAACTTCCGCTTCGCCGGTGATCGTGTCCCCAATGAACACTGGGGCTGTGAACTTCCAGTCGTGGCTCAGAAACACGGTGCCAGGGCCCGGCATGTCCGTGGCGACCAGCGCGTTCAGGACCCCAGTCGTTAGGCCGCCTTTGCACGACCAGACGCTTGAACTTCGTGCGGGCAGCGAACTGCTCGTCAAAGTGAAGTGGGTTGTAGTCGCCGGTGATCTCCGCGTATTTCTGTACATCGTCCTGCGAGAGGGTCAAACCGCGGGCGGCTTTCTCTCCTACGGCGACGTGCATTCCGGCAGCTCCTTCTTTCGCATCACAATTGCTGTGAACTGCTTGTTCTTTTCCTTCTACTACCCGGCCTATCGAGGCTCGCAAAATACAGTGACTTTGGAGCACGGGCACAGCATGCTGTGCCCCTACAGTCTGAACACGGCCATGTCATCATGATTTGCGAGACTCAAGCGTCCGGCCTCATCGGCGGCTTCCGAGTATCCCGCCGAGCTGCCGCGGCGGATGAGCCTTCAGCCCCGCCTCGCTGGGCTCCGTCCCCCATCCCGGAGTCTTCGGCAGAATCAGGTAGCCGTCCTCTATCTGGGGAGCGACGGTGAACAACTCGTCCCGCCAGGCCACTTCATCCACGTCCGTCTCCATGATCCGGAAGTTCGGGACGGCGGCTGAGAAATGCGCGCTCATCATGCTCGAAAGGTGGCCGTAGAAGTTGTGCGGCGCGACGTTGACCTCGTGGGCCTCGGCGACGGCCGCGATCTTCATCGATTGCCACACTCCGTTCCAGACCGCGTCAACGATCGCCACGTCCATCGACTGGCAGTCGAAATACTGCCGGAACTCGCGGATCCCGATCAAGGTCTCGCAGGAACTGATGGGGGTCGTCGAGCGCTGCCGGATCAGCGCCAGAGCCTGTGGATTGTAGCTGTCGATCTCGATCCAGAACAGACCCAACGGGGCCAGCGCGTCGACCGTTTGCAGATAACCTTCCGTTTTCATGTTGAAGTTGAGGTCAAGCAAGAGGTCAATGTCTGGGCCGGCGCCTTCTCGAAAAGCCTCCATTTCCGCCTTCAGGCCGTCGATCACATCGCGCTCGGCGTTCAGCTCGGGATAGCCGGCCGGGCGATTGAATCCAGGCAGGTAGCCGCTCGGCTCGCGATCGAAGAGGAAGATATTCGTCTTGAGAGCCGTAAAGCCCCTCTTCTTTACCTCACGGCCGAGACCCCTGACGTCGTCGAGAGACTTGACGGGCGGGTATTGATGAGCCTCCGGCCAATTGACTCGATAGGTGCCGCAGTGCGACCAATAAACCCGCAGCCGATCCCGCACGGCGCCGCCCAAAAGCTCATAGACAGGAACGCCGTAGTGCTTCGCCTTGACGTCCAAGAGGGCGTTCTCGATCGCGCCGACCGCTTCTCCCGCGACCCCGCCGACGGCAGGACGAATGGCTGCCCAGAGGTCCCAGTAGATCTTTTCGGTGTGCCGCGGGTCCTGGCCCACCACCATCGCGGCAAGCCCCTCGATCGCCGCTGAAACACCCGGCGACCCGAAACCCTCTTGGAACTCACTCCAGCCGATCAAGCCGGTATCGGTCGTGAGTTTGACCAACGAAAAGTTCCGCCAGCCGGCGTCGCAATGCAGGGTTTCAATCGCTGTAATCTTCATCGTGGCCGTCCCGGTCTGTGTGATGTGGCGAGGGTAGTGTACTGCCAGCGTGTCCTGAATGTAAATAGACGCTCTCGCCAGGCGGCTGGACAGGCACTTACGGCAAATCAGTCCGTCCGCTGAATCTCCCGCCGATCTCCCTGTCGCTGTGGATTCGTCGTGTAAGTTGCTGGATTAATAGGGGTTATGAGAAGTTGGCTTTGTTTGGTCGTTTTTGTTTCTCCCATTGCTCCTGCGCCTGGGGTGGTGCGCTGCGGCGATAGTTATCGCGACGCGGCATGCTGAGAGCGCGCGCTACATACGATACTCGATGTCGCCACGAATGGCGACACGGCACTGGGGTGAACCCCTCCGCTGAGACAATCGGCGGTAGCGACACTCGCCGTTCAATGGTTTTTCCTTCTCCCCATAGCCTCTTCTGTTCTAGCATGGTCCTCGGCGGGTGAAGCGGAGGCGGGCTCTGGTGGAGACCAACCCGCCGAGGAATAGCCGGCCGGAGACTCATCGAAACGATGGTTCGGGGAGCCGGCTGCGGTCGGCTTCTCGTTCAGCAACCCCTTCCCATCGGATCGATAGATCTCCTGCTGCCTAAAAAAACTCATCGTCGCTCCGGCGCAAGCCGCCTTCGTCCCGGCGGCCCGCTCGAACTCCTCGGGGGGCCGATAGCCCAGCGCCGAATGCAGACGGCAGCGGTTGTAGTAGCGCTCGATGAAGTCCTCGATGTTCGCGCGCAGGTGGTCGAGATCCTGATAATCGTTGGCGTAGATCTCCTCCCGCTTGAGCGTCTTGATGAAGCTCTCACAACTGGCATTGTCGTAGGGGTTCGCCGGCCGACTCATGCTGGGGATCGCTTGCTGGCGGCGCAAGCTCCTCACGTAGGCGCCGGAAGCGTACTGCACACCGCGATCGGAGTGATGGACCAGGCCGGGCGGCGGTTGCCGTTCGGCCATCGCCTGCTCCAGTGCCGCCAGCGGCAAGCGGGCGGCCAGCGTTCTCTCCAGCGCCCAGCCCACCACCTTCCGCGAGTAGGCGTCCAAGACCACGGCCAGATAAACGAACTCGGCCTTCAGCCGGATGTAGGTGATGTCGGCCACCCACAGCTGATTGATCCCGGTCAGCTTGATGCGGGCGGCTAGGTTGAGGTAAACCTCCAGCGGATGATCGGCCTCCGTGGTGGCCACGAACGCCCGGGGTTGGACCCCGAGCAACCCGTCCTGGCGCATGATCCGCGCCACGCGCTTGTGGTTCACCACCATCCCCCGCCGGCGGAGTTCCGCCGCGACCCTGCGGTAGCCATAGCGTCGCCGATGTTCGAGGGCAACCTCCTGGATCGCCGACCGCACTTCCATGTCTTCTTCCAGCGGCATCTGCTCTTTGAATGACCGATAGAAACCAGCCCGGCTCACTGGGGCCAGCCGGCACATCCGCTCGACACTCAGTCTGCCTTGCAGCGGCATCAACTCCCGGATTTGGTCGTAGACGCCTTCTCGCCACAGCTGCCGCTGCCGTGGCGTCGAGCCTCGATTTTTTAGAAGGCGCCTTTGAAAAAATCCACTTCCAGCGTCTTATCCCCCAACAGACGCTGCAACGCGCGGATCTCCTGGCGCAGTTCCCGCTCGCGGGAGGCGACCGGCGGACCGGGCCCCTCCTCCGTCGGCTCCATCCGATTTCGCCACCTGTACAGCAGCCCTCGGTGAATCCCCAGCTCCTTCGACAGCGCTGTCACGCTCTGGCAGCTTTTCAGCCGCTCCAGTGCCATCTTCCGGTATTCTTCGGGAAACTTGTAAACTCGTCTCTTGCCCACTCGCAGTTCCTTTCCCGGCTAAAGTGTCGCTATCACGACTGTCTCATTTTGGGGGTTCACTCCAGCACGCAAGAATGCGTGCGCCACAATAGCAAAAGGCCGCTACGAACTCCGTCCTGGAAGCCTCCGGCAACGCACTGATTCCCTGTGGGTTGTGCGAGATTGGGTTTGTTTCGTATTTTTTTTCGCTCGTCGAGCGCGATGCCGGTCTCCGCAGTCTCCCCCTTCAGAATAGCGACTGTGTCAAGTCTGTTCGTCCGTTATGCGGGCTGGAACGACAGTTTTGTTCTCGCTAGGTGGGTGTTGAGAGGACGCGGATTCATCCATGCCGAGCGGCCTCACCTCTGGACCGCTCGCTCACACTCGCGGCTCGGTGTTCGACTGCTTCTGGGATATCAAGGGCAGAGCACCTGGCTAGTTGGGCGATGAACGCTTCGGTTCGACTCGGGCCTGGATCCAGAGTGTCGCCCTGCGCCATCGAGGTTTTCTTGCCGACGCAACCAGGCAGAAAAGGCCGCAGGTCTGGGCAAAACGACGGCCCAGCCCTACGCTACACGCTTTTGAACGGCAATCCCAGTTCAAAGCTTCCGCTCGGAGTCGGTTAGTTCCCGGTGAACAGGGTATGCTCGTCAACGAAACAGATCGGATTACCGAACGGGTCTCGTGCGTAGAAGAGACGCTCGCCCCACGGCATGTCCGCAATCTTCTCGTCTAGCGCCTGGCAGCCAAGTCGCTTTGCTCGTTCGAAGACCGCTCTCAAGTCTTCGACAGCGGAATAGACGTACTGATTGAAATGATGGTGCCACCCGTCGCCCCTGCCGTCACCGTCCACGACCGGGTCGTAACACGCGAGGATGGTACGTCCACAGTCGAAGTAGTGCCGCCCAGGCGACACACGCTTGCCGGTGACGCCGAGTAACTCGGTGTAGAACTCGGCGGCTCGCTCGATGTCGTCAACCGGTAAAATTACGCGATATAGGCGAACTCTCAACAGTGCACCTGCGCCGACCGGGAGGATAACGCAGTGAATGGTTCGGCAGCAACAACGGCGGAACCAAGGGGTGCATACTAGTTCGGAGGCAGTTCGGGCGGTCGTTCCAACGAATTGGGAGGAAAAGAGTCAATGCGCATCGCCGTTGTAGGTGTCGGTGCGGTCGGCGGGTACTTTGGCGGCCGCCTCGCAGAAGCCGGACACGACGTTGTTTTTCTAGCCAGAGGCAGAACACTTGATCGCTTGCGAACCCACGGGCTGCAGGTAGAAAGCGGTCACGGTGACTTTTCCATAGCGAGCCCCCGGGCGGTCGGTGATCCAAGCGAGGTGGGACCGGTTGATCTAATTCTTCTGGCTGTCAAAGCGCCACAAATCCCCGAGGCGGGGCGATCTCTGGCTCCGCTGGTGGGTCCCAACACTACGGTTATTCCTCTCGAAAACGGTGTCGAGGCGCCGAGTCTATTGGCAGAGATTCTGGGCCCGCGACACATCTTGGGAGGCCTGTGCAGAATCTTCAGCACAAGGATTGCTCCGGCCCGGATACGTCACGATGGGTTGGAGCCAACGATACTCTTCGGCGAGCTGGGGCGAGAGAACACGGATAGGGTTCACCGGATCCGCGCGGCACTCGAATCCGCCAAGGGCATGACCGTGACCACGCCCGATGACATTGAAGCCGCGTTGTGGGAAAAGTTTTTGTTTGTCGCGCCTCTTGGCGGAGTGGGTGCACTTGTACGCGAACCCGTAGGTGTCCTTCGGGCGGTTCCCGAAACCCGCGCGATTCTGCGAGCGGCGATGGATGAGATCGTGGCTGTGGCCCGCAAGCGCAACATTGCCATCAGCCTCGACGCGACAGACAGAGCCATGCGGCTGGTCGACGCTCTGCCTCACGCCGCCACGGCCTCGATGCAGCGAGACATCGTCGAGGGCAGACCCTCGGAGCTCGAGTATCAAACCGGTACGGTTGTGCGATACGGTCAGGACTCAGCCGTGCCGACCCCCGTTAACTCGACCGTCTACGCAGCCTTACTGCCTTCCGAACTGCGGGCGACGGGCCGACTCTCGTCCTCGCTGCAGCCTGTGGTTTAGCGCCGGGCGCCACACCCGTGGTGCGCACGAGATCGGGGATTGTCAGAAGCAGCTTGTTTGCGGGACGTGCCGGATCCGAACCAGTTGGATGCCAGCCGCGATTCAACCCCTCGCCACCTCAACTTCCGCGAACCGGATGGAAGCGCGTTCATCGCGCCATGTTCTGAGGCCCAGGGGCGTCGGCGACTCGACGGGTGCGCAATCGGGCCAGACTTGAGGTGCGTGGACGCCCCCGCGCGTCTCAGCGCCGCTCTGCCGCCAACTGCTCCCGATACAGCTTCTCGTGCCGCTCCACCGCGGCCCGATAGCCCTCCGGGTCCACCGAACCCACGGTTTCGCCTAGTGGAGTCCGGCTCCACCGTGGGCTATTATCCTACGCCCCCTGCGGGGGCTGAAGCACACGAAGTAACAAGTATTGGGATTAGAGCGGATTAGACCAGTGCGCGGGTGGCAAGATTCACAGCCTTTGGCGGCCCGTCCCCACCAATGGAGATCCAGACCTATCGGGTAAGTAATCCCCATTTCGTAGAAGGTCCGGCGGTCGGCGACTCCGCAAGCGAACGTTGCCTTAGGGAGGCTATACGTGCGTTCCTGACCGAAGTTCGGGGTTCCTCCCGCTGACCCTCACGCCCCCAAGAGTTGAGAATGTCATTGGACTTAGCAGCCCGTGGCAGAAGTGAAGGTCGCGAAAAATCGGGTACAGCCAGCCAATTCGCTTCGGGCTAAGTGCTTTGTTTCTTGGGTCATGACGGGGAGCGAATTGGTGGCAGTCCCCATTTTTCGCTCCTGCACGACTTTTGCCACGGGCTGTTAGACCGTCCCGGATATGATCGGCTCGACCGTTGGCGCAGGCGTTGCCGCTCCGAGCGATTTATGAATTGCAACAATCGGCTCTGACGGGCGGCGGGCCAGCAACGCGACCACAGCTCGGAGCGCCCAAACAATTAGGAAAGCACGAAAAGTAGGTCCCTAGGCAGCGTGGGATGACCGGTCCCAGGTTCCGCAAGTCAAAGTTCTGGCCCGGGGGCCGATTTTATAAGATAGAGCCTTCTTCATCGAGTTCGCGCCATGCAGAAGCCACGGGGTCTTGGCACAGCACCATACAGTTTCTTGGTGATCATCCTGGTGGTCCTTTCCGCCTGGCTGGGCTTAGTCTCCGAATTTTCGGTTCACCCTTCCACGCCCGGGTTGGAAGCAGAACGGCTGCTCCCCTCGACGCGGGTCCGGCGCGAGGGAGCGCTCGTCTCATCGGCGCTGAAAGCGCCGGAAAATGCGTTGGAGGCGGCGGGGAAAGTGGAGGGGCCAGTAGCTCCCCCGAACATCGAGGCTCGTGGCCCGAAACCGCCAAAGCGCTCGGTGAACCAGCCTAGGGTCTTCAAGGGAATCTATTTATCGTTCTGGTCGACGACCGTACAAGACCGCGTTGAGGGTGTGATTGAGCTTGCAAGAAACGGCTCGGTCAACACCGTCGTCATCGACGTCAAAGATGCCACTGGGCGCGTTGGGTTCGACACAAGCGTCCCAGAAGCTATTGCGTATCAAGCAAGGCATCGGATCATTCGCAACCTTGGGTCCCTCGTGGGCAGGCTTCAGGATGCGGGTTTGTATGTGATTGCCAGAATTGTGGTGTTCACGGACCCGAAGTTGGCGAGGGCGCGACCGGAATTGGCAGTGCACAGTAGATCGAAGTTGTCTGGGGAGGAGCCTCGCTTGTCAGAGGCAACACTTTGGCTCGACAACAGGAAACTGGCATGGCTCGACCCGGCGGCGATCGAGGTATGGGACTATAACATTGCGATTGCGAAAGACGTATTGCGGAGCGGTGTCGACGAATTGAATTTCGACTACATCCGGTTTCCGTCGGACGGCGAGTTGAATGATATGTATTTCCCCGTTTCGAGAGGCAAGTTGCCCCGGCGACAGGTGATTCAAAGCTTTTTTGCGTATCTCCGTCAGAAGTTCCCTGACGCGCGACTGTCGGCCGATCTATTCGGTCTGGCCACGGTGAATCGGGACGCCCTTGGTGTCGGACAAGTGATCGAAGATGCCTACGCCTATTTCGATTACGTGTGCCCGATGGTTTATCCCTCGCACTATGCAGCAGGCTTCAAGGGCTTCAAGAATCCGGCTCAACACCCTTACGAAGTCGTGAACTATTCGTTGAAGACGGCACGAAAGCGGCTGCTGGCCTTCGTGTCGAGCCGCCCGAGCTCAACAAGGCTAAGGCCGTGGCTGCAGGACTTCGACCGCGGGGCTGTTTACGACGCCGCCATGGTGAAGAAGCAGATCCAAGGTGTGAAGGAAGCCTTGGGCGAGGACTACGGCGGGTTCCTATTGTGGAGCCCAACGAACGTATATTCGACGGCCGCGCTGCGTTAGCCCGCTTTGGTGATGCCGCCTTGACGCCGCTTGGGGCCGGAGGCGGGCTACGGCGCCGTCAGCCCGAGGAAGCGGCTTCGATCATTGGGTCCGCCGCCGCGGGCGACCCTGTGAGGCACGGTGGCCTGTCTCTCGCGCACGGCCGACTAAAACTTCGCCGATAGCCCGCCGTCGACGACGAGCTCGGTCGCCGTGACATACTTGGCTTCGTCCGAGGCGAGATACAAGGACGCGTAGGCCACATCCCAGGCATCGCCCATCTTTCCCATCGGACAATCCGCATCACGTCGCCGGACCATCTCGTCAACGTCGCCCGAGCCGTACTGCTCGGCAATCCGGTGAGCTACGAGTGGCGTATTCATCAGGCCAGGAAGGACGCAGTTGCACCGAATGCCCTTGTTGACATACCCCATTGCCGTGACTCGGGTGAATTGAATCAGCCCAGCCTTGGCCGCGTAGTAGGCCGCCATGGTACGGCCGAGGTAACGAATCCCCGAGACGGAGGCGATATTTACGATCACGCCGCAGCCTTGTTTCTCCATGACCGGTAACACATACTTACAGGTCAGAAAAGCGCCTTTCAGGTTAAAGTCGATCTGCGCATCCCACTCCTCCTCGGACATCTCGACCGGCCCGCCGGGCGCGGAGCCGCCCACGTTGTTTTGGAGAATATCGATCCGTCTGAAACGCGAAACGCAGGCTTGAACCATCGATTCAACCTGATCCGCCTGCGTAACGTCAGCCGCATGTGCGTCGCACTTACCTCCCTCGCCGCGGATGATCTCGGTTGTCTCGAGAGCCGCGGCGCTGTTGATATCAACAGCGAAAACTTTCGCACCTTCGCGGGCAAACAGCACGGCCGCGGCCTTGCCGTTGCCCCACCCAGGGCCGACGGATCCGGCTCCCGCGACCAACGCGACTTTGTCTTGCAGCCGTCCGGGCATATAAGGCGAGATCAGTATTCGAAGGGAATACTCGCGAGGTTTATATGAGAGTAAAATCACACAGAGTCGAGTGCCTGCCAGGCGTAGCCGAAGTCTAACCGGCATCGATTCCCCCACAACGGCTCGACAGCGATCTTGCATCCGATGATGGTACCAATCGTGAATCCATCCCTAACAGCCCGTGGAAGAAGTGAAGGTCGCTAAAAATCGGGTACAGCCAGCCAATTCGCTTCAGGCTAAGTACTTTGTTTCTAGGGCATGACGGGGGCGAATTGGTGGCAGTCCCCATTTTTCGCTCCTGCACGACTTTCACCACGGGCTGCTAATTGTTTATCCGGTGTTTTTTCCCGTAGGGGTACTTCTACAACGTGGCGGACTGTCTGCAAGGTGGGCGACCAGTGTGGCCAGTCACACCACTTTTGGGTTTTTATTTCACTTTTTTCCAATGGCTTAGGACAAACGGGCCGCAGAATGGTTCAGGTCGGATGCTAGCCTGATCCCGGAGATAGAAACTGAGCAGACAGATTGCGAGGCCTTCCCGAGGGAATGACCTGGGAGGGGTTACGGCTAAGGGCCGAACCGTTTTCACAGATCAGCCCAAGACCATGATCGCAAGTCCGGAAGTTTCGAACCTCGAGAAAAAGGCCGTCCCAGCGCAATCGTCCATCCGGCCGGCGGTTTGGAGCATAGCCCGGATTTAGGCAGAGTGCTCACATTCCGTCCGGCTGACGATGCGGGACGCGTGACCATTGGCGGTATACATCCATGATCAGAAATTCATTCTTATTTGCCTCTTCCGGGTTTTAAGTGGGCGAAGGAGCCAGATCGAGTTTCCCACAGTGGAAGTAGATGGCGTTGATGAAGTTCTGTTGATTGCGGAAACCGCGCGCCGTGGCCTTGACCCATTGAATCCTTGAGTTCAACCCCTCGCTGACCGCGTTCGTAATGCGGTGTTTCAGATACGTGAGTATGTTTTCGAGGCGAGCCGTCAACATCCGCGCTACGGTGACCATCGGCGTCAGCCGGCTGCGACTCGCCCAGCCGCGCCATTGCTCGAAGAAAGCTCGCGCCGCCGATTCGCGACGATAGTCGAACAGCCGCATCGCCGTTTCCTTCAACGCCCACGCCCGCGCCGTCTTCAAGTCGCTTTCGCGCAGCGCGCGGAACTCGCGCCAGGCGTCCTCGGAAAAGTTCGCCGGATGCCGCAGCCAAGCGTACTTCGTGCCTGTCAAACGCTCGTCGCCGAGGGCCAGTAAACGCTTGTTCTCCGCCCGCCGCACCTGGTCCACCGCCTTCGCCAGATGCGCCGCGATGTGATATTTGTCGTAAACGATCTTTTTCTCCGATTCGTCGAGATGCTCCCGGGTCGAGGCGACGTAAGGATCCCACATGTCCATCGCGACGGCCTCGACTCGGGCGAGTTGCTCTGCGCTCAACGTCTTCCAAAAGCCGTCCAGGCTGGCCTGGCGGCGTCCCTCGGCGACGAACAACACGCGCGAGCGGTTGAGATCGTTGACGACGGTGAGATAGCGATGGCGCTTGCGGAAGCTCTTCTCGTCGACGCCCAGGTAGGGAATCGGCTCTGCCGCGCGACGTTCGAGCCCACGTTGCACGGCGCGTTCCAGGATGCCGTGAATCTCGTCCCAGCTCAGCGCCAGCAACTCGGCGATGCCTTGCTGGCTGGCTTCCTTCAGCCACGAGATCGCGAGAGCTTCAAACAGCGCGGTGAAGCGGCTGGAAGCCTCGGCCCAGGGCAGTCGCACGACGCGCGGCCCGTGCTCGGAGCAGTCGCTGCGCGGCGGCCGGGCGTGCAGGATCGTGCGGTACTGACAGGTGTCGAGGTGACGCCAGCGGCGTTCGGGCTGATGATCGTGGAGTGCGCACACGGCGCTGCATTGGCGGCACGGCCAGCGGACTTGCTCGTCGTGTTCGAGGAAGACGTGGACTTCGCCGTCGGCTCGGCGCAGCTCCACTCGCACGACTTTCCAGGGACTTTCGATGCCCAGAATCTGGCGGTATAGCTCGCGGTCTTGCATCCCGCGAGACTACCACCGAGCCTCACTCGCCCACTAGAAACCCGGAAGAACCAAGGGTCTTAACAAGCCGGCGGCAGCTAGTCTCATAGGGAGGTAGCTGATGAGAATCAGGCAGAGTAATTTTGCGAAGGCAAGCATAATTGGATGTTAGAAGCTAAGGAGCTTCGACCGAAATCAGCGATTTTGCTGCTCTGGCACGGCATTGTATTTAGGGCTTGCGATGTCGGCCCTCCGGCACCCAGATTATACACTTGTGTCCTCGGCGGAACAACCATTTTAATTAGTAAGGCCCCTTCGGAAGCGCGTCCTAGCCGCGTTCACGCGGCTTCCCCATGTGGTTGGGTCAGCCGTTTTACAGGTGGTCGGTAGAAGTCCAACAGAAACTGATCCCAGCCCGCTTCC
This sequence comes from Bryobacterales bacterium, assembly GCA_965226215.1. GTDB lineage: Bacteria > Acidobacteriota > Terriglobia > Bryobacterales > UBA6623. The sequence continues at coordinate 2,237,025 of CBDDCH010000002.1, read as the reverse complement.
AGCGGGCTTATTTTCTGCCAGGATTTCGCGGTTTCCTTTTTGCAACCGAGCAAGAGTGTAAGTGGGTCGGACGAAGTTTGCATGGTAACGATTCGTGCCTTAAGAAGGATCGTGAACTTTGCCTCGCCAGAGTAGTCCATGTATTTGTACCTTGAACCGTTTTTACGGTTACAAGTCTTGTCGGCGTCCCTAACGTTGGTTGACTCTTGCCGGTTGCTGTGAGTGCATCAGATGAAACTAAGGCATCTTAGCTCTACAAACGTGCTCAACAGTGCCTACGAAAGGTTTTCGATCTCAGCCACCTCAATCAAAGGGCGCCCCGCCGCATCGTAGAGAATCCGAACGGCGGCGCCTGGATCACGGTTCTGAAGCCGAGACAGGATCTGCTAGTTTCGGATGTTGAAGATAAAGACAGCCGTTCCGGTAGTGGGAGGGGACGTCCATGACAGCCTCGTCGCGCCGTTTCTTTCAAGGTCTGAAATGGGAATCGGGTTTGGATCCGCACGAATCGAGCCTGTGGGGCTGCGGCGCCGCAGCTACTTCCGCTTGGAAAAATAGTTTGTCATGGCGTGCACCTTTCGACCGACTTGGCTTGTCAGTTCATTGAGGGACAGCAACCAGTGCGGCAAACGGTCCGCCGAAATAGGCAAGGTATCACGGCCCCCGCTGGTCCGCGCTTGGGTCCAAGTTGCTCAGGCAGTCTTGCAGCACACGAGGTAGCTGCGAGGTCAGGGCGGACGTCGACACACCACGAAAACCGTGCTCGCTCCTTGAACTCTTGCCGAAGGTCTCTACGTAGACACCGACGACTGGGATTTTCTTCGTGATCGCCGCCCGCAGAAGCGAGGGTTGGTAATCGACTGACCAGGGGAAGACGGCAACCGTTGAGCCCACCAACGCATCCTGTTGGGCGCGCTCGCTATCAACGAGGGTGAAGTGGTGCTCCACAGCTAGCGCTCGTATACCTTGTCGGAAGGCGTCGACTTGGTCAGCTTGGACCATCGCGACGAAGTGAAAATCCTCACCTGCGCGGATCTTCGCCAGCTCCACGGCGATCGGCGCCGCGCTCTCGGCCATGAACCAAGGGACATCGACGAAAATCAGTTTCTTGTACGGGCTGATCCCCAACCGAGCGTGTACATCGCCGTTTGCACTGCTTCGACTCCCCGGAGCAGGTGGATTCGTGCTCATTCCCTCGGGGCTGTCAGTCACCAGCACGGAAACTTCCCAGTCGGCATTACTCGGGGTCTCCACAAGCTGTGCCATGAGACCAAGGTTGCCGACACCCGGGTGTGGCGTGTGGACCACCATCCGCGGCTGGTCCCCCGAAGCGGAGTCATCGAAATGCGCGATCTCCAAGACGATATCTTGTCCGAAAAGCGGTTGAGGACGGAACTGTTCATAAGCACTCAGGTCGAACAAAGGTTTCCGCGCCAGCCGGTTGATCCGGCGCTTGACGCCAAGTGGGATTACCATCAGCGCCGTTTGCGACGGGTATTCAGCCCAGCTTTCGATGGAGCCGATGCCCGAGTTGCGCACGTGTGCCCGGAATCGCCTAGCCCAACGTTGAGCGGTCTGCTCCAGACGGCCCGATTTTCGCATTCGCCGGGCGAGGTTGACCTGAACCAACCCGTGAGTCTCCAGTAGGCGGTCTATCTCCTCCCACTGGCGGAATTCTGGCCGCTCCTCCTCGAATAGCGAGCGGTCAAGCATTTCCAAATCTTGGGATACACACCGATTGCGCTTGCACCAGAGGTAGTAGGACCCTAGCGTTTCTCCGATAATTCTTGCGAGCAGCTTCGCCAACAAGTCTCCCATCTGGTGGGCTTCGACACTCACATTTGAGCGCGAGATCCTCGCCAGCTGGAAATAGAACGACTTCCGAATTTCGTGTTCGGGGTAGTCGGGTACGCCGCGCCCTAGTCCAAGGGCCGACAGCAGAGACTTGCCGAGCGTATCCGCGGCAATGGTGGGCCTGATTTCCTCAATCCGCTGAAAACTGTTCGCCTGCTCTTTTAGCAGAAAGGCTACTTCCGCCCGTAGAGAGTGGATCAAATAGGCAAGCTCGAGGTCGTTGCGGATCGCCGGACTGGGCGGATCCTACTGAATGGTTTGAGGAACGATCCTGCTCGAAACGTAGTGTCTCCGCAGATGATAGCTTGGCGGGCGGTTGTGAGAGTGAACGACTTGGGCGCGCGGGTTGTAAGCAATTCCGTGACCCGCGGCGAGGGCTCGCACCGCCCAGTCCATGTCTTCCGCGAAGCTCCCCGGGCGGAAAGGCAGTTCTTCCCAAATGCCTCGACGAAGCACGGAACAAACGTTGTTGAAACAAGTCACCCGCAATCGTTCCTCGCGGGTTAGAGATGAAAAACAATCCCAAGGTTGAACGCGATAGTTTTGAACGAAGTTGCCCATGAGTTCGCGATGAGACTCGGTCTCCCATCGACCCATGGGGTCGGCATCCTCGCGGGGGACCATACAAGCGGAGACTCCTGCTACCCGATCGTCGGAGAAAGGTTCCAGCAGCGTAGACAGCCACGTCTCACCCACCGGCACGGCGTCTTGCGAGAGCAGGATGCAGAACTCACCCGAAGCCTGAGACAAGCCAAGGTTGCGCGTCCGGCCGTGGTCAAAAGACTCAGGCGGGACCTCGAATACGTTGGCGCCAAACCGGCGCGCCAGCTCGACCGTCGAGTCCGTTGACCCGGAGTCGACGACGATGATTTCAGACTCGATATCGGTCTGAGAGCGAATGGCTTCGAGGGTCAACGCAAACTCTTCCCCGGCATTCTTGGTGGGAATCACGATGGAGACAGAGGGGTCGGGATGGGAAGCCGAGCGCCTCTTCGTAAGCTCGTGTTGAGAGGACATCGATCGCGTACGTCAACTCCGTCCGTTTTCAGCGGTCCAAGGTTTTCAAAACAGCTGACAGGACTGCGCGGGATCGTATCACAGCCCGCGGTGGAAATGCCACAGTAGTTGATGAACCGAACCTCCAGGGCCTGCTCGGTGGAGAGCAAAGGGCGGGTCAGTTGTTGAAACGATGAGCTGGATTGACAAATCCACAGGCAGGGTCGCCTGTGCTGCTGGGTTTGGAGAATGCGAAGAAACCCCTGTGAGCAATAATGGAGACAGCGGAAGTCGTTATTCTCGTGGCTTTGGTCCGGGCTGGCCGGCACAGGGGCTGGCTCTAAAGAGGTACGAATGCGAGAGATGGGCGGACTCCCACTAACCAAGCGACGGTGGAAATGTATATCTCGACGAAGAGATGGCTCTGGCACGAGGATCCCGACAAGCAGGATTGCTGGTCCTACTGAGGGATGCTCTGGCAGGCAGACCCCGACAAGCAGGATTGCTTGTCCTACTGAGAATACCTGCCGCTGGTTCTCGGCAACTCGTGGCCGAAAACCGAGGAAAAACAGGCGCGCCAAGCGGCAGAATACAAACATTTTCTGCATCACCGACCTTTTTAATTGTGGAGTGTTGTTACAATTCCTTATAAGTCATAATGGGGTATCCACTTGACTCAGGCAACCCCAACATCTTGTGGTTGGGCTCACGGGGCCTCAGCGTCCCAGTCGGCGACGATCGATCGATACGGCGTTGGGTCCACGGCGACTGCCTGCTGCACAAGGCGGTAGAAGAGTTTTCCCCGGCTGCGTGAGTTGCGCCGGTTGAAGCGGAACACAAACTCGTCGAGGTAGTAGTCCAGATGCTCGTGACTAACCGCGCCTTGGTGCGTGCCCAGCAGCCAGCGCTTGAGCAACGAGATCGCTTGGTGCACCCTCGGCAATAATTCCGAGGCCTGCTTGCGGCGGCCCGACAGAAAGACGATGCGATGCTGGTAGCCCTTCTTCTCCAGCGGCTCGTAGCCCAGCCAGCCGTCGGTGTGCACCACGCTTCCCGGCTCGACCGACTCCTCCACGAAGGGCATCAAACTGGCCGCCGATGCGTTCCGCACGCGCTGCATGCGGATCCGTCCTAGCCCGCGGCCTCTCTCTTCCGCGGCTACTGCAATCAAGGCTTTACGCTCGGTCTGCCGGCCGCTCACACCCTCTTCCTCAGCGCCCCAATAGGTCTCATCGACCTCGACTACGCCCGCCAATCGCTCCCGCCCCGGACGCACCATCGCTCGCCGCAGCTTGTGCATCCAGGTCCACGCGGTTTGATAGCTGCCCAACCCGAGAACGCGCTGCAGACCCAGCGCGCTGACCCCGTTCTTTTGCGAAGTGACGTGCCAGATCGCCCGGAACCACAGCCGCAGCGGCTTACGTGTGTCTTGGAAGATCGTGCCCGAGGTCACCGACGTCTGCCGCCCGCAGCGAGCGCATTCGAACCACACTTTGCGCACCGGCCAAGCCCGCTCATGCCCGCATCCCGGACAGCGGAAACCCTCCGGCCAGCGCAACGCGGACAGATAGTCGCGACAGGCCCCTTCGCTGGCGAAGCGTACCTCGAACTCGAGCAGGTCGCGTGGATAATCCTCCACGAAGGCGCATACTACATCTTGGGGTCACCTGAGTCAAGTGGATACCCCATATAAGTCATTAGGGAAACCGTGGATATTCCTCGCAAGGATGTGGCTAGGAAGCGGCGAATGCGAAGTACGATTTATATCGTCATCGCCGTTCTATGCCTGGGCGCCATCACCTACGGCCTTTCCAACTTGGAGCCGGCCGCTCCCAGCGTCGATCGAGCGACCGTTTTTATCGACACCGTCAAACGGGGGTCGATGCTGCGGCAAGTTCGTGGACTGGGCACATTGGTTCCGGAAGAGATTCTTTACATCGCGGCGAATGACGAGGGGCGGGTCGATCGCCGGTTGGTGCAGCCGGGCGCAAAGGTCGAGCCGGACACGATTATTCTTGAACTCAGCAACAAGCGGCTGGAGCAGGAAGTTTTTGAAGCGAAGTCGCAATTAAAGGCCGCCGAAGCCGAATACGCCAATCTTCAAGTTCAGTTGGAAACGGAACGGCTGGACCGCGAAGCGGCGGCCGCCCAGGTGGAGGCCGAGTTCCTGCAGGCCAAGGCCCAGCTCGATGCCGACGAACAACAGGCTGAGGCGGGACTGATTTCGCGGCTTACGCTCACTAAATCACAGGTCGAGGCCGAGCAACTGGCGACGCGTCTGCGGTTGGAACGCGAACGCCTGGGGATAAGGCGGAAATCCGTCGAGGCGCAACTGGCCGCCCAGCAGGCCGAAATTGAGCGCGTCACAGGCTTGTACGGATTGCGAAGAAATCAGCTCGAGCAACTGCGGGTGCGCGCGGGCATCCATGGCGTGCTTCAGCAATTGGAGGTCGAGGTGGGAGAACTCGTGACCCCCGGCGAGGTGCTGGCCCGGGTCTCGAATCCGAAAAAACTCAAGGCGCAGCTGCGCATTCCCGAGACGCAAGCCAAGGATGTTCAGCTGGGCCAGAAGGCGGAGATTGACACGCGCAACGGCGTCGTTGGAGGGACGGTCGCCCGGATCGATCCGGCGGTCGAAGATGGCACGGTCACGGTTGACGTGAAGCTGGAGGGAGCGTTGCCCAAAGGGGCGCGTCCGGACTTGAGCGTTGACGCGACGATCGAGTTGGAAAAACTGACGGATGTGCTTTATGTGGGCCGACCTGTTTACGGGCAGCCCGATTCTACGATCGGGCTGTTCAAACTCGAAGCCGACTCTAAACACGCACTGAGGGTCCAGGTGACGATCGGAAAGATGTCGGTCAACTTGGTTGAGATCCGCGACGGCATCGAACTCGGAGACCAGGTCGTTCTTTCGGACATGTCCGCCTGGGACGACTTCAACCGCGTGCGGCTGAACTGACGGGCCTGAATCGGACGACATGAGACGGCGCTTCGCGGCGCCTACGGTCCTAGCCGGCGGGATTGGTCATGTCAAACCTCCGGAGTGAAGAAGTCTCCGCCGCACTTTGATGGGAACAACGTGATGAAAGAGGCGATCTCCGACGGTGTTCCCTTGATTCGCCTCGCGGGTGTCAAGAAAGTCTTCTTGACGGACGAAGTGGAGACCCATGCGTTGGTGGATATTGACCTCGATATCAGCAAGGGCGACTACGTCGCGATCGCCGGGCCGTCGGGCTGCGGTAAATCTACCCTGATGTCGATTCTGGGTCTGCTGGATACGCCGACCGAGGGGACGTATACGCTGAAGGGCCGGCCGGTTGACCGCCTTTCCCTGGCGGAGAGCGCGCGGATTCGGAATCTAGAAATCGGTTTCATTTTTCAAGCCTTCAACCTGATCGGCGATCTCAACGTGTACGAGAACGTAGAGCTGCCCCTCACTTATCGCGGTATGGGCGCGAGACAACGCCGGGAGCACGTTCTGGGGGCGCTCGAACGTGTTTCAATGGAGCATCGAGCGAAGCACTATCCTGCGCAACTTTCCGGGGGGGGGGGGGGGGGGGGGGGGGCAGCAACGGGTCGCGGTGGCACGGGCGCTGGTGGGAGATCCGGCGATCTTGCTGGCCGACGAGCCGACGGGCAACCTGGACTCGAAGAACGGGGAGGCTGTCATGGAACTGTTGGCTGAACTGAACCATGGCGGCTCGACGGTTTGCGTTGTTGCCCATGACCCCCGCTACGCCCGCCAGGCTGACCGGACCGTAAACCTGTTCGACGGTCGAATCGTGAAAGAAAGCGGAGCCGCGACGGCCAACGGCTGAGGCAGACATCCTGAAACCGGTTCCCGTCGGAGCAATGCGTTGAGGGGGGCACCGCGACTCACCACAAGTGCTGAAGGGTCCCGATGAGCACTGTGTTAGAAGACTTACGGCATGCAATCCGGGCTCTGTCGAAGAGTCCGGGGTTGACAGGCTTGGCGTTGTTGTCGTTGGCGCTAGGGATCGGCGCGAGCGGCGCAGTCTTCAGCGTCGTGCGAGCGACTTTGTTGCGGTCACTCCCGTACGAAGACCCCGATCGCCTGGTCGTGTTGGCGGAGAGGAATCCCCAGCAACAAATCTTTTGGAGTCCGGGATCGGCCGCGAACTTCCACGATTGGAAGGAGCAAAGCCGGCTCTATGACAAGATGGCGGCCGCCTTTGACCTCACCGTGAGTCTGGCCAAGCGGGGCGATCCCGAACGGTTGCGGGCCAAACGGGTGACGGCCGGCTTTTCCCCCTTATTGGGAGCGCGGGCCGCTGTGGGGCGATTGTTCCGGCCACAAGAGGACCGATCCGGCGCCCAGCCGGTCGTCGTGCTCACCGATCCATTGTGGCGGCGGCGTTTCTCTGCTGACCCCGGCGTCATCGGCGAGAGCCTGATGCTGGATGGAACGGGTCACACGATCGTGGGCGTTCTTGCTCCCGATTTTCGTCTCTTTCCGCGTGCCGAACTCTTCTTGCCGAACCCGTTTGAAAGCCTTTCGCCGGCGGAGCGTCAGTACAGACTGTTGTATATCCTGGCTCGTCTCAAGCCGGCTGCGACCATTGAGCAGGCTCAAGCCGAAATGGACGTCATCTCCGGCCGGCTGGCCCGCGAGTATCCGGACTCGAATCGGGGCTGGACGGTCAGCGTCATCCCACTCCACGAGGATCTGATAGGACGGATCGAGACTCGGCTGCTGGTACTGCTGGGCGCTGTCGGTTTTCTGCTTCTGATCGCTTGTGCCAACCTGTCGAGCTTGCTGCTTGCGAGAGGCGCGCCTCGGCAGAGAGAGCTTGCCATCCGAGCGGTTCTTGGCGCCAGCCGATCTCGTCTGATGCGGCAGTCGTTGACCGAGAGCGCTTTACTGGGAGTAACCGGGGGCCTCGGGGGACTGCTTGTTTGCCAATGGGCTGTTCGGCTCTTGGTGGTTTTTATGCCGGGCAACCTGGTCTCAGGGACCTATTTCCGCCCCCAGGTATCGCTTCAGCCTAATGAAATCGGAGTCGATTGGGTCGTGCTGGGGTTCATGGTGTTGGTTTCGGTCGGGAGTGGTTTAGTAATCGGAATTATTCCAGGTATCCTCGCCGTCAAGGCCAACCTCAACGAAACCCTCAAGGACTCGGCTCGCGCAGGAACAGGCCGCGCCCAGCGTCGAGATCTTAGCCTTCTAGTGGCCGGAGAGATTGCCGTCTCCTTGCTTCTGTTAGTAGGCTCCGGGTTGATGATCAACAGTTTCCTGCGGCTGAGCAGGCTGGACCTCGGCTTCGATCCGGAGAACTTGCTCGCGCTGCACCTGAGCCTCCCTCTCCACAAGTACGTCGAGGGGACCGGGACTGAAGAGAATCGGATGGTCCGGATTACGACACGACGAGACGGATTCTTGCAACAGGTGCTAGGACGGCTGCAGGCCCTTCCGGGAGTGGAGGGCACTGCCGCCACTTCTGGGACATACCGAGGTGGCGACGCTTGGCTGGACGGCGAAGCAAAGCCGGAGGAAGGGCGGCAGCGGATCTATCCTCACTACGTGACCAGCGATTTTTTCACCACCATGGGGATCCCGCTCAAGCGGGGGCGGAGTTTCACCGCGCGGGACGTCGAGGGGTCCCAGCGGGTGGCGATCGTCAACGATGCGATGGCGAAGCGTTACTGGGCTGGTCAAGACGTCCTCCACCGTCGGATTACGGCCCAAGCGACGTTTGACGCGGTTGCCAACCGCTGGGCGGAGACAAGCTTCTAGGTTGTCGGCGTCGCTGCCGACGCAAGAACGTATTTACGCATGGATCCCCTTCCGACCCTCTACCTGCCTTACTCGCAGCAAGAAAGAACAATGGCGGAGATGGACGCTCGCTTTCGTCTGAACTTTACGTCGGTGGTTCGAACCCGCGGAGACCCAACTATGCTGGCGTCCGCCGTCCAGCAGGCCGTTTGGCAGGTTGACCCAGAGCAACCGATTAGTCGCATCGAGCCCGTGAGGGAGTGGCTGGATCGCCCACTCGAGCAGCCACGTTTCTATACCCGGCTGCTGAGTGCTTTCGCGGCAGTGGCTTTTGGCTTGGCTCTCGTTGGCGTTTATGGCGTGACGAGCTACTCGGTGGCGAAGCGGCGTCACGAGATCGGCATTAGGATGTCCCTCGGCGCTGACAAAACCATGGTCGAGAGGATGATTCTCAAGCAGGGTTTGAAGCTCACCCTGGCGGCGGTCGGCATCGGCGTGGCAGCAGCGCTGGGCCTCACCCGCTTCCTCCGCAGTTTGCTTTTCGAAGTGCAACCCCACGATCCACTGACGTTCCTCATTGTCTGTCTGGTGGTCGTCCTGGTGGCGCTGGCGGCGTGCTACGTTCCGGCTCGCCGGGCAACCAAGGTGAATCCGCTGGTGGCGCTGCGGTACGAATAGCCAGAGACTAACAGTTCGCGCCCGAAGCCGTAGTCGGACGGTTAACGGGTTCGCTTGTCGTTCCTACCAAGCTGTATTAGCCGGGGTTGTTTTTTTGCGGACACGCTGGTAAGGACTCCGCGTCAACCAGCGTGTGGCGCGCAGCAGCAGCGCGGGTCCTCCACGCGTTGGCACAGGTAGCTTGGCCGGTGAAGCTAAACGGGAAGTTGCCTGTCGCGTCACGGCGGCGTCCAGGAGTTAGCCGACCGGGGCGATCGTTGCGGACGGAAAACCAGCCAGACCGTTGGAACCGAGCATTTCACCGAGCTAGCGTCCGCCTAGAATATGACCTAGCCGTCGGCTGCCGACCGCTCGGAAACCGTGAAGCGCTCCAGCACCCCGAGAAATTCTTGAGCCCTCACACCGCCTATGCGCACGGGCGTGTCGCTGTTCGCTACGCGAATCACGATGTCGCCGTTCTCATCGATTTCGACTTCGTGAATCGCCTGGACATTGACAATTCGGTTAGCTACTCGAATGAACGTTCTTTCCATACCAGTACATCGGCTACTAAGCTTCAGTGTATAACGTTGCTCGACTCGGGAAAAGAGGGACAGCGGCGAGTTAGTCCCCCGAATGTCTGACGACCGGAGTAAGGGTTGCGCCGGCAGAACTGGGTTCCCAGGGAACTTCGGCCTGCGTTCTAATGGGTCTATCGTCCCGGCGCCGAGATGAATCTCTGGCCCGCAAGCTGGTTGAGCGTACGCCACATCAAACTAGGGCGTCGTCACGATCGCCTACCACGCTACCATTGCGTCCTCGAAGAGTTTCGCGAGATCCTCGGGGCCGGCGGGGCGGGGAGACAGCTTGGTTACGCGGTGCTGAGGCAGGGTGCCTTCGACGAAGGCCGGGATGTGGTCAGTGGTGTATCCCACGGCTTTCAGACCATTGGGAACGCGTAGACGGCGCATGAAGGTAACGATCCGATCAGCGAGGATCTTGCCGGCGTCGTTCGGCTGAGCATTCGACACATCGGCGCCCAAAGCTTCCGCTGCCGTCAGATGACGCTCCGGGCACGCCTGCGACGTAAAACGGAAGACCGCCGGCGCGTTCAAGATAACGGAGATGCCGTGAGGAACAAGGGCCTTCCCGAGGTTATAGCCCGGGGGCTGATAGGTCTTGACCTGGCTCGAGACGGGGTACGACATGCCGTGGGGAAGATGCACCCCGGCGTTGCCAAACCCCACTCCGGCGTAGGAGGCAGCCAGCAGCATCCTGCCGCGCGCTTCGTCGTCTCCGGGGTCCTCCACGGCGCGAGGGAGGTACTCGCGCACCATCCGAAGAGCTTCTAAAGACCAAATATCGCTGATCGGATTCGATCCCTGGTAGGCCGGCCGCAGGATCGGCCGCTCGGGCCGAGGCCGCTCGGTAAAAGGGAGGGCCGTATAGGACTCCACGGCGTGGGAAAGCACGTCGAGCCCCGTGGCGGCGGCTACCTCGGGCGGCAGAGAGCGCGTGTTCTCCGGATCGAGGATGCCGAGCGTCGGTTTCAGCCGGCGGTGAGCGATCCCCGTCTTGGTGTGCATTTCGACCAGGTCAAAGATGGCCACCCCGGTCGTTTCGCTTCCCGTCCCAGCGGTCGTCGGAACGGCGAACAGTGGTTTCAAAGGACCCGGGATAGGAAGTCCTTTTCCGATCGGCGGGTTGACGTAATCGAGAAAATCAGCCGGATACGTCGAGTAAAGATTGGCGGCCTTGGCAGTATCGATGGTCGAACCACCCCCGACTGCCACGAATGCCTCGAAGGGCTCCGAGTTCGCAAACTGAATCGCTTCCTGAAAGGATTGATCGGTGGGCTCGACTCGGACGTTGTCGAAGAGAGAATAAGAGATCTTTTGCTCTTCTAAAACTTCGCGGACAGTCTGAACGGGGAGCAGGCCGGCCAGGTTGGCGTCGGTAAACACGGCAACGCGTTGCACCCGCTGGTCGGCCAGATCTAGACCAATTTCGCGCGTGACACCCACGCCGTAGCGGATGTTGGAGGCAGCTAGCTCGATGGCGAATTCGCGTTCCATTCGATGTTCCTTCGGCGCTAGTAGAGTGGTGCAAGTTCCTTGGGGATGCAGAACCACGTTCCCGGTCCGCGCGATCGCGAACCACACAGGGTGCTGCTGGTGAGCGGTAACAGGACGTGTCGGGAGAGGCGTCCGTCGCCGCTCGCTGACGCGCGCGGCTTGGGTCGCAGCTTTGTCAGGTCCTGTAAACCGTACCGTCCCAGGTGCCGACCTTGGTTTCTTTCTTCTCCTCTTCGCTGAACCAGTGGGCCGTCACGGCTTTGGTTTCGGTGTAGAACCTGATGCCGTCCTCGCCCATCACGTGAAGGTCGCCGAAGAAGGAGTTCTTGCGGCCGGTGAACGGGAAGACTGACGCCGGAACGGGGATGCCGACGTTGATGCCGACCATGCCCGCCTGGCTGCGTCGTGCGAATTCCCGGGCGTAGTGACCGTTCTGCGTGTAAATGGTTGCGCCATTGCCGAACTCGCTGCTGTTCATGACGGCTAGGCCTTCCTCGAAATCCTTGACGCGTTTGATACACAAGACCGGGCCGAAGATTTCGTCGATGCCGACTCGCATTTCCGGCGTCACGTGGTCGAAAATGGTCGGGCCGACGAAGAATCCGTCTTCGTAGCCCTCGATCTTGGCATCCCGGCCGTCCAAGACGAGATCAGCGCCTTCTTTGACTCCCTTGTCGATCCAGTCGGTCACTGACTCCTTCAGGTCCGGCGAGACGAGCGGTCCGATTTCGGTTTCGGGATCCCACGAGGGCCCCATCTTGCGCTCACGGGCGAACTTGACCAGGTGGGCGACGAGTTCATCGGCCACGGACTCCTCCACGCACAGAGCGGGCAAGGCCATGCAGCGCTGTCCGGCGCAGCCGAAGGCGGAGTTGATGATGCCGCGCGCGGAACGTTCCAGGGCACAATCCTTGAGCACAAGTGCGTGATTTTTGGCCTCGGTCAGGCACTGCACGCGTTTGCCGTGAAGGGCCGCGGTCGCATAGATGTGTTTCCCCACTTCGGTCGAGCCCACAAAGGTGACACCTTTCACGTCGGGATGACTCAGGAGAACCTCCGCCTCCGTGCGCCTGCAGGTCACGAGGTTGACCACTCCGTTCGGCATTCCGGCCTCTTGAAGGAGTTCGAGCATCCTGATACCAGTCTGGGGAACCATGCTGGCTGCTTTGAGGACAAACGTGTTGCCGGTCGTGATCGCAAGCGGGATCATCCAGCCGAAGGGGATCATCGCAGGGAAATTAAAAGGTGCGATGCCGGCGAAGACTCCGATCGGCTCCCGGTAGGTGACGGTGTCATGTCCTTTCGACACCGTCATCAGCGAGCGGCCTTGCATGGTGACCGGCACGGCGCAGGCCAATTCCACAACCTCGATAGCCTTCAGGACGTCTCCGCGAGCCTCTTGCAGATTCTTGCTCATTTCGGTGGCCAGCAACGTAGCCAGCTCGTCCACATGCGCGTCGAGGATTGCCTTGTAACGAAACATGAGCTGGGCGCGCGCGCCGACGGGAGTGCTGGACCACTCCGGGAAAGCCGCCTGCGCGGCGGCGGCGGCGTCCTCGACTTCCTGAGCCGTGCAACACGGCGCCTCGGCCATGACTTCGCCGGTGCTCGAGTTGTACACCGGCATGTACTTGCCCGAGGATGTGTCGCGCCACTCACCGTTGACGCAAAACTTCAGTTTTCTTGGGCTGCTCTTGCTCTGTTTTTCTGTTACGGGAAGGTCTTGGACGGCGGTGTTATTGGCCATGACTGTCCACTCCTATGACTTAGGCTTGACGCCCCGAGGGCTGCTGAGAACGGGTGACCCCCTTACCCGTTCATGATAACATTCGCGAGCGCGATCCGGCTTACAACCTTAGCCTCGCCTTTGGCCTCCACGGAGGGTGGTCGCTTGGGGTGAAGTCCCCATCAATTACCAGCTATGGAGGCGCAAAGTGGATTGCGAAACTAGGGTTTCCGTTCGCTAGCCGCCCTTCTCGCCAGGCGGCGAGGCGAAGTGACTGCCGACCCCCCACGAGTACTATGCAGCGAGGTGCGACCGCTGTTGGATTCGACATCAGCCCAGGGCAAGCTCTCAACTAAGGGGGTTGGTCCGACAAGGACTAGACGTTATTCGGTGAACATCGTGGGTTGTTCGACTTCACGCCAAGCGCTGATCTTGAGGCGCCGGCAAACCCAGCAGAGACCCTCGGACTGTGTTGTAGCACCTTCGGAGCCGCAAACTTGGCACGCAAAGGTCTTCCGAGGTTTAGGCTCGAAGACGATCTGTTGAGCCGACTGCAATAACTTGGGGTCGACGACGACTTCTTCATTGGCCGGCCGTGAACGCCCCTTTTTTTTCACATCGTCCTCCGCCGCGGAAGTAGGTAATGATCTCCTGGTTGCACTGTGTACTCAGAACCGTAAAGTATGTCGCGCGGCGCGGCAGCAATCCCCGAATTTCCTCACTACATCTTCATCTTACCATGCGAATCCGAGTGCGCCGTCTGCTAAAGCTCAACAGTCGAAGGTCGCGGATTGGCGGTGACACCGCGATATGGCGACTGGCCCGCATTTCTCACCAGCGGTCGCCGCGAATGGAAGCAAATGCCCGCGATCAGGGATGTAGGGGCGCGATTCGTCGCGCCCGCTTGCCGACATACTGTACGCTGGGCGATGTACACAAACTGTTGCCGCGAGCCGTGGCCAGTGGGCCTTGCGCCTCATCCGCCGGAGCCGTGGTGAGAAATGCGCGCTAGCGGCGGCGTGGCATACGGCCAACTCCAACCTGCCTTGTAAGCTGCCGGATCGATGACAGTTATGCAGAATTGGGTTTGTTTGGTCATTTTGTTGCTCGGTAGCTTCGCTGGTCCGTTGTCGCCTGTTGCTGGTCCTCGGGGCCACTTGCCCTTAGGCAAAGGTCCCCTCGTATCCCGGTGGAGCGATCTGTCGGGTTTTGCCAAGCCGGGTGGTCCCGTGGTACTGGAACCCGCCGTAACCCATTGATTCCCGCTGGGTTGTTTGAAATTGGCTTTGTTTGGTAATTTTCTTTGCTCCCTTGGTTCATGGCTCCGGATCACCCGCGCTTGCATTGGCCCCAAATGCTTCAGGTCCCCAATTATATTGTACCCCGGCAATCCAAGGCGACGGTGCAGTCTTGTCTCATGCAAGATGAGTCTGAACGAGGAGTTTGTTTCTCACACAAGATGAGCCTGAAGGATCGGGGAGTGGGCATGCTGGGAATTGACTATCCAAGTGCAAAACACCAGCAAGCTGAACCTGCAACAGATCCAGCAGTTTCTCCACTCCAGCGAGGAGATTCGATTCAAAGGCAAAGGGCGGGCCGAGATCTACACGTGGGTGGCGCGCACGCTTCGCCAGCACGGCTACAGCCGCCAGAACCGCGCCGACAAAGGGCTGCTGCGGCAGTATCTGGTCAAGATGACCGGACTGAGCCGGGCGCAAATCACGCGGCTGATCCAGCAGTACCGGCAGGGCGGAGAACTCCAACCCGCCCGCTACCGGCGGCATCGCTTTGCCCGCAAGTACACGCCCGCCGACGTCGAACTTCTGGCGGCGGTGGACGAGGCCCACGAAACCCTCAGCGGCCCGGCCACGCGCAAGATCCTCGAGCGGGAATACCAGCAGTACCAGCGGCGCGAATACGAGCGGCTGGCGGGGATCTCGGTGGCCCAGATCTATCGCCTGCGGCGGCTGCATTTCACCAAGACCCGGCCCACGGCGGTGTCGATCGGCGAGCGGCGCCGGCCCGACCCGCAAGGCCAACCCGGCTTTCTGCGAGTGGATACGGTGCATCAAGGGGATCGCGATGGCGTCAAGGGCGTCTACCACATCAATGCCGTGGATGAAGTCACCCAGTGGCAAGTGGTCGGCGCCACGCCCGCGATCAGTGAAGCCTGGCTGGAGCCGTTGCTGAAAGCCATGATCGAGCAGTTTCCCTTTCGTATCCGCGGCTTCCATTCCGACAACGGCAGCGAGTTCCTCAATCGCACGGTGGAGAAGCTATTGAACAAGCTGCTGATCGAACAGACCAAGTCGCGTCCGCGGCACTCCAACGACAACAGCTTGGTGGAATCGAAAAACGGCGCGGTGATCCGCAAACACATGGGATATACGTACATCGCGGCGCCGCACGCGGGGCGCATCCAGCGCTTCTACCAACAGCACTTCAATCCCTATTTGAACTTCCACCGGCCCTGCGGACAGCCCGAGATCAAGACCGACGCCAAAGGCAAGCAGAAGCGGGTGTACCGCCACTACCAGACGCCTTGGGAATCTTTCGAGAAGTTGCCCGAGGCCGCCAGCTATCTCAAGCCAGGGCAGAGGCTGGAGGCTCTGGGCCGCATTGCCCAGGCCGAAAGCGACACGGCGGCGGCCCGCCGGATGCAGCGAGCCAAGCAGAAGCTGTTTGCCAGTTTCCGTTCCGCGAACACGCCGTGCTGAACAACAGGAAGAGGGCTGTGGAAATGACGGGCGATGGAAAACGAGGAAAACCAAAACCAGGTTTCCCTTCGTTTCCCACCGCCCTTGGAAATCGCTCCGCGATTCCCACAATCCCACAACCCCGACGACGATTCTCCCCTTCCCAAAACTCAAAATCAAAAAGCCCGAAAGGAGCCCCAGCGACTCAAAAAGCCCCAACCCCCGTCTTCAGGCTCATCCTTCGATGAGAAAATGCTGTGCCATTAACGGCATTAAGATGCTTTGAATAAACAACTTGGCTTAGAGTGACATAGCGGGTAGAAAGGGAAAGCTGGGCGGGCCGTTTGGCTGGCCCATTGGGCCCACCCCAGGCCCCGCAAGGCCGGGTGGCCGGCCTTGCACCAACCGTGTTTATAGGGAAGTTACCCGGGGTTTCGCTTCGCTCCACCCCGGGCCGTTATTCCGGCGCCACTTCGCGGCTGGTCACCCGGGAAGAATCTCACCTCCGGTTTGCCGACTAGAACGAAGCCGCTGGCACGGCGGACGCTGCGCGTGATGGAGATGGAAGCAACGGGTTGAATAGAGGAGTATCGTCGGGTCACAGGAAAGGAGGTTCTTGTGACCCGTTTACGAAAGATGATGCTGGAAGAACTCCAGCGTCGCAATTATTCCGATAGTACAACTCGCTACTACCTTCAGGCCGTAGCCGCCTTCGCGAAGCACTACGGAAAGCCACCCGACAGGCTGGGACCAGATGAGCTCCGCAGCTACCAGGCGTACCTGCTCAAAGAGCGCAAGCTGGCGGTAGGGACCGTCATCGCCCGCGTCGCGGCCTGGCCGCGGCATTGGCCGATGACAGGCAGTTTGCCAAGTTGCTGCGCAGGGTACACCGCCGAGACTGGGTCGTCTATGCGAAGCCAGCCCTTGGAGGTCCGATGCAGGTGATCCGTTACCTGGGCCGGTACACACACCGAGTGGCCATCTCCAACCACCGCCTACTGGCCTTCGATGGGAAGCGTGTTACGTTCCGCTGGAAAGATTACACCCACAAAGGCAAGTGGCGAACCATGACCCTGGCGGCAACGGAATTCCTGCGCCGTTTCTTCTTACACGTACTGTCGAAAGGCTTCGTCCGCATCCGCCACTTCGGCTTCCTCGCCAATCGCTTCCGGACGAGCCGCCTCTCTCTGTGTCGGCAGTTTCTGGCGGCTGACTCCCCAGCGGCGACGCCAGGTCCGGCGTCCTCCGACTCCTGTTCGACATGGCAGTGTCCGGTCTGCGGCACCACGATGGTTTTGATCCAGCGACTCAGTGCCCAGGAGTTGTCCTCTCCATGCAACTACTTCGACTCCTCTTAGGACGCCGATCAGCGGCGGTTGCTGGATGTGCCACCCGCACGTCGCCGGCCCCGTGTGTCACTGCTCCTTTCCGAAGTCCAAAGGCGTCCAAAATCGGCGGCACTCGCCCTACTCCTGATCCCTTGTCCGAGCTTTCGCACCCCGCCCTCAGCACTTTTCTGCCTTCGCGGAAGCGCGTCCTCGGCATGCCACATAGCACAAGCGGCATTGCATCCCCATAGCGTCCGCCGCCAACGCGAGCGCCTTCCTTCTAGTCTCCTTATCGAAAACGTCTCCGTTCGGCTTTTACGGGCTTCCCTTCAGCTCGCTGTGCCGAGACGTTTCCGATCAAGGCTAACGACTATGCGTCCAAGTGACCGCTGACGTCAGAGAAGGGGCCTCAAGGCGGTGCGATAGTTTCTGAGTCGGCGACCATTCGGGAGTTGGCAGCCGGACCGGAAAGTCCCGCCAGTACACAATCCGCGACTGAGCTGCCCTACCTTGGCCACGACCCTTCTGGCCTCGCGCCAACTCCCCGCTTAATAGAGAACCCGGATGCTCAGTTTTGTGGAGTTTTGGTGGTTTCGGTCCGCCGATCCTTGAGTTTCGAGTCAATGGCAAGGGGATGGGTGTGAGACTCACCTCTCAATTAGGGCCGACTGCGACCTTCCCTCTTGTACTTTTCCAGCAAAGCTTCCAGTCTTGCCACAATATCCGGCCGTTGTTTATAGAGGTTGTTGCTCTCCACGGGGTCCTTTGCCAGGTCATACAGTTGTCCGGGAGGCTCCCCTGATGCAGGCTTCAGATTCTGCCACCCGGCCCCGACGCCTTCGATCAGCTTCCAGTTCTCCTGCCGGATGGCGAACATGCCGTTCGCAGAGTGATGCACGAGGGCCTCACGAAGGGGTTTCGCTCGCTTCTGCCCGAGCAAGGCGGGGAGGATATTGATGCTGTCCTCGCCCGCGTCCTTCGGGAGGTCCCGCTCCACGATGCTGGCGGCTGAGGCCATCAGATCCGTGAGGCAAATCAGCTCATCCGAAGTTGTGCCCGCAGGGATCTTCCCGGGCCACCGCGCGACGAATGGCACTCGGTGCCCTGCCTCCCATATGTCGCCTTTCAGACCCCGCCAGGGCCCATTACACCTGTGACCGTTGTCGGTCTGGTCAATCTCCTCGCCCTGCGGCGTGGTATTGAAGGGGTGGCCTCCGTTATCGCTGGTGAACACGATAAAGGTCTTTTCCGTGAGGCCCAGCTCGTCTAGCGTCTTGAGGACCTCACCTACGGCCCAGTCCAGCTCGTGGATGAAGTCGCCACGAATGCCGATCTCACTGCTTCCCTTGAATTTGCGGTTCGGCGTCAGTGGGATGTGGATGTTGGTGGTCGCAAAGTAGAGAAAAAATGGATGGCTCCGATTCTTCCGGATGAACTCGACGGCCTTGGCGGTCTGGACCAGGGCAACGTCCTCTTCATCGCGCGTGGCGGCGATCTCGCGCTCCTTCACCCATTTCTTGCGCTCCGCAAGGTGCTCTTCATCCATCACCGCGCTGTTCATGAATATGACTGGCATTCCCGGGTTCGCGTGCGGGTCGTAGGTCTCGGATGTGCCGCCACCGAGCTTGATTACCTCATCAGCTTCCTTTCCGACAACCCGATGGTTCTCTATGAACACAAAAGGCGGCCAGTTATTCGTCGTCGGTACGCCGAAGAAGTAGTCGAAGCCGACCTCCAAGGGTCCTGGCTTCAGCTCCCCGTTCCAATCCGGACCCTTCTCGCCAAAGCCCAGGTGCCACTTCCCGACGCAGGCTGTCCTGTAACCGGCAGACTTCAGAAGCGACGCCACGGTCATTCGCCCTAGTTCGATCAGCAAGGGCTCGTTCACCTGGCACACGTGCTTCTTCAGGCGGGTCCGCCAGCAGTATCGTCCGGTAAGAATGCCGTATCGCGTGGGCGAGCACACAGAAGATGGTGTGTGTGCGTCGGTGAAGCGCATGCCTTCACGAGCGATCCGGTCGATGTTTGGGGTGCGGACCTTCGTCGCTCCGTAGCAGCCGACGTCCCCGTACCCAAGATCATCGGCCATGATGAAGATGATGTTCGGCGTCTCTGCCCTGGCGCCTGCGGCCGGGACTGGCTCCGAAAACCCACCCAACATTGCGCACAGCGCACACAGCGTAAGAATCGATCCCCATGCTTTCCACACCGACTTTGCTGCCATTCTTCGCATTCGTTTCTCCCAGCGATTGTTACCCGGAATTTCGGACTTGAGCTTCCCCTTTGCTCAAGAGTATACGCCAGTTGCCCTCCGTGTCAATCGCAGATCCGCATGGTCACCATCGCCGTGCAATAGCCTGCTTCGCGTCCGTCCAAGTCTCTGAGTACAAGACGTTTGCCTCAGATTCGGTGGATAAGTCCTCACTAGCTTCCGACTGGCAGACGGCCTCTGACAAAGTGAAACTTGTCCGCGTGAGCAATGAAACCGTGATGAGCGAAATCGCCGACGCTCACGCGCTCATCGGCAGCATCAAACCGCAATGGGTGCGCGCCGGTAAGAATCTTGAGTGGACGCAGATGATGAGCGCCGGTGTCGAGAAGGTGCTTCACTTGTCGGGGTCGAACGATCTGCGCGACAGCGATATCGTCCTCACCAACAACCAGGTCGTACAGGGACCCGAAATCGCCGACCATGCCATGGCCATGCTGCTGGCGCTCACTCGCGAAATTCCGAAATGGCTGAAGCTGAAGGGTGAACAACGCTGGCAAAAACAGCCCCGGAATCTATTTGAGCTAAACACCAAGACAGCGCTGGTGATCGGGGTTGGCGGCATAGGGAGGCAGATCGCTTTGCGGGCATGGGCTCACGGCATGAAGGTGATCGGCGTCGATCCCGAAGACATGCCCTACACGCCTTATATCGAGCGCGTCGTCAAGCCGGACCAGCTCGATGAGGTAATCCCTCTGGCCGACGTTGTCTTTATGGCCGCGCCACACACGCCCGAGAGCCACACGATGGTCGGCCCGGCCCAGTTCGAGCGAATGAAGAAGGGTTCGTACTTTATCGCCGTCAGCCGGGGCGGAACTTACGACCTCGATGCTCTGGTTAAGGCGCTCGACGGCGAGCGATTGGCCGGGACGGGTGTCGATGTGACCGACCCGGAGCCGCTGCCGACAGGGCATGCACTGTGGCAGTTCGACAATGCGATCATCACGCCGCACATCGCCGGTCGTTCGGACCTGGACCGAGCGCGCATCCTGGGCACGGTGAAGGAAAACATCCGGCGCTTTGCCGAGGGCCTGCCCCAGATAAACGTGGTGGACAAGCACAAGGGCTACTAGTGCTTAGTTGCATAAGTTCACGATCATTTATAGGCTGGCAATCCCTGGACCGCTCCCTCACGGTCGCGGCTCGGACGGCTCTGCGAACAAACCACTTCCGGGCCGGGGGGATGGGACCGATCAAGCGCGTGTGAGCGGCTGTCGCACCTTCATCAAAGAAAGGCCGTTACCGGCTCCCGGCAGGGGCACCCATTTTTCTTTGGGAAAACCGGGCGACCCCACGGGCGAAGTCACCAACGAGGACTATACCGGGGCGCTCGGCGAATTCCAAAACGGCTGCCAGGGAACATTCGAGGCCTCGCGGACCATCTTCGGCCCAAAATGTGAAAACGCCTTTGACGTTTACGGCACCACGGGAGCACTGAGTTGGAACTACGAGCAGTTGAACGAGCTTCGGCTTTATTGGCCTGACGAGGACGGTATGCACGAGGGCTACACCCGATTACTCATCAGCGACCGCTACCCCTATCAGATCAGGCCAGTTTTGTGCCCGGCGACGCCAATGGCATCGGCCTCGATGCCCTAAAGGTCATCGAGGCATTCGAGTTTATGAAGTCCGTTGCCGCCGGCGGGCAAAGTCAGCCCGGTTTCGCCGAAGCACTCGCCGTGGCCGAGGTGCAAGCAGCGATGATTCGTTCGTGGGAGACCGGAAGTTGGGAGGAAGTGAAGAGTCTGCGCAAGGACTAGCCGGTTTCCCGGCGAGAATCCTTTACAGATACTTGACTTCGGCGAACGTTCGTTTCTCAATCGATTCTTCGGTGGCCTCAATGAGGCGGAGGGCATCGAGGGCATCGTCCAGAGTGGAAAGAGGCGGATCAGCTTTTTCCAGGCAGCGCGTTAGTAAGTATTCGTAGACAAAGAGGAAGCTGTCCCGGTAACCAGCGAGATGCCAGCCGGGAACTGATGTGTCACCGTAGTAGCAATCGTTCCAGGAATGGGTGATGCTGCCTTCCGTGCCCAGGACCTTATACACAACGGTCCAGGGGCTGCTGGTTTTGTCGTCCACGCCAAAGCTGCCCCAGAGGTTGGCGATGACACCGTCCGGCAGCTCACAGATGATCATCCCCTGGTCGTTAGAAGCTTTGTCGTCGAAGTGGATGTTCGAGGCCAAGGCTCCGACGCGCGCCGGGCGCCCGGCAAAAAAGAGGGTCACGTAAGCGTGGTGGACGTGCAGTTCGCGCCACAGTACGTCGGGGCGCCCCGAATCCGCCGGATGCTTCTGGTTGTAAAACATCCACAGGCTTGAGAGCTTGCCAAGTTTGCCTTGTGTAATCAGCTCCTTGGCCCGTCGAATCGGTGGTGAATAGATATAGTTGTGCACCGGCATACATATACGGTCAGCTCGCTCCGCGGCGGACTTGAGCTTGTGAATCTCCTCAGCCGTCTGGCCGACAGGCTTTTCCACGAGAACGTGTTTGCCCGCCTCGAGGCACTCCAGAGAGCGGGAAACGTGCTGCGGAGCCGGAGTGAGAACCGAAACGACATCCACGGACTGGTCTTCCAGAAGCTCATCGAGAGCGTCATAGCCGCGGCAGCCAAAGCGATCCGCGAACGCTGCGACGTTCTCGGGGTTTCGGCTGTAAGCTCCCACCAGGCGGGCCTGGGGCAGCTGTTTCACCGCAGCCGCGTGCATGTGCGCCACCCCGCCGGTGCCGATGAAAGCAATGCCGATCTCTGGTTTCCCCATGTGACACTCTCAGCTAGTCGACGCGCCCTCGCTTGGCGCCGCAAGGGACACTTTACGTCAAATAAGTAATAGCAGAGGTGCTCGCCCGCCGCACCCCGGGTACTGCAATCCTGTGGGCTCCAATGGTCATGGAGGACGAGGTGGTCCGTTGGGGCCCGAGGGTGGGATGGGTGTGGTCTACAAAGCCGAAGATCTAAAACTGAGGCGCACGGTCGCTCTGAAAACCCCTCCCGTCGATAAGCTGGCAAGGGAAGAAGAGAAGGCCGGGTTTCTGCGGTAATCGCAGACGGCCGCGACGTCAGCTACGGCCTTTGGTTAAACGCAATCAGAAAGTCGGCGACCTTCCGCACGATGATCTCAAGAATGGCTTTACCATCGTCAACGGTGACTGCACCCGGGTTGTCAGTGTACCCAGGACCGGCGGCCCAGGCACCATGGGTTAGGGTCTTCACTCCCGCTACCGGGGAAGCAATACGCCGGCCCGTTGCTTGTGACGTATCAGCCACTTTCGCCAGTTCGTGCTGGTTTACCAAGTCGGGGCGGATAGCCATAACCAGGGCTGTCTCAAAACGACCAGCATGACCTGGTATTAAGTCAGTTGAAACGAAGCCATTGTCTACAAGTGCGGCCCGGGCGATATCCCAATAATTGGAAGTGGCAATGGAGACAGGACGTCCCAACCGGTGGACAAGGTCCAAACCAATGACGGCATTAGCATCGGTGTTACCGTCGTGACCGTTCAAGACCACCAGCTTGCGAAAGCCGCTCCGAACAAGACCTTCCAACACCTCAGTCACAGCGGCCATGAAGGTATGGCTGGTCAACGAGAGGACACCGGGAAACGGGTAGTGGTGGTGAGCGTTGCCGTAGTAGAGGATCGGGGCCACCACCAAGGAAGTTTGCGACGCCGCTTGCTCTGCCGCCCGGTGGGCCACTGTCTCACAGAGCAGCGAGTCGGTGCCGACGGGGAGATGTGGCCCGTGTTGTTCGATAGAGGCAGTGGGAAGTACCGCTATTGTATGGGAGGCTATGTGCTGAATCTCGTCGCGAGTCATTTCAGACAGTAGAAAAGTCATGATTTTTGGTTCTTCCGGGTTTCTAGTGGGCGAGTGAGGCTCGGTGGTAGTCTCGCGGGATGCAAGACCGCGAGCTATACCGCCAGATTCTGGGCATCGAAAGTCCCTGGAAAGTCGTGCGAGTGGAGCTGCGCCGAGCCGACGGCGAAGTCCACGTCTTCCTCGAACACGACGAGCAAGTCCGCTGGCCGTGCCGCCAATGCAGCGCCGTGTGCGCACTCCACGATCATCAGCCCGAACGCCGCTGGCGTCACCTCGACACCTGTCAGTACCGCACGATCCTGCACGCCCGGCCGCCGCGCAGCGACTGCTCCGAGCACGGGCCGCGCGTCGTGCGACTGCCCTGGGCCGAGGCTTCCAGCCGCTTCACCGCGCTGTTTGAAGCTCTCGCGATCTCGTGGCTGAAGGAAGCCAGCCAGCAAGGCATCGCCGAGTTGCTGGCGCTGAGCTGGGACGAGATTCACGGCATCCTGGAACGCGCCGTGCAACGTGGGCTCGAACGTCGCGCGGCAGAGCCGATTCCCTACCTGGGCGTCGACGAGAAGAGCTTCCGCAAGCGCCATCGCTATCTCACCGTCGTCAACGATCTCAACCGCTCGCGCGTGTTGTTCGTCGCCGAGGGACGCCGCCAGGCCAGCCTGGACGGCTTTTGGAAGACGTTGAGCGCAGAGCAACTCGCCCGAGTCGAGGCCGTCGCGATGGACATGTGGGATCCTTACGTCGCCTCGACCCGGGAGCATCTCGACGAATCGGAGAAAAAGATCGTTTACGACAAATATCACATCGCGGCGCATCTGGCGAAGGCGGTGGACCAGGTGCGGCGGGCGGAGAACAAGCGTTTACTGGCCCTCGGCGACGAGCGTTTGACAGGCACGAAGTACGCTTGGCTGCGGCATCCGGCGAACTTTTCCGAGGACGCCTGGCGCGAGTTCCGCGCGCTGCGCGAAAGCGACTTGAAGACGGCGCGGGCGTGGGCGTTGAAGGAAACGGCGATGCGGCTGTTCGACTATCGTCGCGAATCGGCGGCGCGAGCTTTCTTCGAGCAATGGCGCGGCTGGGCGAGTCGCAGCCGGCTGACGCCGATGGTCACCGTAGCGCGGATGTTGACGGCTCGCCTCGAAAACATACTCACGTATCTGAAACACCGCATTACGAACGCGGTCAGCGAGGGGTTGAACTCAAGGATTCAATGGGTCAAGGCCACGGCGCGCGGTTTCCGCAATCAACAGAACTTCATCAACGCCATCTACTTCCACTGTGGGAAACTCGATCTGGCTCCTTCGCCCACTTAAAACCCGGAAGAGCCTAATTTTTTCATTGTGAATGCTCGAGAAGCAGAAAGAAACAACCACGGCATTTGACAGACAAAAGGGTAACTGCCGTCCCACAATGACGCAACAAATCAACGGCTCATTAAATCAGGGGCTGCCGAAGTCATCGCAATATCGTCGTCGGGGCAGAGCGCAGCCGCAGCCCGTGATCTAGTCAGGCCGACTACGAACACTCCAAAGCGCTCGCCACGGGATTGGCCGAGCGACCAGGTAAGCGCCACCCCCTTATTTATTGGAAGGAGGATTTAGGGGCACTGTTATGCCAGCAAGTTCCGTGAGTAGCCGATAGCCTGTCCCATGACCTCGTAGGGGTCATCCGGGCCTTCATATTCGGGGGAGACGAGCCCGTCGTAGTTGAGCTCTTTGAGCCGCTTGGCGACGGCGGGCAAGGGGACGATCCCTTCGCCGAAGCGACAGGCCTGAAACCATTGCTTGTCGTACCCGCGAAAGGACGCGCCCGGGTCCTCTTCCGGCAGAATCACCCAGTCTTTCAGGTGCACGTGAATCGTGTAGGGGAAGACCTTGTCAAGAGCCTCGATCGGATCCTCGCCAGCCATCACGAAATTGCCTACGTCGTACACGGTTTTGACGTCAGGCTCGAAAGTCTTGCATGTTTCCACCACCCAATCCGCTTGGCCGTAAATGTCGCCGCGGAATCCGAGGTTGGTGACCATCGGCGTAATACCAAGCTCTTTGGCCACGGGCAGGGACTCCTCAATAGCAGTGTTGAGCCACTCCTGGCACTCGCCTGCGCGAAAATCACTGTCGTAATCAGGAAGGAAGGGAAGAATCAGCACGGCCCCGACGCCCAGCTCGTGGGCCACGGCCAAGCGCTGGTGAAACTTCTCCGTCCCAGCCTTGCGCACATCGGCATCTCGCGAGACGACGTGACATTCCACGTCGCAGATGCACGGCCGCATCTCGGCCTCCGCAAGGGCGTCGGTGATCACCTTCACTTCGTCCTCGTCCTTGATCCAAGGATCATAAAGCTCGATCGACTTGATCCCCTGCTCGCGAAACCAGCGGATCACCGCGAGGTGATCGATCTCCCTCGGCCCGGTGATCGGGCCCCACGTGTAACTATAACCTGCGATCTCCATTTTAGGTCTCCTTTCTTAAAGCCCCCGCCGAAAAGCGGGGCCGTTTTTCATCCTCCCAAAACACCGTCTGCCGCGTGCGCCTACCCAACCCCTTTCGTGACGACACCTCGCTCAGCAAGGAACGTCTTGCCGTCCGAGAGAAGCTCCCACGGAATGAAATACAGACTCAGCGACACGATAAGCAAGAGGCGTACGTTGCCGC
The DNA here is from genome assembly GCA_965226215.1 of Bryobacterales bacterium. Classification (GTDB taxonomy): domain Bacteria; phylum Acidobacteriota; class Terriglobia; order Bryobacterales; family UBA6623. Next base: position 2,211,218 of record CBDDCH010000002.1, on the reverse strand, counting down.
GTTCCCTAAACAGATTCGCTCGAACCTCTTCTGGAAATTCACCCAGCTGGGTCCGGTATGATTGATCCGGATGGCCTGACCGCGGGCACTGGGGACAACCTGTCGTTTCCTGATCTGCCCGGCAACCGATTGGTCGAATCGCAACGATTGTTGCGGTCCCGGTCCGCTCCGGCGGGTCTTCAGGCATCCCCTGACGCTCGTCTCTGAATCGCCTCCATAAGGAGGGTGGAAGAAAGGGGTTACGATCCAGGAGAATCAGAGCCTCTTAAAGAGAACCTCACCCTCTTCCGGCGCTCGCTTCGAGACCACGACGAGGTTCCTCTCCAACCCGACGAAGAAGAACGCGTTCCCCCCACATGCCGCTTCGAGCAGCTGGGGTCTCGAGGTCAACACGCTGTCGGGCAAGACGTCCTCGATGACGTAGAGTCCTCCCGCGCGCACGTGCGGAAGCAGGTTTCGGAGGGTAGCCAGCTGATCATCTCCTAGGTGCGATCCGTCGTCGATGATCAGGTCGAAGGCCTCGACCCCGACGTTTGCCAGGAATTTCGAGCTCTGTTGAGGGTCGGTCGAGTCGCAGAGGTGAGTGCGTATACGGTTTTCGGCGAATTGTGTGTCCGGCTGGACGTCCAAGCCATGAATACTGGCGTTGGGAAAGTAATCGCGCCACGCACGAAGCGATCCCCCCTGTCGATACCACTTCGCACCCCATCCAACCATGGCGGAAGGGGCATCAGGTATGAGTGTCCCAATTCCTACTTCCAGGACGGCACGGACGGACTCACGGCGTGGTTCTAGGAGAGAGTGATACAACGTGGCATACTCAACCTTGTCGGTTCCGTAATGGTGAAACAGCTCGTGAATCTTCATCGGCGGCCTAGCTGTTTAGCATAGAAGATAGAGACGTCCCCCTTCCGAATCGCCGTCAATGCGAGAAAAATCAGTCAGCGCCGGTGGGGACAACAGAACGTTGTTCCCTTTGAAGGCCGGAAGATTCGGGTGGGGGCAATTAAGCCAGCGGCTACGGCACTTGGAAGCCACTGGGAAAGAATCGGTTTCGTTCCCCAAATGAACAACGATGCTTAGCAAGCGTCGGCTTCAAACATGACTTGGCAGATAAGGAAAGACGATCTGGCACTTTACTTGTATATGTTTGCCCATGGGGTATAGGGTCGGCTTGGGGTTCACACGCGGCCCGGCCCGAGCGCCTTGACCCCAGGCGGACATAGTGACCCGGCCCATCTGTTCATTGGGGGTCCAAGTGGCAATGAGGAATCCCTCGGCTTGAAGACACTCCTTTAGGCCAACAAGCACAGTTTGCGGGTTCTGGACCGATTCGAGTAAGCCGATGGCCACAATACAGTCGAAGCTGCCCTTGCCGAATTCCTCAACCGGAGTCAGGTGCTCCACGTCGCCTACAAGAACGCCCTCGCAAAGGGCTGCGGCGCCGAGTGCGATTCGCCGGTTTCGATCGATAACGGAAATCTCGCACTCCTGGGAGCGCCATGTCAAGGCTAATTTTTGGCCTTCCCCTTCGGCACACACACCCGGCCTTCGAACGGAGGTGACGCCTGGCCCTGTAAAGGGCCCGAAGGTACTCCAATCGCAAAATAGTCGGCCGAAACGGGGTGACACCCGGCGGGCAACGGTCCGCTACTCTATCGCCGGGATTGTCGCCACTTGGCTCGCAATATTGCCGATGGTTAGTGTGAATCGAGGAACTTCAGTCCCACCGCCGCTGAGTTGTTCGTCAGCAGAGGTGATCACCGGGCGGAGCGACGTCGGCCACCCGGTTTTTCAAGTGCGAATACAGACTCAGTCACCCGACCAGCCCTAAGACGGTGCTTGACCCCCAACCGCACCCAATCGGTAAACGACAAACTCCAACGCGGATCGGCTCCGTTCACCAGCCGCCCCAATCCAACCGCGTCCGTGAGGATCCTGCCGCCATCGCCAAGGAGTCGACTGTAGTTGTCCATCATGTTCCCGAAATGGAGACGACAACAGGCATACCTCGAAGGATTGTTATCGAGAATGAAGTCGTAGCCCGCCTGGGGTAACTCTTCGGGATAACGAGGGCTGTATTTGTTGAACAAGAAGACCCGGTAGTTGTCAATACCCAGCCTGTCCGCCAAGTGCTTCTCGGGCTCCTGAATGGTCAAGCCGTCGATGGCGGCGACGCGGGGCGCGAAGTGTTCGGCGAACCGAGAATTCCCGACGCCGACGTGCAAAACCCGTGCTCCGTCGATATCCATTCGGTCAAATTCTGCTTCGATCCGCAGTTGGTCGGGGGTCGTGGGTTGACCTGCCCAGTCTCTCCACTCTTCTGACTCGTCAATACCCGGCACATCCGTCCGCTCGCAAGACCAACGACACCTTTCAAAAGGTCGTTTGAGCGGGACATGCGCTCGAAGGGTTTCGAAAAGGGTCGGCATAATCACGGACGTGCTCGTGTGGGTTTTCCAAGAGCCCGCGATGCCCGTTCGCGTCATGCCGGATCGGAGCCGTCGGAATCCGCGCCGCTTAGAATCAATCCGTAGTCTACCAATCCGCCCGGAGAGCAGTGATTCGAGAAAGTAACCCTGCCCCTTGGGCTCTCGCAATCACAAGAGTCCAAACCTTCGCTCAATTTCTTGGAGGTTCGGAATCCGGGTCAAGGTATTCGGCGTATTTAGTTTCCCATCGGGGCCAGGAAGCATCCTCACCCCCGCGGCGTCGTAGTCAGCCGTGTTTGTCGAGTAGCCAAGGAAATCAAGCGGGCGGCGAAAGGTCAGGAGGCGCTCATCGAGCGGGATGTCTTCACCGAACAGATCTTCGTATAAAAGGTCTAGGCATGGATTAGCATCCGCCGCGTTGCGAAGACGATTCTCCAAATCGTCAATATGGGTCAGGTACCAGCTCAAGACACTCAGATCGACGGGGTGGACCGCGGCACCCCTTACGCGCTCGCGGTACGCGGACGCTTCGCCGGGCCGGGGCATTGAAGTCCGGCCCCCAAATATCGGTTTGCTGGCCGAGCAAATCGGACACTGTGCGACGCAGTTGGTTACGTCGGCGAAGAAAGACGATCCTCTGGCGCCGGCATCAGAGCACAATCTCGTTGAGCTTGACCCATCGCTCGGCGTGCCGGTCCAGATCAGCAACTCGAGAAACGTGATCCGCGAGAAACGGATAGCCGGACGGGTCCCAGACGTGTTTCATCCCGGACCACTGAGCTCGCAAGGCATCCATTCGCTCGCCGATCGAGTTTGCCGACATATCAGGCAAAGTGAACTCCGGTTCGAGGATGCAGTTGATGCCGGTATGGCAGTTGAGGGCTCGATGAACCGTCGTGCTCCCGCAGCGTGACAAGGAAACGACGATGAAAAAGTCAGGCTGCATTATCTCGATGGGAAGAAGAACACGTTACAGAGAATGAGCTGGTCAGGGACATAGCTCAACCTGGAGCCTCCGCCGGATTGAACCACGCCGAGAACCCGCTGACACCCCACTGGGTATCGTAATACCGATGGCAAGAGACTCCGCATGGAATGCTCCACGCCGGCGAGACCCGCGGCGACACCCGGGCAAGTGTCGTCGTGGTCGTCCAGACATCTTCTCCCGGACTGATGGGTCCGATTGTGCGGCGGTTTCGACCGCGCACAGGCAGGGCATCGAGGCCAGAAGCCCGAGCTTTACAAGGCGGCGGGTGATGCTGCTGAGCACGACAGCTATAGCATACTGCCGTTAGATGGCGATAACAATCCTTCGCGCTAGCTATCCGATGGTAGCACCGCCAGGACCCTTTATCCAGGCTGGTTTTCGACTCCTCCGACGACCTTCCGAAGAGCCTCAGGCAGGCGTTTGTTGGTGCGAACAAAATTTTCTCGTCCATTGGCATCGCAGTCGCTAACGAAGCACGGCATCCCTGGTCGGCTAGGGTGTACCTATCTTGCTTGGAAGTCCCATAAGCGCCTGCTGGCACATCCTGATCCTGCTAGCCCAGAGCGCGGTGTCCCACTACCCCGAGGACTAAGCCTCGGGAATCCTGCCGGCTTCACACCCGGGGCGCTGTCGGTCCGAATCCAATCCGACCGGTCACGGGCGGCAACTTCTTTTGTTTTCAGTAACCTCTGGGCCCTTATCCAGAGAAATCCCAGCCGCCCGCGATAGAATAGACGCAGGAGGTTGTGCTAGGAAGGTATGACAATATCGGGGATTGCCACAAACGGCTTGGGTACTTCCCGGTGCAAAATACGCTTGCGGCTCGCGGCAGGGACTGTCAACAATTTCGCGCGTTCGAAGAATCAACAAGTTGCGGAGGTATCCGGATGCGAAATTGACTGACTGTCCCAAGCCGCCGCCCAGTTCCCCCTTTTTGCACCGGAAAGCAGTTAGCCGTTACTTCTTTACGGTCCCCGAGCATGGAAGCCGAGGCTGGGAGTCCGCGCCATTTTTTCACGCCTTCCGAATGGCTTTTTCATCCGCGGAAGCGGCCGCCTTGAGTAAAATTACCAAACAAACCAAATTTGCATATAAGTCAATCTATTTCAATCACTTGGCGGGCATTTCAGAGGCGAAGGACTAGCCGCCGCGCCGGTTGTTGCATCAAGATGGCAAGTCGGCCTCGTTGCCATTGAAAACAAGGTTCACCACAGCCAACAAGGAGTCCAATGCCACGGATCAAATCCTTTGAAACATGGGTTTGCCAGCAAAAGCGCGACGAGCAAGACATCCCTCATCACTCTGAAGGGTTTCGATTTTCTGATCTCAGCCGAGTGATCGTCCTCAAGCTCACCGACGAGGACGGGTTTGAAGGTGTCGGCACCTGTGTCGCTGAACATAGTGCCCGGGTGCCGGTGGGCTATCTGCAAGACATGGTCGCGCCGTTACTTGTCGGTCGCGATGTTTATCATCGCGAAGCGTTTTGGAAGGAAATCTGGGAGCAGGATCGCCGTGTCCGTCTTTTCCCGATCAATATTCTTGGCTGCGTGGACGTTGCCCTTTGGGAGATAGCAGCCAAGCGCGCGGAGTTGCCTCTCTATCAGTATCTAGGCGCGGCTCGCACGTCGCTTCCGGCTTACTACAGCATGTTGTATTTTGACTCGGCGGAAGACTACATCCGGGAAGTCGAGAAAGCGCGCTCGCGCGGATTCAAGGCGATTAAAGTCCACGCCCGGGAGGAGTTCGATGTCTACACGGCCGTGCGCGAGGCAGCCGGACCCGACATGACTCTCATGGCCGACACCGCCGCCGACTGGACCTACGAGAAAGCGCTCCGCGTCGGCCGTCACTTGGAAAAACTCAACTACTACTGGTTCGAAGAGCCCTTCCGTGACTGGAACTTAGAGAGATACGCCAAACTTTGCGCGTCGCTCGACATTCCGATCGCGGCAACGGAGGTAACAAGCGGCGGATTGTGGGGAGTAGCGCAAGCGATCAGGTACCAAGCGGTAGACATCGTTCGCGCGGACGTTGCCTGGGGCAAGATGGGCGTTACAGAAACGCTGAAGATTGCGCACTTGGCCGAAGCCTTCGGCATGAACTGTGAGATCCACTGCACCAGCATGGGACCGATGGACATCGCCAATCTGCATGTTTCTTGTGCCATTAACAACTGTGAGTTCTTCGAACTCATCGTGCCCGAGACGATCTTCAAGTTCCCTATGAAGGACCCTTACCCCATCGACGATCAAGGCATCGTTCACGTCCCTCAAAAGCCGGGCCTCGGAATCGAGATCGACTGGGACGCGGTCGACAATGCGACGCACGAGCGCCTGAGCATCGGCCAGTGAAACCTGAACGAGGCATGATCGTCGGCGTGGCTTGCCAAGGCAAGCTACTCTCGCTGCCAGACCGGCGAAAGCACCTCAAGGGGCGGCGTCCGCCCCGAGACGCTCCAGCAGCAAGCCGGCCGGCCGGCGACAGTGCAGCGACGCAGCGGATGCAGCAAGCTAAGCTCGCCTTGCTAGCCCGCTTTTCTCACCAGGTGGCGAGGCGAAGTGCGTGAGAGGCCCGTGAGTACAAGGCGCGCGCCGCTCGGCGAGCGGAGGCGTACTTGAACAGTACGTTGAGCCCGGCGAGCCTTGGTCCGAACCAAGAGAAGCTAAGGCTGAGAGGGTTGTTGAGAGAGGCGCAGGGGGGCTGCCTCCCGTGAGAAACGTTTCCGAGCGCCCAGGGAGCACCGGGTAAGCCTAAATCACACCGCGCCGCCCGCCGCTGCCGACGAAGCGCGGGTCCACGAGTTCACGGGTATCCTGGTGGAACAAGCGCCACCCATCATAGACAACTGCGCCGACGTAGTAGGCGTCGCGATAGAGGCTGTGCTTGTCGGGCAACTCCTCGCGTCTGCTGGGGTTTCTGAGTTGGGGGTACATCACGAAATCCAAAAACGTATCGGCGTGGAAATATCTGCCCTCAAAAGCCAGCTCGGAGATCACATCAGGACAGCGGCGTCGCAGGAACGAAGCGGCCTGCTCGGCGGTCGGGTCCTCGGGTAGCTTGGCCAGCTCATCTTCGATCGCTTGTAGCTCGTCGGCCACCGTCTTTCGGCCCCGTGCTTTCCACCGTTTGGAACGCCTTAGAAAGGCTCGAACTCTTGCCAGCCCGGAGAGCAAAAAGACAGCTGCCATCAGTGGTACAACGTATTTTCGGAACAAGCCGAGGTCCACCCCTTCAGCGTTGATGCTCTGAGCCCACCAGTATCCGAGAACCGCTCCCACTACTGAGACGGTCAGGCCGACAGGCAGCTTCCGGCTGGCGACAAAGCGCCAATAGAACAGCCTTAGGGAATCCCTCGTTTGGCGCAACGCTTCACCGGCTCGGGCCGCGGCGTAAACCGACTTATCCCAATCGTAGTGCGCCATGGTCGGGGGGTAATAGAGCACGAAGAGTTTAGCGGTCGGAGTTTCACGTCTGGAGAGGTGGCACTTCATCGGAATCGGGGACCAAGAATCGCGATATTTCTTTGCAAGGATATCACACGGTATGTGACCGTCAGCTGCCGTAGACTCGAGTCTAACGACTTGCCTGCGCCATTCGGTCTATGCGCCACGCCTAGGTGATGGCACAGCTCCGAGACCCCTCGATTCCCTGGGGCCTCGATATACTAGTGTAGTGCCACTAACGGTTCTGGACAATGGCGTTGGTTTTGGCGGCGCGCTCGACTTTGGCGAGGATATCTTGTGCCGGAGCTGTCCAGACAAAGGGCTTGGCCGCTTGGTTGCTCGCTTCCAGGTACTCGTGGATGGCGGCCTCGAGTTCGGGAACACTGCGGAACACGCCGCGGCGGATGCGCTTCTGTGTCAGCTCGCGGAACCAGCGCTCGACGAGATTGAGCCAAGAAGAAGACGTGGGAATGAAGTGAAAGTGGAAGCGGGGGTGCTTCGCGAGCCACTTCTTCACCTGCTCATGCTTATGCGTGGAGTAGTTGTCCACGATCAGATGCAGCTCCAGCGCCGGTGGCGTTTCGCGATCGATCTTGCGTAGGAATTTGAGGAATTCCTGGTGCCGATGTCGCGGCAGACAGTCCCCGATCACCTGGCCGTCGAGCACATTGAAGGCGGCGAACAGCGTCGTTGTGCCATGTCGTTTGAAGTCGTGGGTCATGGTGCCGGCGCGACCCTTTTTCAGGGGCAGTCCCGGCTGGCTGCGGTCTAAGGCCTGGATCTGGCTTTTCTCATCGACGCTGAGCACCAGCGCGTGCTCGGGCGGATTCAAGTACAGCCCGACCACGTCGCGGAGTTTCTCGACGAACTGCTTGTCGCGGCTGAGCTTGAAAGTTTCGAGGCGATGGGGCTGCAGTCCGTGCGCTTTCCAGACGCGCTGGATGGCCATCTTGGAGACGCCCAAGTGCTTGGCGAGGGTGCGGGTGCTCCAATGCGTGGCCGCCCGGGGCTTCTCGTGAAGCGTTGTATCGAGGATGCATTGGACGAATTCAGCGGAGAGCGCCGGTTTGCGTCCGGGGCGCGTCCGATCGCGGAGTCCGTCGAGGCCGGACTGGGCGAAGCGCTTTCGCCACAGGATGACGGTCTTGCGGTTGACGCCGAGTTCGCGGGCCATGGCGTGGTTCGCCAACCCCTGCGCACAGCGCAAAACAATGTGCGCTCGCAAGACCATTTTCTGCGTCGTATTGCGGCCTCGAACGAGGCGACGAAGAGCGTTTCGCTGCGGAGCGGTGAGGGCTAGAGCGTCAGCGGATGGCCACATAAACCATCCTATCGCGAAAAGGGTGTTATTGTACAGCTATTTATGTGGCACTACACTAGGTGTGCCGGCAGATCAACGCTCGCTTTCGGGCCATCCGGTTCCGCGCTCCGCGCATCCCCGCCTTTCGTCGAGCAGACTGAAACCGGCTTTGGTGGAGTTTCTGGGGAGCGCTAGTTCAGTGGGACGCCGAACAAGGCTTCGACCGTGACCGGCTCGTCGCCGCGAAACGCCGGCAAGAACTCCCAAGAGCGTAGACTGGCGAGTATCACGTTGTCCGTTTCCGGGTTGGATCCATGCACCACACGGAAGTTTTTGAGGATGCCTTCCTCGTCAACGACGGCGTAGATGATCACGCGCGCCGGTATACCGAGCTATAACCAGAAGTTGTGGATGAGCCTCTGAGGGGAGGCGGCGTATCCTGACGATTGAGGAAGCAACTCAATCGTTTTCTGGAAAGGAACAAGGAGGATACGCCATGAGTCAGTGTGAAGCTGCTGAGAGCAGCAGTCAAGTCAACCCCCAAGTCATTGATGGAAAGGAACGCTCGCCCTTGGATGAGGTGCTGCGCCAAGGAGCGCGCCAGATGCTCGTCAAGGCCGTGGAAGCCGAAGTGACCGCCTACATCGAAACGCATCAGCACGAAGTCGACCAGGACGGCCGGCGGCTGGTGGTGCGCAACGGTCACGCCCGCGAGCGCACCATCGTCAGCGGCGTGGGTCAGCTGAAGATCCAGGCGCCGCGGGTCGACGATCGCCGAGTCGATGAGCAGGGCCGGCGCTTTCGTTTCACTTCCCAGATCCTGCCGCCGTATCTGCGGCGCACGAAGAGTGTGGAGGAGTTGATCCCCTGGTTGTACCTGAAAGGGATCTCGACGGGCGATTTCAGCGAAGCGCTGGAGGCCTTGCTGGGGCCCGACGCTCCGGGCCTGTCGGCGACGACGGTGGTGCGTCTCAAAGACGTCTGGCGCCGCGAGTACGAGGCTTGGTCAAAGCGTGACCTCAGCGGCCAGCGGTTTGTTTACATTTGGGCCGATGGCATCTACTCGAATGTTCGTCTGGACGATGAACGGCAGTGTTTGCTGGTTGTGATGGGAGCACTCGAAGACGGTCGCAAGCAACTGCTGGCGGTGCACGACGGCTTTCGCGAAAGCGAACTGTCGTGGCAGGAGTTGCTGGAGGACTTGAAACGGCAGGGGCTCGAGCTGCCGCCGAAGTTGGCGGTGGGCGACGGAGCGATGGGGTTTTGGGCGGCACTGCGGAAAGTCTATCCGGCGACCGGTGAGCAACGCTGCTGGCTCCACAAGACGGCCAACGTGCTCAATAAGCTGCCGCAGAGCATGCAGGGCAAAGCCAAGCAGGCGCTGCGCGACATCTATCTTGCCGAGAGTCGGCAGACGGCGGAGGCCGCTCTGGACCGTTTCAAGAACCTATACGAGAAGAAGTTCCCCAAAGCGGTCGAGTGCCTGGAAAAAGACCGCCAAGTGCTGCTGGCTTTCTACGACTTTCCGGCCGAGCACTGGGGGCACTTGCGGACGACGAACCCGATCGAGTCCACCTTTGCGACGGTCCGTTTGCGGCAGCGACGAACGAAGGGTTGTGGCAGCCGCGAAGCGTCGTTAACGATGGTCTTCATGCTGGCCCGCCAAGCCGAGCGCCACTGGCGACGCCTGAACGGTTCGGAAGTGATTGTTCATGTCTTAGAGGGAAAGGTTTTCAAGGATGGATTGATGGTTCAGGAAAACGCCGCCTGACCTCGCCCATCCACAACATTTGACAATATCTCCGGTATACCGTCGGGGGTGGAGCTAGCCAGGGGCTCCAATGGCCGCATGCGCATGGCGAACGGAGGGCTAACTTTTTTGCGGGGGCGGATACGGATCACGCCGTTCGAGATAGTGAGGCGTCGGGAGCCTGAGTTCGGCAAGCAGAATTGCATGATCCATTTGCGGGGAGCCTCCGGCACGTCTAGGTAAACCGTGTAGATAGGACTACCCGTCAAGGTGCCACGCGCTTCCATAAGCGCGGTCTGGGAGTTCGAGATCAGGATGATGCCGTACTTCTTCCGGGGGAGCGGCTTCAGCGGCCCCCGAGCAGATGCCTTGCTCGCTGCCACTAGCGCTGACTCCGAGGGCGTTTCCCCGTCCCCTGTGCCCGGGCCGACGGAGCCTCGTGTCTGTGCGCTGCGAGTGCCCGTCTGTGAAGCGCCGGCCTCCACGGATTCCTCGATTTTCTCACCGCTTCCTACCCCTTCCTCGAATGGCGTGCTGAAGGGTCGGGGCTTTATTCCGGCGGTCAGCGCAGCCAACACATGGAAGACTTCCGCGTTTCCCGGTGCTTCGCCGAGACCGGCAACTACTCCGTCATCCAAACCGGCCTCCACCGCAGCCTCACTATTGGATCCCTGCTGGGCGTTCGATTCACTCTCCTGATGGACGGGCCCTTCAGAAGCGGTGGGGCTAGCGATGTCGGTGTCGGCCTGTGCCAGTTGATTCGGAGGAGGAGGCTGCAAAGGCGGAGTCGGCTGAAAAGGAACCTCGGGTGGCGAGCTGTCCGTAGGCGCCAAGTCCGGAGCGTCCGTGGCCGTCAGACCCTCGAGAAGTTCTTGCTTCAGGTCCGTAAGCGTACCGAGTTGCAACCCCATTTCCAGCAGGAACGAAGGAGTCAGTGGCGCGGGGTTCTGACTCAATATAACTAGGGTCGTTGAGTTCGATCCTTCCCCTAGTGAAGGAATCTCTTCGACAGGTTCGAAGGGTGGTTTCACCCCGCCGAAGGGTATGACGTCGGCCGGCGGGACAGCTAGTGCCGGGTCCCGAAGCAGCTCCGGACTGTCGGCGATCTGTAGATCCGCCAGGGCAAGCTGTTGGGTGGAGGCCAGCAGTTGAGGTTCCGCCTCCGGCAGCTCCCAGCGAACCGACTCCTCGGGTTTTTCCCAGCCCGGCTCGACAAGCAAAGCGTTTTCTAACTCCCGCGGTTTCTCCGCCCACTGCATCACGGGCGGCAGTTTCGGGCTGTAGTCGGCCGGAAACTCCAGGGCTAAGTCCGAGCGCAAGATGACGTCGCGGAGTGCCGGGTCCGGTGTTGCGATCTTAGGCAGCACGATCTTGAATCGTTGCGTAAGAAGAGGCCTCTCGGGGGGTCTTTGCTTTTCGGCGGCTTTGGCCAAGGCCGCCGCCGGAGGCGGAGACTCGGCAGGATCCCGCTGCTCTTCTGTCTTGAGACTGGGAGGAGAACCTGACGACTCCGGTTCGGGCTGCTTTTCTTTCTCCGGTACCGGATCTTCCGGCTCGGCTTCCTCTTCCAGGTCAGCCGGAGCGACCAGTGGAACCTCAGGTATCCGGTATTCGAGCAAGACAAGATCATGCCTTTCGAGATCAAACATTAGCTTATGCGGATGGAGAGCCTGCAGCCACGGAATGAGTGCCATGGCGAACAGGTGCCCGAACAACGAGCCTAGGAAACTCAGGCGGCCCGTGAGGTGGCCAGAGGGTAGCGGAGCAAACAGAGAGAGGGCCGCGTGCTTATTAGGGGCGCCAACCGCGATTAGCGAATGCTCGGGCCGCGAGCGAATGAGATAGACCAAAGCCGCAAGCAGAAGGCCCGCGGAGGCCACTCCTACAACGACATCCAGGGGGGGATCTCGGGTAGCTGTTGCATCCGAACACCGGAAGTGCCAGTTACAAAGGAAAGTGTAGAAACTTTAGTATACGCCGGGAATCGGGCGATCCCATTAACTGTTCAGGGCTTTTGACCTACGGGGCCATAGCTGTCTACCCTCCCAAACGCGTAGTGAATCTACAAAAGGAGCGGGGTCCCGACAGCTGGATAAATTCCCCTTCAAAGACTGGAAGCAACGTTCCCCAGCGAAAGAGAGCCGCCGTGGGGCCGAAATCACAGGTGTCCGCGGGCGGCGGGACGGTTGGTGAAACCCATCAAGAAGCAGGCGGACGAGGCGAGCTAACCGCTCAAGGACGTCGCGGGCAGCAAGCCGCGATCTAGTGATGCTAGCACGCGGCGGGCCTCCTGCTGGAGCTTGCCCATGGAAGATACGAGATCGACAGTGTCGGCGCGCACGTAGACGAACGCGCCCAGCAAGCACCGAAGTCGCAGCACCGTGTAGAGTCCGTAGAAGATGACAAACTGCCGGAACACAACGGATCCTAGGAGAGGATCTTTGCTGGTTGGCACCAGATGACGGCAAAACCTCCACAGTTGATGGAAGTCGCCGCGAAGCTGACAGAGGTAGAGAGAGAGTACGCGCCGACGGTAAAGGCGAAATCGACGTTCCATACTCCTTGTCCGACCTTGCTGGCTCCGTAGGAACTCCAGGTCCTGCTCCGCGAAGAGGCGGGCCATTGGCCGATAGGTTTCCTCAGCGGGCGCTTGGTCAGCCCAAACGGGCATGGAAGCACTCACATCGGCGGCGCGACCCAGCCGCCACACGATCACTCCCCAAGTCACTACCGCGAAAAAGATGAATCCCAGGACCAGCCAAAAGGGAATCATGACCGAAGTGCTCTCACTAGGGTTTCGTTGAAACTCCGTAGTCTTGCTGTCAACATCGTCTCCTGCCGCTCATCGAGCCGCCAGCGGGCTGTCGCCGCAGCCGGAACCGTCTCGCCCGCCTTTGAAAAGGCCAAAAGCCCGGCCAACCAGAAGGGAATGAAGAAGAAAAACGTGATGCTTTTCCGAACCTCGTTGAAACTGCGACCGAGTTCCGCGTGTAAAGCGTCCAGACCTACTTGTCCGGCGAACAACAGGCCGAAGACCGCGAACACCACCCGCACATTCTTCGGTACGCTCAAAGGAAAGTACGCGATGAATGCAGCTAGCGCCAGGCAGAAGATGGTGAGGCCCAAATAAATGCCCCGCTCGGCGCGGTTCCAAGGCCCGATCAATCGCGACACCGGAAGATTGCCTGTCGAGTCTAGGATTACAATCCCCAGCACGAGCACGCCGACGCCGACTGCAATACCGTACGTGGCTAGCCTACTCAACTTTTGGAGGCCCCCGTAACCTGCTACCGCGCGATTGAAAACTTCCATCAGCACGCAAAGGTACAGCGCCCAGGTAACAGGTTGGCTTGTGACGAAGAACCAGCCGTAGAGCGTTCGCTCCGCATACACGAAGAGGAAGTAGCCGACCAGCGAGCTGCCGGTGGCGAGGACAAGAAAGGTTGCCAGGGCGGGATAGTGGCGAACTAGACCCAAACGCCAAAGACGCACGGCCCACCCCACCTGTAGGAAGCAGGCCGCCGCCCAACCGTATGTCAGAATCTCTGAGTCCACGTGCTTACCCCAACATATCCAGTAGGGGAATCAACCATTTTAGCACAGCCTGGTAAAATGGCCGAACTATTTTCTGACTCCAAGCAGTTTTTTTTCCAAATTACACTCTATTCAGCTTAACCCACCCAGCCTGCTGCTAGCATTCGCAAGGGTCACCCGGCCAACACGTGGGGTAGGGACAGCCCGGGCAGTCCGCGGATGTCGTGGGTTGCGTCGCTACGCCGAAGAGGGCCAGCTTGCCGACCAGTGCGGTGAGTACGACCAAATACTTAATCATTTTCTCTCCTTTATTTCGAGGCCTTTCGGCCCTTGTGATCTTGGTTTCCTAGGAACCCTACCCCGGATCGGTGATGACATCTTCGGCCCTGAATGTTTTTTCCGACGACAGAACGCTGGGGTCTCTATCCCACTCCGAGCCCGCTTCGGACCTCACTTCACACATCTCGCTGACTATGGGCAATCGGTGCGTTCTGAAGGGGGGCTGGGGCAGTCGGTGTGAGGACGAGGTTTTATGGGTTCTTTGTCATTTAATGCTTGCTTTTGGCGGGAGCACGGTGCCGGCGGTCCACGCCTACAAGTGAGTGGCACAGGCCTATCTGGCCGTGGGAGGCCGGGACTTGGTTCGTGATTGCGGCAACCTACACAACAAGGTAATGACTCGGCTATCTCTTCCAAATGACTTCGAAACCGACGGCAAGTGCTTTGCGCCGGGCAGATTGCACCTTATCCAGAAGTGCGCGAATCTGGGTGTTTCACGCCCATAGGAAGGTTTGCTGTTTCAGATGATGAGATCTAGATCAGATCTAGATGAAGGGACGGCTACAAGCCGCGTTCACGCGGATTTGCCTTCTTCGGCCAGCAGTTTTACGGCGGGTAGGCCGCGCCGCTCAAGGTTGGTCAGCCCGTTTCAACGGGCTTCCCTCTCCACAACGGAAATCTATAAGTTGCGGTATGATTGGCGGACGACACATCGGTATTGGTACCGGCAGGGAGGTCCCTAGTGGTTCTTCACGCTGCCCTCCACCCGTAGATGTACAGATCGAGCCGGCACGGCATCCGGTTCGTGTTCCGCTTCCGATCGAGCCGAACCGGAGTGGCCCGGGTGAGCACCCTCCCGAGAGAGTCTCGCTTCGACCGAGAGGGAGCCGAAGGACCAAACCAAACATGCGAGGTAGGCGACAGGGCCGGGCGATTGAAGACCCTTCGAAATTGCAATGGGACTCTGGCGATGACGGAACCGGGGATCGTGGTTGACCGGGGCGGAAGGCCCGCCCAAACGGCCTGTGTTGAAAGCAAGCGGGGCTCGTCGCATGACAAGACCCCATCCGGCTGGGGATCGTACATGGGCTGCCGGCTGTCGTTTAGAAGAGGTCGCCCCGATTTGATTCGAGCTGGTGGCTTGGGAGGTTGTATTACTGGCATTAGTGAGCGGTTTGGGCCGCGGAGGTTTTCCGGGACCTGTGCTAATAGCGGCGGGTGCGTTCCGAAATCGCAAAAAAAGCGCTGCGGTCAACGACTTTGAAGAAGTGGAATCTCAGCCGGGCTGCAATGAAATTCGGGCACGAAATGGAAATTTCCACGGCATGTCAACCTCGCTTCGGTCGGTCAAATGACTGGGGGAGGCTAACGAGGGCAAGTGATTACCGACACCTCCGGTGCCTGCCGAATTCATTGCTCGATAGGCCCTGTCGGGCGGGCCGCGGGGCCCTCCGGCAGGCCTGAAGGCTAGGGTGGCGCCGCAACCGTTACCGGTAGCGGCATGACCAGAACTGATTATGGCGACTCGATTTTAGCCGCGCAGACCGGCCGATGGAGGGTGTTGAAAAGCGGTCTTCTCTATTACTCCTGGAGTAGGCGACCTGCGGAAGCGCCCTTCGGGCAACCAAATTGTGACCGATTTTGGGTTGCCTATGGCGACCTGTTCGTGAAAGCAGGCCGAACCAACCAACGGGTCTGTGGCAAAAGGTGAGGTTTCTAAGTCCCGTTCGTATCTTACGTTGAGGGTTTGGTTCCCAAAGCGGGGCGGGCTAGAATCAGTTAGGATGATACCGAAGGAGGATTCCGTGACGCCAACGACGGAGGAGGAAGCCGGTAGGCGCGAGCGCGCCATGCAGGATGTGTGGCAGCGAACACTCTCCCAGATCCCTACGACGTTTGGGAAGGTTGCCCATCTGGCATCACTACGGAATGAGAACTCGGGTCAATACGAGCATTTCGGCCTTGCCCAGGTTTATTCCGACGAGGAGGCCGATCGGGTGCTCGGCCTAAGTCACCACCAGGTGTTCCGTGAGTGGCTCAACTTCCCTCTAGAAAAGCAACGTCAGGACCTCGAGGACTACTTGGAGTCGCTCGAGGGAGAGCGGAAGAAACTTCTCCAAACTTGGTTGACCCTGACTCCTTACAAGAATTTGCTGCCTGTTGGCGCCGTCGAAGCCGAGCGCCTACTCTATATTTCGGACCTAGAGCTTATTTTGGAATTAATGCGGAACGAGCTTTCCCCCTCGGCCTAGCTTCTAGATCGTTGACACCGAGTTGCATGGCGACGCCTACTACCTGCCCGATGATATCGACGTCGGTCGGGTAGTTCAGTACTATGGGCTGAGAGGGAGATCCCGAATGCGGCTGTAGAATCAGATGGTCGTCGCTCAGGTTACACCACGCGCAGACGTAGCCGTCGCGAAGCTCGAAGAAATAGATCGGGCGCTCGAATTCGTGGGTCCAGCCGGAATTGCGGATGCGACTACGCCGCTCGTCAATCTGGACAAGTGCTCCGGGGCGCAGCATCGGGTACATCAGATAGTCATCCGTGCCGATGAACCCGTAGCGGTAATCGCTGATGTTGAGATTGCTCAGCAAACTCAGCGGTACCCTGCCCCACTGCTGGATGGCCCGACTCAAATACGTTGTCTTGCGAAAATCGATGCCCGGGTCCAGTTGCAAGGGCAGCGCCACGGAGCCACGGGAACCGTCAGTGAAGTTCACGAGGTGCGTCTTCGCGGGCGCTACGGACTCGAAGTCCTGCCAAATCTCTTCCCATCTGATGCCGTACCATACGAGTACGTCAGCCAAATCGAGCCGGTAAATGGCACAAAGGCTGTAGAATCGATGGAGACTGGGAACAACGCCCTTGTTTTCAATGTCGGCGAGACGGCTGAGGCCTACTACGTAGTCCAGGTTGCGGTGCTTTTGTGCGATCAGGTTGCTGGCCTGTTCGACCTGGCGGTATCGTAAGCCGAGGCTCTCCCGCGTTTTCTTTAGTTTTAGCCCAGCATCCATTAGGAGGCTCGAAAGCTGCTGAAAATGAAGGGCCAAGTTGTGATTATATAGAGTTTCACCGCGAGCGGGAAGAGCACAGCAGCCGTTTTTGTTCTGATTTCAGAACAACGCTATGAGGGCTGTTCCGTATTCGGTAACAGGGGGCGTATGACACGGGTCGTGGTTGGCATGAGTGGCGCAAGCGGGTCCGTGTACGGCCTCCGTCTGCTGGAAAAGCTCCGGCGGCGGCCGAAGATCGAATCTCACCTTATTGTAACCCGGCCGGCCGAGAAAACCCTTTACCACGAAACAGGGAAAACCCTAAAAGAGCTGAAAACTCTTGCCTCTTATTGGCATTCGATCGATGAAATCGGAGCCATCGTCGCCAGCGGTTCCTTTTTGACATCAGGCATGGTCATCGCGCCCTGTTCAATTAACACCATGTCAGCGATTGCCGGCGGCACGGCGTCCAACCTGCTTACGCGAGCGGCCGACGTCACTCTCAAGGAGCGCCGCCCCCTTGTGCTCATGGTTCGTGAAAGCCCACTCCATCTGGGACACCTTAGGACGATGGTTGCTCTGGCCGAGATGGGGGCCATTCTGGCTCCGCCGATGCCTGCTTTCTACCATCGTCCGGACACACTAGACGACATCGTCAACCACAGTGTCGAGCGGGTGCTTGACTTGCTCGGTCTGTCTGATGCCGAGGCGAAACGGTGGTCCGGATGCTGACCAGGCTGCGGACGGGGGCCATTTCGTGCGCTTGTCCAGGTGTCTCGTAGCGACGTTTGAAACTCCATCTCTCCCGGAGTCCCGCGCTTCTTCGGTCCCCGCTGCTCCTGGGCGCCGTGCCACTGGCCGTTCTAGCATGACTCGTGAACTTGGCGCGCGGGAACCCGCCGTTAAGCGGTTGTTCGTCAGGAGGTATGATGAAGAGAGAAAGGGGGCGTAACGGATTCGACGGGATTGAATGATTGTTGAGAGGCATACCGGGTTCCGAGCTCCCGTAAAACGATCGGAAAAACAAAAACTGCCGACAATAACACTCAGTTGGCCTACGCTGCCTAATCTCTAGGTAGCTCGTCCTAGCCGGTGGGCCCGCACGTCGGTGAAGGGCGTCAATCTTGCGGGATTGGCGGCAGGCTTCGGTCCGGAGCCACAAGCTGAAATCAATCGGACTCGGGCCGGCTTTCGGCGTTCGCTCCTGTGCGCCGGCCGACATCTAAGAGCGGACTAAGTATGTAGGCTCTCAGCGATTGGCTTTTCCGGACGCGGGTTCGACTCCCGCCGCCTCCACCATCCTAATGTCCTTCTAGATCAGTCACTCACTGAAGTAGGGACATCACGGTTCAACGCAGCCCGTGTCAAACCCGCGATTTCGGCTATTGCAACCATTGCAGCGCACTCCTAGCGTTGATCCCACTCACCCAGGCTGTGCCGTCGAAGCGTCGCCCCCCCCCTGGCATACACCCACTGATGCGTGCCTCACGGATGTAGTGCTTTTTGAGGTTCCGTAACCTCCACATGTCGTGGCACGTGATTGCTTCGCGGCTCAACCCAGCCTGCTACCTCTCACCCTAGTCCCAGCGGTCTCCCAGTCAACTGTCCAAGGTCCTAGATGTTGCAGCCTACGCAGCTCTTGTACCACCTGTTGTGGGCCCCGATTTAATTCCTGTGTCGGAAACGGGAGGTGGGGAAAGGGTCCCCGTGACTCCCAAATCACCCGGCCGCGAAAAAAGCCTAATTTTGAGGCGAGGAAACGAGCCCTCGCGAACTTCGCCGGTCGGGGCCACAGAATCCGACAATGGGTGGGGCCGTCTCTGGGTGAACCTCGAGCTCCACCCCCGCAGTGATCTCCTTGCGATTGACCTTGAATCCGGCCCGTGGCTCGAAGCGCATTTTAAGCGCATTTGAAGGTGCATCCACGGTAAACTTTACACGTGGTTGCGGCTGGGCCTGTTCAGGCGGTTTTGCAAGCGCTTTTGAGACTATTTCTGGCGCAACTTCCTGCGCCTGGCCCCGTAGCCCCTCTTGAGTGCCGGCCAGCGCTTTTATGGCTCGTCGCGACCCGGAACCGCCGTCGACGGGCGAAACAGGATGTCGTAGAGCGTTGCTGGGTAGAACGATCTCGGCTCGTTCCTGTTGAGAACAGCCACTCCAGCCGGCCGAGCCAGCGCCGTTATCAATCAGACGCCAGACACAGCCAGACCAAAGCGTCCCAATGAACGCGAAGGGGACTCTTCGTTCCCCTGCCGGCGAAATCAGGCTAAGTGGTTTTGTTGGAGGATGTTAAGAGCATCAGCCGTTGATTGCTGGTGGTATCCCGATTTGAACGCAGCCTGCGGCAGACGCTTGACTCCATCTTCATTGATGTCCGCCAAGACGACTGAGGCGCCCGCTTTCCGCCACCGCCATCGCAGTCGCCTTGCCCATGCCGCTCGCCGCGCCGGGACACCAGGGCAACACGGCCTGACAGATCAAACATGTTCGTATCCTTCGTCATTCGTTATTTACCATTGGCGAACGTGTCGTGTCAGCCCGACCCGAGCACTTAAGTCCGAATCTCCGATCCGGCGAATTCAGACACCGGCGCGCAACTACCAGTTCAGTAGCCCCGGCTTTTGCTTTTCCCACCCATCGTCCGATGGAAAGACGGTCTCCATGACGATCTTCTGAATGTCGCCATCGAAAAACGGGCTGACCCTATCTCTCCATTGAAGGAAGTGGGGAGCTTCGAGGTGAGCCTGGAAAGCGTCTTCGTCGCAGTAGACTTCGTGGAGATAAAAGCGCGAAGGGATTCCTGCATCTTGGTGAATATCGAACCGAAAACATCCCGGTTCATCGCGCGTTGAACCTTGCGCGTCCCCAAGGCTGGCTTTCTTGAATTCCTCAATGTGCTCAGGCTTGACGTTGATGGTTACGAAGATCGAGTACATGTTGTCCCCTTGGCAGTACTTCGAGGATTGGTTCGTTCGCGGTTCGGACCTCTAGTGGCCCCAAGAAGCCCGCTGACGGCCTTCTCAAGGCTTGGCTTGGACCTAGTATACCTACCGATCCAGCTGAAGCCACTCCCTCCACCGAGCAACCGAGAGCGGCGGGGTCACTACTTCTGCTGAAACTCCTCCATCACGTGGTGTGACGTTTCTGTGAATGTTTTTGTTGCAGGACCGGGCTGGGTTACGCGGTCTTTGCAATCGTTCGACCAGCCCGGACCGTCAAACCTGGTCGCTCCCTCGCGGTGGAGAGGCCCGCACACCGCAGTGCGCGCAGCGCACCCGCCGCGGGCGGTAGCGCAGCGACAGATCAGCGCCAACAGCGCTGTTTCGAGACCAGGCCGTGTACCTTTGCCTGAAAAAACTCATCAAGAAAGCTGCCGCGCAGCGGCATCCTGTTTGTTCTGGGCCGCGAGGTTGGCCTCGAACTCCGCCGGCGGCAAGTAGCCGAGCGCGGAGTGCGGGCGTTTCTGGTTGTAGACCTTCTCCAGGAACTCGCGAGTCGCCGCGCGCGCTTCGCTCAGGTCCCGATATTCGTTGCGCTGGACCTCCTCGTACTTCAGGGTTTTCATGAACGACTCGCAGGCCGCGTTGTCCCAGGGATGGGCCTTGCGCGACATGCTGATGTCGATCTGGTGTGCCTTGAGCAGGTCCGTGTAGTCGTTGCGGGCGTCCGGGGAACCGCGATCGGAATGATGCGCCAGCCCCGAGCGGCGCGAGTCCAAGGCACAGCCAAATAGGTTCTAAAAACCAAAAGCCAAGCCGGCGATTCCCCACGCGCCCGGGGTGCGAAAACCATCTTCGAAATACGCGCGGTCAAAAACGTTCTCAACTTTCCCGTACAACCGTAAACTCTTGTTTTCTGACAGCGGGACCGTGTAGCTGACGACGAGGTCCGCCTTGACCGGCCCGTCGAACAGGAAGGCGCGACTTCCACCCGCCGTGAAAAACGGCGTTGCGTACTCGCTGACCGCGAAAAGGTCGAACACCAGGCTCAGGCGCCGGCCGATACGTTGCGCCGCCGTAAACGTAAACATGTGGTCTGAAATGCCGAAGCTCTTGAAGAAGTCCCCTCCCGCGACCGGCGAAGTTCGTTGATCAGAGTTCGTATAGGTGTAGGAAGCCGTCAAATCCAACTGCGACGTGGGCCCGGCGTCCACGCTCAATTCCACGCCGCGAGCTAGGCCGCCACCCGTATTACGGTAACCAAAAAAGCGGCCGAACGGATCGGTCGTCAAATCGATGCCCCCGCCGGCATCGAAGAAGATGATTTCCTGCAAGCCCGTATAGAAGTATGTCGCACTGACTCTTAGGCGATCCTGCGCCAGCCACTGGTCTAATCCCGCGTCGAAGGCGATCATCCGCTCGGGTCGAAGGGTAGGATCGCCAAACGGGCTGAAAGAGCCCGAAAAGAACGACGAACCAAAGCGTTCGAACAGCGAGGGCGCCCGGTAGGCGTTCCCGACGTGGGCACGGAGCTTAGTTCCCGCGCCGGTAAAAAAATAGGAAATTGCGCCGTCACCCGTGTAGGCCGACTTGGGATCTTCAAAAGAAATACCGGAGTAGGGTGACCGTCCCCCGCTGAATTGTGGTTCTGTAAGGCTAAAGCCTTGGACACGTCCGGACAGCGAAATCTGCAGGCGACTGTCCCGCAGCCTCAACTGGTCCTGGAAGAAAGCGCCATGGCTGCGCTGCTCAATCTCGAGACGCACGTCGACGCGTTGCTCCGGATTGGGATTCTCGTCCCGGGTCGGGCTGTCGTAGCGCTCGCGCTCAAATTCGTATCCCAGGGAGAAGAGGTTGTGTCGGCCAAGCGTCAGGTCCGTCCGCGCCTGGACCGTGTCAATGCGTCCGTCGAAGCTGCTCGAGTTGTTAAACGGGGGTTCGAATCGAACTCCGCCGGGCCCATCCTGGAAGTTGTGGCCTGTGATGACACCTTGATAGCCGAGTCGATAGGAGGCCCATTCGCTGATCCTTTGCGACAGATTCACAGCGCCCACGAAGTACGAATTGGAGCTCCGGAAATCGGGATCGTTAGGGTCGGAGGCGAAATTGGCACGGCCGACGTCAAACGCCTCGCCAGCTCCGAGCTTTCCCTGTTCTTCCGTAGCCAAAGGAGTGGCTCGGATGGCGCCCGACAGCGGCAGGTTCCCTGTGGCGTCAAAAAGGACAAAGGGATTGTCATTGAGTTGCACGAAGCCGTCGGCGGCAAGAACGTGCCCACCCAGCGACAACGACGGTGTGAAGTGGTAGCCGACGAAGGCATGCCCACTGCTGTTTCGGAAGGTGTCGGATCCGTCGATCCCGTCGCGAACGTTCAGATGGGCGATGCCGCCGCTATAGCTCAGGCGTTCGTCGAGCGCTCCTCCCCCGACCCTGGCGCGCCCCCGGAGTAAACCGAGTCCTCCACCTTCGGCCAGCAATTGGCCATGAGGAGGGCCGCCGCCTCGGTCAGTCACGATGTTGACTACGCCGCCGGTCGCGTTCGAGCCGTACAGCGACGAACCTGATCCCCGCAGGACTTCGATTCGCTCCGTGTTCACATCCATCAAATCCTGCATCAGTGGGGTAGCGGCCCCCTGGAGGTCGGCCGCATCGCGCAGGCGGACCCCGTTGAGCAGAACAGCAGTGTCCTGTGATCGAAGCCCCCGAATCTGGATCGTCGTCAGGCTTCCGGGACCACGCTGCTGCTGCACGCGCAGACCGGGCACGCCTCGCAACGCCTCGGCCAAGGAAAAGTCGGCGCGCCTTTCAATCTGTTCCGCGTCTAGCGTGTCGAGCGCCTTGGATACTTCCTCCACGGTTCGCGCCGTGCTTGACGATGTGACCACGACCTTAGTTCGTACCCTCGCCAGCTTTATTCGAATATCGAGAACCAAAGTCCTCCCTCTCTGAACTCGAACCGATTCGGCGGCCGCCGGCGCGAAATGGCGAGCCTCAACCTCCATTAAATACTCCCCGGGCGCTACGGAGGCAAATTGATATTCCCCTCGCTGGTTGGTGCGCGTTGTGAATCGCAGGCTGTTGTCTCGCGCAAACAACGTCACAACAGCGTTCGGTACCGCCGCACCCGACGGGTCCGTTATCAATCCGCCGACGCCACCCGAGTCTTGGGCCGCCCCCTGCATGATGCAACCGAAAAACACGAGCGCAAAAAGCGCAATGAACTGTCTCATTCTTTAACCCTCTGATGCGAAGAAAGGGAGCGATCAGGCGACAGGCTGTTGCCGCGCACACATCTCGCGCAGCGAATGCCTGCGCGACAAAGAGCGCAACAACCAGATGAGTGGTCCGGGCCGGCGGCGGGAAATCCAGGTGGAGAAGCCGGCCGATGGCGACGAGCAGAACCGCGGATCATCGGCGTTCGACGATCCGAATCGCCGATCCGCTTCGCGGGGACTAACGACACAAAAAATCCCTCACTCCCGGCTGGAGGTGAGGGACTTTCGTTTTATCTAACTGTGGCCAGACCATTCCGTCCCTCGCGGAAACTGAGTCTTTCCCGCTGGCAGGTAGGTCTCCTGGCTCGTGAGTTCAAAAGGTCCGACTCGACCTTTAGCGCAACCCTCAGCCTTCCCCGAACCGGAGTTCGAGTGGCTTATTCCTGGTTGCTTCCCACATACAGTGGCGGGACCGCGCCGGCTTCTCACCGGACTTCCCTGTTATGCCCCAAGGGCACCTGCAGCGGGCGAAGCAGCGGCCAACATTCACCGCAGCCTCAACGCTAGTAGCGTATGCCTTGGGCTCAGCGGCTGTCAACAGCCGGGCCACCAGAGTTCCAGATCTTCGCCACCGAACCATTCATACTAGCCGGGGGCGATCAGCCCTGGGTGAGAGTTGGTCAGTCCCGAGAAGATACGTAACCGGACATTCAGGGGTGGTGAGCAACAGAACCCCGGCAGGATGCTGCAAGGCGTCCAAGGTGCGCGGGGGCACACCTTGGACTTGCGTTTCTCAGGGCTGATGGGGTGCCCGCAAGCACCCTCCCCCCTTGCAGGATCATCTTGCATTGGACAACTCTTGCCACACCTTCGGCCCAGCAGACTTGGTATCGTAGGGGGCGGGTTGCGGGTAACGTCGGGAGGTCCAGCGGCAATTTCCCAAGCAAACCAAGTCATCTTCCCTGCACCACCCCATTTGACACCCCGACTATGGTCATCGGCCTGACAGGAACCAACGGCGCCGGCAAAACCGCCGCCGCGGACTATCTCAAATCCCGGGGTTTTCGGTTCCACTCGCTCTCCGATGAAATCCGCACAGAGCTAGACAGCCGAAACCAACCCGGGAGTCGCGAAAACTTGATCGAGATGGGCAACCGCCTACGAGCCGAGTACGGCCCCGCCGTGCTCGCCGAACGGGTCAAGGCCAGGTTGTCGCCGGATCAAAACTATGTCGTCGACTCGATCCGCAACCCCTACGAGGTCGAGAGCCTGCGGGCAAGAGGGAATTTTCACTTACTGCATGTCGATGCGCCTGTCGCCGTTCGCTATGAGCGTGTCCGCCGGCGCGGGGGGCCTCGTGTGCCAGAGTCGCTTGAGGAGTTCGTGCGGCAAGAAGAGCAGGAAATGGAGAGCGCCGACCCCACCCATCAGCAGTTGCGGGCCTGTTATGAAATGGCGGATGAGACCCTGGCCAACGACTCGGGCCTGGAGGAGCTGGAGCAAAGACTCAACGGCCTACTGAGGCAGTGGCTGATGGCCGAGGGTCGTCCCGGCTGGGACGAGTATTTCATGCACATCGCACGCATCGTGTCGCTGCGCAGCAATTGCATGAAGCGTAAAGTGGCCGCAGTGATTGTCAAAGACCGGAGAATCATTTCGACCGGATACAACGGCACTCCCCGGGGAGTCAAGAACTGTAACGAAGGCGGCTGTCCGCGTTGCAACTCGATGGCCGAGAGTGGGACTCAACTGGGCGAATGCCTTTGCTCGCACGCCGAGGAGAACGCCATCGTCCAGGCGGCCTACCACGGGATCACGGTAAAAGGTGCCACCCTGTACTCGACGTTTTCTCCCTGTCTCATCTGCACCAAGATGATCATCAACGGCGGTATTAGCGAGGTCGTATACAACCTGGACTATTCCCTCAACGTCGTCGCGCGGGAGCTGCTAACTGAGGCGGTGGTCACCTGCCGCCAGTTGAAGCTCGGCTAGCCGGACTTCGCGGAAATGCGTTCGTTTGGGCGATACTCTTCGCTTGCACAGATCCGGCCGGAGGAAAGCGTAGCTCAAAGCGGGCGCGGGAATATCTTTGTTTACCACGCATCAAAGCGCGATGCTGGGCGTTCAGGGTAAAGCGGCCACACCAGAGTAGTGGGAACGAGTCAGTCCTTCTCCTCCCTCCACTAGGCGGTGTTTTCTGATGGCCACGGCTACCTTGCCGTTCTTGCTCCGGACCGTGATCCCCTGTGCGTGCAACTTGACTCCTGGATTCCCGTCAAGTAGGGTCCCCATGTCGATCACCAGGTCGATCCTGCTCCCTATCCTCAAGTCGGGGTCGGTTTCAAACAGGACACCACGACGGCTGATATTCACGGTTTGACCGGATCCCGAGGTGTTCCCTCTGGGGCCTCGAAGGCGATATTCCACATCTCTCCGAATGCTGTAACGGTTGGCGCGAATTTTCATTTTGATTACATTGTTCTACGACGGAACCCTTAAGAACAATAGGTCGCAGGGTTCAAAAGGGTAGTACTAGCCTGCATATTTCACCAGGGGGTAGGAAAAGGGCTGCCGGTTGTGGCATAAAACGTTTATGGACAAAACGTTAGCGCCACAGAAGACCAGCAGCCCTCCGGTAACAGAGTGTAGCCAATCGAGCTTGTCGTTTGCCAGGCACTTTCGCCGCCAGGTGAGCGCCCAGTTTGACGGCGGGGTGATCAGCTCCGACGGCGGCGCGCTGCTGTTGCGCGAGGTCGACCGGCGCATCAACCTGCTGCCGCGGGTGGCCGCCTGCTTCGAAGACCGGCGCGATCCCCAGCTGATCGAGCACCAGGTCGGGGAGCTGGTCTCGCAGCGGGTCTACGCGCTGGCGCTGGGCTATGAGGATCTCAACGATCACGACGAGTTGCGCTCCGATCCTGTGCTGGCGCTGCTGGCCGGCAAGAGCGACTTGGAAGGGCAGAAGCGCAAGCAAGAGCGTGATCGCGGCAAGCCGTTGGCCGGCAAGTCGACGCTGCACCGGCTGGAACGCACGACCGACGGCGTGGACCGCTACAAGAAGATCCGCTGTGACAGCGAAGCGATCGACCGCCTGCTGGTGGACGTGTTTGTGGAAGCGCACCCCGAGCCGCCCGAGGAGATCATTCTCGATATCGACGTCACCGATACGCCCTTGCACGGGCAGCAGGAGGGGCGTTTCTTTCACGGTTACTACAGACACTATTGCTATCTGCCGCTGTACATTTTTTGCGGCCAGCACCTGTTGTGTGCCCGGCAGCGGGTGTCGAATCAAGACGCGGCGGCGGGCAGCGTCGAGGAGCTGGAGCGGATCGTGGCGCAGATCCGGGAAGCCTGGCCGGAGGTGCGCATCATCGTGCGCGGTGATTCCGGGTTTTGTCGCGACGAGTTGATGAGCTGATGCGAGGAGAACGGGGTGGATTACGTGCTGGGGCTGGCGCGCAACGAACGCTTGCGGGAAATGATTGCTGAGCAGATGGGGGCGGCCGCCGAGCGGCAACAGCGGACGGGGAAGCCGGCGCGGGTGTTTACGGAGTTCGAGTATCAGACGCGGCGGAGTTGGAGCCGGGCGCGGCGGGTGGTGGCCAAAGCCGAACAGCTTGCGGGCAAGGAGAATCCGCGCTATGTGGTGACCTCGCTGGATGCCGAGAGCCGGCCGGCGCAGCAGCTGTACGAGCAACTCTACTGTGGGCGCGGGGAGGCGGAGAATCGCATCAAGGAGCAGTTGAGTCTGTTCAGCGATCGCATGAGCACGGAGACGCTGCGGGCCAATCAGCTGCGGCTGTATCTATCGTCGCTGGCCTATGTGTTGATGGCGGCGCTCAGGCGGCTGGGGCTGCAGGGCACGGTGTGGGCGCGGGCGCAGACGGAGACGATCCGGCGGGGGTTGTTGAAGATCGGCGCGCAGGTGAAGGTGAGCGTGCGGCGGGTGTATCTGTCGCTGGCCGGCGGCTACCCCTATGAGCAGGCGTTCTGGGCGGTGTATCGGGCCCTGCGTCCGCCGGGATTAGCAACTGTTTGATAACACGGAGCGAAACAAAAAACGGCGGCCCAGGAAGCCGAATGGCTAAGTGTTTCTAAAATCGGGAACAACCCGAAAAACGGACTTTCGCGGACCACTGTCGGCGGTGTGGAGCGCCCCGCCGAGGCCCTCGCCCCCCTGGCCAGGGTTGATTCCGACCTTCCGCCCCTATTTCGGCTCCCTCAACCCTTCGCAAAGCCACTGGTGAGAAATGCGGGCTAGAGTACTATTGGCTTCGTACCAAGACCAGTTTAGTCTTAATGGAAAGGGCCTTTAGTTACCGCCTGGGGCCGCCAGTAGGACTCCTATTCGCCTCAAGACCGCTCCTCGAAGAAGAGGAATTCTCACCCAAGAATCGACGCCAGAGGACTTCCGTCCCGATCCGCGGGGCTGGACGCTCCAGGTTTGGTTAATCCGCTTGTTCCGCTGCCGGTCCAGGTCCACGGACGTACCAATGGACCGGAGAAGCAACCTCCTCATGATGGCCTGCGGAACCCACGGAGCCGAGTGTCTCCGCTGAGCCGAAGAGGGCAGCTTCCGGGCGCGTTTCTTGCAGTACAACTAACCCATGAAGTAGTATGCGGGTTCTTGCCATGGCCAAAGCTCCGCTAGCGGACCCCTATCACCTCGACCCCGCGCACATCGAGAATCCACCGCGTTCGTTCGGTGCTACCTTCCGCCGGATCGGCCCAGGCTTGATTCTCACTGGTTCCATCGTGGGGTCCGGCGAGTTGATCGCGACGACTGTCTTAGGCGCTGAAAACGGCTATACGCTCCTGTGGTTGATTCTGGTGAGCTGCGTTATCAAGACGGTGGTCCAAAACGAACTGGGGCGCTATTCCATTGGCACAGGGGAAACGACGCTGGAAGCTCTCAACCGCGTGCCCGGGCCACGTGCCCGCGTGTCTTGGGTAGTTTGGCTTTGGTTCGTGATGGTGATGGTGACGCTGATGCAGAGCGGGGCCATGTTGGGCGGCATCTCAGAAATCCTTCATCGTATGGCGCCTCTCGTGCCCATTACCGGATGGGTATGGGTAGTGAGCGCGGGAACCGTCGGGCTGCTCCTGTTCGGGCGCTACACCTTCGTGGAACGGTTTGCCCTAGGGCTGGTGGTCAGCTTCAGTGCTTTGACAGTGAGCTGTGCGGTCTTGTTGGCGAAACGGCCGGAGTACTTTTCCTGGCCGGACCTGCTGGACGGTCTGGCTTTCCACCCGCCGTCAGGCGGCTTGGTAACAGCCGTGGCGACGTTCGGTATCACAGGCGTGGGCGCCACCGAACTCGTAATGTACCCCTACTGGTGCATCGAAAAGGGATACGCGCGCTTTACCGGCAGGCTCGAAAACAGCGACCCTTGGCGAACTCGGGCCTTCGGTTGGATCAGAGTCATGGGCTTCGACGTGGTCAACTCCATGCTGATCTACACCTTCGCTACGGTGGCCTTTTACTTGCTTGGCGCCGGTATTCTCCATGGTATGGGCGTAGTTCCCCAAGGGACTGAAATGGTCTATATGCTTTCGGCCATGTACACCGAGACCCTGGGATCGTGGTCGTTCGTTCCTTTCCTGATCGGCGCTTTCGCCGTCCTGTACTCGACGATCTTCGCCGGCGTTGCCGGTACTTGTCGCCTTCTTGCGGATTTCACGGGACTGCTCGGACTTTACGACAAGACGAACTACGCGACCCGGCTCAAGGTCACGAGCGTTTTTGTTGTTCTTCTGCTGATCGTTCCCAGCTTGTATTACATGTTCCTCCGGCAACCCGTCTTGATGGTCATGATCGGCGGGGTCGCCCAAGCGGTGATGTTGCCGATTATCGGCTTCTGCGCGATCTACCTGAGATATGTTCACCTTCCCAAGGTGATCGCTCCTCGCGGGTGGATCACGCTGGGGCTATGGGTCTGCACGGTGCTAATGGCAGTGATGATGAGCTATTCGGTTTTGCAGAAGCTGACGCCCTGACGGCGGCGTGACAGCCGGCGCCTACCCTGTTAGAATCACCTCGGCTACGAGACTTAGCCGGCTTTTCTCACACGTGGCGAGGCGAAGTGCGTGAGAAGGCCGTCAGGACGAGGCGCGCGACGCTCGCCGCCCAATTTCCTGAACGAAGCCGGCGTACTTGAACTGTACGTTGAGCACGGCGAGCAGGCGCAACGAAGTCATGGTGGGCTTATCGCGTTCTTCGGCCCTTAGGTGCTGAGAAAAGCGGGCTAGCCGTAGGAGGTAACCATGCAACTGTCCGTAAAGGCCATGGCGCTTACGGTCGGCGTTTTGTGGGGCGGCATGATTCTGTTTATCGGCCTGGTGAGTCTTTTCTCCACCGGCTACGCCGACGAGTTTCTGCGGATCATCAGTTCGCTCTATCCCGGGTTCCATCACTCAGGATCGTTGGGAGACGTACTCGTGGGAACCACGTATGGCTTGATCGACGGGGCGATTGGGGGCGTTCTCATCGCTTGGCTCTATAATTTCTTCGCCAAGAGGATTAGTTAGGGTTGACAGTCCTAGGAACGAATTCCTCCTCAGCCGGCCTTGGGACAGGCTCAACTAGCCGGCGAGAGCTCGTTGATTCTCTTCTGGAGCTCCCGCACGGCCTTGTCCAACTCTGGTAGGCGGTTGTAGACAGCGGCGCAACGCAGCCAGCGGCGGTTGTCGATGGCGGGGTAGCCAGAGATCATTTTGCCGTCGGGAACGTCTGACGGAACCCCGCTCTGCGCGGTGATGGCTACGTTGTCCCCTACGTTCAGGTGGCCGACCAGCCCGACCTGGCCGCCAAGAACGCAATTTCGCCCGACGGTCGTGCTGCCGGCAATGCCGACCTGGGCGCAGATAATGGCGTTTTCCCCGATCTCGACGGAATGGCCGATCTGTACGAAATTGTCGAGCTTGGAGCCGCGTTTGATTCGCGTTTCGCCGACCGCCGCCCGGTCAATGCAAGAGTGCGCCTGGATTTCAACATCGTCTTCGATGACCACCCGCCCCGCCTGCACGATCTTGTAGTGCGACCCGTCCGGCTTGTGAGCGAAACCATAGCCGTCACCTCCCACGATGACGCCGTTTTGCAGGATGACCCGGTTGCCGAGGCGACAGAACTCCCGCACCACGGCGTGAGAATGAGCCAGGAAATCGTCGCCGATCTCGGCGCCTTCGTAGAGGGCCACGTGGGGGTGAATGACAGCGCCTCGCCCGAGGACGACGCTCTGCCCAATGATGGCGTAGGGACCAATACTTGCGTTCGGCCCGATCTTCGCGCTTTCTGCGACAACCGCCGTGGGATGGATCCCAGTGGCTGGCCTCGGCGACTCGTAAAAGAGCTCCAGCGCGCGCGCGAAATCCAGGTACGGGTTGTCGGATAGCAAGCAGGCCAGTCCGCGCCGGTCGATCTCCTTCTCAGTGATGATGGCCGACGCCTTGGTGGTTTCGACCAACCGGGTATAGCGGGGATTGGAAAGGAAAGTCAGCTCGCCGAATTTTGCTTGCTCCAAGCCTGCGACGCCCGAAATCTCTAGATCCGCTCCGGCGGTAAGCCGACAGCCTAAACACTCGGCAATTTTCTTGAGTTTCATTGCTTGATCGCTCCCAACTTGGCCCCAGGTGATCCCGGCGGATCTCGCTGTGCCGCTAACCCCTGGGCACCCTGGCAGGCTGAGTCGCCCTTCGGTCTCAGCCCTCCAGGCTGTTCAAAGAAAGAACCGCTATTCCTCGAACGCCGTCCCACTTTTGTTGTGGGCCGCTGAATCACTATAGCGAGATGTACCTGAGGATGAAGGTCCTATCAGCAACAACGGGCCTGGTGGTTTTCAACGAGCTATAACCAGAAGTTGTGGATGAGCCTCTGAGGGGAGGCGGCGTATCCTGACGATTGAGGAAGCAACTCAATCGTTTTCTGGAAAGGAACAAGGAGGATACGCCATGAGTCAGTGTGAAGCTGCTGAGAGCAGCAGTCAAGTCAACCCCCAAGTCATTGATGGAAAGGGACGCTCGCCCTTGGATGAGGTGCTGCGCCAAGGAGCGCGCCAGATGCTCGTCAAGGCCGTGGAAGCCGAAGTGACCGCCTACATCGAAACGCATCAGCACGAAGTCGACCAGGACGGCCGGCGGCTGGTGGTGCGCAACGGTCACGCCCGCGAGCGCACCATCGTCAGCGGCGTGGGTCAGCTGAAGATCCAGGCGCCGCGGGTCGACGATCGCCGAGTCGATGAGCAGGGCCGGCGCTTTCGTTTCACTTCCCAGATCCTGCCGCCGTATCTGCGGCGCACGAAGAGTGTGGAGGAGTTGATCCCCTGGTTGTACCTGAAAGGGATCTCGACGGGCGATTTCAGCGAAGCGCTGGAGGCCTTGCTGGGGCCCGACGCTCCGGGCCTGTCGGCGACGACGGTGGTGCGTCTCAAAGACGTCTGGCGCCGCGAGTACGAGGCTTGGTCAAAGCGTGACCTCAGCGGCCAGCGGTTTGTTTACATTTGGGCCGATGGCATCTACTCGAATGTTCGTCTGGACGATGAACGGCAGTGTTTGCTGGTTGTGATGGGAGCACTCGAAGACGGTCGCAAGCAACTGCTGGCGGTGCACGACGGCTTTCGCGAAAGCGAACTGTCGTGGCAGGAGTTGCTGGAGGACTTGAAACGGCAGGGGCTCGAGCTGCCGCCGAAGTTGGCGGTGGGCGACGGAGCGATGGGGTTTTGGGCGGCACTGCGGAAAGTCTATCCGGCGACCGGTGAGCAACGCTGCTGGCTCCACAAGACGGCCAACGTGCTCAATAAGCTGCCGCAGAGCATGCAGGGCAAAGCCAAGCAGGCGCTGCGCGACATCTATCTTGCCCAGAGTCGGCAGACGGCGGAGGCCGCTCTGGACCGTTTCAAGAACCTATACGAGAAGAAGTTCCCCAAAGCGGTCGAGTGCCTGGAAAAAGACCGCCAAGTGCTGCTGGCTTTCTACGACTTTCCGGCCGAGCACTGGGGGCACTTGCGGACGACGAACCCGATCGAGTCCACCTTTGCGACGGTCCGTTTGCGGCAGCGACGAACGAAGGGTTGTGGCAGCCGCGAAGCGTCGTTAACGATGGTCTTCATGCTGGCCCGCCAAGCCGAGCGCCACTGGCGACGCCTGAACGGTTCGGAAGTGATTGTTCATGTCTTAGAGGGAAAGGTTTTCAAGGATGGATTGATGGTTCAGGAAAACGCCGCCTGACCTCGCCCATCCATAACATTTGACAATATCTCGTTTTCAACGTTTTCTCTCCTGTCGAGCCATATAGGTTTCAGCTCTACCTCGTTGACATCGAACAAGGGCGGCCCACCGAACCCGACTACTACAGGTGATGCAATACCTTTTGTCCGCACAGTGGACATCATGTACTCCCCCTAGCAGCCCGTGGCAAAAGTCGTGCAGGAACGAAAAATGGGGACTGCCAGGCGGCTGGGGGCACAATGGCCCTGGCTGGTGAAGCGGAGGCCGGCTCTGCTGGAAAGCAACCGGCCAAGGAATAGCCAGCCGGAGACTCATCGAAACGAGGAGACAGGGGGCGGCCACCTCGCCGCTCCCTGATTTTGCCCACCCATCGGATCGATAGATCTCCCCATGCCTCAGAAAACTCATGCCGGCACCTCCCCGCGAACCGCCGAGCGGCGCGCGCCTTGTACTGACGGGCTTCGCACGCACTTCGCCTCGCCACGTGGCCAGAAATGCGGGCTAGCCGACCGGTTCAATCCGTTTGTTCGGAGCGCAAGACCCAAGTCGCCGCCGCAGCCAGATGCACGACACTGGCTACTGCCAGGTATGCCTTGAAAGTTGCCAGGTTCTGCTGATATCCCTCTTCGCCCGCCAAGCCAACCCAGAGGGCGAGCGCCAAGCATACCGCTAATGACGAAACGCCGATCACTCCCGCCGCGATGTGCACAGCGGAGCGTGATGAGTTGCTGGCTCGATCGTGAGCCAGGGATGCGGCCGCCGCCGGAGGGGGAGTGCTTTCCGGCTCGAATGGGCGGAGCTCTTCTCTTGAGGCCTCCCCGCGCGCACCCGCGACGGCCGCTAACGCTGTGTAAGAGATCGCCGCGAGCAGCCAGCCCGGGACGGCGATGAACACCACGTGCATCAGCTCCCATCTCCAAGCTGCAAAGCAGAAAACGACGGCGATTGCCCAGGTAACCAGCGCCGCCCAGTTGACAACCTTCAGGGACTGGCCGAACCAGTAGCGGCGGAAGCCGATCCGCGGAAAAACCCAATGCTCAACGAAGACGACCGCCGCGATCGGCGCCATGAGAATGGCGAAGGTACCAGCATACTCGAGTAGGTATTGAAAGATGTAGGGAAAACAAGCAATCGTGACCGTCGCTATCCCAGCCAGTAAGGTGACCAGCCACCTGGGCCACCCCGGTGTGACCACTTGCAAAGCAAGCCCGGCGCGATACAGGGTCGGGTTCGACGTCGCCCAACCGGAGACAATCACACACAGTGCACCGCCCAGGCCTAATGCTTGATGGGCTATTTCCCCCGAGTCCAGGCTGCTGAGGGAAGTGTTGAGCATCAACGCCGCCCCGGCCCCCATCACCCCCGAGGCCAGCCACACCAAGAAGTGACCCATATACATTCCGCAGGCGGAAAACAAGCCATAGCTGGCGCGCGGTGCGTAGCGCAGCAGGGCCATGTCCGACAGTCCCACGTGGAACGCCAGGTTGGCCAGCAAGGCAAACGCCGCGACATGCCAGAGGGTGAAATCAGAGTCCTCGCGCCCGACCCAGATGCTCGAGTCGGCAAGGCGCCACAAGTCATCGAGACCTTCGATGGAGCCGACCCCGGGAGTGCCGGCCGTCAATTGCGGCAGGACGGCCAAGGCGCCGGCAAAGAACATCACGAAGATCCAGGGCACGCAGATCGTCGAGAACTGCGCCAGCCGTCTAAAACCTAGGATCGCGATGGCGACAACCACCACGCCGACGGCCACGACAACTAACACAAAGCGTAAGTCGGTCGGGTACCACAGGGTTTGCGGCGGGATGCCGAAGGGGATGCGAACGGCCGATGCCGAAACCGTAATCATCGCTCCCGCCAGGCCGCAGAACAAAATGGCGTTCACCACGTTGTAGATCGCGGTCACCACCGGCCCGGCGATGCGCCGCAAATACCAATAAAGTGTCAGGCGCGTCTCAACCGCTATGGGGGCACAAATGAACGTCCAGGCGAGAACGGCCAGGAGATTGCCGA
Organism: Bryobacterales bacterium; assembly: GCA_965226215.1. GTDB lineage: Bacteria > Acidobacteriota > Terriglobia > Bryobacterales > UBA6623. The sequence goes on along the minus strand of CBDDCH010000002.1, from coordinate 2,177,106 downwards.
GCAACAAACCGAGAATGAGATCCCGCGTTCCAACGCCCCAGGAGACGAACAGGGCGCCGATCACGAATTCCGTGCCGGCGACGTGTTCGCCGGCAAAAACGGCTGCGAAATGCCGACCGCTTTCGAGTCGGTCCCGAGGGACGGGCGCCCGCTCGAATTCATACAAATTGTCGAGGCGCTCGTAGAGACTGGGCGGTTGGGTGGTTGCGGCCGATTCGCCTTTTTCGCGGGAACGCATCGATTTTCAATGGATCAAGGCAGGGAGACCGCTAGGTTATGACCGACATCCACCAGCGCCCGATGTCCTCTCCCCAAACAACCACCATAATGCTGCCCGCTCCCAGATAGGCTCCGAAAGGCAGCTCGTGCGTCCACTTCTTTCGTCCAATCAGCACGATAAGAGATCCGGTAATCGCCCCCGCAAGGGAGCCTATTAATAGTACACCGATGGTCGTAGACAAACCCCAAAACGCACCGACCATCGCCATCATCTTGACGTCCCCCAATCCCAGTCCTTCGATGCGCCTCATCCGAAAATAGGCGGCCCGCAGCGCGTAAAGGAAGCCACCTACGAAGGCAGCTGAGAAGGTGCTTTCCACCAGAGACATGACCCACGGAGCTGGGTCGCTATTCCCCAAAGTCCAAAACACCCGCGTGAAACGAGCGTCAACGTGGAGGAACGGGCTCAGCAACAGGCCCGTGGCCAGCCCCCCAAGTGTAATCTCGTCCGGCAAGATGTAGTCCGCGATGTCGGTAAAGATCAGCACCAGCATCATCGAGAGGAAGACGGCCATTTTCGCAGTCGACAGCTGCCAGCCGAATCGCGACACCAGGTAGAGGTAGAACAACCCATTCAGCAGCTCCACGAGTGGGTAACGAATCGAGATGGGACCGCTGCAATACCGACACTGGCCGCGCAGAAGCAAATAGCTGGCTAGAGGTATGTTGTCGTACCAGGAAAGCACGTTACGGCAGTGAGGGCAATGGGACCCCGGCCTAACGACAGACTCATCTCTTGGCCAGCGATGAATACAAACATTCAGGAAGCTCCCAATGACCAGGCCCAGTAGGAGCGCGAGGAGTGGAATCACGACGAGGACATGGACCGCGAAACGGTTCGGTAAACTTCTTCCGTTCGCTGGACCATTATATCATTGGTGAATTGCTCGGAAACGACCCGGAAGGCCCGCTCCGTACACGCTTTCGCAAAGTCGCGGTCCTCTACCATCCTCTGAATCGCGGCTGCCACATCGCCGACCTCGTTGGCCACCAGGAGTCCGGTTTTTTCGTGATCCACGATTTCCGGAATGCCGCCCACTCGACTGGCAATCACCGGAACGCGTCTCGCCATCGCCAGCAAAGTCGCCGAGCCAAGCCCCTCGCTCTCGGAGAGATAGACAAATACGTCGGCCCTGGACAGATCCGTCGGCAAGTCTGTTGCAAGAAGCATCCGAACACCCGCCAGTTGGCACGCCGAACGCAGCAGCTCACTGCCCTTGAGTGGGTCAGCTATTGCCGGCGCAACAACCAGTGTTGAGCCTCCAACGCGAGCTTCACGCCTTTTCTCCTCCTCGGCGGACGGCATGCGTACTCCGTCGTAAACCACGCTGATGTCGAGGGCTTGTACACCGGCGTCGATCAGCCGTTCTCGCACGTACCCCGAAACGGCGATGTAGTGCCTTCCGCAGCCGTACTTCCAACGGGACAACCAACCCCGGCGAAGGGGAAAGGCGACACGGCGAGACACCACCAACGGTTTGCCGGGACAAAAAAGCGCTGCCAGCGTGTGCGCCCTTGCGTCGTGGGCGTGGATGATCTCGGCCTCAGGAGCTGCTTGCAACAGATTCGCGATTGTCAGAGGCCGTCCGTCCCAACGCTCAAGGAGAGGCTCGCCGGCCAGCAAAGTCTGCTCATGGCCACGGGCCTCGAGTCCCTGGAGCAGCATCAGTACCTGGTGCTGACCTCCGCGCATCGACTGGCCCCTGTCGAGGTGGAGAACTTTCATTAGGGATGACTCATCATCCGGGCCTTGAGATATTTTGAGAAGACGTAAAACGCGGCCATTTGCGCGATGATCCAACCTTCCATCCCGTCGAGAAAGCCGCGTTTGATGATGTAGGTCCAGAAGAAAGTCCACAGAGGCGAGACAACGAGATTCACGCCTCGTACCCGCTGTCCCTTTGCGATCATCTCCTTCGCTGCTAAGGTCGTGTAGCGGTCAATCGTCGTCAGGTGTTGAGAAAAGGATCGGCAGGTAAAGTGAAGTAGGTCGCCTCTCAGGGTTCCCACGTGGCCACTAACCTCGACCACTTCGTGGACGTACTCGCCCACCCAACGTGCCTTTTTGCGATCGTACAGCCGCACTTTCGGGTCAGGGTACCATCCGGAGTAGCGGATCCATTTGCCCCTGTATTGGGCCAATCGAGGTGCCTGGTAGGCGTCCGCTCGGGGACCAGTGCGCTTGAGCTCGCGTACCTCGCCTTCTAGCTCATCGCTCAACGCCTCGTCGGCGTCCAGAGACAGAATCCAGTCGTGTTGCGACAGCCCGGATGCGAAGTTTTTCTGGTCGGCGTAACCACTAAACTGGCGTTCGATAACCCGCGCCCCGTACTCGCGGGCAATCTCCACCGTTCGATCATTTGAGCCGGAATCGACGACGACTATGTCGTCACAGCAACCCAGGGAGGAGAGAGCTCGCGGCAGATTCTCTTCCTCGTTGAGCGTGATGAGTGTGGCCGTGATCTTCACCGCAGCCGTCGCGCCTGGGTTCCCAGCGTATATCTACGCTGGAGCCCGGTTATGCTCCCCCATAAAGAGACTTGAGCGAGAGGATGAGAACATCCGCCGCGAGTGCAGATTGGCAGAGTACCTCGAAGGAAAGGCTAAGGGTCGAGTGAAAACGGATCAGAGAGACTGTAGCTCTTTGCCCGGCTTGAACCTCACCGCCTTGCCGGGAGGAATCACTACTTCCTCGCCCGTACGTGGGTTGCGGCCGATACCGGTTTTGCGAGGTCGGGTATTGAAGACGCCGAAGCCGCGCAGTTCGATCCTCTCGGCACGTTCCATGGCCCGTTTCATTGTCTCAAACACTGTCTCGACTGCCATCTCCGCCTTAGTCTTACTCAGGCCGGTGCGGTTGACTACTTGTGTGACGATGTCGTGCTTAACCATGCCAGTTGTTTTGCGCGGCCCGCCGCCGCATCACGACGTCTATGCTAGGCGAGGGTTGCGCGCTTTGTCAAGGACGATCCACCGCTAATTTCCTGCTACTCACGGCCGTCTTTCTGGCCTTACCTTTTTATTCGCAGCCACCCCGGGACAGACCCTCGCTGGAAATCCGGGGCCGCACCGATTGACAGCCTTCCGGCAGTTCGTTTCGTGTTAACATGACTTCACGGAGGCTGGGCGGGCGACCAATGGCTGCGTCTAGCTTGGATTGATCGCTTTGAACCGCTCTCGAATCCCGAGTTCGTACTAGAAAAGGGATTGCAGGCTCGATGGCCTGACAATCCCTTGTTGTTTTCGGGAACAACGCGATCTAGAGATCACAGAGCGCTTACCCAATAGCCCGGCTTGGCACCCACACAAACCCATGGCCACAGAGCCTAGATGATTGATTTTTTAGATTCGCTATTGGTGAGCGCGAGAGCCCTTCGCCGGCTGTCACATAGCCCGGGCAGGAACCGAACACTCTGACCGTAGACCAACAACAAGGAGGAACTTATTCGAAGACCCTTCAGACCTTTTCGACGGGCCCGCAAGACCAACGTCAACCAGTGGATTCGAGCCCGACAAGTACGAGTTGTTTTCCCGGATGGTGAAACGGAAGTCATGCCGACGCCGGTCGGCATTCAAAGAGCGAAAGCGCTTGGCTTGGACCTCGTTCTAGTATCCCCCTCGGCCGAGCCACCGGTTTGCAAAATCATCGACTACGGCGAATACACGTACCAGGAGAAGAAGAAGAAGAACGAGGCCAAGAAAAAGCAGCATCGCATCGAGATCAAGGAAGTCAAATTCCGACCCAATACCGACCAGCACGACTACGATTTCAAAAAGAACCACGCCCTGCGCTTCCTCAAAGACGGGAACAAGGTCAAAGCGACTGTTTTTTTCCGCGGTCGTGAAATCACACACGCCAATCTCGGCGAGAAACTCATTTTTCGCCTCGCCGGCGATCTTGCGGAGCTGGGCGACGTCGAAGGCAGACCTCGCCTAGAAGGCCGTATGATGCACGTCATCATCGCCCCCAAAAAGAAACAGTGAGAACACCGGCGCCCTTACGGCGCTACTCCTATCCTTCGTCGCCCGCCGGGTGCGCGACCTTTTGCTTTTCGTGGCGCACGCATTCTTGCGTGCCGTGTCGCCATTCGTGCCGACATCGAGTCCCATCGTGGCGCACGCTCTCAGCGTGCCGCGTCGAGATTCCTCTCGACGTCTGGCGCCGCTCGGCCACCCTGGTTGCAACGCCTAACCGACCTACAGCTCTTTCTGGCCGGCTGCGTGGGCAAATAGCGCAGGGGGCGCTCTTGGTTCCCGGCCCGCGCCCAAACCAATTGTCACCGCCCAAAGGTGACGCTTGACACACCCGCTATTCTGAAAGGGGGACACCGCGAAGACCGGCATCACGCTCGACCACGAGAAAAAACGAAACAAAGCCAATTTCTCGCAAACAACTTGTAATCAATGGGTTGCAGGTTCTTTCCCTCGGGTGGACCCTGACCCGAACCCGCCGCCCTTGCCTGGCCGCCTGTTCGCGGACAACGGGCTCTGGAATCGCCACTTCCCGCCGCCCACTGGGACCCGGCGTCAAGCTAGAATTGGATTGATTCTCGAACTATGGATTTCGCGCAGCATGTCAAGTCTTCGGTCGACATCGTGCGCGTGGTGGGAGAATACGTCCGGCTCAGAAAGCAGGGCACGAATCGCCACGTCGGCCTCTGTCCGTTCCACACGGAAAAGACACCCTCGTTTTCCGTGCACGAAGTCCTACAGATCTATAAGTGCTTCGGTTGCGGCAAGGGCGGGGATGTCTTCAACTTCCTGATGGAGTTGCAGGGCCTCACGTTCTACGAGGCCTTGAAGACGCTGGCCGAGCAGCACGGAATCCCCCTACCGCGCCCACAGCGGGGAGATCTCGCCGACGCCGACAGTCGGCGCCGGGCTGCCCTGTACCGCATCCACGAGATCGCGGCGTTGTTCTTCCGTGAGCGGCTGCAGGCGGCGGACGGGTCCCGCGCCCGCGACTATCTGCTTCGCCGCGGCATTGATGAAGAGACCGCGAGCCGGTTTGAGCTGGGCTTCGCACCCGCTCAAGGGCAAGGCCTTTTGCGTACCTTGGAACGGGAAGGGATATCCCGAGACTACGGGGAAGCTTCCGGGCTGATCCTCAAGCGTCAGGATGGGACCGGCTTCTATGACCGCTTCAGGGAACGGCTCACGTTTCCCATTGCCGGGGAAAGTGGCCGCATTATCGCCTTCGGCGGTCGCCGTCTGAGGGATGACCAGCAGCCGAAGTATCTCAACTCGCCGGAAACTCCGATCTACACCAAAAGCGCCGTTCTTTATAACCTTCACCGCGCCAAGAAGAGCATGCGCGAGCAAAACCGCGTCGTGTTGGTCGAAGGCTATACCGACGTCATCGGCCTTGCCCGGGCCGGGATCTCGGCGGTTGTAGCAAGCTGCGGGACCTCGCTGACGCCGCGACATGTGAGGACGCTGCGGCGCCAAGTCGACCGGGTCGTGGTCAATTTCGATCCCGATCAAGCAGGACAGAACGCCACCGAGCGATCCATCCAACTCTTACTCCAAGAAGGATTACAAGTTCGGGTGCTCACCCTGCCTGAGGGGTTGGATCCGGACGAATTTTGTGAACGGCACGGGCCCGATCGTTATCAGGAGCTGCTCGACAAAGCCCCTGATTATTTTCTCTGGTTGGCGGATCGGGCTCGTTCGCAGTTTGACGTGCGGTCGCCCGAAGGGCGCGTGGCGGCATTCCGTTTGTTGCTGCCCTCGATCCACCTGTTGCCGGATAAGATTCAACGGGCTGCGCTGACGAATGAACTGGCCGATCACCTCGGGGTTGACCGGGGGTTAGTCCTAGAGCAGTTACGCCGCGCCGCGGTGGAGCGGCGCACCCCCCCTCCTGTCTCCTCCTCGGGGCCCGGGGACGCTTCTCCGGGAGAAAAGCTTCTTCTGAGACTGTTGACGCAATCGGAAGAAGCTCGCAAGGAAATGCTTCCCGGCGTGCTCGAAATCGCTGTTCGTGAAGCCCTCCCTACCGCGGCTATCCTCGAGGCGGTCGTCGCCGTTGCTTCCTCCGGGGAACGCTTTCAGTACGCGGCTGTGGAGGGCCGACTGGACGAAAAGGATCGGGAGTTTTTGTCAAGAATCATTTTCGAGACGGACTCACAGCCGTGTTCGCTTGACGACGGCCGCCAAGCCTACGCGGCGCTTCGCAAAATGGGATGGGAGCGAGAATATCGATCCCTCCGACGCCGGATTGCCCAAGCGGAGAAGTCCGGCGATCGGCCAGCCGCCATCGAGCTGCTCAGGACAAAGACGGAACTGGAGCGTCGCCTCGGGGTTGAATAGTTTAGCGGTACGCGACAGGATTGTAATTTCAGTAAATAAGATCCTAAAGTCCTTTTTATCCCGGCAGCGGACGTTCTCCCGTTTCGTGCGCCCAGGGAGTGAAGTTTTGGAGTGCGGAATGCCGCCGGCCGGAACTTTCTCATGAAGAGTATGCTTGTCGTTTTAGTGTAGAATGAAAGGACCCCCTGTTGACTTGCTCGCTGGCTTCAGGGGGGAGCCTTGAGGAAGAAATGGGACCGAACCCTCGGCGGGTGGTGCCGGGCCATTTCTGTCGCTGTGATTCAGACGCCCGACCTTTGGTGAGTTCTCGTGCCGGGAAGATGTTTCCATAGACGCCGGCGAGTTTCAACTGGACAAAGCTCATAGGCACACCTAAGTGAATCCAGATCTCGCGAAGAATCTTGGGGGAACAGGATCCGTTGAGCGGCTGCTCAAGGACTTTGAATCTTCGGACTTGGAGGACGTGCAAGAGGTCCCTCGGGAACAGAGGCCGAGTGGCGCCGAATCCAGTGGCGAGGTGGATGAACCAAACGCGGCCGAGCTGGCTGTCGCGTCGAGCGCTACCGAGAAGAGTGCAGACCCGGTTCGCGTCTACCTGCGCGAGATGGGCGCTGCCCCTTTGCTTACCCGCGAGGGGGAGGTCGAAATCGCCCGTCGCATCGAGCGAGGTCTGTTGGCAGTCCGCAAAGCTCTATTTCGGTGCCCCCTGGTGGTGAAAGAGTGTATAGCTCTGGGTGACCAGTTGGCCCATGGTGAACGCTCGATCCGCGATGTCGTCGCCGTGAATTTCGAGGACATCACGGAAGAACTTTTGGAAGCGAAGAAGAAAGCGGTCATCAAAACTACTCGCGAAGTCGCGAAAGTGTACAAAGGCTGCAAGCAACTGCGCCGCCGCTTGCGAGTGATCCCGCGCAATCAAAAGCCGGTCGAAACCCGGCGGATCGGTATGGAATTGGCGCGGTCTAGCGTGAAGATGTCCAGACTCATTCGCTCCATCGAGTTTAACGACGGCGAGCGGAAGCGATTCATCGATTGTATCCGGCAGGCGGTCGACAAACTCAAGAAGCTCGAGAAACCGCTGGCGGCACATCAGTGCGAACTCGAGCAATTGGCGCGCCAGCGTGGGGAGGAAGCTAGCAAGTTGCGCGGCGAAGTCCGTTCGCTGCAGCGGAGTGTCGGCCGTCTGGAAGACGAATCGGGCGCCAGTTCCCCCGAGCTGCGAACTACTTTTCAAGTGATCGTCAAAGGCCACCATCAGTCGGAGGAGGCCAAGCGTGAATTGATGGAAGCGAACCTCCGTTTGGTGGTGTCAATCGCCAAGAGATACGTGAACCGCGGCCTGCAATTCCTCGACCTGATTCAGGAGGGCAACATCGGTCTGATGAAGGCGGTTGACAAGTTCGAGTATCGCCGCGGCTACAAGTTTTCGACCTATGCCACCTGGTGGATCCGTCAGGCGATCACGCGAGCGATTGCTGATCAAGCAAGGACAATCCGAATCCCTGTCCACATGATCGAAACGATTAACAAAGTTATCCGAACGTCTCGTAAGCTCGTCCAGGAACTGGGCCGCGAGCCAACCTCGGAAGAGATCGCCGAGCGCATGGAGGTGCCGTTACCCAAGGTCCGCAAAGTGCTGAAAGTCGCCCAGGAGCCGATCTCGATCGAGACGCCGGTGGGCGAAGAAGACGAATCCCACCTAGGCGATTTCATTGAGGATCAGCAGCAGGTTTCCCCCGCGGAAGCGGTCATCAACCTCAACTTGCGCGCACAGACGTCGCAAGTGCTCAAGTCTCTCAGCCCGCGAGAAGAAAAAGTCATCAAGATGCGCTTCGGGCTGGAGGACGGCAGCGAGCATACGCTGGAAGAAGTGGGGCAACGATTCGCCGTCACCCGCGAGAGAATCCGCCAAATCGAGGCCAAGGCGCTTCGCAAGCTGCGGCACCCCAGTCGAAGCCGCCGCCTGAAAGATTTTGTGGAACCGGACAGCGACTTTTTCTAGCTAGCCCGTGCCGCTTTTGCTCTTCCCCCCCCCCCGAATTCCATCCCAACTACTTTTGGGGGCTTCTAGGTGGCCTAGGCAATCTTGCCTGGATCCCAAGTCGGGGTTTCTATTCCGTAACCGAGTAAACCTACCCCTGCCGCCGGCAATCGTGTTTGGAATTTCACCGCGGCCTCCGACACCTGTCTCGCGAAGTCCCGAAATGTAGGTGGCAGCGGGATCCCTGTCCGTTGCGAGCCGCGTCAGACATCTGCGATTCGCCCGTCGCGCATGTGGATCGTACGGCTGGCGCAGGCAGCAGCAGCTTCGGGGTTGTGAGTGATCATCAGAATAGTCTGGCCCAGTCGTTGGTTCAATTCCTTGAGGGTGGAGAGAACCGTCTCTGAGTTCGCGGTATCCAGGTTGCCGGTGGGCTCGTCCGCGAGAAGTATCTGCGGGCTGTTCACGATGGCGCGCGCGATGGCGACGCGCTGCTGTTCCCCCCCGGAAAGGGCGTAGGGTTTGTGGTGCAAGCGATGCTCGATGCCCAGTATGCGGATCGTTTCCTGAAAGGCTTGGCCTTTTCGGTCGCGGCCGGCTATGTGCTGCGCGATGACGATGTTTTCCTCGGCTGTCAAGGTGGGCAGCAAATTAAACCGTTGGAAGACAAATCCCACCACCTCCTTGCGCAATTTCGTCCGACCGGCGTCCGTCATCGCTGTTAAGTCGCTGCCGGCCACTTTCACCTCACCCTCGGTAGGCGGTGTCAACCCGCCGATCACGTGAAACAGCGTGGACTTGCCTGACCCCGAAGGTCCTAGAATCGCCAGGAACTCTCCAGGGTAAACCTGAAGACTGACGCCACGCAGTGCGGGTACGTCCACCCCGCCCAGGTGGAAGACCTTGGTCAGTCCGGTGACTTCGATAATGGGGTCTGCACTCACGTCGCTGCTTAATCGTAGGCTAGAGCCGAGATGGGATCTTGGCGGGCTGCCTTTGTCGCTGGATAAAAGGCGCCTAACAACGAGCCCACCGCCGCGATGATCGCTCCTCCAACCAGCCAGCGCGGTTGGATGGCGACGGATACGAGAGGGAACTGGGCTTCCACCACCCATTCCCCCAGCATGCTTAGGCCGAAGCCAACCAGAATGCCCACCGAACAAACGACGAGCACCTCTCGGACGACCAGGCTCATTATGTAGGATTTCGAAGCACCCAGCGATTTGAGGATGCCGATTTCGCGGGTGCGCTCCAAGATCGCCGTATACATCGAAAGCAGGACCACGATGAAGCCGATGATGACCGCAATCCCGATGATGATGTTGACGAACTGCCCGGTCATCGCCCGGACGTCGGCTGCCGCTTGTGTCAGCAAGTCCTCCATGGCATACACGGGATAGGACGGTAAGAGCTGCTTGATCCTCTCGATCACCGGGTAGATTTGCTTCGGGTCTCGCAGTTTCAAATACACTTGACTGAGTTTGCCTCGCCATCCCATCAAATCCTGCATCGTGCCGAGCGGGATGAAAATGCGTGACATCTTCCCGCTCTCAACGATTCCCGCCACGAGGAAGTCGTGATTGAGCAGCCGAATCGTATCGCCGACCCGGACGTTCTTGTGGCGAGAGTACACCTCATCGACGATCGCGTCATAGGGCTTTCCCATCGGCCCGCCACCGAAATAATGAATACCGTCCGCCATTTGGAGGAAGCGATTCCACTCAACGCCGGTGATTGTCTGGAGGTCGCCTTGCATCATGACCGTTGTGCCGGTTGCCACCTCGATTTCCGGGAACTCTTGGACGAGCTTCGGTACCAACTTCTCCGAAATATCGGCTGTGCTCAAGGTCATAGCCGCGCTGCTCGTAGAGGGCCGGATCAGAATATCGGCTCCCACCCCGCGCATCCGGCGCTGCGAGTCTTCGAGCAACCCCTCGCCCAAGCCCACTATCAGCAGGATCATGGTCACCTCGACCGCGATCGCGAGGATGCTCAACGATGTTCGAATCGGGCGGTGCAGGAGGTTCCGCACCACCATCTGATTAATCATGAGCGGAACTAGCTACGGCTTTCCGGCTGGGTGTTTCCCCAACTCGTTGGATGCGCACGCCGGGAGGTGGTTTCAACTGAAATCGATCTTCGGGGACTTCCTCGTTCAGACCTGGCTTGAGGATGCGGACTTGCAGGTCGTAGCCGTCCTTGGGACGTGAAATCGAGACCCGAGCGGGAAAGGGCAGCGAGTCCTGCTCGGACCAGTCAGCGTAGCGTGCTATCGTGACAGGCTCGCCCGTGTCGTCGAAGACGATGAGCCGAGCGATGTCGAGTCCGGCGCGGTCAAACCAGATTTCCCGAGATAGCTTCAGTGCGCCGCCGTTGACTTCGCGTAGTAGGCTGACAATTTGATAGGCACGGCTTCCTTCCCTCCGGCTGGCCAAAAACTTCTTTGACTCCGCGGATTGCGGCGGGTCGATCAACAGGGCTTCGAGGATGTGATGAGGACGGACCTTGTCGGCCCGTTTCGACGAGCTCGCTTTTCCGTTGCTGTCACCCACGAGAAACCTGTTCTTGGCTGCAAGGTAAACTTGGAACTCCTTCCCGTCGGAGGCCATTTCGAAAGCGGTGGTCGCAACAACGGGGACCTGCGCGATAACTCGAATGGAACGCGGCCGGCGGACGAGCACAAATCCCTTAACGTCACGGAAATACTGAACCTTCTCTTCGTCTTCGGTCACCACGGACAGCTGCAGCGTGACGGTGGCTTTCATGGACTGAATCAAATCGAAACCCTCGATTTTTTCCGTCAATTCTTCCAGCGTGGCGGTACGCACCGCTAGCGGTGTTTGCACGCGTCCCCGCGTGCGCACCAAGCATGCCGAGTTGGCGATGACACACACCAAGACCGCGACAAAGAATGTGAGCCTGGGGGGAAAGGGAGGGCCTCCGAGTATACGGTGCAACAATCAATTAATTATATCAGTAGGTTTGAGCCAGTCTCCAAGGCTTCACCCGATCTTACCGTTCCGTCTTCGCGCCGCGGCGCAATTCCAACCACTGGCTGAACAGCTCCGGGGTCTCCAGCCATACTAAGAACCACCGCAGCAGTTCCTGCTTTACTTCCTTCTTTTCCGGCGAAAGATTTGATCGCCGCAAGACCAGCCGTAAGCGATCCTTCGCTTGCCGGACAGCCGAACGGCAATCCTCCGCCCTTTGGCTATCACCCCGCCGCCGGGCTTCTTCGAACTCCTGTTGGAGATCCAGCAGGGAGGAGGCCGCGGCTGGTGGGTCACGAAAATGCACTCGGCCCCGTAGGTCGGCCGGCAGACCTCCGAGAGACCGTGCGATAGGGACATCCGTGTGGGACAAAACATCGAGAAGGTATTGCTGCGAGATACGTCTGCCTGTGCCCACGGACTTTGCCACGCTGAGGCGCAGCGCTGCGAGCTCTTCCCCGTCGATGACGGCCGGCTTATGCTGCTCGACGTAGGCAAGAACAACGGATTTGATCGAGATCGTCTTCTGCTGGGTCGCGTTCACGGGTGACGCCTCTGCCGATAGCCGGCAACCGCCCTCTCATGATCTCGCCATGTCTCGGAAAAAACGTGCTCCCCGTTACCGCTCGCGTGCGCCACAAAGAAGATATAGTCGCTACTCTTGGGATTGATGGCTGCCTCCAGCGACTTGCGACCTGGATTAGCGATCGGCCCGGGCGGCAGCCCCGGGTGGACGTACGTGTTGTAGCGGTGCGTGTCTTCAAGATCGGAGATCAGTAGGCGGCCTCGGTAGCGGTTCTCCATAACCATGCCGTAGACAACTGTGGGGTCGCACTGCAACAGCATCCCGCGGCGAAGGCGGTTGTGAAAAACAGAGGAGACGAGTTGTCTTTCGTGGCCGACTCCGGTTTCTTTCTCGATCATCGACGCCAGCGTCAGAATCTCGTAGGCATTCAATGAGGTCTTATTATCCGCGAGCACCTTAGTGAAAACGTCGCGAAAACGCCCGACCATGATCCTGACCAGCTTCTCCGCCGTCACGGGCCGAGCGACGTGATACGTGTCAGGAAACAGGCAACCCTCGAGGTTGACAGCCTCCGGTAACAAGTCTCGAACATAGTCGACGCGTTCCGTCTCTTTTAGGAAATCCTCCCGGCCGGCAAACCCCGTCCGAGCGACTAAGTCGGCAACTCCCCAGAGCGTATGGCCCTCTGGAATCGTCACCGGATGGTAGCGGACTTGTCCTCGCGCGATCGTGTCGAAAACTTCCCAAACCGACATCGGCCGGCCGAACTCATACTCACCGGCCATCAGAACCGTCCTGGGTCGAACAAGTCGAACCGCCATGAAATGCCAACGGGAAGGAATGACCCCGCTGGCCTCGAGTCGTTGAGCGATGACCCGGCTGGGGGTGCGGGGCTCGATTTCGACGACGACAGATCCTGCATGGCCCCGATAAGGCGGCGCAAGCACCGTCGAAGCCAAGCTGACGGCGACAAGCAGCGCGAGAACTAGCGCGTAGCGGACCGCCCAGCCGTAAATCCTGCTCATATTTCCAAAGAGGCTTCCGGCGGGTCGCCGCCGGCCACGTAGTCTAGGTAGCTCTGCAGAATCAGTGTGGCCGACAGCCGGTCCACCGCGGCTTTTCGCTTTTCGATTCCTATACCGCTCTGTCGCAGCACGTGAGTCGCCTCTCGCGTGGTCAGCCGTTCATCCCATAGTTCTACCTTGATATCGCAGTACTTCGCCAGACTTTGCGCAAATCGGACAGCTTCTTGAGATTGCGACCCCGACTCTCCGCTCATGTGCAGAGGGTTGCCGACGATCACCAGCTTGACCCGCCTCTCGGCAATCGTACGGCGCAAGGCTTCGAAGTCGTGGCTCCGGTTCTTGCGTATGAGTGTCGGCAGGCCCTGAGCCGTTAACCCCAGTTCGTCGCTTATCGCCAGCCCTATGCGACGTTTTCCGGGGTCGAGAGCGAGAACTCGTCCAAGCACGCAAGTCACTCCCCATTTTACTGTAGGCAGGCCCTCCTTAATGAGTCCGTCATGTGCCGCCGGCCCGAGGCTTCTCCGGCTTGGAGGGCCCGAACGGAGCTTCGTTTGTTTCCGGCGTGACGGCGCGGTTGTTAGCATAGGGGCTGGGACAACAGGACGGAACCCACAAAAAGTCACTCGTGCCGAAGGAACATGCGATCGTCTGTCTGGCCCGGAAGTGGTCTGTTCGCAAAGTCTTCCGAGCCGCGACCGTGAGGGAGCGCCCATGGGCCTCCGCCAAGATAAACGGAGCCGCGACCGTCAGCGAGCGGTCAGTCCCCCCTCAAGAGTCCGGTTCTGGCACCAGCCTCAGGCCCACCCAAGGGAATCAAAACCCGCGGGTTTTCGTCCGAGCGGTTGGGGATTGTCAGCCCACAGGGGTCTATTGTGAATTCATGCAACTAAGCACTGGGCCATAGAATGCAGCTCAAACTGGATTTCGATAAGACAGGAGTTGACGTCGTGCTTCCCGACAGCTTCCGCACAACGGTTCTCCGGTCGCGGTTTGGCGCGGAGCTCGAATCACCCGATCGGGCGATAGCCGCCGCGCTTCGGAATCCGATTGGCTCGCCCGCGCTCGAGGAGTTGGCTCGCGGGAAGCGTTCCGCCGCGATCGCCGTTTGTGATATCACGCGGCCCGCGCCGAACCGCGTTGTCCTGCCTCACGTGCTGGCTGCTCTCGAGAAGGGAGGCATGCCATCCTCCCAGGTCTTGGTCCTCGTCGCGACGGGCCTCCATCGAGAGGCCACTCGTGACGAGCTGACGGAAATCGTCGGTGACGACATCTTGGCGCGCTATCGAGTGGAATCGCACCGCGGCCGCGCCGGCGGCGAAAACACCTATCTGGGCAAGACCCAAACCGGCACGCCCGTTTACATCGATCGTCGATTGCTCGACGCCGATCTGCACATTACATTGGGCTTCGTCGAGCCTCACCTCATGGCCGGCTTTTCGGGCGGCCGCAAGCTGCTTTCTATCGGACTGGCGGGTGAGAAAACCATCAAGCGGCTTCACAGCCCTCTTTTCATGCGCGATCCTGAAGCCACCGAAGGGTCCTTCCCCGACAACCCCTTGCATCGAGAACTGATCGAGATTGCCTCCATGGCGGGGCATGATTTCATCGTTGACGTCGCGCTGACACGCTCTCGTGGGATCGCCGCCGTCTTTGCCGGCGAGCCGCTTGAGGCTCACGCTGCCGGGGTCGCCTTTGTTCGCCAATCGACCTTGGCCGCTGTCGAAGAGCCCGCCGACGCTGTCATCACCACCTCGGGTGGATACCCGCTGGACCTGACTTTCTACCAAGCCGTCAAGGGCGTGACAGCGGCTTCCCAGGTCGTCAAGCCCGGCGGCACGGTCTTGCTCGTGGCGGCCTGTCGGGAGGGTCTCGGCGGCGCCGAATTCAGCGATATGGTTCGTCGATCGCCGGACTCCAAAAACCTGCTCGACGAACTCCGCGACAGCCCGGTCGTTATCGATCAGTGGCAAGCCGAGAAGCTTGCCTTGGTCGCGGAGAAAGCAAACCTCGCCTTCTGCGTGCCAGGCGTGAACCCCCACGACCGCCGGTCTTTTTGGGGACCTGCCTTCGACGACCCGCAGCGAGCCGTCGATCATGTGGTTGACACACTGAGCCCCGATGCATCCCTGATTGTGATCCCAGAAGGCCCCTACGTCTTCGCCCAAGCCGCTGCGGCGAGCTGATCCGCGCGAATCAGCTAAATCGGCGCCTCAGCCGTTCGCTAGTGATCTCGGGTCGGACAGTCATTCCTGCCTGCCCAGGGACCACACTGCTGCACGGGCATGCGAACGTAGGGGCACGGCATACCGTGCCCAGATCTCCTAGCGCGGATCTCGATTTTGAGATCCGCGGCCTTTTGCTTTGTGGCGCACGCTCTCAGCGTGCCTCGTCGAGACTTTCTCGACGCCTGTTGCAGCGCGGTTACCCCAGTTTCAGCCACCGGCGACAGCTTGCTGCGAGAGAACAACCTTTAGATGCTGCTGGAGGGTGAGTTTCAGCAGCCGGCGGGGAGGGTGGTGGACGGCATGGGATTCGAACCCACGACCTCGGCGTTGCGAACGCCGCGCTCTCCCAACTGAGCTAGCCGCCCGCGGTGGTTTGACGCTAATCGCCAGTATATCACGCACTTTCAGGAACCCCTGGAGCCCTAAGCTGCCTCGACGAATTCCACACCGGCGCCGGCAAAAGTGTAGGGGGGCGGTGTGTTGTGCCCGCGCCCGGAACCTTGCATCGTCTCCAAAACGGACCGGTCGTAAGGCGGCGGTCCCGCGGGCTCTGCTGACGACTGAAATCCTGCCCCTTAGTAGTCCTTTTCATAAGTTCCGTCACTTATGTTTAGAAGCCAGGTGGACGATCGGAAACTTCGGGCGCTACATGTCCTGCTCTCACCCCGACAAACGGGCGAAGCGGCCTCTACTCTTCGATTGCCTTTTCGACCAGTGTCCGCAGGGGCCCGGATAGCTTGATCTCGAGGGCGGCCTGTTGCCCTCGAGATGACATCTTCTTCCACGTGCGCCGCAGGATGTTGATAAGCTTCGCCTCGTCGTGCTCTTTGGCGAAATCCGCAAAGTAGTACCGAAGAAACACCAGGCAGATGACGTCTTCGAGCAGTTGGCAGTCGGGATCGACCTTGAGTTGCTTCTTCTGCAGCAAAGATTCCACGCGGCCGATGGTCTCGGGGCCATATCCGACCTCGCGAAGAATCACCGCTGTCCTATCGGCGTGAAAGCGGCCTAGATCGGTGCGCCATCGGCGGTAGCCCTGGCGGTCCTTGGGGTATTCGCTTCGCGGAATCCTCCATCGCTCGATGTGCTGTGCTCGGACCGCTAGCCGCACGACCTCGGGAGCGTCCGGCGCCAGGTGCTCCAGAGACTCACTCATCCGTTGCGCGTAGAGAAGCTCTTTGGGGTGCTCTTGCCCTTCCCAAACCTCGCGGTTCGGGTCTTCGCTGTTGGCGGCGTCGATGCGCTCGATCGCCGTCCGGAATCGCTGTTGATCGTCAGTCATAGCCCTCCCTCCGTTAATAGTAGCCTGGGCGCTGGTGCCGAGAAGTGGGGTGGAAGCAAGAGAATCCCGGCAGGGCGGATGCTGCGGGAGTCCTCGGGGCTGATGCCCCGGGCCAGTACTAATGGAATACGTACGGAGGCGCGCCCGGCAAACCGAAGCCTTGGTGAAGCCGTGTGGTTCGCCAACTTTAACAGGTCGGCACAAGCAGGCTCTAGCGCGGCGTCAGGGTGCGCGTGATCGTGACCGGGGCCGCGGAAGGAGCGATCTCCACTTCCTCGATCACGGGCCGATGTCCCCTCAAAGAAAAGGCCACCCGGTAGGTGCCTTGGGCCAGCGGGATTTCAACCGGGGTGCGGCCCACCCTGGTTCTGTCGTTCAGTGTTACTTCGGCGCCGGGCGGCGTGCTCTCAAACCGCACCGGAATCCGGGAAAGGCCTCCGCTTCGCAGCGAGAATTGACGGGTGGCCAGATCGTTCTGCCCGATTTCGATACTCCGTTCGGCGACCGCTCCGTCCTTTTCTACTCTAACCAAGTGATAGCCGGGCGGCAGCTTGAGCATACTGTTGGTTTTACTCGCCATTTTCTTGCCGTTGACATAGACGTCAGCCCCACTGGGATCGCTGCTCACCATGAGTGTTCCGGTGATCTGGCGAAGCTCTAATCCTAGGTCCATCGGCTCGGACGTCAGCTTGAACGACCTTCGGTGCGGCTCGAACCCGGCCAGAGAGGCCATCGCTTGGTGATTACCTCGCGGGATTTCGAGTGTGCAAGGCGCGACGCACGACCACTGGGTCTTGCGGTCGATAACGACTCTCGCTCCAGGCCGGTCGCTGACAAGATTGATTTCCACCAACCGAGACGCGGGCTTGGGACGAGCAGGAGCGGGTCGCGTGGAGGCAGTGGTTTTCGGTTTCGGAGGCGGCGAAGCTAGAGAAGGGGCGGCGGGCGGCGGGGCAGGGTGTGTGGGTTCGCCGGCTGGGACGTCTGCGGACCCACCGGCGGCGACAGATGTTGTTGATTCACCCGATGGCCCCTTGTCAGCTGGCGCCGGCGGCTTGGCCGAGCCGGGCGTAGGGCCGCTGTCGAAAGCTCCAGGAACTTGACCCGACCCTGATTCCCCAGGCTGCTCGCTGCCCTCGGGCGCGCCCGAGTCCTCGCCTCCCTCGCTGTCCGGCACTGGAGCCAACTGGGGAACTTCCGTGACCTCTCCGCCGCTGGAAGGGATCAGGCCGCCAGCCAACTGAAGCAGGATGTTGCCGGGATTTTCCTGCTGCGACAACCACACACCACAAATCGCCATCAGCACCGCCAGCAGCGCAGCCGGCCACATCCACCAACGGAGGCGACCCGGGTGCTCCTCGCGAGTTGTTGAACGTTCTGGTAGGGGCGGCAACGACCTGGGAGCGTCCGCCGGGGCCGTTTCCTCCAATTCACGCGGCGCTTCGACACGGTCGGCGTCCTCAGTTTCCGCCGCTCCCACGGTAGGTGTCTCCGCCGGCGCTGGTTTTTCGAACCGCCGGGTGAGGGGGCCCGCGTCGACGACGGACGCACACCCCTTTGCAGCTGCCTCAGCGAAGGCCTGGCAGCTCGTGTACCGCTCCGCGGCATCTTTAGAGAGAGCCCGGAGAATGACTGCGCTAAGCTCTTTCGAAACCCCTGAATGCAGCTCACTCGGAGCAATAGCTTCCGCGGAAACGATCTTGAACATGACCGAAGTCAGGCTCTCGCCGCTGAAGGGCTTCTGTCCGGTGACCAGCTCGTAACAGATCACGGCGAGGGAAAATTGGTCGGACCGACCGTCGGTAGGGTCGCTACGTACCTGCTCGGGAGACATGTAGCTCGGTGTACCCATCACCGTTCCGGTCTGCGTAAGTTTGGAGGAGCTAATTCGTGCGATGCCAAAATCCGTGATCTTAATGCCGCCATCGGAGGTCACCATGATGTTGGCGGGCTTAATGTCGCGGTGGACAATCTCTTTGCTGTGTGCGTAGTCCAGCGCGGCTGCTGTTTGACTCACTAGATCGGCAATAAACTCGAAATCACTGGCCGAATTCGATTCCATCAAGGTTTCCAGCGTCTCACCTTCGACGAATTCCATCGTGATGTAAGCCATACCGGCTTCTTCGTCGACGTCATAGATGGTGACGATGCCGGGGTGGGAAAGGCGTCCGGCGGATTGAGCTTCGCGGAAAAGTCGCTCGCGCAGTTTGTCGGTCTCGGATTCAGCCGCCTTGTCAGCCAGCTTGATCGTTTTGATGGCTATGGTCCGGCCGATCTTGGGGTCGCGAGCCTTGTACACCACTCCCATGGCGCCACGCCCTAACTCAGCAAGTATTTCGTAGCGTCCAATATGATCCATTCGACGGACCGTCCTTTGTCGAACCTTATAATTTAGCACGCGGCCGACACTTGCCTTCCGGACGGGCAAGGCAAGCAGCTCGACGGACCGCCGGTTGCGTGGCGCCTGGACAGGGTTCGCCTGGCACTCGGCTTGACGTTCGCTGCGATCCCTAGTCTCTGCGGTTCAATGCAGCGCCGATGAGCGCTCGGCGGCGAGCGGTTGGAACAAAGAACTGCGCCGGAATACCAGAAGCGGCCCGGCAAGCGCTTTGGTAACCTGAGAAGCTCCAACGCTCCAAATTGAGGACGGCAAATCATGACCCGGGGAGAGAAATCGGCCGAGCTCGAAAAGCGGAACAAAGCTGCTCGAGCCGGAGGTGGGAAGGAGCGGGTTGAGCGCCAGCACAAGGCGGGAAAACTTTCGGCCCGCGAGCGGATCGATCTGCTGCTGGATGAAGGCAGCTTCGAAGAGTTGGACCGGTTCGTGACCCACTCGTGCACCGACTTTGGGATGCAGTCGAAAACGATTCCAGGGGACGGGTTCGTGACCGGCTATGGGCTCATCGACGGGCGCTTGGTCTACGTTTTTTCACACGACTTCACGGTTTTTGGTGGATCTTTGTCGCTGGCCAATGCTGCCAAGGTCTGCAAAGTCATGGATCTGGCCGTGAAGACAGGCGCGCCCGTCATTGGGCTCAACGATTCCGGTGGAGCGCGAATCCAAGAAGGCGTAGCCTCGCTCGCCGGATACGCGGATATCTTCCTCCGCAACACGCTGGCGAGCGGGGTAGTGCCCCAGATCTCAGCCATCATGGGACCTTGTGCGGGTGGTGCGGTCTACTCGCCGGCCATTACCGACTTCGTTTTCATGGTGGACAAGACGAGCTACATGTTCGTGACCGGACCCGACGTTATTAAGACGGTTACCCACGAACAAGTCACCAAGGAAGAACTCGGAGGAGCACATACCCACAATCAGGTCAGCGGCGTGGCGCATTTCATCGCGCCCGATGACGCCGAGTGCTTGCGCGCGATCCGCGAGTTGCTGAGCTTCCTGCCGCTCAATAACGTCGACGATCCGCCTCGCCGGTCTACCACCGATCCCGCTGATCGCCTGGAAGAGAAACTCGACTCGCTGGTTCCCGCTGAGTCCAATCAGCCCTACGACATCAAAGAGATCATTCGGCTGGTCGCCGATGAGGGATATTTCTTCGAAGTGCAGGAGCACTACGCCAAGAACATCGTGGTCGGTTTCGCCCGCTTCGACGGACGTCCGGTGGGTGTGGTCGCCAACCAACCAGCGGTGCTGGCCGGATGCTTGGACATCAACGGCTCTCTGAAAGGTGCCCGCTTCGTGCGCTTCTGCGACGCTTTCAGTATCCCGATCGTCACCTTCGAAGATGTCCCCGGGTTCCTGCCCGGCACGGACCAGGAATACGGCGGGATCATCAAGCACGGCGCGAAACTGCTCTACGCCTACGCCGAAGCGTCGGTGCCGAAAATCACAGTCATCACTCGCAAGGCGTACGGCGGAGCCTACTGCGTGATGGGATCAAAGCACGTTCGCACCGACATTAACTACGCCTACCCGACGGCGGAGATCGCCGTCATGGGACCCGAGGGCGCCGTCAACATCCTCCACCGTAGAGAACTGGCCGCTGCCGGCGACGACGCTGACGAGTTCCGCCGGCAGAAGGTGGAAGAGTTCCGCGAGCGCTTTGCCAACCCTTACACAGCGGCGGAGAAAGGCTGGATCGACGAAGTGATCGAGCCACGCTACACCCGCCCGAAGATCATCGCCGCCCTGCGGATGCTCGAAAACAAAACCGACACCACGCCGCGGAAAAAGCACGGCAACATCCCCTTGTAGCAGACGGGCTCTCTGCAGACAGGCAGCCTGCCGGATAGCGCGCCGGCAACCATCCGCAAAGACGATTCGGCAGGGGAAACAGTCTGCGTGCTGAGGCGCTTGCTCGGCCTACAGGAATCTCACCGTGACCGCGTTGGCGGCGACGCCGTCGACGACGAGGATGATCTCCACCTCCCCGGCGCCGATCAGCTACGGCGGGATGGGACCGAGATTGGCTTGATCGAGTCCCACAAGATCCGCGTGGGCCAGCGCCGCGGGGACTGGCACCGCCACTCCCCCGACCGTGGCGGTCACCTCATCGGTAAAGCCGCGGATACCCGTACCGAACAACACCAAGAAGACAAGCTCGCCTTCCCCGCTCAGATCGATCGGCAGCGCCGTGCGGCTGCCGACGGGCAGGTTAGGATCGAAGATGAAGTCTTCCACTTGGCTGTTGTCCGGCAACACCAAGATGAACCGCGCGGCGGCGACTCCCATGCCGTTGTTGTTGGCCGTGAACAGAGCCGGCGCAATCGGTTCGATCCGCACGCTGCCGGTGGCGAGTATCTGATCTCCCTGGAAGACGGTCACTACGGCGTCCCCCAGCGCGGCGCCGGCCGGGATCAAGAAGTTGCTCTGCAGGTTCGAGGAGAAGAAGAATTCCGCCGCCGAGTCGGCGCCCTCGCTGTCGGTCACGCGAATCGACACCCCGCCCAGACTCGTCGGCAGGGGAATCATTTGGGCGGCGCCATCCGCCGCTCCGGTCACGCCGAAACCGGCGACGATCGACGCGGAGGCGACCGGGCCGGTGTAGCCGGCGGCCGATACGGTGGTAAACGAGTTGCCCAGCGCCGATACCCGCACGGCGTCGAGCAGCGGCGCCGTCGCCCGCAGGCTGTCGAGCAGTTGTTGGATGTCCTGACTCGTTGTGCCGGTCGGGGCCACCCGCGCCAGCGCGCTCACCTGGTCCATCAGACCGGCCGCTTCGCCGAACTGCGCGGCCGCCTGGCGTAAATCCGCCTCGGTCTGCTCGCGGCTGATCAAGGTCGAGCCGGCCACCGCGTCGGCCAACTCGCTCAGCGCGGTTTCGACGCCGCGCAGCCCGTCGCCCGGCATCGTCTCGGCGCCCTCGGCGTCAAGATAAAGCAGTCCGGCCTCGGTGCGAAGCAGCTCGCCGGTTATGCTCTGCATCGCCGCGCCCCAGTCCACGCTGCCGAGCGGAGCTTCAAAATTCAGCCCGGCCGCGGCTTCGGCGGCCTCGAGAAACACAGCGCTCAGCTCATCAAAGAAGGTATCCCACTCCTCCAGACGCCCCTCGACGCCGTAGATGATCGGCTCGCCCTGGGGCAGTCCCCCTTCCGCGCCCATGGTGTAGTCCCCGACGATGCCGCCCGGCGTCAGCGTGCCCGCGAAACTGACCGCGATATCGGGGAATCCGGCGACCGTGCCTCGCCCATCGGCTACGAACGTCCCGTCGTCCATCAGATCGCCGCTGACTTCCACCCAGGGGAACGGCCCGGAGACCGTAACCGTTCCCACCACCTCTTGCGCGTTGGGATCGCCCGCCGCCGAGACGCCGAATAGGTTGCTCAGCGCAACCGTGATCGCCAGCCCGAACTTGCGCAGCATTTCAATGAAGTCCTTGTGGTTGGCGTTGTCCTGCGTGACCTCGGTTTGGGCGTTTACGCTCTCTTCGACGGGCATGCCGGAGCCTTCGTAAAGCGTTGGGGGTGGGGGAACTCCCGGCACGCCCAGAATCTGGCCTAGCTCGAAGAAAGCAAAGTTGGTTTCAAAGATAGTACGGTCCAAAACGGTGGAGGGCGGCCGCGAGAAGCAACACGCCGGCACCGTCAACTCCGCCTCGGGGTTTCCCGAGATGTTGCGCGGGAAAAAGTCGAGGGTGTTTTCCGACGAACCAAAGGAAGTCGGCTGAACCTGTACCATCAGATCAGCTCGATCGAAAGGGTCCGCTTTGGTCGGCACAATCGGCTCGAAACAACTCAGGGGGCGCCCCTCACGACTGGGCAAGAATTAGTTGAAGTTGCCCTCCACGTCCACGCCGAAAATTTGGGGGTCTTCCTCCGGGCACGTAAGCTCCCGCTTAATCGCATTGTAGAGAGGTTCTAATTGATCCGCCGGTACCGGGATGTCCGTCCCCACCGATGACATCAGTACGCCGAGGCGATCAGCTCCTGAAGAGAAGCGGCTCTTGGCGGACAAGGTGTCGCCATCCGCCTACCAAACGTACAGGGATGCCGCCGAGGAAAGAAACAGCGACTCTACATTGCAACTCATCGCCGTGGTGACCGTCCGTTTTCCCCCGACCGGCACCTTTACCAGGCTGGGCATGATGCGGGGCGCGAACTCAGGCGAAGTGCAAGCGGGAATCGTCCGCCTCCGGGTCCTTTGCCCCAAGGCCGTTTCCGCGATAAGCAGAGCGCCAACGGCGACGCACACCGCCACCACCGGTAAACGTCTTCGTACATTTATCCACCAACCCAGCAGAGATTCGCGTTGCATTGCTCGCCTCCTACGGGCACCCACTCTTACTAGCGAGCGTTTCCGTTCTCGCCACCCGGCACAGGTAGGGTAGCTGACGCGACAGCCAAAATGCAAGATTTTCGTCCTTGGCCTGTCACTAGCGTTCCAGGCTCAGTTGCTTGCTCCCGCACCGCCTTGCGATGAACGATTCGGAGCCGCGAACGCGATTGAGCGGTCATGGCGCCATGTTTGTTACAGAGATTGGCCTGTTACTGGCGTTCCAGGCTCAGTTGGTCGTTTTCGCGCAGCACCTACTCGGCCGCTTCCACTTTTTCGACCTGATAACCGCCGTGCGCCCTGAAATACAGAAAGATCAGCGCGAAAGCCACGGTAGTCACAATAGGCAGGAAGCCCACATAGAGGAAGGCGGCCGCGGCGCCGTAGTCGTCATACCAGCCGCCCATAATCGGCAGGATAAAGGCCACCGCGAGATTCCCGGTGCCGCCAAGGATAGCGAGCAAAAGAGCGCCGCCTTTGGGAAATAACTCTGAGCAGACGCCCAGCATTGTCGGCCAGAAATACGTCTTGCCGATGCCGTATATTGTCGCCGCGGCAAACGCCTGCATGGGCGTAGAGACGTTACTCAGACTGAACAGCCCGATCGCGGAAAAAACGGACGCCAGACACAGAAGGCCGATGGGTGAGAAGCGGTGCGCTAGCGGCCCGCCGAAAAACCTCAAAACAAACATGATCCCCGAGGTGTAGACCAAGATCAGGATTCCCTGCATACCGGCCAGGTATGTAATCAGCGAGGCGATCCACTGATCGGGACCTAGCTCGGTAGCAGCCGTCAGCCACATGCAGCCCCACAAGATCAGAAACATCGGCCGCAGGCTCTCACGGAACATGTCTCGCGTGGAAACGCCCGCCGCCACGCGCTCCGAGGGTGGAAACTCCAACCGGAGCGTCATGATTCCGTATACGACCGCCGGAACCAGCAGCGTGCCCAGCTTGATTTGCCAGCCCAGAGTTGCTTTCGCGGCAGAGATTCCGGCGGCGTCCAGGCCCAGCGCCTTCGTCAAGCCGTAGGCCAACAATCCGCCGATGATCAGACCCCCTGGCCACCAGGCGTGAAGCACGTTCATCTTGTGAGTTTTCTCATTGGGGTAAAGCGCCAAGCCCAGCGGATTGATAACCCCCTCCACCAATCCCTGCGATAGGCCAAGGGTCAACATCGCCGCGTAGAGAATCACAAAGCCCGGATCGGAGTAGTAGGGATCAACCGGTCCGGGGGGGGCGGGCGCAAAGATAATGGTCAGCACCGAGACGACATAACCCATGCTCGACAACAACATCAGCCGCCTCATGCCGAAGAAATCGACTAGCGACCCACCAATGAAGATCGAGAGCGTAAATCCCAGGAAGGCCGGACTCAGCAGCACACCTATCTGTTGCTTGGTCAGGTGGAAGTCAGCGCCCAGTACGTCGAGAATGTCGGCCCGGATGGAAAACACCATCGAGGTTGTGACGAGTGCCACACAACTGGCCAGGAAAAGTTGACTGCGGTTAACAGACATGAGCAATCCGCTCTAGGGAATCACTGAAAATAGCATTCGGGAAGGCCAATTTCAACAGAGGTAGGGTTCTGGACAGGTAACCGAGAGAGCTGGGCATGCCCTGCAAACGATGGTGGAGCTTTTGTCCGAGGGTCCCTCAAGGTAGAGCCGTCTGAGGCGCCTGCTCCCTCACTCCGATCAAGTCTGCATGGCGCTCAGGAACTCGCCGTTGCTGCGAGTCTTGCCCATGCGCCCGAGAAGCAACTCCATCGCCGCGGTGACCGAAAGGGGGCTGAGAACCTTACGCAGAACCCAAACGCGGTTCAAGTCTTCCTTGCTTAGAAGCAGCTCCTCTTTGCGTGTACCGCTGTGGCGAATGTCAATTGCCGGAAACACTCTCTTATCCACCAACTTGCGGTCGAGATGGATTTCCATGTTCCCGGTGCCTTTGAATTCTTCGAAGATGACATCGTCCATGCGGCTTCCGGTATCGATGAGCGCCGTCGCCATGATCGTCAAGGAGCCGCCCTCCTCGATGTTACGTGCGGCGCCGAAGAATCGTTTTGGCCTCTGCAGCGCGTTCGAGTCCACTCCTCCGGAGAGGATCTTTCCCGAAGGCGGCACGATCGTGTTGTACGCCCTCGCCAACCTTGTGATCGAATCCAATAGAATGACGACGTCGCGCTTGTGCTCGACCAGACGCTTGGCCTTCTCGATCACCATCTCGGCGACTTGCACGTGACGGACGTAGGGCTCATCGAAAGTAGAGCTGATCACTTCGCCCTTCACGTTGCGCCGCATGTCGGTCACCTCTTCGGGGCGCTCGTCGATCAATAGGACGATCAGAGTCACGTCGGGATGGTTGGCTGTCACCGAGTTGGCAATCGACTGCAGCAGCATGGTCTTGCCGGTACGAGGCGGCGAGACAATCAAGCCGCGCTGTCCTCTGCCGATAGGCGTCAACAAATCCATGACGCGGCCACTGAGGTTCTCTTTCGTGGTCTCGAGCTGGATGCGGCTGTCGGGATAAAAGGGCGTCAGATTGTCGAAGAAAATCTTGTTGCGAGATTCTTCTGGTGACTCGAAGTTAATCGCTTCGACTTTGACGAGAGCGAAGTAGTTCTCACCCTCTTTCGGCGGTCGCACTTGCCCCGAGACCGTATCGCCGGTGCGCAGATCGAAGCGCCGGATTTGCGTCGGCGAAACGTAGATGTCGTCGGGCCCCGGTAGATAGTTGTAGTCGGGTGAACGTAGAAACCCAAGGTTTTCGGGAAGAGTTTCCAGCACACCCTCCGCAAAGATCAGGCCTTCCTTCTCGGCCTGGGCCTGAAGGATGCGGAAGATGAGATCTTGCTTCCTCAAGTTGCCCGCGCCCGGCAAGTCAAGATCTCGAGCAATCCCGCTCAGCTCGGTAATATTCTTCTCTTTAAGGTCCGCGATAGTCATGGATACTATACGGGCGGCGAACGTCTCAGTTTGTGATTTGGGAGGGGGAAGACAGCCCGAAGCAGGATGCTACCGTTAGCATACCGCATGGCGGGAAGGCATGCAATGGAAAGAGTTGTCCAATGCAAGATGATCCTGAACGGAGAGAGTGTTTCCAACACCAGATGATCTTGAAAACGACAAAGGTGGGAGGGGGGACACTGCGGGTGAATGTGCAACTGCGACGACGCAGCGGGCCGAATACGACCCAACCTAGTCGGCGGTCCCCAAGGTGCTAGGACCATCAACAGCTGGTTTAACGAGTCGGCGTTCCAGCATCAAGGGTCCCCCAACGCGATAGCCAGAGGAAGCCCAGCATCCGTGTTGGGGAACGCTCAGCAACTGTTCGTCTACCGCGACTTACAGCTGTGGCTGGATCGACGGTTTCGCGCGCCGCCGACGCCCCAGGGCCTCGTCTACGAGCAGTTACAACTGCCGCTAGTCCGCATTTCTCACGAGCGTTCGGACGACCGGCGTTGCACGGGCTTTGTTTGTATGGGCGGACCACCGTGTCCGCCCATTCGTGAGATGCACACTCCGTCCCACTCGATCACCCAACCCAACCCCGTGAGAACCTCTCTGGGCGGGCGCAGCGGCCCGCCCCTACAGTTTTGCCGTGAAAAAAGTCGGCTAGCACGAATGGGTTGGACAGCAAGAGGCTTCTAATCGGGGGTCTGCCCCGCCGAAAGCCTCCTCCGGGCACATCTTGTCCCGTAGAATCAATAGCGCGGTTCACAATCGGCTGCTCGTTTGGACAGCTCAGCAGCATCCTGTGCCCTACAGATCTGCAATGTAAGGGGGCGGCATGCCGTGTCCGCGGTTCCCGATCGTCGACCTAGCTTTTAAATATACGTCGTTTGAGCACGTTCCACCTGTTTTCGCGGGATGGACCTCGATACTGACATCACCTACCTCAAGGGCGTCGGCCCGCAGCGGGCCTCGGTGTTGAAAACGAAGGGCATCTCGACGGTCGAAGACCTGCTCTACTACATGCCCTTCCGCTATGAAGATCGCAGCAACGTCAAGCCCATCGCCAAGCTGGCGCCGGGAGAGACGGCAACCGTCGTCGTCACGATCTCGGGCACCCAACTGTTTCGGTCGAGGCATCGGGCAGCCCGCATATTCGAGGCCCGCGCGAGCGACAAGTCCGGACGTCCTCTGGTTTGCAAGTGGTTCCGAGGTGATTATTTACAGTCGATCTTGCGCCAGGGACAACAGGTTGCCTTCTACGGGAAAGTCGAGTGGGACAGTTATTCGCAAGAGCTTTCGCTGTTCCACCCCGAATATGAAATCCTGGATGATGAGTCGGAAGCCAATCTCCACCTGGGGCGCATCGTCCCGATTTACGAAGCAGCCGGACGTTTGAATACGCGCGTCTTGCGCAGCCTCGTCCACCGGGCGCTCGATGCTCTACGGGGATACGAAGATCCGCTGCCCGAAAGCCTGAAACGCCGGCTTGGCCTTCCCCTGCTGGACCAGGCTTTGATCGAAACCCACTTCCCGCCTCCCGGCAGCGACCTGGCCCCGCTGAACGCTTTCCGCACCCCGGCGCAGTTCCGCCTCATCTTCGAGGAGTTCTTTTATCTGGAGTGTGGGCTTGCGCTCAAGCGCCGCAAGGCTCGCGGCGCCGACGGCATTGCTTTCGGTCTCGTTGACAGTGCGCGCGAGCAGATCAAACGAATTTTACCCTTCAAACCCACGGCGGCCCAAAAGCGCGTTTTGAAAGACATTGCCACCGACATGTCTCGTCCGGCGCCAATGAACCGGCTGCTGCAGGGCGACGTCGGCAGTGGCAAAACGATCGTCGCTGTGGAAGCGGCCGTCATTGCTCTCGAAAACGACTACCAAGTGGCGGTCATGGCCCCGACGGAGATCCTGGCGACCCAACATTACCTCTACTTCAAACAGCTGCTCGAACCCGCCGGCTATGTCGTCGTCTGCCTGACCGGTTCTCTGACGTCACGCGAGAAGACCAAGTTAAAGCGTATGGTGGCGGAAGGCGTGGCCCACGTTGTGATCGGCACCCACGCGCTGATTTCGAAAGACGTTGAATTCCGGAGTCTCGGTCTCATCGTCGTCGACGAGCAACACCGCTTCGGCGTCATGCAACGTCTCGAGTTGCTGCGAAAGGGCAAGCATCCGGACGTTCTCGTCATGACAGCTACCCCCATCCCGCGCACCATCGCGCTGACTCTCTACGGTGACCTGGATGTGTCGACCATTGACGAGCTGCCGCCGGGACGGCGTCCGATCGTCACCAAGCAAACCCGACAAAGCGAGGCCGCGCGGGTCTATCGCTTTGTTGGTCGTGAAGTGGAGGCCGGGCGCCAAGCGTATGTCGTTTGTCCCATGATCGAGGAGTCGGAGACGAAGGCGGTCCAAGCGGCGCAAGAAGTCTTTGGACGCCTCTCAAAAACGGTGTTCCCGGACCTGGCGGTCGGGTTACTGCACGGGCGCCTGAAGACCGCTGAAAAAGAAGCGGTGATGGAAGGGTTCAAGAATGGGGAAATCCAAATTCTGGTTTCCACAACCGTAGTCGAGGTCGGAGTGGACGTGCCGAACGCGACGGTCATGGTCGTCGAGCAGGCGGAAGGCTTCGGTCTGGCGCAATTGCATCAGTTGCGAGGCAGGGTGGGGCGCGGCACCGAACAAAGCTACTGCATCCTGTTGACAGGCCGCCTGAGCGACATCGCCAAACAGCGCATCAGTACGCTCGTTAAGACCCAGGACGGATTTCGGATCGCCGATACCGACTTGCAGTTGCGCGGACCCGGTGAGTTTTTCGGGACGCGGCAATCCGGGCTGCCCGCGTTCCGCGTGGCGAACCTCGTGCGAGATCGCGAGACGTTGGGAATCGCTCGCTCGGAGGCGACGGCCTACATCGAAAACCCGTCAAGCGAGAAGGAGATGCGCCTGCTTGTCACCCACATCCGGGAAAGGTGGCAGCGCCGCTACGGTTTGGTGCAGGTGGGGTAAAAAAGAGACGTCTTCTTCGCAAGCTCGCTGGGACCATGAGAATCATTGCCGGAAAGTACCGCCACCGTCGGCTCAAGACATTGCCGGGCCGCGAGACCCGGCCCATGCCCGACCGCCTACGAGAAGCGCTTTTCAATATGATCGCACACGAAATCGACGGAAAAACCTTTGCCGATCTTTACGCCGGCTCGGGCGCGGTAGGTATCGAGGCGCTGAGCCGAGGCGCCTCGCACTCGATTTTCGTCGAGAGCAGCGCGGCGGCGGTGCGAGTGATTCAAGAAAACTTGCGCGCCTTAGGGGTGGGACAAGAGGCCCATGTGATGAGAGCGACGGTACAGGAGGCCTTGAGCGGTCTGTCGGCGGACGTATGTTTCCTCGGCCCCCCCTACGCGCTGGGTGAGGAGTACTCGAGAACCCTCGATACGCTGGGGGAAGCGCCGTCCTGCTTGGTCATCGCCCAGCACGCGGCCCGCCACGAGCTTGGCGGCGAATACGGCCGACTCGGGCGTTCCCGTGTGATCCGCCAAGGCAGCAATAGCCTAAGCTTTTACCGCCCTTAGTTACTTTCCGGCGCAAAATACGCGTAGCGCTCGGGGCGGGGACTGTCACCCTTTTTCGCGCCCTCGTATGAATCCACTACTTACGATCTCCGTCCGGCGCGAAAATGGCCTGACTGTCCCCAGGGCAGACATTTACCACGGGTTGTCAGCGAAGTTCAGCGGCGCTTCTACCGCGGTGGAACTTTGGCCGCTTCTCAACCTTCCTGTACGGACGGCCCCCGCGCCCGCATGGCTGGTCTTCACGAGTCGCCGTCGAGCGCTCGCACATCATCCCGCCGAATCCTGAGCGGCTTTGCGACTACTCAGCCAGCCGTCTAGCGAAAACCCGCCGCCGCCGTGCGCCGACAAAAAGAAAAACACGAAACAGTAGAGCACGGCTAGCTCTCCGCCATTGAGGATCGGCCAAAAAGCGTCAGAGGCGTGTGCCATGAAGTAAGCCACGGCCATCATGCCGGAGAGCACGAACGCCACCGGCCGGGTAAACAACCCCAGCAGGATCGCCAGACCGCCGAAAAACTCCAACACGCCCGCCACGCCTGATAGGGAGGCCAAATCCGCCGCCGGCTTCCCGAGAACCCCGAACAGCTTCTGGGCTCCGTGAGGAACGAGCAAAAAGCCGGTCATGATTCGTAATAGATTCAACGTGATCTTGTCGAACATTTCAATTAACGTCCTTCCTTGTTCTTGGATTCACAGCTCTACCCAAAAGCCTGCCTTTCGAGGACGGAACTGCGCTTCGACCTCGCCCAGTTCTTAGGCGAGTCGGAACGGAGCGCGTCATCGAAGTACAGCGAGCAACTAGCCGCGCAGACTAGTTGACTGTTCCGGCGACAATGTCACTATCGATTCGGAAATGTCGGGCTCGACAGCCCGACACGTCACCCTGAAAGCGTGCGCCACGTCGCCAGGACGATCAGAAACCCTTGTCTGGGACAGCTTACTAGTCTTCAATTGCAACGGCGTCACCTGTCTCGGCGGAGCGATAGGCGGCTTCCAGAATTCGCATGGCCCACAAGCCTTCGTTGCCGCCGGCAATCGGTTGCTTGTCATGCAGTATGCAGTCCAGGAAATGATCCATCTGTGCTCGAAAGGTGGCCAGCGGTTCTTGTTGTTCGCGCAGCGGCATTTTGGGGCGCACAACGCTCCACTCACCCTCGACGTACTTCCGTAGCTCCGAGGGGATGGCCCGGGCGTACCCTTTGCTACCGAAAACTTGGGTGTAGCCTTGCTTTTGATCCGCGTAGAGGTTGTACCAGCCGGCCTCGACTAGCGCCGTGATTCCTCCTTCAAACTCGAGCATGACCGTAGCGGTGTCCTCGACCTCAATGCTCTTAAAGTATGTCCCTGTGCGCGCTAAGACCTTGGTGGGTCGAGCTTCTCCCAACACGAAGCGCAACGTATCGAAGGAGTGGATGCCCATGTCAGTCAGGGCGCCGCCTCCCGCTAACTCGCGCTTCGTGAACCAACTTTTCGTAGGAGGATCCTCGCCGAAGAACTCGTCGATGATGACTGCGTGATATTTGACCTTGAAGATGTCTCCTAGTTCGCCGCCGGCGACAACGTTACGGAGCCAACGGGTCTCGCGGTCGAAACGCCACATGTGACCGATCATGAGCTTGCGGCCGGCCCGCTCTGACGCCTCGACCATCTTCTCACCTTCCGCGACCGACATCGCCATCGGCTTCTCGCAAAGCACGTGCTTTCCACCTTCCAGCATCTGGATCGTCACGGGCGCGTGAAGATAGTTGGGCAAACCGACGACAACGGCGTCGACATTGGGGTCAGCGGCCATTTCCGCAAAATCGGTGTAGGTCGTAGGTATATGGAAGTCTTCCGCTAAACGCCCGAGCGACTCTGGGTGCAGGTTTGCGGCCGCCACGACCTCAGCCTGAGGGTGGTCCTGGAGAGCCGGCAGGTGGGAACCACGCATGATGATGCCTGTGCCCAAGACGCCAATGCTGAGTTTGTCCACTGATGAGCCTCGTAGGCTAGGCCGGTTGGTCCTTAAGTCTCCCGAAACTATTTCACTGTCTATTATAGGTTCGCCTAACAAACAGCAAAACCAATAATAAGACCACAAAAATCGCCGCTACGGCAAAGGCAGCGGGCACCGGCAGCCGGCGCTGGTCCGCGGGCCGCCGCCGGCGGCTCTGTCGTTCGTCGATCGGCAGTCGGCGGTTGATTTCACTGAAGTTCGGCGAGATTGGGTTTGTTTGGTTGAATCGCCGTAGGCATCGAGAGGAGTCTCGACGCGGCACGCTTGGGAGCGTACGCCGCTACGGGACTTGATGTCGCCACGAATGGCGACACGGCACGCAAGAATGCGTGCGCCACAGGAGAGTCGGACGCTTTCGGCAAAAGGCCGCGGATCTCAAAAGCGAGATCCGCGCTACGGGGTTCATCCTTGGAAGGCGCTGATTTCACTGGGGTTCGGAGAGATTGGGTTTGTTTGGTAGTTTGTGTGAGGCTGGATTGAGGGGCCGAATCACGAGAGGCCCGGAAGCCGATTCGGCCGGCCGTGGGGCTTGGCGTGTCGATCGGCGGTGGGGCCTGGGCTGGGACGTATGGGCCGCGGTAGGGATCGGTGGGGGTGTAGGAGTCGGCGGAGGGGCGAGCCTCGTGGGCCTCGCGCTCGTCGCGGCGCAGGTCACGGAGCTGCTTGACGGCGCGGAAGAAGCGGCGGCTGAGATGTCCGTCGTAGCGGGCCAGGTGAACGAAGGCCTGGGTGCGGTCAAGCATGGCCGAGCCTAACAGCAGGGTCTCGCCGTCGTATCCCGGGCGCAACTCGTCGGGACGGCGTTTTTCCAAGTGCCGGCGCTGGTCGTCGACGGCAGCGGCGATGAAGCCGGTCTCCAAGCGCGTGAGGCGGCGCATGCGCCATTGGGCGTCCGCGATCTGGCGGACGAGTTCGAATTCGAGCGAGTTGGCGGGTTGGATGTCGGCTTCGAGGGCCGAGAGCTGACTGTCGAACTCGGCTGGGTCCTCGCCGGGCAGGACGGTATCGCGCGCGAGGAGTCCGTGTTTAAGTGCGTTCTTCGCGACGCGGGTTTTGCCTTGCTCGGTGCGTGGTCCGGTGGATTTCTTTGCGTTGTTGCGATTAGCTTTTATTTGTGCACGGGTGGTCTTCATGATTATTATTCCTTTCGTGGGAGCGTTGACCCGGTCTAGGGACCGGAGGCTCCGATTCCAGAGCAAGGTGGGGTGAGGGAGTTAGAGGGAGTCAGGTACTATAAGTGCGATGGAATGAAGTAGATAGGATTCTAGAAGTGGTGTGACTGGAGCCACGCGAATAATCTTTCCACCTTCCATCCGCGCCGTCAGCGACGTAGAGGACGACCGCCTTGAGTCCTTCGTTTGCGGGTCCTCCGGTTGGCTGCAATCAACTGTCAGACGCTGGGTCCTTGCGCGCAGGCAGACTGCAAACAGGTGTCGGTAGGAGTACCGACACGGCAGGTCTGGGGACCTGCGCCACCATGAAGCTGCGTGGGTCTCACGCGAGGGTTTGATCTGGAGGCGTGGTTCGCGTTATTGTGGCGCAGACGCCCACGTCTGCCGCGCCGACACTCGTGTCGACGCCTGGGGCGCATTTAATTGCGGCCACGTACGCGAATCTGAAGCCGAGGTGATTTTTTCATTAGCTTCCCGTACCCATGTTCTGAGGCAAAGGACTTTCACTACGGCGTGCTAGAGTTCGCTCGCAACATCTATTGAGACCGGTCGCCGCCGAAGTCTCCGAGCAGCGCCAAAGCATGATGGATCCCCAGCAACTTCGCAAGCGCTTCGTCGGACCGATCGCCTTCCCGATAACCCCGTTCCAGAAGGACCTTTCGCTGGACATCGACGGCCTCCGGACGAACGTCGCGGCGATGGTGAAACTCCCGATGTGCGCGCTCGTCGCCGCCGGGAGTCTCGGGGAAATGTATTCGCTGAGCTTGGAAGAGTATCGGCAGGTGGTTGAGGCGACAGTTGAGGAGGTCGGCGACGCCGCCCCGGTGCTGGCCGGCGTCGGTTTCGGAGAACGGCTAGCCGGTGAGATGGCGCGCCAAGCGCAGGCCGCCGGAGCGAGCGGCATTTTGTGCTTCCCTCCCTACTACGTCGACGCCCACCCGGAAGGTTTGCTCCATTACTACAACGCGATCGCTGAAGCGACAGAGTTGGGTGTTGTCATCTACAGCCGCGATTGGGCTACGTTCACCCCCAGCGAAGTCTTCCGGCTCACCGAGACCATTCCCAACCTCATTGCTTGGAAGGACGGGCACGGCGATTTGCGGCGTTTGCAGATGATCATGGAACGCGTCGGAGACCGCCTCCATTGGATCGGCGGGGCGGGAGACGACATGGTGCGCGCCTACTACTCGCTCGGCATCCGGACTTATACGTCAAGCATTGCCAACTTTGCTCCACGGCTCTCCCTACAGCTCCACGAGCGGGCGTCCATGCTCGATCACGCCAGTCTTTCGAGGCTGATGACGAACTACGTATTGCCGCTATATGGTCTCCGCGCTCGTCGCAAAGGCTACGAAGTGGCGGTCATTAAGACCGCGATGCAGATCCTTGGGAAACCTGCCGGAGGGGTCCGGCCTCCACTGGTCAACCTCCGCCCCGAAGAAGTTGTGGAACTCGAAAACCTGATCGAGCGTTACAAACCCGTGCTCTAGCAGAGATGGCTGAAAGCGCTTGCCCGTACGAATCGTGAGGTGCATCTGACGCCTCGGACTGCCGGCTACGAGAGGTTGCCATGGAACTGAAAACGGTAAGGATGCGGATTCCCGAGGGCGCCAACCTGATCCTCGGCCAGTCCCACTTTATAAAGACGGTGGAAGACCTTTACGAAATCATCGTGGGAACGGTGCCGCAGATGAAATTCGGCATCGCTTTCAATGAGGCCTCGATGGCGCGTTTGGTCCGCGTCGAGGGGAACGATGACGAGTTGAAGAACGTTGCTGCCGAAAACGCGCAGGCGCTCGCTGCCGGGCATGTGTTCGTCATCGTGATCAAGGACGGCTACCCTATCAATATTTTGAATCGGGTCAAAGACTGCCAGGAGGTCGCGCGGGTGTTCTGTGCTACCGCCAACCCGCTGGAAGTGATCGTCGCGGAGACTGAACAAGGGCGGGGCGTACTCGGTGTTGTGGATGGGTCGTCGCCCCTGGGAATCGAGCAGCGAGCCGACGTCGAAGAACGACAGGAGTTACTGCGCAAGATCGGTTACAAACGGTAAGGAGAGCGCTCTCGCTCCCGCTCAGACGATCGCCCTGTTGCGGCTGTAAGGAAGTGACTTACCGGGGGGAGAACGAAGGGCGCCCAGTGACCGAAGTGCCGGCCGCGACGGCCAAAAGGCTCCCGATCTTGCTGGCGATCCGGACGGCGGGTCTGCCGATGCCCGGCGTTGTTGCACCGGCCCGCAACCGCGAGAAACCCGGCTAAGAGAGCATACTCCACCATGTCCTGTGCTTTTCCGTCAGCCAGGATTTTTCGCAAACGTGAGAGCCGGTTTTTCATCGACGTGTCTTCCCGTTCGGTTCGGTATACCTACTAATTGTGCGGACAAAGATCTCTCCTGCCAAGATTACGTAGGTACGGAATTAGGAATGGTACCGCGGTTCCAAAAGAGATATTGTCAAATGTTGTGGATGGGCGAGGTCAGGCGGCGTTTTCCTGAACCATCAATCCATCCTTGAAAACCTTTCCCTCTAAGACATGAACAATCACTTCCGAACCGTTCAGGCGTCGCCAGTGGCGCTCGGCTTGGCGGGCCAGCATGAAGACCATCGTTAACGACGCTTCGCGGCTGCCACAACCCTTCGTTCGTCGCTGCCGCAAACGGACCGTCGCAAAGGTGGACTCGATCGGGTTCGTCGTCCGCAAGTGCCCCCAGTGCTCGGCCGGAAAGTCGTAGAAAGCCAGCAGCACTTGGCGGTCTTTTTCCAGGCACTCGACCGCTTTGGGGAACTTCTTCTCGTATAGGTTCTTGAAACGGTCCAGAGCGGCCTCCGCCGTCTGCCGACTCTCGGCAAGATAGATGTCGCGCAGCGCCTGCTTGGCTTTGCCCTGCATGCTCTGCGGCAGCTTATTGAGCACGTTGGCCGTCTTGTGGAGCCAGCAGCGTTGCTAACCGGTCGCCGGATAGACTTTCCGCAGTGCCGCCCAAAACCCCATCGCTCCGTCGCCCACCGCTAACTTCGGCGGCAGCTCGAGCCCCTGCCGTTTCAAGTCCTCCAGCAACTCCTGCCACGACAGTTCGCTTTCGCGAAAGCCGTCGTGCACCGCCAGCAGTTGCTTGCGACCGTCTTCGAGTGCTCCCATCACAACCAGCAAACACTGCCGTTCATCGTCCAGACGAACATTCGAGTAAATGCCATCGGCCCAAATGTAAACAAACCGCTGGCCGCTGAGGTCACGCTTTGACCAAGCCTCGTACTCGCGGCGCCAGACGTCTTTGAGACGCACCACCGTCGTCGCCGACAGGCCCGGAGCGTCGGGCCCCAGCAAGGCCTCCAGCGCTTCGCTGAAATCGCCCGTCGAGATCCCTTTCAGGTACAACCAGGGGATCAACTCCTCCACACTCTTCGTGCGCCGCAGATACGGCGGCAGGATCTGGGAAGTGAAACGAAAGCGCCGGCCCTGCTCATCGACTCGGCGATCGTCGACCCGCGGCGCCTGGATCTTCAGCTGACCCACGCCGCTGACGATGGTGCGCTCGCGGGCGTGACCGTTGCGCACCACCAGCCGCCGGCCGTCCTGGTCGACTTCGTGCTGATGCGTTTCGATGTAGGCGGTCACTTCGGCTTCCACGGCCTTGACGAGCATCTGGCGCGCTCCTTGGCGCAGCACCTCATCCAAGGGCGAGCGTTCCTTTCCATCAATGACTTGGGGGTTGACTTGACTGCTGCTCTCAGCAGCTTCACACTGACTCATGGCGTATCCTCCTTGTTCCTTTCCAGAAAACGATTGAGTTGCTTCCTCAATCGTCAGGATACGCCGCCTCCCCTCAGAGGCTCATCCACAACTTCTGGTTATAGCTCGTTCCAAAATCGTCAGACCCAAAGCCGTAGAAGCCACTAAGACTTCTACACTACGGGGGCTACAACTAATGGTTCTTCCGGGTTTCTAGTGGGCGAGTGAGGCTCGGTGGTAGTCTCGCGGGATGCAAGACCGCGAGCTATACCGCCAGATTCTGGGCATCTAAAGTCCCTGGAAAGTCGTGCGAGTGGAGCTGCGCCGAGCCGACGGCGAAGTCCACGTCTTCCTCGAACACGACGAGCAAGTCCGCTGGCCGTGCCGCCAATGCAGCGCCGTGTGCGCACTCCACGATCATCAGCCCGAACGCCGCTGGCGTCACCTCGACACCTGTCAGTACCGCACGATCCTGCACGCCCGGCCGCCGCGCAGCGACTGCTCCGAGCACGGGCCGCGCGTCGTGCGACTGCCCTGGGCCGAGGCTTCCAGCCGCTTCACCGCGCTGTTTGAAGCTCTCGCGATCTCGTGGCTGAAGGAAGCCAGCCAGCAAGGCATCGCCGAGTTGCTGGCGCTGAGCTGGGACGAGATTCACGACATCCTGGAACGCGCCGTGCAACGTGGGCTCGAACGTCGCGCGGTAGAGCCGATTCCCTACCTGGGCGTCGACGAGAAGAGCTTCCGCAAGCGCCATCGCTATCTCACCGTCGTCAACGATCTCAACCGCTCGCGCGTGTTGTTCGTCGCCGAGGGACGCAGCCAGGCCAGCCTGGACGGCTTTTGGAAGACGTTGAGCGCAGAGCAACTCGCCCGAGTCGAGGCCGTCGCGATGGACATGTGGGATCCTTACGTCGCCTCGACCCGGGAGCATCTCGACGAATCGGAGAAAAAGATCGTTTACAACAAATATCACATCGCGGCGCATCTGGCGAAGGCGGTGGACCAGGTGCGGCGGGCGGAGAACAAGCGTTTACTGGCCCTCGGCGACGAGCGTTTGACAGGCACGAAGTACGCTTGGCTGCGGCATCCGGCGAACTTTTCCGAGGACGCCTGGCGCGAGTTCCGCGCGCTGCGCGAAAGCGACTTGAAGACGGCGCGGGCGTGGGCGTTGAAGGAAACGGCGATGCGGCTGTTCGACTATCGTCGCGAATCGGCGGCGCGAGCTTTCTTCGAGCAATGGCGCGGCTGGGCGAGTCGCAGCCGGCTGACGCCGATGGTCACCGTAGCGCGGATGTTGACGGCTCGCCTCGAAAACATACTCACGTATCTGAAACACCGCATTACGAACGCGGTCAGCGAGGGGTTGAACTCAAGGATTCAATGGGTCAAGGCCACGGCGCGCGGTTTCCGCAATCAACAGAACTTCATCAACGCCATCTACTTCCACTGTGGGAAACTCGATCTGGCTCCTTCGCCCACTTAAAACCAGGAAGAGCCCAACTAATAAATGGGGCGGTATTTAAAGGGGTATGTATAGGTGGGTCTCGAACTCGGGACAGCGGGCAAGCGTGCCGGCAATTCGGACCTAGCGGCGGCTACTGCTCCTTGATCACCTTGACCTCGGAGAGAGGCGACTCCGCCTGATAGTGGGAAGCTACGTAGTCTTCTAAGATGTCGATAAACTCCCGTACGATGCCTTCTCCCTTGAGGGTTTTCAACAGCCGGCCGTCCACGTAGACGGGAGCCTTAGGCTCCTCGAAGGTTCCCGGCAACGAGATTCCGATGTTGGCATGCTTGGACTCGCCGGGACCGTTGACGACGCACCCCATCACCGCGACCCCCATCTCTTCCACGCCGGGATATTGACCCTTCCACACCGGCATCTTTTCTCGTAAATAAGTTTGGATCTCGTCGGCCATCTCCTGGAAGAAAGTGCTTGTAGTTCGGCCGCAACCGGGACAGGCTGTGACCTGGGGAGTAAAACTGCGCAGTTCGAGCGACTGCAACACCTGCTGGCAAATGAGCACTTCCTCGGTGCGATCACCGTTGGGCGCGGGTGTCAGGGAGACCCGGATCGTATCACCGATCCCCTCTTGGAGCAAAATCGACAGTGCCGCTGTGGAGGCAACGATTCCCTTGCTCCCCATACCGGCCTCGGTAAGACCGAGGTGCAAAGGATAGTCGCAACGGATAGCCAGATCACGGTAGACCGCCACAAGGTCCTGGACGTTGGAAACCTTGGCGCTCAAGATAATCCGATCATGCGCTAACCCGTAGGACTCGGCTGCTTCAGCAGACCGCAGCGCGCTGAGGATGATCGCTTCACGGGTTACCTCCAATGCGTCCTTGGCTTCAGCGAGGCGGGCGTTTTCGTCCATCAATTGGGTGAGCAAGGCCTGGTCGAGCGACCCCCAATTGACCCCGATGCGCACCGGCTTATCGTTGTCGATGGCTACCTCGATCATGGTGCGGAAGTTGTCATCGTGCTTCTTGCCGATATTGACGTTGCCCGGGTTGATGCGATACTTGGCAAGCCGTTGCGCGCACTGGGGGTACTTCTTGAGCAGAATATGACCGTTGTAATGAAAATCCCCCACGATCGGCGCATTGACGCCGAGATCGCGAAGCGTCTCGACGATGCGGGGAACTGCTTCCGCGGCCTTGTCGTGGTTAACGGTGATCCTCACCAGCTCGGAACCGGCTCGGGCCAGCTCCATGGACTGGTTCACGGTGGAGGTCGACTCCGCCGTATCGGTGTTCGTCATCGACTGGACGACGATGGGATGATCGCCGCCTACCCTGACACCGCCGACGTCACAAACAGCTGCCTTTCTACGCGCAATCGGCATCGATCCGTGGCCCTAGTAAGCTGTCCCAGACAAGACTTTCTGATCGTCCTGCCGACGTAGCGCACGCTTTCAGCGTGCCGTGTCGGGCTTTCGAGCCCGACATTTCCGAATCTATCGTGAACTCGTCTCCAGGCCAGCCCACTACTTCCGTGGGAAAAGAACTCTTGATTCTATCAGAGGGGGGGAGAGGTCCTTTCTGGGAAAGGCACATGTTGGGCTGCCGCTTAGTCCGCATTTCTCACGAGCGTTCGGACGACCGGCGTTGCACGGGCTTTGTTTGTAGGGAGAAAAGCGGGTTAGACCAGGTAGGCTTCGAGCGAGAATACGGCGGGCAGTTGCGCGTGCGGCAGCTCTCACGTGTCGCCACCGTTTCGCGAATAGAAATCTCGCCGCCCGCTGTCATCCTCCCCCGGAAGCAGCCGGCCGCGGACACGCAAACGTACATTCGCTCCACCTTCGAGGGGTCGAGCACTACCGTGTGGCGGCACAGGCCCCCTCCGCCAGGCTGCCATTGATTGCGACTGCGATGCTCAGTGAGACTCCTTACCTCGTGCCAATTCTTGTCCGCAAACGTTTTCGCCCGAAGGACTTAGCCGGGCACTCTAAGGTTTTACCCCTAGGCCAATAGAACTAACGGTGTTCTACCAAAATGAACCCGATGGCCCATTGATCAAGAAATATAGTTTTAGTACGGTAATCAGTAAGTACTTAAGATTCATATGCTACGGTTCCACAACTTCTATACCGCGGAGGAGATATGCCTTCGCGAACCGCTCAGCGGGGCCTTTCCGCCGGAAATACGACTCCCCAGCACAGCTGAAATGGTGATGTCACAGTGAAAAGCCTATCTGGAAGAAGGCGACTAGGCACGCCTAGGACTATGCCCGCGCCGCATAGAGAACCAACCCAATCTCAACCGGCAGTCCGTAAGGATCAGTTCGTTCTAGAAGCGCTACAGGGTTTTCTTCCGGCGCTGACAGCGGTCCTGTTCGCACACTTCGTTCATGCTTGGGTGACCCTCGATGCTGAAGCTGCGACGGCGTTGGCGGCGATCAGCTTAGCCGCCGGTTTAATGTGTGGCTTCTTGTATTGGGGGTTACGGAGGCAGCTGTTTGACGTGCAGCGATCCCACGTCCTTGCCGAAGTCGTCTGGGGCGGCACCCTCTTGAATACTCTGGCCTTCGTGGGCCTGATTTCAGACACGAGCCAACTCTTCGTTTTTTGCCTGTTGCTTTTCGGGATTGGCCGCACGTTTTACTCCCTGCGTTGGGTCTTCGCCACTCAAACCGCTGCCATCCTAGCTTGGAGCTATGTCTGCTGGCTATCTCTTCCCGCACCAGTAGGAAACGCCCTTGTGGGGGGAGCATTGGCCGTGGAGATTCTATCGGTCTGGGAGATCTACGTACGCCGGAAAAAGCTTAGTCAAACTGAGCGCAAGCAGCTGGGAAGAGAAAAGCGACGGCGAGCTGACCTTGAGGAGCAAAGCAAAACGGAAGAGCGCAGGCAGTTGGCTATCGAAGGTGCCAGCGATGGGCATTGGTACTGGGACCTGGAGGCCGACAAGGTCTATTTCTCCGCTCAGTGGGCTTCGATGTTGGGCTTCGACGAAAAGGACATCGGGAATAACCCGGATCAATGGTTCGACCGGGTTCATCCTAGCCATCTACCTGAGCTGAAGGGCGCGCTGGCCAAACACTTGTACGGCAACAGTGACCAGTTCCAGTGTGAATACCAAATCTTACACCGAAACGGATTGTATCTTTGGGTGGTTAGTCGAGGGATGGCTTTAAGGAATACGGATGGAACTCCAACCGCCATCGCGGGCGCTCAAATCGACATAACACCGCTAATCAAAGTCGAGAAGAAGATCGTCGATGACTCCTTCCAAGACAAGCTTACGGGGTTACCGAATCGGCAGGCGTGCGTCGTACGACTTGAAAGGTGTCTAGACCTTTTGCGAGAGACCAGAGGCTACCTCTTTGCAGTCATGTTTTTGGACCTAGATCGATTCAAGGTCGTCAACGACACTTTCGGTCATCTCATTGGCGACCAGTTACTGGCGGCAGTGGCGGAGCGAATCCAAAACTGTTTGCGAAGGAATAGGGGTGATACTGTGGGGCGCTTCGGAGGAGACGAGTTTGTCGTCCTTCTCGAGGAACTGGGGAATCGCGATGAGGCACTGGAAGTAGCTTCGCGGATAACCGACGCAATCGCCCAGCCTTTTCAGATAGGAGCACACGAGATCGTAACCGCAACGAGTATCGGCATAGCTTTCGGTGATTCGACGACCCAACAGGCAGAAGATTTGCTGCGGAATGCCGACACGGCCATGTACCAAGCGAAGGCCCGCGCGCAAGGCGAGGTTCAGGCATTTACTCACGATATGCGCAACCAAGTGGTGAGGGCCTGTCAACTTTCCACCGAGCTGAGCAAGGCCATCGCAAACGAGGAGCTTTTTCTGCACTATCAACCCATGATCTCATTGCGCACCGGCACAATTGTGGGTGTCGAAGCACTTTTGCGCTGGCGGCGCCCGGGCGGAGAGCGGGTAGGACCCACCGAATTCATTCCCCTGGC
Organism: Bryobacterales bacterium; assembly: GCA_965226215.1. Classification (GTDB taxonomy): domain Bacteria; phylum Acidobacteriota; class Terriglobia; order Bryobacterales; family UBA6623. Next base: position 2,134,916 of record CBDDCH010000002.1, on the reverse strand, counting down.
GGAAGAAACCGGGTTGATCGACGAGATCGGAGAATGGGCTCTCCGAACCGCTTGTGGACAGAATGTCAGCTGGCAGCGGGAGGGGATCTCGCCGATCAGGATTTCGGTCAATGTATCCGCTCACCAGCTGAGACGGCCGACCTTCCCAGAGAAAGTCGATGGCATTCTGAAAGAAGTCGGGCTGGATCCCCAGTGGGTTGAGCTAGAAATCACGGAATCGGCTTTCATAGGCGATGTATTGAACCATGGCGAACCACAGGTAACGGTCATGAGGAAGCTATCAGAAAGCGGTGTCCATCTCTCAATCGATGACTTCGGGGTAGGTTATTCCTCGCTGAGCCAACTGAGACGGTTCCCGTTTACCACGCTGAAGATGGATCGCTCATTTGTTGCCGGTCTCGCCAAGGATCAGAAATCAGGAGCTGTAGCGCGGGGCCTGGTCGGTCTCGCCCATAGTCTGGGCCTCGTAGTGACTGCCGAGGGGGTTGAGTCCGAGAAACAGCTCTCGTTTCTCAGTGCGGAGGGATGTGACTACGTCCAGGGGTACTTGGCTAGTCGGCCGTTGAGTGCCGACAAACTAGGCGAGCTGCTGCGGTCGGATTTCCAGCTCTTCGACGTCGTGGGGTTTCCACAGGCCCGAGCCGACACCCCCGCCTCAATCCCTGCTGAACCAGTGGAAGTGTAACCCAGCACCGGAACTCAGCGTGCGATGGAGACAGCGAATGTGCACCGTTAAAGGTTAACGCTTCCGGTAGCGTACTGGGCAGCCGCGAGAATCGTCAGTTGCCGGCAAGCGGAGCATGATGAACGAACATCGCTAATCATCGGAGGAAGATTGACATGGAACACAAGGAAGAGCGTCGTCGTAAAGGGCGTCGTAGCAAAGGGGCTGTGGGAGAGGTTCAGCTTGAAATCCGCGGTAGCCGTGGCAGCGAAAAGGTCATTCGGACGAGGCTAGCTGACGTAAGCTACTTTGGCTGTGGAGTCGATACGGCGTCGCCCCTTGAAGTTGGGGCAAAAATCAGAGTCAGAGGCCGGTCTGTCGCCAACGGGTCAGGTAACACCAAATGGAGGGGGGCTCAGGTGGTTCACTGTCAGATGCTTGACGCGGATGCTTATCGAGTCGGACTGGCATTTGATGAGCCTGCTCAGGAAAATGGTGGCGCGGATAGAACTATCGACGTGAGCGACGGCTCTTTCGTGGACTACTACGAAGCCTTGCAACTCAGTCCCACCGCGACCGTGGACACGATCCAGCGGGTCTATCGGCTGTTAGCGCTTCGCTACCACCCTGATAATATCGACACCGGCAGCGCTCAGACTTTTCGACTCGTCCTTCAAGCCTACCGCGTCCTGAGCGACCCCGAGCAAAGGGCAGCGTACGACGCGAAGCATCAGGCTAATCGCCAGGTGCAGTGGAAGATCTTCAACCAGTCTGAGGAGGCGGAAGGCTTCGAGGGAGAGGCCAGAAAGCGTTGGGGCACCCTCTCGATTCTTCACGCCAAAAGGAAGAACCAGGCACGGCAGCCGGAAGTCACTTTGAGGGAACTGGAAAACTTGCTTGGCTGTCCTCGCGAACACCTGGAATTTACCCTCTGGTATCTCAAAGGGAAGTCGCTGGTTGCGGCTACGGACGGCAGCCGCTACACGATAACGCCCGAGGGAGTGGACGAGGTCGAAAAGCTCGGACCGGAGTATTCTCGAGAGACCCCCGCGCTGCTGGAGGCAGCCGGTTCACAAGTTGAGCCTAACGGTAGTGAAAAGGCAAGGGAGGCAGTGTGATCGAAAGCCAGAACCGCGGAAAACGCCGGCAGGAACGACAAACCGGGCGCTTTGTGTCTGGATTGATGATTACGGTCGGCGCCGATCGAAATACGTCCGAGTCCACGCCTACTCTGGCGATGGATCAGCAGTCCATGTGTCCCGCCGTCTTGCGCTGAGCCAGAGCGTGTGGTGCGACATCGGCGCGCCAAGGACTAAACGGGGAAGGGAGACGCTTAACCTGCTTTTCTCACCACGTGGCGAGGCGAAGTGCGTGAGAGGCCCGCCTGTATTCCGGACGAAACGTGAGTGCACCTACGGAATGGTTGTACTTAGGCAACGCGACCTGCACTCGGCTGTAACAATTGGTACAGCCAACTATCGCAACCAGCTATCCAAGTTCGCCGCCACGAAAGCGTCGTCGTTCAGGTGAGGGTAGGCGGCGTAGACGCGGTCGATCTGCCGCATCTGTCCCGGGGAGAGCGTTTGTCTGGGATTTAAACACCATCGTCCCGCCAGCAATCCCTGGCGGCGCATAACCTCATGAATGCCGGGGATGGCGCCTCGAAAGCTGTGCGCGGCGTCGAACAGCGCGCTATTGACGTCGGTAACCTGGGCGGCTAGCGTAGCAAGAGGCTGTGGAATGGGCAATCTTTGCTCGTCGATGACGCGATGGCATTCAGCCAATTGGAGGACCGCTCGCCGGGTCCAGAGGGCCCATTGGCCCAGAAGGCCGCCGACGATCCGCACGGTCTTGCTCTTGCGGTCTTGGGAGAACCGAAAGGGCGTGAGCAGGTCCATGAGGATGTTGTCATCGTTCCCGGTATAGAGCGCGATGTTTCGCTCTCGTTCCGCTTCGACCACAGCCCGAATCACGTCCAGGGTCTGATAGCGGTTAAACGCCGCGATCTTAATGGCGACCAAATTGTCGATCTCGACACAGCGCTGCCAGAAGTCGAAGTCCAGCTTGCGCCCTCCTAACGACGGTTGCAGATGAAAGCCGAATACCGGAATCACTTCTGCCACCGCTTTGACGTGCGAGATGAGTCTCGATACCGAAGCCTGGCGAAGGCTACCGAGGTTGAGCAGCCCCGCGTGATAGCCTACGTCCGCCGCCAGACGCGCCTCGTGGACGGCCTGCCGGGTGCTCCCGCAAAGGCCCGCCACCAAGATCACCGGAGCTGACGGTCGCGGCTTGGACGCCTTCACGGTCTCGGCCGCCAACTCCAAAACCGGCCGGAGTAGGCCGACTTTTGGCTCGTGAATGGCAAACTGCGTCGTGTGGACGCCGACGGCCACGCCGCCGACGCCGGCAGCCACGTAGTAACGCGTGAGCGCCCGCTGCCTTCGCTCGTCCAGCTTCCGCCTGCTGTCCAGCGCGAGCGGATGCGCCGGGATGACCGTTCCCTTTCGCAGGCGAGCCAGAACGGCTTTGGGCGGCATCGGCGATCGAGTCATCGGCTGACCGTGGATTCGTGGCAGGGCCAAACGCTAACACTCGGCCTTCAGTGCTGTTTCGAGAGATCCTCGGGGAAAAGGGCCCGGCCTTTGGGAGGGGGCAGGACCTGGCGCAGCAACTCCAGCCGTCGCCGGATGCGGGGGCTCGCCAATTGTCTGGGTCCCGCTTCGATGTCGATATCGCAGCAAAGACCGTGAAGGTAAAGTGTCAAGGTATCCTCGAGTGCTTGCCGACAGTAGTTTTCCAGCAGTTTGGTCGGGCGAGTCGGATCACGCTGGCGGCGGATCAGTTGCTCTTTCAGGCGCCAGCTTCTCTCATCGATTTCACCGTGGGCCTCGGCGGCCAGCTCGTCCCGAACCAAATCGTGAAAGCCGCTGACCGAGGCCTGTTCGAGGCGGCGCGAGAGCAACGCCGCGAGGGCGCCGTACAAGCTGTAGTGACAGTCTGTCACTTCCTCGTCCTTGATCGCGAGAAACAGGAAATCTTGTTCCTTGAACCCAATGGTTGCTGAATAAATCCGCCGCGTTGCCGCGGGGGGATCGAAGGTGACACCCGGCGTCGTTCCGGCCCTCCGCTTCCCTCGGTTGCGGTCGTCTCCGGCTGCCGTTAACTTGTGCTTTTCGAGGAACGGAACCAGCACAAACGCCAGATTCGGGAGTGTCTCGCCCACTTTGGGAGGTGCAGCCGCTATGGGTTCATGAAGCAGCCTGCGAAGAGCCGCCTCCTCCAACGGAAGCGCTGAAAAGTAACTAAACGTTTTGTTCAACGGAATCATCTTGCGGTGGCACTGCCGAGCAAATGATTCCACCGTAACCTTCGAATCCCGTGGCATGATGGCGCCTTCCAGTTAGCGCAAATCAATTCTATCATGCGCCGATCTGAACCGAGCCTGGCTCTGCCGGCAACGCCGGCAACACACCTTTCTAATGGAAACTTTTTCGCGCTTCCGGGTGGCGGCGGTTTCGCACGTTGACCACGGCTCGAGAAACAGACTGCTAACCCGCTTTTCTCCCGTGTAGGGCGGCCCACTGTGCCCGCCCAGTAGTGTCGATGTGCGATCTTTTCCACAAATTCGCACTGGACAATATGTACTGATCGGTAGTGGGCCGACACGGTGGTCGGCCCCTACAAATAACGTTCGTTCAACGCCGGCCACCAGAACCCTCGTGAGAAAAGCGGGCTAGGCTGATGAAAGCGGTCTGTGGACCGCTTCCGAGTGGTCGACAATACGTTCACGATCGCCTCGGAGCCACGGGTGGGATCCAAACGGTAACCGGGACTTCTACGGTTAGAAAGTCTTACGGCCACGTGATTGAAGACAGCGGGGCGACTTGGTCCCCGACTTGGCAGTCCATCAGCAGCAGCATCTGTCACGGCCTGTCGGGGCCGGACCGGTGAACAGAGCGGCAAGCGCACGTCGAATCGCCACATTGATGTTGAGAAGTTTATTTCCACCCAACTACCGGGGCCCTGAGGCGCTTCAGAAACTCGTCAAGTGAGCGCAAAGCCGAGTCCGATTAGGGGTCTGACAGTGCTACGATCGGATAACTCATCACAAGACTTGCTCCCCCCAGCTAAGCGATCTGGCGGGGGATCACTTGAGATATTGTCAAATGTTGTGGATGGGCGAGGTCAGGCGGCGTTTTCCTGAACCATCAATCCATCCTTGAAAACCTTTCCCTCTAAGACATGAACAATCACTTCCGAACCGTTCAGGCGTCGCCAGTGGCGCTCGGCTTGGCGGGCCAGCATGAAGACCATCGTTAACGACGCTTCGCAGCTGCCACAACCCTTCGTTCGTCGCTGCCGCAAACGGACCGTCGCAAAGGTGGACTCGATCGGGTTCGTCGTCCGCAAGTGCCCCCAGTGCTCGGCCGGAAAGTCGTAGAAAGCCAGCAGCACTTGGCGGTCTTTTTCCAGGCACTCGACCGCTTTGGGGAACTTCTTCTCGTATAGGTTCTTGAAACGGTCCAGAGCGGCCTCCGCCGTCTGCCGACTCTCGGCAAGATAGATGTCGCGCAGCGCCTGCTTGGCTTTGCCCTGCATGCTCTGCGGCAGCTTATTGAGCACGTTGGTCGTCTTGTGGAGCCAGCAGCGTTGCTAACCGGTCGCCGGATAGACTTTCCGCAGTGCCGCCCAAAACCCCATCGCTCCGTCGCCCACCGCCAACTTCGGCGGCAGCTCGAGCCCCTGCCGTTTCAAGTCCTCCAGCAACTCCTGCCACGACAGTTCGCTTTCGCGAAAGCCGTCGTGCACCGCCAGCAGTTGCTTGCGACCGTCTTCGAGTGCTCCCATCACAACCAGCAAACACTGCCGTTCATCGTCCAGACGAACATTCGAGTAGATGCCATCGGCCCAAATGTAAACAAACCGCTGGCCGCTGAGGTCACGCTTTGACCAAGCCTCGTACTCGCGGCGCCAGACGTCTTTGAGACGCACCACCGTCGTCGCCGACAGGCCCGGAGCGTCGGGCCCCAGCAAGGCCTCCAGCGCTTCGCTGAAATCGCCCGTCGAGATCCCTTTCAGGTACAACCAGGGGATCAACTCCTCCACACTCTTCGTGCGCCGCAGATACGGCGGCAGGATCTGGGAAGTGAAACGAAAGCGCCGGCCCTGCTCATCGACTCGGCGATCGTCGACCCGCGGCGCCTGGATCTTCAGCTGACCCACGCCGCTGACGATGGTGCGCTCGCGGGCGTGACCGTTGCGCACCACCAGCCGCCGGCCGTCCTGGTCGACTTCGTGCTGATGCGTTTCGATGTAGGCGGTCACTTCGGCTTCCACGGCCTTGACGAGCATCTGGCGCGCTCCTTGGCGCAGCACCTCATCCAAGGGCGAGCGTTCCTTTCCATCAATGACTTGGGGGTTGACTTGACTGCTGCTCTCAGCAGCTTCACACTGACTCATGGCGTATCCTCCTTGTTCCTTTCCAGAAAACGATTGAGTTGCTTCCTCAATCGTCAGGATACGCCGCCTCCCCTCAGAGGCTCATCCACAACTTCTGGTTATAGCTCCGGCTGATGCTGGCGCGCCCGCACAGGATCAAGAACTGGTGGCTGACGAGCGGGTAGCGTTGCCCGGGCGAGGATCAACAGCTTTTGGCTCCAAAAAGGTTTCGCAGGGAGCAGTGTCGGGCGGAGCGCCGTTCAACCCGCTCAATCAACGTCTTTGAGCGGTGTGACGAGGCGCTGACGGCTACCGGTGGAAGTGATGCGCAGCGGCGGAGTGTATACTGTGGACGTGCCAGGGCCAAATTGGAAATCCTGGTCAACAGCCTCCGTAGGTTTTTGGAACAGCGCTTAGGGACCAGGGGTGGCGCAGCATCAGTCTGTCGGAACCAGGCGCTCGAGTTCCTCGATCCAGTTGACGACGTTGATTTCTTGGGTTGACAGGGCTCGGTATCCACGTTAGCTTCGGACGAAATGTCAGGTCACAACCGACGAGAAAGGCGCCTTTTCAGGGACTTGCGGGAGAAGAGCGTTCTGACCCGCCAGATTCAGCGTTTGTCTAGCTTAATGCGGCGCCTGCAGGCCCGCGCCGCCAAGAGACGAAGTAATCGCTGGCAGGCCCGTTACACCAAGTCCATTCTGCGAGCCACGGCGAAGGTGGAGGAGCTTGAGCCACAAGTATTGTCTCGGGCACAGGAGCTTCGGTTGCGTGTGCAGGAGGAACTTGAAATCTCAGTTGAAGAGGTCCAGGCGTTCGAAGAGCAGCACAAGAAAGAGATCATGGAGCTAAAGGTGGCTCACCAAGCGCTGCGCACGGCCGAGCAAGCGCTAAGTGGCGCTGATCTCGCGTCCGAGGCGAGGGATAAAGCAGACCGCCTTGCCCAGGTTCGGCACAAGCATCGGCGCGCCGAACGCCAGGCTCGTTAAGGAAGCGAAGGACGTCAAAGCAGTGGAACAGGACTTGGCGTCCGAGGCGCGCGATCGAGAGATTCTCACGGTCGAACTCCATAAGCTTCTCGAAGAGATCGAGCTATTTCGTCCTGAGGTCGCGGCGAGCAACACGTAGACTGAGCAGTTCACTCAGGCCGAGCAGTCGGACAAAGGACGAGGACTTCTCGGATCCCTTCGACGTCCGATGGCCTACGACAGCGGTTTAATCCGACTGGGACGGCGCGGCGTGAGTTGCCAGAGTATCGGACTTGCTCCAAGCTCCACCCGACAGGCCCCTCTGCTGGGGGCGAATCCATTCCATAGATTGGGATAAAAGGAGGTAGCGATGCCAAAGTACTCTAGGACGTCTGGAGAATTTGGGGATTTTAGAATTCCGCAAGGGCTGGGTAAAAAGATCGCAGTTATCGGGGTCGTGATTGCCTGCCTCATTGTAGTAATGGGAAGCACCGGGATAGTCGGCGCAGGACAACGAGGCGTCTTGCTGCGTTTTGGAGCCCCGACCGGGGCGATCAAAGATGAAGGTCTCTATTTCAAGATTCCTTTCGCTGAGGAGGTGATTCTGATGTCAACCCAGCTTCAGAAATACACCGCTTCTACCGGCTCTTCCAGCAAGGACTTGCAACTGGTTACCACAGAAGTCACCTTGAACTACCAGTTGAATGCCGACAGCGTGCCGGAAATTTATCGCACAATGCGGCAGGATTATGAAAACCGGGTCATTCAGCCGTACATGCAGGAAGCGGTTAAATCTACCACGGCCGATTTCACCGCCGAGGAGTTGATCACACAGAGGCCACAGGTTAAAGAGGAACTTCAAAATTTGATGACGGAAAGGTTAGCTCCCCTTGGTATCGTAGTTATAGAACTCTCCATCACGGACTTTCAGTTCTCGGTAACCTTCCAGCAGTCCATCGAGGCAAAGGTGAAAGCGGTCCAAGAGGCTCTGGAGGCAGAGAACGCCTTGAGACGGGTGGAATTTGAAGCGCAACAGGCAATCACCAGAGCCAAAGCTGAAGCCAAGGGACTGGAGCTCCAAAAAGCACAGATAACGGAGCAGTTACTGGCCTTGCGGCGAATCGAGGTTCAGGGACGCGCTGTGGAGAAATGGAATGGGGTGATGCCCCAAGTGGTCACCAGCGGGGGACCAGTGCCAATGTTGGACGTGTTTAGCGGACGGCAGTAAAGCAACGATTGCTCATCTGGCCCGACACGGTCGTGAGGTCGATTTTCAAGGCTCGCGGGTTACTTCCGACGGTGGCTTAATCCTGGTTCGTGAGTTGGACGAACGCCTCGGGCTCGCTTCACCTTCTTTGTGCTCGTCTCCTTCGAGAGAATCCACATGTCCGGATCCAGCGTCACGCTCTTGGGCACCGCGGGAAGTGGCAGGGCGCGGTTGCTTAGAAATAGGACAGGGGAGTCGTGCTTGCGGGAGCGGAGGTAAGCCTTGAGGGCCTTGGCTTCGTCCGGCTGCAGGGGGTGTTCGGCAGAGAGCGGCCTAAGAGCTAAAATACTGTTCACCATGGCCTACGACAAATTCTCAACGGAATGGCATCTAACGAACGATGGCTGGCAACGGGGGTCCAATTCCTACGATTCGGATCATCCGCAGCCAGCACCAGCCAATAGGCTCTTGACGTTGACGCGCCATCTAGAGCAGTCATCTCCGTACTCTATTGAGCACGTATCTTGGTGCGAAACCTGGAGATCCTCCGCACTAACCGGCATCGAGCGGAAAGACCTGCTCGCAAGATTTGGCGACAAGCCGGGAGGTGAAGGTTGGCCGACACGGCGACGCTACTTCTCCCGATGACTTTTGAAAGTAGCCCACTACCGTTCGCCGGAGAGGGAGTTTTTGCTGTAAAGTCTTGGGAGAGATGAGGAAGTCACTGGCTGAATCCGAGCGAGAAGAGCTACTGGCTGAGCTGACCGAGGCCCACAACGTGGTTTCGAAGGTGCTATCGGAGCTACGCAGCCGGTATTCGGTGAAATCGCCCACGATGAAAGCCGCCATAAAAGCGGAATGGGCCGTGTTTCACCTCAAGCGGGAGTTGCTCAAGATCGAGTTCTGTCGAGCATCGCTTTTGTGGCTTGCTGAACGGTCTTTTTGCTGTTGGCTGCTACTACTTTGGCAATGTTCTCGATGTCCTATTTGGAGAGAACCCAATTGTACAGCAAGGGTAGGGGGCAGCCACCACGACAGACCTTGAGGTAGTGCTCTCCCAGATTGAGAGTCTTGAGAGCGAGCGTGAAAAATTAAGGAGAGACAGTGTTCATGCCGCAAAAGATCGATGGCTAGCGGAGCTGGAACACGAGCTGGCGGCGCTGCGATCCAAGGCGGATGCCCTGAGGAAAAGAGGCACGAGCACTGCGAGCAGGAGAGGGGAATCTAGGAGTGGATCGGAAGGCAAGCTTGGCGAGAAAGAAGATTCATGAAGCTTACACGAACCGCGGTGCATGCTACACACAGCTGGGTGAATAATGACAGGGCGCTGGCTGACTTTACGGCAGCGCTAGAAACTGGAGCCTGCAATTCGAAAGATGGTTTTCTTTGCCTTCCCGAGCTCGGCGAGCGCCTGGTACGTCGCCGATTTCGTGCAGAATCCTACGGTGACAACTGGGGCTCAGGCCTCCTTAGCGTAGGTTTTCGCACGGTTGGCGCCGCTACCCCTACCCCCAAATCAGGCGCCTGACTGTGTTGGTCAAAAGGGTTACTAATGTTTTTTCCATGGCATCCGAAGCAGCTGGACCAGCTTTGGCCATGTACCGCTTGAAACGGCCCGCGGCTACTTGGGTCTGCGGTGTCTGGCGGACCAGGTCGTCGAGGCTCCGAGAAAGGTTGGTCTTTTCATCGTCGGTGAGGTTATCGAGGTCCTGAACTAGATCTTTTGCCGCTGAAAGACCTCGCTCTGTCCAGAGATAAGGCTTACCGCAGTGCTGGCAGAACGAGGGGCTGAAGTACTCTCCGGTGGGATGGTCAGGGCTTGCATACTCGGAGGCTCGGTAGGAGCCTTGAATTGGGTTCTGGCAATTCCAATTCTGACAACTATCAAATGACGATCTCGCCACATTGAGGACAGTAATCCAGATTGTGGTCGGGTTGCCACGTGGCTTGTGAATTGACTACATGCCCGTTCTGGCAGATTTGAGCTTTGTCGTATTCACCCATGTTGGCGTGGCAGCCTCGGAGGGATGACTCCCAGCAATGAAACAAAATAGCTGTAGTGTTTACTCGTCGCCTTCTAGTTGGGGGATTTTCCCCGGATCGCCTTGGCGTGAGCTTCCATCTGTACCGCCTCGGCCTCGCGGTTCATGTTGCGGAGCAGGGCGGCGTAGTTCTCTAAAGACGTGGCCACGTTGGGATGCTCGGGTCCCAGGGCTTTCTCCCAGATCGCCAGGGCGCGCTGGTAGAGTGGCTCGGCTTCGGCGTATTTACCTTGGGTTCGGTATAGCTCGGCCAGGTTGTTGAGCCTGGTGGGAAGGCGGGGATCTTCTGGTCCAAAGGTTTCTGCTTCCTTGAGGGCGGCCAAGTAATACTTCTCGGCCTCGGCATAGTGGCCTTGTTGGTAGGCCTCGAGAGCTATAACCAGAAGTTGTGGATGAGCCTCTGAGGGGAGGCGGCGTATCCTGACGATTGAGGAAGCAACTCAATCGTTTTCTGGAAAGGAACAAGGAGGATACGCCATGAGTCAGTGTGAAGCTGCTGAGAGCAGCAGTCAAGTCAACCCCCAAGTCATTGATGGAAAGGAACGCTCGCCCTTGGATGAGGTGCTGCGCCAAGGAGCGCGCCAGATGCTCGTCAAGGCCGTGGAAGCCGAAGTGACCGCCTACATCGAAACGCATCAGCACGAAGTCGACCAGGACGGCCGGCGGCTGGTGGTGCGCAACGGTCACGCCCGCGAGCGCACCATCGTCAGCGGCGTGGGTCAGCTGAAGATCCAGGCGCCGCGGGTCGACGATCGCCGAGTCGATGAGCAGGGCCGGCGCTTTCGTTTCACTTCCCAGATCCTGCCGCCGTATCTGCGGCGCACGAAGAGTGTGGAGGAGTTGATCCCCTGGTTGTACCTGAAAGGGATCTCGACGGGCGATTTCAGCGAAGCGCTGGAGGCCTTGCTGGGGCCCGACGCTCCGGGCCTGTCGGCGACGACGGTGGTGCGTCTCAAAGACGTCTGGCGCCGCGAGTACGAGGCTTGGTCAAAGCGTGACCTCAGCGGCCAGCGGTTTGTTTACATTTGGGCCGATGGCATCTACTCGAATGTTCGTCTGGACGATGAACGGCAGTGTTTGCTGGTTGTGATGGGAGCACTCGAAGACGGTCGCAAGCAACTGCTGGCGGTGCACGACGGCTTTCGCGAAAGCGAACTGTCGTGGCAGGAGTTGCTGGAGGACTTGAAACGGCAGGGGCTCGAGCTGCCGCCGAAGTTGGCGGTGGGCGACGGAGCGATGGGGTTTTGGGCGGCACTGCGGAAAGTCTATCCGGCGACCGGTGAGCAACGCTGCTGGCTCCACAAGACGGCCAACGTGCTCAATAAGCTGCCGCAGAGCATGCAGGGCAAAGCCAAGCAGGCGCTGCGCGACATCTATCTTGCCCAGAGTCGGCAGACGGCGGAGGCCGCTCTGGACCGTTTCAAGAACCTATACGAGAAGAAGTTCCCCAAAGCGGTCGAGTGCCTGGAAAAAGACCGCCAAGTGCTGCTGGCTTTCTACGACTTTCCGGCCGAGCACTGGGGGCACTTGCGGACGACGAACCCGATCGAGTCCACCTTTGCGACGGTCCGTTTGCGGCAGCGACGAACGAAGGGTTGTGGCAGCCGCGAAGCGTCGTTAACGATGGTCTTCATGCTGGCCCGCCAAGCCGAGCGCCACTGGCGACGCCTGAACGGTTCGGAAGTGATTGTTCATGTCTTAGAGGGAAAGGTTTTCAAGGATGGATTGATGGTTCAGGAAAACGCCGCCTGACCTCGCCCATCCACAACATTTGACAATATCTCGAAGGCCTCGACGCCGGCCTCGTTTGACCTCTGCCAGCTAGTGCTGTAGGTACATGCCTGGGTAGACACCAACACTACACACAGAGGTGCAACTAGCCAGAAAGGTTTCGGCATCCCCGTGTCTCCTGGTTTCCGGCGGAAAGGAAAGTAAACAAAATGACTGTAGTGTCTCAAACCCTACAGCAAGAACCCTTGTTTTGCAAGGGGTTTGGTGGGGATAACTGGGGGTTGGTTTTGAACTGTAATGTTTACTTTCGAGGGTGAGGATTCAAGAAAACCCCGCTGGGTGCGAGGTGAGGTCCGCACCCGGACACTCAACTTCTACCGAATCGAAGGGGCGTTTTACTTCGTTGATCTTCCCGGCTATGGCTATGCCAGGGTCTCAAAGAAAGAGATGGCCGCTTGGCGAGCTCTTGCCGAAAGCTACCTCTTCAACCGCTCCGCCTTGCGGTTGGTGGTCGTTATTATTGAAGTCCGCCACGGCGCTTCGCCGTTGGACTTACAGATGACAGAATGGCTCGCCGCTCACCGTTATCGCTTTGTGGTCGTTGCTTCGAAGGCCGACAAGCTCAAAAAGGGCGAGCGCCGCTTGCGTTCCGGCCAGGCAGGTGCAAACGCTCGACACGACGCTTGACTGGCCGACGCTTAGTGCGCTCCCCGGGATGATCCAGACCGCCTGGGGCTCCCTCCACACCTCTCTGCAGGTGCGATCCGGCCAGACTCTCCTCATTCGGGGTGTAACTACCTCGAGACTTTTCCTCCATTCCCAAGACGTCCCCGTAAAACCGGGACGCCTGTTCCCTATCGTCCACGATGAGGGTGACATGATGAATTCCTTGGGCGCTCATCTCTTGCTCTCCGCTCTCGCTTGGTTCTAACAGGCCTTCCGGGGTAACCGGAACCTCGAGGCACTTCCCCCTGTGCACGGCGTCGGCGAAGTGACCCCTTTATCCGCCTTAAGATAGCTCTGGTCGGTTACGCCTGCCTTTGGCCTGGTGGACAAAAACGGCTCCGGTATGGGAGCTCGTTTGCTTTACGTTCAACGACCACTGGTTTCTTTAGCTTGGCCCTTGCTGCGCTGGGCCAGAGCAGCTATCACCCTTTCAACTCGTGCCAAGGCCCCATCGACCAACCCTACACACTCTTGTGCCTTCTCTTGTAGGAGCAGCTGTTTGGCCTCTTTCAGTAACTCGTTGGCCTTCGCGAGATCTTCGTCAACCGGCATCGTCTACATGCTAGCAGTCCTATTGAGGAAGCAAAACTTGGGTGCCGAAGCAGGAAGCTCGGGGGAGTGTCTGAGAAATCGGATGCGACGCAGTGAAACAGCCTCGTCGGAAGGCGAAAACGCGCCGTTGGAACGCTTCGATCCGGCCGGTGCTTGCCTTCCGGCGGTAAATTCGTTGTGTTCACGAGAGGAGAGAGTGTACCATGTGCCAGCCGGAGATCTTAAGTCGGAAATTCCAGCTGAAAAGCTCAAAGGAGAAAAACCATGAAACGCATCTGTATCTTGACACTGATAGCCGTACTGTTGCCTCTAACCCTGTCGGCCCAGGCACGTGGAGACCTTCCAGAGACAGGGGCACTCCAGTCGATGTACTACCAGTTCTTTATGTATCCCTTTAATGAAGTGCCGCCGGCCGCAGTCGGCGGAGACTTCGCCTTTGCCGACGCGGAGATTCAGATCCACGCTGTGCGCGACAGGAACACGCATGCGCTAACCGAAGCCTGGGTCAACTTCCACATTGAGTACTTCTTTGACCTGCCCCAAAACCTCATCGGGATGCACATCCACAAGGGAAGGTTCTTCGAAGCCGGGCCCATCGTGATCAGCTCGCGTATGACGCGTGTCGATGACGCCCGCATTGGCGAGCTCTGGTTTCAAGTGGAAGTCACCGACCCCGATGAACTGGATGCGATCGAGGGTATTTTGGGGGATTCTGAGGCTTTCTACCTCAATCTTCATTCCACCGAATTCCCGGGTGGAGTTCTCCGAGGCGACCTCCAAACCAAGGAAATTAGCTATTTGCGCCACCTTCACGGCCACGACCATTTCAATGAATTCGGGGTATGCACTTGACTCCCGAGACCCCAACATATAGCATGCGGGGCTGTGGAGGACTACCCGCGGACGCTGGAGGAGTTTGAGGGGCGTTTTGCCACTGAGCAGGCGTGTCGCGAGTATCTGATGCAACTGCGCTGGCCACAGGGTTTTGTGTGTCCCCGCTGTGGAGGGCGGAGAGCTCGGCCCAGCCGGCGGGGCCTGCTGCGGTGTGGGCAATGCGATTATCAGGCTTCGGTGACGGCGGGCACGATTTTCCAGGACACGCGCCTGCCGCTGCGCACCTGGTTTCGGACCATGTGGTGGGTGACCAGCCAGAAAAACGGGGCGAGCGCACTGGGACTGCAAAGCATCTTGGGTCTGGGAAGCTACCGTACCGCCTGGGCGTTGCTGCACAAGCTGCGGCGCGCGATGGTGCGGCCCGGCCGAGAACGGCTCAGCGGTCGCGTGGAGGTCGACGAGACCTATGTGGGGGGCGCAGAAGAGGGACTGCGCGGACGGCAGACGCAGAAAAAAGCACTGGTAGCCATCGCCGCCGAGGAAGACGGCGCGGGGATAGGAAGGATCCGTATGAAGCGCATCCGCGGAGCGTCCAAGCAACAGCTGCACGGCTTCATCCAAGAGGCTGTCGAGCCCGACAGCACGATCCACACCGACGGCTGGGAAGGGTACGTCGGCCTGGAGGCGCTTGGCTATCGGCACGAGTACGACTTTCTGGCCGGTTCGAGCCAGTCGGCCTCCGAGCTGTTGCCCCACGTTCACCGGGTGGCTGCCCTGTTGAAGCGCTGGTTGATCGGGACGCACCAAGGCGCTGTGAGCCGTGAACACCTGGACTATTACCTGGATGAGTATACGTTTCGATTCAATCGACGACGCTCTCGTCACCGGGGAAAGCTCTTCTACCGGCTTGTACAACAGGCCGCGACCGTTGGGCCCACGACCTATTCAGAGATGGTCCAACACCTACGCGGCAGGCGGACCGGCCAACCACAAGATGTGGGGTAGTCGGGAGTGAAGTGCATACCCAGACAATGAATTTCTCATTCAAGACCATGGCGAGACGTCCGGCGCCGAACACGTAACGGTCACGGATAAGCTCGACATACTCGTGGACCGCCAGAGGAGAATCTTGGGTGCGCTCGGCATATTAACTCGAGAAGAGGCCGCAGAGGCCGAATAGTCGAACGAGTTGCCCAGGCTAACAGGCTAAGCCTCAGACGCAATCTGCCCGGACGCAGCCGACTTGCCAACATTTCTCCTTTCGTGTGTGTTCCTGAGATCGAGGGGAAAAGGGGGGGCAGCACGCCTGCTGCCCCCAGGAGAACTACTATGAGACAGGCGTCGATTATAGCGCAAATCGGTTGGCTGCCACCAGCTAAATTGGCTAAACCTATCCACTAGCGGCGTTTCGGGGAGAAGGGTCGAAGCGTGAGGCGGCTCACGGCTTTGCGTTTCAGTTCCTCGTCGGGGTTGAGGTATTGGCGGGTGGTTTCGAGGTCGGGTCAATTGACACCGTTCGTTCTGTGACGTGCAGTGGGTCTCGGATTTTGCATGGTTTGTGTCCTGGGTCTTGCCGGCAGAATTCGAGACCCGAGGTCACGGATTTTGTACGTTCGGGGTCTCGAATCTTTCAGGATACGTGGGTCGCGAAAAATGGCGGTGGCCGAGGGAAAAAGGCGCGAGGGGCTTGGGTAATTGGCGGCTTGGTTCAGTGAGTGGTTGCTGTTGGTTGTCGTCGGTGGAATTTTTCGTGAGGGTGGGTCTTGAAACGGTCTTCTCGTCCCTTGGCATTTAGAGCGGCGCCCGGCCCCTGGCTCTGCCTCGCCCTCGGGGACCAGCCTACCCTGGGCCGAGGAGTACGAGCGCGGGGTGACGGCAGCGCAAAAATGAAACAAAAAAATTGGGGCGTCAGGTCAAGCCCGGGGGGCCCAACCGCCTCGGCCTCTGTTGCGAGACAAAGACGACCAGCACGCCTTCCGTGCTTCAGAGCTTAGCGGCTACGTCAGGCCTGGCAAGACCACGCGGCTGGTCGTCACAATAAGGCGGCTCGAAGCGCAACACGAGCTGAGGGTTAGTCAGCTTGAGGATTGGCTTACGAGCGGCGCCAGATCGCCCCGCGAACAGGTGCTCAAGGGTCGGCTGCGAACGTTGCTGGGGCTAAAGTAGGACGCTAGATATCCGCCGCCCTTCTCCCGAGGCCAACTGGGCCGATCGCCCAGTCGCGTTCTTCGACCGCACCCGTCGGAACCGCTGGTCAGCCAAAGCCATCCAGTTGCAGAGAACGAACCTCCGCGGCGAAAACCGACACCGGCAGTACGCTTCGCGTGGTTGGCGGAAGTTCTTTCGAGGGAGGAGCTGTCAACGTACCGAAGCGGCGCGGGTAGATCCTCATGGCGAAGCCTTGATCCAGGTGGCTGGTTCAACAGGGATGGAAGACTGCCTCTTCGCTTCGCTTGATGAAAGCGAAACAGGAAGGCAGAGCAGTCAGAAACCGCTCGTCGATCGGCAGAGCACGCTCAACTAGCCAGTTTGGCTGGATGCCGACCCCGGCACCGAGCCCCAGGAGAGGTTTTTCTCTTGACATCCCCTTTTATAGGCCTTGCCGACTAGGGGGGATTTAGACGTTTGGGAAGGCGCTGCTGAGCAGCGTCGATCCAGCGTCAATCGGGCCGAGCAACGAATTCCTCGCGTGCCCGGGTGCCAAGCGATCACCGTCGTACAGTGTCGACCGAGGACCTCCTTCAGTGTTAAAGTGGGTGCCGACCGAACCGAAGCTTATGTCGGCTAAGACCTCGATGACCTGGCGACCGCTATTCATTCTCGGCGGCCTGATCTACATCGGGGGGGGCTCGCAGCACCCTAACGGCGAGATGGTCGACATGCTCGCCGACCCGGCTTGGTTCCCGTCCCACGCCGCGATTTTCGTAGGTCTCGTCGCGCTCACCGCAGGCTGGGTGATGCTGCGCCACACGGCGGCGTGCTCGCGGACGCTCGATCGGCTGCTGCTGCTGGCGATCGCAGCGAGCGCGCTGGAAGTAGTCGCGATGGCTTTCCACACAATGGCCTATGTCGACCTCGAAGCGCTCAGAGCGGGCGAGTCGACTCCCATCCACACGACGCACACCTGGCTCGCAATCGCGGTCTATCCGCTGTTCTGGCTCATCCTCATCGCAGTGATCTGGCTTGGGCAGCGAGAGGGCGTGCTCGGCTCGGCCTGGATCGGCTGGATCGGCATGCTGGGAGGAACACTTCACGGCGCCGCGGTCCTCATCGTCGGCGCGGCGGGTATGCTGCAGGCCCAAGTCTTGTTCCCCGCGGCCGCCATATGCCTGTCCCTGTGGTTTGTTCTCGCCGGCGCTTGGCCGGCCCGCGCGCCCGCTGGCGGAGCAGCCGAGCGCGTGAGCGGCTAATCCGCCAGCCACTCGGTGCCAAACCGGGCGAAGGTGATTCGCTCGTAGCGATCCTCGTCACCGCGCTCGTACAGACAACCGATCGAGCCGTCCTGGAGTACGGTCAGGCAAGAATAAGCCGCGGGCCCCTCGTGCAAGACTCTCGACACCGGCCAAGTCTTGCCCTCGTCGTAGCTCATTCGGACCGTCATTCTCTCCCGCTCGGTCGAGGCTGGATTCGAGAACAGAACTCGGCTGTCTAACGGGTCGGGGAAACGCAACAAGCTGGCCTGACATCGCGGCTCAATCAGCGCTTCGTCAAACGAAATGTCTGACCAGGTAAGGCCGCCGTCCGTACTGGTCGCGATGGACCGGCGATTTCGTCCGTGGTTGCTGCGCATGTTGAGCAGCAAGGACCCATCCTTCCTCTCGATCACTTGGCACTCATTGTTCTTCTCGCGGGTTGCGCCGCCGATTTGCCAATTCTCGCCATGGTCGTCGCTGTAGATGATGTGTGAGTAGGACCGTCGCGAGTCCTCCTTGCGATGGTCGCAGGGAATGACCAGGCGGCCGCTTCGGAGTTGGATGCCGACACCTGGGCCCGTGGCGTACCACGTCCAACCTGACTTCTTCGCTGTCGCGGTAATCTCCTTCGTCTCAGCCCACGTAGCGCCGTCGTCTCGGCTTTGGGTGACCCAAACGGTTCGTGTGCCGGCCTCGTAGCCGGTCATCAGGCGGTCGCCCGTCGCGTCGCCCGGGTTCTTGGTGAGCAGCAGCCAGACGACACCCGTGTCACGGTCCACCACCGGTGTCGGGTTGCCGATCGTATCCTCGCCGTGGTCCGCCACAAGCTGGACCTCACCCCAGGTACGGCCGCCGTCGAAGCTGCGCCGCAGGAGAAGATCGATATCTCCTGAGTCACTGCGGCTGTTGCGCCGGCCTTCGCAAAAGGCCAGCAGCGTTCCTGTCGGCGTGGTGAGGGTCGACGGAATGCGGCAGGTGTGGTAGCCGCCTTCACCCGCGCGAAAGAGATCGGCCTGCGTCAGCGGCGGCTGCGTGTGGCAGGCACCCAGAATCAGAGCAAGTGCCCCCAGTGCGCATGGGAAGGATATCCGCATCGATCGGAACGACCTCCTCGATAGTCTAGCCCAGGGTACACCGGCCAGAGACCGAATGGCGGGCTGGTAGAGTATTTCGTGGGAGTCTCGTGACGGCGGCAAATCCCTCCTCAACGCGCTTCCGAGTTAGGCGCAGCCGGTTCCTGGTCGTAAGAGCATTACAAGCGAGACGTCGAGGACTTCGGCGCTATGGCGGTGACGCTTTATGGTGGAATAACCGCTACGATCACGGCCGGACGCATCGGATGGCAGAGCCACCGGAGTTCCGGGCCGAATTTCACGCGCCTGTTCGGCACCAAGGGAAGTGTACTGATCGACGGGCACTAGCCGGACACACCGCTCATTCTCGCCGCCAGTCCCCGACCTCCTTCGTTCCTAGCCGGGTCAAACTGTTGACCTCTTGCCGTCATAACGTCATGCGTTTGGCAGCCTAGCCGCTAGAGCGCCCTCCGTCTGGTAAAAGCCAGCTCATAAGTACTTCATCTTAACCCGCATTTCCAATTTGATTCAGACCTCTCGACCTTCCGGCGGCCTTGAGCGTCTTTATTCATAGGGGCTAGAGCCCGATGAGGACGCCATGGAGGCCAACACCCAATGGGTGAAAAACAAACCAAGCCATTCCAGCTAAGTTTCAACGGCTCGTTGAAAGTCGATTTCCAGGGATCGCACGTCACTTCCGACGGTGGCTTGATCCTGGTTCGGGAGTTGGACGAGCGACTCGGACTCGGGAAACTGATCGGCGAGCATCTCACCGACTCCCGGCAAGGCACAAACAAGCAGTTCACGTTCGCTGATCTGTTGCGGCAGTCGGTCTACAGCCGCTTGGCAGGCTACGAGGACGTCAACGACGCCGTCCGAGTGTCGGCTGACCCGACGTTTCGCTTGATCGGCTCGCAGAAGATCTGGGATCGCGGTGCGGCCTTGACCTCGACGCTGCACGGCTTCGAGACGGAGATGCTGGCGAGCGAAGAGAACCTGCTGGGGCTGATGGCGCTGAACCGAGAGCTGGTCGGGCAAGCGGAGGCGTTCGACGACTCCGAGCGGGTCGTTCTGGACATGGACTCCACCGAGAGTCCGGTCCATGGCCAACAGGAAGGCAGTGCCTACAACGGACACTTCGAGTCGGTCTGCTACCACCCGTTGCTTTTGTTCAACGGTCATGGTGATTGCCTCGCTGCCAAGCTGCGTCCCGGCAACGTGCACAGCGCCGAGGACTGGGATGAGCTATTGTTGCCGGAGATCGAGCGCCAACTGGCCGAAGGCAAACAGGTCACCTTTCGCGCCGATGCCGCCTTCGCCAAGCCCGAGATCTACGAAGCACTGGAGGAGCGCGGCGCGGACTACGCGATCCGCATTCCGGCCAATAAGAGCCTGGAGCTGGAGATCGAAGACATCCTGTTTCGTCCGCCGGGGAGGCCCGGCCGCAAGCCGCTAGTGCGCTACAAGAGCTTTCGCTATCAGGCGGAGAGCTGGAAGGGGCCCAGACGAGTTGTCGCCAAGGTCGAGCACCACCAGGGCGAGCTATTCGCGCGCGTCGGTTTTATCGTGACGAACATGAGCTTGCCAAGCCGGTCGGTGGTGCGTTTCTACAACAAGCGCGGCACGGCGGAGCAGTGGATCAAGGAAGGCAAACAGGCCACGCATTGGACAAGGCTGTCGTGCCATCGCTTCCGGGCGAACGAGGTACGGCTACAACTGAGCGTGCTGGCCTACAACCTGGGCAACTTGTGGCGGCGGCTGGGACTGCCGAACAGGATCAAGAGTTGGTCGCTGACGAGCTTGCAGCACCGGCTGATGAAGACCGGCGGTCGGCTGGTCAAGCACGCGCGGTATTACTGGCTGCTGCTGGCCGAAGGGCATTTGAACCGCAGGCTGTTCGGCGACATGCTGCACAGGATCTGGGCGCTGCCGCTGCCAAGCGGGTAGCGTTGACCGGGCGAGGATCAACAGTTTTCGGCTCCAAAAGGTTTCGCAAGGAGCAGTGTCGGCCGGAGCGCCGTTCAGCCCGCTCAATCAACGTCTGTGAGCGGATGGACGAGCCCTGGCGCCTACCGGCGGAGGTCATGTGCAGGGTTCAGCGCGAAAAGACGTGGTATTCGGGGCAGCGCGGGTGTATACTTTCACCGTGCCAGGGCCAAAATGGAAATCCTAGCTTAATGATGTTACCAGTATTTCCCTCTCGTCGGTCAGACTGGATCAGAAGTGATCGTATGTCACTTGGTAATTGCTCCTCGGTAGTTTGTTTTCCCTCCGTGGGCCTGCCAACTGGCGAAGCTGTCAGCCCTCCCTTGTGCCGCGGAGTCAGGCGCATTAGAATTGTGATTGTTCACTGCATACCTTGGTGCAGTGCCTGGGTTCCAGGAGGTGTGCGCAATGTTTTGGGATGATCTTCCGCAATACATCTCCCGCCGCAAACTGTTGGAAATGTCCGGCCTCGGCCTGGGCACCGTCGCCCTTACCAGTTTGCTGAGAGCCGATGATGACCGCCGCTTCTACAACGACCTGAAGCCGCGGAGGGGCCACTTCCCGGGCACGGCGAAGGCTGTGATCCAATTTGTGCAGAATGGCGGCCCCAGCCAGATGGACCTGTTCGATCCCAAGCCCGAGCTGACGAAATGGTCTGGCAAGCCGCACCCCGACGGGGTCGAAATCCATCAGCCCAACAATGCCAACGTGCTGCTGGCCAGCCCGTTCCAGTTCCGCAAGCAGGGACAGAGCGGCATTGAGCTGGGCGAGACACTTCCACACTTGGCTACAGTCGTCGACGACATCTGCCTGATTCGCTCGATGCAAACCGAGCACAACAACCATCCGGAAGGCCTGAACATGCTGATGACCTGTCGCATCTTCCCTGGCCGTCCGGTGCTGGGGGCGTGGGTGTCGTACGCGCTCGGCACGGAGAATCAGGATCTCCCCGCCTTTGTGGCGTTGCGCGACCCAGAGGGGTACCCGACGCTGGGCAAGCAGCTTTGGACCAGCGGTTTCCTACCGGCGCTCTACCAGGGAGTGGAGTTCAGCTCCACCGGAACGCCGGTCCGCCACCTACATCCCACGGTGCCGCCGCCGCCCGGCGTGCAGCGGGAACGGCTGGACACGCTGGCTAAGCTGAACAAGATGCACCTCGGCCGCCACACGGGAGACTCCGAGCTGGAGGCGCGCATCCAGAACTACGAGCTGGCAGCGCGCATGCAGCTGGCCGCGATGGATGTCCTGGACATCTCCAAGGAGTCGGAAGCTACTAAGAAGCTCTACGGGCTGGACAACCCTGTGACCGCCGGCTACGGCCTGCGCTGCCTCATGGCGCGCCGTCTGATCGAGGCCGGCGTTCGCTTTCTGCAGATCTATCCGGGGAAAGGGCAGCCTTGGGACCATCACCGCAATATCAAGAAGAACATGCCGGAGATTTGCGCCAAAACCGACCAGCCCATTACCGCCTTGCTGAAAGACCTGAAGAGCCGCGGCCTGCTGGAGAGCACTGTTCTGATGTGGGCGGGCGAGTTCGGGCGCCTTCCGACCACCCAAAACTCCGACGGTCGAGACCACAACCGCAACGCGTTCAGCCTCTGGCTGGCCGGCGGCGGCTTCAAGGAGGGCTTGGCCTACGGGGAGACCGACGAGTTTGGCTACAAGTCCACAGTGAATCGTGTGGGTGTCGCCGATTTGCAAGCCACTCTGTTGCATCAGCTCGGACTCAATCATAAGCGGCTTACCTTCCCCCACGAGGGACGGGAAGAAACCGCCACCAATGTCAGCGTCACAGGCGCACGCATTGTCGCCGGCATCCTCAAGAACCCGCCGAAGGAGACCTGAGACCATGCGGTTTGCTCGTCTGCTGAGTCAGGTTGCAGCGTTGGGCGCGCTGTCCGCAATGACCGTCTTCGCGCAGCCCAGCTTTGAACGGGAGGTCAAGCCGATCTTTGAGGCCAATTGCTTCAGTTGCCATGGCGGCACCGCGATGGTCGGGCTGGATTTGCGCACGGCCACCTCCATCCTGCGCGGCAGTCATGAAGGCCCGGTGGTGGTGAAGGGCGCACCCGAAAAAAGCCTGCTGTACGAAAAGGTCTCCAAGCGAATGATGCCGCCGCCCGCGTTCAACTTAAAGCTGACGGATTCGGAGATCGAGACCATCCGGCACTGGATTGAGGCGGGGACCCCCTCGCATGAAGAAGCCGCCATCGCCACTAAAACGAAAGAGGAGACGGCGCGGTTCGATAAGCTGGCGCTGCCCATCTTTGAGAAGCGTTGCTTCACCTGTCATGCCACGGACAAGCCGATGGGCGGGCTGGACCTGCGCACATTGCAGTCGGTGCTGAAGGGAAGCGAGGACGGCCCTGTGATCTCCGACCTCGGTTCGATCAAGAGCATCCTGATCCGCAAGGTGACCTCTCGCGAAATGCCGCCGCCGGGCATGGGTGAACCACTGAGCGACGCCGAAATCCGCACCTTGGCCCGCTGGATTGATACCTCCGATTTGCGCCCACTGCAGCCGCATGTGGCGCGCACCACTTTCAATCAGGCCGAAGCGCCGCCGGTGACAGAGAAAGACCGCCAGTTCTGGGCGTTCCAGAAGCCGGTCGCCGCACCCGTCCCGTTTGTGAAAAATCGGCAGCGCGTGCGCACGCCGATTGACGCCTTCCTGCTGGCGCAGCTTGAAGCCAAGGGACTCAGCTTCTCGGCCGATGCCTCCAAGGTCACTTTGATGCGCCGCGCCTGGCTGGACCTGATCGGGGTGCCGCCGTCCCCAGAAGACATCCGGGCGTACCTAGCGGATAACAAGCCGGACGCGTACGAGCGGCTCATCGACAAGCTTCTCGCCTCGCCGCATTACGGCGAGCGGTCGGGCCGCCACTGGCTGGATGCGGCCGGCTACACCGATGTGACCGGGTTTGATGACGGCGTTGAGGCCGCCATTGTCGTCGACGGCATGTGGCGCTACCGAGATTGGGTGATCCGCGCGTTCAACCAGGACATGCCCTACGACCAGTTCTTGGGGGAGCAATTGGCCGGCGATGAACTGGTGGACTGGCGCTCGGCTGAGAAATACACGCCGGAGGTCCTGGACAAGCTGATCGCCACCGGCTATCTGCGCTCAGTCTATGACCGCACCGATCAGGACGTCGTGAATCTGCCGGGAGAGCGGTATGACGTGCTCTTCCACTTGATGGAGAAGGTCTCCACCGGCCTGATGGGGTTGACGGTCGGCTGCGCTCGCTGCCACAGCCACAAGTACGACCCCATTCCGCAGAAGGACTACTACCGCATGCTGGCGGTTTTTGCCACCGGCTACAACCCGGTCCACTGGCTGCAGCCCAAGAACTATTTCCTGCCGAGCGTCTCCAAAACGGAGCAGGAGGAAATCAAACGCCACAACGCGGAGATTGACAAGCCGGTGGCCAAACTCAAGGAGCAGCTTGAAGCGATTTACCGTCCCTACCGCGAGAATCTGCTTGAAGGCAAGCTCAAGGAGCTCCCGGAAATTATCCGCGAAGAGACAAAAGGGGCTCTGGCCACGCCGAAAGACGAACGGGACGCGGTGCAAAAATTCCTGGCCGCCAAATTTGAGAAACAGCTCACCGTTACCCCGGAGGAAGTAGGCAAGGCCCTAAACGAGGAGCACCGCGCCACTCACGAGAAGCTGACCGAGCAGATCAAAATCCTGAACGGATATCGCCGCTCCTGGGACAAAATCCAGGCGTTGTGGGAACTCGCGCCGCCGCCCAAGATCCGCCTGCTACAGCGCGGCGAGGTAGAGCGTCCCGGGCCGCCGGTCCAGCCTGGCTTCCTGGAAGTCCTCAGTCCGCCCGGAGAGACCGATGCGGTCAGGCCGCCGAACACGAAGGGCGAAACAAGCGGCTACCGGCTGGCGTTTGCGCGCTGGCTGACCAGCCCCGACCATCCGCTCACCGCCCGCGTGATGGTGAACCGCGTCTGGCAGCACCACTTTGGGCGCGGCATCGTGGAAACCCAGGACAACTTCGGCGAGCAAGGCAAGCCGCCGACGCATCCCAAGCTGCTCGACTGGCTGGCGGTCGAGTTCATGCGTCAGGGCTGGAGCATCAAAAAGCTCCATAAGCTAATCATGACTTCCACAGCCTACCGCCAATCGTCCGAGCGGCCTTCGGGCGGCTCGCTTGCGCTCAAAGTGGACCCGGAAAACCGGCATTTGTGGCGCATGAACCTGCGCCGGCTGGAAGCAGAAACCTTGCGCGACGCCATCATGGCCGCCAGCGGCAAGCTGGAATGGACTATGGGCGGGCCTGCCGTCGAAGGCCCGCTGATAGCCGACGGCCTGAAGAAGCTGAACCCTCACACCGACGGGAAAGGTGAGCCGGTTGACGCCGAGCCCACAGGAATCTGGCGGCGCAGCGTGTACGTGCTGGCGCGGCGCTACAACCCGCTGGGGTTCCTGGAGACCTTCGACGCCCCCATCATGCAGACCAATTGCACCCGGCGCATGAACTCGGTGTCGCCGCTGCAATCGCTCACGCTGATGAACGATGATTTCGTCATCGAGAACGCCAGCGCCTTGGCCAAGCGGGTCGCCAGCATGTCCAATGGCAACCTGGAAGAGAAAATTGAAAAAGCGTACCTGCTGGCTCTCTCCCGCAAGCCCTCCCGCGAGGAAGTACAAATCGCGCGGGTGCATCTGGCGCGCGAGGAAGATTTGTATCTGAAGTCCAACGCCGCGCCGGAACAGGCTCGCAAAGAAGCGCTCGAAAGCTTCTGCCACCTGCTGTTCCTCACCAACGAGTTCCTCTATATCGACTGACAACGGGCCCCCCAAACCCGCCCCGGCTCAGGACGCTTCCGGCCATGCCCAGCCTCCTGCCGTTTGGTGCGCGGAAGGGCTATAGTCGCTGTTATGTTGGACTTCCACTTTTAGTTCATTTCTTCCAAGGATCGCTCAAATGAACCGGGTTGGAGACTTGATTCGCCGAAGGAAGGACGGAATATCAAGTGGCGAGACCGAGGTGTGATAACTCTGTGAACTGACGGAGACGGGTGAATCTTTCCCTGCGAGATTGGCCGGATTTCCGTAGAAAGTAGCGACTCCGGTTTTCCCAGCTCAGCTATGCAGAAAGCCGATCATCCCCACAAACGGCGAAGGCTTGATCCAGGCGCACCGCTTTACGCCCTGCCAAGCCCACTGGCCCGCCCCGCGGCGACAGGTCTTCCCTAAGCCGAGGCGCAGGCGTGACGAAAGCGCAATAAAAAAATTCGGGGCGTGGGGTCAAGCCCGGGGGGCCCAGCGCCTTCGGCCCCGCTGCGAGACAAAGATGGCCAGCCAGTTCGCCGAGGCCACCGTCCGGCGTATCCCCCTACCTCGACACTCCTGTGCTCGCCGTCGTGTCCCACCCTCTGTAATTGGCCTGGGGGCGTCGCTGAGGGCACTCCTGCACAGTCCCGAGGGCCCGCTGAGAGTCTGCCTCGGGAGTAATTCGGCCGGGCGAAGAGCTAACGAATCCGGTTCCGTGTGGACATCTGTGTGGACAGGGCCTGCAGACTAGCCCTTTAACCGACTGTAAGTTGTTGAAAGAAGTGGTACGCCCGGCGCGATTCGAACGCGCGACCTTTTGCTCCGGAGGCAAACGCTCTATCCAGCTGAGCTACGGGCGCAGTGGAAAGCCGTTGTACATAGTCTATCAGAGGGCTGAGCGGGCCTTCGCAAAACCATCACGTGATCACGTGATGGTCAGTTCGATGGTGTTTCGGGTCCAGTTGGCGGCAAGACCATATGGGCGCTGTAAAGCGCCATGCCGCCTTCGTTACTTGACACACTCGCTATTCTGAAGAGGGAGGCCGCTCAGACTGGCATCACGCTCGACCACGAGCGAAAAAATACGAAACAAACCCAATCTCGCACAACCCGCTTGCAATCAATGGGTTGTGACTGGGGTCTAGTGTGGTGATCGGCTCAGCAAGCCCTGACCGATTGCTCCGCCGGGGTCCCCAGCAACAGCAATCGAGCAACAACGAACTATCGGAGTAGCGAACCAGCCCAGCAGCGGAGTAATAAGAGCAGCGAAATGACCAAACAAAGCCAATTGCTCATAACCACCATTAAATCCAGCAACTTATACTGCTGTGGTAAAGTATGCAAATGCCTAACTACTTTCCGGCGCAAAATACGCGTAGCGCTCGGGGCGGGGACTGTCACCAATTTCGCGCCTTCAAAGAATCAACAACTTACGGGCGCATTCGGACGCGAAATTGGCTGACTGTCCCCAGCCCGAGCGCAGTTTCTCCTTTTTGCGCCGGAAAGTAACTAGCGGCAGGTTCTTGTGATCGTGCGAGAAACATGAAAGACCTGGAAGCCAACCCCGTCATCGCCAAACTGGGCCGACGGCTGCGCCTGGGCGTCGTAGGAGGCGGACCGGGGTCGTTTATCGGTGAGATCCATCGCAGTGCGGCGCGGCTCGATGACCGCTACGAGGTCGTCGCTTCGGTCTTGTCCTCGAACCCGGAACGCTCGCGGGCTGGTGGGCGCACCATTGGTATAGCGGAAGACCGCGCCTACGGCGCCCTCGAGGAAATGATCGAACAGGAAGGCAAACGGGATGACGGCATTGAAGTTCTCGGCGTCATGACCCCCAACGATGAGCACTACGCAGCCTGCCGTGCCGCTCTCGAACGCGGCATGGACGTGATTTGTGACAAGCCGCTGACGACGAAGCTGGAAGACTCCTTGGACTTGGTTCGCCGCGTGCGCGATAGCGGACTCGTCTTTTGCACCACGTACAACTACACCGGCTATCCGATGGTCAGGCAGGCGCGGGCTATGGTCGCGGCCGGCGAGCTGGGTGAGATCCGACTGGTTCACCTTGAGTACGTGCAAGGCCACTTGGCAACGCTGGTTGAACAGACGGCGGCGAAGAAGAACGCTTGGCGCTTCCAGGCCGAACAGGCCGGCGCCTCGCTGGTTGGCGGTGACATCGGCGTCCACAGCCACCATCTCGGCGCCTACGTTACCGGACTCGAGCTCACAAGCCTATGCGCTGACGTCGGTGCGGTCGTTCCTGAACGTGTAGCGGATGACTATGCCGGCTTTCTCCTGCGCTATGCGAATGGTGCACGAGGCGTGATGTGGCTGACCCAAGCGGCCGCCGGCGCCGAGCACGGCCTACATATCCGCGTGCACGGCGAGAAGGGTGGCCTCGACTGGCAGCAGGAGCACCCCAATCACCTGCGCTTTATGCCGCTTGGCGGCCCCGCGCAAATGATGAGCCGCGGAGGTCCCGGATTGCGAAGGGAAGCTAACCGCTGCACCCGAGTCTCCATCGGCCACCCCGAGGGGTACCACGAGGGCTTCGCCAACCTCTATACAGACGCCTCCGAGGCGATCGCCGCCCGAATAACGGGAACCGAACCGGACCCCCTGGCAATGGACTTCCCCACGGTAGAGGACGGAGCCCGAGGTGTTAAGTTCGTCGACGCGGCGGTCGAATCCAGCCGGAAGGGCAGTACCTGGGTGGACTGTAGCCTGGACGTGTAAGAGGCAGCGACTTGGGGCCCGAATTATAGGGGCGGCAAGGCTCATAAGGTCACAGCGTGCCCTGGACATCACACGTCTGAAGCGCTCGGTCGCATGGCTTCACCACTTTCGTTGGCCCACAGGGGCCATCAGAATTTACCGTGAACTAATGGGTCAAACTTGATCAGAAGCGGAGGAACCCGTGGCTCGTAAGAAAGTTCTGGTAACCGGCGCGAGTGGACTCGTCGGGCAGGTCTTTCTCGAACACGCTCAGGAAAAGTACGAGTTGAGCGCACTCAACCGGCGTGCTGTTGACGGAATTGCGTGCCATCAGGCTGACATCACCGACCTTGCCGCCATTCAGCCTGCCTTCGCGAGGAAGGACGTGGTTGTGCACCTGGCCGCGTTGGCAAAATCGGACGCGGGGTTTGAAGAAGTGCTCAGTCACAACGTCATTGGCGCCTACAACGTCTTCGAGGCAGCGAGGCGGGCAGGCATCCGACGCGTCGTGTTCGCCAGCAGCGGTGCCGCCGTAATGGGGTGGGAAAGTGAGTTTCCCTACAATACCCTGATCGAGGGTCGCTACGATGAGGCGCCTGAAACGTGGCGGAAAGTTACCCACGAAACGCCCACGCGCCCGGGCGGGTTCTACGGCTGGAGCAAGATCGCTGGTGAGGCCTTAGCACGACATTACTCCGACGCCTACGGCATGTCGATGATCTGCTTGCGCCTCGGCCGAGTCAATCCCGAGAACCGTCCGGTGGACGCCCGTGTGTTTTCCGTGTGGTGCAGCTACCGGGACGTTTCGCAGCTGATCGGGAAGTGCATCGACGCTCCCGATCGCGTTAAGTTCGACATCTTCTATGCTGTTTCGAACAATAAATGGAGTTACCGGGACATCTCTCACGCGCGTGATGTCGTCGGCTACGAACCCCAAGATCAAGCCGAGGAACATCGGGGCTAGTAGGATGCGTTGGTCTTCCGGCGCCGCGCGCGTGAGCCGGACGTCCTGTTGGGGTGCGAGTGCTTACCTCACTGGCAACCTATGGCGAAAGGCTGCCTCTTGCAACGACGCTACAGTAGAATCCGACTATCCGGCGTAGCTTCGACTGCCCCGCGCATGACGCTCCCCATTCTCAACCTCTTGTCGACCTTCGCCATCTCGGCCCTTCCGTGCCTAACCCAATCACTCGGCGCGCAACAAAGCACAAACACAGACCCTAAACCCGGAGCCGTTCACACTAATCCCATCGACGGTCAGGAGTATGCTTGGATCCCGCCGGGGGGCTTTCGAATGGGCTGCGTCCCCGATGACGAGGAATGCGACGAAGACGAAAAGCCCCTGCATTTTGTCGAGATCAGCCACGGCTTCTGGATGGCGCGGGCACACACGACAGTGCGGGCCTATGAGCAATTCGTGGCCGCGACCGAGGAAGAGATGCCGCAAGCTCCGTTTTTCAACCTCGAGTGGAAAGAAAAAGACCACCCCATCGTCCGCATGAAGTGGGAGCACGCCGACGCTTTCTGTAAATGGGCCGGCGGACGGCTTCCGACGGAGGCGCAGTGGGAGTACGCTGCCCGCGGCGGCGAGGAGGGATTCATTTATCCGTCAGGAAACTTCCTCACCCACGAAGACGCTAACTACGAAGACACCGGAGGCCGAGACCGTTGGGATTACACATCGCCGGCCGGCAGCTTTCCCCCCAACGCGTATGGCCTCTACGACATGGCCGGCAACGTTTGGGAGTGGGTGGCCGATTGGTATCACGCGAAGAGCTACTCCCACTCGCCCTCCAAAGATCCCCCAGGGCCTTTCCGCGGCTACGAGCGCGTCATCGTCGGCGGCTCATGGTTCAACGTTCCCAGGGTCCTGCGCATCTCAGACCGCTTCAAGCTCTACGAGATTTCGCGTAGCTTCGACCTGGGTTTCCGCTGCCTTGGGAACGGACCCGAGCAGTGAACCCTCCGCTGCCTAGCTAGCGGGGCGCTTACTTGTCCCAATTAGGTTTTTGGGCCGCTGCAGCATGAAACGTTTTGGGTTTGGTTTGTGGCGCAAGCTCTCCAGCTCGCCGCGTCGCGACTCTTCTCGACGCTTGTGTTTCAGTCTGGGAGGAGACCTTTCCCTAGCGACTGCGGTTGGGACAGCTCAGCGGCGGACTGCGATCGAGCCGGTCACTCGGCTTGGCTACCCCGGCGCCCAGCGTCGCAGGAACGCGAGCACCTTCGCGCGATCGTGATGATCGCCCTCTTCCAGCTCAGCGGTGCCTTGCGAGCGCAACAACCGGCCCGCGTCATCAAGGACAAAGAAGTGCGGGAACCCCTGCATTTCCGGATAACGCGAGAGGACACGCTCGTTTTCGTTCTCCGGGCTAAAGTTGACCTTAACGAGGACAAAGTTCTCGTGCAAGAAGTCAGCAACGTCTTGGTTGTCGTCGAAGAATTGATCGAGCTTTTTGCACCAAACGCACCACTCGCCGCCCACGTCCAGCAACACCCTTCGCCCGCTCCGCTTCGCCTCGGCAACGCCGGCGTCGATGTCTTGCTCGGCGTCGCGCGACGGATCGAACTTGGTTGCCGGAATGTGATCCGAAGTCTGAACTGCTCCGCGCTCCCCGCACGCGAAGGTGAGCACGCAAAGCGACGCCGCAAGAAGCGTAAACGCCTTCGCTCTCACGCCCGAGTCTCTCCACTGCCTCATCCTCTCATCTTAAAACGTACGGCCGGTCTTGATAGACACGTTTTTGCCCCCCCCCAAGGCATTGAAGCCGGAGCGCAAGCGATCGGCCGCGGCTGCCGGGGGTCCACAACCGCCTCGCCACCTCATCAGCATTCGCAGCTCTGCCACCCGCACTACCAGCGGCCGGGACGCAACCCCCTCAGGACGCCTCCCGAAAAGGCAAGCGCACACGCATTTCTTCGACGGGAACTTGTTCGGCGCAGTCCGGGCGTTCTTGGACCATTTTACCGGCGTGGTTGGCGTACCAGTTCGTCGCCGGCCAGGCGGTAAGGCCGTGCGCAAACACACTAATGAGTACTGTGACGACCACCGTGACGAAAATCTCTTCCCAAGCCGTGACCTGCACACGCTCGGGCACAAGAAAAACGTAACGGATCGAAGCCAGCCCTCGCGGTCGAACCAGCCTACAAATAGGTGTGCCCCCGGACCAATTCCGCTTCCCAACAGGCTGAGCGACACGGGAAGCATGCGAACAATGGTCAAGCTCAGAAGCGCATAGAGAACGACTGGCCATAGTGCAGTGTTTCCTTCTCAGCGAGGGAACTAGCGGCGAGTCTGTGACATGCGCCGGGCAATGCGCAGGTTCCGCTCGATGCGGGGTTCGTTCGGCATAAGCTTGCCGGCCTGTTCGAACTGCCGCAGAGCAGCCGCGAACCGACCCTCCTTTAAATAGACAGTGCCAAGGTCGTTCCGTGCAATCGCTTCCTCGCGATTCCATCTTGGCCCCTCAGGGAGTAGCTTGCGAGCGTAAGGACTTAACGAGACGAACGTTCTCATGATGTTGATGTCAGCAGGTTCGCTCCGAGTGAAACACAGATGGGCGTGAAGAGCAGCGGAAGCGCCTACCACAATCCACCCGCCGGCGAGCCAACGGCGCCAGCGAAGGGTTTGTGCGGCTAGGGCGCCGACGCCGACGAACGCCAAGATCAACCAGATCGGCACAAAATCGTGGCCGTATCGCCGCGAGGCCCCGACAAAAGTCATCATCAGAGCGAACACCGAAAGAGAGGAAACTGCCGCGGTAGCCACAAAGACGCGCAACTCCAGCGGCCAAGGGCGCTTCCGCTTGGCGTCCCGAAAGACAAACCCACAATACGCGGCGAGGAGCAAGAAAGGCGAGGCGAGCACTAGGGACGACATATCCTCGGCCCGGGTGGTCTTGACCAGCGGTGTCCAACCTTCGTGCACGATCCACGGATAGTCGTCCACCCACCCGATTGGTGAGAGTAGGTAGTGCCGCAGGTTCTCCGGCACTCTTGTGATGTCGAATGGGGCAAAGTGCGCCGTTTCCCTGGGCAGGTAGCGGTTGCCGTAGTCCCACGGAGACCCGAATCTGGCCTGGTTGTACGCCATCAAAAGCCCCCCGGACACCAGAATGGGGATGCCGTATGCCGCCAGATGGGAGATTGCTTTTGAAACGCGGGGCTTCCGAACGAGGTGGAATGCGACGAGCCCACCGCCAAAGACAAGGCCATAAAGCAGGAGAGAGACTCTGGTGGCCACTGCGGCGGCCACCGAAGCACCGCACAACCATAGCCAGCCGGCCGAGGTCGTTTGCAGATAGCGGAGAAATGCGAAGTGGCCGATCATGATTCCGAGCATGGCTACCACAATGCTCTCGTGGTAGACCGTTCCGCGGAAGGAAACGAGAGTCACCGGCGTCGCAAGAGCAAAAGCGAACAGAAACCAGCGGCAAACTCCTTTCGTAACTTGCGGGAAGTACTTGCGCCTCAGAGTCACGATGATTGCGAAGAACGATACCGATGTAAGCCACCCAGCCAACACGCACGCCGCGCGATCGGTCAGTCCAACACGAGTCCACTTTCCGACAAGGTGCAGAATCGCCGGGAAAGGACCCCACTGCAAGTAGTAGCGCCCCTTGTACGGGATCAAGTCGTGGATTCGGACCTGGTCGGGGCGAACATCCAGGTAAAGTTGTCCCTTTTGGAAAGCCTCGGCCAGCAGGCTGTAAAAACCCATCATTTCGCTGAAGTCGAAGTGGCCCCAGGTGGCTGCAGTGGCGTAGATCAGAAGCAGAATTCCGCACAGAAGGATCTTCTCCCGCCGGGAAAAGTAGTTTGCGCCGGCGGGACTCGAGGAAGGTTGTTTGCGCTGCGAACGACTTTCAACCGGCTTGGATGGACCGGGGGGGCCGGTCGCTCTCCTGTGTTCTGCCAGAGAGGGTTTAGCGGCACCTCTCCTTCTCTTTTTCCCTTGACTCATGAGCCGTTTGCTGGGGAAGTCCGCGGAGTTATGCCGGCAGGTCCGATGTGGCCCCATTTTATCAGAGCGTTGGTCCGGAGAAGGCTCCGCGGCGCGGGCGATAAGGGGCCGCGCCGCTTGCCGAGCAATCAAGAGAGATCACAAAGGGCCGTGGTGCTCCTTTTGTAGGCGCCTGCTCGAGCACGACGGACGCCGGGCTGAAGCCATATCTGCGCTGGGAACCTTCCAGACTTGAACGACAGTCCGGAGGTCATGGACCGCGCTGCCGGTTGTATCGGATCTCGTACCACGCGATGCGCCGAAATCCTTCTTCGGGCTCACCGTGCTCCCCAGCAGCGCACACCAACCTCAGCCGGCAAGGTGTCGCTGATAGAAGCGACTCAGCGCGCCGACAGCGTGGCTTGCGTAGTAGGGCCGATACGGCCGTCTAAGGGCCATTCGGTTATCATGAAATACGCTCCAGGGAGGGCGCTTCTATTAACTTGTCACGGCGGCAACCCTTGGAAGGGCACGGCGCGGCGGGGTCCGTTTCACACAAGTCTGCCACTTCTTTCCGGCAGTTGCTGATCGGTGTGGACGCCATGGAGTGGACGCTCGTGAAGCGCTGGGCGGAAGAGGGGATCCTACCGACGTTCCGCCGGCTCCTCGAACACGGAGCTCGCGCGGAGCTCACTTCCACCGGTAGCTACCTGCCGGACGCCGTCTGGACAACCCTATGCTACGGAGTAAATCCGGGAAAGCTGGAGAAATACTTCTACGTGCAATACGATCCCGCTTCCGCCGGGCTGCGCTACGCGGCGGATACGGAAATGAAGGGGAATCCGTTCTGGCACTACCTCGCCGCGGCCGGCCGGCATGTCGGTATCGTCGACGTCCCCCACTTACCGTTCCGGGAGATAGAGGGCGGCTTCCACCTGATGAACTGAGGAGCTCACGACAACAAGGGAGGTGCACAAACCAGTCCGGCGTCTTTACTGAGCGAGATCCAAAAGCGATTCGGCAAGCACCCGGTCGGAGATTGCGAGAGGTACAACAAAGGGGTTCGTTCTCTTCGCAAGTTGCGACGGGACATCCTTCGAGGGGTCTCCCTACACGGTCAGGTCTTCCGCTGGTTGATGAGGTCCCAAGAGTGGGATGTGCTGTTTTGCTCCTTCCCGGCCGCCCACTGCGCGGGCCATCACTACTGGGGCCACATGGAGCGGTCGAGCCCTGTTCATGCCGCTGCCGACCGGCATGGACTCGGCGACACGATCCAGAAAACATACCAAGCAATCGACCGCGAGATTGGTGAGATGCTGGCGCTCGCGGGCGAATCCACACGGACATTCGTCTTCGCGCCCCACGGAATGGGGCCGCTGTCTCACGCTTCTTGGAACTTAAACGAGATTCTCGACCGGCTTGGATATGGCCGCTCCGGCGGCCCGCTCAAGGCAGACCAAAATCCCCGCGCCAAGATCAATCCATGGCGGGTCTTGAAGATGCTCGCGCCCTCGCGATTGCAGTACGCCATCAAGGACCGGCTGCCGCAATCGCTCCAGGACCGGCTCTTGTTCCTCTGGTATTCCGGAGCGAATACGCTGTCTGGGCGGCGTGCGTTCGCCGTGCCGAACAACGAGGTGACCGGGGCGATCCGGATCGCTGTTCGCGGCCGCGACCGGGATGGCTTGGTCGATCCGGGAGACGAATATCGTGAGCTCCGCAGAGAGATTACGGCTGCGCTTTACGAACTCACCGACCCTTCGACAGGCCGGCCGGTGGTGAAGAGCGTGAGCCCACTCCACGAAATCTGCGCTGGGCCGTTCGTTGAAAGGTTGCCTGACCTGGCAGTGCTGTGGGATTCGACGTTCGCGTGGAATTCGCTTTCCTCCCCCCGGCTCGGCACACTCCGTATTCGACGCCAAGACACTCGCAGTGGCTCACACATTCCTCAAAGCTTCCTGCTGGCGACTGGATCAGGCGTTCCCCCCGGGGCCGAGCTGAAGGGCTTATCAACCTACGATATCGGTCCCACGGTGCTGGAAGCCGCGGGTGTAGACGTCCCTTCCCATCTGGATGGAAAGCCGTTCGCGCTGGAAAGCGTCAATGCGATCGGTTGACTGCTTATCGCCGTCACCCGCGAAGCCAATTCCTGGCGCAAAACGTGCCCGCTCACCGGGGTCCGGAGCGCCCGACGTCGGGATCCACCGGCGAACCCTTCCGCTTGAACGAGTTGCTGGGGAGCGAGATGGAAGTCACGATCGAGCCGGTCTCGGCGATCCCCCACGAAAGCTCGGGCAAACGCCCCATCCTCAAAGTGAACCGACCACTTGAAGATCTCCGTTAAGCCGATCGGCGCAAGCCGACCGTCGACAGCTCGGCCCGAAAGCGTACATCGCCTCCCCACCAGCGGGGCGTTGACGAAGGGGGACCGGCTGCCAAGCTGATAAGCTAGCCTATCGGCACAGCGATGGCCGCGCCCACTCATGTTCCCGGCAAGCCGCGTAGGTCTGGGAGAAAGAGCCGGGGACGGGAAACGGAAAGTTCCGAACCCGCTCGCCGGGAACGCGCCGCATCGCTTCCCACCCTGGCCGCTACTCTATGGCCCTCCACAACCAATGGGCGTTGGCTCATGGCCGGGATCTTGGCTCTGGGTTTCACGCTGCGGGCCTACAAGCTGCTCTCGATGTTCCCGATCCTCGTCGATGAGAGCATCTACCTGAGATGGGCCGAGATCATCGACCACCAGGGCCAGTGGTTCATCTCCCTGTTGGACGGCAAGCAGCCGCTCACCTACTGGATACTCGCTCTTCTGCGCAAGATCTCTGACGCCGACCCGCTCTTGCAAGGGAGGCTGCTTTCCGTCTTCGCCGGCTTGTTGAGCACGATAGGCATTTTCGGCATCGGCCGACGCCTCGCAGGGTAAGCAGCGGGGCTACTTTCGGCTTTCCTCTACGCCTGCTTCCCCTTCGCGCTGCTGTTCGATCGCTTGGCCTATACGGAGGCATTTGTCAATCTCTTCGGCGTGGCCATTGTTCTGACGTCGCTGCAATGCTTTCAAGAGCCCGGCCAATCCTGGAAAAGAGAGCTGCCGGCGGGCTTGGCCCTGGGCTTGGGCTTGTTCACCAAGCAGACCGTGATCCTGTTTGCTTTTTTTCCGGCCTTGGTCGGCTTGTGGCTGGGCAGAAAGGGGACGCGAAGCCTATGGTCGCGATTGGCAGTGATCTATGGCCTGGCCTCAGTCTTCGTTCTGCTCGCTTTGCTGGTCGTGCCCAAGGCGCCCACGCTCGAGACACATGACGCTCTTCTGCACCACCGGGAGTTCTACGTCCAGCCCTTAGAGCTGCTTCGGAACCCATTGGCTGTTGCGCCGGAGAACTTCTCTCATCTCGGGAGCTACGTGTCCAGCTACGTCACGGTGCCGCTGGCCCTAGCGGCGCTCGGGTCCCTCATCTACTGGTCGGCCAGGAGGTCGGCGGCGGCGTGGATCTTGCTTTCGGTGTCGGTTGTGCCCCTGTTGATACAGGTCTTCGTTTTGTCGCTGATGTTCCCTACGCGCTGGGCGTTTCCTCATTTTTGGCCCTGGCTCGTGCTCGTGAGCATGGCAGCCGTTGACGTGCTAAACCGGACAGCCGTGAAATTTGAGCGGTCTCCCACTCGAGCAGTAATCGGCGCCTTGGCGTTCGCTGTTTTCGTCGGCCCCATGCTCGCTCGGTCGGTAGCTATGCTGGGGAACCCGGCGGAATACCTGGACCCTTATGATCGCCGGGGCTTTCTCTCCTCTCACGCCCACGCGGGGTTCGGAAATCGGGAGGCAGTTGACTATTTGCGGGAAGAATCCAGGAACGGGCCGTTTGTCTTACTCACGGACCCCATTTGGGGCCCGCCGTCCGACACCATGTTCCCCTACCTGAATCATCGTCAGGGGATCCGCGTTTACGAAGCCTGGTGGATGCAGAAATCCGGCAACCATCCGATCCTTCCCCAGGGTCGCGCGGAGATCATCAAATCTCATTACGAACGGGAAAAATCAGGAGTGATTGATTTTTCGAAGGTCGCGCGAGTCTTTTACGTGACCGACACCAACTACTACAACCGGGCCGCCGTGCACGTCCGCCAGCCCGATGCCCGCCTAGTGAAGTCCTTCCCCAAGCCCAACCAGACAGATTCCATCGATGTCTACAGGCTGAAGTAAGCAAATTATCCAGCCGCCCGATTGCCGGCCCACCGCAGCCAGTCCCGTCGCGTCAAACGACCCATCCCTTGAGGCGTAGCCCGGATTTCTCGCCAGCGGCCGGTCGAAGCACACGATAGGCCCGCCATTACTTCGTTCGGCTTGCTCGCCGTGCTTAACGTAAGGGTTTAAGAATGTAGGGGCACGGCATGCCGTGCCCGGGCGCGATTCATCGCGCCGCTTGCCGACATACTCTACGCTGGGCGATGTGCACGAACTGTTGCCGCGAGCCATGGCCGCCGGGCCTTTCGCCTCGTCCACCGCGACCGTGGTGAGAAATGCGGCGTAGCCGTACGTCCTACTCACGGGTGCAGTCTGCACCCTCACGTCCTCAGATTGCCCTTCGAGGCAGCCGATTACGCCCCATTTCGGCGCACGGCTCGGCGGGCCCGGTCAGCCGCTCGGCTTGCAATCAGGTCGGTGACCTGAGTCAGCAGGCTGGGGACGTCGACTGGTTCGATCAATAGCTGATCGGTGTTTTGCGGCCTCCGCTTTTCCGGCGAGGCGGTGAGATAGGCTGTTGCGGGACGGTATTCCTGAGTCTGAGCCAGCTTGATCACTCGGCGGCAGGCCTCCGGGGACTCTCCCTGTAAGTTACACAAAACCAAGGCAAATGGGGTATCCACTTGACTCAGGTGACCCCAAGATGTAGTATGCGCTTTCGTGGAGGATTATCCACGCGACCTGCTCGAGTTCGAGGTACGCTTCGCCAGCGAAGAGGCCTGTCGCGACTATCTGTCCGCGTTGCGCTGGCCGGAGGGTTTCCGCTGTCCGGGATGCGGGCATGAGCGGGCTTGGCCGGTGCGCAAAGTGTGGTTCGAATGCGCTCGCTGCGGGCGGCAGACGTCGGTGACCTCGGGCACGATCTTCCAAGACACACGTAAGCCGCTGCGGCTGTGGTTCCGGGCGATCTGGCACGTCACTTCGCAAAAGAACGGGGTCAGCGCGCTGGGTCTGCAGCGCGTTCTCGGGTTGGGCAGCTATCAAACCGCGTGGACCTGGATGCACAAGCTGCGGCGAGCGATGGTGCGTCCGGGGCGGGAGCGATTGGCGGGCGTAGTCGAGGTCGATGAGACCTATTGGGGCGCTGAGGAAGAGGGTGTGAGCGGCCGGCAGACCGAGCGTAAAGCCTTGATTGCAGTAGCCGCGGAAGAGAGAGGCCGCGGGCTAGGACGGATCCGCATGCAGCGCGTGCGGAACGCATCGGCGGCCAGTTTGATGCCCTTCGTGGAGGAGTCGGTCGAGCCGGGAAGAGTGGTGCACACCGACGGCTGGCTGGGCTACGAGCCGCTGGAGAAGAAGGGCTACCAGCATCGCATCGTCTTTCTGTCGGGCCGCCGCAAGCAGGCCTCGGAATTATTGCCGAGGGTGCACCAAGCGATCTCGTTGCTCAAGCGCTGGCTGCTGGGCACGCACCAAGGCGCGGTTAGCCACGAGCATCTGGACTACTACCTCGACGAGTTTGTGTTCCGCTTCAACCGGCGCAACTCACGCAGCCGGGGAAAACTCTTCTACCGCCTTGTGCAGCAGGCAGTCGCCGTGGACCCAACGCCGTATCGATCGATCGTCGCCGACTGGGACGCTGAGGCCCCGTGAGCCCAACCACAAGATGTTGGGGTTACATGAGTCAAGTGGATACCCCATTCCAAGGCATATTGCTCACCTTCGACCTTCTCCATGGCCTCCGGCAAAGAAGCTGCGGAGTCCACGGCATAGCCGCTCTTGCGAAGCAAGGCTTCCAGGGTAAGTCGAGCCGCCACGTTATCCATTGCCAAAAGGATCCGGATGCCGCTCGCGTCTTGAGTCGCTGTTACCTGTCCCAACGTTGCGGTTGACATATACGCTCCATTGAAGATTTTAGCCCGAATCTGTCCAAATCCCAAAACAAAATTTGCAGTTCTGGTACTAAACGGGCCATAAAAGTGTGTCGCAGGTTACGGATCGTCGTGATCGGCACTGAGAAACGGGCGGGAGATGCCCCTTACGACCCTATTTGGGCCTAGCTCGAAATTCTTCACCAAGGCTGGGGTACGCCGTTCGACCCATTGGTAGTAGTGCTGACCGCTCTATCCGGGTCACCCAATTAGGTACATGGGCCCGGCCCGACGAATGCCTGGTCAAGAATTCGGCCTAGGTTTTGCCGAAAACCCGCTCAAAGACGTAATCGACGTGACGAAGCTGTCGCTTGAGGGAAAACGCCGCGGAGATTTCTTCTGTGCTCAGAACCGAGCTGATGTCCGGGTCTTCTTCCACCAGTTGGCGGAAATCGGCCCCCTCTTCCCAGGCCCGCATGGCGTTGCGCTGCACCCACTCGTAGGCTTGCTCGCGCAATACGCCCTTGGCCGCAAGGTCCAGTAGCAGTTGCCCTGAGAAGACGAGGCCTCCACCGAGGTCGACATTGTTTTTCATCTGCTCGGGATAGACCAAGAGCTTTCGAACGAGGTCCGCCGTCTTAGCTAGCAGATAGTCCGCCAGGATGGTTGAGTCCGGCAGGATGATGCGCTCGACCGAGGAGTGAGATATGTCGCGCTCATGCCAGAGAGCGATGTTTTCAAAGGCAGCAAGAGCATTCGAGCGCAAGACCCGAGCCAGCCCGCAGATCTGCTCGGACGTGATGGGGTTTTTCTTGTGCGGCATCGCCGAGCTGCCCTTCTGCTTTTTCGAGAAATACTCCTGAGCTTCTCGAACCTCGCTGCGTTGCAGATGGCGCACCTCGAGGGCGATCTTTTCAAGCGTGGCGGCGATGAGCGCCAGGATCGACAGGTAGTGGGCGTGCCGATCTCTTTGAATGACCTGCGAGGAAATGGGCGCCGGTTCCAAGCCGAGTTTTTCGCAAATCCGTTCTTCGGCCTGGGGGCTGATGTGAGCGAATGTTCCGACAGCGCCCGAGATTTTGCCGACCCGAATCTGCTCCGCCGCGGTCTTGAAGCGCGCCACGTGGCGGTCAACCTCGGCATACCAGTTGGCTATCTTGAGTCCGAATGTCGTCGGTTCCGCGTGGACCCCGTGGGTGCGCCCAATGATTACGGTGTGCTTGAACTCGAAAGCCCGCTCCCGCAGCACTTGGCGCAGCTCTTCGAGGTCCGATTGAATAAGTTCGCTCGCGTCCTTGATCTGCAGCGCCTGAGCCGTGTCGACCACGTCGTTCGAGGTCAGCCCGTAGTGGAACCACCGGGAAGCATCGGCCGCGCCGGCCGCGCTCATCTTCTCCGCCACGGCTGTGGTGAAGGCGATGACGTCATGCTTCACCTGGCCTTCGATCTCGTGGATCCGGCCCACATCAAAGTCGGCGTGTTGGCGGAGAGCTTTCGCGGCCTCAGCCGGAACCTCTCCGATCTCAGCTAACGCCTCCGAAGCTGCTAGCTCCACCTCGAGCCATTTGCGGAACTTGTTTTCGTCGGACCAGATTTGGCCCATGGCCGGGCGGGTGTAACGCGGAATCAAAGCCGGAAAACCTCCGTGGGGCGGCGCTGCTCAGCGAGCACGAGGCGTGTATCGCTAGCTCCGCACCGGTTTAGGGCGTCACGGGCCGACATTTCGGCAATAGCCGGGTGATTGTTCTTTTCACTCAGATGAGTCAAAACCAGCCATCTCGCTTGGCCGTCAAAACCGGTCTGTAGGAACTCGGAGACCGCCTGATTCGAGAGATGTCCATTGCGGCTCCCCACGCGCTGTCTGACGAAGAACGGGTAGGGGCTGACCCGGAGCATCTCCAAATCGTGGTTCGACTCAAGCAGCAGCACATGGCAGCCGCCAATGTGATGTTTCACTGAATCGGGGATGTAGCCCAGGTCCATCACCAGGCCTGCCTTGATCCCTTGTGAGCAAAAGCAGAACGCGATCGGGTCAACTGCGTCGTGGGGCACGGTGAACGTGTCGACCTCGAGGTCCCCGATAAACAGCCGTTGGCCTGCCCGAAAGCGCTCGATATTCGGTTCGACGCCGTTCCACTCCAAGGCCGCTTCGGTTGACTCCGTGATGTAGATGGGCGCTCTTGCCTTCTTGACCCATTGCGGCAGCCCCGAGA
This sequence comes from Bryobacterales bacterium, assembly GCA_965226215.1. GTDB lineage: Bacteria > Acidobacteriota > Terriglobia > Bryobacterales > UBA6623. The sequence goes on along the minus strand of CBDDCH010000002.1, from coordinate 2,093,574 downwards.
CGTGATCGGCGTGCTCATGGGAGATGAGGATGGCATCGATCTTTTCCGCGTCTTCTCCGATGGCCCGCAGCCGCTTTCCGACCTCGCGGAAACTGAAGCCGACATCGACCAGAAGACGTACGCGATCGGTGGCTACCAGGGTTGCGTTACCGCTGCTGCCGCTTCCCAATTGACAGACTCGGAGGCTCGTAGGTTTGCTCCTATTGAGTTTCGCAAAATATAGCAAAATATAGTGATAGGCTCGGCTTTCGGCAGACCACCGCGCATTCACAAGGCGGATGAACGATCGCGTTTGTTTGTACGCGCCCTTTCTGGCATCGACGAATTATACTGACATGGCCCGTGTTCAGATTGTAGGGGCACGGCATGCCGTGCCCGGCTTCCAAGGTCACGCTATTTCGCGAGTCTTCGGCTGGTATTGCTCACTACATTTTGCGAACATCAGTAGTAAGCTGTCCTCGACAAGACTTTCTGATCCTGGCGACGTGGCGCACGCTTTCAGCGTGCTGTGTCGGGCTTTCCAGCCCGACATTTCCGAATCTATAGTGAACTTGTCTCCAGGACAGTCCACTAGTAAGGCGCTACTTTAGAAGGGTCACGCCTGACTACCCTTTGTAACAGGAAATCAGCGGCGGGAACAAGTTTCCGAAGTCGCTCGCAAAAACTTGGCTGAGGGCGCGGCGGTTACACCTTGTTATTGGCGCTGTTGATTTGACAGCCCAGCGACAGGTCGGCCCCACTACCAGATCGCCCTAGCGCTGCTCGCGGCCAGAAAGTAACGGTACGAATAACAGGCGAAATCGGCACTTTGGATCTCTTGACTCCCCGATCCCTCCAGGGCGTAATGGCTGGGTGCGCTGGGAAGACCTGCGGCCGTTCTGCTCCCGAAGATTTCGAGGTTCATCAACCCGATGGGCCTGGCCGCGATTCCCATGAGCGGTTATGGACTGCCGTAAAGCGGTGGCCGCGGCTGGTCCCACTCAGTGGACTGTTGGTAGGCGTGACCAACTTCCAGCAGGCCCCCTTCCTCGAAACGGTTCCCGATAAGCTAAGAGCCAAACTGAGCCGCGCGCGTCAGCAAGCGGTCCAGTCCCGTAGCACAGGCCTGGGCCGCCGTTTTGCCCAGACCTGCGGCCTTTCTCTAGTCGTTGCCCAATCTGCCGGTCACAAGCAGCAACATATTTTTTTTCAGTAACTTCCGGGCCCTTATCCAGGGAAATCCTAGCCGCCCGCGATAGAATAGACGCGGGAGGCCGTCCCAGGAAAGATATGAGCAAATCGGGGGTTGCCACAAGCGGCTTCGCACTAACTGGCCACGGGCTGCGCCCTTGATATCCCAGAGCGCCGAGCCGCGAGTGTGAGCGAGCGGTCCAGAGATGAAGCCGCTCGGCATGGATGAACCCGCGTCCGCCCCAACACCATCGGGGCGCGGGCCCGCGGGCTAACGCCCGCGGCTCTGTGCTGTTATGTTCACCAAGCTGACTGTCGAGGCCGAACCGTTGAGACAACCACACTCGCGGCTAGCCACACGACGGAGCAGGTGAGTACCGGACTGAGCCGCGCCCGTCAGGGCGCGGGCCCTTCCCATGGCTTTTTTCGCCCGCGGAAGCGTCTGACTTAACGAAATGACCAAACAAAGCCAATTTCTCATAACCACCATTAATCCAGTAACTTACACGGAAAATCAACAGCGGTTAGGAGATCCGGTTGTGCCCATTCTTTGTGTCGCTGCACCCTCGCCACGGGCTGTTAGGAGTTGCGTCGACAAGTCCCAATTAGGAGAATGACTCAATGCGTAGGATATTGCTGGTTACGGTGGCGCTGACGTGCCTTATGTGTAACAAGGTGGCGACGGTCAGTGAAAACGAGGCTATCTTCGAGCAGACGGACGTTTTTGTCGGCGGGCAAGATGGAATTTTCGAATACCGCATCCCGGTGCTCGTAACGTCGAACAAGGGTACGCTCTTAGCGTTTTGCGATGCCCGCGTGGAGAAGGAGAGCGATCCCCCTAACAACATCGATCTGGCGCTGAAACGCAGTTTCGACGGCGGCAAGACTTGGGGACCGCTTCAACGGCTTGCGGACGCCGGCGAGGGGGCGGTGGCGGATTCCTGTGGCCTAGTCGATCGCGAAACGGGGACGATCTGGGTGTTCTCGGTTTACTGTCCCAAGGGGATCGGTAGTGCAAACGCCAAGGCTGGGCTTACCGGGGACACCTTCATGTACTGGGCTGTCAAGAGCGATGACGACGGTGAGACCTGGTCCGAGCCTATCGACATCACGGCCATGGTCAAGAAACCCGAGTGGCGCGCCGGTTCCCCCGGCCCCGGCACGGGAATCCAAACGCGGGACGGCCGCCTCATTATTCCTCGCTATTACACACCGGATGACGGGCGCTCGGTCGTGTTTTTGAGCTACAGCGATGACCACGGAAAGACGTGGGAGATTGGCGGTGAAGCACGAGGGCCGTGGAGCACCAACGAAACCCACGTGGTCGAGCTCGATGACGGCTCCTTGCTGCTCAACATGAGAGGCGCGAGCGGCAACCACCGCAAAATCGCCCGCAGCACCGACGGTGGGATGACCTGGTCGGAGATGACCGAAGACCCCGCCCTCATCGAGCCGCGCTGCCAGGGCAGCTTGATCGTCCACACCGACGGCCTGCACTATCCCAAGAGCCGCCTCGTCTTCCTGAATCCCGCGAGCTTGGAGCGCAACAACATGACCGCGCGCCTCAGCTACGACGAGGGCAAGACCTGGCCCATCAGTAAACAGCTTTACGCCGGGCCGTCCGCCTACTCGTCCCTGACGGTTCTGCGGGATCTGACGATTGGTTGCTTGTACGAGCGGGGCGACCAGGGTCCCTACGAAAAAATCACCTTCACGCGATTCAATCTGGAATGGCTGACCGACGGCAAGGACAAGCTTGCGGCGATGACTGGCAGCCGGTGAGTCTGGGTGAGCGGGAAGAAGGGGAACGCGCTCGTGACTTCGAAACCGGCCGTATCGGCAACCTAGGCTACGTCACTCCTGGCCCACCCCGAAGCCGCCCCCTTGCTTGAAGCTCGATACGGCTTCTGCCTTGGCGGTCAGTCGGCGGATCATGCCGTTCATAGCGCGTCCGAAATCTTTCGGCGCCGCGATGGCGTATTCCTGACCTTTGTAGACTCTAAGGACGTTGCTGATAGCGTCCCGCCACGGGTGTGCCTGCGGCGTCCTGTCGTAGATCAAGTAGAAAACGGGGCAACTCACGCTCCCCGCCTCGCGGAGCGCCTTCCTCGGGATTCTGGTTCCCAGCAAGACCTTGGGGCCGACGATGATCACTGCGTCAGGCTCGGCCTCTTGGGATCCCAGATGGCTTTGGAGCAGTTCTGTCAAAAAACGGGAGCCGCTTTCGTGGTCTCGTAACTGTGTGACGTCAACGGTGTCGCCCCGGATGGATTCGACCGCATTGCCTAGCGAAGGAAAGTCGATCTTAGGGACATGCTGCTCTTCAAAGATGAGGCGCTCCTCCTGCAAGTTGAAAGCAACCAGACTGAAGGTTCCGAACCGGGGCTCGTGCGCGATGGCTCGCAGTATGGAAACGATGTTCCGGAGGTCGTATTCTCGCAGTCGGAACTGACTGAAGTCAGTGGGTGTAAAGTTCACCAGAAGCTTGAGATGCAGCAGATTCCTCGGTCGCGCCCGCTGCATGGGAGGATCCTCCTCAAAGATGTCTTCTTGGTGAGCCGCGACGAAATAAGGCACGCCGGTCGCTGCAAGGCCGTCAAGATCCTCCAAGGAGGGTGTCTTAACTCGCCAGCGAGTGGAACACACCCTCTCCGCACCGTCACGCATCAGCCAATCCACCTGATAGCGGCCCGGTCCTAGCTTGTACCTTCCTACGACAGTGACGTCCCCGCTCTTTCCCTCCTCAATGGGCGGAACGGTGTAGCGATCGGAAAAGTAGTAGTCGCGCTCTTTTCCGTCCAGCGGTTGCACCCTAAACAGGACCCGGATCGTCGTCCCTTCACCCGCCAGGGCGCTTAGGGGGATTTTGAACAGATACCCGGCAAGGAACTCTAGGTCAAACCCAAGCTGAGGCGGCAAAGGCGTCACCGAACAAGGAAAGTCGGTGCGGCGCTGCCCGGACGAGAGAACGGCTTTGTCGGTGTTGAAAAGGTGAAGCTGCTCCCCGACGATGGCCGAGCGCACCAAGGTCTGAGCGTTCCCGGCCGCTGCCGCCGGCACAAGACCGGCACAAGCCAAAGCAAGCGAGATCCTTAGCGCCTGTGACATGATCATAAGTCGGAGTCTTCGACGGAAGACTTGCCTAAAGTAGCCCCGTTTATTTTAGCGTGACAAAACGAGCGTTGATCGCGGCTGCGCGCAGCACGTCAGGCGGGAACCGTCGGCCGGAAGGCCAACACAGCAGGCAAGCGCCCAGCGCCTGCGCTTCGGGTCCTACCGGCAGCGCCCAAAGTCCGTGCGTAAACGTCCAATTGCTTTGTGGCGCACGCTCTCAGCGTGCCGCGTCGAGACTCATCTCGACGCCTGGTGCAGTTCGGTGACCCCAGTTTCTGCAACTTACAGACCACGAACCGCCAGTGGCAAGAGTGGGTTCGAGCAAGAGTAGTCGGATCGTGGAGGCCGACCGCCATGAATGAAGAGGCTTTCTTGGAGGAACTGCGAGACCAAGCCAGCGACCCTTCCCAGGTTCTTGACCTCGCGCTCCGTCATTTTCGGGCCGATACGGGAACACTTCACGAACTAAGAAGCGACGAGCTCCTACACCTGAAAGCGTGGGCGGGATCGATCCCGGAGCATCTGCTGGCGCTGATCCAAACCATTCCTGTCGGCAAAGGCATCGCAGGGTTGGCGGTTGAGCGCAAAGAACCCGTCAACTTGTGCAATCTGCAAAGCGACGCCAGTGGCGCCGTACGTCCGCAAGCCCGGGATACGGGCGTCAAAGGTTCCGTTTGCGTCCCTGTGATGTCGGGAGAACGCGTGGTGGGAGCGCTCGGTATCGCCACCATCGAAGAACGTGAGTTTTCCGAAAAAGACGTTGAGTTGTTACTGGAAGTGGGACGAGTGCTCGCCGAGCACGGTTAGGGATCGCGGCTTCTCCCCTCTGGCGGGAGGGGGCAGTCAGAGTCTCAGAACGTAGTTGACGCGCGCGTTGGCCGCTCCGAATCCGCCGGGCCAAGCTGCTAGGATGAATGGTTCGCGCGGTCTGGCCCGTCCGAAACTCCGTTGCAACCGGTCATGGGACTTGTAACTCTAGGCAGCGGCATTCAGCCCGACAAGGCATTCATTCGGCTCAATAGCCGCGACAACGTCGTGGTCGCCCGGGTACCCCTACTGGCCGGCAGCGTGATCGCCGTCGAAGACCGAGAGATCCAAATCCATCAAGCGGTCGCAGCCGGACATAAGATCGCGCTGGCGGATATCCCCGAGGGGACCGCCGTCCTCAAGTATGGGGAGAACATCGGTACGGCCCGGGAACCTATTCGTCCCGGCGAGCTGGTCCACGTCCACAACCTGCTGTACGACGTCGGGGATCGCCAGTACGAGTTCTCCACGTCGCTCAACGATTTGTCGGAGGTGCCGTTTTTGCCCGAGCGCACGTTCATGGGATATCCGCGCACTGACGGGCGCGTGGGGACCCGCAACTATGTGGCCATTGTCGGCGCAAGCAACTGCGCGGCTCACGCCACGCAGAAGATCGAGGCTGCTTTTCAACATGAGTCCTTCGGGGGAACAGGCATTGACGGCGTCGTCTGTTTTCCCCATGTCGATGGTTGCGGCCAGGCGGAGGGGCCCGATACCCAATTGCTTCGCCGGACGCTTGATGGGCTGGCCGACCACCCCAACGTGGCCGCGGCCGTCGTCGTCGGGCTTGGCTGCGAGGTCAACCAGATTAGCTATTACCTCCGTCCGGACGAAAACGGAAGTGAGCGCGCGCCTCGGCGAGGGTTCACGCTTCAAGACAGCGGAGGTACACGCCGTGTTGTGGCCGATAGCGTCAAGGCTGTTTGGGAACTGATCGCGGAAGTTGGCCGGCCCGAAAGAGTTGAATGTGCGGCGTCGAAACTGGTCGTGGCGCTCGAGTGCGGGGGGTCGGACGCGTTCTCCGGCATCGGGGCGAATCCCGCGGTCGGCTACTGCTCTGATCTGCTGGTCAAGCAGGGAGGGACAGTCTGTCTCGGCGAGACGACCGAGATCTACGGGGCGGAGCACTTGCTCACGCGCAGAGCCGTCAGCCGCGAAGTGGGCGAAAAGCTCTTGGCTAGAATCGAATGGTACAAGCGCTATGTGGCCGGATTCATGGACGCACCCACGTTCGACAGTAATCCCACGCCCGGCAACAAGGCAGGGGGCCTTACCAACATCGTCGAGAAGTCCTTGGGAGCGGTGGCCAAGGCAGGCACTTCGCCTTTGACCGATGTCTATGATTACGCCGAGCGAATCGGCAGCAACGGCTTTGTGTTCATGAACACGCCCGGCTACGACCCCACCTCGGTCACCGGGATGGCCGCCGGCGGGTGCAATGTCTGCCTGTTTACGACCGGACGTGGAAGTTGCTTCGGTTTCCCGACCGTACCGGTGGTCAAGATCGCGTCAAATTCTCAGACGGGAAAGTTCATGGACGAGGACATGGACATCAACACCGGCACCATCACCGAAGGGGCCGAGGATATGGAACAAGCCGGCGAAAAAATCTACCGTTTCCTGCTAGGGATTGCATCCGGGAAGAAGACCTTCAGCGAAGCTCTCGGCCACCGCGAGTTCATTCCCTGGCGGATCGGACCGGTGTTGTAGAGAAGGTCGAAGCCCTCGGCCCAGCCATCCTCGTCAAGCCGGCAAGACTAGTCCAAGTTTCGAGTGCTTAGCGAAGGGCTGGAAATCGCGGTCTCTCGTCAGAAGGGGAGTGCGATAGTCGATGCACCCTTGCGCGATGAGCGTGTCCGCTAACTTGGGCCGATAACCGCGCTCCCTTAGCCGCGCCCTGAGTCGACCGGATCGCTCCCAAAACCCTGGGCTAGCGTCAAGCATCGGCAGAGGCCGAAAGCTCGCCTGGAGCTTTCTGCTGAGGGAGGGATCGCTGAACAACTCCGCGAGCACTACCGGGGACATGACGACGGCTTCCTGCTCGAGTCCGCTCGCGAGGAGCTCAACATCAGAGCCTGCTTCCCCGGCCAGATAGGCTATCCAGCAGTTGGTGTCCGCACAGAGGAGGTTAGTCGCGCCTCAACTCCTTTACGTCGATTGACAGCCGGACCTTCCCTCTCAACTTGCGCAGTTGGCGGCAAGCATCCGACACAATAACGGCCTCAAGGCCTTGGCGAATGGTCGGGGTCAGGCCAACTCCTGATGCTCGCGTCGCCTTTTCGACCAGCGCTGTAGGAAGGATCACGGTAACCTTATTGTTTGCCCTCACGCACAGTCCCATGATACGGCATTGAGTGCCGTATTGAGCGGTCAGGGTAGTGGGTCGGTCTGACGAAATCGTATGATAGGGGCCGGTTTGAAACCGGCCCACGGGCGGGTCCGACACGCGCCCTACAAGCGGAGCCGGCGAGGCTGACGCCCTACCGCGGACCAAGGCACTTGCTAGAGGGAAATCGGAGGCCGGAGAACGAGCCGCTACTTCTCCAGCTTCAGCTTGAAGTTGTAGATCACTTCCTTGCGGTCATCGAAAGTGCTGAGGGTTCGTGTTCGGCTCCTGACGCCTTCGTACTGCGCTGTCAGCTGGTAGTCTACGTTAGGGTCGAGACCGTGGAAGTAGTAACTGCCTTTTTCCTGGGTGATGAAGGACTTGACTTGCAGCGTGCGGGTGTTCTTGAGCTGGACGACGGCCCCGGCGATGGGGTTCTCGATCTGATCCCAAACCAGGCCGGTGACAGATCGCGTAGGCTTTTCCTTTTTCTTCTTGGCGAGGCAGGGGTCAGCCGTACCGGCAAGCCACACGAGCACCAGCAACACAGCCGAAAAGCGGATCGATCTTCCCATTTGTCCTCTCCATCCCCTGACAGCTTTCGGATCAGTAGTTGGACGTCTAGTCTTGCTTGGCGGTTGCCTTCTGGTTGGGGGGCAACTGGAAGTTGACTGTAACTTTCTCACTCTCGTAGATCTCGACTGTCTTTTCCTGTGATTGGAAACCCTTGGCCTGCGCGGTAACGCGATAGCGGGCTCTGCCCGCCGGTACGCGGATCGCAAATTCGCCACGCCGGTCGGTGATGCTACGTACTCGCTTTGGTTTGCCTTCTTCGTCTACTACTGTGACCTTGGCGCCAGGGAGCAATCGGCCACTCTTCTGGAAGACCGTTCCGGAAACGAGCGCTTGCGGCTGGCTCGTTCGTTTTTTCTTCGCGCCGGCCGTCGCCACCACGGCACACAGCAGCACGAGGCAGAAAGCCAGAACCTGTCGGAAGCGTGTCTTAGTAATCTCCGTAATCCTTCTTGTCAAGAGTCTGGTTTCTGCCGTTGCGGGAGTGTTGCTCATGCCTTTCCAACTCCTCGTCGTCCAGCATGTCTTCATCTAGTTCGTCCTCATCCAACACCGCCTGGAGTTCAAGTTCCTGTAGGCTTACCACTGCGAGCTCCGCGCCGCAATCCGCACAAGTGACGATGTCACCGATGACGAGGTCGTCTTCCGTGATGTCGACTGTTTGCCCGCAATCCGGACACAGAGCCATGAGATGCCTTCCCTCTCTTACAGTATGTACCGTAGGGGAGAGTGGATGCCAAGTAAAGAAACGAGAAAGTCACGCCTGGGGACGCCGGGCCGTGATTGACGGGCAAATCTATTCCACGAGGCCGGGCGTTAGTCTGGTAGCCTTGCCTGCCCGGAGTAGGTGTGATGGAATCGGGAAAGAGAATGTCCCGTAGATATCCGTCACGGCCGGTCGTGGGCGTTGGGGCAATCATCACCGAAGGCCCCAGAGTTTTGCTAGTGCGCCGCGGCCGAGAGCCCAGCAAGGGACTGTGGTCTATACCTGGGGGCATGCTGGAGCTGGGCGAGTCGTTGGTTGACGGCATCCGCCGGGAGATCCGCGAGGAGGTCGGCCTCGAGGTTCGAGTGCTGGAGACGGTGGAAGTGCTGGAGCGAATCATCTACGACGACGACGGAAAGATCGAGTACCACTACGTCCTCGTGGATTACGTCTGTGAGCCGTTGAGCGGGACATTGCGAGTCGCTGACGATGCCGACGCGGCCGAATGGGTGAACCGCCGGGACGTGTCTCGCTACGAAATCACCAAAGGTACGCCAGCCGTCATCGAAAAGGCATTCGCGTTGCGCGACGCCCTTTCCCAGCGTGGTTGAGATCTGATGTTGCCCCCCGACTTGACCCGCATTACTCAACAGGGTTTTGTGGACGCGGACCACTCTGCCCGTGTGCATTTCCAGGTAATGTAAGTGCATTCATGAAATGGAGCACTTAAAAACCCTCGAATTGCCCCAGCTGATAGCGCTGCTGGAGCGCTACATCGTCAGCCCGCTGGGAAAGTGGCGGCTTGAGGAGTTTGCCCGGCAGCCGGTGCTGGCCTCTCGCGATGCGGCGGAGGAGAGCTTGGCCGAGACGGCGGAAGCCCTCGGCTGGCTGCGGCAGGCCGAAAAGGCTGGCTCGGGACACCAGCCGGCTCCAGCTCTCAGTTTTTCGGGCCTCCGCGAGGTGCGGCCCGCCCTCGAACGCCTTCGCCTGGAGGGATCGGTCCTCGAGGCCCTTGACATCTATAACTTGCTCGGACTGCTCGATCGGGCCGGGGAAACTCACCAACGCCTCGGCGCGTGCGGCGACCATTATCCGCGCCTCACAACCTGGCGAGAAGCGCTCGACGGCTTCCGTCCGATCGTCAAGGAACTGTCGGGCAAGATTCTGCCCGATGGGGGAGTGGCCGACAAGGCCAGCCCGGGCTTGGCGCGAATCCGCCGACAGATCGAACAAAATCGCCAACTGGTTCACAAATCGCTGGAGCGTTTTCTTCGCACGCACGGCCAGGAAGGGGTCTTGCAGGAGGACTACGTGACGATTCGCAACGGGCGGCTCGTCGTGCCGGTCAAGGCCACCTGGAAGTGGCGGATCGAAGGGGTGATTCACGGCGCGAGTTCGACTGGGCAGACAGTATTCATAGAACCCCTTACGACGATCGAACTCAACAACCGCCACGTACGCATGCTCGAGGATGAGCAGCGCGAGATTCAACGCATCCTGGGTGAAATGACCGAGTGGCTTCGCCGGCGTGTCGACGAAGTTACGGCTGCGGTCGAGGCGCTCGCTCATCTCGAGCTGCTGTTCGCGAAGGCCCGTTTTAGCAGGGAGTTTGACTGCATAATCCCCAGCTTTTCCTCCAAGCCACCCGTGCGGTTGAGGCTGAAGCGGGCCCGTCATCCGCTGCTCGAGGACGTGCTTCGAAGCGAAGACCAGGCCGTGGTTCCGATGTCGCTCACTTTGGACGAGAAGCGCCGGGTCTTAGTGATCAGCGGTCCTAATGCGGGGGGCAAGACGGTTGCGCTCAAGGTAGTCGGCTTGCTGGTGGTCATGGCTCAGTCAGGCCTGCCGGTCCCGGCGGACGAGGCCGAGTTTCCGTGGTTTGAACAAGTCTTGGCCGACATAGGCGACTCCCAGTCCATCAAGGAAAGCCTGAGCACGTTTTCCGCTCACATCAACCAGCTCAAACACATGATGGAGCGAGCAACCAGCCGCTCGCTGGTCCTTATCGACGAGATCGCGGCCGCCACCGACCCGGAAGAAGGTGGAGCGCTCGGGATCGCTGTCCTAGGCCACTTTCAGACCAGGGGATCTTTTTGCTTGGCGACAACTCACCTGCCGGCTCTGAAGGCCTTTGCGGCCACCGGGGAAGGCGTGGAGAACGCTGCTGTCGGCTTCGATCAGGAAACGCTTTCACCGAACTATCGGCTTACGGTGGGAGTGCCCGGCCAGTCCGCGGGCTTGGCTATGGCTCAACGGCTAGGCATACCCGAGTCCATCATCGAGCGCGCCCGAAGGGCGATGGACCAGCGAGGAGAGCAAACGGTGGCCTTCCTGGAGCAACTTCGCCTTCAACTCGCGCGCTACGAATCGGCCGAGGGCGACCTGCGCCAGGCCGAGCGCAGCCTGCGCGAGCGGGAAAGCAAGGTGGCGCTCGAATGGCAGCGCCGCGAGACCGCCAAGATCAGGCAACTCGAGCAGCGGGTCGAGGAATTGATCGCGCGCTTCGAAGCTCAGAGCAAGGACGCGTTGGAACGGCTGGCTCGTTCCGAAGCGAAGCGCCGCCTGGTGTCAGACGCCCAGGTCCGAGGCGCCAAGGGGCGCCGGGAGCTCCGGGACGACTTCCGCACGGCCGCCCAAAGCATGTTGCAGTCGACTACGGAATCGCCGCCCCAACCTCCGGCGGTCGAAGAGGGAGCCACGGTCAGACTTTCGGAACTAGGCGCCGTCGGACGCGTGACGCGGAAGCTGGCCGATGGCGGCTTCGAAGTGCAGGCCGGCTCGTTGAAGCTCCGGGTGGCGGCGGCCGACATCGCCGAAGTTCTGCCGGCCTCTCACGCAGCGGGCAGACTTCCCGCCCGCGTCACCGTTCAGCATTCCCCGCGGGAACCGAAGGAGTTGTCCGAAATCAACGTGATCGGCAAGACCTCCGAGGAAGCGCAAGAGGCCGTAGACAAGCTGCTCGACGATGCCTTGCTGGCCGAAGTGACCAGGGTGCGAGTAATTCACGGGCACGGCATGAACGTCCTGCGGCGGGCGCTGTGGCAAATGTTCAAGGGCCATCCTCTGGTCGAGCGCTACTACCAAGCCGAGCAGCACGAAGGTGGTGCGGGAGCGACCATCGTCGAGGTGCGGGCGTAGGACGATGCGCCCTACGTTCTGGGCGGCGCTCGGCAAACCGACGCGAATATGATCGGCTACACTATCTACGACTAAGGATCACCGACGAACTCGGCGCGGTAGCGACCGGCAATCCGGTACGTCCCCACCGACACAATTCATCGTCGTCGAGAACTGGTTTGAAGAGCTGAAACGGCTGGGGCCGAGCGACAATTGAGATAGAAATTCCGTCGATGCTGCTGCCTCTGACGGCGCCGGTTTAGGGATGCGGTCCCTTGTGTCGCCCATTCCAGGGCTTCCCCGAACTGCTCCTTTTTCCCACTGAAGCCGTGGGCTGAGATTGTTGTGGCCCCTGACGGGGCCGGTTTGGTCATTCATCTGCCGCTGTGTAGTGGCGTTTTTCACTTGCGAACAGAGCCGCGTTGCCCCAACCGTTTGGCGTAGACAGTCGGCTGGCCGAACATAGCCGCACAGAGCCGTGGGCGTTAGCCTGCGGGCCCAAGCCTTCGGTCGACGCGAATCTGTACGCTTCTCGCCGCGGGCCCTCACCCTGACGGGTGCGGCTCTGTCCGGTTCTCGCGCGCGGGGCCCCGCCCCTGACGGCGCGGCTCTGTCCGGTTCTCGGATGCACGCTCTCGTTATTCCGGAACGCGCAGCTTGACGGTCTGAAAGCCCAGCCAGGCAGACTCGGGGAAACGAGCGCTATTATGGCCGAGCGTGATGGTCAACTCCCCGGCGGCGGCAACTTGCTCTTCCCCCATAATGGCGTAGCCCGAAAGAACCGACCCAGGTGGAAGCGGGAACCAGTTGTCTTTGTCGTCCGCGTGCCAATCGATTGAGAGAGCGTGTCTCACTTGACGAGCTTCGAAACTGACCCGCAGCCCGGACATGTGGAACCAGAGTGTCCGATCGCCTACGTTCGTCAGCTTGACGGATAATTGAAGGTTCCCGGCAGTGGTGCGAACGAGCTTACACTCCAGCTTGGGGAGAGAACTTTCCGCATGAGCCAGGCTGCGGAGAAACTCCCGCAAGGTGGCTTCCAATAGCTCGTCGATCTCCTGGTGGAGAAAGTAGAGGTCAACCTTTCCCGCCTCCAAGCTACTCCAACGTGCGTTCTTGTAGTACCCGTGACCGCCGGCTACCCGGGCAAGAAAGACGATCCTTTCCTGACCAGCACTGTAGGTCGGCCCCACCCAGGCGCTGGCGCCAAAGTGAATCCTTTGCGCTCTCGAAAGATCCCCTTTGATAACCTTGAGCAGTTTCGCATCAGCGTACATCGGGCCGTCCGCGGCCGTGGCGCGATAGTCGGTGGAAAGAATCCTGACTGCGGCAACGACTTCCGCTTCGTCGATGAGAGCTTCAAGCTGCTGGGTGCTCGGACCTGCGGACGCAGTAACCGCGAACAGCGCTACAGCGATCGGTATTGCAATTAGTATCATGGGGTGAGGGTCCGCAAGCTTGCAGGGTTCATACGGCCTATCCGACAACCGAGCCCTTCCTCTACTCTCAGGCTACACTCAAACCGCGTGTTCGGCTCCGCACTTCAGTCTCGAACAGCCACGGGGTCGCGGATGGGTCCGCTTGTTCTCTGTCTGTGCGCTTCCTACTGGATAGCCTGCTCGTCGCCGCCGGCGCCGGACACCTATGCGGTGCTGCAGACGATGCCGGTAACCTTGCCCAACGGAGCAAAGATCCGGGCGGAGGTGGCGATAACTCCCCAGGAGCACCAGACGGGGATGATGTTTCGGGATCACGTACCTGCTGATCATGGCATGCTGTTCGTTTTTGCCGACATGCAGCCGCGGTCCTTCTACATGTACCAAACCCTCATCGCACTCGATATTTTGTGGATCGATGCGGACCGGCGCATCGTCTACATCTCGGCCGACACGCCACCTTGCCCGGCAAAGAACCCCGCCGCTTGCCCTAACTACGGAGAAGGCATGCCCGCCCAGTATGTGCTCGAACTCGCGGGCGGGCAAGCTGCCGCGCAGGGCCTGCAGGTTGGCGACCGGCTCAGTTTTTAGCTATCCTCTTCCAGTACATGGAGGAAAGCCAGCTTCGGAAACTCTTGGAAGCGGTCAAGGACGGGTCGATCGCGCCCGACCAGGCGCTTCAGCAGCTTGAGCATCTGCCGTTCGAGGACCTGGGGTTCGCCAAGGTCGACCACCACCGCGCGCTGAGGCACGGTATGCCCGAGGTTGTCCTCGGCCGCGGCAAGACGGTGGAGGAAGTAGTCGAGATCTCGAAGCGGCTGCTGGAGCAATCGGAAAACCTTCTGATCACTCGCGCCAGCGAGGAAATGGCCGAGGCGATCAGAGGCCTGAACGAAGACGCGGAATATTTTCCGCGCTCGGGGGCGATCCGGGTTTGGGCGGACCGGCGCATTCGGGGCAAAGGCAAGATCGCTATCGTATGCGCCGGAACCGCCGACCTTCCGGTGGCCGAAGAGGCTCAAGTCACGGCCGAAGTGATGGGTAATGAAATCGACACGATTTACGACGTGGGTGTGGCCGGCATCCATCGGCTGCTGTCGAACCGCGACCGACTCGTGAACGCCCGGGTCATCATTTGCGCGGCCGGTATGGAGGGAGCGCTGCCGAGCGCGGTCGGCGGCTTGGTGGCGGTACCCGTTATCGCCGTGCCTACGAGCGTCGGCTACGGGGCAAGCTTTGGCGGGCTAGCGGCCTTGTTGGGGATGCTGAACAGTTGCTCGAGCAACGTTTCTGTCGTCAATATCGATAACGGTTTCGGGGCAGCCTACGTGGCAACGCTCATTAACCGCGTCTGATTCTCCCAGTACAAACTCCATTTGCTGAAAAGCACCGTCGGGCGGGCGCAGTGGCGCGTTCCGCCACTGCTGTCGTGGGAATACGGGTTAGCCGTTCGGTTTGCTTGGCGATGGCGCGCCCCGCAGCAGACCCTCGGTGCTGAGATCTTCGTCGAGCTCGGGCCAGCGGATACCGTAGCCCCCCCCCGGATACGGTCCAATTCGCTCGCTCTTTGGCCGTCGCGTTGAGTAACTTCGGGTACCAGGCGAGCGGAGCCGTTATGATGCGCCCGTCCATCAGCTCGACGCTGACCGTGTCAGGGCCGAAGTTCACATCCTTCACTCGCTCATCGGCTGCTACGGCCAAAATACCCATGCCCAACCTCCAACAGCTCTGTCGAAAACCCACGGGCTTTCATTGCTTTGGGTGGGCTGTGAGGCCCATGACCGCTCGCTTGCGCTCGCGGCTCAGCTTCGCTCGTCGCAAGGGTGCGCGTCAGCAGGAAGCTGAGCCTGGAACGCCAGTGACAGGCCAAGTGTCTGGGCTACTATTGCGCCATAGACCCGACCGAAAACTCACCGGTTTTCATCCCCTTGGGTGGGCCGCTGTAGAAGTACAGGCGATACGATCCGACTCGCTACGCTAGGCGTGGGATTTTTGCAATTCCGAATCTTCGAGGGAATCCAGCCCCGCCCCGGCCACCTGCGGGGGCAAACGTGCCCGCGCTCAGCCTACCACCGATACGGCTCGCCCGGCTTGAGGACGACGACTTCGGTTTCCGGCTGGTCTTTGAGATGCTCTCGCAGTTGCTCGGGCGTTCCGGTGAGCACCGGAAAAGTTCCGTAGTGCATGGGGATGACTTTGGAGGGCTTGAGGAAGCGGCAAGCGAGGGCCGCTTCGCGGGGATCCATCGTAAACAGGTCCCCAATGGGAAGCATCGCCAGTTCGGGCCTGTAAAGTTCCCGAATGAGCTGCATGTCGCCGAAGACACAGGTGTCGCCGGCGTGGTAGAAGCTAGGGCCGTCGGGCGCCCGCACGACATAACCCGCGGGCTCGCCGCCGTAAACCAGCTGCCCGTCGTCCTCGATGATGACGCTGCTGTGCTGGGCGTGGGTCATCGTGACCTTGACGCCGGCAACGGACTGGCTTCCTCCCTTATTCATGGGCAGCACGTTGCCGACACCCTTGGCGCCCAGCCACTGGCAGATTTCGTAGATCGCCACGACGGGCGGCTTGAAACGTTTCGCCACTTCCAACAGGCTGCCGATATGGTCCGGGTGACCATGCGTGACCAGCACGGCGTCCACACGATCCAGTCGGTGATCTTTTGGATAGGAAGGGTTGCCGTCAAACCAGGGATCGATCAGGATCACCTCTCCGCTGGAAAGATGAACCTCGAAGCTCGAGTGCCCCAACCAGATAATGTCGAGGGTCGATGACATGGGCCTCCTCCCCGCTAGGAGATCCCGCCGGACGCGCGATCCGATCTGTGGCGCGGGAGGGCCGAACGGGGCTTCTTCTTGAGAAGTCTCGCCACGGCTCGGACGAGATCCTGCGCTTCGGTGGGACCCTTCGCTAGAACGGCGTCGGCCCCGGTTGACTTCTGTGTCAAGCCCAGCTTCTCGGCGTACCCGGAAAGGATCACTACGGGGACCCGCTTGTTTCTCTCGCGAATTCCCTGCAGAACCTCGAGGCCGGAGACCTCCGGCATGCGATAGTCAGTGACCACCAAGTCAAAAGGTTCCCGGTCGAACTTTTCAAGCCCTGAGCGGCCGCTTTTCGCCGTCTCGACAGCGTAACCAAGATCCTCTAGAACGCTGCGGCGTGCGACAAGACCATGTTTGTTGTCATCGATCAATAGGATTCGAAGAGGTTGTTGTTGCTTCATCCGCAGAGCGCCCAGCCTTCTTTGAGTTTCAATCGGCGGACAGAGTATCAATGTGCGACAAGGATGTCAACACGTCTTCGATGTGACTGGAAAATCGAGGGATCGACAGCTTGACAACGGGCGCGTTCCGCGCTTTCCGATGGACAGCGATTCGTCAGCGCAACAGAAACTGCGCGTTTGATTCGAGAAAGGCAGGCTATTCCACTTCTCGAGGAGCCGTATAGCCGCGCTTGGCCATGATCTGGTACTTGAGAGACTTGCCCTTCTGGTTCGTTACCCGCAACGGCTTGTTGGTTTTGGGATTGACCAGGCGTACTTCGATCTTGCGCCACTTGCCGTCGCGTTTCGTGTTCGTCGGCTGGTACGTCATCGCGTACTGCTGCCGCATGGAAATGCGGATATTTTGGAAGATGGTAGGAAACTCCCCGTAGAAGCGCGGGAAGAAAGACATGCCGCCCGTTTCTCGCGAGAAGGTTCTCAGCTGGTTGTCGGCCTGTAGGAAATCCATGCGCTGGATCGACCCCATGCGGGAGTCGTAAAACATCCGCAAGGCCTGCATTAAGCCGATGGCGTAGATGGTCACGTCACCGTCCTGTATGATGCGCCGCGCCTTGCCGAAGGTCAGCTTGCTGAACGTGTCGACGCCCGAGGAAATCAACACGATCGCCTTGCGTCCCTCGATGGCTTTCATGCGCGTGATCGTGTCGGTCAGCGCGTCATACAGGTTCGATTCCGAGAATCCCGCGATGCGCAGCCGCCGCATCGCCTCGTAGGTCTCGCGCCGGTTCTGGGTGAAGTCGCTGAGGATTTCCGGCCGCAGGTCATAGGCCACGACCGCGACCCAGTCCTCGGGCTTTAGCGTCTCGACGAAGCCGTAAGCTGCTTGCAGGGTCTGATACCAGCTTTCACTCCAAAAACGCTGGTAGAGGTTGCTGAACTCGATGACCAAGGCGACGGTCATCGGCGCCTCGGAGTGGCCGAAAGTGAGGACCTTTTGAGGCACTCCGTCCTCGAGAACTCGAAAGTTGCCCCGGGGAATGTTCGGAATCGGTTGGCCGCCCTTCGTCACTACAGCTACGTGTACTTGAACGACGTTCGTGTCGGCGGTGAACAGGGGCAAATCCTCGGGGATTTCCTGGCGCGTGCGCGCTTCGATCGGCGCCAGGTCTTCCGGGTCGGAAGTGCGGGGAGCCGTGGGTCCCGGTACCCGCCGCGGCCCTTTCGATAGCGGCCCGGCCTTTTGAGGGAGCGCCTGGTAAGCGGCGCCGACGAGAAAGAAGGCTCCGACAAGGAATGACAACCTTACACTTGATCGCCGGCGTATCATCGTTCCCCCTGGTTCCGGTTGAGGTTCCAAGAACCTCCCCACGATGTTGGACTCTCGCGGGCCCTGTCCGGTTACTTATATCCTATAGCGTTTCCCACGGCAAGGACAGGCTTTTCCATCCTGCTCCACCCGGCCGGCAGTCTTTCGACCATGGTCATCGATTCCACGATCCCGATATAATATGTTGCCGATGAAGGAAAAAACCGCTTTGTCCGCCGGGGCCGAGCGTCAGGATTTAAAGTCTGCCGCCTCTCCGAAGCCCGGCCTCCCCACAGGGCGTTACGTTCGACACATCTTGCTTTGCGCGGACCAGACCAAGCCCAAGTGTGCGCCGCGCGAAGTCACCAACTGTTCTTGGGACTATCTGAAGAAACGTCTCGCCGAGTTGGGCCTCGCCTCCGGCCAAGGATGTGTCTACCGTAGCAAAGTCAACTGCCTGAGAGTCTGCGAACAGGGGCCGATCGCGGTGGTTTACCCGGAGGGCGTGTGGTATCACTCGGTGACACCGGCCGTTGCGGAGCGGATTCTCAACGAGCACATCATCGGCGGCCGGCCCGTCGAGGAGTTTGTTTTCGCGCGCAATCCCCTGGGTGTGGGAGACTCGTCCGAGAAAGCGGGGAAAGAATAATCGGTTCGCCTACAGGCGGACCGATTGCACCGCTTCAGGCTCGGGATCTTCGGGTTGCAGCTCCTCTTGCGGGGCTGGTTCGCAGGCGCCGGCGTCGGTGGATATCGCCGGACCCGCCTCTTCGCTTTCGAGGGGTTGCAAGTAGATAATCTCCGGCTGGGCGCGACCTTCCAGCTCCGCCGTCCAGTAACCGAGCCAGAAGAATCCCGATAGCAGCAAGGCTAGGGCTCCGACAGTGGCCAGAATGCCTTTCATAGTCGGTCCAGAGACACTTTCCGGGCGCACATTCATATTGTCGGTCCTGGGTTGTTCCCATGGAATGAGCATCCTGCCGCATTTGTCCGTGGTAGTTTGCCGTAGACCGCCGTAACCCTTGGGGCTATGTCCGCTCGTCAGCCGGTGATCGACCTTAGAGCGGGCTGCTAGGGCGCTGTCGGTCCGGCTCCAATCCGCCGGTCACGGTAGGCAACATCCTTTTTTTTCAGTAACCTATGAGCCTCTGTCCAGGGAGATCCTAGCCGCCCGCGATAGAATAGACGCAGGAGGCTGTCCTCAGCAAGTATGACAGCATAGGGGATTGCCACAAGCGGCTTCGCAGCAACTTTTTTACCGTCAGCGAGCATTGCGACGCTCGCTGTCCGCGGCATTTTCTACACCTTCCCAATGACTGTTTTTGCCCGCGCAAGCGGTCGACTCAAGAAAATTACCAAACAAAGCCAATTTTCATATAAGTCAAACATTTTCAATACATTAGGCGGCATCTCTGGAGGCGAGGAAAAAGAGTAGAAGACGTAAAAGGAGCCCGGTGATTGCCCGCTCGTAAGAGGTGCGAGCCAGTGAGAGTCAGCCCGCGCCGCTCCGCATTTCTCCCGAAAGAACAGCAGGGGCGGACCACTGTACTACCTTGCCGGGCGGCTATTCCGCGGGCGTTTGGGTCAGGTCCGCCAAAACGCCTTCAGCGGCGGAAACCGTCCTCTCGATCTCAGCCTGGCCGTGGGCCGCCGAGAGGAAAGCGGCCTCGAACTGGGAGCACGGCAGATAGATGCCCGCGTTGAGCATCCCGCGGAAGAATTGCGCAAAACGATTTGTGTCGCTGTTCGAGGCGGAGTCGAAATCCGTGACAGGACTGTCGGTAAAGAAAACGGTAAACATAGAGCCCAGACGATTGATCGTGACCGGGACGCCGGCCCTTTGAGCGGCCCTGGCGAGACCTTCCTCGAGGAGTGCGCCGTTGTCTTCGAGTTGCTGGAAGATCCCCGGGTTTTGTTGCAGGGTGCGGAGAGTAGCCAGGCCTCCCGCGACGGCCAGGGGGTTCCCTGATAACGTCCCCGCCTGGTAGACCGGGCCCAGGGGAGCCACGTGTTCCATGACGTCACGGCGCCCGCCGTAGGCGCCAACCGGCAGTCCTCCACCGATCACCTTGCCCAGCGTTGTCAGGTCCGGCTGCACACCGTAGAGCGTCTGTGCCCCACCGAGCGCAACCCGGAATCCGGTCATGACTTCGTCGAGAACCAGCAGCGATCCGTGCCGAGTTGTGATCTCTCGCAGCGCCTTGAGATATCCCTCGACAGGTCGGACGCAGCCCATGTTACCCACTACCGGCTCGACGATCACACAGGCAATCTGATCACCGTGGCGTCGGAAGCAATCCTCAACCGCCTCTACAGAGTTGTAGGGAAGGGGAATCGTCGTCGCGGAGAGACTTTGCGGCACGCCCGCCGAATCGGAAATACCGAGCGTCGCCAATCCCGAGCCGGCCTTCACCAACAGGGAGTCGACGTGCCCGTGGTAGCAGCCGATGAACTTGACCACCAAATCGCGTTTGGTATAGCCCCTGGCGAGGCGAATTGCGCTCATGGTCGCCTCGGTGCCGGAGTTCACCAGACGCACCATCTCAACAGAAGGCACTAGTTCGCCGATCAGCTCGGCCATCTCAACTTCCTGTTCCGTAGGTGCACCGAAACTGGTGCCGCTTTCAAGAGCGTCGTTGAGAGCTTCGATGATCGCCGGGTGACGGTGCCCAAGGATCAGCGGTCCCCACGAGCCCACGAAGTCGACGTACTCGTTACCATCCGCGTCGAAAAGCGACGACCCGTCGCCGCGCACGATGAACGGAGGGTCGCCCCCCACCGCCCGAAAAGCACGAGCCGGCGAGTTGACGCCACCGGGGATGGAGGTTTGCGCCCGTTCAAACAGTTCGCTTGATCGGGGCCGCTGGCCGCCCGCCCTCATTGTTCCTTCGCCCGGCATGCTGTTCTCCTCACGAATCCAAAGTTGCTGCTTGCGATCGACTTTGTGGCCAACGCCGCTGCCTCGAGCGTCAGAATGGATATTGTATCGGGTTGAGGATATGACGAATCACTTCTCAGTGACCTTGTCGGGGAATTCGAAGTTCATGGCGATTCGGGTTCTGGCGGGAGGAAAGCTTGCTAATTCTAGCATCCGGGGGGGTGCGGTCAGAGAGCGCGAGCGAGCGTCGCGGGCGTGTGGTCCCCCGAACGTTCTTCCGCCAGTCGCTTCGCGCTCAGGGTCCGCCTCTGACTTCGCGGGTCTCGGTGGGAGCAGAGATCCCGTTGTGCCTATCATCAGGGTCCGGATACCTGCTATACTATTACTCTAAGTAACTGATTTAAATATACTTATTAAAAAGGAAACAACAAAAACCTATATCTTCCGCGCCCGGGTTGAAGCCGAGGAAGATGGGCGCTGGAGTGCTTGGGTTGAAGCTCTGCCCGGATGCACCGCTTGGGGCCACACCAGACACGAAGCGTTAGCCGCCCTCAAAGATGCGGCGGAGGCTTATGTGGAAGACCTCCGCGACGCAGGCGAAGAGCTTCCTAAAGAAGGGGTCGAGATTATTGAAGAGCCAGTCGTCGCTGTGGCGATATGATTCCGCCGCAGTTGATTCAGCGTCTGCGTAACACTCCAGTCCGGCAACTCATCGCCGCCTTGCAACGAGACGGTTTTCTCTACCGGAGGACCAAAGGCTCAGCTCGAGTGTACCGTCATGCCGACGGTCGACGTGTTGTCGTTCACTACCACCACAGCAGTGACACTCTGCCTATAGGCACGTTGCGCCAGGTTCTATCCGCTGCACGTTGGACCGAAGCGGACCTCGAACGCCTGGGGCCTGCTGAAATAATTACGTTCCGCACAATCCTGCATGCCGAAATCACCAAAGCGTACCCACTCCACAACGATTGGCTCAGCTCGAACGGAGAGTCAAAAAGCTTGAGCGCGAAGCTGAGGCCAGACACAGAAGAGACCGTGAAGTCTTACGTGATTTGAATCGGTCTCTGAGAGAACTCCGTCAAGCCGGTCACAACGTGTGACCTTGAAGCGCTCCCATCTTCACCAGCAACCTTCTCCCTCCATGCGCAAACCCAAAATCACCACGGCCAGGCTCAAGGCCCTCGATGACCACATTCGCCTCGGCAAGAAGCTCACTCCGGAGCTGCATAAATTTGCGGCTCAACACGTTCGAAACTGGCCCAAGAACCCCAACCGCTACTTTGGACTTAACAAACCACGATGAGCACTCCCACCTACAAAAACTGCCACCGCGCCACCCCACCGGGGGTACAATATATTCTCCGCTTTCCGCCCTATCACACAGAAGATGTTGCGCCCCGAGGAGTGCGAGGGTATGCTACCCCTTCCAATAGGACCCAAGTGCCTGCCGCTAAGGACGGAATCATCGATGGCGGCAGCCGAAAAACCCGAGCCGCCTCACCTCGCGCAATTGGGATCGTCGCAACTCAGCACCTTCAGGTCGTTGTTGGTGTCGTCCAAGTAGCTGACAACCGGGACCCCTCCCCTCAGCCGTGGGTGGCGGCGACATCGAGAACTGCGAACCAGAGAAACTGCACGAGTTTGAGGAGCGCGTCCTCGGCGATGCGTTCATCGTCGCCATGCGCTCCCCGGCCGGCGGTAAAGTCGGCTTCGTCGCGGACGGCGCCGAATCCGTAACACTGCACTCCCTTTGCCCGCAGCTGCGCCATGTCGGTGGCGCCGGTGAGCATCAGCGGAAGCACGACCGACCTGGGAAACATGCGGCGGCTGACGCCCTCCAGAACCCGGAACATTTCGTTGTCCATCCGGGAGGGAGGAGCTGGGGGTCGAGTCCGCGGCAGCGGCACGATCTCCACATTAGGATCGTTCACGACCGCCAGAAGATCGGTGTAGAACGCCTCGATGTCTTCGTCCGGCAGGGCACGGATATCGAGACCGGCTTCCGCCTCGGACGGAATGACGTTGATCCGAAATCCGCCGTCGAGAATGGTCGGAGCCACCGACGTCCGCAACGTCGAGTAGTGGAACGGCTCATTCACGGCAAAGTAGCGCTCGACGTGCGGCCGGCGCTCCGAACCGACGAGGTGGTTGTAGCGAGCGGCTTCTTCAGGAGAGCTGATAGTGGCGAGCCGCTCGAAATACTCTCGTGTCGTGTCGTTCAAACGCATCGGCGGCTGCCAGTCGGCAACCTTTGAGACGGCGGTTGCCAGCCGTGCGACGGCGTTGTCCGTTCTAGGAATCGAACCGTGGCCTGCCGTGCCGCGGGCAATCAGACGGGCCCGAGCCGGGACCTTTTCCGTTGTTGCGATGGCGACATAGCGGACTTCGCCGTTGCGGGCGGAGGCGAATCCTCCTTCAGCAAGGCAGTATTCCGCCTCGATCTCGTCCCAGTGTTTGTCGACCATGTAGTCGATTCCCACTTCCGAGGTGGCCTCCTCGCCGGCTTCCGCTAGAAAGATCACGTCGCGGTCGAGCGCGACGTTCATCCGCTTGAGGAGCAGCATCAGCATCAGTCCGGCGGCCACGTTGTCTTTGTCGTCGACGGCTCCCCGACCCCAGATGAACC
Source organism: Bryobacterales bacterium (assembly GCA_965226215.1). Lineage (GTDB taxonomy): Bacteria > Acidobacteriota > Terriglobia > Bryobacterales > UBA6623. The sequence goes on along the minus strand of CBDDCH010000002.1, from coordinate 2,070,289 downwards.
CGTCCTTGCGAACGCCGCCGAAGGGGTCAACGCTCCAGCGCTCGCGCTGCACGCCGACGACGTCGGTGTGGCCCATGACGAGGAGCGGCTTCTTGGACCCGTTCCCTCGAATGCGGGCCACCAGATTGGCGCGGTCGGGTTCGAGCGCGTAGAGCTTGCTTGGGATTCCTTCTTTTTTGAGGACCCGCTCGATATACTTAGCGGCTTCGGTTTCATTCCCCGGCGGGTTGCTGGTGTCGATTCTCAGCAGGGCGGTGAAATGGTTGATGGTCTCCGTGGCGACTTTCGCCCAATCGACCTCATGGTGTTCCGCGGCCAACGGGAGCGGCAAACACGAGAGAGCGGCAACGAAAACAAGCTTGCGCATGCGACCTCCCCAACGAACAAGGGTAGCTTATCCGGGGTATTTCGTCGTCAACTACTTGCGCGGCGGCTCTCGTGTCACCACAGGTTCCTCCTACCGAGGGTGGTGTACAACCAAGCCCAGGCAGCTCTTCTCCTCAAGAAGTTCCGCTTCCCACCTAAGTGTTACACTCGACCTACCCTGTATCAAGATAAACTGGGAGGTGGGCTGAATGGCGGGCTATTATCACGACGAAGATCTTCAGCGTTTCGGGGAGATGGGCAAAAACGCCCCGGAGCTTTGGGAAAAGTTCGAGGCCTGGTACGCAGCAGTCTTCGGCGAGGGCGCCCTTACGGAGCGCGAAAAGAACCTCATCGCACTCGCCGTGGCTCATGCCGTCCAGTGCCCCTACTGCATCGACGCCTTTACGCAGTCGTGCCTCGAAAAGGGTTCCAACTTGGATCAGATGACAGAAGCGGTCCACGCGGCCTCGGCGATTCGCGGGGGAGCCAGCCTGGTTCACGGGCTGCAGATGCGAAACGTCGCCGAAAAGCTGAGCATGTAATGGCAACTCTGTCAGGGAGTCTGAGAAGCCGTGAGCATCCGCTCGCTTCGACCGGCGAACAGCTCCATGTACTCAACAGCTCCGTCTCGCGGCACAAACCGTTCGACGAGGCCTTGGCCGCGTCGGGACTGCACCCTCTGACGGCGACTGGCATCGCAATCTTTCAAATCAATGTCGGCAAGCTGTGCAATCAGACCTGTAAACACTGTCACGTAGATGCCGGTCCCGACCGCAAAGAAGTCATGACCCGCGAGACGATGGAGCTGTGTTTGAAGGCGCTGGAACAGACCGACACGCCGAGTGTTGATATCACCGGCGGCGCGCCCGAGCTCAACCCAAACTTCCGATGGCTCGTAGGCGAGGTGAAAAAACTCGATCGGCACGTGATCGACCGCTGTAACCTGAGCATCTTGCTGTTGCCGTCGCAGCGTGGACTCGCTGAGTTCCTGGCCGAGAATCGCGTTGAGATCATCGCCAGCCTGCCCTATTTCCTGGCCGAGAAAACGGACGCGCAACGAGGCGAAGGGGTTTTCGACAAGTCGATCGAAGCGCTGAAAAAGCTGAACTCCTTGGGGTACGGGCAAGAAGGATCGGAGCTCGAGTTGAACTTGGTTTACAACCCAACGGGCGCGTTTCTGCCGCCGCCACAACATAGCGTCGAAGCCGATTTCAAGCGTGAGTTATGGAATCGGCACAGGGTTGCTTTTAATTCGCTCTACACCATCACCAACATGCCCATCAGCCGGTTCTTGGAGTTTCTGCTGCAGACGAACAACTACGACCGCTACATGCAGCGGCTGATCGAGGCTTACAACCCCGGCGCGGCTGCCGGTGTGATGTGCCGCGATACGCTTTCGGTCGGATGGGACGGCACGCTCTACGACTGCGACTTCAATCAAATGCTGGATCTTCCTGTCTCGTTCGGGGCGCCGGGCCACGTTCGGGATTTCGCCGCCGGCAAGCTCGGCCAACGACGGATCGTTACCGGCCAGCATTGCTACGGCTGCACTGCCGGTGCCGGCTCGAGCTGCGGCGGTACGACGGCCTAGCAGAGCCGCGGCCTCGGGGCCGCGGTCAAGTTCTCGAAATAACCGCCTCGGGTTAGGGCTAGTCTTCGTCCTCCGGTTCCGCTACCGCAACAGCGGTGCCGCCTTTCTGTGGTGTTCGGCTCACCGGAGCACGGACCCCTGCGTACGGATCGCGCGGCGGCTCGTGTTCTCTGCCCGTCATCAGACGGAGAAAAGCGCCAAGGAAAGCCTTGATTCTTTTCAGCATCACCTACCCCTACAGATTCGTACCCGCGGGAGCGATGAATTGCGCCCCTACTCGACTGAAACGAGGGGTCTTGCCCCAGCCCGAACGGCCCCGGCGGCGCAACACCTTGACTCAGCGCCTCTGATAGCGCTGCTCCTTGAATGGATCGCCGCACATCTGGTAGCCCACCTGTTCCCAGTAGCCCGCTCGGTCGCGGTCGATGAACTCCAGGCCCCGCAGCCACTTGGCGCTCTTCCAAGAGTAGAGGTGCGGAACCACTAAACGCATGGGCGCTCCGTGCTCGGGGGTGAGCGGCTCGGGAATGTGCCAATCGGCGAGCAGCACGTCGTTGCGCATCAAATCTTCCAAAGGAACATTCGTGGTGTAGCCGTTCTCGGCATGTAGCATCACAAAATGGGTATCGGGTTTGGGCTGGGCTCTTTCGGCGATCACCGCAAAGGGAACCCCCTCCCACTCGTTGTCGACTTTACTCCAGCTCGTGACACAATGGAAGTCGGCTTTGATTCGCTTGCGGGGCAAAGCTTTGAACTCGTCCCAGCTCAATCGGCAGGGGTGGTCGACCAGTCCTCGAACTTCGAGATTCCAGCTTGCGGCGTCGAATTCAGGAACCGGCCCTTCGTGAAGCACCGGCCATTTGAGGGTCAGATATTGTCCGGGAGGCAAGCGGCCTTCTTGTCGGAGTGCTGCTTCCTGGCGTTTGCGGTCATTCACGTGGGTGTTGCGCCGCTCGGGAGCGGCGCGATTGAGTCAGCGAGTCGGAAAAACCTTCCGCCGACTAAACTGATAAGTCTATCATGGGCGATCCGCGGACCCTCTTCCGGCAAGGCATCGAGCTGTTCAATCGCGGCGAGTTCTATGATTGCCACGAGGTGCTCGAGGAAGTCTGGACACCCACCAAACAGCCCGAGCGCTGGTTCTTGCAAAGCTTGATTCACTTCGCGGTTGGGTTTTACCACCATCAACGCGACAACAAGATTGGCGCGGTCCGCCAATTAGCGAAAGGTCTGCGAAAAATCCAGGGTTATCTTCCGGAATGGGGTGGTGTCCGGACGGCCGCTATCGAACAGGAAGCGCGACGGTGCCTCGGCGTGATCGAAGCCGGAGGCCGAATCGAAGAGTTTCCGCAAATCGAGCAGTTTGCACCGTATACACCGGAGCCAACCGTCCCGCCCAGAGGCTAAAGGGCCCTAACAGAAGCTCAGCTTCGGTGAAACAGTTGGCCCCAGCGCGAGTACCCGAACGGGAGTGAGAGAGCGCAGTGCCAATCGGTAGCCTATGCTGGGAATGGAAGAGTTGAGAGTCTTGCGACACATTGCTCGCAAAGCTCTACTATTTCCAGAGCTTCAGAATAAGTCACTGCACGGAGGGAAATCGCGTACCCGGGGCCAAATCCAGATTTGAAACCTGCCTGCGGGCGGGTCGTAAGACGGCCCCTACGAGGAGGGCCCGCGAAATTGACCGGGTAGCTTCAACTTGCGATGCCACCATGGGGGGAGTACAATTACCAATCGTATTAGCAACGTCGGTCGGGAAGTCTGTTCGTTACGAGGAGAAACTATGAAGCCCGGAAAGGTTCACGAATCACGCACTCGCTCGGTATTCACGGTGCTGAGTCTCATGCTGGCCGTTTCGCTGGTGAATTGTACGCAGCCCCAGCCGGAGGAGCCCAAGGAGATGGCGGCGCCTCAGTGGCCCGAGCTCGCCCGCTACGAAGAGATGGCCATTCCAGCCGACAATCCCATGACAGAGGCGAAGGTCGAGCTGGGCAAACAGCTTTACTACGACAAGCGGCTGAGCGGCGACGGCAATCGCTCTTGTTACGGCTGTCACCTGAAAGAACATGGCTTGACCGACGGGAAGCCGCTGGCCATCGGCGCGTTCGACAAGACGCTGACGCGCTCGAGTCCGACCCTTTGGAACATTGGATACCACTCCGAGCTCTACTGGGACGGTCGCTCGGGAGCTCTCGAGAAGCAAGTACAGGGAGCCTGGAAGGGCGGCAACATGGGCGCCTCGGGCAAAAATGACGCCCCGAGCATGGAGTACATCTGCGCGAAATTGAACGAGATCCCCGGCTATTCCCAACAGTTCCAAAACATCTTCGGCGAAGGTGCGACCCCCGACAACGTGGCCAAGGCCGTAGCGTCGTTCATGCGTACGATCGTCGCTGCCGGTTCAGCCTGGGAGCGATTCTACAACGGGGATAAAGCCGCTTTCAGTGAATCCGCGCAGCGTGGTTGGGAGATTTTCGACCAGAAGGCCAAGTGCACCAACTGCCACGACGGCATCTTGTTGACCGACCTCCAGTACCACAACGTTGGTGTCGGCATGGACGCCAAGAAGCCCGATATCGGCCGAGCCAAGGTCAGCGGCGACGAAAAGGACACCGGCGCATTCAAAACCCCAACGCTTTTGGACATCAGCAAGTCGGCGCCGTACTTGCACGACGGCAGTGCGGAAAAGCTCGAAGACTCTGTCAACCTGATGTTGAAGGGCGGCAACCCCAACAAGTGGCTCGACGAGAAAAACCTCGCCGACGCCAAAAAGGCTAACCTGAGCGACGACGAGAAGGCTGATCTGTTGGCGTTCTTAAGAGCACTCGACGTCGACTACACGGTTCAAGAACCGACGCTGCCGGAGTAGGGAGGGCGCCACGTCCACTTAGTGTAGTCCGGAAGCCAGTTGAATCAATGGGCTGACCTCTCCACAATCTATTAGGTTGCGGCATGATTGGCGGACTCCGCTAGTCTACTTTCCGGCGCAAAATACGCGTAGCGCTCGGGGCGGGGACTGTCACCAATTTCGCGCCTTCAAAGAATCAACAACTTACGGGCGCATTCGGACGCGAAATTGGCTGACTGTACCCAGCCACCACGCAGTTTCTCCTTTTTGCGCCGGAAAGTAGTCTAGCGGAGTGTCCTGGAGGAAGTTTTAGCATGACGGATACGGTGTTTGGGTTTGGAATAGTTCCAGCGGAACGGTTGGGCGTCTTTGGAAATAGGCGTTAATGTAGCGGCGTAGCTTGCGCGCCAGATCGCTGACCGGGGGAAAGATGCCGCGGGCGATGACGTCGTGTTGCAGCTTGGCGAACCCGAGCTCCACTTGATTGAGCCACGACGAGTAGGTCGGCGTGAAATGCAGCTTCACTCGCGGGTGTTGTTGGCGGAAAGCCTCGACTCGCTGGGTCTTGTGGGCCGCCAGGTTGTCGAGGATGATATAAATCTCTCACCCTCCGTGAGAGATGCGTACTAGAGACCAAACACCCGCCGAATTGTCAACATCAGATGCAGCCGTCGGAAGGTAAGGAACTCGCGGGCAGCTGCGACTCCGAACTCCGGATTCGTGCTCGTGGGGATCGCGAATCGCAGCACGTTCCAGAGACGCTGGAAATCTCTCCGAATCTTTTGTGCGAACGACGAAAGCAGTTGGCGCCGCCTGGTAGAGGTTGCCTCATCAAGATCCTGGAGAGTGTCTCGATAGGCCTCTTCAGCGAGGGGTGTTGCTTCGAGGGCCTGTAGATCTGCGGGCGGCTCTGGCGGAGGCCGACCTAGCTTCGCCAACACAACCAGGAGAGCCAAGGTCGACAGAGCTGTAACCGTCAGTACTAGAACAAAGATCATCTAGATCGAACCGCGGAGAAAGAATGCTAGTGGAACGGGGAGTCCTGCCCACTAGGACGTAGAAAGGCAGCGTGATCGGGGTCGGACCGTTCCCGAAGGCGATGACAGGCCGGGTGATTACCCGCGTTCTGGCAGGCGGATTAGGATTAATATGACCCATACCGATCGCTGGAGTCAACTACAAAAACGCTTTTCGCAAAGTTGCTTTTGTTGTCCCTCCCGTTGGCGCAAGAAAGTGTTCATATGGGGTATCCACTTGACTCAGGTGACCCCAAGATGTAGTATGCGCCTTCGTGGAGGATTATCCACGCGACCTGCTCGAGTTCGAGGTACGCTTCGCCAGCGAAGAGGCCTGTCGCGACTATCTGTCCGCGTTGCGCTGGCCGGAGGGTTTCCGCTGTCCGGGATGCGGGCATGAGCGGGCTTGGCCGGTGCGCAAAGTGTGGTTCGAATGCGCTCGCTGCGGGCGGCAGACGTCGGTGACCTCGGGCACGATCTTCCAAGACACACGTAAGCCGCTGCGGCTGTGGTTCCGGGCGATCTGGCACGTCACTTCGCAAAAGAACGGGGTCAGCGCGCTGGGTCTGCAGCGCGTTCTCGGGTTGGGCAGCTATCAAACCGCGTGGACCTGGATGCACAAGCTGCGGCGAGCGATGGTGCGTCCGGGGCGGGAGCGATTGGCGGGCGTAGTCGAGGTCGATGAGACCTATTGGGGCGCTGAGGAAGAGGGTGTGAGCGGCCGGCAGACCGAGCGTAAAGCCTTGATTGCAGTAGCCGCGGAAGAGAGAGGCCGCGGGCTAGGACGGATCCGCATGCAGCGCGTGCGGAACGCATCGGCGGCCAGTTTGATGCCCTTCGTGGAGGAGTCGGTCGAGCCGGGAAGCGTGGTGCACACCGACGGCTGGCTGGGCTACGAGCCGCTGGAGAAGAAGGGCTACCAGCATCGCATCGTCTTTCTGTCGGGCCGCCGCAAGCAGGCCTCGGAATTATTGCCGAGGGTGCACCAAGCGATCTCGTTGCTCAAGCGCTGGCTGCTGGGCACGCACCAAGGCGCGGTTAGTCACGAGCATCTGGACTACTACCTCGACGAGTTTGTGTTCCGCTTCAACCGGCGCAACTCACGCAGCCGGGGAAAACTCTTCTACCGCCTTGTGCAGCAGGCAGTCGCCGTGGACCCAACGCCGTATCGATCGATCGTCGCCGACTGGGACGCTGAGGCCCCGTGAGCCCAACCACAAGATGTTGGGGTTACCTGAGTCAAGTGGATACCCCATTAGTGTTCAAAACTGTTTCAGCCGCAAGCGCTCAAGGCGCTTGGTCCGCTCTTGCACGCTTCGACCTCTAATCCACCTGGTATGACGCGGGAGGACAGGAGAACACGAGCCGTTGTAGAATGTTACGGTGGATGAGGAGGCAACAATGACAAAGGAGAGCTCTCGGCGGGATTTGTTGCGGGCAACGGTTGGCGGTGCGGTGACGGCTGCCCTGGCGAACCGTGCCCTTGGCCAGCAATCCGGGTCTTCAGGCGTCCCCACTCGAAGACTAGGGCGTACGGGTGAGCAAGTCTCGATTCTCTGCCTGGGCGGAGGACACATTGCTTCGCTGGCTTCCAAGGATAAGCCCGAGGCGGTCCGCATCATGCACGCGGCGGTCGATGAGGGGGTCACCTTCTTCGACACGGCTTGGGAATATTCGGGCGGCCTGAGCGAGCAGGTGATCGGGGAGGCCTTGGCGGGGGGACGCCGTGACAAGGTGTTTCTGATGACCAAGAACTGCGAGCGCGACTACGCCGGGTCGATGAAGTGCCTGGAGGACAGTCTTCGCCGCCTTAGGACGGACCATCTTGACCTGTGGCAGTTTCATGAAATCAACTACGACAATGATCCCGATTGGGTGTTCGAGAAGGGCGGGATCAAGGCAGCCCTGGAAGCCAAAAAGGCCGGCAAGGTTCGATACGTCGGTTTCACGGGCCATAAGGACCCACGCATTCACCTGAAGATGCTAAGCAAGCCCTATGACTGGGATACCTCCCAGATGCCGATCAATATCATGGACGCTCACTATCGAAGCTTCCAGCATCAAGTCGTGCCGCTGTGCCGGGAAAAGGATGTGGGTGTCATTGGCATGAAATCTCTGGGAGGGGGTAGCGGTATCATTCCCTCGGAAACGGATCTGACGGCCGAGGAATGCCTTCGCTATACGCTGAGCACCCCTGTTTCAACGCTCGTCGTGGGGTTCACGTCCATGGGACAATTGAAGGAAGCCGTCGCGGTGGCTAGGAACTTTCGGTCTCTCTCGGAGGGGGAGCGGGAGAAGCTGCTCGCGCGGGCCAAGTTGGAGGCTACCGACGGTCGCCACGAGCGCTTCAAGACGACACAGATGTTCGACTCCACTCACCACAGGCTACAGCACGGCTTTGAGGCCTAGGAGGTCCCAGAGCTAAGCAGTATCAAAGATAAACGGGGATCTCCCATGAAACAGAAAAGTCTCTCCAACGCCAAGGCAGTGGACATGATGGAGGGCATCGTCCGCAAGACGCTGACTTATAACGACGACGCGATGCTCTGCCACATTGAAATGAAGCAGGGGGCAAAGATTCCGCTGCACCATCACGAGCCGGCACAGATCGGCATATGCTTGTCCGGGAAAATCCGTTTCATCGGAGAAAAACCCGAGGATGAGTTCATTGCGACGGCGGGCGACGGTTACGTGATGGACTCGAACAAGCCTCACGGCGCCGTGGCGTTGGAGGACTCAGCCGTGGTCGAGGTGTTTACCCCCTCGCGACCGGAGTACGCGGACTTTTAGGCGCCGCTTGAGCCGGTCGCTTGCCGGTGTTAAGGTGGGTTGCCGGGGAGTTGATCGCCGCCGCGCCCCCCGTTTCAGAGGGTTTCAGGCATCGAGGCGCCATTCTGTGTTCTTGCCTCCCCTGACACGCTGACTTGCCCTGTGTCGGCAAACCTGTAAAGAGAGTCCACCCACGAGCCGGAGCAAATAAAGAGATTCCACGTCGTCATTCGTCTCTCGCCGCTGACTTCGACCAAATCCGGGATTCTCTCCGACAGTAGCACCGCAATATGGGCGGGCGGTGCCGTCATGGGTCACAAGATCGGTTTCTACGGCTCTTGTGTCATAACTTTTCATGGAGTCAAAGGTATCGGACATGGCGACAGCCAACCAAATCAAGGTCGCAATCGCTGGGGTCGGGAATTGCTGCCAAGCCCTTGTTGAAGGGCTTGAGTACTATAGGCAGAATCCTGAAGACACCCGAGGGCTGATGAACGTCGATATCGGCGGGTATAAGGTGACCGATGTCGTTCCGGTGGCGGCGTTTGACATCAATGCGGCGAAGGTCGGGAAAGACCTGAATGAAGCGATCTTCGCCGAACCGAACATGGCTTACCGCTATGGTCTGGAACTCGAACCGTCGGGCGTGACTGTCCAGATGGGGCCTGTACTTGACGGCAACCCCCCCAACCTAGGAGTTACAGCGTCGGAGGCCGAGCCGAGCAACGTCGCCGAAGCCCTGAGCAGTACCGGGGCTGAGATGCTATTGAACTTTATCCCCACCGAGTCCCATGACGCCGCCCGGTTCTATGCCGATGCGTCGATCAAGGAATCGAAGATCGGCTTCCTCAACGGCATGCCCACGTTGATCGTCTGCGATCCCGCTTATCAGAAGGCTGCTGTCGAAAGTGGCGTGCCTATTATCGGTGATGACGTCAAGAGCCAGTTGGGGGCAACGGCCATCCACCGTGCGCTGGCGACCTTATTCGACACGCGCGGCGTTCACATGCCCGAGACCTATCAGCTTAACTATGGCGGCAACACCGATTTCGCTAATCTACAGGCCCGCGGCAAGAGCAAGCTGAAGACCAAGGAGGAATCCGTCACCAGCCTGATGCCTTATCCTGTGAACATGTCGACGGGATTTAGCTACTTGCCGCTTATGAAAGATCGAAAGACTGCGATTTTCTGGATCAAGGGCGGCAACTTCGGCAACGCGCCGCTGCTCTTCGAGGGGAAGCTGGAGGTGGAAGACAGTGCTAACTTCGCCGGCGTGATCGTTGACATGGTTCGCTATACCCGGATCGCTCTCGACCGTGGTGTCTCGGGCGTGCTGGATTCGGCTTGTTCCTTCCTCACCAAACATCCGCCCCAGCAGATCCGGGATATGGACGCTTGGGAGCAGCTCAAGGAGTTCGTAGCCGGCTCCAGGGAGAGATAAGCGCTGGGCGCGTCCCGTCGCCCCGGGGCGGCTGCCGAGTCTTCCTGTTGTGCGAACAGCCCTCGGATCCCGCCGCAAAGAGGAAATAGTTCCGTAGGAGGCTCGAAAGAGGCGAACACGATGGCAGACGTCAGAATGGGAGTTCTCGGTTGCGGCAGCATTGCCCAGATCGCTCATCTTCCTGCGATCTCCCGCAACGATCAGGCCACGTTGGCGGCTGTATGCGACACGAGTGCCGAGAGGGCCGAGGAAGCCGCTGCCAAGTGGGGCGCTGAAAGCCGGTTCACCGACTACCGGGAGATGTACGAGAAGGCCCACCTCGACGCTGTCGTGATCGCCACTCCGAACTACGCTCACCGCAACCAAGCCATCGCCGCGGCTCAAGCCGGGATCAGTGTGGTCGTCGAGAAACCTCTCGCCGTGACCAACGTCGAGGCCTGGGATATCGTCAACGAGTGCAACAAGGCCGGCGTGAAGCTCATGGTGGGCTGCGACCGGCGATTTTGGACGCATAATCAGTGGGCGCGAGAACTGATCGAAGCCGGCGTCATCGGCAAGGTGCTGATGAGCCGGTCGTGCCTGCATGAGCACTGGTTCAACTATCAAAACCACGTCGCTGTCACCGACTTCCGGCTCGATGTGAAGCTTGCCGGCGGTGCGGCAATTAATGACACTGGGGCGCACGCCATCGACTTGCTGACCTGGCTCAATGGGAGCAAGGTCAAACGCGTGGTCGGAGTGGCCAAACGGATGGTCATGCCGGATACCTACACGCACTGCGACGACACCGCCTTGGCCATGGTGGAGTTCGAAAACGGCGCTTTCGGCACCATTAGCTGCAACCGTTTTTCGCACGCCGTCAACCAAGCCACGGAATTATGCGGCACCGACGGCACGATCTTTACCGCCACGGACGCGACGAATCCCTTCCAGAGCTGGCCGATGGCTGTTTACACCAATAAAGAATTCACCGAAGAGACGCTTCCCCCCGTCTTGAAAAACTTTCGCTGGCCGGAGTTATTTTGGGTGGAAGACAGGATCGAGCCTACGGTTCGGAAACGCTGGGTTCCCATCTGTCCTCCGCGTCACCCCAGTAACTACGAGCGCATGACGGCCCATTTTCTCGACTGCATCATTAACGACAAGCCTCCGCTGGTTAGCGGCGAAGATGGAGCCCGCGCTATCGAGGTGATGTGCGGCGCCATCAAGAGCATGGAAACAGGCGCCTGGGTAGACCTGCCGCTGAAGGAGGAAGTGGTACCTCCGGGCTATGATCCCCCTCAGGACGGAGCGTAGTTAAGTTAGCCACTGGCGACAGGCCTTTGGGGTCCTACTCCGTCACACTAAGAGAAGATGTCGGTTCGCCTGGTCACCATGGGCCACGTTTTGTGCGAGACGATCGTCTTCGCGGACGGTCGACGGGAAGGGCCTGTGCTGGGAGGCCCCACGGCCTATGCCGGAACCGTGACCGCCCGGCTCGGCGTGCCGACGGGTGTCGTAACCAAGTTTGGGCCGGATGCGCCCGAAACTCTGCTCGATCCCTTGCGTGATGCGGGGGTTGACCTCGCGGGGGTTGATACCAAGCAGGGAATCACCACAACCAATGAGCTCGTGTACGCCGCGGACGGAACTAAGGAGCTGAGGTTCCTCAAACAAGCCGGCCCGGTAATCCCGGAAGATATTCCGGCCAGTTACCTGCAAGCAGCGATGTTCCACGCCGGCCCCTTGGACTACGAGGTTCCTCTTGAGACCGTGCGGGCCCTTTCGCGCCTTGAAGGGCAAGTTAGCCTCGACCTTGGCGGGTATGGTGGAGCTCATGTCCGCCGGGACACTTACGAGCAAAAGAAGCTCTCCCGGTCGTCACTCGAGGAGTTGATCAGTTGTGCCCAGGTCGTTAAGGCGAGCGATGAGGACGCCGGACTCTTGTTTTCTGCGGAGGAACTTTCCGCGGAACAGAGCGCGCAGCGTTTAGTCGATTGGGGAGCCGATATCGGAATCGTCACGCTCGGACCCAGAGGAAGCTTGGTTTTCACTAACACCGCACAGTATTTGGTGCCTACCATTCCCGGCGATGCCGTGGATATTACTGGCGGAGGCGACTCCTATATGGGAGGGTTCCTCACGGAGTTTCTGCGCACAGGGGACCCGTGGCAGTCAGCGGTGTTTGCCTCGGCCGTGGCCTTGTGTGTGATCGAAAGGACGGGGGGAGTCCGAGCGGAGAGAATGCCGACGGCCGAGGAGGCGCGAAAGAGAATTCCGCCGGATTCGAAGCCGCAGCGATTATGACACGGAGGTCCCACTGTCGAATTACCTCAGCGATTTGAGACCCGACTTCTCACCCTTTGAGATTGAATGTGGGAAGATTGGCGCTTACCAATACGAGAGGAACTTGAAGGCGAAAGGCCCGGCGGCCATGGCTCGCGGCAACAGTTTGTGTATATCGCCCAGCGTACAGTATGTCGGCAAGCGGGCGCGATGAATCGCCCCCCTACATGCATGACGGCGGGCATTTGCCTCCACTCCTGCCGTCAGCTGGTGAGAAAAGCGGGCTAGAACGATCTCGACCGCGGTTGAAATCCGTTCTGCTTCCATGAATGCGGCGTTGCTACGATTCGTAAGGGAGTGGGTGCCCGGGCCTGTACGCAGCGTCGCCCGCTCTCTCTACTACCCCCTCTACCGGATATTCGTCTGGGCTTGGTGTACTTCGACGGGCGCTCGGGAACGCTTTCTAGGCGGCCAAGCGGCAACTCCCCCCTTGCCGCCCCCTCACTTGCGGTTCCGGGTGGCCGGCTCTCCTTCCCGAGATCTCTTCCTCAAGGTGGGCAAGCGTTCCTCGGAGGAAATTGAGGCAAGTCTCGAGCAGGCAGGAAGGCCCTTGGCCTCTTTCCGGTCCATCTTGGACTTCGGCTGCGGTTGCGGACGTACGCTGACCTGGCTCGTGGAGAAACATCCGGCTACAGCGTTCCACGGCACGGATGTGGATGGGGAGAGCATTCAGTGGTGCCAAGAAAAACTACTTTTGGCTCTTCCGGGTTTTAAGTGGGCGAAGGAGCCAGATCGAGTTTCCCACAGTGGAAGTAGATGGCGTTGATGAAGTTCTGTTGATTGCGGAAACCGCGCGCCGTGGCCTTGACCCATTGAATCCTTGAGTTCAACCCCTCGCTGACCGCGTTCGTAATGCGGTGTTTCAGATACGTGAGTATGTTTTCGAGGCGAGCCGTCAACATCCGCGCTACGGTGACCATCGGCGTCAGCCGGCTGCGACTCGCCCAGCCGCGCCATTGCTCGAAGAAAGCTCGCGCCGCCGATTCGCGACGATAGTCGAACAGCCGCATAGCCGTTTCCTTCAACGCCCACGCCCGCGCCGTCTTCAAGTCGCTTTCGCGCAGCGCGCGGAACTCGCGCCAGGCGTCCTCGGAAAAGTTCGCCGGATGCCGCAGCCAAGCGTACTTCGTGCCTGTCAAACGCTCGTCGCCGAGGGCCAGTAAACGCTTGTTCTCCGCCCGCCGCACCTGGTCCACCGCCTTCGCCAGATGCGCCGCGATGTGATATTTGTCGTAAACGATCTTTTTCTCCGATTCGTCGAGATGCTCCCGGGTCGAGGCGACGTAAGGATCCCACATGTCCATCGCGACGGCCTCGACTCGGGCGAGTTGCTCTGCGCTCAACGTCTTCCAAAAGCCGTCCAGGCTGGCCTGGCGGCGTCCCTCGGCGACGAACAACACGCGCGAGCGGTTGAGATCGTTGACGACGGTGAGATAGCGATGGCGCTTGCGGAAGCTCTTCTCGTCGACGCCCAGGTAGGGAATCGGCTCTGCCGCGCGACGTTCGAGCCCACGTTGCACGGCGCGTTCCAGGATGCCGTGAATCTCGTCCCAGCTCAGCGCCAGCAACTCGGCGATGCCTTGCTGGCTGGCTTCCTTCAGCCACGAGATCGCGAGAGCTTCAAACAGCGCGGTGAAGCGGCTGGAAGCCTCGGCCCAGGGCAGTCGCACGACGCGCGGCCCGTGCTCGGAGCAGTCGCTGCGCGGCGGCCGGGCGTGCAGGATCGTGCGGTACTGACAGGTGTCGAGGTGACGCCAGCGGCGTTCGGGCTGATGATCGTGGAGTGCGCACACGGCGCTGCATTGGCGGCACGGCCAGCGGACTTGCTCGTCGTGTTCGAGGAAGACGTGGACTTCGCCGTCGGCTCGGCGCAGCTCCACTCGCACGACTTTCCAGGGACTTTCGATGCCCATAATCTGGCGGTATAGCTCGCGGTCTTGCATCCCGCGAGACTACCACCGAGCCTCACTCGCCCACTAGAAACCCGGAAGAACCCTACTTTTTGCGGGATTCAAGCAGAATCGTCCCCTGCCCCCGCTTGATTACTCGGACGAGATGTTCGACCTGGTCTATGCCGTATCGGTGTTCACGCACCTGAGCGAGGAGTTCCAGCTCCCGTGGCTTGGTGAGCTAAGGCGAATTCTCAAACCCAACGGTGTGCTGCTGGCGACTGTTTACAACAACAGTGTTTGGGAGAGCTTGGATACGGCGACGGTGACGGAAATAAAGCGGAAGGGGGTGCTCTTCCAAACGTCGGATAAGCTCAAGGGGATATGCCCAACGTGGTATCAAACGGCCTTTGAGACCGAGCAACATGTGAAGGACAAGTTTAGTAGGTACTTCCGGGTGTTGAAATACTTGCGCCACGGCATGGGTGATCTGGACGTCGTCGTTGCCGAGCGGCCGGCTTAGCCCAAACTCGTTTACTTAGCGACCACGGATGCTCGAATTGCTCCCTGGGATTCCGAGCTGGGCGCGAAGGTTGTAGGGATACAGAGCGGGGCAAACAGGTGGCCCGCACGGGCGACAGGTCGGGCCCCTGGGAACCGGCGAGAGAGATATTGTCAAATGTTGTGGATGGGCGAGGTCAGGCGGCGTTTTCCTGAACCATCAATCCATCCTTGAAAACCTTTCCCTCTAAGACATGAACAATCACTTCCGAACCGTTCAGGCGTCGCCAGTGGCGCTCGGCTTGGCGGGCCAGCATGAAGACCATCGTTAACGACGCTTCGCGGCTGCCACAACCCTTCGTTCGTCGCTGCCGCAAACGGACCGTCGCAAAGGTGGACTCGATCGGGTTCGTCGTCCGCAAGTGCCCCCAGTGCTCGGCCGGAAAGTCGTAGAAAGCCAGCAGCACTTGGCGGTCTTTTTCCAGGCACTCGACCGCTTTGGGGAACTTCTTCTCGTATAGGTTCTTGAAACGGTCCAGAGCGGCCTCCGCCGTCTGCCGACTCTCGGCAAGATAGATGTCGCGCAGCGCCTGCTTGGCTTTGCCCTGCATGCTCTGCGGCAGCTTATTGAGCACGTTGGCCGTCTTGTGGAGCCAGCAGCGTTGCTAACCGGTCGCCGGATAGACTTTCCGCAGTGCCGCCCAAAACCCCATCGCTCCGTCGCCCACCGCCAACTTCGGCGGCAGCTCGAGCCCCTGCCGTTTCAAGTCCTCCAGCAACTCCTGCCACGACAGTTCGCTTTCGCGAAAGCCGTCGTGCACCGCCAGCAGTTGCTTGCGACCGTCTTCGAGTGCTCCCATCACAACCAGCAAACACTGCCGTTCATCGTCCAGACGAACATTCGAGTAGATGCCATCGGCCCAAATGTAAACAAACCGCTGGCCGCTGAGGTCACGCTTTGACCAAGCCTCGTACTCGCGGCGCCAGACGTCTTTGAGACGCACCACCGTCGTCGCCGACAGGCCCGGAGCGTCGGGCCCCAGCAAGGCCTCCAGCGCTTCGCTGAAATCGCCCGTCGAGATCCCTTTCAGGTACAACCAGGGGATCAACTCCTCCACACTCTTCGTGCGCCGCAGATACGGCGGCAGGATCTGGGAAGTGAAACGAAAGCGCCGGCCCTGCTCATCGACTCGGCGATCGTCGACCCGCGGCGCCTGGATCTTCAGCTGACCCACGCCGCTGACGATGGTGCGCTCGCGGGCGTGACCGTTGCGCACCACCAGCCGCCGGCCGTCCTGGTCGACTTCGTGCTGATGCGTTTCGATGTAGGCGGTCACTTCGGCTTCCACGGCCTTGACGAGCATCTGGCGCGCTCCTTGGCGCAGCACCTCATCCAAGGGCGAGCGTTCCTTTCCATCAATGACTTGGGGGTTGACTTGACTGCTGCTCTCAGCAGCTTCACACTGACTCATGGCGTATCCTCCTTGTTCCTTTCCAGAAAACGATTGAGTTGCTTCCTCAATCGTCAGGATACGCCGCCTCCCCTCAGAGGCTCATCCACAACTTCTGGTTATAGCTCTTCCACAAGCGAGTCGAGGGTGTTGATCGCTCGGGAGTCGCTGTGGTTCAGCCAGGCGCAGAAGACGAATAGGCCCCGTAGCTCGCGCCGATGCTCGTGATCGATGATGTCATTCGGATCATCCTTGCGGGTTCCGTAATAGCGGAACTCGCCGAGGATCTTGCCGGGAAGCAGTAGGCTGGCAACGCCGCGAAGCCGTCCCTGGTTGTCCCGTGGCACATTCAGGAGACTGATGGTGACATCTCTGAGCGTCATGGGACGCTTTTGACCGGTGATGTCCTTCAACGTGGTCCCCTTGGCAATCACCAGTCGGTCCCTCTCGAAAGTGACCAAGTAGTTCTCCGGAACGTTGTAGCCGAGGGCGTAGAACAGCCTAGAACCGATGACGTCCACGCTGGTCGCCATCCCGAGATGCCCCGCCGGGTCGAACTTCAGAAAATACTGACGCCCCTTCGAATCCCGGATGCGGAACCCCGGTGTCACGCCTTCGGTCTTGGCGGCCACGATCTCCCAGGGACCGTCCATTGCCGGAGCGTTTTCGTTGCCCGGCCCCCGCAATACGTCTTCGACGCTCATGGGGTGAGAGCCGATCCGATTGGTGAACCAGGGACTGTCGGGGACTTCCCCCAAGGTATTCGCGGACTGCGCTGGAATCAACTTGATGTTCTGACCAGCCTTCTGTCCTCTCCGGATCTCCTTTTCCGTCGGCTGCCGATAGCCGGGCTTGGCAAACATGTTCTGAAACAAGTCGACGTAGTCGTTGAGTTTCCTGAAACTCGCGTCTTCTACCTGGAGCGGCGGTGGTTCTTTCCGCAGCGGATCATCGGGATAAAACTTCCCGGCGACGGCAAGCGACGGCAGCAACGCGGCTAACCCAACGACGAACGCGAATCGGGTGGCGCCGGCGATCGGCCTTTTTGAAACTCCGCCTGCGGTTGCCACTCGCACCGTTTCTACGCCGCTGTGTGGGTCGCTAAAATACATTCCCAAACTTGAGCCAAATCTGTGGTCCTTCATGACTAAAGCCTACGTCGATCCTTATGAAGACGCTGTTAGCTGCATTGAACCGGAAACCGAACCCCGCTGAGCCTTCCAGGTCGTGGAAGTTGATCTCCGAACGCCTGGAAGTAACCTTGCCCGCATCGAAGAACAGGGCCATGTCCAGGCCACTGAACGCTTCCCAACGATACTCCGCTGTTGCCACGATCAGGTTGTTGTCGTAAAAGCGCCACTGCCGGAAGCCTCGCAGATCATCCGAGCCGCCCAAGACCGGCTGCATATAGAAAGGCACAACGGCGCTGCCGTTGGCGAAGGTCATGATAGTCTTGGCGCGGAGTGCGATCACTCTCTTTCTGTTGAAAAATGGAATATAGTGCTGGGCGTCCAGATCCAGCCTGCGGTGGCTGTGGCGCTTGAGATCGCGGTCATCGTAGTAGACGAAGCGGGCCGCATAGTTGCCCCCCTTGCGCGGCGTGCCGGGGATGTCGCGATTGTCAAACTGGACAAAAAATCCGCCTCGCAGAAAATCCGTCTGTTCGATCAGTCCGGGAATCGACGCCGGGGGAAAAACGTCACCGATTTGGCCATCATCGTTACCCGGCCCCGTGTTGGGCTGGTACAAGCCTCCCGTCACACCAAATGCGAACGGTCTGAAGGGACGCAACCCTACGGTAAAGTCGTAGCTGTTCTCCTCGATCCGATAGTTTGTCTCGTTACTTTCGTTCGAGTCCGGACCTGGTCCGAAATACTCGAACTGTGGAGAATTCCGGTGCAAGGCATGGAAGTCAAAGGTGACCTTCCCATTCGCCAGCTTGGGCATTGTGACCTGTAGATCCGCTAACCAGGCTGTGGTCAGTGTCCCGGCCAGCGAGGTGCGGAAAACGACGTTGCCGTCGGCCAGGTCACGCCGCAGATATTGCGGACCCAGTGCAAACCCCTGTCCTGTCGGCATCCCGCCAAGCCTGACGCCCAAGCCATCCGCTCCCACCATGAAACGTTCGATAACTCGTTGACGGTCAAGCTTGTTGAGTCGCTCTTCGATCTTGTAGGACACCTCCGGTTCGAGGCGACCGGCTTTTTCTTTCCGAGCGGCGCGAATCTCGTCCGCCCGTGTTTCATGTTGCGCGGCCAGCGGCGCCGCCAGCAACAAGCCAACTAGAAAACACCTTGTCAGCGGTGCTGCTCTATTCAATGAGCCGAAACGAACTATGTGCCTTGACGGGGTCCCTTGCACGGCGTCATTCCATACGGTTCGGGCAGGCAGCCTCTTACTCGGCGCGGCTTAGCTGTGACGGTCGGGAACCCACCAGGAAACGCCGGGACGAACCACCCCGACCCACGCGGGGATCAGGCTGCCAGTATAGGGTTAACGGAAGCAGGTTTACAAGTTGTAGGATTGATCGAGTTGTCCGTGAAGCTAGCGGCGACTCATATTCGATATTGAGATAGCGTTTCACCGCTGGCCTGAGTGGGGGACTCACCGAACATCTCCGCGAAGATCTTTGGGCTGTTGGGTGGTCACTTTTCGGGCACGGAGCGCACAGTCGGGGGCCGGGGCGCGTCTGGCGCCATCGAGGCAACGGAGAGGTTTACCAAACTGATGGCACAGACTGTGCCGGTGAGATGACTCGCGGGGCAGGCCGACAGAGTTGTAAGTCGTTAGAATAGAGACAAACAGACCACGCTGGCGTAGCTCAGATTGGTTAGAGCGCCTGATTGTGGATCAGGAGGTCCCCGGTTCGATCCCGGGCGCCAGTACCATCTTTTCCAAGGAAGTTGCTACTTAGGAGGATGCCGTGAACCCTGTTATTCCTCGCTTTCCCCTCTTGCGGGGTGTTTTCTTCGTCATGCCGGCAGTCCTTATGCTGCTGGGTATATCGATCCCCTCGAGTTTCGGGGCCGACGACGGGCGCGTCTTTGAGCTTCGAGTCTACACGGCCCATGAGGGAAAACTGGACGATCTTCACAGCCGTTTTCGAGAGAAGACGAATCCCCTTTTCGTCAAACATGGAATGACCCTGATTGGGTACTGGACGCCCAGCGATGGCGAGCGAAGCGGCAACACCCTGATCTACGTCCTCGGGCATCAGAGCCGGGAGGCGGCAAAAGCGTCCTGGGAGGCCTTCCGGGAGGACCCTGAGTGGAAGGCCGGCTACGCGGCATCCATTGAGAAGGGCAAGCTGGTGAGCAAGGTGGAGTCGACGTACATGAAGGCTACTGACTATTCACCCGTCCAGTAGTAGTCGGTGACTTGCGGCCGTCGCGCGGGGGTGGTCACCCAGGCAGGTAGCTAAGTGCATCATTTCAGTGCCGCGACCGTCAGGAAGTGGCGTCTGGCAAAGGTGGGCTAAGTTTGGCGCTTGATCAAGGGCGCTCGTGGCGCTGAGAAGATCGTCAGGCGCTGCCAACTCGGGTCGCGTCGACAAACTTTTCGCTAGTGTCGTCAAGAGCTCGGGCCTGCCCGCCGGTGTCTTGGTGGATGTAAAGCAGTTTGGGATCTACCTGATCCCGAGGGGCGGGCGGGAGTGCGATTTCATAGCGGACAGGCCGCTTGTGGTCAGCCAACTGCAGCTCCGAGTTGTAGACACTGTTGAACTTCCACAACAGCTTGACGAAGTTCGTCTGGCCTCGTAGAAGGTGGCCTAGGGCCAGCGTAGCCGCACCACGAAGAGCAGTCCAGCCGAGGTGTTTTAGGTTTAACACGTGCTGGGTACGCACTAGCTCTTTGTAGAACTCGGGCAACGGAAGCTTCGTGGGAAGGACAGCGTGCTGAATATCGAATAACCGATAGTCGCGCGTCGCAAGTCGCCGCGACTCGGTATGCCAGGTTTCGGTCCCCGGGTACGGGGTATTCACACTGATGCTGACGATCTCCGGAATCTCGAGACACCATTGGCGGATCACCTCGAAACGTGCTTTGTCCCAGTCGGGATCCGCAATGAGGTTGATCGCGACGTGAATATCGAGCGAGCGCGCGAAATCCAGCGCCTCGAAATTCTTGCTTAGCGTAATTCGCTTACGGTACTTGTTGAGGCCTTCTTCATCGATGGCCTCCACACCGAGAAACATGTACCGCAGGCCGAGCTTCCTCCATAACCGGAAAGCCTCTTTGTTCCGCAGCAACACGTCGCCGCGCGTCTCCAGGTAGTAGTTCTTCTTGATGCCTTTACCGGCGACGGCCTCGCCGATGCGCATTGCCTGGTCCAATTGGATGAACGCCACGTCATCGACGATGAAAACGCCCGGCTCCTTTACGCGAGCTAGATCCTCCACGGCCCGCTCGGTGCTGACGGTCCGGTAACTACGGCCGTAGAAGGTCCAGGCACTACAGAAGGAACAATCCCAGGGGCAGCCCCGCGTGAACTCAATCGAAGCGCAGGGGTCTAGCTCGCCGAGAAAGTACTTGCGCCGGTGCCGCAACAGGTCCCGGGCCGGCCACACGTCGTCTAGCGATTCAACGAAACTGGGGGCAGGTCCGCTACCATCTACCGTGACCACGCCCGCCAGCTTGCCTACCGACCGGCGGTCATGTTCAACCGCTTCGAGCAGGGCGGGTATACCGGCTTCTCCTTCTCCGAGCAAGATGCAGTCGATGGCTCCCGCTCCGTGTTCGAGGATCTCCTGTGCGGTAAACGAAGCACTGTGGCCTCCGATGAAAAAGAATACGCCCGGCAGCCTTTTCTTACTTGCCTTGGCCAGATCGACGATCTCGGGGATGTTGGCCAGGTAGTTGCACGAGAATGCAATGACCTCAGGCTGCCAATCATCGAGGACTCGAAAGTAGTCCTGGTGGCTTTCGACTTGTAGGTCGAGCAGCCGAACCTCGTGCCCTGCCCGACGCACCGTTTCGGCTACCAGCTCGAGACCCAGCGGTTCCAGACGCAGGAAAATCTTTGTATACATCAAGGGGCCGGGATGAACCGCGAGGACTCTCATGATGACGGGCTTCCTTCCATCCGCCCGAAGCGCCGGGCGAAAACGGGGAGAACCAGTGTACACGGCCCCCCCGCGGCGTGACAATCACTAGGGCGCTTCCGACGCTGCGCTTCCCCTTGCGGGGACTTTTCGAACCCGCGATAGAGAGGAGTCCCTAATTGCGCCGTCAAGATGTTCTGCCAGGCGGGGTCGAGGTTGGTGGCCGATGGACTCGACCGAAAGCCACGTGCATGGCCGGCAAGAAGGCAGCGCCTACGAATGATTTGTCATCGAAGTCGCTCCGTCCGTCCGCTCTAAACCTCGAGACCTTCGAACGCCTTTTTGACCTGTTGAAGAGCTCCAACGATGAGCGATTGCTCGTTGACCGCTTGCATGATGCGGGCACCGCGCTTGAGCGCCTTCTCCCCTTCCTCCCGATTGCCCACCGGCGTTCCCCACCACTTCCCATGCTTGGCGCACGCCTCGGCGACCTTGTCGGTCGCGCGCTCGATGAGCTCGTGTTTCATCTGCCCAATGATGCCATAACTTTGAGATAGGTCACCCGGACCCATCAGCAGCATATCGATCCCCTCCGTCGCGGCGATGGCATCCACGTCGTCGACGGCCTCTTTGTCTTCGATGATCCCGGCGACAAACGTCTCGGAGTTCGCATGCCGCAAGTATTCCATCCGGTCCGTCATGCCGTAATCGGAGTCCGTGCTTCCTCCGGACCCGCGCATCCCCAAGGGCGAAAACTTCGCTTCGCGGACAATCGATCTCGCGTCCTCGCCACTCATACAATGTGGGAGGACGAGTCCTGTTGCGCCGGCTTCGAGCGGCTTGATGATATCGTTATACCCCGTCCGCTCCACGCGAACCACGGAATCCATATCGTGCGCTCTGGCGGCCAGGATCATCTGTGACAGCTCACCGTAGCTGAAATCGCTATGCTCGTGTTCGATCCAGACGCTATCAAACCCGACGAATCCCATGATGTCCACAATTTTCCAATGTGGAATGACCCAGGACTGCACCATGGTTATGTACTCTCCTCGCCGCAACTTTTCGAGCACTCGGCTTCGTCTCATTAGTTTCCTCCCAGTAATTTGTGAGTCGTTCTTCGCCTAAGAAGTAAGCGTGGCCAGGTCTCCTTGGCCGGTCCATCTTAGCAGTTCTTCGCCTAGAGCATATGCAGGTCCGTCCGTCGGCATCTGAACATGATTGAACGTCTAGAAACCGGCCCTCTTGTCGCACACGTTGAGCAAAGGTTCGCCCGCCAGGTAGCGACGCAAGTTCTCTTTGAAAACTTCTTTGCGGCGTTCCCACAGCTGTGGTGAGTCGGCCGAGACATGAGGCGAGAGCAGCAGGTTGGGGGCATCCCATAGGGGACTGTCGGGGGCAGGAGGTTCCTGTGCCGTGGCGTCCAGTGCCGCCCCGCCGACGTGTCCGGAGCGAAGTGCATCGACCAGAGCGTCTTCATCGACGATTGATCCCCTTGAGACGAGGATGACAACTGCGCCCTTCTTGAGCCGTGCAAGGCGGGCGCCGTCAATCATGCCGCGGGTCTCAGTCGTGAGCGGGGCGGTGACGACCAGCCAGTCGGAAATTGCCATCAGATCATCGATGCGGTCCACACCCCACACTTCGCGCACGCCAGGGGGCGGACTCATTTCCCGGATATCGACTGCATAAACCTCCATCTCGAACCCTTGAGCCCGTTGCGCGATGGCTTTGCCGATATCTCCCATGGCGACGATGCCCATTGTCGTGCCGGCGAGTTCCTGCATTCGGCTGAGGTACTTCAGCGTGTCCCAACGACGCGCTCGCTGGTCCTCGATAAACTCAGGAACCTTGTGAGCAAACGCCAGTATCATGGCGAAAGTATGGTCCGCTATCGGAATCACATGGGTTTGTCGAGCGTTGGTCATCACGACGTCGTCTTCGACGATCTCGGGGATGTTTCTGACAATGTGGTCGAACCCAATGCCGATGAACTGGAACCAGCGCAGCTTCTTGGCCGCCAAGTAGGCGTCCCGGGTGATTTCGCCAAATTGAACCTCGGCATCGGGGGCTTCTTGTAGCTGCTCTTCAATCGTGTATGCTCGCCGAAAATCAACCGCGGGAAACATCTCCTGCAACTCGCTGACGAACTCCTCGCCTAGGTCGCGGTCCAAGACAACTTTCATTTCGTATCTCCTGTTTGGGTCTGCCGGCGCAACCTACCGGTAAGCGGCCCGCTGCCCGGCAATTCCGAACTCTCGCGCCCTGATTTCCAAATAGGCCTCTCGCCTAGCCACTCACGCCACCAACTCATCCAGGTTGTCGAACACTTTGCGAAAGGCAGCAACGTAATGCTCCATCAACTCCATATCCTGGCCAAAGATAGGATACCGCTCGCTGTTCACGACGATGGATGTTTCCAGCATTTCGGCTGCTTTTGGGTAATCCTCCGGGTTGTAGCTGATCTCCCTGCCATAGTGGGGGGAGCGCCAAGGATAACCGTCGCCAAGTCCGATATCGAGTTTTTGGAAAATCGGATTCGAGGGCAGCGGTTTGTACTGCCACAGGTTGGCAATCACTCGCTCCGCGCGGACAGCGTCCAGCAGCTTGTCTCGAAACTCAACCGCGGGCATGCTCAGCCCAAGTACCTTCAGGTCGAAGCCGATCCGATATTTGTGATAGACCGTGGTGCGGTCGGAGGGAATGTGCGGCGGGATCAGCCCTTCGATCTTGCTCAGTTCCTGGGTCAGATACTCGCCATTACGTTGCGCGTTGGCGTTGGTTTGTGGCAACCTCTTTAGCTGGCTGCGAGCGAACGCGGCGGGCATCTCCTGGCAACGGTAGTTCCAGCCGATGGTGTAACAGTAATAGGGGCGAAATCCGTCTGTTTCCTGTCCCACTTTCTCGCCGAACGTGCGGATCAGCTTCGCTCGCGCGAGCAGTTCCTCGTTGTCGGTGTTGGCCAGCCCTCCCTCGCCGCCGGGAAGGTTCTTGGTCGCGTTGAGGCTGAAGCACCCAAAGTCACCGATCGTCCCGGCTATCTTTCCCTTGTACGTAGCCCCGTGAGCCTGGCAGGCGTCCTCGATCACTATGAGGTCATGCTTCTTGGCCAGCGCTAGAATCTCGTCCATATCCGCGGGTAGCCCATGGATGTGGACAGGCAGCAGCACTTTCGTCTTGTCGGTAATCTTGCTCTCCACTTGGCTGACATCCATGTTGTAGGTGCGGGGATCAACGTCCACAAAAATAGGGATAGCGTGTTGCTGCAGAATGGGTTGGAACGATCCCGCGAACGAGAAGGCACTAGTGATGACCTCATCGCCCGGGCCGACGCCGGCTGCGAATAGCGCCGTATGGATGGCCGCCGTGCCGCTGTTAAAGGCCATGGCATATTTGCTTCCGTTGAACTCGGCCCACTCTTGCTCTAGAGCGTTCGCCTCGGGTCCGTGCTCCTCACCGGTAAAGATATTCCGTTCGAGAACACCCAGGACCGCGTCTTTGTCTTCTTGTGTAATCTTGGGCCAGGTTTTCTTAAGACCTTCGGGAACTATCGGCTGGCCGCCGTGGATCGCCAATTTACCTGTCATAGTGAAGTTGCCTCCAGTTGCTTTGCTCTAAGCCGGGATTTCCGAGTGCGCCCCCCGGGCGCGGTTTGTCAGTGAGAAAAGGCCTCACTCCCGTGTAGTTGTCAGTAAACATGGTAGCCAACGAGCAGCACGGTTGGATAGCTGGCCACTGCCACTACTTGAGTGAGAATAGATGCTTGGAGTTATCCATCTCTTCTCCCCAATCTTTCATGAGGGCGCGTAATCCAGCAAACACCTCGGGGTGTCGATAACGCAAGTCCCGCCGTTCTGAGATATCCTGCTCGAGATTGAACAGAAGGTCCCGGCCATTGTCTGAGATATACTTCCAACTCCCTTTGCGAACAGCTTCTTGTCTTCGGCAACCATCCTCCTCTGACCGATGAGTGCGCCAAAAAAAGTGCGTTCTCGAAGGGGTTCTTTTTCAGCCAGAATCGGGAGAACATCGATGCCATCAAGGACTCCATCAGCATCTGGACTGCCACCCGCGGCCGATAGTATGGTTGCTGTGAAGTCCATGGTTATCGTCAGTTGCTTCGACGTCGTTCCGGCGGGCAAGGTCTCGGGCCAGGAAACCAGACAGGGAACTCTAATGCCGCCCTCCCAAAGAGTTCCCTTTTGATGAAACAACGGAGAATTGCGTGAGAGATGATCACCTCCGTTATCACTTGTAAAGATGATCAAGGTATTGTTGGTGAGCCCTTGACGATCGATTGCCTCCCGTATCTTCCCAATGCTTTGATCAACGGACTCCAGCATGCGAGCATAATCTTCCCGAGTGCCTTGGAACCATGTTGCCAATGTCCGAACATCGTCTGGTTCGTGTGGGCGCTGCCATGGCCAGTGTACTGCCCCATACGAGACATAGATAAAGAAGTGGTTGTCCGAGGGGCGGCTAATGAACTGGACGGCTCGATCCGTCAGTAAGTCTGTCAAATAGCCTTCCTTCTCAACCGGTCGCGTGTTCTCGTAGAGATCTGCCGGACCAGTTCTCTCTTTGTGGGAGTATTGATCGATGTTTCCACTGAGGAACCCAAAGAAATTGTCAAAACCGTGAGCGTTCGGTCCAAACTCCTTTTTGTATCCGAGATGCCATTTGCCAAAGAGTGCCGTAGCATACCCGTTCCCTTTGAGAAGCTTGGCGATCGATGTTTCAGACACAGGCAGTCCCGGATCCCTTTCCCACGGGGCTATAGCCCGCTCGAAGCCAGCCCGTTGCTGGTACCTTCCGGTGATAAAAGCGGCACGAGTTGCCGAGCAGACAGGACCGTTAGCGTAGCAATCAGTCAGCTTTACGCCATCCTGAGCGAGTCGGTCGAGCTGCGGTGTGCGAATATCGGTCACACCATAACCGCCAATGTCGCCGTATTCGAGATCATCTACAAGCAGGAATATGACGTTTGGCTTGGTCGCTTCGGCACGGGGTGACGAAGACGCTATCGCTCCCTGCACCAAAGGACTGAGCAATGCAATGACTAGAAGCGAGGCGGATCGGCCTGCATGCGAATCAATCATGGCTCTTTCTAACAAGGTTCGTCTGCCTCTGTCCAGTGCAGGCAAGACGCCTCCTCCAATCGATTTTTCCTCAGACTAGGTCGAGCAGCGCGTGGCCTCGATGGTCCTCTCGCTGAATATTCGTCAGCCCAAAACCCCGATCTGCTCGAGTTGTTGGCGGTACTGCGCGAGCCCTTCCCGGAATCCGACGTTCGTGCGTCCGAGCCGAGCCTCGGTACTGGCTACATCCACTCGGCTGTCTCGCGGCGCGGGAGGCCCTTCCACATTCGAGAGATCCATTTCCTCGGGTGACGCTGCTCGCACCAGATCCTGATCGTAGCCAAACGCCTCGGCAACCGCCTTGGCCAGCTCGAATCGGCTCGCCCCCTCTCGCCCACAACAGTGGAACGTGCCGCGCTGATCCTGGTGGGCGATCGTTAAGAAGGCATCGGCAACGTCAGTCGCCAGAGAAGGGTTGGCCCTCACGTTGATGTGATCGGTCCAGACCGCAACCGGCTCGCCTCGCCTCAATCGAGAGAGGTAGTAATTCGCCAGCCAGCCGAAGCCGGATCCCTCCTCCGCGGGCTCGTAGTCGGGATAGGACCAGATGGGTCCGTAGACCCCCGAGGTGCGCGCAACGGCGTAGTCCGGACAGGTGCTCGAAACAACCGTTTCGCCGACGATCTTCAAGAGGCCGAAGTAGTTGGCCGGGGACGGCGCGCTGTCTTCGCGGAAAGGCGGATTTCCGCCGTTTCCAAAGATCCAATCGCTCGATACGAATATCAGCTTGGCGCCTATATCGCGGCATGTCTCGGCCAAGGCGCGAGTGGCCGTGACCATCAGGGCCCAGTTCCATTCGCGGTCAACTTCCATGCGAGCTTCATCTCGGGGTTGGGCGCAGTGGATCACGGCGTCCGGCTTGTGTGCCTCGACGGCTTTGCGAATCGAGCCAAAGTCCTCGAGGTCCATCGGGACCGTCTCGCAACTCCAGTCCACCGCCGGCCGGCGCTCGAACAAGGCGGCGACCATCTCAACGTCGTAGTGGTCGCGCGCCACCTTCAGCACGTTGCTGCCGACGATGCCCGTCCCGCCGGTGAGGAAGATTTTCAGCGTTATTCTCCCGCGGAAAAGAGCGCGCGAATGGCGGGCTTGGTTGCCCTCCGAGCTTGGTTCTTGCTTGTACCGTTCCTGGGTCGAAGCTGCCTACGCCACCGAAATAGTCATCCCGGCGGCCGCGCGGCCTAGGTCATGACCACCATGCCGGCAAGGATGCCGAGGATCCAAAAGGCATGGCAAGTTCAGATCCTGTCGGTCAATTATAGGCCTGTGGTCGGCAAAACGCAAAGGCTAAGAACTCCATTTCACCAATACACTCACGTTTCGGTCGAGGGCAGGCGGGCACAGCACCTCGGATCTGTTGGGCGCCTGGAAATGTAGGGGCACGGGCACGCCGTGCCCTCGGCGCATACGCGGCGCAAGCACTCTTGCTCGCCTTTACGAAGAGGTGGCGTGGGCCTCCGGCCCGCGGCGGCGACCTCTGGTCGACGTCCGAAGTTCCCGATCGTCCACCTGGCCCCCAACTATAGGTAACCGAATTTATGAAACGGACTACTACTGTAAGCCGGGGAATCATTTGCATCTCTAAACCGACCGGTGCAGAACCAAACAGGGTCCCGGCGCAGTAGACCCCCCGGCTACACAGACGCTCTTGCTTGTCAACAACCGGTAGGACAAGCACTCTTGCTTGTCGGCAAAGGGACGTTTCTTGTCACCGCAAACAGGGTGACCGACCGCGGATCCGCTGGTCGCTACTTGCCGGCGACCTGGCGAATGCCTTCATATCAGCTACCTTGCCAACAGTCTGGCGAGCGTTCAGGCCGGGTCGGGCCGGCGGACCAGGTGTAACAGGTTTCCTTCAGGATCTCTGAAATAAGCCACCCGGATTCCTTGCACCGTTGCCGGATCGTCTAAATCGACGCCCTTCCCGCGCAAGTCCTCCAGAGCGGCGTCGAAGTCGCCGACCGTAATCGCGAAATGGCGAACCCCGGGGGTCTTGGGCGTAGTATTCAGCCGTTCTCCTTCCGAGGGGATGATTTCGAGCATGGTGCCGTCCGGGGCTTTGAGGAACACGTTGCTGCCCACGCGATGATCGATGGGAAAGTTCAAGGTTTGCTCATACCACGAGGCCAATGCTTCAGGGTCGGGCGAAGCGATGGCGGTGTGTTCAATTCCTGTATACATCTTCTGTACCTTGGCCTCGCTTAGTCATTCTGCGAATAGTTTGGCAGATCGCTTCGCCATCACGTGCAAGCTCCGGGCGATGGCAAGCGCGCGCAGCAGGCCTCATCCCTACGAGTCGTGGGGTGCGCACGCCTTCACCTCTAGCTAGGGGCACGGCATGCCCGAAGTTCCTATCGCCGGTTCGGCGGCGCGCGCCTTGTACTGGCGGGCCTCTCACGCACTTCACCTCGCCACCTGGGAAAGCGAATCAAAAGCCGCAGGTCTGGGCAAAACGGCCGCCCAGCCCTACGGGACTTCACGCGTAGGGGCACGGCATGCCGTGCCCGAACCCCTTATCGCCGGTTCAGCTACTGGCCCGCCGCCGTCAACTCCCGGACGATCCGGCGGGCGCGAGGATAGGCTTTGCGAAGCGCTTCCAGAATCCCCCGCGAGTCCACACTAACCGCTCGCCCCTGGACCTCCGAATACAGAAAATCGTTCGCCAGCGAGTGGATGTTGCCGTCGAAGATAATCCCCACCAACTCACCTCCGCGATTGATCAGTGGGCTGCCGGAGTTTCCTCCCGTGATGTCGTTCGTCGAGACCAGGTTGTAGGGCGTCTCCATGTCGATCTTTTTCTTCGCCTTAATGAAACTCTCGGGTAAAATGTAGGGAGCCTCGCCCGTGGCCCTTTCAAAAAGCCCGCTGACCTCGGTGAATGGAGCAATGCGCCGGCGGCCCTCCATGTACGCCTTGACCACGCCCACGCTCAGCCGCAAGGTAAACGTGGCGTCCGGGTAGACCCTATCACCTTCGACCGCGAAGCGCGCCCGGCCGATTTTCGCGCCCTGCGCGCGTTCCACCGCTTCCACCTCGTCTTCGAAACGCTTTCGCAGACGCCTCGCTTCTTGGTCGATGGATCGCACGAGCTCGATCATCGTATCTTCCGACGTAGCCGCGCCGCGGGCATTGTCTTCGGCTAGTGCCTTACGTAGTTCCACATCTTGGAGGCGGGTTCCCGACACCAGCCGCTTGGCGACGACGTCGGGATGGCGACCTCGCAAAACGGCCTTCACCACCGGGTGCTCGGCGCCCAGGCGGTCGCGAAGGAATCGCATGCTCCGGCCCAGCTTGACCATCTCGACCTGGTTGTAGATCGGAGCCGGTGAAAACAGTTGCTGCTGGAGAGAATCCAGCCTCGACTCACGGTATTCCGGGAGTCTTTCGTTGTTCGGTTTGGGCAGCTCATCCGACATGCGGTACAAATGTCTGGCGATCCGGAACAGCTGGGAATTGAATCCCAGCGAACCCACTAACCGGTACTCTTCGTAGATCTCGGTTTTGGTTTTCTGCGCTTCCGCAATCGCCTGCCAGGCGCCGCCGAATGCTTCCTTCCCTTCAGCGCTCTTTTCGACGGCCTCGCGCAGGAAGGCCTCGGCCTCGATTTTCTTCGCCGTCAGATCAGGCCGACGCAAGCCCGCCAACATTCCGGTATAGGCCTTGATGCTGTTGTTGATGCGAAACAGCTCGTCGCGGGCGAGCCGCGCAGCCTCCTCTCCCCCGCGACCAAACGAACGCAGTGCCGCCGCCATCTCGTGCAGCCACTCGAGCATCAACGGCAGGCGGCGGTCTCGTTCGAACTCCAGCTGTGCTCGCGTCAGCAGACGATGGGTACGGCCCGGATGACCGGAGACAAAGACTAGATCCTGCTCGGCAGCTCCGCTCCGACTCCAGGGCAGATAAGCCTTGGGTTCAAGAGGTCGCCCTTTCTCGTACACCCTGACAAACGCGGCGTCAAGGCAATAACGTGGAAACGTAAAGTTGTCGATATCCCCGCCGAAAAATGCCGCCCATCGTTCCGGGGCGAACACCAACCGTACATCGGTGTATTTCTTGTACTTGTAGAGATCAAACACGCTTCCCCGATAGAGATTCACGACGTCGCAGCGCAGTAGGGTCGAGTCGCGGCAGTCCTTCTCGATGTCGGCAGTCGCCGATCTCTGTGCCTCGAATTTCTCCTTGTCGCTCATCTCGGGACGCACGGGCTTGTTGACTCGTTCGGTGACCGGCTCGATCTCCAGCAGAACGTTCAGCTCCAGATCCGGGCACTTCAGCTCAGCCGATGAGCGGTCCGCGTAGAAACCTTCTTTGATGTAATCCTTTTTCTCCGAACTGAGCTTCTTGATGCAGTCGGCCGCGATGTGGTGATTGGTCGCCACCAGCCCCTTTGGGGAGACGAACGCGCCGGAGCCTCCGTTGTTGAACCGTACAGAGGAAAGTTGCAACCGCTCGAGGAAGTCGTCGGTGGCATCGAAACCGTACTTCTGTTTCAAAGCGTCCTTGGGAACACGATTATAAGGCCACATTCCCTCATCCGCCTGGGTGGCAGCGTTGAAAAGCACGCCCAGTAGCACGATCGCTAGAAATCTTATGGATCGGCGGAAAAACAGTGGTTGGTCCGGTGCGATCTCGGGCAGAAAGGGTTGCCTGCGAATCCCTAATCCGGACCAGCCGGAACGAAACAGGGACTCGTGAGTCCGATTTCTAGACATTCTCTGTAACCTAATTAAGAAAAGGCATCTCGACCGCCCGAGTGCAGGCGGGCACAGCATGCTGTGCCCCTACAGATCTGTTAGGTGCCTGAAAATGTAGGGGCACGGCATGCCGTGCCCGAAGTTCCCGATCGTCCACCTGGCTTCTAAACATACGTGACCGAACTTATGAAACGCACCGCTACGGTACTAAAAGCATCTCGCACCTATCTTCGCAACCGGCGGCGGCAGATGCCCCGCTTGGACTTCCGCACGAACTCCACCAAGTGCTTTGTGTGATCGGAAGGAACTTCCGCCTCGATTCGTTGCAGCGCCTGCTCAACCTCAAGGCCGGAGCGAAAAAGCAGAAAGTAGGCCTTCTTCAGTCGACCGATCTCGTCCTCCGCGATTCCCGCTCGGCGCAGTCCCACTAAGTTGAGTCCGCGTGGCGTGAATTCGAAATCCGAGTAGACGAAATAGGGCGGAGCATCCCGACTGACTCGCACGTTGCCGCTGATCAGCGCCAGCCGCCCGACTCTTGCGTACTGATGCACCAGGGCGCCTCCGGACAGATAGGCGCGATCCTCGATTTCTACATAGCCGGCGATCAGCGCGCAACTGCAGATCACTATGTGTGAGCCGATCTTGCAGTTATGAGCAATATGGCCCGATGTCATGATGTAGTTCGAATCACCGATCTCAGTTGCCGATTCCGGCTCGGTCCCGCGGCTGATGGTGTAGTGCTCGCGAATGCGGTTGCCGTTCCCGATCTTCAGATAACTCCGTTCACCGCTGAAGTTCCTGTCGAGCGGATCAGTCCCCAGGACCGTACTCGCCGAGATTTCGTTCTCCGCGCCAAGCGTGGTCCAACGCTTGACGAAGACGTGCGGCTCCAAGCGCGTCCTAGGACCTATCGATACGTCGTCTTCGATGACGCAGAAATCGCCAACCTCGACTTCGGGACCAATCTCGGCTCCAGGAGCGATACGTGCCGTGGCCGCAATGGTTGCCGAGGGGTGGACAGCCATAGATTCGTATCATAGCGGGGCGCCGGCAATGAGGGCACGTTCTGGGCGTATGGGTCTTGGACTATTTGTCCGACGACTCGTCTCGATCGAGTTGCGGAACCGGGATCGGGGATCACCGACCCACGGGCCACACCTGGTTGATCAAGGCGGCCAGACGAATCCCTGCCTTGGCGAGCTGCTCTTCACCCACGGCGGCTGCCTGTACTAGATAGTCCTCGTCGAGTCTTTTCGGACTACCGGCGGGTAGGGCCCCGTAGGCTACACGAACCGCCAGCAGGTGCGATTCCCAAGCCCATTCACGCGGCCGGCCTTTCTGCCATTGCTTTTTCTGGAGAGGGGTGATCCCCTGATTGAGGTGTTGGGCGATCTCAGCTTCATCACTTCCCAACCGCCTGATGATCGTAGAATCCCAGATGCTGTGGAGATTCGACTCTCGCCCCTCTGCCATCACCGGGATCTGGTTTCCACCTTTGTCCTCGGCGAAGCCGGCATGCAGCGGTTGGTGCAAGTCGCCCACAAAGTGAATCAGGTATTTGACAGCTTCGCCAACGTCGCTCTTGTTGCGGATCGCAAGCCGTGCAATGCCCACAAACTCGCGAATCTTGTCGCTCACGCAATTGCCGTCCGGGCAGTCGCGTTGCGGACGCAGGTTCGTGGCCGCCGGCGGAATGTTGATGTAGTGCCATGTGGCTGTCTCGGGGCGCTCGTCCCGCACGTCGTCGGCCCACGTGGCTACGTCCGCCAGAGTGGTTTCCGAGCCCAAGACATAGGCCAGCCGCGCGCGGGCCCGGGCGTTCAGGTGTTCCTGGGCAACAGAAGCTATGATGCGATGCGCAGCGGGACCCCACGCCGACGCGGGAGAGGCGATCCACGGCATAACAACGCACAAGATGAGGCATAAGACGCTCGATCTGACATGTGGTTTCTGGGCTGGAGAGCTTTTCATAGCCTGTTAAGATACTAACCAAGTCTGGGAGGTTGCTGGAAAACTCGGCGGGACAGGCAAACCTCTCCTGTACAGAGCTAAGTTGGGTGCTTGGAAATGTAGGGGCACACGTGTGGCGCGGGCCTCCGGCCCGCAGCGGCGACCTCTGGTCGCCGTGGGGCGACATGCTGTACCTTTACAGATCTATCGGGCGCCTGGAACGGTAGGGGCACGGCATGCCGTGCCCAAAGCTCCCAATCGTCCACCCGGGTCTTAAATAACGACCGTGACGGCTTCGAAAATCGCTGAGCAGTTGGGCGCTTCCATCAAGGGCGATGGCGGACGCGAAATCCTCTCGGGCAACTCGCTCGAGCGGGCAACCGAGTCTGAGATCGCCTTCGCCGAAGGGGACGCGCCCGAGAAAACAGCCACGACATCTCGCGCCGGGTGCCTTCTCGTTCGGCCAGGTGTCGAAGGCCTGGACGGTCGCACGGTGATCCGTGTTCCCAAACCACGCAATGCCTTCGCGCGGGTCTTGCACTTACTCCACCCACCTGCCACGCCAGTTCCCGGCGTCCATCCCACAGCGGTTGTGGCGGAGTCCGCTAAGTTGGATCAAGGCGTCTCGGTCGGCCCCAACGCAGTCGTCAGCGAAGGAGTACACATCGGCCCGAATACCCAGATTTCGGCCCAGGTAACGATCGGCGAACGCTCGAGCCTGGGAGCCGACTGCCGAGTCTATCCGGGGGTTGCAGTTTCTCATGATGTCACCATCGGCGACCGCGTCACGGTGCACGCGGGTGCGGTAATCGGCGCCGACGGTTTCGGCTTCGCTTTTGAAGACGATCACTATGAGAAGTTCCCTCAAACAGGAACTGTCGAAATCGGCGATGATGTGGAAATAGGCGCCAATAGCTGCGTTGACCGGGCGGCGCTCGAAAAGACCGTGATCGGAGAGGGCACGAAACTCGACAACCTGGTGCACATCGGGCATAGCTGTCGAATCGGACGACACGTCGTCATTGCAGCTCAGACGGGCTTTTCCGGAGGCGTCGTCGTCGAAGACTACGTCGTCATGGGAGGACAAGTCGGCATCGGGGAGAAAGCCCACATCGGAGCGCGTGCAGTGATCGGAGGGCAGTGCGGCATCCTGCCCCACAGAAGAATTGATGCCGCTGCTACGGTCTGGGGCACCCCCTCGCGCCCGCATGGCGAATATCTGCGGAAGCTTGCTCTGTTCAGCCGCTTACCTAAAATGGTCACCGAGCTGAAAAGCCTGGCGAAGCGGATCGGGGCCTTGGAGTCTCGGAAATGAAACTCGTCGTGGTCGGAGGACACAGCCGCAGCGTCGGGAAAACCTCGCTCGCCGCCGGCATCATCGCGGCCAACCCCGAGCTTCGCTGGACTGCCTTGAAGATTACGCAGTACGGCCACGGAATATGCTCGGCCCACGGCCATGACTGTACCTGCGTCATCGAAGACCCCGACTGTCCCTACGCGATCTCGCGTGAACTTGACAGGGAGAGTGGTTCAGACACCTCGCGCTTTCTCAACGCCGGTGCGGAGGAAGTCTATTGGGCCCGCACCCGCGTGGGACAGCTTGAAAACGCCATGCCGGCCCTCAGAGACATGATTGCCAGTCGCGAATTCGTAATCATGGAGTCAAACAGCATTCTGCGTTTCCTGCGGCCTGACGTTTACCTTCCCCTTTTGCGATTCGACGTCGACGACTTCAAGCTCAGCAGCCGGATCTATCTCCAGCGCGCCGATGCTTACGTTGTAGTGGGTTCGACCCCTTCCCAACCCGCATGGCCGGGCATCGCGCCTAGTTTGCTCGACGAAAAGCCCGTCTTCCGGGTCGACCCACCTTCCTACTGCAGCCCGGACGTTTTGCGATTCGTCTGGGAGCGGCTAGGTGTGTCTACCGGCTGAACCGGGAGGAAGTCAATAGTCTAAGCGGCGCCCTGCAAGGGGCCGCAAACGATGATCTCCCGGTCGTGCCATCGCGTTTAGATTCGTCAGGGTGGGTCCCCCTGCCCGCCCGTCCCAGGAAACGAAGCGAGAGTGAGTGAAAGCGAGGCATAACAAAACGAGAGACGCCACGATAATGATCGAGCCCATTTGCCAACTGACACTCTGATCATGGGTATAAATGGTACCGAATAAGGAACCAAAGAGCCCAATTATTACGAGTAGGCCTCCGGCAGTTGAAGCAGTTTTTATGCGAAGCGATTTCACGATATCGGCTCGTGAATATCGATTAACAACTCTGAAGTGCCAGTTTCCACACCTGGCACCAAGCCTGAATCACGCAAGGGCGGCACAGCGTCGACGTGCAGCCGCTTGTTAGATGCGTCTCACCAAGCGCCTGCGATGCGACCGGGGGTTGTGGCTTGCGCCTCTCTTGCCATCGAGAGCATTTCTTCTGGAATCCTCTCAAAAGTTACTCCCGTCCGGGTAATGGATCCATGGACGCTGGCAGAGGATCCATGGACGCGCCCTGACCACCCGTGCTAGTAATTGCCACATTCGTGAAGCGTCGACCTCCCGTAGCAACCGTTGTTACCGCAATCTTCCCCCCGGAAGGGAAGCTGACAACGGGGTTCTGTAAACGACCGGCCGGTAGTTCAAATGGCGCGCCGCCAAGCGAGCCTTCCACGGGGAGTTCAACAGAAAAGGATGCCGCGGAACCGGGCGGGAATTCAATCGAGAAGTTGTTCTGAGAGGCCCCAACACACACAGGCGGAGCTTCCTCCTGCGAAATGCCTCTCGGAAATGCCACGACAAGGTCTCCGCCCGACAAGCAATCGAGTTGTACTGGCGGCCTAGCAATCCCCGTAATTACAGTAACGCTGCTCATATGTCGCCTCCGATTTCATC
Source organism: Bryobacterales bacterium (assembly GCA_965226215.1). Lineage (GTDB taxonomy): Bacteria > Acidobacteriota > Terriglobia > Bryobacterales > UBA6623. Next base: position 2,034,388 of record CBDDCH010000002.1, on the reverse strand, counting down.
AATGAGGACTTCTGACGGCAACAGACGGAAGTACCGTCTTCGCCACCTAACTCTTGTTTAGGCTGACCCGCATAAAAGCGAGCCTGGCCCGGCTGCGGACTCTCGACCGCCGCCGGTCCGAAAGTGCGTGTAGACCATGTTGGTCTTGACATGCTTGTGCCCTGGAAGCTGCTGGTCCTGATTCATGACGGTCTCCTAAAACGATGTGCACCAGCGGGTTGTTCTGCGTCATCTTGGCCACAGCTAGTCCCCAGTCACGATTCCTGTTCGTTGGCTTGGGTGGGTAGCAGCCATCTTCTCTTGCTTGCCAACGCGATACATCAGCTCCATCAAGGGCTTGAAGTAGCCGAAGACAGTCTGCCAGTCGTTGTTGATCGCTTTGACTAGTGTCTCCGTCTCCGATGCAAGATGGCTGCGCATGTCGAGGTCACGGCCAATGATATCTGATTTCGATCGAACCGAGTTTACAGCGCCTTCCAGGAGGAGCATATTCAGCACGGCCACATCGGACTCAAGATCATTACTCAAGAAGACACCTCGATAGCCGTGCCTTTCACAAAGCTCGTCGATGACATCGATGTCAATATGGCCACCGAGGCAGTTCCTGACTGGCCGCCACTTGTCCGCAGCTTTCCTTGTCCGGTTCAGGATTTCGCAGGCGTCTTTATCAAAGTGCACGCGGAGTTCGGGAGTTGCAAAAATGTCCCGAACCAACCCCGCAGCGTGTTCAAGCGAAACGAGCATGTCGATGAAGGTGTAGCCGGCCGGGAGCAGCCCACGAATTCGGTCTCGATTGGTCTTGTACTGTGCTTCCGATAAAGCCTGCTGGTCCTGGTAGATCTTCTTCATCCGAAACTGCAAATGCAGCATCTTTAGCTGGATTGCTGCGAAGCGAGTCGTCAAAGTAGTGGATGTGTTTTCCGTCACTTGGATTCCTTGTCCGCAGAACTTTGTTTAGGCTGACCTGGACAAAACCGGTCGTGGTCCGCCTTGCCGAAGCCGCCGACGCCGCGACGGGCGGCGACCGCGTTGAGTGTAACGACTTCCTGCGTGTTCATCGTGCTTCCGATCGGGACACGTCAATTATGCCAGATAGATCCTCCCCAACGGCGTAGAGTTTACCTATCGGCCCACGCAACCACGAGGGGCATGCGGCGTACGGTCAAGGTCCGCATTCCGCCTACTCTTGTTAACCCGTTTTCGCATTTGTGCGATAGCTTCTAGTCTAGGCCGCGCGCTTGCAAGGGGCCGGACACGTTGATCCCCGTCGTGCAACTGCGTTCAGATTCGCCGGGCGGGTCCCCGCGCCTGCCCGTCCTGAAACTCAATTCCCGGGCAACTCAAATGTCAACGATGCCCACCAGCTTTCCCAGTCGGCTTCTTCGCTATGGTCGATCCTTTCCATGTGGACCGTCTTGACAAGCCATGGACCCGCTTGAGCGAGCGGCAGTCTTATCCGTCCCTGCTCATCCGACCGCTGTCGGACCGACCGTGCGGGGTCCCCATGGGGATAGGCCACAACCAGAACTCCGGCGAGCGGTTTCCCCTGGCGTAAGATACGGACCGGCAATTCATCGCCGGCCCTCAGCCCGTACGGGTTTAAGTCAGGTACGAGTTCGACAGGGAAATTAAGCACGCGGTCAAACCCTGTCTCCTCGCCGGACACCCCGGCCCGCAGCAGCGACTTGACGCAACGCGAGTAGAGTTCGCGCCCCCTCGTTTTGCGCTCGCTGCGCCGGCTTCGCTCGTCAATGACTCCCTCCAGCCCCTCCGAGCGAAGGTAGTTCTCGAATTCTGTGCCGTCGAGTTCCAGGAACACAGACGTGCTTCGATAGGCGATCAGGTGCAGCCCAGGATCGTCAAGGCTGACGACACCCCCGAAGTCGGAACCGGGCACACCCCGCACAGGTGTCTTCGAGGTTGGGCCGAAGCGTGCGAAAACAATAACCCGGCTCGGATCCAGTGGCAGCAGGTCACCTCGAAACTCCTCCCCCACGCGGAAACGGACTGTAACTTGACTCCCAACCGCAACTTGATACGAAGACGGCTCGATCCAGAAGTCATGGGCGGACAGGGATAGCCCCGAGAGGAGCGCGAGCGAGATGAACCGTGGGATTCTTTGCACCTTGGCTTCTCCGTTCGGCCCACGGCCGCTCACTCGCGTTCGCGGCTCAGCTTCGCCCGTCACGACGGTGTGCGACAGCAAGAAACGGAGCCTGGAACGCCAGTGACAGGCCATATCCCCATAACAACCATGGCGCCATGGGCACTCGGTCGACAACCCACCGGTTTCATCCCCTTGGGTGGCGCGCCCTGCCTTGACCGCTCATCTTCCGTACCAGTCCACAAGCGTAAGGGTCATCGAGGGGACATAGGTGATCAGAAGTACGGCGATCAACAGCATCACGACGTAGGGAAGCGTCGAGCGATAGACGCGTGTCAGCGGCTGGTTGAAACGGAAAGACGCCAGGAACAGGTTCTCGCCCATGGGCGGCATAAGGTAACCGAGTTCCATGTTCGCCAGAAAGATGATGCCCAGGTGAATCGGGTCGATGCCATAGGCAACTCCCAGGGGGTGGATCAGTGGTACCAGGACAATAATGGCCGAGTAGATGTCCATCAGCGCCCCCACGATGATCAGCAGGATGTTCAGGGCTAACAAGAACAGCAGCGGGGACTCTATGTGCGTCTGCACCCATTCGACGGCAAGCGTCGGGACCTGCGTAAGAATGAGGAAGCTGGTGAACCCGAGTGCCACTCCGAGTATAATCATGAACCCGCCGACGAGCGTCACGCTTTCGATAAACACTCGCGGCAGGTCGCGCGTTATGTGCAACCCGCGGTGAACGATGCACTCGATCACGAAGGCGTAAAGCACACTGACAGCCGAGGCTTCCACCAGGGTGAAGAACCCCAACCAAAAACCTCCGATCACTACCACCGGCAGGAGCAGGTCCCACTTCGATTGCCACAGAGCCACTGCTGCTTCCCGAGCGTTGAATGGCGTCCGCGTGGCGCCGCTGAACCAACCTTTTTGGGCGCCCCAGCCGGCGACGACAAGCACTAACAGCACGCCGGGCAGCAGTCCGCCGATGAAGAGCTGCTCCATGGGCTGCTTGGCGTAATAGCCGTAAAGAATCACTGGCAGACTGGGAGGAAATAGCAAGCCGATCGACCCGGATACCGTGACCAGCCCGACCGCCGTCGGCTCCGGATAGCGTGCCTTGAGCAGAACCGGTAGCAAGAGCCCGCCCATGGATAGGATCGTGATGCCCGAAGCCCCGGTAAGCGGCGTAAAGAAAGCCAGCACAAGCGTGGTGACGATTGCCAGTCCTCCGGGCATCCAGCCAAATGTTGCCGTGAAGAGGCGCACCAAGCGCCGACTCGCTCCGCCCTCGGCCAAGATGTAGCCTCCCAAGGTGAACAGCGGAATGGCCGGCAGCATCGGTGAGGAAGTGAGACGGTACGTTTCACCGGGGACTGCATTCGCCGGCGTGCCGTCGTTCCAAAGAAACAGAAGTGCCGCGCCCCCGATGGCCGTAAAAATCGGCATGCCCAGGGCTGTTGCGCCCACAATCAGCAGGCTCACAGGCAAAAGCGAATCGATTTCTTCCAGAGATGGGATCAGGCCGAAAACGGCCGGGATCGCCAGTCCGAGCGAAGCCAGCAAACGCCCGCTAGGTCGCTTCGAAGAATGCCAGATAAATCGGCCGGTCATAGCGGCGAAGCCGACTGGCATTACCAGAAGGGCCGCCCAGATAGGGATCCCCCAAGCGACCGTGTCGCCCGTGTCCTGCTGGATGCGGACTACGTCCACGCTTGCCAGAAGCAGGCACGCGGTGACACCGGCTGCGAGAGCCGATGTGACAATGTGAATCGGATCACGAAGGCGAACCGGCAGAAACCTTGGCGTCGAAAGAGCCAGGTGCCGGTCGGAACGTGAGGCGAGCGCGGCGCCCAGGATGGCCACCCATAAGGTGAGATGCTGCACGATGGGGATCGAGCCCGCAATGCTGCGGCCCACCAACAGGCGGCCAAAAATTTCCACCAGTGGAAGCAGGGCCATCGCCGCCAGCACGGCGATCGAAAGGGAGTTTTCGATCCGCGCGAGGGCCGTAGGCTGCTCAGATTGGGACATCCGACTATCTACGCGGGTGAGCTGTCAGTCTTGCCGAAACTGGGAGAAAACGTCTAGAACGGAGAATATGAAACACGGCAATCTGATCGCCCTGGCGACGTGGCGCACGCTTTCAGCGTGCTGTGTCGGGCTTTCGAGCCCGACATTTCCGAATCTATAGTGAACTCGTCTCCAGGACAGTCTACTCTCCTGCTCGAGCGCTGCGGAACTCGTCGCGCAACCGCTTGACCTCGTCGAATAAGTCCGCGGGGGTATAGCGGCCGCGCAGTCGAGGGTAGGCCGCCTCGGCCTCGGCCTGCCAGAGGGCAACCTCCTGTTCATTGAGCTTGGTCACTTTTAGCCCTCGCTTTTTCATCTCCTCGATGGAGTCCGGTCCCAGCCTGCGAATTTCCCCGCGCAGCCGGTCACCGGCCTCACGCGCCGCTTCCAGCATCTGGGGGTGATAAGCTTCGGGGATGCGATTCCAGGCTCGCCGGCTGATCACGGTCCCGCCGACAACCGGCGAGAACTTCAAGTCGATCATGTTCTTCGCCAGCTTGTAGGATCCGTCGATCAGCGCAAACGAAGGAGGAAGGTCGAACGCATTGATCAAACCGGTTTGCAGGGACGGGAGCATGTCGGTCACAGAAAGGGGAATGACGCGGAAGCCAAACTCTTTCCACAGCTTCTCGCCGTCGGGGTCGCCGGCCGACGTGAAGAGCTTCATCTTGCGCATGTCGTCTGGGGTTCTGGCGGGCGTCGTGCTGAAAAAGCGTACCCAGCCCGCGTCCCCCCAGGTGAGGACCTTGAATCCTTTGCCTTCGAGTCGTTCCTCTAAGCGGGGCTCAATCCTTTCCCTCACGTAGTCCAGTTCCTCGTAGGATCGCAACATCAGCGGGATGTGCAAACAGGCCACGCCCTTGTCGATCCGCGACAAACCCACCTGGGAAAGGGCAACCGCCTGGATGATTCCCGAGCGCACTTTGCTGACCATCTGAGGGCCGTCGCCGAGTTGTCCGTCCGGGATAATGATGACGTCCACCTCGCCTCCGGAGATCTTGCGCCACTCTTGCCGGATGTACTTCAAAGCGTCGTGCCAAGCGGAATCTTTCGGGGCGATTGTGCCAAGTCGGATGCGGATCTTTGCCTCGAGGGCTGGGACCAAGTACCAACCGGCGAGCAGCGTCGACAGCAACAGCAATCTTGTCAATCGTCGGGTGCTCATTGGTTTTCTCCCGAGGTTTCCAAGGGTCCCTGTTCTAGGATCAGGTCGTCGATGCGCGCCAGCAGCCAACGCGCGCGGCGATGGGCGAGTAAGTTCACCAGGCGAGTCTGCGGGGTCTCATCCGGGTCCACGGAGAGAGCCTTTTGGAGTAGCGAGCGAAACTCGGCCTTGTTCTGCTTGGGTAGGGAAACAGCTTCGGCGTACACAACGTAAAGCCCTGCGCTTTTCCCCTCGGAGAGTGCGAGCGCCCTTCGATAGTGGTTCCCCATGGCATCATAGTCGGGATCGCCGAGCTTGGCGGCCGCCAGCTGCATCTTAAAGTCGTGGAGTGCCCCGGCGTCCCAGCTTTCATCGAGATCCAAGGCGCGGTCCAGCATGGCTTCGACCTCGGGCAAGCGGGCCAGTAACGCGGCGTCGCTGAGAGACACGGAGATCGCCAACCCCAGCGAAGCAGCCGTCCAGTAAAGCAGTGGCACGTCTTGCTGCTTTTTCTTTTTGTTGTGGATCATAGCGACTGCCGCCGCGGGGTCGGCAACTAGGTTGGACTCTAATCCTGGGTAGGAGACCTCTAAGCCGCGCATGCCGTATCGGAAAGCTCGCAAGTAAAGCTTGCGCGCGCGGGTCCGCAGGGCTCGGGCGCGATCAAGATCCTCGTCTTCGGCAAGCTGCGCCTCGTAGTCTACATAAGCATAGGAATAGAGAACGAATCCTTGACAAGCGCTGACTAGAAGGCCGCGGTGGTTCGGAGACTCGGCCAGCAAGCTCTCCATCAGCTTCAGGCCGAACGGCAATGCCGCCCCAACGAGTTCGATGTCTTCGTCGCTTTCGTAGACCGAGTTTCCCGACGCCAGCGTGTCGCCGATCTTATTGATGGCGTACTTCTTAAGCGAACAGCCCGTCGCTAAGACCAGCAAAATAAGGGCACAAAGGCCTTTTCTCATAAGCATTTTCCACCCACCTTACCGCAAATCGAAGGGGCGGGCTGTTGGGCGGAACACATGGCCATGGTCGTTGCCGGTGTTCGGCGGCGTTTTTCACTTGGTAAGAGAGCCCCGGGCGTTAGCGCTTTTGGGCACGTGCTCGCTCGGGCTGCCGATAATAGCCACGTTTTTCGACGTGGTGCACTTGACTGGGCGCGGCGCAACTGTGGATCAAGTCTTCAGGGTGTGGCGAGAGAGGAGGAGGACTGGCCGTTAGATGGGCCGAATGTTACGGTGGATAGCGTAGAGAGCCAGCTCGAGACGGTCCGAAACGCCCAGCTTGTCGAAAATGTTGTGCAGGTGGTTTTTGACCGTCTGCTCGCTGATAAACATCCGCTCAGCGATTTCTTTGTTTTTGAAGCCTTGCGCGACCAGCGCCACGATTTCCCGTTCCCGATTGCTGAGACGGGGCCTCTCGCGCTCTCTGGGGCCCCCCATCTCGCCAGGCGCGGCGAACTGCCGCATGACGGCTGCGGTTGTCTTGGCGTCGAGCCAGATCTCGCCCTGATGCACCTTACGAATGCTCTTGATGAGCAGCTCGGTGGCAGTCTGCTTCAGTACGATTCCCGAGGTGCCGTACTTCATCGCCTGGACGTATTCGCTCTCGTCGTCGGAAGCCGTGAGCACGATGATTTTCGTTTTCAGCTTTTGATTTTGGATCCGCTGTAACGCCCCGATACCGTCGAGCCCAGGCATTTTGAGATCCAGCAATAGGACGTCGGGCTCAGACTGGCGGAGCACATCGAGCACTTCAGTGCCGTCTTTCGCTTCCGCGCAAACTTCGAAGTCAGTCTCCAACGACAGCAGCTTGCGTAGACCGTCACGGAAGATTGTGTGATCGTCCGCAATGGCAATCCGTATTTTTTTCTCGGACGAGTCGTTGGCGACCATATCGGCTCCACCCTCGGTGGTGCTTTCAAGTTGTGGCATGCGGGCTAGCCTATTTCAGGGGACTTAAGCACACTAACCCCGATCATCGTTATTGTAAAGTCCTATACGTACTATGTCAAATTCTCGTAATACTGGGATCGTCCTAAGTAAATGGTTTGCGGGGTTGATTCACCACTGGCCGCGGATCACTCTTGCGCCCAGCCTGGGCTTTGCCGACACGGCTGAGGATGTCCGTTAGTCGGTAGAAAGTAGCGACTCTCCGCCTGAGCCTGAATAGGCTCGGGATGTGTTTGTGTTTCGAAGAAAGGAGAGTCGCTGTGAAACGAAGATGCCAGATCGACCGCGAGAAAGCGGTCCGCCGATTTGAGAGTCAACCCGCTCGGGGCGATCATGAGGTCCAACTCCATTTACGTTTAGGCTCGTAGCTCCGTTTTGCTTAGAGCGCTACCTTGACACGGTCGACGGATCTACCATTGTTTTCAATCACTTACGATCTCTAGCCGCCTTACTACGGTCCCCACAACGGGTCCCAAACCTCGCCTACTTTCGGCGGCTCTTCGCCGCATGGTTCGAGAATCTCGGCCCCTTTCGCCCACTTTCTCCACCAACAAGTGCTGGTTGCTGGGGGAAGGCGACAGTTATCGGCTACTCGCCGGCCCCCTTTTGCTAGACTGCACTACGGGGGGTCTACCATGACCGCCCCGGGCCGTGTAGGCAGGTTTGTTGCAGGATGCGGAGTCACGAACTAGCTGGGCTGGAACCGCAGACCCGAAGATCCCTCCGGGTTCAAGCGGAAAGAGACCTGGCCCGGCTGTCTGTTCCGGGTGCAATGGTCTACCTCCTCGTTGTCCTGGTTGTTGTCTTCGTGACTCCTTACGAAACAGACTATCCGGCGACGGTGCTGTCGGTGGGGTGTCTGATGTTGTTGGTCGGCGGCGCCCGCCTAACCGCCGGGAAGAGACTGTCTGCATCGCCGGTCGAAACGCTGTTCCGCTGGAAAGGCAGTTTTCGGCTCTTGGTCTTTTCACAGTTCCTCTTGTGGGGTCTCTTTTGCGCCTTGACAGTGGGGTTGTACGGTACCGATTGGACGGCGATGTTAGTTTTGTTCTGCAGCTCAGCTCTGGCCGGAGGCGGGATTTCCTCGCTGGCGCCGGACTACAAGTTGGGCGCTCGGTGTCTGCTGGCCATCATGCTGCCCACCAGCATCGTGGCCGCGGCTCAGGGAACCACCGAGACCTACACGATCACATTCTTGACGGGCTTATATCTGGCGTTTCTGCTGCTGCAAGCCAGGCAGCATGAGCACTCCTATTGGGCTACCAGTGTAGCCGCAGCCTTGGAGGCCACGCGTGAAAGCGACAAGCTGTTTCGCGCGGCTTTCGAGAACGCCGGGATCGGGATGGCGTTGATTGGAACCGCTGGTCAGTTTCTCCGGGTCAACGGTGCGTTGTGCGAGATGTTTGCGCGCTCCGAGAAAGAACTACTCGCCGCGGATCTTCCGTCCCTCAGCCATGCGGATGATTCGTACACCAGCCGCGGCATGTTGCAGCGCTTGACGCAAGGGGAAAGTAGAGTCCATTTCGAGCAGCGGTACGTGCAAAAACAGGGAACGGTCGTCTGGGGATCGGTCAGCATGTCGGCTGTCGGGTCGATGCAAGAAGAGCAGCGCTATTGCGTCATGATGGTGCAGGATATCAGCGAGCGGAAGCAGGCCGAGGAGGAGCAGAGGAAGCTGGCTACCTTGGTTGAAAATAGTTCTGACTTCGTCGGCCTGGCTTCGTTCGAGGGAAAGGTGCTCTACCTCAATCCCGCGGGTCGTAAGATGGTGGGCGTGAACAGTTCCGCGGAGCTGGAGTACAAAACCATTGATGACTTCCACCCCGAAGCGGTAAACGCCGAGATAAAGGGTGCGATCTGGCCTACCGTCCTGAAAACTGGTAGTTGGGAAGGAGAGCTGCAACTGCGTCACATCAAGACCGGAGATCCAATTGCTGTTGAAGCGCGTATGTTTACGGTCAAGGACCCGAGCGACGGCGGCATCTTGTGCTTCGCAAGCGTGATGCGGGACCTCCGCCAGCAGAAGCGACTTGAGGAGGACCTCCGCCGGGCTCAAAAACTAGAGGCGGTCGGGGTGCTGGCCGGCGGGATCGCGCATGAGCTCAACAACATCCTCGCGGCGATTATTATGTTTAGCGAGCTTGCGATGACACGGTTACCAGAAGGAACGCAGGCCGAGAAGATGTTGCAGCGCGTTTTGGAAGCGGGTGCACGCGGCACAGCCGTGGTGGAGCAAGTTCTGGCGTTCGGCCGCCGGGAGAAGCCGGATCTGAAGGTGATTCCCGCTGAGAGCTTCGTCCAAGAGGCTGTGGAGTTCTTACGCGGGATCTCCACCACCAATGGCGGCGATAGAGTTCGGCGTATTTTACGACATAAGCGGGATCCACCGCTATCTCCCGACGATTCGACTTACGATGTACAGCGGCCGGCGTTTGGTCTCTTCGTAGATTCTGCCGAGATATTCACCAATCAAGCCCAGAAACAGCATCTGCACGCCGGAGAGAAACACAATGAAGAAGATCAACGCGGTGAAGCCCGCGGGTGATTCGTTAAGCACTAATCGAGCGTATAGCGCGTAGAGCAAGTAACAGCACGCCACACTCAGCGCTCCCAGTCCAGCAAAGGAGGCCATCCGCAGAGGCAAGATGGAGAAAGAGAAAATGCCGTCTAAGCCAGGATTTCCGATTTGGCTCCTCTGACGGCACGAGTCTACACCCTCACCCGGCGAAGCGCAACCATTTCTCCACCCGAAAGAGGCGGCGGCTGAGGCGGGACCGATCGAGCCCCCTTCTTGCCCCTCATGGGGGCTGATCCGCCGCTGCGAAGTCAATTTCGCAGACACCCTTCCGAGCTTCCGTCCTCAGTACTCAGGTTTCGCATTCGGCAAGTCGCGTGCTACCCGCCCGGCACAGGCAGCGCCCAGATCCTCCGCAGCATGTCGCCAAACAGGCGCCGGTTCAGATGTCCCTCCGCGAACAAGAGCCAGTAATACCGCGCGTGTTTAATTAGCCGTCCGCCCGTCTTCATCAGCCGGTGCTGCAAGCTCGTCAGCGACCAGCTCTTGATCCGTTGCGGCAGCCCCAGCCGCCGCCACAAGTTGCCCAGGTTATAGGCCAGCACGCTGAGCTGCAAGCGCACCTCGTTCGCCCGGAAGCGATGGCACGACAGCCGCGTCCAGTGCGTCGCTTGCTTACCTTCTTTGATCCACTGCTCCGCCGTGCCGCGCTTGTTGTAGAAACGCACCACCGACCGGCTTGGCAAGCTCATGTTCGTCACGATAAAACCGACGCGCGCGAATAGCTCGCCCTGGTGGTGCTCGACCTTGGCGACAACTCGTCTGGGCCCCTTCCAGCTCTCCGCCTGATAGCGAAAGCTCTTGTAGCGCACTAGCGGCTTGCGGCCGGGCCTCCCCGGCGGACGAAACAGGATGTCTTCGATCTCCAGCTCCAGGCTCTTATTGGCCGCAATGCGGATCGCGTAGTCCGCGCCGCGCTCCTCCAGTGCTTCGTAGATCTCGGGCTTGGCGAAGGCGGCATCGGCGCGAAAGGTGACCTGTTTGCCTTCGGCCAGTTGGCGCTCGATCTCCGGCAACAATAGCTCATCCCAGTCCTCGGCGCTGTGCACGTTGCCGGGACGCAGCTTGGCAGCGAGGCAATCACCATGACCGTTGAACAAAAGCAACGGGTGGTAGCAGACCGACTCGAAGTGTCCGTTGTAGGCACTGCCTTCCTGTTGGCCATGGACCGGACTCTCGGTGGAGTACATGTCCAGAACGACCCGCTCGGAGTCGTCGAACGCCTCCGCTTGCCCGACCAGCTCTCGGTTCAGCGCCATCAGCCCCAGCAGGTTCTCTTCGCTCGCCAGCATCTCCGTCTCGAAGCCGTGCAGCGTCGAGGTCAAGGCCGCACCGCGATCCCAGATCTTCTGCGAGCCGATCAAGCGAAACGTCGGGTCAGCCGACACTCGGACGGCGTCGTTGACGTCCTCGTAGCCTGCCAAGCGGCTGTAGACCGACTGCCGCAACAGATCAGCGAACGTGAACTGCTTGTTTGTGCCTTGCCGGGAGTCGGTGAGATGCTCGCCGATCAGTTTCCCGAGTCCGAGTCTCTCGTCCAACTCCCGAACCAGGATCAAGCCACCGTCGGAAGTGACGTGCGATCCCTGGAAATCGACTTTCAACGAGCCGTTGAAACTTAGCTGGAATGGCTTGGTTTGTTTTTCACCCATTGGGTGTTGGCCTCCATGGCGTCCTCATCGGGCTCTAGCCCCTATGAATAAAGACGCTCAAGGCCGCCGGAAGGTCGAGAGGTCTGAATCAAATTGGAAATGCGGGCGTAGACCCTACGACCACTTAGTCCGACAGATCCAGTGCAACTTCAACTGATCAGTGATAAACCCTACTCGCAAAGCCCCGCACCCGCTCGGGATGGTGATTTAGCGCGTTCGCTCGGTCTTGGATCACATTGTCGCCCGCGCAATCCCGTCGAACCATTGAACAGCCTGTGGTGAAAGTCTTACTAAAGTTCTTTGCGAAACAAACATTTCGGACCACTCGACGATCTCGCGCAGCGGGCGGTTGATCGACGTGGAAACGCACCGCGACGTGTTCACCTGGGTGTTGCAACTGATTGCCAAGCAAGGGCTGCTGAAGAGCGGCACGATCCGAGTCGATGCGACGACGCTGGAGGTGAACGCGGCGCTGCGTTCGATTGTGCGGCCGACGAGGGAGGAGAGAAGAGTTTTTGAAGAGGCTAGCGGTCGGGTCCGGGATCCCAACCCCGACGCGCGAGCAGTTAGCCCCGCTCGACAAGAAGCGCAAGAAAAAGGGCTCGAACAAGGAGTGGCAGCACCCCCACGATCCCGACGCGAAGATCACGAAGATGAAAGACAGGGGCACGCACCTGGCGCACAAGGCCGAGCGCGCGGTCGATCTGGAGACGGGCGCGGTGCTTGCGGTGACGCTGGACGGCGCCGACCAAGGCGACACGACGACGATCGCGGAAACGGTCATGGAAGCGGCCGAGCAAGTGGCGGCAATAGCCGAGGACGAACGCCCCGCGGCCCTCCAACTCGAGCTGCTTTACTTCTCCGCTCGCGCGAATTAACAGCACTGAAAAACGGACTTTTCTGCCATAGGCTGCTAACGTTCATATAAAAGCGGTAAATGGGGTATCCACTTGACTCAGGTAACCCCAACATCTTGTGGTTGGGCTCACGGGGCCTCAGCGTCCCAGTCGGCGACGATCGATCGATACGGCGTTGGGTCCACGGCGACTGCCTGCTGCACAAGGCGGTAGAAGAGTTTTCCCCGGCTGCGTGAGTTGCGCCGGTTGAAGCGGAACACAAACTCGTCGAGGTAGTAGTCCAGATGCTCGTGGCTAACCGCGCCTTGGTGCGTGCCCAGCAGCCAGCGCTTGAGCAACGAGATCGCTTGGTGCACCCTCGGCAATAATTCCGAGGCCTGCTTGCGGCGGCCCGACAGAAAGACGATGCGATGCTGGTAGCCCTTCTTCTCCAGCGGCTCGTAGCCCAGCCAGCCGTCGGTGTGCACCACGCTTCCCGGCTCGACCGACTCCTCCACGAAGGGCATCAAACTGGCCGCCGATGCGTTCCGCACGCGCTGCATGCGGATCCGTCCTAGCCCGCGGCCTCTCTCTTCCGCGGCTACTGCAATCAAGGCTTTACGCTCGGTCTGCCGGCCGCTCACACCCTCTTCCTCAGCGCCCCAATAGGTCTCATCGACCTCGACTACGCCCGCCAATCGCTCCCGCCCCGGACGCACCATCGCTCGCCGCAGCTTGTGCATCCAGGTCCACGCGGTTTGATAGCTGCCCAACCAGAGAACGCGCTGCAGACCCAGCGCGCTGACCCCGTTCTTTTGCGAAGTGACGTGCCAGATCGCCCGGAACCACAGCCGCAGCGGCTTACGTGTGTCTTGGAAGATCGTGCCCGAGGTCACCGACGTCTGCCGCCCGCAGCGAGCGCATTCGAACCACACTTTGCGCACCGGCCAAGCCCGCTCATGCCCGCATCCCGGACAGCGGAAACCCTCCGGCCAGCGCAACGCGGACAGATAGTCGCGACAGGCCTCTTCGCTGGCGAAGCGTACCTCGAACTCGAGCAGGTCGCGTGGATAATCCTCCACGAAGGCGCATACTACATCTTGGGGTCACCTGAGTCAAGTGGATACCCAATATCAGAGATTTCCCCTGAGCAAGAAAGGTGCCAAGGATTAGAGCTAATCTTTAAGGAGCCTTCTTATCTATAATAAGGGCTTTCTCCTGCGCATACCCCAATGAAATCTAATTCCAACTTACCACAGTTCGCATTATCCTCTTCCTGGCATGATTTGCGGTCAATGAGACTTGATCGTGCCTGGCCAAGCTGTTCTATGAAAACCTTGAGCCCCGGAGCGCCGCTGGGTCGAAAAGCCAAAGGTTTTCATCGTTTTGGGTCGGCCGTAGGCCCATGGGCACTCCCTGACGGATGGCAGCTAACGGCTGTGCACGAGGGGCCTCCGAGCGGAAAGATTAGGTTGGCGATTTTGGATGATCATCCGCCATTTCGTGACGCGCTCCGGAGCATCCTTTCCACGAATCCACACATAGAGACTGTGGGCGAGCTGGGAAACGGCCATAGCGTCCTTGGAATGATTCTCGAGCAAGAACCAGACATTTTATTATTGGATCTCATGATGCCCGAAGTTGGCGCCATTTCCACCCTCAAGCGAATTCAATAGTCACCGTATGACGTCCGGACAATCGTGCTGAGGGAATCGGATGACCAAGGTATGCAGATCCTGGCGATGAAACTGGGCTACACCTCGATCCGCCAAGCCTGGTTCAGCTTGTCCCCCAAGATGGACGACTCCAACCCCCTCCAAGGCAGCGAATGGGAAGCCGAATTCACTGAATGGGCAATCACCGGCACCGGCACCAACCGCGAGCTCAAGGTCGGGGACCCCGATAAGTCCGTCACTGTCAAGCTCATCTTCTAATGAAGGCGCCATCGACGAGGTAGCGATCGGCTCGCTCACCTTCGACGGCTCGCCGCAAACCTTCGATCTCGGCTCATCCGCACCCGGCGGCGGCGGGCAAGGACTCCGCGCCCGTAACGTCGCGCTGTTGCTCACCAGCGACGTCTCCAAAGGCCTGACCGTCAAAGACGCCCTGATTCACTACCGCGTGCTGGCATGAAGGGGCGCCTGTTCTCGATGAAAATCACCCCGACCGGTGTGATGCGCCTCTACGGTGCCCGGGTCTATGCGAAAGTCATGGATCCCTCCGCCCGCAGCGGCTGGCAGTGGTTCGATCTGCCCGTTACCCCCCCCCGACTTTTACAGCTCCTTTACACTTCCCGTCCCACAGACCCCAGACGTCTTTTCGCCCTTCGCTCTACCCGTGCCCGAAACCCCCGATGTACAGACTGACCGTTCGATCTCGTCCGCAACGCGCCCCGAGGAGCCGTCGCGGGATAGATTCACCCAGCAAGCAAGGTCCCTTCACGGTGGCCGAAGAATGCTACAATCCCGCAGGTCCGATGAACTCAGGCAGAAAAGGTTTTGGCCGTCACCGAATTAGCCAATGCCTGTTGGTCTTGATGGCGCTGTTCTTCGTCCTCGCAAAGTTCTACTTTTTCCACGACATCTACACGTTGATTCTTTTCATTGCCGGCATCGGCTTTGTCCTAGTCGGTAGCGGATGGAGTCGGTGGGTAATTGCGACGCTGCTGATTTGCTCGGGGCTCTATTGGTCGAGGTTGGAGCGGGAGGGTTGTTCCTTGACCTGGAGGATCTCTGCTCTCATATCCCACGCAACTGGCTTTTTGCCGCAGCTCGGGTGGCGGGAAGTTGCGAAAATCGCGATGACCCGCGAGCACTGCTTCTCACCTGAAGGGAAGGACCGTTGGGTCGCGGACTCGATCGAATTACTGGAACAGCAAGCGTGGGAGGGACATGACTTGGGCCAATATGGCACCCCGATGGGAAGGTTCTGGATTCCGAGCGGAGAAAGCCGCACCTTGGAATGGCTGCTTTGGGAGATCCTTGTTTACCGAACCTACGACAGCGGAGAAAGCGGGGTCAGCGCCGGAGACACGGTCATTGACTGCGGTGCTCACATTGGTGTATTCACGCGCTACGCCCTGAATAAAGGCGCCCGCCGCGTCGTGGCGATCGAACCCAATCCAGTCAACATCGCCTGTCTTAAGCGCAACTTCGCCGCGGAGATTGAGAATGGTCGTGTGACTGTCGTCGAGGTGGGATTGGGGAAAGAGACTTCTTCCCTCGAACTCGCTGTCCACGAACACGACACGGCCCGTTCCGTGATCACCCCTCATGATCTACCCGGTACGCACAAGATTACCGTTCCGATTGCGCCGCTCGACAACGTGGTCGAAAACCTTGCTCTGGAGAGGATCGACTTCATCAAGATGGATATCGAAGGCTCGGAGAGATGGGGCCTGAAAGGCGGTCAGAGGACGATCAAGCGTTTTCATCCCCAACTGGCCATTAGTTCTTATCACCACAAAGACGACCCCGCGGCCGTAACCGAAGAAGTGTTGAAGGCGTACCCCGGCTACGGGCTCCATGGGAAAGGGATCGGTGTCGCCAATGGAGTGGTCCAGCCGAAGGTCCTTTTCTTCGACTAGGCGACCGTAGCGGGGGCCAGGCCGGGGCCGGGAGGATGGGGAATCGGAAAATGCGCGAAAGTGCCCCTCCAGACCACGTGGAGAATGTTACAATCCGACGGGGGCAAACCAGGCAAGGGGAGGGATCGACATGAAGAGAGCATGGAAGACGACCGGAAGCGCGGTTTGGGTTTTCCTACTGGCAACTCTGCTGATAGCCATCGGCTGCGACGGCGGAGGAGAGTCGCCAACGGAGGCTGACGTTGCCGCCGAGCAGGCGAAAAAAGAAGCGATGGAGAAGAAGAAGGAGCCGGAGCCGCTAACCGGCAAGCACGTGGTGAT
This sequence comes from Bryobacterales bacterium, assembly GCA_965226215.1. Lineage (GTDB taxonomy): Bacteria > Acidobacteriota > Terriglobia > Bryobacterales > UBA6623. Next base: position 2,018,148 of record CBDDCH010000002.1, on the reverse strand, counting down.
CATGGAGACCACCAAAGGCACGGTGAAGATGGAACTCGACGCCGACAAGGCGCCGAAAACGGTCGAGAATTTCCTCGGCTACGTGGGCCGCAGGTTCTATGACGGCACGATCTTCCACCGCGTGGTCAAGCGATTCATGGTGCAGGGTGGTGGCCTCACTTTTGATCTGAAAAGAAAGATGACGCGGCAATCGATTGAGAACGAATCCGACAACGGGCTGAAGAACGTGAAAGGCGCGCTGTCGATGGCCCGAGGAAAGGACCCTCAGAGTGCAACCTCACAGTTCTTCATCAACCTCCGAAACAGCTCGAGCTTGGATTTCGGCAATCCCAAGGGCGACGGAACGGGCTATTGCGTATTCGGCAAGGTTGTTGAAGGAATGGAGGTCGTCGAAGAGATCGGCAAGGTGAAGACCGCCGAGGTGCGTTCACGCAAGAACGTTCCGGTAGTGCCCGTTTTCATCAAGTCCATCCGGCGCGCGCCTCCCGTGGAGGCCGAGATGTCGGAATAACTGTAACCGCTTGACCGTCCGGGGCGTTCCCCATGAATGGCAACGAACCTATACCGGGGGAACCCTAATCTCCAAGAGGGTGCGGACAAACTCATTGCAGGCACCCTAGCGCCCGTCAACTCAAAGATGTCGTCGGGCGGTGGCCTCCCCGTACTCCATCACTCACTGTGCCCTGCCACTTGGCGAGAAAACAGAGCTAGTGTTTGATTGCAAAAATTCGCGTATTTAGAAAGCTCTTTCCCGCAGGATCATCCGGCCGTCCGTCTGGCCCGGAAGTGGTTTGTTCGCAGAGCCTTCCGAGCCGCGACCGTGAGGGAGCGGTCCAGGGATTGTCAGCCTATAATCTATCGTGAATTTATGCACCCAAGCGCTAGGGCCGGTGCTTAGGCTTGCGTGTGGTCGGTTTTCTTGGAGAACCATAACTTCTGAGCGGTCTCGCCCAGGATCTGAGCTCTTGCGCTCTCTGTAAGGGGAAGGTCGTCCGTGAAGATCCGAAGGTGGTCCGTGTAGTTGATCTTCGGGGCCCACAACTCGCACGGGAAGTCACTTCCCCAAACACACCTTTCCGGTCCAAAGGCGTCGATGACCTTTAGGCACGCCTCGAGCATGTCTTCACAGGGGTAGCCGGTCTTCGTTCCGCTGGCCACGAAGCTTACCTTGCCGTGCAGATTGTGGTGTTCAGAGAGGCGCATGACCTCAGCCAGCCACGATGCAAGATCCGGGCCGGCTTCCAGGTTCAAGCAATGGTCAAGCACAACGGGCAGGCTGGAGAATTCGTCTAAAAGCATTTTCGCTTGGTCGACCAGTTCTCTGATCTCACCGAGCACATAAGGCTCGAAGACTGCATCGAACTCAGTGCCCTTGTCCATGTCAGGGTCTCGGTTTGTGATCAATATGTTGATTACGATCCCTTGGTCGAGGGCGATCTTCCAGAGTGCCCGGACTCCGGCGTGGTCAAACCCTCCCTTCGGAGAAGCGATGCTGCGCATGCCCCGTATTCCGTAGTCACGCACGGCGCTCTCAAGCAGGCCGGGGCTGTCGGGGTTATCCGGGTCGAGTGTACACACCGCGGCCAGCCAGTCCGGGTTGGCCCTGCTCGTGTCAAGAATGTAGCGGTTGTCAAAGCGGTAGAACGAGCCCGTCTGGATCGCGCACGCCGATTTCACACCGTTGTTGTTGCATGCAAGTCGCAAGCGGTCCAGCGAACCCTTCCCCGCCGGAGGCCGCAGCGGAGCTGGCATGGGCGGATATCGTTCTTCGTCGGGCGAGTAGATGTGCGCATGCGTGTCAATGATCAGCATCTTCTTCTATGCCTCCTAGAGGGGAGATTGGCGTGTACAGATAGAGTATCAGCCGCGGGTGAATCAGCGGCGACCCTAGCCCGCTTTTCTCGCCCCCGAGGATAGCGAGTGTGTCAAGTGTCTTCGTTGGGCGATGAACGATTCGCTTCAACCCGGGCCAGGAACCGAAGTGTCGCCCTGGGCTATTTGCCCAAGCAGCCGGTCAGAAAAAGACGCAGGTCTCTGCGAACCTTGCGCTACGCGCTGCGACCCGGTTAGCCGAACCGCCCCAGACGTCGAGAGGAATCTCGACGCTCCACGCTCAGAGCGTGCGCCACTACGAGACTACCGGACTCTGGTGAGTCGCCATGAACTTCACACCCCCGTGGCATGAAATACGGCCCGTAACATAATTCATGTTACAGATAGGGCCTATTTTCAAAGCAGAAAAGCGCAGCTCATTTCGCCGCGGGTGAGCCAGCGCCCCCGACGGACTCTGCTAAGCTCGACCGTTTCGGCGCTCTGTCCTCAATGCCAGCAATGACCCGTAATATCTACTCAATCTCCACAAACCCGTGAGTACACCAAAGGTTGCCAGGCCCAACAAGGCGATTGTTGCTTCCATGATTTCACCACTCTCGATTTGTCTAGCAGCCCGTGGTAGAAGTGGGTCCGGGTAAAAAATGGGCACTGCCATCCGCTGTTCGTTCGTCGAAGTGCTTTGTTTCTAATAAAGATGGACTGTGAAAATCGGTGGCTGTACCCATTTTTTGTGTCACTGGACTTTCACCACGGGCTGCTAGTCCTCGGTCAACACTGGGCGGGCCCGGAAAACGGCACCGGGGGATTTGCGGCGCCACCCGGGCGCGCCGGTGGTCACGACCTTACTCAGGGGGCGGATCCATTCGGCTGCGGTGGAAGCCCCGGCCGAACCTACCCATGCGCTGTCCCATGCGCCCGAACGGACGGTCCGGACCTTCGAGCAGGTTCATCCTCACTGCTTGATGCGCAGCCAGCTCAAGGTCCATCGCCTGCTTCAGGCCGTCAAGAGCTTCGATTTGGCTGGGCGTCAGCAGCGCCAGAGCCTGCTCACGCTGCTCGTCACGTTGGGCTTTGATTTGTTCGCGCAGGCCCTTCAGAGCAACGGTCAGTTCGCCTACGAGGGCGCTGTCGGGGGCCTCTTGCTCCATGGCGTCCCGCAGCTCGCCCCGCTTCTGTCGCATTTCCTGCAACGTGGACATCAGCGACTCGCGAGATGACCGGCGCAACCCTTTAAGTCCATCAATCTGTTCATCGGTCAACTCCAAAAGATTCTTCAACTGCTCGCCGCGCGGCCCGCGTTCTCCACCTTCGAACGGAGGGACTTGCGCCAGCATCGTGCCGCACAACAGAGCGGCAAGTGGGAAAGTAACGATCTTCATGACTGCTCTCCTTTTCGGGGTTTAAGCTTCTCTAACTAGTTAAACGCGGCAGCGCCGGGAAAGTTCTATCGGGGAGGTTAAATGGGGGTAAAAGATTGTGGTTCTTCCGGGTTTCTAGTGGGCGAGTGAGGCTCGGTGGTAGTCTCGCGGGATGCAAGACCGCGAGCTATACCGCCAGATTCTGGGCATCGAAAGTCCCTGGAAAGTCGTGCGAGTGGAGCTGCGCCGAGCCGACGGCGAAGTCCACGTCTTCCTCGAACACGACGAGCAAGTCCGCTGGCCGTGCCGCCAATGCAGCGCCGTGTGCGCACTCCACGATCATCAGCCCGAACGCCGCTGGCGTCACCTCGACACCTGTCAGTACCGCACGATCCTGCACGCCCGGCCGCCGCGCAGCGACTGCTCCGAGCACGGGCCGCGCGTCGTGCGACTGCCCTGGGCCGAGGCTTCCAGCCGCTTCACCGCGCTGTTTGAAGCTCTCGCGATCTCGTGGCTGAAGGAAGCCAGCCAGCAAGGCATCGCCGAGTTGCTGGCGCTGAGCTGGGACGAGATTCACGGCATCCTGGAACGCGCCGTGCAACGTGGGCTCGAACGTCGCGCGGCAGAGCCGATTCCCTACCTGGGCGTCGACGAGAAGAGCTTCCGCAAGCGCCATCGCTATCTCACCGTCGTCAACGATCTCAACCGCTCGCGCGTGTTGTTCGTCGCCGAGGGACGCCGCCAGGCCAGCCTGGACGGCTTTTGGAAGACGTTGAGCGCAGAGCAACTCGCCCGAGTCGAGGCCGTCGCGATGGACATGTGGGATCCTTACGTCGCCTCGACCCGGGAGCATCTCGACGAATCGGAGAAAAAGATCGTTTACGACAAATATCACATCGCGGCGCATCTGGCGAAGGCGGTGGACCAGGTGCGGCGGGCGGAGAACAAGCGTTTACTGGCCCTCGGCGACGAGCGTTTGACAGGCACGAAGTACGCTTGGCTGCGGCATCCGGCGAACTTTTCCGAGGACGCCTGGCGCGAGTTCCGCGCGCTGCGCGAAAGCGACTTGAAGACGGCGCGGGCGTGGGCGTTGAAGGAAACGGCTATGCGGCTGTTCGACTATCGTCGCGAATCGGCGGCGCGAGCTTTCTTCGAGCAATGGCGCGGCTGGGCGAGTCGCAGCCGGCTGACGCCGATGGTCACCGTAGCGCGGATGTTGACGGCTCGCCTCGAAAACATACTCACGTATCTGAAACACCGCATTACGAACGCGGTCAGCGAGGGGTTGAACTCAAGGATTCAATGGGTCAAGGCCACGGCGCGCGGTTTCCGCAATCAACAGAACTTCATCAACGCCATCTACTTCCACTGTGGGAAACTCGATCTGGCTCCTTCGCCACTTAAAACCCGGAAGAGCCAAGATTGTTAACTTGGACTTAACATCGGGATCGCGCTGTCGGGAAGTCGTGCCCATCAGCCGGCGAATTTGTATCCGAGGCCGCGCGCGGTGACGATCCAGCGGGGATGCTTGGGGTCATCCTCCAGCTTGTGACCTAGCCACGCGACGTGCACATCGACAGTGCGAGTCGATGGCGCCATCATTGCCGCTGCCGGAGGCTTATCGAGTTGAGCAAAACATACTGAGAGGCTCGGCCTTCGGCGGAGCACCGCGCATTCACAAGGTGGATCAACGATCGCGTTGGTTTGTACGGGCGCGACATGTCTCCCTTCCCCCATGCCGAGTTTTCGCCCGGATTTGGTCACCATACTTGGCGAACATCAGTAGCCCGCTTTTCTCACACCTGGCGAAAAAAGCGGGCTAAGTTTGTCAACGAACTCTTGATCCATCACACTAAGTGTGTTAGTGCGGTTGCTCCGGCCCTGGGCAAGGGTCAAGGATTGCTGCGGAAAGGTTGGAAGGCAATGGCAATCACAGGTGGCGAGGCCGTCGTAAAGTCGTTGGCGGCACACGGGGTTCGCACCGTTTTCGGCATTCCAGGGACGCACAACCTGGCTATCTACGACGCGCTGCTTGATTCCGACATCCAGCACGTTCTCGCGCGGCACGAGCAGGGCGCGGCTTTCATGGCGGACGGCTACGCCCGCGCCGGCGGCCGCTCCGGTGTGTGCATCACGACGACGGGGCCGGCGGTCATGAATGCCCTGACCGCCTTAGGTACCGCCTACAGCGATTCTTCTCCGATCCTTGTCATTGCCAGCCAGATAAGCGCCGGGCACCTAGGTCAGGGTAAAGGCTACGGCCACGAGTCTCCCGATCAATTGTCAGGCTTTCGGCCGGTGACCAAGTGGAGCCGGTGCTGTGACACCGTTGCCGCTATTCCCCAAGCCGTGCGCCAGGCGTTTTTTGAGATGAAGAGCGGTCGTCCACGGCCCACGGTGCTGGAAGTCCCCTTCGACGTTTTGGACGGTTCCGGCGAAGTTGACATCCCGGAACCCGCCCCTATAGAGACGCTGCAACCGGATGAGAACGCTTTGGACCGGGCCGCGGATCTCCTCAAGAAGGCCAAGCGCCCGGTGATTTGGGCCGGCGGCGGCGTAATTACGAGTGGCGCATCGTCTGCGCTGCGCGGCTTGGCCGAGATGCTCCAGGCGCCCGTCTTCCCCACCACGCAAGGCAAGGGATCCCTACCGTAAGATCATCCCCTGGCTGGGGGGAACACACTCCTGCATCCGCTTGCCACCGAGTACCTTTCGAGTTGTGACCTGATGCTCGCCATCGGCACCCGTTTCTCCGAATTGGAGACTGCGCGTTGGTCACTGCGCTTGCCGGGTGATCTGATCCAGATTGACGTTGACGCGGAGCAGATAGGCCGCAACTACCCGGTTTCGGAAGGCATTGTGAGCGATGCCAAGCTTGCTCTTGGGGGGGATGACCGATGTGGACGGGTCGGGCGCGGACTCGCGCGGGGGTCTCTTCTTTTTCTTGCGCCGTGGCAGAGAACTAGTGGGCTGTCCCGGAGACGAGTTCACTATGGATTCGGAAATGTCGGGCTCGAAAGCCCGACACAGCACGCTGAAAGCGTGCGCCACGTCGCCAGGACGATCAGAAACGTTTTGTCTGGGACAGCTTACCCAGGATTTCCGATTTGGCTCCTCTGACGGCACGAGTCTACACCCTCACCCGGCGAAGCGCAACCATTTCTCCACCCGAAAGAGGCGGCGGCTGAGGCGGGACCGATCGAGCCCCCTTCTTGCCCCTCATGGGGGCTGATCCGCCGCTGCGAAGTCAATTTCGCAGACACCCTTCCGAGCTTCCGTCCTCAGTACTCAGGTTTCGCATTCGGCAAGTCGCGTGCTACCCGCCCGGCACAGGCAGCGCCCAGATCCTCCGCAGCATGTCGCCAAACAGGCGCCGGTTCAGATGTCCCTCCGCGAACAAGAGCCAGTAATACCGCGCGTGTTTAATTAGCCGTCCGCCCGTCTTCATCAGCCGGTGCTGCAAGCTCGTCAGCGACCAGCTCTTGATCCGTTGCGGCAGCCCCAGCCGCCGCCACAAGTTGCCCAGGTTATAGGCCAGCACGCTGAGCTGCAAGCGCACCTCGTTCGCCCGGAAGCGATGGCACGACAGCCGCGTCCAGTGCGTCGCTTGCTTACCTTCTTTGATCCACTGCTCCGCCGTGCCGCGCTTGTTGTAGAAACGCACCACCGACCGGCTTGGCAAGCTCATGTTCGTCACGATAAAACCGACGCGCGCGAATAGCTCGCCCTGGTGGTGCTCGACCTTGGCGACAACTCGTCTGGGCCCCTTCCAGCTCTCCGCCTGATAGCGAAAGCTCTTGTAGCGCACTAGCGGCTTGCGGCCGGGCCTCCCCGGCGGACGAAACAGGATGTCTTCGATCTCCAGCTCCAGGCTCTTATTGGCCGGAATGCGGATCGCGTAGTCCGCGCCGCGCTCCTCCAGTGCTTCGTAGATCTCGGGCTTGGCGAAGGCGGCATCGGCGCGAAAGGTGACCTGTTTGCCTTCGGCCAGTTGGCGCTCGATCTCCGGCAACAATAGCTCATCCCAGTCCTCGGCACTGTGCACGTTGCCGGGACGCAGCTTGGCAGCGAGGCAATCACCATGACCGTTGAACAAAAGCAACGGGTGGTAGCAGACCGACTCGAAGTGTCCGTTGTAGGCACTGCCTTCCTGTTGGCCATGGACCGGACTCTCGGTGGAGTCCATGTCCAGAACGACCCGCTCGGAGTCGTCGAACGCCTCCGCTTGCCCGACCAGCTCTCGGTTCAGCGCCATCAGCCCCAGCAGGTTCTCTTCGCTCGCCAGCATCTCCGTCTCGAAGCCGTGCAGCGTCGAGGTCAAGGCCGCACCGCGATCCCAGATCTTCTGCGAACCGATCAAGCGAAACGTCGGGTCAGCCGACACTCGGACGGCGTCGTTGACGTCCTCGTAGCCTGCCAAGCGGCTGTAGACCGACTGCCGCAACAGATCAGCGAACGTGAACTGCTTGTTTGTGCCTTGCCGGGAGTCGGTGAGATGCTCGCCGATCAGTTTCCCGAGTCCGAGTCGCTCGTCCAACTCCCGAACCAGGATCAAGCCACCGTCGGAAGTGACGTGCGATCCCTGGAAATCGACTTTCAACGAGCCGTTGAAACTTAGCTGGAATGGCTTGGTTTGTTTTTCACCCATTGGGTGTTGGCCTCCATGGCGTCCTCATCGGGCTCTAGCCCCTATGAATAAAGACTCTCAAGGCCGCCGGAAGGTCGAGAGGTCTGAATCAAATTGGAAATGCGGGCTTGAAGCCCTACTCGAGCGGTGCAGCGATGATGAACCGCGAGCTTCTCGCGCCGCGGAAGTGGCGGAACTCAGGCCCTGTCTCATGAAGGATTTTCACAGACAGTCGCCCGAGGCTGTCGAGTTGATACGAACGCTGCGTTCCACGCTGCCGCGGGAGACCGTCGTCGTCTCCGACCTGACGGTCGTCGCTTATTGGTGCCACCACCTGCTGGATGTCCTCGAGCCCCGCACCTACTTCAATTCGATAGGTTTTGGATCACTGGGGTTCGGCCTGCCGGCGGCCATAGGGGCTAAGCTGGCCGTCCCCGACCGGCCGGTTGTCGTGCTGGCGGGTGATGGAGGTTTCCAGTTCACTTGCCAGGAGCTGGGAACGGCCGTGCAGTTCGGCGTGCCAGTCGTTGTCGTCGTCTTCAACGACGACCGCTATGGCATCCTTTGGCCGCAACAGGAGGCGCGCTACGGCCGGACCAACGCCGCCGACCTGGTGAACCCGGACTTTGTTGCACTGGCCCACGCATTCGGCGCGAGCGGCCGGCGAGTCGAAGCGATCGGCGAAATTGGTCCAGCCATCAAATCCGCGCTGGATGCGGACCGCCCATCGTTGATCGAGGTTCCGCTGTCACTGCCTTGTCACCCCATGGAAGAGGCCATGAAAATGTTCATGGAAGTACCGCGTTAGTGTCTCCTAGTACAGAGCGAACCAGCCCTCACGAGTGACCCTTGAGTTCAGATGAGCCGTTTGTGGCTAAGCCATTGAAAAGACCGTGTCGTTCGAGCTATAACCAGAAGTTGTGGATGAGCCTCTGAGGGGAGGCGGCGTATCCTGACGATTGAGGAAGCAACTCAATCGTTTTCTGGAAAGGAACAAGGAGGATACGCCATGAGTCAGTGTGAAGCTGCTGAGAGCAGCAGTCAAGTCAACCCCCAAGTCATTGATGGAAAGGAACGCTCGCCCTTGGATGAGGTGCTGCGCCAAGGAGCGCGCCAGATGCTCGTCAAGGCCGTGGAAGCCGAAGTGACCGCCTACATCGAAACGCATCAGCACGAAGTCGACCAGGACGGCCGGCGGCTGGTGGTGCGCAACGGTCACGCCCGCGAGCGCACCATCGTCAGCGGCGTGGGTCAGCTGAAGATCCAGGCGCCGCGGGTCGACGATCGCCGAGTCGATGAGCAGGGCCGGCGCTTTCGTTTCACTTCCCAGATCCTGCCGCCGTATCTGCGGCGCACGAAGAGTGTGGAGGAGTTGATCCCCTGGTTGTACCTGAAAGGGATCTCGACGGGCGATTTCAGCGAAGCGCTGGAGGCCTTGCTGGGGCCCGACGCTCCGGGCCTGTCGGCGACGACGGTGGTGCGTCTCAAAGACGTCTGGCGCCGCGAGTACGAGGCTTGGTCAAAGCGTGACCTCAGCGGCCAGCGGTTTGTTTACATTTGGGCCGATGGCATCTACTCGAATGTTCGTCTGGACGATGAACGGCAGTGTTTGCTGGTTGTGATGGGAGCACTCGAAGACGGTCGCAAGCAACTGCTGGCGGTGCACGACGGCTTTCGCGAAAGCGAACTGTCGTGGCAGGAGTTGCTGGAGGACTTGAAACGGCAGGGGCTCGAGCTGCCGCCGAAGTTGGCGGTGGGCGACGGAGCGATGGGGTTTTGGGCGGCACTGCGGAAAGTCTATCCGGCGACCGGTGAGCAACGCTGCTGGCTCCACAAGACGGCCAACGTGCTCAATAAGCTGCCGCAGAGCATGCAGGGCAAAGCCAAGCAGGCGCTGCGCGACATCTATCTTGCCCAGAGTCGGCAGACGGCGGAGGCCGCTCTGGACCGTTTCAAGAACCTATACGAGAAGAAGTTCCCCAAAGCGGTCGAGTGCCTGGAAAAAGACCGCCAAGTGCTGCTGGCTTTCTACGACTTTCCGGCCGAGCACTGGGGGCACTTGCGGACGACGAACCCGATCGAGTCCACCTTTGCGACGGTCCGTTTGCGGCAGCGACGAACGAAGGGTTGTGGCAGCCGCGAAGCGTCGTTAACGATGGTCTTCATGCTGGCCCGCCAAGCCGAGCGCCACTGGCGACGCCTGAACGGTTCGGAAGTGATTGTTCATGTCTTAGAGGGAAAGGTTTTCAAGGATGGATTGATGGTTCAGGAAAACGCCGCCTGACCTCGCCCATCCACAACATTTGACAATATCTCGTGTCGTTCTAGTACTTATGAAGTGCGGTCCTAGAAGGTTTTGGTACGAACAAGCTCTATTTAGCGCTGAGATTGAAACCGAGGGTCTATTGCCTAAAAGCACATGCCGAGGGAGAATGATTCGATGGCTTCCCGGCTGCGGGAGAGACTGTTGTGCGATAGCGCTGAACTTGCATGACCGTTTTCCTATTCCCTAGAATTGCAGTACTCGGTAGCAGAAGAATCCCGCAACGAGTTGCCATCTTGATTAGTGTAATCACTCGGCTGGTTTGGTCGTCGAGCGTACGTTGTGACAGCTCAGCCAGGTTTAGCTAGCGACTTCTAGTCCCAGTCAAGGAGAGCCGAAAATGGGCATGAGAGCGCGGTTGACGAAAGGCAAGAAAAAGGGAAGGACGACTTCTCCGGGGTTTACGAGCCTCACTGGCGCGGATCGTTCGACTCAGAAAAGTGAGCCGCTTCCTGAGCTGCAGGTTGCGTTGAGAAAGTTGGGCACATGGTTGCGCTCTCTTCCTCGACCGGCGTGGTTCTCGGAAGAAACTCTTCAGCGTATCGTTTTCAGCCGCCGTTTCTCGCAGGTGTTTCTAATCGTCATTGTCGTACTTTTCGTCAGTTCGTTTTACACTCCCATGCAAGCGTGGGTTTCCGGTCGGCTGGAGACGGTAAACAGCAGTGTGTCCCAGTACTCGGACTCACTGGGCCAAACAACTCGGAAGCGTGCCGCTTTCTTTATCGTTGACGAGTTTAGGCAGAGGGCCGACCACTGGCTCAGCCAAGATTCCGTCCAGATAACCAACGAGGGACTCACACCCCAGAAAGGGGTGACCTTACACCGCGAAACCCTGGATCTGACGGACTACAAGTTACAGTTTGAAGCTAAGATTCAATCCAAAGCAGTAGGTTGGGTTGTTCGGGCGGCGGACGACGTTAACTACTACGCCTTCAAGTTGAACAAAGCGGTTCGCCAGGGGTCCAGCGAATACAGCTTGGTGCGGTACGCCGTGACGCAAGGAAAACCCGCATCGCCGGCGAGCCCTATCGCGGTCCCGGCGGAGTTTGCACGGGAGGATTTCAACCGCATCTCCGTTCGCTTGAGGGGAGATCAGATTAACACCTTGCTGAACGGAAAAGGCATCGACTATTGGAAGGATTCGCAATTCGGGAGCGGCGGCATTGGCTTTCTGGCTGGCGAGGGGGAGGAGGCTCTGATCCGAAAAGTTGCGGTTTCGGGGAATGAAGATACCATGGGATTACTACTCTACGGCACGATCGAAACCATACGCTCGGTACGAGACTTCGTTGGCAGGCGGTTTGCTTTTACCCTCCCGATGACACCCAAGGGGAAACACTAAGTACCCCATTTCATAAATACACTCACGTTTCGGGCGAGTGCAGGCGGGCACAGCATGCTGTGCCCCTACAGATCTGTTGGGTGCCTGGAAATGTAGGGGGCGGTCTGCCGTGCCCGAAGTTCCCGATCGTCCACCTGGCTTCTAAATATCCGAGACCGAACTTATGCGACGGACTACTAACCCGCATTTCTCACGAGCGTTCGGACGACTGGCGTTGCACGGGCTTTGTTTGTAGGGGCGGACCACCGTGTCCGCCCATTCGTGAGATGCACACTCCGTCCCATTCGATCGGCCAACCCAACCCCGCGAGAGCCTCTCTGGGCGGGCGCAGCGGCCCGCCCCTACTGTTTGTCGTGAGAAATGCGGGCTAAGGCAGCGCTCGCTTTCCCGGCCTTGGAAAGAGTCCAGGATTCTTCCGGTTCAGGATTATTTGGAGTTCCGCGGCTCGTAGGTGTCGGCTTCTGAAGCATAACCGGCCACCGGGATCTTAGACCCCCAACTACTTTCCCCGTCTAGAATGGGGTTATGGCTGACTTGGGCGACCTGCTCGACACGGAACTCATTCAGAAAGCCGGATCGCTTTGGGACGAGGCCACGACCTCGCCCTTTCTGGAAGCGGTGTCTAGAGGCGATGTTGCCGCCGAAGTTTTCAGCCGCTGGCTGTCGCAAGACTACCTTTTCGCCACCGAGCTCACCGCCTTCCAAGCCGTGGTCGTCTCGAAAGTTCCCCGCGCTTGCCACAAGCCGTTGATCCAGGGGCTGGTAGCTCTCGATTCGGAGTTGGCCTGGTTCGAATCGCATGCCAAACGACTTCAGCTTGCACTCAGCGTTTCCGCACACCCGGCCTGCCGTCGCTACACGGATTTTCTTCTGCGTTCGGCGCACACCGAACACTATCCGTTGCTGTTGGCGATTCTGTTTGCGGTCGAGGCTTCCTACTTGGCGGCGTGGAGCGCGTTGGCCGCCGAGGGACCCTACCGGGAATTCATCGAGCGCTGGTCGAGTGAAGCCTTCAAGGACTACGTCCTGTCACTGCGCCACCTTGCTGAAGACAACTCCGATCCGGCACAGCAAGAGGCTTTCAACAGAGTCCTTGAGTTTGAGCGCGACTTCTGGACGATGGCCTGGGAGGGATAGGTGCTGCACGAGCGCCTGTGGAAGCAAAACCAAGACCTGGCGCAGGCTTCCCTCGGCCATCCGTTTGTCGAAGCGTTGCGTGATGGCACGCTGGCGCTGGCGGCATTTCGTGGCTACATCGCCCAAGACGCTTTCTTTCTCGAAGCTTTCGCCCGGGCGTATGCTTTGGCACTGGCCCGCAGCCGAGGCTCAGAGCCAATCGGCCTGTTTCATGTACTCATCGGCGGTGTTCGCGACGAGCTCAAGCTGCACGCCGCGTATGCCGCCGAGCTGAAGATCAATCTGAGCAACGTGCAACCCAACGCCGCTTGTCGAGCTTACACGGATTTCCTTCTGGCCACCGCTTGGCATGGTTCGCTGGGAGAAGTCCTGGGAGCCATGACGCCCTGCATGCGGCTGTACGCGTTCTTGGGGAAGGAATTGTTGCTGCAAATCGGCGGCGAGGGGAAAGTCAAGGTTCATCCCTACGGACGCTGGATTACCACGTACAGTGGACCCGACATGCAGGAGCTGGCCGACCACGTCGATCGCCTACTCGACCGTTTCTCTACGGACACGCCGGCGGTGCGGCAAGCCTATCGCTATGCGATGCAATGCGAGGTGGGTTTTTTCTCGGCTGCCATGGAAACTCCTGCCCAGGTTTCGGAGGTGCAGCGGTGAAACCCGTCGCCTTGACGATCGCCGGCTCGGATCCCTCGGGGGGAGCGGGCATCCAGGCCGATCTGAAGACCTTCCACCAGTTCCGTGTCTACGGGATGAGTGTGATCACGCTGCTCACGGTACAGAATACCGAGAACGTCTTCTCGGTTGACCCTCTAGAGCCGGGGTATGTCGAGAAGCAGCTCCGAGCGGTGACGCGAGACATTCCTCCTCAGGCGGCGAAAACCGGGGCGCTGGGCACGAGCGAAATCATCGAAATGGTCGCGGCTTGGGCGCAAACAATCCACTTTCCTCTTGTCGTCGATCCGGTGATGATTAGCAAGCATGGTGCGCCACTGATCGCCGAGGAGGCCCGCCAGACTTTCTCCGCAAAACTTCTGCCGCACACCTACCTTGTGACGCCAAACCTGCATGAGGCCGCCGCACTGGCGGGGGCCGCGGTAGAGAGCGTGCCCGCCATGGAGGACGCCGCCCGAAAGATAGTCGAGCAAGGGGCCCAAGCTGTCCTCGTCAAAGGCGGCCACTTGCGCGAAGATGCCGTCGACGTGCTCTACGACGGCAGCCGCTTCGGACACTTCCGAGCCCGGCGAATCGAATCGTCGCACACGCATGGCACCGGTTGTACCTATTCGGCCGCCATTACCGCCGAGCTTGCCAAAGGACGTTCACTGCCGGAAGCGGTGGCCGCGGCCAAAAAGTACATCACCGAGGCGATCGCGACTGCGCCGGGCCTGGGCCACGGCTGCGGCCCGGTAAACCATCACGCAGGGACGTCGTAGAGCCTGTCACTGGCGTTCCGGGCGCAGTTCCTTGCCTTCGCACACCCTCTCGATGAGCAAACCGAAGCCGCGAACGCGAGTCCGGGCCCAGCGGCCCACTCAAGGGGATGAAAACCGGTGAGTTTTCGACGGAGTGTCCATGGGCCTCGCGATTGCGCGAGGCTGAGCCGCGAACGTGAGTGAGCGGTGATGACACTATGGCGCGGATACTTGGCCTGTCACTTGCGTTCCAGGCTCAGTTTCTTGCTCTTGCACACCTTCGCGGTGAGTGAGTCGGAGCCGCGAACGCGAGTGAGCGGCCAGCCCCCACACAGCGGCCGATCGGGTACCAGAGCGCCTTGTTCTTCGTCAAGGCGCGGATCACACAATCCCTCGGGCGCTTTGGGATCGCGTCAGTAGCGAAGCGCCTCACGCCGTCGCCTTCCGTCATAATCCAACCACCGAGGAGGTTTTTGTGGACGAGGAAAGCCCTCGCTTTCGATCCATAGGGGCACGGCATGCCGTGTCCACAGCCCGACCCGCAGTGGAAACGACCCACACCCCTTCCGAGCCGCGCGCGTCAGCAAGCGGTCCAGCAATGGCTTGCGTCAACCGGGCCTTTACGTCCGAAAGCGGCCAATCAACATCGCGATTCCCGGCACGGCGATCGCAGCCCCAAACGCCAGCAAAAAGGATTCGACCTTGAGCGCGTAGGCTCCGACGGCGGAGTAAGTCAGCGCGATGCCAAGGTTGGATAGCGTCGCCAGGAGCACAAACCTGCCGAACGGCATGCGCACGACTCCGGCGAACAAGACAGAAGCTTCGGCCAAGACGGGGACCGCTCGGAAGATCACGACCATCCAGTCCCCGAAAAAACTCTGGGCGCGCGCGGCCCGCTGTAGCTCCTCTTCGCCGACGAACCGCCGCGTGACCTCTCTGCCCGCTGTCGCCCCCAGTAGGTAGCCGATAAGGCACGCCGCCGTCATACCGGTCCAGGTGACGGCGCTGCCGGCCCAGAGTCCCAGCGAGTAGCCGGCGGTGGTGCTTACAAGACTAGAAGGGACAGGTAGGACAAGGTCGGTCGCAAGCAGCCCGCCCAGCACGCCGCCGACAACCCAGCGCGCGTCCTCGTGTTCGACGAACTCCTGGGTCCAGCGGCTGATGGGCTCTTCGTAGAGAAAAAAGGGAACTAAGATCGCCGCCAGCAGAGCGGCACTCAACAGAGACCATCTTCCGAGCGTGAGGCTCACGATTCTAGTTTGTCGGAACGGGTAGTGTCGAGCAAATAAGCGAGTTGTATAGTGCTTTGACTGGAAGTCCGCTGGCAGGATTGCCTAGGTTCGCGACTTTACTATGGCCTGCTAGAGCGCGACGCCACGTTTCCAAAAATCTTGAAACAGGCTCTTCATCGCGGCGCCGAGTCTCTCATGCTCGAAGACCAGGGCTGTGATCTGCGGGTGGCCGACCACAGGGTCGTCCAGCGATATCATGCCCCGGCGGTTGTCGAAGACCGCCAACTTGATGGGTAGTTCAGAGGCCAATCGCACTTCGGCGCCGGCCTTCTGGAGCAGCTTGAGTTGCGCGCGCTGTTCCGCTTTGTGGCCTCGCGATTCATACAGCAGCCGGCAGCGGGTTCCCTTTTCGAGCAACTGCTCGATCATCGGCTCTTCCACTGGGTCGACGGCGTAGGGCGGGCGGGCGAACTCCAAGTATTCCTTTTCGCTCTGGACCAGCAGCCGGTGGTACTCCTCGGCGATTTGACCTGTGTCGGCCACGATCCGAACATAGTCAAGAGGACCCTGTCCCTGATTGCCATCGGCGAAAACAGCCTCGAGGTCAGCACTCAGCGCCGCCGACAGGCCCTGCCGGTCTTGCCATTCGCGCTCGAAGGTTTCGCGCCTGCGCGTCAGATAGCTTTGCAAGGCCATCTTGGGTTCGACTGCCGAAAACTCCTTCACCTTGCCCTGCACCACGCGGACAAAGCCCTTCTCAATCAGACTGTCGAGGACTTCGTAAATCTTCTGGCGGGGGATGCGGGCGCGCCCGGCGACTTCAAGCGCTTTAAAACGAGAATGCCCGATCAGAACCAGGTAGACCCGTGATTCGTAAGCGTTGAGGCCGAGCTGTTGCAGTCGCCGCGCTTCCGCCTCAAGGTTCACTCCTTCCAAACTATCACGGCTGGACGGTGGAGTGCATGGCGGCTGGAATATCCGCCAGACCCCAGCCAACTTTTCTTGCGGCGTCCCCCGAACGAAGGAACGCTCGCTGAAGGACCGCCATCCTGACTCGCACGAGACGGAATCGCACCGCTGGACAGCGAGAGCCGGGTGCCATGTCGCTCCCACCGCCGCGCCGGGGCAGCGCGCTACAATAACCACGTTGCCTAGCGGAACCCCGGTCTCCGAGTATTTTGCCGGCCGCCCCGCATGGAGCTCATGCCCGATCGTGAAAAGCTTCCTCGCACCCTAGGCGAACTCCGGCGGAGCCGCGAGTTCTCGGACAAACGTATCGGCGACCGTTCGATCAAGGATGAGCTGCGCGCCAATCTGATTCGGCGGTTACGAAACGGAGCAACGCTGTTTCCCGGCATTGTGGGCTACGACGACACCGTAATTCCACAGATCGTCAGCGCCATTCTCTCCCGTCACAACTTCATTCTGCTTGGACTTCGCGGCCAGGCGAAAAGCCGTATCTTAAGGCAACTGACGTCGCTATTAGATCCTTCCCTGCCCTACATCGCCGGCAGTGAAATCAACGACAACCCCTATGCTCCGTTGTCGCGGGCGGGACGAATGATTGTCAAGGAAAAAGCTGACGACACGCCGATCGCCTACCTCACTCGCGAGCAACGTTTCGTGGAAAAACTGGCCACCCCCGACGTCACCATCGCCGATATGATTGGAGATTTGGACCCGATCAAAGCAGCTCGCGGTGGGCACGACCTCTCGGACGAGCTGACCATCCATTTCGGGCTGCTGCCCCGTGCGAATCGTTCGATCTTTGCCATCAACGAGCTTCCTGACCTGATGGGGAAAATCCAAGTGGGGCTTTTCAACATCATGCAGGAGGGGGATGTCCAGATCAAAGGCTATCCCGTCCGGCTGCCGCTCGATGTGCTGTTGGTCTTCACGGCCAACCCCGAGGACTATACGGCCCGTGGCAAGATCATCACCCCTCTGAAAGACCGCATCGGAAGCGAGATCCGCACGCATTACCCGCTGAGTGTCGAAGAGGGGATCGCGATCACCCGGCAAGAGGCGTGGTGCGACCGAGCCGGGGACCGTAGGAAAATCTTCGTGCCGGCTTTTATCCGCGAGATCGTGGAAATGATCGCCTTCGTAGCGCGCCAAGAAAAGAAAATCGACCCGCGGTCAGGTGTTTCGCAACGGCTGCCGATTTCTTGCATGGAAAACGTCATCTCGAACGCCGAGCGGCGCGCGCTCCTATCCAAGGAGAGGCTTGTCGTTCCCCGGGTGAGTGACGTTTATGCGTCATTGCCTTCGATCACGGGTAAGTTTGAACTCGAATACGAAGGGGAGCTTCGAGGCGCCGACAACGTGGCGCGGGGCTTGATCCGCTTGGCCGTTGCCAAAGTTTACGATCGCTACTTTTCCCAGGCTGACGTGTCCCAGATCGTACAGTGGTTCGAGTTGGGAGGCACGCTCAAGGTCCCCGAAGGCGAGCCGGCTGCGAAAGTCGTGCGGCGTTTCAAACCCATCCAAGGTTTGCTGGGGACGGCTTCCGCGCTCGCGGAGGATAAACAGAAGCGGCCCGAGGTGCAGGCTGCGTTCGCGGAGTTCCTACTCGATGGACTCTATGCGCACCGTCGCATCAACCGGAATGAAGAACTGGGTTACGTAGCGCAGCAGAAGAAACACGAGGCGAGCGAGCCACGGGAGTTTCCTGTGCGAGGAGCGGGCGGGCAGTATAATTAGCCCGCGATTGGCCGCCTTTCGTAACTGTATTTGCGAAATGCTGTACTACTGAGTCTCGTCAATTATGGTGACATCGTCCGTGTTCAGACTGTAGGGGCACAGCATGCTGTGCCCGTGTTCCAAAGTCACTGTTGCGAGCCTCAATAAGTTTTAGAGGGGCCCCAAGTGGCGGCTATGGTCGCCGCCCCGTGAGCAGGCCGACTTTCGAGGGCACATGATCGCAAGTCGATGAAATCCGTCAAGTACTCGCGATACACGGGGGACGAGCTGGGCATCAGCGCGGAAGATCTGATGCGCGCCTTGGGAGACTATTTTCTGCGTAGCGGGTTTGAGCAGCAGTTCTTCGACCTCTCGGACATGGACTTCCAAAACCTTGACGACCTGCGAGAGGTGATCCGAGAGGCACTTGAAGGTGGGGAGCTTTTCAGCGACCAAGAGATCGAAAAGATGATGGAGCGCCTGCGGCAAATGTCGCCCGAGGAGATGCAGCAACTCGTCGACCGGCTCACGGAAAGCCTGGCCGAGGGGGGCTACATCACCGTCTCGCCGAGCGATCAGGCCCGCCGGGAGCGTCCGCGGCAGAACCCAACCGGCTCGATCGACCCCAAGATGGAGCGCACCTCCGTGCGATTCCAGTTGACCGAGCAGAGCGTTGACTTCCTCGGCTATAAGACCCTCAAGGATCTGCTGGGGTCACTCGGCAAGGCCAGCTTCGGTGCCCACGACACACGTGAAATGGCGACCGGTGTCGAGACCTCGGGATCCTCCAAGCCCTACGAGTTTGGCGACAACTTCAATCTAGACGTGAACGAAACCCTGTTCCAAGCCATCCGTCGCCAGGGTCTCAGCGGTCCGCTCAACTTGGAATATTCGGACTTGATGGTTCGCCAGTCCGACTATCAAAGCTCCTGTGCGACGGTGCTGATGCTCGATTGCAGTCACAGCATGATCCTCTACGGCGAAGACCGCTTTACACCGGCCAAAAAGGTCGCTCTGGCGCTCTCTCACCTGATGCGGACCCAATATCCGGGCGACAGCTTGGCCCTGGTGTTGTTTCACGATTCGGCTGAAGAAATGCCCCTGTCGGAGTTGGCGCGCGTCCAGGTGGGTCCGTTCTATACGAACACGCGCCAGGGGCTGATCGTCGCCCAGCGAATCCTTAACCGGCAGCGCAAGGACATGCGTCAGATCATCATGATTACTGACGGCAAGCCCTCTGCTCTCACTCTGGACGATGGGCGCATCTACAAAAACCCCTTCGGCATGGACCCGCTCGTCATCAGCCGAACACTCGAAGAAGTTCACAAATGCAAACGGCAGGGCATCCTGATCAATACCTTCATGTTGGCGCGCGATTACGCTCTGGTCCAGTTCGTCAAGAAGATTACAGAGATCTGTCGCGGCAAAGCCTACTTCACCACACCGTACAACCTCGGCGAGTACCTGCTGATGGATTATATGAACCGCAAGACGCGGGTGGTGCACTGAAGTCCAAAAGGATACCCATACCTTCGTCGCGGTGACACGGCATGCAAGGTGCGTGCGCCAGAAGTGGCGACTCGGAACATCGCGGGCCGGCGTGCCGTGCGCTTACGTTTCCCGCCACTTGGCAAGAGTCTTACCGGCAGGGGAGGGTACTCACAGCCGCCGTGGGGAGCCTGGTCAGGGCGCCTTAGCGCGCGGCGACCGGCTCACTTGGGAGCCGGGCTGGGGGATGCCAAGCTCGGTTCCAACACCTTTCTCTTCGGCAACTCGGTGGTGGCAAGTTTCATCCCCGGGATGCTCATTTCTTCTCCCAAGGTGGAGAGAGCCTCGAGATCGATCGGTCCTAGAATGTTGACGACGGTGACTTCCTGCGGCTCTTCGGTTAGAACTGTCACACCTGCCAGCTCCTCGTTCTCCGTTAGGGAGTAAACCGTCACGGTTTCCGTCTTACGGCGGTCTTTGACATCAATCATCTGAACCCAACCGTCGCTTTCCAACTGCTCCCGGATGGGAGCCACGTCTTCCCGGGAATAGGACTTTTTGCGGGCGAAAAAGAAGCGGCGCAGGTAGATCCTTTTCAGACCCTTGACCAAGTTCTTCACCCCGGCGCCAACCTCCTTATGCACTCCGAGAAGCTTCTGCCCGAGCGCTAAAGACTTGCCATCCAGGTTGACGCTCACTACCTGGTCGGCCTTGGCCTCGAGGTTTTCGAGCTTTTCGTCGAGTTCAGCGCTCGACTGCCCCCACAGCGACGCGCTTAGTAAGGCTGCAATCCCAACGATCCCCATAGTTCGGTTGATCATGGCGATTCTCCCCCCAGCCGCAGAACGGCCTCGCGAGCCTTGTTGATCTCCGTGCCGGCAATCTGCAAAGAAATCAGGAGTTGCCCGGCGGACCGCTCCGCGGCTACTTGTTCGACGCGGCGTTGCTGAAAGTAAACTCCCAACGCCAGCGAGGCCGCTAGAGCGCCGACCATCGGCCATCGCCAACCGCTGGCCATCGCCCATCCCCCTGGCTTGGCGGGCGGTGTTTCGCTCTCGAGGCTGGCCATCACCCTGGCGGTAAAACCGGGCGGCGCCGGGCGCCGGGCTAGCAGGCGTCGTAGATTACGTTCGAGTGCTTCCATAACACACCTCGGCCTCAAGATGCGGGACCTTTTCCCGCAGGCGAGCCAGCGCTCGACGGAGAGTCGTTTTTACCGTGTTCACCGGCATGTCAAGAGTTTCCGCGATCTCGACCAGTTTCAAGTCCTCCTGGAATCGCAGTACTACCACCATTCGCATCTTGTCGGGCAGAGCGGCCACTTTGCTCCGCAGAGTCGCCGCCAGGAAGGGATCACCCGAAACCGGCTCGATGCCCGGCTCGACGATCTCCTCGAGAGGTTGGTAGCGGCGGTGTTTTAGCCGCCGAGTATGGTCAATACACTTACGGGTAACCGCTTGGCGTAGCCAAAACGACAGATGCTGATCGGACTGAATGCGGTCCAAATTCTTGTACAGCTCCAGGTAGACCTCCTGAGAGATGTCCTCGGCGACGGCACGGTTTTGAAAGAAGTTCAACACGAGACTGTAGACCATCGACTTATGACGGTCGACGATCCCCTCAAAGGCCCCTGCATCACGAAGCGCCGCGTCCACCAAAGTTCGAGGCGCTGTATCCATCGCCCTTTGTTTACGGATACGCATGTCAGCCTTGAAGTGGTTCAGTTTCCTGGTAGAACATCGCCACTCGCTCCCAGATCGTATCGACGACGTCGAGCATTTGGTGGTCGGAATCGAGAAACTGCAACTGGACGTTCGCTCTGCTCCAGGCGAACTCGGTGGACAACTCGGGATTCACGACTTCGTCCATGCGGCCGTGAAACACCAGGGTCGGCCGCGTCACATCCGGGAAATCTTCGTATTGCAGGGCGTCTTCGTACAACTGGTAACCGATCGGGAGGTTGTCCTGGGCGCCGTAGTGGTGGACGAAGCGGACACCCTGTTCCCGCCAAGCGGTCATCTCGGCTTTCCCAAGCTGCTCCGCCCAGCGGCGAGCGAAGCCGAAAGCCGGCGCGAACAAAACCAGGCTCGGAACACGCTCGGGGTTGCGAGCGGCGTAAAGAGCAGCCAGGTACCCGCCAAGACTGGACCCTACTAGCAAGACTGGCTCCAGCTCCCGCACGGCGCGGTCCACCACGGCGAGTTGGCCTGTAATAGTCAATCCCTGGAAGTTGCCCTCCGCCAGGTCGGGTTGGTGCACCTGGCCTCCGATCATCGAAAAGTTACGTTGAAAAAACCGGCCTTTCGTCGAGTCGGGACCGGAGACGAATCCGTGTAGGTAGACTATATTCGGCATGGTTGATTCGGAACCGGCGAAGCCACGGGCTACCGGCGGGCGATGGCCACCCCGGTGTCGTGTCAGGAGTCGGCGTTCTCCGCTGCTAGTACTTTAGCGAGACGCCGCTGGTGACGCTCTTCGCCCGAGAACTCCGCGGCCAAGTATCCCACTGTGACGTCGGTTGCCAGAGCAAGCCCGATCACCCGAGCCCCCATACAGAGCACGTTCATGTTGTCGTGCTCGACGCCTTGGCGGGCCGAATACGTATCGTGGCAAAGGGCCGCCCGAACTCCCCGAACTTTATTCGCGGCGATGGCAGCACCTACGCCACTGCCGCAGATGACTATGCCTCGATCGGCTTTCCCACTGGCAACCGCTCTCGCAACAGCCAAAGCAAAGTCCGGATAGTCGTCGCTGTGGTCGTACTCGTGGGCGCCGAGGTCGTCCAACTCGTGGCCGTTCACTCGGACCACCTCGACCAAGTCTTGCTTCAGCGAAAACCCGCCGTGATCAGCGCCGATTGAGATCCTCACTAAGATTGATTGTAGCCAAAGAACCCTCTGTCAAGTTCGTAGCGCGGCTCTCGGTAGTGGGGTCTTAGCGTGGAGATGGCGTGCTATCGGATCATCGCCTGACAGTAGCACTGGTCGCTGCTAGCCATGGTGAGTCCACCGCAAGATTGCCAACCCTCCGCGAGCATTTCATCGACCTGTTTGATCAGTTCCTGCAAGTCATAACTTTGACAGACTGTGTACTTTTTGATCATGTTTTTGTGCTTTCCTTGAGATCCCGTAGCGCATGGCTCGGCGGTCGTTTTGCCGAGACTTGCGGCCGTTGTCTAGCTGTAAGCCCATGGACACTCCCTAATGGTCGCGGCTCCGGCAGACGGAAACTGAGTGTTGCCGAGCCGCGCCCGTGAGCAAGCGGTAAGTTCCAGCTCCCGTAGCACATGGCTCGGCGGTCGTTTTGCCGAGACTTGCGGCCGTTGTCTAGCTGTAGGCCCATGGACACTCCCTAACGGTCGCGGCTCCGGCAGACGGAAACTGAGTGTTGCCGAGACTTGCGACCATTGGCTCACCCAGTCACGCCACTTGCAAAATCTCATCTCACTAATTCCACGTCACTTAAACCACCCGACCCCATCCATCTTCGCCACCCCACCGTACCCTGGAATTGGAGCCACTGCTCCGATGAAAGGAATAATAATCATGGCCACTAAGGCCCAAACCAAAGCTAACCGTAACAACGCAAAAAAATCCACCGGTCCGCGCACCGAAGAAGGCAAATCCCGCGTCGCCAAGAACGCCCTCAAACACGGACTCCTCGCCCGCGATACCGTCCTGCCCGGCGAGGACCCCGCCGACTTCGACAGCCAACTCTCGGCCCTCGAAGCCGACATCCAACCCGTCAACTCGCTCGAATTCGAACTCGTCCGCCAGATCGCAGACGCCCAATGGCGTATGCGCCGCCTCACGCGCTTGGAGACCGGCTTCCTCGCCGCTGCCGTCGACGACCAGCGCCGGCACCTGGAAAAACGCCGTCCCGACGAGCTGCGTCCCGGCTACGATGGCGAGACCTTACTGCTAGGCTCAGCGATGCTCGATCGCACCCAGGCCTTCGTTCACCTGGCCCGCTACGACGGACATCTCAGCCGCCGCTTCTTCCGCGCCGTCAAGAAACTATCCGACCTGCGCCGCGACGAGCGCAAGTCGCGTGAGACCCGCTCCTCTGCCAACTCCTACACCCCCACCGATCCCTACCCCGGCCGCTACGTCCCTGCCCAGGCCCCACCCCCGATCGACACTCGAAGCCCGGCAGCCAGCCGGATCGGCTTCCGCGCCAGTCGCGAGTCGGCCGCGCAAACCGGCCTTCGGGACGGTCAAGTGCCAGCGCCACAGGCCGCGCTCACAAAAACGACCAAACAAACCCAATTCCGCCGAACTCCCATAAAATCAACGGCTTCTAACGATCAACCCTGTAGCGCGGATCTCGCCGTTGAGATCCGCGGCCTTTCCGCCCCGCCCCCAACCGATAACGCCACTCCCTCAGTAGCCGCTTCTCCCCACCGCGCTGGGAACCGAGATTCCCGCCGTGTGAAAGCGTCCGATTCTTCTGTGGCGCACGCTCTCAGCGTGCCGCGTCGAGACTCTTCTCGACGCTTGGGAGGCGTTCAACCAAGGGGGCAAGATCGGGGACAGCTCCCGAACTCGGAAACCTACTTGACGACCGCACTCACACAAACGACCAAACAAACCCAATTTCGCCGAACCCCAGCGAAATCAACGCGCTCTAAGGATGAACCCCGTAGCGGCCTTTCGCTGAAAGCGTCCGATTCTTCTGTGGCGCACGCTCTCAGCGTGCCGCGTCGAGACTCTTCTCGACGCCCGGGGCTTGCAGTGTCCGGCGGGTGGCCGGCTGGAGAAACGCAGCCAGGAGGTCCATCACGGTCAGTATTAATGGAATGCGTACGGAGGGGCGCCTGACAGAGTGCCCACCCGGCTAGGAATCGGAGCGACCCTCGCATCGGACTACCCGGGCGCCTGGCGATACGCCTCGTCCAGCAGTTCGACGACGTGAACCACTCGTTGGCCCCTGCCGAACATTTCGGCGCCGGCGCGCAACTGTAACAGACATCCCGGATTCGCGGTGGCGATCGTATCGGCGCCGGTTGTCTCGATCATTTGCATCTTCTGTTCGAGGAGGCTCATCGACATCTCTGTCTGCTCGACGTTGTAGACGCCGGCGCTACCACAGCAGAGCTCCGTGAGCGGCAGCTCCCGAAAGCGCAGCTCGGGGATGGCGTCTAGCATTTGGCGCGGAGCAGTACGAACCTTCTGGCCGTGTAGAAGGTGGCAGGAATCCTGGTAGGTAACGGTGATCGGAAGAGGCCCGAGATCGCGGTTCAGCTCGATGGTTGCCAGAAACTCACTGACGTCCTTCAACTTGGACGAAAAGGCCCGGGCCCGCTGGTGCCAAGAAGAATCGTGCTCGAACAGATCCGGGTACTCCTTCATGACCGACCCGCAGCCGGCTGCGTTAGTAACAATGGCGTCGAACTCGCCACGCTCGAGTGCTGCGATGTTTTGTTTGGCTTGCTGGCGGCCCAAATCACGCAAGCCGGCGTGGACGTGCAGGGCTCCGCAGCAGCCTTGGTCCGCCGCCACCGTAACCTCGCAGCCGTTGCGCTGTAGCACGCGAACTGTTGCCTCGTTGAGCCTGGCGAACGAGACATTCGCGATGCAACCCGCCATCAGCGCAACGCGATGTCTGCGCTCGCCATGAGCAGGGAATACCTTGCCGATCTGGCGGAAGAAGAACGGAGGTTCAGCGGGAGGAGCGAGCCGTTCCAACTGGGACAGCCTCCCGAACGGCTTGAGAATGCCCAGCCTGCGGACGAGCCACTGCAGGCCGCTGCGTTGGTAGAAGTAGGCCTTGTAGCCCGCTACAGTCAGCAGAAAGGGACTCCTCAGTAGGTGTTGGTAAACGAACCAGCGCAGTAGGCGGGCCGGCCAACCGAGCTTCCTGTTGGCGTCAATCTCCGCGCGCGCGGCTTCGATCAGCCGACCATATTCGACGCCCGACGGGCAAGCGGTTTCGCAAGCTCGACACGCTAAACAGAGTTCGATGTGCTCGATATAGTCGTCGTTGATTTCGATGTTCCCCTCGGCAACCTGCACCATCTGGTAGATGCGCCCACGGGGCGAGTCCATCTCAAGACCTAGTTCTCGGTAAGTGGGGCAGGCGTTTAGGCAGAGGCCACAGTGGACGCAGCGGTCCAGGTCCTTTTGCTGGGGTTTATCCATGCTGAGAACCGGACCGGACGGGGCTTCTGGGGCTAGCGAGCTCATCGCGAGGATTAAGCTCTAGTTTAGTACGTGCGATCCTAGCCTAGGCGCTCGACTTAGACCGCCGGCCTCCGGGCGTGACTTACACTATGCCCTTGAGCTGCCGGCGAGCGATCAGCGCCCAAGGACTGGTGGAATCGAGTTTGAGGTAGGAACGCCAATGCTTCGCCGCCCTCATGGGTTCGCCTGCGCGTTCGTAGACGAGGGCGATGTTGTAGTGAGCATCCGCGTATTCCGGCTGCAAGTGCAGCGCGAGCCGGTAGTGATTGACGGCTTCCGATAAGCGCTCGCTCTCCTCGCAAATGTTTCCTAGATTAAAGTGCGCCAAAGCGTAGTTCGGAGAGCTCTTGAGCGCTTGACGGTAGCAGCGTTCCGCCTCTTCCAGTTCTCGCTGCTGATAGTGCAAGGTCCCGATGTTGACCCAGGCTCCCGCCGCGTCTGGATTCAGCTCGAGGGCTTTTCTGTATGCGTCCACGGCCTCCTGCACGGAAGCGCCTTCCTCCTCTAACTCCAGGCCCCGCATGAACCAGTCTTCGGCTCGGCGCACCCAATCCACGGTCTGCCCGTCCCGGTTCGATAGTTCGGTCACGGGCCTGAGCGAGGAGGCGTCGAAATCGAACAACATCTGTCCGGTTAAAGCCTCCATCTTTCCGCCGGGCAGCTCCACGGCTACTCGTTTTCCGTCAGAGACAATCTTCAGATCCCAGAGCGGCCGCTTGATGCCTGCCAGCTTCTTGCTCAGCGATGCCAGGGAAGATTTGATACGGGTTGCCGGGATGCGCCTTTCGCGCAGTTTCTGCAGTGTCTTAAGGGCAATGAGGTCGGCAAATCCAAATTCGGTCCGCCGCTCACAAAGATTGAGGCGTTCCCAGGAACGCAGCCGATTCTCACTGATCTTCAGGATTCGCCGGACTTCGCTTCGCGTATACGTATCGGCAGCCTTCGGGGACGCCACGCCGCAATTCTAACCCAGCTCGGCCAGGTTTCCAAAATGTTTCTCCGATTTCGTCACAGAGGGGAAGGGCTGACTAGCTACCTCGACGGCCACCTTCCGAGAGGGCATCGCACGATCGGCGTTCGGTTCGCATCGCGCACCCAGGCTCTCGCACCCGCCTCACGCCCTCCCAGCGGACTCTTCGCTATCATGACCCTTTACGCGACTCCTCCCCCTGTTCCCATGCCCGCACAGCCCGCTCTTATCCCAGGGACGTCTTGTTTGGCAACCCTCGGCGGGCTACGCCGTGTTTGTCTCCCGACGCCCAGCGGATGGCGTACCTGGCGCCGGATGAGGGTGTGCTCAACGTCTGGTTGAGAAGTGTCGGCCGGCAGGACGATCGGGCGATCACCAAAGACCGTGGCCGAGGGATCCGGATCTTCTTCTGGGCCGAAGACAACCGCCACGTCTTTTATCTCCAAGACCGCGACGCCGACGAAAACTGGCATCTCTACTCTGTCCGCCTAGAGACGAATGCCGTCCGCGACTTGAGCCCTTATGAGGGCGTGCGTATTGAGGACGTCTTTACCGACCCGAATCACCCCGACGAGATCTTAGTTGCTATGAACGAACGAGACCGCCACGTGTTTGACCTGCACCGGGTCAGCCTCAAGACCGGCGAGGCGAAGTTGGAGGCCGAGAACCCGGGCAACTACGTGGCTTGGTTGACCGACCACGATTTTCGGGTTCGCGGTGCGACAGCCGCTCTGCCGGACGGCGGCTTCCAGCTCTTGGTGAGCCATCAGCCGGGAGCCTCCCTTGAGCCATTTCTAACCTGGGGGCCGGAAGACAACGGCTCGGCCCTGGCTTTTACGCCGGATGGACAACAGCTCTATGTCGGCGACAGCCTCGACAGCGACACCACCCAGCTGTATACCATCCATCTCGAAACGCGAGAGAAGAAGGTCCTCAGCCACAACCCGGAAGTGGACCTCGGACCGGTCATGATCCACCCCACGAAGCACCATCTGCAGGCCGTCGGCTACAACCTGCATCGGCTCGAGTGGGAGGTGCTCGACGGATCGGTTGCCGCCGACATGGCCGCTCTCGGGCGTGCTCACTCGGGCGAGATCAGCGTCGTGAGTCGCGATCACGCGGACCGAAACTGGCTGGTCGCCTACACGTCCGACCAGGACTCGGTCCGCTACTACGTCTACCGCCGGGACTCGCAATCGGCCGAGTACCTCTTCAGCAATCGTCCGGATCTCGAGAACTACACCCTGGCGCCGATGAAGCCCGTGACCATACCGGCCCGCGATGGACTGACGCTGCACAGCTATCTCACCGTGCCCGAGGGGGTGGAGGAGCGCGATCTGCCCCTGGTCTTGAACGTCCATGGTGGGCCCTGGGCCAGGGACAACTGGGGATATGACCCCGAAGCCCAATGGCTGGCCAACCGGGGCTACGCTATTCTGCAGGTGAACTATCGTGGCTCGGTGGGGTTTGGCAAAACGTTCTTGAACGCGGGCAATCGTGAGTGGGGCGCCAAGATGCACGACGACCTGCTGGACTCCGTTGCCTGGGCCGTCAACCAGGGCATCGCCGATCCAGAGAAGGTCTGCATCTACGGCGGGAGCTACGGCGGCTACGCCGCACTGGTGGGCGCAGCGTTTACCCCGGACGTGTTTTGTTGTGCGGTTGACATCGTGGGGCCGTCGAGCATCGTCACGCTGATCGAGTCGATACCGCCCTACTGGGCGCCATTGATGGACAACTTTCGGATTCGGGTGGGTGACATCAAGACGGAAAAGGACTTTCTCGAAGCCTGCTCTCCGTTATTCAAAGCAGACAGCATCAGGATTCCCATGTTGATTGCCCAAGGGGCGAACGACCCGCGCGTGAAGCAGGCGGAAAGCGAGCAGATCGTCGACGCTCTGCGTGCCAAAGGCAAAGACGTGGATTACTTGCTTTACCCCGACGAAGGTCACGGTTTCGCGCGGCCCGAAAACCGCATGGCTTTCTACGCCGCCGCCGAGGAATTTCTCGCTCGGCATCTTGGCGGGCGCGTCGAGCCGGCCAACACCCAGGAAGCGCAACTATTGGAAACGGTACGGCAATAAATTACTGAGTTTCGCAAAATATAGTCACAGGCTCGGCCTTCGGCAGACCAGCGCGCATTCACCAGGCGGATCAACGATCGCGTTTGTTTGTACGGGCGCGACATGTGGCGCCCTTTCCAGCATCGCGAGTTTCCGACCGCTATGGGTCACTATATTTTGCGAACATCAGTAGTAGTCGCACATCGGACGAGGGCCGCAGGACATGCCTCGTGTCGCGACCAGAGAGGCGAAGACAATGAAGGTCCAGTTTTATCAGAAGCCCACTTGAACTACTTGCCGAAAAGCAAGAAGTTTCTTGCTAGACCGTGGCGTCGAACTCGAGTTCCTCGATCTCAACAAGGGCCTCAGCGTGGAGGAGTTGGATCGGCTCATCGGCAAACGAGACTACCGCCAGTTTCTCAACCCTCGAAACATTCTCTATCGGGAACGCGGCATGAAGCAGAATCCCCCGCCCAAGGACGAAGCGCTTAAACTCATGGCGGAGAATCCCAACTTGATCAAGCGGCCCATCATCAAGTGGGGGAAGCGGTTGGCGCTGGGGTTCGACGAGGGCGCCCTAGCCGGCTTGGCCGATTAGGGCCTCTCGCTCTCGCAACGAGCCCGCAGCTCCGAACACCGGTTGGTTCACCGACGACGCGGGAAGGGGTCTGTTCTCAGCGCAGAAAACCCAGGCTAGAACGCCGTGGAATCTCCGCCGGGCTGGCTTCCGAGAAACCCGTTTTTCCAGGCAGTGGCATCGTCCGGCAAGAAGGATGTAGCCGCGACCGCCGCAAAAGGGGGAAGAGACCGATCGCTCCGGACCGTTACTGGCAAGCCGTCGAACCAGCTACGATGCCCAGCAGCTGAGTTGCCAGTTGGGCCGCCACACGTAGCGCGACCAAGCCGAGTGGAAGCAGCAACCACCGCGAGCGGGTGCCTATTGCTTGAAGACCGAGGAAGATCAGCAAAGGAGAGAAAACTCGCCCAAACGCGTAGGCCTCTGACCAAACCCGCGGGATCCCTACGAAGATCACCAGTAACGCGTACATTGCCATGGCTAGCTTGACAGGATCGAGTTTTCCTGAGCGCAGTAACATCACCGCCTGGGCCAGAGCCAGCCACATGCCCAAAACCGCCACGTAGTCGAACAGCGCTGCCCACGCGGCAACGTGGTCAGGAACAAGTTGGCCGGGGAAACGTAGCGTCCGGTCGAAGATTCCTTGGAAGGGGTACCACGACAACCAGAGAAAAGCGTCAGGCCGAGTTCTTGGGTTGACGAACCCTGCCACCCAAACGAGCCACGGTAGGGCGCTGACGACAGCCGCGGCGGTGAGACCCCATCCTCGTTTCATCAAGCCGGCGAGGCCGCCCGCCAGAACCAGCCCTATTCCTGTTTCGCGGGCTAGAGGCGCAAGCATGAGAATGGCTCCCAACCTCCACGACGGCTGGACCGCGTAGACCGCAAATCCGACGCACAAGGCGGCCAGAGCGACATCGATCGTCAGTCTTTCCACGGAAATCGCTACCGCGGGAACAACTAAGAAGCAAAGCCCCCAGGCGGGATGTGCCCCATGCAGGCAGCAATAGCGGGCAAGCCAATACGCGCCCAAGAAAACGAAACATAGAGTGACGCCCAGGTAGGCGGTGTCCACGAACCGCTGTTGGCCGCCGGCCGCCAGAAAGGCAAGGCCGGGAACAAGGATCCTCCGCC
Source organism: Bryobacterales bacterium (assembly GCA_965226215.1). Taxonomy (GTDB): domain Bacteria; phylum Acidobacteriota; class Terriglobia; order Bryobacterales; family UBA6623. The sequence goes on along the minus strand of CBDDCH010000002.1, from coordinate 1,987,782 downwards.
AGCGGAGCCTGGGGTCATCGACATGTTTCGAAAACCCCTTTGTCAGCAGCGGGTCGTGAGCTACATAGTGGTAGAATTGCCCGTCGTATCCGCGAGTTTTCTCGAACTTGTAAATGTTCTCGGACTCCAGCGCCGGCGGCGTGGGACGCCGTGGTCCGGTCTGGAAAAGTGCTGTCCAGTTCCCTTGATAGTTGTAGTGGACGGTGAGAGCCTGCGCCGACCAACAAAGCGCGACCGACAGCAGGGCGTAGACGATACAGGCCGTGCGACCTCTTTGATACATTACGACATTATGGAGACTCGCTATCGTTTCGGGGAAAACGAAACCCTGCCCTTCGGCGGGGCAAAGAATCTAATCTATGCCAAGTCCAACCGGACTGCAAAGTCGCTTTCCGCCGAACAGACCCGGTTGCTCGAGTCCTGCAGCCGTTTTCTCCCCATCAACAAGCACGCCGAGGCTTGGTGTCAGCAACTTGAGCTTGAAGGGCTGAAGACCCTCTCAACCGCAAGACTGCCCGGCTTTCTTGCGAAATGGATAGCCCGGCTGCACGCCTATGCTGATCGCGGCAGAGAAGATCTCAAGGTCAATCCTCAAAAACTGGCGGCCGTGAGGGATCAGCTGGAACAGTACGCTCAGGCAGGTCTCCTTGTCTCCGATGTCGATCTCATCGAACGCTGCCGCCAAGCGGTGGTCGAGCGTTCGCCGGCACGGATCAGCATCATCGGAATGACGACTCGGGATCGCGTTGACACGCTACAGCGCGCGCTCGTCAGTTACATCGATAACTGTCGAGCTTTTGGGCGCTCGGTTGAGTTCGTCGTGATCGACGACTCGGGCGACCCCGTCGTTGAAGAGCGCAATCAGGCCATGCTCGAAGCTCTTGGGCGCGAACATCCGGTTTCGGTTCGCTACGCAAACCGGCTTCAGCGCGAGACATTCCTAACCGCCCTGATCGACGCCTCCGGCATACCCGACGAGACCGTGCGCTTTGGCCTGCTTGGCGAAGACCCTTGCGCGCGAACGGTCGGCGCGTCTCGCAACACCCTGCTGCTCGACTCGATCGGCGCATGTTACATGCTCGTCGACGACGACAGCGTCTGTCGCATCGCCAAGCCCGAAGAGCAACTCGACGGCCTGGCGCTGACCTCGCAGCACGATCCGACCGAATTCCGGTTCTTCCCCGACCGCGACGCGACCCTGCGCTCGATCGCGTTCGTCGAGCAAGAGTTCCTCGCGCTCCATGAAGCCCTGCTCGGCCGCGACCTCGGCGCTTGCCTGCCGGCGGTCGAGGACGCCGGGGGCCTCGATCTTGACCGCGCGACCCCGGCCTTCGACCAGCGTTTGCGATCTTTTGGGGGACGCGTCGTAACCGCTTCGGCGGGAATATTCGGAGACTCGGGTGTAGGAACTACCGGCTATCTGTATGCCCCACCCAGTTCCAGAAAACGGCTTACGCGCTCGCAAGAGGAGTATTTGGCGGCCGTCAAGAGCCGGCAGCTCTTTCGCGCTGTTACACGAACGACCATCAGCGAAGGCGCATTGTGCATGGCCGGCAACCTGTCCCTCGACAATCGCCAACTCCTACCCCCGTTTTATCCCCTACAAAGGAACTCCGACGGCCTTTTCGCCGCCGTTCTGCGAAAGTGCTTCCGAGACGGCTACCTAGGCTACCTGCCTTGGGCCATCTGGCACGATCCCCCGCAGAGCCGTTCCCAACCCATCGAGCAGTTTTTCGAGGGCGCTTCGAGGACGCGATTACCCGAGATCGTGAAGTTGCTGATTCGCGCGGCCCCGGACGTATCGGGCGGAGACGACGGGATCGCCCTGAGAAAGCTTGGTGCTCACCTGAAGGAGGTGGCCTCCGGGAGCCTCGCTGATTTTGAGGAGGTGGTCCGTACCGAGTTTTGGCGAGCTTTCAGCGTTGGGCTCGGCGCGGCCGAGGAACCGGGTTTGCCCGATTTCTACGCCGCCTATCGCAGGAAATACTTGGCGATCTTGCGGCGATCGCTAGCGAAGCCGGAGTACGTCGTACCCCTGGACTTGCTGGATCTGGGGAGCGAAGAAGAAATCCGACATCTCGTGCAGCGGCTCGTCCGCCAGTTTGGAGAACTTCTTGAAGTATGGCCGGATATTATCAAAGCTGTTAAGGAGTTACACGATAAAGAAGTCAGGCTGACCAAGGCCATCAGGCCGCAGCGGGCGGCCGCGGCGGGCTGAAAGCGAGCGCTATTCGCGGACCCGGACTTGATTCGCGGTCGGAAAATCCGGGGGAACTTTTTGCCTGACTTTGCCAGTCGCCGCCCATTCGGCGCCTCGCTGCAGGGTGGTGATGAAACCGACGCAGCTCATAGCGAGTGTGGCGTGGCCCAGCGTGGTGTGAAAGATGCGCCCTTCGCCGTAACGTGGGCGTACTTGAACCCTACGTTGAGCACGGCGAGCAAGCGCAACGCAGTAATGGCGCGCTTATTGCGTGCTTCGACCGTCAGATGGCGAGAAAAGCGGACCAAGAGCAGGCGCCGCCCCAAAAATCACCAATGCTGCGCGGCGGCTACACCTACCGCAGGTGTATGACGACCATCTTGGTTTCGGTCATCTCTTCGACAGCGTATTTCGGACCTTCTTTGCCGAAGCCGCTGTCTTTCAAGCCGCCGTAGGGCATGAGGTCCGCGCGCCAGACGGTTCCCCAATTGATGTGTATGTTGCCGGAATCGACCTCGCGGGCAAAGCGCATGGCATTGTCGAGGTTTTCCGTGAACAGGGCGGCGGAGAGACCGTAGTTGGACTCATTGGCCAAAGAGATCGCCTCGTCTATGGATTCGACGGGCGTGATGCCCAGCGCCGGGCCAAAAAGTTCGTCGGCCGAGATGCGCATCTCCGGCTTGACGTCCGCCACCACGGTGGGAGCAAACACGGCCCCGTTGCGCCCGCCGCCGGTCAGCACGCGGGCACCTTGCCCGGAAGCCTCTTGGATCCATTCCTCGACGCGCACGGCGTCTTTTTCCCGCACCATCGGACCGACGTTCGTGCTTTCCTCGAGCGGGTCGCCTGCCGTCAGCGCCTCCACTTTCGGAGTGAGGGCATCGATCAGATCACTATAGACATCCTTGTGCGCCAGCACGCGCTGCGCACTGATGCAGACCTGGCCTGCATTGGCGTACCCGGTGATAGCGAGGGATGCGGCGGCTTTTTCCAGATCGGCGTCAGGCAAAACGACGACGGGAGCGTTACTGCCCAGCTCCATGGTGACCTTCTTGATACCGGCATTGCGACAGATCCTCTCGCCGACGTCGCGGCTTCCCGTGAAGCTGATCTTGCGCACCCGGGGATCGCTGGCCAGGATGTCGCCGATTTCGCCTCCCGAACCGGTTACACATTGCACGCCTTCGGGCGGCACGCCCGCGTCGAGCAGGACTCGCGCGAACTTCAACGCAATCAGCGGCGTATCGGTGGCCGGTTTGATGACCACCGAGTTGCCGGCAGCCAGCGCCGGCCCGACCTTGTGGCAGACCAGGTTCAACGGAAAGTTGAACGGGGTGATAGCCAAGACGACTCCGCACGGAACTCGCAGAGTAAACCCGAATTGGTTGACGGCGTTCGGGGCGCCGTCGAGCGGCAGTACTTCCCCTCCGATACGCTTGGCCTCTTCCGCCGAGAGCCGTATAGTTTCCGCGGCGCGTGCAACCTCGATCTTTGACTCGGCGAGGATCTTACCTTCTTCGAGAGTGATCGTCCGAGCGAGATCATCGATCCGCTCGTCCATAAGCTGGGCTGCCCGCATCAGCATTTCATAGCGCTTGAAGCCCGAGATTTTGCGCATCGTCTTGGCCCCGGCGACCGCGTAGGCCAGCGCCCGATCGATGTCGTCGGGAGTGGCCCTGGGCACAGTGTCGACTTCCGTGTTGTCGAAAGGATTCAGGACCGGGATCTTATCGGATGTGTCCACCCAGTCGCCGGCAATGAGCATTTGCATGGTTTTATTACCTCACAGTCAAGAGTTTCAAGACGGGGAAACGATACGACGCTTTCCGGGCTGCGCGGCGCTCCTGGCGTCAATTTCCCTAAGGCCGCTGCGTCTTCCTAGTAGTAGATCATCACTGGTCCTTGAGACGATGTCAAGCGACGGAACCGTCGCTTTGGACGACCGGTGTCACGCGAATGTCGGATTGGGTAGGCGGGTGAATAGTCGCCGGCGCGCAACGCGCGGAGCCGGTTAGTGCCCCAAAGTGGGTCGCTCTTGGCGGCAGCCTGGCAAGTGGCACCCGTAGCCGCCGATAGGCCGTCGGCTTGAGGACGATTGATATACTGGACGTCGCTGTGAAACGTTTAGTCGTGGCCCTATTGGGCTTTGCTTCCCCACTGGCCGTAGCCGCCGACTGGCCGCAGTGGCGGGGGCCTGCGCGCGACGGAATCTCCGCCGAAAGCGGCCTGCTCGAGGAGTGGTCTCCGGGCGGTCCTCCGCTACTGTGGAAAACCAACGGTTTGGGTGAAGGGTATTCGTCTCTCGCCGTCTCGGGTGGCCGGGTTTTTACACAAGGACAGAAGCAGCGCAGGCAGTTCGTCATCGCGCTTGACGAAGAGACAGGCGCCATACTGTGGGAGACACCTCTAGGAAACTCGTACCGGCACGGTAGGGGCAACGGACCGCGAGGAACTCCTACGGTCAACCAGGGCAACGTCTACGCCCTCGGCGGCGAGGGCAGTCTGATCTGTGTCGAGGCGGCGACCGGGAAAAGACTCTGGTACTCCAACCTACTCAAGCGCTTCGGTGGGAGGAACACATCGTGGGGTATCAGCGAATCCCCGCTGGTCGACGGCAACAGGGTCATCGTCAACGCGGGGGGAAGCGGCGCCTCGGTCGTAGCGCTCGACAAGAAGAACGGCAACCTGATCTGGAAGTCACAGAGCGACGAAGCAGGCTACTCGTCGGCCGTTGCAGCGCAGGCAGGCGGTGTCCACCAGTATGTTGTCTTGACCGGTGAGGCGGCCGTAGGTCTCCGAGCTGATAGCGGCAGACTGCTATGGCGCTACGAGCGAGTCTCGAATCGCACGGCCAATGTCGCCACGCCGATCGTGCGAGGCGACCACGTTTTTGTCTCCTCCGATTACGGTACGGGTGGTGCGCTGCTCGAGCTGACGGAGGACCGAGGTGACCTCGAGGTACGCGAAGTCTACTTCAATCGCGACATGCGCAATCACTACAGCAGCTCCGTGCTCGTCGGCGATTATCTCTACGGGTATTCCAGCCGCATTCTTACCTCCATGAATTTCAAAACAGGCGAAGTCGCCTGGCGGGACCGAAGCGTCGGCAAAGGACAGATCATCTACGCCGACGGCCATCTTTATCTGCTTAGCGAGGACGGTGATGTCGGACTGGTCGAGGCAACACCGGATGGCTACAGGGAAAAGTCCAGATATTCGATCGGCCGCGGCGACTATCCCACTTGGGCGCTCCCCGCCATCGCCAACGGCAAGCTGTTCCTTCGCGACCAAGATAGGCTCTATTGCTACAACATCAGAGCCGACTAATTCTCCGGCTACACTAACCGCATGAAGCCCGAACCCGAGCCTATCGATACCAGTCGGCTTGTGGAGCTGGCTTTGGAGGTCATCCAGCGGGACAAGTTTCCCATGCTGGCCACGGCCGATGGGGACCAGCCCCGCTTGCGGCCCGTCTCGCCGGTCGGCAACGACGGTTTTACGGTTTTTGTCGCCTCATTGCGAAGCTCCCACAAGACCGGGGAGATTGACGCGAATGCCAAGGTCGAGCTGTGCTACCTCGACGAAGGACACGACCAAGTAAGGCTTACAGGCACGGCGGAAGTAGTGACGGATTTCGCCCTGAAAAAGAAAATCTGGGACTCGAACCCGCTGCTGCAACAGTTCCTGCAGACCATCGATAACCCCGAGTTCATTCTTTACAAAGTAGTCCCCAACCGAGTGCGCTTCATGCGCGAGTGGGCGCTCGACTATCACGAGGTGCCGCTGGCGACGTAGGGTGGCCGGCACCCGCCTGTTTCACTATTTACGCCGGGCCGGACGCTCCCCCTCGAGTGACAAACTTGAGCACGAAGTCTTCCATCCGCGGCGCGCGGCTCCAGCCTTCGGCAGACGGGTGCTGCATTCACAAGACGCATCAACGATTGGGTTTGTTCGGTCCGGGGGCGCGATATGTCGCGCCCCCGGACCGGCGGGATCGCCGGTCCCTACTGCCGCGGCTCGTAACGACTCAAAGTAGGGACAAGCGATCTCGCTTGTCCTAGCCCCCGCGGGAGGCTCGTTGTCTACTGGGAGAGCACCCACGGGCGGCCTCGATTCCCGGACCGGCGGGATCGCCGGTCCTTACTGCTCCACCCTACCCAACTCCTGGCGCCGTGCTTTGAGGAATCCCGAACCATTCCACATGGAGCAGCGCGAGCATGGTTTTAGCATCCCGGATCCGGCCGGAGCGAATCATTCCCACCGCTTCCTTCCACGTAAACCAACTCGTCTCGATCTTCTCGTAGGGCTCGGGGGCCGCCTCGCCGGGAGTGAGTTGCCGGGCAAGATAGGCGCTTACTTTTTCGTCGCAAAAACCCGGGCTGGGGAAGCATTCAAAAAGCTTTTTCCAGGAACGCGCCCGGTATCCGGTCTCCTCCCGCAGTTCGCGTTTCGCGGCCCGTAACGGTGTCTCCCCCTTGGCAACAACACCCGCGGGGAGCTCCCAGGTGCGCCGTCGGAGCGGCAGACGAAATTGGCGAATCAGCAGCACCTGACCGCGGGCGTTTCGGGCCATCATGACCGCCGCGCCTCGGTGTCTCACGAGGTGCTTTTCGACTTCCACGCCGGCGGGAATCATTACACGCTCGTGGGTGACATCGAACACATGCGTGCTCAAGATCGTCTTCACCGAGTGGACTGTATACTTCGCCATCCTTCAATTCCCCTTCAACGCCCGCCGAAACCCGTCCACATCGAGCGTATTGAGGACGTCACTCGGTTCCAGCCAGCCCCGGCGCGCCATCAAGACGCCGTATTTCATATTGGCAAGATGGAGGACGTGGTGCGCGTCGGTCGAGATGACAAATTTCACGCCCTTGGACTTGGCGAATCGCAGGTGGGCTGCGTCAAGATCGAGCCGTTCAGGACTGGCGTTGATTTCCATACGGACATTCCGCCGCGCGGCCTCGCTGACAACACGCTCAAAGTCATAGGAGTAGGGTTCGCGCCGCAGGAGCAGCCGCCCGGTGGGGTGTCCCAAAATGTTGACGTGCGGATTCTCGGTTACCCGCAGCAGTCGTTCGGTCATCTCGGCCGGCTCGAGATTCATGTAACTGTGAACGCTGGCGATGACGACGTCCAACTGGGCCAGCACCTCGTCGTCAATGTCCAAGCGGCCGTCGTGCAGAATATCCACCTCACATCCGGAGAGAATGGTAAGAGCCTCGAATTGATCCGAGACGCGGCGGACTTCTTTGATCTGACCCAGCAGCCGTTTTTCGTCAAGCCCATTCGCCATGGCTAGCGATTTGGAATGGTCGGTAATCGCCATGTACTGATAGCCGGCCTTTCGGACCGCCTCCGCCATTTCCTCGAGCGGGAAGTGGCCGTCGCTTTCCGTCGTGTGCATATGGACGTCGCAGCGGATCTGCTCAAGCTCGACCAGCTCGGGCAGGCGTCCTTCGAGAGCCGCTTCGATTTCGCCCCGGTTCTCGCGCAATTCCGGCGGGATCCACGGCAGACCCAGCTTTTCGTAGATTTCGGCCTCGTCGCTCCCGGCGATCTTTTTGTCGTCCGAGTTGCGATACAGTCCGTATTCGTTCAATCGCAGCCCCATGCGCACGGCGCGGTCTCGGAGGGCGACGTTGTGCTCTTTACTGCCGGTGAAGTATTGCAGGGCGGCGCCGTAGCTGCCGGCTTCGAGCGCCCGCACATCGACCTGCAGCGCTTCGCGTCCGACCTTGGCACTGGCTTTGGTTTCACCCTGCGCCAGAACTTCTTCAACCGCCGGGTATTTGACGAAGTGCTCCAGCGCCCCCGCGGCGTTCGGACCGGTTACGAGCAGATCTACGTCGCCGACGGTTTCCTTGCCCCGCCGAAGACTGCCGGCGGCGTTGATCCGATCCACTCCCTCGACCTCCGACAGGTAGTGAATGACGGCTTCGGCGCTGCGGTCGGCGAAGTTGAGCAGGTATCGGCCGGCGCTTCGCTTGTAGCTTTCGATGCCGCGCAGCACTTTCTCTTCCAGCTTCTTTCCCATACGCGGAAGGGCTTGGAGTTTTTCCTCACGGCAGAGTTGCTCCAGACCGTCGATTGTGCTGACGCGATAGTGGGTGTAAATCAGGGCGATGCTCTTGGGCCCCAGGCCGGGGATTTTCAGTAACTCCAGCGCCGTCGGCGGATAGAGCTTGAGCAACTCATCCCGCCGCTCGAAGCTGCCGCGCTCGAGCAGCTCTTCAAGCACCGCTTTTATTCCCTTGCCAATGCCTCTGATCTCGGTAACGTCTTTCTCGGGATCTCGAACGATCTCGTCGATGCTCTCCGGGTGGCTTTCGATGACGAGCGCCGCGTTGCGGTAGCTGCGGATGCGGAAACCGTCCATGTCGGCGATTTCCATCAAGTCGGCCGTCTCATTGAGGACGGAGGCGATGCGTTTGTTGTTCATCGCGGCACAGAGCGAACCTGAGACTCAGAGTACCGCATGGATGGAGGCTGATCGCGCGGTCTAAATCAGGAGGGGGTTGCCGGGTCGCGTTGCGGCGGGGGGGTGAAACTTGGAGACACGAGGGAGTAGGAAGATCGCGCACCTAGCGCAATTCATGCTTCCGCGAACTGTGAGAAGCGGGCGGCTCGTCTAGAGCGTGAGGACGTAGGCGATCACGTTGGCCTTCTCCTCGTCGGTGAGGAGTTTCTCGAAGGCCGGCATCCCACCCCCGCCGTTGTTAATGTTCTCGAGGACGTTCTCGTAAGTAGCGTCTTTGCCGCTAGGGAGCTTGCCATCTTTGATGCCCTGAAGGCCCGGTCCGATTTTCTTCTCGGTGCTGTCGGCGTTGTGGCAAATGGAGCATTTCGTCTCGAACACCTCTTTGCCCTTCTCCGCGTCACCTTTGGACTCGTGTTTATCGGCGGCGGCCGGGATCGTCAGGACGAGCATGAGAGCTACGGCAAACCATCGTGCAGGATGCATTTCGGCAGTTGTCCTCCTTGGAATTTCAGACTGCTTATTCTATCATCCGAAGGTCGCTGCTGTTGTTACGAATGAGACGACCCCGCGGAGCGGCCCGCTTCACTGGCGGCATGAGTCTTAATTTCAGGCAGCGGGGCTCGTTACTGCGAGAATAGTAGGGTCTCCGATCCCATGTCGGAAGCAATTGTGCTTTTCGCCAAGGCGCCGCGGCCGGGCCGAGTAAAGACTCGTCTGATTCCGGCTCTTTCGGTCGAAGATTCAGCCGCTCTTTATGAGGCTTTCGTCCGAGACATGTGGGAGCGGCTACGGGTCGTCGCGCCGGATTCGTGTTTCCTTTATTCCGACAGGGCCTGGCCGCCCTACGTTGAGCTGGCAGGCACCGGTCGAGCGGCTCTCCAGCGCGGCGGCGACCTGGGCGAGAAGCTCCTGCACTGCTTCGAAGAGCTGAGCACGCAAGGTTACGCTCGGATGCTGATCGTCGGCAGCGATGGCCCGACTGTGCCGGCGGAGTATTTGCGGCAGGGCCTCGATCGGCTGGCTTCGCAAGACGCCGTGCTGGGCCCAACGTTGGATGGGGGCTACTATGCCGTGGGCTGCCGTGTTCCCAAGGCAGAGATGTTCAACCAAGTGACCTGGTCAAGTCCAGCGACACTTGCTCACACCGAGCGTGCTTTCGAGGGCATGGGTTGGTCGATGGAACGGCTCCCAGGGTGGTACGACGTGGACACAATCGCTGATTTGCGGCGTTTGGCCGCCGACTCCCATCTTCACGGGTACACCCGCCAATGGTTTCTGGAGCATCCGGAGCTGGCGGCCGGGCTGGGTTTCGAGCCCTAGCGTTTATCACGAACATTGGTCTCGCAAAATGAGATTCGTGAAATTGCGATCAGGCCGTGAGAAAAAACCCGTAATCCGACGCACGCTTATCGGGTTCGCCCTCTTGGCCCTGGTGTCGTGTTCCCGGAGCGATTCGGTCATCGTCGTCGGGTCGAAGAATTTCACGGAAAGCGTCCTACTCGGCGAGCTCCTGGCTCAGCAAATTGAACACCGAACGGACTTACGCGTCGAACGCCGGCTGAACCTCGGTGGAACATTCCTCTGTCACCAGGCACTGCGTTCGGGCAAGATCGATCTGTATCCCGAATATACGGGTACAGCATTGACTGCCATCTTGAAACGGCCTGTCGAGCAGGATCCTGATAAGGTTCTCGAAACGGTGTCTCTGGCCTATCGCGAGGAGTTTGCGGCGCAATGGTTGCAGCCCTTCGGATTCAACAACACCTTCGCGGTAGTCGTGCGGCCCGAAGATACGGGGCCGCAACCGCTGCGAACAATTTCCGACCTCGCCGCGGTCTCGAAAGATCGTACCATCGGGTTTAACTTCGAGTTTCTCGAACGCCAGGACGGCTACCCGGGGTTGGTCGCCCGCTATGGCCTGTCGTTTGCCAGAGAACCGAAGACGATGGATCTAGGGCTGCTCTACCGCGCTTTGCGGGGCGGACAGATCGACGTAGCCGTCGGAAGCTCGACCGACGGGCTGATTGCGGCCTGGAATCTGCGCGTCCTCGAAGACGACTTGCGCTACTTCCCCCCTTACGACGCAGCACCAGTCGTTCGCATCGAGACACTGGAGAGGCACCCGAAGTTACGAGATGCCCTCGCGCAGCTCGGAGACCTGCTGTCGGAAAATGAAATGCAAGGTCTCAATCACGAGATCGACGGGCGACACCGCGCGGTGGCTCAGGTCGTGCGGGAGCTGCGGCACAACAAGGGCTTGTAGCAGTTAGTCCGCGTTTCTCACCAGCGGCTAGCTAGCCGCAGTGGAGCAAAGCCCCGCCGTTCGAGATGTAGGGGCGCGATTGATCGCGCCCGCTTGCCTTACGAAATGTAAGCTGGGCGATGTACACAAACTGTTGCCACGAACTGCTACGGGAGCGGCTCGTCCTTGCCTGCGGCCGCGGCGCGTTCCAGGTGATGGAAAAATTTGGGGTAGAGGCCGAGCACGAGCCCCAAGACTACGTAGCCCAACAGCGCTCCGCTCGCCGGTTGATAACGGGTTACATCTAGATTTAGGTCAGGCCAAAGAAAACGAACAGTGACGTAATACCAGCTCAAGCCCACAAGCAAGCCAACAATACGGCAGAAGCGGGGTCGGGCCAGGTATTGGATAAGAAGTCGGGATACAAGCAGGCCCAAGAGTCCAGCTAGTACTAGCTGTAGCGCAATACCGCTCATGGTTGCCCATGTGAAGGCCAGCGCCGAGCCGCTTCGAGAATAGATGGCTGTCGAAAGCAGGTTCGGAAACGGCCAGGGTCCGCGTCCGCGAAGGAAACCGTCGAGCATCACGTAGCTGAGTCCGGCGAGACCTCCCAACACCCCCGCCTGAAGACCCGCCAGTCCCATGATGAGGGCGGGCGTGTTGGGCCGTCCCTCGGATTGGGCGAATACTGTCATGGGATCGCCCCGGCGGTCGCCCTGACTGGCTCAAGAATATGCCAACACGCACGTTTGCTGCCTCTATCCTCCGTGGCATTGGTGACTGGCAGTCTGCTCGGAGGTGCCTCCTCTCGTAGAGACCGGCCCGTCCCCGACGCTACCGAGTCCTGCTGGAATGGGATCGTGCTCGTAGTCACCAACAAGAATGACGGTGGTTCGAATCCAACAACTTTCTTCGCAGAGTGATCGGAACCGACGTCGGCGCGGTGAGCCTTTCCACGGGGAACAGCGTACGCGCATCGAATCGAAGACGCACGCATACAAAGCCTTTCTCGCTCGTGGTGGTTTTCGGCTGGCGTCAATCTGCGCTACTATACCCGTTCATGACGAATCGAGTAGTCATCACCGGCATGGGAGTAGTGAGCCCGAACGGCATCGGTCGAGAGGCTTTCTGGAAAGCCACGAAAGAGGGTGTAAGCGGCGTTCGCGCGGTTCAATCGTTTGACCCCGACGACCTGCAGGTGCGCATTGCCGGTGAGATTCCCGATTTTGACGAAGAAGCTTACGTCGAGCCCAAGTACCGGCCGCACGTCTCACGGGCCGTGGCGCTGGCGCGGGCAGCGGCCGGCGAGGCGCTAGAAGATGCCGGCATCGAAGCGGAAAAGCTGGGGCGGGACGAACTGCGGCGGATCGCAGTGTTGGTCGGCTCTGGCGGCGGGAGTCAAGTCTTCACGGAAGAGCAATACCGGCACTACTTTGAAAACCGCGTCAAGCAAGTGAGTGTGTACACGATCCCCACCTCGACCATCGGGACGCTTTCGAGCGAAGTGTCGATGGCCTTCGGGCTGCGAGGTTTCAGCCACTTGGTTTCGACCGGGTGTACTTCGTCGACTGACGCGATCGGCTACGCGGCCGAGCAGGTCCGGCACGGCGTCGTAGAGTCCGTGTTGGCGGGAGGCGTGGACGCGCCGATTTCGTACCTCATCATACGGGGATTTCAGCTGATGAGAATCCTGGCGGCGCGATGGAACGACGCACCGCAAAAAGCTTCGCGACCGTTTTCGAAAGACCGCAAAGGGTTCGTCCTCGGCGAGGGGGCTTGGTTCTTTGTTATGGAACCACTGGAGCGGGCCAAGGCACGGGGGGCCAAGGTCTACGGTGAGATCGTTGGTTACGGTTCGACCTGTGAGGCTTACCATCGCGTGCGGCTCGAAGAGGGCGGAGAAGAGCCTGCTCGGGCGATGCAGTTGGCTCTCGAGGCTGGGTGCGTGTCTCCTGAGGCGATCGACTATATCAATCTGCATGGTACGTCAACCGAACTGAACGACCCTGTTGAAACCCGCGCCGTCCGGCTGTGTTTCGAGCACCATGCTGATCGCCTAGCGGGTTCATCCCTCAAGTCGGAGATCGGTCACCCACAGGGCGCTTCGGGGGCTGCCGGCTTGGCGGCAACGCTGCTGGCGATGCGTGATAGCGTCCTCCCGCCAACGATCAACCTCGATGAGCCGGATCCGGAATGCGATCTTGACTACGTGCCGGACGTCGGCCGAAAGAAAGACGTCGAGTACGCCCTGTGCAATTGCATCGGGTTCGGAAGTAAGAATTCCGCTTTGGTGGTTCGGAATCTGGGTCTGAGGGCCGGCTAGAAGGGCTTCCGTAGTAGGACAAACACTCCTGTTTGCCTCAGCTGCCCTCTGGCGGCTCATCGCCTGCCAACGGGAGCAGCAGACCTATCAAGCCTTTCGACAGCTCAGGGCGGCTTCAACGGAGCGCTGTGGGATCTTGGCCTGCCAGCGCTTCAGGGTTGTCGGCGCGTTCAGCGACGGCCTTTTCCAGCAATTGTTCAATCCGATCGAGACGTTCTGTGATGCGCTGAATGTGTTCCTCCTCGCTCGAGCCTATGAAGTACGAACTAATCGAGGCTGCCAAAGTCGCGAGTAGGCCTAGGCCGCAGAGCATGAGCAGCACAGCCAGCAATCTTCCGCCTAGCGTCGCCGGGGCAATGTCACCATAGCCGACTGTCGTTACGGTCACGACGGCCCACCACACTCCAGTCCAGAAGTCGCCCTCCAGTTCGAGAACAGCTAGCAAACCTCCCCCGGCGAGCGTAAGTATCGTCGTCAGTGTAGCCACGTAAAGAAGGCCTTGCCCGGCCAGCGACCCTCGCATGGCTTGCATGGCCCGGGTGGTGACCACTAGGACTCGAATGAGGCGGAGAAGCCGAACCAACCGCGACAGTCGCACGAGCGCCAGCAGGTGCGGTAGGGCGGGAAAAGAGAGGATGATCACCGAAACACTCAGCCAGCTGCGACGCGTGTACGCCCAGCGATCTCTCATCATCGTCACCATGACGCAGTACTCGACCAGAAACGCAGCCCAGACCAGCCAGTCAGCCGCAGTGACCCAAATCGTATCGACACCGCGTGTTTGCACCACCGTGAGCGGGATTGTTGCAACCGCGGCCAGGATGACCAAGAAGTCCAGCGGCCGCTCGAGTTTGGACCGTAAGCTGATGTACTGCGGTCGCGTGTCGTCGCTCATACTATTTCTCCTTGAGAGGATCGCTCGGGAGCTGTTTGCCGCCGAAGCTCACCTGATGATGATTTCAACATCGGCGCACGTAGGCTCCTATTGTGGGGGGTGTGCGCCACTGATTTCTACTTTGGGGGGGGGGAGAGTCGCAGTGTTGGCGAGCGAGACTCTTGGATTCTCGCTGTTCTTCAACACTGTCCGTTACGACCCACATCGAACTAGTGCTTGATTGCAAGAGTTCGCGTATTTAAAGGGCTCTTCCGGGTTTTAAGTGGGCGAAGGAGCCAGATCGAGTTTCCCACAGTGGAAGTAGATGGCGTTGATGAAGTTCTGTTGATTGCGGAAACCGCGCGCCGTGGCCTTGACCCATTGAATCCTTGAGTTCAACCCCTCGCTGACCGCGTTCGTAATGCGGTGTTTCAGATACGTGAGTATGTTTTCGAGGCGAGCCGTCAACATCCGCGCTACGGTGACCATCGGCGTCAGCCGGCTGCGACTCGCCCAGCCGCGCCATTGCTCGAAGAAAGCTCGCGCCGCCGATTCGCGACGATAGTCGAACAGCCGCATCGCCGTTTCCTTCAACGCCCACGCCCGCGCCGTCTTCAAGTCGCTTTCGCGCAGCGCGCGGAACTCGCGCCAGGCGTCCTCGGAAAAGTTCGCCGGATGCCGCAGCCAAGCGTACTTCGTGCCTGTCAAACGCTCGTCGCCGAGGGCCAGTAAACGCTTGTTCTCCGCCCGCCGCACCTGGTCCACCGCCTTCGCCAGATGCGCCGCGATGTGATATTTGTCGTAAACGATCTTTTTCTCCGATTCGTCGAGATGCTCCCGGGTCGAGGCGACGTAAGGATCCCACATGTCCATCGCGACGGCCTCGACTCGGGCGAGTTGCTCTGCGCTCAACGTCTTCCAAAAGCCGTCCAGGCTGGCCTGGCGGCGTCCCTCGGCGACGAACAACACGCGCGAGCGGTTGAGATCGTTGACGACGGTGAGATAGCGATGGCGCTTGCGGAAGCTCTTCTCGTCGACGCCCAGGTAGGGAATCGGCTCTGCCGCGCGACGTTCGAGCCCACGTTGCACGGCGCGTTCCAGGATGCCGTGAATCTCGTCCCAGCTCAGCGCCAGCAACTCGGCGATGCCTTGCTGGCTGGCTTCCTTCAGCCACGAGATCGCGAGAGCTTCAAACAGCGCGGTGAAGCGGCTGGAAGCCTCGGCCCAGGGCAGTCGCACGACGCGCGGCCCGTGCTCGGAGCAGTCGCTGCGCGGCGGCCGGGCGTGCAGGATCGTGCGGTACTGACAGGTGTCGAGGTGACGCCAGCGGCGTTCGGGCTGATGATCGTGGAGTGCGCACACGGCGCTGCATTGGCGGCACGGCCAGCGGACTTGCTCGTCGTGTTCGAGGAAGACGTGGACTTCGCCGTCGGCTCGGCGCAGCTCCACTCGCACGACTTTCCAGGGACTTTCGATGCCCAGAATCTGGCGGTATAGCTCGCGGTCTTGCATCCCGCGAGACTACCACCGAGCCTCACTCGCCCACTAGAAACCCGGAAGAACCTATTTAAAAAACTTTTTCCCGCAGGATCATATGGTCGTCCATCTGGCCCGAAAGTGGTTGATTCGCGGAACTTTCCGAGCCGCGACCGTGAGAGAGCGGTCCAGGGATTGCCAGCCTATAAACGATCGTGAACTTATGCAACCAAGCACTAGCCCTGCTCCTGCAACCGGAAGATATAATTCTTACGTGAGCCGTCTCTTAGCTTTCGTACTGGTCGCCGGCTTGGGGTTTGCCCAGGGCCAACTTCGCGAGCGACAGGAAACCCCGCCTGAGCCTGAGGCGCCCTTGATCGACGAAGACGAAGACCTTCTTCCGCGGACGCAGTATGCCTTCAATCCCATTCAGGCGCAAAAAGATCTGAAGATCGGCAACTTTTACGCGAGAAAAGGCAATCATCGCGCCGCTGCGGGGCGTTACCTAGAGGCCACGAAATGGAACCCCAGCTACGCAGAAGCTTACTGGCGGCTGGGTCGCTCGCGGGAAAAGCTGAAGCAGCCGTCCGATGCGCTCGCTGCCTACCGAAGATTCCTTCAACTGGCGCCGGACGACAAAAGGGCCAAAGCGGTGAGGCGGAAAATCCCCGCGCTCGACCGCCAGGTGGAGACCGAACCACCAGCCCACCAAAAGCGATAAAGAGCCGCTACGTAGAGACTAGCCGAGGAAGCCGCCGATCACGCTTTGCGTTTCGCCACGAGGAGCGCGCCGATGGCAAGCACAAGGTGGGAAATGATGAAAGCCCAGTACACCGGCGGATTCTCGTGGCGGGTCACTTTTCCAAGGGGGACAAATAAAACAACCAGGGGGACTTCACCGGTGACGAGAGAATACACCATGGAGCCGAACGCAACGACCGCGATCATCAGGCACAGATAAACTGACATCTGTCTTCGCCCACGCCGGCCACCTATTCCTGAACTTGACTGCCGCTCCGGCGCCCCACCATTGTCGTTTCGCTTCAAGCAGGAACACGTTGATTGTGCCAGATTCCGCTTGATGGCAGAGCGTCGATCAAGCGCCGCTCCTACTGCGCCCCCGCCCCGACCCACTTCTACCATGGGTATAGGGTGCGTAAAAATTACACGGTTGCTCCGTCGAACCGTGGAACTTTTACAGGGTCGGCGCGTAACTTACCTGAGGCCAATCCGAATCTGGTTGATAGAGCACGTGGATCCCGTTTGGCGCGGCAATTGCTCATAGAAAAATGAGAACGGCCAACCCAATGAGATTGATCGACATCAGCAACCAAGGATTGATAGTAATCAGCTTCCTCGTGGCGCTGTTGTGGGGCTTGATTTTCGCCGAGCAGCGCTTTGCCCACCGCGCTCAGCGGGACTACCAGGAAGTGCTCCGTTCGCTACCCGGATCCCCGGCAGGGCCCCAATCAACCCCAGCCCAACGGGCAGTTCCTTTTCGACCCGCCTCTGAGACAACTGCACTCAGCTAGCGTCGTCCCGATTAATGTGGCCTTCCTAACGCGAGCCACACGTCCCGTCTCTGTCTGAAGTGGCGCTCGCCGGCATCGGTTTCATCCCCGCCGGCAAGACTGCCGGTGCTAGCGGCACACCCGGGGGCACGATTACGTCTGCTATTGGCTTGTGCCACGGGCTGCTAGCGGTGACAGCCCTTCGCTTCCAACTTTGGGACTGCCGGTGCGAACGAGGGCAGCCTACTTGCGGTTCTTGTACTTGTCCAGCGGGATTTCGAAGTAGAAGAGTTCTTGTCCGCTCGTCAGATCGCGAACCCCGGACAGATAAATGGCCGATCCCGGGATAGGGTCCGGTTCCCTCCCGGTTCGATAGTAGAAAAACCCGCTGGCGGAGGTTTTTGGGGGCACGACGGGAGCTGTGAAGGCCCGTTCGGTAATCTCCCACTTGGCCAGCGGCCCCTTCTTCAGCCGTGGGCGGCCGATGCCCGGCACCCGCGGAATATACGAAGGCAGCTCCTTGGGCTTGGTGCTGGGCTGAAAGTAGGCCAAATCCTCGGCCGATAGCGGCTCCAGACCTTCGCGGTCCGACGTGATGAAACGAACCTTGAGGTTCTCCAGGCCAAGTGGGTGATCGGAGGCATTTGTAATCACCACCAGAATCGGCAATACCCCGTACTTGTAGGGTTTGGCTTTTCCAAAGGCCTCACGGGTTTCTTTCTCGGCGCGGTAGGGCCGTACTCCCACCGTGACATCGGCCTGGTTTTGGTGGGCGGGATACTTGCCGGCGTCGCGGGCTCTGAACTGTTTCTCGGCTGCTGCGGCGTTGGCCGCAATCAACAGGCTGACGGCAACTACGGTGGTTCGCATCTGCTTGTATCTTGCCATAATGGTTTTGATTCAGTTTGATTTATCTAACCTACAACGTGCTGCTGGCTTTGGTCGCGATCGTCGCGCTACCGCTGCTGGTGGTCCGGGGGCTTCTCAAAGGCCAGAGCTGGAAAGGCATCCCCGAGCGATTCGGCGTTCTTCCGCACTCATTTCATCAGACTACGGCAAACTCGATTTGGTTACATGCAGTCTCGGTGGGCGAAGTGCTCTCTTGCGCCCAGCTCGTGAAAGCCCTGCGTCGCCAATTCGGTGAGGTTCCCATCTTTGTCAGCACGTCGACACCTACCGGGCGCCGAATGGCGAGCGAGAAACTCTCGCAGTGGGTGAACGGAATCTTCTATTCGCCCTTCGATCTACCCTTCGCCCTCGATCGCGTGTTTCGGACCATCCGACCGCGGCTCGTTATTGTGGCCGAAACCGAGATTTGGCCGAACCTGTTCCGACTCACCAAGCGCAGTGGAGCCGGGTTGGTGCTGGTCAACGCGCGGATCTCGGATCGTTCGGCTCCCCGCTACCGCCGCTTTCGTTTTTTCTTCTCCGATGTGTTGCAGTACCCCGATCTTGTGCTGACGCAATCGGATCTCGATCGCGAGCGACTCATTGCGGCCGGCGCTCCCCCTACAAGGGTCCGCGTGGGAGGGAACCTCAAATACGATTTCGAGCCAAGCACCGAAAAAGTTCCCCAGGCGGTTGCGGATTCTTTGGACCGTTTAGAGGCTGGTCCTATCGTGGTGGCCGGCAGCACCCGTGAAGGCGAGGAAGAACCCGTGATCGAAGCGTTTCGGAAGCTATCAAAGTCCCGGCGGCGAGCGTTATTGGTGATTGCTCCACGGCATCCGCAGCGCTTCGATGAAGCGGAGAAGGTTCTCGCGTCATCGGGAATTTCGTTTGCGCGCCGCTCGCAACTTACCCCAGAGACATTGAAACGCTTCCAACTGCCCGGAGTGCTCTTGCTCGACACGCTCGGAGAATTATCGTCGCTCTATCAAGTGGCCGACATCGTCTTTGTCGGGGGATCGCTGAACGGTTGGGGCGGCCACAATGTTCTCGAGCCGGCTCTTTCCGGTAAGCCGGTGGTGGTTGGTCCCACTATGCACAACTTTCGTGCGATCACGGATGAGTTAATCGCGCAGCGGGCGATTGTTCGAGTTGACGGCCCCGGCGAATTAGCTGCTGCCTTTGAGGATATGCTCAATCATCCGACCAAGGCCGCCGAGATTGGGATGCGAGGCCGGCAAGTTGCCGAATCCCAACGCGGCGCGACAAAACGGGCGGTGCGGGAAGCGGTCGAAGTCTACCGCCATGCCCTGCCGCTTCGGCGCCCGGGCTGGTTCGCTTACCTCACTTTGTGGCTGCCCGCATCGCTTTGGCGGTCGGCCGCCCGTCTCCGATGGGCTGCGTACAGGCGGGGCCGGCTCCACCGGCGACGCCTTGCGACGTTCACTCTTTGTGTGGGAAATGTAACGGCGGGTGGCGTGGGCAAGACCCCGATCGTCCTTTGGCTTGTCGAGCAGTTGTCTGCCCGGGGTCTTGCAGTGGGCGGTTTAACGCGCGGCTACCGGCGACTTTCGGGCGATGAAAATGTTGTGCGACCCGGATCTGCCGTCTCTCCGCGTCACACGGGAGACGAGGCGCAGATACTGTTGCGTCACTTGGAAGAAGCAGGCCTCGACGTTCCGTTCGGGATCGGACGTGATCGTTACTCGGTTGGTCGAAAACTCGAGGGCAGCCAACCCGTAGACATCTTGGTGCTGGACGATGGCTTCCAGCATTTCAAGCTCAAGCGTGACCTGGACTTGGTCCTGATCGATGCTCTCGATCCTTTCGGCGCGGGAGAGATGATACCGCTAGGTCGCTTGCGCGAGCCACTGTCGGCCCTCAGCCGCGCTGACGCCTTTCTCCTGACCCGCACCGAGCCCGGTGGCTACTACGACGGCCTCGTCGCGCGTCTGCGCGATCTGAATCCTCGCGCACCGGTTTTTGCTGCGCGAAGCCGAGCTGCCACGGCCGTCAACACCGTCTCAGGAGAGGGCACGCCGACCGAGCGACTACGATCCGAAAGGATCTTGGCCTTTTGCGGGTTGGGAAACCCGGAATCATTCTGGAGAAGCCTGGAGTTAGCCGGCCTGACGATAGTCGGCCATATGCGATTTCGGGACCACCATGTTTATTCGCGTAGCGACGTCGCTGATATCGTTTCCGAGGCTCGACGGCACGAAGCGGGACTGGTCATCACTACAGAGAAGGACCTCGTGAATCTCTGGTACGCCGCCGAGCGCGAGGGCCTAAAGTCCGGCACTCTCGAAGGCCGCGCCGCCGGCCTATTCCGGCCTTTACCCCTGTATTGGCTGCGACTTGATACGGTAGTGGAACACAAGGATCAGCTGTTGGACTGGATCGAGAAGCAAATGTCGTTCTCTCCCAGTTCGGCTGCCAAGGTCCCTCTAGCCGTTGAGCGTAGGGGTGCCGGCTAGCAGCCCGTGGTGAAAGTCCAGTGACACAAAAAATGGGTACAGCCACCGATTTCCGCAGTCCATCTTTATTAGAAACAAAGCACTTCGACGAACGAAAATCGGATGGCAGTCCCCATTATTAAGGTCGCTTTAGCGGTTGGGCGAAGGAGCGCGGGCTAGGGGCCTAAAGCCCACAGGAAAGAGAGGCTCTGCTACGGACGGCGACTAGGCTGCGACGGGCGGCCCGTGTTTGCCTCTAAGCAGTCGTAACGATGAAGCTGCTAGTTAGAGCTACAAACTGGTTGGGCGATGCTGTGATGTCGATCCCAGCCTTACGGGCGATTCGCGAGGCCTTTCCCGACTGGGAGATCACGGTGCTGGCGCGTCCCTGGGTGGCTGACTTGTACGCGCGGGAAGAACTCTATGATCGCATCGTCCGATACGACCGAAACGGCGATCACGGTGGATTGGGTGGCAAATGGCGATTAGCAGCGGAGCTGCGCAGCGACCAATACGACTGCGCGATTCTACTCCAGAACGCCTTTGATGCCGCCCTTCTGGCGTGGCTGGCCCGGATTCCTCGTCGCATCGGCTACGCTCGCGACGGGCGAGGCTTTCTGCTGACCGATGCCGTTGCGCTTCCCGGCCCGAACGACATCCCCAAACACCAGCGGTTTTACTACTTGGAGTTGCTGCGCCGCGCGGGGCTGATCCGGCAGCTTCCCGAAAGTGCCGACATTCGTCTGGCGGGCGCAAGCCGCGCCGCCACAGCCGGCCGGGCGCAATGGCAAAGGAGAAAACTTCCCGCGGGTCCCTGGATCGGGGTTAGTCCCGGCGCGGCCTTCGGAGGAGCGAAGCGGTGGCTTCCGGAGCGCTTCGCCGAGGCGGCCTCCCGGTTATCGTCTGATTTCGACGCCGACGTCGCCGTTTTCGGCTCGCCGGCTGAGGCGGAATTGTGCCAGGTGGTTGCCGGTCAGGTCGGCTCTCGCGCTTACAATTTGGCCGGCCGGACCACGCTCGCGGAATTCATTGACCTCGCCGCTACTTGCAGGCTTTACCTGACGAACGATTCGGGCCCGATGCACGTCGCTACGGCGTTGGGCGTGCCGACGGTCGCCGTTTTCGGAGCGACCGACGATCACGCCACCGGCCCCTCGGGAAGCTGGGCTCGTGTTGTCCGCCAACCGGTTGATTGCAGCCCTTGCTTGCTTAGAGAATGCCCCATCGACCATCGCTGCATGACGAGGGTGGACACGGCGATGGTGGTCGAGATGGCCAGAACGCTGGTGTCGCAGCCCGAGTCCCAGGCCTCAGATCCCCCCGCCGAAGCGATATGATGTCAGGTCGCCTCCACGGAGGCCTCCGGCTTCGGCGCCAAACAAGCGGCACACGATTCCGGAGTTGGGCTGGGGCCCGCCGCGATGGATACGCGCAGCAAAATCATCAGTCTGGACCGGGCCGGGGCGCTTTTTTCGTCGTTGGCCGAGAAGGGGGGCGTCGTCGTCGCCCGCGGCTGCTTCGACCTTTTGTCCGCCGAACACTGCCGACGGCTGGCAGGGGCTAAGGAAAAGGGCGAATACTTGGTGGTGGCCGTCTATTCCGACAAAGACCCGCAAGAGACTGTGTTCAGCCAGTCCGCCCGCGCGCAGATGGTGGCGGCGCTCGCTGTCGTGGATTACGTGGTAATCTGTGACGAGCCTCAGACGGACCGAATTGTCTCCTCGTGGCAGCCTGTTGCCGTCGTTGATGCCGACCCGACCTCGGCGCGGGACGTAATTGGCGATGTCTTACAACGGTACAGCGCCGATTAACCCTCCCCGCAGGATTCTCGTGGTTCGCCTCGGCGCCATGGGGGACGTCATTCATGCCCTGCCGGCCGTGGCGCGCCTAAAGTGCAGCTTCCCCCAAGCTAGGATTACATGGGCCGTAGAATCTCAATGGTCAGTTCTGCTCGACGGCAACCCCTACATCGATGAAGTCCTTCCACTGCCGATCTCGGTCTGGCGGAGGCGCTTTGGCGTCGTAACCTGGCGGGAATTCCAGGCCGTAAGAACTTCGCTTCGGGCAAGCCGCTTTGATCTCGCGGTCGATTTTCAGGGTCTGTTGAAGTCCGCGCTGGTCACCTTTTTCAGCCGAGCCGATCGAGTCGTAGGTTTTGAACGAGACCAACTCCGCGAGCCGATCGCCGCATCCTTTTACTCGGACCGAGTGCCGTCGGAAGCTCGGCACGTCGTCCAGAAAAACCTGGACTTGGCGGGCGCGGTCGGAGGGAAAGACGGGCCGATCGCATTCCCCATCCCCCCGGGCAAGGCGGATCCGACGTTGCCGCGCGGCGAGTTCGTCCTCACAAGTCCGGTTGCCGGCTGGACGTCCAAGCAGTGGCCGCCCGAGCATTATGCCGAGTTGGCGCACCTTTTGTGGAAGCATCGGAGGATGCCGCTTGTCGTCGACTGTGCGCCTCGGAACCGCGCCTACGCGGAAGAGATCTGCCATCGCGCACCCACGGGATCAGCCGTGCTGCACACTTCCTCGCTGGGAGGCTTGATCGGGGCCACGCGGCGCGCCCGGGCTGTCGTCGGGGTGGACAGCGGCCCGCTTCATTTGGCATCCGCCCTGGGCATCGGCGGCGTGGCGATCTATGGTCGAACCGACCCCGCTCGCAACGGCCCCTTTGGCGGCGGTTTCGTCGTCCTTCGCGTCCCCGGAGCGCCGACCTCCTATAAGCGAGGCAACGAAATCCACGACACGATGCTCCAGATCGCCCCGGAAAAGGTTTGGGAAGTGCTTGACGGTCACCTGTCTGGCGAGACGCGGCCTACCACCCGGGCTGTCTCGCCCCCCTAGTGTTCAGGTATAGTGACCCCACCTGCTACGACCAGGGGACGAAAACTACTCCGGAATCAAACACATCATGAAACATCTTTTCGCGAAGCTTTCGATCGCGCTGGCGCTTAGCTTAGCCGCGACGCCGACCCCTGTTACGGCGCAATCCGTCCGCCTGCAGCCGCAGGAAGCCGCCAAGCTATATCGTCAGATCAGTGATTTGATGGAAGCGACGGGCATCGCTGTCCCCGAGCTTGCTCGGGCCGGGGCCCCGCTAGTAGAAAACGTGCGCCAGGCCGCCAAGGCGTTGGCCGTCGGCCAGACGCGAGAACACACGGCGGTGTTGGAAAAGTTGCTTTCAAACGCCCGCATCTACCTCCAAATCTCGGATGCCGTTCCTAAGCCGCAGCCCTTTGCCGAGGACGTTCACCGCCAGTTGACGACTCTTCGCAGCTCGGTCGACCGTGTGGCAAGCCACTTCCGGGCGTCGCTGGAATACAACGAGAATCAGATCCGTGGAGGGGACCGCGATAACCTCGCCCGCTACGCCGAAGACAATCTCCGGCTAGGCCCGCCGGGGCCGAAGGAAAACCGCGTGGTCTTCCTCGGAGATTCCATCACTGACGGCTGGCCCTTGAATCAATACTTCCCCGGCAAACCCTACATCAATCGGGGGATCAGCGGTCAAATCACCGGCCAAATGCTGGGACGCATGAAGGCCGACGTGCTTGATCTCAAGCCGCGCGTCGTTGTCGTTCTGGGTGGTACCAATGACCTGGCACGTGGGGTGAAGGTGTCCGTGATCCAGAATAATCTTGCCATGATCGCCGCCCTGGCGGAAGCACACGGCGTCAAGCCGGTAATGGCTTCCATCCTGCCGATCAGTGACTACCATAAGTCTAAAAACCCCGACTATGAACGAAGCCGCGACCGACCTCCCGAGGCGATTCGCCAACTGAATGACTGGACTCGGCGTATGTGCGCTGAGCACGGTTTCGTCTATCTCGATTATCACTCCAGGGTGGCTGATGCGATCGGGCAGCTCGAAGCCGCACTGTCGTCCGACGGCCTTCACCCCAACAGCGAAGGCTACAAGGTGATGGCTCCGTTGGCGGAGACCGCGATCACGAAAGCTCTGTCGGCCAAATCCCGTCGGAAGAGACGCTTCGGGATCTTCTGATCTGGGCGGATCGAGTGGCTGCAGGGCTCTAACCGCGGCTGTCGGCATTCCTCACTGCCAACGAGTGAGGGGCCTCGCGAGCCAGCCGGGGCGTGCAAGGAGGTGGCTCAAAGAGTGGCTGGCGAATAATCTGAGCGAGCCGCTTATCTCGCGGAAACGACCACTTGCTGGAGCGAGGGATCGATGGAGCGCAGTTCGTTGCTCGCAAAGCCGGCGTTGAGGAACATGCGATCCAGCTCGGAGAAGGTGTAGGCATCTCCGCCCGCCGTGCCTCCGAGCATCATCATGCTGAAGGCGGCAACGAGGGGCGGTGAAACGCGATCTTCGTCGGGAATGAACTCCAGTGTCACAGCACGACCGCCAGGAAGAAGGGCGCTGTGAACCTTGCGGAGCAATCCCTCGCAGGTGGGTGCGTCGAAGTGATGGAGAAAATTCGTCAGTAGCACGATGTCATAGCTGCCGCCGTAGTCGGCGTCGAACGCGCTGCCGCGGATCGTGCGATAGCGATCGGAAATCCCGGCCGCCTCCGCATTTTCGACGGCGACTTCCAGCACGTTAGGCCAGTCGAGGGCGACGATCTCCGCGTTTGGATTGTGCTTGCCGATGGCCACCCCAAACAGGCCGTGTCCAGCGGCGATGTCGAGCACCTTCCACTTCGCGCTCGACTTGGCATCGACGAGTTCCGCGATCAGCTCCGCCGGTAGCGCCATCATCGGCGCCATGGCCCGCGCGAACTTCACCCACTCGGGGTTTTCCGGAGCCATCAGTCCGTCTTCGGGCTGCACCGTGCCCCCCTTTCGCACGACGGCGGCGACATCCCGGAACGAATCGGTCAACAGGGGAGAAAGCATGAACTCAATCGCCTCGCCCAGAAAAGCTTTGGAGTTGCGATCGATAAACTTCGCCGTATCGGGGGTCAGCTCATAACGAGAGCCGGTCTTAGTCAGGAATCCGATGATCACCATGTAATCGCACAAAATGCGCATACCCCGCTCAGACGTCTGACACCGATCGGCAAGCTCGCCTGCGGCGTGCTTTCCTTCACCGATCGCCGTGAACACGTCGAGTTCGATGGCAGCCTTCAGTGAAGCTGTCCGCTGGTAGGCGTTGACGGTCTCGAAGAACAGAGCGGGTGTGGGCGGAGAGGGGTTGTTGACGCCAGCCATGGTCTACTCCTTGAGCAAGTCGGTCTCGCTGAAGTGAGATCTTAACTCTTGCAGAATTCATCGACGAGTATAGTCCAAACCGCTTATCGAGAGCGAAACGATCGGCAGGGCCGTGTACGCTGCGCTATCCTCGTCTTTCGACCGGTCCACAGCGGCACGTCGCCTACGGCACGGGGCGAAGAGCCGGCCAAGCCGACCCATGCAAAGGTTCAAAATCGCCATCCCTGACGACGCCCCGCCGGTTATGCGGCCGAGCAAAGCGTACCAGGCGCTGTTGGAGCGCGCCGAGGTCACCTACTACGATTCCCTTCCCTCTTCAGACAAAGAACTCGTCGAGCGCGTCGGAGATGCCGAAGGGGCCATCAGCATTCGCGCGTCAGCGAAGTTTCCGGAGGCGGTGCTAGCCGCCTGTCCGAAGCTACAGATCGTGTCGGTGTGGGGAACGGGAACGGATCACGTTGACCTTGCCGCCGCCCAAAGGCTAGGGATCACGACCACCAACACGCCGGGTGTATCTGCGATTGCGATGGCTGAGCACACCCTGACTCTGATGCTAGCCGTGGCCCGTCGGATCCCGCAGATTGACGTCGAAACGCGGCAAGGGTCGTGGCCCCGTGGACTGATCACGCAGCTACACGGCAAAACGCTGGGCATCATCGGACTCGGCGCTATCGGGCGTCAAACCGCTCGCATCGCCCGGGGCATCGGCATGCGGGTTGTCGCTTGGACGATGCATCCGTCATCGGAGCTTGCCCAGGAATTAGGTCTTGAGCTCGTGGATCTCGACGAGCTATACGAAATCAGCGATGTCGTCAGTTTGCATCTTCGACAGTCGCCGGAAACCACCGGCCTCATAGACGACGGCGCATTTCGGCGCATGAAGCCGAGCGCCATCTTCATCAACACAGCTCGCGGTCCGATCGCCGACGAGGAGGCATTGATCGCAGCTCTCGAAGAAAAGCGTATCGCCGGGGCCGGGCTGGACGTTTTTGATGTGGAGCCTCTGCCGCAGGACCACCCGCTGACCCGCCTTCCCACCGTCGTCATGACACCGCATTCGGGCGGCGCGGCGCCAGAGGTGCTCGAGGCCGGACTTCAGCTGGCAGTCGATAATCTGTTCGCCTACTTCGAGGGGAAGCCCGTGAATGTAGTGGCGAGCCCAGGAGGCCGGGCTAAAGGCTAGACTTAAGGATAGAAGTCGACAGGGAACACGAAAATGACACAAAAAGCTACTTTTGGAGCAGGCTGTTTCTGGGGAGTCGAGGTCACTTTCCGGCAGGTCAAAGGCGTCACATCGGCCCAAGTAGGCTACACCGGAGGCACACTCCAAAACCCAACCTACCACGATGTCTGCAGCGGCACGACGGGCCACGCCGAAGCCGTGGAAGTAGATTACGATCCAGATCTCGTCTCGTACGAAGACTTGCTGGAGGTGTTCTGGAATAACCACGACCCGACCACCCGAAACCGCCAGGGTCCCGACGTTGGTACCCAGTATCGCTCGGCGATCTTTTTTCACAGTCCCGAGCAGGAGGCTGCCGCAGTAGCGTCCAAACAGAAGCTGGGGGCGAGTGGGAGGTTCAGCAAGCCGATCGCTACCGAAATCACGCTTGCTTCGGAATTCTACCGGGCCGAGGAGTACCACCAGCAGTATTTGGAAAAGCGTGGGCTGGCTCATTGCCATGTGTGAGCGATCGCCGGACAGTGCGAGAGGCTCCGGTATCCGTCCCCCCCATGGCTTGTAGCCAGCCGCCACGCTAAGTACTCCATTTCATAAATACACTCACGTTTCGGGCGAGGGCAGGCGGGCACAGCATGCCGTGCCCGAAGTTCCCGATCGTCCACCTGGCTTCTAAATCTAAATATACGTGACCGAACTTATGAAATGGACTACTAAGCATCCGCCGGCAGAACGCCGATGACGCATGAGGGGCCAAGCGGTCGGCTGTCCTCCATCCCAGAGAAGCAAGAGCGGTAGCGGGTGCAGGCCGGTGGAGTTGGTTCATGGTGCTACCTCAGGCTGGGGGACGTGGGCGGGGTTAAGCCAGTGTCTCTGATTGAAACCGAGTGGACGGCGGAGGCACTTCAAGACTCGCCGGGAACAATACGGTAAGGGTAGTGTTTTCAGCCGCTTATTGACGGGCCCGTACGGGTTCTGCTAGCTTGACTAGACTCAGTTCGATTTCTGGCGTTGGGTAAAAGTAGCCGCCCAAACGCTAGGAAGACCCACGCAAAGGAGGAAGGGATTGCCACGCACGGACAGGCATTTATTCACTTCGGAATCGGTAACGGAAGGGCATCCTGACAAGCTGGCGGACCAGATCTCCGACGCCGTACTGGACGCCGTCCTCAAGGACGACCCCACCGGCAGGGTGGCCTGTGAAACGCTCGTCACAACCGGTTTGTGCATGATCGCCGGGGAGATCACGACCAGCGCGTATGTCGATTTCACCAAGGTCACTCGCGATACGATTCGCGATGTCGGCTATACCCAGGCCGAGTTCGGGTTCGACTGCAATTCCTGCGCGGTGGTGAACTCGGTCGACGAGCAGTCGCCCGATATCGCCATGGGTGTCGATCCAGGAGGTGCCGGCGACCAGGGCATGATGTTCGGCTACGCCTGCAACGAAACCGAAGAGTTAATGCCGATACCGATTAGCCTGGCACACAAGCTCGTTCGGAAGCTGGCGGAGGTGCGCAAGACCGACGAACTCGATTATCTACGCCCGGACGGCAAATCGCAGGTCACCGTCGAGTACGACGGCGGCAAGCCGGTTCGCTTGGACGCCGTTGTGATTTCGACGCAACACAGCGATCGCATTGAGCAGGAGCAACTAAAAGCCGAAATTATCGACCACGTCATTCGGCCGGTGGCGCCAGGCTGGATGGTAGACGCTAACACCAAGTATCACATCAACCCAACGGGACGGTTTGTCGTCGGAGGGCCGCATGGTGATACCGGCCTGACCGGCCGCAAGATCATCGTGGATACTTACGGTGGCATGGGGCGGCACGGGGGCGGCGCCTTTTCGGGCAAAGACCCAACGAAGGTCGACCGCTCGGCCACCTATATGGCGCGGCATGTCGCCAAGAACATCGTTGCCGCCGGCCTGGCCACGCACTGCGAAGTCCAATTGGCTTACGCGATCGGTGTCGCCGACCCCGTCTCGGTGATGGTGGATACGTTCGGTTCAGGCGAAATCGAAGATACCCGCTTGGCCGACATCGTTCGTGAAACCTTCCCTCTAACACCCAAGGGCATTATCCAATACCTCGACTTGCGGCGCCCTATTTTCAGGCAAACGGCTGCTTACGGCCACTTTGGGCGTGACGAAGAAGGCTTTACGTGGGAGAACACGGAGAAAGCCTCCGTCCTGCAGTTTGAAGCCGGCGTCTCGACCGCAAAAGCCTAGAAATCGCATCCTAGGAAGACCAAGGATTATGGCTATAGAAACAAGTACGCCCTGCGATGTCAGGGACTTGAATCTGGCGGAGGCCGGCAAGAGGCGGATCGAATGGGCCGCGCAGTGGATGCCCGTTCTCGAATCTATTCGGAAGGAATTCGTCCAAAGCAGGCCCCTTGACGGGATTCGGATTTCGGGCTGTCTGCATGTTACGAGCGAAACCGCGAACCTGGCCATCACCTTGCGCGACGGCGGGGCCGAGTGCGTGCTTTGCGCCTCGAATCCTCTCTCCACCCAGGATGACGTAGCCGCTTCTTTGGTCAATGACTACGGGATTCCGGTCTATGCCATCAAGGGAGAAGATAACGAGACGTACTATTCTCATATCTCCTCGGCGCTCGACCACAAACCGCAGATTACGATGGACGACGGCGCCGACCTGGTCCACAGTCTCCATACCGACCGTAAGGACCTGGCCGAGGGCGTAATCGCGGGTACCGAAGAAACGACGACCGGTGTCATTCGCCTGCGAGCGATGGCGGAAGAAGGCGTTCTCAAATTCCCGATCGTCGCCGTCAACGACGCGATGACGAAGCACTTGTTCGACAACCGCTACGGCACCGGGCAGTCGACGATCGACGGCATCATCCGGGCGACGAACGTTCTGCTGGCTGGTCTGAATGTGGTCGTCGCCGGCTATGGCTGGTGCGGCCGCGGGGTCGCTAGCCGCGCTCGGGGCTTGGGCGCGAACGTGATCGTCACTGAAGTGGATCCCACGCGCGCCCTGGAAGCCGTGATGGATGGTTTCCGCGCCATGCCCATGATCGAGGCCGCTCCGATCGGCGACATTTTCATCACCGTCACCGGCGACAAACACGTCATCAACCGCCAACACTTCGAAAACATGAAGGACGGCGCGATCGTCGCCAATTCAGGACACTTCAACGTGGAAATCGACCTCGACTCGCTCGGTGAAATCGCCGTTTCCCGCCGGCCATCGCGTGACTTTGTCGAGGAATTTACTCTGCCGAATGGCCGGAAAATCTTCATTCTCGCCGATGGCCGCTTGGTCAACCTCAGCTCCGCCGAAGGACACCCCGCCACCGTGATGGACATGAGCTTCGCCAACCAGGCTCTGTGCGCGGAGTACGTGACCAAGCATCGCGGGCAGTTGCCGATCGGCGTCCACACCGTTCTCAAAGAGATTGACCAACAGGTTGCCCGGCGCAAGCTGGACTCGATGGGTATGCGCATCGACGTGCTGACTCCCGAGCAGGAGCGCTACCTTTCGACGTGGATGGAAGGAACGTAGGCTCTAGCCCGCATTTCTCACCAGCTGACGGTCGAAGCACGCGATAGCAGCCCGTGGTGAAAGCGAAGGCCGCGAAAAATCGGGTACAGCCAGCCAATTCGCTTCAGGCTAAGCACTTTGTTTCTAGGTATGTGACGAGGGGCGAATTGGTGGCAGTCCCCACTTTTCGCTCTTGCACGACTTTTGCCACGGGCTGATAGACCCGCCATTACTTCGTTGCGCCTGCTCACCGTGCTCAACGTAGGGTTCAAGTACGCCCGCATTATTCAAGAAACGGGGCGCTGAGCGGCGCGCGCCTTGGTACTGACAGGCCTCTCACGCACTTCGCCTCGCCACCTGGTGAGAAAAGCGGGCTAACGGTTCCCCGGCTACGAACTCGCTCCTGTTTCCGGGCGCCCTACCCGAACAGCGGCCTCGGCCCGCCCCGCCCTCCTTGGCCCCACTCCAAGACTGATTGAACTTTTGCGGGCGCCGGCACGTAACTACGTAGCGACTACACCGACAGCGTATATCGGTCGGGACGGACCTACTGAGTCTCGCGAATTATGTTGACATGGCCCGTGTTCAGACCGTAGGGGCACAGCATGCCGTGCCCGTGTTCCAAAGTCACTGTATTTTGCGAGCCTCAATAAAATGCGTCGGTATCCCAAAGGAGATGAAAATCATGAAGAAACTGATTGTAGCCACTGGACTGTTTGTAGTTTTGCTGGGCGGTCTGGGCACCGTCGTACTGGCCGAGCAAAGCGACGCTTGGATCCACATCCGAGTCCACGAACTCAATGAGCGAGGCAAGAACGTCAGCCTGAACCTGCCCCTGGCCTTTGCCGAGGCGGCGGCAGGTATCGTGCCCGAAAAGGCTATAGCCAAGGGACTCCGCAAACTTCAGGCGAAGGGTGTTTCACTGATCGATATTCGCCGAGCGTGGAGCGAACTGAGAGCCTCGGGCGACGCGGAGTTTGTTTCCGTTGAAGAGGAGGGCAAGAGGACGACTGTCGCCCGCGAGGGGCACTACATCCGAGTGCGCGTAATCGATTTGGCGAGTGACGCCTATCGAGTCCGTATCGATCTGCCTGTCACGGTGGTCGACGCCTTGTTCTCGGGAGAGGGGGAGGAAATCGACCTGGGAGCCGCCGTCGCCCAGCTAAGCACAGAGCGCGGCGACATCGTCCGGGTCGATGATGAAGAGAAACGCGTCCGGATTTGGATCGACGAACAGAAACAATGTTCGTAGTCACCTGCTAGCAGCAGCTCCCGGCTCGCGTGGTCCCCTCGCGGACTCCTCAACGCAAGAAGGACGCTGCCCAACCCTTCCCGCGGGACCCTTTCGAGCCGCCCCAGCACCGAACACCGGTGCACGGTTCTGGGGTCCCGCTCCGCTGTCCTCTCGCCTAGGACGTGAAGATAGTTCGCGCTCGCTCAGCACCCCACCCCCCAAGCGACATAATCCCCTCCGAAACTAGGCGCTGGAACCGAACCCTCTGCTGAATCGACGGAGCCTGACCGTATCACAAGTGGCGGGATCCGCATTAAGTTAGATCCCTTAGTGAGCCTACGTGCTGACTGTTATTGGGCTTGGTTGTTTACTCCCCTTTCCGCCCTATAGTCACCCGATTTCCGACGGCGCTGATACTTGATACGATTCAAATGTACTAGAACAACTAGTACTATTTGGAGCTAGCGTTGAACGGGATCAATCACACGGGACTGAGCAAAGCAATGATCCTCGGGTTTTCGTGGATGGCGGTCACGCGCATGGTCTATCTTGGCATGGCCACGCTTGGCCTGGCCCAAATGGAAAGCTGGTCCGCTTCCGAGCTGACCTCGCTAGTCTTGCCCATTCTCCCGTTTCTATTGCACCTGGCTCTCATATTCCCCAAGCGCCACCCCCTCACTTCGCGGTATCCCTACATTTTGCGCTGGATCTACGGCCTTCCCTTGCTAGCCGTCTCAGCCTCTTGGCTCGTCTACGTGATATCACCGGTCATGGGAGGCCATTTCGGCTGGGTGATCGCCTTTTCGATCCGCGACTCTCTAGTGCGCGTCTCCCAACCGGCCCAGATAGGCTTAGCCGTCGCCTGCCTGGCTTTCGCTTATCTACTGGTCGCCGGCTGTTGGAGGGCGGCCCGTCTCGAAGGCTGGACACATGGGTTATTGGGACGACCGATCAAGACCATGGTCGCTCTTCTGGCGGCCCCGGTCTCCATTGCCGTTGCCATCGTCTTGGGTTGTCTCGTCCTGGGTGTTCCCACTCGTATCCCGCAGGCAAGTGCCGTGGCATTTGAGCTTGTGTTTCGGTCTCAGAGCCTAATCGCTTTTGCTGCCGTCTTGATTGCCTTCCCCGCCATGACCTGTGCCTCCGTGCTTCGGAGCTATTACACTCTCCCCTGCGGAACCTAGCTGTTATCGTTTACCGACTAGCGACACGCCCCCGGGGTCCTTTGTCGTGTTCCGGCCAGACTTCCTGTCTGGTTCGACGTTCGTCGCCGACCGCCCTCAGAAAGGTCAAGGCCGGCTGCAGGTTGTACCAATCTATCTCGCCTGTCGAGGCTACCCTCGCTGGGGCGGACCGGCGAGCGCCGGGCCAGGGGCGCGAACATAAAACTAAATTAACCATAATTGTTTTTTAATTATTTATAATTATTATTTTCTTATTCTAATTTTACTATATAATGCTATAAAGTTCGTTGACATTCACTTAACAGGCGTGGTACTTTGACGTCTTCCGGTAGTGTTGCTGTATCGGGGGTTCTTCAGTCTGTGTGACTCATGGGGCGGTAGCCCAACTGCCCACTAGCTCAGTCGGCGAACAATGGCTGTGCAGATCCGCAACTCCTACCCGACCTTTGAACGCAGTCGCTCTCCATGGTTCCGGATGGTTCGGCCAGCCGCTGGTTCGCGGTACGAGTAAGGCCTCAGCGCGAAAGGCGGATCGCCGAAGCATTTCGCTACAAGGGATACGAAGCGTTCTTGCCGCTGTACAGGAGCAGGCGGTCGTGGTCGGATCGTGTCAAAGAAATTGAACTTCCCCTCTTCCCCGGCTATGTATTCTGTCGCTTTCAAGCAGGTTCGCGGCTTCCCATTCTCACCACGCCGGGTGTAGTTTACGTGGTGGGCGTGGGTAGGACCACCGCGCCAATCGACGATCGCGAGGTGGCGGCGCTTCAGGCCGTTGTCCGCTCCGGCTTGTACGCGCAGCCCTGGCGTTTCCTGCGCGCCGGCCAACGAGTTCAGATCGTCGCCGGCCCTCTGTGTGGACTTGAAGGAATCTATCTCGATTCCAGAGGCGATCACAGGTTGGTGGTCTCAGTAAGCCTGCTGCAACGTTCGGTAGGGGTTGAGATTGACCGTCGCTGGGCCCGGGCCGTTGGCCCGCTCCAGGGCCACCCGCCAGGAGCCGCTTCCGTGTCACTGGGTCGGACCGAAAGGTCTTCCCGCCGCCGCCTCGCGTCTGGAACCCCCGAGGTCTAGCCGGCCTCGCGATGACGAGAGTCGGAGCTTTCGAGGACCTGGGGGCTCGGATCTAAAGACTCAGCCGCGTGGTTGAGAACCATTGAGGGAACTCCTGCCGGCCGAATGGGGACACAAAGCCTAGTGCTCTACCCACTCTGTGAGAACAATGAGGACGCCTTCATGTTGACCGACCCGGACAAGCCACACCTCATGAATGAGGTCCTGCGGCAGTTGACAGCCGGCCTTTGTACGGTGCTGCTTACGGTAGCGGTGGCCTGTCTTTCGCCGTTCACTTGTCTGGCGCAACAGAGGCTTTCCCAAGGTCTCGATTCGCACAGGCCGAGCGCTTCCCAGCAGTTGGAGCCGACTACGGCTCACGATGCGAGCAAGTCGAGCTACGTCCTCGGGCCAAACGACGAGCTCGCAATCTCGGTCCTCGGTCTCGAAGACTTGTCCGACAAACGCGTTCGCATCAACGCCGAAGGGGATATCCATCTTCTGCTGGTGGGCAGGGTCCGAGCAGCGGGCATGACGGTGGATCGCCTGCAAGCGGAACTCACCAAGCGCCTCGGAAACTACATGCAAGCACCTCAGGTGATCGTGAGCGTGTGGAAGGTCGGCAGTCAGCCGGTTTCGGTGATCGGAGCGGTGAACCGGCCGGGAGTTCACTAGGCGGTAGGAACCAAGACGCTGGTGGAGATGCTCTCGTTGGCGGGGGGAGTCCGGTCGGACGCAGGCCACCGTGTGACGATCACGCGGCGACTCGAAAGGGGACGCATTCCGCTTGCGGGCGCCCATGATGACCCCAGCCGGCAATTCAGCGTAGCGGAAGTTGAGCTGGGCAGTCTGATGAAGGCGCGCGACCCGATGCAAAACATCGAGGTCCGCTCTCACGATGTAATTACGGTGCCTAGGGCCGAACTCATCTACGTGGTCGGTCAGGTGCGCAGGCCCGGCGGTTTCGTGCTTCATGACCGCGAGACTCTATCGGTGCTGGAGGCGCTTTCTCTGGCAGAAGGTCTGGCGCGCACAGCGGCACCACGGAAGGCCAAGATCTTGAGGGCGGGACCGAACGCGTCCCAGCGTTCTGAAACCCTTGTGAATCTAAAAGAAGTTCTTGCCGGCAAGGGCCCCGACGTCTCCCTCAAGCCCTACGACATCTTGTTCGTTCCCAACAGCACCCGTAAAAGTGTGGGACTGAGAACCCTCGACGCCGCCGTTCGAATTGGGACCGGCATCGCCATATACCGCCGCTGACGGTGCTGGTCTCATGACCGATTCTGAGAAGCATTTAGACAACAAAAAAACGTGAAAGCGACCCAGCTCCCCGAAACAAACTCCGGCCCGGGCTCAGGCATGCGCAGTCCTGAGCGCTTGTATCCGACAGTCGAAGATGACTCTTCGATCCGCGGGATCCTTGAGTACTACCGAACCCTGTGCCGGCGTAAAGGAACACTCATTCTGATTACTGTTCTGGGTGGGCTGACCGCGCTTCTGCTGACGCTTCCCCAGACACCGATCTACCAGGCAAGCACGTTGCTCGAGATCCAAGGGATCAACGACAATTTCCTCGACATGAAGGACGTGGATCCTACTTCGACAGGCAATTATTCCGGGGAGTCCTACATTCGAACGCAAATACAAATTCTACGGTCGAAATCGCTGCTCGACCGAGTCGCTGACAGGTTGCGCCTGGCAGAAGGTCCACCGACCGATTACTCAAAAGGCTGGCTGGCGTCCTGGCGCAGAGCATTCGGCTTGCCGGCGAGCCAACAACTTCCCAGGGACATTCGGCTCCGCAACTCGGCACAGGCGAATCTGCGAGTTCGGACGTCGTTTCAAGACCGGGTCATCGAAGTCTTCTACGACTCGCCCGACCCAAACTTGGCGGCCCTCTTTGTGAACACTTTGGCGGAAGAGTTCACGCAGCAAAACCTTGAAAGCCGCTGGGAGACCTCCCAGCACACTAGCGAATGGCTGACTCGGCAACTCGATGACTTGAAGATCAAGTTAGAGAAGTCGGAGGACGAACTACAACGTTACGCGAGTGCCAGTGGCCTGATTTTCGCGGCCGAGAAGGAAAGCCTAGCGAAAGAGAAGCTGCGGCAACTGCAACAAGCGCTTTCGGAAGCGCAAGTGAGCCGGGTGCAGAAGCAATCGCAATACGAAATCGGGATCTCCAGCCTTCCGGAATCGCTCCCGGACGTGCTCGACCAGGCGCCCCTCCGCAAGTACCAGGTCAAACTGGCCGGTCTGCGCCAAGAGCGCGCCGAACTGAGCACATTATTCAAACCGACCTACTACCGGGTCAAACGCGTCCAAGCACAGATTGACGAGCTGACCGTGACATTGGAGGCTGAGCGAAGGAACGTGATAGATCTAATTCGCAACGAACACGAATCAGCGAAACGTCGCGAAAAGCTGCTCGCCATCGCCTACGCCAACCAGGCCGATTTGGTTTCGGATCAAGCGGCGAAGGCGATTCACTACCAGATCCTCAAGCGGGAAGTCGACAGCAAGCGACAGCTCTACGAATCCATGCTGCGGAAGATGAACGAAGCCGGGATCGCTTCGGCTATGAGCGCCACCACCGTTCGAGTCATTGACCCGGCCGAGCCTCCGCCAAAACCGTATAAGCCCGATCTGAAGACGAATTCACTGTTTGGCCTGCTGGCTGGTTTCCTTGTCGGTGCCCTGTTTGTCACCGTCCGAGAACGTGCCGACTCGACGCTGAGGGCGCCGGGTGAGACTCCCTCGTGGTTACGGGTGCCGGAGCTGGGCTCGGTTCCGGCCCGGCGTGCCGACCCTGGGCAAAGGAGGTCGGCAAAGGGCTTCCGCGTGAAGTTGAAATTAGGCCGAAGGCGAAGGCCCGCCATGGGAAACAGCCGTCGCGGCGGCCCGCCAGACCGGTCGGGGAACCGCCTTGAACTCATCACCTGGCAACGTCAGCATTCCCTTTTGGCCGAATCGTTCCAGGCCATCGCTACGTCACTCTTGCTGACGAACCAGGACGGGGACCCAGCCCGCGTAGTGGTGGTGACAAGTGCGAGTCCGATGGAAGGAAAAACGACAATGGTCGCCAATCTCGGGGTTGCCTTGGCCGGCCGTGGGCGAAGAGTACTGCTGGTTGACGCGGACATGCGCCAACCGAGATTGCACGAGGTCTTCCAGGTAGAAAACCATTGGGGCCTCAGCGTTGTGCTCCACCACGGGGAAGAGATCTCGGAGCTTGATTGTGATCGCTTGGCATGTAGAACTGCCATCCCGGGCTTAGACTTGCTTCCGAGCGGTCCCCGGAGTTCCAATGTTCCTTGCTTGTTATCGTCCCGGCGGGCTTCCGAATTGTTTGACCGCTTGCGTGTTTGCTACGACGCGGTTCTGGTGGACACGCCCCCCGTACTGCAGATCTCCGATGCTCGCCTACTGGGCCGTTTGGCCGACGGCGTGATTCTCGTCGTCCGGGCCGGCAAGACGCTCCGGGAGGCCGTCCGATCGGCTCAAGAGCGTTTCGATCAAGACGGGACGGCTGTGCTAGGTACCGTCCTCAACAACTGGGAGCCGCGGGCCACAAACTCCCGCTATTACAACATCCATTACCGAGAGTTTTACGACCGCGTGCAGGGCTAGCCCTAATACCGCTTAAGCTGTGATGGAACCAACGAATCTTTCCCCGCATGGCACTGTTTGTCATGTACGGGCGCGACATGTCGCGCCCTGGGGACCGCCTGTTGCCACCTTCCGTGTCCCTACAACCTTTGTGTCCAGCTCGGAATCCCAGGGAGCAATTCGAGCATCCGTGGCCGCTAAGTGCACGGTGTTGGGGTTAGCACCTTGAAAATCACCTTCGTCTGTCCCGTCTTTCCGCCCGAGCCAGACCCGAGCGGAGTCATGGCTTCCGAGCTCGCGTGCCGCCTTGCTTCCGAAGGCCATAAAATCGCCGTCGTAACGTCCTTTCCCAACCGACCCGCGGGTGCGGTCTACGCCGGCTACTGGCGACGATCACGGTCAATTGAGACGCAGGGGAGCCTTTCTGTCGTCCGCTGCGCGACCTGGTTGATCGGCGCGAAACGGCGCTTGTGGAACCGGGTGATGGAAAACTTTACCTTCGGGATCTCTTCCGTCCTCAATGCCTGGCGCTTGGGCCGACCGGACGTATTGGTTCTCGAAACCTGGCCTCTCATCGCCGTTCAAATCGGAACCTGGCTCGGCAGGTGGTGGCGCGTCCCGGTTGTCTACTACGTCCAGGATGTCTACCCCGAGGCAGCGGAAAGCGCGGGGCTTCTCCAAACTCGCGGCCTGTTGTCGAGATTCCTCCGTTCCTGGGACCGCCGGCTTTGCCGGAAGAGCCGGAAGGTAATCGCGATATCCGACACAATGCGGGATCTGCTATGCCGCAACCGCGCGATCGCACCCGCTCGAATCGCGGTCATTCCCAACTGGGTCGATCGGGATGAGTTTCCCAGCGAAACCCGAGGCGACAGTTGGAGACGCGAGATGGGGGTCGCGCCTGATGTATTCGTCGCCATGTATGCGGGAACCATGGGTCTCACCAGCGGTGCGGATGTTCTAGTGGACGTTGCCAAGCGCTTGGAGGCGCGCAGTCATGTCCTGATCCTGTGCATCGGCGAGGGGCTGCTCAAGAGGAAAATGATCAGGGACGCCACCCGAGCGAAGCTGCGGAATATCCGATTCGAGCCCTTCCAGCCAAGGCATAGGTTGGCGGAGGTGCAGGCGGCCGCCGATGCCATGCTGTTGACTCTCTCCAAAGAGTCCCAAGACGCCAGTGTTCCCTCAAAGATGATCACCTACTTGGCGGCCGGCCGGCCCATTGTTTGCGCGGCGCCGGAGGGATCAGCCATCTCACAGCGACTACAGGCCGCGCAGGCGGGAGTCCGAACACCTCCGGGAGACCCGGATGCGATTGCCAAGGCCATTACGCTCCTAGCAGAACGCCCAACGGAGGCCCGACAAATGGGAGCAAACGGGCGCCAGTATTTTGAGCAACACCTCACCCTTGATCGAGCCTGCCGGCAGTTCAGCCAATTGCTGAAGGAAGTTGCCGGATCGACAAATACATCGCACTTGGCACCGATCCAGGCTTCGGCCGGCCAAGCCTGCCCCCGGGCAAACTTTTGACGGGCCCTGAACGTATCTTCGAGCCAGACCCATGCGTCGGCACGACGGGGATCAGCGCTAGAAACAACTGGCGCAGGTCACACCTAAGCCACGTCCAAAGACCCTGACGAACCCAGACCCATGCTGATCTTGGGAATCAATTGCTTTCATCCGGATGCGGCGGCGGCGCTCATCGCGGAGGGCAAGCTGATAGCCGCCATCGCCGAGGAGCGGCTCAACCGGCGCAAGCACTACGGGGGCTTCCCGACTCAGGCCGTCCACGAGTGCCTGCGCATGGCGGGAGCGGATATCCGCGATGTAGAACACCTAGCGGTCGCCCGAAATCCTCGCCTGCATCGGGGGAAAAAGATCAGGCACGTGTTGGCGAACCTGCCCCGCATGGTGGGAGCGGCCACCGATCGGCTGAAGCACCTTCACCGCGTCAAAGCCGCGGAGGCTTACATCGCGCGGAGTTTCGATATCGATCCATCGACGCTCACATGGAAGGTGCATTTCGTCGAGCATCACCTGGCGCATATCGCCGGCAGCTATCTCCCCTCCGGGTTTGACCAAGCGGCGGGCTTGTCCGTCGACGGCTCGGGGGATTTCGTCAGCGCCATGTTTTGTCGTTGTGAAGGCAACCAAATTGAAATCCTCGATCGAGTCTTTCTGCCGCACTCGCTGGGCGTTTTCTGCACCGCTATCTGTCAGTTCATCGGCTACGATCACTACGGCGACGAAGGGAAAGTGATGGCGCTGGCAGCCTATGGCCGGAACGTCTATCAGCGCGAGATGGCCCAGTTGATCCGCGCGACCGAGGGCGGCCGCTACGAGCTTGATCTGAGCTACTTCACCCATCACTGCCGGACGCAAGAGATTCAAATTGACGACAAAGGCAACGTCGCTCTGCCCAGCCTCTACTCGGCACGAATGACGGAACTGCTCGGACCTCCCTGCCGCTGCTCGGGCGCCCCCAGCGAACGTGACGTGAACGCGGCAGCGAGTCTCCAACACCGCTTTGAAGAAGTCTACTTTCACTGCCTGCGAGCGCTCTACCTCCGCTTTCGCACCGAAAAACTCGTTTTGGCCGGCGGCTGTGCGCTCAACAGCGTGGCCAACGGCAAGATTTTCGAGCGCACGCCTTTCCGCGGAACCTACATCCAACCGGCCGCCTCCGACGACGGCACTGCGCTCGGTGCCGCGCTCTATGTGCACCACGGCATCTTGAGACGGGGGCGCCGCCGCTGGACGATGGGCGACGCCGGCACCGGGCCGGAGTGGAATGAAGAAGCCATCAGGACAACGCTGGAGCTTGCCGACATCCGCTTCAGCCGGCTCGATCGCGAGGGGTTGGTCGAGCACACGGCCGCGGCGCTCGAGCGGGGATTGGTCGTCGCTTGGTTTCAAGGGAGGATGGAATGGGGGCCGCGAGCACTGGGTTGCCGCTCCATCCTGGCCCACCCGGGGCGGGAGGAAATGAAAGACATTCTGAACGCCCGCGTCAAGCACCGAGAGTGGTTCCGGCCCTTTGCTCCCGCCATCCTCGAAGAGCACCTCGGCGAGTACTTTGAGTGCCGTCACCCTTCGCCCTTCATGCTGCACGTTTACCGAATTCGCCCCGAAAAGCGGGACGCGCTAAGCGCCGTCAGCCACGTGGACCATACGGGCCGCGTGCAGACCGTCTCGCGCAAAAATCAGCCTCTGTTTTACGACCTGATCGCGGCGTTCGCGCGCCGCACGGGGACGCCGGCACTACTGAACACCTCGTTCAACGAAAACGAGCCGATCGTCTGCCGGCCGGAGGAAGCCGTCGAATGTTTCTTGCGGACTCGAGTGGACGTGCTCGCCATCGGACCGTTTTTCTGCACCAAAGCTGCAGCCGAGCAGGACTCCTTCCGTCTTCTATCGAGCGTAGCCGAAATTGCTCAGACGGCCGGCCGCGCGGCTCAACCACTCATCCAATGAACCGAAGCAACGCAAGCAACTCGTCAGAGTTAAGTGTCGCCGGCCTTGCTTGGATCATTATTGATCCGCGGGGCAGAGAGCAGGGAATCGACTTCCCAAGCTGCCGCTCCGCAAAGACGCGCCACGGCAACTGATGGCAACGACACGCCAAGTCGCGATCGAGACGCGCAGCGGCCCCAACCACCATCCGGCGGCAAGCCTTTACCTTGACTTGCTAAAGCAATGTCTTACCAGAAGCATCTTTCCCGAAACCTATGAACCCCTGCGGCGGCCCGCATCCCTTCGGTTCGCCCGAAGAAGACTCTCTTGGGGTGCGTACCCCCTACTAAAACGGGCACTCGCTTTCCAGGGTCTGGAGCTTGTCCGGCGCCTGTCCCACGACCCGGCAGTCCGGCGGCGGGGCCGGGATTGGCCCGCGGAAGCCGAAACCATGATCGGGATCGACCGGCTTGACCATCTGCAGACCTGCGTCACCGACGTCATCCAAAAGCGGGTTCCCGGCGACCTGATCGAGACGGGCGTCTGGCGCGGGGGAGCAGCAATCCTGATGCGCGGGGTGCTCCAGGCCTACGGAGAAAGAGACCGTAACGTTTGGGTGGCCGATTCGTTTCAGGGCTTGCCTCAACCTGACCCCGAACGCTATCCGGAAGACGCAGCCGATACCCATTGGCAGCAGGCTCACCGACTAGCCGTTCCGTTGGAGGAGGTAAAAAGCAATTTCCGGCGATATGGGCTCCTGGACGGCCAAGTGCGCTTCCTCGTCGGCTGGTTCCGCGACACGCTGCCGAGCGCCCCGATCGGCCGACTCGCGATTTTGCGCCTTGACGGGGACATGTACGAATCGACGAGTGAGGCTTTGGCGCATCTCTATCCCAAACTCTCCGTCGGAGGTTACGTGATCATCGACGACTACGGTTCGGTTCGTGGTTGTCGCCGGGCCGTCGAGGACTTTCGGACAAGACGTCAGATCAAGGAAGAATTACTGCGCACGGGCCATACGGCAGTCTACTGGCAGCGCGTCCACTGAGGGCGAGATCCTTCCGAACAGCAGTTGGAGGACGCGGCGGCAGCGTCCTCTCCTCATGAACCGGCCCTCGGTTTTTCCTTGGATCCCCCGTTCGGGCCTCGCCGGCATCGCGCTTCACGTCGAACCCCACTGAGACCGAAACCATCATGAACCTTGCCACCACGAAGGCCGCAACCGGCCCCGACGAAAGGGCCCCCTCGGTCGCCGAAGCGAGAGTGTACGGTGAGATTCTCGAAGAAACGGGCGATTTACTTGCTCAACTGCGATGGAACCCGGCGGCGGTCATCGACTGGCCGGGAGAGTTCTCAATCGCTTGGCAGGAGGGGCCGGGCACAAAGCTGCTTTGCTCGCGAAACGGAGTCTCGCAGTTGTTCTACTGTTGCACCCCACAGAGGTTGTACTTCGGCGGAAGTGTCTTGGAGGTCATGCGCAAGGCCGGCCTGGCGTCGGAATGGAGCTGGCGATCTCTGGCCTGGCTGGCTTATTTTGGCCACACCGTTGGGGACGATACTCTCCACGCCCGCATCCGAAGGGTCGGTGCCGGTCAAATTGTCAGCTGGAGGGGTGGAGAACTGTCGAAAACTACCCTGGCTCCGCCGCAAACAGGTTCGCGCGATGCGCCAGCGGCTGCAGCCGAGGCACTCTGCCGTTTCGTCGAGAGACATGGAAGTGACGCGGTCTTGTCGATGTCTGCAGGGTTTGACTCTCGAGTTCTGCTGGCTTGTTTTCTCGAGTGTGGAATCCAACCGAGGTTGTTGGTCATGGGCCGCGAGGAAGCGACCGACGTGCGAATTGTCCGGCGGATCGCCTTTACCTTCGGTTTGCGGGTCCAGATAGTCGACGTCCCGGCGTCAGACTATTTCCGATGCCGCCGGCGGATCGCCTCGCTGACATCGGGCACGAAAACCTGGGACCACTGGCACACTTACGTTTACTGTCGCCGCGCCGGCTTGTCGCCGGACAACAAACTCTTCATCGGAAGCAACGGAGAGTTCGCACGAAGCTACTACTGCGACCGAGGTCTACCGTCGTTGGCAGCCCAAGGGATGGGATCGCTTGCCCGGCAGTTGTTCTGGAGCGCCAAGCTGCGGCGTCGCGTGCCACTTCCATCCGCCGCCGACGGTCTAGCGAGCGAGCTGGACTACTGGTTCCACGACGGAAGGGAGGAACTTCTAGCCGGGATCACGAAGAGATGCGATCTCCCGTTCGCCGAAGCCCTCGACGAATTCTATCTGCGTGAGCGAGTCCGAAGTTTCATCTCGAATGGCTTGGCGTTAGTCTCGGATGTCTGCCGTCACCGCACACCGTTTTTGGATTCCGATTGGATCAACGCCGTGCGCCGGCTTCCGCGTCAATTCCGCCTGGGCAGCCGATGGCATCGACTTGTCCTGAAAACATTGTGCCCCACGCTGTTGAACTTTCCCGTCGACGACACTGACAGGTCCATGGGATCACGGACCCGTGTCCGCGACTGGCTGGGCGGCGCCGGCCACGGCCCAACTACACACTACGTCGACTACGACAGCCTGTTTCGGAGTCGAGACTTCCTGGACTACCTATTCAAAACCATAGGTTTGATCGAAACTGTAATCGAGCCCGAAGAAGCTCGCCACTGGATCAGGAAATGTCTGTTGTTTTCAGACCGCCAAGCTGCGACCAGATCCCTCGCCTACTTGGCAACTCTGGCCTCCTGGATGGAAGCGGTAGGGAATCCCCAGGTGAAGATCGAGACCGGCCGGCAGCTCGCGGCAGAGTCCGCACCCGAACCGTTGCCAGTGGTGGTGGGCCGCCACGTATCGTCGTCTCGCAGTGTCTTCT
This sequence comes from Bryobacterales bacterium, assembly GCA_965226215.1. Lineage (GTDB taxonomy): Bacteria > Acidobacteriota > Terriglobia > Bryobacterales > UBA6623. Next base: position 1,944,071 of record CBDDCH010000002.1, on the reverse strand, counting down.
CCGGGCCACAACCCGCAACTAGCCAGACCGCCTGACAGGCAACCCATGGGAAAAGCAGCCTTCGCCCTCCACTGCCTAACCAACCGGTGGACGGCCCCTAGACGGTGTCCCCATTGCCAGGGAGAGGATTACACTCTGGTGGGATCCAAGCATCTCATCATGGAGGTACTGCGCTGCCGACAATGCTTGCTCGAATATCGCTATCCTCCCGACAGCCCGGAAGGAAACCGTCGCTTTTATGACGTGAACTACTCTTCGGGGCTTACGACTCGCTTGCCCACATCAAAAGAATTGAATGCACTCAAAGAGACAAGTTTCAAGGGAAGTGCCAAAGACTGGACCCAGAAAGTGAAGTTGGTGCGCCGCTTTTGTACGGGCGCTTTTCTATTTGACTTTGGGGCCTCCTGGGGCTACGCAATCTACCAGTTTCAGAAATCCGGGTACCGGGCGAGTGGCTTTGAAGTCTCCCCGGGGCGAGCCAAGTACGGTCGTAAACAACTGGGCGTGACCATCTACGATGATCTGAGCGTGTCGCAGCGGCTCGCGGGCGCCTTCGACATCGTGCACTCGTCACATGTCCTCGAGCACTTGCCCAATCTCCATGGAGTATTCGAGATGTTCTCGAGTCTCCTAAAACCCGGAGGTCACCTGATTGTTTTCGTTCCTAATTGCGGTTGCACGGAAGCCCAGCGGAATGGCCTAAAGTGGGGGGCCTATTCGGGAGAAGTACATCCGCTCTCCTTCAAAAAACAATTTTTCACGAAGAATCTTCCGCGCTACAAATTCCTCGACGTCCGAACCTTTTCTTCTCCTTACGTTTTTGAGAGGAAGGACAACCCCGCGGCTTGGGAAACAACGCGAAACGCGCTAGGCCCGGAGTTGTGTGTCGTCGCCCGGAAGTAGAAGCTTGCAGGCCGTATCAGCTAGTGGGCACGAAATGTCGCCCCTACCTGTTTCGATTGAAGTTTTCACACAAAATCCCAAGCCTGAGTGACGCAAAGACCATGAACGCCACGGAGTACTACACGAAAAACCGTCACTTCCACTACCCGAACATTTCTGATTTCCCGGTCGCCTCGGAAAACTCTAATGGGAGTCTGGGAGGCCTTCTGCGCAGGCCCTCGGAGCCCGAAGTGGCGTTAGAGATGGTTCGGCGCTACTGCCGAGCTACCATCTCGCTCGACCTCGGATGCAGCAACCTCGACTTTCTAAAGAGCTTGCGGTCCCTCGGCGCGACCTGCTTCGGCGTAGACATCGTCCCGTTCCCAGCCTGGAAGAGAAACAAAGGCATCAATACCGCTGTGTTGAACCTCGACCAAGAGAGTTTGCCGTTCCCGGACCGAACCTTCACGTTTATCTCCATGCTGATGGTGTTGGAGCACCTGTTCGACCCGTTTCACGCCGTGCGAGAAGCCAGCCGCGTGCTGCGACCAGGTGGGCACCTCATGATCGCTGTGCCGAACATCGCCTACCTAAGGATCACGATTCCGTTACTTTTCGGACGCTTCCCCGTCACGTCCTCGCCCACAAGCTGGGACAAACCCGCCTGGGACGGCTACCATCTGCACAATTTCACACGCGAACGACTGGAATGGCTGGTGAGAGAATTTGCCGGCCTGAGGCCTATCACCTGCAAAGGCAGCGGGCGGTTCTGGAAGCTGAGAAGTTTGTGTCCGTCCGTGCTCACGGGAGATTTAATCCTGTTGGCCCACAAGTCGGGGCAATGAGGAGCGAGCTTACCACGTGCCGCGGGCGTCAGGTGGCGAGAAAAGCGGGCTAGTGCTTGGCTGCAAAAGTTCGCGTTATTTGAAAAGCCCTTTCCCGAGGGATCTTACGATCGTCCGTCTGGCCCGGAAGCAGTTTGCTCGCAGAGTCTTCCGAGCCGCGACCGTGAGGGAGCGGTCCAGGGATTGTCGGCCCTTTAATCCATCGTGAATTTGTGCAACCAAGCACTAGGTCTCGTGAAAAGCGCCACAAAGCTGGAGAGAAAAACGCCCGGAACCCGCTCCGTTACTGCGACCCTCGCCGGTTCGGTTTCGGCCCCCTCGGATCGCAGTCTAAACCCTGTCGTTCCGCGGAACGATATGCCGACTCCCGCGCAAGTGGAGAAAGAGCAGTCCAGAGACCATCGCACCCGGCCGTCGGTGGCAATTCGCCAGCCGGCCCCAGGTCTTGCAGAAAGCATCCTGCAGGGGACATCAGCGAATCTGCTCGGGCTGATTCTCACCTTCGCCCAGCACGTGTTGCTGCTACCGCTATTCCTTCATTCGTGGGGCGGCAGGCTATATGGTGACTGGCTGGCGCTCACCGCCGCCGCCGGTTATTTGTCGCTGTTGGAAGGGGGCTTCCAGAGGTACTTGACCAATCGAATGAACGCCGCCTGGGATCTCGGAGATCCGAAGCAATTCCACCGGCTCCTGCACACAGGAATCGTTTTTTCGGTGGCCGTTACCGGCGTTGGCGCCGTCGTGGTCGCTCTGGGGGCGTTCTTCATCCCCTGGCCCAAGCTTCTGCGACTTTCGATCCTCGACCAGAGCCTGAGCGGCGCCACCCTTATGCTGGCCGGCCTGTCGCTGCTGGCTTCTATCCCCGCCGGAATCGTGGGTGGCGTCTACCGATGTTTGAAGGAGTATCCTCGGGGCGTCTCGCTGGCGAACCTGGCTCGTCTGCTACAGGTCCTGGCGATCGCTGCCGCCCTGTGGCAGGGCAAAGGAATTCTGACGATCGCGACATTGCTGCTGCTCGCCCCTCTTCTCGCCATGCTCGCCGGCATCGCCGACATCCGGGCGCGGCACCCGAACGTCCGCTTGGGAGCTAGGGACGCTTCGCTCCGTCTACTGGTCAAGTCACTTCGGCCGAGTCTCTACTTTCTTTTATTGCCGCTCAGCCACGCGTTCTTGGTCCAGGGCAGCATCATTATTCTTTCCTCAGTACGAAGCTCGGCCGTGCTGGTCGTCTACACCACCACCCGCACGATGTTCATGATCGTCAGACAGGCGCTGAATCAGATCAACCTAGCGACGTGGCCGGAAATCACACGCCTTTTCGCAAAGGGCGACCGGGCGCGAGTCCGGCGTTTGCACCGCTCCGTCTGTGTGCTGTCAGTGGTGGCAAGCGGCCTGGTTTGCGGTTACTTGCTGACGTTCGGACCGCAAGTTCTTCGCTTTTGGACAACAGGGAAGGTCGACGCCGATCCTTTTCTACTCGGCCTTTTCGCCGCCTACATCCTCGGAGGCAGCGTCTGGCAGGTCTCACAAATCGTGCCCTTGGCGACGAACCACCACCGCGCTACTTCGCTCCGACACCTAGGAGCGGCGTTGTGCTCCGTGGCCGCTTCGCTGTGGTTGGTTCCGCGTTATGGCGTGCGAGGATCCGCCGCCGCCCTGGTGCTGGGAGACACGGCGTTTCTCTCGCTTGCGGTTCCCAAGCAGGCCTGCCGGCTGCTAGGCGAGAACGGGAGCCGCCTGTTCACCGACCTCGCCTGGCGGGGAGCCTTGGCCCTGGCGGCAGGGTTGGCCACGGGGTACACGCTAGAGCAGTTCCTGGGCGACGGATCCCCCGGTCGACTGCTGGTAGCAACGGTGCTCTTCGGCATGGCGGCGCTGGTTGCCGCGCTCGCACTGTTGAGCCGGCACGAAAGGGAGTGGCTGCTGCCCATGGGCAAGCGTGCAGCCATGAGAATCCCCGTCGCTCGCCGGTGGCTCGGCCCGCCGCCCCGCACCGAGAAAGTAGCTAACGTTGATGCGGCCTCGTAGATGTCCTGTTGCCGAAGGAGCAGGCGCGGCGAGGTAGACCCGCTAACAGCCCGTGGCAAAAGTCGTTCAGGAGCGAAAAATGGGGACTGCCACCAATTCGCCCCCCGCCATGACCCAAGAAAAAAAGCACTTAGCCTGAAGCGAATTGGCTGGCTGGAAGGTGTGAGAAAATCGGGGACTGTCACAAGCAGCGTCCCACAAGGCACGTAGAACCAATGAAATATTCAGCCGTGGTTGACTGTCCCCAGCATTTTTTCACACCTTCCTGTACCCGATTTTTAGCGACCTTCACTTCTACCACGGGCTGCTAGCGGAAGCCCGCCGCCTCAATCCCATGCCCAGTTCCGTCAGCGTTTGCATTCCGGCCTATCGCGGCCGCTTTTTGGCCACGGCGATCGAAAGCGTCCTGCACCAAACAAGACGCGTGGATGAACTCCTTGTTGTGGACGACTGCTCGCCGCACGATCTCGAGCGCATCGTTTCCCCCTACGAGTCAAGCCAAGTCCGTTACATACGAAATGCCGCCAACCTCGGCGTACCCGCCAACTACAACCGCGCGCTGGCCCTGGCCCGCTCCGACTACGTGATGCTATTCGGCGATCACGACGTGATGCTGCCGACCTTCGTGGAGTGTTGCGCTCGCGTCCTAGACGAGAATCCCGAAGCCTCTTTCGCCTTTTCGGCGGCCAGCGCCATCGACGAGAACGGGGACGTCATCACCGATCACCCCAGCGGCCTGTTTCCGCCTGTATTTTCGGGCCATCGGCTCGTGCGCCGCATCGTGACCCACACATCTTCGCCGGTCAACATGGACACCTTAATCCGGAAAAGCTGTCTGGATTCGTTACCTGAACCTTTCGATCCAACCTACTGGTGGTACGCCGACCTCCCTCTCTGGATACGCCTGGCTCACGGGGCGAAAGTGGGCTACGTGCCTGAACGTCTAGTGCACCGCCGGGTCCGTGAGCCTGAACATTTGCTGAACGGCGAGTTGTGGCGGAGCGGCGCCGTCTGCGACTGCATCCGCAAAGCTCATTGGCATTTCGCTTTTCCCAAAGCGGACCTCGCATCCTACGCCGCCAAAGCGGTCTACGCGCTACGGAGAGACATCGCGGGATTAACACTGGCGTTCAGCTTGCGAGCGCGTCAGACCGGAACGACTCCGCTGCCTCTGCCCCGGGAAGCAAATCTGGTATTCAGCCCCGGCGCCCGCGTGTTGCTGTCACTGTTGGCTCGCTGTCCGCTTGTCTTCGCGAAACAAGCGAGGCGGCTGCACCGCTTCCTGAATCTGGGAAGCCATAAACGATTCCGCTCGAATCAAAGTCCCAAAGCGGAATCGCTTTCATGGCGAAAACAACATCGACCAAGATTCGCCGCCTGGAGGCATTAACCCTTGCCGCACCTCAAGATCCTGGCCAGCCACCCCGTGCCTTATCACGTGCCTGTGTTTCGCTCGCTCGTAGCGCAAGGAGTATCGCTCGATGTCGGCTACTACCACCACGGCCCGGCGGAACGAAAGTTCCGCGACCCCGGGTTCGGGATCGAATTCGCATGGGACGTTGACCTATTGAGCAGCTACCCGCATCGCTTTTTCTACGATGGGCCTGCTTGTTACAGCGCCAGGGAACAGATGACCGTCGCGCGCCGATGCCTCCCATGGGCGTTGAAAGAAACCCGATCCCCGCTGTTGCTGATGGGCTGGTTCGCCGAAGTCGTCTGGCTGGCCTGGCTGCTTCGAGTCATGGGCCGGGCGCCGGTCTTGATGCTGGCCGAAACCAACAAGTTGAGCTTTCAAGCTTCGCCGAAACCGTGGTTCCGCGTAGCCCTTTTGCGAACTCTATTGAAGGACACGTCGGCCACCCTATATATAGGAAACCTAGGAAACCGTAATCGCTCTTTTATGGCCGCAATGGGCGTGCCAAAGCCGAAGCTTTTCTCGGCGCCTTACAGCGTCGATAACGACCGGCTTTCCACCCAGAAAAAAGAGCTTTCGCCCCGGCGTGCCGAACTCCGCCGCGCCCAGCTTATCTACGTCGGCGACGGCGTCCTGCGCGATCGAATCAAGCACCGGGCCCGCGACGCCGCCGCAAACCATGTCCACCTATTGGGGTTTTTCAATCACTCGGAAATTCCTCGAGCGTACGTAATGGCTGACCTGCTATGTCTTCCTTCCGACGGCCGCGAAACCTGGGGCCTGGTCGTCAACGAGGCTCTTGCTTGCGGTCTCCCGGTAATCGTGTCGGACGCCTGCGGCTGCACACCCGACCTGGTCGGGCCCGACAATGGCTGGAGTATCCCCTGCGACGACCCAGAGGCGCTGAAACAAGCGCTTGCCGATGCCTTCCGGCGCCAGGCCGAGTGGCCGGCGATGGGGAGAGCGGGGCGGCGGAAAGTGGCGGGCCATACCTTCGAAGCCCTAGCGCAAGGGATAGAGGAAGCGTTGCGCAGTATTTCATCAGACGACTCATTTACCAATAGTTAAAGCTGATTTCCCCATCCATGGGTGAGGCGTAGCGAAGGCTGCCGAGTAGCGGCTCGCAGCGCGAGTTCCCGCTTCTGCCGGGTCCCCCGCCTTTGTCGATGAGAACCAACACTGTTCCCGATGCGGCCTGGCATCTGTTGTTGGCAAGTTCGTTCGCGACCTTTGCCCTGTTCATGATCTGGGATTCCAGCCCGAATCCATAGCTGGCGGGCTGTAGTGCCGCGATCGTGGCAATATTTTTGTGGGCAACCCTTCGCATGTACCGCTGGAACTTGCTGCTGAGTCCGGTCATCTTTATCGCCCTTGATCCCCGCCAGCTCCCCTTTTACAGTTGGGGCAATCTTGGCGCACGAGCGGCGGGTCCAGGCCGCTATAACGCAAATCTGGGCAGTCTGGAGTTCTACCCCCAGGTTGCGCTTCTCACCTTGGTGGGACTTGTGCTATTCACGGTCATTGTGTTCGGACCCCTAGCGAAAGTGACGCGCCTGGCGCGAGTCCGCTACGAGGATCTCGTTTGGAAGCCGTGGCAGCCACTGGCGATCGGACTATCAGCCTGCGCCTTGTTGCTTTATCTGTCGCTGAACTTCCCATTCACTGGGGGCTACTTCCGTGGGGTCGACCGCAACGTGGACCGATGGCTCTCCGCCGCGCGCTATTTCCTTCTGACCTTGACGATGATCAGCGCGGTTTCGGTCACGATGCGGCGGCGCGGAAGGATCGAGCTACTGGCCGGGCCGGCAGGCATTCTTCTTAGTTTGACGCTGGCACTGGGGATGGGGTCTCGTACGGCGACACTCGGCATCGCAGTGATCGGTGGGCTGTGTTGGATCACGCTACGCCCCCGGCATCTCACACGGGTTGCTCTGGCCGGCGGTCTCCTGGCGGCCACCCTATTCGCATTGGGGTCGGTAGTCAAATCGGGCAGCGGAAAAGGGCGGTTCTCCAGCATCCTCGGCGGCCTTTCCTTCGTCAAAGACACCGATCTCGAGTCGACGAAGCAGGCTGCCCGGCGCGCAACCGGCATCGACATCCAATATCGAATGGCGGGATTCGAATTGCCTGCTGCCATCCTGCTGTGTCAACAGCGTGGCGCGCCGCCGATGTACGGCGCTGGAATTGCCGGCGCTGCCCGCCAGGGACTTCCAAATTTCCTTCGCCCCGAGGGCAACTACAGCGAACGAGGCGCCCTATACCGCCACCTCGAAGGATACGGGCTCGTGTTTGGGGATTCGATATCCATACCCCTTGCCAGCGGGCTCGGCGATTGGGGCTTGCTGGGCGGCCCACTCATCTACGTCGTGATGGCGCTTTATATGCTGCTGCTTTGGCGTGTCGCCCAAACGTCTCCGCGGCTGTTTCTGGCCATTTTGATGGCCGGGGGCGGTGTCAGCGAGCTGTTCTGGGATGACACGTTCTACAGCATTCGAGCCTTCGCCTTCGCGTGGCTGATGCTGAAGCTGCTGAGCCCGATCTTGATGCCGCGATGGGACCGCCAAGGCGGCCTGGCATCACGTCCGGAGGGCACCCCACGAGAAGCAACGCTACCGGCAGCACCTAGGGCCCATCCTGTGACCTCCGGATCTTGGTCCTGAGATTCGTTTCCCTCACACCCCGAGAGGCAATGAAAGTCAACCTGTCAAGCGTCGGCCGCTTTCATCATTTCGACTTGGCGAAAACGCTCGCCGACCGGGGTTGCCTGGAGGTTCTCTACACCGGATACCCTCGCTCGCGCGTCAATGGAGTTCCGCCGACACGGATCAAGAGCTTCCCCTACGTCGTTGCGCCCATGATGCTGGCCGGACGCTACGGCTTCTCCAGGATCGCCCGCGCGCTCGATTGGACGGCGGCGGAAACATTCGACCGCTGGGTCGCCTCCCGATTTGGGCCGTGTGATGTTCTCGTCGCCAACGAATCCAACGGCCGGCATTCCTACCAGCGAGCGCGTAACTTGGGGGCCAAGCTCGTCTGCAACTGCGGACAGGGCCACGTCGAGTTCGTGCGGGAAACACTCCAAGAAGAATATCGCCGATGGGGCGCCCACTTCCCCGACTATGATCGCCGCTCGCTCGAGAAAAGGCTGCAAGAGTATGACGAAGCGGATCTGATTACGGTGCTCTCGAACTTCGCGCGAAGCACATTCCTTGATCGAGGAGTACCCAAATCGACGTTGGCAGTCGTCCGACCGGCGACGGATCTCTCGCGATTTCACCCCTCGCCGAAGCACGACCGCATCTTTCGGGTCCTGTTCGTGGGAACACTTGGGATTCGCAAGGGCCTAGGTTACCTCCTGGAGGCCTTGTCGAACGTGCGACTGCCGGACTTCGAGCTTCTGCTCATAGGCAGTCTGTCCGCCGAAGCAAAGTCTCTGCTGGCACGGTTTCGGGATAGAATTCCCTTCCGCGTGGTTGGCTTTGTGCCTCGGACACAGCTTTACCGCTACTACTCCCAAGGATCGGTGCTCGTCTTGCCCTCGCTCGTCGAAGGACTTGCGGGTGTGATGGCACAAGCGATGGCCTGCGGTTTGCCCGTGATCGCGACGCCCAATACGGGAGCCGCGGGCCTCTACACACACGGCGTGGAAGGTTACATCGTCCCGACGCGTGACGTTGCTGCTATACGCGAGAAGGTTCTTCTGCTCTACGAAAACCCGCAGCGGCGAGCGCAGATGGCTGCCGCGGCCCTTCGGCTTGCCTCTCAGCTTCGCCACCCCGCGGACTTCTCAAACCAGGTCGTCGAGACGTATCGCAACTTGGTTTCACTTGAGTGAGCGACGAGCGTATCCGAGGAGGGGGAGACCGGCGGCAGTGATTTTTTGCGCTCGATACCGGCGCCTTATGGCGGGGTCCAGCAGCGTACGGGGTCTTTGATCCGCTGAATCTTACGCTCCCTTTATGCCGTTTTGAAGAGTGTGTCGGGCCGGTGGACCACCATCTGACTGAAGGATAGGACGGGGAGTAAAGAGGGTCTGGAAAAAGGCGAATGATCAACGTCTCGGTCATTTCAAATCGACGTTTCTTTGGCAAGACCTTACGGCTTCCTCTTCGGCTGGTGCCCAAGTCGGCTGTCGTGCCGATCCTGCAAGGCCCCTTGCGCGGCAAGCGCTGGATTGCCGGGTCAAGCACTCACGGTTGCTGGCTGGGAACTTATGAACTCGCCAAAGTGCGCAAAGTTGTGCAGGCCGTTCGACCAGGGATGATGTGCTACGACATCGGCGCCCACGTCGGTTACTACAGCCTTCTGTTTTCAAAGCTGGTGGGCGCATTGGGCAGGGTGATGGCGTTCGAGCCCCTTGCCGACAATATCGAGTATCTGCGCAAACACATCGAACTGAACGAATGCGGAAACGTCGCCGTGATGAGAATAGCGCTGTCCGACCGGAGCGGGATGCGGCCGTTCTTGGTCCATGAAAACAGGAGTATGGGGCGCCTGTCGGCATCCGGAGACCTCCGTGTTCGGTGCCGGCCGCTCGATGTCCTTTGGGATAGCGGGACAATCCCGCAGCCGGACGTCATCAAGATCGACGTGGAAGGCGCCGAGTGGGAAGTTCTTCGGGGAGCTCACAAGCTTCTTGTCAATGCGAAGCCGACGATCTTTCTGGCAACACACGGGCCCGCCATCCACCGATCCTGCTGTGACTACCTGCGCGACCTGGGTTATCACCTTGCCGGCATTGGCGGTGAGTCTCCAGACGACACGGACGAGCTGATCGCCATACCGAACAAATAAGTTCACAAGGCAAAGGCGCTTAGCAGCCGGTGGTGAAAGTATGTGTCGCGAAAAGTCGGGGACCGTCAGCTAATTCAGTTTTTGTCACGTTGTTCTCTCTGTAATTCTATGAGGCCATCGAATTGGTGACCGTCCCCGTTTTTCGCTCTCACACGCCTTTTTGCCACAGGCTAGATCCCTCGCACAGGCTATCGCATCATGACTAGAAGAGCCGCTCGCATCTTGCTGTATGGGAGCTTTACGCCTCCAGATTTTGAATATGGGTGGCTTACCTGGCTGCGTCGCCACAACTACACGGCGCTGCCGTTTCCCCGTGGATCCGCCGTCAAGCGGCGGCTTCGTTCCCGCTGGCCGCGGCGGATCGGTTGGCGTTTGGCGCCCGGCTTGCTAGCCGAGATCGAAAGCCGCTCGTTCGTCGAGGCAGCGCGCCAATTCCGCCCCGACCTCGTACTGGTCGTCAGCGGCAACTTGATCACCACTCGAGCGCTCCTCGAAATCAAAGATTCTACAGCCGCAAAGCTATTTCACTTCTACAACGAGGATATGGCCAACGGGCTCAACACCAAGGCCACGCTGCGAAAGGCGATCCGATGCTACGACCACGTCTTTACGACCAAGAGCTTTAACGTCGACACCTTGGCGCTCATGGGATCCCAGGCCGTCACATACGTTCCGCACGGCTACCGTGACAACTGCCACTTCCCTGTTTCCGTGGACCCCAAGGACCGGAAGCGATACGGCTCCGACGTTGTGTTCGTCGGTACGTGGGAGCGCCCTCGGGCCCAGACGTTGGAACAATTGAACGGTTTCGACCTGCGGGTTTGGGGCAACGATTGGCAGAAACTGCCTCGAAAATCGCCACTGCGTTTCCGGCTGAAAGGACGTCCGGTCTATGGCGACGAGCTGGCACGAGTGTTTGGCGCCTCGAAAATCAGCCTCAGCTTCCTACGCAAGGCCAATCGGGATCTGCACACCTCCCGAACCTTCGAGATCCCGGCATGCGGCGGCTTTCAGCTCTCCGAGCGCTCGGAAGAAGTGTTGAGCTTTTTTGAGGAAGGCAAGGAAATCGAGTGCTTTTCCTCGCTCGACGAGCTCAAAGACAAAATCACCTACTATCTGAAGCACGAAAGCCCGCGGTTGCGAATTGCGGCGTCCGGCCTCGAGCGCGTTCGGCGCAGTCGCTACCGCTTTACCGACCGCCTGGAGACGATCCTGAACGTTTACAGTTGCTGAGTCCCTGCCCGCGAGGGACGTCGTGACCCGATGATCCCCGTCGGAACTCCACGAGCTTAAACCGCGATCGCCGAAGGACATACTGACCGACCCCAGCGTCGGGTATCGCTTGGCGGTTCCGCAACTTGTCCTCCAGAGCGTTGCAAGCTAATGCTTGATTGCAAAAGTTCGCGTATTCAAAAAAAGTTTCCCGAAGGATCATGCGGTCGTCTGGCCCGGAAGCGGTCCATTCGCAGAGCTTTCCGAGCCGCGACCGTGAGGGAGTGCCCATGGGCCTTCGCCAAGATAAACGGAGCCGCGACCGTCAGGGAGCGGTCAGTCCCCCTCAAGAGTCCGGCCCTGCCACCAGCCTCAGGCCCACCCAGGGGGATCAAAGCCCCCGGGTTTTCGACCGAGCGGTCCAGGGATTGCCGGTCTATAATCCGTCGTCAACTTACGCAACCAAGCACTAATCGGTCTTCTTGCCGAACGGCGCGCGAAGCTGAATGCAAACTTCGTTGCCGAACGCGGGGAAGAGTGCCGCCAGAAACTGGTTGAGGCGGACCCAAGCCTGGTAGTTTTCCAGGCGGCTGCCGGTCCAGCGAAGGATATGCGAGCCGGCGAAAACCTCCACTTCGAGACCAAGTCTGGCGGCCAGCCGTTTCCACATTCGCGGATGGAAAGCGGTGACGTGCTGCCCAAGCTGCCGTTTTCCGGCCTGCAGTTCACGGTTGTATCGCCGCTGATAGTACGCCGCTACGGGCCTCGGCAGTACCGGAGAGCCTACCAGTAAAATTCCGCCCGGCTTGACAACCCGGATTGATTCGCCGAGCGTGTCTTCCGGATGTCTCAGGTGCTCAAGAATATGTGAACAAACGATGATGTCAGCCGAGTCGTCGGGAAGTGGTATTGACTGCTCGAGATTGCATTCGTGAAGTTCGTCATACTCGGCCGCCACCACGTACGGATTAGCGACGTTGCGGTCCAGTCCGATCCAGCGGGCACCAGGTACGGGCGGTGCAAGACTTCTCAGCAATCCGATCTCAGAACCGGCGTCGACAATGGTGGGTCCCCGGCCAAGGCGTCGGGCCTCATCGAGAATCCCCTGATAAACCCACCAGTAGCGCAGCACCCGGAAGGGGTACTTCGTTCGCTTGGCTCCTTCTCGCAGCGGAAGCGCCTCCATCGGCGCCCGAAAATCTTCCATGGGAGCGAGTGGCCACGTGAGTAGTCGAAATCGGCGGCTGGCTTTCTGTTGCATAAGACGTGTCGGATTCCCAAACCAGGAAAATCCTGAACGTGACAGCAGGCAACCCAGGGGGACCTCCGATTTTAGCCGCTTGCTGATGGGATTGTCGGTAGGGCTGCCCGCCGGCGTTGTCGTGAACCGATGGCGCGCCTCCGATCCGCCTTGGGAACCCACGACCCTAAGCCCACTGTCGTCGGCTACCGGCCCTATAGAAAGAAGTGGATGAACTATCTCCTGATTGCTCCTGATTTAGGGTTTGAGTCGGCGGGTGTGAGAAAAGGAGGCCTGCAAGCCCACGGCCGAAGCGTGGCACGGGCCTTGGCCTCGTGTCCGCAAATCAGCCGCTTAGGCGTTTGGTGCCAGGTGGACACAACAACAACCCTTAGGCCGATCCAGCGTATGGTCGGCGTCTATGCTCATTCACGCCTGGATCTCGACGTCCGGGCGTTCGGCGGTTCACGAATCCGGCTGTCCTCGGCGATGGCAGCGGAATGCCTGCATCGAAGCTACGACAGAATCATGTACTTACTCGTGAACCAGGCAACGCTATCATGGCTGCCCGCACACGCACCTTACACAGTTTGGGAGATCGGCCGGGAGCTGGCTAGGCCGTTGCCTTGGTGGAAATGCCGCAATCTTACGCGAGCCACCCTTCGCCTGAGCATCTCAAAGAACACGACTGAAACCGCGTCATTGCACAACCCGCATCTGCCCCCCGCGCAGGTCGTTCATTTGTGCACCGAGCCGCCGCTCTATGCTCGGGAGACCCCAAACGACTCTCGGCCCGCGAAGCCCTACGACCCCGCCGCGCGAAAACCTTCCGTGCTCATTGTCGGCAACATGCAGCGTGGCGCTCTTCACAAAGGACACCGGCAGCTCATCGCTGCTTGGCCGCGCGTTGTAAAGGACTGTCCCGATGCGGAACTGTGGATCACCAGTGAAGGCGACGGGCGGGCGGAACTTCAATCCCAAGCCGCCCGCCTGCCCTGGGCCGCCGCCCGCAAAATTGTCTTCCTTGGCTATCTCGAACGCCAAGCTCTCGAGGATCGATACCGGCGCTGTCGTGTGTTTGCATTGCCTAGCACGGGCGAGGGCTTTGGTCTCGTTTTCGTTGAGGCGGCAAGATTCGGCGTCCCCTGTATCGCCGGCAAACATGACGCCGCCAAGGAAATCGTCATTGACAACAGAACGGGGCTGCTCGTCGAGCAAAATCCGAACGATGTAGCCACCGCTTGCCTGCGTCTACTGACCGACGATCCGTTGGCCCTGCGTCTGGGCGAAGCCGGTCGGCGGCAATATCTCAAGAACTTTCGTTTCCACCACTTCCGCAAACGGTTCCTCGACGCTCTCGCCCTCGGTTGACCGCGAAAGTCAATAGAAGAGGCCATAGCCTTCGGCAGCGCGATAAGTCGCCAAGAAGCACCTGTGAAAGTTCTCTACGTCACGAGCGTCTACAAACCTGCTTACGCCTATGGCGGGCCGGCGCGAAGTATTCCCGCACTTTGTGAAGGCATGGCGCAAGCCGGTGCGAGCGTCACCGTCTACACCACGGACGCAAATGGCTCCTCTCGCCTCGATGTTCCTCTTGGGCGACCCGTCAACATAGCGGGCGTGTGTGTCAACTACTTCCCTCTGACCTCCAACACGTTCCTCTACTCGCGATCCTTGGCCTCCGAGTGCCGAAGACATGTCTCGAAGTTCGATATTGTCGAAATCGACTCGTTGTTTGCTCACACACTTGGCCCCGCCGCCGAAGCATGTACAAGGGCCGAGGTTCCATACGTCGTACCGCTCCGGGGCCAGTTGCTACCGTGGGCGCTTGGCCAGAAGAGCCTAAAAAAGCGCATCTACCTATCGCTGTTCGGGCGAAGACTCTTGAACGGTGCAGCATCGCTGCACTGTACGGATGAGGCCGAGGCCGAGGCGGCGAGTCAACTGGGACTGCAATCACCTACGTTTGTGACGCCTAACGGCATTCAAACTTCGCGCTTTCGGCAGTTGCCTCCCAGGGGGGCTTGGCGCTGTCGCTTGGGCATTCCTTCGGGCGCGCTAGTGCTGCTTTTTCTGGGACGTCTGCACAAGAAAAAGCGTCCTGACATCGCTGTTGAAACTCTCGCCGCCTGCCGCCATTTGCCCAACCCGGTCCACTTGCTGCTCGCTGGACCTGACGAACAAGGCCTTACGGGGACGCTAAAGGGCAGCGCGGAACAGTTGCGTTGCGCCGCACGCCTGCACTGCCTGGGTCATCTCGAAGGCCGAGAACGAGACGACGCCCTTGCCGACTCGGACTTGTTCTTGATGCCCTCGGAACCGGATTCGGAAAACTTTGGCCTCTCAGCCCTAGAAGCGATGGCGGCGGGCCTGCCTGTGCTGGTTTCCGAAGGCGTCCCCGTCGGCCGCGCGGCGGAGAAGGCGGGCGCGGGGAGACAGCTACCCTGCGACCCCCAGGTCTTCGGAAGGGCTGCGGCGGCCCTTCTCGAAAAATCTAGAGAGCTGAAAGTCATGGGCAGGCGCGCGAAGGCGCTGGCCCATAGTGACTACGACACCACAGTCATCGCTAAACACATGCTCGGGCGCTACCAAGCCATCGTCAGCTCACGTCGGCTCTTCCAAGTTGCACGCTGACGCTACGCCTGCTGCGCCAGCCTTCCGAGCCCAAATCCAACACCATGCCGGCCGCTTCCCCATCACGAGTCTCAGTGGCAACAACTTCAGCCGCCTCATTTGAAAACGTGAACTGTCTGTTGTGCGACGAGGACGCCACCGACACCCTTGTCGCGGACGGCACACCAGCTCGCATCGTGCGCTGCAAGAACGACGGGCTCGTGTACCTTAGCCCACGACCAACCCATTCACACATTCGGGCTTTCCACCACCAGTTCGTTCGCCAAGACAACCTCGAGCTTTTCGATTCCCACCACAGGCGCACTCTACGTAGAGAATCTGACGTCATCCAACGGCTCAAACGCCCCGGGACTCTTTTGGACATCGGCTGCGCCACCGGTACGTTCCTTGAGCAATTCGCAGCTCCGCCGTGGCGCCTGCACGGCGTCGAGACTTCTCCCGTCGGGGCTGAGCTGGCGCGCACCCGCGCCGGCGCGGACGTTTTTTGCGGCACATTGCGCGAAGCGGCCTATCCCTCGAAATACTTTGACGCCGTGACCGTTCTCGATACGTTCTTCTACTTTCCCGCCCCCCGGCGGGAGCTCGGGGAAATCCGCCGAATCCTCAAGGACGATGGACTGTTGGCCATCGAAATCCCCGGATTTCGCTACCGCAAGGTCCGGGATCGAGGGTTGATTTGCTACCTCGTCGATGGCGAGTGGAGCCGAATCAGCCCGCGCAATCCCGACCTCTATTACTTCTCTCCGGCCACGCTAAAGGCCCTCCTCGACACCGCCGGTTTTCGCATTCGACGAGTGATCCCCCAACAGGCGCCCACCCGGCGAAACCCTTTGCTGCAGCGCATGAATCACCTCCACTTCAACCTCAACAAAGGGCTATTCGCAATCACTCGGGGCAGGACTTCTTTCGCGGCCAAAGAGATGTACATCGTCGAGAAGACGCCATAACGAGTCACCATGGACGCAGGCCAGTTCGCCGAGTTTTGGGAGCGCCAGGGTTGCCGTGTCATCGAAACCAACAGTTGCTATTGGTTCAACTCACAGCCGCTGTCGTTTGCTTCGATCCCCTACCACCGGGCAGTCGGTCCCCCGCGTACGGAAATAGCCGAGGTCTTCTTCCGAGGCCCGGCCTTGGCTGTGCGATTTCTCGCCGGCCCCGCGGAGAATGGACAATCCGGCGGGCTGTTTGTTCGCTCGAAAGAACCGTACGACCTATCGTCGCTTCAAAAAAAAGCTCGCAACCAAACACGCAGAGGGCTGGAGCATTGCAGGATCGAGCGCGTGGAGTTCAGAGACCTCGCTCAACGTGGCCACAAGCTCAACGTCGGAACCTTCCTCCGGCAGGGCCGAAGCCCCGCGACGATGACCGAAGCGAAATGGGCCCTCTATTGCTCGGCGGCCGCCAGACACAGCGACTTCGAAGCGTGGGTCGCATTGGTCGACGGGCAGTGGGCGGCACTGGTGGTCGCGGCTCTTGTGGAAGACGTTCTCACGATCCTTCATCAAAGCTCGGCTGGGGACCACCTCGCCTACTACCCCAACAACGCCCTGGTTTTTGAAGTGACGCGACGAACCATCAACGACGCGCGCGTCAGGCTCGTCTCCTACGGCTTACTCGGCCTGACGGACAATGGGAGCCTCGAGCACTTTAAACTGGGCATGGGCTTTTCGTTGGAACCTCTCCGGGACCAAGTCGTGATCAACCCGGTCCTGAAACCCTTCCTGGATCTCGGTGGCCGACGATGGGTGGAATGGCGCCATCGTAGACGGCCCGACTGTGATTTTTGGAGAAAGGCCTCCAAGGCCCTGGCGGCGGCGGGCATTCGTTAGAGACTGAGCGCCGGGACGCTCCGGCGATCCGGACGACGATCGGGTCTCATGTATCGCGGCAAGCGTATCTTTGATCTGCTGCTCGCCGGAGTCGCACTCCTGCTGCTGGCGCCGTTTCTGTTCGTCGTCGGCCTGCTGATCAAGCTGTCCGGCCGCGGGCCCATATTCTTTTCCCAAACCCGCATCGGGCTCGAGGGCAGACCATTTCGCTTGTGGAAGTTCCGAACCATGGTCATGGACGCCGAACGGCAGGGAGGGCAGCTGACCGCAGCGGGTGATCCTCGGGTTTCCGGGGTCGGCGGATGGCTGCGAAGATTCAAGATCGACGAGCTGCCGCAATTGTGGAACGTCTTGATCGGGGATATGAGTCTAGTCGGTCCTCGCCCTGAAGTGCCCCGCTACGTGACTTTCAACGACTCAATTTGGCGATCCATCCTGCAGGTGAGACCGGGCATCACTGATCCGGCCAGCTTGGTCTATCGCCATGAAGATGACGTCCTCGCCGGCTCCGCCAATCCCGAGCTTCACTACCGCGAATTCGTTTTGCCACACAAGTTAAACCTTAGCTTGCCTTACATCCGCCAGGCTTCCCTCTGGCTCGATGTGAAGCTGGTTCTCCTCACTGTACGACAGGTGCTGTTTCCAGCCGCCTCGTGGGGGGAGGCCCGGTGACCGGCGCGATCCGCGGGGGCCGAGCGCTGATGCCTGGCCTGTCACTAGCGTTCCAGGCTCGGTTCCTTGCTGTCGCACAGCCTCGCCATGCCCGATTCGGAGCCGCGAACGCCAGTGAGCGGCCCTGGCGTACGGCCAAGCCTGTGCCCCACCCAAAGGGATGAACGCGGGTGGGTTTTCGACCGAGCGGTCCAGGGATGACGCTACTCGGCAGGCATGAACCCGCGCGCACCTCAACGCTGCCTGAAAGGAGAACAAAATTCTCATTCGCACGCGCCTACGCGGCTAACTTCATCCCCTTCGGCGTCCGAGCCATTCTGTGGCGCTTCTCCTTGCAGCTACACCTTAGCCCGGCTCGAGCCCCCAAAATCATGGATGTACGAAAAAGTGCCGTGTGAGGCAGCGAAGTGGCCACCCGAGCAAGCTACAAACCTATTTTTCTTCTGTGGGCGCTGCTTTGCCTGGCATCCTCCACCGAGATGGTAGGGATACTCGGGTACGCGGGACTGTCAGAAATCACCGCATGGACAAGGGGCGCACTCGCATCGACGGAAGAATCGCTCACCGTCTCGTGGATCACGCGCAAGGTTAGTCATGTCGTCTTGTTTGGCGTTCTTGGACTGCTGGCTGAATCATCCGCTCGCCCCGGGACCCGCCGCGTCACTCTGGCCGTCGGCCTGTCCGTCTGCCTGCTCGCCGAGCTCTTGCAGAACTACGCAACCGGCCGCAGCGCGGAATCGCGTGACGTCCTTATCAATATGACCGCTTTGTAATCGGAGCTTACCTGCCTCGTCTCCGCCGCCTACCGTTGTTTCGCTAGCGCAAGTGTTTCGCCTTTTACCCTTCGACAAGAACTGGACCCCGTTGTCTTGCAGCAACGGCCTAGACCTTCACAACAATGTCTCAAAACACCTCTACCGCCCTCTCGACAGCGATGCCTGGTCGGTATTCGGCAGCCCTTCGTGCAACGAATACCAGCCAACCGACTCTTGCATCGAGCCGCGGAGGCGTCCCGGACCGGCGTGTCCTGGCACACGGGAACCCTCTCGCCGCGAACGTCAAGAGTGTACTCGTTGTCGGTGGGGCCGGCTACATCGGCAGTGTGCTTGTCCGCCACCTTCTGGCGGAAGGCTATCGTGTCCGAGTCCTGGACAGTCTGCTATTCGGCAAGAAGCCGCTCCAAGATCTTCTGCCCCAGCCCAGATTCCAACTCATCGAAGCAGATGCTTGCCGCCCCGAAACGCTCTTCCGAGCCACGGAGGGAGTGGACGCCGTTGTGCACCTCGCAGCCGTGGTCGGAGATCCTGCCTGTGATCTCGACCCCGAGGCCGCCCGCCGCACGAATTACGCCGCTACTCAACTCGTTGCCGAAGCGTGCCTAAAGTTCAGGGTGCCCCGCATGGTATTCGCCTCCACCTGCAGCGTGTATGGATCGAACAACCAAGTGGTGGACGAACAATCACGTCCTAACCCAATATCGCTCTATGCCGCGACGAAAATCGCCTCCGAGCGAGCCTTGCTGAAGCTCCGGAGTCTAAAGTTCCACCCCACGATTCTGAGACTCGGCACAGCGTTTGGATGGTCTCCCCGGCCTCGGTTTGATTTGGTCATCAACCTGCTGACGGCAAGGGCTTTCTTTGAGAAAAAGATCGTAATCTATAACGCCCGCCAATTGCGCCCCTTCGTTCACGTGTCGGATATTTCCCGCGCATTTCGCCTCGTTCTCCAATGTCCTATGCAAGAAGTTAGCGGGCATATTTTCAACGTAGGGTCTTCGTCGATGAACTACTCCTTGAGGGAGTTAGGCGAACGTATTCACCGCTTGCAACCGGCGTTGGAGCGAGAGTATAGGCAAAACTCCGACGTCCGCAGTTACCGGGTCTGCTGCGACAAAATCCGCGTGCGCCTGGGGTTTCGCTGTCATATGACACTGGATGAAGGCATTCACGAAGTCCACAGTGCTTTGCACGACGGACTAGTTTCCGACTACACCTTACCTGTCTATCACAATCACAAATACCTGGCGAAAAAGAAGCCCGCCCGCGCCGGCAGTCCCTTCGTTGTGGAGCCCGCGACACTCGAGTCGCCTGCTGACGGTTCAGCAGCTCGCGGCGCAGCGTCAGGGGCCTAACCCGAATTTGTCACCAAGATGCGAGTACTAAGGTAACGCCCGCACCGGCGAGAGATTCGCGAGCCCTTATGGACTACCAGACCCTCTTCTATCCGGAGAGCCGCTTCGGCGGTTTTTCGGACGTGGACGGAACGATTGCCTTCGCTCAACGCGTCCGTGCTCTGCTCAACTCGGAGAACATAGTTCTCGATGTCGGATGCGGGCGCGGCGTGATCTCGGACGATCCCATACCTCGCCATCACGAACTTGTCGTCCTCCGCGGCAAAGCGGCTAAAGTCGTTGGCATCGATATCGACCCGGCAGCCTCGGGGAACCCGTTCATTGACGAGTTCCTCCTCATCGGGGAAGACCAGAAGTGGCCTCTCGAGGACCAATCGATTGATCTCTGTGTTTGCGACAGTGTGCTCGAACACATCAAGGACCCCGTCCGGTTTTTCTCCGAGGCGCGGCGGGTGATTAAACCTGGGGGCTACCTTTGCATCCGAACGCCCAACCTATTCAGCTATTTCGGTGTCTTCGCGCGGGTCGTCCCGTCCAAGTTCCATGCCGCGGTTACCACGCGAGTACAGTCGAACCGCAAACCGGCGGACGTATTCCCCGCCTTTTACCGCTGCAGCACCAAATGGAAACTCAGACGCTACCTAACTCGCTACGGTTTCGACGCCGTCGTTTATGGACATGAAGCCGAGCCTTCTTATTTCTCCTTCTCCCTGATCGCCTACGCACTGGCTGCGCTTCACCAAAAAGTGGCCCCCAACTTCATGAAGATCACTCTTTTCGCCTTTGCCCAGCGCCAGTGACGTGTCGGTCTGAATGGCGGGCTTCGGCCGTACCGGCAGGTCCCCGCGCCCCACCCTTCCCCGCCTTGAAACGCCCACTCTGAAACTGGCGTACCCCCCGGAGTGATCCATTGAAGTGGCTCTCCCTTCGCCTGGCGATTCTTGTTCTCAGCGTGAGTGTCGCTATCTTGCTCGCCGAGGGATTGGTACGCCTACTTGTGCCCGTATGGCTGTGGAAGTATCGCGACGCCACGGTCGATTGGCGTCGTGACCCCGAACTCGGCTGGACCCAAAAACCCAATCTCGACGTGAAGAGCCGAATTCCGGGCCGTGACTGGGTCGTGAGGTTTCAAACGAACCCCGACGGGATCACACCCGCGGCCGCCCGCCGTAGGCCGTCGCCGTAGGCAGCCCGGGACAAGACGGATCATGATCTTCGGGAACTCCACGGTTCTCGGCCGAAGCGTGCCGCAGGATCGCACGGTGACCAAGCAGCTCGAACGCCTTCTTAACCGCCGTGGTGTCAAAACGGAAGTCATCAATGCCGGAGTTCAGGGCTATTCCACCGACCAAGTTCTGCTCCACATCCGGCGCCTGGCTCCCCTCTACCGGCCTGACGTTGTGATCTATGGGTTCTGTCTCAACGACCTGGGCGGAATTGGTCTGCGGCGGGCTTATGACCTCCCGAAGCCCATGTTCGTCACTAAGGCGCAGGACCGACTTGAACTGCTTGCCCCCGAGCTTGATCAAAGCGCAATTCCCAGCTTTGGTCAGGGTCCTCGCAAGTGGCTTCAATTCTCGGCTCTATATCGTCTTCTCCAGCCACAGATTCTGCTAGTCCGGAGCCACGTGATGTCGTGGGAAGAAAGAAACTTGTTGGGACTGCCCGACAAAATCTACTACCGTGGGCTTGCTCGACAGTACGTCAATGGAGAGTTGTTCGCAGCATTGCTCAAAGGGATGAGCAAAGTCTGCCGCGAGAATGGAGCGCGGTTCTTTTTCTATTCTCACCCGTCCATCCAAGAAGTATGGGACGACTACACTAGTCGCGTTCAAACCAAACTCCGCCTTGCGCCAGGGGAGTACAATCGCTACGCCCTTGAGGACTTCCTCGTCGTGACGGCGAAAGAAATCTCTGTGGCCTTTTGCCCTCTTGTTGACTACTTTGTTTCACAGCAGGATCGAGGGCCGTTTCACCTGTTGCCGCGTGACCCGCACTGCAACCCGGTCGGTTACCGCATCCAAGCCGAGGCACTCGCTCGATTCCTCCGCCAATCGGGGAGCTTCGTCGATGCGCAATCAACTACCGGCTGCCGCAACCAAAAACCGCTTGCCGTCAGTCGGCGCGACGATGCGGCGAGTTCCACCCTCAGGTGATCTCGGGAAACTGCCAGTCCGTGGGAAGAGTGTTGTCAGCCCGAACTTCAACGTCCGCCCCTTCGGTGTAGGCCCCGATCCAGTCCAGATCAACGGCCGACCAGCCGTGGGACATCGCCACGCGGCCATCCAGACTCACCAGGGGCGCTCCGAGGTAGACGGGCCCGCTGCCACCCTCCACGTGGGGCGTACAGTGGATCTCATCGATCAGATCTTGCCGGTCAGCGGGGAAAACGACTAAAGCCATCGGGTGTACCTCTCTTGTCAATCGGAATAGATGCTATCCAGGTGTCGATCCGTTCTTGTCGCAATCGACCACGTTCCTCTGCCCCTTGAGGCCTGCGCCAGGCTTGAAGGCGTGCATTCTTGGCTTGGCTAGGAGGCAATCCTCGACCTGGGTCCGTTATGCGAATAGTCATGGCAGTGTAACTCCTCGCAGAGACAGAATACTCCGCACCGTCCTGTAGTTTCGCTTGATCTCCGTGTCAGCGAGATAGCGATCGTAAAACAACTGGCAAGCGAGCTTACCGTCTAGGAAGCTGTCGGCCCGAAACGATCCCAGCGTGTCGTAAGGATTCGCGATGGTTCCGCTGGGGACGTCGATCGCCGCCGCCGCCCCGCTGTCTTCAAAATCGTTCAGCACAAGCTCCTGCGCCTGGCCCGATTTCCACCGCGCGGTCAGCATGCGCCAACTTCCGGTCGCCGACGAGAAAGTCGGCTGGAGCGTATGCATCCCGCCTCCTGATTCGGTCACGCGAAACTTGATGTTAGACGACGTGTTGTGAAAGATCCCGTTACGGTTGGGAGTCAGATTCGAGGCGGCCGCCAGCGTACGAGATCCCGACCCACCCGCATTGAGCTGGTAGACCGTGATCAGCGTGAATTCATCCGTGCCGGCAAGCAGGGCCGGCAAGACAACATAGTCGTCGGTTGTAAAGTTCAGCTTGTGGGTCTCCCAAGTAGGATCGTGAGCTATAACCAGAAGTTGTGGATGAGCCTCTGAGGGGAGGCGGCGTATCCTGACGATTGAGGAAGCAACTCAATCGTTTTCTGGAAAGGAACAAGGAGGATACGCCATGAGTCAGTGTGAAGCTGCTGAGAGCAGCAGTCAAGTCAACCCCCAAGTCATTGATGGAAAGGAACGCTCGCCCTTGGATGAGGTGCTGCGCCAAGGAGCGCGCCAGATGCTCGTCAAGGCCGTGGAAGCCGAAGTGACCGCCTACATCGAAACGCATCAGCACGAAGTCGACCAGGACGGCCGGCGGCTGGTGGTGCGCAACGGTCACGCCCGCGAGCGCACCATCGTCAGCGGCGTGGGTCAGCTGAAGATCCAGGCGCCGCGGGTCGACGATCGCCGAGTCGATGAGCAGGGCCGGCGCTTTCGTTTCACTTCCCAGATCCTGCCGCCGTATCTGCGGCGCACGAAGAGTGTGGAGGAGTTGATCCCCTGGTTGTACCTGAAAGGGATCTCGACGGGCGATTTCAGCGAAGCGCTGGAGGCCTTGCTGGGGCCCGACGCTCCGGGCCTGTCGGCGACGACGGTGGTGCGTCTCAAAGACGTCTGGCGCCGCGAGTACGAGGCTTGGTCAAAGCGTGACCTCAGCGGCCAGCAGTTTGTTTACATTTGGGCCGATGGCATCTACTCGAATGTTCGTCTGGACGATGAACGGCAGTGTTTGCTGGTTGTGATGGGAGCACTCGAAGACGGTCGCAAGCAACTGCTGGCGGTGCACGACGGCTTTCGCGAAAGCGAACTGTCGTGGCAGGAGTTGCTGGAGGACTTGAAACGGCAGGGGCTCGAGCTGCCGCCGAAGTTGGCGGTGGGCGACGGAGCGATGGGGTTTTGGGCGGCACTGCGGAAAGTCTATCCGGCGACCGGTGAGCAACGCTGCTGGCTCCACAAGACGGCCAACGTGCTCAATAAGCTGCCGCAGAGCATGCAGGGCAAAGCCAAGCAGGCGCTGCGCGACATCTATCTTGCCCAGAGTCGGCAGACGGCGGAGGCCGCTCTGGACCGTTTCAAGAACCTATACGAGAAGAAGTTCCCCAAAGCGGTCGAGTGCCTGGAAAAAGACCGCCAAGTGCTGCTGGCTTTCTACGACTTTCCGGCCGAGCACTGGGGGCACTTGCGGACGACGAACCCGATCGAGTCCACCTTTGCGACGGTCCGTTTGCGGCAGCGACGAACGAAGGGTTGTGGCAGCCGCGAAGCGTCGTTAACGATGGTCTTCATGCTGGCCCGCCAAGCCGAGCGCCACTGGCGACGCCTGAACGGTTCGGAAGTGATTGTTCATGTCTTAGAGGGAAAGGTTTTCAAGGATGGATTGATGGTTCAGGAAAACGCCGCCTGACCTCGCCCATCCACAACATTTGACAATATCTCTAGGATCGTTCGTGTCCGCTCCTACGGTCGAGCCAAGCTGTCCATTGTTTCCCTTCCCGCTCAAGTTCCGTACCGACTGGTTGTCCGTTGTCTCCTCGTAGGGCAGCGCGCTCGACCCCTCGTTCAATTGTGCACCCCAAACGTAGGCGACGTCGCCCGTTTGAAGAGACCCACCCCCTCCAATAAAGACGCTCAGCGAGCTCGCCGAGGCATCAGTCGTGAAGGTCGTAGAAAACCGTATCCATTGGGTCGAAGAGACGCTGACAGAACTTGTCCCTTTGGCGCCGAACCCATCGTCGGCACTCAACTGAATTTGCTGGGCGACATCCACCCGTAACCACACCGAGTACGTATAGGTCGTGCTTGCCAGGATAGTGATACCGGTCTGACTGACAGAACCGTCGGTCCCGGTGCCCTCCACCTTGTCGGCCGATGCGGAGCCGTTAGGTGCTAACGGCGAAGGCGCGTCGGCGGTAATGGTAGCCTGGGAAGCTCCCCAAGCTGGGTTGTCCAGTTGTTGAGAAAACCGGATCAGGTTTCGCTTCTCCAAATCGTAATAGCCGGCCAGCCCGTTCCGCACCATCCCGGAACGTTGGCTGTGCGTAAGAAGCAACGACATAGACTGGCTCCTGTTAAGGGGTTTGAACTCCGTGACCGCCCGTATTTGACCGGGCCAATGAGCGAAGCCCTTGTCTGCCAAATTTATAGCAGTCTTTAGTCGCCCCCAGAATAACACCCGGTATCCCTCTGTTTTTAGAAAGAAATCTACAAGGCATTGAAAATAAAGTGCCTATAGACCCGCATTTCCAATTTGATTCAGGCCTCCCGACCTTCCAGCGGCCTTCAGCGTCTTTATTGATAGGGGTTCAAGCCCTGTCAGGACGCACGGAGGCCAACACCCGATGGGTGAAAAAGAAACAAAGCCGTTCCAGCTAACTTTCAATGGACTTCTCAAAGTCGATTTCCAAGGATCGCGAGTCACCTCCGACGGTGGCTTGATCCTGGTTCGGGAGTTGGACGAGCGACTCGGACTCGGGAAACTGATCGGCGAGCGTCTCACCGACTCCCGGCAAGGCACAAACAAGCAGTTCACGTTCGCTGATCTGTTGCGGCAGTCGGTCTACAGCCGCTTGGCGGGCTACGAGGACCTCAACGATGCTGAGCGTCGCCAAGGTCGAGCACCACCAGGGCGAGCTGTTCGCGCGCGTCGGTTTTATCGTGACGAACATGAGCTTGCCAAGCCGCTCCGTGGTGCGCTTCTACAACAAGCGCGGCACGGCGGAGCAGTGGATCAAAGAAGGTAAGCAAGCGACGCACTGGACGCGGCTGTCGTGCCATCGCTTCCGGGCGAACGAGGTACGGCTACAACTCAGCGTGCTGGCCTACAACCTGGGCAACTTATGGCGGCGGCTGGGACTGCCACCAAGGATCAAGAGCTGGTCGCTGACGAGCTTACAGCAGCGGTTAGTGAAGACGGGCGGTCGATTGATCAAGCACGCGCGCTATTACTGGCTGCTCCTGGCCGAGGGGTATCTGAACCGCAGGCTGTTCGGCGACATGCTGCGTCGGATCTGGGCGCTGCCTGTGCCGGGTGGTTAGGGCCGTCCCGTTTAGATAGGAAATCTGAGCGTTGAGAAAGGAGGGTCGGAGGGGTGTGCGACCAATCGGCTGAGCAGCAGCGAGACGCGTTCACCGGGCGACAAGAACAGGCCATGGGAACCCTTGGATGCCGTTGTGGCCCGCCTTACGAGGCAAAGTCGTTGCCTTCAGGAGAAGAGAGGGAGTACCATGTTCGAGTCGGGGTTCCAAATCGGAAATTCTGGATAGATTGTGGACTCTTGTGACGACCCTTCCTCCGATCCCCGCCTTAACTCCCACTGACACTTCACTCAAACTGCCTTCGGACCACCGGGCGCCCGCCATCTCGGACATCGACTAGAGTAGTTAGCACTCCATTTCATAAATACACTCACGTTTCGGGAGAGGGCAGCCGGGCACGGCATGCCGTGCCCGGAGTTCCCGATCGTCCACCTGGCTTCTAAATATACGTGACCGGACTTATGAAACGGACTACTTAGCCATTCTTGCCGCCCCATCTGGCTTTGAATCTCTGAGCCGGGCCTCACAGCCCGCCCGGCGACGTTTGGAGAAGCTCCCGGGCCGCGAGGTCCCGCGAGTCAATCGAGACGACAAAGTCATAGAAAACAAAGGCTTTCCTCCCCAATGAGAGCTACCCTACCCTTTTCCCGCCTCTCTCCAACCAGCTAGGATCCCTGATTCGCTTTCGCCAAGGACACAGCTTAGGGTCTTACCCGATCCGCATAACGGTCATTAATCCTCATGGCGCTTGATCCACCCTTTGCTCTACCTTAACCGTAGGTCCCCGCACGATTCCGGAAGCCCGAAGGAGATGGCCCTGCGACAGGCCGTTGAGCGCGACGAGCTGCTCGTTCACTACCAGCCCATTGTCTCTCTCTCCTCCGGTCAGATCACGCGCTGCGAAGCACTTATCCGGTGGCACCACCCTAAGCGCGGCTTGATCTCCCCGACGGAGTTTATTCCAAGAGTGGATCCTGCGAACCGCGTGCGCCGAAGCGAGCTCTTGGCAAACACAAGGCCTGCCACCGGTCAGCGTCGCCGTCAATATCCCGCCTCGTCAATTCCACAAGCGCAACCTCGTCGAAGTAGTGGACACAATCCTCGTGGAGACGGGCCTCAGCTCGGAGCTACTGCCATTGGAACTTACCGAGAGCGAGCTACTGGAAAGCGCGGACAGCATCACCCCACCGCTTGTGGATCTCGCGAAAAGAGGCGTGAGAATCTGTCTCGACGATTTCGGAACCGGTCACTCGTCGCTGACCCGTTTGCAGCAGTTGCCCATTCATCACCTCAAGATCGACGAGTCCCTCGTTCGACACAGGACGACGAATTCAGATGATGCTGCCATTGCAACTGGAATCATCGGGCTGGCCCACACGCTAGGCCTGCGGGTAACGGTAGAGGGTGTGGAAACTCACGAACAGCTTGAGTTCTTGGTCGACAAGGAATGCGACGAGGTTCAGGGACTGATCGTCAGTCCTCCTCTAGCCGCCAAAGACTTTCGGAAGTTGCTGAAGGAAACTCCCCAGATGGCATTGCTAGCTAAGACCTAGCCCCGCTGCCCTGTAACCTCGATACTCCGCCACGGTCTTGATCCCGGCAGTACCTATCGTCCCAACCGTCGTTTCGTCCTTATCCGCGACAGGTTCTAGGGGGAAGACCGGATGGCCCTTCGCAACATCGTATGATGCTATAAAATCGTATTTCCGATCTGGGTCAGCCGGCCGCGGTTAGACTCCCGGATCATGGTCGCCATCCACGGCTGGCGTGAAGCGGAATGCCGTCTCTATCTACCTGGAAGAGACGGCCGACAGTGCCAACTCACCCTCGCGAGACGCCGTCGACACTCTTGAGAAGCCGCCTGGTGCTGCATGCTGACCGAGAGTCCGCGGCGCCTCACGGCTGAAACTGGAAAATCCGCATGATACGACCAGTCGCTTGGGGCCGTGAGTTCGGGGGGGGGGGGGGGGGGGGGGGGGAAGCGCCCCGGCTCTCCACATCGCAAGCGTGCGGTCCCTTTGATGGGACTTTGTCTGCTTATTTTTGGATGCACACTCCCTCCGGACACGGGCGAAGCCACCGACGCAAGACAGGGGAACGTACCTTTGAGCATTTCGGCCGGTCCCATTGGGAATAGGGTGCTGATTACGAATCACTCGCGGGAGATCCTTACCAATATCGCTATGATCCTCAATGAAGGGGACGATGGCGGCTACCTCCACAAACTTGGCAGGCTCTTGCCGGGTGCTACCCTGCATTTTGCCTTTCGCGTCTACAAGAAACAGGATGGTACCCGATACCCTGGCACCGCCAAGCAGATCACCAGCATCACCGTCTTCGCGGACACTCCCGGCGGCAGCGGGCGCTGGTATAGTACCTACCCCTAGCGCGGTCGCTTGGAAGCCTACTTCTCGACACAGGCTCTCCCCGCGAGTTTCCGATCCCCTTGGCAACGCGAACCGCAAACGTGGGTGGGGAAAGCCCTCCCAAACCAGCGTCGGACGCCCTGTTCAGCCTCCGACTCGCCGGCGAACAACTCCGTAATGCGAAAACTCGGTCCCGACAGGAAAGCGTTCCAGCGGCCACTCTCCTCGCGCCATATGCGCATGGAAAACGCGTCTCCCGTCGCGGGAACATGGTGAACGCCTAGACCGCCATCACTTTCTCGAATCAAAGTTCCATCACCTGCCACCGCCCCGACGCACACCTCACTGAGGCAACCAACGTACGAGACACACCAGCCGAACCCTGGGGCGGAATGTGTTTCAAACCTCGGCCAAGGATAGCCTCGGGGCAGATAAAAACAAAGTGGGTTCGTTAAAGCGTAGCAATATGTTGTCAATATTCTTCAAAAATGGCATAACTTCTTCATAAAATGATCCGTCCTCCACTGTCTCGTCGGTGGAGATGATCTCCTGCTGACGATGCCCCATCGAAACTGACCCGCCTTCGAAATCCTGGGTCTCTCCTCGCAGAGCGAACGCATGGTGTCACCCTGTCGTCATCCACCCTTTCTCGAAGGAGCAAGCCGCCCGGCTACAGGTTCTTGGCCCTCGGTAAACCTGCGCCAGCGGGCTGCTCCCGCCGGATCTCCGGCGCAGACCACGGCTCGCCGGGATATGTTAACATCACCGTTGCGAGTTGCGCCAACAAGCGCCGGCAGGGAGGGAACCCCATGGCAGATTCCAAACTTTCGTTCTTTTGCCTCGGAGTGGGCATTGGCACGGCACTCGGCATCCTGTTTGCGCCGAAGCCCGGGGAGGAAATGCGGGGAGAGCTTAGGTCCCGGGCGGCCGAAGGAGGCGAGTACTTGCGCAAGCAGGGGGGGCAACTGCGCGAACACGCCGAAGAAGTCATCGAACGTGGCCGTGACGCCGTCGGGTCTCAGCGGGAACAGCTTACTGCCGCCCTGGAAGCGGGCCGCAAAGCCTATCGCGAAGCAACGGCGGAATCGGACGCTGTAACTTCGTAGGCCTCACCACTGCCTATTTTGCCGGAGGTGAACCCGTTATGGAAAATCAGGAGTTGCTGCTAATCATTATGGCTGTGTTTACCGGGGTTGCCGCGGCCGCATTGGTGATTCAGATGGCGTTTCTATTTGGTATTTATCGCTCCATGAAGGCCCTGCAACAGCGATCCGTCACGTTCATGGATCGTTGGGAGCCGGTCGCCGACAGTTCCCTCCAACTGCTGGAGCAACTGCGCCAACAAAGCAATGAGATCTTGACCAGAGTCGGGGAAGTCGCCGAGACGACGAAAAACCAAGTCCAAAAAGTGGACTCGCTTCTGACAGACGTCACCGATCGAGCCAAGTCCCAAATGGATCGGGTGGACCGAACGGTCGAAAACGCGCTTGAGCGTGTCCACGAAACAGCAGCTGCTTTGCAGGGGACTCTTCTGGTACCAATCCGCCAACTGCGGGCCCTGGCAGTCGCGGTCGGCGTCATCTTCGAGCACCTGTTCGGATCCCGGCGGCCGACGGTGGACCGAGCGACCCTCGACGAAGAAATGTTCATCTAGCCTCCGCGGGAAAACGAATCTTCTTCTGCACCGGCCGAGAGTTACCCCTTCTCGCGCAAGGAATCGCGCGGCCTAGGCTGTAAAACCGCCGAGCGACGAAAAACGGCAGCTAACCAATCCGGTATCAAGGAGCTCTTTCCAGATTGCCCGAATTCGCCTCTAGACAATCGACGTCCGGATCTTCGAAAACCGGCAAACAATCGTCCATACGCGTGGCTCTGCTGGGCACGAAGTTCATGGGCAAAGCTCACAGCCACGCCTACCGAAGCGTGAACATGTTTTTCCCCGACACGCCTCGGGTCGAGATGAAGGTGATCGTCGGACGCGACCCGCGGGAAACCAAGCAAGCGGCTCAGGTCTACGGCTGGCAGGAAGCCTCCACCGATTGGCGAGCTGTCATGGAACGAGACGATATCGACCTGGTCGACATCTGCACCTCAGGCAATTTGCACTGCGAGATGGGAGTGGCCGCTGCCCGGGCCAAAAAGCACATCCTCTGCGAAAAGCCTCTGGCGAACACGGGAACCGAAGCGAAGAAAATGCTGGCGGCCGCCGAAAAGGCCGGCATTCGTCACTTCGTGATGCACAACTACCGGCGCGCCCCGGCCATTGCGCTCGCCAAGCGCTTCATCGAGGAAGGACGCATCGGCAAGATCTACCACTTCTGGGCTCGCTACCTCCAGGATTGGGCCATGTCACCCGAACTCCCTCGGCTTTGGCGCTTCGACAAGGCCCAGACCGGAAGCGGCGCCTTGGGCGATCTCGGTTCCCACATCATCGACCTCGCGCGCTTCCTGTGCGGAGAGATCAAAGAAGTTTCAGCCGCCGCGGAAACTTTCATTAAACGGCGTCCCTCCGCGGCCGGCTCACGAACCATGCAAAGGGTCACCGTGGACGACGCGGTCGTCATGTGTACGCGCTTTGCCAATGGCGCCATCGGGACCCTGGGAGCAAGCCGCTTCGCGCTCGGCCGCAAGAACCAGAATACCTTCGAGATCAACGGCAGCAGCGGTTCGTTGGCGTTCGATCTCGAAAACCTGAACGTCCTCCGGTTTTATTCGACCGAGGACGCCGGGGACCGCGAGGGCTTTCGAGAAATCATCGCCATCTCGAAAGGGAAGCACCCTTACGCTGACAACTGGTGGGGCGACGGCCACATCATCGGCTATGAACACACCCACACCCACTCGGTCGCCGATTTCCTTCGCTCCATCGCATCCCGCAAGAAGATTCGCCCGGACTTCCGCGACGGCGTGCGCAACCAGATAGTCATGGACGCGGTGGAAAGGGCCGCCCAGTCCCGACGTTGGGTCAAAGTCGGCTAGCTCCGCGGGGGGCGCCACCCCATTGTCGAGCACGAGATTACGATTTTTTCCCAGTTGTGTGACAACTTCCGGTCGTTCCCGGGCCGCCCCGTCTGCATCGCAGCTCGACCGGCTCCGCCGCTTCTTCGTCTCGCGTCCTTCTCCATCACCTCGCTCCAGTCCGTGCCCCAAAAGTCGTAGCTTGCCCCCGACTTTCCTCTGACTTTCCTGATCGCCGCCCGGATGGTTGGATTTGGGCGGCAGCGGGCGTGAGTGACGGCCGCAAACGAAACTCTCACCGGCCCCCATCGTGAGGGCAAGGGATCTCTGCGTCGACCCCTTGACTTTTACCTATCATGGATCTCCCTACTGGGCCCGGCCGATTTGGTAGGGACCGGCAATCTTGCCGCTCCTTCGCCGCGAAGCGGCGACGACGCTGAACGCGCCTCAGCAGTTCCGCTAGTCCGTTTCATAAGTTCGGTCACGTACATTTAGAAGCCAGATGGACGATCGGGAGCTTCGGGCACGGCACCCAACAGATTCGTAGGGCCACAGCATGCTGTGCCTGCCTGCACTCCTTTTCCTCGCCCCACGGATAGTGTGTTAAGTTATTGAAATCATTTTGTTTATGTGCCAATTGGCTTTGTTTAGTAATTTTCCTGAGTCAGTCGGTTCCGGGGGCGAAAAAGCTATCGGAAGGTGTGAAAAAACGCCACGGACACCCGGTGTCGGCTTCCCTGCTCGGCGACAGTAAAGAAGTTCGTGCTAAGCCGCTTGTGGCAATCCCCGAATTTGTCATACCTTCCCGCAACAGCCTCCTGCGTCTATTCTATCGTGGGTGGTTGGGATCTCCCTGGACAAGGGCACCGAAGTTACAGAAAACATAAAGATTTGACCACATGTGACCGGAACATTGGAGTCGGATCGACAGCACCCTGGCAAGAAAAGGCCGCAGGTCTGGGCCAAACAACGGCCCAGGCCTGCGCTACGCGCTGCCACCCCCAGAGGCGACCAGAGGTCGTCGTGGACAAGCGAGATCGCTTGTCCCTACTTTGAGTCGTTAGGAGCTGCGGCAGTAGGGACCGGCGATCCCGCCGGTCCAAGCGCAACCAGAGATCGGTACGGTTGATCGGGAACATCGGGCACGGCATGCCGTGCCCCTACAATTCCAGGCGCCTGACAGATCTGTGGGGGCGCAGCATGCTGCGCCCGGCCTCCGTTGCGTTCACCAAGGCTTCCCCGGGGTTTGGTTGCTCGGTGGCGTCCGGGGGCCGGGCGTCGGCCAAGGCGTGACTGGGCGCTGAACGCGCCTCAGCAGTTCCGCTACCATGGGAGTATCAAACTATGAAAAAGGTAGTCATTGCCGTCGTTGTTCTGGTTGGGCTCGGCAGTGTGGCGTTGATGTTTGCGCCACCCTCGGGTCCGAAATTAGACCCTGCGCAGGCGGCACAACTGCAGCGGCTCCGGAACCTTGGCAAGGCCTTCTACGAAAACCCGGGAACGCAAACGCAAGCAGTGGACGAGTTGCGCAAAGCCCTGGAGCTGAACCCCGGTTCCGCGCGTGAGCACTTAAATTACGGGCTGTCTCTTTTGCGTGTCGGCAAGCCGGAAGAAGGCATCACGGAGATCGAAAAAGCTCGCGAGATCGACCGGTCCATCCCGCACACGTATTTCAATCTGGGCGTCGAGTTCAAGAGATTTGGAGAGGCAGACCGCGCCATCCGCGAGTTTAAGGAGATGTTGCGGCTCGTTCCCGACGAGCCGAAGTCGCACTATAACCTTGGCGTTCTGTATCGGCTGAAAAAGGAGACCGACAAGGCCATCGCCGCGTTCGAACGAGCATCGGAGCTCGACCCCAGCCTGGCCGCGCCCAATTTCCAGCTTTATAACGTGCTGCGGCGTATCGATGCCGAGCGCGCGAAGCGGAAACTCGATCGCTTCCGCGAGCTCAAGGATCTGCAAGCCGGAGCCGCGATCGGCGAGGACATCAACTGGAGTTTCTACTCCGAACTGTATGACCCGATCGACCCTGGTCCCCCTGCAGCGGAAGCGGCGACAACGGAGTTTCGAGCCGTGGAGTTCGCTTTGGCCCTGAAGGGACCGCCGATCGGTTTGGCCCTTCTCGAAGCGAACGGCGACGGCGCGGTGGATTTGGCGGTATGGTCTCGCCAATCGGTCGCCTTTAACCTCAGTGACGACCAGACGCCACAGAAGAAAATCGAGGGAGGAATTCGGTCTCTTGCCGCAGGGGACTTCAACAACGACGGATTCCAAGATCTTTGCCTGATCACGCGTGATGGGGTTTATCTGGGCGAAGTCCAGGAAGGCGTCGTTGGCGGCGACCCGCGGCTACTCGCAGAGGGTGATTTTCAATCGGCGCTGTGGGTCGACTACGACCACGACTACGACCTTGATTTGCTGGCGGTCGGAGCGCAACAGGTTTTGCTCCGCAACAACGGGGACGGAACGTTCTTGGATGTTTCCGACAAGTTCCCGTTTGTGAGAGGCTCACGCGGGTTGGCCGTCGCTACGCTCGAGCTGTGGGAGAACAATGGCTTTAACATCGTCGTGGCCTATGCCGACAAGGTCGTCGTCTACGAAGACCGCAAGGTCGGAGAGTTTAGGGCGAAGCAGATTCCGGGGGTCAAGCCGGCGGATGACCGCGTGCGCTTGGATGTGGTTGACCTCGACAACGACGGGTTCCTCGACATCGCGATGTCTTGGGGGGAGGGGACCGGCACGCACACGCGAATCCTCCGAAATCATGAGGGACACTTGCGCGCGGGCTCGGGCATGCCCGGCGTGCTGGCATGGGGAGATTTTCAGAACCGCGGCTGGGTCGATGCGATTACCCATGAGGGCCTGTTGCTCAACCGCGGAGATATGAAGTTTGAATCGGGGCAGGTCTCGGGACTGCCGGATGGACTCGTTGCCGCCGTGGCCGCGGACTTCGATGGATCCGGAAGCACCGACGTGGCGGCCCTCGCCGCCGACGGCAGCACCTATCTGCTTTCTAACGCCACCGAGACTACCAACAAGCACGTTTCGGTTGCCATCGAAGGCATCAAGAACAATGTTCGGGCCGAAGGAGCGCGCGTGGAAGTGAAGGCCGGGCGGCTGTACCGCAAGCAGGTCTATCAGGGCGTGCCGCTGGCGTTCGGCCTGGCGGGGGCCGAGAGTATCGATACGGTTCGAATCACTTGGGCCAATGGGCTGATCCAGAACGAATCCCAGCAAGCAGTGGGTCAGGCGCATGTTTACGAGGAAAAGCCGCGGCTGTCGGGATCGTGTCCGATGATCTTCACCTGGAACGGGCGGGAGTTCGAATTCATCAGCGAGGTGCTGGCGGTGGCGCCGCTGGGGACCAGTTTGGGCGAGGGCAAGTTTTTCCCGGTTGATCATGACGAGTATGTGTCGATCGCCGGCAGCGCGCTGAGACCGCGTGACGGGTTTTACGAAATCAGGATTACCGAGGAGTTGCGGGAAGTCGCCTATATCGACCAGCTGAAGCTGATCGCGGTGGATCACCCAAGTGACGTAGATATTTTTAGCAGCGAAAAGTTCAAGGGGCCGCCGTTTCCGGAGTTTCGCTTGTACGGCGTGGGCGAACGCCATTATTCCCAGCGAGCCGTTGATCACCACGGGCACGACGTTCGGGAACGCCTGGTGAGGAGAGACCGTCGCTACCCCGACGATTTCAAGCGTGACTTTGCCGGGCGCGCCGAGCGGCACTCGCTGACGCTCGACTTCCCTTCCCTGAAGGGGCGAGACGACGTTGTACTGTTTCTCCATGGCTGGGTCGATTGGGCGGATGCCAGCGTCCTCGTTGCTAGCGGACAGAGCAAGCACAGCGCGATGCAGCTGCCCTCCTTGCAGGTACGAGACGCCCAGGGGAAGTGGATCACGGTTGTCGCGGACATGGGTCTGCCGGCGGGACGACCGCGGACGATCGCCGTGGACTTAGGAGGCAAGTTCCTCTCGGATTCGAGGGAAGTACGCATCCTCACGAATATGTGCCTTTACTGGGACGAGGTGTTCGCCGCGGTAGACACTCGGTCTCCCGAGGCGACGCTTACCCCCCTTCTGCCTCAAGAAACGGAGCTGCGTTTCCGAGGATTCTCGGACCTCAAGCTTCATCCGGAACGCAAACAGCCGGAGCGCTACGACTACGCGCGCGTACATCTGACGTCGATGTGGAATCCAACCCCGGGGATGTATACCCGTTACGGCGAGGTGCGTGAATTGATCGAGGCAATCGACGACCGCTTTGTCATCCTGGGTGCGGGCGACGAATTGGCCCTAAAATTCCCGGCGACGGGTCTGCCTGATCTTCCGCATGGCTGGCGACGCGATTTCTTGCTCTTCGCCGACGGCTGGGCGAAGGAGAACGAGGCGAACACAGCCTTTGGCGACAGCGTCGAACCTCTTCCCTTTCACGCCATGACGGGCTACCCTTACGGTCCTTCCGAGCGCTACCCTGACGAAAATCCCCACCGCCGGTATCTACGAGAATATAACGTAAGAGGCGCGTTGAGGCTGATCCGGCCGTTGAGGTGAGCTGTGACAAAGTCCAAAGCAGTGGCAGCTGGTTTCCTGTTGCTGCTGCTCAACACGGGTTGGGTTTGGGCATTTCCTGAAGCCAGCGTTTTCTATCTCGCCAACGTTTTACTTCACATTGTCTTGGGCCTGGGGCTGCTTCTGGCGCTTTGGGTCTGGAGGGCCGAAGCCGTCCGCTCGTTTCGAAAGCATGCACGGGCGGCGACGGCGATCTTGTCGCTGGCGGGCGCGCTCGGGGTTCTTCTGTGCTATATCGGCGCGACGCGACCGCATCTGTGGGTCGTGGCCGTGCACGGGTCGCTCGGCTTTGCGGGGGGCGTGCTTACATGGATCTATGCGCGAAAGCTCTGGCCGGGGTTTGCGAAGGCCCTGGCAGTGGCCTTGCTCGTTGCCCTGGCGATGCCGGTGGGCAGTAGGCTGCGGCTCCGTTGGTTTCCCCGTACGGGGGACCGGATCGTCAATCCCACGACAGCGCCCGTAAGCATGGAATATGAAGGCGCGGGATCGGAGAGCCCGTTCTTCCCGTCCTCGGCTCAAAGCAATACCGGAGATCTTATTCCTTCGGACTTCTTCTTGGACTCGAAGGTCTGCGGCGAATGCCACAAGGATATTTACGAGCAGTGGAATAGCTCGATGCACCACTTCTCGTCGTTCAACAATCAGTTCTATCGCAAGTCAATCGAGTACATGCAGGAAGTAACTGGCGGAGTTCAATCGTCGAAATGGTGCGCCGGCTGCCATGACCACGCAATGTTTTTCAACGGCCAATTCGAACGCCCGGTTAAAGAACAAATCGACACCACGGAAGCGCTGGCCGGTCTAGGGTGCATGTCTTGCCATTCGATTACCCATGTGAGCGACACGATGGGCAACGGAGGGTTTACGATTACCTACCCTCCGCTACACGAGATGTCGAAAAGCGACAACCCTGTGATCAAGACCATTCACGACTACTTTGTGAACACCGCTCCGGCGGCGCACCGGCAGGCGTTCATGAAACCGTTCATGCGGCTCGACAAGGCCGAGTTTTGCGCCACGTGCCATAAGGTGCACTTGGATGTTCCGGTCAACGACTACCGCTGGTTCCGCGGCTTCAACGAGTACGACAACTGGCAAGCGAGCGGCGTGTCGGGCTACGGGGCACGTTCGTTCTACTATCCCGAGCAGCCGGCCGACTGCACGGATTGCCACATGCCGCTCGTGAAGTCGGATGACCCGAGCAACGTCGACGGCTACGTTCACTCGCACCGTTTCCCGGCGGCGAACACCGCCGTGCCCTACGTGAATCGAGATGAAGAGCAGCTTCGCGTTACGAAGGAATTCCTGAAAGACAATATCGTCTCGGTGGATATCTTTGCGGTCTCGCCGGCCGAAGAGGAGACGCGCGCGCCGGCTATGCGCCGCCGGGTGGCGGATGCTCAGGTGCTTTCCACCGGGTTCGCCGTTGGCGAGGAAGCAGAAGCCGGAAGCAGGACCGTACTCATCCGAGAAGTAGGCAAGATTGCCGCGCCCATCGATCGGGTGTCGCCCGTGATGGAGCCGGGCAAGACCGTCAAGGTGGATGTCGTTGTCCGAACCCGCAAGGTCGGGCACTTCTTCCCTGGGGGAACGGTAGACGCTTTCGATGTTTGGCTCGAGCTGCAGGCGGTGGACGCGGACGGGCGAATCATCTTCTGGAGCGGCGCGGTCGAAAATGAAGGCGAGGGCGCGGTCGAAAAAGGCGCACACTTTTACCGCGCGTTTCTGCTGGACGGGCACGGCAACCCGATCAACAAACGTAACGCTTTCCAGGCTCGCAGTGCACTTTATGTGCGGCTCATACCGCCCGGTGCTGCCGATGTGGCGCACTTTCGGATGGAGATTCCTGAAAACTCACGCGGGCCGATCCGTTTGCTGGCCAAGTTGAACCATCGGAAGTTTTCGCATTACTACACGCAGTTCGCCTACGCGGGCCGGGCGGACCCGACTGACACCGCCAGCTTTAGCAAGGGCCACGACGATCGCCGCTTTACGTTTTCTTCCGCCGATATCCCGGAGAACGTTGCCGGCCAGATCAAAGACCGTATTCCCAATTTACCGATCGTGGTTTTGGCTCGAGCGGAAGCGAAGCTGGAGATTAGTCCGGGCGAGACAAATTGGGGTCCCGATGTCCGCAAGCAAGACGCCAAGCGTTGGAACGACTACGGGATCGGTTTGCTGTTGCAAGGGGATCTAAGAGGAGCCGAATACGCTTTTCAGCGTGTGACCGAGGCCGATCCCGACTTCGCCGACGGTTGGCTGAACGTTGCCCGAGCGTTGATCCAGGAAGGCCAGACAGACGCGGCGAGGCCCTTCATCGAGAAAGCGTTGACAGCCGACGACAGCTTAGGGCGCATTCACTTTTTCAAGGCCAAGATTCAGAAGTCGGAAGGGGACTACGACGGTGCGCTGGCTTCTCTGAGGCGTGCCGAAAGCCAGTACCCGCGTGATCGCGTTGTGCTGAACGAAATCGCGAACATCTTGTTCCTCAAGCGCCAGTACGAAGAAGCGATCCAAGTCCTGGACCGCGTTGCCCGCATCGACCCCGAAGACCTCCAGATGCACTATCGCCGGATGCTTTGCTACCGGGGCCTAGGAGATACGGAGGGCGCGGCGCGTGAGGAAAAGCTGTTCAGGCGCTTCAAGGCCGACGAGTCGGCGCAGACGGTCACGGCGCGCATCCGCCGGCTGAGTCCGGAAGACAACAACGAGCGCCAATCGATTCACGAGCACGTCTCGGTCGAGCTGCCGGTCGAGGTCGCCGCCGGGGCAGCCGGGGCCGGAACGAACGAGCTCGGGGGCTTGCCGTGAGGGCCGACGAGTCGGATGCAACCAGGCTGACGCTTCGCCACCGAGCCCACGGTGTTTCTTCGACAAAGTTTTTTGCGCTGCTGGACCGCGGGTGCAACAGCCTTGACTTTCGCGCGGCGGCAAGCTGGCCGATGCTCTTCGCAGCAGCCGTGTGCCTGCTTACAGCAGCTTGCGGACCGGGAGACTCACAGGACGGGAACCCCACCATGACGACTGGGGCCGCCGATGTGGTTTTCACGGACGTAACCGCCTCCGCCGGCATCGAGTTCGAGCACCACAATGGGCGATCGGGCAAGAAGTGGCTGCCCGAAACGCTGGGCTCCGGCTGCGCTTTCCTCGACTTCAACAACGACGATTGGCCGGACGTTCTGCTCGTCAACAGCAGGAGCTGGAAGCCCGACCCCAAGCGAAAGACGACCATGGCCCTTTATCGCAATAGCGGCAAGGGGACGTTCACCGACGTTACCAAGGAAGCCGGGCTGGCGATCGAGATGTACGGCATGGGAGTTGCGGTCGGGGATTACGACAACGACGGGTATCAGGATTTCTACGTCACCGCGCTCGAAGGCGATCGGCTCTTCCGCAACCAGGGCGACGGCACGTTTCAGGACGTCACTGGGCAAGCAGGTATTTCGAATGCTAACTTCGGCACAAGCGCCGCCTGGCTTGACTACGATCACGACGGGCGGCTGGATATCTTCGTGGCCAACTACGTCGTCTGGAGTCCGGAAAACGACCTGTGGTGCTCGCTCGACGGGGAGACGAAATCCTACTGCACGCCGGAGTCCTATGACGGTGTTTCGTCGCGGCTTTACCGCAATTTGGGCGGGGGGAAGTTTGCCGATCTAACGGAGAAAGCCGGGCTACTCGACGACACCAGCAAGGCGCTTGGCGTGGCGCTGCTCGACTTTGACAGCGACGGGTGGCTGGATATCTTTCAGGCCAACGACACGCAGCCCAACAAGCTCTACCGCAACAATGGAGACGGCACGTTTACCGACAAAGGTCTGGCTTCGGGGGTGGCGTTTGCGGAAGACGGCAAGGCGCGCGGCGCGATGGGCGTCGATGCCGCCGACTACGACCGCTCGGGGCGCCCGCACCTGCTGGTCGGTAATTTCTCGAATGAAATGCTGTCGCTTTATCACAACGAGGGGAACGGGCTATTTGTCGATGAAGCCCCGACGAGCGCGGTGGGGCGAGCAAGCTTGCTATACCTGACCTTCGGAGCGTTCTTCTTCGACTACGACCTGGACAGCCACCTGGATATCTTTGCTGCCAACGGACATCTGGAGCAGGAGATCAGCCGCGTCCAGCCGAAGGTTCAATACGAGCAAACGCCCCTATTGTTTCGGAATACGGGGCGGGGGCGGTTTGAGCTGGCCAACGACAAGGTTGGGAGGGACTTTGTTCGCCCGGTAGTCGCGCGCGGCGCCGCCTACGGCGACTACGATCGCGATGGGGATCTCGATGTCCTAATCTCGACGAATAATGGTCCGGCCTATCTTTTGCGCAACGACGGCGGCAATGCGAATTCCTATCTACGGCTGAAGCTGGTGGGCCGCGAGTCGAATCGCAGCGGAATCGGAGCGGTTGTGAAAGTCGGAAGCGCCTCCGGCGAGCAGTGGCAGATGGTTCGAAGCGGCTCGAGTTATTGCTCCCAGAGCGAGCTGCCGCTCACCTTTGGCCTGGGAGGTGATCTTCTCGTGGAACACATCGAGGTCCTCTGGCCTAGCGGCAAGCGTCAGGAGTTTGAGAAGATCGAACCGAATCAGTTCTTCGTGGTGTACGAAGAGGCGGGGATTCAGAAGGGAAGCTGAACGGGGCGGGCTTACGCACTAAGCTCGGTCACGCATATTTAGAAGCCAGATGCGCGATCGGGAGCTTCGGGCACGGCATGCTGTGCCCGAATGCAGGAAAAAATCGGGGACTGTCACAAGCAGCGTCACGGAAGGCGCTTGGAATCAGTGACATCTTCAGCCGCGGCTGACTGTCCCCAGCATTTTTTCCCATTTTTCGCCCGAAACGTGAGCGTATGTATGAAATGGAGCATTCGAGTGTGGTAATGCGACGGCGCGCGATTTGTCGTGAGTCAATGAGGCCGATTGGCTATCACGTCGGCCCGTGGTGTGCTGTTCTGGTGCTGTTTTGCGCCTCGCTGGCTGCCCAGCAACCCGGTATTCAAAACCCCTACACGTCGGCCGACGATGAAGCGGCCGGCGCTCGGCTTTTTCGTCCCTTCTGCGCCATATGCCATGGACTGGACGGCAATGGCACACCTGGAATAGGCCGTCAGATCAGGAGAGGATCGCCCGGCCGTACTACGGACCTTGAGCTGTACGAAACGATCAGAGATGGGATTCCGGGTACGGGGATGTCGCCTTTCACGTTTAGCGAAAAGGAACGTTGGCAGGTCGTAGCGTACGTTCAGTCGCTCCGGCGGACCGCTGGAGCAAAGCAAAGCGCAAGTGACGCTGCTCGGGGCGCAAAGCTTTTCCGGGACAAGGGTGGATGTCCACAGTGTCACACTGTCAAAGGTGAGGGGGGGCGCCGCGGTCCCGATCTGAGTCACATTGGAGGGGACAGATCTCTCGAGGAACTGAAGCGATCCATTCTCAACCCGAACGAGAAGGTTTCTCCCGCTTACTGGGAGCTGCGCGCTACCACCCGGGAAGGGATTACGGTCACAGGACGGCGGTTAAACGAAGACACTTTCTCGCTGCAGTTCCTCGATTCCCAGGAGCGCCTCATTTCAATCATGAAGAGCGACCTCGAAGAATATGACCTGGACAAAAATTCCGTGATGCCGTCCTTCGAGCGAAAGTTGAGTCAGCGCGAGATTGATGATCTTGTCAATTACCTCGCGACGCTAAAACCAAAGGGAGCACGGCGATGAGACCTCTCGGGGGCACGATCCTTCTTGCCTTGTGGGCGCTCGTGTTGACAGCCCAGGTCAGCTACGAAGATCTGCTCAGCGCCGAAGCCAACCCCCAGAATTGGGCAACTTATTCGGGGACCTATAAAAGCCAGCATTACAGTGGACTGAAACAGATTACCCGGGAGAACGTTGGCGACCTCGAACTAAAGTGGATGTTTCATGCCGGCACGGAAGGCAAGCTACAGGCGACGCCGCTGGTTGTTGACGGCATCATGTACTTGACCGAAGGAAATAACAATGTCCTAGCGCTCGACGCCAAGACCGGCCGTAGGTTCTGGACCTACGTCCACACTTTGCCCAAAAGGGTCAACACAGTCGCCCGCTCGAACCGCGGGGTAGCTCTCCTCGACGATCGGGTTTTTACGGGAACACTCGATGGCCGGCTGCTGGCGCTCGACGCGAAAACCGGGAACGTTCTTTGGGACCGACAGGTCTGTGACAACACGAAAGGCTATACCGTGACCGTGGCTCCCCTCGCGGTCAAGGATAAGATCATCGTCGGAACCGCGGGCGGCGAGTACGGCATTCGCGGCTACCTTGACGCCTATGACGCTAAGACCGGAGAACGAGCTTGGCGCTTCTACACCATACCCGGCCCTGGCGAGCCGGGCCACGAGACTTGGGAGAGCGACGCTTGGAAGACGGGCGGCGGCTCGGCTTGGGTGACGGGATCGTTTGATCCTGACCTGAACCTGGTCTATTGGGGCATTGGGAATCCCAGCCCTGATTGGAATGGCGACGTACGCCCCGGCGACAATCTCTACACCGGTTCCGTCGTCGCCCTTGACGTTGATACCGGCAAGCTGAAATGGCACTTCCAGTTCACACCGCACGACGTTTGGGACTGGGACGC
This sequence comes from Bryobacterales bacterium, assembly GCA_965226215.1. Taxonomy (GTDB): domain Bacteria; phylum Acidobacteriota; class Terriglobia; order Bryobacterales; family UBA6623. The sequence goes on along the minus strand of CBDDCH010000002.1, from coordinate 1,901,754 downwards.
GGTTCAAATTCCGGTGCTGGTGGACAGAGAGTTTCGCGGGCGGCCGCGCAAGTTGATGCTGTGGGGCAACCGCAATGCTTTCTTTTACGTGCTGGACCGCGCGACAGGAGAATTCCTACTGGGAAAGCCGTTTGCCAAGCAAACCTGGGCCAAGGGCCTCGACGAAAAAGGTCGGCCCATCAAACTACCGGGTACGGAACCAACGAAAGAAGGCGTTAAGGTTTACCCGGCGGCGCAAGGAGCGACCAACTGGTACGCGCCCTCCTACAGCCCCAGGACCGGTCTTTTTTACTTGTCGGTTTGGGCGGATTACTGGGGCGTGTTTTACTTGGGCGAACCGATCTACACCGCCGGCAACCGCTACGATGGCAGCCTTGTGGAAAGAATCTTTCCTAACCACATGGCGGAAGAGGATGCAGGCTACGGGGCCATCCGCGCGCTCGATCCCGAGACGGGAGAAAGAAAGTGGGAGTTCAAGATGACGGAGGTTTCCGAATCGGGATTGCTGACGACCGCCGGTGACGTCCTCTTCTCAGGCAGCATAGAGGGTAATTTCATGGCCCTCGACGTCGAGACCGGCAAGTTGCTGTGGAGAAAAAACCTCGGCGCTCGAACGGACAACTCACCTATTACCTACCTTGTCGATGGCAAGCAGTACGTGTCCGTGAAAGCGGGTCTTACACTTCTTACCTTTGGCCTGAGAGAGTAATACGTAGCCCATTCGTCCAGGCGGCCGCCGATACGCGGGGCTGAACTTACGCGCTGCCGCTCTTACTGAGTCTCGCGAATTATCGCGCCATGGCCTGTGTTCACACTGTAGGGGCACAGCATGCTGTGCCCCTGATCCAAAGTCGCTGTATTTTGCGAGACCCAATAGCAAATCATCAACCGAACTAGCGAGAGACGATGAAATTAGCACAGATTCGAGATTCTTCAGGAGCGCTGAGCGCTGCCATCGTGGCAGCCGGAGGCTATCGGCCGATTCCGGAACATACCGTGGCTTCTTTGATTGAAAAAGCCGAAGAGCAGGGGCGGAGTCTTAGCGAGGTGGCGGCTGAATCGGCCTCATCGGAAGTGGTAACTACGGAGCCCGAAATCCCGGTTACTCCGTCCGAAGTTTGGGGTTGCGGCTGCACCTACGCCCCGAGCGCGGAGTTCCGCGACGGGGAACTCGGCACCGGCGAAGGCATGTATGGCTACGTGCACAACCCATCCCACCGTCCGGAGATCTTCTTTAAAGGGACCAGCCGCTATTGCGTCGGCCCCGGCGAAGCGATCGGCATTCGCGCGGACTCAAAGTTTACCGCGCCCGAGCCGGAACTGGCGATCGTCATCAACAGCCGCGGCGACATTGTGGGTTACACGCTGGGCAACGACGTCTCGGCATGGGACATCGAAAAGGAAAACGCGCTTTACCTCCCGCAGTCAAAGGCCTACGAAGCTTGCTGCTCGCTTGGCCCGGTGCTCGTAACTCCGGAAGAAATCGCGAATCCATATGATTTGGAGTTGAGCTGCACGATCACTCGCAACGGAGAAACCACGTTTGAGGGATCGGCTTCTACCGCTCAACTGCGGCGCAAGTTCGAGGAGTTGGCCGAATACCTGCTGCGCAGCAACCCCGTACCCGCGCCGGCGGTTATTTTCACCGGCACCGGAATCATCGTAACGGAAGAAGCGGCCTTGCAGCCCGGCGACGTTGTGACGATCGAAGCCGCGGAGATCGGGAAGTTAGTGAATCCGGCGAAGCTGGTGTAGGAGTGCAACGCAACAGCAGGTCAGACTCGGCTGTCGGAACGGTGCCATAATTCAGGCTGTCCTGTTTTTGCCCAGGGGCGCGGATGCAGTTTGCCAACGGTACAATACTGGCTCTGTTCTCGGCATGCCGTGCCCCTACTTTGTGTGGGCGGCGGCGAGCGAAATCGCATGGTTGCCCCCATTTTTCACCCGAACCCACTTCTACCGCGGGCTAGCGGCCTATCCTTTCTGAGGGGGCCAGACTAAGCGGCTCAGGCCGTAGACGCCTACGCATATCCAAAGGTCCACGGCCAGCCCCCAGTCGAAGGCGAAAGGTTCGTGCCGCGCGCCGCCCGGAAGATAATTCACCAGCCCGTAGTAAATGGCGTTGCCGATCAGGATGCTGACGAGAGAGCGCCAGAAACCGCCGGGCCAACGAAAGGGCATCTGCTTTTGGGCGGGGAGGTTCACAATGTGGGTGGGGAACCGTGTGGCTTGACTAGTGCTTGATTGCAAAAGTTCGCGTATTTAAAAAGCCCTTCCCCGAAGGATCATACGGTCGTCCGTCTGGCCCGGAAGTGGGTTGTTCGCAGAGCCTTCCGAGCCGCGACCGTGAGGGAGCGGTCCAGGGATTGCCGGCCTATAAACGATCGTGAACTTACGCAACCAAGCACTAGTGCCTAACGACGCCCGGCAGCTCCGAGAACTTTTTCACAAGCCCCGTGGGCTTACCAGCAACATTCACGCTGCTTGTCCTCTCACGAGCCGCTTCTCAATCAGGCCTAGCCCGAAATCAGCGGCCAACGCCATCAGCGCGGCCGGCACGGCGCCGATTAGCAACAGACCCGTGTTGACGGACTGGATGCCGCGAAAGATGAACTCTCCGAGGCCTCCCGCGCCTATTAGGGCCGCAATCGTGGCGATCCCGATGCCGCTGACGGTGGCCACGCGCAAGCCGGCCATGATCGTGCGAGCCGCCAACGGCAGCTCGACGAGCCTCAAAAGCTGCCAGTCGGTCATGCCCATCGCTTCCGCCGCCTGCCGAACTGAGCGGTCAACGCCCACGATCCCTGTATACGTGTTTCGAATGATGGGCAACAAAGCGTATAGGACCAAAGCGACAATGGCCGATCGTGGACCGACTCCCCCGATCCAGGGCAGGGGAATGAGGAATCCGAAAAGGGCCAGGCTTGGAATTGTTTGGGCCGTGTTGGCAACTCCCAGCACCCACCGTTTGAGGGTAGGCCGCCGAGTGAGTAGCACGCCTGATGGAATCCCGATCAGCGCCGCGATGCTGATCGACAGCGCCACAAGCCACAGGTGCTCTAGGGTCCGTCCTGCTAACTGTGTTTGATACTGCTGAAGGTAGCTGAATAGGTTCACGATAGAGACTCCAGAAAAGGCGCGGCGGCAGCGTCGCCCGATGAACAAAACTGCTCGGGCGGCCCCGACCAAACCAACCGCCCTTCTTCAAGAACGCCAAGCTGGTCGGCAAGTAGCAATCCCTCGCGTACATCATGGGTGACGAAGACGATTGTCTTGCCGAGGTTTCCGCGGATGGTCAGAAACTCGCGCTGAATCTCAGCTCGCGTGATGGGGTCAAGTGCACCGAAGGGCTCGTCCATGAGCAGGAAAGGCGGATCGGCGGCTAAAGCGCGCGCCACGCCAACGCGTTGCCGCTGTCCCCCTGAAAGCTGGTGCGGATAACGTTCGGCCACCGGCTCTGCGTCCAGTCCGACCTTCGTGAGTAGCTCGGTGGTGCGACGCTGCACGTCCGACTCGCTCCATCCCTCTAGCGTTGGTACCAGGCCCACATTCTGTGACACAGTGAAGTGTGGGAAAAGGCCCACTTCCTGGATGACATAGCCGATCTTGCGTCGAAGGCGAATGGGGTCCCATTCTTCCGTGCTCTTACCCTCGACCAGGACACGCCCTTCACTCGGCCTGATTAGGCCGTTTATGAGACGAAGGGCTGTCGTTTTGCCTGATCCGCTGCGACCCAACAACACCAGTGTCTGAGCCGCTTCGACCTCGAGTGTCAGGTCTGAAACGAGCGCCGTCTCGCCGACGCGATAAGTCACACCTTCCAGAAGGATAGGAGCTGCCGGCTCGTCGGTCATGGACTCGATCTCGGGATGACCCAGTGTCGGTTCTCAGTCGGAGCGCCGACAGCTCTGCTGAGCGTGAACGGCCCTGGTCGATCCTAGCAGAGATTGAACAAATTGCCCTCGGGGCCGTTTTTGACGATGCACCGGCACGTGGATATGTTAAAACATAAATGATAGAACATGTTTCGGACGGATCGCCCGCGCGTCATCGCCGGGAGGCGTACTTTAGAAAACGAATTGACGAGACTGGCAGGTGCGTGGCTGATCTAAATTAGAATGAGTGTTGTGGAAGGAGGGATCTCATGAAAGTTCGAGTCTGCATTCTGCTCATTCTGACCGTAGTAAGCCTAGCCGCCAGGAAGAACAAGGCGGTCGAGCGCTGCGATCGTGCCGCGCGGGTCCTCGATGAAATCATGGGGGCTAGGGACGGCGCGATTCCCCAAGATTTGCTTGGCAAGGCGCAATGCGTGGCCATCATCCCTGGCGTCAAGAAAGCTGGTTTAGGTTTCGGCGGGAAGTACGGCAAGGGCGTGCTGAACTGCCGCGGCAAGGGCAACAAGGGTTGGACGGGACCTTCGACGGTCCGCATCGAGGGAGGCAGTTTCGGTTTGCAGATCGGCGCGAGCTCGACCGACGTGGTGCTACTGGTGATGAATGAGCGTGGTGCGGAAAAGCTCATTCAAAGCAAGTTCACTCTAGGAGCGGACGCCGCAGTGGCAGGCGGCCCAGTGGGACGGACGGCAACAGCTCAGACGGATGCCCAGATGCACGCCGAGATTCTGTCCTATTCTCGCTCGCGCGGTGTCTTTGCCGGCGTTTCACTCGAGGGTGCTACGCTGCGGCCCGACCATGACGCCAACTTCAAGATTTATGGCCGGGACGTTGAGCCGAAGAAGATCTTGAGCGGCGAAATACCTGCCCCGGAGTCGACCGGGAACTTGCTAGCGACCCTGAGCAAGTATTCGTCTACTAAACACAAGTAAGAAGAGGAGGTCTTATGAAGGCCGTGAGAACGAGATCTCGTAACCGGGTTGGCCGAGTGGGCGCGTTTTTGCCCCAGGTTGATTTGGGATCGGCAATAGCTCGCTGCTTGGTTGCGATGGGAGCGACCGTCTTTTTACTGACATTGATCAGCCCCGCGAAGCTCATGGCAGATTCACGCAGGGCTGCCAAGCGGGTGGGCGCGGCCGCCATGGTGCTTAGAGATACGCTTTCCGGAAGTGACAGGGGCATTCCCCACGGCCTTCTGAAGAGGGCAGAGTGCGTCGGGGTGTTTCCTTCGGTGTGGAAGGGAGCTTTGGGTTTCGGGGGCAAATACGGCAAGGGTGTGGTGAGCTGTCGCACGGCCGATCAGGGCTGGAGTGCGCCAGCCACGTTCCGCATTGAGGGCGGCAACGTCGGATTCCAAATCGGCGGAAGTTCTACTGACCTCGTCTTGGTGTTCCTTGGCAAGCAAAGCATCAAGAAACTTCTCCGGACTAGTTTCACGATCGGCGTCGACGGCGCGGCCGCGGCGGGGCCGGTCGGGCGCGCTGCGTCGGGAAACACGGACACCTTTCTGCGGAACGAGATCCTGACGTACGGTCGCTCTCGCGGCTTGTTTGCGGGCGTCGCCTTCGACGGGGCGACGTTGCGTCCTGCCCACGGGGCCAATCGTAGCTTGTACGGCTTCGATGCCCGCGCCCAAGACATCTTGAGAGGGGACGTTAAGGCTCCGCCGGCAGCGGATGAACTATTGCGAATCCTGAGCCAGTACACACCCGAGAAAAAGGCGAGCGACTAGCGCGTTCGGTTGTTTTTTGGAATGAGTTTCGGCGGTTCTCCCTGCCATTGGGCATCGTAGACTAGGGCGAGTGGCCGGCTGGCCGGATGAAAGATCCCCCATAGTCTGCGTAAAGGCCCTCAATTATTCTGTTGTGGCGTACTCTTCCTCGGTTGTTGCGTCCAGACGCGACGCCAACATGATCGGGCTACCTCCACTTTCAGCAGCCTGGTGTACATGGGCCCCGATGTGGTGCTGATGGTGTTACGCCGGCCGCTCTTGTTGGTCGGCGATATTGGCAGTGTGCCAAGTTCGGCGTGACGACCAGCAAGAACCTCTTGTGAAGAGCGTTGCCGGATTGACAGCCGCGGTGCCTTTGCGTACCATGCCCTTAGACGTTCCAGTAGAGACCGCCTATGAAGCGGATCCTTTCGACAGTCCTGTGGGTGTGGATTGGCGGGTTCGCCCTGTTTGGTCAGAGCGAGGAAGCTCGCAAACAACCGCGTGAAGCCAAACCGGAGGCGATGCCGCCGGAGCAGTTCTCCAAGACCCACGCAACGCTCTTTTCAGCACCCAAATCGAACGACGCGGGCTCGTTGACCGAGCGCCTGGTTGCATCCAGGCCGCATGGCGAGCAACCGGAGGCGCCGCCGGCCCCTCGGCGGAACTTCATCGACCGATTCATTTTCCAAAAGATCGAGCGCGACGGTATCCCCCATGCCCCGCTCTCGACCGATAGAGAGTTTCTCCGTCGCGTCAAGCTCGACCTGACGGGCCGCATTCCCTCTCCCGCGGAAATCAGAGCCTTCCTAGCCGATACCGACCCGGCCAAGCGCGACAAGCTGATCGACCGGCTTGTGGACAGTGAAGCCTGGGTTGACAAGTGGGCGTACTTTTTCATGGACCTGTTTCGGGCCAACGGCAAGATGGGTCGGGGCCAGCATCTCTTTCATTACTGGATGAGGGAGAACCTACGCTCGGATCGACCCTATGATGAAGTCGCCCGAGCTATCATTGCCGCTTCCGCCAAAAGCAACCATGTTGTAGCGGCAGCCAACTTGATTGCCCGCGAACATGTTCAGGGTAAAGCCTACCCGGATGATGGCGACGACTTCGGAATGGTCCATCAGTTGGACACCCATGACGAACTCGCCATCATTTACGGGAAGGCGTTTCTCGGCATCAATCTCTCCTGTGTCTCATGTCACGACGGCCAGGGACACCTTGAAGCGGTCAATGTCTGGCTAAGCAGGAAGACCCGGCAAGAGTTTTTCCAGTATGCGGCTTTCCTGGGTCGGACCCGCTATCAGATGTTCTGGGAAAACGGGAAGCCCGAGGCCGGGGAGTTCATCATCGACGATCATGGCCCCGGCTACGACACCACGGGCCAAAGCATGATCCGGGTGCCTCGGCTGGGCGGGTCCAACGAGCCGGCTTTCATCCTGACCTCCGAGCGAATGAAGCCCGAGGACGAGCCGCGGGCAGCGCTGGCCAGGATGCTCAGCAGTCATCCGCAGTTCGCCCGCGCCACGGTGAATCTCTTCTGGGCCCAGCTAATGGGTTTTGGGATTGTCGAACCGTATGATGAATTCGACCTCGATCGCCAAGTCCCTGAGAACCTGCCCCAAGGGTGGGAGTTGCAGCCTTCTCATCCGGAGCTGCTCACTGCACTAGGGGAAGATTTCCAGCGCAGCGGTTACAGTCTCAAGCGCCTGATGTCGACGATCTGTCGTTCGAGCGCCTACCAGTTATCGGCCCGTTTCCCCGGCCAGTGGAAAGATTCTTACACCAAGTACTATGCCCGCAAGTTTGTCCGCAGGCTCAATGCCGAAGAGCTCCATGACGCAGTGGTGCTCGCCACCGACCGCCCCGGCAACTTCGAATTCGGTACCGGAACCGTCGGCATGGCGATGCAGCTCAGCGGCCCCGCCGGGGAACGGGAGATTCGCTATTTCATGGAGACTCTCGGGCAGTCGGACCGAAATACCCCTCCCCGCAGGATCGCCGGATCGCTTCTGCATCCACTTGTTTTGATGCAGTCGCCGGTGGTCGCCGAGCGCGTTCTCGCGGAGGACTGCAGCCGGGTGCGGCAACTGCTTGATCGTTATTCGGATGACGCTCGCGTAGTCGAGGAGATGTTTCTGGCCACGCTTTCCCGACCGGCGTCCGATCGCGAGCAAGAAATAGCTCAGGCCGCACTTCAAAGGAACCGCGTCGAAGGGGCGCAGAACCTGCAGTGGGCGCTGATCAACAATGTGGAGTTCCTATTCAATTATTAGGGGTGCCCTATGTCGAGAACGAAGACCGTAGAGGAAGTGTTCGGCACTCGCCGGGACCTGCTGCGCCTCGGCGGTCTGGGGCTTGTGGGAGCCTCGGTCGGAGGCGCATGGCCGCTGCAAGCGGCGGCGACGAAGCCGAGATTTCACCCCCGGGGAAACGCGCGCAACGTTCTATTTTTCGAGATTTCCGGCGCCGTCAGCCACACCGAGTCGTTCGACTTCAAGGAAAACGAAGGTTCGCCTGACGACCTGGACGTCCGACGAATAAACGCTGACCTTTCCCTGCCGCACCTGCTGTTCCCTCGCCTCGAGAAACACGTGGACAAGCTCGCCATTCTGCGTTCGATGCTGAGTCACGAGGAGGTGCATTTTCGGGCGCAATATTACGTTCAGACCGGCCGGCAGATGAACCTCGCCTTCGCGCGCGAGATCCCGGCACTGGGCTCGGTGATTGCCATGGAGCTCGAGCCCGAACGTCGCCCGAACGACACCTTCCCTCTCTATATGTCGTTCAATTTGGAAAAGGGGTCTGCCGGGGCGCTGGCGACAGGGTTTCTTCCACCCAGGTTTTCGGTGGTCGACATCAATACCGAAGCCATTGAGAAGGGGATGGCGCTTGACGAGAAAGCAGTCGAGTTGCTCGAGGAGCGCTGGTCTCTGCTTCGCCAAATCCGAGAGGCGGAACGTTCCCGCTCGGGCGGGTATGGTAGACAGATAGCGGGCTACAACGATTTTTACGACGCCGCCTACAAGTTGCTTTCCGACGATCGCTGGCCGGCCGCTTTCCGCATCCCCGACGAGGAGCGCGAGCGATATGGCGACACGCTCGTTGGAGTCGCCTCGATTCTCGCACGCAACGTACTCGCCAGCGACGCCGGTACGCGCTACATCCATGTCTGCCACCCGGGTTGGGATCACCACGTGAAGATCTGGGACCGGGAGGCGGAGTCCAATCACTACAAGCTGTGCGCGGAGTTCGACCAGGCTTTCTCGGCCCTGCTGGAAGATCTCGCGTCGACACCTTCGGGGAACAACCCTGGAGACACTTTGCTCGACGAAACACTGGTTGTCGCCATGAGCGAATTCGGCCGTACTCCGGGCGCTCTGAACAATATGAATGGCCGCGATCACTACAACCGATGCTTTCCGGCGCTCTTTGCGGGCGCCGGGGTCAAGGGCGGCCGCGTGCTGGGCCGCTCGGATCGGGCAGGCGAGAAATGCCTGGAGACCGGATGGTGGCGAAAAGAGCAGCCACGCATCGAGAATGTCACGGCGACCATGTTTTCCGCCCTGGGGATCGATTGGAGCAAGGAGATTCGCAACGCGCCGTCGGGCCGCCCCTACGTTTACGTAGACCCTCTGGGAGCCAACGGCCACATCCCCACAGATGAGATTGCGACCATTTACGGTTAGTATTCTTTTCCTGCATTCGGTTCTTGTCGCCCAGGCCGGCCAGCCGGGAATGGTATTTGTCCCCGGCGGCGAGTTTCTTCGAGGCCGTTCCCACGCGCTGCCCGACGACGGGCTGAAGTGGTTCCCGACTCTCCTCAAAGACGATCGCCCGGTCCGCGGGATCTTTGTCGATCCCTTCCACCTCGATCGGCACGAAGTGACGAATCAGGACTTCGCGGCGTTCGTCGAGGCGACCGGTCGGGCCGCCCCCTACTACTGGCCTGGCGGCAAATTGCCTGGCGACAAAGTTGCCCATCCGGTGGTAAACGTCAATTGGGAAGATGCGGCGGCCTACTGCCGGTGGGCGGGCAAGAGACTGCCGACCGAAGCCGAATGGGAGCGCGCGTGCCGCGGCCCTGCTGAAGGAGCCGTGTACCCTTGGGGTGACCGCGATCCCACGAAAGAAGATGTCCGCTTCGATGTTATCACCGGCCCCGGTCAAGTCTGTCGTTTTCCCGAAAGCTATTTCGGACTCTGCGACATTGCTGGGAATGTCTGGGAGTGGTGCGCCGACTGGTACGAAAGGAACTACTACGAACGTGCGCCCGATAGAAACCCGCCGGGTCCCGAGAACGGACTGTATCGAGTCCTCAGGGGCGGTTCCTGGGCGGATTTGCCGAAGTTTCTCACCTGCGCCTATCGCAGTTTTGCCCGAGCCGCCGAGCGCAGTCCGAACATCGGCTTTCGCTGTGCGAAGAGCTTCCGCTAGCCGAGCGGCGCGCGCCCGCCGCCGTCGAATGTCTCGCGGCAACAGTTCGTGTAGATCGCCCGGCCTGCAGTTTGTCGGGCAAGGTCGCCGTCCGTGTGGTTGAAAGTCGAGCGCTTCAGCTTGTCGTTCATCTGGCCGGCAGGATTGCCGGCCCCTACTCGAAACTGGACCGCCAAGAGTGGCGGTCGCTACCTATGTCCCGGTCTACTCACAGGCACTTCGGTGGCAACGAACACTCGTGTTTGTCCCGGTAGTGTGGTGCGGTTGTAGAAGGTACTCCGCGGAATGGTAATCTACGGGCGAGGAGTCTTGAACTTGCGCCGTCTCGGTTCGATTGCACGTTGCATGTTGTTGGCCTGTGTGGTCTGCGGGCCCCTCGCGCCCGCGGCGGCACAAGAGCCGCCACCTAGGTCGGCGGACATCGAATTCTTTGAGACCCGCGTCCGCCCGGTGCTGGCCACGAATTGTTACGGCTGCCACGGTCCCGAGAAGCAGTTCAACTCCCTGCGCCTTGACTCTCGCGCGGCGATGATGCAGGGCGGCGGGCGCGGCCCCGTCGTGGTCTCGGGCAAACCCGAAGCCAGCCTGCTGATCCAAGCCGTCCGCCACCAGGGATTGAAGATGCCCCTGGGCGGCCGTCTCGAGGAGTCTCAGATCGCGGCGCTGGAGGAGTGGATTCGGCGCGGCGCTCCCTGGCCCCTGTCGCCCGCCGTAGCCGCCGATAACGAGCAGTACAAAAAACTTGCCCGGGAACACTGGGCCTTCCAGGCGGTGAAGAAACCCTCGCCTCCCAGAGTTGCCGAGGCGAAGTGGTCGCGCAGCCCGGTAGACCCTTTCGTCTATCGGGCGCTGAAGAAGGCCGGTCTTTCACCCTCAGAGCCGGCCGACCGTCGCATTCTGATCCGGCGCCTGAGTTACGTTTTGACCGGCTTACCGCCTACCGCGGCCGAAAGCGATCGCTTCGTCGCCGACAGCTCACCCGACGCGTACCAGGGGCTAGTGGACCACCTGCTGGCTTCGCCCCGTTTCGGTGAACACTGGGCGCGGCACTGGCTCGACCTGGTGCGCTACGGAGAAACGCGCGGCTACGAGTGGAACTACGAAATCATCGGCGCCTGGCGCTATCGTGATTACCTGATCCGCGCTTTCAACGCCGATGTTCCCTACGACCAGCTCGTACGCGAACATATTGCCGGCGATCTGTTGAAGGAACCGCGGATCAACCAGGACGAGCGGATCAACGAGTCCGTCATTGGGACCGCGTTTTATCGTCTTGGCGAAGCCGGGCACGACGACTGCATCAAGTTCCGCGGGATCGCTCTCGACGTCATGGATAACCAGATCGACACGCTGACAAAGACGTTTCAGGCTCTCACCGTCGCTTGTGCGCGCTGCCACGACCACAAGCTCGATCCGATTCCGACCGAAGACTACTACGGTCTGTACGGCATCCTCAATAGCAGCCGCGTTGTCGTTCACGCGATCGACACGGCGGAGGTCAACGCTAAGGAAACGGCGACCCTCGGCCGCCTAAAACCGCGGATCAGAAACGAGCTAGCGAAGATCTGGCTCAGCGAAGCGAAAGACGTGGCTCGGTATCTGCTCGCCGCCGCGCCTTCTTCAGATCCCGACCAAGCATCCGTCGCCGAGGGGTTGGACGCCGATCGCCTCGAGGCTTGGCGCAACGCCCTTAGCTGCCCGGAACAGGGACTCGCGGACCTTGGTCACCCGTGGGCTGTCTTGTTAGATGACGGCGGCGGGTCGCAGGCGGTGTTCCAGGCTGCGTCCCGGGAATTAGCGGATCTCTACCGCCGGGAGTTGGCCGAGCGCGTGGAGTTCAATAGTGCCAACTTCGAGCCGTTTGCCGACTTCCGGTCCGAAAATGCCAACAACTGGCGCGCATCCGGCATGGGACTGCGCCGGGGACCGGCCCCTAGCGGCGAGTTTGCTGTTGCGCCGGAAGGAGATCGAGTGGTCGCCGGCGTATTCCCCGCGGGCGTTTACACCCATGCGTTGTCGAGCCGCTTGAACGGGGCCCTACGGTCTCCCACTCTGCCCAAGGATAAGAAGTATCTGAGCATCCGCGCGATGGGCGGCATGCTCGGCGCTCACCGCAAGGTCATCGATAACTGTGCCATTGGGGAAAAGTACGAGATTCTCAATAGTGACTCGTTGAGGTGGAACAAGCTGGAGACCGAAGCCGAGCAAGAACAGCTCCCGGTCTTCGTCGAATTGGTGACCAAATGGGAGAATCCGCGAATCCCCGATCGTCCGAAAAGGCTGAAGTCCCAAGCCGGCGAGATCGAGTCGCCAACGTCCTATTTCGGGGTCGTTGAGGCGGTTCTGCACGACGTTGACGAGGCACCCCGCGAGGAGCTGTCGCATATGATGCGGCTGTTCGACGCCGGTGCACCAAGCGACTGGAACGATCTAGCGGCCCGCTACGCTGCTGGGGTCGGGATGGCCGTGACCAACTGGGCTGCGGGCCGAGCGACAGACGACGATGCCCGTTGGTTGAACTGGCTTACCCGCAACGACCTGCTGTCGAACAAAACGAGCGCCAGCCCGCGGTTGCGCGCGCTGATTGATGAGTACCGCGCCGTTGAGGCGCGCATCTCCCCGCCGCGAGTCGTCGAGGGCTTGGCGGACGGTGGTCCGGGCCGTGATTTCCCCGTTCTGATTGGCGGCGATCCGAAAGGTTACGGAAAGCCCGCCTCGCGCCTTTTCCTGAGGCATGTTTTGGGAGCACAACCGACCGTGCCCGCGGGAAGCGGCAGGCGGGAGCTGGCCGAAGCGATCGCCGCCCCCGACAATCCGCTGACCGCGCGGGTGATGGTCAACCGCATCTGGCATCACCTTTTCGGGCGGGGAATCGTGGCCTCGGTCGATAACTTCGGGCTCATCGGCGACAAGCCGACGCATCCCGAGTTGTTGGATTACCTGGCCGCCCGCTTCGTCGAGGAAGGCTGGTCGATCAAGAAGATGATCCGTTCGCTGGCGCTTTCGGAAACTTTCCGGCAGGCCGGCGAAGCCGTCCCCAGCGCCCTCAAGGCCGACCCGCAAAACTTGCTGCTGCACCATTGCCCGCTCCGCCGCTTGGGGGCCGAGGCGCTGCGCGACTCGATTCTTTTGACCTCCGGCAAGCTTCAGGATTCGATGTTCGGTCCCAGCATCCATCCAAATCGCGCGGAAGCGAAGGACTACCGCCGTCTTTTCTCCGGACCGCTCGATGGCGAGGGCAGGCGCAGCATCTACATCAAGGTGACCCGCATGGAAGGGGCCAGGTTTCTGGAGACTTTCGATTACCCGATGCCCATGGCCACCCGGGGCAGGCGCGACGTGACCAACGTTCCGGCGCAGGCGCTGACCCTTCTCAATGACCCCTTCCTGGTCGGCGAGGCGACAGCTTGCGCGAACCGGCTCCTGGATCGTCAAGCCTCCTCCGTCGAGGAGCGCATTACGGACCTGTTTCGCATGACGCTAGGCCGCGACCCGACCGCCGTCGAACAGGAGCGGTTTCGCGGGCTGGCCGGCGAACTGGCCAGTCTGCTTCAAGTCCCCCGGTCGGACCTGCTGGACAGTGAGAAGGTCTGGAAAGATTTGGCTCACGCGGTTCTCAATCTCAAGGAATTCATGTACATTCAGTAAAATGGGTGGAGGATGAAGCGGCGATTCACCAACGACGACGGTTGTCCGGGTTGCATGCCCGCGATGACCCGCCGCGACGCGCTGAAGCTTGCGTCGAACGGCTTCGGCTATCTTTCCTTCTCCGCGCTGGCGGCTAGCGAGGCTCTTGCCGCCAAGCAATCCGCCCAACCCCACTTTGCGCCCAAGGCCACCAACGTAATCTTGTTTTTCATGCCCGGGGGCGTCTCCCACATGGAAAGCTTCGACCCCAAGCCCAAGCTTGCCGAGCTCGACGGCAAACACGCCAAGCTCGACAACTACCTTGCGGGGCCTGACCGAAAGTGGCTGCGGTGCCTTTGGGAGTTCAAACAATACGGCCAATGCGGCGCCCCGGTGAGCGAGCTGTTTCCCCACACGGCGACTTGCGTGGACGATCTGGCGATCATCCGCTCGATGAAGTCGGAGTTTCCGCTCCACGCTCGGGGCAATGTCTTTCTCCACACCGGACGCAACGTCGGAGGGTTTCCGAGCCTCGGTTCTTGGGTCACCTATGGGCTCGGCAGCGAGAACAAGAATCTGCCCGGCTACGTCCTTCTCCGCGACGCCTACGTTCCGCCGGGCGGAATCGAGAACTTCGCCAACGGCTTCCTGCCCGCGACCCACCAGGCCACTCACATCCGCGATGAGGGTCCGCCCATTGACAACATCACTCCGGCCGACAAGGATCAGCGCGTGCAAAGGGCCAAGCTGGACGCCTTAGCCGGGCAGGACCGCGACTTCCTCCGAAACACGGGCGGCGATGACCTCGTCGAGTCAGCGATCGCCAACTACGAGATGGCTTACCGCATGCAGTCGCTGGTGCCGGATGTGCTGGATTTGGGCCGCGAATCCGAGGCGACGAAGAAGCTCTACGGGCTTGATTCCGAAGACAAGCCAAAACGTCTTTACGCCTTGCAATGCCTGCGCGCGCGACGCCTGGTCGAGGCCGGTGTGCGCTTCGTGGAGGTCACCTGCCCGAACCAGTTCGGTATGAACGGCACATGGGACCAGCACAGCAACCTGAAAGAGGACCACGAAAAAAACGCCTTCGTCACCGATCAGGCCATAGCGGCGCTCATCAAGGATCTGAAGTCACGCGGCCTTTTCGAGCAGACCCTGATCATCTGGGCGGGCGAATTCGGACGCACGCCCGATACCGGCAACGGCGACGGGCGCGACCATCATCCGTTCTGTTTCACGATCTGGATGGCGGGCGGCGGTATCAAAGGTGGCGTCACCTACGGTGAAACGGACGAGTTAGGGGACCAGGTGGCGAAGGATCCCGTAACCATCCACGACTTGCACGCCACCGTTCTCCATCTTCTCGGCCTTGACCATGAGAAGCTCACCTACCACTTCGGCGGGCGCGAGCAGCGGCTGACCGACGTCCACGGTCATGTCGTGAAAGAGATTCTCGCCTGAGTACGCCGCCCGCTCGAGGATTCCGGCCGGGGCCGCCACGAGGTTCTTCTACGGGACGCGCCTCTGCTGTCTGCGCCGGTCGCTGTCACGGCCCTGAACGAGACCTGGACAGTGCCCTCAGGTGCTCGGTGAGCATCTTCCCAAGACGCCAGTCCCAAGACTCTTCATTCGCGGCCTGGTTAGCTTGGTGATTGGGGCGTCCAGCCGCTTTTCTTGCCAGGGTTCGGATGGCCGGGTTGAACGAACGTTATTTGTAGGGGCCGACCACCGTGTCGGCCCAGTAGTGTCGATGTACGATCTTTTCCACAATGCGCACTGAACAATATGTACTGATCTGTAGTGGGCCGACCACCGTGTCGGCCCCTACGAGAACAACGGGTCTTGTGGCGCACCGGCGGAATTTGTGAGCAAATCGGACTAGCTCCGTGCCGTCAGCTACCGGTTGAACTAGCTTACGAAGCCAGTCAGGACCTTAGCGCCGTATCTACACCCTTCGATCAGGCTATTCCCCGGTGGCTTCCAAGAATCTCTCGGCCTCCATGGCGGCCATGCAACCGGCCCCGGCCGCTGTAACTGCCTGACGGTAGACGCGATCCTGCACGTCGCCGGCGTGGAAGCAGCCTTCCACGTTCGTTTTGGCTCCCCCCTGGGAGATGATGTACCCCTGCTCGTCAAGATCCAACTGGCCCTGAAAAATCTTGGTGTTGGGAATATGACCGATCGCGAGGAAAAGCGCGTCGGTCTTGTGGTTCCAGGCCTTGCCATTGCCCACGCTCTTCAAACGAACGCCGGTGACCTCGCCCTTGTCGACATCCTGGACCTCTTCGACGAGCGCACCGGTAATCCATTTGATCTTTTCGTTCTTTTGGGCGCGATCGAGCATGATCTTCGACGCACGAAATTCATCCCGGCGGTGCACGATCGTCACTTCCGAGGCGAACTTCGTCAAGAACGTAGACTCCTCCATGGCGGAGTCTCCTCCGCCGACCACCACAACCGGCCTGTCGCGAAAGAAGAACCCGTCGCAGGTGGCGCAAGAGCTGACGCCGTGTCCGATGAGCTTTTGCTCGGATTCCAAATTCAACCAGCGGGCCGAGGCCCCCGAGGCCACGATCAGCGTTTTCGTTTCGACCGTTTCTTCGCCGATTTGGAGCTTGAACGGCCGCTCCGAAAGATCCGCCTTCGTGACTTCACCCGATCGAAAAACGGCGCCGAATCTCTGCGCCTGCTTTTTCATGTTCTCGACCAGGTCCGGCCCCATGATGCCGTCCGGAAATCCCGGGTAGTTTTCAACATCGGTGGTCAGAGACAACTGGCCGCCCGCCTCGAGACCCTCGATGACCAACGGCTCGAGGTTTGCCCGCGCGGCATAAATCGCCCCCGTGTTGCCCGCGCAGCCCGATCCAATGATGACGACGTTTTGCATTCGAACCCGCCCCCTTGGTGAAGTAAATTCCATTGTACACAGCGCTCTGTGGTGTGAAGGCCGCCGCCGCGCTTGCCGTGTTCGTGTGCGGACACGGCGTGCCGCCCATCGCCCTATTGCGGCGTGCCGGATTGATCGTGTAAGTTACCGTATTTATAGTAGTTATGAGACATTGGCTTTGTTTGGTCATTTCGTGCTCGGTAGCGCCGTTGGTTCAGTGCCGCGCGCGGTCTGTTGTTGGTCCTGTTGCCCTCCTCGGGCCATCGGCCCTTAGGTCGAGGTCGTCGGACCTCGGTGGCGCCGCCGGTCAGGTCCTGCTGAGCCGACCGCCCCTCAGTTCTGGAATCCGCTGTAACCCATTGATTCCTTGCGGGTTGTGAGAAATTGGGTTTGTTTCGTCATTTGTTTCTCGCTCGTCGAGTGTCATGCCGTGCTTCGCGGTCTCCCCCTTTCAGACTAGCTGTTGTAGTCAAGTGTCCCCGGATGGGCGCTGACCTTTCTCAAGGCGCGCGGCCTGCCGCCAGGGACAGCGCGCTGGCATCCCACCCCAATCCCCGATCGGTCGCTGAGGCGCCAAGGAAAGCGATTCCCGCTGTGGGGGAAGGCTGCTAGGCGAAGGGAGATAAGTCTTTGCGGTTTCCCCCTTCAGAATGGTGGGTGTGTCAACTGGTCTGCGTTGGGCCACGAACAATTCGCTTCGACTCGAGACGGGCACCGAAGTGCTCTCTGCGCCATCGTGGTTTCCCTTCTTACCGAGGCAACCGGAAGAAAAAAGCCGCAAGTCTGGGCCAAAAGACGGCCTACTGCTTAGTTCCATAAGTTGACGATCGTTTATAGGCCGACAATCCCTGGACCGCTCCCTCACGGTCGCGGCTCGGAAGGCTCTCCGAACAAACAACTTCCGGGACGGATGGACGATCGGCACACTCCTTCGGAAAAGGGCTTCTTAAATACGCGAACTTTTGCAATCAAGCACTAGGCGAGCGCTACGGAACGAGTTTCGCTGCCGTGGCAACGGTTTGGCAGCTGAGCAGGGCTGCGGTGGGATTGTCCGGCTTAATGGTTAAGTCTTCTGAATTGTGAGGCATAGCAGTTGTCCACAGCTGCCTAACGAACAACCGGTGCCAGTGGGTGGCAAGAATAAAAAAAATTTGCTTGCTGGTTCTCTTTTCTGGGCCCCGTACTAGAATACGGGACGGATTAGGGCCTAGAAGGGGTCCAGGGGCGTAAGTCGTTGAAACGGGGAGGAGAAAAAATCGAAAAAGTCTGTGACCGAGCCCGGGCCTCCGCCATAGGTTCCCCAGGTTATAGGCCAGCACGCTCAGTTGCAGTCGCACTTCGTTGGCCCGGAACCGATGGCACGACAGCCTTGTCCAATGCGTCGCTTGCTTGCCTTCCGACTCGGCAAGCTGAGAGCTTGCGCCACAAACAGCTGTACTAGAACTTGCTCAGCTCTTTGATGAGCGCCTCGAGGCCCTTACGACGGTAGAGGTCGCTGAGTCGCTGCTCTTCGGCGGAAACAGGCGTGGCTCGTAGGGAAGGATGCTGGATGTCGTCGCGGCTGGGAATCCAAAATGTGCCGTCCCCGAATTGAACTTGGCTGACGTAGCCGCCCATTCCGTTAATCGAGAATTGATCCTTGGGGGTGTCCCCCGACTTCGACGCGAAGACAACCCTGCGGGCGAGGCTCGTCGAGGTAGATCGGCCAGGGTGCAATGGCCTAACAGGGGAAGGGGCGGGTACCCAACCAGCCACGTAACGGACCCCCGCACCGTCGTCAACGAACCAGCCTAGCTCGAAATACCGAATGGGCCTTTGAGATCGGTTCTTCACCGTGATGACGGGCGTAGTAGCCGAGGCGCCATCCACGGTCGCCGTGCCGGATAGCAGCTCTAGCGGCGCCTCCGGCAGATCAAGTAGCGCAAGCTTGAGAGAACGCCCATCTTTTACCTGTTCAGTCTCTGAAGCCCTGGTCCCGCTCGCCGCCAGCCGGGCCGCTAACCTCGGCCGATTCTGCTGCCGCTCAAGACTGGCACGGACCTCCGCTTGAAGCTGTTCCGGCCCTCCCGACTCGAGCGCCGTCTTAAAGTACCGGCGATCGCGGTCGGCTTCCTTCTCCCAGAAAGTCATTTTGCGGCGAGAGTCTAATTGGTCGGGTCCGAAGAAGGTGAAGTCCGAAAGCAGAACCCCATCAACCGAGACTTTTACAAACTCGCGCGGCGCGGGCATGGGACGGATTAGCTTCAGATTCAGGTTGACGGGGAAGGTGTCGCCGGGAGCCACGTTCAAGCTTGGCAGCGAGACAGACGCCTTACCCCCGGCGGTAACCGGCCCTGCGACGACGCCGAAGGTGACGGCACGCAGGTGCCGCGGACCGGTGTTCTCGACCGAGAGCCTGCATCGCAGGTCAACCACCATCAGACCCCCGCGCAGGTGAAACTCCGTCTCGGATGCGTCCTTGGAGGCGATAGCTAAGGGCACCCGAGCGTCAATGCTTACCTGAACCGCCGATTCGGGATCAGGCATCGGTCCCCAGGAAAGCTTCGGCCGCTGAGCCGGGGCGTCGGACGCTCCGGCAGACCACAGCAGCACGGCCAGCAAGAACGAGAGTTTACGGTAGATAGACATTGGTGATCGTAATGGTGTTCGTATCCGAATCGAGAGTACGCACCATCCAACCTTCAGCCGCCAAAGAAACGTCCGCATCCGGACCGAATGACAGCGTCAACAGATCGCCATCCTTATCCGCCAGGATCCGAGTCATCAGGGCGTGGGTCGTGGACGATGTTCCTTTCCGGTGCTCCGCCATCTCCAGTTTCCCACCAGCCTCTTTTTGTTGAGCTGACTGGCCGAGCGACCCGGCAACGACGACAGACTGCGATTGGCGGGCGGTCTCGGCCCCGACACGCTCTTGCACCGGTCGATCCTCGACCGGCAATCCCTCTTCAAGGACTCGCTTTCGCAGCAGTTTGGTTTCCGCAAGGCGCCGTTGTTCGGGCGCGGCTGCCGGTGCCAGTTCATCCACCCCATCTCGGAAGGCAACTGCAGAGGCTTCCCCTTCCCCGGCCGCTCGGTACTCGTCGTCTCGGGAACGGAGAGCCGGTGCGGCCTGATTCGTCGAGAGTCCTCGCCGCATCTCTTCATTCGATTCAGTCTGTGCGTTCACAACGGCAACCTGCGATAACGGCTCGTTCGAGCGTGCGGCGCCCTCCGACACTTTCTTGTCGGCCGGTTTCGTGAAACTTGGCGCGTCGGCAGAGACAAGCTGCCCCAATTCCGATACTTCCCGATTCCCAAGCTCTGCGCCTCTTGGACCGCGTCTAGCAACAAGCTCGCCCGCCGGCTGCAATGCGTTTCTCTTGTTCTTCGGAGCCAAGAGCGCTTTCTCTGGTCCCGCGGCTGTCGGTTTCTTTTCGTTTTCGTAGTAAGATCCCGTTTCACTGCGAAGACTCGTCACGCCGGCACCTTCCGGCGTAGCCTCGAAGACGGCTTCCTCCCGAGGAGCGAATTGCTCGGGAGCGAGTGCCAGACGGTCACCGACCACTGCGTCGGCCTCGGCAGAGGCCGCTCCCGCATCCTGTTTCTCGTAAAGGCTGGCCACTTCGCCTAGATCCGCCACCTCGGATACTGGAAACTGCTTGACAAGGATAAAAGCGCAAAGCAGAGTTGCCATGGCGAGTCCCGTTCCGACAACGAGCGGGCGGGTGAGAAACCAACGTTGCTCTCGCCGGGGAGCGCTTTGGGCGTCCGCCACGGCGAGCTTAATGCGGCTGGCCAACGCGCTCCAATCGAGCGAGGGCAGATCGCTTAACTCGCTAATCTCGCTCTGAAGATGGAAGAAATCGGACACGGTTTCGCGGCATCCATCGCAGTCCGTGAGATGCTTCTCGATGCGCCAGCGCGCAAGGGGACCGAGCTCGCCGCCGGCAAACAGAGCGAGATCTGCTTCACTCGGATGTCCAATGAAAAGCAAACTCATTGCTTTCGCCCCTTCATATATCTGCGGAACTTCACTCTAGCGTTGGCAATATGGGAGCGTACGGTCGCCGGAGAGCATCCCAAGTGCCTGGCGACTTCCGCGGCGGGCAGCCCTTCCACGTCGCGAAGGATCAGCGCAGCCCGCTCCCGCGCCGACAACAGCCGCAAACCGTCCTCAATGTACTGGCGCTTTTCCGACCGCAAGACGCGCTGCTCGGGATTCTCAGTCTGCATCTCGGGAGCTCGGTCCAGCTCTTCGAAGGTAACGCGTTTCCGCTGGCGGACGAAATCAAGGGCCGTGTTGACCGCAATTCTACCCAGCCATTGGGCCGCCTTCCGCGGGTCTTTAAGCTGCGAACGGCGGCTGAGGGCCTTCACAAACGCCTCTTGCGTGAGATCTTGGGCGTCGGGGACATTGCCCACGACGCGATAGATGAGCCGGAACACTCGGCGCATCTGGCTTTCAACGAATTCCGAGTCGGTAGAGACCTGGACTTCCTCTTCGACGGTCGAGTACTGTTCGGTCGGCATTGTGGAGCTTACCGCAACAGTAGACATTTCACCGTAGCCCTACCCCTTCTATAGGCTTGACGGTGGAACGAGCGAAACGTGGAATAATAAATGCAAGTAGTATCAACAGTTTCGAGGAGTACATTCATGAGATCAGTCGCGGTCGTCGCCACTGGGAAGACCGCGTTCGGTTCCTTCCCCGAGCTTAGCATCCGCGAGTTGGCTAGAGAAGCGGGAGCGAAGTGCCTGGAGGGATCGAAAGCCGATCCAGATCAGATAGAAGCCCTCTATGTCGGGAATTTTGCGGGTCCTTCGTTTGTAGGGCAGAACCACCTGGCCCCTTACATAGGATCCGCTCTCGGGCTGGACGGCGTTCCCTGCACTCGCTTCGAGGCCGCTTGCGCCTCAAGTGGTTCGGCGTTCTTCCACGCTTACTCAGCCGTAGCCGGCGGTCTCTACGATCTCGTTCTGGTGGTTGGCGTGGAGAAAATGACTTCTCAGACAACAGCCCGCACCACCGACATCTTGGCATCGGCGGGCGACCTCGGAGGCGAGGTCAAGGCGGGGGCGACGTTCCCCTCCTTGTTCGCTATGATTACCAGACGTCACATGCACGACTTTGGAACGACCCGAGAGCACCTGGCGGCCGTGGCGGTCAAAAACCACGCCAACGGCGCCAAGAACCCGCTGGCGCACCTGCGCAAGCCGATCACGATGGAGAAGGCCCTCGCCGGTCGCATGATTGCGGAGCCTCTTACTCTGTACGACTGCTCGCTGATCAGCGACGGCGCGGCCGCTGTGCTGCTCTGCGCGTCCGATCGTGCGGCCGAGTTCACGGACAAGCCCGTGTGCGTGCGCGGCGTGGCACAGGCATCGGACCGCTTGGCGCTCGATGAGAAAGAAGACATCAGCACGTTTTCAGCCGTCCGAGCAGCCGGTGACAAAGCTTTCCGGGCTGCAGGCGTCCGGCCAAAGGACATTGATGTCGCCGAGATCCACGACTGTTTTACGATCGCCGAGATCATTGCGCTCGAGGATTTAGGATTCGTGGAACGTGGCCGAGGCGGTCCGGCGACGCTCGAAGGCTACACCGCACTCGACGGCGAAAAACCCGTCAACACAAGCGGCGGTCTGAAGTCCAAGGGGCATCCTGTCGGCGCGACGGGCGTAGCGCAGATCTGTGAGGTCGTAGAGCAGATTCGAGGCGAATGTGGAGAACGCCAGGTGAAGCACGCCAAGATCGGTCTCATCGAGAACCTGGGGGGCTCGGGCGCCACTTGCGTCGTGAGCGTTCTTTCGGCATGACCGGCTATCGCTGTCAAGGTTGTGGCAGGTACAGCGTCCACCAAACCGGCTGGTGCGAGTGCGGCAGCGACAGCTTCGAAGAAGCCACGCTCGGCGGCCGGGGCAAGGTGTACTCCTGCACGACCCTGCACGCCTCCGCCGAACCGTTCGAGAAGGATCTGCCATTCCAAATCGCGATCATCGAGCTCGAAGAAGGCCCGCGTCTGACTGTACGCATCGAAGGCGTCCGGGTCGAAATCGACGATCCTGTTCACGAAGTAGCCGAACGCGATGGCGTCTGGTTTTTCGCGCGCGGGGGGTGAGATCGCGGGCGTTGGGGGACGATTCTGTCTATCCTCACCCGCGGAGCCGGTGGCGCGAGTGGCGACTAACGGACGTAACGAAGCCGTCCTAAAGGGAGTCACCAACCATGAAGATTAAGATCGAAAACCTCCTCACCGCGATCCTCTCAGCCTTGCTGTTGGCCTCGCTGTTCGCGCTGGGCTGCGCGCCGAGTGAAGCCGAGCGCAGCGGTGCACCCGAAATTGTCCCGACACCGCTATTCGTTGCCGGCCAGGACGGTTATCACACGTACCGCATTCCGGCGCTGCTCTCGACCCCGAAAGGTACGCTACTCGCCTTTTGCGAGGGCCGGAAAACAAGGCGTGACGATGACGGCGACATCGATCTGCTCGTCAAACGCAGCTCGGACGGGGGCAAGACTTGGTCCCAGCAGATGATTGTCCACGAAGAGGGAGGCGACGCCGAGATAACAATCAGCAATCCCAGCCCGGTGGTTGACGAAGACACCGGCACGATTTGGTTGCCCTTCTGCCGCAACAACAAAGAGGTGCTCATCACCAAGAGCAGCGACGAAGGGCTGACTTGGTCGGAACCTGTCAACATTTCAAAACAGGTCACAAGACCCGAATGGACTTGGGTAGCAACGGGCCCCGGGGTCAGCATCCAGCTTCAGCAGGGCCCGCACAAGGGGCGCCTTGTAGTCCCCTGCGACCATGGCGTGATGGTGGGCGAGCAGAGAATCATGCATTCCCACATGTTCTACAGCGACGACCACGGAGAGACGTGGCAACTGGGCGCCGCGCTACCCGAACATACGGACGAATGCCAAGTGGTCGAACTGGCCGACGGCGAGCTGCTGCTCAACATGCGCAGCTACTGGGGCCGGGTTGCCAAAGTGGCCGAGCGTGACGGCAAACGCGCAGTGGCCCGCAGCAGCGACGGCGGCGCGACCTGGGGAGACCTGGGTTTTGACGAAACGCTTATCGAACCCGTCTGCCAGGCAAGCTTCATCCGCTATACCTTCGCCGAACGAGACGGCAAAAACCGTTTGCTCTTTTCCAACCCCGCGAGCAAAACGGACCGGGTCAAAATGACGGTTCGGCTCAGCTACGACGAGGGCAAGACCTGGCCCGTTTCGAAACTGTTGCACGCCGGACCCTCGGCCTACTCCTCTCTGGCGGTGCTCCCGGATCTCGGCATCGCTTGTCTTTACGAGCGAAATGGCATAACAGGGAGCTCCGGAACGTCCCCCTACGAGACAATTGCCTTCGCTCGCTTTACGTTGGACTGGCTGACGGATGGCAAGGATTCTATCGCGGGCCGCCGTCACTGATGCAGTTGCTTTCCGCCCAACAAGTCCGAGGCTGTGGCCGAGTTACGACAGCGTTAGCAGCTCGTGGTGAAGTCCTTCGCCTCAAAAAATGGGTGCGGGAAGGTGTGAAAAAATGCTGGGACAGCCAGACGCGGCGAGTGAAAATGAGTGAATCTACGAGGCTTCCCAGAGCGCCGCTTGTGGCAGTCCCGATTTTTCCACACCTTGTCAACGACCGCGATTTCCGGATGACGTCTTGAACGACCTGAATCTCGGGTTTCGGAACGGCCCTATGAGCGCACAGTCGATCCCGGTGGCCTCGAAGACTCGGGGCTGTGATTCATTTCTTGTCCGACGCCGACCCGGACAAGCCGGAACCAAGCGGGACATCGCGCCGCTGTGGGCTTGGGCGCATTTGGATAGCAACCCCACCCTTGCGGATGGGGCTGTGTTTCCCGATCTCGAAATCTCCTGTCGCTTTACGCGAAAGGCCCGTCAAGATGACCGGGCTCTCGCTTCCCTTAAAACTGGTAGGAAATCCCCGCAGCGAACTGCTTCCTCGCCTTCAACTGCACGCCGGGCATGATATCGCCCACAGCCTGTGCGACCCCGAGATCGACGTTGATGGGCACCCGTTCCGGGGCGGGAATGACGCGTACAAAGTACGTCAGGGCCGTGGGCACGATAGCTCCCGGTAAACCCTCGATGAAACGGGGCTGCTGGGCGAATTCCGAGCCCCAAATCATGGTGGCGCTGCCGGGACCTTTTGTGACCAAGGCCGCGGCGCCGAAGTACCTGCCTTGCCAAGCGGACGCGTTTCCGGCAATGCCGAAAACCGAGGCGTTCGTGGCCTTGAACCCGAAGTTCACCAGGAAGGGCAGTCCCTTCACTTGCGTGACGGTCTTCGTGGCCACCAGATAGAAATCACCGTTCGATCGATCCCGCGAGTTGAGCACGCCGCCAACATGGCGCACTTGACTCCGTGCCACAAACCCCATCGACATGGCGGGCACGTACTTCTTCTTCCCGGCGTTCTCGGGCACAAAATTCACTTTGCCGTGAACCGTGTTAAAGCCGCCTTCAAACAACGGACTCAGGCCCGGCGTGCTTCCGCCAAGCGTATTCGTCCGCGTGTAGCCGAACTCGGCTTTTTTAAGAATCCCTACCGTCACGGATGACTGGGTGAGTCCGCCTATGACACTGCCGCCGTCGAGGTAATGGAAGCTTACCTGCGGCTTCGACGAACTGCTCGTGTAGGCGAAAGGGGTGATGAAGGCGCCGGTCTGGCCTTCCCAGTTAAGGCCCTGTGCCGCGGCGCTGCCGGCTGAGGCGCTCAGCACAAGAACGGCAAGGGCGAAAAGCGACAGTGCTTCAAGAGACCGGGCATCGAAGCGTACTCCCCGGCTCCGAGTTGTCGTACGTGTCATATCAAGACCTCCTTGGTTAGATCTGCGCCCGGCAACCCATCTCGGGCGAGTTTTGAACTATGATTTGCTTTTCGGCAAACTGCGGGAGTTTCTAACGGTTTTTTGCTGGATAGGTCCCGCGCCGGAGCGGACCTCCGAGGCGGCCCGGAGTCTGGCAAACCCCGCCCGCGGGCAAGCTCAGAGACTTTGCCCTAGCGGCCTCCGGCAATAGTCCACGAGAGCCTATTCGGCAGACTGCGAGGGCGGCTCAGCTATTGAAAATGATGAGATTCACTGACAAATCCACAGGCAGGATCGCCTGTGCCGCCAACTTTTGGGACAGGCCGCCGGCAGCGACCGCAAGCCAGGTGACTTGACCGGCCTCCGCACTCCGCTCCTCAGTGCTTTCGTGGCCGTGGCTTCAAGCCTTGACAAACCGCCCTATATGCAGTAATTTCTGTATAGACGGAAATTACTGAATATGGAAAAACTGGGGCCGGTCGAACAGAAGTTCCTCCTCCATTGGGGAGAAATGGGAACCCGCTGGGGTATCAACCGCACGGTAGCTCAGATCCACGCCCTGCTCTATTTGGCTCCCGAACCCCTGAACGCGGAGAAGATTGCGCAAACGCTGTCGGTAGCGAGGTCCAACGTCTCGACGAGCCTGAAGGAGCTGCAGAGCTGGGGCATCGTGCGAGTTGTTCACGCGCTTGGTGACCGGCGCGATCACTTCGAGTCAACGAAAGACGTCTGGGAAATGTTCCGCGTCGTGCTCGATGAGCGAAAGCGGCGCGAAATCGACCCTACTGTGTCGGTGCTTCGCTCCTGCGTGGCCGATCTCTCGAAAGACCGCAAAGCGGAAACCTACACTCGGGAACGTTTGAAGGAGATGCTGGAGTTTTTTGAGCAGGTGACGGGGCTCTACCAGGAGTTTCAACGTATCCCGCCGAAGGCAGCGAGGAAATTCTTTCAGCTCAAAGGCAGGATCGGCAAACTGGTCGACTCTGTACTGGGAGGATAGCGGAGGGGAGGTTTTTTTCGAATCATGTTTCGGTACGTACAGAAATTACTGATAGAGACAGGATGATGAGCCGGACGTGTTCTCCCGGGCAATCGAGACCCACTTTTAGGACGGGCCAGTCCGTCCGAACCGCTTGAGGAGGTTTGATACCGCCACAGCATGTGGTCGGCAACGTATTGGCGCTTGTGGTCGGACGAAATCATCCACCGCATCCACTGGCGGGTGCTGCGGCATATCAAGGCAGAGGCAGAAGGCCCCGCCTAGGTAGCCCGTGGTGAAGAAATTACTGTAACCGAAAGCGGCCACGATGAATCCAATATTGCGCCCGGGGAGGGTAGGGACGAGCGGCCGAGGCCGGCGGAATGAAGTGCATACCGTCGGGTCGGTTGGTGACCGACATGTTCGGCCTGATCTGGGTCCTTGTGTCTGGGCAGCTTGGAAACAGGTGTCGGTAGGAGTACCGACACGGCAGGTCTGGGGACCTGCGCCACGGGGGCGGTTGTTGCATTACACTCGGAGCTGCAACGCTGAGTTTCGGTGTCTGATGTTGTGGCGCAGACGGCAACGTCTGCCGCGTCGGGGCCTTGACCACGGCCTTGCGCCCGCGGCGGACAAGCAAGATTGCTTGTCCCTACTTTGAGTCGTCACAACGCGGTAGTAGGGACCGGCGATCCCGCCGGTCCGGGGAGATGCGAGCCGCCCGTGGGTGCTTCTCCCGTGGACAACGAGCCGCCTGCGGCGGCTAGGACAAGCAAGATTGCTTGTCCCCACTGAGTCTTTCCGCGGTTTGCCGACCAGCCGGCGCCAGCACGGCGTGGAGTCAGAAAAGATCAGAACACTCTTATGCGGGGTGAGCGGGAAGGAACGACGGAGCCGATCGTAGCCACCGGAATCTTCGCCGCGTGCAGTTCTTCCACGAGCGCCACGGTATCGCTCGGAGCCACGGAGATCAAAAGCCCACCTGAAGTCTGCGGGTCGTAGAGCAGCCCCTCGATCTCTTCGGGAATTGAAGGATCGGTCTCCACCGCGGATTCCGCGAAGTCGCGGTTATTCTTTTGCCCGCCGGGGAATATTTTCTGCTGTGCGTATTCCAGCGCGCCGGGAAGAAACTTGAGCCTGCCGTGGTCGATCTCGAGGCCGACGTCACTGCTCGACGCCATTTCCCTCGCATGTCCTAAAAAGCCGAAGCCCGTGATGTCGGTCGCAGCGTGGACATCGTAGCGTCCGATTGCCTCACCGGCTGTGGCGTTCAGCCGGGTCATCGACTCCACCATGGCCTCCACGTGTGTGTCGGAAGCCACGCCGCGCTTCAGGGCCGTTGAAATGACTCCCGTCCCAAGCTTTTTGGTCAGAACGAGATCATCGCCGGGTTTTGCACCGGCGTTGGTGCGCACCTTAGCGGGATCGATCAAGCCCACGACGGCGTAGCCGAACTTGATCTCGTCATCGGCCACGCTATGGCCCCCAATCACAACGCACTGGGCCTCGCTCATCTTGCTCTGGCCGCCGCGCATGATCTGCTCGAGGACTTCGGGGTCGCCTTTGCCCGGATAGCAGGCCACAGCCAGAGCCGTGATCGGCTTGCCGCCCATAGCGTAGACGTCGCTGAGTGAGTTGGCCGCCGTAACCTGGCCAAAGGTTGCCGGATCGTCCACGATGGGAGTGAAAAAATCGACCGTCTCGACCAGCGCCATCCCCTCGTTAAGCAGATACACTCCGGCGTCGTCGGATTTGTCGAATCCGACAAGGACCTTGGGATGGCTTTGCTTCGGCAACCTGCCGAGGACCCGATCGAGAAGAGCGGGATTGAGCTTACTCGCTCAACCGGCCGTCTTCACGGTCGCGGTCAAACGGACTTTTTCGTCTGCCATAGAGATCAATTATGGCAGGACGGCCAGGAAGTCGCGACGCTTGAGTTCAGGAAAGAAATGGGGGCTGCCATCCGATTTTCGTTCGCCAGAGTACTTTGTTTCTGACAAAGATGGACTGGGAAAATCGGTGGCTGTCCCCATTTCTCATTCGTAACCGTATTGGCGAAATGATGGACTACGCCAGCGCTTCCTCGATCAGCTTGCCGGCGTTGACGGTGGCGCGCTCGGCGCGGCCGTTGTGGAAATAGGTCAGGTCGAGATGGTTGAGACCGAGCAGATGCAAGATCGTCGCGTGGATGTCGTGGACGTGATAGGGTTTGTCGGCTGCCTTGAAGCCTAGCTCGTCCGTTGCGCCGACGGTTTGGCCGGGCTCGATACCGGCGCCGGCCATCCAGATGGTGAAGCCCCACGGGTTGTGGTCGCGGCCCTTGCCTTTTTCATTGAACGGCGTACGGCCGAACTCGCCGCCCCAAACGACGAGCGTGTCCTCGAGCAGTCCGCGAGCCTCTAAATCAGTGAGCAGTCCGGCAATCGGCTTGTCGGAAACCTTGCACCACTTGCTGTGGTTGTCTTCGATGTCTTCGTGCGCGTCCCAGCCGCTGCCGCTGCCGCAGTAAGCTTCAACGAAACGCACGCCGCGCTCGACAAGCCGGCGCGCCAGCAGACAGTTCGAACCGAACTTGCGGGTAATCTCCTCGTCCATCCCGTACAGCTTCTTGGTCGCTTCGGATTCGTTCTCCACGTCGACCGCCTCGGGAGCCGCCGACTGCATCCGATAGGCCAGCTCGTAGGATTCGATCCGGGCATCGAGGTCCGTGTCTTCGGGCCGGGTTTCCGAGTGGTGCCAGTTGATCGAAGCAAGGAAGTCCAGCTTGCTGCGCTGCTGCGTCATCCCGACTGTTTCCGGGAGGTCCAGGTTCAGTATCGGAGGGCCTTCGCGTTGGAACGGAGTTCCCTGATAGGTGGCGGGCAGGAAACCGGAGCTCCACGTTTTCGCGCCACCGTTGACGCCCTTGTAGTCCGTAAGGATGACGAACGCCGGTAGGCTCTCGTTCGCCGTGCCGAGCCCGTAGGTGACCCAGGCGCCAAGTGAAGGACGGCCCGCCAGAATGGACCCCGTATTCATCTGGCTCACCGAGCCGACATGGTTGAGTCCATCGGCGACGCAAGAGCGAATAACCGCCAGCTTGTCGACGTGCTGGGCCGTGTGCGGATACCAGTCCGACACCCACAACCCGCTTTCGCCGAACTGATTCCACTTGCGCTTGCTCGGCATGAGCGTGTTATCCGCCGTACCCATGGCCGTGATGGGACGATCAAATGACGGCGGCATCGGCTGCCCGGCGAGCTTGTCGAGCATCGGTTTGGGATCAAACAAATCGACATGACTCGGCCCGCCTTCCATGAAAAGCCAAATCACGGACTTCGCCTTCGGCGGGTGATGCGGCGGCTTCGCGGCCAGCGGATTCCGAACGGCTTCTTTGGCCAGACCTTGGGGAATGAATCCCGATTGGTTGAGCAGGTGGCCCAATGCGATGGCTCCCAGGCCGCTGCCGGCCTTGGCCAGGAATTCCCGCCGGGAGCGTACAGGAATGACGTGGGGTTGTTGGTTGGGCATAGTGTTTGTTATCCCTATGGGTGTTCCCCGGGCGCAACGCGCTGCGCCTCTACTTTTCTCAGGACAAGCACAAATGCTTGTCGCCACCGATCAATACCGAAAGACAAACTCGTTCGAATTCAGAATCGAGTGGCAAAAATCGACCAGCACGGCCGCTTCCGTCGGCTTGATGTTCTCAGCCATCACTGCGGGGGAGGCCAGTTTCTCGCCCTTCGCCTCGCGTTCGGCAACGATCTTCGAGTGACGACCGAGGAACGTCAGCGCCGAGTCCTTCTCCCAGTCGTCCGGGGAGCGTGAGTAGGCGACCCGGTAGGCCAGGTCAATCTGAGCGGCGCGCTCGCTGCCTGCCTCTTCGATCAAGCGTCCCGCGAAGGACTGCGCCCAGTTCATCGCTTGGTCGCTGTTGAGGTAGCTCAGCGCCTGGGGCGCGGTCGTGGTCACGTCTCGACGCGCGCAGGTCTCGTGCGTATCGGGCATGTCATAGACCTCGAGCATCGGATAGCGAGCGTTGCGCCGGACAAAGATGTAGATGCTGCGGCGCCGATGATCGGCGACATCCTCGGAAACCTGCCATCCGCCCCGCGGTTCAGGCATGTGGCGCGGCAGGGGAGGGAAGACGGTCGGTCCGCCGACTTTTGTGTTTAAGGCGCCGGCCACGAACAGCGCCGAATCTCGAATCACTTCTCCCTCCAATCGCTGCGGGCGAAATCTCCACAGCAAGCGATTGAGGGGATCTTTCGCTTTTGCCTCCGCCCGGTGAGCGGAACTCTGTTGGTAGGTCTCCGAGGTCATCATCACACGATGCATCTCTTTGATGCTCCAGCCGCGGCGCACAAACTCGTCGGCCATCCAGTCGAGCAGCTCGGGATGCGTCGGTCGCTCACCCATCAATCCGAAATCACTCGGCGTGGCCACGATGCCGCGACCGAAGTGGAAATGCCACAGCCGGTTGACCATCACGCGAGCGGTCAACGGATTCTCCGGACCGGCAAGCCAGTGGGCTAAGGCCGTTCGCCGCCCCGTCGACTCGAGGTCCGCCAGCGGTTCGTACTTCGCCGCGGTGGGATCGAGTATCGAGAGGAAGCCGGGCTGGACTTCCTCCTTGGGGGCTGCGTAACTGCCCACCCCGAGTATGTGCGTCGGAGGCGCTTCTCTGCCAAGGTCATGGATACCGACGCCGACCGCCGGCTCTCCCGGATGAAGGTCGTCGAATTCCGCGAGTTCCTTCTTTAGTGTCCGATAGCAATCTTGCTGATCCTCGTTGAGCTCCTTGGCGACGCTTTCATCCCGCGAGAGGAACTGCATTTGCCAACGGAACTTGGAATACATTTGCTGCTCGTAAGGGCTTCGTTCTTCCGGTGGCTTGCTGAGCTGCTCGCGGATCGCCGGGTAGAAGCGGGCAAAACGGTCATCGAGGATTTCCTTGCGTTTGGGGCCGATGATCGCCTCGATCTCTTCGCGGATTTGGGCCGTCTTCTCTTCCCAAACCGCAAGCTTTCGCTTGTAATTGGTGGTTTCCGAGTCCGACCAAAGCGAGATGTTGTCGTTAGCCTCGGAATGAGCGAAAAACGCCTGCAGGCGGTAGTAGTCGGCCTGCAGGATGGGGTCGAACTTGTGATCGTGGCACTTGGCGCAGCCGAAGGTGAGGCCCAGAAAAACGGCGCCCACCGTATCGGTCATGTCGTGCAGAATTTCCTGCCGGCGGAGCCAAAGATTCCACTGATTGGTCTCGTCCGGGTAGTGGCGGTTGAAAGCCGTTGCAATGCGTGCCGAGGTATCGTCGGGCCATAGTTCGTCGCCGGCGATTTGCTCGCGGACGAAGCGGTCGAACGGCTTGTCGTCGTTGAAGGCCCCGACGACGTAGTCGCGGTAGCGCCAAGCGTTGGGACGCGTCTCGTCGGTCTTAAAGCCTTCACTGTCGGCGTAGCGGGCCAGGTCCAGCCAATGCCTCGCCCAGCGCTCGCCGTAGTGCGGCGACTCCAACAGCCGATCGATAATTCCGGCGAAGGCCTCGGGCGACTCGTCGTTGAGAAACGCTTCCACTTCGTCGGGCGTTGGCGGCAGGCCGATCAGGTCAAACGAAGCCCGGCGAATCAGCGTGATCTTGTCGGCGCGCGGGGCTAACGTCAGCCCTTTGTCTTCGAGCTTCGCGGCAATGAAAGCGTCGATGGGGTTAGAGAATGCGCCTGCTGCGCCGGGAACGTCGGGCCGTACGACTTTTTGGAAGGCCCAATAAGCGCGCTGCTCTTGGGTGAACGGGTCGTTCGACGGGGAGGCGCCGAATGCCGGCGAGAAGAAGATTCCGGCTCCGACGACGATTGCCGCCAGGGCCCGCCCCGCAACCTGTTTCATGGTGCACTCCTCATAGTGCACTCCTCGCCCGCACCGGCCATCCGTGCAGGCCGTCCTCTTCACCTTCTAATAAGGTAGCGCACGGCAGGGCTGGAAGCCAACAGAGGGTCCTCGCCACTTGGTGAAAAAAGCCGGCTAGCCGGAATCCGCAGGGTCTTCGGGCGTTTCGCTGTTTGCCTTTTCTTCGCCAGAGATGGCATAATAGCAGAAAACAATTGTGCTCAGATTTGTTTCAGCACGGCACGGACGACTCTAAGTGGTTCACCTTAA
This sequence comes from Bryobacterales bacterium, assembly GCA_965226215.1. Lineage (GTDB taxonomy): Bacteria > Acidobacteriota > Terriglobia > Bryobacterales > UBA6623. The sequence continues at coordinate 1,869,271 of CBDDCH010000002.1, read as the reverse complement.
ACGATTTATTTTCCATGCTGCGATCGATACGTTACTCACAGTTTATCCACATGCACGAAAGCCCTGTCTGAGGCAGTCGGGAGTGGCGTCAAGGTTCCAATTCCGTTGCAGAGAGGAAATCCACAAGACAACTGCTTGCAAACACGAGTCCGAAAATATTCTTTTTCGGTGACGACAAATATGGCGTACCCTCGGAACATCTCGCATCTCGTAATGGCGACCAACGGTTCAGCTCTAGCTCTTGAGAGGGGTCTGCCGACCAACGTCGAAGCCGAGCAGTTCGTGCTGGGATCGATCCTGCTCGATGATTCGGTGTTCCCGCTGGTAGCCGGCACTCTCGACGCCGCCGATTTCAGTATCGAAAAGCATCGCCGTATCTTCCTGCGCATGCGCGAACTGCAAGAGCGCGGGGAAAACATCGAGTATCTCACCTTAGTCGAAGAGATTGACAAGCACAACCAGCTGGAAGCCTGCGACGGAATCGCCTACATCTCTTCCCTGACTGACGGCCTGCCACGGCTCAGCAGCATCGAAAGCTATCTCAAGATCGTCAAGGACAAATCGCTGCTGAGGAACCTCATCTTCACGGCCCAGAACATCATCACGCAGTGCATTGAAGGAGGCCAGGAAGCCGCGGACTTGGTCGCCGACGCGGAATCCGCCGTGATGAAGATCGGCGACGCCAACCTGCGCTCGGGCCTGGCCGACCCGGCGCAGATCATCGATGGTTTCGCCGGCGGACGCGAAGCCTTCTTGGACCCCGCTCAGCGCCTGCGGGGGCTTTCGACGCCTTTTTTGAAATTTGACGAGTTGACGACAGGCCTGCATCCATCCGAGCTGATCATCATAGCGGCGCGCCCGTCGATGGGCAAGACCGCCATGGCGTTGAATATTGCCCAACACGTAGCCACCGATTCGCCGGAAAAAGCGGGACAACCGGTCGCTGTCTTTTCTCTCGAAATGTCGAAAGAGGCTCTGCTGACCAGGATGCTGTGCGCCACGGCTCGCGTCGATAGCCACCGATTCCGCGGCGGCTACTTGAATGACGAGGAGAGAGAACGGCTTCGAGCAGCGTTGAGCCGGCTCGTCACCAGCAAACTGTTCATCGACGACTCGGCGGATACCACGGTCATGGACGTCAGCGCGAAGTGCCGGCGGCTGAAAGCCGAACACGGTCTGGCACTCGTCGTGGTCGATTACCTGCAATTGATGGCATCGAAGGGCCGCCAGGAAAACCGCGTTCAGGAAATCTCGGCCATGTCTCGCGGACTCAAGCTGCTCTCCAAGGACCTCGGTGTGCCGGTGATAGCCCTTTCCCAGTTAAGCCGTGCGCCCGAGACACGTCCGGGAGACCACCGTCCTCTGTTGAGCGACCTGCGTGAGAGCGGGTCTATCGAGCAAGACGCCGACGTGGTGGCGTTCATCTTCCGGGAAGAGGTCTACAAGCACGATCGGGCCGACCTTCACGGTCTTGCGGAGCTGATCGTATCCAAGCAACGAAACGGCCCCACCGGCAAGATAAAGCTTGCTTTCCTTCACAAATACGTCGCTTTTCAAAACCTCGCCGAACACGTCGGAGCCGAGGAAGACGAAGAAGAAGCGCCATTCTGAGGGCTCCGCTCGGATTTCCTAGGTTCACCGGTCCGTTGGCCACCTTCCTCTCTCTGCTCTCGAGAGGTCGGCCTTTGTTCCGCCTTCCAACCCGTCTTCCCCTTGAACTTCATCCACAGCGATTAGTCCAAGCCCTCTCGGGGTCATCCCAAAAACCTTGCGCGCGAGGCTAATGGGGGAAGGAAAGGACTATGCTGTTCTCGGAAGACAGCAACGTGCTGACTGGCAGCCCGTGGTAGAAGTAGGTTCGGCGAAAAATGGAGACTGCCATGCGATTTTCGGTTCCCGACTTTTCAGCAAACAGAGCCGCGGGCGTTAGCCTGCGGGACCATGCTCGCGGTTACTGCGTCCACCCCTTGACTGTTACCCATCATAGATGTCCCGAACATTTTTTGACGCCTTCCTGCACCCATTTCTTGAGGCGAAGGCCTTTCGCCACGGGCTGACTAGGAGGGGTTGGTTCGCCAAGGCAAAGACCAGCTAAAGGCGGAGATATTACAGGCGAGTGGCACAAACGATCTGTGGCATACTCACTTGTGCGAGCGATCTTATGAGCACGGTACGTGTATCCACTTTTGACGGTCCCGGAACCAAGGCCAAGATGCAGGCGGTGCCGAGGCCGAAGGTGCCCGACAAGGCTGCCCTCATCCAGATTGGCGTCTGTGGGGTATGCGGAACCGACCTTCACATCCTCCAGGGGCATTGGCCGAAACCCCTGCCTTGGCCGTTCACTCTGGGCCACGAGCTGGCCGGTGTGATCGTGGAAAAAGGTCCTGCCCTGGACGCGGATTTCATGGGGCGCCCCCTGACCGTGGGCAGCAAGGTGATGCTCCCGCCGCTGATGCCGTGCGGCGAGTGTTACTACTGCCTGCACTACCCGGCAAACGCCAACAAGTGCCTCAATCCCACGTATTACGGCCGCTACCTGGCTTTCGAAAAGCCGCCGCATCTGTGGGGAGGCTGGGCCGAGATGGTGTACGTGGACCTCGACATGCTTCCGGCCACGAAGATCTACCGACTACCCGATGACATGAGCCTCATGCTCGGCTCCCTCTCGGAGCCTCTTACCTCGTGCGTTCGAGCGTTGAATCGAGCTGTGTCGGCCGGAGGCTTTCGGGTCGGCGACACGGTAGTCATCCAAGGCTCGGGTCCCATCGGCGTGTTGGCCATCGTCGCCGCCAAGGAGATGAGCGCCGGTCGGGTGATCGTCGTGGGCGCCCCGGAACAGCCCCGGCTAGAGTTGTGCCGCGAGTTCGGAGCCGAAGCCACGGTCTCGATCGAAACCGAGAAAACGCCACAGGCCCGGATTGACGCCGTTCGCCGGATCGTGGGCGGTTACGGCGCTGACCTCGTGCTCGACTGCAGCGGGCATCCGTCCGCCGGCCCGGAGGGGATTGAGATGCTCCGCGACGGAGGCACCTACGTCGAGATGGGCCAATTCACTGACGCGGGCGCCATCGAGACCAATTGGCACCGCTTCTGTACGAAAGACATCAACCTGTTGGGCAGTTGGGCTTTCACCGCCAACGACATTTCCCTAGCTATCGATATGCTCGATCGCGCTCGAGATCGCTACCCTTGGGATCGCATCCAAACCTGTTTCCCTTTCACGGAAGAAGGCATCATGAACGCGGTGCAAAGCGCTATGGCCATGAGATCGGTCAAGGCCACGATCGTTCCCAATGAAGGCATCGGGTAACGTTTTCAGATGCGGTCGCGTGAAGTTTTAGCGACTGATTGCGGGGAGTACGGAACCGGTTACAGGGCTACAATAGGTCTATGATGGCGGGAGTTTACCGTACGGTTTCAATCTCTGTTGTTGCCATAACCCTTGCCGCGTTCTCCTTCGCTTCAGAAACCGGGGAACTACCTTTCTCGAAGACTTTTAGGTTTAGCGATTCGTGGCGCCGGCAGTGGCGGCTCGCAAGCGGCCAAGCCTTCGAACTCAGCGTGCACTTGCAGGACCCCCAGGCGCTGCCGGCCAACGCACGTATTGAAGTGCAGTGGCAGGGGCCCGAGATTGGTAAAACCTTTGACGGCGAGCGGGGTGATCTCCACGCAACCGCCACTCCCAACTGGCGGAAAACACTCCACGCCCTCGACCCGGACGTCTACCTCGTCTATCAAGCACCGAAGGAGGGGATCTATCAGCTCCAGCTAAAGACGGTCCTGGAGCGGTCCGAGCCGCACTCCGCGATCCCACGTGACACCGGTATTGCCCCTCTGAGCACACCTTTGCCGCGGAGAACTTCGGCTGTCAAAAACGCTGTGGTCAGGGTGGAAGTAACGCCAATAGAACAGCTTCACCGAGGCGACATCCTACTCGAATCCGAACCGAATAACACCCCCGAGCAGGCTGTTGATCTGCCGTTCCAGGCTTTTGACGAGGACCAACTGCTCAGAGTTTTCGGCGGGGCCGACGAACTCGAATACTACAACAACACACGGTCCGGTAAATCATCTGACGATTGGTACCGCATCGAATATAAAGGGGAAACGCCGAGAATCTTCACCGCCAATCTTCAACTGGTTGAGCCGATCGTAAGCGCACGCATCCGTGTCTACCAACCCGGGGTGCCCAGTCCCGAAGAGCTCAAGCCCCGAGAGATGCGGAGCGGGGCGGATGTCGGCAATAACCCGATACCCTACGTTCACCCGCCGACCGAAGTCATCCCTGGCCCAATTCCGGTTTACAGCTACTACGAAGGACGCGGGATCAACGAACGCATCCATCAGCAAGACACGAACTTTCGGTCGTTCGTCACGCGCAAGGTCATGCCCGGAGGAGTCTACTACCTTCGAGTGGAAGCCAACCAGCCGGGCTACGAATTGGAGGTACGGCTCGTCGACCCAGCTCCTTTCGATGACCCGATTCGCGCCACGCAACAAGCCATTTACTATCAATTGGCCGCTGTGGATGCCTGGTTGATCCACCGCCCGCGAAACATCGCGCTCGATCGGCGTGTCCGCGACGGTACGAGCCTGTTCGGTGAGAACTGTATGAGTTGCCACACGCAAGCCGGCGTGTGGGGTGTCGCCGACGCCTTCCGCAACGGCTATCGCCCCGAGGGTGCGGTGCAGAACTGGCGGCGGCTGGTGAATACGATGTATGAGAGCCTGCGGCCGTCAGTGAAGCTGAAGGACGCGGCGGCGAACACGAGTCTCGCTCCCAATGATCTTGGAGATGCACCGGCGGGCAGCCGTGTCGCCGGGCGCAACATCGTTCTCCACGAGCGAACATTTCGGCCCAAGCGGCTGCACGCCTATCAGCAACGACGAACCGCGAATTACGTCCTGCAAACCGGTGACCCGGAGGGCATCAACGCTGCCGGCAAAGGTTCGAACTTCGGTCCGAATGTCGTATTCAAGTTTGCAGCCGAGATCCTGGAGCGCGCCTGGCGGGACACAAACGACCCGCGCTACTTTTTCGAGCTGCAAGACAAGGCCAAGAAGATCGTCGGCACCGGCAACGACGAAATGAAGGTCAGCGATGACCTCGGTCACAGAATCGAGTTCTTCTATCGGCTTTGGCCCGAGAACTATCCAAAGATTGTAGAGAAGCTAACCGGCTCACCGGAGCGAGCAGCCGAAGCGCGTGAGTTCCACCGCGCGTTTGCCGCCCAAGTCGAAACCGACCTGGAGCGTCTCACCGCCTTGCAGCAGAAGGACGGAGGCTGGGGCTTCGACCTGGGAACGACTTCCGACAACGGCAAGAGTTGGCAGCGCTTGACCGAATCGGCGGACCCGGCGCCGACCGCGGTAGCTCTGATTGCTCTCGAAGCCGCGGGTTTCGGGCCGGACGACGCGCGTGTTCGGAAGGCAACAGAGTGGCTGCTCGGCGACCAGATGGAGTACGGGGTTTGGAATCACGCGGCGCAGACGGGCTTTGTCACGACGGCCTATGCGATTCGGGCGCTGAGTCGTTTGTATCCCGTAACGGAGACGACCGAGCTTGCGCAACGGGAGGCGAGCCAAGGCGAACACTGGTTAGAGGCGCTCTCGCGGATTCGGCGCGCCCAAGTTGACGGCAATGAGAAACTTGCCGATCTTTTCATCGCGGCAGCCGAGAGCCCCCACCCGCAGGTCCGCTACCAGGCCTTGTTAGGTCTTGGCGGAGCGCTTGCGGAAAAGGGAACCGAGACTCTGATCCGTCACTTGGACGATCCGGTAAAAATGTGCCGCGAAGCTTCCTTTTGGTCGTTGCGCCAGCTTCTGCTTGACGACAGGGGCTGGAAGGAGGTGTTCGAGGCTTACGCCAACGGCAGCGCACGGGCGCGGCAATCGATCCTGCAAGCGCTCGTCACTCGGGCGGACCTCGACGGTCCTAACAGCCAGGTAGACCTCAGCGATCTCGTGCAGTTGCTCACGCGAGCCATGGCGGACCCCTTTGCCGGCACGCGGGCGTTTGCCTTCAAAGCGGCTTGGCACTGGTGGGTGTGGAACCCGCCTTTGCGCGAAGCGATCAACCGGGCCTGGGCAGACGCCCTGCTGCGAGAGGAACCGAACTCTCTAGTAGAGATGGCACTTCGCTATTCGACGGTATCGATGTTGATCGTCAACGGCCAGATCGCCAACCAGACCGGCGGTAAGAACCTTGATCACCAATACCCGGAGCTTTCCAGGTTCTATGAGTCTTTGACGAAGAGACGTGAGAAAGCGCAGGGGCAACAACGCGTCCGTTTCGATCGCCGCATGACAGCCGTAGCCGCATCTCACTTTCAGGAGAGAGGAAACGACGGCGGCCCTGGACAGATGGGCTACTCGACGCCGGGCAGCACGGACTTTTTCGGCGAGGTCCTGCTCGCTACCTACGAAAGAGAGCGCGAAGATTCCGAGATTCCCTGGAAGCAAATCGCTCTCGAAGGGGCGGCCAACGTTGCCTACGCTCCGCTCGAGGATCACCTGCTCAAGTTACTCACGACGGGCGACATCGACATGGTCGCGGTCGCGGCTCGGGCCTTGGTGAGCCCTCAATCGCTTTCGTTGCCGGCCCATGTCGAGACGCTCCGGCAGTTGCTCGACAAGATCGACCGATTCCTCAACGCCGGGCGGGACAAAGACGCTGAGGCTTTGGCCGGTTTTCTTTCTCGCGTGAAGTGGGACTTCGAGCATGTCAGTGAGAGGGAAGAGCGGGAGTTCTACCGCTTGCTGATTTCCGGGAAACATTCGCGGCCCGCCGTACCCGCCGCGGCAGCGGGTGGCTTCGCGGGCAAACCCGCACCGAGCGAGCCCGCCGACAGTGACCACGGCGAGCAGTGGTCCGTGCTTCTAGGACGCATACTGGGCGAGAACCCGGCGCTGCATCGCAAGAGCGTGTTCGATCTCGTCGGTCGAGACGAACGCTTCTGGCTGCCTTCCACCGAATGGATGGTCTCGTTTCAAGAGGGCGGACCGTCGCACGAGGAGGCGGTCGAAGGAGCAGTCGAAGCCGAGGATCTGAAAGTGCTGGAGCTGACCTTCGGCCGCACAACCGAGCAGATCGTTCCCAACGGCCTTACCAGCAAGAACACGATTCTTTGGTGGCGTGAAGGGGTGCCCGGCGCCCGCTTGACGCTGGCTATCGATGCGCCGGAAGCGGGTTCCTACGAAGTGCTCACCGCGTTCCTTTACGACCGTGAAATGGGCACGGTTCAGTTTGCTCTCAACGGCGCCGATATTGGGGAACCGACGGACTTTTTCCGTCCCAGTCTGATCGCCAGTGGCCCGCTGTCGCTGGGTGTTCACGAGTTCCGCCAGGGAGAGAACCGGCTAACGGTGAAAATGCTCGGGGCGAATCCGGAAGCCGAACCGCTTTACATCTTCGGCATCGACTACGTCAAGATCGTCCCTGACGACGGCAGCGGGTCTCTATTCACGAAAGACGAGCGCGGTGTGGATGTGATCGACCCCGTCAGCGCTGCTAAGGACGAGATCATACGGATGTTTAATTCGTGGTTCGCAGCCGATAAGTCCGAAGAAACTCGCGAACTGGCGGTGAAGCTGGCTAACAAGACAGCGCTGCGCCGCAATCCGGAAGTCCGCAAAGCCCTGGCGGCCTACGTCGAGCACGAGACCAGTTTCAAGCTGCGCCAAAGCATCCAAAACATCCTGAACAGCGACGACAAGATCTACGGCGCGCAACTTCGCAAACTGATTACCGAACAGGGGCCGCCGCAAGGAACCGATGCGCGGCGTCTGGATCCCAGCGACGACTTTGTCGAGGACATCTTGCACTTTCGGGATTACGTCTTCGCTGAAATGACCAAGATCCAGGCGAAAGACAGCAAAGCATGCATCTCTTGCCACGGCGTGCCCGGGCGGGTCCCGACGCTTTATCTCGAACCGCCCGACGCCGCGGGTTACATCCCGCCCGACAAATTGCTCGACAATTATCGGAAGATGCAGCAGCGCGTCAACCTGCGCGAGCTTGAGCGGAGCAAGTTCCTGCGAAAACCGCTCAACATACAAACCGGCGAGGAGGATGGCCACCAAGGCGGCCAGCGCTTTGAAGCCGAAGACGTCGCTTACCAGGTCATTCGCCGCTGGGTTCTCAAACAGGCGGAGTTACAGCGCAGCGAAGGTGGCTAACTCATTGCTCAACTTCAGGCAATGAATCGAAGCCTGCGAATCGACGACCGTGTGCTCGGTGTGCGGGTCGCGGGCAGTCGCGGCTTGGGGGTCACTCTCTTGGGGAATTCTCCTTATGGCGGAGTGGAACGGAACCTGCTCGTGACCGTAGCGCGGCCCGAGGGTTTGTTCTACGTGGTGTTCGTGGCGCCGGACCGGCAATTTGCCCAAGGGCAACAGGGAACCTTTCCGAAGATGCTCCAGTCCATCCGCTTCCAGCGCTAGGATGACGATTGCGCGGCGTTTCGCGATACTCGGGATGAGCGAACGGCCGCGGGTCTCTTCGAGCTCTGCGCTACAGGCCCGGGTACGGGACGAGGTTCATAAGGCTAGTTTTCGGGGTGACTTCTGAACAAAGTGATCTCGGACGCCAAATAACCAAGCGTGGCGGGCAAGATGATTCACGGTCAGTCGGTTCCTTCGTGGTAGTGTCATGTCCTAGCCCGAACTGCGAATCTACCCAACCAGCGGGAGCTGCGAATGACGAGCCAAAGATCAAGCCGCAGGGACTTTCTTGGCGCCACGGTAGGGCTGAGCGCAATCGGTTTGGGCGAAGCCTGTTCGGCCCCAAATGAGCAAGACACAGGCCCTCCGCGGTCTAAAATCGCCATGAAGCTGTCACTCTCGGTTCGCGTTGCCGAATCTTTCCACAACAAAGAAAAGTCGGAGATGACCCTTGACGAACTGATCTCCCTCGCCAAGTCGGTCGGCTATCAGGCGATGTGTATGCGCGCTTCCCAGTTGGGGGTTCATACACCAGGAGAAAGAGTCAAGGAGGCGGCCGAGAAGATCGGTCGGAGCGGGCTGGCCGTTTCAATGGTTACGGGCGACTTCGCCGTACCCCGCAATGATGAGCGTGGTCCCGACGGGTTGCGTAACATCACGCCCTATCTCGATCTGGCTGAGACTCTCGGAGCTGATCTTATCCGCATTTGCATGAAAAAGGATGAGGACATCGAGTGGGCACGGAAAGCGTCCGACGAAGCTGCCGAGAGAAACATTCGCCTCGCCCATCAAGCGCATTGCGCCAGCCTGTTTGAAAGCGTCGACGGCTCGGAGCGTGTGCTTAGAGCTGTCGGCCGTGCAAACTTTGGAATCATCTATGAGCCGGCCAATTGGATGGTGGCCGGACAGAACTACGGGCCGGAAACGATTAAGCGCCTGGCGGCTTATATCTTCAACGTATATGTGCAAAACCATCGTCTCAACCCGGATGCCGAAGCCACGCTAACCACGTGGACCCAAGGACGTGTTCCCGTTGATCACATCGGCATCTGGGACACGGGCGGCGTGGATTTCGACAGTGTCTTCGAAGGCCTCTACGCGATCGGATATCACGGCTACGTCACAGTCCACCAGGCTTTTGGCGGCATCATGTCGGTCAGCGACGCGGTCACAAAGAGTCACCAGTTCTTGAAGGCCTACGCCGACGGCGGACCCACTTGATTCTTGGGGTTCGAACTGGCCCACTTTCCCCACAAATTTCGCCGCTGCGCCACTAGACCCGTTGTTCTCGTAGGGGCCGACCACCGTGTCGGCCCCTACCAATAACGTTCGTTCAACCCCGGCCATCCGAACCCTCGTGAGATTTCCGGGCTAGTGCTTGGTTGCAAAAGTTCGCGTTATTTGAAAAGCCCTTTCCCGAAGGACCATACGATCGTCCGTCTGGCCCGGAAGTGGTTTGTTCGCAGAGTCTTCCGAGCCGCGACCGTGAGGGAGCGGTCCAGGGATTGTCCGCCTATAACCTATCCTGAATTTAGGCAACCAAGCACTAGTCAGTTGCCCGGACCAGTCTGACTGAGGTTTTTCTCACTCAGCGATTGATCGATCTGGGAAAGGGGCGCCGGCCGTGTCCGCCACAGGCGCCTCACAGGGCGGGCAAAGGGCGTTGTTCGGGGCCGTAGCGTAATACCAGCGAGGGAGAGAGTGCTGCCGGTGGCAATCGTACAATCCGCGGCTTCACGGTTACTATCAGGTCCGTTCGGTCGTACCGCCGGGTCTCATCGCCAAAAAGCGGTCCGATCAGGGGAATCTCGGACAACCACGCTAGCCCCGAGCGGGTGCGGCTCTGCTGGAACATGGCCATGCCTGTCACGACCGCCACTTCAGCTTCGCGGAGCCGAATATAGGACTTGAATTGGCTATTCGAGATGATCGGGACGTCATTCACACTACTTCCCGCCAGGGCTTTGACCTCGAGTTCGATCTCCAACGAGATCTCGTGGGTGCTGTGCACATGGGGGGTGATGTTAAAGATCAATCCCAAATCTTCGAAGGTGAAGGACGGGATAGGCTGGCGAAAAGCACGGTCCGCAATGGAATCGTCTATCGCCTGTGTAGAGAGAATCGGCGAGAAGCTCGCATTGATAATCGGAAACCTCTCACCGATACTGAGGGTCGCGGGGAACCAGCTCGTGGAGCGCAACTGAAAACGGGAAAGCGTGCGGCCCTTGCCGGCAGTCAAGCGTGCGATCAGATTGGCTGTTGCTATGCCGATGCCAAAGACAGTGTTGCCACCACCCAGACCCAGCAATGGGACTGACCCCAGCGTTGGCGGCATGTTTTGGAAGACGGTACTGAAGTTGCTAACGGGGAAGGCGGTGGGAAGACCCACGCCGAAATCGACTTGCCGGGACTCGCTAACGGTTATGAGCTCAACGTCAACGACGACCTCCGCTCGGGGCTTCGCTAGATGCTGATAAAGCGCCTGTGCCATGCGGGTGCGAAAGACGGTGTCGCGGATCACCACCTGTTGACGGACGGTGTCCAGCTGCATGCGTTTGATGTCGAGAACCTGCTGGACTCCCTGGGCGAGTTGCGTCGCTTCCTCGCGACCCAGAGCGTCCGGGATGGGGATGGTGACAACCACCATCGGTTCAAGCTCGGACCGCTTCGCTGTCGTATCGTCGGCGACCAGCAGTAACTTGCTGTGAACGGGAACAACTATGGCGTTCGCGATATGGTTAAGGGCCAGGATGGCCTGTTGAAAGTCACAGTCGTCGAGCTTAAAGCGAACTTCACTATCCCCATCAAAATCTTGGTCGAATAGGACGTCGATTCCGAATTCGCGAAGCACCGTCTCATAGAGCGTCCGCGGGCTGCCCTTCAGCTGGAAACTTGTGCGCTTTGCTTGGTGCTCAATCTCGATGGGTGGCCTTAGCTGTCGCCGCGGGGGCTTGGTGGCTTCGGTCAACTCAGCCGAGGGCGTTCCGCCCTCAGCGCGTACCCGAGCGAGCAGATAGCTGTTGTGGGGCTCGAGCGCCAGCGCCGCGTCGAATCGCCCGAAAGCGGCTAACGTCTGTGCCGCCCGCGGCTGGATAGCGGCCGCTGCCCGAGAGTACCTCCGCTCAGTCGGGTTGCTCGCTCGAGCGCGTTGAAAAAAAACGTAGGCCTCAACATCTCTTCCCGCTCGGGCCGCTTTACGGCCCTTGTTGAACAGACGTTCGGCATCGTCACCCCAGGCGGCTCCCGCAAGGGTAACAAGCACCAAAAGTAATCTAACCAGGCGCAGCTTCCCCAAACACTGCTGACGAAGGTAGAGGGAGAAACGTGCAGCCAAACCGAGATTCGAGGACCCGCCGACGAGTCGCCGCGAAATTCGGCCCTGGGCCCAGCCCGACGGACAACTCTAGGGTTGCCTGTTCTCCTTGGTGTACTGGTAGAGAGGTATGGCGACGCGCATGTTCGAGCCGTGCCCCGGGTTCGATTCGAGGGTCAAGTCTCCTCCAAGCGCTCGTACGCGCTGTTTGATGCTGCGTGGACCTATGCGAAGAAGATCGAGCTCCTCCAGGCTGTAGCTCCCGCCAAAGGAGAAACCCCGACCGTTGTCATCGACTCCAATCTGCAGGTCGGCGCCTCGCTTCTCAAATGAGAGCACTACGTGGGTCGCTTCGGCATGCTTGTAAACGTTGTGGAGTGCCTCCCTAAGAACCTGCAAGATCTCAGCACTCAGTTTGCCGCGCAAATTGAAGTCGCCGTGCTCGCCGCCCGCCACCGTCACCGAGACACCGCTTTCGCGTTGAAAGCCCTCCACCAACCGACGCGTCGAGGCCATCAGAGAAGCGTCGGTATGTTCCAACGGTCTGGCCCGCTGCGCAAACGCGCGCATCTCGGCCACGAGGTTGCGGGAAAACTGTTGCAGGGATTCCAAATCGAGGGTTCCGGCCTTAACGTCGCGCTGGAGCAGTTTACGAATGATCTCCAGCCGCATTTCGAAACTAATGATGCTTTGCAGCGGACCGTCGTGAAGGTCCTGGGCGATTCTGCCCCGCTCTCGCTCGTAGGCTTCGTGTTCGGTATTTCTGACCACCAGCAAGTGACGAACCACCTCTCGAAAGTAGGGCGCCACCTCGCGCAGGCGCTTCCAGTCCGAGCGCCGAACCTGAGAAACACTGTTAATTAGCAGCAGTCGGCCGATTGCTTGCTCGCCGTCCAGCAAGCCACAGCTCAGTGCGTTGTAGATCTCGAATTTTTGGATCAAGTACGGGTGAACGTTAAACTCGCGGGCGGCGGGCTTTCCGTCCCGACCAACCATGGAAACGCTGTTCACATACAAGTCCAATCGCTTCGCCCGTAGGCTTGCCCATTAGCGGCCGGCTTCGAAACGCTCGGGTGGATCTTCCGTGGGCGACCGGGTCGGCGGGTATTGACAGATGGCGTCATATTCGAGCGTCGTATCCCAAAACGCGAGAATGGCTCGCGAACAGTGGCGCCACTCCGCCAATTGCTCCAGAGCGGCTTCCACCGCGCGCACCATCTCGGCCTCGCTCTCGCCCGCCGCCTCCCGCAAAATGCTTGCAATACGCCGTTCCTTACGATAAATCTGGTCCGAGAAGTAGTAGACCAGGGCGGTGCCAACGACCAACAAAAACGCGAACGACCCGTAGGAAAAGCGAAAAGTCGTCGTCGGGCCGCCCGTGATCCAGGCGGTGTAGAAGAACAGGCTTAAGGTAGTGACCGCCAAAACCTCGCGCGCTCCGTGCAGCAGCACGCTCTCGGTCAGCAGGAAATAGAAGAAGAGAAGTGGGAACGCGACGCCACCCGCGCCGGAGAGTCCGACCAGGGCAACAGCGAGAATCAGATCAATAAATTGAATAGCAAGGGCAAGATTTCGAACTTGAGCACGAGACCGATAGGCTAGGATCAGGGCCCCATACAAGACGAACAGACCGGCGGCTCCAATTTTGAATGCGCCTGCGCCCCGGTCAATGGGAGCCTCCACCAAAAGGTAGCCCAGCCCGAGCAGCAGACGGAGAACGGCGAGGTGAGAGAACCGACGACTTCGGAGAGCGATTTCTCCGCTAAAGGTAACGGTCGGCATGAATCAGCGGCACTCGACCCGCTCCAGGCCCTCCGGCTGTGCGAACCGGCCAGCCTTCAATGCAACAGCCCACGGGGCCGGCACAACGTGCTCGACTCGCGGCAGCGATCTGTTGGCGTGAATCTGAAGGGTATTTTACACCACCGAGCGCAAAGCTAGACCTTCGTGAAAGCCCTTAGGCCGCTATGCGCGTAGGAACGAGAACTTTGTTCTCGTTCGGTGGGTGTTGGGGCGGATGCGGATTCATTCGTGCTGAGCGGCGTCATCTCTGCACCGCTCGCTCACGCTCGCAGCCCTTGGCTAGTTAGAACCGTGATCCCGCGATGGACGGGACAATTGACGTTGTCAACCAGACGCTGGAGTCCGTTGTTAGTCAGGTCCGAGCGTTTACCGCCGACCAGGAGGTCAACATGCCCCCACTGCCTCACGGGCACTCCGCCAAGCCTCTTCGAACGATTCCACGGCTTTGTCGAAAAACATCAGGGCTGCGATGCCGACGGAGACACCGTCTGCCGTCTGCAGCTCGGCCATGTCGAAGTGAAACTCAGCCTGGTCAATATCGTTTGGGTCTCCGTCGGCGGCTGTGGCGTCCTCAATGGCGGTCGCGGCGACGCCATTGGCGGCCTCTAGAATCTCCCCTACGACGATACTCTCCAGGTCCGCCAGGATGTCGCTATCAGAGATCCCGCCATCATCGATGGCCTCGAAGATCACCTCCACAGCGCGTTCCAAGGCCTTAAAGAACTCCTTCCCCACGTCACAATCTTCCCCAAGAAGGCGGGAAGGATCGCCTGCCGGGAAGCTGAGCAGGCTGGAATTCAGGCGAGCGATGGCCTCATCGAGACTCCCGATCGCTTCCTCCCACTCCCCGACGCCGAAACTGGCCTCGATCGCCGCCTGGGTAGCGCTCACCTCCGTGATGGCGCCCTCGATCAGCCCTTTCGGCGACTCCGTTAACTGAATCAGCTTGACGTTGTCCAGAAGATTACCGATATTGTCCCCCCCCATCGTCGGACTCGGTGTGATCAATAACGATTTTTGCCGCGGTCGGTGTGGCGACAAAGAACTCGAACATATACGTTTGGAAGGGAGCGTTCGGCTCCAACGTTAAGCTTTCACTAAGAAGGCTCCCCACCGACACCGTGGTGGTATCGGCATCGGCATCGGCAAAGCCGCGTTGATTCCCCGCGAGATCAAACATCCGTCGAAACATCCCTATTGACAGGTTGAACAAAACCTTCGTCTCCATCTTCCCACCGGCGGGTATGCCAGGTGGAAAGATTGTGCCGTCAAGGTCAACGCACTGCACGGCGCCTCCCGGGCCGGTACAAAGGTTTTCGAATTCACCCGCGCCCAGCAAGTCGACACTGCCTTCGACAACGTTCCAGTTAGCAAAGCTCGTCTGCGGAATTCCCGGAACGACTGTGGTGCCATCCGGGAAAACGGTGCCTGGATCCAAGGAATCTTCGAAACCATCCTCCAGAAGAACAGTCTGGGCCTTCGCTAGCTCCGATCCTAATAGTGACAGCAGAGCGATGAAAATTACAATTTGCCTTAAGAGACCCAGGGTTGTAGTCGCGATTAGCGTTCGTGCCGACATTTATTCTGCTCCTTACGGGCGGAGGCCTAACTGGAATTTATCACCCTCGGTACCAGAAAGTCACTGGTAAATTGGTTTCAATTTTGTGTCATTGTGTCTAGTTGCCATCTCTTAAGACAGGTCGCCCTCGGGGGTAATAGAAGTAATAGAAGCGAGCATCTTTGCCTAATACTGCTTAAGTCGTACCCTATTACCTTTTGCCGGGGGGGGGGGGGGGGGGGGGGGGGGGGGGGGGGGGGGGGGGGGGGGGGGATCGTCGGTTGCTGGTGTGTCCAGCTTGTCAAAGCAACCGTTAATACAAACCCGGATTAGAAACGTCTCGAAGGGCCTCTGTGGATTGGGTCGTGCGGTATACTTATGCTGTCGGCGGGGACCGTCTTCGCAGGGTGCAGAAAGATGATTTTTACACCCCAGCTTCGTTGGTTAAAGGCTTGTAAATTGCTGATTCTTCCTTCAGCGTCGCGCTTAAATTGGCTGTTCCGTGGCGGTCCGGCCCTCTTTTCAGCAGGCTGTTTAGGGGGGGGGGGGGGGGGGCCGGAAACAAGAAACCCGCCCGGTTAGGGGCGGGCCTGAGCGGGAATTGGCGGCCTAAGGTGGCCTAAAGTGAAACTCAATCTCCGCTGCAACCGGCAAGCGGCTGTTCTTGCGGCTCGGCTGCGGTGTCTTTTCCGATCGGCCCGCCGATCTTGACTAATTTCGGAGCGGGCTTTTCTTTGAGTACCTGCTCGCGGTACATCTTGAGCAAGCGGGCCTCCTCTTCCGGCGAGAGGATCGCGTTCTTGCCGTTGCCATTCCCGTTGCTGACGCCCTGGGAACCGTTGTGGCCGTCGCTCTGTTCCTGTTCCTTTAAGCTGGCGGCCAGTTTGCTCTTCTCGAGAATCTTCTCGTCGCGGGCATTCTGCGGACCCGCGGACTGCTGAGCCTCGCGGGCTGCGTGTTCGGCGTTGACCTCAAGATAGCCGGCCGGGGCATCGACCTCGACCGCGCGGCCACCGGCGTAAATCTTGTGCCGGCCGTGCTGGTCGTACCATTTACTCAAAGTAGCAGTCATGTGCATTTTCTCAATGATGTTACGCCAGCCGACGCCGGTGTTATAGGCGCAGAAGGAAATCTCGCCCTCCTGAGTGCCGTAGGGAATGATGCACATTTCCGTCCGCCGGAAGTCGTAGTTGAACAGGTCCTGAAACCACATGCCGGCGACAAACAGGAAGTTCCAGGGATCGTTACGACGCGCCACGCCCTTACCATAGTTCTTGCCACTCAGCCCAAACGATTTGTCGAACTTCCTGAGCAGCGCCAACAAATCGAAGCTCCTGGGAGCCTTGTAGGGGTCGTAGTTCTTCAGTAGGGCCAAACCCATCTGCAGGTTGCTGAGCCAAGGCGAGCGTCCCGAGTCTGTCACCTTGCGAATGTCTTGCACAAACTGCGGCACGTCGATGAACTCCGCCACGGGCGCCATTTCCTTGGTGTTCTTGTTGATCATCAAGGCGGTCCCTACACCGCAGTTCGGATGACAACCGCAGTTCACCTGTCCCCATTGCGCCTCAGGCCCATGGGCGGCATCCGCCGCATCGACGAAGGAGGACATCACTGAAATTGGGAACCAGTCGCGATTGGGCTCGGTGATGCCTAACTGCGATTTGACGTCACGAGCTAGGTGCGAAAGAGTGTAGCGTTGCCGCAGCCGCCGTTCGTCGGTAATTTCCTCGTCACGCCCGGTAAACGACACCGGCTGGAAAGAGATGAAGGCGATCTTGCCGGGGTTGTTGCGGGCGAAGTCAATGATCGGCCCAACCTCTTCGTTGTTCACGTTGTTGACCAACGTGGTGACCAAGACGACCTCGGTGCCTGCACTGTGCAGGCTCTCAATGGCTTTCAGCTTGACATCGAAGAGGTTGCCGACCTTGCGGTGCGAGTTAGGGGCATTCCCAATGCCGTCGAACTGCAAATAGGCATAACGCAAGCCGGCGTCGGCCGCTACCTCGGCAAACTTCTTGTTCTTGGCGAATTCAATGCCGTTGGTGGCCGCCTGTACACTGTTGAATCCGATCGAGCGGGCATAGCGAACCGCCTGGATAAAAAACGGCGACATCGTCGGCTCGCCGCCGGAGAATTGAACCGACAACTGACGGCGAGGTTTGATCTTCAGCGCATTGTCAAGGACCGTTTTGATCTCGTCCCATTCCAGTTCATGGACGAAGCCGACCTGGTTGGCGTCCATAAAACATGGGTCGCACATCATGTTGCAGCGGTTCGTCAAATCGACAGTGAGCACAGCGCCGCGACCGTACTTAACGGTACTACTGCCGTGATTGTGAAGATCCCGGTCGTTGTGAGCACGGATATCACGACCCGGGAAATTCGACTCGATGTGCTCCAGGAATTTCGAGTCGATGGCCATCAAATCTTCGATACGGCCGTGCGTGGGACAGTCCTTGACCATCCATATCTGCCCGTCTCGCTCCAAGATGGTAGCCTTGACTTCGCCGACCTTCTTCTCCTTGAGGACCGTGTACGGCACCTCACCGCTGAGGATCTTTTCACGCGCTTCCCTGACACACTTGGGGCACAGGGAGTCAGTTTGCCGGGGCCAGCCCAAGGGCGGCTTACTCTTCTCCCACGACTTGAGCATTGGCTTGTCCGACCAATTCGGCTTGAATGACGGGTCGGCTTCTATCTTCCGATTAAAATACTGCAAGCCGCGCCACATACCCGCCGCGACCCTCGTCATGCCCTTCTCTACGTACTTGATTGGCCTCTGCATTCGAAACTATCTCCTCGATCGAGCCGTTTCTGGAAGACCGGTAATTGCGCCCCACATGCTTGTGAATACACTCCTCGCTCGGCGACAGGGTGCACTCGGCCTTGTCGATAGCTTACGCAACATCGCTTAGGACTGCCTACCAGAAATAGCTGAACGGGTCTAATCGTAACCTGTATGGTAGTTTTCTCGGTTAAACGGACGGTGCAGTTCCTGCAAGTATATGGAAACACTACCTGATAGAGTGCTTTCCTTACGGCAATCATCGAGCCGATTTGAGGGAACTGAAAACCGCGCGATGATCTCCGAACCCAATATGCCGCCCGTTGGGAAGCTGTTCTCAGAACATATGTCCTTCCGCGTCCTTCCGCGCAAACCATGTGTGATCTGTCTTACCCTCGCTCGCCCCGGGTGAGATGTCGTAGCGGAACCTTCGGCCTTCCGGCGGCAAATTCGTTGTGTTCAGGAGAGGAGAGGGTGTACCATGTAGCAGCCGAAGGTCCAAATCGGAAATTCCGGCTGATTGCAAAGGGCAGCGGAACAGGACTCGGCACACGCTCAGTACAATTTGGCGCTGAAGTATGCACG
This sequence comes from Bryobacterales bacterium, assembly GCA_965226215.1. Classification (GTDB taxonomy): domain Bacteria; phylum Acidobacteriota; class Terriglobia; order Bryobacterales; family UBA6623. The sequence goes on along the minus strand of CBDDCH010000002.1, from coordinate 1,850,785 downwards.
AGGGCAAGGGGTGCCGAAGGATTACGTCCTTGTCTACGTTTGGTCAAAAAATGCAGTATCCAAAGGCACAACTGAAATTGCTGATAACGCGTCAGCAGAGGCGGTTTTAAGCCGACTGGAACGGCGCTGCGTGAGTTGCCAGAGTATCGGACTTGCTCCAAGCTCCACCCGACAGGCCCCTCTGCTGGGGCAAATCCATTCCATAGATTTGGATAAAAGGAGGTAGCGATGCCAAAGTACTCTAGGACGTCTGGAGAATTTGGGGATTTTGGAATTCCGCAAGGGCTGGGTAAAAAGATCGCAGTTATCGGGGTCGTGATTGCCTGCCTCATTGTAGTAATGGGAAGCACCGGGATAGTCGGCGCAGGACAACGAGGCGTCTTGCTGCGTTTTGGAGCCCCGACCGGGGCGATCAAAGATGAAGGTCTCTATTTCAAGATTCCTTTCGCTGAGGAGGTGATTCTGATGTCAACCCAGCTTCAGAAATACACCGCTTCTACCGGCTCTTCCAGCAAGGACTTGCAACTGGTTACCACAGAAGTCACCTTGAACTACCAGTTGAATGCCGACAGCGTGCCGGAAATTTATCGCACAATGCGGCAGGATTATGAAAACCGGGTCATTCAGCCGTACATGCAGGAAGCGGTTAAATCTACCACGGCCGATTTCAACGCCGAGGAGTTGATCACACAGAGGCCACAGGTTAAAGAGGAACTTCAAAATTTGATGACGGAAAGGTTAGCTCCCCTTGGTATCGTAGTTATAGAACTCTCCATCACGGACTTTCAGTTCTCGGTAACCTTCCAGCAGTCCATCGAGGCAAAGGTGAAAGCGGTCCAAGAGGCTCTGGAGGCAGAGAACGCCTTGAGACGGGTGGAATTTGAAGCGCAACAGGCAATCACCAGAGCCGAAGCTGAAGCCAAGGGACTGGAGCTCCAAAAAGCACAGATAACGGACCAGTTACTGGCCTTGCGGCGAATCGAGGTTCAGGGACGCGCTGTGGAGAAATGGAATGGGGTGATGCCCACAGTGGTCACCAGCGGGGGACCAGTGCCAATGTTGGACGTGTTTAGCCCACGCAAGTAAAGCAACGGTTGCTCATCCGGCCCGACACGGACGTGCGGTCGCGGAAATGTAATTGTGTGCGGAGACAATCCTTGTGCTGTTCGGCGAAACGAGCTAAAGCAGCGAATGCTCCACTGCCCAGCTTCCGGCTCGGCCGGAGCGGTCAGGGTGCGACGACAGTTTTTACAGGTGTGGTTGGCAGGGATCGTGTAGTGTAGCTGGGGCATAGCCGGCTGAGTCCGCGCACAGGAAGCTGTGAAAAAATCGGGGGCTGTCACAAGCGGCGTCCTAGCCCGCTTTTCTCACCACGTGGCGAGGCGAAGTGCGTGAGAAGCCCATCAGTACAAGGCGCGCGCCGCTCGGCGCGCGGAAGCGTACTTGAACAGTACGTTGAGCACGGCGAGCAAGCGCAACGCAGTAATGGCGGGCTTATCGCGTGCTTCGACCGTCAGGTGGTGAGAAATGCGGGCTAGAAGGCACGTTGAATCAACGGCATCTTCAGCCGCGGTTGACTGTCCCCAGAATTTTTTCCCAACTTGCTGTGCGCGGCGGAAGATCCGGTCGAGTCAGTCGGAATCCCTCGGCGGGCGCTTTATGGAAACACACCGGTTGCGTGGAGCAGTGGCGGGGGGGGAGTAAGCAATGAGTCGACCCGTGACATTGGTGACCGGGCAATGGGCGGACCTGCCTCTTACAGTGCTGGCCGAAAAAGCTGCGAGCTGGGGGTACGATGGGCTCGAGCTGGCGTGCTGGGGAGACCATTTGAACGTCCGCCGGGGTGCCAGGGACCGTCGCTATTGCGAGAAACAGAAGGGAATTCTGGAAGAGCACAATCTGCAACTGTTCGCCATCGGTGCACATCTGATAGGCCAGTTGGTCTGCGATCCCAACAACGATGTCCGTTCGGATGCGCTGGTTCCGGCCGATTGCAGGGGCAAAGCCGGCAAGAAGCGCGCCTGGGCGGTAGAAACGATGAAAGCGGCGGCGAGGGCCGCCAAGAAACTGGGCATCGATGTAGTAACGGGCTTTACGGGCTCCTCCATTTGGCATCTCGTCTACGATTTCCCTCCCACGCCGCCCGAGATGATCGACAAGGGTTACGAATACTTCGCCAAGATGTGGAATCCGATCCTCGACGTCTTCGATCAGTGCGGTGTTCGGTTCGCGCTGGAACCTCACCCGACCGAAATCGCGTACGACATTGAGACGGCTCACCGGGCTCTCGAAGCAGTCAACCATCGGGACGCGTTCGGGTTCAACTTCGATCCCAGCCACTTGCAGTGGCAGATGGTCGACCCGGTCGAGTTCCTGGCGGAGTTCAAGGACCGCATCTACCACGTCCACATGAAAGACGCCGTGGTGCGGCTCAACGGCCGCACCAGCATCCTGAATTCGCATCTGCCCTGGGGACATCGAAAACGCGGCTGGGACTTCCGCTCGCTGGGGCACGGGGACGTCAACTTCGAGGAAATCATCCGCGAGCTGAACGACATGGGCTACGAGGGCCCGCTCTCGGTCGAATGGGAAGACACCGGGATGGACCGAGAACACGGTGCTCAAGAAGCGTGCGAGTTTGTAAGGAACGTCGACTTCCAGGCTTCCCGGGTCGAGTTCGACGCGGCCTTTGGCGAGTAAAGTCCCCGTTCTGGCTCAGTGCATACGTCGTTCTCAGCGATAGACGCGCACGATCCATTCGGCGACCAGGCAGGGCTTAGGCGTGTTCTCGACCTCCACGTTGACCTTCCAGGTGATTTGAACGCCGCCATCGAAATCGCTGACTGACTGCACCCCAAAACGAGCCCGGATCCTCGATCCGGCCGCAACAGGCGTGGGAAAACGCACACGGTTGAGACCGTAGTTGATCTTCATTTCGGAACCCGTCGGCATCTCCACCGCCTGGTGCCAGAAGCTCGACAGGAGGGAAAGCGTCAGGAACCCATGCGCGACCGTCCTGTGGTAAGGCGAATCCTCCTTGGCGCGCAAGGAATCAATGTGAATCCACTGGTGGTCGTCCGTGGCGTCGGCGAAGGCGTTGATGCGCTCCTGCGTCACTTCGACCCATTTGCTCACGCCGGCCTCCTGGCCGACCATTTGCCTCAGTTGGTCGAAACTTTCAATAACACGCGCCATGGCAGCCCCCTCTTCCCAAAGTCAGCCACTAAGCAGAGCTAACCTGACTTAGTGCTTGGTTGCAAAAGTTCGCGTTATTTGAAAAGCCCTTTCCCGAAGGACCATACGATCGTCCGTCTGGCCCGGAAGTGGTTTGTTTGCAGAGTCTTCCGAGCCGCGACCGTGAGGGAGCGGTCCATGGATTGTCCGCCTATAACCTATCCTGAATTTATGCAACCAAGCATTAGCCCGCTTCAAAGAAAGTTGACGATGCGATGAAGGACTGCGAAGAGGTTACCAGCTTCTGACCATCCTTCGCCCTGATTGGCCATACAAGCCGCGCCCTAATCACGACCGAAACGTGGTGACCCCTCCCGAGCCGACCGCAAGTTTCCCGAAAGGGTAGCTGAGCGCCGTTCGCTGCGATACCCTTGAGAAACGGGCGGTCGCGTTGGCGGCTGGATGTAGTGGCATCACCAATCGGGCACGTCGAGCGGTGAGGAAGACGGAAGGCCCGTCGGTGAAGCTTTCCTGAAGAATTGGTGGATTCCGATCCAATCATTCGCGTCCGTGGCCTCACGAAGAGCTACGGCTCCCTGCAGGCGGTCAGAGGCATCGACTTCGAAGTCCGCGCGGGCGAGGTATTTGGACTTCTAGGTCCGAATGGCGCCGGCAAGACGACGACCGTGGAGATCCTGGAGGGGCTGCGGCCACGTACTTCCGGGGAGGTTGCCGTCCTGGGATTCGATCCCGCCACACAGAGTGCCCAACTCAAGGACCAAATTGGTGTTTGCCTACAATCCACTAACTTGCCCGACAAGATCCGAGTAGTTGAAGCGATGGAGCTGTTCGCGAGCTTCCACAGCCGGAGCCTGGATATCACGGAGCTGCTGGGAAGGCTGCAACTTTGGGAACGGCGCCGTCAGTACTACTCAACTCTTTCCGGCGGACAGAAACAGCGACTCGTGTTAGCCATGGCCCTGCTTAACGACCCCCAGGTTCTTTTTCTCGACGAGCCGACCGCGGGCCTCGATCCGCAAGCGCGCCGCGAAATCCACAGTCTCATTTCAGAACTGCGAAGAGAAAAGCGGACGATCTTACTCACTACCCATTACATCGAGGAAGCCGAGAAGCTGTGTGATCAAGTTGCCATCATCGACGACGGTAAGATCATCTCGACCGGCACCCCTCAGGAAATCCAGAACCGCACGCTGGGCCGCAGCGTTATAGAGATCCGTTGCGAGACACCTTTGCCGGACGGGGACCTCCCTCACTGGCCCGACTCAGACGCCGCCTCGTTCAATGAAGATCGAACTCATCTTTCGGTCGCCACCAACCATCCGGCTCGGACCTTGGTCGAAATCGTGCGCTGGATTGACCAACACGGTGTTGATTTGGCGGATGTTCGCTTGAAGAGACCCTCACTGGAAGACGTCTTCATCGAGTTGACGGGAAGGAGCTTGCGGGAGTGAAACCCTATTTGGCTCTCATCAAGATCGATCTCAAGCTCGCCTACCGTCAACCGGTCGTGATCTTTTTCACCTACCTCTTTCCACTGCTGTTTTTCTTTGGGTTCGCGGAGTTACTACGCGTCAAGCAGGGCGGCACGATCTCTTACGTCGTCAGCATGGTTCTGGTGCTGGGTATCCTTGGCAACGGTCTTTTCGGCGCCGGCATGCGAACGGTTCAGGAGCGAGACAACAACATCCTGCGGCGCTTTCGGGTGGCGCCCATCACTCCGACTCCCCTGTTGGTGGCGTCGACGTTTACCGGTTGGCTTATTTACATGCCGGCGGTGTTGTTGATCTTGTTGCTGGCCCACTTTATTTACGAGATGCCGGCTCCCGACAGCACGATGTCGCTGCTGGTTCTGGTCTCGCTGGGCGTGATGTCATTCCGAGCTATCGGGTTGATTGTGGCGTCGGTCGTCAACTCGATGCAGGAGAGCAACATCTTCATCAATCTGCTCTACCTTCCGATGCTCTTGCTGAGCGGAGCGACTTTCCCGATCACATTGCTTCCCGAGGCCGCGCAGTATGTGGCGCAGTTCGTGCCGGCATCGTATTTGGTAACCGGTTTCCAAGGGATCTTCTTGCGCGGCGAGTCTCTTCGGGACATTTGGCCTTCCGCGGCCGCCTTAGCGATTACGCTCGTGGTCGGTTTGTTTCTCTCGCGACAGCTGTTCCGCTGGGATAAGGAAGAGAAGATTCTTCAGGCCGCGAAGCTGTGGGTGTTGGCCGTGCTGGCCCCATTTTTCTTGCTGGGGAGCTGCCACATCTACAGCCGCGAACACATAAAGAAAGCCGAGGCGTTGTGGCGCAGCCTGCAGCGCTCTGAAAAGCTGCTCATCCGCGACGCGCGCATTTTTACGGGCGATGGCCGAGTCATTGAATCCGGATCGGTCCTCATTGAAAACGGCAAAATCGGCCGGGTGTACGAGGACGAGGCGCCCGATCCAGGGCAACTCAACGCTATGGTCATCGAAGCGTCCGGGAAAACCTTGCTGCCCGGGCTGATCGACATGCACGTTCACCTCGCAGCGCCGGGAGGTTCCTACTCCGAGCCGCCGCGGACAGCGTCGCCTGAAAAAGCAATGGGGCGCGCCCTGGCTTCCTACCTTTATTGTGGGATCACCGCTGTCAAAAGCGTCGGCGATCCGCTGGGCATGTCCCTCAGCTTGCGTGAGGAAGTCGGTCGCGCCGAGCGTCTAGGGGCGGAGTTGTTCGCCTGCGGACCTCTCTTCACGACTCCCGGAGGTCACGGAACCGAGTACCTCAAAGACCTGCCGGACCCCTGGCGTGATATCGCCGAGAAAGAACTATTGAGGTTGCCCGGGGATCCGCAGGAGGCGCGCCGGCAGGTGCGTGAGCTAAAGCGGGCAGGGGCAAACGGAATCAAAGCGGTCCTCGAGACCGGGCAAGCCGGGATGCTGTTCGAGCGAATGGACATCACGGTGTTGCGAGCGATCGCTGAGCAGGCCCGCAGCGAAAAGCTGCCACTGGTTGTCCACACGGGTAGCGCGGCAGATATCTCGGACGCTCTCGACGCGGGCGCCGACGGCGTCGAGCATGGCACCTACCGGGAAACGATTCCCGATGAGTTGCTTACCCGAATGGCTGAGCGCCGTACGGCGTACTCGCCGACGCTGAGCGTGATCGAGGCGCTTTCCGAGCTTGCCGCCCGAAGCGACCGGCTCTTGGGCCGCACGCTGGTGCAACAAGTCGGTCCCCGCGGCCTGCTCGACGGCACGCGAGAAGGTTTGTTGCGAGGAGGGCTGCCGGAGCGGGTTGCGCGCGTCGAGAATTGGGATCGGGCGCTCGATCTGGCGAAGGAAAACCTGCGACGGGCCTACGAGGCCGGCGTTCCGCTGGTCGCGGGCTCCGATGCCGGAAATCCTCTTGTGATCCACGGGCCGACCGTCCACCGTGAACTCCAGCTTTCGGTCGAAGCCGGCATCCCGCCTCACGTCGCCTTGCAAGCGGCGACCCATAACGCCGCCATCTTGCTGCGGGCCGAGAACCGGATCGGTTCCATTCGACCCGGCAACGACGCCGACTTGCTACTGGTCAACGGCAATCCGCTCGACGACATCAGCGCTACCGAGCGGATCTCTCTCGTGGTCTTCAAAGGCGAACGCATCAAGCGGTCGGCTTTGTTTCAACAAAAATAGTGGACTGTCCTGGAGACGAGTTCGCTGTCGGTTCGGAAATGTCTGGCTCGAAAGCGACGTGGCGCACGCTTTCAGCGTGCTGTGCCGGCATTCTTGCCGGCATCCCACCGCCCAGCAAGCGGGCCCGCGCACCAACGAGACATGTCGTCAGGATGATCAGAAAGTCTTGTCTGGGACAGTCTACTAGGCGGAAGTCTGTACCACCGTCCAGGGCCAACACCGGTTTGAAAACGCGCGGTAAGAATACCTAGAGTGGAAGACTTTCAAGCCGTCATTTTCGATTTCGACTACACCCTGGCTGACTCCTCGCGCGCTGTCGTCGAGTGTGCGAACGCGGCTCTCACGGGCATGGGGTTGCCTCCCTCCTCCGACCGTGCGATCCGAAGAACGATCGGGTTGTCGCTTCCTGATACTCTTGTTCGCCTGGCCGGAGAGGAGTATCGCAACAGGGCGGACGAGTTTCGCCGCCTGTGGCGCGCCAAATCTGTGCACGTGATGGTCGACTGGACAACGCTGCTCCCTGGAGTAGAGACCGCGATCGAAGCCCTAAAGAATCGCGGACTGAACCTCGGCATTGTCTCGACAAAGTTTCATTCCCCGATTCAAGCTGTGCTGAGGCGAGAGAATCTACTCGGCAAGTTCGACGCAATCATCGGTGGCGATGACGTAAAGCAATTCAAACCGGACCCGCAGGGGTTGCTGCTTGCGATCAGTCAGCTTGGCGCTGAGGCCGGCTACACGCTCTACGTCGGCGACAACCTGACCGACGCCGAAACAGCACGCCGGGCGGGGGTTCCGTTCTTGGCCGTTCTCTCGGGCGTGACAAGTCGGGACGAATTCGGCGGCTACTCGCTGCTGGCGTTTCTCGAAAACGTCGCTCAGTTACCGAGCTTCCTGGCTGGCGAGGTTGCCTGAAACCTAGCCGCGCCGGGCACTACATTTCGTGCCCCTACGACATTAACTGTCAGTCTCCGCCCTTGGGCCGGATGTTCTGATTCACCCGGAACAGGTTCGTCGGGTCGTACTTGTTCTTGATAGCGACCAGGCGCTCGTAGTTGTCACCGTAGGTTGCCTGGACCCGTTCTTGTCCCTCGTCCATCATGAAGTTCACGTACGCCCCGCCGGCCGAGTAGGGATGCAGCGCATCCCAATAGTCTTTGGTCCACGAGATGATGCGGTCATTATTCGCCGGATCGGGGTCGACGCCGACGATCACCTCCGCCCAATTCGCATCACGATAGGCCCAAGCAGTCTCGTCGTTGCCGACCCTGTGGGCAGCTCCGTTGATCGGATACATGTGCATCGATGACTGCATGGTCGGCATCTCGGAACCGTACTTGACGTGGAGCGCAATCGCCTCATCGCTCAATTCGTTGACGAAGTCTGCCCGCCAGTACCACTGGTGGCCCGGCGGGTACAGTCCATCGAACATACTCTGGAGCATAGGATATGGCATCGGCCCTACTAAATCGAGGGCAGGCGGCCCGAAACTCCGAATCGGCTTGAACACTTCTTCTGCTTGGTCGAGGGGGCCGGTGAAGCACCAAACGACTCCGCACATCTTCCTGTTGTGTAGATGTTCAGGGAACGGCGGGCCGGGCGGCACCGTCAAGAACGCAAAGAAGCCGTTGACATCTTCCGGCGCGCTGGGAGAAAACTCCCTGTACCACTGCATCACTTCGGTTGCCTGCTCGAGCTCCCAAAGCATGGGGCCGGCATAGACGGTGCTAATCGGGTGCGAGCGAAATAGGAAAGAGGTCACCACGCCGAAGTTGCCCCCGCCGCCGCGAATAGCCCAGTAGAGGTCTTCGTTTTCGTCGGCACTGGCGGTCACGAAACTCCCATCGGCAAGCACGAGATCGGCGGCCAGCAGATTATCGATCGTAAGACCGCACTTCCGCGTTAGATGGCCGATCCCGCCTCCCAGGGTGAGCCCGCCGACACCGGTCGTCGAAATAATACCGGTAGGTGTGGCCAACCCGAAAGCGTGCGTGGCATGGTCGACATCGGCCCAGGTGCAACCGCCGCCCACCCGGACGGTCCTCGCCTCAGGGTTAACCCTGGTGTATTTGATCCCCGAGAGATCGATGACCAGCCCGTCATCGCATATCCCAAGGCCTCCGCCGTTGTGGCCACCGCCTCGAATGGCGGTCAGCATATCGTTCTCCCGCCCGAAATTGACGGCGGCAATCACATCCGCCGCGTCCGCGCAACACGCAATCAAGGCAGGTCGGCGATCGATCATCGCGTTGTAGACCTTCCGCGCGTCGTCATAGCCATCGTCGCCGAGCTGGATAATCTCGCCACGCAGGCGGTTCTTGAGCTCTTCTACGGTCATTTCAGCCATGCCTTCCTCTCAACATTGCTTGTTTATCACACTTACACGACAAGGACCAAGCCGGCTAGTCAACAGCAACGACTGGAGTCTCCGAGGACCATTCCAGCGGGGCGCAGAATGTCACCCGGGAGACCTGTCATTTATTTTGATGACATACAACACGGGCTCAGCCGGCAGTCCGGGTGGAGAGTCGCCTCCGGAGGGCCTACAATAGGGCGAGCGGTCGTGTGGTCTTCGAACTACGTGTCAGCCGGGGAAGAGGACTTTCATGCCGGGAGGTGACTTGATGAGTTGGCGACTTGAACTTGTGGACGGTCCCTACGGTGGAGTTACCGAGGGCCCGGCTTGGGACGGCAACGGATTACTCTTCACCCACATCCCGAGCAGCCGCGTTATGAAGTTCGATCCTCGGTCGGGATCGTCAGAGGTCTACCGCGAGGGAACGAACTGCGCCAACGGCCTGATGTTCGACCCTGAAGGGCGTGTCTACGCTTGCGAAGGAGATGCCAGGCGCGTCGTTCGTTATGAAGCCGACGGGAGTGCGACCGTGCTGGCTGATAGGTTCGAGGATAAGCGTTTCAACATTCCCAACGACTTAGCGATTGATCCGCAAGGCCGTGTCTGGTTCACTGACCCATTCTACGAAGGGGCTGCCGGCCCCTGGAGCGAAGACTTCAGCCATAAGGAACTCGACCACGACTCGGTGTACCGCCTAGATCCGACAAGCGATGGGAAGTGGTCGATTCAGCGCGTCACCTTCGACACAACACGGCCGAATGGAATCCTGTTTTCACTCGACTACAAGACTCTGTACGTCGCTCAATCGGGGCGGCGGACCGACGAAAAGCGCCAGCTCCGAGCCTACCCGGTGAAGGAAGATGCAACCTTAGGGGAGACATCGGTGCTGCATGATTTTGGCGAAAACCGGGGCGTCGACGGAATGTGCCTCGACACGAATGGCAACATCGTCGCGACCACGGGCTGGGAACACGGGGGCCCCGGACCGATGATCTACGTCTTCTCGCCGCGGGGCGAAGTGTTAGAGACACACCCCGTAGACGCCCAACGTCCTACCAACTGCACCTTCGGTGACGACGACCTCAAGACGCTTTACGTCACCAGTACGGAGGGGCATCTGTTTCGCGCGCGCACGGATCGCCAAGGACGGATGTGGTATCCGCCGTTGTAGCGCCGGGTCTCAAGGCGCCGGGCAGCTCGTGGGTCCGCTCCACAATATGGAATCCTCCGAGGAAAGGAAATTTACATGAACTCAGACAAGAAGCCAGGCATTACACCAACCCCAAACGGTCCCTATTTGGTGAAAGATCTCAAGAATTTCGCCAATCAAAAGAGGCCGATAGAAACCAAGGAGACGATGGCCCTCTGTCGATGCGGAGGGTCGGCTAACAAGCCGTTTTGCGATGGGACACACGCAAAAATTGGATTCTCATCCGCCAAACTTGAAGGGCGCGTTGAAGATAAGAGGGAGAACTACCAGGGTAAGACAATCACGATTCACGACAACCGGGGCATTTGCGCTCACGCTGGCCGTTGCACCGATGGCCTCCCTTCGGTTTTCCGTTTGAAAGAAGAGCCGTGGATTGATCCAGACGCTACGAGTGCTGATGAGATCATCGCGACGATTCAAAAGTGCCCGTCAGGAGCTCTGAGTTACTCGGTCGATGATGTCGAACACCGCGACCGGGATGGTGAGCCGACCATCTTTGTCGCGCCAAACGGTCCCTATGTTGTGTCCGGCGGACCGGACCTCTCGGATACCATACGCCTTGAAGGTACATCACAAGAACATTTCACCATGTGCCGTTGCGGCGGCTCCAAGAACAAACCCTTTTGTGATGGCACGCATTGGCACATAAAATTCGAAGATGACAAGAACTAAAAGATCTCTCTAGTACAAACAATTCATAAATACTCAAATTGATTAGAGGCTGCTGAAAAACTCATTCGTTGCGGCAGCAACCTCCCGGCTGATGAGCGAGATACGATTTCACGTCGGCAAGAAATGCGGGCTAAGTAACCCATTTCATAAGTACACTCACGTTTCGGGCGAGTGCTGGCGGGCACATCACGCTGTGCCCCTACCGATCTGTTGTGCCTGGAAATGGAGGGGCACCGTATGGTGTGCCTACTGGCCGCAGCCGGTGTTGCTCAAGGCTATTGCGGCAACCGCTGGAGATATTGGCCCGTGGTCGAGGTCAGGTCCGCTTCCGCTCTTGGCACCCCGTAGTTATGGACCGCCACCGTCCCCAGACCAGCCGTCATGGCGCTATTGGCAATCGTGAACGTCCTGTAGTAGTCAGCGTCGCGGTTCTTCCTGGCCATCCACCACTGGACAGCAAAAAAGCCTCCCCCTACGGCTGATTTGATCAGCGCGGCCTTGCGAGCACTGAACCTGCCCTGGCTATTGCTCAGAAGCGGGTTCAACTCCCGCTTTCCGGCCGAGGAGTGAGCATCCAGGAAGTTGACCCCGTATCGCCGATTTGGCCGAAACGTCGCATCGAACGGCCGGTAGTGCACCCGACCCGCCCCCGGAGTCGGATGCTTCGCCCAGGCGCCATCCGCCTCAACGCCCTCCGGTTGGCCAAAACGTGACAAGGCTTCAAGAAATAATCCCGAGCCCGAGCCAACATCGAGGATGAGCCCGAAACCGCTTTCGGGTTTCAACTGTTCCAGCCATTTGAGAGTCAGCTTTTCGCGGGATCTCCACCACCAATGGCGGCGATAGAGTTCGGCGTATTTTACGACATAAGCGGGATCCACCGCTATCTCCCGACGATTCGACTTACGATGTACAGCGGCCGGCGTTTGGTCTCTTCGTAGATTCTGCCGAGATATTCACCAATCAAGCCCAGAAACAGCATCTGCACGCCGGAGAGAAACACAATGAAGAAGATCAACGCGGTGAAGCCCGCGGGTGATTCGTTAAGCACTAATCGAGCGTATAGCGCGTAGAGCAAGTAACAGCACGCCACACTCAGCGCTCCCAGTCCAGCAAAGGAGGCCATCCGCAGAGGCAAGATGGAGAAAGAGAAAATGCCGTCTAAGCCAGGATTTCCGATTTGGCTCCTCTGACGGCACGAGTCTACACCCTCACCCGGCGAAGCGCAACCATTTCTCCACCCGAAAGAGGCGGCGGCTGAGGCGGGACCGATCGAGCCCCCTTCTTGCCCCTCATGGGGGCTGATCCGCCGCTGCGAAGTCAATTTCGCAGACACCCTTCCGAGCTTCCGTCCTCAGTACTCAGGTTTCGCATTCGGCAAGTCGCGTGCTACCCGCCCGGCACAGGCAGCGCCCAGATCCTCCGCAGCATGTCGCCAAACAGGCGCCGGTTCAGATGTCCCTCCGCGAACAAGAGCCAGTAATACCGCGCGTGTTTAATTAGCCGTCCGCCCGTCTTCATCAGCCGGTGCTGCAAGCTCGTCAGCGACCAGCTCTTGATCCGTTGCGGCAGCCCCAGCCGCCGCCACAAGTTGCCCAGGTTATAGGCCAGCACGCTGAGCTGCAAGCGCACCTCGTTCGCCCGGAAGCGATGGCACGACAGCCGCGTCCAGTGCGTCGCTTGCTTACCTTCTTTGATCCACTGCTCCGCCGTGCCGCGCTTGTTGTAGAAACGCACCACCGACCGGCTTGGCAAGCTCATGTTCGTCACGATAAAACCGACGCGCGCGAATAGCTCGCCCTGGTGGTGCTCGACCTTGGCGACAACTCGTCTGGGCCCCTTCCAGCTCTCCGCCTGATAGCGAAAGCTCTTGTAGCGCACTAGCGGCTTGCGGCCGGGCCTCCCCGGCGGACGAAACAGGATGTCTTCGATCTCCAGCTCCAGGCTCTTATTGGCCGGAATGCGGATCGCGTAGTCCGCGCCGCGCTCCTCCAGTGCTTCGTAGATCTCGGGCTTGGCGAAGGCGGCATCGGCGCGAAAGGTGACCTGTTTGCCTTCGGCCAGTTGGCGCTCGATCTCCGGCAACAATAGCTCATCCCAGTCCTCGGCGCTGTGCACGTTGCCGGGACGCAGCTTGGCAGCGAGGCAATCACCATGACCGTTGAACAAAAGCAACGGGTGGTAGCAGACCGACTCGAAGTGTCCGTTGTAGGCACTGCCTTCCTGTTGGCCATGGACCGGACTCTCGGTGGAGTCCATGTCCAGAACGACCCGCTCGGAGTCGTCGAACGCCTCCGCTTGCCCGACCAGCTCTCGGTTCAGCGCCATCAGCCCCAGCAGGTTCTCTTCGCTCGCCAGCATCTCCGTCTCGAAGCCGTGCAGCGTCGAGGTCAAGGCCGCACCGCGATCCCAGATCTTCTGCGAGCCGATCAAGCGAAACGTCGGGTCAGCCGACACTCGGACGGCGTCGTTGACGTCCTCGTAGCCTGCCAAGCGGCTGTAGACCGACTGCCGCAACAGATCAGCGAACGTGAACTGCTTGTTTGTGCCTTGCCGGGAGTCGGTGAGATGCTCGCCGATCAGTTTCCCGAGTCCGAGTCGCTCGTCCAACTCCCGAACCAGGATCAAGCCACCGTCGGAAGTGACGTGCGATCCCTGGAAATCGACTTTCAACGAGCCGTTGAAACTTAGCTGGAATGGCTTGGTTTGTTTTTCACCCATTGGGTGTTGGCCTCCATGGCGTCCTCATCGGGCTCTAGCCCCCATGAATAAAGACGCTCAAGGCCGCCGGAAGGTCGAGAGGTCTGAATCAAATTGGAAATGCGGGTTGACAGCCGCGAAGGCGATCCAGGAGGCGATCCACGCCTTCTTCCATCGTTTTTGCTTCCCTGGGTGATCGGTCGGACGAGACGATATATACCTCGGGTTCGAAGAGGTGTAGAGCGGCTCACTTTCCAGCCCGAAGGTCTCCGCCAGAGGTTCTTCGGCCTGTAAGGACGTAATGTTCGAAAAAACGGCAAAGAGGACTAAGAAGCTGCCTGCAACAGACCAAATATGACGATGACATATTCCCATTTCTGCTCCTTGGCTGAGTCCGCCGAGCCGGCTCGCGGCTGAGGGGACTCGTTTCCGCGGCCTGTAGGCCTATCTGTCTCAGCTTGAAGCAAGAGGTAAGGAAAACACATGACACGGAAGGTACATTTTCTTAGCCGGCTCGGAAACCAAGGTATTAGTACGACGATCTGGCGGGGTGTTAGTGTGCGGCTGTGCCTGCTCAATCGCCGTGTGTGCGGGGCCTGGAGGAGGCCCTTACCACGTCATGGGCAGGGGGCGGCCAGGTTTCAGCGTGGAAGGTCGCGATACTCGGAACGGCGCAGACGTATACTGTAGCTGCACAAGGGGCTTACTCGTTTCGCTGGAACTCAACAGACCAGAACGCGCTCTGAAGGGGGCGGTCAATACTCTCAGAGATGACCATCCGCGCCTGGCTGTCTCGACCGAAGAGCCTGAGGATGATGAGGCGGCAGTCGTCTCGCTCGTGGAAGGCTTTGGCTTCGACTATCAGGCGTCGTGCGGGACTTGCGCGGTGGACACTGACTACCGTGTGAAGCCTGTCGTGCTTTTCTTCGAGTAGCGAATACCCCCGCCATTTCGTCGGAGCGACCAGACGTGGTACTCCATTTCATAAATACACTCACGTTTCGGGCGAGTGCAGGCGGGCACAGCATGCTGTGCCCCTACAGATCTGTTGGGTGCCTGGAAATGTAGGGGCACGGCATGCCGTGCCCGAAGTTCCCGATCGTCCGCCTGGCTTCTAACTAACCAAGGGCTCCGCCCTTGATATTCCAGAGCGTCGAGCACTGAGCCGCGAGTGTGAGCGAGCGGTCCAGAGATGACGCCGCTCAGCACGGATGAATCCGCGTGTACCTCAACGCCGCCGGGCCTGGATTCGCTCTGTCGCTTCCCCTGCCTTGATTTCTTCATGACGTCGCCCAGCAATCGGCTGGGAGCCGGAGATCCCGATCGGCATCCGAGAATCTGCGGGGCCCGCGGAGTTTTGCAACCTAAACATCGCCGCGACCTGGCGGTCTGCCGCCGGCGCCGAATTCCGCTCGGTAGGTGTCGCCGGGAACGAAAGCTGCGCGGTAAAACTTTGTCGCCGGGGACTAAAGCTGCTCGCCAAAAGGACGATCAGTTTAGCAGGCTGGAGCGGTGCCCGAATAAGCGTATGGACGAAACGCAGGAAATCATCAAAGAGTTCTTAATCGAAAGCAATGAGAACCTGGCTCAGCTCGATCAAGAATTCGTCGAGCTTGAGCAACGACCCAACGACCAGAACCTTCTTTCAAGCATTTTCCGCACCATCCACACCATCAAGGGAACTTGCGGTTTTCTGGGATTCGGGATCCTCGAGGCGATCACCCATCGCGCGGAAAACATGCTCAGCCAGTTGCGCGAGGGCCAGCGCCGGCTGACCCCGGGACTGACGACGCTGCTGCTGGAAACGGTGGATATTGTCAAGAATATCTTGGCGGAGATCGAGACGAGCGGCGCCGAGGGCTCGGAGACCTACGACGAGCTACGTAACAGACTGCAAGCTGCCTGCGACGGAGAGGACCCCGAGGAACCTGCGGTCGGGGATGCGTCCGTCGCGGGTCCGAGCGAAGATCAGGCCGATCCCGACGAGCCCGGCGGAGAAGCCGCTGACCAGACAGCGGCGGATGAAGCCCCTAACGAGGCGAGCCAACTCGACGAAGCGGCCCCCCCCCAAGGAATCTGTGGCCGGCGCCCGCAAGGCCCCGGCTGAGACCCGCAGTTCGGTCGCCGACTCGACGATCCGTGTTCACGTGGACGTGCTGGACAAATTGATGAACCTGGTGGGCGAGCTGGTGCTGGCCCGCAATCAAGTTTTGCAGCACACCACCACGCGAGAAGACGCCGGCTTCACGGCCACCTCACAGCGGCTGAATTTAATCACGACCGAGCTGCAGGCAAACGTGATGAAAACTCGCATGCAGCCCATCGGGGTCGTCTGGAACAAGTTTCCCCGCGTCGTGCGCGACCTGGCGCACTCCGCGGGCAAGCAGATTGACCTCGAAATGGAGGGCGCCGAGACCGAACTTGACAAGACGATCATCGAGGCCATCAAAGACCCGCTGACGCACATCGTTCGCAACTCCTGTGATCACGGCATCGAGACGCCGGAACAGCGCGCCGCCAAGGGCAAGCAGGCACGCGGCAGGCTGACCATGCGCGCCTATCACGAGGGCGGACAGGTGAACATCTAAATTGCCGACGACGGGGCCGGCATCGATCCCCAAAAACTGAAACAAAAGGCCGTTCAAAAAGGGCTTGTCCCGGTCGATCAGGCCGAGCGCATGAGCGAGCGCGAGATGCACAATCTCATCTTCCTCCCCGGCCTGTCGACGGCGGAGAAGGTGACCAACGTCTCCGGACGCGGCGTCGGCATGGACGTGGTCAAGACCAACGTTGAAAAGATCGGCGGCTCGATCGATCTACAGAGCGCGGTGGGTCAAGGAACAACGATCAAGATCAAGATTCCGCTGACTCTGGCGATCATTCCGGCCCTGGTCGCCAGCTGTGCCGGGGAGCGCTTCGCCATCCCGCAGGTCAACTTGGTCGAACTCGTACGCTTGGAGACCGGCGGCGGCGGACATCAAATCGAGTGGATTCATGGTGCTCCGGTCTATCGGCTGCGGGGCAAGCTGCTGCCGCTGGTGTACCTCAACAAGGTCCTGGAGTTGGAAGGGGCGGGGCTTGACGAAGAAGATGCCGAAAAGCCCGCAGAATCGGTCAACATCATCGTGCTGCAAGCGGATGACAAGACTTTCGGACTCGTTGTCGACGGGGTCAACGACACCGCCGAAATCGTGGTCAAGCCGCTCAGCAAGTTACTCAAGGGCCTCACCTGCTACGCCGGCGCCACGATCATGGGCGACGGTCGAGTGGCCCTGATTCTCGACGTGATGGGACTCGGCCAACTGGCGCAGGTCATCACTGAGACGCGCGAGCAGTCCCACCTGGCGCGGGAACACCAGGCCGATCTTGTCGCCGAACGGCAAACCGTGCTGTTGTTCAGCAGCGGATCGGCCAAGCGGCTGGCCGTGCCTCTGGCATTGGTCGATCGGCTGGAGGAGTTTCCGCATTCCCAGATAGAACAGTCGGGGCGCCGCGGGGTTGTTCAGTACCGGCAGTAAATCCTGCCACTGATCCCGCTGGCAGAGTTGCTCAGCCTGGGGGAGTCGGCGGCGGAAAAGCAGGATCCCGTTCAGGCGGTCGTCTTCAGCGAAGGCACCAGGCGGATAGGCGTTGTCGTCGATGAGATCGTCGACATTGTCGAGGAAAGCATCTCGATTCGTAATCGCACCAGCCGCCCGGGCATTCTCGGTTCGGCGGTGGTCAGCGGCAGCGTAACCGACTTCCTCGACCTGCATCATCTGATCGAGGCCGTTGACCAGGACTCGTTTGGCGGCAGCCGCGATGAGCGGGCCGCGGGAGCGAGGGTGTTGGTGGCCGAGGGTTCCTCCTTCTCGCGCGGACTCATGCGGAATTCCCTCGAGATGGCCGGCTTTCAAGTGATCGAGGCGAGCAGTACGGCCGAAGTCCTCGACAAGCTCAAACGGGAAAGCGTCGATGTGATGGTTTCCAGCCTGGACTTGCCCGGCGACGACCCCTCCACCTTTCTGGCCAGCATTCGGGTGACGCCGGATTTGCAAGGCTTGCCGATCCTCGGCCTGGCCAATACCGCCGAGGAAACTCAGCCACAGCCGGAGCGGGAGTATCAATTCGATGATTGCCAGTTGAAGTTTGATGGGGACTCGATGCTGCGCTCGGTGGAGAAGCTCGCCGCGGCCATGGCCAACCGGGAGCCGGTCGAACAAAGAGGCTAGAGAACGATGAGCGACGGTCCGGGGACAAGAAGCGAACAGAGTCATGGAAAGACACGGCAGTACGCTACGTTTTTCGTCAGCGATCTGTTCTTCGGCGTGGAAGTGCTCAACGTCCAAGAAGTGCTGCGTTATCAGGAGATGACCCGAGTCCCCCGCGCCGACAACGTCATCGAGGGGCTGATCAATCTGCGCGGCCAGATCGTGACGGCGTTCGACATGCGCAGTCGCTTACAACTCGGCGAGCGGCAGACAGGTGAGACGCCGATGAACGTCGTCGTCCGGACCGAGGACGGCGCGGTGAGTTTACTGGTGGACGAGATCGGCGACGTGATTGAGGTCAGTGAAGAGCACTTCGAGCCGCCTCCGGAGACGATTACCGAGCTAGCCCGAGAGACCCTCGAAGGGGTCTACAAGCTGGACGATCGCTTGTTGCTGGTGCTTTCCACCGATCGAGTGCTGCAGCTGAGTTCGAGGAACTGAGCGCCGCTTCCGGGGTTGTTGAACGTCGGTCCAGGCCGCCATCACCAAGGTCGGTGATGCCACCGGGCGGTGCACAGGCGAGGAGAGGACACGATCGCCCCTGAGCGGCGTGCCGGCATGATCGGTCCGTGTTGAGACGCGCGGAGCCAGAGTAGGCCGGGACGGCAACTTGACAGAAGGCCGGTCTCGAGGTCCCCGGCGCACCAGCATCGAGAGCACAGCGAAGTCGCACCGGCAATTTCGAACGGAGATCAGCAGATGGCAAAGAGACGCAGTTCGGCGGTCGGTCTAGCTACTCCCACGGCAGGGAAAGCTTCTCGCCCCAGAAACGGCGGCGCAACAAGACTTTTGAATAGTTCAAAACAAGGAAGGGAAACAACCATGCAACGTACAACTTTGAGCAACCCCTCGTCCCAAGTCGCTGCGAAGAAGGCCCCCCCACGAAGGAGCCGGCCTACCCCCCAAGAGAACGGAAGACATGAGGAGGATACCGCCCGCATCCACGAAGCAATCAATGCGGCCTTCGCGTATATCGAGTTTGACAGCGACGGCCACGTCCTGAGCGCCAACGACCTTTTCCTGGACTGCATGGGATACGAACTCGAAGAGATCGCCGGCAAGCATCATCGGCAATTCGTCGAAGCGGGCTATGCGAGCAGCAACGACTATGCCAAGTTCTGGGACGACTTGCGCCGCGGGGTGCCACAGAGGGGAGAGTTCCACCGATTGGCAAAGGGGGGGAGGGACGTTTGGTTGATTGCTTCTTACACACCGGTCAAGGATCGAGACGGCGTGGTCGAGAAGGTCATAAAACTCGCGCATGACGTCACCGAGCAGAAGCTGAGAAACGCCGATTTCGAGGGCCAGATCGAGGCGGTTGGCAAGGCCCAGGCGGTCATCGAGTTCAACCTCGACGGCACCATCATCACCGCCAATGACAACTTCCTCAACGTGATGGGCTACACGCTGGCGGAGATTCAGGGCCAGCACCACCGCATGTTCGCCGAGGAGTCGCTTCGCAACAGTGTCGAATACCGCCAGTTTTGGGAGGCCTTGAACCGGGGCGAGTATCAGTCGGCGGAGTACAAGCGGATCGGCAAGGGCGGCAAGGAGGTCTGGATCCAGGCGTCGTACAATCCCATCTTCGACCTCAACCGCAAGCCCTTCAAGGTCGTCAAATACGCCACCGACATCACCGAGCAGAAGCTGAAAAACGCCGATGTTCAAGGCCAGATCGAGGCGGTTGGCAAGGCTCAGGCGGTCATCGAGTTCAACCTCGACGGCACCATCATCACGGCCAACGACAATTTCCTGAACGCGCTGGGCTACACGCTCGGGGAGGTTCAAGGCCAGCACCACCGCATGTTCGTCGAGGAGTCATTTCGTGCCAGCGTCGAGTATCGCCAGTTTTGGGAGGCGCTCAACCGCGGCGAGTACCAAGCCGGGGAGTACAAGCGGATCGGCAAGGGCGGCAAGGAGGTTTGGATCCAAGCGTCCTACAACCCCATCCTCGACCTCAACGGCAAGCCCTTCAAGGTGGTCAAGTACGCCACCGACGTCACCGAGCAGAAGCTGAGAAACGCCGATGTTCAAGGCCAGATCGAGGCGGTTGGCAAGGCGCAGGCGGTCATCGAGTTCAACCTCGACGGCACCATCATCACCGCCAATGACAACTTCCTCAACGTGATGGGCTACACGCTGGCGGAGATTCAGGGCCAGCACCACCGCATGTTCGCCGAAGAGTCGTTTCGTGCCAGCGCCGAGTATCGCCAGTTTTGGGAGGCGCTCAACCGCGGCGAGTACCAGACCGGGGAGTACAAGCGGATCGGCAAGGGCGGCAAGGAGGTTTGGATCCAGGCGTCCTACAACCCCATACTCGACCTCAACGGCAAGCCCTTCAAGGTGGTCAAGTACGCCACCGACGTCAGCGAGCAGAAGCTGAGAAACGCCGATTTCGAGGGCCAGATCGAGGCGGTCGGCAAGGCGCAGGCGGTCATCGAGTTCAACCTCGACGGCACCATCATCATGGCCAATGACAACTTTCTCAACGTGATGGGCTACACGCTGGCGGAGATTCAGGGCCAGCACCACCTCATGTTCGCCGAGGAGTCGTTTCGCAACAGCATCGAGTATCGCCAGTTTTGGGAGGCGCTGAACCGCGGCGAGTACCAGACCGGGGAGTACAAGCGGATCGGCAAGGGAGGCAAGGAAGTCTGGATCCAGGCATCCTACAACCCCATACTCGACCTCAACGGCAACCCGGTCAAAGTGGTCAAGTATGCCACCGACGTCACCGAGCAGAAGCTGAGAAACGCCGATTTCGAGGGCCAGATCGAGGCGGTCGGCAAGGCGCAGGCGGTCATCGAGTTCAACCTCGACGGCACCATCATCACGGCCAATGACAACTTCCTCAACGTGATGGGCTACACGCTGGCGGAGATTCAGGGCCAGCACCACCGCATGTTCGCCGAGGAGTCGTTTCGCAACAGCATCGAATACCGCCAGTTTTGGGAGGCGCTCAACCGCGGCGAGTACCAAGCCGGGGAGTACAAGCGCATCGGCAAGGGAGGCAAGGAAGTCTGGATCCAAGCGTCCTACAACCCCATCCTCGACCTCAACGGCAACCCGGTCAAGGTCGTCAAATACGCCACCGACGTTACCGAGCAGAAGCTACAACAACAAGAGTTGCGCGACAAGGTCGATATCATGCTGAGTGTGGTGGGGCAGGCCATGAAGGGCGACCTGACTGTTGAGATTGCGGTAAAGGGCGAAGATGCCATCGGGCAAATGGGCGAGGGACTACAGAGTTTCCTTACCAACCTGCGCGAGACCATGGGCCGTTTCGCCGACAACGCCCAGCAGCTCGGCTCGTCTTCCGAAGAGTTGACCGTCGTCAGCCAGCAGATGGCGAGCAACGCCGAGGAAACCTCGACGCAGGCCGGTGTGGTCTCGGCCGCCAGCGAACAGGTCACCAAAAACGTCCAGGTAGTGGCCACCGGGACCGAGGAGATGTCGGCGTCGATCCGCGAGATCGCCAAGAATTCAAACGACGCGGCACGGGTAGCTAAGCAGGCCGTCGGCGTCGCCTAATCGGCCAACTCAACGATCGGCGAACTCGGTGACGCCAGCGTCGAAATCGGCAAAGTCATTAAGGTGATCACCTCGATTGCCCAGCAGACGAACTTGCTCGCGCTTAACGCCACCATCGAGGCTGCTCGCGCCGGCGAGGCGGGCAAGGGCTTTGCCGTTGTCGCCAACGAAGTGAAGGAACTCGCCAAGCAAACCGCGCAGGCTACCGAGGACATCAGCCAGAAAATCGAAGCCATTCAGACCGGCAGTAAAGGCGCCGTGGACGCCATTGGAGAGGTGAGCACGATTATTAACCAAATTAACGATATCTCCAACACGATTGCCTCGGCGGTCGAAGAGCAGACGGCAACCACGAACGAAATCGGCCGCAACGTAGGAGAGGCCGCGCGTGGGTCGGGTGAGATCGCGCAAAACATCTCTGGGGTCGCCTCGGCTGCCGACAGCACCACACAAGGAGCCAGCGATACCCTGAATGCGTCCAAGGCATTGTCCGAAATGGCGGGACAACTGCAGGAATTGGTCAACCGGTTCACGCTCTAACGGTTGATCGGCCGGTCAGCCCTGCAGCCGCGGGAAGAGGATGGATCGCCGGACGTGTCCTGGAGGGCGACCACGGGCTGAGAGACCGATATGGAAAAGGCCATGATCATAGACGATTCGCGGGCCATGCGGCGAATCCTCGGTGAAACGATCCGCGAATTGGGCTTCGAGGTCAGCGAGGCGTCTAACGGTCGCGACGCTCTCGCAAAGCTCGACAACATGGGACCGCCGGTGCGCTTGATGCTAGTCGACTGGAACATGCCGGAAATGAATGGATTGGAATTTATCACCCAACTTCGCCAGGACGAGCGGTTCCAAGGATCTCTCATCGTCATGGTGACCACAGAGACAGCGGTCGATCAAATGGTGAATGCACTGGAAGCCGGGGCCAACGAATACGTGATGAAGCCGTTCACCAAGGAGATCATTCAAGACAAGTTGCGGCTCTTGGGATTGTTGCACTAGTCTCGAACCCCAATCGGGGCTTATGGGGCCAGAGGAAGTCTCAACCACGGAGTCACCAGGGGCATGCGGACTGGGACGCAACAGCGTATTCCGCTTGGCGGCAAGATCCGAGTCTTGGTCGTCGACGATTCGGTTGTGATTCGGCGCCTGGTGGCACGAGCGCTCGCGGAAGACCCGGCGTTCGAGGTTGTTGGCACGGCGGCCAATGGGGCGATTGCTTTGTCCAAGATCCCGCAAGTGAACCCTGACGCCGTCACCCTCGACATTGAGATGCCCGAGATGGACGGATTGGAAGCCTTGCGGCGGATTCGGAAGCTGTATCCCACCCTGTGCGTGATCATGTTTTCCACGCTGACGCTGCGGGCGGCCACCCATACGCTCGACGCACTAGTGTAGTGCCACATAAATAGCTGTACAATAACACCCTTTTCGCGGTAGGATGGTTTATGTGGCCATCCGCTGACGCTCTAGCCCTCACCGCTCCGCAGCGAAACGCTCTTCGTCGCCTCGTTCGAGGCCGCAATACGACGCAGACAATGGTCTTGCGAGCGCACATTGTTTTGCGCTGTGCGCAGGGGTTGGCGAACCACGCCATGGCCCGCGAACTCGGCGTCAACCGCAAGACCGTCATCCTGTGGCGAAAGCGCTTCGCCCAGTCCGGCCTCGACGGACTCCGCGATCGGACGCGCCCCGGACGCAAACCGGCGCTCTCCGCTGAATTCGTCCAATGCATCCTCGATACAACGCTTCACGAGAAGCCCCGGGCGGCCACGCATTGGAGCACCCGCACCATCGCCAAGCACTTGGGCGTCTCCAAGATGGCCATCCAGCGCGTCTGGAAAGCGCACGGACTGCAGCCCCATCGCCTCGAAACTTTCAAGCTCAGCCGCGACAAGCAGTTCGTCGAGAAACTCCGCGACGTGGTCGGGCTGTACTTGAATCCGCCCGAGCACGCGCTGGTGCTCAGCGTCGATGAGAAAAGCCAGATCCAGGCCTTAGACCGCAGCCAGCCGGGACTGCCCCTGAAAAAGGGTCGCGGCGGCACCATGACCCACGACTTCAAACGACATGGCACAACGACGCTGTTCGCCGCCTTCAATGTGCTCGACGGCCAGGTGATCGGGGAGTGTCTGCCGCGACATCGGCACCAGGAATTCCTCAAATTCCTACGCAAGATCGATCGCGAAACGCCACCGGCGCTGGAGCTGCATCTGATCGTGGACAACTACTCCACGCATAAGCATGAGCAGGTGAAGAAGTGGCTCGCGAAGCACCCCCGCTTCCACTTTCACTTCATTCCCACGTCTTCTTCTTGGCTCAATCTCGTCGAGCGCTGGTTCCGCGAGCTGACACAGAAGCGCATCCGCCGCGGCGTGTTCCGCAGTGTTCCCGAACTCGAGGCCGCCATCCACGAGTACCTGGAAGCGAGCAACCAAGCGACCAAGCCCTTTGTCTGGACAGCTCCGGCACAAGATATCCTCGCCAAAGTCGAGCGCGCCGCCAAAACCCACGCCATTGTCCAGAACCGTTAGTGGCACTACACTAGCTCTGGGGGCAAACGATTATGTGACGAAAGCCGCGAATGTAGGATCGTTGAACAAATCCATGGCCTCATTGCGCTCACAGTTGATCCCAAAAATCAAACAATTCTTCGAGTTTGAGGTGCAGTCGGCGCCGCTTGTCTCCGCCAAGCCGCAAGCGGAAAGGGCTGGCGTTCCACCACGAAGCCTGCCCGGGAGAAAAAGAGACATAGTCGCCATTGGGGTCTCGACGGGCGGACCGAATGCGCTGGCGGAAATCTTTCCCTCGCTGCCCAGCCGCTTTCCCTGCCCCATTCTGATCGTCCAGCACATGCCCCCGCTATTTACTCGGATGCTGGCGGAACGTCTGAGCGCTCAAAGCAAGGTCCCGGTCGAGGAAGCCGCGGAGGGCGCGGTCGTCGAGCCCGGAAAGGCGCTCATCGCACCCGGGGGCTACCATATGCGCCTGAAGAGGAGCGGCGCCCAGGTAGTGGCAACGCTGGATCAGTCGCCGCCGGTCAACTCATGTCGTCCGGCCGTTGACGTGCTTTTCAGCTCGGTGGCGGAAATCTATGGTTCCGGGGCCTTGGGAGTGATCCTAACCGGCATGGGACAAGACGGCCTGGAAGGCGCGAAGCAGTTGAAAGCTCAGGGTGCATGTATCTTAGCCCAGGATAAGGCGACGAGTGTCGTCTGGGGCATGCCCGGTTTTGTCGTGGAAGCCGGCCTAGCCGACGCGGTGACGGGTCTCGACCGGATCGCGCCCGAGATCTTGCTGCACGTTTGAGACAACGACTATGGCCCCGATCAGCGCGCAACAGGACGAACTGAAAAGCCTCAAGCCGGAAAATTTCGACTTCTTGTGCCGCACGGTCCACCAAGACTCGGGCATCGTGCTGGACGAGTCAAAAGGATACCTGCTGGAAGCTCGCCTGCTGCCGGTCGTCAAGAGCGAAGGCGCCACGTCGCTCGACGACCTGTGCAGGCTCATCCGCGCCACGGGCGGAGAGCGATTGCGCCACAAGGTGGTCGAGGCGATGACCACCAATGAAACCCTGTTCTTCCGCGACGTGACGCCCTTCGAAACGCTTCAGAAAGAGTTGATCCCCAAACTGGTTGAACGCACCGCCGGACGGCGCCCGGTGCGCTTCTGGTCGGCAGCTTGCTCCTCGGGGCAGGAAGCCTATAGTTTGGCCATGATGTGGCTCGAAATGGGACTAGGGCCGGCTCAAATCGAACTTCTAGGCACTGACCTCTCCGACGAGATACTCGACAAGGCCCGACAAGGCCGCTTCATGCAGCTAGAGGTCAACCGCGGGCTCCCGGCCAAATATCTGGTGAAGTACTTCACGCGTCACGGCATGGAGTGGGAAATCAGTCCCGAGGTCCGGCGGATGGTTCGTTGGGCAAAACTGAACCTTACATTGAGTTTGCCGGCGCTCGGGCAGTTCGATGTCGTCCTTTGCCGCAACGGACTGATCTATTTCGATATGGAAACGAAACGAGACATTCTGAGCAGGATTCGAAAGCATGTCCGTCCGGAAGGATATCTGATCCTCGGCTCGAGCGAGACAACGCTCAACATCGATGACCAATTCATCCGCCGGCAGGTCGGGCGCGGAATCATGTACGAGAATCCCGGATCTTAACTCTCACGGCCCGAGCCGCGCCCATCGCGGCTTCGCGCCGGAGCGGACGACAGCTATCGGAAGGGAACGGATGCTGAACCGGAGGCCGTCATGAGCCAGACGACAACAGAGCTTCATAATTACAAGGACACCGCGACCACCGTCGTGCAGGAAATATTCTCTACGATGCTTGGCACCCAGGTGACGCCCTTCGAAAGTTCCGAGGTTCGAGAACTCTCCCACCCCGTCGTAGGCGCCGTCTACTTCGCCGGCAACTGGAAGGGCGCCGTCCTACTCGAATGTGAACGCCCCCTATCGTTTGCCCTGACAGCGCAACTGATGTCGATCGAGCAGCCGGATTCATTGGACGACGATGTCCGCGACACGATGGGCGAAATCGTCAACATGATCGCAGGGAACCTGAAGTCTTCGCTCCCCTCTGGAACACACTTATCCATGCCCTCGGTCGTAGAAGGCAGTCAATTCACGCTGAGGGTTTGCGGAGGCAACGAATCGATGCGCATGGATTTTGACTCCAGCCGGGGCCCATTTTCTTTGACGCTGGTCGAAATGGCTGACTAACCCGCTTTTCTCGCCAGGTTCTCAGCTGCGAGCGCTCAACGGACGGGCCCGGTAGAGGCAGGAGCGCCCTATCTCACCGCTTCGATCATTTGCTGTTGCTCGGCGGTAAACCGGCAGCCTACGGGTGACCCCGCGGTGCGTTGGGCGGCAAGCGTATCTCCTCGGCTGCGATAAGCGAGGATCAAGTTGTTGCGGGCATCGAAGTTACAGGGATCGATTCCGAGTGCGGTCCGAAAAGTCTCGGCGGCCTCCTCGCCGCGACCAAGCGCGTACAGGGCAGCTCCATAGTTCGTCAGCGCCTGCGGGTCGTTTGGCGATGCGGTCAGCGCTACCGAAAACTCCCGGGAAGCATCCGATGGGCGGCCCATCTGCAGGTAGACAACACCGATCTCGGTCGCTACATCGGGATCGTGGGGAGCCAGAGATCGGGCTTCATCCAACAGCCGAAGCTGCTCATTGCGCGCCGGCGGCTGCTTCGCTCCAAGAGCTCTCGCGAGCTGAATCTTGGGGCGAACCTTGGCTGGGGATTTAGCCACCGTATCCCGCCAAAGGCTCTCTTCGCTGTGCCACACCCAACTTCTTTGCAAGCTAAGCCCGCTGAGCAGAAGAGCTAACACCGCGACCGTGTATCGCGGAGCGCGCGCCAAAATGATCCCGATCGCGAGACTCAGGCTGAGTAAAGGCAGATACAGCCGGCGTTCCGCTACCAAGTCCGCCAGCGGAATGATGCCCGAGGTCGGAACCAGCAGCACCAGAGTCCCGAGCAGCCAAAACGCTCCCGGCCACTTGCGTAGCGACCAGCAACCGGCGATGACGAGCAGCGCCAGCGCTATCCACGCCGTCGCCGTAGCGGCATCCCACTCGGTGGAGAGCCGAAAGTCGCGATCGAAATTAAGCCCCGCGGGCCAAACCGTCAGCCGCAGGTACTCCCAAACAGCCCGGCCTTGAGTCAGGAAGTAGGTTCCGGGTGTGATCTCACCCAACCCAACTGCGATGCCCGCTCCCTTCGTAACGAGAGCGGCGTAGAAGAGTCGGGCTGTGGCCAGCATTCCGATCCCCAGGGCAGCGGCGAGCGGTCGCATCATTCGCGACCACTCGATATCGCTTCTACCGCCCAGTGGGCCGGCTCGCCGACGCATCCATTCATAGCCTGCCAAGAAAACCGGGAAGGCAATCGCCTCTTCTTTAGCCAGCAAGCCAGCCGTGAAGTAGGCTACGGCACGCCACCGGTTGCCGCCGTTCCACGCGCGCCAAGACAACAGGCAAAACAAAGCTGCCAGCAGCGTGGCTCGGCCAAACACGTACGCAATCGGTTCTGTCTGAACTGGATGCACCGCGAACACCACGGTTGCAACGATCGCCGCCCGCCTCCCAACCAGCCGGTTGAAAAGGGACCAGGCCAACCAAACCGCCATGAGATGGCAGGCGAGGTTCACCGCGTGATACCCCCACGCTTCGGTTCCACCAAGCTGGTAGTTGAGCCAGAACGTCAGGTAGGTGAGAGGCCGGGTCTGTTCCAGCCGAAAAACTTCCCACCATCCCGAAGGAGAAGTCACTAGGGGATCAGAAAACAGTGAATAATCATCGAAGTGAAAAGACGACGTAAGCGTAGAGCCAAAGGCGAGCAACACAAGCAACAGCAGAAGCCACGGCATTCGAGAGGTCACGGTGACCTGGAGCCGGTCCCCGGTTGTTCAGGTTGGCTCCGTTCCTCGCTTCAATGGTTGATTTCGCTCAAAAAGCAGGCGCGGTCGGATCTAGTGCTTGGTGGCAAAAGTTCGCGTTATTTGAAAAGCCCTTTCCCGAAGGACCATACGATCGTCCGTCTGGCCCGGAAGTGGTTTGTTCGCAGAGTCTTCCGAGCCGCGACCGTGAGGGAGCGGTCCAGGGATTGTCCGCCTATAACCGATCCTGAATTTGTGCAACCAAGCACTCGGACTCCGGCCACCCGCCTCGGCCCGGACTCATCGACTACCCTCATCACGCTGTCCGTCATCCAGCAGTCTTCGTAAGGCGGCTCCGTCTGCTTCGACAGAATAAAGATATAGACGATTCGCCTCCCGCCGGCGTCAACGATCGTGACCCGTTGACGGGCCATGTCGCCGAAGGTTTCGACAGCTTCCCGAGCGTACGACCGATGGTTCAGCATGGGGCGGTAAACCGGGTCCTTTACCATCCGGATGAATCTAGCTAACGGACCGGTGAAGGCCTTGTTCCCCGGCGAGGCGAAGTTGAAAGTGATTCCGATTCCGTGGTCTGGGGACGGCCGGTCGTTGTTCTTGAGTGCGTTGAGCTGAATGGCGATGACTTGCTCTGGTGTGAGATCAGGACTCGGTTCCGTCGCGTTAGGAACAACCGGCTCCTGGCCGCAAGCGATGCTCGGTAGCATCGCGATCGAGCACAGCAGGACACAAACAACCGTCGAGCAAGTTCTCATTTACACCTACCCATAACGCTTGGCAAAGAACTGGGCTAAATACTCGGTCCAATCCGACCCCGAGGCCTTCACTTCCTGTTCCTTACTGGCGCGCACCAACAAGTGGTTCTTCCGGGTTTCTAGTGGGCGAGTGAGGCTCGGTGGTAGTCTCGCGGGATGCAAGACCGCGAGCTATACCGCCAGATTCTGGGCATCGAAAGTCCCTGGAAAGTCGTGCGAGTGGAGCTGCGCCGAGCCGACGGCGAAGTCCACGTCTTCCTCGAACACGACGAGCAAGTCCGCTGGCCGTGCCGCCAATGCAGCGCCGTGTGCGCACTCCACGATCATCAGCCCGAACGCCGCTGGCGTCACCTCGACACCTGTCAGTACCGCACGATCCTGCACGCCCGGCCGCCGCGCAGCGACTGCTCCGAGCACGGGCCGCGCGTCGTGCGACTGCCCTGGGCCGAGGCTTCCAGCCGCTTCACCGCGCTGTTTGAAGCTCTCGCGATCTCGTGGCTGAAGGAAGCCAGCCAGCAAGGCATCGCCGAGTTGCTGGCGCTGAGCTGGGACGAGATTCACGGCATCCTGGAACGCGCCGTGCAACGTGGGCTCGAACGTCGCGCGGCAGAGCCGATTCCCTACCTGGGCGTCGACGAGAAGAGCTTCCGCAAGCGCCATCGCTATCTCACCGTCGTCAACGATCTCAACCGCTCGTGCGTGTTGTTCGTCGCCGAGGGACGCAGCCAGGCCAGCCTGGACGGCTTTTGGAAGACGTTGAGCGCAGAGCAACTCGCCCGAGTCGAGGCCGTCGCGATGGACATGTGGGATCCTTACGTCGCCTCGACCCGGGAGCATCTCGACGAATCGGAGAAAAAGATCGTTTACGACAAATATCACATCGCGGCGCATCTGGCGAAGGCGGTGGACCAGGTGCGGCGGGCGGAGAACAAGCGTTTACTGGCCCTCGGCGACGAGCGTTTGACAGGCACGAAGTACGCTTGGCTGCGGCATCCGGCGAACTTTTCCGAGGACGCCTGGCGCGAGTTCCGCGCGCTGCGCGAAAGCGACTTGAAGACGGCGCGGGCGTGGGCGTTGAAGGAAACGGCGATGCGGCTGTTCGACTATCGTCGCGAATCGGCGGCGCGAGCTTTCTTCGAGCAATGGCGCGGCTGGGCGAGTCGCAGCCGGCTGACGCCGATGGTCACCGTAGCGCGGATGTTGACGGCTCGCCTCGAAAACATACTCACGTATCTGAAACACCGCATTACGAACGCGGTCAGCGAGGGGTTGAACTCAAGGATTCAATGGGTCAAGGCCACGGCGCGCGGTTTCCGCAATCAACAGAACTTCATCAACGCCATCTACTTCCACTGTGGGAAACTCGATCTGGCTCCTTCGCCCACTTAAAACCAGGAAGAGCCATTTCGGAGTCCGCGTCATTCACAGTGCGCTTGACGGGAAGACCCTGGCCTACGAGCCCGTAGCGTGGATCTAGGCGGGCGCGCTAGGCGGGTCACTTTTCCTGTCGGCGCTTCGCTCACCCGCCAGATCCGCGGCCGTTTTCTTGCACCATTGCGCCATGGCCGCTCACTGGCGTTCGCGGCTCCGAATCGGGCATGGCAAGGGTGTGCGGGAGCAAGCAACTGAGCCTGGAACGCCAGTGACAGGACGAATCTCCGTAACAGGCATTGCGCCATGGCCGCTCGCGTTCGCGGCTCCGATTTGCTCGTCCGAACCAGCTATCCCGGCCTCAGGTATAATCGGATTCGCTCTCTCGGAACCATGGTCTCCCAGCAGCCTTCGACGCCCTTGATGCGTCAGTATCAGGCGATCAAAAAGCAGTCGCCGAACTGTCTTTTGATGTTTCGGCTCGGTGATTTCTATGAGTTGTTTTATGAGGATGCGATTGTCGCCTCCCGCGACCTCGAGATCACGCTAACTTCCCGCAACAAGGAGAAGGGCCAACCCATTCCGATGTGCGGCGTGCCCGCGCATACGCTCGACGGCTACGTAGCCAAATTGATTGCCAAGGGACACCGGGTTGCCGTCTGTGATCAGGTGGAAGACGCCCGAAAGGCGAAGAAACTTGTGCGTCGTGAGGTGACGCGCATCGTCACGCCCGGAACGGCCAGCGATCTGAACCTGCTTCAGCCCGGAGAAAACAACTATTTGGCGGCCATCGTCGAGAAGCAGGAGCAGATGGGACTGGCGTACGTAGACATCTCGACCGGTGAGTTCCGCATGAGTGAGGTTCCAAGAGGCGAGGCCGAGAAATTCCTCGAGCACCTCTCGGCTCGGGAAGTCCTCGTTCCCTCCGCCGGCCCGCTTTTCGCCGATTCAGAAGCCGGCGCAACCGACGCTCCGTATCTGCGGACGGAACTCGAGCCGTGGGTCTTCGACGTTGACTACACACAGCGGATCCTCCGCGACCACTTTGGATTGCATTCGCTGGATGGGCTGGGAGCTTCCCAACACCCCGGCGCCGTGGCGGCGGCCGGCGCCATCCTCCACTATCTTCGCGACACGCAGCGCGCGTCGTTAGAGCACCTGGAACCGCCGACTTATTTCCGCCGCCAGGACCACATGGTTCTCGACCTGGTGACGGTTCGCAACCTTGAATTGATTGAACCGCTGTTCGGCGGGCGTGCCGAGTCCAGCCTGCTTGGTGTCATCGACCAGACGGCAACGGCCATGGGCAAGAGGCTGCTACGGCAGTGGCTGTTGCGGCCGTCGGTGGACGGCGGGGAGATCGGCTCTCGCCTCGATGGGGTCGAAGATCTGTTCGAGCAAACCATTTCCCGCGCGGAAATCGGACGCGAGCTTTCCCGAATCCAAGACATCGAGCGTCTGCTCGCCAAAGTGACCCTGGGATCGGCCAATCCGCGTGAGCTGCTCGCTCTCGGTTCGTCGCTGCGGCCTCTGCCCATGTTGCGCGCGCTGTTGGCGCAGTGCGATTCGTCTCGCATGCGAGAGCTCAGTGAGCGGATCGATGAGTTGGCCGATGTGCGCGAGCGCGTCGTCAACACCCTCGCCGACGAGCCGCCGGCCCTGGTTTCCGCCGGCGGCGTGATCCGAGAGGGTATCGACCATGATCTCGACGAGCTGCGCGGCATACGGAAGAGTAGCCGGGCCTACATTGCCCGAATGGAAGCGCGCGAACGAGAGAGAACGGGCATTCACTCGCTCAAGGTCCGCTTCAACAACGTTTTTGGTTTCTACATCGAGGTGTCGAAGGCCAACCTGTCGCTGGTTCCCGACGACTACGACCGCAAACAAACGCTGCTGAATGCCGAGCGTTTTATTACTCCCGAGCTCAAGGAGTACGAACAGAAGGTGCTCGAAGCGGAGGAACGGATCCTCGAGCGAGAGCAGGCCCTGGTGGAAGAGGTGCGAGCCGACGTAGCGGCCCAGGCGAAGCGAATCCGGGCCACGGCCACGGCTGTGGCTGAGCTGGACGTGCTGCGCTGCTTCGCCCAGGTGGCCGCTGAGCATGGCTACGTGCGGCCGCAACTAAACTCCGATCATGAGATTCAGATCGAGTCCGGCCGCCACCCGGTGGTGGAGCGTTTGGCCGAAACCGAACAAGCCGAGCGGTTCATTCCCAACGATGTCTACCTCAACGGCGAGGATCATTTGCTGGCGATCATCACCGGCCCGAACATGGGCGGGAAGTCAACCTATCTGCGGCAGACGGCGCTAATCGTCATCCTGGCTCAGATGGGATCGTTCGTCCCTGCTTCGCGTGCTTCGTTGCCGGTGGTCGATAGGATCTTCACCCGCATCGGAGCCAGCGACAACCTGGCGATGGGGCGGTCAACGTTCATGATGGAAATGACCGAGGCGGCGGAGATCCTCAATACCGCCACCTCGTCCAGTCTGATTTTGCTCGACGAAATCGGACGCGGAACGGCCACGTTTGACGGCTTGGCGATCGCCTGGGCGGTGGTCGAGTTCATCCACGGCCAAACACGAGCGAAGACGCTTTTCGCCACCCACTACCACGAGCTGACCGAGCTGGCGGATCTGCTCGCCGGCGTCGTCAACCTGCACGTCTCCGTAAAAGAGGCCGGCGGTCGAGTGGTCTTTCTTCGCAAGGTGGTGCCGGGCAAGGCTGACCGCAGCTACGGCATCGAAGTCGCCCGGCTGGCCGGGCTTCCCGATGGCGTCATCGAGCGAGCGCGTTCCGTTCTGGCGCGGCATGAGCAGGGAGAGCAAACGGTCTCGCAAGAACTGTCGAGCGACGGTCCGGGTGGGCCGGTGCAGGTGTCTATTTTTACTCCCACCGAACAGGGCATCGCCGAAGAGTTGAAGAGCCTCAACCTGGACGAGATGCGTCCAATCGAGGCGCTTGCCCTTCTTGAGCATTGGAAACAGCGATTGCGTGATGGTCCGAAGCAGTCGGGTGCCGCGACGCCGGCGGATCGGCGTTGATGACTGCGTGCATCATTTCGCAATACGGGAAAGCGGGTTAACCTAATAGCCCCATGCTCGTAGCCGGACTGATGAGTGGCACCTCGATCGACGGCATCGACGTGGCGCTTGTCGAGATCAGCGGCAAAGGCTTCGAGCAGACGGTCGAGCTGCGGGCGTTTCATTCGATTCCCTATTCGCGGCGGGTCCGCCAAGCGATCCTTGGAATATCGAACGCGGAAACCCACACTGCCAAGATCAGCCGGATGAACTTTCTGCTCGGCGAGCTATTTGCCGAAGCCCTGGTGGAGACCTGCGGGCGATCAAGCGTCCCGCTGAAGGAAATCGCGCTTGTCGGGTCTCATGGCCAGACGATTTACCATCAGGCCGAAGCAGCGGACATGTTCGGCCACAAGGTTGCCGGCACCCTGCAGATCGGGGAGCCGGCGGTGATCGCCGAGCGCACGGGAGCGCCCGTGGTGGCCGACTTCCGCCCGGCTGACGTCGCAGCCGGGGGGCAGGGCGCGCCGCTCGTTCCCTACGTGGACTACCTGCTTTACCGGGACGCCAAACTCGGCCGTGTTGCGCTAAACATCGGCGGCATGGCGAACGTGACGGCGATTCCACCCGGCGCGGGTCCTAAAGCCGTCTTGGCCTTTGACACCGGCCCCGGCAATATGGTGATCGATGCTCTGGTCTCGCAGTTTTCTCGCGGTACGGAGAGCTTTGATCGCGACGGGCGCATGGCGGCGTCGGGAAAGATCAACGAGGGGTTGCTGCGTCAGTTGATGGAGTCGCCCTACCTCAGGCAGACTCCTCCCAAGAGCGCCGGTCGAGAACAGTTTGGGGAGGAATTCGTCCTCGGCTTGCTGCGTCGCGGCTCGCAGCCGGCTGACCTGGTAGCCACGGCAACGGCTTTTACAGCCCGAAGCATCGCCGACGGAATCGAGAGCTTTGTAAAACCGCGGATGCCGGTCGACCAGTTGATTGTCTCCGGGGGCGGTCTCCGCAATCCGCGAATCATGGATCGGCTGCGCGACTCGTTGCCCCATGTCGAGGTGTTGGCCTCCGACGACTTCGGTATCGACAGCGACGCCAAAGAGGCCCTTGCCTTTGCCGTGCTGGCTTACGAGACCTACCACCGCCGGCCAGCCAACCTTCCCTCGGCGACCGGCGCGCGGCATCCCTGCATTCTGGGCAAGTTGGTGCGCCCGTGCAAGTAGCTGCGCAAGCTGATAGAGACGCCGGACGGCTTCGCGGATGCCGTCTCGAACGGCTAACCCACTTTTCTCACCAGGTGGCGGGTCTATGGCCTGCTTCGGCCGTCAGGTGGCGAGAAATGCGGGCCACACATGTCACGCAGCCTAAGTGTCTCATTAAAAGTAGCTTAGCCTCATTGGCGCCCGGGCCTCCTTGGATCGGCAAGGTACAATGTAATTGAGTACACGCGAAGCATTCGAGGCCCATTCGAGCACCGGTCGTCGGAAGCCGCGAACCAACGAGGCAACAAAATTACCAAACAAACCCAATTTCGTGTAACCCGAAGGGAATCAATGGTTTCAGGTTGGTTTCGAGTACGGCGGGGCGGTCGGATCCGTAAAATTAGACGGATCGGACCAGCTTGTAGCGCGGACCTGGCGCTGTTCCAGCGTCCGCGTCCGTGGGCGGCTACCGAGAAACAAAATGACCAAACAAACCAAATTCCTTATAACGCCTTTTGTTGTAGACACTTACAGAAAGTTTTGCGGGCTGATCGCGCACTTCGCCGAGATATTGTCAAATGTTGTGGATGGGCGAGGTCAGGCGGCGTTTTCCTGAACCATCAATCCATCCTTGAAAACCTTTCCCTCTAAGACATGAACAATCACTTCCGAACCGTTCAGGCGTCGCCAGTGGCGCTCGGCTTGGCGGGCCAGCATGAAGACCATCGTTAACGACGCTTCGCGGCTGCCACAACCCTTCGTTCGTCGCTGCCGCAAACGGACCGTCGCAAAGGTGGACTCGATCGGGTTCGTCGTCCGCAAGTGCCCCCAGTGCTCGGCCGGAAAGTCGTAGAAAGCCAGCAGCACTTGGCGGTCTTTTTCCAGGCACTCGACCGCTTTGGGGAACTTCTTCTCGTATAGGTTCTTGAAACGGTCCAGAGCGGCCTCCGCCGTCTGCCGACTCTCGGCAAGATAGATGTCGCGCAGCGCCTGCTTGGCTTTGCCCTGCATGCTCTGCGGCAGCTTATTGAGCACGTTGGCCGTCTTGTGGAGCCAGCAGCGTTGCTCACCGGTCGCCGGATAGACTTTCCGCAGTGCCGCCCAAAACCCCATCGCTCCGTCGCCCACCGCCAACTTCGGCGGCAGCTCGAGCCCCTGCCGTTTCAAGTCCTCCAGCAACTCCTGCCACGACAGTTCGCTTTCGCTAAAGCCGTCGTGCACCGCCAGCAGTTGCTTGCGACCGTCTTCGAGTGCTCCCATCACAACCAGCAAACACTGCCGTTCATCGTCCAGACGAACATTCGAGTAGATGCCATCGGCCCAAATGTAAACAAACCGCTGGCCGCTGAGGTCACGCTTTGACCAAGCCTCGTACTCGCGGCGCCAGACGTCTTTGAGACGCACCACCGTCGTCGCCGACAGGCCCGGAGCGTCGGGCCCCAGCAAGGCCTCCAGCGCTTCGCTGAAATCGCCCGTCGAGATCCCTTTCAGGTACAACCAGGGGATCAACTCCTCCACACTCTTCGTGCGCCGCAGATACGGCGGCAGGATCTGGGAAGTGAAACGAAAGCGCCGGCCCTGCTCATCGACTCGGCGATCGTCGACCCGCGGCGCCTGGATCTTCAGCTGACCCACGCCGCTGACGATGGTGCGCTCGCGGGCGTGACCGTTGCGCACCACCAGCCGCCGGCCGTCCTGGTCGACTTCGTGCTGATGCGTTTCGATGTAGGCGGTCACTTCGGCTTCCACGGCCTTGACGAGCATCTGGCGCGCTCCTTGGCGCAGCACCTCATCCAAGGGCGAGCGTTCCTTTCCATCAATGACTTGGGGGTTGACTTGACTGCTGCTCTCAGCAGCTTCACACTGACTCATGGCGTATCCTCCTTGTTCCTTTCCAGAAAACGATTGAGTTGCTTCCTCAATCGTCAGGATACGCCGCCTCCCCTCAGAGGCTCATCCACAACTTCTGGTTATAGCTCCACTTCGCCCTCAGCTAGTGAGAAATGCGGGCTAAGAACACGTCATCTGATATCATCCTGGCTGCCGTCAACCCGCTAAGCTGGACGGAAGTGGGGAGATCGGCGGTTCGAGCGGACCTCATGGACGATCAAGTCGTCTCCGGGAGCGCAAGTTGCTCATCGACTCTTGCGATGCCAAAAGGCGCAACCCGGTGATTCGCAAACGCTTGTTGCTCACAGGCTTCCTGCTGCTGACGGCTCCTTGGCTAGGGGCCCAGCGGACCAAGATGCTGGTCACCGTTTTCGACGGGAAAACGGGCGAGCCCATCCGCGACCTTCGCCCGCAAAACTTCCTGGTCGTCGATGACCAGACAACGTTGCGCGTCGCCGGCGCCGACTTCGTGGAAGGTCTGGTCGACGCCATGGTGCTCGTCGACACCAGCATGGTTGGCGAGGTCGTCCGCCCGCTGGCCGCGGCGTTTGTGGAAGGGCTGGGCGAAAAAGAGCAGATGGCGTTGGTCTCCTACCACAGCTCCGCCGACTTGATACAGGACTTC
Source organism: Bryobacterales bacterium (assembly GCA_965226215.1). Lineage (GTDB taxonomy): Bacteria > Acidobacteriota > Terriglobia > Bryobacterales > UBA6623. The sequence continues at coordinate 1,813,941 of CBDDCH010000002.1, read as the reverse complement.
ACCTCCAGCAAGCAGCTGCTATCCCATGCTCTGCGTCAGGTGCGGTACGGGAACCAGCCGCGTGTTTTGGACGCCCTCTACGCGACGTTGGACGAGGGCTTTCAGAACACAGTGGGACGCCGGGTGGTTGTTCTGCTTTCGGCCGGCGTTGAGAGTCGCAGCCGCAGCTCGCTTGCGGAAGTGCTTGGTCTGGCGCGCCGGCGCAACGTCTCTATTTTCTCTGTGTACGTTAGCGGAGCGGACAAGGGGTTATTCCGCCGCCTGGCGCTCGGCTCGGGAGGAGCTTTCTTCGGGGCGCGGAAGCTGAAGCTGCAGCCGAAACGGCTCAGTGAGTTGGTCTACTCCGTCCTGCGGGGCCACTACGTTCTCGAACTCCACGGCGTCTACCGCCTCGGCGATCGAGTCGAGGTTACGATCCAGGGGTTGCCCAAGTCGAAGCGAAAAATCTGGGCCGCAACGCTGCCCCTCAACTAACGGGCAAGTGGAAACTCCGGTTGCAGGGAACTGTAGCACAGTATTTTCCACGTCAGAATAAGAGTCTCTGAGAAAAGCTGAGCTTTGGCGGAACGGTTCGGATTGAGGGGAGCCGAAATCCAACGGTCGCGCCTCCGGGACTTGAACCGCGAGTGCGAGCGAGGGACCAACGCGCTTATGCGCACCAAACGCCGTTGGCCCGTCACTGGCGCTGCGGTTCCAGTTCGTTGCGATGTAAGGCCAGCCCAGTAGCGGAACAGGGGCGGGGCACGGGACCCCGTTCTTTGGGGCCTATCGCGCATTCGACCGTCGGCTGGTGAGAAATGCGGGCTAGTTGGACCCGGACTGCGCCATGGCGCCGCGGCGCTTCTGAACCTTGGGCGAAGAAAGATAACCGACAATGCGATTTTTCTCGATCTTGTTGACGACAATCTCGTGAGGGATGCGAGCGCCGGCGACATAGAATTGCACAGGTTCCAGGAGTGTCTTGTTTTTCTTTTCAACTTTTTTGTCGTCGACCAGAAGCTCCATCGTGTAGTGGTTGCGCTTGTGGCTGGCTTTCTTAAGCCTGATATCGATGGATCCCACCCGTTGCGAGTGCCGGCTCTTCGTGATGTCAAACGCGTGGTAGTTGCGCTGTCCCAGTTCCTGGAGCGCTTCAAGCTCGGCGGCGTTGGTCGCGATCAAGCCGCTTTTCACACCTAGGTCACCCTTGACCGATGTCAACTCGCCGATGGTCTTCTGCAGTTCTTCCCGGTTCTTTTCGACCTCCGATCTAACGTCATCGACCGTATTGACGAGGGAGCCGACTCGCGCCTGTGTCTTTTCCGCCTCGGTACTCAGTTTCTCAACCTTTTGATCCACCGTTGTTATGGCGGTTTTTTGCTCGGTGCCTTGCTGCTGGATTTCCTTCGCCAGTCGCTGGGTCCTTCCGAGGAATCGCTGCTGGTTCTTCTCGGCGCTTTCCAAGATTTGCTTTTCGGCCCGGGTCACGCGGCCTGCAAAATCGCGGGCGCTCTTTTGCAGGGTTTCGTTGACGCGACCCTCCGTCGCGGCGAGCTGTGAGAACTGCTCTTCGTACTTTTGGAGTTGTTCGGAATGTGAGGCAATTTCTGCTTGCGCGGATCGGACTTCCAAGAACAGATAGATACTCACACCGACCGAACAAGCAACCACCGCGACGACGACGATGGCAAGCATGCGGTCAAGCGACGCACCCTCCTCTTTCGGAATTTCCGGTATTGGGTCGTACGAAGCCATGCTTCCCCTCCTAAATCGTCAAAGCAGAAAGAGTTGACTTTCGGCTGATTCCGGCACCGTTTCCATCGTAAGCGGACGGCGTTCGAGGCCTAGCGGGATCCGTCAAAGAAGTCCTGGCGCCTGCTAAAAGGCTCCCCAAAGAATAACTGCGGGTGCAAGGAATCTCCACAGCCCCTGCGCTCAACGGGCGCCTGCCGGTAAGAATGACTTCTAGCTCGAGCCGGTGGTATTCGCCGCCGAACGTCGGGCCTCTACCTTGGGCGTCGCCAGGTAACCGACAATGCGATTCTTCTCGACCTTCTGGACGACGATTTCATAAGGGATGCGTGACCCAAGGACGTAGAACTGCACGGGTTCGAGAAGCGTCTTGTTCTTTTTCTCAATCCGCTTGTCGTCAGCCCAGAGCTCGATCGTATATTTGTTGCGCTTGCGGTCGGCCTTTTTCAGCCGGACTTGGATTGCGCCGACCCGCTGCGGTTGCTTGGCTTTCGTGATGTCGAAGTCGTAGTAGTTCCGCCCGCCCAGCTCTCGCAGCGCATTCAGCTCCTTCCCGTTCGTCGCGATAAGCCCACTCTGAACACCGAGATCGCCCCGCACCGTCTTCAGATCGCGGACGGTCTGATCGATCTCTTGCCGGTTCTTGGCGACATCCTGCTGCACATTTCCCACGGTTCCGGTGAGAGATCCCACCTTGGAGTCGGTGTCGGCGGCCACTCGACTCAGTTGGCTCACTTTGCCGTCCACCAGCGTGAGCGCTGACTGATGCTCCGCTTTTTGCTCGTCCAGTTTCTTGGCAAGGACTTGGGTTCTGCCGAGAACGCGTTGCTCGACCTTGCGAGCCGTTGCACTCAGGTCCTTTTCGGCGGACGCTACAGCGCCTCGCAGTTCCTGGACACTGTCGTCCACTTCGCGTGATGTCCGGTTGACCGCTCCTTCAAGCTGAGCGAACTGCTCTTCATGTAGTTGCGTCTGAGCGGCAAGATCGGCCTTGAGCGAGCGGACCTCTAGGAAAAGATAGACGGTTAGGCCAATCAGCACCGCCAGCGCCGCCAGGACGGCGATCGGTACTATTTTCGACTGCAACGGGGACTGTTCGTCCTCAAATATCTCATCTTCATAGGCTTCTTCTTCGTTTGCCATAAGAACTCTTCCTGACTCCAAAAGGGAGGCGACCGCCGTATTGTAGCTATTCTAACATCGATTAGGACGGTCGCCAATGGGCAACCGGTTACCAGAAAAAGGCTTCGGGGCGAGCTATGGAAGCTTCGAAACCGGCACTCCAGCCTACTTTTCGACGGCCAAACCGTCTGAGTTCAGTAACTTTGTTATGATCGGGCGTTCATGAACGGACACCCGCCCCGTATCTCCGTCATTATTCCTGTTCGGGATGAACAGGATAGTCTGGATCCCCTCGTTGATTCGCTGCGGACGGTTCTGGGCTCCTCCTACGAGCTTATTTTCGTCGATGACGGCAGTACGGACCAGACCCATAAGCGATTGAAAAAACTACACGAACCGGGGTGCGTTCGCGTTTTGCGCCTGAAGAAGCCCTACGGCAAGACGGCGGCTTTGATGGCCGGTTTGGCTGGTAGCCGCGGTGAGATTGTCTTGACCATGGATGGGGATTTGCAGGATGATCCCGCTGAAATTCCAAGGTTTGTTGAACAGCTCGATCAGGGCTACGACCTGGTTTGCGGCTGGAAGAAGAAGCGGCGTGATTCTATCGCTAAAGTCGTGGCCTCTCGGATTTTCAACCTCGCCACCCGCCGGCTCACCGGGCTGGCACTGCATGATGTGAATTGCGGCTTCAAGGCTTTTCGGGGCGATGTCGCCCGGTCGCTTCAGCTCTACGGAGAGATGCACCGCTTTATCCCGGTGTTGGTTGCTGCGGCTGGACACCGCGTAGGGGAGATCGAGGTCACGCACCACCCCCGCCGGCACGGCCGTTCAAAGTACGGGTTCAGTCGACTGTTGAAGGGGTTGTTGGATCTCGTCACCGTCGTGCTGGTGACTCGTTTTCGGGAAAGGCCGGCGCACGGATTCGGCGCAGCGGCCTTGGTCCTGCTCACTCTGTCCGCCGTGGTATTGGGTCTTCACTTGCTCTACTCGTCTCTCCTGTTGGTTCTGCTGGCCATGACATTGGCACTGGGCGCCATCATTTTGATCGCAGCGGGATGGGTCAGTGAGATTATCGTGGCGCGGCGGCCGGCCTCGGACAAGCTCCCCCGCTACTCCATCGAGGAGCAGCTTGACTAAACGTGTCTTGAGCGTGGCGAAGGTCTTACTTCCCCTCGTCATTGCTTTTTTCATCGGACGCGTCATCTATCGAAACTGGCAACACGTTCGCGAAGCCGAGTGGGAGCTGGCCCCAAGCTACCTCCTTGTTTCCTTCCTGTTGACTGCCTGCTGGTTCACGGTGCGCCCGCTCGTCTGGTCCACCCTGCTGAAAAGGCTGGGCTACCCCATTCCCTTTCGCAGCGCTTACTTGGTGGTTCGACGGGCCGAGTTGAGCCGCTACGTGCCGGGCACGATCTGGCAATACGTCAGCCGGGTCTACCTGGCAAGTCGCTATGGTGTTCCGGCGGCGGCATGCATGGCCGCAACCTTTGTCGAAACGGTCCTGCTGATTCTTGCTTCACTGGGACCGGCCGTGTGGAATCTGGACGCCCTGCTTCCTGACTTGGCCCGATTTCAGCGTATCCTGCTCGTCGCCATTCCCCTGGCCGCTGCCGTCTTGGTGCATCCCCGAGTCCTGAATCTTTGGACGCGGCTGTTGTCTCGTGCTTTGAAGCAGCCTTATCAACGGCTGAGCGTGCCCTGGCCGACGATTGCTCCGCTCTGGGGGATCCAGCTAGGGGTGTGGGTGCTGCACGGGCTCGGCGCGGGAGTCTTTGTAAAAGGTGTGATGGTGATCCCGCTCGACCGGGTCCCGGAGCTGGCCAGCTATTACGCGTTGGCGTGGCTGGTGGCCATGGTTTCCGTGGTCGCTCCGGCGGGCATGGGAATCCGGGACGGCGTTTTTGGCCTGCTGCTGAGTCGACTGATGCCGGAAGGCGTGGCTTTCACCCTCGCCGTTGCCCTTCGTCTGTGGATGACGGTGCTGGAGCTGTTCTGGGCCGCCCTGGCTCGAGGACCCCTCCCGGCGGTTTCTCCAGAGCCGGAGAAACTCGACGCCGGCGCTCGCCTGCGGTAGACCTCGTAGTTTCGTTGCCGGATCGGCAGGCCCTTGTCCCACCAACTTTGCCTGTAAGAGTAGGTCCATTTCCGGACTCTCTCGAACTGATCCGTCAGACCCCGCGGTTTTCCTCCCCCGGCGCCCCATACGACATACCAATCCGCTCCGCCGTAGTCGTCGAATTGATCGTCGGGCAAGAGGCCCCGATACGCCTGGTTGCCTGCGTTAGCACTGTCGAGTTGCGCTACCCAACGAATCTCAGGCAGGTAGAAGAACAGCGTCATCCCTTTTACATTGCGAAACACGGCCAGCTCATCGCCTGCGCGAATGCGGGACCGCAGGAGCTTCACAACCGGCCCGTTGTAAGAGCGGTCTTTGAAAAACTGCCTTTCGACGACATGGTCGAATCCATTCACGTTGAAATCCAGGTTGGGCCAAATCAGAAGCCCCAACAACATCGCCGAGGCTATCTTCTTGCCGGCCGTCCGTTCCAGCCCCGCGGTAGCAACCGCCCCAAGCAAGACGACGGCCGGGAGAACCTGGTAGTAGTGGCGGTAGAACGCTTTCGACTGTCCAACAGCGATGGCCAGTAGAGGCGAGACCAAGATCACCAACCCGGCCAGCAGGGCCGCCTGCGCCCACAGCCCTGAGCTGGGAAGCTTTCTCCAACAGTAGAGCAGAGTTGCCGGTACGGTAAGGCTTGCAACGAGCAACAACCAAAAGAAGGTCGGGTCGGCCTCGCGCACATCCACATAGCCGAAGCCAAACAGGACAGGTGAAAGCGGGACGATGGCGGCGATGATCATAGCCGGCTTCGCGCTAAGGGGCGCCGGGCCCACCTTTCGCTTGAATAAGTAGAACGCTGCCGGGACCAGCCCGACGAGCGGCGTCATTCGCCAGAAGTCTCTGCCGCGGTTGATCAGCGCGAGGCGGTAGATTTCCTCCAGCGGCTTTTGCTCCGGCGGGGGCCAACGGCTCGCAAACTCCCAGTGGAACAACCCGAAGTCGGCCGCCACGATCGGAGCCATGACAGCCGAGAGAAGGAAGAATCCGCGGGTCAGTTGTCTGTCGCCCCTCAACACTAGGAAGACCGCCAGTGAGGCCCACATTCCGGCGAAACTCACGTAGTTTGAGAAATACAGCAAGAGTCCCGCCAGGCCCAGCCGAACGTAAAACGAACGCCGGCAGGCCAGTGAGGGGTCCCGAAGATAGCGGCATAATTCCAGAAAGAGAAGCGACGCCGCCAAGACCACGAGAACGTAATAACGACTTTGGCGAGCCGCGGACAAGAAATAGACAGAAAGCAGCCCGAGATAAGGCAGGAGAAACGGGCGCAAACCTGATCCGAACAAGACGACGCCGAGGCGGTAAAGGACAAACAAGCAGATCGCCCCCACAAGCGCGAAAGGGAGTCGAGCGGTCCACGTGCTTGCGCCGAACAATTTAAAGGAGGCTGCCGCGACGTAAAACTGCAGCCAGCCCTGCATGGCGGGCGTCAGCCGAGTATTGAAGTCGTGCCCGTCGGCCGCCTGGACGATCAACTGACTGCCGTCAAGGACTCTGGGCGCCCAGTACCCCTGCTCGACCATCAATCGCGCCCAGTTCGCGGTGGAGCACTCGTCACGCCAAAGCAGTGCGCCGTCCAACCGCCAAAACAGCAGGAAGGCGCCGAGCAGGACCAGTAAAACGATGAGCGCCGCGCGCATGGACTTCTAGAAATTACGGTCGAGGCAAGTTCGGCGAGCAATGATCAGCGGGGAGGCCACGGGTTTAAGCAACCGACTCGGGTCTGAAGCGGATTGAAACACAAGCCGCGCGGCAGCTATGGGACTCATCATTTTCAGAGGTAAGCCGCTCCTCGCCGACCGTCGAACAAAGGCTGGTTGAACTTGGAGCAGCTGCCGGGCGGGAAGAGTTTTCAGTATAGCCGACAAGATTTTCTCCCCGCCGCAACTTCCCCTCGCGCTCTCGGTTTATAGCAGGTAAAAAGCGGGCCGGCCGCTTTCAAAGATCAACAAGAAGCAGAGGAGGAAGTCCACATGAAAAAGCTCACCCACTGGTTCACCGTAGGCATTTGTACCCTGACGTTGGGAGCCGGCTTGGCCCTGGCGAAAGGTTCCGTTGTGCAGAGGCAAAAGCGGCAACAGAGACGAATCGGCCAGGGCGTCAGCAGCGGCCAGCTCACCAAGCCGGAACCCTGAGGCTCGAACGCAACGCCGCGCGCATCCACCGCTCGATCGTCAAAGACCGCCACGATGGCGGCGTGTTCACGCCGAGAGAACGCGCCAAGGCGCAGCGCAAGCTCAACAGGCAGAGCCGGGCCATCTATCGCCAGAAACACGACAGCCAGACGCAGGACAAGTAATCCCCCCCCCCTCACGAGTCGGGCAGGCGGGCCCTCGTCTGCCCGGCTCCGGTTCTTGCCAACCCACCGGCTCAGGACGTCGACCATCGGTTGACACCCTGGTGGGGTAGGCACCGGCGGACGCGTTCTCGTTTGTTTTACTCAGTCACGCTCCAAGACCCAGCTGCGCACTTTGAAGGCCCCTGGTTTGCGCGGAATCGAGCAGGGGCAACTTCCTGCCGCACCGCCAGCGTCTCCCTCGGGGTTTCTGCTCGAGTCGCAGCATGCGTAGCGTGCCTCTATTATCACCCCGCATCGATTTACTATAATGGGGTATCCACTTGACTCAGGTAACCCCAACATCTTGTGGTTGGGCTCACGGGGCCTCAGCGTCCCAGTCGGCGACGATCGATCGATACGGCGTTGGGTCCACGGCGACTGCCTGCTGCACAAGGCGGTAGAAGAGTTTTCCCCGGCTGCGTGAGTTGCGCCGGTTGAAGCGGAACACAAACTCGTCGAGGTAGTAGTCCAGATGCTCGTGGCTAACCGCGCCTTGGTGCGTGCCCAGCAGCCAGCGCTTGAGCAACGAGATCGCTTGGTGCACCCTCGGCAATAATTCCGAGGCCTGCTTGCGGCGGCCCGACAGAAAGACGATGCGATGCTGGTAGCCCTTCTTCTCCAGCGGCTCGTAGCCCAGCCAGCCGTCGGTGTGCACCACGCTTCCCGGCTCGACCGACTCCTCCACGAAGGGCATCAAACTGGCCGCCGATGCGTTCCGCACGCGCTGCATGCGGATCCGTCCTAGCCCGCGGCCTCTCTCTTCCGCGGCTACTGCAATCAAGGCTTTACGCTCGGTCTGCCGGCCGCTCACACCCTCTTCCTCAGCGCCCCAATAGGTCTCATCGACCTCGACTACGCCCGCCAATCGCTCCCGCCCCGGACGCACCATCGCTCGCCGCAGCTTGTGCATCCAGGTCCACGCGGTTTGATAGCTGCCCAACCCGAGAACGCGCTGCAGACCCAGCGCGCTGACCCCGTTCTTTTGCGAAGTGACGTGCCAGATCGCCCGGAACCACAGCCGCAGCGGCTTACGTGTGTCTTGGAAGATCGTGCCCGAGGTCACCGACGTCTGCCGCCCGCAGCGAGCGCATTCGAACCACACTTTGCGCACCGGCCAAGCCCGCTCATGCCCGCATCCCGGACAGCGGAAACCCTCCGGCCAGCGCAACGCGGACAGATAGTCGCGACAGGCCCCTTCGCTGGCGAAGCGTACCTCGAACTCGAGCAGGTCGCGTGGATAATCCTCCACGAAGGCGCATACTACATCTTGGGGTCACCTGAGTCAAGTGGATACCCAATTTACTATAAATAGACCAGAGAACGGACTTGACCCGTCGGGCCCGAATCGGGGAACCTAACGGCATGTTCGTTTCCGAAAGGGAGAGTGCGAGTTCTTTTCCGAAGGCCGTCGTTTCGTCAACTCTTATAAGGAAGGTGATGCCGAATGGGGTCGAAGATATTGAACCGTCGAGAGTTTAATAAACAGTCGATGGCCGCTCTCGGAGGCGCGCTCAGCGGGACGTTTCTGGGCGGTTGTGAGAGAACGGGGGGCGGTCGCGATGGGGCTGATCCGAGCCCCATGGTCCAAGAACCACAATCGAACACTTCCCAGGGTGAGGGCCCGGGCGGAAGCAGCACGGGAACGTTTATTCCATCACGGGATCGTGAGGGCTACTACCCGCCGCCCGAATCGAAAGGCGGATGGCGTTTAATCAAAGGTCCCGATCAGGTCAAGGACCTGGCAGGAATGGACGTCGAAAAGCTCGACTTCCTTTTCAAAAGCCAAGCCTTTCATTACGGTGGTGCTCAGTGGTCCGTCGTCATCATCCGGCATGGATATGTGGCTCGCGAGTTTTACAGCTTCAACATCCCGATTCCTACCCGCTTCAATATTTGGTCGGGTACCAAATCTTTTACGGGCACAGCCTGGGGGCTGCTCCTTGATGCAAGCCGTCAAAACAAACTGCCAAACGGGCAGCAGGTCGACCTCGATAGCCCGGCCTACCGCTTCATCCCCGAGGGCTACCCGCTCACCGATCCGCGCAAGGAGCGCATCACCATTCGACATCTGCTCAGCATGACCTCATGCCTCCCCGGACACCGGTCAGGCTGCATCGGCATGCCCATCGCACCGGCGCACGGCGCCTTTGAACACGCGCTGGGAAGAGCTCCGAATAGGCACGGCTGTTGGGCAGAACTGGTCGCGGAGCCCGGCACGCGGTGGGTGTACAGCGACATTGGGACCCAACACCTGTCGTTGGCGTTTGCCAACATCATGGGGGTTGAAATGGGCGATTTTATGCGGGAGCGCGTGTTTGCTCCGATTGGCATAGAGGAGTTGAGCTGGAGTCTACTGGGAGGCCGGGGGTTCATGGGGCCGCACTCGAACGGCGATAGCGGGATATACGTTTCCTCCAGGGAGTTGGCGCGTTTTGGTTATCTCGCCCTCCACAACGGTGTGTGGGACGGACAGCAACTCATCCCTGCCTGGTGGATGGACCTAGCCACCAAAGCCTCTCAGACTCTGAACTCCGCCTATGGCTACACCTGGTGGGTGAATAGCGAGGGTACATTGTGGTCGGATCTGCCCATGATGGCGGACCTGCCCAGGGATGCCTTTGCTCTAAGGGGTTACAACGCGAACCGATGCTTTGTCATCCCGTCGCTGGATCTGGTCGTCGCGCGGGTTGGATCGGGCCCGGTCGGGTGGAATGAGCAGGCGTTCATCGGAGACATCGTCGATGCAATTATATAGGGCCAACCGGCGTCGAAGATGCTCCTTGAGCTGATCGTCTAAGCACTGTTTCTCCAGGCGCCACAAGCTGAGAGATGCGCTCCCGAAAGATCTCTGTGACCTAGCGGTCGACCACATCGAGAAGATCCCGTTAAAAAGGGCCATGTGGAAGTCTCGATCGACTTGGTGGATCGTAACCCCAAAGCGAACATCGGTCCCTGTGCCGTAACCATCAACGGCGCGACGGATCACAACGCGACCTACGAAGTCCAAGAGTCCAAACTCGTATTTACCGCGAGCATGAAAGGCAAATCCAGCCAGATGATTATGTATCGCACGGGTCCCGATTGCGCTTGCACCGTGCTCGAGGTTAACGGAGCAAAGAAAGGTACTTTTCGAGTGCGGCCGGCCGACTAGCGGGTCGCCAGGTTCGGCCCGACCGTTTAGACCGGTGATGCGAACCACGGGCACCCATCACGACGTCCCCCAGTCGCCGTTGGCGCCGGTTAGCGGCGGCCACAACCGGTTCGTCTCAAAATCTGCATCGTTGCAGGACCTTTCAGCCTGGCCTTCGTAGCAGCCGGGGCACCTCGGCGCAACCATCCCTGCCCTCCAAAAACAGACATCTAGGCACCTCTGGCTGTGGTCCTTTGTCGAACCTGGCAAAATTCTGCTAGACTCTCGCCTGTCGATCTCCCAGAGAGGCGCACCGGCCGAGTATTCCCCTTGGGCGGGTCGCGGAAAAAGGTAAGCAAATGAATGGCAGCCAAGTTATTGCACGGATTCTCACGCTCGAAGGGGTGAAGCAAGTATTTTGCTTCCCGATGACGCCGATATTGGAAGCCTTAGCCGAGGAGGGAATCCGTCCCATTGTCGCCCGCCAGGAACGGGTCGCTGAAAACATGGCCGACGGATTTTCCCGGACTTCTCTTGGCGAGCGGATCGGAGTGGTTACTGTACAAGCGCTTGCGGGCGCCGAGAACGGCTTTGCCGGCATTGCCCACGCCAATACAGATTCAAGTCCGGTCTTGTTTCTTCCGGGCCACCCAGACCGAGAGCTAAAAGGGGTGCCCCCGAACTTCGACGCCGTCAAGAACTATTCGGGAACCACGAAATGGGCTGACATGATCCCTTCCGCCGACGCTGTCCCGGGTCGCATGCGGCGTGCGTTCACGGCCCTGCGCTCAGGTCGTCCGGCCCCGGTGTTGCTGGAAATTCCTGGCGATGTCGCCGCGGAAGAGTTTTCCGGAGAGCTTGATTACCGTCCCGTTCCTCGGTTGCGGACCGCCCCGGACCCGGACGCAGCGCGCGAGGCCGTCAAGCTGCTTCTCGCGGCCGAGCGTCCGATGATCTGGGCGGGGCAGGGCACGCTCTATGCCGGCGCTTGGCAAGAACTCAGAGAAGCCGCCGAGCTGCTGGCCGCCCCAGTGATGACTACGCTGCTTGGAAAAAGCGCCTTCGACGAACGGCACCCGCTTTCGCTCGGGATGGGATCCTACTGCCGAACCGCGATGGTCGAGGACTACCTGAATCACTGCGACGTGCTGTTCGCCGTGGGAACAAGTTTGAGCCGGTACATCTTCACGCCTCCCATTCCTGCCGGCAAACGAGCCATTGTCCACGCCACCGCTGATGCGCGCGACCTGAACAAGGACTATCTGCCTGACGTCGCCCTGCTCGGTGATGCCAAACTAACTTTGCGGCAGATGATCGAAGAAATCCGGTCGCAGACAGGGGGAGCAGCCAAGCCGGGCAGGTCACAGGCAGAGGAACACGTTCAGGGGATTCGAAACCAGTGGCAGCGCCGCTGGGCGGCGAAACTGAAGTCCGACGAGGTGCCGATCAACCCCTACCGCGTAATCGGAGACTTCATGAAGACGGTTGACCCCAGCGATGCCATTGTCACGCACGACTCTGGCAATCCCCGAGATCAGCTCGCGCCGCTTTACGAGTCCGTCACGCCTCGTGGCTACATCGGCTGGGGACATTCCACCCAGCTCGGTTTTTCGCTGGGAGCTTCCATGGGCGCGAAGCTCGCCGCCCCCGAAAAACTCGTCGTCAACTTCATGGGCGACGCGGCCTTCGGCATGGTCGGCATGGACGTCGAGACGGCGGTTCGGGAACAGATCCCGATTCTGACGATGCTGCTGAACAACTCAGCGATGGGCAATTACGAGAAGAACATCCCCAAGGCTGTCGAACGTTACGGAACGAAGTATTTAAGCGGCAACTACAGCGAAGTTGCGCGCGGACTGGGCGCCTACTCCGAGCGGATTGAAAAGCCGGAGGAGATTATTCCCGCCATCGAGCGCGGCATCGCCCAAACGAGGGAGGGGAAGCCCGCCGTGCTCGAATTCATCACCCGCGAGGAGCCGGATATGGCCGTCCCGCAAAGCGCGCACTAGGGCAACCGGATCAATAGCGACTGCCCCGACGGCGTAGTGGGGGGAGCGGATGGAGTGGCCACTACCTATATATGACTTGCAACTCCAGTTAACTGGCGGGGGTTTTTTGTGCCTTTCGCCTTTTTCGACGGCTGCTCGTTTATTCAACACCCAGGGCTTCGAGGTCCGCTTGATCCTGGGTTCTGCCGGTGGCCTTCCTTTTGTGGTTCTTCCGGGTTTCTAGTGGGCGAGTGAGGCTCGGTGGTAGTCTCGCGGGATGCAAGACCGCGAGCTATACCGCCAGATTCTGGGCATCGAAAGTCCCTGGAAAGTCGTGCGAGTGGAGCTGCGCCGAGCCGACGGCGAAGTCCACGTCTTCCTCGAACACGACGAGCAAGTCCGCTGGCCGTGCCGCCAATGCAGCGCCGTGTGCGCACTCCACGATCATCAGCCCGAACGCCGCTGGCGTCACCTCGACACCTGTCAGTACCGCACGATCCTGCACGCCCGGCCGCCGCGCAGCGACTGCTCCGAGCACGGGCCGCGCGTCGTGCGACTGCCCTGGGCCGAGGCTTCCAGCCGCTTCACCGCGCTGTTTTAAGCTCTCGCGATCTCGTGGCTGAAGGAAGCCAGCCAGCAAGGCATCGCCGAGTTGCTGGCGCTGAGCTGGGACGAGATTCACGGCATCCTGGAACGCGCCGTGCAACGTGGGCTCGAACGTCGCGCGGCAGAGCCGATTCCCTACCTGGGCGTCGACGAGAAGAGCTTCCGCAAGCGCCATCGCTATCTCACCGTCGTCAACGATCTCAACCGCTCGCGCGTGTTGTTCGTCGCCGAGGGACGCCGCCAGGCCAGCCTGGACGGCTTTTGGAAGACGTTGAGCGCAGAGCAACTCGCCCGAGTCGAGGCCGTCGCGATGGACATGTGGGATCCTTACGTCGCCTCGACCCGGGAGCATCTCGACGAATCGGAGAAAAAGATCGTTTACGACAAATATCACATCGCGGCGCATCTGGCGAAGGCGGTGGACCAGGTGCGGCGGGCGGAGAACAAGCGTTTACTGGCCCTCGGCGACGAGCGTTTGACAGGCACGAAGTACGCTTGGCTGCGGCATCCGGCGAACTTTTCCGAGGACGCCTGGCGCGAGTTCCGCGCGCTGCGCGAAAGCGACTTGAAGACGGCGCGGGCGTGGGCGTTGAAGGAAACGGCGATGCGGCTGTTCGACTATCGTCGCGAATCGGCGGCGCGAGCTTTCTTCGAGCAATGGCGCGGCTGGGCGAGTCGCAGCCGGCTGACGCCGATGGTCACCGTAGCGCGGATGTTGACGGCTCGCCTCGAAAACATACTCACGTATCTGAAACACCGCATTACGAACGCGGTCAGCGAGGGGTTGAACTCAAGGATTCAATGGGTCAAGGCCACGGCGCGCGGTTTCCGCAATCAACAGAACTTCATCAACGCCATCTACTTCCACTGTGGGAAACTCGATCTGGCTCCTTCGCCCACTTAAAACCCGGAAGAGCCTCTTGTTTTTGACCAACGAATCTAGTCCGATAAAGAAGACAGGCAGACGTTCCAACTCAGCTGATACCCTATTGGCCCACGCCTCGTCGAAACCAACCCCAGTGATCGAAGTGAGAAGGTCAACGCGGTTTGGGGGTTGGCCAAGCTGAACGATTTGGTCCGGACCTAGGAAGTCTTTCGCTCCAAGTCCCGTGTCGGCAAACCCGAATGCTGAGATGACTTGCTCGAGCCGCCCCGCGTTCTCGGGCGAAGCCCGGACTAGAATTTCGATATCGCCTGTGTAGCGAGGGTGGCCGTGGAACGCCAACGCGTAGCCGCCCACGACGATGTATTCAACTCGATGAGAGTTTAACAATTCGATAAACTCTCTCAAGTCGCTGTGAAGAGGCATCGCTCTCGTCGCGGTGGCGGTCAATCAACTCCAGCAGGATTTAGAGTCGCTGGGCGGGGGTTAGACGGCGATAATATTCTCGTTCCGCCTTCTTCGAATCCTCGTGGCTGGAGAAGCGGATTCCTTGCGGGTCCACGTAACCATTCTAGTACAGTGGTGTCTGGGGACTTCGCCAAGCTGATGCCCCAAGAAGCGCTGGCGGTAGCGCGGGGCTCAAAAGATTGCGGAGGGTGTATCATTACGGAGCCGAAGGTCCAAATCGGACATTCCGGCTGAAGAATCCGTTGATAACGGCTCCCAAAAACTTCGGTCTACTCACGGAGTATGTGCCGTATTATTTAACATGGTCAGCGGCGGTGGCCTCGGTTGTGTCGATTCTCTTTAAGTGTCTTGTCCTGGTCACTACTGCTCAGGCTGCTGACTTGACTGGCATCTAGCTGTTCAGCGCCCAAACCGACGATGGCCTACTACGAGCTCGTTTGATTTTGCGGTTCTTCCGGGTTTCTAGTGGGCGAGCGAGGCTCGGTGGTAGTCTCGCGGGATGCAAGACCGCGAGCTATACCGCCAGATTCTGGGCATCGAAAGTCCCTGGAAAGTCGTGCGAGTGGAGCTGCGCCGAGCCGACGGCGAAGTCCACGTCTTCCTCGAACACGACGAGCAAGTCCGCTGGCCGTGCCGCCAATGCAGCGCCGTGTGCGCACTCCACGATCATCAGCCCGAACGCCGCTGGCGTCACCTCGACACCTGTCAGTACCGCACGATCCTGCACGCCCGGCCGCCGCGCAGCGACTGCTCCGAGCACGGGCCGCGCGTCGTGCGACTGCCCTGGGCCGAGGCTTCCAGCCGCTTCACCGCGCTGTTTGAAGCTCTCGCGATCTCGTGGCTGAAGGAAGCCAGCCAGCAAGGCATCGCCGAGTTGCTGGCGCTGAGCTGGGACGAGATTCACGGCATCCTGGAACGCGCCGTGCAACGTGGGCTCGAACGTCGCGCGGCAGAGCCGATTCCCTACCTGGGCGTCGACGAGAAGAGCTTCCGCAAGCGCCATCGCTATCTCACCGTCGTCAACGATCTCAACCGCTCGCGCGTGTTGTTCGTCGCCGAGGGACGCCGCCAGGCCAGCCTGGACGGCTTTTGGAAGACGTTGAGCGCAGAGCAACTCGCCCGAGTCGAGGCCGTCGCGATGGACATGTGGGATCCTTACGTCGCCTCGACCCGGGAGCATCTCGACGAATCGGAGAAAAAGATCGTTTACGACAAATATCACATCGCGGCGCATCTGGCGAAGGCGGTGGACCAGGTGCGGCGGGCGGAGAACAAGCGTTTACTGGCCCTCGGCGACGAGCGTTTGACAGGCACGAAGTACGCTTGGCTGCGGCATCCGGCGAACTTTTCCGAGGACGCCTGGCGCGAGTTCCGCGCGCTGCGCGAAAGCGACTTGAAGACGGCGCGGGCGTGGGCGTTGAAGGAAACGGCGATGCGGCTGTTCGACTATCGTCGCGAATCGGCGGCGCGAGCTTTCTTCGAGCAATGGCGCGGCTGGGCGAGTCGCAGCCGGCTGACGCCGATGGTCACCGTAGCGCGGATGTTGACGGCTCGCCTCGAAAACATACTCACGTATCTGAAACACCGCATTACGAACGCGGTCAGCGAGGGGTTGAACTCAAGGATTCAATGGGTCAAGGCCACGGCGCGCGGTTTCCGCAATCAACAGAACTTCATCAACGCCATCTACTTCCACTGTGGGAAACTCGATCTGGCTCCTTCGCCCACTTAAAACCCGGAAGAGCCGATTTTGCAAGCCACCGAACCGCAACTCTCCGCACGCATGAAGATCGACCGGCACGTCCTGGAAGGCTCAGGCACTGTCAAGGGTGACGAGTTCGATGTGCAACTTCAACACGCAGTTTCACCCGGGTCTTCTGAGCATAGTGATCGAGTACATCTCAGGGGAAAACTCGATGGCGATCAACTCAAAGGGACCTGGGATGACGGAACCAACCGTGGCGAGTGGACCGGTACGAGGCTGGAGTAACCTCTCCTTGGTTCGAGCCGATTCTCCGGTCCACGCCCACCAGTCGCGTAGCGCGGGGCTCAAAGAGACCCGCGGCCTTTTCCCCAACAGGCAGGTGGAAACTCGTTGAAGAACGAACGTCCGAGGGGGACTTGCGGGGTGTCGGTTCACAATAACCTAAGTCTGCACTCTCACTCTCTTCCACTTCTTTCCAACCTGGATCGTCAGGATCTTGGTCGCCGGTTCCAACTGGTAGCTCATCTCGCTGTGTCGCTGACCGTTGACTGAGACCGCGCCCTCCTTGAGCTTGCGGTTGGCCTCGGCGCCGGAGCTGCACAGGCCGACCTCGCGCAGCAGCTTGTCGATACGAAGCGCGGTCTCGCCGCGCATAGCCTCCGGCAACGGCACGGTCTGAATGTCTTCTGGCACTTGCCCCTCTTGCACCACGTGGTGAAAAGCCGCCGCTCCCCTCTCGGCCGCATCCGCCGAATGAAAGTCCGTCACAATGCGCGCAGCCAGCTCCATCTTGGCTTTCATGGGATGCTGCCCGCCCCTTTCGATCTTGGCCCGCAGCTCTTTGATCTGGTCGAGACTCATGTCGGTCAGCAACTCGTAGTAGCCGTACATCAACTCGTCGCTGATTTGCATGACTTTGCGGTACATGGTTTCGGCCGGCTCGGTGACGCCGATGTAGTTGCCGAGCGACTTTGACATCTTCCGCACGCCGTCGAGTCCTTCGAGGATCAGCGTTGTCATCACGATCTGAGAGGGCTGGCCATAGTCTTTCTGAATCTCCCGACCAACGAGCAGGTTGAATTTCTGGTCCGTTCCGCCCAGCTCGACGTCAGCTTTGAGCATCACCGAGTCGTACGCCTGTGTGAGCGGATAGAGAAGCTCGTGAATCGAAATCGGCTGACCGGACTTGTACCGTTTGCTGAAATCGTCTCGTTCGAGGATGCGAGCCACCGTGTAGTGGGAGCACAGCCGGATGATCTCCTCGAACGTAAGCGGCATCAGCCACTCGCTGTTGAAACGAATCTCCGTTTTCTCAGGGTCCAAGATCCGAAATACTTGTTCCTTGTAAGTTTCGGCATTAGCCTCGATCTGCTCGCGCGTCATCGCCGGACGCGTGACGTTCTGGCCTGAAGGGTCACCGATCAAACCGGTAGCGTCCCCGATGAGAAAGACCGCCGTATGGCCGAGATCCTGGAAGTGTTTCATCTTCCTCAACACGACCGTATGGCCCAGGTGAAGATCGGGAGCTGTGGGATCGAAGCCGGCTTTCACCCGCAGAGGACGTCCTTGGTTCGCTGCATCGATGAGCCGTTGGCGCAGATCCTCTTCGCGGATGATCTCCGCGGTACCCTTCGCGAGGTAAGCCAGTTGCTCGTCGATGGTTCCGCTCATAGCGAGTTGCAGTTGCGGCCTCAGCCGGTTCGGATCAGGCGCCGATCTTCGATCCGAAAATTTCCGCTAAGCACTAGGTTAATGGCTTCTGTATAGATGCGATTCTCTTCGGCCAAGATGCGCGCTGACAGCGTCTCGGGAGTGTCGTCGTCAAGGATCGGCACGGCTGCCTGAACGATGATCGGTCCCGCGTCGAGGTGTTCGTCGACGAAATGCACCGTGCACCCGGATATCTTCGCGCCGTGTTCCAGTGCCTGCTCCTGGGCCTCGAGACCCGGAAAGGAGGGCAGCAGAGATGGGTGAATATTCAGAATTCGGTTGGGGTATTCCCTAACGAAGTAAGCGCTCAGCAGCCGCATGAAACCCGCCAAGCAGACTAGGTCCACCCCTCGTTCCTTGAGCAGCGCCACTACCTGCCGGTCGTATTCTTCGCGCTCCAGGCCGCGAAAGGGAACACAGGCAATCGCTATACCGCGCTCCTCGGCTCGAGCGAGACCGCGGGCGTTCGGTTTATTGCTGATCACGATAGCGATTTCGGCCGGGATCTTGCCGGCGGCTACATTGTCCGCGATGGCTTCGAAATTCGAGCCGCGGCCCGATAGCAAGACACCGAGTTTTTTCATTGGTAGACGACTCTGCGTCGCCCTTTCCCGACCACACCGATCTCGTAGGCGGGTTCGTTTATCCCGTCCAGGACTCGACGGGCGCGGGCGGCCGAGCGTGCCGGCACTGCCACGATCAGGCCGATCCCCATGTTGAATGTTCGCAGCATTTCGGTCTGAGCGACGTTGCCGAGCCGCTGGAGTAGCGTGAAGATCGGCAACACCGGCCAGGAGTCGAGTCGAACGCGGGCGCAGAGGCCCGCGGGAAGCATGCGGGGCGTGTTGCCGGTAATGCCGCCTCCCGTAATGTGAGCGGCGCCGCGTAGAAGCCTGTTCTTGAAGAGCGCCTGGATCGGCTTCAAGTAGCTCCGGTGAATCTTCAGAAGTTCGGCGCTCACGGTATTCCCGAGTTCCGAAACAGATGTTTGCGGCTTATAGCCTGCGACCTCAAATAGTAATTTACGAGCAAGCGAGTAACCGTTCGTGTGAAGCCCGCTCGATGGCAGCCCGAGAAGAATATCCCCCTCTCGAATGCGACGACCATCTATCAACCGCGATCGCTCGACAGCGCCCACTATGAACCCTGCGAGGTCGTACTCACCCGTGCGATAGAGGCCCGGCATCTCCGCCGTCTCGCCCCCGATCAAGGCGCACCCGTTCTTGCGGCATCCCCGGCTCACCCCCTTGACCACCTGGGCAGCTACGCCGGCTTTGAGTTTCCCGCTGGCGAAGTAATCCAAGAAGAAGAGAGGAACGGCACCCTGCACGGCGATGTCGTTCACGCAGTGGTTGACCAGGTCCTCTCCGGTCGTGTCGTGGACGCCGGTCGCGAAGGCAACATTGAGCTTCGTGCCGACGCCGTCGGCCGAACTGATTAGGACCGGGCGCTTGAAAGACGTATTCCCGAGGGCATACGCAGCCCCAAATGATCCGATGCCGGTCAGAACGTGGCGGTTGAAGGTCCGCTGCGCCAGTTTTTTGATTTTCGCTGTCGCTCGCTCTGCCTCAGCAATGCTGACGCCGGCACCGGCATAGCTAAGGGAACGGCGCACGGGCATGGAAGTTCATTATCGCACCAGCCAGCGTTGCCGGCGCAGACTTGGGCACTGGTGTAAGCCGATGACTCGTCTGACATACGCTTTCAGCAAGAAGCAAGAGAACCTTCGGGCAGCACTGGCGCTCCACTTCGCGTTTTACAACTTCGTTCGAGTTCATACCACCCTTAGGGTCACGCCAGCGATGGAAGCTGGTCTCACGGATCACATATGGTCGCTGGAGGAGCTCATTTCGATCTAAACTTGGGAATGGTGAACTTTCTCGACAACTACGAGGCCTGGCATAGCCAGCGTGTTAACGAACGGGAGCTATCGAAAGTCTTAGCGCAACTTGAAGCGCGGGGGTGTGAAATCAAGTTCGTAGTACCCTATCGGATTCCTTGTGGCGGAGAGCCAGGCGATGCGATGTACGTAGTCGTCGTTCGTGATGCGGAGTGACACCCATCTCCACGCTAAGACCCCACTACCCAGACTCGCTACTTCAGTGGATCGCCCCGTACTTGAGACCGGCCTTCTCATCCAGGCCGTTTTTCAGCATGCAGGCGACGGACAGGTGGGAATGCCCATCCCACGGGCAGAGATATGCGGCGACTTTAGTACATCATTTCGCAAATACAGTTGTGTATCACCTGAATTATGCACAGATTCGGCGTAGCCATCGCCGATGGAGTTGTGATGGTAGGGGCAGTCGTGTCAACTCAGTGATTGACCAAGTCGTCTTTTCTGCTGTTTCCCTCCCAGTTTGAGCCGCCTCCCAATCCCGGCGGGGCAAGAGCGGGCTTATAAGCGGCATGTTCCCAGTCAGTTGCGGGGAGGGCGTAAAATTGTATGCCTAGCGCCCCTCAACTCAGCGCACCCTCCAGCACCGGCGCGAAGCTCGATCCCGGCGGCGCCATCGCCGCGCCGCCGCATCAGCCGCTCAAACAGGCCCTTCCCCTGATACTGATCGCTGTAGCTGACACCCCTTCTACCGGCGTGTCGCCAGATCTTGGCCGCCACGAACAGAAAGCGCAGCCGCGCCGTCGCCAGGGTAGTGTGCCGCAGCTTCTCCGGGGTGGCGTCGGCTTCGCGTTGGAACAGCAGCACCCGGCAGTTGAGGTTGTAGGCCAGCATGACCAACTGCAAGTGATTGCGGTTGATGTCAAAGCGGCGCGAAGGATGGGCCGCCAGCCCGGCGTCGTTGTTGGCTTCTTGGAGGAGGTTCTCCGCCCCGGCCCGCTGGTTGTAAAACCACACCGCCGCCGCGATCGGCTCGGCGAGATGGGTCACAAACACCCGGGCGGCATAGCTGCTGGTGGCGAACAACTGCTATTGCTCGACCTCGTCGGTTGGCGGCTCCTTTTCATAACGCAGCGCGACAAAGCGGCAGGCCCTGGCCCAGCCTTGCGGCGGGTAAAAACCCTTGTAACCCTAGTGGATCGCGCCCGCCGCGGAATCCCGAAAGTTCCAGCCGTCAAAGGTTTCGTTGCAGATCGCCAGCCGAAAACGGTATCCCTCAGCCACAAGTAGCGCCGCCGTGGCAGGCAGCGCGGCCACGGTTTTCAACAACTGCCTGAGGATTGCTCTCATATACGATTATTTCAGAGACATATCATGTCACCTTCGATTCAGACCGGTCGAGCCCGTAGCGAGGATATAGGCGGGCCCGCAGACGCCGGATTCCGACACGCCGCCGCGGCATTCAAGTGGCTCCGCATCCCGTTTCGCTGCTGGCAAAGACGGACGCCCTCCAACGAGCAAATCTATTCGCAGGCGCTGGCCCCACGGGGCTCACCACTGCTGCGACAGCTGCTAGTGGCTGTGAATCCGAACTGAATTCTCGGTGCAACAAACTCAACCCTGCAGCCACTTTTTTATTGACAGCTCAACTCAGATGGCTGCGCTATGGGCCTGCGCTACGGAACTCTTTTGCGATTGACGAGGGGGTCGGCCACAGCGCGGTTGTGTGAAAACGATGAGCAGGGCCGCTGTCGCACTGCCCCAGGCGTCGAGATGAGTCTCGACGCGGCACGCTGAGAGCGTGCGCCACAAAAGAACGTACGCCACAAAGAAAACTGGTGCTTTCACATGGACTCCAGTGGGGGTGTACGGGACAGCCTCGGTGGCAGGAGCAGGGGATAGGTCGCAGGACCCGGCTTTTACGAAGGGCTACCGCAGGGTTTGTTGGAGCCTCGAATTGTTGACAAAGGGCTGTCACGTTTGTTTGGAGTTTTTTATTGCTTTGTTTCCACCAACTTGAGGACGCGGGGTACGATATGCGCGGCCGACGATGGTAGTCTGAGCGCAGGAAGAACGATCGCGGGAAAGCGACTTTGAGGCCTTCTCCGGCAAGCATTCAGCCGGGGGAGGCTTTTTGACTTTCTGGGTACGGGAATGGCTAGCCGGACAGAAGAAAAAGGGGCTCTTCCGGGTTTTAAGTGGGCGAAGGAGCCAGATCGAGTTTCCCACAGTGGAAGTAGATGGCGTTGATGAAGTTCTGTTGATTGCGGAAACCGCGCGCCGTGGCCTTGACCCATTGAATCCTTGAGTTCAACCCCTCGCTGACCGCGTTCGTAATGCGGTGTTTCAGATACGTGAGTATGTTTTCGAGGCGAGCCGTCAACATCCGCGCTACGGTGACCATCGGCGTCAGCCGGCTGCGACTCGCCCAGCCGCGCCATTGCTCGAAGAAAGCTCGCGCCGCCGATTCGCGACGATAGTCGAACAGCCGCATCGCCGTTTCCTTCAACGCCCACGCCCGCGCCGTCTTCAAGTCGCTTTCGCGCAGCGCGCGGAACTCGCGCCAGGCGTCCTCGGAAAAGTTCGCCGGATGCCGCAGCCAAGCGTACTTCGTGCCTGTCAAACGCTCGTCGCCGAGGGCCAGTAAACGCTTGTTCTCCGCCCGCCGCACCTGGTCCACCGCCTTCGCCAGATGCGCCGCGATGTGATATTTGTCGTAAACGATCTTTTTCTCCGATTCGTCGAGATGCTCCCGGGTCGAGGCGACGTAAGGATCTCACATGTCCATCGCGACGGCCTCGACTCGGGCGAGTTGCTCTGCGCTCAACGTCTTCCAAAAGCCGTCCAGGCTGGCCTGGCGGCGTCCCTCGGCGACGAACAACACGCGCGAGCGGTTGAGATCGTTGACGACGGTGAGATAGCGATGGCGCTTGCGGAAGCTCTTCTCGTCGACGCCCAAGTAGGGAATCGGCTCTGCCGCGCGACGTTCGAGCCCACGTTGCACGGCGCGTTCCAGGATGCCGTGAATCTCGTCCCAGCTCAGCGCCAGCAACTCGGCGATGCCTTGCTGGCTGGCTTCCTTCAGCCACGAGATCGCGAGAGCTTCAAACAGCGCGGTGAAGCGGCTGGAAGCCTCGGCCCAGGGCAGTCGCACGACGCGCGGCCCGTGCTCGGAGCAGTCGCTGCGCGGCGGCCGGGCGTGCAGGATCGTGCGGTACTGACAGGTGTCGAGGTGACGCCAGCGGCGTTCGGGCTGATGATCGTGGAGTGCGCACACGGCGCTGCATTGGCGGCACGGCCAGCGGACTTGCTCGTCGTGTTCGAGGAAGACGTGGACTTCGCCGTCGGCTCGGCGCAGCTCCACTCGCACGACTTTCCAGGGACTTTCGATGCCCAGAATCTGGCGGTATAGCTCGCGGTCTTGCATCCCGCGAGACTACCACCGAGCCTCACTCGCCCACTAGAAACCCGGAAGAACCGCAAAAGGAAACAGCGAAGAGCGATCCCGCGCAGCGAGGAAGAAAAGGGTTGTTGGGGCGAAAGGGAAAGGCACTCGGAAGAGGGCGGTCGCGACTAAGCCAGCCGCTGAGAAATCGAAGGACGCCGCAGACGAAGGTGCCTTGGGGTCCGTGACGGGGTTGAGTGGCGACGCGGGCAGTGCGACGGACCCAGAAAGTGGACTGCAGGACACAGCAGCGACGTTGCGGCCGACAGACGGTGAAGAGGGTGAAAAAAAGAAGATCTCCCGGAAAGACTTGTTGGAAAAGGCCATTCAGCGGGTGAAAGAGAAGCTCGATCACGAAAAGGATCTCAGTCCAGGCATTATTGGGAATGTGGTTCAGTTGCTGAAGTTGGACCGGGACTTGTTTGACGAAGAGGAAGTGGTGAAAGAGATCAGGGTCTTATGGGAGGAGATAAACGCGGATACCACCGACGAATAAGGTTTTCACCACTGGCGTCGCAGAAAGTTTTTCTTGGTTCGCGGTCGAGGTTCAAAGGGTTTTCGGGTCCTGTTGGCTCGGGGAAAAGTCAGGCGCTTTGCTACGAGGCGATCAGGATGTCGTACCAGAACGAGGGGAGAACGGGCCTGATTGGAGCGCCGACGTACCCGATGTTGCGGGACGCCACGATGGAGTCATTTTATGCACTATGCGAACAGCACGATCTGCCATTTTCGTTAAACAAGGCCACGAACACCCTGACCATGAAGGACATCGGGTCGCGGATTCTTTTGCGGTCTTTGGACGAATACGAGCGGATTCGCGGAACGAATCTAGCGTGGTTCGGCGTGGACGAGATGACCTACACGTCCGAGCAAGCCTGGATCCGTCTGGAAGCGCGGCTGCGGGATCCGAAGGCGAAGAAACTGCGCGGTTTCGGAGCGTGGACGCCGAAGGGTTTTGATTGGGTCTACCGGAGGTTTCGTGAGAATCCGGTAAGAGGCTACAGGCTGATTGAGGCCAAGCCTTTTGAGAATGAGCACAAATTGGGTATCCACTTGACTCAGGTGACCCCAAGATGTAGTATGCGCCTTCGTGGAGGATTATCCACGCGACCTGCTCGAGTTCGAGGTACGCTTCGCCAGCGAAGGGGCCTGTAGCGACTATCTGTCCGCGTTGCGCTGGCCGGAGGGTTTCCGCTGTCCGGGATGCGGGCATGAGCGGGCTTGGCCGGTGCGCAAAGTGTGGTTCGAATGCGCTCGCTGCGGGCGGCAGACGTCGGTGACCTCGGGCACGATCTTCCAAGACACACGTAAGCCGCTGCGGCTGTGGTTCCGGGCGATCTGGCACGTCACTTCGCAAAAGAACGGGGTCAGCGCGCTGGGTCTGCAGCGCGTTCTCGGGTTGGGCAGCTATCAAACCGCGTGGACCTGGATGCACAAGCTGCGGCGAGCGATGGTGCGTCCGGGGCGGGAGCGATTGGCGGGCGTAGTCGAGGTCGATGAGACCTATTGGGGCGCTGAGGAAGAGGGTGTGAGCGGCCGGCAGACCGAGCGTAAAGCCTTGATTGCAGTAGCCGCGGAAGAGAGAGGCCGCGGGCTAGGACGGATCCGCATGCAGCGCGTGCGGAACGCATCGGCGGCCAGTTTGATG
This sequence comes from Bryobacterales bacterium, assembly GCA_965226215.1. Lineage (GTDB taxonomy): Bacteria > Acidobacteriota > Terriglobia > Bryobacterales > UBA6623. The sequence continues at coordinate 1,789,208 of CBDDCH010000002.1, read as the reverse complement.
CCCTTCGTGGAGGAGTCGGTCGAGCCGGGAAGCGTGGTGCACACCGACGGCTGGCTGGGCTACGAGCCGCTGGAGAAGAAGGGCTACCACCATCGCATCGTCTTTCTGTCGGGCCGCCGCAAGCAGGCCTCGGAATTATTGCCGAGGGTGCACCAAGCGATCTCGTTGCTCAAGCGCTGGCTGCTGGGCACGCACCAAGGCGCGGTTAGCCACGAGCATCTGGACTACTACCTCGACGAGTTTGTGTTCCGCTTCAACCGGCGCAACTCACGCAGCCGGGGAAAACTCTTCTACCGCCTTGTGCAGCAGGCAGTCGCCGTGGACCCAACGCCGTATCGATCGATCGTCGCCGACTGGGACGCTGAGGCCCCGTGAGCCCAACCACAAGATGTTGGGGTTGCCTGAGTCAAGTGGATACCCCATTTGAGCACATATTGGCTCAAACGCCTGACTATTACGACAGGCTGAAGGCGAGCTACGGCGAGAATTGTTTCCAGCAAGAAGTTCTTGGGAAGTATCTGAATCTTCAGGCGGGGCAGGTTTATTATGCCTTCGATCGGAAGGAGAACGTGGGAAGTTTCAAGGTTGATGCGAACGAGCCGCTGCTTTGGTCGTGGGATTTCAACGTTCACCCGATGTGCTCGGTGGTCTGTCAACAACGGGGAGAAGCGGTGTACGTGCTAGACGAGATCGTGCTTCCGACGTCATCGACGCCGGAAGTTTGTGAGGAGTTCGAGAGGCGCTACGGAGGCCATCGGGCAGGCGTACGCGTTTACGGGGATGCCAGCGGTGAGCGAACGCACACGGTGACAGGCTCTTCGGACTACCATCTGATCCGGCAGTTTTTTGGTCGGAGAAAGAGTTTGCAGGGTGAATTGTTGGTAGGTCGGGCAAACCCGCCCGTGCGGGATCGGGTGAACACGCTGAATGGTCGGTTACGAAACGCGCAAGGCGAGCGGCGGTTGTTTATCAACAAGAAGTGCCGTGAGCTGATCAAGGATTTGGAGCAAGTTTGCTACAAGCCCGATAGCGGACAGATCGACAAGGACCTAGACGCCCGCCGGACGCACTTGTCCGATGCGCTGGGCTATTTACTGTGGCAGGAGTTTCGTCCGTTGAGCCGCGTGGGTGAGCGGAGCGGACTAATCGTTTGAGACGTGAAGGGCTGGGCTGATGGGAGGAGCTGTGATTGAACGACTGAACCGGGAGCACCCAGAATACCGCGACCGCAAGGAGATGTGGCAGCGGTATTGGGACTTTTATGTAGGTGGCGAGCAGCTCCGCAGGAACGCCAGTTTTTACCTCGTTCGGCGGTAGAAAGAGCCGAACGATGTTTACGGCGAACGCCTAGCCCGGGTGTTCTATGAGAACTATCTAGGCTCGTGCATCGACTGGTACGCGGCCACGCTGTTCCGGAGTCGGCCGGCGATTACAGTGCGGACGGCGATTCGGCCCGTTCAAGACTTCTACACGCAGTTATTAGCGGACTGCGATTGTCGGGGCACGCCGTTGCTGGAGTTGGCCCGCAAGGTTTTCATTCAGACGCTGGTGTTCCGGGAGAGTTATCTGCTGGTTGACTTTCCTCGGGTGGCCGGCGACGTGGCCTCCCGAGCGGAGGAAGACGCCGTTGGGAAATCGCGGGCCTACGCGGTTCCGTATTCGCCGCAACAGCTCATTAACTGGAAGCTTGACAAGGATGGGGATTACGAGTGGGTCGTACTGAGGACCGAGAGGACATATCAAGAGGACCTGAACTCTCCGGACGTCATCAGGGAACAGTGCTGGTCGTACTACGATCGAGAGAACTTCCAGATCTACAAGCTCGCCAGTCACAAGATTGACAGCGGCGTGTCCGAGACGAGTTCACCCGACGGCGGGAGTGTTGAGCTGGTGGACGAGGGGCAGCACGGCCTGGCGGGCCTTGGACGGGTCCCGTTGGTGAAGATGTCCGTTACCGACGGCCTGTGGTTGGCGAACAACGTGGGGCTGCTGCAACAGGAGCACTTCAACAAGTCGAACGCACTTTCCTGGGCGTTGCATATGGGTCTGTTCGCGATGCCGGTGATCTACTCGGACAGAGAGTGCCAGCAGATCGTGGGCGAAGCCTATTACATCCAGCTAGCTCCGAATCACCGCTTCGGCTGGACGGAGCCCGAGGGGCACGTATTCCAGATTGCCGCCGACAACCTGGATCGACTCAAAGATGAGATCTATCGGGTCTGCTACCTGATGACGCAGGCCGGCGGCCGAGAAGCGCACAACCTAGGGCAATCGGGCGTAAGCAAGCGCCGGGACTTTGCCGTGACGCAGGAAGTACTACGCGCTTATGGGGACCTATTGAAAGATTTTCTGGGGCGAGTGTTGCAACTAACGGCCCAGGCACGAAAGGATCCCGTGGAAATTGAGATTACAGGCATGGACCAGTTCGAAGAGCCGGACTTCGGCGAGGAGCTGAAGAACGCGCGAGGATTGCAGGAAATAGGGATTGGGTCGTCACGGTTTGAGAAAGAAGTTCGCAAAAGAGTGGCGTTGAAGTATCTAGAAATATGGCTCTTCCGGGTTTTAAGTGGGCGAAGGAGCCAGATCGAGTTTCCCACAGTGGAAGTAGATGGCGTTGATGAAGTTCTGTTGATTGCGGAAACCGCGCGCCGTGGCCTTGACCCATTGAATCCTTGAGTTCAACCCCTCGCTGACCGCGTTCGTAATGCGGTGTTTCAGATACGTGAGTATGTTTTCGAGGCGAGCCGTCAACATCCGCGCTACGGTGACCATCGGCGTCAGCCGGCTGCGACTCGCCCAGCCGCGCCATTGCTCGAAGAAAGCTCGCGCCGCCGATTCGCGACGATAGTCGAACAGCCGCATCGCCGTTTCCTTCAACGCCCACGCCCGCGCCGTCTTCAAGTCGCTTTCGCGCAGCGCGCGGAACTCGCGCCAGGCGTCCTCGGAAAAGTTCGCCGGATGCCGCAGCCAAGCGTACTTCGTGCCTGTCAAACGCTCGTCGCCGAGGGCCAGTAAACGCTTGTTCTCCGCCCGCCGCACCTGGTCCACCGCCTTCGCCAGATGCGCCGCGATGTGATATTTGTCGTAAACGATCTTTTTCTCCGATTCGTCGAGATGCTCCCGGGTCGAGGCGACGTAAGGATCCCACATGTCCATCGCGACGGCCTCGACTCGGGCGAGTTGCTCTGCGCTCAACGTCTTCCAAAAGCCGTCCAGGCTGGCCTGGCGGCGTCCCTCGGCGACGAACAACACGCGCGAGCGGTTGAGATCGTTGACGACGGTGAGATAGCGATGGCGCTTGCGGAAGCTCTTCTCGTCGACGCCCAGGTAGGGAATCGGCTCTGCCGCGCGACGTTCGAGCCCACGTTGCACGGCGCGTTCCAGGATGCCGTGAATCTCGTCCCAGCTCAGCGCCAGCAACTCGGCGATGCCTTGCTGGCTGGCTTCCTTCAGCCACGAGATCGCGAGAGCTTCAAACAGCGCGGTGAAGCGGCTGGAAGCCTCGGCCCAGGGCAGTCGCACGACGCGCGGCCCGTGCTCGGAGCAGTCGCTGCGCGGCGGCCGGGCGTGCAGGATCGTGCGGTACTGACAGGTGTCGAGGTGACGCCAGCGGCGTTCGGGCTGATGATCGTGGAGTGCGCACACGGCGCTGCATTGGCGGCACGGCCAGCGGACTTGCTCGTCGTGTTCGAGGAAGACGTGGACTTCGCCGTCGGCTCGGCGCAGCTCCACTCGCACGACTTTCCAGGGACTTTCGATGCCCAGAATCTGGCGGTATAGCTCGCGGTCTTGCATCCCGCGAGACTACCACCGAGCCTCGCTCGCCCACTAGAAACCCGGAAGAACCAAAAAACGCAAGTCAGGAAACAAAGAACGAGATTCTGAGGGAAATCGAGGCGGGATAGGCGCAAGACCGGAAATCGATCCATTGCAGGCGTCGAATGTGGGTTTGCCCAACTGGGCGTCCGACATGCGGCGCTTTTTTTTGGGGACAGACGCATGGGACTGATGAAATTCGGAAACAAATCACCGGAGTCGGCCGAGGGAAAAGGGGAGTTGGAGTCGGTGGTGCAGAAGGCCATTAGCGAGTATATGCGGCAATCCGCCGAGCAACAGCAGCCCGCCCTGAAGACGAAGCTGGAGGAAGAGAAGCGTCGCAGGGAAGGTCTCGAGAGGCGCCTCAAGGAGTTGACGGAGGAAAACCGACATAACCGCCAGCAGGCCGAACAGTCGGACCGGCACTCGCAGATTCGAGGCGCGCTGCAGGATCTCGGCGTCAGAAAGGTGCAGCTCGCCTTTCGGCTGCTCAAGGACGACATCTATCGTGGCGAGGATGGTGAGCTTTACGCCCACGCGGACGGCGCAACCGTGCCGTACGGAGAGTACCTGGCGAGGTTTGTGTCGGAGAACCAGGAGTTTCTACCGCCGCGCATAGCGGGAGGATCAGGCGCCCAAGCGGCGGAGCGCGGCGACTTTTCGGGGGCGGGTTTCGACCTGGACCAGATTCGTCCAGGAATGAGCAAAGAGCAATCGGCTGAGGCGTGGGAAGAAGTTGCCCGCCTAGCCGGGCAGAGTGGCAACAAGTGGTAACCAATCGATGTTCAAAAACCAGGGCGGGAGAAAGCCCTACTTCGTAACGAGCAAGAAGGAGGAAGAACAATGGCGGCAATTACATCCGCGAATATTGCGCAAGCAATCGTGAAACTAGTGGCGGCAGACGCGCTGCCCGCCCTGATGGGGAACCTGGTCATGGGCAACCTGGTGAACCGGAATTATGAACCGGTGCTGGGGCAAGCTGGTGACACGGTCAACATCCCGATCGTGCCGAGCATGGTGGCGAGCAACATCGCCGAAGCCGGCACGGTGACGACGCAGAACCCGAGTCTGGGAAACGCCCAAATCGTGCTGAACACGCACGTCGAAGCGACCTTCCAGATTCCAGACGTGACGAAGATCTTGGCGGTTCCTGACCTGTTGCGGGTCTACATGGAGCCGGCCGTGGTTGCCTTAGCTGAGAAGATCGAGAGCGATCTTTTGGGTGTCTACGCTTCGTTCACGGCCAATACAACTGTCGGAACTCCCGGAACGGCGCTCACGGAAGCCGTGGTCGATTCCGCGGAGACGACTCTGTTTCAGGCGAAGGTTCCGCAGGCCCAAGCGCGGTACTTGGTAGTTGACTCGGACTCGTACTCAGCTCTCCGCCAGATTGCGCGGTTCAGTGAGTTCCAGACGGCGGGAGAAGCCGGTGCAGCGGCGATCATCAGCGGCACGGTGGGCCGATTGAAAGATTTTCTGGTCTTCCGCTCGCAGTTCGTGGCGAAGACCGGGAGCGCACCCGTGACGACACATAACCTGGCCTTTGGCCGCGATGCGATTGGGCTGGTGATCCGGAGGCTGCCACAGCCTCTCCCGGGCACAGGCGCCATCGCCGAGTACGCCGAGTTGGGTAACTTCGGCATGCGCGTAGTGATGAGCTATCAGCCCAATACACTGGCGCAGCAGTTCACGGTGGACGTGCTCTACGGAACGGCTGTCATCCGGAACGAGTTTGGCGTTCAGGTGGAATCGTAATTTGCACGGCCCCCGCCGCCGGAGTCGGTGGTGGGGGTCCCACTTGCAAAACGGGTCAACGAAATGGATTTACGAGCTTACTATCGAAAAATTCGAGAGGCAGAGGCCGCGATCGACGAGGAGTTTCCTGTCGTAAGGAGCTTGGCCACGGAAGAGGGGGGCAAGGACGGCCACCTGACGGAAGTGTCTCGGGAGACTGCCGCCAGAATGCTGACGAATGGGATGGTGGAGCTTGCCACCTCGGAAGAAACACGGGCGTTCAGGGCCCGAATCAAAGAGGCGCGCAAGCAAGAAGAGGAGCGGCAAAAAGCTTCTCGCATTCAGTTCACTGTCCTCTCGGAGGCGGACGTTCGGACACTGCAGCGCTCTGGGCGAGCGACTCGCAAGGAAGGATGAGCTATGGCTCTATTCACCGACCAGAACGTGTCCGACATTTCCGATCTGATTGCCTATGAGGCGAACCTGCCGGAGATTGCGGGAGCAGAAGGAATTGACCTCGCGACGAAGGTGAAGTTGGCCCAGACGGAAGTCGGAGCGGAGCTGGAGGCAGCGACGCAGCGTCCCGGCAACGTTTACTTCACGGAGGGCTCGGGGTGGCAGTCCAGCGGGGGCGAGACGAACCTATCACGAATTGATCTCAACAATATTGTTGTGACGCCTCCGCTGAAGCTATGGCACACGTTCCAAACCCTAGCGATTGCGTATCGCGACGCCTACAATCGCAAGCTCAACGACAAGTACTTGCCGAAGTGGAAGGAGTACAAAGAGCTGGCGAGATGGGCGGCGGACTTGCTGTTTCAAACCGGAATCGGGATTACTACGACGCCGATCCCCCGGACCCCGCTGCCGACACTGGATTGGGTCAGCTCGACTCTCGGCGCTATGGCGCTATTTGTCCGCACGACATGGGTGAACGCCAACAGCGCAGAGGGAGCGGGAAGTGTCGAGCAGGCGATCAGTGTTCCTTCGGGGAATGCGATACGTGTCACACCGGCCAATGCGCCGAGCGGCGTGACGGGTTGGAACGTGTATGTTGGCGAGGCGAGTGGCAAGGCCACCCGGCAAAACTCTCAGCCGCTGGATTTGGGGACGCCGTGGTCGATGCCGGGATCGGGGTTGGTCGCCGGCGAGTCGCTAGGCAACGGGCAGGAAGCCGAGGTATTCAAGACGGTTCCGCGGTTCCTGTCGCGCGGGTAAGGGGCTGGCTGGATCCGGTCGGGCTATACGAGGGGTTCTTGAACCGGGCGGAGGGGGATCACGGTGGCGAATCTGTGTTTGGCGGCGCTTGAAAGCTTGCGTACATTTCTGCTGGCGAGTGACGGGATCAACGCGGAGCTAGCCGTGATCGGCGGCCGGGACATGTCGTATCTAGCTCCTTTGATGGATGAGACAGTTCTTTTTCAGAACGTCCCGGCTGACCTGGCGGACAGTAATGAGCCGGTGGTCTATCCGGCGGTGTACCTTTACAGCGATCGGTTGGACAACCGGCTGCTCGAGAAGTTCAGCAAGTTTTCCGGGCTGATCTTCGTGGTCGCCGACGTCCGCGTTACCGAAGAGCGGATTGTGGGACTTGAACAGCAATTAGCTCGCTATGTCGAGGCGCTAACGGCCGTGTTGGAGAACCATCAGGGGCAATGGACGGACAATCTCGCCTACAACGGCGAATACCGGGTGAAGTTTCAGCAGATCCGACCGGGAGGGCAGAACTTCCTGCAAACGGCGCGGGTGGAGATTGAAATCCAGGCGCACGCGTAGGGCAGCTTGCGCGAGGCAGGACGGATTCGGGTTGGTGCGTTGATGGCGAGAAACGGTGGCGGTGGCGAAGAGAAGCTCTGTCGTTTGATGAGCGGAAGTAATTTGCTCCGGGTGGTGGAAGGAAGCGCACCCTGAAGTGAGATCAGGAAGGAAGCAAGATGCCGAACTGCGTATTGTCGAATCAAAACCGCTTCTACGTGGAGCTAGAGGCGAGTTATGGGACTGTTCCGGTTATCACGGCCGCGAACCGAATCGCGGCGCTCAAGCTAGGAATCCGGCAGGAGCTGGAGCTTCGCGAGCGGCGGGATAAAACAGGGGGCCGAACCTACGTTGGAGTCTCCCCTGGGGGGCGAAAGGTTACTGAGTTTAACCTGCAGACGTACCTGATTAACAACGCCGCACCGAGCTCACCGCCGGTGGTAGGCCCCATGGTGCAAGCTGCTCTGGGCGCCAGTCCACTGACGTTCTCCGGCGGGACAGCCGGGAGCGGCTCCACAACGACGCAGATTGTCTTCAGCGGCAGCCATGGATTGGTTCAGGGTCAGGCTTTTGTTTTCAATGGTGAGATGCGGTTCGTCGAGAGTGTAGTCACATCGACGACCGTGGACGTCAATGCGCCTTTTGGGGCAGCTCCGAATTCCGGGGAGACGTTTGGAGCGGCAGTAAGCTACTTCCCGGCGGCAGAGTTGCCCAGTGCGTCGGTTTTCGACTACTGGGATCCAACGGGAGCGATTGACCGCGTTTTATCGGGCGCTGCCTGTGATCGATTTCAGATCAAGATCAATGGCGATTATCACGAGATGGAGTTTTCCGGGCAGGCACAGGATGTGATCGACAGTGAGTCATTCACATCAGGGCAAGGGGGACTCAGCACGTTTCCCAGTGAGCCTACCGTGACCGGCAGTACGGGTCTTCCGATACCCGGAAACCTGGGACAGGCCTGGCTGGGCACGCCGACGAACAAATTCTTGACGGTGACGAGCGCTTTGGTCGAATTGGACAACGACATCGACCTTCGCAACCGCGAGTTCGGGACGTCGGTGCCACAGTGCATCGCCGCAGGAATGCGAAGGGTAATCGCGAATTTCGAGTTATTCGAGGTCGATGACGCGGCTACAAGGAGTTTGTACACGGTAGCTCGCAGCGAAACTCCCATTGGCGTGATGTTCCAGCTTGGCGAGGCAGCGGGGCAATTGATGGGAGCCTACATGCCCAATGTGGTCCCGCAACTGCCGGAGTTCAACGACGACGAGAGGATCTTGCAATGGGCCTTCCGGGATTCTCGAGCGCAGGGCGTTGCCGAAGATGAGATGGTCGTTGCATTTGGGTAAGCGATGAAATACGAGAGCGTAGTTGCGATCGAATCGAAAGAGTTCCCCGGTGTAAGGTTTACGATTCGGCGGATGTCGTTCGGTCGCCGGTTGGATCTTACACGGCAGGTCAAGGAGTTGCTGGGCCGGCTGGAGTTCATGGCAGCTGGTGAGCAAGGGCCGACCCAGGAAGCAGAAACGGCGCTGCTGGCGGGCGAAATAGACCGACACTACGGCCGATGGGGACTGGTGGCTGTGGAGGGTCTGGAGATCGATGGCGAGGCGGCTACTCCAGAGACTTTGCTGGAAAGCGGTCCCGAGGGGCTCGTCCACGAGGTCTTGGAGGCTGTTCGCCGTGAAGCCGGACTCAACGAGGAAGAGTCAAAAAACTCCGAGTCGCATTCCACTTCTTGCAAGGACACCAGGCCCGGTGGAAATGCGACGACTGTCGGAGCGTAGGCCTGGAAAAGAAGCGCCGCTGCGGCTGGATCGAAGGAAGCCGAGATCAATCTTCGTCAATTGTCTGGGTGAGTTCGATCGCTATCCAGGGAGAGCCGCGAGTGACGCTTGACGAGTGTCCGGTCAGCTACATCAGCGGCGAGAGCGCGGCGTGGGTCGAGGATTTTCTCGCGCACCGAGCGCTCGACCGGGGAGCAGACCTCGGAGAGTGGCCCGCGCGGCGGGTCGACGCCTTTGGGCTGTTGTCCGGGGAATTGAGGAAGTGGGAGAACCAACGACGTGGCGAATGATTTCCAGGATCTGGCCGCAGCGCAACGTGAAACAACGAAGGCGCTGCAAACGCTGACCGCCCGCTTGAGGCGAAACCCGCCGATTCGCGACCAAGAAGAGGTCTTGCGATCGTTGACAGCAGGCGCAGGGCGGTCGGGAGCTTTGGCGAAGACGTTGCGAACCGGTGGTGATCCGAGGGTCCCAGAAGCGCCAAGAAGTTTCGGTGTTGGGAGCCATTCAGCCTCCGGCGTGGAACAGGCCCTGAACCGGACGGCGAGAGCGGTGCAGGATCTCGGCTCGGGACTGACTGCGAACACGAGGGCACTAGAGAAGAGCAGTTCGGCTTTCACGAGCTTGAAGGGCCTGTTTTCGGGCTTCGGAGGGAACCTGCGGGGGCAGGGCGGACTAGGTGGATTTCTGAAGAGTGGTTTCGGGCTGGCCGGACTGGGCGTAAAGATCGCGGGTCTGTTTGGCAAGAAGAAAGCGCCGCCCGTCTTTTCCACTTTTGAGTTGCCGCCGAGCCTTTCCCTAGAAGTTGCCAATACGGACAACGTCTTGGCTGGATTTCCGCGAATAGCTCGGGGACAGAGGGGTGCAGTGAGAGAGATTCAGCCCGAGGCGACCCCAGCCTTGCAGCCGCAGGTCGTAGTTAATGTCAATGCCATGGACACACAGTCGTTTATGGACCGCTCGAACGACATCGCGAGGGCTGTTCGAGACGCGATGTTGCACATGCACCCCGTGAACGACCTCATCGGCGAGGTTTAGCTCGCACAACTAATTGGAGATGAACAACTATGAGCGCACCACGTTACAAAGAGATTCCAGACCACTGGAAGTATCCGATGGGTCCTTACCGTCAGGCACCGCCGGAATTCGGCGGGGAGTGGTGGGTCGTGAACCCGTTTACGACCTCCGAACCTTGGAAAGTAGACCGGCAGCGACGGGAATCGACGAAGCTGCCACCCGGGTTTCTGGAGATTTTTGGACCGCGTCCGACGGCGGCCGAGTTTTTGGACACCCGGCGCCCGTTTGATGCATTCAAAGCCGCGGAGCTGCGGTGGGAGCAGGATCTGAAGTACTTCAAGGGGGTAGGCCTGCCGGAGTGGGCTTCTGAGTCGCAGCAGACGGCAGTGGAAGGAATCTATCAGAGCTGGGACATGGGATCACCCAAGTTCTACGAGGGCCGTTACGGACACATGGCCCGTTTCCCGGAATCCCAAGTGAGAGACTTCGAGACAACAGCATGGGCAGCGCTGAACTATCCCCATCACGAGGTGGCTCTCTACCAGATACGTCTGGTGGTCCATGGGATCGAGTCGGAGAAGCGGCACCCCTATGTACCGCCGCACCTTTGGTCAGACTACACAGAAATTGAGAAGGAGGTGGCGTAATGCAGCCGAAAACCGGACAAGTTGTTATTTCCTCACTCCAGAGCGAGTCTTCCGTCCTCGAGCTCGTCTCCGAGACGATTGTTGGGGTTTACATGCCAAGCGCATGGGACGCGGCGGACATTGGGTTTAGCGCGAGCTACGACAACACAAACTTTTCGGATATTTCAGAGTTCTGTTCTCCGCTCACGGCTCAGGCCGCCGCTGGTCAGTTTGTGCCCCTGGATTTCACGAAATTCGTTGGAGTGGCGTACCTGAAGTTCAAGTCGGAATCGGGTGGGGTACCTGTGAATCAAACAGCGGATCGAGTGCTGATCCCCGTGTTTCGAACGCTCGAATAAGGGAGCTTTTGGCGTGTGGCCATAGCGCTTCCGGTCGGTGTGCATCCGCCAGGCTAACCTACGGCGGCGACGTTCTGGCCTGTGCGCCGACCGGTAGCGCATCCAACTATGGTTGGTCCCGGCAACCAAGGACTGGGGTCTCGCTAGTGGACTGTTTCCTGGAGACGAGTTCACTATAGATTCGGAAATGTTGGGCTCGAAAGCGTGCGCCACGTCGCCAGGACGATTAGAAAGTCTTGCCTGGGACAGCTTACAAGGTAAGAGTGACTCATGAGTGATTTCCCGAAGCTGAGAACGGGTGTAGTTGCACAGTATCCGGCTATTCGGGAGCTTCGTTTCTCCACATCGGTCAAGAGCTTCCTGGACGGATCCGAGCAGCGGTATCGTGGCCTGCGGGGGGGGGCGAAGACGTTGGGTGATCTCCCTCTCGCAACTGGATGAGAGTGAACTGGCTGAGTTGACGGACTTCTTCGAAAAGCGGCAGGGCCGTTTTGGAACCTTCGACTTCGAGGATCCGTGGACCGGCACGGTAATCACGGATTGCCGTCTTGCACTAGATCAGATGGGATCTCGGGTCGATGGCGAGTTTGGCAATAGTACGCAGTTGATCGTGGTGGCGCCGGCGGTGTGATGACTGTATTCCCTCAATTATCAAGCGGGGCCATCGCGCAATTCCCCTTTCGCAAGGAGCTTCGCTTCCGAACGTTGGTGAATCAGGCTGCCGATGGTTCGGAGATCCGCTTTACCGATGTCGACTACCACGAACGGGCCTGGGAACTCGCGGTTCACCAGCTTAGTGATCAGGAGTGGCAAAGCATTGAGGACTTGCACAACCAAGTGGAAGGACGCCTTCAGACTTTTCTGTTCCTAGAGCCTGGCGCCAATCTGCTCGCGTGGTCCGAGCAGTTCAGCGAAGCCGTGTGGCAGAAGAGCGGGGGCGTTTCGGTGCTGGACGGTCAGCCCGGCCCAGTCGGGGGAAGCGGAGCCGGACAACTGACAAACCCAGGACTGGCGGGGACGCTGTCTCAGGTGACAAGCGCCCCGGCGTCGTTCCGTTACGCAGGCAGCCTTTGGGCTCGCACGGCGGACTCGGGCGCGAAACTTCAAGTCGGGGACACGGCTTCACAGGTGGTCGAGGTTGACTTCGACACGAGTAATCAATGGAAGCGTTATTCGGTGGGCTACAACCTCTCGTCCGGCTTGCAATCAGTCTCGTTCGAAGTGGTCGTACCGGTCGGAGCAACGGTGGACATCTACGGCCCACAACTGGAAGCACAGCCCGCCCCCTCCGTGTACAAAAAGACTTTCCAGCAGGCGGGTGTGTATCCCAACGCTAGGTTTGACAGCGACGTGTTAGCGGATCGGGCGATGGGAGTAAGTCGCCACTCCGGGGTGATTCGGATCGTATGGGCACCATTGCCAACATAAAAGAGCAGGTTGTCGCCGAGACGCCGCTGCTGCTGTTCGAGGTCTCCCTGTCTAGCGGGGAGACCAAGTACTGGTGCACCCACCAAGTCGCGGTGGACTCGCAGGCCTACGACGCCGTGGTCTTGCGCCACAACCTGTTCGAGATTCAAACCGCCAGTGATCACGGGATCGACGCCATCCCTAAGATTTCCTTCACGCTTTCCAATGCGGACTCACAGTTGTCGCAGATCGAATCGGCTGTCGGCTTCAAGGGCGCTGGACTGAAGGCGACGTTCCTTTTCTACGATCTGGCGGCAGATGTTGCGGCCAGCGAAAAGATGGTCGTGTTTCAGGGCGTCTTGAACCCACCGGACGAGATCCAAGAAGAGACGATTCGGCTTTCGGCAATCAATCGCATGAACATGCAGCTGGTGCTGCTGCCCCCGGTGCGCATTCAACGCCGCTGCCCCTGGGCGTTTCCCGGCGCGCAGGCCGAAAGGCAAGAGGCTGTTAACGGCGGAACGGAAGGAATATACTCGCGCCTTTATCGCTGTGGTTATTCTGCCGGCGAGGCGGGAGGCGCGGGCAACCTGAACGCCGGGGTTCCGTTCACGGACTGCTCCTTCACGCGCTCAGACTGCATTGCGAGGGGAATGTTTGACCAGGACAGCCAGAGCGTGGTGACGCGACGGTTCGGCGGCATCGAATTCGTTCCCTCCACCGTTCGGGTCCGTAGTCATGGGGAAAAGGGAACACACGACTCTTCCGCGGTCGCCAACGAAGCTCGGTACAACGATTTTGTGCCTCTTCTTTACGGCACTGTCTGGGTCGAGCCGCCCGTTGTGTTCGCCCGCAACGACGGCAACCTCACTCGTATGGAAGTGCTCATAGGCGCGGGGCGCATCAACCAGGTACTGAAGGTGCTGGTCAACAACGTCGAGATTCCCGAAGGCATCGCCGGCCAGGACATGACCGGCAGCGGGTGGTGGAACCTGGTCGCGGACGGAGGGCGGGCCGGAGGCTTCAACCCGAACTTTGTCGATCAGGCGGGTACGCCCCTCGGAGATCCTTACGGCAGCATGGCTACCCTGTCAGTTGTGGTTCCCAACCAAATCAACGACGGGCGCGTATTGCCGCGCGTCAAGGTTTTGGTCGAGGGACAGCGGCTCGAATCTTTTGATAGCAGTGGAGCGTCACAGGGGACCCAGTTCTCCGACAATCCCGCTTGGATCCTTCTGGACATCCTACGCCGTACGGGATGGCGGCTGAGTGAAATTGACTTGGCGAGTTTTGCAGACGCGGCAGCTTTTTGCGACCAGACCATTGCCGCCACCGACAACAACGGAAACCCGGTCTCCGTGAAAAGATTTCAATGTAACCTCGCTGTCCGGTCGCGAAGGACGGCGGCAGACGTGATCCGCGGGGTGAGGAACAATGCGCGACTTCAGCTTACCTATGGCTCGGACGGAAAGCTGGCCGTGCACGTCGAGAACTCGCTGTTGCTGCAACAGCCGACAAAGCCCGCGGGATCGAACGCACCCAACATGGTCAACGGGGGTTGGCCGGCCTATGTCTATGCCGATGGGTCAGTGCCCGGGTTGACGTCGGGAATCCTGCGCCGGTCCGACAACTCGTCTACGGTTCGAATGTGGTCGAGGCCTATCGTGGACGCGCCGAATCGTTTCTCGATCGAGTTTGCCGATCGATACAACGAGTACCAGCAGGACAGTCTCGCGCTAGTGGACGTCGACGACATTTCCCGCACAGGACAGGAGATCACAGGGCGCCTGGGAGTAGATGGGCTGCCGACGTTCGACCAGGCGGCCCGGATCTTGAAGTTCTCCCTCGACAAGTCGATTCAGGGCAACCAGTATGTCGAATTCGAAACCAGCGTGAAAGCCCTTGGGCAGCACGTCGGCGATTTGATCACCATCACCTACACGAAGGAGGGGCTGATCGACCGGCCGTTCCGAATCCTGAAGATTCGGCCCTCCACGAACTACCGCAGCGTTCGCATCACCGCGCAGGTTCACGACGACGCCTGGTACAACGACACCAACGGGCAACTGAGTTTGATTCCTCCTACCCGGCGCGAGCCCGAGTCCGAGCCCGGCGTGCCCGATCCACTTTATGGTTATGAAGTCGATCCATTCGGGCGGGTCCAGTTTCAAATTGTCGAGTTCGAGATTCAGAGAACCGACGGCACGATCCTGACGGAAATCGAAGTTAGCTTCAACCCCCCCGAGGCAGGGAAGTCGCTAGCCGCGGGGATCCCCATTGTGAGTCTGCAGCCCAATATTCAGCCGACGGGGGGAACGCTCGCCGGCGGTCAGACTCTCTACTACGTGGTCACCGCAACGGACGCCGGCGGGCTAGAGAGCAACCCCTCTTTCGCGGTGCGAGCCAAAATCCCAGCCGGGACTTCGACGAACACGGTGCAACTTACGGGCCTGAGCTTTACGTCCGGGACAGCCAGCTTCAGCGTCTATCGGGGAGACCTGCCGACACGTCTGCTGCGGATCGCCTCGGGCCAGGAGCCGGCGACGACTTTCAACGACACGGGCTTGGCGGACGAACTGATTGGCGCGCCGGACCCCAACTACGATCACGCAAACTTCTACTGGCGCCTAGAAGACACCGACGAGCAGTTCGCCGATATCTTTGGGCCCGACTCGGTGGGCAGCACACTGCTCAGCATGGCAACAGACGCTTTCATCGGCCATACGGTCCGGCTGATACGAGGAAAAGGGCAAGACCAGGAAAGGACGATCACCAACAACACCGCTACCACGGTGTTTGTCACGCCGGACTGGGAGGTTGGTCCCGACGAGAGTTCGGTTTTCGTGATTTCGGAAAACACCTGGCACTTCGGCGGCCGCGCCCGGACGACCCCCGCCCGCTTCGAAATTCCCAACCGCCGGGATAGGGTGGCGCAGATTACCGGTCGCTCAGCCAACGCCCACAACGTTGAGTCGCTGGAAAGATTGGCGATCGTCACGCGTTGGCGGATCGGGGGCGGCGGTTTAGGTGTGGCCGACACCGATGTGCCTCCTGACGCCTCCTTCGGAGTCTCGGTTCGAGGGGATGGCACATTGGAGTTCGCCGGCATCGGGTTTTCCGTGTTGCAGAACACGCAAAGCATCGAGACAGGGACATTTCGGCTCTATTCCCGAGACGAACTGGCTGGACTGAGCACGACTTTGCTGGCAGCGGCGATTTCGACAACCGATACCACGCTGGCGCTCAGCCAGGCCGGACCGGCGCAAGTGGATGACCTGATTCAACTCGAGGGGGAGATCGTGAAGGTAACCGACGTCCAGGCTGGAGGGACGCAGTACCTTGTGGATCGCGGGCAGTGTCAGAGCACGGCCGCTGCTCATGCCCTCAACACGCCTGTTTTTCATCTGCGGACGCGAACGCTCGTCGTGCCGTTTGAGCGATCCTTCTTCGGGACGACAGCGAGCGGGGCGTGGAGTCATAGCGAGTGGGTACCGGACATCCGTCTGGCCTGCGCCGACTTTTGGACGACAAACACGTTCGGGCAGAGCCCCATCACCACGAACAACTACTCTCAGTTAGCGGACGGAGGCCTGCGTACGCTCCGGGGCGGACAGTTCAACTTTCAAATCGAGGGCCTTCTGGCCATCAAAAACGACGCGGTGCCTAGCGTGTCGGTGCAAGAATTCCTCTCCATCCGAGATATCTACGCGGTTGTGAAGGAAGCCCCGACCGGCGCGGACCTGCAGCTTCAGATCAATCAAGACGGGGTGGCTCTGGCTACAGTTTCCATTACCGATGGGCAAACGACAAGCCTGCCCATCAATGGCGCTGAGCTGCCCGTGTTGCAGGCACAGTCCAATCTGACCCTCGACATCCTAGCTGTCGGTACCACGTTCTCGGGTCGTGATCTGACGGTGACGATCCGTGTCTGAGACGCTCGAAAAACTTCGGGCCGACCGCAATTTGCAGTGCTATTTTTTTCGACCGTCCGCCATAGCGGCTCTGAGCAACGCGGGGCCAACCGGTTTCACCGTTTCCGGGACGTGGCGCCAGCAGTTCGATTGGACGGTGATCGAGTGGAATCGCGATAACGTCTTCGAGCATCGCCTGCTTCGCAATCTTCCAGACAGCGACTTGAGCGGCCTTACGCTGAGCTACCAGGAGGCTCGCACTAACTGCATTTCAATGGATTCGAAGCTGTTTCCCACCGTGGACTGGCCCTATCTCCGCATTTGGGCGGACGACGCGGGCGGCCAAGAGCAGTTGTATCGAGTCCGCCTGGCTGACTACGCGACGCCTACGCAAGGGTCCTCTGTCGCGGCGCAAGCGACCTTCACCCTTCAAGGAACGCTGACCGTCGGCGACGTAGTCGAACTCTCGTGGCTCGACGAACACTACTTTCGCACCATCGCAAGCGGCGATACGATTGCCAGTGTGCTGCAAAACCTTGCCAGTGACATTACGGCGCTTTCGCCGACGGTGTCGGCGACATCCTCCCCTACCGATATCACGCTAACGAATCTACAGACGGGTGAAGAAGGCAATAACCTGGGCATCGTGGGCACGGTCAGTGGAGCACAGACCGAGCAGTGGTCTCCGACGAGTCAAACGATGAGCGGCGGTGCTTCTCCGACCCAGTGGCAGGTCGACATCGACTTCGGCGCCGTCCTGGACGAAAACAGCGTGGCCGTTCCAACCGAGAAGGCACGTAAGATGCGCTGGACTTACGCCGCCGCTCTCCAGCAAGGCCCCTACGCGCGCAGTGAGTTTGACGTGGTGGTCTCCAACTGGAGTATCAGCGGAACGAATCGCGCCTACAAGGTCGCGGATCCCAAAGGTCGAGTTTTCGAAGACAACAATAGTGCTGTCTACACCGGTTCTTGGACCGAAAGCCAGGGGAACTTTTCGGGTGGTACGATTCGGCGGACAAGCCAAGTCGGCGACAGCGTCAGCGTCTCTTACTCCTCACAGTTCAGCCACCGATTGTTTCTCGGCGCTCGACGAACTGCGGCAGCCGGCATCGTTTCGGTAACGGTAGACAGCCAGCCGGCTCAGGTGTTTGACCTCTACATTGCGGATGAAGATTTCCTGCTGAAGCTCGACCTCGGAACGTACGGTCCGGGCAGTCACACGGTGGTCGCAACTCTAACCGGTGCGAACGCGGCTTCCGCGGGAAGCGATTTCTTCTTCGACTACGTCGAGGAAGTGATTGAGGCAACAACCGTCAGCGCCGAGCCTGTGCGGCCGACCGAAACGCTTGCGACCGACTGGGACACGGATCAGTCCCTCGCATTGGCTCCCGAGCGAGTGGCATGGAATATCAATATGCTGGGTTTCCAGGGCCGGGCGAATCATTACACAGGCGCCATCTTGTTCTATGAGTTGACGAACGCCGGAAACGTCTACGCGCAAGGGACCGTCACTTTCCAGGGCACGCCGGTCTTCAGTCAGAACGTCCAGGTGGTCATTGACGGCTCGAGCTTCAACCGTCTGACGCTGAGCACCGACACGAATCAGAGCATTACCAAATCTTTTGAGTTCTTGATCAACAACGGCTCCACCGGCGTCTGGGCCTCTTCGTCCGGCAACGTTTTGACCATTCACGCCCGAGGGGTCGGCACGGTCGGCAACAGCATCACCCTATCGGCTTCGCCGACAAGCGGCAGCTTTCAAGCCGTTGCCAGTGGTTCCACCCTGAGCGGGGGCGTAAACGGCCAATGGTTGACGGACACTACTTCACTCCCGCGGCTGAACCGTGCGGCCCGCGACTGGCACAGGGCGTACTTCGTTGCACTCGACAGCTACGGCATGGAAGCCACGGCGTCTTTCAGTATGGAGTTGTCGCACGGCGACTCCTCACTGGCGGTCGGGTTGGCGCAGCGTTACCCGGACGGGGCGGCGGTCTTGCTGAATACGCCCGCCCTGCAGACGAACTTCTCAACCACGAGTCTGGATTTCTGGAAGCAAGCCTATCTGGAAATGGCGCAGCTACAAAGCGAGGCGCTGGTTACGCCCTACCTGCAGTTTGGCGAAGTGCAGTGGTGGTACTTTCCCAACGCCGCCGGAATGACGTTCTACGACGACTACACCAAGACCGAGTTCCAGAATCAGTATGGGCAAGCGATCCACGTTTTCACGAGCAATGCGGAGTCGCCGGACCCTTACCCCGAAGAGGCGGCATTCCTACCGGGTCTGATTGGAACCTTCACGCAGACGATCCGCGATTTCGTCAAGGCGACCTATCCGCAGGCGAAGTTCGAAGTCCTCTACCCCCATGACGTCAACGACTTTGTGCTGACCCGGGCGGTCAACTATCCGGACTCCGATTGGACCGTCGCCAATCTGGACGTACTGAAGACGGAAAACTTCACCTATACGGGCGCTCGCAACCTGGACAAAGCCGTCGAGTCGATCCGATTCCCTCAGGACAAGGGTTTTCCGCGTAATCGCGCGGCCCACTTGGTGGGAGTGTTCAATGCCTCGGAACCCTGGAATTGGGAGCGACGGCTCGCGCGGGCCGAGATGGTGGAATCTGTCGTCTTCTGGGCCTTTGACCAGTTCTCGATGATCAGCTATGGTCTGCCGCTCAGCGAGGGCATTCGACGCAGTAGGTTTGTGCGGTGACGTCTAGGTTGGATAGGCACGTCGATTACTCGCTGTTGAGGTCGATCCGCAAGGTGTGCGGACGGGAGATAGAAGAAGCGGTCGAGGGCGATCCGCGACGGTGTGCCGTGTTGGCGCCGCTGACCGCAAACGGTTCGGGCGGATCGGCCGGCGCCCGCCGTTTCTCGCCTGCTCTCTATGAGAATCTGCGTCAGAAGTTGCAGGGTGTGCGTCTGCCGGCGGTCCTCGCCTCCCGGCGCGAGTTGGAACGCTATCTGAAGAAGCATGGGCAAGGCTCCGAACGAGATGGCTTGCGACGGCTGGGAAGTCTGTACGGATACACGTTGATCCCCGGCTATCACTGTGCGCGGTGGAAGATTCGACTAGAGGAACTGGAAGACGCTTCGTCTCATTTCTTCCATGCGAATCGATTGATCGAGGACTACCGCGGCAAGTATCGCGTCGATCTCGAAGAAGACCTCGCGCGGCTCGGTCATCTTTGGGCCGGGGAGCAGGGTCTCGGAGGAACAAAGACCTCGATGTACGTCGGCCGACTCAGGATGCGGGTCGATCTTTATCGCAGGATTCTTGAAGCCGGCAGGCGCAGAGCGGCCTGATGCTATGACTGGCACGTTCGACACGCCGAGCAAGCAACAAAGTAATGGCGGACCTATCGCTTGCTTCGGCCGTCACCTGGTGAGGAATGCGGGCTAGGTCTAAGTGGGGGTCGCGCAGGGCGGCGAGATCGCCGCACCCTTCCGTGACGCGCCTTCGACCGTGGGGACTGAGCAATGACGTTGCGGATACTGGCGGTGTTCACGTTGGCGGCGGCTCTGTCGCCACACCTGTCGGCTCTCCACGTCAAGGTCGTGTCCGTGGATTACAAAGCAGGGCAGGTCATCCTTCTGCTTCCCATGCACAATACCAGGGTGGAAGCCGTGCTGCCGGCGGAGGAACCCGAGATCCGCGTCCGCCTGAACCAGTTCTACGAAGCTGAGATCGAACCGGGGAAGGTGAATACCGTCAATTGGGTATCCACTTGACTCAGGTGACCCCAAAATGTAGTATGCGCCTTCGTGGAGGATTATCCACGCGACCTGCTCGAGTTCGAGGTACGCTTCGCCAGCGAAGGGGCCTGTCGCGACTATCTGTCCGCGTTGCGCTGGCCGGAGGGTTTCCGCTGTCCGGGATGCGGGCATGAGCGGGCTTGGCCGGTGCGCAAAGTGTGGTTCGAATGCGCTCGCTGCGGGCGGCAGACGTCGGTGACCTCGGGCACGATCTTCCAAGACACACGTAAGCCGCTGCGGCTGTGGTTCCGGGCGATCTGGCACGTCACTTCGCAAAAGAACGGGGTCAGCGCGCTGGGTCTGCAGCGCGTTCTCGGGTTGGGCAGCTATCAAACCGCGTGGACCTGGATGCACAAGCTGCGGCGAGCGATGGTGCGTCCGGGGCGGGAGCGATTGGCGGGCGTAGTCGAGGTCGATGAGACCTATTGGGGCGCTGAGGAAGAGGGTGTGAGCGGCCGGCAGACCGAGCGTAAAGCCTTGATTGCAGTAGCCGCGGAAGAGAGAGGCCGCGGGCTAGGACGGATCCGCATGCAGCGCGTGCGGAACGCATCGGCGGCCAGTTTGATGCCCTTCGTGGAGGAGTCGGTCGAGCCGGGAAGCGTGGTGCACACCGACGGCTGGCTGGGCTACGAGCCGCTGGAGAAGAAGGGCTACCAGCATCGCATCGTCTTTCTGTCGGGCCGCCGCAAGCAGGCCTCGGAATTATTGCCGAGGGTGCACCAAGCGATCTCGTTGCTCAAGCGCTGGCTGCTGGGCACGCACCAAGGCGCGGTTAGCCACGAGCATCTGGACTACTACCTCGACGAGTTTGTGTTCCGCTTCAACCGGCGCAACTCACGCAGCCGGGGAAAACTCTTCTACCGCCTTGTGCAGCAGGCAGTCGCCGTGGACCCAACGCCGTATCGATCGATCGTCGCCGACTGGGACGCTGAGGCCCCGTGAGCCCAACCACAAGATGTTGGGGTTACCTGAGTCAAGTGGATACCCCATTACCGTCAAACGCAACTTCGTGCGAATCAAGATCCCGGATGAAGGTTCCGTGCGGTTTCGCCTGCGGAAGATTACGTTCTTGGAATGATTGCGTCCGGCGGACTACAACTACTTCTGCTGCCGTCCTGCTGCTGACATTATCTCTTCAATTCTCTGTCTTTCAGGCTGCGCGAAATCAGGGTCCGGTTGTTTTGTCCCGCTATTCCCCAACGAAGGTGCCATCCGGTCTCAGGACGAAGTCTTGGGCGAGCGGACTGAAAGCGCTCCAGCCCCCGTCGTCAATCCCGACGACCACTAGCAAATCGCCTTCGGGTTGGTCGACCCCAGCGAGCGTCTGCTTCGATCGTGTAAAGAACGCCGGAGGGTCCTGTCACTTCATAGGCTTCTACGTCTCCGATCAGATCGCGCAACTGGGCGTAGGACCGGAGATGGTATTTGCCGACCTCTTCGGCTATGATTTCGTTGGCCTCGGCCTTGTCTACTGTGAACAGCTTTCACGGAAGAATCCAAGAGAGAGCGATCGTCAATACCACTCCCTCAGCCGCACCTCGATTGCCTTTTCATCCTTCAGCGCATCGACAAACACGGCGAGGTCCGAACCTCGATAGTGGTAGGGGTAGACGACTTTGGGACGAAAAGCCCTGACACCGTCGGCTGCTTCCTCAGGTGGCATGGTGTAGGGGAGGTTCATGCACACGAACGCGATGTCGATATCCTTCAGCGCCCTCATTTCGGGAACGGCCTCGGTGTCCCCCGAAATGTATATTCGTTTCCCGCCGACATTGAGAACATAGCCGTTGCCGCGGCCCTTGTCGTGATAAAGCTTGCCGGGTTGCGGCCCGCGTTTGAGGTTGTACATCGCCACGGCTTCAATCTCGATCCCACCGACGGTTGTCTTCGCGCCGTTGTTCAGCACCGTGGCTTCGGTCACCGTCTTGGCTACGGCCGCGGGTGCGACGATAACGGTCGAGGCTTTCCGAACTGCGGCGATGGCCTTGGGATCCAAGTGGTCGCCATGGATATCGGTAACGAGGATGACGTCCGCCTTGGGCAGAGCTGAATAGTCGGCATGGCTCCAGGGATCGACGTGCCAGACCTGCCCGCTGAACTCCAGCATCAGGCTACCGTGCATGATAGGAGTGACTTTTAGCTCCCCATAGGCAATTCTTTCAATGTCGGCTGCTGCTAGCGGTGCGGCAAGAACGAGCACCAGCAAAAGGGTGGGAACGAGCTTCATGGCGCGCCTCCTTGGGTGGGCGTTCATTATTAAAGCATTGCAGTGACCTCCCTGCAAGGCATGCAGGGCGAGCCCTGGTCGCAATCGACAGAAGCTGAGGGGCTATTGCGAGAAGCGTACGGGGGGTTGACTCCTGTGAGAAATGTTTCCAAAGCGCCCGAGGGAGCACCGGCAGGGCGTGCACCCGTTGCGTAGGCCCGCCCTTCCGAGTTTACCCACAGGCAAGATTGGCTAGCACGCTAACAGAGTATTGCTGCTTTGTGGCGGCCCGGCGTTGGACTACTCACCGGAAGTACACCGACGGGCGCATTGTCCAATCCAAGAATGATCCTGAAATGGGGTTGGTCGGGCAAGGGAGCAGTGCTGGGTATGGATCTGCTTTGCGCCGCACGACGCCTTTGTCTCTCTTCGCTAGTCACAGGTATTGCTGGGCGCACAAGCTGCGCTCGACGACCCTGTAGATTCTCCTGGCAGCCGGCGCCGGTGAAGGCGAGGCCGCCGCCGGCGGCCACAGACTGGCGTATCTCCTCGAGCGTGAGATATTGAGCATTCTGTATCGCGACTCGCATTTACCCGCAGTGTGCCCTGACCCGACCGCTGTGCTTCAGGATTATCTTGTGTCGGAAATACTCCCCCCTTTCAGGATCATCTTGCATCGGACAACTCTGCAGAGCGCGATTCGTGTTTTGACATGGTATGATGCTACGAGTTCGGTGTCGACGAGCAGCGTGCCACCCTCAGACGCGTGAAGTGCGGGGCGTCTGAGCGGGCTAGGCTTACGACACCTTAGATGTAGATGAACTAACGGCCTATTACCGAAAGCAGAAGGAGACAGCCGAATGGCACACAAGTATTCCGTCGTTTTGATCACTCTGTCGAGCAGTCCCGGGGGCGACGTGTGGAAGAACCCCAAGGAGGTGCTGGAGACAGTCGCCGAGCTGGGCTATGACGGCGTGGACCTCGACGCCGAGCCGGATAGGATTCCGCGGGAAAAATTTGATGAAGTCGTCAACATCGCCACCGGACTCGGCCTGCAGATCCCCTCGCTGGTGGGTGCCTGGGGCGCATGGCACGCAGGGGAAGAAAGGGATCTCGCATCCACGGACGAAGAAGGCAGAAGGAGGGCTGTTGACTACGCCAAGAGATGCCTCGACCTGGGCGCAACCATCGGTAGTCCGGTCTACGAGATTTGTGCCGCCGCGGGCGAACCAGTATACCCCGTGAGCAAGACGCCGCGAAGCGTGCTCAGGAAGAACTTCATCGAATCGGCCAAGGAGATCACCGAGCACGCGGAAAAGACCAATACCTACGTGGCCATCGAGGCGATCAACCGTTTTGAAGGCCATGCGGGTTTCTTGAACGCCGTCGAGGAGGCCTTACCGATTGCCGAGGAAATCGGGTCCGACCATATCGGGGTGCTGGCCGATCTGTTTCACGTCAACATCGAAGACGGCCCGGTCCCCGAAACGATGCGAAAAGCAGGTAAAAAGTTAATGCACATCCACTTGGCCGACAGCAACCGCCAGATTCCTGGCACCGGTCATATCGACTTTTTGGAGATGGTGCGGACACTGAGCGACATGGGCTACACGGGCTATATGTCCGTCGATTCCGTGCCGCCGAAGCCGGATTGGAAGACTCTGCTCACGAGTTCGATCACCTTTATGAAGCAGATGGAGCAGCAGGCCGAGTTGCAACGCAGCATCGCGGCGATGAACTAGTGCTTGATTGCAAAAGTTCGCGTATTTAAAAAGCCCTTCCCGAAGGATTATACGGTCGTCCGTCTGGCCCCGAAGTGGTTTGTTCGCAGGGCCTTCCGAGCCGCGACCGTGAGGGAGCGGTCCAGGGATTGCCGGCCTATGAACGATCGTGAACTTATGCAACCAAGCACTCGTGCACGGCCCGGAAGGAACATTCATCATGGAATGAGGCGAACAACGGAGCGGCATCCGAGAGGGTGCGTCCCAGCTGCCAGAGAAACAGAGTCGCGGGCGCGAGCCTGCGGTCGAGATGCCACGACGCTGAGGTCCACCAAAGGCTATGGCGACTCCTGACCTCGACCGTACTCTGTTGTTTCCCAGCCTCCCCATGAAACGACGAAGATCGGTGACTGCACCGACTGCACCCATTTTTTGAGGCGCAGGACTTTCATCACGGGCTGTTAGGCCTCAAGGCAAGTCAATGGCGTATGACGCAAACAAATTCGAGACCGTCCACCAGGTCGGTGGAATTCGAACAGCCAGGTATGATTGGCCCGACGCCGGCGGCTCTCCGGGCTGCCGCGTGGCGCTGGTGGATACCGGTTCGGGGCTGCGCTTCACCGTGGCGATCGACCGCGGCGGGGATATCGTCGAGGCGTTTTACCGCAACAGCAGCCTCGCTTACCTAACACCAAACGGGTACAAACTGCCGAGCCATGCCTACCACCACGACCAGGATTGGCTGAACAGTTGGCCCGGGGGGCTGGTCACCTCCTGCGGCCCTCGCTACATGGGTCCTCCCCGTGAAGAAGACGGCGAACAGTTGTACCTGCACGGCCCGTTTTCCAACACCTCCGCCGCGCTGCTGGCCATCCATAATCCGGACCCTCGCAGCGGCGACCTGGCTATGTACATGGACATGACGATCCGTGATACGCGGTTCTATGGTCCCGTGGTGGAGGTACGGCGCAGGATTAGTTGCACGCTGGGAAGCCCTTCCGTCCGGATCCAAGACGAGGTAATCAACCTTGGGAATACCAGGGTTGCTCACAACTGGCTCTACCACGTCAACTTCGGTTACCCTCTGCTCGACCGCGATGCCCAGCTGATTTATCGCGGCGAGGTGATGGGCGTTTGGGACAGTCTGAACCCGCCCGTTAGGCCCGATCTCAACGCCCAGCTGAACCCCTTGAAAAAAGTGCCCGACAATATGCCCGAACATGCCGGTACCAGCTCCCGCGGCCTGGTGCTCGACGTCAGTGGTGACGCGCAAGACATGGCTCATATCGGTTTGCTGAATCGGAGCCTGGGTTTCGCCGTCGAGCTCAACTACTCAACAGAAAGCCTGCCACGCATGGCCAATTGGCAACACTTCGGACCTGGGGGTGCTTACGTTTCCGCTCTTGAACCTTTCAGCGGTTCTTTGTTCGGCAAACCACAAGATCCGCACCCGCTGGCGGCACAGTGGCTGGACGCCGGCCAGAGCAAGAAATACGAGATGCACGTTATTGTTCACCCGGACGAAGCCGCCATCAAGGGACTACTCGTGCACGACGGCGACCTCGTGCCTGTCCACCTCTGAGGCCTCCAAAACTTAAGATGATCGATCACTCGAGGCCAGCCCGCATTGCTGCTTTAAGAGCAGGCCCGTCCGTGGAACGACGCTTCCGACGTGGCGCACGCCGCCCGGCGTGCCCTGCCGACATGCCTGTCGGCATCCGCACAGACACGATTGTCCGTGCAGCTCGATGTCGCCACGAATGGCGACACGGCACGCAAGAATGCGTGTGCCACGTCGGAATCCTCCGAGAGAAAACCCCGTGAGTTCCCCTGCTGAAGAGCGGCAACTGAAGGACCCCTACCGCCTCGACCCCAAGGACATTGCGACCCCGCCCCGACGTCTGAGCAATGTCCTGCGCCATCTCGGGCCCGGTCTGATCACCGCCGCCGCCATCGTGGGTTCCGGCGAACTGATCGCCACCACAATTCTGGGAGCGGAAAACGGTTACTTGCTCCTGTGGCTTATTTTGGTCAGCTGCCCCGTCAAGATTTTTGTATTGCATGAAATCGGCCGCTATACGATCGCCACGGGGGAGACGTCTTTGGAGGCGTTTAATCGCGTCCCCGGGCCACGATTTCGCGTTTCCTGGGTGGTGTGGCTGTATGGCTTGCTGATCATATGCGGGCTTTTCCCTCAAGGCGGAATGATGGGGGCGATCTCGGAGATCCTCCACACGACGTTTCCGGCAATTCCCCTTACCGGTTGGCTGTGGGCCGTGGCCGTGCTCACATTCTTCCTGCTGGTGGGGGGGCGCTACGGCCCGGTAGAAAAAATCGCCCTCGGCTTGGTCGTCGCGTTCACAACCCTGACGGTTGGTTGCGCGATTGTCCTGCTCAAGAGCCCTGAATATTTCTCTTGGTCGCGGGTGCTCGAAGGCCTGGCTTTTAGTTTGCCCCAGAGTGGCGGCTTCGCCACGGCCGTGACCGTCTTCGGCATCACGGGGGCGGGGTCTATGGATCTGATCCAATACCCATACTGGTGTATCGAGAAGGGGTACGCGCGGTTCACCGGTCCGCGGGAAGCTACCGAAGTGTGGACGAACAGGGCTTTCGGGTGGATTCGAGTGATGAGCGTAGACGTCTTCACTTCGCTGATCTTCTATACCTTTCCGACGATCGCTTTCTACCTGCTGGGCGCCGGCATTCTTCCCGCCGTGGGGATCGTGCCCAAGGGTACCGAGATGGTCGGCATGCTGTCGAAGATGTTTACCCAAATTCTGGGCGGATGGTCGTTCTATTTATTCATGTTCGGGGCGTTCGCCGTTCTCTATTCCACAGTTTTCGCCGGCAGCGGCGCCATGGCCCGCGCAACCGCCGACCTACTGGCCAACATTGGGATGTTTGACAAGCGAGACTACCGGAGCAGACTGCGGGCGATTCGTATTTTGATCGCGGTTTTCCTGTTTGTCCCGGCAGTGTTATTCATGTTCGTCCAGGAGCCGGTGTTGATGGTGAAAATCGGCGGCATCGCCCAAGCTTCGATGCTACCCATCATCGCCATATCTACAATTTATCTGCGTTACCGCCACGTTCCGAAAGCGGTTCTCCCCAAGGGCTGGATCACCTTCGCGCTGTGGGTGACCACGGCGATCATCGTCGTGATGATGAGTTACTCACTGATCATCCGGCATCTTCTTTGAGGAATCGTCGGACAAGCCCGGTCCCCACTAAATCGTCCGAGATCAGTAGGGACAAACACTCTTACTTGTCCTAGCCGCCGTCAGGCGGCTCGCTAAGCTGCACGCTTCTTTCCCCGCGTCGCCGCTTCGCGGCGAAGGACCGGCAAGAGTGCCGGTCCCTACTAGATAGACCGATCCCAGTAGGCGGGTAAGGACTCTTACGCGATGACCGCGTGTTGGACTTCGCCGGCGACGTCGGTAAGGCGGTGATTGCGGCCGGCGTGGTGATAGATGAGCTTGGTGTGGTCGAGTCCCATGAGATGCAGGACCGTGGCATGGAAGTCATGGGTGTGGACCTTGTTTTCGGTGGCGTACCACCCAAACTCGTCGGTAGCCCCGTGGGTCATACCTCCCTTGACGCCTCCGCCCGCCATCCAGCAAGTGAATCCGTAGTTGTTGTGGTCGCGGCCGTCCTTACCTTGCACGGCCGGAGAGCGCCCGAACTCTGTTCCCCAGATCAGAAGCGTGTCCTTCAGCATGTCCCGGCGCTTGAGGTCCTTAAGCAGGCCGGCGATGGGCTTATCGACCTTGCGTGCGTTTGCCGAGTGGCCCTTGAAGAGGTTGCCGTGCTGATCCCAGTAGTTTCTGGGATAGCTGTGTGATACCTGGACAAAGCGCACGCCACTTTCGACGAAGCGTCTGGCGAGCAAGCACTGGCGGCCGTACTCGTCGGTGGGTTCTTCGCCGATGCCGTACAGCTCCATCGTTTCCTTCGGCTCTTGGGAGAGGTCCATCACCTGAGGAACTTCCGCCTGCATGCGAAAAGCCAGCTCGTAGGACTCGATGCGAGCCTCGAGTCGCGGGTCGTGTCCGCTTGTCTCCAAGTGTCTGTGGTTCCGGCTCTTCAACAGGTCCAGTTGCAGACGCTGTTGGGGATCGGCCGGCTCGAGGTTCGCGATTTTCGCCTCCGAGAACGGTGTGGCTCCATCACCAATCCGAGTGCCTTGGAAAGCAGCCGGCAGGAAAGCCGAGCCGTAATTCTGGGCCCCGCCGTGATAGAAGGTGGGCGAGATCGTGATGAACCCGGGCAGGTTCTGATTCTCGGTTCCCAGCCCGTAGAGCAGCCAAGAACCCATGCTGGGACGGATGAAGATGCCGCTGCCCGTGTGAAGCTGCAAGCCCGCGCCCCCGTGGGAAACCAAATCGGAGTGCATCGAACGAATGACACATATATCGTCGATACAGCTTCCGACATGGGGGAACAGCTCGCTGACTTCGATGCCGCTCTGTCCGTATCTCGAGAACTCCCAGGGTGACTTCATCAAGTTGCCGGTCTCGGCGAACGTAACGCCGGGCTTCTTGCCGGGCATGGGCTGGCCATCCAACTCGGTCAGCTTCGGTTTGGGGTCGAAGGTATCGATGTGTGACGTGCCGCCATGCATGAATACGAAGATGATTCGCTTCGCCTTGGCAGGGAAGTGCGGCGCTTTGGGTGCCATCGGATGGGTATACCCGCGGCCCGTCGCGGACCGCGCCGCGTCTTCTGCGGTCAATCCCAGAAACGCGAGGTATCCGAAACCGTTGGCGAAATCCCGCAATAAATCACGACGGGAAACCTGATGAAGCGATGAAGTTGACCACGCTGGTCCTGTCATTTTTCTGGCCCTCGCCGTATCAGTTCACGTAGAGAAACTCATTCAGCGAAAAAAGCGACTGGCAGTAGCTCTGCCAGGCCGCTAGCCGGCTGTCTTCCTGTGAGCGCCCGGCCGCTTGGAGCCGTCTCTCGTACTCGCTCAGAAAATCCGTCGCCTCTTTCAACTCATCGGGGCTCGGCGAGCGCCCCAAGACTTCGAGATGCGCCAGCCGCAGGCGGTCCTCGTCTTTTTCCTCCGCCAAGCCGAGCCGGTAAACCCGCTCGAATAGGGGATGCTCCGGCATTTCCTCCAGCAAGCGCTTGGCGAAGTGCAGCGACTCCTCTCGCAGGAAAGCACTGTTCAGCATCAACAACGCCTGCGGAGCGACCGTTGTGTCGTTGCGCTTGGCCGTGACGGCGTTTGCGTCGGCAAAGTCGAACGTCTGGAACATGTTGGGCAACTGATTGCGGACAACCGGCAAGTAAATGCTGCGACGCGGGCTATTGTAGGCGTCGAAACCCTGCCCTGCTTTCGCAGCGGAATACAGCCCGCGTTCCGTGTCTACGGGCGAGTTCTTGTCCTGCCAATCCCAGATATCTCCTCCGATCGCGCGGTCAAGACGGCCGCTGATGGCCAGCACCGAATCCCGCAACTGCTCCGTGTCGAACCGGCGGCGGTTGGCGCGCCAAATCAGCCGGTTGTCGGGATCGACTTGCTCGCCGTCTTCCCGGGGGAAGCTCCGCATCCGGTACGTGTTTGACAGCAGTATCAGCCGGTGCACGGACTTGATCGACCAGCCGCTCTCGATAAAGCGCGAAGCCAGCCAGTCCAGTAACTCGGGGTGCGAGGGCTTCTCGCCCGTCGATCCGAAGTTATCGCTGCTCGCCACGAGCCCGGTCCCAAAATGGCCTTGCCAAATGCGGTTGACCATGACCCGGGCCGTCAGCGGGTTGTCGGGGTCGGCGATCCACCGCGCTAATTCCAAGCGGCCGCTCTGCTCCGTCTTGATGGACGAATTATTCTCGCCGGCTATGATCTGCAGGACCCCGCGCGGCGCCTCTTCGCCCAAGTTGTTGTGGTTCCCCCGGATGTGGATCTTCAGATCAGCGGGCTTCCCCTCTTTGGGGGCCATGACAACGACCTTCTCTCCGCCGGGGATCTCCAGGACATCATGTTCCCACCACATCGAGGTGTGAATGGAATCGGCCAGCACCTCGGTGCTCCGAAAGATCCCCGCCATCGAGTAGTAATCGCGATGGGGGATGGGATCGAACTTGTGATCGTGGCATCGTGCACAGGCCACCGTGAGCCCGAGAAAGACCTTGCCCGTCACGTCGATCTGCTCATCGACGATGTCCATGCGCACCTGTTCCTTGTCTTGTTCGCCGAGAGCCTTCGGACCCAGCATCAGAAAGCCGGTCGCGATTACGCGCTGGAGCGAGAGATCGAGGTTCTTGGTGGGCGGCAGCAAGTCACCAGCCAGTTGCTCGATGATGAACTGGTCGTAAGGCTTGTCGTCGTTCAAGGCGCGCACCACGTAGTCGCGGTAGCGATAGGCATAGCGCATGATGAAATTGCCGTCGTGTGCCGTCGAGTCGGCGTATCGCACGACGTCCAACCAGTGCCTGGCCCAGCGCTCGCCGTAGTGGGGGGATTCAAGCAGCCGGTCGACGAGCCAGGCAAAGGCGGGAAAGGGCTTCTCGCTGTATTCGTCCGGTGCCGGTTTGTCCGCCAGGAACTCGTCAATTTCCTCGAGTGCCGGCGGCAGACCGGTCAGATCGTAACTCGCCCGGCGGATAAGCATTCGCTTGTCCGCTGGCGGAGAAGGCGAAAGGTCTTTCTCTTCCAGCTTGGCCAGGATGAACCGATCTAGCGGCGTCTTCGCCCACTCGGTGTCTTTAACTTCCGGAGGTTTGGGATCCCGAATCGGCTGGAAAGACCAGAAGGACCGCTGCTCTTCCGTAAAGATGGATTCCCGCTCGGGTGGGCGCCACCATTCTTCATCGTTGATCCAGTCCCTGAGGGCTTGCAGCTCCTCTTTCGGGATGCGTGCCGCCCCGGGAGGCATCTTAAGCTCTCCGGTGTGGGAGGCGGCTTGATAAAGCAGGCTGGTGTCTGCTTGGCCGGGGACGACGGCGGGACCGCTTTTGCCGCCTTTGAGGAGGGTCTCGCGCTCCCGCATGTCCAGCGCGGCCATCCGCGCCTCGCCGTGGCAGGCCATACAGTGGCGGTCCAAGACAGTGCGAGCGGACTTCTCGAGGACGTCCGGCGATTGCCCGAAAGCTGACACGGCCGCCGCTACAAAAACCGCCGACACAGCAAGCATGCGCCGAGCCGAAATGCTCGTATCTGGTTGCAAACCAACGACCTCCGAGACTCACAAGGGCGCGGCGAGCCCCTTGCTAAGGCGTCCACTCTAATGTTAACACAGGGCGCCCCTCCATCCACCGCTCTGTGGGGCGTGGGCCAATTTGAATAGGCCCGCGAACTCCTTTCGAGGAGACTCGTTGGGAGTCAGGGAAGATTTCATCGCCAGCGACAGGGGATCATAGGATCCGCGGGATTACCGCTGAGTCAGCCGCTATTTGGGAGTAACGCGAACAACGAACGCACTACTGGCGACCGTACGACCTTCTGAAGCTGGAATCGAGCTACTGCCCTAGTTGGAGGGTGTTAACGACTGAAGTCGACGCGTCGCTAATGACAAAGCAACATACTCAACAACGATTCTCAGCCGCCGAGGCGTGCGTCCCAGAATACCGTCCTGCGGTTCCCGGCAGAGTGGTCGTGAGCGGTACAATTTCGGTAGGAAGGCGGAATGGGAGTAACTCTCTTGCTGAGAACGATCCATGCACGGCATAGTGAGATGGGGATGACCTTCTCTGCGAGTTCTGAGCTGCGGCCGGGAATCATCAGCTCCTCCGCCAGCGAGAAAAAAGTGCGGGTTGCTCCGCACCTCACTTTGGTTGTGGCTTCGCTGTGGGCGGTGTTTGGTTCGATGCCCAGCATGCCGGCCGCTGAGCCGCCTCGGGATCACTTCGCGGGATTGGCTGATGAGTACGTGACCGAAGTTCGGCCGCTGATCGAGCAGTTCTGCTTGGGTTGCCATTCGACGGCGCTGCGGGTAGGGGAGCTGGATCTCGAACAGTTCGCAACGCTGGCAGAGGTGCGGCGAGACACGAGGGCCTGGCTGAAGGTTGTCGAAATGCTCGACAACGGGGAGATGCCGCCCGAGCCCGCCGAGCAGCCGGCGCCCGAGCAGCGGAAGGAGCTGCGCGGCTGGATCGAGCGCTATCTTCATGCCGAGGCATTGGCCCATGCTGGAGATCCGGGGCCGGTCGTTCTGCGGCGGCTCAACAATGCCGAATACACCTACACGATCCGCGATCTGACGGGAGTCGATTTGAATCCGGCCCGCGAGTTCCCGGGCGATAGCGCGGCGGGGGAGGGGTTCACCAACACGGGCAACGCGCTGGTGATGTCGCCGGCCCTGCTGCGAAAATATCTCGACGCGGGAAAGGGGATCGCTCGACACGCGGTGCTGCTGCCGGCCGGCTTTCGTTTCTCGCCGCACGCGACGCGGCGCGATTGGACGGATGAAAGCCTGGTCCAGATTCGCGCGCTCTATCGGCAGTTCACCGACACCGAGGATCTTGGGGTTGGTTCGGCGGTCGGGAACATCAAAGTCCACGGTGACACCCGCATGGGACTCGCCGGGCGCCTGCCGCTGGAGAAATATTTCGCCGCCACGCTCGCCGAACGGGATGCGCTGACGACCGGGGGTAAGACGATCGAAGCCGTGGCCCGTGAGCGCGGACTGAGCGCCAAGTATCTCAGCACGCTTTGGTCCACTCTTTCGGGGTCCGCTCCATCGTTGCTTTTGGACGATCTCCGTTCCCGATGGCGCCAGGCAAAACCAGCAGATGCCGCTACGCTCGCCGCCGATGTCGCCGCCTGGCAGAGGGGGCTGTGGACGTTCGGCCCGGTCGGCCTGATCGGCAGGAAGGGAGGCCCGTCGCGGTGGATGGAACCGGTCAATCCTCTGCTGAGCGAACAGGAAATCCGTTTCCCCATGGCGGATGATTTCTGCGATGAAGAAGAAGTCGTACTCTCGCTTGTGGCGACCGACGCGGGGGACGGCAACGAGAATGACTTCGTTGTGTGGCAAGCCCCCCGGCTGGTCGCGCCCGGCCGCGCGGATATTTACCTCCGCGATATCCGAGGGCTCTATTGGGACGCGGGTCGCGTTCAGCCCTCGAATGCAGCGGCGGGGGCATCTCAGTGGGGCTTGGACCCGGCCATGTTCGGCAAACACCCCAACGGCCATACGATCGGCTCTGCCTCGCTGTTTGTTCCTGTCCCCTCGGTCGTCAAGATTCGTCTTCCCGGCTACCTGGCAGCCGGCCGCGAGCTGGTCACGACCGCTGCGCTCGACAAGGAGACGGGCCGCGAGGGGAGTGTGCAGGTTGACGTGGTCGTCGGCGCGCCGACCCCTGCGTCCGGGCTGGTTCCCAGCGAGGCCACCGTGACGTTCTCGAAAGTGACCCAGGTGTTCTCGGATCATCGAGACATTTCTTTCAAGCGAGTCTTTCTCACCGCCGAAAACAGCACGGCGTGGCGGCGGATCGAGTGGGGATTCGATGAGTATCGTCGCCTGTTCCCGGCTGCGCTCTGCTTCAACCAGATCGTGCCGATCGACGAGGTCCTCACGCTGACGCTTTTCTATCGGGAGGATGATCATCTCGCTCGGCTGATGCTCGACGATGAGCAGCGAGCCTATCTCGACCGGCTCTGGGAAGAGCTGCACTACGTCAGCCAAAGCGCGTTGCTGCAATTCACGGGCTTGGAGCTGCTCCTGGAAGCTTTTGAAGGCAACGGAATAGAAGATCGCTCTCAGCACGAAGCGGTCATGCCGTTACGCGCGCCGATCTACGAACGCGCCGCCGCGTTCAGCAAAGAGCTGATCGCAGACGAGCCGGCTCAGGTCGATGCTGTCGTCGACTTCGCCGCCCAGGCCTATCGCCGTCCGCTGACCGGCGTCGAAGCAGACGAGTTGCGCGGACTCTATCGCCGCCTGCGCGAACAAGAGATCCCACACGATGAGGCCTTTCGGTTGACGCTCGCCCGAGTCTTTGTCGCGCCGGCATTTTTATATCGGCTCGAAAACGCAGCGGCGGGAACCTCCTCCGCGGCGGTCTCCGATTGGGAACTCGCCAGCCGGCTGAGCTATTTCCTGTGGTCGTCCGAACCGGATGAAGAACTCCGTGCCGCGGCGGCCGCCGGCGCGCTGCGCACGCCCGACGTACTGGCGAACCAAACCCGGCGTATGCTCGCCGACGCTCGCGTGCGCCGCCTGGCCACCGAGTTTGCTTGCCAGTGGCTGCACATCCATGATTTCGATTCGCTCGCCGAGAAGAGCGAGAAGTACTTCCCCGAGTTCGCGGATCTTCGCGGCGACATGTACGAAGAATCGATCCGGTTTTTCACCGATCTGTTTCAACGCGACGCGTCGTTGTTGAGCCTCCTCGATGCCGACCATACCTTCGTCAACGCGCGGCTGGCCGGCTTCTACGGCATGGAGGGAGTCGAAGGCGGGAAGTGGCGGCGTGTCGATGGAATCAGGAAGCATGGCCGCGGAGGCATTCTGGGTCTCGCGACGACGCTGGCCAAGCAGTCGGGCGCGTCCCGCACGAGTCCCATCCTGCGAGGCAACTGGGTCAGCGAAGTGCTGCTGGGCGAGAAACTGCCTCGTCCGCCCAAGGAGGTCCCTCAACTTCCCGCGGACGAAATCGAAACCGACGGACTGACGGTGCGTCAGCTCGTGGAAAAACATACCAGCGTTCCCCTGTGCGCCTCGTGCCATCAAAGAATCGACCCGTTCGGCTTTGCGCTGGAAGGCTTTGACTCGATCGGCCGTCGCCGCGACCGTGATCTCGCCGGCCGTCCGATCGATACCGAGACGAAACTTCCCGACGGAAGCGAAATCAATGGACTGACGGGCCTCAGAGACTACCTCTTAGAAACGCGCCGCGACGCCTTCCTCGGCCAGTTCTACCGCAAACTGCTGGGTTACGCCCTTGGCCGGGAGGTGCAACTCTCCGACGAACCGCTGCTCACCGAAATCGAGCAGCGGCTGGCTGGAAACGACTACCGTTTTCCCGTGGCCGTCGACATGATCGTCCAGAGTCGCCAGTTCCGGGAGATCCGGGGCAGACAGGCTCCACTCGCGGAATAGTCGTGAGCCGCGCTGCTTCGTTCTTCGGCCGCTCGCGCATGGCGGACGCGCGATTTGAGCGAGCGCCGTGTAGACTAAAAATGGCCGTACAACCTTCAGCCCTTTTTCGGGGAGGCAAATCATGAAGACCGATCACTTCTCTCGTCGAACATTCCTACGCGGCGCGGGCGTCACGATGGCGTTGCCTTGGATGGAGTCGTTTCCGGTGTGGGGCGCTCAAGCCGCCGCGGCCGCCCAGCCCGAGAGCCAGGCGCCGGTGCGTCTAGCCGTACTGTTTTCAGGAAACGGTTTTTGCACCAACGAGTGGTGGGCCAAGGGCGAAGGAAAGCGGATGGAACTTGGCCAGGTGCTGGCGCCTCTGAGCGACTTCCGCGAGAAGATGCTCTTCATCCGCGGGCTCTACAACGAGGAAGCCCTCAAGGGCAATATCCATAGTTCACAGACGGGTAATCTGCTCTCTGGAGCGCCGCTTGCCTCCGGCGGCCAGATTCGTTCCGGCACGAGCATCGACCAGCTCGTCGCTCAACGGTACGGACGGTCGACGAAGGTACCGAGCCTCGTCCTGGGCTGCGAGAGATCGAATCCGGGGATTCACAAGAACTATTCGATGCTCTACAGCTCGCACATCTCGTGGAGTTCTCCGACCGCTCCGACGCCGCTCGAGCTCTATCCCGCCCTGGCCTTCGACCGGCTGTTCAACGATCAAGCGCAGCGCGGGGACAAAAGCGTGCTCGACGCGGTGCTGACCGACGCAAATCGCTTGCGGCGGAACATCAGTTCGACCGATCAACAGAAGCTCGACGAGTACCTCAACTCGGTGCGCGAGGTCGAGCAACGCATCGAGCAAGCCGGCGGGAAGGGCGAGTTGCAAGGGTGGCGGCCGACGCTCGATAAGCCCAACGTGCCGCGTCCGCCGGACGGTATTCCGCAGGACCTCGCCGAGCACATGCGGCTGATGTCGGACATCCTGGTGCTGGGTTTCCAGACCGACACGACGCGCGTCTGCACGCTGAAGCTCAACAACGATCACAGCTACCTGCTGTTCCGGCATCTCAACGTCGATGTCGGGCACCACGAACTCTCGCACCGCGACGACGCCGACTATCTGAGGGTGAATCAGTTCTTCCTGGAGCAATTCGGCTACATCGCCCGCAGGCTGGACGCGATCCAAGAAGGCGAGCGAACCGCGCTCGACAACTCGATGCTCATGTATTGCTCGAGCATGTTGACGGGTAACCACATCGCCACACAGCTGCCCGTCGTACTGCTCGGCGGCGCCGGTGGGCGGATTCAGGGCGGGCGGGTACTCGACTACCTCGACAAGCCGAACCGCAAGATGTGCAGCCTCTACCTGTCGATGCTCGACAAGTTCGGCATCCGCCCGAAGCAGTTCGGCGACTCGAACGAACGGCTGGCAGAGGTGTGATTCGCTGCATTCCCGAGAGTGTGCCACCCCTGTCCCTGTTCGTTGACTTGTACATTTCAGCTCCACTTATAAAAAAGAGACGCTGGTTTGCACCTTGGTTGGGGACAGCTACCAAGCCGTCATTTTCGATCTCTTCATCACGGACGTAAGGATCGAAAACCAACACTTTGGATTTGAAGGCCCTGAGCCGGGCCGCGACTTCCTTGGCGATCTTGCCGTAGGCGACCAAACCCACGATCAGCTCTTTGAGGGCGTGCATCTCATCTAGAGGTGGTTTGGCGCGCCTTTTGTTACTATGGCTACCGGCAGAAGAGGCTGCTTTCGGAGGCATACCGTGAACGGCAAACTCGGCGATGCTGAACAGGAGAGAAACGTGGCAAACCGAAAGGTTAAACTTGTCCGGCCCGGTGACGAGCAAACCACATGGCGCGGGGCCGGCGACGAATACCGCGTGTTGGCGACCGGCGACGATACGGCCGGCGACTACTTCATCATGGAGGCGATAGTGCCACCCGGGGGTGGGCCGCCGCCACATATCCAGACGCGCGAGGAAGAAGCCTTTTATGTACTCGAAGGGGAGGTGGTCTTCCGAGCTGACGGCGAGCGTATTGTCGCCCAGCCCGGCGCCTACCTGAACATCCCCCGCGATGTAGCGCATCATTTCAAGAACGAATCCGATACGACGGCGCGCATGCTGATATTCTTTGCCCCAGCCGGGATCGAGCGCATGTTCGAGAGGATGGGCGCCGATCCGGACAATTACGAGGCCACCGCCAAGGAATTCGGGGTTGAATTCGTGGACAAGGCCTGATAGCGTCCGACAATCCCCGTTGCAAGGAAGTTGGTCTCTATAACAGACCACTGCCATCAGCCCCACCCACCATCCTCGCGTGATCTTGTCGAAACCACCGGTGCCGGGTCGATGCTCGCGGTCACGTCCGGTGGTTTGGCGCGCCTTTTGTTACTATGGCTACCGGCATAGAAGAGGCTGCTTTCGGAGGCATACCGTGAACGAGATTCCAAGACGAAGATTCCTTTCCGACTCTCTTGGCGGCGCAGCAGCCGCGGGGGTGGCCGCGACCCTCGCCATTCGAACTTCATCGGCATCGCCGAACGGCCAATTGGGCGTGTCGGTCATCGGTGTCGGCGGGATGGGGACCGCCCATGTGAAGCGGCTTGTGACATACCCGGATGTTCGCATCCCCTCGCTCTGCGACATCGACCAGGCGCAACTCGAGCGGGGCAGTCAGACGATGAAGCGGGAGGGGGCCGAGGCTCCAAAACTAGAGGCCGACTTCCGCGACGTGCTGGCCGACC
The DNA here is from genome assembly GCA_965226215.1 of Bryobacterales bacterium. Taxonomy (GTDB): domain Bacteria; phylum Acidobacteriota; class Terriglobia; order Bryobacterales; family UBA6623. The sequence continues at coordinate 1,751,316 of CBDDCH010000002.1, read as the reverse complement.
CGGACGTCGATGCGGTCGTGATCTCCACGCCTCATCACTGGCACTGCCCCATCGCCATCCGCGCCATGCAGGCCGGCAAAGATGTATATGTCGAAAAACCGGCCAGCCACGTCTTCCGCGAAGGCAGGCTTATGATCGACGCCGCCCGCAAGTACGACCGCATTTTCCAACACGGCACCCAGACGCGCTCGAGCGAGGTGACCCAAAAAGTAGGCGAGCTACTCAAAGACGGCATCATCGGTGAGGTGAAAACAACCAAGGCTTGGAACTCGCAGAAGGTGGAGCTGCGGGAACCCGTTCCCGATGCTCCTATTCCGGCCGGCGTCAACTACGACATGTGGGCGGGGCCGGCTCCCTACGACGGCAAGTTCAACCCCAATCGCTTTCACCGTTACTGGCGTTGGTTCCGCGCCTACGGCAACGGCGGTGTTGGCGACGACGGACTCCACGATCTCGACATGGCGCGCTGGGCGTTGGGGGTTGAGACCCACCCCGTTCGGATCACGGCCCACGGCAGCCGAATCGCTCTCACCGGCGACACCGAATATCCCGACAACATGATGGTCGCCCACCAGTACGATGACGACAAAGTTCTGCTCTACGAGGACCGTAGCTGGACACCCTATGGGCTTCACGGCATCGACAACGGCAATGCCTTTTATGGCACCGAGGGTTATATGATCTTCACTCGTCGCGGTCATTTCCAGGTCTATCTGGGCCAGAAGGAAGAAAAAGGACCCGGCATGAGGGGCGGCACGCGGGGATACGACGAGCACATGAAAAACTTTGTCGAGTGCGTTAGGAGCCGCAAGCAGACGGTCGCGAACGCCGAGGTGGCGCACCACTCCTGCGCGCTCGCCCATCTTGGCCAGATCGCTTACGAGTTGGGCCGGGTGCTGCACTTCGACCCCGAGAGCGAACAATTTCCCGGGGATGCGGAGGCGAACGCTCTGTTTACAAAGGAATACCGCGAACCATGGACCGTGCCGGACCCGGTGTAGATTGACGGAGTTCGGATTCGGCTACAATTGACTCGAATCAAGCCTAGGGAGGTTGGGATGCAGAAACATGTGAAGCTTCGTGCCGTTGGAGTTTTTGCCTGCGCTCTGGCTCTGACAGCCGCGCATCATAAGAGCGCCACGGTAGCGCTGATGGTCAACGCGGCTAATCGTTTCGTGGAGTCGCTGAACGACCGTTTTCAGCGGCCCATGACGGTTTTCAAGTTCGCCGCCGCCGACCGCACCAACTGGCACTATTTCCCCGAGGGCGGATTCACGCAGACACACGGATATGAACGCAATGGCATCACCTTCGCTGAAATGGATCCAAAACAACAGCACCTCGCTCACGGGTTGCTGAGCACCGGGCTGAGCAGGACAGGATACGCCAAGGCCGTGGACGTTATGGCGCTGGAAGACATCGTCCGTGTAATCGAGGCCGACACGACGGGCCACCGCGACACGCAAGGGTTCCATTTCACGATTTTCGGCGAGCCATCCTTGACGTCGACATGGGGATGGCGCGTGGAAGGACATCATCTTTCGTTGCACTATACGCTTGAGAACGGGAAGCTGGTTTCCGCCAGCCCGACGTTTTTTGGCGCCAATCCTCACCAGGTAGCTCAAGGGCCGCATAAGGGCATGCGGGCCCTGGCCGACGAGGAGGATCTGGCACTGGCTTTATTGAAATTCCTCGGTCCCGAAAAGCAGAAAAAGGCTGTCTTCAGCGATGTCGCGCCGTTCGACATCCTGACCATGGCCGACACGCGAGCGGAACTGGAGGGCGAGGCGCAAGGCCTGCCGGCGTCGGAGATGACCGACAAGGAATACGCCATGCTGCTGGCGCTGGTCGATGAATATGCCGGCAATGTGCCCTCCGACGTCGCGGCCAGGCGCATGAAAGCGGCGCGAGACACGCCTCGGGGCGAACTCCTCTTCGCCTGGGCGGGCCGCATCGGGCGTCCTAAGGCGGAGGCGGTCGTGGTGGGCAGCCTAACCACGGGAAACCGGGAAGTGGGGGGAAATTACTACCGCGTGCAGGCGCCCACTTTCCTGATCGAGTACGACAACACGCAGAATCAGAGCAACCACAGCCATTCGGTCTGGCGGGATTTCGAGGGAGACTTCGGGCTCGACGTCTTGGCGTTCCACCACCGCCAGCATGATCACGGGATCTCCGGCCGCCAACAGATAGCCGCGGACTGAAGTCGGATTTCGCCCGGGGAGAAGAAAATGTCCAACATCAGACGCAGGGTGTTTTTGGCCGCTGCTGGGGGCGCTGCCGTGGCAGTGGCAGGTCCGGCGTACTTGTACCCCAGCGCGGCTCATGCCGCCGATGCCGCGAACGCGGCAAAGAAGCCCGTTGCGACAGGTGGCGCCGAGCCAGCCGGCAAAAGTGGTGTTAACGACTATCAATTCAAACTCGGCATGTATTTGCCGGAGTTAGGACTGCCGTTTGACGAGGCGCTGGCCACAGCGAAGCAGATCGGGGCGGGGGGTGTTTGGTTCAATGGGATTCCCAACGAACCGGAAATCGCCCGGATGAGCGACGCCCAAGCGGATAGCATGGCCGAGCGCGTCGCCCGGCACGACCTAGAGATTTTCCTCCTGAATGCGGGAAACCCCTTCAAGAAGATTCACTTGACCGATTTCGACCTGAAGACGATGGCCGACCATCCGGCTTTTCGCAGCGACTTCGACAACCTGGTTCGATCGATGCGGATCGCAAAGCGTATTGGCGTGTCGGCCGTCGGGTCGTTCACCTTTGCCTGGCCGGGCGAGTACACCGCAGGCAAACCGACCTGGCCGATGCGCTGGCTCACGCGCGGCGGCCACATCGCCGACGTCGATATGGAGAAGCTGGTGAAGGCGTTTTCGATGGTGGCGGAGGAGGCAGAGCGCTACGAAGTCGACGTGGCTCTATCGATGATGCCCTGGAACTATACGAACACCACCGGCAACTTCCGGCGTCTCGCTGAACGCGTAGGTTCCAAGCGAATCAAAGTCATGTGGGGACCGGCTGACAACTTCAACTCCGGCGAGTTGGATGTGGCGACCAGGGGGTTTCAAAACGTACGTCCTTATCTGCATGGGCTGCACATCAAAGACCTACACGTCATCGACGGCCTTCGGCTCAAGTTTGAATATCGTCGCTTCGGCGCCGGCGACATCGACTACCGAACCATTCTGCGGCAAGTGCGTGACCACCATCTGGACGCTGTACTTTCGATGTCGACGCACTTTCGTCCTCCCAGCGGCTCCCGCGTCGAAGCGATGCACATCAACTACGCGAATCTCAAGCAACTCATTCGCGAGATCGAGGAAGAGACATAGCTTTGCGTCAGCCCCAGAGGGAGTGCCCATGGGCCTTCGCCAAGATAAACGGAGCCGCGACCGTCAGGGAGCGGTCAGTCCCCCTCAAGAGTCCGGTCCCGCCACCAGCCTGAGGCCCACCCAAGGGGATCAAAACCCCCGGGTTTTCGACCGAGCGGGGTTGAAGCCTACCGAATTTCGTGGGTTCCCGTGCAAGCCAGACGCTCAAGCCTGTAAGTAGGGGCGTGATTCATCACGCCCGGGGTCGCATTTCGTAAATGTAGTTCAGAAATGATGCATCAAGTCAGCCAGCCAACGGCAAGCTGACAACCCCCCCCGTCGTCGCGGACTTATAGGCGGCCAACATGGCCTCGGTCGCTGTAGCCCCGTCGGCGGCCGTGACCTCGGACTCCTTGCCTTGCTCGATACTGTCGAGAAACATGGCTTGGTCGGAGCGAGCAGGGACAGTTTCCGGCTTGTACCAGTCCAGCTTAGGACGGCGACGGCCTTTCTCGCCGGTGCTGCTCCAAAATGACATGGGGTCATCGGGATCGCGTGGGGGCGGAGTCCAGGGTGGCTGGTCCGAGGCTACCTCAAACCGAGGAGCGTGCCCGTCGATCAGTACACTTCCCTTGGTACCGAACAGACGCGTGAAATTCGGCCCAGAACTCCGGTGGCTCTGCCAGCCGATGCGTCCGGCCGTGATCGTGGCCGTCATTCCCCCATCAAGCGTCACCGCCATGGCGCCGAAGTCCTCGACGTCTCGCTTGTAGTGCTCCTCGAAAAAGTAGTTGGCTGAGGTGGCGAAGACGGAGCGGAAAGCCCGCCCGCCGGTAAGCCAGCGGATCAGCGTCAAGGAGTAGACCGCTGTCGTCCAGATCTCTCGCTTGGCGTCCGGAAACGTAAACTGTCTGGGGGGATAATGTTCCTTGCGAGGCTTTCCCAGTGGAACGCTGCCCGGGTAGCCCTTGGCGAACAGCAGGTCGCAGTGGATAGCCTTGAGTTCGCCGAGCACACCCGAGTCTACGATCTGTTTCGCCCGTTTTGCGAACGGCGCGCCGACTAGCGTAAACATCTGACTCCGCACGCCTCGACGCCGTACCGCTTCGGTGAGCTGATTGGCGTCTTCCATCGTGGTCGCAAGGGGCTTGTCGATGTAGACGTGCTTTCCCGCTTCGGCACAACGCTTTCCCACGCGGGCACGGCGCTCGAACTCCGAACAGACCGAGGCGAGATGCACGTCAGGGCGCCGCAGAGCGTCGTCGAGATCGGGGAACAGCGGAACTTCCATCTGCTCGGCCAAGCGGCGGTTCAGTTCGGCTCTGCGCCGGTCGACACCCCTTTCGTCGGTGACTCCGATGATCTTGCAGCGCGGGTCGGCCTTGAAACCACGCCCATAGTCTTCCTGGTGTGTCATGCCACCGGTGACTAGTAGGACGCCGAGCTGTGGTTTATCAGCCACGTGTGTTTTTCCGGGTTAGTCGAGGGATACGGGCCTCCCCTTGACTAGAGACGCTTCGATAGCACGGGCCAATTGCTGCGCTTCTGCCCCACCCGGAGGCCCGATGTCTACGGCTCGCCCATCGGAACGCGGATTGTCCGTGAACTGCATGGTGCCATGGTTGCCCACGACCAGTAGCAAGACGTTCGGCCCCTCGGCGCCCGGCCCCCCGTCGCCACGGACGACCTCGGAACTCAGTAGGGCCGTTTGGCCGCCCGAAAACTTGACGAGAAGGCTTACGTACTCCAACTCGGCCCCCCCTTGCGCGTACACGGTCAGCGCCTTACTGGCGAACCAACGCTGCGCCGCCGATGCCAAACCGGCCAAGCTCGGCGCCAGCAGCCCGTGATCGCTGCTCAAGTTCAGCTGAGCTCGCAAAGCCACAGGCAAGCCGATCGAGTTGTCGGCTAACTTGCGTTCCACCGCCTTTTCAAGCCATTCTACGTACACCAAGGTATCCACGATTATAAACGCATGGTCGGGGGAAAGCGCTTGCGCCTAGACTTGGTCGGCTTCCGACCCGCAGCTCACCGGGTCCGGTTCCGGGGCCGGCTAAGAGTAAGCCCGAGTCAGGAACGCGAGACCAAGCAGCAAGCCCGCAGCAAGGCGAACCCGTGTGTGACGGGTGGTTCTACTTTTCACCGCTGCACAGGTCTCCCGATTTTTTGAGTGTATCGCGAAGGATACCCCCGCATCCCCGCTTTGATGTACGTCAGACGACACGCCCCCCAAGCTCAGAAACCCTTGTCGTGACTCTATCACAAACGCGGAAGAGTAAGCAGCTTGCTCACTGCCCGCGCCTTGCCGTTGGTCGATTGGCAGTCGGCGCTTGATTCCCTTGGAGTTCGGCGAGATTGGGTTTGTTTGGTTGTTTGTCTGAACGCGGCCTGTGGGGCTGGCGCCCGACCGCTTCGGCGGCCGGTTTGCGGGGTCTGACCGGCTGGAAGCCGACACGGTCGGCTGTGGGGCTCTGATTGACGATCAAGGGTGGGGCTTGGGCTGGGACGTATCGGTCGCGGGTGGGGTCCGGATCGACGGGGGCATAGTAGCCGGCCGAGGAGCGAGCCTCGCGGGCCTTGCGCTCGTCGCGGCGCAGGTCAGCGAGTTGCTTGACGGCCCGGAAGAAGCGTCGGCTGAGGTGTCCGTCGTAGCGAGCCAGGTGAACGAAGGCCTGGGTGCGATCGAGCATCGCTGAGCCTAGCAGCTGAGTCTCGCCGTCGTAGCCGGGGCGCAATTCGTTGGGACGGCGTTTCTCCATGTAGCGGCGGGTTTCGTCGACGGCAGCGGCGAGGAAGCCGGTCTCCAAGCGCGTGAGGCGGCGCATACGCCATTGGGCGTCGGCGATCTGGCGGACGAGTTCGAATTCGAGCGAGTTGGCGGGTTGGATGTCGGCTTCGAGGGCCGAGAGTTGGCTATCGAAGTCGGCGGGGTCCTCGCCGGGCAGTACGGTATCGCGGGCGAGGAGTCCGTGTTTGAGGGCGTTCTTTGCGACGCGGTTTTTGCCCTCCTCGGTCCGTGGACCGGTGGATTTCTTGGCGTTGTTGCGATTGGCTTTAATTTGTGCATTTGTCGGCATGATTCTTATTCCTTTCGTGGGAGCAGTGGCTCCAACTCCAGGGTACGGTGGCATGGCGGAGCTGAAGAGGGTCAGGTGCGGTAAGTGCGGTGGAATGAGGGAGATAAGATTTTGGAAGTGGTGTGACTGGCTGCTACAACGGCCGCAAGTCTCGGCAAAACGACCGCCGAGCCATGCGCTACGGGACTGTCCGGAAAAAACAGACACTAGCCGCTATGGTGGGTCAGCCAACCGCTCCCTGACGGTGGCGGCTCCGGCGTACGGAAACCGATTGTTGCGGAGCCGCGCGCGTGAGCAAGCGGTAAGTTCCCAAATCCGTTTTTGTTTCCTAAAGGAAAAGGTTTTTTCAAACTCGTGAGGCCGAGGTTCAGCGATGGTCGGCCCATAATCTATCGTGAATTTGTGCAACCAAGCGCTACGGCCGCTAGTTCGCCGTACCCGTGTAAGTGAACGCGGCCCCCAGGGTCGCTGTCTTCCCATCGGGATTCACAACGGTGACGCCAACCGCTCCTCCGGATAATTCTCCTGCTGGGGTCGACGCTTGCAAGGTACTTGAATTGATGAAGAGCGTGAGGGGCGCCTGCAGCCCACCGACGCTTACCTGTGCGCCCTGCTGAAAGTTCTCCCCGGCAATTGTCAGCGGCGTTCCACCGGTGGACGACCCGTTGTTGGGACTCACCGACAGAATCACCGGAGCAGGCAAATCGCCAGGCGGGTCTCCTCCGGGGTCCCCTCCAGGATCGCCGCCCGGGTCTCCGCCCGGATCACCTCCGGGGTCGCCGCCGGGGTCTCCTGAGTCTCCCACAACCGAAACCAAGCATTCATTACTCGAAACGCCATCGATGGTTATGACCAGTTGGCGATCACCGCCAGACATCTCGGGAACCCGAACGTTGGCCTGGGACACCGCCACGAGCTGCGGCGTAAGCCCTAAGAAAAGCAGGTCCGCGTCTTCTCCGCCGAGCGTTGCCGCGGTAGTAAGCACCGCTCGCGACAGCGGCTCGAGGGGAGCCGCCTGACCCGTAGCGACTGGGTTGTCCAACGGGCCCTGCCCGGTGAGGTAGACCACGATGACACTGTCAACCGCCGCAGGGTTGGCGCTGGAATTCGGTGTCGTGTCCTGATTTTGCGCCACGCACCGGTTGCTCCGAGGCAGCAGAAAAACTCCAGGGGCCACCGAGGCAACGTCAACGGAAAAGCCGCCGCTGCCCAGGCCTGCCACATCGACGGCCACCGTAGCGGCGCCGGGAAGAATCTCGTAGGGTACCTGCAAATTGATTTGCTTCGGCGAGACAAAGAACAGCGGCGCGGGGATACCGTTGATTGTGACCGAGGTAGTCCCGAGAACAGTGGGCAGCGGAACGGCTTGCAACTTCGCCTCGGCCGCCGCCAAGCCCTCGCCGAATATGGTCGCGATGGCGCCTAGCGCAAGAGAGTTGGCGAAAAAACTGGCTCCGCTGGTCAAGCTGAATATGATCGGTACCGGGCCCGTCGAGAGGCAAGTGCCTAGGCATTCTACGTTCAGCGCATACTGGGGTGTTCCGTCGCTGTTCGAGTCCGTCACCCGGATCACCTGGGTGCCGGAATTGATGAGTGTGACATCGGCCCGCGCGCTTGGACCGCCACATTCTTCGGCCAGTCGATCCCCAGTGGGGCCGAAAAGCTCGACGCAAAGATCATCGCCGGGACTTTGGCCCGTCGCCTGAACGATAAACAGATCATCTGCCGCGCCCACGGCAGAGTATTGGTCAGCGTCCCCTAGCGGCTCAATAACGCCATTTGCAATCTGGTTAAACTCGACCGGAGTCGTTGTGGACGACGGCGGCGACACGCGATCGAGAAGAATGGCATAGGCCGGCGTTTGGTCGCTATTCCAATCGGATACACGGATCACATAGCTTCCCGAGCTCGGCAACTTGACATCGGCGCGGGCGCTTTGGACGGCGCACTCGTTGGCGATCTGCGCTGCCCCGGGGTCGAAGACCTCGACACAAATATCATCACCGGCCGCCAGAGCCGTCACCTGCACGACCATGACGTCTCCGAACAAGCCTGTGAATGAAAACAGATCGGAGTCTCCCATCACACCGATGTCGCAAGTCAGAAGTTCATCGAAGTTGAGCCGTAGGTTGGTCGGTTCCGACCCGCAGCTCACCGGGTCCGGTTCCGGGGCCGGCTGCGGGTAAGCCCGAGTCAGAAACGTGAGACCGAGCAGCAGACCCGCGGCAATGCGAACCCGCTTGTGCCGAGTGGTTCTACTTCTCACCGCTCCACATGTCTCCCGATTTTTTGAGTGTATCGCGAAGGATACCCCTCAATCCCCGCTTTAGATATACGTCAGACGACACGCTCCCCAAGCTCAGAACCCTTGTCGTGACTCTATCACAAACTCGGAAGAGTCGAAGCATGGGCCTCCCCCCCCCCCCCCCCCCAGCAACCTAGCCTCTGTGTTTTGGTTTTTCAAGGCACTTGAGGCGTTTGCCTAAGGCTATTTGACAAACTGACTCTAACCTAATGCGCGCGACATCGGCGCCAGTCCCTCCCTGGCATCAAAACAGTCCGTTCTATCGTCCCGCCGGAAGCCTGCCTGACCACGGTTTGTGGCTATGAGAGTTCAGGATTCCAAACCCAATGAGTGTGACGCCTTAGTTGAAACCTGGATGAGTCCCGCCGTCTCCTCGGTCGCCGCAAACCGAATTCCTCTGAGCAAGATTGCCTGCCCCCCGAGAACTCGACCTCGTCTTGGCAAGATCTTCGCAGCCAAGCCAGCTCCGTCAAACCGCTAAGCTATAATGACCACCTTATGTCGGCTGCGACCACAGTGCGGGTTCCCGCCTCTTGCGCCAATCTCGGGCCGGGATTCGACACTCTCGGCCTAGCTCTTGAAATCTACTTGCAATGCCGGTTTCAGCGAGCCGGCGAACTACAAATCACAGCGCACGGCCGGGACGCCGCTTTGATTCCGCTCGACGACAGCAACTTAATTTGGCAGACCGCCCTCAAAGTGGCTGCATTCGAGGGCCTGCCGCTGCCGCCGGCAGCGATCGAGATTTCAAACGACATTCCTGTCGGTAAAGGACTTGGATCGAGCGCCGCGGCTCTGGTCGCCGGAGTGACAATCGCCGAGACTCTCCTAGAACTTGACTGGGACCAACATCGTATCCTCGATGCCGCGGCACGCCTGGAGGGCCATCCCGACAACGTGGCGGCTTGCGTGATGGGATCGATTGTGACCGCGACGATCGGGGCGGACGGCGTTACGCGTGCGGTGCACCTTGATTTGCCCGAGCAGTTCCGGATCGCCGTCGTTTGTCCCGACTTCACTCTGGCTACGAACCAAATGCGCTCACTTCTGCCGGATTGCTATTCGAAGGAGGATACGGTCTTCAACCTTCAACGGGCGACGCTGCTGGTAGCGGCTCTGGCCACGGGCAATCGGGAGGCCTTTCCAGATGCGCTCGAAGATCGGCTTCACCAGCCGTACAGATTGGCGGCGGTTCCCGGCCTGGACGATGTTTTGAAACTACGCGCCCCGGGACTGTTGGGCTGCGCCCTCAGCGGGGCGGGCCCGGCCGTCCTTGTATTCTTCGAGCGCGGATCGGAGGCCGTCGTTGAGCAAGTGCAGCACGAGTTCCAGCGCTCGGGACACTCCAGCGAAGTCATTCTGGCCGGTATCGATCGCGAGGGGCTGCGAATCGTATGAACCAGACCCGCACCTTTCTTCAAAAACACGGCTGGCCGGGACGAGATCTTCTAGACTGCCCCACGTCGAGAAAGCGTTTCGCTGACGGGGCACAGTAAGAGAATGCTTGTCTCCGTGGCAGGCGCGGGTTCATCCCCTTTGCCGCACCATCGCAACCGCACGCGGCCGCCATGCCTAAGAAGGACAAGAAAAACGAGGGGAAGAAGAAGGGAAGCAGTTGGTTTTAAAGCTTCTGGTTGGGCGGAGTGGTGGTCTGTCGTAGCTGCCGCAAGGATTGCGACACACTGCCGCAATCTTATACGGGCATCGTACAGGAAATAAAGAACTTAGGGAAGAGTTTGGCGTCGAAGCGTCGCGATTAAGGGGGGATTGCGACACAGGGTTGTCAGGTTCGGCTGTGACGAATTGCAAGATAGAATCGCTTGAACTGCTTCCGGGACATCAAGCGAACGACCAGCGGGGTGACAAAGAACACGCTTAAGAGAGCGACAAGAGAGTGGAGCGCAGTGTCGGGAATGCGGCCTCCGAGAACCAACTCAAGTACGACGACGGGGGGAACGCTAATCACGACTGTTCGCCAGATGAGGAACCACACTGCACGGGGCAGCTCTCGTAACGCTCAACTTTGGGTAGTGTGTACCGCGACAAATTAACTCACCTGAGAGCAGAGTGGTCTCTGTTGTGACTAAGGAAAACACTGTAGGAACAAAAGTAGAGATATTGTCAAATGTTGTGGATGGGCGAGGTCAGGCGGCGTTTTCCTGAACCATCAATCCATCCTTGAAAACCTTTCCCTCTAAGACATGAACAATCACTTCCGAACCGTTCAGGCGTCGCCAGTGGCGCTCGGCTTGGCGGGCCAGCATGAAGACCATCGTTAACGACGCTTCGCGGCTGCCACAACCCTTCGTTCGTCGCTGCCGCAAACGGACCGTCGCAAAGGTGGACTCGATCGGGTTCGTCGTCCGCAAGTGCCCCCAGTGCTCGGCCGGAAAGTCGTAGAAAGCCAGCAGCACTTGGCGGTCTTTTTCCAGGCACTCGACCGCTTTGGGGAACTTCTTCTCGTATAGGTTCTTGAAACGGTCCAGAGCGGCCTCCGCCGTCTGCCGACTCTGGGCAAGATAGATGTCGCGCAGCGCCTGCTTGGCTTTGCCCTGCATGCTCTGCGGCAGCTTATTGAGCACGTTGGCCGTCTTGTGGAGCCAGCAGCGTTGCTCACCGGTCGCCGGATAGACTTTCCGCAGTGCCGCCCAAAACACCATCGCTCCGTCGCCCACCGCCAACTTCGGCGGCAGCTCGAGCCCCTGCCGTTTCAAGTCCTCCAGCAACTCCTGCCACGACAGTTCGCTTTCGCGAAAGCCGTCGTGCACCGCCAGCAGTTGCTTGCGACCGTCTTCGAGTGCTCCCATCACAACCAGCAAACACTGCCGTTCATCGTCCAGACGAACATTCGAGTAGATGCCATCGGCCCAAATGTAAACAAACCGCTGGCCGCTGAGGTCACGCTTTGACCAAGCCTCGTACTCGCGGCGCCAGACGTCTTTGAGACGCACCACCGTCGTCGCCGACAGGCCCGGAGCGTCGGGCCCCAGCAAGGCCTCCAGCGCTTCGCTGAAATCGCCCGTCGAGATCCCTTTCAGGTACAACCAGGGGATCAACTCCTCCACACTCTTCGTGCGCCGCAGATACGGCGGCAGGATCTGGGAAGTGAAACGAAAGCGCCGGCCCTGCTCATCGACTCGGCGATCGTCGACCCGCGGCGCCTGGATCTTCAGCTGACCCACGCCGCTGACGATGGTGCGCTCGCGGGCGTGACCGTTGCGCACCACCAGCCGCCGGCCGTCCTGGTCGACTTCGTGCTGATGCGTTTCGATGTAGGCGGTCACTTCGGCTTCCACGGCCTTGACGAGCATCTGGCGCGCTCCTTGGCGCAGCACCTCATCCAAGGGCGAGCGTTCCTTTCCATCAATGACTTGGGGGTTGACTTGACTGCTGCTCTCAGCAGCTTCACACTGACTCATGGCGTATCCTCCTTGTTCCTTTCCAGAAAACGATTGAGTTGCTTCCTCAATCGTCAGGATACGCCGCCTCCCCTCAGAGGCTCATCCACAACTTCTGGTTATAGCTCCTTCTACGAATTCACCCTGCGGAAAGAACGCGTCAAGGACTATGGTGGGGAAATTCACGATAGACCCCTGGACAGTCGAGGTCAGTGGCTTGGTCAACAATCCGAAGAAGTATGATTTCGACGACCTGGCAAGGCGCTTTCCCCTTGAGGAGCGCCTCTACCGCATGCGCTGTGTCGAGGCGTGGTCGATGGCGGTTCCCTGGACCGGCTTTCCGATCTCGGCTTTGATCAAAGAAGTTGATCCTAAACCAGACGCCAAGTACGTTCGAATGGTCACGGCTCACAGACCAAACGAGATGCCGGGCATCACGTCGCAGTCGCATTATCCCTGGCCGTACTTCGAGGCGCTGCGTTTGGATGAAGCCATGAACGAGCTGGCATTGTTCGTCACCGGCATTTACGGTAGGCCACTGCCGAAGCAAAACGGCGCGCCGATTCGCCTGATCACTCCCTGGAAGTATGGGCTTAAGAGCATCAAATCGATTGTCAAGATCGAGTTCACAAAGAGAAAGCCCCCCACGCTGTGGAACCAGGTCGCAGGTCGTGAGTACGGTTGGTATTCTAATGTGAATCCCAAGCGGCCTCACCCGCGCTGGTCACAGGCGACGGAAAAGGTGATTCCTGACATGGAAGTGCGCCCGACCCTGCCTTACAACGGCATACGAGGAGTTCGTGGCTCACCTGTACCACGGAAAAGAGTTTTGACGGCGAAACCCGCCCGGATCGTCGGTCTGGTTCGGGCGCATTGGAGTTCTTGGTTCCCCCTTTCGAAACACGCGGTCGGTCCGACGGGTTAGCCGGCAGGTAGAATAGACGATGAGAGCGAAATCCGTCGATTGAGTGTTCAGTCGGTATGGCCGCAGCCAGTCAAATACTCATCGTATCGCCGGACGAAGGTCTTGCACGGGATCTGCGTGAGGCGCTCGGGTCCGCCGACGGGGGATACGAACCGACGGTCCTACCGTCGTACCCGACCCGCGGGCAGTTTCGGACTCTTTTGGACTCGCGGGCTGGAAAGCTCGGGGCGATCGTTATTGACGTGGGCGACCAGGCCCTCGCGCTCGAACTGATTCGTGAGGCCCAGGAGTCTCACCCTGAGTTGGTCGCCGTTGCCGCCGACACCACGTCGAGAGCCGACTCTATCCTGGCCGCCATGCGCGCCGGCGCCTCGGAGTATTTGGTTCCGCCCTTCGATGTCCAGCAGCTGCGGCAGAGTCTTCGAGCGCGGCCCAAAGCCGACCGTTCCTCGAAGACCAAGGGTCGCCTGATCTGCTTTCTACCGGCCCAAGGCGGCAACGGCTCCTCCACGGTGGCACTCCATGTGGCCGACGCTATCTCACGCCAGATAAACAAGAAAGTTCTGCTCGTGGACTTTGATTTTCACTCCGGCACCATCGCGTTTCGTCTCCGCCTCAAACCAGAGTTCACACTCGCGGACGCGCTTGCCCGAAACGACGTGATCGATGAATTGTGGCCCCGCATCGTCACAACGTGGAATGGCTTGAATGTTCTACCTTCTCCGGATTTCGCCCAGGTCTCCCCGGATCGGCTGGATAGAATCCCAGAAGTGTTCCGCTCGGCGACCTACCTCTATCCCTGCGTCATCATCGACCTGCCTAGCAGTGTGTTTTCTTCTTCCCAGGACGTCTTTCGCTTGGCCGACAAGATTTATTTGGTTTCCACGCCAGAAGTCATGTCTCTTCACCTGGCAAGACGGAAGATTAGCCAATTCATGGAGTTGGGAATCGCCAGCGAAGATGTGCGGCTGATCTTGAATCGGGTGGGATCCAAGAAAGCACTCGAGACCAGCGATGTAGGAAAGGTGGTGGGCGTGCCGGTTGACTGGACGATCAGCAATGAGTACTCCCTGGTCAATGACACGTACTTGAAGGGAGAGCTGGTGCCCGGCAACTCAGCTCTAGGCCGCTAACTCCATAGGCTCGGCTGCCACATCATGGGCATTAAGGAAGTTTCACCGACTGGCGGAAAGAAGTGGAAGTTCCTGTAAGTGGACGGTCGTCTCGGGGGCGCTTGCAAACCCGACCAAAAGCTCGGTGGCGGTTTGGGTTTGCTCAGTGTAGCGGGGAGGCCGTGGTCGTGCCGGCCCACAAGGGTTCCCGGTGTCTCGAATAGCTCGCTCTCGGTCTTCACCCGCCTAGCCTGCTTTTCTCGCAAGTTTCGCCCGTGCTCCACAAGACCCGTTGTTCTCGTAGGGGCCGACCACCGTGTCGGCGCACTAGCGGTCAGCACATGTTGTTCGGTGCGAATTTGTGGAAAAGGTCGTACCTCGACACTACTGGGCGGGCACAGTGGCCCGTCCCTGCGCGCTCCTCGTGAGAAAAGCGGACTAGCCGCCCAGCTCGCGGATTTCGATCAGGTCGCCCACCTCGGTGCCCGTCTGCTCGATCACCCCGCCCGGTAACTCGACGACGCTGCGGGCGCGCCAGCTTAACGACAGGCGTGACGACTTCATCCGACTAACAAGCTTCGTGACGCGCTTGTCTTTGTTGAGGAAGACTACGTCGATCGGGAACCGCATGAAGAAGGTGTGAATCGCCTCGCACGGCACGATCCACAGACCCTCCCCGTGACCTAGGCCGTCACGTTTCAACAGGCCCTGGCGCCGTTCGGCGCTGGTCTCCGCGAGGCCGACCGAATCACCCAGTAGTGTCTGCTTGGAAACGTTGTGGAAAGCTAGCTTACGCACGGACGAACCAGCTGGGCAGGCCAGGGTACTGCACAGACGGGGCGGGTTGCCTATTACGATAACACGAAGGTTTAGTGCCTTTGGAAACCTAAGAGTTGTCCAATGCAAGATGATCCTGAAACGACGACAGCCGGGAGAGGGCACACCGGGGGTGAATGCGAGTCACCATGCGGCGTGCTCAACGTCTCACGCTGGAGCAGAGGCGCGAGTTTGTGGCCTCCAGCAGCAGCCTCAGCTTTACCGGCGCGGACCGGGAAGAGATCCATGGCCTCGTCGAGGGCGCCTTGTAAGCCCCCGAGTACCCGCGGCCGGGGAAGAAAGACAAAGGCGTGGCGTGGCGCTATCTGGCCAAGATCAGCGGGCGCAGCTTGGCGCGGATCACGCGGCCGATCCGACGCTACCGCCAAAGCGGGGCCGTCCAGCCCGCGGCGCCCCGCCGAACGATATCACTTCCATTCGGGTGCGGCTGAAAAGGCTTCCAGGAAAGCCGGCTCGGCCAAGTTTATGCTTCACAGAACCGTCCTAACGGGATAGCGGAACCCCTCCCTGCCGGCCGAAGGGCCAGGCCATGGGGCCACTGAAGCGCGGATAGTCGACATTGACCCGAAATATGGTGTATTCAGGCTCGAAACACGGTACAATTATATGTTTTCGTTAGAGGGAGCTCATGGCACACGATCCACGCGGGGTGAAGTTTGTCCTGACGGCGCCTGACACCGAGAGCACCGAGCAGGCGTTCAGCCCGTGGAAGCAGATGGTGTACGCTTCGGTCCCGGCGCGGTTCGCCCCTCGCTTTACGTACAAGAACAAGTTCGACCAGCCCCGCTATCCCGATGGAACGGCAAAAGTCATGCCTTATGGGGTTCGGGTAGCGGAAGCTATTCTGCTTAAGAACTACCCGGCCGACGATGTCGCCGTCTGCTATCCGGACGACCTTGACAAGTTCGTCGGCCCCCGAACCGTCGCCGTCGGAGTCGGCGCTCATAACCCGATCGGGACGGCCTTCTCAACCGGCGTTTACAGCAACATCTTTGGCAGCACGGCCCGGCCGATCAACGCAGCGGAAAGCGAGCGCATCTATCTACACCCCGCGATCCAGAAGTATAGGCCGAAGGTGATCGTGGGGGGGGCGGGCGCATGGCAGATCGACAAAACCGGCTCCACCAAACGCCTAGGCGTCGACTGTGTGATCAACGGGAGGGCCGAAACCGTTGCCCTCGAGCTGTTTCAGAAGGCGGAGGCTGGTGAGGAGTTACCCAAGTTAGTCCAGGCTCCCGAGCCGACGATGGAACAACTTGTCATTCCGCACAAACGCTCTACCTACGGCGTTATCGAGATGAACCGCGGCTGCGGACGGCAGTGTGCGTTCTGTTCGCCGACGCTCGAAACGCGCATCTCGGTCCCACCCGAACAGCTACTGGAAGCCGTTCGCTCAAACACACACAACGGAGGCCGCATCATCTTCCCGGTCTCGGAAGACGTGTTTATCTACGGTGCCGCGGCTCCCTTCTACATACCCAACCCCAACGCGCTGGTGAATTTTTACGAGACCATCGCCAACGTACCCGGCGTCGACTATCTGCCACTTTCGCACGCGACGATTGCCCCCGCCGTGGTGAATCCGGATCTCGTCAAGGAGCTGTCGAAGATCTTGCTCCCCAAGAGCGCTTTGAGAAACCGCTTTTCGAGCCATCCCGACAAAAGGTTCCTCGCCCCGTTGATCGGTATCGAAACCGGGTCGCCGCGCCTGAGCGCCCTTACGATGTCGGGCAAATCCTTGCCCTTCGACATCCGTGACTGGCAAGAGATCGTCGTCGAAGGCATCCGGATTCTCAATGAAAACAACTGGTTCCCGGTTTGCACGTTCATCGTCGGCTTGCCGAACGAAACGGAGGACGACCTGAGGCAGACGCTCGATCTGCTGCATCGCCTGCGCAAGAACAAAATTCTTTACGTGCCGTCGATCTTTACACCGCTCGAAGACACGCGCATGGCCGACGGCAAGGCCCTCAAAACCAAAGGGCTGACCCAACTTCAGTGGGAATTTATTATGACCGCCTGGAAGCAAAGCCGGGACTTCGGCGACATGCGCGATCGCTCCCGCGTTTTCTTCCGCTGGGGCACCAAAGCCTTCTACTACGGGCGCGGACGGTGGGTCCACGGGCGGCAGTTCAAGTGGCCTGCTATGCGTTTCGCGGGTGTGCCGGAACAGAAACTCAAGAAGCACCTCTATCTCGATTGGGACAACGACAGCGACCCCGCCGTCAAAAAACCGAGGCTGATCGGCAAGCACCGCAAAACCACCCTCGAAGAGTTGGCCCGCATCAACGATAACCAGCCCTTCAGCGTTTACGGAACAAGTCGGGCCGAGGAGTCGGTCGGGCCCCTGAAGGTCCTCACGGCGGTTGAAGGCAACGGCCAAGCTTGTGCGGGCGGAAACGGGACAGTCTCCAAAACCGTTAGCGGATCCGAGAAGCAAGCCGGTGAGCCCGTGGCAGGAAACTGACAAGCCCCCTCTGCAACTAGCTGGTGGCTGTACCCTTCCTATCTCGCCAGTCGTTTTCGTGATGCCGGATAGGGAGCAAGCATACCGCGGACAGTTGCGTGAGAAGGGGAAACGTCAGATTCTACTGTACATACCCGAGTGACTTCAGGCTTCTCCTCGTTTCAGGACTGAGATCAGAACCCTGAGTGTTGCGCACACCGTAACACGCGCGAACTTTACTGAACTCCACCCGCGCCTCCTCGAGCAGAGTGCGCCCATTCCGGGCCATCTCCGGAGAAGTCCGCACGATGTTTGTTGTTTCCCCGGGATCGGCCCGCAGGTTGTACAATTCCTCCCGTCTGGACGCCGGGAGATGAACGTATTTGTGGTCGTCGAATATGAACGCCTCTTTCTCTTCGTAGTACAAGGCGCCGGAGCTGAAGACCACCCCTCTCTGGTCGGGGGAGGCTTCGCCCTCCCAAAGCGGCCGCAGCGAGCGGCTTGCATAGCAGCGATCCTGATGGTCGATCTGGCATAGATCCAGGACGGTCGGAGTGATGAGCCGATTCGATACCCGCACATTCACCTTCCGGTTTGAAGTTGAGCGTGGCGTTTTGACCATCAACGGTACTGTTATGACTTCCTCGTACACACTGTGGCCATGTTCGTAGCCGCCGTGCTCCCAGAACTCCTCGCCGTGATCACTAGTCAGGATAATAAGGGCGTCGTCATACAGGTTCAGGTCTTTCAGAGCATCTAGGAATGAACCGACATTTTGATCGACGAACTGCGTTTCGGCGAGGTACAACTGCCTGATCCAGCTACGCTCATCGGCTGAGAGCCTCATTCCTCCCCGGACGTCCGCCGGGCCGGCGAATCTGTAGCCTATCGACCCCGCCGGAAGAATATCGGGTAAAAAGCGGCGCGGCGGATCGTAGGGTACGTGCGGGTCGATCAAGTGTATCCAGAGAAAGAAATCCCGCTGCCGGTTCTGTTCGATCCAATGCCTGGCAAGGCGGGTTAGGTTCCGGGTTCCCCCGCCTCGATATTTGGAGAGGAAAAAATAGTCCAACAATCTACACCCTAATGCATCTCCCGGCCAGGGCTTGGGGAAATGATCGTAGTCGAGAAAGCCTTTCTTGAGATTCCACCTCGGCCCTAGAAAAACATTCTCGACCACCGCGGCCGTGACATAACCCGCGTCTCTCATGTATTCCGCCAAGGTTGGGAATTCTTCGGCGACACGAGACCGAGGTTCTTGGACGAGGTGACCCAGGGTGGGGAGGCCCGTCATGATTGACGTGATACTTGGCAATGTCCAGGGGGATGAACTGTAGGCGGCCGTGAAAACCACCGAATCATCCGCAAAGGCGTCGATGTGAGGTGTTTGGGCAGTCTGAGGATTGTGGCAGGACAGCACATCCCGCCGTAGCGTATCAATCGTTATCAGAATAACGTGCCGCAAGGGATGGATCGACTCGACAAATCCGCTGCGATCCGCTTGGAAATAGTGGCTGCGGTGACTCATGGACAAACCGCCGGCGATCACGGAAGCACACCACGTACACACCAGGAAGACGAGGGTGATGGAAGTGGCCCTGAGCGACAACCAAACCGTTAGAAACGTGGCCATCAGATAGAGAGCAAGACCCCAGGCGGCAAGGGTCCCGGACGCGGCAGTTGAAAGGTAGGCGCCCGCCCAGCGAAAAACGACTGTTATCGTCAATATCAACGTGAGCGCAACGACCAGTTTTCCGGCAAGTTGAACGGTCCGCGACGGAAACGGTTGTGCACGGAGCCAACAATAGATGAGCGTCGCTATGCCGCAACATAGAACGAACAATAGGGCGGAACGAAAAACGAAAGGCGGTAGAAACAGCCGCGGGTGAACTAAGCCCGCAACCAAAAACACCGCCAAGCCGACACCCACAAAGCTGGATATGGCAACAAAAACCGGAAAGGCCGAAAAACTTAGGAAACGGAGCCACGGTCGCACCAGCACAAACCACATCATGCAGAAACCGAGGCTCACCAACACTGCTGTCGCAGCGAAGGGAGACAGCATTTCTTCGATGGCCGCCCATGCCGGAACCTTTAGGGACATGGTTACGAGGATGTCGATCGAGGCAACCGCCAGACCCAGCTTCAGAGCTGTTGTGAGTACGGTTCCGACCGGAATCGCCCGATCGCTGTCATTGTCCGCCTCTGCCGGTTTCAGATCGACCATCGGAACATTAGTGCGCCGAAGTATCCATGAGCTTATTCCCGCCGGGGACGGCTAGAAGGGTTTTCGGCCCGGCTGTGTCCCATTCTGCGGAGCGCTTGCCGACTGTTTACACCGACGGACCGTGCTCTGCGACTCCTTATGAGGGTCCGTCTTCTCCCGAAGCGGCTACTCCTGAAGGCAGTATCGCAAGTCGTACGGTTGGTGTGTCGGCTGGGGGGTGAGTTCAATGCGGAGCAAGGAGACGAGATCTCCACCGACTTTGTTCAGCTACAGGCCGTTGTGCACCGCTCTGCGAGGGACAACAACCTAGCCGGTGATTTTTAGCTCACCTAGAAGTTCGTGACTTAGCGGGCCGTCGACGCCAGCTTCACAAGGCGGTCGCTCTCTGTCATTTTGACGAGTCCACGGCTCGGGGCGGGGGCGTAGTCGGTCACGATGCCCGGCTCTTTTTCTTTCCAGGCCCAGTAATCTTTGCCCCAACGCTGGTTGAGCAGTCCCCTCACGGCGAGGTTTGAAATCCAGACAAAGAGGTCGCCTTTGTTCTTCGGCAAGCCGTTCCTTTTGATCATGGAACGGATGGAGTAAAAACGCCGGTAGGCGCGGTTCTTTTCGAAATGCAGCCGCTTGGCGGTAAGCATAGGGTGCCTGAAGACAATCGAACCGAGATCGTATTTCTCCCAATCCCGGTGAACGATCCTTTGCTCCTCCTCGAACTGCCGGTACAAAGCTGTACCCGGTAGCGGCGTCATCAGCGAGAACTGGGCGAACTCCAGCTTGGCCTTCTCCACGAAGTCAAGAGTCTGCCGGAACACATCCAGGTCATCGTTGTCAAAACCGAAAATAAAAGACCCCCAGACCTTCATGCCTGCTTCGCGGATTCGGCGAATGTCACGCAGATACTCCTTGGGCCGGTTTACGCCCTTACCCGCATCGCGGACACTCTTGTCGGACGTGGTCTCAAAGCCAATAAAAACCCCTTGACAGCCGCTCTCTCGAGCCAAGCGCATCAGTTCTTTGTCGCGCGCGAAATTAATGGTGACCTGGGATGCCCATTTCCGCTTCAGCGGCGCCAATGCTTTGAAGAACTCTTTTGCTCTTTTGGGATTCCCAATGATGTTGTCATCGACAAAGTAAATGGAACGGCCGTCCACGGTTTGCAACTCTTCGATCACCTTCTCCGCGGGACGAAAACGATACTTAACACCCGACATCGTGGTCACCGAGCAAAAGTTGCAGTCGAACGGACAGCCACGCGTTGTTTGCACGGAGTTGAAACAGAGGTAACCGCTCGGGTCGAGCAAGTCTCTACGAGGAATGACGAGGTTAGCTAAATCAACGGGTTCGGGATCGTGATAGCGTGCCTTCAACTTGCCGTTGGCAAAGTCCTGGACCAGATCCGGCCACAAACGGTCAGCCTCACCCAGCACCACCGCGTCGGCGTGTTCGGCCGCCTCATCCGGACACATCGAGGGGTGAATCCCGCCGAGCACGACGGGTATACCCCGAGCCCGGTACTCGTCGGCGAGACGATAGGCTTCCGGCGCCTGCGCGGTCATGGCGGTCATGGCGACCAGATCGGCCGACTCCGTTGCATACACGGGACGAACACAGCCATCGTCGATGACCACTTCGTGTTCGGCTGGAGTGAGGGCGGCTAGGGTCGCCAGGTTCAGTGGCGGAAACAGCGCCCCGGTCGCATGAAAGTTCAAATTGGGAGTTATCAGCCGCGCGGAACGCATGACCTTGGGAGCGACGTACATGTTCGAGTCGTTATGTGGGTTAACAAACCGGATCTTCATGATCTCTCCAGAGACACAGTTTCGCTACGAACCTGATTCAAACCAGGATGCACGATTCTAGCAGGATTTTCACTTCTGCGTGCTTTCTTTCTCTCGCCGAACAAAATACCTGACCGTGCCAATCTGCCTTCGCCAGATCAAACAAGCCCTTCACTTGCGTAGCAAGTCGATCAATGATCCTCGGACCTGAGCGTTTGTCCGAACGAGCTGGGCTACAATGAATTTGCTCCGTGGACTTCCTCAGAACCCTCAATGCCCCTCAGAGAGAAGCCGTTCTCCACACCGAAGGGCCGCTGCTGATCCTAGCCGGAGCGGGTAGCGGAAAGACGCGGGCCATCATCTGCCGTTTGGCGCATCTGATTCTGCATCAAGGGGTTGCGCCGCACTCTCTGCTGGCCGTCACCTTTACAAATAAGGCTGCGGATGAGATGCGCAAGCGCGTGGCCGCGCTCTTGCACGAAGAGGGCCGTGAGCGGATTGCGCTGCCCTTGGTATCGACTTTCCATTCCTTCTGCGTCCGGCTGCTGAGGTCGTACGGTGCTCCGTTGAGCGAAGTCAGGCCGGGCTTTACTACCGATTTCACCATCTACGACGAAAACGACCAACTGGCGGCGGTGAAAGCAGTTTACCGGGAAGTCGGCCTTGACGAAAAGTTCATGAAGGCGCGGTCCGCCCTTTCGGCGATCAGCCAGGCCAAAAACCAGGGCCGTGGCCCGGAAGACTTTTACCGTGAGGCGACCAGTTCACAAGCCGAAAGGTTGGCGGTCGTTTTCGATCGCTACCAGCAGAGCCTGCGACAATCGAACGCCCTGGACTTCGACGATCTGCTTCTGGAAGGCGTGCGTTTGCTTCAGCACAGCCGGGAAGTTCGTGAGTCCGTCAACCGGCGTTATCGCTACCTGATGGTGGACGAGTATCAGGATACGAACCGCTCGCAGTACGACCTGATGCGACTACTCGTGGGCCGCGAACAGAACATCGGCGTAGTGGGCGACGAGGACCAGTCGATCTACAGTTGGCGCGGCGCCGACATCCGCAACATTCTGGATTTCGAACGGGACTTTCCCAACGCCACGGTTATTCGACTGGAGCAGAACTACCGTTCGACGAAGAAGATCCTTCAGGCTGCCGGGGCCGTCGTGGCCAACAACGTTCACCGCAAGGGGAAGACTCTGTGGTCGGACGGCGACGAAGGCAGTCCCATCCTTTTCTACCGTGGACTGGATGGCGAAAACGAGGCGCTCTTCGTCGCCGATTACCTGCATCGCTATCTGAATCAAAACCCGGACAGCAAAGCCGCCGTCCTCTACCGTACGAACGCTCAGTCTCGACAGATGGAAGAGGCTCTGCGGCGCTACGGCCGTAAGTATCTCGTTGTCGGCGGCGTCAGCTTCTACAAGCGCGCCGAAGTCAAAGACCTGATTGCTTACCTCAATGTGGCCGTGTCGGCGGCCGACTCGATCAGCCTTCCGAGGATCATCAACACCCCGGCCCGAGGGATCGGCCGGACGACGGTTGAACAGATCGAGAACTACGGCCGCGAGCACGGAGTTTCCTTGTGGGAAGCGATCGGCGAGATGCTGGAGAAGAAGGTCTTATCTTTAAGAGCTCACAAGGCACTCACGCATTTTCGCGCTCTGATCGACCGCGCCAAGCACGAGATCCGAACTAAAGCGATCCACGAGGTCCTGTTGTGGCTAGTTGACGAAACCGGCTATCGCGAGATGCTCGAACGAGACACCTCGCCTGAAGCCAAAAGCCGGATAGAGAACATCCAGGAGCTCGTCAACGCTGCCGCGGACGTCGCCTCCCGCGGCGAAGATTTTCGCGATTTCCTTGATCACGCCGCCCTGGTGTCCGACACCGATCAGATCGACGTTCGGGCGCAAGTGATGCTGATGACGCTGCACAGCGCCAAGGGTCTCGAGTTTCCGCTCGTGGCCATTATTGGACTCGAAGAGACTCTCTGCCCGCATAGCCGCGCTTTTGAAAATGACGGAGCCCTTGAGGAAGAACGCCGCCTCTGCTACGTGGGCATGACCCGCGCCCGCCGGCAGCTTCTGCTGACATGCGCTCAACAGCGCCGGCGTTACGGAGGGGGTTCGCCCGAGCGAATGACGCCGTCTCGGTTCCTGCGGGAGATCCCCGCCGAGCTTGTCGAAGATCGCTCCGCAATTCCCCTAACGATGGATGACGATGAGGGGGATGAGGAAGAAATCGATCTCTACGCCGAGCGGCATACCGTGCGGAAAATGGCCGGGAAGGATCCCGCAGGCCTGCGGACCTACAACTCGGTCGAAAACGTGGCATCGTTTTTCGCCGAGCGCGGGATTCCTTTTTCCCCGACGGGTGGCTCGGACAAAGAGTCCGCCGCCGCCGGGCAGCCGCGCCCAGGCATGGACAAGACTGTTGGAATCGGCAAGACTGTTGGACATGCTAGGCCGAAGGCGTCCGGTCGGCGCGGAAGTTTCCGCACCGGCGCGAAGGTTCGTCATGAGAAGTGGGGCGTGGGGACCGTGATGCGCCGCGAGGGCAGCGGTGAACAGACTAAATTGACCGTCCACTTTCCGGGACATGGCCTAAAAAAGCTCATGGTCAGATACGCCGACCTGCGACCAGCGTAAACCATCGCGCACCAAGATTCCAGGCTGCGCCGTGACCCGTCAGGGAGTGCGGCATGGAGCCTACCCCTATTGTTAATCGGAGCGGAGGGTTGGACTCGAGACGAGTTCAGCGGCAGAACTTGCTCAACCGGCTCCATCTTGTCACGGCAAGCTCTCTGATGGACCCTTCGGGGTCACGCCATCGGCTCATTCTCAACCCGGCACGCTGAAAGCACGCGCCACTACGGGACTCGATGTCGCCACGAATGGCGACACGGCACACAAGAATGCGTGCGCCACAAAAGCAAAAGCCGCGGATCTAGCGGGCGGCCAACCGATAGCGCGAAAGGGAAGCGTGAGCCCCGGCCGCCTAGATCCACGCTACACGCTCAGGGAATGCGCCAGATTTTCCGCACAAAGAGTATTAACCGCTGGTGGAGGAGTCCGAGGACCCGACGAGACCTTCCGATCGGCATCGTCGGCACGTTGGTGGCGTGCGCGGTGCTCTATGTTTCGGTAGCCGTGGTTCTGACCGGCATCATGAACTGGCGAGAGCTGGGTCACATGAGCCCTGGAAGGGTGACGGAGTTGCGGCTCCCCTCCCTGCATACGCATAGGATTATGGCCGATGGTGGTCCGCCCCTAGGGAGGTCCTTGTGATCGCGTCTTCCTCAAGACCATCTGTCCCGGCTATGATGGTGGCCTCAGGCAATGCGCCAGATTTTCCGTACCAAAAGCATTGACCGGCTGGTGGCGGAGTCCCAAGACCCGGCCCGACGTTTGCGGCGCCTGCTGGGTCCCTGGAGCCTAGTCGGCCTAGGGATCGGGGCGGTCATTGGTACGGGAATCTTTGTCCTGACGGGAACGGCGGCGGCGGGTGAATCAGTCTCTGTTCCCTCCATTGTAAAAGCGCCGCTTTTGGATTTGATCCTCCATGGTAGCGGCGCCGTTTCGACCTTCGGACGGCCGGGCGCCGGTCCCGGTATCTCGCTGTCGTTTCTTTTGACGGCGGTCGTCTGTGGCTTCGCGGCTCTGTGCTATGCGGAGTTGGCTTCGATGATCCCTGTCGCCGGCAGCGCCTACACGTTTGCCTATGCCACGCTGGGGGAGCTGATTGCTTGGATGATTGGCTGGGACCTCATTCTCGAGTATGCGGTCTCGAACATGGCGGTCGCGGTCGGCTTCTCCGCTTACTTAAACGATCTTCTCGACAGCCTGTTCGGTTTTCACTTGCCCGCGGCATGGAGCCGGCCGCCCATTGAGTCCGGGGATTACACCGGAGCCATCTTCAACCTGCCTGCTTTCGTGGTTTTGATGGTCCTGACAGTCCTGCTCGTGCGCGGGGTGCAAGAAAGCTCACGGATGAACAACGTCATGGTCCTCATCAAGGTGGCGGCGATCCTGATCTTCGTCTTCGGAGCAGCACGAGCCATTGATCCGGCGAATTATCATCCGTTTCTCCCGAATGGCTTTCAGGGATTACTCACGGGATCGGCGATCGTCTTTTTCACCTACATCGGCTTCGACTCGGTTTCAACGGCCGCCGAAGAGTGCCGCAATCCTCAGCGAGACCTTCCGATCGGCATTATCGGCACGCTGGTTGCGTGCGCGGTGCTCTATGTTGCGGTAGCCGTGGTTCTGACCGGAATCATGAACTGGCGAGAACTGGGAAATGCGGCCCCCGTCGTCAACGCCCTGAAGGCGCTTGGGTTCACCTCGATCAGGCAGGTAGTGGGCGTAGGGGCAGTCGTCGGGATGATCTCCTCGTTGATGGTTTACCAGTACGGGCAGGCGCGTATATGGTTCGCGATGTCCCGCGACGGCTTGCTGCCGGCGAAGTTCTCCAGCGTGCATCCCAAGTACAAGACGCCGCACGTCAGCACCTGGGTGGCGGGGCTGTTCGTCGGCATTCCGGCTGGGGTGTGGGATATCGGCACCTTCGCGGACCTGGCGAGCATCGGGACGTTGTTTGCCTTTGCGACCGTATCCGCCGGAGTCCTCATTCTTCGCAGGACCCAGCCCGAGAGGAAGCGCGCGTTTCGTGTCCCAGGAGTCCCCGCCGTTCCGCTGTGTTCCATTGCGGCGTGCTTTCTTTTGATGCTTGGGCTGCCGCTTGAGACGTGGATTCGCTTCATTGTCTGGTTGGGAATCGGGCTGCTGATTTACCGGCAGTTTGGCAGGAAACACAGCGAATTCGCGGGGTCTCGGTAGGGTAGTCCGGCGGCCCACCCTAGTGTTTGGTTGCAAAAGTTCGGGTTATTTGAAGAGCTCTTTCCCGAAGGATCATACGATCGTCAGTCTAGCCCGGTAGTGGGTCGCAGAGTCTTCCGAGCCGCATCCGTGAGGGAGCGGTCCAGGGATTGTCGGCCCATAATCTATTGTGAATTTATGCAACCAAGCATTAGCAGTCTGCTGCAAAAATGTCGACGGTACAGACAGTCGCGCCTGTGTACCGAGTGACCATTGTGAGTAGCCGAGAGCCCAGCGCCGGTCCGTCCGTCCGGCCCGAATTCGCTACAATCGGTCGGAATATGAAGACCAGTCCTGTTTCTTTCGTAATCATTGGGCCTCGCTTTCGAGGGCCTGTCATTGGCGCTCTTCTATGCCTCATGCTGTTGACCGCTTGCGGCCCCCCGACGGGACCCAGCGGCGGCAAGTTGTCCATCGCCGTCATCCCCATGGGGACCACGCATGAATACTGGAAATCTATCCACGCCGGCGCCATCAAAGCCTCCCAAGAGCTGGACGTCGAAATCGTTTGGAAGGGCCCGCAGAGGGAAGACGACCGCTCCCAGCAGATAGCCGTCGTCGAGGACATGATTTCGCTACGCGTAGACGGCATCGTCATCGCGCCGCTCGATCGGACGGGCTTGCGTAAGCCGGTTGCCGAGGCCAAGCAAGCCGGTATCCCGACCGTCGTGATTGACTCAGGACTCGAAGGCGACCAGCACATCAGCTTCGTGGCGACCAACAACCGCAAGGGAGGCGTGGTCGGTGCCCAACGGCTCGCCGAAATCCTCGACGGGCGGGGCAAGATCATTCTGATGCGCGTTCTGGTGGGCGCCGAAAGCAGCATGGACCGCGAGGAAGGCTTTCTCGAAGAAATCGGGAAGCACCCGGAGATCGAAA
Organism: Bryobacterales bacterium; assembly: GCA_965226215.1. Classification (GTDB taxonomy): domain Bacteria; phylum Acidobacteriota; class Terriglobia; order Bryobacterales; family UBA6623. Next base: position 1,724,147 of record CBDDCH010000002.1, on the reverse strand, counting down.
TCCTGAGCGACAACCAATACGGCGGCGCCACCACGGAAACCGCCTACCAGGTGGGCGAAAACCTGCTCAACCGCTTTCCCGAGGTGGACGGCATCTTTTGTCCCAACGAGTCGACGACTTTCGGCATGCTTCGGGCACTGACGGACGCCGGCAAGGCGGGCAAAGTCAAGTTTGTCGGCTTCGACAGCAGTGAAAAGATGATCACCGCTCTCAGAGAGCGGCATCTCTATGGCCTGGTGCTGCAGAATCCGTTCCTGATGGGACAAATAGGCGTCAGGACGATCGTCGAGTACGTTCGACATCCCGAGAAACAACCCCCCGAGCGGATCGACACCGGTGTCAGAATCGCCACCCCGGAGAACATGGATCAGCCAGACATTATGAGCCTGTTGCGCCCGCCCCTCGAAGAATACTTGAAATAGCCGGCTGCCCCGGAGCCGTCAATCGGGTTCATTCCGAACTAGTCTCATGAACACCACCAGGTCGGACCAATCGATCCCGCGCCTGCGGATGCGCGGCATCGGTAAGTCTTTCGGCGCAACCCGCGCGCTGGACGGCGTGGATCTTGAAGTGCTGCCTGGGCGGGTGCACGCCTTAGTCGGCGAAAACGGGGCCGGGAAGAGCACGCTGATGAAGATCTTGAGCGGCGTGCTTCAACCGGACGCCGGCGAGATCGAGGTCGATGGGGATCCCTTCCAACCGGCCAATCCTTTGGAAGCGCGCCAAAAGGGCGTAGCGATGATCTATCAGGAACTGGCGCTGGCGCCGCATTTGAGCGTGGCGGCCAATGTCGTGCTGGGGATCGAGCCGGCCGACTACGGGTGGTTGCAATCCACCCGTGCCGAGCAGCTAACGACGCAGGCTCTCGAAACTCTCGGGCATGGAAACATTTTGCCGCGCACCATCGTCGGCGAGCTGAGCATCGGAGTGCAGCAAGTCGTCGAAATTGCCAGAGCGTTGGTGATCCGGGCCAAGATTGTCGTTTTTGACGAGCCGACCAGCAGCCTAACGCAGGGCGATGTAGGCCGCCTTTTCGATTTGATCCGGAAGTTGTGCGGCGAGGGCGTCTGCGTCGTCTACATCAGCCACTTTCTGGAAGAGGTCGAGCGCATCGCCGACCGCTTCACGATCTTGCGAGACGGGCGGTCGGTGGCGACCGGCGACATGGCCGGAACATCGCTCAAGCAGATTGTGGAGTGGATGGTGGGCCGCAAGCTCAACGAAATGTTCCCTCGCGTCCCGCATTCTATCGGCGAACCGATTCTCGAGTTGGATAAGCTGGCCTCCACCCCGGCAGTTCGCTCGGCTAGCTTCCGGCTTCGGCGCGGCGAGATTCTGGGAATTGCCGGGTTGATCGGCGCGGGCCGTACCGAGATGCTGCGCGCCATCTTCGGGCTGGCTCCGGTGCGGGAAGGCCGGGTCCGAGTGGCTGCTTTCGAAGGCCCCGCTACTCCGGCTGAAAGGCTGCGGCACGGCGTGGGTCTGCTTAGCGAAGACCGGAAAACCGAGGGACTGGCGGCCGGCTTGACGGTCGAGGACAACCTGATGCTTTCGCGGCTCGAACCCTATGCGTGGCACGGATGGCTCCGCCGAGGGGCGCTCCGCGAGGCCGCGGTCTCTTGGATGGATCGCCTTGCGGTCAAGGCGACTGGGCCGCAAGCGTCCATCGCGTCCCTTTCCGGCGGTAACCAGCAAAAGGTGCAGCTCGCACGATTGCTGCACCATGATTGTGATGTGCTGCTGCTTGACGAACCCACCCGCGGCATCGACGTCGCCAGCAAGGTGCAAATCTATGACTGGATCGGTCGGCTGGCAGCCTCCGGCAAAGCCGTGGTCTTCGTTAGCTCCTACGTTCCTGAATTGCTTGGCGTCTCGGACACCGTGGCAGTGATGTCCCGCGGGCAGCTAGGCGCCACCGCCCCCGTGGACCAGTGGGACGAGCACTCCATTCTGCTCGCGGCCACCGGCGCCCAGAACTGACTCTCTCCCTAACGATGTGACCTCAGAAAGCGGGCAAAGGGCCCTGGGCAAGCGTGACGCAGCTCTGGCTTGCTCCAGCCGCGTTTACGCGGCTTGTTTTCAGCTAGGCCAACCGTTTTACGGTGGTTGGGTATCCCCGTTCACCCTACCTGCATGCAGCTCGTTTCAACGAGCTTCCCAGACGAGCAATCTGCTCCAACCGTCCGTAGGTTGCACCTCGTGGCTGAAGCCGCAATCGGAAGGCTGCCTGGTATCTTTGCCTCACTGATCTTTCACCACGGGATGCTACTCAAACTGAATCTGCGCGATATAGAGGTTCGGCATGATCTGATTCCAGCCTTGTGGTACCGCATCGAAGGCGATACGAAAAGGCCGGGTCCGCCCTGGGTTGAGCACTTCTCCCTGCGGGCTAACAATGACGACTGCTTGCCGGCCTAGCTCATTGAGGTAGGGATCACGAAATACGCAGGTCACCTCGACGACCCTGACCGTCCGCTCACCCAGATTGCTGATCTTCCCTTCGATTGTGACGATGGTGTGCTCGAGGAAGCTCTCGTTGGCTTCCATTTGGACGTCGCTCAGGTCGAGATAAGGCAGGTATTGTTTCGCCTCCTCAGTCAGGACTGTCCGATTCGCGGGGCGGTTCTCATACTGCCACCAGACGTAGTAAGCAAGGCCGCCGGCCACTAGCAGGACGATGACCGTAACTAGCGCCCCCAGGGACAACCCCTTTCGCTGCCACGTTTTCGATACGTCTTCGAGCACGTCCCTCGTACCCTCGCGATCTACCCTATCCTGGTCACTGCCCTTCCAAGCTCTGAAGCGTACCGAAGTGTAACAGATGGTTTTGACGACGTGCGTGCGTTCGCTTGCTCGCAGCCTCCTGCATCCACAATGCTTGAAACGCAATCTCTTGCGAAGTTGTAGGATAGAACTGCTTGGTGGGTGGGTACCAAATGCGACCTGGGGCGGCACGTCACCGGATCACCCAACACCAAAGCAGTGGCATTCGATCGGGGAACTGTCCCCGGTTTTTTCACGCCTTCCTGGTTCCTTTTCTCCTTGCTGTTTGTGCACCTGCCCCGGGCCAGGACCAGGAAATCTTCACTCCAAAGCATCTTGCCAAGATGCGAAGCGTGGACGAGGCCAAGATCTCTCCCGACGGCAGACAGGTAGCCTACGTGCTCAGTGTGCCCCGGAAGCTGCTGAAGGAAAAAGACGGTCCGGCTTGGGGTGAACTGCACGTAGTTGATGACAAAGGTAAGTCGCGGGCCTTCGTTTCCGGCACCGTCAAAGTCAGCAAGGTCGATTGGACGCCCGACGGCCACGGTATCTCTTTCCTCACCAAACGCAAGGACGACAAGACGAAGTCGCTCTACGTAATTCCTGCCGACGGGGGCGAGGCCCGCAAGGTCGTGGGCCGTGAAACCGGCATTTCCGGCTACTCCTGGAGTCCCGACGGCAAGCAAGTGGCTTTCACCGCGAAGGAACCCCTTGCAGCCAAGACAAAAAAACTGCGGAAGAAGGGCTTCAACCAGGAAATCGTCGAAGAAGACTGGCAGCCGATCAAGGTCTGGATCGCCGAGCTTGATCTTGCCTCGTCCGAGCTGGGACACAAGAAAGCGAGACTCCTCGAGATCGCCGGCTCAGCGTCCGAAATCCACTGGAGCCCGGTGGGCAGTCTTCTAGCTGTGGCGATGGCGCCCACCCCCTCGGTGGATGATTCTTTCATGAACCGGAAGGTCATCATCATCGACCCAGAAAGTGGCGAGGTCCGCGGCAATCTGAGTCCTCCGGGGAAAATGGGGTCGTTCGCCTGGAGCCCGGACGGGAAGCGCCTGGCCCTGATTTCCTCCTCAGACCGCAGCGACCCCCTGGCCGGACGACTGGTAGTCAGTTCCGCCGAAGGCGGCGAGCTTAAAGACCTTCTGCCGAACCTGGCAGGTCATGTGAAAGGACTCGCTTGGCGCGACGACCAAACCATCGTCTATACGGCCGACGTCGGGGTGACGAGCACCGTCGGTGAGGTGAGACTTGACGGCTCGGGCCGGAAGACTAATATCCCGGGAGAAATGGGCCTTGTTATACGGAGTTCCACGCAAGCTGCCTCCGGCGGAAACGCGGCTCTTGTTGTGAACACGCCGAATCACCCACCGGAAGTCTACTTGTTCACGCACGGAGGCGAGGATCCGAAACGGCTGACGCAAAGTAACCCCTGGCTGAAAGACGTCCGGCTGGCGCGGCAGGAGGTCGTCTCCTTCAAGGCGCGCGACGGACTGCAACTGGAAGGCATTCTGGTTCGGCCTCTCAATTACGAGCCGGCAAAGCGCTATCCGTTGATCCTCGCCGTCCACGGGGGTCCCGAGTCGCATGTTTCCAACGGTTGGGTCACCTCCTACGCCCGCCCGGGCCAGATGGCTGCCGCGCGCGGCTTCGCCGTCTTCTACCCTAACTATCGCGCCAGCACGGGGCGCGGTGTCGCCTTCTCGAAGCTCGATCACGGTGATCCGGCCGGTGCCGAGTTCGACGACTTGGTCGATGCCGTTGATCACTTGGTAGCGATCGGTCTCGCGGACCGCGATCGGGTTGGCATCACCGGCGGTTCCTACGGAGGTTATGCCTCGGCGTGGGGTGCGACTTACTATTCCGATCGCTTCGCCGCCGCCGTCATGTTTGTCGGCATTAGCAATGCCATTTCGAAAGCCTGGACAACCAATATCCCAAACGAGATCTACGAAGTCCACCAGCGGCGCCGGGTGTGGGACGACTGGCAGTTCTTCCTCGAGCGCAGCCCGATCTACTACGTCAAGGAAGCTCGCACCCCCATCCTCATCCTGCACGGACGCAATGACCCGCGGGTCCACCCCTCGCAGTCGCTCGAACTCTTCCGGCTCCTAAAGCTCCAGGCGAAAACACCCGTGCGGCTGGTTTTCTATCCAGGCGAGGGCCACGGCAACAAGCGCGCCGCCTCCCGCTATGACTATTCCCTCCGCCTGTTGCGCTGGATGGAACACTACCTCAAAGGCCCCGGCGGCGACCCGCCCCCCTACGAGCTCGACTACGGCCTCGAGGAGAAGGAGGCAGAGGAGAAGCCCGAAGAATCGAAGAAAGGGCCTAGCTTTTCTGGTGTCCGGCTGCGAAGTTCGGTCGCCCAGCCCCGCCGTAACGAATTGATTGTAAACAGGTTGTGCGAGATTGGCTTTGTTTCGTTTTTTTCCTCGTGGTCGAGCGTGATGCCTGTCTTCGCGGCCCCCCCCTTCAGAATAGCGAGGGTGTCAAGTGTCCCGGTTGGGCGATGGACGATTCGCTTCGACTCGGGCCGGGAACCGGAGTGTCTCCCTGCGCCATCGTGGTTCACCTATTCCCCACGCAGCCGGCCAGAAAAGCCGCAGGTCTCTGCGAGCCCTGCGCTACACCCCGTAAATCCGCCACAACCCATTGATTGCCGGTGGGTTGTGCGAAATTGGCTTTGTTTGGTATTTTTCCCCCCTGCTCAAGTCTGATACGAAAACGCGGGTTCAGAAAACTGCATGGCCCCCACTAAAGAATTTGCGCGAACTCGTGACGCCACGTTCCCACGATGGGCGTACGAGGGCGGATTTGAGCGGATTTGAGCGGATTTCCTCTACAAATCCTTCGCCCTAGACGCACCACCCCTTTTCTACTTCCATTCTAAGTCACGAAGTCAAGTCTTTCGGGGTTCCAAAGGAGGTATGTTATTGATTCTTTGAGGTCGAGAGTGCTGTGACGCTTGGCGGATCAGGAGCCGGTTCGAAGTTAGTCAGTTCATTGGAAGGAACTAAGGCCGCGGACGCTGGAAAGGCGCCAGGTCCGCGCTACGAACTCCGTCTTGTTTCCCTTCCTCGGACGGTCCAGCCAACTCAGAATCGGAATCGGGATCAGGAAAGAAACGAGGGCGAAGATGGCGAATCCCACGTCGGTCATTGTGGCCTCCGACCGCGATTCACACAGAATCGCCGATTTCGTATCTTTCGAGCAGCTGCCGCGGGGAAATGATTAAGCCGGCACTAACGGCTTGAAGTTTCAGCTGCCGGCCGCGAACCGGACCGTCAGCTGCTAGCTCTTGTTAGGCGGACTGCTAATCCATGGCCTCGGTGCTCACTGAGTCGCTCTTCGCAATCGCGAATGATGTTCCCGGCGGGGTCCCTGATGATTTCACGATAGTAGTCACGGCGCCGATCAATAACGCGTTCCAGTGTATTCCACTGACCGGTACGGCGAAACTGGTCATCACCCGTGATAAATTCCAGAAACGGTCGTCGGGAAGAAGGGTTTCGCACCTTCCCGGCGAGCTTTGTTCGCACTGTGAAACTCGCAGTGAGATGCAAGTCGAACGTGCGAGCGGTTGAGCCGCAGCTCGAGCATGGCTTTCTCTCGGCCGGTGGAGTTGAGGACACCTGCTTGAGCTCGCGGCCGCAAGTGTTGCATCTTACAACTGGCGTTTCTTGTTCCACTTCAATCCCCAGACGCCTAACTCTTGTTTAGGCTGACCTGGATAAAACCGGTCCTGGGCGGCCTAAGACGAAGTCGCCGACGCGAAACCGGGCGACAACCAACTTGTTTGTAATGACTTCCTGCGTGTTCCATAACTTCCCCCCAGTCTTATGCCGGCCGGCCGGTCCGGATAATCCCACCGCTCTCGCTGCAGAGGGCTTTGCGCAAGCTGTCTCTAGGGGCCTGCGGACCCCTCGACGGCTGCGGGGTCACGTGGGTGTGGACCGTGGTGGTCTTGGCGTCCTCGTGTCTTAGTTACGACGCCTCGCCTCCAAGGGGCCCTCGCCCTTCCGATGGGACTGGATAAATTATGGCAGATAGATCTTCCTTTTTAAGGGCCTCCAGCAAAACCCGAGCTCCGGTGAACCATTCGGATCGGCAATACCGGGAATTGGAGGGAGGCGCCGCATTACTCAAGCGGTAGCGCGGCCGTGCTATGGGCTGTGTCGCCGCTTCGGGTGAAGGACCGGCAGGATTGCCGGTCTCTACCAAATCGGCTGCGCTCACCGTGTCGCCCACGACCGCCAGTACATGGTGTTCAAACACTATTGGGCAGGCACAGTGGCCTGCCCCTACGCGCTCCTCGTGAAGAATGCGGGCTACCCGGGCGACCCTGGCGTTCGACAATCCTGTGCCAGCTTGAAAGCTGATGCACGTAGCACTAACAGCCCGTGGGTAGAAGTGAAGGTCGCGGAAAATCGGGTACAGCCAGCCAATTCGCTTCACGCTAAGTGCTTTTGTTCTAGCGCATGACGGGGGGCGAATTGGTGGCAGTCCCCGATTTTCCGGTGAACCATTCGGATCGCCAATACCCGGGAGGTTGAGGGCGGGACCGCATTACTTCAACAAACCGTAGCGCGCTCGCGCTGCGTCGCCGCTTCGCGGCGAAGGACCGGCAAGAGTGCCGGTCCCTACCAAATCGGCTGCGCTCACCGTGTCGCCCACGACCGCCAGTACATGGTGTTCAAACACTATTGGGCAGGCACAGTGGCCTGCCCCTACGCGCTCCTCGTGAAGAATGCGGGCTACCCGGGCGACCCTAGCGTTCGCCAGTCCTGTGCTAGCTTGAAAAGTTGATGGATTTAGGACGAACTGCTAAGGCTATTGTGATCCCTATTCGCTCGATCGCGCTGATGCTGTTTTCCGTGGCTTTAGTCGTAGGGGCACAACCGGCGGCCCAAGAGGAGAAAACCGCTGAAGAGAAACTGCTGGGGGCGCCTTGCCGCGGCCGCTATCAGCTCAGCTCCCGGGCAATGGCTGTTACGCGCGAGATCAACCGCAAGCACGACGCAGCCATGAAGCGCGGCGACTCCCAAACGGCTGTCGCCATGCGCAAGGAGCTGATTCGCAACCACTGCCACGGTCAATACCTATGGTTCTATTTGGCCGAGTTGTATGTGGAACTCAGCCAAAACGGCGACGCCATCGCGGTCCTCGAATACCTCCACGGCAAGAAGAACAACGAGGTTGATCGGCGGCTCGGGACCCAAGGCAACGCGCTACATCCGCTGACGAATTCTCAGGAATTCCAACGCTCGCCGCTCACTCAAAAGCTTGCCGCGGACCGCGAGCAGACGGCCCGGCGCAGACAGAAATTTCAAAGGAAACTCGCGGCTCTGCCCGCGGAACGGAAGCCCCCGGCCGACTTCGTTGCCAAGGACGCATGCCCATTCGAGTGCTGCGTCTTCCGTACTTGGGATGTCCACGCCGACACGGCGCTTTACGACAAGCCGAATGGCGAGACCGTCCTAGGCCGTCTGGCGAAAGGGGACAAGGTCGAAGGGCTGACCGGCGAAGTACATATCCGGCCGATTCCCATAGCCGTGCGACAGCCGCCTGCCTACTCGAAGGTCCCAACCGCCGGCTCGATCGTCTTTCTGCTGGATTCCTTGGGCGAGGGCATTGGGCGCGTGTGGGATGAGGGCAAAATCCTGGAGCTCGATGTTTCCGGAAATATCCACGACCATTGCCCGTTCCCGGATAAACGCTGTTGGGGAGAATACCTCTATCCCGTCACCCAGGACGAGCGCTGGGGCACCTGGTGGGTCAGCGTCAAAACCGAGGACGGTATCGTCGGCTGGACGAAAGACACCGAGAACTTCGGCAACATGGGCGGCTGCGGTTAAGCGGAGACAATCTCCGCCTGTGGCGGCCATAATCAAAACCGGAAATTGAATTGGCGTCCGCCGTCCGCTAGAATGGCAGTAGCAGCCCGCGAAAAATCGGGTACAGCCAGCCAATTCGCTTGAGGCTAAGCACTTGTTTCTAGGGCCATGATGGGGGCGAATTGGTGGCAGTCCTGGCAGTCGCCATTTTTCGCTATCGATTCGGAAATGTCGGGCTCGAAAGCCCGACACGGCACGCTGAAAGCGTGCGCCACGTCGAGACTCGATGTCGCCGGGACGACCAGAAACTTTTGTGTGGGACAGCGTAACATGCCAATCTTCGAATACCAATGCTTCGATTGCGGGACCAAGTTTGAGGAGATCGTCCTGAGCCGCCGGGAACAATCCGAGAATTCTACGGCTTGTTCGGACTGCGGAAGCTCCGCCGTCGAGCGCCTATTCTCTACGTTCGCGGCCCACACTTCGTCGGACGCAGACACTTGCTTCAACAAAGCCGAGGGTATCTGCCAAGCCGGCGGCGGAAACATGCCCTGCGGCCAAGCCTGACTGCTTTCAACGCTTGCCCACTTCGCTCCGCCAGTCACGGACGACAACGTCTCATGTTTTCAGCAGCTTCAGTGCTCGCGTCGAGGTCCAATTTGGACTCCTCGGTTAAAATGAACGTAGGAGCGCTTCGGCTGCGTCCACATACCGCGCCGTTGGCAGGATGAAACAACAAAACGAACCCATTTCCGGCCCCATCATCAGGGAATGCAGGCTAGAATCAAGGTTGCCGTATGCCGATCTTCGAGTATCGTTGTAGCGATTGCGAAACCAGGTTTGAGGAACTGGTCTTGAGCCGGAACAGCGAGCCCGTCGTCTGTTCCGACTGCGGCAGCGCGTCCGTCGAGCGCCTGTTTTCAACCTTCGCCGCTCAGACATCTTCAGCCAGCTCTCAATCGGCGTTCGCCTGTGGACCGTCAAGCGGCATCGCTTGACGCCGCCGTTAGCCCGCCGGTCGGCGGCCGCGACGGAAACGATTCTTGGCTGCACGTGACCAAGCTCGCCCAGCGGCTGTGTCCTCCGACCACAGATTCCCTTCGAACGCTCGAACCCGCATTTCTCACGAATTTCGGGGATTCGCGACGAAGTCCGTTGTTCTCGTAGGGGCCGACCACCGTGTCGGCCCATCACCGACCAGTACTCATTGTTCAGTCCGAATTTGTGCAAAAGATCGCACATCGATACTGCTGGGCGGGCACAGTGGCCCGCCCCTACGCGCCCCTCGTGAGAAAGGCGGTCTAATTCTTCCCTGGCCGCGGCCTGCTTTTCGGGTAGTAACAAGCTGGCTGAGTCTCGTCGTAGGCTTGCTTTTCATCGCCGGCTCGGCTGCCGCCGGCGAACCCGTCCGGGCCCGGCACGCTATGGTCGTCTCGGCGGAAGACCACGCCACCATGGCCGGCCTTGCCGTTTTGCGAAAGGGCGGCAATGCCGTCGACGCGGCGATTACCGTGGGCTTCGTCTTGGCCGTTACGCACCCCGCAGCCGGCAACATCGGCGGCGGCGGTTTTATGCTGATCCGCTTCGCGGATGGCCGCTCCACCTTCATCGATTTTCGGGAACGAGCGCCGGCCGCCGCTACCCGAGACATGTTCCTCGGTGACAACGGCGAACCCACCGCCGATAGTGTCGTGGGATATCGCGCCGTTGCCGTACCGGGCACCGTCCGTGGCTTCGAGCTTGCCCGGAAGAAATACGGCGCCAGGCCCTGGGCCGAACTTGTAAAGCCGGCGGTTCGACTTGCCCACAAGGGTTTCCCTGTAAGCCAGGGTCTGGTCGAAAGCCTGCGGGCGAATGCTAGGCTGCCGCTCTTCGCGGCGTCCCGCCGGATCTTTCTGCGCAATGGACGACCATACGAACCTGGCGAGCGGTTCCGTCAACGCAAACTTCACGCCACACTCAAGCGAATTGCGCGACGTGGCCCGGGCGAATTCTACCGCGGCAAAACAGCACGTCTGATCGCAGCCGACATGAAGCGCAATGGGGGGCTCATCACGATGGCGGATCTCGCGGAGTATGAACCCGTCGAGCGGCGCCCTCTGGTGGGTCACTACCGCGACTATGAGATTCTCGGTGCACCACCGCCCAGCTCGGGCGGAGCCGGGGTCATTCAAATGCTGAACATGCTGGAGGGAACCGGCTACGCGGCCAGCGGCGCCGGATCTGCTTCGTCGATCCACTATGTCGCCGAGGTCATGCGTCGTTTCTTCGCCGATCGCGCCGAGCATTTCGGAGATGCGGATTTTGCCGATGTCCCGGTCAAGAAACTCACCAGCAAGAAGTACGCGGCTGATCGGCGTTCGACAATCCGGCCGGACCGGGCGACCCTCAGCGAGTACGTTCAGCCCGGCCGGCTACCTGGCCATGAAAGCCCCGAGACGACGCATTACTCGATCGTCGACGCCGAGGGCAACGCCGTGGCCGTTACCTACACGCTTAACGGCTTATATGGCTCGGGCGTCACCGCGCGAGGAACCGGGGTCCTTCTGAACAACATCATGGACGACTTCACGAGTAAACCCGGCGAGCCGAATATGTTTGGGTTGCTGCAAAGCGAGAAGAACGCCATTGAACCGCGCAAACGCCCACTTTCGGCAATGACACCTACGATTGTGAGCCGCGGCGGCGAGCTTTTCATGGTGCTCGGCGCGCCGGGCGGGCCGACGATCATCTCTACTGTGCTGCAGATCATTACGAACGTCGCCGATTTCAACATGGACTTGCAGAAAGCCGTCGATTTCCCCCGCTTCCATCACCAGTGGATGCCCGACGAGCTGCGAATGGAGGATGCCGGCTTTTCACCGCAGACGATCGAAGGATTGAAGGAGCGCGGACACAGGATTAAGCTCGTGAGTCCGATGGGTCGCGCCATGGCGATCAAGCGCGACGGCGATTGGCTCGTGGGAGCGGCGGATTCCCGCTCGGAAGGAACCGCCAGGGGATACTAGCCCGCATTTCTCACCACCTGACGAGGATAGTGTAGGGATTGTACATCTAGCGGCACGACATATCGTGCCCGCGTGGGCTGTCGGGATCTACAGCCCTTCAATCAGATGCCCGAGCTTCTCTTTTTTCGTCCGCAGGTATTCAGTGGCACGCGTGTCCGTAGTTGCCTCGCAGGGCACGCGCTCTTCGACAGCGACCCCGGCAGCTTCGAGGGCTTCCACCTTGGAGGGGTTGTTCGAGAGAAACCGGACCGCGGTCAGGCCGAAGTAGCGCATGACGGCGACCGGTAATTCATAGTTGCGCTGATCGGGCTCGAATCCCAGTTTTTCGTTGGCTTCGACCGTGTCCGCTCCTTCATCCTGAAGCTGGTAGGCCATGAGCTTGTTGACAAGACCGATGCCACGTCCTTCTTGAGGGTCGTAGATCAGCAGCCCACAGCCCTCTTCGGCGATCCTTTCAAGTGCCATAGCCAACTGCGGTCCACAATCGCAACGTGAGCTGCCGAATACGTCACCGGTAAGGCACTGCGAGTGGACGCGGACAAGCGGGGCCGGGCCGGAAGCGGAAAAATCGCCCATCTTGAGGGCCACAATCTCCTCGTCACTGCCGTTCCCGGAGCGGCGGAACCCGTAGATCCGAAACTCCCCGAAGCGGCACGGGAAGGCGGCTTCCGCCACCTTGCTGATCGTTTGCGCGGACTTTGATGCTGCTTTCATGGAATAGGACACTGAAGCGGAGGGCGCACCCCTTTTTGTCGGGGCCTTCCGAGTATTAACATTATAGTGGAGGTGTAGGGACCTGGACTTGTTCCCAAGGCCGATGGGAAGCCGTTCAGTAGTCGCGGCGCCTTACGGGTGCGTCGTCCGACCACGCGCCGCTCTGCTCTAGGTTCCTGACACAAATACCGCTGCCATGGGTACCGAACGAGAACTTCTAGTTAGCCTGCTTGTCAAGCTGGCCGTCATCGCCTCGATGGCGAGCATCATGCTGCGCTGGTCGTTAGCGAAGACGATGCTTCTGAGGGAGCAACGTACTATCCGCCAACGTTTGCAGCTCGGGTTGCTGTTCGGCGGGGTATTCCTGTCGGGGACATTGGTGCGGCTTGTTCTGGGCTACAAGGCGACCGAGTTGGGCCTGGAGGGGGCTCTCGTCTCTGGTTTGGTCGGAGGCTATGTAACCGGAGCGGTGGCGGGGGGCCTGGTGGGTCTTGGGGCCTTGGTTGGCCCCGGTCATGAGTGGCTTACCGTTCCCCTGTTCGTGGGGGTGGGGGCCCTGGGAGGATTGCTGCGCGACTTTGCCCCGGGACCGGAGGAAGTCTGGCGCTTCTCGCCGTTCTTCCCCTTCGCTATTTCAAATTGGTTTATCCGCCGTCTGAAGACTCCCGAAGGCGCTTTTCAAATACTGCTTCTGCTCTGCTGCCTTGGGGTTGAGTTTATCCGCACCAACCTGGGGCACACTTTTGAGCAGCAGGAGGCGCTCTTCGTCCTTTACAAATCAAACCACGATCTTAATCCCTTCACCATAGCCCTGGTCTATTTTTCCGTTCCCGTTTGCGTCGGACTGACCCTCAAGGTCTGGAATGCTACCCGATACGAGTGGAAACTCGAGGAGCAGCAGCGGCTGCTGATGCAGGCGAGGATGGCATCGCTCACGAGCCAGATCAACCCCCACTTTCTGTTCAACACGTTGAATTCCGTGACGTCACTCATCCGCAGTGACCGTGAAACGGCGCGGCTGATCATCTTCAAGCTGTCCACCATTCTGCGACGCCTTCTGCGCCAGCAGGACGCTTTTACCCGCCTGCGGGAAGAGATTGCCTTCATTGACGACTATCTGGGTATCGAGCAGGTGCGCTTTGGAGACAAGCTCAGGATCGTGAAGGAAATCGAGGAAGACACATTGCGGGCGCTCGTGCCCAGCATGCTGCTGCAGCCGATCGTGGAGAATTCCATCAAGCACGGCTTGAGCCCTAAGGTCGGCGGCGGCACGATTTGGCTGCGCAGCGCCGTCCGAGGCGGGCGGCTCGAAATCGAGATCGAGGACGACGGGGTGGGTGTTTCCGACGAGGCCATGCCGGAAATCTTTCAGCGTGGCATCGGGGTCAGCAACGTCCACGAAAGGCTAGGAGTTCTTTTTGGAAACGAGTTCAAGATGACGATCGAGCCGCGTCCCGGCGGAGGGACGCGCGTCCGTATCGAGATTCCCGAACTGCAAGATCCCACCGAGGTCGGCCAGGCCGAAACCGCCGGCCCGGCGGAAGTGGAGGTCGCCGCAGCCTGGCGACGCGGCTAGTCCCGCGGGAACCCGGAGCGCGAGTCGCTCATGGCCTTTTGGGCCACAACGAAGCGTGAAAACGCCCAGGTGTGTTACGCAGCGGGCCCAGCTTTTCACGGGGGGAATCGAAGAGACCTACGGTTTTCTCTACCGCGCCAGAAGCCCTCGCGGCCACAAACTGGCGCATCCCCTCGAGCATGAGACGTTGAGCATTCCGGATCGCGACTCGCGTTCGCCCACACTGCGCCCTGACCCGACCGCTGTGCTCCAGGATCATCTTGCATGGGACAACTTTGCTCATTTGCAAAACTAAATCCAGCCGCCGTAGACTGGGTTGTTGGTCGATAGCTCACCACAAGTCCCAAAAATCTCTGTCATCGTTCCTGTCCACGACAGCGCGTCTTACCTCAAGAGCTGTCTCGCCAGCCTTCGACAATCCACCTTTTCCGAATACGACTGCATCGTGGTCGATGATGCTTCGACCGATGACTCAGCGGAAGTGGCCGCCTCCTTCGGCTGCCGAGTCATCCGCCTCTCGACCAACCAAGGGCCCTCCATCGCGCGGAATCAAGCTGCTCGTGAGGCACAAGGAGACATACTCTTTTTTATCGACGCCGATGCATGTGTCTCTCCCGGCACGCTCCAGCTGGTGTGGAATCGTTTTGCCGAAGACCCACAACTGGACGCTTTGATCGGCTCCTACGACGAGCAACCCAGTCAGCGCGACTTCCTCTCTCAGTACAAGAATCTGTTTCACCACTACGTGCACCAGACCAGCCGCACAACGGCCTCTACGTTTTGGAGTGGCTGCGGCGCCATTCGGCGGGAGGTCTTTGCCCAATACAACGGTGTGGGGTATCCATTTGACTCAGGCAGCCACAAGATGTTGTGGTCGCGCGAAAGCATCTACCAAGAAGCGAATCCCGAGGTTACTGCTCTGGCGCGGCGTGGGGCTGCGTAGCGCGTCCGATTCTCGGAGTTGCCGCCCGAAGGCTGCCACCGCAATGAATTCGCGTGTGGGTCGGCTTGGCGGCCACTCGCACGATTCTCGCAATCTCACATTCCTGTTCCGGAGCCGCGAGGCCACAACCCATAGGGTGTACCTGAATGAAGTGGATACCCAACACAACGGTTTTAGCGAGGAGTATAACGGCCCCGCCGTTGAGGACATCGAACTCGGCTACCGCATGCGGGCCGATGGACGCAAAATGCTGCTAGACAAACGCCTGTAGGTAAAGCACCTGAAGGCATGGACCTTTTGGAGGCTCATTCGAACCGACATTCTGGATCGTGGCATCCCCTGGACTGAACTGATCCTCCGGAATGCGAGGCTGCCTGATGATCTCAACGTACAGGTCTCGCAGCGCATCAGCATCGTGCTCGTGTATCTCTTGCTGCTCTCGGTCCTTACTTTGGCGATTCACTTTCAAGGCGTCTTTGTGGTCCCGCTGCTATGCGTTGCATTCCTGCTGATCAGCAACTACTGGCTCTTCGGGTCATCGTCCTCTGCTGCAAAGAACCGGCCATTGGTATGGACGGGGGCTGGGCTCGGGGTCTCGATCCTGCTTGTCTATTGGCAGCAGATGTTGCCGATCATCCCCGCGCTACTCACTGCGTTGGCGGCGCTTTTCGTCGGCCATCGATTCTTGCCCGGCCGTGGGACCAGCAAAGCGAACAAGGCTTACTCCGTGCTGCTGGGACTAGTGAGTGCGGCGTCGGGGATCTATATCCTGAGTCATCTACCGCGTCACCCGATGCTCGTTGTTCCAAGTCTGCTTCTTCTGGCTGTTCTTTCTATCAACTCGCGGCTCTACGTTTTCCTAACTCGACGCCGAGGTGGTTGGTTCACCCTGGCAGCTGTCCCCTTCCACCTGCTCTACCACTTCTACAATGGGATCTCCGTCGTTGCCGGAACTGCACTGTATTTGTGGAGAAAGACGGCGGTACTGACAAAGAAGTCCCGCGAGGCCTCGGCAGCGAACGACTAACCTTGCGTTTGGAAGGGGCGCGGGAGTCCTTGCCCGGCGGGGGTAAAAATGGGTTTGTTTCGGTTCGTTTCGGCGATCGGCTACACCGTTTGTTCGCCCCCTTAAAGCTAGTTTAATCGATAGAAATAGCTAGGCTTACCTACCATTCCCGGGGTCTCGAGAAATGGGTTCGTTTCGATCATTATTTGTTCCGCAGCCGCCAAAGCCGGGCCAAAACCGGAAAACCGGGACAGCCTCGATTAAAATTATCCTGAGGACTCCAACTTACTGATTCTACGTACGGTGCGGGATCTCGCCGCCCCCGCTTGGATTTTCGGCAATGCAGCTATCTCATTGAGAACTTGAGGCTGCTCGCAACCGACTGCCGTAACAGCGCACGGCGCACCTTCCCACGGCCAGGGAGACATGTTGAATGAAGGTAATCGGGCATCGGTTGCGCCTAATCAAGTCTCCCGCGGTAGCCGATTCTATCCCTGACTAGCCGATCTTGGCCGAACGTACGCACGCGGTCGCGGGAAGCACGATCCCGGATTCGCTTCTCGGAGCTAGCGACAGTCGCTCAGCCCTTACAGCTGAACACCGAGAACGATCTACACCTTGATTGCAAGGGTCAGCGGCCGGCTGCGAAGGCCAGCCGCCCGTAGCGATCCGAGGAAGGCGAAATCCGAGAGTGCTTCAAGAGGCACAGTAGGTGCGGCGCGCCACAGGCTTGTTCTCGAGATAGGAGACGCTCGTTTTGGCAGGCATCTGGAAGCACATCGCTTTGGTGGTCAGCTTGGTCCTGGCCTATGCCGCTCTGACGGACAGCACGTGGCAAGGCAGCACTGAGCTGCATACCATCACGGAGGTCATTGCCGCCATTCTGGCGCTGATCGTCGGGCTGGTGGCCATCGTTCGATTCTACGCCAAGAAGAACAACACCTATTTGTTTGTCGGCACCGGCTTCATCGGAACGGGGCTGCTCGACTGCTACCACGCGGTAGTCACCAGCTCCTTCTTTAACCAGTTGCTGCCGTCCGCACCGCCCTCTCTGATTCCTTGGAGTTGGAACGCGTCGCGGACGTTTCTTGCGCTACTGATGCTGCTAAGTTACTGGGCCTGGAAACGGGAACAAAGGCTCAAGGCGGCCGGCGGGATTGGCGAGGGAGCTGTCTACATCAGTGTCTCGGTTCTGACGCTTATCAGCTTCTGTTTCTTCGCTTTCGTGCCCCTGCCGAGAGCTTACTATCCGGAGCTGTTCTTCGGACGTCCGGAAGAGTTCGTCTCCGCGGCGCTGTTTCTCATGGCGCTCTCCGGCTATCGGGAAAAGGGGATTTGGCGGCAAGACCCATTCGAGAACGCGCTGGTGGTGTCGCTGGTCATCGGCTTCATGGGCCAAGCGCTGTTCATGTCACGGTCGTTCGGTTTGTTCGATGCGATGTTTGACGCGGCCCATCTGTTGAAGGTGGCCAGCTACGCTGTCATGCTCCACGGTCTGCTGAGGAACACCTATGCCCTTTTTGTCCAAGCCGAACGCAGCTCAGCCGAGCTGTCTCGAGTCAACCATGACCTACTGGAAGAACTGAGCGCACGCAGGGAGGCTGAGAAGGCATTGGCACGCAGCAATGCCGAACTGGAACAGTTCGCCTACATAGCCTCTCACGACATGCAGGAACCGGTGCGGTCCTTGGTTGCGTATAGCACTCTACTACGTGAAGACCTGGGCAAAGAGCTTCCTGAAGAGGCAGCTACAGACCTGGATTACATCGCGAAAGCCGCAAACCGCATGCAGAGGGTCATCGCTGACCTGCTCGCCTTTTCGCGAGCCGGACGGGCGGCCATGAAAACAGAGACCGTTTCACTCGATGAATGTGTCGACGAGTCCCTCGAAGCGCTGCGGTCACAACTGGAACAATCCGCAGCTCGAATCGAGCGCCAGGTGCTTCCGAGGGTTGTGGGGGACGCAACCCTGCTCACACAGCTCTATCAGAACCTGCTCTCCAACGCTCTGAAGTTCGCCCGTGACGGGGAGCCCGAGGTGGAATTGACGGTCCAGCAAACGGGCGATGTTTGGACACTGGGTGTTCGCGACAACGGAATTGGGATCGAGCCGGAGTATGTCGAGCAGATTTTCGAGCCCTTCAAACGTTTGCATGGGCTCACCGAGTATCCAGGGACGGGCATCGGGTTGGCCATCTGCCGCAAAAACGTTGACCGCCACGGGGGTAGGATTTGGGTGGAATCGAGACCCGCCCAAGGCGCTCATTTCAAGTTCACCCTCCCCAACCGAGGTAAGGAATTGGAGCCATCATGATGCAGCTAGGCGAACGGTCGCCGCTTCGGCAGAGGGAAACCGATTGTTCCCGAGCCGCGCGCGTCAGCAAGCGGTAAGTTTCAGACCCCGTAGCGCATGGCTCGGCGGTCGTTTTGCCGAGACTTGCGGCCGTTGGCTATCGGTCGATCCCAGTAGGGACAAACACTCTTGTTTGTCCTAGCCGCCGTTAGGCGGCTCGCCGGATGATCGTCGAAAAATCACATGACAAACGGAAACGCGTAGCCAGTACGCGAACCGGGAACGCCAGGTCCGCGCCGCGGGCTTCATGTTTTGAGTTACCCGGCCGATCAGATATTATGTAGCGCCAGAGCGGCGAGGAAGGCGTCGCCTCGCGAAGGAGATCCATGCCCAAGATTCTCATTGTTGATGATTCTTCATTCCAGAGACGCATGATTCGACGCGCCTTGGGTCCGCTGGCACAGGACACGATTGAGGCCGGCGACGGAAGGGCCGCGATCGAGCTTGTGCAACAAGAGTCGCCGGACGTCATTCTCCTCGACCTGCTGATGCCGGTACTCGACGGCTTCCAGGTGCTGGCGGAGCTGCAGAAAAAACACTGCTCGATTCCGCGAGTCGTGCTGACCGCGGACGTTCAGGATACCGCGGCCGAACGGTGCCGGGACCTGGGGGCGTTCGACGTCATTCACAAGCCGCCAAGCGAAGAAAGGCTGCGTGGCGTCCTGGAACGTGCGTTGTCCCTCCAAGAGGTGGAACCGTGAACGTCTCGGCGGAAGAAATTGACGCTCTTCGAGAACTCATCAACATCGGCGTCGGCCGCGCTGCCGGGGCGCTCAACGACATGGTCGGAGCGCATGTCGAGCTCCGCGTGCCCTCCGTTCGCCTCGTTTCTCCGGCGGACATCAAAGAGATCATTAAGTCGACCGCGGGGCAAAAGTTGGCGGCGGTTCGGATGGGCTTCTCGGGCGAAATCCAAGGAACCACTGGGCTCGTGTTTCCGACCGATAGCGCTTCCAAACTCGTCGCGCTGCTGACCGGCGAGGAAGCCGGGACGCCGGATCTCGACAGTCTGCGAGCCGGTGCCCTCACAGAGGTAGGGAACATCCTGCTGAACGCGGTCATGGGGTCGATCACCAACGTGTTGGAGCGGCACATCAGCTACGAGCTTCCGACCTACAGCGAAGAAACGCCGGAGGACCTCGCCGAGGCTGTCCGTTCGCAGGCTGATGCAGCCGTCCTGTTGGCGCAGACTCACTTCCTCGTGGGACAGAGTCACTTCTCGCTGGAGCAGGAAAAGATCGAGGGCGAAGTAACGCTGTTATTCGGCATGGATTCTTTTGAGGTCCTGCTAGAGCGCATCCGCACAATGCATGAGGAGCTCATTGTCTAGAGGGAGGGTGGTTTGGAGCCGGCTGGAGCCAAAAATTTTACCCTCTTGGAGCATTTGCCCTTGGGCGTCTTCGTCTTGCGCCCTGACGGCACGGTGGCCGAGTGGAACCGATGTCTCGAGCAGTGGACGGGAATTCCACGCGCGGATATCGTAGGCCGGCCGATCGGCGATTTCTCTGAGCGCTTGCGTCGGCCGCAATATCAGCAGCGGCTCAAAGCCGTTTTTCAGGCCGGGGCGCCGCTCATCCTCTCGTCGCAACTCCACGGTGAGATCGTCCCGTCTGTATTGCCGGACGGCCGTCGGCGCATGCAGCAGGCGATGGTCACAGCGCTTCCACAGAGCGGATCGGGAGATTACTGGGCCCTGTTTGCGATTCAGGACGTTACTGACTTGGCCCACCGCATTCAGGCCTACCGGGCAATGCGCGATGAGGCGTTTCAGGCCAAGAAGCTGGCCGAGCAGAAGGCGGAAGATCTGAAGGCGACACAGCACGAACTCGAGCAGTTTGTCTATGTCGCCTCCCATGACCTGCAGGAACCGGTGCGGTCGTTGGTTGCGTATAGCACTACTACGTGAAGACCTAGACGAGGAGCTACCGGAAGACGCAGCTACAGACCTGGATTACATCGCGAAAGCCGCAAACCGCATGCAGACACTTATCACCGACCTGCTCGCCTTTTCGCGAGCCGGAAGGGCGGCCATGAAAACAGAGACCGTTTCACTCGATGAATGTGTCGACGAGTCCCTCGAAGCGCTGCTGTCACACCTGGAACAATCCGGAGCTCGAATCGAGCGCCAAGCGCTTCCGAGGGTTGTGGGGGACGCAACCCTGCTCACACAGCTCTATCAGAACCTGCTCTCCAACGCTCTGAAGTTTGCCCGTGACGGGCAGCCCGTGGTGGAACT
Source organism: Bryobacterales bacterium (assembly GCA_965226215.1). GTDB lineage: Bacteria > Acidobacteriota > Terriglobia > Bryobacterales > UBA6623. The sequence goes on along the minus strand of CBDDCH010000002.1, from coordinate 1,703,711 downwards.
GACGGCCGGGCAAACGGGTGATGTCTGGACCCTAGGTGTTCGCGATAACGGAATTGGGCTCGAGCCGGAGTATGCCGAGCAGATCTTCGAGCCCTTTAAACGTTTGCATGGGATCACCGAGTATCCAGGGACGGGCATCGGGCTGGCCATCTGCCGCAAAAGCGTTGAGCGCCACGGGGGTAGGATTTGGGTGGAATCGAGACCCGCCCAAGGCGCCCATTTCAAGTTCACCCTCCCCAACCGAGGTAACGAATTGGAGCCATCATGATGCAGCCAGGCGAGCAAGTTCGTGCCGCGACCGTTTTGCTGGTTGAAGACAATCCGGCTGACCAGAACCTCACCCGCCGGGCGCTCGCCAGGGGTGTGATTCATTGTGACCTGCGTGTTGTCTCGAATGGCGAGGAGGCGATGGATTATCTCCTTCAGCGCGAGCAGTTCGCGGACCCGGCAGCGTGCCCCAGACCTGACCTCATTCTCTTGGACTTGAACATGCCAAGGCTCGACGGGAAACAGGTTCTTGAGCGTATGAAGGCTGACTCTAACCTGGACACCATTCCCGTCGTCGTGCTCACCACGTCGCGGCATGAAGAGGACGTCGTGCGGAGCTATAAGCTGGGTTGCAACTCATTCATCCAGAAGCCCATCGGGGTCCAGGCCTTCGTCGCCGCCTTGGAGCAATTGGGCGCCTACTGGCTGAAGCTCGTTGTGCTCCCCCCCCACACAGGCGACTAGCCATGAGCGGGCGAACACTGAAGATTCTGCTGATCGACGACAACCCCGCGGATGCTGAACTCCTGCGGCGTCTGTTGAACAAGATTTCCGAATTTCAGGTTGAATTCACTCACTGCTTGGACGCAGAAAGTGGTCAGCAAGCCCTCGCTGCGCGGAAGACCGATTGTCTGTTGCTCGACTATCGCCTCGGAGAACACGACGGCCTGGAGGTACTAGCTTCGATTCGCGCGCTCGGCGATGACGTTCCTACCATCGTTCTTACCGGCGCCGGCAACGAGACAGTGGCGGTCGAGGCGATGAAACGGGGCGCACAGGATTACATGGTCAAAGATGTCGTGGTGCGCCAGGTTATGACGCCGAAGGCCCTCTATCGGGCTATCACCAACGCCATTGAAAAGGTCAGACTGAAGAGACTAGTGTAGTGCCACATAAATAGCTGTACAATAACACCCTTTTCGCGGTAGGATGGTTTATGTGGCCATCCGCTGACGCTCTAGCCCTCACCGCTCCGCAGCGAAACGCTCTTCGTCGCCTCGTTCGAGGCCGCAATACGACGCAGAAAATGGTCTTGCGAGCGCACATTGTTTTGCGCTGTGCGCAGGGGTTGGCGAACCACGCCATGGCCCGCGAACTCGGCGTCAACCGCAAGACCGTCATCCTGTGGCGAAAGCGCTTCGCCCAGTCCGGCCTCGACGGACTCCGCGATCGGACGCGCCCCGGACGCAAACCGGCGCTCTCCGCTGAATTCGTCCAATGCATCCTCGATACAACGCTTCACGAGAAGCCCCGGGCGGCCACGCATTGGAGCACCCGCACCATCGCCAAGCACTTGGGCGTCTCCAAGATGGCCATCCAGCGCGTCTGGAAAGCGCACGGACTGCAGCCCCATCGCCTCGAAACTTTCAAGCTCAGCCGCGACAAGCAGTTCGTCGAGAAACTCCGCGACGTGGTCGGGCTGTACTTGAATCCGCCCGAGCACGCGCTGGTGCTCAGCGTCGATGAGAAAAGCCAGATCCAGGCCTTAGACCGCAGCCAGCCGGGACTGCCCCTGAAAAAGGGTCGCGCCGGCACCATGACCCACGACTTCAAACGACATGGCACAACGACGCTGTTCGCCGCCTTCAATGTGCTCGACGGCCAGGTGATCGGGGAGTGTCTGCCGCGACATCGGTACCAGTAATTCCTCAAATTCCTACGCAAGATCGATCGCGAAACGCCACCGGCGCTGGAGCTGCATCTGATCGTGGACAACTACTCCACGCATAAGCATGAGCAGGTGAAGAAGTGGCTCGCGAAGCACCCCCGCTTCCACTTTCACTTCATTCCCACGTCTTCTTCTTGGCTCAATCTCGTCGAGCGCTGGTTCCGCGAGCTGACACAGAAGCGCATCCGCCGCGGCGTGTTCCGCAGTGTTCCCGAACTCGAGGCCGCCATCCACGAGTACCTGGAAGCGAGTAACCAAGCGGCCAAGCCCTTTGTCTGGACAGCTCCGGCACAAGATATCCTCGCCAAAGTCGAGCGCGCCGCCAAAACCCACGTCATTGTCCAGAACCGTTAGTGGCACTACACTAGTAGCCGAAAAGCAGAGAGAGCTGGAAGCTTTCGTTTCGGTTGCCTCGCACGATTTGAAGACCCCCCTGTGCTCTGTAAGAAACAATGTGGAAGTGATACTTGACTTCTATCGAGACAAGCCTCTGGACGCCAGGGGCAATGAGTTTCTCGTAGCGGCTCTTCGGATGGTGGACCGCATGACGAAGATGCTGGACAGCCTTCTGGAATACACCCGCGCGGGAAGGTCCGCGAAGGCCCTCGGTCCGGTTGACCTCAAGTCGTGCATGAAGTCCGTTGTGGAAAACCTGAAGGCTCTCATCGAAGAGACACAACCAAGGGTTATCGTGGGGCTCATGCCGCCGACGGTGGCGGGAGACGAAGATGCGCTCGTCCAGCTGCTGCAGAATCTGATTTCCAACGGCACCAAATTTAGCCGCGGGGAGCCGGTCGTCGTGAGGGTTACGTCCCGTCGCGAAGGCGACCAGTGGGAGATCTCGATAGAGGACAACGGCATTGGCATCGACGCGCAGCACCACGCAGCGATATTCGCGCCCTTCAAACGCCTCCATTCAAAGCAAGAATTTGATGGCTCGGGCATCGGCCTTGCGACCTGTAAAAGAATCGTGGACCAACACGGCGGGCGCCTTCGGGTGGAGTCCGCGGTTGGGCAGGGCGCTACATTTTACTTCACACTGGCAGATGCTGCAACAGATGGTCCAGATTCAGAGAAGCCCGCAGCATCCAGGGGCGCGCCAGCGCAACGCATCAGCTCAGTGACTTCGCGGGCGGACCGGTCCGAGAGCCCGCTTGTCCACTCCAGTGCTGCGCGTCAACCTCAAATCGAAATCCGCTCCACCTCATCGGAGTGATACCTCGTCGGTCGCGCCGGTCGCGCGGGCCGATTCGTGCAAGGCCACCTCCATCTTCTGGGCCACGGTTGCTACCCGCGGTTCTTAAGGTAGGGAAGCGCCGCGGGCCAGACGCCTTGGGCCGGAGGTGACGCCTGTTCGGGCGCGCTCCGGCCAACTTTTCCGCCACCGGACTCACATTCGTGCCTTGAGCTTCCGATAAGTTGCATGAAGAACGGGACCGTGCCGACCCGTCGCCCAGGGCTTGCAGGTAAGCGTTCTCGGGGTCTGCCAAGCAAAGGAGGTGACCATGCCGACACAGAAGATGTTTCTAGGCAAAGCGGGGCAGTCTGTCATACTCGGCTTCTGTTGCGTTGCATTGCTCGGCCCGTTACACGGCCAACAGGGCAAGAACCGCCCCACTTACAAATTCCTCCGCCAAAACGAGAACTGGTCGGTCGTCGCGGAAGGCCCCTCGAGAACGGAAGACTTTTTTGACCCGGTTAAGCATGTCCCGCTCAACGAAAGCGGCAGCATTTGGGTGAGCTTCGGCGGCCACTACCGCGTTCGGATGGAGAGCTGGGATAACTTCGGCTTTAGTGATGCGGAGGGACGGGACGACCTGTTCGTAAACACGCGGCTTCTTCTCCATGCCGACATTCGCGTCGGCGACCATGTGCGGTTCTACGTGGAAGGGAAAACGGCGCTCGCGACCGACCGGAATCTGCCGGGAGGTCGGCGACCTTTCGATATCGACACCGCCGACTTACTCAACGCTTTTGTCGACCTCAGCGTCCCGGTCTCGGATGCCGGCGATTTCACCTTCCGGGTAGGCCGGCAGGAGCTGCTCTTCGGCAAACAACGGCTGGTGAGCCCGTTGCCGTGGGGAAACTCCTTGCGAACTTTTGAGGGATTCTCGGGAGAGCTGGAGGTCCAGAATTGGGAAGTGACAGGCTTTTGGGTCCATCCCGTCAAAGTCAACAAGTACCACTTCAATCGTCGCGATACGAACACTCTGTTCTATGGCGTCTATGCCAGCGGGAGGCTGCCGAAGACGAAGGCCGGCTGGGACATCTACTGGCTCGGCCTTGATAGAAACAACTCCGTGTTCGGAGGTTCCAGCGGCCGCGAACGAAGACATACGGTCGGGAGCCGGGTTGGCGGCAGAGTCCGTCAAACCGACTTCGACTACGACGCCGAAGCTGCCTATCAATTCGGTGCGGTAGGGACCGCGGATATCGGCGTCTACATGGTGGCCTCCGAGATGGGCTACACCTTCTTCGGGGCTCCCGCTTCACCGCGGCTCCATGTCGGTTTCGACTATGCGACTGGCGACAGCGGTCTCGACGATGAAGTAGGCACATTTAATCAACTTTTCCCGCTGGGGCACGCTTATTTCGGCCATATTGATTCCGTGGCCCGACAGAATATCGTCGACCTCGGTGGGGGAATCACTGTGAAGCCTGCCGCAGGCCTGGCGGTCGTCCTGGCAGGGCACAACTTCTGGCGAGCGAATGAGAACGATGCGCTTTACAACGCCGGTGGTCGGGTTCTGCGTGTCGGCGGTCGGGGGTCACCGAAGGCGGTCGCATCGGAGATGGACGTTCTCGTAAAGTACAAGCTCGAATGGCATACGCTCGTCGGCGGTGGCTACGGCCGCTTTTTCACGGGTGAGTTCCTGAGCGCAAATGGTCCCGACCGCGACGTGACCTTTGCCTACCTCTGGCTGCAATACACGTTCTGATTCACCGGCGTCTTCCTCAGGGGTTCGAGCGTCACTCCATGATTTGAACCTACCGGGACATAGGTAGACACTTTATGCCAAGTACGTTTAGAAACCGTAATTCTCGATCTGGGTTGCAGTAGGGACAGGGCCTAGCCCGCTTTTCTCACAAACTTCGCCGGTTCGCCACAAAACCCGTTGTTCTCGTAGGGGCCGACCACCGTGTCGGCCCACTACCGATCAGTACACATTGTTCAGTGCGAATTTGTGGAAAAGCTCGTACATCGACACTACTGGGCGGGCACAGTGGCCCGCCCCTACTCGCCCCTCGTGAGAAAAGTGGCCTAGCTGTAGGGGCGCCGCGCAGTTGCCGGCACGACTCCTGCGTATGGGCCGTTAGTCACCGCAGAAGCTTAGGTTTGGGCGCCGATCCGCCGTTCCCCTTGGGCGCCACCGGCGGCAGAAGCTCAGGTGCGAAGACGGACAGTGTTTTGGCGAGGCTTTCGATGTCGGCACCCTCTTCGATGGTCACTTCGTTTTCCACCCAATTACACAGTGGAATATTCCGGAAGTAAATCCTCTCCTGAAGCACAAGAGATTTCCGTGTCGCGAACAGCATCTTCTGCTCGCGTATGAATCGCCGCTGCTCGGTTCGGAGTTCGCTGAGGAAGTCGTCCAGCGACTTGCGGCGGGCTACTTCCTCGCGCAGGCTATTGACCTCTTCCAGCGTGGCCTTCTGAGCCTCGATCGAGGCACGCGCTTCGCCCAGAGTTTGACGTTCCCGCGCCAGTTGTAACTCCAGCCGCTGCTGCATGATGTAGACGGCCAGCAAAGCCGAACCCAGGGCAATAAGAATCGGAAGGACCACCCAGAGAATCGCAGTCATCTTAGCCGTCGCGTTTCGAGGACGATACAGCCATTATACAGACGATTTCACTAGTAAGGATGAGCCGATCGACGGGAACAGCATGGGGGAACGGAGCTTGTCAAGCATGGTGATCCAGTAGTGGGGCTAGAGCAGCTCTTCGCTCCAATTCTCGATGATTCCCTTGAGGTGGCTCACAAACTGATCCCCAACGGCGCCGTCAAGCAAACGGTGATCGAAGCTGAGCGTGACATAGCATATCGAGCGGATCGCAATCGCGTCATCGATGACCACGGGCGCCTTATGAATCGCTCCCAACCCGAGGATAGCCGCCTGGGGCTGGTTGATGGCCGGAGTCGCCAGCAAGCTGCCGAAGCTGCCGTAGTTTGAAATGGAAAACGTCCCTTGATGGACTTCTTCCGGTTTGAGCTTCTTGCCGCGAGCTCGCTCGGCCAGATCAGCCAGCTCCTGCTGGAGCGCCGCGGCGTTTTTCCGATCGACATTTCGAATCACCGGCACAAGAAGTCCGTCCTCCAGCGCCACCGCCACGCCCACGTTGACGTCCGAGTGAAAAATGATTTGCTCACCGTCAAGTGAAGCATTGACGACCGGGAACTTTTTGAGGGCGGAGGCTGTCGCCCGCAGAAAAAAGGGCATGAACGTCAACTTCACACCAGTCTGCTCGAAGAATGTTTGCTTGTTTGTCTCCCGCAGACGTGCTACCCGGGTCACATCCACTTGATGGATGGTCGAAACGTGGGGAGACACCCGCTTGGTCAGTACCATGTGCTCGGCGATCTTCTTGCGCATGATGTTCAACGGCTCGGCGCGATAGTCTCCGAATCGTGCCTGGGGCGCAGCGGGGAATGTGTCCGGTAACCCTGCCGGTGACGGGGCGCTAGCGGCAGCCGCCTGACTGCGCACTTCGAGAAACGCTTCGACGTCTTTCTTCGAAATACGCCCACCTTGACCCGTGCCCTTGACCTGCCGCAGGTCGATGCCGTGCTCTTTGGCGAGCCGGCGCACCAAAGGCGAGGAGCGTACACTATCCCCATCGTCGGCTGGAGCCGGGGTTGGTTCGGGCGTCGCGGGTGGCGTGCTTGGCTCGGGGACCGTTTCGGCGGCAGTGACGGCGGTGGAAGCCGAGGCCGTTGAGGCGGGGGATTCCTCGCCATTCGTCGCAGCCTCCTGCTGCTGCGCTTGTCCGGCTCCGGAGCCGTCGCCGATCCGCGCGACGACGGTATTGATCTCGACCGTCTCGCCTTCGGGTACGAGCATCTCTTCCAACGTGCCGGCGACCGGGGCCGGCACCTCGGAATCCACCTTGTCGGTGGAGATTTCAAGCAGCGGCTCGTCACGCTCTACCTTGTCGCCGACCTTCTTGAGCCACTTGGTAACCGTTCCCTCGACAATGCTCTCCCCCATCTGGGGCATCAAGACGTCCGTCATTCGATTCCCCTCTCGGCGATTCCCCGGTGCGAAGGGGCCTTGAGCCGCGCGCCTCCCGGCTGCATGTCACGCGAGAAGACTTGTCCGAAGTGCCACACCAGCCGCGCTTTCAGGTCCTCTCGGGGAAGCCTCCGGCCCAGCAGCCGTTCCACGGACGTCACCGGCTTACAAATCCCACAGGGCACGATGAGATCGAAATAGTCCAGATCCGTCGACACGTTGAGAGCAAGCCCGTGCGAGGTGACCCAGCGGCTGATGTGAACTCCAATAGACCCTAGCTTCGCGCCTCGATGCCAGACCCCTGTGCACCCCTTTACTCGCTCGGCCTCGATGCCGAAGTCCGACACCGTGTTCAACATCACCAGCTCCAGCGCTCTGACGTAGGCCGTGATATCACGCTTCCACTGGCCAAGATCGACAATCGGGTAAGCCACGATCTGGCCCGGTCCGTGATAGGTGACGTCGCCGCCGCGATCGGTCTCGCAGACGTCCACTTTCAGCTCTGCAAGCCGATCTTCCGCGGCAAGGATGTTCTCGACCTTCGCGTTACGGCCCAGCGTAATGACATGCGGATGTTCAACAAGAAGCAGGTGATCGGCAATCTCTCCGCTCTTTCGCCGGGCGACGAGATCCTTCTGTATATCCCAAGCACGGCCGAAGCTTATCTTGCCGAGATCTTCGTATCCGCAGGGTTGGGTGGGCTCCACGGAAACCGGCTCCACCCCGGCGGAAAACTCAGCATCCACAGCGCCCGCTGTTGAGCCCGCTGTTGAAATGGTTACGCTCATTACCCTCAGGCGTTGATCGTCATCCCGTAGACGCCGTTAAAAGCTTCTTGGACCGCCTCGGACAGCGTTGGATGGGAGTGAATGGTGTACATCATGGACTCGACGGTCGCTTCCCCGGACATGGCCACGACTGCCTCCGAAATCAGCTCGGTGGCCAGGGGACCTATGATGTGAACCCCCAGAATCTCGTCCGTCTTCTCGTCGGCGACGACTTTAACGAAGCCCCCGCGGTGGCCCAGAATCGATGCTTTGCTGTTGCCGCCAAAGCTGAACTTGCCGGCCTTCACAGCGTGGCCTTTCTCCTTGGCGGCGGCCTCGCTGAGCCCCACACTGCCGATCTGCGGCTCGCAATACGTAGCCGCTGGACTTTGCAAGTAATTCAACGGTGCGACATCTTTCCCGGCAAAGTGCCCGACGGCAACTAACCCTTCCATCGAGGCCACATGTGCCAGTTGCGGCGTGCCGGCCACGATGTCGCCGATCGCGTACACTCCCGGTTCCGCGGTTTTCATCCATTCGTCAACGACGATAAAACCGCGATCAGTCTCAATGGCCGTGTTTTCGAGGCCGACGTTTTCCGTGTTCGGCTTGCGGCCCACAGCTAGGAGCAGTTTTTCAGATGAGAACTGCTGTCTTTGCTTGTCCGAGTCGGTGAACTCGAGGCTCACACCCGCGCTGTTGTTGGTCACTCGCTCGACCTTCGCTGCCGTGTGAATCTGAATGCCCTTCTTCCGGAAAGCTCGCGCCAGCTCCCGGGAAACGTCCTCGTCCTCGGTGGGAACCAGCCGGGGCAGCATCTCGAGGATCGTCACCTCGGCCCCGAAGCTGCGGTAGAGGGAAGCGAACTCCACGCCAACAGCGCCCCCGCCGACAATGGCCAGCGACGCCGGGACGGCGTCCAGGTCGAGGATTTCGACATTCGTGAGAATGCGCGCCGGATCCACTGCCAGGCCGGGCAGCGTCTGCGCTTCCGATCCGGTTGCCAGGATGGTATTCTTTGCCACGATCTGTTTGGTGTCGTTCCCGTCCGAAACCTCGATCCTCCGGTCGCCCAGCAGTTTGCCGTAACCGCGAAGGGTGTCGATCTTGTGTTTCTTGAAGAGGAATTCAACGCCCTTGGCATGGCGTGCCACAATTTCGTTCTTGCGCTCGAGCATGCGGGGGAAATTCAGCTCTACACCCGTCTGGGTAATGCCGAACTCCTCGCCGTGCAGAGCGTACTCGTACAATTCAGCGAAATGAAGCAGGGCCTTGGTGGGAATGCAGCCGACGTGCAGGCAAGTACCGCCCAGATGGCCTCTCTTTTCGACGACCCCGACCTTGAGACCGTACTGTGCCGCGCGGATGGCGGCCACGTAGCCTCCAGGCCCGCTGCCGATCACACAAACGTCATACACCATGCGAGATTCCAGTTTATCAGAGCGACCCGGCAGTCCCGCTGTTGAGCTATCGCTGCGGAGCGTGCCGCGGTGATGCACAAACCTCGATCAGCGGGATCAACAGCGCCGAGGTTGACCCTCGGTGTGTTAGGTGTCACAATGTGTTACATGAAAAGAGCAACCACGCGAGACCTACATTTGAGAACGCGAGCGATTCTCGAGGAGGTCGCCGCCGGTCAGGTTTTCGTCATTGAAAGAAGGGGAGCTCCCGTCGCCGAGTTGCGTCCTTTTCAGCTTATCCCGCCGACACGGCGTCTACCGAACCGCGAGAAACTTCTGACCAAGCTTCCCCGTGTGAAGACGGATAGCGGCCGCGTGCTGGAAGAGGATCGCTCTTGAGGTTGTATTTCGATACCGCTTACATCGCGAAGTGTTATCTGAATGAACTCGACGGCAGGGAAGTGCGAAAATTTGCCCGCCGCGCCACCGGGTTGTACTCGTCGAACTGGTGCGTTGCTGAGCTGGCATGCGTTTTCCTGCGGCACGTTCGTGAGCGATCGTTGACGGACGAGCAGGCCGAGAAGGTGCGCGACGCGTTTCTGGAAGACGTTCGCAATGGCGCGTGGAACCTTCTGCCGTTGTCCGATCGACTCGTGTTCAAGGTTGAGGCCTATATCAGATCGGCGCCGAGCGATCTTTATCTTCGAGCGGGCGACGCGGCCCATCTGGCGACGGCCCGAGAATCGGGGTTTGAAGAAATCTGGAGCAACGACCGCCATCTTCTGGCGGCGGCGCGCTTTTTCGGTCTCTCGGGCAGATCAATTTGACCACGGTCGCTTGTCTGGCGACCGCCCGAGAGTCGGCTTCGGCCCGCTAGTTTAGCCTTAGTCCGAGCAGGCTTGCTTCAGAGTCGGGAGCCTGGAACTTACCCCCGCCAATGACCGCACGGCCGACCCGAGATACTTTCCGGCGCAAAATACGCGTAGCGCTCGGGGCGGGGACTGTTTCCAATTTCGCGCCTTCAAAGAATCAACAACTTACGGGCACATTCGGACGCGACATTGGCTGACTGCACCCAGCCACCACGCAGTTTCTCCTTTTTGCGCCGGAAATGAGCTAGCGAACGGCCACGAGGGACTCCAGAACAGGGCGGACATCGTGGAACCGTCACCGAACAATCGCAGCCGAGATGCTGGTGAAAAATGCGCGCTAAGGTTACTCTAGACTACTTAGAGAGATCGACTCCCACCCGACCAAAGGCTAGCCATGAAACTCGTCATTCACCCCCCCATCGATGAAGAAAGACTCGCCAAGATCGTCGAGGCCGCCGGACCCATGACGGTCGCCAACGCCGCTGACGACGCCGGGGCATTGCGGGAAATCGCAGATGCTGAGGCGTTCTATGGGAAGATCACGCCCGAGCTATTGACTGCCGCGACGCGACTTCAGTGGGTGCAGTCGCTCACGGCGAGCCTGGAACACTACATGTTCCCCGAGCTCGTCGAGCATCCTTGCCGGCTCACCAACATGAGAGGCCTCTATTCGGACGTCATCGCGAGCCAGGTCTTCGGCTACATGGTTTGCTTTGCGCGAAACCTTCACCACTACATCCGCCGACAGGGTGAAGCCCGCTGGGAGGCCGTCGGAGGCGAAGCGGCACGGACGGGAATCACTACCGGCCCTGTCGTCCAGTCCGCTATCGATCGCGCCCACATGCATCTCGCTGACGCCACCCTGGGCGTCGTCGGCCTGGGCGAGATCGGATTGGAGGTTGCCCGCTACGGCGTGGCCTTCAGGATGCGCGTCTTGGCGGTCGATGCCGTGCAAAAGCCGCCGCCCGAGGGCGTCGAAGCCTTGTGGCCCCTCGAACGACTGCCTGAGCTACTCGCAGAAAGCGATTTCGTTGTGGTTGCAGCTCCCCATACTCCGGAGACGGAGAAGATGTTTCGCCGGTCGCTGTTTCAGCAAATGAAGCGGACCGCCTATTTCATCAACATCGGCCGAGGCGTAACGGTCGATCTCGCTGACCTCACGGCCGCTCTCGAGGCCGGTGAAATCGCGGGCGCCGCTCTCGATGTCTTCGAAACCGAACCCCTGCCCTCGAGCAACCCGTTGTGGAAGATGGAGAACGTCATCATCACCCCGCACGTCGCCGGAGCGGCGCCCCGTGTCGCCCAACGGCACTTGGAGGTTCTGCTCGAAAACGTTCGCCGATTCTCGCAGGGCGAAGAGCTCAAGAACGTGGTCAACAAGGCGAAGTGGTATTGAGCAAGGAAATGCGCAAATGCCTGTGGCTGCTGCTCTCTTTTGAGCGTCCTCTTCGTCTCTGCGCAAGCACGCGCCTCAAGACACCAGCTGGGAGGAGCCCATGGCAAGGGTCAGGGAAGCGTACCAACAGGGGAGCCACGCCGGGGAAATACGGTCTCCCTCAGCGCGAGCTGTCGTGACGACATCGCGTACCGGTCCCTATTTTGGCCCGTCTTGAGCGGATTTCCACTAAAAATACTGCCCGTAGACCGAGAAACCCCTTTTCTATTTCGAGCACACCATACGGTATCCAGAGTTTTGAGGTGCGTGGCGGTGCATGTTGTTGATTCTTGTAGGGTTGGGCACGCTGGGACCGGAGAAAGTTGGAGGCTCAACATGGCTCCAACGGTCAGCCTTCGAAAAGACGGCGAGACTGGCAAAAGCCTTGTAGGGCGAATCTGAGCCGTTTCCAGATCCGCGGCCTTTGGCTTTGCCCACCACGGGGACGTTTGCTGCCGCGTAGGCGTTAGGCGGGGTCCCTGTCCCCTTGGAAACCTACTCCAACCTGGTCACATCCACGTACTTTACACCCACGGTCCTGCCGGCGCGGATGAGGCGGGCTTCGAGCCTTGCTCCGATGGCGTCAAGCTCGACTTCGCGAAAGGTGACGGATTCGGCTGACCGGGTGAACGGCTTCCGCAGCTTGACCTGGCCTAATCTGAATTCGGCGCGCCCTGCCCGCGTCTGTGTCGAAAACCGAAAGCGTATATCGTAGCTGCCGGCGGTCGCCACCTCAACTTCCCAGTAGCCGAGGTGGCGATCGCTCCAACCGTCCGTTCCCTGGGCCCTCCAATCCTGCCGGGTGAGGATAACGGGGTTCTCGTGCTCGGATCCCACGACGATTCTCGGCGGGTCGTAGCCTCGAGTCGCGGAGACGTCGTGGAACCAACGCTCGTAGCCTGCCTTAAGCCGAGCGAGAGTCTTTTTCCGCAGCTCTCCGATGGAGTTCTGCTCTCCCGGGTCGGCCTTGATGTCGTAGAGTTCGAAGCGCGGCTCGCGCCCTATTTGCTTTCCGAGGGTGCGGTTCTGAACGAGTTTGAACTGCTCCGAGATCGCGGCGAAGCTGCCGTAGAGCGGGGGCGTGTTCCCCCGCTGCCACTGGACGTAGAGAGTTCGCTCGGGCCAGTCGTCGTTGTCGCCAACCAACAGCGGCATCAGGCTCACCCCGTCAAGCTTCAGGCCGGCGGGCCGATCGATTCCGGCTGCTTCGAGCAGTGTCGGCAGGACATCGATATGGGCTGCAATTTGATCGACCTTCGCGGGGCGCAACTTCGCCGGCCAGCGCACAAAGAAGGGAACTCGGATTCCGCCTTCGTAGACCGCGCCCTTTTGGCCGCGCAGCCCCGCCGTGAAGTGCCGGGTCGCGGGGCCATTGTCGGTCAGGAAGATGAGCGCGGTGTTTTCCGAGATCCCCAGCTCTTCGAGTTTGGCCAGCAGCCTGCCGACGTTGTCGTCGATGTTCGCAATCATCCCGTAGATGCGCGCGTCCTCATCGCTGAGGCCCTGGGCGCGATAGGGCTTGCTGTAGGACTCGGGTACGAGGTAGGGCGAGTGCGGGCTGTTGGTGGCCAGGTAGGTGAAGAACGGCTGATCGCGATGTTGTTCGATGAATCGCAGGGCGGCGTCGAAGAAAACATCGGTGCAGTATCCCTCGAACTTCTTTTCTTCGCCGTTGTGTTGCAGGATCGGGTTGAAATAGTCCGTCCCCGCGGGGTCCCCCGGCGAGCCGATGCCCCAACCTCGGTGCACGAGCACTTGCTCGAAGCCCTGATCCATCGGCCTCATGGGGTAGCTGTCGCCGAGGTGCCATTTGCCGAAGATGCCCGTGCGATATCCGGCGTCGCGCAGTATTTCCGCTAACGTGGTTTCGTCGGTGTGCATCATGGCCCGCCCGAGGGAGACGTCCACAACCCCCGTCCGGTAGTTGTAGCGGCCCGTCATCAAGCTGGCCCGCGTCGGCGAACACACGGGTGAAACGTAGAAGCGGGTGAACTCGACGCTTTCCCCGGCCAGCCGGTCAAGATTCGGCGTGCGCAGGACCTCGTTCCCATGCACGCCTAGTTGCGCCCAGCCCTGATCGTCCGTCATGACAATCACGATGTTGGGCGGGGCTGCATTCGAAGATGCTGGGTCATCCCCGCTGCAAGCCGACAGCGCAAACAGCAATGCAACCGCCGGCCAAGCACGTAGGGACTGTTTTGCTGGTCGAGCCCGGTTGTTGACGGTTTGCCAAGAAGTCGAGTTCATCGTTTTGACTGCCAACAGTTTACATGCCCGGGGGAAAGTTTGGCTTCTCTCGGTTTCAGGCTGATGCGCCGGCCCGGAGCGGCGAACAGCAAGGAATGACTATGCCGGCAACGAAACGCTCAAGGAAGGACACGGTCAAGAAACGTCGATCAGTATTATCGTAGCTTGAAAACGTAGTCCCCACGGACCGGTGGATGACAAACGCCGTACCTCAGTCATGGCGTTAGGGTCAGCCGGCGGCGGGCGTGTAAAGCGTCTCCGTTGGGCAGTGACGATTCGCTTTGACTCGGGCCGGGAAGCAAGAGTGTAACGACGAAGTAGGCGGTCGTCTCCAGGACCGGGAAGAGGGTTTCAAGTAGAGTTGGCCCGGAACCCGATGGGCTTTCGGCGCTGAGCCAGCGGTTCCCTCAGCTTGCGGATAGCGTCGAAGACCACCTTAACTGAGCGTCGTATTTCTTTCCATCCGCCGGAGTTTGCGGGCCAGGTCCTTGTGAGTGGCAAGCATCTCGCGAAGGCAGACGAAGGCACTCCTTGCGTTCCAGTGCCACTATGAGCGGACGGCATCGCCCTTCAAATGGACCTTTACCCGCGGCGCCCTTCACACGCTTCTGGCACGGATCGATGCCAAACGTCTCGCTCCCGCAGCTTGACGTGCCTCAGACCCGCATTTCCAATTTGATTCAGACCTCTCGACCTTCCGGCGGCCTTGAGCGTCTTTATTCATAGGGGCTAGAGCCCGATGAGGACGCCATGGAGGCCAACACCCAATGGGTGAAAAACAAACCAAGCCATTCCAGCTAAGTTTCAACGGCTCGTTGAAAGTCGATTTCCAGGGATCGCACGTCACTTCCGACGGTGGCTTGATCCTGGTTCGGGAGTTGGACGAGCGACTCGGACTCGGGAAACTGATCGGCGAGCATCTCACCGACTCCCGGCAAGGCACAAACAAGCAGTTCACGTTCGCTGATCTGTTGCGGCAGTCGGTCTACAGCCGCTTGGCAGGCTACGAGGACGTCAACGACGCCGTCCGAGTGTCGGCTGACCCGACGTTTCGCTTGATCGGCTCGCAGAAGATCTGGGATCGCGGTGCGGCCTTGACCTCGACGCTGCACGGCTTCGAGACGGAGATGCTGGCGAGCGAAGAGAACCTGCTGGGGCTGATGGCGCTGAACCGAGAGCTGGTCGGGCAAGCGGAGGCGTTCGACGACTCCGAGCGGGTCGTTCTGGACATGGACTCCACCGAGAGTCCGGTCCATGGCCAACAGGAAGGCAGTGCCTACAACGGACACTTCGAGTCGGTCTGCTACCACCCGTTGCTTTTGTTCAACGGTCATGGTGATTGCCTCGCTGCCAAGCTGCGTCCCGGCAACGTGCACAGCGCCGAGGACTGGGATGAGCTATTGTTGCCGGAGATCGAGCGCCAACTGGCCGAAGGCAAACAGGTCACCTTTCGCGCCGATGCCGCCTTCGCCAAGCCCGAGATCTACGAAGCACTGGAGGAGCGCGGCGCGGACTACGCGATCCGCATTCCGGCCAATAAGAGCCTGGAGCTGGAGATCGAAGACATCCTGTTTCGTCCGCCGGGGAGGCCCGGCCGCAAGCCGCTAGTGCGCTACAAGAGCTTTCGCTATCAGGCGGAGAGCTGGAAGGGGCCCAGACGAGTTGTCGCCAAGGTCGAGCACCACCAGGGCGAGCTATTCGCGCGCGTCGGTTTTATCGTGACGAACATGAGCTTGCCAAGCCGGTCGGTGGTGCGTTTCTACAACAAGCGCGGCACGGCGGAGCAGTGGATCAAAGAAGGTAAGCAAGCGACGCACTGGACGCGGCTGTCGTGCCATCGCTTCCGGGCGAACGAGGTGCGCTTGCAGCTCAGCGTGCTGGCCTATAACCTGGGCAACTTGTGGCGGCGGCTGGGGCTGCCGCAACGGATCAAGAGCTGGTCGCTGACGAGCTTGCAGCACCGGCTGATGAAGACGGGCGGACGGCTAATTAAACACGCGCGGTATTACTGGCTCTTGTTCGCGGAGGGACATCTGAACCGGCGCCTGTTTGGCGACATGCTGCGGAGGATCTGGGCGCTGCCTGTGCCGGGCGGGTAGCACGCGACTTGCCGAATGCGAAACCTGAGTACTGAGGACGGAAGCTCGGAAGGGTGTCTGCGAAATTGACTTCGCAGCGGCGGATCAGCCCCCATGAGGGGCAAGAAGGGGGCTCGATCGGTCCCGCCTCAGCCGCCGCCTCTTTCGGGTGGAGAAATGGTTGCGCTTCGCCGGGTGAGGGTGTAGACTCGTGCCGTCAGAGGAGCCAAATCGGAAATCCTGGTCAGAATACGTCACCGTAATTCCGAATCAGACAACTAAGTACTCCATTTCATAAATACACTCACGTTTCGGGCGAGGGCAGTCGGGCACAGCATGCTGTGCCCCTACCGATCTATTGGGTGCCTGGAAATGTAGGGGCACGGCATGCCGTGCCCGAAGTTCCCGATCGTCCACCTGGCTTCTAAATCTAAATATACGTGACCGAACTTATGAAATGGACTACTTAGGCGACCCCTCATAAGGACTGGTGTGCAGGTTCCCACGACTCGGATCATCCCGTCCTCCTTACGGCCCCGTCAAATCTCGCAGCCAAATGTCCTTGAACCGCATGCGGCCTTCGCCGCCCGAGTGCAACTGGAGGGCGATGACGCCTTCGGTCGAGCCCGGGGAGGGATACGTGTAGTCAATCATCCGGACGCCGTTTAGGTAGGTGCGGTAGCGGTTGCCTTCGACCTTGATCAAAAGGTCATTCCAGTCGAAGGGTTTGATGACGGTTTCGAGTTCGGGGGCGGGCCAGACGATCCAGCCCTTGCCGTCGCCGTAGATGCCGCCCGTGTGATGACCGACGCGGCGGTCGATCTCGATCTGGCGCCCGGCGGTAATGTCCGGCGTATCGCCGTCAAATTCGGTGTGCAGGTAGACGCCGCTATTGCCGTCGGCCTCGCATTTGAAGCGCAGAAAAAGGTGAAAGTCCTTGTAGGTTTTCTCGGTGGCCAGGTAGCCGTATTCGTCCGTGACCCCCATGCCGTGGATGGCGCCGTCTTCGACCGTCCAATTTTCTCGACCGATTTCGCGCCATCCGCCGAGATCGTTGCCATTGAACAAGGAGACCCACTTTGGACCCAGAGTCTTCGGCCGATGGCTCGGCTGGGCCGTCAGGAGGTTCGCCCCGAGCGCCCAGGCGGTTAGCATCAGCCACACGCTCAGGCGGCTGAATCGATTGAGGGTCGGACCGCCCGGCTCGGTCGATGCACTTGCGGGAGACCTCGTTGTTCGCCAATCCGCCAACGGAGTGAACAGGCGTTCAGCTTGTTTCATCATGGCTGTCCGAACTTTTTCCTCAAGCCGGCGGCGAACCGCTCGACATCGATGATGAATCGCTCGTGCGTGCCGCGGCCGACGACTTCCCGTTCGTCGGAGGCTTCCACCTCGAACGTCAGCCGCCGCCCGTCGACCGCGGTGAGCTTGGCGCCGTAGGTCACCTCGGCGCCAAGCGGGGTCGCAGCCAGGTGTTCGACGTTAACTCGAGTCCCAACCGTGTCTTGGCCGTCCGCCAGGTATGGCCGCACGGCGTCGTGGGCCGTGATTTCCATTCTCGCGATCATCGCCGGCGTCGCCAGCGACGGCTTCACGTCGGTTCCCAAAAAGGTGATCGAGTCTTCCTCGGAGACGACGATCCTTCGTTCGAGTGAGATCCCGGGTTCCACCATAGGCAACATGATAGCGAGCCAGGGGCGCGGTGAGGAAATGTGAGGAAGTGGAACCTACGGTGAAGGTGCGGCGGCGGCTAGTTCGCGTGGGCTGCGGAGATGGAACGTCTAGTCTGAAGGAGATTGCCGCGTGTGCTCTTTTAACCACCGGACGAAGCTTGACTCATCAATTGATCCGCCCGCCAACTCAAGCATCGCGGCCACCACCTCAGCCTCGCCGGCCATCACCTCCAACCCATTCCGCACCAGGAACGTGTACATGGCTAAAAAAGCAGTGCGCTTGTTTCCGTCAACGAATGGGTGGTTGCGAACGATCCCCAGGGCGTACGCCGCGCCCAGTTCGACTAGACTCGCGGACCCATACGCCCGGAGATTCCGCGGCCTCGCCAACGCAGTGTCAAGGAGACCCTCGTCCCGAACGCCTGAAGCTCCTCCGTACAGCGCGATCTGCTCAGAGTGAATCGTCAGAACGACATCACGCGAGAGCCACTCGGGTTCCTGCGTCAACGTGCGAGTTCCTTAAGCGCCCGGTGATAGCGTGTCATCGCTTCGCGGGCAATTCCCATCTGCCGTCGGAACTCGGCGTCCGGCTCGCCGTCGCCTGCTTTGAGCCAGCCCTCGAAGGCCTCCCGGCAGGCGTCTTTGATCTTTATCCGCCGCCGCGCGGCCTCCATCTTGACACGGGTATGCAGCTCCCTGGGAATCTCGATACCTACTTTAACAGTCATACAGAAAGTGCACCTCCCTATCTAACATACACTAAAGATTACAGAAATGCTGCCGGGAAGCCATCCATCACTGTGGCGTCAACTCGGTGACCGGGCTTCTTAAGCATGTCCGGCAATCTCCCTATTTTTGACAGACATAGTAGGGATTCCCTACCATCAGGGTAACAGCGGTTGGCTTCCCACTCCCCGGGCGGTAGAGTATATGTCCGGGCGCTTTTCCACCCTAAACGGCGAGTTTCCATGAGGGACAGCGGCGTGGCTTCGATGAAAAACCCGGTAGGCGAGGGTTCGGTTGTCGACAAGGTCGGCAACACTCCGCTGGTTCGGGTCGGAAAGCTAGCGGCTGACCTGCCCGACGTCGAGATCTACGGCAAGGCCGAGTACTTCAACCCCGGCGGCTCGGTGAAAGACCGGCCCGCGTTGAACATGGTTCTCGACGGCGAGCGCACGGGCAAGCTGACGCCCGAGAGGACCCTGATCGACTCGACCAGCGGCAATACCGGCATCGCCTACGCCATGGTCTGCGCGGCCAAAGGCTACCGGGTGAAATTGTTCTTGCCGGCGAACGCCTCCCCGGAGCGCAAGCGGATTTTGAAAGCCTACGGGGCCGAGGTGATTCTCACCGACCCAGCGGAAGGCTCCGACGGCGCTATCCTTGCGTGCCAAAAAGAGTACCGCCGAAATCCCGGCGCTTACTTCTATCCGGATCAATACAACAATCCGGCCAACTGGCTGGCACATTTCGAGACAACCGGGCCGGAGATCATCGAGCAAACGGGCGGGCGCATCACCCATTTCGTCACCGGTCTCGGCACCAGCGGCACTTTCACCGGTGTCGGCCGCTGCTTGCGGGAGTACTCGAAATCGATCAGGCTGATCTCGATGCAGCCGTCCTCGGGATTCCACGGGCTCGAGGGATTGAAGCACATGCCGACGGCTATCGTGCCCGGTATCTATGACCAGACCTTGGCGGATGAAAACATCGAAGTCGAGACCGAAGAAGCGCATGCCATCGTCAAGAGGCTGGCGCGCGAGGAAGGGCTGATGGTCGGCATATCCTCGGGAGCCAACCTGGCCGCGGCCCTGAATGTGGCGCGCCGGGTCCGCGAAGGCGTCATCGTGACCGTATTCTGCGATTCGGCGGACAAATACCTGAGTGAAAGCTTCTGGGACGAACCATGATTCGCGTGGATCCCGGTCCCTGGAGAGAAATGGTCGAGCACGCCCGCTCCACCTACCCCAACGAGTGTTGTGGCGCCATGTTGGGCGCGACCGAGAACGGCCAACGGACTGTCCGTGTCGGAGTTCCCCTGGAGAACGCCTTTGCGGGTTCGAAAGCCGAGCGTTACGAGCTCAGAAACGAGGATCTATTGGCCGCCGACCGGGAAGCGCGCAAGCGAGGACTGGAGTTGATCGGCATCTACCATTCCCACCCAGACTGCGACGCCTATTTTTCGGAAACTGATTTGAAAAACTCTTGCCCGTGGTACTCTTTTGTGGTTATCTCGATCAAAAATGGAGGGTTCGACCACGCCAGGAGTTTCTTGCCCGACCCGGACCAAACCGCCGCAGAAAACGAAGAACTGACCTATGGAGAAGCCCATGGCTAAGCTAGTGATCCCGACACCATTGCGCCAGTACGCTGACAAAAAGGACTCGATCGAGGTCGAAGCCTCGAGCGTCGGTGAAGCGCTCGAGAAGCTAACCAGTCAGTATTCTGATCTTCGCAAGCACCTTTTCACGGACGAGGGCAAGCTGCGAAGTTTCGTCAACGTCTACATGAACGACGAAGACATTCGCTACCTCGATCGGGAAGCTACGAAAGTCGGCGGCGGCGACGTGATCACCATTGTGCCTTCGATCGCTGGAGGAGGAAATCATGTCACTTAACGTTGCGGGAGGCGTGGCAGCAGCCGCTCCCGTCCTTAGTAACGACGAGATCCTTCGTTATAGTCGTCACCTGATCATGCCGGAAGTCGGCATGGAGGGCCAGGTCAAACTCAAAAAGGCCAGTGTATTGATGATAGGCACTGGCGGTTTGGGCGCGCCGCTGGGCCTCTACCTCGCGGCCGCGGGCGTCGGCCGCATCGGGATTGTTGATTTCGATGTCGTCGACATGACCAACCTGCAGCGTCAGGTCATCCATGGAACGAAGGACATCGGCCGGCCGAAACTCGACTCGGCCGCCGAGCGAATGGCCGACATCAACCCCTACGTCGAAATCGACAAACACGAAGTAAGGCTGACTAGCGAGAACGCGCTGGAAATCCTCAAGGACTACGACGTGGTCGTCGACGGCACCGACAATTTCCCGACCCGCTATCTGGTCAACGACGCCTGCGTCTTGCTGGGCAAGCCCAACGCCTATGGCTCCATCTTTCGGTTTGAAGGCCAGGCAACCGTGTTTAACCACGACGACGGTCCCTGCTACCGCTGCTTGTATCCCGAACCGCCGCCTCCCGGGTTGGTTCCGAGCTGTGCTGAAGGCGGCGTCCTCGGTGTCCTTCCGGCCCTGGTCGGCAGCATTCAGGCGACCGAGACAGTGAAACTGATTCTCGGTAAGGGGGAAACCCTGAGCGGGCGCTTGATCCTTTACGACGCTCTCAACATGAAGTTCCGGGAACTGAAGCTGCGCAAGAACCCCGATTGCCCGGTCTGCGGTCCCAACCGCACGATCCACGAGTTGATTGACTACGAGGAGTTCTGCGGCATCCCACAGGCCGAGCCGGAGCCTGCGCCCG
The DNA here is from genome assembly GCA_965226215.1 of Bryobacterales bacterium. Lineage (GTDB taxonomy): Bacteria > Acidobacteriota > Terriglobia > Bryobacterales > UBA6623. Next base: position 1,682,602 of record CBDDCH010000002.1, on the reverse strand, counting down.
GATCAAGCGAGTGGGAAATTGATCCGGTTGAGTTGAAAGAAAAGCTGGACCGCGGGGAGAACGTCTACATCCTGGATGTGCGCGAGCCTCACGAATTCGAGATCTGCTCCATTCCTAACTCCCACTTGATCCCGTTGGGCGATCTACCAAAGCGCGTGAACGAGCTCGACACAGCCGACGACATCGTGGCCCATTGCAAGTCCGGCATGCGCAGCGCCAAAGCTGTCAACTTCCTCAAGACCGCCGGCTTCGGCAAGGTCAAGAACCTCAAAGGCGGCATCCTAGCCTGGAGCGACCAAGTCGACCCCACGGTTCCGAAGTACTAGTCGCTCTCGACCGCGACCTTTGTCCAGCTGATCACATCCTGGGACATCTTGTAGGGACGGCCACTATGTGCTTGCGTCCCCTAGTGATCCAAAGCTCTGCGTTCGATGGGCAGTCGCCGCGGCGGATCCTAATGGGGACTGCGTAACGGATCGTGGACTCTTCGGCTGTGGGCTCGCAGCGCCTCCAGCAGCGACGAGGGCAGGTTCAAAGCCCCCAGTTGCGCTCGCCCTTTTTCGGCTCCGTGAAAGTCGCTGCCTCCGGTGATTCCCAGACCTAAGGTTTCGGCCGCGGAACGGAACTGTGCCATCTCTTCCGGAGTGTGGTCACCGTGGTAGACCTCGATGGCATTGAGACCTTTGGCTCTTAACCCCTGGAACAAATCTTGCGCCGATCGCTCAGCTTCGCGGATCGCGCGAGCCGGATGGGCCCAAGACGAGATGCCCCCGGCCTCGCGGATCCAGCGCAAAACATTGTCCAGCGAGGGATCGCGGCGCTCGACGTATCCCGGGGCGCTCTCGTCCAAGTAGAGCTCGAAAGCCTCGCGGATGCTCGACACGTAGCCCCTGTTGACGAGCAGTTGTGCGAAATGCGGCCGTCCGGTCTGCGAGCGGCCCAGTTTCTCGGCATCTTCGAGGCGAATGCTCAGGCCCAACTCCCGGAGCCGCTCGGTCAGACGGCCGTTGCGCTCCCGGCGCGCTTTCTGGAGGCATGCAAGATGGCCGCGGAAAGTCTCGCCGGGCGGTTGTTGGAGAAAGTAACCGAGAATGTGGATGGACCGGTTCCGAAGCTTGGTGCTCAGCTCGATGCCGCAGACCAACTCAACGCCTGCCGGTTGGGCGTAAGGCAGCGCCAGGTCATACCCTTCCAAGCTGTCATGGTCGGTGATCGAGAGCGCCTTGAGGCCTAGGCGTCCGGCGAGATCGATGAGCTGTTGCGGGCCGAGCTTCCCATCCGAACGATCACTGTGCGTGTGAAGATCGACCATCGGTCGTTATGAGATCCAACTCGACTAGTTTAGCCCAAACCTTGGCGGCGCTTTCTTCGGGCTTCTCTTTGCTCGAGTCGATCACGATCTCGGGATTCAAGGGCGGTTCGTAGGGATCGGACACTCCGGTGAACTGCGGAATTTCCCCGGACAGGGCTTTCTTATACAGGCCTTTCACGTCGCGCTCGATCAGCACTTCGAGCGGGCATTCCGCGTAGACCTCGACGAAGTTTTCGATCTGCGCGCGCACGCCGTCGCGAATGTCGCGGTAGGGCGAAATGGCCGCGGCGATGGCGATCACTCCGTTGCGCGAGAGCATGGCGCAGACGAAGCCGATGCGCTTGATGTTGGTGTCGCGGTCTTCTTTGCTGAACCCCAGGCCCTTCGATAGGTTCGTACGGACTACGTCGCCGTCGAGAACCTCAATCTTGGCGTCCGCGTCGCGCAGTCGCTTCTCCAAAATGTCCGCAATGGTTGATTTCCCGGACCCCGATAGTCCTGTGAACCAGATGGTGAATCCTTTGTGTGTCATCAGCTCATCACAGCAGCCCGTGGTAGAAGTGAACGTCGCGAAAAATCGCGTACAGCCAGCCAATGAGCTTCAGGCTAAGTACTTTGTTTCTAGGGTCATGATGGGGGCGAATTGGTGGCAGTCCCCATTTTCCGCTCCCGCACGGCCTTTGCCGGGAGGCGTAAAGTCGGTGGCCGAGCCGCCGGACCTATACCTTCCCTTCTTCTTCGATCCAGCTTGGGTCTTGCCCCTGCCCTCACCACTACTTGGCGCCGGCCAGGCCCTCGTCGAGCAGAACGTCCACTTCGCGCCGTACTTGCCCGCTCGGTGAGACGTGGATGCCACACTCTTTGTCGGCTTCGGTTTCCCACCACCAGCGGCCCGCGCGGTGATGCTCGTCCGATGCGGTCGCGCGCGTGCAAGGCGCACAGCCGATTGTCGGATAGCCCCGCCAATAAAGCTCATGATAGGGCACGTCGTTTTCGCGGATGTACTCCCAGACTTGCTCCTGGGACCAGTCAGCCAACGGGCAAAGCTTATGGATGCCGCCGCTCCCGGCGTCAATGTTTACCTTGCGGATGCTTTGGCGTGTTTCGGCTTGGGCGCGCCGAAGGCCGACCATCCAGGCGTCCAGCTCGGCCAACTTCCGATCGAGCGGCCGCACCTTGCGAATCTCGCAGCACAGTTTACGGTTTCCTACGGAGTCGTAGAACAAATTCGGCCCATGGCGCGAGACCATCGCTGCTACTTCCGCCGAGTCCGGAAACACAGCCTCGATGGAGATCCCGTATCGGCGCCGAACTTCTTGCATCAGCTCGTAGGTCTGTTTCGGCATCCGGCCTGTATCCAGAGTGAAAACCCGGACCTTGCCTTGGGAGATGCGGGCCGCCATGTCGAGCAGCGCCATACCCGAGGCCTGAAAGCTCGTCGAGATCGCGATTCGGTCGCCGAAGCGCTCAAGGCCCCACTCCACCACTTCCTCGGCGGCTGCGCTCTCCGCGGGTTGGGTCTCGACTGTATCCAAAAGCTTCTTCATTTCCCGGCGGCCGCCTCCACGAGGATCTTGGCTACCTCGGAACGGGTAAACTCCTCGGGCGGCATCTCTCCTTCCGCCAACATTTTCCGTACAGCCGTCCCGCTGAGGAATACTTGCTCTTCCTTGGAATGCGGGCACGTCTTGGGGGACGCCATCTGGCCGCAGGCCTTGCAGTAGTGCACCATGTCAAAGAAGACCGGTTCGATGCCCAACTCGCCGGCCTCGAATTCGGAGAAGATGTGCTGGGCGTCGAAGGGCCCATAGTAGTTCCCCACGCCGGCGTGGTCGCGCCCGACGATGAAATGGGTGACACCGTAATTTTTTCGCACTTGGGCGTGGAAGACGGCTTCACGGGGTCCCGCATATCGCATCCAGGCCGGAAATCCAGCCAACAGCGTGTGCTCGGGCGAGTAGTAGTTCTCAATCAGAGATCGGTAGCAGGCCAAGCGCACTTCAACAGGTGTATCATCGGGCTTGGTTTCGCCGAGTAGCGGGTGAATCACCAAGCCGTCGGCTGTTTCCAGCGCGATCTTGGTGACGAATTCGTGCGCGCGATGGATCGGGTTTCGGGTTTGAAATCCCACCACTTTCTTCCAGCCCCGCTCGATCGTTTCCGCTCTGACCTTGCGAGGTGAAAACGGAAGCCCCCCCGGAAGATTGAACTCCCAGTCTTCGAAGGTTTGTACCGGCCCGGCAAGGCTGAAATCGCCCGACTTGAGCAGCCAATCGACTCCCGGGTGGGCGGCATCCTCGGTGCGAAAAATGTGACGGGCATAACTGCTCTTGTCGATCTTGAAGATTTCTTCGATGTGCAGGACGCCGGCGGGGACGCCCGTTTCGTCCTCGAGAACCAGTCGCTCGGCCTTGGAGAGAGATGTCGCCAGCTCTTCGTCCACCGGGAAGACGATAGGGATGCTCCAAGGTTCGCCTGAGGTCAGATGCATCGTCTCCGTCACGCGCTGGACCTCGCGGCTCGGCAGGAATCCGCGCACCGGTACATACCCTTCCTCAGCAAGCAGATAGAGATCGCTGAGCTGCTTGAAGCTGGCCTTGAGGACCGGGGGGTTCTCTTCGAGCAGAGACACCTTTTCATCAGCGGACAAGGTCGTCAAAGGAGCAATCCTCCTAATTCCTATCGATTTAGTAGAGATTCTCAGGTTAGCAGACTGCTCCCAACCGCGCAACCGAACGGCATGAGACTCGCTATTTCGACGTTGATTGAACGCATTAAGTTAAAACATTACAGTTACTTAAGGGCCAGTTAGCGGTGCGGGATCGCCGGATCGTCCTGAGAACCAGCTACCGAAAAAACGATGCTTTTGTCAGTACGGCAACTCCACAGCCTGCGCGAAGTTGACCGCCTCTAGTTGCTGAAGTTGCTGCAACACCGCCGTGGGGATCCCTTCGTCGATTCGAATAACGGCTACCGCTTCGGCAGGCTCGCCCGGACGTTGGGTATTCTCACGCCGACCGAGAGAGAAGTCGGCAATGTTAATGCCGTTGTCGCCGAGGACGGTGCCTAGCCGGCCGATCACGCCGGGGACGTCGATGTTGTTCAGAAACACCATGTGGCCGCGCAGAGAAGTCTCGACATAAATGCCGTCCACGCTGATCAGCCGTGGAGACTGATCGGCGAAAACAGTGCCTTCGGCGCCCCGCCGTCCCTCTTCCGTGTCGAGCACGAGCGAAAGGGAATCACTGTACTGGGTGCGGCCGCGTCGGATCTCGTTCAAGCCGATCCCGCGGTCGGAGGCGACCTGGGCAGCGTTGATCAGATTGGCTTTTTCGGATAGGAAGCGGTTGAGAATACCCGCCAGCGCCGCGTTTCGTATCAACGTCGTGTTGGCTTCCTGGAAGTTGCCGGAGTAAGTCAGGCTCACCCGGCTAGGACTACCACCTGCAATCTGCATAGTGAACGACCCGAGTCGCTCCGCCAGCTCCAGATAAGGTCGGATCAACGCGTATTGCTCGGCGCTAATCGAAGGAGTGTTGACGGCGTTCGTGACCACACCATGTTTGAGGTACTCGCGGACTTGTTCGGCGATACGGATGCCCACCGTCTCCTGCGCTTCCTCCGTTGAGCCGGCGATGTGGGGGGTAGCGATGACCTTCTCGTGCACGAGCACTGGCGAGCCGGCTGGTGGTGGCTCAGGCGAGAAGACGTCGAGCGCCGCGCCGGCGACTTTCCCTGAACGCAATGCTTCGTCCAGGGCAGCCGAATCAATCAGCTCGCCGCGGGCGCAATTAATGATGCGGACGCCGGGCTTCATTTTGGCGAAGGCGTGGCTTCCCAACAGGTAGCGCGTCTCAGGCGTCAGGGAGAGATGCAAGCTGATATAGTTGCTAACCGCGAAGAGTTCGTCGGCAGCGACGAGGTCGACGCCCCGCTCTTTGGCCAGCTCGCGCGAGACGTAGGGGTCTTGGGCCACGACCTTCATTCCCAGCGACCGGCATCGGCGAGCAACTTCCATCCCGATACTGCCCAGTCCGATGATGCCGAGCGTCTTACCACTCAGTTCCGTTCCGAGAAACTTTTCCTTCTCCCACTTGCCGGATTTCGTCGACGCACTCGCCTGGGCGATGGGGCGTGCCAGAGCAAGCATCAGCGCCAGTGTGTGCTCGGCAACCGAGATCGCGTTGCCCCCGGGCGTGTTCCTCACGACGATACCCCGGGCGGTCGCCGCCTCGATGTCCACGTTATCGACTTCGATCCCGGCCCGACCGATGACACGCAGTTTCGGCGCTCGGCTCAGCAGGTCCTTGGTTACCTCGCTTGCGCTCCGAACAATGAGGGCTTCCGCCTCCGGCAGATGAGCGGCGAACTCCTTCGGGGTGGATGTTGTGACATGCCAACCCGGCTCGGATCGGAAAACCTCCAGGGCCGCGGCCGAAATGGTTTCAGCGATCAGAATGTTCATTCGCGGAATTCACTAGTCTGGCAAGGGCCGTCTCCTGCACTGGCCTGGTCAAGCGTCCACCGGTGTCGGCCGGAACGCTTCCCGGTAGACCTCTTGAACCGCTCGCACGCCGGAGCCGAACTCGACCGGCCTGCCCAGCGAGTCAAGGATGATTTCCAGCTCGGCGATCACTCCAAAAAGGTCGGTGACATCGAAGTAGCCCAGGTGCGCGATGCGGAAGATTTGACCCTTCATGGAACCCTGCCCGTTGGCGATTACGGTCCCGAATCGCTCTCGGAATTGCTTCACAATCGTGCCCGAGTCGATACCTGAGGGGGACCGAGCGGCCGTGATGGCTCCCGCCGGCATGCCTTTGGCAAAAAGTTCGAGGTCCAAGGCGACCGCCGCCTCTCGGGTTGCCCGCGCCAGCAATTGTGCGTTCTCGATCAGGTTATCGCGTCCGATCTCGCGGATGTAGCCCAGTGTCTCGGCCAGCCCTAGCATGAGTGAGATGGCCGGGGTATAGGGCGACAAGCCCTTCTGGGCGTCTTGGTGCTGCTTGCGTAGATCGAAGTAGTAATAGCCTTGTTTGTCGGATCGGCAACGCTCCCAGGCTGCGGGGCTGAGGGAAACAAAGGCCAGTCCGGGAGGAATCATGACCGCTTTTTGGGACCCGCCGATGACGACATCCAGCCCCCAGCCGTCGATGTCGAGTTGGCTGGTCCCGAGTCCCGTGATGCCGTCGACGATGAAGATGGCATCACTCGCGGCTACTGCCGAGGCCATCGCTTCAATGTCGTGGCTGACGCCGGTAGAGGACTCCGTAGCCTGGACGAAGACGCCTCGGATCGCGGGGTCGCTCTCCAAAGCCTCCGCGATTCGCTGCGCTGACACGGCCTCGCCGTAGGGCGCCTCGAGCACCTTGACGTCGAGTCCGAAGGCGCGCGTGATCTCGACCCACCGCTCGCCGAACGTGCCGGCTGACGCCACCAAGACTCGCTCGCCGGGAGCGAAAAGATTCGAGGCCGCGCTTTCCATGGCGCCGGTTCCCGACGAGGTGAACAGCACGACGTCGTTTTGCGTGCCCATGAAGTATTTCAGGCCCTCGAGGACCTGCTGGTAGAGTTTCCGGAAGTCTTCCGTGCGATGGTGGATGTTGGCGCCCGCCATGGCGCGAACCGCGGGCGGATAAAGAGGAGTGGGTCCCGGCGTTAGCAGTCGAAGCTTCTTAATGTTCATGGGAACGGTGCGTGAAAAAAGGACGATCCCTGGCGCTAGGGTGTGTGAAAAAACCGGGGACTGTCACAAGCGGCATCCTAAAAGTCGCGTGGAATCAATCGCAGCTTCCGCCGCGGGCTCACTGTCCCAGCATTTTTTCATACCTTCCAGTCACAGGCGGCGTCCCAGAGGCCACTAAAAATCAATGACGTCTTGAGCCGCGGTTGACTGTCCCAAGGTTTTTTCACACACCCGCGAGGGGACGGTCCGCGTATCAGCGAGCATTCTTCAGAATAACGCGCTGCGAAGCCCGTCGCACGGGGGGCGTGGGTGGCCGAGTAATTGATCCCCGCGACAGGTCACAGACAGGGCTTGAGGTCGACGCCGTAGTGCTCGGCACTTGACCCACCGCAGAAGGGGCGGATGAGTCAACTTCCGAGGATCCTTTTATCGGAAGCAATACAAGCCTCAAAACCCACTTGTCCAGATCGGGCGATATACGTCCCTCTGGTGGCGTTTGGCTCTACGCTAGCCGACCAGGGCGGATCTAGCCATCACAGAACGCCTAGAACTCTGGCTAAATGGAGATCCAGATGCATTGAATTGGGTGCATTTTGGACTTCCGGACAATGCACCTGTTGTCAGGGACAGTAACTCGCGGGGCGCTGTCTAACAAACCGCTGCAGGCGACGCGCCGCGAGCGGCGCGCCCCTGAGCGGCAGCGTTAGGTTGCTATGAACGCCCAGCGGAGTAGGGAGTGCGAATGTGGAACCGGTGTCCTTGAAGATCGCTTGAGTGCCGAGACGGCGCTCTAGATGATCGTATAAGCATCCCACGACATTTTGAGAGTCTGAACGGCGATAAGAGATAAAAACTTTCAACCTAAGGATCGATCCTAGTTGGGGTCTCGCGGGCGCGGTAGTTTCACGGGGCGAAGCTGCTTGCATTGGCGACCTTGCCGCGAAGCGTTTTGAGCCAGAGCGTTTCGCGCCGCTTCTTTGGAATTGCTCGCCAGGCGACAAGCTTGATGCCGGCCTTCCTGTAGTCTCCGCCGTTTCGCCTTGCGGCGTAGTTCTCTGCGAAAGTGACGATATGAACGTTCTCGCAGTCGAGCACAAGGCGAACAAAGGGTTGTGGGTCGGGCCGCTTTCGTTTGAGATGCGCCTCAACAAGCTGCGTCAGCCTGGTCTGAATTCGCGCGTGGTGCTCCATCCGTAGAGTCGACTCGGGGTTCGCAATGGCCTCGCGCGAGACCCTGCCGGAAAAGTACCGAATGCGGCGACTTAGCCTTCTGGCGACGACATGGGTGTACCAAGCGCGCGCCATGCTAGGCGTGACATTCGGGCGGGCGGCAAGCCACATTACCTCCTCGTACAGCGCTGCAAGCTCGCTGCTTACTGCGCGATCAACAGATGGCTGGTTGCGCATGTGCCGGTCTAACTCTTGTTTAGGCTGACCTGGATAAAACCCGGCCTGGTCGGCCTAAGACGAAATCGCCGACGCCAGCCCAGGGCGACAACCACTGTGTTTGCAATGACTTCCGTCCTGTTCCATGAACTTCCCTCGCGGTTTTAGGCCGACCGGCTGGTCCGGATAATCCTACCGCTCTCGCTGCCAGCGCATCAATTATGACACCATAGATCCGCACTGACGGCGTAGCGTTGATCCAAGCGGTCCACATGGCCGTATAGTCGGCTATTCGGAGATGTGGTTTCTCACTTTCCCAGGCACACCTCCTCCTGAGTTACGCCAACTCGGAAAGAACAGGATTTGGACCTCTGAATCCGACCACTTCCGGCAATCCCCATTCGCGGAAAGCGATACCAGGCTCAAGGCCTACTTCTGCCTTCATTCCGATGTCCGGTCAAAGGTTCCGCGAAACATCGCCAGAATTGGCGTGGGGTCCACCTAACCGTCGAATCCTCCCGCTTTTTCGAAAGCGTCCGCCAGCTTCAACATCTTGGCTTCTTCGAAGTGGCTGGCCAGGATTTGCATCCCGATGGGCAGGCCTGCGGATGAGTTTCCGCAGGGCACGCTGACGCCGGGAATGCCCGCCAGGCTGGCCGTGATGGTGTAAATGTCGGAGAGATACATCTCCAGCGGGTCGGCGACTTTTTCGCCCAGCTTAAAGGCGGGAAACGGCGAGACCGGAGTAACTATGGCGTCGACCTCTTCGAAAGCCTTGCTGAAGTCAGCGGCAATCAGCGAACGGACTTGTTGCGCTTTCTTGTAGTAGGCATCGTAGTAGCCGGCGCTCAGCACGTAGGTCCCCAGGATGATGCGGCGTTTGACTTCAGCGCCGAACCCCTCACCGCGCGTATTTTGGTACATGTCGCTGAGGGTTTCGGAGTTCCCGGAGCGGAACGTATAGCGGACCCCGTCGTAGCGTGCGAGGTTGGCGCTCGCCTCGGCGGTGCAGATCAGGTAGTAGGAAGCGATCGCGTATTCGGTGTGTGGCAGCGTGATGTCGATCGTCTCGCAGCCGATCTTGCGAAGGACGTCCAGGCCGCCTTGAATACGGCCGGCGACGTCGGCGTCCAGTCCGGCGCCGAAATACTCCTTGGGCACGCCGATGCGCAACCCCTTGACCTCGCCGTTGAGTTGAGCGGCATAGTCCGGGACTTCGACGTCCGCGGAAGTGGCGTCCATGGGGTCTCGGCCGGCAATCACGCCGAGCAGGGCGGCTGAATCGGTAACGGTCCGCGAGAAGGGGCCGATGTGGTCGAGGGAGCTGGCGAAGGCGACCAGACCGTAGCGCGAAACGCGCCCGTAGGTCGGGAGCACGCCGACGACGCCGCAAAACGAAGCCGGCTGGCGGATGGACCCTCCGGTGTCGGACCCCAGCGACACCGGAGCATAGCCTCCAGCCACCGCGGCCGCGGAGCCGCCACTCGATCCCCCCGGAACTCGGTCGGGCGCCGCGGGATTGCGAACAGGGTAGAACGCGGAATTTTCGCTGGACGAGCCCATGGCGAACTCGTCGCAATTCGTCTTGCCGATAATCACTGCCCCGGCCTGTTTGATCCGGGTGACGGCGGTTGCGTCGTAGGGCGCTATGTAATTCTCGAGCAGCCGGGACCCACAAGTGGCGCGCAGTCCCTCGGTGAGGATGACGTCTTTGACGGCGATCGGCACGCCGCCCAGTGGTCCAAGCGGTTCTCCCTGGGCGATCCGGCGATCGATCTCGCCGGCGGAAGCCAGAGCCTGCTCCGGCGCGAAGTGGAGAAAGGCGCCGTACTGTTCGTTTTCAGCCTCGGCCAGCCGTAAAGCTTCCTCGGCAAGTTCTCGAGCGCTGAATGTTCGGTCGAGAAGGCCGGCTTGGATTTCCCCGATCGTGAGCTGTTTGTAGTTTTCCATCTTCAGGCGCGGTAAAGAGCCTGCATTGCTCAACAGCTGACCGCCAGAAAAATCGGGGACAGCCAGCCAATTCGCTTCAGGTCAACAGTGTCGTTTCGAGGGCCATGATGGGGGGCGAATTGGTGGCAGTCCCCGATTTTTCGCTTCCCACAACTTTTGCCACGAGCTGCTAAGCCCGCCGTGACTTTGTTGCGCTTGCTCGCCGGGCCCAACGTAGGGTTCAACTACGCCCGCATTGCGCCGTCTGCCATTTACGGGCACGACATGTCGTGCCCCTCGAGTTTCTCACCACTTTCATCACCAGCTGTTAGCGCTCGATGACCTTGGGAACTTTGAAATGCCCCGCGCCTGGGGTGGGGGCCGAACCGAGGGCGGTGTCGGGTGGGAAGCTGCTCCCCGGCGTGTCGTCCCGAAGCGTGGCGGTTTCACTCCCCGGATAGAGAACCTGAGCCATGGGCTCGACCTTCGATGTGTCGATTTCATTGAGCTTTTCGACGTAAGTCAGGATTTCCGCCAGGTCCTCGGAATACTTTTTAACTTCGTCGTCGGTGAGCCGCAGGTTGGCCAGATCGGCGATGTAGCGAACTTCTTTATCGGTAATCTTCACGCTTGTTACCGCTTGCGGGAAGTCTGGTGGGTGCGATTCCCTGGCGAACCGGCGGCAGCCCCATCCATTTCCTCCGCTGCCACGGCGCGCTGAGGGGGCCGCGAGGCCGGGACCTTCACCCGGAAATCAATTCCTTCAAGAAGCGTCTTGCCCAGCGCAACGTTCAGCTTCGCGGTGATCTCGCGGCTCATCTTGGCGAGTTGACGACGCCAATCGTGACCCTCGACATCGACCACCAGCTTGCCGTGGTACAGCCGAATCGGCCGCGTGCGGCGTGCGATCTGGGCGCCTACCGTGGAGGCCCAAAAGGAGAACACGATTTGCTCGTCTTCCTTCTCTGGTTCCGTGCCTTCACGGTAGACTCTCGCCAGGATGTTCTTTGCGCTTTCCAAACCGCCCCCGCAGGACTGGATTATTCTAGCACGGGGTTCGGCAGCGACCCCTTGTCCCCGGGTCTGTGAAAAAACCTTGGGACAGTCAACCGCGGCTCAAGACGCCATTGATTCCAAGTGATTTCTAAGGACGCCGCTTGTGACAGTCCCCGGTTTTTTCACAGACCCTCCCGGTCGCGGAACCTGAGTCCGGCATAAGGCTTTGAATTTGTCCCTGCCAAAGCGTCTCTGGTACTTTAACGACTGACAGGAGGCGCCACCAATATCAGGGGCTCGCACACTGCCAGAGGAGGACATCGTTCCCCGAGCAAGCCATATGGCGTCGGGCATCTTAGCGCAGCTCCCCGAGAACGCCGTCGTCGCCGTCATTCGGCTGCGGTCTCTGGGTGACACGGTGCTCACGACACCGGCGCTGGCACTGCTCAAGCGCGCCCGGCCCGACCTGCGGATCGCCATGGCGGTCGAGCGCCCGTTTGATGCTCTACTTAAGGGGAACCCCGACATCTGGCGCGTCTTGCCCATGCCGGCAAAAGCGGGCGGCAGAGGGCTTTTCGGAGCTCTCCGTCAAATTCGCAAGCTGCGGCCCGAACTGTGCCTAAACTTGCACGGTGGTGCGACGAGCGCTTGGCTGACGGCGCTCTCCGGGGCGCGGATCCGCGCCGGTTTCGGGCATTTCCGTTTCCGGTTCGTCTACAACGTGGGCATCCCCCGTGCTCAGCGGATTCTCCGGCGCGGCTTCGATGACCCTGTTCACACGGCCGAGCACCACGCGTCGGCGGTTTTTTACCTGGGAGCCCCCAAGTCTGAGATCCCAAGGGCCCGGCTCCAGGCCGAACCCGGTCGCCGGGATCGCCCCTACGCGGTTGTCCATGTGACGGCGTCCTATTTCACCAAGCAGTGGCCGACCGAGTGTTTCCGTCGGATTGGTGCATTCCTGCGCCGGGCGCACGGTCTCGAGTCGATCATGATTGCCGGCCCGGGCGAGGGATCGGTCTTGGCCGAGCTCGGTGACTTCACGTGCCTCGACGGCCTATCGATCGATGATCTTAAGTCGCTGCTGGCGGGCGCCGAGCTTTTCGTCGGCAACGATTCCGGCCCGGCCCACGTGGCGGCAGCCTTCGGTGTACCCTGCGTCGTGATCTTCGGCTCGTCGGACTCGGCGGTTTGGGGTCCTTGGAAGACGCGGCGCGTCATCGTCGAGACACCGTGGGACTGCAAGCCGTGTCCCGGCGACCGCTGTTACGCTTTCGATGAGCCACGCTGTATCCTGTCGGTAGAAGTCGCCTCCGTCGAGGCGGCGATCGACAAGCTGCTTACCGGCGCGTTTTCGGCCGGCGCGCCGCCAAGTGCCGCCTTGCGATGAGTGAATTGCTCCACCTGCTGAGCTACATCAGGCCCTATTGGCGCCGCCTTGGCGTGTCTGTCGTTTTGATGGCCATCGTGGGCGTCTGTCACGGGCTGGTGGCCCTGCTGATCGGACCGGTATTCGATCGGGTGCTGAACCCAAAGTCTCCCGAAGCCCCCGTGGTGTTCTACGAAGTGCCTTTCTCGGGTCTGGAAATTCACCTAAACGACCTGGTTCCGTCGTGGGTTTCGAATGTTTGGACTATGGTCGCGATCGGGATTCTAGGGGTCTTCATCGTCAAGGGGCTGTGTGACTTTTTCGGCAACTACTTGATCAACTACGTCGGCTTATCGGGGGTTCGGAATCTTCGCAATAAGGTTTACGGGGTGGTTCTCAACCAGTCCCCCGCGTTTTTTCAACAGCGTCATACCGGCAAGCTGACATCTTCGCTCGTCAACGACATCGAGAAGATTCAGTTGGCGATGTCACACATTCTGGCGGACCTGCTACGCCAGAGCTTTATCGTCATCGCCTTGTTGTCGATCTTGGTGCAAACCGACTGGATTCTGGCCGCTGTCAGTCTCACGGTATTGCCTTTCGTGCTGGTGCCCACGTCGCGCATCGGTCGCCGCATCCGAAAGACCACTCGCCATGCTCAGGATCAGCTGGGTGAGATGACACAGATTCTACAGGAGACGATTTCCGGCAACCGCGTGGTCAAGGCATTCAGCATGGAAGGCTTCGAACAGGGGCGTTTCCGCGCCGCCGCGGAACGCCTGTTTAGAACCAATCTGCGCTACGTTCGCCAACAGGCCGTCGCGTCCCCTCTGATCGAAATGTTTGGAGCACTGACGATCGTCGGGCTGCTGACCTACGCGCGCAACCAGATCAAAGCGGAGGCGATGACGACGGGTGAGTTCACCACCTTCGTGGTGGCCTTGCTGATGCTCTACCAGCCGATCAAGCGGCTCAATGGCATCTATAACATCTTCCAGCAGGCTCTCGGCTCAGGCCAACGCGTGATGGAGTACCTGTCTCACCCTCACGATGTGAAAGAGGCTGCCCATGCAACCGTGCCGGCGCCCTTTTCGCGGTCCATCGAGTTCCAAGAGGTCGGTTTCCGCTATCCCGATTCGCGGGGAGAGACAGCCCTTCGAAATGTTAGCTTCACGGTCAACGCGGGTGAGATCGTGGCCTTGGTCGGCCCCAGCGGGTCAGGGAAGACGACCCTGATCAATCTTCTTCCGCGGTTTTTCGATCCCACGGAGGGTCGTATCCTCATCGACGGACACGACATCCGCGCTGCCAAACTGAAAGCTCTTCGCGATCAGATCGCCCTGGTGACCCAAGAGACGTTCTTGTTCGATGACACGGTATTCAACAACATCGCCTATGGCCGACCCGACATTCCGCGTGAAGCCGTTGAGCGCGCGACCGAGATGGCCATCGCAGCCGACTTTATCGCCGAGCTGCCCGAGGGCTATCAGACTCCTCTGGGAGAGCGCGGCCAGCGCCTGAGCGGTGGCCAGCGCCAGCGAATCGCCATTGCTCGAGCGTTTCTGAAGAACGCCCCGATCCTGATTCTCGACGAGGCCACTTCGCATCTAGACAGCGAGGCTGAACGACTTGTACAGCAAGCGCTGGCCAATCTTTTGCAGGGCCGCACCGCGATTGTCAGCGCTCATCGACTCTCGACCATCCGCAGCGCGGACAACATCATGGTCATCGATGACGGAGAGATCGCCGACATGGGAAGCCACCAAAGTCTGATGCGCAGCAACGCGCTCTACCGCCGGCTGTGTGAACTGCAGTCGGTGGAGCAGTTCAGCAGATCGTCCACTTGAGGAATATCACGCGAAGAATCTACTGCGACGGGTTGCCTTGAGCGCCGGCCGGTCCGACAAACCATCCCTATGCCCTTCAGCATGACCGGATACGCGCAAGTCAGCCACGAGAGTGATGAACTGTCGCTGTCGATCACGCTGCGCAGCGTGAACCATCGTTCTTTGGATCTGAAATTGCGGATTCCACCTGATCTGGAGCCGCTGGAAGGCCTGATTCGCAAAGCCGTGAAGCGCAGCGTTCGGCGCGGCCAACTTCAGATGAGCGTATCGCTGCGGTGGAGTGGCGCGGCGGCTGTCGTGTCGATCAACCGACCTCTGGTCGATGCTTATTTGAAGACTTATCGCGAGCTGGCCACGGCTCACGGCATCCTGGCTGAGCCTGACTTGAACGTGATTCTGCGCGTCCCCGGGGCGCTGACTTATGAGACCGATCCATCTGACGAGCGGCGGAGGTTGCTCCTGGAGGCGGCTCTCGAGGATTGCCTGTCCCAGGCTACCGCAGAGCTGAATCGAATCCGACAACTCGAAGCGGCCGGCATCGTTGAGCAGATCAAGCAGCGTGCCAAGTCGATCGGCGACGACGTCCGAGAACTCGAGACCGTTCGGCTCGACACGATTCCCTTGTTCCAAGAGCGTGTTCGCGAACGGCTGGGCGAGCTGATGGACGGAATCGATCCCGATCCGCAGCGAATCCTGCAAGAAGCCGCCGTGTTGGCCGACCGCGCTGACATCAGTGAAGAGTTACAGCGGCTTTCGGCTCACGTCGGTCGCCTGAAGCAGATGCTCGAGCAAGACGACGACCTTGGCAAGCCGATTGACTTCTTAGCGCAGGAGATGAACCGCGAAAGCAATACCTTGCTTTCGAAGACTACGCCGCTCGGCCGGGCCGGTCTGGCAGTCACCGAAGTCGGCCTTCGGCTGAAGGCCGAAATCGAGAAGATCCGCGAGCAAACTCAAAATCTGGAATAATGCATTCCAGTGTCGATCGTCTTTATCATCTCCGCTCCTTCCGGCTCCGGGAAATCTACCCTGGTTCAGCGCCTCATGGACTGCGAAGGCAACTTGGAGTTCTCTACCTCGGTGACGACCCGTTCGCCCCGGCCAGGCGATGTGGACGGCAAAAGTTACGATTTTGTCAGCCAAGAAGAGTTTCTGCGCATGCGGGACGGCGGGGAGCTGCTCGAATGGGCCGAGGTTTTCGGCGAGTTCTACGGCACTCCACGCAAGGGTTTGGATCTTTCGCGCCAACGAGGAAACGACCTCATTCTGGACATTGACGTGCAAGGTGCGGCACAATTGAAGAAGAAGCTTCCCGAGGCGGTCACGGTTTTCATTTTGCCGCCGTCGAGAGGGGAGTTGGAAGCTCGCTTGCGGAAGCGGTCTTCGGACCCGGATGAAGTTATCGACCGCCGCCTTCGAGAAGCCACCCAGGAAGTCTCCAACTACCGGCTGTACGATTACGTCTTGGTGAATGATGAGGTGGAGAAATCTTTCCAGACGCTGCGTGGCATCCTGGAGGCCGAGCGCTGTCGCAAAGACCGAGTTCGGCCGCGGATTCAGTCAATTCTGAAAAGCTTCGGAATGAACTCAGGGGAGTGAGTGAAAATGAGTGAAAAGAGCAAAGGAACCCAACTGCGCCTCGAGCAAGAAAGCGCCAAGCCTTCTGATCTGCCTTGGTTCATCCCGAACGACGAAGAACAAAGCGTCTACCGTTTCATCATCGCGGCGGCCAAGCGGGCGCGGCAGTTGCAGGCCGGCGCGCGCCCCTTGATCTCGACGACCTCCCGCAAGCCGACCAAGATTGCTATGGAAGAGATTCGTCGGGCCGAAGTGGCAGTCGAGCCGGCCCCACAAAGCGAGCCGGAACCGGGCGAGGAACCTGTCTCCAAGTAACACTCCCCAACAGCCCTTGGCCGGGCCCAACGTACGGGATCAATGATTAACGATTCCGCCAGCCCCAAAAAAGTCGTTCTCGGCGTGACGGGCGGCATCGCCGCCTACAAGTCCGCTGAGCTGGTTCGTCTGTTGAAGGAACGTGGGGATCGTGTGCAGGTCGTCATGACCAGGCACGCCCAGGAGTTCATTCGACCGCTGACGTTCGCCGCCTTGAGCGGGGAAAAGGTCATTGCCGATCTGTTTTCCGACTCAGGCAGCGAAGCGACTCTGCAAAGCGCCGTCGAGCATATCGGTGTAGCCCAGGAGGCGGACCTGTTGCTGGTAGCCCCGGCTACCGCCGACATCCTGGCGAAATTCTCCCACGGCATCGCTGACGACTTCCTCACAACGATGTATCTGGCGTTCACCGGGCCGGTGGTAGTCGCTCCCGCGATGAACACGAATATGTGGAATCATCCGGCCACTCGGGCGAATCTGGCGGCCCTGAGAAAGCGAGGCGTCAGTGTCGTTGAGCCGGACGAGGGATCTCTGGCCTGCGGCATGATCGGCCCGGGACGTTTGGCCGATCTCAACGAGATTGTTAGGGCTGTGGATGGTGCCTTGCGTTCGGAGCAAGATCTCGCCGGGGAGACCGTGCTGATTACGGCCGGGCCGACGCAAGAGCCCGTCGATCCGGTGCGCTTTCTTTCCAATCGTTCCAGCGGGCGGATGGGCTTTGCCTTGGCCGAGGAAGCGATTGCCAGGGGAGCCCGCGTGACGCTCGTAAGCGGGCCGGTAGCGCTGTCGCCTCCCGCCGGTTGTGAGTTGGTTCGGGTCACGACGGCCGCGGAAATGCACGAGGCGGTCATTCGCCGGCTTCGTGAATCCACGATTGTCGTCATGGCGGCTGCCGTCGCCGACTATCGACCCGCCTCCGAGCCGGCAAGCAAGGTCAAGAAGCAGTCTTCCGGATGGAACCTCGAGCTTGAACCCACAGCCGACATCCTGGCCGACGTAGCGCAGCGAAAGGACGAACAATTAGTCGTCGGCTTCGCGGCAGAGACCGAGGATCTTCGCCAAAACGCGGAACGCAAGCTGCGTTCGAAGAATTGTGATCTCCTGGTTGCCAACCTCGTCGGGCCGGCTGCTGAAGATGGGGGCTTCGATTCCGAGATGAACCAGGGACTCTTGCTGGCGGCGAATGGTGAAGCCATCGAGCTGCCCCGTAGCTCGAAGCGGGAGATGGCCAGGCGAATCTTCGACCGTGCTCTTCAGCTGCGCCCGCTGCTGGAAAAGGCTCGCGTGTAAGTGCTCTCCATGCAATAATCGGACTCACGTTTTCGTCGAATGCCGGGCACAGCATGCTGTGCCCCTACAGATCCGTTGGGTGCCTGGAAACGTAGGGGCACGGCATGCCGTGCCCGGAGTTCCGATCGTCCACCTGGCTTCTAAATATGCGTGACCGAACTTATGAAAGGAACTACTAAGCGTGGCAAGCTCGCTTCGTCGCTATCTTGAGTTTTATCGCGACCTGGGGTTTGAGGACCTCTATCTTCCCCAAGGACTTGCGCCAAGATTCAGGCGCTCGGCGCAACGCAAGGGGGCGGTCCCGGAAAGCGCCGCCGCCGGGGGTGAGACGGACCCGGTGAAGGGCGATTCCCCGGTTGCCCCCCCGGGGTCGGCCTCGCGCGCATCAGACGTATCGCAACTGCCCAGGCCGAATCCGCCCAACCTACCCGAGCCGCCGGGAAAAGATCTCTTCTCGCCAGCCGGCGGGGAGGGCGCTGAAACCTCGAAGGACCCGCTGACCGTTCTGCAGGATATTCAAGCCGACATGGGCGACTGCACTCGTTGTGGCCTGCACGAAGGCCGCTCGAAGATCGTCTTCGGCAGCGGCAACCCGAATGCGAAGGTCGTCTTCGTAGGCGAAGGACCAGGCGCCGACGAGGACGCGCAGGGCCTTCCCTTCGTGGGGCGCGCCGGGCAGTTGTTGACGCAGATGATCAACAACACCGCTTCTCGCGAGGGCATCGCCATTCGGCGGGAAGATGTCTATATCTGTAATGTGGTCAAGTGCCGCCCACCCGACAACCGCACCCCCGAGCCTGACGAGATGAAAACCTGTGGGCAGTTTCTCGAACGCCAACTGGAGGCGATTCATCCGAAGGCCATCTGCATCCTGGGAGGCACGGCGGCTAAATTTCTGCTCAGCACCAAGCAGGGAATCACGAGAATCCGGGGCAATTGGCACGAGTGGCGCGGAATCCCCGTCATGCCCACCTACCACCCTTCCTTCCTACTGCGTCCCTACGCGCAAGACAAGAAGCGCGAAGCCTGGCAGGATTTGCGGGCGGTGCTGCACTACGCCTACGATTGAAGTGGAGTGCGAGGCGTGTTCGGCATCCACTCGTGGACATTACCGAATGAACAAAGTCCGAAAACCCCGCAGCAAGAAGGACCGCCAACGGCGCCTGAGCACAATCCTGCGGCGCCTCAACAAGGGCTACCCCAACGTAAACTGCGCCTTGAACCACCGCAGCCCTTGGGAGTTGCTGGTCGCGACGATTTTGTCCGCGCAATGCACCGATGTACGGGTCAACCGGGTTACGCCGGGGCTGTTCGCAAAGTACCCCACCATGGCGGACATGGCCTCCGTTCGCCAGGAAGTTCTCGAACGCGACATCCAGTCGACCGGGTTCTTTCGCAATAAAGCTAGGTCGCTGATCGGCTCGGCGCAAAAGATCAGCTCCGAATTCGGCGGCAAGGTGCCCGAAACGATGGCTGCAATACTCACCCTGCCCGGTGTGGCCCGCAAGACGGCCAATGTTGTGTTGGGAACGTGGTTCGGGAAAGCAACGGGCGTAGTTGTCGACACTCACGTTCAGCGCATTGCGCGTCGGCTCGACCTGACCAAGGAGAAGGATCCTGCCAAGATCGAAAAGGACCTGATGGAGACGATCCCCCAAAGGCGTTGGATATTGTTTAGCCATCAGATCATTCACCATGGCCGCCAGGTCTGCCAAGCGCGCAAGCCACGCTGCGGGGAATGCAGCCTCGCAAGCCTTTGCTACGCCCCCGACAAGAGCGTTTGATGGCCCTTCGACCGCGAACCAACCAGGAATAGCGTGCTCCAAGATCTGGGAGAGCGGCTTGTGCAAACTGCGACCAGCCTGGGCCCGCCGGGGCTCTTTCTAGTAGCGCTGGGAGACTCTGCTTTCGTGCCGCTGCCGCAGGGCGTTGACACTCTAATCATCGCGCAGTCCATCGCGGCTCCCTCGACCGCCTATCTCGGGGCAGCCCTGGCGGTTCTGGGATCGCTCATCGGATCACTGATTCTTTACACGATGGCGCGCAGGGTCGGCCGCGCGATGCTGGAAAAGAAAGTCAAGGCGGGTGGGATCGAAAGGATGCGCCACCAAATCGAAAAGTACGACGCTCTGGTGCTGCTGTTTCCTACAATAATCCCATTGCCACTGCCCATGAAACTCTTTGTCATCGGCGCCGGCGTGTTTCAAATGAACATGGCACGCTTCATCGCGGTGATTCTTCTCGCCCGCTGCGTGCGTTACTTTGGCGAAGCCTTTGTCGCTCTGCGTTACGGTGAACAAACCACCACCTTCCTCAAAGAGAACGTGCTGTTTGGCGTTATGGTCGTCATTTGCTTGCTCGTGGTGTTCTACGCTGTCCAGCGCTGGAGTACGAGCAAAGTAAGCAGCGGGTAGCCCCCTTCGCCGGGGTTCTCTTTGGGCTCAACACTGACCGGAAACGTGGTTGCCTAACACGTGGGCCGTGATACGATCCTGAAGGTGCACCGGGGACGGCTGACGGTTCTTCGCTCGTAAAGAAGGGGTTCGTACATCTGGTATATCAATGTCCTTGCACATCCTGCTGACCAAGCACTGATCGAGCATTCCGGAACAGACTGGCAAGCCACCCGTGTCGCCTGCGGGTGAAGAGACACCTGGTCGAAGCCGGACGACTCCGCGACTAATGAAAGCAGCACGCAAGCCCCAACCCGGACTAACTCCCCCCAACGCCCGCGAACGCGCGGTGCGGACAAGCCACATGCAGGCTCTGGTCGAGCGGATTCAAAAGATCGAGGAGCGCCTGCGTCAAGGAGGCGGCCCCGAGCGGGCGGCCAAGCAGCACAAGGCGGGCAAACTGACCGCTCGCGAGCGGATCGAGAAGCTCATCGATCGGGATTCGTTCTTCCTGGAGATCGGCCTGCTCGTCGCCTGGGACCTTTATGACGGAAAGGCCCCCGCCGCCGGCGTCGTCACCGGAATCGGGCGTGTCGGCGGAAGACCGGTTGCCGTTGTGGCCAACGATTCGACCGTCAAGGCGGGCGCCTGGTGGCCGGAAACGGTTCCCAAGATCGTCAGGATGCAGGAAGTCGCCATGCACTGCCGGGTCCCGATTATCTACCTGGTCGACTCGTCGGGCATCAACCTGCCCTTCCAGGAGAGCATTTTCCCCGGCCAGTACGGGGGAGCACGTATTTTCTACAACAACTCCCTGATGCGCCGCAGACTGCGCATACCGCAGATCGCCGCCGTGATGGGGCCGTGCATCGCCGGGGGAGCCTATCTTCCTGCTCTAAGCGACGTCATCATCATGGTGGAAAAGACAAGCTTTATGGGGCTGGGAGGGCCGAATCTGGTCAAAGGAGCCATCGGAAAGTCGGTGGACGCCGAAACTTTGGGGGGCGCCGCGACACACACCGAGGCGAGTGGTGTTGCTCACCACCGAGCCCGTGACGATCAACACTGCCTGGAGATCATCCGCCAAATGGTCGGTGAGCTGCCACGCCTGAATGAGCCGCAGCCGCGCGAACCCTCCGCCCCGTTACTCAATGAAGACGAAATTTACTCCGTGCTCCCGGCCGACCACCGCCTTCCCTACGACCTGCAAGAAATTGTCTTGCGGATTTTTGACCGCGAGGGATTTCTGGAATTCATGGCCGACTATGCACCCGAAGTCCTCTGCGCCAACGCGCGATTGGCCGGGAGGCCCGTGGGTCTCATCGCCAACCGGCGCGGCGTGTTTCGACAGGGCCAGTCGACTCGCTTGGGCGCCATCATCTACACCGAAAGCGCCCGCAAGATCGCCCAGTTCGTCGAGACCTGCGACCGTCACAACCATCCGCTTGTCTACTTGCAGGATGTCAGTGGCTTCATGGTCGGCCCGGAGGCCGAGGAAAGCGGGATTATTCGCGCCGGCGCGGAGATGGTCGAAACCATGGCTTGCGCCCGGGTTCCCAAGATCGTGGTTACGCTGAACCATGCCAGCGGCGCCGGTTACTACGCCATGGCGGGACAGGGTTTCGACCCGAGTTTCATCTTCAGCTGGCCGACGGCAAGGGTGGGCGTGATGGAAGGCGAGTCGGCCGTCCAGGCCCTTTACGCTTCACAGTTGGAGCGGCTCAAAGAAGCTAACGAGCCGGCCGGTGAAGAGCTGCAGCAAGCCATGGATCAGACCCGCGCCGACTACGAACGAAGCCTGGACGCGAAATGGGGGGCGGCCCGCGGCCACGTTGACGCGATCATCGACCCTCGCCAGACCCGTCAGGTGCTCGATCTATGCTTAGAGACCGCAGCGCATAGTCGACCGCTTGTAGCCGCTCCCGACTAGCTGCTTACCGTCGCAAAAAGGAGAGACTGGCGGTGGCTGGGTACAGTCAGCCAATTTCGCGTCTGGCGATCCCCGCCACTTGTTGATTCCTCGAACGCCCGAAATTGGTGACAGTCCCCGCCCCGAGCAGCAAGCGTATTTTGCGACAGAAAGCAGCTGGCTAGCGTTGGGCGAAGCTACGCGAACGCGGCTAGGAACTCGCTTTCAACTCGGCCTGAGCTTATTGGGGATGCTAATTTCACAGCCCTTCGACAAGCCTGACCCGCATTTCTCACGAGCGTTCGGACGACCGACGTTGAACGAGCTAGTTGTGTTCGCGATCGGTTGCAGTAGCCGGGGTAAGCCGGGGGGAGCCGGGGTACCGTGTCCAAGGTGTTAATTTTTAAGGATACTAGGTTTCTGGGGTAGGATGGGGTGCGGATGGGGCGGGTGGGGTGGATTTCACCTTTCGTTGTAGCAAGCGCTCATCGGTGCGCTGGAAGTTGTTGATTCTTGGTGATGAGTTTCAGTTGATCTGGCGAATTCCAGCGCACGGCCTATTCCAGTATTGGCTCATTGCCCTGCGGGTCGTTTTGCAAAAAACCCAGCGGGCACCGCACGGAACATACCGCGGACGCTATGAAGCAAGTCGTTCACACGGGCATAGTGGTAGGACAGGGCTTGCCCTCCGATTAGCGGGAATCCTCGCCTCGGCAGCTCTGTTTCGGGGACAATGCTAGACATTCGCATTGAATGCCAATGAGGCTGGGAGCCGTCAGGCTTTCTTTTGCCCCCTTGGTTGGCTTGCACGTAGCTGCACGTCTAGATACCCGAGGGCGCTTTGAAATGCACTCGCAGCGTCAGGGTCCTGTTCGTGCCGCCACCAAAGCGAAAGTATCTCAATGATGGTGTCAGACGGGTAATCTTCGGGGCTGCTTTGTGCGGCGTTCGCAATCACGAGTGCCTGGTTAACAAAGCGATGAGCGCGAGTTTCAAACGGCGTTTGAGCGGCAATCTTGGCAAGTTCACCCATCGCTTTGGCGGTCATCGCTATACCTTTCCGGATCGTCTCCTCCTTGGGCGTTTTCTTGAGGCCAAGTACGTCTCGCAGAGCCTTGCTAATGACGTGCTTCTCGTGGCCGCTTTCGGCAAGCCCAAACAGCACTAACAGCGGATAGTGGCCAGGGGTAAGCTCCCCTGACTCGTAGCGACTGACTGTGACGTTCGTCACCGTGAGGTCCTTCGCGAACATGACCTGAGTCTTACCGATCCTCTTGCGAATTGAACGGATCACCGCCGCCAGACCAGCATTTTTTCGTGTGCCAGGTGGCATTTTTATCTTGACGAAACCTATTATCGTTACGTTCAATCTTGTTCTAAGCCCCCGAATCCGGTAGTTGTCAAGTGGACTGAAGATCTTGAGGTTGGGGGCGAATCATCCGAAGGATCAAGTCGTTGAGTTGCTGGCGACGCGGCACACCCGGACTCTCAAGAAAGGGGGAACAGCCCCACTTTCAAAGCGGACAATCTACAACTGGCTTGCGCGATGGGAGGGCAAAAAGGATGATCGAGGCGGAATCGCGGCGCTAGTTGATCGAGACCGCGTTACGAAGGGCAAGCCGAAGCAGTTCAACGAAGCGGCTCTCGACCTGGTTGTCAAGTTGATCACGCCGAAGGCGGGCTGATACACTACAAGCTATCTAAGGGGAATTACTATCCCGACTCTCACAGTTTGCTCATGGAGTTTTCGTCCAACAGCCACTCAGATCAAATTGGTTGCTTCTTCTACGTCATTGCCCCAAGTTTCACTCCAGACCGAACGAGTAGATCTTGCCGACGGAGGCCGCACTGGCCCTAACCACGGCTCCCGGAGGCAGAAGGCCATACTCACCTTTTTCTAAGGCGGTGAGTGTAACTTTGAAAACTCGGGACGCCAATCTTTCAAAATCAAACGGCACCGCGTTCTTGTCTGCGCCACCTGAGGGGAGAACAGCAGTATAGGAGCTACGCAACTGCCGCGCACGCCCGAGGACCGTTTGACGAGCCTGGTCTACGTGCTGGAGTCGAATAACCAGGCGCCGCAGTTAGGCCTCTTCCGTCTTCACAAAGAACGCGCCTAGTGATGCTGCCACGAGACCCTGGAACGGCCCTAGCCATAGGTTTGACTGTTTCATTAGCTCCAGAGGCGGCACAGCAGCAAAGGGCTGCATGAGCACTGTCAACGCCGCTACGACTAAGTAAGTTAAGGAAAGCGCAAACGAAAGCCTGAACACGAAGCGATCCGCTGACTTTTTCTTTGGTTCTTCCGGGTTTCTAGTGGGCGAGTGAGGCTCGGTGGTAGTCTCGCGGGATGCAAGACCGCGAGCTATACCGCCAGATTCTGGGCATCGAAAGTCCCTGGAAAGTCGTGCGAGTGGAGCTGCGCCGAGCCGACGGCGAAGTCCACGTCTTCCTCGAACACGACGAGCAAGTCCGCTGGCCGTGCCGCCAATGCAGCGCCGTGTGCGCACTCCACGATCATCAGCCCGAACGCCGCTGGCGTCACCTCGACACCTGTCAGTACCGCACGATCCTGCACGCCCGGCCGCCGCGCAGCGACTGCTCCGAGCACGGGCCGCGCGTCGTGCGACTGCCCTGGGCCGAGGCTTCCAGCCGCTTCACCGCGCTGTTTGAAGCTCTCGCGATCTCGTGGCTGAAGGAAGCCAGCCAGCAAGGCATCGCCGAGTTGCTGGCGCTGAGCTGGGACGAGATTCACGGCATCCTGGAACGCGCCGTGCAACGTGGGCTCGAACGTCGCGCGGCAGAGCCGATTCCCTACCTGGGCGTCGACGAGAAGAGCTTCCGCAAGCGCCATCGCTATCTCACCGTCGTCAACGATCTCAACCGCTCGCGCGTGTTGTTCGTCGCCGAGGGACGCCGCCAGGCCAGCCTGGACGGCTTTTGGAAGACGTTGAGCGCAGAGCAACTCGCCCGAGTCGAGGCCGTCGCGATGGACATGTGGGATCCTTACGTCGCCTCGACCCGGGAGCATCTCGACGAATCGGAGAAAAAGATCGTTTACGACAAATATCACATCGCGGCGCATCTGGCGAAGGCGGTGGACCAGGTGCGGCGGGCGGAGAACAAGCGTTTACTGGCCCTCGGCGACGAGCGTTTGACAGGCACGAAGTACGCTTGGCTGCGGCATCCGGCGAACTTTTCCGAGGACGCCTGGCGCGAGTTCCGCGCGCTGCGCGAAAGCGACTTGAAGACGGCGCGGGCGTGGGCGTTGAAGGAAACGGCGATGCGGCTGTTCGACTATCGTCGCGAATCGGCGGCGCGAACTTTCTTCGAGCAATGGCGCGGCTGGGCGAGTCGCAGCCGGCTGACGCCGATGGTCACCGTAGCGCGGATGTTGACGGCTCGCCTCGAAAACATACTCACGTATCTGAAACACCGCATTACGAACGCGGTCAGCGAGGGGTTGAACTCAAGGATTCAATGGGTCAAGGCCACGGCGCGCGGTTTCCGCAATCAACAGAACTTCATCAACGCCATCTACTTCCACTGTGGGAAACTAGATCTGGCTCCTTCGCCCACTTAAAACCCGGAAGAGCCGAAAAACCTAGCGTTGGGCAGATCAGCCCAAGGAGCGCCTGTCCGTAGCACCCACAAAATGCCATTGAGAACGGCGCGCCTGTCTTTCCACGGTCGCCCTCGACCATCTTCGCGGCAGGTCGGTACGGGAATGAAGGGCTCGAGAATATTCCATTGCTCGTCGGTGAGGTCGCGGGGGTGACGAGGAGGCGTTATCTTATACAGAGACAAGATACAACTCTCTGCATGCTGAGTCCTGCGCCGGCCGGCGAAATCAGGCCAAGTGGCTTTGTTGGAGGACGTTACGAGACAACAACCATTGATTGCTAGTGGGGCCGCGATTTCACATTTTGTTCGATAGAAACGGACCTGATACCCTACTGGAGTTCGGTCAACGCCGCTCGCGCTCAAGTGAACGCGGCTCCTAGCGTCCGGTTGGAGAAAGGCTCTTATGAAACTGTCGTACTTTATGATGCCGTTGCACGGGCTGGAAAAGGATTACCACCAGCAGTTACTAGAAGACGTCGAGGCGATCGTCTACGCCGACGAGCTCGGGTACGCCGAGGCATGGGTCGGTGAACATTATTCGTCTGGTGTCGAGCCGGTTACTTCGCCGTTGATGTTTCTGGCAAACCTGATCCCGCGTACGAAGCAGATCAAGTTCGCCACCGGCGTGATCTGCATGCCGCAGTATCACCCCGCCACGATCGCCGGCCAGGCTGCGATGTTCGACCACCTTTGTGACGGTCGTTTCATCCTCGGTGTTGGGCCCGGAGGTCTACCGCCGGATTTCGAACTCTTCGGGACCATGGACGCCGATCGTAACGAAATGTTCGTCGAGTCGATCGACACGGTATTGCAGTACTGGACTACCGACCCGCCGTACAACTTTGAAGGCAAGTACTGGAAATCAAAAATCGAGAAATGGACTGTGCCGGAGCTGAAGCTCGGCTACCTGGCCAAGCCGCTGCAGCGGCCTCACCCGCCGATTGCGGTTTCCGCGATGAGTCCGTATTCCAGCTCGATCAAGCTGGCGGGGCAGCGTGGCTGGCAACCGGTGTCGGCGAATTTCATCGGTGCCTGGTCGGTCAAAACACACTGGGAAGTCTACGAGGCCGCAGCGAAGGAACACGGCCACGAGGTCGACCGGGAGATGTGGCGGGTCGCGCGTAGTATTCACGTGGGGGAAAGCGACCAGGAAGCCGAGGACTTCGTCAAGATCCCGAACGGAGCCTTTGACTTCTACTATCGGTACCTCTTCACGATATTTGACCGGGCCGAGATGAAAGGGGCTTTCGTGATTAACGCGGGAGACAGTCCCGACGACCTGACTGCCGAAGCCCTACGAGACAATTTTGTGATTCACGGCGATGCGCGCACGGTCACGGAGAAAATCCTGGCCCTGCGCGAGGAGATTGGCCACTTCGGCAATCTGCTTATGACGGCACACGATTGGGTGGATAAGGACAAGATGAAAGCGTCGATGACACGGATGGCCCGTGAAGTCATGCCGGCGATCAATGATGCCATCAGCGGCGAATCCGAGCCGGAATAGTTCATCCCAACGAAGATGTGCCACGGCCGACATCACCGGATTTCGCCTCCTGGAGTCTCAAGAAAAAGGACTTCTCATTTCCTAGCCTCTGAAATTATGTAGTTCGTTTCGGGAGGCTTAGTTCACTGCCTGCGGTCGCGTGATGACCGCCGATTCAAAGGCAAGCCACACCGACTTGCGGCTCCACCTTGGCTGCCTCGGATCCCGCTCCCTCGCACAGTCACACCGGGAGTCCGCCATTTCTTACCTCAGGGGTCCGCCGCAATCAGCACACTTCAAGTGACTCGTCTACGATGGAAGGGGATGTGGAACTGGCTAGTTATTCCGCTAGTTGCTGTTTGGTGCTCGGCGTCGTCGGCACAGAGTAACGAGCTGGAGGGGGTCATGCGGGCGCTGCGATCTAAGCGGTACGAGCAAGCCTTAGATTTACTAAAGCCGCTCGTCGAATCTGGTTCCGACGATCCGCGCGCATGGACTCTCCACGGTATGGCGCTTGCTGCGGCGGGGCAGCCCAAACAGAGCTTAGCTTCCTACCGCAAAGCACTTGACCTGGAGCCCAACTATCTGCCGGCCCTCCAAGGAGCTGCGGAGATCGAGTACCGCAACCGCGATTCCCAGACCAAAGCCAGGCTAGAGAAGATCCTCGCGATACAACCTGACAACACGACAGCGCACGCCATGATGGCCGTCGTAGCGTTCGAGCAAGAGGATTGCGCTGCCGCTGTAGACCATTTCGCACAGGGCGGGGCTGCGACACGCCGCGACCCAGTGGTGCTCGGTCAGTACGGTCGGTGCCTTTTTCTAGTGGGGCGTCCTGGTGATGCCGCCGAAGTGTTTCGGCCATTAATGGGCGCTCAGCCAGAGAACAATAGCGTCCGATATAACCTGGGGCTAAGCTTGTATGAGTCCCGCCGCTACGCGGAAGCGATCGAAGTTTTACGCCCGCTCGCCGATACTACCAAGCCGGACTCCGATGTGTTAAGCCTGATCGCGGATGCGTACGAAGCCAACCAGGAAACTCCAAACGCTCTTTCCACTCTGCAAAAAGCAGTTGAATTGTATCCACGTGAAGAGCGCCATTACACCGGGCTGGCCGAGTTCTGCTCACAGCACGGCGCCTACGATCTGGGACTTGAAATCCTCTCGGTAGGAACCAAGAACATACCCAGCTCTTCGCGGATCCTCACCATGCAAGGGGTGATCCACGCACAACTTGGCCGCTACGAAGAGGCGGAGACTGCCTTCCAGCGAGCTGCTCAACTAAGCCCCGACCAAGAGCCGGCTGCACTTGGCCTCACGGTTGCCATGCAGCAGACCGGGCGGCTCGCCGAATCCATCGAACTCCTCCGAAAGAGGGTCGAGAAAAATCCGAACGAGGGCACTACGCAGTTGATGCTCGGCCAGGCCCTGATCAAGAACGGCGCCGAGCCGGGACAAGAGGAGTTCGACGAGGCTCAGGCCGCGTTGCTACGGTCGGTCAAGCTGAAGCCTGATGTGGCGGTGGCGCGAGTTGAGCTGGGCAGACTTTATCTGAAATCCGGAGATCTTGACAAGGCAATTGCCCAGTTGCAGCAGGCGTTGACTCTCGATCCCTCACAACGGACGGCGACTTATCAACTCATGTTCGCCCTTCGAAAAGCCGAACGGCCCCAAGAGGCGGCTGTGCTGGCGCGAAAAGTGCGGGCACAGTTGCAGCGAGAGAAGCAGGAGGAAGTCCAGAGGAATCGATACCAGCTTGTGAAGGTCGGTGCGGAGCGATCTGTTGAGAACTGACGTGCAGCATTCGTGCGACCCATCTGGTGGCCGACAGCGACGATCCTAATCTAGGTCTAGACCTTTCAGAGGGAATCCTATGCCAACGGACAAAACCAAGCCGGACCGCCGAAGTTTCCTGAAGACCACTGTGGGCGCACCGGGTCTAGCGCTGAGTAGTTTGAACTTGACGACGGCGCTCGTTGCCGCACCTGCCATCCCTAACTCCGGCGCGGTCTCGCTTTCAAAAGCACATATTGCCGCCGTGGAGAGAAAGCGGCGAATCGTCATGAACTACGACGCGCTCGCCTCACTGCTCCAATACGAAAAGCTCGGTGGCACGCAGGACCTTGACAGCTTCAAGCGGCACATGTTGGGCATTCTCGACTACGAGGACAACCAAATTGACAGCGTGGGGTGGTGCTGGAGCGAAGGCAATGAAGCGCCCTACCCCAGCAAAGTCCTGCCCACGTTGCTCGATCACCCTGTTTTCAAAGTTGTGCCGGAGGGCATCGATCTGGTCCGGATGGGCTGCGCGGAAACCCATCGGCGGGGGATTGAGTCGTTCTTCTCCCTGCGCATCAATGGCGGGGACCATGACCGTTCGTACCTGGAGCGAAGGATCCCCAAACTGCCTAAGAAATGGAACAACAAGGACTGGCTGATCAACTGGAATCCGGACCCCAAGGGGCCACCCGAGTACATGTCTCCCTTCCACAAGTCGGCCTTTTGGAACTTCGCCGCCAAGGGCTTACGGGACCACAAGGTCAGCGTCCTGCGGGAAGTGGCGGAGAATTACGACTTCGATGGTATTGAAGTCGACTTTGCGCGAAACAGTCCGGTGCTGCAGCCGGATCAGCAATGGCAGGATCGGGACAAGCTGACTGATTTCATGCGCTCCCTTCGGTCTGTGCTGCTAGAAGTGGAGCGGAAGCGCGCACGACCGTTCTTGCTGGCTGCCCGGGTGCCGGAAACCGTTGTTGGATGTCATTTTGACGGCATCGATGTTGAGACGTGGGCCCACGATCAGTTGGTGGACATCCTTAACGTCGGTTGCCGGTCGATGGAGGTGGATATTCCCGCCTTCCGTCGCCTCACGGCCGGCACAGCGGTCAAACTCTACCCAAGCAACGATTTCGTTCACGTAACCGATGGTTACAAGCCTATCCCACTCAAAGTGGGGCGCGGCATCTACGCCAACTGGTGGCATCAAGAGCCCGACGGCGTCTACACCTTCAACTTCCATTACCACGATCAAGACTTCCGTCTCTACCGCGAGATCGGCAGCCCCGAAACACTGAAGTACAAGGACAAAACATTTGTCATTCAACGCAGGGGCGGAGGACATGCGCCGCTGCTGACACCTTATCCGGATGACTGGAGCACACCCCGATTCGCCTATGCGAATACCAACATGCTCGGACAGCTGCCGGCGAGCCTCGATAAAGCGGCCAAAGTCGATAACCTGCTTTTTCTGTCTATGGCCGACGACGTAAATGCCGCCGGCGATCGGCTGAAGAGTGTCAAATTACGGATTCTCCTGTCGAAAGGCGCTGCGATCGAAGTGCGCCTCAACGGGGTGCTTCTTCCCGCGCCGGACGTCGATGAACTCTGGTCGGAGTTCGTAACCAGCCCCAAGCTGTTTGCCGTCGGTAGCAACCTGATCAGCGTTCGGTTCACCAAGCCGCAGTCCGGCGCCGCCGGTGTCTCCATCGAGAAGGTAGAAGTGGACGTGGTTTACCGGTAGAACTAGCGCTGGGGACTTCCTGATTTCGAGCATTACCCAGGGTTGCGACAGCTTCACGAACGCTGCCTTGCCCCCCCTATCGATTGTCGCTACAATGTCCCTGCGATGCGGCGCTGTCGGAGTCTAACCTTCGCCGTTGAGCCCGGGTCTTTCGCACAGAGCGACAGCGAAATGTTCACCTACAAGGGAGAAGTCTGATGGATCGAGAGAAAGCTCGAAGTCGCCTGTCCGGCTGCTACGTGACGGTCCCGACAATGTTCCGGGACGAGGATCTGGAGGTAGATCTCGAAGCCACCCGGCAGCACGTGCGGTTTCTCATTGACGGGGGCCTCAACGAAAGTAACAGCGTAATCTTGGCCGTCGGCGCGGCAGGCGATTTCCCCACGATGAGCTTCGAGGAGCGCTTGCGCGTGGCCGAGGCGATTATTCAGGAGGCGAACGGTAGGATTCCCGTCGTGATGGGCGTCCAGACGACGAATACCCGTGAACTAGTCGAACTGATACGCGCCGCTAAGACACTCGGCGCCGAGTATGTCCAGGTCTCACCGCCGTACTATTACATGCACACCGCGGAAGACTTCCTTGAGTATGCGATAGCGGGTGCGGAGGCTGCGGATATAGGCATTGTTGTTTACAACACCTTCTGGACGAGCCACAACGTTTCGTTGAACATCGTCGAGCGCCTTTGCGAGCTGCCCAACGTGATTGGCCTCAAATGGTCTGTTCCCACAGCGCTTTTCATGGAATCCGAACAGGTCGTTTCACGTTTCGGCCAGCGGCTGTGCATCATCGACAACCAACTCCGGTTCGTCACCAGCCACATCCTTGGTGCACGCGGCATCGAAGTACACATCTGCAATTACTGGCCGCAGTGGGGCGTGCGGCTGTGGGAGCTCCTCGAGAGCCAGCGGTACATCGAGGCCCAGAAAGAACTTGTGCATGTCGCCATGCCGTTCTACACACTGTGGAAGGAGATGTTTGAGTACACCGGCGGCGATGGGTACCTAGACAAGCTCTGCATGGAATTAGTCGGTCTGCCCTCCAGCCGTTGCCGCCCGCCTACACGGGACGTTCGGGATCAATTTCGAGAAAGGGTACGCCAGATGCTAGTCGAGAGTGGAGTGCCGGGAGTTGTCGGCAGCCCGACTCAGGAGGAGACCGCCCAGCGAGCCTCCTGAATACCACCAGAGAATTCGTAGGCAAGCCGCACAGCGGTTGGCCGCAAGCCACGCTCAGTAGCCATACACTCTTTGAAGTGACCAAATGACTGTTGCACAGGCGGAGAGAAGTGTCCACCAACAGCCACTTGAGAAACTAAACCCAAAAGGGAGGGATGCCGCTTTGAAAACCGCCGTTTTCGTATCTGCGTTCTTACTAATCTGCGTCCTACAAAGTTGCAGCGATGTGGGGACCCAAAGTGACGAGACTCCCGCCCAGAGCAGCCCTTTTTTCGAAAAGCTCACGGTGTTCTCAGCCGGCGAGGACGGCTACTACTGCTTTCGAATTCCGGCGCTCGTCGTCTCGGCCGAGGGAACTATACTGGCCTTCTCGGAAGCGAGGAAACTAACCTGTCACGATGACGCGGAGATTGACCTTGTGCTGAAACGGAGTTTCGACCAAGGTAAGACATGGCAAGACCTGCAAGTGCTTTTTGACTATGGAACTGACTCCGTGAATCAGCCTGCCCCGGTGCTTGATCGAGAGACAGGGGAGGTCGTGCTGGTTTTCTGTAGAAATAACCAACGTGTCTTTGTTACGAAAACCTCGGACGACGGCGTAACCTGGTCCGAGCCGCTGGAAATCACGAAGGACGTCGTCGACCCCGCATGGAGCTATATCGGGAGCGGTCCGGGCCACGGAATTCAACTGAGCAGCGGCAGGCTTCTGATTCCTAGCTGGGGAGACACGAGCCCTGGCCAGGCAACCTGGCCGCGGCCAGGCTGGGGCGGCGAGCAGTTTTCTTACGTGATGTATAGCGACGACCACGGCACCACTTGGAAACGCGGAAAGTCACTCGATATGGACTTATCGGACGAGGCCATGGCGGTCGAAACCGCGGACGGTTCTATCTACATGAACATGCGCAGCCGCCAGGAAAAGAGGATGCGGGCCTTCGCGTGGAGCGACGACGGAGGCGTTTCTTGGTCGGAGGTGCAGTTTGACCAGAGCCTGCCTGAGCCTTCGGTTCAGGGGAGTTTGATTCGCTTCACCGATCAGAAACGCTTCTCGAAGAATCGCGTGCTCCTCGTACACCCCTCCAACCAGACCGAGCGAAAACAGCTCACCGTGTATACGAGCTACGACGAATGTCAGACGTGGCCTGTCTCGAAGGTCCTTCACGAGGGTTCGGCGGCGTACTCCGACTTGGCGGTTGGTGACGACATGACCATCCTTTCCTTGTACGAAGCAGACAAATATTCTAAGTTGGCCTTGGCCCGGTTCAACCTGGAATGGCTGACAGACGGCAACGACAGTCTGAAAGGGGTGGATCCCTAGCTAGCAGCCTGCGACTTCGGCGCCGGTCACTTCGGGTTTCCGGCAGGTTGTTGTTCAAAACAAAGCTGCAAGGCGTCTCGTCTCACTCGGGATCTGCGGTGGAACTTCAGTTTTCGGTGAGCAATACCGAGGCGGCGTCAGACGCAACCGTGTCGCGGCGGACAACAGTAAGTGCCGGCGCAGCGGTCGCCAGAGAGCCGACGAACTGAGTCCATGGCCATCCAAATCAGCGGCTTGACACCGGTTGAGACGACGCCGGTCGAGACCC
This sequence comes from Bryobacterales bacterium, assembly GCA_965226215.1. GTDB lineage: Bacteria > Acidobacteriota > Terriglobia > Bryobacterales > UBA6623. Next base: position 1,649,204 of record CBDDCH010000002.1, on the reverse strand, counting down.
GATACCGCCGGATTCGCACTGCGATCCCGGTCCCGGAATCGATCGCCCTTATCGAACGCTTGCGGAAGGTGGAGCCCCGCTCAATGCTCGGGATGCCGCCGGTTGTGTGGGAACAAGCCGAGGGCTTTCTGATCCGAGACCCCTTCGGCAACCAATGGATCGATCTGACGAGTGGCATTGTCATGGCCAACTCGGGGCATTGTCATCCGCGGGTCATGCAAGCAATTCGGGACCAGTTGGAATCTCAGCTTATTTTCAGCTACGCCTTTCCAACGCGCGTTCGCGAGCAGGTGCTCGAACGCCTGGTAGAGATCGCCCCACCTGGACTCGACAAAGCCATCCTGTTTTCCTCCGGGACCGAAGCAACCGAATGTTGCATCAGCCTGATGCGAAAACATGGGTCGAAGAGATCTCCTCAGAAGGTCGGCGTCGTTTCGATCGAAGGCTCCTACCATGGCCGAACGCTGTCGGCGAAGTTCGCCGGCGGTTCGCCTGGACTGGCCGATGGTCTCGATCGCTCGTCCGTCTTTCAGACGCAACTGCCCTTGCCGGGTGGCCCTGAGTCCCAAGGCTTTGAGCGTGACTTGCGACAACGCGGGGTCAACCCCGAGACCACGGCAGGCATCATTTTCGAATCAATCCCCGGCTGGTCAACAACCTTGTATCCCAAAGAGTACGTAAGGGATTTGATGCACTGGGCGCAAAATCACGGTGCGCTCGTCGCGGTAGACGAAGTACAGGCAGGCATGGGTCGCACCGGCCGCTGGTTTGCGTTTGAGCACTACGGCATCACGCCCGATCTTATTGCCTGTGGCAAAGGCTTGAGTTCCAGCCTTCCGGCCTCGGCGGTCATGGGCCGCAACGAAGTTATGGATCTCGCCGAACCGGGGGAGATGTCGAGTACTTTTGGAGGAAATCCGCTAAGCGCCGCGGCCGTGCTGGCGAATCTCGATGTATTTCGCGACGAAAAGCTCGTCGAGCGTTCCGTTTCGTTGGGTGAACAGCTGGGCAATGTCCTCGGTAAGAAAGCCGAGAAATATGGCCGGTACGTCGGTCGGCTTGATGGGCGCGGGCTGTTTTACTCCCTTCACCTGAAAAATCCTTACACCGGTGAGCCCTTAGTGGAACTCTGTGATGAGATGGCGATGGAGTGCGTGCGCAGGGGGATCATGCTGTTCGTCACCGGCAGAGGGTTCATCAAGTTCGCACCACCCTTGATCATTGAGGAAGCGGCGCTGATGGAGGCGGTGGAGGTAGTGACCGACGTAGTCGACGAGATGCTGCGACAAGAGTAGCGACCTCTGACAGAAAGACCACCCAAGAGTGGAGGGGCCGACGTTTACGTGGCAACTTCGAACCGGCGCGTTAAACCCGAGCGTACTTGCGCAGAACCTTTGCGTCCGGCGGCGCCTGACGGTGGGAGTAGGAGAAAGTGACTTCACCTACGTACAGGTCGCCGCGGGAGTCCAGAGCTACGCCGTGAGGAGCAAAAAAACGTCCTGCTCCCTGCGGGTCTTCCTCGCCCCATTCAGCCTGAACATTCCCCTCAAGGTCGCGGACGGTAATGCGCGCGCCGTGCTGATCGAGCCTCGCCTCTTGACCAAACATGAAGATCCCGCCTACCTCGCCGACATATAGGTTTTGCTCCGCGTCCTGGCAAATGGCGTCGGGCCACCAGATGTCGTTCCACTGCGTTAGAAATTCGCCCTCCGCGGAGAAAATCTGAATGCGCTGGTTCTGGCGATCGCCCACGTAGACCCGTCCCTGGCGGTCGACGAAGACACAGTGAGGTTGATGAAACTGGCCCGGTTGGTCCCCGGGTTCGCCCCAGGAACGTAGCAGCCGGCCTTCAGCAGTAAACTTGTGGACGCGGGCATTCCCGTAACCATCCGAGACATAAATGTCGCCTTCGGGGGAGAGCGCTACGTCCGTCGGCCGATTGAACGGCGGTCCCCCACGCTGCACGGTTTTCCAGTCGGGCGGGACATAACCCGTATCCGCCACGCCGTTTTCCGGTGCAATGGTCATCAGGAGCTTGCCGTCGGTAGTGCACTTGTGCACTCGGTGCCCCTCGTCATCGACGCAGTAGACGGCATCGTCGGGACCAATGAGGACCATATGAGGGCGCACGAACATGCCTTCTCCCCACGATCCCAGGAAACGGCCGTCTCGGTCGAAAACGACAACCGGATGCTCTGACCGGCAGAAAGCGTAGACGCGGTCCTGGGAGTCAACGGCGATCCCGGGAACCTCTCCCAGCTCCCAATCGGGCGGCAACTGCGCCCACCCTTCGACTTCTTCGTAAATGAACTTGCCACTTCCTAGTTTCACGGACTCCTTCTTTCTCTTGAAATAGTGATCGAATGTAACCTAGTTCATGACAGAGACGACATTCTCACAACGGCTGGCGTGAGAGATACGATCAAGTTTCGGCTGGCGAACACAATCCTGTGCGATGCGTTAGACCATCAGGAAATCCAGCGGGCTGCTGCCGTCGCGCACCAGCTTGACCGGTCGGCCGATGTTACTGAGGTATTCCTTGTGGTAATCGATGCCAAGCTTCTTGTAGATTGCGGCGATGAGATTGGGGACCTCGACCGGATCGTCTTTGACAAACATACCATCGTTGTCCGACGATCCCAGCACGCGCCCGCCGGTAATGCCGCCGCCTGCCATGGAGAGTGAGAAGACGTTTGGCCAGTGGTCCCGGCCGGCGTCGGTGTTGATCTCCGGCGTGCGTCCGAACTCACCCGTGACGATGACGATCGTGGAGTCAAGCATGCCGCGCTGGTGCAGGTCTTCGAGCAGAGTCGCGTAAGCGCGATCAAGTTCGGGGAGGAATTCATTGGCCAGGGCTCGAAAAACACCGCCATGGTGATCCCACTTGTTGAATCCACGGGAGATGGTGACGAAGCGCACCCCTGACTCCACCAGACGCCGCGCCAGCAGCGCCCCCTGGCCCAACGACGTGCGGCCATATTTTTCTCGAAGCTTCTCTGGCTCTTGGGCAATGTCAAACGCTTTCTTGGCCCTTTCCGATCGCATCAGGTCGAAAGAAGTCTGATAGTAGGAGTCCATGGTTTCCGAGATGCCTGTCGTGTCCATGCGCCGGAACGTTTCATCTAGCACGGAAAGTAGCGATCGGCGGCGGTCGACCCGGCTCCAATCCACACCCATCGGCAGATTCATATCCCGTACTTGGTAATTCTCTTGGTTGGGGTTACCGGCACTGAATGGGTTGTAGCGAGGCCCCAAAAAACCGGCCTTCTCCCAGTTCCCGGTGGGAGCGGGAATCGTGATGACCGGGGGCAGCTCGTTGCGGGGGCCAAGCTCCTTGGCGACTACCGTCTGCATCGCCGGATAGTGAATGGTCGGTAACGGATCGTGACCACTTAGGACGAGACCGGACGCTGCCTCATGCGCGGCCTGTTTGTGAGTCATGGAACGGATGATCACGTACTTGTCCGCTTGGCGAGCGGTACGCGGGAGGTGCTCGCAAAGCTCGATGCCGGAGACATTGGTGGGAATTTTCTTGAACTGGCTGCGGTAGCGGGAGTCGATATCCGACTTGGGGTCGAAGCTATCGAGATGACTGATCCCCCCGCTGAGCCACAAGTGAATGACGGAGATATCCTTATTGGGGGTATCCTTGGCCGGCGACTGTGCGCGCAGGCGCAAGATGTCGCCGTAGGTCATGAATCCAAACAGACTGAGAGAACCCAACTTTATGAACGCCCGTCGGTCGAAATGCTCCATGCCTCACCTCATTTAATGATTGAACAGGAACTCTTTGGAATTAAGGATCGCCCAAAGGGTGTCCTCGAAGGCCTGACGGCGAGCGGTGGAACTTTCGCTACGAGCCGGCGGGAGTGCCAGAGAAAGTTCACGCTCGGTCGGCGACCTTACCAAGGATACTAGGAAAAGCCTCCTTACAATCTCAGCATCACTCATGGACGCGTCCGCCAGCCACCGGTCGAGCGTACCGCCCTCAGCGGTGACCTTGTCGTGAATAGTGTCTCCGCTGATCAGGTGCATGGTTTGCGCCATATTCGTCTGGTTTTCCCGTTCAGCGATCTTGTCCCTCTCCTTCAGCCGCCCAAACGTTTCCAAGAAGTAGGAGGGTGCCCCTGCCGCAATGGTCATCGCCCGCGTGCCGGGGACGTGGTCACGGTACTTCTCAGCAACGCCGGTCACCTGTGACACGGCATCTACCAATTGCTCGGCCATGAGACGCTTGACGTAGTAACGAGAGTAGTTGAGGTTGTCGGTGCGGTTGGTGTCGTTGGGTTCAGTCGAAAGCTGGTAGACCCGCGAATTGAGAATGAGCCGAACGGCGTGGTGAAAGCTGTAGCCGTGATCAACGAAGTCCTTAGCCAGAGCGTCGAGCAAAGCCTCGTTGGTGGGCGGGTTCGTGATCCGAAAGTCGTCCACCGGTTCCACAATCCCACGGCCAAGGTAGTGCTTCCATAAGCGGTTGACGATGTTGCGCGCAAACCACGGGTTTTCGGGGGAAGTGATCCAGGCAGCCAGCTTCTCGCGGATGTCTTCATCCGGCCCCTCGGTTTCCGTCGGCCCGTCCAGATACTTGGGCCTCACCGGCTCCTTTGTCTTCGGATGGACAATCTCCCCACGATCCTTCAGAAAAACCTCGGTTTCGTCTCCCCCGTAGGTATCCTTCTCGGCCATGCGCGCGAAGAACGCTGCAAAGCCCCAAAAATCATCCTGCTTCCACCTCTCCCAGGGGTGATTGTGGCAGCGCGCGCATTCAAGCCTGACACCCAGAAAGACCTGACTGATGTTGGTGGCAAGATTCTCAGGCTCCGAGTCCTCGGTGATGTAGTAGAAATTCGCCGTCGGGTTAAACCACAGGTTTCCGGTAGCCGTGATGAGCTCCGTGGCGAACTCATCGTAGGGTTTGTCTTCGCGGATGGCTTTTCGGATCCAGTTATAAAACAGCCGCCCACCCTTGAGGCCCTGATCGATGAATCCAACTCGGAAGAGGTCACAGAACTTGGTCGCCCACAACTCCGCAAACTCGGGCCGCTCTACGAGGTGGTCGATCAGCTTGGAGCGTTTTTGCGGGTCGTTCGAAGCGAGAAACTCTTCTGTTTCCTGGAGCGTTGGGAGTACGCCGACCGTGTCGAGGTAAACTCGCCGCAGGAACTCGTGATCATTCGTAAGACGCGAGGGAATCATGTTCAAGCGGCGAAGTTTGGAGAACACAAACTCATCAATGAACGTACTCCGCGGTATTTCCGGGTAGTCCTTCATTGGCGGTTCGGCGACTACCTCAATTCGCGCAACGACGGCCTTACCCAGCGTGCGCACCATGATGGCCGTCTCGCCGGCCCGTAAGCTCGTGATCTCGCCCTGACGACTGACTTCAACCACCGACTCGTCGTTGGCGCTGTACTGCACCTTGCGGGTCACGTCCTCCTGTGACCCATCGGTATAACTCGCCATCGGGGACAACTGTGCCTTCGAGCCGATCCCGACCAGCGTGATTTTTGTCGGCTTGACGGTCAACGACTCAAGGCGGGGAGAGTTGGGAGTGTCAAAGGTGGCCCCGCCTTGGATCCACTCCAATATGGCCGCGTATTCGAGCGACCCCACCTCGAAACGCACGCCACCGCCATGGGCTATCTGAAAAGTTGGTTTCTGCAGGACCAGGCTTTTTTCAGGCTCATCCCGATCGATGCGGCGTCCGTCGTCAGCACGGGTGATCGCTGCGTAGTCCAGATCGGGGTCGTAACCGAAAAGCGAGAGTTTGAAGCCGTTCTTTCCGCGAATCGAGCCGTGGCAATTCGAGCCGGCGCACCCAGACTTGGTCAAGATGGGAACGATGTCTCTAACGAAACTGACGCTTGGCGTGTCGACGGCTAGGGCCGCGGTCGATAAGCAAAGACCCAAAACCACGATTCGCATCAGTTCTTCTCGTGGGGTTCAATCGTAAGCTCAATCGGAGGTGAGCTGACGTTTCCTGCCCATAGGATTAGGGGGTACGTGCCGGGCTCGGCTGTTTCCGAGACGTTCAGGATCAAGTCGGCCCGCGGAGTGCCGGAGGGTATCACATTGTTGCTGAGCGTCACGCCGCTGGGCAGCGATTCCGGCTCCAAGACGAGTGGGGCTTCCGGCTCTGCGAAACGTGTCGCGATGACCTTGAGTCGGCCACCCTTTCCCGCTGTGACGGAGAAACTCTCCGGCGTCTCAAGGATGACCGGCGGCAAATCCGTCACTGCCGCGAGCAACCGCTGTTCAGTGGTCGGACCACTGATTGTGCCCACGGCACCCCAGCGGAAAAGAATCTCGGCGGAACGCTCGACTACCTTGCCGTCCGCCTCCCCCCGTGCGCGAACGCGGATGGGATGGAACCCTCCGGGAGCATCGGGCGCCACTTTGAGACGCAGCCCTACGTTCGTTCCATCAGTCCACATATCCTCTGCACACGTCCCTTTGTAAGGGGTGTTCTCCGGTTCGGCGATCCCTTTCTCCGCCTCCATACCGGGCGGCGGGTTTTCGACCCATACCTCGACGGGTGTGTCCCACCCGCCTAAGCGCTTCACGCGGACCACCAGGTCGTTCGTCTTACCCCGGAAGAACGTGGGGCTGGGGGTAAGCGCGTGCAATGTAAAGTCGGGTTCGACGGGCTCGATCAGCAGTCGATAAACATAGTCCGGATGGCCCCGCACGGCCGAGTCGCGGATCATGACGACGTATCGCCCCGCCTTTTCGAATTCATGGACCAAATAGGGGTCCAAGTTGGGCATTTCCTTGCTGTTGTTCGGCGCCGGCTCGTCTTGGTAGGCAAGCTGGCGCCCTTCAAGATCGTAAATAAACAAGGCGGGGTCCAACAGGAACCACAGTTGCATCGAGTCCACTCGAAAGGCGACTCGCTCGCCGGCAGCTACGTCGAAGCTAAAGAAGTCCGCTGCCTTGCGGCGCTCCAGAATCCCGTTTATGGCCACTGGCAGGTCAACGTGCTGGGGGTGACTTCGGCGCCGCGCCGAGGAAGAAAGCTGTTCCGGCACATCAGCAATCATGATCGGCAAGGGTAGAGGCGACTCGATCGAGCCGGCATGCGCATGGAGAAAGTAGCGTCCGGGCGTCAGCTCGGCGGGTACGGACATCCGGAAGCGGAGCCGATCGTGGCGCGCTTCGAGCACCTCGCCCGCCGCCAGTGAATCTCCAAGCACAATCTTGCTGACGTTAGCCAGATTGACGCCGTTCAGCTCGAATTCCGCTGTCCGTCCGCGGCGTGCCCCCACCGGCAACACTTTGCGCATCAGCGGCACTTCCCCGATCACAAGCCGGTAGCTCCCTGACGTTGGGCCCCGAAAGGTGAATGCCCGGCGGCCCATGACGCTCACGTAGTATTCGCCCGCTTGTTTCGCCGTAAAGGTCAGGTGCGGATCTTTGAACATGTAGTAGTCGTCGCTGTAGTCCAATTCATTACCGCCCTGATCAAGGATCGCAAGCGTTGCATCAAGCGGCGAGGCAGTCCGCGTAGCCACCAGATCGAGAATGACCGTTTGGCCAGCTTGGGCGTGGAAGCGGAAAAAGTCGTACTCTTCGGCTTCCAGGAACCCGTCGATCAGCGAAGGAGTGGATATTTTTTGCGCCCGCTCGAGATCGTCGTTGGGCTCGGCCTCAGCCTGCTGGGGCAGGGACCCGACGTGAAAGACGCCGACGTGGCTTCCTTGAGGAGTTCGCAACCGGTAGTCGTGAATCCCTAGTGGTACGCTCTCCCCTACCTTGACACGGGCCCGGATCTCGTAGAACCCGCTGGAAAGAATCTCCCCCTGGATGTCTTGGCGGGCGAAGCGGAGTTCCGTGGCCTCGCTGAGGTTTCTGCCGCGTATCTCTACCTCAACACTCGCGCCCCGCTGTGCGCCGGCGGGCATGACCGAACTCACCACGGGAGCTATCTCCGGCAGCGGAGTCTCGCCGGCAGCGGCCGTTGCGAGCGGCAACAGCAGAATGACAAGTGCACCCCAGCTTCTCCCTTCGTGGAAGTACTCATGCGACTTCATTGCAGCTAGGCCTTTCTGGGCTTTGCCCACGGAAAGTTGCGCCTCCCCCCGCGGGCTGCCTCAAGAAATCTCCGGTCTGCCGAGCTCAAGACCTCGACTCGCAACTTCATTATGCAACAGTTACTTTGAGTACCGCGTCCGCCCTTGCTGCCGCAGCCGTTGTCCAGCAATCAATGCTGTGCCGCCCCAAGCCAGGCCTGTGTCCTCGAACACATAGTTGAAGTGCGACACCAGTACTCAGGCCACCTTTCGTTGACATACTATCCTAAAACATGATAGAAATATAGCATCTGACACAATGTGCATCAAGTTGGGCACCGTGTGATACGGTGACAGCGAATCGCCCAAGGGGTGGAGTGCGATAGAGGGTTCAAGGGGTTTTGAGAGGTTTGTCGAGCGTCTTCATCGAACGGACTACAAGCGCATGGCCAACCCCCTTCGGGGGGTGCTAAGGGTGACGCTTCTTGCGGCCGAAGGCGTTCGTACCAAGCATCTTCCGTCGGGGCAGTCCCGTCCCCAAGATGTCTCATCGGCCCAGCACTGGCGACCAGCGTTGGCTAGCCGCCTCAAACAGTTCGTGACACCAAACCTGGTGCCTCGGAGTGCCCCAGCCAAACACAAGGAGTTTCTTCATGAGACAACAAAAGTTCATTCTCGCTTTTGTAGTGATCCTTTTTGGAACCGCGAATCTAGGCTTGGCCCAGTTCAGCAGTAACATTCAGGGGGTTGTCCAGGACCCGAGTCAGGCCGTAATTCCAGATGCGGAAGTGCAGCTCACCAATCTGGACAACCGAACAGAGCGGAGCGCAAAGACCAGTCCCGCCGGGGTATATCGCTTCAGCAGTTTGGCGCCTGGCCGCTACGAGGTGGTCGCCGAGGCCCTGGGATTTCAGCCGAGGTCGGTAGAGATCAGCCTGCTTACGGCGCAAACCGCGGACTTAAACCTCGTGTTAGAGATACGAGGCACGGCGGAACGCGTCGTTGTGACCGGTCAAGCCCCGCTGCTCGCTACCGCCGACTCACGGGTGAGCACGACGATTACCGAGCGCGAGCTTCATGACCTCCCCTTACAAGGCAGAAATTTCCTGGGGTTAATGGCGATCACACCGGGCGTAACGGGTACCGGTCTGCTTGGCGGGAACGATATCAACACCATAGCGGATAACTTTGAGATCGAAAAGTTCATTGACGCCAATTCCAACGGGCGCAACGGGTCCGGCAATTTTTTCATGATGGATGGGCTCAGTGTGACCAGCAACATCTGGCCAGGAGGTATAAATATTTCTCCCAATCCCGAATCGATTGAGGAAGTCTCGATCCAGACGAGCTCGTTTAGTGTGGAGCAGGGCCGATCCAGCTCGATCGCCGTGGCGATTACCACGAAATCGGGAACCAACAAGTTTCATGGCTCGGGAACGTATTACTTCACGAATCAGGATCTCCTCGCTCGCAGTGTTTTCACCAGTAGTGACCCGCTCCCCTCCAAGAGGAACGACTTCACGGGCGCTGTTGGCGGGCCAATCGTCAAGAACCACACGTTTTTCTTTGCGAATGCCAACGCGCTTCGCGCCAACCGCTCCTCGGGGGACTCGGTACAAACGTTCGAAACCTCGGAATTCCTAAGCTTCGCACAACAAACATTCCCCGGCTCGATAGGAACACAACTCTTGTCCGACCACGTCCCAGAACGGATCGTCAGGACGGGAGTCGTCACCAGGGCTCAGGATGTCTTCGCAGACTGTGGAACACCCGCCACCTTTAATATCCCGTGCGACCTGCCCCTTGTCGCCGAGGGAACCTTTACTCCGAGTCCATTCCGCAACGCCTTGCAATGGAGCGTCCGCGGTGACCAGTACTTCAACGACGCTCGCGATCGTATCTACTTTAACTACCTAAAGAACGATTTGGACAAAGAGTCAACGACCGTCCGACGGGGTTTCGAGAGCGTATCCGATAGTGACTCATGGATGACACAGGCGAATTGGACCCACACGTTTTCACCGACGGTGTTGAACCAGTTTAACTTTGGGTATTTCTCGATCAAGGGCAACGGCGTACAGGACACAGGGCCACCATTCCGGATCCCCAGCATCGGAATCGATGGCCAAGGTTTGGGCATCAACGCCGGCTGGGGACCATCCAACTTCATTCAGAACCACACTACTTTTCGCAATGTGGTGAACGTGCTAAAGGGATCCCATAGCCTCAAGATTGGTGGCCAATACTACTACGGTGAGTCCGACCTTCTGGGATTTGCCGCGGTGCAAGCCAGGCCTAGTTACGGGTTCAACAACTTGCTGGATTTGATCCAGGACAAGCCGTTCACCCAGAACGGGCCGGCCTATAACGTGGTGACGGGTCAGGAGACCGCCTCCGGTTGGCTTTATGTGATGAGCACCTTCGGCCTGTTCGTGCAAGACGAATGGAAGGTAGCGCCTAATCTGACACTCACGCTGGGCCTTCGATGGGATGACCACGGCAATGCCTACAACGGAAACGACGATCCCAGCAAGGGGGTAGTGGGGCTTACGAATATTGTTCTAGGATCGGGTTCGGACCTTGCCTCACAAATCGCGGGCGCCACGCTCCGACCGGTGGATAACGTCCTGGAAAGGCCCATCCGCTCTATCTCGCCGAGAATCGGTTTCGCCTGGGATCCCAGCCGGACCGGTGATTGGGTCGTCCGGGGCGGGTTCGGGGTTTTTCACGACTGGGTCACACTCACCCAACAGGCTGAACACGTACTCACTTTCAATCCCGACCCCCAGGGCGGTACTATTTTCCCGACCTTCTTTGCCACCAGCGACCCGAAACCGGTTTTTTCCCTCGGTCAGAGTGACAGCTTTCCCTTCGGTTTTCCAGCACCGCCGATTCCGGGCGATCCGTCCATCCCGGTTTTCGGTGCTTCGGGCACAGACCGGAATCTGGATTCTCAAAGGACATACAAATGGTCCCTTGGGGTCGAGAGGGCACTACCAAACAGTCTTGTCGCCGGGATCATGTACAACGGTTCGATCAGCAGGGATTACGTCATCGCCACCAATTACAATCGTTTCCCGGGAGATCTACTGGATGGCTCATTGGATCGGCTGAATCCGCTTTACACAAATATCCGTTGGGACAACAACGGAGGTGAGAGCGATTACAATGCAATGACGGTCACGCTTCGACATTCGCGGGGAAGGAGTACGTTTCAAACCTCCTACACGCTATCCCACGTTACCGATCTTGGGTGGGGTGGTGATGAGTGGGAAGCTTACGGCACACGAGGGAGAGAAGTGAGCCTCCCCGACTGGCGGCTTCTGTCGTCAGGGCGCTATGAAGCTGACTCTCTCTACGATCACCGCCATCGCTTCGCGCTCTCCGGCGTATACGACATCCCATCGTTCAAGGGATCCAGCGGAGCGGCGAAGGGTATTCTCGGCGGTTGGGAGCTGACCACGCTGTGGGTGTTCCAGACCGGCGCACCGTTTGCGGTCAGGAACCAGGCTGGTTTTCAGCCCCTTCTCGATGCGAACGGAAATGTGATCGGCTTTCAGCCAGGGAGCGGCGATTACAACGCAGACGGGCATAATTGGGACCTCCCTAACGCTCCAGCAGGAGATTTCTCCGGCTCGCGCAGCCGGCAGGAGTATATCAATGGACTGTTCACGGCGGCGGATTTCCCGGCGCCCTCGCCGGGATCGGAAGGTAGCCTGCTAAGAAATCCTTACCGCAACCCCGGACTGATCAACATTGATCTGGGGTTGATCAAGAACAATCCATTGCCCTTCTTCGGAGAGACAGGTAATCTCCAACTCCGTTTTGACTTCTTCAACATATTGAACCGAGTCAATCTACGGGGAGTGACCGGAGACATGTCCAGCGGGGTGTTCGGCCGTTCGACGTCCACCTTTAATCCACGGTTTATTCAATTCGGCGCCAGAATTGTTTTCTAAGCGCACGCGGGCATAACACTGTTCACCCGCCCCCTTGCGGGGCGGGTGGCGTGCTCTTTTGTTATATCCTGGTGACCCACAACCCGAGGTCCAGCCCTGGGTGTAGCCAAGCTTACTGGTAAGCTGTCCCAGACAAGACTTTCTGATCGTCCTGGCGACGTGGCGCACGCTTTCAGCGTGCTGTGTCGGGCTTTCGAGCCCGACATTTCCGAATCTATAGGGAACTCGTCTCCAGGACATCAGGTGGCGTAATCGTCCACGCTTCCCGCCGTCTCGCATTGAAGACGCAGTCTGAGTATGCTTAGTAAGGGCGCGATTCATCGCGCCCGCGAGAACAACACTCCTGTCCAGACGTGACTGCATCTACGGATGTGGGTGATGGCTTCTCGATCGCCAGCAAGCCCCCGGGGTTGACATGAGGCGAAAATCCGGGCGCAAACAGTCCCCGCATTCACGGAAGCCCCACGCGCACGAGCCCTCGCGTCCGCGAACAAAGTTACCCGCCTGGGAAAAAGCGCTGTTCGCCCTAGTAACGGTCGGTGGCTTTTTTGTATTGCTTGAAATTTCGCTTGCACTTTGGGGAGTCGAGCCGGTCTTGTACGCCGAGGACCCTTATGTCGGCTTTGCGGGGAACATCCCGCTTCTTGTCGAGGAGAGAGCAGCAGACGGACAAGTCTACATGGTTACCGCCCCCAACAAGATCAAGTGGTTCAACAAGCAGCGGTTTCTGAAGAAAAAGCCCTTGGGGACTTACCGAATCTTCAGTATGGGCGGTTCGACGACCTACGGCCGTCCCTACGACGACACCTTGTCCTTTAGCGGCTGGCTCCGCGAATTTCTACCGGTGGCTGATTCTTCTCGCGACTGGGAAGTCATCAACGCCGGCGGCATTAGCTACGCGAGCTATCGCGTGACCGTGGTGATGGAAGAGCTGATTCAGTACCAGCCGGACCTGTTCATCATTTACTCAGGCCATAATGAGTTCCTCGAGCGCCGCACTTACAGTGAGATCATCGAAGCCCCCAAAGCATTGACTGCTGTGGGTGGTCTTGCGAGTCGTACTCGCCTTTACGCCGCGGGTCAAAAAATCTTGACGGCTACGTCGAATCAGCCCGCTGAGCCCAACAACGCCGAAACCCTACTCAAAGGCGAAGTCGATGCGATGTTGGACCACGCGGTGGGTCCCGAAGATTACAAACGCGATGAGACGCTTCGGGAGCAAGTGCTTGCCCACTACCGCTTCAATCTTAACCGTATGATCGATATTGCCCGGTCAAGGGGCGCAGACGTTGTGCTGGTTACACCGGCGTCCAACTTGAAAGACAGTTCTCCTTTCAAGAGCGAGCATCGGCACGACCTGAGCAGCGCGGATCTCCTCCGTTTCGATGAGCTGTATGCTCGTGCGCGGGTGGATCGGAAAGCCGGCGAATTGGACGACGCATTGACGGATCTGGACGAAGCGGCCGCGATCGACGGTCGCTACGCTGACCTCCACTACCGGCGAGGGCTTGTGCTATTCGACTTAGGACGTTACGCGGAATCTAAGACAGCCTTCCGCCGCGCCCTTGATGAGGACATCTGCCCCCTTCGAACCCTGACACCGATGAGGGAGATCGTCCTCGAAGTAGCGGATCAACGCCAGGCGCCGCTGATCGACTTCGCCACGATCATCGAAGACCGCTCCGAGAACGGCGTCCCTGGAGCTGACTATTTCCACGACCACGTTCATCTAACCAGCGGGGGCTACCGTTTGCTCGCTCTCCAATTCATCGACACACTCGCCGAGCAGAAGATCGTGGAATTCTCCGACACCTGGGATAAGGCAGCCATTGCGGCCGCAACACGCGAAGTCGAGGGTCGCCTAGACCAACGAGCCCACGGAGTTGCCTTACGAAATCTCGCCAAGGTCTTGGACTGGGCTGGGAAGTTCGAGGAGGCAGGGCGGCTTGCCACAAAGGCAGCCGAGCTATTGGGAGAGGATGCGGTGTCGTCCTACGTGGCAGGCCGGAGCGCGGAAGAGCGGGGCGAGCTTGACGAAGCCGTCCGATACTTTCGTCGGGCCACCGAGCTCAAGCCTGACTACATCGAGCCGCACATGCGTCTAGCGAAGGCACTCATGTCGCAGGGCAGCTACGAGGACGCGATCGAGCACTTCCGTCAGGCGCTGCGGATCAAGCCTGACGCGGCCGAGCCGCACAACAACCTAGGCATGGCGCTGATGTCACTGGAGAGGTTCGACGAAGCGATCAGCCACTATGCCCAAGCGCTAAGGATTCGACCGAAGTATGCTGCCCCCCACAGCAATCTGGGCATTGCGCTGATGTTGCAGGGCCAGCTCGGCGAAGCCATCGGCAAGTTCCGAGAAGCCCTGCGGCTCAATCCCAATTATGCCGAGGCGCAAAGCAACCTCGGCAGCGCGCTGCTGTCGCAAGGAAAGATTAAGGCGGCGACCGAACAGTTCCGTCACTCGCTACGGCTCGATCCCAACCAGGCCCAGGCCCGCAGCAACCTCGGATTTGCGCTCGTTTCGCAGGGAGAACTAGACAAGGCGATCCATCAGTTTCATCAAGCACTGCAGCTCAGCCCCGACCACGCCGAAGCGCACAACAATTTGGGCAACGCACTTCTGTCTCAGGGAAAACTCCGCGAGGCGATCAGCCACATCCGTCGCGCGCTGCGAAGCAATCCTGAGTTTGCGGAGGCGCACAACAACTTGGGCCACGCGCTTATCTCACGGGGTCGGGATCGTGAGGCCATCCGGCACTTCCGTCGGGCGACGCGGATTGATCCGAATTACGCCGAAGCGCACTACAACTTGGGGGCGGCGCTCGAAATGGCGGGCCGGGCCGACGCTGCGCTCGATCATTTCCGTCAAGCACAGAAATCCAAGCCCGATTGGCACTTGCCCGCAAACGACATCGCATGGATCCTCGCCACCCACGGTGCTTCCAGCGTCCGCAACGGGGAGCGAGCCGTTCGCCTCGCCGAGCGCGCCGCCCAGCTCACCGAATACAAAAACCCGCTGGTCCTCGACACCTTGGCCGCTTCGTACGCTGAGATAGGAGAATTCGAGCGAGCCGTGGAAACCGCGGCCAAGGCCCACCGATTGTACTCCGCCGGCAAGACGGGCGATCTCGCTGGCCGGGTGCTCAAGAGACTGGAACTGTACAAGCGAGGTAAACCCTACCGGGAGGGAATGCCGCGCTAGTAGAAAGAATCGGGCGAGGTGCCGGAAGATCTCTCCGGAATGCGCGGCACGGCGAATGCTTGAACTCGGGAAGCCTTCTCATCATTCTTCACCGCGGTCCTGAGTAAGGCTGCCGGATCTCCCATCCCAACGATCTCCCACCACCTGGGCCCAGGCAGTCAGTTCGGCGCCGCTTTTTCAAAACTGTCATGTTCATCGGCGTTCCGAGGGGTGGTGTATCGATCAAGGATCCCGTGCTTGTCAGCAGGGGGCACACCTCAGACCAACGTCTCGAGTGACTGTAGTACGCCCTTGATGTATCCGTAGCAGAAGGCAAGCGCCTGCCATCCCTTGGGGTCATCCGGGTGAGTAGGTATGTGGTCGGGCATCAGCATCCTTTCATAGCTGACTTCATGCAACGTGAGCGCCACTTTTACCATGTTCATGTCACCGTTGTCGGGAAACGTTTCTTGGAAGTCGTGCAGCCCACCCCGGATATTCCGGAAGTGGATGTTGAAGATCTTTTTTCGCTCACCAAAGTAGCGAATGATGTCATGGATTTCTTCATTCGGGTTTCGCAACATCTCCGCCGTGCTTCCGAGGCACAGATTGAGGCCGTGGTACGGACTCTCTTGAATTGAAACGAGCTTTTTGAGACCTTCCGGACTGCCCAGAACTCGGACGATTCCTTGGAAGCCCTCCGGAGGACCGGGAGGGTCGTGCGGATGACAGGCGGCTCGAATCTTGTACTCGTTGCAGACCGGAATCACCCTGTCGAGGAAGTAGGTAATGCGTTCCCAGAACATCTCCTCCGTCACCCTACCGGCCCGCGTCAATGGCGGATTCTCATCAGCATCCTTCATGCGCCAGACGCGTGACATTGCGCCGCCGCGGAGGGGTTCAGAAGTTCCTCCCTTCATCCCGCCGAGCAGATTCAGGTTGTACATGAACTGGGGAATTCCTGCCTTGGCGAGGGACTCGATCGTCTTGTGCACCAGCTCGATGTCACGGTCGCGCTCGGGGGACTGAGCCAGCATAATAGCCGGACGCATCTTTCCTTCAATGTGGTTACTCCACAAGAAGCGCAGGTGAATGGAGTCCATTGAGACGCCGTATCGGGCGCAGAGATCACGCGCCCTTTCGAGCTCTTCCAGAGTCCAGTATCCTCGGTCGCCCAGACCGAGAGGTTCGATGCAAGCGTGGTTGACGCCGTGCCGCTTAGCGAATTGCATTGCTTCCGGCGTGGGCTCGAGGCGCTGCGTGCCGACGTGCATTTTGATGGGCCTGCCCCGGCGCTGTATGGTCGCCTCATCGGGGGGCGGAACGCCCTCTCGGCAGCCTGTTAGGACACCAGCTGTGGTTGCTCCCGCGAACGCCAAGAAATCTCTACGGTTCACCATGGCCACCCGGTCCTCCCTTGAGCGTGGTTTCTGGCCCGCAACGGACCTCGATGAATGAATCATGATTTGCCCTTGGTAACCGTGTGAAGCTTGCCGGGGTGCGGAACCGGCTTCTGCGTACCATGGGGTACTGCGCCCGCCCATAGAATAGCAACAGGGTTATTGATGTTAGCTGCAGTAGGCCGAGGAGTGCTACGCCACCCGCGAGAGTGATGGGCTCACGCTCGCGCCGGAGATCCGCGTACCAACGGGCGATTTAGGTCTTAGTTCTCGTCTAACTCTCCTGCAAGAGCGCGTTCAACTGTTCCAGCAGCATTCGGGCGGCCGCTTCGGGATCGTTCTTCAGCACTTGGCGATAGAACCGGAACGATTCAAACTCCAGGCTGCAAAAGCCGTCGTATCCGATCTCTTCGAGCGCCTCGAAGAACTGCTTCCAGTTGACCCTCCCTTCGCCCAACAGAGGAAACACAAACTTCCCCAGCTGAGGGATGCCGATGCCGTCCTTGATATGGACGTGCGCGATCCTGGCGCCCCACTGAGTGATCAGCCAGCGCATGTCCTCGATGCCGTAGAGGACATGGTGAGACGGGTCAAAGTTCACCCTGTGAGCGGGGCGGTCCGTTTGATCCACCAACCATTTGTGCGTGTAAAAGTCATGAGCCAGCATGCCATAGACAGCTTCGGAGGTGATCAGGACGTTCGCAGCCTCCGCAGCTTCAAGGAAAGTGTTGAATGCCTCAATGGCCTGCTCCCAAGCGGCGGACTCGCTCATGTCCTCACCGATTCGCACGGCGGTCGGCTCCCAAATGGCGGGCCCAGTGAGTACGCTAACGGCGGGAACGCCGCACTTGCCGGCAGCATCGATAGTACGCACAATCCGGTCGATGAGCCGTTTTCTCGCCTCTTGGTCTAGCGAGATCAGGTCCTCGTGGGCCATGATTTGGGAAACGTCCATCCCCGCGTCGCGCGTTCGATCGACCAGGGCACGGAGTTCCTCAATGGGCTTGTCCGGGTCAAAATGGGGGTCCATGGTCCACTCGATGCCCTCGTAGCCGAGCCGGCGTAGCGACTCAATTACGTCCACCGAGTCCATCGTCCTGTAGTCGAGAATTGTGAGGAACGCGGTTT
Source organism: Bryobacterales bacterium (assembly GCA_965226215.1). GTDB lineage: Bacteria > Acidobacteriota > Terriglobia > Bryobacterales > UBA6623. The sequence goes on along the minus strand of CBDDCH010000002.1, from coordinate 1,631,521 downwards.
TCCATTTGCGGTTCATCGGTCGCGAATCCTTTCTAGAGAACGGCTGTCGTTGTCAAGTTGTTATGTGAAGGCCGTAGTTGGCGGGCGGCAAGTGACTGTCTCTGCCTTTCGGCACCTAGGCTGCGCTTCCGGCGCACGTCACCTCTCGCCACTCGACGAAGGCTCCGTTTCGGAGGAAGCGACAGTGTCTTGCTTTGATCTCGTGACGGCAAAGCTGGAAGAGATTGTTGATCGCTCCAGCTCGTCAACTTGTCAGTTCCTCACAAGCGTATCAGCGACACACTGGAGCCGTCAAAACCTGGATTTCAAGGCCTACTGAAACCCGCACAGTAGAGTCTCGCCAACGCGCAGAGAAATGGGGTAAACGTGGCAACAGGACGGTATAGAGGAATTGGCGACCGACTAGAAATCGTGAATGGACCCCCGCAAAGTGGGGAAGTTCGGGCGACTCTGCAGGCGAATCACCACGAATCCTAGGCGAACCAAAGGTGAATCTCAAAACCTTCGAAGACTCGAATCGCCCCAGAGATCGGGCGGTTCAGGGCGAATCGAGGCCAAACCTTGGGCGAAGCAGGGTGAATCCGGGAACCGGCAAGGGCGAACTCCAAGCGGTTGCTTTTGGTTGGCCGGTTTGAGCTCTGGCGATCCAGCTTCGCCAGCAGGTCGCGCGTCTTGATGACTCCATCGACGGGATCGCCTTTGCTTTCAAACTCAGTCGACAGGGCGGCTCAATAGTCGGCATAGGCGAGCAAGTCTACAACCAGACTGCGGTGGCGTGGCTGCGGAGCGGGGCCCGCATCTCAAGCAGAGACCAGCGAGGGTGGGAATGTTTCTGCCCGTTGCAGTAGGACTCCAACACCTTTTCCCGAATGGTCGACCTGGCTTTCTTTGCCTTTCTCCGGCAGTTTGCTGCCTTGGCGAGCTCCGCTAGCCAGGGCCCTTATCCAGGCTTGTTTTCGACCCCTCCGACGGCCTTCCGAAGGGCCTCAGGCCGGCGTTAGTTCGTGCGAACGAAATTTCTTGACAGCCATCCGACGACTCAATCTGGAAATGCTGCGGAAGCGAACCGCAGCGGCCCCAGGCCGAGCTAAAGGTGCCCCGGAATGAGACCGGGGACTAGCCGGCACGTTGCCTGCAAGGGGCGGTGCGGTTCGCGAATTCTTCAGGCACCAGATATTCTGAGCCACTTTGGGAGGCTTCGCTTCGAAGCTTCGATCATCTGCCGGAAGCTCGGCAAATCGATCTCGGCTGGCCGGTGGATAAACCCTGCCCGTATTTGGCGATGTATCCTGAGGAGCACTTTTTTTGAGAAGCGTGTACCACTGACACGCGATCCTCTTCGTGCTTCTAACCCGTTGAGATAAGCTACTTCGGTTGTCTACTGCAACAAAGCGTGAAATTCACTGCAACGAAGCGTGAGAAGCACTACGAGCTTTATTTGTAGGGGCGGACCGCCGTGTCCGCCCATTCGCGATGTTCACACTCCGTCGCATTCGATGACGCAACCCAACCCCGCGAGAACTCTCTGGGCGGGCGCAGCGGCCCGCCCCTACTGTCGTGAGAAAAGCTGCTTGCCTGCGCTCACCGGCAAATCTTACGCGGCACTCGATCCTTTTTACCTACCAACCGTGAACAGCCGATTTCACAGAAATCTCGGTTGAGGACTAACTTCCTTCGGCATATCTATGAGTTAGCCCCAAATGGGTCGTGCGCCACGGCGTGACCACGATTTTGGCATGCGGTTTGCACTCCTCCCCGGTGTAAACGAGCGAACAAGACTTCCCCTTGCCGGGAAGCGTTCCAAAATAGGGAGGAGAGTTCCATGCACATCACAAAACCAGCACCTGAACTGGAAGAGGAAAAGTCACCCCGTACACGGAAAACCGTCGCTGTAACTGTCGTAATCGCCTTTCTGCTGATGGGAAACGTGTATCTGCTGTCTCGCGTCAATCGCGCCCAAGTCGCGACCTCCACGCTGCGGGAGAACACGCAAAAAGATCTCGCCCGCTTGGAAGAGCAGCTAGCCTTCGGATCGGTGCAAGCCAACCGCGAGCTCGAGGCAGTACGGAAGGAACTCGACAAAGCACGGCGCGACTCTGGCAAACAGGCCAAAACGCAGGCCTACAACTACACCGAGCGGCTACGCCGGAAGATGTCCGAACAGCAGCGGCAGCAGCAAGAGACCATGTTAGGCGAAATCCAAGGCTTGCACGAGATGGCCTCACAAACCGAAAGCAAGATCGGCGACGTGAGCGGCGACGTCACCGAGATCAAGACCGACGTAGAGCAGACCAAGTCGCAGTTGGACGAGGCGCTGCTGGCATGGGAAGGGTCAAACGACAAGATTGAGGCCGTAGGCGATTGGGTTGCTTCGAACTCGGAGGAAATCGGAATCCTGCAAGAGCTGACCGAACGCAAGTACTTCGCGTTCAACTTGGTCAAGTCCGACAAGATGCACCGGGTCGGCGACATTCACATGCGTTTGAAAAGGGTCAAGCCCAAACGCCACCAGTACACCATGGAGCTGCTGGCGGACGACCAAAAGTTCACTAAAAAGGCAAGGCAGGCCAACGAGCCGGTTCGGTTTTACCTCAGCGGCGCCAGACAGCCTCATGAGATCGTCATCACCGCGGTCAAGGAAAACCGCGTGACGGGCTACCTCTCCATACCGAAATCGGAGTTGGCCCACAACTAAGGCGGGAAAACTTCGCGTCCTTGGGCTCCGGTCGCCGACCAGCCGCCGGAGCCCGACACTTCGGGCGCGAAGTGCCGTTTCCCTCCATCCCGCCGCTCGACGTCGCGGCCCCCTCTTCTTCAAGCCAGGCTATCTTCTCAGAAAACCCTTCCCGCGAAAAGATCCCGCGAAGCGGACTGCTATTCTGGATGACGGCGCTTAGTTCCACCCTGGATCGACCCCGATGACCACACGAACCACGACGTCCGCAGTGGCGCTCTGTGCGGTGGCGTGGGCCGGATGCCCAGCCGAGAAGCAGCCGCCGACAAAACCAACGGGATCCCCAAGAGCCTCCATCGCGCCAAGAGACGCCGACCATTGGCGTTATGATGCAATAGAGGGTTGCGGAACGAACCATGGGCGATAACAACGACGCTTTTGAAGAGGTAAAGGAAGCACTTCGCTCGGGAGGCTCTCCGGCGGGGTTTGAGTTCCTTGCGAACAAGTTTCTCAAGGAAAAGAACTATCCTGCTCTGTTTGAAGCTCGCTTGATGCAGACACGCCACCAACTCGACTTGCCGTTGATCGACACTCCCAACTCGGTCGAGATGCCCGAGGAAAAGCGCCGGACGTTCGACGAAGGCTGCGTCGCCGCGGCCCGCGAAGTCGGAGGGCTGTTTCTTGCCGATGGCGACATTCTGCGCGCATGGCCTTACTACCGAGCGATCGGTGAGTCTGCACCCGTGGCCAAAGCGATCGAAAACATCGACCACGAGGACGCCAACGACGCTATCCTCGAGATCGCCTTCTACGAGCGGGTCCATCCCCGGAAAGGCTTCGAGCTGATCTTGGAAAAACACGGGACCTGCCGGGCGATCACGACTTTCGGGCAATATCCGACGTCGGAAGGGCGTCTGGAAAGCGCGCAACTGCTGCTGCGCACTTTGCATTCCGAGCTGACGGCGAACATCAAGCGAGCGATCGAAAAACGGGAGGGACAAGCGCCGGAGACGGAAGGCGTATCTGAGCTGATCGCCGGTCGCGACTGGTTATTCGGCGAATACGACTACTACGTGGACACCTCACACGTCGGGTCGGTCCTCACCTACAGCCTGCAACTCGACGACCCCGGGTCGCTGTCGCTGGCCGTGGGTCTCACCGAGTACGGCCAAAGGCTCTCTTCTACTTTTCAATACGCCGGCCAGCCCCCTTTTGAAAACCTCTTCGCCGACCACGGCATTTACCTGAAAGCGCTGTTAGGCGAGGACGTTGAAGCCGCCGTCACACACTTTCGAGGGAAGGTTGCCGCTAGCGATCCGAACGAAGTCGGGACGGTTCCGACGGAGGTGCTGGTGGGCTTGCTGGCCCGCCTGAAGCGATATTCCGAGGCGGCCGACGTCTACTCGCAGTATCTCGGGGAAGCTGATCCCAGCCAGCTTAGCTGTCCTTCGGCCGTGCAGCTTTGCCAACTGGCCGGGGACTTCGAGAAGCTCAAGCAACTCGCCGTCGAGCGAAAGGACCTGCTCAGCTTCGCCGCCGGCCTCGTGCAATCTTAGCCCGCATTTCTCACCAGCTGACGGTCGAAGTGCGTGAGAAGCCCGTCAGTACAAGGCGCGCGCCGCTCGGCGCGCGGAAGCGTACTTGAACAGTACGTTGAGCACGGCGAGCAAGCGCAACGCAGTAATGGCGGGCTTCTCACGCACTTCGACCGTCAGCTGGTGAGAAATGCGGGCTAGGGGCAGCCGATCGCCAACTTATCGAATACGACCATCCAAACCTAACGTTAAGGGATTTGGCCTGTCACTGGCGTTTCAGGCGCAGTTTCTTGCTGTCGCACGGCCTTCGGATGGGCGAATCGGAGCCGCGAACGCTAGTAGGCACTGACAGCTATCTGTGCTTCGACTGGTGATACCCGACAGCGGGTATTGTTCCGCTATGTGTGGGGGAAGAAAAGGCCGCGGGTCTGGGCCAAACGACAGCCCGGGCCTGCGCTACGGGACTGGTGAGGAATGGCTAGACCTTCGATATTTGTCTCCATGGTCTGGCCGGCAGAGACGTCAAACCCATTGGGAACTTTCTCGTCGGTGGCGGCCGTCTAACGCTTTTAGCGTCTCGCCGCTTAGAGATCACCGACGGTGGGCGAAAGCACATGGCGGTCGAGGATCGTGTGATAGTCTTTGGGTGAACGGCTGGAAAATCAGCCCCACACCAAGAAAATAGTTCTACTTGGCCCGTCGTTCCACGGTTTTGCGACCCATCCGCGCGATCGCCGGTTAGGCTCCCTGGTAGCTGGTCGTGTTCGAATTCCTTTTCAACTACCCTCCGACGGTTTTCCGCAAAGGCGAGTTTATGTTCGCCGGCGGATGGCCGGTCTGGCTCCTGGTGATACTTGTTCTGCTTGCAGGGGCAGGGTTGGGCTGGTATCTGCACCGCAACCGCGGCCGGCTTGAGGGACGCAAGCCCGCGCTGCTTTGGTCGCTGCAGCTCGGTACAGTCGCCCTGGTGCTGTTCTTGCTATGGCAACCCGCAATCGGCATCGAATCCTTGCGCGCGGAGCAGAACCTGGTCGCCGTGCTGCTCGATACGTCCCGAAGCATGGGGTTGGTCGAAAATGAACGGACCCGGCTGGAGAAAGCGACAGCGGCGCTCGACGCCGGCTTGATCGAGGAGATCCAAGAGAAGTTTCAGGTTCGCCTCTATGGCTTCGCGGGTCAGCTAGAGCGATTGGAATCCGTCGAAACGATTGCCGCCGAGGGCAACAGCAGCCGCATCGGTGAAGCCGTGGCCGCCGTGCTGCGGGAGTCCGCGGCCTTGCCCCTGGGAGCGGTCATCATCTTTACCGACGGCTCGGACAATTCGGGGCGTTTCGACCGCCGCGCCATGGCTGAGATCCGCGGGCGAAACGTTCCCGTGCATACGGTGGGTGTTGGAAGAACCAAGATTCCCGGCGACGTCGAGCTTGCCGACGTCAGCGTTTCGCCGCGCGCGCTGCCGCACTCTCGACTCAGCGCCCAGGTGGGGATTCGCCACACTGGCGACGGCGATCAAAAAACTCGGCTCAGCGTTCGCGACGGTTCCCGCGTGCTGGCCTCGAAACAAATCACCCTTCCGAGAGGGCAAACCGTTCACACCGAATCGGTCGATTTCGACGTAGGCGAAGCCGGGATCCGAAATTTAACGTTCCAGCTCGATCCACTTCCGAACGAAACTCTCGTCGGGAACAACGCATTGAGCCGCGTGATCGAGGTGCCGCGGGCGCGTCGCAAGATCCTCTACGTCGAAGGGGAGCCGCGCTGGGAGTACAAGTTTCTTCGGCGGGCGATCCGCGATGACGCCAACGTCCAGTTGGTAACCATGCTGCGCACTTCCCCGAACAAGTTTTATCGGCAGGGCGTAGATACCGACGACGAGTTGGCCAAAGGGTTTCCCTCTCGAGCCGAGGAACTATTCTCCTACCACGGGCTGGTGATCGGCAGTATCGAGGCGGCCTTCTTCGCGCCCGCGCAGCAAGAGGCCATTAGGGAGTTCGTCAATCGGCGCGGTGGCTCGCTGCTCATGCTCGGCGGACGGCGTGGGCTCGGCGACGGCGGCTGGGGAGTCTCGAAAGTGGCTGACGTGCTGCCGGTCAAGCTGCCCGCGGAGTCGGCGGGAACTTTCACCCGCGAGCCGGCCCGAGTCGAGCCGACGGCGCAGGGGCGCGATTCGCTCATTTGCCGCCTGCACGACGACCCCGCGGAGAACGTTCGCCAGTGGCGCGGTCTGCCTCCGGTCGCTGACTATCAACGCGTGGGAGATCTGAAGCCTGGCGCCGTGCCGCTGCTCAACCTGGTGGCGGCGGATCGATCCCTGCCGTTACTGGTGCTTCAGAACTATGGGCGAGGCAAGTCGATGATTCTAGCTTCAGGAGGAACTTGGCTCTGGAAGATGAGGCTCCCACACGACGACTCCCGCCATCACACTTTTTGGCGGCAGCTGTTGCGCAGCCTTGTAGCCGGGACGCCGGGGCCCGTCTCGGTGACGACGGACCGGACGCTTTACGCCGACAACGTCCATGTCAAACTACGTGCCGAAGTCCGGACCAAAGCGCATCAACCGACCAACAGCGCGACGGTCACGGCCACGTTGACACCCGAGTTGGGGGACCCGTTGCGTCTCGAGATGCACCCTTCCCCGGAGGAAGATGGTATTTACGAAGCGGACCTAACCGTGGCCTCCCCCGGCGCCTACAGGGTCGAGGCCACCGCGCACCTTGGTGAGACGACTCTCGGTTCCGACACGAGGCATTTTCGCCGCGAAGACGGTGTGGCGGAGAACTTCCGTCCCGAACAAAACCGCGAACTCCTCGAGAAACTAGCCGAACAAACCGGCGGGCGCTACTGGACTCTAGACCAAGTCTCCGGCCTCCCGGACGAAATTCGTTTCTCCAAAGCCGGCATCACCTCTCGCGAGATAATGGATCTGTGGAACATGCCGGCGTTTTTCATCCTGCTGCTGGCGCTGCGAGCGGCCGAGTGGCTGCTCAGGCGAAGATGGGGCCTTGTATGAGGGGTGCATGGGTCGTGGCGGCTTGCTTGGCCTGCCTGATGCCGGCCTTCCCCAAGGGTGATACGGGAAATACCTACTTCGTGGTCGTTGGGGGTTTGGGGGGCGAGGCTTGGTACGAGGAGAGTTTTGCCACGTACGTCGGCGAGCTCGAAGCACTCTGTCAAGCGACCGCTGGCGACGCTTCGCGAGTCCATGCGATTTTCGGCCGAAGCGCCACTCGCCGGGCGGTCAGTGACGTGTTTGACCAACTCGCGCGGGAATCGGGGCCCGGCGACTCGCTGGCGGTCTTTCTCATCGGACACGGGAGCTACGACGGGCAGGACTACAAGTTCAACCTTCCGGGGCCGGACTTGAGCGCTGGCGAGCTGCGCCGGCTGCTTGACGCCACGCCGTCTGGGCGCCAATTGGTCGTCATTACGACCAGCTCGGCCGGGGGGGCTTTGGAAACTCTCAAGGGCGAGGGGCGCGTCGTCATTGCGGCCACCAAGAGCGGACGCGAGCGAAATGCCACCGTGTTCGCGGGATTCTGGGTCGAGGCCCTACGCGACCCGGCGGCCGACAGCGACAAGAACGAGGCGATTACGGCACTGGAAGCTTTCCGCTACGCTCAGCGAAAGGTGAAGGATTATTACGAGAAGAGCAAGCAGCTGGCCACCGAACATCCCCGCCTACAGGGGGACGCGGCGGCGAGCTTCACCGTCGCTAGGCTAGGGAAATCGCTGCGGGCGGCCGACGATCCGGCACTGCGTAACTTGTTTGCCGCCCGCGAGAAAATCGAGCGTAAAATCAGCGAAGTAAAAGCGAAGAAAGACAGCATGTCGGAGGAGGAGTACTACAGCACTCTAGAAAAGCTGTTCGTCGGGTTGGCGCAAACACAGAACACCATTGAGGAAACTATTGAGAACCGCTAGCCCAGCACCCAAGAGAAGCTGCCGGCCACAGCGCGAGCACGCGGCGCCTCGCCGCGCCGGGACTGCTCTCACGTTGGCGGCTTCGCTGATTGTGATCTCGCTCATCGCTCCCGCGTTAGCTTTCTCCCAGCGAGGACCGGGGCATGGCAGACGCAGCGCTGATCTTAGACCGTGCGACGATCTCATGGACCGCGGCCAGCGGAGCCAGGCGCGCCGCTGTTACTTCGAGCTGCTGAAGACCACTTCGGATACGGCCACTCACGCGGAAGTCTACTGGGCCGTGGGGAGCTTTAAGTCGGCCAACGAGCACTTTCGGATGTCGGTCAAGGCCCGGCCTGAAGACCCGGACGCCCGGGTTAGATGGGGTTATCTATTCCTCCAGACACACAACCCCTCGGAAGCGGCCAAGCTTTTTGACGAAGCGCTCAAGATCGACGAGACACACCTCGCCGCCAAGTTGGCCAAGGCGACGGTTCTGTCCGATCGCTTTGAAGGAAAGGCGCTGGAGCTGACGAGAGAAGTTCTCGATGCCGACCCGGACCTCGTCGAAGCCTACCTGCTGTTGGCCAGGATGACGGTGGAAGAAGGGAAGCTCGCGCGGGCGCGGGAGCATCTCGACAAGGCTCTCGAGAAAGCCGAACAAGCGGGCCAATCGCCGCTCGAAGTCTATGCGCTCCAGGCGTCGATCGACATGCTAAGCGGTGACAGCGAAAGCGAATGGTTTCAGCGTGCTTTGGCCTACAACCCCACCTACGGCCGCGTCTATTCGGACGCTGCTCATTTCTTCATCATCAACAGACGTTACCGCGAAGCGACGGCGCTGTACGAAGAGGCGATCGAAATCGATCCGCGGCTATGGTCGGCGCACGCCGATCTTGCCATCAACCTGATGCGCGAGGGTGAGATCGAGGCGGCCCGGCGCCACCTGGAACTCGCCTACCAAGCCGACCCCTATAGCGCGAAGACGGTCAACACATTGCGGCTGCTCGACAGCCTGGACGAGTTTGGTTCCTACTCGAACCTGGACGACACGATCCTGGGAGGCCAGGAAGAGATCGAGCGAGCGATCGAACGCCCCCGGATTGTCGCCAAGCTTCATAAGAAAGAAGCCGCCGCGATGCGCCCCTACGTCCTCGAGTTGGCTGAGCGCAGCTTGCGTACCTTCGCCGCGAAGTACCGATTCAAGCCGCAACGGCCGGTCCAAGTCGAGCTTTATCCCGACCACGAAGATTTCGCGGTGAGAACGGTGGGATTGCCGGGCGTCGGTCTGCTCGGCGTGACGTTCGGCTATGTCATCGCCATGGACAGCCCCTCAGGGAGACGTCCCGGGAGCTTCCATTGGGGGACCACGCTGTGGCACGAGATGGCCCACGTGGTTACGCTCGAGGCGACGAATCATCTTGTCCCCAGATGGTTCAGCGAAGGAATCTCCGTATACGAGGAGTGGGTCGCTGACCCGGCTTGGGGCGATCGCATCTCGCCGGATGTGATCAAAGCCATCAAAGACGACGAGTTTTTGCCCATCGCGGAGCTGGACGGGGGATTCGTCCGTCCCAAAAATCCCAAGCAAGTTCCGATCTCTTACTACCAGGCGGGCCTGGTCTGTACGTTCATTGCCCAGCGGTGGGGTTTCTCCAAGCTTCCCGACATGCTGACAGGGTTCGGCGAGGGGAAATCGACGCCTGACAACATCCGCGGCGTGCTGGAGATTTCAAGTACCGAGTTTGACGACCTCTTCGGCGAATTCGTCGAACAGCGCACGGGCGAACTGGTCAAACGATTCCCCGAGTGGCGGAAGCTGACCAAACAAGCTGTCGCAGCCGCGCGGAAGAAGAACTGGCCGGAAGTGATTGCACCTGCCACCGAGGCCCAGGCCATCTATCCCGAATATGTCGAGTCCGGCAACTCGTACGCGCTTTTGGCGGAGGCCTACCTGGCCGAAGACGATAAAGCAGCAGCCGCCGAACAATTTCAACGCTACCAACAGCGGGGCGGACGCAGCCCGGCCACGATCAAGAAGCTAGCCAAGATGCTGGATGAATTGGGGCGCCGAGCGGAGGCCCTCGAAGCGCTCGAGGGCTTGCTCTACATCGCTCCCGGGGACGAAGAGCTGCATCGCCAGTTGGGAGATTGGCTGCTCGATGCTGATCGGTTGGACGAGGCGCTTCGTGAATTCAAAACGCTGTTGGCGCTGACGCCGGTCGATCTGGCGGGCGCGCATTTCAACCTGGCTCGCGCGTATCATAAAATGGAGGACCCCGAAAGGACTCGGGAACAAGTCCTCATGGCGCTGGAAGCCGCCCCTAGTTACCGGCCCGCCCAGAAACTGCTACTCGAGATTGTTCGCTGACCCGTTCGTGAAACAACTATGAGTTCGCCCACAATAACCAACCTTGAAACTTCGGACTACCGCGAGCTGGTAGCCTCGTTCCGCGACACGCAATCCCGCATCCGGGAGCAGGTGGGGCGGATCATCGTCGGGCAAGACGACGTGGTCGAGCATCTGCTGGTGACGCTGCTGGTCGGAGGCCATTGCCTGATCACCGGTATGCCGGGAACGGCCAAGACGTTGCTGGTGCGGACGCTGGCCACGAGTCTCGGACTCAACTTCAAGCGAATCCAGTTTACGCCCGATTTGATGCCCACCGACGTCACCGGCACCGACATCATCGAAGAAGACGTCACCACGGGGCGCCGCAAGTGGACTTTCGTCGAGGGACCCATCTTTACGAACGTTTTATTGGCGGACGAGGTGAACCGCACGCCCCCTAAGACCCAAGCCGCTCTGCTGGAGGCCATGCAAGAGCTGAGCGTGACCGTTCGCGGCGTCACCTACCAGTTAGAACCGCCTTTCTTCGTGTTGGCAACGCAGAACCCGATCGAGTTGGAAGGCACCTACACCTTGCCGGAAGCGCAGTTGGACCGCTTCCTTTTCAAAGTCATCCTTGACTACCTGGACACGGATCAAGAAATCGAGGTCGTCAACCAGAACACAACCCGACCGCTACCGGACGTGGACGTCTGCACCTCGGCCGAAGAGATCCTACGCTATCAGCAGCTTGTGCGGCAGGTTCCCGTCTCCGACAATGCGGTCCGCTATGCGGTCGAGCTGGTGCGCGCGACGCGCCCGAAAGATCCCGCGGCTCCTGACATCGTTAGAAAATATGTGAACTACGGCTGCAGCGTGCGCGCCACCCAGTTCCTGGTCATGGCGGCGAAAGCGAGAGCTTTGATGGAAGGCCGCTATCACGTGACCTATGGAGACATCCAAACACTCACTTTGCCGGTGATGCGGCACCGCGTGCTGATGAATTTTCATGCCGAATCGGACGGCGTGGAGGTCGATGACATCTTGAAGCAGATGTTGAAGGATGTCCCCATCCCCGGGGATTGAACTCGGGATTGCGGCGAAGCGTAACTTGGCGTCGGCCCCGAAAAGCGGCGAACCGCCACAGTCCGTAGTAACCTCTCGGCCATGGCGATCCAACAACTCCTCGACCCCGCGGTTCTCTCGCGATTGGCTGGCATCGAACTGGTCGCGCGAACCGTGGTGGACGGATTCCTGACCGGGCTACACCGTTCCCCGTTCTTCGGTTTCAGCCTCGAGTTCGCCGAATATCGTCCCTATGTTCAGGGAGACGACCCCCGCTTCATCGACTGGAATGTGTTTTCCCGCACGGACCGCACCTACGTCAAGCGCTATTTAGGCGAGACCAACACTCATTTGATGATCGTGTTCGACGCCAGCGCTTCCATGGGATACCGCTCAACGGGCGTCAGTAAGATGGAATACGCTCGCTTTCTAGCTGCTTCGCTGGCCTATCTTTCGCTGGGCCAGAACGACGCGGTGGGCCTGATCGTATTCGACGAGAAGATTCGCGACTTCCGAAAGCCTTCGACTCGGCCCGGACAACTGCAAGCTTTGCTTCACATTCTCGAGAATGCCGAACCCGCCACGGGCACGAACCTTGAACTGGCGTTCGAGCACTTTCGACAATTCTTGAGCCGGCGCGGACTAGTAGCGGTCATCTCGGACTTCTACGCCGATCCCGAGACGATCATTCGGGGTGTTCGTCCGCTTGTCCACCAGGGACAGGACCTGGCTTTCTTCCAAGTCCTTGACCCGGCGGAAATCGAACCGCAACTGGAGGGAGCCGCCTTGCTCGAAGACATGGAAACCGGCGAGCGGATGGAAGTTGCTCAGGAATACGCGGATGAATACCGGCGTCGTATGAAAGCGCACATTCAAAAAATGAGCACCGAGACCAGAAGCCTGGGCGCCGACTATCGGCTGATGGATACGTCGAAGCCCCTGGACCTGGCGCTTCGGGAATACTTGCTGTTTCGAGAGCGCCGGCGCTGAGTCGAGTCGTCAGCGCGCCGCGACGGTCAGTGTAATGCACAACACTAGACGTATACGCTCCCTGGGACGTCCATCTTACTAGCGCTATCGATGAGCTTTCTGACTCCGTTGTTTCTCTTGGGCGGGCTGGCGCTGACTTTGCCGCTTTGGCTGCACCTGTTACACCGGCAGAACCCCATCAGGCTGCCCTTCAGCTCGCTGATGTTTTTTGAACGCCGGCAACAAAGTTCCCTGAAAGAGAGGCGGCTCCGTTACCTGCTGCTGCTGGCCCTGCGCCTGGCGCTCTACGCTCTCGTCGCGCTTGCTTTCGCCAAGCCGATTTGGGAGCGGCCTCCCACGGCGGCGTTCGGCCGCGCGCCGACCTTGCACTTGATCGTTCTCGACACCTCGCTGAGCATGAATTTCGGTGATCGCCGGCAGCGGGCGGTTCGCGAGGCGGAAGGTGTCGTCGAGCGGATGGAGCCGGGGGATCGAGCTCGGATCATCGCCGGGGGCGCGAGTATTCGGCTGCTGACGGAAGCCATCAGTGATCGGGAAGCTCTTCGGAGCGCCATTCGTTCGCTCGAGCCGGGCTACTCACGAAACTCCTTCGGTGACGCGGTCGAAGCCGTTCGTAACCTGATTGGCAGCTCGATGGGACCTGTACAGGTTCACTTGGTTTCCGACTTCCAACAATCGTCGATGCCAGGCCGATTCCAGGACGTCGCCTTGCCTACGACGGCCGTTTTAAAGATTCACAGCGTCGCTGAACCCTCCTCGCCCAACTGGTGCGTGGAGACGATCCGAGGGGCGACGCGCATCTATGCCGGCGCTCCGCGACTCGAAGCGACCGTGGCGGGATTTGGGACAGAGAAAGCCCGCAAACGAGTGACGCTCTCAATCAACGGCCGACAGGCAGTTTCGAAGGCTCTCGAAGTGCCTGCATCAGGACGCGCTTCGGTCGTATTGGAAGGCTTTGAAGTTCCTAAGGGCGATAGCCGCGGCGTTATTCGCATCCAGCCGAGCGACGCGCTGGCCCAGGACGATCAACGATTTGTAGCGTTCCACCACTCCGAGCCGGCGACCGTCCTGTTTGTCTCGGGCCGGCGGCGCGGACGCGACCTGCTTTACTACAAGTCCGCCTTGGAGTCGTCCGCCGAAGCCGCTTTTCGGGTGGAGGGCGTCTCGGCGACGAAGGCTGCCAGTCGGCGCCCCGAGCGGTTTGCCTTCGTGGTCGTCTCCGACGTGCCTCGGCTGCCCTCGCCTTTCGGGGAACGTCTTAGGAAATACGTGGAAGCAGGAGGCTCGGTCTTGTTGGCGCTGGGGCCTAAGACGACCCTGGCCGGTGAAGCGCCTTTCTATTCCCAGCAGATGGGAGAGGCGCGCTACGCCGCCCGCAACCGAGACCGTTTTCAGTTGGTCGGGGAAATCGACCGCTCTCATCCGGCGCTCCTCCCATGGGAGGGCTTGCCGAAAGTCAAGTTTTTCCGCTTCGCGCGATTGCGGGTGAGGGAACAGGACCAGGTCTTGGCCCGCCTCTCCGATGGCTCACCGCTACTCGTCGAGCAGCGGCTGGGGGAGGGGCGGGTGATGGTCTTTGCCTCGTCGCTCGACAACGTTTGGAACGATCTCCCGCTGCACCAGGTATTTGTCCCCTTCGCCGTGGAGTCGGCGCGCTATCTGTCGGGGATCGAAGAGGAAAAGCGTCACGCTCTCGTAGACTCCGTGATCGAGCTAGGCAAACACCGGGCGGCGGGATCAACCGTTCAGCTGTTCGACCCTCAGGGAGAGCGGGCTCTCTCGCTTTCCGAGTCGGTCTCCGAAAAAGATTTTCAGCTCACCGAAGTCGGTTTCTACGAGGTACGCAGACCGGGCCGGATGGAGCTGGTGGCTGTCAACCCGGATCCGCGGGAGTCGAACCTGCGGCCGATCGACGCTGACCTCATGGCCCTCTGGCAGGCCACAGGACGAGAACGGGCGGACTCGATAGCCGGGACCGACTCGGGCACAGTCGCTCAGGTCCCGCCAATAGAGATTTGGCGTTGGCTGCTGGCACTGTTGTTGATCGTGACGCTGCTAGAATCAGTCGTAGGGACTTGGCATTTAAAGGTCCGACGCGAGGTGGAAGTCTAGTGTTCAACTCCCCCACTCCCGGCCCGTTCCAGAGCATTCAAGGTTACGTTTCCGGCGTTCAACGCCGCTTGCGATTGGCGCTGGCCTCGAGGGGATTAGGCGCTACGGTGGCAACGGCGCTGCTCCTCACCGTGGCCTGCGTCTACGTCGCCAACCGGTTCGCCTTCTCGAACTCGAGCGTCGCAGGTTCCCGTATGATCCTGGGCGGTGCCCTGATCGCGGTGCTGGTCTGGGTTCTCATTCGGCCTCTTCTGCGCTTGGACCGCGGCCGGACGGCGGCTCAAATCGAAAAATCGGTCCCTGCTTTCGACGGTCGAGTCGAAACCCTGGTAGATCAGACTTCCGCCAGCAAGGGCGAGCAGCCGAACCCCCTGATCGATTTACTTGCCGAAGACGCCTGGCGGGTCGCCGAGACAGCGCCGACCCGGTATGTTGCCGGCATTGGGCGGGTCTTCGCCTACCTGGGGGTCGCCGTCGCCGCGTTTGCCTTCCTGTTTTGGCTCGGCCACTCCGGCCCCGGCTACTGGGGCTACGGCACGTCCGAACTGTGGGCAGGCTGGTTGGAACCGGGCACGTCGCCGCTTTACCAAATCGTCGTCGAACCGGGCGATACCACGATCCGCCAAGGCGCCGACCTGCTCGTAGCCGCGGATACGGTCGGTTTCGAGCCCCCCGGAATGCAGTTGTTCGCCAAGTTTTCGAGCAGCGTTGACTGGGAGCAAGCTTCCATGCAGCGGCAACTCGAGGGTAGTGGATTCGAGTTTGTCTTCGCCGGCGTACGGGAACCGCTTCGCTACTACGTCACGGCCGGTGGAATCCGCAGCGAAGAGTTTGAGGTCAACGTCGTCCAAATGCCTCACGTCGAGCACATCAAACTGACCTATCACTACCCTGGCTGGACGGGGATGAAACCCCTGATCGAGGACCCGGGCGGCGACATTCGAGCTGTAGCCGGCACGGAAGTCGAGGTGAAAATCGAGACGGACAAGCCGCTGGCCGATGGCATCCTTCGAGTCAATGGCGAGGAATCCCTACGACTTGAGCCGGACGGCCTGCGAACCACCGGCCGTCTCAAAGTGGGGAAACAGGGAGAGTACTTCGTGGCGGCCATGTACCGGGGAGAAATCGTCCGCCTGACGCAGGACTTCTTTATCTCCGTCGTCCCCGACGAAAAGCCTGTTGTAAAGTTTCTGCGGCCGGGCCGCGACTCGAAGGCCACCAGTATCGAAGAGGTCGTCACGGAATTCCAAGCCCGCGACGACTTCGGCTTACAGTCGTTCGACCTTCACTACTCGGTCAATGGCGGTGAATTCCAAAAAGAACCGCTGCTCGACCGGCGCGGAAGACGAGAATCGAAGGCCTCCTACACCTTCTACCTGGAGGAGGTGGGCTCCGATTACAGCGAGGCCGAAGGCACCACCGACGAGCAACTGAGCCCTGCCGCGAATCTACAACCGGGCGATCTTGTCTCCTACTACGCTGTCGCCCGCGGCGGGAAGACTGCTGTTCAGACGGACATGTTCTTCATCGAGGTTCGGCCGTTCGAGCTTGAATTCTTCCAGCGTCAGGCTTCCGGCGGAGGGTTGATGGGCAGCGGCGGTGAACAGACCCAAATCTCGCGCCGCCAGAAGGAAATCCTCACAGCCACCTGGAACTTGATTCAAGAATCGAAAGATCCCGAGGGGCAGTCGAAGGCTGAGATCCGAGAAAACGCCCTGTTGTTGTCGGAGATCCAGCTCAAGTTGCGCGACCAGGCTCAAACCCTGGCGCGGCGAGTTAAGGCTAGGCAACTACTCGGAACGAACAAAGATTTCGAAGCATTCGTCGAAAACATCGAGAAAGCCGCCGAGCACATGGGCCCTGCGGGTCTCCTGCTGAAGGAGCAAAAACTGACGGAGTCGATTTCACCCGAGCAGAAGGCCTTGCGGCACTTGCGTCGTGCTGAAACCATCTTTCGC
Organism: Bryobacterales bacterium; assembly: GCA_965226215.1. GTDB lineage: Bacteria > Acidobacteriota > Terriglobia > Bryobacterales > UBA6623. The sequence goes on along the minus strand of CBDDCH010000002.1, from coordinate 1,614,958 downwards.
CGGATCGAGATCTCCTTTGGCCGGGGCGGGGCCGGAGGTCAAGGCGGACGCGACCTCGCCGACATGTTCGAGCTGGAGATGGACCTCGAGAAGAACCAATACGAAACGGGCGCCGGGTCTCCCCAGCAGTTGGAGCGTGAAATCGACGAAGCGCTCGAAAAACTCCGTGAACTGGCGAAGCGGCAAGAAAAGTTGGCCGAGCGACAACGCGTGTCCCAAGCCCCAACCTTTTCCCAGCGGTGGGAGCAAGAGATGCTGCGGCGGGAAGCCGAGGAGTTACGTCGCCGGCTCGAAGAATTGCAACAGCGGCAACAGGCCGCGCAGCGCAACTCAGGGCAGCGGTCCGGACAGCAGTCGCAGGGACAATCGGGGCAACAGTCACAGCAGCAGTCGGGACAGCCATCGGGACAACAGCAGAGTTCGCGGCAAGGCTCGGGAAGCGCCGGCAGCTCACGATTGCAAAGTGTAATTCGTAACCTTCAACAGGCCGCCCAGGATATGCGGGCAAGCCAATCGGCGAGCGGACAGCAGAACAGCCCCCTCGGCCGGCAGCAGAGCCAAGCCTACGCCCGTCGCGCCCTCGACGAACTCGAAGAGGCCCTCAGAAAGCTTGCCGATCGACGCCGGCAGCAGGCTAGCAGTGCTATTTCCGACATCGCCAAGCGCGCCGCTCAATTGACGCAACAACAGAAGGAGATTGCGGCAAGATTGAACCAAGCCTTGCAGGATGCCTTGCAAGAAATTCGGAAAAGTGGAGGCGCCGTGCGGGGTAGAATCCCGAGCGGCATACCGCCGAGTGAAGAACTCGAACTCGCTGAGCGCAAAACGAAGATGCAAGAGGAAGTCGAAGCGCTGGAGAGCAAAATCCAGCAGACAGCCCGCCGAATGGAGGATGGCGAGGCCTCCCGAAAACTTAGGGAAGCTCTTGGTGACCTACAACAATCAGAAGTCGGGACTCAGCTGGGGAAGGCCGCTGCGTATATTCGTCAGGGTTATGCCGTCCACATCGCACAGAGTGAAAGAGGCGTCACCCGAGCTTTGGAAAATTTGCAGCAGCAGATTGGCGAAGCCGAGCGTTTGGCGGCAGCCGAAGGACATGGCGGCGACCAAGATCTGGAACGTTATTTGGCTCAGCTCGAGGAACTGCGCCGACAGCTCGAGGACGCGGCCGGCCTGGGACGTCAAACCGGCGGAGAACCCGGTCAAGATAACCAGCGTGGCCAAGATCCCAACAGCGCTCAGGGGGCAGAAGGACAACAGCCAGGGTCACAGAACGCTCCCGGCCAGCAAGGTCAGCGTGCAGGTCAACAACCGGGCCAGGGTCGACAGCAAGGTTCGCAGCAAGGCGAAAGGCAGTCTAGCCAGCAGGGAGGTCAAGGCACAGGGCAAGGTGACGGGCAACAGCAGGGCCTAAGACCCGGTCAGGGGGAACGACTCGGCCCCCCCACGCGCCAAGGGCAGGCATTCACCCAGGGCCAGCGGGAAGGTGGCCCGATGCAGTGGAGCGGCAGCGCCAGCAACTTCGGCGGTCGGAGGCTCCAAGACGGCGTTCGCATCTGGGACGCGGGCACGCTCGCTGACGTCCAGCGTGCCCTACGACAAGCCGTCCAGGAAATACCCGGCCTCACCCAGCAACTCAGGAGAAAAGGTGTCGACGAACAGGCGCTAGCGGAACTGCGCCGTTTCGTCGCCGGCCTTTCCCAATCTCGGTTCCCCGGCAACCCCCAGTTGCTCGAAAAAGAGCACCGCAAAGTGTTGGCTTTGCTCGAGCAGCTCGAACTCGAAGTCAGACGTCAAGTCGAGCAGGGAAAAGGCAACTTCCAGGTGCGAGTCATCGGCGCGGAGCCCGTCCCCGAGCAATATCGCGAAGCCGTAGCCGAATACTTCCGCCGACTAAGCCAGGGCAGATAACCGCCCGACATCCGGGGCCAGTTAAGTTCAGTCAATCCTTCGCCAGCAGCGAGAGGATGTCTCGCAACTCCTTCTTGATGGGCGCGAGGGCTTCGGAGGGAACTTTCGACTTGAGGGTAAACGGGAGCGCCGGTTGTTGCTTCGACCGCGCAGGACTGGGCCGCTTCCTTTTGGGCCGTTGGCGAAGCGCCTTGCGCGCTCCGGTGATCGTGTAACCTTCGTCGTAGAGCAGGCGCTTGATTTCGAGGACCGTTTCGACGTCCTTGCGGCGGTACTGGCGTTGGCCGTTGCTGGCTTTCTTCGGCGCCAGCATGGGGAATTCGGTTTCCCAGAAACGCAGCACGTAACTCTCGACGCCTGCCAATTCGCTCACATCTCCGATTCGAAAAAACAGGCGGTTAGGGATTTCGGGGATGGACGCCTCGGCCATTCGAGGGATTATGGTAACAAACCGTCAGCGACAATGCGAACAGAATGGTCTCCTCGCGGTAACATAACCGCCCAATGGTGTCGGGCTTTTAACACCCGACCCTGCAGCGGTTCCCCATCCACCTCGATTCGCTTCGGAACGTCACTCAGCAGTGCTATTGCCGGGCTGGCCGAAGCGTAGCCAAACTCTAGCGCACCGCCCTCGATTCGTCCCCACTTCCAGTCCGTGTTCAAATGGAGCACACGCAGCCTGGGAAAGTCCGCGGCGCGTGAGATTCGGTGTTGGCCCGCCGGCAGCCAAACCGTCGAGCCGTCGGTAAACGGCCACGGTTGGCTGTTTACTAGCGCCGGACCGCTCCAAACCACGCCGGCGGGACGGTCGCATTCGACCAGGAGCCCATTCTCCTCGCGCTCGGCACGGGCCGTCCCGGATGCGTGAGGCAGCAGATTCCAATCAGGGCGAGATATCGACTGCTCAAAATAGAGCAACACGGTTGGAAAGACCTTGCCGGCGAGATGAACTAATTGAAACAACTCCGATCCCACCTGCTTCTTAGTCGGATACGTCATCTGGTAGCGCTCCACAATATTGATGTCGATGGCAAGCCGTTCGGGATCCGGAGCAAGTCGACGATATTGCTGAGCCATCTCGACGTATCGCTCCGGTCCCCGGTCCCAAAGCGTCGCGGGGTCCTCCACCACCAACCGGAAGTCATACTGCTCGGTAAGAGCCAACAAAGCGCTGGTGTCGGCACCGAGGAACTCCCGCATGCGGCGGTCAAAGCGGTCATCGATTTGGGTGACGACAAGGTCGAGACCGGGCGCCGCCGACCGAATCACTTGCAGAAACTGTTTCTGTAGTCGCAGCGCGAGACGTGCGCGATAATCGACGAAGTCTTCCCACAGCTCGCGATCCCGCTGGTGGAAGTGGATCGAAGCGCTGTCAAAAAACCGGAGCGGGTCAACCCCACTTCGCTGTCGATAGTCTGCGCGCACCCAAGCATTCAGGGGTGTGAAGCGCTGCGCGTTGGAAGGCCCATGGAGGGACTCGAAGTAAAGTTCCGCGAAGTTCACCCCGTCCCAGTCGTAATTCGAGAGAAGTCTCTTCAACCCCCGAACTACGGATCGGAAGCAAGACGGTTCGGCTAAGTTGATTAGCTTGCGCCAATCAAGGTGAGCATCCTGCAGGACGGCGGTCTTCTCCCGGCACTCAGGGTTGGCGTGCCAAAAGTCTTCACTGACGTGAGGGAACTCGAGCCAGGCGTAGACCAAAACACCCTCGCGATGGCATGCCGCGATCAGCTCCTTCAAATAGCGCTTGCGCTCCGGCAGCTCATCGTAGAAGTGCCAAGCGCTGGCGTGAATAGCGGCTATACCAGCTTCCCGCCAGCGCTTGGCGAGATAGTCGGGATCGGCGCGCATGCGGTAGGAGTAGTCGAAGAACGCCCAAGTTCTAGCACCCCGGAAAGGCAGAACCAGCCCCAGATCGACAAGCGCATGGATGAGATAGGGAAAACGTTCGTAGCCTTTGGCCCCTGGATCGGTGGCGACCCACAGAAGACCGCCGTCCCGGGCCGCAAGACCGGCCATAAGCGGAGCCCCCGTCCATTTTTCTCGCACAAAAACCTGGGCACGCGAGGGGAAGGCATAGACAGGAAGCTGGACGGGATCTTCCCACACGATCTCCTGCCGCGGCTCCCGCTCGTCGACCAGGCTGGCGACCCGAACCGTTTTTTCCGTGGGCCGAAAGCCGGCCTCTTGCGCCCAGCGCGAGTCTCCGACGGCAATGCGGAACCGCGCGGGTTCCAGAGTCGCCCGAACTCCCACACTTGAGAGCACCGGCTTCCACCGCTGGGGTTGGGCCACTTGGATCGCTAGGTCGGCGGTTGTACTGCCGGAACCGGCGGACAACGGGCAGAGGCACCCCAGCCAGAGAAGGGGCAGCCAGGAAAGGGCCTTAGCGCCCAAACGAGTACCAAATCGCAGCACGGATGTCGTAGTAGTTGGGCCGGCGTGGATTAAAGATATTCACGAGGTGAACACCCCGAAGTAACTGAATGGTAAAGTTCATTGGGGAAGAAACTCCAGGGACTCGAAACCGCACCCCAGGGCCGAACTCCACAAAGTTGGCCCAATAGGCGCGCTGACGGTCTACCGTGACGTTCAGGCTGGCGAACACCTGCATCTTCAAGCGGCCACGATCGGGCAGCCGATAGCCCGGCCGGAACTGCCAGTAACCGATCACATTATTGTCAAAGCGGCTAATGTAGACACCGTCAAAGTTGATTTCCGCGAAAGGGCCCCGAAGACCGCCGCCCAGCGTGGCCCCGAAGTTCCGAAACCAGTTCAGCCCCCCGCGGTAGTCGGGGCCGGCTCGAGGCACGCCGGGAGAGCGGTCGCGCAGATAGTGCAAGGCTTCTCCGGCCTCCGCCCAAAGCGTGGCTCCGCGAAACGTCGTGGTCCGAAGACCAAATCCCGCGATCAGTGAGCTTTCTGAAAGAAACTGCGGCGAAGGCCCACTCGTCCGTTGCCTCAAGTCACCCACAAACCGCAAAGACAGATAGGGCCGGACGGGCACATGATCCAGTCGAAATTCGGTTTTGAGCTGTGCATATTGAAAAAAGGTTTTGTAGCGGCTCGAGAAGAGTGGATATGTCCAGAGCGTCGTCGTCACTCGCTGAAACTGCGGCGCGAGATTTCGGTACGACTGCTGGGCTAACTCCGCGACCGTGGGATCAGGGCTTTCTGAAGCGATCCGGAACCACCGAATAGCCTCCCGGTCCCGCTTCATCAGGTTATGCACCACCCCGAGCTTCAAAGCTACGGAATGATCGTGAGGGTTGGCTTCGTAGGCGCCCAGAAAGAGCCGGCGCGCTTCGTTCAAATAGCTTAATTGCAAGCTTTTCTCGGCTAGGTGGCGATGGGGTCGGGCATGAGCCTCTCTCAGGCGGCGCAGCATCTCCTCCGCCTTCCGGACAACCTCGTCATCGTCACTCTGGCGCGCTTTTTCCAGCAGCTCAACCGCAGCAGCAGCGTTGCCGCGCTCAAGGTAGAGGAACGCTAGCTGCGCGGCTGAAAGTAGGTCATTCGGGTCCTGCTCAACGATGATTTCAAATTCTCGGAGCGCCGCTTCGGGCTGCTTCACTTCCAGCAAGAGATACGCGAGTTCGCGTCGCAGCCGAGCGTTTCCCGGGTCGAGTTCCAGAGCGTGTCGAAACTCAGAAGCGTAAGGATGGCGGTCAGGCAGCTCTGCCCGGGCAGATTCGGCTATGCGTGTCTCTTTTGAACGCGATGCTAGGAGCCAAGCGCCCCTGGCACCCTCTAGGTCTCCTGTCGTCTGGCGGACACGCGCCAGTTGCAGCAGAATTTCCTCACGGCGGGGAGGCTGGATTTGCCATGCGGCTTCGTAGTGCCGAGCGGCTTTCTCCGGCTCGAGGTGCTTTTCATACAGCTCCGCCAGCTCGAGCTGCGCCGACCAATTGGCGGGCTCTAGCCCGACCGCCTCCGACCAGCGATCGATCGCAACCCGCAGCTCCTTGTCTATACGGTTGAACGCCTTTTGGGCGGTCCCGCGCCAGTCGGAATCAGCGGAGTCCTTGATGCCCTTGAACAGTTCGAGTGCCCGCGCGTGCCGACCAGTCTCGTAACTGAGAAACGCCAGCTCCAGCGTCGCCTGGTCGTCGGTTGGATCCAGCCGCGTGACTTGCTCGAACATCTCGCGAGCCCATTCCGTCTCACCAACCTTCAAATACGCGTAGCCAAGCTCTTTGCGAATCGCAGCCCTCCTTGGCGCCACATCAACCGCGTCCCGAAGCCTGTGAATGGCAGCCTCGAAGTCCTTTCCCGCCAGCGCCGCGTAAGCTTGATCGAGCAGCGTATGAGCTGCGTCAGGAGTCGCCCCCGGCCCGCTCCGGTTTTGCTTCAGGTCCTGCAGGACCTTGCGGGCAGTGCGCTTCAATTCACCCTGCGCTTTGGCCCGCACGTCCCGGAAGAGCGCGATCGCCTGAGTAGTTTCCCCTGCCTTCTGATAGACAAAGCCAAGCTGAAGGGCAGTATGGAGGTCGCTTGGGTCAAGGGATAGGGTTTCCTCGAACATCCTCCGGGCCGCGTCGACATCGTTGAGTTTCAGGTAGACGTGGCCCAATTGTTTGCGAATCGACGCGCGCCGGGGAGCAATCCCCACCGCCTACGTCAAATGGTCGACGGCCTCGCGGTACTCGGCCACCCGAATGGCCTGGTAGGCTTTCTCAAGGGGATCGTAGGCGGGATCCTGTTGTTGCGCGGCTGACAGGGAAGACAGAGCCAGCAGCAGAACGACGCGCTTCACGGAGGGGGATTTAGCTAGTACCACTCATCTAAACACAGCCTCGCCTCTCACTGCAAGATCAATGCGTTGTCTTTCGGAAGTATTTGTCTATATTAGTAACCATTTGTTCGAAAACCATGGAATATCGCGGAGCGAATGAAAAGTCGTCTTTTCGGCACGGAAGTGTCCACGGGTCGAACGACCCACCCAAGGGGGTGAAACCGGTGGGGTTTCTGTGGAGTGGTCATTACCCTACGATCGTCAAGGATGTTTGGCCTATCACTGGCGTTCCAGGCTCAGTTTCCTGCTCACGTGCACCCTGGCGACGAGCGAGACAGAGCCGCGAGCGCAAGCGAGCGGTCACAAACGCGGGCCCAGACATCCAGCCTATCACTGGCGTTCCAGGCTCAGTTTCCTGCTCACGCGCACCCTGGCGACGAGCGAAGCTGAGCCGCGAGCGCAAGTGAGCGGCCATAACGGAGCCCCAGACACATGGCCTGTCACTGGCGTTCCAGGCTCCGCTTCCTGCTCACGTGCACCCTGGCGGCAAGCCAAGATGAGCCGCGATCGACGAGTCGTCGCCAGCCGGAAGTTTGCGCCCCGGTGGCCCCGCGTAGGGGCCACAGCGCATAATACGAACAAGAGCGGGGTGGCCGTCGGCCGCGCCCGACGGTAGAAGGAAAGTGCCTGGGCCCAGCGTGAAAAGACCGGGCGGATCTACTGCCGGGTGCGAGAACGTGGAAGCCATCCGCCCCGAGCGAGATCTGCTTCCAGCCTGCGAACGAGAACGTATTCGAGATTCCGATGAAGGCCCTAATCATTGTTGACTTGCAAAACGATTTCATGCCGGGTGGAGCGTTGGCCGTTCCTGAGGGTAATGCGGTTGTGGAGGTCGCCAATCGGCTTACGCCGCTTTTCGGTCTCGTGGTAGCGACACAAGACTGGCATCCCCCCGGTCATGGCAGCTTTGCGAGTCAGCACAACGGCAAGAATCCAGGCGACATCATTGACCTGAACGGCCTGCGGCAAGAGCTTTGGCCCGTCCACTGTGTCCAAAAGAGCGAGGGAGCCTTTTTCCATGGCGACCTCAACCTTAGTCGGGTTGGTCGAGTTTTCCACAAGGGAACCGACCCCGGCATTGATAGCTACAGCGCGTTTTTCGACAACGCCCATCGCAGATCAACAGGCCTAGGTGAATACTTGAGGGAAAACGACGCCACCGCGGTCTACCTCATGGGCTTGGCTACCGACTACTGTGTCAAGTTCAGCGCACTCGATGCCGTCCAGCTAGGGCTCGAAACCTACGTCGTCACGGACGGTTGCCGAGGCATTGACCTCAATCCCGGCGATATCGACAAAGCGTGCGATGAGATGCGTCAGGCCGGCGTCAAGCTGGTTGATGCCGGCGCACTCGAGCGTCCAACGAAGTCTCAGGCGGAAAACGCCGCCTTCGGCTAACCCGGTTGGCCATCTGAGGTCTATCCTAACGGCCATTTCGGCCGACAAGCGCCACGGGAGCAAACACTCACCTTTGCTATCATCGAACCAGCAGTTGAAGTCTCCAAGCGATCCTACTCGAGCCTGCATTTACCTTCCATGAAGAAACTTCGGGTCCTGCTGTTGTTGGGGGTCACAACGATGCTGGGAGCCGTCGTGTGGGACTATCTTGATTCCCAGTCGGCCGAAGAGGAGACTCAAGCCGAGCAGCCCACAGCCATCCCGTCCGACGTTAACTCGCAGGCGACCCGCTGGGCTTGGTCGCAGTCCTCCGGCGATCGCCGCAAGGTCGAGGTGGTCGCGGACTCTTTCCGGCAAGCAAGAGAGACGTTCCTGTTCGACTTGGGGGGAGTGGAACTGAAGATCTTCCACGAGGACGGTGCTACGTTTGACTACATCGTCACCAAGGCAGCACAATTCGACACGCGCTCAGAGACCTTGTTCAGCGAGGGCGAGGTGCGGTTGTCGCTCGGGGTTCCGGCGGAGGAGTCCGATCCCTGGTCCAGCGAATACACCAAGATCCGCAGCTCCGGCGTAACGTTTGAAACCAGAACAGGGGTTGCAACAACTGAGCGCTACACGGAATACGAGTTCGAAGGGGGAGTTGCCCACTCCGTGGGGGTTCACTACGACTCGCCGCACCGCTATGTCCGAATGGAGTCCCAAGTCTATGTAGAGCGTTTCCCCGGCGGCCCGCACCGCCCGGCCTTGAAGATCCGATCCGACGAGCTGCACTATTACGAAGATGGCCAGCGCGTGCACTTAGTTGGCGACGTGTCGCTTGAGCGAGGATCGCAACAGATGCAGTCGACGGAGGCGATCGTATTCATGGAACGAGGCGACATCCGTCGCATCAGTGCATCCGAGGCTCAGGGCGTTGAAAAACAATTCGGGCGCACGATTCGTTTTCGCGCCCGACGCGTGGACGTCTTCTATTCGCCGCTGCAAACCGTCGAGCAGGTGAACGGGTCAGGCGCCGCCGAGGTCAGCTCTACCACGGCGACGTCCCGGATCACCGCCTCGGGAGAGAGAATTGACCTGCGTTACGCGACCCCGACGGGCCGCAACGAGAGCGTGCTGCGGAACGCTCATATTCGTGACCGAGCTGTCGTCGAGTCTGTTCCCGTCGAGTCGGTTCCTCATGAAGCGGGCGATCGGGGAGCGGATATCCGCCGCGTACGGGCGGCTTGGATCGAGGTCGCCATGGATAAAGACGGCCGCGACATACAAGTGTTGAGGACGTTGGCTCCGGGGACATTGGATCTCGTCCCCACCGACCCCAGGGGCCGAAGACGAACGCTTCATGCCCGCCGAATGACAGCCCATTACGCTGCGGACAACCGACTGCGGACACTCAACGCCGAGAGAGACGTGCGAGTCAACAACCATCCACCCATGCTTCCACAGCCGGAGGAGAAGCCGAGGGCGATTCTAAAGACCTGGAGCGACGCTCTGATGGCTGAGTTTGACCCTCTGTCGGGAGAGATACGCCGGCTGCAACAGTGGTCTGGTTTTCGTTTCGATCAAGGGGGGCGACGGGGCCGCTCAGGGGAGGCAGAGTTCAATTGGCAAACCAACGAAATCGAGCTGCGGCATGAGGCGCGCGTTTGGGAGTCGACGGGATCGGTTTCGGCGGACCGCATTCTCCTCGACGAGAACACGAGGGACTTCCAGGCATTCGGGGGAGTCTCGTCGACTCACCAAGAATCAGGAGGGGCTGCCGTCAGCGGAGGAGCGCGGACCGGGGGCCCGTTCTCTTCGGAAGAGCCCGTATACGCAACCGCCGACCGCATGCTATCGAACCGGGCGACGGGGCTCCTCGATTATCGTGGCCACGCACGGCTATGGCAGGGCCACAATCGAATCGAAGCCGACCACATTGAGATCCATCGCCATTCACAGACTCTTTCCGCAAGCGGAAAGGCTGTGAGCTTCCTTCAACCATCGGAAGGCAAGCGTGACAAACCGCTGCGACAGAGCGGTGCCGACGCTCCGCCGGTTCGAGTCAGCGCGGATTCTATCTTCTACCAGGAAGACGGCCGGCGTGCTGCCTACCGAGGCGGAGTCGAGTTGCGTCGTGGCCGGCTCAGAGTACTTTCCGACGAGCTCGAAGCCTTCCTCGAGCCTGACGAATCAGCCGACTCCGGACAGAATAGACTGAAGAAGGCTATTGCACGGGGCCAAGTGCGCATCTTCGAATCATCCAATGCCGGAACTCCCGGCAGGCGTGCATTCGGAGTTGAGGCCGACTACGACCCCGCCACGGGAAAGGTTGTCCTACGCGGGAACCCTGCTCGGCTGACGAGCGACTCGGGCCGGCACACTAGCGGAAGCGAATTGACCTACCAAGTAAACGATGATACGCTGCTGGTTCTGGGAAGCGGCGCGAACCGCAGCTACAGCTATCGCCCGCGCCGTCAGCGATAACCAATCCCCATTTCCGTCCTGATGAGTACCCTCCGTACCGAAGAGCTGTGCAAGAGCTATCGTGGCCGCCGCGTGGTGAACGGGGTCTCGTTGTCATTGCGGCAGGGGGAAGTCGTAGGGCTTTTGGGGCCGAATGGAGCCGGCAAGACCACATCCTTTCACATGATTGTGGGCCTCATCAGCCCGGATTCAGGTCGTGTCATCTTCAACGACGAAGACATTACAAATGACCCGATGTACCAACGTGCGCGACAGGGAATCAGCTACCTTCCCCAAGAACCTTCGGTCTTTCGGAAGCTAACGGTCGAAGAAAACATTCTCGCGATCTTGCAGACGTTGACACTTTCTCGGCGGGACCGCCAGGAGCGCTTGGACAGTCTGATTCAAGACATGGGACTGGAAACTGTTAGGCACAGTCTCGGATACCAAATCTCCGGTGGGGAACGCCGGCGTGTGGAAATCGCACGCTCGCTAGTAATCTCTCCGAGTTTCTTGCTTCTGGACGAACCATTCTCCGGAATTGATCCCAAGCAAGTGGTCGAACTCCAGAGAATCATCTCCGCACTCAAGGACGAGGGCATTGGCATTTTAGTGACGGATCACAACGTCCGCGAAACTCTGCGGGTCACCAATCGAGCCTACATCATCCACAACGGAGAAGTCTTCCGCTCCGGAAGCCCCAGTGAGCTGGAGTCGGATCAAGAGGTCAGGCGAGTGTACCTCGGCGAAACGTTCGACGCAGCCAAACCGCTGCGGTAACTCTACTCCATCCCGCTCGAAAACGTCACAGCTTCCCCGACTTGGAAGCCTCCCTTCCGCTAAACGCGACGCTCGAAGCAGCCCCTAGCCGCATACTGCGCGACGCCATCGCCAGCGGAGAGGAAAACTTCTCGGCTGGTATACTGATTCGTAGAAAGCTCGAACTTCGACCGCCGCCATGTTGATGCAGCAGCGCCTGACCCTGAAACTCGCGCAAAAGCTCGTTTTGACGCAGAGTTTGCGTCAGCTCGTGAAGCTGTTGGCGCTCAACAAACTGGAGCTGAAAGAGGAAATCGCCCAGGAGCTCGTCGAAAACCCGTTGCTCGAGGCGGCGGTTGACGGAGATGGTTCAGTCGACGACGCCTCCGACCAGGAAGACGCGCCACTGGCCGACGAGCAGTCAGAGTCGGGCCCGTCGAAGTCAAAAGATGAAACCGCGCCGCTCGACGAAACAGGCGAGGCCGGTTCTAGAACCGACTCCGTTGCGAAGGAGGAAACTTCGCCCTCGGCGGACGATAACGGTTCCGATCCTTTTGACGAGATCGACTTTCACTCTTTTTTCGACGACTACCTGGATGCAGGCCACCACACTCCATTCGGGTTCGAAATCATCGAGAGACCTTCCTTCGAGACCTTCCTCGCCAAGCAGACAACCCTGACCGATCATCTGTTGTGGCAGCTCAGTCTTTCTCACGCCTCGGGCAGATTGGCAGAGACAGCGGAGAGTATTGTCGGTAACTTGAGCGAAGACGGCTACCTGACCGCCACGCTGGAAGAGATCGCCGCCGGCACCGAAGTTTCGGAAGAACAAGCTGCGGAAGTGCTTCGCCTCGTGCAGGAGTTTGACCCTCTCGGCGTGGCCGCCCGTGACCTAAAGGAGTGTTTGTGGATTCAGCTGCGCGGCTGCGACGCCGACCAGGGCGTCGCCGGCCAGATCATCACCGAGCACTGGCAGCAACTCCAGGACGGGAGGTTGACGGAAATCGCTCGCACGATGGGCCGTCCGCTTTCTCACATTGAAATCGCGGTCCACTTGATCAAGCACCTCGATCCTCGACCGGGCGAGCAATACGCCGTTTCACGTACGCGCGCTGTCGAGCCGGATATCTTCTTCGTCAAGACACAGGAGGGCTTCCGTGTTGTCTTGAACGAAGAAGATCTCCCCGAACTTCGTTTGAACCGCCAGTACCGTCGCCTTTTAAAAAAGGGCCGTGCCAGCAAGGAGGTTCGTGGTTACATCCGTGACCGCTACAGTTCAGCGATGCAGCTTTTACGCAACATTGAACAGCGGCGGCATACGATCCTCAGCGTCGGTGAATCGATCGTCAGGCGACAAGAAGCCTTCCTGGCCCACGGTCTCGACCATCTACGGCCCATGATGATCAAGGAAGTCGCGGAAGAAATCGGTGTCCACCCGTCTACGGTAAGTCGAGCAGTTGCCAATAAATACGCACACACACCGCACGGCGTTTACGAGTTGCGGTTCTTTTTCTCGGAAGCGGTCCAGGGGCCCTCGGGGAGTTCCATTCCACTGATGCTGCTGAAACGCAAGGTCAAGAAGATGATCGCGGAAGAAGACTCCAGCACCCCCCTAACCGACGACCGCATTAGCCAACTACTGAAAGAAGAGGGGATCTTCGTCACTCGCCGCAGCGTTGCCAAATATCGCGAGGACATGCACATTCTCTCTACCCACCGCCGAAGGCGGCGAAACTAGCTGCGGCTCTAGAAACAGCGATGAGAGTTCACTACACGGGTCGCAAGGCCGACATTTCCGACAAACAGAAGCAGAAGCTACAGGTGAAATTCGATAAGATCCACCGGATTCTGAGTCCAAAGGACAGTTTGGAAGCTCATGTCATCCTCTCTCGTCAGCGGCACCTTTGCGAGGCCGAGGTCACCCTGCGCGCGTTGAGCCACACCCTGGTGGTCACCGCTTGCAATGCGGAACCTCTCTCAGCCTTGCTCGCGGCGGTTGACAAGCTCGGCAAGCAAGCCGTGAAGAACAAGCACAAACTCATTGACGTTCGACGACACGAGAGGCAACATGGGGAGCGTTCACCAGCGAGAGAGGCAACCTTGCCCGAGACCGCAGGCGAGAAGCAAAAGCTTCCACGATACGGCGAGAACAGCCGCGCGCAAGTTATCCGCAGTCGTCGTGTGGCGCCAAAGCCGCTCACCGTCGAAGAAGCAGTGATGCAGCTTGATGATCTCGACCGCGACCAAATCACCTTCCGCGACGCGGAAAGTGGTGAAATGAGAGTGCTGCTTCGGCGGCGAGACGGCGACCTGGAGCTGGTCGAAGCCGGATAAATCTCCCCATCCCCGCTCGACCGGACCGGGACGATGAAGAAGTCAAAGCGAGCTGTGGCGGGCAGTTCACGCTCCCGAACCCAAAGCTCTTCCCCGCAAGGACTTCCCGCGCGGGAGCCGGCACAGAACCCCGAGCTGGTTATCATCACGGGACTGAGCGGTTCCGGCAAGGGATCGGTTCTCAAAGTCTTTGAAGATATGGGGTTTTATGCGGTGGATAACCTGCCGATCGATCTAATCCCCACATTCGCGCAACTCTGCCGACAGTCTTCCGAGATTTCCCGTGCCGCGCTGGTAGTGGACATCCGGGAAGGCCAAGCCCTGAAACGGTTCCCTGCCATTTTTCGAAGTCTGGGGGAGAAGAACCCAGTTCTGTTGTTATTCCTGGAAAGCAGTGACGCAGTGCTGCAAAGGCGCTTCAGCGAGACCCGTCGTCCACACCCGCTGGGGCGTAAGGACACGATCCTGGAGAACCTTCAGGCGGAACGTAGGGCGCTGGCTTCGATCCAAAAGCTCGCCGACCTAACCATCGATACATCGGAATTCAACATTCACGATCTGCGCCGCCTGATCACCTCGCGCTTCAGCGGCTCCGCTAGGGGACCTTTATTGCTCGTCACGGTGCGGAGTTTCGGCTTTAAATACGGAGTGCCCAGCGACAGCGACCTCGTCTTCGACGTTCGTTTCCTGCCCAACCCGAACTACGTGCCCGGCTGCCGTCACCTGAATCGTAAACACTCCAAGGTCGTCCGTTACGTTCGGCCTTTCCCACAGACGGGCGAGTTCATCGGGCGCATCTCCGATCTTTCCATCTATCTCATCCCGCACTACGCGAGCGAGGGCAAGAGTAACCTAACGATCAGCTTCGGCTGCACGGGAGGTCGGCACCGTTCGGTGATGATTGCCGAGGCTATCGCGCGAAACCTGGCAGCAGCCAGTTGCACGACCAAGGTCGTGCACCGAGACATCCACAAGAAAGACTAGGTGGGTGTCATCGGATCGGTTCCCTCCATCGAACAGCACACTCGGTTGGTATAATTCGGAAACAACCCGCCATGAATGAGATTGTGAAATGTGCGACACCTTTGCTATCACTGGCCGTGATGGCAGCGGGTTTGGCGTGGGCGCAGACTGACCCCTTCGACCAGCCCCCTCCCCCTGAAATTGAAGAAGCTCTGCGGTCTCGAATCACCCAGTTCTACGACCTTTTCAAGCAAGGCAAGTTTCGAGAAGCGGAGCAGTTTGTCGCCGAGGACTCTCGAGAAAGCTACTACAGTGCGCAAAAAGGCCGCGTTCTTGGCTTTAGCATCAAGGAAATCGACTTCGGCTCTGATTTCAAGACCGCCAGGGCCTTGTTGACTGTGAAGACGATGATGCCCTTTGCGGGTTCCGCTCTTGTCGATGTACCGATGGGAACCGACTGGGCGTGGACGGAGGGGAGTTGGTTTATGGTTCTGCCGCAAGCGCGACCAGGTGACCAGATTCAAACGCCGTTCGGTACCAAGACTATCGGGCCTGAAACAGCCGGCATGCCCAAATCCTCAGCGGATCAGCTCGAAATGCCTGACATAGAGGCGCTAAAGAAAATGTATCTTGACGGTTCAAAGCAAGCGCCCGTCGCCTCTGGAAGCAAAGCGCCCGTCGCCTCCGGAAGCAAAGCGCCGCGCGCCCGAAGAAGGAGCACCCTCTCCTACTCTCTCGTGCAGACACAGTCCAAGACACCGGAAGAGTTTATTGTCTCCATGACCGGTAAGACCATCCGGGTCGTTCCCGATGCTGTCGACGGCTGGGTGGACGCGGTGCAGCAGCAGACGGGGGGTACCAGCTTTAGCGGGTGGGCGTCCGATGGGGCCCATCGCAAGCTAACCCGACACGTGGTGGTGTTCGTAGACGGTGAGGCGAATCATAAGAGTCACACCTCTTTGAGCCGACCAGACGTTGCCAAGTTCTTCAAGGTTCCATTATTGCGGTACGCAGGATTCCGAGTCGAAATGCCCGTTTCCGTCTTCGATCGAGACCCCGCACCTGTTGTGCGAGTCTTCGCGATCTCACGCCAGGTAGCTTCGGAGCTGCATTATCACCCACAGTACCCGAACGGTCCTCGGACCGTTAAACTGGGTAAAAACTGAGTTTCAATCGGCCGCTCGTTCTCCCGTTTCCAGCCGATCCCATCGCGGTGCCGTGTATGAGGCGGCCAATCTGGCCTTGGAACGCTAAGCAGTCCGTTTCCTACTGATGTTCGCAAAATATGGTGACCAACGCCGGTCGGAAACTCGCGATGGTGGAAAAGGGCGCGACATGTCGCGCCCGTACAAACAAACGCGACCGTTGATCCGCCTTTGTGAATGCGCGGTGCTCTGCTAAGGCGGAGAGATTGCCGGACGTAACATCGGGGCCGAACCGAGCCACGCTGAACGAAATCAGGGGATAACAACCTACGCTTATGTGCCGGCCGCAGGTGCAACGGCGGAAAGCGCGCACAAGATCAGTTTTCTCGTGATACCGACCTCCTGTGTTTCTCGGTGAACGCTGAATTCGGAAGCCGTCATCCCACCCTTCCGCGAAGAGTGGGTCCCGCGACCGGGAAATCGCTTCCGAGCGTGCCGCGAGCGCTCACGGACACTGTATAGCAATCGTGCTGACCGGGCTAAGAGCCGCACCGACCTGGATGCTCAAGGACCGATTCCCGCATCTCGCCTGCTCCGGCACGGTGAAGTTTGCCTGGTATAGACCCAAAAAGGTCGGGGCGTAGCCCGCAAATAGCCTCGAGGCGCCTATGCCGTCAACGCTCACGGTCAATGGAAGAGTCATCACACCCGGGGGCACCGGCCCCAATTGGCCGGTCACAACCGCCGGCTCAAGCGGTCCTCCACCGGTGAAGAACACGGCGAGGACTTCGCCTGGAGCGGCGTGATCTGCGGGGCTGACGAGCTCTCCCGTGTCCGGATGGATCACGGCCCCGACGGTAATTCCGCCCCCTATCGGTATCTCGAAAATTCCAGGTTGAGCCGAGAAGACCGGAATACCCGCGACTGCGGTCTGCGATCCGTTGTTATCAACTCGAACGCTTGTTGTCTGTCCCGAGGGGATTTCAAATGGCGCTTGAACGTTGATCTGCTCATCAGGCGGGCCGGTGACAGAGAGAATCGGAGCGGGGATGTTTCCGAACCAAACCGTGGTCCCTCCAAAAGTGGTGGCGCCGCCGGCTAGCTCGGTTCCTGAGATTCCTTCCGTCAGATTCGTCCCGAACAGGCCCACTAGACTTCCCGGCACGATCCCCGCCTGAAAAGTTGCTGCGTTCACAACTCCATTCGACGTGAAAGCGGGCGTTCGTCCTACAGTGTCAATCGTGAATGACGTCGAAAGCTCGTCACCCACCTCGGCAGTGATTGCTACGGTGCTGCTGAATTGCGCTCGGCGAAGACCTCCTGCCAATCCGGCAGTAACACCGTTCAGCAGCTCTACCTTGACACCGGCTTGTCCGTCGGTCCCGGTCATCTGTACCAAGGGATTTGCCGGCGGACCGGGGTCGAGGGGATGCAGCAAGACATTGGCGGGACCGCTGAAGGTGACGGCCAACCCTGGGGCCGGCCCACCAGCTATCTCGTTGACGAGTACCGTGAGAGGCTCGGAAATACCCCCGATCATCAGCGTCTGACCCTGCCCGGAGACCGGCGAAATCGAAGCAGGCTCAGCAGCGGTCGCAGTCAGATTAAACGTTGCCACTACGCCCCCCAACGTGGCCGTAACACGCACCGGTCCCGCCGTTTCGCCCAAGGTGACTCGCGCCGTAGCTCCGTCGATATCCGCGGACGTAACAAGAGTAGCTTTCCCCTCAACTACGGCCCACGACGCATCAGGGAATGGGATTACCCCCCCCCGTCTCGTTGATGAACCGCGCCCGCAAAAGATTAGGCAGCTCCGTTCCGGCGCGCCCCATTTGCCCGTCACCCTCAACTGCGACACTCACCGGAGTCCCGCCGGCGGCGGTGATTCCAAATGTCACCGAAGGTAAGCCCGGCAAAGAGGCCACCGCCTCAATAACGAGGTCTCCCGCGTTCGGACCCAGCGTGACTGAAACAAGCTGGTCCACGGAAGAAAACGCCTTGACAAAGGTAGGCGTGATGAGCGCGGGGGGGCCGGCCACTTGGCGAATCCGGACCCCAAGCCCCGCTGCACCAACTCCGATCAACGATTCAATCCGGAAGATGAGCGGGCTGGGCAAAACGCTCCCCGCAGGGGCGGTCTGATCACCGGACACCTTGACCAGCTTAATGGCGCTGGGACTCACAACAACCGCGAACTTGAACAGCGCCGGAGGGAGATCCCCACGGCCGTCGATCGTGACGGACATGTTGCCGTCTTGGGTGGCTCCTCCTCCCGGGCTAAGCTCCTCGCCTATACAGACGGCCTCGGCGAACCCACTGGAATCGGTGGGGGCAAAGAGATCCGCGCACCTGGCCAAAGACGGGCTGAAGCGCACCACCGTTCCCTGTGGTAGGGGGTTGCCGGTTTCGTCCGTCGCCAGGATACGGAAAGGCTCGGGAAACGGGAGCAGTGGTCCTGTTATCTGAAAATCCCCACCTACCTTGATCATGCCGCTTGCTGTAACCAGGTTGACCCGTAACGCCGCGGGCTCCAGCCCCGGCGTGCTTGCGGCGACAAGGATCGGCTCGATCGCCTCCTCGTCTTGCTCTACGGCGGGCGGCTCCAAATAGTGTATAGTTTCGCCTACGTCGGGTGACGACAAATGGACAGCTTCCTGTTCTGAAGTCGCGGGAAGACCGGCGCTAGCCAGCTCGCCGGGCAAAGGGATCCGAGCTCCGGTGGATGCAATGCCACGGCTATTGGTAACCACAGGCTGCGGGCTTAGGAATTGGATTTCCACGTCCTCGTCGGGGGTCGAAAACGAAACGGGGCGTCCAAAAAGCGGAACGCTCTCGACGTCCACAACCTTCACCGACAAGGGTGTGGGCAAACTGCGGCCGGCCGGAATGAACTGGTTGTCACCCCCGCTCACCAGGATGGTTTCGGGAGGGAGCAGCGAAGGGCCATAGACTACCGATTCTCCCTGGGGCGCCGACTGCACCGGCGCAGTGATCTCAATCATGCCGGCGGCAATATCGAAGCGGCTGATCGTCGAGTCATCGCGGGAGACGAGAAAAAGCGTCTTGCCGTTGGGAGAAAGTTCTATGTCTTGGATGCCGACGATGCCGTCGACAGGGGTCACCGGCACTTCTCCAGCAGCGGACAAGTCAAGTTCCAGCAATTCGCCAGTCACCTTCTCAATCCCAAAGGCCCTGTCACTGTCCACTATGACGACCCGTTGCAGCCCCCTGGTACTGAACGATTCCACCCGCCTCACGGTTCGGGTAGTGAGGTCAAAGACCTGGGAAACGTTGCTCGGAAACCGTCCTTGGTTCAATGCAAAGACCTGGGTCCCTCCAGGAATCGGAGCTATAACCAGAAGTTGTGGATGAGCCTCTGAGGGGAGGCGGCGTATCCTGACGATTGAGGAAGCAACTCAATCGTTTTCTGGAAAGGAACAAGGAGGATACGCCATGAGTCAGTGTGAAGCTGCTGAGAGCAGCAGTCAAGTCAACCCCCAAGTCATTGATGGAAAGGAACGCTCGCCCTTGGATGAGGTGCTGCGCCAAGGAGCGCGCCAGATGCTCGTCAAGGCCGTGGAAGCCGAAGTGACCGCCTACATCGAAACGCATCAGCACGAAGTCGACCAGGACGGCCGGCGGCTGGTGGTGCGCAACGGTCACGCCCGCGAGCGCACCATCGTCAGCGGCGTGGGTCAGCTGAAGATCCAGGCGCCGCGGGTCGACGATCGCCGAGTCGATGAGCAGGGCCGGCGCTTTCGTTTCACTTCCCAGATCCTGCCGCCGTATCTGCGGCGCACGAAGAGTGTGGAGGAGTTGATCCCCTGGTTGTACCTGAAAGGGATCTCGACGGGCGATTTCAGCGAAGCGCTGGAGGCCTTGCTGGGGCCCGACGCTCCGGGCCTGTCGGCGACGACGGTGGTGCGTCTCAAAGACGTCTGGCGCCGCGAGTACGAGGCTTGGTCAAAGCGTGACCTCAGCGGCCAGCGGTTTGTTTACATTTGGGCCGATGGCATCTACTCGAATGTTCGTCTGGACGATGAACGGCAGTGTTTGCTGGTTGTGATGGGAGCACTCGAAGACGGTCGCAAGCAACTGCTGGCGGTGCACGACGGCTTTCGCGAAAGCGAACTGTCGTGGCAGGAGTTGCTGGAGGACTTGAAACGGCAGGGGCTCGAGCTGCCGCCGAAGTTGGCGGTGGGCGACGGAGCGATGGGGTTTTGGGCGGCACTGCGGAAAGTCTATCCGGCGACCGGTGAGCAACGCTGCTGGCTCCACAAGACGGCCAACGTGCTCAATAAGCTGCCGCAGAGCATGCAGGGCAAAGCCAAGCAGGCGCTGCGCGACATCTATCTTGCCGAGAGTCGGCAGACGGCGGAGGCCGCTCTGGACCGTTTCAAGAACCTATACGAGAAGAAGTTCCCCAAAGCGGTCGAGTGCCTGGAAAAAGACCGCCAAGTGCTGCTGGCTTTCTACGACTTTCCGGCCGAGCACTGGGGGCACTTGCGGACGACGAACCCGATCGAGTCCACCTTTGCGACGGTCCGTTTGCGGCAGCGACGAACGAAGGGTTGTGGCAGCCGCGAAGCGTCGTTAACGATGGTCTTCATGCTGGCCCGCCAAGCCGAGCGCCACTGGCGACGCCTGAACGGTTCGGAAGTGATTGTTCATGTCTTAGAGGGAAAGGTTTTCAAGGATGGATTGATGGTTCAGGAAAACGCCGCCTGACCTCGCCCATCCACAACATTTGACAATATCTCCAGGAATCCGCAGAAGGGCTCCTCTCACAATCGTATGCGTGCCTGGAATCAGATCGATTTCCGACAGGTCGGCTGTTCGCAACTGAGTCACACCGGCCGCAACGAGAACCAAGAGCCAAGCGTTATCCGGCGTGATCTCGATCGAGCCGGCGAGGGGAAGGTCCACCGTCGCGCTGACCTCCAAACTCTCTAAATCGATGACGGAGAGCGTTTTTCCGTTGTCGGCGAGTGTGTAGGCGGTCGTTGACCTGTTATCGACGATAATCGCATTCGGCCCTAAGCCAACTTCAATCCCCGAGCCTACAGGTTCGTCTGTGTCTGTGCTCAGTACCCGAAGATTACCGGCCGCGGCCAGCAAGTACTTCCCATTGGGTGTAAGCACCGCGCTAGCTACGCCGGCGCCAAACCCGATTCGTTTTGTCTCCATCAGGGTGGCGGCGTCGACCACTATCACGGAATCCGCAACGCGTCGGCTTAGCACATAGTATTTTTGACCATCAGGGGTTCCCAGAACTTTGAAAGCAGTCACATTGGCGGCGATCGTTCCCGAAGGGGTAAGGTCATCGGCCCGGAAAACCTCAACAAGCCCCGTCCCGGTGGGGAAAGTAAAGACCCGGTCCACAGACCAGAGCGGCAGGGCCGCTGGAAAGAGCACGCACAGGGAGAACAAAAGTACTGTGACTCGAATCATGGTAATTCCTTTTAGGTTACTCAAGCCAAGGCCGATGGACGCCTAACCCTCATTCCTTACGGGGGCCCCGCCCGCCCTATGGAGATATTGTCAAATGTTGTGGATGGGCGAGGTCAGGCGGCGTTTTCCTGAACCATCAATCCATCCTTGAAAACCTTTCCCTCTAAGACATGAACAATCACTTCCGAACCGTTCAGGCGTCGCCAGTGGCGCTCGGCTTGGCGGGCCAGCATGAAGACCATCGTTAACGACGCTTCGCGGCTACCACAACCCTTCGTTCGTCGCTGCCGCAAACGGACCGTCGCAAAGGTGGACTCGATCGGGTTCGTCGTCCGCAAGTGCCCCCAGTGCTCGGCCGGAAAGTCGTAGAAAGCCAGCAGCACTTGGCGGTCTTTTTCCAGGCACTCGACCGCTTTGGGGAACTTCTTCTCGTATAGGTTCTTGAAACGGTCCAGAGCGGCCTCCGCCGTCTGCCGACTCTCGGCAAGATAGATGTCGCGCAGCGCCTGCTTGGCTTTGCCCTGCATGCTCTGCGGCAGCTTATTGAGCACGTTGGCCGTCTTGTGGAGCCAGCAGCGTTGCTCACCGGTCGCCGGATAGACTTTCCGCAGTGCCGCCCAAAACACCATCGCTCCGTCGCCCACCGCCAACTTCGGCGGCAGCTCGAGCCCCTGCCGTTTCAAGTCCTCCAGCAACTCCTGCCACGACAGTTCGCTTTCGCGAAAGCCGTCGTGCACCGCCAGCAGTTGCTTGCGACCGTCTTCGAGTGCTCCCATCACAACCAGCAAACACTGCCGTTCATCGTCCAGACGAACATTCGAGTAGATGCCATCGGCCCAAATGTAAACAAACCGCTGGCCGCTGAGGTCACGCTTTGACCAAGCCTCGTACTCGCGGCGCCAGACGTCTTTGAGACGCACCACCGTCGTCGCCGACAGGCCCGGAGCGTCGGGCCCCAGCAAGGCCTCCAGCGCTTCGCTGAAATCGCCCGTCGAGATCCCTTTCAGGTACAACCAGGGGATCAACTCCTCCACACTCTTCGTGCGCCGCAGATACGGCGGCAGGATCTGGGAAGTGAAACGAAAGCGCCGGCCCTGCTCATCGACTCGGCGATCGTCGACCCGCGGCGCCTGGATCTTCAGCTGACCCACGCCGCTGACGATGGTGCGCTCGCGGGCGTGACCGTTGCGCACCACCAGCCGCCGGCCGTCCTGGTCGACTTCGTGCTGATGCGTTTCGATGTAGGCGGTCACTTCGGCTTCCACGGCCTTGACCAGCATCTGGCGCGCTCCTTGGCGCAGCACCTCATCCAAGGGCGAGCGTTCCTTTCCATCAATGACTTGGGGGTTGACTTGACTGCTGCTCTCAGCAGCTTCACACTGACTCATGGCGTATCCTCCTTGTTCCTTTCCAGAAAACGATTGAGTTGCTTCCTCAATCGTCAGGATACGCCGCCTCCCCTCAGAGGCTCATCCACAACTTCTGGTTATAGCTCCGCCCTATGCCGTCGCCAACCAATTCGGCAGCCACTGGAAAAGCGAACAGCGAAGACCGGCCAGCCCCTCTCTACACAATGCAATGCGACCTGCACTTGCCG
Source organism: Bryobacterales bacterium (assembly GCA_965226215.1). Taxonomy (GTDB): domain Bacteria; phylum Acidobacteriota; class Terriglobia; order Bryobacterales; family UBA6623. The sequence continues at coordinate 1,592,160 of CBDDCH010000002.1, read as the reverse complement.
GTGGTAAAGCCAGCCCGCATTGCTCACGAGCTGACGGGCGAAGCACGTGAGAAAAGCGGGCTAGAGAAAAAAGAACCTCTGAAGACGGAGTATCGAATGATACCAGTTTCGCGGGCCCGAGGGGAAGGAATATGTACCAGACGGTGCGTGGCGGGTGCGTCATCCCACCTGAGGCCTGGCGGTGGGGACTTGCTGGAAACCGCTCGTCTCTCGTCTATGAGAACTTCTACTCGGGGATCCGCCGACGGGAACCTACAGGGAGGGAAGGTTAACTACAGGCGGCCTGAACGCTGATCATGCTGGGCTTCTCAGCGACTGCCGAGACGCCAAGAACAAAACGAGGGGGGCCGAAACCCCCCTCGGTTGAACTCGTTAAAGTTAGTGCTCAGACTAGTGGCCTAAAGTCTCAGCCGCCATACGCGCGCCTTCATCGTCGTAGTAGTCGAGGATCAAAGCCAGATAGCCTTGGGCTGTCGCCGTTATAGCACCGAATCCGTCGGTGATATACCCAAAGCCGTGCGCAAATTGGAACTCGCATATGACAATGACATAGCCCGTGAAGCCAGGCGCCTCATTTGACACCAGGAAGACGAACTGTTTGCCGGCATCAATGGTACTGGACACCGTGTCGGAGAACGTCCCGCCGGCGGTATCCGTGCCATGCCAGTGGACGGTGCAAATACCCGCCTGGGGAGTCGTGTCAAGCCAATCTAATGACGTGTTGGAGATCGCAATCCCCATGTCAAAGCCAGCTACGTTGACCACCCACGGGAACAACAATGTAGTGGTACAGCGCCGGATCGACGCCGCGTCAGCAGGCGTTCCGCCCGTATCGATGAACCGTGGCCGCGGCGATGTGGTGTCGTCGGCATCGACGGGGTCGGCTACGAATCCATAGTCCCCGTCGGTCGTGGCCAGCGGAGCGAAGTTTGCGCGGATTTGGGTCGTACCGGGTTTCGGCTCGTCGAGGCTTGTGTCGCTCTCCCACTCGTACCAAACGTCGATGTCAATCGACTCTGACGCAAACGAATTGCCGTCCATGACTTCGTAGACGGCCATCCTCATGCCGTCGGAGTCGATATCGACCGCAACGGGATCGGGTACGCCGACTGTTTCTGTGTAACTGACCACCGAACCTCCGGCGCCCCACTCGTCCTCACCGCTGATCAAATGCAAGCACAGCGCGTTCGCCATCCCAGTTGGCGAAGAGAGAGCAGTCGTCGCTCGGGTCGGTGCTGGAGTTATTCACCGAGACAGGCACCGAGACGTCCACCCCACCGGGAACGTTCAAGAACCAGACCTTGATGCGCGTCCCTTGGGTCGCGCCACCCGCGGTAGCACCGGAGCCGGGGCTATGGTAGCCGGATTCCACCTGGGTGTTGCCCGGGATGAAGGTGGGCACGCCGAGGGTCTTGAATGCCGTAGCGAAGCCCTCGTTCAGCGTAAGGGTAGGGTGCAGAAAGTCGCCCGCGCCGTCCTCACACTGGAGACCGACCAGCACGGGGTCATCTGGTCCAACGCTCCAGGTAAGCCCTATCAGCGGAAGAGCGATATTCAACACGTTGGGGAAAATTGGAATATTGGTTTCCCCGGTCATGCTCACGATGACGCTAACCTGCGCCGGAGACGCCAGCCCGGAAACATTCACCCGAATGTTGCCGATCTTGATCGTGGTGCTACTCGGGAAACAGGCAGTCGTGCCAGTGCCAAAGCCGATGCAATCGCCCAGGTCATCCCCCGCTGTGAAATCACCATCGTTCGGGGCGCCCGGAACGGGAAATAGCATCCCATTCGCCGTTAACAAGGTATCGCCTGACAGATCCATGTACTGCGGCCCCGGGAAACGGGGGTCAGGGGCCCCGCCGCCGCCCAAGATTGAGGTTGACGACGGCGTCGTGCTGTGGTTCGAGTTGATGACCACCACGGCTTCCGTTGTGGTGAAGGCAACTCCACCCACGAGGCCGAGCGAGTTGGTGAAGTTCGTGTTGGTCGCCAATACATTGAGGTTGGTCGGCAAGTAAAGTTCAACCTACTCGCTAACCCCAGGTGTATTGGTACAGATTATGTCGATGTCGCCACCCGCTTCAGACACGCCTTCGGCCCGCACGAGCGGCGTGACCGGCGTGGCGGAACAACTAATTACGCCCAGCGGTTGCTGTGCGTTCGCAGTCGGTGTAAAGGCCAGCACCATGAACATCAGTGCCAGCAAAATTGAAGTTTTTTTTCAAAGCTGCCATTTTCCTCTCCTTCTATCCACAAGAAGTGTGTGTCACTTACGTAAGTTTGTTTTCACTTCCAAAAATGCGCCAGCCCAACTTCCTCGAGAAAAGCCGACCTGACGGGACTAGATGAAAGGCACCCCTGATGTTCCGCCACCTCGCAAAGAGATGACCAAAAGCACCAGCGATGAAACCCACCCATCCGATTACACTTTTGGAGTGCAACTTGTAAGTTGCTAACACATCCGCCAAGTACTAGTCAAGCCAAAAACCAAAGAAATATGGCCACGGAACCATAGACCTATGGCAAACGGCCTAAAGAGCCTATCATAAACAAGGTGTCCGACCTCGTCCCTAGCGAGCAACAATGTAAGCTATTCTACACTCGTAGTGGCTTTCACGCAGCTCTACCGATTCGCGGCCAACCGTACGCTCTTTCGCCGCCAAGCCAGCCCTCCGAACGGGGCGCCGCGAGCCTCTCTCGCACGATTCCACCAGGTCTCACCGTCAGGACGCCGTTAGTGGACCTCGCTCGTCGCTTAGGCTGTGCTCACGACGGATCGGCTTCAAGAAGGTTATTGTCGCGGGGCAGGAGTCAGGCAAAGGCCAGCCCTGATTCGCCCGGGTCGGAACGAATCAAGCGGCGCCACGCCCGCGGGTTCCTACTGACGTTCGGCAAAATATGCTGACCCCTACCGGTCGGAAACTCGTGATGCTGGAAAGGGCGCGACATGTCGCGCCCGTACAAACAAACGCGATCGTTGATCCGGCCTGTGAATGCGCCGTGCTCTGCCGAAGGCCGAGCCTATCACTGACGTTTTGCGAAACTCAAGAGGTTCACTGCCGCATGACCCTACGCAGGCCCCGCAATCTGGATTTTAGTTCCGCGGTGGCGGTGACAATCTCATTTTCGTCGTAGATCACCCGCGGTGTGATCAAAATGATGAGTTCGGTCTTCGATTTGGAGACGCTTGTGCTCCCAAACACGCCCCCCAGAAAGGGAATCTTGCCCAAGAACGGGACACGATCGCGGGAGTAGATATTCGTTTCCTGCATGACGCCGCCCAGCGCAACGGTGTCGCCGTCCGCCACCGTCACTTGAGTGGAAACATTACGGCGGTCGATGCTTGGAGATCCAATCACACCGGTCGGGGGCAACGGATTGCTGACCTCCTGGTTGACTTCCATGGTGACGATGCCCGAGGCGTTGACCCGAGGCGTAATGGCCAAGGTGATGCCCGTTTGGACGTTGCTCACGGTATTGGTGAAGAGCGATGAACCATCTGCCTGAGCTCCCCCGGCTAATGCTTGCGAAGAGAGGGTGGGGACCGACTGACCAGAGGTAATCGTAGCAGTGATATTGTCAGTGGCGATGACCGAGGGCGCGGATATAATTCTAGTCCGACCGTCACTCTGGCTGGCGCTGAGGAAAACGGCGAGCTCCCGCGTTGCTCCCACTAGTGCTCCCATCGTCAGATTCAAAGCCCCAGCCCCAAACTCTCCGATGATCTTTCTTTCGTTGAGCCCCGTACCTCCCCGGGAGCGCAAGAAGGCCGAAACTCCGCTGGCGAGCGCCCCCGACAGCGAGACTTCATAAACCTGGGCATCGATGAGGACTTGCCGCGGCGGAAAATCCAGCTGTCGGAGAGTATTGCGAATGATCTCCCACTCCTGCTGGGTGGCCTGAACGACAATCAGATTGTTGATTACATCGGGCACGATTCGAATTCCGATCGCCCCCCCGGAAGCGAAGGCTTCGGCCCCAAGCAGAGCCCCGGTCTGATCCGGCACGGCACCGGTTTCGACACCCCCACCCGCACCTCCAAGCAAAGATCCAGGAAGGCGAATAATCCCTCCGCCGCCGCCGAACCCGCCCCCACGGCCGCCGCCATAGCCGCCCCCACGGCCGCCACCGCGGCCGCCGCCGCGTCCACCCATACCGCCGGGACCAAAACCACCCCCCAGGCCGCCGCCGTAGCCACCTCCATAACCGCCGCCACCGTAGCCACCACCGTAGCCTCCACCGTAACCTCCAAAGCCATACAGCGACAACAGGGTTCCGGCGAGGGCGGGGGCCAAGCCGTACTGCACCCGGTAGATGAAGTTTTGGACGCCGCCAACCGTCACCGATTTGTCTAGCTTCTTGATCCAGGTCTCGACTTCGTCGAAGACGCGGACAGCACTGCTAACAACGAGGATGGAATTGATCCTCTCGATAGGGACGAATTGAACCGCCGACTGCTCGTCCGAAATCGAAAAGGCCTCAAACACTTGTTGCAGCTCATCCGCTAGCGTTTTAGCGAGACTATTCTTGACCTGGAACAAGCGAACGCGCTGCTGGACCATCTCCTCGGTGTCGAACAGCTCGACGAGCTCGATGGTGCGTCGCATGTTACGGCTGTTGTCGAGCAAGATGAGCATGTTGAGCGGCTCGATGACGGAATACTTCGCCCCTGCGCCCAGGAAGGGCTCCAGAACCTTGCCAAGGTCGACGGCGGGGGAATACTGCAGTCGAATGACGTTGAGAATTAACCGTTCGTCCTCCGGCAGGTCACGACGGGCGTCCAACCGCGGAGAAATGGGTAACTTGGCCGCCTCCTCTGAGGGGACGATGCGGTAGAGGTTGCCCACTTGGACGGCAACCGCCCCATTGATTCTTAGGATCTCCTGGAGGAGCGGCAACAAGTCGTCGCGGCGCAGGCGGCCGTAGGTATTAATCGTGACCTGGGCGTCCCCGACGGCTGGATCAAGAATGTAGTTGATTCCTAAGGACTTGGCGACGACATCAATGAATTCATGCAGGCTGGCCCCGCGAAAGCGGAATGAGAGACCCCCAGGCCTTGATGCGGAAGAAGGCCGCGCCTGGTTGGACTGCTGGGGCGGCTGCGCCGGGGCCGCTTGGGGCGCCGGCGAGCCGGCGGCCGCCGGTTGCTGAGCAGGCGGCGAAGCGCCCGCCGCCGGGGAGGCCTGAGGAGCTGCCGGCGTTGGCGATGGGCTTGCCTCAGCCGCACCTGTCTGGGGAGCCGGCTCGGCAGCCGGGGCCGCTGATGACTCGGCGCTCGTCTGCCCGGCGTCGTCCGTCTGTTCCGACGGCTGCTGGGGTGATGCGGGATTCTCTTGCTGCTGTGCTATTAATGCGGACGGGAGAAGCAGTGCCCATAGAAAAACGTATCGCATGATTTTACCTGTCACTATTTGGCACCCGGGAATCACTGGGTTTTCTTCCGAGCGCGTTCCTTGTCCTGGCCTCGACTTGTTGTAGCTTCTTGGGCCTGATCGGGAGCGAGCGGAGCCGTTGAACTGCCTTCGCGAGCCGCCCGCTCAGCGTTATTACCGTGCTCCCGCCTCAGAAGTTGCCGCTCGACAGCAGCAAGTTCCGCCAGCGGCTTCTTCCAGATCTGTACACCGAAAGGCGTCTTCCGGCGGAAGATAACCGTGTCTCCCTGTTGCTCGACAGTGAGCATTGGGTCCGCCAGCAACGAAAGTGGCTTGCGCGGTTCCGCCACCACTTTGGCCGGACCGAACGGTGTCTGTTTGATCTTGACTTGACGCTCCGGCGATGGCTTCTTGGCCGAGTCTTGCTTCTTGTCGGCTGCGGTGTCGCCGGCCACCGCCAGAGTCGAAAGCGCTAAAACAACCACGATGCCGATCATATTCCTATTCCTTTTTCGACTCCTGTTGTTTCTTCACCCACCAAGATTGGGTCCCAAACGGTGTTTTTTTCACTGTCTTGACGAAGCCTCCATGCGCGGTGCCGTGCGTAGAAGAGTCTTTCGGATCGGCTGCATACACACCCGGCCGCCCCGCCAGTTCGGGGCCGATGTTGTACCGTCCGCCGACCTGCCCTTGTCGCTGGGGATCAAGCCTTGCTCCAGATACCGGCTGGGCCCGTACTCCTGCGGAGCGGCGTGAATTCGGCGACGTGCCGGCCGCTTGGGCCAGTGATCGTTTCAGTTCCGCCTGCGAAACCTCGATGGTTTCGTCTTGCCACTGAAAAGTGATGGAATCCCCCTTAGCTTCCACGAACGTGAACTCGCCTACTTTCTCGCCGCGCGCCACGGGTTTGGGTGTTGCCTTCGGGTCGGAAGCCATTAAGGCGATCGGGCCGTCTCCCAGGTCCATCAAGCCGATGAAACGTGGCAGATCGGGGCGAGCGGCCACTTCAGGCGGCGGCACTTCCACGGTTACAATCGGATTGCGGTCCTTGGAAAACAGCAGGCGATCGACCACAGCTAGGTAGTCGGAGGGACGTATCGCTGCCGGCTTGGCCGGTCTAGAAAAGGCATGGGTCCCCTGACCGGATCCTGTCCTTTCAAAGATGTCGTAACGCTGCCTGGCGTCCTTCGTCCTGCGATAGAGTTCCGTCGTGCCCGCCACGACGACCACGAGTAGCGCCAGGTTCAGAAGAAGCAGGTTGCGACTCATGGCAGGCCCCCTGGGGTAGAGTTCCGTCGCCGCTCCACGAGTTCGGGCGTTCGAGAAACCGGGAGGTACCCCGAGACCGTAACTTGGGCACGCAGGGCCTTCGTCCCCGTATTAGTCGGGCGGAGGACGATTCGACGCGTGGTTAGAAGACGCTCGCTGTTCGACAGAGTGGTCATCCAGTTCACGAACTGTTCCACGCGGCAGTTAAAATCGACGGTCAAGGGCACCTGAGCGAAATGATCCTGCTCAAGTTCGACGTTGCCGAAACGCGAGGACCTCATGGTGATGCCTTCCGCAACCAACAGATTGCCGACCACTTGTCGCATCTCGGCCTTGGCCAGTTCGGCGCTCTCAGCCTGCAACAGTCCGCTCTCGAACTCGGCCAGCACCTTGGCCGCCTCTTGGGACTCGGCCACAACCAGGGGTTTCTGACGTGCCTTAACCTGAGCATCCAAGAAGCGTTCCTGGGCGTCCTCGATCGAGCCGCCCACCAGCGGCGACCCTGTCGAGGGGAAGAAAAAATCCAGCTGCATGATGGCGAACAGCGCCCCAGCAGCGAGCAGGATAAACAAGGCACGCCGGTCACGGCTTTGGATCTCTAGAGCCATCACCGGACCTCCCCAGCGTCAGGGGCCGTAGAGGAAGCTGCCTCCTCAACCAGCGGACTAGGTTGCAACAAGCCGACCGCCGAGCCCGCGGCCTGGACATCCGGCTCTGGTGTCGTGAGACCGCGTTGCGCGGCAATCTGAAAACGCTCGCCGTTGTCGGTCTTGACGAGCGAGGTCATAAACGCTGCGTTCTCGAGTGTCCGAGTTCCGTTAACGGTCGCCAAAAGGGGTGCGGCGGCCACCGCCTCACCGTACATCCGAACATCCTCATCACGGATCTCTAAGTTCGAGAGCCATGCCGTATCCGGCAACTGTTGAGAAAGCTCCCGGACAATCCGGAGGTCCTCTTCAGAACGCGCGCGCAGGGACTTCAACACCTCGATTCGCGCCGCGGTCTCTCGCCCCTGTGATTTCGCGGCCGCGGCTCGTCTCACGTCTTGCTCTAGTCGCACTGTTTCGGCTTCCAGCTTCCGCAGGTAGTTGCGGTCCTGCATCACCCGCCGAAGAGGGTAGGCAAACAGTAATAGGATCAGCGCCGCGACGAGGACTGCTGTAGGCGCGTACATCCAATGCGAGTTCCTCTTCCTTCGTGCCGCGGGCAGTAAGTTGGCCCGCCAACCGAGTCGCGGACAGGCCGACTCCAGCGCAACGGCCAGGGCGGCAGCGTCCCTTCCTTCATCGAATTGGGGTACGGCGGCTGCGGGAGACGGCAACAGCTCGGTCGCCGAGCGTAAGCTGAAAGTGTCCCCGAGGTCCCGTGCAAGCCGCAGAGGGTCGGAGTCATCTTCGCCCCCATCAGCTCCGCAAAACACCACCGATGCAGGCTCGCTTTCCTGTAGTCGCAAATCAGCCCCGGCTAGGCTCAAGACTTTCTCCGCTGACTTCGACTCAAAGGCCCCACTGAATAGAGGGCGACTCTTCCCCTCCCCGTAAATTTCGATCCTGGTTCGCTGGAAATCCGCAATCAGGAAGGGGATAGGAGGCGAGTCCCAACGCACTCGCACGCCGGTGTAGAAAGCGGCAGCCCCCGCAGTGAACGAAGCCACCGCGATAGCCGCAGACTCAAACAATTCCGCGTAGCCGTCCACGATGGCCTTTTCGGCAATCAGAACGGCTACCTGGACTTGGTTGATCCCCTCGGTGCTCTCCCCCAAGGGGGCAAAGGCCGTGTAAACCTGATCAGCCTCATAAGGGTGCAGGGTTTCCAACTGGTAGCCGACCGCGGCGCCAAGCTCCTTGCGATTCAGAGGAGGCAGCTTCAGTTGCCGAACCATCATCTCCGACCTCGGCAAACTGACGGTGGCGGCTAAGTGCAATAATTTCAGGTCCCTGAGGAAGGTGGTATATTCGGCGCCCCACTCGGCAGCCGGCCGGCTCCGGAAGTCGGCTATCTCCATCCGTCCCAACACTTTGAAGCTACCAGGACGAGACTTGACCGCCACCACGCGCAAATCCGTCCCGCGCACTTCAATGCCGCATCCGGCTCCCCAACGAAGAATGTGTTTCCACTGCATCGACTAAAAGCCAGTGTCGTACCAACGAGTGAGGTGTATTCGGAAAGGTCCGCCCGTCAAACCCTTTTGAACCAGGGCGCCGACTACCCGCTTCGCCCGGCCCTGGCCGTCCCGAGCTGTGGCCCACAAAGTGTAGGCTTGTGCCCTGCCGGCCCGACCGAGCCGGATATCCGGGTTTAGGCTCGACAGCCCCCCCAGAAGCCCGTCCTCGGCATCGATGGGCCGCTGGGAGCGTATTCCGACAATTGTCTCGATCAGCGAATCACTCAATCCGGCCGCCGTAAGTAACTCAATCGAAGCGTAGTTGATGTCGACCGCCCCCGACCCCCACAGCGTCACATGGTGATACAGGCCACCTACCCGAACTAGTTGACCCTTTCGATTCCGTATGAAGGTGCCATATAGAACTTGGGGATCGATGCCCGGCACCATCAGCAAATCTTCCAACTGCTTGAAAGACGCCCGAGAGGACGAGAAAGACGAAAGGGACGCAGTGCCGTCGGGAGGTCGCAAACGACCAGATCGGCTGTCCACGATGTTGAACGCCATCGTTAGGGAGGCCACGGGATCAAGACCGCTGGCAGCCAACACTCTTGCCAATGCCTGCGGCGAAGCCCGGTTGAGGTCAAGCTTGCCGCTCTCCCCGATGATTTCGACCTCCACCTCTCCTGTAGGAAAAACGACCCGGAGAAAGCGTTGACCGGGACGAAACGCACTAAGGCCGTCCAACTCACCGCGCGAGGAGCGATCGGCGAGTTGCATCATGGTCGCTTCGATCGCTCCGTGGGCAAGAAAGTAGGCTCGAGCGCTGTCCATGTTGAGGGCGGCGCGGTCCATTTCGGTTCGCACCGTCATGGAAAGCGTAAAGGCAATGGCTGACAAAGCGGTCGAGAACCAAAGCACCGCCAACAATGCACTGCCTAAGCGCGAAGATCGCTTCGCGGGGGCCGTCACCGGCTACCTCGTGTCGCTCGGCGGGAGAGATCTACTCCACGAGGTCTCCCGGGAAGGGGGGGGGGAGTGTTTTCCCGCGGCAGTGCATACTCGGCGCGCACCGCGGTCGTTATAGACACCGGCAGGAGCCGAGCTTCCCGGGAGGCCGGCGTCAAGTTGATCGTGATCGCACCCGGCAGCCGGTCGAGATCGTTCCATATCGAAACCCACCTTGAAGGCAGATTGCGCCTACGAGGCCTCTCGAGATACCGGAAACTGCAATCGGCCAACTGGTCGGCGATGATCAACGATACGTTGGGCAGGGCGCGTATGGGCTCGAAAACGAGTTGGCGCCCCGGTGGCTCCGGGATGGGCACCCATCCGGTGACGAAACTCCCGGCGCTGAACGGCCCGCGATACGGCAGTTGATTCAGCAGCACGCGCCTTCCCTTCTTGGGCGCGTCGACAACCTGGAGCTCGGTGATGCGCAGGCCTCCGCGAGATCCGGCGGTGATCGAATGCGAGGTGACAAAACGCATCGATTGCGGCTCGCCTTGAAAAAACGGGAACGGACGCACGCCAATCTCCCGGTCGGGTGGAACCCTGGCCTCCAGCGGAACAATTCCGGCAAAAAGCGCGTGGAAGCGTTGATTCTGGCCGGCAATGTTGCGGTCATCCATCAACCGCTCGCGCGTCGTGAGCCAGGAAGAAGCACCTACCTGAAAAGCGGTGAACAAACCGACGGAAAGTAACCCGAGCAGGCTCATGGCCACAATGACCTCGATAAGCGTCATGCCGGATTGTGAGCCGCGAGCCGTGAGCCGTGAGCCGTTAGACCGTTGAACCGAAGGGCCGGTTCGCAGCTCGAGGGAGGAGGGGCTTCCGAGAAAAGCAGTAGGGGCACGGCATGCCGTGCCCTCCCGTAGATTCGACAGCAGGCTCATTTCACGGCTTACGGCCGATCGGTTAACGGCCAACGTCTTCATCCCAGTCCGTGTTCGGGCCGGATGATCATCCGCCGGAAGCTCTCCAACTTGAGCCGTTTGCGTCGCCCGTCGGAATCCCACCAGACGCTGAGCCTTATCCGAACCAACATTGTGCGTCCAGCTCGGGGAATGCGTGGCACGAAAAAAGGCTCCACTCGAGCTTCCCAACCCAAACGCGCTTCAAACATCCCCGACAGATTCCTTCCCAACGGCAACGGTTCCTCGACCAATAGTTGGTTCATTTTGGTGCGCGCCAGCATAGCGGCCCGATCGTATTCTCGGATGCGCGCGGCGTTTGCCAACACGGTGGTGGTGAGCGTCATCAGCCCGATAATGGCAATGCCGAGAATGGCCGTGGCCACAATCATCTCCAGCAGGCTGAAACCTCGAGTCGCCGGCCGTGATCGGCGAACCGTGAACCGCGAATCGCGGCGGGCCACCGGAGAAAGGCAGGGCGCCCCCTCGCCGAGCCAGGAGCGTGAACGGGCGCGAAGCGAAATCGGTGCAGGGCGTGGCCGAAGACCGCGGGGGCGCGGGATGCCGTGCCCAGTCGCGGCCGGCATTTTGGCCCCTACAGGCCCAGCACAGCTTCTCTGGTTCGCTCCAGTCACACGAGTCCCCTGAAGAAGAGACGCTGTGGCTGACTGGAAAGACGACCTGTCCCAGACGAGACCTCCTGATCGTCCTGGCGATGTGGCGCACGCTTTCAGCGTGCTGTGTCGGCATTCTTGCCAGCATCCCACCGCCCAGCAGAAGGGCCGGCGCACCAACGAGACATGTCGCCAGGGAATGGCGACACGGCACGCCGGGGGGCGTGCGCCACGTCTTTCGAGCCCGACATTTCCGAATCACCCGAAGGGAAGGATCGTACTTTTGCCACGGGGTGCTAGCAGGGCCTAACCCAGGGCCAACTCAGGCGAACTCTGGGCTAGCTCGCCCACCTTACAAGCGGGCAATCATGGGGATCGTTTGGCCTCTGGCTACTCCTTTTCTTCGCCCCAGGAATGCAGGTTAATCGGTTGAAATGGTTAGGTTTGCCTGTCGATTGGGTTTGTTTGGTCATTTTTTTGGGTTGGGCCGCTTCCGCGGGCGAAAAAAGTCATTGGAGAGTTAAAAAAAATGCTCCGGACACCCAGCCACGGCTTCCATGCTCGCTGACACTAAAACTAAAGACTTTAGTCCTAAGCCGCTTGTGACTATCCCCGACTTTGCCATACCTTTCTGGGACAGCCTGCTGCGTTTATTCTATCGCGGGCGGCTAGAATTTCCCCGGACAAGGGCCCAGAAGTTACTTAAAACAAAAGACGTCACCGTCTGTGACCGGCAGATTGGAGTCGGACCGATAGCGTCCTGGCAGGAGTTCTCGTACTAGTGAGTGCCCATGGGCCTAACGGCCCACCCAAGGGCATGGAATCGATCGGTTTTCGACGGAGCGGCCCCCTGGCGGCTGCGGCTCATTGTTCACGGTCTCGAGGACCGTCCCACTCCTCTGGCACACCGGTGAAGACGTTGATCTTTAGGCCGGCGCCGGCGCCATCGGGAGCCTTGAGAAAGAGCCGGAACTCGGGCGGCGGGTCACCTGGGTACAAGATCAGGCTTTGCACCTTGGAGGGAAAAGCAACTTTAGTTCGCTCGTCCAGAACCAAATGATCTTCCCAGGCTCCATCGGCGGAAAGCGTGGTCAATTGATTCCGCTCGGGGTCAACGGTGAACTGCACGGGCCGCTGGCGGCGATCAGCCGCCTGCCGCGCGGCATTGAAAAACGTTCCCGCACGGTCAACCGCCGTCTTCAGGCGAATGCCGTCCAGTCCCCTCGTCATCGTGGGATACGAGATGCTGACCATCAGCGCTACGATCGCCATGGCAACGAGCAGCTCGATGAGAGTGATGCCGCGCTCCGTTGAGCCGTTGAGCCGCGAGCCGTTGAGCCGTAAACCGTGAGCTGTAGGGGCACGGCATGCCGTGCCCTTCTGCGAGCTGAAAGCGTGACTCATCTCCTTGCTAGGAAAGACGCGAACGGAACGCGAAAAGACGGATTTGAGACGGGAAGTTTAGTCGCGTGATCGAATGGGACGCAGTGTGAATCTTACGCCTGGGCGGACACGGTGGTCCGCCCCTACAAATAACGTTAGTTCAACGCTGCCCGCCAAACCGTCGTGAGAGAGCGGGCTAGTGGACTTGCGCTTGCCTACAAGGGCGCCGGCGCCGCGTCAAACTGTGTCACAGCCCGAGTAGCGGACTGTCCTGGAGAGGAGCGCACTATAGATTCGGAAATGTCGGGCTCGAAAGCCCGACACAGCACGCTGAAAGCGTACGCCACGTCGAGACTCGATGTCGCCACGAATGGCGACACAGCACGCAAGAATACGTGCGCCACGCCGCCCAGGGCAATCAGAAAGCCTTGTCTTGGACAGCTTACTAGCTCAACCCGACCCGGTTCACGGCTCGATGGCTGACGGTGGTCACTTCCAACTGACCACGTCTTCGTCCGGACCCTCGCCCCCAGGGGAGCCGTCCGCGCCATAGCAGAGCAGATCGGGCTCGGGGCCGTGCTCGCCGGGATAGCGGTAGACGTAGGGCCGCTTCCAGGGGTCGCTGGGGATGTCTTTGGTCAAATAGGGGCGCAACGACTGGAGCCCTTCCTCCTGGGACGGGAACCTTGCGTGTTCGATGTTGAACCGCTGGAGTGCCCCGGCAAAGCTCTCGATTTGCGTTTGGGCAGCCGTCCTGCGACCCTGATCAAGCGCGGGTGTCAGGCGCTGGTACGCGATCGCAGAAAACAGCGCGATAATCGTGATGACCACCAGCATCTCGATCAGCGTAATGCCGGCGTTTCGAGGCTTCGTCGGTGGGTTTGTTTTCCGGTTGTTCCTCATGGCTAGAGCCCCGTCTGCTGGATGCTTGTAATCGCCAACATGATACTTAGAATCATAGCGCCTACGATCACTCCCATAAAGAGAATGACGACAGGCTCAAATAGCGCCGTAAAACGCTTGACCGCCTCACGGGTGTCTTTGTCGAAGATGTCCGCCATGCGATCGAACATCCGGTCGAGGCTGCCTGTCTCCTCTCCGACGGCAAGTAAGTGTCCTGCCAGCGGCGGAAACTGGCCGGTCTTTCGCAGCGGCCCGGCGATCCCTTCGCCCCGCTTGACACCCTGGGCAACCGCATCCAGGGCGCCGGAGAGGATGCGGTTCGACAGAATTCCACGTGAAATCTTGATCGATTGAACCAGTGGCACCGCACTTTGGACGAGCGTCGCCATGGCCCGCGCGAAGCGAGCGGTGTCGGCCTTCTGCAGCGCCCCGCCGAGCAGCGGAATTCTGAGCTGGAACCGGTGCCAAGCAAGCCGACCAGCGGGTGTCCTGACGTAGTACCGCAGTCCAACAGCACCCAAAACCAACAACGCAATCACCGGTACGCCGTAAACGCCCACCGCGTCGCTCACACCAAGCAGCATCCGCATCGGTGTCGGCATGACGATATTCGATTGCGTGAAGGCCTCCGCAAACTTCGGGATCACAAACCGCAGCAATACGAAGATGGAGCCGGCACCCACAACGCTCAGCAAAGCCGGGTAAGTCAGCGACGAAATGATATAGCCGCGCAACTCGTCCCGCGAACGCTCGAACTCAGCCAAGCGGTCCATGGTGAGTGGCAGCGTTCCGCTCACTTCACCCGCACGGACCATGCTTAGGTAGAGTTCCGAGAAATACTCGGGACGGGCGCCCAGGCTATCGGCGAAAGACGATCCCGAGCGCAGCGCCCGAAGGACGTCGTCTATGACGGAACGAAAGTGTTTCCGCTCGGTCAATTCCGCGGTGATCGACAAAGCGCGGTCGAGCGGAATGCCGGCGTCCAGCAGCGTGGCGACCTCCTCTGTGAAGTGCAGTATGTCCCGCGAACGGTGCCGCCCAAAACTGGGAAGTTTCAGCGACAAGCCACCAGGCCGAGACGTCCCGATGAACACCGGCGTCATTCCCTGCCGGCGTAGCTCGCGCACCGCGGCTGCTTCGTCACCGCTTGACAGCGTGCCCGTACGGACCTTGCCGTCAGTGGCTAGTGCGCGGTAGTGGAAGGTGGACATGATCGGTTGGACCGTGAACCGTTTGGCCGTGAACCGTAAGCCGCGGGGCCGCGAATTCAGCTAAGAGGCCCTTGTTGCGGGTCTTAGGCTTCTCTCCAATCCTCCTAATAGGGCGCCCGTCCTGTCCGCGAGAGCTGCTGTTGGGAGGTAGTTCCCCGGTTCACGGCTCACGAACCTAAAACTCCTGCGTCACACGCATCACTTCCTCGACGGTGGTCACTCCGGCGGCAACCTTTTCCCAACCGTCTTCGCGCAAGTTCGTCATGCCGTCGCGCCGCGCCTGCTCGGTCAACCGAGCGGCGTCTGCATTGGCCATGATCAGCCCGCGCAGGTCTTCATTGAGCTCCATCATTTCGAATATCCCGACCCGTCCGAAATAGCCGGTTCCCATACACGAGTCGCAGCCCTTACCTCGCCAGGATTCGACCCGAGTTCCGTCGGGGGCATCCACCAGACCCTCCTTGGCCCGGCAGTCGCGGCAGATCATGCGGACAAGTCGTTGCGCCAGTACACCGACCAACGAAGAGGTCAGCAAATAGTTCTCGACCCCCATGTCGGTCAAACGCGTGATGGCGCTGGGGGCGTCGTTGGTGTGAAGCGTGGAGTAGACGAAGTGTCCTGTCAGGGCCGATCGAATGGCGATGTCGGCCGTTTCGCGGTCCCGGATCTCGCCGACCATGATGATATCGGGGTCCTGACGGACGATATGCCGCAACCCAGCCGCGAAAGTCAGGCCGATTTGCGGGTTGACGTGGATCTGGTTAATGCCATCCATCTGATACTCAACCGGGTCCTCGATCGTGATGATCTTCTTTTCGGTACTGTTGATTCGCTTCAGAGCCGAATAGAGGGTCGTCGACTTTCCACTGCCGGTCGGTCCGGTGACCAAGAAGACGCCGTGGGGCAGCGCAGTGTAAAAGGCCATTCGCGAGAGCATCTGATCGTCAAAGCCGAGCCGGGTCAAATCATAGAAGTCGCTAGCGCTACGGTCGAGCAGACGCATGACCACGCTTTCCCCATACAAGGTGGGCAGCGTCGACACACGCAAATCGACCTCGTGACCGATCACCTTGATCTTGATGCGGCCGTCTTGCGGCAGGCGTCGCTCGGCGATGTTGAGCTTCGCCATGAGCTTGATCCTCGAGGTCACGGCTGACCGCAACTCCCGGGGAGGCGGTTCCTGTTCCTGCAACACGCCGTCGACCCGATAACGAATGCGAAAGTCCTTTTCGAAGGGCTCGATATGGATATCGCTGGCCCGCTGGTCAATCGCCTGCGAGATCATGTTGTTGACCAACCGGATCACCGGCGCTTCACTGGCCATGTCGCGAAGATGCTCGATCTCGGCAGTATCGTCACCTACCGAACCCGCCCCTTCGCCTTCCGGCTCCTCCTCCTCGCCGAAGTATTTGTCAATCGTGTCGAGAAGATCTTGCTCGGCGGCTAGAGCCGTATTCACTTCGAGTCCCGTGAAATTGCGGATTGTCGCTAAGGTTTCAAAGTCGAGCGGATCGCTCATGGCCACCGTCACGCTCGCATCTTCCAGAGAAATCGGCAGAAATCGGAACTGCCTCATATAGCGAGGGGCAATCCCTTTGAGTTCGGGGAGCACGGCCGGAAAATCGTCGCTCGTTACCAGAGCGATCTCAAGCTGCTCCGCCAGAGTCTGCAGCACGTCCCGCGGCGCGACAAAGCCCAGGTCAATCAAAATACGTCCCAGCTTATCGCCCCGCTCTTTCTGGAGGTCCAGGGCCCGTTCGAGGTCCGGAGCGTCAAGAAGGCCCTTCTGGATGAGCCTTTCACCTAACCGCAGCGACATGCTTCCGTCCTCTCACCTGCATTTCTCATGACGGTTTGGCGTTGCAAAAGTCGATGGCACGGGCAATCTTGCGTCTGGGCTCGTCAATCACCGTCATCCTCAGTAGGAGGACCGCCGCCCACTAGAAAAGAGACGTCACCTCGACTTGCCGGTTGAACTCAGAATCAGTTAGGCGTCCGGCTCCATGGTCGAGGAGAACACGCTTGGGAGCCTGGACAACAATCTGGAAGGGCAAGCCGGTGATGTATTCCCAGTTGTAGTAAAACAGCGAAATCGCCAGCGCCAGCGTCTCATCCGCCGGCAGCGCTTCGACCTTAGCCGCCTCTTCCGTCAAGATCTTCCGCGCCAGAGCTTCTAACAACTTGAGCCGTTCCTTCTTGCGCCGGTTAAGTGCCCGCTTTTGCTCTTCGTTATATCCCCGAAAGAAAGGGCTGATGTTGGGTGTCGGGACGACGTTCACTTCCAGCGAGAAGACGACGCCGAACCCCTCCAGGTACAAGCCCCGAGTCACGCCGGCCAAGGCCATCGGCAACGCTTCGTCAATGGCCCGCTCAAACCGGCTGTCAATCGAACGCTCGACTCTTTTGAGTTGTCTCCCCAGGTCGTGCTCGTTTGCCGGCGGGCCGGCAAACAGCATTGCGGCGCCTAACAGCAGCAAACCCAATGATCGTGCAAGCATAGTGATCACCAATTGGCGGTCTGGTCAAAGTGAGCTGAGCGAGTGATAGATCGAAGTCGGTTGCGGCGCATTCGCCAAGCTTGGTATGAGTCTTCCCCCAACTCAGCGACTGCCGCCTTCCACTCAGAGGCGGATTCCACCCCCTGTCGGGCGACCAGTCGGGCCATGATTTCTCGCTGGCGGATCTCACTTTCCTCCAGGGCTTGGTGAACTAACTGGAGAACTAGTAGTTGTTCGGCGATCCCCACCGGCATGGCCGAACTTGCGGCAGGATGTGTCGGCTCCCCGAAAGCGAGAGTCCATCTGTCGCGGTCTACGGTGAGCGAAGGCTGAACCCACCACAGCCCGGCAAACATCACGAGCAAGATCGCCGCCAACCCGAAAGCGAGTCGCGGAGCGGCATCCCAAAATTGTCTCCAAAGGCGCAAACTAAGTGAAGGCTCAAAGATCTTGTCCGAGACGAACGCAATGCGACGCGGAACTTCCTCGTCGGGAACGCTGAGCAGTGCGCTGTGCGTAGCTTTGAGCCGCGCCAGTTCTTCCCGCGCCTCGCCAGAGGTCTTCAAGTACTGCTCGACCTCCCGCCGTTGCTCGGAAGTCAACTCATCAAAAAGGTAATCGCGTAGATCGTAGGGTGAGTTTGACATAAGGGCCACCTCTTCGTTTTCCTCAGTTCGAGTTCCCGGCCGTCGGCCCCGCTACCGGGGCAATCGCACCCCTAAGCACCTCGAACGCGCTGTAGAGCCGGGACTTGATCGTCGAAGCCGGGCAGTCGAGGATATCCGCAATTTCATGAAATTTGAAACCCTGGTAGACCTTTAACACCACGGTTTCCCGCTGTTCGCCCGTGAGCAGTTCCAACGCCCGCCGCACCGCCAGGTTCAACTCCACCGGATAGGCCGATGATCCGGCAAAGGATACGGCGCTGCCCTCAACCGTCTCCGGCACTTCCTCATCGCTGAGCCTTGCTTCGCGCCGGTAGAGCGAGACCATTTCGTTGTGAGCGATCCGAAAGAGCCACTGCGGAAAGCGGTCGATCTCCTGCAGGCGGCCCAGGTTACGGTAGACCTTCAAAAAGGTCTCTTGCGAGAGGTCCAGGGCGTCCTCCCGCCGCTGAACCTGCCTCAACAGGTAGTTGTAGATCGGCTTTTCCCAACGGGAGACAAGCATGTTGAAGGCGTCCACGTCACCTCGACGCGCACGCAGGATTAGGTCGCGGTCCTCCACTTCTCGGAAGATCAATTCCAGCTCCGAGCAATAGTAAGACGCCCAGCAGCGTCTAAAAGTCGGTGACCTTCGTTCTTCTGTCCGAATTGTAACACGACTGCGAAAAACAACATCTTATTTTTCAGTCACTTAGACTCGAAACTTGAATTTTGTTCCCGCCCCTGACGAAAAAAAACCCTTGTGGGACGTCTTACATTACGAAACTGCCAGACAATAGACTGCCAGTTGCTTCTCTTTGCGAACCCACAAGAGAGATTGGTGGCATGAGAGGTCGGCTCATGCCGCCTTTTCTTTTGTCCTCATTTTTGAATAAGTTCCGGCGTTGACACACTGGCGCCTCTCCGCTACCCTGCCAAGGGATGGCCCCGCCAAATCGATTTCCAGGCTTCTACTTCTTGACGTTGCTGGTCCGCAACCGCAGTCTGGTCTACCAGCTCGTCCGGCGAGATTTCGAGCAGCGCTATGTCGGCTCGGCGGTCGGCTGGGTATGGGGCTTGATCCATCCGCTTGTGCTGTTGGCGGTCTATACTTTCGTTTTCCAAGGTTTACTACGATCCCATCTGCCGCGTGGCGAGGTAACCGACAAGTACGCTCTGTTCCTATTCGCTGGAATGTTGCCCTGGCTGCTGTTTTCCGAAACTCTGCAACGCTCAGCATCCTCGATGATCGACTACGCCGGCCTGATCAAGAAAAGCGTTTTCCCGGCCGAGATCGTGCCGCTCAGCATCTACCTCTCGACCCTAATCAGTCACGTATTGGCGATGGTGTTGCTGGTGGGAGCCGTTGCCGTGTGGGAGGGCCAAGTTAGCGTGACGCTGCTTGTTCTACCGGTCTACTTTGTGCTCGTTGGTATGCTGAGTCTGGGGTTGGCCTGGATCGCGGCGGCTCTGCACGTCTACCTGCGAGATACGGCGCAAGTGCTCGCCGTGGTCCTGATCGCATGGTTTTGGCTTACTCCCATCTTTCTTTACGAGGGACTCTACGAGACCGTGTTCGGCGAGAGACTGCGAGTTCTGCTCAAGCTCAACCCGCTGGCCTATGTCGTACGCGGCTATCGCGACAGTGTTCTCGGGAACCGCCTGCCGGCGGGAAGCGACTTGCTCGTGCTCGCTACTTTCGCGCTGTGCTCTCTTGTCATCGGAGGCCTGTTCTTCCGTTACACGAAGCGCGGCTTCGCGGATGTGTTGTAGGCCGTGAGGGAGAGCAAGTCAGCGGAAGACCGCAATGTTGCCGAGGCCACGGTAACCTTCGGCGTCCCCAGGGCGGGCTTCTACCGACATGACCTTCTATAGTCCACGCCGGGCGCTTCACGGCTCGCGGTCCACGGCTCGCGGGACATGGCTCAGGGATCAACGATTCAACGGCCAATGACTTCTCTCGCCTTTCACTCGGTCTCGAAGAGCTACCCGCTCTATGCCTCGCCGGGAGACCGGCTCAAAGAATTGGCCTCCTTCAACCTCCTGCATCGACACCGCGATTTCTGGGCTCTGCGGGAGGTTTCCTTCGAGGTGAAGAAGGCAAGCACTTTCTGCTTGATCGGCGAGAATGGTTCGGGCAAAAGCACGACCCTTCAACTGGCGGCGAACATCTTTCCGCCCACTGAGGGCGAAGTCACAATCGGAGGTCGGGTTTCCGCACTACTCGAGCTGGGAGCAGGGTTCAACCCCGAGTTCAGCGGGCGGGAGAACGTTTTCCTCAATGGGACGATTCTCGGTCTGTCGACCAAAGAAATTCAGCAGCGTTACCAAGACATTGAGGAGTTTGCTGAAATCGGCGACTTCATCAACCAACCCGTCAAGACCTACTCCACTGGCATGCTGGTGCGATTGGCGTTCGCCGTGGCGATCAACGTGGAACCCGAAATCCTGCTGGTCGACGAGGCGCTCGCCGTCGGCGATTACTATTTTCGGCAACGCTGCATGCGCAAGGTTCATGAGTTGCGGCGCCGTCAAGTGACGATTCTGTTCGTCTCCCACAGCATGGCCGACGTGAAAGCCATCGGCACCGAAGTGATGTGGCTCGAAAACGGCCGCGTCGTCGAGATCGGCAACCCGGAAAGGGTCGTCAGCCAGTATCTTGCGCGAATGATTGAAAAGGACGCTGAGTACCTTCAGGTGAAGCAGCCGGGCCACGGGGAGCACCCGGAACGATCGGCGACAACAGCTCCGGAAGTCGCCGAAACCATCCCCAACATCGACTTTCGTCACGGCAACGGGGCGGCGGAAGTAATCGGTGTCGCCGCGCTCGACGAACACGGTCAACCGATTGAACTCATGGACCCTCACAGCCGTCTGACCATCCGGATTAGCGTGCGGGCTCACCAATCGCTGGCCACTCCTAACGTGGGCTTCATGATGCGCAACCATTTAGGCATTGACTTTGCCGGAACTAACACAGCTCGTGAGAATGCAACTCTCCCCCCGATGGCGCCGGGCGACATTCATACGGTCGACTTCCATATCGATTTGCCTGAACTCTATCCGGGGAACTTCTCCATCTCTCCCGCCATCGCCGACGGTCCCCTCGACGGCTACCGAATGTGTGACTGGATCGACAACGCCATCACCTTGCAGATGGCCCACGGCGGCAGTCCCATCTATGGCTACATGCATCTTCCTTGCCGTGTAGCTGTCAACAGCCGGCTGCCCCAGCCACGGGCGAGCTAGGCGGCGATACCTTCATGCCAATGCTAAGCGCGGCACTGAAAACCGCCGGCGAAATCATCTTTCTGGTGGCAGTCACCCCGCTACTGTTATTGGCGGCCATGCTCCTATTCGCTGTCTCGGACCTGGTGAATCGGGTTCGACCCCGCAAGTCACAGCCGCCGGAGAACAAGCCCTCGACGAAGGCGGTCAGCATAGTGATTCCCAACTGGAACGGACGCCATCACCTGGAGAGAAACCTGCCGTCGGTTCTGGCCGAGATCGAAGGAACGCCCGCAAGCGAAGTCATTGTTGTCGACAACGGCTCAAGCGACGGCAGCGCCGACTTCTTGAAAGCAAGCTTCCCCTCGGTGCGTGTCATCGAGCTGGAAAGCAACCAGGGATTCGGCGGCGGCTCGAATGCCGGCTTAGGGGCCGCCCGCAACGAAATCGTGGTGCTGCTGAACAATGACATGCGTGTCGCGGAAGGCTTCCTGCCGCCCTTGTTGCAAGGTTTTCGAGATCCGCGGGTCTTTGCGGTTTCGGCTCAGATCTACTTCACTGATCCGCATCGCCCCAGGGAAGAAACCGGCCTCACCCAAGGGGAGTGGCGCCGGGGACGCCTGCACGTGCGGCACGTCATCGACGATCGAGTGACAACGCTGTTTCCCACCTTCTACGCCGGGGGCGGTTCGACGGCTTACGATCGCAACAAACTTCTCGAACTGGGCGGTTTCGACTCGCTCTTGGAACCGTTTTATCTCGAGGACGCCGACATCAGCTACATGGCTTGGAAACGGGGCTGGTTCGTTTTCTACGAGCCCCGAAGCGTCGTTTACCACGAACACCGGGGTACGATCGGCAAGCACTTTTCCGAAACCGAAATTCAACAGGCGTTGCAGCAAAACCATCTGCTCTTCGCTTGGAAAAACATTCACGACTGGAAGCGCCTGGCGGGGCACTTCGTTTTGCTGTACGCCCGGCTGTGGCTGAGGTTAGTTGCGGGACCGACTCCGATTCGTCCCGCTCCTCCGGCTCTGCGAGCGGCTTTGCGGCGGTTCGGGCGGGTCCTGCGATCTCGAAGCCGGGCGCAGCGGCTGGCTTTCATCGACGATACCGAAGCCTTCCGACGGCCATTGGGGGGCTTTTTTCGAGACCGCTTCGGCGGGGTGGATCCAAACCGAGAACGGCTCAACGTGCTTTTCGTTTCACCCTATCCGATCGAGCCGCCGCTTCACGGCGGAGCGGTTTTCATAAACCAAACCGTGCGGCATTTGCGGCGACTGGCGAATCTGCACCTGTTTTGCCTGCTCGACGAAGAGAAGGACCTGGCCACGAATCAGCAGCTTTCGGCGATCTGCGCCAGCACGGAGTTTCCCGTGCGTCACAAGAAGCGGTTTTATGAATTCGGGTTGCTGCCTCACGCCGCCAAGGAGTTCTACAGCCCTGATCTGCTTTGGCGGCTGCACCGCAGCATGTACGTCAACAAGATCGACGTCCTCCAACTCGACTACACGCAGTTCGCCGTCTACAGCGCCCCGTTCCAGAGTATCGCCACGTTTCTGTTCGAGCATGACATCTACTTTCAATTCATCCGCCGCGGCATGAAAGCTCTTGACAACCCTCTGGTGTGGATCCACCATTTCTACGAATATCTGCGGGCGCTGCGTTTCGAGAGGCAGGCGGTGCGAAAATTCGACGCCGTGCAAGTGTGCACGGCGGCCAACCGCCGCTATTTGGAAACCTACGCTTGGAAGGCGGCTCCGATCAAGGAGGGCTTGCGGGCCGGCATCGACGTGAGCCGTTACGAATACGTCGCGGAGGGAAGAGAGCCGGAAACGCTGCTGTTCACGGGAAACTTCAGACATCCTCCCAATCAAGAAGCGCTTACTTTCTTCGCCCGGCAAGTGTTGCCCAAAGTGCGCCGGCATCATCCGCAAGCACGCTTGATGGTTGTCGGCGCTGAAGTTAGCCCTCAATTCGAGCGGTCCCTCGAAGACACGAAGATCGAATTTGTGGGCCGAGTGGCCGACATTCGCCCGTCGCTTTATCGCCATACCGTCTTTGTTTGCCCCGTGCTGAGCGGATCGGGCGTTCGGGTCAAGCTGCTGGAAGCGTTCGCGTCGGGAATCCCGGTGGTCTCGACGACTCTGGGAGCGGAAGGACTCGTCTCAGACAGGGAAGAGATCCTCGAGCTGGCCGACAGGGCGGACGAGTTTGCCCGGCGAGTCTTGAAGCTGCTCGACAACCCGGAACACGCGCGCGCGCTCGCTCGCCGGGCGCGCCACGAGGTCGAGGAAACGTGGAACGTCGAGACGCTCACCCGCAAGCTGGAGCAACACTACCGGGACGTTCTCAGCGACAAAGCGAGCCGCTTCGAGAACTCTATCAGCCCGCTGCTCGACAACCCGCCGGAAGAGGAACGCGGGGCGACCAGCGAACTGTTGCCGTCGCGGAACGCGGTCTGAATCTGAATGGGATGCCGGGAGCGGCAGAAACTCCATCCAGAGCAGGCTCGAACGCGAGCACCAAACGGGCCTGCGGGCGCGGGCCCGCAGCCTCACGAAGGCGTGGCTGTCCCCGTCTGACACAGGCCCTCTTGGGTTCGGGCTCGTCCGCGTCAGGGGGCGGCTTCTAGGTGTTCAATGACTTTCTGATACCAACGCTAAAGCCCGGGATTAAGCTGCTTCTTGAGCCTCATAACGACGTCGCGCGCTTGGCCGTGGAGTTTGTTGGGGCTAGGCTCATACTCCTTGAGGAAGGTGGACCACAGTACGCGTCGCGAACTGACATCGACGAGAAAGAGCGTCCCCTTGGGACGACTGAGGGCGCGATTGGTGGGCCGTTGCAGTTGGACACCGGCTTCGATGCTGTCTGCCGACGCTGATTCTTCTTCCGCCTCATCCTTCTCGGCTTCGCCGCTCTCCGGCAAAGGAAAAAACTCTTCCAGCGCAGCCAGGAAGGGAGCATCAATGCGGTCGGTAAGAACCGCGGTGGCAAACTTCGGGTCTACGACGACCTCGAAGACATCTTCTTCGGCAATCTGCTCAGCGAGATACTGATCGAACGAGTCGTACATCGGCCAAATATAGACCGCGCGAACGCGAGACAACTGAGAGAGATCGGCCGCGACAAGCAAGAAACACGGGATCATCGCCGCTCCCGCAAGCCATCGCACACAGGCCGTTCGCATGCCGCGATTATAACACCGGGAGACCGGCATGACAGAAGCGCGACCGTCTAGCTACGATCAGTAAGCATGGTGGAATTACCTTCCGAAATCGGTTTCCGTCGATAGCGAATCCGGTCCCTCTGAAACTATGTACAGAGACCTGACCATCACAGTGATCATTCCCTGCCTAAACGAAGAGCAGGGCATCGACGAAGTCCTCGGAGGCATGCCTGACTATGTCGATGAGGTCATCGTGGTGGACAACGACTCGAGTGACCGCACGGCTGCTGTGGCGCGTTCCCATGGCGCCAAAGTAATCCGGGAGGATGTATGCGGCTACGGTCGGGCTTACAAAAAGGGCTTCGCCAACTCCACCGGTGATGTGATCGTTACCCTCGACGGCGACCACTCCTACCCGGTCGATGCGATTTCGTACTTGCTGGAAGCCTTCAATCATCTCTCCGTCGACTTCCTGAACGCGTCGCGGTTTCCGGTGCGTGATCGCCGTGCGATGAGCCTGAAACACAAGATCGGCAACCTGATCCTGTCGTTCACGATGTCGGTTTTATTCCTTCGCTGGGTGCGGGACTCTCAGTCGGGCATGTGGGTCTTCCGCCGATCCATTCTCAAAGACATTCGGCTGGATTCCGACGGTATGGCATTCTCGGAGGAGATCAAAGTGGAGGCCATCAAGAATCCCAAGATACAGTTCGCGGAGATGCCCGTGATGTACACCTCGCGGCTAGGGGAAATCAAGCTTCAACCCTGGCGCGACGGGATCACCAACTTGCTGTTCCTCTTCAAGAAGCGGCTACAGTTCTAAGCCCGCATTTCCAATTTGATTCAGACCTCTCGACCTTCCGGCGGCCTTGAGCGTCTTTATTCATAGGGGCTAGAGCCCGATGAGGACGCCATGGAGGCCAACACCCAATGGGTGAAAAACAAACCAAGCCATTCCAGCTAAGTTTCAACGGCTCGTAGAAAGTCGATTTCCAGGGATCGCACGTCACTTCCGACGGTGGCTTGATCCTGGTTCGGGAGTTGGACGAGCGACTCGGACTCGGGAAACTGATCGGCGAGCATCTCACCGACTCCCGGCAAGGCACAAACAAGCAGTTCACGTTCGCTGATCTGTTGCGGCAGTCGGTCTACAGCCGCTTGGCAGGCTACGAGGACGTCAACGACGCCGTCCGAGTGTCGGCTGACCCGACGTTTCGCTTGATCGGCTCGCAGAAGATCTGGGATCGCGGTGCGGCCTTGACCTCGACGCTGCACGGCTTCGAGACGGAGATGCTGGCGAGCGAAGAGAACCTGCTGGGGCTGATGGCGCTGAACCGAGAGCTGGTCGGGCAAGCGGAGGCGTTCGACGACTCCGAGCGGGTCGTTCTGGACATGGACTCCACCGAGAGTCCGGTCCATGGCCAACAGGAAGGCAGTGCCTACAACGGACACTTCGAGTCGGTCTGCTACCACCCGTTGCTTTTGTTCAACGGTCATGGTGATTGCCTCGCTGCCAAGCTGCGTCCCGGCAACGTGCACAGCGCCGAGGACTGGGATGAGCTATTGTTGCCGGAGATCGAGCGCCAACTGGCCGAAGGCAAACAGGTCACCTTTCGCGCCGATGCCGCCTTCGCCAAGCCCGAGATCTACGAAGCACTGGAGGAGCGCGGCGCGGACTACGCGATCCGCATTCCGGCCAATAAGAGCCTGGAGCTGGAGATCGAAGACATCCTGTTTCGTCCGCCGGGGAGGCCCGGCCGCAAGCCGCTAGTGCGCTACAAGAGCTTTCGCTATCAGGCGGAGAGCTGGAAGGGGCCCAGACGAGTTGTCGCCAAGGTCGAGCACCACCAGGGCGAGCTATTCGCGCGCGTCGGTTTTATCGTGACGAACATGAGCTTGCCAAGCCGGTCGGTGGTGCGTTTCTACAACAAGCGCGGCACGGCGGAGCAGTGGATCAAAGAAGGTAAGCAAGCGACGCACTGGACGCGGCTGTCGTGCCATCGCTTCCGGGCGAACGAGGTGCGCTTGCAGCTCAGCGTGCTGGCCTATAACCTGGGCAACTTGTGGCGGCGGCTGGGGCTGCCGCAACGGATCAAGAGCTGGTCGCTGACGAGCTTGCAGCACCGGCTGATGAAAACGGGCGGACGGCTAATTAAACACGCGCGGTATTACTGGCTCTTGTTCGCGGAGGGACATCTGAACCGGCGCCTGTTTGGCGACATGCTGCGGAGGATCTGGGCGCTGCCTGTGCCGGGCGGGTAGCACGCGACTTGCCGAATGCGAAACCTGAGTACTGAGGACGGAAGCTCGGAAGGGTGTCTGCGAAATTGACTTCGCAGCGGCGGATCAGCCCCCATGAGGGGCAAGAAGGGGGCTCGATCGGTCCCGCCTCAGCCGCCGCCTCTTTCGGGTGGAGAAATGGTTGCGCTTCGCCGGGTGAGGGTGTAGACTCGTGCCGTCAGAGGAGCCAAATCGGAAATCCTGGTTAAGATGGTTTGTGCCTCGTTTTCCGGTTCCATTAGGACGTCGCCTTAGGCCGGCCTTCCGTAGATGACGGCTCAGCAGATTTTTCCTCGACG
This sequence comes from Bryobacterales bacterium, assembly GCA_965226215.1. Lineage (GTDB taxonomy): Bacteria > Acidobacteriota > Terriglobia > Bryobacterales > UBA6623. The sequence goes on along the minus strand of CBDDCH010000002.1, from coordinate 1,565,270 downwards.
CAGCGAACCAAGCGGCTGATGTCTTCGGCGATTCTGCCGGCGGAATCGAGGGCATATTGGGTCGTCTCGGGAATGTCTTTGTCCATCTGAGCGAGGTGAAGCATATCCGCCAGACTCCGGGAGAGGGCTCGCAATTGTTCGCCTAAGGCTAACTCGCCAAGGTTCTGCTGCGGCAAGGGGTCCCCAGCGAGAGGTGACGGTTCCTTTGCCTCCGGACCGAGAATCTCGTAAACCCTCGTCACAATCGAATTCGCCCCGGCAGTTTTTGGAAGATAATCTACCGCGCCGAGCTCAAGCGCCCGTTTTCGAAATTCGGGCTCGGAATTGCACGAGAAGAGCACGATCTGGGTCTCGGACCAGCTTGGATTGGCTTTCACTAGACGGGTCAGCTCCAAACCGTTGATCTCCGGCATCATGAAGTCGGCTAGAACGAGATCGACCGTCTCACGCTTAAGGACTTCCAAAGCTTCCGCGCCGTGCGAGGCGGCGAGGACCTCGTAGCCGGCCGTGGCCAGTCTGAACTGCAGTGCGGCCACCACATCTTCTTCGTCATCGACAATGAGAACCTTCGATTTCGCCACTTTTTAGCTCCTTTCGATTGACTCTTCGTGGAGGCGAAGGGTGAAATTGAACGCCGAACCCCGGCCAACCTCGGACTCGACCCAAATGCGCCCGCCGTGCAGTTCCACGAGTTTCTTACTGATCGATAGGCCCAGACCAGTTCCTCCCGAGCGGCGCCCCGGGCCGGTGCTGAGCTGCACGAAAGCCTCGAAGATGTGCTCCAGCTTGTCCTCGGGGATACCGGGGCCGCTGTCCTGCACCTTGACGACGACGTCCTCCCCGTCGCCTCGCCGGGTGCTGACCTCAATCCATCCACCGTCGCAATAGCGAATGGCGTTTCCAATCAAGTTGACGAGAACCTGACTGACACGGTCCGGGTCCACGCGAACCGGTGGAAGTCCTTCCTCGAGAGAAAGCTCGAGCCGCAAGCCTTGTTTCTGAGCCGCCACCCGCTGCTGCATGACGATCTCTCTTGTCAGAGCGTTGAGATCGTGCGGGCCCAACTCCAACCGAAACTCTCCGCGCTCCAACTTGGAAAAGTCCAGCGTGTCGTTGATGAGACGGTGCAGTCGATCCACATTGCGCTTTGCCAACGCCAGAAACTCGGTTTGATGCTGGTTCACGGGCCCGGCGGTCTGGTCGGCCACCACATCGATGGCTTCTTTGATCGCGGTCAGTGGCGTACGGAGCTCGTGGGACACCATCGAGGTGAACTCGACCTTGACCATCACTGCTCGCTGCAGGCTCTCGACCATCCGTTTGCGCTCGGTAATGTCGCGGACGACGCCTACGTAGCTGTTGGTCTTCCCTTCGCGGTCCCGAACCGGTGCGATCGTCTGGTCGGCGTCGAATAGCAACCCATCCTTCTTCTTGTTTCTAATGGTTCCCTGCCACACTTGCCACCGGCCCAACGTCTCCCACATTTCCCGATAAAACTCGGAGCTGTGATAGCCGCTTTTCAAGATGCGGGGGTTCCTTCCGATCGCCTCATCACTGGAATAGCCCGTCAGCCGCTCAAAGGCCGGATTGACGAATTGAATGGTTCCGTCCGTGTCGGTTATCAGAACCGCTTCTCCGGCCGACTCCAAGGCGGCTGCCAGTCGCGTGTGCTCCTGCTCGATGCGCTTGCGCTCGGTGATGTCAAAACCGACGCCGATCAGTCCGGTGGGGGTTCCGTTCGGATTTAGCACCGGCGCTTTGATCACCAGCACGGTTCGAAGTCGTCCATTAATGTCCACAGTCTCTTCATGCCGGATGGCGGAACGGCCCCGCACGACTTCTTGGTCTCGTTCCATGAACCGCTGAGCCACGACCTCAGGGAATAGATCGAAGTCCGTTTTAGAGATGAGCTCCTCTGGCGAGTGTCCCAGAGCTTCGCAAAACACCTGGTTGACGGCCGCGTAGCGAAAGTCGGAGTCCTTCATGAAGGCAAAGGCGGGAAGGCTGTCGAGGATAGTTTTGACCTCCCGGGTCTTTTGAGCGTACGCCGAGGCGAGTCTCATATGCGCCCGAGCTTCTAGTCGGAAGGCCTGGTCGAAAGCCTCTCCAAGGTCTCGTTGCGACTGAGCGATGGCCTCCGCGCATCGTGCCTGCTGCGCGTCGGAAGGAGAACACAAGAAAGAGCGAGCCGTCCGCCAGTTGGTTTCCAATGCTTCAGCGATCGGAGTACGCTGTGCAGCCATTTCCTTGGCCAGTAGACACAGCTCCATTCGGTCTGGTTCCGATTGCGAGTGGAGAAACCGAGCGAGAGCTTGTTCATATGACAGGCATCCCGGGTCCTCCAGGACATCGGCCAGATTGCTTGACGGCTCAAGTCGACTAATAGCCATGAGTGGGGTATCCATTTGACTCAGGTAGCCACAAGATGTTGTGGTCGCGCGAAAGCATCTACCAAGAAGCGAATCCCGAGGTTACTGCTCTGGCGCGGCGTGGGGCTGCGTAGCGCGTCCGATTCTCGGAGTTGCCGCCCGAAGGCTGCCACCGCAATGAATTCGCGTGTGGGTCGGCTTGGCGGCCACTCGCACGATTCTCGCAATCTCACATTCCTGTTCCGGAGCCGCGAGGCCACAACCCATAGGGTGTACCTGAATGAAGTGGATACCCAACAGCCATGATTCCAGGGAGAGCGAGCCTCTCGGGAGCTTAGTACTCGGTGTTGACTGGCCTGGAACGCCCTCATCTGTTGAGTCGGCTTCCGCAGTCCGAAGCTTCCGCGGCTCGGCGGACTGCCCCGTCGGCCGGACGTGCCGCCCCACGTCCCTCTTATCGGCTCTGATTAAACCCATCATGAGCGGGTGGGGACCTCGATGGGGTCCTCCACACCACTCCCCGGCGGAGAACCCTCGCCCTGCGTTTTTTGGGTGTCTTTCCCTCCGCCACCGCCGTTTTCAGATGTCGTCTTGCGCCCTACAACTCTCGATCTTGCTTTTGTCGGTTCTCAGGCACTAAAATAAGGAGTTGGCGAGACACAGAGGTCGCGACGAAAAGTGGGCTTTGGCCCACTTTTTTATTGTGGGGTTGTGCTCGTACCGTGGCGTGGTTTGATGACAACGTTCGCCGTCGGATCAAGGACATCGCTGACCGAGTTGCCTCTTCCGAGGGTATGGAGGTTGTCGATGTCGAGGTTCGCGGCAGCTCGGCGAATCTGGTCGTCAGGGTGTATCTGGATAAGCCCGAAGGCATCTCCCACCGCGACTGCGAGCTGGTCTCCCGGCAGGTCAGCGCGATTCTGGATGTCGAGGATCTCCTGCCCGGACGGTACGTCTTGGAGGTCTCCTCGCCCGGCCTTGACCGCAAGCTCGTGAAGTTGGCCGATTACGAACGTTTCGCCGGCAAGAAAGCCCGTGTCCGACTCCGTCGCCCGCTTGGTGGACGGAGGCAGTTTACGGGAGAGCTTCGAGGCTGCGACGAGTCCGGGGTCATCCTTCGAGTTGGATCGGAATCAGACATCAGATTCCGTTTTGACGATATCGAAAGCGCGCGCTTAGTCGTGGAGATCTAGTGAGCGGCATTTGAGGTCACGATGGAGAATATCTACGGTAGCATTGAGGATCTCAGCAACGCCAAGGGAATCAATCCCCAGGTCGTAATCGAGGCCGTAAAAGACGCCATTTTGGCGGCGGCGCGCAAGTACTACAAGACCAACGAGGAACTTGTCGCCGAGTTCAACGACCAGGGGCACCTTCAGGTTTTCGCGGTCAAGGCCGTGACCGATCTGGTGGCCAATCCCGGTAAAGAAATCGGTCTGGCTGAAGCCCAGTCCATTGATCCGCAGGCACAGCTGGGCGGCGAGATCCGCTACCCGAAGCCCACCGCGGAACTGGGCAGAATCTCCGCGCAGCTCGCCAAGCAAGTGATTTTCCAGAAGATTCGGGAGGCGGAGAGGGAAACGATCTATAACGAGTTCTCGGGCCGCCTAGGAGAGATCGTCGGTTCTACGGTCAAACGGATCGAAGGCCCGGATCTGATCGTGGACATCGGTCGCACAGAGGCTCGGCTGCCGCGGCGCGAACAATCGAAACTGGAAAGCTTTTCTCCCGGCGACCGCGTCCGCGTCGCGATCAAGGGCTTTGACAAGGCAGGCCGCGGTCCGGCCATGATTGTATCTCGCGCGGACGAGATACTGGTCAAGACTTTCTTTGAGCAAGAAGTTCCGGAGATCTACGACGGCACGGTTCAGATTCGCGCTTGCGCACGCGAGGCCGGCGAGCGGACCAAGATCGCGGTTCAATCTCGCGACCGGGACGTTGATGCCGTTGGGGCTTGTGTCGGAATGAGAGGCATGCGGGTGCAGTCCATCATTCGGGAGTTACGGGGAGAGAAGATCGACATCGTCGAGTATACCGAAGAGGCCGCCGAAATGGTCGCGCGTGCCCTAAGTCCCGCCAAGATCAGTCGCGTCACCCTCGTCGACCCGACGGCAAAACATCTGGAGGCGATCGCGGACGACTCGCAGCTCTCGCTGGCCATCGGCAAAAGAGGACAAAACGTTCGCCTAGCGGCCAAGTTGATGGGCTGGCGTATTGACATCAAAAGCGAGGAAGAAAAGCGACAAGAGGTCGAATCAGCCATGGAGGTGATGGTTGGGGCCGGCACTCCAGTCAGTGTGCTGCTCGATCACGGGCTGGGAGAGAAGCTGGTCGACAAGCTCCTCGAAGCCGGCTCTTCCACGGTCGAGCGGGTGGCGGATATGACCCCCGAGCAACTTCAGGAGATCTCCGGCGTTGGCCCCAAACTTGTCGAGAGAATCCAGTTAGCCGTTAACAGCTTTTATTCGCAATTTGAAAATTCGGGCGCCCTGCCGGAACTGGCTCAGGAGCTAGCTCCCGCCCGGCCGGAGACCCCGCCAGCGGCTGAGGACACCCCTGCTTTGGCGGCGGAAACCGCGCGGGCTCTTCCACTTACGCCTCCACTGATGCCCGGGCTTCCGGTGGAAGGTGAAGAGCCTCATGAGTCCGACGAGACGGATCCTGAGGCCGGCAGCGACTCTGATAACATGGGGAGGAGCGACCTCTCGGTAGAGGCTGGTCAAGTAGCCGAAACGGGCCAGCTCCCTTCAAAGACCGAATCCGAAGCCTCCCAGCAGCAGGCGGAAGGTGGAAACGAGGATGATGGTGACGATGGGATAACCGTCAAGGAGTGAAACCTGTCTTGGGAGATAAGGCACAGAAAATTCGGATCAACGAGTTGGCCCGGGAGCTGGAAGTCAAAGCGGGCGCAATTCTCGAGATTCTGCCTCAAGTCGGAATTGAGGAAAAGAAAACCCATTCGAGTTCCGTCGACGCAAAAGCGGCGGAGGCGATCCGATATCTTTTGCAAAAAAAGAACGACCTCCCTCCAACGCCAAGCTCAGCCCCCACAGCCAGTTCCGCAGCAAGAGGTTCCTCGGTCGCAAGCCCGGCGGTTTCGCCGAAGTTGGCGCCGACCAGCGTCCAGCCGCGTGTGCCGATCATTTCGCGGCCTTCGCTTAGGATCTCTGGCCGGGGCACACCACTGCGTCCCCCGGTACGGGAGTTCCGCCCGCCGCTGAAGCCTCGCACGAGCCCGGCAGCCGGGGCGTCTCCCGCGCCGGGTGGGCGAGTCTCAGCTGGTGCTTCTATTCCGAGTGCCGGCGGCGGAAAGGGCGTGGCGCAGAGTATGTCTCCCCAGGCATCCGCGCCGCGCGGGGCGAGCGGTCTCAGGCCGACCAGTCGGTCCGCCACCGGGCCCCCCACGGTTCCGGCCACGCCGGTCAAACCCATCCCCTCAGAGGCGAAGGGCGAGGCCAGCGGGCCAAGAGCTCCACTAACAAGGCCAGCGACTTCCCCGGTGGGACCAATCCGGCCCCCGTTTCCGCTCGGTGCTCCAGGCAGGGGCGCCAGTGCGGCTCCTCCCGCCCAGCTGTTGCCGGGAAGCCCCGTGGTTCCTCCTGGTGGGACCGCCCGTCCGCGAATGCGGGCACGGGCCACCCAGACTCCGCCGGGACCTCCCAAGCCCATGGTAGTCCCCGGCAAACCGATTTACCAGAGACCCCGTTCAGCGCCAGTCCCGGGTTTGCCCACGCCTCGGTCTTTCGCCGCACCTCAAATTCGTCCCCGGACGTTCCACCCCACTGGCCGACCGGGCTTCGTCCCCGCGGGAGGGCCGCCTCGCGGCCCGGGTCAGTACCGCGGTCCCAGACCGATCGGCGCCCGACGCGTTCGTGACCCCGAAGCTGCACGCGAGGAAAAGATCTTGCGCCGCCAGGCAGCCGCCAAAGTGGCTGCCGCCCCGCCTCAGGCCCTCCATACCGAGGTCACGGTCAGCGACGGAACGACCGTCAAAGAACTTGGCGAAAGGCTCGGCATCAAGGCTAACCTCGTTATCAAGAGGTTGGTTGATCGAGGCGTCTTTGCCACCATTAACCAAACACTGGACCTAGACACCATCAAGAACCTCTGTAAATATTTCGGAGCTACCGCCACGGAGGTCAGCTTTGAGGAAGAAGCGGCCCAGCTCGTGGAACAGACGGAGGTACCCGAAGATCTCCAGACCCGCCCGCCGGTGGTAACCGTGATGGGCCACGTCGACCACGGGAAAACCTCCCTACTGGACTCTATCCGCGACACCAATGTCGCCGACCGGGAAGCTGGGGGCATCACACAGGCTATTGGCGCCTATCACGTGGAGAAGAACGGGCGCCACATTGTTTTCCTTGACACGCCAGGTCACGAAGCCTTCACCCGTATGCGAGCGAGAGGTGCTCGGGTGACTGACCTTGTCGTTTTGGTGGTCTCCGCTGATGATGGCATTATGCCCCAGACCATCGAAGCGATTGACCACGCCAAAGCGGCTGATGTACCTATTCTGGTTGCCGTCAACAAGATCGACAAGGCCGACGCGGACCCCGAGCGCGTCAAGCAGCAGTTGGCGGATCGCGGTCTGCTCCCCGAAGAGTGGGGGGGGGAAACCGTGGTCGTACCCGTCTCGGCCAAGACGAAAGAGAACCTCGATACGCTCCTTGAGATGGTCCTGCTGGTAACCGACCTGAAGGAGCCGAAGGCTAACCCCGCGCGCCCCGCTGAAGGCACAGTGCTGGAGTCCAAACTCGATCGCGGCCAGGGACCAGTCGCCACCGTGCTTATTCAGAACGGGACACTCAGCGTCGGTGACTATTTTCTCATTGGTGCGGTCTTCGGGAAGGTGCGCGCCTTGATCAACGACCGCGGCGCGAAGATCAAGCAAGCCCCGCCCTCCTCCGCCGTATTGGTTCTGGGCCTCGAAGGACTCCCCGAAGTGGGCGACACTCTGCAAGTAGTCACCGACACTGAAAAGGCTAAAAAGGTTGTCGAGTACCGCGAAAACAAGGTCCGTGAGCAGGCTCTCGCGAAGACGGCGCGTTTGTCTCTTGACCAGTTCCAGGAGCGGCTGAAAGCGGGAGACGTCAAGGAGCTTTCACTGCTGTTGAAAGCCGACGTGCAAGGCTCGGTGGAAGTCCTTGTCGACAGTGTCCGGAAACTCTCCACCGAAAAGGTCACCGTCCGGATCGTGCATGCGGGCGTTGGCGCCATCTCCGAGTCGGATGTGCTCCTCGCCTCCGCGTCACGCAGTGTCATTGTGGGCTTCAGCGTTCGACCGGAGCGCACGGCCGCGGCCTTGGCAGAACGCGAAAAGATTGACATCCGGCTCCATACTGTCATTTATGAACTTCTGGATGAGATCAAGCAGGCGATGCTGGGCCTGCTCGAGCCGGTCATCAAGGAAACCTACCTGGGCCGTGCCGAGGTGCTCGAGCTGTTTCGGGTTAGCACGGTCGGAACAGTTGCCGGCTGTGTTGTGCAGGATGGGCGCGTCAGTCGCGACAGCGACGTAAGATTGCTGCGCGACAACGTGGTGGTTTACACGGGCCGTGTTTCGTCGTTGCGCCGGTTCAAGGACGATGCCAAAGAAGTCCGTTCCGGACAGGAATGCGGCATTGGCCTGGAGGGATTTAACGACGTCAAACAAGGTGACATTGTCGAGGCTTTCGTCACCGAGAAGGTGGCGCAAAAAGTGCTCGTCTGATGAGTTCCCATGGCGGCCGTCGGACTGCTCACACTACATCTCCATATTCCCCACGCGCACTGCCTCAAGGACAAACGTAAAGTTCTCCGAGCCCTCAAAGACCGCCTTCGCCATCGGTCGAACGTTTCAGTGGCTGAAATCGAATTTCAAGAGAAGTGGCAGCGCTCGGTCGTGGGCATTGTCACGATCTCGGAGACAGAAGCTCACACCCAGGAAGTGCTTGAACGTGTCGAGCAGGAGGCCGCACACCAGCTTGGTTCGGACTTAACTTCATCCGAGATCGAGTTTCTGTCAGGCTAAGAAGAAGACAAATTGGCCAGATGTGACGGCGAGCCTCATCCGTTGTAGCGGCCTGCAATCCTGGCAGGAGTGCTGCGAGCAGGCACTTCCTTCTTGCCTTCAGACAAGCCTAGAGCGTTTTGTTCGTGGTCGCCGGAGTGGCCTTCGGCTTGGGGTTTATTGGAGCCGGTGTCAGGGTGTGGTCGGATCGAAGCTGGAGGGCCACCTAGGCCGAGCGACGTCTCGCTCCTGTCACGCAACGGGCAATTGAGGACGGCGGCTTAGAACGATGAAGACGACCCGCGTCGCGAAAATCGCGGAACAGTTGGGCCGCGAGATCAGAGATATCGTTGTCCAGTCCGGCGACCCCCGTCTGGCCCCGGTCTCGGTGACTCGAGTCAACGTCTCCTCTGATCTACAACGCGCCCAGGTGTTCTTTCATCTTCGTTCTGATAGTCCACCCGCCAAAGAAATTTTGCGTGCGCTTCACCGGGCGCGCGGCTATTTTCGCTATAGACTGGCACAAAGAATGGAGCTGCGACACACGCCGGAGTTGCAGTTCGTAGAAGACCGGGGACAGAAAAGCGCCGAGCGAGTGGAGACGCTGCTGGAACGCATTCGAAAGCGCGCCCGCTCTTCGACCACCTCGCTGGTCGTGGTGGCACTGTTATGCGCGGCGAGTGGCGGGATCAGCGGCGGCTCACTCCAAGAGCGCTACGAAGCCAGCACGTCAGCCATGGGGTGTACCTATACGGTCACCGCCTACGGAGACCAGCGCCGCCACCTCGCCTCCGCCGTCCAGGCTGCCTTTGAAGAAGTGGATCGCATCGACCGTTGGCTGAGCCATTACAAGCCGGACAGTGAGTTGAGCCGCCTCAATCGCCTATCGCCTTCAGCGCCTAAAAAGCTGTCCGCAGAGATGGCGGCCTTACTGGTCCGCTGTCGTGAGTACAGCCGCTTAACGGACGGGGGCTTCGACATTACCGTAGGCCCTTTGATGGCCCTTTGGGGATTTGCCGAGGGTGCCGGTCGCGTTCCCAGACGGCAAGCGATCCGCGGAACGCTCCTCGACGTCGGCTATCGTCACCTGGTTGTGGATGAGGGGCAACAGACGGTGTACTTTCGCCGGCCGGGTGTCCGGCTGGACCCCGGCGGAATCGGCAAGGGCTACGCCGTTGATCGTATGGTTAAAGTCCTCCGCGAGGCCGGCGTCCAGGTAGCTCTTGTCAACGCCTGCAGCAGTAGCTTCTACGGGATGGGATCTCCGCCAAGCGAGCCGCGCGGCTGGTATGTGAGAATCCGTGATCCGGACGATGCCGATTCAAGGGCCGCGGAGGTCCACCTTGAAGACCAATCTCTTTCGACTTCAGGGTCGTACGAGAAGTTTTTCGAGGCCAACGGCAGGCGCTACAGCCACTTGCTCGACCCGCGCACGGGCCTGGCACTCGAAGGCGCCCAATCGGTCTCGGTAGTCGCCCCATCCACCCTTGACAGCGAGGCTTGGGCCACCGGCCTGTCGGTCAACGGCCTGGAGTGGTCAAGATCCCACAAGCCCGAAGACCTGCAGGTACACATGTGCCTGGATGGCGGTTTCTGCGGTTGGCTGTAGGAACTGAGGTCCCCGCCGGGGAGGTTGCTACTAGCCCGCATTCTCACCCCGGCCGCCGTTTTTGGACAAGCGAGATCGCTTGTCGCTACTTGATATGAGTCGTCACATGTCGCGCCCCGGGAGACCTCCCTTTTTAGCCACCTTCCGTGTCCCTACAACCTCTGAGTTTCAGTTCGGAATCCCCGGGGCGCAATTCGAGCATCGCTGGCTGCTTAGCCCGCTTTTCTCACCAGGTGGTGAGGCGAAGTGCGTAAGAGGCCCGTCAGTACAAGGCGCGCGCCACTCAGCGCGCGGAGGCGTACTTGAACAGTACATTGAGCACGGTGAGCAAGCGCAACGACGTAATGGCGGGCCTATCGTGTGCTTCGACCGTCAGCTGGTGAGAAATGCGGGTTAGGCGAGCCGTTACGGTAAACTGACCCGGACTGGCCCAAAACCTCCTACCATGACGACGAAACCGAAGCCGGCGATCAGCGGAAAGGCAGCAGCATACGCGATCGGTTTCGTGGGGTCATTCGCCACTTATCTCCTCCCCGTATTCGGGAGACACTTCAGCCATCGTCCGTGGGGACTGCTGTTGCTGGGGGAGATCGATAAGTACCCTCTCGGAATCGGTTGGCTCGCCGGGGACCTAACCCTTGCGCTGGTCCTACAGGCTGGGGCCGCGCTGCTGTTGTACTGGCTCATTCGCCGACCGGGCTGGCCACCCATCGTGTCCTTGGTGGCCTCCGTCCCGGTTTTTGTCATGACGTTGAACCTAGCGCACGGAGGACGGTTTCCTCCCCCTTTTCCCATCGAAGCCGAGAGTGCCGGGGAACAAGCTGAGTGGGTAACGGATTGCACCTTGTCTGGTTACCAAATCTCACCCGCGGAGCGGCCCCTGGACATGTCGCTCGAGAAAGCGGGACAGGCTTGGCTTCGCCGGCGGGGCGGAGAGGAGTATGCCCTCCTCGAAACGCCCGGGTGCGAAATCACCGAAGTGAGCTTCGAAATCGGCGAGTACCCGCACATCGCCTACGCTGCCGAGAACGGCCGCATGCTTTACGTTACGAAGAGTCGGCCGGACTGGCGCGAGTCGTGGTGGTATTGGCCCGGTCCCGGAAGCGAGCTGCGTCCTCTGGCCTGGCCACCGCAGCCTGACCGCAACCCGCCGGTCCTCTCAGATGATGGAAAGTGGATAGGCCGGCTCGAGTTTCCCGACAGCGAAAGGGACCCACCCTTAACGAGGGTTTTCATACGGTCCCTGGGAACCGACGACCAGATCACGGTAGATTTCGAACCTTTGGACGAGACCCGCTCCTCTTACCGCTTGCTGAGCTTCGACGTGGATCAGCCGGAGATCGTGCTGCAGAGAGGCGTCTCCGACCTTCTGGGCCTGGATCTCGAGGGCCATCTCCGCTGGGGACCCATCACTCCGCCCGGCGCTATGGTGTTCGACCGTCAGTTTCGACGAGTCGCCGACGGTTGGCTTGCCTGGGGCCAGTCCGACGAAGAAGGTTCGGACGCTATCGTCTGGACTATGCGCGGTGAATCGGGGCGTCACAGGGTTTTACGGGGACGGAAAATCCATTCCGTCGCCGTCGAACCCGAGGGGCGCTTGATCGCGGTGAGCGTCTCATGCACCTATTGCGGACACGATGTGGCGCCCGACGCCGTCTACGTTTTTAGGGTGTCCGATCGCCGGGAGGTATTCCGCAAGAACTTGAAGCGCCGGCAGGGCCACATTCAGATCCAGTTTCTGGGAACGGAGTTCTTCGCCTATCCGGAAGGCGGGGAGTTGCGAGTGCTCCGGGTTCCAGCAGCGGCAACCGCCAAAAACAACTAGTCCGCATTTCTCGAGGGAAGCGTAGGGGCGAGCTACTGTGCCGCCCCGTAGCGTCGATGTACGATCTCTTGCACAAACTCGGACTGATAATGTGTACGGATCGGTAATGGGCCGACACGGTGGTCGGCCCCTACGAGAATAACGGGTCTTTGTGACTAACGGGCGAAACTTGTGAGAAAAGCGGGCTAGCTATAGCTAGTCCAGTTCGAGCGTGACGGTGTGGGTTTCGATGTCGTCGGAGGAAACAAGTACATCGACCGCGGTGCCGCTGAAGTTTGTTCTCTCGTCGAAGGTCTGAAACAGACTCATCTTGACAACGGCGTATTGCTCGGTGGGAGAGAGTTCGGACCCGTGTGCTTGCTGCCAGGCCGCAATGGCACGCCGACTCAGAAAAACGGTCACCGGGAATCCGGATGCGCGATCCGAAGTCACCTCGAAGACGTACTCTCGACCGGGATCTCCCGCGCGTTCGGCGTCGCGGTAGCCTTCGTAGAAATATTGATACACATAACCGGTGTCGGCCGAATACGCCTTCTCGCGGCGGACTTGGGGAGTCCCTCGCAGCGGTTTTCCGGGAGGTTCTCGCTTGAAAAAACGTTTTAGCAATGAGGCCATGGGAGGTTTCGAGCGAAAGTGGATCCGAGGCTCTTAACAGGAAGCTGTGAAAGAGTCACCTCAGCCTCAGATTTGCGTACGCAGGCGCATGAATTGTGGACCTGCTTGACTCACCACAAAACTGTAGCGGCAAGCCACTGTGCCTGTCCAGAGAGGTTTCCGCGGGGTTTGGCCGCGTATGTGAATCTCGCTGAGCCGAGCGGCACGATTGCCGGCCCAGTACTCGCATCCAGGACGCCAGGAGTGGCGGTCACGATCGAATAAAATCAACAACATAGACAGCAATCTCCTATCGCTCCGATAGCCAGGCAAAGGCCTCCGGCCCAGTGGCGAAGCGGCGCCCCGCAGCGTGGACGACCGCGCGGATCCGTTCAACGACGGTGTGCTGAAACGATGGCGCGTGCCACGCCACGTAACCGTGTGCCGAGCTGATGCGAGCAGCGGCCTCCTTGGTGGTCGCCCCGTGCGGCTTCATCGACCGCACGTGCAGCGGGTCGCCGATAATATCGCGGTCGGTCGCTTCAAGCGCCAGAGTAGCCAGCTTTTCCGGGTCACAAGGGAGCAGCGGCGCTAGCGTCGCGTAAACAGCGATGCCGGCTTGGCGAAGTGATCGAATCGCCGCCAGCCTTTCGTGCAGAGGTTCACAGTGGGGTTCATAGAGCCGACGGACCCCCTCGAGGTCGGTTGTCAGGGAAAAACTCACACGGAGAATCGTGCGCCGGTTCAACTCGAGGAGCTGCTTCAAGTCCCGCAGAACCAAAGGACCTCGGGTTTGAATCACAAACACAGCGGGAGGCTTTGCGATCAAGGCTTCGAGAATACCGGGCATGATCGGCGCAGTTTCTTCGGACGGCTGATAGGGATCGACGAGGGGAGAACAATAAATCACCTGCTCAGGGCGGATTTCACGGCGGAGGAGTTCGGCCGCATTCGACTTGATGGTCGTAAATTGGCCCCAACGTTGCCAGTCTTCCTTCTTCAGACCGCCGTAGACGCGGAGCGTAGGGACGTAGCAGTACATGCATCCGTAGGTGCAATTGCGGGCCGGCGTGAGGGAGTGGGTGAATCCGGCCGCAGCTATGAATCCCGACGTTTTCGTAAGAATCGTTTTCGCTTCGGTGTTGCGGATGTGGAACCAAGTTGGGCCGTCTCCTGCGTTCTGTGGTTGATCACTCATGACGGCGGGAGAGCTTCATTTGCACTGCCGTCACCAAAGGACAACCCGCGGGAACCCCTCGGTTTGGCGAGCGAGCGACTATTACTCTTGTGATGCCAACTGCTTCCGGAGTTGTTTGAGCGTTTTCGCCTGTTCGCGGGCCTTTTGTTTAGAACCTAGTTTCTTGTAGCTCTGGATCAGCTTCTCATGACTGGAGATTTGGAGTTCAATGGGAACGTCAATCTGAGTTGTTCGAAGGAAAACCTTTTCTGCTTCGGCAAGATGGCCCCCTTCAAGCAAGCTCAAGCCGACCTGGTAGTAGGCCGGAACGAGACCGGGATCAGATTGCACCGCAGCTTCCAGATGGGGAACAGCGGTTTCAGGTCGCCCCAACTTGATCAGAAGCTCGCCGTATTCGAAGCTGACGGCGCTGCTCGCGGGCTGGATTTCCAGCTCCGTCCGATAAGCGGCCTCCGCGTCGGCGAGTTTGCCGCCCTCGATGTACAGCTTCGCCATGGCCGCACGAATACCGGCCAGACCGGCGTCTTGCTCCAGCGCTCGCTGGTATTCCCGAAGTGCGTCTTCCGTGCGTCCGATGGCAGCGTAGTTTTCCGCCGCCGACTGTCTAGCGCGCGCGGAGTGAGGCGCACGATGGAAAAGATCGTCGGAGAGAGAACCTGCGACAGCCTGATAGGCCTTGGCGAGATAGAAGAGCGCGTCGTGGTCATCCGGCCTGGTTTTCAGAGCCGCCTCGAGCACTGGAATCGCCTCGCGATGCCGGCCTGCCTCGACATAGGCAGCTCCTAGCCACGAGCTGACCATGGCGTCTGAAGGCTGCGACTCGTGAGCCTCCTCGAGATACTTGACAGCCTGGCGAAGGCGACCGATTCGTAAGCTATCACTACCCAAGTATTTCGAAACGCCTTTGAGATTGGGTTTCAGTCTCAGGGCGGCTTGAAGAGACTCGACGGCTTCTTGTAGCTTCCCCTGCTTGTGCCGAGCCAGCCCGAGATTCAAATGGGCCTCGGCAAGATTAGGAGCAAGCCGCGTGACGGCTTCGAATTCGCGAGCTTCGTCTTCCAGGCGGTTTTCGCGTCGAGCCTGGAGACCGGCGTTGATGTGCTGCAGAACCGCCGGGTCCAGGGCAGTAGACTGCTGTCCGACCAGGCGGATCTCGGGTGCCATCACCGCGACCAGACAGGCGAGTAGAAGCCACCGTGGGGTTACAAGATTCGTTACCACCTGCCTCGCTTGAGTCAAAGCTAGCCTATGTGGGCGGAGAACGTACTTCCCCTCATGATAGCGCTACGGATTCGAAGTTCGTTGTGCTACGATAATGGCCGAACATGGAGAGCCCTTGCCGTGCTTAGCGAAACTTCTCTCAAAGTCCCGCTAAGAAAGCACGGTATTCGTCTAACCCGCCAACGGGAACTCCTGTTCGAGATCATTCACCATTCTCACAGGCACCTCAATGCGGACCAACTCTATGAATTGGCGAAAAAACGCGATCCCAAGATCAACCGCGTTACCGTTTACCGCACGCTAAAGCTGCTCAAGCAAGAGGGCTTGATTGACGAGTTGGATCTGCTACACCACGAAGGAGATCAGCACTACTACGAAACACGGCTCAAGCGGGAGCACGCCCACATCGTTTGTCTTCGCTGCGGCGGCGTCCAGGAATTTTTTGGGGAGCCGCTGCAGTTACTCAAGCAACAAATCGAGTCCGACTTCGGCTTTCGAATCCTTGTCGCCAGAACCGAAGTCGGAGGCTATTGCGCTGATTGCCAGACCACGGCGTTAGGCAGCAGCGGCGAGGCGACGGAAAACCACGCCAACAATCTCGCCCGCCCAAAACGCTCGCCCCGCGCGTCCTAGTAAGTGCCCATGTCCGCGGACACTGCGGCCTCGGCTCCGCCACGCGGTCCCCGCAACACCGTCTTGACGGTAACAGTCATCGGTCCATCCGGGGAGAGGTACGAGGTTCAGGTGACCCATAGCCCGTTTCGCATCGGCCGTCTCCCCGAGTGCGAAATCCCCCTGCGAGACAGTCGCGTTTCCCGCAACCACGGACAAATCCTGCTCGAAGGCTCAAAATACTACATCGAAGACAGCAAAAGCCGCCACGGATTGTTCGTCAACGGAAAGAAAGTCGACCGCCACGAACTGCGTCCGGGAGACGAAATCGAGTTCGGTATCGAAGACTCCTACCGTCTTGTAATCGGAAAGGACCTAACCTTCACAGCTCCGCTGATGGAAAAGGTCGCCGCCATGCCCGAAAGCGAGGGCACGGGCAACTTGGGTCGTCTTAGTGCAGTGTTGGAAGTGGCGCGGGCGCTGCAAGCGTCACTCGCAGTTGACGAAGTTCTTGCCGCGGCTGTCGACGCGGCCCTGGTCGTGACCGGAGCCGAGCGCGGCTTCCTGATGCTGACGGATCAATCGGGGGAACTGGAAGTTAAAGTTGCTCGAGACCTCAGCGGCGAACAGTTGACTGCCGACGAACTGCACGTGCCGCGTCGGGTGATCCAAGAAGCCCTTACCAGACGCCGGGATCTGCTGTCGATGACCTTTGACCCCGCCAAGGAAGAGACGGCCGACACAGAGTTGGGCGAAACCGTTGCTCGGCTCGAGCTCAGGAGCGTCATTTGCGTACCGCTGGTGCGAATACGAATCGGCCAACAGCACGAAACGAGTTTGCTTTCCCCCGGCGAGGATACGTTGGGCGCTCTCTACATGGACTCGAAGCAGGTCACGGGCGACCTGTCGGCAGCCAATCGGGAACGGCTCCAGACACTGGCGATCGAGATTTCGACGGTGCTTGAAAATGCTCGTTTGCTGGCCCAGGAACACAAGCAGCAGTCGCTGGAGCAGGAACTCAAGATCGCTCGCGACATCCAGCAGACGATGCTGCCCGCGCAACTGCCCACCGAGGGCTGGTTGGTGGCCGAGGGCTGTAGCGAGGCCTGCTTCCAGGTGGGCGGGGACTATTTCGACGTCATGGAGTTGTCCGAGGACCACTGGGGCGTTGTCCAAGCTGACGTCTCGGGCAAGGGCGTGTCGGCCGCCCTGTTGACTTCTCTCATCCAGGGCGCTTTTTTCGCCACCGCATCGCTCGATTCCCGGCCCTCTGAAATCGTAGCCCGAGTAAATCGCTACATCTGTGAGCGCTCGCGTTCGGCCCGGTTCGCGACTGTCTTTTACTGCTTGGTGCAGCGCGACGGCACCGCGCGATGGGTCAGCGCGGGTCATTGCCCGGCGATACTTGTGCGTGCCTCGGGAGAAACGGAATGGCTGAATGCGACCAGCTCCCCGATCGGACTTTTCCCTGAGGCGGAGTTTCCGCAACGGGAGTTTACGCTATCGCAAGGTGACAAGGTGATTGTCTACACCGACGGCGTCTCCGAGGCTGTCAATTGGTCGAATGAGCAGTTCGGCGAAGAGCGCCTGAAGGAAGCCGCACAGCGCCACGCCTCCTCCAGCGCCCCGAAGCTGCTTCAATCCATTCGGGAGGAGGTCAGCTCTTTCACTGCGGGAGCTCCGCAGAACGACGACTTAACGTTGCTTGTTCTGGGATACCAGGGCTGATTCGGGGCTTCCTTGGTTCAGGGATTTAGCCCGCTTTGTCACGTGGTGGCGACGCGAAGTGCCTGAGAAGCCCGCCAGTACAAGGCGTGCGGCGCGCGGAGGCATACTTACGGACGGCCAGCAAGCGCAACCAAGTAATGGCGGGCCTATCCCGTGCTTCGACCGTTAGCTCGTGAGAAAGCGGGCTAACGTTCACCGCCTTCCCCGCCGGCGTTCGGCGTCGCGAACCTCCTTCTCGTTCATGCCCAGATGATGGGCCAGCTCGTGCCACAACGTGTCGTAAATGATCTGAGGGATCTCTTCCGCCCGTCGGGCGGAGCGCTCAATCGGCCCCTGAAATAGCGTTACTTTGTCCGGCAAAACCATCCCGTAGCCATGACCCCGCCGCAAGAGCGGCACACCCTGGTAGAGTCCGAGCAAGGTCCCCCGGGGGGGAACTCGGGCGGCACGCAAGTCCGAAGGCGCCGGCTCTTGCTCGACGAAAACGGCCACGTTCGAAAAGCGATCTCGGAAGCTCTTGGGTATCGATTGCCAGGCCCGATCGGCCAACTCTTCGAAATCCTCGCGGCTCATGAGGGTTCTTGACCCCGGCGGTCATGATGTTCGGGATGATCCGAAGGCCTCAACCTTTGTTCCGCAGGCGCAAGGGAGGCTGCCAGTCTTTGTCTTGTACCGATGGCGCCGGTCGGCCCCATGTGTTTTGGCGTCGGTCGCTTCTGCCGGTGAAATGCCGAACCACCAGCCGGTGCAGCATGTTCATGTTCGGCATGATGCCATGGAAACCGGCTACCTTCATCAGAGCCTTATCTGAGACTTCCCAGTAGCCAAAATCGCCCGGAGTCACACAGACGAGGGTTTCAAGCGGCAGAAAATTCGGGACACCGCCTGCGAAAGGCACTGTTCCGTCGCCGGTCAACGACCGATCCTTGTCGGCGTCATCCCATTGATTCACGCGGTGCTTGCCCGTGATTCGAAAGTCGGGATACCTGCCTTGTCGAATGACTTCCAATTTGACGCGCGTTTCCGCGTCCACACCGACCACGCAGAGCCAGTCTTTCGCATCTAGCCCGGCTTGGGAAAGCTTGAGGCTGTCAACTCGCTTGCGATGGGCGCGCGCCGCCGCGAGCAGACTGGCAAACAGCTGTTTGGCGCGATCAAGCCGTTTGGGCGCCTTGGGATCCTTCGGCGGCAAGCCTTTGAGACGGATGTATTCAGAGAGCGTACTGACGATGCTCGGCTGCCAAATGTCTACGTTGAAGAGCGACTTTGGCAGCCCAGGCGCGACCTCTAGGCCTCGCCTGAAGCTCGGAATCAGGTGGTAAAGAGCCGGGGTGACGCGGGCTGTTTCCCGCTCGCGAGAGCTGGGGGCGGCCCCGCTCAGATTCGAAGTTCCGGTTGCCAACTGGACGACCGCTTCGAATGACCCCCGAAAAGGCGTCGCCAGCGTCGCTACCTTCGCCACGCGAGCTTTGTTCCCAGCCCGCTCGAGGTACCCGGCAATCACAAGTCCACCCATAGAGTGCCCCACAACGTTAACCTTTGGATCGTCTCCATAGCCGCTGTTGTGGTAGTGCTTCAGCAACTTGGTTCGCTCGATCACCTCTTCAACGAACGCCTCTAGGTGACGTTCGATGACTTCTAATGGGTGCCGCCAGTCGTAGGCGAAAGGAAAAACGGGGACCGGTTCGTCTTCTCGTTGGCGCAGGTTGTAGCGCAGCTCCTCGATAAACTCCTCGTAGGCAACACCGAAAAGTTGGTCCGCCGCTAGGCGCGCCGGTTCGCGGGCTTCATAGCGAAGGTTGTCGGGATGCAGAGCAACCCGGGCGTAATCCTTGCGCAGCACCGACCAAACCGACTCGGTCGGCAGGGGGTACTCGTCGCGCAGTGCGGTGGCTGTGATGCCGGGGACGACGATAACAGGGTGACTTGGTGGCTTGGGCATCAGGTAGCACTCCTCAAGCTTCCATGCGCCTTGGCGGCGCGATTTTGTCAGCGGGGGAAAGCTCCACCCATGCAATTTTCAGCACGTATTGTAGCTAATCAACGGCCCGGCTGGAGAAGAGTTGGCGGAAAAATCCGAAAAGCCCAACTTTTTCCAGGGAGCCCGTGGCTCAATAGTGCAGTCCGGTGGGACTTCGACCGGCAACGGCCCCGAAAACCGCCACAGATCTTGCCCAGTATTGGTTGTTTGAAAGCCCGCTCAATCTGCCTCATATACGAAAATGTGGGCCCGGAACAGCATTAGGCAAAGCGACCCAAACGAACGCGTCGTTCGCCCACTGGCAACCGTCCCGGCGAATCGTCTGAGACAATGGGTCCGCACGGATTCATGGAGCTACTTACTCAGACTCTTGGCCAAATCTCCCCCACGGCGAACCCGCGTCTCGCCAAGCAAATCCAAGACCGGCTGGACAGCCTGACAAAGCCCCGCGGTAGCCTCGGACGTCTTGAGGAGATCGTCTTGCAGTATGGGCTGGTGCGCGGCCAGACGCAACTGCCGTTGCCCCGCAAGTCGCTGTTTGTGTTTTGCGCCGACCACGGCGTCACGGCGGAGGGAGTAAGCGCGTATCCGCGGGAAGTGACCTACCAAATGGTGCGGAACTTCGTCTCCGGCGGCGCTGCCATCAATGTCCTGTGCCGGCAGTTCGGCATCGACCCCGTGATTGTCGACATGGGTGTGGATCACGATCTGGCTTCGATTCCAGGTGTTGTGCGCCGAAAAGTGGCTCCCGGGACGCGAAATTTCTTGCGCGAACCAGCGATGACGAGGGACCAGGCCGTGCAGTCGATCGAAACGGGGATCGCTCTGGCCAGAGCGGCGGCAAGTTTGGAGTTTGGATTGTTGGGCGTCGGGGAGATGGGGATCGGCAATACTACATCGGCCAGTGCGGTGCTGGCGGCGATTGCGGACCAAGATCCCGGCGAACTAGTGGGTTCCGGCACGGGGATCACCAAGAGCCAGCTTCAGCACAAGGCCGAAGTGATCGAGCGATCTCTCGAGCTGCATCACCCCGACCCTGCCGACCCGATCGCAGTTCTGGCCGCCGTGGGCGGCTTCGAAATCGGGGGCGTCGGCGGATTCTGCCTGGGGGCCGCCGCTTCACGTGTGGCCGTAGTCGTAGACGGTTTTATCGCCTCGGCCGGTGCGTTACTGGCGATTCGACTGGCGCCTCTGCTTAGGGATTACTTCTTTTTTTCGCACCAGTCCGCCGAGCCCGGCCATCGAGTGATGCTGGAAGCTCTTGAGGTCGAGCCCCTCTTGTCGCTTGACATGCGCTTGGGAGAGGGCACTGGCTCCGCCTTGGCAATCGGCGTCATCGAGTCTGCCCTGCGGCTTTACAACGAAATGGCGACGTTTGAATCAGCGCAAGTGTCTGACCGGCCAAAATCGCCGGGCCGGGATCGGAAGCAGAAGAGACAGCGTCATTAGGCCGCTATTGGCACGAGGTGGCGAGGCGAACCAATGGAGCGCTACGTGAACCCGAACCGTTGGTAAGAATACCCGGGGAGCGGCCTGTAATCTCGCAGGAGAGCCGCGGATGGAAATCCGCGGTCCGGGGGTAGGGATCACACAGAGTCGAGCCCCGAAAGGGCGGAGGGAGCTACGCACACCTCATCCTGACGCCCTTCTCACGCACTTCGCCTCGCCGCGTAGCGAGAAAAGCGTAATAGACAAGCTGCGCTATTCGGCCCTCGCTCCGGCCGAAACCTCCCTACGCCCGAGCGGCCGTACTGGCGTCCGCCGTAGTGGCTTTGGGCGAGCCGTTCGGTCCTTCGGCCGACTGGGTTTCCGGAGGCGGCTGTAAGCCTAGAGCCTGTCGTAGTTCGACGTGCAGCTTATCACGGATGTCGGTGTTTTCGCGGAGGAATTCTTTCGTGTTCTCGCGCCCCTGACCGATGCGGTCCCCGCCGTAGGAGTACCAAGCGCCGCTTTTCGCCACGACGCGGTGGGCGACTCCGAGATCGAGCAGGTCTCCTTCGAGCGAGATGCCCTGGCCGTACATGATGTCGAACTCAGCCTGCTGAAACGGCGCCGCGACCTTGTTCTTGACGACTTTCGCTTTCGTCCGATTGCCGATTATCCTATCGCCGTCTTTGATGGCGGCGATGCGCCGAATGTCAATCCGAACAGAGGAATAAAACTTCAGGGCCCGTCCGCCGGTCGTGGTTTCCGGGTTGCCGAACATGACGCCGATCTTTTCCCGAATCTGGTTGATGAAGATGAGACAGCAGTTGGACTTAAACACTATGCCCGTCAGCTTACGCAGCGCCTGGGACATTAAGCGAGCCTGAAGACCCATATGACTGTCGCCCATTTCGCCTTCAAGCTCAGCGCGAGGTACAAGAGCGGCGACCGAATCGACAACCAGCACCTCGATTGCGCCGGAGCGCACCAGTACGTCGGCGATTTGCAATGCCTGCTCCCCACAGTCGGGCTGTGAGACGAGCAGGTTATCGACATCGACGCCAAGCTGCTTGGCGTAGCCGGGGTCCATGGCGTGTTCAGCGTCGATGAAAGCTGCCATGCCACCAAGTTTCTGGCCCTGTGCCAGGGCGGACAGTGCGAGCGTGGTCTTGCCGGAAGATTCCGGGCCGTAGATTTCAATGACCCGTCCGCGCGGAAATCCGCCCACACCCAGGGCGGCATCAAGGGAAATCGAACCCGTTGGAATCGTGCTCACCGGCACGATGGCTTCGCGCGAACCGAGGCGTAGGATTGAGCCCTTTCCATGAGCCTTTTCAATCTCACTCAGGGCTAGTTCTAAGCTGCGATCGCGGTCTAGCTGATCCATGTAATTAGCTCCTTTTTGTAGGTCAGGTTCCAGCGTTGGGGAAGCCCGAGAGATAACGCATCAGCGTTCTATCCGATCGGCTCGCAGCCTGCACCGGAAAAGCTGATTGAACGGCTGAATCGAGTCCGGCTTCTACACCCGTGATGCGCTCGATCTGACCTCTTGACTGCTGATTTTACTACAGGCGAACAAAAAGCGAAAGTGAAATCTGACGATCCCGTGAAAAAAACCACCACGCGGCGGTAGGCAGGCCGCAGTGGCTAGCGTCGTTCCTCGCCCGGCAGGGGAGCGTAGTAGCCCCGTCTGACCCTCACAACAGTGTCTTTGACGCGGGCCTTGACTCGAATCTTATGAAAGCTCCCGTCCGGCTCAAAGTTATTCGGCGAATACAGAATGAAGTACTGGTGACGCAGCTCGTTGGCGATATCGGCGAAAGACTGTTCCAGGTCGCGGGCCTGAAAAGGGTGAAACTTGATGCCCCCCGTTTCCTGCGTGAATCTCTTGAGCACCTTGTCTCCCGGGAAAAACTTACCGGAACGGTTGGTCGAGATGGCATAGATAACCGTCTCGGCCTTTTGCGCCATGTCAAGCGCCATCTCGCGAGTCACCGAGCTCTGGTTGTCCTCTCCGTCGCCCAAGACCACGAGCGCTCTCCGAAACTGTTCGGGCGGCCAATCTTCGGGCAGTTTGTCACGGCAAGCGTAATAGATGGCGTCAAAGAGCGCCGTCCCGCCCCCGGCCCGCGTTGACCGAATGCCTCTCGCCAACTCGTCGGCATCGTTGGTGAAATCGATGATCAGCTCGGCGCGCGTGTCGAAACTGACCAAGAAAGCTTTGTCTTTCTCTTCCTGTAAAACCGTTCGGACGAACTCTATCGCCGCCTCTTTCTCGAACTTGAATCGGTTGCGGATGCTGTTACTCGTATCGAGCAGAATGCCGATCCGTAGCGGCAGTTCGCTCTCCCGAACGAACTCCTTGATGACTTGCCTTTTCCCCTTATCAAAGACCCTGAAATCCTCACGATCCAGGTTGGTGATGAAGTGATTCTTCTGATCCGTGACGGTGAACAGAAGCGGGACTCGGAAGACCTCGACGCGGATCGTCGATTCCGGGTCGGCGGGAAAGACGCTGCCGGTCGGAGCGTTTTTGCCGTTTTGCGCGAACATCGCGCCGACCAATAAGAACAGCAGTCCGACTCGCTTCATGACGATTTTCGTTGCTTGAAACCCCGCTTCATTATACCTCCAAGGCTTCTAATACACTCTCGAGTTCCTTCGGTAGGGGCGCCTCGATTTCCAAGGGGGCATCGGTCGTGGGGTGGCGACATCCGATCGCCCGTGCGTGAAGAAAGAAGCGCTCGAGTTTGGGAAGTTCAGGGACCGAGGCCGGCGCCCCGTAAAGGCGGTCTCCGACGACGGGATGTCCGATCGAGGACAGGTGCACGCGGATCTGATGGGTGCGCCCGGTCGCGATACGAACTTCAAGCAGTGTGAATGACGGCCAGCGTTGCAGCGGGCGGAAGTCGGTTTGGGCCGAGCGCCCGGAGCGGCCGGCGGTCATTTTCGCGCGTTGCCGGCGATCGCGATGGACAGGCATTTCCAGGCGCGTCCACCACTGGCTGTCGGCTTCCACGCGCCTGCCTTTTGGGTGACCCCGCGTGCCATCGCCGTGGACGAGGGCCCAGTACGTTTTCTTGACTTGCCGGGACTGAAATTGCCGGGCCAGGCGACGGTGGGCGCGGTCGTTTCTTGCAATCAGCAAGACGCCACTAGTGAGTCGGTCCAGCCGGTGTACGATTCCCGGACGCAGTTCACCGCCGGTCCCCGAGAGTTTCCCAAAGTGATGCAGCAAGGCGTTTACGAGCGTCCCCGACGTGGCTCCTCCGCCGGCATGCACGGTCATTCCGGCAGGCTTGTTGATGGCCGCGATGTCTTCGTCTTCGTAGAGAATGTCGAGCGGAATTTCCTCAGCGAAGGCCTTGAGCGGCTTGGCGGGACCAGGATCGACCGCAATCAACTCCGTGCCACGTAGCCTAAACGAAACCCGGCCCGGCGCCTGGTCGATCGTAACTCGTCCGTCGCGGATCCACTGCTGAATCCGCGCGCGGCTGGTTTCGGGCATCTGTTCCGCTAGGAATCGATCCAAGCGTTTGCCGGCGTCTTCCGCTGTGGCCTGAGAGCGCACGCTTGCCTTTCAGCATACCCGGCAGGGAACGGCGCAGCATCACTCGGGACACATGGCAACGCAAAAGCTTATGGATCCCGGAGGGTCAGTCCGGCTAATGCCTGGGGGACACTGACAGGCATCAGCGGTAGGCAAGCGGGCAGCCATGGGGCTCGTTTTGCCTCTGAGTAGCGTCTCTTCTTCGCCTCAGAAATGTCGTCTAAGTTATTGAAAGAGTTTGTCTTACATGTGAATTTGGTTTGTTTGGTAATTTTGCTTGGATCGGGTCGTTTCCGCGGGTGAAAAAAGCCCTGGGAAGGGCCCGCGCCCTGACGGGCACGGCTCTGTCCGGTTCTCGCCGCTTGTCGCAATCCCCGATTCTGTCATACCTTCCCGGCACAGCCTCCTGCGTCTATTCTATCGCGGGGGCCCAGGATTTCCCCGGACAAGGGCCCAGAGGTTACTGAAAAAAAATATGTTACAGCCCGTGACCGGGAGATTGGAGCTTGGCCACGGCAAACCGCAGGCTCTCTCCATTTCATGAATACACTCACGTTTCGGGCGAGGCAGGCGGGCACAGCATGCTGTGCCCCTAGAGATCTATTGGGTGCCTGGAAATGTAGGGGCACGGCATGCCGTGCCCGAAGTTCCCGATCGTCCACCTGGCTTCTAAATCTAAATATACGTGACCGAACTTATGAAATGGACTACTTAGTCCTGTTCGCGGTCGTGGAACTCTTCGTATCAGTTTTGGGTGATGCGGATGGCGGAAAAACCAAGCGGGGGAAGGGTTCTGAGTGTTCTTTGCGGTCCTTAGCGCCTTTGCGAGAAACACCTACCGCAAACCGTTCTCGTACCAGACGACGTTCTTGCTCTCCTGGCCGGCGACGAGAACGTCGAGGTCGGTGTCGTTGTCCATGTCGACGAGGCGAATATCGTAGGCGGCCTGATCTTCGTTGATGTGGTGCGTGGTGAAGTTGCCGCTGCCGTCGTTTTCGAACCAGGCCGCGATGAAGCTGTCTTTAGCGCAGGTGGTGGCGTCGATGTCGCCGTCCTGATCGATATCCCCAACGGCGAGGCTGTGCGGACCTTCGAGATCAGGGTTGATCTCCTTCAACGTGAACTCGGGCGCTTCGAACCACAGCACGCCTCTGCCATGCCCCCGACTGGCGATGAAATCGGTCTTGCCGTCGCCGCTCAGCTCGGCGATCAGGATGTTGGTCGCACCCTCTTGCTCGGTGGCAAGAACGTGCTTCGTCCACGGCAGGCTGCCATCGGCGGGTTGCTCCCACCAGGCAAACCAGTTACCACCTTCCGGGATCTTGGCGGCGCAGGAAATGTCCGTCTTGCCGTCACCGTCGACGTCGCCGACACCCATGTAGTGGCTGAGTCCTGATGCGTCGTTTTTTGCAAAGACGTGGCGCACCCAGCGCTCGGCCTGGCGCGGGTTGTCGGGCACCTTATACCAGACGATGGATTCGGGGTACGGTCCCTTGGGCTGCGCGCTGTTGGCGACGAGGTCGAGGCCGCCGTCGCCGTCGATGTCGCCCAGGATGAGCCCATGTGTGCCGTCAATCTCGTCGTCCACCAGGTGGTAAGGCCAGGGATCGGTCAGCGGTTTGGCGGGCCGCTCAAGCCAGAAGACCGGGCCGGGGCTGTAGACCGCGCCGATGTAGTCCGGGTCGCCGTCGCCATCCACGTCCATCACTTCGCTGTGGACGGCTGTCTTGCCGGGCTGTTCGCTGATGATGGTTTGCTTCCAATCGGGGGCAGTGTAGAGGCGGGCTTGGTTCTCGGCGTGGACGATGACGTCGGGCAGGCCGTCGCCGCTGAAGTCGGCGGCCACCGCGGTTTGGTTCGCAAAGCCTTCGGCGACTACGTGCCGCGGCCAGTTAGATTTCCACGAATCCCCGCCGACCTTCACTTCGGCTGTCTCAGACTCGGACGCGCAGCCGGTGAAGAAAAGGACGAACGTGAGTGCAAACGAAAGATGAGTGGTCATGGGTCTCATAAGAGTGTCCCTCGTGACATCGAAAGATAAAACCATTCTTGTCCGAATTAGATTCCGCGTGAGTGGTTGAGCCTTCGCTCATGGGCCGCCCCCAGCCTGAGGAAATTGTACCGCTGAAGGGCAGCGGCAGCTCTTCAAACAGCTCACCGGAAAGAGGCTAAACGTGTGGCCTAGATTAGCAAAACCCTGCTACGGGAGAGCTTCTTTCTCGCTAAGTTATGGAAAATATGGAGCCACGGGTCGGATTCGAACCGACGACCTGCGGTTTACGAAACCGCTGCTCTGCCAACTGAGCTACCGTGGCGAGAATACGGCCAGGCTTCGCCCATCTTAACACAGGACTTCAGAGCCTTCGAGGTCAGTTTTCCTGACCAGTTGGTCCATCAACTCCATTAAGGGCGGAGCCCTTGGTTAGGCCGTTATGCGCGCTGGAACGAGAACTTTGTTCTCGTTAGGTGGGTGTTGGGGCGGACGCGGATTCATCCCTGCCGAGCGGCCTCATCTCTGGACCGCTCGCTCACACTCGCGGCTCGGTGCTCGACGCTCTGGGATATCAAGGGCGCAGCCCTTAGTTAGTTAGCAGCCAGGTGGACGATCGGGAACTTCGGGCACGGCATGCCGATTCGGACCTAATCCCCGGCGGACTCGACGGGCTGGGCAAGCACCGGCCGGCGTGCTCGGGCCCGCTCGGCGCGCTCTTCGAGGGTCATGTAAACGACCGGAATGAACACCAAAGTAATCAGCGTAGAGGTGCAAAGACCCCCGATAACCACGCGGGCCAGCGGCGCTTGTAGCTCTCCGCCCTCGCCGATACCCAGGGCCATGGGAGTCAGCCCGAGCACCGTCGTGATCGTGGTCATCAAGATCGGCCTCAGCCGGCGGCTGCCGGCGGTGACGACCGCTTCCCGAACCGAGAAATGCTCCTCGCGACGCAGTCTGTTGGTATAGTCCACCAGGACGATGGCGTTGTTCACTACAATGCCGACCAAGACAATGACCCCCAGGAATCCCTGAATGTTGAAAGTCGTTGCGGTCATAAACAGAACCAAAACAACCCCCACGAAGGCCAGCGGAATCGAGAACAAGATAATGAACGGGTCGCGGAGAGACTCGAACTGCGCCGCCATCACCATATAAACCAACACCAGAGCCAGGATGGCGGCGAAGGTCATTTGCAAGAAGGCTTCCTGCTGCTCTTCGTACTCGCCGCCGAACTTGAGCTCGTATCCTGTTGGAATTTCGATCTGGGAGAGGGACGCCCGGAGGTCGCCCACGATGCTGCCCAGGTCACGATCGGCGATGGTCCCATCGACGGTCACAATGCGCTGCTGGTCCGAACGAGTGATCTCGACCGGTCCCTCTTGACGCCGCATGCGAACGATGGTCTCGGCGGGAATCGTCCGCCCGTCGGGGAGAGTGATCGGCACCTGAGCGACTTGTCGGATCTTCAGACGGTCCTCTTCGCGCAGGCGAACCACGATGTCGTATTCGTCGCCCTCCTCGCGGTAGAGCGACGCTCGCGTTCCGCCAATAGCCGTCTCCAGCGTGTCGGCGATTTCGGATACCGACAAGCCCATACTGGTAGCCTTCGCGCGGTCAACCGAAATCAGCATCTCGGGCATGCCCGGACGGCGGCTTACCTGGGAGCTGGTCACGCCCGCGATGGACGCCATCGCCTCTTGCACCCGCTCAGCAAGCTTCTGAGCCACTTCGATCTCGTGCCCTCGGACTTCCACCGAAAGCCGGTCGCCCTCACCCATGCCGCGCCGGAACAGACCGCTGCTGACACGGGTTCGAACAATCATGCCGGGCTCGATTTCCATCATGGGACGCAGCGTCCGTGCAATCTCCGCTGCCGAGCGCTCGCGGAACTTTTGCTCGACCAAGTCGATGCGCAACTGTCCTCGATTGGTGCCTTCAGCGCGCCACGTGCTGTTGCTGCCTGCCTCGACCATGACGTAGTTGGCTTCGGGAACCTTTTCGCGGACGGTTCGGCCCAACCGCCGCATGATGCCGTCGGTGATCTCTACCCGCGTGCCTGGCTCCAGTTCGACGCTCACGCGAATCTGCCCTTCATCGACCTCCGGCTGGAGCTCGACACCAACGAACCCGGACAAATAAAAGGCGCCTACGAGCAGCCCCACCGCCGTCAAAACCACCGTCTTGCGATGGTCGACAGCCCAGGAAATAACTTGTCCATAGCGGTCGGACATCCGCTCGTGGGCCTCCGCCACCCGCCGCGCCAACGTACCCTGGGAAGCCCCGCCCGCCTGACGAACCCGCAGATAACGCGAACACAGCATCGGCACCAGGGTCAGCGCGACGGTCAGCGAGCAAAACAGGGAAAAAGCAACCACCCAGGCAAGCTGTTGGAACGTTTGTGCCGAAACACCCGCCATAAAGAGCACCGGGACGAAGACGGCAATCGTCGTCAGCGTCGAGGCGGTGACGGCCATGGCCACCTCGCGACTGCCGACCACGGCTGCCTCTTCGATCTGTTTGCCTCGCTCGCGGTGGCGGAAGATGTTTTCCAGTATCACGATGGCGTTGTCGACGAGCATGCCCACACCGAGCGCAAGTCCGCCGAAGGAAACCGTGTTCAGCGTGAAGCCGTTGAAGTACATCAGCGCAAACGTGGCGATCACCGAGATCGGGATGGCCACGCCGATAATCAACGTGCTCGAAATGCTGCGCAGGAAGAACAACAGAACGAAGACCGCCAGGCCGGCTCCGATCAACACAGCGTCCCGCACATTATTGATGGAAGTGCGTATGAAATCCGCTGAATCCCACGTCGCCGCCAGCGTAACGTTGCCATGGTCGCGGTGGATCCTGCCCGCTTCCTCCCACACCGCGTCGGACACCTTGACGGTGTTGGCGCCCGACTGCTTGTAGATAAACATACGCACAGCCGGCACGTCGTTCACCCGGACGATGTAGCGGATCTCTTCGTGGGAGTCTTCCACCAAGGCGATGTCGCGCATGTAGACCGGCACTCCGTTGCGAGTCGTGACGCCCACATTGAGAATGTCCTCGAGACGCTTGAACTCACCCGCCGTGCGCATCAACACCTCGTAGCGGCCTTCGCGGACCGGCCCCACCGGACGATTGAGGTTTTCTCTCCGCAGCGTCTGGACGACTTGGGCCACGGATAAATCCAAGGCGCGCAACTTGTTGAGATCCAGGTCGACGTGGATCTCGCGCCGCAAACCGCCGCTGACACGGGCCTGCGCGACGCCGGGGAGGCGTTCGATTCGATACTGGATGCTTTTTTCGACGAAGTGACGCAGTTGCTTGGAGTCCATATCCTCCGCGGCAACCGTAACAAACATAATGGGGAACTGCGAGACGTCGAACTTGAACAGCGTGGGCGGATCCGCGTCGTCGGGGAGGCTTGTTCTGCGGGCGTCGATGCGCGCGCGCAGGTCGGCGGCGGCGACATCCAAGTCAGTTCCGTAGACAAACCTCACCCGTACGCTGGCTCGGCCTTCCGAAGAGGAGGAGGTGATTTCCTCGGCGTTGGGCGCGGAGCTGAGAGCCTGCTCCAGTGGACGGGCGATCAGGGTTTCCATTTCCTCCGGCGCAACGCCCTCATAGCTGGTGTTGACGCTGATGATGGGGTATTCGATTTCGGGCATCAAATCCACGGGGATTTGAACGAACGCGATGGTCCCCAAAAGGATGGCGACCAGGCAGACCATCAGAATCGTTACCGGACGCCGAATGGAAAACTCCGCCAGATTCATAGCCATATCCTATTGAGCTTTGCTGGAGGCGCCTTGCTGTCCGCGGGCCGATCGGCCCTGGTCCGATGGACGGCCGGCTCGATCCCGGCGCCCGGCACTTTCTGCACCGCCCGCCACCGGACGGCCACCGGCTTCTTCCTGCGTCTCGGGAGCGGCGATGCGGTCTCCGTCGCGGATCATGGAAGCGCCCCGGCCTACGATGGCCGTCCCCGGATCGAGGTTGGAGAGTACTTCGACCATCTCCTGCCGCGTCATGCCGGTCTCGATGGGCCGGAACACCGGGCGAGAGCCTTCCACTACATAGACACCCGCTTGCTGACCGCGGTAGACCAAGCTGTCGCGGGGAATCAATGTAGCTTCACGGGTCGCGCCAAGATCCAATTCGATGCGGGCGAACATTTCGGCCTTGAGCTCGCCCTTCGGGTTCGGGATGTCGATTTCAATCAAAGCGCTGCGGGTGGCGGCGTCGAGAACCGGGGCGATACGCGCCACGCGGCCGCTAAAAGGCTGTTCGGGCAGCGCGTCCACTCGCACTGTGGTCGGGTTTCCCACGCGCAACCTGCCGATGTTCCGCTCGGGAACGTTCCCCTGGGTGACCATGGTCGAGAGATTGACGATCCGTATGATCGGGGTGGTCGGACTCACCAGCGCCCCGACATCTACATACCGCGTGGCGGCGATCCCTCTCATGGGGGAGTAGATTTTCGTTTGCGCCAGACGAATTTTCAACTCACTCAGCTCGGCCTCGGCTTGCTTTTGCTGGGCCACGGCCAACTCCACCTGGGCATTGACGACGGCCAGGCTGGTCTTTTGCGCCTCGTAGTCTTGGGAAGAAACGAGTCCATCTTGGAAAAGGCTTTCGGCTCGCTCCAGCTCAGCCCCGGCGTTATCGTGCTCGGCTCGGCGCTGCCGGTAGGATGCGCGAGCCACGGCGATGACCGCCTCGGCCCGGTGAACCTGCTGCCGCAGCTCGTCGTCCTCGAGTTCGGCGACCAAGTCCCCGGCGCCGATCCGGTCGCCGACTCGAAAGCGGATGCTCTCGACCCGCCCCGTGGCTTTCGACGTGACGTCGACTTGTTCTTTGGGTTTGAGAGCGCCGGTCAGCAGGAGTACGTCGCTAACGACGCCCGTCCAGGCTTGCGCGAGGTCGACATTGACCACGCGGCCTCCGCCCCAGGCCTGCTGGCGCGACTTGGCGCGGGCAGCGTCCTCGCGGGCTTCAAAGACGCGCGTCGCGACGAGAAAGACGATCCCGCCGGCGATGAGAATCGCCAGTCCGCGCTTGACCCAGATTCCCACGGTGAGCCCTTGTGACGCTCTGACCTGCTATGGAACGCGCCGACCGCTCGTCAAATCCGCTGAGTCGTGATAAGGTCCCTGCCCCCTCACAGAGACTCCCCGCACAACCGGAGCGCCTGTCCCTGCTTGCAGTATTTCGCAAATACAGCTACGTATCAATTAGCTTGTCGAGGTGTTGCGGCTCATCAGCTCGGGCGCAATTTATTGCGCCTCTACCTTTGAACGCGAGATGCGCAAGCCCATCAGTCGGGGCGCGATTCATCGCGCCCGCAGTCGGCCACCTTTCGTAACCGTATTTGCGAAATGATGCACTTAACCTAGAGTCATCTTAGCAGCGAGGCAGGTAAGCCGGTATCAGGACAAGATACACGCCACTACTGTCAGGTCGGCCTACCGCCGCCGGCTAGAACGGGACATCGTCATCGGTGATGCCCTGATCGGCGTCACCACCGGATGCCGCGCCGGATGCCGTTGCGCCACTCGCTGACGCCGACTGGCCTCCGGCCACGGCGGAGGGGCCGTCGGCGTCCGCCGGGCCTCCCCGCAGCAGGATCAAGTTGTCGGCGACGACCTCGGTTCGATAGCGGCGGTTTCCGCTCTGGTCCTCCCAGCTCCGGGTCTGC
The DNA here is from genome assembly GCA_965226215.1 of Bryobacterales bacterium. Lineage (GTDB taxonomy): Bacteria > Acidobacteriota > Terriglobia > Bryobacterales > UBA6623. Next base: position 1,533,487 of record CBDDCH010000002.1, on the reverse strand, counting down.
AGCCGGCCTTCCACGAAGACCTGCTTTCCTTTTTGCAAATAAGCCGCGACGTTCTCCGATCTCCAGAGGATCACGTCGTGCCAATCGGTCTCTTCTCGCCACTCGCCTGTCTGCTGGTCTTTCCAGCGTCTTGAGGTGGCCAGAGTGAAGTAGGTGCGGGCGACGCCGCCGGCCGTGTGTTTCGTCTCGGCATCCTTACCAAGGTTGCCGATCAACATAACTTTATTCAAACTTCGCGATGCCATGGCTACAAGGTACAATCTATGGCCCCCGAGATCAAGCGGCCGGGGCGGAGTTTTTCGGCGGCCCGGAGGCGGACGGGGACGGTTTGCGAGTTTGATGTTCCGCCGTTGGGAATGGGACGCGGCGCAGTGTAAGGCGGCGGATCACTGTTCGGAGGGACCCAGGATGTCTTCGGCGTCCAGTCGCAAGCCGGCCAAGACTCGTGGAGCCGATGAATCGTGCGCCTAGTGATGGGCTTGGGTATCTCGCATTGAAACGTAGGGGCGCAATTCATTGCGCCCGAGCTGATGAGCCGCAATACCTCGACGCTGATTGATACGTAACCGTCTTTCCGAAATACTGCGCTACGAGAAGACACCCCGCGCCAACCAATCCCGGCTTGCTTCTCGGCCTGTAGCGAGATAGTGTGAGACTTCATGCCCAAGACCGCGTTCGTTTTTCCGGGCCAGGGGTCGCAAGTCCCCGGCATGGGGCGCGAGTTGGCCGAGAGCTTCGCCGACGCCCTTCAAGTCTTCGAGAAGGCCGACCAGGCGCTGGACTTCCCCATCTCGAAGCTCTGCTTCGAGGGCCCGGCCGAAGACCTCAAGCTCACCGAAAACACCCAGCCGGCTTTGCTGGCCTGTTCGGTGGCGACGTTGGCCGTGCTCCGTGGACGAGGAATCGAGGCCGACTACGTGGCCGGGCACAGCCTCGGAGAGTACTCGGCGCTGGTGGCCGCCGGGTCCTTGCGCTTTGAGGATGCAGTACGTCTGGTCCGCAGGCGGGGCCGCTATATGCAGGAGGCAGTGCCGGCGGGAGTCGGGGCCATGGCCGCTCTCCTCGGACTGCCGGGCGGAGAGATAGGCGCGATTTGCGCCGAGGCGGCGAATGGCGAGGTGGTTTCCGCCGCTAATTTCAACGCACCGGGGCAGGTGGTCATCGCCGGACACGCCGGCGCCGTGTCGCGGGCCGTCGAGTTGGCCAAGGCCCGAGGGGCCCGTAGGGCGGTGCTGCTTGCGGTCAGCGCTCCTTTCCATTGCGCGCTGATGAAACCGGCTCAGGAGCGGCTGGCGGGCGACCTCGATGAGGTCGAGTTCAAGGATCTCACAATCCCGCTGGTCAACAATTACGCGGCGCGGGAGATTCGAAGCGGCGAGCAAGCCCGCGAGGGTCTCAACGAGCAGGTGCCGAACCCGGTTCAGTGGGAAGAGTCCGTGCGCTGCTTGGCCGCTCAGGGAGTCAAGCACTTCATTGAGGTCGGGCCGGGGAGGGTGTTGACTGGTCTATTGAAGCGAATCGACCGCTCGCTGAAAGGATCGAACGTGGAAGACTTGAAGTCTTTGGAGACACTCGCGTCATGAAAGATCGGGTTGCATTTGTCACCGGAGCCAGCCAAGGCATCGGCCGCGCTTGCGCCTTGGAGCTGGCCGAGGCGGGCGCTCGGGTGGTTGTCGGCGCGAGACAGCAAGACAAGCTAAATGAGCTGGTGGAAGAGATTCGCTCCCAAGGCGGGCGGGCTGACGCCGTGCCCCTCGACATCGCATCGGCTGAGTCGATTCAACAGGCCTTTGCTAAAGCCCGGGAGATCTCAGGCGGCATTCACATCCTGGTGAACAACGCCGGCATGACCCGGGACGGGCTGGCCTTACGCATGTCGTCTGAAAACTGGCAACAGGTGATCGAGACCAATCTCACCGGAAGTTTCCTCTGCATTCAGGCGGTTCTGCCCGCGATGGTGCGAGGACGATGGGGCCGCATCATCAACATCTCGTCTGTGGTCGGACAGGCCGGCAACCCCGGTCAAGCCAACTATGTGGCCTCAAAAGCCGGACTGATCGGATTGACGAAGGCTCTCGCCCAAGAGCTTGCCTCCCGGAGCATTACCGTCAACGCCGTGGCGCCCGGATTCATCCAGACCGCCATGACGGAGTCTCTCGACGAAAAAGTACGCGAGAAGATCCTGGCGTCAGTTCCCCTCCGCCGGATCGGAGAAGCCACCGATGTAGCGCACGCGGTTCGGTTCCTCGCCGGTGAAGAAGCGGGCTACATCACCGGGCACGTTCTCAACGTGAACGGCGGCATGTATATGTAAAGATCGTCCCCGGCTACTTATGGAAAGGGCTGGCCGGCACCGGTAACGACCGCCGCTCTTGGCGGTCCTAGTTTCGCGAATTATGGTGACAGGGCCCGTGTTCAGACTGTAGGGGCACAGCATGCTGTGCCCGTGTTCCAAAGTCACTGTATTTTACGAGCCTCAATAGTTTTGAGTAGCGGCCGGCAATCCTGCCGGCTTCATACGCGATCTTTCGGGCGAATGCGGCAGCGAACAATGCGCTCGTCCGACACGTGGCCGTCGTCAGAGTCCGTGGCCCACTGCTTCGTACCGCCTGGCGAGTTTTACCGTTGAAGGCCAGGCTGCGATGTGGAAGGCCCGCACCCTTCATTTGGCGACGCACAACCCCTGGTATAATACGATTCAGCCGGTGTCAACGGAGCGTACAGGTTAAGAGCACGCTGCCCGACGGCCATGCAGACACTTTTCGACAACCATATCTAAGGCTTTCCCCGAAGTCCCAAGTCTGGGAGGTTGAATCTAACATGAGCGCCAAGGCAAGCCTACAACCCCAAGCCGTGAAAACCGATCCTGTCAAACCTCAGCAGCCGGCAGGTGTGCCGGGTGTCAAGACTTTCGTGCGAATCGTCGACTGGATTACGAACGAGAAGTTCGAGCTGATCAATGCAACCGACCGGATCAACGAGATCGTGCGCAAAAGCGGCGTCCGAAACGGCACGGTTCACCTGCAGTCCCTGCACACCACAGCCTGTTTGTTCATCAACGAGTGGCAGGATGCATTGCTGCACGACATTCGGACCTTGCTCGAGCAATTCGTAGGGCGGAATACTTCGTGGCGGCACGACGACCCGGCCTACTCCGACTGTGAGCGCAAGAACGCCGTTTCTCACCTGCGGGGGCTGTTTCTGGGCCAGTTCGTCTCGCTTCAAGTGCGCAATGCAAAAGTACTGCTGGGGACCTGGCAAAGCATTATTCTGGCCGAACTCGACGGCCCGCGGAACCGTTCCATCTCGGTGCAAGTGATGGGCATCTAGCACGTTCCATCCGGCCCTTTGTTCTGGAGGGAGGCAAGGCGGGCGTCTTCTCGCTCATTCGCGCTTCGGTTTCCGTTCGCGTCCTTACGCCGCGCCGTGCAAGCGCAACGAACCGCTCGGTCAAGACCGGCCCCGCGTCAACACTGATGGGAAAATTCTTTACTTTACAGGAAGCCGACGACCTCATTCCGAGACTTCGTGAGTGGCTTCAACAGGCCATCGAAGCTAAAAAAGAGGCGGTCGAGGTCGAACGTGAGCTGCGCTCGCTGAGCGCCCGAATCAATGCGCTGGGCGGAGTCGAGATCGACCCTACCTCGGTGGCGAAGCGTAAACTCGTAAGACACCAAGCCGTCGAGCGACTGCAAGGGGCGGCGCGCAATATCGAGGAATCGGGAGCGCTCGTCAAGGACCTAGACACGGGGCTGATTGACTTTCCGGCCCTGTTGGAGAACGAAGAAGTCTATCTGTGTTGGAAGCTAGGAGAACCCCGGATCGAATACTGGCATCGCATCCAGGATGGTTTCGCCGGCAGGAAGCGGATCGCCGATGACTTCGGTCAAGCCGGTGGGTCGGGCAAGCCCAATTAGGGTTTCCGGCTATCCCCCACTTCCCTCGCTCGGCTCAGGAGATCGGCTTCTCGATGATTAGCTCCATGAGTTGGTCCAGTGCTGGGTAGTACTGGAGCCGCACCTTCGAACCCGCCTTAAGCTCTTCGAGTGTTAGCTTTTTCATCCCCAGAATCTTGGCCGCTTTCTTCGAGACTTTGATCTGCTCGCGTCCCGCCGGCTGGGGGAACCCGAGTTCGAGACCGGTATCTCGCTTTGCGGGACGGATCGTGACGGTGCGTTTCTTGAGATCTATCCCTTCAAGAGTGCCCTTGACCTTGAGGACTTTGAGCACCGACTCTGGTTTGTTCAGCGGGACCTCGGGCCCGCCTTTATAGTCTATGTCCCGGCGGATCTTGGCACCCGAAGAGGTCGTGGATGTTTTCTGTGCCTGCAGGACGAGCGTGGCCACAAGCACGAGTAGCAAAAGCCGATAAGCGGGTGCCATCTTTTCCTCAAATCCGACGCTGGGCCGACACTTGTATTCTGAGGTTCGAACCGGCCCTGGGTCAAGCGGTAGTCTTGTCTCATGCAAGATGAGTCTGAACGAGGAGTTTGTTTCTCACACAAGATGAGCCTGAAGGATCGGGGAGTGGGCATGCTGGGAATTGACTATCCAAGTGCAAAACACCAGCAAGCTGAACCTGCAACAGATCCAGCAGTTTCTCCACTCCAGCGAGGAGATTCGATTCAAAGGCAAAGGGCGGGCCGAGATCTACACGTGGGTGGCGCGCACGCTTCGCCAGCACGGCTACAGCCGCCAGAACCGCGCCGACAAAGGGCTGCTGCGGCAGTATCTGGTCAAGATGACCGGACTGAGCCGGGCGCAAATCACGCGGCTGATCCAGCAGTACCGGCAGGGCGGAGAACTCCAACCCGCCCGCTACCGGCGGCATCGCTTTGCCCGCAAGTACACGCCCGCCGACGTCGAACTGCTGGCGGCGGTGGACGAGGCCCACGAAACCCTCAGCGGCCCGGCCACGCGCAAGATCCTCGAGCGGGAATACCAGCAGTACCAGCGGCGCGAATACGAGCGGCTGGCGGGGATCTCGGTGGCCCAGATCTATCGCCTGCGGCGGCGCAGAGCCTACCGCCAGCGGCGGCTGCATTTCACCAAGACCCGGCCCACGGCGGTGTCGATCGGCGAGCGGCGCCGGCCCGACCCGCAAGGCCAACCCGGCTTTCTGCGAGTGGATACGGTGCATCAAGGGGATCGCGATGGCGTCAAGGGCGTCTACCACATCAATGCCGTGGATGAAGTCACCCAGTGGCAAGTGGTCGGCGCCACGCCCGCGATCAGTGAAGCCTGGCTGGAGCCGTTGCTGAAAGCCATGATCGAGCAGTTTCCCTTTCGTATCCGCGGCTTCCATTCCGACAACGGCAGCGAGTTCCTCAATCGCACGGTGGAGAAGCTATTGAACAAGCTGCTGATCGAACAGACCAAGTCGCGTCCGCGGCACTCCAACGACAACGGCTTGGTGGAATCGAAAAACGGCGCGGTGATCCGCAAACACATGGGATATACGTACATCGCGGCGCCGCACGCGGGGCGCATCCAGCGCTTCTACCAACAGCACTTCAATCCCTATTTGAACTTCCACCGGCCCTGCGGACAGCCCGAGATCAAGACCGACGCCAAAGGCAAGCAGAAGCGGGTGTACCGCCACTACCAGACGCCTTGGGAATCTTTCGAGAAGTTGCCCGAGGCCGCCAGCTATCTCAAGCCAGGGCAGAGGCTGGAGGCTCTGGGCCGCATTGCCCAGGCCGAAAGCGACACGGCGGCGGCCCGCCGGATGCAGCGAGCCAAGCAGAAGCTGTTTGCCAGTTTCCGTTCCGCGAACACGCCGTGCTGAACAACAGGAAGAGGGCTGTGGAAATGACGGGCGATGGAAAACTAGGAAAACCAAAACCAGGTTTCCCTTCGTTTCCCACCGCCCTTGGAAATCGCTCCGCGATTCCCACAATCCCACAACCCCGACGACGATTCTCCCCTTCCCAAAACTCAAAATCAAAAAGCCCGAAAGGAGCCCCAGCGACTCAAAAAGCCCCAACCCCCGTCTTCAGGCTCATCCTTCGATGAGAAAATGCTGCGGTGGCCGTACGTGGCGACACCAACGTCCGTCTCTCTCGAGACAGGCCACTGGCCCGTCTCACCGTCAGGAAACGAGTAAACTATAGCGAAGCTGTCCTCCCCAATGGACTAACTGTTCATGTTCTTCTGGCACGGCTACTGGAGCTGGTCTTTCATTTTTCAGCTCCTGATGCTGATTCACTTTTTCCGCCGACGCCCGGAAGGGTATTGGTTCTTCGTGATCCTTTTCTTGGGTCCGTTGGGAGCCGCGGTCTATTTTGTGATCGAGGTGATACCCGACCTGCGCGTCAAGCCGCCGGTCATTCGCCGGTTTGAGCGCAAGCGCCGCCGACAGTGGCTGGAAAAGCTCGTGGTGGAGAGCCCTTCTCACGAAGCGCTAACCGGGCTGGCCGAGATCCACGCCATCGAGGGACGACACGCCGAAGCGATCGACCTGTTTGGCCGCGCCTTGCAGCTGGACCCGGAAGACCCCGAGAGTCTTTATGGTCGCGGGCGCAGCTACCTTGAAAGCGGACAGGTTGCCAACGCCATCGCCGATCTGGAAGGAGTGGTCCAAGCGGATCCTTCCTACAGCATCTACGGCGCCCATCTGTCGCTGGCTGAGGCCTACGAAGCCACCGACCGGGTCGATGAAGCTCTTCAGGCCTACGAAGCCATCCTGGGACGAACGACCGTCTCGCGTGCCTACTTCAGCTATGGGCGGCTGCTGGCCCAGCGAGGGGAGATCGAAAAGGCACGACAGATGATGGAAGAAATCCTCGCCAAGAAAGCCACGCTCCCTCGTTACCTGCGACGTCAGGAGCGGCCTTGGTTCCGACGGGCTAAGGCCTTTCTGAAAGAAACGGGTTAGCCCGCTTTTCTCGCCAAGCTAAGGGTCGAAGCACGCCATAGCAGCCTGTTGGCCTTGTCGGGAGCACAGGCAATCCAGTCTGTGGTCTTGACGCAGCACGGGAGCGATTGCGCCCGTGGCCTCTGTGGTAGCACAGGCAATCCTGCCTGTAGGCTTGCCATTGGAGCTAGCCCAAGCTTACTGTCCGCACGACCGCCGTTTCACCGCAGCGCTTGGTATACAACGGGGTCCCTATAACACCAGCACCTGATGGTCGTGACAATCGGGACTGATCGCCCCGTATAGTCGTTCGATGAAATCAGGCCCGTGGTGGGCAAGGAAAGCGAGGACCGAATAGACTCGTTCCTGCTGGGTCTTATTTGGATAGACCAGATTCGACAAGGCCTCGATCTCATGCTGGACTTCCCCATTCCGGCGAAGACTTTCGCGCGCCGCCTTGCCGCGAATCTTCCCCAACTGGTAGAGCATCTTGCTCCGCGCCGTGGTAAGGGCTGAGCTAAGGGTGGAATCGAATGCCGCGAGGCTTTCGTCGATGGCGTGGATCGAGCTTTCAATCCCGGCCTCACCCCGCTTGAAGGCCGTATCGAGTACTGAAGGAATAAGCTTTTCACCCACGCGCTTGCGCAAAGTCTCTGGACCCTCAAAGCAGTCGGTCACGCTCAGTTTGTGTCGCTGCAGAAAGTCATGCGCATCCGAATCCAACACCGTGAACGAAGCCCGAGGCAGGACTACCGGCATGCGGCCAAGCAGCCGGGTGTAGAGAACTTGGGCTTGCGCCAGGTAACAGAGCTCGGTCGGCCCAGCCACATAGGCGGCCGTGGGCAGGATGAAATCCTGAACGACCGGGCGCAGCAACGCGCTCGGGGAGAAATCTTCCGGGCGCTCCTTCAATCGACCCAGCAACTCCGGCACGGAATAAGAGCTGCTGCCGTCGGAATAGCCGGCGTCCGTCCGTCGCAAGACCCGACGCTGCTTTTCATCGATGAGAAACACCAGTGCCGTTTCGTCACTAACCTGAACCTGGGCATGGTAACCGGCGGCTTCAAGGGCACGGCTGCGTTCGACGAGGGCAGCGTCCAGCTCGAGGTTCTGCTCGATGGCCTTCGCAAACACAGGCGCCGCCACCCGGCGGATTCCTGAGTGCATCGGATCGATCAGGATCAGGCCGTAGCGATCGAACAGACTGCGAAACAGCGCAGCGAAACTCGCACCTAAGCTTGACCCGTCCTGGTAGGCGCTCGTGGCGAGATCCAAAGCGTTCTTCGCGTAGGGAGCGTCCGCTAGGGCCGCCTTGAGAGACTCTACGGCGCCGTCTGCAACCTTGACACCGCCCACTGGCTGGTGCGAGCCGGCCTGGGCAGAAGCCTGGAGGCGGATCGGCTGCTTCTGATGGTCGAAGACCCAAACATGATCGACTTCGGCTAGGTCGTGATCCTCGGTGGCGAGCCAGAAAACAGGCACGGCCGGAAGTCCTTCCGATCGGAGTTGCTCAGCTAGGCGAATCGCGCTCAGCGCCTTGAGGACCGCAAAGATTGGTCCTCCGTAGAGGCCCACTTGCTGGCCGGCTACGACGACAACCGTCCCCTCGCGGTCCAGCATGTCGAGATGAGTGGACGTCGCCGGCCCAGCCTCGCAGTTTTGCTCACGGAGCGCCTCGACTAGCGCCTGGCGATGTTTCGGGTCGATCTGAACTCCGCTGGCCGCCGAGGGGACCGCGGACGGCTGAGGCGGATACCCGTAATAAGGGGCGACCCGTTCAAAGTCGTAAAGAAAATCGGTGAATAAAGGGGTCGAAGAGGGCAGGTCCGTGTGCCTGACACAAATGCCGTTGATACTGCTCAAGACAACGCCTTTCCTTATCTTTCAGTACTGCCGATTGCGGGGAAGCGACCTGGAATGTCAGCCGCTGCGCGGTATCGACGACCGCGCAAAGTGGAAAACGGCCTCTCGAAATCAGGATAGCAGAACACCTGTCGGGCAGTGGGTGAGGGCGTCTCCGAACCAGTGGAGCCCGACCTTAGTTCGGGCTGAAGCTGCCCAACCGCCCGAGGCGGGTCCGTCAACCTGGTGAGACACTCGCGCCCGGTCGCCGCGATGACTCTTGATAAACTCATAGCTGGGCCAAGTAGGCCCGCCGATCTTACAAGGGCCAATTTGGCAGGCGTTTACATTTCGTTTCCCTTTTGCCAACAAAAGTGTAGCTACTGTAACTTTTCATCCGGTGTCTTCCCTCGAGATCTAGTTCCTGCGTACGTTGACACGCTGATAGCCGAGATCGAAGCAGCTGAATTCCCTTCCGAGCCGGATACGCTCTACCTAGGTGGAGGGACGCCGAGCCTACTCGAGATCCCCCAGCTGGCCAACGTTCTCGCCGCGCTTCCAGCCGTCAACTGGCGGGAGGCCACCATCGAAGCCAGCCCTACCACGGTGACTCAGCAAAAAGCCGCCGGCTGGGCCGAGCTGGGACTCAACCGGGTGAGCCTGGGAGTGCAGTCGTTTGTGCCCAGGGAAGCCGCGGCCACGGGCCGCAAACATACGCCAGAGGTTGTGGCCGCGGAGATCTCTCTGCTGAAACGCGAGGGAATCGAGAACGTCAATATTGATTTGATTGCAGGCCTGCCCCACCAGACAAAGCGAAGCTGGCACAGCTCGCTCGATTGGGTTTCGAGACTCCAACCGCCACATGTCTCGGTTTACATGCTCGAAGTCGACGACGAGAGCCTACTGGGGGAGGAGTTGCGGCGAGGGGGCAAGCGGTACGCGGCTGATGACGTTCCCAGCGACGAGGAGACCGCCGACTTCTACTCGGCGGCCGTGGACCGTCTAGAGCAGATGTCGATCCTCCGTTACGAGATTTCGAACTTCGCTAAACCGGGCTACGAGTCGGCCCATAACCTCAAGTATTGGAACATGGAAGCATATCTCGGGTTTGGTTCCGACGCCCATTCTTTCGACGGCAAGAAGCGCTGGGCGAACGCTTCCTCGCCAGTCGAATACGTCGAGCGTTGCCGCAGTGGGGAAAGTGCAAGGGTCCAAATCTCGGAGGTCGACGAACACCGCGGGATCGAAGACCGGCTTATGGCCGGGCTGCGCCAAATGGCGGGGATTCGCTTTTCCCCCGACGAGTTTGCTGCCTACGAACGACAATTGGAAGCCATGGCGGCGAACGGCTGGCTGGAGCTAACCGGAGACAACACCTGGCGTCTGACACCTGCCGGAGTCATGTTCTCGAATGAAGTGTTCCAGCAGTTTCTGCGAGACTAGCGCGGTGCGCCGGGCAGATTGCCCCTTACCCAGAACTGCCCGAATCCGGCTGTTTCACGCCCATAGAAGGGTTTGTGAAGGGTTTAGTGTGGCAGGTGATGAGAGCTAGATCAGATCTAGATGGACAGCAACGTGAGTGAAAGTCGCAGATTGCCCAATGAAAGGAAGTTATGGTGCGCAAGAGAGGACTTGAACCTCCACGGGGTTTAAAGCCCCACTAGGACCTGAACCTAGCGCGTCTGCCAATTCCGCCACTTGCGCACATTTAGAATCAATAACTTACGAAGGTATGGTGCTGCCGAAATCGGAAAGTTTGATTGTCATCCCGCTTTTCAACTTCGTCACCGTTCCAGCTTCGCGCTGCATCGTGAAGATCACAAAAGCCGTTCACCACCTCTTCCTGCTGCCTGCCGACTCTCAACACAGATGGGCTACGGCAGTCCCCGGTTTCGCCGCTCGGCGACATTCGGGCTATCCTATTCCGATTTCTCGCAGATACTCTCGGTTGCGCTTGCCGATTGGGAAGTGCTTGTCGAAAGGGGCGGGATACATATCCTGTTCAACAACCGCCCAGCCCTCGTAATCGACCTCCTGCAAGACGTCCCGGAACGCCAGGAAATCCACCGCGCCTCGGTCGAGCTCGCAGAACACTTCCATCCCAACAGCCGGTGCGAACGGGATCTTCTCGCGTTCTACCTTGTTCTGAATCTCTGGATCCACGTTCTTGAGGTGCAGATAGCGGATCCGGTCGTGATGGCGGCGCATGAAAGCGATCGGGTCGCCCCCGCGGTAGGCGTGGTGGCCGGTATCAAGGCACATGGAAACGCGATCAGGGTCAGTTTGCTCCAAAAGCAACTCAATCTGATCTTCGTATTCGACGTGGGTTTCAGAGTGAGGGTGATAGACAAGGTTGAGTCCAAAGCGTTCACTCACAAGATCGGCGATCTTGTGAGTGTTTTCGATGAGCGTCTTCCAACCGTCCTCGTCCAGCCGCCCGGGACGGACCGGTTTGCCGTCAACGTCAGAATAGGTGTTGTCGATCAGGATGAGGAACTCGGCGCCAAGGGCGCTTAGCGAATTGCCCACGCCGGTGGCTTCTTTTTCGATTTCCGGCCAGGCGTCTCGATCTTCTAAGTGCGGCATCACAAACGTTCCGGAGATCTTGAGCTTCCGGCGCTCGAGTTCCGAACGCAGTACGGGCAGGTCCGTGGGCAGGTATCCGTAGGGCCCGAGTTCTGTCCACTCGTAGCCGGCCTCCGCGATCTCATCCAGGCATCGCTGCCAAGGCATTTGCTTGGGGTCACTGGGGAACCAAACACCAAATGAATCCGGCGCCGAACCGATCTTGACGTTCATGGTCTTGCTGCTCCAAACTTGGGTCGCACTCTGGCGAGTGGTCGTTGACTGACACGAATGCCCTGAATATACGCCGACATGCCTTGCAAATGCAACGTCTTACTGCCCTAAAAATAGAACTCGCCTCTCCCCCCGGCCAAAGAGAGCTCATGAACTGAAGGAGGCCAACCAAGCAATCCCGAGACTATCGCCGCCCGCCACAAGCGCGATCTCGGGAGGCTGACATGACAACCGTGGGCGTCTTCGGGAATCGATCACGGGGACGACCTACCGCTTGCCGGGGACTCGCGGCGCTCAACATTAGCTTTGTGCACGTTATTTCATCGTTCGCTTCCTAGTGCACCCAGTGCCGCGCTTCGTTCCCGATCTCCTTCAAAAGCTCTTCGGGTGGTAAGCCGCGGTCTCCGTCCCCACGCTTGATCTGGGACCGCTCGATCAAACCGTGGGGGCCATACAGCCAAGAGGCGTATCGCTACCTGCAGTAAAGCAAAGACTGCTTGTCCCCTCAGCCTGCCTGCCACGCATGGGGCTTGATAATATTATGGAACGGTCAACTCGCTGGATCGATAAACGGCAACAAGGAGCTCGCTGATGGCAGGAAAGAAACTGCGCTGGGGCTTGATGAGTACGGCGCGTATCAACGAGAGATTGATCGTACCGATTGGGAACTCCGGGCGTAGTGAGCTAGTCGCGGTTGCCAGCAGAAGCAAGGAAACGGCAGACCGCTACGCCGACGAGTGGAAAATTCCACGCGCCCATAAGGGATACGACGGGCTGCTTGCCGACCCGGAAGTAGACGCCGTTTATATTTCTCTGCCGAATTCGATGCACGCCGAGTGGTGTGTCAAAAGCGCGGAGCAAGGCAAGCACGTGTTGTGCGAAAAGCCGATGGCGCTCACCGCTGAGGAAGCAGACCGCATTGCCGAGGCTGCGGGCAGGAACGGGGTCCTCATACAGGAAGCGGCCATGTATCGCTACCACGAGCAGACAAGGCAAGTTCAGGAATGGGTTACCAACGGAGACATCGGCGAGATCCGTGTGATTCAGGGTTTCTTTGGTTTCACACTCGAGCGGGAAGGCGATATCCGATTCGACCCCAGCCTCGGGGGAGGTTCCCTCTGGGACATTGGTAGCTACCCGGTCAGCTTTTCTCGCACGGTGACTGGTGCCAATCCGGTCGAGGTGGAGGCCCAGCAGGTCCTTAGTGATAGTGGCGTCGACCTGTCGTTCGCAGGCCAACTGCGTTTTGCCTCAGGCACCCTGGCTCAAATCGCGTCCAGTTTTCAAGTCACGGCCTGTTGGAACGCGGAAGTGATTGGTAGCAGGGGCAGGATCCTGCTCGACCACCCTTGGTTGAATCGTGTCGGAGAGACAGCACACCTCACCATCTTGCGAGAGGGCGAGGCTGACGGGGAGACCTTCGGGGACAGCGCGGCGGGTATCGAAGAGCAGACCATCACCTATGAAAAAACCAACGCTTATCAGTGTGAACTCGAGGGCGTCGAAGCAAGCATCTTGGACGGCGACGAGCCTGTTATCTCGCTGGATGACAGCCGAGGGAACGCTGCCACCCTGGCGGCGCTGCTTCAGTCCGCGCATGAAAACAGGCCGGTGAGACTTTGAACAATCAAGAAGCCTCCTGCCAGCAATCTGTGCTCAAAGATGCTGAGCGCGACTTCTTCTCGCCGTTGCCACAGGAGCTGTGGGTTGCGCTGCCAAACAAGTCACGTTCAAGTTTGAACCCTGGCTCCCCGACTACAACTGGCATCGCCCCCACGCCAGCCTCGGCTATAATCCCCCTATCAGCCGACTCCCCTTTCCCCGGAACAACCTCTTGAGGCTACACAACTAGTGCTTGGTTGCATAAATTCAGGATAGGTTATAGGCGGACAATCCCTGGACCGCTCCCTCACGGTCGCGGCTCGGAAGACTCTGCGAACAAACCACTTCCGGGCCAGACGGACGATCGTATGGTCCTTCGGGAAAGGGCTTTTCAAATAACGCGAACTTTTGCCACCAAGCACTAGCTCACTACAGATCCTCGCCCGTGATCGTGTAGTAGGCCTCCAAGTACTTCTCGGAGGTGTTGGCGACGACTTCCGGCGGCAGCTCGGGCGCGGGTGGTGTCTTGTCCCAGTCGACCGATTCCAGGTAGTCGCGAACATATTGCTTGTCGTAGGAAACCTGTGGCCGGCCGGGTTGGTAGAGTTCGAGCGGCCAATAGCGCGAAGAATCGGGTGTGAGCACTTCGTCTCCGAGCACGATTTCGCCGTCGAGTCGGCCGAACTCGAACTTCGTGTCCGCCAACACGAGGCCTTCTTGAAGCGCTCGCTGCGAAGCTCGCGAATAGATGTCCAACGTCAGGTCGCGCAGCTTCTCACACAATTCCTTGCCTATCAGCTCGGAGGCTTCCTCGAAGCTGATGTTGATGTCGTGGCCGCTTTCGGCCTTCGTGGCCGGGGTGAAAACAGGCTCAGGCAACAAACCGCTCTCCCTGATTCCCGGAGACAGTTTGACGCCACATACTGACCCCGTGGCCTGATAATCCTTCCACCCCGATCCCGATAGGTAACCGCGGGCGACGCATTCGATCGGTACCATCTCAAGGGCCGTGACCAGCATCGATCGATGCTCGAGCTGATCGCGGTAGTTGGGCAGCGGATCCGGGTAGCTATCGACATCAGCCGTCACGAAGTGAGTGGGGATGACGTCCTTGAGAAAGTCGAACCAGAAGATCGAAAGCTTGGTTAAGACCTCGCCTTTGCGTGGAATGCCGTTCGGCAGGATGACGTCGAAGGCGGAAATTCGATCGGTGGCAACAATCAGAAGCTGCTCGCCGACTCGGTAGATATCACGGACCTTCCCACGGGCGACCCGTTCGCAACCGGGGAGGTCGGTAGTAAGCAATACAGAAGGGCTGTCTGTCATCTTATGGAGGTCTTTCTCGGAAGGCTGCGCGGTTACTTCAAGCTGCTGATCATATCGAGCCTTTGCCTCCAAGATCAACTTCGGGGGGATTTCTATTGTGGCTTGACACCAGCGCTGTCTCCGGTCGTTGCGTTTCAACAGTCAGCGGGCGTACCCTACAGCCGCTTCCACCTCGCCGGCCCGTAGCTGATCACTCCGGGGGGCGCCTGGCCGGCGAGTAGAATGTGAGCAGCCAATGGGGAAGCCTGCCCAGCCCCTCCAAACCACTGGTGTGTTGAAATCCCTCACGACCAGGGAACGACTCTGGCTCCTCGGAATTCTGGCGGTCGGCCTGTTGCTTCGGGTCACGGGGATCGGCTGGGGGCTGCCGCCTACGACGCCTGAAACCATTGCATCCGGGTTCCGCGGGTCGTATGCGTTCGACGAAGTTAGCGTCCTCTATAGTCTGGCGCGGACCGACCCGGCGAACCTGGACTTCGATCCCCAGCTTTACCGCTGGGGCACGTTGCACTTGGAACTGGTTCTGCTGGCACTGGAAGGAGCACAAGCGGCCGGCGTATTCGAAAAACCCTGGCGAACGGCCTTCGGGGGGATGATTCCCGGCGAGTTTGAAAAGGTATACGTCGTAGGGCGGCTCGTCTCGGTAGCTGTTGACCTGGCGACCGTCTTGTTCACTTTCTTGCTGGCCGCGACGCTCTGCGGCAGGCATGCCGGACTGTGGGCTGCCGCGTTGGTGGCCTTGTCTCCCGGACACCTTCTGCAAGCGGCCCAAATCAGAGTGGATGTCACGGAGACGACGTTCGTCACCTTGACTGCAGTGCTGGGGTTGCGGTTGCTCGCGACCGACCGGCGCAGATTGTGGCTAGGGTTCGGGATCGCCGCGGGACTTGCCATGGCAGCAAAGTACTCCTCGGCTCCCATGGTTCTAGGCGCCGCCGCATTTGCTTTGTGGCCGCATCGTTTCGCCTGGTCGAGAGCGCGCTGGTGGCTCCTTGGCGTCGTGGCGGGCTTCCTGGCGGGTGAACCGTTTATCCTTACGAACTCCCGTGAAGTATTTGACCAGGCAAGTAAGATCGTTCAGGCAAGCCGCCAAGCGATTCCCGAGCACTACTACATCTCGAAACCCGCCCTGTTGGGCCAACATTTGGTCGACCTTGCCCGGTTTTCATTAGGAATTCCGGCGGCGCTGCTGGCCGGATGGGGGTTCTGGCTTCTGGGCCGCCGCGGCTCGCCGGCGGGCTGGATGGCGCCGGTGATGTTCATCGTGGGCCTCGTTACCCTGCTTCCCCAGAACTGGCCGTTGCTGCGATATCAGCTGCCCCTCGTCCCGTTCTGCGCCGCGGCCGCGGCTGTAGCGCTCGACGGCCTTCGGCCCCGATGGCGGTGGATTGCGGCACTCCTGGCCCTCGGTGTCGCTCTCGCGGCATCGACCACCCAACTGCAGTTCATGTTGTCCCCGCACCCGGTGAATCTAGCACTGGCGGAGGTCCCCAAGAGGGTCCCGCGGGGCCAAACCATAGCCCGTATCATGCGGGAGGTTCCCCCGCTCGATGAATCGGCCTACCCGATGGGGCCGAACCCTTTTCTGGACGATCTCGCCCAAACGTACCCGCCCTGGGTTCTCACCGCCGATCTTCTGGTCGGCGACTATCCCCATCAAAACAAGAACCTCTTTGAAACGCGCTACGAAAAAGTCGCTGTTTTCCGCAGCCCCTTACTCTTTCCTTGGGCGACCCTGGGGGAAGCCGGTTCACCGCATGATTGGAGATACACCCACCCCACCACGATTCTTTACAAGTTGCGATGACCCTGGTTCAGCCCGGGCGAATGTCCTCTTCCTTGAGCTACAGTAGGCGGAGCCATAGCAACTAGAGAGCTGTTCCAGACAAGACTTCTGATCGTCTTGGCGACGTGGCGCACGCTTTCAGCGTGCCGTGTCGGGCTTTCGAGCCCGACATTTCCGAATATATAGTGAACTCGTCTCCAGGACAGTCCGCTAGCGACTCGAAGTAGACACGTCCCGCGACGCAGGTTTGCCGCCTACGATGAGTTCACCCGCTCCAGCCGCTGAGGTTAACCCAGAGCCGCTCGACGCAACGCCTGGATTCCAGCGGTATCACGGCGTGTTCGTGTTCCTGCTCGGTCTCGGCGTGCGCTTGTGGTTCATCCACGCGTATCCCGTTGTTTTCGGCGGCGACAGCATCATGCGGCTGGCCAACCACGACCGCATCCTGCTGGCATACCAGCTGCCGCTCCTGCAGTTGGGCGTTCACTACATTTCACTGATCTCGGAAAACCCGCTATGGATCCGTTGCTTGATGGCTCTCATCGGAGCCTCCGCCGGCCTGGGCTTCTATCTGATGACCAAGGAGCTGCTCGGACCCAGCACTGCTTTCCACACGGCCCTCATCTTCGTCACGAACCCGTTTGTGCTCGCCTACTCGATCGTTCCCTACCAAGAAATCCTGATGCTCGGCGGTCTTTTCTTCGGCTTCTACTTCTTCTTCAAAGACAACTGGTTGGCTGCGAGCCTGTTCTTGGGCCTTGCCTGCTTGACTCGCTACGAGGCTTGGGCTGCATGCCCGGTGTTTGTGCTGGCGTTCGCCGTCAAACGAGGTACGCAGGCTCGAGACTTCCTCGAGGGATCGTTCCTTTTCGGCTGGGCGCCGCTCGGATGGCTCATCTGGAGGGTGGCCACCGGGCCGAGCGGATCTTTTTTGCTGGATACCAACTTGAGCCCGGAGCGCCTCTTCCGCTACCTATACCTGGGTTGGATCACGGTCCAAAACACCGCCGTCCCTTTTCTCATCCTCGCTGCCGTAGGCCTGTGGCGCTTCTTTAAACAAGGGATGCTTCGCGCGGCGCGATACAGGATGCTCGCTGGTTTCCTGGCCTTGTTCTTGATTGCCATTCTGTTTTCCGCGCACGGTGAACGCGACCAACCCGACCGCTTCGTCACCGCCCGCGAGGCACACTTACTTTTCGCCGCGGTGACCGTTATGGCCGGTCTCGGACTCAGCCGCCTCCGCCGCTTCCGCGGCATCGTGCTCGCGCTCGGTCTCGCAATCAGCCTTTTCATGGCCGACCGCTTCGTAAACCGCGAAACCTCCGATCCACGTCTCAAGCTCAGCTACGAACTTGCTCGGTACCTCGACCAAGCCGTGTCCGGTTCCGAGAAAGTTGTGGTGCTTGCTAAACCGATTGCTCCTGAACTGCTGAGCCGGTACCTCGACAAGAGCGAAGAGCTTGGTGGAGTGATCGGTCGCCGCAAAGCGGCTCTGGCGCTTGCAAGGCTTGACACTTCCCCGCCCGACTACCAGCGGACGCTCGTTCACTCACGCCTCGGCAAAGACCGCTTGCGATCGCTGGCGAGTTTGCCACTTCCCGAAGAAGACGCTCGCCTGTTGGCGGGCAAACCCGGCCACGAAGGCGGGCTTGCGCCAGCACCCGCTTCTCCCGACTGGCTTGTGGTGTGGAGTGATTTCGAGGCGACGAATCTCGAGGAGGCCCGCCTCGGGGAACTAGCCGCGGCACGGCAAGCGGTAGAAACTCTTCACAAGGGTTCCTTCTCGGCTCGAATCTATAGAACCAAGTAGCACGGTGGGCTGGCCCAGCCTCATTGGAGCCGGCCGCGGTCGAGTCTCAACGAACTTGCGGTACGATGATATGTCCTTTCAGTTGAGGAGATCTGCTGATGTCGAATCCGCTCAAACATCAAAGCCACATCATCACGGAGGGACGCGACCGAGCCGCGGCGCGCTCGATGTTTAAGGCCATCGGTTTCACCGACGACGATTTGGGCAAACCCATTATAGGCATTGCCAATACCTGGATCGAGACCATGCCCTGCAACTTCAACCTCCGAGATCTGGCGGTCAAGGTCAAAGAAGGGGTTCGCGCCGCCGGTGGCACTCCCATGGAGTTCAATACCATCGCCATCAGCGACGGGATCACGATGGGCACCGAGGGCATGAAGGCCTCGCTCGTCAGCCGCGAAGTCATCGCCGATTCGATCGAGCTGACGGTACGAGGCTACCTGTTCGACGCCGTCATTGCACTCGTGGCCTGCGACAAGACCATCCCCGGCGCGGCGATGGCGCTGGCACGTCTCGACATACCGTCGGTTCTTCTTTATGGCGGTTCGATCATGCCGGGGAAATTCCAAGGGCACGACGTCACCATCCAAGACGTTTTCGAGGCCATCGGCCGTCATGCGGCCGGAACGATGTCCGACGCCGAACTGCTCGAAATCGAAAACGTGGCCTGTCCGGGGGCCGGCGCTTGCGGCGGTCAATACACAGCCAACACCATGGCTACCGTCATGGAACTCATCGGGCTGTCGCCGATGGGAAGCGCCAGCGTGCCAGCGACCGACCCTCGCAAAGATGATGTCGGACGCCAAGCGGGCAACCTCGTGATGAACGCACTCAAGAACGACATCCGTCCTAGCCAGATTCTTACCCGACGAGCATTCGAAAATGCGATCGCCAGTGTCGCCGCGACGGGCGGCTCGACCAATGCGGTCCTTCACTTGCTGGCGCTGGCCCGGGACGCCGGCGTCCCGTTGACGATTGACGACTTCGACGAGATCAGCCGCAAGACACCACTGTTGGTGGACTTGAAACCGAGCGGCAAGTACGTCGCCGCGGATGTCGACCGCGCGGGTGGCATCCAACTCATCGCCCAGAGATTGCTCGAGGGGGGCTTCGTGGACGGCTCTCAGCTCACCGTGACAGGACAAACGTTCGCCGTAGCCTGCGCCGACGCTAAAGAGACACCCGGACAAGACGTGATCCGCCCGCTTTCAAACGCCATCAAATCGACGGGCGGATTGGTGATCCTGCGAGGCAATCTGGCACCCGACGGAGCCGTGCTGAAGGTTGCCGGACATGGCCGCCAACAGCACCGCGGGCCGGCGCGCATTTTCGACCGTGAGGAAACAGCCATGCAGGCGGTCACAAGCAAACAGATTCAACCGGGTGATGTCATGGTCATTCGCTACGAAGGGCCGGCGGGAGGTCCGGGCATGCGTGAGATGCTCGGCGTGACCGCGGCGATCGTCGGCGAAGGCTTGGGAGAAAGTGTGGCGCTGATGACGGACGGCCGTTTCAGCGGCGCGACACGCGGTCTGATGATCGGGCATGTTGCTCCCGAAGCCGCTCGCGGCGGACCGATCGCCGCGCTCGAGGAAGGCGACACGATTGCCATTGACGTCGAAAATCGGCGCCTCGACGTAGAACTCGAGGACTCTGAAATCGAGCAACGCCTCGCGAAATGGACGCCACCCAAGCAGCGCTACCCTTCTGGCGTGTTCGCGAAGTATTGCTTACTCGTGTCTTCGGCCGCGGAAGGAGCAATCACCAGGTCAAGTCTGAACGCGTAAGGCGTACCTCGCTAAGTACAGCGTTTGGCAACTACACTCACATTTCGGGCGAGTGCAGGCGGGCACAGCATGCTGTGCCCCTACAAATCTGTTGGGTTTCCGCAAATGTAGGGGCACGGCATGCCGTGCCCGAAGTTCCCGGTCGTTCATCAGGCGTCTAATCTAGACATACGTGGCCGAATTTATCAAACGGACTACTAACTAGGGAAAGGGCTTTTTAGATACGCGAACTTTTGATACCAAGCACTAGCCCGCTTTCTCACGAGCCGGCTTACTCAAACGACCTTTGCGTTTGTGAAGCTCGCCTCAGGTGGAGGAGAGAGCTCGTTCGAGTTCCGAGGGGTTGAACTCAATCCCCGTGCGCGAATAATCAACCAAGCCTTGCCGGCGCAACTGACTCATATGCTGGGTGATAATCTCACGCGACGTGCCGACATACTTGCCTAGCACCTCGTGGGTAATGGGCATGATGTGGATTTCGCCCGAGCCATCGACCGAACCAAAACGTTTGCCGAGCGTCAACAGCGCCTTCAAGAGGCGGTGAGAGATCTGGTCGGTGGCCAAGCTTGCGATCCTGGAATCGGCCTCGAACAGCTTGCCGGCGAGTACTCGTAACAGTGACGGCCCCAGTTCCGGCGTGCGGAGCATGATCTGTCCCAGTTCCACCATCGACCACTCCATGACAGCCGTGTCCTCTAGCGCGACAGCGGTTTCCCCCCGGTCGGGGAGGCCAAGCAGGCCTGACTCTCCGAAGAACGAGTCCTGCACGCAAAAGTCGAGTACTGTTTCTCGACCGCTGCCGGAGATGCGGCTCAATTTGACAGTCCCGTCGACCACGAGGAAGAGGCTGTCGGCCGGGTCCTGAGAGGAATAGATGGTCTGATTTTTATGAAAATACTGGGGTTTTCGTCGGGGCATGAGGAGTAGCGGGTCATCGCCGATCGACGAAATCAGAAGCGAGCTCATAACAGTAGCCGACATTGTTGAACCTCCGTAGTGGAGGATCGCCCGGTTCAGCGAGTCGGGCCGGCAATCCTCCTCTATGGGTTAGACTCGCGGGACCCTCGATCAGGTTTCGGCTTTTCGGCCTAGGAAGACAATTTACAGAGATCTACGGAAGGCGATCCGAGAGGCGGAACGGCGCGATTTTTGGCCCGACAGGGAAACTCGGTGTGCTACGCCCCGTGTTGCGAATGCAAGGCATCCCGGGGATTCATCGGAATCATTTGCGGGAGGTGTCCCAGTGCTGTTCCAGAATCTTCAACAGCCGATCGTGAACGTCTGCCGGTAGGGGGTGACAGTCGACACTCTGCGAGATCTCAATCGTTCTTCTCGTCTCGTCATACACCACCCAACAGTCTGGGCACTTCCCGAGATGGGCCTCGACAGAGACCCGCAGTTCCACATCGAGGTCCCCGTCGATGTAATCCGACAGCTCCTCGAGGAAGCTCTTACAGTTGATTTTGTGTTTGTCTCCCATTTCGACCTAGGTGTCGCTTCAGTTTTTCCCGCAACTGCAAACGCGCCCTGAGGAGCCGCGACTTCACCGCTGAAGCGGAAAGGTCCAGCATCTCGGCGGTTTCCTCCGTCGAAAGGCCCTCGATGTCGCGCAGCACCAAGACCGAGCGGTAAGCTTCGGACAGGCTATCGATCGCTTGGGTCAGGTATTCGCGGGTCTCGAGACGGCCGTAGCGTTCTTCGGGACTCTCCTCCTCGGAGGCTGTCTCCCGCGGAAGCGAGCCGTCCTCGGACTCCAGCTCCTGATCGAGAGAGACGGTCTTTCGCGTCTTCGCCCGCCTCAGCTTCATCAAGGCCTCGTTGACCGCGATGCGCACTAGCCAGGTGTAGAATCTCGAGTTTCCCTGAAATTGATCCAGCCGGGAGTAGGCCTTGAGGAAAGCCTCCTGAAGAACGTCTTCGGCGTCGTGATCGTTCTTGGTGATATGCCGCGCCAAGCGGAAGATCTTGGCGGCATAGCGGTTGACCAGCTCCGTGAAGGCCGCACGGTCCACATTCCTGGACTGGCCCACCAGTTCAGACTCATTAAGGTCCACCGATTGGCTGGGCTGTCCCATGGACGCGGCGCGATTTCGCCACTCGCGGATGGCTGGCTAATTTCTATTGTCCGCCTGGAGAAAGTCGTTAGCAAGCCCACGCTAACCAAGGGCTCCGCCCTTGATATCCCAGAGCGTCGAGCACCGAGCCGAGAGTGTGAGCGAGCGGTCCAGAGATGACGCCGCTCAGCACCGATGAACCCGCGTGTACCTCGACGCCGCCAGCAAGATTCTCGTTCCGACGCGCATAAGCAGCTAATTCTGATACCATGGCCCATTGTCTGCAAAGCGAGGTTGTCGGAGTCGTAGCGCAACCTCAAAAACCAGCCGAACGACACGACGGCGTAGTTTCTTGTGATCTACTCGGACGTTCTGCTAGGCGGTCAAGCCGCCCGAACGGAGACGTCCGATCTCTATAAGGCGGCTGATAGGACCTGAAAACAGCATTGGTCCGAGCCTGCCGCTCTGCGACCCGAGTAATGGCGAAATGAAGCGTTCCAAAGAGGAGATCCTGTCTCACCCCACTCTGCCTTTCCCTATAGATGAACAAAAAAGTGCTTCCGTGATTCTCGAAAAAATGGCGGGCACCGCCTTCCAAGGGCGAGAGTTAGGCCGCGCATTCCAGGTTTGGAAGCAGATGTTGGCCGATCCCGAATGTACGATCTTGATGGGCCTCTCCGGGGCTATGGTCCCGGCCGGCATGCGACGTTTGGTGGTCTACATGATCGAGAACCGGCTGATCGACGTGCTGGCTTCGACGGGAGCCAACTTCTTTCACGACATCCACGAAACCAAGGGGTTCTACCACTACCAGGGCTCGGCGGATATGGATGACGAAGAGCTGGGTGATCACATGGTGGACCGTATGTACGACGTGCTGGCGGACGAAGTTCGATTTCGCGAGCACGATCTGTGGATCGGCAGCTTCGCCTCGCGGCTCGACCAATCCCGCCCTTACACGACACGCGAGTTTCTGTACCTGCTGGGGAAAGAAATTCTCAAGGATTCGAAGGAACCGGGCATCGTAGCTACGGCGGCGAAGGCCAAGGTTCCCCTGTTTTGTCCTGCGATCGGCGATAGCTCGATCGGCATTGGTGTCGCCGAGAGCCGGCATCGGGGAGAAAACCGCCTCATGTTCGACATAATGGGGGACGTTCTCGAAATCACCAACGTCGTGGCCGACTCACGCGCCACCGGCGTGATCTACTTCGGCGGCGGCACTCCCAAGAACTACGTCCAGCAGACCGAAGTGATCGCCATCCTCATGAACAAGGATAAGACCGGCCATCGCTACGGCGTCCAGGTGGTCACCGACGCTCCCCACTGGGGCGGACTTTCCGGTTGCACGTTCGAGGAATCGCAAAGCTGGGGAAAGCTCGCAAAAGGGGCCGAGATGGTCAACTGCCATTGCGACTCCACGATCGCCATGCCGCTGCTCGTCACCGCCCTTTCCGAACAGACCGAACTCCTCCGACAACGCAAGCCGCCTCGCTTTGACATGGGACCGGTGTTTACCATTCACCCCGATCAGTGATCACTCGGCTCTCGTTATCCGCTGACACTTCTTTTGAAATCACCTATCTGTTGATTGGCGAGCCGTAAGAGGCCGACTTCCGGGCCGGCCTCCACATCCACCACCGCAGCTCGCCCTCGCGCTGGGCCGTTACCGTTGCCTACTTGTCGCGCCCTTGGGCATTGAAAGGTCCAGCCCCATTTGGTTGGCGACAAGGAGCTGCATCATCTGGGCGAAATTCGTGGTCGACTTGTCCGTGTCACCGGCGCCGCCGCCTCCCATGACCAAACTGGGCACTTGCCGTTGAGCAAATGCATTCGCCCATAGCTGCTGAGCCTGTACGTACGCCTCTAACTTTTGCTTCAACGCTCCGTCGGCCTTCAGGACCAATCGCTTTCGCTCGGCTTCTCCTTGCCCCAGCAGAATTTGCTCTTGCTTCTTCTCGCCGGCCGCTTGGCGATCGAGATCGGCGACTTCCAGGCGCTGCCGCGCGCCGACGACGGCTCTGATTTTTTTCTCCTCTTCTTCGTACTTGGCCCGCGCCACGTTCGCCTTGCCTTCGGCCTCGGCCATCAGGGCCTCTTGTTCAGCCTGTTGGGCCTTGGCTTTGGCCGTGGCCACCGCCATCAGGGCGGTTTGTTGGGTGCTGATCTGAGCCCGCACCTTATCGGTGTAATCGAACAGCTTGACCTCGAAGTTCGCCAAAGTGATACCCAAGCCCTTTAGCGGATTGCGCTGATAGACGGGGTTGCCCCCATCGTCCTTTCTGATGATCTTGAAGGTCTTGGTTACCTCCTGCCCCGAAACGGGATCAACTACCTTGCGGGTTTCCTCCGTCGTTTCGTAGAGCCCGTTCTGGACCTGATCCCAGGTCCAGAAAACGAAGTCCGCGCGCTGCTCGGAATAGGACTCTCGAGCCGACATAAGATTGGAGGTCAGACGCAATGCATTACGCACGACCGGGAGAACGAGCTTCTGTTCCAGATCCTTGTAGTCCATGTAGCCGTACTTGCTGATCAACTCAATCGCTTGGGGTTCGGAGCTGGGCAGAATAATACGCATGGTTCCCGACACGTCGCACAAAGAACCGTCGTTAAAGCGAACCTCGATGCTGTTGTCGGCGCTCTCTCCTCCTTCTTTATCTTTGGTGAAGAAAAAGGTTTGTGCTTTGGGCCAGGTTTTGATGTCGCTGAACAGCCGCAGCCACATGCCCGGCTCTATCTTGGCCTTCATCGTACCCGTAATCACCATCTGTCTTATTTGGTAGGTGCCGTTGGCCACGGTCTCAACGAGCCCTTTGCCAAGCACCACCGCCACCACTAGGATGGCCCCGAGGGACACTATTCGTATGAGGGGAAGCGCACTGAAAAGCGCTCTTGCCCCTACACCCACCTGCTTGATTGCCTCCGAGCCGACTTTGCCGGCCTTTTGGGGGTCGAGTCCACCTGGTCCTCTCGCTTCCGGTTCGTCAAACATACCCATGATGATTTTCTCCTTTCACTTGAAATTTCCGCCTCTAAGGACAAAGACGACAAACGCGGAGAAACGGACCGCGCGGGGAGGGGCTTTTCGCCGTCTGCTGGAAGTTCCCGGCTCCAGACACCGCCTCGGAACACCCGCTGCCACCCAATTGGCGGCAGATACTTGGTATCCGAGACCCGAAAGCTGCCGATGGGCGTTGAACGGGGAAAGCGTTTGCCCGGTTGGTCAGCCTGTAACCCTTAAGGTTCAACCGAACTGGAGATACACGAGAGCGAGAGTGACAAATACGGTAAACGAGATCTTGGCCCAGCGCGCGCTGCGTTTCGCGGACAGTTGCACATGCGAGAGAGCATCCGCTCTGCTGCCAAACCAGAGGATCGAGTCTGAACCGAGCTGGAAGTGAGCACGGCCTTCTTGGACCGTGCACGGGCCCAGGAGGAAGACCTCATTCCCGAACTCCTTGAGAATGCTCGCCTTCCACGAGAGGTCCTTGTAGTCATCTCTACGATACGACGCGGGCATCAATCCTTCTGGTGACGGCAAGCGCCAACGACCATAGTGCGAGATTACACGCTCGAGTTGTCGCGGGGTGTTTTTGAAAGTGTCCCTGGAGGATTCTATTCCTGGCCAAGATAACAGATACCGATCCCACCATTCTTGGGGCGGTTCCAATGGATTGAAGGGGGCCAGGGCGAGCCCTGTACCATCGTCGACCGCCCACGGCACCCACTTGGAGTCCTCGATGTAATTCTCGTCGCAGATTTCGTCGCCATCACCCGGGTAAAGTACGCTGACCTTATAGGCAACGCAGGAGCTACCCGTGATCGGAGCCGTCAAACGTGTCGTCTCCCTTGCCACGACGCGCCCCTGCACCGCGGCATGGGTTGGGCTCGCAGAGTCAGCGTGGGCTATGAAGGACCGGACCAGGTCGGCGATGGGAGTAACAGGGGTTTGATGAATCAGGCGGACGACCCTGTCGTGTCGGGCCTTTGCCAGAAGCATAAGGAATGCCAGTAGCAGCGCGAGAACAGCACCTATCCCGACCAATCCCATGTGCCTCCTCCTATTCTGAGCAATTTACAATTTGGACTAATCATTTTCCAACCTCCTCACGCGTCTTACCTCATTGTTGCTCTATGGACAAAGACGACAAACGCGGAGAAACGGACCGGTGGTCCGGCACTCATTTTCGAGAAGTACGGTTCGACGTCAGCAGCGACACCCCAACGTACACCACGAATGCCACCAAAGTTCCCACGTATACTTCATGCCAACCTGTCCAGCCGGCATATCTGGCGAGGTACCAAGCAATCACGGTGATAGAGCCAACCACGACGCAGGCCAGAGCGCCGGCCCGCGTGCCGCGCTTCCAGTAAAGCCCCATCACGAGCGTCGGCAGGAAGCAGGCCGCGTAGAGGGACCCCGAAAACGCCGTGATCTGGACAATATCAGCGAACGGGTTCAGCGCCACCAGCATACTTGCCAGCGACAGCACAACGACCCACAGCCGGGTCCGGCGGATTGCATTTTGATCCTGGTCGTCAGTAATCACCACGTCGCGACTCACCGAAGACGCCGCCACCAGCAGAATCGAGTCCAGCGATGACATCGCGGCTGACAACAAGACCAACAGGAAGAAGGAGCTGAGTACGGGGCCAAGCACTTCGGCTGTGCCCAACAGGTAGGGCATCACGTGATCGGAATCGGGTATAGAACTGGCGGGAATCAGAGCATGCGCAAAGGTCCCGATAGGTAACAGACACACGTACGTAATCAGTATGAGTAACGGCGACACGATCCGCGCCGTCCGCAGGGCGCCTTCGTCCTTGAGGCCATAAATCCGTGAAAGTTGCCTCGGATCGACCAGCATCTTCATCCCGCCCGCGATCGATAGGCCGAGAATGGCGGCTAGGGGCATGTTCCCTTCCCACGAGACTAGGTTGGGATCTTGGTTGCGGACAGTGTCCACGATTGCCGTCAGCCCACCGCCCTTGATGATTACAGCGACGAACAATACGACGCTGCCGAAAGCCATCAGCAGCCCTTGCACGGCATCGGTGAGCACCACGGAACGGAAGCCGCCGGCCAGGGTATAGGCGGTGACCACCACGAACACCGCGGCTGCCGCCAGGTGGTACTCGAGCCCGAGAAACTGCTGCAAGGCGAGCGCGGATCCCTTGTAAACGGCGACCATGTAAAGCCCCGCCGCTACGAAGATCACTAGCGCCGAAACCCGGCGCAGCGCCGGAGACTCATACCGGTGCCCCAGAAAATCAGCCAAGGTCAATGAGTTGTACTCGCGGGCTTTGGTGAAAAACCGCGGCGCAACCAAATACCAGGCCAAGTAGCACGAGGCGACAATGACCGCCCCCTTGATGTACCAGATCAACCCCACATCCCAGCTTTTGCCGGCGTGCCCCACGAAGCTATTCGTGCTGACAAACGTCGCGTAGAACGACAGGGCGATGACCCAACCGCCCAAGCCGCGTCCGGCGATCAGATAGTCTCCTAAGTTGTGAGTGCTTTTCTTTCCTGCCCGGCAATGGTGAGCCAGCATGCCTAAGTAGCCGACCAAGAAGAGTAGCTGCAGCCAGTGTTCCGTTAGCCAATTCATCGGTTAATGTCCTCTACTAACCAGGACGCCACCCTGCGAACAACAGACCGCGCGAAATGGAAGGAAACGGGAAAAGGGGAAACAGATTGGGGCGGACTAGGTACCCTTGCGCCTGGCCGCCTCCAAAGAACCCGGCCACCCGGGTCCGGACCAACAGCGAGAAATCGTCAATACTGCGGTCCGTCTTCGGCCCGGTTGTCGTCTTCTCCTGCAAAGGCCTGCTCTTTCTCCCGATCGGTCCTGGCCGCTCCGGGGCATACTGTCCTCGGCCTGCGTCGAGGATATGGGCGCGCCAAGATGAATTGGCGGGCGCTGCGGGCGCGCTACCGCGTGTTGAACTCCCACAGTGCCGAAAGCAGGCCGAAAGGCCTAACAGCCCGTGGCAAAAGTCGTTCGGGAGCGAAAAATGGGGACTGCCACCAATTCGCCCCCCGCCATGGCCCTAGAAAAAGAGTACGTAGCCTGAAGCGAATTGGCTGGCTGTACCCGATTTTCGCGACTTTCACTTCTACCGCGGGCCTAAGCGATGAACAAGCGCCAAGACTCCGAGCCTGACGCAGAGCCGCTGGACCACATCCTCGCCAAATACTACGAGGAGGCCGAGGCCTTCAAAGACAATCTCTCCGAGTTGTGCGCTCTTCAGGAGAAGTACGTTGAGGATCATCCCGACCTCGCACAGCAGCTCCTCAGTCACTTCGAGAACGAAAGCATTGTCTTATCCGATCTCGGGAGCATCCCTTGTCGTCTGCCCGACTTCGGCCGGTATACGGATATCAAATACCTTGGCCACGGGGGGATGGGTGTCGTCTACAAGGCCTTCGATCAGGAGCTAGATATTTCGCTAGCCCTAAAGATGAGCCTGCCCGGCAATCTGATTACGGCTGAGGAGATGAGGCGTTTCAGCCTCGAAGCGCAAAGCATGGCAAAGTTGAAACATCCCAATATCGTCCGAGTTCACGACGTGGGGGAGCACGAAGGCCGTCCCTTCTTGAGCATGGAATTGGTCGAGGCCCGTAGCCTGGACGAGCATCGGGATCGCTTTATCCATGATCAGAGATCCGCCGCCAAGCTTATGGTGAACGTGGCTCGCGCCGTGCATCACGCGCACCAGCGCCGCATTCTGCACCGCGACTTGAAACCGGCCAACATCCTGTTGGACAAAGACGAAAGCGAACAGGACAGGCCCTATGTAACCGATTTTTGTCTGGCCAAGACGATCGGCGCGGACGGATTGCCGGCGGAAGTAGGCGCGACAGTTAGCGCAACGAGCCAGGTGTACCGGACTATCGCCGGCACAGCCAGCTACATGTCGCCTGAACAGGCCGAAGGAAAAGATGTAACGACGTTGAGCGACGTGTACGGGGTCGGAGCGATTTTGTATACGCTGCAGACGGGCGAACCTCCGTTTCGAGGCCCCACAGTCGAAGCGACGCTTAAGCGCGTCAAGAATCCGAAGGAGAAACCGAAGCCGCCACGCGAGATTAACCCGCACGTTGACCGCACGCTGGAAGCGATCTCGCTCAGGTGTCTGCGGAAGGATCCCCAAGAGCGTTACCGTTCGGCCGAGGGTCTCGCCAAGGACCTCGAGCGATGGTTGACCTACCGGCCCACCGAAGCAAGGCCGCTGTGGTTCTGGGAGCGCTCGTGGCTCTGGGGCCGGCGCACCCCGCTCGGAGCGGGTCTTGCCGTCATGGTCTTGGCCAGTCTGGCATTGGTCGGTCTATTGATCGCCGACCTCATAGAGAGACCCTACCGCGCCCAAATAGCTCTTGCTCAACAGCGAGCGAAGACTATGCACCTTCGATTGACACAATTGAGCCGGGCGGTCGGTGCCGCGGCTCGGGACCCAAAGGTCGGCGAACTTCTGACGCAACGAGACCTCACGGGCTTGCAAACGTTCATCGAGGAAACAGGGAACAGCCGTGTCGATCTGAACGGCGAATCCCCTTTTGAGAGTTGGTTCATTGGCAATAACCTCGACGGCGAAATCGTGGCGCGCTGGCCGGCGCCGTCGCCGGAGACGGAAGGAAAAGACCTGAGGCGCCGAGACTACTATCAGGGTGCGCTCGGTTTGGCGAAAACGGAAGGCGGAGCACCCGTTTACATCTCGCGGGTGTATAAGGCCTTCTCGGATGACCTGTACAAATTTGGGATCGCCGCCGCGGTGCGAGACGGCGAAAAGATCGTCGGCGTTCTGACGGCATCAGTCACCACCAGTCGGCAGATGGGTCTGCCCGAGACGGAGAGCGACGAGTTCACAACCGCTCTTGTGGCCCGAAAAGACCCGTTTTTCGCGCCGGGAGAACCCGCTGCCCCCGCCGACGCGTCGGAATACCTGGTCCTGCTTCATCCGGCCTACGAGCGTCGAACACCGCCCGTCTGGGTTCCAAGGGGGCAGCTAGAAACGATTCGGAAGAGTATCGCCGACGACTACTATGATCCTGTTGCGCCGTTGAACGAGCAGTACACCGGCCGCTGGATTGCCGGCTTCGCTCCGGTGGAAGACTCTGAGTTCATTGTTGTCGTGCAGCGGCGATACAGCCAAGTTATCCCGACGGAGCTGTGGGTCGTGGTCGGGTTTTGCCTGGTGGCCCTCCTCTCGGCGGGAGTCGTCAGGTACGTCCTGCCGCGGGTCAAGCACCGCGCACGATGAAGCTGCTGGGAGAGCCGGGGCAGGCCTCGCGCGCGCTTCGACCGTCAGCTCGTGAAAAATGCGAGTCAGCGCCTGACGACATGCAGGAGTCTACGCTGACAATGCCGGACTCACGCCAAGTCTTCCAGCTGTTCGCGCAGCCCGCTGAGCCCACGCCGCAGCAGACCGGCCACGCTTGGTTTGGTGCGGCGCATTTGTGAGGCGATTTCGGATACGGAATAACCGTACAAGTGACGCAGTTCGACGGCCGCGCATTGGTCTTCAGGAAGAGTTTCCAACGTCTCGGCCAGACGGATCAGCTTTTCGTCTATCAAAATGCGTTGGCCCGGGTCGGTCTTGTGAATGAGTACCGCGACCCTGCCATCAGATTTGCTCAGCGACTCGCGGATCGTCTGCTCCAACCCGACATCGCGCTTGCCGCGAAGCCAATAACGAACAGCGTCGGTAAGTTTATTCGCCAGAATCGTCCGCAACCATGCTCTTAACTCGACGCTGGTGGTCCCACGAAACTTGGGCAGCGCCACGTGCGCCTGCAACAAGGCCTCTTGCACGACGTCCGAGGCATCGACTTTGCGCGCCATCGGCCCCAAATCTCGAAGGCTTACCCGAGCCAACATGATCAGAAAACTGCGATACCGCTCCGGCAGGAGCCGGTCCGTCATTTCACCCGTCATCGTGCGCCTCTACCATATCAAGAAACGCTCGGAAACGGACCACGGTTTTTCCGGAAATTAAGTGCTGTTTGGAGGCAGGATTCGTCCGAATCCACTCACAAGGATAGGATCCGCAGGGCGACAAATGGGTACAGTCACCGATTTTCGTCATCTAGCTACTTTTCGGCGCAAAAAGGAGAAACTGCGTGGCGGCTGGGTACAGTCAGCCAATTTCGCGTCCGGATGCGCCCGCAAGTTGTTGATTCTTTGAAGGCGCGAAATTGGTGACAGTCCCCGCCCCGAGCGGTACTCGTATTTTGCGCCGGAAAGTAGCTAGCTCATACTGGAAACAAGGCGCTGGCGGAAGCGAAAATCGTTGACAGTCCCCATTTGTTCAGCTCGGACGCAATGAATTGTGCCCCTACGCTTAAACGCGAGATGCTCAAGCCCATCCGTAGGGCAGCGATTTGTCGCGCCTCCGGGCGCAATTCATTGCGCCCGGCCACCTTTCGTAACCGTATTTACGAAATGATGCGTTAAGGCTTTTGGCGACCCCCGCCGTCGCCCGGTCGGGCGGTCGAAGCGGGGAATAACTCATCTTGTTTCCCGGAAGCTACTTGCGACCAACGCTCCAAAACATTCTTGAGCTGCGCCAGTTGAATGGGCTTTGATAGGTAGTCGTCCATGCCCGCCTTGAGGCATTTCTCGCGGTCGCCCAGCATGGCGTTGGCGGTCACGGCGACAATGTTCGTGTGACGCTGGCCGGCTTCCAGGCGCCGGATTTCCGCCGTCGCCTGATAGCCATCCATTTCGGGCATCTGACAATCCATCAGGACAAGATCGTATCGCCCTCTTCGGACCCTGTCGACCGCATCCAGTCCATTTTCGACCACATCGACCCGGTAGCCGATCTTTTCGAGCAGACGTACGGCGAGCATCTGGTTGACGGCGTTATCCTCGGCCAGGAGAATATTCATCTCGTCGGCCGAAGAGTCGGCGGGGGAGACCCTTTTCATCGCTTGTTGCGGGTCGGATCCCTCGGCTGCGCCGGCGGGAGCGAAGAGGCTGGTTAGCATCCCCAAAAGACGGTTGCGAAGGAAAGGTTTCGACAGCACCGAGGTGATCCCGGCCAGGCGGGCCACCGACGGATCCAGCCGGTTGCTGAAAGGGCATAGCAATACCACAGGCGTACGGCCCAGGGTTTGGTCGGCGTGCATCGTTCGAGCCAGTTCGAGGCCTTTGACATCCGGCAGCTCATCATCAATGATGGCCAAGTCATAAGGGACACCGTTTTCCGCCTTCTTATAAAGCAGAGCGAGCCCGCTGTTTCCGCTCGTCGCCAGCGTGGGCCGTAATTTCCAGCTTTTCAGGTAGTACTGCATGACTTCGGAGTTGGCCGGGTGACGATCGACAACGAGCACCCGCCGGTCGGCGAGTTCCGGCGGCGGTTGGCGGACCTGCGCTGAGTCTTGGGCTTCTCCAAGCTCGATCGTGAACCAAAAAGTGGAGCCGCTTCCCAGCGAACTCTCGACGCCGATCTGCCCTCCCATTTCTTCGACAAGTTGCTTCGAAATGGCCAGACCCAGACCCGTTCCGCCGTACTGGCGAGTGGTGGTGCTATCGGCCTGGATGAACGGTCGGAAAAGAACTTTTTGGGCCTCGGGAGCGATGCCGACGCCAGTGTCTCGAACACTGAACTTCACCACGGCATCCTCGCCAGGTTGGGTTTTGCACTCGACCCGCACGACAACCGAGCCATTGTCGGTGAACTTGACCGCGTTTCCGATCAGATTGACCAGCACTTGCCGCAGCCGGCCGGGGTCTCCCTGGGCCCAGCGGGGCACGCTTTCTTCAATCAGGATGACGATCTCGACGCCCTTTGCTTGGGCTCGCCAGGCAAGGAGCTCGACGGCTTGCCCAGCCACTTGGTGGAGCTCATATTCCACCGACTCGAATGTCAACTTGCCTGCTTCAATCTTGGAGAAGTCGAGGATGTCGTTGAGTAAAGCCAGCAGGGATTCAGCGCAGAGGCTCACGGTGCGGGCGTACTCCTGCTGCTCCGCGTCGAGATCAGTCTCCAGCAAGAGGTTCGACATGCCGATGAGGCCGTTCATCGGCGTTCGGATTTCGTGACTCATGGTCGCCAAGAATTGGCTCTTGAGACGGGCCGACTCTAGCCCGGCGTCCCGCGCTTTCGCCAACTCGCGCTCGGTTTTGGCCCGCTCGATCGCGTAGCGCAAGGAGCGGGCGAGCGAATCCCTGTTCACCTGCTTTTTGACCAGGTAGTCCTGCGCGCCCTCTTGAACCAGCCTAAAGCCCATCTCGTCGTCGTCGACCCCGGTTAACAGCACGATGGGCAAGTCCCCGGCAGCGGTGTGCACACTGTGGAAGGTCTCAAGTCCCTCGGAGTCCGGCAGCATCAGATCGAGCAGAATCACATCGACGAGTTGCGGTTCGCGCAGAAGCTCGATCCCTTTGGCCAGGCAGTCGGCGGAGGTCGTCTCGACCGCACCCAGGAAGGTGCCGGCTAGGAATCCTCGGATGGCTGCCCGGAACGTAGAGCTATCCTCGATCAGAAGGACGCGAACAGGTTGGTCGCTCATCGCTGGTTTTCTGGTGGGGGAAGGGCGAACGGCGCATCCTCGGAGTCTGGTTCTCGCTGTCTCACGACCGCATGTATCCCTACGATCTCTCTAATAGCGCCGAGCACGAGTTGCTCCGAGGGCGGGTTCCCTGAACGACGGTTCTCAATAAGTAGTATCGACCGCTGCGAGCTTTTCGTAAGGCAGGCGGGAACCGGTATCCTGAGCAGGTCGCGCTTGGCACCCCGACAGTAAGCAGCTCCCACGATGGCGGGAACGCAAAGGGGGGCTTAAGTACCTACCGATTCAAGTGCTTGCCACAACGGGCAGACCCGTCACCCGCTTGTCCGGGAGGGAGCAGTTCGTCAGGACGGCACGAGATCTTCCGTAGGGTTTCCCTACAATACGAGTCAGGTTGCCCATGAGATCGCCTCGGCACAAAGTATCGAGCGTCTTGCAACTGAAGTTTCAGTTTGCGGCATGGCTACTTCTCGCTCCCCTGTTACCGGCCCAGGATTCCTATCAGCAGGCCGTCGCGGCTTTCCGGGAAGCGCGCGTTGAAGAGGCAATTGTTTTGGTGGAGAAGCTGCCGGCGGATGAAGCGAATCGACCACCACCACACAATCTAAAGGCCGTCGCGTTGGTGCAATTGGGCCGTTACGAGGAGGCAATGGCCGCTAACCGGCTGGCACAGCAGCTTGATCCCGGCAACGCCCACTACGCTGATTCTTTTCAACAAGAAGGACTTTCCACAAGCGGAACGAGCATTCCGCCGGGCGATTGGTCGATTCCCCCAAGCTGCGGCTCTTCGTCAGGGCCTCGGCGAGACGCTCATCGAGCTCGAGCGTTACCAAGAAGCTGAGCGAACCCTGCGCGATGCCGTGCGGGTCGAACCCAGCAGCAACTTTGACGTTGATCGTCTCCTTCTCGATGAGGTCACGCAACTCCTCGTCGCTGACTGTAAGGCGATCAAGGATCTCTATGGCATCTTTCGTCTTAGGCACTATTCGTTCAGTACCCAGGCAGAATCATCAGGGTAACCCTCTCACCGGGGCGGTCGTCTTTCCTCAACCCCCCGCCAAATCCCCGTCTTCCGCCAACAGCTTGAGGACGTTCTCAAAGGCAGTTACCGTCCGATCGACGTCGCTCAGACTGTGTACCCCTGAGACTAAACCTCCCGGCCAGGGCATGACGTCGACGCCCTCGCAGAGAAACCCCAGTCTGATCTTGTGAGCGAGTTCTGCCGGGGCACTTTTCTTCAGACTCTCCCACCGAACTTTACCCGCGTAGATCTCTTCCGGACTGACGGGCCGGCTATCGGGGTTCGTAAAAATGTGGACCCCGGAAAACTCTCCGTAGGCGCACCAACTCGCCCCGAGTCTGCGCAAGACCGAGTTCATTTCCTCACGAATCGTCGCTGCCGTCTCGTTGGCCCGAGAGATGACGTCCGTCGTTTGCAGCAGCCTTAGCGTTGTAATGCCGGCGACGGCGGAGACCGGTGAGGCGTTAAAGGTGCCCTGATGAACAATGGCCGGATCGACAATGCCCTGCTCGCTCTCGCCGAATTCCATGACACGGAGGATATCGGCCCGCCCGACGAGCGCCGCTCCCGGATACCCGCCGGCAACAATCTTGGCAAACGTCGCCAGATCGGGCGTGACTCCGTAATAGGCCTGCGCGCCCCCCGGTGAACAGCGGAAACCCGTGACAACTTCGTCGAAGATCAGAACGACCCCATGTCGGCGGGTTAGATCGCGGAGGGCTCGCAGGGTATCGACGCCGGTCGGAACCGCGCCGAACGTCGCGCCCGTGGGCTCAAGTATCACCGCGGCAACGTCGTCTCGGTCGTTAAAAACCGAGTCCAACGCCTCCATGTCGTTTGGCGGAACGACGATAACCTGATCGAGAACTTCGCGGGGAATGCCTGACGGTCCGCCTGCACCCGAAGGTACTGTCCCCGCGGCGACATAATCATGCCAGCCGTGAAAATGCCCGCCGAACTTCACTACTTTGGATCTGCCTGTGTACGCTCTGGCGACGCGCAACGCCAAGTGGGTGGCCTCTGTGCCGGAGGAGGTAAACCGAATCGTCTCCGCACAAGGCACCATGTCACGAATAAGGCTCGCCCATTCGATCTCCAACTCATGGCAAGCCCCGAAATGGGTACCGCGTGCGATCTGTTGCTCCACAGCCTGGACGACCGCGGGATGGCAATGCCCCAAGATCAGTGCTCCGTGCCCGCCAAAGTAGTCGACGTATTCGTTTCCATCGATGTCCCATTTCCTCGAACCCTTGGCGAGTGAAACATAGACCGGGTGCGGTCTTAGGTACCGGGCGTGGTGCGTGACACCACTCGGAAACAGCTCCAGAGCTTTTTGATAGCGCTCGGCCGAGGTCGGTGTCTTGTCCAGGTAGCTTCGATGTATTTTTGAAACCTTTGTCTCAGTGATCACAATGACCTCACCATAGCTCAGTCGGTGACCTAGGGGCAGCTGCCAGGAGTGTGGCCGGCACGCGGATGCAGTTCGCCGCAACCCCTACCCAGGAGAAGCATGAGGGTTTGCCGTCACGGGTAGCGGCCGCCACTTTTAGTGCCGCCACAGGGGTGCTCCCCGCCAAATCCTCAGTGAAAGTAGAGCAGGTGTGGCTCGATGGTCCCGTGAGTCAGCAGAAGACAGCGGGTGTATTCGACTTGATAGTCAGTTCGGGCCCGGCGGACGATTTCCGGGATCTTGTCGTTGTCGTCGGCCAAATGGTAAGACGCGATTGCCATTCTCGGTTTGAAGCGCCGGATCGTTTCCTGGGCACCCTTCAGCGCGCGCTGCTCAGAGCCTTCGATATCCATCTTGATGAAATCGACACGCTGCAGGTCTAACTCTGAGACGATCTTGTCCA
Organism: Bryobacterales bacterium; assembly: GCA_965226215.1. Lineage (GTDB taxonomy): Bacteria > Acidobacteriota > Terriglobia > Bryobacterales > UBA6623. The sequence goes on along the minus strand of CBDDCH010000002.1, from coordinate 1,497,233 downwards.
CCGTTGTGAGCTTCACGGGCATGCCGCTTTCGAGGTCTACAGTGGCATCCCCGGCATGAGCGTACCGTTGTAGGAAGCCTGCGTCGGGGAGTATTAGAACACCGGGCTAGCGGTGAGCTGGAGCCTGGCTTCTCCAATGACGCAAGGTGGCTCGAAGGCCCAAGTACTGGATCGTGGGCGCGCCGAAAAGACGCCGGAACCAAAAGCGGTTCCGCAGATAGTAGACGTCGATTCGCTCTAAGCTTTCTCGCGGCGAGTCGGGGCGGAGATATCCGAGCCGAGTCGAGCAGCCCCGGGCGAAGTACTCAGCCACCAATTCACGAAGCAGCTTAGACTCGGTGCCATAGGGATAGGCGAAGTCCTTAACCGGCCTGCCCACGTGGTCTTCGATTTGTTTTTTGGAGCGAAGAACCTCTTCCGTAGCCGCCGCCAGGGCCAACTTTGTCAAGTCGGGATGGCTGACCGAATGTGCGCCGAATTCGATCCCGTGCCGGCTCAGCTCTTCAATCTCCGACCAGCCGAGCAAAGCTCGTCCGCCGAGGCCCGGAGGCTGCGAGGACCAGTCATTCGTTTTGCCGCAATAACCCGAGATCAAGAAAACCGTCACGGGAAGATGATTCTCGTGAAGAAGGGGGCAAGCTTCGTGAAAGAAGTTGGCAAAACCGTCGTCAAACGTGAGTGCGACGGCGGGTTGAGTTTCCTCGCCCTGGCGAGGGCCAAGTATGTCTTCGAGCGAGACAACAGCGATCTTCTGCTCGACAAGGCTGCGTATGTGTTGGCGGAAGATCTCGGGGCGCAGGGAAATGACCGAACCGGAGGCATCGAGCGAATGGTAGGTCAGAATGGCGCGGGTTGGTGGCATTAGTCGGTCTGAGAACAGCTTCCAGCGGGCCCGAAGAGGTAGCCGCTCAACTCGCCGAGCACCCAGACGCCGTAGAGCAGCACAAGCAGTGGGGAAGAGACGAGAAACTCCCGGCGGCGCTTTCGCTTGGCGAAAACGGCCCGGCCGGCGCGGGAAAGCAGCAACAGTGGTGTCAGCGGAGACAGCAAGATTCGCGCTTGCAAAGCCCAAAACGCCGGTGTCGGAAAGCGCCTAGCCGCAAAGCAGCGTCCGTGCCGGAACCTTAGCGTGCAATATCTGATTAGCCCATAGCGCTTCCCGTGGGCTACCGACGCATCGGGTTCGAGCCAAAGCCGCATTCCTCTGGCGAGTAGCTCCTGGTGTACCTCATGTTCCCAAAACCCATCTCTGTAAATGTCCTGGAGCGACTCCAGCAGCTCGCGGCGATAGCAGGCGTTGCATCCTGTGAGGGAGTTCACCGCACCGCGCGAGGCGGGTGGCATAGCCGTGGCGTAGCGGGAGAAATATATCGCCCACTCGACGATACCGCCCCTGCACCCGTTGATGACCGGGCCACCAGCCGCGCCAATCTTCGGATTGTCGAGTGACGGGGCGAGCGCCGCGGGCCAGGATTCGCTAAAAGAACAATGGTCCTCAGTGATTGCAACCAGCCGCCCGCGGGCGCGACGAATGCCATGAGCTCTGAGCTGTGGGACCGAGCAAGCTCCCGGCACCTCGATAACCTCAAGCGCTGGACGTTGCGCCTTCAGCTGGTGCAGCAATAGGGCGCTCGGGTCGCCAGAGGAAACGACAGCGATTACCTCGAGACCCTCCCGATCTAGCAGTTAGCTGAGCGTCGAGGCAACCGTTTCCGGAGCCAAGCGCACGGGTACCACGACAGACATCTCCCGGTCTTCACTCATAGTTGGCGCAGATTCAGAGCGTAGCACTAGTTCCGATAGATCTGGAGAAAAACGGACAGCGCGTCTCGGGAGTTGCACAGCCGATCTCGCGTCCGTGTGGGCCGCAGCAGACGGGATGCCGGTAGCTGGCGGCCAGCTTCGCCGTTCGCCAGCCGATATATGATTAGGTAGGTCCCTTGGCGCCTCGGAGTGTAATTGCGCCCTGGTACCAAGACTCGGGAGGCGAAGTGGTGAGCCAGAACTACGACCTAGTAGTGATTGGAAGTGGGCCGGCCGGCCAAAAAGCGGCGATCGCGGCGGCGAAGCTGAACAAGAAGGCAGCCGTCGTGGAACGAAGCTTTACGGTCGGCGGCGCTTGTCTGCACCAGGGCACCATTCCGAGTAAGACTTTGCGCGAAGCGGTCTCTTATTTGTCCGGCGTTCGTCAAAGGCAACTCTACGGCGCTGCCTATCGAGTCAAAGACAAAGTTTCGATGGAAGATCTGACCTTCCGCACGGAACGAGTGATCGAGAACGAGGTGAACGTCGTTCGAGACCAGTTGCTTCGCAATTATGTGGACATCCTTCCCGGAACAGGCTGTTTCATCGAGCCGAAGAAGGTTCTCGTCACACAAAACGATGGCACCCGCATCTTGAACACTGACAATGTGATCATTGCCGTGGGTACCAAGCCTGCGCGTCCCGCAGGCATCGAATTCGATGATCGCAAGATTATCGACAGCGACGGGTTGCTGAAACTGCAGGAGATTCCACGCACCATGACTTTTGTGGGCGGGGGAATTATCGGGGTGGAGTACGCGACCATTTTTCGAACCCTGGGCGTCCGGGTGACGGTGATTGACGGGCGGGATCGTCCGCTGGATTTCGTGGACGACGAGATCGAAGACTCCCTGTACTACCATATGCGCGACGAGGGCATCGTCTTGCGGTTCGGCGAGAGAGTCTCAGCCGTTCAGAAGGCGGAGGACGGTCAGGTCCTGGTATCGATGGAGAGCGGCAAGAAGCTTAGGACGGACTCTCTGATGTTCGCCGCCGGGCGCGAGGGCGCATCCGAGGATCTCAACCTCGAAGCGATTGGTCTCAAGCCTGACAAGCGCGGCCGTCTCAAGGTCAATGAGTTCTACGAGACAGAAGTCAAGGGTGTTTACGCGGTCGGCGACATCATTGGATTCCCAAGCCTAGCGTCCACGGCGAGAGAACAGGGACGCCTTGCCGCCCTACATGCGCTGGGCGAAAATCCCGGCAAGATGTCGCGCCGGATTCCCTTCGGCGTTTACACGATTCCCGAGATGGCGATGGTCGGGCCGAACGAACAAGAGTTGACGAAAGACGCGGTACCTTACGAGTCGGGCGTGGCTCGATTTCGAGAACTCTCGCGGGTGCAGATCTCGGGTGGCCGTACCGGCCTGCTGAAGGTCTTGTTCCACCGCGAGAGTCTGAAGCTGCTGGCGGTTCACATCATCGGCGAGTCGGCCACCGAATTGGTGCATATCGGGCAGGCCATCATCGACCACGATGGCTCGGTCGAATATCTTCGCGACGCCGTGTTCAACTATCCCACTCTAGCGGAAGCCTATAAGGTCGCGGCGTTGGACGGTCTGAACAAGCTTTAACCGCGTTTCTCGCAGCCGCAAAACAGCCGTGTAGAGAACCCCGGTGCTGGGCAAAGATGCAGGGGCACGACACACCGCGTGCCCTCACTTAAATTTGACATTAGGAGACATACTAATAACGCACTTCAGCAGTGGAATCACGTTGCTGCTATGCAATTGGAAAGTGATCTTGCTGCCGGCTGGAGTCTTTCGGCTGAAGTGCAGCACCAGAAAAAAGAACCTCGGGTCGCCTGCTTCACGGTCGCGCAGCTTTGCTTGCCGAAGGCGTGTAATTTTCGTCGGCCTGACCTTGAAGTTGTGCTTTCCCGGTGCAGGTTCCTCAAACTGCACATAGTCTTTTCCGAGAACTAAGGTGCCGGGCGCATAGGTGCCGTGCCCGCCCGGGTCAGGATAGTCCCTCCCCAACCCCCCAAGCTGCTTTCGGTGATATACGGGGATTTCGATGGGCCTTAGAGTCCATGTCCAGAACGACCCGCTCGGAGTCGTCGAACGCCTCCGCTTGCCCGACCAGCTCTCGGTTCAGCGCCATCAGCCCCAGCAGGTTCTCTTCGCTCGCCAGCATCTCCGTCTCGAAGCCGTGCAGCGTCGAGGTCAAGGCCGCACCGCGATCCCAGATCTTCTGCGAGCCGATCAAGCGAAACGTCGGGTCAGCCGACACTCGGACGGCGTCGTTGACGTCCTCGTAGCCTGCCAAGCGGCTGTAGACCGACTGCCGCAACAGATCAGCGAACGTGAACTGCTTGTTTGTGCCTTGCCGGGAGTCGGTGAGATGCTCGCCGATCAGTTTCCCGAGTCCGAGTCGCTCGTCCAACTCCCGAACCAGGATCAAGCCACCGTCGGAAGTGACGTGCGATCCCTGGAAATCGACTTTCAACGAGCCGTTGAAACTTAGCTGGAATGGCTTGGTTTGTTTTTCACCCATTGGGTGTTGGCCTCCATGGCGTCCTCATCGGGCTCTAGCCCCTATGAATAAAGACGCTCAAGGCCGCCGGAAGGTCGAGAGGTCTGAATCAAATTGGAAATGCGGGCTTAGAGAAGTCTGAGAGCAAAGTTCGCCGGTCGAGCAGGGGAGCAAGTTCCCTGAGAAGCTCCTTGTCAGGAACAACGCGATGTCTCTCAACAACTCCCCACTCGTCGAACTCGATGAGCAAGTTGCGGATGTTCCAGAGACGCTTGTTGGCGCCCTCTGACACTTTGTACCAAGACGAGTCCGACCATCGGCCCCAAAAGATGGCGTCATCCGGTGCACCGACATCGACACAGTAGAGGTTGTTAAGGACCTCGTCTCGGCCGGTCAAGCCCGCACGAATGAAATCCAGGTCCACTTCAATCTCGGCGCAGCTCAAGCTTTTGAGGCGGGTGGGCACCCGGAGGGGGACCGGGAAGCAGCCCACAAGCAAAGAGCAGAGTCCAATGGTTGTAAGAGCGAGAGCCTTGGGGAAGTGGTGAGCTTCACCGAATCAACGTAAGGGGCAGCCATGAGAGAACCTCCTTTCTGACCCGAGTGCGACCATACGGGGTGTAAAGTGAGGGTTCCAATTTGCCGATCCCTGCGCCGAAAGAAGGGCAGACTGCGCCTTCGGAGTCAGCATGTCCCGCGGCAGCCCAGCCAAGAGCGCGCCCAGCGCTCCGTGTAGTGTGGTGACTCGACGAGTCTAACCGCTCACCTCCCAAACCACTCCACAAGCGCAAGGGTCATTGAGGACTCTTCGCATGGAATACAAACGATTATATGACGCACGGGCAAAGCGGTCCGTATACGGGCTCCACCATTCGAGCCGCTCAACCGCAACTTTGATGCTGCTAGGATCAAGAAGTCTGTGCGGAATAATACGCGGGGCCCGCTCTCCTACCAGCGTCCGCCATGGCGTGTGGGTAAGCGGGTGCGAGGCAGCTTGCCGGCTACCACTATGACTGATGCCGACAAAGAAAGGTATTCGCGCCAGATCCTGTTCCCGGAAATCGGCGCGCGGGGCCAGGAGCGGTTGCTTGCCTCGCGAGCCGTCGTTGTTGGCTGCGGCGCCCTCGGGAGCTTCCAAGTAAACGCGCTGGCACGCGCCGGAGTCGGTCAGCTTGTCATCATAGACCGCGACTACGTTGAGCCCAGCAATCTCCAACGGCAGTGGCTGTTTGACGAGGCCGATGCCGAGGAGGCGCTGCCCAAGGCAGCGGCGGCGGCCCGGCACTTGGCCGCGATTAACTCCTCGGTCCAAGTTGAGCCGCGCATTGCCGACCTAACAGCCGATAACGCCGAGGAGCTACTAACGCCCGCGGACGTCATCCTCGACGGATGCGACAACTTCGAGACCCGCTACCTTATCAACGACGTCGCCCTCAAGCACTCCATACCGTGGATCTACGGCGCTGCAATCGGAAGTTATGGCGTGACCATGCCGATCCTTCCCGGACGGTCGGCGTGCCTAGCTTGCGTTTTTACGGCTCCCCCGGAAGGCCGGCAACCGACTTGCGATACGGCCGGCATCCTCAATGCAATCAGTAGCTTAATCGCCTCCGTCCAGGTGGCCGATGCCATGAAGATTCTCAGTGGCAAGCCGCAGGGAGTTAAACCGAGGATGCTCAGCGTGGACGTATGGGAGGGTGGTGTGCAAAAGGTGGAAGTCGCCCAGCCGGACCCAGATTGCCGGGTTTGTGGACGACGGGAATTTGAATATCTCGCCGGGCGGCATCGCCGGCCTGTTTCGCTCTGCGGACGCAACGCGGTTCAAATTAACGAACACCGGCGTTCACTCGATCTGAAGGGCCTCTCGGCGACCCTAGAGCCGCTCGGAGCGGTACGCCGAAACGAATTCGCTCTGCGCTTTATTTGCTCCCCCTACGAGATGACGATCTTCCCCGATGGTCGCGCCATCATCAAGGGTACCGACGACGTCGGCGTGGCGCGTAGCCTCTATGCCCGCTATGTCGGAACCTGAGCCTTTCCGCATCCCTATTACGGACGTCTTTGATCTGCACACTGTCCCTCCCCGCGACGTCGAAGCGGTTGTTGAAGCCTACCTGGAAGAGGCGCATCGGATGGGATTGCGTGCACTTCGAATCATCCACGGCCGGGGCATTGGGGTCCAGCGCGAGACAGTCCGCCGCGTGTTGGCTCGCACGCCATGGGTTGCGGACTTCCGCGACGCCCCTGGCGAAGCCGGCGGTTGGGGAGCGACAGTTGTCACCCTGGCCCCGCAACCGTCCGAGCAGAGTGATTCCGACCCTTAGCAGCCCGAGGCAAAAGTGGTGCAAGACCGAAAAATAGGGACTGCCACCAATTCGCCCCCCGTCATGGCCCTAGAAACAAAGCACTTAGACTGAAGCGAATTGGCTGGCTGTACCCGATTTTTCGTGACCTTCACTTCCACCACGGGCTAGTAGCGGCGCAATTCGTTGCGCCCGCGTGCGGAATCTTGGCTGAGGTGATTTTTCACAGCTTCCTGGCTGCTAGGGCAGGGCCCATCACTTTGTACGGAATCAGACCCGGGAACCAAACCTTCTTCGCGCAGCCGGTCGGCCTGCGACTAATAATAAGCGCCGACGCCGATGCGCCGCCGACTGCGCCCTCATCACACCTCTAGGGGTCAACTCCCGAGAGTCGCGAGCATACTTGGCCAGCCCGTTGGCTAGTAGCTGCAAAACCGCGCCGCAGATGAACCAGGTTTGCCAGTGAGACAGGACACCCTGCTGAAAGGGGAATGCCCTGACAAGGTCGAGATCGAATAGCCAACGCCAAACGCACAGGCCGAAACCATTGAGCGCCAAAGCTCTGAAAACTCCAAAGCCGGCGCCGGCGAGTCTCCGATTGGGCTGGCGCCCCCGGACCATTCTCGTCTCGGGTCTCGTCCGAAGACGAATAGCTAGCCGCATATCGCCAAGCCAACAGCAGACAGGAAATCAGATATCCGACCCGGTAGACGACAGGGTTGGAGAACGGCCTTTGTCGGGACAGAAGAACCTAGCGGACCTTGGTACTCCATTTCGTAAATACACTCACGTTTCGGGCGAGTGCAGGCGGGCACAGCATGCCGTGCCCGAAGTTCCTCCGCCACGAACACTGCTTGCAGCTCGGTGGTCGAGACTCATCGCTGCTGTTGTACAGCCACGCCGACACCGCTGCCTCTATCTAACTGACTATCGGCCCCCTCGTCAGCCGCCGGTAGGGAAATACCCCGTGTCGGATGTCAAAGACGGGAACCCAGCGGCCGTCTTTATGGTCTGTCGCTGGATTCAGCCCGACCTGGGTCCTTGCGTGTAGGTAGCTCGGAAACAGCTGTCGGTAGGAGTACCGATACGGCAGGTCTGGGGACCTGCGCCACCATCAGGCTGCGTGAGTCTCACGCGAGGCTTTAGTCTCAAGGCCCGCTGTCTGATGTTGTGGCGCAGACGCCTACGTCTGCAGCGTCGACACTCGCGTCGACGCTGCGCGGGGCTCGAAGAGACCCGCGGCAAACCGGGAAGGATCACTCGCGGCTGCTGCGACCATCGAGCGGCTGATGTACGGCTTGATCCCGCAGCAGTGCGACTAGCTCCGGCATACGGTCCACCAGCATGTCCGGGGGATGCTCCGTAAAGCTCTCCGGCTGTAGGCCGTAAGTGACCCCGCACGTGGCTGTCCCCGCGTTGCGGGCGGTCTCGACGTCGACAGCACTGTCTCCGATAACGAGCGTGCTGCCCTTGGAGGCCCCCAGCTCGTCCATGAGGAAGTTCAGCCCGTAGGGATCGGGCTTCTTGGTTTCGAAACTGTTCCCTCCGTAAACGCGCTGGAAGTGAGCAGCCAGGCCAAGCCCCTTGATGATTTCTTGGCTGAAGCCAACCGGTTTGTTGGTCAGCACGGCCAACTGTCTGCCGTCGGCCAGAAAGGTGTCGAGAGACTCCTGGACGCCGGGATAAAGGTACGTGTTGTCGAGCATGTGCTCGCGGTAGTAGCCGTAGAAAAACTGCAGCGCTCTGTCTGCCTGTTGATCGCTGGCCTCGGGGCCCAGCGAGCGTCGGATCAGCATGGGCGCGCCGTTGCCGACATAGGAATAGATCAGCTTGTGATCGAGCGGTCCCACGCCGGCATCTTCGCGGGCGGCATTGACGGCCAGCGCCAGGTCCAGCCGCGAGTCGATCAGCGTGCCGTCGAGGTCAAAGACCAATAGATCGAACGCCACAGGTTTACCCACCACATCCGCCGCCCTTAGTCTTCGACATCTGGCCCAACTGCCGCGAACTCAGCATAATCTTCATATCCTCCTCACGGCACTTTTCCGCGGCCAGCCTCATCCTCCAGGCTCGGAGACCGGCGGCGTCCAAGATCTCGTCAGGAAGGTTGAGGGAAATGGATTTCACGATATCAGTGAACCATATCTAAGTTGAATATCTCTATACCCGTACTGTCCTTTTGACGTAGATTTCCGCAAGCAAGGGAGCATCGAGGGACAAGGGGTCATCGCCGTCAACGGCGCCCAAGTCTTCATCGAGGTCGAGCCAGCGGCCCTGTGCCCGCAGGTGCGCCAAGGTTTTCTCACACGCCTCCCACGCGATGCCCCGCAACTCGCCCGGGCTCGGCGCGCCCAGCCGCGGGGCGCCACAGGTCAGCCGCCGCAAGCCGATTTGTATGCCTGCTCAAAAATGATGACCCAACCTGAGTCGTAGCCACCACGCATCATCTCGGCCATTTCACCAAACACTTCCCAATTGCTCTGGGTCAGTTCGACTCGCGTTCGTTCGTTTTCAAGTGCGGTAAACTGCACTTCAACAAGGCTTGCGGATTCTGCTGGCATTCCCATATGAAAGTCCATGCTGATCGAGTCATGCGGATCGTATGACTTTATCGTGCCCCACAGGTGCTCTGTGTCATCGTGGCCTATCTCCACTATCTTGCCGCCCTGCTTCGGTTCGATGCGCAACGACTTGGCAGGCTTGCCGCTTTTCATTAAGGACATTGAACGCTTGTCCAGCGGCCACCAACTGCCCATCTCACTCACAAACACCCCGAATGCCTTTTCTTGGCTGCAGGGAACTTCGATTGTTTTAATAATCGGATCAAGCATTATGTTCTCCTATTTGTTTTTCATGTGTCGCGCAATTTCAGCGCCATAAGCAGACAAGGCATCTGACCAGAAACTCTCCAGATACTGCCGCAGATCATCCAACCCATCGCGCTTGATTAAATACAAGCGACGATTGCCTTGTGGCTCAACACTGACCAACCTCGCGGACTGAAGCACCTTCAGGTGTTGCGACACGGCAGGCCTGCTCACTGGCTGGCCTTCCGCCAACTCACCCACGGTTTTAGGCTGCTCGCGCAACGCCTCGAATATGTGCCGGCGGGTTGGGTCTGCCAATGCTGTAAATACTTCTGCGTAAGCCATGACTTACTGTAAGCCATGGCTTACCAAATGTCAAGCCGTTTAATCTATAAGAGGTCCCCAGGACGACTGTAGGGCATCCACCTACCAGTCTTGCCCCCTCAGCCGGAGAACACCCGTTCTAAGAAAAATCGGACGAATCGGTCGGCCTCGACAGCTACGCACCCGTGGATATTGCCCCCTCTTGCGAGGCGAGGCTGCTGGGAACCTTCCTCGGCTACCAGCATGCCGGCGCTTGGTCCTTCGGTTTCGACATCCGCGGAGAAGACCCGGCTTTCGACGAAAGTTGGGTCGATTGCAACCCCCACCGCCAACGGGTCGTGGAGATGAAATCCGTCCGCTTTCCGCCGCTCGCTGCTGTCACTCAGACCAGCACAAATATCACGGGTGAATCGAGCCGGCGGGGTGCCGGCTTTTTGGGCGGCCTGTTCGACCGTTTCGAGAAGTAACCGGGTTTGGTGCGTGACGTCCAGTCCGACGACCGTAGCGGGCAGGCCCGAGCGGACGACGCGCTGCGCGGCATGTGGGTCCACGTAGAAGTTGAATTCCGCGAACTCGGTGGCGTTGCCGCGCCCATCGAGCGAGCCGCCCATGATGATGATCTCGCGGAGGTCTCGCATCGCCTTGGCATTCCGCTCCAGTGCCGTAGCGATATTCGTCAGTGGTCCGAGCGCGACGAGAGTGATTTCACCGGGGTACCGTTCCACCAAGTCCAGGATCACGTCGACAGCATGCCGGCCCACGGGCGACTGTGTGGGGTCCGGATAGCGGGGATGCCCGTCCGCATCGACGAGTCTGCTGACTCCTCCCAATCCGTCCCTGCCGTGAACATGGTCGGCCGCCACCGGGGACCGCTTTAGTGGACGGTCGCAGCCGCGCGCCACGGGCGGGAACACAGGCGGTCCGATAGCGTTCAGCGTTCTAAAAGTATTGCGGACACACAGGTCCACATGCACGTTGCCGCTGACCGTAGTGATCGCCTCGACGGAAAGCTCGGGCGAGTGCATTGCTAGGATCAGTGCCAGGGCGTCGTCGATGCCCGGGTCCGTGTCGATGATGACTCGTTTTGGCGCAGTGTTCGGCAATTTTCGGGACACCCCTCGATGCAGTGAATCAGACACCCGGCAGCAGCGTCCGAAGCCACCGGGCCGTCTTAGGCCAACTGCCCGCCCGCCATGATTCTTTCGGCGTCGAGGTAGGACCGCAGAGCTTCAGGGATGACGATGCTGCCATCTTTTTGTTGGCAGTTTTCAACAATCGCCAGCCACGTACGCCCAACGGCAAGTCCGCTGCCGTTCAGCGTGTGGGCAAAGGACGATTTGCTCTTCTTCGATGTTGTATCACGATAGCGAATGCCCGCCCGCCGGGCCTGAAAACTCTCACAGTTGCTGCAGGAAGAGATCTCCTTGAACTCCCCTAATCCCGGGAGCCAGACTTCGATGTCGTAGGTCTTGGCGCTGCCGAACCCCAGATCGCCCGTGCACAAGCTGACCGTCCGGTAAGGCAACCCGAGACGCTGGAGAATATCTTCGGCGTCGGCGGTGAGCTTCTCCAACTCGTCATAGCTTTGTTCGGGCAGAGCCACCTTGACCAACTCCACCTTTTGAAACTGATGTTGGCGGATGATTCCGCGAACGTCGCGTCCATACGAGCCGGCTTCGCTGCGAAAGCAGGGCGTGTATGCCGTTAGCCGGACCGGCAGCCGACCGGGATCGAGCGTCTCTCGTGCAAAAAGGTTGGTCAACGGGACTTCCGCTGTCGGCACGAGCCAGTAGTCACTGCCTTCGAGCTTGAACAGGTCCGCGGCGAATTTCGGGAGCTGGCCGGTGCCGAAAAGGCTCTCCGAGTTGACCAAGAAGGGGGGAAGAACCTCCGTGTAGCCGTGCTCGCGCGTGTGGACGTCAAGCATGAAGTTGATGAGCGCTCGTTCCAGTTTCGCGCCGGCGTTCCAGTAAACGGCGAAGCGCGCCCCGGTAATCTTCGAGGCCCGGTCGAAGTCGAGGATGCCTAGGGAAGGACCAAGGTCCCAATGGGCCCGGGGCGCGAAGTCGAACTCGGGGGGCGTTCCCCAGCGACGAACCTCGACGTTTTCCGAAGCGTCTTTTCCCACGGGTACGGACTCGTGCGGGATGTTGGGCACGCCGGTGAGCACTTTCTGGAGATCCGCGTCGATCTCGCTGACTTTCTCTTCCAGTCCCTTGATCTGCTCTCCAAGCCGGCGGCTGGTTGCGATCTGCTCCTTCGCCTCGCGGCCTTCGCGTTTGGCCTTGGCGACTTCCGCGCTGATGGCGTTGCGTTCGGCTTTTAGCCCCTCCATCTCGGTGACGGCGGCGCGACGGCGTTGGTCGATTTCGCTAAACCCCTCCAGGGCGTCCGGACCACCTCGAGTGGCCAAGCAGCGCTTCACCTGGTCGAAATTCTTGCGCAGGTAGTTCAGGTCCAACATGAATTCCCAGTCTAGCGCAGGGTCACTTGGATACGGTTATCCCCCAGGCTTAGGCAGTGCTTCAGCTTCGCGGGCTCTACTTGTTTAGGGCGGGTTCCGACCCGCCTCGGGCCCTGGGGGCATTTCTATTGGGCGTTGACAGGTGGCGGACCTGAATTCTTGCTCGGCCTCCGATCATCGACGCCGGGAAGGGGTATTCGGGATGATCCGCCGGCAGCGCGACGTGCATCTTTTCGCCCGCCTGGGCTATCAAGTTTTCCCAGCCACCGACTGCCCGTAGGCCGAAGAAAGTCAAAATGGCGCCACCGACAACCATGAAGATCGCCGGTACGAAATCGGTCCAGACGACCGCGCTCAGCCCACCCCACGCCGTATAGGCGCCGACGACGATGGCTATCCCCAAAAGAGACCAGATCATGGGCACGCCGAACATCACTTCGATGACGAGCCGGCCGTGTAGAACACAAACGGCATCAGGATCGTCATGTCAAAGATGATGATCGCGGCGGCAAAGAGCGTCCCAGCGCTCAGGCCCCGTAGCGAAGTTCCAGAAACTCGGGGATCGTAACCACGGAACGGCGTTGGTAGTCAGCGAAGCTTACACGCAACAGATCACACTCTCTGTGCGATCCGATCCTGCAGCGCCACGGTCCGCTCCATCTGCTTCATGAACGGCAGTGTTTCGCGCACGAGCGTCCGCCAATCGGGCAGACAGGGGACACTGTCGAGCGCCATGTAACCGCTGAAACCGATGTCGTTGAGCGTTCGGATCACGCCGAGAAAATCGATGTGTCCGGTACCCGGCGCCTGGCGGTTGCCGTCGGCCAAGTGGATATGAATCAACCGATCGCCGGCGCAGCGAAGTGTGTCCGTGATGGGACCATCTTCCATGTTGACGTGAAAGAAATCCGCCAGCGCGTAAATGTTGTCCATGCCAACGCTTTCGATCACCTCCATCACTTCGGGGATCGTGTTCAAAAAACCCGCGTACGCCTCAAAGCGGTTGACCGCCTCGATGGCGATGTTGACGTTGCGCTCGGCCGCGTGTTTGGCGATCTGTTCGACAGATTCGAGCAACCCATCGCGCAAGACGTTGTACGGCACTTTTGTGCGTGGGTATCCACTCACGGTGGGACAGGGCACGATTTCAAAGAGGGGCGGCTCATCAAACGTTGCCGCCAGGTCGACGCACTTTTTCGCGTAGTTCACCGCCGTGGCACGCACGGAGGCTTCGGGCGAGGCTAGGTCGCGCTCCTCACCAGCGTGCCACAAGGCCCAGGCGCCAACGATCGCGGGGATTTTCAACCCCAGGGACTCTGCCAAGCCTTTAACCTCGTTGAACCGCCGCAATTCGATGCGGTCCGGCTCGGCGTCCATGTCCACGGCGTCGTACCCGGCTTCGGCGATCTCTTCGAGCACCTCGCGCGGGTTCTTCCAGACGTCACCGTCGGGCGCGAGCGTGCACAGAATGACAGAATACCTGTGGGCCGCCACGTTGCTCTGTATCGTCTGGGCTGGGGGCATTGGTTGTCAAGTATACCGAGATTTCCCGGACAGCGCCCGGCTCCTCGGGTTAGCGAGATGGCGACATCTTCAGCGGGTGAACAGAACGTCCTCTGCTGCTGTCTTGGGCTGAGACCACCTACGCACGGTGGGAAGCGGCGTCCGCTACACCCCAGGGCCTGTTGGGGGAGAGTTCAAAGTAAGACTGTCGATGGGAGTTAGGTGAGGTGATAAGCAGAATGTCACAACGACGACTTGCACGACACGCATCGCAGCAAGTCAGTAGGTTCTGACCGGGGAGCGCATGTCCCGGTCAATGGTGTGCCGCGCGAGTTCCGAGCGAGTCGACACGCCGAGCTTGCTGAATATATCGGCTAGGTGAACCTCAAGAGTTTGCTCACTAACAGAGAGCGCCTCACTGATTTCCTGGTTTCCGAATCCTTTGGTCACCAGTACCACAATCTCACGTTCACGACTGCTGAGCGGCTCTTCGTTCCCCTTGGGCGGTTGGCTACGAGATGCCAACTGCTGCAGAGAATCGAGCCAAAGTTGACCGTCGTGCACTGCGCGAATGCTCTTGCTCAGTAACTCGGAAGCTACCTGCTTAGTTACGATCCCGGATGCTCCGTACTTCATCGCCAGGGCGTGTTCGCCTGTGTGTTCGGAAGCAGTCAGCACAATGATTTTGGTCTTGAATTCGCCGGCCTTGATGCGGGGCAGTATGGCGATGACATCCGTGCCGGGCATTCTCAGGTCAAGCAGTAGGATATCCGGCTGATGCTTACGAAGCATGTCGATGATTTCGTCACCGTTTTCCGCTTCGGCAACGACCTCAAGATCAGCTTCCAGCGAGAGCAGTGTGCGCAGTCCCTCCCGAAAGATGCGGTGATCGTCGGCTAGGGCAACTCGGATTTGTCGGTCCCTTTGCGGCATTAGACTCTATTGGTCCAAGCGGCTACATCAAACCTTTGCGAGTTCCCGCTAGAAGGTTGGAATCCCGCGGAACCGCGATCTTGTATCTTGGCCTGTCCCAAGTTTACCCTTGAAGTAAGACCACGGTATATACCCACTTACCCTCAACTCCGACAGCAACTTGTCCTATGGGTTGTGGTACTTAGGCAGGGCCCTCGCAGTGCCCTCTTAGATCGGCGAGTGGCGGGCGCCGGCAGCGAGCATGCAGGATTTGGAGACCGTGGTCGTGGACGTCAGGCGGACGGAACACCGCTTTCGAAATGTCCGCAACAAACCTGTTGGCGGAAGTTTACTTACCGGGCCCTTTCGCCTGCGGGCAGCCTGGGTGATGGCCCGGTCGACAGTCAGCCGGCCTAGAACGCCAGGCGCAGGCCCAGCGTAATCACCCGATTGCCCGCCGAGCCCGAGCCCGCCGAGGAAATCGATCGCCCGAAAAACGGCGAGAGCAAGTTCCCGATCGGCGCACCCGGGTTGGTGGTATTCAATAGGTTCCGCGCCGAGACGGTGAAGGTCATGCGGTAAGGGCGCTGCGAACGTTTCGACGACGCGCCTTCTCCACGAGTCGCATCCCCGGCGTCCGCGCCCGGGCCCGGAGCGCCCCCGAAACGTATCGTCTTGCTCAGCGACAAATTGACGTTAACCCGCCCCGGCCCGGTCCCGTAATTCCGCGGGATGATCCTGTCGCCCGGCCCCGGCGTCGGGTCAAAGGCCCCCAGCGGCGTCAGGACCACGTCCGGCGCGCCCAAATCCCGTGCGAACGCCGGCCGGTCAACAAACTGCAGATCGCCGTTCAAGTCCTCGCCCGTCGTGATGTTGAACGGCGCACCCGACGACGCCGTCACCATTGGGTTCAAGCGAAACCCGCCCGGCGCTGTCAGCGAACCGCCGAAAACAAACCGGTGCCGCACGTCCATCGACGACCGGCCCCAATCCGCGCGCCAGTCGAACGGGTTGGCCGGGAAACTTCCCGCCCCGTCGGTGTCGCTCCACGACTTGCCCAGCGTATAGTAACCGAACAGCGACACGCCGCGCCGAAATCGCGTGCGAAAATAGCTCGTCAACTCGTGCTCCCGCGACGAGCCATTCGTCTCATAGCGAAAAATATCATTCGCTCCCAGCGGACGCAGGCCGCTTGCCGGGTCGGGCGGGTTCAAGCTGCGGCTGCGCAACAGGTTGAGCGCGCGCCTATGCGTGTAGGTGGCCGAGACGGCTGTCTGCCAGGGCAGCTGCCGCTCGACGCTCAGCGAGCTCTGGATCAGGTAGGGGGCGCGGGCGCGATCGTCAAGCTGCCGAATCGTCTGCGGCAGCAGCTCGCCCCCCAGCGCAGTAATCGAGGGGACCAGCGGGAAAAAGTTCGGGTCGCGCACGATATAGCGCTGTTGGCGCAGCCCGTCAAACCGCCGCTCCTCGAGCGTATACGACTGCCCGATGCGGGTATAGAAAATCCCGAATCCCCCGCGGATCACCGTATTGCGCTTCTTGGCGTTGTCGGGCGCCCAGGCGAAACCCAGCCGCGGGGCGAGATTCGCCCAATTGCTGATATTCGTCTGGGTCTCGTAGCGCAGCCCGACATTGATGCTGAAATTCGGCGTCACCCGCCAGTCGTCGAGCAGGAAGACGCCCAGATCCATTTGACTGACGCCGACGGCGGGATTGCCGCCCGCCAGCAAGAATTGCGTCGCGCCGCCCCCGAGATCCCGAATCTGCTCGCCGTCGAGGCCCTGTTGCTGGTACAGCAGCGTCCGGCGGTAGCGCTCGAGCGAGGTCAACTGAACCGTCACCGACCGCCCCAACACGTCGAGCACCGGGCGGCCGGAGGCATCGAGTTGTGGACCGAAGCCCCCGGCAAAAGTGAAGGCCCCGCCGAAATTCCTCGGCGAGAAGTCGTCGATGTCGGTCGCCCGCAGCCGCGCGCCGAACTTCACCGTGTGAGCCTTGTGAGAACGGATCGTATAGTTCTGCAGCTCCCACGCCTCACGCCGGTTGAGCGTGCGGCCCACTTGCGACCCGCCGCCGCGAAACGCTTCAAGAACGCTGAGGGTGGGGATCGTGTTGTCGCCCAAGTTACGGGATGAGTTGCGGCGGAACCGGAGACGCGTCTGATTGATTGTCGTTTCGCTCAGCACGGCGGTTTCGGAAAATTGCACTCGATGGCTCTCCGAGGTGGCGTCGTAAGCCGTCTCAGGCAGCGAAAAACGCCCGACGCCCGCATCTTCCCGGTTGCTGCCGGAATAGCTGTAACGGCCTGTCAAAGTGTGGTTCTCGCCGAGTTGGTAATCGATGCGCGTGCTGACGCGGGTGCTTCGGCTGGGGGTCAACACAGCGCGATTGAAAAGCGCCGGGTTCAAATCGGCATCGAGAACCGTGGCGTGGATCACGGCGTTGCGGTCATTCTCGCTGCGCGCTGCGGAAACGTGGAACGACGCGTCCTTGGCCAGCGGGCCCCCCAGGCTGCCTCCAAAAATCATTCTTTGGTAAGGCGCGCGATTCTCGGCAAAGGGGCTGCGGGAATTGAGGCTCTCATCGCCGAAGCCGAAATGAGCCTGACCGCGAAATTTGTCCCTGCCGGCGCGGGTGAAGATTTGGATGCCGCCGGCGCCGGGCTCATCGTACTCGGCCGAATAGTCGTCGTCCTCGATGCGGATTTCGCGAATGTCTTCCTTCGCCGGTATCTCTCCGTCGGAAAACCCGTCGACCATCACGCCGGCGGCGCCGGGGCCGGCCAGCGCTTGCAAGTATGCCCGCAGCTCGTCGGGGTCGTCGGGCAACTCGTCCGACTCCTCGCCCCGCAGTATCTGTGTCCCGATGGCGGTGTCGAGGTCCAACCCCGTCCGTCCGGCTTCGGTGTCGACGGCAACCTCCTGCCGGGGAAAAGAAACCCGCAGCACCAGGTTAACGGTCAAATTCTTGCCGGTGGTGAGTTCGAGACGCCGCGGTTCGGGAAGAAGGTAACCCGGGGCGGATGCGGTGAGCGAGTAACTTCCAGGAGGCAAGTGATCAAAACGGTAGCCGCCCAACCCGTCGGCGGTTTCACGCAGCCGTGCACGGTCCCCCTTGAGATGCACGGCGGCGTGCGGGATGGCCGCGCCGGTTTGATCGGTGATGCGCCCGCTCAGCGAAACGCCGCCCTCAGCCGCGCCGAGGCTAACGGGAGAGAGGCCGGCGGCAGGGCGCTGCTTAGCGGCACGACTGCAACCGCGCAATGACGCTGAACTCAAGCGCGGTGCCTTAGCCGCCGCTCTGGTGGGATCGTCACCAACCACGCCACGCTGCAACCGCAACTCTGGACCGCTCGTTCACACTCGCGGCTCGGCTTGGCCGGTGCCCCACACCGAGCCGCGCACGTCAGTAAGCGGTCCAGCGACACGGCCATTCAGCAAGCAGGAACGTGGCGGACGCAAGAAGCTGCTTAGCGGCACGAAGAGCATCCGCGCAATGACGCCGACCCAAGCGCCATGCCTTAGGAGCCGCTCTGGTGGGATCGTCACCAACCACGCCACGCTGCAACCACAACTCTGGACCGCTCGTTCACACTCGCGGCTCGGCTTGGCCGGCGCCCCAAACCGAGCCGCGCACGTCAGTGAGCGGTCCAGCGACGCGGCCACTCAGCAAGCAGGAACGTGGCGGACGCAGGGCGCTGCTTAGCGGCACGACTGCATCCGCGGAATGACGCTGAACTCAAGCGCGATGCCTTGCCAGCCGCTCTGGTGGGATCGTCACCAACCACGCCACGCTGCAACCGCAACTCTGGACCGCTCGTTCACACTCGCGGCTCGGCTTGGCCGGTGCCCCAAACCGAGCCGCGCACGTCAGTAAGCGGTCCAGCGACGCGGCCATTCAGCAAGCAGGAACGTGGCGGACGCAAGAAGCTGCTTAGCGGCACGAAGAGCATCCGCGCAATGACGCCGACCAAAGCGCCATGCCTTGCCAGCCGCTTTTGAGGGATCGTCACCAACCACGCCACGCTGCAACCACAACTCTGGACCGCTCGTTCACACTCGCGGCTCGGCTTGGCCGGCGCCCCAAACCGAGCCGCGCACGTCAGTAAGCGGTCCAGCGACGCGGCCACTCAGCAAGCAGGAACGTGGCGGACGCACAGGGTATCGCTCCGCGGCACGAAGAGCATTCAGCAAGCAGGAACGTGGCGGACGAGGGGCGCTGCTTAGCGGCACGAAGAGCAACCGCGCAATGACGCCGACCCAAGCGCCATGCCTTAGGAGCCGCTTTTGAGGGATCGTCACCAACCACGCCGCCGTGCGAGTGCAACTCTGGACCGCTCGTTCACACTCGCGGCTCAGCTTGGCCGGCGCCCCAAACCGAGCCGCGCACGTCAGTAAGCGGTCCAGCGACAAGGCCGTCCGCGCAGCGCAACGCAGTAATGGCCGGCTTATGGCGTGCTTCGACCCTCAGGTGGTGAGAAATGCGGGCTAGGCCGTCAATACGTCACTTGCGAGTGCGGCGCCACCCACAACTCCACGGTCGCACTCTCTTCGGGCTCGAGATTGACCGGCTCGCTGGAGGACCGCAATGACAACTGCACCGCGGGGTCGAAGATTTGCGCCGAACTCATCGCTGGCAAGGCATACAGCCTATACGCGCCGGGAACAACGGTCGCAAAGCGGAAACGGCCGTCCGGCCCGGTGGCAACGCTTTGCGCGGCCAGATAGCCGCTTTGGTTAGACCGCGGAATCAGTGTCACCTTCGCCTCGATCGGCCCTTCCACATCGTCGCCCGTCGCCCGCCGTGCCCTGACCTGCCCGCTGACACCAGCCGCGTCGAACGCAATCACCGCCTCAAGGCCTGTCAGCGGCGCATACGCGGTAACGGTCACCTCCGGCCCGGCGAGCGGCTGACCGCCCAGCCGCAGCGCTTTGAGGTAGGCCCCGTTAGGGAGATCGAGTACTTGGAAAAGGTAGGTTGCCGCGGGAAGCCCACCGATCTCAAATCGAAGCTTCTCGGAAACTTCGCCTTCCCCATCCGGCCACGAAGTGGACGGCGGCATCGAGGACACGTACGGGACCCACCGTGCCGCATCCGCACCGTCCGGGGCGTCCTCGAGCACGATCTCGCCGGAGATCGGCTGCACCTGCCCCACCAGCAACGCGACGTCCTCGAGGTTCCGGTCGCGCACCGCCACCTGGGTCTGCGAAACCGCCCCTTCCCTCCCGCCTCGCCTCGCAATGATCCTGTAATCCCCCGGGCCCAGGCCACGCAGCACGAATAGGCCCTCTCGCGACGCCCGTGCGGTATTCGAGAGGCCTACCCGAAGAGAGCCGTCGATGAGCACCGCGCGAACGACGCACCCCGGACAGGGCCCATCCATCGAGACGTCCCAAACCGTCCCCATCACCCCGTACGTGGCTCCCTCGGCAAGTCGCGGGTCGACGCCCGAGAGATCTTGGCCCCAGGCAAGCTTCAACGGCAACGCCTGGGACGGCCCGGGAACCCCAGGATAAAAGCTGCCCGCGGTGTTCGCGTAATATTCGGCCGCAGGGGTGCCGGCCCGCGGCGGGGCCACGCCGATCAAGTAGTGCCCAGCCGCGAGATCGTAAATTCGATACTCTCCCAGATCATCGCTCTCGGCCCGGCCATGCGGCGACAGGAATACTCCAGTGTGGCGGTGCCGAACGTGATAAGCGCGAACCCGCGCCTCGGGGACCGGCTCACCGTCGGAGTCCAAGACGCGCCCCTCAATGGCGCCCAAGGGCCACAATCCGAAAACGAGATCGTCGGTCTTTTGATTCTTTCGCAGCGCGACCGCTGCTCCCGGGCCTGGCATAGTCCGGTAGCCCGTTTTGCGAAATACGAGTTCGTAACGGCCGGCAGGTAGCTGATCAAAAGCAAAGTCGCCTTCGAGTCCGCTAGCCGCTGTTTTCGAGAAACCCTGGCCCTGCGCTTGTAAGCGGAGGCTGACCACCACGCTCTTCAACGGCTCGCTCGTGGTGGCCGAACGGACCGTGCCGGCGATGCGTCCTTGAGGCTCCTTGGTGGGACTCTGGGCTCCCCACACCACAGAGACCACCAGAGCCAATGCGACGAGTCGTTTCATGGGGCGGCTCTCAGATCGATTTCCACCTGACTTTCGGGATCGATCGGGATGATCTTGTGTTCGCAGCCGGCCTGTTCCCAACTAACCTCGTCCTCGACTTTTTCCGCCGGGATATCGGCCCAGGCGCAGATGCGATACTCTCCGGGAATCACTTTCCCGAACAGGAACCGGCCCGCCTGGTCCGCTTGGACCAAGTTCTTGCGGCCTCGCCCATCCAAGGCTACACTGGCGTGCGGAAGAGGCCGCCCCGTCCTCGGTTCGCGAATCGTCCCGTAGACCTGGCTGTGGTCTGCCGCGACGACAATGTCGAGACGATTGGCCCCGGACGACACCGTGACGTCGTCGGCAGATGCAATGCCTTCGCCCTGACGAATCCCTTTCACATAGACCTGCGACGAGCGGGCCTCGACACGATAAGACCCGGGCACAAGGTCTTGAACTTCGAACCGCGGCTCCGCCGTCTTAACACGAAACGAGCGGGTGCCGAACCCTTCGTTGGAAGAAAAACGCAACTGCAATTGAGACGGCGCCGGGCCCGCCGCCAGTTCCACGGTTCCCCTCACGATACCAGTGGCAGCCGGACGTAGAACCAGACCCTCGATGTTACCGCGCACGTCAACAACATCCAGAAACTGACGTGCGCTCGGACCCGAACCCTGCTGTGCGACAATTGCCGACGCCAGGTAGCGGCCCTCGGTGACAGCAGCGAAGTGGAAGTTGCTGTCCTCCCCTGCCCTTGTCGAAAGGTTTTGGCGCGAACTTCCTATGCCCTCTAGTCTGATTTGTACTCGGTCCCCTTTCGCCGGGCTCATTCCCGCCAATACTCCCGAGACTCGATAAGCGGCTTGGCTATCGAAAGTAATCGTGAGCCCATCGATTTGCTCACCTTCGTGAACCTCCACCTCGACCGTCCTCGCTTCCCGGGGAGAGCCAGGGGCGCTGCCTTGGGCAGTCAAGGTATAAACGCCGGGGCGCAGGCTGGCCAAACGGAACTGTCCCCGGTCGTCTGTTACGGCTTGCGCCGCACCCGTCCCCCCACGGGTGCCGGAAGGACCACTGATGGGTCGGGTCGACACTCGAACCCGGTCGATCGGCTCGCGCAGCCTGTCAACGACCACGCCGCTGATTACCGCTCCGCGGATCAGCTCGAAATCGGCACCCGTCTGAGCGCAGCCGGAAGAGCAATCGAGAACTATTCGGGACCCGCTTCGCCCGGCGGCGAGCCGGGTGTAATATCCGGGTCGGTAGGCTGTAAGGACGATCCTTGCAGCGGGCAGGTTGAGAAGCTGATAGCGCCCGTCACGGCGGCTGCGAGCTGTGGCGAGTAGTTGGCCGCTTGACGAACGAGCCGCGACGTAGACCCTCGAGAGCGGCCTCAGATTCTCTCCCTCGCGCTGGTAGGCGGTTCCTTCTGCCCAAGAGGACGCCAGGCTGGAACCCGTCGTGCCGAGCAGAGTGAGAACCAGCCAAAGCGCAAAGGCGGAGCGACACAGTCGCAGAAGCGCGGCGAAGCCGCCCACCGGCGGGTTAGCGAACCACAAACGCCGTGTCACACTATCCAATGTACACTAGGCCCGAGGGTACGCCCCTTGCGAGCCGCGAACGTCAGTAAGCGGTCCAGCGCCCCTTCCGAGCCGCGCACGTCAGTGAGCGGTCCAGCGACGCAGCTCTTCAGCAAGCAGGACCGTGGCGGACGCAGGGAGCTGCTTAGCGGCACGACTGCAACCGCGCAATGACGCTGACCTTAGCGCAATGCCTTGCCAGCCGCTTTTGAGGGATCGTCACCAACCACGCCACGCTGCGAGTGCAACTCTGGACCGCTCGTTCACACTCGCGGCTCGGCTTGGCCAGCGCCCCTTGCGAGCCGCGAACGTCAGTAAGCGGTCCAGCGCCCCACACCGAGCCGCGCACGTCAGTGAGCGGTCCAGCGCCCCTTCCGAGCCGCGAACGTCAGTAAGCGGTCCAGCGATGAACCGGCTTGGAAGCAATGGCGGTGGTGGACCCTCGAAGTTCGGTGGTAACCTAGGGGCAAAGTGCCCTCTGGCCCTCCGCGCGACGCTACGACACAGAGGCCCGACAACGCCCCCGTCGCCTATTTCATCACGTTCGCCTGCTACGGCGGAACACTCCACGGAAACGAAAACGGCTCGGTGGACCGTGACCACAACCTGGCGGGTTCGCGATACTTGCCTCTCGACGCCCGCAGAGAGGCCGTCGAAGCAGGAAACAGGCGGCAACAACTCTATGTGCTCGACAAGAAGCGTCGCGACCTCGTTCTCAAAGCGATTCGTGAAGTGTGCTCTTACCGCGTTTGGCCGCTGCACGCGGCGCATGTGCGTTCGACGCACGTGCATGTGGTTCTGACAGCGACGGCCCGGCCGGAGAGGGTCATGCGTGATTTGAAAGCCTACGCCAGCCGCATGCTGAATCGTCAGGGTTGCGATCATCCGCGGCGGTTGCGCTGGGGCCGCCACGGGAGCAGTCGGTATCTGTGGAAGCGGGAGCAGGTCCAATCTGCCGTCCGCTACGTGCTGGAAGGCCAAGGCCCGCCGATGGCGACCTACCCTACAATCTAGCCCCACCCGAGCGGCGAAAGTCAGTGAGCCGTGAAGCGATTCGCGATCGTCACCAACCACGCCACGCTGCAACCGCAACTCTGGACCGCTCGTTCACACTCGCGGCTCGGCTTGGCCGGCGCCCCTTCCGAGCCGCGCACGTTAGTAAGCGGTCCAGCGCCCCTTCCGAGCCGCGCACGTCAGTAAGCGGTCCAGCGACGCAGCCACTCAGCAGGAAGGAACGTGGCGGACCCAGGGTGTCGCTCCGCGGCACGAAGAGCACTCAGCAGGAAGGAACGTGGCGCACGCAGGGAGCTGCTTAGCGGCACGACTGCAACCGCGCAATGACGCCGAACTCAAGCGCCATGCCTTAGGAGCCGCTCTGGTGGGATCGTCACCAACCACGCCACGCTGCGAGTGCAACTCTGGACAGCTCGTGCAACCGCAACTCACACTCGCGGCTCAGCTTGGCCGGCGCCCCCTTCCGAGCCGCGCACGTCAGTGAGCGGTCCAGCGATGCAGCCACTCAGCAGGAAGGAACGTGGCGCACGCAGGGTACCACTCCGCGACACGAAGAGGAACCGCGCAATGACGCCGGCGCCATGCCTTGCCAGCCGCTTTTGGGAGATCGTCACCCACCACGCCGCCGTGCAACCGCAACTCTGGACCGCTCGTTCACACTCGCGGCTCAGCTTGGCCGGCGCCCCTTCCGAGCCGCGCACGTCAGTGAGCGGTCCAGCGACGCAGCCACTCAGCAGGAAGGAACGTGGCGGACCCAGAGTACCGCTCCGCCGGCACGAAGAGCACTCAGCAAGCAGGAACGTGGCGCACGCAGGGTACCACTCCGCGACACGAAGAGGAACCGCGCAATGACGCCGACCCAAGCGCGGTGCCTTGCCAGCCGCTTTTGGGATCGTCACCCACCACGCCGCCGTGCAACCGCAACTCTGGACCGCTCGTTCACACTCGCGGCTCAGCTTGGCCAGCGCCCCTTCCGAGCCGCGAACGTCAGTGAGCGGTCCAGCGACGCAGCCACTCAGCAGGAAGGAACGTGGCGGACCCAGAGTACCGCTCCGCCGGCACGAAGAGCACTCAGCAAGCAGGAACGTGGCGCACGCAGGGTACCACTCCGCGACACGAAGAGGAACCGCGCAATGACGCCGACCCAAGCGCGGTGCCTTGCCAGCCGCTTTTGGGATCGTCACCCACCACGCCGCCGTGCAACCGCAACTCTGGACCGCTCGTTCACACTCGCGGCTCAGCTTGGCCAGCGCCCCTTCCGAGCCGCGAACGTCAGTGAGCGGTCCAGCGACGCAGCCACTCAGCAGGAAGGAACGTGGCGGACCCAGGGTATCGCTCCGCCGGCACGAAGAGCACTCAGCAGGAAGGAACGTGGCGCACGCAGGGAGCTGCTTAGCGGCACGTAACTGCAACCGCGGAATGACGCTGAACTCAAGCGCAATGCCTTGCCAGCCGCTCTTGTGGGATCGTCACCCACCACGCCACGCTGCAACCGCAACTCTGGACCGCTCGTTCACACTCGCGGCTCAGCTTGGCCAGCGCCCCAAACCGAGCCGCGCACGTCAGTGAGCGGTCCAGCGACGCGGCCCACCCTGCAGGAAGGCTCCTCAGCGAACGCGCCGTACGCCCTTCTACACAACTACTGAAGGGCTTTTGAACATCGGTTCCGAAGATACAGACAGCCCCCCCCGCGACCTAAGCCCGCCAGAGAGGCTGCCACTCGATTGATTCTTGTTTAGCCCTGACCGAAATTAATCGCAGGGGTTGGTCTGGAAATTGATACCCACCGTAAGAGGCTCGTCCCCACCCAACGCGACCTTGGCCCTTGGCGCTCTTCTTGCCGTCATAGGACCCGACAGTAACGTCCACTGTGTCGCCGCCCGTAGTAGCGGTGTCAGAATCACAACCGCTTCCCCCACCATTGCAATCGATGGCAATGTCACGTTTGGGGCTGGGTGTCGCGTTCTTTGGACTGTGCCCCGGATTACCTCGTTTCGTCACGTCATCGATGAACGCTGAGCTGGCGTCATCCCCGTCGAGGGCGCAAGCATTCCCCTGGAAGTCCGTAGTCCCACCACCCGCATTGGTTAGCTTTTTGATTTCAACAATGTCGTCAATGCTCCCCCCACCGTCGGGCACTTCACAGACGCAAGTGGTTATGGAAATGCGCGTACAGTCCGGGTAGACGATTGTCTTCGGGCTATCGCCGCACTCGGCAGTCTGCGCATACGCCGGCACGCCCGACAGCACGAACACCAGCGCGAACACCGGCACGACCCACTTCAAGATATTTGAGATTCTCACTGTAATTTCTCCTTTTCTCAGAAAGTTGACTTGGCCCTGTTGCCACTACCAACTCCCGACCGGATGCAACAGGGACCCAACACCCAACCGTGAGGATCTAACGAGTTCTGTTATTTCTACTACTAAACCCGCATTTCCAATTTGATTCAGACCTCTCGACCTTCCGGCGGCCTTGAGCGTCTTTATTCATAGGGGCTAGAGCCCGATGAGGACGCCATGGAGGCCAACACCCAATGGGTGAAAAACAAACCAAGCCATTCCAGCTAAGTTTCAACGGCTCGTTGAAAGTCGATTTCCAGGGATCGCACGTCACTTCCGACGGTGGCTTGATCCTGGTTCGGGAGTTGGATGAGCGACTCGGACTCGGGAAACTGATCGGCGAGCATCTCACCGACTCCCGGCAAGGCACAAACAAGCAGTTCACGTTCGCTGATCTGTTGCGGCAGTCGGTCTACAGCCGCTTGGCAGGCTACGAGGACGTCAACGACGCCGTCCGAGTGTCGGCTGACCCGACGTTTCGCTTGATCGGCTCGCAGAAGATCTGGGATCGCGGTGCGGCCTTGACCTCGACGCTGCACGGCTTCGAGACGGAGATGCTGGCGAGCGAAGAGAACCTGCTGGGGCTGATGGCGCTGAACCGAGAGCTGGTCGGGCAAGCGGAGGCGTTCGACGACTCCGAGCGGGTCGTTCTGGACATGGACTCCACCGAGAGTCCGGTCCATGGCCAACAGGAAGGCAGTGCCTACAACGGACACTTCGAGTCGGTCTGCTACCACCCGTTGCTTTTGTTCAACGGTCATGGTGATTGCCTCGCTGCCAAGCTGCGTCCCGGCAACGTGCACAGCGCCGAGGACTGGGATGAGCTATTGTTGCCGGAGATCGAGCGCCAACTGGCCGAAGGCAAACAGGTCACCTTTCGCGCCGATGCCGCCTTCGCCAAGCCCGAGATCTACGAAGCACTGGAGGAGCGCGGCGCGGACTACGCGATCCGCATTCCGGCCAATAAGAGCCTGGAGCTGGAGATCGAAGACATCCTGTTTCGTCCGCCGGGGAGGCCCGGCCGCAAGCCGCTAGTGCGCTACAAGAGCTTTCGCTATCAGGCGGAGAGCTGGAAGGGGCCCAGACGAGTTGTCGCCAAGGTCGAGCACCACCAGGGCGAGCTATTCGCGCGCGTCGGTTTTATCGTGACGAACATGAGCTTGCCAAGCCGGTCGGTGGTGCGTTTCTACAACAAGCGCGGCACGGCGGAGCAGTGGATCAAAGAAGGTAAGCAAGCGACGCACTGGACGCGGCTGTCGTGCCATCGCTTCCGGGCGAACGAGGTGCGCTTGCAGCTCAGCGTGTTGGCCTATAACCTGGGCAACTTGTGGCGGCGGCTGGGGCTGCCGCAACGGATCAAGAGCTGGTCGCTGACGAGCTTGCAGCACCGGCTGATGAAGACGGGCGGACGGCTAATTAAACACGCGCGGTATTACTGGCTCTTGTTCGCGGAGGGACATCTGAACCGGCGCCTGTTTGGCGACATGCTGCGGAGGATCTGGGCGCTGCCTGTGCCGGGCGGGTAGCACGCGACTTGCCGAATGCGAAACCTGAGTACTGAGGACGGAAGCTCGGAAGGGTGTCTGCGAAATTGACTTCGCAGCGGCGGATCAGCCCCCATGAGGGGCAAGAAGGGGGCTCGATCGGTCCCGCCTCAGCCGCCGCCTCTTTCGGGTGGAGAAATGGTTGCGCTTCGCCGGGTGAGGGTGTAGACTCGTGCCGTCAGAGGAGCCAAATCGGAAATCCTGGCTTATACGTCGGCAATTACGTGAATTTCAGTTTCACGAACGTAAAGAAATGCTTCTCGCATTCGGGTGCTGTGGATTACTGCAGTCCCCTCAGCTTCGATCCCATTCCCGAGAGGCTGTTTCGCAACCGAGGTGATGGTACTTTTCAGGATGTTTCGGCAACCTCACGCATCGCCAGCGAATACAACGGAGCCCTGGGGGTCAGTTGTGCGGATTTCAACGCAGACGGCTTCGTGGATATCTACGTGGCGAACGACGGACGTCCCAACCACTTGTGGATCAACCAACGTGATGGCACTTTCCGAAACGAAGCGATGCTGGCGGGGACAGCGCTCAACCAAGACGGCATAGCCGAATCCAGCATGGGTGTGGATGCCGGGGATTTTGACAACGACGGTGACGAAGACCTTTTCATGACGCATCTGATGGGCGAGAAGAACACCCTATACGTCAACGATGGGGGTGGCTGGTTCGAGGACCGTTCGCTGCAAACCGGCGTGGCCGCACCCAGCCGGCCCTACACCGCATTCGGCACGGCGTTCTTCGACTATGACAACGATGGCTGGCTTGACATATTCGTTGGCAACGGCGGGGTAACAACGATTGAAGCACTAGCTCGCGTTCGCGACCCGTATCCGCTGCACCAAACGAACCAGCTCTTCCGCAACCTCGGCAATGGCAGTTTCCAGGAGACGACGGAGCAGGCTGCCGTGTTCAAAGTTTCCGAGGTCACTCGCGGCGCGGCGTTTGGGGACATAGGTAATGATGGCGACACCGACGTTATGTTGGTAAACAACAACGGTCCTGCCCGGCTGCTGATCAACAACGTAGGCCACAAAAGACACTGGCTCGGCCTGCGATTGACGGGGGGCAAGGGTAAACGCGACATGCATGGCGCTAGAGTGGCCGTGGTTCGACCGGCGGCTCCCACTCTGTGGCGGCGGGTACGGCCGGACGGAAGCTATTGTTCGTCAAACGACCCACGCGTGCTGGTCGGCCTGGGCGAGTCGGCGGAGGTGACCGAGGTGCAGGCTTTCTGGCCCAGCGGTCGAGTTGAAAAGTGGTCGGGATTGCCGGTCGACCGGTACTCCACGCTCGTCGAGGGCAGCGGAGAAAAAGTCTCCCAGAGCAGTGAATAGTGTGCTGAAACGGACAAACAAAAGTTCAGTTCGCGCGCTCATTCTCGTGTGGCCATACCTAACACTCGTCTGTCCCTGGCCGGCCCAGAATCCAACTTCGGTCTCGAGCAGCTCTGGCGTTGCTGAGGGGCCCCGCCCGGAACTCGTGACCGTGTTTCACCCCCATTTGGGCAGCTTGGAAAAGGTCGTTCGCGAGCAACTTGTTGCTGCTCGGGCTCGACTGGACGAAGTGACCGAAAAACCGGGGGCAACGGACGCCCAGTTCGGTGAAACCTACGGAGCTATGGGCAAACTGTATCAGGCGTATGACATGCCCGACGCAGCCATCGCTTGTTATCGGAACGCCCACATCCTCGTGCCGAAAGACTTTCGGTGGGCGTACTATTTGGGCGATCAGTATGACAACAAAGGCCAACTCCCGAAGGCAATCTCCTACTTCGAAATCGCCCGGCAAATTCGACCTGCTGACCTGCCGGCACTTTTGAGACTGGCGGAAGCGAACCTTGAACGGAACCAGACCGCTGTCGCAAGACCTCTGTTTGAGCAGGCGCTGCGTCAGAACCCGTCTTCGGCGGCAGCTCTGTTCGCCCTTGGCAAGATGGCGCAGAGCGAGGGCGACCCAGCAAAAGCGGTCCGCTACTTCGAGGAAGCACTTGAGGCGCAACCCACCGCTTCCACGGTTTACTATGCACTAGCCATCGCCTACCGAAAGCTGGGCCAGCTTGAGAAAGCTCGCGCCTAGTTGGAACGTCGAGGCACCGGCAGGCCAAGATACGCGCAGCCGTTGCTCGACGAAGTCCAGCAATTGAGACGCGGCAAGATGCCTCACTGGATGCGCGGCAAGCAGGCTTTCCACGAGGGCCGGTTTGCTGACGCTGTCGGGCACTTCCGCAAGATGGCGGAGGCCGAACCTGACGATCCCATGCCGCGCATGCATCTTGGCGCCGCTTTGGCGAAAGCGGGTCAACCCGGTTCGGCTATTGAGAGTTACACCGCAGCGCTGGAGTTAGCGCCTACGAATGCACGGGTCCACTTCAACCTGGGAGTGCTCTTGACCGAGCTGGGATCGGAACAGCGAGCCATCGGGCATTATCGCGCAGCCGTGAGATTCGACCCCTCTCTACAAAAAGGACACTTCCACCTAGCGAATCTGTTGATGCGAGCGAAGCGCTATGAAGAGGCCGCGCCGCACTACGCCGCGGTCGTGAAGGAAGATCCTCAAAACGCTTTTGCTCGGTTCATGCACTCCGTAGCACTTATCAGTACGGAGCGTTACCGCGAAGCTCTCGACGGGTTGGAAGAAGGCCACCAAGCCATGCCCGACAACGCCGACTTCGCCCACGCACTGGCGCGGCTTCTGGCGGCGTCTCCGGATGCAACCATTCGCGACGGATCACGTGCCCTCCAGCTCACGCGGAAACTACTCGAGAATCAGAGTGCAGCTGACTTCGATCACGCGGCGACTCTGGCCATGGCACTGGCCGAGGTCGGTGAATTCAGCAAGGCCGTTCAGTTGCAGCGCAACATTCTCGCCGAAGTCGAACGGACCGGACGGCACGATTTGGCGCGGTTGCTCCGCGAGAACCTACGCCTCTACGAAAGCCGCCAGGCTTGTCGTACACCCTGGCCGGAAGACGTCGAGATCACCGTCGTTGTCGATGTCACCGCAAGCCGCTCCTACACGGTGCACTACACCTGGTGAGGCCGGCCCACTGTGTCCGCTGTTTCGACTTTCCTGTCACAGACCCAGTCGCTGAAGGACGGAATAGCCCATCATGACGGTTATGATCACGGAAGTCACCCTTAAGACCGTTCGATAGGATGAGGAAATGTTGAAACCACCGACCGGCGAGCGCTGGACTAAAACGCTTCGAGAGGCCGTTCTGATCGCTCTGATTGTCAGTCATTCCATCGCTGCGATCGATCTCATCTACCTCATCATCAAGCTGAGGCCACTGCCATTTTCACTGTTCGACCTGTTGCCTATTTTGGGCGCTTCGTTCGGACTTTCACTGGCCATCTATGTCGTGTTGTGGGTCGGGATCGCTCTTCCGCTGAAGGTGTTCGGGCGACTTCCCCCGCTTCCGCTCTCGATCGGGCTTGGTATCGGCATTCTCTTGCCTCTGCTTACACTTGTTGTTCAGCCGGTGGACGACCGGTTGAGCCTGATCGCAAGCTCGTACCCGGTGTTATTGATTTTGGGAGCGAGTCTCGCCGTGGGGAGCGTGGGTTACGCGATCAGTCGAGCGCTTCTCGACCTAAGGGATCAGCCCCGGCTTATCGCAACCGTGGTGTTCGCCGCGCCTCTCGTCTGTATCGAAAGCCTGGTCTATATTTGGTACCGGTTTTACCACATGGGCGGTGGTCTTTCGAAGACTACTCTGGCTGTCGCGCTCGCCTACCTGTTCGCGATTGGCTGCACTGCCCTTCTCGTGAGTCGTCCCCGGGGTCGCGATCGCGCGCTGCCATGCCTATTTGCGTTAGGCGTGCTACTGGGATTTGGCGCGCTTGTGCCGCGAAGCTGGACGATGTTGGCCGCAGGAGCGAAGCAACCCTCGGGCGAGCGACACCACCCGGTAAAGCGAGTGCTGTTGCTGAGTGTTGACACGCTGCGGCGCGACGCGCTTCAATACTACGGCCCTGCCGCCCCGCCAACTCCCAACCTCGACCAGCTAGCGGCTGATAGCGTTGTCTTCCGAAACGCTTATTCTCCGGCGCCGTGGACCCTACCTGCGTTCGCCTCCATCATGACCGGCCTTTCTCCGTGGGTGCACGATGTTTCCTGGGCCTCAATACCCACACTGGCGGACTATTTCCGCGACCAGGGGTACCTAACCGCCGCCATAGGCCTGAACGGCTTTCTAGCCAAGCAGCATGCCCTGGCGCGAAGCTTCCGAGAATACAACGTCACGGGAACCAAATATGCGGAAAGTTTGGGCATCCAGGTTCTCAAAGGATTGATGGCGCCCCACAGGTTGGCCGACCGGGTTTCGAGCTACCAGTTGACTGAGCGGTCCAAGGCTTGGATTCGCTCTCACCGTAACGATGAGTTCTTCCTGTGGGTCCACTATTTTGACCCCCACGACCCCTATGCCCCACCTCCCGCTTTCTTTCCGGACGGCCATTTCGCAAGTCGCATCGGCCGAGGGTTTGAGATGCCATGGACGCGGGTAAGAGCAGGCTACGTCTCCTACTCCCCTAGCGAACTTGCCGCGATTCGCGCGTTGTACGAGTCGGAAGTCCGATACGTGGATGACTGTATTGGTCAGCTTGTGTCCCTATTAAAGGAGCTGGGGCTTTACGATGAGACGCTGATCGCTTTCACTAGTGACCACGGCGAGGAGTTCTGGGAGCATGGCGGCCTAGGTCACGGGCAAAGTCTTTACAATAAACTACTTGCCGTTCCTCTGTTCATAAAACCGCCTCAGACTCAACAGGTCGGTCACCGCGATGTGGAACGGCCGGTCTCGACGGAAAGCCTGCTGCCCACGCTGTTGGAGCTATGCGGAATCAATTTCAATCGAGATGCTCTCAACGGTGTTTCGTTGACTTCCCTTTGGGGCGAAGACGCCGAGGCAACTGCAGATTGGGGAGTCTACAGTACTGCGCTGATGGCCCGCCGCGTAGAACAGTCAGTGATTTACGGCGGCTGGAA
Source organism: Bryobacterales bacterium (assembly GCA_965226215.1). Classification (GTDB taxonomy): domain Bacteria; phylum Acidobacteriota; class Terriglobia; order Bryobacterales; family UBA6623. The sequence continues at coordinate 1,465,072 of CBDDCH010000002.1, read as the reverse complement.
GTATGTTCGGTCTTTCGATCCCGACCGTGAACAGCTTTACGATTTGAGTCTAGATCCCTTGGAAAGACGCGACCTCGCTGCGGCGTCGCCCCGAAAGGCGGCTCAATTGCGAGAGATGCTCGAGGCACATGGCGAAGAGAGCAAGAGACTCAGGGCGTTTTACGGGCTTGAAGAGGCCAAAGTACAGAAGGATCGTGAAGACGCCCGTCGACGACTGAAGTCCCTTGGTTACATCCAGTGAGCGCCAGCTGAAACGGCGGGCTGCGGGTTCTTCAGGGGATGACCGCGCCAAGGTTTGTTGCCCAACGAGGGCAACGTGGCGGCAGACGGTCACGACTACCCTACTCGGATTCGATCGGCAGCCCCGACGCTTTCCATGCCCGCCAGCCACCGGCTAACGAGTACACGTTGCGGTAGCCCATCTTTTCGAGCGCATCGGCGGCAAGCGCGGAGCGGAATCCGCCTCCGCAATAGAGGACGATCTTCTTCGAGAGGTCCGGTATCGTCTTTTCGATGTCGCGCTCGATGATGCCCTTCCCGAGATGAACGGCGCCGGCTGCATGGCCGTCCGTCCATTCCGACTCTTCACGTGTGTCGACTAGGACGAAGTCGGCAGCGGCATCGAGGTCGTTCTTTACTTCGTCCACTGTAGTTTCTTGAATACGTGACTTGGCGTCTTCGACGAGCTGTAAGAACTTTGGGGCATGGGTCATCGGCTTGTATCCTTGAGAAGGCCATTCTCTCACAGCACGGGGTGGCGGAACGGGCCAGGTGGGCGAGCAACGGAGACTTGTCCCCAAGGGGTGGTTGTGTGGTTGCCGGGGCTGAACGCCGAGGGCACGGCATGCCGCGCCCATACCCGTTAGGTGAGTGGGGCCCTAGGGCAGCCGCGACACCCTGCTGCACTTGAGATCTTCACAAACGCTCGTTGCGCCTCGTGCGGACGTCCTTTCGATGTCCGCGCTCGCGCTCGGAGCGCCGATTGTGAGGCTCAATGGACAGAGTGACCTTCGACCGGTCGCGCATGACTTCGAGGGCGATTGCTTCGTCTCGATTTACATCGCGAATCGCTTTCCTGAGGTCACCCGCGTCCGCGACCGGCTTGCCATCGAGCGCGACGATGATGTCGCCCGCCTTGAGACGAGCCCGCTCGCCGGGTGTGTTTCGCTCCACGGAACGAACCAGTAGTCCTTTTTCGACACCGAAATATTCCGCGAGTTGTCCCTCGACCGATTCCACTTCCACCCCAAGGAAACGGTTCCTCATCACCATGTGAAGACGGGGAAGATCAAAGCCGAAGCCGCGCCACCGCCAGTCGAAGCCCGGCACGCGGAACTCACAGCCAGGCTCATCCTCATCGCAGAACCAGGATCGGTATGGAGGGCGGTGTTTGCGTTCGCCAATAGTAGCCTGAAGGTCGAGTTCAGACCCCTCCCGCAGCACGCTTAGCTTTATCTTGCGTCCGACGGGAGTTTCTTTCACGAGCCGCACAAAATGTCCGACACCCGTTACACGCTGCCCGGCGTATTGGAGTACGACGTCGCCCTTTTCCATTCCGGCACGCTCGGCGGGGCTGTCAGGCGCCACGTTGCTGATTTCGACACCATAGGGTTCGCCCATGCCGAGCTCCGCGGCGCGGTCTTCGTCGATTTCGAGAAGTCCGACCCCGAGATAGCTTCCGCCCAGTCCCAGGGCCTGCTGAATGAAGGCCCCTGCTCTGCCATGTGGTGGAGGCGGGGGCTGGGGTGGCGGCTGGCCCAGTACTGAGCCGACGGTTAGTAACACGGCAAAAAAAGGAAGTGTGAGAATTCGCATGATCTTGTACCTCCTAAGCAAATCTTTGGTCTTTCCCCTTCCCCCGCTCGAAACAGGATCGTCCAACACTTGCCTTAGTACTCCATTTCATACATACACTCACGTTTCGGGCGAGGGCAGGCGGGCACAGCATGCTGTGCCCCAAGGATCTATTGGGTGCCTGGAAATGTAGGGGCACGGCAGGCCGTGCCCGAAGTTCCCGATCGTCCACCTGGCTTCTAAATCTAAATATACGTGACCGAACTTATGAAATGGACTACTTAGCTACTCTCGCTTGCGGATCTGAATTCTTCCGCCCGTGTTGTGGATTCTGAGCACAGGGCCCCCACCGTTAAGATTACCGGCTGCGCTGACCACGCCGGGACCAAAGCCGTCCCCGACTCGCCGTACCCTGATATCACTGAATTCGCTCACAATGCGGTTTAGACGAGTCGCCAGATCGACCGTAGCTTCGACCGTTATCGGCAGGGATTCCGGAAGAAAGACCACGATCCTGCCACCGAGAGTTTCCAGCTGAGACTCCTTCAACGGTTGTCCGGCGAGAAAATAAGCTTGGATACTGCCGGCGGCAGTCGCCGCTCGGACAGCTCCCGCCACGTCGTAAAGGCGTATATTGCCGGCAGCTGTTTCAACATGCACGCCGGAAGGAGCCGAGCCGATCTTGATGGAGCCCCCCGCGGTATCGGCATCCACTGACCCGGAGACCCGGCCGATCTCAATCGAGCCTCCGGAGGTTCCGGCCATGACGTTGCCGCCGACCTTTTGCACGTGGATACTGCCTGCCAGCGTCTCGGCCCGCAGTGTCCCCTTGACTTCTCCGGCCCGAATGACGCCGCCACTTGTCGCAAGGATCGCGTCGCCCCCCGCTTTTGCCAGTTCGATGGAGCCTCCCGCCGTTTCGCAGCGGACGTCGCCGCCCACCGAACCGAGACGAATGAAGCCCCCGGCGGTTGCGGCGCGTACGTCACCGCCGATGTCTTCCATTTCGATCGATCCGCCGCCGGTTTCCGCTTTGACGCTGCCGGCCACGCCGGTCACCTTGAGGGCGCCGCCGGTCGTTTCTAAGGTCGTTTTTCGCGTCGAGGCGGGAATGGAGATCAACGCGTTCGCCGTGAAATTGCACTGGTAGCAGTTGGGGCTGATGACACTCACCACCGCTGTGTCACCCTGTCGCGAGGTGTCGACGCGAGCCGAACCCAATAACTGCGCCGCCTCTTGCCGGCTCCTTGCTCGGAGCTTCTTGACGATTTTGTAGCGAACCTCTTTCCACGCGCCCCCCGTCACAGTGATGTAACCGGTTGAGCTGACACGGAGCCGTGTTCCGGCCGGCAGGGAACCCTCTTCGGTTTGGACCCAGTAACGGCCCTGCTTTTCCACTGGGCTGACTGTCTGCGCCGGCAGTGTCTGCGCCAGCGCCAGGGAACCCAAGATCCAGACGAGTTGGTGGGTGGCGCTCGCGCCCGGGATCTTCCTTCCACTTGGTCTAGCCCGTATTTCTCACCGCCTGGCAGCGGAAGCACGCAATAAGCCAGCCATGACTTCGTTCCGCTTGCTCACCGTATTGCGATCCTCGTAGCATTAAAACCGTTCCTCCGAGGCATTGAGCTGACGCAGCGCCCTGCGGCACTTCAGGCGCACGTAACGGTTTTCGTCGCTCTCCACCAATTCTTGCAGCAACCCGACCAACTCGCCGTCGGGTTTCTCAGTAAGAGAGTCGATCACCTGAATTCGCATCCCGGGAATCTCGTCCTGCCGAAGCACCTGCTTCAGGGCCTCGCGGATATCGGGTTCCCCGTGATGGACTCGGAGCGCCTCAAAGGCCTTGAGGCGCACTCCCGGGTTGCGGTCGCGGACCATGGCTTCCCGCAGCGCCAGGCGCACTTCGCGGTCATCGACCCTGTGCCGTAGTGCGTCGAGGGTCTCCAGACGCACGCCGGAGTTCGGGTAGTCCCGCACTGCCGAGATGAGCAAGCCACGGATGTAGGGGTCGTGTGGCGCCCCGGAAATCGTGCGGCGAGTGGTTTCCTCCAAGACGATCTCCACGGTTCCGTCGTCAGGGTCCCGTTCTACCGATTGAATCTCTCCCCCGGACGTTTCCCAAGGAATCAGCGAAGCTGACCGAATATCTGACAGAGATGCCTCTCCGGCGGGAGCGCCAACGCTCGCCCTCCCGAAATAGAATCCCACGACGAGGAGTACGAGGGCGGCCACTGGTTGCCAGGCCCGGGGACTCGAACCAAACACGCGTGAGAGGTCTGACCAGGTCGGCAGCCGGCTTGCGCCGCGAGAATTGTCTTCTTGCTGATGGTAGACGCTTCGCATCAGATCGTGACGGCATTCGGCCAGCATGGCGTTGGAAGGGTGCGCGGAGCGCCGCTGATCCAGACGGCCCAGAAGGCGGCGCTCCTGTGCTAGAACGCTGGCGCAACTCGGGCACGACTCCAGATGCTCCTGGAGGGCTTCGTGCTCCCGCTCTTCCAATTCGTTGTAGAGGTAGAGCGGGCGGTTGTCTTTGACTTGTTCGCAGTTCATGCCGTGGTCTCTCCTAATGCCCTGCGCAGTTTGCGGGTGGCGCGGAATAGGCAGTTCTTAGCCGCTTCTTCGCTGATCTCGAGAATCTCGCCGATGACGCGCAGCCGCAGGCCCTCGTAGTGCTTCAGCTCAAACACCGCGCGTTCCTTGGGTGAAAGGGTCTCGATGGCGCGGTCGATGTGATCGGCGAGCTCCTTGCCGGCCACCACGCGAGCCGGGTCACTCTCGGGGCGCTCGTCATGCGCCCTCTCGAGGAGCCCGGGACCCTCACCTGGAGTTTCATCGCTCACCATGTGCTCGCGGCGAACACTCCTGCGGCGCAGCATGTCGAGGCAGACGTTGGTGGCGATACGGTAAAGCCAGGTGTTAAAAGCACACTGGAACCGAAAACTGTCGAGGCGGCGGTAGGCCCGCAGGAAGGTTTCCTGATACGCGTCCCGGGCGTCGTCTTGCGACCGCAGCAGATTCATGGCCACGCGCAGGACGTTTCGGTCGTGCAGCCGTACGAGCTGCTCGAAGGCATTATGGTCCCGATCCTGCGCGGCCCGGATCAGAGCGGTCTCGCTGATCGGAGCCGCTTGCGGGCGGCTCGCCACACTAAGAATCTCCACCGTCGCTGCCTGCAAATAGTTTAGACGTGCGAGACAGAATTGGGTTAGGCGTTTGGAGTGACACGAAGGCCTTGGTGTTTCACCGCGTTGTAGGATAAGTGACATTACCGGGATTCCCTACGGGATTGTGCCAATTCTAGGGTCGGTGGAACGCCCGCACACTGAGAGGTGGTAACGAGCTGACCGGTCACCGGTGAGGCGTGAGTTCCAAGACCATCGCGGGGGGGCAGGTGGTGAGTGCTTGGCTCGAGTTTCCGTCAGGGAAGGAAAAGGGGGAAGTGGCCAATGGCCGATGAGTTAGCCGGAGTGAACTTGGACCCTCAACCGCGGAAGCCGAAGAAGAAATCTCGAGTCTTTGATGTTGTCGCCCTTGCCGTCATGCTCTTTGCTGTCGCGTTCGCGGTCTACCACCGGGTGCCGAAGTTTCGAACCATGACCCTCGTCGCCGCCGGCCGCAGCCCGGTCTGCTCTCTCCGCCAAGCGATGAACTCTCACGAAGTGGTCCGCGAGCATTACGAGCGGATTGATCGGGCGAGAAGCGCGAGCCGCCTCGTCGAGGAAGATGCCGAGGGCTTCGAGCTTTGGGAAACTCCACAGGGAGAGTTTTGGGTGCCTTCGGGAGCAGCCGAGACGATGATCTGGGTTGTTGCCAAGCATGAAAGCGACATGTACGATCCGCCGAATCTAAGCGTCCATCCTGGAGACATCGTCCTTGACTGCGGAGCTCACGTCGGGGTCTTCGCCCGGCAAGCCCTGGCCGCCGGTGCCGAGCTTGTAGTCGCCATCGAGCCCGCACCCCAGACTCTGGTCGCTTTGAAGAGGAATCTGGCCGACGAGATCGCTGCCGGCCGGGTGATCGTTTACGAAAAAGGGGTTTGGGACAAGGAAGAGGTGTTGGCATTCTACTCCGACGCCGACTCCGCGTTAAGCCGGGTGATGCACACCCATGAAGAACACAATCTGGGAACCCAAGTCCCGCTTACGACCATCGATAAGATTGTCGAGGAGCTACAACTCGAGCGAGTCGACTTCATCAAGATGGATATCGAGGGGGCTGAACGGAAGGCGCTGGTGGGCGCGCGCAATACTCTAGCTAAACGTAAGCCGCGCCTGGCGCTCGCCGGATATCACCTCGAAGACGATCAGACCAAGATCCCGGAGATCGTGCTCGCTGCCCGCCCCGACTACAACATGAAGTGCGGGCTTTGCTCTGAGAAAGACTACTGGATCGTTCCCGCTGTCTTATACTTCCGCTGAGCCGGGGGCGGGCTTTGGTCAAGAATCGACAGTAACTTAACAAGCTGAAGAGTCTGTGGGAAAACGCTGAACTCTCCAGGGGCGGATCGGTTTTTCGACAGCTCGTTAGGCTGTCCCTGACTCCCGCAGAGGCGCCTCCTTGGTCCTGATGATTTTCCGGACTCCCAGGGTCAGCACGGGCACCACATAAACCAGCAGGACACCCCACGTGGCCGTTCCATAGCCCTGTGAAATCAGGTTGATCAGGCCGAATCGGGCAAATCCCGAGGCAACCGCCAACAACAGAACGGCGACCAAGGGACGCAAGTAAGGGGACATCTGAAACTTTCTCTCGAGGTACGCACCCGCGATCCTTTCATTGAACGCATGGATCACCCCGCTGCCGGATTCAATAAGCGTGCCCAGCAGGACAATTTGAAAAATGAACTGGAAAATCTTCGATCCGAGGACCTCTAACACGTGGTTGACGGGGACGGTATGCTCCAATACCCCCGGATGCTGACTAACCATGGCGAGGTAAAAGAAGAAGCCGGGGATGATTCCAATCGGGCCTGCCAGCAACCCCGCGCTGATGGCCTCCTTGCGAGTCTGCACGTGCCGAACACAAAACAGAAGGGCGGGAATCAGCACCAAGTTATAAGCGGCGTATTTGATCCCCGACAAGAACCACCCTGGCTTGATTTCCTCCGTGACGAGGCCGGAGACGCCCCCGGCGCCCAACTGGAACAAACTCCAAACGAAGAAAACGAAGTAGACCGCGTATAGGACAAAAGACCACATCGAGAAGAACTTCTCGATGACCGGAGTGCCCTGGAAGACAAGAAAGCCGACACCAGCCATCATGCCGATGACGCCGGCATAGTAAGGGAGTTTGAAGGTTTCCTGCACGATGCTTCCACCCGCCGCGGCAATGACCGCCAGCCCGAGAAGCATCATGACTACATAGCAGACCTCGTAAAGAACCCATCCCCGACCCAGCAACTGCCGGGTGAAGGTACGGTAGTCATAAGAACCGGTTATGCGCGCCAACTCGAATGTCACGGCGCATACCGCGCACCAGATCACCGTGGAGACGAAGAGCATCCCGAGCAGCCCGCCCAGTGGGCCGTATTGTAGGAAGAACTCGACCAGCTCGCGTCCCGTCCCATATCCCCCGCCAATGACCATCGACTGAAAGACGAAACCGGGAAGGAAGTACTTCTTGAAACGTGGGGACTCGAACATAGGCGCTGTTTTACTTTAGCGCTGGAGGCGGATGCAGGCAGGTCGGAAAGCTACAAGCCATGGATATACGGAGGGAGGTTCCAACCGCTCGAGCTCCCGTTTACACAATCAAAATTACACCACCGTTCAGGGTCTTGTTATGAAAATTACACAGCGACCCTCCGGGAGCGCTTGGTTGTGGGGTTACCGGACGATCACTTGACCGTCCATCACAGTACTCCTACTCAAACGGAGGTTGCCATCTTGCTAAGACCTGCTCTTCTAGAGGACTAGAGACATAACGTGAGGACGAACGTGAAGAAGGGAAAAACAGCCGGGGAGGTTTTCGCTTCAGGGGTCTTTGGTTGAGGTTAGTCTCGCTTTGGTGGGAGTTGCCCCCCCGGCCTATATACATTATACGGGAAACTCCTTGACAAGGCAAGCGTTTCTACGTTTCGGGTGATGTCAAGCAGCTTGTGTAAAAACTTGGAGAGTACGATTTTCCCACTCCAGGTTGAAGCGATGGAAGATCGAGTAGATGATGCGGTCCACGCTTTTGACATTGACCAAGCAGACCATCGGCCGGGTACGGCGGCGCACCTCCACGAACAAGCGTTCGATGACGTTCGTCGTCCGCAACTTGGGCCACGGATGGCGCGGGAAGCTGAAGAACGACAGCAACTTGGGCAAGTCTTTCTCCAACTGCCGTACCATCGTCGAATAGTCGTCGCGCCAGCGGCGACGGAAGTGGTAGAACGCCTGCCGTGCCTGGCCCCGCCTCGCGGCCCGGTAGATGGCCTGGGGCCTGACTGACTGCTGCTCTCGCCAGCTTCACACTGACTCATGGCGTATCCTCCTTGTTCCTTTCTAGGAAACGATCGGGTTGCCTCCTCAATCGTCAGGATACGCCGCCTTCCCTCAGTCGCTCATCCACAACTTTCGGTTATATCTCCAGGCTGGAGCTGTCAGGCAGACCCTGTGCCTTGATGAGCATTTTCCTGCGCCCCTCCGGGGCTTGAAGCACACTAAGTGACGAGTATTCGGGCTAGCCGCGATCTCAGCTCCCCAACTAGCCCGCTTTTCTCACCACGTGGCGAGGCGAAGTGCGTGAGAAGCCCGTCAGTACGTTGAGCACGGCGAGCAAGCGCAACGAAGTAATGGCGAGCTTATCGCGTGCTTCGACCGTCAGGTGGTGAGAAATGCGGGCTAGATCCCTCGCTCGTTAGGAGTGGGCCTGTTGTTCATGGGATACACTAATCCACACTGGGAGCAAATTCTACCCGCGTCGTCGGATGAGGTTCACACGAGGAGGAAACATGCCGCGTTACAGCTATATCATTATCGACCCATTGTCGTCTTTTGGCCCGGGGGACCGGCTTCAGAGCGCCTTGTCCTTTTTGCGGGATTGCGGCTACACGGGTGTCGAGTTGAACCTTACCAAGCCCACCGGAGTGGATCTTGACCGTCTCGGGGGATGGCTCTCCGATCTCGATCTGGTAGTCCCTTCATTCTTGACCGGCGACGCCTATCGCGAAGGGCTGTGTCTCAGCGCGCCCGACCTCTCCGTCCGCCAGCGCACCGTGCAGCGTCTGATCGACTATTTGGACGTCGCTCGGCAGTTTGACGCGATTCTGGTGGTGGGGCTTCTGCAGGGGTTCAGAAGCGACGAACCCGACCCGGATGTGGCCAACCGCCGCATCACGGAATGTCTCCGCGAAGTTGCCGCCGCCGCGGAAGACAAAAAACGCGAAATCGTGATCGAGCCCGTTAATCACCTCCAGGTCGGTTTTAACAATTCCGTGGGTGAAGTGCTCGATCTGATCCGGGCAGTGGACTCTCCCGCCGTCAAACCCATGGTCGACACGATCCATATGAACATCGAAGAGGCCTCGCTCGTGGAGCCGATTCGGGAGTGCGGGGCTCGGTTACGCCACGTGCATCTTTGCGAAAGCAACGGATCGCTGTTCGGGACCGGCAACGTGGATTTCGGTTCTGTCTTGAGGAGCTTGGACGACATTGACTACCAGCAGTTCGCGTCGGTGAAGGTCTACCGAGGGGCTGCATGGCAAGAAGCTGCGCCCTCGAGCATCGAATATCTGCGGAAGGTCGACGTAGAGTGAACCGAGATGGAATGAGGAGGCTGCGGGTGTGGGGAAGATCATTTTCCTGCATCCGCCGAAGGGGTAAGCGTATCTAATCAAACAGGAGGTAAGAATCGATGGCAACGAATCCCAGTTACCTAACGTTGACCGATGAGAATTTTCGGAAGGAAGTGCTCGAAAGCGAAAAGCCGGTTCTGGTCGATTTCTGGGCAGCCTGGTGCGGCCCCTGTCGGGTGCTGGGTCCGCTGATCGAGGAACTGGCGACCGAACTGAACGGCACCGCCAAAGTGGGGAAACTCAATGTTGACGAGAATCCCGCCACGGCACAGCAGTTCGGCATCCGGTCGATTCCGACTGCCTTGTTTTTCGACAAGGGACAGATGGTGGATAGTACAATCGGTGTGGTTCCCAAGGACGCGCTTCGGAGCAAGCTCGAGGCCCTGGTTTCCCCCGCCTAAGGGGTAGACCAGACAGGGAGCAAACAAAGCCTATGGCAATCAAGATGTACAGCTCGACGTGGTGTCCCGACTGTCACCGCGCAAAGCGTTTCCTCAAAGCCAACAACATTGACTTTGAAGAGATCAAGATCGACAGCGACGAGGAGGCCGCGCGAGCCGTCATGAGGCACAATCAGGGGCGCAAGCAGGTGCCCACGTTCGAGATCGAAGGATCCTTCTACGGCAATCCCCCGCTCGACAAACTGGCTCGACTCCTGGGTGTCGAGCCGTAGCTGAGACCACGGGCACCCGGGTTGGGCGCCTGGAAACGTAGGGGCACGGCATGCCGTGCCCGCCGTTCGCCCACTTAATGTACGTGACCGAATTTATCCAACGGACTACTTGAGTGACGACGACTTGGATCCCGGATGATTCCTACTCCGCCGATCCCGGAAGCGGGTTGTCGCTGTTCCATACTTCGCGCGCGAGTTTCCAGGAGCCGTCCGCTTGTTTTTCGAGGATGACGATGTATTTCCCTTTGTCTTCCATCGGATCACCGTCCCCCTTCGGCGTCAGCTTCATTGTATAGGTGCCCCGGTCGAAGGCCCAATCACCGGCCACCTCAACCTCTTCCGACGAGATCGTCAGCTCGGCGCCCATACCCTCGAACATTGCGACCATGTCATCCGTGATCGCCTGCCTTCCGATAAGCGCTTCGTGATTCGGCGGCATGGAAACCGCGGTTTCGGCGAAATGGGCCGCGGCCGCCGAGGCATCATTGCTATTGAAGGAGCTCTGATAGTCGCTGCGCAACTTGTCAATTGCCGCTCGATCGGCGGCCATGGCCGCCGCCTTTGCTTCAGGGTCGGGCTGCTGGCTCGCGGGCTGGCAGCCGAAACCGGCTAAGAGTGTCAACAACAAAACAAATCCCAGATAGGCTCTCATTCCTTGTCCCTTCCTTGGCCTTCAGCGGAGTAGCGCTGTGCGCCAAAACAGGGACAGTGTAGTACATTCCTACACTTGATTGCTACTGTGAGTCTTGTCTCATGCAAGATGAGTCTGAACGAGGAGTTTGTTTCTCACACAAGATGAGCCTGAAGGATCGGGGAGTGGGCATGCTGGGAATTGACTATCCAAGTGCAAAACACCAGCAAGCTGAACCTGCAACAGATCCAGCAGTTTCTCCACTCCAGCGAGGAGATTCGATTCAAAGGCAAAGGGCGGGCCGAGATCTACACGTGGGTGGCGCGCACGCTTCGCCAGCACGGCTACAGCCGCCAGAACCGCGCCGACAAAGGGCTGCTGCGGCAGTATCTGGTCAAGATGACCGGACTGAGCCGGGCGCAAATCACGCGGCTGATCCAGCAGTACCGGCAGGGCGGAGAACTCCAACCCGCCCGCTACCGGCGGCATCGCTTTGCCCGCAAGTACACGCCCGCCGACGTCGAACTGCTGGCGGCGGTGGACGAGGCCCACGAAACCCTCAGCGGCCCGGCCACGCGCAAGATCCTCGAGCGGGAATACCAGCAGTACCAGCGGCGCGAATACGAGCGGCTGGCGGGGATCTCGGTGGCCCAGATCTATCGCCTGCGGCGGCGCAGAGCCTACCGCCAGCGGCGGCTGCATTTCACCAAGACCCGGCCCACGGCGGTGTCGATCGGCGAGCGGCGCCGGCCCGACCCGCAAGGCCAACCCGGCTTTCTGCGAGTGGATACGGTGCATCAAGGGGATCGCGATGGCGTCAAGGGCGTCTACCACATCAATGCCGTGGATGAAGTCACCCAGTGGCAAGTGGTCGGCGCCACGCCCGCGATCAGTGAAGCCTGGCTGGAGCCGTTGCTGAAAGCCATGATCGAGCAGTTTCCCTTTCGTATCCGCGGCTTCCATTCCGACAACGGCAGCGAGTTCCTCAATCGCACGGTGGAGAAGCTATTGAACAAGCTGCTGATCGAACAGACCAAGTCGCGTCCGCGGCACTCCAACGACAACGGCTTGGTGGAATCGAAAAACGGCGCGGTGATCCGCAAACACATGGGATATACGTACATCGCGGCGCCGCACGCGGGGCGCATCCAGCGCTTCTACCAACAGCACTTCAATCCCTATTTGAACTTCCACCGGCCCTGCGGACAGCCCGAGATCAAGACCGACGCCAAAGGCAAGCAGAAGCGGGTGTACCGCCACTACCAGACGCCTTGGGAATCTTTCGAGAAGTTGCCCGAGGCCGCCAGCTATCTCAAGCCAGGGCAGAGGCTGGAGGCTCTGGGCCGCATTGCCCAGGCCGAAAGCGACACGGCGGCGGCCCGCCGGATGCAGCGAGCCAAGCAGAAGCTGTTTGCCAGTTTCCGTTCCGCGAACACGCCGTGCTGAACAGCAGGAAGAGGGCTGTGGAAATGACGGGCGATGGAAAACGAGGAAAACCAAAACCAGGTTTCCCTTCGTTTCCCACCGCCCTTGGAAATCGCTCCGCGATTCCCACAATCCCACAACCCCGACGACGATTCTCCCCTTCCCAAAACTCAAAATCAAAAAGCCCGAAAGGAGCCCCAGCGACTCAAAAAGCCCCAACCCCCGTCTTCAGGCTCATCCTTCGATGAGAAAATGCTCTGTGAGAGTTGTCCAACACAAGATGATCCTGAAGCGACGACAGCGGGGAGAGGGCACACCGCGGGTGAATGCGAGTCACCATGGGAAGATGTTCACTCGAGTGACCACAGCAGCTTCCTTCGTGAAGCTCGCGGTGTTCTTGGTTGCCGCCGGCACGGCATCGGCGTTGTTCATCAACGCCTGCGACGTTGTGTACCACTGCGGATGCCGGTCGTGGTGGAACGGCGCTGCGGAGGCATGTAATATTCATGTCCCAGAGAGCCGCCACTGTCCTTGGTGTCTTGAAGGCGGACTTGGCGGCTATATCAGCTTCGCCGCGGTGATCCTCTGCCAAGCGACGATCTCATTTTGGCCTAGCAAGGTTGCCGTTGGGGCGCGTCTAGCCGGGACGCTGTTGGCTTTTCCCGTCGTCGCTGGGCTCAGCGGCCTGCTTTTCGGTTTGCTGACGGGATACTGGTCTTCGTAGGCCGCTTTTCTCACGAGGTGGCGAGACGAAGTGGCTGAGAGGCCCGTCCGTACAAGGCGTGCGCCGCTCGGCGGGCAGTTTCTTGAACCATGCGGGCGTACTTGAACACTACGGTTGAGCACGGCGAGCAAGCGCAACGAAGTCATCATGGCGACCCTATCAAGTGCTTCGACCGTCAGCTCGTGAGAAAAGCGGCCTGGAGGCTGACGGGTGGATCGTAACAGCCGAGGCTGACTACGGCCTCACGTTGCGGCCGAAGCGGTTTTGTCACTGACTTCGCTCGCCCGGCTCCTGAAAGCCATCATTTTTTGATGCCGCGGATGGCCCCACTCGCCAACGTTTTCGACCGTTACGCCCGCGCGGCGCGAGATGCCTTCGAAAAGCGAAAAGGGATAGTACACCATGCGCAGCTCGTCTCTCCTCCACTTGTGCGGGCCTCGAGAGTAGCTCTTGTCGTCGGGACTTTCATCGAAGGTCGCGTAAAACACGCCTTTCTCGCGCAAACGAGGCATCACTCTTTTCACGCACAATTCAATGAGCTCCGGGGTCAAGTGGGTGAAGACCGACTGCGCCAGCATGAAGTCAAACTCAACTTCGGGCGGCAGGGCTGACAAGTCGAAGTCATCGGCCTTGAAAAGTTGCGGCTCCTTCTCCTCCAGCGTATATCGCTTCAACTCAACGCTTCGGCCGGCTTCGAGAAGAGACTCTTCCTTTTCAACGCCAAAGTAGCGCCCTTTACTGAGATATCGAATGAAGTGCACCCCGCCCCGAAGAGAACCGCATCCTATGTCCAAAAGATAGTGATCCGGTCGCAGACCGCGCTCGACAAGGAAATCAAATTGAAGCTTGCCGATTTCATCCCACATCCCGCCGACGCCTTCGCGGTGCCAGTCTTCGGTTGTGACGGGTGGACGTGATCTCTCGCCCCGCAAAGCACGGAACAGTCTCTTCAGCACCTAGTGCCCCCTACACCCTTGCGCCATCGGATGCTGCCCCCTGGATGTCCCCGCGTACTGAGTCAATCCTCTCATTGCCAAGCCCACCTGGCGGAATGTCTCGGCCTCACGGCATCTTGTCGCTACTCACAATTCCCTTGCCCTCTCGAATCGTAACCAGCCGATCAACCGCGAGGCCCTTGAACGTTTCCGTGGAACCTTTCGGCCAGCGAACTTCGAGATCGACTTTGTCAACCTCTCCCAGTCCGAAATGCAGCCGCCGGTCGCTGACGGAGTAAAAACTGTCCTGGGCTACTACGGCTTGCACCTGTTGGCGGTCGGCATAGCTAATCTTCACCGACGACCCGATCGCGCTGCGATTAGACGCGACCCCGATCAATTTGACTTTCAGCCAGTGATCGTCGGTGTCCAGATCGTTTCGCAGCAGGGACGGGGGTTGGTTCAAGTTTACGATGAGCACATCGATATCACCGTCGTTATCGTAGTCGCCGAAAGCAGCGCCACGGCTGGCGTGAGCAGCATCGATGCCCGGCCCGGCCTCTCCGATCAGCTCCTCGAATTTCCCTCCCCCCAGGTTGCGGAAGATCACACGAGGCGTATGGTAGGGATAGTGCGGCAGTTCCTTTTCCACCTCCGGATAAACGTTGCCGGTCACGTAGAAAAGGTCGGGAAGGCCGTTGTTGTCGAGGTCCACGATCGCAGCGCCCCAGCCCACGAATCGCGTTTCCACGCCGAGGCCCGCTTGAATGGTTACATCCGAGAAATTGCCGTCGCCGTCATTGCGGTAGAGAACATTTGTGTCGTCCACAAAGTGTGTTTTGAAGATGTCGAGATCCCCATCCAGGTCATAGTCCCCGATACCCACGCCCATCCCCGCCTGTTCCATGCCGTCATCACTAAGCGCCGCGCCCCTCTCCAACCCCTCCTCGGCAAAGGTGCCGTCGCGGTTGTTTCGAAAAAAAAGGCTGGCGGTGCTGTCGCACGCCACGTAAATGTCCGTCCACGCATCGCCGTCGAAATCAGCCGCAACAGCGGTCATCGCGTATCCCTCAGGCGCTTGGGCAACGCCGGAAGACTCGCTTACGTCGCTGAACGTACCGTCCCCCTGGTTGCGGTAGAGATACTGCCGCGCAGCCGGTAGCCCACGGGGGCCGCAGTTCACGGGCACGCCTTTCCAGCGGCAAGTGACTCCCGTTCCCTTGCCCGGTGTCGTCTCGAAGTCGAACTCCAGATAGTTGGCAACAAACAGGTCGAGGTTGCCGTCCCGGTCGTAGTCCACGAAGGTGCACCCCGCCCCCCAGCGGTTACCCTCGTGCAGCAGGCCGGCATCTTCCGTCACGTCGCTGAATTTGCCTTTGCCTTCATTCCGGTAAAGGGCGTTCTTCCCCCAACTGGTGACGAAGAGATCTTCGTCGCCGTCGTTGTCGTAGTCACCAACAGTTACCGACGAGGCCCACCCGGAACGGCCCAAACCAGAAGCCGAAGTCACGTCCCGAAAGGTGCCATCCCGGTTGTTTTTGTAGAGCCGGTTGATAGCGCCCGGGGGTGCGTTCTTCCGGCGTGTGCCTGAGAGGAGAAAAATGTCGATCCAGCCGTCGTTATCGTAGTCGAAGAACGCCGCGCCGGAGCCCACCGTTTCCAAGATGTAGTCTTTGTGATCCACCTCGCCGTAGATTACGGGCATTTTCAGTCCCGCTTCACTCGCAACATCAGTAAACTTGGCGTGGAAGGGGAGACCCGACGGCTCGCCTCTTGGCATGGGTTTGACCCCTCGCGATACGACACCCTGGCTCCCAAGGCAAACCGCCATTAGGAGAACCAGAATCGATGTCTGCGCAAACGTTTTCATCCCTTCCCAATATAATAGGATGCCTTCAACAGCGCCCATCACCGCCTTGTGACCTTGCGCACTGCAAAGAAGAGGTTAAAGCGAACAGGTAGGGGCACGGCATGCCGTGCCCAAGGCTCGCGATGCCTAGGCAAGTGCCAACTCGACGACGAATCTCCGAAGGCAACTATCTATAATAGGAACACTTTCGTAACGTCAGAAACCGAGGAGCCGTCCCATGCTCAGCCGACGTAGATTCCTAATGGTCGCTACCGCTGCGGCGGCGACCTCGTGCAGCCAAAAAAGCCCTGAGCTCAGCGGCAAACAGCGGGTCGATCGCGCTCTCCAAGGCCACGAGCTCGACAGGCCCCCCTTTACCTTCTATTACCATTTCGGGTTGGAAAACCTTCCCGGAGAGCACCACGCGCGCGCGACGTTGGAGTTCCAAGAAAAGTTCAACACCGACCTTGTGAAGGTGATGAGCGACTTCCCTTATCCGAAACCCGAAGGCAAGTGGTACGAGCTTGAAGTCCTGGATAATCCCTACCCGGAACAGATTCGCGCGTTGGAAATGATCCGCGACGGACTCGAAGGCCGGAAACACTTCATCGAGACCGTCTTCAACCCTTGGAACGTGGCGGGCAAGCTGTCTTCGAAAAAAGATGTGCTGCGGCTAAAGGAAGAAAACCCCCAGGCGCTGCTCGATGCACTGGAAGTGATCGCCAAGTCAGAGGCGAATCACGCCAGGCGGGCGACCGAGGCGGGCGCCGCCGGTATTTTTCTCGCCATTGCGAACGCCCGCGATGAAGTGCTCACCCAACAGGATTACGAAGTCTACAGCGAGCCCTTCGACAAGATGATCTTGGCGGCCGTCTCCAGCGCACCACTCAACACGTTGCATCTGCACGGGGATGGCGTTTATCTCGATCGCTTCTACTCCGGCTGGAACGCGAGCGTCATTCAGTATTCGGTCCACCGAACAGGCATTTCGTTCGAGCGAGCCCGCCACGGCTATTACGGAGCGTTGATGGGAGGGATCGACGAGCGCAACTTCCGCAACCTCACCCCGGACGAGATGAAAAAACAGTGGGAAGTAGCGCGGAAGGGTGCCGGGCGACAATTCATTCTGGCGCCCGGATGTTCAGTGCCCAACGAGACGACAGACCAAGAGCTGCGGCGCTTGAGCGAGGTGCTGACGGTTTGACCCGGCTTCTGAAAAACCAACTTCTTGCCGACGACTTCCATCAAAAGTTGGCGGGCCGAAGCACTTGACCGATTAACGTCAGGAAGATCCCGTAGCGCATGGCTCGGCGGTCGTTTTGCCGAGACTTGCGGCCGTTGGCTACAACGTGAACGCGGTCCGGCCGCTTTTTTCGCCAGCGGCCGGCAGGAGCGGAAGTTCGTAGCGCGGATCTCGTTGTTGAGATCCGCGGCTTTTGCCTGACCACTCCCTACCGCGGCTCCGGCAGACGGAAACCGATTGTTGCGGAGCCGCGCGCGTGAGCAAGCGGTGGGACGCTAACCGGGACGACAAATCCGCATCCTAGGAAGCTTCCCGCCGGGAGGCCAATCAAGAAGTTCCTTCCCTGCAAACCGGACCACCCTCTCGCCAGGCCCGCGAACACGACGTAGCGGAACAAACTGCGCTACCATAGCTCGGCGTAGCCCGAGCCACTGACGGCCCCAACTTAAAGACCCCGCCCACGGACGGACGCGCAACCCGTGAAACTCAGCAACCTAACCTCCCAGATGGACCGGCTCTACGAGTTCGACCGCGAGCCGGTCACTCCCGACAAGTTGCAAGGCCCCGCTAGATTCGCGGGGCTGTTTGCCGGCGAGCACGTTGCGGCGACCGAGTTCGTGATCGGCGCCTTCTTCGTTATTCACGGCGTTAGCGCCACGGAACTGATCTGGGCACTATTGCTCGGCAATCTGCTGGCGGTTGCGTCTTGGACCCTCGTCTGCGGTCCTATCGCGACCTCAACCCGACTCACCTTGTATTGGTATCTGCGCGGAATCGTCGGACCAGTCCCGACGACCATCTATAACGTGGCCAGTGCAGTGATGTTGTGTGTTATCGCGGGGGCTATGGTCTCGGTCGCCGCCACCGCGGTGGGTCTGGGCCTGGGCGTACCCAGCCCTCAGTTGGACGATGTGTTTCCTACCAGCGTAGGGTGGGTCTTAATCACTCTTACCATCGGCATGGTGATGACGGTCATTGCCATTCTAGGGTTCGAAAGGCTGAGTCAGTTCGCGGAACTGTGCTCGCCGTGGATCTTTGTCGCTTTCCTCGCCGGCGCGGTGGCCATGCTGCCGCGACTGGGTGTCCACTCTGACCTAAGTAACTTCTGGGAAATCGCACAGACGCGGATCTGGACGGGCGTACCGACCCCGGGGCAGGAAAAGTTCACCTTTTGGCACGTTGTTTTCTTCGCTTGGTCTTGTAATGCCGCGTTGCATTTCGGACTGAACGACATGGCCATCTTTCGCTATGCCAAGCACTGGAGCTATGGCCTCTTTTCAGCCTTTGGAATGTACCCTGGGCACACGCTGGCCTGGATCTGCTCAGGCATCATGGTGGCTGCCGTCCAACGCCAGATGAACCCCGGCCTGATGGCGTACGAGGCAATGGGCCTCGCCGGTTTGCTGGCGGTTCTGATCACCGGCTGGACAACGGCCAACCCCTATTTCTATCGATCGGGTCTGGCACTACAGTGTGTCACCCCCAATTGGCCGCGCTGGAAAATAACGCTGATCGCCGGCGTGATTACGAGCATCGTATCTTGCTTTCCCATCATCTTCCTGCGTCTATTGGATTACGTGGCCGCTTATGGAACCGTGCTCGTGCCGATGGGTGCGTTTGTCGCCGCCGAGCTCGTTCTCTTTCCCAGACTCGGAATCGCACGCCACGGGGCCGAGAAAAGCGCGCCATCGTTGAACCGTGAAGCAGCCGTGATGTGGCCGCTCGCCGTAGTGCTGGCGTTCCTTGCGCCCGTCCACATGTTCGCTAAGCCGCTGGCCGCCTATTTGCTTGCCTTGATTGGCTACACGGCGCTAAGGAAACTCCGGAGCAGATGACGATGCTCAGAGTGCTCCTTCTGGTCGTAGCTCTATGTGGCATGGCCGCCTGCGTGCTCGCGCCAATCTTCTATTTCTTTGGCCGCATCGATGTCAACACCTACCAGGACTCCTTCCTGGCCGGCTCGGTGATCTGGTTCGTCTTCGCGACCTGGTGGGGCGCCAAAGGGAAACGGAAGACTGCCTCTGGCTAAGTAGTCCGTTTCATAAGTTCGGTGGCGCATATGTAAAGGCCAGATGACGGTCGGGAACCTCGGGCACGGCATGCCGCGGCATGCCATGCCCCCTACGTTTCCGGGCGTGAAGATCGCTGCCGGTCAGACGATCGGCTCGACGTTTCCCGGCGAGCGGATGGTTGTGGCGCTGAGGTTCTGAGATAAGATTGGTGGCGGAGGCGAAAAATTCCCCAATGGAATCGGCAATTCAAATCGGCTTTTGGATAAACCTGACAGCCAGCGTCGTATCGGTCGTTCTGGCCATTCTAGCCATCTGTTTCTCGATCTATTTCTACCGAAAGAGTAAAGACACGGAGCGGAGCGTTTCGAACGCCCTAGCGGAGATCAAGGCACAGACCGACGCCTTACAAAAAATCACGGGGCGTCAGCTGGACCGCCTCACAAGATATGCCACGCAACCAAAGCTGGGCGAAGAGGTGCTAGCCGAACTAGCTGGGGCCGTGAAGGAAATTAGAACAGATCTCAGCTCTCAATTACAGCCGCTGAAGGAAGCCGCGCAAGCGGAGCTCGTATCGGCCTACATCGCCATTTACTACTATGCGGGAATGTCAAATTCTCTCAGCGGCTGGCTCCTCGTCACCTTTGGGGACATTCTCGATGCGGATCGCACCCGATACTGGAGAGAGGCCCTGGATGGAAGCTATCGCGACTACTTCTGGATGGCAGATGTTATCAGGCGTGTGGGGGAAAGCACAATTCAAAAGAACCCACTAAATGTACTTTATAAGGAGGCACGCGATCAATGGGCGACTCACATGAAGAATTCGGCGATGCTCTCAACCCCTTCCGGTTGACATCCCTGGGCTGTCTAACTCGTGAGCAATGCCTGACACGCTGCAAAAGCTCGACTACCTAACGATGCACCTGCGCGGCTTCGATCGCCGGGGCGCGGCGGCGGCGCTACCTCGGGCGAGCAACTGGTGGAGGCTGCGATGAGTCACCCACTTTCCGAGTCCTACCAAAAAGACCGCAGGCAATACGCCTTGTTCTCTGGTCTCCTCATTGCCTGGGAGTTGATCGGTTTTGAATTGCCGAACAAGGTCGAGATCGCCAAAGGTGGAGACCTCGCTATCAGAGCCCGCAAGCTGCGCCTTGGGTGCTCATCGTCCTTGTTGTCTATTTCGCCGGTCGCACGACGGTCGAATGGTATCAGTGCAGCGAAGACAGCCGAGGCCTCCGCGCCTCTCTAATCGACTTCCGCTCAGCGCACGTTATCGGTGTGTTCGCGCTCGGGCTGTACGGCGTTCAGAAGTTGCTTCAAGTACAAGTGGCAACTGAGGTCAGTGAAACTGGAGGAGTAGCGAATTCGATATCAATCGGTTTGCTGATCGGCCTCGGATTGGGAACCATCTTTGCTAGCGCTACCGTCTATGCTGGCACTTGGCAAGGACGTGTCTTCGTAGTGTTTTTCGTGATGGTAGTTGCGGTCTGGTGGTTCTTCCTGAGCCCCGAGAGACCGCAAGTCAGATGGGTAGCAATAGGCGCTGGCGCAGGTATCCTACCTCCGAGCGCTATCGTACTCTTCCCGCTCTTCGCGGCATGGAGAGAGAAGAAATGGTGATGAGATGAGTAGAATATGCC
Organism: Bryobacterales bacterium; assembly: GCA_965226215.1. Lineage (GTDB taxonomy): Bacteria > Acidobacteriota > Terriglobia > Bryobacterales > UBA6623. Next base: position 1,444,363 of record CBDDCH010000002.1, on the reverse strand, counting down.
TGACACGCTGCAAAAGCTCGACTACCTAACGATGCACCTACGCGGCTTTGATCGCCGGGGCTCGGCGGCGGCGCTTCACTCCGCGAGCGCGACGGGCTTCACTCTCAGCGGCGTTTGGAACCTACGTTTCCGGGCACCCACAGGTTTGTAGGGGCACAGCATGCTGTGCCCGCCTGCGTTCGCCGAATAGGTCAGAGCAGGACACTCCGCTTCCCAGTTCCGAGTCTAAGCCAACCGTTCATCGCCCACCGGGGACACTTGACACACGCGCTATCCTGAAAGGGGAAGTTTGTAGCGCAGGCCTGGGCCGCCGTTTGGCCCAGTACCTGCGGCCTTTCTCTGGTAACGACTGGCGGAGGGATCGCAAGGGCCTGTGGCTTTCTGGATGGCGCGGGGGACACTCCGCTTCCCAGTTCCGAGTCTAAGCCAACCGTTCATCGCCCGCGGGGACACTTGACACACGCGCTATCCTGAAAGGGGGAGACTGCGGAGATCGGCCTCACGCTGTACGAGGGAAGGAAAAATACGAAACGAACCCAATTCCTAGCAACCTTGTTGCAATCAATGAGTTATGGCTAGGCTTTGGCGTGGCTGGCGGTCAGCGCAGTGAAGCCTGACCAACCACTGGCCGGGATCCGACCAGACCTCGCCCTAAGGAACACGTGGCCCCGGGGACAGCGGCAACGGAGCGCAAACCATCTACCAGAGCAGCGAACCACCCAACCAACGCCGCAACCCGAGCAACGAATTACCAAACGAAGTCAATTTCCAGTAAGACTATTTAATTCAGTAGTTTACAAGGAAAATAGCCGGCGAACAAAGACCGCTGCGGCCTCGACGACAACTCCCGAAGGACGGGCCGTAGGCCCATGACCACCCCCTGGCACTCGCGGCCCGGAACGGACTCCCCAACTCGCGGTAGCCGCGCCGCGCAAGCGTAAAGTGCGCTACGATAGCTCGACCAGCCACCGTATCGAGTAGATATCCCCCTGAGGACCCCCGCCCGCGGACCATTCACCCCAGCAGCATCGTGAAACTCGGCAACCTCACCGCCCAAATGGATCGGCTCTATGAGTTCGATCGCGAGCCGGTCACACCCGACAAGTTCCAGGGTCCGTGGAGATTCGCCGGCCTGTTCGCGGGGGAATACGTCGCCGCGACGGAATTCGTGATCGGCGCGTTCTTTGTGCTTCACGGCGTGAGCGCGACCGCGGTGATCTGGGGACTGCTCTTCGGTAACGTGCTCTCGGTGATGTCGTGGACCTTCGTCTGCGCCCCCATTGCCACTTCAACGCGCCTGACCATGTATTGGTACTTGCGGAGGATTGCCGGGCCCGGCTTCACCGCTATCTACAACGTGCTGATCGCCGTGTATCAGTGCATCATTTCGAGCGCCATGGTGTCGGTCGCGGCCACCTCGATAGCTCTTGCCGTGGGGGTTGATAGCCCGGAGCTCGGCGACGTGCTGCCGACAAGCGTAGGCTGGATCCTCATCACACTTACGATCGGCCTGGCTATGACGGTCCTAGCGGTTTGGGGATTTGAGAAGCTCAGCCAGTTCTCCGAACTTTGCTCACCTTGGATCTCGATCGTCTTCATCGCGGGAGCGATTGCGATGTTGTCGCGATTGGGCGTCCACCATGATCTCAGCAACTTGTGGGAGATTTGCGAGACCCGCATCTGGACCGGCGTACCGACGCCGGGCCAAGAGAAGTATACGTTCTGGCATATCGTTTTCTTCGCCTGGCTGTCCAATTCGTCCTACAACCTCGGGCTGGGCGATATGGCGATGTTTCGCTACGCCAGACACTGGCGTTACGGCCTGCTCTCCGCCTTTGGCATGTACTTGGGACACACGCTAGCCTGGATCTGCTCCGGCGTAATGGTGGCGGCCGTGGGGCGGCAAATGGACGCGGGTTTGATGGCCTATGAGGCGCTGGGTGCGGCCGGTGCGCTGGCGGTGCTTATCTCGGGGTGGACCACCGCCAACCCGACGCTCTACCGATCAGGCTTAGCCCTGCAATGCGTCACGCCGAACTGGCCACGCTGGAGGGTGACTCTAATCGCCGGGATGTTCACGGTCATTCTGTCGTGCTTTCCGATCATCGTCATGCGCTTGCTGAACTACGTAGCGACGTGGAGCACGATACTGGTTGCGCCGGGGGCTTTTGTGGTGGCCGAGCACTTTCTCTTCCCGAGACTGGGAATCAAGCGTTACCGGGCCGAGCAGGGGAAGAGATCCTTCGACCCCGTTGCTACTCTCATGTGGCCCCTGGCCGTCGGGCTGGCATTCTGGCTGGCGTTCTGGGTGCCGTTCCACATTTTCGGCAGCCCGCTCGCCGCCTATTTGATAGCCTTGGTTGGCTACACTGCCTTGAGGAAACTCGGGAGTAAATAGCGATGTTGAGAGGCCTGCTGTTGATCATAGCTTGTGGCGGCATGGCCGCCTGTGTCGTCGCGCCTGTTCTTTATTTCTTCGGCCGCATTGACGTCAAAACTTACCAAGACGCTTTCTTGGCCGGCTCGGTGATCTGGTTTGTTTTTGCGACCTGGTGGGGCACCAGAAGGAAGGACCGGGCTGCCTCCTCATGAATTGGTGCGAGGCGGTGTACGGCTCTCCGTCGGACCCAATCTAGTAGCCGTGCGGAGAAAGGCCGTACATCAAGACGATCGGCCTTTTCTATCCAGAGAGCGCGGCGGTGTTGGGACAGACACTACACCTAAGAGGGCCTTTACCTTGGCGCAGAGGCCAGGCCAGGTTGATCCACCCGACCATGTGCGGATCCGGCTGAGGCGCCTGCCCGGCCGGCTCTTTTCGCTTGAGGAGCGGTAACGTCGAGCGGAGGGATGGTCAAGTTCACTTCGGCATCGGCCGATTGGTGACCACGTAACCCAACTCGGGAACAAGCGGTATCGGGCCTACGGAGAGGGCCTTGTCGTGGAAGGATACCAGGCGGAAGTCCTGTGTTTCCTCCTGGTAATGATCCCGTACTCGCAACCAGTCCCGCCAGCCAACGTAGTACAGGGGAAGCTGCGCCGAGGTGAGCTTAGCGCGCAACAGCTTACCGCGAGCTTCCTCGGCCTCCTGGAACGCCTGTCTGCGCAACAGATCGAGCGCCTCATCGTCCGACATGTTCTTCGTGTGCATACGAATGTCAAGGATAGCGTTGGTGATTACTCGGAGTAGGTGCTTGGACCAGACCAGCTTTAACTCATTGCTATCGTTCCGATAGCCCGCATCCATGACCGCTTCGGTTACGTAGGTCGCCCAGCCCTCGACGTAGGAATCGTTGGCGTAGGCAACGCGTAAAAGGCGTCTCGACTCGGGTTCGATACGGTTAGCCCACTCCAACTGCACGTAGTGGCCTGGTATCGCTTCATGGACGCTGAGAAGCTTCAAAGCGAACAAGTTGTATTCGCGCAGCTTGGAATTGACTCGGGAGCGGGACCAGTCGGAGGGAATCGGCGTCACCCAATAGAAAGCGCCAAGTTGGGGATGCAGGGCGGGCGCCCCCATGATGCCGGCCACCGAATACACACCTCGCATGAACTCGGGAGTTTCAACGATCTGCAGGTTTTCCCCGGACGGCAGAGGCGACACGCCTGCCTCATTCGTGAATTCCCTTAGCTCGGCCAGGTCTTTTTTAATTTGGCCGATCATCTGGTTGCCGCGCCTGAGCCGGTTTTCGTCTTGCACCACGTCGAGCACGTCCGCCATCAAAGCCCTTTCTGTTGGCGGCCTCTGGTTGCCGTAAATTTCTCTATGGATACCCTTTGCCACTTCGACAATGTCGTTGCGCACACTCTTGAATTGCTGTTCCGCTTCGGAAAGCACGGTTTCCGGTGATTTGGTTGTCGTCAGCCGGACCTTGAACTTTTCAGCGTAAAGATCCGGGCGCAAACGCCAGTCGTAGGTATTGCGGCGCATGAGGTCGTCCGCCAGGAAGCGATCGAAGTCCCGCAGCGCCCCTAGCGCCGTTTTCGAGACGGCGCTGTAGTCGGCACGCAACGAATCGGGAAGGCTGACGGGGATGACCTTCTCCACCAGGTTGATGTTTCCTCGGTTCTCCTCCCGGGCCACACTCGTCCAAACCTCCGGCGAAGACCGCAGGTTTTGTTTGGCTTGATCGAGGAACGCCGGGGTCTTCTCGAGCCGAGCCAGGATGTGCCGGTAACGCTCTTCCTTGGACGCGTACTCGTGCACTAAGGGCCGGTAAAGAGCCATCCCGAGAAGTTCGACATAGAGAGTCGGGTTGTGCTCGTGGCTTCGGATTTTTTCAAACTCGAGCAATTCGTTGTCGATGTGGTTCTCGATAACCGCGTAATCGACCCAGTCATCACCGGCGAGCTCGTTGCGGTCCACCTGCGCCCGGAGATTCTTGCGAAATTGCTTGTAGAAGTTAAGGCGCTTAGCGATAGCGGCCTGGGAATAGTCGTCCAAAAGCCCGTCGAGTCTGATTTCCGTGCCGCCCTTGCCTTCCTCATCCGCTCCCTCGAGATGGACGTGGTAACCGACCGCGGTTGCCCGAATAGGAGACAGAGCCAACGAATCGTAAACGAACGACGCGGTCACCCGCGCAAATACTTCGTCGGCGTGGTCTCGAGTCGCGCACGAGCTCAGCGCGCAGATAAGAGCTGCCGTCAGAATCAAGGAAAAGTTCTTCTTCACGCTAGGGTTCATGGATCTCATTCAGGGTTCAAGGGAGTCTGGCGAGCCACTGAGGGGCGGCACGGCTTAGCGTCGCGGCCTCCACCTCTGAAAACAATATCATCTTAAAGGAGCCTTTTGACAGAGGCAAGCTCTTGTCAGCTTTTTCTTGGTCAATGGGATGATGCCATTCGGCAGCAGAAGTCCGTCGAACAAGTGCACGAGCATGCTAGAGGGGAGAGCACGATGCCAAGCTAGGTCGCTGCTGTTGACGCCATTCCTTTCTTCTGGGATGCACAACGGTAAGACGAGCAGGGCGTTTGGCTACTGGGGCTGTTCGGTACGCCGGCGCAAGATGGCGGGCACCTCCAAATCGTTTGGGTCGGCAGGCTGTGGGATGGCTTCCGAGGGATCCGGCTCCGCTTCGTCAAGCTCGGCAGCGATCTCGCTTGCCGCCCCTTCCGCGCCCTGATCGGCGTCGGGCGCCTCACGGCGTAGGTTGGCCGCAGCCTCTTTTAACGTCGGCCGCAACTCGGCCGCCGACACCGCGGCGGCATCCGACATCTTCTTGCTGATTCCAAGGCTCTCGCTGCGGAAGCCGGTGGCGATCACTGTGATTTTCACGTCATCATCCATCGAATCATTGAGGACAGCTCCAAAGATAATATTGGCTTCCGGATCCGCGGCGCGTTGAATAATCGTAGACGCTTCGTGAACGTCGTGCAGCGAGATTTTGGAAGAGCCGGTGATGTTGATCAGGATGCCTCGCGCACCTTCAATACTGGTGTCTTGCAGCAACGGACTGGAAACGGCTTTGCGTGCGGCTTCCACCGCGGCGGCACTGCCGCCCGACACCGCCGTTCCCATGACAGCGTAACCCATGCCATGCATAATCGTGCGGACATCCGCGAAGTCTCGATTGATAATCCCTGGGATCGTGATAATGTCGCTGATCCCCTGCACCGCCTGGCGCAGAATGTCGTCGGCGATGCGGAAGGATTCAAAGAAGCTCGTGCCGCGTTCGACAACCTCGATCAAGCGCTCGTTAGGAATCGTGACGACGGTGTCCACGGTCTCGGCCAACTCGGCGAGCCCTTTGTCGGCGATAGCCATTCGTTTGCCGCCCTCAAAAGAAAACGGCTTCGTGACCACCGCTACAGTCAGCGCGCCGAGTTCATTGGCTAACGAGGCGACGATCGGCGCGGCCCCGGTCCCCGTACCCCCCCCAAGGCCCGCCGTCACGAAGACCATGTCGGACTCTCCGAGCAGTTCGATCAGCCGCTCGGTGTCCTCGAGAGCCGCCTCGCGGCCGATGTCGGGATCGGATCCCGCGCCCCGGCCGTTCGTGAGCCGCGATCCGATCTGTAGCTTTACCTGCGCCTGCGAGACACGCAGCGCCTGCTCGTCGGTGTTGATAGCCGCGAAAGTAACCCCCTCCAGGCCGGCTTCAATCATGCGATTGACAGCGTTACACCCGGCGCCGCCCACGCCAATCACCTTGATGCGAGCATTGGTGCGCGTGTCGTCATCAAAAGTGAACTTTACGCCATCGTTCCCCATGGGCTATCTCCTGGCCAAAGCCGTCGGTTCTAAGATGCCGACCAGCCGGCGTTGCGAGACGGGCGCAACGCAGACCTCGATTCCTAGCGGGCAGGCTTCGGCTATTCCCGAATTCTCACATTTTACGTGAATCGTCATCTCGCGTCAGTCGATCGACACCGTGCTCGTTTCACCATTACTCAAGGATGGTTTTCAGCCACTCGGTCACCCGATCCCGCCGTCTCTGCCGGTGCAACCGGAGCCGCTGCGCATAGAGAGCAAGTCCGACTGCCGTCGCCCAGCTTGGATCGTCCAGCTCGTCGGGCATGTACTCCAAGCGAGGAGGGAGTCCGATCCGAGTAGCAGCGTCGAGGACCTTTTCGGCGACATCGCAGGATCCGGCCATGCAAGCCAGAGCGCCGGTCAAAACAACGCCGGCAATGAGCCTGCCTTCAACACCTGCTCGACGCAGCTCCTGTCGAACCAATCCAAACGCCTCTTCCGCCCGAGCCTGAAGCACTTCGTTGAGCAGTCTTCGAGGCTTCGATCTTGAAGAGCCATCGGAGACGGCCGGGACCTCGATCATCACGTTCTCTGGCGTTTGGTCGGCCAACACGCAGCCATACTGTTCGATCAGCCGTCGAGCTTCGGTTGAGGAAGTTACGAGCATGCTCGCCACGTCATTAACAAAGTGTTCGCCCCCCACCGGGATCGAGCTAGCCGCGCGAAGCTGGTTCTCCAAGTACGCGACCACGTCGAGAGAACCCGCGCCCATATCGACGACCGCCACCCCCATCTCTCGCTCCTGCTCCTCAAGTACCGCATAGGCGGAAGCAAAAGGCTCGAAGACCGTTTCCTGGACTACCAGGCCGGCACGGTTGACCACAGCTCGGATGTTGTTGTGAGCCTGGGCGAGAGCCGAGATCACCTGTACGTGGGCGTCAAGTCTTTGGCCGAGCATCCCCAACGGATTTCTGAGTCCCGGTTGGCGATCGACAGCGAACTCGAGCGGTATCAGTTGAACGACGGTGCGATCGTCGCTCACTGCCCCTTGACCCGCGTCTTTAACGATCACATCGACATGATCCTGCCGGATCTCGTTTTCGTCGGCAGGAAGGTTCAGATAAGTGTGGCTGACATTGCTGGCGAGATGCGGCCCGCCGATCCCGACAACAGCGGCTTCGATCAGCATGCCGCCGTTCTCTTCCGCTTTTTGGATCGCCTTCTCCACGGAGTTCAGCACTGGGTCCTGGTCGGCGATCATCCCGCGATTCCAGCCGGCCGAAGGAGCCGAACCGTGGCTGATAAAGCGTAGGCGGGCCTGCTCTTCCAGGGCCACAAAACAGCGCGTGCAGTGGCTGCCTAAGTCGAGGCCTACCAGGTAGTCATGTCTCTTGGGCATGGCACTAGCGAACGGCTACCTGTCCTCGGTAGCGCAGGTCGACAGAATTCACACGGCCGTATTGTTTTTTCCACGTGTCAACATAACTCATGAAAACTTCCCAGCGATGTCTGAAAAGTCGCTGTCCCATCTGCAGCTCAATGACATCTCCCTCATGGATCGTTGTGACCCGCGCGTTTTGGGGATCGCTCACATCCACTTCCGAAACAAATGAGCTGTACCGCGGCTCTTCGCGATCGAGATCACGCACCAGAGATGCGAACAGGGCGATGCGCTGTAATCGGTTCGGCAACGACATGGATGCGGAGATCCCCGTCACCACCGGAAGGGAGAAACTAGCGCCCGCCGGCGGATCGAGAAACACACCCCCGCGGTCGATCAGGCGAGGCTGAGCGCGACGGGATTCGGAGGCTTTGAGGCGAACAAACGCCACTGGCTGTCGCTCGCGGATGCGGACCCAAACCCGATCGGGCCACATCCTCAGAATGGCCGCATGCTCTACCCAGCTGAGATTCTCAAGTTGCTGAGCGCGTTCTTCCAACGGGACTTCGAGAATACTGCCTCCCAGGTCAGCTTGAAAAATCTCCTTGACGCTGCGCGCTGAGAGAAGGCGGGACCCCGTCACCTGCAGTCCCGCGCCATCCTCCGCCAAGACGAAAGGAGTACCGAAGCGCAGATACGAGTCAACCGCGTAAGCTGCCAAAAGACCCAAGCCGATCGCCCCAAGCGCCAGCAGGAGACCCCGTGTCCAGGGTCGCCTGGTACCTAGCAAGGCCCTTTGGACGGGCACGGGCGATTTGCGGCGAAGGTAAGGCCCCTTGGGGCTGTCCTTGTCTCGTTGGGTTGCCTTTCCTCTTCGGGCCATGTCTTAGACCAAGGGTGCGCTCAACGCGCCGCGATGGCGCCAGGCGCGTGAGATTCCAGCCGACTCACAATCTTCTCGGCGGCCTGTGAGATGCTGCCCGCCCCAAGGGTGAGGATAGCGTCTCCGCCGCGGGCGCCTGCGACCGCCTTTTCGACAGCCTCGTCCAAAGAAGGAACATACTCGGCGGCGGGGTGGCCGGAGGCTCGGATTCGCTCGACGAGTTTCTCCGCGCTTACGCCCGGAATGGGCAGCTCCCCGGCCGGATAGATGTCCACTACGTGGAGGCGGTCGCAATCCCCAAAGCAGCCGCCGAAATCCTTGGCAAGCAGCTGGGTGCGGCTATAGCGGTGAGGCTGAAAAACCACGTGAATCCGCTTGAAATTACAATGGCGCGCCGCCGACAACGTGGCGGCGATCTCCGTGGGATGATGCCCATAGTCGTCGATGACGGTGATGCCGCCCCGTTCACCCCGAACCTGGAAGCGCCGTTCGACTCCGCTGAAGGATTCCAGCCCGAGGCGAATGTGATCAATCGAGATTTCCAACTCCAGGCCCACCAGCGCCGCGCCCATCGCGTTGAGGACGTTGTGCTCCCCAACGCCTCGGACGCTAAACTTGCCCAGCTCTCGCCCCCGATACGCCATCTCGAAATGGCTCCGCATGTGGCCGCATTCTACTTGGGAAGCGATCAAATCAGCGTCCGCGGCGAATCCGTAGGTCCTTACCCGGCGGCGAATGCGAGGCAGAATCTGTCGCACGCCCGGATCGTCCATGGCCACAATCGCCGACCCATAGAAGGGAACCTTGTTGGCGAATTCGACGAAGGCATCACGCACGGCTTCGAACGAGCTGTAGTGGTCGAGATGTTCGCGGTCAATGGAGGTCACGACCGCCACGATCGGCGTCAGTTGAAGGAACGACCCATCGCTTTCGTCGGCTTCGACCAGCAGGAAGTCACTGTTGCCGAGGCGGGCGTTTGATCCCATCGAGGCCACGCGTCCGCCCACGACAACGGTCGGGTCTTTCTCAGCCGCGTGCAGGACGGCGGCCGCCATGGAAGCAGTGGTAGTCTTGCCGTGACTGCCGGCGATGGCGATTCCGTATTTCAAGCGCATCAGCTCGGCCAACAGCTCGCCGCGTGAAATCACGGGAATTTGCCGTTCACCGGCGGCCGCCAGCTCGGGATTATCACCCGGGATGGCCGAGCTGACAACCACGGCGTCGGCGCCCTTCACGTTTTCAGCCGCATGACCCTCGAAGATTCGCGCCCCCATGGCGGCCAAGTGATCTGTCAAAGACGATCTCTTGAGGTCAGAACCGCTGATCGAATAACCGAGGTTCAACAGGATCTCGGCGATGCCGCTCATACCGATGCCGCCAATCCCCACGAAGTGGATGCGGCGGTGCTTGACGATGGGTTCCTTGAAGAACATTCAGTCTCTACGCCGATCTCGTCCTGGCGCCTCAAGCCGGTCCGCGATTTTCCGCACCGCACCGGGCATCGCCAGACGCCGCGCGGCCCGCTCGAGCTGCCGCAGTTGGTCGGGATCCTCCACAAGGCGATCTACCTCTTCGACCAGGCGGGAACCCGTAATCTCTCGGTCTAACACGACTCGCGCGGCGCCCGCCTGCTCCACGGCCCGCGCGTTGAGAAGCTGGTGCTGGTCGGCGGCGAACGGGTACGGAACCAGGATAGAAGCTTTGCCTGCCGCGCCGGCTTCGGCGACGGCCGAGGCTCCCGCACGGCAAACCACCAGATCCGCCTGCGCAAAGGCAGCGGGCATGTCATCAAAAAAGGCTTCGACTCGCGCGTTAGCTCCTTGCGCTTCGTAAGCGGACTGGACCCTTTCATGTTCGTTCAAACCGCTCTGATGGAGAAAGCGCATCTCGCCCAGCCGCCGCTGTCGAGCCCAAAGCGGGAGTGCCTCGATCACCGCGCGATTCAAGCTTCGGCTTCCTTGGCTACCCCCGGTAATCAACACGGTCATTGGTGTCCGATGGTCCCTAGGCGGCAGCTGGAAAAACTCCTCGCGGATGGGGATGCCGCTAACCTCACACCGCTTCCGCGCAAAGTACCTTTCGCCACCGGGAAATCCTAGCAGCGACCAACTGGCGAACGGCCCCACGAGGCGATTGGATAGACCTGGTCGTGCATTCGGCTCCAGGATGATGAGGGGGACATCACGCGAGATTGCCATCAGCGCCAACGGCCCGGCCGCATACCCTCCCAGGCTCAACACGGCAGCGGGCCTATGTCGGTCGAGAATCGAGGCCGTCTCGACGAGAGTGCCGGGCATGCGCAGAATCGTTCGCAATCTCCGTGCCAGCGAAACCCCTTTCAAAGCGTCCGTCCGCACAAACTCGATCGGGAATCCCGACTCCGGCGCCACGCGGCTTTCCAGACCACGCCGGGTGCCCACAAAGACTGCGTGATGCCCGCGCCGGCGCAACTCGCGGGCCACTTCCAGCCCCGGAAAAACATGCCCGCCCGTGCCACCGGCGGCGATCAGGTAAGTTGCTCCGCGCTTCATAGCAGGCTGCCCGTCGGCACCGCTTGCCGTCGGCTCTGACAGCGCCCACGGAACCGCCAAAGCCGGACCAGCAAGCCGTCCCAGACAAGACCTCCTGATCGTCTTGGCGACGTGGCGCACGCATTCTTGCGTGCCGTGTCGCCATTCGTGGCGACATCGAGTCTCAACGTGGCGCACGTTCGCAGCGCTCCGCGCCGGGCTTTCGATCCCGACATTTCCGAATCGATAGCGAACTCGTCTCCCGGACAGTCCACTAGCTAGCACGCTGGCTGACATTGAGCAAGATTCCCGAAGCTGTGAGGCACGTAACCATGGATGTGCCACCATAGCTGATAAAAGGCAAGGGCATGCCCTTCGTCGGCAACAATGCCAGCACAACACCTAGATTCATCATCGCCTGACACACAATCATGGCCGTTATTCCCGTAGCCAGATAGAACCCAAAACGATCAGGTGCTCGCAGAGCGATCCACACCCCTCGCCACAGTAGGACGCCGAAAGCAAGGACGATCAGCGATCCCCCGAGAAGTCCAAATTCTTCACAGATCACCGCGAAAATAAAATCAGTGTGCGCCGCCGGCAGAAACTTCATCTTCTGCTTTCCGTTCATCAGGCCTTGACCGAAAACGCCGCCGCTGCCAACTGCGATCTGGGATTGGCGAATCTGGTAGCCGACCCCCTGGGGATCAAGACCAGGATCCATGAACGCGGCCCATCGGTTTTTCCGAAACGGCTCAACGCGGATAGCCACCGTGATCAAGATCGCCGCCAGCACGCCGGCCGCAATGAAGTAGCGGAATTTCAACCCGGCCGTCCAGAGCACCACGGCGGCGATCACCAACAAGGAAATAGGCGTCCCCAGGTCGCGGCCCGCAAAGATGAGCCCGCACAGACAAGTCAACATGAAACCGGCGGCCGCCAACGTACGCCATTCATGCAACCGATGGGCGCGCTTTTCCAAGAAAAAGGCAAGGAAGAGCACCAACGCCAATTTCGCCAGCTCCGAAGGCTGGATGGAAAAAATCCAGAGCCGGAGGAATCGCAGCGTCCCCGCGGTCTCACTGCCCAGCAAGACCATGCCGAGCAACGCGACCACGCTCCCGAGCGCCAAAATGATCATCTTCGGCTTTCGAAAACGGCGGTAGTCGACGTACATCAGCACACGCATGGCCGCGATCCCGACCAACGCCGCCGCCACCTGCTTCACGCCGAATTTGAGCGTCCCGTCCGCCCTTCCGGTGGTCGCGCTAAACACCATGATCAGGCCCACGAACACAAGAGCCAGAATCGTCGCGCAGAGAACACGGTCGCATTTAAGTGGTCTCGGCATACTCGCCTTCCTTCCACGAACGCACTCGCTGTTTAAACAAACGGCCACGGTGGCGGTAATTGTCAAACTGATCGAAACTGGCGCAGGCGGGCGCCAACAGCACCGTCTGACCCGGCTTAGCGTGGCCCTTAGCAAATTCGAGCGCCGCCTCGAGCGTTCCTAGCCGCTGGCTGGGGACGCAGCCGTCCAGTTGACGCTGAATCTTTTCCGCTGTTGAGCCAATCAGCAATACCCCGTGCGCCCTGGGAGCAAGGTGATCCTTCAAACGGCGATAATCGCCGCCCTTATCGCTCCCTCCCAAGATGACCCACAACCCTCCTTCGAAAGCCTGAATAGCCTTGCTTGCCGCTTCCACGTTGGTTGCCTTCGAATCGTTGTAATAGTCCACTCCATCGACGGTGCGGACAAACTCGAGCCGGTGCTCTACGGGACGAAAGCTGACCGCCGCCGCTGCGATATCCTCGGTCGCCACGCCCGCCAGCGAGCAAGCCGCCACCGCGGCCAGAGTATTCTCGAGATTATGCGGGCCCCGAATCGGCAGTTCGGTTTCGACGACGCGGCGGCCGCCGAAAACGATCCAGCTCCCCTCCACCCAAGCGCCGGGTGAAACAGGCTGCGTGCGGCTGAACCAGCAGATCCGGCTTCCGGCCGATTCCGCAAACCGCCGGCAGTTCTCGTCGTCCGCATTGAGAACCACGTGGTCATCTTGCGTTTGTGGCCTCAGGATGCGCTCCTTGGCCGCGGCGTAGGCCTCGAAACTGTGGTGGCGATCGAGATGGTCGGGCGTGATGTTGAGGACGACGGCAATGCGGGAGCGGAAGCTCTGCATCGCCTCGAGCTGAAAACTGGAGAGTTCCAACACATTCCAACCGTCATCGGCGGAGCTGTCGACCATGGCCAGCACTGGCGTCCCGATATTGCCCCCCGTTTGGGCCTTCCAGCCGGCGGCCAGCATCATATGTCCGATTAAAGCGGTCGTGGTCGTTTTCCCGTTCGTGCCCGTGACGCCGATGACCGGGCCACGCAAAAACGATGCTGCGACCTCCAGCTCGCCGGCCACCCGTACTCCCAGCTCGCGCGCGCGACTGAGCGCAGGCAGGTCCCAAGGGACGCCCGGCGATGGGATGATCAAATCCTGCTTGATAAAAAGGGACTCGGCGTGGCCTCCCAGATCAAGCCGGACCCCGAGATCCCGCAACTCCCGAGCCGTGGACGCCAGCTTGTGCTCCGGCAAACAGTCCGTTGCCGCCACTACAGCTCCGCGCGACACGAGAAACCGGGCGGCCGCCCTGCCGGACTCCCCGAGCCCGACGACGAGCACGCGGTGGTTTTCAAGATTCATCGCAGCTTCAACGTACTGAGGGCAAACAGCGCCCAAACCAAACCGCCGATCCAAAAGCGGGCAATGATCTTCGATTCCGGCCAGCCCAGCGCCTCGAAGTGATGGTGCAAGGGGGCCATCTTGAAAATCCGCTTGCCGCGCAGTTTGTAACTGGCGACTTGCAGAATCACCGAAAGGGCCTCCAACACGAACACGCCGGCAACGAATATCAGCAGGATCTCCTGCTTGATGAGAATGGCGACCATGGCCAACGCGCCGCCTATCCCCAATGACCCGACATCCCCCATGAAGATCTCGGCCGGGTGGGCGTTGTACCAAAGGAAGGCCAGGCTGGCGCCGACCATGGAGCCGCAAAAGATCGTCAATTCCGCAGCCGCGGGAACGCGGGCGACGTCCAGATATTGGGCAAACTCTCGGTGGCCGGCGATATAGGCGAGCACAGTCAACGCACCGGCGCAAATCACCGTCAACCCGATGGCCAATCCGTCTAGACCGTCGGTCAGGTTTACGGCATTCGAGCAACCCACCAACACCAGGAACAGAAAAACGAAAAAGAGGATGAAGGCAAGTGGGAAGGTGTAGGGATTGCCGAGCAGCGGTTCGATCACCAGACTGGGGCGGAGATTCTTGGCGAACGGCAGCACCAGACGGGCGTCGTAATCTCCACGAGAGAAAAGCCATACCAGGCTTGAACCGATCGCTAGAGTCACCAGCACTTGCAGCAGAATCTTCCGGCCCACGGTGAGACCCAGATTTTGACCGCGCCGGATTTTGGTGTAATCGTCTAGAAAACCTATTCCTCCGAATCCGACCAAGCCGAACAGCGCGATCCAAACGTAAACGTTTGTCAAGTTGGCCCAAAGCAGCGTCGGCAGAACAATGGAGACGGTGATCAGCAGGCCGCCCATCGTGGGCGTCCCCGCTTTGTCATGGTGCGACTCGGGTCCGTCCTCACGAATGAACTGGCCGATTTGAAAGTCGCGAAGCTTGCGAATGAGCCAGGGGCCGAGGATCAGGCCCAGTCCGAGCGCGGTCATGCTGGCGAATGCTGTGCGAACAGTGATGTAGCCGAAGACGCGAAAGGGGCTGAAGTACTGAAAGAGCTGTTCGTAGAAGAGGTGATAGAGCATCGAATTCAGCTTTGCCGCATTGTTCTTTTCATCAAGTCAGGAAGAAACCAAACTGCTTTCTAACCCTTTCGAGCGCTCTCTCAAGCCCGACGCCGCGGGAAGCCTTGAACAGCGCGACGTCCCCCGGCTTGAGAAATGTCGCCAAGAACTCGCCCGCCTCTTCTGCGTCTTCGAAAAAATGAGCGGCCTGGCTGGGAAACCCATGCCGCACGGCTTCATCGGCAATCGCGCGAGCGCTACCCTCGACGGCAACAACAGCGCTTACCTTGGCACCCGCCAGCGCTCGGCCAACCTCGCGGTGAAGTTGGGTCGCCTGCTCACCCAACTCCTTCATCTCACCTAGTACGGCTACCCTTCGTCCGGCTTCCGTCCGTAGCAGGACATCCAGCATGGCCAGCACGGCCTGAGGGTTAGAGTTGTAGCAATCGTTGAACACCAGGACATCCCCCAGCTGTTCAACTTCACCGCGCATGCTCGCCGGCCGGAGCTTTGCCAGAGCCTCAGGCAGCTCCGCGGCCTTGATGCCGAACACA
The DNA here is from genome assembly GCA_965226215.1 of Bryobacterales bacterium. Taxonomy (GTDB): domain Bacteria; phylum Acidobacteriota; class Terriglobia; order Bryobacterales; family UBA6623. The sequence goes on along the minus strand of CBDDCH010000002.1, from coordinate 1,429,043 downwards.
GAGGCAACGGCAATCGCCGCCAGCAGATTCATGATATTGTGCCCGCCCAGCAGCGGGCTACTGAAGCGCAGGGGTGGGCCTTCGTGGCTCCCGGCGCTGCCGCACAAACGGAAGCTTACCCCCGCGGTGCTCGTACTCTCGGTCTGTTCCGCTCGAAAGTCCGCTGCGGTGTCCAGGCCAAAAGTCACCGTGCGGCCCCGGTGGACCTTTGCGAACTCCCGAACCCGCTCGTCATCGGCGTTGAGAACGGCTGTTCCTTCGTCGGAGAGGCTCTCAATGAGCTCACGTTTGGCCAGGGCAATCTCGTCGACCGAGGTAAAATTCTCCAAATGAACAGCGTTGACATTGGTCACCACAGCGACCGTGGGGCGGGCAATTTCCGCCAGGCGCTGAATCTCGCCCCGATGGTTCATGCCCATCTCCAGCACGACAATCTCGGAGGCGTCCTCCGCCCGCAGCAGCGACAGCGGCAAGCCCAGCTCATTGTTGAGATTGCCCTCGCTCTTCGACACTCGATAGCGCGTCCGAAGAGCCGCGGCGACTAGATCTTTTGTCGTGGTCTTACCATTGCTGCCTGTAACGCCGACAACCTGCCCATCCCAGCGTCCCCGGCATCGGTGAGCCAGTCGACGCAAACTCTCTGGGGGGTCAGCGACCGCGAGAACCGGCCTTACATTGAGATGACTCTTCGCCCAACGCTCCTCGGCAACTGCCGCGGCCGCTCCTTTGTTGAGGGCCGCCTCGATGTAGTCGTGGCCATCGTGCCGCGGGCCGCGAACCGCGAAAAACAGATCTCCCGGCTGAAGGGACCGCGAGTCGATCGAGTATCCCGTCACCGGCCGATCAACAGGCACGGGTGCCGCCAGCATTCTCGCTACCTCAGACAGCTTGAGCCTCACAAGTCCCTTCACTCACCCGTTGGCCGCCTTTCCGGGACCATCGTTCAGGGCGTACCCAAGTTCTCTTAGCACCCGGCGGGCCACTTCTCGGTCGTCAAACGGCACGGCCTTCGCCCCGATCACCTGGTAGGTCTCGTGACCTTTGCCGGCCAACAGGACAATATCGCCCTCCCGAGCCTCCAGCAGCGCTTGGCGAATGGCTTTAGCCCGATCCGGCTCTACTTGAAAAGAAGCATCGACACGCTTCAGACCGGCCAAAATGTCGTCGATGATGTTCCGCGGGTCTTCGCCGCGGGGATTGTCGGATGTAACAATTACCCGGTCGCTCAGGCGAGCGGCAATTTCTCCCATGGCCGGCCGCTTCGCGCGATCGCGGTCGCCGCCGCAGCCGAACACGGTCACAATCCGGCCCGCTTGCCTCTGCCGCTGCAAAAGCTCGTGGGCCGCCTCGAGCAGATTGCGTAGCGCGGCGTCGGTGTGAGCATAGTCGACCACGACCGAAAACGGCTGGCCCGCGTCCACCGGTTCGAACCGCCCGGGCACGGTCGGGCAAGCCGCGATGCCCCTCCGAATGACCTCAACATCAAACTGGTAGGTCAGGCCAACCGCGATCGCGCCCAAGATATTGTGAACATTGAATGGGCCCCGAAGCTGGGAGGAAACCTCGAAGTTCCCCGAGGGCGTCCTAGCCAGAAAGCTCAGCCCTCCAGGAAGGGCGTCCACTCGATCGGCGGAAACCGCCGCTCCCCTCGTCAAGCCGAAACTGAGCGTCTCGAATCCCGCCCGCTTGAGGAGATCCCTCCCCAGCGGATCATCTTGATTGATGACTCCGAACCGCGGCAGCGCCCCGCCGGCACCCTCGAAGAGCCGCTGTTTGGCCCGGCCATAGGTTTCCATCGTCCCGTGGAAGTCGAGGTGATCGCGCGACAGGTTCGTAAAGACGACCGTATGAAAGTCCATCCCATAGATCCGCTTCAGCTCCAGGGCGTGCGAGGAAACTTCCAAGGTGGCATGGGTTCCGCTTTGTTGCTCGAGTTCGGCCAGGAACCTCACCAGATCCAGCGATTCCGGGGTGGTATTGATTGCCTTCCAACGGCGTCGGCCCACCTTGTGTTCGATGGTTCCCAACCGAGCCGTGATGATACCTGCCGCCTCGAAGATGCCGTCCACTAAATGAGCCGTGGTTGTTTTACCGTTCGTACCCGTCACGCCGGTCAACTTCACTCGCCGATCCGGGCGACCGTAAAAGTGCAAAGCCGAGCGGGCCAAAGCTTCTCGACCGTGCAGCACTTGGACCCACAGGTCCCGCCACTGCTGAGGCGGCTGCCGCTCGCTCACAACCGAGGACGCGCCCGCATCCAGCGCTTGCGGAACGAAATCGTGGCCGTCCGCCTTCTCGCCGGGGAAGGCGAAAAAAACGTTGCCCTTCTCGAGCTTACGAGAATCATATTCCAAACCTGAAATTTCCTTCCTCGGCACAGGCGTGACGGAAATTCCTTCGCCCAACATCTCCGCAAGGGTCATCGCTTGCGGGCGTCTCCCGCTAAAGCACTCACGAACTCCACAAGGACTTTCTGGCCGCGCGCAACCGGGGTACCCGCCGTCGGCCACTGGCGCCTCGCCCGACCATGGCCGCTCCACTCGAGATGCAATCCGAGAGCGGTGGTGCGGCTGACTACTTCGCGAACGGTCTGCCCTCGAAAATCCGGCACGCTTCGATCAGTGACCCTTACGGAAACACCGTCCCCCGAGGTCGACGGCCGGCCGGCACTCAAGTGAGAGACCCGTCCGAGCAAATGCGCCGGCCGAGGCGCCGAACCGGGATGTTGCGTTGCGGCGACAAGTATCGCCTGACCGGCTCGCAGTTCTTCGACTCGGGGGGCAGGCGGCGATGGAACCATGTCCGCCATCTCTACCGGCGGGAGCGGCGGCTCTGGCTTTGACGGCCCCGGAACAGGGATCTCAGGTGGCACGTCCCGAAAGCGTAGAACCTGTGTTACGACGCGTGGGAAGACGGGAGCGGCCACGAGGCCTCCGTAGTACTCACCAATCGGTGAGTCCAGAACAATGACGACCGTGATGGATGGCTGATTGACAGGTGCAAAACCGACAAAACTCGGCACATAAGCGGTTTTTGAGTAGGTTCGTGTCTCGGGGTCCACCTTTTGGGCCGTGCCGGTCTTGCCCGCCGCGCGGTAGCCCGGAGTTCCGGCGCGACGACCGGTTCCATCCCGAACAACACTTTCCATCATGGCCCGCATGGTAGCCGCGGTCTTCGGGGAGATCACACGACGCCGTCGAGCTACATCCGGGCGCTGTTCCCGCCCGTCAGGGTGGATCATCAAATTTATGATCCGGGGCTGAACGAGCCACCCCCCGTTGGCGATTACCGAGACTGCTCGCGCCAGTTGGATTGCAGTTACGCCTATCTCCTGACCAATGGGGATCGAACCCATCGAACCCGCCTGCCAGTTCTTTACCGATCTCAGAAGCCCCGCTGTTTCACCCGGAAGAGGTAACCCGGTCTTTTGACCAAAGCCAAAGCGGACTAAGTATCGATGCAGTGTCCGGTCTCCAAGTCGTAAGCCAAGCTTCACGGTTCCGACATTGCTCGAATTCGCCAGGATCTGTGAAACGGTCAGCTCTCCAAACGGTTTGTGGTCACGGATCCGGCGCCGTCCGACGTATATGGCTCCCATCTCGCAATCCAGCACTTCGTCGGGGTGCGTGAGATTCTCTTCCAAAGCCGCGGCGATGGTAACGACTTTCAGGCTCGAGCCGGGCTCGAACAGCGTGCTGACCGCAAAGTTCTTCCGGCGTTTCAGGTCCTGTCTATTCCGTGCCGGCTCGTTCGGATTGAAGGTTGGCCAGTTCGCAACCGCGAGCAGCTCCCCGTTGTTGGGGTCCATGATGACGATAGTACCGGCGGCGGCCCGCGTTTCCTCGATCGCCCTCGCCAACTCGACCTCCGCCACCATTTGAATCCTTTGGTCGATCGTGAGTACCAGCTGTGCGCCGGGAACAGGGTCCTCGATAGTGATCCCCGCATAGCGGCTCCGGCGAGCGTCGTACTGCACGAGCCGTTTGCCCGGCTGACCCTGCAGAGGACCATCGAAAGTCTGCTCCAGCCCCGCCAGACCGTGGTGGTCCACGCCGACAGCTCCCAGAAGGTGCGAAGCGACAGTCCCTTGGGGATAATAGCGCTTGCTCTCCTTTTCGAAATGAATACCAATCAGGTTCAGATCTCGCACCCGCTCGACCTCGCCTGGCTCGGCTAACCGTTTCACAAATTGGAATTGTCGCCTCTCCAACTTGCGATGTAGCAATCGGTAGTCCATCTGGAGAACGTTCGAAAGCAACCGGACCGTGAGCTCGGGATTTTGTATCTGCGACGGGAAGACCGCGATGGATTCCACCGGGGTACTGAAGGCGAGTTTTTCCCCGAAGCGGTCGCTAATCACTCCGCGGTCCGCACGAATCTCGATAATTCCCTGATGTTGATTCCTCGCCTTCTCGACGAAGCTATCTCCCTGGTCAACCTGCAGATACCAGAGACGTACGAGGACCAGGAAAAGCCAAGCAACAGCGGCCAAGGCGAAGGTGAAGAGGCGAAACGGAGGGCGACCGCCCAGCTGCCGCTTGAGCAGCCGCAACTTATCGATTTGGGTGGGTCGGCGAGGAATGGAGTTATGATCCTTAGAGGCTGTGCCTTCCATTTCTCGCCCATCGATTTGGAGCCAACCAGGAGGAGGGTGATTGGCGAAAGCTGCCCGGCACCATCTGCCTATCGGGTTTCGTCGTCTCGACTATGAGCCAGTTCGCCGCTCTCCTCGGCGGGTGAAATCGTGCGGTTTTGCCAGTCAAAGCGGTCCGGCGGAGGGGCGCTAAGACCGCGGTCGGCGGCCAGCTTGCTCACGCGCTTGAGGTCGCTGAGCATCGCTTCGCGCACCCCAAGCTGGCGATTGATCTCGACGAGCGCCTGTTTCTGTTTTTCGAGCTTCTCGAGCCGGTAACCCGATTCTCGTATCCCTGAACGGGGACCGTAGGCGAGCAACACCAGGCCCACGATCAGAAACCCTAAAGCAGCCACTTTGGTCCAAATCCGCTTCTCAGCGACATCCGTCCGCCGGCGAACTCCGGAATTATCTATCGCCTTCACATACAGGCAGACCTGCTCCATGGGAAGCGGCCTCGAAGCGGCTGAGCGGCGGGAAAGCCCGGTCCGAATGGCGCGCCCCGCGCGAACCCCATCGTAGGTGAACCCACTTGCCGGTTCCGGTCCAACGGACTCCGATGCAAGGGACCACCCCCGGGACGCTTGGCCATTCGGGTCGAAAACAACGACGTTGCCGTGCTTCTCTTCGGACTCTAGGGGGGACAAACCCGCTACTGCGAGCGTTCGCCTCGCCTGATGCGATCCTAGTTCTGCAGTGGCCATGCTGTCGGTGTCCTCTCAGCAGCCCGTAGTTTCGCGCTTCTGCTGGAAGGATTCTGCTTGATTTCCTGCCGCGAAGGTCGGACAACATGCGGCGTCAAAACCTTGAACACGTTTCGGTCCCGCCAGCGCCGATAAGCTACTTTGACGCAGCGATCCTCGAGCGAATGAAAGCTGATCACCACCATCCGCCCGCCTGGCGCCAACAACGCGGGAGCTCCTTCGAGCATATTCTCGAGTTCAGCGATCTCGTCATTAACGGCGATCCGAATCGCCTGGAAGGTCTTCGTCGCCGGATGAATGCGCCGCCGATGCGATCGGGGGACGGCACGCTCCACCGCCGCCGCAAGTTGCGTCGTGTTTCGGATCGGCCGCCCCCGAACAATGGTTCTAGCGATTCTTCGGCTCCTCCTTTCCTGACCATAACCAAAAATCAGATCGGCAAGCCGCTTCTCGTCATAGGTGTTGACGATCTGATCCGCAGTTAATCCCTGGCGCTGATCGATTCTCATGTCCAGGGGGCCTTCCCGCTGAAAACTGAATCCCCGGTCGGGCGTCTCGAAATGGCGCCTCGACAATCCCAGATCGGCCACGATGCCCTGAAGCGGTTCACCACCCGCCACTTTGTCGATATCGCTGTAGCTGGCCTGCGACAAGCTCACCTTCTCCCCGTAGTCTCCTAAGCGCTCTCTCGCCCGCTCAACAGCTTTCCCATCGCGGTCGATGGCAATCAGCCGACCCGTCGTAAGCCGATTCAAGATAGCCTCGGCGTGCCCCGCCTCGCCCACCGTGCAATCCAAATAGGCGCCTCGGGCATCGATGTTGAGGTAATCGAGCACCTCGTTCAACAGCACCGGATAATGCTGCAAGCATCACACCCCCAGGTTGGCAGCGTGGCGATAGTCTTCCGCCGTCAACCGCTTGTCTCCCGCTACTTGATCGAACCGGTCTGCGTTCAACACCAAAATATGGTTCGACTGCCACTGCAGTTTCACTTCGCCCCTCATGCCCGCAGATTCCCGCAAAACTGCGGGCACGAGGATACGGCCTTGGTTGTCCAAGGTCTCTTCCGCCCCAAAACGGTTGGTTTGGAAAAGAATTTTGTCTTTGACTTCTCCGTCGACATCCTTGTTCTCGGTCGACTTTTGTGATAGCCTGGCCTCGATGGTCTCCCATTCGGTCATCGGGAATACCTTCGCGACGTCCCCATCCACGCTGGTGATGAAGACACTGAAATCGCTGTACTCCTGCTCGAGTCGCTGCCGGACGAGAGAAGGGAATTTGAGTCGACCTTTGTCGTCTACGCGCCCGGTCTTGGTACCTCGAAACAGGTTCATTGCCCTACCAGGTCATGCCAAAAACGGCTCCGCTAACCCACTTTGGTCCTAGTCATACCAGAATCAACCTAATCAAACCATAGTTGACCACTACAAGATTGCCCCACCGCAGCTGGTTCTGTCAAGAGGTAAGTCCAAGAAAATGAAGATTTATTTGGCCCGGCGGGGTTGGCTTCAGGGGGTGTACTAGATCTCGTAGCCTAGAGGCTTCCACGGTCAAGATATGCTGGTGCGTCTGAAGGTCGATTCCACCTCGCCTCTATCTTGGTCCTGGGCTACCTCTCAAGGTCCGTTGTTAGTGAAGCCCGACGTTTTCAGGCCTTCCAGGAGTCGCGGGGCGGAACCGGAGGGTGCGGGAGCGAGCGGCTTTTTCCAGGGCTTGACAGAAGTCCCGGTTCATGTCCCCCAACCCCTTTCCCAATGCCATGGACCGATCCCGGGGTAGCCACATAGGCTAGCGCTGGATGTTGCGCGAGCCGGAAGGGCTATAGTTGTTACCGTCGGGTCGGGATTCGCTTCGCGAAGCCGTTGGGGAGTTACCCGAGCGAGCAAGCTAAATCCACCACGTGACCTCCAGAAAGATCCGAAGAATAGACCGAAACACGTGGCCTTGAAACGGGAAAATAGTCCGCTGATTGGGAACAACCGTTGGCGGTTCTCAGGAGGGTTTCTGGCGACGCTTCTTGGTTTTTCTGACTGACTTTTTTGTCGGTGTCTTTTTCGACTCGGAGGCACGTCGAAGTTGTTGAAGTAGCTTGGGCGGCCTACCGCGTCTTGGTCCCGTGTGCAACGTATCGAGGGCCAGAATCAGCCTGTCAATACGCTCGAGCTCGTTTCTTAGTTCTCGGATGATTGCCGCAATGTCCATAAGTCTCCGCCAGGCTCAACAAAAGATATGCCGTATTTGCACCTTCGTGCCTACACTACAACAGCGAATTTTGAGATTTGCAAAGACCTCGTAACAATGTCACGGCATCCGAACTACAGCTTATCAGTGCGAATATTATGCCACAAGAGCATGCACTGTGACACACGTCGAACACCTTAGAAACACCCGAAGAGGAACAAAACACAGTCCGCCCGGCACGGTGTAATGCCGGGACAAGCGAGTTCGGCTAACGGTGCCTTGAACTAGGTACCAGCGGCAGGTCGAATCGTGTCAGAAGGGCCGGCCCTAGCCCGCTTTTCTCACCACGTGGCGAGGCGAAGTGCGTGAGAAGCCCGTCAGTACAAGGCGCGCGCCGCTCGGCGCGCGGAAGCGTACTTGAACAGTACGTTGAGCACGGCGAGCAAGCGCAACGCAGTAATGGCGGGCTTATCGCGTGCTTCGACCGTCAGGTGGTGAGAAATGCGGGTTAGGCCGCGAACAGGCGTAAACGGCGGTGGACGCGAGCAGTCCCGCGAAGACCGGGTGCACGGATTCAAGACTCAAAATGCGCGCAAGACCAAGCGACCAGGCGATGACGGCTGATCCTCCAGCCACGATCGACGCCAGAACGGCCCCTCGGCCGGGTTGTTTCCACCAAAGACCAATGATCGGCGCCGGGAAGAAACAGCTGCCGAACAAGGCGCCGGACATGGCAGTCAGAGGCACGATGTCCGCCGGGGGATTGAGAGCGGCAATCGCCGGCGCCGCCGCCACCGGGATCATCACGGCCCGCTGAAGCCGCCCGATCACCGCACCAGGGGTTCGGGGCCTCCAGTTTGCCCAGACATCGACCACCAGCGCCGAGCCGGCCACGTGCAGAACCGAGTCTATCGACGACAGCGCCGCCGATAGAAAGCCGGCCAGGACGACGGCTCCCCAGAAACTGCCGAAAAGATTCTCGACCAGATAGGGCACAACTTCGTCCGTATGCTGAAAAGAAAACTGTGATTCGGCCTGGGGGATAATCCCGTGAGCAAGAATTCCGAGGACAAAGACCAGCGGTATCGTCAAGCTCATCAGCGCCACCGTGAGCCACTTCGCACGGCGAATCTCGCTTTCCCCGGCGTGACGGAAAAGCAAGAAGCGGACCACCAATCGCGGCGCGACCATTAGCTTGATGCCGGTCCCCAGCGAAAGCCCGACGATCAGCAGTGGCGACATCAGCGTGTCCCATTGCAGCAAGGCACTGCCCAGCGCCCGGCCGGAGGCGTCCAAATCAACACTATCGGCCAGCAGCGCCCAATCTGCCCTTTTGACGCAAGCAAGAAAAAGAGCCATCACACCGGCCACCATCACGACCCCCTGCATGACGTCGGTGTGGAGGATGGCGCGGATCATACCCCAACTCGTATAGGCCGCGACCAGCACGAGGACCGCCAGGACGGCTGCTTCGTAGGAGACGTGAAGGATGCGGCTGAAGATGTGCCCGATTCCCTTAAACACCGCCAGCATGTAGAGAAGGGAGGCAAAGAACACGATCCCCGCACTGACATAGCCGATCGCCGGACTGCCATACTTTCGCCTCAGATACTCGGGGACGGTGATCTGACCGAGATCCTCTACGTTGCCTAAGACGCGGTGTGCATCGCGAATCATTGGGCGGGCCACCACAAACCAGGCCACGAACGCACACACGATGAATACGCCGCCGGCAAGCAGCCAAGCGACTCCGACTTTGTAGCCGAACCCTGCCTGTCCGAGAAACGTGTTGGTGCTAAGAAACGTGGCGTAAAAGGAAACGGCGATGACGATCGGTCCCGGCCGATCGACAGGCCGCCGGTTGGCGGCCCAGGCCGAGAGGATCATCACTAGGGCGAACCCAACCAGGACGGCGAGCGCCGTCCCGTTCTGAAGAAACCAACCGGGCGTCTCGCTCATTCGGGAGAAACCCTGGCGGGACAGAGGTTTCCGTAGTGGGCGCAACGAAAGCAATGCTTTCCCACGTGCAGAGGAAAACTTTGTTGCGACTGGGCGGCGAAGAAATCTCGCACCGTTTGTCGAGCTTCGTCGAGCGCCCCCGGGCTGACATCGACATCCACCGCCGCGTTGGGTCTCAGAAAGTAAAGCACGCCGCGATCCGGATGCTTGCCGCCGGCTTGCTTCAGCGCCTGCGCATAAAGCCGGATCTGCAAAGCGTAGTCTTGCGCTCGACCCTCGGCTTCTTCAGCCGTCACGTGGTCCGTCTTGTAATCGATGAGAACGCGTTCGGCTCCGTCGTCAAACCAGAGGTCAATTTGTCCGCGCAGCAGATGATCGTCGACGGCGAACAGTAAACTCTGTTCACGCACCGCGTTCGCCTTTGCCCGTTGGCCGAGCTCACTCTGCTGGAAATTGCTCGCCAGCCGCATCGCTTCCGATCCCGCATCCTCGGGGGCGAGCGACCCCGTAAGGATCTTGTGCACCCGGCGGCCCAACTCGCTCGCTTCCATGTCGTCCTGCTCGGGCGCCGGCTCGTCTCCCGGTGCAAACCGCACAGGCCCGGGCGCCGATTCGAACCCAAGATATCGCGACAGGTAGTATTTGCGCGGGCACTGGGCGTAGAGGGCGATCGACGTCACCGAAGCCGAGGTGTCGATCGACTCGCTGGGCTGCAACGGATCAACTAGATGGACCTCGGGGCGTACCAGCTCCGCCGGGTCGGCGCAGGCCGGCTCGGCGTCTTGGCTAGTGCGGAAGAGGCGGAATCGCAGTCCGTCTCTTTCTTCCTCACGGGGGGCCTGGTCCGACTGATCGAGCTTCAGTCTCAGCCGGTCTCTGAGCAGACGAGCCGACCCGGTTACGTTTGCCGCCAGGGCCGCACTCAGGACGAGATGCTCCTCCGCCCGGGTCATGGCGACGTAGAGCAAACGGCTGTTCTCTTCCTTCTCACGTTTCTTGCGGCGCTCACTGCTGGCCTGAAACGTCGGGTCAGGCGCGTCCTCACCAGTCTGAGGGTCGACCCACTTCACTCCCAGGCCACTCGCAGGAAGATGAGCTAGAGCATCGCTGCTTCCTCTGAGCGGGTGGTCCAGCGCAGGCAAGAAGACAATGGGAAACTCCAGACCCTTGGCGTTGTGCATGGTCATGATCTGAACGGCGTCTTCCGTGTTCTCGCGAGATTCCGCTTCCGGCTGCTGCGGACGGGAGGCTTGCCATTCGCTGAGCCGCTCGACGAGTTGCCCAAAACTGAAGTGGCCCGCGTCATGGAGGCTTCGCGACAGCTCGGCAAGCTTTCGAACGCCAGCGGCTTTTTGGGAGCCGTCGGGTTGAGACAGCGTGAAAGCCTCGTAGCCCGTCTCCCTAAGAATGCGCCAGATGAGCAGATCCGGGGGGATGCTGTCCGAACTCTCCCGCCATCGGGCGAGCCGCTCGACGAAAGTGCGCAACCGTTCCCCATCTTCTCCGGGAACGATGACTTCTCTTCTCAGCGCATCCGCCAGGTTCCGAACATCGAGTTTCAGTCGCAGGAGCGTTTCGTCCGAGACGCCAACCAGCGGCGAACACAGCACCGCCGCGAGACGGATCTCATCCCGCGGATTCGAGATCACCTGGAGCAAGCACATGAAGTCGCGCACTTCCCGCGCCTCGAAAAATCCCGTGCCCCCGGCAACCTGACAAGGAATCGCCGCCTCGCGCAAGTGCTTATAGAATTCCCTGACCAAGTTGTGGGTGCGCACGAGGACGGCGAAATCCCTCCAAGCGGGTGTTCTTGCCGGGTCCCCGATCCGCAGCCGGCCACGCAGTTCCATAACTCTCGTAGCGACGTGCCGCGCTTCTCTTTGCCGAGCAATCGCTTTCTTGCGATGGCGAACGACGGTCACTTCGACGCTCGGATCGTCTTTCGGCGGTAAACCGCGCCGGGCGAGCAGAGGGCGCGTCTCAATCCCCGCGGCCCCGGCCAACAGCCGTTCCGCCGCCAACAGAATCTCGGGCCGACTACGGAAGTTCTCTCGCAGCTCGACCACCTCCCCCCCGCCCGCTCTGACCGCTTCCCTAAAATTGCGGAATACCTCCGGGTCCGCATCGCGAAACCCATAGATCGACTGATTGATGTCGCCCACCGCGAACAGGACGCAGCCGTCCGAAGCATGCTCCCGCAGAAGCGCGATCAGTTTCGGCTGCAGCGGATTCGTATCTTGGTTTTCGTCGACGAGGATATGCTGAAACGGCAGGCGCCGACCGCGACCCTTCTCAAGGACCCCCACGGCCAACTCGCCGAGATCGGGAAAATCCACCAGGCCCGCGGCGCGCTTCCAGCCGCGATACTGGCGGTCGACCTTCTCCAAGACTCCGGCAATCCACGTTCGTTGCACCTGAAACTCCGCGGGATCCGAACCTTCATTCGACTTCGGCCGACCTGGTACAACACCCGTCACTCGCATCGACTGATAGAGCCGAAAACCCTGCTCATGCACGCTCGAAAGGCTGATCTCTTCGGCCCGGGAGCGCGAACCGGCGAACGACTCAAGAAAACGAAGGGCAGACGCCGGCTCGGCGGCATAGTGTCCATCGAGCACTTCACCGATTACGTGACGGAGCTCCATTTCCGCTTGCCAAGCGTCCATCACCTGGAACTCCGGATCTATCGGGGCTTCCAAGGCTTGCTCCCGAAGAAACCCGGCGCAGAAACCGTCGATGGTCGAAATCCGTGTGCGGTGATAGGCTTGACGCTTGTCCCCATCGGGTCCCGCCCCCCCCGACTAATCGTTCGAGCATCTGGCGGGCGGCCTTTTCCGTAAAGGTGATGGCGAGAACGTGTGCCGGGTCGATGCCTTTGGCTTCCACCAACCAGCGTATGCGTTCCACCAGAACGAGCGTCTTGCCCGATCCGGGCCCCGCCACGACGCAGATGTCCCCCCGGTCCCAGCTCTCAACGGCTTGGTGTTGGCCGGCAGTGAAAGTCACGGTTCAATCCGGCAGACGTCGCGAAATAGGCACACTCTCTTACAGAAATCACGATCCAGGGGCCCGACCTCGATGCGGCCCTGGCGAATCTCGCCGATCTTTCCGATCACAAATTCCTCGGAACGCGCCAGCATGTCTCGGAATTCGGCTTCCGTGAGTTGCGTGTCCTTTTCGAGAATCGCCTGAGGAGAAAGCAAGTCCTTGACGACCCATCCGCGTACGGTCGTTTTGTCTCGGAGACCCCAAAAACGCATCCCCACGGGACGAACCCCTCTCTCGCGCTCGAGCCCGAGCAGATAGATTTGCGCCTGCACCTTGGCTCCCGCGGCGTGCTCATCGATCAGGCGTCGAATCCTCGGCTCGCTGGAGTACTTGTAGTCCACGACGAGGCCGAAGTTGCCTTCGAGCACGTCGTAACGGTCGATCCGGCCGGTAATACGGAACGGCAGGTGCTCGCCGTCGTCGACCGTGTACTCAAACTTCTCCTCGGTTTTCCTCTCCCGGAGTTCCAGTTTCGAAGCCACCGATTCCTCGCCGGCGAAGCGCTCGAGGTCGGTGAGCATGTTGGTTCGAATGAGGGCCGTGCGAAAGTTCTGCCACACGCCGGCCTGCTCGCAGGTCTCGTCGAAGACCCGGCCGAAAACGGTTGCGATGGCTTGGGAGGAGTCGCCGGTCCATTGGGCGATCGTGCGGTGAATGATCGTGCCCATCAGCAGCGGGTCGATGCGCTGATCGGGGGGCGGCGGCCGAGTCTCCAGCTCCAAGGTCTGCCGGGCGAAAAACTGATAGGGGCATTGCAGGAAATGCTCCAGCGAAGAAGGGCTGAAATGATCGTGCTTTTCGACGACGGCTTGCACAAGCTCAGGCGAGCTGATGCGAGCGGGGCGCTGTGCACCATGGTCGACGTGGCGCTCGCGCAGACGCACCAGGGGAGCGGGCTGTTCCTCTTCTTTTTCTTCGAGGCTATCGAGAAAGAAGGATCGAAGCAGGGGGCGCCCGCTGTCATCGGCTCTCGGGTAGGTGATGACCAGTTTTTCCGTTGCCCGGCTGGTGGCGATGCGAAACAGCAGGAGTTCCTCCTGATCGAGGTCCTTCGTCGTGCGCAGAGGAAAACCGCGGCCTTGGAGTCGTTCGCGATCGGAGTTGGGAAACAGCAGATCCTCGGACCGGCGGCGGGGAAACTGGTTCTCCACCAACCCGCAAACGAAAACCAAGGGCAGCTCCCACTGTCTGGCCTCATAAGCCGTGAGAACATGCACCACATTCCTCCGCTGGTCAACCGGCTCGGAGAGCGTTTGGCTCAAGACCGCATCGAGGGCTTTCAGGTAAGCCGCGAAGCCCGCGTTTTCAGCACTCCCCAACTTCAACAACTGAGCGGCCTCCCCGGCGGCCGCCTCGAAGTTCGAAAGCGCGGCGGCTCGGCGGCGCAGCTCACCGACACTGGTAACGGGCCGGCCATCTTCGACCGTGGGAAGCTTCACCCACTGTCGAGCGAGGCTTTGACAACGCTCGGCCCATTCGTCCGGCGCGAGCATGGCGGACCGCCAGGGTAGGAGCGCCGCCAGCTCGTCGAGCTGAGCGCGGACGACAGGGTAGTCTTTGGCGCGCGCGCGGAGGAATCCGAGGCCGTCGTCGCGGAGTCTTTCTCGTGCGCGGAACTCGAAAGCGTCCATGGCGGGGTCAAGCCCAACACGGCAAAGGGGGCTCTTGAGCGCCACAAGTGTCTCCTCGGCGGGAAAGCCCCGGGCGATGCATCGAAGCAAGCTACGCAAGAAGCGGATCGTGCCGTCACGATCCAGCGGCTCAGGCATCCTGAGGTGAAAGGGGATGCGGAATCGCTCGAAGACTCTTCGGATTACAGGTCCGTACATCTCCGGCGTACGCAAGATCACGCCGATTCGCTCGAAGGGGCGCTCCTCCTCGACGATCCTGCGCGCAACCTCCTCGACTTCCCTTTCGGGTGACGCGGCCTGAACGACGATGGGTTGAACCTGGGGTCGAAGGACCTTCTGAAGATGGCGCTCAGGCATCTCGGAGAAGCCGGGATCAAGATCAGGCCAGACCGTGATGACCACACGATCGGCAAGTTCAATAAGCGCGCTCACGAGCCGGCGTTCGCGGTGGGAGAAGTGGAAGAAGCCGTCCAGGTAGACCTCCCGCAGATCACCCAAACCACGACGGCGAACTTCATCCGCGGCCAGATCGAGCCGCCCTGCCGCGTGAGTGTATCCGTGCTCTTCCAGAAGCTTCTCGTACTCGCCGAAGACCGCGGCAAAAGCAGCCTGGTAGCGAGTCGTTGCCAGGCGTTCGAGACTGGAACCGTCGCAGCCCGCTGCCTGGAACTCACGTATGGTTCTCTCGATGTGCCGATGAAACCCCGGCGCCTCCCGGAGCGCGGAAAACTCCCCGCGGTTCGCCGCCTGGATGGCGCGCCCGAGCAGCCAGGAGTTGGCCGCCGGCGTCGGTTCCCGCAAATCAGGGGTCAGCCGGCGAACGAAGTCGCCGATCGTCTGGACCAGATCACCAGGAACCACCAAGCCCCGGCGCGCCAGCGTGTGCAGCAAGTGCCGGGCCATGCTCGCGGTGGGAACGATGAGCTTGACGCGGGGGCTGCGAGCGTCGCGGACGGCGGCTTCGAGGCGCTCCAGTACGTAATGAGTTTTTCCGCTGCCTGGAGGGCCGATCAGAAGCATCTTGCCTGTTGAGTGTGGATTGTAGCAGGGTGGCCCATCCGCTAGAATGAAGCCAATGGACGTTGAAAAAACCATCCAGTTTCTGCTGGAGCAGGAGGCTGTTTTCGCGTCTAGAATGGACGCGCTGGCGATCAACCTGGTCGCCATCGGCAAGGCCCAGTCGCGCTTCGACCAGCAACAGCAGCGGCTACAAGATATGCAGCTGAACCAGGAAGAGAGGATCCAGCGGCTGGAAGCGGCCCAGGAGCGCACCACCAACACAATCGACACTCTCGGGCGCCACATCGATCAGCTCGCGGACTTGATGCGAGGTGGCTTCGAGACCAACGGCAGGGGATCCTAGCGCGATCGCGGATGTCATCGCTCCTGTATAGGGCCATGCAAGCCACAACCCATTTTTGACAGAGGATCGCGCGCTCTCACTCCAAATGGACACGCCCCCGGCTAAGCTGACGCGCTTCACGGGGTCCTCGTGAGCCCCCGTGGATTCTTCATGACCAAGAGTTTCCTCACCCTTCTGTTCCTGGGCCTCGTGGCGTCCCCGATCTTTCCTCAGACGGTTCGCACGGTAGCCGGTACGGGCGAAGCTGGCTTTTCCGGAGACGGCGGCCCCGGTATTCGCGCGCGGCAGGCCAATACCTACGGCGTTGCCATCGGGCCGGACGGCGCCCTCTATATCTGCGAGGTCGATAACCACCGGGTACGGCGGCTCGATCTGGAGACGGGAATCATCAGCACGGCGGCGGGAAACGGCGAGCAAGGCTACTCGGGGGACGGCGGGGCGGCGCTTGAAGCGTCGCTCAACCAACCTTACGAAGTACGTTTCGACCGCGAAGGCAACATGTATTTCGTCGAAATGCAAAACCACATCGTCAGGCGGGTGTCCGCGAAAACCGGCACAATCACGACTCTCGCCGGGACGGGCAAGCCGGGTTACGGTGGAGACGGAGGTCCGGCCACCGAAGCTCTGCTCGACCATCCGCACAGTATCGAGCTGGACGGTCGGGGGTCACTTTATATCGCTGACATTGGCAACCATCGCATTCGCCGAGTTGATTTGCGGACGGGCGTGGTCGAGACCTTTGCGGGGACCGGCGAGCAAGCCGCCACACCCGACGGCGCATCGGTTCAAGACACTCCGCTCAACGGCCCGCGCGCGATTGCTTTCGACAGTCGCGGAGACATGTACGTAGCTCTTCGAGAAGGTAACGCCGTCTATCGCATAAGCATGAAGGCCATGACACTTCACCACCTCGCCGGCACCGGCGAGAGCGGTTATGACGGAGACGGCGGACCCGCCAAGCACGCACTCTTGTCGGGCCCGAAGGGCATCGCAGTCGGCCCCGGGGGCGGCGTCTACATCGCCGATACCGAAAGCCACACGATTCGCCGTATTGACCAGAAGAACGGGACCATCACGACGGTCGTGGGCGACGGGACCCGACACGACGGACCCGACGGCGACCCCCTGCAATGCGGACTGGCGCGTCCCCACGGTGTTTACGTTGGCCCCCAGGGGAGGGTTTACGTCGGCGACAGCGAGAATCACCGCGTGCGGGTCTTAGAGTAGCTAGGGCGGACGACGACGCCCTGCATCCGTCGCCTCCCAAACCCCGGTCTCACTTCTCCTCCCCTACCCGAACCGATCGGGACTGAGTGGGCCGATCGGCAAATCCGTTTTGCTCTGCGTGATGAGATCGGCCAAGATCTTCCCGGTCACCGGGGCCAGCATCACACCTTTCTTGAAATGGCCGGCGGCAACAAACATTCGCTCCTGCCCGGGGACCGGCCCAATCACGGGCTTCATATCCTCGCAGTAGGGCCGGAAGCCGGACCAGGCGCAAGCCGTCGGCTGCCCGACAACGGCCGGCACAAGCTGTTCCATTTCGTTGCGAATCAGCTTTGTGGTGGCAGGCTCGACCCCTTGCTCGAAGCCGACGTCGTCTATGGATCCACCCCCGGCAATATGTCCGGAGCTCAACTGCCAGTAGTAGAATCTGGCGGCCATGACCGTGTGATGGAGGGTTTCGGGCAGAGGTGCAACTGCCAATAGAGTCCCACGCATCGGCTTGATCGGAGGTTTCCATCCGAGAGCCCTCGTAACATGAGGTGTCCAGGCGCCTGAGGCGATGACCGTAGTCTTCGCCTCCAACGAGCCGCGCGCCGTCTGAACCTTGGGCGTTAGTTCCCTTACCTCGGTTCCCAAACAAAAACGGACTCCCTTCCCCTTCAGGTGCCTTATCAATTCGGCCCCCAGCCTTGCCGGGTGCAAGCGAGCCTCATCCGGATAATACAGCGCTCCGTCGGGGGTGAATCCCAAGCCCGGCTCCAGCGATCGGGCGTGTTTTCCTGTAACCTTTTCGGCTCGGAAACCGGCATCCCTGACGGTCGCGAGCTTGGCTTCCGCTTCGACGATCTGCTTTTCGTCATAGAGCAGCTCGACCATCCCGCAACGCCGGAAGTCAAAGTCGAATTGTGAAGCCAACTCGTCGTAGAGCACACTCGAGGCGCGAGCGAGTGCCACGATCGGACCAAGTTCGGGGCTTTGTTGAGCAAACCACAGCCCGCCTGCGTTCGCTCCGCTGGCTTCTCCGAGGGCCCCCCCTCGATCGATGACACAAATGTCGTTGACACCTGCCTGATCGAGAAAATACGCTGCGCAGACGCCGATCAGCCCGGCGCCGATGATGGCCACTTCCGCCGAACTCGGAAGAGGATCCGACGCGTCGAGCAGCGCGAGTTGGTCGTCATAGAGCGTTCGAAACCAAATCGAATCTCGCATGTCTATCGTTCGATAGCCTGTCGGCGAACCAAGACCGCCGGTAGCTACCGGCAGGAAATCCGAAACCCCGCCCGGAGCCGCGGGCGTTAAGCCCGTGGGCGGCGCCCTCACGGACGCGGCTCTCTGTCACTTGCTCCGAACCTCCCTTTTGGTTCCGGCGCGTCCGGGTCAGGGAGCGGTTCCTAGTTTTTTAATGAAATCCGCGGACGCCACGCTATCCGCCCGTGCTTCGCTCCGCATCCCACTCCGAGAACGTTTTGCCTTGCTCAGCGAGTTCCTTCAACAGGGGCGCCGGTCGCCACCAGTGGGGGTGTCGGTCTTCGTAGTGCAGAACCCTTTGGTAAATCTTGTCCAAACCGATGGTGTCGGCGTGCCACATTGGCCCGCCCCGATAGGACGGGAAACCGTAGCCACTGATGTAGATCATGTCAATGTCCACGGCCCGCAGCGCATACCCCTCTTCGAGGATCTTGGCGCCCTCGTTCACCAGCGCGTAGATTGTGCGCTCAACGATTTCGTCGCGGCCAACCTCACGTTGCTCGATGCCGGCCTGGCGAACGAGATCGGCTACGACTCCAGCAACTTCCGGGTCCTCGGCCCGATTACGATTCTCGTCGTAGCGATACCAACCAAGGCCCGTTTTCTGCCCGTAGCGTCCCAGCTCGTAGAGGCGGTCTTCAATCAAGGGCTGGCGGGTGCCCTCAAGCTGCAGGTGTTTCGCCTCCTGGCGAACGCGCCAGCCGACGTCAATCCCAGCCAAATCGCCCGTCGCGAGTGGTCCCATCGCCATGCCGAACTCGTAAAGCGCACTGTCAACATCCGCCTGGCGCGCACCTTCTTCCACGAGAAACTGAGCTTCCCGCACGTAGGGACCGAACATGCGGTTGCCGACAAACCCATGGCAGTTGCCGACCAGGACCCCTATCTTGCGCAGTCGCTTTGCCAACGCCATGCAACTCGCGACTACCTCGGGACTCGTCGCATTTCCGCGCACGACCTCAAGCAGCCTCATTACGTTGGCCGGGCTAAAGAAATGAGTTCCGATGACCTGCTCGGGACGCGATGTCACAGATGCAATGGCGTCGATGTCGAGCGTGGAGGTGTTCGTAGCCAGAATCGCGTCACGGTTTGCGATTTTGTCTAACTCCGAGAAGATTTTCTTCTTCAGCTCAAGGTTTTCAAACACCGCCTCGATGACGATGTCGGCCTCGCCGAAGCCTGCGTAAGTAAGAGTCGGCTCGATCATCCTCACACGTTTGGCCACAAAATCTCGAGTGAACCGGCCGCGCTTGATCGAACGCTCGTAGTTCTCCCGAATCGTCTCAAGGCCTCGATCAAGCGCTTCCTGAGAAACCTCTCGGAGACGAACAGGAATGCCGGCATTAACGAAGGCCATCGTAATGCCGCTGCCCATGGTGCCGGCGCCGACAACCGCTGCTTTCCGTATTTCTTTGGCAGGCGTTTCGAGAGGGATATCGGGAATCTTCCGAACCGTCCTTTCGCCGAAAAAGACGTGAATCAGAGCTTTCGACTGGTCGGAAAAAAGGCACTCCTTGAAGATCTCCGCCTCGCGCTTGATGCCCTCGTCGAAAGGTAGGCGGATGGCAGCCGCGACGGAATCAATCGCCTTCAAAGCGGCCATCATGCCGCGGCGCTTCTTGCGCGCCACACGCCGCGCCGCAGCAAGGACTGGAGCGTTTGTCTGCTCTGTCCCTAACTTGTCGTCGCGGTCTCGGGTTTTTGGCGCGGCGCCCCCTTCCTCGACGACTTCACGCGCAAACGCCAGTGCACGGTCGAGAAGCTCGGTCTGCCTGTTGCCTTCGAAGACACGATCAAGAATGCCACAGTCGAGTGCTTCTTCCGCTGTAATCGGATCGCCCAGGGCACACATTTCGGCCGCCTTCGCGACGCCAGCCAGCCGCGGAAGCCGTTGGGTGCCTCCGGCCCCTGGAATCAGTCCAAGTTTGACCTCCGGTTGGCCGACCTGGGCCGCCCTGACAGCCACCCGGTAATGGCAGGCCATGGAGACTTCGAGTCCGCCTCCCAGCGCGGTTCCATGAATCGCGGCCACCACCGGCTTGGAGCAACCTTCCAATTTGCGCGTTAGCGGATGCAAGCCTTCGCCGCGTTCCTTCTCGCCCGAGGTGATCTTCCCGAACTCCCGAATGTCGGCACCGGCGATGAACGTCTTTCCGGCGCCGATCAACACCACAGCCTGCACGCCCTCGGCCGCCTCGGCCTTGTCGATCGATCCGATGATCCCCTCGGGCACGCCCGGACTCAGCGCGTTGACGGGAGGGTTGTTCACGGTGATGATGCCGATCTCACCATCTTGGATAAACGAAACCAGCTCGCTCATAGGTCTAGGAGTGCCGCGCCATCGGGATGAGAGGCAACAGAAAGCATAGCGCACGCCGGGCAAACGGGGCGGCCGTATTCGTCCGATCGGGCATGAAACCGGCGGGGCAGGCTTTGTGCCCGTGCCGCCGCACTAGAACCTAGCCGCAACCAATTGATTGTAAAATTGATTGTAAACATGTAGCTACTTTCCGGCGCAAAATACGCGTAGCGCTCGGGGCGGGGACTGTCACCAATTTCGCGCCTTCAAAGAATCAACAACTTACGGGCGCATGCGGACGCGAAATTGGCTGACTGTACCCAGCCACCACCTTCAGAATAGCGACTGTGTCAAGTGCCGCAGGGCCGGGCCAAACGACGGCCCGGCCCTGTCCTACGCGACCCTGCGAGCCCTGCGGTCAGACGCCGCAACCGGGGTAGCCGAACTGCCCCAAGCGTCGAGAGGAGTCTCGACGCGGCACGCTGAGAGCGTGCGCCACGACGGGACTCGATGTCGTCACGAATGGCGACGCGGCACGCTGAGAGCGTACGCCACAAAAGCAAAGGGCCCCGGATATGGCGGGCGACGAACCGACAGCGCCAAGGGGAAGAGTGAGCCCG
Organism: Bryobacterales bacterium; assembly: GCA_965226215.1. Taxonomy (GTDB): domain Bacteria; phylum Acidobacteriota; class Terriglobia; order Bryobacterales; family UBA6623. The sequence continues at coordinate 1,408,127 of CBDDCH010000002.1, read as the reverse complement.
CCCGCCGAGACCCTACACTACGGTTTCTTCTCGCACACTTCACCTCGCCACGTGGCACGAAAAGCGAGCTAGAAATCAACCGTAATCAATCTCGAGCCCGATATTTCCGAATCTATGGTGAACCCATGCGGCGTTGTCAATCTCCATTCTCTCGACTCACGGTTGCTACACTACGGCTAGCCTCTTGCGGCAGCCGTCAGTGGGATAAGCATTCCTGCCTGTCCAGCGCACTTAGCCGGCTGCGCTTGCCGGTAGCTTGAGAAGCCGTTTCGATAATTTCAACGACTCAGCGGCTCGTGCCGAATCCCTAGGCGGCGTTGCCTCCGGCTCCTAGCTTCTGCCGCGGGATGCAGCCCCATCGCATGCCTTTCGGACGATTCCGAACACTCCTTCAATCGAGCGGCTTTGAATCGTTTCTCTGGACGCAGTTTCTCGGGGCGTTCAACGACAGCGTCTACAAGATCGTTGTCACCCTGCTGGCCGTGAATCTGGTGGCCGGCGGGTCAGGGGGCCGCGCCCTCTTCCTCGCCAGTACGGTTTTCATCCTGCCGTTTTTCCTTTTCTCCGGCTACGCCGGGCACTTGGCGGACGTGCGTAACAAGCGCTCGGTGCTGATCGCCACGAAATCACTCGAAATCGTCTCCATGCTGCTCGCCGTTTTCGCTCTCTACGTGCAAGACCTCAGGTTCATGCTGGCGGTGCTGTTTCTGATGGCCTTGCAATCAACGCTGTTTAGCCCCGCGAAGTACGGCATCTTGCCCGAAATGGTTCCCGACAAAGACCTTTCCCGCGCTAACGCCCTCGTCCAGATGAGCACGAACGTGGCCATCATCTTGGGGACCTGGTTCGGTGGCGAGATGCTTGTTGCCTGGAAAGGACGGATGTGGCTGGTCGGCTGCCTGCTGGCCGTCGTCGCGGTCGCCGGGTTTCTCACCAGTTTCGGCATCACAAAGGTTCGCCATCCCGAGACCAAGAAGCCGTTTCAGCTCAACCCGTGGGCGGAAATCGTTCACGGGCTGCGCCGCATATACGGCGACAAACCCCTTCGGCTCACCGTACTGGGGATCTCTTATTTCTGGTTTCTGGGCGCGTTGTTACAACTGGTGACGATCCTGTTCGCACGCGATGTCCTCGGGGTCAGCGAGGAGTGGACTGCCCGGCTGATCACTTTCCTCGGCGTCGGCATCGGCGCAGGCAGTCTGGCTGCCGGAAGGCTGTCTGGTGACAAGGTGGAACTCGGTCTGACGCCCCTGGGTTCGATCGGCATGGGATTTGCCGGTATCTGGCTGGCGGCTTCGGGGTCCTCCTATCTTCAGGCAGGGGCCGCCATGAGCGCGCTGGGGTTCACGGCCGGGTTGTTCATCGTTCCCCTAAATTCGCTGTTGCAGCAGAAGAGCGGTTCGGACGAGCGAGGCCGCTTGATCGCAGCCAACAACTTCCTGAATATGATCGGCGTTCTGTTGGCATCGGGCGCCGTGTACGTTTGCAGCGATCTATTCCGCATGGCCCCGGACAGAATCCTGTTCGTCTTCGGCCTGGTCACCTTTGCCGTCACGGTTTATATCCTCGCCCTCGTTCCCGACTTCCTGATTCGCTTTTGTTTGTGGCTGTTTACGCACACCGTTTACAGCATCCGCATCATCGGCCAACAGCATGTTCCGTTCCGCGGACCGGCGTTGCTGGTGAGCAATCATGTCTCCTACGTAGACGGCTTTTTGATTGGCGGCTGCGTCCAGCGCTTCCTTCGCTTTCTTGTCTACCGCCCCTACTACGAGATGAAGGCCTTGCACTGGATCTTGCGCCGCATGAACACGATCCCCATCCAGGGCGGAGACCCGGAGCGTGTGGCAGAATCGATTGAACTCGCCCGCGAGCAGTTGCGCCAAGGACACGTCGTCTGCATCTTTGCCGAGGGCTCGATCACTAGGACCGGCGGCATGTTGCCTTTCAAACGTGGGTTTGAGCGAATCATCGAGGGACTCGACGCCCCGATCATCCCGGTCAACCTCGACCGCGTCTGGGGCAGCGTCTTCAGCTTCAAAGATGGCCGTTTCCTCCTTCGGTGGCCGGAGCGGTTTCCCTATCGCGTCACGGTTTCGTTCGGAGACCCGTTGGCTTCCACGGCGACGGCGCAGGATGTGCGCCTGGCGGTGATGGAGCTGGGAAGCGAGGCGGCGGCCTACCGCGTCGCGCCGCGAGATCAGCTCCAGCTGCGGCTCATACGAACCGCGAAGCGGCGCTGGTTTTCCCTGGCCGCGACGGATTCGAGCGGCGTGCGGCTCAGCTACGGCGGGGCGCTTGTCGAAGCTCTGCTGACTGCCGGGTGGCTTCGCACGCAGCTCGGCAGCGGAAAGCCGGCTCATGAGCGGGTAGGCCTGCTTGTTCCCCCCTCCGTGCAGGGAGCGGTTGCCAACGTTGCCGTGCTGCTAGGGGACCGGATTCCCATCAACCTCGACGCCCGCGACCCCGAGAAGCTCGCGGCGGCGGTGCGGGAATGTGAAATCGAAACCATCGTTTGCTCTCGACGCCACCCGCCGCGCGATCTTCCCCCCGTGCGGCAGATCCTCTACCTCGAAGACGCCCTCGAGCGTACTTCCACTGCGCTGAGGGCACTCGTGTTTGTGGCGACTTTCCTGCTGCCGAACCGCCTGCTGCAAGCGATCTATCGTGAGAAAGCTGTCAGTCCTGACAGTATGGCCACTGTCGTCTACACGGCAGGTACAGGCGGACCTCCGAAACCGGTTATCCTTTCCCATCGAAACATCCTCGCCAATGTTGATTCCCTGGCGCAGCTTTTCTGGGTGGAGAATACCGACCGGGTTGTCGGCGTTCTGCCCTTCCACTACGCCTTTGGGTTCACCGTAACCCTGTGGTTTCCCCTATTGAGCGGTTGCGGGGCTATTTATCACCACGACGCCTTTGACTCAATCACGGTTGGGAAGCTGACTCGCTCTCAACGGGCGACGATTATCGTGGGCACGCCGGCGATGTATTCGACCTACGTAAGGGAGTGCTCGGTGGAGGACTTTGCTTCCCTGCGCTATGCGCTGCTCGGCGGCGAGGCGCCGCCGGAATCCCTAGCGGCTGAATTTGAAGAAAAGTTTCTCCTGCCCCTGATCGAGGGCTATGGCTGCACCGAGATGTCGCCTGTCGTGGCGGTCAACGTTCCCAACTTCATCCACGGCAGGAGGCGTCAGATCGGCTCGAAACCCGGGACCGTCGGCCACCCCCTGCCGGCCGTCAGCGCGAAGGTCGTCGATCCCGATAGCGGAGAGACACTCCCAAGCAATATCGAGGGTATGCTGCTGGTCAAAGGCCCCAGCCTGATGAGGGGATATCTCGGCGACGCGGCCCAAACTGGTTCCGTCATGCGCAACGGCTGGTTTGTCACCGGCGACACCGCGGCGGTGGACGAGGATGGTTTCATCCGCATCGTTGGGGAGTGACCTTGACCCCAATACCGTTTACTTAGCGACCACGGATCCTCGGACTGCTCCCTGAGATTGGCTGGCGCAAAGGAGACAGAAGGTGGCGAACAGGCGGTCTCCAGGGGGCGACATGTCGGGCCATGCCGTTCCAGCGGCGGACCTCTGGGCGCTGTGGACCGGCGATCCCGCCGGTCCCTACTGCCACAGCTTGTGACGACTCAAAGTAGGGACAAGCGATCTCGCTTGTCCACGGCGAGCAGAGGTCGCCGCCTCGAGCCTGAGGACGAGTGCGACCATCACCAGAGTCTTCCGAGCCGCGACCGTAACGGTCGTGGCGCCGGCAGACGGAAACCGATGGTTGCGGAGCCGTGCGCGTGAGCGAGCGGTAAGTTCACAAAATCCCTTTTGGTTTCCCAATGGAAGAGGTTTTTTCACAGGCCCGTGAGGGAGCGGTCCAGGAAATGTCGGCCGATAATCTATCGTGAATTCATGCAACCAAGCACTAGACAGGCTTCCCGAGGGTGAATCGCTCTTGGCGCACTTGCTCCCGGCTCAAGGGTAAAGCATAGCGTGAGGGCGCCCTCGCGGTGCACCAAGAATGTTGGATGGTGGTATACTCGCCGCTGCTTGCCGGCAGCAGAGAAGCCGGCTCAGCTAACAGCTTCTACTGGCAGGAATTCAGGTCTCCGAAGACCTACGCGGCACAGCCTGGGGTTTACGCTGAGCTTGTCCAGGCCCCGCCCCCGGCGGCTGCCCACTGCCGGCGCCGGGTCGCGGCGCGACGAGCCTTAGCCGCTCGCAAAGCGCCCTCGACAACCCGGCGCAGCTCACGGTCTTCGTACGGCTCAACCAACAGGTCGTACGCGCCTCGCCACAGGATCTCAGACCACAGGTTCTCGTCTGCGAGCGCCGAGCTCACAACTACGCTGGCCTGGACATTGTAGTCCGCCAAGTATTTGAAAATGTCACACCAGTTTCCGTCCGGCAAGGTTACGTCCGTGATGATCACCTCGACAGGCGGACGGGTGGCAAGCAGGGCTCGCGCCTCCTGACAGTTGGCCACCGTCAGGACGTCCAAATTCAGTTTTTTGAGATTCGCAAGAAGCGGCAGGCGGCGCTCCTGGTTCATGACCACCAAGGCCATCGCTTCGGTTTTCATGCCGCCCTCCCCGAATTGGAATGAGCAGGCTCCGAGACGCGATCCAGGACGTTTATTAGGTTTTGATCACTCACCTTAGGTCGGCTGAGAGTTCGCCCCAACGCGTGACCGGGAGTCCTCATCTCATTTTGAGACAGAACCTCCATCGGCGTCAATGATAATCGCGCGCTTACGCCGAAATTACGCCAAAAAATGCGGCCTATTTGCCAAGAGCCGGCAAGGAGTGGGAGAATCACTTTTCCCCGCAGCTTCCTCTCCGAATGAGCAAGGTCAGCCGAGCACTTCTCAGCGTCACCGACAAAAGGGGACTCGTCGAGTTCGCGCGCCAGTTGGCCGGCCGCGGCGTGGAGCTGGTCTCGACGGGCGGGACGGCGCGACTGCTGCGTGAGTCCGGTCTTGCCGTCAAGGAAGTGTCTGAGCTTACCGGCTTTCCGGAAATGCTCGATGGGCGCGTAAAAACACTGCATCCGACGATCGCCGGCGGAATCCTGGCTGTGCGATCCAACCCTGAACACATACAGGCGCTTTCCAAACACCACATACGCCTTATCGACATGATCGTCGTAAACCTTTACGCCTTTGAGAAGGTCGCCGGTCAAGACGACGCGACTTTTGAGGAAATCATCGAGAACATCGACATCGGCGGCCCGACGATGATCCGTGCCGCGGCAAAGAATTTTCCCGACGTCGCCGTCGTCACCGACCCGGCCGACTACGGAGAAATCGCCAAGGAGCTCGAAGATCGCGATGGGGAGCTATCTCTAGAAACGCACTGGAGGCTGGCGCAAAAGGCGTTCCAGCTGACCGCCGCCTACGACCGCGCGATCAGCACGACCCTTCCTCGGCTTTCCCCCTCCGCTGACGTTGCCGCCGAAGAAGAGGCTGAGCCGCTTCCGCCGACGCTGAACGTTTCAGTTCCCCGAAAGTTGACCCTGCGCTATGGTGAGAACCCCCATCAGCTAGGCGCTCTTTACGCTTCGGGTGATGCCGGTATTGCCGGCGCGCGGAAGCTCCACGGAAAGGAGCTTTCGTTCAATAACATCGTCGACCTCGATGCCGCCTGGCAGTTGATTCAGGAGTTCAGCCGCCCAGCGGCCGCCATCATCAAGCACACCAACCCCTGCGGCTGCGCGGAGCAGGAAACCCCGGCTGAAGCCTTTCGCCAGGCGCTCGAGTGTGACCCTGTCTCGGCGTTTGGGTCTGTCTTGGCGTTCAACCAAGAGGTGGACGCTGAAGCGGCCCGAGCCGTCTCGGAGTTATTCGTTGAGGCCGTCGCTGCGCCCGGATATTCCGCCGAAGCCCTGACGGTTCTTACTCAGAAAAAGAACATCCGCCTGCTCGAAGTAGGGGGAACCGGATTAGACCTGGCGGTGCAGAGCGTCTCCGGGGGCTTTCTCGCTCAAACCCTAGACGACCCAACCCCTGAGGACGAAGAACGGAAGGTCGTCACCGAGCGCCCACCGACTGATGACGAGGGGAAAGCCCTCGAGTTTGCCTGGAAAGTCGTTAAGCACGTCAAGTCAAACGCAATCGTGTACGCCCGGCCCGGTCAGACCGCCGGCGTCGGGGCCGGCCAGATGAGCCGTGTGGATGCGGCCCGTATCGGAGCATCGAACGCCCTGCTGCCGCTCAAGGGAACGGTCGTCGGTTCGGACGCCTTTTTTTCCTTCCCCGACGGTGTGGAAGAGGTCGCCCGCCACGGCGTCACCGCCGTCATACAGCCCGGTGGCTCGCGCCGCGATCAGGAAGTCATCGATACCGCCAACCGCCTGGGCCTGGCGATGGTGTTCACCGGCGTGCGGCACTTTCGGCATTAGGCTGGTGGCCGACCTGAGGTCGACCCAGCGGGCCGGAGGCCCGCGCCACAGCCGAGAGGCTGCGCTCAAGGCTACGAATGACCTCGTCGATGCGACAAACCCGGTGCGTTCACGAGGCCTCAACCGCACCCTTGCGGCAGCTCCATTCCCCCCCCTGGTTTGAAGGCCGCAGCGATACGAAAGCGTGGGGTTAGAAAAACGCGGCTTCCGCGCCAAAAATCTGCACGAACTTGTGACGGTGCATTGCCGCGATGCCTGCTACTTAGCGGATTTGAGCGGATTTGAGCGGATCTGAGCGGATTCCCGCTAAAATTCTCCCCCCCCCTAGGCCCACCACCCCTTTTCTACCTCCATTCTAAGCCACGAAGTCAAGTCTTTCGGGGTCCGAGAGGAGGCATGTTATTGATTCTTTGGGATTGGGAGTGTTGTGACGCTGCTGCGGGACGGGGGTCGGTTTTGGTGTTGGTCGGTGGAGAAGAAGGCCGTCCGCTGGGCGGACGGCTGGCCCCCACCCCATGCCCCGAAGCGACTTCGAGCATGGCTGATAGGTGACTGAGTCGCAGCCCGTCGCCCAGGGGCGGCTGAGGTGGGGGCTGTCGTGCCAGGGGCATCCTACAGCAGCTCTTTCATCGTGAACACCCGGTCGAAGGGGCAGCCGTGCTCGCCCTCGATCGCTTCCCGGCCGCCTTGTTCGCGGTCAACGATGGAAACGGCGCCGATGACGTCCAGTCCGGCGTCGCGTGAGTGCTCGATGGCTTTGATGGCCGAGCCGCCGGTGGTGCAAACGTCCTCGACGATGACGACTTGGTGGCCGTCCGTGTCCGCCAGGCCTTCGAGAAACCGCTGGCGGCCGTGTTTTTTGGGCTCTTTACGAACTAAGAAAGAGTGGATCACGAATCCATATTCAAGGCCTTCGCGGGAAATCGCCGTGACGAGCGGATCGGCGCCCATCGTCAGTCCGCCCACCGCGTAGGGATTCCAGCCTCGTTCTTGGATCTTGGCCAGCAGCGCCCGACCCACGAGTGGGAGAGCGTTGGCCCGCAGCGTCGTCAACTTCGCGTCCACATAGAGGTTGCTTCGTTTGCCGGACGCCAACACGAAATCGCCCCGCATCACGGAATGAGTCTTCAGCAGCGACTTGAGCTTTTCGCGATCCTCGTCAGTGAGTATCATTAGTTGCAGTTGCAAGAGCCGATGTCGAGACCCGCTCCCAAGCTCTTCTTAGGAGCAGGAAGGAGTGAAAAAATGCTTGGGACAGTCAAGCGCGGCTGAAGATGTCATTGATTCTACGTGCTTTCTATTGAAGCTCGCAAAATACAGTGACCTTGGAAAACGGGCACGGCATGCCGTGCCCCTACAATCTGAACATGGGTCATGTCACCATAATTCGCGAGACTCAGTAGGACGCTGCGTGTAACAGCCCCCGATTTTTTCACACCTTCCGCCCCCCCTCATGCCCGCAACCCATGATCGCAAACCCCACGTGGTGATTGTCGGGGCCGGCTTCGGCGGACTGTACGCGGCCAAGGCCCTGCGGCGAGGCAATGTTCGCGTGACGGTCGTGGACCGCCGCAATCATCACCTGTTTCAGCCGTTGCTTTATCAGGTCGCCGCCGCGGCTCTATCGCCGGGTGACATTACCTACCCGATTCGATCGGTATTGCGGAAGCACCGCAACACACGCGTCCTGCTGGATGAAGCTGTTGCGATCGATCGATCCGGCAACCCGCAAGGTGATATTGCGGAGCGGCGAGCTGAACTATGATTTCTTGATCCTGGCAACGGGCTCGCGCTACGCGTACTTTGGGCACGACGACTGGAGCCGGCGGGCGCCTGGTCTCAAGAGCCTAGAGGACGCCCTGGAGATTCGCCGGCGCATCCTGCTGGCATTTGAACGCGCCGAGCGTGAGACGGATGAGAACGAGCGACGACGGCTGCTTACTTTTGTCGTCATCGGAGGCGGCCCTACCGGTGTGGAATTGGCCGGAGCCATCGCCGAGATTGCCTGCCATGTCATGGTCGGGGACTTTCGCTCCATCGATCCTCGCAAGGCACGAGTGATCTTGGTGGAAGCCGGCCCTCGCATTCTCCCGGGATTTCCCGAAGAACTCTCCACTCGAGCCGAAGCTTCGCTCCGGGCGCTTGGTGTCAAGGTGATGAAGGGTTCAGCGGTCAGCGGCATCACCGAGGACGAGGTACAACTAGGAGACCAAATAGTTCCCACAGCCACGACCTTGTGGGCCGCCGGTGTTCAATCGTCCTCACTCGGCCGCTCGCTGGGTATCCCCTTGGACCGTGCCGAGCGGGTGCTCGTCGAGCCTGATTTAAGCGTGCCCGGCTATAAGGAGGCGTTCGTCATAGGAGACCTTGCTGCATTCCTCCACCAGACAGGAGCGCCGTTGCCGGGAATCGCGCCCGTAGCGATGCAGCAGGGAAAGCATGCCGCGAAGAACATTCTCAAAGCCGTCGCGGGCCGGAGCAGTGATCCCTTCCACTACAGGGACAAGGGTAATCTGGCCACCATTGGGAGGAAAGCCGCCGTGGCCGATCTCGGTGGGCTGCGGATCTCCGGCTTCTTTGCATGGGTGGTCTGGCTGTTGGTCCACATTCTTTACCTGATCGGTTTTCGTAGCCGCCTTGTCGTGATGTTGAACTGGGCGTGGTCCTATTTCACGTTGAAACGCCCAGCTCGTCTGATAACGGGTGACTTAGAGCGAGACTAGTGGACTGTTTCCTAGAGACGAGTTAAGACGAGTTCACTATAGATTCGGAAATGTCGGGCTCGAAAGCCCGGCACAGCACGCTGAAAGCGTGCGCCACTTCGCCAGGACGACCAGAAAGTGTTGTCTGGGACAGCTTACTAGTCGGAAACAGATGCTTACGTCCTCCAAGCGCGTCCCTCAGGCTCCGCAAGGGTCGGCATCTTCTTGTGTGTTATGATCGTCGTTTCATTCGCTTACCTCCCGTTTTAGCGTGCGCCTCGTCCGACCGGGGAATGAGTTTGAGCCTCACCACCTTTGCCACGCAAGTTCTCGCTGACTTTCAGTCGACGGCGGCGGTCGTTCCCAGCTCCCGAATGCTGACGCAGGCGATGGTTGAGCCGCTTCCTCTACGCGACGCGAAATTCGTCATCGAGCTCGGTCCCGGTACGGGCGTGATGACCCGTGAGCTGCTTGGGCTAGTCCCACGGGACGCGCAAGTGTTGGCGTTTGAAGTCAGCCCGCGCTTTGTCGAGTACCTCCATCAGAGCTTGGAGGACCCCCGGCTGGAAATCGTCCACGCCGGAGCCGAAGCAGCCCCCGAAGCGTTGCGTGACCGAGGTTGGGAGCACGTTGACGCCGTGGTCTCCTCGCTGGGACTTGGTTTCATGCCCGACTCGCGGCAGCACACGATCCTCAGTGGGCTGATGCCTTTTCTCGGCGAGCAAAGCGTCTTCACTCAGTTTCAATACGTCCATCGGATGCACCTACACGAAAGGCGCCTGCGCTATTACGATGTTGGCGATCTGCTGCGCCAGTATTTTCGAACTGTCCAATCGCGTACGATCTGGCGAAACATCCCCCCGGCCTACGTTTTCAACTGCAGGAAATAGCCCTCGCCGACGAGGCTCGTCGCCGCGTCTTTGGCCAAGTCGAGAGTAACGAAAAATACTAGAAGGGCGAAGAAATAAGGGGGCGCGGTAACCGGCCCGTTGGCGGAGCGCTACAATGCCAACAGTGGCTCGACTCTGGCTACAAGTAACCTTTCTCGCCCTGTTACTTGGCGCCTCCGCAACAGCCAAGGAGCGTGCCTTCAAGCTGCGGGGGCAGATCCTTCCGCCCTTGCGGACGCTTGTCTTCCTGACTTCCCACGACGGTTCGTTCGCCGACCGCGCGATCAGCAATTACAAGGGCCGGTTTAAATTCAAGAAGCTCAAACCAGGGACCTATGCCCTCACGCTTTTCCATCCCTATTGGGGGGAGACGCGCCGCACCATCGAAGTCACGGGCAGCTTCGCTGATGAGCAAGGCCGTATCGACGTCTCCGTGCCCTTCCGCCGCTCCGAGGAGGGGCGCAAGCGCATGCTGCGGCGGCGGACGCTTGTTTCCGCCAAGCAATTGAGCATCTCTTCGAAGGCCTGGAATGAATTGCGCAAGGCACGCCGCAAGCTTTCAAAAGACAATGTCGACGCTGCAGTCGCCCACTTGGAAAAGGCAGTCGAGATTTCCCCGCAGTTCATGATCGCCTGGAATTTTCTGGGCAAGATCGCGTATCGGGAAAGGCAGTTCGGAAAGGCCGAGGAGTACTTTCGTCGGGCCTGGGGAGAGGACCCCGAGGCCCACGCTCCTACCGTCAACCTTGGTGCTACGCTGCTGGCCTTGGGTCGCCATAGCGAAGCCCTCCCCTACAATACGGCGGCCGTCGAGATGCGCCCGGACGACGCCCTAGCAAACGCACAAGCCGGAGTGAACTACTTCTTTCTTCGCAAGTACCAGGAGGCTGAGCGGCACCTGTTGAAGGCGAAAAGCCTCGACCCATCGCACTTTACGAATCCTCAGCTCGTGTTGGCCCAAGCGTACGCGATCCAGGGAAGATCAGAAGAAGCGATTGCTGAGTTACGCGAGTTCCTGGCGCGCCATCCCGATTCCGCCATTACGGGCAAGGTCAGGTTAGCAATCGAAGAGCTGGAGAGTGGATCCCCGAATCAGCGGGTTTCTCGGCGAACCGCCACAGGAGCCGCTGCCGAGTCGCTAGTCCCATGACGGCGTGCATGGGCAACCGCGGCGGCCTGGCTTTGTTCCTACAATGAGTCCCTGAGATGGGCGCTCGAACTCTAGCCCCATTGCGGGAGCTAAGCCGTCAAGTTCGCGACGGCCGGACGACCCCAAACGAAGTTGTTGAATACTGTCTGGCGCGCATCGAAGAAAGAGATGACGTCACGCAAGCTTGGGCCCACCTCGACAGCGAGCGCGCCCGCCGCGAAGCAAGCCGCCTCACCGACGAACTCAAGACCGGCCCACCCCGCGGCGATCTACACGGCATCCCTTTTGGCGTCAAGGACATTTTTGACACTGCCGGCCTGGCGACCGAATGGGGATCAGCGCTCTATCGAGGGCGGGTCCCCGCAAAAGACGCGGCCCTGGTGGCTCAGCTTCGAGAAGCGGGAGCCATCGTTCTCGGCAAGACGCATACCACGGCGTTTGCTTACTTTGACCCCGGACCGACCAGGAATCCCCACAATGCAGAGCACACGCCGGGTGGTTCGTCGAGCGGCTCGGCCGCGGCGGTGGCCGAGAGTATGATTCCGTTCGCATTGGGGAGCCAAACACAAGGGTCGGTCATTCGCCCGGCATCGTTTTGCGGAGTTGTGGGGCTCAAGCCTTCCTTTGGGCAACTGCCGACAGGAGGTGTCCTGCCCTTCGCCCCCACCCTTGACCAGGTCGGGCTGTTCACCTCGACGGTCGACGACATGGCGTTCCTGTGGCGCGCCATGGGTGAGGCTGCTGGGACGAGACCGGCCGCGGATCGGCTGGCAGCTCCACCTTGGCCGATTGACGCCGGCCTGGAGCCCGAAATGCAAAGCGCTTTCGGCCAAGCCCTGGAACGTCTTCGCACCGCCGGCTTCGCCGTGGACCCGGTTTCGCTGCCTGAAAGCTTCAACGAGCTGCCCCGGGCGGCGAAGTGCGTCATGAGATTCGAAGCCGCCCAGGTGCACCGCGAGAGGTTCGAACAGCACGGGCCGGAAATCGGCGCCAAGCTTTTCGAGCTGCTCGCCGAAGGCCGTAAGACGACGCGCGGCGAGTACGAATCGTCGCTCGAAGCGCTGGTTCGGGCTCGCGCGGATTTTGCCGCGCTGACACGGAAATTTCCGGTCTGGGTAACGCCCGCAGCGCCGGGTCCGGCTCCAGAGGGATTGGCTTCGACCGGCGATCCTTGTTGCAACGCGCCCTTTACCGCTCTCGGCGTTCCCGCAGTGTCGCTGCCGTTCGCTCTCAGCCGAGACGGGCTGCCGCTGGGAATGCAACTCGCCGCCGGCAGAGACCAAGAGGATCTGTTGCTGTCAACGGCGCTACGGTGCGAAATTGGGTTGATCTAGCTAGAAAGCCGGCCCGGGCAGGGTATCCACCGCGTTCGAGAACTCCTCAGCGGCCTATGTTAGTCTCAGGTTAGGTTGTGACTTCGAGCCAAAAAGACTCCCCGATAGGTTTCCACCGTTCGCAACAAAGACGAGGATTTCTTCCCCGTTTCCGGAGCCAAAAGATGAACCCACTCGAGGTTCGCATCTGATGCGCATTCTCATCGCCGGCGGAGGCCAAGTCGGCGCGCTCATCGCGGGCCGGCTGACTCGAGAAGGCAACGAAGTCGTCATCGTCGAAAAAGACGAAGAGCGCTGTAGCCAACTCGAGGAGGCGCTCGACGCCAAGGTGGTGCAAGGGAGCGGCGCCGGCGTGCTCACCTTGCGAGAAGCCGGCCTCGGCAGCGCGGAGATGCTGATTGCCGTCACGAGTTCGGACGAGATCAACGTCCTAGCCTGCCTCATCGCCCAAGCGGAATCGAACGTCCGGGTGAAGGTGGCGCGAGTGCGCACGCACGAAGTCGAGCACTGGCGCCGCGTTACCGCCCAAGCCGGCTTGGACATCGACCTCATCATTCACCCCGAGACCGACATCACCGAGCGCATCATGCGCGTGGTGCGCGTCCCCGGCGTTTCCGACATCCTTGACTTCGCCGGCGGCGAGGTAAAGCTGTTCGGCATGAACGTCGAAGCCGATAGCTGGGTGGTCGACAAGACTCTCGAGGAGCTGGACCGGGCGGGCCCGCCTCGGGACTCCCTGATCGCCATGATCTTTCGGGGCCAACAGGTCATCATTCCCCACGGGGCGGAAGTCCTTCGCCCGGGAGATCATATCTACATCGTGGCCACCGCCGCGAATCTCCACGACGTGATGCGATTCATGGGTCTCACGGTTGAGAAATCTTTCGACCGCGTGATGATCATCGGCGGCAAACAGGTCGGCATCTTGGTAGCGGAAACCCTTGAAAAGCAGGGCGTCAACGTCAGGCTGATCGAGCGGGACATCCGCCGTTGCGAGAAGATTTCCAGCATTCTCAGCAAGACGATCGTCGTCCACGGCGACGGAACCGACCAGGCGACTCTCGAGGAAGAGAACGTCGACGGCGTCGATGCTTTCCTGGCGCTGACGAACGACGATGAGGACAACATCATCGCCTCCCTTCTTGCCCGCCGCCTGGGAGCCAAGAAGGTCGTGGCCCTCATCAACCGCCTGAATTACTTACCCATGGTGCAGCGGCTGGGCATCAATACCTCGGTCAGCCCTCGGTTGGCGACGGTCGATCGCATCCTGCAATTTGTGCGCAAGGGGCACGTGCTGTCGGTGACGACCTTTGGCGTCGAAGAGGCGGAAGCCATCGAGTTGATTGCCACGGAAGGGTCGAAATACGTGGGCCCGAAACTCTGTGATCTCCGCTTCCCCCGCGAGGCGATCGTCGGCGCGATCGCCCGGCCGGGCGGCGAGGTCATCGTTCCTCGCGGGAACGCCTCGATTCAAGCGGGAGACCGCGTTATCTTCTTCACACTCGAAAGTGTCGTGCCGAAACTGGAGTCGGCCTTTCTCGTCGAGCCCAAGAAGGAATACGTGTGATTCGCTTTCGCGCGATCGCCTACATCTTGGGGCAGTTTCTGTTAGCTCTGGCCGGCACGATGCTCGTCCCCGTCGTCTACGGCCTGGTGGTCGGGGATCCCCATCTCGAATTGTTCGGACCCGCTATTGCGATCACCGCTGTCAGCGGCGGCTTGCTATGGGGCTTGGGGTCGCGGCCGGCTCGCGACTTGACTCAGCGCGAAGGTCTGCTCATGGTCGTTGCCGTTTGGGTGAGTGTCGCGTTTTTCGGCTGTCTTCCTTTCTATTTCTCTCCCGTCTTCCCGACCTTCACGGACGCCTTCTTTGAGGCGACCTCCGGGTTTACAACGACCGGCGCCACGGTATTGGACAAGGTCGAGGTCTTGCCCAACCCCTTGCAGTTGTGGCGCTGCTTCTCCCACTGGCTCGGCGGCATGGGCATCGTGTTGTTGGGAATTGCCGTTTTACCGTTGGTGGGTCACGGCGGCATGCAACTTTACCGCGCCGAGTTCTCGGGGGCGAAGTCGGAAAAGCTGCAACCGCGGATTACCGAAACGGCCCTGTCGTTATGGAAGATCTACGCCGCCTTGACCGTAGCCGAGTTTGTCGCCCTGCTATCGGCCGGCATGAATAGTTTCGACGCGATCTGTCACACGTTTTCCTCGGTTGCCACTGGCGGGTTTTCTACCCGCACGGCCAGCATTGGCGCGTTTGAAAGTCCCCTGATCGAGTACATCGTCATCGGGTTCATGCTACTGGGCGGGATCAGCTTCGTGCAGCATTACCGGCTGTGGGTAGAGAGGCGGCCTCGCAGCTTCTTCTCGGATGTCGAGGTCCGATATTACCTTCTGCTGGTCGCCGCGGCGACGGCTGTCATCTTCATCACGCTAGTCATCGATAGCGGCTACAGCCCGTCACTGGCTTTCCGGCGTGCCTGGTTTCAGGTTAGTGCCATTCTAACGGGGACGGGTCTTGTGACCGACAATTTCGAAGTTTGGCATCCGCTCCCGCAATTGCTGCTTCTGGCGCTCATGTTCATCGGCGGCTGCACGGGGTCCACCACCGGAGGTCTAAAGACCTCGCGCATCCTATTGCTGGCGCGCGTAGTGGACCGCGAGTTCAAACGGATGGTCGAGCGGCACGGTGTGTTCGCCGTGCGGCTGGGTAGTCAAGTGATTCGTGAGTCAACGATTCAGAGTCTTCTCAACCTGATCTATCTCGCCTTCGTCGTGAACTTTGTCTCTTGCGTATTGCTGGCGGCGATGGGTGTTGACGTTTTCACGTCGATCGCGGCCGTGGCGGCCTCGATGTTCAATGTCGGCCCGGGTCTGGGCGGGGTGGGCCCCGCGGAAAACTACGGACATCTGCCGCTGTTGGCGAAATGGGTTCTCGCCGGCTGCATGATCGCCGGACGGCTGGAATTCTACACCGTGCTGGTCATCTTCACCCCGGCTTTCTGGCGCAAGTAGGGTTCCAGAAAAATACCCCGCCGGCGCGGCTTTTGCTTTTGTGGCGCACGCTTCCCGGCGTGCCGAGTCGCCATTCCTGGCGACATCGAGTCCTGTGGTAGCTCACGCTCTCAGTGTGCCGCGTCGAGACTCTTCGCCACCCCTGGGGCGACAGCTGCCAGCGGCTGTAAATCCGAACTGCATTACCTGTGCAACAAACTCAACCCTGCAGCTACTTTTTTCTTGACAGCTCAACTCAGATGGCTGCGCTACGGGACTGCCGGGCTATTCGACATGGAGCGAAAAAGTGTCTGCTGTGGAGTCGTCAACAACTAAGTTCCCTTGGTGTTGGCCAGAACTCAAGCCAGGCGGTAATGCTGCGTTGACCTGGTACAAGGATGCAAGGTCAGGGGTCAAGCCAGAATAGAGTATCTCCGCCGTTTGGCCCGAGATCGACAGTTTTACCCGGGTCTCTGGAACTGTCCAGGCCAGGGGATCTGATGGTGCCGGGTCGCCGCTTTTGACACTCGGGACAGTCGGACCAAGCCCGGTGGCATAGAGTGTAAAGAGGGGGCCGCACGAATCTACTGGTTGCGCCCGCAACGGGTTCGCTGCGGTTACCAAGGCCCCGTCGCAGGCGTGCGTAACTATAGGTTCCCCGTCTGGCATGCGGAACAAAGCAGGAGCCAGATCAACCACCGATAAACCAAATGTACCGCTTGACAGGTCACCAACACGGACCTGTAGTCTGGCCCAGGACCCTTTGGGGATCTCATAGGGCACCAGCACGTTCAGTTGACCCGGAGACGCATAGTACAGCGGGCATTCGTGTTCTGTCCCAACGTTGTCAGTTGCCACCACCCGGGTTCCGCCTAAGTTCGTGGGCAAGGGCAGAACATTAGCGCCAGCAGCAGTTTTGGCCAGATTCGTACCAAAGATCGAGATGATCGCTCCGCGAGCCAGAGGACCATCAGGCCGAGGCACAGGTTCAAAGTTGGCGGCATTGACTACACCTTCTACCGAAAACTTGAGATATTGTCAAATGTTGTGGATGGGCGAGGTCAGGCGGCGTTTTCCTGAACCATCAATCCATCCTTGAAAACCTTTCCCTCTAAGACATGAACAATCACTTCCGAACCGTTCAGGCGTCGCCAGTGGCGCTCGGCTTGGCGGGCCAGCATGAAGACCATCGTTAACGACGCTTCGCGGCTGCCACAACCCTTCGTTCGTCGCTGCCGCAAACGGACCGTCGCAAAGGTGGACTCGATCGGGTTCGTCGTCCGCAAGTGCCCCCAGTGCTCGGCCGGAAAGTCGTAGAAAGCCAGCAGCACTTGGCGGTCTTTTTCCAGGCACTCGACCGCTTTGGGGAACTTCTTCTCGTATAGGTTCTTGAAACGGTCCAGAGCGGCCTCCGCCGTCTGCCGACTCTGGGCAAGATAGATGTCGCGCAGCGCCTGCTTGGCTTTGCCCTGCATGCTCTGCGGCAGCTTATTGAGCACGTTGGCCGTCTTGTGGAGCCAGCAGCGTTGCTCACCGGTCGCCGGATAGACTTTCCGCAGTGCCGCCCAAAACCCCATCGCTCCGTCGCCCACCGCCAACTTCGGCGGCAGCTCGAGCCCCTGCCGTTTCAAGTCCTCCAGCAACTCCTGCCACGACAGTTCGCTTTCGCGAAAGCCGTCGTGCACCGCCAGCAGTTGCTTGCGACCGTCTTCGAGTGCTCCCATCACAACCAGCAAACACTGCCGTTCATCGTCCAGACGAACATTCGAGTAGATGCCATCGGCCCAAATGTAAACAAACCGCTGGCCGCTGAGGTCACGCTTTGACCAAGCCTCGTACTCGCGGCGCCAGACGTCTTTGAGACGCACCACCGTCGTCGCCGACAGGCCCGGAGCGTCGGGCCCCAGCAAGGCCTCCAGCGCTTCGCTGAAATCGCCCGTCGAGATCCCTTTCAGGTACAACCAGGGGATCAACTCCTCCACACTCTTCGTGCGCCGCAGATACGGCGGCAGGATCTGGGAAGTGAAACGAAAGCGCCGGCCCTGCTCATCGACTCGGCGATCGTCGACCCGCGGCGCCTGGATCTTCAGCTGACCCACGCCGCTGACGATGGTGCGCTCGCGGGCGTGACCGTTGCGCACCACCAGCCGCCGGCCGTCCTGGTCGACTTCGTGCTGATGCGTTTCGATGTAGGCGGTCACTTCGGCTTCCACGGCCTTGACGAGCATCTGGCGCGCTCCTTGGCGCAGCACCTCATCCAAGGGCGAGCGTTCCTTTCCATCAATGACTTGGGGGTTGACTTGACTGCTGCTCTCAGCAGCTTCACACTGACTCATGGCGTATCCTCCTTGTTCCTTTCCAGAAAACGATTGAGTTGCTTCCTCAATCGTCAGGATACGCCGCCTCCCCTCAGAGGCTCATCCACAACTTCTGGTTATAGCTCCGAAAACTTTGGGTTGGGGGTAGAGCCTGGTGGATTAGGGGTAGAGCCTGGCAAGTTGTTTGGGTCAACCTCAAGGAACTCCACTTGGCCACCCTTCAGAATCATCAGGAGGTGATTACCGTTCGCTAGCGTCACCGCCGCAAAACCACGGATTAGTTGGTGTATTTTTCCGCATCCTTTGACAGCTGTCCGTGTGAAAAATGTGGCGTTGGGGACAGTAAGGTCCAACACGAAGATACCTTCGCAAGAATCAACTCCGTAAGCCAGGCTAACATCTTCAGAAGGGAATCCCAGGTACCCAAGCGCGGGCAAGTTTGGCCAAGAGGTCAGTTTTTCTGTAAGGTTCTTCCGGGTTTCTAGTGGGCGAGTGAGGCTCGGTGGTAGTCTCGCGGGATGCAAGACCGCGAGCTATACCGCCAGATTCTGGGCATCGAAAGTCCCTGGAAAGTCGTGCGAGTGGAGCTGCGCCGAGCCGACGGCGAAGTCCACGTCTTCCTCGAACACGACGAGCAAGTCCGCTGGCCGTGCCGCCAATGCAGCGCCGTGTGCGCACTCCACGATCATCAGCCCGAACGCCGCTGGCGTCACCTCGACACCTGTCAGTACCGCACGATCCTGCACGCCCGGCCGCCGCGCAGCGACTGCTCCGAGCACGGGCCGCGCGTCGTGCGACTGCCCTGGGCCGAGGCTTCCAGCCGCTTCACCGTGCTGTTTGAAGCTCTCGCGATCTCGTGGCTGAAGGAAGCCAGCCAGCAAGGCATCGCCGAGTTGCTGGCGCTGAGCTGGGACGAGATTCACGGCATCCTGGAACGCGCCGTGCAACGTGGGCTCGAACGTCGCGCGGCAGAGCCGATTCCCTACCTGGGCGTCGACGAGAAGAGCTTCCGCAAGCGCCATCGCTATCTCACCGTCGTCAACGATCTCAACCGCTCGCGCGTGTTGTTCGTCGCCGAGGGACGCCGCCAGGCCAGCCTGGACGGCTTTTGGAAGACGTTGAGCGCAGAGCAACTCGCCCGAGTCGAGGCCGTCGCGATGGACATGTGGGATCCTTACGTCGCCTCGACCCGGGAGCATCTCGACGAATCGGAGAAAAAGATCGTTTACGACAAATATCACATCGCGGCGCATCTGGCGAAGGCGGTGGACCAGGTGCGGCGGGCGGAGAACAAGCGTTTACTGGCCCTCGGCGACGAGCGTTTGACAGGCACGAAGTACGCTTGGCTGCGGCATCCGGCGAACTTTTCCGAGGACGCCTGGCGCGAGTTCCGCGCGCTGCGCGAAAGCGACTTGAAGACGGCGCGGGCGTGGGCGTTGAAGGAAACGGCGATGCGGCTGTTCGACTATCGTCGCGAATCGGCGGCGCGAGCTTTCTTCGAGCAATGGCGCGGCTGGGCGAGTCGCAGCCGGCTGACGCCGATGGTCACCGTAGCGCGGATGTTGACGGCTCGCCTCGAAAACATACTCGCGTATCTGAAACACCGCATTACGAACGCGGTCAGCGAGGGGTTGAACTCAAGGATTCAATGGGTCAAGGCCACGGCGCGCGGTTTCCGCAATCAACAGAACTTCATCAACGCCATCTACTTCCACTGTGGGAAACTCGATCTGGCTCCTTCGCCCACTTAAAACCCGGAAGAGCCTTCTGTAATTGAGTCCCAACGATCTATTCCGGGACCCCACCAGGAGGACATGTAGATATCCTTGCCGTTTGGACTTCTCATAGAGTTTGGCTTGTCAACCCGGTCGCCTTGCAGCCACCTGACTCCCATGTTTTCAATTACTGCCAGGGGCCTCTGCACACTTGCTCCAAATACGAATAAGACTTTGCCGTTGTCAGCAGCGGCCATGGCAGACACTGACCCTGTTCCCAGTTCAAATTCTGCCATGAGATTCAGTTGAGGCGAGAAGACCTCGACTTCTGGGGTGAGTCCTCCTCCGTTTGAGCCCGCATTTCCAATTTGATTCAGACCTCTCGACCTTCCGGCGGCCTTGAGCGTCTTTATTCATAGGGGCTAGAGCCCGATGAGGACGCCATGGAGGCCAACACCCAATGGGTGAAAAACAAACCAAGCCATTCCAGCTAAGTTTCAACGGCTCGTTGAAAGTCGATTTCCAGGGATCGCACGTCACTTCCGACGGTGGCTTGATCCTGGTTCGGGAGTTGGACGAGCGACTCGGACTCGGGAAACTGATCGGCGAGCATCTCACCGACTCCCGGCAAGGCACAAACAAGCAGTTCACGTTCGCTGATCTGTTGCGGCAGTCGGTCTACAGCCGCTTGGCAGGCTACGAGGACGTCAACGACGCCGTCCGAGTGTCGGCTGACCCGACGTTTCGCTTGATCGGCTCGCAGAAGATCTGGGATCGCGGTGCGGCCTTGACCTCGACGCTGCACGGCTTCGAGACGGAGATGCTGGCGAGCGAAGAGAACCTGCTGGGGCTGATGGCGCTGAACCGAGAGCTGGTCGGGCAAGCGGAGGCGTTCGACGACTCCGAGCGGGTCGTTCTGGACATGGACTCCACCGAGAGTCCGGTCCATGGCCAACAGGAAGGCAGTGCCTACAACGGACACTTCGAGTCGGTCTGCTACCACCCGTTGCTTTTGTTCAACGGTCATGGTGATTGCCTCGCTGCCAAGCTGCGTCCCGGCAACGTGCACAGCGCCGAGGACTGGGATGAGCTATTGTTGCCGGAGATCGAGCGCCAACTGGCCGAAGGCAAACAGGTCACCTTTCGCGCCGATGCCGCCTTCGCCAAGCCCGAGATCTACGAAGCACTGGAGGAGCGCGGCGCGGACTACGCGATCCGCATTCCGGCCAATAAGAGCCTGGAGCTGGAGATCGAAGACATCCTGTTTCGTCCGCCGGGGAGGCCCGGCCGCAAGCCGCTAGTGCGCTACAAGAGCTTTCGCTATCAGGCGGAGAGCTGGAAGGGGCCCAGACGAGTTGTCGCCAAGGTCGAGCACCACCAGGGCGAGCTATTCGCGCGCGTCGGTTTTATCGTGACGAACATGAACTTGCCAAGCCGGTCGGTGGTGCGTTTCTACAACAAGCGCGGCACGGCGGAGCAGTGGATCAAAGAAGGTAAGCAAGCGACGCACTGGACGCGGCTGTCGTGCCATCGCTTCCGGGCGAACGAGGTGCGCTTGCAGCTCAGCGTGCTGGCCTATAACCTGGGCAACTTGTGGCGGCGGCTGGGGCTGCCGCAACGGATCAAGAGCTGGTCGCTGACGAGCTTGCAGCACCGGCTGATGAAGACGGGCGGACGGCTAATTAAACACGCGCGGTATTACTGGCTCTTGTTCGCGGAGGGACATCTGAACCGGCGCCTGTTTGGCGACATGCTGCGGAGGATCTGGGCGCTGCCTGTGCCGGGCGGGTAGCACGCGACTTGCCGAATGCGAAACCTGAGTACTGAGGACGGAAGCTCGGAAGGGTGTCTGCGAAATTGACTTCGCAGCGGCGGATCAGCCCCCATGAGGGGCAAGAAGGGGGCTCGATCGGTCCCGCCTCAGCCGCCGCCTCTTTCGGGTGGAGAAATGGTTGCGCTTCGCCGGGTGAGGGTGTAGACTCGTGCCGTCAGAGGAGCCAAATCGGAAATCCTGGTTGAGTCTGCGCCAACATACAGCGAGCCGTCGGGTCCGAAAGTACAGGAATGTGGAAAGAGAATGTTGCCAGTGGTAACGGATCGAATTTGCAAGGTGTCAGGGTCAAGCACGAGAATCACGCCACCTGGGGAAGGTATTGCGACGCTCGACGGGCCAACGCACAAACTTCTCACATCGCTCGTAGTGCTGTTGGGTAGTTTGATTCGAGTAGCCTGCCTGGACGGAATGTCGATCACATGCAGAGTATCCTCACTTTCGGCCGGGTCTGTACCAATCACAAATAGCGTCTGTTTGTCTTTGGACATCGCCATGGCAATCGGGAATAGCGAAACGTCAACGGAATCTGCGACAAGAGAGCCGGGTAAAAAGAGGAGTGCTAAACCCGCATTTCCAATTTGATTCAGACCTCTCTACCTTCCGGCGGGCTTGAGCGTCTTTATTCATAGGGGCTAGAGCCCGATGAGGACGCCATGGAGGCCAACACCCAATGGGTGAAAAACAAACCAAGCCATTCCAGCTAAGTTTCAACGGCTCGTTGAAAGTCGATTTCCAGGGATCGCACGTCACTTCCGACGGTGGCTTGATCCTGGTTCGGGAGTTGGATGAGCGACTCGGACTCGGGAAACTGATCGGCGAGCATCTCACCGACTCCCGGCAAGGCACAAACAAGCAGTTCACGTTCGCTGATCTGTTGCGGCAGTCGGTCTACAGCCGCTTGGCAGGCTACGAGGACGTCAACGACGCCGTCCGAGTGTCGGCTGACCCGACGTTTCGCTTGATCGGCTCGCAGAAGATCTGGGATCGCGGTGCGGCCTTGACCTCGACGCTGCACGGCTTCGAGACGGAGATGCTGGCGAGCGAAGAGAACCTGCTGGGGCTGATGGCGCTGAACCGAGAGCTGGTCGGGCAAGCGGAGGCGTTCGACGACTCCGAGCGGGTCGTTCTGGACATGGACTCCACCGAGAGTCCGGTCCATGGCCAACAGGAAGGCAGTGCCTACAACGGACACTTCGAGTCGGTCTGCTACCACCCGTTGCTTTTGTTCAACGGTCATGGTGATTGCCTCGCTGCCAAGCTGCGTCCCGGCAACGTGCACAGCGCCGAGGACTGGGATGAGCTATTGTTGCCGGAGATCGAGCGCCAACTGGCCGAAGGCAAACAGGTCACCTTTCGCGCCGATGCCGCCTTCGCCAAGCCCGAGATCTACGAAGCACTGGAGGAGCGCGGCGCGGACTACGCGATCCGCATTCCGGCCAATAAGAGCCTGGAGCTGGAGATCGAAGACATCCTGTTTCGTCCGCCGGGGAGGCCCGGCCGCAAGCCGCTAGTGCGCTACAAGAGCTTTCGCTATCAGGCGGAGAGCTGGAAGGGGCCCAGACGAGTTGTCGCCAAGGTCGAGCACCACCAGGGCGAGCTATTCGCGCGCGTCGGTTTTATCGTGACGAACATGAGCTTGCCAAGCCGGTCGGTGGTGCGTTTCTACAACAAGCGCGGCACGGCGGAGCAGTGGATCAAAGAAGGTAAGCAAGCGACGCACTGGACGCGGCTGTCGTGCCATCGCTTCCGGGCGAACGAGGTGCGCTTGCAGCTCAGCGTGCTGGCCTATAACCTGGGCAACTTGTGGCGGCGGCTGGGGCTGCCGCAACGGATCAAGAGCTGGTCGCTGACGAGCTTCCAGCACCGGCTGATGAAGACGGGCGGACGGTTAATTAAACACGCGCGGTATTACTGGCTCTTGTTCGCGGAGGGACATCTGAACCGGCGCCTGTTTGGCGACATGCTGCGGAGGATCTGGGCGCTGCCTGTGCCGGGCGGGTAGCACGCGACTTGCCGAATGCGAAACCTGAGTACTGAGGACGGAAGCTCGGAAGGGTGTCTGCGAAATTGACTTCGCAGCGGCGGATCAGCCCCAATGAGGGGCAAGAAGGGGGCTCGATCGGTCCCGCCTCAGCCGCCGCCTCTTTCGGGTGGAGAAATGGTTGCGCTTCGCCGGGTGAGGGTGTAGACTCGTGCCGTCAGAGGAGCCAAATCGGAAATCCTGGCTAAAAGTACGGTAAAAATGGGGTATCCACTTGACTCAGGTGACCCCAAGATGTAGTATGCGCCTTCGTGGAGGATTATCCACGCGACCTGCTCGAGTTCGAGGTACGCTTCGCCAGCGAAGAGGCCTGTCGCGACTATCTGTCCGCGTTGCGCTGGCCGGAGGGTTTCCGCTGTCCGGGATGCGGGCATGAGCGGGCTTGGCCGGTGCGCAAAGTGTGGTTCGAATGCGCTCGCTGCGGGCGGCAGACGTCGGTGACCTCGGGCACGATCTTCCAAGACACACGTAAGCCGCTGCGGCTGTGGTTCCGGGCGATCTGGCACGTCACTTCGCAAAAGAACGGGGTCAGCGCGCTGGGTCTGCAGCGCGTTCTCGGGTTGGGCAGCTATCAAACCGCGTGGACCTGGATGCACAAGCTGCGGCGAGCGATGGTGCGTCCGGGGCGGGAGCGATTGGCGGGCGTAGTCGAGGTCGATGAGACCTATTGGGGCGCTGAGGAAGAGGGTGTGAGCGGCCGGCAGACCGAGCGTAAAGCCTTGATTGCAGTAGCCGCGGAAGAGAGAGGCCGCGGGCTAGGACGGATCCGCATGCAGCGCGTGCGGAACGCATCGGCGGCCAGTTTGATGCCCTTCGTGGAGGAGTCGGTCGAGCCGGGAAGCGTTGTGCACACCGACGGCTGGCTGGGCTACGAGCCGCTGGAGAAGAAGGGCTACCAGCATCGCATCGTCTTTCTGTCGGGCCGCCGCAAGCAGGCCTCGGAATTATTGCCGAGGGTGCACCAAGCGATCTCGTTGCTCAAGCGCTGGCTGCTGGGCACGCACCAAGGCGCGGTTAGCCACGAGCATCTGGACTACTACCTCGACGAGTTTGTGTTCCGCTTCAACCGGCGCAACTCACGCAGCCGGGGAAAACTCTTCTACCGCCTTGTGCAGCAGGCAGTCGCCGTGGACCCAACGCCGTATCGATCGATCGTCGCCGACTGGGACGCTGAGGCCCCGTGAGCCCAACCACAAGATGTTGGGGTTACCTGAGTCAAGTGGATACCCCATTCCGGTAAAAAGGGTAAACATTACTCTTTCCTCCTTCCGCCCGGAAAGTCGTCGGAGAATTCCGCAAGGCTTTCAAACAGACTGTCCCAGCCGCGTTTAAGCGGCACTAACAACACTGCCGTGCCGACCTTCCGCACCCCCACCTCGGTACCCGGCAGGCGAAATTCCTTGGGCAGCGTAACGGCTTGACTCTGGCCGTTTTTGAAGAGCTTGGCTTTCTTCACCGTTTCCCCCCGAGAGTCTTAGGGATATATGTCGAAAGTCTATACTACCGGGTTGGGTCGCCGCACTCTTCTACCATGGAAGGATGCGTTTTGAAGTAGCGGTAAATGGTGAGAGACTGTGTATCGCCGGCATGGAGGGGTTCGGAGTACTGGGGGCCGTCCTGTCGTGGGTGAAGCGCAACCCGGAAGGCTTTCCGGACGGCTCATGTTGGTGGTAGTAGGAAAAGGGGAGGATACCGCGGCCCGTCCACAACACGCGGCGAGTTGGGATCGTCGGCATGCCCTCTGGGTAGACGTCGTCAAAGATGACGCTGTCTTCGGCAAACCGGTCCAGGCGAGGGCACTGGACCAGCCCATTCCCTCCGTAGCACTGCAGATTGTCCGCCCGGAAGGTATCGACGTTGAGCAGGATCACGTTCCGGCGGTTCCCCCGGTTGAGCTGGGAAGGCGGTCTTTCCCAGATCCCGCCTTGGGGTTGCTCAGCACGATCCGGGCTACCCTGCGCCGCGCCGGGCGCCGCCATGCCCGAAGCCCGCAGCTGCCAACGAGCCCGCCAAGAGCTTGCGCCTTGATACTTTGTTCTTTGCCATAGTCCGAGGATAGGCGGCCCGGCACGAAGCGCGCAACGCCAGAGAGCGTGCGAGCAGCCAAAAACCGGCCGTTGCCTGGGTACCCCCAACCACGTCCAAGATAGAGCCTCCAAGGAACTCCGAGCACAACTCCTCAACCCTGCTCAACCCTCAATCCCATTGAGAACCGTGACTCCAATCCGCCAGTCACGGGCGGGAACATCGTTTGTTTTCTGTAACTTCTTGGCCCTTATCCGGGGAAATCCTCGTTGCCCGCGATAAGATAGACGCAGGAGGCTGTGCCAGACAGGCGACAAGACCGGGGAACGCCGCAAGCCGGTTATCACTAAACTTCTTTTAGAGTGCCAGTATTGGTAGTGCCGGCGAGCGTGGTGTCACGGTCGGGTGTCCGCGGCGTTTTTTCACACCTTCCAATGGTTTTTTTCGCCCGCGGAAGCGGCCGACTCAAAAAAATTACCAAACAAAGCCAATTGGAAGATAAACAGAACGATTTCAATCATTTACAATACGATCCCTAGCCCGCTGAGGGCTCGCTCGTAAGCTATGCGAGGTAGCCCGGAGTCCACCAGTTAGTACGCGTTTCTCGCCAGCGCAGCGTAGGAGCGGCCACCCCTCCGCGCTAACCACGAGCGAGTTCAGCGGCTGGCGAAGTTCGCACTCTGAGCAACGGGAAACGGGCGCTTGGGGCTGGCGCCTGCAGAGTCAGTGCAATCCCGTGCTTGCCGCCGAAGACGCTCGACCCAGGTAGACGTCTCGGTACGGTTCACGATTCAGAAACCGAAGCGCATCTGCAGACGAACGGTACGGTTCCCGGCGCCCGAGCTGCCTCGGCCAAATCCCGCAGAAGCGTTGGACTGTCCGAACAGCTGTGAAGTCAGGTTTCCGATCGGGGCGGCCGGGTTGGTTGTGTTGAAAAGGTTCCGAACGGAGAGGGAAAACGTAAGGCTGTAGCGGTGCTCGGAACTGCCGCCTCCGAAGAAGGGCCCGCCGCGTCCTCTACTGTGGCGACCGCCGCGCCGGCCGCGCCAACGGCCTCCAATCCTGATCCCGTCGCCAGGCCTGCGACCTCCGGAAGCGTCCGCCGAGGCGGCCGCTTTCTTTCCCAAGCCGAACGTCCTGCTGATGCGAAAATTGATCGCGGAGTAGGAAGGCCCCTGAGCGAAGTTCCGCGCAATGACCGGGGTTCCCGGCTCGGGAGTGGGGTCGAAAACGCCGAAGCGGGTGGCAATCACGTTGGGGTCGTTCAGGTCGGTCGCCAGTGCCGGACGGTCGGTGAACATCAGGTCGGCGTTGTTGTCCCCGCCGGTGGTGATATTGAAGGGTACTCCGGAGCGCAGGATGATGAACGGGCTGAATCGCAGGCCGCCGGGCCCGGTGATCGATCCACCCATTCCGAAGCGATGCCGTATGTCCAGGGCGGAACGACCATATTCCGTGCTGAGGTCGTATTGGTTAGCCGGGAAGCTTCCCACGCCGTCGGTGTCGCTCTTGGCCTTGTTCAGGGAGTAGAAGCCGAACAGCGACACGCGGGAGTGAAAGCGGGTTCGGACATTGGCGATCAATTGATTCTGGCGCATCAAGCCGGTCGTCTCGAACTGGAACAAGTCGTCGCCGCCGAACGGGCGCTCACCAGTCCCCGGCAGGGGTGCATTGATGTTGCGGCTGCGCAGCAAATTCACGCCGCGCGTGTGCGTATAGGTGGTAGCCACCGTCGTGCGGCGCGGCAGCTGCCGTTCGATGCCGATGGCCGTCTGCATCAGATAAGGGGCCCGCGCATCCGCGGCCAGCCGCCGGATGGTCTGCGGCGCCAGCAGATCGGCGAGGGTGTCGGTGGATGGAACGAAAGGGTAGAAGTCGGGGTTGCGAACAATGTATTGCTGTTGGGTAAGCCCATTGAAACGGAGCGACTGCAAGGTCAGGTCCTCGGAGACGCGGTCGTAGAACATCCCGAAGCCCCCGCGGATAACCGTCTTGCCGCGGCCTGACGTCCCCGCTCGCGGGGACCAGGCCACCCCGATCCGCGGCGCAAAATTCGTCCCCTGACTGATATTCGTTTGGATCTCGTAACGCAGGCCCAAGCTCAAGGAAAGGTTGGGGCGCGCGCGCCAGTCATCGAGTACGAAGACACCAAGATCCACCTGATTGACGCCGGCATCAGGGTTTCCGCCGGCGATGGAGAATTGGGTGGCGCCCCCGCCAAGACTACGAATCTGCTCGCCGCTCAGCCCCTGCTGCTCGAAGAGAACCGTTCGGCGATAGCGCTCGACGGAGGTGATCGGGATCATCACGGGTTGTCCCGAGGCGTCGACCACGACCCGGTTAGTTGCATCGAGTTCAGGCGCGAAGCCACCGCCAAAGGTGAACGTACCACCGAAGTTCTGCGGCGAAAGGTCCGAAACATCGGCTGTTCGCACGCGCGCGCCGAACTTCAGGGTGTGCGCGCCCAGTGAACGGGTCGTATAGTTTTGGATCTCCCAGCTATCGACCGTGTTTTCGGATAACCCCACCTGCGCGCCGCCGTCCTGAAACGCCTGCAGGACGTTCGTCGTAGGGATGGAGTTGTCTCCCGACCGATCAAACCGGTTTCTCCTGAACTGAAGTCGGGTCTCGTTCACCGTCTCCGCACTGAGCACGGCCGTCTCGGTCACCTGGACCGTGTGCCCTGATCGGAGGGTGTCGTAGGCGAGAGACGGCAAGGAAAACTGTCCGACTCCCCTGTCGTCGAGATCATCTCGGAAGTGACGGTAGCGCATCACCAAGGTGTGTTTTTGGCCCAGTTGGTAGTCGAGGCGCGGGCCGACGGACGTGCGGCGCCGCGGCGTGACCACCGCCAGACTAAACGGGACGATCGACAGGCTTGGATCCAGGATGGTTGCATTGATAACCGCGTTATCGTCAATTTCCCGCCGCTCGAAATCAAAAAAGAAGGAGGACTTTTTGTTGATCGGGCCGCTGAGATCACCTCCGTAGAGCCTTGATTGGTAGGGTGCGCGGTTCGGGGCGAACGGGTTCCTGGAATTGAGACTCTCGTCGCTAAAGGTGAGGAACGTGTTACCTCGGAACTTGTCGCTGCCCGGTTTGGTGAACACCTCGATCCGGCCGAAGCCCAGCTGATCGTATTGAGCGGAGAAGGGATCGGAATTTATGCGGATCTCCCGAATCGAGTGTTTAGGAGGCAGGCGGGCTCCGGAAAACCCATCGACGAAAATCTGGCCGCCGCTCGGGCCGGCGGAGGGCCCGGCGAGGGCCTGGAGGTCAGCAGCGAGATCGTCCGGATCATCGGAAAGGGCGTCCAGATCCGCTCCCCGCAGGATGATGGCTCCCACATTGCTTTGAGGATCGACACTAATGCCCTCTGACGACTCATCTTGCACAGTTAACTCTTGCTTCTCAAAAGACACGCGCAAGGGCAGATCGATGGTCCGGCCGGCGCCGGCTTCGATTTCCACCCATACTTGCTCATAGGGCACATAGCCTTGGGCAACCGCGCGTACGGAGTAGCGCCCGGGAGCAAGACCGCTAACCTCGTAGGCGCCCAGACTGTCCGCGGCAGTGGTGCGGGTATCGCCCGCCGGGGTCCTGACGAAGACCGTGGCGGCGGGAATTACTGCTCCTGTCTCGTCGAGAACACGTCCGCTGATCGTGCCGGGTTTGGCAGTTTCGTCGGCCGCTGAGCAGGGCAGGCTGAGCGCCAAGCAAACGGCGGCCCGCACTATCGAGGCTCGCAAAATACAGCGGCTTTGGAACACGGGCACAGCATGCTGTGCCCCTACAGTCTGAACACGGGCCCTGTGACCATAATTTGCGAGACTCACGAAGAGTCTCGATATCCAATCCAGGTTCTGTGCTCGAGGTTTTGATTCAGGCATAGCTTTACTGGGGTACGTTGATACTCATGCTCCAGGAACCGCCCAGCGGACCCAGTCCCCCGGGGCCAGCGGCGAGTAGTGGCTCGACGCCGGCTACCACCGTGATGGCCTTGATCGGGGTATCGCCCTCGCCCGTCGTGCTTGACACGATGAGTGGTTCTCCCGGTTTCAACTCTTCAATCGAGAATCGCGGCGCCCGCTGAAGAACCTCTTGAAAGCTCATGTTCGGACGCCGCCCGCCCATCGCGCCTGGCCTGGATCCCCCGCCCGCGCCACCGAACCCGCCGCCCGGGGGCCGTCCGCCGCGCCCCGATCCGCCTCGGCGGAAGTTCCGCGGGGGACTTCCCTCCCCGGCCTTCGATCGCTCGAGCGCCATGCCTAGAAACCACGCCATCCGCTCAGGGAGCCGCCGCAGGACAGATTCTTCGACAATGTGGACCGAGAAGGTCTTGCCCGTCTCGAGGTCCTTGACTCTCACCGTGCCTTCGCCCGCCTCGACGCCTCGAACCGTCGCCGCGAAGTTGCGGAACGCCCCGGCTACAAGCTGCTCCGCCTCGATTCGCGCCCCTTCGGAATTCTCTTGGCTTTCGCCGAGCACCCAGAGTTGGTCGCCAACTTTGAGTTCCTCGAACGAGCTGGGCCGGGCGTCCTGGAAGCGAATCGATCCTGGTGCATAGCGACGGATGCCGGTCTCACTCTGAACGGCAACAATCGTCGTCTTGGTTTCCCGAAGAGACTGCGCTACGAGCGTGACTTCTCTTGCAGAGGCGTCAACAGAGGCGATTCTGCCGACCGTGCCGCGGGCTTTCCAGTCCGCCAGTTCCTGCTGCCGCTTCTGCTCCAAGTCGGCTCGGGGCATGACCAGAACCAAACTCGCCGCGGCGGGTGAACTACTTGTAGAGGTTGGAACCCGGGCAAGCACGCGGTCTCCGACGTTGATGTCAGCGATCGCAGTGGGGACCGCGTTCGCTAGGTCCTTTTCGCCGGGAGGCACGCGCATACATCGAGTAGAGCTGTCGATCCCGACGGTTACCGCTTCCCCTTGGTCGGTTTCGACGGTGAGCCGCCCCCGCTCGACGTCCGTTGAGGTCACTTGTCCGACCAAGCGACTCTCGGCAGTTGCAGTCCCTTGCGTTGTCGATTGAGCGGCAAGGAGGGTTCCCAGAATCACCGACAGGCCCGTCGCTGCAACTGTGGAGAGTCTAACCACACAACTTCTCATCAGGCTACCCCTAACCTCTTCAGGATAGCGGGGTAACGCGAAGACGATGTTACTGCAAGATTAAGCTTTGTGAAGCTTTGTTTAGAAAACTTTACGGTCCGCACTTGCCTGCCCTGCTACATTCGAGATAGTGCAGGTATTGCTGATCGATGACGACGTGGAGTTGGGCGGCCTCCTGGAGAAGTTTCTGAAACAGGAGGGCTACCATCTTGACCATGAATACGAGGGGACTCGCGGCTTACGCCGGGCTCTGGAGGGCGGTCATGACCTTGTGGTGCTTGATGTCATGCTGCCGGGCCTGGACGGTTTTGAGATACTGCGTCAGGTTCGCCAAGAAAGCCAAATTCCCATTCTGATGCTGACCGCTCGCGGGGAGGATGTGGATCGAATCGTAGGCTTGGAACTCGGTGCCGACGACTATTTGTTGAAGCCGTTTAACCCGCATGAGTTGGCCGCCCGCATACGAGCCATCCTTCGACGGGTCAAATCGCAGCCGGTTGCCGCCTCCCGCCACTTGGAAGTCAACGGGGTTATGTTGGACTTCGCCGCTCGGCAGGGGTTCGTCGACAGCCGGACGGTCACCCTAACCACGCTGGAGTTCGACATCCTTGAGATGCTCATGCGCTCGGCCGGCGAGGTGGTCTCGCGTGACGCCATCACCGAACACCTCTACGACCGGAAAGCCTCGGCGTTCGACCGTTCGATCGACGTCCACATCAGTCACCTGCGGAAGAAACTGGAGGCGGATCGAACACTGATCAAGACGATCCGCGGCGTGGGTTATCAGTTTTGCTTACCCGTCGAGGAAGCGGTTCGATGAAATCCCTTTTCAGCCGGATCTTGCTCTGGTTCGCGGCCACCATAGCCATCACGTTCGTCGGTTTTTTCGTGATTACCGCGATGACCATCGACTCCTCTTCACGTCGGCCCCGCTGGTCGAGCTTCCTTCTGCAGGAAGCGCGGCATGCTTACGAAACCGGCGGTGAGGCAGCTCTTGCCGCTTTCCTGACTCGCCGCAAGGCCGGCACAGGGGCGGACTACAGTCTCACGGGCTCCGATGGGCAAGATCTGCTGACAGGGGAAGACTTGTCTCATCTGGAGTCGACCGGACCGAATCCCTGGCGGTTTCTTTTTCGAACGGGCGGAGCTTGGACCCGCGTTTCAACCGACGGCGAATATCGTTTCATCGTACGCATTCCCCGGCAAGACTCGGCTTTCTGGTTCTTCCATCCGCAGCATCTTTGGGTTTTGGCGGTAAGCATTTTGCTCTCCTCCGCGCTGGCGTTTTATCTCACCTCACCACTACGGGATTTGGAGAAGACGGTGGAACGATTCGGGCAAGGTGATCTTTCCGCCCGTACCCGGTCGAAGCGAGGAGACGAGCTGGGTAAGCTGGCCCGATCTTTCGACCGCATGGCGGAACGCACCCAGGTCTTGCTGGCCGCGGAACGGCGACTCTTGCAAGACGTATCGCATGAATTGCGCTCGCCCCTGGCAAGGCTGAATGTCGCCGCCGCTCTCACAGAATCGGACACGGATCGGCCCGCTGCTTTGGAGCAGATTCGCAAGGAGTGCGAACGCCTCAACGCTTTGATCGGAGAATTGCTTCAACTGACCCGCGCGGAAGGTGAAGGAGGCAATCTCCAAAAAGTGTCGGTCGACTTGCACTCTCTGCTTGCGGAGGTGGCGGACGACTGTTCTATCGAGGCCCAGGCGCGAGACTGCAAGTTGGATCTGCGGGCCCCTTCCGGCATCGCGGTTCTTGGTGATCCGGAACTTCTTCGTCGGGCCGTCGAAAACTTAGTTCGCAATGCTATTCGCTATGCGGCGGAAGGCACCTCGGTGGAGGTCATGCTGGATCGTCGAGACGAGACCGCCGTGATTTCCGTTCGCGATCACGGGCCGGGCGTTCCGGCAGAAGATCTCGATAGAATCTTCGATCCTTTCTATCGCGTCAATGGGGATCGCGATCGGTCCAGTAGTGGTACTGGACTGGGACTTTCCATTGCGCGGCGAGCTGTGGAGCTTCACCAGGGTGATCTCCGGGCGCGGAATTCGAGTCCGGGACTAACGGTGGAAATGCAGCTGCCCGGACTCTTGCCGGATTCGGGGACGGCTTCGTAGAATCGTTGAGGGGCCTCAGGTCCCCTCGCATGAGGAAACCAAAGTTCGAAGCGCCCAGAAACAGGGTAGCCGGGAACGGGATCAAGCGTGGTGAACTGATGTCACGGTCGCCGCGCCGCGGGCTGCGACCGTCAGCTCGCGAGAAAAGCGGGCTAGGAGCAATACCGTTCACTTAGCGGCAACGGATGCTCGAATTGCTCCCTGCAATTGCGAGCTGGACGCAAAGGTTATAGAGACACGGAAGGTGGCAACAGGCGGTCGCCAGGGCGCGACACGTCGTGCCCGTACGTGACGAACGGCGCCATGCAGGGAAAGATTCGTCGGTCCCGTCACAGCTTAAGTGAACGGTATTGGGGCTAGGAGGTATACGTGAATGATGAAACCCGAATTTAAACTTTTTGGACTTGGTCTGGTTGGGGTGGCAATCCTTTCGGCCGCGAGCTTTTGGGAGACGAAGGATTACACCGAGTGGAGCGCGAAGGAAGTCCGCAAAATCCTTAATAATTCTCCCTGGGCAAAGAAGGTCAGCCTCAGCTTCGGGGGCATGGGTGGCCCTGGCGGACAAGGGTCTCCTGGCGGGTACGGCGGCGGAGCCGGCGGGGGCCCGGGCGGCGGAGGCTTTCCCGGCGGCGGAGGTGGCGGTGGCGGAGGAATCCCCGGTGGCGGTGGCGGCGGAGGTGGCGGTGGCGGAGGAATCCCCGGTGGCGGTGGTGGCGGCGGCTATGGCCGCGCCGGTGGAGGCCGGAGCCTTCCCGGGCTTGAACTCACGATTCAGTGGTCCAGCGCCTTACCCATCAAACAGGCCCTCATGAGAGGCCGTTTCGGCAACGAGGCCCACACAGCCGCGGAAGCAAAGCAGTTCCTTCAAAGGAGCGAGACGCACTACGTCGTATCGGTGGCTGGGTTCTCGGGCCGTATGGCCGGCATGTCGCAAGACACGGATCGCCTCAAGGAAACCACCTCCCTGAAGCGCAAGAATAAGGATCCCATTCGGCCTGAGGTCATCGAAACGCTTAAGCAGGAGGAGTCTGTCACCTTGTTTGTCGGGTTTCCGCGCACGGATCAGATCGTTCTTGAAGACAAGAACGTGGAGTTCGAGATGAAGCTCGGGCCGATGACCGTGAAGCGCAAGTTCAAGCTGAAAGACATGCTTTTCGACGGCAAGCTCGAGCTCTGAGCAGTTCCGCGCTTGGGGTTGCCGAACTGAAAACCAAAGACCTCGCCCGTCGCCGATCAAAGTTGGGCGATTTGCTCGATAACGGGCCACAAATCCAGCTGATCGACCGCGTGGCTGCGGTAGATTCCGACCGCGTCGGCTCCGCTGGCTCTGGCCCGGCGGGCGGCCTCGACCATCCGTTTCGGGTCCTGGATGCTCCCCGGGTGATAGCAGGAAATCTCGGCAATCAGAGGGACGCGACCGGCTACGATATCCGCGGCCTGCCTGACGTGGCGCTCTAGCGTTCCCAAGTCCGAGGTGGTGCGGAACCACACGTATAACTCGTCGATCAAGCCCTCCTCGACCCAGCGGGGCAAGTCCTGACCGACTTTGATGTAATCCTCTTGGTCGCGGTCAATGATCGTTACCGATAGGAGCGCCCGCGGAAACTTATCCTTCAGCTTCTGCCGCAGCTCCCTTAGGCACGTCGTGACCCGGTCCGCGCGGAACTGCACCCAACTGGGATCGTTGTTGGCCAGCTCGAAGGGACTCTTCCCGAACTTCTCCCGATACGCCCCGACCATCGGCTGCTCGTAACCGAAGATGGCGACACCGTGCTCGTCTCTATTCTCGGAAATGAACTCTACTTGAACACCGTCTCCGCCGGTGTCTTCGAGCAACGACGAGTATTGTTTGTTTTCATAAGCCCGCACGTCCGGCACGGCTAGGCTCATGACGCGCTTTCGGCCGACGTTCAACTCCTTGGTCAGCTGACGGTCGAGAGCCCACCATTCGGGATGCTGCTTTGCGAATTCGCTCACCTTTGCTGAATAGCGCCGATGGGCCCAAATGGGGCGATGGTGGTCTAGGATCTCCTTGGCCTCGGGCGTCCCTATAGGCGGCCCAACGTAGTTCACGGACCACGTGTACCTCACGGTCTTTCGACCATGAGAATTAAAAGCCAGGTACGGATGGACTTCGATGTTCTTTTCGTGAGCGGCTTCTACCAGGACGCGCGACCCGGTCCACGGGAAGAGCCTCGTCACTCCGTGGTCGGCGCACTTGCGGACGAAATCCCTGACCTTCGTTTCGTCCCCGGGCTCGGTGGGGTCAATGAGCCCGCCTTTGTCGCACCACAGGGGAAATCCGATCTTCTTGCCTCCCGCACTCGGTGTCGGCCGCTGCGCGGCCGCCGCGGCGCTGCCCCCCGCCGCGGCGGTCAGAGAAAGTGCACTGCTAAGGAACGCCCTGCGGCTGACGCCGGCGGACCGGGGGTTGTTGTCTTGCTCGGGATTTTCCATTTCGCTCACCTACCGAGGGGATTGTACGCCTCCCACTGTCGGGACGCAATGGGTTTCCCGCGTGAAAGTAGGCGCCGGCCGAGGTCAAGGCTCGCCCCGGGATCTCTAA
Organism: Bryobacterales bacterium; assembly: GCA_965226215.1. GTDB lineage: Bacteria > Acidobacteriota > Terriglobia > Bryobacterales > UBA6623. The sequence goes on along the minus strand of CBDDCH010000002.1, from coordinate 1,372,918 downwards.
CCCGCTTTTCTCACGAGGGAAGCGTAGGGGCGAGCTACTGTGCCGCCCCGTAGCGTCGATGTACGATCTTTTGCACAAATTCAGACGGAACAATGTGCACGGATCGGTAATGGGCCGACACGGTGGTCGGCCCCTACGAGAATAACGGGTCTTTATGACTAACGGGCAAAACTTGTGAGAAATGCGGGCTAAAGCTTCACCCGGCAAGCATCCAACAACACTCGCTGGACGGCCAGATCGTGTTCCGGAGTGAAGTGCTCCACCAAGCGTCGCTCACGAATGGCTCCCGCTAGGTCATCCAGGTCTGGGACGTAGCGGACTGATGGGCCCACCGGCACTTGGTGCAAGCCGGCGGAAAACTCTCCGTGCGGGGACGTTAAAACCAGTCGCACCTTCGGACGGTCTGGGTCGTCGATTTGAATCGAGGCGGCCTCGCCGAATAGGTAAAAGTAACGTTCGCCATCCCGAGTGTTGCTCTTGAGAACCGCCAGCGCCGGTTCGAACTCGAGCGTGGCCTGGACGTCGTCCTCCAGCTCGTCGTCGACCGGGTCGCTATGGCGCAGGACGGAGGTGACGCGTTTCGGTTCCCCGAGCAACCAGACGAGCGCATCGAGCATGTGGCAACAGATCTCGTAGAATTGCCCTCCGGGGTAACGGTCGAGACGCCGCCGGCCTGGCGGCCCCAGCATGTCGTTTATCTGGCAGACAGCCGAGCGAATCGGCCCGAGCCAGCCTTCTTGAATCGCGCGATAAGCAAGACGGAAGGCCGGGTTGTAACGGTAGACGTACCCCATTTGGACGAGCAGGTGCTTCCGCTCGGCTTCGTCGAAGATCTTTTTCAATAGCTGAAAGTCGATGCCCGGCGGCTTGTCAATCTTGGTGTGCTTGCCGGCTTCGATCGAGCGCAGCGCATAAGGCAGGCACTCCAAAGGGTCGGTCTCGACGCAGACCATTTGAACACGGTCGTCGGAAAGCAGCGCATCGACGGAAGTCCATGCGACGCCGTCCCAGCGGGCATTGGCTTTCGCTTTGGCCAGCAGTTCGGGATTCGGTTCTGCCGCGGCAATGAGGTCCCACGTCTTCGACTTGCGGATGGCGTCGAGGTGGCCGACAGCGTGCGCATGAGCGGTCCCGATGATCGCCGCGCCGAAGGGTTGATGGCTCATGCGGCTCATTGTACCGCCCCGGTACGTCCGCCGCCGCCGCCTTCGTGGCCCGGGCCTCGCGGGTCCGGCTTACAGTTTGTAGGGCAAGCGGGCGCGATGAATCGCGCCCCTACATCTCGAAGAGCGAGGCTTTGCTCCGCTGCTGCCGACCGCTGGTGGACTCTTCCGGGTTTTAAGTGGGCGAAGGAGCCAGATCGAGTTTCCCACAGTGGAAGTAGATGGCGTTGATGAAGTTCTGTTGATTGCGGAAACCGCGCGCCGTGGCCTTGACCCATTGAATCCTTGAGTTCAACCCCTAGCTGACCGCGTTCGTAATGCGGTGTTTCAGATACGTGAGTATGTTTTCGAGGCGAGCCGTCAACATCCGCGCTACGGTGACCATCGGCGTCAGCCGGCTGCGACTCGCCCAGTCGCGCCATTGCTCGAAGAAAGCTCGCGCCGCCGATTCGCGACGATAGTCGAACAGCCGCATCGCCGTTTCCTTCAACGCCCACGCCCGCGCCGTCTTCAAGTCGCTTTCGCGCAGCGCGCGGAACTCGCGCCAGGCGTCCTCGGAAAAGTTCGCCGGATGCCGCAGCCAAGCGTACTTCGTGCCTGTCAAACGCTCGTCGCCGAGGGCCAGTAAACGCTTGTTCTCCGCCTGCCGCACCTGGTCCACCGCCTTCGCCAGATGCGCCGCGATGTGATATTTGTCGTAAACGATCTTTTTCTCCGATTCGTCGAGATGCTCCCGGGTCGAGGCGACGTAAGGATCCCACATGTCCATCGCGACGGCCTCGACTCGGGCGAGTTGCTCTGCGCTCAACGTCTTCCAAAAGCCGTCCAGGCTGGCCTGGCTGCGTCCCTCGGCGACGAACAACACGCGCGAGCGGTTGAGATCGTTGACGACGGTGAGATAGCGATGGCGCTTGCGGAAGCTCTTCTCGTCGACGCCCAGGTAGGGAATCGGCTCTGCCGCGCGACGTTCGAGCCCACGTTGCACGGCGCGTTCCAGGATGCCGTGAATCTCGTCCCAGCTCAGCGCCAGCAACTCGGCGATGCCTTGCTGGCTGGCTTCCTTCAGCCACGAGATCGCGAGAGCTTCAAACAGCGCGGTGAAGCGGCTGGAAGCCTCGGCCCAGGGCAGTCGCACGACGCGCGGCCCGTGCTCGGAGCAGTCGCTGCGCGGCGGCCGGGCGTGCAGGATCGTGCGGTACTGACAGGTGTCGAGGTGACGCCAGCGGCGTTCGGGCTGATGATCGTGGAGTGCGCACACGGCGCTGCATTGGCGGCACGGCCAGCGGACTTGCTCGTCGTGTTCGAGGAAGACGTGGACTTCGCCGTCGGCTCGGCGCAGCTCCACTCGCACGACTTTCCAGGGACTTTCGATGCCCAGAATCTGGCGGTATAGCTCGCGGTCTTGCATCCCGCGAGACTACCACCGAGCCTCACTCGCCCACTAGAAACCCGGAAGAACCTGCTGGTGAGAAACGCGGACTAGTTCTTGGTATCAAAAGTTCGCGTATATAAAAGGCCTTTTCCGAAGTATCAGACAGCCATCTGTCTGGCCCAGAAGTGGTTTGTTCACAGAGGCTTCCGAGCCGCGACCGTGAGGGAGCGGTCCCGGGATTGCCGGCCCACAAACGATCGTGAACTTATGCAACTAAGCACTAGCCATGGACTAGCCATAATGAGGCGTTCGCCGAAGCAAGGTCGTCGATCAGCGCCTCTTAAGCCTCGTCGACCCGGAGCGCCATCCCCTCGGCGCCCGCGTCGGCGGCGCCGGTGAGCTTTCCTCCTTCTCCATCGACTGCGACCGCGTGAACCAGGGCCAGGCCGCCGTGACTCTGCGGCAATCGAACCATGTTGTGTTTCTTTCGGACCTCGGCACAAACATAGTCCGGAATGCGTGCCTGACAGTAAATCGTATCTCCTTGGCAGTCGAAGCGAGGCGCCAAAACGGCATCGGTAATCGACATGCCGAAGTCAATCCGATTCAAGATGACCGAAACGACGGCGGTAATGATGCGCGTCGCCCCCGGCGCGCCGATTACAAGCACCGGTTGGTCGTTCTTTGAGACGATCGTGGGGGTCATGCCCGTGGTGCGTCCTTTGCGCGGAGCCATGCTGTTGGCGTGCCCGGCATAAGGATAGAAGTTGAGCATCGAATTATTGTGCATGAAGCCGAGCCCGGGAGGAATCACGCCCGAGGACGAGCCCAGCGAATGGGTCAGCGAGACGCAGTTGCCCCAGCGATCAACGACGCTGACGTGCGTGGTGTCGGGCGCCCCGGTGGGAACGACGGGGACGCTGAGGGGTTTGCCCGAATCGATGATGGCCCGCCACTCGCTCGCTCTTTCTTTGGAGATCATCCAATCAAGCGGTACATCCACGAAGCGCGGATCGGCAAGGTTCGAGTTGCGGTCGGCAAATGCCGCCTTCATCGCCATCGAAACCAAGTAGATGTACTCGGGCGAGTTGTGGCCTAACCTCGCTAGATCATGCCCCTCGAGGATGTTGAGAACGGCCGCTAGCGTCGGCCCGCCGTGCGGCGGCTGCGTTGTCTGGACCACGTAATCGCGATAGTGAATGACGACCGGAGGTTCTTCGCGGATCGCGTATTCCGCGTAATCATCCGCAGTGACAAAGCTGCCGTTGGTCGCCAGATCGGAAGTAATCTCGACCGCCAGATCCCCGGAATAGAAATCCTCGGCGCCATGTTTTGAAAGTCGTTCGAGAGTTCGTGCATAGCCGGGGTTGCGAATCATCTCGCCGGCTTCGTACGTCGAGCCGTCTGGCTTCAAGTAGATCCGTTCCGCCTCAGGCGTGACCCGCAATTTCTCGCTGAGCGGCGCGCCCTCGTAGTAGAGAGCCTTTTCCTTCCAGCGACCGGCTTGGTGCGCGCCGACCCTCCAGCCTTCCGCCGCGAGTTCGATAGCCGGAGCGATCAGATCCGCCCAGCTCTTGGTGCACCAACGAGAGTGGATCGCCTCGAAGCCCCGGACGGCCCCGGGTGTACAAATCGAGAGATAGCCGTCTTCATTCACCCGGTTTTTGAGGAAGAAGCCCCAGCCGCCCGGATTCGGACCGATAACGATGTCCTCCCACATCTCGGGACAAACTCTTGATCCGGCCAGTGCCGGGGCATCGAGAATCGGCTGCCGCTCGGTGCTGTCGGCCGGCTGGCACGTCAGCAGCAAATAGCCGCCCACGCCACACGAATGCGGATCGATGACACCCTGGGTGAACGCACAAGCGAGAGCGGCATCGAAGGCGTTCCCCCCTTGCGCGAGTACCTTGGCGCCGTCTTCCACGGCCCGCGGTTGCGGAGCCACTATCATTCCAGGCATCTGCGAGTCCTCTCGAACGCCGACGCTGCTGTCCGACTCCGCGCGGCGCTAGTGGGTAAATCCCAGGCGTTCATTACAGAATCTCTCTACAGCAGCTCCTGTCTAGAGGGCCGGATTGGCCCTAACTTATTGAAAAATTGGTGGGCGGCACTGGACTCGAACCTGCGGCCTCCCGCTTGTAAGACAGATTCCGCCACTCTTCGCAACCGCCTTTATTTCAAGCACTTACATTTCAGCGACTTACGGCGTGCGTGCTGAAACTTGTTGAGATTCGTGGTTTAGAGTGCTTTCTACAGCTACAAAATTATCTTACAGAATGTACCGCGGGAAAGGCATGCCCGTGGGGTTACCGTCGGGCTTCGACCCGACAAAAAATCAACCAGCTCCCTGCGTCGCTTCGGTCTTCGACACCGGAGAAGTGATTCTTTTCCCGGCCATCCTCGACGCTGTGTTGATAAATGAATAAGTATCGCCGGGATGCCTTCCCACAAGCCCGCATCTCGGGACTTGACCTTGATGGGCCATTTGTCCGATTTGGCGACCGCGATTCCTTGGGTGTCTCAGAAGACATTCCTCAAGAATTCCTACCTATACACACAGGCAGGATGAGGAGGAAGCCGGTGTCACCGAGCGTTCGGGTCCTTTACACACCTCACCACAATAGGCCGTGATCGAGGGGTTTGCATCCCCAGAGGTAAGCTGACAACTCTGACCACGCACCTGTCATCTCGTAATTCACAGGCTGCCAAGCAATTTCCCCGGCCACGCAAGATCACTTTACGGGCGCCTCAAAGGTGGCTTTCCCCAGCAGAGTTTGTGCAGTGTGGGGACGGGTTGGTATGTGGCCCGGCCCTAGGGGCTCGAAGCGGATTCTCGACTCGTCGACACTAGTTACGATATCATCCCAGTCGCATGCCAGTGCGCACCCGTGCCACACGAATATAGTTGTAAATCCCACGCCATTGGGTTATACTTGGCGCGCCCTGGCGCTCCGGCCAGAACCCAAGATGAGGGACTATAGTTGCGACTCAAGGAGGGAATCGTGACACACTTCACAGTAATAGCGATTTTGGCACTGACCCTTTCAGTAAGCAGCTGTGTGCAAGCTTTGCCACCTGATGCAACAGACCCCCAGGTGATTACGGATTGTCAGGTTATCGACGAGCCGGGTCCCTACATCGTCCTCAACCCCTTGCCCGGAACCGGTGGGCTCCTTACAGGCGCAGAAGCGGACTGGGTCGATGCCGGCGACTGTTTAGCGATCGATGCAGAACACGTCTCCATTGACGGGCAGGGTTTTGCGATGACCGGCAACGCCACCACGGGTGACGGTGTTCGTGTCAACTCCGCCGGCTCTAAGAACGAGTACATTGAAATCCGCAATCTGAACATTGCGGACTTTTACCGGGGGGTTGACTTGGAAGGCGCGTTTTTCTCCGTCATCGAGAACGTGTCTGTGGTTAGCAGCGTCAACCATGGCATAACCATCCACAGCGGGCAAACCAATCGAGTCTTGAACAACAACGCCGTCTCGAATGGGGTGGCTGGCATGCGTGTTTCGCTCAGGAGCATCGTTAAGAACAACATCGCGAACGGGAACGGGGGCGTTGGGATATTTGCGGACGCGGGTTCCGTCGTAACCGGAAACGTCGCCGTGTCTAATGACGGAGACGGAATAGCTGTCACTTGTGAGTCACTTGTTAGCGGCAATGTCGCCACGGACAACGCGCAGGTTGCCGGCGTCGACATAGACCTTAGCGGAGCTGGGTGCACGTCGGTCAATAACGTCGAAACTACACCGTAGCTGGTTACCGCAACCGCGCTGCCCCTCAATACGTAACGTTGGCGATTAGGCTTTCGCTCGGTCGAAAACCCGGGGGTTTTGATTCCCTTGAGTGGGCCTGAGGCTGGTGACAGGACCAGACTCTTGAAGGGGACTGACCGTTCCCTGACGGTCGCGGCTCCGTTTATTTTGGCGAAGGCTCATGGGCACTCCCCCGGCGAAAATTCCGGTTGGATGACCTTAGCTACGATATCATCCACCCGGGGCCGACAAAAGAATACCTGACCACGAAAAAGAGTCGCTCAGGTGCGTCCGGTGGCGATAGAATCAAGAGTAAGCGACCAATTCTTCTGCTAGAGCGCCATATCGACAAGCGTGTGATTCTCGCCGCCCTGTTGCTGCTAGTTTTACTCCCGGCAGCGGCGGTCCGTGTCAGCGCGGCCCTCATCCCCGACGAGCTCCAGCGGCTCGCTCGCGAGTACCTCGATTCCGGCGACAAAGTTGAGCGTGATCGGCTTCTCGCCTACCTCCGCAAGTCCTCTTCCCGAGATACAAAGGGCCTAGCACGGTTCGCCCTGGGCATGGGCGACCACGAAGCCGAGAACTACGCCCAGGCCGCCGAGGAGCTTGAAAAAGCAGCCGGCGAAACGGCCGAGCTGCCGGATTACGCGCGGTACTATCAGGCTCGCAGCCTGGCTTCCGCCGAGCAGTTTCGCGAAGCTGCCCAGTCGCTGGCCGACTTTCAGAAAAGCTTTGCGGAAAGCCGCCTGGTTGCAGGCGCCGCACGCCTGCAGGCGGAATGCTTGATCCGCTCTGCGCAAAGAGACCAAGCAAAAAATCTACTCGAGACCGAGAAGTCCCCGATCTCCGCACCCGTTCGACTCTGGCTGTTGGGCCGCATCGAGGAACTTGACGGTCAACTGCTCAAGGCTGTGCGGACGTACCGGCAAGCCTACTACAAGTACCCACTCTCACCACAAGCTGAAGAAGCCGAGAAGCGACTTGATACACTGCGGCGAAAGTTAGGCAAGCGCTATCCGCCGGCTCCGTTCACTTGGAGACTCGGCAGGGCTGATGCCCTTTTCCGGGCCTCGAAGTACCCCCAAGCCTGGGCGGAGTATCGACGTGCGGTTGCCGGCCTGAAAGCCGCCGATCGTGACCGGACCCAGGTAAGAATCGGGGCCTGCGATTACCGCAGGCTTCGCACGAGCGCGGCGTACGGCCGGCTCACCCGTTTGAAAGTCCAAGACCCGAAGGCCGCCGCCGAGCGCCTCTACTATCTTGGAGAGTGCGCCCGCCGTCTCGGTCGCCGGAAAGAGTTCGCCCAGCGCGCGGAAGAGCTAGGCAAGAAGTATCCCGGCTCCCCGTGGTACGAAGAAGCGCTGTTTTCGCTCGGAAACTACTATCTTCTTCAGGACGAGCCCCAAACCTCCCGTCGCTACTATGAGCGCACGGCGCGGGCCTTCCCCAACGGTAAGCGCGGCCCCTTGGCTCACTGGAAAGTGTGTTGGCGGGCCTATTTGGATCGTGACCCCGCCGCCAAGTCGCTGCTGGAAGAACACGTCCGCCTTTATGCTCGCTCCCCCCGAGTGGCCGGCGCCGCCTACTGGCTCGCCCGAATCGCCGAAAAGGGCGGGAATCCTCCGCTAGCCCGGGTGATTTACTCCGAACTGGCTTCTCGATACCCCCACTACTACTACGTACAACAAGCCAGGCAACGGCTCGTTCTGCTGGGCCAGGCGGAAGACGCTGAGAAGCCGGAAGGGCCGGCGTACCTTGCGTCCGTACCCGCACCTCGGCGCCTCGTGAAGCAAAGGTCGGCTCAGACCGAGCGGCGTCTACGCCGAGGACGGCTGCTCTATCAGTTGTCGCTGCCCGATCTGGCCGAAAGCGAGCTTCGTACGGCGGACTATCGAGCCGCCGATTCCTATTGGATTGGCCTCGAACTCGCTCGACAAACACGCGAGCGCGGAGAGTTCCACCGTGGACTGCGCTACATGAAGCGCTACGGGTTCGGCTACTTGCGCTTCCCCTTCGACTCGATGCCACGGGAGTTCTGGGAATCGCTATTTCCCATGCGCTGGGAGAAACAGTTGCGCGCCCGCGCACGACCTCACCGCTTGGACCCCTATCTGGTGGCCGGTCTCATCCGGCAAGAATCGGAATTCAACCCTCAAGCCCGCTCGCGCGCCGGGGCGCGGGGGCTGATGCAGATCATGCCGGCGACGGGCCGTCGGCTGGCGCGTAGACTGGGGGTGTCCGGCTATTCGACACACAGTCTCAATTCGCCCGATCTCAGTCTAAGGTTGGGCACGCGCTATCTGCGCGACCTGTTCGACCAGTTCGAGAATCGGACGGTGCCGGCGTTAGCCGCTTATAACGCCGGCGAGCACCGTGTAGAGGCATGGTTGGCCTCGAACGGTTTCAACGACCCTACAGAATTCGTCGAACTCATTCCCTTCACGGAAACCCGCGGCTACGTTCAAGCCGTGATTCGCAACACTGCCATCTACCGAGAGCTTTATGGGAAATCCGGGTTGAAAGCCGATAACGCACCGAGCGGGTTGGCCAAACTGTCCCGCGAGCGCTGAACGCCCGCGGGGCCGGCAGGTGGGTAGAAATGCGGGCTAGTGCCTACTATCATACAGTTAGCGATCGTTTATGGGTCGGCAATGCGGGGACCGCTCCCTCGCGGTCGCGGCTCAGAAGACTTTGTGAGCGAAGCACTTCCGGGCCAGACAGAGGGGCCGTATGATCCTTCGGGAAAGGCCTTTTTAAATACGCGAACTTATGGAAAGTAGCTAGTGCGAAGCAAGAGCGCCCGGGCGTCTGGCGATCCGGGGAAAGGCGGTGAGCACTCTCGTATCGAAGGTTGCCAAGGGAAGACGTTGGCGACCGGCAAGCTCGACGAATAGAGTGTCGTAAACGGCCACGCCTGATCGCACGGAGCGGGTCAGGGCCCCCTGCCAAAGCTTCCTGCTCGGGACCGAGTAGACGCCGAGACGAGCTGCCAGGTCCAGCCTCCGCAGTCCGTCGTGGGCCTCTACGATGCCGCTGCGAATCGCCATCCATACGACGTTCACGATCTCGGCCTCCCAAAGCGCCGGCGCGATCGGCTCGCGCACCACGTTCCAGAACCCGCGCACCTCATCCACGAAGGGCTCGGTACCGAACAGAAAGTACGCTACAACGTTCGTATCGACAACGGCTCTCACTTGCGCCCTACGCCGATCCAGGCCTCCACCTGTTCAGCCGTCGGCCGACGAAGCTGTGTCGCCCACCCCGCCTCAATCTGTTCGATGACTGAGCGGCGCTCAGCGACGTAGCTTTCCAGGAGTTCCCGAACCTCTTGCTCCATGGATCGCCGGCTTCTCCGCGCGAGCGCCTTCAGCAACTTGACCACGCTCGCCGGGACGTTCCGGATGGTAAGAGTAGCCATATTGATTCCTCATGCTAGCATTATGCTAGCACACAAAGCGGCGGGGCGACAGGCCGTTGCGGCCGGCGGGCGAAGGTTCGAGGCCGCTGTTTCAGCGAGGGCGCGGACAGCACTGATCCAGCCCACGCTTGCTGATCGTCCGGCCTTGGGCTTGTTGTCGAGTCCCGGCGCCGCCTGCCCGCGGCGCTCGGGCTGCTCCATCTCCGCCAATCCCCGCAGGATTTCCCGCTCTTTTACTCCTGGATCCTCTCTTGGATGGAATCGTGCATCTTCAGCCGTCAAAAAGAATAGCCGCGGCAGGTCCGGAACCCCGGGCATGAGCCGCGCCGGATGAGGGCAAGGATTTCGCCTCGCATTGCGCTACAAGTTTTCGACGCGGACCACCAAATACGGATTTAAGGGTGAGCGAGCCAGTCGAGCGAATCCGGGCTGGCTGATTAGATTCAGTAGTCCTTTTGCCGGCCAAGTGAGGAATCGCCCCCACCAGCGTCGACCGACCTGCTTGAACTCGAATCGGCCGGCCGGACTGATCGCTTCAATCGATCCCTTCCATCCCGCTGCGCGTAGCAGTTGGACGAGTTCGTCGAAGTCGGGCAGGAATCCCTCGGACGGTGAGTGCGGACGAAAGCCGGTGTGTCCCGTATAGTGCCAGAAGTCGAGCGGGAAGCTCCATTCAGGTGGTCGATATACAAGACTCCAGGCCGGCGCAGGACCCTGAGGCATTCGGCGAGGAAGCCTTTGCGCTCCTCGAACTGATTCGGCGACGGCCTGGCGCGGGTAGGCAGGCTCCCATTCCTCGTAGACACCGATATGTTCCAGCAGTCCGCAGCTGAAGACGATGTTGAAACTTCGATCGTCGAAGGGCAAACGTGTCGCGTCGCCGAAAAGACAGCTTGTGCGCGAGCCGAACCCGCGCTGCTTCCATTGCTGCTTTCTGAGGGGCCAGCTGTCGATGCCGAACCCTTGAATGCCGGCTTCGGCGAGCAGCTGGATGGAGACCCCATTTCCGCAACCGCAGTCCAGCACCCGGGCCTCCGAGAGGGCTACGTGATTGCGGTCGAGGAACTCTTGAAACTTTGGCAGATAGTAGGCGTGCATCCGGTAAGCCACACCGGACTCCGTGAGCTCCTCCAGCTCGTTCAGGTTTGTCTCGGATTCGGAAACCATTCGATGCTTCTGTCGGCGACGCCTCCGGCCACTTCCGCCATACCTGCATTCCTTACGACAGCGCTGAGGGATCGATGAGATAGGCTCCCGGAAGGCAGGCTGTCGAGAATGCGATCTAGACGACTACCGTGAAGGTGGCTTCGTCACGCGTGACAGGGCGGTAGAGAGTGTCGCGCTCAACGGGTTCGCGGCCTGCGTGCCGGATGAGTCGCAGCAACTCGTCCCGGCGCAACGACTGTGAAGTGGTGGCTCCGGCGTCGTGGTAAATCTTTTCCTCGACCACCGTGCCGTCGAGGTCATCTGCGCCGAAGCGTTGGGCAACCTGGGCGATTTTCGGCGTCATCATGATCCAGTAGGCTTTGATGTGCGGGAAATTGTCGAGCAGCAGCCTTGCAATGGCGATGTTTTTGATGTCCTCGAACCCGCTCGTTGTCGGCAGATGCCGCATCGCTGTGTTTTCGGGATGAAACGCGAGCGGGATGAATGTCTGGAAGCCACCGGTCTCGTCCTGTAAATCCCGCAACTTCAGTAGGTGGTCGACACGATCTTCCTCCGTCTCGATGTGACCGTAAAGCATGGTCGCGTTCGAGCGCAAGCCCATTTGGTGAGCCGTCCGCGCGGTTGCCAGCCATTCCTCGCCGTTGATCTTGTGATCGCAGATGATGCGGCGCACTCGCTCGTGGAAGATCTCCGCGCCTCCGCCGGGAAGCGACTGCACGCCCGCCCCCTTGAGCCGCCGTAACGTCTCCTCGGCCGAGATCTTCGCGCGCCGCGCTAGATAGCCGATTTCGACCATCGTGAAGACCTTCAAGTGCACCTGGGGATAGCGCTCCCGAAGACCGCCAATCATCTCGCAGTACCAGTCGAGGGTCAGCTCCGGGTGAAGTCCTCCGACGATGTGAAACTCCGAGACCGCCTCCGTGTAACCCTGCCCGGCAACGTGCCAGACCTGCTCTAAGGACATGGTGTAGGCCCGCGGGTCGCGCACCTGCTTACCAAAAGCGCACAACTTACAGGCCGCAACGCACACATCTGTCGGGTTAATGTGGCGATTGACGTTGAAATAGGTGATGTTTCCGTTTAGCTTCTCCCGTCTGTGATTGGCCAGGTAGCCAACGGTCAGAAGATCGGGCGAGCGGTAAAGAACCAGCCCGTCGCGATAGTCCAGGCGCTCGCCGGCCTCTACCTTCTCCGCTACGGGCCGAAGCCGGCGATCGTCAATGTGGGGCAGCATGGCAGATCAGGCCCCGCCTACGTTATCGGCGCCTGCATTAGAAAGCATATCAAAGGATTCGCTAAGTCAGCGAAACCAAGCCTAAGTGCTTCTCAAACGCTCGAAAGTCGTCGTCGGCATGCAGCAGGGGCAGCCTCTCGGTGATGCAAAAGGTCGCGATGAGGCAGTCGATGCTCTTTCTGACCGTGATCCCCTTCTTTCGCAGTCGTCGGTAATTGGCGGCGCTCATCAAGGCGATCTCGCGCCCGATCATGCTGCGGTAGTCGAGTGATGCCAGCAGCGACTTGGCGTCCCGATAGTCGCGGTCTGAGCGAAAACCATGCAGTACCTCCGCAAGAATGAGATCTCCAACAACAACTCTCTCGCGACCGAGGAGATCGTCCAGCACCCGGGTTTGGGGCGTTTGAGCAGAACTTGAAAAATAACTAATCCAGACGCTCGAATCGACGACAATCACGAATCCCTTCTCATAGCGTCAAGGTCGCCGACCCAGGCCAGTTTGCCGCGGTATTTCCTGATGCGTTCCTGGCGCTTAAGTTGAAGGAGCGTCCTGAGGCCCGTCTCGACCGCCTCACGTTTCGTCCGCAGGCCCGTGGCTTTCAAGACGGCGCGCATCAGTTGGTCATCAATGACGATATTGGTTCTCATCGAAGAGCCTTCCTAATGTGTACATATCTATTTTATTATACACATTCCTAGAGGACCAGCCCGAGGTGTGGCGGGGGGTTGCCCTGCAATCAATCGGCATACGCGCTGAAATTACGCCGACCAGATTACGTCCGCGCCCCAGAACAAAAAGAAAAGCACGCTGACGTAGCCGTTGACGGCGAAAAAGGCGGCGTCGACCCGCGAGAGATCGGTCGGCTTGACCAAGCTGTGCTCGTAGACCAACAAAGCAGCGACGACGACGATGCCCGCCAAGCTGAACCAGCCGAGTTCGAAGAGCCGGGCAAGCCAAACCAGCAGCGCGACCATTCCCAGGTGTAGCAGGCGCGAAACCAGCAGTGCCCGGCCAATGCCCAGCGAGCGGGGCAGGCTGAAGACTCCCGCTTCGCGGTCGAAATCGTAGTCCTGGCAGGAATAGATGATGTCGAAACCCGCTGTCCAGAACATGACGGCGGCTGTGAGCAGCAAGATGGGCCAATCGAGCGTTCCCCGGATGGCGATCCAAGCGGCGGCAGGGGCGATCCCCAGTGCGAACCCCAGCACGAGATGGGAAAGCGACGTGAACCGCTTGGTGAAGGAGTAACCGAAAACCACGGCCAAGGCAACCGGAGCCAGCTTGAGGCACAGCGGGTTGAGCATGTAAGCAGCCAACAACAGGACCGCCGACCAAAAAACGATAAAGCCCCAGGTAAAAGACTTCGAGACAACCCCGGCCGGGATCGCTCGCATTTTGGTGCGCGGGTTGCGGGCATCCAGCTCGGCGTCGGCGACGCGGTTAAAGGCCATCGCCGCCGATCGTGCTGCTACCATGGCGACAATAATCCAGGCGAATTTCGCCCCCAGCTCTCCCCAACCCAGACCGCTGCCCCTCACCGCCAGTAGCCCACCCGTCAAAGCAAACGGCAAGGCGAACACCGAGTGCTCGAACTTGATCATCTCGAGCACCGTGCGGATCTTACTGAGAATGGTCACGGCCTCGGGTGAGCGTGCTCCTTGGCGGCGTTTGTAGCTTGCAAGTGCGTTCGATTGTTGAGCGCGGGTTTTAAGCCCAGACCCTCACGGCCGGATAGCGATGGGCAACTGATGACTCAGGCCATTGGGCATCGAAAGCACCATGATCACACTATCGCCCACCGGCACGCCGGCGGGAACGATAATGTTGATTTGGTATAGCCCGGCGAAAGTGGGTCCCAAGCCCTTGGCGAAAAGGAAATAACTCCAGCTCTGTAGGGAGCGATCTCTTGGCTGGCGCCGAATCAGTCTGCAGACGAACGACTTCTCACCGACCTTACGGGGCGGCAATCGCTATGTTCGACGTATCCCCCGTGGCCTCGCTGGGCATGCGGATGGTAAGCGGAACCTGATCGCCCGCCTGCGCCCCTAAAGGCACCAGCGCGTTGATCTGATACAACCCTGAAAAGCCGGGCGCTAGCCCGGAGAAATCAACTCTCGCCGGCATTCCTCCGATCGTCACCTCGGGCGTCTCAACCGTGTTGTACGCAGGGACGCCGGGGGCTACCATTCCCGCCGGCAAGGGATCGCCCGCCGGATCGCCACCCGGCGTGGCCTTGCCCAGACCCGTAACGAAGATCTGTAGGATCACGCCCGGAGACACCGGCTCCCCGCAATCGGCTAAAGGAGCCACCCCGTCCGCCTTGCAGTTCGTCGGGATGCCCAGCGTGGCCGCTGTCGAAGCGGGAATGACCAGATGCCTGGTCGGCCCACGATTCGGGACGTCGGGGTCGAAGGCAACCAAAGCCGCCGCGTACAAGCGGCCCACCGGGTCGGCGCGATAAATACCCGTGCTCGCCGGCGCCATCGCCAGCATGAACATATCGCTGGTTCCGGCCGAATTGGTGACCTTCACTTGAACCTGGCCCATTTCGGGCAGATCGGTCGGCGCCAGGACGTTGATCTGCGAGAAGGGAGTTGCTCCAAACACGCCAAACAGCGGCGCGGCCGTGCCGTCAAACAGAACCGATACGCCCTCGTTCTCAAATCGAGTGGACGGGAACAGAAAGTTCCGGTTGGTCATGCCGAAGTTCTGGCCGAAAACGGCCAGGATGGAACCAGGCGCCGCCGGTGTGTTCGGGGCAAAACTGGCGCTGCTGACGATGCCGCCAATCACTGGGATTGCCGGCGCGGCTTGCGTGCCGGCAACGACCAAGGCGCCGGTATACACTGCGGTCGGGTTGGTAACGACCGAGCTATAACCAGAAGTTGTGGATGAGCCTCTGAGGGGAGGCGGCGTATCCTGACGATTGAGGAAGCAACTCAATCGTTTTCTGGAAAGGAACAAGGAGGATACGCCATGAGTCAGTGTGAAGCTGCTGAGAGCAGCAGTCAAGTCAACCCCCAAGTCATTGATGGAAAGGAACGCTCGCCCTTGGATGAGGTGCTGCGCCAAGGAGCGCGCCAGATGCTGGTCAAGGCCGTGGAAGCCGAAGTGACCGCCTACATCGAAACGCATCAGCACGAAGTCGACCAGGACGGCCGGCGGCTGGTGGTGCGCAACGGTCACGCCCGCGAGCGCACCATCGTCAGCGGCGTGGGTCAGCTGAAGATCCAGGCGCCGCGGGTCGACGATCGCCGAGTCGATGAGCAGGGCCGGCGCTTTCGTTTCACTTCCCAGATCCTGCCGCCGTATCTGCGGCGCACGAAGAGTGTGGAGGAGTTGATCCCCTGGTTGTACCTGAAAGGGATCTCGACGGGCGATTTCAGCGAAGCGCTCGAGGCCTTGCTGGGGCCCGACGCTCCGGGCCTGTCGGCGACGACGGTGGTGCGTCTCAAAGACGTCTGGCGCCGCGAGTACGAGGCTTGGTCAAAGCGTGACCTCAGCGGCCAGCGGTTTGTTTACATTTGGGCCGATGGCATCTACTCGAATGTTCGTCTGGACGATGAACGGCAGTGTTTGCTGGTTGTGATGGGAGCACTCGAAGACGGTCGCAAGCAACTGCTGGCGGTGCACGACGGCTTTCGCGAAAGCGAACTGTCGTGGCAGGAGTTGCTGGAGGACTTGAAACGGCAGGGGCTCGAGCTGCCGCCGAAGTTGGCGGTGGGCGACGGAGCGATGGGGTTTTGGGCGGCACTGCGGAAAGTCTATCCGGCGACCGGTGAGCAACGCTGCTGGCTCCACAAGACGGCCAACGTGCTCAATAAGCTGCCGCAGAGCATGCAGGGCAAAGCCAAGCAGGCGCTGCGCGACATCTATCTTGCCGAGAGTCGGCAGACGGCGGAGGCCGCTCTGGACCGTTTCAAGAACCTATACGAGAAGAAGTTCCCCAAAGCGGTCGAGTGCCTGGAAAAAGACCGCCAAGTGCTGCTGGCTTTCTACGACTTTCCGGCCGAGCACTGGGGGCACTTGCGGACGACGAACCCGATCGAGTCCACCTTTGCGACGGTCCGTTTGCGGCAGCGACGAACGAAGGGTTGTGGCAGCCGCGAAGCGTCGTTAACGATGGTCTTCATGCTGGCCCGCCAAGCCGAGCGCCACTGGCGACGCCTGAACGGTTCGGAAGTGATTGTTCATGTCTTAGAGGGAAAGGTTTTCAAGGATGGATTGATGGTTCAGGAAAACGCCGCCTGACCTCGCCCATCCACAACATTTGACAATATCTCGTAACGACCACGAAGGTGCCGATGGCTCTCTGTCCGGGGTCAGTGACGTCAACTGTCGCGTGGACAATTGGCATTCCCGAGGTAGTAAATGGGCCCGCGCCAACCGAGCCTGGCCTGATCGTCACACCCGGGACCAGCACCCGGATGTTGGCGTCGGTCAGGGTGCCGTCGATGCCTGGCCCGGCCATCACCAGGTCGATTGCCTCGCCGGGTGTCAGGAGAATCGGGCCTCGTCCGAGGCTAATGGAACTGCGGTCCGGCGGCCCGGAACCTATAACGTCAATATCCAGCGGCGACGGCCCAGCCTCCATCGCAATGTCCACGGTGTCCTCACCCCCGGCGATGACCGGAAACTGCGTCGGGTTCTGGCCCCCACCGACGAAGTCGGCCTGCGCGTCCTGAGTGAACTGACCGGGGATGTTAAGGTTGCCCGGCGTGACGGGGCCGTCAAGCGCCTCGGCGGTAACGACATACGTTCCCGGCGGAAGCGGAATGCGATACGTGCCGTCGTTGAGATCGGTGAGCGCCCCGACCGTGACACCGGCCGCAGAGTCGATGGCTGTTACGAACACGCCGGTGGCAGGCTGTCCGTCTACTGTAACGGTCCCTGAAATGGCGCCGAAGTCATTAGCTGATCCTGGCGCCGGGTAGGCCGAGGTCAAAAAGCAGGCGTCGTCGGCCGAGATGAATGACGAGAAATCTGTCCCGATCCCGAGGGTGGGGAACATGGAGGCTCCGGTAACCACGGTGTGGTCTGATCCCAGCGCATGGCCGACTTCGTGGGTGCCAATCGACTGGATGTCGTATGTGCCGGGTTCCAGGGTCGTCGAATATGGCGCGAAGTCGCCGCTGGAGGGGTTCGTGTTGTTCGGGTTGAAGATGATGTCGGTGTCGGAAATCTGTCCGTTTACAGGGTTGAAACGCAGGTTTGTGATCGCCAGCGCTCCACCCACAGTTGCCCGGATCTCGGGCGTGTCAAGAAAAACGAAAACGTGGTTACCATCGGCAGGATCATTGACAAGCGTCGTTGTCGTGAGCGGTGCGAAGTTCACGTCCGCGGACGACACAGCATCCCAGGCGGCCAGGGAAGCTTGAAGCGCGGCGAAGGGATCCCTGTCCGCGGTGATCAACACTTCGCCGTCCGCGTTGGTCATCCCGGCGGCCCTCTGATCGTTCATCAGATAGACGATGTTTTGGTTGTCGGTCCGAAAGAGAAAAGTTCCCCCCGCGGTTCTGACGCGGACATAGGCTTCAGCAGAGGGAACGGCAACTGCGAGCAGCAGGGTGAGGAGGGCTCGAGACGTCATTTCAGCGAACCTCCTTCGCGGCGCGAGAAACGACCAACTGTCTCACGCGTTCCTTGAATGCGCTCAACTCCGTGCCATCGAGTCGGCCCAGGACGGTTTGCGCCCGCCCCGGCGGCGACCCCGGCTTGGAAATCGGATCGACCAAGGTGATATCCCGCACGGAAGTGCGGACGACCCGACGGTCGGAGTCTCTGGAGTCCACGACCACATATTTCCCCTGACCCCAACCGGCGGTCCGCAAGTATCCGATGGGCGTCCGAGTGGCAAACAGTACCACTTCTTCCCCCACGGAGTAGCGAGGCGCGCCGGCAATCTGCATACCGGTGTCACCGACCTTGCCGCCCGGCTCGCTTACAACAATGCTGCGGGTCGCAAGACCCTTGAGGGCGTCCGACACTTTGAGTTCGTAGTGAGTCCATATGAACTGCCGCTTGTCACCCCAGGCCGACCAGGTCCGCACGACGGTGCCCTGGACGATAAGCTCGGAGTCATCGACCGCTTGTTCGAGCGTCATGCGGGGGACGAGCGTCGCGTGTGCCAGAGCGCCGGCTAGAAAGAGAAGAAAAAGAAGCTGAAAGAGAATTCGATTGGCCGTCATAGTCCGATCATCCTCCTTTTTTCCTGGTGTGGCAAGAGTGTGATTGCAGCAAGGGCCTGGGCGTCAGGGAGGCGGCCCAGGCCAAGTTGGCGGGAGAAGTGGGAGTAGACACGATTACGTTCATGACTATAGACTAATGACTATGAACACAAAGACTCGACACGTGCCGGCGGGTGAGTTCAAAGCTAAATGCCTGGCGCTACTGGATGAGGTCTCTATCACCGGGGAAGAATTGATCGTTACAAAGCGCGGTAAACCGGTCGCCAAAGTGGCGGCGGTGGAGACTGCGGAGCCTCCGACCCTAATCGGCAGTGTTCGCTGGGAGAAAGACATCGTTTCCCCCGTGGACGAAGATTGAAAGCGGACAAGTGATCATAGCCGATACCCATAGCTGGATCTGGTGGATCAGCTCACCGAGCAAGCTAAGCGTGCGGGCACGCCGGGCCCTGGAATCGGCGCCTGAGATCGGAATCTGCGCCATTAGCTGTTGGGAGCTGGGAATGCTTGTCGCCAAGGGGCGCTTGGGCTTGGATCGGGATGTCTTGGTGTGGATCAAGCAGGCCCTGGCCAGACCTCGTATGAACCTGCTTCCTCTTTCCCCAGAGGTTGCTGTAGGGGCGGCGGGTCTAGTGGGGGAACTTAGCGGCAACCCCGCGGACCGCATCATCGCCGCGACCGCACTACGTCATCGAGCACAGCTTGTTACGAAAGATCGGAGGATGAGGGATTACAAGAAGCTTCGCACTGTCTGGTAGTGGTCGTTCCACAGACAGGATTGTCTGTGTTACCCGATCAGTTTTCTCGCGGACGGGTTGGTTCAGGAAGATCGAGCAGTCCCGGCTAGTGCTTGGTTGCAAAAGTTCGCGTATTGAAAAAAGCCCTTTCCGGAAGGATCATACGATCGTCCGTCTGGCCCGGAAGTGGTTTGTTCGCAGAGCCTTCCAAGCCGCGACCGTGAGGGAGTGTACATGGGCCTTGGCCAAGATAAACGGAGCCGCGACCGTCAGGGAGCGGTCAGTCCCCCTCAAGAGTCCGGTCCTGCCACCAGCCTCAGGCCCACCCAAGGGGATCAAAACCCCCGGGTTTTCGACCGAGCGGTCCAGAGATTTCCGGCCTATAAACGATCGGGAACTTATGCAACCCAGCACTAGTGCGCGCGTTTCGCCGTCCCACCGAGTAGCTTGGCTAGACGGTCATCCTTGGGATAGGGGTACCCAAGATGCTGACGGAAGCCCTCGGCGTACTCTACCCCGATCTGCTTTCCAAGATCAGCGTTCCACTTGCGCATCTCATTGAGATACTCCTCCATCCCGTGCTGCGCGCGAAGCCAAGCGTGCTGGCTTTTGTGGCAGGCGAGCATATCGCTTTTCAGACCCATGACATCGGAGATGTCGATATAGACGGTTGCTGGGACCGGTTCCCCAAAGATGTCCATGCCGGCCGCGGGAGAGGCGTAGTAGAGGTGCGGGATGCCGCCGGTCGGTGGGCGGCTGGGGAGTCGTGCGGTTTGGAAATTCGGCACCGGCGCGGCGAAGCAAGCATTGCGGACGACGAGGCTCGTGATCTCGTGGTCGAGCAGATAATCTCGGGGCGAGTGGGTGATAACGATCGCCGGGTCGATTTGACGCAGCAGTTCGACCGCTTTCCGGATGGTTGGCGGATCGTAGGCGATCTGCAAGTCGCGGCAGTCAAGGCAGGAATAGCCGGCGCGAATTCGTGAGGCCGCCGCGCGAGCTTCCTCGAGGCGAACGCGGGAGATGTCGGAAGGGCTTTGGTGTTTGCTTCCACAGTCACCCGGTGTCATGGTAGCGATGTGAATATCGAATCCCATTTCCTGCAGCCTTGCCAGAGTGCCCGCGCAGAAGATTTCCGCGTCGTCGGGATGCGCCATAACTGACAGGACTCGTTCGTCTCTTTTCATCGGCGACCTAATGGCGTACGACACTCAACCAACAATAGAAAGCGGCCCAGATTCACGATTCAGGCCGGGCAGGAGGCCTGGATCCACTCCAAACTTGAACAGTGCCTGCCTAGCTTTTTCGGCTCAGGGTTGTACCGTTCAAGGTATCACTTTCGGAGTGTCAGGAAGCCGTCAAGACGGTCTCGACCGCGCGGTGCTGGGACGAGCCGTCTGACGGCCGGCTTCTGCTACCTTGGACAGTGATCGAGTATTGTCATTCTTCGGCGGGCGGCCGAAAAGCCCTCCACCTCCGATGCAAATCACGGAAATCTTCAAGTCCATACAGGGCGAGTCCACCTACGCCGGCGTGCCCTGCATTTTCATCCGCCTGACAGGCTGCAACCTGCGCTGCACCTGGTGTGACACCGACTATGCCTTTTTCGGGGGCGAAGGCCTGAGCCTCGAGGAGGTCATCAAGAGGGTTGAGTCGTTCCCGGGAAAGTTGGTGGAGATTACGGGCGGCGAGCCCTTGCTGCAGGAGGAAGTCTACCCGCTGATGGACCGCCTATTGCAGAAGGGTTACGACGTGATGCTCGAAACAAGCGGCGAACGGAAGATCGGCCGCGTCCCACCTGAGGTCGTCAAGATCGTAGACGTCAAGTGTCCCGACTCGGGCGAGGCGAACAGCTTTGCGATCGAGAATCTGGAGCACCTGGCCCGGCACGACCAAATCAAGTTTGTGATTTTGACGCGGCGCGACTATGAGTTTTCGCGCGACTTCACCAGGGAACATCGCCTTGCCGAGCGAGTGAACGCGGTTATTTTTTCACCCGTCCACGGTGAGCTCGACCCCAAGGAACTGGCGGAGTGGATGCTTAGGGACAGTTTGGCCGAGGTCCGCTTGGGCTACCAGCTCCACAAAATAATCTGGGGAGCAGACGCGCGGGGAGTCTAGCCCCCTTTCCTCACCAGGTGGCGAGGCGAAGTGCGTGAGAGGCTGGTCGGTACGAGGCGCGCGCCACTTGGCGCCCCATTTGTTGAGCAAAGCGGGCGAGGCTTCGTTGCAAGTGGGAAGTCCACAGGCAGGATTGCCTGTGTTACCGGCGTCTGAGACCGCCGGGATTTCATCCAACGTTGATCGATGACGTATAAGCCGGATTCGAACGTGGACCGTAGACCGCGCTTGGTCTTTCGCCGAAAGCCGGCGGCAAGCTTTTTCAACGGAGGGCAATCAGTGTCGAGGATGATCGGCAGCCGAGCGTCATGCTTCGGAAGCGCCTCTATCAATGGCATTGGAGGCTCTATGCTCGGAGGCGCCAAGCGTCGCGACTGCTGGGCAGCTTCTTCCGCTATCCGCTGCCAGCGCCCGCGGCGTTTGCCCCCGGCCTGGATCAGTCTAGCCTCACAGCGGGCGGCCGCCACGGGGACAATGGAAGAAACACCCAGTTCGGTTGCCTTCTCGATCGCCCATTCCAGCCGGGCAAACTTGATGACGGCCATCATCAGCACGATCCTGGGAGCACTCGCGGGCTGGGCCAGGGTTTCCCTGCTCTCGAACTCTACTTCTTCCCCGGTCGAGCAGTTTACCGCGGCCAGGAAAAGTCTTTCGTGGTTTGGAGATCTCCACCAATTCGCCCACCCGCAGCCGGACGACGCGGCGCGAATGATGGGCCCACGGGCCACGGACCTTTGCCCTCGCCCCTCGGATGGACTCTACGAAGACTCTGCGAAGCGCCACGATCAAATTCCCGTTTGCGCGGGGGATCTCCGAAATTCCTCTATGATAACTTCCCGCGAGGACGAGACTTCTTGTTGGCAGCGTTTCCCACGCCGGTCTCCACGCCCAGGATGCCACCTAGGTCCATGGCCTTTCTTGACACTATCGCCGGCGGTTCGCCATAATTTGGCTCTGGTTACCTCCCAATCGAGCAGGCCTCGATGATCGCCCATCTACGGGGGAAACTGGTCGAAAAACAGCCGAACCTCGTTGTCGTCGACGTCGACGGAGTGGGGTACGAGCTGACGATCCCCGTTTCCACTTATTTACAACTCGGAAACGCCGGTGAGGAGGTCGCGCTCCACACCCACACTCACGTTCGCGAAGACGCGTTGGCCTTGTTTGGCTTCGTGACACGTCATGAGAAGAGCATCTTCGAGAAGCTCATCACGGTCAGCGGCATCGGCCCTCGGCTGGCTGTGACCGTCCTTTCCGGCCTGCCGGCGGAAGACCTCGCGACGGCCATTCGAGAAGGGGATGTGGCGACACTGACGCGCATACCCGGGGTCGGTCGCAAGACGGGTGAGCGGATGGTTCTCGAGCTACGCGAAAAGCTCATTTCGGTGGGTGACGGCGAGGAAGGTGCCGAGCTGGGGTCGGGAGTGTCAACGATCGAGCGCGATGTCGTTTCCGCTTTGCTGAACCTGGGATGCGCGCGCCCCGCCGCCGAGAAGGCGGTACGGAAAGCCTTGAACGAAAGCGATTCCGGCGATTTCGAACCGCTGTTCAGACGGTCGCTGGAGTTGATTAGCCGCTAGGTGCAGGATGTCGAAAGATCATGTCATCTCCCCCGCGCCGCAGGAGGAAGACCACCAACTCGACCTCAGCCTTCGGCCGAAGAAGCTGAGCGAATTCGTGGGTCAGTCCAAGGTCAAAGAGATCCTGACGATTGCCATTGAAGCGGCCAGGGGGCGAGGTGAAGCGATGGATCACGTGCTGGTCTACGGGCCGCCCGGACTGGGGAAAACGACCCTAGCCACGATTATCGCCAACGAGTTGGGTGTCCGGATTGATGTCACCTCGGGGCCCGTGTTACAGAAGAAATTGGACTTGACAGGCACCCTGACCACACTCGAGCCGAAGCAGGTCTTCTTTGTCGACGAAATTCACCGGCTGCTCCCCGACGTGGAAGAGATGCTCTACTCCGCGCTCGAAGACTTCCGGGTGGACTTGATGGTTGGAGCCGGCCCCGGGGCGCGAACCCATTCGATCCCGCTGGCGGCGTTTACCGCCGTCGGGGCGACGACCCGAGCCGGCCTGATCAGCGGCCCGCTGCGCAGCCGCTTCGGGTTGACCCTGCGGCTGAATCCTTATGAAGCCGCGGATCTGAAGGCCATCGTCTTTCGCTCGGCACGACTTCTGGAACTGGAAATAGACAACGACGGGGCCGAAGAGATCGCCAAGCGCAGCCGGGGCACGCCGCGTATCGCCAACCGGCTGTTGCGCCGAGTGCGCGACTATTCGCAGGTGCGCGTCGACGGCAGGGTTACGCGACCAGTGGCGCGGATCGCCCTGGACCTGCTTGAAGTCGACCCCTATGGGCTCGATGAGGTGGATCAGAAGGTGATGCGGACAATCCTGGGTAAATACAGCGGTGGGCCGGTGGGTCTGAACACGATCGCGGCATCGATCGGTGAGGACGCCAACACGATCGAGGAAGTCTACGAGCCGTACCTGATGCAATTGGGGTTTCTGGACCGCACGCCCCGCGGACGCGTCGGCACGCGGCTGGCTTTCGATTACTTCCAGATCGAGATCCCGCACGGCCCGCAGTCGAACTTGAAATTTTGAAGGGGTGAGCCAGCCGAACCATGAGTCCAGCACACTACATTGCGATTGAAGGACCCTTGCGGGTCGGCAAATCGAGCTTGGCACTCGCTTTGGCCGAGCGGCTACGTGCGCACACCCTGCTCGACTCCGAAAAGAACCCCTTTCTTGAAGAATTTTACCGGGGAGAAAAAGGGGCCGCCTTTCGGACACAAATGTATTTCTTGATGTCGCGCTTCCGCCAACTGCAAGAGGCCGGGACCGAAAACTCGCACACCCCCGTCGTGGCTGACTTCTTGTTCGAAAAAGACAAGCTTTTTGCGTACATCAACCTCGACGACACCGAAGTGTCCGTTTACGACCGCTACTATCGCCACTTCAAGGAGCAGTTGGCAGCGCCTGACCTGGTGGTCTACCTCAAGG
The DNA here is from genome assembly GCA_965226215.1 of Bryobacterales bacterium. GTDB lineage: Bacteria > Acidobacteriota > Terriglobia > Bryobacterales > UBA6623. Next base: position 1,348,744 of record CBDDCH010000002.1, on the reverse strand, counting down.
CCTCCCCGCAGGTCCTTCGAAGCCGGATTCTCCGCAAGAACGTCGCCGCCGAAGCACGGATTTCGGACGAGTATCTTCACGAGGTCGTCCGGGCCTACGAGCACTTTTTTGAGCATTACAAGGGCTCAGATGTGCTGGTGGTCGATACCACGAAAGTTGATTTCGTTCACAAGCAAGCAGACCTAGACGAGCTCCTCGAAGAGTTAAGTCGCCCGGTTCGCGGAACACAGTATTTTTTGCCCTTGGGGTCGTAAGTAGCTGCCTTGGGTTCGCCCCAAGGCGGGGGCGACATGTCGGACCCCTGGACCGGCGATCTCGCCGGTCCCTACTGCCGCAGCTTGTGACGACTCAAGTAGGGACAAGCGATCCCGCTTGTCCAGGGCGCGATGCGCGAAAAGATTCGTTGTTTCCATCATTCCACCCGTATGAGGTGTGCGAGGACAACCACGGAAAGAGCAGAACCGGTTTCAGTGTTGTCTTGGATTTGGATGTTTGGAATCATAATGATTCCATAAACGGTTGTATAATGGATTCATGCCTACCCTAACACTCAAGAACCTCCCTGAGTCTCTGCACCACAGTCTGAAGCAGGACGCAAAGGAGCAGGGCCGCAGCCTGAACGCTCACGCCATCCATCTGTTGGAGCTTGCCACAGCCGAGCAGGCCAGGCGCAGCGAAATGCGGCGGAGAAGAAGGGATCTCGAGGAATTTGTCAATTCATTGCCCTCCACAACCGATAGCACGGAACTTATCCGCGAGGCCCGGCGGGAAAGATGACCGCGACTACCTCTGTAGTGGACGCTAGCGTCGTTGTCAAATGGGTCCTCAAGGAGAGAGGGCGCCCGGCGGCACTGCGGTTGCTGGAAGACTATCGTAGTGCCCACGCTCACCTGCTGGCGCCGCCTCTGGTCGTGGCTGAGGTGGGCAACGCACTCTGGAAACACGTTCAAAGAGGCAGCCTCGATCGCGACCGGGCTGCAACGGCGTTCCGTTTCGTGCTGGGAAACCTCCCCATCCTCGAGGAATCCGAGACGGTTTCCGAGGTCGCTTTGCAACTAGCTGTGGCTCATGGTTGCACCTATTACGACTGCCTCTACCTAGCGTTGGCAATGGAGCGGCGATGCGATCTCATTACGGCCGACGAGAAGTTTTTTTTGGCCGTTCACCGCGCTTTCCCGATGATTCGACTCCTGGAATACGCCTAGGAACTAGACGTAATGATCATCTCGAAGGCCGCTGGACGTGATGGACCACAGCGCGCAGCTTTGCATAAACCGGAACCTTGCGGGTACCGGGCTCGATCTCGATGTCAAGCACCTCGACCGAGTCTCCACGGTGGACCACTCCGAGGGTAATGACCGCCTGACCTCCCGCGGCTTTCTTTTGAACCAACCGGAAGCTGTCGACCACGTCATAGCTTCGCCCGATGGCCGGGCTGTCGCCGTGGACCATGAGCTTGAGATCGAAGAATTTTCCTCGTTTATAGTGACCGATAATGGCCCAGCCATCAGTGGTTGGCTCTTTAGACGTCTTAGACGCGATAGCTACGGGCTGGTTGGTCGTTGCGGGTTGAATGGGCGCCAAAGCTACCTGCTGAGTTTTGTCCGTTCCATGAGGCCCAATGAGCCCGCTTTCAGACAACGCGTAGATCAGACCAGCTACAGCCGTAACGAGTCCAGCAATTCCAGTAAGGATTCCAGGGAGAGTGGAAAAGAAAGATTTCTGTTCGCTCATAGCTCCTTCAACCTCCAAGGGCTAGAATCTTGAATCCGAAGCGCCAAGTGACCCCTGACACAGACGCCCGCATTCCTATACCTTCGTCTATATTGGCGGGTCCACGCTACACCCAGTGTCATTCTCATGATCGCGGCGATCTTGGCCTCTTCCGCACACACCACCGAGCATGGCTCCGCCCACGGATTTTTGAAGGGTTCTTCCGGGTTTCTAGTGGGCGAGTGAGGCTCGGTGGTAGTCTCGCGGGATGCAAGACCGCGAGCTATACCGCCAGATTCTGGGCATCGAAAGTCCCTGGAAAGTCGTGCGAGTGGAGCTGCGCCGAGCCGACGGCGAAGTCCACGTCTTCCTCGAACACGACGAGCAAGTCCGCTGGCCGTGCCGCCAATGCAGCGCCGTGTGCGCACTCCACGATCATCAGCCCGAACGCCGCTGGCGTCACCTCGACACCTGTCAGTACCGCACGATCCTGCACGCCCGGCCGCCACGCAGCGACTGCTCCGAGCACGGGCCGCGCGTCGTGCGACTGCCCTGGGCCGAGGCTTCCAGCCGCTTCACCGCGCTGTTTGAAGCTCTCGCGATCTCGTGGCTGAAGGAAGCCAGCCAGCAAGGCATCGCCGAGTTGCTGGCGCTGAGCTGGGACGAGATTCACGGCATCCTGGAACGCGCCGTGCAACGTGGGCTCGAACGTCGCGCGGCAGAGCCGATTCCCTACCTGGGCGTCGACGAGAAGAGCTTCCGCAAGCGCCATCGCTATCTCACCGTCGTCAACGATCTCAACCGCTCGCGCGTGTTGTTCGTCGCCGAGGGACGCCGCCAGGCCAGCCTGGACGGCTTTTGGAAGACGTTGAGCGCAGAGCAACTCGCCCGAGTCGAGGCCGTCGCGATGGACATGTGGGATCCTTACGTCGCCTCGACCCGGGAGCATCTCGACGAATCGGAGAAAAAGATCGTTTACGACAAATATCACATCGCGGCGCATCTGGCGAAGGCGGTGGACCAGGTGCGGCGGGCGGAGAACAAGCGTTTACTGGCCCTCGGCGACGAGCGTTTGACAGGCACGAAGTACGCTTGGCTGCGGCATCCGGCGAACTTTTCCGAGGACGCCTGGCGCGAGTTCCGCGCGCTGCGCGAAAGCGACTTGAAGACGGCGCGGGCGTGGGCGTTGAAGGAAACGGCGATGCGGCTGTTCGACTATCGTCGCGAATCGGCGGCGCGAGCTTTCTTCGAGCAATGGCGCGGCTGGGCGAGTCGCAGCCGGCTGACGCCGATGGTCACCGTAGCGCGGATGTTGACGGCTCGCCTCGAAAACATACTCACGTATCTGAAACACCGCATTACGAACGCGGTCAGCGAGGGGTTGAACTCAAGGATTCAATGGGTCAAGGCCACGGCGCGCGGTTTCCGCAATCAACAGAAACGCCGTTCATCGATCGCCCGACTCTACTGAGCCCACTGTTGGGGTTGCCTGAGTAAAACTAAATCTATTCCCTTTTCCCCACGATCTGTGGTTCTAGTTGTCCTTCGCGCTGCACTGCGCTCTTTCCGCTGTCCGGGAAAACCCGGAAGAGCCTTTTGAAGTACACAATTATGACTGCCTGGCACCATCAGCTCCCGTGGTATTTAGGGCTCCTGTATTAAACTCTTAGCGGATTGTCTTATTAAAGCCCTTTCAGTCTGCCCCTTGGAAGCCTCTTCGCCTGCAGCGCCATTCGTCAAAAGGTAAATAGCAAAATAAATCTAATGGGGTATCCACTTGACTCAGGTGACCCCAAGATGTAGTATGCGCCTTCGTGGAGGATTATCCAGGCGACCTGCTCGAGTTCGAGGTACGCTTCGCCAGCGAAGAGGCCTGTCGCGACTATCTGTCCGCGTTGCGCTGGCCGGAGGGTTTCCGCTGTCCGGGATGCGGGCATGAGCGGGCTTGGCCGGTGCGCAAAGTGTGGTTCGAATGCGCTCGCTGCGGGCGGCAGACGTCGGTGACCTCGGGCACGATCTTCCAAGACACACGTAAGCCGCTGCGGCTGTGGTTCCGGGCGATCTGGCACGTCACTTCGCAAAAGAACGGGGTCAGCGCGCTGGGTCTGCAGCGCGTTCTCGGGTTGGGCAGCTATCAAACCGCGTGGACCTGGATGCACAAGCTGCGGCGAGCGATGGTGCGTCCGGGGCGGGAGCGATTGGCGGGCGTAGTCGAGGTCGATGAGACCTATTGGGGCGCTGAGGAAGAGGGTGTGAGCGGCCGGCAGACCGAGCGTAAAGCCTTGATTGCAGTAGCCGCGGAAGAGAGAGGCCGCGGGCTAGGACGGATCCGCATGCAGCGCGTGCGGAACGCATCGGCGGCCAGTTTGATGCCCTTCGTGGAGGAGTCGGTCGAGCCGGGAAGCGTGGTGCACACCGACGGCTGGCTGGGCTACGAGCCGCTGGAGAAGAAGGGCTACCAGCATCGCATCGTCTTTCTGTCGGGCCGCCGCAAGCAGGCCTCGGAATTATTGCCGAGGGTGCACCAAGCGATCTCGTTGCTCAAGCGCTGGCTGCTGGGCACGCACCAAGGCGCGGTTAGCCACGAGCATCTGGACTACTACCTCGACGAGTTTGTGTTCCGCTTCAACCGGCGCAACTCACGCAGCCGGGGAAAACTCTTCTACCGCCTTGTGCAGCAGGCAGTCGCCGTGGACCCAACGCCGTATCGATCGATCGTCGCCGACTGGGACGCTGAGGCCCCGTGAGCCCAACCACAAGATGTTGGGGTTACCTGAGTCAAGTGGATACCCCATTCCGTCGATATAGATCAGCCCGCGGCGACTCGGGCCATCGAACGTAACCGCGACGTGGTGCCAGTTACCGGCCGTGAGGCTACCGGCGGAAAGGAGCCAGGGGTTGGACGATGGCAGACCCGAGACGGAGAGGATCACCCGTCCGTCGTTGAAGACACCCACGTACCATCCCTGGAAATCACCGCCGTAGTTGGCGAATAGAACCCCCCCCAGTTGTTGGGCAGGTCGTCGAGCTTGACCCACGTAGAGAAGCTGAAGCCGGCGGTGCTCAACTCGGAGTGGGGCGTGACGTGAGCGTAGTCGGGGTAACCGTCAAAGCTACGAGCGCTCCCCGCCACCCCGCCGACGGAAGTCGTCCCCAACCCCTCCGTCACGGCGTCGTGGCCACCGCCCGAACTGTCGGCCAGAATCAATCCCGGTCCGGTTCCCACGTCATCAAACTTCCAGAAGGCCACCGGGTCCGGAAGGTCCGGCAGCGGGGGTGGCGGAAAGCTGCTGATCAGGGTGGTGATCTCTGTTGCTGAGAGATTTCCTGGGTAAAGCCGCGCCTCATCGAGTTTGCATTCGAGGTAGTAGCCGTCGTACCAGGAAGCGCGTCCGAAAGTCGGTGAAACGGCGGTCTGCGGTGTGAAGGCGGGGAATGTTGCGCCCCGATCGAGTCTTCCGTCGATGTAGATCAGACTGCGGCGCGTGCCGCCGTCAAAGGTAACCGCTAGGTGGTGCCAATGGCCGACCTCGAGGCTGCTAGTCGAAAGCAGCCAAGGGTTGTGGGAAGGAAGTCCCGAGACCGAAAGTATGACGCGGCCGTCGTTATAGACACCGACATACCATCCTTGGTAGTCACCGCCGTAGGTGGAGTAGATAACCCCCCAATTACCTGGGTACGTGTCCAATTTAACCCAGGTGGTGAAGCTGAAGCTGGATGTGCTCAGGTCGGGTGCCGGGTTCATGTAGGCATAGTCCGGCCTACCGGCAAAGCTGCGCCCGTTGCTTGAAACGGCAGGTACGGGCTGCGTACCCAGGCCCGCCGTGACCGCATCGTGGCCGTTCCCGGAGCTATCAGCCAGGACGGTCCCGGGTCCCGAGGCTGTCTCATTAAGGCGCCACTCGGCAACCGGCTGCAGCCCGAGGTCCGCTTGGAAGGTGGCGAAGTCGCCCTGGACTTGCGTTGAGGTCCAGCGGCCAGGGACGAGAAGCATCTCGTCGAGGTCCATGTGGAGGTGAAAATCGTTCGTCCAAGACGCCTTACCCATGCTGAGGACGCCGGACGTCTGCGGGGTCAACCCCGGCACATAACCCTGTCCGACAGCAACACCGTCGAGATAGAGATTGACCCATCTGCGCACACCGTCGTAGGTAACGGTGAGGTGCTGCCAACGATTGAGCGAGACCGATGTGTTGGAGGTGATGGACGGCGCGCTATCCGGCAGACTGCCCATGTTGCACAGGACTCGCCCGCTGGAATCGATCCCCACGAACCAGCCGTCGGCTGCGCCTCCGTGGTTCGCTGCCACAGCGCCCCAATCCGTCGGGTAAGAAAGCAACTTGACCCAAGTTCGCAGCGTAAAGCTAGCCGGCGTCAGGTCCGTTGAGCCGGGGACCGAGATGGAATCCGTTGCACCGTTGAAGCTCCGGCCCTGCCCGCTTACGGCCGTGATGAGCTGTGTGCCCGTGGTGGCGCCGTGGTGGCCGTTGCCAGAAACGTCCTGGGCGCCGCTTTCGAAATCCCATTCCGCGACAGTCGACATGTTGACGGTCGGAGGCGGAGGCGAGAAGGATTGAAAGTGCGCGGCGATCTCGGTGGTGCTCTGTAGCCAGGGATAGATTTCCGTTTCGTCAATCTCTGCGTTCAGGTAGTAGCCGTCGTACCAAGAAGCTCGCCCGATGGTGAATGCCGGCGTGGTGTCCGCATCGATTCCAGGGAATTGCGCCCCGACGTCCCGGATTCCATCGACGTAGATGGCCGCGTCGCCGCTCGCCCGGTCCACCGTAACCGCAATCGCATGCCATCGGCCTAACTCCAGCTTGGCGTTCGAAACTAGCCACGGAGCACTGCTGGGCGGCGTGGCGCCCATCAATATGACTTCGCCGGTGGACTTTACGGCCAGGTACCAACCCTGATAGTTGCTTCCGCCGAAGGCCGACAACAGAACCCCAAACTTCGCCGGATACGACAGCAACCTCACCCAGGTGCGGACCGTGAACTGCTGTGGCGTCAGTGACGTTGACGGTGACACTTCTACGTAATCTGTTGAGCCGTTAAACAAACGGCTCAAGCCGCTTGCGCCAGCAGTGGCAACGCTTCCGAGGCCATAGGTGGTTCCGTTGTGTCCTCCCCCCGAGCTATCAAGAATCGCAACACCGGGACCAGCGCCACTTTCCTCAAAGGACCAAGACGCTGCCAGGGTTAGGGCAGCCGTTACCGTGAGCGTCGCGTTGACGGTAGCCGGAGAATCCAGCGCGCCGGGCGCGGTGATGGTAATCGTACCCGCATAGACGCCGGCCACCAGCCCCGCCGGATCGACGGACGCGGTCAATGTCGAAGGGGCCGTGCCCGAGACAGGCGAGGCGCTCAGCCACGAAGCCCCTTGTGTTACAGCCGCGCTCCATCCCAAACTTCCTCCCTGTCCTTCGGTGACGGAAAGCACTTGCGAGGGAGGCGTGAAGCCTCCGGCAACAGCGACGAAATCCAGGCTCTGAGGCGTGACAACGAGTTGCGACTGCTGGGAGGAAAGCCGTGAAACGCGTACGTTGTCGATAAACCAGCCTTCGAAATCATTGAATTGATCGTCGATCGTGTCGATCTCGAACCGCAGAAGGATGCTCGATCCGCTGAATCGCGATAAGTTGATCCGGTAGGGCGTAAATCCACTTACGGTAGTGTTGTGCGCCAAGTGGGTGAGCGTCTTCCAGGTGGCACCGTTGTCTGTGCTGATCAGAAGCCGTCCGGAATCGGCGTTCAGGTAGGCCGCCGAAGCACCACTTCCCAGATTGACCGCGTTGCCGAAACCTTCGGTGAGGAAAACCTGGTCCCACTCGACCACCGCGCTGGTGATTCCGCTCAAATCAATCGCCGGCGAAGTTAAGCTGCCAAAGGCACGCGTCCCTGTGCTGTAAGTCCCCGTAGACTCTTGGCCGAACCACCACGAATACTGTCCTGAAGCCGCGCGGTGGGTCGTGCGATGCCAGAGTCCGCTCGCCGTTCAGCCGTTGACGCCACTTTCGACATCGTCGTTGAAGCGCTGATCGACGGCGAGTGGCGGTGCACCACCGCAGACAGCCGGCACATCGTACGTTTCGTAAACGCTTAGCGCTGTATCGTTCGGCTGCCCGGCTTCGATCGGATTAAGCGCGGCCGAGTAACCGAACCCCCGCCCTGCGAAGGCAGCCCAAATCGTGCAGCCGTTAGGGCCGTCAACCCCCAACGCCTGCGCCGCCTGCAGGATAGCGTCCCGCGCGTCAAGCATCGAGGGGCGGGAGGGTGTCAGTTTCAACCCCGTTGTGACGACCTGTTCGAAGTTCGCCTGACCGATCGCCTGACGCGCGTCCCACAGGACCGTAGCCCAGATCTCGCCGTCGCTATGCACCTGTGGCAGATCAAGTATCAGGCTGGTACCAGGGATTGCCTTGGGGCGGAGCGTTCCAAACCGGCCGAAGGTGTAGGGGCTGTTGTTGTAGGCGACGCCGCGAATGCCTGTGGTTGGATTACCCGAAACATACTCGCCTACCACGGGATCGTCGGTGAACGAAGCCGCGAAGGCGTCACTCCAGCCTTCGCCCATGGCTCCACTGTGCCACTTAAACAGACCGATCACGCTGTTGGGTCCCGCCACAAGTCGGGTCGTCAGCCCGTGGACGTACTCGTGAATGATGATATCGGCGTCAAAGGCGGAATCGCGTCGCAGCCCGGCAAACAGACCGAGGTCCATGCGCGGTGCGATCCCATCCGGCGGTGTCGTAAAGAACGCGTTGTTTTGTGCCCCAGCGTCCTGGACGTCGACCCACAGCGCGTCTCCCGCGGCTCCGCCGCGGCCATAATTGTCGGTCTGGAAATTGCCCGCCGGCTCGTCAAACCCGAGGCGATACAGCCAGTCGTGGAGAGTGTTTGCCCAATAGAAGGCATTGGTGATGGCAGCGTTTCGGTCTGTAACGGGGTTGTTGGCCTGCACGAAGTCGTCGGTGAAGTCGAAATCGAAATGAGCCTGAGGATCCGTGGCACGACCGTCGCAGACGTTGTTGCCGTCCGCGTCGAGACAAGCGTCGACGTTTGGGCCTTTCGTTTCCGTGGCCTCGACCCAGCAGCCGCCCGCCGCCGGTCCCGCCTGAAACTGCGAAGGATAGACGTCCGCCGCACAGTTTCCGCCCGCGGCCGGCCACCCGGTGAACGGTTCCGTGGTTTGGGGGCCTGCATTGGGGTGCGGGCGGTCGGCCGCCTGGAAGACTTTGCCGTGAGGGTTCACTTCGCGAGTGAGATTCAAGCTGAAGAGGAGCTCGCTGGAATCGTCATCAACCACTACCCAGTAAGTGCGCAAGGGGGCCAACGGGAGGTACACCTGCCAAGCGGCGACACTGGCGCCTGCGAGCGGAAACCACACCTGCTTGACCCGCACGGGGCCGGCCAAGTCGCGGCCCGAAAAGACCGCTCGCCGATCAGAACCGCTTTCGGGTTCGACGACCTGCAGCCGAGGCTGGAGTTCCGGAGCGATCTTGCGCAGCGCTGCCTGCACGGCCGCCCGTGGACCAAGCGTGACTGAGAGCGTTGCTGGAGCCGGGGCAATGGGTTTCTGATTGACGCGCCAGATCTCGCCGTTAGTGCCTACGTGCACCTGGATCTCGCTATCGAAGTGGGCAACTCCGGCATAGCTCGGCTGGAACGTGAGATGGGTCAGACCCGCGTCCTCACTTCCAGAACGAGACACTAGGGGCAAGTTGAACGGCGAGACCGCCTTAGTCTGGAAGGCGGCAATCTTGCGCCGCAGATAGTCACGAGCAATGGTTTCCGCGTCGCCGGAGCGGGGACCCGTGATTGGTCCCGACAGATCGAAGAGTGAGCGGGGGAGAGAGCCGCCCAACTGTTGCGTCGCGCCCGAAGCATACGCCCGCCCGCTCTTGGCTGCATGGGATGCCGATGTCAGAGTAGACCTAGCATCAAGGGATTCATAGTTGATGGGGCGATTCGCCGGCTGTTGCGCGTAGGTTGTATCCAGGATTGGTGCGCAAAGAAGCGAGAGAAAAACAAGAGCGCGTCCGGGAAGCCTTCCACGGGGAGCCATCCTCTGATGCTCTTCGGACACTTAAGAAAATCCTTAGCCAGTTCGAAGCGAGAGAGCCAAAAAATTGTCTCGTGACGTGAAATGGTCACATCTGCCGCAGCCCAAAGCACAGTTCTAGATCGTCCGCTGTTGAACCGGTCCAACTGTATTCATGAGTGGCCGGGAAGCGGTCAGGGTTGTCCACAACGTCTTCACGTGCGTCTGCTGACTGGCGAATCTGTCCTAGCCTTCGTAAGTCACGAGAGCGGTCTCTGCGCCTATAAGAACCAAAACGAGAGCGCTACCGAACCATTGGACTGGTCCTAGTCCAAGCAAGCCTGATGCCAGACTCATACGGCGGAACCGAAAGGTCCCAAGAGGACTATCCAAGTGGCTTTGACCTTCCACGAGCGAGGCGGGATAGTGGCATTCAACAAGCGGCGCGTTCGTACAGTTGGCGATTGCAGCTAAGCCAACCTGGGCACGCGGACCGAGACCCAGCCTGTAGGCGGAATGCCGTATGCTAGTCCGTGCGGTGAGAAAGTTAGCCATCCACGGGGGCCGGCCCGTGCGGGAGAAGCCTTATGCTGCCTGGTCCGGGTTGGGAGAACGGGAAAACGAGTTGCTGCGAAAGGTACTCGCTTCCGAGCAGTGGGGCGGTTTCCACGAGTTCGTCGGAAAATTTGAGCAGCTTTTCGCACAATTGCACGACTGCGAACACGGAGTGGCAGCGGCGAACGGGACGCTAGCTCTCGAGATGGCGCTCGAAGCGGCGGGTATTCGTGAAGGGGACGAGGTCATTGTACCGGCGCACAGTTTTATTTCGACGGCGTCCGCGGTCTCAAGAATGAGAGCGGTTCCCGTATTCGTGGACATCGACAGCACCACCTATAACCTCGACGCTGACCGACTCGCCACCGCGATTACCGACAAGACCAAGGGCGTCATCGTCGTGCACTTCGGTGGCCAAATGGCGGACATGGACAGCATCCGGAAAGCGCTGGCGGAACATGACGTAATGTTGATCGAGGATGCCGCCCATGCTCATGGCGCCGAGTGGCACGGTCGACGCGCCGGCAGCGTGGGCCTCTGCGGCGTGTTCAGTTTCCAGAATTCAAAAGCGATGAGCGCCGGTGAAGGCGGTATCCTCACCAGTAATGATGAAGAGTTGGCATCGCGCGCCCGCTCACTGGCGAATCACGGACGCCGAGGCGAGCAAGGGGGATTCCACCACTTGACGCTAGGATCGAACTACCGCCTGACAGGACTCCAGGCAGCTATTCTGCTGGCCCAACTTGAACGATTACCGGAGCAAATTCGGCTGCGGCAAGAAAACGCGGCGACCCTAATGGAGCAAGTCAAGACTCCCGGGATCCACTTCCAACAAGCACCCGAGGGCGCCAATGTCAGAACCCTCCACCTGTTGGTAGGACGTATCGACGAGAAACTCTTCGGGCTCGAGCGGAACGAGTTCGTCCGCGCCATGAATGCCGAAGGTATTCCTTGCCGGCCCTTTTATCCTCATCCGCTTTACAAGAACCCGATGTACGAGAACCTGCCTCATCGGGTCAAACCCTGTCCGGTTGCCGCCCAGGCTTGCCGGGACTCTTTCTGGCTACCGCAACAGGTCTGGATGGGCAGTTCCACCGACACGATCGATATCCGGCGAGCCATCGAGAAGATTCACGAAGTCTACAAGCCGCAGCCGCACCTCGACAAGGTCCAGTAAGCCTGTTCGGGCCGGCTCAGCTTCCCTAAGTACTCCATTTCATAAATACACTCACGTTTCGGGCGAGGGCATGCCGGCTCTCGGGATCCCTCCGCCCCGGCCCCCGCCGGAAACAAAAAAGTTTGCCTATGTGCTCGGCATGCCTAGCTCGCTTTTCTCACCAGGTGGCCAGGCGAAGTGCGTGAGAGGTTCATCAGTACGAGGCGCGCGCCGCTTGGCACCCAGTTCCTGAACAATGCGGGCGTACTTGAACCCTGCGTTGAGCACGGCGAGCAAAGCGTAACGAAGTCATGGCGACGCTATCGCGTACTTCGACCGTCGGCTCGTGAGGAAAGCGGGCTAGTGGCCGGTAAGTTGCGGAAACGGGGTAATCGTCCTGCACCGGCGTCGAGAGAGTCTCGAACACAATTGGACGTTGACAGAGGGTCACGCAATGCCGTCGAAAAGCGAGCTGCTCAAATATCGCTCGCCCGCGTCGGGGAGAATGGTGACGATGGTTTTGCCTTCGAACTCGGGCTGCTTGGCCAACCGGCATGCGACGGCGGTAGCGGCCCCGCACGAAATTCCGGAAAGAAGGCCTTCTTCGCGAGCCAGGCGCCGGGCGTATTCGATCGCCTCTTCGTCAGTGACCTGCTCCACCCTATCGACGACCGAAAGGTCGAGAGTGTCAGGGATGAAGCCGGCGCCGACGCCCTGTATCAGGTGGTGATGACCAGGCCGCAGGCGTTTCCCTGCCAGTTTCTGGGAGATCACCGGGCTAAGTGCCGGCTCGACGCCTACCGACAGGATTGGCTTGCCCTTTTCGTTCTTGATGTATCGGGACACGCCGGTGATCGTGCCGCCGGTACCAATACCGGCCACCAGCACGTCGATGCCGCCGTCGGTGTCTTCCCAGATCTCCGGGCCCGTCGTGCGGAAGTGAATCGCCGGGTTGGCCGGGTTCTTGAATTGTTGGAGCATCACGTAGCGCCCTGGTTCGGAGGCGACAAGCTGTTCGGCGCGCTCGATGGCTCCTTGCATTCCTTCGTCACCAGAGGTCAACTCCAAGTGGGCGCCGAGCATCTTCAGGACTGTACGGCGCTCGACACTCATGGTCTCCGGCATCGTCAGGGTCAGCCGATATCCCCGGGCGGCAGAGACGAAAGCCAGCGCGATACCGGTGTTTCCGCTGGTCGGCTCAATGAGCTCCTTACCGGGTGCCAGAACTCCGTTTTGCTCGGCGTCCCAGATCATCGAGGCGCCGATGCGGCATTTGACCGAATAGGAAGGATTGCGGCCCTCGACCTTCCCAAGTATGGTCGCCGGCGCGCCATCGGTCACTCGAGTTAACTTGACGAGCGGTGTACGACCGATACTCAGCGAATTGTCTTCAAATACCTGTCCCATCGAAGCCTACAGAATGCACCTGACGAATGACGGCCGGTGTCTCGATCAGGGTTCCGCGCTAGATTTGCCAGTTGGCGACCCGCCGGGCGTTCTTTTCCTTCCAGCGACTGACAAGATCGGCGAAAGTCGTCTTGTCGATGACGCTCGAGAGTGCGCGCTCCACTTCTTGCCAGAGCTCTGGGAAAGGGGAGTCCGGCGGCAAGTTTCCGCGCTGCTGCTTCCGCCCAGGCGAAATCGGTCCATCGATGTGGCGCAACACGTCCCCCACGGTGATGTTCCGCGGCGGGCGCGCTAAAAAGTAACCTCCGTCGGCTCCGCGCCGAGAGCCTAGAAAACCGCCCTGCTTGAGCTGGGAAAGGATAAGCTCCAGGAACTTTTGAGGAATCCTTTGCCGAGCAGCTATTTCGGCGATTTTGACGGGGTCAGGACCGCCCCGACCCGCCAGATCGAACACAGCACGCAGAGCGTATTCACCTTTAACCGATACATCCATCCTACAATCTCTATCAGTTTACTAGAGATTGTTGCGGTCGGGGTGTTCTTCGGATGGGCGCGAGTTGTCGATGGGGGCCGACAGCAAGGAATGACCGCCACCGATTTTCGCAGTTTATATCTAATCGAAACAAAGCACTTCGACGAACGGAAACCGGGGACAGGAAGGCCTGAAAAAATGCTGGGGACGGTCAACCGCAGCTGAAGATGTCATTGATTCTACGTGCCCTCTAGGAGGCCGCTTGTGACAGTCCCCGATTTTTTCACACCTTCCAGTCCCGGTTTCTGCCGGGAGCTACGAGGCCGGAGAAGCTGAAAACATGCGATCCTAGTAAGATCCTAGCGACTGCTCCGTGGATCTGTTGATCAACGCCGGACTCTTGGTGCTTATCCTTGGATCGAGCGCCCTCCTAACAAATGCCTACACCCGCCGCGCCTACAATCGCTGCTCCCGTTGCGGCAGCCTCAACGCCAAGCGCAGGAGCGAGTGCCGAGCTTGCGGACAACCTATCGAAGCGTGACACTGCGTTCAATTGCCCGTAGGCGTTCAGCGCGGCAGGCCTCAGCTTCCACGGTTTGGCCCGCTTCCCGTGTTATGATGCGGCCTTGAATCCGAAGCTGCCCCAATTCGCTCTGGCCACGTTACTGATCGCCTGGCTGGCGATCGCCACTCCCGGCCTCAGAGACCAGTATTCCGAGACAGCCAAAGTTAGAGAGATGCTGGCTGGCCGATCGGTCGACGAGCGAACGGCCCTACTCGACAATCCTGGTTTTCGTGTCGCTGAAGAGATCGAGCTGGCAGTGCCGGCCGACAGTTGTGTGCTTGTCTTGGCGTACTCCGGCCCGGCCGCCGTTGATTATTATCAGGCTCGATTGGCTTACTATTTGTACCCCCGTCGGGTGCGGGTGGTCGACCGCGTATCAGCTCGGGCCGACGGATGCGGATACGTAGCTGTGTTCCGAGACTCGCCGCAAAACCTGGCTGCCGAACCTTTCCGTGGCACGTGGGACGAGCAGCAACTCGAGCGCCGTCTGGCCTCGCTTGACCTAGTCTCCGACGGCGATTTCGCTGACATTTTCCGAGTGCCCTGAGGCGTTTGTCCATGATCCTGGTTGGACTCGCACTCACCTGCTTGTTCGGTTGGATCTTGCTTCCATCCAAGGCCGAGGGTAGCATCCTATCCCGCTTGAGTTTTTCGTTTGCCGCCGGAGCTGCCGCGATTTCGATACAGATGTTCACCTACGATCTCGTGGGGGTCGGCTGGAGCCGTCTGAGCCTGGTCGCGCCGTGGACAATCGCCTTGGTGTGGCAGTTGTATCGCCGCCGGCCGCTTCTCCGTTTGGGCCCATGGCAGGACATCGGTTGGCGGCACGGACTTTTCTCGCTCGGCGTGCTTGTGCCGATTCTCGTTTGGCTCCCCTACGAGCGGATTATGCCGCTGACAAGTCAGGCTTGGGACACCTGGGCGATCTGGCTCTTCAAAGCAAAGGCCTTTTACCTGGACGGCAGCGTTCATCCGTTTCTCGAGCGGAGCGGGGACTTCGTTACGCAGCCGGGGTACCCCCTGCTCGTCCCTCTTTACGGAGCCTTCCTCTACGTATGGAACGGAGGCGTGGCGGACCAAGCCGCCAAACTGACCTCTCCCTGTTTCTTTCTGGCCACACTGGGCGTGTTCTATTACTTTGCACGCCGCTCGGGATGGAAGACTTCGGCGATGGTGTTCACCGTGTTTTTGGCCGGTCTGCCCATGTTCGGCGTCGTTGCCTTCAAACAGGCGGGCTACGCCGACACCGCGCTGTCGCTCTACCTGGTCGCGGCTACAGGTTTTTTATACACCTGGTACCGCGACGGCAGACTCAGTGACCTGGCTGCTGCCGCTTTGTCGGCGACCGCGGCCGCGTGGACCAAAAACGAAGGTCAGTTCTTCTTGTTGGGGGTCATGCTACTCGGCGCCGTT
This sequence comes from Bryobacterales bacterium, assembly GCA_965226215.1. Lineage (GTDB taxonomy): Bacteria > Acidobacteriota > Terriglobia > Bryobacterales > UBA6623. The sequence goes on along the minus strand of CBDDCH010000002.1, from coordinate 1,333,419 downwards.
GGGCTAGTGAGGCGCCGATCGTCATTGGCCGGCTGGTGCTGGCTGTTGCTCCCTCCGGCGGTTGTTTTGATTCCCTGGTGGGCGGTTCGCCGGATGCACGGCATCGAAGCGGCTGGGTTCGTGCCGGGCTTGGATTTCGAAGCAGAGCTGTTTTGGGTTTCGCTGCGCACTTTGGCGGCCAAAGCCGGCGAGCTTGAGTCCTACAACCTGGCGTTTTACTTGTTTATCGTGAGCCTCGTCGCCACAGTGCGCCTAAATCCACCAAAATCTTTCTGGATCATTCCCGGGATCGTGTGTTGGCAGCTTCTGGGAGCGCTGCTGGCCTATGCCACGGGACGCAACGACATCGAATGGTGGCTCGGAACCTCGGCGGACCGGATTCTCGCCCAAATTGCCCCGTTGGCACTCATGTCGGCGGCGCTGGTCATGTCTCACTGGCGGCAACAGGCCGCGAGTCCCGAAACGGTTAGTCAGAGTCGCGCTTCACCGTCGCGTGGCACGCGCCGGTTCCGCAAGCGGGGTCGCGGATCCCGATGAGCATGCCCGCGGAAGTCTTGCTGGCGGTTGACGCTATCCCCAGCCCCCTTTACAGTAAGGGTAGAAATCGTTGATCCGCTCACCCCAATAGCGGTCCTCGGGCGGGCCGCATCGACCGGTAGGGTGGGCGGAAGCGCATCATGGCCGCGCCGAACCGCAATGCATTCTCACTCAGTCAGCCCCGCGACAGGCCGTAAACTGCAGCTCTCTCTGTGGATCACTGCGGCCTTCATCGTTGTCGAGTTCGCGGCGGGCATCAAGGCCCAGAGCTTGGCGCTGCTGTCGGACGCCGGGCACAACTTTACGGACGCGCTAGCTCTGGCGTTGGCCTGGTTTGCCTTCTATCTGCAGTCGAAACCGCCGAACGAAACGAAAACATTCGGCTACCACCGGGCCGGCGTGCTGTCGGCTTTCTTGAACGCCGCTACGCTGGTCTTGCTCGCCCTTTTCATCTTCTATGAGGCTTCCTTGCGGTTCCTCTCGCCCCGCGAGGTGGAGGAAGGCATCATGATCGTGGTGGCCGGCGCCGGGTTGGTCGTCAACATCGGTGTGATGGTGGCTTTACGTGCTGAGCGGCGCCACGACATCAACATTCGGGGCGCCTTCATGCACATGTTGGGCGACGCGCTTTCGTCGATCGGCATCATCATCGGCGGGGTGGTGATCGCCTACACCGGGCTCCTATGGATCGACCCACTCCTGTCGGTTTTGATCGGAGTGCTTATCCTGTGGAGCGGCTGGGACATCATCCGAGAGTCGCTGAACATTCTGCTGGAAGGATTGCCACGCGGCATGAAGCGAGAAGATATTTGTCAGGCATTGAAGGCAATCGACGGTGTCATTGATGTGCATGACGTGCACGCTTGGAGCTTGTCCTCGAATTCCCATGCTCTGAGTTGTCATGCTCTGATCAATGACCTCCCGCCTTCGGCCAGTGATCAGATCTTGCGGCAGATCAACGACGTGCTAGGGGAACGCTTCCACATCCATCACACGACCATCCAGTTTGAACACGTGCCGTGCGAGCACGCTGAAAGCATCTGTTCCAGCCACCCCGTAGAAGTTGCCGCCGGCCGCCGATAGGCCCGACTTGATGGAGCCTGGCTTCCACCTTCTCTCGAAATTCATTTCTTGATGCCGTCGTCGCGACGTTGGCAAGCCACACTTGGGTTGTGACGGTGCAACAGTCCATGAGGGGCGGACCACTGTCCCCGGCCAGCAGTATCGATGTACGGCCTTGCACAAATTCGGACTGAACAGGTACACAGATCGGTGAGCAAACCGGGACATCGGGTAGCACTTTATGCCAAGCACATAGGTAACACTTTTCGTCCGATTTCGTCCGAGGAGCGCGCTGGACGCGCTCGGGTCCGACTCCAATCTGCCGGTCACGGACGGCAACGTCTTTTGTTTTAAGCAACTTCTGGGTCCTTGTCCGAGGAAATTCTAGCGACCCGCGATAGAATAAACGCAGGCGGCTGTCCCAGAAAGGACTGGCAAGGTCGGGGATCGCCACAAGCGGTTTAGCAGTAACGTCATTTAGTGTCAGCGAGCATAGAAGCTGTGGTTAGGTGTCCGGGGCATTTTCGTTCACACCCTCCAAATGACTTTTTTCGCCCGTGGAAGCTGCCCGACCAAAAAAATGACCAAACAAACCCAATTGACAGGTAAACCTAACCATTTCAACCAATTAGCGTGCATGCCCCGGGGCGAAGAAAAGGGGTCGCCGCGCGGCAAAACCAACCCTAAACGAACCCGTTTTTAGCTATCCCCTTGCCCTAAGTGCCGGTCGGCTCGAGTATGGTTCGCACGAGCTTCTGTACCCTTGAGAATAGGACGTCTAAGAGCGTGGCTGGATCACCCAAGGACCTTCCGTATGAGCAACAAGCCGTGGGTGCGCCTGGTAGCTCAGCCGCCGCCGAAACGGACGGACTTGATTCGCTACACCCGCTAACCGAGGAGTCCGCCGAACCGGCCGAGTCCCTTCTCGGCGATATGCCTCCCGAAGAGTTCCGCCGCTTCGGTCACCAGGTCGTCGATTGGATTGCCGACTACCTCCAGCAGCCTGAGAGATACCCCGTCCTGCCGGATGTGAAGCCGGGGGCTTTAGTAGACCGGCTTCCGAAATCGGCGCCGGATTCCGGCGAGTCGATGGAACGGATTCTGGCGGATTTTGAAACTGAAATCCTTCCCCACGTCACGCACTGGAACCACCCGGGATTCATGGGCTATTTCGCCACTACGGGTAGCGGTCCCGGCGTTTTGGCGGAAACGCTGACCGCCGGTCTCAACATGATCGGGCTGCTTTGGAACACATCGCCCGCTCTCACCGAGCTGGAGCAAGTCACTCTTCGCTGGCTCGCCCAGTGGCTAGGCTTGCCCCCAGACTGGTTCGGCATGACCCTCGGCGGGGCCTCCACGGCCACCCTGCACGCGGTCATCGCCGCCCGGGAAGAAGCTCACAGAATCGACCGAGCGAAAGGCGAACCGGTCGATCCGAACCGCATGACGCTCTACACTTCCGAGCAGGCTCACTCTTCGGTCGAGAAAGCAATGCTTGTTCTCGGATTGGGACGCGGAAACTGTCGCAAGATCCCAGTGGACGACAAGTTCCGTATGTTGCCCGACGAACTGGAAGCCGCGATCGAACACGATCAGGGTACCGGCATGCGGCCCTTCTGCGTTGTCGCCACTGTCGGAACGACGTCAACTTCGAGTGTGGACCCGGTTCCTCGAATCGCCGACATCTCCTCGCGCCATTCACTGTGGCTGCATGTAGATGCGGCGTACGCCGGCGCTGCCGCCGCTGTTCCGGAAAAACGACACATTCTCGACGGCTGTGACCGCGCTGATTCTTTTCTGGTCAATCCCCATAAGTGGCTGTTCACACCAATGGAATTGACGGCGTTTTATACTTCCCGGCCCGAGGCCCTACGGCAAGCGATGTCGCTGGTACCGGAGTATCTCCGCAGCCAGGAAGACCCACGCGCGGTGAACTTCATGGAATATTCGTTGCCACTCGGGCGCCGCTTCCGGGCACTGAAGCTGTGGTTCGTCATGCGCTACTTCGGCCGGGAAGGCGTGGTTGCCAATTTGCGTGAACACATCCGGCTGGCCCAGCTATTCGCGGGTTGGGTTGACGAGCACCCTGACTTTGAACGGATGGCCCCGACGCCTTTCTCGCTGGTGTGTTTTCGTTACCGGCCCACGGGTGTGGACGCCTCGCACCTTGATAGCCTCAACCAACGACTGCTGGACGCGATTAACGCCAGCGGCAAATTCTTCCTCTCCCACACGAAGCTAAAAGACCACATGGTCTTGCGCGTGGCGATCGGCAACCTGCGCACGACAGAGGCGCACGTCGACAGGCTGTGGGAGGCGCTGTTAGAGAAGTCTCGGCAACTTAGCCTGTGATTCAGAGTTTCAAAACGCCGGGCTTAGTCCGCGGACTGTCGTCCGGTGGGGGCGGGAAAAACCTTCGAAAGGGGTAGCTCGATCGAGGATGCCGCTGTGCGTAGAATGCCATCCTTAGCCTCGTAACTTCCCTCAGGTGTGTGAACATACCCACGGCGGCTTCGGGGGTTAACAACCCAAATGTGAGGAATGCCGAATTCGAGGTAGTCGTCAATCTTTTCTTGGAGGTCTTCCGCTCGATCATCTCGGGAAACGATCTCCACGACTAATAGAGGTGGCTTCATCACTATACGGGAATCGGGCATACCGCCTTCGATGACGCAAACATCGGGGACCCGGAAACGTGCCGACTTGACTTGGACTCGGACCTCGACCGCGGACCAGAAGTCGGGATAATGGACAGTGAGGTAAACCAGTATTTTTGATTGCAGATCAGCGTGGTCGACTTCGCCCAAGTTGCGCTCCACAATCTTCCCATCGACATACTCTTTGTCGCCGTCCGGGAAGCTAGTTGCTAAGTACTCGTCAACCGAAACCAGTGCAGTCACGCCCACAGAAGTATTCTATCGTAAGCTTTTTGGCGTCGGGTACGTGACACCGCCCAGTTAAATCCGTGTGGCATCTGGATACGTCGTACGAATCCCTTCTCTCTTATTGAGAAGATATGGGGTATCCACTTGACTCAGGCAACCCCAACATCTTGTGGTTGGGCTCACGGGGCCTCAGCGTCCCAGTCGGCGACGATCGATCGATACGGCGTTGGGTCCACGGCGACTGCCTGCTGCACAAGGCGGTAGAAGAGTTTTCCCCGGCTGCGTGAGTTGCGCCGGTTGAAGCGGAACACAAACTCGTCGAGGTAGTAGTCCAGATGCTCGTGGCTAACCGCGCCTTGGTGCGTGCCCAGCAGCCAGCGCTTGAGCAACGAGATCGCTTGGTGCACCCTCGGCAATAATTCCGAGGCCTGCTTGCGGCGGCCCGACAGAAAGACGATGCGATGCTGGTAGCCCTTCTTCTCCAGCGGCTCGTAGCCCAGCCAGCCGTCGGTGTGCACCACGCTTCCCGGCTCGACCGACTCCTCCACGAAGGGCATCAAACTGGCCGCCGATGCGTTCCGCACGCGCTGCATGCGGATCCGTCCTAGCCCGCGGCCTCTCTCTTCCGCGGCTACTGCAATCAAGGCTTTACGCTCGGTCTGCCGGCCGCTCACACCCTCTTCCTCAGCGCCCCAATAGGTCTCATCGACCTCGACTACGCCCGCCAATCGCTCCCGCCCCGGACGCACCATCGCTCGCCGCAGCTTGTGCATCCAGGTCCACGCGGTTTGATAGCTGCCCAACCCGAGAACGCGCTGCAGACCCAGCGCGCTGACCCCGTTCTTTTGCGAAGTGACGTGCCAGATCGCCCGGAACCACAGCCGCAGCGGCTTACGTGTGTCTTGGAAGATCGTGCCCGAGGTCACCGACGTCTGCCGCCCGCAGCGAGCGCATTCGAACCACACTTTGCGCACCGGCCAAGCCCGCTCATGCCCGCATCCCGGACAGCGGAAACCCTCCGGCCAGCGCAACGCGGACAGATAGTCGCGACAGGCCTCTTCGCTGGCGAAGCGTACCTCGAACTCGAGCAGGTCGCGTGGATAATCCTCCACGAAGGCGCATACTACATCTTGGGGTCACCTGAGTCAAGTGGATACCCCATTTGAGAAGAAAGCCTTTGCTTTACAGGGGTTGTGATATTCTACAATCCGCCGAAGACGTGGTCAAAATCAACAACTTACCGCCCATCTGCATCGCGCTCGGGTGCAAGGACAAGGGGCAACTCCAGCGCCTGGCGCTCGACGCCTGTGACCACGGCGAGCACTTCCTGGAACTCCGGCTGGATCTGCTCGACGATCCCGGTTCGGGGGTCGCTGTGATCCGTCGACTCCTGCGGCGCTATCCCCATACTGTTGTCCTTGCCACGTGCCGGCGCCGGCAAAACGGCGGGGGCTTCCGGGCGAATATCGAGCGGCAGATCGAGATCTTAGACGCCGCGGTCTCAGCAGGCGCCGCGCTAGTCGATATCGAGATCGAAACGGCTGAGGCGGCTCCACAATCGCTCGACCGCTTCCGAGGACGAGCACGGCTGATCATCTCCTACCACGATTTTGATCGCACCGCCGCCCTAAACCGAGCCTTACGAAGACTCGAGAAGGTTCCCGCCGACATCTACAAGCTGGCGACGATGGCGCGAAAACCCAGCGACAACGTGCGGGTCCTCGAAATCCCCGCCACTCGGCCGACAAAGGCACTCATGGTCCTGACCATGGGCGAGTTGGGCGTCACAACTCGTGTCCTCGGAATAGCGCGGAAGTCAATCTTCGTTTTTGCGGCGCCCGATTCCGATGGGGCGGGGAAACGTGGAACCCCCGTACAACCGACCGCGCCTGGCCAGCTTCCCGCAACCGTTCTCCGCAATCTGTATCGGGCGCAGAAGTGCAAGGCCTCGACGAAAGTCTACGGTGTCATCGCCGATCCCGTTTCGCACTCCATGTCTCCAGTGATCCACAATAGAGCTTTCCAGGCGCGCCGTATCGACGCGGTTTATCTACCGTTCCTGGTTCGGCCTCCGATGTTGGCTGACTTCTTTCGCGTGGTAGAAAAGTTTCCCGTCGCGGGCTTGAGCGTGACGCTTCCCCACAAACAGCGTGTGATTCGACATTTGGACGCCGTGGATGCGCTCGCGGGGCGTATCGGAGCGGTGAACACCGTCTTCCGCCGCAAGGGCAAACTGTGCGGAACCAATACAGATGCGCAGGGCATCACAAGGCCGCTCGAGAAAAGGATCAGGCTCAACAAAACGTCGGCGCTGGTCGTTGGCAACGGCGGAGCTGCGCGCGCCGCCATCTTCGCCCTGCGCGACAAAGGGTCCCGCGTGACGCTAACCGGCCGCAACCCGGCCCGCGTCCGCGCCTTGGCGCGCGCCTGTGGGGTGGAAGCTCTCGACAGGTCGCGACTCGACAGGCACGACTATGATGTCTTGATTCATGCCACACCTCTGGGCATGCACCCGCACGTCGAGGGTTGTTTCTTCCCGAAGCGGATTCCTGCCGACCTGGTTTTTGATCTCGTTTACAACCCTCTCGAGACGGAGTTGATCCGACGTGCCCGCGCCGCCCGCAAGCAGACTATTTCAGGCTTGGAGATGTTTGTCGAGCAGGCTTGCGCGCAATTTGAGATCTGGACCGGGGACAAGGCGCCGCGAACGGCGATGCGCAACGCCGTCCTGAAGCAACTCGGAGCAAAAAACTGATGTCACCCGACTTCGAAGCCTTCGAGGAACACGCGCGGCACGGCAACGTAGTGCCCGTTCACAAGGTCTTGACGGCGGATCTCGAAACGCCCGTGTCCGCTTACCTGAAGCTGGCGGCGCGAAACCGCTACTCGTTTTTACTCGAAAGCGTGGAAGGCGGCGAGAAAATCGGCCGCTACACCTTTCTGGGCGCTGACCCGTTTCTCATTGTCCGCGCGAACGGCACGTGGGTCGAGATTCAGCGCGACGGCAAAACCTTTCGGCGCCGGGGCAATGTCATCGAAATTCTCCGGGAAATCACGCAGGGATTTCGTCCGGCCGGCACGGAAGGGCTGCCGCCTTTCTCGGCGGGGGCCGTCGGGTATGCAGGCTACGATCTGATTCGCCTCATTGAGCCCAAGGTCCCCCCTTTTCGCAAGAACGATGTCAAAATGCCCGACGCGGTCTTCGGGTTCTTTACCACCTTGTTGGCGTTCGATCACGTCAAGCATCAGATCTACGCTATCTCAAACGTGCGCTGTGACGAGTGGAAAGGCAGGTTGCGGCAAGGTTACCGGGACGCCTGCCGGCGCATTGCGAGGCTCGAAAAAGTTCTTGCACGGCCCTTACGCTTACCTCGGCCGCGCCCTACGACTAAGAGGCTGGAAGTCAAGTCCAACGTCGGCAAGCAGCGTCATTGCAAGTCGGTCGAAAAGGCGAAGGAATATATTCTTGCCGGGGACATCTTGCAGGTCGTGCTCTCGCAACGCCTCGAGATGGAGCCGAACGTTCCACCCTTCCAGATCTACCGAGCCCTGCGGATGGTGAACCCCTCCCCGTACATGTTCTACCTACACCTCGACGACAACGTGATTCTGGGCAGCTCGCCGGAAATGCTGGTCCGCGTCCAAGGCCGGCAGGTCGACTACCGGCCGATCGCCGGCACCAGGCCGCGCGGCGCAACCGAGGCCGAAGACCGCAAGCTAGGCGAAGAGCTGCTGTCCGACGAAAAGGAGCTGGCCGAGCACGTCATGTTGGTGGACCTGGGCCGCAACGACGTCGGCCGCGTCTGTGAGTATTCGACCGTAAAGGTTCCGGAGTTCAAGATCTTGGAGTACTATTCACACGTCATGCATATCGTCTCGAGCGTTCAGGGCAAGCTGCGGTCCGATAAGGACGCTTTCGACACCTTGCTGGCCTGCTTTCCCGCTGGTACTGTCTCGGGCGCCCCGAAGGTCCGCGCCATGGAGATCATCGCCGAGCTCGAGCCCTCCCGACGCGGCGTCTATTCCGGCAGCGTGATGTACCTAGACTTTTCCGGTAACCTCAACTCCTGCATCGCCATCCGAACGATGGTCGTCCGCGGCAAAAAGGCCTACCTCCAAGCCGGCGGCGGCATCGTCGCTGACTCCGATCCCGAAAGGGAGTGGGACGAGACGATGAACAAGGCCCGCGCCCTGCTCAAAGCCGTCGAGCTGGCACGGACCTTGTGATCCTGACGGGGCCCTAAAACCCCTGCTCCTCGAGATCCTTCAGTCGCAGCGACGACTTCGGCGGCAGCTTCATCGTCTCGAGAAGCCGCTCGACGTGCTTCGCAATGACGTCGCATTCCAGGTTGACCTTAGCTCCAGGCTGAAGGCCGTGAAGCGAGGTGACCTCGTAGGTGTGAGGAATTACGGCCACGCCTAGCACGCCGTCTTTGAGATCCGCGATCGTCATACTGATGCCATCGATCGCGATACTGCCCTTGTACACCAGGTAGCGCATCAACGACTGAGGAACGCGGATGCGCAGCCACCAGTTCTCATCCCCGATCGCCTCCAGCGACAACAGTTCGCCAGTCCCATCGACGTGTCCCTGGACGAAGTGGCCACTCAAGCGCCCGCTTGGCGACAACGGCCGCTCCAGGTTCACTCGCGAACCCTTTTCCAGATCCCCCAGTGAGGTTCGTTCGAGCGTTTCCGGGGCCAAGTCGGCCGAGAACGATTTGTCCGAGACTTCCACCGCCGTCAGGCAAACACCGCTTACCGCGATGCTTCCACCGACTGCCAAATCCGAGAGGATCAGTTTGGCCCCAATCGTCATCCGAGCGCCTGAGCTCTGGTGATCCAGTGACTCAACCGTACCGGCCTCTTCGATGATTCCCGTAAACATTGGATTTTTGAAACCTGGGGGCCGAGACTAGCCCAGACAAGGTCCCGATCGTCCTGGCGACGTGGCGCACGCTTTCAGCGTGCTGTGTCGGGCTTTCGAGCCCGACATTCCCGAATCTATAGTGAACTCGTCTCCCGGACAGTCCACTAGCCCGCTGCCAACCAGAGCCGTGCCCGAAATGGTGCGGTCAAGACATGCGCCAGTCTGCTGTCATCGCCAAAGCCCACTTATTCCGCGACCTTGCCCGCGGCCTCCCGGCCGCGGCTCTGTTTGCCGGTCTCGCGCGTTCATTCTTCCTTGCCGCGCGCGCAAAGGAGTGAGAACCGCCGCACGTCGCATGTACACATCTTCCCGATCCTGTCACATTCGCAGGGGCAAACGGTTCCCCGCCGGCTGCGCCCGAAACTAGTCATCGTTGCCAGTAAGCCTCCACGGCAAACTCATCGGGACCTACTGGGAATGTTCGCACGTTCGAAAGCTGAATGGCGCCAGCGCGGCTGCGTCGACCTACTCCTCCCGCCAAGGGGAGTGAATCAACGCCTCCCAAGATCTTAGGAGCGTAGTAGAAAAGCGTCTTGTCGACAATGCCCGAATCCAACGCAGTCCAGTTTAGTTTCGCCCCCGCTTCGATCAACAGCGATAGTATCTGCTGCTCGCCCAGCCAACCGACGACTTTCGTCAGATCGACCCGCCCGTGCTCTCCATCGAACGTCTGTACCGGAATCCCCCGCGCCTCTAGCGCCGTTCGCCGCTTTTTAGGGGCCGCAGACGTCGTCATAACTACCAGGTCATCGGCGAACGACTCGACTAGTCGGGATTGCAGAGGCAACCGCAACAGGGAATCCGCTACCACCCTGAGGAGGGGCCGCCTCCTGGGAAGGCCGGAGCGGTCAGTTAGTAGGCAGTCGTCGGCCAGTACGGTTCCGATTCCAGTCATAATCGCGTCCTGGTCGTGGCGCACCTGCTGTACGTGCGCCCGAGCGACGTCGCTTGTGATCCAACCCGTGTTATCGTCGGGCGCGGCGATCTTTCCATCCAGCGTAAGGGCCGCTTTTAAGGTGACCAGGGGCCTTTGGGTCTTGCTGAAGTGAAAGAACGCCTCGTTGAGTTTGCGAGCTTCCTCGGCGAATTCCTGTACGAGCTCGACCTCGAGCCCCGCATCTCTCAACTGAGTGAACCCCTTTCCGGAAACGGCCGGATACTCATCTTCGATCGGCGCTACCACGCGGACGATTCCGGCCGCGACGATGGCCTCCGTGCACGGGGGCGTCCTACCCTGGTGGGCGCAGGGTTCGAGACTTACGTACAGTGTGGCTCCCCGGGATGCTTCACCGGCTTGTTCCAACGCCGCCACTTCGCCGTGTTTCTTTCCTTCGTAGGTATGGAAGCCGCGTCCGAGCACCTCTCCGTTAGGACCAACCACAACGGCGCCGACCATCGGATTTGGGCTGGCAAGACCTCGGCCTTTTCGCGCCAGCTCCAGCGACTCTCGTAGAAACTCTTGATCCGCGGCTGTCATGGCTAGCCAGGCACCGGAGATTAATCCTCGAACAAGGAGCGAACAAAGATGTTCGCGTCGAACTCCATCAGGTCGTCCACCTGTTCACCGATCCCCACCCAGCGGATCGGCAAGCCCAATTCACGGGTGATGGCGACAACGATCCCACCTTTTGCCGTTCCATCCAGCTTGGCGAGCACGAGCCCTGTTACACCCGCCGCCGCCGTGAATTGCCGCGCCTGCTCCAGCCCATTCTGTCCGGTGACCGCATCGAGCACCAAGAGAACTTGATGTGGAGCGCCGGGGACCAAGCGCGCCGCCGTGCGTTTCATCTTCTCGAGCTCCGCCATTAGGTTCGACTTCGTGTGGAGCCGGCCCGCCGTATCGGCGATGACGCAGTCCGTGCCACGAGCCTTGGCTGCCTCGAGCGCGTCGAAGATCACCGCGCTCGGGTCCGCTCCGGCTTTCTGCTTGATGACTTCGGTTGACGTCCGGTGACCCCAGATGTCCAGCTGTTCGACCGCTGCCGCGCGAAACGTATCCGCGGCGCACAAAAGCACCTTCTTGCCCTCCTGCTGGAAGCGGTGTGCCAGTTTGCCGATGGTGGTGGTTTTTCCGGTCCCGTTGACACCCACCACTAAGATGACTTCGGGGGGCAGGACCGCGGCTCTTTCTCCCTTTGGCGCACTGTTGAGGATCTCAAGCAAATGCCCGGCGATATGAGCTCTCAGTGCTTCGCCATCGGTCAGTTGCCGGCGGCTGAGCTTTTCTCGGGCTTCGTCGAGGATTTCAGTCGTTGTACGAACACCAATGTCAGAGCCGATGAGGGCCATCTCGAGATCGTCGAGCAGATCCTCGTCGATGACTTTCTGGCCTTCAACAACGTTGTCGATCTGTTCGGCGAAGTTGCTCCGAGTTTTGGCCACCGCCGTCTTGAAACGGTCGAGCACACCAGGCTCGGGGGGTGGGCCAAACAGGGTCTGGATCATACTGACCTATGGTTGTTGACGCCTGCGGCGTCTTGGAGCGACCGATCGGAGGCTCGCACGCGCTTCTGTCACCGCTCTCTACACGGTTGGGCTTCTGACTGGCGTGGCAAGAAAACTGTAGGGGCAGGGCATGCCGTGCCCTCCGCTTCTGCTTTTCCAGTGAGGGTGAGAAAGGCTCCTGGCCGTCCGCAAACCGATCATAGCATGGCGTCGGATTGGCATTCGGGATGCAAACTTGCGCACAAAAAAGCGCTTGTGCGTGTAATCTTCGCAATCGCGTGACGTCTCTTGCCGCTGCCTTCCGCCGATCTCTCCACCAGGGGCCTGGGCGGGATGTGTCACTATATTTCGCAGACGCCTATAGGGAGCGCATAGCCCAGATTGCCCTTCCTGCAGTGGTTTCCTCGGAGTCGGAACCTTGAATAGTACTTCTCCGCTCAACCTCGGCCCGGAACCCATCACCGAAGCTCGCAGTACCATGCCGGTTGTCGGCGAGATTAGGGTAGCCGTGCTGCCCCTGGCGCTGTTTTCCATCGGACATCTGACGATCGACCTCTACGCCAGCCTGGTAGCCACCTTGCAGCCGGTGTTGGTCCAGCACTATCTGCTTTCGCTGACACAAGCCGGGATTTTGGGGGGAGTTTTCATGTTTTCCTCCTCCATCCTTCAACTCGCCTTTGGACTCGTTTCCGACCGCATGAACCGGCCGGTCTTCGTACTGGCTAGTCCTGTGGTAGCCGGAGTGTTTCTCTGCAGTCTGGGGTTGGCAGGCGGCTTCCCGGACCTGCTTGCCCTCATTTTCCTTGGCGGCTTGGGGATCGCCGCTTTCCACCCGCAAGGGGCGGCGGGAGTCGCCGCCATCGCTCGCCACCGGCGGGGAATGGTGCTCGCCGTCTTCGTGACTTGTGGGACCATCGGCCACTCCATCGGACCGGTCTTCTTCTCGAGGATGACCGAGTGGCTGGGTTTGGAGATGCTCTATTGGGCAGCTCTGCCGGGACTGATCGTTTCAGGCATTCTGTTGTGGGGCCTTCCGGCTCGCGAATCCGCCGCTACGCGGGATCAGAGCCGTTTCGATCATGAAGCGATCCGGGCTAAGTGGAAGCCCTTGTTGCTGCACTACTCCATTGTCCTGCTGCGGTCGGTCGTGCAGGTGGGCATGGCACAGTTCATGACACTTTATCTCTATAGGGAACGGGGGTTAAGCTTTCGCCACGCGAGCCTTGGACTGAGCGCGTTTTTTGCAAGCGCCGCTTTGGGGTCCCTCATGGGCGGCAGCCTCGCCGACCGATTCGGATCTCGCCGCGTCGTGGTGTCGTCCATGATCATCTCAATTCCCTTCCTGGCGCTGTTTGTGGGCGCCACCGGTTGGGTCTCTTTCCTGGGCTTGTTTATTGGTGGTTGTGCACTGCTTTTGACGAACCCAGTCATTTTGGGCATGGCGCAAGAGCTCGTTCCCACCCAGGAGAGCACGGTAAGCGGATTGATAATGGGTTTTGCCTGGGGAGTCGCCGGCATGGTTTTCGTCCCGCTCATTGGTTGGCTCGCGGACCATTTCGGTTTGCAACCGCTGTTTTGGGGGCTGGCTGTGCTGCCGCTGCTGGGCGCCCTGCTTGCGCTGCGACTGCCGAGGGGCGCAAAGGTGCCTGTCCGCGGCCGATAAACGTTCTCGCCTGAGATTGCGTGGCGCCTTCGCGGTGTGTTTTTCCGGGCGCTGCAATGTGTGCAGACGGCGCCGCTAACAAACGGAATAAAACGGGATTACAACCCCGGGTCCCAAATGTCGGCAAGCTCGAGGATAAACCCGGGGAGCTCGGGGCTTGCATCGATGGTATCGGGCTTGTCGAGCCGCTGAACGGCCTGCGGAGGCCGGTAAATGTATACCTGCCGGGGTTCCGGATCAATGAGCCAGCCCAGCCTTGCGCCGTTGGCCAGATATTCCTGCATTTTTTGTTGAACCAGCGTAAGGCGGTCGCTGGGCGAGATTAGTTCCACGACGAAATCCGGGCACAGCGGCAGGAACTTCTTCTTTCGCTCGGCGCTTATCCCGCTAAGACGAGAGCGAAGAACCCAGGCCGCGTCGGGGGACCGGGTCGCTTCGTTTGCCAACCTGAACCCACCGCTCGAGTCGAAAGCCACGCCCGTACCATCCGCCTTCGCCCAGGCTAACAACTGTGCGGTGATATGGATGTTGCGGCTGCTGCTTTCCGAACCGGCAGGGGCCATGATGATAATCTCTCCTTCCGCGTTCCGCTCGATGCGCCAATCGCGGTTGAGCCGGCAAAATTCGTAAAACTGATCATCCGTCATCTCCAGCACGGGCCTGAGATAAAGCACCATGGGAGGGTTTTCAACAGCATCGAGGACAGTCGACATGGAGAGCGTTTCGGTGCGGGTTCTACCTTGAATTCTATCACTCCCTGAAGCCGAGATAAGAAGGCAACGCCCTTGAGGAGAAAGCTCAAACTGCCGGCACGTCTACTCGGTGAAAACGTTGTATAGTGGCTGTTTTGCTTCTGTGGATTTGCGATTGCTGCCTGAGGCGATCATCAACGCCGCGACGGCCTGTCCTTGCCGCTAACCGACCATGCCTACCGGCGCCGAGCTCTTCGTAGCAAGCCTCAAGAATCTGGGGGTCTCGCACATCTTCACGCTTGTCGGCGATCATCTGAACGAAGTCCTTCGCGAAGCCGACCGCCAGGGCTTGAAGATTTATGACACCCGCCACGAGTCGGCGGCTGTTCACATGGCGGACGGCTGGGCCCGAATGACTCGCACACCCGGGGTCTCGATGGTCACCGGCGCTCCGGGGCATACGAACTCCATCACCGGCATCGCGACGGCGAATGCCACGGGCAGCCCCGTGGTCGCGGTCAGCGGCATGAGCCATTCGGCGCTTAGGGATCGCAACGCCTTCCAGGATATGGATCAGCTCTCCCTTGTTCGCGGCATCACCAAGTACGCCGCCGTGCCGGACCACGCCTCTCAGATACCGTTTCACGTGAGGCGCGCCTTTACCGAAGTTGCAACAGGCCGCGGTGGGGCGGCCCACTTGAGCGTTCCGGTGGACGTCTTCACCGAGCGGGTAGAAAGCCACGCTCCCTTGCCGGAAGGGCCGATTCGAGTCCCGCGGCCTTCGCCGGATGCGGTCCAACTCAGCCGGGTGGTTGGCCTCATCCGCCAAGCCGAAAGGCCCGTCGTCATCGCGGGCAGCGGAGCCTGGTGGTCCGACGCGAGTAGCGAACTGGAAGCGTTTATCGAAAAGGCCTCGCTGCCGCTGTTCACCATCTGCCTGGCTCGAGGCATCGTCTCCGACAACCACCCGCTATGTTTTGGCTACGCGGACCCCACCCTAAATCGCGCCGCGGAAGAGGTGTTCCAGCAAGCTGACCTCGTCTTAGTGCTAGGCAAAAGGCTTGACTACCGCCTCCGGCTAGGAGGCCCCCAGCTGTTTTCTTCGGATGCGAAATTCGTCCAAGTGGACGTTCACTCCCAAGAGCTGGGACTCAATCGTCGTCTCGAGGTAGGTCTGTTGTCGGACGTCAAGCTGGCTCTCCAGTCTCTGCTAGACGAGCTGGGTAACGAACCGCCGACCGACCGAACCCCATGGCTCGCGGAAATTCGGCGAGCTAGGCAGGCATGGGATCAAGAGCTGGAAGCCATCGCTTCCAAACCTTCCCAGCCCATGCATCCGCTCCACCTTTTTATGGCCCTTCGCGACGAGATACCAAGCGACGCCACTCTCTGCTGGGATGGAGGCGACTTCGTCCACTGGGGTCGCTGCACGCTCCCGGCGCGGCAGCCAATGCACTGGCTTAGGCTAGGATCCCTGGCCGGCCTGGGAGTAGGGTTGCCGATCGGTCTGGCGGCGAGAATCCTTAGGCCCGATCAGCCCGCAATCGTCATTACCGGAGATGGGTCCTTGGGCTTTTACTTGGCCGAAATGGATACGGCCGTTCGCTTCGGGTTGCCGGTCGTGATTATCGTCGGCAACGACGGTGGCTGGGGCATCGAGCGCGAGTTGCAGTTGGGGACCTTCGGCGGTGACCGGACCGTGGCCTGCGAGTTGCGGCGAACCCGCTACGACCTCGTCATGAAGGGGTTTGGAGGAGACGGCGAACTGGTCGCGAGACCCGAACAGGTCCAACCCGCGATGAGACGGGCGCTGAAAAGCGATAAGCCTTATCTAATCAACGTTGACATCAAGGGATTCCCCTCCCCGTTCACCCAGTACCAACTACGGGGACAGAGTAAGTGAGTGTTTGCCCGGCCCCCGCGTTGCACCTACAATAAAAAGTACGATATCCGAAGACAAACCTAAGGAGGTAGCGGCCTAATGTTCTTTTTCGATCCGACGTACTTGTTGTTCATCTTGCCCGGCTTGGGATTGTCGTTGTGGGCCAGCTTTCGCACCAAATCGGCCTTTAAGAAATACTCTCGAGTGCCGGCGGCCACTGGCTACAGCGGCGCGCAGGCGGCTCAGCTTTTGCTGGACCGGGCGGGGCTGCGCAATGTCAGCGTCACTCGCACACACGGCTTCCTGTCGGACCACTACAACCCGGTCACAAAGACACTTGCGCTTTCGGAGAACGTTTACGACTCGAGGTCGATCGCTGCTATCGGTGTCGCCACGCACGAGGCGGGCCATGCCATCCAACACGCCCAACGGTATGCACCGTTATGGCTTCGTTCCACTCTCGTGCCCACCGCGAGTATCGGCTCTTCCGTGGGCTACATCGTCATGGTGCTGGGCCTGTTCATGGCCTCGTCCAATATGGTCCTGGTGGGGGCGGTTTTGTTCTCCATGGTGTTGCTCTTCCAGATCGTGACCCTGCCCGTAGAATTCGATGCCACGCGTCGAGCAAAACAACTCGTCGTCGCCCAAGGCATCGTTTCGCCCCATGAGCGCGAAGGCGTCGACAAGGTTCTAAACGCAGCGGCCTTGACCTACGTAGCCGCGGCCGTCAGCACACTGCTGACGCTGCTCTATTTTCTGATGCGCGCGGGCTTTCTCGGCGGCTCCGACGACTAAACCGCGTCTCCGGAGATTCGTCCCGAGCTCCCGGGCCCGCATTTCTCCGAGTTCTGCAGACGTTTCCAGAGGACTTGTCCGCCGAGGACGGCACCCAGATTCCGAGTTGGTCCATACTACACCTATGCAGACGAAGTGCTTGCCGGAAGCGTATGACTGCTTGGCGCTTGACGGCTCGGAGATCCGCATCCTCGCCGCGACGGAAAGGGGGAGTTCCGCGCACTGTACACTCCCTCCGGGAGCGGTGTCCCTGGCCGTAGCGCATCGTTTGGTCGAGGAGATCTGGCACTTCATTCGGGGACGCGGACAGGTCTGGCGCAAGCTAGGAGAGCTTGAGCATGTCGTTGATGTCTTCCCGGGAGTAAGTCTAACCATTCCCGCCGGGGCCCACTTCCAGTTTCGTAGTGCGACCGCTGAGCCATTGGAGTTTCTGCTAACCACGATGCCGCCCTGGCCGGGCGACGATGAGGCCTACCGGGTGGAGGACCACTGGCCGCCGTCGAACGGGTAGGAGAGCCGGGAATCCACGCCGCCGAGTCGCTATCACTGCGCCAACAGAATCGAGCTTCGCGTAAAGAACACTCCCGCAACGCAAGCGGTCATCAGACAGGCTAACGTCGCGGCGACAAGGGACCGCAATCCGATTTGCGCCAAGATATTCTTTTTCTCTGGCACGAGAGCCGCTACGCCACCCACAAAGATCGCCATGGACGCTACGTGGGCAAACCCGCAAAGGGCATAAGTGGCGATGACGAAAGAGCGTGGGTGTTGCAAAAGACCGTTCTCAATACTCGACGCCAGATCCTGGTAGGCTACCACCTCGGTCACAACAACTCTTCCTCCGATAATCTGGGAAACCACATGGGCATCAGAGACCGGAACCCCCAGAAGCAACGTCAAAGGGTAAAACGCATATCCCAGGAGTCCTTTAAGAGACCAATCCATTTCTCCACCGATCAAAGAGTTCAGTTTTCCGCCCATACTCGTCAGCCCGAGGTCGATTAAGGCAACGATCCCAAGCACAGCTATCAGCAAAGCCACGATGCCAACGATTAGCCGAACGCCGGCATTGGCCCCGCTGATAACCGCTTCAAAAACGTTCCCTTCCTTCTCGTAATCGAGGCGCACATGGCGGCCCAAGGTTTTGGGCACTTTTGATTCAGGCAGCAAAATTTTCGACATAATCAACGCAGCTGGCGCGGAAAGGAAGGAGGCGGAAATAAGATGTCCTGCGATTGTCGGAAACTGATCTCTCAAACTGAAAATATAGACAGCGAGTACATTAGAAGAAACAGTTGCCATCCCCGCCGTCAATACCGTGCACAGCTCCGAACGGGTCATATCCTTCAAATGCGGTTTGATGGTCAACGCTGATTCTATCCCGACAAAAATATTGCTGGCGGCGCTCAACGACTCCGCTCCGGAGATTTTCATGAACCTCGTAAAGACATAGGCAAACCCTCTGACGATGAGAGGCATGACACCGAAATAGTAAAAGACAGACATCACGGCGGAAAAAAAGATGATCATTGGGAAGGCCTGGAAAGCCAAAAAGAAACCAAGGGATGATTCGCCTGTTACGCTCGTAGTGCCCGGAGGAAGGGCTAGCCGCCCGAAAACAAATATTGATCCCGCTGCGGCAGAATCCAGGATCGTAACAACCAGGTCATTGATGAACAGAAACACTCTTGTTCCCGCCGGAACGACAAAAAGAAAGAGGGCAAAGAACAGTTGGAAGGCAAGGCCACCGACGATGACGTGCCGGTTCACAATCCTTCGGTTAGTGGAAAAAATCCAAGCTAAGCCCATCAAGGCGAAAATGCCAACCAGGCTGATGAGATTATGGACTCCCATGTTTACTCGATCGCTTCTCCTTCAGATAGAAATCGATCCCCGCCGAAAGAGGGCCCCGGATCATCGTCGGAGACCATGACGAGAAGCTCTGCAAAGAGAATGGACGCTTTGGTTCTGTCGCGAGGACACCCTACTCCCCCGCGGTGGCGCACACAGGATCCTGTTCCGACCGTAGGGGCCGCAGGTCGCCGCCACCTTGCCACGGATCAGCGACGATGGCCTGTTTGGGGAGCGCCCTTGATCGATCCCACATGGTCTTGTGGTGCGTTTCGGCTACGGGGGCGAATCCTCAACTTCGGGCTGATGGAGTTCGCGATTTAGGGTCCGTAAATAAGCTCCCGAGAGCACTGGTCAAGAGGCTGAGCTACCCGCATCGAAGCTTGGTTCTGCTACCGTATCACACTTTTTGCGCCTGTAGGAGGCCTTGCTGCCGCGGATGTCGCCGCGCCGCTCAAGGTTGGTCAGCCCGTTTCGCCGGGCTTCCCTCTCCACAACGGAAATCTATAAGTTGCGGTATTATTGGCGGACTACACTAGCTACCGATGAAGCGTTTCTCCTTTCAGGTCCGCGCCGCCGGTTCTACCTATCCTCGCGAAGCCCTCGCCGGCGCCACCACCTTCTTGACCATGTGCTACATCGTGGTGGTACAGCCCGCCATGATGGAAGCGGCCGGGATGGACCCGGGCGCTGTCTTTACGGCCACCTGCCTGGCCAGCGCGCTGGCCACCTTCCTCATGGCCTTCCTGGCCAACTACCCCATTGCCCTGGCGCCCGGAATGGGCAACAACGCCTACTTCGCTTACGTGGTGGTCTTGGGGATGGGGATCTCCTGGGAAGCTGCTCTCGGGGCAGTCTTCATTTCGGGCGCCCTCTTCATTCTTCGAGCCAGCGTAGGCTTCCGCGAGCGCATTATGGCCGCCGTCCCGAACTCTCTGAAAATGGCTACCGCGGCAGGCATCGGGCTGCTCATCGCTTTTCTGGGTTTGCAGTGGGGCGGCCCCCTGATGGCGAGCCACCCGGTTACTCTGATCACCCTAGGGGATTTCACGCAGCCGGCGACTTACGTAGCGCTCTTCGGCCTGGGTGTAACGGTTGTGCTGCACGCCTGGAAAGTCCGAGGCGCGTTGGTGGCGGGTATTGGGGCCTACCATGCTGGGACTGTGGCCGGGTGTAGTGTCTCCACCGCAGGGCGTGTTTTCGGCGCCACCCAGTCTTTCGCCCACGCTGCTTGCTTTGGACCCTCTGGCCGCGCTCTTCGGAAGCGGTCCTGTGAGTGTTCGTGGTCTCCTGGAGAACGGACTGCTCACCGTGATCTTCGTCCTCTTCATTCTGGATCTCTTCGGAACTGTCGGCACACTGATCGGGGTGAGCGCGCAGGCGGGCCTGCTCAAAGACGGCAAGCTGCCGCGGGCGCGGCAGGCGCTGCTCTCCGATGCGGTCGGCACCGTGGGCGGAGCACTGCTGGGAACGTCCACGGTGACTTCCTATATCGAGAGCGCTTCCGGCGCGGCCGAGGGCGGTCGAACAGGGGCCACCTCGTTCTTCACGGCTTTGCTCTTCCTGGCGACGCTCTTCCTGCACCCGCTGGTGATGGTGGTGGGCCAGGGCTACGAAGCCGCCTGGCTGGGAGGGGCCGTCTTGCACCCTCCGGTGGCCGGCGCACTGGTTTTTGTGGGCTACCTCATGGCGAAGAACATGTCGCGCATCCCGTGGGAGGACGTGACAGAGGGCCTGCCGGCGTTCCTCTGCATGTTGGTCATACCGCTCAGCTTTAACATCACCGAGGGCATCGCCGTAGGCTTCATTGCCTACAGCGTGCTCAAAGTGCTGACCGGCCGTCGCAAGGAGGCGCACCCTCTGGTTCACGGCTTCGCCGTGCTGTTCGTCCTGCGGTATTTGTTCGGTCTAACCGGATAACAGTTCGGGAAAACCTCTATTCCGCGTTCCGGTCGGACTCCCACCCCATGAGCACTTCGATTTCGTAGGCTGTTGATCGGAGGCTACAACACCCAAGTTGATGCTTGTCTGGAGAGGTGGTTTATCGCGTGGGTGCGTTGATCGGAGCCGGTGGCAGCGCGAAGGCGAGTCGCGGGGAGATCGTCTCACGAATTGACCGCACGGTCTCCAGCGTCCCGTAGAGGATCAAACCCCAAGTGTCCTCGTTGCCCGAAACGGTTACACGGCTGATCAACACGTCCTCACCTTTTTCGGTCAAGAATCCGACGCCTCCACGAGGCAGTTGTGAGTCTCGGAAGAAGTCCACCCCATAGCCGTTGATCAGGGTTGTGATCTGCTGATCGCGGACTCGAACCGATATACGATTGAAGTCGTCCGGCTGGGTCAGGCCAGAGGAAACCGGGATCTGCAGCGAATCTGAAGACCTCGTCCGGTTGCCGCCGATTACCGTGTAGCGCTCGAGGTGATAAGAGCGTGCCGAGCGCCTCCCGGTTTCCACGAGTTTGAAGGCGTAGTAGTTGTCCGTATCTTGGGCGCGGACGACCCACCCCACCGCCTTGGACCGAATCTTGGCAATGAAGTCAAGACGGTAACTCGCCAGATTCAACGTCTCGCTGTGGAGGGCTAATCCATCCACGGAGATCATGCCCGGTTGCTCAACGGTGATTGCCGAGGGGTTCACCCAGCGATTGATTCCCTTTTGGAAGTCCTCGACGATGAAGAAAGCAGCGCGCTCCTTGATGGGACGTGTGACTGTACTCATTGCGATTTCGACTTTTTCCCGGGCCGCCTGCATCTCGGAGCTGAACCAACCACGCCAAGGTACGTCGAGTGTGCTGACGAAGAGCAACAGGACCGCAGTCGCCATGGCCTGGGAGAAGCGTCGGTTCGAGAATAGACGCCGCATAGCCCGCCACGATCGCCGCCCAGGGGATGTCGCGTAGTCGCGAAAATTTGGCGACGAGTCATAGAAGGGATCCTCGTAGAGTTCAGGTTCTTCCGGGCCGCTGTCGTCACTCTCGACGATGGGGCCTAAGTCTCCGTCAGAGCCCGTGAAGCTCCACGGGGTCCCCGCCGGTTCGTCTTGTGCGCCGGCCCCAATAGCCTGAACGGCGCCAGGACGTTCTGACGCCAACATGGCCTCGGCTCCCTGCACAGCAGGTCCTTCCGTAGGCGGCATGAAAGGTAGTAGTTTCCGGGGCTGTAGGCGAGTTTCCGGGCTATGGGTAAGACTGGCCGCTGCCGGAAAAGCCTGCGAAACCGTGACTAGCCTGGCCGGATAGTTGCCAAGCTCAGGCTCCAAGTTGACGAGGCGTTGGAACTGCTGGAACTGATAGCACCAACGAACCGACCGTATGGCCGTTTTTGGTAGAGAATCCGCGATTCCCTGATGCGGCACTTGATTGTCGCCGGCTAACGGCACGTTCTTCGCTCCTGGCGGCCGGATTAGGCAGCCTTCTGAATCGGCTGGGGATTCCCGTCCCTATACCACTTCTACTCCGGTATCAGCCTTGTATCAATAATAGTACCGGTAACAACCCAGCGCAATCGAGGGAAAGCTTTATGGCCAAACCGTACTACCGTACTAGTCGGGTAAACCTTTTGTCCTAGGAGGATGGGGCTTGAAAACTTGATGTTGCCCAATATATAGAGATATGGGGTATCCACTTTACTCAGGCAACCCCAACATCTTGTGGTTGGGCTCACGGGGCCTCAGCGTCCCAGTCGGCGACGATCGATCGATACGGCGTTGGGTCCACGGCGACTGCCTGCTGCACAAGGCGGTAGAAGAGTTTTCCCCGGCTGCGTGAGTTGCGCCGGTTGAAGCGGAACACAAACTCGTCGAGGTAGTAGTCCAGATGCTCGTGGCTAACCGCGCCTTGGTGCGTGCCCAGCAGCCAGCGCTTGAGCAACGAGATCGCTTGGTGCACCCTCGGCAATAATTCCGAGGCCTGCTTGCGGCGGCCCGACAGAAAGACGATGCGATGCTGGTAGCCCTTCTTCTCCAGCGGCTCGTAGCCCAGCCAGCCGTCGGTGTGCACCACGCTTCCCGGCTCGACCGACTCCTCCACGAAGGGCATCAAACTGGCCGCCGATGCGTTCCGCACGCGCTGCATGCGGATCCGTCCTAGCCCGCGGCCTCTCTCTTCCGCGGCTACTGCAATCAAGGCTTTACGCTCGGTCTGCCGGCCGCTCACACCCTCTTCCTCAGCGCCCCAATAGGTCTCATCGACCTCGACTACGCCCGCCAATCGCTCCCGCCCCGGACGCACCATCGCTCGCCACAGCTTGTGCATCCAGGTCCACGCGGTTTGATAGCTGCCCAACCCGAGAACGCGCTGCAGACCCAGCGCGCTGACCCCGTTCTTTTGCGAAGTGACGTGCCAGATCGCCCGGAACCACAGCCGCAGCGGCTTACGTGTGTCTTGGAAGATCGTGCCCGAGGTCACCGACGTCTGCCGCCCGCAGCGAGCGCATTCGAACCACACTTTGCGCACCGGCCAAGCCCGCTCATGCCCGCATCCCGGACAGCGGAAACCCTCCGGCCAGCGCAACGCGGACAGATAGTCGCGACAGGCCCCTTCGCTGGCGAAGCGTACCTCGAACTCGAGCAGGTCGCGTGGATAATCCTCCACGAAGGCGCATACTACATCTTGGGGTCACCTGAGTCAAGTGGATACCCCATTTATAGAGATACTTAGGGGCTGTTACCCTGCGCCACAGCAGCGACACTCCGTACCAATCGGCGGTAGCTCAAAGTAACAGACTCTATTCAATCTATTAGAAATATGGACGAAAAATCCTTCTGCCTGCCGTTAGTTCACCATTGAGGTTGCGGCAAGCCCCGCCGATTGGACCGACGGCCCCGCGAGACATTCAACGCCCGCCCGATATCTGGGCTGCCTGGCGTGGGTGCCGCGGGCTGCCCTCGCCCGAAACGTGAGTGTATTTATGAAATGGAGTACTAAGTGCATCATTTCGCAAACACGGTCACGAAAGGTGGCCGACTCCGGACGCGATGAATCGCGCCTCTACTGATGGGCTTGGGCATCTCGCGTTCAAACGTCGGGACGCAATTCATCGCGCCCGAGCTGATGAGCCGCCCATGCTCGACAAGCTGATTGGTACGTAACTGTATTGGCGGAATGATCTGCTAAGTGTCGACCTCGCTAACAAGCCGCCAACCGTCTATGTCCCTAGGGCTTCACTTTCATGGTGTGAACCGCTCTGCCGAGCTGACTCCTTGCCGGTCGCCCGAATGCTCTAGAATCGGAATCACCGATGCGTGCTTCCGGGTCGCAGTTCTGCGAAGTCGCTCTGCCTGTCCCGCTGGATAAATCGTTCACCTACACCCTACCGGCCGCGGCCGGCCTCTACGCCCGGGCCGGGTTTCGCGTCGTGGTGCCTTTCGGGCCTCGGAGACTGACCGGAGTGATTCTTCGCTGCCACGGCATCCAGCCGGAAGGCGAGATCCGGGAGGTCACACGATTGCTCGACGAGCAGCCCGCGCTAAGTGAGGAATTGCTCCGGCTCGGTCGCTGGATCGCGAGCTACTATTGCGCTCCGTTGGGTGTTGTTCTGCGCACGATGCTGCCGGTGAGCGACGACACCCGAACACGAAGAGTGGTCTCGCTAACACCGACCGGAGTGCTCGCCGCACGCCAGTTTAACCGCCCTGGTAGTGACGACCCCTCGGTCAAGGTACTGCGGGCTCTGGAGAATCGTCCCTTGACGGCTACATACCTGCGGAAGAAGGTCCCCGGAGCGGCCGGCGCTTTAGCAGGGCTTCAGCGCAAGCGGCTTCTTAGCGTTGAGTCCGTCGATAGTACGCCCGACGGGATCGCTCGGCGTGGGGGCCGGCTCATGGTCGAAGCCGGAGATGCCGAGGCCGCCCCGTCAAAGCTGACCAAGGGAGAGCGATGGCTTCTCGACTACCTAGGCGCGGACGCTGGACCGCACGATGTCCAAACCCTTCGCGAGCAGCGTCGTGACGTTGCCACCGTCGCACGGCGTCTGGCAAAGCTCGGCGCGATCCGCTTGTGGAGGGAAAACACTGAGGCCCAACAAGCCGCAGTGGCGCCGGGCTCGCCCGTCACCCTCAATCGGGATCAGGAAAACGCGCTGAACGAGATCGGCTCCGCGCTTCGCGGTCGCACCCACCGGGTGTTCCTGATGAGCGGTGTAACCGGCTCGGGCAAGACGGAAGTCTACCTTCACGCTATCGAGCAAGCCCTGGCATCGGGTCGAAGCTCGCTGCTGCTTGTCCCCGAGATCGCCCTGACCCCAGCCGTTGCCACGCAGTTTTTTGCCCGCTTCGGCGACCAGGTAGCCATCCTGCATAGCGCTTTTAGCGGTCTTCAGCGGTCCGCGCAGTGGCGGAGAATTCGAGAGGGGAAAGCGCCTGTGGTTATCGGCACTCGCTCGGCGGTTTTTGCTCCGCTGGAAAACCTCGGACTTATCATCGTTGACGAAGAGCACGAAACAAGTTACAAGCAGGAAGAAACGCCGCGCTACCACGGACGCGATGTGGCGATCGTTCGCGCCAAGGCGGCCGGGGCGGCTGTCGTGCTGGGATCAGCGACGCCGAGCCTCGAGTCGCGTTACAACGTCGAGCGTGGCAAATATCGGCTGCTTGAAATGCCCGAGCGCATCGAGCGGCGCCCGCTGCCCGAGGTCGACGTCATTGATATGCGCGCCGAGTTTGTCGAGACCGGCCGCCAGGATCTGTTCTCGCGGGCCTTGCAAGAGGCCATCCGAGAGAGGCTGGACGCCGGCGAGCAAGTCATGATGCTGCTCAACCGGCGTGGGTTTTCCGCCTTCGTCGTGTGCCGCCAGTGTGGGGAGCGGGTCGAATGCGAAAACTGCTCGCTGACACTGACCTATCACCGCCGGGATCAAACCCTCAGCTGCCACTATTGCGACTATTCGCGGCCGGTGCCGTCCGTCTGTCCGAAGTGCGAAAGCGAGTACATCTACTTCATCGGGAGCGGGTCGGAAAAGGTGGAAGACTACCTGAGGCGACTCTACCCCAGCGCACGCATCGCCCGCCTCGACCGGGACACCGCCCGCGGCCGCGCGAACTACGAAACGATCCTCCAAGGCTTTCGCGACAAATTGTACGACATTCTGGTCGGCACTCAAATGATCGCCAAAGGACACGATATTCCCAACGTCACCCTGGTCGGCGTCGTCTCGGCCGACATCGCTCTGGGGATGCCCGACATCCGCGCAGCCGAGCGAACGTTTCAGCTCCTCACCCAAGTGGCCGGGCGGGCGGGGCGCGGGGATCGTCCGGGCCGTGTTTTTCTGCAAACCCTCAGCCCCGACCACTACGCGATCCGCTTTGCCGCCGCCCAAGATTATGAAGGCTTCTACAAAAAGGAGATCCACTTCCGTCGCATGCTCCACTACCCGCCCGTTATCCCGATGGCGACGCTGGTTGTCCGCAGCAAAAAGCTTGAAGAAGCTCTTGATCTCAGCGGGCGCCTCGGGCGACACCTACGGTCGTTGCCCGAGGGGGTTCGCATGCTTGGTCCCGCGGCGGCTCCGGTCGTCAAACTGAAGAAGGAATACCGCTACCAATTCATCTTCAAGGCGCCCGGACGCAAAGTCCTGGGCGGCGTTCTCCACCGGGCCCGCCAATTCGCCGAAGACGACCACTGGCCCGCGACCGCGCTCGTGATCGACGTCGACCCGCTGAATTTAATGTGAGCAGCGCCGCGGGGCAACCTACACGTTTTTCGCTGCCGCACAAGCCTGCGGTACGGATCGAAAGTGAGGAGTGTGCTCGCCTCGGTGCCGCAAGGGCGCCAAAACGTCGGGCGACGTCGGATTGTTCGATCGAGGGCAACGTGCTGCGACCCAAGAGTCGACCGTTGGACTGTCTCGGCGATGAGACACGCCCGTGATTGGGTAAAGAGTACGACCGCTCGCTTGTCGCGAGGGTGTTGACCGCTCACTCGCGTTCGCGGCTCTTTTTGCGGGGTGCGAGGTCGTCGGGTGACGTGCGTTTGGGCGTGTCGCAGGACATCGCTGGACCGCTTTTTGACAGGTGCGCCTCCGAATAGGGGTCGCCGGTCGTTTCGTCGTAGGGCTGGGGTAGGAGCGGTTCCGTGGTACTTTCGCCGGGGCCGAAGAATTCGTCGGGGTCGTCGTCGGGGGGCGGGGGTTCGATGATCTCGGTGCGGTTTTCGTCCCGGAAGATGGTGACAATCGTGGGTTCACCGCCGTATTCGAAGATGACCCGGAACACGCGGGGTCCCCAGGTGTCACAGATGCGCTCGAGAGCCTCCAGCCGCGAGACCAGGCGGCGACCGCGGGTGCGGATCATCATGCGGCTGACTCCTTGTTCGTCTTCTGGACCCGTTCGACGACTGCGAGGCGTTCTTCAAAGTCGTCGATTTCGATGCCGTGGCAGGCGTAGCGCAGGGCGGCCTGGACGGCGCTGACGCGGCTGGCGGTGGTGGCCTGTTCGTTTTGCAAGATGGCGTCGAGGGTATCTACGGCTCGATCGGCGACCTGCTGCAGGCGTCCGAGGACTCCGGAGAGAGCTTGGCGGCGCGCGCGGCGGAGATGAGACTGAAAGGCGTCCTGTTTGAGCCAGCGGAAGATGCTGCGCTCCCCGACCCGGGCTAGTTTGGCAGTCTGGGCGACGGATTGGCAGCTGAGCAGGGCGGCGATGGCCCACTCTTGTTTGATGGTTAAGTCTTCTGCTTCGTGAGACATAGTAGTTCTCCGGGGCCAACCGGCGAAAAGCCGCCGGCAGTGGATGGCGGGAATCGAGGGGTCCACCCTCGGGAATGCCCTTATCCGGGCCCCGTACCAGAATAGGGGGCGGATTGAGGGCTAGAAGGGGTCCGGAGGCGTAAGTTGTTGAAATGAAGAGGAGAAAAAATGTGAAAAGTCCGTGACTGGGGTTTTGGGAGGTGCTGAAAAGGGCTGGATAGGCCAGATTTAGAGTGCCAAAATAGTGCCCTGGCGCAAGGAAAACACCGTCTAGCGTGGTGCTAGGAGTGCGGTCGAAGGGTTAGGAAGGGGGGAATCGGACCGTTAGCACGGCCGATCGAGGACAAACAAGAGTGTTTGTCCCACCGGCAGCAGATGACGCCGGGGACTTACTTGCGTTTGCCCTCCGGGGGAGGAGGTGCTTCGGACTCGCCGCCGGTTATCTTGGAAAGCACCTCGTCAAACAGATCGGCTTTCTTGCTCTTTTTCTTCTTGGCGGCGCTCTTTCCGTGCCGGTAGCTGTGGGCGTGAAAACAGGTCCTGCATTCAACTTTGGCCGGCACCTCATCGACGATGGCCACCACGGAGTGATTCGTCAGCAGACGACACTTCGGGCAGTGGTCGTCAATGATGTCACCCAGGCGGGGTTCAGCCATGGGACGAGTCCTCAGGAGGGAAAACTCAATTATCGCATACCGGCTTTGGGTTCAAGAGGTCAGAATCCGCGCTCCGACCCGGATTGAAATTATGGCCCGTCGCTTGCGGTCCGGGTTCAGACGCCTTCCCCGCCGAACCGGTCTCTCAATAATTCACCCACAGCGCTTCGCGCCGCGCCTTCTTCACCGAGTGGCATCGCTTGACTGGCGCATCCACTCGCCGCCAACTGCTGTACAGTTCCTGCATCAGGGAGCACCGATAGCCTGAGACGGCAGCGTGCGCATTGCAGTCCTTCAGGACCGCTGCGAGCTCGCGATGTTCCTCGTCGCTCATCTCATAGCTATAAGCTTTGTTGTCGCCCCGGGCGCCGTGCGGGTAGGGAGGATCGCAATAGAACAGTGTCTGCTCACTATCGTACAGCTTGATCACGTCGATCGCCGGGCGATTCTCGATCTGAACCCGAAGGAGCCTCATGGCAATCTCCGGCAAATGCTCGACGCCTCCGAGCCAGCGAGAGACGACACCCGACATGCCCGCGCGACTGGTGTTTTTGCAGTTCGCCCAGCGCCCAAGAGATGCGGTCTGGGCAAGTCCGGTTCGGGCCTGGCGGGCGCGAACGTAGAACAGCCGAGCGCGTTCCAAATCAGAGACCGGCGGAGCACCGTTTCTCTCGACAGCCAAGAAAAACTCTTCTCGTGAGAACGGCGTCAGCGCAATCTTTTGGACGAGCTCATCTTGTTTCTCGCGCAGCACCCTGAAAAAATTGACGACTTCCCCATCCATGTCGTTATACGTTTCGACCGGGGAAGGGGCGCGATTGATGAGCACGGCCGCCGAACCACCAAAGGGCTCGCAGTAGTGATGGCATTCGGGGAGCAGGGGCAAGAGCCAGTTGAGGTGGCTGAACTTACCCCCGTACCAGCCAAAGGCAATGGCCCTTTTTCGCCGGTGCGGTAGAATGCCGGCATCGCGGCGCAGGTTGGTAACTTTGCCCGACAGGTAAATCGGTGAGGGAGTACGGCCCTTGCCGGCCATAGCGCAATCCCATCATAGCAGCGGGAAGATTGCCGGTTGCATCGCCAGGCGCCGGGTGATGGCATCTTTGCCGGAGCGACTATTTCCAGCCCTTCGGGTGAGCGGCAGGCCCATGGACACTCGGTCGAAACCCGACAATTCGAGGTGCTGACACTGGTAAGCTGTCATTCGTGAGCGGCTCGAGGCCGGTCTTTGCTGGCCTGGCGGTTGCGCTGGGTTTCGTAGCCAGTTTGGCCTTGGCCGAAGTTCTGGCACGTGCGAGCGGCTACGCTCCTTGGAGTCGGATTTCGGGGCTTGACAACAGGTCTTTTGTCGCTATGCGCGAGCCGGATCCCGCCCTGGGCTGGCGCAATAAACCCGGGAGCTACCTCAGCCCTCCCTATGTTCCCGGGGGGCAGAGGAACCGCGTCCGTATTCTCCCGGATGGATCGCATGCTACCACTGACCAACCGCCACTGGAAGGGCCACGCGCGGTTCTAGTAGGCGGCTCTTTCATTTTTGGGCAGGAGATCTCGGACCAGGAGACGATGGCCTGGCAGTTGCAGGAGACCGATCGACGGAGGCGTTACGCGAACTTCGGCGTAGCTTCCTACGGAACCTACCAGTCGCTGCTGTCGCTGGAGCGAATTTTCTCCGGGGATGACCCGCCAGGGTGGGTCATCTATGGCCTCATTGGTCACCACAAGACCCGGAACGTGGGCCGGTCGGCTTGGTTGAGGCATCTCTCCCGCTTCTCGCGCTACTTCGAGGTAACCTTACCTTACTGCTCTTTAGACGATTCCGGAAGGCTTATGCGCCATCCCCCGGCACGTTACCCCGCTTGGCCATTACGAACTTCGCTTGCCATCGTCAATCTATTCTTTGACACGATCACGGATGCTTTGAACGAGAAGCGGTTTCGCCAGAGACAAAGAATCGGTTCTTCCGGGTTTCTAGTGGGCGAGTGAGGCTCGGTGGTAGTCTCGCGGGATGCAAGACCGCGAGCTATACCGCCAGATTCTGGGCATCGAAAGTCCCTGGAAAGTCGTGCGAGTGGAGCTGCGCCGAGCCGACGGCGAAGTCCACGTCTTCCTCGAACACGACGAGCAAGTCCGCTGGCCGTGCCGCCAATGCAGCGCCGTGTGCGCACTCCACGATCATCAGCCCGAACGCCGCTGGCGTCACCTCGACACCTGTCAGTACCGCACGATCCTGCACGCTCGGCCGCCGCGCAGCGACTGCTCCGAGCACGGGCCGCGCGTCGTGCGACTGCCCTGGGCCGAGGCTTCCAGCCGCTTCACCGCGCTGTTTGAAGCTCTCGCGATCTCGTGGCTGAAGGAAGCCAGCCAGCAAGGCATCGCCGAGTTGCTGGCGCTGAGCTGGGACGAGATTCACGGCATCCTGGAACGCGCCGTGCAACGTGGGCTCGAACGTCGCGCGGCAGAGCCGATTCCCTACCTGGGCGTCGACGAGAAGAGCTTCCGCAAGCGCCATCGCTATCTCACCGTCGTCAACGATCTCAACCGCTCGCGCGTGTTGTTCGTCGCCGAGGGACGCCGCCAGGCCAGCCTGGACGGCTTTTGGAAGACGTTGAGCGCAGAGCAACTCGCCCGAGTCGAGGCCGTCGCGATGGACATGTGGGATCCTTACGTCGCCTCGACCCGGGAGCATCTCGACGAATCGGAGAAAAAGATCGTTTACGACAAATATCACATCGCGGCGCATCTGGCGAAGGCGGTGGACCAGGTGCGGCGGGCGGAGAACAAGCGTTTACTGGCCCTCGGCGACGAGCGTTTGACAGGCACGAAGTACGCTTGGCTGCGGCATCCGGCGAACTTTTCCGAGGACGCCTGGCGCGAGTTCCGCGCGCTGCGCGAAAGCGACTTGAAGACGGCGCGGGCGTGGGCGTTGAAGGAAACGGCGATGCGGCTGTTCGACTATCGTCGCGAATCGGCGGCGCGAGCTTTCTTCGAGCAATGGCGCGGCTGGGCGAGTCGCAGCCGGCTGACGCCGATGGTCACCGTAGCGCGGATGTTGACGGCTCGCCTCGAAAACATACTCACGTATCTGAAACACCGCATTACGAACGCGGTCAGCGAGGGGTTGAACTCAAGGATTCAATGGGTCAAGGCCACGGCGCGCGGTTTCCGCAATCAACAGAACTTCATCAACGCCATCTACTTCCACTGTGGGAAACTCGATCTGGCTCCTTCGCCCACTTAAAACCCGGAAGAGCCATATAATCACGGAACTCCTGTTGTTGGAGATGTACCAGCTTTGTTACTCCCATGGCGCGAAGCTGATTGTCGCTCTTGTCGGGAACGAGCCCCGCAACCCTTCTGGCGATGCGCGGTTCCTAAAGCAGCAGCGCATCCCCTTTGTTGATTGCCGATTTCCGCACACGCCCGATCTGCGAGTGGCAGGCGAAGGCCATCCGAACGCGACTGCAAATCGAAAGTGGGTACGATGTGTCGAACCCGCCGTTCGCGAAAGCGGGCACTGAGCGGAAACGAATACGAACACAGGGACTGGACCGGATGCGGGCTGAATAGGCCTCCAGGGCTTTCATTCGCGCAGCTTGACAGCACTGGCTTGGAAGAGGATTGACATGCATCATGTAGTGCGTCATAATGATTCATAAGATGAATCAAAAAGGGCGTTCCAAGCCGATCACGCTGCGAAATGTCTCCCCTGAGATCGCCCGTGCGATCCGGCAGCGGGCCGGCGAGGAGGGGATAAGCCTCAACAAGGCTGTAGGCAGCCTACTCGCGCGCAGCGTCGCTTCCACTTCGGGAAGTCGGAAGGACAAACTTGTACACGATGACTTGGACGATCTCTTAGGTGCTTGGAGCCTGAACGACGCCGACGAGTTTGATCGAGCTTTGTCGGTCCAGCGCGCGATTGATCCCCGACTTTGGGAGTAATGCGGGTACTGCTCGACACCTCGGCTTATTCCGCGTTTCTGCGTGGCCATCCCCAGATCAAAAGGGTAGTCCGGCAAGCTGACCAGATCGTCTTGAACCCAGTCGTATTGGGAGAACTGCGTGCCGGTTTACGGCGCGGCCGGAAGCGACCAAGGAATGAGGAACTGCTCGAGCGACTGTTGGCCTCGCCCCGAGTTCGAACAGTGGACATTGCCGCCGAAACGGCAGAGCGTTACGCGCACATTCTGAACTTTCTTTGGGACGCCGGCAAGCCCATCCCCACGAACGACATCTGGATCGCCGCCAGCGCCATGGAGTACGGATTGCGTCTGTTGACGCTGGACGCACATTATCGAAGACTCCCGCAGGTTCTGGTAGATTACTTCGAACCCCACGAGAACGGAGGATCCTCAGGCGCACCGACTTGAGAACGGACGCCGGTCCCGGTCCTGGCCGCTTTCTCGGTCTGATCTGCGTTTCACCTACTCGCTTCCAGGTAAGCCACGTCGATCCCTCTCATACCGGCCAACCCCTTATCCATGGTGGCGACCGTCAGGCCACCGGCCGAGGCGAAACCAGCCAAATAAGCGTCCGTCCAGACCGGAGTGGACCCACTTGAACTCTGCGTGAGCCGACGCAGCTCCGTTTCCACGGCAGGGGGCTCTCCCGCGAAATTGACGCGCTCATCAGCCATCGTTCGGTCATAGATTCCCCACGCTGCACGTTGGCTCATGGTGTCCTTCGCCATCACCTTGCTGTTCGTCAGCAAACGTAGCAACCCGAGCTGAGTGAAGCGACAGAAGAAAGCCTGATTGGCCGCCAAAGACTCAAACCAATGCCGGGCCGGCTGGTGATGCACATGGAGATCGTAGACCAACGCCAGCCACACGTTGATGTCAACCAAGAAGGATTTCGTCGATTTCCTCATTCGTGATGTTGAGTCGTCGGGATTCCTTGCCGCGAATCAAGGGGAATCGGGTTCGAATTCTCCGAGTGGGCCCCTCAAGCTCCTGATTGACGACGCGAAGAATAATCTCCTTGACGGTGCAGCCATCCAATGCCGCCTTAGCTTTGAGCCTCCGATAGACGGGATCAGGGATGTCCACTGTAGTACGCATATACACATAATACCATCTTTATGGCTACCGTGGACTAGTTCCTTTTCAACACAGCCGGGGGTGCGTACTCCTGGGCCCGTCTGAAGCTTGAGCGTCCCGCGTCGAATCGTGTAAAGTGAGGGGAAGCCGCGACCCGAGGAGCCGATCGGCCTCGGCGGTAACAACTTCAGGACGCCGCTTTCACTACCCTGAAGCGGACTCACTTTAAATCGAAGTATTGCGAAGCGCAGCTATGCAGGAAACTCGTGACCGGGTCATGATTGAGGCCGTGGGCCTCTCGAAGTTTTATGGGAGTTTCGCTGCGATCCGCGACGTGTCGTTTTCTGTCGCTCGCGGACAGGTAGCCGCCTTTTTGGGACCTAACGGGGCGGGCAAGTCGACGACTTTGAAGATCTTGACAGGATACTTGACCCCGAGTGAGGGGGCGGCCCGCATCGCCGGGATGGACGTCGCCGGCCGGCGCATCGAAACGGCGGCTCGGGTGGGTTATCTACCCGAGAACGGTCCGCTCTATCCCGAGATGACGCCGCGGGAGCTGCTGCGCTTTTTCGGCGAAGCTAGAGGCTTGACGAACGGCGTGCTGGTGCGGCGGATCGACGCCGTGGTTAGCCAGTGCAGCCTCGAGGCAGTCATCGAAAAGAGCATTCACAAACTCTCTCGCGGCTATCGCCAGCGCGTCGGCATGGCGCAGGTCCTGTTGCACGAGCCTGACATTTTGATTATGGACGAGCCGACAGCCGGGCTCGATCCCAATCAAATCCGCGACGTTCGGGAACTAACAAGAGAGCTAGGCAAGACCAAGACTATCTTGATCTCGACTCACATTCTGCAGGAAGTCGAAGCCGTCGCGGACCACGTCATCATGATCAACGAAGGCCGCATCGTTTTTGATGGGACAGCGCAGGAAATGGCGGCGGAAGGAAGTCTTGAGGACGCCTTCCATCGGCTTACTGGCAAGGCCCAGGGAAAAGCCTCATCTGAAAGCGCCGAGGCGGCGGCCGAAGAAAAACCACTGGCCGACCCCCAAGTTGACGCCCCCTCGACCGCGGGACCGGCCACGCCGAAGGAAGCGGCCGGCACAGACGGCAGCGCTGAGACTGTATCTCCCGCAGCGAAACCGGAGACAGCGGAATGAACCTCAGCTTGCGAATCCCGAAAGCCGTTTTGAAGCGCGAGCTGATGAGCTACTTCAGCAGCCCCACCGGTTACGTCTTTATCACTCTCTTTGTATTCCTGAGCGCCGTCGCCGCCTTCTGGCAGGAAGTTTTCTTCACGAGCAATCTGGCGAACCTCGACCCTCTCAACCGCTTCTTCCCCTACTTGCTCGTGTTCCTCATCCCGGCGATCACGATGACGCTTTGGGCCGAGGAAAGGCGCACGGGCACGGACGAGCTTCTGCTCACGCTGCCGGCTACTGATCTCGAGATCGTGCTGGGCAAGTATCTGGCGGCGCTGTCGATTTACACCGTCGCGCTGGTGTTCTCTTTTAGCCATGTTCTGGTTTTGCTGTGGCTGGGGAGTCCTGATGCGGGCCTGATGTTTTCAACGTACCTGGGCTACTGGCTGATGGGCGCGGCGTTGCTGGCGCTGGGGATGATTGCCTCGCTGCTGACGGAAAATCTGACGGTCGCCTTCATCCTTGGTGCCGTGTTTTGCGCCATACCGGTCTTCATCGATCATGCGGGGGTGATTGTTAGCGGGCCGCTTCAACGCCTCGTCGAAGGTTTCTCGTTCACCGAACAGTTTAAGGATCTCTCCGCGGGAGTCGTTTCTCTATCGTCGGTAGCTTACTTCGTGTCCTTTACCCTGGCGATGCTGTACTTGAATGTCGCCTTGCTGGGCCGCCGCCATTGGGCGACCGGCAAGGACGCGCCGCGTCTGGGTCGTCACTATTCGTTTCGTGGGGTGGCACTGGTTGTAGCCGTCGCCGCCTCGACGGTGCTGGCCGATCGGCTCGGCTGGCGCATCGACGTCACCGCGGAGCGAATCCACTCCCTGTCCCCCGGCACCCGGGAACTGCTGTCGGGCATAGATCCCGACAGGCCGGTGTTCGTTCAAGCGTTCCTCAGCCCCGACGTCCCGCGGCGCTATTTGCAGACGCGAAACAACATCATCACGCAGCTGCGCGAATTTGACGCCATGGGCGGCGACCGCGTTTTCGCGCGCGTTGTGCCGACGGAAAAATATACCGACGAGGCGCGCGAAGCACAGGACAAATTCAATATACGCCCGCGTCGGGTACCTGTATGGGAGCAAAGCGCCGGGGGAGCCGCGGAAATCTTCTTGGGGGTCGCGTTCAGCTGTGGCCCGGAGGAGTTCGTGATTTCTTTCTTTG
The DNA here is from genome assembly GCA_965226215.1 of Bryobacterales bacterium. GTDB lineage: Bacteria > Acidobacteriota > Terriglobia > Bryobacterales > UBA6623. The sequence goes on along the minus strand of CBDDCH010000002.1, from coordinate 1,297,944 downwards.
ACCCCGGCCTGCCGGTCGAGTATGAGCTCATGCGCTCGATGCGGGTCGTCTCACGCGCGGAGCGCAAACGAGTGGGAATGCTTGAAACCGGAGCCAAGCTTTTCGGTGGCTTCGACTTTGAAAGCAAGCGGCAGTCGCAGGACTGGTCCATCGTCCCCGAGCTGCGCAAGCAGTACGAAGTAGTCCGCGTACCACCTGGAAGAGACTATCCCGACAACTTGGACGTGCTCATGGCGGTGCTGCCCAACACGCTGCGACAAGAGGAATTAGACCGGCTCACCGCCTATGTCAAAGAGGGCAAGCCCACTCTACTCCTGGTTGATCCCCTTCCTGCGTTCAACATCGAACTGTCGCCCGAGCAGCTACCGCCTAACCCGTTTTCGAGAGGGGTGCCGCAGCGCCAGCCGGCCAACGTGAAGCTTTTGATGGAGGCTCTGGGCGTTGATTGGCAAACGGATCGCATCGCCTGGGATACATATAACCCGCACCCCCAGTTCCGCGGCATGCCGGAGGAAGTGATCTTCGTCGGAGCCGGCAGCGGGGCGGAAGCTCCTTTTAACCCGGGCGAAGCTGTTTCTTCGGGCCTGCAGGAGGTCGTGCTCATCCACCCCGGGGTGCTCAAGGCAGCCGAGGACAGCAAGACCGAGTTCACTGCGCTGCTCAAAACCGGAACCGACTCGGGGCAAACACGCTGGCACCGCCTGGTGCAGCGCTCGCTGTTCGGTATCCAGTTTGCCCCCAATCTGCCGCACGAGCCGGACGATGAAAGCTACGTCCTGGCAGCACGGGTAGAGGGATCTTCCGAGGAACACGGGATTAGTGCCATCGTGATTGCCGATGTCGACATGATGGGCGAGCAGTTTTTCCAGTTGCGCCGGCAGGGCGTCGAGACCCTGAACTTTGACAACGTCACGTTTTTGCTGAACGCCGTTGACCAGCTAGCCGGGGACGATTCGTTCATCGCCCTGCGGAAGCGCCGCCGTAAGCACCGTACCCTGGAAGCGGTCGAAGCCGAAACCAAGGTCTATGAGGAGCAGCGACGCGAGGAAACCCAGGAGGCCGAGGCGACGGCCGACAAGCGCCTCGAGGAAGCCCAGGCCCGCCTCGACCAGGCCGTCGAGGAGCTCCGCAAACGAACCGACTTGGACGAGCAAACCAAGCGCATCATGATTGCCAACCAGCAGGCGACCGAGAACCGTCGTCTGACGGTCGCCCGCGCGAATATTGAGGATGAAAAACAGCGCCAGATCGAAAATAGCCGGGCGGAAATGGAATCCTCGATCCGGGGAATCCAAAATACGATCAAACTGCTGGCCGTGGCCTTGCCCCCTGTTCCGGCTTTTGCGCTGTTTGTCGTCGTTGCGGCGCGCCGCTTGCGGAGGGAAACGATGGGCGTCTCGCCCGACCGGCTTTTGGAAGAGAAGCGATGAAATCTAGAGCGCGGCTGTGGGTCATTCGCTGGCGCGAGCCGACTGAGTTGGGAAACCGGTTGATGAACCATGAGTGAACTTCAACGAACCGCGATATTTTGCGTTGTGGCCGCCGTCCTGGCGGCCTCCGCCGCCATTGTTGACCCGGGCCGAGTGACGCCGGAGATCTTCGACGATCAGGGGGAAGCCTTCTTTCCCGATTTCACCGACCCGCAAGCTCCCAAGACGATCGAAGTCATCGACTACGACGCAGCCACGGCGACAGCGCGCCCATTGAAGGTGGAATTCAAGGACAGCAAGTGGTCGATTCCCTCCCACCACAGCTACCCGGCCGACGCGGAAGAGCGGCTAGCGAAAACCGCCGCCGCGCTGATCGAGTTACGCAAGGACATGATCATATCCGACCGCGCCGAGGACGAAGGCGAATACGGTGTTATCGATCCCTTGAGCGAGGCGGCCTCCTCACTGGCCGGGCGGGGCAAGCGTGTCACCCTGCGCGATGAAAACGGCGATGCGCTGGTCGATTTCGTGGTCGGCAGGAAGACGCCCGGCAAACCCGGTTATCGCTACATGCGCGTTCCATCCCAAAAACGCATTTACGCGGTCAAGACCGAGGCCGACATATCAGCCAAATTCGAAGACTGGATCGAGACCGACCTGCTCAAGCTCAGCGCCGCCGATATCCGCAAGGTCGCCATCAACAGCTACTCGATCAACGAGCGGATGGGAAGACTGGAAAACCTTGAGAAAGTGACGCTCACCAAGAGGAAAGAGAAGTGGAGAATGAGCGGCGGCCGCACGCCGAACTCCGACAAGATGAGCGACCTGACCGCAGCCCTCGACGACCTGCGCATCGTTGACGTTCAGCCCAAGCCGGCCAATCTCACGCGGGATTTGAAAACCGCCAAGGGGATTACGCTGTCGATGGAATCCATTGCCTCGCTGCGGCAGAAGGGCTTTTTCATCGTCCGCACGGGCCAGTTGTTCTCGAACGAAGGCGAAATCCTGGTCGAGACAGCCAACGGCCTCCAATACACGCTACGCTTTGGGGAAATCGCTTCCAGTGGATCGGGAGCTGCGGCGGGCGATTCGGAGCCGTCGCAGCCTGACTCGAAGGCAGATAATAAACAACAAGAGCGGCGCTACGTCTTCATCACCGTCAATCACAGTGCAGCGCGGGCCAAAAAGTACGCCGACGGCAAAGAACCTGACGACAAGGGGAAAGATCTTGCCCGTGAACTGCGAAACCGGTTTGCCGACTGGTATTACGTCATCTCGGGCGCTGACTTCAGCAAGCTGAGACCCAGCAGGCGGCGGTTGCTGAAGGGGTGAGGCGCGGGGCCAAGTGGAAAAGCCCAAGGTCCTATTCCTTTGCACCGGAAACTCTTGCCGCAGCCAGATGGCTGAGGGCTTTCTGCGCCACCGCGCAGGAAATCGCATGGAAGTCGCCAGCGCCGGAACGAATCCCGTCGGTCTCAACCCCAGCGCCGTCGCCGTCATGCGAGAGGTAGGAATCGACATCCGCTCACACGACTCCAAGCATGTCGATTCGCTAGCGAAGGAGCCCTTCACGGACGTCATCACTGTGTGCGACAGCGCTCGCGAGTCTTGCCCCGCGTTCCCTTCTGAAACCAACAAACTCCATTGGAGTTTGGAAGACCCCGCACGGGCTGAGGGCAGCGAAGAGGAACGACTAGCGGTCTTCCGCCGGGTTCGCGACCAGATCGACACTCTCGTGGGAGACTTTGTGTGGAGCCGAACTTCAAGAGTTAGCTAAGGCTGCGTCACCAGAGGCGTTGGGGGAGCCTCTGTGGCGCACGCATTCTTGCGTGCCGCGTCGGCTTTCGAGCCGACGTACGGCTATTTATCGCGGCACTACGGCGACCTCGCGACGAATCGTCGAGGCGCCACGAAATAGTGGAGGTCCTCGCTCCGCGGAGAAACGACTAGGACGCTCGAAGCCAAGATTCCCCTTCCGTACAAAGATCGCCAGGCGAACGCCCTATTCGGCGACGTCTTTCCACTCTTCTTCCAACAGTTTCGTGTATTCTCCAGAGGCGTAGAGCGGGAACGGAAACTGCGGCTGGGGCAGGATGGCGTGGGGTTTGGAATCTCTCCAGCACGTATAGGCATAGTCAGCGTAGCGAAAATATGAGCGCAGGTAATCGGCCTGTAGGATCTGGGAGGACGGCGGCTCACGGAACTGCATATAGAGGCCGATCGAGCGGGCGAAAATGCGAGGGTATTCGACCACGCCCCAGCTTTGTAGCTTCTCTGCCACATCAGTGGGGGTCTGCTTGATCAAGAGGTGAGCGAAGCTCTGCTCCGCTAACTCTGTGGCGTCCAACTCTTCGGACCGCCGGCAGGCGTCCATGCACTGCTCGATCCAGCGATAAACGTCCTTCCCGACGTAGAACAGCATTCGGAGCTCGGCATACCTTCCCTCAAGAACGTGCCGTTCCAGTTCTTTCTGTTTTTCGTCCGAGGTGGATCCCTCCTTCATCAACGAAAGCGAAGCTTTAGCGCTCTCAAGAATTTGAACGGTGGAAGACGACTCGCTGAAGGGGTGCAAGATCAGAGGAGGTAGCGGGTGGACGCCTTCTACTTCCAGTTTCGTGGGCTCGGCCATCGGACTCAAAACACCATATCGGCGCACTCAATCAAAACATGGGTTGAGGAAGTACCGCCACGGGGGGAGAAGGAAAACCCTCCAGCGGGCTCCCCTCAAAAAAGCGGAAACGCTGCTGACAGTATCAACCCCTGCGCACCATCGCGTCAAGCAGGAGGTTCTGAACTGTCCGTCGCGTGGAGGAGGCACTAAGGGCGATCATGCAGGTCCTGAATGGCAAAGGGGGAGCAAAGTAGCGCCGCCATAGGCACCTACCCGGCCCGTAGGGGCTTCTTTGTAGTGGAAACAGGTACCGCGGAGCCAACCCAGAAAAGTACCGTCGCTCTATTGTTTAAATTTGATGCTTAGCTCAGAATATTTTTAGAACGATTACTCATCCTCCATGGAAGGAGGCCCACAACCATGTTGCCCGTAGTTTTGTCCATCGCTTTCCTGATACTGCTCCTGGCACTGCTACTCAACTCAAAGAAGAAAAGCAATCGCCCCGACGACGCCCAGCTCAAGCCGTAAAGCTTCCCTGACCCACTTCAACCAAGGCTCAACCGTCCACTGCTAGGTTTGCCGCCGCTCGGATTCCAACTCCTCCCGATAAATAGAGTGAACGGGGAGTGCGGGACGGCCCACTAGAACGTTCGGATCAACGCATCAAGAGCGACGAGAGGTTCTTCGCCCACTTGGCGCATCGCGGCTGTCATCCCGGCGGGAACGCCGAAATGGTCGTGCGGCCGGATCTCACAAGCTACGGGGCCAATCTCTAGAATCCCGTTCCCCCTGACAACCGAGGCGGTTCGATAGTGATCAATCGGATAGGAGAATCCGGCGGGATTAGCTCTCGCGATGGCTAGTTCAAGACCCCCACTGCCGTTACGATCCATGACCGCTGCCGGAATCAGGATGCTTCGTTGAGATGCCATCGAAGAAGCGAAGTTGTTGATCTCGCGTTCCAAGAATATGGTCGGCCCCATCTTCCAGTGGCTACGGTCGACAGTTTCTAAATCATCGACAGGGATCGGCCGCGGTTCGACGTCCATGAAAACTCCCCATCCGGCGTGCATCAGGGAGCCAAAGATGAAGGGAACGTGGTGAGTCTCTCCAAAGGTGTTGACCCAACCGTGACGGGTCATCGACGGAACGGGTAGGGCATAGCCTTCGGTAACGGGCGCCTTGCAATCCCCGAGCACCATGTATCCTTCAATCGGCTTGTATCCGAGGTGAATCTCGACACCGAATCGGTGACGGTGGTTTGGGACGTCGAGGTTTTCGGGTGTCAGGTAGGCCAAGTTCCAGGAGTGATGATCGCCGTAAACCAAGGGCACGATGGTAATGCCTAGGTTCGGCACAACGAAACTAGCTTGTTCGGGCGCACCGCTGTCCTGGGTTAGATAGATCCCATTGCAACTTTGAATGCCGCTCATGGCGGCTGCAAAGTGCTCCGCGATGGGCGAAAGCGAGTGGTTACGCGAAGTAGATTGAGCTTGCGAGAGGGCGTCAACGACACGCTCCACGCCGCGGTGATAGCGGTAAAAGCTCGACAGTACAGCCCGAAAGTCGTCAGGAACCGGTTCCATCCCTTGGTTAGCCAAGTCTTCCAGTTGTTCGATGGCGCGTTGTAGATGGACGCGGGTTAGCTCGTTTTCAGCAAGGTGGGATTTCAAAGCCTCCCCGGTAGCGTAGAACGAGCCGATCGTGTGAATCCGAAAGGCGTACGCGTAGAGCCTCGCGAGATCCACTTCCGTGGCTTCGATCGTATCCGTGCGGCGGCCCTGCTCGTGGCTCTGCTGTGCCTTTTCCACCAACCGGCGGTACTCGGCTGAGATCGGCCGATTGCCCATCGGCTGGCGGCCGGCCACAACGTTCACCGCGGCTCTTGGGAAACCTTGGGTAGATTGCGAAGCTCGCACGTCTGATCTCTTGCTGAGATCCCGCTCTTCCGACTGGGATCTAGGCAGCTTACTAGGTTTTCGGATACACGTCCAGTCCGATGGGCTAACAAAAGTCGGTTTGAATTCGGGCTTTAACCCCCTCCCGCCATGCGCCACAAACATTTCTGGTCAACAGCAAAAGCCGGGAGACATATGACTATTGGTAAACAGACATACTACTAATGGCGTATCTAGATTACTCCTTTGGTGGAATTGGCGATGGAAGCTTTGTACTAGTACTATAGCCATAGGCTGTCCTACGAAAGACCTATTGGCTAGTCCATTCGCAAGCTCGATCGCAATGAGACCACGAATCACAAAGGCGTCGACAAAGCCACGGAGTCTGGAGGGAATCGTCACTAGCGCTTTCGGAAAGACGGATTTTCTTCCTGACGGGTCGTTCGTGACGACTCAATGGCTGTCACTCTTCATGATTCCAATTATTCCCCTCGGCAGCTTTCGAGTTATAAAGAGCAAGCGCACCCCAAAGTACGAGCGGATCTGTGAGCCGACACCCCTCAACGCCAAGCAGATAACCTTGGTCTACCTCTTTATGGTTTCGTGCGCCTGTTGGCTGCTGTTCGCTCCTGTCCTTATGAGTGAGTACCTACTTGACGCCCCCGTCTGGGTCTTCCTAACTGTCCTGTTGTTCAGGCTGCCGGTTCCGGCGATCTTACCGTGGCTTGCCAGGAGGAACGCGCTGGGCAAAGTTCGCAGCCAGAATATGCTCGTTCGCCAACCTTCACTCAGTCCGATCCGTGCGGCCCGCGAACTGACGAATCAAGCGCGCCAACACAAGCCTCAGCGGGCCCGAACTTCGCGTTTAGGCGAGAGAGCGCCAGGATTCAGCCCTCGCACCTTCCTTCCCCGGCGGGTGCCTCGAATCGTTCCCCAACCCAGGCCATAGCTTCATCCTTGGTCCCCACTCTTCCCTCGAGCTGCGCGTCTTCGACTTCCGTGAGAATCTTCTTGAACGCAGGTCCCGGTTTGTAACCCGCCGCAATCAAGTCCTCGCCGGTAACCAAGCGTGCCGGGCGGAGCTTTTCCTTCGGCAGTTCGGTCTGCTTGCCGCGGACGAAGTCGTAGTTAGCGAGATTTCGGTGGCTGCTGAGGCAATCGAGCCGGTGCAGCTCCAAATGTTCGCCGAAATCGGGCAACCGAAGGAACCTCTTGAGCTTGCTCTCTCTCATCCGGGTGACGTGGCCGAAGCGCATGTGGTGTTGGACCAGCGCCGTCACCTGTTCGATTTCCGCCCTGGAATACCGCAGACGTTCGAGAGCTTGGACGGTTAACCGCACGCCTTCCTCGACGTGGCCGTCAAACCGGATCCGCTCGGCAAAACGAATCGTGGCCGGCTTGCCCACGTCGTGCAGCAAGACTCCGAGCGCCAGGGTCACCGAGGGATTCTCGAGCTGTTCCAACATGAGAAGCGTGTGGGTCCACACATCACCCTCGGGATGAAATTCCGGAGGTTGCGGGACGCCCTTCATGGCCTCGACTTCCGGCAAGATGGCGCTAAGCAGTCCCGTCTCATCGAGCAGTTCGAACCCTGGCCGCGCCCCGCCTTCCGTCAGGATGCGGCTGATCTCATCGCGAATTCGCTCAGCCGAGATCTCACCGATTTCCTTACAGTGCGCTTGGATGGCCTCCATCGTTTTACTCTCGATGTCGAAACCCAGCCGCGCCGCGAATCGAACCGCCCGCAGCATGCGAAGCTTATCTTCCGCCAATCTCTCAGCGGGAGCTCCGATCGCCCGAATCAATTGGGATTCCAGATCTTTGCGGCCGCCGACGTAGTCGTGATACTTCTCCTCAACAGGATCGAACAGCAGGCCGTTGATTGTGAAATCGCGCCGCTGAGCATCCTCTTGTGCGTTCCGTGTGAAGCTGACGCTTTCGGGACGCCGGCCGTCACGGTAATTGTGCTCGCGTCGAAACGTCGCTACCTCGACCTGGGCCTCCCCCGAGCGAACCAGCACCACACCGAATTTAGCGCCCACGGCAAGCGAATCGGGAAAGCATGCCTCGATCTGCTCTGTGAGTGCGTCCGTCGCGACGTCGTAGTCTTTGGGTGTTGTACCCAGGAACATATCGCGAACGCACCCCCCCGCCAGATAGGCTTCGTGGCCCAGACCGCGAAGCCGGTCGATGATCTCACGCGCGAGCTGCTGGGCGGTCATCTGATGTTGTTGCGGACTTGGGTGCGGGCCGATCTGACTCGTGTTGAAGGGCCACCACCGGAGCGGCTGAACAGCCGGCCTACGACTCTGCCTCGCTGCGCTTCCCCTTCCCAGGCAGCGCCCCCGGGTTTTCGTGAACGCGCTCCTTACGGCCATGTCCCATCGCGGAAGCCAGTCCGACGGACGCCTCGCCGAAACGGTCTCGAAGCACGTCGGCGGCATGCAATGCGCTGCTCCACTTGGCTTTGCCGCTGCGGTCAAGCAGGCCGAGTTGGCCTTCCTCTTGCTGCAGCGAGCCGACGTGAACGCCCAACAATCGAACAGCTCGCCGCGCCTCCCAGTTTCGCCGAAACAGCTCCCGAACCGTCTGGAGAATCACAATGTCCAGCTGCGTGGCCTCTTCAAGTGTTCGGGAGCGCGTTATTGTGGAAAAGTTCGAGTAGCGCAGCTTCAATTGCACCGTGCGTCCGTAAAGACTGTATTCACGAAGGCGCCGCCCCACCATCTGGGCGAGCTTGGCTAGCGTAGCCTCGATAAGCTGTACGTCGGTCGTATCTTTACGGAAAGTTGTCTCGTGGCTGACCGACTTGGGTATTTCCCGCGATCCGATTTCGCCCTCAAACCAAGCGCCGGCATCCATTCCTTGCGCCTTCCCGGCCAACGCAAGCCCCACCTTGCCCCAGTTTGATTCCAGAAAAGCTTCGTCTAACTCCGCCAGTTGCCCGATGCGATGGACCCCGCGGTCGCGCAGACTCTTCTGCGCCACCTTGCCGACCCCCGGAATTCTGCCGACATCGAGCGGGGCAAGGAAATTCGCCTCTGCCCCCGGCGCCACCCACAACACACCATTTGGCTTCGCCATGGCGGAGCCGATTTTGGCCACCAGCCGCGACGTCCCGATGCCGATCGAGCAAGGCAGCTTGGTCTCGGCCCGGATGGACTCGTGAACGAGATGGGCGGCGGCCAGGGGGTGCCCGAACAGGCGCTCCTCGCCACTCATGTCGAGGTAGGCTTCGTCGATCGAAACCATCTCCACACGCGGCGAAAAGCGGCTCAGAACGGCGTGTGCCCACTGCGAATACTCGCGGTAGCGCTCCGGGCGCCCCTCGATGAAGATGGCCCGCGGACAGAGCCGATGAGCACGCCGCAGGGGCATCGCCGAGTGCACTCCAAACCGGCGCGCCGCATAGGATGCCGCCGCAACGACGCCACGCTCCGGCCCGCGGCCACCAACGACGACCGGCTTGCCCTTGAGGCTGGGGTCGGAAAGCTCTTCGACCGATACGAAGAACGCATCCATGTCAACGTGAAAAACGGTCTTCCTCGACATGGCGTGTTCCCAAAAGGGCCTGGCCCTTGCCGCTGGATTTCATTCGAGACTCGTCTCGACGTCCAGGCTCGGGAGATTGGGGCCTCTCGCTCTACCTCACACTTACGTACTCATTGTCTTTGATGTAGAAACGAAGAGGTAATTCCACGCTAGCGGCGATACCGATCCGGCTGGTTGTGACAATGTCGAAGGGGGGCTTTCGACGAGGCGCCCTCACTTGAAGGCGACCGTTCGTGACATCCGCGCCGTAGTGTTCGCGCGTGATGCCCATCGCCCGAGTCAACTTGCCCGGACCGGACGCCAAATCACGCAAGCGCTTTGCCTTAGGTCGTCTCTCTCGCATTTCCTCCAGCCCGCAGACCGGCTCCAAGGCGCGAATCAACACGCAGCCCGGCCGGCCCTCCGGTTCGGCTACAAGATTGAGGCACTCGTACATGCCGTAACACAGATACACATAGACGTGACCCGGCAGGCCGAAGATCACCCGCGTTCGCTTCGTCAGGCCCCGGGCCGAGTGCGCGGCCTTGTCGCCCTCCCCGAGATAGGCTTCCGTCTCAACGATCTTGCCCGCCAGAACATTTTCGTCTAGCCGGTGAACGAGAATCTTACCCAGTAGATCCCGAGCAACGACCGCCGCCTGGCGGGCGAAAAATCCGCGCCCCAGGATCCGAGTCTTAGCGAGAAGTTCGCGGGAAGTCATCACTGGGGACAAATCCTAATTCACTATGTCCGTCTAGCGAGCAGCCTGACAATAACATACGTCCAAACATAACTCCCGCAGGCCACAAAGAGGCAAGCCACCCACGGCCACAGCGGAGACCTGGGAGAAACGCCCAGGGCCTTGACGACAATGAGCTCTGGAAGATTCAACATCGTCAGAAAGTAGGCCGGCAGTTGAAGCCACGAATCACCCGGGACTGCGTACAACATACCCATGAACGCAACTCGCAGGAGCGCCACGAGAGTGCCCCATGAAGCGACCTTCGAGAGCCTGTTCCGCGCGACTCTCAAGCATCCGTCCTTCCCATAGAAAATAAATGGCCACTCGTGAAACTGGGGACAGGGAGTGTGAAAAGATCGATGCGAAGGGACAGAATTGTGTGTAGGCATCCCTGCTTACCGATTTTCCCCTGGCAGGCAGGATCCATGCCCACCCATTTTTCGCACCTCCCAGTTTGCTTTCTCTCGGCCACCGAGCCATCACTCCGCAACGGCGAACCCGCGCCTGGCTTCTTCGACATACACGCGAATAACGCTTCGAAGCGCGGCGCGCAGCTTCCCCATCACGGGCCACGCGCCGGGACCGCCTGAGGAGATCCGCCGTTCGCCGATCTGGTGGACGGGCATCAGTTCGCGGGTGGTCGAGGTGATGAAAACCTCGTCGGCCTCGAAAAGATCATCGAGCTGAAGGACTCTTTCCGCCAGCAAACCTAACTGGCCCGGCAGCAGGATCTTCTCGTCCGAGCGCACGATTTCATCGTTCGCAAGGACGTAGGGTGCATCTATGGTCATTATCTCGAAAAGGATCCCCGCGATCTGGTGCATGTGGCACAAGCCTCGGTTGGCGCAACTCTGACCAGACCTCGCAGGGTCTGTCCCCGTAACCGCTTGCGATCCCACTACCAAGGCGATCTCACATAGCAGCGAAGGGAACCCAGAGCGCAAGCGACGGGCCAAAGAGCGTTCTGCGGCTCGCAGGCGCCCGAGCCCCTCGCCGGCGGGTCTGCGAAAGAACCACGAAACGGTGTTTAGACACAGCATCCGGCGCCCGCGTCCCCCGTGGCCTCAACCTCTCGATTCCTTCACGGAGCTTGGCGGTCACCATTTGCGTCCTGAAGCTGTAATTCGGAGGAACTTCCATGTCAGCAGCCGACATCGCAAACGGTCTCGTGAATCTTTGTCGCCAAGGTCAATTCATGGAGGCCATCGAGAACTACTACAGCTCAGATATTGTCAGCATTGAACCAGTCGGTAGTCCTGAGATGCCCGCCGAGATGTCCGGTATTGACGCCATCAAGGGCAAGAACCAGTGGTGGGCCGACAATCACGAGGTGCACGGCCTCGAGGTCGACGGGCCGTTTGTGGGCGACTCGCGGTTTGCCGTGCGGTTCAAGATGGATGTCACGGCCAAGGTGTCAGGCCAGCGCATGCAAATGACCGAGGGAGGCGTCTACACAGTGAAAGACGACAAGATCGTCCGCGAGGAATTCTATTACAACGCGCCGTAGGAGCAGATGCTCTTCCGGCAAACAGAGCTGCGGTCAAGAGGGTCGGAGAAGGTCAGGTTTTACTAGAAGCTCTAAGCTCAGAAGGACCGGCTTGGGAGGTGCTTAACGGGTAACCAGCCTGACGGCGCTAGCTCCAGCACAGGAAAAGCCGGGCCCTTGGTCGAGGATCGATGGCTAGTCCGATCCGGAAGCGCTTCGTGATTGGCGCCGAGAGTGGCGGCGTGCGGATGCGGGGAAGTGTCGGCCCCCGTCGATCCCTTTTCTGAAGTTCGAGCGTCCCTTCCCCAGGCGTCGCCCAATGTGCTTCAGGCCGTCGACGAGCTGGTGGTTTGGACCGCTCGGCAGCCGGTTGAGCCAGGCGATCCGTACGGCACGCTCCCGGTTCCATTCGTCTAAAGCGTCGGCGGCAACCGTGTCAAAGGCATACACTCCGAGGGAAGACGAATCCAGCCGGACTGCCTGTCGGCTCTTCAGTCTCCATTCGCACTCGTCGCCATGGGTAGTAGCCTTGCCCCCGAAGACTCGCAAAACGGGAGGCTGGCCGGGCAACGCGTCCAGTCGATAAAGTCCCCGGTCTCGGATCTCAACAACCGCTGAGCCGGAGACCAGCGAAACGACCGACTCCGTCAACCCCTTCCTACGATCGACCAACGCGGAACCGCCGATTAACTCCACCCTGGCGTCAGTGATGTCATTGGAAAGCATCCTGACGCGGCTGTCGGGGCCTACGCGGAGGATGCTGTGGGGCGAAAGAAGAACTTCCGCTTGACCGTCCTTCGTAGCCAGGACTTGGCCTGGATCTAGCTGGACAAATCGGTGCGGATCAGAAGGGATCGTCTGCCCCTCAACAGTCACCTGGCCTACGTGATAGTGGATAAGTCCGGCCTGCGGTGAAATGGCAACCTGCGCCAAGCCGGTCGCCGTCAGACACAAGAGCACGAGCGCGCCTATTGAGTTTCGCAAAATATAGTGACAGGCTCGGCCTTCGGCAGAGCGCCGCGCATTCATGAGGCGGATCAACGATCGCGTTTGTTTTGTACGGGCGCGACATGTCGCGCCCTTTCCAGCATCGCGAGTTTCCGGCCGGTATTGGTCACTATGTTTTGCGAACATCAGTAGGACGCAGCAACGCTTCATTTACCCTCCCCGCGGCACCGTCCTCCCCAGGAGGCGCCGGGAACAATTATACGCTCGATCATCCTGGTTTTCAATGAAGTACATTACGCCACCCAAGCCTGGGTGATGTCAAGCAGCTTGTGTAAAAACTTGGAGGGTGCGGTTTTTCCACTTCAGGTTGAAGCAGTGGAAGATCGAATAGATAATGCGGTCCACGCTTTTGACATCCACAAAGCAGACCATGGGCCGGGTGCGGCGGCGCACCTCCACGAACAAGCGTTCGATGACGTTCGTCGTCCGCAACTTGCGCCACGGATGGCGCGGGAAGCTGAAGAACGACAGCAACTTGGGCAAGTCTTTCTCCAACTGCCGTACCATCGTCGGATAGTCGTCGCGCCAGCGGCGACGGAAGTGGTAGAACGCCTGCCGTGCCTGTCCCCGACTCTCGGCCCGGTCGATTGCCTGGGCGCCTTGTTTGACTTCCTCGTAGTCCCGACGAACTTGGGAAGGACCAGCACAGTCCAAAACAACGGGTCCTGACCACAATGACAGTCGGCGCGGTGCCCCCGCAGGATTAACACCGGTGAGTGCCCGGCTACCGCGTCAATTCACCTGGGCCCGCTATTTCAGCAGGCATCTCCCGCTCTAGGGTCGTCTCTCGCAAATGCAGGGAACCACAAAAGCAAAGGGCCCGGATATGGCAGGCGCCCAACAGATCGGTAGGGGCACAGCATGCTGCGCCTGCACTCGCCCGAAACGTGAGCCTATTTATGAAATGGAGCACGAAGGCAGCCGTTTCGACATTCCGCGGCGCTTGCAACCACGCGGTAGCCGCAGGCGCCCCCGCTAACTCCCCGACATGCGGGCGTCAATCCTACGCCACCCGCCGCGGAACCTACGGACCAGAAACTGTCCGATCAACATCCCATACACGGGAACGTACTCCAGCAGTCGAAACTCCAGGGACTCCTGCCACACGCCCAGGGCGCCGTAGCCTATGAGGACGTGGTAGGAGAGGCTGATGAGCGCTGTCCACAGCAGTAGCGCTGCGTTCGGGTAGACGGCCAGGAATGGCAGCAACCAACTCAGGTACCAGGGGAAGCAGTTCGCCGAGAGGAACAATAAAAGCACGACAGCCCACAGCGCGCTTTCGACCAGCGGCATATGCTTCCACCAAAGAGTGGCCAGCCCCACGATGAGCAGGCCCGTGACGAGGGTCGTACCGCGATGTAAATCCTCGCCCGCGAGCGCATAGAGCAGGCCGTAGAGGCTGTCGTTGTTCCGCCATCCCCCGAGGAACCCTCGTAGTAGCTCCTGAACGTGCCAGATGCCGTCGAAGTAAGGCCAACTCACGACAACGGCGATCGGAATCGAGATCAGCGCCGGCTTCCAACGAAATACCCAGCGGCCTTTTTCCTGCCGTAGCAAGAAGAAAGGCAACAGGATGGCCGGCCAGAACTTCGTCAAGGCGGCCAAGGCCAACCACGTGAAGGCCCAACTCCAGCGGCTCTGAAGGGCCGCTGCCAACGCCAGGAGCACAAAAAGGACCGCGACCGGGTCGTTGTGGCCTTGGGCCCAAAACTCAACCACCATCAGCGGCGACCAAAGGTAGATCAGCAGCCACTGTCGAGGCAGGCCCATGACCGCAAGCAGACGGACCAGCGCCAACGCGACCCCCAACTCCAATAGCGCAAAGGGCAGTTTGAACAGCAGGACCTGTCGAAGCTCGTCAGTCTCGAGCCACGCCACCAGGCGGTAATAGCCCGCGTACACCTGCTCGAGCACGGGCCCATAGACGGAGGGAAGGTCCTTGCGGTTGACCCTCGGATACGTTGCGTCGCGGAGTGACTCCCAGCGCGGATCTGCCGGCGTTTCTCGATAAGGATTACCCCCGGCGGCTTGCAGTTTGCCGTGCCAGCGATAGCGGTTCAAATCGTCCGATAGCGTGGGATGGACCCCCACGACCGTCAAGCGGAAAGCGATGCCTGCCAGCCAGATCAGCAGCATCAGCCGCCGAGTCGGCGCGTCGCCGGTGGTGGGACGAGTTATCAAAAAACAGCAAACTATGTACAATAGGGACTCGACTAGCTGGATGGCGATGAACTCAACGGTTTTGAGTTCAAGGTCCGCGAGCTGCCGAAGGCACACGAAGCCGACTTCAAGCAGGAGAGCAAGCAGGAGAAGTTGCCGGTAGCGACGGGTTGGCACGGTTAGCGATCCGGTCGGATCTAGCGATCCCTAATAGCTGCCACTTTGTTTCCACCGGCGATGCTGGAACTCCCCGCCCTTTTCCCAATGTGGATCATTGGCCTAGCCGACGCGATGCCCTTGAGCCTCTACCAGCTCAGTGGAACCGATCTGGCGACTCTGGCGGCGTATTTCGTTACCATGGGCGTTCTCAGCGTCTACGGATTCCACCGCTACCAGTTGATCTACCTTTACTACAAACGCCGTCCGGAGGTTGGGGAGGCGCCGGCAAGGCACTTCGAGAGTCTTCCTGGCGTCACGGTGCAGCTGCCGATCTACAACGAACAGTACGTTGTGGAACAGCTGATTGAAACCGTTTGCCGGCTGGACTATCCCAGACACCTGCTCCAGATCCAGGTGCTCGACGATTCCACCGACGAAACTCGATCCATCGCAAAGGCGTCCACCGAGCGCTTCGCGGCCTTAGGGTATCCCATTGAATACCTCCGCCGCGACCATCGCCGTGGCTACAAGGCCGGCGCGCTGCAAGCGGGTCTGAAACGGGCGCGCGGAGAGCTAATCGCCGTTTTCGATGCCGATTTTTCGCCCACTCCGGATTTTCTCCGGCGGACGGTTCATTACTTCACCGACCCCCAAGTCGGCATGGTGCAGGCGCGCTGGAGTTATCGAAACCGGGACCAGTCATTGTTGACACAGGTTCAGGCTGTACTGTTGGATGGACACTTCGTCTTCGAACACGGAGGCCGCTCGCGTTCCGGCCGCTTTTTCAACTTCAACGGAACCGCGGGCGTTTTGCGGCGGGCGACGATCGAAGATGCCGGCGGCTGGCAGCACGACACTTTAACCGAGGACACGGACCTCAGCTACCGCGCTCAGTTGAAAGGCTGGAAGTTTCTCTACCTGCCCCACGTCGAGGTACCTTCCGAGCTACCTGTCGAGATGGCCTCGTTTCAAACCCAGCAGGCACGTTGGGCGAAGGGATTGATTCAGACGGCAAAGAAGATTCTGCCTCGATTGTTGCGGTCGGACTTGCCCTGGCCGGTGAAGATGGAAGCCTGTTTTCACCTGACAGCCAATCTATCCTACCCGCTCGTCGTGTTGCTGTCGGTACTGCTACTCCCTTCACTGATCGTGCGCTTCTATGTTTTCGACGGATATCTCCTACTATTGGACTTGCCCCTGTTCCTGGGGACCTTTAGTTCGCTCGCGACCTTTTACCTGTTGAGCCAGAAAGAGCTTTTCCCGCGCCATTGGCGGAGGAAACTCTTGCTCGTGCCAGCGATCGTGGCGGTGGGAATCGGCCTGACCATCACAAATACCAAGGCTGTCGTCGAGGCCCTGTTGGGCATTGAATCGCCATTTCAACGGACGGCGAAGTATTCAACCGACCGCCGGCGTGCGCACCTAGCGCACCTGAAGTATCGCCCGACGTGCGGATGGCTTCCTGCGGCCAACCTCGTGATCGGATGCTATTTTGCAGGCTGTCTTGTTTATTGTGCTCTTATTGGGAACTGGCCTACGATGCCGTTCCTCGCCTTATTCGTGACAGGCTACTTTCTGACCGGAGGATGGATGCTGCAGCAGTCTTCGGACGGCTTGCTCGAAACCCGCGGTCGGCGCTTGACAGTCCGCGAGAAAACGGTCCCAGGCAGTGTTACACCGATGTGGGGAGCGTCGGAGGGGCGGCTCCGAGCGGCGGCAACGGAACTTTGGCTCCGAACGGCGAAGTAATATTGAAGCGTACTGGTGCGCACCGCGGCAATCTTGGGGATCTAGCTCTGGTGGCCGGCGTTGAACGAACGTTATTCGTAGGGGCCGACCACCGTGTCGGCCCACTACCGAGCAGTACATATTGTCCAGTGCGAATTTGTGGAAAAGATCGTACATCTACACTAGTGGGCGGGCACAGTGGCCCGGCCCCTACGCGCTCCTCGTGAGAAATGCGGGCTAGATAACGTTGAGTCGCTACCGCGTCCTCTTGCTGCAAGATTCTAAGATTCCTGCCTATCGCGAGGCTGCCCCACGAGAGGGAAAGTATCGCCTGCAGCGATCTCACTACGAACCGGCAGGGGAGGTCGAGGCTCCAAGCCCTTACTGGGCGTGGCGGAAACTACGGGGAGAAGAGTTAGCGCGGCGCTGGTTTCGGCCGCTGGGAGTGGGCGACGCACTCGAGGCCGAGTCCGCGTCGCTCGTGGTTTGCAACTTTTGTGGCTTCGACCCCGCGGAATGGCACGTTCCGCAAGCTGAGCAAGGTATTCCACGCCGCCGCGGAGAGGATGCGCCCTCCGACGAGGTGCAGCCGGGAAACACCGCTAACAATGGCTCTAGTGCAACTCCCGCGCTTTCCCAGGGTACTTAGCCGGTGGCGGCTTTCCGGAGGTCGCTAAGCGAGGGACGACCAGGGCCTATTTTCAAAGCAGAAAAGCGGGTTGAAACATCGTCTGCTTGAAGTGCATCTTAAAGTCATGGACCGGTTTTCTCAAGGGGTCTGTTCGCTCGAGTCTCATCTTGGCTTCCGTGTAGACCGATCATCGGAGTAGAGAGTTCGCTTATGGCGCTGATCAATTCTTTCGCGGTGGTGAGCTATCTGGACAACTGCATCGAAGATCTCGTCGAGCGCGTGCGCCAAGAGGTGATGCCGGGCAGCCCCCTTAGGGCACACATTACGGTGCTGCCTCCCCGCCCGCTCTTTGTTCCCACGCCGGACGCCATCGCACAGTGTCGCGAGATCGCGGGGCGTTCTGGGGCCTTTGAAGTGCGGCTCGGGTCGGTCGATCTGTTCGAAGACACGCAGGTTATCAAGTTGTCGGTCGAACAGGGCTTCGCCGAAGTCAAGCGGCTGCACGACATTCTCAACACCGGACCTTTTGAGCACGTCGAGGACTTCGAATACGTTCCTCACATTACGCTGGCTCAAGAATTGTCGCCCGAGAAGGTTGCTCCGTGTCTCGAAGTGGCTCGCCGCCACTGGGCCGAGTTGGGACCGGGCCCTCCGATCCGCGTGGAGTGGCTGACTTTCGTTCAGCAGAATAGCAACGGCTCGTGGCACAACCTGGCGGAATTACCCTTGGGCAGCCCCGAGCCGGCCGGCGTCCGCCGCTAGGTCGGACTGCGGTGTAGGGGCCCACCAACCCTGACCCACTACTCAAACGGCTCGTCGCTAGAGCGCAAGAGTTGCGTTAGCTATACTCTTACTAGGTGGCTCGCGCGATGGCCAAGTGGGTAGTTCTGTTTGCTGCGTTCGCGATGGTAGCGGATGCGCAGTGCGCGGTAGCCTGTGGAGTAAGTCCCTGCGAGAACCACGGTTCCCGGTCGCAGCCTGCTGACGCCAGCGGTCCGACCTGCCCGCACAGCAGCACCCCCTCACAGCCGGCCGATGACGACCACTCATGTAGCCACGGGAAAAAGACCGTCAAGGACGGACTTCTGCCGGCCAAGTCGTTCTATGCGGCGGCGTATGCCGACCACCCGCTTGGAGTGCAGCTTCCGAGCACACGTTTCTTAGCCCCTCATTGCTTCACCCCCCAGACTCCAAGCTGTTCTGAGTCCCCGCCGGTCAAGGTGGTTCCCTCCACGGTCCTGAGAATCTAGGTTCACCCCCAGCGTCTGTTTCTATTCTCTTTGGCGGGGCTCGAACGGAGCCCTGGGCGGCTAATGAGATTCGCGAAGTTTTTGGAAGACTTCGGACCTAGTATCTGTGCAGCTTGCTTGACTGCAATACAACCACAAGGAGGTTTCTAATGAGTACCAACAGAAGAAGATTCTTCGCCCACGTGGCCGTGAGCGGTGCTGGGCTGCTGGCGTCGGGAAAATCTATCGCCGGCGAAGGTGACCAGCCCGCCGGATCAAACGACGCCGGCAAGGCACCCGAGCGGGAGCGGGCCACGAACGTCGAGCGTGACCCGTTTAGAACCCCCGATCTCCCCAAGCTTCCTTGGAAGATGATCGACGGCGTCAAAGAGTTTCACCTGGTTGCCGAAGTGGTTCGAACCGAGTTCATGCCGGGACGCGTTGTCGACGCCTGGGGCTATAACGGCAGCGTCCCCGGCCCCTCCATTGAAGTCGACCAAGGGGACCGAGTTCGCATCGTATTCGAGAACCGTCTCCCCGAGTTGACGACGGTCCACTGGCACGGTTTGGAGGTCCCCATCGAGATGGACGGTGTTCCTGGGATCTCGATGGACCCGGTTCCACCCGGAGGCAAGTTCGTCTACGAATTCGACGTGCACCAGCACGGCACGTTCTTTTATCACTCCCACTTCCCAATGCAAGAAATGCTCGGAATGCTGGGTTTCTTCATCATCCACCCGCGCGAGCGATATCAGCCGGCCGTCGATCGGGATTTCGGGTTTCTTCTTCAGGAATGGGCACTGCTACCCAACAACACCGTGCCGAACACACTGTCCATGGAGTTCAACTGGCTGACATTGAACGGCAAGGCCGGCCCGGCGACTACTCCGGTCGTCGTAAGGGTTGGCGAGAGAGTTCGTCTGCGATTTGTGAACCTGAGCATGGACCACCATCCGATGCACATGCACGGCCACCAGTGGGTGGTCACGGGCACGGAGGGTGGCCGCGTCCCTGAGCAAGCGTGGACGCCGGGCAACACCGAGCTCGTCGGTGTCGCGCAGGCAAGAACCGTCGAGTTCGTTGCTCAGTACATCGGCGATTGGATGCTGCACTGCCACTTGCCCCACCACATGATGAACCAGATGGTTTCGATGGTTGGTCCCATGACGCACGTCGGCGAAGGTTTGCACGCAGGTATGGGGATGATGCAAGGGATGGGCATGGTAACCGGTGGCCACGCTCTTTCCGAGGAGCTCGGCCCGGGCCTCGGCCGGGGGCTGGGCGAAGCAGCGACACGAGACCGCCGGACAACCCATTTGGTAGGCCTTCAACAACATGCAAGCGAGTCCGCGGACCGACACAAGGGGCACGCCCGAGAGTCCAAGCAGGTTCTCGGGTTCCCCCAAGACATGTGGATGCCCATGGACGAGCTGGCAATCAAACCAGAGACGCACGGCCTTCGCAAAGACTGGACGGCGGCCATGATGGGCATGATGACGTTGGTGCGAGTTGTGCCCGACGAACTCTACGACAAGATCGCGGAGCTCAAAACCCAACAGCAGGAACAGGAAAAACAGCTGTGACAGGAATGGCCGGAATGCCGCAACCCAAGAAAATGCGAGCTGACAAACAAGAGGAGATTCCATCATGGAACATCGACTGACTCTGCCGGCACGAACCATCGGGGTAGCTTTGATCGCGATCAGCTCTTTCCTGAACGCGGGTGAAAACCGATGGGACAACCTCGGCCGCACCGCCGCCGTGGCGCATCTTAGGATCTCACCCACCGGCGCTGAAGCTGAGCAGGCCAAGCCAACTTCCGCGCGGCCGGTTGGTACACGAGCGGCCGGGCTCACCCTGGAAGCGCTGGAGCGGATGGCGCTCGCAAACAACCCCGCTATCGCCCAGGGAGAAGCGATCATGCGCTCAGCGGCTGCCCGCAAAACCCAGGCGGGACTCTATCCCAACCCGGTAGTAGGGGCGACGGGCGATGAGATCAGCACCGGCCCCGTCATTCGAGGTGGCGAGGTCGGGGGATTTGTCGAGCAGAGGATCGTGACCGCCGGCAAGCTGAAACGCAGCCGTGCGATCTTTGAACACGAGGAGGCCGAAGCTGAAGCATCGGTCGAAGTGCAGAAGCACAGAGTCCTCACGACCGTGCGGACACTCTTCTATCGAGCGCTGGGGGCCGAGAGACTGGTCCACCTACGTGGCGAGCTCCGCAGCGTCGCTCGGGAGGCGGTGAAAACTTCCCGCGATCTCGCCAACGTCGGCCAGGCCGACCAGCCGGACGTTTTGGCTGCCGAGATCGAGGCGCAACGCGCGGAACTCGCGCTTGCGAGAGCAAAACGTGCAGGGGAGAGGATTTGGAGGGTGCTCGCCTCGGTCGTAGGATCCCCTTCGCTACAACCAACTCCGCTAGAGGGAAACCTCGAGGAGACTCCTTCGCTCGATGTCGAGGATGAGCTCGCCAAAATCTTGCGGCAAAGCCCTGAGGTACGTGCCGCTCGGGCGCGGGTCGCCCGTGCGGAGTCTGCCCTTCGGCGCGCTCAGGTCGAAAAAATTCCTGACGTACTCGTGCGGGGAGGACTACGCTACAACCGCGAACTCCTCGAGCGAGGCGGTACCCCAGTGGGTCTCGAAGGCTTCTTCGACATCGGTGTTGAAATCCCCCTTTTTAATCGTAACCAGGGAGGCGTGGCCGAGGCGCAAGCCAACATCGAGCTCGCCGAACACCAAGTTGAACGGGTTCGGCTCTCCTTGCGGAGACGACTGGCCACCGCCCGTAACGACTACCAAGACGCCCTCGACGAAGTCGAACAATACAGGAATCACATTCTGCCGCGAGCTCGGCGAGCTCACGAACTGTACCTCGACAGCTTCAGGAAAATGGCCGCCGCCTACCCGCAGGTCTTGATCGCGCAGCGAAACTTGTTTCAAGCGCGCGAGGATTACATCGAGGCCCTGGTCAACTTGTGGCAAAGCGTAGTGCAGATCCGCGGGCAGCTTCTCTACTCCGGGGTCTAGCTAGCCCGCTTTTCTCGCGAGGGTCTGGATGGTCGGCGTTGAACGCACTTTACTTGTAGGGGCAGACCACCGTGTCCGCCCATGCGTGACATTGACGCTGCGTCCCATTCGATCACGCGACCAAACCCCGCAAAAACCTCTCTGGCGAGGCGCAGCGGTCTGCTCCTGCCGTTTCGCCGTGAGAAATCCGGGCTGTCCGGCGTTTCTCAGCAGGTGCTTACCTGTGGGCGCGGATCGGCCGTTCTCCGTAGGGGCGGGCGACAGAAACGCTACGGCGCGGCTTCGATCTTCTCGATGAGAACGGCTTTGATGCCGTTCCTTTCCATCACGACGCCCTTCACCTTGACGGACTTTTCGATGAAAGGCATCAACTCGGCATTCGCGTGTTTGTGATGTTTGGAAGCCAGAGGCAGGTAGAGCGTGCTGCTATCCTCGTCGAGGATGGCCAAGGGAATGCCTTCCTTGGCGCACTCGGTTGCGCACTGGATGTGCTTTTCGCCCTGGGCGCCGTGTGTAAGATAGCACGCGGTGTCAACCACGCGCCCCACGATCGTGGTCGAGCGGTCCTTTGGGGGTTCGTGTGACGCCGAGGGCGTGGGGAAAAACAGCTGTGCGATGAACGCCACTGCCACTAACATCCCCATGATAAAAACTCTTGCCAGCGACATCAGGTCAACTCTCAACAAATCATTCTACTCCCGGTCAAAGACGACGTGGTCGCGGAGTAGAGGCTTCCTCACTAACTCGGGCGCCGCGGTCAACGGCAATGACGCAGCCCTACGGCTGCGAGAGCACCTCTTTCTCGAGTCCGCTGTTGTAGGCGGCCTCACTCACTGTCAACTCCGCGAAGTCTTTGCCGTTTTGGAGGATCTTGGTTTTGAAGGGAATGCGGATGCCGTCCACCTCGCGATAGTCGGAGAAGATTTCCTCCACCTCAGCCGGCGCACCGCTCATCGCGGCTCCCTGGTACGCGCTCTTCAGTATGTCTCCCGAGGACGAATCGATCCATAGCTTGACGGAAAAACCCTCGTGAGCTGAGATCTCGATCACGTCAGCGGCTTTCCCATCTACCTCGCCGGATTCGACGAAATTGATCTTGCGCTCGGGGTCACGGTCGCTCAAAAGCAGCGACTCGCGCACGCGGAAGAGCTCTTCCTGGGCCTGCTTCAAGAGCGGACCGCCCAGCGGCGCCTGACCCCGCGGCCCCTTCCTCCAGCCGCTATCGCCCGCGGCAAAGATTACCATGGCGCCAAAGGGCAGTTGCATCTCCTGCCGAAGGACGTCGGGGAGGATAATGTGCGTCGTTTGCTCCGCCGTCATCATTCCTCCCATCCCTACCAGCTGCCCTTTCCTCGTCAAGTCTTTCACGGCCGCCAGTTTGTCCGCCCCGCCGGCGGCTTCCTGGGCTTTCAGCAATATCTTGATTCCCTTGGCCAGCGTGGAATCGTCCGCCTGAGCCAGCTCTTGCTCGGGCCGCGGAATCGTCAAGTCAATCTTGTGGACCTCTTCGCCCAGCTCTTCCAGGGGCCGGTCGAAATCCGACGGCTTGCCGACCACGACCAGCTTCATGGACTTGGGGTGCAAGTATTCTTTGGCTACTCGCTGAACGTCCTCTTTGGTGACCGCGGCCAGCTTGTCTCTGTATTGGAAAATAAAGTCCTTGGGGTAACCCCAGTAGACGTAGCGCATCAAGCGGCCCAGGGTCTTGCCCTTGGTGTCGAAGTTGAAGACAAAACTGTTCAGCACGGACTCTTTGGCGGTTCGTAGCTCGGCGTCGGTGACCGGCTCGTTACGGATGCGCTCGATCTCACCCATCACCTCCTCGATGGCCTGCACGGTGGACTCCGACTTGGTGGCCATGCCGACCCGAAAGATTCCGGGATGATCGTAGTTAGCACCCCATGACGCTCCCACGGAATAGACCAAGCCCAGGTCGCTGCGGATGCGCTGGAAAAGCCGGCTCTGAAAACCGCCGCCCAGAATGCCGGCCATCACCCTCAACGCCGGGTAGTCTTCGTCCTTGCGCAGGCCGCCCAGGTGTCCGATCCGGATATTGCTTTGGTTGACATCCTGCTTCTCCGCCAAGTAAAGGCCGCCCTCGTCTTTTCGCTCGACCTCGGGGAACGGCGGAACGCTCGGCTGCGCGACCGTCCAGTTCTCGAAGGCCTTTTCGACCTTGGCCTTCATCTCGTCGCTCGAGAAATCACCATAGACGGCAAGTTTGATATTGGCCGGAAAAAAGTAGCGCTGGTAAAAACCTTCCAGGTCGGCTTTCTCGATACGATCGACGTGTTCGTATTCCAGCTGCCATCCGTAAGGGGTCTGCCGGCCATAGACTAGGTTCGTGAATTCACGGGTGGCGATCCCCCCCGGGTTGTCATTGCGCCGTGCAATGCCGCTGCGCACCTGCTGCTTGATGAGGTCGATCTTGTCCTGGCGGAAGGCGGGATTCATCAACACGTCGGCGTAGATCACGAGTACGCGATCGATGTTTTCCTTCAGCGTCCAAAAGTTGACGCTCCCGCTGGTCTCGCCGATGCTGGTTTCGACCGAGGCAGCCATGCTTTCCAATTCTTCATCGATCTCGGGACCAGTCCGCGAAACCGTGCCGCCCAGACGAAGAACCTGCCCAGTGATACCCGCCAGGGCAATCTTTTTCGGTGGATCAAACAAATTTCCGGTTCGAACCGAGGCAAAGCCCCTGACGATCGGCAGAGCGTGGTCTTCCAAAAGATAAAGTTCCATCCCATTGGCAAGTGTGTGCGAGACTACCTCCGGGATATCGATTTCCCTCATCGGCGGGAAACGCTTCATGACCTCGGCAGGCGACGCAGCCGCCTTGATCTTCTTCTTGCGATGCCGTGCCGCCGGCAAGCCGCTTGACGAGGCAACGGTCCAGCACAACACCATGACAACCAGCCAATGAGTCGTTCGCCTGGAGTGTCTTCTCATTTCACTCTTCACCGCTCGACTCCTCATCCGCGGCCGGTTTCACGGAATACGCGACGGTTCGATGCTCACGACGAAAATATTCTTCGGCCACCCGCTGGACATCGTCAGCCGTCACGCGATTGATTTCGTCGAGCCGGCGAAACATCTGCCGCCAATCCCCGTAGGCCACATGGTTGGCTGCCAGCGCGCCCGCCAGCCCGGCATTGTTGTTGAGCCCCCTGATTAACGACGCTCGCGCTTTCGTCTTCACCATTTGCAGCGTGTCGGCGTCCACCTTCTCCGCGCGGATCCTGTCGATGACTTCATACATCGCTTGTTCGTTCTCTTCCACCGTATGGCCGCCGGCCGGCATGGCAAAAAATACAAACAAGGAAGCGTACTTGTCGCCGGGGAAGTTCGGGAACCCTCCGGCCACTACGGCAACTTGCTTGTCGCGAACCAGATCCTTGTACAGCCAGCTTGTACGCCCACCGCTGAGGACGCTCGAGATGACGTCGAAAACGGCGCGATCGGGATGTTGCCGGGAGGGTTTCCCATAACCGATCACAATGGTGGGCTGGGCCTCGGATACGACTTCGATGCGGCGCTCGCCCTGTTGCGGCGGCTCGAGGGTTCGGACCGATGGGCCGGCTGGTCGCCGTGGCAAGCGGCCAAAGTAGGCTTCGGCCAGCCGCCGCATCTCGTTAGGATCGACGTCGCCGGCAATCGCGATCGTGAGGTTGCTCGGCGCGTAGTAGCTGTGAAAGAATCGCCGTCCTTCCGTGGCGCTCAGGCTTTCGATGTCGCTTGCCCACCCCACGCCGGGTCGCCCGTAGGGGTGCGCTTGATAGGCGGTAGCAAGAAAAGCCTCGAGCAACTTGCCGATAGGGTTCGATTCGGTGCTCTGCCGTCGCTCTTCGCGCACGACATCTCGCTCTTTGTAGAAGTCGCGGAAAACAGGGTTCAAAAAGCGTTCCGACTCGAGGTAGAACCACAGTTCCGCGCGGTTCGAAGGCAAACTGTAGACATAGAGCGTGTAATCCAAAGCGGTGCCGGCGTTGAGCCCAGTTCCACCGTTCTCCTCGATCAAGCGCGTGTATTCGTCGCTGTTCGCCAGCTCGGCAGCTTCGTCGACCTTCTGTTGAAATTCCTTCTCCAGTTCTGCGAGGCGGTCCTTGTCCGCGCGCGGACCCTTTCCCTTCTCTGCCTGTAGCTGCTGATAAGTTCGCTCCAGCGCGGCGAGCGCCTGGCGTTCCTGCTTGTAGTTTTTCGTTCCGATCGTCGGCGTCCCCTTGAACGCCATGTGCTCAAACATGTGAGCCATCCCCGTTTGCCCCGCGGGGTCGTCGACGCTGCCGACGTCAGCAAGGGTGCGAAAGAAAATGACGGGAGCCTGGCGCCGCTCCAGCACGATGAAGTGCAAGCCGTTGTCCAAATCGAATTCGGTGACGGCCTTTTCAAACGCCGCGAGGTCCTGCGCCGGCAACGCCGCCGGCAAAACCAGCCCGCACGCGAAGAGAACGAAAATTCCCTGAACCGCAAAGCGCCTCATACTGACGAAGGTAGCGCAGATCAGGCGATTCGTGCAAAGGCTCGACGCGTACTCCGCAGGTGAAACGTTGGGATTCATACATTGCCCCTAGTTTGATCCGGACGACCGAAGGCAGAACGGACACACGGATCCGTTCGAGATCCCTACTTTCACAGGCCTCGAAACGTTGGTCGATCGATTCAAAACAGTCGATGGTGCACACGGAACAGGAACCTGTTGCATCGTTCGCTCGTGTCCTTCGTTAGCTTCGACGATCGACGTTCGACGAGAGAAATCATGTTGCGTATCGGGATTCTTCCTCGTTCGCACAACACTCACTCACATAGCGCGTTCGTGTGTTTCGCAAGCTGTGTCGTGTACCAAAAATGCTTCGCGACGAAAAAAGTTTTTTCGCCAACGTACTCGCACGTGAAGCGTACGAGAACGGCGAGAGTCCACCGAAGGCCCTTCTGACAGGGGTTTGGAGCGACTTAGTCTTTTCCTCCCTCGCATGTACGCGTTCGTAGTCGCTACGAAGCGCAAACAAAATCGAAAAAACTGTTTTGACTTTTGCGTCAGACATGTTAAAAGATTTATGATGATCAATGTAGTGGGCGAGCGGGAGGAGATGGCTGTTGATTATCAAATCACCTGGCAGTTTCCCGAGCCCGCGATGTTGGAACCCTAATCAATGAGGTGAATCGCTATGGCGAAGAAGAAAGCCAAGAAGGCGGTCAAGAAGTCAGTGAAGAAGATCGCCAAGAAGGCTACGAAGAAAAAGGTCGCCAAGAAGACAGTAAAGAAGGCAGCCAAGAAGAAGGCCACCAAGAAGAAGGCCACCAAGAAGAAGGCCACCAAGAAGAAGGCCACCAAGAAGAAGGCCACCAAGAAGAAGGCAGCCAAGAAAAAAGGCGGCGGCAAGAAAAAATAGTGGCTGAGCGAGGCGGTCGAGCCAGGCAATCTTAAGGGGTGCCGGCAAGGCCGCTTAGCTCTCCGCGCCGGCACCGACTTAGGGAATGCCGGTGCTTGAGCTGATTTAGAGTGAAAGAAGAGGCAGTCCGAAAGGGCTGCCATTTTTTTGTCTCCTTCGCCTACGTTCGGTAGGCGGTTTTGAAGTTTGGGCCCGCTTCAGTATCCTAAAGCTAAAGCAAGGTCAGGCAGCTAGCCGGCATCGATGATCGTCAGCACACAAACCGTTCGCTTCGACTCTCTCAGGCTGGACTGCGGAGAGACTCTCTCGCCGGTGGACGTAGCGTACGAGGCCTACGGTCAGCTCAACGAGCGCCGCAGCAACGCAGTTCTTATCTCGCACGCTTTCTCCGGAGACGCTCACGCCGCGGGTGTTTCTGACGAAGACGGCAAGCCCGGTTGGTGGGACAACATGATCGGGCCCGGCAAGGCTTTCGACACGGACAAGTATTTTGTGATTTGCTCCAACGTGCTCGGCGGATGTCGCGGGACAACCGGTCCCAGCTCGATAAATCCGGCTACCGGTAAGCCTTACGGTTCGCGATTCCCTTTTGTGACGATCGCCGACACGGTCCGTTTGCAGAAGCAGTTGGTCGATCACCTTGGCATTGAGCGGCTGCTCTCGATGGCAGGCGGCTCGATGGGTGGGATGCAGGTGCTGCAATGGGTTGTCGACTACCCCGATTATGTAGCGTCAGCAATGCCCATTGCCACAACGACCCACCACTCAGCCCAGCAGATCGCCTTCGACGAGGTCGGCCGTCTCGCGATCATGGCCGATCCTAACTTCGCGGGTGGGGACTACTACGAGGGCCCTACCCCCACGCGTGGGCTCGCGGTCGCCCGCATGGTTGGACATATAACGTATATGAGCGATGAGTCGATGCGCGAAAAGTTTGGCCGCCGGCGTCGCGCCGACGAGGACCCCAACGACGAATTCGCCGGTCTGTTTGAAGTCGAAAGTTACTTGCGGTACCGCGGCGGTCAGTTCGTCAACCGCTTCGACGCCAACTCTTACTTGTCTATTACGCGGGCCATGGACTCCATCGATCTCAGTGCGGGTCACGGATCCTTCAGCGAAGCTCTAGCGCGCACAACGGCTCGGTTCCTCGTCGTGAGCTTCACTTCCGACTGGCTCTACCCCAGCTACCAGTCCCAGGAGATCGTCAGCGCGCTCCGCGGCCGCAACTTCGATGTCACCTACGTCGAGCTTCCCTCCAACCACGGCCATGACGCGTTCCTGGTTGAGGTAGGAGAGCTGACCGAGCTGGTCAAGAGTTTCCTCGACAACACCTTTAGGAAGGTCGAGAGCGCTGTTCGTCCTCGTGCTTCCGCGGGCACCTAGGCGCTTTTCTCACCATGTGGCGAGGCGAAGTGCGTGAGAAGGCCGTCAGGACGAGGCGCGTGCAGCTTAGCGCGCGGAGTGTACTTGAACAGTACGGTGAGCACGGTGAGCAAGCGCAACGAAGTAATGGCGGGCTTATAACGCACTTCGGACGCCAGGTGGTGAGAAATGCGGGCTAGGCGCGATAAGAATCAATCGGCCGGTGGTCCGCCGTCTGATCGTCCCGCAGGCACGCTGCGCCCGAGAGCTGACTGAAGACGCTCCTCATAGAAACTGCTTGGTCAGGGGATTCTGTTACGCTCTCGGCGACGCCACTATAATGATTGGTGCACAATGGCCACACTCGAAGCCAAACTTAGCGCTATTGTCCCCGAAGTTCTTGGACGTGGTGATTACAAGATCATCGGGGAGTTGGTGACGAACGGTTCGAATGTGCTGGACCTCGGCTGTGGCGAAGGCGATCTGCTGGCGTGGCTGGCCGAGAGAAAGCAAGTTGAGGCTCGCGGTGTTGAGATTTCGCCGGCCAAGGTCCGCAAGTGCGTGGCGCACGGTCTCTCGGTTTTCCAAGGGGATATCGACCACGGACTGGCGGACTACCCCGACAAGTGTTTTGACTACGTGATCCTTAGCCAGACACTGCAGGAAACCCACCGGCCGCTTGACGTCTTGCGCGAAATGGTGAGAGTGGGCAAGCGGCTTATCATTGCCTTTCCCAATTTCGGTCGCTGGTCGGTTCCGGTTTCCCTTCTACTAACGGGCCATGCACCCAAGACGCGCCACCTGCCTTACGAATGGTACGACTCCCCAAACATTCACTTCGTTACGATTCTGGACTTCGAAGAGATGCTCGCCCGCGAGGGTCTCTCGATCGAGCGGTCATACTTTCTCCGCGGTGACCGTCCGGTTCGCTTCTTACGAAATCTGCGCGCTGAGGTCGCCGTTTACCTCATCCGCGCCTAGCCCGGCCGTGGCAAAAGTCGTTTAGGGGCGAAAAATGGGGACTGCCGGGACTGCCACCCATTCGCCCCCATTATGGCCTAGAAAAAAAGCACTTGGCCGGAAGCGAATTGGCTGGCTGTACCCGATTTTTCGCGACCTTCACTTCTACCACGGGCCGACGCACTTCAACGGCGCTCGGCCTGATGACAGCAAGCGATCTATAATTCGGTGGGGTAACGCCATGAACAACGTCTTCGCCGCTGCGGGAGGGTCTCTCTGCAAATCCTCAACTTCCCGACGACACGCGGCTCTGAGCGGCCATGCAGCGGGTCAGCGGAGGCACTTGGGGTGGTTGCGTGTTCGATGTGGATACGATAATCGGCGCTCTCGATTCCGTGTCTTGACCGTGAGCGCTTTTGAAGTGAGATCCTTGCCAAGAGGCCCAAGCGTTCTCTTGACGCTCGCCGTTCAGCACGAGCGGCGTCCTGTAGCACATGGCTCGGCGGTCGTTTCGGCGAGACTTGCGGCCGTTGGCTCCCTGAGCGATGGAATGACGGGCCAATGCATCAATGTCCCCAGCATTTTTTTCACACCTTCCCCTTCCCGATTCTGACTCATGATGAACCAACTCGAACCCTTGCAAGTCGGCGTGATGTTCTGGACGGGCGGCGAGCTCGGCGTCGAAGGGACGCCTTTCGAAATCGTCCAAATGGTCAAGGGACTGGGAGTTACCTGCGGCCAGCTCGGTGTCCACCCGGACGCGGATCTCATTCCCGCGGCCACTCAAGCCTGGAATCAGGCTCTCGAAGAGTTAAACTTCACCATCACGGCTGTCTTCCCTGC
Source organism: Bryobacterales bacterium (assembly GCA_965226215.1). Lineage (GTDB taxonomy): Bacteria > Acidobacteriota > Terriglobia > Bryobacterales > UBA6623. The sequence goes on along the minus strand of CBDDCH010000002.1, from coordinate 1,267,746 downwards.
TTTCCGGGGGGAGAGTTACGCCGACATTCCCACTGTTCAGAAGACGGTTGGCTTCGTCCCTCCCGCCACTCGAGAAGAACGCGAAAAACGAACTTACGAGTGCTCGGACTTTGCCAAGACACTGGGCATCGCCGAGGTCGCAACCCACATCGGTTTCGTCCCCGAAGATGGCGATCATCCCGACTACCTGGCGGTACGAGACATCGTTCGCCGAGTGTGCGACCACTGCCGCCGAAACGGGCAAAGCTTCGGTCTCGAAACGGGCCAGGAGTCGGCGGCCGCGTTAGGAACCTTCATCCGCGACGTCGACCGGGCCAACCTGGGCATCAACTTCGACCCGGCGAATATGATTCTCTACGGTTCGGGCGAGCCTCTCGAAGCGCTCGAGATGGTCAAGGAGCGGGTCATCAGCGTTCACTGCAAGGACGCGCTTTGGCCCAAGGAGAAAGGGATTTGGGGAACGGAGGTTCCTCTGGGCCAGGGGGATGTCGGCATGGATCGCTACGTAGCGAAACTCAAGGCATTGGGCTACCGCGGGCCGTTGTCCATCGAGCGAGAGATCACCGGCGAAAAGCAGCGCGCCAACATCCGCGAAGCGATTGCCCTTTTGAAGCGCCTGCGCAAGGCCTAAGTCAGGGCTAATTCGCTCCCTGCGCGAGATGAAAAGCCAGGCCGGTCACGTGAACGGGATGCGCGCAAGCCAGCTCCACGTTTCTCGGGAACTAAACCATCAAAAAGATCCCGGCCCACAGGGCGCATCGCGCCTTGACGATGTCTTCGACAACAGAAAAAAGCGTCCTGCTTCGCTGGATGCAGGCTCGTGGTCTGCGAGCTCACCTTCTGACGTCAACTCCTGTCGGTACCGCTCCGGCAGGAAGAAGTCGCGCTGGGGGCTCGATCGAATCAAGTCCATCAATTCCTCCGTGGAATCGACGACGATCAGGGTCCCCACCGGGGCGTCGTCCGCCAGGCCCCAAGCTCTAAGCCGGCGTCCGCATATCTGTTCCCACTTGGGCAGCTTCTTAAACTGCTCTGCAGTTAATATGAGACCCAGATCGTACATGTAACTCGACACCTTGGCGGGATCAATGGCAGACGCAAAGTGGCAATAGCGTACCTTGGGAAGATCTAGAATCGCGGAATAGAACTCGTCATCGGCCGAAACAATGACCAGCTCGTTGCTGCGCTCTTGCTGACAGTATCTTTTTAATGACGCTGCGGATTTCAGCGCTGTTGCACGATCGAAATCGAGGGCCCACACGGCGCCGCCCCCACCCGCTTTCACCCCAAACGCGATCACCAAAGCAGCAAGCGTGACAATCGTTCTCTTTCCTTTGAACAACGGAGACCAACCCACTGCCACGAGACAGACCGCAGGAACAACCGGCAGCAAATAGTAGGCGACCCGGTGGCGAAAGATCAGCAGCGCGGCGCCAAGCACCAGGATCCAGACCGCCAGCAGTCGTGAAGAAGCGCTGTCGCCACGACGAATTGCAGCAACGAAACCGGGAAGCCCTATGAGAAACAAAAGGGAAAGCACGGGATCGGTGAGCGCCATGCGTTGCAAATAGAACCACAACTGGGAGGTGCCGGCATAGTATCCGGGCGCCATCGTTCCGGTCTCGATGATCTGCCATCCCACGTACTCGGCCAGGAACCACTCCTGGTGGACGAGCAATTGATAGACGTGCCAGGGGAGCGAACCATCCCGGCAAGCCCAAACGCAAACAACAAGCGGCTCAAGCGAGGACGCCGGTGGCGTCTCACCGCGACCCAATAGAAACCAAGGATCATCAACGGCAGCACGCCGGCGATGCTTTTCGTCATGATCGCTGCGCCGCTGAACAGACCGATTCCCCAAACCGTGGCCGGCTTGCTGAAGCGTGAATCTCGGTCCACTAGATAAACTACTGCCACCAACCACATGGTCAACATCGCGTCGGTCATGAAACACCGACTGAGCAGGTGAAATATTCCATTCGAGGCAAGCAGCAACACGGCGGCCAGCGAAACCAAGAGCCGGTGAGACCGCCTCACCCAAAGGAATACAAGCACACAAACTGTCACGCCCGCCAGGACGACCGGTAGGCGGAGCGTGGGTGGCGAAATCCCGAATAGACGCAAGCTCCCGGCCCCCGCCCACATCAGCAAAGGGGGTTTGTAAAGCACGAAGCGGTCCAAGAATACCGGGGTCAGCCAACCCTCCCCACGTGCCACGCGCAGGGCGCTGTGTCCATACACTGATTCATCCTGTGCCCCCCCCTTCGACACCGGATCAACATAGCCGCTGCCAATTCCAACCTCGGATAGGCCATACCCCAGCACCGACGCAGCGAGGAGAGCAACGAAACCAGCCTCGACGAGCCGATGCCATCTCCACTGCTCGAGCAACGATGTCATGCGAGATACGGAAACTTAGCGAAAAGCGGGGACGCTAGAACCGGGGGTGGATTCACAACCGGCGACCCGTACTAGGCTCTCCCAAGTCCGCCGGGAATCCATGCGGGAGAACGTGAAGCTGCCACAAACCTACTTTGGATTGGCCGTGACGCTACGAATCCCCTAGTGGGTCGGTTAGGATTCCTTGATCTACCAGCATTACGGGAATGTCGTCATCGATGCGGTAGATCACCTGTTCGTCCTCGGTGATCAGACCTTCTTGAAGCGGCTTTTCGACAGCGCTTCCGTCGAAGTACTTTACCGCGCCCTCGGCGATCTTTTCGTTGAGTTTGTCCAACTGATCTTGAGGCAGCATGCGCACCGGCACTTTGGTTCGCGGGCAACACAAGATCTGCAACAAGTCGTCGCTAATCGGCATCCGTCTTTCCCATCAACCCCATCCCAACAGTGAATCGAGTTGCGAGACACAGTGTATCATCCTGATCGGCCCCGCGCTCGTTGGAGAGTTATCCGATGCAAGATGATCCTGAAAGGCTAGAGTGTTTCCAACACCAGATGATCCGGAAAGTACAGCGGTACTGATCGCGATTGGCGGAGCCATGGTGCTGGCGGGCCCGGCCTAGGACGCTTCTCGAAGGACGGACCGCTTCGAGGACATTCTGGCCGAGTTGGAGCGAGCGGTTTTTGCCAGTGTCGCGTCGAGTCGCGGCAGGAGAGCAAGATCCCGAACGAACCGCGGTTTCCGCGCTCCCGCGGCCTGCTGTGCCGGAGTCCTACAGCAGCACCAAGCCGCCGTCGACCATGATCGACTGACCGGTGATGTAGTTGGAATCATCGGAGGCCAGGAAAGCGGCCAGTCCGACGATATCTTGGGGTGTCGATGGCCGACCCAGCAGGGTGCGCGAGGCGAACCCTTCCATGGCCTCGCCGGGCTTCTCGGTCAAGCCCAACTGCATGTACTCGTTGTCGAGCTGTTCCCAGAGCTCGGTCTTGACCACACCGGGGCAAAACGCGTTGCACGTGATCCCATATTTACCAAGGGCGCGGGCGCCCGCTTGCGTGAGAGCGACAACAGAAAACTTACTGGCGCAGTAGTGGGGTTGAAGGTCAGAGCCTTCTTTGCCGGCGATCGAGGCGGTATTGATAATTTTTCCGCCCTTGCCTTGATCGATCATCTGCTGGGCCGCCTCCTGCATGGCAATGAGCACACCCAAGGCGTTCACCTTCATGATGCGTTCCCAATGCTCTTCGCGCACATCCATGAACAACCTGATTTCGGCTAGGGCGGCGTTGTTGAAAATAACGTTGAGAGCTCCGAATTCATCCACGACGACCTTGATCATGCGCTTCACGTCGGCGCGGCTTGAAACGTCGCATTGGCAGGCCAGGGCCTTGCCCCCTTGACCTTTGATTTCGTCGGCGGTTTTCTGAGCGCCTTCGAGATCAAGATCCGCGACGCCCACCTGGGCCCCTTCTTCCGCCAAGCGGACGGCGATGTCCTTGCCGATCCCGCGCGCGGCTCCCGAGACCACGCATGTTTTGCCGTCGAGTCGTCTACTCGCCATTTCTTCCTACCTCCCGGGCAAATGTAGGGGCACGACATGTCGTGCCCTTCTTGTGCAAACCAAGCGATTTACCTCATCTAACCCGGATTTCCATGTGCGCCCCAACGGCGCCGATCACCAGTGGGGAAGGCCCACCCATGTAGTTGTCGGTAAACATGGCATCTAACGAGCGGCCCGGTTGGCTAACCGGCCGGGTCGAAGCCTCGTGACAAAAGTCCACTGTATAGGGCCGGCATTCCTGCCGGTTGACAAAGGTAGGCCGGTTACCCAAGGGTAGCGACCGAAGACGATGCGGAAGTACAGCTGAGCACCGGAAATCAAGAACCCCTCAGCCGGAAAAGCCTACCGATCCATTGGCTGAGAGAGGGGGCGTTCGCTAGTGATCGCACTGGCTTGCGCCACTGCTCTTTTTTGCGGCGTTGTGCTTTCAGAAGCAGTGAGTACCGCAGTTTTGTCGATCACTTCCAACGCCGGCTTGACAGGGATGTGAGCCACTAGTCGCTCCTCTGGCTTCCTTCGCTCTTCAGCAGCGTATCCGTTTTCGACCTGTTGAACCGAACTCGCCGAGCGTCGCAAGAAAAACGAGTAGACGCCTGTACCAATAGAGATGAAAACCATGAGCGCTACTGCGTCGCTGATCAGATTTCCCCTCGCGCCGAAGAATCGACCGGAGTGAAGATCGGCCAGGATTACGCTCAACCGCGTTGTTTCGGGATGGAACTCATCGGTGTAGTGCGCGGGCAGGTGGCGGTTGCCGACGTCCATTTCGGTCAATCCGAGACTTTCCTGGTGATTGATAAGGACACCCGTAGCCGACATGGCCAAAAGCCACAATGCGACCAGGAAGCCGGTAATCAGGTGCACCGCGCGCCACCAGCGATAATGCGCGCTGGGTCGTTTGGTCGCTGAAGTTGAGGAGTTTCTGTACATGCGTCACCTTGAAAAAGAAGCTTCTAGAACGGAACTGCCTGGACGGCGAATGATTCTGCTTTCAGGGGATCGAGATCCGGGAAGCGGCGCCAGTAGGCCTTCCAGGTTCAAACGTCGAAACAGTGCCGACCCTTGCTCCACTCCCATCACGTAGGCCGCGGTCGAGAGAGCATCAGCCGCGGTAGCGGTAGGCGCGACGACGGTGGCGCTCAACATGCCGGCGGCAGGTTGGCCACTGCGCGGGTCGAGGATATGGCCAAAGCGATTTCCGGTGATTTCCCAATAGCGCTCGTAAGCCGCTGAAGTGGATATCGCCTGGTCACGGATACGGAACGTCGCTAGGGAATCACCTTCGATCGGGTTTCGAACGCTGACCTCCCAGCCCTCACTCGATCCGTCATCCCCCAGAGCGTAAATCGTGCTCGTACCGGCACTGACGAAAGCGTCGCTGACGCCGTGGCGTTTCAAAACGGCCACTGCCTGATCCACGGCCCATCCCTTGCCGATGGCGCCTAGGTTGATCTCAAGGCCCCTCTGCGCGAACCGCACTTGTAGTTCGGGAAGTAGTTCCACCTTCGCCGATCCCACTCGCTGGCGAGTCTCGAGGATCTCCTGTTCACTCGGCGCCCGATCTCGGTCGGCGGCTTCCTCCCATAACTTGACCAGCGGTCCCACGGTCACATCGAAAGCACCTTCGGAGAGGCGTGCGAACCGCAACGCTTCCTCCAGCACTCGATACAGGTCGCGGTCGACTGTAACAGTTCCCTGTGATGCGCTTCTATTTAGCCGCATCAGGTCGCTTTTTGCACGGTAGTGACTCAGGATTTCGTCGGCTTGCCGAATCGCGGCAAACGACTGCTCGACTGCCGCAACGGTTTCTTCGCGGTCGGCGCCGTAAGCCGTGATCTCAAAGATCGTGCCCATCACGTAGTGGGCTCGGCGCACGACCTGACGGTATCCCGGCTGGAGAGACGCAGGGGCTGCGATAACCTCGGCAGTCAGCAGCAGTCCCCAACACACCAAAATGACCCGGTAGCGAACGGAGCACCTGTACCGAGTGGTCATTCAGCTCTCCCCTGCCGCTTGGCTGGATCCAGGTAGGCAAGCTGGATGAAGGCCAGCGCCTTGCGCACCCCGCGGCTCATGGCGCGGACCGACAGCGTCGCACCCGTGACGTTCTTGATATCACGGCGCGGAAAGATAGGATTCTCAAGGCTCTTGCCGGCAAATTGCTTAAGGAAAGGCCGGTAACGGACCTCTTCCCCGACTGGCTCGCGGTACATCATCAACGCTACGTCCTTGACACTTCCGTTGGGATAGGCGGCCACGATGAACGTAATGGGGCGATGTTTGCCGATCTCCTCGCAGATCACGGCGTAGCCGATCACCTCTTCTTCCCTGCTGGCAATGAAGCTAATGTAAAACGGCTCCCAAATAGTGGGCTTCAAGCGACCGATGAGCTCTTTCATCCGACGCCTGATCGTGTCGTTCACTTCGACATCCTTCCGCTCGAACGAATCCGCTTCAGGAAACACGGCTTTCGGGGCTTCCTCCAGCGTCAGATAGACATCCACCTTCGCCGCGTACGCGCTCGGTGGAAGCAACAGGACAGCGACGGCAAGCCGGCCCGTTGCCTTTCTCACCGCGGATTCCAACACCCGGCCGGGAGAGAGAGTTGCACTCCCAGTCGGAGGACAGTTCGCCTCAATGCGCTTCCGTGAGGCGGACGCCCGCCTGCAGGGTGCGCCAGCGAAATCAGTCTTAGCTGTTTTCATCCGCGGATGCGCGCGAGGTCTTCGTCAGAACCCAAAGGTCGCTCCAAGAATAAGCGAGTCGAAAGACTTGTCGGCAAGCGGGTCGGTGCCGACCGGCCTGGGGAAAATCAGTTGACTTCCCGTGACACGGCGGTTGTGTTCCCAGGCGGTGGTGAAAACCACCGATGTAACCGGCCGATAGGCCAGCCCGAACGAAAGGTGCTCCTGTTGCAGGTTCTCTGTCTCGAAACGCGTAATTTCACTCCCCGAAAAATCAAAACCCGTCAAAAAGTCGTCGAACCAGATCCTCTCCCAGCGCAGGATGGGAATCAGTTGCGGATCTTCAAAATCATTTCCCAGGAAGCTATCCTGCATCCATTTGGGGCGCGCGCGATACTTGAAGTCCACCCAGAACCCGCGGCGCGAATTCGTAAAAGGCCCTTTGAATCCGCCCTCCAGCTCGCTTTCGAGGTCGGCCGTCTCCGAGCTGAAGGTTTTTGCCGCGGCGTCTACCATTTGCAGCCCGATGTCGCCGAGCACTTCTCGGAACCGACCGAAATGGGTGTAGACATACTCGCCCTCGATTTCGAAACTTCCCATTGTGGCCTTGCCGTCGAAGGCGATGGCATTGATCTGTCCGTGCTCGATAAGGTAGTCGGGGGTGTAGCGGCCGTGATAGCCCGAGACAGCGAACTCTTGCCCCAGGCTGGGGCTGACGGCGAGCCGCCAGGCAGCGGCGTCGGCGGTCTGGCTGCCGTCAAAGGCACCGGAGGAGAAAGAAAGTTCGGGCTCCAGCTCGAGCAGATTTCTCCCCTCTCGTAGAGAGGCCACTTCTTCGATCGCGAAGTCGAGTTGAACTCCGTTGACCAGATAAAACTGGCCGTCCACATAGCCGTTGCCGATCGGTCTGTTGAAAACAAGCCCGCCGCCGACTTCGCGCCAGGCGGACTTCGTCGGGATCACCGGACCGCCGCGGCTGACCAGAGGCCGGCGGGGCAGATCCCAGTAATCGTCGTCGTGGAGAACGTTGAAGCGGCCGAGCGGCGGCAGGATCACGCCGAAGCGCGCCCCGAAGTTGTCGCTGAAATCGTATTGTGCCCAGGCCTGCTCCATGGCAATCGCGCCCCCGCTTGTGCCTTCCACCTCTTGAATGAAGCGCGTGCCACGCCGAACCCGACCGGCGCGGCCAAGGTTTTCGGGAATCGCGTTGCGCTCGATCTCGATCTCATTCAGCCGCTCGAACTCGATCTCCGTGTAGAAACGAAGTCTCTTGAAGGGCGCTGCATCCAGCGTCATCACAAATCGTCGAAAGTCGAAGCCGTTGTGGCCTCGTCTGAGGCGCGGCAGGTCGCCAACCTGTGGGCCTAGGTCGATGTTGTTCGCTTCATAGCGGAACGAGCCGTAGCCGCCGATCTTTACGTAATCGGAAAACAGACCGCGGCCGTAGCGGGATTCAGGCGCTCCCGCGGCCAGTCCCTGGTACAACCCCTTGTCGGTGCGCCCCTGTCCGGGAAGACTCGATTCTTTCTCGGCTTGCGGCGAGGAGGCTTGGCTGGAGCGCTCTCGCGGCGCTTCTTCAGCGAGGGCAAGAGCCGGCTCCCTCACGGGTCGCGGCTCGGCGAATACCACAGCCGGCGTTTCTTCGCGCTCTCTGGCAGCCAATGGGAGGCGTTCATCTATCAATACGTTGTCTACCAATGCACGCCGCGCCGAGGCCAACTCGTCTAGCTGCCGCTGCACATGAGCAAGTGTCTGCCGCAGTTCGACTATCTGCTGGTCGATCCGGCTCACCCACGATCCGGTCTTCCTAGCCGCGGAGTCGCCCGCGGGTACGGACGCCGCTATGCCCGGCCCCGGCGAGCATCTCGAGGGCTCTTCCATCGCCACCTTGCTCGTCGTGGCCGCGGCGGCGAGATTATGCGCCTTGGTATCAGCCGGGGCGGTGCGTAATTGTGCCGGCAAACTGAGTGCCGACAGCGCGACTAGGCACAGGGCGCACCGCCACACACGACTCCACATGACCGCTTTTCTCAAGCGTCTAAGCATGGAATACAAAGGGTAGAAGACCGATGACCGAGCAAAATATTAGTTGCAACTGACTTGCATCTAGCGAATCGGACCAAGCATAGCTAACTTGCAACTCGATGTCAACTGGCAATCAGGTCCTGTGAAGCCGCGTAGGCTACATCAAGTTCAAGTTGTTTATTTTTAGTGGTGTTCCTTCAAATCCATGGGCAACCCCGGGGAAGAATCTTAATTGCAACTGCATTGCTTATGCGACGGAAATCTATCGCGGCGTTACACGCGTCTGCGTTGCAACGCCGTTTCTGTTGACCTCGCGTCAGGTCATATGTTCGTAAGACGATACCTAGCCTGATTTCGCCCGGCTGGGGAATGAGAGTCCCCTTCCCGTCCGTTGGCCCGACCGTGCGGCCTTGATCCGGATAGATCCCGCCTAGAAGGCCTAGCGTCTACCTATCGGCCCACCCAACCACGAGGCGGTTGGGCGTGCGGTTAAGCTCCGCACTTCACCCATTCTTGCTATTCGCGTTTTCCTTCGGCATTTTCGATCGGAACTTTGGTCGGGTGTTAGAATCAGAGCGTCGTGTCGGTGCCAGTCAGGCTCCGACGAACCGTCCCCGATCCAGCTGTGCTATCGAGCCGCAGCCCTCGAAGAGCTGCTGGGTTGTCGGCGTGACTCAGCTTCCACTAACACCCCTCGATGGCCGTTCTTTGGGAGTGACGAAACGGCGCGCGCATGGCGTCGCGACGAATGAAGGGTCCGCGCCATCGGCCCGTAGACGACCCGGTAACGAAGAGATTTCGAGTTGTGATTTTCATTCGAGGGGCGCGCCAGTTGGTCACACTGCGCGGCCCGTCGCCCCGGCGAGGACTTCAGCTTTCTGACCTGGCCATCATTCCCGACGGGTCGCTGCTGATCCGTGATGACAAGATCGTCGAGGTGGGCACCACCCGCCGCATTGAAAACCTAGCCGCGGCGCGTTCCGCCGAGGTCATTGACGCAACCGGAAAAGTGGTGACGCCCGGATTCGTTGACTGTCATACCCGGCTTGTCTTTGCGCCGTCACGCGCTCGAGACGGGGAGACCAGATCAGCCGGCGCACCCGACGGGCGAGCTGAACCATACGAGCGTCCACGACGGGTGCGGCCGTCGCTTAGAACTACTTCCCTCAAAGGCCTCAAGCTCCAAGCGCGACGCTGGTCCGAGTTGTTTGCCGCTCACGGGACCACCACGATCGAGGCTCGTTCAGCGCATGGGCTCGGTGTCTCATCGGAACTGAAAGGTCTGCAGGTGGCGCGCGCTATTGACGGCCACCCGCTAGACGTGATTCCCGCGTTTCTCGCCGCGGAACCCGAGGCGGCCGAACTGATCTACAACCCAGCCGCCGTCGTCGAACAGGTAACCGAGGTTCTGTTGCCCCTCATCCGTCGTCGCCGGCTGGCCGATTGCTGCGCTGTAGACTGTGACCCGGACACGTTTGACATTGATCAGACGAAAGATGTCTTGCAGGCCGCTGCCCGATTGGGGTTTCGGCTCAAAGCTCAGGTCGAGCGGGCCAAGAAGTTGGGCGGAATCCGCCTGGCACTTGAAATGAACGCCACTGGGGTGGATCACTTGAACTGTGTCAGTCCGGCTGACGTCGAGCGTCTGGCGAAGTCCTCCACCGTAGCTACGCTGCTGCCCGGCGTGGTGTACTATCGAGGCAGCGATCGCTATGCTCCCGCCAGGCGCCTCATCGATCGGGGGGCTGCCTTGTCCCTGGCGAGCGGCTTCAGCCCCGACGAGAGCCCATCGCTGAGCATGCCGATGGTCTTGTCTCTGGCTTGCACTCAGATGGGCATGCGTCCCGAGGAAGCCATCAGCGCTGCAACGGTCAATGGAGCCGCCGCGTTAGACCGAGCTAGGCTCGTGGGATCGCTAGAACCGGGCAAACAGGCTGATCTGGCAATCTTCAGCGTGGGTGACTTTCGGGAGATCATCGATTGCTTTGGAGTGAACCTGTGTGTCTTGACCATGAAGAGGGGCAAGGTGATCTACCGCTGCCGGCCCGACCCTTCTGCCCTGCCGCGGCCCTGACAAGCAGACCCTGGCGCACGGTAGAACTTACACTGACAGCGAATCGGCGTAAATTCGTGACCGATCGCGCGGGTGACCCCAAAAAAGCTAGCCCGGCTCGGCGGGTTAGACATTCTTGTCTGCCGACGTTGTGGCGGCCGAAATTCTTGCGGGCTGGGCCCGATGTCACGCTCTGAGAACAAGATGAGTCTGATTGAGTGTGTTCCTAACTTCTCTGAAGGGCGAGACGCCGCCGTTGTGGAGCGGATTCGATCCGCCATTGCTTCGGTGCCTGGTGTAACACTGCTGGATCAGACCAGGGATCCTGACCACAACCGCTCGGTGTTTACCTTCGCCGGAGAGCCGGATCCGGTCGCGGAGGCCGTCTTCCGGGCCGCCAAGGTGGCGGTCGAGAAGATCAACCTGCGGCGGCACACGGGTGTACACCCTCGCATCGGGGCCCTCGACGTCGTTCCGCTTGTTCCGCTCGAAGGCGCCTCCAGCGAGATCTGCATTGCCCTTGCTCATCGCCTGGGACAAGACTTGTGGAAGACACTCCGGCTGCCCGTTTACTTCTATGGGGACGCTGGACCAGACGAACGCCGGCGCTGCCTTGAGCAAATCCGGCGTGGCGGCTTCGAGGGACTGGTCGCCTGCCTTCCCGAGGACGCGGACCGTCGGCCCGACGTGGGCGGGCCGGATCTGCACCCCACCGCCGGGGCTGCCGCCGTCGGCGTTCGTAAACTTCTGATTGCCTATAACCTTCGTCTGGCGTCGCCGGACGTCTCCATCGCCAAACGCATCGCTTCGAAAATTCGAGAGTCCTCGGGCGGGCTGCCGGCGGTCAAGGCTTTGGGACTTGCATTGCGCAGCCGCAATCTAACCCAAGTCTCGATGAACCTGACGGACTTCGAGAAAACGCCACCTCATGTTGTGTTCCAGCATGTTAAGACGGAAGCGGAGCGTTTGGGCACCGAAGTCGTTGGCGGTGAAGTCATTGGATTGATCCCGAGAAAGGCCGTTGAGATGGCGACCGCGCATTCCGTGGAAATACCCGGTTTCCAAGCCGACATCGTGCTGGAGGATCGGCTGGAGTCGTTGCGTTTTCGACACCCCGATGCCACTCCGCCCGCCGGACGCCGTTCTTGAGAGCATGGCTCCCGAACGGCGTGCTAGAATTACGCCTTGGCCTTTTGAGTTCTGTGAGACGCTGGCTGTGCCCACCGCGGCGCCGCAGGACAAGTAAGAGTAGAGGTTCAAGATGCGACAAGTCCAGCTTGCGGGTCAGCTTATTCTGCTGGCCCTTGTGATCGCTGTACTAGCTTGTGCGGCTCCCAAAGAGGTCACCGGAAAGCCAGTGGTAATCATAGAGACGACGAAGGGAACGATCAAGATCGAGCTCTACGCGAAGAAGGCGCCCGCGACGGTCGCCAACTTTCTGCAGTACGTCGACGACAAGTTCTTCGACGGCACGATCTTTCACCGTGTGATGAAGGATTTCATGATTCAGGGTGGAGGTTTCACCGCGGACATGGCACAGAAACCCACCAGGGAACAGATCAAGAACGAGTCCTCGAACGGCCTGAAAAACCAGCGAGGCACCCTCGCTATGGCGCGGACGTCAGCTCCCCACAGCGCAAGCTCGCAGTTTTTCATCAACCACGGAACGAAGAACTCGTTCCTGGATCGTGACCAGGCAAAGGATGGCTGGGGCTACTGCGTTTTCGGCAAGGTGACAGAAGGCATGGACGTGGTCGATGCCATGGCCGAGGTGGCTACCGGAACAAAAGGCGGGCAGCAGAATGTTCCCCTGGAGCCAATTATCATCAAGTCAGCCCGTCGCGGATCGTGACGCTTACCGTCAGCTTGTCCGGCCGAAGCCATCTATGATGGGTTTCCTGGCGACTTACGGGAGAACCTGGCGGCTAGTGACTCTGCTGCCACGAAGTGTTGACCTCCCGCCTTTTTTGCCCCAGAAGGCTATACGACGCCACTATTGCGAGTCGGTTGCCTAGCCGTTTTTCGCCGCTGGCGAAGCTAGTTTCTCAGTTGCCAGCACCTCCCAGACGGACCCTCAACCTGCATATCCTTCCGGGATCTCTGTAGACCGGGGAGCGGCAGCATATCTAGGACTTTAATTCATATAGTTTTAGTACTGTTTCTGATATACTCGAAATTGAGCTTAAGTACTAGTATCATCTGACGACAACGTGTCGAGGTCCCGGCAACCAGCCGGGCCGGAATGCCTCTGCCCGTCATTGTCAGTAGGTGGCCAGAGCTTCGTCGCACCCGGTCACTACCCGGCGGTTAGGAATCAAATGGCTTCGCGACTTCTGGGGTTCCGCAGCTACCTGGTACTGTTTGTCCTCTCTTTGTATCTGCTGGCGGTGACCCAGCTTCCGGTTGTGTCCGACCAGCAATTGGGTGCCGCGGCTCTTTTCGTCATTGGCTGTCTCTTCTCGGGTACGCGGCTTCGAGTTAATCGATTCCGGGGGGTGTTAGCGACATCTGATCTGTTTGTGGTTGGAGTTGTGGTTGCCGCCGCGCCGCTACCAGCCGCCCTTTTGTCGGCCGCTGCGGTGGCGATCCGGTGGAGCTTCGAGAGAAGAGTTCGGCAACAGCCCGTTCAGTACGCGGTACGAGTCTTGCTGGCCGCTATGACGGGGCTTTGGACTTCCCTTGTCCATCGCTCGATAGTGCTGCCCGTGGGGGCCGAATGGGTCGCGCTTGGTGGTGCGGCAATCTTCTACCTCTTGGTAAGTGCTTGGGCGGAATCAACGGTCAACCGCCTGATGTATTGGAAGAAGCTGGTAGGTCGAAACCTGCCGCCGGCAGCGGGGATGTCATTGTTGTTCGCGCCCGCTGCCGTGTGTTTGGCGGTTGTTTCGGCGCGCAGTCAGGAAGTTGTGTTGTGGACAGTGCTCGCCGTGGTCACCCTGTTCTATGTCTTTGTTGAGTGGCTGCTCGGGCCTCTGTACGAGGATCTATCCCGGCAGGCTGAGACCGACCGCATCTATTTCCGTTCCGTCGAGGCTCTGGCCCTGGCGGTAGACGCCAAGGATAGCGTCAGCAGCGGCCACCTCAAGCGGGTTCAGATTTACAGTACCGAGATCGCCAAGGCATTGAACTGCTCTGAGTATGAGATCCGCACGCTTGAGTTCGGGGCGCTGCTTCACGATATCGGCAAGATTGCGGTTCCCGAAAACGTTCTTACCAAGCCAGGCCGACTCTCACCTGAAGAGTTCAGCAGGATCGCCAGTCACGTTCAAATCGGCGCGGAGATACTCTCGGCCGTTGACTTCCCGTTTCCCGTGGCGGAACTAGTGCTTTCCCACCATGAGAACTGGGATGGCACCGGCTACCCGCGTAAGTTGAAGGGGAAGGAAATTCCGCTAACGGCGCGCATCCTGACGATTGTCGATGTCTTTGATGCGTTAACTACCGACCGGCCCTACCGGCCGGCTATGACGGTGGAAAAGGCCGTAGAGATGATCCGGTCGCGCCGCGGCACCGCCTATGATCCCAAGGTGACCGACACCTTGATCGAACTACTCCCACGCCTGGAAAAACAAATCCAGCGTGACCCCAGCGCCAACCGTCGCAACTCGTCAGGCCGCTTCTCCATCAAGAGTGCTCGTTCGGTCAGCGCCGATCAGACCTCGCTAACCCACGAAGAACGTATCGAAAGTCTGAAGCAAAGTCGTGAAGTAGCCACGCGGGAGTCCAAGCTGGACAACTTTGCGCACTGGTCTCGGCTGCTTGCGAGCTTGGGAGCCAGCTTTTCCGTTAAGGAGATTCTCGAGTTCGTCATCCCCAACTTGGCGAGTCGGCTGACTTTTGACGAATGTGTCGTGTTTATGAAGGACGAACGTAAGCTGAGACCGGTTTACTGCACGGGGCCGAAGGCGGACTTGATTAGCAAACTAGGTGTGCCTGTGGACAATAGTCCTACCGGATGGGTAGCCGGACACGGCCAGACCCTCGTGAACGGCAATCCGGTCGGCGAAGCGTCAGAGCTGGGGCTGATGGCGTGGATGCAGGGGCTCAAAGCCGCCCTAGTGACTCCGCTGTGGGTCGATGACGAGCTCGTTGGCACGTTTAACCTCTACTCAAGCACGCGAGCCGCCTACTCCGGAGACGATGCCGCGCTGATCGAAAAGCTGACGTGGCCGCTCGGTTCCGTGATAGAACAGGCAGTTCTGTATCAGACGAGTGGGATCGGCAACGATTCGCTGACGGGACTGCCGACAGCCAGAGCGACTCTCAAGTATTTGAGATCCGACATTCAACTTGCACGTAAAGAGCGTAGAACGACTTCGATCGTCTACTTCGACATCGACCGGTTTCGGGTCATCAACACCCGTTTTGGGCACGCTGCCGGAGACCAGCTACTTCAGTCGCTCTCCCGCGTTTTGGAAGGGTCCCTCCGGGATCTCGATTTTCTGGGACGTCTGGGAGACGATCGGTTCTTGGCTGTTTTCGGAGGAATCGGTCCCAAGGAGCTCCGGACGTTGGTAACAAGACTCGAGAGACGCCTCAAAGACAGCCTCACATTGCGTATCGGCGATGCAGAAAGGCTCATCGGTGTGAGCGTGGGCACTGCCGTTTTCCCCAGTGAGGCGGCTTCGGCTGAGCAACTCCTGGTGTTAAGCAGTCAACGCTCCTACCTCAGGAAAGTGAAAAAGGATTCCACCTCGGGAGACGTCCCTCAGGGTTCCCCGGCTGCCGTGATTCCCCTCCGAGCCAGCTAGCCCCGATCGCCCATCAGCGTGCGCTTCCCTGTTTGTTCCCGCCCCGCCTAGACCGCCTTTCTCACGAGGGGCGCGTAGGGGCGGGCCACTGTGCCCGCCCAGCAGTATCGATGTGCAATCTTTTGCACAAATTCGGACTGAACAATGAGTACTGGTCGGTGATGGGCGACACGGTGGTCGGCCCCTACGAGAACAACGGACTTCGTCGCGAATCCCCGAAATTCGTGAGAAATGCGGGCTAGTACTAGCCCGCATTTCTGCTTCGAAAATAGGTCCGCACTGTGCCACAGATTACGCTCGGGCCGCATTTTCATGCTTCAGGGTGTACGGAGTTCATTGTCACTCACCGAGGGTGGAGGCGAAGCTGGACGAGAATGAGCTGACCGCGACTAGCAGCGCAGGCCACGGCCCAAGATGTTCGAGCACCGCACGTGGGCTTCGATCCTTCGCTTGCTCTCAGCGGGCCCCGGTTTCCTCCACGAGATCCGACAAGTCCATGCGATAGACCGCCGGTTTTCCTTCTCGGTCGGTGACGAAATACATCCAGCGACTGTCGGGGGAAAACACCGGCTCGGGCCAAGCGGCGAAGGGGTCGAGACGTCGCCTGCCGGCGATCGGATAGGATTTCGCGGTACTGAGGTGTACGGCGATAGTGACTTCCCGCTTGAGCAGTGGAAAAAGCAGATAAATATTGCGCCCGGCAGCGCGGCGACTCGCGCCCACGAAGACAGAGTCGTCCGCGTTGGGCGACATCCAGGCGAACTGGGAGCAGTCTGCCAGGGTCCTTTCGCGACCGGAGTTGATGTGAATGCAATTCACCGTGGACTGCCGCCAGGAAGCATCGGGATAGAACACGAAGCAGACTTCCTGGCCGCTGCTCGACCAATGCTCGTGCCCTAGAGCCTCTGATCCCTGTCGGGGGCGGATGTTCTTGCGATACTTGCCATCGAGCCTGACCAGCCGCAAGCGTCCCTCCACCTTGTCCCAGGGTCCTTCGTGTGAGTAGAGGATGTCGGTGCCTCCCGGCTGGAACTGAGGGTGAGTCAGCCAATGGTTGGACTCGACCGCCACCCAGCTTCGACGCCTGGCCACGTCCACGACTCGAATCCGGCAATTCGGCTGCCTTCTGAACTGCCCCTCGAAGCCGTTGACCCGGTCGCCCACTTTCATCTCGACCACGGCCACGTACCTGCTTTTGTCGCTCACCGACAGATGTCCGCTCATCCGCCAACCTGTGTCCGACTCATAGATTCGTCTTTCGGATCGCCCGCGAACGGCGGCCCGCTTGAGGGTATCGTTCTGAAGGTAGAAGAAAGCGCGTTCGCCCGCGTCGAGCGCCGGCGAATAGGGGTGAATGCCTGGACCCTCGGTGAGTTGCACCATCTTGCCCTCGGGTAGATCCAGGCGATAGATCTGCCGGGTTCCTGGCCGCTCGGAGGAGAGCAAGATGAACGAATTGTTCCGGGCGATGAAGCGATGGTGGTAGTGCGGCAGGTGATGCAGAACGGAAAGTTCGGTGAGCCGGAAAAGCTTCCGTTCCGTAAGTGGGTCCAGAAACGGTGCAATCCGGGAGGCGACGCGCACCCCCCGGCCGGACCCTCGACGGGCCCCCAACAGAGGTGCTGCCGCCCCGCCCAGAAAGGCCCGCCGGCTCAACCGCCCCATAGAAACAGTCATGGTAGCACCGGGCGGAGATCGAACCCGCCGATGGCGTCCCCACGCCCCTATTTGATGCTCGCTGGACCGTACACCGAATCGTAGGGGCGGGCCACCGTGGCCCGCCCCTTTACCGGGGGCCAGCGCCCTGCACTCTTGTCGCTCAAGGCCGCCGCCCGCTACGGTAGAGACATGAAACCGCGATTTCCCGGATTTCCGTCCGAAGCCCGGAAGTTTCTCAAACAACTCAAGCGCAATAACAACCGCGATTGGTTCATACCCCGCAAGAGCGTCTACGAGGAGAAGGTCAAGGCTCCGATGACCGAGCTGGTCTTGGCGCTCGGCGAAGCCATGCGCGGGTTTGCACCGGAGTTGGTGGCCGATCCCAAAAAAGCAATCTATCGTATCTATCGCGACGTGCGGTTCAGCAAAGACAAAAGCCCCTACAAAACCTGGATTGCGGCGGTGTTCCCTCCTCGAGGACATGAGAAACACGCCGGTGCGGGCACCTACTTCCACCTGACATTCGACGAGATTCTCGTCGCGGGAGGCGTTTACGCGCCGGGACCGAAAGAGCTCTTAGCCATTCGGCAGCATATCGCTGCTCGAGACGGGGAGCTTAGCGCCGTCTTGAAGGACCGCTCGTTTCGACGGCTCTTTGGAGAGATGACGGGTGAGAAACTGACACGTGCCCCCAAAGGCTTCCCGGCCGCACATCCCGCCGCTGACCTGCTGATGTTCAAGCAGTTCCTGGCGTGGAAGACGCTCGACCCCGAACTGGCCGAAACCTCCAAGCTTTACACCGAGTTGGTCAAACATTTCCGCGGGATGATGCCCTTCCTGCGCTTCCTGAACGCACCTCTGAAACCGGCGAAGGCTGGGCGCTAGCCTGCTTTTCGCAGTGTGTTGACAAGCACGAGTGCTCATCCCACCGGCAGGAAGGGTGCTTATCTCGGCGGCGGATTCTCGCGGGCGAAACGGCAATGCACTCGGCTAACCCACCGGGCCCGCGGCGCGGATATCTTCCGATACCGAAACAAACTTCTCGAAGTTTTTGTGGAAGCGCGCGGCTAGCTCCTTCGCGGCTTGGTCGTAGGCCGGCTTGTCAGGCCACATCCCGCGGGCATCGAGTTTTTCCGGCGGGACCCCAGGGCAGCTACCGGGAACTTCTACCTGGAAGACGGGATGGGGCGCGAAACCGACGTCGTCGAGTTCGCCTGAAAGGGCTGCGGTGAGCATGGCGCGAGTGTAAGGCAGGTCCATGCGCTCGCCGACGCCGAAGGGTCCGCCGACCCAGCCGGTATTGACTAGCCAGCAGCGTGCCTGGTGACGGCGGAGGCGGTCTCCGAGCATTTCGGCATACACCGAGGGCGGGCGCGGCAGAAACGGCGCCCCGAAGCCGGTGCTAAATGTGGCCGCCGGCTCGTTGCCGAGCCCTCGTTCGGTGCCGGCAACCTTGGCGGTGTAACCGCTCAAGAAATGATACATGGCCTGCTCGGGTGCGAGCTTCGAAAGCGGAGGCAAGACGCCGAAGGCGTCGGCGGTCAGGAACACGACGTTCGAAGGGTGTCCGCCGACGCCTGGAATCACAGCGTTGTCAATGAAATCGACCGGGTAGGCGCAACGGGTGTTTTCGGTAATCGAGTCGTCGTCAAAGTCCAGCGCTCGGGTGTTGGGATCGAATACCACGTTCTCGACGACCGAGCCGAAGCGGATCGCATTCCAGATCTGGGGTTCATGTTTCTCCGACAAGCGGATGCACTTTGCGTAGCAGCCGCCCTCGAAATTGAAGATGCCGTTGTCGCTCCAGCCGTGTTCGTCATCGCCGATCAGGCGCCGCTCGGGATCGGCCGAAAGGGTTGTCTTGCCCGTTCCGGAAAGGCCAAAGAAGAGGGCGACGTCGCCGTCCGGTCCCTCGTTGGCCGAGCAATGCATGGGGAAGACTTTTCTGTCCGGGAGAAGGTAGTTCAGGGTGGTAAAGACCGACTTCTTCATTTCTCCCGCGTAGCTTGTCCCTCCGATGATCACCATCTTTCGGGCAAGGTTCAATACGATGAACGCCTCCGAACGTGTGCCGTCGGTTTCGGGATCGGCATGCGCTCCGGGCGCATACAAGACGGTTAACTCGGGAACGTGGTCCCGGGCCGCCCCGGGGTCGGGCCGGACGAAAAGCTGGCGGGCGAACAGGCTGTGCCAGGCAAGTTCGTGGACCGTACGAATCGGCAGCGCATGCTCAGGGGCCGCGCCGCCAAAACAGTCCTGGACGAAGACTTCTCGGCCCTTCAAGTAAGCCTGGATCTTGCCCAGAAGCCGATCGAAACGCTCAGGGGATATCTTCTGGTTGACCGGACCCCAGTCGATCGTGCCTTCCGTGGACTCGTCACTGACGATGAATCGGTCGCCGGGTGAACGGCCGGTGTATTTTCCGGTGCGCACGACGAGCGAGCCGTTGGCGGCCAGTTGTCCCTCGCCGCGGGCAAGCGCCTCCTCGGTGAGCCGGGCCGGACCTAAATTCCAGTAGGCCGTACTGACTTCCTCTAAGCCGTGCTGTTCTAGCTCGAAGCTGCTCCTATTAAGACCCTTGTTTTCCATTTGCCGGACTCCAAGACTAAAGAGGAGATTATAGCTGGATTGGAACCTCTGGTCCGCACCACGGGTAGAGGCCGCCAACCTTGGCGGTCCTAGTTTCGAGTTCGGCCGGCCATCCTGCCGGCTTCAAACCCGATATTTCGGGCGAATTCGAACCGAACAATGCGGTCGTCCGGGGGGGCCGATACCGCGGTCTGCTCGCTACCTAGACCTTGGTTCGAAATCTGGTTTCGAGAAGCGACAGCTTTTCGTCCAGGGAGAGTTTGCTTTCCTGCTTCGCCTCGCGCTGCTTCTGTTTTGTGTCCGGGCCGAAGGATCTCTTGGCGAGAGTCGTTTCTCGCTCGGGACCCTTGCGACGTTTGCGCGGCGTGTCTTTTGGTCTCGCGTCGCGTGCCCGCCGCGGGCGGGCGGCTGCCCGTGGCTTGGACGAGGGGCGGCGAGGCTCTTTTTTCGACAGGGAGATTCGCTTGCCGTTTTCCTGCAGGGCCAGGATATGGGTCGTGATGCGGTCACCGGCCTTTACCGCCGGTTTCGGCTCCTTGCCGAGTTTGTCCGAGAGCTCGGAAATGTGCAAAAGTCCGTCCTGTTCAGCACCGATGTCAACGAAGACCCCGAATCGAGTAACGCTGGTGACTACGCCTTCCAACTTCATGCCGACCTTGAGTTCCGCTGTGGAAAGTGGCTCGATGAGCGCCTGGGGAAGCTCGAACTTGCCTCGCGGGTCTCGAACGTCTGATTTAAACTCCCGAACGATCGCCTGCAATACCTCAAGGGGGTATTGGGCGTCCGCGAATTCTTCCAGGTCGAGGCTGTCGAGCGCTTCCGGTTTTTCCAGCGCTTGCGCTGCCGTCACCCCGGCTGAAGACAATATCTTCTCGACAATGGGGTAGGCCTGCGGCGAGATCCCTGTCTCGTCCAAAGGGTTCTCTCCACCCCGGATGCGAAGAAACGGGACCGCTTGTCGATAGATCTTCTCGCTGAGACCGGGGATGTTGCGAAGTTGCTCTCGCCGCGTAAATGGCCCATTGGTTTCCCGGTATTCAACCACCAGCTTTGCTATCCGCTCGGTTAGCGCCGGGGCGACAGCTAACAGCTCGACGGGGGCGCGATTGATGTCAACTCCCACCTGACTAACGCAGGCTCCGGTCACGATTCGAAGTCCCGTGCGCGATCGGTTGGGATCGACAGTATGAATATGGGGTCCTAGGCCGAGCGCGCGAGGTTCTACTTTCACGAGTTCGCCGAGGGGATCCTGTAGTCGGCGAGCCAAGCTGGCAGCGCTGCGGGTGGTGAGGTCGACTCCCGTCAATTCTTTCCGAGCGGTTTTCGACCCAGCGTAAATCCAAGTTCCCGCGTCGCTCACTCGAGTGAAGAAAACGTCCTTGACTCCCGCCTCGCGGATCGCACTACGCAAGGCTCTCTCGAGCTGCCTCACACCGGGACCGTTGGCCACTGCGATGGCTGCTGGATTGTGTTTGCTAATCAACTCACGCAGGTTCACCGGGGCCGGACGAGTTGCCTTTGCTTCCGTCGGTGGGGCTACCTTACCGGCAGGCGGGGATTCGGTCGGCTGCGAGGCGGCGCCGTTTACTTCTTCGTTGCCCGCAGCCTTCTCCGCCTGTTGAGCCTCCCCTGATTCGTCGTCCTGTGAGCCGGGTTTGTCCTCTGTCGAAAGCTCGGGTTCCGTGGGTTTTACCTCGACCAGAGATGAGTCAGGCTCGGCTTCCGGTGCGGCAGACGGCTCACTGCTCTCCCTAGGTGCGTCAGAGGCGTCTGGCTCGGCTTCCTGGGCCTTTTTATCGGGAGGCTTCGCGGAAGTTGCCTTCTTGCCGTTACCGGCTGCCGGCTCGTTTCCGGCAGGCCGCGCTCCCTTTGTTTCCTGCCCGCCCTGTGACACAATTGCGCCTTCGACGAAGCTGCCGTCCGCACCCAGGATGGCAGCGCGCCACCCGCCAGAGCGGGCGGTTTCCAAACCGATGACAGGGATGGCCCCCGCGGCGGGAGTCAGCAACAATTTGCGCAGATTGGTTTCGTAGAGACGAACCGCCTCGGCATCAGAACGTTCTTCAAGATACTGCAGCACCTCGCTTCGAAAAGCCGGCGCTAGAAGTTCGGCGTAGGCTTCATTGGCCGCTGCCCCGAGGTGTAGGCAGAAGAGAGAGGTTCGGCTCTGTAGTAGTCCATCCAGCAGCAAGCTAATAATGCGTGCCTCCGGTAGCACCACTTCGCATCGCAATGCTCCCTCGCGTACCGCTTGCCGGATCGCCAACTCTCGCCGCCAGGATACCTTGCTGACCTTTGCCCGATATCCCAACAGTGGAGCGATCCGTTTCTTGACCGAAGGATCCGGTGAAGCGTCCTCAACAGGGTGTACGACGATCTCCGACTGCTTGAGAATCAGAGGGCGCAAGTCGCGCCGGAGCGCGGCGTCTTCGCCGAGCCGGCGGGCAACGATGTGACGAGCTCCTCGCAGCGCTTCGCCGGCGCTACTTACTCCCCGTTCCGGGTTCACGTAGCTTTCCGCGGCGCGCTCGACGTCCGCTGTTTCAGGTTCTTGTCGTCGGAGGAATTTGGCCAGCGGTTCGAGGCCACGTTCTATCGCCTCGTCGGCTGCCGCTCTTCGCCTGGGTTTGAAGGGCAAGTAGAGTTCTTCGAGCTCGCGGCGGTCCGTTACCGACTCGATTCGCTCGCGCAGCTCGGGCGTCAGACGGTTCTGCTGGCCGACCCTACTGAGGATGGTGATCCGACGGTCTTCAAGGTTCAAGAATCGCTGAAGGCGCATCTGCACCCGAGCTAATCGCTCCTCGTCCAGCCCGGCCGATACGTCGGGCCGACAGCGGGCGATGTAGGCGGGGTGCGAACCGGCTTCCAGCTCTTGGACTAACTTCAGAAGGTCCGCAAGTTGGATGTTAGCTTCTTCGGCAACCTTCAAATAGGCCGGGGTCGGAAGTCCCGTCAAGGCTTTCATAAAGCCACGTGGTCAGGCGAAGAAAACGCCTTACTGTATCATAGTGGAGTGACTCCGGCCTTGAGAATTGGCTCGCCAAGTCGGGCCTTTTTACTTGCCGCGATGCTGGCTTCGGTGGCCCCGGGGCAGGTCATCGAGTTTTTGTCGAACGACCTCCCTTATCAGGCCTTGACGCGCAAGGGCCTCACCGTGATGTACGCCCCTTTGCCGCTGGCCGTGGGAGACTTTGCCGTCTTTCAAGTGGCCTTTAGCAACGGCAGCGGTCAAGACTGGCTCCTGCAGCCAACCGATTTCTTTTTCGAGTCAGATGGCGGCCGGCGGCTGCAAGCAGCTTCCGAATACACAGTCATTTACGAGTTGTATCGCAGCGCGGGACGCAGCGAGGTGATCAAGCTGCAAACTGCCTATGAGAAGGCCATTTACCAAAATCAGCGCATCCGCTCCAACAACGGCTACGAGCAGCGCCGCCGGTCGGCTCTCGCCTTCGGCCCGAAAGGTGTCAAAGCGGCTGCCGCGGCGTCGGCTATCGCCCTGGTAAGGACAAAACTACACTCGGGTGATTCCACCGACGGGGCCGTCTTCTTCCCCAAGAAAGGGAGGGATCTTAGTCCTGGGAGGATTGTCGCCCGGATCGGCGATGAGACGTTTGAGTTCCTCCCCAGTAGTGCGCAGTCTCTGGGTTCCAATTGATACTTAGTAGTCCGTTTCATAAGTTCGGTCACGTATATTTAGAAGCCAGGTGGACAATAGGTAACTTCGGGCACGGCATGCCCTGCCCCTACATTTCCAGGCGCCCAACAGATCTGTAGGGGCGCGGCGTACCGCGCGTCCAGGCGGCGCGTATACTCCTCGCGTGGGTCAGCGGACGGCTTGTGCGGGTCTTGCATGCGTCCATTCTCCCAAGAGCAAAGCTAAGATTCCTTCGTGAAATGATTCGCCCAGACCGGCCCGCACACGGGTTTGCCGAGGCCTTGAAGGCGGTCGAGCCGGTTACCTCCATCCGCAGCCGTCGTGGTTTGAGCCGATCGGTTCTTCTGATCTGAGGCGGGCGCGGCGAAGGACCGGCGCATTGATCTACTAATCCACTTACATACGAACACCCAGGGCCGGCGCCTGGTGACGAGCGGAATCTAAACGAAGGGAGTACGTGCTCATGAGACACGCTGCACGGCGGCATTTTCTGTGGCAGATTCTGGCGGGGTCAACGCTGGTATGCGGCATGCTTCGCTCAGCGCGAGAGATGCTGCGCTCCCAAACGAAATCGTCCTACCGCTACGATCTGCTGGTAAAGGGCGGAAGGGTTGTCGATCCTTCCCAGGGGCTTTCCGCGGAGCGAGACGTCGCGATTTCGGGTCATCGAGTCGCTCGAGTCGCAGCTAACATTCCTGAATCAGAGGCGCTGCATGTACTGAAAGCGGCCGACAAGATCGTCACACCGGGTCTGATCGACATCCATACCCATGTCTATGACGGAGTCGCGCCGCTGGGGATTCCGGCCGATCCGAACTGCGTCGCGAAAGGCGTCACAACGGCGGTCGACGCCGGATCCTCAGGGGCCCACACCTTTCCCGGGCTTCGCAAATACGTCATCAACGTTGCTGACACCAGGGTGTTCGCGCTGCTGAACATATCCCTGGTGGGGCAATCCACGATGTCGCCTGACAACGAATGGGGAGAGCTACTTGATCTGCGCTACCTGAACCCCAAGCTGGCGATCAAAACGATCGAGCGCAACCGCGACGTGATTGTCGGCTTGAAGATTCGCCTGTCCCGTAGTATTACCGGCCCGCATGATCTCGAGGCGCTTGCACTTGCACGGGAAGCTTCCGAGGCGGTGAACTTGCCGATCATGGTTCACATCGGAGACTCTTACTCGCCTTTGAAAGAGGTCCTGGCAAGGCTCAAGAAAGGGGACGTGATTACGCATACGTTTCATGGCCGGGAAAGAGGCATTCTAGACGAGCGTGGCCGCGTGCTGCCGGAGGTTCGCAAGGCCGTCGCCAACGGCGTTCACCTGGATGTCGGCCACGGCGCGGGCAGCTTTTCCTTCGACGTCGCTGAAAAGGCGCTCGAGCAGGACGTGCTACCGGGCACGATCTCAAGCGACCTTCATCAATACAACGTCCACGGACCGGTCTTCGATCTGGCGACTACTCTGTCGAAGTTTCTCCATCTGGGGCTTTCGCTTGACCAGGTTATCGAGCGCGTGACGACGAATCCGGCCCGTACGTTCGGGCAAATGAAGGGGCTGGGAACGTTGAAGGAGGGGGCTGAAGCCGATGTAGCCGTGTTTTCGCTCGAAGAGGGAGACTTCGAGTTCGTCGACGCCATGGGCGCCAAACGCATGGGCCACCGCAAGCTGAACCCGGTTGCCACGGTGAAGGCCGGCAAGCTCTACGGCAGCGCTTCCATCCCGGTCGTGCGATTGTAGATTCGTGTGCACGTAGGAGCAGCGTCGCGACTCAGCGGTCTTGATTTCCTCGTGCTATCAGGGGAGGAATTGCTCTACCGGCCTTGCAATGATAGTTCTACTGACATCTCGGCGTGCAGCTGCCTAAGGACCTGCTTGCTCACCAACACCTCAAACCAATTAGGCGTACAATGGGCTCGGATTTAGGCCGCTAAGCAGGGTAAACAGAATGGGGACCAGTAAGTACTCGGTCGTACTGATTTCCTCATTGTTTTTGTTCGTCGTCACAACCCAAGCCCAGAACCCCGTCAAGGACGAGGCTGGCGCTGCTTTACCCCAGCCCGCCAGGACGCAAGTCGACTTCCAGAGAGAAATTAAGCCGCTTCTAAAACAAAAGTGCCATAACTGTCATGGCCCGCGACAGCAGATGAATGGTCTGCGTCTGGACAGCCGCGCGGCCGCGTTGCGGGGCGGGTACTCGGGGCCCGCGATCAAACCGGGCGACAGCGCCGGCAGCAAGCTCGTCCACATGGTCGCGGGCATCGGCATAGAGGAAAACCTCATCATGCCCATGGGTGGGGAACCACTCAGCGCTGAGCAGATTGGGCTCCTTCGTGCCTGGATCGACCAGGGAGCGGTGTGGCCCGAGGACGATCCGTCTGCAAAGCAAGCCACGTCAGCTGAAAGGAAACGCCCCAAGAGCGAGCATTGGGCCTTTAATCCGCCGGTGCGCCCTAGCCTTCCCGCTGTGCATAGGGAACCTTGGGTCAAGAATCCGGTCGATCGTTTTGTCCTGGCGAAGCTGGAAGCTGAGGGAATCGAGCCCTCGCCCGAAGCCGATCGCGCCACGCTCATCCGACGTGCAAGTTTTGATCTGATCGGATTGCCTCCGACGCCCCAAGAAGTGGACCGTTTCCTTGCCGACCAGTCCCCTCGGGCATACGAACAACTGGTAGATCGACTTTTGGATTCGCCTCACTACGGTGAGAAATGGGCGCGCCAGTGGCTCGATCTGGCGCGCTACGCCGATAGCGACGGCTACGAAAAGGACATGGTGCGTCCGCACGCTTGGCGCTGGCGAGACTGGGTGATCAAGGCCTTAAACCGCAATATGCCCTTTGACCAGTTCACGATCGAGCAGATTGCGGGAGATCTTCTGCCGAACGCCACGATGGAGCAGAGAATCGCCACGGGGTTTCACCGCAACACGCTGACGAACCGGGAGGGTGGAATTGATCTTGAGGAGTTTCGGGTGGAGCAAGTGATTGACCGTGTCAGCACGGTCGGCACGGCCTGGCTCGGTCTGACGCTTGGCTGTGCGCGCTGCCACGACCACAAGTACGACCCCGTCACGCAAAAGGAGTTTTATCAGCTCACCGCCTTCTTTAACACCAGTGTCGAGCGCAACATCGAGGTGCCCCTGCCCCATGAGCTGGGCAGCTATCTGCAAACCAAAGCCGAGTACGATCGCAAGAGACGAGACCTGCTCTGGGCCTACAAGGTGGCCGAGGTACAGCAATGGTGGGAGAAGAAGACGCTTTGGGCCGCTGATCACGAGGGCATGGATCCGATCTACGATATCTCCTGGGACAACCTCGGTAACCTTATGTTCGACGGAGGACAAGAGGTCCTCCGGACGCACCCCGCCTATCGAACTCGGAAGTATCGGGACCTGTTGACGGACCACTTCGTCCGGTTTTCTCTCGAGCCCTTCGGCGAAAAACGGTACGAGGAGTTAAAGTTCAAGGAGCTCACCGCAAAGCTCCGGCGACTCAAGCGCGAATACCCTCAACTGACTGAGGCCCAAATCATCGTCGAGAGCGCCAAGCCCCCGAAAAGCCATGTTCTGATGCGAGGAGATTTTCGGCAGCCTGGGATCGAGGTGCACCCGGGCACGCCGTCGGTCTTAAACCCCATGGAGGCCGATCGTAAGCCGTCAAGGTTCACCTTAGCGCGCTGGCTGGTGTCGAAAGACAATCCTCTGACGGCACGGGTGACTGTCAACCGCATGTGGCAGGAACACTTCGGTCGTGGTCTGGTGGAAACCTCCGACGACTTTGGCGCCCGCTCCGATCCGCCAGTGCACCCTGAGTTACTCGATTGGCTGGCTACGACATTTACGGACAGCGGGTGGGACGTTAAGGCCACGCACAGACTCATTGTCCAGTCGGCTGCCTATCGGCAGTCTTCGAATACAAGAGCCGCTTTACTATCGCGGGACCCCGACAACAGGCTGCTGGCTCGGCAAGTCCGGCTACGCCTTTCGGCCGAGCTGGTACGGGACAACGCGTTAGCGGTCAGCGGGCTGTTGAACAAGGCGGTCGGGGGCAAGAGCGTACGTCCACCGCAGCCACCTGGCGTGTTGGAGCTGGCCTTTGGTGACAGCAGCGAGAAGTGGATCGAAAGCAAGGGCCGGGATCGCTATCGGCGGGGCCTCTACGTACAGTTCTTGCGCACAGCACCTTACCCGCAACTGATGACGTTCGACGCGCCGGATTCGCTCGAGACGTGCAGCGTTCGAGAAAGGTCGACGACGCCACTCCAGGCGCTGAACCTGCTCAATGACCCTGTGTTCTTTGAAGCGGCCCAGGTCCTCGCGGCGCGCATCTTGCGAGAACAGACCGGGACCGTGGACGAGCGTATTGACTACGCGTATCGATTGGCTCTCGGGCGCTCTCCGACCCCCCAGGAAAAGGATCGCCTACTGACGTTTTACGAAGAACAGAAGGCGCTGCTCCGAGGAAACCGCGACGCGATTGAGACTCTGTTCCCAGCCGCGGATCTCGAAGGTGTGGAGCGCTCCGAGGCCGCCGCATGGGTAGCCGTGGGCCGCCTGCTGCTGAATCTGGATGAGTTCATCACGAGGGGGTAATTCCATGGATTTCGCCGCAAGTACCCCTGCCTGGGCCCTTCGGGAGCCTGACTAAACTTAACTACCGTTAGGATCCATCGACAGGCGCAGCCTCGGCGGAGCTTTCCGCCCAGCGCCTGTAATCCCCCCATTCAGTCTGTCGCCGGCGGTGAAAAGAGTTGAACAACACCCGGCCATAGACGTAGGTTTTGAGTTCTGTAGGCGCCCAGTAGCCGTCGGTCGCCGGTTTGCGCTCGAGGCTACCTTCGGCTTCGCGGAGCTTTCCCAGCAACCCCCACCAGAGTCCAACCGGCTTGATCAGGTGGAACTCGACGCGGGCCACCTCATACGTTTCTTCGTCGATCATCATGCGACCGGCCGATTTGTTGAGCGCGTAATCGATGCGACGGCGTGCGGGAAGCCGATTGCTCTTGGGAACGAAGCGGAGGACGTAGGTGGACCTCCCGTTGAGAAGTTCCCGTGAGACTACCTCGGCACGGAAGCGGCTGATCAGGTCTTTATTGAACTCGATACGGTTTTCGTCCTCCTTTGGTCTTTCCCCTCGCTGGAGCTGCTCCCGCAGATCCCGCTCCTTTTGGTTTTCCCATTCGACCTCCTCCGGTGAGAGCGGCCGCCCGTTCTTTTCCACCAGTCGCCTAAAGAGAACTCCTTCGACGGGGTAGACCTTGTAACGAGACTCCTCGCGCTCTTTTATGGTTTTGTCGGGACGCAACTGCTCGGCCAGCACGACCTCGGAAAAGGTGTATCTCTCTTCAATCTTCTGCTCTTTGAGCCAATTGGCGCGCTCCAACGCAAGCTCGATGAGCTCCTTCGCCGAGGGCAGCTCTACGCTGTTTTCTTCAGCGGGTGACCCGATGGCCAAGACCGAACTAGCGACACAGGCCAACAGCCGAAGGCCAGTCTCAATGGCAGGTCGCATGACTCTTTGGTTGGGTGCCGGCGGCGAGTTGTGCAACGAGGTCAGGAGGACCCCACAAACGCCAGCGAACCACAGCTAGGATGCCTGGGCCACCTCTCGACCTCTTTGTGGCGTCGCCCGGGAAAGAGACATCATACGGTACCAGTAAGCTGTCCCAGACAAGACTTTCTGATCGTCCTGGTGAGGTGGGACACGCTTTCAGCGTGCCGTGTCGCGCTTTCGGGCCCGACATTTCCGAATCCATAGTGAACTCGTCTCCAGGACCGTCCGCTAGGCGACTGCTGTTGTCACTTGGCTAGAACATCAAAGCCAGGGGAAGGAAAAGCACAGCCAAACCTACGGCGAGTGCCAACGCGACACCCCAAACCGCCAGAGAAAGAACACCGCCGACAACGACGCCGAGCATCTTCAGTATAAGGCAGCCCAGCAGTACGGTCGGAGCGGCCATGAGGAAGACGAGTACCAGCGGCCAGGCGACGAAGAAAAGGCCGGCGAGGAAAAATAGGCACACCAAAGCCTTTAGCATTTGACAGCCTCCTGTTATGAATACGCGGCGGCGCAGGGAAAGTTCCATCGCTCACCGTCAGGGCGAAATCCGTCGGCTACATTAGGTGCCTGACTCCACCTCGTGCCGCCCCCAGCCGAACGTAGGGACCCGGCATGCTCAGCATGCCGGGTCCCTACATCACAAACGGTGCCCTGCGGGGAAAGATTCCTTGGTTTCATCACAGCTTAAGTGAACGGTATTCGGTCTACGGCGTGAAGCGCTGCGCGATGGGGAAGCGGCGGCCCATGCCAAAGGCCTTCGAGGTCACCCGCAGGCCCGGCGCCGCCTGCTGCCGCTTGTATTCGTTGCGGTTGACTTTGCCGGCGATATCGCGCACCAACTCCAACGGCAGGTCGAGTTCTTCAGCGATCGCGCCCGGACTTTTGTACTCCTCGACGTAGGCTTTCAAGACCGGGTCCAGGACCTCGTACTCGGGCAACGAATCCGTATCCTTTTGGTCCGGCCGCAGTTCGGCCGACGGCGGTTTGGTAAATACCCTCTCAGGGACAGCTCCACCATGGCGCTGATCACCTACTCGAGTGAGCTGATAAACCAGGGTCTTCGGCACGTCGCTGATCACCGCGAGTCCGCCGACCATGTCGCCGTAAAGCGTGCAATAGCCAACCGCCAACTCGCTCTTGTTACCCGTGGTCAGCACCAGCGCACGGAACTTATTCGACAACGCCATGAGTGTATCGCCCCGCAGACGGGCCTGGAGGTTTTCTTCCGTGATATCCGCCGGCATTCCCTCAAAGACGGGGCTTAGTGTCTTCTGGAACGACTGGAAGGTCGTGTTGATCGGAATGATCTCGAAACGGATGCCCAAACCTTGCGCGAGCAGCTGTGCATCGCGCACACTACCCTCTGATGAAAAGGGGCCTGGCATCGCAACGCCAATCACGTTCTCGGATCCGAGCGCCTCCATGGCGATTAGGGCAGTCAAGGTTGAGTCGATGCCGCCGCTCAGCCCCACAATCGCCTGCCGAAATCCACATTTGCGAACGTAGTCCCTCGTGCCTAATACAAGCGCGTCGTAGACCGCATGGCACTCGTCGGGCGTTTGTTCGTGCCGGTCGCCTTCTTGAGTAGCCGTGTCGAAAAAAACGAGATCTTCCTCGAAAGAGTGGGCACTGGCGCGAACCTCGCCCCGAGAATCTACTACCAAGCTAGAGCCGTCGAAGACCAGTTGGTCGTTCCCGCCCACTTGGTTGACCATCACGATGAGCACCTGCTGGCGGCGCGCGATGGCCTGAATCATTTCCAGCCGCAGGCACCGCTTGCCGATGTGATAGGGAGACGAAGCGATGTTAATGACCAGGTCCATTCCCTGGGCTGCCAGCTCTTCTACCGGATCCCGTTGGTAAAGCGGCCGCTTCCAGAACTGCTTGTCGTTCCAAACGTCCTCGCAAATTGTCAGGGCGACGCGCTGGCCTCCGATTTCGAAAACGGTCTGCTTTTCCGCGGGCGCGAAGTAACGCCATTCGTCGAAGACGTCGTAGGTGGGAAGCAGTAACTTTCGCTGCACGAAAGCCACTCGCCCCTGGGACAAGTAAGCCGCGCAGTTAGCCGCCTTTTGTGGACCTTCTCGGTCTGCTCGGCCGACGAAGCCACAGATGATGTCGACGCCCAGATCGGCGGCTTCCGTGGCCAGCTGTTGTAGCGCGCTTTCGTTTTGGTCGAGGTAACTGGGCGCCTCTACAAGATCTTGCGGAGGATAGCCGCTCAGGGCGAGTTCCGGGAAGATGACCAGCTCGGCACCGCCCTCAACCGCACGCCGGGCATAGTCCATCATGCACTCGACGTTGCCTGCGAAGTCCCCGACGGTGGGGTTGATTTGGCCTAAGGCAAGCTTCATGCTTTTTGCGCGATTAAGGCCGCTGTCCCCTTACCTTCCCATTCTTCTTCGTAGCGTAACACGCGAAAACCGGCGAAGACCCTCAGCAACTCATTGTGCTCCAACATCACTGCCCGGTGGCGGGGACGGCCGGGGTAGCGAAGCTGGTCGACCGAATAGGTCTTGTAAACAATGAGACCGCCGAATCGAAGACAACGTCGCAACGCGGAAAGCAGAGGACGGTGCAGATAAAAGAAAACCACCACGAGGTCGTAACGGTCTTGACCGAGATCAACCCCCTCCGCCTCCAAGTCGGTTTCGACGTATTCGATCGAAACGTTTGTCTTTTGGGCCAGCGCTTGCGCCCGCAGCAAGGCTTCAGTGGAGAAATCGATACTCGTCACTCGAAAGCCCGCGCGGGCCAGCTCGATCGTATGGCGTCCGGCGCCGCAAGCTACGTCGAGGGCGCTCATGGCGCCGGTTGACGCTCCGGGGTTCTCCGCCCGGAGGGTCGACCCAGGGATCATAGGCCAATAACGGCGCGAAGTTGTAAAAAAGGGATCGGGGACGCTGTCGGCGTGATCACCTTGGCGGAAGCGATCGTCCCACTCCTTCCGCGAGGCCATAAGAGAAAACGGCGCGGAGGGGGTCTCCGCGCCGCGAGAATAGATCAGGGAGTCAAGCTCAGACGGTGAAGGAGCTGCCGCAACCGCAGGTCGATTTTACGTTGGGATTTTCGAACTTGAATCCAGCACCCTCCAAGGTCTCGACGTAGTCGATGCTCACGTTCTCCAGATAGAGTAGGCTCGCCTGGTCGACAAAAACCTTGAGACCGCCGTCGAACTTATAGACCTTATCGAGTGGCATCTGATTGTGCTCAAACGCCATCGAGTATTGGAACCCGGAGCAACCGCCGCCCATCACTGAGACTCTCAGAGCGCTGGGCTTGGGTTCCTGCTGGGCAATGATTTCATTGACCTTGTTTATTGCGTTTTCCGTTAACTGAATCATCGTAAGCTCCTTCGTAGTCAGCAGTAAGTATACAGTAAACTAGCGAGATCGGCAATTTCCGTGCGCGCAGGGCAGGCGCTGGGCTCTGGAACACACACCTACCCTGCTGCTCTTATTATATAGGACAAGCAAAGCGGAGTCCAATCGGGAAGCAGCTTGGTTTTGAGGAATCTCCTTGCACGGCTAGGTCTTGCGACCCGCCCCGCGGGCAGATTTAACCCCGCCTCTATTGAGGCTCGCAAAATACAGTGACCTTGGAAGACGGGCACGGCATGCCGTGCCCCTACAATCCGAACACGGGTCATGTCAGCATAATTCGCGAGACTCAGTAGGTGCGCGATTCCGGCTGGCTGACCCACTGGGAAACGTCGGGCATCCCCCTGGGTTTATGCAGGATAGTTTTTCACAGACTCTTCCGTACGAGACCGGACCCACGAGGTCCTTGATTTCGGATAATCAAAGAACATCTTAGGAACCCGCGATGCGCCTGATTATCTTCCTGCTCTGTCTCGTTTTGGCGACGGCCGTGGCCCTCCTGTACCTCGACACCACGGACGAGGACGTCCATCGAGCGATCGAGCATTACTCCAAAGAGCTGCGCGAGCAAACCAAGCGCAGTGGGAAGGACACCGGTCAGCCGGTCGAGGAGATCAACGAGCGCCTGCAAAAGCTCCGAGAAGAGGCCGAAAGGATGCGCCTCAAAGCCAACGAGGCCCTTGGAGAAAGGAAGAAAGAGTTGGCCGGCAAGGCCGAAGGATTGCAGGAAAAGGCGCGGAAGCTGGGTGAACGAGCCGCGGAGCTCGGTGAAAAAGCCGGCAGCCGGGTTCGAGAAGAAGCTCAGCAGTTGCACGAGCAACTCAAGGCGTTCAAGGAAGATATCGAACGAGAGCTGAGGGGCGCAGAGTAGCAGCGGGCCTGCGCGGGCACGGTCTAGCGTCGAACTTCGATTCCCGCTTGACCTCCAACGATAGCCGCACCGCTTTCCGCCGCCAGCGGCTTTTCAGCATCCATCAAAAGCCAAAACGCTCCAGCCACTACGTAGCACGTTGCTTGAATGAGGAGAGGGAGTTTCCAGGAACCATAGGTATCGACCAGCCATCCGACAACGCTCGGAGCAACGAGTCCTCCAAGCTGTCCTAGGGAGTTCATGGTGCCCGAACCCGTGCCGCCGTGGCGCTGGCCTATGTCGAGGCAGGTCGCCCAGCAAACGGCCAGGATCAGGTCGGCCGCCCCGAAACTCAGCGCCAGAGCCGAGATTCCGATCGCGTTTTCCTGCGCTGGTGAGTTTTTGTGCCTGCACTCGCGTACAAGGTTGGTCTTCTAGCTAAGCAGAGAGCCGTCCCAAGAGTTGGAGCGCTCGTGAACGATTGGACCGTTCGACAAGAAGTACACTCAGAATCTCAATACCTGCCACAAACTGGCAAAGTCATCCCTCCACAGCAGAGGAGGCGCCTGTGGGTCGGGAGGCGGTTTTGTGGCTCGCTGAACCTCCGCTAAATCAAGAAAGTCGCGATTGCTCGTCAGTAGCATCCAGCTTGCGGTGCTTACACCTTGGGCAGTGTCTCCCCCGTTCGGTATGTACAGCGCTCGGCGGTTCGATTGGCGGGCAAGGCCCCGCACGACTGGTTCCAGGTTGAGACTCTCGTTGGAGATGTGAAACAGCAAAAGGCCTTCCGGTCTAACGTGCCACCAGTAGGTGTCGAGGCATTCTCTTGTCAGCAAGTGGATCGGGATGGCCTCACTGCTGAAGGCATCGACCGCCAGGATGTCGAAGCTCTGCGGTTGGTTGCGGGCGACCTCGGCTTCCATTTGAACCCGTGCATCTCCTGTGACGACCTCGACGACAGCGGGCGTGTCCTTCAGGAAAGTGAAGTAGCGCTCGGCAATCGTCACTACGTCGGGATTGATCTCGTAGAAGCGAATGTAATCACCCGGGCGGGCGAGGGCCGCGATGGTTCCCGCTCCCAGTCCGACCACTCCAACTCTCAGACGCCGTTCTTCGCTCTGGGCTGCTAGGCGCCGGGGATGGTGCTCCATCGCCAAACCGATGGCGCTCTGCCGGCCGTAATAGGCGGTGGGCCAGCTACGCTTCTCTTCCTCGACGAATTGCGAACCGTGCAGCACCCGACCGTTTGTGAGGACGAGCCTCTCGTCCTGATCGCCGTAGCTCTCGCGCGTCAAGCGAAGGACTCCATAAAAGTTACGGGAGCGCACCACCGCCTCGTGCCCAGTACCGACAGCAATCAGGATCAAGGACGTGACGACCGCGAAGGCCATGCCTGTCATTGGCGCCAGAATCCAGTAAGGGCGGTTCAGGTAGGGCTTCCAGGCCCGAGCGCGGTACCAGGCCACCAGTGTTAGCGCGGCACTACCCGCCATCGCGGCGGGAAACTCCCAAAACCCCGTGAACACTTGTGGTGCGATGAGCGCCACTGCCACGCCTCCCAGCGCGCCTCCCGCCGCAACCGTCAGGTAGAACAAGGTCAGGTGGCGGGGGTGCGGCTTTGTCTTGACCAGCTCACCGTGGCAAACCATACAGCACGCGAACAGCGTCAGGGAATACACCACCAGGTGGTTGACTAGAGGTGCTTCGGGTCCGAGGACCATCATGACCAGCGCCAGAGGGACCATGACTCCGACGAGCAAACCAAACCATCGGCGATCATATCTGGACTCATGGCCGAAGCAAAGGATAAACGTGAGCAAGTAAATCGCCAAGGGCAGAATCCACAAGAAGGGAACCGCGGCGACATCCTGGCACATTTGGTTGGTTGTTGCCAGCAGCATGGCGGAACCCATCGCGGAAAGGCCAAGCCAAAGCAGCACTGTGGTCGCCGTCGGCGGTTCGTCGTGGAGTTCGGAGATTCCAGCGGTCAAGACCCCTTCCCGGCTCGAGTCTGGCGCGGCGCCGTCCTCCGCCGGGCGTAACTCCGCACCTCGCCATAGACCGGCTCGCACCGCACTCCAACCTGAACAAACAACGAACGCCAGGTAGGCGCCCGACCACACGGCAATCTGATTTTCGAGCGCCAGCAGGGGCTCCACAAGAAAGGGATAGCTGAGCAGCCCCAGCAGAGAACCAGCGTTGGATAGGGCGTAGAGCCGGTAGGGTGATCGTCCGGGAAAGCTATTGCTGAACCAGCGCTGCATCAAGGGGCCTGTTGACGACAGCAAGAAGTAAGCGGGGCCGACGGTCAAGACCAGCAACGTCAGGATCTGGCGGGTCGGCGCGTCTTCGGGCCCAGGCTCCAAAAGGCCGCTGGAAGGGGCAATCGGAAGCAGCAAGAGCGAGGCGGCCAACAGAACTAGGTGGACCACAGCTAACATTCGAGGAGTGAGTATCGAGCTGCCCAGGTGGGCGTAGGTGTACCCCATCAGCAAAAAAACCTGGAAGAAAAGCAGACAGATCGTCCAAACGGCAGGTCCGCCACCGAACCAGGGAAGGATGTACTTGCCCATCAACGGCTGCACCTGAAAGAGCAGAAAGGCGCTCAGAAAGATCGCTACGCCGAATCGGACCATTCGATATCGCTGCTATTGGCAATCCCGGCGCGCGGCGTTATTCTTAGTCTTAGGCCGTTGTGTCAAAACCCCAGGGAGCTGGATTGACGAGACGAACAACAGATCCAACTTACCCGCATGATACATCACGGGGGTTCGAGTAGCCCCGCTCCGAGGAAGGCCTAGCCTTAGCTAGTAGCTTGTGGTAAAAGTGGGTTCGGGCAAAAAATGGGGACTGCCATCCGATTTTCGCAGCCCATCTTCATATTAGAAACGAAGCACTTCGACGAACGAGAAATCCGGCAGTCCCTGGATGTCCCCATTTTTTGAAGGCTGCGGGAAGCAACTTTTCTCAAGGAGACTCCTTTCATGAAAAAAAGAATCCTGGTTTTGATGACGTGCCTTATCGCCTCGCTCTGGGCGGATCATCACAGCTGGTACCCCCACGAAGGTGGGTTGCTGAAGTATCGCGTCCAGATCCGCTTCGGGTTCGAGCCGGAGAACACCATGCCCAACGGTTGGCACTTCGGGCGTGTCTCCGCCGTCGCGACAGACTCCACCGGAAACGTTTACGTGTTCCAACGGGGGGAGGTCGCGGATCCAATAGTCGTCTTCGACAAAAAGGGCAAGTACCTGCGCTCTTGGGGCCGAGGAATGTTCGGCAACGAGCACGGACTGCGCGTCGATCGCGACGATAACGTCTGGGTGACCGACAATGGCGACCACCAAGTCATGAAGTTCACAAGCAAGGGTAAGCTGTTACTGACGCTCGGTGTCAAAGGCGAGGCCGCCGCCGACGAAAGGCACTTCGGCCGCCCGGCCGATACCGCTTTTGGACCGAAAGGCGACGTCTATGTCGCGGATGGCTACGGCAACTCCCGTGTCGTCAAGTTTTCGCTCGAAGGCAAGTACATCACAGCTTGGGGCAAGCCTGGTAGCGGGCCCAGCGAGTTCGACACGGTCCATTCTTTGGGGGTAGATTCCCGAGGCACGGTCTACGTCAGCGATCGCGAAAACAACCGCATTCAGATCTTTGACTCCAACGGCAAGTTCATCAAGATGTGGACGCACCTCGGGGCCACCCAAAACATCTTTATCACGCCCGAAGACGAGATGTGGATCATCACACACCGCGACAATATCGAGAACGTCACCTACGACACCCTGGCCGGGCGCATCATGAAGATCGACATCAAGACCGGCGATATCGTGGGCGCGATGGAGAGTCCCGGACATTGGATCCACGTGACGCCCGAGAAGCTGATCTTCATCGGTAGCCTCACGGGCAACGTCTTCCGCTGGTATCCGGGATGGCTAGAGAAAGGCTTGGGTGCCGAAGAAGGCCTAAAGCCGGCTAATTAGCGGAGGTCTCCGCCCTGGATATCCCAGAGCGTCGAGCACCGAGCCGCGAATGTGAGCGAGCGGTCCAGAGATGAGGCCGCTCGGCAGGGATGAATCCGCGTCCGCCCCAACACCCACCTAACGAGAACCAAGTTCTCGTTCCAGCGCGCATAACGGCCTAAGAAGGTTGGAGCGGATATTTCGAGAAACCCGCGGGTGTAGGGGTAGGTTTCAAACCTGCCCGCGGGCGGTTCTTGCGACCCGCCCCTGCAAGGACAACGCCCGAGGCGGACCCACTGCCGAGAGCACTACGGGCAGCATTGATTCTTTCGCACCCCGCGAGATCACCCTGCCTATTCGAAAACAAGCGCCAAACGGTCCCCGCGTGCCATAATGAACTAACTGTTGTTCCGATGACTGAACTCGCTACCATCGGGTCGCAGAACGGAAAGCATCAAGGTTCCACCTTCGAGACTTCTCCCACCTGCCATTCTTAGGCTAGCTCAGACAAATAGGCCAGCAGGCAAGTTTTTAAGGAGAGATTTTGTAATGGCAGAGAAAGGTATTGTGAAGTGGTTTAACGAGAGCAAGGGTTACGGATTCATCCAGCGCGCCAGCGGCGAAGATGTTTTCGTGCATTTTTCGGCCATCCAGGGCGATGGGTACCGAACATTGCAGGAAGGCGCCGAGGTCGAATTCGATGTGGAGAGCGGACCGAAGGGTCTGCAGGCAGCCAACGTAACCTCGTCCGGCTGAGATCCCCGGCCCCCGTCGCTTTCACGGGAAAGCTTCTTGCCCCGGTCTAGGTCCTTCTGCTGGATGGCTAAGCAGTGCCCCGGGACCCAAAGCGGCTCGGAAGTTTACTTCGAGTTTCGGTTGCGGGCGATCCCCAGAACCGCGCCGACGAGCTTAGCTATCTTCCGGGGCTGGACGGCAGCTTCACAGGTCGCCGTCGCAGTCGGTGTATCCGCGGCCCTGCGGCGACCCTCAGACTGTTAAAGAAGCCCCTACTCGGAATCTTCCAATTGTTCGAAGACCTACCAGAATTGCGATCTTGAAAGCGGGCTTTGCCCCAAAAACCAAGAAGGCCCGGCGGTCCCCGCGCCTACCCGCTTCTACGGCTTGGCTCCCCGATCCACCCATCGCACCGAGGGCCAGCCGGGGTTCAACGAAAAGTGATGCTGCTGGCGATGGATGGGATCATCGTAGTCCTGCGTGGATTTGAATAACTCGTGGCGGCCATCGCCGGCTTCAGGTTCCGCCAAGCGGACCAACTCTTCCTTTTCGGCATCTGACAACGGCTTGAAGTTGCGCGCGTACTCGGCGTCTTGCTTGAGCTCGTCGAGCGAACGGACACCTAAGCACAAAGTTGCGATCGGCATGCTCAGCGCGTAGCGAATGCATTGCTCGCCGGTGAATTCCGTGTTGCTGGGAATCTGACCGCTCGGATTTCCTCCGCCCAGACTTTTCATCCCAATTACTCCGACATCTTTTCCGAGGCAAACGGGCACGACCTCGTTCTGGAAACTTCGGTAGTGGGCGTCCATGATGTTGATCGGCACCATCGAAGTTGCCCACTCGTAAGGTTTCGCCAGCATCTTGAGGTGAATGCGCGGGTCTTTGTGCCCGGTGAAGCCGATATAGCGAACTTTGCCCGCTTGTTGCGCCTCGAGCGCCGCCTTCATGCCCCCCTGCTCGAAGACCCAGTCGGGAGCGTTATCGTAGTCCATTTCGTGGAACTGCCACAAATCGACGTAGTCGGTTTTCAGGCGGCGCAGGCTATCTTCGAGATTGCGTAGGCTCCCGTCGTAGTCGCGCTCGCAGTCCTTCGTCATCAAGAAAACGTTTTGGCGTTTGTCGTCCACCGCAAGGGCCTCGCCCATGACCTCCTCGGCGTAGCCGTCTCCGTACTCCCATGCGTTGTCGAAGAACGTAATGCCCTCGTCGATCGCCGCATGCATGACGCGGACCGCTTTCTCACGCTCCATCTCCCCAATATGGCCACCGCCAAGACAGAGAATGGAAACCTGTTCATTGGTTCGCCCCAGCCTCCGGGTCGGGATGCCGTTCGGACTCGGCTGCTGCTCGAGAGCCTTGTGGGCTAGAGTCGCTAGTTCCGCGGTGCCGAAGACTGTTTGAAAGAAGCCCCTACTCGGAATCTCTGGCGGCGTCATTTCCGTCCTGGGCGATGGGGGCAAGAGACTCCCCCGGAAACGCGGAAAGAGCCGCGCCCGTGAGGGCGCGGGCCCGCAGGCTCACGCCCGCGGCTCCGTCGCTAAACCAACTCTTTGATCGGCTCGCCGTGGGTGTCGTCAAGCGACGAGTTGGCGATGTAGATAGGACGCCCGATAGGGCTGGGGTAGCTCTTCGTCCAGTCGATGCCGAAAGCCTTATAGATGGTCGCGAACAGGTCCCCGGTGGTGACTTTGCGATCGGTGACGTAGGCGGCTCTTTCGTCGCTGGCGCCGATGACTTGTCCGCCGCGGATGCCGCCGCCGCCCAGCACCATTGACCAGCAGTGGGCCCAGTGGTCGCGGCCGGCGTTCGCGTTGATGTTCGGAGTTCGGCCAAACTCACCCATAACCAGCACCACGGTGGATTCCAGCAGGCCTCGCTGCTCGAGGTCCTCGAGCAGGGTGGAAACAACTTGGTCCGCCGAGGGCCCCAACGTGTCGCGCATCATCTCATCGTTCTTGACGTGAGTATCCCACTGGCCTGTTTTGTAGGGCGCCGCCGTCACGAACCGGCACCCCCTCTCCACCAGCCTTCGCGCCAGAAGAGCGCTTTGACCCACTCGGTTGACGCCGTATGCTTCCTTCATTTTTTGGGATTCCTGCGACAGGTCGAAGGCTTGCTTGACCTCAGGAGATAAGATCATCTCCAGCGCCTGCTTCGTCAGCGAATCCATGTGCGCGAACTCCGCCATCTGCTCTTGGGCGCGATAGTGCTCGTCCACGACCTTGAGGAACGAGCGGCGGTCGGCGATCTGCTCGCTGGAAATCGACTTCGGCAGAGTCAGATCGGGCATCGGCAGGTCCGCCCAGCTTGCGATCTCGTGGGGAAGGTCCGCCTTGGCATTGCTGAAAATCCTGGGATCTTTGATGATCAGCGGATTGTGCTCGTTGCCGATAAAACCGGAACTGAAAGCCGCTTCATACGAGAATGGCTCGACCTCGTAGGGCCGGTTTACCATCACGTAACCGGGGACGTTGCTACGCGGAGCTGTCTCTCTGGTGATGACCGAACCCAGGCTGGGGAAGTGCATGGTCGCACTGGGCACGTGGCCCGTCATCGTTTCGTATGTACCCTGCGGGTGGTTCGGCTCACGGGTGTGCATCGACCGGATGATCGCCAGCTTGTCCATGTGCTGGGCGACCCGAGGAAAGACCTCGGAAATCTGAATGCCGGCGACGTTCGTCGAGATCGGCTTGAAACTGCTGTTGGGCTTGGGATCCCAGGTGTCCATCTGACTGGGAGCCCCTTCCAGCCAGAATAGAATGCAGGATTGCGCCTTGGCGGCGGGGTCGATGCGAGGGGCTGCTTCCGCAGCCGCGGCGCTCTTCAGCCCCAAGTACTGGTTCAGGCTGACACCGAGAAGACTGAGCGAGCCGAGCCGTAGAAACTCCCTGCGCCCTACCGGGTTGCCGGCACAACGGTAAAAGCCGGGTTCTTTGACGGGATCCCGCATCTGCTGTCTAATGATTATACGCGAACTCTCGGGAACTTAGAAGTCCCCAGACGAGCGATTCGAGCGCTTTACGAGGCGCGTCTTGCTCGCCAATCATCTTTCCCAATAGACGCTTCTCCCGTGCCGTCGGATAACGCGTCAACGCCGCCAAGTAAAACTCCTCGACGATCTGGTCGTTCGAGGCTCCCGCCGCCAGCAGACGATCTATACGACCGCCCGGCTCGGTGAGCTTAGTGGTAAAGGTCGATCCCGCCACCGTGTGCAGGGCTTGCTCGAGCTTCGGCTGGTTATCGCGGCCCCTTACCGTCGAACGTGTGTGGCGCCCGTGAATGTCAAGGAACCGCGAGGGAAACAATTCCGGGACCAAGTGAATAGCGCGGGTCCCCGGCGGCGCCACCGCCGGCTTTCCTCCCGGCGCTAGTGGGTGGCCCACGTGGTAGAACTCTTCTTCTTTTTCCGTGACTTGTGAAATCGCATCGAGCAGGACTTCCGCGTCGAGCCGGCGCGGCAAAGATCGAGCGTAGTTGGTAGCGTCGCTCCTGTTTGTTTCGTTCGATCGCCCCGACGACTGGTAAGTTCGCGATTGCGCGATTCGCCTGATGAGGTGCTTGAGGTCGTAGCCGTGTTGCTTGAAGTCCGCCGCCAGCGCGTCCAACAATTCCGGATGGGTGGGAGGATTAGCCGTCCGGAAGTCGTCAACGGGATCCACGATTCCCCGAGGGAAAAAGTAGCCCCAGACGCGATTGACGCTCGCTCTTGCAAGGAAAGGGTTATCCGGCGACGTGACCCAGTCGGCCAAATAGGCTCGCGGGTCGGGTCGGCCCGCCGCTGGCAGTTCCTTACCGTCGAGGAACCGAGGCTGCACTTCCTCTTTACTGCGCGGGTGGATAGCCTTGCCGCCGTCCTTACCCAAGCCGGGTTCATCGATGACCAGCGAGGAACCCGAGCTCCCGGTCGGGACCAGCGTCATCTGAGAAAAGAAGGCAGCTAGGCCCCAGAACTGGTTCTGGCTCCACCGCTGGAAGGGATGGTTATGGCACTGGGCGCAATCGAGCCTAACCCCGAGGAACACGCGCGCCTGCTCGGCGACAATCTCCTCGGGCGGCCGCAATCCGAAAAAGAAGTAGTTCTGCGTGGCGGCAGCATTACCCTGCGCCGCGATCCGCTCGCGAGCAATCTGGTCGTAAGGCTTGTTGCGCGCCACGCTGTCACGAATCCACTCCTGATACAAGTGAGTCGACTTGACGTCCTGCCGCGCGTTGTAGTCAACGCGGAATAAGTCCGAAAACCGAAACGTCCAGTAGTCGACGTACTCGGGCGAATTCAACAGGATCTCGATCAGCTTGTCTCGCTTGCCGGGGTCGCTATCCGCTAGAAACTCCCGCACGCGGTGGGGCGGCGGCAGCGTGCCGGTGATATCCAAGCAAACCCGCCGCAAGAACTCCGCGTCGCTCGAAATTTCGGAGGGGACAATATGGAGCCTTCGCAACTTGGCGGTCACGTACTCATCAATGAAGTTGCGGATCTCGACTTCCGGGTAATCTGGAATCAGCCTTTCGACGACAGCAAACTGGGCGGTCGCACTGTGGCCCGCCGCTCGGATGACCAGGTTCGTTTCGCCGCTACCCGAGGCTTCGACTAACCCGCGCGCTGTGACCCTGACAATATCGGGCCGCTTCGAAGTGTAGAGCACTTCGCCGGTAATATCTTCCCGCCGGCCATTCGAAAGAAAAGCGGTGACCAGAAGTTGCCGTTGGCCTAGCGGCTCCAAAACCGCCGCCTGGGGAAAGACTTCGATTCGCTCGATCGTTACCCGCCGCGCCGGGTCCTTTTCTTCTTCGTACGGGGCACCGGCGCGAATCCAGCTCAGGATCGTTTGATAGTCAGCAGAGTCCTTTTCGATCCGCGGGCCGCCGCCATGGGCCACGCTCATCGTGGGCTTGAGCAACAGCAGGCTCTTTTCGGGCTCCTCCAGATCGACACGCGGAGTTATTGGGGCCTTGGGCTCGACCTTGAGAACCTGATAAGTTCCCCCGTTGACGATCCAGTAATGGTCGTCCTTGGGAAACAGAGCGTTGTAGGAGAGCTTGAACCCGCCCTTGCCCTTGACACTACCGTGACATTCGGTGTTGTTGCACTCCCTTCGGGTGAAAATGCCCGCAATGTCGCGGGCGAAGCTGAATGGGCGGCGTTCTTCGGAGCCGAAGACCCGAGCCGTCGCCCCCGTCTCTAGATCGGCAAATCGCGCGGTCAGTGAAACCTCGCCATCAGTCTGCGCTACCAGCCGGCCACTCTCGTCGACGCTGGCGACGTTCTGGTCGGACACGGAAAGTCGACTCTGCGAGGTGACGTCGCGTTCCAGCCGGTCGGAGTATTTTGCCAGCACCACGAACCTCTGCGACGCATCAGCGCCCCACAGCTCCGCCTTCTCGGGTACCAGGCGAAGGGAAACGGGAGTGGACGCGTCCGCCGCCGCCACGAGGCCGCCCGCGCAAAGAACGATCAGCGCGGAAATAGCCCAGCAACAGAAGGCTCGTCGGAGGATATCGTTTTCTCGCATGGCCACAGCTCAGTCTTACGGTGTGGTTTCCCCCGTCCGCTGCTCTTCGGCAGCGTCCTCAGCCGGCGGAACGACC
The DNA here is from genome assembly GCA_965226215.1 of Bryobacterales bacterium. GTDB lineage: Bacteria > Acidobacteriota > Terriglobia > Bryobacterales > UBA6623. The sequence goes on along the minus strand of CBDDCH010000002.1, from coordinate 1,224,296 downwards.
ATGAAAGGAATTTCCTTCACCACCAGCAGCGGGCCTAGCTCACCGCCGACAATCGGCCGGGCAGCGACGCGCACCATCGTCGGCAGGTTCGTCACGGGAGCGGCGCTTTTGGCCAACAGCAGTACCGACGCCTTCCGCAGGTTAGGGACGTAGCTCTCTTTTTTGATGCTTTCTTCCGCTGTAGGCCCCGGCTCGGGCACATCGATGCCGACGGGCAAAATCCGTACACCCGGTGGTAAGCCTTCCACAACCACCGCCACCTCCCCGCTGAAGCCTTCTTCCTGCTCACTCGTGAGAGTCAGCTTCTTCGATCGGCCGGCAACCAGGTTGACGCGATCGGCGTCAACTTCCAGCTCACCGACATGCGGTACCTGCGGCCGAACCAGCACCCGATAGCGGTAATCAGGGCCGCCGTAACGGTGCGTGACGTCGCTTACCCGCAGGTAGTACTTCCCCCCGCTTTGAAACGTGTGAACCGTCTTGGGCGAGAGCGCCTTTACATAAGTGACCGAATCCTTTTGCTTGATCTTCTTGTACAGGTTGGTCAGCACCTCTCGGCCTTCCGCGTCGAGGATCTCGAGGCGCGGATTGAAGCGCACCGGGCCGGCCTCGGGGGTCTCTATCTCAAACGCTAACGACTGATCGGGTTTGGCTTCGAACTCGAAGAAGTCGGAGTCCCCCGGACGGTTGATAATACCCTCGGCCAGCCCGGGAATAGATATGGCCCGCGCCTGGCTTCGTTCGTCGTTAGGCTCGCTCTCGACCAGCGTTGTAAACGTTGTTACCCGGGCCTCTTCTTTCGTGGCTGGTTTCTTGAGCGATGGACCTTCGGCTCCCTCGCCAGTGACCCGCCCGGCTTCGGTCGCGGCCTCCCCGCGGGGAGCCTCAACCGTTCTGGCCCAAAGCGCCTTCAGCCGGTCGTCTTCGATTTTTCGAGTGAAAGTTCTCTCACGCCATTCCCGGGGCACGGGGACCTCTTTGTAGACTAACGGGCCCGCTGGTCGATCTGCGCGAAAGTCTGGTGCCGGAGCTACCCGCAACTGGTACGCGTAATCGGGACCTCCGGTACCGTACGTCGAGCCTACCTCCAGCCGATAGGAACCGGCCCTACGGAAGCGGTACGTTAGGCTGGACGTGGGCACGTCGTGAGACGTCATCTCCCGGACGGCATCGGTCGTCGCGCCATCGTCGAACGCCAGCCGAACAGCGCGATTCGGATCGAACCAGCTCCCGGTGGTCTCGTACAGCGACACCTGCGGACGGAACCGCGTCGCGTTGGTCAGCGCTTCTCGGCTCGAGATCAGCTCCACGAGCAACCGCCGGCCCTCGGAAACCTCGAATTCGTAGGAGTCAACCTGTCCCGGAGCACTGATCTTGCCATGGACAACAACAGGAAGTGGAATCGTCTGCGGCTGTCGCGGCTTGAGACTGCTCGATTCGAACACCGCCGGCTCCGGGCTGACGTGGAAATCGAGTCCATTAGACACACCCCGCGGCGAGACAAGCCGCAGCGAATGAACACCCGCCGGCGTGGCCGAATCTATCTCTACCCTCAACGAAACCCGCTGACCCGGGCGGTTTTTGTGCACGATACCCGGGCGGAGATACACCTCGTTGAGATCTATGTCCTCCACCTTGGTGACCTCGGCCCGCAGCTCCTCCGTGCTGAACCACACCGCGTAGGCCCGCTCCAGAAGCTGACCCCGGACCTCCGCCGTCACGGTCGTTCCCGGTCTTCCTCCCATCGGGAACACGGAGATGATCTCGGGTTCGGAGGGAACTTCGTCCTGGGCCGCGGACTTCGGGGGATACAACAGTGTGGCGAGGAGTAAACAAGCCGTCACAACGGCAGGAGAGAACATCCTCCAACGGCCATCCAAGCGGACACAACGCTGCCTGCACCCCGCCGGCCCGCAACAGCTTGATGGGTCGGTTCTTTCGCGGGGAAAACTATCTTCCGAAAAACCGCTTGCAGCACACATACCCTGCCCCAACAGCATGATTTCGAAGGCCGCTACCCGGCGTTCATCATACCACGGCGACCGACAGATCCCGGGGTGTAAGAACTGCAATTCGGCACGGCATCGGCGTCCGAAGGCGAAACCCCCAATGGGCGGTGTCTCAGACGCAACGCAGGAAGCCTGCCGAAATCAGCCCCGAAAGGGGCATCGGAATGTGCTACCCGGGACATGGTGAACACTTTATGCCGGGCACATGGTGAACAGGGGCTCCTTTCTTATGATGTTGTCAGATCGGGTGGAGGAGGTGGTGGAGGAGGCCGCGGAGCCGCGCCCGTCAGGGCCGCGGGGGCCCGCAGGCAACAACCGGTCAGGCCGCCATGGTCATTACGGATACTTGGCCTGTGACTTACGTTCAAGGCTCAGTTGCTTGCTCGCGGGCACCCTCGCGACGAGCGATTCGGAGCCGCGAACGCGAGTGAGCGGTCATACCGGCATGGTCGTTGCGGGGATTTGGCCGGCGCGCTAAACCGCGCTGCGCTCGAACTCCAGCGGCAGCGACTCCGGCATGTGGAAGGTGATGTTTGCCTTCCACTCCGGCTCGTCAACAGCCATTTTCAGGCCGGGCAGGCGCCGCAGCAGCGTCGGGATCGCTATCTCGGCCTCGCGGTGCGCGAGAGAAGCACCTAGGCAGTAGTGAACGCCAAAACCGAAGGCAAAATGAGTGGTGTCCGGGCGGGTGATGTCGAACCGGTCGGGATCGGGAAACCGCTCGGGGTCACGGCTAGCCGCCCCCAGCATCTGGGACACCACTTGTCCCTTTCGGATTCGCTTGCCACGCATCTCGATATCCTCGGTAGTAAGCCGCCAGGTGCGCTGGAAGGGAGGGTCGTAGCGCAGAAACTCGTCCACGGCCGACTCGATCAGATCGGGATTCTCCTCTAACAACTCGCGCTGATCGGGGTGGTGCAGCAAGGCGAGCATGCCGTTGGTGATCAAACCCGTCGTCGTTTCGTGACCGGCAGTTAGCAATGTGATACACGTAGCCACCAACTCGGTCTCGGTGAGCATCTCGGCTTCTTCCTCGACAGCGACTAGATGGCTCACTAGGTCATCCTTCGGCTGGCGCCGCCGTTCCTCGAACAGTTCGCGCAGCCAGTCACGCATCTCAACCAGAGCGTCGTTGCTTCTTAGCACCCTCTGGGGGTCGGGTCGGCCCGAGCCGTGAAAAGAAACAATACCGTCGGACCAGGCCTTGATGCGGTCGAGATCTTTGGTCGGGAATCCGAGCATTTCCGCCACGACGATCGCCGGCAGAGGGAAAGCAAAATCGGCGATGAGATCCATCTCTCCTTTTTGGGCGACAGAGTCGATCAGCTCATCAACGAGGGCTTGGATGCGCTCACCCATCGACTCGACTATGGCGGGGGTGAACGCCTTGCTGATCAAACCGCGCACGCGCGTGTGCTCGGGCGGGTCGGTTTGGGGCATACCGACGGAGAAGTTCTGTCGCAACGGTCCTATCTTTGCCAAGACGTCTTGCGGCAGATCGTCGAGCGCTTTCGTTACGTGCCCCGCTTTTGTGAAGCGCCGAAAGTCACGAAGCACCTTCTCGATGTCGTCGTAGCGGGTGAGCACCCAGCCTCCCCAAGCGTCGCTCCAGTGCACCGGGTCCTCGGCGCGAAGCCGATGAAAAGCGGGATACGGATCGCGATAGAACTCGGGAGACGTCAGCAGCTCGTCGAGGTCAGTGCTCTGTTCCACAGACATTACATTAGAATCCCCGGCCAGTAGTCGGTTGCAAAAGGATCTCAGCTACTTGTCGCGATCAGCAGGTAGGGGCGGGCCCCCATGCCCGCCCGGCAGCCCGTCTACCCGCCACACTCACCGCACCGCAACCGGATTCCCTGGCGAGCCGGTTGCTCCCTTGAACGGCAGCGGCGCGAAAACGAAGGCGAACTCGTAGGCCTTGTCGGCTGCGAGTTCTTCTAGGTTCATGTTCTCGAGATGGTAGATGCCGTGGCGCGTAATCGTCCACTGATGGACTGGGACCTCGCGGTCCGGATCCTCGCCGGGCATCTTCTCGATGCCCCAAGTGTCGGCGCCGATCAAGCTCACCTTGCGATCAGTGATCCAGCGCGCTGCCTCCATGCCGATGCCGGGTTCGCTGGCGTTGTAGGTGTCGTTATCTTTCATCCAGAGTTGCGCGTGTCCGGTACGGATCAAGACCACGTCTCCGGTGCCGATTTTCAGCCCTGCTGCGTCGAGAGCCCCCTGCAGGTCGTCAGCCGTGATCAGATAGTTCGGATCCAGCCGCTCGACACCTTTCAATCCAGCCACGTCGAGCAGAACCCCGCGAGTAAAGAAAACCCCGATGTTTTCGACGCCGAGCTTTTTCAGGCCATAGGCCGAGCCGAACTCGGAGAGCTTGAACCCGTTATAGAAGTAGTTGTCGCCCCTCATGTGGACACCCACGTGTCCCAGACCGTCCATCTGCGTGCCGACCTGCCCGATTTCACCGCTGAACATCTCGTCGTTGCCGACTATTTGGTTCTTCCCGACCGGATCTGAGCTCGGCAAACCCGGGATCGTCAACTTGAAATGTCGTTCGCCGACCAACGGCATGCCTTTCTCATAGACTTGGCCGACGTGGTAGACCTTGCCCGTTTTGATCAGTTTTGCCGCTTCGATCACCTTCTCCGGCGTGATTCGGTTAGCCGCTCCCCGCTGGTCGTCCGGCCCCCATTCGGAAGGCCACCATTCGGATCCAATCGGCGTTTGGCCGTTACCGATCGTCATGCAGGCAAAAATCAGAACGCTGCACGCAACTAAGCCAAGAATCGAGCGCTGTTTCTTCATGATGAATCTCCTTCTCAAGTGAAATAGTCCGCAGGCCATCGTCACAAGCCCTGCCCGGCGCGGCACGCCTCTCCATCCCCGAAACCGTCTGTACACCCTCCGCAGAGGCGTAGCGCGCCACGCCCGTTTTACACTCAAGCCTAAACCGTGACTCCAACTGAGTTAGCCGTCTCCACCAGCCGCTCCCACACGTCGTCTAGGATGGGAATCCCATCGCGCTGGCGGCCCGCGCGGGCCGTAGACTCCATATCACCCGGCACGAGCACCGCCTTGAAGCCGGGCGCGGGGGGAATGGCCCGCACTCGCTCCTGCATCTGCTCCGCGCGAGTGGTATAGCCCTCCAAGGGCTGAAATAGGTCAGCTCGAATCGCCACCAGCGTAACTCCCTGGTGCCGCATGATGGGGCCGCCACGCTCGGTTTCGGTATAGTCATCCGACCCGGTAAGAATACGGCCGAAAAACTCGGCCGCCATCATGATCCCGTAACCCTTGTGCAAGCCGAAGGGCAGGTGAGCTCCACCATCGAAGTATTCGGCCGTGTCCGTCGTGGGATTGCCGTCCTTGTCGACCACCGAGTTCGGCGGAAGTTCCTGCCCTCGGCTGCGAGCCAAATCGATCTTGGTGCCGGCAATCGCGGTTGTAGCGTAGTCGAACATCATGGGCGAGTCCTTCGCCGCCGGAAAACCGATCGAGATGGGGTTCGTGGAAAGGACCGCGGACCGGCCTCCGTACGGCACCGCCACCGGCGCCTCCGCGCCGTATCCACCCGCCCAGACCATCCCGATCATCTGCCGCTCGGCCGCCATCTCCACGTAGTAGCCGAGCCGGCCGATGTGCGTGGTTTCGACAACCGCCGCCACGGCCACCGCGTGTTCCTCTGCCTTGTTGATGGCCATTTCCATGGCATCCCGAGCCGTTACGTGGCCGAACCCCCAGTTGCCTCGAAGCAGAGCGCTAGTGGGACCCTCTTTAACGACCTCCGGATCGGCGGTCGGTACAAGCACGCCGTCGTTGATCATCTTGACGTATCCGCCGAGATGATGAATGCCGTGGGTGTCAACACCGGCGAGATTCGCCGCTACGAGATGATCGGCAACGCCGCCCGCGTTCCGCTCACTGGCTCCCGCGGCGAGCAGGATCTGCTCGACGAGTGCTCGTAAGTCTTCGGCTTTCTTGATTACCATCTATGTTGACCTTTCTTAGGTTCTGCTCTTGAAATAGTTCCGGGCCCAACGCAGCCGCGCCCGAAAGGGTGCGGTCAAGGCGCTGCGGCACAGTTGTCGCCATAACGAACTCGGGATTTTCTAATGCACCGACCTTTCGGGTCGGGCCCTTCAGTACAACTAAGAATTCGTAGGGGCACGACATGTAGTGCCCAGCAGTAGCGCGTTTGCCAAGGTTACCACTTCTGCATCGATGGAGCGATCCCACTTTCTGGCCACGCGGCGAGGCACAGTTCGCGAGAAAAGCGAACTCGCTCAGTGGCCCATGCGCTTCAAGGCTGAGTCCAGGTCGAATTCCGGACTGCCGATCAAGCTGAGAGCGTCGCGCTCCTGCGCCCGGATCTTTTCCACCTCGGCGGGCAACTTGTGTGCAATCTCCCGTGGTACCGAGATCACACCGTTGACGTCGCCGTGGATAAGGTCCCCCGGCTCGACCCGTAAACCGTCCACGACCACAGGCACGTCCCAACGGACACGACGCATCGTTCCGTGAGACACCGAGCTTCCCAGCGCGAAGCACTGCAAGCCGAGCGTGCGGACTTCTTCCACGTCCCGGATCGATCCGTCGCACACAAGCGCCACCGCTCCGAGCCTCTGCATCAGGCTGGCCGAGTATTCCCCGATGCACGCCGCCGCGCCGGGCCGAGGCCCAACATCCTGGTAGACAAGCACTACCGGCTTCGGGGAAGCCTCCACCACCGCAGCAAACTCCCTCAGTCCTTTCTTGAACGTTGCGGATTCCGGACTCGTGGTGTCGATCTGAGCCGTGACCGCGTAACCCACACTCACACCTAACTCCGGGAACATGCACCGAACACGATGACTCATGAACCCGACCGTGCGTTCGCGAACCTCGAAGGCTTCGATGGCGTTGGACAACGTGGGGCTGTCAACACACTGAAGCGCTTCAATCAGTTCACTTGGCAGCGGTTCGCTCATTCCTGCCCTGCCCTCATCGCGTCCGTTCCATTCGGTTTAATGATGAGACGCGCCTCGGGCCCCACGTTCCGCTGCGACTATTCCGCGATCCGGCCACCATCGATGACGATATCCGTTCCGGTGATGAATCCCGCTTCTTCTCTACATAGGTAAGCGGCGAGAGGACCCATCTCTTCGGGCTTGCCCCAACGCTTAAGGGGAACACCTTCCATAAACCGTTTGTTGAGTGCCGGGTCGTCGAGGATCTCCCTATTCATGTCCGTCGCGAACGGTCCCGGGCTGATGGCGTTCACCGTGACGTTGTAAGGCGCAAGCTCCAGCGCCAACCCTTTCGTCATACCCAGCAAACCGGCCTTCGTCGCCGAGTAGCCGGCCATTTTCGGCTTCGAGATGTGGCTTGCAATCGATGCTATGTTGATCACGCGCCCGAACTCCTTCTTCTTCATGGCGGGAACGAAAGCGTTGCACATCAGGAAGGGCCCCGTGAGGTTGGTCGTGATCAAGTGATTCCACTCGTCCAGCGTGAATTCATCAATAGCTTTGCGAATATTAATACCGGCATTGTTAACCAAGATGTCGCACTCGCCGAGTTTTTCGTTGACGCGTAGGGACAGCTCAGCGACAGCAGCTTGCTCACAAACGTCGGTCACAATAACTTCGGCGACTCCACCGTTGCCGCGGATGCCGGAGGCCACGGATTCAAGCAGCTCCCGATTTCGAGCGACCAGTGCTACGGAAGCCCCGGCCGCCGCCAAAGACTCCGCAATCGGTTTGCCTAGGCCGCGGCTCGCGCCGGTGACGACTGCTACTCGACCCTGCAAGAAGGCATCGTTCAAAATAGTCCTCGTCGGGAAGCAAAGGTAGTATCATATCACCGGCTAGGCAGGCTCGTGGGCGGGGCTGGGGGGCACGCCGAGCGAGCCCAGTAGGAACAAGCACTCTTGTCTGTCCTAGCCGCCGCCAGGCGGCTCGCTAAGGTGCCCGTTTCTTTCCTGCGTCGCCGCTTCGCACCGAAGGACCGGCAAGAGTGCCGGTCCCTACTGGGGTCACGGCATGCCGTGACCCCACAATCGTTTTCGCGCGCGACCCAAGGACCCTTATGCCTCTCGCTTCCACGCCGAACTTCACTTCGAGAGCAACCACCGCTTGCTCTCGAAAACTTAGGGCGGTATGGCTGAAACCTCCGCGCCGCGCGCATTGAAGTAAACTCTTGCCAGGAAGCAGTAATCCGCGCTGGGAGGCAGCATGGAATTCAAGTATGCGGCGAAAAACCACGGCCTTGAGAAAATTGGCCTCAACATCCTCGATAATCCGGCGGAGACGTGCGATGTAGCACTGCGAGCGGGGTACACCGGAATCGAGATCAAGGGCCAGCCCGACAGGATCTCGCCTAAGCTGGCCCAGGACGTAGCCGCGGCAGCAACGTCCGCGGGCGTCAGCATCCCCGCGGTCGGCGGGGCATGGGGCGCCTGGGACGCCGGGGAAGAACGGGACCTCGGTTCGAGCGACGAGTCGGTCAGACGGCAAGCCCTCGACTACGCTGCAAGGTGTATCAACTTGGCGGCGGATCTGGGCTCTCCGGTCTTCGAAATCTGCTGCGCTCCTTTCCAGCAAGAGTACCCCTACCCCAGCCGGTCGCTCGCTGAAGTTCGAGCGTACTTTATCGAAGCCCTCGGCGAGATGTGCGCCTATGCGGCTAGCCGGGGTGTAGCCATCGCGATCGAGCCCATCAACCGGTTTGAGGGGTATCCGGGCTTCATGAATGACATGGAAGACGCTATGAGCGTTGTCGAAGAGATGAATCTCGATAACCTCGGTGTCTTGGTCGACTTTTTCCACGCCAACATCGAGGATGTATCCGTCTCCGGTGCAATCAACAGGGTCGGCAAGAGCCTCATGAACATACACCTTTCCGATAGTAATCGTGACCTCCCCGGCACCGGGCACATTGACTTTGTTGCGGCCGTGCGCGAGCTCGAGGAAATCGGCTATCAGGGACACATGTCGATGGGCTTTCTTCCACCGAGACCAGACACAGACAAGCTTCGGGAGTCATTGCTCGAAAAGGCCGTCCCCTACATGAGGAAACAGGAGCGCGCCGCCACGTCGTAGGGCAAGGTACAGGCCAGTCTGTACCGCTCTACTCTGACCCAAGCCCCCACGCCCCTTTTTTTGACAAGACATCCCGGGACAAAGACTCATGAATACCCACGTCAACGGAGACCCCTATCGCCTACGTCCTGAAGACGTAGAAACCCCGCCCCAAACCCTAGGTGGCGTCGTCCGGCGGATTGGGCCCGGGCTGATCCTAGCTGCTGGAATCGTCGGTTCGGGCGAGCTCATCGCTACGACGATCTTGGGTGCCGAGAACGGCTATAGCCTGCTGTGGCTCATTCTGGTGAGTTGTTCGATCAAGGTCGTCGCACAAAACGAGCTGGGAAGATACTGCATTGGCACAGGCGAAACCACCCTCGAGGCTTTTGACCGAGTGCCGGGACCGAGGCTTCGGGTTTCGTGGTTGGTGTGGCTGTATTTCCTGCTGGTGATCACAAGCCGGTTTAGCTCCGGAGCGATGCTGGGGGCAATCGCCGAGATCCTCAACCGCATCGCCCCGGGCATCTCCATCAGCGGCTGGGTATGGTTGACGAGCCTGGTAACCCTCGGTCTTCTACTCGTGGGCCGGTACGCTGTCATTGAAAAGGTCGCCCTGGCACTGGTCGTGACCTTTACGGCGTTGACGGTAAGCTGCGCCTTTTTGCTTTCCCGAAGAGCGGAGTATTTCTCTTGGGGAAGCTTCTTCGACGGGCTGTCGTTTGATTTACCTCAGGGGGGCTTCGTGACGGCGGTGACGGTCTTTGGCATCACCGGGGCGGGCACGATGGATCTGATCAGCTATCCCTACTGGTGCATCGAAAAGGGATATGCGCGATTCACGGGTCCCCGAGATCAGACGGACGCCTGGCGAACGAGGGCCTTGGGCTGGATCCGAGTCATGGGAATGGACGTCCTCGGCTCGATGATCCTCTATACCTTCCCCACGGTGGCCTTCTACTTGCTGGGCGCAGGCATCCTGCACAGCATGGGAGTCGTGCCGCAAGGTTCCGAGATGGTGGGGATGCTCTCCAACATCTACACGGAAATCTTAGGAGAGAAGTCGCTTTACCCGTTCTTGGTGGGGGCCTTCGCGGTCCTCTATTCCAGCGTTTTCGCCGGAACCGCGGCGGTGAGCCGAGGATTCGCTGACTTTCTGGGTATGGTGGGCGCCTTCGACCGGCGGAACTACGCAGCCCGGCTGAAAGCCATCCGCATCCTGGTGCTGACGATCCTGTTTCTCGCCTCGCTGTTTTCCATGTTCGTGGAGGATCCTGTCGTGATGGTGAAAATCGGTGGCGTGGCACAGGCGCTCATGTTGCCGATCATTGCGTTCGCAACCCTCTACCTGCGCTACCGGCACACCCCCAAACAGATCCTCCCGAAGGGCTGGATCACGCTTGCGCTGTGGGTGACTTCCGTGATCATAACCGTCATGATGGGCTATTCCGTCCTTCAGCGACTGGGTCTGTGACAGGAAAGTCGAAACAGCGGACACAGTGGGCCGGCCTCACCAGGTGTAGTGCACCGTGTAGGAGCGGCTTGCGGTGACATCGACAACGACGGTGATCTCGACGTCTTCCGGCCAGGGTGTACGACAAGCCTGGCGGCTTTCGTAGAGGCGTAGGTTCTCGCGGAGCAACCGCGCCAAATCGTGCCGTCCGGTCCGTTCGACTTCGGCGAGAATGTTGCGCTGCAACTGAACGGCCTTGCTGAATTCACCGACCTCGGCCAGTGCCATGGCCAGAGTCGCCGCGTGATCGAAGTCAGCTGCACTCTGATTCTCGAGTAGTTTCCGCGTGAGCTGGAGGGCACGTGATCCGTCGCGAATGGTTGCATCCGGAGACGCCGCCAGAAGCCGCGCCAGTGCGTGGGCGAAGTCGGCGTTGTCGGGCATGGCTTGGTGGCCTTCTTCCAACCCGTCGAGAGCTTCGCGGTAACGCTCCGTACTGATAAGTGCTACGGAGTGCATGAACCGAGCAAAAGCGTTTTGAGGATCTTCCTTCACGACCGCGGCGTAGTGCGGCGCGGCCTCTTCATAGCGCTTCGCTCGCATCAACAGATTCGCTAGGTGGAAGTGTCCTTTTTGTAGAGAGGGGTCGAATCTCACGGCTGCGCGATAATGCCCGATGGCTCGCTGTTCCGATCCCAGCTCGGTCAAGAGCACTCCCAGGTTGAAGTGGACCCGTGCATTCGTAGGCGCTAACTCCAGCGCTGCGGTGTAACTCTCAATAGCCGAACCGGGTTGACCCGCTTTCGCCAAAGCGGCGCCAAGATGCATGCGCGGCATGGGATCGTCAGGTTCGGCCTCCGCCATCTTGCGGAAGTGCCCGACAGCGTCAGCAAACCGGCCCTCGTGGAAAGCCTGCTTGCCGCGCATCCAGTGAGGCATCTTGCCGCGTCTCAATTGCTGGACTTCGTCGAGCAACGGCTGCGCGTATCTTGGCCTGCCGGTGCCTCGACGTTCCAACTAGGCGCGAGCTTTCTCAAGCTGGCCCAGCTTTCGGTAGGCGATGGCTAGTGCATAGTAAACCGTGGAAGCGGTGGGTTGCGCCTCAAGTGCTTCCTCGAAGTAGCGGACCGCTTTTGCTGGGTCGCCCTCGCTCTGCGCCATCTTGCCAAGGGCGAACAGAGCTGCCGCCGAAGACGGGTTCTGACGCAGCGCCTGCTCAAACAGAGGTCTTGCGACAGCGGTCTGGTTCCGTTCAAGGTTCGCTTCCGCCAGTCTCAAAAGTGCCGGCAGGTCAGCAGGTCGAATTTGCCGGGCGATTTCGAAGTAGGAGATTGCCTTCGGGAGTTGGCCTTTGTTGTCATACTGATCGCCCAAATAGTACGCCCACCGAAAGTCTTTCGGCACGAGGATGTGGGCGTTCCGATAACAAGCGATGGCTGCGTCGGGCATGTCATACGCCTGATACAGTTTGCCCATAGCTCCGTAGGTTTCACCGAACTGGGCGTCCGTTGCCCCCGGTTTTTCGGTCACTTCGTCCAGTCGAGCCCGAGCAGCAACAAGTTGCTCGCGAACGACCTTTTCCAAGCTGCCCAAATGGGGGTGAAACACGGTCACGAGTTCCGGGCGGGGCCCCTCAGCAACGCCAGAGCTGCTCGAGACCGAAGTTGGATTCTGGGCCGGCCAGGGACAGACGAGTGTTAGGTATGGCCACACGAGAATGAGCGCGCGAACTGAACTTTTGTTTGTCCGTTTCAGCACACTATTCACTGCTCTGGGAGACTTTTTCTCCGCTGCCCTCGACGAGCGTGGAGTACCGGTCGACCGGCAATCCCGACCACTTTTCAACTCGACCGCTGGGCCAGAAAGCCTGCACCTCGGTCACCTCCGCCGACTCGCCCAGGCCGACCAGCACGCGTGGGTCGTTTGACGAACAATAGCTTCCGTCCGGCCGTACCCGCCGCCACAGAGTGGGAGCCGCCGGTCGAACCACGGCCACTCTAGCGCCATGCATGTCGCGTTTACCCTTGCCCCCCGTCAATCGCAGGCCGAGCCAGTGTCTTTTGTGGCCTACGTTGTTGATCAGCAGCCGGGCAGGACCGTTGTTGTTTACCAACATAACGTCGGTGTCGCCATCATTACCTATGTCCCCAAACGCCGCGCCGCGAGTGACCTCGGAAACTTTGAACACGGCAGCCTGCTCCGTCGTCTCCTGGAAACTGCCATTGCCGAGGTTGCGGAAGAGCTGGTTCGTTTGGTGCAGCGGATACGGGTCGCGAACGCGAGCTAGTGCTTCAATCGTTGTTACCCCGCCGTTGCCAACGAATATGTCAAGCCAGCCATCGTTGTCATAGTCGAAGAACGCCGTGCCGAATGCGGTGTAGGGCCGGCTGGGTGCGGCCACGCCGGTTTGCAGCGAACGGTCCTCGAACCAGCCACCCCCATCGTTGACGTATAGGGTGTTCTTCTCGCCCATCAGATGCGTCATGAAAAGGTCTTCGTCACCGTCGTTGTCAAAATCCCCGGCATCCACACCCATGCTGGATTCGGCTATGCCGTCTTGGTTGAGCGCTGTCCCCGCCAGCATCGCTTCGTTTCGGAAAGTGCCATCACGTTGGTTGATCCACAAGTGGTTGGGACGTCCGTCGTTCGCCACGTAGATATCCACGAAGCCGTCTGCGTTGAAATCCGCACAACTGACCCCCAGGGCTCCGTTGTATTCGCTGGCGATGCGTGAGGTTGCCGAAACATCCTGAAAAGTACCATCACCTCGGTTGCGAAACAGCCTCTCGGGAATGGGATCGAAGCTGAGGGGACTGCAGTAATCCACAGCACCCGAATGCGAGAAGCATTTCTTTACGTTCGTGAAACTGAAATTCACGTAATTGCCGACGTATAAGCCAGGATTTCCGATTTGGCTCCTCTGACGGCACGAGTCTACACCCTCACCCGGCGAAGCGCAACCATTTCTCCACCCGAAAGAGGCGGCGGCTGAGGCGGGACCGATCGAGCCCCCTTCTTGCCCCTCATGGGGGCTGATCCGCCGCTGCGAAGTCAATTTCGCAGACACCCTTCCGAGCTTCCGTCCTCAGTACTCAGGTTTCGCATTCGGCAAGTCGCGTGCTACCCGCCCGGCACAGGCAGCGCCCAGATCCTCCGCAGCATGTCGCCAAACAGGCGCCGGTTCAGATGTCCCTCCGCGAACAAGAGCCAGTAATACCGCGCGTGTTTAATTAGCCGTCCGCCCGTCTTCATCAGCCGGTGCTGCAAGCTCGTCAGCGACCAGCTCTTGATCCGTTGCGGCAGCCCCAGCCGCCGCCACAAGTTGCCCAGGTTATAGGCCAACACGCTGAGCTGCAAGCGCACCTCGTTCGCCCGGAAGCGATGGCACGACAGCCGCGTCCAGTGCGTCGCTTGCTTACCTTCTTTGATCCACTGCTCCGCCGTGCCGCGCTTGTTGTAGAAACGCACCACCGACCGGCTTGGCAAGCTCATGTTCGTCACGATAAAACCGACGCGCGCGAATAGCTCGCCCTGGTGGTGCTCGACCTTGGCGACAACTCGTCTGGGCCCCTTCCAGCTCTCCGCCTGATAGCGAAAGCTCTTGTAGCGCACTAGCGGCTTGCGGCCGGGCCTCCCCGGCGGACGAAACAGGATGTCTTCGATCTCCAGCTCCAGGCTCTTATTGGCCGGAATGCGGATCGCGTAGTCCGCGCCGCGCTCCTCCAGTGCTTCGTAGATCTCGGGCTTGGCGAAGGCGGCATCGGCGCGAAAGGTGACCTGTTTGCCTTCGGCCAGTTGGCGCTCGATCTCCGGCAACAATAGCTCATCCCAGTCCTCGGCGCTGTGCACGTTGCCGGGACGCAGCTTGGCAGCGAGGCAATCACCATGACCGTTGAACAAAAGCAACGGGTGGTAGCAGACCGACTCGAAGTGTCCGTTGTAGGCACTGCCTTCCTGTTGGCCATGGACCGGACTCTCGGTGGAGTCCATGTCCAGAACGACCCGCTCGGAGTCGTCGAACGCCTCCGCTTGCCCGACCAGCTCTCGGTTCAGCGCCATCAGCCCCAGCAGGTTCTCTTCGCTCGCCAGCATCTCCGTCTCGAAGCCGTGCAGCGTCGAGGTCAAGGCCGCACCGCGATCCCAGATCTTCTGCGAGCCGATCAAGCGAAACGTCGGGTCAGCCGACACTCGGACGGCGTCGTTGACGTCCTCGTAGCCTGCCAAGCGGCTGTAGACCGACTGCCGCAACAGATCAGCGAACGTGAACTGCTTGTTTGTGCCTTGCCGGGAGTCGGTGAGATGCTCGCCGATCAGTTTCCCGAGTCCGAGTCGCTCATCCAACTCCCGAACCAGGATCAAGCCACCGTCGGAAGTGACGTGCGATCCCTGGAAATCGACTTTCAACGAGCCGTTGAAACTTAGCTGGAATGGCTTGGTTTGTTTTTCACCCATTGGGTGTTGGCCTCCATGGCGTCCTCATCGGGCTCTAGCCCCTATGAATAAAGACGCTCAAGGCCGCCGGAAGGTCGAGAGGTCTGAATCAAATTGGAAATGCGGGCTTAAGGGGACGCGACTGCCCCAGCTGGTAATGCACTAATTGACACTCAGCGCGCTTCCCCCCGGCTACTTCGTCCTTTCCGGCAGATCCCTTTGCTTCCTCCTGCATAACGGCCTCCTTCAACGATCCGGACGGTCGCCGAGCGAAGTCGTCCGGTCATACCTAAATGGCTAGGAACCACGCCTTAGCTGCGGCCCGCCCCTTTCCTGCTGGGTTCAGCGCGCGGGGGTCATTGAGAACTGCCCGGCGCACCTTTGATCTCCCCGAAGATCATTCCGACCCTCCAAAACGCTATCATGCTTGGCATCACACCGATCGCCCTATCCGCGGCTCCCTCTGCAAGTTCCGCGATCTATTGCGCTGCCCGCGGTTGGCACAAACGGAGGCAAATGCTGTCAACGTTGGCTTGGCGCTGGTTCGCAACAAGCCTCTGGCGCCATGTATGCCGGGTTTACCCGGAGCCGTGTTCGAAACGTGCAAATGCCACCTGAATTCGGCCCATCCGGTCGAGAGAAGGCTCGTGCCCCCAGAAGCTGGCTGCTGGTCCTGCTGTTAATCTTGCTCCTGGGCGCCTGGGTCCGAATCGACGAGCTTGAGGAGCGGAGTTTCAGCCACGTCGAGAGCTATTTCCCGGGCATTGAATATCCCGACCACGTCAGCGACCCGACTTCGCGACTGGACTTCTGGAGCAACCTCGTATGGGCCCTCAACGACGTCCATGGCCCGCTGTGGTACGTGTTGATGCACCCGTATGTACAACTGTTCGGCACCAGTCTCTTTGTCATCCGGCTGCAGGCCGTGATCTTCGGGGTGCTCTCGATCGCCCTGATGTACACCCTGGGAACGCTGGTGAAAGACCGGCTCACGGGAGTCGTGGCCGCCGCATTCCTGGCCTTTAACGGCCACCATCTTTTTTGGTCCCAAACCGCCCGCTTTTACGCGATGGCCTGCCTGCTGTCTCTTCTTTCGACATGGCTGCTGCTCCAAAGTGTGAAAACTTCCACGAAGAGCCGCTGGCCACTGGCGCTCTATCTCGGAATCACCTATGCGGGATTGGCGACCCTTCACTACTTCTGGGCGGTTTTCGTCACGCAGGTGTTATGGGCGCTGCTGATGACCCTGGCAAAGGAAAACCCTCGGGGTCATTGCTGCGCTGGCAGATGCTCCTTTTCATTGCCGCCTCGCCCCTGATAACCCTGGTCGTTTATCAAGCCCGTCCGATGTTTCTGGGAGACCGGACCCTCATCGCCGTTAAGGGATACCTAACGTTTGGGTTCTTGTTTGAGCCTAACCCTATTGATGTCTCCTCACCAGAATGGTTGATCTGGTTGAGTGCGATCTTGCCTTGGCTGGCTCTCTTGTTGCTCGGAGCCGGCGTTTTTGCTCGCAAGACCGAGGTCTCGGCCACGCTAGTCAACGAGCCACGAGCTCCGACACTGGCTGTCCTGGGCATCGCCACGGTCGCTTCCTGCGTTGTGATTCTCTTCGCCATCGACGCCGCCGGCGCGGTCTTCCCTCACAAAGCAACTTTATTGCGGCTGACCGTGCTGTTGCCCCTTGCCGCTTTCGCGTTTGCCTGGTCCGTTCGCTTCTTTGCGGGGAGGAGAACGAACCGCTTTTTGTGGATGCGCCGCGTGAGCCTACGCCTCGAACATGATCGGCTTCTGGTATTTCTGATGGCGACGGTACCGGTGTTCTTGATCGCTGCTCTTTCCCAGCTGGTGCCGTTTTTTGCGCCGCGAGCGATGTTGCTGTTTACCCCCTTTTTGCTGATTCTGCTTGCCTACGGTATCTCGTTTGTCACGACAGAGAAGCGCAAAGCCTCGGTGGTCGCGGCGGGAGTTCTACTAGTCCTTCTCGGGATCGCCCACGCGGCAAGCGTCCGCTCGAGCCTTTCCTTTCCTGGGCCCGCCGACTACAAGACCGCTGCGCTGGGCTTGCTGGATGAGCTTGAAGAGTCTGATTGGATCTTTCTCCGGCGTCACTGGGTCACCACGCCCATCTTCTACTACTTACAAGGAGAGGAGGACCGTTTTATCGCGGACGACTACGCGGGCGCTCTGCGGCGACGCCCTGACGCGCGCGTGTGGGTGATCCGTCCGGATTACTTGCCGATGCCGGGACCAATGGAAGACGCCTTGCGAGACCGGCGCCAATCCGACAGTATCGTCGCCCACAGCATCCGAGTGGATCTCTACGACCCCTAGCTCGCTTCCTGACGACCTACTATCGCCTCAGCTTCTGTAGCCGGTAGTCGTGCGTATCCATCTTGACAACGTGGCACATTTCATAGACCCGCGAGCGTGCACGCGATCCAATTCGATCACCGAGCGTGTCGCGCACGTGATAGTGACCGGAGACTGGATCTTTCCGCGTAGTTTGGTCTCCAAGCTCCGGGTCGGGCAGATTCGTGGTGACGATCAAGGCTTTTCCAGCGTTGTAACGGTGGTTGATGATGGCGGTAACGGTGTCCTCAACCCAATCGCTGGATCGGTGTGAGCCCAAATCGTCGAGTAGAACGACCTCCGCTTCCAGCGCCTTGTGGTACTCTCGCTGACCGCCCGAGCCGGCGGAAGCGTCATAGCTTTGCCGGATCCGCTCCAGAAGGGCCTGGTAGTCGAAGAAGAGACATTCAAATCCCCGCTCGGCCAGCTCGCGCAAAACGGCGCAGGCCAAGTGGGTTTTCCCCACGCCGGTCGCTCCTTGGAACATGATCCCGAGCTTCGGAGGCGACGGGTACTCGCGCACATAGCTCTTGGCCGTGACCATGGCTCGAGCTAGCTTGTCGTTGGCGATGGGATTTTCTTGCTTGTTGGGAAGCACAAAATTATCGAAGCTGGCTTGCCGAAAACGCTCGGGAATGCGAGCGTTCGCAAGCAACGCCTGCTGACGGCTTTCCTCCCGGCACTCGCATCGCTCCACGGCCACCACACCGTCGCGGACGACCTGTTTCCACCCGGTGCCATCGCAATGCGGACAGTTAGGGTCTGCTTCCACGCGACTTGCCTGCTACTCAATCACGACCATCGGCTCTCCGGCGCCGACGGATCCGCCTTCTTCCACATAGACCGCCGTCACGGAACCTGCCTTAGGCGACTTGATCTCATTCTGCATCTTCATTGCTTCGACGACCACCAATCCTTGCCCCACCTCTACGGTCTCCCCCGCTTGGACCTCCACTTTGACCACCCTGCCGGGCATCGGCGAGGCCACCTTCTGGGGCCCCTCGACATCCGATGCCCCTACCTGTCTTCCCAGTCGCCTAGGATCCTGGACTGCTACCTCAAAACGGTCACCGTTGACGGCAACAACGTAGCGCCCCTCAGCTTCCTCGATCTTGACCTCGTAACTGCGGGTGCCTATCAGGATCGAGTAAACGCCTGGTTCGACCTCTTGGACATCGGCCAGGTCCCGACTCGACCCGACTTCGAACTCGTAGCGGGAGCCTGAAGCTTGTGGTTCAAGCTTGACTCTGCGCTCTGCGCCGTTCACACTCGTGAGCAGTTCCATCCTGCTTGCCGGTTTTTCCGTAGTATCGACCTTGGCACTCAGGGCAACAGCCGCTCCGGGGTTCATCTGTTTCGAAACTCCTCCTGGATAGCCGCCAGTCGCCGATCAGCGGAGCATCGATCGCTTGCCTAAGATCTTCCAAGCGCTTCCGTTCGCCGACGGATGAGACGCCAGCTCTCGCGACCGGCGGGCCGAGTGTACCGCCGCGGTGAGCACGGCCACCCGCTCGTGATCTTCCGCTGATTGCGAAACCGGGGAGCGCCGTTCGAGCCAACGCGCGATGAAGCCGGTATCGATCCTGCCGGCCGTGAAGTCTTCGTCAAGTAGGACGTCGCGAAAGAAGCCCACTGTCGTCTTGATGCCGTCTACGTGGTATTCTGCCAAGGCGCCGCGAAGCCGGCGGATCGCCTCGCCTCGGGTCGGCGCCCACACGATCAGCTTCGCGATGAGCGGGTCGTATTCGACAGGGACCGTCCATCCTTGGTAGGCTCCCGAGTCGACTCGGACCCCGGGACCGGAAGGGCGCTCCAGCATCGTGATGCGCCCAGGCGAGGGGAAGAACTGGTTGTGCGGATCTTCCGCATAAATGCGGCATTCGATCGCGCTGCCGCGCCGACGGACTTCATCCTGCCGGTATCCAAGCTTTTCCCCGGCGGCGATGCGGATCTGCTCCTTGACCAGGTCGATGCCGGTGACCCACTCGGTTACCGGGTGTTCGACCTGTAGGCGCGTGTTCATCTCCAGGAAATAAAAGTTGCAGGCGGCGTCGATCAGGAACTCTACTGTACCCGCGTTCGTGTACTTCGCGGCCTGGGCAGCTTGAACCGCGGCCGCCGTGATCTTTTCGCGGATATCGGGATGCTCTTCGACCAACGGAGAAGGTGATTCTTCGAGCACCTTCTGGTGGCGTCGTTGCAAGGAGCACTCCCGCTCGCCCAAATGAATCGTCTGACCGTGCTCGTCGGCCAGAATCTGCACCTCGACGTGTCTCGGGTCTGTGATCGCCTTCTCGATGTAAACGTCGCGGTCGCCGAACGCTCCCTCGGCCTCGCTCTGCGCTTGCTCCAGTGCCGACGGCAGCTCCGCGGCCGAGGAAACGAGGCGCATGCCCTTTCCGCCGCCTCCGGCAGCCGCCTTCAACATGACTGGAAAGCCGACTCTTTCGGCTGTGGCAAGCGCAGCGGCACTGCTTTCCACGGGCGTCGTCGTGCCGGGCACGACCGGAATTCCCACTTTCTCCATAGCCTGCCGCGCTCGGGTCTTCGATCCCATCAGCTCCATCGATTCGGGGCTGGGACCAATGAACTTCACGCCGGCCGAGGCACAGGCTCGCGCAAAGGCGGCATTCTCACTCAGGAAACCGTACCCGGGGTGTATGGCGTCAGCTCCGACCGAGCGCGCGGCATCGAGAATCCGGTCCACGTCGAGATAGCTCTTGGTCGCTGCCGCCGGGCCGATGTGGACGGCTTCATCCGCCATGCGAACATGAAGCGCTGTGCGGTCGACATCGGAATACACGGCAACTGTCGGGATCTCCATTTCCCGGCAGGTGCGGATGATCCTGACAGCGATCTCCCCGCGGTTGGCTATGAGAATCTTGCGGAACATGCGTGGTTCGTCTCGGGCCAAAGCAATGTCGATTGTAGCACCGCCCCTCAGGATGGGAGGGGGTCAAGCCGGACCGCGCCGGTTGTCTCCCCCGCCGGGGCCTTTAACCTCGTTCTTGCTGCCGGGTTAACGGTTGAACTGTGCATCGACACGAGTGTCGACGCGGCAGACGTAGGCGTCTGCGCCACAACAAAGCACACCACGCCTTAACCCTCGCGTGAGACTCACGCACCCCACGGTGGCGCAGGTCCCCAGACCTGGCGTGTCGGTACTCCTACCGACACCTGTTTGCCGGCTGCCGTTGCAGCCGACGGCTACCGAATTTCCGCATAGCCCGCTATTCATTTTCATCCAACTGCAATAACCAACGGATCGCGTTACGAATCAGCCGCTGCGTCATCGGATGGCCTAAGCCTTCCGGCGTGTGTCCGGGCGATAGGTACACGAAACGGCCGTGGTCGAGTTCGCGCCACCAGCCGGCCGGCGCGGCTTTGTTGTCACGAGCAATGTTCCGCAGCAGCAGGTGCTCTCGGTCGAGGAAGTACTTGCTCATGTGCTGTTCATCGAAGATGTCGTAGTCTTCGACCCCCTGGGTGACAGGGTGGCCCTTGTCTTCGACACGGACCGTGAAAATCGCGGGCTCGGGATGGCCCCCGTAGTCACCTCCAAATAGCTTGTAATAGAGACCGTCCGGCGGATAAATGCCATGAGAATTGTGCATCGCCAAAAACCCGCCGCCGTTATGCACAAAATCCCAGACGGCTTGTTGATGTTCCTCGGTCATCCACATAACGTGCGGTTGATCGTAGCCGTTCGGCCAGATCATCCCGTCGCGGAACATCACCAACAAATCGAAATTCCGCAGCGCCTCGACCGTAAGGGCCTTCTCGTTTTCCAGGAACGTAATCGGAACGTTCTCTCGCAAGAACGCCGGCGCCAGTCCGTCGCGGATGTGAACCGGACTGTGATAGCGGTCGCCGATCAGCGCCAGCGCCCGCGGGCGGTCAGTGGATTGGTAGACGCGAGAAGTGTGTTGCGCCATCACGGGAGCAACCACCAAGACCACGAGTAACGCGAACTGAAGCATTGCGAATTTCCCTCCACTCAACGCCCCATCCTGGAGCCTTTGTTCGTCGCCATTGTAACGGACGAGGAGCTCGCCATTCGAACGCCATTCCACAACGACGGCGCAAGTATCACCGACGCCACGCTTTAAGAGCAAACCCTCGCCTGAGACCTACGCAGCCTCATGGTGGCGCAGGTCCCCGGACCTGCCGTGTCGGTATTCCTACCGACACCTGTCTGCAGGTGTTTAACTTCGTTCTGCTGCCGGCGTGAACGGGTTGACCGGGCGTCGAGATGAGAATTCCTCGCGCTCACGTCTTCCCAGGGGCGTGCGATGGGGCCCTTTGCTTGAGGAAGTCGTGAAATTCGTCGTCCCAAGGATAGGGTTCGCGGTGGTTGACTTGCCGGCTGCCTGGCTCGATGACCTCGCCGGCCCGTACGACAAGCTGGGGGATGATCTTTCTCGATGCGGCTTCGATCCGGCCGTGGCTGTCCCCCAGCCGAAACTCCCCCTCGACGACGTCGAAAACCAGAACATCGGCGATCGTGCCAGGCCGAAGTGTTCCGATGTCGTCCTCGCGACCTACGGCTTGCGCCGGGTTGACGGTGGATTTTAGGACCACCTCTTCGAGCGACATCCCCAGGTGAAGAAACTTCGACATCGTCGTTGGCATGTCGACCACCGGGTAGTCGACCGACAGACGATGAAGGTCCGTGCTGATCGTGTCAGGCAGAAAAAACTTCTCGAAGGCCTTGCGGGCCGATTCCCACGAGAAGCTGCCGCTGCCGTGCCCGATGTCGAAGAGAATACCGTTCTCTCGTGCCGCCACGGCTTCAGGGATCACGACGCCCTGTTCGACAATGCCGTCACCGGGGCCGCGGAAGCAGTGCGTGATGATGTCTCCGGGGCGTAGGCGCCGCAGGATTTCGGGGGTATCCGCTCCCGCGCTGATGTGGACCATCACCGGGGCCTTCGAGACTTTGGCGGCTTCCAAGGCTTTCCCTAAAGCTTCGGTACCGTTTTGGCCGCTCGAGAGAGACCCGATGCGGACCTTGACGCCGAGCAAAACCTCCGGATGGCTTTCGATCAGCGCCGCCGTCTCTTTGGGCCGTGCGAAACGGATGTCCCCCAGCTCCCCGACCAAAGCTGCCGGGATGCCGATGGCCGAGATATTGAGGAACGCCAGGAGTTGGACTTCCGCGCTTTGAATGCCGTGGCGGTGGAACTCATCGAAGTTAAGGAAGCCGCAGGTTCCGGCATCGACCGCGGTGGTCACCCCGGCATTGAGACAGCAAGCCGGATCGATACCAAACGTACTGCCTCCATACCAATGCCCATGCAGATCAACGAGTCCAGGACACAAGTAGCTGCCGCTGCAGTCGCTTTGCGGCGTTTCCGGCGAGGCGACCAAGGAAGGACCCGAGGCAGCGATCTTGCCGTCCCGAATCGCGACGTCGGCAATGCCGTTGAGGTTCTGCGAGGGATCGATGACGTGAGCGTTTCGCAGGACCAGGTCGAAGGATGACTCTGCTGGTTGGCCGGCCACGATGTTTCCCCCGGAAGGATTATGTCATATCAGACCTGTGTTAACGGGCTGCGCCGTCGATAGCCTGGCTGTCGCCACTGTGTGTGCGTCACCGTGGTGGTGCCGAGCGGGGTCATCTCTGGACCGCTCGCTCACGCTCGCGGCTCGGTGTGGTCCTCGCAAGGCTGTGCGATAGCAACGAACTGAGCCTGGAACGCTAGTGACAGGCCAAATCCCCGTAACGACCATTGCGCCCCGTGACCGCTCGCTCGCGCTCGCGGCTCAGTTTCGCTTGTTGCAAAGATGCCCGTCAGCAGGAAACTGAGCCTGGAACGCTAGTGACAGGCCAAATCTCCCTAACGTACCCAGGCTGACGGTCCAAGCGCGATAGGTGACTTCGTTGGGCTTGCTCGCTGTGCTGAACATAGGGTTCAAGTGCTCCCGCATGGTTCAAGGAAACCGGGCGCGCCGAGCGGCGCGCGCCTTGCACTGACGAATCTCTCACGCACTTCACCTCGCCGCTTCGACGAGAAAAGCAGGTTAAGTCAGCTCGACCTCTAGGCCGAGGATAAGACTGCTCCAGGATTTGCCGTGGCCGTCAAGATTCAAGGACTCGTTGACGCCGCCCTCGAGCGCCCGATCCATGACGAAGTTGAATCCGTGCAGTTTGGGAAGCTCATAGCGCACGATCTCGCCGCGCAACAGATCGCCGAATGCCGCCTTCAGCCGCTCCGGCGTCAGCCATGCCTTGACGATGTCGTAATCGACCGGGTCGTAGACGAACAAGCACAAGTTGGATCGATTGCCCTTGTCGCCGCTGCGCGCGTGGGCGATCTCCCGAAGCTGCACCGTGCGGCTCATGCCACCAGCACCTCGGTTCTAGGCTTCACCTGCCCGCGATCGACAGAGGTGGAATAGGTGATGACGGACGGGGTGATGTTGCCGCGGTAGCCGCCGCCGCCCGCCGGGCCGCAGCAAAGCAGCGACTCCACTTCCCACAGCAATAGCTCGGCCTCTTCCCGGGACGGCGCACGCATGGCACAGCGCAGCCGCACGTCGCGACTGTCGGTGGGGTAGTCGCCGGCAGTCGCGTGCAGCGAGGAACTGCCGATCAGGTCCACCCGCACGGGCAGGTCGGCTTTGTGCACGCGGGCCAATCGCTCGACCACCACCTCGCCCGCCGCCCGCCCACGCTCCTGGGCGCCAGGTCCGGCATAGGAGATCCCCGCTTCGGCCAGGAAGCCGCCGTCGAAGGCCACCGTCGCCTTGAGCTGTTGCGGACGGGGCGTGCCGCTGCCGCCCGAGACGCGGACGCGGTCACCG
Organism: Bryobacterales bacterium; assembly: GCA_965226215.1. Classification (GTDB taxonomy): domain Bacteria; phylum Acidobacteriota; class Terriglobia; order Bryobacterales; family UBA6623. The sequence goes on along the minus strand of CBDDCH010000002.1, from coordinate 1,200,183 downwards.
CCCTCGCCGGTGACCGCGACCTGGGAGAAATCCGCGGTGACGTCCGGGGTGAGGTAGCGCGCGGGGTCGTGGACCTCATAGAGTAGCTGCTCCTTCACCGTGCGCTCGCTGACCAGTCCACCGGTGTTTTCGAGCTTGGTGATACAGGCGCTGCCATCCGATTCCACCTCGGCGATGGGAAACCCAATGTAGGCGAGGTCCGAGATGTCTTTGTAGCCAGGGTCGGCGAAGTAACCTCCGCTGACCTGCCCGGCACACTCGAGTAGATGGCCCACGACTGTTCCCGCGCCGAGCAGTTGCCAGGCGTCCGCGGGCCAGCCGAAGTGGTGGCGGAGCGGGGCTAGAAAGAGCGCCGGGTCGGCGACCCGGCCGGTGATGATGACGTCGGCTCCGGCCTCAAGGGCAGGTAGGATGGCCTCGGCCCCCAAGTAGGCGTTCGCGCCGATCAAGGCTCGCCCCACATCCTTCACCGGCATCCCTTCCCACAGCATGGTGTCGGGGCCGACCAGCCGGCCCACGTCGTCGCCTTCGACCGCCGCCACCTTGAGGCCCTTGAGGCCAAGCCGGCGGGCGACCTCCAGGGTCTTCTGTGCCGCGCTGCTTGGATTCGTAACGCCCATATTGGTCACGACCGTCGTGCCCTGGGACACGCAGCGCGGCAGAACGGCGCGCATCCGACGCTCGAGCAACTTGTTGTAGCCGCTACCGGGGTCGATTTGACGGTCCCGATGACCGAAGGCGAGAGTGCGCTCGCCGATGCACTCGAAAACGATGGCGTTCAAATGTCCGCGATCGACGAGGTCTACCGCTGGGTCGAGCCGATCCGAGGAAAAGCCCGCGCCGGCTCCGAGGCGGTAGGTGCGCGCGTCTCGCATCGCGGGTAATGTAGCAGAAACGGAGTTGGCGGCTGGGGTAACGCTACTGGACTGTCCTGGAGACGAGTTCACTTGGATTCGGAAATGTCGGGCTCGAAAGCGTACGCCACGCCGGGACGATCAGAAAGTCTTGTCTGGGACAGCTTACTAGCCGGCGGTCTGTCCCGATAGGCGCCCCCGGCCGTACGGGCCGGGTCAAGGGCAATGGCACGCTGCTGCCAGCAGCGTAGAACTGAAGATTGCGAAAAATCGGGTACGGCCAGCCAATTCGCTTCAGACTTAAGTGCTTTGTTTCTAGGGCTATGACCGGGCGAATTGGCGGCAGTCCCCGATTTTTCTCCCGTATTTCGCTCCTACACGACTTTTGCCACGGGTTGCTAGCCCTGGCGGGCTAGGGCCGATCCAGCATCACATCGCGCCCAGGCGAACCCACAGCGGAAGCGACGGACCCATTAGCATTCGGGGATCCCGGGCGCCCTGATCTTGGCCGTATCGTCTCTTACCGCCGTACCCATTCGATAGGAATCTCGACGGGCTCGGGGGGCCGGCCGTCCCAAAGGTAAATCACACCCTTTCGTTTAATAGGTGTGGGGCACTCCGGGCAACTATAGGCCTGTAGCTGCTCGATTTGGCCCTTGTGCTCGGCCAACTGGGCCTGCAGCCTCTTAATGAGTTCCGCCTGGGAGGAATCGCCAGGCCCCTGCGCTTCGGGATCCCTAAGCTGGCGGCGCAACTCGGCCAACTCCGCTCGCAGGCGCCCAATGAGTTCGTCTTGGGAAGAGCCGCTAGACCGACCCGCCCGCCGTCCGGCGCCCGCTCCGCGCGCGCGGGTCGACCGATCACCAGGCATCCCGCCGGCGGCGCGCTGATCGCCGACGTCAGGGGCTTCAACGTTCCAAATATCGCGGGCTATCTTCCAGGAGCCGTCTGATTGGCGACGAAAGACGTGGTTGCCTTTGCCCCGAACCGTGATCGGCTCGCCGCCGCCGGCCGGCGTCACCGTTCGGCGAAATGAGAATCTCTCGAAGGCCCACTCAGCGGTCACTTTGATCTCGTCGACCGAAAAATCGAGATCGATCGAGTGCCCATCCGTGAGTCGCAAGAACCACGACCGCAGAGCCGCTTTGCCTACGATGGGCGGCCCATCGGGTGGCATCAACACCGCATCACTGTCGAATAAGGCCAGAAAATGGGCGACGTCTTTCTCCTTGATCGCCTGGGTTTCCCGCAGGTGTACCCCTTTGATGGCCGCTTCGTCGGCTTGGGTCGCCGGGCTCTCAACGGCGGCGGATTCCGGCACCCTTCTTTCAGAACCGCACGACGCTACAATAAGCCCTACACCAAGCAGCGCCAGCGTCCCACATCCGAGTCTCGAGTCGTTCACGGCTGGCCTCCCATCCCGGTAACTTTCCATGAGTTTACTCGCTGGCCGGGGAAAGATGCGCTTCACAGACCTCCTGCGGCTGGGCCCAACTAAGTACAGTATTTCGCAAATCCAGTTACGTATCAATCAGCTTGTCGAGGTATTGCGGCTCATCAGCTCGGGCGCAATGAATTGCGCCCCTACGCTTGAACGCGAAATGCTCAAGCCGATCAGTAGAGGCGATCGCGTCCGCGCGGTCGGCCACCTTTCGTAACCGTATTCGCGAAATGATGCACTGAGTCTCTAGCAACTGCGTCAATAAGTCCTCCACGGAGAGGTGAGCGGCCCTCTTTTTCAGATAAGCCTCGTCGAGCCGCCCAGCATGAATCTTGAAGATGCCGAGTAGGTCATTCCAATGACGCCCGGAAGTCTCACCGCCCGCGCGATACCAAGCCAGCTTCGTAAGGATCGCATCTTCCGGGTGACCACCAAAAAGTTCAGCCGTTCGTCACCCAAGGGGAAATCGATCATTTGGCGCCGCGCTAACCCGCTTTTCTCACGAGGAGCGCGCAGGGACGGGCCACTGTGCCCGCCCAGTAGTGTCGATGTACGACCTTTTCCACAAATTCGCACCGAACATCATGTGCTGACCGGTAGTGGGCCGACACGGTGGTCGGCCCCTACGAGAACAACGGGTTTTGTGGAGCACGGGCGAAACTTGTGAGAAAAGCAGGCTAATTCTACTTGGTAGTAGGGGTCAGGTGAGAGAGGAAACAGGACGAATTTATAGCCGCTTTGGTAGTGAATCAGGTTAAAAGACCTTCCCGCGTCGATGCAGTCCTGGATGACTACTGGGTCAGCGTAAAAATCGGCCTCCAGCTTGCGCGCGAAGGGTTCGATCTGCTGCTGTTGAAGGTCGACAATAATGTCAATGTCAATCGTAGCGCGCGGGATTCCGTGAACCGAACTAGCCAGAGAGCCGCCAACGGCGTACGATATGCCTAGCCGGTTGAATACTTCGAGCAGTCGCTTGAAGGCCGGCAGGGCATCAGTCATGCCGTTCAGGGTCCCAGCCGTAGACCTTGATCATTGTCTCCCGGTCCAACCGGCGCGCCGTTGCCAGCAAGAACACCTCTCGCTCATCAGCGTCAGGATACATTTGCCGCACGCCCGCCTTGGCGGCTTGCAGTATGAGGTCGCTCAGTTCGAAGACTCGAGTGACTTTTTCAGAAGCTGTCATCCGGCGCTGGCGCGAAAGGAAGACTTCGAGCGCATGCGGGTCGGTGTCGGAGAAAAAATCAGATCGCGACATCAACTTCTATTCTACGAGCCGTATGTAGACCCAAGCAAAGGTCGCAATTCAGCTACTATGGATGAGATGAACAGGAGGTGGCGGCTTGAAATGGTTTAACTACGCGCGGCCGAAAAGCCTGCAGGAGGCCGTGGGGCTGATGGCTCGACACGGCGAGCGAGCTCGGCCGCTAGCGGGGGGCACGGACTTGTTGGTCCAGATGAGGGTGGACCGGAGACAGCCTGACTGGGTCATAGACGTCAAGGACGTTCCCGAGCTGAATGAGCTTCGCCTCGACGCCCAGAGTGGACTCACGTTGGGCGCTGCCGTGCCCTGCTACGCGATCTACGAGAACACAGAGGTGACTCGCATCTATCCGGCGCTGAATGACGTGGCCTCGTTGATCGGCGGAACCCAGATTCAGGGCAGAGCCTCGATCGGCGGCAACCTCTGCAACGCAGCACCGAGCGCGGATGCCATCCCGGCCTTGATTGCGATGGGGGTGCAGTGCAGGATTGCCGGTTCCAGTGGCGACCGCCAAGTTGCGGTCGAGGACTTTTGCACCGCTCCCGGACAAAACGTGCTTCAGCCCCGGGAATTGCTCGTGTCGCTACATTTTCCGCCGCCGGCGGCTAATTCAGGCGCCCACTACCTGCGGTTCATCCCGCGAAACGAGATGGACATCGCGGTAGCAGGAGTCGGCGTCTCCGTCGTTTTGGAAAACGGAAACTTCCAGTCGGCGAAAATCGCACTGGCCTCGGTAGCGCCGACTCCTCTGTTCGTCAAGGAAGCAGGGGAAGCACTAGCCGGGCAGCCAGTGACCGAGGAAAACATCCAAAAGGCTGCTCAAATCGCCAAGGACGCCGCGCGGCCGATCACCGACATGCGGGGAACCATCGCCTACCGCAAACATCTCTGCGAAGTGCTGACCCGCCGCGCGCTCAATGTCGCCATCGAAAGAGCCCGGCATTCGGCCCAGGAGGAGAGTTAATGCCCGCGAAGAGTCACGTCCAGACGACGATCAACGGCGAGTCGATCGAGTTTCTGTGCGAACCGCGGCAGAGTCTGCTTGAATGCCTGCGGGATATCGTCGGTTTGACCGGCTCGAAAGAGGGCTGCAACGACGGCAACTGCGGCGCTTGCACGGTCGTCCTGGACGGACGAATTGTGCCCTCGTGTCTCGTCCTCGGAGTGGAAACCGACGGCCAACAGATCACTACCATCGAAGCTGTGGCTGCCGGCAGTCACCTGCATCCGATTCAACAGGCCTTCCTCGAAGACGCGGCGCTGCAATGCGGCATTTGCACGCCGGGCTTCATCGTGGCCGCCAAGGCTCTCCTCGATAAGGAACCGAACCCCTCGGAAGACCGCATTCGGCTTTGGCTGGCGAACAACCTTTGCCGCTGCACGGGCTACGACAAGATCATTCGGGCGGTGCAGCACGCCGCCACCAAGATGCAACAGGAGCAAACATGAGTCAACCAGACTACGAACCGAACGTTGTGCTTTCGACAACGGAGTTTGACGTCGTCGGGACGCGGCCCATCCGTCACGATGGGGCTGACAAGGTCACCGGCCGGGCGCTCTACGGCGCTGACTTCACGATGGCCGGCCTGATTCACGGGGCGATTCTTCGCAGCCCGCACGCGCACGCTCGTATCAAGTCGATCGACACGAGCAAAGCCGAGGCTTTGGCGGGCGTGAAGGCGGTCGTCACCGCTCAGGATCTGGCCGATCCGGGCGACCAAACTGTCGACCTGGGTGAGGGCGTCACCCGCCTGGCTTACATCCTCGGCAACGTCCTAGCCCGTGAAAAGGTGCTTTACAAAGGGCACGCGATCGCCGGCGTGGCGGCCACGAGTCCCCACATCGCCCAAGAAGCAGCGCAACTCATCGAGGTTGACTATGAGCTGCTCTCACCGGTCCTGACCGCGCCCGCGGCGATGGAAGCCGACGCCCCTCTGCTTCACGAAGACATGAAGGGGAAGGAACTCGGCGAGGAGGCGGATCGGCCGAGCAATGTCGCTGATCACTTTCGACACAGCCTAGGAGATATCGACAAGGGATTCGCGGAAGCCGATCTTGTCGTGGAACGGGAGTACAACACGGCCAGCGTTCACCAGGGTTACATCGAGCCGCACAACGCAACTGCTCTCTGGAACAACGACGGTCGAGTGCTGATTTGGTGCAGCACACAGGGATCGTTTGTCGTGCGCGACACGACGGCTTGCATGCTGGGCATTCCTCAGTCGCAGGTCAAAGTAACGCCCATGGAGATTGGCGGCGGGTTTGGTGGAAAGATCCCCGTCTACTTGGAGCCGGTGGCAGCTCTTCTTTCCAAGAAGACAGGGAATCCGGTGAAGATCCTCATGAGCCGCCAAGACGTTTTCGAAAGTTCGGGTCCAACGCCGGGATCCCATATGAAGATCAAGATGGGCGTGACGAACGACGGCAAGATCACGGCCGCTCAGGCTCATCTGGCTTACGAAGCGGGTGCTTTCCCCGGGGCGATGGTCGTTCCCGGAGCGATGTGCGTCTTCGCCGCCTACGATATCGAGAATGTCGTCGTCGATGGTTATGATGTCGTCGTCAATAAACCCAGTACGGCCGCGTATCGGGCGCCGGGTGCGACGAACGCCGCCTTCGCTACGGAGACCGTTGTCGATGAGATCATCGAGAAGCTGGGCATCGACCCTCTCGAATTTCGACTGAAAAACGCCGCCAAGGAAGGCACACGCCGCGCCGACGGTCCCAAATACCCGCGCATCGGCTGCATCGAGGTACTCGAAGCCATGAAGAACCACCCCCACTACAAGGCTCCGCTCGAGGGGCCTAACCGTGGTCGCGGGGTGTCCATCGGGTTCTGGTTCAACGTGGGACTGCAGTCGAGCTGCAGCATTTCGGTGAACGCCAACGGTACGGTTAACTTGGTCGAAGGATCGACCGACATCGGCGGCACCCGGGCCGCGATCGCCATGCAGGCCGCGGAGGTGTTGGGTCTCGCCGCGGAGGACGTTCAGCCTACTGTCGTTGATACTGACTCGGTGGGATACACCGCGGTCACCGGCGGAAGCCGTGTCGCCTTTGCGACCGGCCTAGCGGCCTACGAAGCGGCACAAGACATCAAGCGCCAGATGATCGAGCGCGCCGCGCGAATTTGGGAGGCCGACGTCGAGAATATTGAGTTCCGCAAGGGCGTCTTCCACCACAACAACGGTTCCAGCGATCGAATGACCTTCGGCGAACTGGCCGAGCAACTTGGATCGACCGGCGGACCGGTCATCGGCCGGGCGGCCGTGAATCCTCCCGGAGTGGGAGGTTCATTCGCCGGGGTCATCACGGACGTCGAGGTCGACCCGGAAACCGGAAAGGTCACGATCCTCCGCTTCACCTCTGTGCAGGACGCCGGTAAGGCCATTCACCCGAGCTACGTCGAAGGCCAAATGCAGGGAGGCAGCGTCCAGGGCATCGGCTGGGCTCTGAACGAAGAGTACTTCATGAGTGGCGAGGGTGTCATGGAAAATTCGAGCTGGCTCGACTACCGCATGCCCACCAGCCTCGATCTTCCCATGATCGATACGGTGATCGTCGAAGTGCCGAATCCCGGACATCCGTTCGGGGCGCGGGGAGTTGGCGAGGCCAGTATCATCCCACCGCCGGCCGCTCTTGCCAACGCGATTTATCATGCCGTGGGTGTTCGGATGAACCGGCTGCCCATGAATCCCGGAGCCGTCATGCAAGCGGTCTGGGACGAGCAGGATAACTGACCGCATGGCCACGGTGTACATTCCCTCGATGATGCAGAAGTTCACCGCCGGCGCCCAACAGGTCGAAGTCGAGGGATCGACCGTCCGCCAAGTCATCCGCAACCTCGACTTGATTCACCCCGGCGTCAAGGGATGGCTGGTGGAAGGTAACCGTCTGAAGCCGAATATCTCCGTCGCCGTCGACGGATCAGTAAGCAGTCTGGGCTTGCTGGAGCCGGTTAGCGAAGAAGCCGAAGTCCACTTCGTCGCCGCCATTAGCGGTGGTGTGGGGTAGATTCCTCGGAGGGAAAATCCTAAAACTTCCGGGACTAGCCTGCATTTTCCACCCCATGAAAAAGAGGCCGCGCCGGCTGCTTAGGACGCCTGTTCTCCTGGTGTTGTGTTTTGTCGGCCTCTCCAGTTGCGACTGGTCACCGCCCCCCCCCCCATCACCCAGCGAGATCAACGTCGTCTTCATCGTCTTGGATGCCACGGCGGCGCGGTACCTTAGCTGCTATGGCAACAAGCTCGAAACCACTCCCAACATCGATCGGCTGGCGCGTGAAGCGACCGTATTCGAGCGTGCTTATTCCCAAGCGGCCTGGACGTTGCCGTCGGTCGCCTCCTACATGACAGGTCGATATCCGCCGGCTCGCGGAAAGATCGGAAAGGCGTTTCTAGAGCGGCCCATCGCGTCGCTGTTACTTGAGGCGGGACTCGAAACCGCCGGCTTCTCGGAAAATCCCTACGTCACACGGCAGTTTGGAATCGCCAAGGGGTTTCAGGTCTTTCGAGAGTACTTTCCCTATTCTTCTCTCGCCGAGAAACCGTTGACCTTCGATCGCTTGGATAGCTCTCGCACCGTAGCAGACGTCGTCGCCTGGCTCGACGAACACCAACAACGGCGCTTCTTCCTCTATCTACACCTGCTGCCGCCACACTCGCCCTACGACCCACCGCCGCCGTTTTCCGGTAAGTTCGATGTAGGTTACGAAGGGTCCGTCGATGGAGGAACGGACACCTTGACGAAAATCGACAGGGGCGAGATCCAGGTAAATGGGCGTGACATCCAGCATCTGCGGGCTTTATATCAGGAGAATCTTTCGTACACCGATCATCAGGTGGGGAAAGTCTTCGAGCACCTGAGCACCCAACAACTGCTGGATAAGACTCTTTGGTTCTTCCGGGTTTCTAGTGGGCGAGTGAGGCTCGGTGGTAGTCTCGCGGGATGCAAGACCGCGAGCTATACCGCCAGATTCTGGGCATCGAAAGTCCCTGGAAAGTCGTGCGAGTGGAGCTGCGCCGAGCCGACGGCGAAGTCCACGTCTTCCTCGAACACGACGAGCAAGTCCGCTGGCCGTGCCGCCAATGCAGCGCCGTGTGCGCACTCCACGATCATCAGCCCGAACGCCGCTGGCGTCACCTCGACACCTGTCAGTACCGCACGATCCTGCACGCCCGGCCGCCGCGCAGCGACTGCTCCGAGCACGGGCCGCGCGTCGTGCGACTGCCCTGGGCCGAGGCTTCCAGCCGCTTCACCGCGCTGTTTGAAGCTCTCGCGATCTCGTGGCTGAAGGAAGCCAGCCAGCAAGGCATCGCCGAGTTGCTGGCGCTGAGCTGGGACGAGATTCACGGCATCCTGGAACGCGCCGTGCAACGTGGGCTCGAACGTCGCGCGGCAGAGCCGATTCCCTACCTGGGCGTCGACGAGAAGAGCTTCCGCAAGCGCCATCGCTATCTCACCGTCGTCAACGATCTCAACCGCTCGCGCGTGTTGTTCGTCGCCGAGGGACGCAGCCAGGCCAGCCTGGACGGCTTTTGGAAGACGTTGAGCGCAGAGCAACTCGCCCGAGTCGAGGCCGTCGCGATGGACATGTGGGATCCTTACGTCGCCTCGACCCGGGAGCATCTCGACGAATCGGAGAAAAAGATCGTTTACGACAAATATCACATCGCGGCGCATCTGGCGAAGGCGGTGGACCAGGTGCGGCGGGCGGAGAACAAGCGTTTACTGGCCCTCGGCGACGAGCGTTTGACAGGCACGAAGTACGCTTGGCTGCGGCATCCGGCGAACTTTTCCGAGGACGCCTGGCGCGAGTTCCGCGCGCTGCGCGAAAGCGACTTGAAGACGACGCGGGCGTGGGCGTTGAAGGAAACGGCGATGCGGCTGTTCGACTATCGTCGCGAATCGGCGGCGCGAGCTTTCTTCGAGCAATGGCGCGACTGGGCGAGTCGCAGCCGGCTGACGCCGATGGTCACCGTAGCGCGGATGTTGACGGCTCGCCTCGAAAACATACTCACGTATCTGAAACACCGCATTACGAACGCGGTCAGCGAGGGGTTGAACTCAAGGATTCAATGGGTCAAGGCCACGGCGCGCGGTTTCCGCAATCAACAGAACTTCATCAACGCCATCTACTTCCACTGTGGGAAACTCGATCTGGCTCCTTCGCCCACTTAAAACCCGGAAGAGCCGACTCTTTTAATTGTCACTTCCGATCACGGTGAGGCCTTCGGGGAACACGGCCGGATGCTGCACAACCACACCGTTTACGAAGAGATGATTCAGGTGCCGCTGATCATCCGATTTCCGCCGGGTTTGGGTAGTCCTCCCTCGCGTTGGAGCCGGGTCGTGGAATTAACCGATCTATTACCGACCATTTGTGACGTGCTGGCAATTCCTCGACCAGGCAAGATCCACGGCGCGAGTTTATTGCGCCTGGCGAGTGACGGCCAAGTTGCCGACCGGGTGGCTCGTTCATGGACCAGCCTGATGCCGCGTGTCTTTGGCGGACTCATAGCCGGTCATCACAAACTCATTCTGGACATGAACTCCGGCCGGGTTGAGCTCTATGACTTGCGCGACGATCCCGGCGAGAGAAAGGACATGTCAGCAGATCGTCCTACCTTGGCTGCTCAACTCCGAAAGCTTTTGCCGTCAACAGACGCCGGTACTGTCGAGGTGGTAGAGACTGAGTTGGGAAATACGACCCTCGAGCAATTGCGGTCGTTGGGTTACCTGCAATAATTACGCAGGGAGGATCGCGGACAGCTTGCGGTCAAGGGTGGTCTTCTTCCATGCCCACAAGACTCTTGGTCGGTACCGACGACGCCCTACACGAGCTCGGTAGCAACGGGAAAGTGCATCTCGCCGGCCGCGAGTGCACGTCAATCTCGAATGACGCCTCAGGGATCTGGACTCTTGTCGATCGTCGGGAGCTGTGGCACTGCCCCCCTAGCGACGACTGGAAGCAAATCGCGCAACTCGACGACTTCGAGGCGGAGTGTCTGCTCCCGACTCCCGCGGGGGTTCTGGTAGCCACATCGGAAGCTCATCTGTCGAAGCTGGCGGATAACGGCTTCGAGCTGGTCTCGTCCTTCGATCATGCGGAGGGAAGAGACGCTTGGTTCACTCCCTGGGGCGGCCCCCCTGCCGTACGTTCAATGTCAACCGATCCTGACGGTGCAATCTACGCCAATGTTCACGTTGGGGGTGTGTTGCGGTCGAGAGACGGAGGGCGATCGTGGCAGCCGACGATCGACATCCACGCCGATGTGCACCAAGTTGTTTTCGACGCCGGTTCGGGTCTCTTGCTTGCCGCTTCGTTAGAAGGACTCGCCGTTAGCGAAGATCGTGGCGAGTCATGGACGTTCAACACCAAAGGACTGCACGCCAGCTATTGCCGCGCGGTCGCGGTTGCGGGGGAAACCGTTCTGGTCACCGCCTCGACCGGGCCTTCCACGGATCGAGCAGCCGTCTACCGCGTACCGCTTCCCGCGAGCGGGGCCTTTGAAAAGTGCGAGGTGGGTCTGCCGAAATGGTTTCCCAAGAACATCGACACGCATTGTCTGGCGGCCTCGGGCGCCGAGGCGGCTTTTGGCGCATCCGACGGACGAGTCTTTCGTTCCTCCGACGAAGGTCAGACCTGGGAGCCGGCGGCCAAGGGATTGCCTCGGGTCCAATGCGTGAGCCTGGTGTGATTTTACGGGAGGGGGCAACCAACACGACAGAGCATGCAAGTGCTTGGTTGCAAAAGTTCGCGCTATTTGAAAAGTCCTTTCCCGAAGGACCATGCGATCGTCCGTCTGGCCCGGAAGTGGTTTGTTCGCAGAGTCTTCCGAGCCGCGACCGTGAGGGAGTGGTCCAGCGATTGTCGGCCTATGATCTATCGTGAATTTATGCAACCAAGCACTAGCCCGCATTTCCGCTTTGAAAATAGGTCCGGTCTGTAACAGGAATTACGTTACGGGCTCTATCTTAATGCTGCGAAGTGCATGGCGACTCACAAGCGTTTGGGTGGCCGGCGTTGAACAAACGTTATTTGTGAGGGGGGACCACCGTGTCCGCCCAGGCGTGAGATTCAGGCTGCACCCCATTCGACGCTACCCACGAAATCAACGCAAGCTGCTCCTGAGACCGAAGCATCGTAAGCAGGATAGTGGTTTAGTTTCCGCCACAGCCGCTCATTGTTTGACAGCCGAACACGCCGAAGTTAGCATGAGAGTCACCAACACCGCGCGCTCGTAGCTCAGTTGGATAGAGCGTCTGGCTACGAACCAGAAGGTCGGGAGTTCGAATCTCTCCGAGCGCGCCATACTGCCGGATTCCGTACCGTCCACCCTCTCGCCGCCGCCGTGCTGGACTCTGAAACGGTATAGCGTGAGCTTCCCTTGGGCAGGGGTTTCCTTACATGATAGGACCCGATGATGGACGCCACGAAAGATTTGCTGGAAAAAGCCAAATCGGTCGCCGGCAGTTGGGGCTCCTATGCCGCTTTCGGCAGTTTTTTGCTGTATTTAACCGGATACCTGACCCTGCGGTTTCACTTAATGGCTTTCGGGATCTTCACGGATCTTGCAATCCTGGATGAACGTTACGTTTTCGCGGGCGCGAGGTTCCTGGTCTATTTCCTTGGCTCGTTCTCCATTCTGGTGATGATCTGCCTGCCGTTTGTGCCTCTCGTCGGGTGGTTGCGGCGGCGTGAGAAGCTTCGTTCTTTCAGAGAAAGGCTTTGGGCTTGGTGGTCGCTGCCCAACCGGCTGGCCTTAGCCGGCGTTGTTCTTTCTGTCGTCCTGATTCAGGGCGTGATGCGGCAATGTCTCTTTTTCACGAACCTTCTGCTGCGCGAAAAACTTCCCGAGCCGGAATGGCTGCATCCCGTATTGCTCGACCCCACTGGCGGTTGCCAGTCACTCTACTTCGCCGGGCTCGTTGCCGGCACTGGCCTCGTCGCGGCAATCTGGTTTGTGGTACGGCAGCACACCGCATCGTCCAGAGCGTGGACGCTGCTTCTTGGGCTGCTAATTGCGCTACAATTCCTCTGGTTGCCCATCAATTTCGGCGTGTTAATTACGGACAAAGAGCTTCCCAGGGTCAGTGCGACCACCGAGCAGCGCTGGCTGGTCTGGGAAGGCAAAGAGCGCGTCACTTTTCTCGTCCAGCGTCAGGGCAGAGCTGGGACGAAGCGGGCGCTGGTGACGGAGTTGAAATCGGACGTCAAGAAGCTCGAGGTGGCGGGGTACGATCCGATTCTTCGGATCTTGTTTCGAGGACACCCATGAGACGGCTGTTGATTTTGATGGGACTGCTTGCTTCGGTGGTGCACGCCGAAGAACCACGTCTTGTGATCGATACCGGGGGGCATCAGTCTCTGATTAGGGATGTCATCTTTACCCGTGACGGGAAGCACCTCGTCTCGGCAGGATCTGACAAAGTGGTGCGGGTGTGGGATGTTGCAACGGGTGAACCCGTTCGCATCATCCGCGGCGAAATCGGCGACGGACCCGCGGGCAAGATCTACGCGGCCGCTCTGTCGCCCGACAACCGCTATCTGGCGGTCGGCGGCTGGCTGGTAGGGAACCCGGAAAGCCGTCGTGCAATCCGTCTGCACGACTTCAAAACGGGCAACGTCGTGTCCCTTCTCAAGGGACACACCAGGGTGATACACGACCTAGCGTTTTCCCGCGACGGCCGCTATCTGGCGTCCGGAAGCGCTGACAAGACCGTTCGAATCTGGGATGTCGAACAACGCAAGGAGCTGCACACTCTCTCGGGCCACCAAGATAACGTCTACGCAGTCGGTTTTTCTCCGGACGGTCAGCGGTTAGTCTCCGGCAGTAACGATGACACCCTGCGGCTCTGGGACGTAGGAGAGGGCGCTTTGATTCGCGAGATGCTGGGGCATCAGGACAAAGTTAGGGCAGCGACTTTTTCCCCTGAAGGCCGCTATATCGCCTCGGGCAGTTATGACAAAACAGTCCGGCTATGGAACGCCAAAACTGGCCAGTTCATGAAGGTTTTCGACGAAGCCGGAATGGAGGTGGATAGTCTAGCCTTCAGCCCAGACGGGCAGCGTCTCCTCGGCTCAGGTGTGAGCGGCAGAAAGTACGATTGCGTGGTGTTCTCGGTTCGTTCCGGTGAGGTCATCACGCGGTTCTCCAAACACGACAACGTCGTGATAGCCACGGCCATCTCGCCCGACGGAAGCACAGCTGCCACGGCAGGCGGGAACGATAAGCCCATCTATTTGTGGGACATCGAGACCGGGAACGTCATCCGGCGCCTGGCGGGCGATGGGCAACGGATCTTGGCCACGGCGTTTGCAAGTGATGCTGGCTCGATTGCTTTCGGCAATGCCTTCTCGTTCCGGTCGCTCAATAACCGCGGCCCCCTACAGAGAATCCTGACCCTGCAGCAAGAGGGCCGCTATCAGGTTACGCTCGGGGGCGAGGTGCAGGACGAGTCCAAATTCCTTCGTGCCCGCGAGACTCACGGTGAATTTACCCTCAAGACTCGGAGCGGACCAACCGTTGCCCACACCTATTTGCAGATCCTAAAAGGGGATACGCTCTCGCATGAGATCGAGCGTGATGAGACCTCCGGGTTTCGCCACAATAGCTTCTCCTTTAGCCCCGACGGCCGCTATGTCGCCAGTGGTGGCGCCAGTGGGGTCCTCACGCTTTATTCCGCAGAGACCGGCTAGAAGGCCGCCGACTTGACCGGGCATACGAGCGAGGTCTGGTCATTGGCTTTCTCGCCCGACGGCCGCATGCTGGTCTCGGGGTCCGGCGATCAAACAGTGCGGCTTTGGGACGTGCCATCCGGAAGAAATCTACTCAGGGTTTTTGTTGGCGCCGACGACGAGTGGGTCGCCTGGACGCCCCAGGGCTACTACACCTCGAGCCTTAACGGCGACAAGTACATCGGCTGGCACGTTAACAACGGTGTAGATCAACTCGCTACCTACTACGGCGCCGCCCGATTTCAGAAGCAGTTGTACCGCCCCGACGTGGTGGCAGAATACCTCGCCACCCGCGACATCCAATCTGAGACATCGTTTCAAGCGCTCCTCCTGGCGTTGAAGCGCGCCAACGAGAAACGAACAGGCCCGGGACCTGTCGAACCCGTTTTTACGCCCTCAGACATCGTGGCGAGTGCTCCTCCTACCGTGTTCTTCGCCAGCCCTCTGAGACCAGAAACCAAGGTCACCGAGAAGACTATGACCGTCATCGGCGAGGCGCGTTCGACAAGCCTTCCGCTGACCGATGTTCGGGTCCTACTCAACAACCTGCAGAGGTACAGGCTGCCGCCGAGAAGTCAAGGGTCAAAGACGCACCGATTTGAGTTTGAGGTCGAGCTCCAGCCGGGAACGAACTACTTAAGCGCGATGGCTGCGCACCAGAAAGCCGTATCCGACTTCGAGACACGGACCATCAACTTCACGGGCAGAGCGGAAGGCAGCAAGTCCAACCTCTACTTACTGGCCATTGGGATCTCTGAGTATAAGAATCCGCGGTTCAAGCTCGACTACGCCCATCGCGATGCCACGAAGGTGGAAGAGGCCTTCCTAGGACAGGAGGGCCGCCTTTTTAGTCAAATCCAAACCAAGCGTCTCATCAACGGGCAGGCTACGCGCGAAGAGATCATTCGGGCATTGAGCTGGCTTAGCCGGGAAGGAACACAGAAGGATTTGCGGGTCCTATTTCTTTCCGGGCACGGCGGCAGAGACAGTCAACAGAACTACTACTTCTATTCGCACGAGCACGACCCCGACGAATTCGACCTCTACGACATCCCGTGGACAAATCTTCTCAAGAAGCTCACGTCAGCCAACAATAAAGCGCTTCTCTTTGTTGATACTTGCCACGCCGCGGCGGCTGGCGGTGGCAAGGGAAAGGGTTCAGGTGATTTCTCGGAAATCATCAAAGAGATGCAAAGCAAATACTCGGGGATCGTGTCCTTTGCGTCTTCTACGCACAACGAGAAATCCGTGGAGCTGCCAGAGTATGAACAAGGCGCGTTCACGCAGGCTTTAATCGAAGGTCTGCAGGGCAAGGCGGATACCCAGCCCAAGGACGGTGTCATTCATACCGACGAGCTGGCCATTTGGATACGGCAGCGCGTCAAACAGCTAAACGGGGAACAACACGCGATCTTCGGGAAGTCGCCAGGGCTGCGCCACTTTCCGTTCGGCTCTTCCGGGTTTTAAGTGGGCGAAGGAGCCAGATCGAGTTTCCCACAGTGGAAGTAGATGGCGTTGATGAAGTTCTGTTGATTGCGGAAACCGCGCGCCGTGGCCTTGACCCATTGAATCCTTGAGTTCAACCCCTCGCTGACCGCGTTCGTAATGCGGTGTTTCAGATACGTGAGTATGTTTTCGAGGCGAGCCGTCAACATCCGCGCTACGGTGACCATCGGCGTCAGCCGGCTGCGACTCGCCCAGCCGCGCCATTGCTCGAAGAAAGCTCGCGCCGCCGATTCGCGACGATAGTCGAACAGCCGCATCGCCGTTTCCTTCAACGCCCACGCCCGCGCCGTCTTCAAGTCGCTTTCGCGCAGCGCGCGGAACTCGCGCCAGGCGTCCTCGGAAAAGTTCGCCGGATGCCGCAGCCAAGCGTACTTCGTGCCTGTCAAACGCTCGTCGCCGAGGGCCAGTAAACGCTTGTTCTCCGCCCGCCGCACCTGGTCCACCGCCTTCGCCAGATGCGCCGCGATGTGATATTTGTCGTAAACGATCTTTTTCTCCGATCTTTTTCTCCGATTCGTCGAGATGCTCCCGGGTCGAGGCGACGTAAGGATCCCACATGTCCATCGCGACGGCCTCGACTCGGGCGAGTTGCTCTGCGCTCAACGTCTTCCAAAAGCCGTCCAGGCTGGCCTGGCGGCGTCCCTCGGCGACGAACAACACGCGCGAGCGGTTGAGATCGTTGACGACGGTGAGATAGCGATGGCGCTTGCGGAAGCTCTTCTCGTCGACGCCCAGGTAGGGAATCGGCTCTGCCGCGCGACGTTCGAGCCCACGTTGCACGGCGCGTTCCAGGATGCCGTGAATCTCGTCCCAGCTCAGCGCCAGCAACTCGGCGATGCCTTGCTGGCTGGCTTCCTTCAGCCACGAGATCGCGAGAGCTTCAAACAGCGCGGTGAAGCGACTGGAAGCCTCGGCCCAGGGCAGTCGCACGACGCGCGGCCCGTGCTCGGAGCAGTCGCTGCGCGGCGGCCGGGCGTGCAGGATCGTGCGGTACTGACAGGTGTCGAGGTGACGCCAGCGGCGTTCGGGCTGATGATCGTGGAGTGCGCACACGGCGCTGCATTGGCGGCACGGCCAGCGGACTTGCTCGTCGTGTTCGAGGAAGACGTGGACTTCGCCGTCGGCTCGGCGCAGCTCCACTCGCACGACTTTCCAGGGACTTTCGATGCCCAGAATCTGGCGGTATAGCTCGCGGTCTTGCATCCCGCGAGACTACCACCGAGCCTCACTCGCCCACTAGAAACCCGGAAGAACCCTCCGTTCTTTACGGTGAGATAGGAGGCGAGGTAGGGCACGATGCGGCCAGTCCTGCTCGGATTGATTCTGACGGTCAGCCTGGCGGGGGCCGATTCGTGGTGGGACTGGCTCCTGCGGGTCACCGGAATTTCAGCCACGGCCAGGAACCTGAAAGGTGAACCCCACGAGTTGGAAGGTGATATTTGGGTCAAGAGTCTTGCCACCCAGACCAGCGTGCGGTACACCTGGGACGGCAGTTATCGTTCGCCAATTTTCATCCCCAACGACGGTGGAATTCTAGCCATCAAAGCCGGGAAAGTTGTCAAAATCTCCTCGTTGGGAGTTGCCCCGGAAGAGCTGGCCGGTGAGGTAGGCCCCGCCAGGCTCCTTGGGTTCGCCCGGGGCAAAAGCAATAAAGTGGCCGTACTCAAGCGAGACCCCGAGCAGCTTGGCTTACTCTCTCTCGATACTGCCGGGTTCACTCCGCTGGACGCGACCACTCAGACAGACAACATCCACCAACTTTGGGCGTGGGATACAGCGTACGACCAAATTCGCCTGTACCATCGGCAAGGCGCTGGCAAAGAGACCCTCGACGTCTTTATGGAACGCTCTGGTCAGCCGCCCGAGAATCTTACAGAATGCCGCAAAGCTGACTGCGGCCAGTCTTCCCTATCCGACGATGGCAGCCAAGTTGCTTACATCAAACGAGGATTGAGTCGATAAAACTTCCTTCGTCTGGGCTGTAAACAGAGACCCGCCAAAAGATGTTTGAGGCTATAAGGTCAAACTACTGTAAGTGTCGGCCTTTTGGGAAGCTCGTAGCGCGGATGTAGGCGGGCGCTCATTTGTGCTTTTTGCGCAGAACATACCTTCGCCCGCCAGATCCGCGGACGTTTCATCTGTCGGCCCGACTCCAATCTGCCAGTCACGGGCGGCAACATCTTTTGTTTTCAGCAATCTCTGGGGTCTTGTCCAGGGAAATCCTAGCCGCCCGCGATAGAATAGACGCAGGAGGCTGTTGGCACCCGGGGGACAGGGGGCTGTGCTAGGAAGGTATGACAAGATCGGGGATTGCAACAGGCGGCGAGAACCGGACAGAGCCGGGCCCGTCAGGGCTCGGGCCCGCAGGCTCACGCCTGCGGCTCTGTGCTGTTATGTTCACCAAGCTGACTGTCGAGGCCGAACCGTTGGCACAACTACCTTCGCGGCTAGCCACACGACGGCGCCCTGCCCGTCAGGGCACGGGCCCTTCCAAATGGCTTTTTCCTCCGCGGAACCGGCCGACACAAGAAAACATTACTAAACAAAGCCAATTTACTTATAAGACAAGCTATTTTAATAACTTGGCCGACATTTGCGAGGCTAAGAAAAGGCCTTCAGAGGCCAAAACGAGCCCAATGGCTGCCGGCTCGTTCAGATGGCCGAGCGAGCCAAGCTTAGCCTGGGCTGAAGAGGGCTAGTCTTCTACGCAAAATAGATACCGGGAGCGTCTGAAGTAGTCCGTTTTTGGGTACGCGGAAAATGAATCAGGCCCGCAACGGTTTGCCGGTGCCTTTTAGCCAGGATTTCCGATTTGGCTCCTCTGACGGCACGAGTCTACACCCTCACCCGGCGAAGCGCAACCATTTCTCCACCCGAAAGAGGCGGCGGCTGAGGCGGGACCGATCGAGCCCCCTTCTTGCCCCTCATGGGGGCTGATCCGCCGCTGCGAAGTCAATTTCGCAGACACCCTTCCGAGCTTCCGTCCTCAGTACTCAGGTTTCGCATTCGGCAAGTCGCGTGCTACCCGCCCGGCACAGGCAGCGCCCAGATCCTCCGCAGCATGTCGCCAAACAGGCGCCGGTTCAGATGTCCCTCCGCGAACAAGAGCCAGTAATACCGCGCGTGTTTAATTAGCCGTCCGCCCGTCTTCATCAGCCGGTGCTGCAAGCTCGTCAGCGACCAGCTCTTGATCCGTTGCGGCAGCCCCAGCCGCCGCCACAAGTTGCCCAGGTTATAGGCCAGCACGCTGAGCTGCAAGCGCACCTCGTTCGCCCGGAAGCGATGGCACGACAGCCGCGTCCAGTGCGTCGCTTGCTTACCTTCTTTGATCCACTGCTCCGCCGTGCCGCGCTTGTTGTAGAAACGCACCACCGACCGGCTTGGCAAGCTCATGTTCGTCACGATAAAACCGACGCGCGCGAATAGCTCGCCCTGGTGGTGCTCGACCTTGGCGACAACTCGTCTGGGCCCCTTCCAGCTCTCCGCCTGATAGCGAAAGCTCTTGTAGCGCACTAGCGGCTTGCGGCCGGGCCTCCCCGGCGGACGAAACAGGATGTCTTCGATCTCCAGCTCCAGGCTCTTATTGGCCGGAATGCGGATCGCGTAGTCCGCGCCGCGCTCCTCCAGTGCTTCGTAGATCTCGGGCTTGGCGAAGGCGGCATCGGCGCGAAAGGTGACCTGTTTGCCTTCGGCCAGTTGGCGCTCGATCTCCGGCAACAATAGCTCATCCCAGTCCTCGGCGCTGTGCACGTTGCCGGGACGCAGCTTGGCAGCGAGGCAATCACCATGACCGTTGAACAAAAGCAACGGGTGGTAGCAGACCGACTCGAAGTGTCCGTTGTAGGCACTGCCTTCCTGTTGGCCATGGACCGGACTCTCGGTGGAGTACATGTCCAGAACGACCCACTCGGAGTCGTCGAACGCCTCCGCTTGCCCGACCAGCTCTCGGTTCAGCGCCATCAGCCCCAGCAGGTTCTCTTCGCTCGCCAGCATCTCCGTCTCGAAGCCGTGCAGCGTCGAGGTCAAGGCCGCACCGCGATCCCAGATCTTCTGCGAGCCGATCAAGCGAAACGTCGGGTCAGCCGACACTCGGACGGCGTCGTTGACGTCCTCGTAGCCTGCCAAGCGGCTGTAGACCGACTGCCGCAACAGATCAGCGAACGTGAACTGCTTGTTTGTGCCTTGCCGGGAGTCGGTGAGATGCTCGCCGATCAGTTTCCCGAGTCCGAGTCGCTCGTCCAACTCCCGAACCAGGATCAAGCCACCGTCGGAAGTGACGTGCGATCCCTGGAAATCGACTTTCAACGAGCCGTTGAAACTTAGCTGGAATGGCTTGGTTTGTTTTTCACCCATTGGGTGTTGGCCTCCATGGCGTCCTCATCGGGCTCTAGCCCCTATGAATAAAGACGCTCAAGGCCGCCGGAAGGTCGAGAGGTCTGAATCAAATTGGAAATGCGGGCTTAATCGTCGACGATGAAGAAGACGTCGTGAAACCGATCATTTTTCGATTGGAGATGCAGGGCTTCGATGTGCTGGTGGAGGCGGACGGAGAAACGGGCTTCCAGACTGCGCTCGCCGAAATGCCGGACCTGATTTTGCTCGACATCATGATGCCTGGCATCGACGGCCTAACATTGTGCCAAATCCTCAAGGAACGACCTGACACTTCGCACATTCCCATTATCATGCTAACGGCCAAGACCACCATGGGCGACGTCGAGAAGGCTTTCGCCGCTAAAGCGGACGACTATGTCGCCAAGCCTTTCGAATGGCAGGAACTATTCGGGAAAATCCATCGCTGTCTGGCGCATGAAAATGCCCTTCAACCGGGGAATTCGTAGAGTCGGCGAAATCCCCTCCGACCGTTTCTAAACAGGCAGTACTTGGGCCTAGCGCTCTCTCACAGTAACCGTTGTGCTGCCGTCCCCGCTGCCATGGCCGATAAGACTATGGAGAGGCGAGCATGGCTTCGCGGCCGCGACGAACGGGGGAGCGCATTCGGGTTGCGGTGGTCGACGACCACCAATTATTGCGGGCGGGCGTCCGGACCTTGCTGGAAGAAGAGCCCGACCTCGAGGTCGCTGCTGAAGTCTCTCACGGGAATGACATCTGCTCGCTGATGCGCCGCGCCGAAGTAGACGTCTTGCTTCTCGACCTAGATATGCCACCCCCTGATGGACATGAGGTTCTGCGACAGATGAAAAGAGCCCGCTTAGGAGTGCGCACCATTATCCTCACCGGGGTGGATGACCCTTTGCCCCTCGCGCTCGCGTTGGAACTGGGCGCCAAGGGGATAGTGTCCAAGAAATCGGCGACGAAGCAGTTGATTCAAGCCGTCCGTAGAGTTCACCGGGGAGGCCCCTGGCTGGAGGAAAGCTTAGCTCATCTCAAGCCGCACCTTCTCCAAACTCCGCCGGTGCGTCCTCGCAAGAAGGCCCACGTGCCACCACCCGCCGAAGACGTTTCCCTGTGGAGTTGTCTGACTCCGCGCGAGCGCCAAATCGCGTCGTTGGTGGCTCAGGGTCAACCGTATAGGGAGATTGCACGCCACCTCAGTATCAGTGACCACACCGTTCGCAATCACCTGCGCAACGTCTTCGACAAGCTGCAAGTCAAGGACCGAGTGCGGTTGGCGCTCTACACTATTCGGCACGGTTCGTAGCCGTCGGTGGCAACGTCAGTTCGGCCGATTTTGAACGAAGCAGTCCATTTCATAAATGCGGTCACGCTCGTTTAGCCGCCTATGCGTGCCGGTATCCGGTGGCGGCGTCGAGATGCCCGTGGATTCATCCGTTCTGAGCGGGGTCATCTGGCGAGCGCCGACTTCTCAGCGCAACCAGCGACTGCACCGCTCGGCACTGC
Source organism: Bryobacterales bacterium (assembly GCA_965226215.1). Classification (GTDB taxonomy): domain Bacteria; phylum Acidobacteriota; class Terriglobia; order Bryobacterales; family UBA6623. The sequence continues at coordinate 1,178,518 of CBDDCH010000002.1, read as the reverse complement.
CGTATGGCACAATGGGGGAACCGCGCCGCTGCTATCCGAGACCGGTGACTTGCACAGCTTGGCGGTGGGCGGCCCCATTCTCTCATCTTGGTCCGAAAAGATACGATATGTCGGCGTATTAAATCGATGGTTTGGCTTGTTGCCATTGCACTTCTTAGCTTGTTTCCTGTTGAACTGACAGGCGCCGAAATCGCCACAGGTTCGATGCTGGGACCTCGCTACAAGGCTAATCGGTTCTACGTGCGCAATACGCCGAGCAGCATCTGGCGCCTGACCTATTCCGGGAGAGCGTATCGCTCGCAGGCGCGCGGTAAGTTGATGGCTCTCGGGCTGACACAGGCGCTCTTCGAGGACGAGCTCTCGTCCGAGGAGCACTTTGACCCTGACCGCAACACGGCTGAGGTCATTAAGGCTTTGGACCTCTATCGGGAACATGGGGTGCTGGCCATAAGTGTCAGCTTGCAGGGGGATAACCCTGAACACGGCAGCGACATCAACAACACTCTCCGGCGACACAGACAGGCGGGGAGCCAGGGTCCGTTGGTCAGCGCATTCCGCTCCGACGGCTCTCTAAAACAAGGGTGGCTCAGACGGCTGCGGAGACTGGTTGAGGAAGCCGACCGGCGCGGCATGTTCGTCTGCCTCATTTACTTCCAACCGGGCCAAGATGACATCTTTGATTCGCCGAACGCGATTGTAGCAGCGACCCGAAATATCACCGACTGGCTAATTGGAAGTGATCTCCGCAACGTCATCATCGATATCGCCAACGAATGGGACGTTGAGGAATCCAGTTGGGATCACGGACGATTCATTCCCGAGAACATCAACCGGCTGATCGAAATAGTGCGCGACCGATTCAACACAGCTGATTACACACTGCCGATCGGAGCGTCCGGCAGCAGCGGCATGTCCTACCCTGACTCATTAGCCCAGGCTTGTGACCTGGTCTTGATTCACGGCAACGGCATGACACCCGGTGAAAAAATCAGGCGTCTGCGGGAGTTTCAAGCCACTTCGCGAGCGGTGTGGATGACCGAGGACGATAACGGACACGAGACGACGTTGGCCAACCTATCCCGAGAAAAGGCCAGTGCCGATGCCGTTTTTCAAGAGGGTGGCGGCTGGGGCTATCTTCCGCGCAAACAGACCCAGCGGTTCCCGTTTCACTACCTTCCCGGAGAGACCAGCCGTTTCGACGATGAAACGGAAGAGCCAGTCCGAGACGGGGCTTATTTCCGAGCCGTTCTGGAGCACATCGCCAAGCTGGTACTCCGAAAACCGCCCAATAGTTCAAGACCCCAAAAGAAGCGTAATAAGTAGCTTTTATTTTCCGTTAGGGCCAAGCGGTGGACGCCTCTTCCCGGTTTCGTCGACACGCGGCTTTGGCGCCCCCGAGGAGGACGTTTCCAGGCGCCACCCGCCGGCGGGCTAGGCGTAGGTTTTTGGTATTCGCGATCCCGCTCTCGCTTTTGGCCGGCCAGTGCCTAGCGCGCGGCCAGGACTATCGAGACTTCATTACAGCCACGCCATTGCCCGCCAACCATGCGCTCGTCGTTGGTTTCATGGGTGGCCGCGAACCCTGGAACAACGACAAGCGCTGGGTAAGAAAACTGGCCCTAAAGCTGCGCGGCATGAATCTTCCCGGGGTTCACGTCGAAACAGTCGAGAACACTCGACGTCAGCTGGCGATCGAATTAATCAAGAACGCCTTTGACCGAAACCAAGACCGCACTCTGGATGCACTCGAACGTAGCAACGCTAGGCTGATTGTCTATGGCCACAGTTTTGGTGGCGCGGCAGTCGTAAAGTTGGCTCGCGAGCTGGAGGAAATCGACCTCCCCATTCTGCTCACCGTCCAAATCGATAGCGTCGGACGGGGAGACGGCCTGATTCCTCCTAACGTCCGCCAGGCGGCTAATCTTTTCCAACCGAACGGCCTCTTCATCCGTGGCGAGCCGGAGATTCGCGCCCAGGACCCAACCAAAACGACCATCGTCGGCAACTTTGAATATGACTATCGAGACAAGGACATCGACCTCTCCCATGTATCGTGGTGGAAGAAAATCTTTCGACCGGCTCACACGAAGATGGGCCACGACCCGGAGGTGTGGGCGCAGGTCGAGAGGCTGATCCTCGATGCGCTCAGGGGCGCGAATGGTAGGTTCAATCAGTAGGTCTGGGAATCTACACGCGCTCCGAAGTGGTGCGGAATTACCTGTGCCAACCTCCGACAGGGCCTGCGATGATTCGCAATCATTGTCGGAAGTTTCGAGTACTGTTGGTCAATGCCGAACTAGATGCTGCTGCTTAGGGTTTGACGGTGACCCCGTCGAGGGGGGTTGCGGTAGGGCTCTTTACGGGCAAGTGTCGGGGAGGGAAACCGGGCAAGTCGGCGGCGCTGCCGAACCTGAGCAGCCCGCTGCCTCAACTGGCAGGCTTACCTCCATCGAAGGCTGCATCGAGTAACCGCCGAAGAAGGGTGAGATCAACTGGAAAGCGGGCCTGGTGACCCTCATGTGTATCACTGAGAAACTACTAGTTTGATCGATGGGCTCCACACAAACGTCGACCATCGCTGGGTCCAAGCCGAGAACAGAGCCGCCCGATCCGGCTGCGTTACCGTACGCCACGATGTTCTTGAACTGGGTTTCGTTGTAACCGTGCACGACCGCCCACCTAGCCCCAGCCCGTGCCCGTTCAACCACGCCTTGGTAAAAGAAAAGCGCGATGGCAAGCTCGATCAGGCCCATAATGGTGAACAAGGTCAGGCCCAGGACTAACGAAGCCTCGACGATCGTGGCGCCTTTCCTAGCTCGATGTTTAACCCAGTTTTTCATGGCGGATCCTAGGTATCCTGACCCAAGTACACAAAGAAAGATTTGGGCTTGTTGTTCAACTGGAAGGTGGTCCAAATCGTCGGCACATCAAAGGCCCAGATGGAGATCGCAATCGAACGAGGCCTTCCGCTAGCGAGCCTGTCGCTGGAATCAATAACAACATGACTGATATTGAGACCCGGTACCAAGGGTTTATCACTGGCCGTCGCGTTCGATATCCCGTACACAACGACGTTTTTTACGTTCTGCTCGAAGGTAGTGCCATTCGGCTTGTCAAAATCGGCGATCGAAGCGTAGCGGGTGCCGGAGCGAACCTGGCTCACCAGGCTGTTATAGACGAAGAACGTGTAACCGAACTGGAACATGCCGCCCAGAATGAGGATCACAAGCGGGAAAGCTAAAGCAAATTCGATAATCGTGGCCCCGCGATTGCTGGTATGAACGCGAACTTTCATCGTCGAGCTATAACCAGAAGTTGTGGATGAGCCTCTGAGGGGAGGCGGCGTATCCTGACGATTGAGGAAGCAACTCAATCGTTTTCTGGAAAGGAACAAGGAGGATACGCCATGAGTCAGTGTGAAGCTGCTGAGAGCAGCAGTCAAGTCAACCCCCAAGTCATTGATGGAAAGGAACGCTCGCCCTTGGATGAGGTGCTGCGCCAAGGAGCGCGCCAGATGCTCGTCAAGGCCGTGGAAGCCGAAGTGACCGCCTACATCGAAACGCATCAGCACGAAGTCGACCAGGACGGCCGGCGGCTGGTGGTACGCAACGGTCACGCCCGCGAGCGCACCATCGTCAGCGGCGTGGGTCAGCTGAAGATCCAGGCGCCGCGGGTCGACGATCGCCGAGTCGATGAGCAGGGCCGGCGCTTTCGTTTCACTTCCCAGATCCTGCCGCCGTATCTGCGGCGCACGAAGAGTGTGGAGGAGTTGATCCCCTGGTTGTACCTGAAAGGGATCTCGACGGGCGATTTCAGCGAAGCGCTGGAGGCCTTGCTGGGGCCCGACGCTCCGGGCCTGTCGGCGACGACGGTGGTGCGTCTCAAAGACGTCTGGCGCCGCGAGTACGAGGCTTGGTCAAAGCGTGACCTCAGCGGCCAGCGGTTTGTTTACATTTGGGCCGATGGCATCTACTCGAATGTTCGTCTGGACGATGAACGGCAGTGTTTGCTGGTTGTGATGGGAGCACTCGAAGACGGTCGCAAGCAACTGCTGGCGGTGCACGACGGCTTTCGCGAAAGCGAACTGTCGTGGCAGGAGTTGCTGGAGGACTTGAAACGGCAGGGGCTCGAGCTGCCGCCGAAGTTGGCGGTGGGCGACGGAGCGATGGGGTTTTGGGCGGCACTGCGGAAAGTCTATCCGGCGACCGGTGAGCAACGCTGCTGGCTCCACAAGACGGCCAACGTGCTCAATAAGCTGCCGCAGAGCATGCAGGGCAAAGCCAAGCAGGCGCTGCGCGACATCTATCTTGCCGAGAGTCGGCAGACGGCGGAGGCCGCTCTGGACCGTTTCAAGAACCTATACGAGAAGAAGTTCCCCAAAGCGGTCGAGTGCCTGGAAAAAGACCGCCAAGTGCTGCTGGCTTTCTACGACTTTCCGGCCGAGCACTGGGGGCACTTGCGGACGACGAACCCGATCGAGTCCACCTTTGCGACGGTCCGTTTGCGGCAGCGACGAACGAAGGGTTGTGGCAGCCGCGAAGCGTCGTTAACGATGGTCTTCATGCTGGCCCGCCAAGCCGAGCGCCACTGGCGACGCCTGAACGGTTCGGAAGTGATTGTTCATGTCTTAGAGGGAAAGGTTTTCAAGGATGGATTGATGGTTCAGGAAAACGCCGCCTGACCTCGCCCATCCACAACATTTGACAATATCTCCGGGCTAGGACGGATCCGCATGCAGCGCGTGCGGAACGCATCGGCGGCCAGTTTGATGCCCTTCGTGGAGGAGTCGGTCGAGCCGGGAAGCGTGGTGCACACCGACGGCTGGCTGGGCTACGAGCCGCTGGAGAAGAAGGGCTACCAGCATCGCATCGTCTTTCTGTCGGGCCGCCGCAAGCAGGCCTCGGAATTATTGCCGAGGGTGCACCAAGCGATCTCGTTGCTCAAGCGCTGGCTGCTGGGCACGCACCAAGCCGCGGTTAGCCACGAGCATCTGGACTACTACCTCGACGAGTTTGTGTTCCGCTTCAACCGGCGCAACTCACGCAGCCGGGGAAAACTCTTCTACCGCCTTGTGCAGCAGGCAGTCGCCGTGGACCCAACGCCGTATCGATCGATCGTCGCCGACTGGGACGCTGAGGCCCCGTGAGCCCAACCACAAGATGTTGTGGTTACCTGAGTCAAGTGGATACCCCATTATAACGTTACGGATCAGAGCGGCGCCGCCGCCGATCGCACCGAGCATACTCCCCAAGTCGATGTAGCCCCGCTGGTCTTGGCTCTCCTTCGCCGCACCTGGCTGAAACCCGTATTGCTTGGCCATAATGTCCATGCTGCCAGTACAAGTCACCAAGCCTACGCCATCTATGCTTGTCAAGACTCGCGGGTCGTTTGGATCATAGCTGCCGGTAGGATTGCCCCAGCGCAGGGTGTACAGCCCGCCGTACAAGAACCCGTAGTTAGGGTCGCCGCAATTGTGGGCGTCCGGCGAAAAGGGGAAGAGACCGTCCACGAAAGCTGTCTGGAACCCCTGGGCCGGCAATGGAGAAGGCGCCTACTATACTACTGAAGCCCACCCCCGGAAAAATCGAGGCAAAGTAGACCGGTATCGTGCTTTGTGTGGATACCCGGGCAAAACGGTAGCCCAGCGGAGTCGGGGGATTCACGACAAAAGGCCCGGCGGCGTCCGTGGCAAATTCGACTGTAGTCACGCCGGAAATAACCTGCTCCATGCCGAAAGCCCAGCGGTTGGGGTTGGTTCCCTAGTCCGTTGCGGGCAGCGCCGCAACCCTCGCCGCGGCAATGCCTGGGTTAGTGCCATCGAGTCTCGATACCGCCCAGATGGCCCCTGAATCCGTAAAGTTTTGAAGTTCATTCTGCGTGATGTAAATGCGGCACAGATCGATCGCAAGTCCCGCCAAGCCGATGATTACAAATACGGTTAGCGCTACGAGGATAATGACGATTCCACGGTCTTTCCTCTGGGTCATCTGAAGAGCAGAGCTTGCGTCGCGTAGACTGGTCATAGTGTTCCCCGACAAAAATAAGTACTACCAGGAGCCTAGAACTTTCGTACACTATATCGTAGGGTGTTTGTCTCGCCCCCGTCAATAGTACTATACCTATAGTACCCGGCCGACCAGACTCGGTTTTTGCAGGAGATATTGTCAAATGTTGTGGATGGGCGAGGTCAGGCGGCGTTTTCCTGAACCATCAATCCATCCTTGAAAACCTTTCCCTCTAAGACATGAACAATCACTTCCGAACCGTTCAGGCGTCGCCAGTGGCGCTCGGCTTGGCGGGCCAGCATGAAGACCATCGTTAACGACGCTTCGCGGCTGCCACAACCCTTCGTTCGTCGCTGCCGCAAACGGACCGTCGCAAAGGTGGACTCGATCGGGTTCGTCGTCCGCAAGTGCCCCCAGTGCTCGGCCGGAAAGTCGTAGAAAGCCAGCAGCACTTGGCGGTCTTTTTCCAGGCACTCGACCGCTTTGGGGAACTTCTTCTCGTATAGGTTCTTGAAACGGTCCAGAGCGGCCTCCGCCGTCTGCCGACTCTGGGCAAGATAGATGTCGCGCAGCGCCTGCTTGGCTTTGCCCTGCATGCTCTGCGGCAGCTTATTGAGCACGTTGGCCGTCTTGTGGAGCCAGCAGCGTTGCTCACCGGTCGCCGGATAGACTTTCCGCAGTGCCGCCCAAAACCCCATCGCTCCGTCGCCCACCGCCAACTTCGGCGGCAGCTCGAGCCCCTGCCGTTTCAAGTCCTCCAGCAACTCCTGCCACGACAGTTCGCTTTCGCGAAAGCCGTCGTGCACCGCCAGCAGTTGCTTGCGACCGTCTTCGAGTGCTCCCATCACAACCAGCAAACACTGCCGTTCATCGTCCAGACGAACATTCGAGTAGATGCCATCGGCCCAAATGTAAACAAACCGCTGGCCGCTGAGGTCACGCTTTGACCAAGCCTCGTACTCGCGGCGCCAGACGTCTTTGAGACGCACCACCGTCGTCGCCGACAGGCCCGGAGCGTCGGGCCCCAGCAAGGCCTCCAGCGCTTCGCTGAAATCGCCCGTCGAGATCCCTTTCAGGTACAACCAGGGGATCAACTCCTCCACACTCTTCGTGCGCCGCAGATACGGCGGCAGGATCTGGGAAGTGAAACGAAAGCGCCGGCCCTGCTCATCGACTCGGCGATCGTCGACCCGCGGCGCCTGGATCTTCAGCTGACCCACGCCGCTGACGATGGTGCGCTCGCGGGCGTGACCGTTGCGCACCACCAGCCGCCGGCCGTCCTGGTCGACTTCGTGCTGATGCGTTTCGATGTAGGCGGTCACTTCGGCTTCCACGGCCTTGACGAGCATCTGGCGCGCTCCTTGGCGCAGCACCTCATCCAAGGGCGAGCGTTCCTTTCCATCAATGACTTGGGGGTTGACTTGACTGCTGCTCTCAGCAGCTTCACACTGACTCATGGCGTATCCTCCTTGTTCCTTTCCAGAAAACGATTGAGTTGCTTCCTCAATCGTCAGGATACGCCGCCTCCCCTCAGAGGCTCATCCACAACTTCTGGTTATAGCTCTTTTTGCAGTCCTGTGGCATTCCTCCTAGAATAGAGTGGGCGGTGAAACCGATGGCAGAGAGACTGGTTAAGTGCGTAAAGTTCGGCAAGGAGCTTCCCGGACTCGATGAGACGCCTTTCGAAGGGGAGCTGGGCCAGAAGATCTATGACAACGTGTCAAAAGACGCCTGGGCCTTGTGGGCCGAGCACCTCAAGATGGTCATCAACGAGTACCGGCTCAACCCCGCGACGATGGAAGCCCAGGAACTCATCATGAAGCAGATGGAAGAGTTCTTCTTCGGTGAGGGATCGCAGCTCCCCCCGGGTTATGTCCCGCCCACGCCCGGTCAGACGAAGCAGTAATTACCCACCGCTCCCCCTTGGCCAAACCGGGTCTCGATCGACGAAAAATGCTGTCTCACTTGCAGTCGGTACCGCAAGGCCTCTTCGCAGTCTGAAACGCAAGCGTCGAGACTCGTGGCGACATGTCCCGCTGGTGCGCCGGATCCTAGGTAGTTCTTCCTGCCGAACCCAAAACGTCTCATGCGGCGGCGGCCCAAAACCTAATTTGGACAGCGCAGCGGCCTGTCGTGCCCTGGGGACCACCTGTTGCGACCTTCCGTGTCCCTACAACCTTTGCGTCCAGCTCGGAATCCCAGGGAGCAATTCGAGCATCCGTGGCCGCTAAGTGAACGGTATTAGGGCTAGCCGGCCTGGATGTTGACCTCAGGCATTCCCCCGAAAGACGAAAGGGACAAGAATCGCTACCATGTGGGTGATGAAGCGCTCCCGAGTGACCCCACTTCGAACGATCCTGGCAGCGTGCCTATCGATTGGGTTGGCCGGTTCTCTGCAGGCAAAAGATCTTGTTGTCAAGGTGGACCACGCTCAGCTTCTCTCCGCTTGTTCGGGTGGAGCAAGGATCACCAGCTTGCCGCAGGGTCACAAGGTGAAGCTTCGGTTTGCCATTGCAGGCGCCACCAGCCCTTGTTACTCCGTCTCCACCGAAATCGAAGGCAAGCGGCTGCGTGGTTACATGGCCAAAGAGTCACTCGCGGGGCTCGAGGATTTCGAGCGGAGCCGCCGCAACGCCTCGGCAAGTAGAGTCGTTGACTCTACCATCATGACCCTGGGGATCGAGAGCACACAACCCAGCCGACCGGAGACGACTCCCGAGGACGACTCGCCTGCGCTCCAGGCTGCCGTGCTCGAAGCCCTTGCGATGCTGAAAAGAAAACAGCCGGCCGATGCGGAGCGCATCCTGGCAGCCGCGGGAGCGCCGCCGGAGCATCCTCAAGTGGCGCTTCTGCGCTCGCAAGCTCTTCTCCAGCTCACGCGCCCTGACAGGGCACTCGAAGTGGTCGAGCCGGCCCTGGAACGCCACCCCGACAACGCCGACCTCCTCGCCGTCGCGGGAATCAGCTTATATCAAAGGGACGACGTCGAGACAGCACGCAAGTATCTGAAGCGTTCGCTCGAGATCCAGCCCAACCCCTCTATCGAGCAAGTCTACGCCAAGGCCGTTCGCGAGTCCGAGGGCGACAAAAGCGACGACGCGACCTACGGTTCACGATTCGTATTGCGTTACGAAGGTGAGACCCTGGATCCGACGGTCGCTCGCCGCTTGAGTGCCGCCTTTGAAAGAGAAATCAACCGAATTTCCTATCAGTTGGGCTGCCCACCGAGCGAGCGCTTCGTTGTCATTATCCAGAGCCTCTCGAATTACCGGGCCACAACCGGCGCTTCCGACTGGAGTCGTGGCCAATACGACGGCAAGATCCGCGTCGCACTTCCCAGTAATGGGTAAATCGACGCGCAGGTTCGCCGAACCCTCTCGCACGAATTCGTACACGCTTGTCTTACCAGAATCGGTCGATGGCCATCCTGGCTGCATGAGGGTCTGGCCCAAAAATTCTCGGGCAGTCAATTATCGCCTGAAGACCGCAAACTCCTCGAACAATTGGGGCGCCAAGAACAGCTTCCCAGCCTGGAACTGCTCACCGGCCGCTGGGCTGCCATGAACACCAACCAGGCAGCCGTGGCGTACAAGATAGCCCTTGCTGCGGTTAGTATTTTCCTCGACGAACGCCGGCACTTGGGAGTGAGAAACTTGATGAATAACCCTCAAACACTCCCGGAGATTACAGCCTTCCTCGACCGCCGGCTGCAAGAAACCTACCAGTAATTCCCGTCCACAGGGTCTTCACTCAGTATTCCCTAAGGCATTGCGACATCGAGAATAGCAGTTGCACCTTTCGGAAAAACCGCTGGTGGTCTCGCATCGACCCCACCCACCCCGACCGCTTTGCAAAGCGCAATTCAAAGCATCAACCGCTCAAGTCGGGCAAACCCGCTCCACCATTCACACCGGGCGGTGCTTTATATAAAACAGTTTTATCGGTTTACAGCCCAAGTTTAACGCCATTTTTATACAGCCGATGCAGCATCCATGGTAATTTAGCCTTCTGAGACAGCCATCAGCCAAAACGATGATCCCACAATCAGATGGACTGCCCGAACGCTGCCCGGTGCCAACCAAAGGTTCTTGGGCTTTAAGGCTGGTCGTGGCTCGGGCGTCCACTCGCGTTCGACCCTAACGCGATGTCACGCCCGGAAAATGGGGTTCGCGAATACGGGAGCGGTATCGTGCTAAAACGTAAACGAAACCTAGATCTCGATCGGGTGCTCGATGAGTTACATGCAAAAAAGAGGTGGCTCGACACGGTAATCGAGGCACTGGAAAAGGCCATCCAGTCACTCGATTACCAGCTGCTTGAGTCCATTGCGAACGCGTTTGCCAACGGGAATCAGTCGGGACCGAAGGTCGATCTGGGTCCTCCGCAACGGGCGAGACTGACCCGCCTAGCTTCGGAAGTCCAAAAAAGCGGCGGCCGACGCAGGAAAAAGCGGGATCTGGTCGAACTCGTCCACTGATTTCCCTCGGCGGGTGTTAGCCCAAATCTGTTAGGACCAATAGGCGGGTTGCGCTCTCCGCCCCGTTACGAGCACTGCCCCGCCCTCCCCGAGTTTTGGCCCCTCACCGGGCGATCCCAGATTTGCCTCTCCGAGGCCGCCCGTACCACACCCGCTCGCCAAAGTCGGAACGGCACTCCCAGCTTTTCCGTTGCATGGCAGTTACCCGAGAAGGACAGCATCAAGTAGGACCGCACCGAGGAGCGAGAAGATCACGCCGAAGCCGAAAAGCAGCTTCAGCCAAATGATGGATTCCCCGAACGGCTGCCCGGTGAAAATCAGTGAAGTCAGCTCGACACAGGCCATCAGCACCGGCAGCGTGATCGGGAAAACCAGAAGCGGCAGCATCAGTTCCCGAAGGCGGTTATTGGCGGTCAGCGCGCTGAAAATCGTGCCGACCACCGTCAATCCCCAGGTACCCAAGACGAAAACCAGCAATAGCGGGCCCAGGGCGCTCGGCCAATTGACATTGTAGAAAATTACGAAAATCGGCAGCGAAATACACTCGAGAACCAGCAAGAGTATGCTGTTCGCCAGCGCTTTCCCGAGAAAAATGGAACCGCCGGAAACAGGAGCGGCCACCAACGCATCCAGGCAATCACCTGCTGCCTCACGGGCGAAACTGCGATTCAGGATAAGGATGCCGGCAAACAAATAAACAATCCAGAGTAGGCCCCCGGACATCTCCCGGACATCGGTGTCGAACATCCGCTCAAAGGCAAAGCTGAACAACAACAGGACAACCACGGTGAACGACACCGCCGCATTCATGACCTCCTTGTTTCGGAGTTCACTTCGCAGGTCCTTGCCGGCAATCGTCAAGGCCTGCCCGAAAAATTCAATCACGAGATTCTCTGGTAGAACTCATCCGGCGAGGATTTGAGTTGTTCGTCATTGGGGCCTTGAAAGACGACCCGGCCGCGATCGAGTACTACGACGTCAGTCGCCACTTCCAGCGCTTCCCGCAACTGGTGAGAACAAATCACAACCGTGCGGTGACGCTTTTGGGCATCAACGACCAACGACGATAACAAAGCCGTGGCCCGATCATCCAAGGCTGTCCACGGTTCATCCAGCAACACGACGTTCGGCTCGTGCAGAAAAGCTCGCGCGATCGCCAGACGCTGGCGCATGCCACGGGAGAACTCAGCTGCCCGAGAGCGCCGGAAGCGTTCCAGGCCCGTTGTTTTGAGCCAGTAGTCGATTTTTCGAGGGGCATCCTTCACCCGATAAAGCCGCGCGAAGAACTCTAGGTTTTCCTCCGCCGTCAGGTCGTCGTAGATCCATTCGCCGTGGCCCACCATGCCAATCGAACCGCGCCCATTCGCTTCTTGGCCGTCAGACGGGTTCACTCGAATCTGGCCGCGGGACGACCGCAACAGCCCGGCCATCATGCGGAGCACGGTGGTTTTCCCGGCCCCGTTGCGCCCGAGCAGAGCAAGAATCGTCCCCGAAGGAACCTCGAAGCTAACGTCACGGACGGCAGGGAAGTCGCCGAAGTACTTCCAGACGCCCTGCAGGGAAATGACGGGCTCACTCATCGTTTCCGGCGACCCGACTTCGCAGCTTTCCTGGCTGGGCCGCGCCTGTCTTTCGCGACTGCTCCGTCCGTTCCGACTTGTGGATCTCCGCCCGGTGACGCGGAAGGCATCTTCGAACCGAAAAGTCTGAAGAAGCCAATCGCCAGGATCGCGCCGGTTATAGCCAGTACCCAGGTAAGCTCTTGTGCGACGGGCGCCGGGGCAACCTCGATCTCGGGTGAATCCGGCGTTCCCGCCGGTCCCGACCGTCGCAGGCGACCTTGCCCCGAAATGGAAATCTCAAACTCCCTTGTCGGCGGGATCTGGAAGATAGAAGCCTTTATTTCCGGATGCTCCCCCAGGGAGACCAGGCCTTTGCTTTCCACGGTGACTCCCGGCGGCGCCACCACGTTCGTGGCCAGCCCATCATACAATAGGCGCCCCCTGTATGCCTCCCCCTCGGTGTGAGGCGCGCGGTAGGTCAATTCGATGTGATTCTCACCGGGCTTGAGTGCAAAGTCGACGGAATAAACGTCTTCTTCGCTCGTGTCAGACGCTGCCCCTCGCAACGGCATGCCGGCGGGCCCGGTTGTCCTGACTTGAAGCGAGGCGCGCACTTCTTTCGTCAGGTGGAAGCGCAAGGTACCACGGTCCGGATCACGAAAGGTGCGAGGCGGTTGCGTCTCGTTCGAAAACGAGAAGAACTCGTTGATCAGGATTTCTCCTTCCCGCGGCTCCAGTAGCAAACCGTGAACCTGCGGCTTCAATTCCTCGCCTTCCGCGACGCTGTACACGGTGACCTGAACGTCATCGGTCGGCGCGCCAGGGGCGATGATTCGGCTATAGGAAACGCCTTCGAACTCGACCCTTAACATCCCATGGACCGCCCGCTCATTCGTTCCCCCAAGCTCTCGGTCGAAGGCGAAACTTCCGTCAGAACTTGTGTAGACCTCGTCGACCGGGACCATGCCCTGATCTCCACCGATTTCAATCAGGGTGACCGGAACTCGTGGGACGAAGTTCCCGGTTGTAGCGTTGTAAACCCTACCCTCAACAGCTCCCCAGGCAACGACCGGCAGCAGTAGGAAAGGAGTTAGTGCCCAGCGGGGGGAAAGACACCGAGTGAGTTTCGTCCCCAGTTTTCGCGGTGCGTGCAAGAAGAGATGACGAACGCTTCCGGTGTGCTCCATGGAGTTTTCCGGCCTTTTCGACAAGCGTCTTACTTTGCGGTACTGACGGTCGCGATCGCAACAGACTACGCGGACTTGCCTTGTACGGCACTCGTCACGCGGTCGATCTCGGCCAGCACGCCGGCCAGTTCCTTCTGTAGATCGAGCTTGGTCTGCTGGTAGTCTTCGTCGGAAAGCTTGCCCATGTGATACTCGGCTTGGGCGTCCCTCAGATTCTCGTAAATCGTGGCCTTCCTGTCCTCGAGATGCTGGGTGGGAGAGGTCGGCTCCGGAGGCGGGATCGAGCTCGGTCGAATGAATAACGGCAGCCCGAACGCAACCAGAACGAGCACGATGGAACAGACGATAAGCATCGGGACCAAGCTTACTCTAGCTCGTCCACTTCCTTCTCGATCTGATCGCGATACTTGGCCAGCACATCCCCACCGGCTTGAGCCGGCACGGCCGTGGGGTGCTTCGCGCGCCACCTCAGCACAACGACCGGAGCGATAATCAGCCCAGCCAGAAGAGCGGCAAACGGCATGGCCCAACCGAACAGGCCGAAGCCCTCGGCCTGTGGCTCTGTCCGCAGCGCCGAGCCGAATTTTGCAATCAGCTTTTCAATAATAGCCTCAGGTTGCAAACCGGCCTCAATGGCTGCTTTGATTTCCGGATTCACCTTTCCCCGGAAACTGCAATGCAGCATATTGCAACCGGCGACCGTATAGGAACACTGCGACTCGCACTGGCACTTAAGCTTTTCGCCCACCGCCCGAACCTTGAGATACATCTCGTCGGTGGTCGTCACGTTCTCCGCGAAAACCAAGGGCGCCACCAGGAGGACGAAGACGCTAGCTTTTCCTAAGAACCGCAGGGGCTTCCCCTCCTTCCGGGACCGCGTTCACAACTTTCGGTTTCAGCGGCGCTTGCCTAACCTTGTTGGGAATGAGCGCGACCAGGGTGCCGAACACCATCACGAATGCACCCAACCAAATCCAATTGACAAGGGGGTTGATATAGGCCTGAATAACGGGTGTCTGCCCGTCACTGGAAGTGCCGGCGTAGACCAAGTACACGTCTTCGTCCATTCCCAGGCGGATCGCCACGTTCGTCGTAGCCTGCTGGCTGGCGTGGTAAAAGCGCTGCTCGGGCCGCATGACTTCGAGCAGTTCACCGTCCCTTCGAAGTTCCACCACGGCGGCCGAGCTGGCATAGTTGCCATTGTCGTCTTCCGCAATGTCCTTGAGGTGAAACTCGTACTCGCCTTGCCGCAACACATCCCCAACGGCCAACTCCGCCTGCCCGACTTGGTTGAACGCGGCGCCGGCAAAGCCGACGAACATCAAAACCACGGCCATATGGACGAGGTATCCGCCGTAGCGCCGCGTATTGCGATGCGTCAGCTCGACGAGTGCGCCCGGGTAAGAGTTCCCCTGCTTACGCTGGATCACGCGACCACCCCTGTGGAACTCCATCACAATCGTAATCGCCACGAAGAGGCAGAGCACGAAACAGACGATCGCGTAGAAGTCCCGCATACCGGCCACGACAAGCGCCACTCCCAGCACCAACGCAGCCAGGGCAGGCCACTGAAAGTTTCGTCGCAAGCTGCCTAGGGACGTACGCCGCCACGCAAACAGCGGGCCGACGCCCGTTAACAGCAGCAACAGCAGCCCGATCGGGATGTTCACCTTGTTGAAAAAAGGCGCCCCCACACTGATCTTCTCGTTCGTGGCGGCTTCACTTATCACCGGAAACAAGGTGCCCCACAGCACTGCGAAGCAACTCGCCAACAAGATCACGTTGTTAAACAGAAAACTTGACTCGCGAGAAAGCACGGAATCGAGCTGGTTCTCGCTTCTGAGGTAATCGAGGCGGTTCAGAATAAGGAAAATGGTGGCACCGATCCCCAGTGTGAGAAACCATACGAAGTAGTCGCCGATGGGCGACCGTGCGAAAGCATGAACGGAGCTGACCAGCCCGCTGCGCGTCATCATGGTGCCAAAAATGCACAGGAAGAAAGTGGCGGAGATCAGCACGATGTTCCACATCTTCATCATGCCTCTCTTTTCCTGCATCATGACCGAGTGCAAAAAAGCCGTTGCCGTTATCCAAGGCAGCAGGGAGGCGTTTTCGACGGGGTCCCAACCCCAGTAGCCGCCCCAACCGAGTACCACATAGGCCCATTTGGCGCCAAGCAGAACGCCTACGCCTTGAAACAACCAGGTCACCATCGTCCAGACCCGAGTTGTACGGATCCAACGGTCTCCCGGCTGCCTGGTAATCAAAGAGGCGATGGCGAAAGCGAACGGCACCGTGAAACCGACAAAGCCGAGGTACAACATGGGCGGATGGATCGCCATGTAGGGGTTTTGTAGCAATGGGTTCAATCCGTTGCCATCCCCCGGCGACGTTATTTGCGGACCTGCCATCAACACCTGGAACGGATTCGCGACGAAGGTGACCAGAATGAGGAAGAAGACCTGAACGGTCATCATGATCGCCACGACGTAGGCAATCATGTCGCGATGTCTTCGGCGGCTCGAGTAAACCGATACCAATGAGTAGGTGGCCAGAATCCAGGTCCAAAACAGTAGAGACCCTTCCTGCCCCCCCCACCAAACGGCGAACTTGTAGACGGTCGGCAAGTCAGCATTGCTTTTGCCGGCAACAAAACTGAGCCGGAAGTCGTCCACGAAAATGTGGTAGAGCAGCAGCCCAGAAGCCGTTGTGATGAGCAGCCAGGCTGCCAGAACGGCCCGTTGCGAGCTGACTTCCAAGAAGGGATTGCCGCGCAACTTGCCGACGACAGCGGCAACGATGGCGTAGCCGGAAACGCACAAGGCAAGAACCAGTGCCAGATATCCGAGGTTTTCCATGCTCTATGGCCTTACGAAGACGTCGCTCCGCCGGTGGTGAGAAAGGGACATCCGCGACCAAAACGCGAGAGTCCGGCAGTCCCGTTGCAAACTTCCGCGACGGCGCGACTTACAGAGACGCCTCGCGGTCCAGCGTGGATTCGTGGACGGGTTTGGCCCCCCCTCCCGGGTCAGCCTCATATTTGGAGGTACATTTGGCTTGAATCTTGCGCGCCTCGAATACTTGGTCGCTGCGCAGCTTGCCGTCACACAGCGCTTGCGCACGGTCACGGAAAGTATCAGGCAGCGGATCCCGCCCGACGTAGACGACGTTCAACTTTCGGTCTTCCTGGGTGATCGTAAACTCGACCCGGCCCGCCTTGCGCACGATGGATCCCGGCTCGACGTCCCCTCCGACGCGGAGCCTTCTGTCTTGGGCGTCGTCCATGGCGTGGAGTTCCTCGACCGTCACGTAGTAGGTCTTCGTCTCATTGATGCCGGCGACACCCAGCCACACGAGCACGCCCACAATGACGACGGTGACAATGCTGAACTTGACCCTGGGGTTCATGGTCTCTTACCTCCTTCGGCTGAGCTAGCCCGCTTAAGTCTCAGTATAGAACCTTGGGATAGTCAAACGCAGAGGGAGAGTTATCCAATACAGGATGAGCCTGAAGGGGAGGTTTGTTTGCAACACAAGATGAGCCTGAAAGTGAATGGGGCGAGAGGGCACACAATGCTGGTGAATGACGATCACCATGCAGATCCTAGAGCGGCTCAGCCTGGCGAGATGCGGGAGTTCCTGGACGACCTAGTGTAGTGCCACATAAATAGCTGTACAATAACACCCTTTTCGCGGTAGGATGGTTTATGTGGCCATCCGCTGACGCTCTAGCCCTCACCGCTCCGCAGCGAAACGCTCTTCGTCGCCTCGTTCGAGGCCGCAATACGACGCAGAAAATGGTCTTGCGAGCGCACATTGTTTTGCGCTGTGCGCAGGGGTTGGCGAACCACGCCATGGCCCGCGAACTCGGCGTCAACCGCAAGACCGTCATCCTGTGGCGAAAGCGCTTCGCCCAGTCCGGCCTCGACGGACTCCGCGATCGGACGCGCCCCGGACGCAAACCGGCGCTCTCCGCTGAATTCGTCCAATGCATCCTCGATACAACGCTTCACGAGAAGCCCCGGGCGGCCACGCATTGGAGCACCCGCACCATCGCCAAGCACTTGGGCGTCTCCAAGATGGCCATCCAGCGCGTCTGGAAAGCGCACGGACTGCAGCCCCATCGCCTCGAAACTTTCAAGCTCAGCCGCGACAAGCAGTTCGTCGAGAAACTCCGCGACGTGGTCGGGCTGTACTTGAATCCGCCCGAGCACGCGCTGGTGCTCAGCGTCGATGAGAAAAGCCAGATCCAGGCCTTAGACCGCAGCCAGCCGGGACTGCCCCTGAAAAAGGGTCGCGCCGGCACCATGACCCACGACTTCAAACGACATGGCACAACGACGCTGTTCGCCGCCTTCAATGTGCTCGACGGCCAGGTGATCGGGGAGTGTCTGCCGCGACATCGGCACCAGGAATTCCTCAAATTCCTACGCAAGATCGATCGCGAAACGCCACCGGCGCTGGAGCTGCATCTGATCGTGGACAACTACTCCACGCATAAGCATGAGCAGGTGAAGAAGTGGCTCGCGAAGCACCCCCGCTTCCACTTTCACTTCATTCCCACGTCTTCTTCTTGGCTCAATCTCGTCGAGCGCTGGTTCCGCGAGCTGACACAGAAGCGCATCCGCCGCGGCGTGTTCCGCAGTGTTCCCGAACTCGAGGCCGCCATCCACGAGTACCTGGAAGCGAGCAACCAAGCGGCCAAGCCCTTTGTCTGGACAGCTCCGGCACAAGATATCCTCGCCAAAGTCGAGCGCGCCGCCAAAACCCACGCCATTGTCCAGAACCGTTAGTGGCACTACACTAGATGTCCTTGACCTTCGTACCACCCGCTTCCCTGCAGTTCAGGGCCCAGGCGCCGCGCCGTCGACGTTCAGGAATCCTTAAACTTACGTTTCAGATCGAGGTGCTGCGGAGCCTGTGCCTGCATAGAACGTCAACCGAAAGAGATGATCTTCACGCCAAGCAAAGTGCGTCTCTTTCTTGTAGAGTACATTCGAGGGCGCCTCGGAGGGCTGGTCGTTGATTTCCGGCAGGCCGAGCAAGACATCGATCTTTCGCGTCGCGCAGGAGTTCTTGATACGCCCGGCGATCACGTTGAGCATCTCTTGGATACCGCTGGATTCGGATTCTTCGTCGATGTCCCCTTCCTCGCAGTCAAGCATCGTTGTCACCAGCGTTCGAGCCGAACTGCGCTTGCAGTCCATGTGCACAGCCAGCCTAAGATCGTCGCTGTCGGTGTGGAGGCCCATTGTGCCAAATAGGTCAAACTCAGGATCGCCTTCCGGAGCTTCGGCGTCCGTGGGCTCTTCGCCGGTCATCATGCCCAGGCTCTGGCGCAAGGCGGTGACGATTTCAGGATCGAGTGACCCTACCCAGGAAAGAATGCCATGCTGAGGCGGCGCCCCTCCCTCCAACAACTGAACGACGTTGGACAAGAAGCTTTCGGGCACATAGGTATGAGGCAGCCATCCGGCAACATCTTCAGAACTGGGCACTTGGGATTCCGAGTCGACAAGTAGAAACACCCGTAACTCGTTCTTCTCGCCCAGATTCCGAACCTTGCCGAGCATGAACTCCAGCGGCGGTCCCGGTAGTTCAGGAGAGAGCAGAATCAGGTCCGGCTTCCAGCGCAGTACGCTAACCAAGACATCCCCCACCGTGCGGGTCGTTTGCACGTCGAACTGCACAGAGAGGGCGGCGTCGGCAAACTCGCAGAAATTGGGGTCCGGGTCCGCGACCAGGATACGCGTCCGAGAGTGGTCGAGCCCGCCACCCTTCTTCTGTCGTGCTTCCATCACTCGCTGCCGGGCCTTTTCCACGCGAGTGATTACTCGATCCTGCTGCAGCGGCTTGAGGATGTAGTCTGAGACACCAAGACCGATAACTTGCTTGACCGTGTCTTCGTTCCCTGCCCCGGAGGCTACGATTACCTCTAGGTCGGCGTTGGCCGGATCGGCTCGGATGATGGAAAGCATCTCGATTCCATTGAGGACCGGCATCTTGACGTCCGCAATGACCAGGTCTACCCCTTGCTTGGCGATGGATTCCAGCGCCTGCAAGCCGTCTTCTGCCTCCAGTACTTCGGCGGTCATCGACCTGGTTATCCACCGCACCAGCAGATGACGGACCGTGGGTTCATCATCGACGACCAAGACCTTGAAAGCGCTTGACTCGTCCATTTGGACCTCAGTTCTCTCTTCGACATGGAAAACCCTTTGGCTTAGCCCGCATTTCTCACCAGCGGGCGGCAAGAGTGGAAGCAAATGCCCGCCGTCAGGGATGTAGGGGCGCGATTCATCGCGCCCACTTACCGACATACTGTACGCTGGGCGATGTACACAAACTGTTGCCGCGAGCCATGGCCGCTGGGCCTTTCGCCTCATCCACCGCGGCCGTGTCGAGAAAAGCGGGCTAGAGCACCCCACAGGCCGATGAGACGCTGTATGGCCCGCGAGTTACCCGCAGCCACCCCACCTTGTGCCTGCTCTAAGCTTCCTTGCCTTCGCCGTTAGATGGCCCACGCGTCGTCAGCCTTGGGAAGTAACCGAGTGCTCCCCGAACACCGAATCACCGCTAGGATCACGGCGCAGTCCATAACATAAATCAGTCCTCTCCATTTGCACGTACACTCAGTCAGCCTCGCCTTTGGCGCCGAAGCCGAGCAGCGACAAACTGTTTCAGTCCAGCTCCGCGTTTCGCCCCGGTTCCATCGCAGCCGCGTCCTTGGTGAGGATGACAACCGCGACACGCCGATTCTTGGCCCGGTTTTCCGGCGTGTCATTCGGGGCCACAGGACGATACTCGCCATATCCGGAGACGGCCAGTCGTTCTGCGGGAATGTTGTGGCGGTTCGTTAGAAACTTCAGCACCGTGATCGCACGGGCCGTCGAAAGCCGCCAGTTGGAAGGAAACTTGTGGGTGTGAATGGGCGTGTTGTCGGTATGGCCTTCCAGACGAATCTGCCCCGGCATCTTAGTCAAGCTCTGGGCCACTCTCGCCATCACCTCCAGCGATTCCGCTTGCAAAGCGGCGTCCCCGGGGGCGAAAAAAGAGGCCTCCCGAAGGCTCATCACCAAGCCCCTCGGCTGAAGCGAGAGTTCGATTTTGCCGCCGTTGATCTCGGGCAGCAGTTCGGCTTCCAGTTGCTGAAGGGACTCACTCATTTCAGCCCGCGTGAGGGCCTGATGCAGCAAGGCTGCTTCATCAGGCCCTAGTCGTTCACCGACTGGGCCGCCTGCCGTTTCTCGTCGCGGTGCGACTGCTAAAGGGCCAGCATCCCGCTGCACGTACGACTCGAATCTTGCCGCGAAGGATTCCATCTTCGTCTGGTCCGCCGTAGAGTAAGCGAATAAGACAACGAAGAAAGCAAACATCAGCGTCACGAAATACGCGTAGGAGACGAGCCAGCGCTCGTGATTCTCAGCGAGTCGTCTGGTAGCCCTTCGCATAAACGACCCTTCCGACAAAGAGTCCTACTGAAAAACGTGTCCGGTGGGAAGTAATGCGGCGCGACTCAGGCCACCTGTCAGTCTCGCCCAGCGCCCGATACCCGGACCGAATGAGGCGGGAACGCGGAGCGCGGCAGAGCAAACCTACGCGCTCCTGCGTCTCACAAAGCCCGGTGGCCGGACTTCCCCATGGTGCTAGCCCCAAGGCCCTGGCCAAAGCCGGCGCGGCGACAACCAATCTCTTATCGGCAGGAAACGGCATCCCCTTGGTAGGTGCTCTCCCCGGGCAGCGCTAGGCATTCAGAATGCATGCAGTAAAGATTGGATTTTGGCATCCAGCCATCAGCAAGCGGACGACTCGGCCTCGTTGTTCACCTAAGGACCAGCGATGATTCGACAACAACGCACGAGGTAGAAAACTGCGCAACTTGTTGATAATGTTACTTTTTACAGGCAGGCAACGATTTGCTAGGAGCTATAACCAGAAGTTGTGGATGAGCCTCTGAGGGGAGGCGGCGTATCCTGACGATTGAGGAAGCAACTCAATCGTTTTCTGGAAAGGAACAAGGAGGATACGCCATGAGTCAGTGTGAAGCTGCTGAGAGCAGCAGTCAAGTCAACCCCCAAGTCATTGATGGAAAGGAACGCTCGCCCTTGGATGAGGTGCTGCGCCAAGGAGCGCGCCAGATGCTCGTCAAGGCCGTGGAAGCCGAAGTGACCGCCTACATCGAAACGCATCAGCACGAAGTCGACCAGGACGGCCGGCGGCTGGTGGTGCGCAACGGTCACGCCCGCGAGCGCACCATCGTCAGCGGCGTGGGTCAGCTGAAGATCCAGGCGCCGCGGGTCGACGATCGCCGAGTCGATGAGCAGGGCCGGCGCTTTCGTTTCACTTCCCAGATCCTGCCGCCGTATCTGCGGCGCACGAAGAGTGTGGAGGAGTTGATCCTCTGGTTGTACCTGAAAGGGATCTCGACGGGCGATTTCAGCGAAGCGCTGGAGGCCTTGCTGGGGCCCGACGCTCCGGGCCTGTCGGCGACGACGGTGGTGCGTCTCAAAGACGTCTGGCGCCGCGAGTACGAGGCTTGGTCAAAGCGTGACCTCAGCGGCCAGCGGTTTGTTTACATTTGGGCCGATGGCATCTACTCGAATGTTCGTCTGGACGATGAACGGCAGTGTTTGCTGGTTGTGATGGGAGCACTCGAAGACGGTCGCAAGCAACTGCTGGCGGTGCACGACGGCTTTCGCGAAAGCGAACTGTCGTGGCAGGAGTTGCTGGAGGACTTGAAACGGCAGGGGCTCGAGCTGCCGCCGAAGTTGGCGGTGGGCGACGGAGCGATGGGGTTTTGGGCGGCACTGCGGAAAGTCTATCCGGCGACCGGTGAGCAACGCTGCTGGCTCCACAAGACGGCCAACGTGCTCAATAAGCTGCCGCAGAGCATGCAGGGCAAAGCCAAGCAGGCGCTGCGCGACATCTATCTTGCCCAGAGTCGGCAGACGGCGGAGGCCGCTCTGGACCGTTTCAAGAACCTATACGAGAAGAAGTTCCCCAAAGCGGTCGAGTGCCTGGAAAAAGACCGCCAAGTGCTGCTGGCTTTCTACGACTTTCCGGCCGAGCACTGGGGGCACTTGCGGACGACGAACCCGATCGAGTCCACCTTTGCGACGGTCCGTTTGCGGCAGCGACGAACGAAGGGTTGTGGCAGCCGCGAAGCGTCGTTAACGATGGTCTTCATGCTGGCCCGCCAAGCCGAGCGCCACTGGCGACGCCTGAACGGTTCGGAAGTGATTGTTCATGTCTTAGAGGGAAAGGTTTTCAAGGATGGATTGATGGTTCAGGAAAACGCCGCCTGACCTCGCCCATCCACAACATTTGACAATATCTCATTTGCTAGGATGGAATCACCTCACCGGGCGTGTAGCTCAGCTGGATAGAGCGTCTGGCTTCGAACCAGCAGGTCGGGGGTTCGAGTCCCTCCACGCCCGCCATTGTTTTCAATGACTTACAGCCTAGTTGACGCTTGCTAGGGTTGTCTGGGTAGCCACCGGGGTAGCCACTGGCTGCAAAGCTGCATCCATTTTCGCCGCTGTCTCTCGTTTCGTCTCCTCCATTAGGTGCCCGTAGACCTGTAGCGTGAAGCCAACGGCGTATTGTCCCAAAACTCGATCGTGATGTAAGTGAAGTGCTGGCTACGAGTTGCAGTTGGCCTGCGGGGAAGCGCCGCAGTTCGTTTTTGGAACGTAATCGTGCTAGGTTGTGTCTCCATGCAGCCTCTGGACCCGCTTCGATTCATGCTAATCGGCCTGGCCGGCTGGGTCAACGAACAACAATGCGACGTCATCGACTATCTGCAAGAAGAGAACCGCGTTTTGTACGATCAACTGGGGAACAAGCGCCTGCGGCTGAGCGATGAGCAGCGGCGCTGTTTGGCGGTGAAGGCCAAGAAACTCGGACGCAAAGTGCTGTTCGAGGTGGCCTCCCTTGTCACGCCGGACACTCTGCTGGCTTGGCATCGAAAGTTGATCGCCCGTAAGTACGACGGCAGCCAACGCCGCGGTCCCGGGCGGCCTCGTGTGATGCATCGGATCCGAGAACTGGTCGTTCGGCTAGCGCAGGAAAACAGCACCTGGGGCTATACCCGGATTCGAGGAGCGCTGGCCAACCTCGGTCACCAGGTAGGACGAAGCACAATTGCTAGAACGCTCAAGGAACACGGCTTAGATCCCGCGCCCGAGCGGCGCAGGAAGACGACCTGGCAGCAGTTCCTGCAGGCCCATTGGGAGGTTTTAGCCGCCGCCGACTTCTTTACCGTGGAGATTTGGACACGGAGAGGATTGGTCCGAGTTGTGGTGCTGTTCGTGATCGAACTGTCGACGCGGCGAGTCGAGATCACGGGAGTTTCGACCGAGCCGGATGGAGAGTGGATGACGCAGATCGGCCGCAACTTGACCGATGCCGAGGACGGCTTTCTAGTGGGCAAGAAGTTTCTGATCCACGATCGCGACCCGCTGTTTACAGCAGAGTTCCGTCAGACGCTGGCTGCGGCGGGGGTGGAGAGCGTGCGCTTACCCGCACGGTCACCCAACCTGAATGCCTATGCCGAGCGCTTTGTGAGAACGATCAAGGAATCCTGCCTGGAGCGGATGATCCTATTTGGAGAGCAGTCGCTGCGCCGGGCGACCCGCGAGTTTCTTGCCCATTATCACCGAGAGCGTAATCACCAGGGGCTCGAGAATCGGTTAATCTTCCCCAGCCCGACAGACGTCGATCTGGCCGCTCCGATCGAGAGCCGCCAACGGTTGGGCGGAATGCTCAACTACTACTATCGGCGAGCCGCCTAAAGTTACCTCACCGGGCCTGGCGGTTCCCGCGGCAAAGCCCCCCTGCGCTCAGTCGCGCCTGGCCAAGTGAGGTGCGCACTCTCCGTGGCCGGCCAGCGGATCTCCGCACCGATAAAACCGCCAACCAACGACGTCCTTACACCAACCCGGAGGGCCGTTGCTATCCTCGGGATTGGTCGATCGTGTTTTGGAACAATACGCGATCAGAAAGTCTTGTCTAGGGTCTCGCCCGCATTTCTCGCCAGCTGACGGTCGAAGCACGCGATAGGCCCGCCATTACTTCGTTGCGCTTGCTCACCGTGCTCAACGTACTGTTCAAGTACGCCTCCGCGCGCTGAGCGGCGCGCGCCTTGTACTGACAGGCCTCTCACGCACTTCGCCTCGCCACCTGGTGAGAAAAGCGGGCTAGGACAGCTTGCTAGCGGAGCACGACCTGGGCAAACCCTGTGCGCTTCGCCCCGTTGAATTCGCCGAGTCTGACTCGCTTTCAGCGGCTTTGTTATCGAACCAAGAACGACACCTGCGCCCCTGCCGCGCGGGCCACCGCTTCCGCCGCAAGGTAACCGCTGCGGACGGCGCCTTCCATCGTGGCGGGCCAGCCGGTGTTCGTCCAATCACCCGCGAGGAAGACATTGGGAAACTTCGTTTTGGCTCCCGGTCTTGCGGCCTCCAGGCCCGGCACGGCCGAGTAGGTCGCGCGCGCTTCCTTGATCACACGGGACTTGATCAGTCGAGCATTCGCCGATTCGGGGAAAAACTCTCGCAGTTCGCGACATGCCATCTCGACGATGTCCGTTTGCGCCAACGCCAGCAGGGAGCGCGACGCGCTGACCACGGCCTGAAAATAGTTCTCCGATTTGCGGAATAGCCACTGTAGAGTGCGGTCGAGGAGCAGCGCATGGGGGAGGTCGGTAATCGGACGGTCGAACCAGAGGTGGATGCCCGTAATCGGTGAATGCTCGAAGCGCCCGAGGCGCAGATCGAGTCCCGGAATCAGAGCGTTCACTCGCTCGAAAGGCACGGCACTGATGTAAAAGTCCCCTTGGCGGTCAGCGGGGTCGATTCGCTCCACCGTCGAGCGCAAACGAATGCGCACCCCGGAGGCAAGCTTTTGTTCGAGAGCTGCCGAGTAGAGATCCGCCAGTGGCACGGCGGGCACACCCATCTCGAAACTGTCGCGGGTCGCCATCAGCCCGTCGAGAAAAACCTGAAAAGCAGGCGCCGCCGATGCGCGCTCGGGCTCTTCGTTGAGTGCGCTTACCAGGATAGGACGCCAGAAACGCTCGCAAGTGCGCGGCGTGGCGCCTTTCGAGAAGAGCCACTGTCCCATCGTAAGCCGGTCGAGGTCCAGTCGATGACGCTCGCGCCGCAAGGCGGCGAGCGTTCGAATCAGCGACCACTTGTCGCGGGCGTCGAGGCCGTCAAACCCAATTAGCGATCCGACAAGGTGAAACGGCGCCGGCAGAAAGCTCCGCCGGAGAATGTCGGTCTTGCCCCCCGGGCGAACAAAATACAGTCGGTCGTCGAAGCGAATCTTCTTCTCCACCCCGCAGCGCCGGTAGAAGTCCAACAAGTTGGTGAAGCAGCGCAGCAGCACGTGTTGGCAGTTGTCGATGCGCTCGGAATCTTCCTCCGCCGGTTGCAGGGGAAAGGAGGTAGCTCGACCGCCCAGAAACGGTCGGGCTTCGTGCAGCTCGACGTCGAAATCGAGCGATCCCAGAGCAGCCGCGGCGGACAAGCCCGCCAGCCCTCCGCCGACGATGATCACGCGGGGAATGGAGGCGCTCCTCCCGTGAATCGAAGTTTCAGCGCCTGGAGCACGATGCGGACTTTCTCAAAGTCGCTGAGCCTGACCCGCTTGGCGTACACATCGTAGTCGGACTGGCGAATGCGCCGCAGAATCCCGTAGTAGATCGAGATCATGGCCCACAGTGCCGGGCGACTCTGTGGACGAACCATCGTCAACAAGGGCGCCGCCTCTTCGTAGTAGCGCTTGGCGCGGCTCCACTCGAACTCCATCAAGTCGCGGAACCGCGCGCCGCCGCGGTTCTCCATCAAGTCCTGGGGACCGAGGCCAAAGCGCTCCAAATCTTCTTCCGGCAGATACACACGGCCCAGGCGCGCGTCCTCGGGTATGTCGCGCAGGATGTTGGTTAGCTGAAAGGCAACTCCGCATTTTCCCGCCAGTCCGAGAGCCTCGGGGGAGTCGTAGCCGAAGACGTGGACGCAGGTCATGCCGACCACCGAAGCCACCTGGTAGCAGTAGCGGTAGAGGTCGTCGAATGTTCGCCGGCGCTGGGGGACCAGATCACTGCCCACGCCGGCGATGAGCTCGAAGAAATACTGCTCCGGGATTTGGTACTTCACCACCGTGTGATGAAAGGCCGGCAGGATCGGGTCGTTCCCGTATCGGCCCTGCAACGCGTCCTCGAAAGCTGTCTTCCAGCGAGCAAGAGCCGCCCGCCGCGACGCCGGCGACGGGTTGGGCTCGTCGCTGATGTCGTCGCTATAGCGCATGAAGGCGTAAATCGCGCACACAGCCATTTTTTGCTCCCGCGGCAGCAGAACAAACGAATAGTAGAAATTGCGCGCTCGCGAACGCGCGACCCGGCGGCAGTAGGCAAACGATTCGTCAACGGTAGGCATGTTGCGTCTTGGCCTTGAGCCGGGGACGGCCGACGAGCTGCCGGCTGACAACTCGCGAAAGGAGCTGGAAGCGATCCCACTTTCGCAACTTCGGCCGCCGCGCCACGGTGTCGTAGTCTTGCCGACGAATCATCTCCAGAATCCCCAGGCCTCCTCGGCTGAACAATTCCACATCGATCGAGAGGCGCCGGCCGACAAGATCAACCAGCGGAAGCCCTTTTTGAAAAAGTTTCTCCGTCCGCTCGACCAGCTCTCGCATGAGGTTGCGAAAGGCGGGACGGGCTGCCTCTTGCTCCAGGTCGCGCTCCAGATTCTCGATCGAGTAGCCGTGGCGGTCCATATCCTCCAGAGGTATATAGACGCGGCCCTTCTCCCAGTCGCGGCCGACGTCCTGCCAGAAGTTCGTCAGCTGTAGGGCCGTGCAGGTATCGTCGGCGAGCTGTCTTCGCGGCTCGTCCGTGTAGCCGCACAAATCGAGCACAAGCCGGCCCACCGGGTTGGCCGAGTAGCGGCAGTAGCCAAGCAGGTCCTCATAGGTCGCGTATCGAGTCACGCGCTGATCCTCAATGAAAGCGTGGATCAAGTCGGCGAAGGGCTGCTCGGGGATACCGTGCGTTTCGACGGTCTGCTTCAAGGCGACAAACACGGGATGCCGAGCGGCGCCTTGATACATGGCTTTAAGCTCGCCGCTCCACCACTCTAGTAACTCAAGGCTGCGCCGCGGATCTCCGATTTCGTCGCCCAGATCATCCGACCAGCGACAAAAACTGTAGACGTTGCGAAAATCCTGGCGCAGGCGACGGGGCAACAACAGACTGACAACGTGAAAGTTCTCGTAGTGAACCTGCGCCAACCAGCGCGTGTAGGCGAGCGAATCGCCTAGGGGCCAGGCCTGCAAGTTGTCTGTCCCATAGACTTCGCTGAATTCAGCCGGTTGTAAGAAGCGCTTCACGGCAGAGACTCACTTCCTAGCGGACACAGGTCCGAAACAGGCGTGAAGAACTCCACACGCGGGCCGTTGTTTCGTCCCTGACTGCCTGCTCATCTCTTCCGCCCGCCGGCATTCCACTATGACATTACCGCGCAGGCGCCCTGCGCGGTTCAAGTGGGACTGCCGCGGACGGCAGAGAGAAATCCGCTGGGCCGGCAAACTGCCTGACCTCGGGCGACCCAATCTAGGGAAGAATCGCGGTTTTCAGGTGGCCGTTGTGGCTCATCATCTGCCGGAAGACTCGCAGGAGATCCGCAAGAGGAGCCTCATCAATCACAAAGTCGGAAGCCTGTAGCTGCTTTCGGCAAATGATATCCAGGGCTTTCAAGATGTGAGTCGGCGTATGGTGGAAACTCGATTGCAGCGTGATTTCCGAGTAATGAATCTGGGATGTGTCCACCGAAATAGTACTTTCGGAGGGACAACCGCCGAACAAATTGACAATGCCTCCGCTGCGAACCATCGCGACTGCTGCTTGCCAGGTTTCGGGGGCGCCGACCGCTTCGATCACGATGTCAGCGCCGCGAGACCCGCCTGTTAGGCGCCGAACGGCTTTGACTGGGTCGGCTCCAGGCTCAGCCAAAACGAGCTCGTCCGCCCCCATCCGCTCCGCGTGGTCCAACTGCGTCTGACGACGGCCTAAGGCGATAACACGGGCACCCTTGAGCTTCGCCAGGCGAACAAACATGAGCCCGATCGGACCGAGCCCCATCACGGCCAGGGTGTCGTCCACGCGGACCTGTGTAGCCTCTAGTGCCCGCAATACGCAAGCCAGCGGCTCGATCAAGGCTGCGTCCCGGTAATCGATACCTTCGGGAACCTCATGGGTGTTGCAGCGGACGATCGGGCCGGGAATGCGCGCGTATTCCGCGTAAGCGCCATTGTTAAACAGCAGATTTTCGCAGAGGTTCTCTTGCTTGTGCCGACAGTAGTAACAGTTCCAACAGGGCGCCGAGTTTGCCGCCACGACCCGCTGCCCGGTGCGGAAGTCTTGTACCTCCGAGCCGACGTTGACGATATCTCCCGCCAGCTCGTGACCCAGAATCGCGGGAGGCTGAATCATGCGAGCATGATATCCTCGCCGGAAGACTTTCAGGTCCGTACCGCAAGTTAGCGCCACCCGAACCTTTACCAAGATGTCGGCAGGCCCAATCCGCGGCAAGGCGACCGGTTCCACACGGAGCTCTTCCTCGCCATAGAGGACGGCGGCTAGCATAGTCTGTTTCACGATGAATACCTCTGCGGATGCACAATCAACTTTAGCGAACCATTCGTAGGATGACGAGCCATTTCGATGCCACGCGTGATCTCATCGAGTCCGAGGCGATGAGAAACCAATTCCTCCACCGGAAAGCCGTTCCGCCACACCAGCTGGGCCGACTCCTGATGCAAATCGACCGAGGCGCTGTAAGAGCCGAACACGCTCCGTTCTTCGGCGCACAGCATGTCGCCGCGCAACGTGAAAGTCTCCTTGGCCGAAGTTTGCGCGAATAACATCACCCGACCGCCGGGCCGGGATGCCGCCAGGGCCTGCTCAACGATTCCAGGAGCCGAGGCCGCAACGACGGCCAGATCAGCGCCCCGGCCGTGGGTCAACCCGCGGATCTCGGAGATGGAATCAGTCTCGGAGGCATTCCACGCTTCTCGAGCTCCGAGGCATCGCGACGTCTCCAGCCGCGCCGGTATCAAATCCGTGGCATACACCCTCTCGACACCCATTTGCGCGAGCAGCCAGGTGAAAATCAGTCCGATCGGCCCTTGCCCCATCACCAGAACCACTTCCTCGGGCGCCACCCGACATTTTGCGAGCGCCTTCATGCAGGTGTTGACCGGTTCCACGAAGCTGGCGCGGTCAAAGCCCACGCCCGCGGGGATGCGGATCACCCCGCGCTGAACGATCCAGTCCATGACGCGAACGTATTGCGCGAAGCCGCCGCCCGCCGGTTCAAACCCTGCCGTGACCCCGACGCGCTTGTAGGTCGCGCACTGCGCGTAGTCGCCCTTTTGGCAATAAAAGCAATCCCGGCAGGGGACGTGATGAAACAAGCAAACGCGCTCCCCCGGGACAAAGCCCTGGACGTCCCGGCCGGCGGAGACGACAACCCCCGCCGTCTCATGCCCATAGATGCGCGGCGGCGCAAGCAGGTCGTACTCGATCTTCTTGAGGTCCGTGTGGCAAATGCCGCAAGCCTCGACCCGGACCAGCAGTTCGCCCGGCCCGATCTCGGGAACGGTCACTCTCTCCAGTTGTAGGCGGCTGTTTCCGCGGTACACCGATGCCGCCATGGCATCGGGGACCGCCGCTGCGGAAGCGCTTATCATAGCCGGTTGAAATCAAATGCTAGTCGAAATCAAAGCGGCACTGCCGGAACAGCCGCCCGAGCGCCGCCGAAGCCCTTTGTGCATCGCGTCGGAGCACGTGCAATTTTCTCCAATGCCGGGGATGCGCGGCCGCCTGAGCTAAGAGGCGCCAGCCTGAGAACGTGCCGTCCGATCGCCGGGCGCGATTCCAGTCAATAGGTAAAGAGGCATCGGCTTCATCGCTGACGGCGCGCAAGCAATAAAACGGCAAATCCCGCCTCGCCGCTTCCGCCGCCACGGCCGAGGCTTCCATGTCTACCGCGGCTGCGCCCGTGACCCGGAGTTGAGCCTTCTTGTCGGGATCTTGCGCAACTTCGTCAATCGTCAGCAGCGCACCCGCTCGGGGCCGCGGCTCCCCAGAGCCTACGGGCAACCTTACAGCATACTCTACACGCGGGTTGAACTGTATGATACGGTGCACGATCAGAGTCGTCCCGACTTTCAATTCCGGGTCCAGCGCCCCAACCCAGCCTGCCGACAACATAGCACCCACGTCAAAATTCCGGCAAGCAAGTTCAACTCCTTGGGCCGCGTTCTCGCGCCCGGGCCCGTGGGCGATCAAGAGAGCCCGCCGGCCGTTCAGATTCGCCCACGCGCTCCAGCGGACACCGAACGAAAGCGGCGTAAGACCGCTGCCCGGTTCCGCGAATCCCGCCAATTCCCGCCGGTCCCCGGAGACCACGAGAAGCACTCGGTGCCTTGAAGCCATTAGATACGCTGCCGGAGAGCATTGTCGACTAGCCGCGTTCCAGCTCAGACTGATGTCTGCGGAGCAACGTTTTTCCAGGACCCGGCGTCAGGTTCCGGCGGACGGAAGGGTCATGGAAGCGAAAGGGCGAGAGCGGAAGTCAATGGGCTACCCACTGTCGTCACTGACCCCGCAGCCAGTCTTTATAAGCTCCTAGCGCCATCAGCGGGAAATATTGCCCATAAAGGTGATACCTCAAATAGATGACCCGAGGAAATCCCGTCCCGGTCCAAGCATCTTCGTCCCACGAGCCGTCGGCGTTCTGATTCGACGATAAGTATCGAATGCCGGCCTCTACCCTGTCGCTGCTATAGTCTCCACTGGCGAAAAGTCCCATCAGCCCCCAGGCGGTTTGCGAGGGGGCGCTTTCGCCTTCCGATTTCAAGCGGGGATCGTCATAGCTGGCACAGGTTTCGCCCCACCCGCCGTCGGTGTTCTGGATAGATCGCAGCCACTCGCCTGCACGAATGATGTAGGGCTCACGCTCGTCCTCTTCAGCGGCGCGAAGACCTCGCAACGCAAAGCACGTCCCATAGATGTAGTTCACGCCCCAGCGGCCTGACCAGCTGCCGTCTTCCTCCTGGGTGTTCTTTAGGTATTCGACGCCTCGCCAGACCGCGGCATGGTGCCTGCCGGGTCCCACCCGGCACAAGGCCTCCAGGACTCGGCCGGTGACGTCGGCGCAAGTCGGGTCCAGCATCGCGTTATGGTCGGCGAAGGGCAAGTAGGTCAAGTATTGATTGTCATTGTCTACGTCGAACCCCGCCCAGCCGCCATCCTTTGATTGCATGCTCAGCAGCCACGCGACCGCCCGTTGTTCGGCAGCTCGCTGGGCCTGTTGGTCTCGGGCGCGAGCGTATTGCATCGCAAGAAGGACCTTGGCGGTGTCGTCCGTGTCCGGGTAAAACTCGTTGGAGAACTCGAAGTACCAGCCTCCTGGGGCAGCCTTGTCGTTCTTCACCGACCAGTCGCCATAGTGGCGGACCTCCTTCGTGAGCAGCCAATCGGCTGCCCGACGGAGTGCGGCTGTGACTTCGGCGTCCGGCTCCGGGTTTGCCGATCCTAGGGCGTAGGAGCCGATGGCCGTGTCCCACACCGGCGACAGGCAGGGCTGCACACGAAGGACATCATCCTCCTCGACAAGCAGCTGGTCGAACTTTTCGATTTCCCTTTTCAGCAGTGGGTGGTCGAGGCCGTAGCCCAGCTCGGTGAGCGCCATAATGGAATTCATCATGGGCGGGAAAATAGCCCCCAACCCGTCCGAGTTCTCCAGGCGCTCGAACATCCATTTCTTCGTCGCATTGATGGCCTTTCTGCGGGTCAGCCATGAGCCTCTCTTTTCCCACAGCTTTAAGCCCTCGTCGACGCACATGAGCAGGTTGCGCCAACTAAAGAATTCCGGCTTTGGCGGTTCCCTTCCCGTGATGATCTCGCGTATCTCAAGACCAGCGGGGATCGGCCGCGACGCTCGCAGGGCGGTCAAGATAGCCAGCGGCGCTATCATCGTCCGAGTCCACGACGACATGTCGTAGATGTTGAAGCGCGCCTTCTTCGGCAACAGGAAGAGTTCAGGAGGAATCGTTGGGGTCTTCTCGCGATCATAAAGCCCGAAGAAACTCAGGTAGATCTTTATGTAGCTATATGCCGCTTCGACGCCACCGAGCTCGAGGATCTTTCGCTTGGCCTTCTCGAGCGCCGCATCGCAGTCGGGCAAACCCGCGATTTTGAGAGCCACATAGGATTTCACCGAGGCGTTGGCGTGCGCGCTTCCCCCGGGGTATATCTGCCACCCGCCGCCGGGCAACTGGCGAGAAAGAATCTGGCGCGCCGCCTTGTTCACTCGGGAACGAGTCGGAGGATCCCAAGTACCGTCGGGCCCAGGCGGATAGAGCCACAATTGCAGCAGAATGTAATCAGCCTGCAGGGTGGTGTCGGCTTCCAGCTCGGCCACCCAGTAACCCTCGGGAGCTTGGAGGGAGAGTAAGTGGCGGGTGGCCCGGTCAATCGCATCCTCGACCTGCAGCAAAGACTGGGCCGGGGCACGAGCAACGGCAGTGGCGGCGAGGGCGGCGCGATTGGCACGCGTCATAGGTTGGCGATCTGCGTCAGTTCACCTTCGTAGGGTGACAGCTCCGGCGGAAGGGAGAATTTTACGTCCTCTTCAATGACTTCGACCTCTTCAACCCGGGCAAAGCCGAATCGAGAAAGGTGATGAATTACGCGCTGCACTAAAGATTCGGGCGCGGAGGCGCCGGCGGTCACGGCAACGGTCTTGACGCCCTCGAACCAGCGAGCATCCAGGTCGATCTCATCGTCGATCAGATAGCCGGGGGCGCCCAAATTCTCTCCCACCTCAACCAGGCGGCGTGAGTTGGAACTGTTTTGCGATCCGACGACCAGCAGCAAGTCACAACGTGGTGCGACCCTCTTGACCGCCTGTTGACGATTCTCGGTGGCGTAACAGATGTCTTGGGCTGGGGGACCTTCCATGTTCGCAAAGCGTTTCTTCAGTTCAGTAATGATAACGTTCGCTTCGTCCAGACTCAAGGTCGTTTGCGTCAGATAGCAAACTTTCTCCGGATCAGGCACTTGAACCGTCTGCGCCTCCTCGGCCGTGGAGACGACAATCGTGCGATCCGGGGCTTCCCCCATTGTGCCGATGACCTCGTCGTGGTCACGGTGTCCGATCAATAGAATCGTTCCCCCCTGGCGCGCGAAGCGGACGGCCTCCAAGTGTACTTTCGTTACCAGGGGGCAGGTCGCATCAATGACATCCAACCCACGCTCACTTGCCTCCCGCCGCACCTCGGGAGCGACACCGTGCGCGCTGTAAACCGCGCGACTCCCGGCGGGTACCTCGCTCAGCTCGTCGACAAAGACAGCTCCCCGGCTCGCCAGATCGTCCACAACATGACGATTGTGAACAATTTCCTTGCGGACATAAATCGGGGGCCCGTAAACCTTGAGCGCCAACTCTACGATATCAATCGCTCGAACTACGCCGGCGCAAAAGCCACGGGGTTTCAAGAGATAGATGGCCTTCTCCTCAGCCTCTGTCCCCGATGCGACCTTGGTTCCTTTTTCAGACATACTTGCCTACCGGCGAGCCCCGACCGAAGCCGAGACGAAACAAAAGTATATCAAGCCTTCTTCCTTCAGAATACGCTAATCGTCGAGCACAGTCGCCGATCATCCTTTTGCGGGCTATGGCGGGATCGGTTCCCTAAGGGCGCCACCTTCTGAAGATGCTTCGTTGCCTCGCCGCCGCAGCTCGAGCACCTGATAGTGATGGGTTGGTGGGTTCTTGTCACCCAGTAGCTGCGCGGCGACCCGATCGAGCGGCGAATAAGGCAGGAACAAATGACGCCGGCCGTCATACGTGGCGGCCAGCTCCGCCTCCAGCCTTTTGTTCAAGGAATCGGGCGAGATGTCGTGAGTATTGCGCAGATACCAGATCCTGTGCGGCCGATCACGCAGAACGCGCTGGCGCGCTTTCCGCACAGACTTCTGCCCGTAGATGAGAAGGGGGGAGAAGCCATCGCCGAGCGCCGCCCGGAAGGGTTGGGGGTCACTGTTCCACCGATCCACCAAAATCAGAGCGCTGTCGGCCTCAGGTTGGCCCTTCACGTACGCCGCCATCTCTTCAAACGGCAGTACGTACCCTTTGTTGAGAAAGTTAGCTTTGTGGAAGTAACTCCAGAGTGAGCTCACGCCGACAAGCAAGATACCGCTGCAAACAGCCAGACCCAGTCGCGGCTTCCGTTCTTTCCCGCGCACGAGCAAGAGAAGGTAAAACGGCAGCAGAAACAGCATCCGTGCCGGTGTAAAGGGCACACTCACCCATGCCGTAGCGCCCAGGTAGGCAATCGCGGCAGAGAGTCCCACGACAACCAGCCATCCCGGGGAGCTGTTCGCGCCACGCCAGACCATCCAACCGACGAGGGGACCGATCAACAGCCCGACCGCAAGACCCCAAACGGAAATCGATTCTCCGTACGTGAAAGAGACAAAGCTGAAGGCCAAGCGCAAAGCCGGCTCAACGACGGCGCTATCCGCCAACGAGTACGACTCGGTTGTGAACAAACGTGTCATGGCAGCCCGCAGGAAGGGTAGCCACGGCGCGTAGAGCAGCGTCAGCAACAGGTTGGAAGCCGCCAGCGGCGCCAGCACGCGCCATTTCCGATGTCGCAGGCCGCGTGCCAGCAGCAATATGTTCACGGCTCCGACGATCGCCAAAGCGGGCAAGTAATGGGTGTACAAGAGCAAAGCCGCAACGACCGTATAGGAAGCCACCAGCCGCTTCCGCATCGGTTCCCTGGTCCACTGCACCGCCAGCCACAAGAGCAAACAGCTCAAGAACACTTGCAAGCTGTAGGAACGCGCCATGCGCGAGTACAAGACTAGGGCAGGCGAAAGACTCCACAGGGCCAAAAACCACACTCTCGTGGAACGGCTGCTGTTCCTGAGCCACAAGAAACAAAACAGGACCGTGGACAGAAGGGCCCACGCAACGGAAAGCGCGCGTACCTGTGTCAGAAGTGAGCCGGGCCAGGGCAGTGCGATCCAGGCCTTGGTCAAAAAATAGTAGAGCGGAGGGTGGATGTCGGCTGCCAGAGCGCTCGGGATCTCGGTCCACGGCCGGGCGACCACGTTCAGGGTGAACTGCTCGTCACCCCAAACGGGCAGCAGATCGATGCGGTAGAAAAGCAGGCCCGCCTGCAGCAGCAAAAAGAAAGGAAGCGGGCGCCGAAGCAACACCTCGGCAAGCGGTGCGAAGCGACTCATCGAAGCCCAGCTTTCATCTCAGCAAGCACGACGCAATCTATCACGCTGGGTTTTCTACCTGGTTTCGCGGTACCACTGCAGCGTACGCCTGAGCCCCTCTTCGAAGCTAACCCGCGGCTCATAACCCAGGTCCCGGCGGGCGGCAGTCAAGTCGGCCTGGGAATGTTTCACGTCCCCCGCACGAGGTGGCCCGTAGGTGGGAGTGATCTGGACACTCTCGATCTTCTGCAGGAGGGCCCACACCTCATTTAAGGTGCGGCGGCTCCCCGTCCCGCCGTTGTAAACGTTCCCAGGGGCGCGGGTAGAATCCGCCGCGAGAAGATTCAACTGCACGACGTCGTCCACGTAAGTGAAGTCGCGAGACTGTTCGCCGTCACCAAAGATCGTCGGAGTGGATCGCTCCAGAATTGCCGTGCAGAACAGCGACAAGACCCCAGAATAGGGCGAAGAGGGGTCCTGGCGTGGCCCGAAAACATTGAAGTAGCGCAGCGAAACGGTCTCGACATCATGAACCTGCCAAAAAATCCGGGCGTAATACTCGCCAACCAGCTTCTGGACGGCGTACGGTGACTGAGGGCTAGGCAGCATGGATTCTTTTTTTGGCAGGCCGGGTTGATCGCCGTAGGCGGACGAGGACGCCGCGTAGACAACCCGCCGGACACCGGTCTTTTGGGCTGCTCGGAACACGTTGAACGTCCCGTTGACGTTGACGTCGTGGGTGAGGTCGGGCTCCGCGATCGACCGCGGAACGGATGAGATCGCCGCCTGATGAAAGACAACGTCTACGCCCGTGAAGAGACTCTCCATCGCCTCGAGGTCGCGGGTGTCGGCCAGATGGAATTCAATCGAGTCACCGACTTCGGAAAGATTGGCCTCGCTGCCGGTCAGCAGATTATCCACCACGACAACCCGCTCTACGTCTTCCCGGGACAACAAACCTCGCACCAGCGCCGATCCGATGAACCCGGCGCCGCCCGTGACTAGAGCGCTCTTCATGTCTCTTCATGCGGCCAGCGTCAGCCCTCTTACTCTATCGGAGTTGTGGAAAGCGAGCCTAGTGCTTGGTTTCAAAAGTTCTCGTATTTGAAAAGCCCTTTCCCTGAGAATCGTACCGATCGTCCATCCGGCCCGGAAGTGGTTTGTTCGCAGAGCCTTCTGAGCCGCGACCGCGAGGGAGCGGTCCAGGGATTGTCGGCCTACAAACGATCGCGAACTTATGGAACCAAGCACTAGCCCTCGAAGCCCTAACTGCGTTATCATGCCACTCGCCGATCCGCGATTCGCATCGT
Source organism: Bryobacterales bacterium (assembly GCA_965226215.1). Classification (GTDB taxonomy): domain Bacteria; phylum Acidobacteriota; class Terriglobia; order Bryobacterales; family UBA6623. Next base: position 1,141,674 of record CBDDCH010000002.1, on the reverse strand, counting down.
AAAGTAGGCATTTGGTGCTGCCGGCGGCGCGCAGCCCGGCACGGGCTCAGATCCGCCGGGTAGGCGTGTGTGAGATTGCCAAGACCTTAGGGGAGACAAGACATGTCGATCAACCGAAGACGTTTCGGAGCACTATCGCTGTCCGGTGTAGGAGGCTTGCTTCTGACTGGTTGCGAGTCTACTCCCCAGAGCGAACCGGTCCCAACCAACGCCGCTGTCGCACCCTCGATGATCGATTCCACCTTCCACGGGGTGTTGATCGGCGTGCAGAGCTACAGCTTCCGGGATCGTTCGCTGGACGAAGCCATCCAAGCGATTGCCGATATCGGCATTGGCTCCTGTGAGGTCGCGTCCGGGCACTTGGAAGGAGGATTCGGTGGGTCTCCGAAAAAAGACCGCGAGGAATTGCGGCAATGGCGGCTTTCCGTGCCGCTTGAAGAATTCGAAGCCGCCGGCCGGAAGTTTGGGGATGCGGGTATTGATCCCTATGCCTACAGCTACAACGTCAAAGATGACTTCACCGATGCCGAAATCGAGCGCGGCTTTGAGATGGCTCAAGCGCTCGGCGCCAAAGTCATCACGGCTTCGGCGAACGTCACCACGGCAAGCCGCATCGATCCCTATGCCAAGAAATACAAGATGCGCGTCGGCATGCACAATCACTCCAACATCAGAGAAAACGAGTTCGCCACGCCGGATGACTTCGCCCGCGCCCGCAAGGGAAACTCCGACTACATCGCGATCAATCTCGATATCGGCCACTTCACCGCCGCGAATTTCGACGCCGTCGACTACCTCGACAAGCACCACGACAACATCCTGACCTTGCACATCAAGGATCGTAAGCGCGACCAGGGCGCCAACGTGCCTTTCGGAGAAGGCGATACGCCGATCAAGGAAGTCCTGGCCTTGCTGCGTGAAAAACAATACAAGATCCCCGCCAATATCGAATACGAGTACGACGGCGACGCCACGGTCGAAGAAGTGCGCAAGTGTTTCGAGTACTGCAAGCAGGCTCTCGGCGCCTAGCAGCCCGTGGCAAAAGTGAGGTCGCGAAAAATCGGGTACAGCCAGCCAATTCGCTTAGGCTAACTGTTTTTTTCTAGGGCCGCGGCGCGGAGCGAATTGGTGGCAGTCCCCGATTTTTTGCTCCTGCACGATTTTTGTCAGGGGCTGCTATCAACACTCCCTCTGTGTCATCCGCCGGCGGCGACCAATTGAGACGCTGCACACCCCGTCGAAAGTGGAGCGCCCGACGAATCAAGCTATTCTCAAAGCTGTAATGTGCACTAGGCGCCTGCCCTTTCTTCTCTGGTTCTTGGCGCTTTATGCATCCCACGGGCTGGGCCAAGACCGCCCCTTCCTGAGCCTAGAGGGCAAGGAGAGCGCCAACGTCTTCGAGTACTTCCCTCTTGAGCTGGGCAACCGCTGGGTCTACCAAGACACATACGCCACCGACTACGGAAATCCACCTCGTCGGGTGCGAAGGACATCGACCCGGGAGGTAACGATCGTTAGGCATGACTTGGTCTCGGAGGGGACCGTGATTCACTGGCGCGAACGTAACACCGACGTTAAGCATGAATTCGGTCCAGGCTGGACCGAGGAGCAGAAGGCCACCTTTATCAAACGTCCCAACCTCGCAACGGAGCGCTTATATCTCGTCAGTGGCAGCTACGTTCTTCCCCTTTACCCACATTCGTGGGATGACGCCGCCAAGGACCTGACCGAACGATACCGATCGCAACTGGACAAGGCGACTCCGGATTTTTTCTTCCCCATGACGGTCGGCATCCGTTGGTCCCACAGGCAGAGAGAACAGACCGACCTCGAAAAGTTGACCTTGTTCCGGCAAGGCAAGGGAGGGGCGCCGAACCCAGGACTCTATTACTGGGTCGTCGAAAGCCGGCAGGACGTCACGACGCCTTACGGCGAAATCGAGGATGCCTTTCGTCTTGTCTACCGCACGCTCGGGGGGCCGCTTATCCGTTGGTTCAAACCCGGAATCGGCATCGTTCGCGAAAGCTCAAGCCATAGCGGAACCTACATCGAGACAGATTCGGTTCTGAAGGAACTGCACCTCCAAAGCCAGTAGCGCCATGTCTCAGAAATCACTCGCGGCCCGGCACGTTACCAGTGGCAAAAGCATTCCTGCCTGTCCGGACCCTAGACTTTGCCTGCTGCGAATTCATCACTGAGCCGCCAGGACTTTCTGTAGCGCAATGTCCAAATCGCCGCGGCTCATTTTCGTCGTGAGGAACAGCTCCTGCCGAGCACCGCTGGCCAGGGCGATGGCCTTCCAACCTGTGTGCGTCGGGATGGTGATGCGGATCTTAACCGCTCCTCGGGCCTTTCGCACGCGGCGGATGTCGCCGGGAATGATGGAGCTGATCTCGGGGTAGCGCTCGAGAAGCGCTTCGAGCACGGGGCGCAAACCCCCGATGATGGAGTGTTCAACCTTGAGTCGGCCTTTTGCGCTGCGTAATCTCATGGCCGGGAGGCCCTGAACCGCCAGCTGGAGTCAGACATCCTTAAAGGTTGGCAAAACGCTCCATCGAAAAAACACACGCGTTCATCCCTTTGGATGGGGCACAGGCTTGGCCTACGCCATGGCCGCTCACTGGCGTTCGCGGCTGCGAATCGGGCAGGGCAAGGGTGTGCGAGAGCAAGGGACTGAGCCTGAAACGCTAGTGACAGGCCAAGTATCCGGCGCAACCGATTGCTGCCTGGCCGAAGCGCCATTCTCAGGGGCCAAATCAGCCGCCTTCGACGGCGAAGCAACCTCCTTCCCGGCGGTCCGGAAACGCTCTGATTCCGATGCTATCATGGGGATCGATGAGCCGCTCAACATCGCCCACGGTGGTCATCGTGGGCCGGCCTAACGTAGGAAAATCAGCGCTATTCAACCGCATCACGGCGAGCCGCCGGTCTATCGTCGGGAACGAGCCGGGCATAACCCGGGACCGTATTCACCTTGAGGCTGAGTGGCAAGGTCGTCGGTTCAGGCTGATCGACACCGGCGGGATGATATTCCGCAGTCGGGAGGAATTTCCCGCCTTGGTCGAGCAACAGGCTCGCAAAGCGATCGAAGATGCCGCGCATGTAATCTTCGTGGTGGATGGGCGCTCGGAGATCACGGCTACCGACCGGGATCTGGCAGACCTGTTGCGGCGCAACAGCTTAGCGGTTTCCTTGGTAGTCAACAAGTGCGACACGCAAAGTCGAGATGCCCTCGCCTCGGAATTCTACGAGCTTGGCATCCCTGACGTGTTTCCTGTTTCGGCGGAACACAACCGCGGCATAGAGGCCCTCCTGAACCACGCCACGGAAGGATTCCCCGTATCCGAGGCGTCCGACCCGGACCCGAGCATAGTCCGAGTAGCCATTATCGGGCGGCCGAACGTCGGCAAATCGACCTTGCTGAACAAGCTAACCGGGACGGAAAGAGCGATTGTTTCCGCGACGCCTGGAACGACACGCGACGCCGTTGACGAAGAAGTCGTGGTTAAAGGCGCCCGTTTTCAGTTCGTCGATACCGCCGGCATTCGTCGCAAGGGCAAGACGAAGCAAATGGCTGAGAAACTGAGCGTGGTGATGGCACAGCGGCACATTCGCCTGGCTGACGTCGTCCTCATGCTGCTCGATCCTATTGAGGGAGTGACGGCGCTCGACGGTTCGATTGCCGGCTACGCGGACTCGGCGGGCAAAGCCGTCGTCATCGTCGTCAACAAGTGGGACCTGGCCGGCGGGAAGAAGACTTCGGAAGTGGAACCCGAGGTGCGGCGAGGCCTGAAGTTCCTTGACTATGCACCACTCGCGTTTGTATCAGCCACGAAGGGGCAAGGGATCAAGCGGCTTTTCCCGTTGGTTCGCAAGGTCTATGGAGCGGCACGTCGCCGAGTGCCGACGGCCGAGTTGAACCGTTTTCTGGAAACGGTGGATTTCGACCGGGTCAGCTACCCCGGATTCCGCAAGCCGACGATTCGCTACGTGACCCAACCGGCCGTGGCGCCTCCGACGTTCGTCTTTTTTACCAAGCGGGCCGGCCCGTTTCACTTTTCCTTTCAACGTTTTCTTCGCAACCAGTTACGCCGGGCCTTCGATCTCGAAGGGACGCCCGTGGTCGTCAAATCCAAGTCCACAGGGCGCTGATCCTATACCCCGTATACCCCGTATAATGGTCGTGAGGAGCGTTGTAGCAGCCGGCACCTCACGCCCCACGAATGTGGCTTTTCAAAATAGGGGTTCGACCAGGTTAGTGAGCCACGATGGCGAGAAAGAAGGTCAGCTTCCAGGGTGCGAGGGGCGCTTTCAGCGAGGAAGCGAGCCGCCGGTTTCTAGGGGACGATTTAGATTACGTCCCCTGCGAGCGTTTTGAGGATGTATTCCAGCTGCTGGCCGCCGGGAAAGTGCCCTACGCGGTCGTGCCCATTGAGAATACCCTCGCGGGTTCGGTACACGAGAACTACGATCACTTGTTGAACTTCAAGTTGCCGATCATCGCCGAAGCTCGTGTCCGGATCGTTCACAATCTGATCGGACGCCCGGAAACGGCATTCTCGCAAATTCGGCACGCGATCTCTCATCCGGTTGCGCTGGGACAATGCCTCCACTTTTTTCGGAAGAATCCTCGGATTCGTTCTGAAAGCTACTACGACACCGCGGGAAGTGTGAAGCGAGTGATGGAAGGAGACGACGTGACAGAGGCGGCGATCGCTTCGGCGGCGGCTGCGAAATATTACGGCGCGAAGATTATCCGCAAGTCGATCGAAGATGACCGCCGGAATTACACACGCTTCTTCTTGTTGGCGCGAAAGGCGCCCCGGCTAAACAGTAAGAACGACGAAGTTTTGAAAACATCGATCGTCTTCTCAACACGCAACCAACCGGGTGTGCTGTTCCGGTGTCTGAGCGCCTTTGCTTTGCGAGACATCAATCTGGCAAAAATTGAATCTCGGCCACTCCGAGGGCGCCCGTGGGAGTACTTGTTTTATCTCGATTTTCTCGGATCGCCGAAACAGCCAAATTGCCGCCACGCGATGAACCACCTGGCCGAGATGACGGACCTGCTGACGGTATTGGGGTGCTACCCCCAAGCAGCCTAGAACAAGCTGGCGTGATAGCAGCGAGCCGGGGCCTGGGGTAGGTCCGTTTTCTAACCAGGTGGCGCGGCGAAGGCCTGCTACCGAGAGTCGAAAGGTTCGAGCAGAAGCTATGGCGGATGAAGAAAAAGACGTCCAGCAACCCGAAATCGTAAAACACGTGTTCCCGGACGAACTGGCTGTCCTCCCCGTGCGGGACACGGTGTTGTTCCCCCACGCCGTAATGCCTCTCAACATCGGGCGGGAGAGCTCGAAAGCCCTCGTGGACTCCATGGGCGAAAACAAGTTACTGGCCGTGGTTACCCAAAGGGACCCGAGTGTCGAGGCGCCGAGCCCGGAACAGCTCTACCGAATCGGTTGCGTCGCTGTCATCCACAAGTCCGTTCGCATGCCGAACAACAGCCTGTTGATCTTTTGCGAGGGCTTAGCGCGCATTCAACTGACCGATCTGGTCTCGCAGCAACCGTTTTACCGCTTTCACTACAAAGAATTGCAGGACGAGGAGCCCGACTCAACCGCTGAAATTGAAGCACTTCGTCAGAACGCCATAAGCGTCTTCGACGACGTCGTCCAGTTGTCGCCCGTTTTGTCGGGGGACATGCAGACGATGGTGCAAAACATCAGCGAGGTGGGGAGGGTGGCGGACTTCATCGCCACCACGCTGCCCGGTCTCTCGTCGGCGGAAAAGCAGACCATCCTGGAGACGACCGACGTCCAGCAGAGGCTCGAAGACATCGGACGCTACTTGAATAAAGAACGTGAAGTCTTGCAGTTGCGGAATAAAATTCAGACTCAGGTCCAAGATCAGCTTTCTCAGTCGCAGCGAGAATTTTACCTGCGAGAACAAATGAAGGCGATCCAGAAGGAGCTCGGAGAGTTCGACGGAGAGGCGGAAATCGAAGAGCTGCGCAAGAAAATCGATGACTCCGGCATGCCGGAGGAGGCCAAGAAAGAAGCACATCGCGAACTGCAGCGCCTCTCGCGCATGTCACCGGCGGCGGCCGACTATACCGTAACGCGAACCTATCTCGACTGGCTTGTGGTCCTTCCTTGGAATAAGTCCTCCAGCAGCGAAGTCGACGTTCTGCGGGCCAAGCAAGTTCTCGACACCGATCATTACGACCTGGAGAAGATCAAAGAGCGTATTCTCGACTTCCTTTCCGTGTTGCAATTGAAGCCCACTTTGAAGGGCCCCATCCTTTGTCTAGTAGGCCCGCCCGGGGTGGGCAAGACATCGCTGGGTAAGTCGATCGCGCGGGCATTGAATCGCGAATTCGTTAGGATTTCACTGGGCGGCGTGCACGATGAAGCTGAAATCCGGGGTCACCGGCGAACTTATATCGGAGCGCTTCCCGGACAGATCATCCAGGGACTTCGGCGGGCCGGCACGAACGACCCCATCTTCATGATGGACGAGATCGACAAGCTCGGCAGGGACTTCCGCGGAGACCCCTCTTCGGCGCTGCTGGAAGTGCTCGATCCCGAGCAGAACAATAGCTTCCGCGATCACTACCTCGACGTACCTTTCGACCTGTCGAAAGTCCTGTTCGTCACGACAGCGAACGTCACCGATCCCATCCCCGATGCGCTGCTGGACCGCATGGAAGTGCTCGAGCTTCAAGGCTATACGGAGTTCGAGAAAAGCCGGATCGCGTTCGACTACTTGATTCCCCGACAGGTTCCCGAAAACGGTCTGAGCGAAGGCGACATCCACTTCACCGAAGAGTCCATCAGCCACATCATTCATCGATACACTCGCGAAGCCGGAGTAAGGAATCTTGAAAGGGAGATCGGTACGCTTTGCCGCAAGCGGGCCCGGCGAATCGCCGAAGCACGCTCGGCGGCCCAAGCGTCGGAAGAAGGCGCCAAAGCCGATGCGGAAGTGCCTGATCCTTTCGAGGTGACACGGCAGGTGGTCGAAGACTTCCTAGGGGCCCCCAAAGTGCGCAAGGAAGCCGAAATCGCCGAGCGAACTAAGAAACCCGGCGTGGCAGTGGGCTTGGCCTGGACGCCGGCAGGTGGAGATGTCCTGTTCATCGAAGTGACGAAAATGCCGGGTGGAGGCAAGGGCATGCTCCTCACCGGCCATCTGGGCCAGGTAATGCAGGAGTCCATGCAGGCGGGCCTCAGTTGGGTGCGCGCCAACGCCGAACGGCTCAAGATCGTTCCCACCTTCTTTAAGAAGAACGACCTTCATCTCCACGTGCCCTCGGGTGCGGTACCCAAGGATGGTCCCTCAGCCGGCGTTACCGTCGTAACAGCTCTCGTATCTTTGCTTACCGGGCGACGGGTGAAACCGAACTACGCGATGACGGGGGAGGTTACCTTGAGCGGGTTGGTTTTGCCGGTCGGCGGGGTCAAGGAAAAGGTTCTGGCCGCCCGTCGAACGGGAGTAACGGACGTAATCATACCTCGCGAAAACGAGGTCAACGTCAACGAGGACCTCGATCCCGACCAAATCGGGGACTTGAATATCCACTACGTTCGGGAAGTCGAAGAGGTTGTCGAACTGGCGTTAGTCGAGCCCGCCGGCAACGGAGACGAACACGCGGCGAAACACGAAGCCGGGGTGGAAGAGACCGCCGAGCCGGCCGAGGTGAGCGCCCGGCCACGGACATCCGCAAAGTGAACCGCCGCCAACAAGGGCCGGCTCTCGCCTCCGCGCGGATCGAGTTCTGCATCCGCTAGCAGCCCGCGGTACATCACCTGGGACAGGCGCCCAGAGCAGACTCGTTGCGTATGACGAACCCGCAACCGTGGGGCAGGCAACACCAAACTAGCGAGACGCTGCCTTGGCGCCTACACCCTCTCCGCTAGCGCAGCAACTCTTCCAACTGAATCCGTTGGTCAGTTTTCTCGTCGCGGTATTTGACGATCACGGGCGTGTAAAGCGAAAGGTTCCACGCCTGGCCGACGCCGGCGGTGATGGCGCGTGAACCGGCTACAACGACGGCGTCTTCGGGAATCACCAAAGGACTGTCGGCCTCAGCTCGGTAGATGGTTTCGTGAACGAGGTCGTAAACCGGGGTCGACCGGGTCAAGATAACTCCGGCGCCCAAAACGCAACGCCTCTTAACGATCGTGCCTTCGTAGACCCCGCAGTTCCCCCCCACTAAGACATTGTCTTCGACGACCACCGGGAGCGCACCGACAGGCTCCAGCACGCCTCCGATCTGGGCCGCGGCACTGAGGTGGCACTGTTTGCCGATCTGAGCGCAGCTTCCCACCAGGGCGTGCGAGTCGACCATCGTGCCATCGCCGACGTAGGCTCCGACGTTGACGTACATCGGCGGCATACAGGTAACGCTTTTCCCGATGTAGGCGCCGTCCCGGATGCTCGAACCGCCGGGGACGATGCGCACGCCATCTCCTAGGCCGACATCTTTGGTGGGAAACGTCGATTTGTCAAAAAACGAAAACCCGCCGCCGCCGGGCGACATGTCGACGGTTCTGCCCATCCGAAAACCGACCAGAATCCCGCGTTTCACCCAGGGGTTCACCCGCCAGCCGTGCGGCGAGCCCAAGTCGGGTTCAGCCGCTCGCGCCTCTCCGGAGTTCAACGCCCGCTTGAACTCGTGGAAGTGCTCCATGTCCTGGTGGTCGTATTCTTCGGGGTTCTTTTCGAACAGTTGATTGATGACGCTCTCAAGCATAGGTAGTGAGTGTAAAGCTCATCTGCGAAAGAAACAGCCGCAGGTCTCGGGAACGGCGCCGAGCCCTGCGCTACGACTTCTGGTGAAACCCTGACTCTTCACGAAGGCTTCTGTGGATAGTTTGTCAGGAGGTCGAAACCCGGTGCAAGCATCAAGTCCGCCGAGCAGGCTTGTGCGCCGGCTAGTCGCCCGAGGCCGCCAGCGGCGCGGCCAGTGCCAGCTCCTCCAAGACGGCGGAAATCTTCGCCTGGCTGTGGGGCCGGGGAGGCGCCATCGGCAGCCGGTAGTAGGGCTGTATCAGCCCCATCATCGATAGGGCCGCCTTGACCGGACCGGGATTGCTCTCGACGAAATTTATTTCCATCAGAGCGTGGTAGCGGCGATGGATTTCTCGCGCCGTGGCGAAATCACCTTTCAAGCAGGCGTCGCAAAGGGCCGACATCTCGGCGGGGATTTCGTTCGAGACGACGGAAATCACTCCTACACCCCCTAGAGCCATCAAGGGCAGGGTCACCGAATCGTCTCCTGAAAGGACCGAGAACGTTTTCGGTACATGCTGGAAAATGGCCGCCATCTGGCCGATGTCGCCGGATGCTTCCTTGACGCCGACGATGTTATCGATCGAAGCGAGACGCGCCAACGTAGACGGTGTAATGTTCGTCCCCGTGCGGCTGGGAACGTTGTAGAGCACAATCGGCAGGCGGGTGGCGGCGGCGATCGCTTTGTAGTGCTCGTAAAGACCCTCCGGTGTGGGCTTGTTGTAGTAGGGAGTGACGGAGAGCAAGCCGTCGACTTCCATGGCCTCCAGCTCGCGGGCCAGCTCGACAACTTCCGAGGTGTTATAGCCTCCCGCCCCGGCTAGAACCGGGACCTTTCCTTTCGCTTCCTTCAGGGTGATCTCGACAACCCGCAGACGCTCCTGCTTGTTGAGAGTCGGGTTTTCTCCCGTCGTCCCACAGGGCACCAGAAAGTGGATGCCGCTTTCCACCTGCCGCCGTACCAGACCTGTCAAGGCTTCTTCATCTAACGAAAGGTCGGAGCGAAACGGAGTGACCAGTGCGGTGCCGCATCCGGTAAACATCGTTCACCTCCTCCAGCGATTACGTGAGCGGCCGGCCGCTCCCAAAATCTTCGAGCTCATCAATCCTACTACGAATACGGAGTGAATTTCGCTTGGCTTGGGCCGTGATCCTCTCGGGCGCCTCCGCCTCACCACGGCGGACGGCAAACTAACGCATCTCGCGCCAGACGGAAGAAAACTCGTAGACGCCGGTTTTGCCAAGGATCCAGCGGGCGGCTCGCAGCGCGCCCCGCGCGAACCCGACCCGGCTGCGGGCGCTGTGGACGAGACGAATCGTATCCGCCTCGGAGTCGAAACCGATCTCGTGAGTCCCAGGAACCGCGCCCACGCGGTTGCTGGCGACATCAATCGGGCGCTGGTAGCCGCTCTGCTCCATGACCTGTTTCAATCGCAGCAGCGTGCCGGAAGGCGCGTCCTTCTTCATCTTGTGGTGGACCTCGTAGGCCCAGGCATCGTAGGAATCTTCGTTTGCCAGAATCTCGGCCGCGGCTTCGACGATCCCGTAGAAAGCCTGTACGCCCACGGAAAAGTTAGCGCCGTAGACGAAGCCGGTCTTGCCACGCTCCACGGTAGCGCGTACGCGCGGCAGCTCCTCGAGCCAGCCCGTGGTGCCGACGACCAGGTTGACGCCCAGTTGCGAAACCTTTTCGGCGTTGTCCGCCACAACCGAGGGGATGGAAAAGTCGACTGCGACGCCGATGTCTCGGAAGTTCTCGGCCGTGACGCCGGCGCCGTCCACATTGTTGAACTCGTCGAGCTTGAGGGTCACGTCGAAGCCGAACTCAGGCGCCAACTGCTCGATGAGCCGCCCCATATTTCCGTAGCCGAGCAGAGCAAGGTTGCCGGCCGCTGTCGTGGGCTCGGGCATCGTCAAGCGAAAACTGTCTTGTCAATCTCGGCGAAAAACGTTTGATGAAGGGCTTCGACGGCCGCCTGAAGGTCTGCTTCATCGATCACGAAGCTAATGTTCAAACGAGAGGCTCCCTGAGAAATCATGCGCACGCCGATGCCTTCGACCGCCTTGAAGATCTTCCCCGAGATACCCGGAGTATAGCGGATGTCTTCTCCCACAACACACATGATTACCTGGCCCGACGTATGATTAACTTCAGCGAATTTCTCGAGTTCGGCGGTGATCGCCACCAGCCGATCCGTGCGGTCGATGGTCAGCGAGACGCTGACCTCGGTCGTGGCCACCATATCGACCGCCGTCTGGTGACGATCGAAAATCTCGAAAATTTTCGCCAGGAATCCGTGGGCCATCAACATACGGGTGGAATAGATGTCGACGACGGTGATGCTTTCCTTGTAGGCGATGGACTTGACCGTCGCCGTCGAAGGGGGACATTCGGCGACGATCAGAGTCCCATCCTGCTCGGGTTTGCGAGAGTTCAGCACGCGCAAAGGAATGTTACTCTCAACGGCCGGCGCCATCGTACTCGGATGGAGGACCCTGGCCCCGAAATAAGCCAATTCCGAGGCTTCGTCGAAAGACATCACTCGCAACCGGCGTGCGCCGGGGAGGATCGACGGGTCAGCCGTCAGGACGCCGTCCACGTCCGTCCAGATCTGTATCTCCTCAGCTCCCAAGCCCGCCCCGACGATCGACGCGGTGAAATCGGAACCGCCACGGCCCAGCGTCGAAGTAACACCGTCTTCCGTCGAGCCGATGAACCCTCCCATCACGACGAGCTTGCCTTCCGCGAGGAGCGGCAGGATGGTCTCCCGCAGACGCTCGTTGGTCAGCTCGAGAATCGGCGCCGCTTGTGTGTGGCGGTCATCGGTAACCATAATCCGGCGCGCGTCGAGGTGGGCCGCGTCGAAACCCCTTCGCCGCAGCGCCTGGGCGATCACAAGACTGGTCATCCTCTCGCCGTAACTCGAGACGGCGTCTATGGCGCGCGGCGTCAGCTCTCCCAAGCCGGCAAGTCCGTCAACGAGCTCGGCCAATTCCCGGAAGTGGCTGCCGAGAAAATCCTCCAGCTCGCCCACCGCGTCCGCGGGAGCCAGTTGCTTCGCCTCGCCGACCAGGTAGTCGCGAAGCTCCTGGGAAAGCCGCCGGGCTTCGGCAGTCCTCCCCTCGACGGCAGTCTCGGCAATCTCCAGCAGGCGGTCGGTCGTCTTGCCCATGGCCGAGACGACGACCACGATCTCGGCGTGCTCCTGGAGACCGATGATGTCGGCTACTTTCTCGACAGCCGCGGCGCTCTCCAGAGAGCTGCCGCCGAATTTCATGACGATCATGGCGTTGTCAAAGTAAACTTCCGAGTTAAGGCACAACCCCGCTCCACCAACACCCGAGCATTAGTCCGCCCCGATGCTTTAAGAGAGAGGCAAGAAAACCCTGACGGTAGTCCCCTTGCCGACTTGGCTTTCCACTTCGATCTTTCCATTGTGATCGTCGATAATGCGCTGAACGATTGACAGTCCAAGACCGGTACCCACCTTGACCCCCTTGGTGGTAAACCCGGGATCGAAAACTCGACTCCGATTCTCGGCGGATATTCCAACGCCCGTGTCCGTGATTTCAATGGCTACGGCATCGTCTGTGGCGAAGGTCTTCAAATAGATGTCCCCTTTGCCCTCGATGGCCTGACTCGCATTCAGCAGCAGGTTCATGTACACCTGGTTCAACTGGCTGGGATAGCACCTCACCCGAGGCGTCGCAGCGTAGTCCTTGTGAACCGTGACACGATCCTTGAGCTGGTTTTCGATCAGCGTAAGCGTCGTTTCCAGGCCCTCATGCATGTCGACTTGATCTTCGGTGGCGCGATCGAGCCGGGCAAAGCTGCGCAGGCTGGTAACAATCGCGATCATTCGCTGGGAGGCGGTCTTGTTGAAGTCAGCCAGTGCGCGCAGTTCCTCCAAGAAACGGCTGATTTTGTTGGCTCGCTCCGGCCGCGGATGCTTTCCATCATCTTTCAACGAGGACTTCAGTGCCGTGACCATGCGCCCCATCGTGTCGCTATTACTGTTCAAAGATCCCAAAGGCGTATTGATTTCGTGGGCCACGCCCGCCACGAGATTGCCCAGGGAGGCCATTTTCTCTTGCATGATCAACTGATCCTGCATCTGTCTCCGCTCTTCAGTGATTCGGAGCAAAGTGTAGGCCATCCCCACGTGCAGCGCGTATATCGTACCTAGCGTATTCAACATCGCCTGGTCCCGGTCCGCGACAGAGGACATGGCGAACAACAAATGTCCAATCGTCTTTCCTTTCATACTCATGGGGACGACAAAGAGTACGTCGGGATCATCCTGGAGGAGCCGTTTACTGAAATTATCCTTTTCGCCCTCAAGCGCTTCCCGGGGTCTCTGGATCCACTGAGCATTTTTTTGCGCGAGCGCGCGCTTGAACTGATCCCTTTGTGGAGTGAATGGGGCGTCGACCGGCTTTTGAAACTTGCCGTACTCGAACCCCCCAACGATCTCAAAGCTCGCTTCCCCACTGCGAAGCAGGATCCCCATGCGCCGGGAGGGGATCAGCCAGCGGGCATTTTGACAGACGGAGGGCCATAGAGTTTCCAAGCGGTCTTGGCTGGAGAACGCCAGCACCGCTTCATAGAGAATCCCTAGCGTCAGACTGCTGATGGAAACTTGAAAACCACGGGAAGTGGCCAACCGCCCAGCCGATTCGCTCATGCCAATTCCCTTTGGGGGTCTATCAAGATGCCGCTCCCATCGGCCCAGGTACTGATGAAATGGGCGAAGGCCGCCATCAGCGCCGGCTCCATCACTCTCCGTTGCTCAAGCCGTACTTTCGCGGGGCCTTGATACAAAGTCCCGAATGTGAGAACCCCTCAAGTGAAAAAGACACCTCGCTGTTGCGGGCCAAAGCCGCACCCTTTCAGGATAGTTCGTCTTCCCCGTCTATCGCGATTTGGCTGACTCTCGCCCAGGTGTTCAAAAAGTTCTCAGCAGCAGCCATCATCGCCACTTCCATGATCTCCGCGTCATTAAGCCCGAATTCTCGAAGGGTCTGCAAGTCATCATCGGTAACCGCCAGGGGGTCTCGCGAAGTCTTGAGAGCGAGCTTGAGAATCGCCCGCTGCGAGGGAGGAAGCTCGGCCAAATCCGGATCGCTGGCGCAACTTTGGATCACTTCGTGCGAAACTCCCATGCCCTCGAGTGCACTGGTGTGAAGCCGAGTGCAATATCGGCAATTGTTTTGCATGGCGATCGTCATGGCGATCATCTGCTTGACGGTGGGAGGAAGCAGCCCCTGCATCACGATCTTGTCGGTAAAGACTAACGTTGCCGCGAGAATGTCCGGCCGTTCGGATTGAGAGGTGACAAAATTGTTGGGGACACCTTCCTCAGTGCCCACCAGACCACCCTCCATCGCCGCCTTATACAGAGCTTTCAGTTCTGGGTCGTCCGGATGTTTGATCTGTTTGAATCGTGGCATCGTTTGTTCCTTTCAATCAACGCGTTCCTGATCCGCGGGGAATCGTGCGCTGAGGGCCGTGGACACTAACGTAAGATCGGGACTTCCGCCGTCGTCCCCTGTCGGACGCGATTGTATAACCACACGCCACCCGACCGCAACGATTTCGCCGCGGGAACCCGTGTGTCTAACATGCGCCGTCATGAAGCGAGGCAGAATCCGACCAAATAGGGTTGTGGGGCCGAATGGCGGCCGGTTCCCTTCCGTAGCACCCTTTTTCCGCACGCTACGGTCGAGGACGGGCCGTCGAAACCCAAGTTCCACGCGTAGAGATCCCGGCAGCGCGCCGAGCGGCAAGATCAGTCCAATAAACCTTCGCTGAGCAGCAGCTCGGCGTTGAGCACGGCAGCGCCGGCAGCGCCTCGGATCGTGTTGTGGCCCAAGACAACAAACTTGTAGTCGAGCACCGGGCACTCGCGGACTCGGCCCACGCAGACAGCCATCCCTCGCTCCGTCAACAGATCTTTGCGGGGCTGCGGCCGATTCGGCTGCTCCATCACGTGAACGGGTCGTTGGGGTGCAGTGGGTAGGTTTTTTTCCTGGGGTACACCGCCAAATGAGGCGAACGCGTCGAGTAGACTCTCGACGCCCGGGCTCTGTTCGAGCTCGACCGAAACGGCCACCATATGGCCGTCCACGACGCCCACGCGGTTACAATGGGCGCTCATCTCGGCCGGCAAGTGCTCGATCTTGTCGGCGTGGAAATCCCCGAGGATCTTCTGGGTCTCCTGCTCCATTTTTTCTTCCTCGCCGCCGATGTAGGGGATCACGTTGCCGAGGATGTCCATCGAAGGCAGTCCGGGATAGCCGGCGCCGGAAATGGCCTGCATCGTCGTGGCCAAGATCTTGCGGATACCAAACGGCTTCAGCGGCGCCAGGGCCATGGCCAAGGTGATCGTCGAACAGTTGGGGTTCGTCACGATCGCCCCGCTCCAGCCGCGATTCTTTCGCTGCGTGGGAATCAAGCCAAGATGATCGGCATTGATTTCCGGAATCAACAGCGGGACGTCGGCCAGCATGCGGTGATTCCTGGAGTTTGAAATGACGAAGCGCCCCGCACTCGCGAAGGCCTGTTCGATCTCGCCGGCGACCGAGGCATCGAGCGCGGAAAAAACCAGTTTGGGAGCATTATTGGGATTGGACTCATGCACCATCTGATCGGCGACGTTGTCGGGAATCGCCCCGTCCAGCGTCCAGTTCGCGGCCTCGCGGTACGGCTTGCCGGCACTGCGGCCACTGGCCGCAAGCCACGTCAACTCGAACCAGGGATGGTTCTGAAGCTGACAAATAAACTGCTGGCCGACCATGCCGGTCGCCCCCAGCACTCCCACTTCAAACTTTCGGTCCATCGTCATACGCTAGAAACCCGGAGATTCAACCAGCCTGTTGAGGCTTGCAAAATACAGTGACTTCGGACACGGGCACAGCATGATGTGCCCCGACCGTCCGAACACGAGTCGTGTCACCATAATTTGCGAGACTCAGTAAACTGTGCGCTGCGTGGGATCCCCCGAGAAGACAGGATCCGTAAGCTCGGGGAAAACTGACCCGCTGCCGGTCTCCCGGCTAGTCTTTCGTTTCTAGTTTACCGTCCGAAGCTGTTTGACCAGCTTCTGGTAGAGGCCGACCGCTTCGACAAGCTCCTGTTTCGGGATTCGCTCGCCCTCCGTATGAGCATAGTGAATAGAACCCGGCCCGATCAGCAGCGGCTGCCCCCAATTCGTCAACTTTGGGATGTCGGTCGTGTACTTGACGATCGTAGTCTCAAACCCCGGCACCGCCTTCAAATGCAGAGCCGGCGTCTGGGTCTTGATCGTCACCTTGATGCGATCGTCGAGCACACCCAGAGCCAGTTTCTTGGCGTCGTCCAGGTCCGACACCACTCGAATGGCCACCGCGGCCGCCGCGTGGTCGGAGATCACGTTGGCCGCGCGTCCGCCTTCGATCGTCCCGATACTACAGGTACCGGGGCCCAGAACGGGGTCCACCGGCCATTCGATTCGCCGTATGGACTCGAGATTGTCGAGCAACTTGTCGATCGCCGAGTCACCCAACTCGGCGTAAGCCGAATGCGCCATCTTGCCCTCGGCTTCGAGATCCAATCGCAGTGCACCCTTCGAGCCTAGGGCGAGCTTGTTTTCGGTCGGTTCGCCATTGATTAAGTATTTCGATCCCGACGCGCCGCGATTGGAGTGTATCGCCCCAACGCCATCAACTTCTTCTCCGACGACAAAGAGGATTCCCAGGTCCCGGACACCCTCTTCCAATAGAGCTTCAAGCGCCTTGATCATCGCAGCGGCGATACCGTGCGTGTCGCAAGCGCCCCGGCCCCAAATGAATTCGTCGTCTTCCTTAGAGGGAATGAACGGCGGCACCGTGTCCATGTGCGTCGAGAAAACGATCTCGGGCTCCCCCCAACGGGCAAACACGTTATTGCGCTGAGGCCCGACTTCGCTCCGTTCGACCAGGCCGTCGTAGTTTTCGGCCAGTGGACGCAAGTAGTCGTACAGGAAGTTGCCAATCTCGAACTCGTTCGGCGTGACCGAATCGATATCGACCAGCGCCCGAGTCAATTCGAATACATGCATGGCGCGGCGTACCGGAAAACGAAACTCGAAACGGCGGACAGGAAAGGGCGTTCAGCAGCGCGGAACGTTGCTGCCACCCGCTGGGGCCGCTACTTCCATTGTCCTGTCGCGCCCATTGCCACGGAAGTTTCGGCAGCCCCGATCAATATGGTCTGAGCATATCGGATTCCGACGAAGGGGGTCAAACAATCAGCGGCGGGCTGGACAAAAAGAGTCCACCGATCAGTCTGGCGCTAGGTGACAAGGAACAGGCCCTGACCTGGCTTGGGGCCGCCCTCGAACAGCGTTGCCCCGCGGCAATTTGTATGCAGGTCGATCCGGCGTACGAGCCGCTTCACACCGAGCCGCGGTTCTCGGCGCTCGTGAGCAAGATGGGGCTTGGGAGGGGATGAAGGCCTGCTCGGAAGTGCCCGGTTGGTGTTGAGGGGGGCGGCATTTGGAGTTGGCATTAATCTGAGACAAAGAATTAAGCCAGGATTTCCGATTTGGCTCCTCTGACGGCACGAGTCTACACCCTCACCCGGCGAAGCGCAACCATTTCTCCACCCGAAAGAGGCGGCGGCTGAGGCGGGACCGATCGAGCCCCCTTCTTGCCCCTCATGGGGGCTGATCCGCCGCTGCGAAGTCAATTTCGCAGACACCCTTCCGAGCTTCCGTCCTCAGTACTCAGGTTTCGCATTCGGCAAGTCGCGTGCTACCCGCCCGGCACAGGCAGCGCCCAGATCCTCCGCAGCATGTCGCCAAACAGGCGCCGGTTCAGATGTCCCTCCGCGAACAAGAGCCAGTAATACCGCGCGTGTTTAATTAGCCGTCCGCCCGTCTTCATCAGCCGGTGCTGCAAGCTCGTCAGCGACCAGCTCTTGATCCGTTGCGGCAGCCCCAGCCGCCGCCACAAGTTGCCCAGGTTATAGGCCAGCACGCTGAGCTGCAAGCGCACCTCGTTCGCCCGGAAGCGATGGCACGACAGCCGCGTCCAGTGCGTCGCTTGCTTACCTTCTTTGATCCACTGCTCCGCCGTGCCGCGCTTGTTGTAGAAACGCACCACCGACCGGCTTGGCAAGCTCATGTTCGTCACGATAAAACCGACGCGCGCGAATAGCTCGCCCTGGTGGTGCTCGACCTTGGCGACAACTCGTCTGGGCCCCTTCCAGCTCTCCGCCTGATAGCGAAAGCTCTTGTAGCGCACTAGCGGCTTGCGGCCGGGCCTCCCCGGCGGACGAAACAGGATGTCTTCGATCTCCAGCTCCAGGCTCTTATTGGCCGGAATGCGGATCGCGTAGCCCGCGCCGCGCTCCTCCAGTGCTTCGTAGATCTCGGGCTTGGCGAAGGCGGCATCGGCGCGAAAGGTGACCTGTTTGCCTTCGGCCAGTTGGCGCTCGATCTCCGGCAACAATAGCTCATCCCAGTCCTCGGCGCTGTGCACGTTGCCGGGACGCAGCTTGGCAGCGAGGCAATCACCATGACCGTTGAACAAAAGCAACGGGTGGTAGCAGACCGACTCGAAGTGTCCGTTGTAGGCACTGCCTTCCTGTTGGCCATGGACCGGACTCTCGGTGGAGTCCATGTCCAGAACGACCCGCTCGGAGTCGTCGAACGCCTCCGCTTGCCCGACCAGCTCTCGGTTCAGCGCCATCAGCCCCAGCAGGTTCTCTTCGCTCGCCAGCATCTCCGTCTCGAAGCCGTGCAGCGTCGAGGTCAAGGCCGCACCGCGATCCCAGATCTTCTGCGAGCCGATCAAGCGAAACGTCGGGTCAGCCGACACTCGGACGGCGTCGTTGACGTCCTCGTAGCCTGCCAAGCGGCTGTAGACCGACTGCCGCAACAGATCAGCGAACGTGAACTGCTTGTTTGTGCCTTGCCGGGAGTCGGTGAGATGCTCGCCGATCAGTTTCCCGAGTCCGAGTCGCTCGTCCAACTCCCGAACCAGGATCAAGCCACCGTCGGAAGTGACGTGCGATCCCTGGAAATCGACTTTCTACGAGCCGTTGAAACTTAGCTGGAATGGCTTGGTTTGTTTTTCACCCATTGGGTGTTGGCCTCCATGGCGTCCTCATCGGGCTCTAGCCCCTATGAATAAAGACGCTCAAGGCCGCCGGAAGGTCGAGAGGTCTGAATCAAATTGGAAATGCGGGTTAAGACCCGCTTGCGCTGTTAGCTGAGATAATTAAAACATGGATGACCACACAGTCAAGAATAACTCCGAACTGCTTACGGCGCTGATTGTTGTCCTAAACAGGCACCGGAACATCGAGGGTGCAGTTGCGACTCTCGAATACCTGAAGTCCGCCAAGCATAACTACGTCCAGAGAGACATCGACCGCATGATGAATAGCCTGGTGCTTGCCCTTGACGCGCTAAGCGGCTTGCCCCCTGATACGAAACTGTTGCCGGAACTTGGAGAAGTCACTCGGCAATACGTCCGCTGGATATCGCAGACCGGAGAGAGGATGGAAAGGCTTGCCAAGGAATATGAAGCTGGCGGCGGAAAGCTTCTTTCTCGCGAGGAGATCCTAGACGAAGTCGCCGACAGGCGAGGGGGGCCCAGATAACCGGGCTAGATGTTTCTTACCTTCCTTGACGCTAGCGTCCTGATCGCGGCACACAGAGGCGCAACACGCGAAAGAGAGCTGGCTCTGGCTCTCGTAAACGATAGGAACCGCAGTTTTGTGGCGAGCCGGTTTCTCTACCTCGAAACGGTGCCAAAGGCGGTCCATCTCAAGAATGAGTCCGAGGTCTCGTTCTACCGCGCCTACTTCGAGCACAAGGTGCAGCGATGGGTGGGAGATGTGGTCAGTATCGTGACGGTAGCGCTACGAGAGGCCGAGCGCTGCGGCCTAGCGGCGATGGACGCGCTCCACGTCGCCGCTTCCCATCTGGCGGAAGCCCAGGAACTAGTCACTCTGGAAAGGCCTGTAAAGCCGATCTACCGCACCAAACTCGTTCGCGTTGTCCACCTCGACTCACCAGCTCCAAGCGCCGATTCAAATTGAATTGCCTCCGATTTGCGATGCTCTCTGACCCTAAATCAGTTGGCAAAACACCTTCGACTCCAGCCAAAAAATCAGTGCATTCCAAATCGCCACAGCCCCACTCAGCTAACTCGGGCCGGCTGGGGCTTCCCCTGGCCCAGCTTGCATTCGGCGTGCACGGCGCGAACGGCCTCTTCCAGCTCGTCCTGTTTGACGACGATGGCAATCGTCAATTCGCTGGACCCCTGCGCAATCGCGATGATGTTGACGTTTTGGCGGGAAATCGCGGTGAAGATCTTGCCGGCCAGTCCTGGCGTGCCGTGCATGCCCTCGCCGACCGTCGCCAGCAAGCCAACGCTCTGATCTACTTCGATCGGATGCACGTAAGCATGCGCCAACTCGAGCGCCAGCTCGGCCCGCAAGCCTTCCATCACAGCATCCAGCTCTTCGCTTCGCACCAGCATGCAAAAGTTTTGACGAAAGCTCGAGCGTGTCATGAGCAGAACTTCGACGTTGGTTCTTGCAGCGGCTTCGAGCGCACGGGCCATCAGTTGGGCGCCCGAGATCGAGGCGCTGACGGCCTCAATCGTGATCAGTGCCACCTTGGCAAGCGACGTGATAGCCCGAACCCCAGGTCGCTCGTCGATCTTCGGAACGATCCGAGTGCCCGGCTTGTCGGGATCGAAACTGTTCTTGATCCAAACTGGAATTCCTTTTTCCACCAGCGGCGCCAATGTTCTTGGGTGTAGGACCTTGGCGCCGTTATAGGCTAGCTCAGCCGCTTCGTTGTAACTGAGCTCTCTCAAAACCCTGGCGTCCGCCACGACTCGCGGATCACCTGTCATGATGCCGTCGACGTCTGTCCAAATCCATAGTTCGGCCGCCTCCAAGACCGACGCCAGGATGGAAGCCGAGAAATCGGATCCTCCGCGGCCGAGCGTTGTCGGTTGGCCGTCGACGGTGGCTCCATTGAAGCCCGTGACAACCGGAACCGTGCCGGCTTCAAGAAGAGGCGCCAGTCGCCGGCGGATTTTGGGTATCGATTCGTCCATCAACGGGGAGGCGCTGCCGAAGACCGCATCCGTTACTATCATCTCGGCGGCGTTGACGGCTTCGGCCCGCACACCCTTTGACGTCAGCCGTGCGCTCAGCAGCAGGGCAGAAAGCTTTTCGCCCGTCGAAACGACCTCATCGACTGACCGCGGAGGCCGTTCCCCGAGCATCAGCATCCCCCGAGCGACGCGTTCGAAGCTGTCGATCAGCTCATCCACACGCCTCATGGTCGTGTCTCGTTCCGGGGATGCCGGCAGCTTCTGACAGGCGTCCGCGTGCCGCTCCTTTAGCTCCCGTAGATTGTGCTCTACCGCTCGCTCATCCCGCGATTCGGCATGCCGCATGGTGTCAAGAAGGCTATCGGTGACCTTTGCCATCGCCGAGACGACGACGGTCACCGCCTGGGCGCCGGCGGCTTCGGCGACGAGATCAGCGGCTTGTTCTATCCGCTCCGGGGATCCCAAGCTCGTCCCCCCGAATTTCATCACCAGCAGAGGTCGCGACATAGGCAGTTCCGTCTTTTAATCCTAACCCAAATGTGTGCCGAGACCGCCCGACCCGCTACGCGAGATAGCGGTCTCGTCCCCGTACGGATTGACTCAAGCGGCCCCGGCGGGTATGGTGACCAGTAACGAGGGCCGTGACACCCCCCAAAGCCCTGGCCCGCGGATTCGGGCGAGGGGGCAAGTAATCTTCTTTATGGGTAGCGAGATGCTGATCCGGGCGCCGGGCGACCGCGGTCGTAGTGGGCGGCCTGACCCGCGCGCGCTCGCATGGGCGTTCGCGGTTCTTCCTGTTGCGCAAGTGAACCCGACCCTCTCGAGATTGGTCGAGTTCATCGCTGAGCTCAACCGCTTAACAATCTTCTGGACGGCTCTCGCGATCCTCCTGAGCGCGGGTTGCGTTGTCTTTCTCTTTCGTTGGCTGTACGAACACCGCGTTCTCCGGTACCAGGAAAAACTGGGGGTGCTTGGCGACATCCTCGACGACTTGGGGACGTCAAGCGATGCGAGTCGAATTCAACAGCAACTCGCCGAGGCGATGCCTTCGCTAGTTGACGCCACGCACTGTTTCCTCCTGGTTCTGAACCCGGCCACCCAACAATTGGAATACCGGGCGGGTAGCGACCGCATCCCTACTCCGGCCGTTTCCCTCAGCGCCATAAGCGGAGCGGTAACCTGTTTCCGAAATCAATCCCTTACGGAAGTGCCCGACGCCGAAGATTGCCCCTTTGTGGACTATGAGACGGTCAGGAGATTTGCTCAGAAGTCACTGCTCTACGTGCCACTCATGGTTGACGGCTCGTGTTTGGGCGTGATCGAGGTAGAAGACCGCGATCGTAAGCGCACTTTCTCCGTCGAGCAGAAAGCAATGATCGAGCAGGTATCGACCGTGGCTTGCCTTGGGCTTGAAATCGCCCGGCAGCGCTCGATTAAAGATCAGGTTCATCGAGCTGAGAAGCTCGCGGCGGTCCGAGAGTTGGTGCACGAGATCGGAAACGAACTGCGAGCCCCCCTGGAAAGAATCAAGCGAGAGGCAGGCGAGGGAAAACGAGGGGAGACCGCACCGGCCCTGGCAGGTCGCCTAGAGAGCCTGGAAAAGGAGGCGCGCAACACGTTGGAGGCGGTGGAACGTCTTGTCAACTTCGCGGGACCGCGCACGGGTGCTCGGGAGAACGTAGACATTCACGTGCTTTTACAGCACCTCGCGGACTCCCGACAACAGTGGTCGCAAGGCAGACAGTTCGAGATGCGACTAGCGCTCTTGAAGGTCGCGCCGGACGTCTCAGCAGATCCTGATCATCTAGAGCAGTTGCTACTCAACATCCTCAAATACTCGGTAGGCTTGCTCGCGCCTTTCAACGGCGAGCTTCTCCAGGTCTCCACGAATCTGCTCCAGGAACACATTCTGATCTCGATTCGCTCCGACGACCCGCCCGCGACGTCCCGGCCGGGTCCCGACGAGCCTGCCGGGGAACCACCCGCTCCCGGCGGCGACGGTTTGCCTTTGTCGGTCTGTCGGACTTTGGTAGAAGGAGTGGGCGGTAACCTGCGGGTGGAGAGGGCATCAGGCGGGGGATTCCGCATCGACTTGGAGTACCCGCTGACGGCGGACGCCTTGTCAGCAAGGCAAACTCATTTGCCGCAATCGCCCCCCAGCAAATCCCGGAGCCGAGCGTCGACGACTCTGGTAATTGACGATGACCGAGCGTCCCAAAACGCGCTACTTCATCATGTCGCCGAGAGCGGCTACCGCGTCATTCCCGTCTCGACAGCCGAGGAGGCGATGGACCTGTGCGAAAGAATGTGGTTCGAGTGGATCTTCTGCGCGGCTCGAATCGGGCGCTTTAGTGGACTGGAGATTTACGAGAGGGTTCACCGCCAAGCCGGGAACTTCGTCCTCGTGGAGGATGCCACTGTGTCCGTGGATAGCGGGGAAGTCATGTCCGCCCAGCGATATGCGGTGTTGCGTAAGCCATTCACGGCACAGGATGTCAGCCGCATCATGTCCCTCGAGAGCCCCGCGAATGTAAGCTCTAAGGGTGAAGACGCCAACGCATGACCAAGAAGTCGCTCGTGCTTGGCGTGTGGTTCGGAGCATCCCGCGGGGGAAGGTCGTAACATACGGAGACATAGCCACCGCACTCGGTCGGCCCTGGACGGCGCGTCGAGTCGGCTGGGCTCTGCGCCAGGCGCCGGCGAGTTTCGGCCTGCCCTGGCACCGCGTGGCAGCCGCCGGCGGACGCATTGCTCTCCCCGGCGCCGGCGGCCTCGACCAACGTCTGCGGCTACAGGCCGAAGGCGTACGATTCTCGGGCCGACGAGTGTGCATGGACTTGCACCATTACCGCAAGCTTCGCGCACCCCATAGTGACCGCCGGACCAAGTAAGGAACCTGGGGCTGAGAGCATGGCCGATACGGAAACATCCCCGCGAAGGCCGCGGCGCCCTCGCGCGACAGTCTGCTTCCCGCTCATCGTTGTTGCAGGCCTGCTTCTGGTTCCGCCGGCGCTGAAGCGCCACGCTTGGGCGTCTCCCGCACCACGGGAAGGAGGGGAACTCATCGGTGTCCGCGCTCCTTCCTTAGAACTGGACCAATGGATTCATTCCTCGCCCATTGAGATCGAGGACCTGCGCGGTCAAGTCGTGCTCGTCCGTTGGTGGACCGACACGTGCCCGTTTTGCTCGACCTCAGCCCCAGCGCTCAACAAATGGCAGCGAGTCTATGGCGATCGCGGTTTGCGGATCATCGGCATCTTCCACCAGAAGCCGCGCGGCCAGACGCCTCGGGCGCGCGTCCGGCAAGCTCTTGATCGCTTCGGCTTTACGTTTCCCACGGCGGTGGACCCCGATTGGGAAGCTCTCGATCGCTGGTGGCTATCCCACAGCCCGCGCGGTTGGACGTCGGTTTCTTTCCTGCTCGACAAGAAAGGCCTGATCCGCTATGTCCATCCGGGCGGGGAATATCATCTGAAACAGGGTGGTCCCCACCGACAAGACCACACGTCCTGCCGCCACGACTACACCGAAATCGAGCGGCTGATTGAACGACTGCTTGCCGAATAGCTCCGCCACAAGTCGCGATCCCGCGACAGGAGACACAGGGTTTCGACGGCGCCCCACCTGCAGACGTAGGTTACTCCCCGCCGGCGGGGCTCGCCCCGCCACACGAGTACCTGACAACCGCTGATCAGGAAAAAAACTCGCCGAAAGGGAA
Source organism: Bryobacterales bacterium (assembly GCA_965226215.1). Classification (GTDB taxonomy): domain Bacteria; phylum Acidobacteriota; class Terriglobia; order Bryobacterales; family UBA6623. The sequence goes on along the minus strand of CBDDCH010000002.1, from coordinate 1,117,064 downwards.
CAGCGTCGTCTGCACTAGGACGAGTACCCACAGATAAAGTGTCCGCAGGTCGCGACGTTCCGCCGGGCATTGGGCAAATCCCATCACGATGAGAGTGAGCGCGAAGCCCACAATCGGCAGGGCGTAGTAGGTCAGCAGACAAAACAGAATCAGCAAGTTATCCTTCGCCGCTGCGAACCAGCGCCAAGTCCCCAGCAAGAACGTCACGGCAATGGCCCCTTCCATGAGGATCGTCAAATACGACAACACCAAACTGAGGCCTTCGGTCCTGGAGGTCGAGATGAATGCCGGAGCCAATGCCTGCCGCGGCGACGCGATCAACGACTGTAGCAACTCTCGGTTATAGCTGAGGTCATCAAGGGTCAACCCGCCGAGAACCAGAACGTGCTTTTCGATAGTCTCATCGGTGAGCAGCGTAAAGTGGAAGAAGCTGCCGTCCAAAAACTGTGCTCCCATGATCTTCCAGCCTGTGGCGAACAAAAACGTCACCCCGATCAGCACGCGCCCGTTCCAAGCCAACAAGCGGTCCGGATCTCGGGAGAACAGCGACAGACAGCAAGCCAGCGACCAGTACATGATCAGATACTTGTGATTATCAATCCAATACCAATTCCGGGCGTTCACGAAAACCAAAGCCGCGCAAATCGCAATCCACATCGCCCGGTTGTTGTGGAGCTTGCGGCTGATCAACATCAGTCCACACAGAATGCGCAACGGGATAAGCGCCGCCAAACTGGAGGTGCCGTGTGCCAGCAACAGGAACAGCGTTATCCGCAGCACCAGGTCGTGCCGGGGCTGGGACAAGAAACCGTCCCAGATGTGGCTGAGTCTGTCCCGCAACGCCATTTACCAGTCCCCGTACTGCAAACCCGCCCCGACGGGATCGTGCGACAAGCGTCCTGAAGAGGCGTCGAAGCGGGGCCGCCAGACTTGTAGGCGGATCGCGCGGAGCTGCGTTGTCGAACCCGCTTCACTACCCCCATGCCGGGACCGAGTCAAACGGCAAGTTGGCGCCGATTGACCGTCCCGCGGGTCTCTATCCTCAGAACGACTCTCCCCAGAGCGGGCGGATCCGGTGCGGACGAAGTCACTGGCCATGAGGTGGTCGGCTAATCGCTCGTAAGCTGCTGCATCGGGTTCTGTGCGAAGCCGAAGCGATAACCTTACCGCCCGAGCGTCGGGCTGGGGACCGTCCAACGCCAGGTCCAAGCGGCAGCGGCTGCCGTTGCTGTCGAGCCCCTCAGCGGTCAAGGCGCGGATCTTTGGCTGATCGATGACGGCGAACATTCCAAATCCCCCTCCTTTCCAGGGAGAGAGATTATGCGTCAGTGCAAGACGCATCTGATTGACCGCAAGCCCAATCAACAGGATGGGGACGACCCACTGGAGAAGAACATCCGCCGGCCCTCGATTTGAGGAGGTCATCGAAGCTATTTTTCCAAATTCCCAGCTAGAAGGAAAGTATTTACGATCGAAATGAACTGCAATGTCACCCGTAGAGGTCAGGGTCCGCGCAAATTCTCGACTCGTGCTGTTTCAACGATTTAGTCTAACTGAGTTGGGGACACTCAACTGTCTTCGCCTGAGACAACTCTTGCCCTTCTCCGTCTTCCGATATCGCTCACGGCGGAATCCGCGCCCTGTGCTCCGCAGTGCCCGAAGCGGGCTAGTGCTTGGTTGCGAAAGTTCACGGTCGTTTATAGGCCGGCAATCCCTGCACCGCTTCCTCGCGGTCGCTGCTCGGAAGGCTCTGCGAACAACCCACTTTCGGGCCGGCTGGCCGGCCGTATGATCCTTCGGGAAAGGGCTTTTTCAATACGCGAACTTTTGCAACCAATCACCAGCGGTCTAATAACTGCGCCCCAACCCGCCCATCGACGCACCGTCGCTTCTTTCCGAACGCTGCGAGATAATACGGATAGTGGGCACCGGCCGATCGAAAGCGAATCATCCAGTACGAACGGACTTGGTCCTGGCGCTCGACGCCATCAAGACTCATCCGCTAAGAACCTTCCTGACGATTCTCGGCTTGACCGCCGGCGTGGCGGCGCTGATGGCGGTGATCACGCTCATTCAGGGCGCCAACACGTTTGTCGCTGAGAAGTTCGCCAACCTGGGCACGAACGTCTTTCGGATCGCCAAGACGCCCTTCGCTACCACGGATTTTGAGGAAGCGTTTCGGGCCCGCCGTCATCCCGACCTTGGCATGGATGACCTACGGGCATTGCAGGAGTCCTGTGAACTGTGCGAGATGGTGGGGGCCTCGGTTTCATCCAACCTGGCCGTGCGCTATGGAAATCAAGAGTTGCGCGACGTCTCGCTGCGAGGCAACACACCGAACATGGCGGACATGGGGAGCCAGGTCGTAGAGCGCGGCCGATATTTTACCGAGGCCGAGGAGCGTCATTCCGCCTCGGTGTGCTTGCTCGGCTCCAGTTTGGCGCAGCAGCTCTTCCCTACCGTCGACCCGGTCGGCCGCATCGTCCGCGTAGGGCGAGCTCCGATCCACGTCATCGGGACATTCGAAGAGATCGGATCTGTTTTGGGGCGCGATCAGGACAATTATCTCGTTACTCCCCTTAGCACCTTCTTTCGCATGCGTGGTTCGCGTCACAGCCTGACGCTGGAAGTGAAGGCGGCGGGCGATGGCCTCCTGTTTGAACAAGCCCAGGACCAGGCGCGAGCCCTCATGCGCGCCCGCCGCGGCATTCGGGGACTACAGAAGGAAAACTTCTACCTGGGAACATCGGCCAGCTACATCGAGCTATGGGAGACGATTAGCTCGTCCTTCTTTGTTGTTTTCATCAGCATCTCTTCCATTGCGGCCGTCGTCGGAGGGATTGTCATCATGAACATCATGCTGGTTAGCGTGGCGGAGCGTACCAAAGAGATCGGTGTGCGACGAGCCTGTGGGGCGCGCCGGGGCGATATCTTGCGCCAATTTCTAGCTGAAAGCATGCTGCAGTGTATCGTGGGCGGTGGTTTCGGGGTCCTCGCCGGTTTCGCCATGGCGCTGCTGCTGCGGCAGTTCGCTTCCTTCCCCGCCGACGTCCAGTGGTGGGTGGCCGTTTTGGGCGTGGGTCTGGCCTCAGCGGTGGGCTTGTTTTTCGGGATTTACCCGGCGATGAAGGCTGCCGATCTGGACCCGGTCGAAGCATTGCGAGCGGAATAGGATCAAGGTCAAAATGACGTCGTCTCAGCTCCGCGAGAATGTACGAATGGCTTTTCACTCTATTCAGGCTCAGAAAGTTCGCTCGTCGCTGACCCTGCTGGGAGTGGTCATCGGTGTGTCTTCGGTGATCGGTGTGGCCGCCATCATCGAAGGCCTGAACCGAGGTGTCATAGGACGCATTCAGGCGCTGGGCTCGAAGGTTTTCATCCTGAGCCGCCTCCCGGCGGGCACATTTGGCCGGCCGCGGGAGGACATTCGGCTGCGGAAACATTTTCGATTCAGCGACGCTCGCCGCATTGAGGAGTCAAGCCCCTCAGCTGAATACGTATCCGCCTTTACGACCCGCGCCGCCTTCTTCGGCGACTCGAATAACGTCCGCTATCGCAACGAGCAGGTAACAAACTTGATTTTGCGCGGCGTGGATCACAACTATAGCGCGGCCATTCCCATGTTCGACGTCTCCGAAGGAAGAACCATTTCTCGCTACGATCAAGATCACGCCCGCACGGTAGCCGTCCTCGGCCAGGGTATCGCCGCCACGCTGTTCCCTCAGACTGACCCGATCGGCAAGACCGTACGCCTCAACGGGTTACCCTTCGACGTCGTGGGGGTGTTCTTCAAGGATGAGGGCCTCTTCGGCGGCCCTGGAGTCGATCAGTTTGTCTGCATCCCCTACGGGACATTCCACAAGTTGTACCCCGAGATCGAAGAGCATTTCCTTGCGGTTTCCGTCCGCGACACCGCGGACTTGCCCAAGGCCGCGGATGAGGTGATTTCGGCGGCACGCCGCATTCGGAAGGTGCCCCCCACCGCGGAGAACGATTTTGACCTCCTGTTGCCGGAATACTTTGCCCGGCTGTGGCGACAGTTGACAGGAGCTCTGTTCATACTGACCTTTTCGATCAGCTCGATCGCTCTTCTCGTCGGGGGTATCGGCGTCATGAACGTTATGTTGGTTTCGGTGACGCAGCGAACTCACGAGATCGGAATTCGCAAGGCAGTCGGGGCGCGGCGCCAAGACATTCGTACGCAATTTCTGATCGAGGCTTTGGCTCTGACGTCTGCCGGAGGCGTGCTCGGCGTCCTGTTGGGGGGTGGGCTGGCTTGGCTCCTCTCCGAAATCTATCCCATGCTGCCCATCTTCGTGTCACCCTTTTGGGTGGTCGCTGGGCTGTCCCTCGCCGCGGGAGTGGGCTTGTTCTTCGGTTATTATCCCGCCGGCAAGGCTGCTCAGTTGGACCCGATTGTCTGCTTGCGCTACGAGTGAGGAGCCGGGACTGTGAATGGGCGTTCGGCCCGCGTTTCACGCTATGACTACAGCACTTTCGGGGCTATCCTCCCATCAGGTCTGGCCCTATCGCCGCCGATAGAGATTAATGGACTATCCGGGAGACGAGTTCACTATCGATTCGGAAATGTCGGGCTCGAAAGCGACGTGGCGCACGCTTTCAGCGTGCTGTGCCGGCATTCTTGCCGGCATCCCACCGGCCGGCAGAAGAGCCGGCGCACTAACGAGAGACATGTCGCCAGAAATGGCGACACGGCACTGGGGTGAACCCCTCCGCTGAGACAATCGGCGGTAGCGACACTCGCCGTTCAATGGTTTTCCCTTCTCCCCATAGCCTCTTCTGTTCTAGCATGGTCCTCGGCGGGTGAAGCGGAGGCGGGCTCTGGTGGAGACCAACCCGCCGAGGAATAGCCGGCCGGAGACTAATCGAAACGATGGTTCGGGGAGCCGGCTGCGGTCGGCTTCTCGTTCAGCAACCCCTTCCCATCGGATCGATAGATCTCCTGCTGCCTAAAAAAACTCATCGTCGCTCCGGCGCAAGCCGCCTTCGTCCCGGCGGCCCGCTCGAACTCCTCGGGGGGCCGATAGCCCAGCGCCGAATGCAGGCGGCAGCGGTTGTAGTAGCGCTCGATGAAGTCCTCGATGTTCGCGCGCAGGTGGTCGAGATCCTGATAATCGTTGGCGTAGATCTCCTCCCGCTTGAGCGTCTTGATGAAGCTCTCACAACTGGCATTGTCGTAGGGGTTCGCCGGCCGACTCATGCTGGGGATCGCTTGCTGGCGGCGCAAGCTCCTCACGTAGGCGCCGGAAGCGTACTGCACACCGCGATCGGAGTGATGGACCAGGCCGGGCGGCGGTTGCCGTTCGGCCATCGCCTGCTCCAGTGCCGCCAGCGGCAAGCGGGCGGCCAGCGTTCTCTCCAGCGCCCAGCCCACCACCTTCCGCGAGTAGGCGTCCAAGACCACGGCCAGATAAACGAACTCGGCCTTCAGCCGGATGTAGGTGATGTCGGCCACCCACAGCTGATTGATCCCGGTCAGCTTGATGCGGGCGGCTAGGTTGAGGTAAACCTCCAGCGGATGATCGGCCTCCGTGGTGGCCACGAACGCCCGGGGTTGGACCCCGAGCAACCCGTCCTGGCGCATGATCCGCGCCACGCGCTTGTGGTTCACCACCATCCCCCGCCGGCGGAGTTCCGCCGCGACCCTGCGGTAGCCATAGCGTCGCCGATGTTCGAGGGCAACCTCCTGGATCGCCGACCGCACTTCCATGTCTTCTTCCAGCGGCATCTGCTCTTTGAATGACCGATAGAAACCAGCCCGGCTCACTGGGGCCAGCCGGCACATCCGCTCGACACTCAGTCTGCCTTGCAGCGGCATCAACTCCCGGATTTGGTCGTAGACGCCTTCTCGCCACAGCTGCCGCTGCCGTGGCGTCGAGCCCCGATTTTTTCGAAGGCGCCTTTGAAAAAATCCACTTCCAGCGTCTTATCCCCCAACAGACGCTGCAACGCGCGGATCTCCTGGCGCAGTTCCCGCTCGCGGGAGGCGACCGGCGGACCGGGCCCCTCCTCCGTCGGCTCCATCCGATTTCGCCACCTGTACAGCAGCCCTCGGTGAATCCCCAGCTCCTTCGACAGCGCTGTCACGCTCTGGCAGCTTTTCAGCCGCTCCAGTGCCATCTTCCGGTATTCTTCGGGAAACTTGTAAACTCGTCTCTTGCCCACTCGCAGTTCCTTTCCCGGCTAAAGTGTCGCTATCACGACTGTCTCATTTTGGGGGTTCACTCCAGTGCGGCGCGGCGATTCCTGTCGAATTGCTTTCAAAGATTGAAGCCGTGGAAGACGATCCCGAGGCCGTGCGCCAGCTCGGCGCCTATCATGCAACCGAGCAGTGCGAGGGCTTGTTAGAGGGCGGCGCCGCTGGTTTGCACTTCTACACTTTGAATCGGTCGACGGCCACGCGAGTCATCTTCCAGCAGATCAAAGGGGTGCTGACACCGACGCTCGCAACTTCGGAATAAGCGTTCCTTGTCTCACAACCGGCCAACTTCCGGGTTAGGAGATGACGTAGATCCAGTCCTTAGTAGTCCGTTCCATAAGTTCGGTCAGCCATGTTTTGAAGCCAGGTGGACGATCGGGAACTTCGGGCACAGTATGCTGTGCCCGCCGGCACTCGCCCGAAACGTGAGTGTATTTATGAAATGGGGTAGTTAGGTCAGAGGGTGCCCGGCGATAGGCTGAGAAATGCAGCGAGACATCCGGTCACCTCGCCACATGAGGGATGGCTCCCTATCCGGCTGACTTCTGTTTCTCGGCCCCGCCGTCTGTCGATCCCGAACTCAGGGGAGAAAGCTTTTCACTGACAACCTTCTTGCCCTTCTCGAACAGCTCAGCGGCATCTTCCGCCACCTCTTTACCGCGGTCGTAAAGCTCGCGGCCTTTTTCGTAGGCTTCTCTTCCCGACTTGGTTAGCCTCTCACGGCCCTCGAGGGTCCTCCGACGCAGCGACTCCCTTGTCTCGCTTCCCGCCTGCGGGGCCAGCAGCAACGCCCCCGCGGCTCCCAGAGCGGCTCCCGCCAGGAACCAGGCCAAGCTTGTACCACTACTGTCTTCAGCCATTGGAATATTCCTCCAAATTTCAGTATAGAAGAAACTCGCACAAGCGCAATCGGTCCGTGGCCAGCAATCGACATGGCGTCATGGCTGGACCAAGCGGTTGTATCCTCAGCGAACGAGCGCGCGGACACGAAGCTCCCAACAACATATTCGACGGAGCGGTCGCCCGAATTTACGACTGGCCTAGACATGCCGCCGGAATGGGCGTTCTCTCACTCCCGATCCGCTCGACGGGACGGCCGCCCGTGTGGCCGTTGATTTGCAGCTACAAAGCAGCTTGAACTGATCATCTCTTTCGGCTAGGAAACCTCACTTCCATCTCTTCGGAACCCGCAGAGAGCTTCTTAACCTTGTGTTTGTCTTTCAACCTGGACTTGAGCTCGCGAACGCTTCTGTTCAGCAGCGGATGGACAAAATCCGGGCAGATCTCTTCCAGCGGAGCCAGCACAAAGAGGCGCTCGTGTAACCGAGGGTGAGGGATGGTCAAACCCACTTCGTCAATCGTTCGATTCCCATAGAACAGGATGTCCAAGTCGATGGTCCGGGGCCCGTTTTTCCGAACGCTTTTCTTTCCCAGGCGTCCTTCGATGGACCGCAAAAAAAATCGCAGCTCCGCCGGCGCCAGCTCGGTCTCGATCTTGACGGCGCCGTTGAGGAACCAATCTTGATCGGCGAATACCACCGGTTCCGTGTTGTAAAGCGAGGACACGGCGCGCACTTCGCACTTCTCTTGAAGCAAATCGAGAGCTTTTCGGATGTTCTCCTGTTTGTCGCCCAGGTTGGACCCCACACCCAGATAGACGTCAGTCATCTTTTGACCGAGTCATCTCGACAGCCGCGTATTTCATCCCGCCGGGACCCAAAGGAGCAAGCTTCTTGACTGTGACGGAGACCCTTGCAAACGCAAACCGTTCCAGAAGACCCCGCGAGATCTTTTCCGTGACCGTCTCAACCAGTTTGTATTCCCGGCCGGTCACGACCTTTTGAATTTCGGAGTAGACTTCCTCGTAGTCCACGCTTGCCGCCAAATCATCCCTCGCCACGGCGTCGCTCAGATCAGCGAACAATTCCAAGTCGACAAGAATGCGCTGTGGGTCTTGTCTCTCGGAGGCCGACACGCCCAGCCTGCAGTTGAACACCAGCTCCTTGAGGATGATCTTGTCCATCAGGTCTTTCTTACCGCGTCGACAACCTGAACGGCCCTTTTGCAGGCCTTAACATCGTGCACTCTCACAGCGCTAGCACCGTTCATGATAGCCACCGACACAGCCGCCAGGGTACCCTCCACCCGCTGATGTGCGGGGTCACCGGTAATCTTGCCGATGAAGGATTTTCTCGACGGGCCGATTAGGATGGGCAGTCCCAGCTCTTTGAATTCGCTAAGCCGCTTCAGAATTTCCAGGTTGTGCTCCGCGTTCTTTCCGAAACCGATGCCTGGGTCGATCATGATTTCCTGAACACCCTTTTCCCGTATCTCCGCCACGCGGCCTGCGAAAAAGGCTCTCAGATCCGCCACAACGTCGCGGTAGGAAATGTTGTGTTGCATCGTCTTCGGCATGCCCCGCATGTGCATCAACACGACCGGTGCTTTGTGACGGGCTGCAACCTCGATCATGGCCGGGTTTCGAAAACCGGTCACGTCGTTGATCGCTACGGCCCCCAGTTCGAGGCAGGCCTCGGCGACCTTCGGCTGAAACGTATCGACCGAAATTGGCGCGTTGATTCTGCCGGCCAATCTCTCGAGCACAGGCCCAACCCGCTTCAACTCCTCTTCCTGCGTGACGGGATCGGAACCCGGGCGCGTGCTCTGTCCCCCGACATCGATGATGTCGGCGCCGTCGGCGACCATCTGGCCAGCGTGCTCGACGGCCTTGGCCGGATCGAGAAACTGTCCGCCGTCGGAGAAGGAGTCCGGGGTGACGTTCAAGACACCCATGATGAGCGTCCTGCCGCCGTCAAGTTGAAACGGGCCCCATTTCGTATTGGCCATTGGTCGATGATTCTCCGGGGCCGTTGGGGTTCAATACGCTTCGACCTCACAGGACCCGCGCCACCCCGGCAGAAAAGCGGGCTAGTGAAAGCCGAAGTTCTCCCGGTGTAGAGAAAGGTCGCTGCGTACCAACACGTGGGACCTTAGGAGCTGCTCGATGTCTTGCAGGTAAGTGTTGTCCCGCGACTTGAGGACACGCGCAATTTCCTGGTTCACCAGCAGAGTGACGTCTTTGCGCTTTTCCATCGACCGGGCCTTTTTCTTGGCTTCCGCCAAGATCTCGTGGATAATTGTTTGAGGCGACTTCACGTACGCCGAACCGTGGCAGTAGGGGCAGGGCGTACAGAGGGTGCGTTCAAGCGACTGCTTGACTCGCTTTCGAGTAATCGCAACGAGGCCGAAATCATTAAACCGCAAGGCCTTTGACGGTGCACGGTCAAGCTCCAGCTCCTGTTCCAGCGCAGCCATCACTTTGCGGCGGTTCGCACGGTCTTCCATGTCGATGAAGTCGACTACGATGATGCCGCCCAGATCCCGAAGACGCATCTGCCGCACAACCTCTTGCACGGCCTCGAGATTCGTGTTGACGATGGTTTCCTCCAGGCTGTCCGACTTTCCGACATATTTACCTGTGTTGACGTCGATTGCGACGAGTGCCTCGGTCTGGTTGATGACGAGGTATCCACCGGACTTCAGCCACACTTTGGGCCGTAGCGCCTTTTCCAGTTCGGCCGTAATGTTGAACTCGTCGAAGATGGGTTTGCGGCGAGTATAGAGCTTGACCTGCTTGAGCAGGTCCGGCTGAAAACGCTCTACGAAGCGCAGGATTCTTTCATACTCCTCTTCGCCTTCGACCCAAATGGTCTTGAACGCCTCGGCCAACTGGTCGCGCAGAATCCTCTCCACCACGTCAAGATCCTGATGGATTCGGCTAGGCGCTGGGCCACTGTCTGCTCGCTTTCGAAGATCGAGCCAAAGGTTGTAGAGAAACTTCATGTCGTCGGCGATCTCGTCTTCTTCGACGCCCTTGCCGGCCGTGCGAACGATAAATCCCCCGGGCATTCCCTCGTGATGAGCGATGACAGCCTTGCGCAGACGCCGGCGCTCGCCTTCGGAGACGATCTTTCGGGATACGCCGGTATGCTCCACCGTCGGCATATAGACGAGGTAGCGTCCGGGAAGAGCGATATGAGAGGTGATGCGCGCACCCTTCCTGCCAAGAGGCTCCTTGGAGATTTGGACCAGCACCTCTTGCCCTTCCGACAGAAGGTCGGTGATTCGCGGCTGCTGGGGGGTGCTTTCCGACTCAGGAGATTCCTGCGCCACGCCGTCACCGGTCGAGCCGGTACCGGTATCGGGCGGCCGCTGACGCCATTTGCGGCGGCGAAGATATCGTGAAGATCTGCCGCGCAGGCGAACTTTGGCCGGACGCGCCGCAGAGGGCGATCCCGCCGAAGGTTGCGCCACGCCCTCATTCCCTTCCGCGGGAACGCTGTCAGCCTGCTCCCCCGAGAGAGCCGCCTGGTGGTCCCCAGTGTTCGATTTCCCCGTCGCCTCTGGGGGAGACCCCGGGGTACCCGTGGGCGGGAATGGCTCCGGCTGGTCGTCCTTATCGGGCGTCGGCCTCGACAGGAGCCGAGCCCAGAACGAGCCGCGCGACCGTCGAGCCGTCGACGACTTCCCGGTCGCCTGCTCCGAAGGCCGCTTGCTCGTATCGGTCTGCTCCAATTCGAATTGGTCTGCGTGCGCACGTGACTCGGTTTCCGACGTAGAGGGCGGGCGCAGGCTTCCCTCCGAGGTCGTGGCGCCAGGCGCATCCAGCCCTCTGACCGGCTCCGAGGTCTCGCCGGCTTCGGAGGTATCCGGGTTCCGGCTAGCCTCGGGAGACGGTCCAGCGCCGACGTCCTCGGGTAGTCTCGATTCAGCGGCCGGAGATGGTTGCCCGGTTTGGGCGTCGCCTTCGTGGGAAGCGGGCGGCGATGATCCACCATCCGAGCTGGTCTGCCGATCGGTAGTCTCTGGCTCTGGATCAGGCGCAGTTACTTTCGGGGTGAGCTCTCGCTGATCCGGCCCCGGCAGTTGCTCTGACTGATTAGCGGCCTCACCGGCCCGCTCAGCGCCGCTTGAGTCCTCCTTCGCTGGGAGAGATTGCCGGTCTCGATATTTAGCTAAGGATTCGCCGGGCAAGACCGGGAACTCGGTTTCCGGGGACGGCGACTCGGTGGGCGCGTGAGCCTGGGGAGAACCTTCCTGCCCACCTAGCGGAGCGTATTTTGACTCCGGGAAGCCCTCTCGCCGCGGCGGCTTCCGGCGTGACCGACGGCTCCTGCGCTCCCGACGACTCGGTTTGATCGGGGAATCAGCCCTTGCGCCAGACTGTTCAGGGTCGTCCTTGGCACTCTCAACCGCCGTCTCCCGACGGCTGACGATCGCATCGGATTCTTCACTATCGTCAAAGAAATCAGAAACGTAGAGAAAAGCATCCCGTCCTAGCCCGATATCCACAAAGGCCGATTGCATGCCCGGCAGCACCCGGGTAACTCGACCTTTGAAGATACTTCCAGCTAACGGCTGTTCAGACTCGCGCTCTATGTAGATGTCAACGAGCCGGTCATCTTCCAGAATGGCTACGCGAGTCTCGTGAGGTGACGAATCGACTATCAGTTCCTTCGACAAGGGACTCCCTCCTCAGGAAGGAGGGCCCAAACCACAGCGCGGCATTCGCAGGTACGACATGGGGCGTCCTCGAGACGCCGGAATCTCGTTTAAGCGGAGGCCCGCCGCAACTGGCAGGCGACCGTTGTAATCTCGCTTCCTTCGGCCTTTCCAGACGGAGCGCCACTCACATCGCGCTCAACGCCGGCGGCCTCTCCAGCCGCTCTTCCGCTCCCGCGGAGGCTGGGCTCTCATCCTTCCATTGTTCTCAGTGTCATTTTGCGGGCCGTTGCGTTTTGGGCCCAAAACCACCCAAGCGGGCGTAAGAACTTTTCTTATGTCGTTAGTTCGTAAACCGGCGGAGCCGGACGTTATTCACCAATCCGAACAACAGAAACGTTGTCAGGGCGTTGGATCCTCCGTAGCTCATCAACGGCAAAGGCAGACCTGTTACCGGCACCTGCCCGATCACCATGCCGACGTTCACCACAAGGTGAAACAGCAACAGACCCGCCACACCCATGCAGACGTACATCCCGGTAGTATCCGCCGCCGTCTGTGCGTTGCCCACAACTCGCATCAAAACAGCGAAATAAAGCGCCAGGGCCAAGCTAACTCCGACGAAACCCGTTTCTTCCGCGTAAGCCGAAAAGATGAAATCCGTATGGGGGACCGGCAGAAAACGCAACTGCGTCTGCGAGCCGCGTGCAAACCCCTGACCCCATATGCCACCCGCGCCCACCGCGATCTTCGACTGAATCGATTGGTAGCCGACGCCCCGGGGGTCTATTTCCGGATCGACAAAAGCGATCAACCGCTCCTTCTGATAAGGTTGCAGGTGGCGCCACGCGATCGGCGCAGCCAACAAACCTAGCAGGGCCAGGACGGCCAAGTGTCTCCATCGCATGCCGGCAAGAAACACCCCCAAGACCAGAATCGACAGATAGCTCAGCGCGGTACTTAAATCGGGTTGTTTTAGTACAAGAATGACAGGGACGGCGAACAGGGCAGCTATTTGTCCCAGCCTCGCCAACCCTACGCGCCTTGCCGGTGAGCCCATGAAGAACCATGCCACCAACAATACTAGCACCACCTTGGCAAATTCAGAGACCTGCAGATGCAGGCCGGCGGTCAGCGGCAGCCAGCGCTTGGCCCCGCCGACGGTCGAGCCGAAAAACTCAACCATCAGAAGTAGAATGATCGTAATGGCGTAGAAGATGGGGGCCTGGTCGACGAGGCTTTTGTAGTCGACCCGCGAAATCGCCCAGAACAGGACGAGACCCAACCCGATCCACAGCAACTGTTTTAAGTGCGCGCCCTCCCAGACGGTGTTGCGGGTAGCGCTGTAGATTTCGACCACGCCGAGGGCTGCGATCGCCAGCACTAAACCCAGCAACGTCCAGTCGAAGTCCCGGGTGGTGTGCGGTCCCTTCAAGGTAAGTTCTCCGGGCGCGAGCTGGAGGCCGCGAGCGCTGTCCCGGGACCGGCCCGGCTATAGATCTGCTGAACGTTCTCAGGCCCCCGCCGCTGCTTGTCAAAATATGCCTTTAGGACGTCCCGAACGATGGGAGCGGCCAGATGACCGTGCTCGCCGTGTTCGAAGAGCGAAACGACTACAATTTCCGGGTTGCGACAGGGAGCGAACCCTACAAACCAAGCGTTGTCTCGCAAGTCTCTGTCACTGGTTGGCCGCGTCGGGCGATTGGAAACCAGTTGGGCGGTTCCAGTCTTGCCGCACACATCGTAGCCCGCAAGTCGAGCTCGAATTCCGGTACCCCCCGCGTTAACCACTCCCCAAAGCCCCTCCATGACCGCGTCAATGCTTTCTTTATTGAGTCTCACGATACGAGGAGCGGGAGGCTCATAGTCGTCGCGAACGGCCTTTCTGTGCGCTGTAGAAACAAGTCGCGGCCGATGCCATACGCCGCCGGATGCCAAACCGCCGATGGCGTAAGCCACCTGTAGCGGGGTGACGGTCAGCGCGCCCTGGCCGATGACGACTGAAATCGTTTCACCCGCATACCACTTCTCGCGAAAGTGCCTCAGCTTCCAACTTGTGGACGGCACAACTCCTTCTTCTTCGTGGGGTAGATCGACCCCTGTGGGTCGCCCGAAGCCGACACGCTTGGCGAATTCAGCGGTCCGGTCGATCCCTAGCTTGTTGCCGACTGTGTAAAAGTAAACGTCGCAGGAATCGACAAGAGCCTGATACAGGTTGACCTTACCGTGCCCGTCCTTTTTGTGGCAGCGGAAGTAGCGCCCGTAGAAGGAAGCTCCGCCCTGGCACTCGACGGTAGAGTCCGTGTCGATGACGCCGCTTTCGATCGCCGCCACCGCCACGACAGGTTTGAACACCGATCCCGGGGCCAATTGGGCCTGGATAGCTCGGTTGAGCAGAGGCTTGTCAGGATTGCTCGTCAACTGATGCCAGTCGTGAAGAGAGATGCCTCCCACGAATTTGTCGGGGAAGTAGTTGGGCGAGCTTACCAGGGCAAGGATCTCGCCATTGCGGGGGTCGAGCGCTACGACAGCCCCTTTGCGGCCCTGCATGGCCAGCTCCCCGACGACTTGTAGATCCAGGTCGATCGTAAGGTGAACATTGCTTCCAGGCCTGGCGGCAGTGCTGCGGAGAAAGCCCCGCTCGCGACCGCGGCTGTCGACGACGACGACACGACTTCCGTCCGAGCCGGTAAGAATGTTGTTGTACTGGCGTTCGATGCCCGCTTTGCCTACCTCCGCCCCAGGTTCGGCGAGCACGAATTCGACCTGTTCCAGTTCCCGGTCACTGATCTCTCCGACGTAGCCGATCAAGTGAGAGGCTAAGCCGTCCATAGGGTAGAGCCGGTTCTGCGACCGCAACAACTCGAGTTCTTGAAACTCCGCTTTATGTGCTTCCACGAAAGCAACATTGCCCGCTGTCAAGTTCTCCTTGAGAATAACGGCCCGATAGCCGGGGGCATCCGACGCTCGGAGGCGACGCAGCTGGGCTTCGAGGTGCTCGTAGGGGATGTTCAAACCTTCCGCGATCAGCGCAAGGTGTTGTTCCTGAGCCTCAGCTCCAGACATCAGGACCTTGAAGTTAGGACGGTTGTCTACCAGGATACGGCCATCTCGATCGAGGATTTTCCCCCTTGGGGCGAGCAGTGGCTGTGACTTGACACGATTCCGCTGAGCGCGCTGCTCGTACACTTCGGGACTCTGCACCTGCAGTTGCCAGAACCCGGCGAGCAGCCACAGACCGGCTAAGGCCGCTACATACTGAAACGCGGCCATCTGCACGTCGCCGCTCGTACGCCTCTGCTTTGGGTAGGGACTCACGAGGTCTTCTTCCAGCGGTCCAATAAGCGGTAGAGCAACAGGGCTGCCCCCGCGTGGGCGGCGGCCAGGCCCAAGGCGCGGGGGAGATCCACCGCTAGTTCATTTCCTAACAACACAGTCTGAACGGTCCAAAACAGGAATTGATGAAGGAGAAAAAAAACCGCGACCAAGACACTGCGGACGCCCGGGAAGCCTACTTCGATCACTTGACTGACCCAGCCGGCCAAATACCCGATAACGGTTTTGGCCATGCCGAAAACTCCCACCGGACCATGCGTTAGGCCGTCCTGGGCCAATCCGACCGCCGCGCCAATCAGCAGCCCCACGATGGGCCGGCGACCGAGCAATGCCAGGTAGGCAACAATGAGCAGCGGAAGATCGAAGAATCCCAACGTTCTTACGTAAAGGGGCAGGTACACCTGGGCTGTGAGGGCCGCTACAACGATTACGACGGGCAGGCCCGTCGGCATCCTCGTGGCATTCTCCCGGACGAGTGAAGGAGAGAGTGGCTGCCCCATAGATTCCCTCAGCGACGGTGCGTACGCTCTTCCGATCCGTGTTCATCCGAAGCGCCCGAGCTAGTCGCACTGCCGGGAGCCGCGACCTGAGTCCTTTCAGTACCAGTTCGCTCCGTTGGGGATTCGGCTTGCTGACGCGGAGCAACTCCGCGGTCACCGATCTCCGCCTGGGTTGTTGAAGGGTCGCTGGGAAGGGGCAGGGGTCGCACCATTTGTAAATTGAAGTCGGGAGCGGCCGAGCCGGGCTCTGCTTCTCCGAATCGATGTCCTTGGGCTTCACCGATTCGTACGTAGTGCTGCTTGAGTCGATCGGCGTCTGTGGCTCGAGGAACGGTGCCGGGACCCGAGTCTTCGATCGGATAAAAACCCAAGGCCCCACCGCCGTTCCGATTCCTCATCAGACCTGACTCTACCGGGTTCGATCGCTCGAAATCCGCTGGGGGAATCGGCAACAATCGCCCGGGCGGCTGCGGTGCGGTCGAGCTGGGCAGCCGCTGGTGCACTCCCGACGTAATCACCAACACTTCTTCCAACCGGTTGAGGGGAGCCGCCGGATTGACATATATGCGCTGGAACTCACTTGCTTGTTCAAGGCGAGTGACAGTTCCCACCAGAAGTCCCTTGGGGTAGATTCGGTCGTCCCCGGAGGTATAGACCTTTTCGCCGATTCGAACTTCTACGTCATGACCCACGTAATCGATCCGGCAAAAACCAGAACCCGTTCCTTTCATCACCCCGCGCGCGCGGGAACGGGCGAGCAGCACGCCGACGGCGGCTTCGGGGTCGTTGAGCAGCAGTACTAGGGATGTACCGCCATGGGCCGCGTGCACCTTGCCCGCGATTCCATCCGGTGTCAGAACAGCCATGCCCGCTCGTACCCCGGCGTCTGTCCCGAGATCCAGGAAGATCTCTTTGGAATTCGGATTGGACCCCACGCCAATGACTTGGGAGACCACGGTCGTGGAAAGAACGCTCTCCTGGTACGCCCTTAGCACCTGTCCGCGCTCGAACTGGCCCGTCGACCGCTGCAATCGTTGATTCTCCAACTTCAGGTGGTCAAGCTGCTGCCGCAATCGCCGGTTCTCTTCCCTTGTATCGACCAGCCAAACGTAGTCGTTCCAGCTCGACGTTACAAAGCGCGACGCCGTACTCATCGCTTTCTGCACCGGTGCGATCGCTGCTGCTGTCCATACGTGCAGTAGGCGCACGTCATCGCCGCGTTTAACCTGGTAGGCCAACAGCGCGAGCTGTAGAAGGAGCACTCCTATAAGGACCGAAGTGTTCCGGTAGCGGGTGAAGAGTTCTACCACGGTGTTTGTTCGTTGCCGAGCCTCGCCGCCTTGGGGCCGACTGGTACCGACCCAAGTCGTCAGCCACTTTGACGACTGCTCTCACCGGCGAGAGGGCGGCGCCAACCTCCGAGTAAGCGCTCCCGAGGCGTCACTCCAGAGAAATGCGGCGGAGCAATTTGAAATCACGCAACATTCGGCCAGTGCCAATAACCACCGAAGCCAGCGGGTCCTCGGCAATGGAGACCGGGAGGCCCGTTTCTTCGCGGATACGCAAATCAAGGTTGCGAAGCAGCGCGCCACCTCCCGTCAGCACGATCCCGCAGTCGCTGATATCGGCGCTCAGCTCGGGGGGAGTCCGTTCGAGTGCAACTCGTACCGCATTCATGATAGTGTTGACGCATTCTGAAAGTGCCTCTCGGATCTCGCTGTCGTTAACGTTGACCGTCCTTGGCACCCCCTCGATCAGGTTGCGTCCCTTGATCTCGATCGTCAAAGGAGTGTCCAACTTGTAGGCCGAGCCCACCTCAATTTTGACCTGCTCCGCCGTGCGCTCCCCGACGAGCAGGTTGTACTTTTTCTTAAGATAGTTGATGATCGCCTCGTCCATCTCATTGCCGGCTACGCGTACGGAACGCGAGTATACGATCCCGGACATTGAGATCACGGCCACATCTGTTGTTCCCCCTCCGATGTCCACCACCAAGTTTCCACGAGGTTCGGTTATCGGCAGTCCGGCGCCGATCGCGGCCACCATAGCTTGCTTGACAAGGTGGACCTCGCTGGCGTGGGCGCGGTAGGCCGAGTCGCGTACCGCACGCTCTTCAACCGGAGTGATTTCGCTCGGCACACCGATGACGATGCGTGGGTGCACCAGCATTTTCCGGTTATGCGCTTTTTGGATGAAATAGGTCAGCATCTTCTCGGCGATCTTGAAGTCCGCGATCACGCCGTCCTTCATGGGCCGGATGGCGACGATGTTCCCCGGTGTTCGCCCGAGCATCTCCTTGGCTTCTTTCCCCACGGCCTCGACATCGCCGTTGGTCCTGTTGATGGCGACGATCGAAGGCTCGTTGACAACGATCCCCTTGCCTTGAACAGCGATCAAGGTATTGGCCGTGCCCAGATCGATCGCTAGGTCTCGCGAGAAAACGCTGAAGAGAGAACGAAAATTCACCGGCCCTTACCTGTTTTCCTGGTGAGCTACCGCCCGATAACGGTTTGCCGCACAGCGGCGTCGAAGCCTCGATGGTATCGCGGCCGCCAACGCGCAGTCGTAATGATATCAATAGAATAGCGTGCTCAGCAAGCTGGCGCGAGGCCGTTTCTGTTCTTCGCGTTGGGAATGTAACATGAGCAAGTATGCGGCCTGGTAAGCCCCATGTGGTGAGTGCTTCGACGCCCGAACGCGGGTGCCATTGGCAGTTCACCCCCAGCTAGGGTCGCCCCTGCAAGCTCGCCATCCGCCGTTAAGCGCTCATCGGATTCCGGCGCCGACGGTCAACGGAGTCTCGCTCTGCGAGCCGGCTCTTGCATTTCCCCTTTTCTTCTCCTAGAATAGAAGGCGAAGGAGAAACTCGTGGCACTCACGAAACGGCAGAAGCAAGTTGTGGACTTTATCGCGGGGTTCATTCGTCGCAACGGCTACAGCCCCAGCTTCGAAGAGATTGCCGAAGAGCTGGGTCTGGCGTCGCTGGCGACGGTTCACAAACATCTGACCGCGCTCGAAAGCAAACGCTACCTGAAAAGGAGCTTCAACCAAAGCCGCGCCTTGGACCTGGGGCCGCAGTACTATCGCGAGTTGAGTCGTCGGCGCAAAGAAGCCGCCCTTGCTTCCCCGGAAACCCCTTTGCTGGGCACCATTGCGGCCGGCCAACCGATCGAAACCTACCCTGATCCCGAAACTCTCTCTTTCGCCGATTTCGTTGGGGCGGAGCAGGTTTACGCGCTGCGGGTGCGAGGCGAATCCATGATCGAAGACCACATCATGGACGGCGACTACGTCTTGGTCGAAAAGACTGATCGCGTCAGTAACGGCGACATCGTCGTGGCTCTGGTGGAAGGCACGGAGTCGACACTGAAGCGTTTTTATCGCGAAGGTAAGGATCAGGTACGCCTGCAACCCGCCAACGCCTCGTTGGAACCTATCGTGGTGCCTCTCAGCTCCGTAGAAGTTCAGGGCCGTGTAGTGGCTGTACACCGCAAGTATCGATGATCCATCGCGAGGCCGTGGTTAGCGGAAGTGCTCCTTGAAGCAGAGTCTCAGCCGCGGCTTCCTGCGGTTATCCTTGTCGGCTGTTACTCGCCCTACTGCACAACGAAGTCGGAAAAAAGAACTTCCTTGACCTCGCCCTTCTCCAATAACGGGTTGAGGCGCTCGAGGATCTCCTTTCGAAACACCTCTTTCCCTTTGGCGTCGTTTAGCTGCCGGTAGGTCTTCGAGGTCAACAGCGTCAGGATTCGGTCGCGCAGCCGGGCCATCAATAGGAAATCCGCCTTGATTTCCGCAACCTGCTCTTCTGGCACGATGGCCAGCTTTATACGAAGTCGGGCGTGGCGCGCACCCACCGGGTCGTTGATGTTTGTCAAGAAGGTTTCCATTTCCAAAACGCCTATTGTTTGCTCGACCTGATCACCAGCTTCGTTGTCGGGCTCTGAGTCGTCGCAAGCCGTCCCGAAGCCGATCGCAAGCATCGCCGCAAGGACAAACAAACCCACTTTCCTATGCCGCTCATTCACGGGGAGCTCCTTGGGACGAGCTGTTCGACCCACCCGCCGCCGGCTCGGCTTCTGGGTCGTCCTCGCGGAGTCGAGTTACGAAGACGAACTCGACTCGGCGATTGGCCGCCCGGCCAACTTGAGTGGTGTTGCTCGCTACCCCCACGGTGTCAGCGTGGCCGATCGCGCGGAGACGCTGGGCCGGCACGCCTTTTTCAGCCAGGTACCGCACCGCACGGCCGGCGCGGGCCGCCGAAAGTTCCCAGTTGGTGGGGAAGACTGCCGTGGCGATCGGCCTATTGTCTGTGTGGCCCAGCACGTCCACGTTTCGCGACGTATTCGAAATGTATCGAGCTAACCCCTCGAGGATGGGTAGTGCCTTGGGTTTGATTGTGGCTTGCCCGGACTCGAACAGGAGGTCGCCTTTGAGCTGCAGCATGACCCCCTGCTTGGCAATCTTGGCGCTTCCGTTCTTCTCCATTCCGTTCTCCTTGAGGATCTGCCTCAGATCACGCACGATCTCCTCCACCGCTTGCCCTTGGCCCTCCTTTGGGTCTTCGTGGGGCAACAGCTTACTTCCAGTTGGAATGTCGGAAAGCGCGAACTCCGACTTCAGTCCCAAAGCGTTCCGCACCGACCCCGCCATCGTCCGGAACTTGACGATCTCCATGTTCGAGAAAGAAAGCAGCAACACGAAGAACGTCAATAGCAACGACATCAGATCAGCGAACGTTACGATCCAGGCCGGGGCTCCCTTCTTCCCGCCGTCGTCTGAATCCATCTCCATCAGGCTGCTTTCGCGTCCTCCTTACGCAACTTGGGCGAAATGAAGACATTGAGCTGCCTTCCGATGGCAGACGGATTGCTACGCTCGGCGATGGCTATCACCCCCTCCAGGCAAAGCGTCATGCTGAGCACCTCCTGCTCGGAGCGCACTTTCAATTTGTCAGCCAAAGGGAGACAGAGTACGTTGGCGATCAGGGCGCCATACAGGGTCGTGAGAAGAGCCAACGCCATGGCCGGACCAATGGACGAGGGATCGTCCAAAACAGCGAGCATCTGAACCAGCCCGATAAGGGTTCCAATCATCCCGAAGGCCGGTGCCGCCTCTCCCATACCCTCCAGGACTTGCTGGCCTCTCTTGTGCCGGCTGGCAGTAGAGCGAATGTCGTTTTCCAATACCATTCGAATTCGTTCTACCTCTACTGCGTCCACACACAGTGAGATGCCTTTAGCCAGAAAGGGGTAGCTGATCACGGCTTTTTCCAACGCCAGCAGTTCCTTCCGGGCCGTTCTCGATAGCTCGAGGACCTCGCTGATCAACTGCTCGGGCGCCGGCACCTTCGTCGTGAAAGCCTTGGCGGCAACCCCGAAAGTGCCCAGCACGGCACTGAGAGGGTTTCTCACGAGCGTCGTTCCGATCGTTCCTCCAATGACCACTAGCATGGAAGGGACGTTGACGAACATGATCGGCGAGCCCCCCATGAAAATGGAGGCCAGCACGAGCAGTGTGGACAGAGCAATGCCGATGATCGTCGCCAGGTCCATGGGCTAAGTGTTTCCGGCCCTCTGTGAGTGCGTATCGGCGAGCCTAAGGCAAACTTGAACCGTGCGGGTGTCTGAGTCGGCGTGAAAACATTCAACTTTGGTGCGGAGCACTCTCAGCTCTCGAGGCGGGGCGCCCCCAACACAAGGTACGGGCGACATGTCGTGCCCTCGGCACACACGTGGCGCAAGCACTCCTGCTTGCCGAGCCGACACTCGTGTCGGGTCTTGTGCCGTTTATGAACCGTTACCTCTATGTCTATGGGGCTCCCAGCAGCCCGTGGTAGTGATAGAAGTTAGGTGCGGCGAAAAAAGGGAGACCGCCGTCGCCAACTCGCTTAGTCACAATCGTGGTCATTCAGAGCCGCGACCGCCAGGGAGCGGTCCAGTGATGACTCCATCCCGTGCACATTAGCCCGCAGACCAACGAAGAGTACGGATTACACGACGAAAGTCGGTGACTGCTGTACCCATTTTTTGAGGCCAAGGACTCTCACCACGGGCTGCTAGCTAGGGAGAGGGACCGCTCCAGGCTGATTGATTCCGCCCTGGGAAGTTGGCAAGCTGAGGGGCAGCTTGCCCGAGTTGCCGGACATCGTCGTTTATATCGAGGCGCTGGAACAGCGCGTCTTGGGTCAACGGCTGGCCCGGGTCCGGATAGCCAGTCCCTTCCTGCTGCGCACGGCCGAGCCGCCTCTTGATGATGTCCGGGACAAGCAGGTTCGTGAAATACGGCGCTGCGGTAAGCGCATCGCGCTTGGCTTGGAGGATGATCTCTGGCTATTGCTGCATCTAATGATCGCCGGGCGATTGCACTGGAGAGACGCGGGAGCGAAGCTCGCCGGAGGGAGCGCCCTGGCTGCATTTGACTTTCCCAACGGGACTCTCGTGCTCACAGAGGCCGGGTCGAAGAAGCGGGCTTCGCTGCACGTTTTCGGGGGCAAAGATGCGCTGCGGGTGCACGACCCGGGCGGGTTGGAGGTTCTCGAGGCGGACTTCCCTGCTTTTTCCGCCGCCCTTACGTCGCGAAACCACACCCTGAAGCGCGCTCTGACGGACCCTCGGCTTTTGAGTGGAATCGGGAACGCCTATTCCGACGAGATCCTTCATTGCGCCCGGCTGTCGCCTCTCGCCTTGACCCGGAAACTGGCGCCACACGAAATGCGGCGCCTGTACGAGGCCGCCCGGCAGACGCTGACGTTGTGGATCGACCGCCTACGCGCGGAAGCCGGTGGGGGCTTCCCGCGCAAGGTGACCGCGTTCCGAGACGGAATGGCTGTGCACGGACGCTATGGAAAGCCCTGTCCTGATTGTGGCGCGCCGATCCAGCGCATTCGCTACGCGGAAAACGAGACGAACTATTGCCCGCCGTGCCAGACCGGAGGTCGGTTGCTGGCCGATCGCGCGCTTTCCCGTCTGCTCAAGAAGGATTGGCCTCGAACTCTCGAAGAACTAGAGGCGCTTGGCGGCCCATAAGCGGTCGGTCGGAGACCGATGCCATCCCGGTTCCCTGAGCGACGAAGGTCGTTGCGCTTCGATTTGGTGCTGCCCGTCCACGTGGTACGTGTCGAGAAGAGAGCGGTTAACTGCCTGGGCCGGACGAGAAACTTGAGTGCCTGTGGGGCTTACTTTGAGATCGACAGCGACGTTACTCCGGGAGCGCCCATTGAGTTTATAGTAACGCTTCAAGATGTTGAAGGAGTTCAGGTGCGTTGCCAGGGGCGCACGACACGGGCCGAAACGTTGCCGACCAAGGGTCGACTAGGCGTTGCCACGACGATCCGCCGCTATCAGTTCATGCGCGAGGACCCGGCACCGTTGAAAGAAGTCTTTGCCCGCCCATCCCCAGTGGCTCCGACAACCCAAGGAACCTAGGATACATTCATTGCCAAAGCGGCGGGGTTAGGAGTTGCTCGATAACGGTTTACTGTCTTTGGGTCTCGCGCAGCTGGAAAGCAGCCTTCGACGGGCTGTGGAGCGAGGCGAATTCGTCATCCACTACCAACCCATTTCTCTCTGAACTCTTGGCAGACCACCGAGTGCGAGACTCTTATTCGCCGGCAACATCCGGAGTGCGGACTGGTTCGAGGTTGTGAGCCAATGCCTGCTCGAAACGGGTTTGAGCCCAACGTCATTGCAGTTGGAGTTGACCGAAAGCACCTTAATCGAGGGCGGCGATACATCGGTAGAAGCACTCCATCAGCTACACGCCAGCGGGGTGCAAATTTACCTCGATGACTTTGGCACAGGATATTCCTCGGTTCTGTATCTTCGTCGTTTCTCGGTGACAGGCCTAAAGATTGATGGGACCTTCCTTGACGAAATCACCGGGGCTGGAGGCGAGGCACCCATTGCCGCCGCGCTGATTTCGTTTGCCCGTGGCTTAAACCTGAAGGTGATCTTCGAGGGTGTCGAAACCACTGAACAATTGGCGTTTTTGCGACGGAACAGGTGTGACGAGGTCCAGGGCTATCTAATTAGTCCTCCCCTCGAGCCGGAAGCATTTGCTGAATTTGTGAAGCAGCGTCCCCAGTCTCTGCATCTAGAGGCGAGTAAGCACGGCCCCAGCCGCGCAAAAGAGGCCTGCAATGAAATGCGCGAAGATCAAAATCTCGTGGCCTAGCGGCAACCACTTCTGCTGAAACGCTTCGACAACGTGCTCGGGGGAGAGGTTGAGGTAGATCTCAGTCGTCAGCAGTGTGTTATGGCCTAGCAGGCGCTGAAGCGCCGGCAGGGGGATCCCTTTCTGGATTGCCGTGGCGGCTGTTGCGGCGGCTTCCTTGACGGGCCGACCCGGTGGCCGGACCTGCAGATCCACTCCCTTTCGCGGTTCGAGTTCCCGCACCAAGTCTTTTGTTTGCCAATGGCTTGCCCGAGCGTGTGGCACGCCGCCGCGTCTGCTCCATCCAGCCCGCTGTCGGCTCTTCCTGCAACACGCCTTTCCGACGTGAGATCGTATCTCGCTCACCAGTTACGAGAATTCCTGCCAGGGCACTGTCGGTCCGATTCCAATCTACCGGCCACGGGCTGCGCCCTTGATATCCCAGAGCGCCGAGCCGCGAGTGTGAGCGAGCGGTCCAGAGATGAGGCCGCTCGGCATGAATGAACCCGCGTCCGCCCCAACACCATCGGGGCGCGGGCCCTTCCAACGGCTTTTTCGCCCGCGGAAGCACCCGACTCAAAGAAATTACCAAACAAAGCCAATTGGAAGATAAAACAAGCTATTTCAATAACTTAGTGTCACCTGAACCTGAGGCGGCGGGCCACATCTCGAAGAGCTTCTTGGATCGGCGCACCGCCGCGGCGGAACATGGTCGCCCACGTTCTGATGGATGTTCATGAGGTCTCTCCGGGGTCGTCGTTGTCCGACAACCCCAGCTTCTCCGGTCCGAATGAACAACCGGTTGAAAGGTCACACCTAGCCTACGGTTCTGAGCACAAAATCGACGGACCGGCTACGATTCGCGGCGGTTTCCTGATTTGAGCCCGGACGGGAGCTAGCCGCCG
Organism: Bryobacterales bacterium; assembly: GCA_965226215.1. GTDB lineage: Bacteria > Acidobacteriota > Terriglobia > Bryobacterales > UBA6623. The sequence continues at coordinate 1,092,447 of CBDDCH010000002.1, read as the reverse complement.
TGAATCGTGATCTTGCGAGACATCGCCTTCCAGAACCAGCCGCCGAGCACCGCCAGAATTAGCACCCAGGCCAGTTGGACGAACAGCGCTTCTCGAACCTCGGCGAAGTTCAACTTCCCCAGATAGATGCTCAGCGGCGTGTAAGCAATGTGCTGGAAAGGCAGGTAGGAAAGAGCGGTTTGCACGGCGGGCGGGAACATCGTCATCGGAACGAGCAGGCCGGAAAGCATTTCCAGAACGAAGAACTTGGCCCTCAGCAGTCCCAGGATCGACTTCAAGCGAACGGCCGAAGTTCCTATTAAGAAGTTGAGCGCCGCCATCAGAAAGACACTGGCGACAAGAGAGACGAGGAACAGCAGAAAGTAGACCCTGCCTGCCGGCGGCTGAACGGGGAAAATCAGTGTAATGACGAGTGCTGTGGGCGCGGTCAGCAACAGCAGGCGAAAACCGGCTTCCCCGAGCGCCTGGCCGATGTAACGGGCCTGTATGGTGACCGGTTTGAGCATCGAGAGTGCGATGGTGCCTTCCATCACGTCCGAGGCCATGTTTTGATCGACGTTGTTGAAATAGACGGAGCGGATCACCCAGCCCACCGCCACGTAGGTGACCATGTCTTCGAAGCTGAAGCCGCGAGCAAACTCGGCATCGGTCTGATACAGCGCCTTCCAGATGAAGTAATACACCGTCACGTTGATCAAGTAGGTCGCGACGCCGGTGTAATAGCGCAGCCGAAAGGCCAGGATGTTGACGAACCCGATGCGCGAATATTCCAGGTAGTTGCGAAGGCTTTGGGAAGCGGCCGACGGCGTCATCAGCTCTCGAACTCAGGCACCTGTCGTTCGGTATAGATGCGTTTGACGATTTGCTCGATTGATTCCTCGGCCATGAAGATTTCACGAACGTCCACCGCCGCCACGACTCGGCGGATCACCTCGCCGGAGGTGTAGTTGTCACGGTTGTAGGAGAAGAGATAGGTCAGCTCATCGATACGCTCCCGATCGACGTCAGGGAGCTCGACCTGTTCGATCATGGCCGCCTGCTCGCGTTCCTTGAGTTCGAAGCGGATCTGATTTTGGCGCCAGAGCATGCGCTTCAGTTCGGCCAGCGGCCCGTCGAAAAGGATTCGTCCCCGGTCGATGATCATCAGCCGGCTGCAAAGTTCCTCGATATCCGATAGATCGTGCGTCGTCAGAAGTATGGTGGTCCCGAACTTACGATTGACTTCCTTCAGGAACTCGCGGATGCTCTCCTTGGCGAGCAGGTCGAGACCGATCGTGGGTTCATCGAGAAACAACAGCGGCGGGTTGTGCAACAGCGCGGCCGCGAGGTCGCAGCGCATCCGCTCACCAAGGCTTAGTTTTCGAACCGGCTGATGAAGATAGCGCTTGATTTCGAGGATTTCATCGAAGCGCGTCATGCGGGCTTCGTAGTCTCGGTCGCTGACGTCGTAGATTCTCTTCAGGAGCCGGAATGACTCGACGACCGCGATGTCCCACCACAGCTGTGTGCGCTGGCCGAAAACAGCCCCGATCGTGCGGGTGTACGCCATGCGCTCGCGGTAGGGCGTGAAGCCGTTGGCGGTGACGGAACCGGAGGTCGGAACCAGGATCCCGGTGAGCATCTTGACGGATGTCGACTTGCCCGCGCCATTGGGTCCGATGTAGCCCACCATGTCGCCCGGCCTGAGGGTGAAAGTGACCGAGTCGACTGCTTTCAGGCGCGTGTAGTTGCGCGAGAACAGATCGCGGACAGACCCCCCGAGGCCCTCCCGACGCTGAAATGTGCGGAATTCCTTGACCAGGTTGACCGCTTCGACCTGACCCAGCATGAATGGCTCACCATTCTAGCACGGGGGTTGGCGCCGACCTAAGATCATTTGAAGATGACGGACTGGCAAGTTGAACGGGCCCCCGAGTCTAGCCTCGATGAGTAGGGACCGGCGCTTCTGCCCGTCCATCGCTGCTCCAGCCGCGACCGAGGACACAGGGGTTTACGCTGCCTGAGGCCCCGGGGAAGCTTGCGAAAGCCGGGCAGCTCTGACTGGCAATGTCATGGGTCTCCTCATCAGCTATGTTGAAACCAAACTCCCGCATGGCCTATGATCTAGCCGGATACACGTAACTTCAGCGAGAGGAATCGGCAGATGCTTAACTTGAATGGCAACTAATGTGGTATCCACTTGACTCAGGTAACCCCAACATCTTGTGGTTGGGCTCACGGGGCCTCAGCGTCCCAGTCGGCGACGATCGATCGATACGGCGTTGGGTCCACGGCGACTGCCTGCTGCACAAGGCGGTAGAAGAGTTTTCCCAGGCTGCGTGAGTTGCGCCGGTTGAAGCGGAACACAAACTCGTCGAGGTAGTAGTCCAGATGCTCGTGGCTAACCGCGCCTTGGTGCGTGCCCAGCAGCCAGCGCTTGAGCAACGAGATCGCTTGGTGCACCCTCGGCAATAATTCCGAGGCCTGCTTGCGGCGGCCCGACAGAAAGACGATGCGATGCTGGTAGCCCTTCTTCTCCAGCGGCTCGTAGCCCAGCCAGCCGTCGGTGTGCACCACGCTTCCCGGCTCGACCGACTCCTCCACGAAGGGCATCAAACTGGCCGCCGATGCGTTCCGCACGCGCTGCATGCGGATCCGTCCTAGCCCGCGGCCTCTCTCTTCCGCGGCTACTGCAATCAAGGCTTTACGCTCGGTCTGCCGGCCGCTCACACCCTCTTCCTCAGCGCCCCAATAGGTCTCATCGACCTCGACTACGCCCGCCAATCGCTCCCGCCCCGGACGCACCATCGCTCGCCGCAGCTTGTGCATCCAGGTCCACGCGGTTTGATAGCTGCCCAACCCGAGAACGCGCTGCAGACCCAGCGCGCTGACCCCGTTCTTTTGCGAAGTGACGTGCCAGATCGCCCGGAACCACAGCCGCAGCGGCTTACGTGTGTCTTGGAAGATCGTGCCCGAGGTCACCGACGTCTGCCGCCCGCAGCGAGCGCATTCGAACCACACTTTGCGCACCGGCCAAGCCCGCTCATGCCCGCATCCCGGACAGCGGAAACCCTCCGGCCAGCGCAACGCGGACAGATAGTCGCGACAGGCCTCTTCGCTGGCGAAGCGTACCTCGAACTCGAGCAGGTCGCGTGGATAATCCTCCACGAAGGCGCATACTACATCTTGGGGTCACCTGAGTCAAGTGGATACCCCATTGGCAACTTTTGGACTGGGGTCGCGTCCGGGCTCGCGGTGGGTATCGGTACCTATTTGTTTCGGCGGGTCATCGGCAAGGTACCGAATATGCTTGCGGCTTTGGTCCCACATAGGACCGTCCGCGGCAAATGGCGGACGAAGTTCTACGAAAATGACTGCAAAGAACCGCATTACGAAGCTGCTACCGTCTATCAGGTTCTACGCTGGCTATGGGGATCCATCTCGTATTGCGAGAAACACAGGCGGTACGATTTCCGCGGGACGCTGCGGGAAGACATCATGGTGGCTACGTATGAAGTCAAGGGGGCACCGAGCACGAAGGATCGAGGCTCATTTACGCTGAAACTCAGGCCTGACGGTAAAGACCTAGTGGGCTGTTACGCTTGGACAGACGATGAAACTGATAAGCCCAAGGGAAACAAATATCTCTGGGAACGTGTGTGACTGTGAAGAAAGCGATCTCCGACCAACAGAAACTTATCGCTGTTCGGGAGAGCCTAATACACGACAAGGGGATCTTCGCTCTTCGCTCGATAAAAAAGGGAGAGCCCATTGGTTACTTCGAAGGCTACAGCATCGAGCATCCAACTAAATACTCGCTAATCCTTGATGGCGGAGACATCGAGCCGACGGGTGTCCTCAGGGACCTCAACCACTCGTGCCAACCAAACGCCGTTTTCGAGAATCGCCGGCTGATCGCCTCACGGGATATCATCGAAAGGGAGGAGATATCGATTGACTACACTCAGAATGAAAAAGCGCTTTTCTTTCCTTTCGCATGCAATTGCGGGGCGGAGAATTGCCGTGGCCTAATCTCGTCCCTCAGGTAATCCTGAGCCATCCAGGCCTCGTACCTGCACCCTTTCGACCAGGGCGTTTTTGAAGAAAGTACAAACCTTCTTGAGAAAAGTATCACGCATGGGGGACACTTGTTTGTGTTCGGGCCACATCCGGACTCCTTCGGCGTGGCCGTAGCCTTCGAGAATCCACAGCTCATTCACCGGATTTCCGGACGCAGCTTTAAGCCTGGAAGCGTGCTCGACGGGAATGATCGGATCGTCGCTCCCGTGGATGAACAGGATGGGTCTCGGCGCGATGTCCGCGACCTGGCGCTCGGGTGCAATCGTGTCAAAGTTCAGACCATAAAGAAGCTGCCCCATCAGAGTGATCCCCGGGCTGAACGGAGATACAAAAGGAAGCCATGGTATTTTGCGCTTGATTTCTTCCAACATGACATCTCGCATATCCGCGAAGGCGCTATCCGCGACAACGGCGCCAAGTTCAGGGATGGTTGCGGTCGAAAGAAGTGCCGTTGCTCCTCCGTAGGACGTACCGTGGATGCCGATGCGTCCTGCTTGGAATCCCCGGCTGAGAAGGAGATCGACCGCTCCCCGAACGTCCCTCCGCTCGAGCCAACCGAACCCGATTCGATCGCCCCCGGAGAGTCCGTGTCCTCGCAAGTCAAAGACGAGCACATGGAAGCCGGCCTCCACATACGCTCGCGCTATGTCGGTGTGAGCGCCGCACCAGCCATCGGAATTGACGCCGTGAACCAGCACAATAGCTCGATTTCCTGAGGAGGGAAGCAGCCACCCTGCTAGGCGAATCTTGTCCTCCGCACTTTCGAAATGAACAGGTTCGACTCTAAGATCCGCGGGGGGAGGCGCTGGGTCGAGTTTTCGCTGAGGCGTGACCGCCAGGTGCAGAATGACGGCGCAGATTCCGAGGTACAAGACTGCGGCGACCGCCGATCCCACGATCGCAAGCCGCAGCCATCGACGCCGGTGTGAAGCCGTAGGCGGCGGGAAACCCGCGGGGCTTGGTGGTTGTGTCACGAGGCCGCTTTGCTGATCGATATGGCCGGTTTCGGCGCTCAAACGTAGCCCTCGCCAGCGCCCCGGACAGCCGGCTTTACGTCTGCTCCCGGCGGGCGAGCCTGAGGGTCAGCGCCGTCAAGAACACGACGGCTATTCCGATCGCCACCCATAGCAGCGCTTGCTGAGCTCCCCGCTCGGTCGCCAGGCGGGAGGCGGGCGTGAAGTCCGGGTTCGATTGCAACGGTTCTGTCGCGGCCTCGGAGCTTTCGACCGCCAAGACGACATCCCTCACCCGTGCCAGCTCATAGGTCGGTGCCGTGGCCTCGGGATTGCCGACCAGCAGGGAGTACGTCCCTTCGGGAACCGCGAAGAAAACTTCCGTCGCCGGAAAGCGCGCAAGGACTTGCTGGAACGTGAGCGGTGCGTCGTCACCGTCTTCAATGATCAGCTCCAATGAATCTACTCTGGCCGGCTTGAAGGCAATTCTTATCGGGCCGGAGTCCCCTCTTCCACGCACAAGGCGGTCACGAGCCAAGACCGACTCGTCTCCGTCCCGCGTGGACACCAGCTCGAAGGCGCGGTCGAAAAACGGCACGGAAGTCAGCAAACTAACCTGATCGATCTTGGCGGGAGTGACGGGGAGCTGTAATTGATAGCGAGACTTTCCGTCGGTGGACTCGGGTCCTTCCATCCCCAGCCCGACCGACTCATGCCCCGCGTTCGAGTCGAGCAAGTAGGCTCGCTGCCGGGATTGATCGTCGACGATCCGCAAATCGGCCAGATCATCACGCGCCCACGCCAAATCTTCGATCCCCAGCCTGAGCCGAACCAGGCCCTCCGGCGACGGCTTCGCCAGCAAACGGCGTTGGTGGGTATAGGGTCGCGTGTCGATCTCCGCTCCGGGCCGCATGGCAAAGGCCAGAATGGGCGATGCGTCAAAGACTGGATTGGGGCCGATCGAGCCGAGCCGGGCGGGCGCGAAGCTTCCCTCTCGCGACCAGCCGCGCGTCCCGTCCCATTCGTTAGGCAGCGAGTTCCAAAGTTCGGCCAGATCGTAGCGCGGACGGTGGGCTCGGCCGCCGCCGAAATAGAGTGTCCCGGAAGCCTCGGCCCGGCCAAGGCTCCCGAGGGCAAAAATCAGCGCCGGCCGCCTGACGATCGCGCTGAACTTCATTTGCTCGAGGGCAGGGCTGTCACCGTCATGGATGACCACCCGCAGCCGATCCCCGCGGACCGACGACAGGCGAACCTCCAACTCCTCGACTGTTGTTACGGCAGGGATGCGAAACACGGTTCCGCGACCCACGACGGCATTCGTTGCTCCGGGCCCCTCGTCCCACACCTCTATCTTGCGATTCAGTGAGCGGGTGTCGGTCGCAATCCGGAGAGCAAAGGGAACCAGGCCCCGCGGTCGATGAAGCTCCACGACGGTTCGGCCGTCTGATTGTTGACGGCTGGTCTCGGTCAACTCCACGAGCACTCGATCTTTCGAGACCGTGCGGGAGTTTTCAAAGCGGAAGGCGGGTTCGAGAAAGAAGCCGTCTTCCCCTTCGAGTGTCACAATCAGGCGCTCCATGGCTCGGTCGGGCAACGTAAGCCGAGTCTTCTCCCGCCCCAGGCTGCGAAGGCGGAACACCGAGCCGCCCTCAACCATCTTGAGCTCGGCCCCGTTTTTTAGCCGAGCTGTAATGCTCACGCGGCGCACAAAGCTCGGGCGGCTGCTGCTAAGCACGAGGTCCCAAGTCCCGGTCTGCGAAGGTTCGGTCGGCGCCGACAGTTCGTAGGTCTCTCTTTGCAAGGGGGGTCCGGTGGACCGCTCGACTGTCCGGCGCTCAACTTCCAGCAACTCGGGCGTAAAGCTTTGCCGGACTTCGACCTCGGTTTGCGAACTTGAATCACTGTCAATCAGATAGGGGACTTGTTCCCCATCCGCTTCGAGAATGCGCAGATCCGAAAGATCCGCGCGGCACGCGGCGAGTACTTCCGCGGGGAGTTCGAGGCGCGACAGGCGGCTGCTTTCCACATAAATGTCAGCCCGCGAAGGAAACAGCGGCCTGAGGCCGGTGGGCTGCGCCGACGCGTCCCCAGGCAGCGCTACGGTCATCACGAACAAGCAGGCGGCCGAAACTAGGTTACGCAAGTTCAATCTCCCTCCGACGAGCTCCCGCGGAAAACGAAGCGCTGATAGGCCAGCGATACGGCAATGAGGCTAAACGCCAGGCCGACAAGGGACCCGACGCGATAGAGGTCCTCGAGTTCGCCGAGATCGTGCAGGAAGACCTTGCCGATGGTGAGCACCAGGAAACTGAGGCTGATCCATCGCAGCCCGACGCTGTTGCGGGAAACGCCGATGCCGAGAAGAAGCAGCGCGTAGACGGCCCAGGCCAGCGACAGGGTCAAATCCCGCGCCGCCATGTGTTCCAAGGAAATGGTGAGCCGAGATCCTGTCGAGAAGAAATCGAAGATGGTCAGGTTGATCCAAACGAATACGACCAAGATCACCGCCAGGCTGCAACTGATGGCCCCGAGCGGGTGACCCCGCGCGTAAATCGGCTCTTCCCATTCCAAGCGGCGCTCCAACTCGAGTTCGTGTAAATTCCAAGCGGAGCCGAGCAGCGCGGCCGCCGGGATCAAATAGGTGTACATCAGCCAATTGAAGATCGGCACGCTCGAAGAGGGGTGGTAGTCGAGGATCTCCGGATTGGCCACCAGCCGCACGGTGACGACGGCCAAAAGCGTCAGGGCGAAGTATTTGAGTCCGGCGTGATCGAGTCGCTTCCAAAGGGCGGTGAGCGCCAAGCCCTGTAGAGCCCAACCGAGAGTGATCCATTGCTCTTCGAGTTGCAGAGGTATCGCTATGCTGAGGAAGCCCATGGCGGCGGCGGAGAACCACACCAGCCCGCGCTTTCGCATCGCGGTATCGAGCAGCCCTTGCTGTCGCGCTCGGAAGGCGGCGCCGAGAGAAAGCCCGGCCAGGGCGATGGGCAGCAGGGCGATCGCCTCCGAACCGAAGCGGACTTCGAAAAGCCGCTTCAGCGACAAAAACCACGCCGGCCCGGCCAACGCCGCGGCGCGTCATGCCCATTGCTCCCCGGCGAGGCTAGCGCGTGCCAGGAAGGGCCACCAGGAAAACAGAACGGCGGCGAGACCTTGGAGGGCGAAGGCGAGAAGCGCCGTGTCGGGCGCCGCTCGCAACGCGGGATACTCGCTCGTCCACATCAAATGGCCCAGCGCTAACAGCAGCATTCCCATGAAATACCAACCTCCCGACGGAAGCCGGGTGGCCGCCAGGGCGACGAGCCCCGCTAGTAGAATAGTCGTGGCCAAGTAGAGACCCGGGGCAATGCTCGGGCTGGCGGCTTCGCTCCACAAGAAAACAAGAACCGTAGCGGGAAGCACAGCGGAGGCGATATTCGCCCAGCGTTGCGCCTCTGCGTCTTTTCGGGTGAGCGCCAAAGCCTGGAAAGCCACGGCGGCCGCCAAGACCAGGGCGAAATAGACTGCGGCTGCCGGAAATTCCGGGCTATCCCGGTGGGCCACAAAGAAGAGCGAAAACCCGAGTCCGAGGCCCAGAGCCGCCAACCCTTGTTTGTACTCTTCCGCCGCCGCGGTGGACTGGCGAACCAGCAAGCCCCCGAGACCAAGCCATCCGCAAAACCAAGGCCAGAAGGAAGCAGGCGCCACCCAAAGCGGAGCCACGATGAGCAGCACGAAGAATCCGCTGGCCGTGATAAGCACGCCCGAGGACACCTCCGAGCGCCCTTGCTCTCGGGAACGAAACCAATCCCACTCCAAAAACACGTGAAAGGCCAGCGCAAGCGCGAGGCAGACACCCACGGCTTCCCAGGCGCTCGCGGTCGTCCGTTCGGCGCGAAGCAGCCACACCAGAACGACGGCGACACTGCCGGACGCCGCGCCGGCGGACAACAGCGGAAAACTCTGCACCCTGCTGAGCCATCCGGCGACGATTGAGAGCAGGAGCAACAAGGCGCCTACGGGGTAGAGACGCGGACCGAGCTCGGCGTTGCCGGCAAAGTAAAGGGCGAAAACAAAGGGCAGCAATACAGCGGCGATTTGCGTGGTTTGCCAAGTTTGCTGTTCGTGTTCGTCCTGCTGGCCCCCTAGGGGGAGACGGCCCGCGATCGCGTAGAAAAGCCCGAACAGCGCGAGAATGCCGAGTCCGAGTAACGTTCGTTCCGGCCCCATGCGGAGGAAGATCCACGCTATCTGGTAAAAAACGGTGCCGGCGAGACTGAGCACCGTCAGGACAGGCCAGCGCCGGTAGCGCGCCAGAGACAGCAGGCCCACGTCGAGCAATAAGATGTAGGCGAAAAGGCCGATCGGGTTGTCCTGGCCGGTGGAAAGAAGCAGCGGGGTGGCGAAGCCTCCGATCAGGCCCAGCAAGGCGATATCTCGGGCGTGGTGGCGCCAAGAAAGCAGGCCGCATGCCGCCGTCACCAGGATCATGAAAACGAAGCCAAACCCCGAGCCAATGAGATCGTAAAGAATACGAGCGGCCCAGACCGAGGCGTAGAGGATAACGATGCCCGATCCCGCCAGCGCATTGGCCGTCGTCCGATACTCGCGCCTCAGTTTTTCCGAGGCCAGGATCGACCCGGCGCCGGCCAAAAAGCCAAGGGCGACTCGCACCGCCGGTGGAATGAGACCGCGCTCGATCGAGTATTGAAGGAACAGAAGGGCTGCCACCGCCATAACGATTCCGCCTAGTAGGGCGGCGCCGCGAATGCCGATCCATTGTTCCCAGTCGATCCCCGCGGGCCCGCTCGGAGGACCCGGTGGAGTCAGCGGCGGCGGCTCGACGGGAGGCGGGGGTCCCTCCCCTTCGCCAGTAGCCGGCTCGGGATGCACGCCCGCGGGAGGCGCCTCGGAGGACGGCTCCAAAGGCTTGACGCCAGGTACTGTCGGGGGCTGAGCCGACTGCGTCGCGGCTTTTGATTCAGGCGGAGCGGAAACCGGCGCCGGCGGGACGTCGGCCGGGGACGCTGCCGGAGCTTCAGCCTGCGGACCCTCCCTCGGCTCGCCGATCTTGAGCGCCGCCCGAAGCTCAGACACTTCGCGCTCGAGATTTTTGACTCGCTGGAGGAGGGCGGAGCGCAGATTGCCGAGTTCGAAAGTCAGCTCCGAAATACGGCTGCGATTGTCTTGGGTGCGCCCCTTGGCCCGGCTCAGGCTGATGCCGAAGGCCGCGGCAAATCCAACAATAACTAGGAATAGGAAAAATTCCATACGGGCACCCTATGTTAGGTCAAACGCATACGGAGCGCGTGCGGCTTCTCTCACCTTCCCGCACAATCTTTACCTCACGAAAATCAACTCTTCGATGACGCTTTCCATTCCCGCCACAAGACGAGCCAGCCGATCGTAGTCGATCTTATCCGGCGTGTCCGAGGCCGCGTGGTAGTGCGCATAGCGAAACGGCGCGGTATCGGTCACCATCACGCCGGAGTAGCCCGCCTGCCGGAACGACCAGTGGTCCGACCAGTCGACGCCGGGAAGCGCTCCGAACGTCGCTGCGCCCTCGGAGGGGAATTGAGTGGACTCCCGAAAAGACCGAATGAGCTTTCGCACCAGCCTGCGCGACGAGGTGTCACCGACGACAGCCACGAAGTTGCCTTTCGAGGGATAGAAAAAGCCAAGGGGGGCTGGGTAGTTCTGGCTGCCCGGTTCATCGGAATAGTATCCGATCGTCTCGAGGCTCAACATGGCAACGACGTTTTCTTGCCGCTCTTGGCAACGCTTTGCATAAACCAAACTTCCCATCGACGGTGTTTGAAAGTAGGGCGGCTCCTCATTCACGAAAGCGAGGAACCGCAGCGTCCGCCCCGGCTTCTTGCCGGCAAAAGAACGCGCCAGCGCCAGCACGGCAGCGACGCCCGTGGCGTTGTCGTTCGCGCCGGGAGAGCCTTCGACCGAGTCGAAATGCGCTCCCACGACGACAATTTCCGCTGGTTTATCGCTGCCCGGGATCTCGGCGATGAGATTGGCGCAGGCGAGCGGCTGTTCGGGAACTTCGCTTAAGCCGAAGAACGAGCGTGGCGCCACGTCGTATGTCTGCCGCTCCACGTCGTAGCCCGCCTGCTCGAAGCTATGATGCACGTAGTCTGCCGCCTCGCGCAGCGCCGTGTACTGAATCAAGTTGCGCTCGCCGATCTCACCGGCCAGCTTCCGGACGTGGCGGCGCAGCTGGTCGCGAAACGTTTCTTCGGCGGCGGTCAAAGGTGGCAGCGGGCCCTGGTAGCTCTTGCCGGGCATGCGAATCATCAAAGCCCAGCAGCAGAAGCCGAGAACGACGACGATGCCGATGAAAAAGAAGAGTTTCATTTTTCAGATGGTATGCCGATGCCTTCCGGCGTTCGATTCTCTATCTGTTCCGAAACGCCAACTCGACCGCTTGCTTGAACACTGTCTTGCCCCGCAGTAGCACAGTCGTTCGCCACGAGTCGTCGTCGGGGGCGAAGGCTTCTTTCAGATCCCGCTTCGTCGGATGATCGATGCCGCCTCCGCCATGATGGTGCCAGCGGTTTTCTTCCCGCAGGGCTTTGAGCGCTCTGACCACATTGACTGTGCCGAACTCCTGTCCGACAAAATAATCCCTTGCGCTGGGCAACACGCGAGGAAACGCAGAATAGTACGGATTTCGCAGGGGATAGGCGACGCTTTGCTCCAAGTCCAAGGGTGCCACACGCTCGCCGAACGCACTTCGGATTTCATCGTAGATCGTAGTGCTTTCGAGGGGCGCCTCGACCAGAAGGCTGTCTACGCCAAACGGCCCCAAGCCGGTGTGGACGTCGATGACCACCAAGCGTTTGACTCTCGCCAAGCGCTTGGCGACGAACTCTTCTAAAAGCGCCGGTCCTTGCTCCAGTCGCCTGCCTCCGAAAAAGAGACCCTTCGGGTACTCGTATTGACCGTAGGTGACAGCCCCTTTCAGTTTCGGCATCCCGTGGCGTACAACGAGTCAGCCGGCCTTCAGATAAAAGAAATCGCTGGAAGGCGGGGTTTTGGGGTTGAGGAAAGGATCGAGTTCCGGATACATCGGGGGAGACCCCTTGTAGTCCTCTTCTCGCTCGGCGAAATTACGATTCAAATCGACATTGTTTTCATTGAACCTCCTGAGCCAAGCCATTCCATAAGGATTGATGACGTGTACCAGAACGAGCGCGGCGTCTTCGGGGATCACCGGAAGGCCTTGATCTAAGAGTTGTAACTGAATGGCCGAGCCGGCAAAGGCCTCCACCCCGTGCAAACCGGACGAATGAAGAAGAACCTCGCGCGGCTGCTCCGATCCGAACCAGGCGATGTCGATGGTCAGACCCTCTCCGGCCGGACCTTTGGCATCCAGTTCCATCGATGTCAGCCGTCCGCCCGCCTTTTGAGCTCCCTCGCGAAAGCGAGACCGCGCGGTGAAGTAGTCGGGCGAAAAGTACGTGGCGCCCATGTCGTTGTCCGGGCTCGCGTGCTCGGTTGCACAAGATGACAGGGTAAGCAATAAAACTCCTGCGATGAACGCAAACAGAAAAAGCACTGACCCCAAGATTCTAGTATCGCTTCTCATCGAGTCTCTCCTGACGGCCGCTCTAAAGGTCCCGAGAGCGGGTTGGCCCGCGCCGACAACGGCGTCGCATTTCGCCGGCGGAGAGCGTAAAGCACGCAGTAGGTGGCCACCGCGGCGATCAGGTGCTTGAAGGTGTGGCCGCTCCAGAAACCGCTGAGCTCGTAGATTGGGGCGTCCAGCAGCTCACAGATTTTGGCCAGTCCAAACAGCGCCCACAGCAGCAGGAACGGGCGGCTCTGCCCGTAACGCGAGGGGAACGTCCAAATGATGAAGGGAATTGCGATCACCGGGTAGAACTGAACCGCGATGTACACGCGCAGGTCTCCCTCGCCGGCTAGCTCGCTGCCGTACCAGTGCAAAACACTGTAGAGGCCCAGCAGGACCATAGGCGCCAGCATGAGTCTCCCGGCCCGCCTGCTGACAAACTCCGTGACGACGATCGTGAAAAACGACGTCAGCAGCAGGCTAAAGACCAGGCGGTCCCACACCAGGGTATGGTTATTCGGGTCCGCGTGGTAGTAGGCCGACCCGAAACAGGTGAGCAACTCTCCGACGAAGAACACGAGGTAAGCCACGCGTTCCCGCCGCTCGGCAAAGATTTTCGAGAGATCTCTCCGACCCAGCAACCACCAGCAACCCCATGCACCGATCACCGCGAACGGCAAGTTCGACACTACGTTCCACATGTGCGGGATGCCCAAGATGGACCGCTGATCGGCGAAGTCGTGGTAATTGAGGTCTTGGGGGATAGGCGGCGTTAGCAGAATGCCGACAAAGATCGGAAGACTGAAGCCCAAAAGGACGATCAGGCGCCGACGCCTGCTCCGCGCGGTCAGTGGGCTGGTGGATTTGGCTGACTTCATCGCCATCGCTTCCCCGAGGGGATTCGTGTTCATGACCTCGTCTCGCTAGCCGCCGGGCTGTCGCTTACAGAGGGTATGGTGGGCTTCGCATTCACCCCCCAGTTTCCACCGCACGAATCTCCCCTTGATGCGCGTGAACGGTTTCCAGCCGCTGATAACCAACGAGCTCAGCGCTTGGGGGAAGCGGGTGAGCATCTCATGACCATCCTTGGTCACCAAGACGGTATCGGAATGTCGCACGCCGCCGACACCAGGCAAGTAGATCCCCGGCTCCACGCTGATCACCATGTTTTCGGCCAACCGGTCCTCGCTGCCTTCGGCTATCCAAGGAGCTTCATGGTTGCCGAGCCCGATCCCATGGCCGGTGCGGTGCAAGCGCCGGTCCTCGCCGCTGTACCCTTCCTTCCGCAAATAGTCGTTCACAGCCGCGTCTACTTCGCTACACGGCACACCGGGTCTGATCATCCCAAACGCGATACGGCGGGCCTCCGTCATGGCCGCAAACGCTTCGCGTACTTCGGCTGACGGTGGTGCGGTGAAATACGTTCGCTCGCTTTCCGCGGCGTAGCCGTTGACCCGGCTGAGCACTAACGCTACGTGCGGCCCCTCGCGGAGGCGGTCGTTGAGGGCCGGAATCGAGTGTGGCATTGCGCTGCGGGGGGCCGCCCAGGTCGCCATCAGCACTTTCGTCGTCAGCGGCTCCCAATCGTCGACCTCGCGAATGATCCGTGACATGACGAGGCGCGTTTCGACAAAACCCTCAGCGACGCTGGCCCCCCGGTACGAAGCTGCCAGGAGACGGTGAACTCCAAGATCAGCGTAGCGAGCCGCGCGTCGGATCAGGGCGATCTCGGTGTCGGACTTAATCAGGCGCAATCGTTCGACCAGCGGTGCGACACGAATCGTGTAGCCCTTCATCGCTTCCGCAATTTCTTGCGGGAGTGTGGGCTCCACTCCAATCTGTTTGGCTTGCCCGATCAAGTGATGGAGGGCGCCCGGCCACCCACGACCCGGCGGGGCTGGATATTCCCGATACGTGCGAATGTCCTGCTCCCTGATATGTAGGGCTTTCTTCATGTGCTCCTGTTCGAGCTTCGGTACTAACAGGATTGGAGCCTGGCGGGGACGGATCAGGAGAAAGAACGGGCGCTCCAGCGGCTCGAATCCGGCGCCCGTCAGATAGTAGAGGCTGTCGAAGGCCGAGACGATGAACAGGTCCAGGCCGGCTTCCGCGATGCTGGCCTGAAGCGATTCCAGCCGCCTTCGATATTCTTTGGATGAGATCCGGAGCATCTGCTTATCTCTGCCATCAAGCGTAGCCGCGGACCCACCAACCCGGCCACACCTGGCGTGACAGTTTCTGAAGTGTCACAATTCGGAAGGTCGCGAAAAATCTGGTACAGCCAGCCAATTCGCTTCAGGCTAAGTGCTTTTTTCTGGGCCATGACGGGGAGCAAATTGGTGGCAGTCCCCGATTTTTCGCTCCTGCACGATTATTGACACGGGCTGCTAGCCGAGAGCCGGGGCTCGGGTGGCTGGCCGAGGGTGTTTGGAAATGGACATTCGCATCAGCAAAGAAAGCGAAGTCCCGATTCACGAACAATTGGCGGCTCAGATTGTTCTGTCGATCGGTACCGGCCAGTTGAAGCCCGGCGATCTGCTGCCGAGCGTCAGAGCATTGGCCCGGAGACTAGGAATTCACCACAACACGGTGAGTCAGGCCTACCAAGACCGGGTGCTCCAGATGCTGGTTGTGAAACGCCGCGGGAGCCCTTTGGTCGTGCGTTCTCACGCGGAGCAACAGCGCGTGACGGCGACAGGCGCGAAAGATTTGGATGAATTGATTGACGCGACGGTGAGTACGGCGCAGCGACAAGGCTACTCGCTGCGGCAGCTTAGTGAGCGCTTTCAACAGCGAATGCTCGAAGGACCACCTGACCACTTGCTTGTCGTTTCGGATGACGCCGGCCTGCGCGCGCTCATCCCCATGGAGATCAAGGAAAGGTTTCAAATCCCGATCAAAGCATGTTCGCCGGATGATTTCTCATCGAATCGGAGTTGGGCGGTTGGCGCGCTCGTCATTTGTGCTCCCGGCCATGTCGAGAGGATAAACCCGCTGCTGCCCACCAAGCGGGCCCTTGTTCCGATCACGTATTCCTCGGCCGACGAGCACATAGAAACGATTCGCAACTTACCGCAGCCCTCCTTGATAGCGCTCGTATCCATTAGCGAATACTTCCTTGAAGTGGCACGCGCGGTTCTTGCTCCCGTCGCCGGTCAAAGGCACTCGTTGCAGGAATACCTCCTGACTTCTTCCCAGGGGGACTTCCGTGGCGCTGCCGATGTCTTCCTTTGTGACTTGATGGCCGAGCGTGTGGTGCGTACTCGGGTGAATGGAAAGAACGTCCTGCTGTACCGCTTTATTTCGGACGCTTGCCTGGAGCACCTTTCCAGGATGCTGGCCGGTTCCGCGGAAACAGCAGAAACCTAGGACCGGCGGGCCGCCGGTCACGTCAGTCGAAAGTCTTCCGTTCGACCCCGGGGAAAGCCTTCGGAACCCTCCTCCGTCGGCCGATCGATTTAACAATGATTACCTGGGATTACCTGGGACCGGCTCTTGACTGGCCTCTGAGTGACCGCTAACATGCTAAATTGGTTCTAGCAGGCCACCACGGGTCGATCTGTAGAGGATCCTGTAACCGAGCGCCCAGGCTTGCCGTCCTAAATAGTACACACGGCGGCCGAAGGCAGTCCTTTACCCCATGTCAACCTTGGAGAAGAGACCGACCAAGACGGAGGTACGCAGGCCCCACGGCGCCTCGCCTGTGGATGAGGCGGCTCGGCGCTCCGATGCCCGTCGGGACGACGGCGCATTCAGTTCGTTGTTGACGGACTCAGTTCACCAATCCTGGTTCATCTCTCTCGGCCGGCAGCTCAGCGAGCTTTTCCGGGGAAAACGCGAGCTGCCCCGGGTGCGCGTTTACGACCGTCGGGCCCTAGCAGCGAGCGATGAAGCCGGCCTCAGCAGGTTGGTGATCGAATCCGTCCGAGATCCTTGGTACCGTTCGCTGAAAGTGTATTTCCGCAGCCTTATGCGGGAGAAGAAGCTTCCCCCGCTACGGCTTAGCTCTAGGCCTATAGCCGTCAAAAGTATCTGGGGCACCTACGATTACAAGCAGCAGGGGGTGAGTTGGTCCACCGGGGGCCACGTTCTGTTGGTGGTTTTGCTGTTTACTGTATTCTCGGGAGCGGCTTTGCAGCAAATCGGCGGGGATTCCATCGACCTTGTTATCGACTTCGACCTGTCGCCCTATTTGATCGAGCTTCGCAACGCTCCTGCGGGAGACACCGGGGGCGGGGGCGGAGGCGGCCAAAATAGCCCCTTACCGCCCAGCAAGGGAAAGCTGCCTCGCTTTGATATGAAACAGTTGGCGCCTCCTACGCCTGTGATCAAGAATCTCGACCCCGAATTGGTCGTCGAGCCGACCGTAATTGTTCCGGACCATATTCACGTACCGCGAATCGATATGGCTGTCTTCGGCGACCCGCTTAGCCGGATCGGGCCGCCTTCGGCGGGACCGGGCAGCGGGGGCGGGATCGGTACAGGTAGGGGCACCGGCGTGGGCTCGGGCAGAGGCGCAGGTGTAGGCCCCGGGTCGGGAGGCGGAATCGGAGGCGGTGTCTTCCGGATCGGCGGAGGTGTCTCACCACCCCGGTTGACCTACAAGGTGGAGCCTGAATACTCCGAAGAGGCCCGTAAGGCGAAGTATCAAGGAACGGTCGTCCTGGCGATCGAGGTCTGGCAGGACGGTCGAGCCCACAATATTCGGGTTATCCGGAGCCTTGGGCTCGGGCTGGACGAAAAGGCGATCGGGGCCGTCCAGGAGTGGAAATTCGTGCCCGGCAAGAAGGACGGCATTCCGGTCAAAGTCCGTGCCAACGTCGAAGTTAACTTCCGGCTGCTGTAGGTTTTTCCACCCAGCTCGTTGATTTCCCTTCCATTGCGACAAGCGAGCGAGCGTTTGCGCGTCTTCAACCGCGCGGTATACTAATTTTGCGTCCTCTGCTGGGAGGTAGTGTAACGGTAACACGACAGATTCTGGATCTGTTTATCGGGGTTCGAATCCCTGCCTCCCAGCCATTCCTTGGCAAACACCGCTTCAGCAACAAGTCCACCTGCCGATGCGAAACTACTCATGCTTCTCCAGGGTTCGCGTGGCCCAGGCGAATGATCCGACAGTGAACGCTGCGTAGATTCCCGTTTCGAGCCAAAGGCTGAGGCCGGTCGAAAGGTTCACCGTCGCGTAGCGCAGCAGATCCACCTGCCACGTGATCGGATTTTGCCATCGCTACACTCTTGAGCCAAGCCGGCATCGGCTCCAGGGGATAGAAGATGTTTGACTCTTCTCAAGAAGCATTGGGCGCTTGGCGGTGGAGCGAGCAGGACTTGCAGCGCTTAGCAATCCTCCGCTGAAACGGATCGGCCTGGAGGAAGGCACGCTCAGCCCGTGCTGCTGCACCGAAGTACTCCCGCCCTTGCCTGCTAAACTGATCCCTTTGCGCGACCGAGTAGATCATCAATGTCCTCCGATCTAGATTCCAACCCCCTGCTTCGGTTTGAATTCGAGATTCCCTTCAACCAGATAAAGGCCGAGCAGATCGAGCCTGCGATCGACGAGTTGCTTGGCGACGCCCAGGATCGCCTGGACCGGCTGGCGGCCGACCCCGAAAATCGTACCTTCGAGAACACCCTGCTCGCCCTGGAAGCTATTACCGAACGCCTAGAGCACTCCATGGGGATCGTTGGTCATCTGGAGTCCGTCGCAACCTACCCCGAGCTTCGAGCGGCCTACAACGCCGTGCAACCCCGGGTCAGCGAATTCTACTCGAGCATCCCGCTGCATGAGAATCTGTGGCGGCAACTGAAAAGTTACGCGGAAACCTCCGCGGCGGCGCGGCTTGGCCAGACCCGCGCCCGGTTTCTCAAGAAAACTCTGGACTCGTTCCGCCGCAACGGAGCCGAGCTCGACGCCGCGGGTAAAGCACGCCTCACGGAGATTAACGTTGAGCTGACCAAACTCACCACCAAATTCTCCGAGAACGTTCTCGACGCGACGAACGCTTTCGAGCTGCTGATCGAGGACGAATCCAGACTCGCCGGGCTACCGCTTAGCGCGGTCGAGGCCGCGCGCCAAAGCGGCGAGGAAAAAGGCGTCAAGGCCTGGCGCTTCACCTTGAAAGATCCCAGCTACGTCGCCGTGATGACGTACCTCGACGACGCGGCAACCCGGGAGCAGGTATATCGCGCCTTCAACACCCGGGCTAGCGGTGGGCCGTTCGACAACCGCCCAGTCATTGCCAAGATCCTAGCTCTACGAAGGGAAAAAGCGCAGTTGCTCGGCTACGACAATTTCGCGGACCTGGTGCTCGAGGAACGAATGGCAAAAAGGGGCGCTAGCGCTCGAGATTTTGTGCGCTCTCTAACAAAGAGGACACGGGCAGCCTTCCAAAAAGAAGCCGACGAACTCCAGGATTTTCGCCGCGCGCTCGAAGGGAAAGACGCACCCGGTCTCCAGGCCTGGGGCCTCGGTTACTACGCGGAAAAACTCCGCAAGACTGAGTACGAATTCGACGAAGAGGAGCTGCGCCCTTACTTCCCCTTCGAGAGTGTTCTCGAAGGCCTCTTCGATCTGACCGGGCAACTCTATGGCATCACGGTGAAACAGCGCAGCGGAGTCCCGGTCTGGGAGCCCGCCGTTACTTACTACAGCGTCCACGACGAAGATGGCGCTTGGCTGGGCGCGTTCTACGCTGATTTCTTTCCCAGGGAAAACAAGCGCGGTGGCGCCTGGATGGACTCCCTAATCACGGGCACCGCCCGGAAGGACGACTTCCGGCCTCACCTCGGTGTCATTTGCGGTAATCTCACTCCTCCGGTGGGTGAGAAGCAGGCTCTGCTAACCCACCGCGAGGTCGAGACGCTCTTTCACGAGTTTGGGCACCTGCTCCACCATCTGTTGAGCCGGGTAGAAATTCGCAGCTTGGCCGGCACGAACGTTCCCTGGGACTTCGTCGAGCTTCCTTCTCAGATCATGGAGAATTGGTGCTGGGAGCGCGAAACGCTGGATCTTTTCGCGCGGCACTATCAGTCCGGCGAGACAATTCCGGAAGAACTTTTTCAAAAACTGAAGCGAACGCGTAATTTCCGCGCCGCCGGCGCGCAGATGCGGCAGCTCAGCTTCAGCACCCTCGATCTAGGTCTCCACATCGACTACAGTCTGGAATCGGACGGCGACGTCATGTCCTACGCCTTCGATCTGCTGCAGTCTTTTTCGCCCGTGAAACTGCCCTCTGACCACGCGATGATCGCCGGCTTTAGCCACCTGTTTGCCGACCCGGTGGGGTACGGAGCGGGCTACTACTCCTACAAATGGTCGGAAGTGCTCGAAGCAGACGCTTTCACACGGTTCGCCAAAGACGGAATCTTTAGTCCCAAGGTGGGACGGGAATTCCGGGAGCAAATCCTCTCCAAGGGCGACAGCGAAGATCCCGCCAAACTATTTCGCGGCTTCATGGGCCGGGATCCCGATTCCGAAGCTTTGCTGAGACGTCTGGGGCTGGCAGACAAAACGTAGGGGATCTGGAAAGTCGGGTGTGACAGCAACCAAGCAGAACGCCACCGAGGGGCTGCGGCCCCCTGCCGACGGTGGCGGAGCTACAGCCAAATGGTATCACCGCCCGACCCACTCCAGCTTCACGAGAGGATCTCGCTCTGCCAACAGCCTCAGTTCAGGATCGCCGGTCACTAGCCTCGCTTGTCTTTGCCTGGCTGTTTCCAGGGCGAAAGCGTCTGCATACGAAATCGGAAACTGGCTTTTCCACCGCGCCGCGCCTATAATCGTACGCTCGTCCGGCACGACGCCCTGAAACGGCATCACTGGGACCATGGACAGGAATTCGTCGCCGCTGGCCCTGCCCCTTCTTTTACTGAGCAGATAGTAAACCTCGCCCAGATTGATCCAGCTCACCACCAGGTCGATCTCCCCGGTCGTGGACTGGTCCAACATGTGGTCCACCAGCGAATTGACTGGCTCTTCGTTCTGCAGCCAACCCATCAGGGCCCAGGCGTCAAGCCCCTTTACGGGCATCTCTTTCGCGTTCCCTCTTTCGCTCTTCAGCTAGATCCTCAAGAAGGGGAACGCCTTCGAACTTTCCGCGCCACTGGCGCCAAGAATCCGCTGCTACCTTCCGCAGCACAACTTCCCCTCCTTCAACGCGCACGGCGAGGTCGGTTCCGGCCTTGAGCCCAAGCTGGTCACGAATGGGTTTGGGAATGGCGATCCGGCCTTTCGAAGAGACCCGAGCCGTTAGTGTGTCAACGCGTTTCATGGTCTTACTTGACGGTAAGACCGTGAGAATCTGAAGTCAACCTTAGCTATGCGAGTAACCCGTGTCAGATCGTTGCCTTTTACAACATGTCAGCCGATCGCTTCGCAAACCGCTTGCCCCACCTCTTCGGTGGAACCTGCCGCGCCCTCGGGCTTCAGATCCGCCGTCAGCGGGCCGTTTTCCAGCACCCCTTGGATAGCCGCCTCGATCGCCGCTCCTTCTTCCTTAAGGCCGAAGCTGTAGCTGAGCATCGCTGCCGCCGAACCGATAGCCGCCAACGGATTGGCTTTGCCCTGGCCCGTGATGTCCGGGGCAGAGCCATGGACGGGTTCGTAGAGACCACGCCACACACCGCTCGGAAGCTGGTCGCCGATAGAAGCCGAGGGCAACATGCCGATCGAGCCGGCCAGCACCGCGCTCTCATCGCTCAGAATGTCGCCGAACATGTTCCCCGTGACGATCACGTCAAACCGTCGAGGATTCAGGATCAACTGCATAGCGCAGTTGTCGACGAACACGTGGTCCAGCTCAACACCGGGGAAATCTCCCGCGACATCCTCCACGACCCGCCGCCACAACTGCGAGCACTCGAGAACGTTCGCCTTGTCTACTGACGTCAACTTCTTGCGGCGCTTTTCCGCCAGCCCGAAAGCCATGCGGACAATCCGCTCGATCTCCGATTGCCGGTAGACCATGGAGTTGACCGCGACGGGTTCGCCGTCGGAGTCGTTGATGCCGCGCGGGTCCCCGAAGTAGATGCCGCTCGTCAGCTCGCGGACGATCAGCATGTCCGTCCCGCGAACGATGTCGTTCTTCAGAGGAGAGGAGTCCAGCAAGCTTCGGTAAGCCACGACGGGACGCAGGTTGGCAAAAACGTCCATCGCCTTGCGTAAACCGAGCAGGCCTTTCTCAGGTCTCCGTTCCGCCGGCAGATCGTCGAATTCAGGAAGTCCCACCGCCCCCAACAGCGTTGCATCGGCCTCCAGGGCGGCCCGCTTTGTTTCTTCGGGCAAAGGTCCGCCGGTTTTGTGGATCGCTGCACCGCCAAGCAGAGCTTCCGTGAGGCGTAGTTCGTGACCCCACTTGTCGGCGACATGTTCCAGCACCCGAACAGCCTCGCGGGTTACTTCCGGACCGATCCCGTCTCCGGGGATCACCAGGACGTTGAGTTTCATGGTTCGACGGCAGTCTCCTTCTGTCGCGACGTGGGTCTCTGGCGACGCCCTAGTGTCTCACGACACTAGCTAACCAAGGGCTCCGCCCTTGATATCCCAGAGCGTCGAGCCGCGAGTGTGAGCGAGCGGTCCAGAGATGATGCCGCTCAGCACGGATGAATCCGCGTGTAGCTCGACGCCGCCACCTGAAACGAGAACAAAATTCCGGTTCCGACGCGCATAAGCGGCTAAGCGCCTAATAGAAGCAAGCTCCCTATTGTAGGGAACAAGCTCCAATGTAACCCGGGGATTAACTAGATGAAGGACTGGTCGGAGATTGAGCTAATCCAGGGAAGCTTTGGCCCCTTTGACGCGCGTCAAGCCGCCTTTTCTGAGATGCCGAGATCCTTCAACAGGGCAACGATGTCGTCGTTCGTTATTCCCTTTCTACCATCGGCAAGTGTCGTAAATGCCTTGTAGACTTGGTTGAGCTGTTCTCGATACAGCTCGCCGAAACCGAGGTCCTTCACCCGTTCGCGCAGAGCGTGACGCCCGCTGTGTTTGCCTAACACGAGGTTCGTCGCCGGCACGCCGACCATCTCGGGCCTCATGATTTCGTAGGTCAAGGGGTTTTTCAGGTAGCCGTCCTGGTGAATGCCCGCTTCGTGAGCAAACGCGTTGGCGCCCACGATGGCCTTGTTGGGCTGCGGCCCAAAGGTGATTAAGCTGCTAAGTAACTGGCTGCAAGGGTACAGTAATTCGCTGCGTATGCCGGTATGGAAGGGCAGTTGATCGTTTCGAACGGCCATGGCCATCACCACTTCTTCCAGCGCGCAGTTTCCGGCGCGCTCGCCAATACCGTTGATGGTGCATTCGATCTGGCGGGCTCCCGCCCCCAGGGCCGCCAGAGAGTTGGCCTCAGCCATACCCAAATCATCGTGCGTGTGGACGCTTACGATCGCTTTGTCTCCGACCGCCTCGACCACCTGCCCGATAAAGGCCGCGTACTCGTCAGGCACCATGAACCCGACGGTATCCGGAATATTGATGGTTGTCGCGCCGGCTTCCACCGCGGCCTTCGAGATGCGACAAAGGTAGTCGATGTCGGTGCGCGTGGCATCCTCAGCTGAGAACTCCACATCCTCGACGTACTCGTGCGCCTGTCGTACCGCCCGCACAGCATCGTCGAGCGCCTGGTCCTGAGTTTTGCGGAGTTTGTATGTGAGGTGAATCTCGCTGGTGGCAATGAAGCAGTGAACGAGTGGCTTTTTCGCGCCTTCCAGTGCCCGCAGCGCTCGCTCCACATCAGTCGGCACCGCCCGCGCCAGCGCCGCCACCTTCACTTCCGGAAACTCCCGCCCTACGGCCTGCACGGCTTCGAAATCTCCGTCGGAAGCTATCGGGAAACCGGCCTCGAGGATGTCGACACCTAGCTCCGCGAGTTTCCCCGCCATCTTGACCTTTTCCGGCGTGGTCATGCTGCAGCCCGGGGACTGCTCGCCATCGCGCAGAGTCGTGTCAAAGATGTATACCCGCTCTGACATCTCGGCCTCCCTTTTTCTACTAGTTAAGCAGCCTCCTCAATATAATACAAATTGATAATTACATCAGTTATCATTTCTAATGTTTATTTGATAACATAAATTTATCGGTCCTAGAGAATCATTACTGAAAGCGCCTGTCGCTCGGCAGGCCTCTCCGATAGACGGCCTTCATGTGCAGCCTGCGCTTGGCGAGCAGGAGTGGCCAGAGGAACCGAATAGCCGCGCAGTCAATTCCGAGTCTAGGCCGACAGACGAGCGCGCCGCCTAAACCGCGTCATCGTCGTTTGTCATTAGGAGCATAAGACCATGGACTTCTCGCTACTCGAAACATTCCGAACAGTTGTCGAAGAAGGCGGTTTTTCGGCGGCAGGACAAAAGCTCTTGCGGACTCAGCCGGCGGTATCACTCGCCCTCAAGCGCCTGGAGAACGAGCTCGGGGAAAAACTGATCGATCGTTCGTCCAGAAGTCTGGTGCTGACGGATGCCGGAGGTGCCGTGCTCGAGTACGCCCAGCGGTTCGACGGGCTCAAGCGCGAACTTCAGAACGCGTTGGCCGAGCTCCGAGACAAGAGAGCCGGCAAGCTCACGATCGGGGCAAACGAATCGACTGCCCTGTATCTTCTGGTCCACATCGAGAGGTACCGGAGGCTCTATCCGGGTGTGAAGGTGGAGATTCGCCGAAGTCTGTCGAGCCGCATTCCGGAGGCGCTGCTGGCGGGGTCTCTGGATTTGGGCGCGATCAGCTACGATCCAGGCGACCCGAAATTGGTGACGGCCGAGATCTATACAGACGCGTTGACCTTCGTGGTCTCACCCACGCATCGTTTCGCTGACCGTCAGGAGGTCAATATCACCGAGCTAGGCATGGAGACGTTCATTGCTCACAACGTAGTCTCGCCTTACCGCGCGACGGTCATCGACATTTTCCGGCGCCACCAGGTGGCGCTCAACATGGAAGTCGAGATGCCGACCATTGAGACGATTCGGAGGCTCGTCCAACTGAACCTCGGCGTGGCTTTCCTTCCCAAAATGTGTGTCGAACAGGAGATTGCGGCCGGCATCCTCCGGGAAGTGGCCGTTAGGCAGATCCAGGTCGAGCGGAAGATTCGGCTGGCGTATCCCACCAAGCGGCAACTGTCGCACGCCGCGGATGCATTCTTAGAGCTCGTGCATCGCAACGAGTAGCGACGGCGGCCTACGTACACGGACTTGGCCTCTCCGTCACACTCTATGACCCCCTTGCGGACGACAGCCCGAGTCCCGTTCCCCGGACGTCTTCCAGCGTATTGAGATTGGTAAAGATTCGCCCCTCGGGGTCAAAGCGGGCATACCGATCAGGCGCTAGCTCGTCGACTCTCAGGCCTTCGAAGGCTCGCGTGATTTTGTGAACCCCCTGCTCAACGCGGCGGCGAATCGTCGAGCGCGCCTCTAACGAGTAGACCGCGCAGAGCGGCTCGGGATTCCCCTCGGAGTCCACAGGTAAGAGAACATCGGCGCCAGCTGCTTGCGCCTCCTCGAAGAGGAAATTTAGAAAAGCGGCATCGAGGTAGGGCATGTCGCAAGCCGTAACCAGATTCCAAGGGCTTTCGGAGTCCTCCAGAGCAGCAAGCAGACCGGCCAGGGGTCCGAAGTCCTCCACCGGGTCGGGGATGACGGGCAGTCCCAGATGTCCGTATTTTTCCAGTGGGCCCACGATCGTGACGCGACCCGCGGCTGCTTGGACAGCCTCGGCGACTCGCGCGGCCAGAGGCTTACCTTCAAAGTCCAACAGCGCCTTGTCTGTGCCCAATCTCGAGCTTTTGCCGCCCACCAAGACATAGCCGGCCCGTTGATCCATCACGTTGACCTTATCATGGCCCCGACCGTCTGGCGAGTTCACAAAATGAGCGGAGGCTCTAGCGCTTGGTTGCAAAAGTTCGCGTTATTTGAAAAGCCCTTCCCGAAGGACCATACGATCGTCCGTCTGGCCCGGAAGTGGTTTGTTCGCAGAGTCTTCCGAGCCGCGACCGTGAGGGAGCGGTCCAGGGATTGTCCGCCTATAACCTATCCTGAATTTATGCAACCAAGCACTAGTGTAGTGCCACTAACGGTTCTGGACAAAGGCGTGGGTTTTGGCGGCGCGCTCGACTTTGGCGAGGATATCTTGTGCCGGAGCTGTCCAGACAAAGGGCTTGGCCGCTTGGTTACTCGCTTCCAGGTACTCGTGGATGGCGGCCTCGAGTTCGGGAACACTGCGGAACACGCCGCGGCGGATGCGCTTCTGTGTCAGCTCGCGGAACCAGCGCTCGACGAGATTGAGCCAAGAAGAAGACGTGGGAATGAAGTGAAAGTGGAAGCGGGGGTGCTTCGCGAGCCACTTCTTCACCTGCTCATGCTTATGCGTGGAGTAGTTGTCCACGATCAGATGCAGCTCCAGCGCCGGTGGCGTTTCGCGATCGATCTTGCGTAGGAATTTGAGGAATTCCTGGTGCCGATGTCGCGGCAGACACTCCCCGATCACCTGGCCGTCGAGCACATTGAAGGCGGCGAACAGCGTCGTTGTGCCATGTCGTTTGAAGTCGTGGGTCATGGTGCCGGCGCGACCCTTTTTCAGGGGCAGTCCCGGCTGGCTGCGGTCTAAGGCCTGGATCTGGCTTTTCTCATCGACGCTGAGCACCAGCGCGTGCTCGGGCGGATTCAAGTACAGCCCGACCACGTCGCGGAGTTTCTCGACGAACTGCTTGTCGCGGCTGAGCTTGAAAGTTTCGAGGCGATGGGGCTGCAGTCCGTGCGCTTTCCAGACGCGCTGGATGGCCATCTTGGAGACGCCCAAGTGCTTGGCGAGGGTGCGGGTGCTCCAATGCGTGGCCGCCCGGGGCTTCTCGTGAAGCGTTGTATCGAGGATGCATTGGACGAATTCAGCGGAGAGCGCCGGTTTGCGTCCGGGGCGCGTCCGATCGCGGAGTCCGTCGAGGCCGGACTGGGCGAAGCGCTTTCGCCACAGGATGACGGTCTTGCGGTTGACGCCGAGTTCGCGGGCCATGGCGTGGTTCGCCAACCCCTGCGCACAGCGCAAAACAATGTGCGCTCGCAAGACCATTTTCTGCGTCGTATTGCGGCCTCGAACGAGGCGACGAAGAGCGTTTCGCTGCGGAGCGGTGAGGGCTAGAGCGTCAGCGGATGGCCACATAAACCATCCTACCGCGAAAAGGGTGTTATTGTACAGCTATTTATGTGGCACTACACTAGCACTAGCTAGCACGCTTTGATGCTTGGAAGACGGGGTCCGTGCGAAGAGGCGGGCCCAACCATTCAGTCACGGATACATGTTGGCGCACTCGCCGAGCACTTCCGGGAAGTCGAGAAGTTCGATGGTCGTACCGAGTTTCTTCTCGGTGTCGAAGTAGTCGAAGCGACCGTCTCGATTCTCGCCTAAAATCGGCCCGCCCTGGGTGTGCGGGAACCCTTCGTCGATCAGCGTGTTGCAGGCTCGGTTATGGTCCTGGTCCACGAAGAAGCCGATGTGGTGGACCCCTTCCCCGTGTTTGTCGAGAAACTCCTTATAGATCGTCTCGCCTCGTTCGCTTTCGAGCAGCTCCAGCATGCCCGTCCCGATTTTGCCCATGGCGACGGTCACGCGATAGTCCCCCGGCTGTCCTCGGTAGGTGACGCCGGGAAGCTCCCTGGTATCCACGGTATAGACTTCGAACGGGCCGATACCGAACAAAGAGTGGTAGCGGTCCATGGCCTCCTTCAGGTCCTTGACGATCACGCAGACCTGTAGGCCGTCTTTGATCTTGATCTTGCTTGTAGGAGGATTCTGCTGGGTCATGGCGTTTTGAGGTTCTTAACGGTGTTGCTGCTTAACTACCTCTTGACGGGCTAAGCAGCACGCGATAGGCTCGAGGCTCGGGCACAGCATGCTGTGCCCCTACGACTCCGCGAGCAGCTTCTTGACCCGTTCGAGACGCTCGCTTCGCAGACGGTCGAAATCCACCCGCTGTTCCCAGTCGACAGCCATTAGGCCAAACGTTTTTTGTCCCATGGTTTTCCTGCTCTAGTTCCCGGCACAGAGGCTCTTGGCGGCCGCCGCTACCGACTCCGGTGTGGGTACGGTCAAATCTTCCAGCACGGGCGAGAATGGCACGGGCACATCCATGGCGCCTATGCGTTTGACCGGAGCGTCCAGGTAATAGAAAGCGCCGTCGGCGATGACCGAGGCGATTTCGCCCGTCACGCCGTAACGCTGGTAGCCTTCATCGATGACGATGACGCGACTCGTTTTCTTGGCGGACTCGATCAGCGTCTGTTTGTCAAGAGGGAAAGTCGTTCGCGGGTCGACGACTTCCGCGCTGATGCCCTCGGCCGCCAGCAAGTCGGCGGCGTCCAGGGCGACGTAGACCATACTGCTGGTCGCCACGAGAGTGATGTCCTCGCCACTACGCTTGACGTCGGCCACGCCGAACGGAATCGTGTAGTCTTCTTCCGGCACCGGGCCCTTGGTCTTGAACATCATCTTATCTTCGAAGAAAGCCACCGGATTGTCGTCCCGGATGGCGGTTTTTAGCAGGCCTTTGGCGTCATAGGGCGTCGACGGCAGGACGACTTTCAAACCGGGGATGTGGCTGAGCCAGGCATGGAGCGACTGCGAATGTTGCGCTCCGGAGCGGCGCGTGGCTCCGAGCGTTGTGCGCAGCACGAGCGGCACCTTGAGTTTCCCCCCGGACATGTAGTGAGTCTTGGACGCTTGATTCACTATTTGGTCCATCGTCAGGGTGATAAAGTCGCCGAACATGATGTCGATAACCGGACGCATGCCCGTGATGGCCGCGCCTACGCAAATCCCGGTAAAGCCGGCCTCCGATATGGGTGTATCAATCACCCGGCGGGGACCAAACTCCTCGACGAGGCCCGAGAGCACCTTGAACGGGGTCCCTGCTTCGGCAACGTCCTCGCCCATGATGAAGACCGTGGGATCCCTGCGCATTTCCTCGGCAAGGGCCTCGCGGACAGCCTCGCCGAGCGTAATTTCTCGACCGTTGGCCTCAGCAGTAGACATGCTGATCCACCTCGCTGGCATCGGGGAAAGGAGCCTGTAGGGCGAACTCCGCCCCGGCGTCAATCTCAGCTTGCACCTGCTGGTCAATCCGGCCGAGCACGTCGCTATCCGGCAGCCCCTCACTCACGAGCCACTCGGTCAGCAACTTGATCGGATCCCGCGCCTTCCACTCCTCTTCCTCTTGCTTGGAGCGGTAGAAAGAACGATTGATGTCCCCCACATGGTGGCCGCGAAACCGATAGCAATGGCAAAGAAGGAAGGAGGGGCCCTCCCCCTGCCGCGTTCGCTCGACCACCCGCTTGGCCGTCAGGTGCACGGCGCGTACGTCCTGACCATCCACCTCTTCGAAGGCGATGCCGAACGCTTCGGGCCGCGCGCGCACCTCGCCGGCGGTGGTCTCCGAACAGTGCGTGTACTCGTTGTATTGGTTGCTCTCGCACACATAAATGACGGGGAGCTTCCACAGCGAGGCCATGTTCATCGCTTCGTAGAGGAAGCCCTGGCCCAAAGCGCCCTCGCCAAAGAAGCAGACAGCCACCTGGTCGGTGCCGCGCATTTGCGCGGAGAGCGCTGCCCCGGTCGCAATGCCCGCGCTGCCGCCGACAATCGCGTTCGCGCCCAGGTTGCCCCTTTCCTGATCGGCGATATGCATGGAGCCGCCTTTGCCGCGGCAGTAACCGGCTTCCTTGCCGAGCAGCTCGGCGAACATGAGATCCACCGATGCCCCCTTCGCCAAACAGTGGCCGTGACCACGGTGCGTGCTGGTGATGTAATCATCGGTGCGCAGGGCTTCGCAGATGCCGACAGCGACGGCTTCCTGGCCGATGTAGAGGTGGGCCAATCCGGGCATCTTCGCGCCGGTGTAGAGCTGGTTGACCTGCTCCTCGAATTTGCGGATCTTGACCATCCCGCCGTACATCCTCAGCCAGTGGTCTTGGTCAATCGACGATAGCTCCGCGGGGTCGAGCGGCTTCAGCGGAAGAGATTTGGTTTGGTTCATGGCAATTCTGAAACGGTGGTCAATTCTCTAGCGTAAAACCATATTCTTTAGTGCAACACCATGCCGGCATCGACGTTAATGACCTGGCCGCCGATGTAGTAGGAAGAGGCCAGGAAGGCCGCCAGCCCCTCGATATCTTTCGGCGTCGACACCCCAGCCGGAGGCCGATTCCTTTTCCGATGCCCCGCGCCGCTCCCGTGACGATACAACTTTTCCCCTTAAGCCTCATAGCCGAAACCCTCGCTCATTTGCTTCGTGACCCCGGCTTTCCAGCACGACGATTGTATCACCCGGTTGCCGGCGAGCGATAGGTCTTTCCGCGGACAGCTTGTTTCAATGAAGCGCTTTCGAATCGCAGGAGTTGCAGGGTCATCGTGCCGAGCCCTGGCCGCGCTAGACTAGGGTTGTTTGAGCGAATCGCAAGAGTTGCTGACGGAAGGCAACCTCGCGTTGCTCACACGAAGTAGCGTATTCGCAAATGCAGTTACATGCCCATCGGCTTGTAGAAGTATTGCGGCTCATCAGCTCGGGCGCAATAAATTGCGCCCCTACATTGTCGAGCGTGGCTTCGATCATCCGTAGAGGCGCGATTCATCGCGCCCGCGGTCGGCCGCCTTTCGTAGCCGTATTCGTGAAATGACGCAGTAAGACTGATGCGGTTGCCGGTTCTAGTGTACGTTCTAGCTGGCCTGACGTGCTTGTCGGCCCAGGGTCCCGGCCCTAGCCCGATCCGCTACACCGAAGCTCGCGAACACACCGTCCGGCGTCAAATCCGGCTTCCCGGCTCGGTGCAGTCGCCGACCGTCAGCACGGTTGCCGGGGAGGTGGAGGGCTTGGTCGTCGAGCTCGGGGTTCGCGAGGGTGACGCGGTTGAAAAGGGGCAACTTCTCGCGCGCCTGCGTACTGTAAACCTGGAGCTGCGCCGCGACGCTTCGCAATCGGAGCTCAGCGAAGCGGAAGCTCGCCTCAAGCTGGCGGAAAGAAACCTCGAACGAGCGCGGGAGCTGTTCGATGCCAAGGTTTTCAGCCAACAGGAGCTGGACGACGCTTTCTACGAGTTCAGCGCCTGGCAGGGCCGCCTCGATCGGCTGCGAGCTGAAATCGAACGCATTCTGGACGACATCAAGCGCTGTACGATTCACGCCCCTTTCAACGGCGTTGTCACCGACAAACATACCGAGCTCGGGCAGTGGTTGGCGGTGGGTGATCCCGTTGTCGAGCTGATGGCCGTCGACGACCTGCGGGTGTTGGTTCAAGTCCCGGAACGCTACTACCGGGGCCTACGGGTCGGCCGACGCGTGTCGGTTGAGTTTGAGGCGATGGGCGGACGCAAAACAGTCGGCACGGTTAGTGCGATCATTCCGCGAGCGGACCCGCAGGCTCGGACCTTCCCCGTCAAGTTGAAGTTTTCGAATCCCGGCGGCAAGGTGGCGGCCGGCATGCTGGCTCAGGTGTCGTTTTCAGGAGGCGACGCCTACCGCGCGACCATTGTGCCCAAAGACGCTGTCGTCAGCCAAAACCTGCATCAAGTGATCTACATCATCAAAGACGATGGCACGGTAGATCCGATACGGGTACGGACCGGAGCCGGCGTCGGAAGCTGGATCGAGGTCAGCGGCAACGTCCGCCCGGGCCAGCGCGTGGTGACCAGGGGCAACGAACGGCTCATGCCGGGGCAAGCCGTGCAGGGCGAACCGATCGAGTACAAACTGCCATGACGATCGTCAGCAACGCCATTCGGTACCCGGTCACGACCGCGGTAGGC
The DNA here is from genome assembly GCA_965226215.1 of Bryobacterales bacterium. Classification (GTDB taxonomy): domain Bacteria; phylum Acidobacteriota; class Terriglobia; order Bryobacterales; family UBA6623. Next base: position 1,061,103 of record CBDDCH010000002.1, on the reverse strand, counting down.
GTGATCCTGCTGACCTTGTTCGGCGGAATCGCTCTTTTCCGCATACCGGTCCAGCTCACGCCCACTGTGGAGGAGCCGGAGGTCACGGTCAGCACGACTTGGCCCGGCGCCAGTCCCTACGAGATGGAGCGCGACATCATCGACGAGCAGGAAGAGCAGCTGAAAAGCCTCGAGGGTCTCGTCGAGATGGAAAGCGAGAGCGGCGAGAACCGGGGCTCAATCACCATGACCTTCCAGGTCGGCGCCGACCTCGACACGGCCGTGCTGAAGGTTTCCAATCGGCTCGATCAGGTGCCCAGCTATCCCGACGACGCGGATAAACCGGTGATCCGCACAGTCGATCCGCGGGCCAATGCGAGTGGCTGGTTCATACTGATGCCGACGGAAACGGACGGTTTCGAAGGCGATATCTCGACGCAACACGATTTCGTCGAAGACTTCGTCAAACCCGAGCTCGAGCGCGTGCCGGGCGTGGCGGCGTCGAGCAGCTTTGCGGGACGCGAACTGGAGATGCAAGTCGTCGTCGACCCGGCCAAGCTTGCCGCCCGCAGAGTGACGTTCAACCAATTGGCGGCGGCGCTTGAACGCGAGAACCGCAACTACAGCGGAGGGGATTTCGACGAGGGCAAGCGCCGCTACCTCGTTCGCACGGTCGGGGAATACGCCTCGCCCGACGACATCGAAAACGTCGTCATTGCGGTGCGCAATGGGGTTCCCGTCTACGTCCGCGACGTCGGTTACGCTCAACTCGGCCACCGCAAGGAGCAGGACAAGGGTTATTACATGGGCCGGCGAATGATGGCCGTCAACGTCGTCAAGGAATCGGGCGCCAACATCCTCGATGTCATGGCCGGCGTCAAGGAGCGAGTCGCCAGGATCAACACCGAGCTTCTCAAGCCGCGCGGGCTGCGGCTCCACCAAGTCTACGACGAGACAACGTATATCGATAGCGCCATCCACTTGGTCAAACAGAATCTACTCGTCGGCGGCTCCTTGGCGATCCTCGTGCTGCTGCTGTTCCTGCGCAGTTTCACCAGCACGCTTATTGTCGCCATTGCCATCCCCATCAGCGTCGTGGCGACGTTCCTGATGATGAACTGGTTTGACCGCACGCTCAACGTCATCAGCCTGGCCGGGATGGCGTTCGCGGTCGGCATGGTCGTCGACAATTCCATCGTCGTGCTCGAGAACATCTACCGGCATCGCCAGATGGGGAAGCCCCGCGCTCAAGCCGCCTACGACGGCGCGCGCGAGGTATGGGGGGCCGTGTTGGCCAGCACGCTGACCACGATCGCGGTTTTCGTGCCCGTCGTATTCGTCGAACAAGAGGCCGGACAACTCTTCCGCGACATTGCCATTGCCATCAGTTGCGCCGTGGGTCTCAGTTTGATTGTCGCCATCACCGTCATTCCCAGCCTGTCGGCCAAGATTCTGCATGCCGCCCAGGGCGACCGCGCTCGGTTCGGCCTTCGCAATTTGTTCGGCGCCGTAGGGCTGGTGGAGAGGCTCAACCACGCCCTGACGAACTTTGTCTACTGGCTTTGTGGGGGCGTCTTCCGGCGGCTAGCCACGGTGATTGTGCTGACGACGGCAGCCGTCGGTTTCACTGTTCTATTGATACCCAAGGCGGAATACCTGCCGGAAGGTAACCGGGACTTGGTCATCGGCATTTTGCTGCCGCCGCCCGGCCATAACATTGATGAGATTGCGGATTTCCGGCATCGATACGTCGAGGAACTTTCCTATCTGTGGGAAACGCCCCCCGAGGAGGCGCACTCGCTTCCGGGCGGAGGGATGTCCGGCTGGTTCTTCATCGCCCGCCCGGAGCAAACATTCATGGGCTTTCGTTCCAACGACCCGTTGCGCATCCGGGAGTTGATCCCGGAGTTCCAGAGGGTCAGCGCAACCTTGCCGGGAACGATTGCGTTTTTTCAGCAAGCCAGCCTGTTCGCCCGCACTCTGGGGCAAGGCCGCGGTATCGACATCGAAATCGCCGGTCCCGAAATCGAGAGGCTGGTCGAGTTGGGAGGTGAGGTTTTGATGGGAGCCATGCGGACTTTGCCTGGATCTCAAGTTCGCCCGATACCCAGCTTGGACCTGGGCAACCCGGAAGTTCGCGTCATCACCCACCGCCGGCGCGCCGCGGAGGCGGGAATCACGAACCGCGACCTGGGCTTCACGGTCAGTGCGTTGGTTGACGGTGCGCGGGCCAGTGATTTTCAGTACGAGGGCAAAGAAATCGATTTGATCATAAAGGGCAAGGAAAGCTTCGCACACCGCACGCACCTGTTGGAACAGATGCCCATCGCCACGCCCGACGGCCGGCTGATCACCTTAGGCTCGGTTGCCGACATAGCCGTCACCAACGGGCCGGCACAAATCCATCATCGGGAGCGTGAGAGGGCGATCACGATCCAGGTTACGCCCCCTGAACAGATGCCCTTGGAACAGGCGATGGAGACCGTACAAACAGAAATCCTTGCTCCGATGCGAGAAGCAGGCCGCCTCGGAGGAATCTACCAGGCACGGTTGAGCGGCACCGCCGACAAGCTCTCACAAACCGTTGAGGCCCTTAAGTGGAACTTCCTGCTGGCGCTCGTCATTACGTATCTGTTGATGGCCGCCTTGTTCGAGAGTTTTCTATACCCGCTTGTGATCATGTTCAGCGTTCCGCTGGCAGCCCTAGGCGGCTTCTTGGGGCTGGCTGTGCTGAACAAGTTCCTCACCTACCAAGCGCTTGATGTTCTGACGATGCTGGGGTTCATCATCTTGGTCGGGACGGTCGTCAATAACCCTATCCTGATCGTTCACCAGTCGCTGAATCATATGAGGCAAGACCACATGAGCCCCCGTGAGGCGATCCGCGAGGCGACTCGCACGCGAGTTCGTCCGATCTTCATGAGTGTCGCCACCAGCACGTTCGCGATGATGCCGTTGGTGCTGTTTCCGGGAGCGGGATCGGAACTCTACCGCGGGCTGGGAAGCGTCGTCGTGGGGGGGCTGATCGTTTCGACGGTGTTTACGCTGTTCCTAGTCCCGTCGCTATTCAGCCTGGTACTGGATGCGCGGCTGGCTGTAGTTCGCGGCGTTCGATCGCTGGTGGGCGGGACGGAGCAGCCGGCCAGCGGAGATTGAACGAGATCAAGTCATATGATGCGGCTCGCAACAGAGATCGGACCTGAATCGCCTCGCCTGGTGAAACCCGCCGGATCGTCGGTAGCGCCCCCTTTATAACCGGTATATCGCTTAGGCGAAGTTGTTCATTCAAAGCATCTTAATGTTGCCAACCCACCGTAGCATTGGATGGCCGGGGTACAATATGGTTGGGAACCCAAATCATTAGGTGCCAATGCGAGCACGGGCGTTCCAAAGCGATGAACCGACACAGCAAAGGAAATTACCAAACAAAGCCAATCTCAAATAACCCGCGGGAAATCAAAGGGTTACGGCGGGTTCCCGGTACGGCGGGGCGGCCAGTCCGTAGCTCGGGTCGCGGTTTTGAGATCAAGCTCTCAGCTTGCCGCGTCGAGATTCTTCTCGACGTCTGGGGCGGTCCAACTAAGGGCAAGTCGCCTCGAGGAAAAGCGACACGGCGACGACGACCACCGGGGCAGCGAAGCTATCGAGCAACAAGATGACCAAACAAACCCAATTCCTAATAACTGCCATCAATCCAGCAGCTTACACTGCGGTTCGGAGGGGCGTGTGGCACAGTCGCCGCCGCTGTGATATCGCTTTGTCACGAACAATCGCCACCATCCGAGTCTCAACTTCCTCACTGCGATTCCGGCTTCAGTCGGCCTCTCGCGCGGCTAAGCCACACCGGTCACGCCACGTTTCTTACTCAATTTAGGTGGAACCTCCATCTTGTCAGTGACTTAGTAAATTCAACCCTCGGAAAGCCTTGGAGCACCGCGATAAAATAAGAACACAAGGTCTTAGCGTGTTGAGTGCAGGCGGGCACAGTATGCTGTGTCCCTACAAATCTGTTGGGCGCTCGCGAATGTAGGGCGCCAGCAAATGTAGGGGCACGGCATGCCGTGCCCCTAGTTCCTGCTCGTCCACCGGGCTTCCAAATACAGGTGACCGAACTTATAAAACGGAGCACCTATGTCTTGAACGGATCTCTGCTTGTGCGCGAGGATTCCGATTCGGGCGCTCCTGCTTTCACCAAATGTGTTGCCCCATTGATGGCAACTGCGCGACGAGCGCGCGATCTCAAGAGCCAACGCGTTGAAATGACGAGGGCCGATTCGCCCGGTCGCGAACCATGATACTCACCGCTCGCTTCCGTCAAGCTCTCGCCTATGCCGCCGAGCTTCATGAAAAGCAGGTTCGCAAGGGCGGTGATGTCCCCTACGTCGCCCATCTGCTTTCCGTTGCCGGGATCGTGCTCGAATACGGGGGAGATGAAGGGGAAGCCATCGCCGCCTTGCTGCACGATGCGGTCGAGGATCAGGGGGGCGCCCCCATCCGCGACGAGATCCGAGCTCGCTTCGGCGATCGAGTCACCGCGATCGTAGATGGCTGCACCGACGCGGACACGCAGCCCAAGCCTCCCTGGAGACAGCGCAAGGAAGCCTTTGTCGAGAGCATCCCGACGGCTTCACCGTCCGTACTCCTCGTCTCGGCTGCCGACAAGCTTCACAACGCGCGCTCGATCCTGGCCGACTATCGCGAGATCGGAGAGCCTCTATGGGATCGCTTCACGGGAAGGAAACAGGGAACCCTGTGGTACTATCGTGCCCTTGTCGACGCTTTCCGCAAAGCCGGACCTTCACCCCTCGTCGACGAGTTGGAACGCGTGGTCACCGAGGCGGAAGGTTTAGCGGCGACCAGCGCGCCAGACCAATAACCACGATCGTCCGTCGATCAGCTCCAGAACCCCAACCGTGGCGGAAGGTTTAGCGGCGACCAGCGCGCCAGACCAATAACCACGATCGTCCGTCGATCAGCTGCAGAACCCCAACCGTAAGGGTCTGTGCGAAAGGGGGCAGGTCAACCGTTTGTGGCGCAAGCTCTCAGCTTGCCGAGTCGACACTCATGTCGACCGATGTTCTGTAACCCGCTGGAGCGCCCCGGTGACACCTCGGCGGGGACATCGAGATGAGCCGGCCGCCTCTCACTGGATGGTGATCGAATAGGGCGCGATGCGCAGAAACCCGCCCTGCAAGAGGGCCGGCCAGGAATCGATCCCGGCAAAGTAAGCGCGCAATCGGTCAACCGCGGGAGACCGAGTGGCAAATCGATCGGGGTCAAGCAATACTTCGATGAGTTTTTTGGGGGGTGGGTATGTGACCAACGTGACCCTGTCGCTTGGTTCCAGACCGACGGCTTCCTTCGCCATCTCGATTGCACGATCCAACCCGCCAAGCTCATCGACCAGGCCGTTCGCCTCAGCCTGGCTTCCCGTCCACACTCGGCCTTGCGCGATCTGATGAATATCGTCCCACTTGCGCTTGCGAGCGTCGGCGACCTTTTGAACGAAGTTACGGTACAGAGTTTCCAGCTCTCGACGAAGCTTGTCCCGTTCCTCGGGGGCGAAACCGCGATAGTCGCTGTCGATCGCGGCGAACCGTCCGCGGGTAATAATCTCCTTACTGATCCCAATCTTGTCGTAGAGTCCTCGTAGATTCAGCTTGCCGTAGTAGGCTCCGATCGAACCGGTCATCGTTCCCGGGTAGGCCACGATAGGGGCGTTCGCCATAGCGATGTAGTAGCCCCCCGAAGCCGCCGCATCGGAGAAAGAAATAACAAGGGGTTTCTCCTCGCTCAGCCGGTTCATCTCGCGCCACATTTGGTCGGAAGCGAACGCGTCGCCCCCCGGCGAGTCGATCCGCACGACAACGGCCTCGATGTCGTCATTGTCTTTGACTTGGCGGAGGGTACGTGAAAAGCTGTCCGAACCCAAAATGTTGGCCCCGAAAAACGGCTCGGTGTCATCTTGCCCGCGCAGGATGCTGCCGACGGCATACACAACGGCTATCTCGTGCTCACCAGTCAATCCCAGCGAGGCCATGGAAACGTTTCGATACTGGCGTAATTTCAGGCGGTTCAAATCTTCAAGGCCGAGTCGCTCCTTGAGGGCGTCAAAGAATTCATCTTCATAGTGAAGACCGTCGACCAGGCCCGCCTCGAGCGCTTGCGGAGGGCTAAAAGGACCGCTGTCTAGAATGCCCCTCAACTCCTCGATGGATTTACCCCTTGACGACCCGATCGATTCGAGAAACTGTCCATAAACTTCATCCAGAACCGAGTTCAAGACTTCCCGAAACTCATCCGACATCGACGTGCGCATCCAGGGTTCCACGCCGGCCTTATACTTGCCGCTTTGAAACAACTCGGCCGTGACGCCCAGCTTTTGAAGTGTGTTTTTGTAAAAGCTGACCTCGGCCCGCAGTCCTTTCACGTCAAGTAACCCCTCCGGTGTCAGGAATACTTGATCGGCGGCGCTGGCAATCAGGTAGTCCAGACTGCTCCCCACTTGGAGAAAAGCTACCACCGGCTTGCCTGACTCTTTGAATTCCTCGATCGCCCAGCGTATCTCCTGGGCTTTGCCCCAGCCGACGCTAAGACCTCCACAACGTAGGACAATCGCTCGGATGCGGTCATCCTTCGCCGCTTTCTTGAAGGCGTTCCGTATCTGCAGCAAAGTAGGCGGCATCCCGGACTCGAGAAACTCCAGTGAAAAATCCGTCGGGATGTACTCCGGAACGGGGCCACTCAGCCGTATCTCGAGCACTGCATCGCTGGGAATCGCGGGTTCGGCCGATTGCACCATCACGACCACCAAGAGAATCGCCAAGGCCAAAAGAATCGCCAGTACGAATCCGCTGAGGACACCGAGTAGATACTTGACCATGGAATTAACCTGTTGTGGCGCCCCGCCGTTGGCGGTGAGACGCGTCTTAGGGGCATCGCCGCTGCGCTGTCTCTCAGGTACACCTACATGTCTTGCTCCCCTTCACGTTGGCGCGTGCATACGTACAATCCCACTCCGTTTGCCCGGCCGCGCAGTTGCCCTGCTGACCCGTGTTGACACAGGTAGACGCTCCGAACGTCCTTGCCGTGGCGGTTGCCGCTTGTGGATTGCAGTTCTCTCCCGCCGTCGTGCAGGGGTTGGGCGTAGGGCAACTGAAGGGTGCGCAAGCAGTTTCGACGACACTCACCGCCGCGCTTGTTTGATTGGCTCTCTGGCCCGCGGCCTGTTGAGCTCCCGCCATGTTGGCGGCGCAAACGCGAACGGTGAGGGCCTGGTTCGACTTCTTGACGGCGCAGCCCGTATTGTTGCAGGTGCTATCCCTTGCGACAGTCGGGTCAAAATTGATATCGAAACTGGCATCGAAGTCGCGATCCTCAGAAACGTCGACTTCGCGCTCAGCAACGTCGACTGCAGACTCGTCCCTTTTCCCACAGGCCGAAATGACCAGGGTGAGCCCGATGAGAGCCACGAGGACGAGCCCAACGAGTGTTCGCGTGTTCATAGTTCTCCTCCTTGACCGCTGTTGGTCCTGGCGTAAGGCAAGATGAGGCTAGTACTTAGTTAGTATCATAAGCCAGCGTACGATATTTTGAAGGATCGCTGCCTGGCGTTCGCCCTTGGTCCATTCGAACGGGACGGCGTTTTCGTTGCGCGCTCGGACGAAGCGATCGATGCCGGCCGAGTCTCCAACTGCGCCGCGATCTCCAGGTTCCACGTTCCTTGGGCCGTCAACAGAATCTGTAATCGTCATTTCTTGGCTGACCTGTCACTCGCGTTCTCCCTTGGCTGGACGCTGATGCCCGTCGGTTTCACATTCAGTTGCCCAAGTCGAACAATCAACCGAGGGTTGGCAGCGGCGACCTGACCGCATCCACCAAGACTCTCCTACCGGACAGACGCCGCCGGCGTGTCCTCGACAAGCCGGGCCCGCTTGCCTCAACGTTCTACCGCGATCTCGAGCGTATTGCTGCGGCGTCCGTCGGAATAGTCCAGTGTGATGGCGGTGCGGGCGTTGGTCGGAGCTTCGTCGGGGACAAAGACGTTCACCTGGAACAGTCCGACAAGGCTCGGCGTCAGACCGACGAAAAACGGAACGGCGAATGGCCCCAGCACGACCCTCCCGAAGTTGACCAGGGGAACGTCAAATGCGCGCGAAAGCGGACCGGGCAGAGGCGTTTCCTCTCCCGTGCCGACCGGTGGCGCCACCCCTCCCAGGCCCGTGGCATAAATCACTAACGCGTCTCCCGGGCGAGCCGGGGCGGATGAGAACCCCGGAGCACTGATCGTGCCTTCCGGAGCGGCGTACACCACGTTGCCCGGCGTGGACTGCGAGGCGTTTACGATGGCACCGTATTCGCCGACATTCAAACGAAAGATACCGGACGATCGATCCGAAATGTCGGCCGAAACCAAATTGCCGGCTTCGCCGTCGCGCACGACTTGCACGGTTCTGATTCCCTGCGGGGTTTCCCAAGGTATTTGGAAATTGATCTGTCTGTAGGACACGAAAAACAGTGGCGCCTCTATGCCATTGATGATTACCTTGGTCGACGACAGCTCCGTCGGAAGAGGCGTAAACGGGGCCCCGGCCGTCGAAGGGGCTAGTTGAGTGCCGAACAGCGCAACAATGGCTCCGGGCGAGACGGGCTTCGTCTTATCAAATGTGGCCGAGTTGACCACACCATCGAATCCAATTTCGGGCGGGCCGGCGACGAGCACCTCGAATTCCACCGGAACCTCAAGCGGGTCGTTCGCCGCGTTCGTATTGAATCGGACGAGACCTGTGTAAAGGTCAGGCGCCAGGTCGCCCGTGCTGGCTGACACCAAATAGGTCCCACCGCCGAGGTCTTCGGTCGAGAGCCAGCTCCCTCCGGAATCTGTTTCGACTTCCACGCTGTTAATAGTTAAGGACCCATTGCCGCGGTTTGCCACCAACCAGCGCTTGGCCGGGTGCCTCCATGCCCTGCGCTTCTAAGAATTTGAGCACGGTCGAGCTGGCCGTGGCGATGGGATTGTTGGTCACATGAAGCGTGACCGGAACGACACCGTTGTCTTCACCAAACGATGAACCGCTGATTGTCACGCTGCCTTCTTGGTCTTCGACAGGCAAGCCGGCCCTATAGATTCCGGTGAGTCGATGAGTGTGCTGGAACTTGAATGAGCCCTGCCCCGAGGACGAAACCAGCAGGTATTGGCCAGCCGGGTTGACGGTCAGGGTTGGAGCGGGACCAGCCGCGGTCTGAAACTCAATGGAGTCTGAACTGGCCACGTCGGGCCTGACGTATAGGTCGGCGTGGTCCGGCACATTCCCATCCACGTAGAGCGTTACGGGAACTCGCTGGGGCGAGTCCACCGCATTCGGGTCTGCGACTACCACTTTGCCACGGTAGGCGCCGTTGGGAAGGTTCGCCGCCTCGAACAGCACTCTAATCTCTTGACACGTCCGTGCGGCGTCGAAGGAACACGGCGCGATCCCGCCAAGTTCCGGCGCCAGCCAGTCGGACGTACTGCCGTTTACTGCCAGAGCCAGGTTGCCATCGCCGGCATTCCAGGCCTCGATAGCAATATTGGCCGGCCCATCAGTCCCTGCGGAGATCCAGACAGGCAGGTGCTCGCCGGTGGACCCCTGTAGCGCGTTCGGCATTGCAACAGTTGCACGAGGGATGTTAAGACGCAACATCGGCGCTCCGCCGGCAGGAGCCACGACAAACACCGAGAGCAGCAAGAAGGCAAGATGGGTCTTTTTGAGCATTAGGAACTACCAATATTCAGGAAGTCTAGAGGCGGACAGGCGGGGTACTCACCCATGTTAACTCCAAGAACCCCGGAGTTCAACGGCGGAAACAATTTTTCTCCGGCCAGCCATCCTCTAGCTAACAATCCCCCTCTTTGTCATAATGGGGAAAACACAACAACCGCAAGGCCGTATGCATACGAAAGGGTTGTCCTCCCTTCTTGCGGCCGTCTTCCTCGCGAACGTTGGCTCGCCGGCCCTGCTGGCAGGAATCCCCAGCAAGAAAGCAGTTTATCGCGGTGGCACTGTGGCACGGATGGTGCCTTCTACCGTGGGCACAGTGGACGTTACCGACCTCGAAGATTTTGTCTTTCGCTACAAGACCGCGGAACTTCGAATCGTCTACGAGAAGGTCAACTCGCTCGAGTACGGGCAAAAGGCCGGCCGCCGGCTAGGCTTGGCGATTGCTTTTTCTCCCCTGTTCCTGCTTTCCAAAAAACGGCGTCACTACCTCACTATCGGATTCCTCGACGCCGAAGGCCGGCAACAGGCGGCGGTTTTCGAACTTGGCAAAAAGCTTGTGAGGACGACTCTGGCCGGCCTCGAAGCGCGCAGCGGTGTCAAAGTTGTGTTTCAGGATGAGGAGGCCCGGCGGTCAAGCCAGCGATGATAAGGAATCTCTACTGCCCTACACCACGGCTCTCCGCTAAGGCGTTGGGGGTCGTCTGTCTGGTTTTCGCCGCAGTCTACCTCTATCCTCTGTTCGGCTCCGACGACGGCCGCCCCCTCCTCGAGCGGCAGTCCCTCAAGCTGCTAACCGTGAACACGGTCTACGTGGATCCCCTGAACGGAAATAGCGGCGCCCAACAGATTCGCGACATGTTAATCGGCAGCCTTCACCGCACTGGCCTGTTCGTCATCACCGAAGACCAGGAACAGGCTGACGCCTTCCTACGGGGTTCAGCGGAAGACCTGGCCTACTCCGACTATTATCGAAGCTACGAGGGGCTGCGGGTCCGCGGCTCCGCCTCCTCGAGCGAGCGGGATTCAGGCGAGTCCGAGTTCAAATCCGGAAGCTTTGGGGTCGGCGACATCCAGAACTCGTCCCGTCGCGAGAGGAAGCACGAAGCCGTGGCCGCCATCAGGCTGGTGCTCCGAAGCGGCGAAGTCATCTGGTCAACCACAAAGGAGAGCCCCGGCGGCAAGCACAAAGGATCCGCGGCCGACGTGGCCGACAAAGTCGCCAAGGATCTGGCCGCCGCCTACCAGCGGGCTGAGAAGCTCGCAGGGAAACCCTAACAGCGTCGTCTGCGGAGTGATCTCTCGCGGACCGCCGCCCGCTCCCGTGCGAGATCCACAGCTCTTAGTATTCTTGACAAATCCGTACAGTATTGGTAGCCTTCAGATAGGAAACCGTACTTATCTGTATAGTTTAGGCTGCGCTGGTCTTCTGCCTAGCTCTCTTACGCCCAGCTGCTTAGCCCCCTAGTGGTGCTCATGTCGCCCCCGGGGGGAAGACCGGACCACCACACACCCTGCGGAGGAGATGAATGAGTACTCCAGCGAATGAGCTCGAAATTCTGGCAACGCAAGACTATAAGTATGGCTTCGTGACCGACATCGAGGCCGACGCAGCTCCGCCGGGGCTGAATGAAGACATCGTCCGCTGGATCTCGGCCAAAAAGGAAGAGCCCGAGTTCATGCTCGAGTGGCGCCTGAAGGCTTTCCGGCATTGGACCACGATGACGGAACCGGACTGGCACAACGTCCGCTACACCCCGATCGACTACCAGAGCATTGTTTACTATTCGGCTCCGAAGTCGGGCAAAGACGGCCCCAAGAGCCTCGACGAAGTCGACCCTGAACTGCTTGAGACTTACGAGAAACTCGGCATTCCGCTCAGCGAGCGAGAGGCCTTGGCCGGCGTGGCTGTCGACGCCGTCTTCGACAGCGTCTCGGTGGCGACCACTTTTAAAGAAAAACTCAGCGAGATGGGAGTCATCTTCTGCCCCTTCTCCGAGGCTGTGCGGGAGCATCCCGAGCTGGTCGAAAAATACCTCGGCTCGGTCGTTCCCTATACCGACAACTTCTTCGCCACGCTGAACTCGGCGGTCTTCACCGACGGATCATTCTGCTTTATCCCCAAGGGCGTGCGCTGTCCCATGGAGCTGTCCACTTATTTCCGGATCAACGCCGCCAACACCGGCCAGTTCGAGCGCACGCTAATCATCGCCGAAGAGGGCTCCTACGTGAGCTACCTGGAGGGCTGTACCGCGCCCATGCGGGACGAAAACCAACTGCACGCCGCGGTCGTCGAGCTGGTGGCGCTCGACAACGCGCGGATCAAGTACTCGACGGTCCAGAACTGGTATCCGGGCGACAAGGAAGGCAAGGGCGGCATCTATAACTTTGTCACCAAGCGCGGCAAGTGCCTCGGCGTCAACTCCAAAATCTCGTGGACCCAAGTCGAAACCGGTTCGGCGATTACTTGGAAGTATCCGAGCTGCATCCTGATCGGCGACAACTCGGTCGGTGAGTTCTACTCCGTGGCCGTCACCAACAACCACCAACAGGCCGACACCGGAACGAAGATGATCCACATCGGCAAAAACACCCGCAGCACGATCATATCCAAGGGTATCTCGGCGGGCTACGGTCAGAACTCCTATCGCGGGTTGGTTAAGATCCAAAAGGGCGCCACCGGAGCACGCAACTTTTCACAGTGCGACTCGATGCTGATGGGCGACAAGTGCGGGGCCCATACGTTCCCTTACTTGGAAGTCAAAAACTCGACCGCGCAGGTGGAACACGAAGCCACGACCTCAAAGATCGGTGAAGATCAGCTCTTCTACTGCCGGCAGCGTGGCATCTCCAACGAAGACGCTGTTTCGATGATCGTCAACGGCTTCTGCAAGGAAGTTTTCCGCGAGCTGCCGATGGAGTTCGCCGTCGAGGCGCAAAAGCTGCTGGGAGTCAGTTTGGAAGGCAGCGTCGGCTAGCAGCCCGTGGTAGAAGTGAAGGTCGTGAAAAATCGGGTACACCAGCCAATTCGCTTCAGTCTAAGTGCTTTTTTTCGAGAGCCATGACGGGGAGCGAATTGGTGGCAGTCCCCATTTTTCGCTACTGCACGAGTTTTGCCACGGGCTACTAGATTGCCGGGCACATCCGCTCCCACGGGGTGAAGTAAAGACATGCTGGAAATCAAGAATCTGCTCGTCAAAGCCGGCGACAAAGAGATCCTCAAAGGCATCAGCCTCTCGGTCAAGCCGGGCGAAGTACACGCCATCATGGGTCCAAACGGCTCGGGCAAAAGCACTCTGGCCCAGGTGCTGGCCGGGCGTGAAAGCTTCGACGTAACTTCGGGCGAAGTGAGTTACCAGGGCAAGGACCTGCTGGAGCTCGCACCGGAAGTGCGGGCCCAAGAAGGCATCTTCATGGCCTTCCAGTATCCGGTCGAAATACCCGGCGTGAGCAACCTTTACTTTTTGCGAACCGCGCTCAACGCCATCCGCCAGCATCGCGGGGAGGGGGACCTCGACGCGGTGGACTTTCTCGAACTTGCGAAAGACAAAATGGCGCTTCTCGGCATAGACGATTCCATGATGAACCGCCCGGTCAACGCGGACTTCTCCGGCGGGGAGAAGAAGCGCAACGAGATCTTCCAGATGGCGGTACTGGAGCCGAAGCTCGCTATACTCGACGAGACCGACTCCGGCCTCGACATTGACGCCTTAAAGGAAGTTGCCAAGGGCGTCAACTCTTTGCGCGGCCCTGAACGGGCCATTGTCGTCGTTACCCATTACCAGCGGCTGCTCAACTACATCATTCCCGACTACGTGCACGTTCTCGCCGACGGCCGTATCGTCAAATCGGGTGACAGGACCCTGGCGCTGGAACTGGAGGAAAAAGGCTACGGCTGGGTCGAAGAATCCGCCCCGAACGGGCACCCCGCGGGCGTCTAAAGCGAAGGATTAGTGGAAGCGATGGTTGCGGTTGCCGAAAACTTGGACATCTACCTGGGCAGCTTCGAAAAGCTGCGGAAAGATCGCGCTGCCTCCGAGCCGGAATGGCTGTCAGCTCGTCGCTGTTTGGGGATGCAGCGTTTCGCGGAGCTCGGCTTCCCGACTCCCCGCAATGAAGAGTGGAAGTACACGAATCTGGCCCCGCTTGCTCGAAAGTCGCCGCCGTTGGCCCAACCTGTGCCCGACGGAATCTCCACCGCGCAGCTTGAATCGGCAGGCTTGGCGGAAGTTGAGGGCCATCGGCTCGTATTCGTGAACGGGCGTTTCGATGCGGCGCTGTCGCGAACCGAGGCCTCCTCGGACGGCGTCCAGGTAGGCACGCTGTCGGAAGAGATCTCCGCCGGGGACGGCTCTCTTGAAGAGCACTTCACGTGTTTGGCCGATGTCGACAATCATGCCCTCGTAGCCCTCAACACGGCTTTCCTCGAGGACGCCGCCTTGATCGAGATTCCCACGCGAGCCGTTCTCGACAAGCCGATTCATATTGTCTTCCTCACTTCGGCCGACCACCCTGACCAAGTGTCTCATCCACGCGTATTCGTCCGCGCGGGCCGTGATTCTCAGGCGACACTTATCGAGAGCTATCTGGCGCTGGGGGATCAACCCTACTGGAGCAACCCCGTCACCGAAATCGTAGCCGGCGAGAACGCCCGCGTCGAGCACTACAAACTGCAGTGGGAGAGCACGCAAGCCTGGCACACCGGTATCGTCTACGTCAGGCAGCACCGTGACAGTAACTTCGTCTCGCATTCGCTTTCCTTCGGGGGCCGGCTGGTTAGGGCTGACTACCGCGTCGTGCTCGCGGACCAAGGTTGTGAATGCACTCTCAACGGGCTCTACACCGTGAAGGGCAGCCAGCACGTTGACCATCACACGACGATCGATCACGCCCATCCCCACTGCAATAGCCACCAGCTCTACAAGGGGGTTCTCGACGACCGCTCGACGGCTGTTTTCAACGGCAAGATTATGGTTCGCGAGGACGCCCAGAAAACCGATGCCTTCCAGAGCAACAAGAACCTGCTGCTCTCGGAAAACGCTGCCATCAACACCAAGCCACAGCTTGAGATCTTTGCCAACGACGTGCGCTGCTCTCACGGAGCCACCGTCGGCCAAATCGATGAAGACGCGACATTCTACCTGCGCTCGCGCGGTATCTCGCACTCCGCGGCGCGCGGTCTGCTGACCTACGCCTTTGCCGCCGACATCCTGGAGCGCATCCAAGTCGAGACCCTGCGCGATCGCCTGGAAAGCGACCTGCGGCGGTGGCTGTCTTCGAACGTCGAGACTAAGGAGGATGCATGACCGCGATACCTCCCGCTTCGGTGTCCGCCTCCGAAGCCGACGCGATCCAGCAACTGGATCCCGCCGCGCTGCGGCGTGATTTCCCCGCGCTCGACCAGAGTGTCCACGGCAAACCGCTGGTCTATCTTGACAACGCGGCAACGGCGCAAACGCCTCGCGTTGTGATCGACGCCATGCGAAGGTTTTATGAGCAAGACTGCTCGAATGTGCACCGCGGCGTGCACGAGTTGAGCCAGCGGGCGACCGACGATTACGAGGATGCCCGCGGCGAAGTGCAAAGATTTCTCGGGGCCGCCGACCGCGGCGAGATCATCTACACGCGCGGAACGACCGACGCGATCAATCTTGTCGCCGGAAGCTACGGCCGAAAATACGTTCAGGCCGGGGATGAAATCGTCATCTCCGCCATGGAGCACCACTCGAACATCGTCCCCTGGCAACTGCTGTGCGACGAGCGCGGCGCCCGTCTTCGGGTGGCGCCGATCAACGACGACGGGGAACTGTTGCTCGATGAGTTTGAAAAACTACTCAGCGAGCGAACGCGCCTGGTGGCCGTCACTCAGGTTTCGAACGCACTTGGCACCGTCAACCCCGTGCGGACGTTGATTGAAATGGCCCACGGGCGCGATATCCCTGTCCTTGTCGATGGAGCGCAGGCCGTACCGCACATCAAAGTCGACGTTCGCGCGCTTGACTGCGACTTCTACGCCTTCTCCGGCCACAAGCTCTTCGGGCCGACCGGCATCGGCATCCTCTACGGCAAACGGGAGTGGCTCGAGCAGATGCCGCCCTATCAAGGGGGCGGAGACATGATCAGCAGCGTCACCTTTGAAAAGACGACCTATAACGATTTGCCCTACAAGTTCGAAGCCGGTACGCCGATCATTGCCGGCGCAATCGGGTTGGGTGAGGCGATCCGTTATCTCAACGGGGTCGGTTTAGAGCGCATCTCCACTTACGAGAAGGACTTGCTGGCCTACGCGACGCAAGCTGTCTCGGCGATTGACGGTGTCCGGCTGGTCGGCACGGCACGTGAAAAAGCAAGCGTGGTCTCGTTTGTCTTGGACGGTGTGCACCCGCACGACGTGGGAACCGTCCTTGACCGCGAAGGAATTGCGGTTCGAGCCGGCCACCACTGCGCACAGCCGGTGATGCAGCGATTCGGCGTGGCGGCCACGACACGTGCCTCGCTTGCCTTCTACAACACGCGGGAAGAGATCGACGCCCTGGCCGCCGGGATTGGAAAGGTAAAGAAGTTCTTCGTCTGATGTTCGATTTGCGGGAACTCTACCAGGAGTTGATCGTCGACCACAGCAAGCGTCCCCGTAATTTCGGGAAGCCGGAAAACTTCAACTATTGCGCTAAGGGGTTCAATCCTCTCTGCGGCGACAAGCTCAACTTGTTCTTACAAGTCGAGGACGGCGTGATCCGTGATGCCAAATTCGAAGGTTCCGGGTGCGCCATATCCACGGCATCGGCCTCGCTCATGACCGAGACCTTGAAAGGGCAGACGCTGCAGCAAGCTGATGCGCTGTTCCATACGTTTCATTACATGTTGACCGGACCTAAAGACTCGCAAAACGCCGGGGCGGGTATGGGCAAGCTAGCCGTCTTCGCCGGGGTCAATGAATTCCCGGCCCGGGTCAAATGCGCCACGCTGGCCTGGCACACGCTGCGCAATGCCCTCCATGGCGGGGAACAAGTGGCGACGACGGAAGAAGGCGACAGACGCTTCTAAGGATGGACCGATGGACGAGGCAGAGAAAAAAGCGGTCGAAGAACGAATCGTCGAACAACTGAAGAACTGTTTCGACCCCGAGATCCCCGTCAACATCTACGATCTCGGTTTGATCTACGACATTCAGGTAGAACCGGCAGGTGATGTCGCGATCAAGATGACGCTGACGGCGCCTAACTGTCCCGCGGCGCAGTCCTTGCCGGTGCAGGTCAAAACGGCGGCCGAGAAGGCGGAAGGGGTCGAATCGGCCGAGGTCGAGGTTGTTTTCGATCCACCCTGGACCACCGAGAAGATGAACGACTCGGCCAAGTTGGTGATGAACATTCTGTGAGGAACGACCGAAAGGCGGTGCGGCATGTATTTTAGCTCGCAAGAAGAATACGGACTGCGATGCCTGCTGAGGCTGGCGTCCGAGGGTTCCGGCCGCAGTATGACGATTCCGGAAATCAGCGAGGGGGAGGGCATGTCGGTACCCTATGTCGCCAAGATCATGCGTGTCCTGCGCGCCGCTGGACTGGTGACTAGTGAACGCGGCCAGGCCGGTGGGTATCGGCTCGCGTATCCTGCGGAGAAAATCGCTGTCGGTCAAGCGCTGGCCGTCTTGGGCGGACGTCTGTTCGAAGTGGAGTTTTGCGACCGCCACGCGGGCAATAAGGACACTTGCACCCATTCCGTCGATTGTTCCATCCGCTCGCTGTGGCGGGGTGTCCAAACCGTGGTGGACCAAGTTCTTGCGCGCACCACTTTGAGTGATCTTCTTCGCAGTGAAAAAGAAATGGATTCCTATGTCAGCACTCTTGTAGTTCTCACCGCTGGGCACAGCGGCGATCAAAGCATTAGTCGGCATTTCGGATAGAGGTAGGGATGGCTGATCAAGAAAAGGTTCTCGATGCGCTCCGGGCCGTTATCGACCCTGACCTTCACCGGGATATCGTGTCTCTAGGGTTCGTCCAGGACCTCAAGGTGGGCGACAATCGCGTCGCTTTCACCATCAAGCTGACGACGCCGGCCTGCCCGGTCAAAGATCAGCTCCGCGACCAGGCTGAACAGGCTGTCCGCGCTATTCCCGGCGTGGAAGCCGTCAACGTGACCATGACTGCCGAAGTGCGGCCTCATCGACCGGCGGGCCAAGCTGTGCTCCCCGGCGTGCGCAACATCATCCCGGTCGGCTCGGGCAAGGGTGGAGTCGGAAAGTCGACCGTCTCGGCCAACTTGGCGGTAGCGCTGGCTCAGACCGGAGCCCGCGTCGGCCTGATGGACGCCGACGTCTATGGCCCCAGCATTCCGACGATCATGGGTATCACGGGCGGGCTACGGCCGGAGCGTGGTGGAATATCACCCCCTTCGAGCCATGGTGTCAGCGTGATTTCGGCCGGCTTTTTTGTTCGCCCCGATCAAGCGGTCGTCTGGCGGGGACCGATGCTAGCCAAGATGATCGAGCAGTTTCTAGGCCAGGTCCAGTGGGGTGAGCTCGATTACCTGATCGTCGATCTCCCTCCCGGCACCGGGGACGTGCAGCTCACTCTGTGCCAGCGGATCCCCCTTACCGGGGCCGTGATCGTCACGACGCCACAGCCGGTGGCCGTCAATATCGCCGAAAAAGCGATTATCATGTTCAACCAGCTCAAGTGCCCCCTGTTGGGCATCATCGAAAACATGAGCTACTGGGAATCGCGCAAGACCGGGGAACGCGAATACATCTTCGGCAGCGGGGGCGCCGAAAAGATCAGCGAGAGGTGGAAAATGCCGCTGCTCGGCAAAGTACCTCTGGCAACCAGTGTCCGTGAGACCTCCGACGGTGGCACGCCGATCGTACTCGAAGACCCGGAATCTCCGGCTGCTCAGGCCTTCACGTCGGCCGCGAAGAACCTCGCTGCGCAGGTCAGTATCCGCAACATCAACGCCGAAGCGGAAGACCTGGTGAAAATCTCGTTTTGACCTGGGCTGTAGGGCTAGGCACAATACCGTTTACTTAGCGACCCGGGATGCTCGAATTACTCCCTAGGATTCCGAGCTGGGTGCAAAGGTAGGGACACGGAGGGTGGCAGCCAGGCGGCTTCCCGGGGCGACATGTCTGACTCCTGGACCGGCGATCTCGCCGGTCCTACTGCCGCAGCTTGTGACGACTCAAGTAGGGACAAGCGATCCCGCTTGTCCCGGGCGCGACATATCGCGCCCCTCGAGTTTGGCGTTTTGAAAGGGAGGTTGGGGCGGCGCTGGAACGGGCACAGCATGCTGATGTTGGCGGCCTGGAAATGTAGGGGCACGGCATGCCGTGCCCGGGTGCGATATGTCGCGCCCGTACATGACGAGCGGCGCCAAGCAGGGAAAGATTCGTCGGTCCCGTCACGGCTTAAGTAAACGGTATTGGGGCTAGGCAAGGACTGAAGTAACAGCGAGCCGGTTTCCAATGCCTCCCAGCGAACAAAACACCCCCCGCGCCGTCGAAATCACCCGGGCGAACGAGCACGATATCAAAATCCGCTGGCACGACGGCAGCGAAGTCGTTTACCCCGCGCGCTTCCTCCGGCTCGAGTGCCCCTGCGCCATGTGCGTGGACGAGCTGACAGGAGTCAAACGTCTTCAGGACAGCTCAATACCCGAAGACGTGCACCCGGCCGGCATCGACCCCGTCGGCCGCTACGCCATCCAAATCTTCTGGAGCGACGGCCACAACACCGGCATCTACACCTGGGAGAGATTGTATGAGCTGATAACTAGGCTCCCTAACCGGCAGTAGGCATTTCCGCTTTTGAATCTCTGTGAAAATGAATATTTCGAGCGGATAATTCAGTCACCGGGCAGCCCCGACAGGGGGCGAAGGATTGAATGTCGGATTATATGGCTCTTCCGGGTTTTAAGTGGGCGAAGGAGCCAGATCGAGTTTCCCACAGTGGAAGTAGATGGCGTTGATGAAGTTCTGTTGATTGCGGAAACCGCGCGCCGTGGCCTTGACCCATTGAATCCTTGAGTTCAACCCCTCGCTGACCGCGTTCGTAATGCGGTGTTTCAGATACGTGAGTATGTTTTCGAGGCGAGCCGTCAACATCCGCGCTACGGTGACCATCGGCGTCAGCCGGCTGCGACTCGCCCAGCCGCGCCATTGCTCGAAGAAAGCTCGCGCCGCCGATTCGCGACGATAGTCGAACAGCCGCATCGCCGTTTCCTTCAACGCCCACGCCCGCGCCGTCTTCAAGTCGCTTTCGCGCAGCGCGCGGAACTCGCGCCAGGCGTCCTCGGAAAAGTTCGCCGGATGCCGCAGCCAAGCGTACTTCGTGCCTGTCAAACGCTCGTCGCCGAGGGCCAGTAAACGCTTGTTCTCCGCCCGCCGCACCTGGTCCACCGCCTTCGCCAGATGCGCCGCGATGTGATATTTGTCGTAAACGATCTTTTTCTCCGATTCGTCGAGATGCTCCCGGGTCGAGGCGACGTAAGGATCCCACATGTCCATCGCGACGGCCTCGACTCGGGCGAGTTGCTCTGCGCTCAACGTCTTCCAAAAGCCGTCCAGGCTGGCCTGGCGGCGTCCCTCGGCGACGAACAACACGCGCGAGCGGTTGAGATCGTTGACGACGGTGAGATAGCGATGGCGCTTGCGGAAGCTCTTCTCGTCGACGCCCAGGTAGGGAATCGGCTCTGCCGCGCGACGTTCGAGCCCACGTTGCACGGCGCGTTCCAGGATGCCGTGAATCTCGTCCCAGCTCAGCGCCAGCAACTCGGCGATGCCTTGCTGGCTGGCTTCCTTCAGCCACGAGATCGCGAGAGCTTCAAACAGCGCGGTGAAGCGGCTGGAAGCCTCGGCCCAGGGCAGTCGCACGACGCGCGGCCCGTGCTCGGAGCAGTCGCTGCGCGGCGGCCGGGCGTGCAGGATCGTGCGGTACTGACAGGTGTCGAGGTGACGCCAGCGGCGTTCGGGCTGATGATCGTGGAGTGCGCACACGGCGCTGCATTGGCGGCACGGCCAGCGGACTTGCTCGTCGTGTTCGAGGAAGACGTGGACTTCGCCGTCGGCTCGGCGCAGCTCCACTCGCACGACTTTCCAGGGACTTTCGATGCCCAGAATCTGGCGGTATAGCTCGCGGTCTTGCATCCCGCGAGACTACCACCGAGCCTCACTCGCCCACTAGAAACCCGGAATAACCGATTATATAGGCAACAGAACAACCCGACCACATGGGTAACACTTTCTAGGTTCCTTTAGGGGAAAGGCTGTTTTCCTCGCGCCCGGTGACGCGCCTTACGAGACTTCCAACCCCACCATGGCGGGCAAGACCTTGCCGATCTCGTCGTGGAGAACTAAATCGGCCATGGGGTCCAGAGGCGTTTCGGTGCGGTTGATGATGATCAGCTTGGCGCCGACGTGCTTGGCTAACAGCGGCAGGCTCGCCGCGGGCTGGACGACAAGTGATGAACCTACGGCCAGAAACACGTCGCAGGATTCCGAAGCGCGCTTAGCCTCGGCAAGCACATCCTGAGGCATCGCCTGGCCGAAGGATATCGTGGCCGGTTTCAAATACCCTCGGCACGCCCGGCACTGCGGGGCGCGCTCCCCGTCTAGAACCCTTTGGACCGCCTCATTCATGTCCACCCGGTCGCCGCAGCTTAGGCATACTGCCTCCGTGGTCGTTCCGTGCAGTTCGAGGACCATCTCGTCGCGGAGCCCCGCCCGCTGGTGCAGTCGGTCGATGTTCTGCGTGATCAGAGCTTTTAGCTTGCCCTGCCGCGCCAGCTCGACAAAGGCGAGGTGGCCGGCATTGGGCTCGGCGTCGCGCATGTCGGGCCAGCTTTCGACTTTCTGGCGCCAGTATTCGACGCGGTCTTCCTCGTTGCGCAGGAATTCATCGAAGTAGACGGTCCGGTTGCGAGCCCATACGCCGTTGGGGCTGCGAAAATCGGGAATCCCCGACTCGGTAGAGATCCCGGCGCCGCTAAACCCAACGACACTTTTGGCTTCCGTGATCCATTGGCGGGCCGCTTCAACGCTCATTTGTGGCCATCGTAGCACGCCGGCCAGAGGGTGAGCCGCTGGTGTCACCCGCAGATTGCCGACGCGCCGTATCGCTGCAGGCCATAGCCGTCTCGGGGTGGTTGATCTTCGCTTCCAACCGATGTGAAGCAGGCGTCGGCAAAGGATGGTAAAAAGAGGTTGCTGTATGCGAGGAGTGCCAAAAACAAGCACAACGAGGCCCTGGCGGACTTATCGTGTGCTTCGAGCGTCGGCGGGTGAGAAAAGCGGGCTAGCGCGTCGCGGCGTCGTCCGCGTAGCTCTTCATTTTGGAGAAGATCTGTGAGACGTGCTGCGTCACCGCTGTGGGGAAGGTTGCGGCCACCGTGACAGACATGAATGCTACTAATAGGGCGTATTCGATAAAGTCCTGACCGCGGGTGTCTCGCCAGATCTTGGCGCGTAGGAAGCGTTTCCAAAGGGTCTTCACGGGCCCCCTAACTGCGTACTCGACTAGACGCAATGATGATAAGATCCTGCTGGCCTATAGCCAATGGAGTAAAAGTACTTCCGCCCCAAACGATCTTCCCATCACCGAGTAGGGTTTTTGACCTAGGCAGGCCGTTGATCCGGGAGTATCCCGATTCCCCTAATGCAAATCTCTTCTTCAAGGAACGTTTGCCGGTTAAGGAGGACCGATGTTCGCTTTCCGAGGTGTGGATTTCATCGACTTTGACTCTCTGCTCGACGAGCAGCAGCTCATGGTTCGCCGGACCGCGCGCCGCTTCGTGGACGAGAAGGTCATTCTCGTAATGCGCGACCATTTCCGCGACGCCCTGTTCCCCACCCAGCTCATCAGCGAGATGGCACAACTAGGCTTTCTAGGGGCGAATCTCGAAGGCTATGGGTGCGCCGGAATGAGCGATCTTGACTATGGATTAATCATGCAAGAGCTCGAACGGGGTGACAGCAGCTTGCGGAGTTTCGTCTCGGTTCAAGGGAGCCTGGTGATGTGGCCGATCCTCAACTACGGCAGCGAGCATCAGAAGAACCATTGGCTGCCTCGCCTGCAGCGGGGTGAGGCGGTCGGCTGCTTCGGGCTAACCGAGCCTGACTTTGGGTCTAACCCGGCGGGGATGCGCGCACAGGCGGTGCGCCAGGGCGAGCACTACGTCCTCAACGGGGAAAAGACCTGGATCACAAACGGCAGTATTGCCGACGTCGCCCTGGTATGGGCCAAAGAAGGAAGTGAGGTCCGCGGCTTTCTAGTCGAAAAAGGCACGCCGGGGTTCTCCACGACCGACATCCACGGCAAGTGGTCGATGCGAGCCTCGATCACATCAGCGCTTTCTTTCACCGACTGCCGCATTCCGCTGGAAAACGCGCTGCCGAAAGCGATTGGCCTCAAGACGGCGCTGGCCTGCTTGACACAGGCTCGCTACGGCATTGGCTGGGGCTGTATCGGCGCAGCCATGGATTGCTATGAAACAGCGCGCCAATACACCCTTGTGAGAAAGCAGTTCAACGATCGGCCTCTTGCCTCGCACCAACTCGTGCAGAAAGAACTGGCTTGGATGATCACTGAAATCAGCAAGGGCCAGTTGTTGGCCTATCACGTGGCGCGATTAAAGAGCCAGGGGCGCCTGCACTTTTCGCACGTTTCCATGCTGAAACGCAATAATGCGTGGATGGCGCTCGAAACCGCTCGCCGCAGCCGCGACCTGCTCGGCGCGAACGGTATCACCGACGAATATCCGGTCTTTCGCCATATGTCTAATCTCGAGACGGTCAAAACTTACGAAGGTACGGACAATATCCACACCCTGACGATCGGAGAGCGGGTGACCGGCATCGCGGCCTACTCGTAGAGTTGTGCGTAAGCAGAGGTAGCCCCACCCAGGTGCGCTATACAGGGCATCGAACCCGACAAGAGTCAACAGGAATCACGATGCGCGGAACAACAAACAGAACGCCGGCCCTTCGAGTATTTGAAACTCCGGCCGCTTTACGCGTGGCGGCGCTGCTGGTCGCAGCCACTGTTCTCAGTGCGGTGCTGCTCGGACCGCTTGTGGCCCACTTCAAGCGTCCGGAGGCGATTTCGATCTACGCCGCCTTCAGCTCGGTGTGTCACCAGCAACCCGAACGTTGTTGGTGGCTGCTCGATCGCCCGCTCGCCGTCTGCGTCCGCTGCCTGGGCTTCTATGTGGGCGCGATCGCGGCATTGCTGGCCGGATGGCGGTTTTGGGGTCCTGCTTTCTTGCTTGCCGCTCTGTCGGTTCTGGCGACGTGGCTAGGCGAATGGAGCGGTTTGATGCCGTTCACGCCGTGGCTCTGGTTCGTAACCGGATTGTCGCTTGGGTCAACCTGCGTGGCCGCGCTCAGCGACACCTTCTCCTGGTGGAAAAGACCTGAAATCAGGCCGCCTGTAGACTCGATGAGTGCCCGCGCGCCGACAGGCGCGTCTTGCTAAGTGCATCATTTCGCAAATACGGTTACGAAAGCTACCCGGCGGCGAGCGCGATGACTCCCGCCCCTGCTGATGGACCCGAGCATCTCGCGTTTAAACGCAGAGGCGCGATTCATTGCCCCAGCTGATGAGTCGCCATACCTCGACAAGCTGATTGATACGCAACTTGTATTTGCGAAATACTGTACTAAGCGCGCATTTCCAATTTGATTCAGGCCTCCCGACCTTCCAGCGGCCTTCAGCGTCTTTATTGATAGGGGTTCAAGCCCTGTCAGGACGCACGGAGGCCAACACCCGATGGGTGAAAAAGAAACAAAGCCGTTCCAGCTAACTTTCAATGGACTTCTCAAAGTCGATTTCCAAGGATCGCGAGTCACCTCCGACGGTGGCTTGATCCTGGTTCGGGAGTTGGACGAGCGACTCGGACTCGGGAAACTGATCGGCGAGCGTCTCACCGACTCCCGGCAAGGCACAAACAAGCAGTTCACGTTCGCTGATCTGTTGCGGCAGTCGGTCTACAGCCGCTTGGCGGGCTACGAGGACCTCAACGATGCTGAGCGTCGCCAAGGTCGAGCACCACCAGGGCGAGCTGTTCGCGCGCGTCGGTTTTATCGTGACGAACATGAGCTTGCCAAGCCGCTCCGTGGTGCGCTTCTACAACAAGCGCGCCACGGCGGAGCAGTGGATCAAAGAAGGTAAGCAAGCGACGCACTGGACGCGGCTGTCGTGCCATCGCTTCCGGGCGAACGAGGTACGGCTACAACTCAGCGTGCTGGCCTACAACCTGGGCAACTTATGGCGGCGGCTGGGACTGCCACCAAGGATCAAGAGCTGGTCGCTGACGAGCTTACAGCAGCGGTTAGTGAAGACGGGCGGTCGATTGATCAAGCACGCGCGCTATTACTGGCTGCTCCTGGCCGAGGGGTATCTGAACCGCAGGCTGTTCGGCGACATGCTGCGTCGGATCTGGGCGCTGCCTGTGCCGGGTGGTTAGGGCCGTCCCGTTTAGATAGGAAATCTGAGCGTTGAGAAAGGAGGGTCGGAGGGGTGTGCGACCAATCGGCTGAGCAGCAGCGAGACGCGTTCACCGGGCGACAAGAACAGGCCATGGGAACCCTTGGATGCCGTTGTGGCCCGCCTTACGAGGCAAAGTCGTTGCCTTCAGGAGAAGAGAGGGAGTACCATGTTCGAGTCGGGGTTCCAAATCGGAAATTCTGGCTAAGGTAGGTTTTGCCCCTCGCTCGCCGGACGGATAGTCGCCGATGAATCGGACCTGCACTTGTGGCGCTACAGCGCCCGCCGACGCCCAGTTTTGTCCCCGCTGCGGCCGGCCCTTGGACGGAGCGCCCGACAAGCCGCTGACGCCGGAAGTCGTACTGCCCGTTCCGACGCCCGATGCTTCTATCGGGCCTCCTCCGATTGGCTTCGGCAACCCCCAAGCAGTCCGTTCCGCCCTCCTGGCCTCCGTAGTGGCGGCGGTACTGGGCAATCTGCCGTTGGTAGGCATCCTCTGTTTCATTTGGTATCCCGGGGCCGGTTTCCTCTCTGTCTATAACTACCGCCGCCGAACCGGATTGACGCCCACGACTTCCGAGGGCGCTAAGTTGGGTTGGATCACCGGCGTTTTTACGTTCGTGATCTCTCTCGCAACGTTGGCCCTCGTCTTTCTTGTTCCTCGCCAAGATGGCAGCGTCGTCGAAATCATCCGCCAACAGATCAGCGAGTACCCGGCCCAGGAGGAGTTAAAGCGGCAAATGTTGGAGTTGCTGGACAACCCCTCGGCCCTTGCCATCCTGGTGCTGATATACCTAGCGATGTTCTTCGTGCTCGTAGCTGGTCTGACGACCGCGGGTGGCGCGCTCGGCGCCAAGGTTCTTGAAGAAGACTGAAGTGGCGTTAGGTCTCTGGTTAAGTCTCACGAGACAGGTAGCGACCGCCACTTTTCGCGGTCCTAGTTTCGAGTTGGGCCGGCAATCCTGCCGGCTTCATGCTCGACCTTTGGGACGAATTCGAACCGAGCGCTGCGCTCGCCCGTGAGCAGCTCCGCATCGGCTTCACCCCACGGTTAACGGCCAGCACCAAGTGTTACAACCATCGAAAACTTGGTAGGCGCAGTCGCTAACTTTCCTGTTGGCTTGCCGGCGGGCTGTCAAGCAGCATATAGCTGACTATCGCCACGGCCATGAGTTGTTGCTGGGTGTCGAACATGTCGACACGCCCCACGCACAGGGTTCGGCCTACGTGGACCAGATAGGCCTTGGCCAAGACTTTGACCCCGGTGATCGGCCGCAGGTAGTTGACCTTCAGTTCCGTGGTGACCGCGGGAGGGCGTTCACCGAAGTGGTTGATGATGGCGTGCCACACGGCTTCATCGGCGATTGACGCCACCACTCCGCCGTGCAGCACGCCAGACTCATTCAACAGATCGTCGCGGATGTCGCATTCGACATCGACACCGTCTTTGCGTTTCCTCGCAACCCGGATGGGGAGCCCATCCTCGAAAGCCATGACTGTCTATTATGCCGCGAGCTGCTAGCCGCTGCCATCGCGACTGCTGTTGGTCGGCATACCGACTGAATCTCGAAAACCAATCGCATTGCACAAGGAATGTAGGGCCCCACATGTCGCGCCGGCAAGCTCAGCATGGCCTAGCCGCTACATTCATTCCGAGGCGCCACCCTATTGTGCGGGGATCCAATTGTGCCTTTCTTTGTGTTGGCGGCTGGGCACGACCGTCCCCCAAGTCGAACCGGTAGCGCTGTTCGCGACGCTGAGGGTAGGCTAAGCTAGTCAGCCAATAGATATCTCTTCCGCCGTTTGGGAAAAAGCGACACAGAGCAGTCTCTCCAATCCATGCACTCACAAGGAACCGCGCACGTCGCACTGACGCCGCTCGATATCGGTATTTTTTTGGCAAGTGTTGTGTTGGTGATGGGGGTAGGGCTGTGGACAGGCCGCAAGGAGAAGGATACGAAGGACTTCTTCCTGGCCGGGCGTGGCGTGCCCTGGTGGGGCGTCGCCGGCTCCATCTTCGGCACCAACATCAGCGCCGCCCAACTGGTCGGCATGATGGGCATTGGCTACTCGATCGGCTTTGCCCAGTCGCACTTCGAGCTGGGAGCGATCTTCGCGCTCATGTTGCTCGCCTATGTCTTCTTTCCGCTGTACCGGCGCATGGGCCTCTACACGCTGTCGGAATATTTGGGACACCGTTATGACGAACGCGCCCGGGTGGCATACTCCATCATTTCTCTGATGGCGATCGGTCTGATCTATATGGTCATGGGGTTTTACATCGGTTCGCGGTCGATGCTCTTCCTGTTGCGCGGCACGCCCCTTGAAGTCAGCTATACAACGGGCATTCTGATCTTCGCGCTGGTGACCACTTGTTACACCATCGCGGGCGGACTGAAGGCGGTCATCTGGACCGACGTGATCCAGTCCGGGCTATTGCTGCTGGCGGGGGTCTTGGTGACTTTTCTTGTTTTCGCCCAACCGGAAGTCGGCGGGTTAGCCGGCTTGATGGCCAAGGATGCCGCCTTGCCGCGAGCCGACCAAAAGTTCCATCTCTACTTGCCGATGAACCACCCCGAAATTCCCTGGACCGGCGTCTTCACGGGGATGATGATCAAGCACTTCTTCTATTGGGCGAATAATCAGGTCATCGTGCAGCGCGTGCTCGCGGCGCGCAGCAGTGCCTCCGCTCGCGCGGGCATCGTCGCGGCGGGCTATCTGAAACTGTTGATCCCCTTCGTTTCCGTTGTCGGTGGAATGGCGGCCGGGCACCTGTTCCAGGCTCGCGTTGATTCCGGTATCCTGCCGGCGCTGCCCCAGCCGGACGATGCCTTCCCTCTGCTGGTGCAGCTCATCGTGCCGGCGGGCTACGGACTTACTGGCCTGGTCACGGCCGGTCTCATCGGCGCGATTCTTTCCAGCCTCGACTCGCTGATGAACTCGGGCGCAACACTGTTTACCTTCGACTTCTACAAGCGATTCATTCGCCGAGACGCCGGCGAGCGCGAGTTGCTACTCGTTGGCTGGATTTGCATTGTCCTGTTGGTCGTTATCGCTGGATCGCTGGCTGCGCTGGCTTACACCGAGAACCAAAGCGACAACTTTTTCCTGCGGCTGGCCAATCAAACCGGACACCTCCAGCCGGGGATCGTCGTCGCGTTTCTCGCGGGGGTCCTCTGGCGGGGGGCGACCGCCAGTGGCGGGTTCTTAGCCATCCTCGTTTCACCGTTTTTCTCGGTGTTCATCGAAAGCGCGTACGACTACTGGGCGAGCGGGTCTTCCGGGCTGGCCGAATGGCTTCGGCTTTCCTTCGGCCCGCAACTGAACTTCTTGCATCGCGTCGCGCTAACCGGCCTGTTCGCGACGGCGCTAATTGTCGTAGTCAGCCGGCTCACTCAGCACACACGTGATCGAACGACAGAGCGCTACACCTGGTGGGCGTATCGCTCGGACCGTGATCGTGAATCCATACGCCCCTTCTGGCGCTGAACGCCCCTGGGCTTGGTTGCTCTGTGGGCTAACCGTCTGGATATTGATCTACTTCGCGTGACGACGATGTCGCGACAGAGTTATGGGAAAGCCAGCGACAACCTGAACGAGAGTGGTCCAACGTGAGACTTTTCGGGCGTCGTCGCGGTAGGCGTTCAGGGAGCGGTCCAAAGCGGCGGCTGGCGCGCCGCGTCATCCGTTCGGCAGCTGGCTTGTTGTTCGCCTTCTACGCCTTCTGCACACTGTCGCTGTGGATCTTACGATCGATGAATCCCCTCTGGACTTCGGTACAGCTCCAGCACAGAATCGAAGCCTTTGTCGCCGGCGAGGACTACGCGAAACGGCAGACTTTTGTCCCGCTCGACCAGATTCCGCTCGAACTCCAGCGCGCTGTCATCGCCGCGGAAGACGGCGCTTTCTACCAACACGGGGGAATTGACTGGGCCGAGATCAAGCTCCTGGCGGAGGAGATTCGTGGAGGAGGCCGCGTCCGAGGGGCCTCTACGATCAGCCAGCAACTGGTGAAAAACTTGTTCTTGACCACACACCGGTCCATCGTTCGCAAAGCTTTCGAATTCACCCTGGTCCCTATCGCCGAGTTGATCCTTGAGAAGCCGCGCATCCTCGAGCTCTATCTGAATGTCATCGAATGGGGACCCGGCGTTTACGGAGTGCAAGAAGCGTCGGACTACCACTACGGTCTCCCCGTCTCCCAACTCAGCCGCGACCAGACCGCCCGTCTGGCCGCCTGCATCCCTTCGCCTCGCATTTGGAAGCCCCAGCGCCAGGATCGCTACAGCGGAGAAATCCTGAAGCGCATGGAGAACCGTGGCTGGTGAGTGTGCCGCTAAGCATCCGCCTCCTGCCGGCCATTTACTTCTCAATCGCCGCAAGTCGTGCGACCGCCCCTGAAAGGGCTTGCAGGAAGGAAAGCGATCCGGTCGGCTAGAATAACCATGGCTGACCAGGAGATTCTCCTCGCGCGCCGACGCCCCTTGCTAATACACGACGCGAATCCCACATGATCAAAGTTCGCTAATTGACGTTATGGGGTATCCACTTGACTCAGGTAACCCCAACATCTTGTGGTTGGGCTCACGGGGCCTCAGCGTCCCAGTCGGCGACGATCGATCGATACGGCGTTGGGTCCACGGCGACTGCCTGCTGCACAAGGCGGTAGAAGAGTTTTCCCCGGCTGCGTGAGTTGCGCCGGTTGAAGCGGAACACAAACTCGTCGAGGTAGTAGTCCAGATGCTCGTGGCTAACCGCGCCTTGGTGCGTGCCCAGCAGCCAGCGCTTGAGCAACGAGATCGCTTGGTGCACCCTCGGCAATAATTCCGAGGCCTGCTTGCGGCGGCCCGACAGAAAGACGATGCGATGCTGGTAGCCCTTCTTCTCCAGCGGCTCGTAGCCCAGCCAGCCGTCGGTGTGCACCACGCTTCCCGGCTCGACCGACTCCTCCACGAAGGGCATCAAACTGGCCGCCGATGCGTTCCGCACGCGCTGCATGCGGATCCGTCCTAGCCCGCGGCCTCTCTCTTCCGCGGCTACTGCAATCAAGGCTTTACGCTCGGTCTGCCGGCCGCTCACACCCTCTTCCTCAGCGCCCCAATAGGTCTCATCGACCTCGACTACGCCCGCCAATCGCTCCCGCCCCGGACGCACCATCGCTCGCCGCAGCTTGTGCATCCAGGTCCACGCGGTTTGATAGCTGCCCAACCCGAGAACGCGCTGCAGACCCAGCGCGCTGACCCCGTTCTTTTGCGAAGTGACGTGCCAGATCGCCCGGAACCACAGCCGCAGCGGCTTACGTGTGTCTTGGAAGATCGTGCCCGAGGTCACCGACGTCTGCCGCCCGCAGCGAGCGCATTCGAACCACACTTTGCGCACCGGCCAAGCCCGCTCATGCCCGCATCCCGGACAGCGGAAACCCTCCGGCCAGCGCAACGCGGACAGATAGTCGCGACAGGCCCCTTCGCTGGCGAAGCGTACCTCGAACTCGAGCAGGTCGCGTGGATAATCCTCCACGAAGGCGCATACTACATCTTGGGGTCACCTGAGTCAAGTGGATACCAAATTTGACGTTTACTTACCCCGGCTCACCAAAACCAACCTTGAAGCAACTCTCTTTCTCGGTTGAACGCGGCGAAATTCTAGGATTTCTGGGTCCCAGCGGCGCCGGCAAAAGCACTACCCAGAAGATTCTCATCGGGCTGCTGAAAGATTACCAGGGGGACGTCTCGGTCTTCGGACAGGACCTGCGGTCTTGGCGCTCCGAATACTACGAACGGATCGGCGTCTCGTTCGAGTTGCCTAACCATTATTTGAAGTTGACCGCACTCGAAAACCTGAACTACTTCCGGTCTCTCTATGACGGAGAAACGGAGGCCCCGAACAACCTGCTTGACATGGTCGGGTTAGGTGACGACGGGGCGCTACGCGTGTCCCAGTTTTCCAAGGGTATGAAAAACCGGCTCAACTTCGCGCGGTCGTTGCTGAGCAAGCCGGAGCTGATTTTCCTCGACGAACCTACCACGGGACTCGATCCGGTCAGCGCCCGCCGCATCAAAGACATCATCCTCGAGAAGAAGCGCGATGGCCGCACAATCTTCCTCACCACGCATGACATGGTGGCTGCCACCGAGCTCTGTGACCGCGTGGCCTTCATCATCAAAGGCGAGGTCAAACTGATCGACTCGCCGCGCAACCTCATGCTCACCCATGGCGCGCGCAAGGTGCGGGTCGAGTACCAGGTAGACCATGGCGTCGAGCAACAAGAGTTTCCGATGGAGGACTTGGGCCGAAACGAAGACTTTCTGCGGCTGCTTCGTACTGACTCGGTTCAAACGATTCATACCGAGGAAGCGACCCTGGAGAAGGTATTCATCGAAGTCGCCGGGAGCCGGCTGTCGTGACCCGATGGGGCGCCGTCTTGAGGCTCGACGTAAGACTGCAGTTCCGCTACGGCTTCTTCTACGCCGGTGTCTTCGTCACGGTCGTTTCGCTCGCGATCTTGAGACTGATTTCCGCCGAGAATCTGACAATTGTTCTGCCCGCGTTCTTGCTCGGGCAGCCATTGACGACGACCTTTTATTTTGTTGCCGGGCTCGTATCACTCGAAAAGAGTGAAGGCACGCTCGAAGCACTCATTGTGACGCCGTTAGGAAGTGGTGAGTACTTGGCGTCCAAGGTGGTCACACTGACTTTCCTGGCGGTCGCCGAATGTCTCGTGATTGTGTTGGCGACCTACGGGTTCGGGGCTGATTTGTTGTTGCTGGTGCCGGGGATGGTACTGCTGTCGATGTTCTACACGTTGGTCGGATTTGTCATCATCTCTCGCTACGACTCGATTACTGAATACTTGCTCCCCTCCGTACCCTACACACTTGTGCTGACCTTGCCGCTGATCGATTACTTTGAACTTTGGCCGCATGCGGTGTGGTACCTAATTCCTACCCAGGCCCCGCTGCTGCTCATGAAAGCCGCCTTCCAACCCATTGAGAACTGGCAAATGGTTTACGCTGTCTTATACTCGTTGCTGACAGTCGCCATAGGCTACCGATGGGCGATCAAAACCTTTCATCGCTTCGTTGTTCGTAGCGCAGGATCTCGCTGACATGCGTACGTTGATGCTGTGGGGAATATTCGGGCAAAACGACCTTCGTTTGGTTCGGCGTGACTTGATCCTGGCCTTCCTGGTGGCGTATCCCTTGGTCTGGTCCCTCGTTTCTCGCTGGGCCGTTCCCGCGCTGGCCCAGTGGTTGCGGCCTACGTTCGAGCTCCAGCCCTACTACCCGCTCATCGCTTCGTATCTCTTGGTGCTCGCGCCTCCCCTAGCCTACGGCTCGGTGATCGGTTTCTTGCTGCTCGACGAGCGCGACGATGGGACAATGACGGCTCTCCGCGTAGCGCCAGTGCCATTCGACGGCTATTTGGCCTACCGTTTCTTGATACCGATCGTGCTGGGGGTCGCCGTGGTTTGGGTCGCGGTTCCTTTGGCAGGCATCGTTTCCATTTCTTTTCCCGCGCTCACGGCAGTGGCCCTTGTGGCCGCGATGGAGGGATCCATCATGGCCCTGTTTTTGGGGTCGATGGCGGGCAACAAAGTGGAGGGCTTCGCGCTGGCGAAAGCCGCTGGAGTCGTCCCGGCTGCCGCTGGTGTCGCCTATTTCGTCGAAATGCCCTGGCAGTGGCTTTTCGGAATTGTGCCTACGTATTGGCCGGCCAAGGCATTTTGGATCGCCACCGAAGGCGGCCAGGGCTTCATGACTTTTCTGATCGTTGGTTTGCTGTTTCACCTTGCACTGCTGTGGGCGTTGCTGCGACGGTTCGACCGGGTCGTGTTGGCGTAGCTGGTAAACGGCTAGCGGTGCTGTTCCGAACACGGACGGACCTTGTCGCTCCTGCATTCTCTGTCGCTGATTTCCCTCGATTGCGGTTTGGAGCGGCTCGTGGTGTGATAGAAACCTCCGACGAACGGGTTCTAGCCGTTCGCTTTTGGGGAAACACTCGGAACAAGCAGCTGCGGGGCTTCGTATTCCCCAGTAGGAGAGGAGACTCGTGCCCTACTGCACCGCATGCGGCAAGCAGGTCCGCGATACGGACGTATACTGCCGCCAGTGCGGTCGACGCCAGCCCACGGTCATTCCTCCTGGCACGGCAAGCGGCGGGCCGGCCATCAGTCCGCGAGCGGCATCGATTCTGTGCTACATCCCGTGGCTTGGCTGGATCGCTAGCGTGTATGTGCTCGCCACCGACAAATTCCGACAAGCAAGGGACGTTCGCTTCCACGCCTACCAGGGCCTCTACCTGTTTGTCGCCTGGTTGCTGGTGCACTGGGCGATCGGACTCTGGTTACACGTCATACCGGGTCCCTACATTCCTGTTGACAAGCTCCTCGAGCTGGCCCTCCTGGTCGTTTGGATCCTCATGCTCGTCAAGACCAGCAAAGGTGAACGCTACGCCTTGCCGTTGCTGGGTGAGCTCGCCGAGCGGTCCTTGTAGCTCGAAGCGCGTTCACAGGGTTTTCTCTCAAACCCGGCCTGGCCCCGATTTCCGCATCCTGGCTGAACATGGTGGAGCGCTTCTTTCGCGACCTCACCGATAAGCGGATTCGTCGCCGAGCGTTTCGCAGTGTCAGCGAACTGACCGCCGCCATCGACGAGTACCTCGCTCATCACAACCAGCAACCCAAGCCCTTCATCTGGACTGCCAAGGCATCCGACATCCTCGAAAAAATCAAGCGCGGCCGAGCCGCCCTCCATCAGTTACAATCTGCTTGACGCACTATACTAGGATGTGCCATGCGGTCCCTCAGAGTGCCGAAATGGATCGGATGGCCCCTGCTGTTGCTCTGGACCTACGTTGTGCTCTCCTTCCTTGCCAACAAGGCAACTTTTCATCCGGTAAAGTACCCCGAGGGGTTTTGGGATCTTCAGGCCCACTGGAAAGCAGAGGACGTCTGGCTTGAGACGGCGGACGGCGTGCGCGTCCACGGCTGGATGATCGAGAGCGACAAGAGGCGCGGGCTAGTCACTCTCTATCTCCACGGCAATGGTGGAAACCTGACGCACCGCGTTGATCACATCCAGGCAATTGTGAACGTGGGGTCTTCATTGCTCATCATTGACTACCGGGGATATGGTAGAAGCGATGGCAGCCCTTCCGAAGAAGGAACCTACCGCGACACGGAGGCCGCTTACGACTACTTGGTGCAACGCGGGTACCAACCGGAGCAGATCGTCGCACACGGCGAATCGCTGGGCACGGCCATGGCCACGGATCTCGCTTCCCGCCGCTCCTGTGCCGGGTTGGTCTTGGAAGCGCCCTTCCCTTCGGCCCGCGCCGTGGCAGCGCACGTCCTACCCGTCCTTGGGCCATTGGTGACCTCAGGACTGGAAACAGCCCGCAAAATCACCGAGGTGAAGGTACCGGTTCTGATCATCCACGGCGACCGCGACGAGGTGATCCCTTACCAGCTCGGGCGAGAGGTTTTTGATGCTGCCCACGAACCAAAACAGTTTTGGACCGTCGAGGGGGCCTATCACAATGACATCGTCGTCGTGGCCGGCGCAGAGTATGAAAGGCGCCTAGCCAAGTTCCACAGCCGATTGCTCGCTCCCGAATAGCGCCGGCCCCCAAGGGTGGAGTTACGCACAGTAGCCCCTGGGGACGGTGCCGGCCCTTTGGGAAAAGCTCGCTCTCGGCTGGCGTTCGACACTCCGCACCGGCTGCTGTTCTGGGCTACCTGCAGGAGTCGTCACAAGGCGCGGTAGTAGGGACCGGCGATCCCGCCGGTCCGCGCCCGCGACTCTGTTGGATCCCCCGTTGGTTGCGAAAAAGTGCGCTTCAAATCAGAGCATGTCCAAACCGAGCCGCGCGCCCGAAAGGGCGCGGTCGCGACGGCGAAGGCCTTGTGCCAAGCGGTAGACTGACAACCGGAGGGTCATACGATGATGAAATTGCTTCCAGTTGCGCTCGGATCGCTGGCCATCAGCGCCGCGCTTGCACAGCCCCTCAACACCGACGTCGAGCGAGAACCCGTGCGAGACATCCACGTTTATCTCGATGGTGACTGGATTGTCGCCGGCCAAGGCCGGGATGAAACTCTCCAGCTCGTGAAGATCTGGATTTGGGGTAGCCTCTGGGAGCCTGCGTTCATTCGAAGACGCTTTGAACAATTGGACGACGATCCGGAACGAGAATACATTGTCATCTCTCGAAGTCCGGGCACGGGGCCCTACTACAAACTGCAGATCATAGATTTTCCGCCGGAGGGCATCCTGACTTGGTCCTTCGACTCGATGGGCCACCCGAGAATCGAAGACAGAAAGATCCTGTTAGGGGATGCTCAGAAATACCAAGGTGCTGCAACTGTTCCGCGCTACAGTCGTTACACCTACACGAAGGGTGGCTTGGTCCCGGTAAAGAAGTGAGCCGACCGGCCTACCGCCGAGATCGTTACGTCAACCGGCCTACACGACCCGCTGGGTCCGTCCGGTTTCAGCGGCTTTGTAAGCGGCAAAGATGGTCTTCAGAACCTGAAGCCCGTCGGCGACCGTGAGCGGAGGATCTTCTAGGCCGGCGCCGGCCCGCACGAAGGGTGTGTAGCCGGTCGGCGTTCCCGGATTCTTGTAACGATGGATCTGGGGGTTGGTTTCGGTCGTGCTGTACCACTCCAAAGGGAACTCTTGTGCAGTGCCCCGGAACCGCCGAAGCTCGAGCCAGCCTTTGGATCCCCAGATCTTGATTTGTGAGTGATAGCGGCGATCGAGGTAGTAGCCCGAAGTCATCGTCCCGAAGGTGCCGTTGTCAAACTTCATGGCGAGGGCAGCGGAGTCTTCGGTGTCGAGCGGCTGTCCGCCGACGACGCCGGTGAAGCCGGCGACTTCGGTGATTCGCGAGCCCGTCAGATACATCGCCAGATCGAGCCAATGGATGCCCAGCCAGATCAGATGTCCGCCGCCGCTGCGAGCCTTTTGCGCCGACCAACGCTGGTGATAAGAGGGCCGCGTTAGGCGCGTCTGGTCGGCGATGATGTAGAGATCCATGCCGTAGATCTGGCCGATCTTGCCTTCTCCAATGAGCCGCCGGGCTTCGGCAATCTCCGGGTTCAGCCGGTTGGCAAGGGCCAGCATCAAATGAAGGTTTTTCTCACTCGCTTTGCCGGCAAGTTTTTCAAAGTCCGCTGCGCGGACGCAGGACGGCTTCTCGGCCAGCACGTGGCACCCGGCGTCCAAGCAGGCGTCTATGGCGGGCGGCGCGAGAACCGCTTCCATGGTGACCAGCGCCATCCGCGGGTTTTCCGAGCGGAGCATCGCGGCGAGGTCTTTGTACGTCGCTGTCAGCTTATTGCCTAGAGTTTGCCGAGCTGAGGCAAACGATTCCCCGCTTGGGTCTGAAAGGACAACAGAATCACAGTCCTGAGCAGCGGCCAGTGCGGCGAAATATAAACCGAGATGCGCGCCTCCGGGGTGCGTGACGACGCCTACTTTGATAGGCTTTGACGGCCCAGATCGGCCTCGCGAAAGAGGCAGTAAGGCGGCACCCGCCCCGATGATCTTCGTGAAAGATCTGCGATGCATAGGAAGTCCTCGATCAAATGCAATAGTTCTGACGGCCAAGCCCACGGAAGCTGAAGCTTGCGGGTACCTCCAACAAGGACAAACACGAGTGTTTGTCACCACCGGGCGGGTAGCAGCCCGTGGTAGAAGCTAGGTTCGGCAAAAAATAGGGACTGTCATCCGATTTTCGCTTCTGCAACTGCTTTGTTTTCCAGCATGGGTTAGAGGACGAATCGGTGACTGTACCATTTTTTGCCGGAGGACTTCGCCCTTCAGCCCGCGCGAATCTCCCGCTTTTCGGGGTCGAACATCATGCGCCGACCGCTCCACATCGCATCGTTGGTCATGATGCAGGCCACCGAATGGCCGTAGCCGGCGCCCGCTGGGCAGTACAAATCCTGCGGCGCACGTCGGCCGATGCAGTCCAGCCAGTTAGCCATGTGGTGCAGGGTACCAGGCTTCTCGGGGATTTCCTCCGCTTCCTGAAACGCGTCCTCCCCCTCGACGCCGTCGCCGGAAACCCGCCAGACGTCCTCAACCTCCAGCGTGCCCCGTGTACCGAGAACCCGCGTCGCGCTGCCGGCCCCGTTTGAGAGGCAGCTTCCGTAGGTCGCCAGGAACTTCCTGCCGCCGTGGCCGTATTCGAGTACCGCCTGCATCGTGTCGGGATTTTCGCGATAGTCGTGGAACTGGTAGATTCCTCCGAGCGCGACGACGCTCTTAGGATAAGGTTCTCCTGTAAGCATGTGAATCACGTCGACTCCGTGGGTCATCCACTGGTCGATGATGGCGCTCGAAAAATCGCGGAACAGCCGGAAAGAACGATAGATTTTCGGATCGAACGGGCGGTAGGGCTTGCCCATCAAAAACGCTTTCCAATCAACATCGCTCTCTTTGATCGAATCGAGTTCCTCCTGCTGTTTCGCCCAGCGGTAGGGGGCGTAGAGATTCCAGATGACTTCGACCTTGACGATGTCGCCGATGCGGCCCTCCCGCATGATGTCGATCGCCGAGCGATACCGCGGGTCGCTGCGCCGCTGTGTACCCACTTGCACGATGCGATCGGATTTTTCGACGGCGGCAAAGGCTTCGTTCACCTCGGACAGGACGTTGCCCATCGGCTTCTCGACGTAAACGTCCTTGCCGGCCTCGATCGATGCTTTGAGCATCTTCGAATGCTGGTGGTCGGGCGTGGCGATGATGACGGCGTCGATGTCTTTGTCTTCGAGCACCTGCTCGTAATGCCTGTGCGCTTTCGGCTCGACACTGTATGACTCCCGTACCAGCTTCGCCGCGGCGTCGAGGCCTTGAGTCCAGATATCGCACACGGCGGTGACTCGGGCTTTGTACGTGCTCCCGAACTCAATGCATTGTTTGAGCAGTTTGGTGCCCCGTCCGCCGGGCCCGATGACGCCCACGCGAATGGTGTCGTTGGGTCCCGCGGCCCGCGCGGGTTTCGGGTTCGCCAAGCCTGCCGCCGCCAACGCAGCAGCCGTTCCGGCGGTGGTTGTAAGAAAGTTGCGACGGTCAAGATGTGATTCTTTCATGGCGCCTTCTCCGGTCACGCCCATGGTACACGGTTTGGCGAGTGGCGGGACGCCCGGATGCATCCGGGCTGCGCCGGCAGTTGAATCCTACTGTGGAAGGGCAGGCAAGGGGAAGTCGCCCGGGTCGATACAGTCGTCCCGCTTGATCTTGACTGTTGCGCCGCTTCTCGCTCGAGGGGTCTCTGGATAGTACGCCGTCGGGTTGCGATTCGGTCCAAGCCCAGTGAACAACTCGCGATCCAGCCGCTCAGTTCATCTCCCGAATGCAGAACAGCGCCGTCTCGCTGCGCAGGAGGATTTCGTCGCCGGCGATCGCCGGTGACGCAACAAAGGTCTGTCCCTCGAGCGTGTTCGTCGCCAGGACTTCATACTTCTCTCCCATCTTGAGGACAATCACGTCCCCCTCTTCGCTCGAAAGGTAGAGTTTGCCGTTGGCGCCGACCAGCGAGGCCTTGAACTTGTAAGGTTTGGGAAGGCGCTGCTGTTTGTAGTACGGCGCCCCGGTCGTGGCGTTGTAGCAGCTAATGAACCCGTTGTCGGTAAGTACGTATAGCTTGTTGTCGTCGAGCACGGGCGAGGACGTGTAGGCGTTGGCTCGCGTGTTGGTCCATAGGACGCGGTCCGAATCGGTAAGGTCGCCCTCTCCTCCCAGTTTGATTGCCAGCAGGTTCGGGTCTTTGTAACCGCTCATCACAAACACGATATCACCGTGGATCACAGGCGCTGGTATAACATTCCGGCCCAGACCCTTGCACTCCCAGATGAGTTCACCGCTCGTGTAATCGTAGCTTCGGATCTTGTTCGTCGCGCTGGTAATCACCTGTTTGCGGCCCCCGTATTCGACTACCAGGGGCGGCGCCCAGGACGTCACCTCGTCACGCTCCACGCGCCAGATCTCCCGCCCGTTGTTCTTATCGAGCGCCACCATCAGCGAATCGCCTTCATGGTCGAATTTCAGCAACAGCAGATCCCCGTCGAGCACCGGAGAAGACCCCTCACCGAATTCCCAGAAGGTTTGCATCTGTACGCCGAGGTTCTTTTTCCACACTAGGTTTCCGTCCAGGTCGTAGCTGTAGACGCCCCGAGAGCCGAAGTCGGCGATGAGATGCTCGCCATCGGTGACAGGCGATCCCGAGGCGAAACTGCCGTAGTCGGCGTGGAACCCTTCGTGGGGTGTGGCCGATGTGGCTGTCCTTTGCCAAAGGGTCTTGCCGCTCTTGCGGTTGAGACACAGGACAACGAACTCATGGGCGACCGGTTGCTCGGCTTGCTCTTCGGCGGGGATGGCCGTGGTGAGAAAGATCTTGTCGCCCCACACGACGGGAGAGGACCTCCCCCGGCCGGGGATTGCGACTTTCCATTTGACGTTCCGGGTGTCGCTCCATGAGGTGGGTGCATCGCCCGAGGCCATTCCGCTGTTTGTCGGTCCCCGCCAACGGGACCACTGGCCGGACGAGTCGAGGATCGAGTCGGCCGACAGTAGAGCGCCGACCAGAATGCTAGTAGCTGTTAGGATGGCCGCTTGGAGTAGGGTTTTCATGGTTTGCGGCGTCGGATCGTTGGCGGTCCCCATGATTCGAACCAGAATGCGGAACCGCTCCTCTCTTTCTCGGACGATAGCTGATTTTGTCGGAGGGCGCTTGACGTTTTGTGGTGCAATCTGCAAGGCTGCTCCGAAGTCCGCACCCTGCTATCGTGGGACCCCGGCAACGGATGTAGGGGAAAAATCTTTGGATGTCGGCGAGAGCGATTCCCGGCAAGCGGCGCCGGGGCAGGGGGATTCTCCGCTCCGCTACTGAGTAAGACGCACGTCTTGCATCAGTGCGTAGCTTCGAGAGAGGAACTCACATGAAGATCGCATTAGATCCCTTTTGCCACGCGCCTATGCCTGTCGAGCAGATGCCGCGGGTGGCAGCGGATATGGGCTTCGAATACCTCGAGCTCTGCTCTCTGGACGATTTCGTTCCCGAATACTCCCCGCCGCGAGCCAACGTCGATCGCATTCGCGAGTTTAGGTAGGAATTGCAAGAGACCGGCGTCGAGATGGTCTCCATGTTGGTCACCTATCGCTGGGCCAGCCCGCTCGAAGACGAGCGCCAGGCGGCCGTGCGCTATTGGAAACGGGCCATCGAAATCGCCGTCGAGATTGAATGCCAGACGGTGAACTCCATCCTCGATCGAGGGCCCTCGCCGCAAAGATCCAATTTTCGGGTGGGGCCGGAGATGGCCGAGGAATGTGAAACTGCCTTCTGGAAATCAATCGACGAACTTCTGCCGATCTTTGAGCGCGAAAAACTTCCCCTTCATCTCGAAGCCCATCCCGATGATTTCCTACTGGCGAATGAGTGTGGCTAGGCTTCTCCGAGGATCAGATTGCCGAACCGGTCTACCTCGGCCTGGTAGCCCGGGTGGATCACCGTGGTGGAATCGAGCTCCACGACAATGGCCGGTCCGGTGAGAACGTGTCCGGCTGCCAGCCGATAGCGATCATAGATAGGACAATCGACGTAGCCGTCGCTCTCGGCAAAGTAGACCGGCCGAGTTGCTTTCAGCGCCGAAGCCGGCTCGGCGGCCCCGCGGCGTGGTTCCAGTTCACGTAGCCGGGGCTTCGTGATCTGGCCGATCGCGGTCAGCCTGAGGTTGACGAACTCGACCGGTTCGCCTGGGGCGCTGAAACCGTAAGCCCGATTATGCTCCTGATGGAACGGCTCCAAAACGCGGCCGATTTCAGCAGAACTCAGAGGATTGTGGGATAACGACGGCGTCAACTCGTGGCTCTGACCCACGTAGCGCATGTCCACCTGCCGCTGGAAGCTCATCTGTCCAGGCCCTACGTTCTCACGCTCCAGCGTAGCTCGTCCCCGCGCCTCCATTTCTCGGTATGCGCTCTCCGCCGCCGCGACGTCCAACCGGTCGATGCGCTCAATCATGGTCGTCGAGTAGTCATGCTTCAGATCGGTGACCAGCAAGCCCAAGGCCGATGTCGTGCCCGGGCTCATCGGGATGATCGTAGTCGGCATGCCGGTTTCCTTCGCCAGACGATTGGCGTGAACCGGTCCGGCCCCGCCGAAGGCCAGCAGCACGAAATCCCTGGGATCGTAGCCCCGCTGGATCGAGACCAGGCGCAGCGCATTGACCATGGCGGCGTTGGCAATCTCGACAATGCCGTGGGCCGCCTCGACGGCGTCCATCCCCAACGGATCGGCACACTGTCGCTCAATGGCCTGCCGGGCAGCCTGCACATCCAATTCGATCTCGCCGCCCAGGAAAAGGTCTGGGCTGAGGCGTCCCAGAACCAGATTAGCGTCAGTAACCGTGGGTTCAGTCCCCCCTTTGCCGTAGCAGGCCGGCCCAGGATCGGCGCCCGCGCTTTGGGGGCCCACGCGCAGGATGCCACCGGGATCTACCCAGGCAATGGACCCGCCCCCGCCAGAATGGCGTCACCTGGAGCCAGCTTCTCGGGTCCGTATTCATTGATGACGCGCGGCAGCAGCACTGCCAAGGAGCCGAGGTGAATAGGCTGGCCGGAAGCCTGGGCAATGGGCCGTAAGTGGCGGTCGAAAAAGGCGCAGGAGAAGTCGGCCCTGGTCTTGATATTGGTCGAGTAGGCGCTGCGTCGAAGGGTAATCGCCATTTCCTCCGTTGCTTCGACGAGCGCATGACGGATCACCTCGAAGCGGATAGGGTCAAGTCGGGTAACAGCGTTCATCGAGATAACCTCCGAGGACTACTGTGTTATAAAACATGGTAGCATCGAGGCGTGCACAAAAGTCCGTCTGGGGCGCCAGGCGCACAGCAACGACGTTTGGCGGCTTATCTCGACAGCCTGGCGCGTGCCGCGAGACATGCCGACCGCAGCGAGCCCTTGAAAGCGTACTGCCGCGGTCTTCTGTTGCCCATCGAACGCAAGAGTGTCGAGCCGATGGCCGCACGGCTGGCCCCCGACCAGGTCCGTCGGAGCCACCAGTCGCTGCATCACCTGGTGGCCGATTCGCCCTGGAGCGACGCCGACCTGTTGGCGCGGGTGCGCGGCTTGGTGCTGCCCGGGATGGAAAAGAAATCGCCGCTGGCGGCCTGGGTGATCGACGACATCTGCTTCCCCAAGAAAGGGAAACACTCGGTCGGCGTGGCGCGGCAATACGGTGGACAGTGGGGCCGACAGGAAAACTGTCAGCTGGCGGTCAGCTTGTCGCTGGCGACCTGGAAGTCGAGCTTGCCGATCGCCTATCGGCTGTATTTGCCCCCGTCCTGGGCCGGTGATCGGCAACGGCTGCGCCAAGCGGGCGTGCCCGAGGAGGTTCGTTTTCAGACCAAGCCCCAGATCGCGCTGGAGCAGATCCGCCAGGCACTCGACGAGGAAGTGCCCCGCGGCGTGGTCTTAGCGGACGCCGCCTACGGCAACGACAGCGAATTTCGCGGCGAACTCGAGCAGCTGGGACTCGAGTATGTCGTCGGGATCCAAAGCTCCACGACCGTGTGGAGAGCAGGTCAAGGGCCTCTGCCAACGAAGAAATACTCCGCTTGCGGGCGGCCGCCGAAGCGGTTGCGACGCGCTGAACAACACCAGCCCGTCACGGTGAAGGAGTTGGCCGGCGAGCTGTCGGCGAGGAAGGCTTTCCACACCCTGAGCGGGAGGGAAGGGAGCGGCCGCAAGCTGCGCTCGCGTTTCGCCGCCGTGCGGGTGCGGCCGGCGCATCGCGACTCCGAACAACACCAACCCCACCCCGAGCAGTGGCTGTTGATCGAGTGGCCGGCGAAACAGGCGGAACGGGCCCACTACTGGCTGGCGAACGTAGGCCAGAAAACGACCCGCAAGGATCTGGTGGCGCTGGCCAAGCAACGCTGCATCCTCGAGCGCGATTATCAGGAACTCAAGCAGGAGTTGGGGCTGGGGCATTACGAGGGCCGCGGCTGGCGGGGCTTTCATCATCACGCGACGTTGTGCATCGCAGCGTATGGGTTCCTGCTCGCCGAGCGGAGCCGTTTTTACCCCGCGGCGAGAGTCGGGACGCTGCGACTCTCCCTCCCGCCCCCAACGGCGTCATTCCGCCCGCGGGGCGCACCCGATGCGAGCCCAGCGGCATCATCCCTCGTCGATCGCCCCGCTGCGCGCTCCAATCGCCCGGTACATTCTCCGGCAGCCGGCTTGCTGTCCTTTTTGCGGCTCCGGATTTTTGTAACATAAGTAGCACTGGGCCGCACCACCCACTCCGCGCGACAGATGAGATTCCGCTTGACTCTGTAGCTGGCTTCAGGGTGTATCGTAAGAGAAGGCAAAATGCGGAAACCGCTGCTCCGGCTGGTCGCGCTCTTCACATTGAGCCATGTCTGTCTGTTCTACGGCGGAGGATTGCTCCTAGCATACGAAGAGCGATTC
This sequence comes from Bryobacterales bacterium, assembly GCA_965226215.1. Lineage (GTDB taxonomy): Bacteria > Acidobacteriota > Terriglobia > Bryobacterales > UBA6623. The sequence goes on along the minus strand of CBDDCH010000002.1, from coordinate 1,017,420 downwards.
AGAGCACCGGAAACGAGTTGTGCTCGCTCCTGTTGCCATCTGGCAAAAGCGGGCTCTCCCTACGCGAAGTCCTGCTGTTCGCTTCGCTGCGGCGAGGGCCCCACGGCTCCCGCACCGGAACCAGCTCGCGCCAAGCAGTGGGGACCGCCAGGGCTTGCTGCCGTGCAATCAGCGCAGCCTCGCCCATACATGCAAGACGCGCTTAGAGGTCAACGTACCGGCCTTACAGCTCCTGCAGGAGCTCCTGAGCAGGAGCTTTACCTGAGACATTCCATTCTTCTGGTCTAGCGCCAAAGCAAGAGGTGGGGTGCGTCCGGTTTTGGACGTAACCCTTATCGCGGCGGTTCGCCTTGGAGGATTGGAATGCTTATATCACGGCCGTTTCGCTCAGCACGTGCCCTATCTTTGGGTACGCTGGTAATCTTTGGCTGGTTGCCTAGCGCCGAGGGCCAGGCGATCCTCGCGCCCGGCGGCCGAACTTTGTTCAACCAGCAGATTCTGGTGCGCTCGTTCAGTCGGATCGACCGGCGCACCTTACTGCGAGACGGCTCCACAATCGAGACGAGGCGCTATATTCAGCCAGTCGCGGTTGTCTACGGGTTCGCGCCCGCGTGGCACGCGACGGCCGTAACACCCTTCGTGGCCGGGGAGAGCACTGGCCGCGGCGACTCGCGATTCTTCGTCAAATACGACGGACTCGTCAAGAAGAATGAGCCGGGCGGGCTCACCCGCCTAGCGGCCGAGTTCGGCGGGCAGACGCCGACAGGGTCCGAGGGCTTCAGTACGGGAGCGGCGAGCTACCTCGGGGACCTGGTGTTCCTGAAGGCCAGCAAGCAACGTCATATCCTCGCCGACGTGCAGTATGAGGCGGCAACCCGAAACAGCGACGGCGTGACGGTGGGGAATCGGGTGCTCTTCGATGTGGCGCTTTCCTATTTGTTCTTGCCGGATTCGGAGAAAAGCCGATCCGGTAAAGTGAACGGGATAGGCCGGCTCGCCCCGCACGGCGTCTTCGGCATTGTCGAGTTCAACGCCGAAGTGCGGAACCGAGCGCGCGACCGTGCCGGCGCGCTCCCAAATTCCGGCGGCGGGCTGCTCTACATCTCTCCAGGGATCGAGTATTTCATGAAGCGAAATCTGATCCTCGAGCTGTCCCTGCCCATCCCCGTCGTTCGCAAACTCAACGGCGTGCAACCCAAGCCGCAGACCGGGGTGGTCTTCGGCTTTCGATACGTTCTCTGAGGAAACATTAGGAGGAATGCAAGATGGATTGGAAACTGCTTCGGCTCACACTGCTGGCGCTCGGCATCCTACCGGCCTTTGCGCAAGTGGAGCAGGCCGTCATTCAAGTCGACGGCATGCATTGACCGCTTTGAGCACACGGGGTCCAAAGGACCCTGCAACGCCTGGATGGCGTTGATAAAGCGACGGTGGACTTCAAGGCCGGCACGGCGGTCGTAGTGTCGGAGAACGAGGAGAGCTTCGACCCGGAGAAGGTGCGAGAGTTGCTCAAGAAATCTGGGTTTTCGATTCCGAAGCTGGGATTGGCGGTTCGGGGCCGCTTGGAGAAGTGGAAGGACATGTTTGCGCTTCGGGTGCCCGGGCTTGAGCGGGTGCTCGTCCTCGGTGGTGGCGAGAAACTCCAGGAACTGGCCCGGCAGGGCCTTCTCGGTCGCGATGTGCGGATCGACGGCTTCCTCCATCCTCAGCACGGAGAGGAACCAAGCGGGCTGACCGTGGAGGATTTCGTAGTACGGGAGCCGGCGCCATAAAAGACAGCTCTCGACACACGACGCTTACGCTTGCGGTTCTGTGCTGTTATGTTTACCAAGCTGACAGTCCCGGACGAAGGGTGTTCGAGCACTTCTTTGCGATGGAAGTGACGCGGAAATAGCTAATCCGGCTTCCGCACTGGTTTGGAGTGGGGGCTGGCAGTAACTTGTGAAGGCACAGGGGAGACGAATGGAGGGGGGAAAGATGATGATCATAGCCCTGATCGTGCTCTTGGCGACGCTGCCCGCGTTCGCCGAGGTCATCAACTTTGACAGCGAAAAGCCTGGGGCAATGCCCTCGGATTGGACGGTGGCGATGACCCACAGCGGCGGCCCGCCGAAGTGGGAGATACGAAGTGACGAGTCAGCGCCCAGCCTGCCGACCGTGTTGGCGCAGGTCTCTGATGAGCGGACTTCGGGCCGGTACCCGCTGGCGATTTATCAAAAAGCCGATCTTCGAGACGGCGAGTTGAGCGTCAAACTGAAGCCGATATCGGGGAAGGTGGATGCCTCGGGCGGGCTTGTCTGGCGCTATCGCGATGAGAACAACTACTATGTCGTCCGCACCAACGCGCTGGAAAACAATACCGTTCTTTATAAGGTCGAAAAGGGCAAGCGCTCGTCGCTTGCGCCGAAGGGGATGCCGCCCGACACCTACGGAGTGAAACATACGGTGGCTTCTCAGCGCTGGGCCACCCTGGGAGTGAAGTTTCAAGGTAACCTGTTCACCGTCTTCTTTGACGGCAAACGGTTGTTTCAGGTAGAAGACTCGACCTTCTCTGAGGCCGGCAAGGTGGGACTCTGGACGAAGGCCGACGCCGTGACTCACTTCGACGATTTTCAACTCACACGGTGACCCGAACGAACCCCCGTTGGGCGTGTGCCTCAATGGTGAAAACGCTGTCAGTTGAAGCCGAGCAGCGTCTGCGTGGCCCCCGCAGCCGATTTGCAGGCCGATGGCCGCGGGCGCGCCGCTGCCTTGGGGATCACGGGCACAGCGGTTAACCCGCTTCGGTCGCATAACAAGGAGGCTGTGGTTCGATGAAGACTTCAACGCTTGCCAAGCACTGTTTGCTGCCAATGGGTGTATTGCTGACCCTGGCCGCCTGCACGAACGGTCGCCAAGACGCCGCGAACACAGTCGTGGCGTACGTCAGCGAGGATCAGGTTTTCTCAGAACCAATCCTCAGAGACTTCGAACGGGAAACGGGCATCCGAGTCCAAGCGGTCTTCGACACCGAGGAGACCAAGAGCACCGGCGTGATGAACCGGTTACTGGCCGAGAAAGACAATCCGCAGGCCGACGTGTTTTGGGCGAACGAGCCGATCCGCGCCGAGTATCTGAAACAGCAAGGAATCGCCGCCCCCTACGTATCTCCCAACGCCGCGGGCATTCCCGATCACTTCAAGGATCCCGAAGGCTATTGGACGGGCTTCTCGGCCCGTTCAAGACCCTTTGTCGCTAATAGCAAGCTCATGGGGGAAAAGCCTAAGTCCATCCGGGACTACACTGACCCGCGCTTCAGAGGAAAAGGCGTGATTGCAAACCCCTTGTTCGGGACTACCACCGTCTACGCCGCAGCGCTTTTCACTCTCTGGGGGGATGACAAAGCAAAAGAGTTTTTCGAGGGTCTGAAAGCGAATGACGTAAAGATATCGACCAGCAACGGCGAAAGCGCCGATCTGGTCGGGTCCGGGGAGTTCGGATTTTCCCTGGTTGACAGCGACGATGCCTACAGCCGTATCAAGCAAGGCAAGCCAATTGAAATCATTTATCCCGACCAGGGACCTGATGGAATCGGTTGTTTGATTCTGCCCAACGCTGTGCTTCTAATCGCGGGAGGGCCGCATCCGGCAGCCGGCAAGAAGTTGATTGACTATTTGCTATCCGCGGAAACTGAGCGCAAGCTGGCGTTTTCCGACGCCGCCCAGATTCCCTTACTTGCCGGAGTCGAAACCCCACCCGATGTGACACGGATCGAAGACCTGAAGGCAATGGAAGTCAGCTACGCGGAAGTCGCTCGAAAAATGGAGGAGATCCAACCCTTCTTGAAAAGCTGGCTGGGCTACTGAACTTGACCAAGCGCATCGTCTTAACGGGGGCCGTGATGCTTCTGGTAGCGGTGGGGCTCCTGCCTCTACTGGTGATGCTTGTCAAAAGTCTGACGGTCGATGGCGTCTGGAGCTTTGCTTACTACAAAGAACTTTTCAGCTCCACTCGACCCTTTGTGCTGTTGCAAAACAGCTTCCTGCTGGCCGCACTGACCACGCTGCTGGCGACCGTTGCCGGAGTTCCTCTCGCTGTGTTGCTCGCCCGGACCGACTTGCCCCTACGAGGAATGTTTACCATCTTGTTCACGATTCCGCTGATACTCCCACCCTACGTCACAGCCGTCTCCTGGTTTGATCTGCTTGGCCGACAGGGCTTGCTTTCGCGAGTGTGGGGGGAAGCGGTCGGGCAATGGACCTCTTCGCAATTGTTCGGGCTGCCGGGCTGTGTACTTGTGCTGGTGCCAACCTTTTTACCAATCCAGTTACTGCTTACGATGGCCTACCTCAACGGTGTTGACCGGCGCCTGGAAGAGGCTGGAATTGTTGTGGCGCGCTGGGGCGCGGTGCTGCGAAAAATCACCCTGCCGCTTATACTGCCAGGGATCGCTCTCGGGGCGACATTCGTGTTCTTATTGACGTTGGGAGAATTGGGTGTGCCGAGCTTTCTCCGTTATGAGGTATTTGCGGTGGAGAGCTTTACGCAGTTCGCGGCATTCCACAACTTTGGTGCGGCGACGGCTGCGGCGGTTCCGCTCGCCTTGATCACCCTATTGGTCTTGTTCGCAGAGTGGCGCTTCTTCGGCTCTAAGACTCTCCCTCTTCGGATGGTGACTCGTGTCGATCCATCTCAGCCGATTCGGCTGGGAAAGTTCCGTCCATGGCTTCTTCTCGCTGTAAGCTGCGCCGGCCTTTTGTTGGTGTTCTTGCCGCTAGCGGGATTGGCGCTTCAGTCAGCGTCACACAGTGCCTACGTGGACGCCTTCACACGGGCGGGGGACAGCGTGCTCCGCAGCATCGGCTACGCCGGAGCCGGCGCCTCGTTTCTGACCGTCCTCGGTTTCCTCCTGGGCTATCTCGTTCACAGCAGGTCTCTTGGCTTAGCCCACTTCACTGACGGACTGACCCTTTTCTTGTTCGCGGTGCCGGGGAGTGTGACCGGCATCGGCCTCGTTAGTCTGTGGAATACACCCGGTACGGCTTTTATCTACGCAAGCCCGTGGATCGTGCTGTTTGGGTATGTGTCGCAGTATGCTGCATTGACCACTCGAACCACCGTAGCCACCTTGAACCAGATTCCTTGCTCCATGGAAGAGTCTGCTCAAGTTGTCGGGGCGTCCTGGATCCGTAGGATTGTGCGGATCGTAGTTCCGCTCTCGGGTCGCGGCCTGCTGGCGGCTTGGCTGCTGGCCTACGTTTTCTGCTTGCGCGACTTGGGCATCACGATGCTAGTGTATCCACCGGGCGGTGACACCTTGCCCGTGCGGACGTTTACGCTGATGGCCAACGGGCCACCCGATTTGGTTGCCGCCCTGTGCATGCTGATGGTCGCAGCCACGCTGTTTCCTCTATTCGCTTTCGCCATCGTCGTTCGGCGCAGGAGATCGCCCAGTGTCGTTCATTGAGTTTCGCTCGGTGACAAAAACATACGAGCGGCGTCCCGCGCTGTCCAATTTCACACTTCACGTTGCACAGGGAGAGCGGCTCGTGATCCTCGGGCCCTCCGGGTGCGGCAAGACCACCGTGCTCCGCCTGCTTGCGGGCTTGGCGGTTCCAGACGAGGGAACCATAACGGTAGCTGACACCGTCGTGGCGGCCAACGGACGGGTACTGCTGGAACCGGAAAAACGAAACATCGGTATGGTTTTCCAGGATCTTGCCCTGTGGCCGCATTTGACCGTCGAGGGTAACTTGCAATTCGGCTTGAACGCACGGCGAGTACCCAAAGCCCTTGCCGAGGAACGAATCGACAGCCTACTCCGACTCACTGACCTGACCGACCGCCGCCAAGCCCTCCCTGCTGAGCTTTCCGGTGGTGAGCAGCAGCGTGTGGCTCTCGCTCGGGCGTTGGTGCTGGAGCCGCTGATCCTTCTCATGGACGAACCGCTCTCCAGTCTCAATCTTGAACTCAGCGTGGGTCTACGCGCCGAAATCCGACGACTTCACGAAAGGCTAGACTTCACCTTGCTCTACGTGACGCACAGCCGCGAAGAGGCTTTCGAAATAGGACAACGAGTGGTGATGATGGAGAACGGCCAAGTTGATCGAATCGGTTTGCCCGCCGAGATCCGCAAACATCTTAACGACCGACTGGAGTCGGCCGGCGGAGCGCTGGGTGGGGACAAGCAGTGAGCAAAACGCGTTGACCGGCTGTAGCTGCCCACTTGCGGCGAGGCACTCCACGACTAGCTGGGAACTCCGGTCGGCTCGGAGAAACGAGCTTTGCGAACTCTCGTCTTGATCAGAACCACTGTCGTTCTGGCGCTGGGCTGCTCGTTTCTCACGCCGCTCGAGGCGCAGAAAAAAGATCGTTGTTTGTTCCTTTGCCGACCCGAGCTAAAAATAGAGCCGACGTTTACGGTCGAGAACTTATTCAGTCGACACCGAGTCGCCGAATTCGAGGGGGATCAACAAGTCGGGGTCACGCGTGCCCAGCGCGAGGTTGTGTTTGAAACAATCGTGGCGCTGGATATCCCGACCGAGATTCCCCGCGTCGGTTTTACCTTCGAGACGATTTTCATCCCATTCGCTTCCGGAGATGAGAATCCATTTACGGGAGCGACAGCGGAAGATCTCGGCAGGACATCGATCCGAGACAACTCTCCTGAGGTGGAGATCGAGCTAAACTTGCAGTGGCTTCGCGCCGAAGACACCAACGGCTGGGTCGGAAGTCATTTCGACATCGTGGACAAAATCAGTCCCGCGCAACGGCCTCGGGACAGGAGTGCCTACACTCACAAGTTGAACTTTGAACTTGACACAGCCGTTCACATCTTCAACTGGCTGCCCGAGGGGAACTGGCTGCGCAACATCGAGGTGGAGGCATCGCTCGATTACGTTGCTAGCGGCCTGCCCCGCGCTGGCGACCGGATCGGCAAGGAACTGTTTCTCGACAATGCCAGCGGCTGGTCTTTTTCCCTGGTCTTCGTCATCCCTTTAGTCCCTCTGCGACCGTAACCCGCGGTAGAAAGCGCCTATCAGTCAGTAGTCCTTTTATGCTACTGGAGTCTTTGAGTCGAGTGTCCAGCGCAGAATCATGGTGGGCTAGTTTCGGTGGCCGATGCAGCCCAAGGACGCGGGCCCTGGAAAGGCGCCACGTCGGCGCTACACAGGCCCCCGTACCGGCGAGGGGGCGAAAAGCCGCTGGGGTCTGCAAACGGCACAAGCCCCGCGCGGTGCTCGGGGCATGCTGTTTCGCCCTTCCAGGGCTCGGTCGCAGGGGTTCTGCCACACAGCCTGGCTGATTTGCTGGTTCACGTTGTCTTCTCTACCGAGGGGCGAACGCGTCTGCTCGGGGGCAACAGGGCGGCAATAGCGTCGGGCCTGGTTTCATGCATGAAGAACAGGGTGGTGGCGTCACGAAATTTGGGTTGGGCACAACAAAGTGGCAGTAGCGCCCGTATTTGAGTTGGGTCAGGCACACGGGGGCTCTTACTCCGTCTTGAACATAGTTCTCTCAGGTCATCAACTGCCACCTGCATCACCACCACTTCGTTTGAGCCCACCACCGGACATTCGTCCTCGCTATTCATTCGTCGGAAAGAGTCTTAACGAAAACTGTTGTGCGCCGCGTAATGCGCGAGTACAATGACGCCAGCAGGAACCGAACTCGGAAACCTCCGACGAGCACGGAGCCATACGGCAACACCAGTCGCGAAACGGTGCTGGAAAGGATCGGACGATGAGAGCAACCGGAGCCGCACTTCTGTTCTACCTAGGCCTGCCGCTGGTGGCGCTCGTTGGCAGCGAGCTACCACCCCCCGCTGACATGCAGGTGGACTTTGACCAACACGTGAAGCCGATTTTGGCCAAAAATTGTCACGCGTGCCATGGCACCAAACAGCAACAGTCGGGACTTCGCCTCGACAAGCGGCAGAATGCGTTGCGGGGTGGCGACTACGGTCCGGTCATCATTGCGGGCAAAAGCGCCGCCAGCAAGCTGATCCTCCGGCTGGTGAGCGGAGACGGTGGGATGCAGATGCCGCCGACCGGTCCGTTGGCGGCGGAAGACATCGGAATCCTGCGCGCGTGGATCGATCAAGGCGCGGAATGGGGTGATATCGAGCTTGAACCGCGGGAGCTTCAAAAGCCCCTCGATCCAAAGCTCAAGGCACTGATTGCGGTCGTGCGGGGCCAAAAGTCCGCGGCCGTGAAAAAGCTTCTACCGGACGACCCCGAGCTAGTCAAAGGGAGAGACCATAGCGACTCGACGCCGCTTCATCACGCCGCCGGCTTCGGGGACATCGAGACGATGAAACTCTTGCTGGACAACGGCGCGGATGTCAACGCCAAGAACCGCCTGGAAGGGACGCCCCTGCACTGGGCCGTGCGGAGCGACGAAAAGACGCGCCTACTGTTGGAAGGCGGCGCGGAAATCAACAGCAAGACCCAGGACGGCAGCACGCCGCTATACCTCGCCTCCCGCCGGCGCGACAGCCACTCGGTCCTACGGCTGCTTCTGGACAAAGGAGCCGACCCCAATATCGCCACCATGAACGGACGCACGCCGTTGATGGCCGCCGCGCGCGACGGAGATGTGCCGGCGATGAAGCTGTTGCTCGCCAAAAAGGCCGACGCAACGGCCCGTAGCAGCAGCGGCGCCGGGGCACTGATGGAGGCGGCCCGGAGCCGCAGCCTCGAGGCTGTCCACTTGTTGCTCGAGAATGGTGCTGACGTCAAGACTCGAACGAAGCGCGATCAGACTGCCCTTGCCATGGCCGCTCAGCAGGGAGCGGAGGACATTGTCAAGGTTTTGCTGGAGCAGGGGGCCGAGCCGGACGGGCAGGACTACCGAGGCTACTCGCCCTTGATGTGGGCTGCGTATTCGGAGGCGATACCCGCCGGGATCGTGAGGACGCTGCTCGACAGAGGCGCCGACACCGAAGTCAGCGGAGAGGGTGAAACTCCTCGGACTCTCGCCGGTAAGCGCGGCGACAACGAGGTGGCCCGCCTGTTGGGTGTTTCAGAGAAGCTGCGCTTGAGCGGAGGCATCGCCGTCGACGCACCTCCTTCTTCCGGCGAGCAATCCATCCCCGACGCCGTCAGAAAGGCCATCGGGCTGCTCGAGAAACAAAGCCCACAGTTTGTCAGGAAGGGAGGCTGCAACTCGTGCCACAACCAGTACCTGCCTTCCGCGGCCGTGGCTTTGGCGCGTGAGCGCGGCATTCCAGCGCCCAAAGAGCTGACGCAGATTCCTTTGGGGCTGCTCGAAAAAAGCGCCGAACGCACGATGAACATGGCGGCGTTCAGTCCCAACAGCGTCGGCTATGAGATGTTCGGCTTCGCGGCCAACCGCAGGCCGGCCGACGAATACACCGACTCTCTGGTGCACTACCTCAAGCTGCACCAGTCGCCCGAAGGGCACTGGGCGACCACGGGCAACCGTCCTCCGCTGACCTATGACGCCTACATCACCACCGCGATGGTGATCAAAGCCCTGCAACATTATTCGCCCCCCGCGGAGAAGAGGGATACAGAAGAACGTCTGGCCCGAGCCGCTGCATGGCTCGATTCCGCACAGCCAGTGACGACGCAGGAACGAGCCTTCCACCTGCTTGGGCTGCAGTGGGCGGGAGGCAATGAGGCCGTGATCAAAAAGTCGGCCCAGGGCCTAACAAAAAAGCAACGCAATGATGGCGGCTGGTCACAGCTACCCACGATGGGCAGCGACGCTTACGCCACCGGCGAAGCCCTCTATGCGCTCCACCTGGCCGGCAAGATGAAGATCACGGACGACGTTTACCAGCAGGGTATGCGCTACCTTTTACGAACGCAAGCGCCGGATGGATCGTGGCATGTGAAGACACGGTCGTTCCCGGTGCAGCCGTATTTTGAAAGCGGGTTCCCTTATGGCCCTGACCAGTGGATCTCCGCCTCAGGAACGAGCTGGGCATCCATGGCGCTATCCCTAGCGGTAGAGCCGCAACGGTTGAGCCGCCGGTAAGCCCCAAGACGGGCGGCAAACCTCTGGGCGGAATCAGGCAAATGGGCGTGTACAATCCCAATGGCTGGAGACCGAAATCGGAGATTCCCGCCGGTATGTCAGGGGCGAATCCCATAGTTAGTTGTCGCGACCCGGAGCAAGGGAAATGAACATCGATCTGACAGGCAAAGTGGCGCTTATCACCGGCTCTTCGCGCGGGATCGGGCGCGGCTGTGCGCTCGAAATGGCGCGCGCGGGAGCAGATATCACCCTCAACTATCGCCAGGACGCCAACGGCGCAGAGTCAGTGGCTGAGGAAGTTCGCGCTATAGGCCGGCAGGTCTTGATCGTACAAGCGGACGTTGCCGATCGAACAGCGGTAGACCAAATGGTGACGGAAACCGTCGCACGATTTGGCCACCTCGACGTCGTCGTTTGCAACGCCTACTACCCAGCCAAGCGGCCGCCGTTTCTCGAACTGCCGGTCGAAGAGATGAAACGCTGTCTCGACGTGACCCTTTGGGGCACCTTTCACGCCGCCCAGGCCGGCGCCCGACAAATGGTCGCTCAGGGGAAGGGCGGCAGCATGGTCTTCATCAGCTCCCTTTTCGCCTTCATACCTTATCCAACGGCGCTCCCTTACAACGCGGCGAAGGCCGGCGTCAATCATATGGCGGCCACGATCGCCAACGAGCTGACCTCGCACCGCATCCGAATCAACGTTATTCAACCTGGTTGGACAGACACTCCCGGCGAACGACACTACGCCAATGAAGAGGAAATCAGGGAAGGAGCCAAAAAGCTGCCTTGGGGCCGACTGGCTACGATCGAAGAAATGGGCCGGGCCGCCACCTTCTTGTGCTCCGATGCAGCGTCGTACATCACCGGCGCCACTCTTCGAATAGACGGGGCGCTGGGTCTCCAGTTCGGGTACCAGTAGCTTCTCCGTTAGGCCTCTCGCCTAGCAACTCACGCCACCAACTCATCCAGGTTGTCGAACACTTTGCGAAAGGCAGCGACGTAATGCTCCATTAACTCCATATCTTGGGCAAAGATAGGATGCCGCTCGCCATTCACGTTTATGGAGGTTTCCAACACTTCGGTTGCTTTTGGGTATTCCTCCGGGTTGTAGCTGATCTCCCTTCCGTAGTAAGGAGAGCGCCAAGGATAACCGTCACCAAGTCCCACATCGAGTTTTTGGAAAATCGGATTCGCGGGCAGGGGTTTGTAATGTGACAGGTGGGCGGCCACTCCCTCCGCGCTGACTGCGTCCAGCAGCTTGTCTCGAAACTCAACCGCCGGCGTGCTCAGCCCAAGTACCTTGGGGTCGAAGCGGATCCGATATTTGTGGTAGACCGTAGTTCGGTCGGTGGGAATGTAAGGCGGGATCAGCCCTTCGATCTTGCTCAGTTCCTGGGTCAGATGCTCCCCATTACGTTGGGCGTTGGCATTATTTCGTTGCAACCTCTTTAGCTGGCTGCGAGCGAACGCAGCGGGCATCTCTTGACAACGGTAGTTCCAGCCAATGGTGTAACACTCGTAGGAGCGAAATCGGTCTTTTCCCTGTCCGACTTTCTCGCCGAACGTACGGATCAGCTTTGCCCGCGCGAGCAGTTCCTCGTTGTCGGTGTTGGCCAGTCCCCCCTCACCTCCGGGAAGGTTCTTGGTCGCGTTGAGGCTGAAGCAGCCGAAGTCCCCGATGGTTCCGGCCATCTTTCCTTTGTAGGTAGCCCCGTGGGCCTGGCAGGCATCTTCGACCACTAGAAGGTTATGCTTCTTGGCCAGTGCTAGAATCTCGTCCATATCCGCGGGAAGCCCGTGGATGTGGACCGGCAGCAGCACTTTCGTCTTGTCGGTAATCTTGCTCTCTACTTGGCCGACATCGATGTTGTAGGTGCGGGGATCGACGTCGACAAAAATGGGGATTGCGTGCTGTTGGAGAATGGGGTGGAACGTCCCGGAGAAAGAGAAGGCAGTCGTGATGACCTCATCGCCAGGGCCGACACCGGCGGCGAATAGAGCCGTATGGATGGCCGCCGTGCCGCTGTTAAAGGCCATGGCATATCTGCTTCCGTTGAACTCGGCCCACTCTTGCTCTAGAGCGTTCGCTTCAGGTCCGTGCTCTTCACCTGTAAAGATATTGCGTTCGAGAACACCCAAGACCGCGTCCTTGTCTTCTTGCGTAATCTCGGGCCAGGCCTTCTTCAGACCTTCCGGGACTATGGACTTACCGCCGTGGATCGCCAATTTGCCTGTCATGGTGAGGTTTCTCCAGTAGTCTAGGTCTGAGCTGATCAGCGCTTGGGTCATCGAAAGTGTTGTGCCTGATACTCGTTAGCTCAAAGCCCCGATCTGCTCCAGTTGTCGCCGGTACTGCTCAAGTCCCTCACGGAATCTGACGTTCGTGCGTTGAGCCAACCGGCGCGAATGGGTGTTACGAAATCATCATACCACCGGCAATCAACGCTTGCTAGCTTGTAACATCCTCCAATAAAAGCACTTAGCCCGATTTCGCCGGCGGGGGAATGAAAAGCCTTAGTGCTGTATCGGATGCGACCCAGCAGGAAGAGGTACGGCGAGAGGGGAGTCAGTCGCTTTCGATACGGCGACTTGAAGCAAGCCGCCACGCATTTGGCAGAGCAATTGCTCGATGGGGTTTCAATCGGAATTGTGCTACCGGATGCGATAGTTTTAGCCCGCATTTCCAATTTGATTCAGACCTCTCGACCTTCCGGCGGCCTTGAGCGTCTTTATTCATAGGGGCTAGAGCCCGATGAGGACGCCATGGAGGCCAACACCCAATGGGTGAAAAACAAACCAAGCCATTCCAGCTAAGTTTCAACGGCTCGTTGAAAGTCGATTTCCAGGGATCGCACGTCACTTCCGACGGTGGCTTGATCCTGGTTCGGGAGTTGGACGAGCGACTCGGACTCGGGAAACTGATCGGCGAGCATCTCACCGACTCCCGGCAAGGCACAAACAAGCAGTTCACGTTCGCTGATCTGTTGCGGCAGTCGGTCTACAGCCGCTTGGCAGGCTACGAGGACGTCAACGACGCCGTCCGAGTGTCGGCTGACCCGACGTTTCGCTTGATCGGTTCGCAGAAGATCTGGGATCGCGGTGCGGCCTTGACCTCGACGCTGCACGGCTTCGAGACGGAGATGCTGGCGAGCGAAGAGAACCTGCTGGGGCTGATGGCGCTGAACCGAGAGCTGGTCGGGCAAGCGGAGGCGTTCGACGACTCCGAGCGGGTCGTTCTGGACATGGACTCCACCGAGAGTCCGGTCCATGGCCAACAGGAAGGCAGTGCCTACAACGGACACTTCGAGTCGGTCTGCTACCACCCGTTGCTTTTGTTCAACGGTCATGGTGATTGCCTCGCTGCCAAGCTGCGTCCCGGCAACGTGCACAGCGCCGAGGACTGGGATGAGCTATTGTTGCCGGAGATCGAGCGCCAACTGGCCGAAGGCAAACAGGTCACCTTTCGCGCCGATGCCGCCTTCGCCAAGCCCGAGATCTACGAAGCACTGGAGGAGCGCGGCGCGGGCTACGCGATCCGCATTCCGGCCAATAAGAGCCTGGAGCTGGAGATCGAAGACATCCTGTTTCGTCCGCCGGGGAGGCCCGGCCGCAAGCCGCTAGTGCGCTACAAGAGCTTTCGCTATCAGGCGGAGAGCTGGAAGGGGCCCAGACGAGTTGTCGCCAAGGTCGAGCACCACCAGGGCGAGCTATTCGCGCGCGTCGGTTTTATCGTGACGAACATGAGCTTGCCAAGCCGGTCGGTGGTGCGTTTCTACAACAAGCGCGGCACGGCGGAGCAGTGGATCAAAGAAGGTAAGCAAGCGACGCACTGGACGCGGCTGTCGTGCCATCGCTTCCGGGCGAACGAGGTGCGCTTGCAGCTCAGCGTGCTGGCCTATAACCTGGGCAACTTGTGGCGGCGGCTGGGGCTGCCGCAACGGATCAAGAGCTGGTCGCTGACGAGCTTGCAGCACCGGCTGATGAAGACGGGCGGACGGCTAATTAAACACGCGCGGTATTACTGGCTCTTGTTCGCGGAGGGACATCTGAACCGGCGCCTGTTTGGCGACATGCTGCGGAGGATCTGGGCGCTGCCTGTGCCGGGCGGGTAGCACGCGACTTGCCGAATGCGAAACCTGAGTACTGAGGACGGAAGCTCGGAAGGGTGTCTGCGAAATTGACTTCGCAGCGGCGGATCAGCCCCCATGAGGGGCAAGAAGGGGGCTCGATCGGTCCCGCCTCAGCCGCCGCCTCTTTCGGGTGGAGAAATGGTTGCGCTTCGCCGGGTGAGGGTGTAGACTCGTGCCGTCAGAGGAGCCAAATCGGAAATCCTGGCTTAGTTGCGGTGCCGAAGTGGTCGTAGTATCTATAATAAACATCGGTGAACGGAATGAGGGTCTTTTCGCGCGATTCCGCTGGTGTTGTTGGCCTGGGGGCCGCCCTAATCGGGGCGCTGCTTGCCGGGCAGTTGCCGGCCGCGGGGGGGGGAACGAATCGTCCCACCGTTGAGTTCAACCGGGACATTCGCGGCATCCTTGCGGACAAGTGCTTCGCCTGTCATGGTCCCGACGAACAGCAACGGCAGGCCGGCCTGCGGTTAGACGTTAAAGAGGGCATGTTCGGAGACCGTGCCGGCGAGCAGATCATCGTACCTGGCAACAGCTCCCGGAGCGCGTTGTTCCGAAGGATCAGCACCGAGGACGAATCCGTTCGCATGCCGCCGGCCTACTTAGGCCACGAGAAGTTAAGCGACGGCGACATTGCTGTGATCCGGCGCTGGATCGAGCAGGGCGCCAAGTGGCAAGAACACTGGTCCTTCATTGCGCCCCAACGGCCCGGCCTTCCAGGTGTGAAAAGTCGAGACTGGCCCCGCAACGCAATCGACTACTTCGTGCTTCGCCGGTTGGAGGGAGAAGGAATCAGGCCGTCTTCCGAGGCTGACCGGGCGAGGTTAATCCGACGGGCAGCTCTCGATCTGACCGGGCTGCCGCCCACCCCCGCCGAGGTACGCGCCTTTCTGAACGACAGATCACCCCGCGCATACGAAAGGGTGGTCGATCGCCTTCTCCAATCCCCGCGCTACGGGGAACGGATGGCGGTGCGCTGGCTCGATGCGGCGCGCTATGCCGATACGAACGGCTACAGCAGCGACGGGGTCCGCAGCATGTGGCGCTGGCGCGATTGGGTGATCGACGCATTCAACCGCAACCTGCCCTTCGATCAATTCACCGTCGAACAGATTGCCGGCGACCTGCTGCCCAGCGCCGCTCGGGACCAGATCATTGCCACGGGGTTCAATCGCAATCATCGCACCACCGCCGAAGGGGGCGTCATTGACGAAGAGTTTCGGGTTGAATATGTTGCTGACCGCGTGGAGACGACCTCTACGGTGTGGTTGGGCTTGACGGTGGGCTGTGCACGCTGCCACGACCACAAATATGACCCCATTACGCAAAAGGAGTTCTACCAACTGTTCGCCTATTTCAATAATGTTCCAGAAAAGGGATTGGTGTACGACTACGGCAATGAAGAACCGTATATCAAAGCCCCCACGCCTGACCAGGAGGCGAAGCTGATTGAACTGGACCGCAAGGTGACTGCCGCGGAAGGGAAGTTTGCCGCGCTCAAGGGAAGGCTTACGGCAAAGCAAAGGGAGTGGGAGCAGTGGGTTCGCGATTCGCAGACACCGGATTGGTCGATCCGCGAAGGCCTGATTTTGCACTTTCCATTGGACGGCGACGTCAGAGAGGGAACGGGGGTCTACGAACGCCGGAAGTCGTTCGACGCGAACGTGACGGCTGACTTGGCGGAAAAAACCGAGTACGACCGGAGGGACCCCGCAGTGGTCGGCGCAGCGGACGAAACGCTCCCCTTCGTCCCCGGAAGGGTGGGCCAGGCCGGGAGCTTTGACGGTAAGCGTTTTGTAGACGCCGGCAAGGTAGCGAATTTCAACTACCTGGACCCGTTCAGCCTGATGGCTTGGATTTATCCCACGGCGGGGAACGGCGCCATTATCTCCAGCGTAGAGGATGTGGCCAAAGGCGAAGGTTATGGTCTTTACCTCCGAGAGGGCAAACTGCGGTTCCACTACACCCGCCGCTGGACCGACATCGGCTTCCGTCTGGAGGCCCAGCGCCCACTAGAGCTGAATCGGTGGCACCATGTGCTGGCGACTTACGACGGCAAGCGGAAGGCGAAAGGGGCGAAGGTTTACGTCAATGGCAAAGCACAGCAGGTGAAGGTGCTTTGGGACGGTCTGTCCTCGCCGCTGGTCCTTAAAGCACCGTTTCGGATTGGCGCCGGTGAGGGGCCACAAGACCGCTTCCATGGTTACATCGACGACGTGCGCGCTTACAACAGGGCATTGTCTGCCGACGAGGTGGTTGTTGTCCCGCTCCTGGAAACCATCCCGCAGATTGCCGCCGTGCCTCCTGAAGCGCGCGGGCTGGCGCAAGCTAACAAGCTCGCGTTTTGTTTCTTGGATCAGTACGCGCCCCAGGACATTCGGCAGGCCCGGCGCGAGTGGCTCGACTTACGCCAGCAGCGCGAAGAGTTTCTTGCAAGTGTACCGACAGTGATGGTGATGAAGGAGAGCGAGAGGCCGCGGCAAGCGCATGTGCTCAAGCGCGGGGCCTATGATGCTCCGGGGGAGAAGGTTGATCCAGGCGTACCCAAGGTTCTTCCGCCGCTCAAACCCGAGTGGGAGAACAACCGCCTCGGCTTTGCGCGCTGGCTTGTGGACCGCTCAAATCCCCTCACCGCGCGAGTGACCGTCAACCGCTTTTGGCAAATGCTCTTCGGTGTCGGTCTCGTCAAGACGGCGGAGAATCTCGGCTCCCAGGGTGAGAGTCCGCCGAATCAAGACCTGCTCGACTGGCTGGCCGTTGAGTTCATGGAAAGCGGATGGGATGTGAAGGGAATCCTCAAGACCATGGTCATGAGTTCCACCTACCGTCAGTCGTCGAAACTGACGCCGGAGTTGCTCGAGAGAGATCCTGAGAACCGTCTACTAGCTCGCGGGCCCCGTTTGCGGTTGTCCGCGGAGATGATTCGAGACCAGGCGCTGGCGGTCTCGGGGCTGCTGGCGGAGCAGGTTGGCGGTCCGTCGGTGAAGCCCTACCAGCCGCCGGGACTTTGGAAAGAGCTGACGCACGAGAAGACCAGCTACGTGGCTGACAGCGGTGACAAGCTCTACCGCCGCAGCCTCTACACGTTCTGGAGGCGCACGGTTGCGCCGCCGTCGATGATCACCTTTGACGCGAGCGACCGCGAAAGTTGCACCGTTCGCGAGAAGAGAACGAACACGCCTCTCCAAGCGCTGAACTTGATGAACGATGTGACCTATGTCGAGGCTTCACGAAAGCTCGCTGAGCAGATGATGAAAGAAGGCGGGACGATGCCCGAAGAGCGTATCGCCTACGCATTTGAGCTCGCGACCTCGCGTCCGCCACGGGAGCGCGAAGGCAACGTACTGCGACGGGGGTATCGCCGGTTCCTCGACGGATATCGGGCCGACCCCAACCAGGCAGCGGAGTTGTTGAGCGAAGGCGAATCCCCGGTCGACGAGTCACTCGATCCGGTCGAGCTAGCATCCTACAGCAGTGTCGCCAGCTTGATTTTGAACCTCGACGAGACGATCACGAAGGAGTAGCGATGACAATGCCTCCGAACCTAGAGAACCGACGGCTTATCACGCGCCGCCATTTTTTTGGCCGCACGGCCACAGGGGTTGGCACGGCGGCCCTCGCGTCTTTACTGGGTCAAGACCTGTCCGCGGCCGCGAGAGGCGACTCGCTAGAGCGACCGTTCCCGGGTCTGCCGGCGCTACCTCACTTTGCGCCCAAAGCCAAGCGGGTCATTTGGCTGTTTCAGTCGGGCGGGCCGTCGCAGATGGACCTTTTCGATTACAAGCCGCGGCTCGACAGATGGCGCGGAGAAGATCTGCCGGACTCGATCCGCAAAGGGCAGCGGCTGACCGGCATGACGTCCACGCAGGACAGCTTCCCGGTCGTAAACTCCGTCTTCAAATTCAAGCGGCACGGACAGTCTGGGGCCTGGATCAGCGAGATCCTTCCCGAGACCGCGAAAGTGATCGATGATCTCTGCATCATCAAGTCGATGCACACCGAGGCGATCAACCACGACCCGGCGATCACGTTTATCCAAACAGGCGCCCAGATCGCGGGACGTCCGAGCATCGGAGCCTGGCTGGCCTACGGCCTGGGCAGTGAGAGTAGGGATCTGCCAGCCTTCGTGGTGATGGTCACGCAGGGTGGCGGTGGACAGCCCCTCTACGATCGTCTCTGGGGCAGTGGCTTCTTGCCGACGCAGTACCAAGGTGTCAAGTTCCGCTCGGTCGGCGACCCCGTCTTATATCTTTCGAACCCCAAAGGCTTCAGCGCGGAAAACCGTCGGGCTTATTTGGACGCTCTCGCCGAGCTCAATCAGATGAAGCTCGAGGAGTTCGGCGACCCCGAGATCTCGACGCGTATCGCCCAGTACGAGATGGCGTTTCGGATGCAGACGTCAGTTCCCGAGCTCACCAACCTCTCCGACGAGCCGGCTCGCATCTTCAAGCTCTACGGCGAGGATGCCCGTCAGCCGGGAACGTTTGCCGCCAACTGCGTACTGGCTCGGCGTCTCGCCGAGCGCGGGGTCCGCTTCATCCAACTTTTCCATCGTGGTTGGGACCAGCATGGCAAGCTGCCGGTGGCTCTCCCGAAGCAGTGCCAGGAGACCGATCAAGCCTCGGCGGCCCTGATTCAAGACCTCAAGGACCGTGGCATGCTCAACGACACGCTGGTGATCTGGGGAGGTGAATTCGGCCGCACGGTCTATTGCCAGGGACGCCTAACCGACGACGACTATGGACGCGACCACCATCCACGTTGTTTCTCCATGTGGATGGCCGGTGGAGGGGTCAAGCCGGGCGTAGTGTATGGGGAGACCGACGACTACTCCTACAACATTGTCCAAGACCCCGTGCATATCCACGACCTACAGGCCACGATCCTCCATTGCCTGGGCATCGACCACACCAAACTCACCTTCAAATACCAGGGCCGCCACTTCCGACTCACCGATATCCGCGGAGAAGTCTTGACGAAGGTTTTGGCGTAAGGGCAGTGGCCTTATGATTGCCTCCCGCTCGGTTTGAACGGGGCCGGCAAGAAGTCTACGTGTGTCCCTTTCCCGAGGGAGCGGGCAAGTGGACGGTGTCGTCCAAGGGCGGGGGACAACCTGGCTGGAGGCCCGACGGCAAGGGACTGTTCTACTCCGAACTCTCCACGGGAACGTTGATCGCCGTTCCGGTATCGACACAGCCGCGCTTTTCGTTAGGACAGCCGACCCGCCTGTTCCAGCATCCGCACCTGAAAGTGGAGCGGTCTACGAAGTACGACGCAGTACGACCAGCTCATGTAGTAGGCGTGTCGAATGACCCACTCGGGTCGCCGCCGCGCAGAGCGGCCGACGGTCCGGCGACGACGGTAGCTAGGCCGGAGCTTTCGAGGCGAAAGGGTTTTTAGCTTACCATCGACCTGACGACGACGGGCTACGAGAACGACGCGCGGCTAGATGTCAGACGTCGTAGGGGGATCTTGGAGAGGCCGGGGAGAGAACCAGATACTACTGAGGTAAAGTTCTTAAATCACCAGCCCGTTCTCGTACTTGGATTATAGTAACTTCATAACACGATAAAACGGAACAATCCCCCCGGCACAAACCGTTGGTCGAACAGCGATTGACAGTATTTCAGGCACCATTTGGACAACGCGAGTGCCAGACGAACGCAGGTTAGGAGCAGACGGTCGACTGACCTCGGAACAGTTTCGTGAAGTAGCGCGTGCTTCTTTTGCGCACTAGCCCGGGGCACAGAAATCCCGGCCTGTGTTGCCGCGGTGCCTACGAGCCGGCGAGCCACACTGCTGTATCATCCAGCGCCCGCCCGAACCTTTCGACAAGCAAGTCGATCTCTTGGGGTGAGATGACCAGCGGCGGCGAAAACGCGACGGTGTCGCCGGGCAACGGTCGGAGGATCGCGCCGTGCTCCTGTGCGCGGCCCACAAGGTAGGAACCAACTTGTTGGGCCGCATCAAAATTGGTGCGGGTCGCTTTGTCCTTAACCAGTTCAACACCGGCGACCAAGCCGACGCCACGAACTTCACCAACCAGTGGGTGGTCCGAAAATCGCCTCAGCCCCTCTTGCAAGCAGGGCGCAACGTCGCGAACATGTCCCACGATGTCCCGCTCTTCGTAGATGGCTAGCGTCTCGAGCGCCACCGCAGCGCTGACCGGGTGCCCGGAGTAGGTGAAGCCGTGGGCGAAAGTGCCGACCTGATCGCTGTGATCCCTCACTGCTTCGAAAACCTTCTCGTTGATGAGCACGGCCGAGATAGGCAAATACGCCGAGGACAGCGCCTTGGCGACCGACATCATGTCCGGCTCGATGCCGAACGTCTGGCAGCCAAACATGTTGCCCGTGCGTCCGAATCCGCAGATCACTTCATCGGCTATCAACAACACGTCATGTTTCTTCAGGACGCACTGGACGCGGTCGAAGTAGGTTCGAGGCGGCACAATGACGCCGCCGCCGCCCATGACCGGCTCGGCAATGAAGGCGGCTACCGTTTCCGGTCCTTCGCTCAGAATCAACTCGTCGAGGTTGTTGGCCATCCGCGCGGCGAACTCTTCCTCGCTTTCGCCCGCTTCGGAAAAGTGGTAGAAATGCGGGCAGTCAGCGTGCAACACTTTGTCAATCGGCAGATCGAAGTCGCGATGGTTGAGCGGCAGCCCGGTCATGCTGGCGGCTGCAATGGTGACACCGTGATAGGCCTTGTGGCGACTGATGATTTTTTTCTTCTTTGATCTCCCCAGGGCGTTGTTGTAGAACCAAATCAGTTTTAGCGCGGTGTCCGTAGCTTCGGACCCGGAATTGGCGAAGAACACCTTCGACATTGGCGCCGGAGCGATGGCGATCAGCTTTTCCGCCAGATTGACGGCGGGTTCATGGCTCTTGGAAACAAACAAATGGGAAAACGGCAGTCGGCGCATTTGCGCGGCGGCCGCCTCGACTAGACGCTTCTCCCCGTAGCCCAGTGCGACACACCAGAGCCCGGCCATCCCGTCCAGGTAGGCATTGCCTTTGTCGTCGTAAAGCCATACGCCTTTGCCCTCGGTGAGAACCAGAGGTCCCGTTTCCTGGTGCTTCTTCAGGTTGGTGTAGGGGTGCAGAACGTGGGCAATGTCTCGGCTTGCAGTTGAATCGTCGAACGATTTCACTCCGGCCTCCGGTGAGGATACCTTGCAGGTCGCCTCACACTACAACGAGCACTGCCGTTAGAGCAAGCGATCTGCCGGCCCACTCGTATTTATCACGCAGGCTGCGCGGGACTATTCTCCGAAGGGCGGCGAGGCATCCGAAATGGCGTCCGTTGTCCGCACCGGCGCAACGCTCACAGAAGTTGCGGTTCCCAAAGAGCTTCTGATACGTGACACTGGCCCGCGTTTCTCACCAGCGGTCGCCCGTAGTGGAAGCAAACGCCCGTCGTCAGGGATGTAGGGGCGCGATTCATCGCGCCCGCTTGCCGACATACGGTACGCTGGGCGATGTGCATGGACTGTTGCCGCGAGCTATGGCCGCCGGGCCTTTCGCCTCGTTCACCGCGGCCCTGGTGAGAATGCGAGCTAGTGTCAATACGTTCACTTAGCGGCCACGGATGCTCGAATTGCTCCTTGGGATTCCGAGCTGGACGCAAAGGTTGTAGGGACACGGAAGGTGGCAGCCAGGCGGCTCCCGGGGCGACATGTCGGAGCCCTGGACCGGCGAGATCGCCGGTCCTTACTGCCGCAGCTTGTGACGACTCAAGTAGGGACAAGCGATCCCGCTTGTCCAGGGCGCGACATGTCGCGCCCGTATATGGCAGACGGCGCAATGCGGGGAAGGGTTCGTTGGTTCCCTGACAGCTTAAGTGAACGGTATTGGGGCTAGCGGGGCTGGAGGGGAACCTATGGTCGTGGACAAGCGAATCCGCTGTAGCTGGGCGAGCACTCCCAGTCTTCAGGCCTACCATGACAAGGAATGGGGTGTGCCCCTGCACGACGACCAGAAGCTATTCGAGTCTTTGGTGCTTGATGGCTTCCAAGCGGGTTTGAGCTGGGCGATCGTGCTTCAAAAAAGAGAAGCTTTCCGAAAGGCGTTCGACAGCTTCGACATTAAGAAGGTCGCCCGCTATCGGGACTCGAAGGTGGAACGTTTGCTGGCGAATCCCGGCATCATTCGTAACAGGCTTAAAATCAGAGCCGCCATCGAGAACGCCAAAGCCGCCCTGGCAGTCCAACGAGAGTTCGGGAGCCTCGATGCTTACCTGTGGAAGTTCGTCGGAGGGAGAACGATCCGGAATTCGTGGAAAGCCTGGAAAGAGATTCCCGCACATACCAAAATGTCCGATGCCATGAGCGAGGACTTGAAGAAACGCGGATTGAAGTTCGTCGGCACGACCATCTGCTACGCCTTCATGCAGGCCGTCGGGATGGTCAACGACCACGAAGTAGGCTGCTTCCGGTACAAACAGTTGGCCAAGGGAGCTTCGCGCCGGGGCCGGTAGTCGGTACTGCGCCCAGCGGCGTCATCTCCGGACTTCCCGCTCGGCTCGCGGCTCAGCGCCCGCTGCATAGGGTGCGCGCGAGCCACAATCTGAGCCTGGAACGCCAGTGACAGGCCAATCCCCGTTCCGATCTTCTACAACTTCCGCCGACTAAAACCGCAGTCGCAAGCTGAACTGAATTTGGCGGGCGGACTTTGCCGAAGGGATGCTGCCGAAGTCAGGCTGGTCGGAGACGCGCCGCGGCAGATCGAAGTTCGCCCGATTGGCGAGGTTAAAGGCTTCGGTCCGAAAATCTAGGCTCACCGACTCCGAAAGTGCAAACGTCCGAACGACGGCCACATCGACGGTCGCCTGACCCGGCCCTGTCAGGATATTCCTTCCGGTGTTCCCGAAGCGAAACGGCTGTGGTGGCGCAAAGGCGGCGGTGTTAAAGAAACGCTCCGGCGTTGAGGGTCCATTGCCGGGGGTTTCCCACAACGTCGGGACGATCGACGCCGGAGACATCGCCGGTATTGCCGGTGTTGCTGTTGTCGAAGCTCAACCGCGGCGTAAACGGGGGCCCTGACTGAAACGATCCGATCGCGTAGAGCTGCCATCCGCGGGCCAGCAGGTTGCGCTGGAACGGCAGGGCATAGCTGGTGGTAAAGACGAACCGCTGGCGTTGGTCAAAGGCCGACAAGCCTCGTTCCGCCCGCAGGTCGTGGTTGTTCTGGGCGAAGCTCTGGTCGCCGTCGGTCTGCAAAAATGCCGACATGTCGTCGATCGATTTCGACAAAACGTAAGCTCCCGAAAACGTAAAGCCGCGCCCAAAACGCCGCTCCACCGACAACTGGCCTGAGTGATAGGTAGAAGCCGCGCCTGATTCGAAAACAACCACATTTGCGAAACCCGGTATGGGCCGGCGGCCTTGGACGGGACCCTCGCCCGGGGCCGGCTGGTTGATGTCCCGCCGCCGCAACAGCTTCGTGCCTTTCGATCCCACATACGCCGCACGCACCACCACGCGCCCCGGCAACGCTTTTTCCAGCGACGCATTCCAATGCTGCATGTAGCCCGTCCGGAAATCCGGCTGCATGGCGTTCACAGAAGGTGGCGGCGCGAAGCCGGAGCTTGCAGGAAAGGGGTTGGGGAGGGTCAGTAGCTGTTGCTGCGTGGGCACGAAAACTCGCAGCTCGAAGAAAGGCGGGTTGAAATAGAGGCCCGAGTTGGCTTCTAGGATGGCAACGTCGTAGAAGACACCGTATCCGGCGCGAACCACCAGATCATCAGATCCCAGGGGGCTCCAGCTCACTCCGACACGAGGAGCGATGTTGTTCGCATCGGACTCAAATCCCGAGTGCGAGGCCCCCTCAGCACCCGCTCTCACCAACTCGTTGCGTGCCACGTCGAAAAACATGAACCGGTCGTCGGCGTCCGTCGCCGGGCGGTTCCATTCGTAGCGCAGGCCAAGATTCAAGGTAAGCCGCGGCGTAACCTTCCAGTCATCCTGCAGGTAGCCGTTCCATGACGACGCCCGCTGACGGAACGGGTTATCGATGACCGTCTGAATTGTAAAGGTGGGGAATCCCAGAAGCATATCCGCCACCGCGTTCGTGGTAAACACGCCGAGGAAATTAAACTGGCCGCGGCCGAAGAATCCTTGGATCCCGCGGTTTGAAAACCGCCGGTACTCGAGGCCGGCCTTCAGTGTGTGCCGACCACGGACGTGTGTTAGTTGTTGCACCACTTGGAAAGTGTTGTCTTGCCGCAGGATGGGCTGGGCGATGTTGTCGGAAAAATTGTCGAAGCCCGCCACGTTGATGGCTGGAAATCCGGCAAAGTCAGAATCGGTAGAAAGCCCCGGGATGCCAAGCCGGCCCGCGATATCGTTGCCCACGTTTTGCTGCAAGACCTCGCGGCGAAGACGATTGAACCCGAACCGTCCTTCCCAGATCAACCTCGGACTGAAGAAGTGCGTCTCCGACACCGCAAGATTCTGGCCGCGATTGAGCACAAAACTTCCGAACCCCGGCACGTTAGTGTTCCCTTCGTTGAAGGGCGCCAGGCTGCGGTCGTGACTCAAGTTGTAGCGCAAGTACAGCGCATCCTTGGAAGAAAGATAGTGATCGAGGCGGCCATACGTCTGGTTAATCAGCGCGTCTCCGACAGGAGTCGAGACCAGGTTCTGCGCCAAGCTCTCGCGGTTCGGATCAGGCCAATAGGACGCCAGCGCGGAACCGATCGGATCGATTCGCTCAGGGGGAATCTGATTGTTGGGGAACGGCTGCTGCGTGAAAGGGTCAATAATGGCGCCGGATGACGCGGAAAAATCACCGGCTCGCTCGGCCGCGGTCGGCATCCGAGCCGTCTTCGTAACAGCATCCCGAATGCGCGTGCCCTCGTACCCCGCAAAGAAGAACGTCTTCCCTCGGCGGATAGGTCCACCCAACGATCCGCCAAACTGGTTCCGTTTAAACGGCGGAATTGGCTGATTGCTTGGGTCAAAAAAATTGCGCGCATCGAGGGCCTCGTTGCGCAAATACTCGTAGAAAGACCCGTGGAGCCGGTTGGTGCCGCCTTGGGTCACGACGTTGATCTGGGCGCCGCCGCTGCGACCGTATTCGGCTCGGTCGTTCGCTGCGTGCAGGCGGAATTCGCGTACCGAGTCGAGCGGCGGGCTGACGACGATGCGGTTGATATAGAGGTCGTTATTGTCCACACCATCCAAAAGGAAGTTGTTGGAGGCCTCCCTTGCTCCGCTAAGGTGCAGACCACTGTTGTTCTGCCGCTCGAGCTCAGAGCCCGGCGCCGCCGGCAGCGCGCCGGCGGAAAGCAATGCCAGTTGCAGAAACTCTCGCTGATTAAGAGGGAGGTTGGCAAGGGTCTCGCGGCCGATGACCGCACCCAAACCGGTGTTCTCAGGATCAATTAAAGGCGTCGAATCCGTGACGGTGACCTTCACTCGCTCCGCCTCGAGCGACAGAGACAGATCGACGTTCAGATGGCGTCCGACTTCGAGCCGCACGCGACGAGGCCGTCCAGCGAACTTCGGAGCGGAGGGAGTGAGTTCGTAGTTTCCGACGGGAAGGACCGCGAACCGGTAGACTCCAGCCTCATTGCTCGTGCTCACGTGCCGACGACCGGTTTCCAGGTGAAGGGCTTCCACCTGGGCCTGAGCCACAGCCGCGCCCGAGGGGTCCAGAATCCGGCCGGCGATGCGCCCTGCTGGTGTTTGGGACCAACAGGGTGCAAAAACGCAGCACGCAATCACCGAAAGCAGCAGGGCACGCATGAAGAAGCAGGGGCTCTCCTTCAGTCAGTATAGAGGGCTATGATTCGGAGAGCGTTTTAGGGGAAGTCCCTGATGGAGGATGTTCGCATGGCTCCCCATACCGAGCGCCGGGTTCGTAAGGCGTACTGCACACCCAGGAGCCGGTGCTACACTCGCGGCCGACGCGGGTGCGCCGACTGGTCGCGGGTCCTACTTCTCTACCTGCTCCACGATCACCTGCGTGGCTTGCATTCGCCCGTTGACGTCCTGCTCGTATACGGACGTCTGGATGCTTTCCCCATCCTCGCTCGGCCGAGTCACCTTTTGCTGCGACTCCTCTCCTCCCATGCGACCGGGATCGGCGAAGCTACGCACACGGGTGTGGGTCGTTTCGATAATCTCTCCGCCCGTGCCCAACGTTCTCTCACGGGTGATGGTGCGCATCAGTTGCGGTCCGCTCGCATTCAAGAAGCGAGGCGAGCCGGCGGTGGGGGAGAGGGCGTAGACCTGCACCGTTTCCGAAGAAGATCCATCAGGCCGCTCGATCAGCTCTCCCACCGTTCGGCTGGAAAGCGTCATCTTCGACGACATGGCCTCCCGCTCGTAGACGACGGTTTGCGTGGTCGATTTGTTGCCGGACTTAGTCATCACGGTCTCCTCGCGCGCGGACTCGATCAGCCGCCCACTCCCGTCGTCCACTTTGCGGGTTTTTTGAATCTCGACGGACGTTTCGTCCCGCCGTGTTTCTACAGACTCCTCCCGGGAGTAGGCGCGCCCCCCCCCGTTGATAGAGGGCTTTTCCGACACGACCGTGGTGTGAATCTTGTCTCCTGTCTTTTTTTCCCGGCTCACCGTCCGCTCCGTTGGCTCCATACGCCCATTGATGTCCTCCACGTAGGTGGTTGCCGTTGTGACAACCGTCCCGTCGGCAAGCGTTCGGGTCTCTTCGCGGATCAGCTCTTGCTGCGTCGGTTGTCCCCCAGCGTCGTAACGCTGCGTTCGCCGCTCCACGACCTTTCCCTCTGGGGACTCCTTGACCACCCGTTCTCTCTCCGAGAGATAAGCAACCTCGCGCCCGTTCAGGTTGGTCAGCATCAGACTGGTCTGAGATGAACCCTCAAGATTTTCCTCCGATTCGGAAATCGGGACGCTCACCTTGTTACCGCTGAGGCCGTACACCGTGACGTTTTGGACGCGTGAGCGAGGCGGGCGGGGGCTGACTTCTTCGGCCTGTTCTTCGCCGGCCTCTCCTTCTGCTTCCCCTGCTTAAGCTTCTTCTTCTTCTTCCCGTTGACCTTCAACCTGCGGTCGTTCCCGTTCACCCTCTGTCCGTGATCCTTCCGGTTGGGCTTGCGCTTCCGGTGTCTCCTGGGCTGGCTCGGGCTGTTCGTCTTGGCCCCGAGCGACCGAGCCGCTGATGATGATCACGCCGCTAGGCGAGCGACGGACTCTGGTCTGAAGCGCAGGTTCGCGCTCTAACTCCTCAGCCTGCCGGTTCTCCGGCGCCTCTTCGGCCTGAGCGGCTTGCGAGTCTTGATCATCGCTGCCCTGTTGAGCCACCAAGGGCATCGCAAAAGCCAATAGAAGGATCGGGATGAGTCTTGTCATGGAAACCTCCGAGGAAATTCCTATTGTTCAGTCTAGCCGCTCCAGCGGTTCCCGTAAGCGAAAATCGCCGTAATCGCCGCCGAAAATTGGCCCTAGGGCGCTCGGACCGCTGCTTGCCGCCGCGCTACAGAATCAACATGCAGTCGCCATACGAGTAGAAGCGATACCTTTCCCGCACAGCGTGAGCATACGCATCGAGAACCAGCTCTCGTCCGGCGAACGCGCAAACCAGCATTAGCAGAGTAGAACTCGGCAAGTGGAAATTGGTTAGCAATGCGTCCACCGCCTTGAACTCGAAGCCTGGGTAAATAAAAAGATCCGTGTCTCCGCTCGACGCCAGGAAAGTACCCGCGCCTTCCCGGATGCCGTGTTCCAGCGTGCGGACACTCGTTGTGCCGACAGCAAGGCGCCGTTTTGCCGCGTTCAGTTGTTCCGCCGCGAGAGCCGGGATTTCGTAGTGCTCGGCGTGCATAGGGTGATCCTCGATCTTCGCGACTCGCAGCGGTTGAAACGTTCCCAGCCCAACATGCAAGGTGACCTCGATTTTTTTGACTCCCTGTACGTCGAGACGCTCAAGGACTCCAGGTGTGAAGTGCAGACCCGCCGTGGGCGCCGCCACCGCCCCAGGACGGCTAGCGTAGACCGTTTGGTAGCGCTCCCGATCGGCTGCCTCGTCGGAGCGACGGATATAGGGAGGCAGAGGCGCGTGGCCGATCTCTTCAAGTTTTTCTGCGAGGCCTTGTTGATGGGGAAACTCGACAACTCGGAGGCCGAACGCTCCTCGATCAACGATCGTCGCCTCCACGCCGCCAGCAAATCTGATCACCTCGCCGACGCGAATCCTGCGTCCGGGATGGACCAGCGCCTCGCAGCGCATGGGGTTGCTGTGGACTTGCTTCAGCAGCAGGATCTCCACTACCCCACTGATGTGATCCTTCGATTTCGTCGCATGCACGCCCGCCCGACGCCCGAACAGTCGTGCCGGCAATACTCGCGTGTTGTTGAGGACGAGCGCGTCGCCCCGTGACAGATAACTCCCCAGGTCACGAAATAGGCGATCTTCCCATCGACCTTTCGAGCGGTCGAGCACGAGCATCCGGCTCGCTGCCCGATCTTCCAAGGGATGCTGAGCGATCTGCTCTTCGGGTAAGTCATAGTGGAAATCAGCGACCCGCACGACCTCAATTGTAAGCGGAAAGGAACCAGCCGGCTCTGAGAGAAAAGAGGGCCGGCCGCGCGGCACAATCTAACACTCACCAAGCCCGCCGGACCGCGCGTTTAGTCATGCAGATTTGATCGGCGGTGGTATAGTTATTACCGGGGAGCGGGGGATAGGGTTGCTTAACGATGGACTTTGATCAGCTCCATACTTTTCTGGAGATCGTGCGCCTGAAGAGCTTTTCGAAGGCCGCGCAGACGTGTTTCCGCACTCAGCCGGCCATCAGCGCCCAAATCCGACAAATGGAGCAGGAGTTGGGCACGCAGCTTTTCGAGCGCTTCGGGAGCCGAATCTCGCTCACCGTCGCCGGAAAGACGTTCGCCGAGTATGCCCGCCGGCTTCTCGACCTGAAGCGAGAAGCCTTCGATGAAGTGAGAGAGTTGGATCGTATCCCGAAGGGCCAAGTATCGATCGCGGCCAACGAGGCTACCTGTATCAACGTGCTGCCGCAGGTTTTCTCCACCTACGCCAAACGGTTCCCCGAAGTTCAGTTGCAAGTGATCCGCTCTTACAGCACACGCACGATTCAGTCGGTACTCGACAACTCGGTGGACTTCGGAATTACACAATTGCCTGTCCAAGAAAGGCGCATCGAAGTCGTACAAATTCACTCCGATGAAATTCGCCTTCTGGTTCCCCCTTCTCACACGCTGGCGAAGGCGAAATCGGTTACCCCGGAGGAGATCGTCCAACATCCTTTGTTGCTGCCCAAAGGGGGCCGAACGCGAAGCCGAATCAACGAGTACTTGGACATGGTCGACGACGATCTCAAGATCTCGATGGAGATGGAGTCCAGCGAGATGATGAAGCATTTTGTCATGGCCGGGCTCGGGGTCGGCTTCATGGCGGTTACTAACGTGAAATCGGAGATCCGCGCCGGCAAGTTGCAGGCAATCCGGCTGGCTCCGCTTCCCATGGTGCGAACAGTGGGCTTGATCTACCGCAAGGACAAGCCGCTATCGCGCGCGGCGCTCGGTTTTATCGAGGTGGTTGCGGAGTTTGCACGTGCCGTGCAGCCCCAAGCTGAACTCGCACCGCCACTGACACCTCGCAAAGCGTCGAAAGCCTCGTAAAACAAGCAGCAAACCCATCGCATCGTGGTCCAGAATGTGATCGGTCGGGCATTGTAGAGGAGCTCGTGAGCCCGCCCGACGCTTGCAAACCAAATTGGGGCCCGTTTGGAAAGATTCGTGACGTGCGAGGGAGACAACTGGTCGGTCCCCACGCCTGATTTCACTCAATTCGGTAAAATTGGGTATCCACTTGACTCAGGTGACCCCAAGATGTAGTATGCGCCTTCGTGGAGGATTATCCACGCGACCTGCTCGAGTTCGAGGTACGCTTCGCCAGCGAAGGGGCCTGTCGCGACTATCTGTCCGCGTTGCGCTGGCCGGAGGGTTTCCGCTGTCCGGGATGCGGGCATGAGCGGGCTTGGCCGGTGCGCAAAGTGTGGTTCGAATGCGCTCGCTGCGGGCGGCAGACGTCGGTGACCTCGGGCACGATCTTCCAAGACACACGTAAGCCGCTGCGGCTGTGGTTCCGGGCGATCTGGCACGTCACTTCGCAAAAGAACGGGGTCAGCGCGCTGGGTCTGCAGCGCGTTCTCGGGTTGGGCAGCTATCAAACCGCGTGGACCTGGATGCACAAGCTGCGGCGAGCGATGGTGCGTCCGGGGCGGGAGCGATTGGCGGGCGTAGTCGAGGTCGATGAGACCTATTGGGGCGCTGAGGAAGAGGGTGTGAGCGGCCGGCAGACCGAGCGTAAAGCCTTGATTGCAGTAGCCGCGGAAGAGAGAGGCCGCGGGCTAGGACGGATCCGCATGCAGCGCGTGCGGAACGCATCGGCGGCCAGTTTGATGCCCTTCGTGGAGGAGTCGGTCGAGCCGGGAAGCGTGGTGCACACCGACGGCTGGCTGGGCTACGAGCCGCTGGAGAAGAAGGGCTACCAGCATCGCATCGTCTTTCTGTCGGGCCGCCGCAAGCAGGCCTCGGAATTATTGCCGAGGGTGCACCAAGCGATCTCGTTGCTCAAGCGCTGGCTGCTGGGCACGCACCAAGGCGCGGTTAGCCACGAGCATCTGGACTACTACCTCGACGAGTTTGTGTTCCGCTTCAACCGGCGCAACTC
Organism: Bryobacterales bacterium; assembly: GCA_965226215.1. Lineage (GTDB taxonomy): Bacteria > Acidobacteriota > Terriglobia > Bryobacterales > UBA6623. The sequence continues at coordinate 986,627 of CBDDCH010000002.1, read as the reverse complement.
ACGCAGCCGGGGAAAACTCTTCTACCGCCTTGTGCAGCAGGCAGTCGCCGTGGACCCAACGCCGTATCGATCGATCGTCGCCGACTGGGACGCTGAGGCCCCGTGAGCCCAACCACAAGATGTTGGGGTTGCCTGAGTCAAGTGGATACCCCATTTCGGTAAATCGTTAGGCCGGAGAGCAGCTTCGGATAAAAGTCAGTGGACTTCTGCGGCATCACCCCACCAGAAAAAGCAATTGCGGCGACTTGTTGAACCGGCACGGGCCGCAGTAGCAAGGCCGCCTGCGCTTGGCCGGAAGCAACTTCGTCAGCGGCCGCGTCGAATCCCCGCGCGTAGCGCATGTACTTGAGTTCCTTGACGTCCTCTTCGGAGATTCCAAGCACTTTTTCAATGAAAACTTTGTGCAAGACGACAACGTCGAGGCCGCGCTCCTTGCCGCTTAGGCCCTTGAGCATCCGGTCTAGGGCTTCGGGCTTAGGACGAAACAGCCACGCTCCCGTCTCGGTACCAAATACGGCCCCGAACGCGACGCCGCCGCAGTCGACACTGTCGAACCGCCGGCGGAGCTCTGCCGTGGAAGCCAGTGATTCCGAGTCGAAGAACTCGTCCGCTCGACCAACGATTGCCTGAGGGTCGAAATCTCGCAGGCCATCGAGCACTCGGTGCGTGGCGAGTACGACCAATCCAGGGGCCTGCATGTTGACAAACGTCATCATGGCCCGGTCGGCCCCAGCGAGGGTTGGGTTCTCGCGAGAGTAGGCCAAGGCGGTCTCGTAGCGGTGGTGGCCGTCGGCGATCAACAGTTTTTTGGGATCCATCAGCTGCTGCAGTTCGCGGATCGACGAAGGATCCGTGATCTTCCAGACCGTGTGGCGCACGCCGTACTCGTCTTCGACGCTCGACAGCGGCGAGCCGGAAGCGGCCTCGTCCAGACGCGCGTCGATCTCGACGGAAGGGTCGTCATACAACATGAAAAGCTGCCCCAAATGAGCACGAGTGTGGCGAACAAGCTGCAGGCGATCGAGCTTGGGCCCCGAGTGCGTCATCTCGTGGCGATAAATCACGCCCGCGCTGTACTCCTCCAATTGCGTAAGACCGATGAAGCCTTTGCGGACGAACGTTTCGCCTGAATCGGGGTGCCGAAATTTCTGAAAGTAGGGGTAGAACGCTTCCTCCGGCTCCTGCTCGAGTACGCCTTGGGCGATCCAGCTGCTTAGGCTCGCAGCAGCGCGGGTGTAGACGTTGTTCGAGTCACCATCGGACGGCTCAGCTTTTCCCTTGATGATGCGAGCGAAGTTGTAGGGACTAGCCTCGTAATAGCGCTCCTGCATCTCGGGCGTGATCTTGTCGTAAGGCTGCGTGACGAGATTCTGGGGAGAACCCGCCTTGGGAGCGTAGCGATAGGCGCGAAAGGGAAAGATCTTGGCCATGCGTTATCCATCTAGCGTAGCCGCTGGAAGGAGGGTATGTCGAAGCCCCTCCGTACGGGAAAGGTTCAAGGACAGATTCTCAGGAAAGGCAGAACCATCGCGCCTTTCTGACATCTAAGTCCAAAGAAAGGTAAAGCCAGCTATGGGTTATCAGGTTGTTCGGGTGGTGGAGGCTCCGCTGGTGGGGGAGGGGTTTCCGGCTCCCTTGGCCGGCTAGGAGGAGGAGGCCAGGGGGCAGGCGGCGCCGTACGGGTGTCGGTACCGGTCTGAGTATCTGGCGGCGATGGGGGCCTTGCCGGTTGTTGTTCTGGATCCATTGTCGGTGTGAAATACCCCTACGCAATCCCGCGGGTTTGGAGAACTTCAGTATAGCTTTTTTGGAGAAGGGTTTGGTCGTGTGGGAGCGTAACTTCGATCCAACTTAGCTCCAACTCTCTCCCTTTGATTTCGTCGAACTTGGTTGAAGCATCCGCATTCGAGATGGCGGGAAGTGAAACCCACAGCCGTTCGTACGCGGTGCGGAGGAATGCCCACCTTTCTACGACTCGCACGGCGGTTTGGATAGTGCCTTCCCAATTCAAGATCGGAAGCGCAATGGCGATGACGGCGGTTGCCAGAGAGAGCACCTGTGGAAGCCAATCAACTTTCAGCGAAACGAGCAACGCTCCTACCGCCGAGGTTGAAGTGGCAGCTAGAAAAATCGTGGCGGCTTTCAAACGGCGTTGATAGCGGCGCGCAATATAGGCCCAGTACCGGGAGTTCATGTCTGCGCCGAGAAGGGAGTCCCAAAGTGCCCTTTCTTGGTCGGGGGTCATGCGTTACACCTCTTATTGGGCAGAATCTCTGAATAGCAGCGATAGGTCGCAGGAGATATTGTCAAATGTTGTGGATGGGCGAGGTCAGGCGGCGTTTTCCTGAACCATCAATCCATCCTTGAAAACCTTTCCCTCTAAGACATGAACAATCACTTCCGAACCGTTCAGGCGTCGCCAGTGGCGCTCGGCTTGGCGGGCCAGCATGAAGACCATCGTTAACGACGCTTCGCGGCTGCCACAACCCTTCGTTCGTCGCTGCCGCAAACGGACCGTCGCAAAGGTGGACTCGATCGGGTTCGTCGTCCGCAAGTGCCCCCAGTGCTCGGCCGGAAAGTCGTAGAAAGCCAGCAGCACTTGGCGGTCTTTTTCCAGGCACTCGACCGCTTTGGGGAACTTCTTCTCGTATAGGTTCTTGAAACGGTCCAGAGCGGCCTCCGCCGTCTGCCGACTCTCGGCAAGATAGATGTCGCGCAGCGCCTGCTTGGCTTTGCCCTGCATGCTCTGCGGCAGCTTATTGAGCACGTTGGCCGTCTTGTGGAGCCAGCAGCGTTGCTCACCGGTCGCCGGATAGACTTTCCGCAGTGCCGCCCAAAACCCCATCGCTCCGTCGCCCACCGCCAACTTCGGCGGCAGCTCGAGCCCCTGCCGTTTCAAGTCCTCCAGCAACTCCTGCCACGACAGTTCGCTTTCGCGAAAGCCGTCGTGCACCGCCAGCAGTTGCTTGCGACCGTCTTCGAGTGCTCCCATCACAACCAGCAAACACTGCCGTTCATCGTCCAGACGAACATTCGAGTAGATGCCATCGGCCCAAATGTAAACAAACCGCTGGCCGCTGAGGTCACGCTTTGACCAAGCCTCGTACTCGCGGCGCCAGACGTCTTTGAGACGCACCACCGTCGTCGCCGACAGGCCCGGAGCGTCGGGCCCCAGCAAGGCCTCCAGCGCTTCGCTGAAATCGCCCGTCGAGATCCCTTTCAGGTACAACCAGGGGATCAACTCCTCCACACTCTTCGTGCGCCGCAGATACGGCGGCAGGATCTGGGAAGTGAAACGAAAGCGCCGGCCCTGCTCATCGACTCGGCGATCGTCGACCCGCGGCGCCTGGATCTTCAGCTGACCCACGCCGCTGACGATGGTGCGCTCGCGGGCGTGACCGTTGCGTACCACCAGCCGTCGGCCGTCCTGGTCGACTTCGTGCTGATGCGTTTCGATGTAGGCGGTCACTTCGGCTTCCACGGCCTTGACGAGCATCTGGCGCGCTCCTTGGCGCAGCACCTCATCCAAGGGCGAGCGTTCCTTTCCATCAATGACTTGGGGGTTGACTTGACTGCTGCTCTCAGCAGCTTCACACTGACTCATGGCGTATCCTCCTTGTTCCTTTCCAGAAAACGATTGAGTTGCTTCCTCAATCGTCAGGATACGCCGCCTCCCCTCAGAGGCTCATCCACAACTTCTGGTTATAGCTCAGGTCGCAGTCTTAAGACTGTTGTACCGACAGACCCACCTAAATGACTGAAAGTGCTGGCGGGAGCGACGGGATTCGAACCCGCGACCTCCGGCGTGACAGGCCGGCGTTCTGAACCAGCTGAACTACGCCCCCGCAGTGGGTGGAGAACGGCAGAATGGCTTTCGGGCGGGAAGTCAGCCAACGCGCGGAAGGCTTACTGCCGTATGGTTTTGGCCCTTCAGGCGGGCCAAACAGCTTCCAACTCGATGCTATCACGGCCCCCAGCGGGGCTGCAAGAACTGGTGGCTGGGTGGTGGGGTCTAAGCCTGCTAGGTCTTGCAACTTCATCGCCACACTAGGACCCCACTACCGACGGTGGCGCTGCCGGCCGGGCGACCCTACTGTTGATCCACGGGACCCATCTCTCGAGCTACCGATTGATAGAGCACGGGCATCAAGAGCAGGTTCAGGATCGTCGATGTGACCAGGCCCCCCACAATGATCACCGCCATCGGATGCTCGATTTCCTGGCCCGGCCTGTTGCCGCCGATCACAATGGGCATCAGTGCCAGAGCGGTGGTCAACGCCGTCATCAGGATCGGCGCCAGCCGCTCTTCCGCTCCACGCAGAATCAGTTCAGGCCCGAACGGTTCACCTTCTTCCCTTTGCAAGTGCTGGTAATGACTAACCAGCATGATGCCGTTCCTGGCGGCAATCCCAATGACCGTCACGAAGCCGACCAGGGAACCAAGCGACAGGACGCCGCCGCTCAGGAAAGCGCTCCACACCGCACCGACCAACGCAAACGGGAGACTCAGCACTAGCAGCAGGGCGAGCCGGCTGGACTGGAAGTCGGAGTAGAGAATCACGACGACGCCAAACAAGCACAGTCCCGCCAATAGCAGAAGACGGTTTCTCGCTTGCCTGCGGGCGGCGTACTCGCCCAGAATCTCCGGATGATAACCGCGGTCGAACTCGATGCCGAGCACGGCCTCCTCGATCTCCCGGGCGACTGATCCCAGATCTCGACCGCGGACGTTGCAGGTGATGTCGATCTTCCTCGACCCGTTCTCGTGGGTAATCGAATTCGGCGTCGGCGCGATGCGGATATCGGTCACATCGCGCAGGGGGATGTTGGCCCCCGAGGGCGTATCGAGGCGAAGGGCCCGCAACGCTCCCAGGTCGCGGCGGACTTCGGATATTCCCCGGACAGTGACATCGAAGATCTTCTGCTGGTCGTAGATTTCACCTACCTTCGTGCCCTGAATCATGGTGGCCGCCGCCGCGCGCAACTTGCCGGAGCTCAAGCCGAATCGCCTTGCCGCCCCCGGCAACACTCGCACTTCCACATGAGGAATCAGTGTCTGCTGTTCGACCTGCAGATCGGCGACACCCGGAACGCCCTCCATGGCTCGAGCGACTTCCTGAGCTTTCGGACGCAAGACTTCAAGTTCAGGACCGTATAACCTCACCACGATAGCGGCGCTCTCGCCGGTCAGAACTTCTTTGATGCGCTCTCGCAGATACGTCAGTAGGTCCCGGTACAGTCCTGGATATCCGTCAACCACCTCCTGGATCTTCTCCACAGTCTCTTGATAGGCGACCGACGGGTCGAGACTGATCCAGAGTTCGGTGAAGTTCGGTCCGACGACCTCGTCGGCAACCTCGGCGCGGCCGATGTGAGCTCCGAAGTTCCGCACGCCCGGGATCGCTCGCAGCTCCTTGCTCACTTGGATCGTGATACGCAGCATGGCGTCGATCGACGTTCCCGGTTTTTCGACCCAGTGCATCAGGAAGTCATATTCCTGAAAATCAGGCAGGAATTCCTCCCCCAGAAAGGGAACCGCCAGGGCGGTGACCACGAAGATCACAGTTAACGCAGCGACGGATCGGCGCGGGCGGTCAAGTAGCTTCACTAGAAACGACCGGTAGCGGCGCTTCAGAGCTTGGAGCAAGCCCGGCTCCGGGCGCTCAACAGCCCTTCCCCGCAGCAGAATGAGGCAAAGCGCCGGGGTGAGCGTCAAAGCTACCAGCAGCGAGGCCAGCACAGCCAGAATGTAGCTGGCCGCCAAGGGTCGAAAGAACGAGCCGGCCAGCCCTTCGAGCAGAAAAACGGGCACGAACACCAGTACGACAATCAAGCTCGCTATGACGACAGCACTGCGTACTTCGAGCGACGCCTTCAGTACCACTTGGAAGGGCGACTCCGGCGAGCCCGCATGCCGGTTCAGCCGAAGCCGGCGGGTGATGTTTTCCACATCAATGATGGCGTCGTCGACGACTTCCCCTAGAGCAATCGCCAGACCGGCCAGGACCATCGTATTGATCGTTTCGCCCCAAAGGTGAACGACAACGGCGGCGGAAATCAGTGACAGCGGAATCGCCGTCAAGCTGATAAGAGCGGTCCTCCATTCCAGAAGGAAGACGGCAAGAACGGCCGCCACCAGCAAGCAGCCGAAGAAGAGAGCTTGCTGGAGGTTGTCGATCGACATCTCGATGAAGGTCGCCGGTCGAAAGATCGTTGAGTCGACGTCCACGTCTGCCAAGGCGGGGCGTAGCGCCTCGAGGGCTTGCTCGACGTCGTACGTAACATCGAGCGTGTTGCCCGTAGGTTGCTTCTCGACGATCAATAAGATCCCCGGACCGTCATTGATCACCGCGTCTCCAATCGGTGTCGGAAAGCCCTCGACGACGTCCGCTACCTTGCCGAGTTCCAGCGGCGCACCGTTGCGATAAGCGACCGGCACACGCCGCAAGTCCTCCGCCACATACACCGTAGGAAGATGCCGCACGGCCAATCTTTGGTTAGGCGTGTCGATGAACCCGCCGGCGGCCGGCGTGACGGCGTCTCGGGTCGCGCGGACCACCTGGTCGAGCGTGACTTGGTGATCGCGCAGGCGCTCGGGATCCACGAGCACTTGAATCTGCCTGTCCCGCTGGCCCCAGATGGCGACATTGGCCACGCCTCGGATCGCCATCAATCTAGGCCGGATTGTCCAGCGGGCTAGAGTGCTCAGTTCGACTTGGGAAAGTTTGTCCGACGACAGCCCGACCTTGAGGACGCGGCTGGTCGCCGACAGCGGAGGCAAGATGACCGGTGTTCGCGAAACGGCGGGCAGTTGGCCGGCCAGCGTGGCCACACGCTCCTGCACCAGCTGTCGCGCCTGCAGTAGATCGGTTCCCGTCTCGAAATAGAGGACCACGGAAGAAAGGCCCAGGACGCTCTTCGAGCGGATCGTATCGACCCCTAGGATCCCATTCAGCGCATTTTCGATGGGAACGGTGATCAGCGCCTCGACCTCTTCGGACGACAGGCCGGGGCCTTCGGTTTGAATTTCGACTCGGGGCGGAGCAAACTCGGGGAAAACATCGAGAGGCGCCTGACGCACCGACCGGATTCCGGCCACCATCAGCACGATGGCGGCGGCGACGATCGCCACTCGCAAGCGCAGAGCCGTCCGGACGAGCCAGGTCACGGCTTACTTTCCGCCCCCGAACTCTGTGCCGAACAGTTCGGCGGCTCCGTCGGTCACGACTTCGGTTCCGGGCGCGATCTCTTCCGCCAAGCAGGCGATGTTGCCGCTCACGCGATCGACAATCACGCGCTGCCGGGTATAAACAAGCGGCTCGACTTGCTTGTACACCCATGCCCCCCCGTGGATGTCGTAGAGGATCGACTTCCAGGGCGCTTGCTGGCATTCGCTTTCCCCGCGCATAGGAATCGAGACACTGACTCGCTCGCCCGGTCTGAGACGGTGTTGTGAATTAGGGAGCTGGGAAAATAGATCGCTGGTCGACGCCAGGGGATCGGCGGAAGGAGGGGCTTCGACCGGCCGGGCCGTTCGTCCCTTGGCTGTTGGCGGAGAGTTCAGAGCTTTCACCTCCGCGTCCGCGCCTTTTCTGAGCAATGAGACGTCGCCCGAATACACCGGCACGCGAACCCAAACCGGGTCGAGCTTCGTCACCTCGAAGAGCGGCGCTCCCTGGGCAACGATTTGCTCATGGCCGACGTGAAGTTGGCGAAGGACGCCGTTCACCGGGCTGGCCACAACTACTTCCACGTCAGAGCGCAGCGGAGCGCTTGCGATCTGCTCGAGCTTTGCCCGGTCCGCCTCGCGTGCCGCTGTAGCCACGCGCTCTGCTTCCCGTGCGTCCACTACCGCCCGCTCACTGCCAACCCGGTCGCGGAGCAACCGCCGAGCTCGTTCCAACCTTGCCTTCGCTGCTTCCAGACGGGCGTCTGCCGCCTCGAGCTCCGCTTTGGCGTCGGCTCGCAGGTTGCGCGCCACCGAAAGCAGCGGAACGATGCGAAAAAGCGGCTGACCTTTGCCGACGCGGGCTCCGACCGGAGGCTGGCTTTCCTCGGCCAGTAAACTCCCCGCAACCGGCGCTGCTACTTGAACAGTCTGCCCCGGCGGGACGACAATCTCGCCGGCAACCGTGTAGGACTCGGGCGCGGGCTTGTAATCAACCGCAACCGTCTGAATACCCAGGCGAGCGTGGGCTTTCTCGGTGAGCTGAATTGTAGTTAGTTCCGATTCGCCGACTCGACGTGTATCAACCTTTGCGGGCGCTACCTTGGCGGGCTTGCCTGCCTCGGCGTTTGAGCCGCCGCACGCAGTCAACGCCAACCAGAGCAGCCCGAGACAACAAAGCGCTTGACGATCGGTCATAGCCGTTTCCCCACGGCCCAAGAAAGCTCGGCGCGTGCCCGCCGCACCGCCGACGTCGCCTCGGCCCGGCGGATTTCCAAGTTGAGCATCGGCCGCCTAGCAAGTTGCCCGTCGAGATAAGAGATGTCGCCTGCCTCATAAGCCTTGTCAGCAAGGCCGACGGCCTCACGAACTCCCGGTAGAAGCACCTCACGAATCCGCCGGAGAGTGTCTTGTGCTTGACGGAGTCGCGCGGCGGCCTGGCTGACCTCGAATCCAACTCGCTCCCTGAGCGCGGCATAACGAAGGGCCGCTTGTTACACTTCCGCCTTGGCCCGGGAGATTTTCCCTTGGTTGCGGTCAAACGCTGGGATTTCAACTGCAAGGCCCGGGCCGGTCTTGATCCCTGACGTTCCGATGCCCTTGCTACTTAGCAGAGGGGCCACAAAGCCAAACGTACGAGAGCGCTCCCACCCCAGGCGACGGCCTGCCGCCTCTACAGACAGCTCCGCCGCCCTCACGTCCGGGCGGGATGACACGGCAATCTCGACCAGCTCTTCCCTCGAGCCGATGGCGAGGGTTTCGACCTTCGTTTCGCTCACGCTCGGCGATGAACTGCCTTTGGGAAGACCCATCAGCGGGCGAAGTCGCTCCCAGGCGATGTTGATCTCCTGTGTAGTCTGCTGCATTCGATCGCCTGCTCTGAGAGCTTCGAGCTCGACGAGGTGAGCATCGAGCTCGCTGATAACACCGGCACGCAGCCGGTGCTTTGTGAGTTCCGCAATCTCCCGTGTCAGTTTCGCTAATTCCCCTTGAATCTTCGCTTGCCGGCGGGCCGCGGAGTAATCGCCGTGCGCCACGCGTACATCTCGCGCCAGGTCGAGACCGCGCTGAACTAGGGTTTCGGACGTCTTCTCTACGTTGAGCTTTGCTGCGGCAACCCTCCTCGGACGCTGCCACAACGCTTGGATCGGCGCACCCAACAAGAGTTCGAAAGGTTTCGAGCCAACGCCGAACAGCAGTTGAAGGTCCGGATTGACCAGCACGCCCGACTCGACGAGATCCGCGCGTGCCACGGCGAGGTCTGCGAACGCCGCCCGTAACTCCGGGTTGTTCCACAGCGCAACGGCTACCGCTTCGTCTTCGGAGATGCCATCGTCGAGCGAAACGCCTGGCGGCAAGGATGGTTGCTCTCTAACCGCGAGGTGCGCCGGCCGTAAGGCATGACCAGTCCGCTTTTCGATCTCTACTGAGATCGCAGCCTGATCTTTGGGCACGGCTGCAGGCACAGCCATTGGCTCTTCCGGGTTTTAAGTGGGCGAAGGAGCCAGATCGAGTTTCCCACAGTGGAAGTAGATGGCGTTGATGAAGTTCTGTTGATTGCGGAAACCGCGCGCCGTGGCCTTGACCCATTGAATCCTTGAGTTCAACCCCTCGCTGACCGCGTTCGTAATGCGGTGTTTCAGATACGTGAGTATGTTTTCGAGGCGAGCCGTCAACATCCGCGCTACGGTGACCATCGGCGTCAGCCGGCTGCGACTCGCCCAGCCGCGCCATTGCTCGAAGAAAGCTCGCGCCGCCGATTCGCGACGATAGTCGAACAGCCGCATCGCCGTTTCCTTCAACGCCCACGCCCGCGCCGTCTTCAAGTCGCTTTCGCGCAGCGCGCGGAACTCGCGCCAGGCGTCCTCGGAAAAGTTCGCCGGATGCCGCAGCCAAGCGTACTTCGTGCCTGTCAAACGCTCGTCGCCGAGGGCCAGTAAACGCTTGTTCTCCGCCCGCCGCACCTGGTCCACCGCCTTCGCCAGATGCGCCGCGATGTGATATTTGTCGTAAACGATCTTTTTCTCCGATTCGTCGAGATGCTCCCGGGTCGAGGCGACGTAAGGATCCCACATGTCCATCGCGACGGCCTCGACTCGGGCGAGTTGCTCTGCGCTCAACGTCTTCCAAAAGCCGTCCAGGCTGGCCTGGCGGCGTCCCTCGGCGACGAACAACACGCGCGAGCGGTTGAGATCGTTGACGACGGTGAGATAGCGATGGCGCTTGCGGAAGCTCTTCTCGTCGACGCCCAGGTAGGGAATCGGCTCTGCCGCGCGACGTTCGAGCCCACGTTGCACGGCGCGTTCCAGGATGCCGTGAATCTCGTCCCAGCTCAGCGCCAGCAACTCGGCGATGCCTTGCTGGCTGGCTTCCTTCAGCCACGAGATCGCGAGAGCTTCAAACAGCGCGGTGAAGCGGCTGGAAGCCTCGGCCCAGGGCAGTCGCACGACGCGCGGCCCGTGCTCGGAGCAGTCGCTGCGCGGCGGCCGGGCGTGCAGGATCGTGCGGTACTGACAGGTGTCGAGGTGACGCCAGCGGCGTTCGGGCTGATGATCGTGGAGTGCGCACACGGCGCTGCATTGGCGGCACGGCCAGCGGACTTGCTCGTCGTGTTCGAGGAAGACGTGGACTTCGCCGTCGGCTCGGCGCAGCTCCACTCGCACGACTTTCCAGGGACTTTCGATGCCCAGAATCTGGCGGTATAGCTCGCGGTCTTGCATCCCGCGAGACTACCACCGAGCCTCACTCGCCCACTAGAAACCCGGAAGAACCCAGCCATTAGGGTCAGCAAACCCGTAATTCGTCGGATCCAGCGGCTCATGTTATTTGCACCTCGATCGACTATCATATTGCACTCCTCGCCCTAATTCTCAGACACGACTAGCTCTTCGAAAGACCGTTCTCGGGGGACGATAGGCTGATCCAAACCTTTTCAAGGTCGCCGCATATAGACGCCCAACTATAGCGCTCCTCGACCAGGCGCCGACCCGCCTCAGCCAGCGCGGCGCGCCGCTCGGGTTGCCACAGCAGTACTGCCACGTCGTCTTGAAAATCAGATGCCGAGTCCGCCAGGAGAGCTTCTCGCCCGTTAGCAATGGACAGGCCTTCGCATCCCAGGCTCGTCGATACGAGCGGCGTCCCCGAGGCCAGAGCTTCCAAGACTTTGAGGCGCGTGCCGCCGCCCGAAAAGATGGGAACCACCATCAATGTTGCCGCCGCAAAGTGGGGCCGCACGTCCTCTACGTATCCGTGGAAGATCACTCGCCGCCCGCGCCGCGCCCGCAGCTCCTCGCTCGCCCCTGCGCCTACGACATGCAACTCAAGCTCGGGGAACGTTTCCGCGAGGGTTGGCCACGACGTCCGGAGAAAGACCTCGAGGCCTTGAGTGTTCGGCCGATGTTGAAGATTCCCAACGAACAGCAGGCGAGGCGGTCCTGGCGTGACGGCAGCCTCCGCCGAGCGGAAGCGGAAAAAGTCGATGTCCACCCCGTTAGGGACAATGCGCGCTTTCCCGGCGCCGGCGGCGCGAGCGATATAGGCGCCCTCCGATTCCGACATAGCCAACACCGCATCGCTTGCTTTCCAAGCCTTCCGCTCGAAGCGCCTCCAGCAGTTCGCCTGCCACCACATATGCGGTGGCCGCGGCTGCGACTCCGATTTCATTCGACGGTCGATGGCGATCGAAGTCACTTCCAACTCGTCGACGACGACCTTCGTTTGCGGGGACGCTGTTCGAATAACTGGCAGGTAAGCCGCCATCGCTCCGTACTCGATCTGAACGACGTCGATTCGACGGGTTGTTAGCAGATCCTCAAGAGCTCGTTTGAGATCGGGTGTCCGCATGCGCACGACGTTGAGCGGGAGACCCTCGAGTAGACCTAGGGCGCGGGAAGCGGTTCGTTCCCAGTGCACGGGTCGCAGCGCGTCACTGACCTTGTCTCTCCAACCTAGGTTCGCACGAGTTCGGACTAGCCTAGGCGGTTCGGCCAGGCCCCGGATCGGTAGAGACACGGCATCGGTGTCCGGATCTGCAAGGCAGAGCCAGTAGATCTCGTGAGAATCGACGAGCTTTCCCACGAGGTTGGCCAAGCGTGTGTGCCCTCCCGAGCAGATGGGCAACGGGTAGTATGGGGCTAAGAATGCGACTCGGATGCGCTCTCCCAACGCAGCGTCGGGACCGCGGTCAATAGACCACTTTGACCGAACGCCCGGTCTCGAGCGACTCGCCGGCGGCGTTCGCGAGAATCAGCGCCCGGCGACCGTCCTCGAAGCTGGGCGCCGCTGCGCCTCCTTGCTCGACCGCGTCAACAAAGGCGTTGACCTGGTTAAAGTAGGCTTCCGAGTAGCGCTCGATGAAGAAGTTCAGCAATGGCTCGCGGGCGGCTGTGGCCTGCTTTCCGTAGCGCTCAACCGTCGTCCGGGTGTGATTGTTGGAAAGCAACATGCCACCCGGACCGAAGGCCTCTATGCGCTGGTCGTAGCCGTAGACTGCGCGCCGCGAGCAATTGATGTGACACAGCGCGCCGGATGTCATCTTCATAACGACCATAGCGGTATCGATATCACCCATGGAAGCGATGTCCGGGTTCACCAAAGCGCTACCCATGGCGCTGATCTCGGTCGGCTCCTCGCCCATAACGAAGCGCGCCAGGTCAAAATCATGGATCATCATGTCGCGGAACAGGCCGCCCGAGACTTTGACGTAATCGATAGGTGGTGGTGCAGGGTCACGGCTCGTGATGATGAGTTTTTCAATGCGGCCAATGTCTCCGTTTTGAACCGCTTTGTGCAAGGCGCTGTGACTGGGGTCGAAGCGGCGGTTGAAGCCGATCTGGATCGGCACCTGGCAATCGGCGATCTTGTCACGGCACTGGTTGGCGCGCGTGATGTCCAAATCAATCGGCTTTTCGCACAGCACGGCCTTGCCGGCTTGGGCCGCCTGAGCGATCAGATCGACATGGGTATTCGTTGGCGAGGCGATCAGCACCGCGTCCACGGCGGCATCGGTTAGTATCGTGCTCACGTCCGGGGCCACGCGGGCGCCGGCACCCTCCGCGGCCTTACGCGCCGCCGGTTCATCGATGTCGTAAACATAGGCTAGCTCGACACGTGGATTCGCAGCGAGGTTGCGCGCATGCATACTACCGATTCTGCCGGCGCCGAATAACCCAAATTGCAACATTAATTGTTGGCTCCTTAAGAGAGGTCTTCGCAATCAGCGCCCGAAGATCTCCCAATTAGCGGACTTTGTTCCCGCGTCAAATGTTCGCGGCCCCCGCGACTGAGTCACACTTACCCGTCCGGGGGGATCATAGCGCAAGACAGGTACAATCGTCATCTACGGGTAGCAGCGCGTGATCGAATTCGATTCCGGCAAGAAATGGGTATGGCCATCCGATCTCCGTTCGTTTGAAGTGCTTTGTTGCGATTCAAGATGCCTGCGGAAATCGATGGCTTCACCCCTGTAAGCTGACCGGGACATGGGTAACACTTTATGCCAAGCACATAGGTAACGCTTTTCGTCCGGGGAGGGGGCCAAATCTTGCAGAATCAGAGCACTGCCTCAGTCCGAACGGCCGGCATCCGGCGGCTATAATGGTTACCCGTGCCGGAACCTGAGAGAACTGCTAACCGGGCCGGCTCTTTCCGATCTCGCGCCGGTCGAACGGGAGGTCCGTCACGAAATTTCGATAGGAGAGAGTAGAAAAATGCGATACGGTACACAAGGCATGATGCAAGTCGATTATGAGCAGCGAATCGACTTCGACCGCATGCGCAATCATCGGGAGTCCCGCATCCAGCAGTACATGGACAAGTTCGATATCAGTTGCCTCGTGCTTTTCGAGACGGGCAATAAGCGTTACGCGACCTCAACGGCCGTGGCCTCGCCCGAGGTGGACAATATGGCCCGCTATGCGATCGTCCCGCGTGGCGGAAAGCCGCACATCTTCGGCTTCGGATCGGAGGTAGCGGCGGAAAAGATGAACTGTCCATGGATCAAAGACCGCACGTTCCCGGCACACAGCACGATGTACGGCGCGCTGCCCTTGGAGTGGGGCTGCTACAACAACTTCATCAAAGACCTCGACATGGTGCTCGCGGAGCACAAAATTGCCCGCACCGACCCTGTTGGCGTGGACGTGATGGAGTCCCAACTGATCGTTTCGCTCCACGAGCAAGGGTTCCGCATCGCCGACGGACAGGCCGTCATGCAATATTCCCGCTCCATCAAGAATGAAGATGAAGTCGCCTGTCTCAAGCATGCCGCCGCCATTGCCGACGCAGCTCACCACCGTATCGCGCAAACCATCGAGCCCGGCGCCAAGGAAACCGACATCCAGGCAGCAGCCTCGGAGATCATGCACCGTCTGGGGGCCCAATGGGTTCACAACGTGCAGGTGACGAGCGGCAACCGCACGCACCCTCACCCGCATTTGAGTTCCGACCGCCTGCTTCAACCGGGGGACCTTGTGTTCGTCGATATTGTCCTCTTGTTCAACGGCTACCACACCTGCTACTACCGCTGTTTCTGTTGCGGCAAGCCCTCCCAAAAGCAAAAGGACATCTACCAGCGCTGTTGGGAAATGCAACAGGCGGGGATCGAGCAGGTCCGTCCGGGAGCCACCACCAAGGACATCGCCAGCGCCTGGCCCGCGGCCGATCACTGGGGGTTCAAGACCGAAGAGGAAGCCTTCGGCTTGGCGTTTGGCCACGGCATTGGCGTCGGGCTGTGGGAGTTTCCCATCATCTCCCGCCTGTATAGTTTGGATCACCCTGTCGAAATCGAACCCGGGATGGTCTTTGCTGTCGAAACGTACGAAGGCGAAGGCTACGACGGTGCCCGCATCGAGGATGAAATCGTGATCAAGACCGACGGCGTCGAAATCATCACCAAATTCCCGTCCGACGAACTGATCGGCTGCGGTATGAGTTACTAGGCGCCGGATGGCACCCTGCCGGGGCGCCTGCACGTGGCGTGCAGCATTCTTGCGTTCCCACAGGCCGTAGTAGCTTAAGCGGCGGCCTTCTCTTCGCTCGGTGGTTGTGTGTTAAGTTATTGAAATAGTTTGGTTTATATTCCAATTGGCTTTGTTTGGTAATTTTCCCGTGGTGGTCGGTTCCGCGATGGGCAACCAGCGTCGGCTTCCATTACTCGCTGACGGCCCCTTGGGGACAGGCACCGCTGCATGACTCACCCGCGAACAACAGCGCCTCTGTATTACAAAGGTTTTGTCAGTTAGCAAGGTTCCGCAGAGGTGCCTGTCTCCTGCGACCAAGTTATTGAAATAGCTTTCTTTATGCTCAAGTTGGCTTTGTTTGGTAATTTCCTCTGGCGGTCGGTTTCCGCGAGCGAGAAACGCTATGGGCGGGTGTTGAAAAACGGCACGGACACCCTGTGTCGGCTTCCGTGCTCGCCGACAGTAAGGAAGCTCGTGCTAAGCCCTCTGTAGCAATCCCCGAATCTGTCATACCTTCCTGGAACAGCCTCCTGCGTCTATTTTATCGTGGGCAGCTAGGATTCCTCTGGATAAGGGGCCATAAGTTATAGAAAACAAAATATCTGCCCTGCTGTGACCGGCCTCGTGACGATCCCCGAGTCCGTACCGACGGGGCCCCTGTGCTGGTGACAGCACCCTAGTGCCTTAAGCGGCTGCCAGCCGGTCAAGCAAGCCCTTGGTGGCCGAGAGCCATTTCGGTCCCGGCTCGTCCGAGATCGCCCACGTCAGTTCGCCGCTCGGTGAGAAAGACACTTCGGGGGCTGAACGGACAAAGTCCATCAGGCGCCGAGGGTCGATCGCCGAGTCGTCACGGAAATACAGGGTCAACCGTTGGCCCCGGCGCTCGATCCGCTCGATCCCCATCTGCTCGGCTTGGCTCTTGATCAGGGCATAGTCCATCAAGTTCCGAACGGGCTCGGGCGGGGTCCCGTATCGGTCACGCAATTCGCCCTCGACCCGCTCTTGATCCTGGGCGTTACGTATCTCAGCCAGATTTTTGTAGGCTTGTAGCCGCTGCGCCTCGTCGGTGATGTAGTCGGTGGGGATATGAACGTCCAACTGAAGCTTGATGGTGGCGCGTCGAGGCGCTTCCTTTTTTTCGCCTTGCAGCTCGGCCACAGCCTCGTCAAGAATCCGGCAGTAGGTTTCAAAACCCACCGCCCCGATATGGCCGTGCTGCTCGGCGCCCAGTAAGTTGCCCGCGCCCCTCAGTTCCAGATCAAGGGCGGCGATCTTGAACCCGGAGCCTAGTTCACTGAATTCTTTGAGCGCCGCAAGACGTTTTCGGGCATCCTCGGAGAGCTCGCTCAGATCGTCGACCAGCAAGTAGGCATAGGCCCGCCGGTCGGACCTCCCTACCCGACCCCGTAACTGGTAGAGCTCCGCCAATCCATAACGATCTGGTCGATCGATCAGCATTGTGTTGGCGAGGGGGATATCGAGCCCATTTTCTACGATCGTAGTAGATACCAGCACATCGTATTCGTGGCGCATGAATTTTAACATCACGTCCTCGAGCTCCCTAGCCGGCATCTGTCCATGACCGACCCCGAACCGGACTCCCGGAACAAGCTGTTGTAGGTGCGCGGCCACTCCCCAGATTGTTTCGACTCGATTGTGAACAAAGAAGGCCTGGCCTCCCCGCTCCATCTCCTGCTCGATCGCCGCTCGTACGATCCGATCGGAAAATGGGGCCACAACTGTTTGAATCGCCAGCCGATCTTTCGGCGGGGTTTGAATGATTGACATGTCGCGTAGGCCTACAAACGACATATGTAGTGTTCTGGGGATCGGCGTCGCCGTCAGCGTCAACACGTCCACGTTCTTTTTGAGCTGCTTGAGGCGTTCTTTGTGCCGCACTCCGAAGCGCTGCTCTTCGTCAACGATCAACAGCCCGAGGTCGTTGAAGACCACGTCTTTAGACAGAAGCCGGTGCGTACCGATGGTAACGTCCACCTTACCGGCCGCGACAAGGCCGATGATCTCCTTTTGCCGGCGTGCCGTTCGGAACCGGGTAAGCATCTCCACCTCCACCGGGAATGGTGAGAACCGCTGCCGAAAGGTTTCGTAATGTTGGAACGCCAGTACCGTAGTCGGTGCGAGGAGAGCTACCTGCTTACCGTCCGCCAGGGCTTTGAAAGCAGCTCGCATAGCCACTTCTGTCTTCCCAAAGCCCACGTCGCCGCAGACCAGTCGGTCCATCGTCTCGGGAGATTCCATGTCCTTCTTGATGTCACGGACGGCGTGCAGTTGGTCAGGAGTCTCCACGAACTCAAAGGCGTCTTCGAACTCTCGCTGCCAATTGCTGTCGGCTGAGAAGGCAAAGCCGGTTTTGAGCTTACGCTCCGCGTAGAGTTTCAGGAGCTCGTCAGCCATATCAACCAGCCGCGCTTTGACTCGGGACTTGGTGCGGGTCCAGGTCTGTCCGCCAATGCGGTCCAGCGACGGGGCGGCGCCTCCCGCCCCGTGGTGCCTCTGGACGAGGTCCAACCTTGCCAACGGGACGTAGAGTCGCGCCCGATCAGCGTATTCGATGAGCATGAAATCTTCCTGGCGGGAACCGTGTTCGATCTGCTTCTGTCCCAGGTAGCGCCCGATGCCGTGCTCGTAGTGGACGACAAGATCACCGGGCTTAAGATCCTCTAAGTCGGCGAGAAAAGTGGAAACAGCCGACTTTCGCCGCGGCGGTCGGGCAACAATCGTGGAGGCGCTCAAAATGTCCTCGGCGCCATAGATGACGACGCGAGAATCGGTAAAGACCGCCCCTTCGCGAATGGAAGCTTGTGCCAGCACGGTCTGAGAGACCGGACCCGCTAGGTAGGCTTTTTCTTCGAGATAGGGTATTCCGGCCTTGGAGGGATCTCTGAGAGCTAGCTGATAGGTGATCCCGTATTCATTTAGGACGTCAGCCAGTCGCTCGACGTCACCCAAAGAGGGGACGACCACCAAGACCCGGGACCCGTCCTTCACCCGGGCTTGCAGCTCTCTCATGCAGTGGGCTATGTTGCCGCCGAAGCGAGGCGTTGGCTGGGTCGAGATGTGAAAGGATCGTGAACCGGATTCATGGGCCAGTCGCTCGACCTCGATCTGGTGGAAGCCCGAAGCCGGCTCCCTAAGCCGCTCGAGGGACAAATAAAAGGCTTCCGGGGACCGAACGGGACCCTCGGACCGTTCAAAGGCGGCTTGCAGCCGCCCCTGGAGCTTCTCGGCTTCGGCCTCCAAAGACGCCCTGTCGCTCCAAATGATGACAGGCCGGTCGAGCAACTGCCACAGGCTTGTAGAACGAGCCTCAGCCCCCGCGGGATGGAATTCCCAACCAGGTGGAAGGATCGGGTCGTCGCTGGGCGCTTCCGCTGACCCGGCGCCGTCATGGCCGCTGATTTCCGCCCGCAGGCCAGCTGAGAGCGGGTACTCCGTGAGCGGCAGGATGAGCGTTTGTTCGATACTCTGGACCGACTTCTGTGTGTTCGGGTCGAAGTGTCGAATGGACTCCACTTGATCGCCGAACATTTCCAGCCTGACCGGGTAAGACGCCTCAGGAGAATAGATGTCGATGATCCCTCCGCGCAGCGAAAACTGGCCAACCGTCTCGACCGGCTCGTGACGGACGAAAGCGGCCGCCTCGAGCCCCTCCTCCAGATCCGCCAGATCGAACTCGTCCCCGATTTCAATCTTCCAACAGAAGTTGCGGAGAAAATCCGCGGAGGCTGTTTGTAGAAGTGCCGATGCAACCGGCGCCGCGACCAAAGAAGCCTGTTGATCCGCCATGCGCCAAAGCCCGATGCCCCGTTTCTCGCTGATCTCGGCATGCGGCGAGAGACCGTCGTACGGTGTGACATCGTGGGCCGGAAGGACGAAGGGAGCAACTCGATGCGTGGACACCTCTAGTAGCTCAAAGAACGCGGCAGCTGTCTCGACGAGAACCTCGGCGATCGCACTAGATCCAACGACGACCGCTACGGTCCTTTCCGTGTGGACATGAAGCAGAGTGGCGTATAGAGCCAGACCCGTCGTGTTCAGACCCGACAATTGTAGTTTTTTAGGTTCTGCCCGTCCCAAAATCCGTACGAGGTCTTGGAACGCCGGGTGACGTTCCAGTCCCCCGACCAAGTCGCGAAGTCCGGGTAGAATCAAGAGTTTCGGTCTCGGATGGTCTGTACCAGATCGGTGGTCGAATAGTGCTCTTCGATAGGAATCGCGAGTACCTCGCCGCCGCTGCCTTCGACGATCTCGCGACCGGCTATCCAGTGAGACCAGTCCGCTCCTTTGACCAGCACGTCGGGCAGCAGTCGCTCAAGCAGGGCACAAGGCGTGTCTTCGGAGAAAACCGTCACGGCGTCGACGGCGGCCATTGCCGCCAGGATCTCGGCTCGATCCGTTTGTGGCAAGATGGGCCTGTTCGGTCCTTTGAGACGCCCCACACTTTCGTCGCTGTTGACGGCAACCACGAGAATGTCCCCTTGGGCGCGAGCCGTTTCCAGGAGTCGAACATGTCCGGGATGAATCAGGTCAAAGCACCCGTTGGTGAAGACCACTTTGCGGCCCTGCTTCCGCCAATTCTGTCGTCGTTCGAGCAGCTCGCTTTGGGAAACTACCATATCCATCTTCGAAAGTCCTCATTCTAGCGTGTCCGTGGGCCGATAAGTCACAGTGCCTGGGCAAGTTAGAGCTATTCCCCGGCGGCCGCCGCCGATCTCTGGGTTCTGCGTGTCTTTGAGGGCAAATCTCAGCGAGAAAACCCAATGGTTTAAGAAAGGGCGACCTGGTAGAATGATTGGCAAATGAGCACTTTAGCCTTCACCTCACCGGCGGCCCAGGAAGCCGGGGGCCGTTTTTTCCCCGCCGCACCCAAGACCCCGGAGGAGCTCGGTGTTCCGCGCCACATCCTCGTCGACATCATGGTCAAAACGACGCTGCTCGAGGGTGTCACGACGCTGAATCGACTCGCCGACCGGATGAAGATAAGTGTTCCTCTGGCCGGCTCGGTTTTCGCGCATTTGCGGAAGGAGCAATACGTTGAAGTCAAGGGCATGGTCGGCAACGATTATGAGTTTATGCTATCGGCCTCCGGACGAAAGCTGGCCACCGATCGATACCAGATCAGCCAGTATGTGGGCCCCGTGCCGGTCTCGTTGAAGGCCTACTCGGATGCCGTGCGGCAGCAGGCGATGCGGCAAAAGGTCTCTCAGTCCCGGTTGCGTGAGGTTTTCCACGACTTGGTGATGGAAGACTCGATGCTTGACCAGCTCGGACCCGCCATCGTGTCAAACTCCCAGATCTTCCTCTACGGATCCACGGGAAACGGAAAGACGTGCATCGCCGAGAGGCTGGTGCGCGTGTTTCAAGACAACGTGTACGTACCCTACGCCCTCGAGGTGCAGGGACACATCGTCAACATCTACGACACCGTGGTGCACAATCCGCTACCGTCGGAAGATGATGCAGACCAACGTTGGCTGCGGTGCGAGCGCCCTTGTATCGCCGTCGGCGGCGAGATGGTTAAGGAGATGCTCGAGCTCCAATACGAAGAAACTCTGGGTTACTACACAGCGCCGTTGCAGATGAAGGCGAACAACGGCATGTTCATCATCGACGACTTTGGTCGGCAAATGATTAATCCACGCGACCTGCTCAACCGCTGGGTCGTCCCTCTCGACCGCCGCATCGACTTCCTATCGCTTCGAACCGGGATGACGTTTCCGGTTCCCTTCGAGACGATGGTGGTCTTCTCCACCAACCTTGATCCGCGCCAGTTAGCCGATGAAGCGTTCCTCCGTCGTATTCAAAACAAGATCAAGATAGATGTGATCTCGCCTGAGATCTTCGACTCCATCTTGAAGCGGGTGTGTCAAAACGCGAATATCGAGTGGACGCTTGAGGCCTCAGAGTATTCTCGTCGGAAATGCATCGAAAGCGGCCGGTCGGCCGTCCTGCGGGCCTGCTATCCACGCGACATCGTGGAGATTTTAGCCAACATCGCTGACTACGAAAACCGCGCTCCCCTCCTCGACCGGGAAAACATTGACCGCGCGGCGACACTTTACTTCGCCCGATAGCTTACGCTTCGGTTGCACTCGCTTCGGCTTCACTGCACAAGTCGCTCGTTCCGTCTCGACCGACCTGCCTGTCCTGGATACAGACGTGGCGCACGCCTCCGGGCGTGCTGGAGTGAACCCCCAAAATGAGACAGTCGTGATAGCGACACTTTAGCCGGGAAAGGAACTGCGAGTGGGCAAGAGACGAGTTTACAAGTTTCCCGAAGAATACCGGAAGATGGCACTGGAGCGGCTGAAAAGCTGCCAGAGCGTGACAGCGCTGTCGAAGGAGCTGGGGATTCACCGAGGGCTGCTGTACAGGTGGCGAAATCGGATGGAGCCGACGGAGGAGGGGCCCGGTCCGCCGGTCGCCTCCCGCGAGCGGGAACTGCGCCAGGAGATCCGCGCGTTGCAGCGTCTGTTGGGGGATAAGACGCTGGAAGTGGATTTTTTCAAAGGCGCCTTCGAAAAAATCGGGGCTCGACGCCACGGCAGCGGCAGCTGTGGCGAGAAGGCGTCTACGACCAAATCCGGGAGTTGATGCCGCTGCAAGGCAGACTGAGTGTCGAGCGGATGTGCCGGCTGGCCCCAGTGAGCCGGGCTGGTTTCTATCGGTCATTCAAAGAGCAGATGCCGCTGGAAGAAGACATGGAAGTGCGGTCGGCGATCCAGGAGGTTGCCCTCGAACATCGGCGACGCTATGGCTACCGCAGGGTCGCGGCGGAACTCCGCCGGCGGGGGATGGTGGTGAACCACAAGCGCGTGGCGCGGATCATGCGCCAGGACGGGTTGCTCGGGGTCCAACCCCGGGCGTTCGTGGCCACCACGGAGGCCGATCATCCGCTGCAGGTTTACCTCAACCTAGCCGCCCGCATCAAGCTGACCGGGATCAATCAGCTGTGGGTGGCCGACATCACCTACATCCGGCTGAAGGCCGAGTTCGTTTATCTGGCCGTGGTCTTGGACGCCTACTCGCGGAAGGTGGTGGGCTGGGCGCTGGAGAGAACGCTGGCCGCCCGCTTGCCGCTGGCGGCACTGGAGCAGGCGATGGCCGAACGGCAACCGCCGCCCGGCCTGGTCCATCACTCCGATCGCGGTGTGCAGTACGCTTCCGGCGCCTACGTGAGGAGCTTGCGCCGCCAGCAAGCGATCCCCAGCATGAGTCGGCCGGCGAACCCCTACGACAATGCCAGTTGTGAGAGCTTCATCAAGACGCTCAAGCGGGAGGAGATCTACGTCAACGATTATCAGGATCTCGATCACCTGCGCGCGAACATCGAGGACTTCATCGAGCGCTACTACAACCGCTGCCGTCTGCATTCGGCGCTGGGCTATCGGCCCCCCGAGGAGTTCGAGCGGGCCGCCGGGACGAAGGCGGCTTGCGCCGGAGCGACGATGAGTTTTTTTAGGCAGCAGGAGATCTATCGATCCGATGGGAAGGGGTTGCTGAACGAGAAGCCGACCGCAGCCGGCTCCCCGAACCATCGTTTCGATGAGTCTCCGGCCGGCTATTCCTCGGCGGGTTGGTCTCCACCAGAGCCCGCCTCCGCTTCACCCGCCGAGGACCATGCTAGAACAGAAGAGGCTATGGGGAGAAGGAAAAACCATTGAACGGCGAGTGTCGCTACCGCCGATTGTCTCAGCGGAGGGGTTCACCCCAGTGCCGTGTCGCCATTCGTGGCGACATGTCCCGCTTCTGCGCCGCATCCTAGGCGGCTGCTCCACCTGCTGCCGCCGACAGAGCGTAGGGGCACGGCATGCCGTGCCCGCAACACTCTTCTCGACGCCCCGGGGCGCTTCGGCTACCTGATGGTAGCGCAGGCTGGGCTGTCGTTTGGCCCAGACCTACGGCCTTTTCTGACCCCTCTTCTGAGAGAAAGGGGGCCGACGATGGCACGACCGCCACTCCGGTTCCCAGCCCCAGTCAAACCAAACCGTTCGTCGCCCAACCCAGACAGTTGACACACCCGCTATTCTGAAAGGAGGGGACTGTGAAGAGCGGTATCACGCTCGATGACGAGAAAAAAACGAAACAAAGCCAATTTCAAGCAACCAGCTTGCAATCAATGGGTTACGGCTTGTTTCCGGCCCGCATTTCTGGTCCGCTTCGGCCGCCAGGTTCCCAGAAACACGCTAGGCTCAGAGGACGCCTGGAGCATCCCAGGGGGTGCCGAATGCTGCCGACCAACCTTTCACGGAAGACGCGAGCGGCGGGCGCCTGATGACCGATTGCTATACTGAGAACGAGTTGGGCCGTGTGGTGGAGAAAACCTTCTACATCGAGACGTTTGGCTGTCAAATGAACGTCCACGACAGCGAAAAGGTCCGCGGCACGCTCATCGCTCAGGACTATCGCCAGGTCCAGCGACCCGAAGACGCCCAGCTCGTGCTTTACAACACCTGCAGCATCCGTGATAAGGCTGAACAGAAAGTCTTTTCGCGGCTTGCCAACTTCAAAAAGGCCAAGTCCGAGGGCAAGATCTTCGGTCTCCTGGGTTGTGTGGCGCAGCATCTAGGCGAGCGAGTTTTCGACCAGGCTCCTCATGTTCGTCTGGTCTGCGGCTCCGCGAGCTACAACCAGTTTGCCCAGCTGCTTCAACGCGTAGAAGCCGGCGAAGACCGAGTCACCGGGCTGACCCTCGATACCGACGAAACCTTCGAGACGCCGCTCACCCGGCGCGACAATCCCTACAAGGCATTCATCACGATCATCGAGGGCTGCGACAAGAGCTGCGCCTACTGCGTGGTACCGTTCACCCGGGGACCTGAGCGGAGCCGCACCAGCTCGAGCGTCCTGGATGAGGCCCGACGGCTGGCGGCGAGTGGGTACAGTGAGATTCAGCTACTGGGGCAAAACGTCAACAGCTACCGCGACCCTTCCAGCGAGAACTGGAACTTCGCCCAGATGCTGGCGGCGGTCAGTCGCATTCCCGGCATCAGGCGGGTTCGCTTTACGACTTCCCACCCTCGCGACTTCACACCTGACATCATTGAGTCGATCGACGAGAATCCTGCGCTGTGCGACCATGTTCATTTGCCAGTGCAGTCAGGCTCGACTCGCATACTGGCGCGCATGAAGAGAGACTACACCCGCAAGCAATACCTGCGAAGGATCGAAAGCATCCGGCGGTCCCATCGCGATATCTCCCTGAGCACCGACATCATCGTGGGCTTCCCGGGCGAGACGGAAGAGGACTTCGAGCAGACGCTTTCGCTGCTCGACGAGGTGCATTACGACTCCGTTTTCTCGTTTAAATACTCACCGCGTGCCAACACAGCAGCGATTTCCTATAGCGAACAAGTGCCGGAGGACGTAAAGTCCCGGCGGCTGTCGGTTCTGCAGGAGAAACAACGTCAGATCCAAATCCGGCGCAACGCCGATCTCATTGGCAGGGAAGAAGAAGTGCTTGTCGAGGGCCGTCGTGAGAAGTTTAAGCAGTGGATCGGCCGCACGACGCGGAATCGAGTCCTCAACTTCGCCGATCCCGGCGGCCTCAGCGAAGGAAAGGACCTTCGGGGCGACTATGGCCTCGTTCGCGTCACCGGCTCAGGTCCGAACTCCTTAGTCGGAGAACTTGTGGCGAAACCGGCCACTTCGAATTTTCGTGGCTTTAGGATCCTTCAGTAGCGAGAAACCAAAGGGGGTAGGTGATGGAAGTTGAAATGAAAATTAGGGGTCTCATGATGGACCCGGTGACCAACATGCCGATCGTCATCCTCAAAGACTTGGATGGCAAGTCCGTGCTGCCCATCTGGGTCGGCGTGTATGAGGCCAACGCCATCGCCCTAGAGATCGAAAAGGTCGCCACCCCTCGACCAATGACACATGATTTGATCAAGAACGTGTTTCTAGGACTCACGACCGGGGTTCGCAAGGTAGTCGTCAGCGAATTGAAGGACGACACTTTCTACGCGCTAATTTGGGTGGAACAAAACGGTGACCTGATCGCGATCGACGCCCGCCCCAGCGATGCCCTGGCCGTCGCCCTGCGTCTCGATTGCCCCATCTATGTCGAAGATGACGTACTGAAGTCGTCGAAGGTCAGTGGCGGCGTCAGCGACAAAGCGAACAGCGAAGAGCTAGGGCGTTGGCTCGAAAACCTCTCCGACGAAGACCTCGGACAATACAAAATGTAGGACCGGCTCCCGGCCACTGGTCAGCCGACACCTTTGGGTCAGCACTCCCTGTTCCGCTTCCGCTGACGCGTACCGTAGCCCAAGGAATTCCGACACAGTTTGCCGCGCCCCGTGGGCAGAAGGCAACCGAATGGAAAGGCGCTGCTGGCCGGACACCGAGCAGCGCACTCGCAAAGCCTCGGCTGCGGACTCCTAAAGAAACTCCCGTCGCCTCGCTCTAGCGACCGGTTGCCGCCAGCCATGCGCCTCTTGGTGAGGCCACGAAGACGATCGGAGGGATGCACGGTCGCGGCAAGTCAACCGTGTCTTCGATATGCGCATCGCCCAGGATGTTGGCCGGCGCCGGGGCCGTGCTGACATTGACGATATCGGGACGCCCGTGGCCATTGACCGTCAAACAGCTGATCCGCCCGCGAAAGTAGGGATGAGGATTGATCATCCTGTCCGCAGGCGGTACGCCATCTCGGTCCGCCACAACAAGGCCTCGGACCGCGATCCGGACGTGGCCATTAGCCCTCAGCTCTCCACGCACTTCATCGATCACCCACGGCAAAACCCCTCCGGGGATTCCTCGAATCGGATGCCCGGCTCTCCGGTAGGGGCCGAACACACCTTTCATCGTCTCGAACTCCAAGACGGTGTCGGTTGGATTGAACTCGGCCTGGCCGTTCCACGGCATCGCCAGGCTCACTAACGTCGCTAAACATACGAACCACTTCTGCATGGTCTTCCTCCTAAGTTTTTGTGTGTGGGAGAGGCCTGTCCGGTTCGTTGACGCAAGTAACTCGATCTCGGCTCAGACAACAGTCCGCCTCGATCGCAAACGCCGTTCCCGGCGCTCGGCACAGACTTCAAAAACCTGTGGTTGCTTGTTTTCCTGCTAATGGGGTATCCACTTGACTCAGGTGACCCCAAGATGTAGTATGCGCCTTCGTGGAGGATTATCCACGCGACCTGCTCGAGTTCGAGGTACGCTTCGCCAGCGAAGAGGCCTGTCGCGACTATCTGTCCGCGTTGCGCTGGCCGGAGGGTTTCCGCTGTCCGGGATGCGGGCATGAGCGGGCTTGGCCGGTGCGCAAAGTGTGGTTCGAATGCGCTCGCTGCGGGCGGCAGACGTCGGTGACCTCGGGCACGATCTTCCAAGACACACGTAAGCCGCTGCGGCTGTGGTTCCGGGCGATCTGGCACGTCACTTCGCAAAAGAACGGGGTCAGCGCGCTGGGTCTGCAGCGCGTTCTCGGGTTGGGCAGCTATCAAACCGCGTGGACCTGGATGCACAAGCTGCGGCGAGCGATGGTGCGTCCGGGGCGGGAGCGATTGGCGGGCGTAGTCGAGGTCGATGAGACCTATTGGGGCGCTGAGGAAGAGGGTGTGAGCGGCCGGCAGACCGAGCGTAAAGCCTTGATTGCAGTAGCCGCGGAAGAGAGAGGCCGCGGGCTAGGACGGATCCGCATGCAGCGCGTGCGGAACGCATCGGCGGCCAGTTTGATGCCCTTCGTGGAGGAGTCGGTCGAGCCGGGAAGCGTGGTGCACACCGACGGCTGGCTGGGCTACGAGCCGCTGGAGAAGAAGGGCTACCAGCATCGCATCGTCTTTCTGTCGGGCCGCCGCAAGCAGGCCTCGGAATTATTGCCGAGGGTGCACCAAGCGATCTCGTTGCTCAAGCGCTGGCTGCTGGGCACGCACCAAGGCGCGGTTAGCCACGAGCATCTGGACTACTACCTCGACGAGTTTGTGTTCCGCTTCAACCGGCGCAACTCACGCAGCCGGGGAAAACTCTTCTACCGCCTTGTGCAGCAGGCAGTCGCCGTGGACCCAACGCCGTATCGATCGATCGTCGCCGACTGGGACGCTGAGGCCCCGTGAGCCCAACCACAAGATGTTGGGGTTACCTGAGTCAAGTGGATACCACATTTTCCTGCTTTTGGAATAACCCAGCTTGGTGGGAGAAGTTGCTGAGTATCGACAAAAGAGTTTCAGACCTTGCAGTCTGAAAAAAGAGGGTGGAAGCTCACCCGCCTATCCGGAGCTTCCACCCCAACAGAAAGGGACGGAGAACAACTACTGGCGATCAACTGCAGCCGGAGGTTGAGCCACAGTTTTCGCACTTATAGCAACTGCCATTGCGCGTCATTAGCGACCCACATTCCGAGCAGATCGGCGAATCCACCGTCGCCGGCTGGAAAGACAACGACTTCTGTTCATCCAGCTCGGTAGGCCGCAGAGCGGGTGTTTCACCAACTTCCGTTTGTTTGTACTCGGGCGAGATGAACTTGGCGCCTAACCAGCGGAAGATGTAGTCCATAATCGACTTGGCATAGGGAATCTCCGAGTTCCCTGTCCATCCGCTCGGTTCGAAGCGCACGTGTTGGAATTTATCCACCAGCACTTGCAGCGGCACGCCGTATTGCAGGGCCATCGACACTGCGGTGGCGAAGCTGTCCATGAGACCGCTGATCGTCGAACCTTCCTTGGCCATGCGAATGAAGATCTCTCCCGGCGTCGTCCCATCGTCATAGAGGCCAACCGTGATATACCCCTCGTGCCCGCCTATGGAAAACTTGTGGGTCAGCGATTGCCGCTCGTCGGGGAGCTTGCGGCGCATCGGTCGGAAGACTACTTTTTCGGTCGCGGCGCTTTGCCGCTCTTCTTCTCCCTCTTTCCCCTGAGACGAGCTGAGCGGCTGCGCGCGTTTGGACCCGTCGCGGTAGATGGCCACCGCTTTCAGCCCCAGCCGCCAGGCCTCAACGTAGGCATTCACAATATCCTCGGCACTTGATTCCTCCGGCATGTTGATCGTTTTTGAGATCGCTCCGGAGATGAACGGCTGCACGGCGCCCATCATGCGGACATGCCCCCGGTAGTGAATCGCCCGTTCGCCGTTCTGCGGCCGGAAGCTGCAGTCGAACACGGGCAGATGTTCGGGTTGAAGATCAGGTGCGCCCTCGATCGTCCCGGTGGAATCGACGTGGTTGACGACTTCGCTCACCTGTTCGGGCGCGTAACCCAACTTGAGCAGCGCTGACGGCACCGTGTTGTTGACAATCTTGATCACACCCCCGCCCACCAGCTTCTTGTACTTGACCAACGCCAGCTCAGGCTCGACGCCCGTTGTATCGCAGTCCATCATGAAGCCGATCGTACCGGTCGGTGCAATGACCGTAACTTGGCCGTTGCGGTAGCCGTTTTGACTGCCGGCCTCATAGGCGTCATCCCAGCAGCGTTGCGCTGTATCGCGAAGCGCTTCGTCGACGTGCTGAGAGTCGACGGCCCTGACGGCGTCCCGATGTCCCCGGATCACTTCCAGGAAAGGCTCGCGGTTGTGCTCGTAGCCGGGGAACGGTCCGCTGGTCTGGGCGATCCGTGAACTGGTTAAGTATGCCTGCCCGCACATCACCGCGGAAATCGCCCCCGCGACGGCGCGCCCTTTGTCGCTGTCATAGGGCAAGCCCATCGACATCAGCAACGCTCCGAGGTTGGCAAAGCCCAGGCCGAGCGGCCGATAGTCGTGGGAGTTGCGGCAGATCGTCTCGGTCGGGTAGCTCGCGTTGTCGACGATAATCTCTTGCGCGACGATCAGCGTATCAACGGCATGGCGGAAGGCCTCGGCGTCGAATCGCCCGTTGGAACCTTGAAACTTGAGCAAGTTCAACGATGCCAGGTTGCAAGCTGAATCGTCCAAGAACATGTACTCCGAGCACGGATTGGAAGCGTTGATGCGAGCCGTATTCTTGCAGGGGTGCCAGCGGTTCACCGTGGTGTCGAACTGCATTCCAGGATCGCCGCACTGGTGGGTGGCCTCGGCGATGTCGTGCAGCAACTCGCGAGCTTTGTGGCGCTCTTTCGGTTGACCATTGACGACCGCACGAGTCCACCAGTCTTCATTGTTGAGGGCCGCTTCCATAAAGGCATCAGTCACCCGAACCGAGTTGTTTGCATTTTGGAAGAAGATCGACGAGTAGGCATCTCCATCGATCGCCGAATCATAGCCGGCTTCGACCAGCGTCCACGCCTTGCGCTCCTCGCTGGCTTTGCACCAGATGAACTTCTTGATGTCAGGATGGTCGGCATTCAAAATCACCATCTTGGCCGCCCGGCGTGTTTTACCTCCCGATTTGATGACTCCCGCGAAGGCATCGAACCCCTTCATGAACGACACCGGACCCGACGCCTGCCCGCCGCCCTTGAGCAAGGCATCCTCCTCCCGAATCTTCGATAAGTTCGAACCGGTTCCCGATCCCCACTTGAACAGCATGCCCTCGGTCTTGGCGAGATCCATGATCGATTCCATGGTGTCGTCGGCCGAGATAATAAAACAGGCCGAGCACTGCGGGCGGTGGACGCCCGGTTCTAAAGCCGCCACTTGCCCTGACGCCTTGTTCCACGCCCAACCGTAGCCACGACCCTCCTTCACCCCGACGTTGAACCATACGGGAGAGTTAAAACTGGCCTTTTGCGTAAGCATGAGGTGGGCTAACTCATCACGAAAGTTCTCGACGTCTTTCGTCGTCGCGAAGTAGCCATCGGCCGCACCCCAATCAGCGATCGTATCCACGACACGGTGGACCAACTGCTTCAAGCTGTGTTCACGCTCCGGCGTCCCAGCCCGCCCATGGAAATACTTACTGGCCACGATATTGGTCGCGGTTTGGGACCAGTCGCGCGGCATCTCCACCTCGCGCTGCTCAAAGATCGACTCTCCCTTTTCATTGGCAATCGAGGCGGTGCGGGTTTCCCACTCGAGCAGGTTGTAAGGTGTCTGACCGGAGTCCAAGTCTTTCGTGAAATAACGCGGGAAAGCCAGCCCCCGCTTTTTTTCGACGCTTGTTGAGAGTCGATCTACTTGAGACGCCAGGTCAACGCTGATTTCACCCATTCTTCTCTTCCCTTCTTATCTCTTTCATCGAGGTTGCCCAGACCGCCGCCTCGCAGCCCGAAAAGAACCCGAAAAGCTGGTCGGTAGGTGAGTGCCGCATGAGCCTAAAAGCGCAACCGGGCTCACGCGACATGGAACATACTACACATGATCTTGTGGTCTGTCAACCCAAAACTTCCATATATCGCGTATTTGGTTCTCGCAGTCCGTTTTGCCGGTCGAAGCGCTTGCCCCCATTATCGGGAGAATGATTGCCCCACTTCTCGGTGGTGGTTCTTCATCGCCGCAGCCTTCGCGGAGCTGGCCACACCAGCCCCGCGCGATCGAGACGTTTAGAGCGCCACCCTTACTCTCAGAGTGCCCGGATACCACTAGAGTCTCAAGGGAAAACACCGAGCATGATAGCGAAATAGCCCTGAAAGATGGGGCCGCTGGGCCAGCGTTTCTCGGTGCTGGTCGGCCTAAGCCGCCGCGGGCGGTCCCTGCTGAAAGACCTTGTCGAGAACTGTGACTGCCTGATCGATGTGCCGCCGCTCGATGACGTAGGGCGGCAGGAATCGCAACACGGTCTCGGTGGTGCAGTTAATCAACAGTCCCATCTCCATCGCCTGCTGCACGACGGACTTGCCGGGGACTTTCAGGTTCAACCCGACCATCAATCCCTTACCACGAACCCCTGCGACGAAGTCGTAGCGTACGACGAGCTCCTCGAGCCGCCGCCGGAAATAATCCCCCTTTTCTCGGATCGCCGGCAGCTCCTCGTCGAGGACGTCCAAAAACTCGAGCGCCACCCGACAGGCGAGCGCGCCACCCCCAAACGTCGTGCCGTGCAAACCTGGAGAGATCATTTCAGCGGCTCGCTCGTTGGCAATGACGCAGCCTATGGGCAGCCCCCCGCCGAGAGGTTTGGCGGTGACGAGGATGTCCGGCTGGATCGGCTCCGGACTCGTGTCGTCAGCAGACGGCTGATGCCACCACTGAAAGGCAAAGTAACTTCCCGTGCGGCCCAGGCCGCTCTGAATCTCGTCGAAGATCAGCAGCGCGTTATGCTGCTTGGCAAGGTCCATCGCGCAACGGGCGAAGTCCCTACTTACTTCCTGAAGGCCGCCTTCTCCTAGAATCGGCTCTAGAAGGATCGCCGCCGTACGATCGCTGACGGCCGCCTTGAGCCCGTCGAGATCGTTGACATCGACGAACCGGACTCCCGGCAACAGCGGCTCGAAAGGTTCGCGGTACTTCGCCGTGCCAGTGACCGACAAAGCGCCCGCCGTCCGCCCGGCAAAGCCGTCGTTGAGCGCCACGATCTCGAACTTCTCCTCGCTCTGGCGCCGTCCGAAGGCCTTGGCGATCTTCAGGGCGCCTTCTATGCTTTCCCCGCCGCTATTGGTGAAAAACACACGGTCGAGTCCGGTGAGTTCGGTCAAGCGCGCAGCCAACGGCGCCTGGTAGCCGTGATAGTAAAGGTTTGAGCAGTGAATCAAGCGGCTCATCTGCTCGCGCATAACCTTGAGGATTCGCGGGTGGCCGTGGCCGAGCGCATTCACGCCTATGCCGGAGACGAAGTCCAGGTAGCGCTTGCCGGCCCCGTCGTACACATAGCAGCCCTTCCCCCTGGCGATGACCAAGGGAAGGCGGGCATAGCTTTGGATCAGACACTGTTTTTCTAACTCAACGACGCCCCCTTCAGCGGAGGCGGTGTTCGGAGGGGTCGCGGCCATAACGCGTATAGCGTAACAGAACGGATCGATCAAGGAGCAGCAAGCTCCCGCTCCAGCCATGCCAGATAGTTTGGAGACCCGTCCACGATGGGAATCGCCACTAGCTGAGGCAGATCGTAGCTGTGGAGCTTTTCGATATCCCTGCCGAGGGCGCCCAGCGAACCCCGAGATGTCTTAATGATGAGCAACAACTCCTTTTCGTCTTGTAAATCGCCTTTCCAACGGTAAAAAGACCTCACTGCGGGCACGATGCTCACGCAGGCCGCCAGCCGTCGCTCAACCAAGTGTCGGGCGAGCTTCTCCGCCTCGGCGGCGTTGCTACAGGTCGTGTAGACAATGACTTTATCGGTCATGGCTAAGTCTTCTCCCTCCCAGCTGACTGCGGCTCGACTCGAAACCGGATTGGGATGTTTTTCTTATGGTAGTGACAGCCCTCTTCGAGTATAGTTAGGACTTAATGGAAGGACGCGGGCCAGGGAGCAACAGATGGCGGTGGCTAAGCTTCCTCGCTCTTGTCTTTGTCGGCCTGGTGTTTTACCACCTCTCGGTCTACGAACGGCTGACGGAACTCAACGCCTCGTGGGAGCGGGAAAAAGAGACCGCGCTACGCCTTGAATCTCTCCGCGAGGAGAATGCCCACTTGGAGGCCGCCATCGACGACCTAGCGCCCGAAGGACCCGCCATTGAGCGGATTGCGCGACAGAAACTGGAAATGGTCCGCAAGGGCGAGACGCTAGTAAAAATCCCCGAAAAACGATAGGCTCGGCGATCAGCGGACAACCCCTTGCAAGGGACTGCTGGCCGAAGCATAGAGTCTCTTCCCCATGCGGCCCGCCTCCCAGGCCAGCCGGCCCGCTTCGACCGCGCTCTTCATGGCCAGAGCCATTTTCTCCGGCTCCTCGGCCTCGGCGATCGCCGTGTTCATCAGCACTCCGTCATAGCCGAGCTCCATCGCCCTCGTTGCGTCGGATGGGGTGCCAACGCCGGCGTCCACCACGAGCGGAACACTCGTAATCATCTCTCGGATGATCCGCAGGTTCGTCTCGTTCTGGATTCCGAGGCCCGAGCCGATCGGGGCGCCCAAGGGCATGACCGCCGCCGCGCCGGCGTCCACCAACTTCAGGGCGTTAACCAGGTCGTCATTCGTGTAGGGCAGAACGACAAAGCCTTCCTTCACCAATACGCGGGTGGCCTCGAGCAGGCCTTCATTGTCAGGAAAGAGCGTCTTCTGGTCTCCGATGACTTCGAGCTTGACCCAGTTCGAGAGGCCCACCTCGCGCGCCAGACGAGCGGTGCGGATGGCTTCCTCGGCTGTGTAGCAGGCGGCCGTGTTGGGCAGGATGAAGATTTTCTCTCGATCGATATAGTCGATTAGCGACTCCTTAGAGCGGTCGGTCAGGTTCACTCTTCGGACCGCCACTGTCACACAGTCAGTGCCCGAGAGTTCATGGCAGCGCTTCATCTCTTGGAAGCTACGATATTTGCCCGTCCCGACAATCAGCCGCGACTGAAACTCCCGATCCGAGATTTTCAGACTCATGCTTCGATTCTATGCTTTTCGGCGGTCCAGCAGCAAAGCGCACGCCCGCGGGTCCGCTTCGGCCTACCCAAAGCGTATGGAGCCGGCCGGGCCTTTCTCGGCCACACGATCGGACCCTGCCCTGTCGTCCTTGGAATTGACGTGCCCTTTCCGAGTGTCGCCCCGGCGGAAGGATCATGGACGGATCTGCAAGATCATGCGCCCTTCCATTAGACTGGACAAGAGCGATCCGGTCAGATCGCCGACAGCTCCACGATGAAAACGCTGACCCGCATCGCGCGCCACGCTCGAATTGCTTGGAGGAATCTCGAGCCTCACCCGAGCCCTCCGTTTCTGATTCTTTTCATCAACTCGACTTGCAACCAAAAGTGCGAGCATTGCTTTTACTGACGCAACCTCAACCGCCCGGACGACCTCACGGTCGATGAGCTGTTCGCCCTGTCGCGATCGCTGGGCCGGATCGAAAACTTGAACCTGTCGGGCGGCGAGCCCTTCTTGCGCAAGGAGTTCGCCGAGATCTGCCGGCAGTTCATTCGCCACAACAAGGTCCGTCAGATCTACGTTCCGACAAACGCCTACTTCACCGACCGTATGGTGGACCAGATCCGGTTGACGCTGGAGGAGAAAGAACTGGAAGTATTTGTGGCCGAGTTTTCTCTCGAAGGCGTAGGCGAGTTTCACGACCGCTTTCGGGTATCACCGGGATCGTTTGAGCGGGCCATGGAGAGCTACGAGGCGCTGGTTGAGCTGCAGCGACAGGACCCGCGGCTGCGGATCCACGCTACGTCGTGCGCTACCGACGTCAACCTGGACGAGATCCGGCGACTCACAACTTACTTATTCGACCGTTGCCCGCGGATGGAGCACCACAATTTGGTCCTGATCCGGGGAGACCGCAAGAACCCCGCTCTACAAGGCCCCGCCATGGACGAATACCAGCGGCTTTACGATTATATTCGCCGCCTCTGGAAGCCCCGCGAGCAGGGGCGATACGGCTCCATCGTCGAGCCCATTACGCAGTGGGTGAAGGTGCGGACGGCACGTGAGCAGCGGCAGGTAGTGTCTTGTCGGGCCGGCGTCTTGACTGGAATTGTTGGCGGTACATCATCGCCGCCCCGGTGACCTGCGCGGTGTCGTGGATGGATGTGCCCAGCAAGTAGCCGGCAAGGTGGCGGTTGCCGTCGAAGATCATGAATGCGAACAGCGGATAGCACAGCATGGCCAACATGCCGAACAGCGTCACACAGGCGATCGAGTAGCTGACTTCGTCCTCTTCGGCGTCGATGACCGGCGCGGTCGCCGCGATTGCGCTGACTCCGCAGACGCCAGTTCCCACCGCGATCAGATAGCCCTGCTTCACCGAGATCCGCAGCGCTCGGCTGAGAGGGCCGACCACCAACAAAGCCGTGGAGATGCAACAGAGGATGACGGGCAACCCTGCGACGCCGATCGCCGCGACGGCTGGGAGACTCAACCGCAAGCCTAGCAAAGAGATTCCAACGCGAAGGACGAAACGCAAACAGCCCCTCAGCCCGGCCTCGTAGGGTCGAGGAATGCCGATCGTATTCCGTAACGTCGCGCCTAGCGCGATGGCGAGCGGGATCGAACCGATCGGGCTCTTCTCAAAACCCAGTAGTCCCTCGCCGATCCAGTCCGCTACATAGTGCGCACCCAAGGCCAGCAACCCGGCCAGAAACAGGCCGGCGGGGAGTTCGGCGAAGTCGTCGAGGCGGCGGTAGAGTTTCGAGGAGCGGGTGTGGGTTTGAACCGCCGCTGGAGGCGGCAGGCCCTCGTAGCTGTCTAGCCAGGTGGCCCAATGGCTCTCCGTGCGCTGGGTTTTGGTGCTGAGCTGTGAAAGCATTGGAGGTACAAGTTAAGCAGTCGCAGAAGATTGAAATTTGGAAAAAACGTGCGGCAGCACCATTCACTCGGTAAAGTCGGCCGGGGTAATCTTCTTGCCGGCTTCCAGCACGGCGACGCGCATCCGGCTTCAGTCAATTGCTTGGCAGCGAAGCCTCCCGTCGCCCCCGAGCCGACTACGACGGCGTCGAAAACGTCACGGTTACGGTCGATGATCTGCAGCACTCGTCTTACTCTACTTCAACCAGGATTTCCGATTTGGCTCCTCTGACGGCACGAGTCTACACCCTCACCCGGCGAAGCGCAACCATTTCTCCACCCGAAAGAGGCGGCGGCTGAGGCGGGACCGATCGAGCCCCCTTCTTGCCCCTCATGGGGGCTGATCCGCCGCTGCGAAGTCAATTTCGCAGACACCCTTCCGAGCTTCCGTCCTCAGTACTCAGGTTTCGCATTCGGCAAGTCGCGTGCTACCCGCCCGGCACAGGCAGCGCCCAGATCCTCCGCAGCATGTCGCCAAACAGGCGCCGGTTCAGATGTCCCTCCGCGAACAAGAGCCAGTAATACCGCGCGTGTTTAATTAGCCGTCCGCCCGTCTTCATCAGCCGGTGCTGCAAGCTCGTCAGCGACCAGCTCTTGATCCGTTGCGGCAGCCCCAGCCGCCGCCACAAGTTGCCCAGGTTATAGGCCAGCACGCTGAGCTGCAAGCGCACCTCGTTCGCCCGGAAGCGATGGCACGACAGCCGCGTCCAGTGCGTCGCTTGCTTACCTTCTTTGATCCACTGCTCCGCCGTGCCGCGCTTGTTGTAGAAACGCACCACCGACCGGCTTGGCAAGCTCATGTTCGTCACGATAAAACCGACGCGCGCGAATAGCTCGCCCTGGTGGTGCTCGACCTTGGCGACAACTCGTCTGGGCCCCTTCCAGCTCTCCGCCTGATAGCGAAAGCTCTTGTAGCGCACTAGCGGCTTGCGGCCGGGCCTCCCCGGCGGACGAAACAGGATGTCTTCGATCTCCAGCTCCAGGCTCTTATTGGCCGGAATGCGGATCGCGTAGTCCGCGCCGCGCTCCTCCAGTGCTTCGTAGATCTCGGGCTTGGCGAAGGCGGCATCGGCGCGAAAGGTGACCTGTTTGCCTTCGGCCAGTTGGCGCTCGATCTCCGGCAACAATAGCTCATCCCAGTCCTCGGCGCTGTGCACGTTGCCGGGACGCAGCTTGGCAGCGAGGCAATCACCATGACCGTTGAACAAAAGCAACGGGTGGTAGCAGACCGACTCGAAGTGTCCGTTGTAGGCACTGCCTTCCTGTTGGCCATGGACCGGACTCTCGGTGGAGTCCATGTCCAGAACGACCCGCTCGGAGTCGTCGAACGCCTCCGCTTGCCCGACCAGCTCTCGGTTCAGCGCCATCAGCCCCAGCAGGTTCTCTTCGCTCGCCAGCATCTCCGTCTCGAAGCCGTGCAGCGTCGAGGTCAAGGCCGCACCGCGATCCCAGATCTTCTGCGAGCCGATCAAGCGAAACGTCGGGTCAGCCGACACTCGGACGGCGTCGTTGACGTCCTCGTAGCCTGCCAAGCGGCTGTAGACCGACTGCCGCAACAGATCAGCGAACGTGAACTGCTTGTTTGTGCCTTGCCGGGAGTCGGTGAGATGCTCGCCGATCAGTTTCCCGAGTCCGAGTCGCTCGTCCAACTCCCGAACCAGGATCAAGCCACCGTCGGAAGTGACGTGCGATCCCTGGAAATCGACTTTCAACGAGCCGTTGAAACTTAGCTGGAATGGCTTGGTTTGTTTTTCACCCATCGGGTGTTGGCCTCCATGGCGTCCTCATCGGGCTCTAGCCCCTATGAATAAAGACGCTCAAGGCCGCCGGAAGGTCGAGAGGTCTGAATCAAATTGGAAATGCGGGCTTGAGCGCTGTCGTTTATTCGAACGGGGACGTCAGCGTCTGCGAGAACCATCCGCCTCTGGGGAATTTGCGTCAGAAGCCTTTCTGGGAGATCTGGAGTTCAACCGAGGCGTGCGAACGCCGACGCTCGATCGGGCGGAAGGAATGCTATTGCACGAATGAAACCTTCTTGTGGCCGAGTGTGGTCCATCAGGCCTGGCCCCTTGTGCGCTCGCTGGTGGGCTCTCGGGCCTGGCGGCGAGTCGAAGGGGTTCGCCCTCAGGAAAAAACCGCCGTCTCGATGACCGGAAACTACGGGGAGTCGAATTCAAACCTCGATCGACTTATTCGTATTCAGCAACCCCCGTCTGCTCCCCCGCACTCGATCGCGGGTTCCGCCCCGATCGCAGCCACTGAAGCGGGCGAGAGTGAGTAGACGACCTAGTCAGGTCTCGCAACAACTCACAAAAGTGACCTTACCTTCCTTTGCCGAAAGCTCGAGCAGGCGAACCACTCTTGTATCCAACTGCCGAAGATAAGGGAGATTCGAAGAGTTTGGCCCCCGATCGCCGTCCTGTCGCAACGGTTCAACCCCAGTCACAACGGGCCTCGCTCGGAGATGGTTCGCTTCCATCCTCAAGCGGGAGAGAGAGCGGCGCCGGAACGCCCCGAAACTTTCTCGTCCTTTCGGCGGGCGAGTCCGTTGTCAAGGTCCTGACGTTTTTCGTTTTTACGTACCTGGGCCGAGTGCTGGGGCCCGCCGCCTACGGCAACTTCGAATTCACACTCGCCTTGATGACCTTTTTCGCCTTGTCGGTCGACTTAGGCCTGAGTACCTACGGGGCCCGCGAAATCGCCAAGCAGCGCTCAAGAGCGGCAATGCTTCTCAGAGACATTTGCCTTCTACGCGCGCTGCTGGCGGCAGGGCTCTTCGCCGTGCTCGTCCTACTTGCCCTGCTGGTTGAAAAGAATCTTGAGGTAAAGATTCTCTTGATCCTGTACGGCGTAAGCCTTTTGGGTATTCCCGGGCTGCTGCACTGGTTTTTCCAGGGCCACGACCTGATGCACTGGGTCGCGGTCGCTCAGATCATCCGCCAAGGTGTTTTCGCGGCTCTGATTTTGACCCTCCTAACGGAGACCACGCCCCTCTTCTATATCGGTCTTTTCGAGTGCGCTTCCGTCTCGGCGGTAGTGTTGTTCTGCGTTTGGATCGTCCGAAGAAACCCGACCTGGCGGCTCCCTGCGTGGAAATTCGACTGGCCGGCCTTGCTGAAGCACCTCCGGGAGGGCGCGCCGATCGGCCTCTGTGACCTGGCTTGGGCGGCGCTCTGGTACTTTTCGACGGTGCTGCTTGGTTTCATGGTGACGGATCAGGAATTAGGATGGTTTGGAGCCGCCCATCGCGCGTCGGGGGCTGTACACACCTTCGTGTGGCTCTACTTTTTCAACCTACTGCCATCCATTTCCCGCTGCGTGGGCCAACCGAGAGAGTCGCTGTTGCGACTGATGGGGCGGTCTCAGACCGCAGTCGCCTGGGGAGGCATATTTGTGGCGCTGCTGCTCACCGTGCTCTCTCGCCAGTTGCTGATGCTGGCCTACGGGGACCTTTACGAGAACGCCGCGGCTCCGTTTTCGGTGCTCATCTGGGTGGCGCCGATCGCCTTGATAAGCGGGCATTACCGCTATACCCTAGTGGCCTACAATCTCCAGAAATGGCTGCTTTATTGGACCGCTCTGGCTGCCCTGGCCTGCGCTCTGGCGGGGCCGGCGTTGATCAGCCGATATGGGCCGCTGGGCGCCGCCGTGGCGGCATTAGGAGCCAATGTAATCGTGCTCGCGCTGTGTTACGAAACAGTCCGCCGACGTGTCGCCGAGATTCCGTTCGCGGCGAGGCTGGGCCAGCCTCTATTGGCCCTGGCACTCTCGCTTCTCCCGTTCTGGGCTCCTTGGGAAGTCAATCCTTGGCTGCGGGGTGCACTGATCGCAGCGATCTACTTGGGATTATTTGTCTGGTTCGAGCGCAGCAATCTCCCCGAACTGATCAGAAGCGTAGTGAGCAGAGAAGCATCACGTGATGGAGACCGGTAAGAGGTCCGCGCTGACTGTGGAAGCCAGGGAGTGGCGTGGGCCGCTCGGGCCATCGATTGGCGGGCCCGGCCCACGGCCCGGGAACCCTTGAGAAGGAAGGTCCGACGACAAGCACCGCAAACACGCATGGAGGCAGAAACTCATTCCGCGGCGGAACTTCGTCCCCCGTCCACCGGCTGGCGGTTCTCGCCTCGTGGCATCGCTCTACGCCTTTTCATCACCTGCTGGCTCATCTACGTACTGCACTTTGCCACGAATACGGTGCGCGAGATCTATTTGGCTTTGGCGATTGGCGACCACTTTTCATTCCGAGTGGATGAGTACGCCCACATGCATCCGGACCTGTTCGAAAAAGAAGGCTACGGTTGGCACATTGGCGTCAACCCGGGCGCTTCGATGATTGCGGCGGTTCCCTACGCAGTAGCCCGCCCTTTGATCGATGGGTTGGTTGAGCGGACGAACCAACGACGGGCGGCGGCCGGACTGACTGAACCGCCGGCCTACAATTCGCCATGGCCCATGGCGCGCGAGTTTTATCGTGAAGCCTGGCGGCGCGGCTACGACGTCAAGTTCGGCCTGGGGGCCTTTGTCATTCAGGCGTTCTGCATGGCGCCGATATCCGCACTTGGCGTGGTAGCCATGTTCTTCGCCCTGCGCAGGGTTTTTGATTCCGCCCGGGCCGCTTTTTGGCTGGCCCTGCTTTATGCCTTCGGGACTCCGGTCTTCTTCCGGACCGGTTATCTCAACCACAACCTCATGCTAGGCCATGTTGCTTTTTGGGGCTTCCTGGCGTTGTGGAATCCGGCGGGGTCAGCTCGCCCTTCGGCTCGAATGCGATACCTTCTAGCCGGGCTGTCGGGCGGCGCCGCCGTCCTGCTGGATTACTCGGGCGTGATTCTGCTGGTCGGCCTACTGGTTTACGGCGTATTTAGGATTGAAAAGAAAGCCGACAGCGATCCGAATCATCAACACACCGTTCGCACTCGAATGCACCGCGCGCTACTCGTTGGACTCGGGGCGATCGGCCCGATCATTCTGCTTTGGTTTTATCAGTGGAGAAGCTTCGGCCATCCCTTCTATCCCGGCCAGCACTGGATGCCGCCGGTCGAATGGATCGAACTGGGCTATCAGGGCTTTACCTGGCCTCAACTCGACTTGCTCGCCATGCTGGCTTTCGATTATCGCT
Source organism: Bryobacterales bacterium (assembly GCA_965226215.1). Taxonomy (GTDB): domain Bacteria; phylum Acidobacteriota; class Terriglobia; order Bryobacterales; family UBA6623. The sequence continues at coordinate 946,138 of CBDDCH010000002.1, read as the reverse complement.
TTGGCCTGTTTGTAAGCTCGCCCATCATGCTTTTGGCCCTGGCCGCCCCATTCGTCAACAGAGGGCAAAACCGGCGGCTGGACAGGCCTGAACTGGCCTTCGTGCTGCTCGTGCCGCTAGCGTTATGGCTTTTCTTCGGCGGGGTGCATTACACGAAGCTGCAGTACGGTACGGGGATTCGTTATCTATCCACGGCGTTCCCGTTCCTGTTCGTAGCCGTTGCGGTCGTACTGGCTCGGTTGCCGCGCCCTTTGGCTTACTTCATCGGTGTGGCATCGCTCGCCCAGTCTTGGTGCCTGGCTATGTACCGCGACGTCGAGCGCGGTTGGGGCATGGCGGAACCGATCCTGCACGTCGTGACCGAAGGGTTGCAGTTGCCCGCGCTTAGCGTCTTGTCACGCATGGAAGGGCAGTACGGGGATTACTTCGTAACCGGGGCCTCTCCGCTCCTCTTGTTCGTCCTGACGGCGATGATACTCTACGGTGTATGGTTGCCGTCGCCGCGGAAGCGGACGGCGGGCCGTATCAAGTAGATGTCGCAGCCGACAGCCGAAACTGTTTCGACCACAGTCGACATCGTGATCCCCGTCCTCAACGAGGCCCACGTGTTGGAAAAGTCCGTCGAGACGGTGCGCCGCTTTCTTGCCCGGGGATTCGACTATTCTTGGAAGCTTGTGCTTGTCGACAATGGATCCACGGACGGCACCGACCAGGTAGCCCAAAGGGTTGCCGAGAAGCATGCTGACGTCGAATTCCTCCAGCTCCAGCAAGAGGGCCGCGGACGAGCGCTGCGCTACGCCTAGTTGAGGAGCCAAGCCGACGTCGTCTGCTACATGGATGTAGACTTATCGACCGATCTGGAAGAGCTGCCGAAGTTGATCCGCGCGGTCGCCGAGGAAACCTATGACATCGCGGTGGGCTCGCGCCTGTTGCGGGAATCGCGCACCAAACGCTCGCTCGCCCGCGAGATTACGTCCCGCGTCTATAACGCCGTCCTCAAACTTTGCCTGGCCACCCGTTTCAGCGACGCGCAATGCGGTTTCAAGGCGGTGAGTCGCCAAGTCGTCAGTCGCGTCGTGCCGCGGGTCGAAGACGAGTCCTGGTTCTTCGACACGGAACTGCTCGTATTGGCCGAAAAGCAAGGCTATCGCATCAAAGACGTCCCCATCGCCTGGACGGAAGACGACGACAGCCGTGTTAGAATCATTGCCACTGCGTGGCATGACCTCAGGGGCGTATTCCGACTCCGACGGCAGCTGAAGAGCGGCAAAGCGGCACTGGCGGAGGCGCCCCAAGCACCCCGGAAAGATTCATGAGGGTCCTGCTCATTAATCCATTTCAGCCCGCATTTCCAATTTGATTCAGACCTCTCGACCTTCCGGCGGCCTTGAGCGTCTTTATTCATAGGGGCTAGAGCCCGATGAGGACGCCATGGAGGCCAACACCCAATGGGTGAAAAACAAACCAAGCCATTCCAGCTAAGTTTCAACGGCTCGTTGAAAGTCGATTTCCAGGGATCGCACGTCACTTCCGACGGTGGCTTGATCCTGGTTCGGGAGTTGGACGAGCGACTCGGACTCGGGAAACTGATCGGCGAGCATCTCACCGACTCCCGGCAAGGCACAAACAAGCAGTTCACGTTCGCTGATCTGTTGCGGCAGTCGGTCTACAGCCGCTTGGCAGGCTACGAGGACGTCAACGACGCCGTCCGAGTGTCGGCTGATCCGACGTTTCGCTTGATCGGCTCGCAGAAGATCTGGGATCGCGGTGCGGCCTTGACCTCGACGCTGCACGGCTTCGAGACGGAGATGCTGGCGAGCGAAGAGAACCTGCTGGGGCTGATGGCGCTGAACCGAGAGCTGGTCGGGCAAGCGGAGGCGTTCGACGACTCCGAGCGGGTCGTTCTGGACATGGACTCCACCGAGAGTCCGGTCCATGGCCAACAGGAAGGCAGTGCCTACAACGGACACTTCGAGTCGGTCTGCTACCACCCGTTGCTTTTGTTCAACGGTCATGGTGATTGCCTCGCTGCCAAGCTGCGTCCCGGCAACGTGCACAGCGCCGAGGACTGGGATGAGCTATTGTTGCCGGAGATCGAGCGCCAACTGGCCGAAGGCAAACAGGTCACCTTTCGCGCCGATGCCGCCTTCGCCAAGCCCGAGATCTACGAAGCACTGGAGGAGCGCGGCGCGGACTACGCGATCCGCATTCCGGCCAATAAGAGCCTGGAGCTGGAGATCGAAGACATCCTGTTTCGTCCGCCGGGGAGGCCCGGCCGCAAGCCGCTAGTGCGCTACAAGAGCTTTCGCTATCAGGCGGAGAGCTGGAAGGGGCCCAGACGAGTTGTCGCCAAGGTCGAGCACCACCAGGGCGAGCTATTCGCGCGCGTCGGTTTTATCGTGACGAACATGAGCTTGCCAAGCCGGTCGGTGGTGCGTTTCTACAACAAGCGCGGCACGGCGGAGCAGTGGATCAAAGAAGGTAAGCAAGCGACGCACTGGACGCGGCTGTCGTGCCATCGCTTCCGGGCGAACGAGGTGCGCTTGCAGCTCAGCGTGCTGGCCTATAACCTGGGCAACTTGTGGCGGCGGCTGGGGCTGCCGCAACGGATCAAGAGCTGGTCGCTGACGAGCTTGCAGCACCGGCTGATGAAGACGGGCGGACGGCTAATTAAACACGCGCGGTATTACTGGCTCTTGTTCGCGGAGGGACATCTGAACCGGCGCCTGTTTGGCGACATGCTGCGGAGGATCTGGGCGCTGCCTGTGCCGGGCGGGTAGCACGCGACTTGCCGAATGCGAAACCTGAGTACTGAGGACGGAAGCTCGGAAGGGTGTCTGCGAAATTGACTTCGCAGCGGCGGATCAGCCCCCATGAGGGGCAAGAAGGGGGCTCGATCGGTCCCGCCTCAGCCGCCGCCTCTTTCGGGTGGAGAAATGGTTGCGCTTCGCCGGGTGAGGGTGTAGACTCGTGCCGTCAGAGGAGCCAAATCGGAAATCCTGGTTCAGGTGGATCTGGTCCACAAAAGGGGCCGGATCTACAATCGCCGCTGGACTCCGCTTGACCTGGCCAACACGGCGGCCGTGTTGGAGCGGGAGGGAATCGAGACGGCGATCGTCGATGCCAACGCCGAGCAGCTCGGCCCCCAGCAGGTGGCGGGGCGCGCCCGGGGCTTCGATAAAGTCTTCATTACCTCCACGAGTCTGGACCGTTGGCAGTGCCCCCATCTCGACATCAATCCCTTCTTGAAAACGGTGCGGGCGGTTCAGCAGGTGGCTCCCGAAGTTTATGTCATGGGCAGTCATGGGACCGTGAAGCCGGTCGAGATGCTGGAGGAAACTCGCGCCCGGGCGATCATTCGAGGCGAGCCGGAGGTCACCGTCCGGGAATTGTGCCGCACGAGTTCCCTTGCGGAGGTTCCAGGGATCACTTACCAAAACGGGAGCCAAGCGGTGAGCAACCCGGACCCCAAGCCGCTGAAGATGGATGATTTTCCCCTGCCAGCGTTCCACCTTCTGCCGATGGGCCTCTACCACTACGAGGTGCTCGGAAAGAACTTTTGTCTGTTTGAGATGTCGCGCGGTTGCGCTTCCGACTGTACTTTTTGCCTACTCAAGCCCTATGGTGTTGGAGTCCGGAAGAAGTCGGTAGACCGTCTCATCGCGGACGTCGAGCACGGCATCCAAAAGTTCGGCGTTCGCACGGCGTACTTCATCGATCTCGAGTTCACCGTCTTACGCAAGCAGGTCGTGGAGTTCCGCAAGTACCTGAGCAAGAAGTCCTACGATTTCACTTGGTGTTGCCAGACCCGTTTCGACCTCGTGGACGACGAGTTACTGGCGCTGATGAAGCAGGCCGGTTGCCGGCTGATCCACTTCGGCGTCGAGGCCGGCAGTGAAGAAGTCCTCCAGACGGTCGACAAAGACATCACCATGAAGGAAATCGAAGCGGGGATGAAGAAGGTCAAGGCAGCCGGCCTCGAGTCGGCTTGTTTCTTCATTATGGGTTTCCCCGGAGCCCAGCCGAAAGACATGGACGACATCCGCCGCTTCGCGAACCGACTGAATCCCACCTATGCGCTGTTTCACGTCGCTGCCCCGTATCCCGGGACGCAGATGTACGACGAAGCGAAAAACGACCCCAACGTCCGCTTCAGCGACGGTACCCTTTTCCCCGAAGCCTATGAAGGGCCGCTGTCCGTGCAGCAATTGAAGTCGATGACTCGCAACGCCTACCTGCGCTATTACACCCGGCCCTCTTATTTGGGTTCTTCCGGGTTTCTAGTGGGCGAGTGAGGCTCGGTGGTAGTCTCGCGGGATGCAAGACCGCGAGCTATACCGCCAGATTCTGGGCATCGAAAGTCCCTGGAAAGTCGTGCGAGTGGAGCTGCGCCGAGCCGACGGCGAAGTCCACGTCTTCCTCGAACACGACGAGCAAGTCCGCTGGCCGTGCCGCCAATGCAGCGCCGTGTGCGCACTCCACGATCATCAGCCCGAACGCCGCTGGCGTCACCTCGACACCTGTCAGTACCGCACGATCCTGCACGCCCGGCCGCCGCGCAGCGACTGCTCCGAGCACGGGCCGCGCGTCGTGCGACTGCCCTGGGCCGAGGCTTCCAGCCGCTTCACCGCGCTGTTTGAAGCTCTCGCGATCTCGTGGCTGAAGGAAGCCAGCCAGCAAGGCATCGCCGAGTTGCTGGCGCTGAGCTGGGACGAGATTCACGGCATCCTGGAACGCGCCGTGCAACGTGGGCTCGAACGTCGCGCGGCAGAGCCGATTCCCTACCTGGGCGTCGACGAGAAGAGCTTCCGCAAGCGCCATCGCTATCTCACCGTCGTCAACGATCTCAACCGCTCGCGCGTGTTGTTCGTCGCCGAGGGACGCCGCCAGGCCAGCCTGGACGGCTTTTGGAAGACGTTGAGCGCAGAGCAACTCGCCCGAGTCGAGGCCGTCGCGATGGACATGTGGGATCCTTACGTCGCCTCGACCCGGGAGCATCTCGACGAATCGGAGAAAAAGATCGTTTACGACAAATATCACATCGCGGCGCATCTGGCGAAGGCGGTGGACCAGGTGCGGCGGGCGGAGAACAAGCGTTTACTGGCCCTCGGCGACGAGCGTTTGACAGGCACGAAGTACGCTTGGCTGCGGCATCCGGCGAACTTTTCCGAGGACGCCTGGCGCGAGTTCCGCGCGCTGCGCGAAAGCGACTTGAAGACGGCGCGGGCGTGGGCGTTGAAGGAAACGGCGATGCGGCTGTTCGACTATCGTCGCGAATCGGCGGCGCGAGCTTTCTTCGAGCAATGGCGCGGCTGGGCGAGTCGCAGCCGGCTGACGCCGATGGTCACCGTAGCGCGGATGTTGACGGCTCGCCTCGAAAACATACTCACGTATCTGAAACACCGCATTACGAACGCGGTCAGCGAGGGGTTGAACTCAAGGATTCAATGGGTCAAGGCCACGGCGCGCGGTTTCCGCAATCAACAGAACTTCATCAACGCCATCTACTTCCACTGTGGGAAACTCGATCTGGCTCCTTCGCCCACTTAAAACCCGGAAGAGCCCTTATTTGTTCTCCCGCGTAGCGAAGGGCGAGTTTCGCGCCCTAGCCAATCAGGTCAACTTGTTCTGGCAATTTGTCCGCGCGTAGCAAATTCCCGCTCGTCAGCCGCGTGAATGCCGAGCCCTGCTTGTCAGGGCTTGGGCCCGCAGCAGAGAACAGGACAGAGCCCTGCTCGTCAGGGCTTGGGAGCCGCGAAGCGGCGGCAGGATCATAGCCTAGGGTGGAGCCGGAACGGCGGAACCCTTCGAAAGTACCTCGCTCCCCCTCAGCGGAAATTCTCCACTAGCATGAGATCGCTTTCCAACCGTCGTTCCTGGTACAACATCGACCGGCCATCGGGCGAGATGCTTAGGCCGCCCCAGCGGAACAAGCTAGTCGGCATTGAAGTGATCGTTTTCACACGGTCGCCGGCAAAGTCCAAAAACCGCAGTCGGTAACTCCGGTCGGGATCATCTCTATCCGGCGCCTGAATGAAATAGATCCCACGGGGTGTTACATAGAAGTTGAAGGCATAGACTGACTCAAGAACCTGGGTCTCTTCACCACCTCCTACAGGAACTTTCCAGAGCCGCTGTCTCTCTTTCTCATTTTTGACGTAGTAAAGAAACTTGCCGTCGCTCGATTCGAGCGCCACAAATCCCCCATTCCTGGTTACTTGAACAGGCTCGCCGGCGGCGGCGGGCGTCCTCCAGATCTGGTCCCGACCACCGCGACGCGAAGTGAAGTAGATCCACTCCCCGTCCCGCGACCAGCTAGCCAACGCGTCGTCCGCCGGATGCGTGGTGAGGCGTATTGGGTTGCCTCCCCTGGCGCTGATGACATAGACCTCGTGCTGCTGCCCTTCCGATTCGGCGTTGTAGGCGCTGCGCCTGCTCCGGCGACATGTAAGCCGGGGTTCCCAGGATGGTCGCTGTCTTAGTGAGTTTCGACCGTTCGGCCAACTGCGCCAGGCCAAAGTCCATGATCTTCACCTGGCCGCGCGCGTTGACCATCAGGTTGGCGCTCTTGATATCGCGGTGGACGATGCCCTTCTCATGCGCCGCTTGCAAACCCTGCCCTGCCTGAATCGCAATATCCAGCGCCTCGTCGAGCTTCAACGGGCGCTGTTTGACCTTCCGGCTCACGGTGGAGCCGTCGAGGTAGGCCATGGCCAAAAACACCTGGCCTTCGGCCTCGTCGATTTCGTGGATGGTGCAGATGTTCGGGTGGTCGAGGGCCGCGGCAGCCTTGGCTTCCCGCTGAAAGCGACGGCGACCCTCTTCATCTTGAACGAGATGTGGGGCGAGAAATTTCAAGGCCACGAAACGCTCGAGCCTAAGATCTTCGGCCTTGTAGACCACACCCATGCCGCCCTCGCCGAGCTTCTCGAGGATTTTGTAATGCGAGATGGTCTGGCCGGTCATGGTTACGTCATGAGCTTGGACCGGCAAGATTGCCGGTCACTACTTGGTGTGGCGGTCGTTACCGAGCCGAGTTGCTCGGTGATATTGTAGTCCGAAATGGTCTGGCCGGTGATGGCCTGTCAGTTTCTTGCTCACGCGCACGCTCGCAACGAGCCAAACGGAGCCGCGAACGCCAGTGAGCGGTCACGCCGCTTTGAACGGTCGAGTCGGAAAGAGTGCCATTCGGACCTTGGCCGGCTCCCCCAAACCGATCTGAGCGTCACGGGGGGAAACTTCTAAGACCTGCAATGACTTAGGGCCTCCGATCGAGGGTAAATTTGGTCCCGGAGGGTACAATGAAACCAGAAGGTCGGCGGACCAGTTTTGAGCTGGACCCGAAGGCTGGAAAGGAAATTACCAAACGAACCCAATTTCTCATAACCGACAGGGAATCAATGGGTTGCAGCAGATCCCCAGAACGGAGGGGCAGTCGGCTCAGCAAGACCTGACCAGCGGCCCCACCGGGGTCCGACGAGACCTCAACCTAAAGGGCCGGTGACCCGAGGAGAGCAACAGGACCAACGACAAACTATCGCGGCAGCGAACCACCGGAGCAGTGGAACAGCCGAGCAACCAAACGACCAAACAAAGCCAATTTCTCATAACCCTCTTGAATCCAGCAACTTCGACGAGGGGCTGCTAGTCCGCTTTTCTCACCACGTGGCGAGGCGAAGTGCGTGAGAGGCCCCTCAGTACAAGGCGCGTGCCGCTCGGCGCCTCATGAAGCTTGGAAGATGCTGCCAATTGTGGTCTAATGTCATATCGGTAGGAGGCTATCCCATGAAACGATTCACCGTCAGTGCGTTATTCGTCGGCTTACTCGCCATGAGTTGGATGGTCGGTTACGACACTCCGATGGACACAGCGCAAAGCGCGGGGCACGCCAGCGGCCAGGGGAAGATGAAATTCAAAGTGCTCTACACGTCCGACCATCTCCCGCCCGAGGCTCAGAAGGAGGAAGTGCTGACCTCCGCGCACGGAGGCTTTGCCATCGATCGCCGCGAGGGTAAAGGCGAGACCTACTTCGCACTGAAGGGCGCCGGAATCATTCGGATCAGCGCCGATCTGAAGAGCACAAAGCTGCTGGCTACGGCGGCCGAAATGAAAGACGCGAATATGCACAACGCCACCATCTGGTACGCACCGGATGGCACCGGCTTCCTGACTTTTCCCGGTAATAACGTGGCCCAGGTCTTCACCACGAGCCTCGACGGAAAGCTGGTTCATTCGCTGAAGAGGCCCGACGGCAGCAGCGACCTAGGTCACCCGACAGCCAACGACTACTTCCTCGGACAAGGCAATTTCGTGCCCACGGACACCGAGCACTTGGACGGGCTGCTGTACGTGGCGACCGGCTACTCCAAGCTCGACTATGTGCTTACCGCCCGGATTCTCAGCACCAATCCTTTCCAGGCCGCCTGGCACGATCTGGCGTTTGGTGGCAAGGGCGACGGTGTGGGGCAGTTCGGAACGGCGCACGGCATTACTGTGCCGCAGGGAACAAGGCGGATAGATATTGCTGATCGGCCGAATTCCGAGATCGATCGCTTCACGCGCCACGGTCAGTATATCTCGACGGTGGACATGCCGGCCGGCTCCTTGCCCTGCGATATCGACTACCTCGAAAACTACTCGATCGTCGGTGCCTTACGGGGTCCGGACACGAGCAAGGGCGCTCCAATCTATATCTACGAGGATGACAAGCTGATCTCCACCATCATGCCCAAGGAGGAACTCGGGCTCGAGAATTTCACGCACATCCACAACGCGGTATTGCGGAAGCATGGCGGCAAATACTACGTCATCGCCCAGGCCTGGAACCCGGGTGACTTCGCCATCCTGGAGCAGGTGACCAACTAGCCCGCTTTTCTCGCAAATTTAGCCGGTTTGCCACAAAACCCGTTGTTCTCGTAGGGGCCGACCACCGTGTCGGCCCACTACCGATCAGTACATACTTGTTCAGTGCGAATTTGTGGAAAAGATCGACCTTCGACTGGGCGGACACGGTGGCCCGCCCCTACGCGCTCCTCGTGAGAAAGGCTAATCTAGCCCGAAGTGCCTAACCGGTCGCCGGCGCCAGAGAAATCTCGCTGACTGCGATCTTGCCACTGAAACAGACGTCAACGTCGGCTCCCGGCTTGCGTTGTCTTTCGACATACTTGCCGTCGTAGTGAAGCAGCCCGTCCTGTTCGCGGAAACCCAAGGGCAGGGGAGAAAGATCGAGCGGACAGAAGACCACCTCGGGCTGATCGTCGGCACGCTCAGGACAGGGTAGGTTGATGTTCCAAAATGTCCACGCGGGATGGGGCCGCTTCATCAACTCTTCAAGCAACGGTCTGGTCCAATCGGAAGCCTGCTGCCAGTCGGATTCGGTAAGGGGTCTACTGTGGAACTGCGAGACGGCGATGCCCGGAAGGCCGCGAAACGTGGCCTCGCGGGCTGCCGCAACCGTCCCGGAGTGGTATACGTCGACTCCCAGGTTGCCACCCCTGTTAATGCCCGATAACACCCAGTCAATCTCGGAGCCGAACCGGTGGATGGCCACGCGTACGCAATCGGCCGGCGTGCCTTCGACGGAATAGCGATCCTCGTCGAGCTGGACCACCCGAAAACCTTCGTCGGTCGTCGCGCGATGACTGCAACCGGACAAGGCACGGTCGGGTGCCATGACGAGCGTTTCGGCCATACCGTCGACAGCGCCACGAAGCGCCTCAAGACCCGGGGCGTCGAATCCATCGTCATTGGTCAAGAGAAGCTTCATATCCGCGGGGCGTCTTGATATCCATTCTGGCAGAAAGCGGCCAGCGGTACTGGCAGGGCTATTGGCCCACCGCCGTGCATTCCTCACTTCATAGGACGGTAAGCGCCAGCCACCGCGACAGCCCGGTGCGCTTGCGAACGAGGGCCAAGCCAAGTATTTCGCGCTGCTTCCCTTGGCCTGCGTTTCGATCAGCGCGCCCACACGTGAGCCCAGAGGGAACGGAGCCCTGAGCGCGGAGCGACTGGCGGAAGAGCGTTTGGGAGTTAGATGCCCGCGACACTGGCTTGCGCCCTCTGACCACAACCCCCGGATGCTAGAATTAGCAGGCTTTCCCTCTCACAAGAACCCGAATCGCCATGAACTTCGAATTCCCCGGCAAGGTCACTGATCTCCAAAATCAGCTTCAGACCTTCATGGACAACCACATTTATCCGAGCGAGAAGCCCTATCAGGCCCAGATCCGGCAAGGGGACCGCTGGAAGATTCCGCCCCTGATGGAAGAGCTCAAGGCGAAAGCCCGGGCGGCTGGCCTATGGAACCTCTTTCTGCCGGACAGCGAATATGGCGCCGGGCTGACCAACTTGGAATATGCCCCGCTCTGCGAGATCATGGGCCGCTCCGCGATGGCGCCGGAAGTCTTCAACTGCTCGCCGCCGGACACCGGCAACATGGAAGTGCTTGTTCGCTACGGTACGGAAGAGCAGAAGCAGCGCTGGCTCAAGCCGCTGCTCAATGGCGAGATTCGATCCTGCTTTTGCATGACCGAGCCGGATGTGGCATCGTCCGACGCTACGAACATTCGCGCCCGCATCGAACGTGACGGCGATGAGTACGTCATCAGCGGCCGCAAGTGGTGGACGACGGGAGCGGGCGATCGGCGCTGCAAAATTGCCGTCTTCATGGGCAAGACCGATCCGACAGCCGAACGCCACAAGCAGCAATCGATGATTCTGGTACCCACTGATGCTCCTGGTGTGAAGGTCGAACGCCTGCTGAACGTCTTCGGCTACGACGACGCGCCTCACGGGCACGGCGAGATCAGCTTCGACAGCGTCCGGGTTCCGGCGTCGAACATTCTCCTAGGCGAGGGGCGTGGCTTCGAAATCGCACAGGGCCGCCTAGGACCAGGACGTATCCATCACTGTATGCGTCTGGTTGGGGTGGCCGAGCGCGCGCTGGAAATCATGTGTCGACGCGTTACGTCGCGCGTGGCCTTCGGAAGGCCCCTTGCCGAGATGGGAACAATGCGGGCTGACATCGCCAACTCGCGCATGGAAATCGAGCAGGCTCGGCTTCTCACGTTGAAGACCGCCTACATGATGGATACGGTAGGCAATAAAGCAGCGCGAGCCGAGATCGCAATGATTAAGGTAGTCGGGCCAAACATGGCCTTACGAGTTCTCGATCGGGCCATCCAGGCACATGGTGGGGCCGGCGTCTGTGACGACTTTTTCCTGGCTTCAGCCTGGGCCACCGCTCGAACGCTGCGGCTCGCCGACGGACCCGACGAAGTACACCGCGAAGCGATCGCCAAACTGGAGCTGAGGAAGCACGGCTAAAGAGAACGTGGCTTTCTGACCACCGTCTGAGGGCCTCACCGTCCCATCACTAGCCAGCGCCGCGTAAATCGCGACCGCTCATCTCCGCCGGCTGCTCGACACCAAGGGCGCCTAGGATGGTCGGGGCGATATCCCTTAGCGATCCCCCCGGCGTGAGCTTCCCTGGAGACTCGCTAACCAAGACGAAGGGCACCGGAAACGTTGTGTGGTAGGTATGGGGATGCCCGGCGTCGGGGTCCACCATCAGGTCGGCGTTACCATGATCGGCAGTGACAATCCACGCCCCGCCTTTTCGCTTTAGCACTTCATAGATGCTCCCGAGACAGTTGTCGACAGTCTCGATCGCTTTTATCGCGGCGTCAATTTTGCCCGTGTGCCCCACCATATCGCCGTTCGCGAAATTGACGACGATGAGGTCGAAGCTCCCACTCTCGATGCCGTCGACGACGACGTCGCAAACCGCCGAAGCACTCATCTCGGGCCGCAGGTCATAGGTGGCCACTTTCGGTGAAGGAATCAAAGTTCGCTCTTCGCCCGGGTAGGGCGTTTCGCGACCGCCGTTAAAGAAGTACGTAACGTGGGGGTATTTCTCCGTCTCCGCCGTGCGGAGGTTCCTCCAACCCCTCTCGCCGCAGATCTGGCCAAGGATGTGCTCGGGCTGATGAGGCGGAATGACGTGCGGGAAGCTGTAGGTTCGGTCGTACTCGGTCAAGGTCACATAGTGCAGACTCTTGGGTGCCAGGTCCCTGGGTGGCCGCTCAAGAGAAGGGTCGTTGAGGGCCAGCGTCATCTGCCTGGCGCGGTCAGCCCGGAAATTGAAGAAGATGACGGCATCCCCGTCGCTGATCTTGGCGATCGGGTTGCCGTCTTCGTCAACCAGGACCACCGGGGCGACGAACTCGTCGGTAACGCCCTCAGCGTAGGAAGCCCGCATCGCCTCGACCGCGTCCGGCGCCCGGTTCCCTTCCCCCAGCACCATGGCGCGGAAAGCCCGCTCGATCCGCTCCCAACGTCGATCGCGGTCCATGGCGTAGTAGCGTCCGCTCACGGTGGCGATCTTGCCGACCTCGAGGTTCTTCATTTTCCCGAGCAACTCTTCGATGTAGCCGGCGCCGCTTTCAGGGGGCTTGTCCCTGCCATCGGTGAAGCAGTGGACAAACACGTTTTCAACTCCCTGGCGTTTGGCCATCTCCAGCAAGGCAAAAAGATGGCTGAGCTGCGAATGCACACCTCCTTGGCTGGTCAAACCGAGCAGATGGAGCCTACGAGAGCGCGCCTGCTCCATCGCTCTGAGTAAAACCTCATTGGAGAAGAACTCGCCGCTCTCGATCAGTTCGTCGATACGGGTAACGTCCATCTTGAGAATGCGTCCGGCGCCGATATTGAGATGTCCGACTTCGCTGTTGCCCATCTGTCCTTCGGGCAGGCCGACGAAAGGGCCGTCGGTGCGGATCAGCGTATGCGGATAATCCCGCCACAGACGATCGAAGTTGGGCTTGCGCGCCATCGCAACGGCGTTATTGTCGGGGTTCGGATTATGCCCCCAACCATCCATGACGGTGAGGACCAAGGGCCGGGGACGTTCCATGACGAGTGAACCAGTGTAGCGGCTCCATTATGGCAGGAGCAGGTCGGGTCCCACGGGAAACGGTGCCTAACGGCATGCACTGGTCCCCGCTTCGGGAGAAGGAGTTTGGGGCAGTGCATACCTCGCCTCTGCGCGACCGCCTCGCAGCCAAGCGACTAGCCCTTCTCTCACCACGCGGAGGGGGCGAAGTGCGTGAGAAGACCGTCAGGACGAGGCGCACGCCGAAAAGTGGAGCCGAAAACAAGACGTAAGCCATTGATTTCAGATTGGTTGCTAGAAATTGGCTTTGTTTCGTTTTTTTTCTTGTGGCTAGCGTGATGCCGGTCTTCCTGGCCCCCCCCTTCAGAATAGCTGGTGTGTCAAGCGCCTTCCTTGCCGGAGGGACTCCAGGCCCGAACACGCCAGCTCCTCGGCACAAAGAAAGCAACTATGCCATAATTACGGTATATGGCAGTACGAAAGATGACTTTTTCGATTCCTGAGGCTATGGCGCGCAAATTCGTCGGACGAGTTCCCGCGAGAAAACGCTCCAAGTATCTGACGGAAGCTCTGGAACAGCAGCTGTCTCGACAAGATGAGGATCTCGTCCACGCTTGCAAGCAGGCAAACGCAGACGCCGACAGTGCGGCGGTCGAGAAGGAAATGGAGGGCATCCCGGATGGGATCGAAGAGCCATGGGAAGCACCCCCTTCGCGGTGATCTCTGGTGGGTCGCCCTCGACCCGACGGTTGACTCAGAGATTTCGAGAACCCGCCCCTGCCTGGTACTGTCCACCAACGCTGTAAACGAACACCGTCGAACGGTCGTGGTGATTCCCTTGTCCTCATCCCCTTCCCCCTACCCACCCATTACGGTTGCGGTGGACTGCGAGGGCAGGTCTTCGGTCGTCGTGGTTGATCAGATTCGAGCCATCAGCAAACACAGACTACGGAAGCGCATCGGTCCAGTAGAGACCCAGGAGCTTGAATCGGTGGAAAGCGCCCTCCGGCAAGTACTTGAGCTGGGCTTTTGACCGCAGCCCAGGGTCACTTCTTTCGTAAGGCAGCGGTGGTCCGCCGGCACCGACCGCAGCATCCGGGTCAACACCAGATCGCTGCATGAGATAATCGGCTTTACGCGAAAATCGCCGAAAACCTCACCAGTTCCAACACACCTATGAACGGGCATATACGGGAATGGCTCATTACCTAGTCACCGGGGCCGCTGGGTTCATCGGTGCTCGCGTCGTCGAGCTGTTGTTGGATCAGGAACACAAAGTTGTCGGTCTCGACAATGTCAATGATGCCTACGACGCGCGGCTGAAACAGTGGCGGCTTGATCGCCTGCTCGCCCGCGAGGGCTTTCAATTCCATCGCGCGGACATCCGCGACCGAGCGGATCTCGAGAGAGTTTGGGAAACGGCGGGGAAATTCGACGCCGTCGTCAATCTTGCCGCCCGGGCCGGAGTGCGGCCCAGCGTCGAAGACCCCTGGGTGTACCTGGAAACGAACGCTACGGGGACCCTGAATCTCCTGGACCTCTGTCGCAAGCGCGACGTCAAAAAATTCGTGCTGGCATCCACTTCGAGCCTCTACGGATCCCACAACGACGTGCCCTATCGCGAGGACGCGGACACAACCCGACCACTATCCCCCTATGCTGCCTCGAAAAAAGCCGCCGAAACCCTCTGCTATACCTACCACTACTTGCACGGACTGGACGTCACGGTGCTCCGCTACTTCACGGTTTACGGTCCGGCGGGGCGACCCGACATGAGCTTGTTCCGCTTCATCCAGTGGATCGTGGAAGATCGCCCCGTTTTGGTCTACGGCGACGGGACGCAGTCACGCGACTTCACCTACATCGACGACATCGCCCGGGGAACCGTCGCGGCGCTCAAGCCCTGCGGCTTCGACGTCATCAATCTTGGGTCTGATCAACCTGTCGTCCTGAACGACGCCATCCGCCTGATCGAGAGCCTTGTGGGACGCCAAGCGCGAATCAAGTTCGAGCCCGCCCATGCCGCGGACGTAACCGCCACTTGGGCGAATATCGAGCGTGCGCGAGAACGCCTTGACTGGGAGCCGCAGTTCAGCCATGAGCAGGGCATCGAACGAGCCATCGAGTGGTACCGGGAGAACCGGGATTGGGCTCGCGAGATCCACACGGGTTAGGACCGACCGCAGCAGCCCTTTGCTCCTTCTCTGATAAAGACATCCTCTGTTCCTGCCGATTCTGTTCTGGATGCGGTTGGCATGAACTACGGGACCACAGCGTGTGAGGAGGAGGTTTGTCGACTGGTCGGGGTCGACTCGCCGCAAGACTCTCGCCGGGCAAGAAACGGATCGGCCTGGCCACTAGCCCACGTTTTGCACCGTCTGCGCTGCCCGGTGTGCCAGGGCAAGATCCGATGCGAGACCGAGAGCTGCGCTTGCCTAAACCCAACATGCAGAAGACGGTTCGGGGTCATCGACGGTGTGCCTCTACTGCTGGACGAGAAGTCGAGCGTATTTCAGCCCCAAGATCCGCAACGCGGGAAGGACCCGTTTTCGTCGCGTCCTTCGGGCAGCGCGAAGCTCCGGGCCGGCCGCGCATTGCCGACGATCGGCAAAAACATCCGGGCCAAGGAAAACTACGAACAGTTTGCCGAACTGCTGCCAGACGTTTCTCCGAACCCTTACGTGCTCGTCATCGGCGGAGCAACCGTCGGAGCCGGGTTGGAATCCATCCTTTCGACCTCCGCAATTCACTTCGTCGAGTCCGACGTCTATTTGGGCGATCGGACCGCCCTCATTTGCGATGCCCACAACATCCCCTTTGAGGACGCAACATTTGACGGCGTCATCATGCAGGCCGTGCTGGAACATGTCGCCGATCCCAACCGCTGCGTTGAGGAGGCCCATCGCGTGCTGAAGGTAGGCGGCATTGTTTACGCCGACACGCCCTTCATGCAGCAGGTCCACGCCGGAGGCCACGACTTCACAAGATTCACGCATGTGGGACAGAGACGTTTGTTCCTAAAATTCGAAGAGGTTTCGAGCGGCGCAAGCTGCGGGCCCGCCATGGCTCTGGCGTGGGCCTATCAGTATTTTCTGCTGAGCTTTGTTCGCTCGAAGACTGCGCGACGGGTGGCGATCGCTTTTGCCCGTGTGACGGGCTTCTGGCTGAAATATTTTGACCACTACCTAATCCGGCGGCCGGGGGCCATCGACGCGGCTTCCGCGCTCTACTTCTTAGGGAGAAAAAGCAATCGCAGCCTTTCGGATGCCGAGATCATCAGCCACTATCGTGGTCTGCAGACGAACTAGCCCGCTTTATAGGTTCGGTCACGTATGTTTAGAAGCCAGGTAGACGATCGGCAACTTTGGGCACGGCGTGCCGTGCCCCTACCTTTCCGGGCGCCCAACAGATCTGTGGGGGCACAGCATGCTGTGCCCGCATCCGCTCCGCAGGAAGCAAAGCTATGAGAGTTTCCGTTGTCCTGGAACATCGCTTTATCCGAACGCCCGACCGAAACGTGTGGACCGACGGTCCGTTCCCGTACTCGTTCTTCACCCGCTATCTGACAACTTTTGACGGCGTGAGCGTGGTGGCTCGGGTTCGAGAGGCAGACACTTCAAACTCGAACTGGCGGCGGGCCGGGGGGGAAGGAGTCTCCTTCTCCTCGGTGCCCCTACTACGTGGGGCCTGGTCAGTATCTCGTGCGGGCGCCTCAGGTGCGTTCCCGGGCCCGACAAGCCGTCGGCCGCCGGGAAGCCGTCATCCTCCGGGTACCTTCCCAGCTGGCGATTTGCGTGGCGTCGGCGCTGCGCTCGACCAACCAGCCCTACGGCGTGGAAGTGGTTGGCGACCCTCACGATGCGTTCTCTCCGCGTGCCAGCCTCCACCCTCTCCGGGGCTTGTTCCGGTGGCGCCATTGCCGTCGACTCAAAGAGCAGTGCGCGAAGGCGTCTGCGGCGGCCTATGTCACGGGCGGGGCGCTCAGGGAGCGCTACCCGCCGGCGCCCAAGACGTTCACGGCCACGTATTCGAGTGTCGAGCTGCCTGAGGAATTCCTCGCCACTCAACCTCGCGACCTATGTGCAGGGAAGCGCTCCTTTCATCTGGTAATCGTCGGCTCGCTCGATCACCTTTACAAGGCCCCCGACGTGCTCATCGATGCCGTGGGCGAATGTGTGAGCCGCGGCTGGGATCTCGAACTCACCCTTGTTGGGGGGGGGATGCCGGCGGGCAGCGCTCGAAAGCCGCGCCGGCCGTCTCGGCCTGGCAAACCGGGTTTGCTTCCTGGGACAGTTGCCATCCCGCGATGCCGTGCGCTCTGCGCTTGACCGCGCCGACCTGTTTGTCCTCCCCTCGCGCCAGGAGGGGCTCCCACGGGCGATGATCGAGGCGATGGCGCGCGGGTTGCCCTGCATTGGGTCAAGAGTTGGAGGAATTCCCGAACTGCTGGATCGAACCGACTTGGTGGCTACCGACGACGTCGGAGGACTAGCCGGAAAAATCAGTGAGGTCTTATGTAACCCGGAACACCTACGGTCTATGTCTGTACGCAATTGGAGAAGAGCGCGCGACTATCGAGAAGAAGCTCTTCGTCCTAAACGGGACCGGTTTTACCGCTATTTGAGAACTCGGACGGAACAGTGGCTGAAAGCAACCGCTGGGTAAACTGCGCCCCCTAGCAGCCCGTGGATCTACCGGCAGCCGAGTTTATCAACAACCTGCTAAAGCGCTGACCGGCGCTGGTCGATCGACTTCAAGAACACGCTTCCCAAAATGGTAGGTCCACTAGCCACCCGGCCGCGTGACCCGGCGGACGCCGAGTTTGTGTCGACTGCTCCCAAAACCGTGTTTTCAAACCGCCGGGTCGAAAACATCCTCGTCATCGGTGGAGCCGGCTATATCGGCAGCGTCCTGGTGAGACAGTTGCTCGCCCGCGGCTACCGAGTTCGGGTTCTCGATCGGTTGATGTTCGGCCGGGAACCGATCCTTGATTTGTCCTTGTTGCCCGGTTTTGAATTACTCCCAGGGGACTTCCGGAACGTCCATATCCTCGCGAAAGCAACGCAGCAGATGGATGCGGTCATCCACTTGGGTGCGATTGTCGGAGACCCTGCCTGTGCCCTCGACGAGCGAGCGACCTTGGAAACCAACTATGAGGCCACTGCGCTGGTCGCACAGACTGCGAAGGATCTGGGCCTATCGAGGGTGGTTTTCGCTTCCACCTGCAGCGTCTACGGAGCGAGCAGGCACACCGTTGATGAGACGGCGATCCCGCGACCGGTTTCACTGTACGGGGCGACCAAGGCCGATTCCGAGAAAATCTTGCTGGCTTCCGCGAGCGACAGCCTCCATCCGACAGTCTTACGAATTGGAACCGCGTTCGGCTGGTCCCATCGCCCTAGGTTCGACCTGGCCGTGAATCTACTGACAGCAAAGGCGCAGATCGAAGGCAAGATCGTTGTCTATAACTCGGACCAGTGGCGACCCTTCGTTCACGTGCGCGATGTTGGCTCCGCGTTTTGCCGGGTGCTGGAAGCACCCTTGTGGAAAGTGAGCGGCCAGATCTTTAACGTGGGATCCAACGAAACCAACCACCAACTCATCGATGTAGCCCGAACGATCGGTCGTCTCCTCCCCGAGGTCTCCGTCGTCTACGAAACCAACTCGGACCAAAGAGACTATCGCGTTTGCTTCGACAAAATCCACGACGTATTGGGATTCGATAGCAGCACATCGCTCAGACAGGGAATCCAAGAAGTCTCCGCCGCGCTCCACCGCGGAGCTGTTGGAGACTACACCGAACCGATCTACCACAACCACCGAAGAGCCGCACTTAACGGTGCCACCGGGTCGGCCGCACAGCGGCGACCGCTGGCGTCAGGGCCGATCCCAGCCGCGCCACCAGCCATGTCAAGCCGAGCCGCCAGAGCGCGAACACTCTAGCCCGCTTTCCTCTACAGGTGGCGAGGCGAACCGCGTGAGAGGTTCGTCAGTACGTGTCGCGCACCCCAATTCTCTTGTCGCTTGCTGAGGGTAAGGCATATCATGTGAGCAGGGGAGAGTCTTTTGCGTCTCGCTGGTCTACTCACGCGCGTCGTCGGTATGGCCACGGTTTGTTTCGCGACCGTAGCCGCCCAAACGCCTCCTGATCCCAACAAGTACATCGGCAGCCAGGTCTGCCAGGCCTGCCATCCCGACCTGTGGCACGGCTTCAATCGCAACCCCCACTTCAAATCGATCGCACTGGCGAAGGCGCCGCTGGAGAAAACGGGCTGCGAGGGTTGTCACGGCCCTGGCGAGCTGCATGTCAAAGGAATGGGGGATAAAGCGCGGATCATCCGTTTTCCGTATCTTCCGCCCAACCAGGTTCTCGACCGTTGCCTCTCCTGCCACGCCAAAGACATCGGGAAAATGCACATCCGCCGGTCTTCGCATTCCACCGGTGAGGTGAGCTGTATCAGTTGCCATTCCATCCATCACTCGAACCAGATCAGACACCTGCTGGCCGACGAGCAACGTGAGGTCTGTTACGAATGTCATCTCGACATTCGAGCCCGCTTTGAGCTGCCTTACAAGCATCGCGTGAACGAAGGCGCCATCGATTGCACCGATTGTCACAATCCGCACGGAGCACCTATGGCGACCTGGAAGACGGCTCAGTCCCCGCGGATGGTGTCACACGCCTTCGGCAACGACATGGCGTGCTTGAAATGTCACACGGACAAGCGCGGTCCGTTCGTCCACGAGCATCCACCGGTGCGGGTGGAGGGCTGCCAGACGTGCCACAATCCGCACGGCAGCGTGAACCCCAGGCTGCTCGCCCGTCCGGCGGTCTTCACGATGTGTTTGGAGTGCCATAACAACGTCATGGGATTCGGACCGCGGGGAGGAGGGATTCCGGCTCCCGGTACATCGCTACACAACTTGGCCAACCCGCAGTTTCAGAACTGCCTCACGTGTCACCCACGGATACACGGTTCGAACAGCGATTCCCTGTTTCGTCGATGAAGATGCCGACCACCATCCGGCTGGCGACAGCTTCCGTGCTGGCGAGCTTAGTCCTCGCAGCCCAGCCGGTCGTGACGCCGACGCCGGACCGGCCTGACGATATCGAAAAGGCGGGCGTCTACACCATCTCGAATTCTTTCGAAATGGGCTATCGGTTCAGCGACGTCAGCGGGAACCGCGACGTCTATCGCAGCAGTGTCAACTTTGGCAACGGGTTGCGGCTATTCGAGGGACAACTGAGGATCAATACCCAAGAAGGCAAGGGATCGCTTTTCGACGAATTTGCATTCAATACTGTCGGCGCGGGAAATGATCCTTACCAATCCAGTATCCTGTGAATGGAAAAGAACGCCCTCTACCGTTACGACATGCAGTTCCGTATCGTGAATTACTTCAACCGGCTGCCGTCGCTGTGGAACGGCGAACACGGCGTGGATTCCGAGCGGGTCTTCCAGAACCACGACTTGACCCTGTTTCCAGGCACGAGGTTCGAGGTTCTACTGGGCTACGACCGCTACAACCACACCGGTCCAGGTTTTTCTTCCGAGGGCGTCAGCAACGTGGGGGCGTTTCAGAAAGACCAGTTCATCCGGCTGACCAACAACCTCAGGCGGCTCAACAATCAGTACCGGGTGGGGGTGAACGTCCGGGCCGCCGGTTTGGCTATCACGTTTGTCCAAGCGTTTGACAACTACAAAGAAGACACAGAATACGGTGACGGTTCCATCTTTCCGACTCAAGCGACCAACGTGCAGCCGGTTGAAAGCTTGAGACGTGATGAGCCAATTCACGGGAATACGCCGGTAACAAGCGTCGCGATACGCACCGAGAACGAGCATCTGGTCGGCTTTCACGGCCGCTATGTGTATGCCTCGGGCAGCCGCAACTTTGTGCTGAGCGAAGACGTGACGGCGCTCGACCCAGCCCGTGGTCTTTCTACTCTTCGCCAAACCGTAATCTTGGGTGAAGGCCGCCGCAAACAGGGATCGGGGGATTTCACTTTAACCGTGATGCCATCGGACCCATGGACCATCACGAATACAACGTCTATCAACAATTCGCGGATCGCAGGGGACACGGCTCTGTTCGAGATGAGCCTATTTACGACCGAGTCCATACGCCTGGAGGAACTGGGCGTTCGCCACATCTCGAACGCCACGGAAGTGAACTTTCGCCCGGTCCCCAAGTTCGGCCTCTACGGCGCCTACCGATTCAGTACACGCCGCATCCGAACACGGGAGTTTTTTCGGTTCCCCGGATCTGACTTCGAGGTTCCGACCGCCGATCAAGAAAACGACATCCACTCCGGGGTGGGAGGTTTTCGCTGGCGCCCCATCCGCGGACTTCGCATTTCGTTCGACGCCGAAGTGGGCCGGGCCGATCGGCCGCTAACCCCGATCAGCGAACGCGAATTTCACAATGAAACGGCGCGCGTGCAGTGGCGCAAGAAGGCATTCGTCTTCGGGGCTAGCTTCAAGACCGCCGTCAACGATAATTCCGCTTCACTGATCAACCACAGCTACACCAGCCGGCAGTTTGGCGTCAACGCGTCGTGGACACAGAAGGACGGCCGCTTCACGATTGACGCCAACTATACGAAGCTAGACCTCAACACCGCATCGGGAATCTTCAATTTCTTGCCGGCGACGGAACCCGGCGTGGAACGGCACAACTTATATACCAGCAACTTGCATACCCTTTACTTCGGTTCGCGGATCCAGGCGCGTCCGCGGCTAACTTTTTACCTCGGTTACAGCTTGGCCAAAGACACCGGCGACGGTCGTAGTCCCTCGTACAGCTCGGGCGTCGTCCCCAACTACCCCAACTTCAGCTTCGACGGGGACTTCTATAACAGCTTTCCGCTCACCTACCAGTCGCCGCTGGCGCGACTGTCGGTTCAGTTGAACAAGGTCCTCTCGTGGAACTTCGGCTGGCAGTTCTACAACTACAGCGAGGAGTTTATCGGACAGCAAAACTACCACGCCCACGTCGGCTATTCCAGCTTCCGCTGGACGTTTTGAGGCAGGGTCGGCAACGATGGTGCCACTCGGGCCAGCTAGTGACAGCCGGCACTCGTGCCGATCAATTGCTGCCTACGAGATGAGCGAACCACGTGACCGGCACGCCTGCCGGCTAATCGCTGCGCAGCAGTAACCGTAGGCGGCAGTCGAGTCGCTTGGGGCGTTTTCTTACGTACTGGAACCCGATTTTGCTTGACCTGAGCGGGCCGCAAGACTATACTCTATGGCAGGAGAATAAAAGGCGAAGAAAGGTGTCCTTGCCAACGAACATCCGGGTCGGTCCGGCGGGTTGGTCTTACGACGACTGGAAGGGAGTAGTCTACCCGCGGAACCAGCCACGCGGTTTCCACCAGGCGGCCTATTTGTCGCAATACTTTCCGGTCATCGAGATCAACACGTCTTTTTACAGGCCCTTGCGACCCGAGCTGTCGCTCGTTTGGGTGAAGAAGGTCGAGAGCTTGCCCTGCTTCGAGTTTACGGCGAAGCTTTATCGCGGATTCACCCATGAGCAGCACCTCAACAAAGAAGAGGTGCGACGCTTTTCTGATGGACTCGCCCCTTTGGTGGACTACGGGCGGCTAGGTTGCGTGCTGATGCAGTTTCCCTGGGCGTTCAAGTATAACGTCGAGAACAGGAGATATCTTCTCAGGCTCAAGCGAGCTTTCCGGCAGTATCCACTGGTTGCTGAAATGCGGCACGCCAGTTGGAATTCCGAAGAAGCTCTGAGGCTTTTCATCGAGCACGAAATCGGTTTTTGCAACATCGACCAGCCACAGCTACACCAGTGTCTTCCTCCCACTTCTCATGTGACGTCGCCAGTCGGCTACGTACGGCTACACGGTCGAAACTACCAAGAATGGTTCAACTTCGAAGAGCGCGATCCGAATCGGGGCGGGCTCAGCGCCGTTCAGGCGCGGTACAACTACCTCTACACGAAACCCCAGTTAGAAAAGTGGAAAGACCGCATCGAGCGGATCGTCGGCCACAGCCGAACGACCTATGTGATCACGAACAACCACTTCCGAGGGCAGGCGGTCGTGAACGCCCTGCAGTTGACGGAGATGATCTCCGGCGAGCCGGTCGACGTGCCTCTTCGACTACTCGACCACTACCCCGAACTATCACCGATCGCCAAGAACACGCCGGCTCAGGGATCGCTTTTCGTGATGCCGGCCCTGCGGACCAGCGGTAGGAGTTCCCCAGCGAAAACGACAAAAGGCCGAATACGGCAGCGTAGGATTCGCGGGGCTGCTGACGTCCGAACCGCCGGGGTCAGACTTGGTTAGGCTGTTACGCGCGTGCTGGAACGGGAACTTTGTTCCTCGTATGTTCCACTTTAAGTTAGATCTCCAGCAAATACCCTGCCTTGCCCACGTTTCTTGCGCGCGTCTTCCCAAAACTCACTGATTTGCCGGCCGCCTCGTGAATGTGGCCGCAGAAGAAGTATTCCGGCCCGTGCTGTTCGATGAACTGGTGGACAGCCCGGCTGCCGGCGTGCAGGCCCTTCTGAACCTCATCAAGAGCCGTTTCGAAGGGTGGAGCATGGCAGATGAGAACGAGCGGTGAAAGGCCGGTGAAGGCTTCCAGCTTGGCGGCGATTTCTTCTTCGCTGTATTCGCCCGGCGTGTTGAAGGGCGTGGGGTTGGAATAACCGAGGCCCGCCACGTGGTAGCCTGCGGCTTCGAAAGTCCGTCCGTGGAAATCCTGAAACCCGAACTCCTCGCAAAAGGAAGCAATCTGCTCGGCTGACTCATGGTTGCCCGGCAGGACCCAGAGCTTCTCGCCTAGCGGCCGTAAGATCTCGCCGCACCCGGGAAGTCCGCGTGACCAGCTCACGAGATCGCCCGCCGAGATATAGATGTCGGCCGCAACAGACGCTACTCGCTCCAGCGAGCGGAGATCATTGTGGATGTCGGAGAAGATCTGAACTTTCATCCGTGCCTTCTCGCGTCCTGGAATCCCGCGAATCGACCCCGCGAATCCCAGTGTATGACAAGCGAAGGGCGAATCGCTCCCGAGACTTCGGCAAAGGAGCATAAGTCGGCCAATAAAGCCGTTTGATACGATTGCGATTTGAAGATCGATCTCGTCAATCGCTACGAAATCAAGATCCTGACGATCTGCATGATCCTGCTGGCAGCGGCTGCCGGCTGGCTTCTGCTCACTCGCCCCGCCTATCGCATCGAAGGAGACTTTCTCCAAAGAGAAGATAGGCGCCACGCCGACGCCTGGCTGACCGAGCAGATGCAGTCGCCAATCGCCGAGCACCGCGCCCGGGCCTGGCTGGCTCTGGGACGCATCGGTGACCCCGAAACGCTCGATCTGCTGATCTCGGCTGTCAAAGACTCCATCCCAAGAGTACGAGCGGCCGCGGCGTTCGCCATCGGCGAAATGGAGGACGAGGCAACGCTGGCTGAGTTGGGCCTTGAACCCGAGGGGCGTGCCGCGCAGGCACTGCTCGGTATGCTCCACGACGACGAACGCAAGGTTGTCGCCAACGCCGTCGAGGCCTTAGGAAAGTTGGGCTGGCGGACAGCTCTCGATTCCATTACACGGACTCCCGCGCCCCTGCCGGTTACACTCGTGGCCTTGCTCCGTATGAGAGGAGTGGAACTAGCGCCTTGGATCGGAGATTGGATGAAGTCCGACGATCAGGACATTCGCTGGGCGGCCGCAGTTGCCTTGGCGGAGTTGGGCGTGCCCGTTGACTCGAAAACGACTCGTTCGCTCATCAACCTGACGAGGGACACCAATCCCTTCGTCCGAGCCGCGGCAGCGCGAGGACTTGCCGGCGCTGAACCCGCTACAGAGATTGTTGATTCCCTGGCTAAGCTGACTAGTGACCGCGACCCGAAGGTGCGGATCGAGGCTGTGCGATCAATTGGGGCAGTTCACGCAAAGGGGTCTCTAGAAGCGCTGGTCGCAGCATTGGGTGACGCCAACGAGAACGTACGCATCACCGCGGTCGAGGCGATGGCAGCGCTCGGGGACCACCGAGCAATTTCATTGCTCCAGTCACTTCGGTTCAGGGACTCGCCTGTAGCCTGGGCCGCCGAGCAAACGCTAGCCGTCCTCACTACCAGCGACGCGCACTTTTTCACGGGATTCAGGGGCGTCCCACCCATCTACAAGAACCCGGCAGGCATGGAAGCATTCGTCCAGGCGCTGGGGAAACTGCGTTCGGAGCACGCCACTGAGTTGCTGGCCGAGTTGTGGGAGAGCGGCGAGGAGCATGTCGAGCCGGTTCGGTCGTTGGTCTTGCACACCTTGGCCGCACAAGGAATTGGTGATTTGGAGCCGTACCTGGCAGCGGCACTCGAGGATCCCGATTGGACGGTTCGTCGGACCGCCCTAGAGCTGATGCCGAGTCCCAGGGTCGAAACCTGCCTTGCCGCCTACCGGCGAGCCCTTGCGGAGCCGGCAACCGCGGGTCGCATTGCGGCTTTGGGTGCCGCTTCCCGAGCTAAGAGGGATCCTGAGCAACAGAAGTTTTTCCTCGAAGCACTTGCCGACCCCGACCGGCTTGTTCGGATTCGTGCCGCCAAACACTTGCGAATGCTGCACGACGAGGACCACGGGCAACAGATCGGCCTCGCAGACACACGCTATGCACGGGAAGACTACCAGCGGATCGCGCGCACTTTGAACCGAAGGCTCAAGATAGACACCAGCGACGGCGTGCTCGACGTGCTTCTCGACTACGAGAACGCCCCTCTCACGGCCGAGAACTTCTTCGAACTCGCCCGCCGCGGCTACTTCAACGGGCAGCGGTTCGTCACCGTAGTTCCGAACCAGTTTGTTCAAGCAGGTGACCCGCGGGGGGACGGGCAAGGTGGGCCGGGATACACCATCCGGTGCGAGGTGAACACCCGACCGTTCTTGCGTGGAAGCTTGGGAATGGCCGTAGGAGAGAAAGACTCCGGCGGGAGCCAGTTTTTCATCTGCTTGTCGCCGCAACTACTCTTCGACGGGCGCTACACAAATTTCGGCCGGCTGATATCTGGAGATGATGTGATCGATCGCATCACCACCGAAACTCGAATTTTAGGGGTGATTGTTTCCGAGTGACCGGGCGGTTGAGACGATGTCAGTACGCTGACGCATCGGGCGATTGCCGGTGAGCACAACAGGGTGTGCCCCAGGAGCTTTCAAGGTCAATCCGCAAAGAAATTGGCTACATCCTGGATCGAGGTAGTGAACGTATAGTCCGGTAGACTCTCGTAGAAGACTTTTCCGTATGGTCGCTTGAGGATGCGGTTATCAAGCAGCGCTAAAACACCTCGGTCCCGGCTGTTGCGAATCAGCCGGCCGAAGCCTTGCTTAAGAGAGATGACGGCCTGGGGGATCTGGTATTCGACAAAGGGGTCCTGGCCTGCCTGGCGCAGGCTTCTGATTCGAGCCTCGACCACCGGGTCGGACGGCACAGCAAACGGCAGCTTGTCGATAATGACGGAGCTTAGCTGCTCGCCCGGCACGTCCACGCCCTGCCAAAAGCTTGCGGTCGCGAACAGCACGCAATGCGGCGTGTTGCGAAACTGATCGAGCAAGGCCGAGTTCGGAGCCGAGCCTTGCAACAAGATCGGGTACTCGATGGCAAACGAAACGAACTCGTGAACCGCTCGCATCTGTTGATAGCTAGTGAACAGAACAAAGGCGCGTCCCCCGCTACTGCGCAACAGCCGGACGATCTCGTCGGACGCCGCCTTGACGAACTGGTCCGAACGCGGATCGGGCAGTGAGGGAGGAACATAGAACAGCACCTGCTGTTGAAAATCGAAATGGGGTGGAACGACCAGCTCGCGGGCGGAGTCGAAGCCGAGACGGCTTCGAATGTAGTCGAACTTGCCCTCGACAGCCAGCGTGGCCGAGGTGAGAACAATGGTGTTGACCTCGTTGAACAGCCGCTCGTTCAGAAGTTCCGACACATCGATAGGAGTAGCCTGCAGGAAGACGCCGCGCCCGCGCCTCTCCACCCAATAGACGAACCGCTCGTCATCGCCTTCGATCAGGAACCGTAACTCCTTGTCCAGTTCTGCTACCCGCCGCTCAAGCGGGATGATTTCGTCCGTCTGCTTCTTGACGCCTTTCAACTGTGTTCCCAGCATCTCGAGCGCGTTGAGCAGCGGGGTGTATTCATCGCTGTGCTGCTCGGCGAATTTGCTCCGGTCGCGAAAGCTGGAGCGGCCCTCGCGGCCATCGAAGAGGGTGAAAAACGTGTCCGAGCGATTGCGGAAAGCGTTCAAGGCCCGGTCAAGCGGCTTCGACCCGAACGCTTTCCGAAAGGCGGCGTCCTGCACATCGCGGGCGAGTTCGTTGAAGCGGTAGTTGCTGACCTGGATACCGAAGTGTTGGCCGGCTACCTCCTCGATCTCGTGAGCTTCGTCGAAAATCACCGCTTGGTAGTCGGGGATGATCGAGGCGTAATCGCTTTCGCGCAACGCAAGGTCAGCGAAAAACAGGTGGTGGTTGACGATGATGATGTCGGCCTCGGCCGCCCGCTGGTGCATGCGAGTAATGAAGCAACGCTCGAACTGCTCGCACTTCTGGCCGGAGCAGAGTTCGCGGCGAGCGTCGAGCTTGTACCAGAGTTTGCTGTCCTCCGGTAGGGTTTTGAGTTCCGCTCGATCGCCGCTTTGTGTGTGTTTCTCCCAGTCGTGGATGATTCGGAATTCATCGATCTCGGCCAACCCATCGAGGATAGGCCGTGCCTCTGCCTCATAAACTTTCTGCCGGCACAAGTAGTTATTGCGCCCTTTCATGTAGGCTACTCTGACCGGGCGGCCGATGTGTTTTTGAAGGAAGGGGAGGTCTTTGTGGTAGAGCTGCTCCTGGAGATTCTTGGTGCCGGTGGAGATGATGACGCGCTTGCCGCTGGCGATGACGGGAACCAAGTAGGCGAGCGTCTTTCCGGTTCCCGTCCCTGCTTCGACGATTAGATGCCGCTGCTCGGAAAGCGCGGCTTCAACCTCTTCGGCCATGGCGAGTTGGCCTGGCCGAAACTCATACTGCGGGTGCCGGCGCGACAGCAGACCATGGCGCGAAAAGAAGTCACGAGCGCGTGTTGACTCTCGGTCCGGTTTAATGCTGGTTTGACGGACTTTGTTCATGCGGGCGAATCGGACATCCTGGTTTCGGCCTGGCGGGTCGTTTCTCCTAAAGGATATCGTTTTTAGCGGAAGCGAACGTCGTAGGTGAGCAGCAGCCGGATTCAGGCAGTTGTGGACAACATGCAATCTGCCTCACTGCGCTAGAAGAGTTTCTTTGAGTCCAGCAGAATGGTTACGGGTCCCTCGTTCGCCGACTCGACTTTCATCATGGCTTGAAATACGCCCGTCTCAACCGTAAGGCCTTTCTGCCGTAACAACGACACGTAGTGTTGGTAGAGCTGGTCAGCAAGTTCGGGAGGCGCCGCCGCGCTGAAGCCGGGCCGACGGCCACGGCGACAGTCTCCGAACAAGGTGAACTGCGAGACGACCAAGACCTGGCCGGCGATTTCTGTAACAGAGCGATTCATCTTGCCGGCTTCGTCTTGGAAAATTCTCAGGCCGGCGGTTTTCTCGGCGAGGTAGGCGGCATCGGCTTCGTGATCCTCCCCGCCAACCCCAAGCAACACCAGCAAGCCCTCCTGGATGGATCCGACGACTTGCCCTTCGACGCTAACTTGGGCTCGGCTGACGCGCTGTACGACTGCTCTCATCGGTGTCTAGACCTGGGACGGAATCCCCAGTATGTCATGCGGTGCAGCCGGCAGACAGCGCTAGCCCGCATTTCTTACCCCGACCGCGGTGGATGAGGCAAAGGCCCCGCTGGCCAGAGCTCGCGGCAACAGTTTGTGTACATCGCCCAGCGTGCGGCATGTCGGTAAGCGGACGCGATGAATCGCGCCCCTACCGTGAGCTTGAGCACCTCGATCTCAAACGTAGGTGGAGTTATTCGGAAATGTCGGGCTCGAAAGCCCGACACGGCACGCTGAAAGCGTACGCCACGTCGCCGGGACGACCAGGAAGTTTTGTCTGGGACGGCTGCCTAGAAACGAAGCCTCGCGGGGGCTGACTTCAGCGCGACGCTGACATCCACCGCGTCGCCTTCACGGATCACCTTCAGACGCACGGTATCGCCGCCATGCTTTAGCGACATCACCTGGCTCAATGCGCGTTGATGCGTGACTTCACGACCCTCCACTTCTAATGATAAAATCCCCACCCCAGAGGATGGCATAGTTGCCTAGGATGACCTCGCGCGTTGCGCCTCGCAAGCCCGCCTCGTGGGCCGCGGAACCGCGCCTCACCTCGGTCACCAGCAGACCCGCACTCGGCAAATCGAGAGCTTCCGCGGGGCGGTCTGGAAGGAACATATGACGAAGTCCGATCGGTTGCGGCCGGCGAGATTTTCCTCCCGAGGCAATGTATTCCAGCAAGGGTTTGGCGCGGCCAATCGGCATGGCAAACCCGATGCCGATACTGCCTCCGGGCCCATAGATGGCTGTATTGACGCCGATCACATTTCCGCTGCTGTCGAGCAGCGGCCCGCCGCTATTGCCGGGGTTGATAGCAGCATCCGTCTGAATCATGGCTTCCAACACACCATCGCGCGTCCGAATCGACCGGTCCAACGAGCTGATGACACCCGTGGTGAGCGTTCCCTCGAGCCCGAAAGGGTTGCCGATGGCGAGTACCTTTTGGCCGACTTCAAGGTTGTCGGAGTGTCCGAGAGTAAGATATTCGAGAGGCTCATCGGTCTTGATCTGAATCAAGGCCAAATCGTTCGCTTCGTCGGTCGCTAGGACTTCGGCCTTATGGCGAGACTTATCAGCAAGCCTCACTTCCAGTTGCGGCGCATCACCTTTGATCACATGGTGATTTGTGAGGATACGGCCTTTCGCATCAACAAGGAAGCCTGATCCCGACTCTTCGACGGGGTACATCTCAAAGAACCACCCGCGCTTGAGAACGGTGCTCGTGATGTTAACCGTCGCCGGGCTGGTGCGGTTGTAGATGTCAATGTTTGACACCTCCTCCTGCGTGAGGCTTGTCGACTGAGCCTCCGTCCAGAAGGGGGCGGGCGCGACGGTGTCGCGATCCGGCCGCATCCAGTCAGGCGACGTGGTCCCCAGGACAAAGGCGGCGGCGAGTAAGGCGGCCAGCCAAAAGGCTCGTAATCCGAAGCGGCGGCTCATCCGGCTTCCTTCCTAAGTTGAAGATAAATTTGTCGCACCTGACGTTCGGTTTCGGCTTTGGTGCCCGATGTGTCGATCATGTAATCCGCGAACTTCTTCTTGTCGTCCAGGGGCATTTGGCGCGCCAGCCGCTCACGGGCCTCGTCATCCGTGGCGCCTTCGCGTTCGACGTAGCGTCGGATCTGCAACTCAGGCGGGCAGACGGTGAGCATGAGCCGATCGTAGCGCTTGTAGCTTCCTGTCTCGATCATGATGGCAGCTTCCGAAACAACGACTGCGTGCGCGTCTTTTCGAGTAACGGTGTCAAAGAATTCGTTCTGGTGACGAAAAACGTGTGGATGGACCAGCGCGTTGAGCACCTCGAGACGGTCAGGGTTAGAAAACACTACCGAGCCCAAAGCTTTGCGATCGATCGTTCCGTCCGCCGCGACAATCTCAGCCCCGAATTCAGTAACTACATCGTCGTAGGCTTCGCCACCTGGAAGCAATACCTCATGCCCCAGCCGGTCGGCATGAATGACGTAGCATCCCAGCTTCTCAAGCAGGCCAGCGACATAGGTCTTACCCGTGGCCAACCCGCCCGTCAAGCCTACTTTTAGCATCAAATCTCTATCTAGAGAGTCCGCACTTCCCGCCAAACCCTACCACCGACCGCTCGGCCAGCTCGCACCTTTGACGAGAGGGCCGTCATTGGTCCCGTTTCTTTCTATCCCTTTTGTTCGCCATTGGAACTTTTCCGTAAGTCATTGTATTAATTTGGCTTATATGCAGATTGGCTTTGTTTGGTAATTTTCTAAGTCGACCGCCTCCGCGTGCTAAAAAGCCATTGGAGCGCTGGAACGAGAACCTTGTTCTCGCTGCTCTAGGGAGCGGTTGGCTGACCCACCAACCAACAGCTTGCTCACCGCCCGCGGCTCTGTCGTTGGCCGATTGGCAGTCGGGGCCTGATGCCAATGGGGTTCGGCGAGATTGGGTTTGTTTGGTCGTATTCCCATCGACCGCTTCCAAGCGGCTTGTGGCACTCCACGATCTTGTCATGCGTTTCTGTGGACAGCCTCCTGCGTCTATTGTATCGTGGGGGCCTGGGATTTCTCGGGACAAGAGTCCGGAAGTTACTGAAACAAGGAATGTTGCCGTCCGTGACCGGGAGATTGGAGTCGGACTGACAGCCCGTCGTTCGGAAAAACGTTAGGCGGGTGTGGTCGAAATCCAGCGCAGCGGAGAGCGTCGTGTGCAGGTCGCTTAGATGCGAGCCGGAGGTCATCAGGGCTGGACCCGTTCCTCGGTGTCGATTCAGGCCTCTCCAGGCTGCCGACCTTTTATCGCGCCCGCGAGGTGAGCCGCCTCGTGGCGGCTAGGACAAACAAGAGTGTTTGTCCCTACTAGCCGGTTGCACGTCGAAGCCGCGCGGCCCGAACCGTATTCACCATCAACATCGCCACGGTCAGGGGACCGACACCTCCGGGCACCGGCGTATAGGCGCCCGCTACCTGGGCAACATCCGCGGGGTGGACATCGCCAACCAGGATTGACCCCTTGGCCCGGAACTGCTCGAGCCTTTCGGGCAGGCCCTGGAAAATCTCTTCGACTTGGCCGGCATCGGTGAGCCGGTTGATGCCGACGTCGAGAACTGTCGCACCCGGCCGGATAAACTCGCGTGTGACCATCGCGGGCCGCCCCGTCGAAACCACTAAGATCTCGGCTTCTCGCGCGACGGTGGGCAGATCGCGGGTCTTCGAGTGGCAGACGGTAACCGTGGCGTTCTCTTGAATCAGCAACAAAGCCGCCGGCTTGCCGACAATGTTGCTGCGCCCGATCACGACTGCTCGTTGGCCGGCAATCGGGATTCGGCTTCGCTTGAGGATCTCGATTAGCCCGGCAGGCGTGCAAGGTACGAGGCGCGGCCGCTGGGCAGCCAGCAGTCCGGTGTTCACGGGGTGGAAACCGTCTACGTCCTTGTCGGGGGAAACGGCCGTCAACACCTGCGCGGTATCTACTTGGGGCGGCAGGGGCAGCTGCACCAAAATGCCATCGATGTCCTCGCGGGCGTTAAGCAGCTCAAGCAGCTCAAGCAGCTCGTCGGTCGAGCTGCCGGCGGAGGGCGTGATGGTCTCGCTGTAGATGCCAACGTCTTTGGAGGCCCGGATCTTGTTCCGAACGTAAATTTTTGATCCCGGGTCGTCCCCGACCAGAACGGCCGCAAGGCCTGGGCGGATACCGCGGTTTGATAGCTCGGCTACCTCTTGTTTGACTTCCGAGAGGATCTGATCGCCGATGAGATTCCCATTCAGGATGCGTGCGGGCAACGGAGTACTCCGAGAGGCAGTGAGAATGAAACGGGAAAGAAACACCGAATGATAGCACGTGACTCGAGGAGGTCTGATGGGAGCGTGCTTCCTAGCGAATTGTTGAGGACATCCCAGCGAGATGAATCGGGGCCCGACGGGCCCAAACAGGGTAAGTCAGTCGCTAGCGACTGGACCCCGTCAAGGACGCTGAGCTTTTTGCCATTCGTCGAACGGATCGAGGGTCGCCAGATCTCGATTCTCTGAGATCACCTTCGCCAGCGCTTCAAGCAGCTCGGTATTCGGGTGACCGTCCTCACGGGCGCGCTCGATATTCTGGGTCAAGTCCCAACCTGGGGACCGTACATTCTTCTCCAGCGGGCCTCTGATCTCGGATAGGGCCTCAGCGCGCTTCGCCTCGGGGGCATGCGCATAGCGGTAAAACTGCCACTCGAGTAGTGACGCTTCGTTCGTTTCGAGTGTCTGGGCTTGGATCGCCCGATCCAGTTGCTGCAGCCCTTCTTGAGTCTTGCCCCAAGCTAGAAGGAAGCCGGCATAGTTGCCCAAAATGCCGGCATCGGTCGGGTCCGCCTCCAGCGCCCGCTCATAATTGGATTCCACCTCTCGGGTCTTCTTGCGAACAATCCAGAGGAAATTCGCATAGTTGCCCAGGTTGATGGCATCTGTCGGATCTGCCTCCAGCGCCCGCTGGAAGTAGAGCTCCGCCTCGTCTGGCCTGTGGCGCACCTCCCACAGGAAAAGGGCATAGTTGCCGAGGTTGTTGGCTTGGGTCGGCTCCGCCCCCAGGGCGCGGTGGTAGTAGGACTCCGCCTCATCCATCTTCTGGCGAACTCTCCTAAGGAAGAGCGCATAGCTGCCCAGGAGCTCGGGCGACTGCGGGAACCTTTCGATGCCCGCCCTGTAGATCCTGTCGGCCTCTTCGGGGTCGGATTCCCTGACCTTGCGAGCGGCGAGCTCGACCGACCACCAGTCTTTGAACTCTTCGGCCGTCTTGCTGACAGCCGAAACCAGTCTGCCCTTGAGCGCGCTCTCTTCCTTGGCCTCGACCCCCTTACTCAGTTTGCTGAAGGTTTCGCGGTAGGTCGTCATCAACTTGTCGAACCTCCGCGTGTCCGGATGAGACAGGTCGAACTCCTGAAACACGAGCACCATCAATTCGTCGAAGCTGAGATGCTCGATCCAGTAGGCGTTGGCCCGGGATTCCAGCCATTCGCCGAAATCGGCCTCAGGGAGCTGCTTATTCACCCAATAGACTCCCCACTTGAGGGCATTTGCCGGAAGCCCCTTGAGAAAGCCTGAGATGCTTCTGTCGTTGCCACCGTATCCGACGAAGACCAAACCACGATCTCTCAATTGCTCGGTCAAGACCTCCTGTATGGCAGGGTCAAGCTCGGCGGTCTCTTCCTCCAGACTCTTCGGTTCGAGAAGGGCATCCCCGTGGAGCTTGATTACCAGCGGGCGAGTGCGACCGGTCTCGACAAACCCGGCCAGAGATTCGTGGGCGACGACCAGGGGCTTTTGCTGCGTGAAAAGGTAAAGGGCATCGGCGACAAGATCGTCGAAGTTGGTGGTGAGAACGAGCTTAAAGCAGGGCGCAAAATCCTTGTGGGTAATCAGACTAGCCAAGACGGCATAGCCAAACGCCGGGTCTTTGCCCAAGGCAAACCTCTCGACCTCCCGCTGTCGCTGTGGCGACTGTGGAAAAAGCCGGCGCATGACAGACGCGTAGGAAGCGGCAGGGTCCTCTTGCTTGTACCTCGGAAGCTCGCGAGCTACCCACTCGTCAAAGGGTTCCCCTTCGCCCGTCATCTGATAGTGGAGTTTCGGCAGCCACTCCTTGACGAGCGCGGCCGCCCCGGGAATGCCGGAAGAAACGGAACACCCCGCACCCACGAAGAACGCAAGCTGACCATGCTGCTCGGCCGTGAGCTTCAGTTGACGGACGAAATGCTCGACGTTCATTTTCCTCACGGCTGCTACCTTCCATGGGGATTTTAGCTTTTCGATTCCCTTGCTTACCGTACTCTACATCTGCTTAGCCAAATAGCTCAGCATTTTGCGACCGTCAACGAGAGAGGACAAAGTCCTCAAAACCTGTCTTTGCCGCGCCATCGAGCGAGCTGGGGCTATGGCTGCAAACATTCAGCGATATTGGCTCGGCGAACCGCCCCCTCGCGGATGATCTTCCACTGCGGCTCGGTAATATCGACCGTCGTCGACCCAGGCCCGCTGATCGCACCGCCATCGAGGACCAAGTCGACACGACCGTCCATCGTGCCGAAAACGTCGATACCGCTACGGCAGGTTGGTTTCCCAGACCGGTTGGCGCTGGTGGCGATGATCGGCATCTCCAGAAGGTCGATGAGCCGATTCGATACAGTCGCACTGGCGCAGCGGACGGCGAGGCGGCCGGTGTTGCCCGTGACCTTAAGGGGCAGCTTCGGAGACGCCGGGACGATGATCGTCAACGGCCCAGGCCAAAAATGACGGGCCAACAGATAAAAACGCGAGGTCAGATTCGCGGCGTAGTCCTCCGCCATCTGGAGCGAATTCACCAGGATGGGAAGTGAACGATCGAGTTGGCGACCCTTGGCGTCGAAGACGGCGGCCACCGCCCGGAGGCTAAAGGGATCGGTGGCAAGCACGTACAAGCTGTCGGTCGGGATGGCTACAACCTTGCCGGCGCGAATCGCCTCGGCGGCGCGCTCGAGCGACTCCGGGGCGGGAGAGTCCAGAGAGATCTCGATGAGCTCAGTGTTCAAAATGACCGCTCAAAAACCGCCGATCGCCCCTGCGCGCAGGCTGCTGACTAACCGTAAAGGCTAGGTCTAGACCGGCCTTATCGGATGCCGACGAAACGTGAGTCGGGAAGGTTCCGCCGGGCACTGGGGAGCCAGGGAAGAACCGTCACGGTGGAGCCCCCATTCCCATGCCGATTCTACCGCACCGCCGAACACGTCTCCAAGAATGATACGCTGAAATCGCTGAAATGATGCCTGCAATGATACCCTTGACATCCGGTTTCACAAGGTATTTCCGTCCGCCGTGTCCAGCGCCGGCGGCCCCGTCGAGCGGGTGCTCGGTTGCATAATTCACGATGGATGATAGGCCGACGATCCCTGGATCGCCCGGTTGAAAACCCACCCGCGTTCATCCCTTTGGGTGGGGCACAGGCTTGGCCGTACGCCATGGCCGCTCCCTGACGGTCGCGGCTCCGAATCGGGCATGGCCAGGGTGTGCGAGAGCAAGGGACTGAGCCTGGAACGCTAGTGACAGGCCAAGTATGCGGCGCGACCGTGGCGCCATGGCCGCGCGGTAGAAAACCCACCGGTTTTGATCGCCTTGGGTGGGCCGTAGGCTGTGGCAGGACCGGACTCTTGAGGGGGATTAACCGCTCCCTGACGGTCGCGGCTCCGCTCATCTTGGCGAAGGCCCATGGCCGCTCACTGGCGTTCGCGGCTCCGAATCGGGCATGGCAAGGGTGTGCGAGAGCAAGGGACTGAGCCTGGAACGCTAGCGACAGGCCAAGTATGCGGCGCGATCGTGGCGCCATGGCCACCCGGTTGAAAACCTACCGGTTTTCAACCCCATGGGTGAGCCGCGAGGCTGTGGCAGGACCGGACTCTTGAGGGGGATTAACCGCTCCCTGACGGTCGCGGCTCCGCTCATCTTGGCGAAGGCCCATGGCCGCTCACTGGCGTTCGCGGCTCCGAATCGGGCATGGCAAGGGTGTGCGAGAGCAAGGGACTGAGCCTGGAACGCTAGTGACAGGCCAAGTATCCGGCGCGATCGTGGCGCCATGGCCACCCGGTTGAAAACCTACCGGTTTTCAACCCCATGGGTGAGCCGCGAGGCTGTGGCAGGACCGGACTCTTGAGGGGGATTAACCGCTCCCTGACGGTCGCGGCTCCGTTTATCTTGGCGAAGGCCCATGGACCGCTCACTGGCGGTCGCGGCTCCGCTCATCTTGGCGAAGGCCCAGGGACCGCTCCCTCACGGTCGCGGCTCGGAAGACTCTGCGAACAAACCACTTCGGGCCAGGCGGACGATCGTATGGCCCTTGGGGAAAGGATTTTCAAATAACGTGGAGTTTTGCAACTAAGCACTAAACCAGAGCCAAAGACCCCAGCTGGCGAAGGGGCAGAATTCCGGTTGGCAACTCGCTGTGCTGGGAATGCTTCGTGATAGGATGGGATCGGCCTGCGGCTGTTGATCTACAGATAGCCATGGAGGAGATCCCTCTAACTCTCCGGCTGCTCGCGGTGGTTGGCCTGCTCGCCGCGAATAGCTTCTTCGCTGCCGCCGAAGTGGCGTTGGTTTCGGTTCGCGAGTCCGGCATGCGAGCCCGAGCCAAGGCGGGAGACCGTCGAGCCAAAATGGTAGTCGGTCTGCTGGCGAATCCAGACCGGATGTTAGCGGCAACGCAACTCGGGGTGACGGTTGCCAGCTTGGGATTGGGTTGGGCCAGCGAGAGCACCGTATATCGCGCTATCCGACCGCTGTTGGAGCCAATATTTCCGCCGCAAAGCGAAGGATTGCTACATTTCGTCTCCTTCGGCATTGCATTCACTCTCATCACGTTCCTGCACATGGTTTTGGGCGAGGTGGCACCCAAGAATCTGGCTTTGGAGCGCAGCGACAGGCTGGCCTTGCTGGTCGGGACACCGCTCGAGCTGTTCGCCCGTGCCAGCGGCTTCTTTGTCTCGGTGGTGGAACGAAGCGCCGAGACGATCTCACGGACCTTTGGGGCCCCGCCGGACGGCCGTCGGAAAAGCTACTCGTCAGAAGAACTGAAGCTCTTGCTCGGCGTCGGTGAGGGCGAAGGCGCGCCGGCCGAGTCAAGAGAGACGATGCTCAGGCGGGCGGTGGACTTCTACGACCTTAGCGTGCGGGAGGTTATGGTGCCTCGCCACGAGATAGCTGCCCTCCCGTTCGATTCATCCCTCGATCAGGTAATCGACTGCCTCGTTCGGGAGAAGCATTCCCACATTCCGGTTTACGACGGATCGCCGGAGCAAATTGTCGGCGCGATCTACGCGCAGGACATCTGGTCGTTTTTGCAGAGGTATCGGCGTCGCCAGGCCCTCGGGGGGCCAGCTCCCCCTTTCTCGCTCCGCCGGCTCATTCGCCACGTTCCTTTCGTCCCGGAGACGAAGCTGTTGCACGAGTTGCTGGAAGAGCTCCAACAGGGGCGCAAACAGTTGGCCATGGTGGTGGATGAGTTTGGAACGGTGGTCGGGCTGGTGACGACCGAAGACGCTGTGGAGCAAATCGTAGGTGAGATCCGAGAAGAGCACGAGAAACCCCAGCCGGCCCAATCCCGGCCCCCGGGAGAGCCGATCGAGATCGACGGCATTACGCCGATCCTGGATTTAGCCAGCCAGTACGACATCGAGCTTCCCTACGATGCAGGGTTTGAGACGCTGGCCGGGTTCTTGACGAGCCGGCTGGGCCACATTCCAACGGGCGGGGAAACCGTGGTGTACCAAGGGACTACTTTTACGGTCCTTGCCATGAACCACAACCGAATCGCCAAAGTGAGAATCGACCCCGCGGCTCATCAGAAGCAAGAGACCGAAGAGGCGGACTCGGAACAGTCGGCTCGATGAGCGAGGTGAGACGACCGAGGAGCTTTAGACAGAAAACCCAGTAGACGAGTGGCGCAGCGGCCGGGAAGGCGGCTTGTTAGCGGTCGCTGTCCGGTTCACTTCCCGCACGAAACCTTCCAAGACTGACCCAACGTGCCCCCCCTAACCGATCTCAACCAACGAGTACATGACCTCGTCTGGGGTCCTCCCATGATGGTCTTGCTGATGGGGGCGGGCCTGGTTTTCACGATTGCCACGCGCGGCGTGCAGTTTCGCAGGCTGGTGTTCTCCTTCCGCGAGGTGTTGGGAAAGTTGTTCACCCACGAACAGGGACAGGGGACGGTCACACCGTTTCAGGCCCTGGCGACGGCGCTGGCATCGACCGTTGGCGTGGGCAACATTGCGGGCGTCTCAACGGCTATTTCTCTGGGCGGGCCGGGAGCTCTGTTTTGGCTGCTCGTCTCGGGACTACTCGGGATGGGAACAAAGTTTTCCGAGATCGCCATCGCCCTGCACTATCCCGAGCCGGACGATGAGGGAGTCGTCCGCGGGGGCGCCATGTACGTACTGTCAAAGGGCCTCGGGATGCGCCGTCTGGGGAGCGCTTTCGCTTTGCTTACAGCACTAGCCGCGTTTGGAATCGGCAACATGGTGCAAGCCAACTCCGTCTCGGCCGCCGCAAAGAGTAGCTTTGGCATTCCCCCGGCTCTAACCGGAGTTGGACTGGCACTCGTAACTGCTTTAGTCGTGCTAGGCGGCATCCGGCGGATAGTAGAAGTGACCCAGATCCTCGTACCGCTCATGTGCGTCTTCTATTTGCTCGGCAGTCTTTTCATTGTGGTGCGTTTTCTCGGTCAGGTGCCCGAAGTAGTAGCAATGGTCCTTCGCTCGGCATTTGAAGGACAGGCCGCGGTCGGAGGTTTTGCCGGGACCGGTGCAGCGGCGGCGGTTCGCTTCGGCATCGCGCGAGGCCTATTTTCGAACGAAGCCGGCCTCGGCAGCGCACCGATCGTTCATAGCTCCGCGGTTACTGACCATCCCGCTCGGCAGGCCAGTTACGGCATCTTCGAGGTTTGTGTCGACACGCTGGTAGTCTGTCTACTGACCGGGCTGGTCATATTGACTACCGGCGCCTGGGAATCAGGCGAAACCGGCGCCGCGCTCTCGGCGAA
Organism: Bryobacterales bacterium; assembly: GCA_965226215.1. Classification (GTDB taxonomy): domain Bacteria; phylum Acidobacteriota; class Terriglobia; order Bryobacterales; family UBA6623. The sequence continues at coordinate 906,975 of CBDDCH010000002.1, read as the reverse complement.
AGCGTTTGAAGTGGGACTGCCGGGCGCCTGGGGACACTCAGTCGTAAGCGTGGGTTTGATCCTGTTCGCATTTTCAACCGTGATCGGATGGGCCTACTATGGCGAAACCGCCGCGACCTACCTGTTGGGAACGAAAGCCGTCCTGCCCTATCGCTTGATGTGGGTAGTCTTTGTCTATCTGGGAGCCACCGGAAGCCTGCACTTTATCTGGACCCTGGCGGATACGATGAACGGGCTGATGGCGGTACCGAACTTGATCGCCGTACTTGGATCGTTGCCTTTGCTGCGGCGCCTAACGCGCGAGTTTTTCGCGAAGAGGGCGTGAATCGGGGGCGGACCTTCTCACAGCCGGCACGGATGGGTAGCCTTGAAGCGTTTGCGGGGCGCGAACTCACAGCCTCTGTTGGACGACATTTCAAAAACGGAACCCGCGGTGGAGGATTTTGCCTTGGACCCGCTGACCGTGGCGGTCTTCAATCGAACAGCGACGCGACCGCAAGTTCGATGGCAGGGTCCTTTGTCCTGAGGATGCCGCCGGTAGCAGGTTGGCCCCCGTGTTTGGTGTGGACGTAGCCTTGGCGAGTCCGAGGGTCGATGATCCACACATAGCGCACGTCGAAATCGAGATAGTCTTCGACTTTTTCCTGGGTGTCGCTCGCCCGGTCGTCCCGGGAAAGAATCTCGACCACCAAGAACGGTGGTGTGCGAAAGACTTGCTCTTGCGGCTCCCGGCCGACGTAAACGCACACATCCGGCACTCGGAAACGGGCGCCCTTGACCTGAACACGCTGCTCCGGAAAACAGTAGGTTCCCAGGGCGGCTTCCTGGGCGACAAAGAAGGCGATCAGCTTTCTCTGCGTCCGGCTGTGGTCTTTTTCGCCCAAGTTTCGCTCCACAATCCGACCGTCGACGTACTCACGGTCGCCGTCACTGAAGCTCGTGCGCAGATACTCTTCCACCGAAACTAGTGTGGACGCCGGCTGCATGTTCCTATTGTACCGTTGAGCCTAGCCCGCTTCTCACCGATACTCCGGAGGCGTTCGAGGAGTTCGTCGAACACCACAAGCGGGGCTCCTTCTACAAGCTCAGCTATATCCGAGAAGGGGTAGATCCGCAAAGTCCCGGCAAGTTGCTTCTGGGATCGCTGCATAATGCCAGCGTCGCCTTGATGGCGGTGCTGCTGTCACTCGCCGTCGGCCCAAGCAGGTATGCGAAGGGGGCAGGGGTCGTATTCCTCGCCGGTATTATGGGGACCAACTTCATTTCCGTTGCGGATCCGATCTGGTTTCATCTGCCTTGGGACTACACGCTGGGCGTGTTGCTCTACGAAATAGTGTCTTGGGCGCTTTTGGCCGGCGTGACGGCGGGCATCGTGCGGGTAAACCTGGTGCGGGCATGACGCGGCCAGTCGCCAGGACCCCGGCACCCGGTTGTAGTAGGGACAAGCGATCCCGCTTGTCCAGGGCGCGACATGTCGCGCGCCCGTACATGGCAGACGGCGCAATGCGGGGAAAGGTTCGTTAGTTCCAAGACAGCTTAAGTGAACGGGTTTTGCGCTAGCCCGCTTCTATCGTCCGTAGGCCAGTCGGTCTGCCAGAGCCGGCGGCAGGCCTGCTTCCCTGATCTTGCGCTGAGCGTTTTCCAGATCGTAGCCACAGCGACGAAATTCGACGACCCGCTGTTCGGAATGGCAGAAAACGTAGCCACTCTTCCAGTTCAGGTCTCGGGGCTGACCAACCGAGCCGGGGTTCAGCAGGGGCGTGTCGCCCTCGACTATCGACAGCGTGGCATTGTCGTTATCGGCGTTGTTCTGGATGACTCGGCAATCATCCGCCGAGAGCAGAAACCCGCCCTGGACATGCGTGTGCCCGAAAAACGCCAAGCGACCCTGGAGAAGGGGAAACTGGGCCGCCGCCTGGCGAGGGTCGACGACATACTCGTCCTCATCCTCGATGGAGCCGTGGGCCATGACGAAGTCGTCCAGCTCCAGAGGCCCTTTCTTGAGGTTGTACAAATAATCCCGGTTCTCGTTGGTGAGATTCTGAAGCGTCCATTCCGCGGCCTGCCGCGCGACCGGGTTGAACAGGATGGGCTCTTCGAGTCCACAGCAGACCTTGTCGTGGTTGCCCCGGATCACGTGTTTCACGTTCTCGCGAACCCAATCGGTGGCCGCGTTCGGGTCGGCGCCGTAGCCGACCACATCACCGAGGCAGCAGATTTCGTCATAGGATCCCTCGGCGTCCCGCAACACCGCCTGCAGCGCTTCCCAGTTGGAGTGAATATCGCCAAGAATCAAATACCGCATGGTTCAGGCGCTGCAACTCGACGGCCCCGAAAGCGCCGCTGGAAAACTTCAAGCTCGGAACTCACGATCATAGCCTAACAGCCCGCATTTCTCACAGAGGGTGTATGGGGGCGGGGCCGCAGCACAGGTAGCGACCGCCACTGTTGGCGATCCTAGTTTCGAGTTCGGCCGGCAATCGAGCCGGCTTCATATGCGATCTTTCGGGCGAATTCGCAAGACGACAAAGAAGTCGCGAACTTCTTCTTATCGGCGCTTTTGTTGGGTAAGCGGATACGCGAAACCCGTCCTCGGCGAGTCATGACTCGCGGACCACACGCCGCTCGATCGACGAAGCTTGGCCTGTGATCTCGTCTACTTCGATGACGACAGACGATAAGCGCACGTCCCCGGTTTCCGGTTCGAAGCGGGTGGGAACACCGTGAAGGAAACGCGAGATAGAGGCCTGTTTGTTCATCCCGATAACGGAATCGTACGGCCCCGTCATTCCTGCGTCGGTGATATAGGCCGTTCCCTGAGGCAACACGCGCTCGTCGGCCGTTGGTACGTGTGTGTGGGTGCCAACGACGGCCGACACGCGGCCGTCCAAGTACCAGCCGAAAGCGATCTTTTCACTGGTCACCTCGGCGTGAAAGTCCACCAGGCGGACTTTGACTCCGCCGTCGAGCCCGTCCAGCAGCTCGTCTGCTTTCCGGAAGGGGCAGTCGATTGTGGGCAGATAGACGCGCCCCTGCAGGTTTAGGACAGCGTAGGGTACACCGGTGGATGTTGATGCTTGATAGACGCCGTGGCCTTCAACGCCGTCGGGATAGTTGGCTGGCCGCAGTAAGCGAGGCGTGACTGCCAGGTATTCGCCAATGCCCTTGCGGTCGAAAATGTGATTGCCCGAGGTCAGCACATCGATTCCCGTCTCGAACAGTTGATTCGCCAAATCCGCAGTGATCCCGAAGCCGGCGGCTGTGTTCTCGCAGTTGGCGATGACAAGGTCGATATCCAGGTGTCCCACGAGGCCCGACAATCTCTCGCGAACGATCCGTCGCCCGGGTTTGCCGACGATGTCTCCAATGAAGAGAATTCTCATCCTCTCTACCGTGGTTTTGCTCGGTCGCCGATTGTCTTTGTCGAGGCAGTGCCCCGGTCGCGTCAGGGGCCGGGAGGGGGGCGGCTTGTGACGCCTTCGAGTCGGTCAGTCTGCTGCGGGGAAAACAGACGCCGATTCTTCCTCGTTGTTGATCTTGTCCAGGAGGGAAACGAGGTGATTGCTCTTCGCCGTCACCTGCGACTTCAGCTTGTCGTGATCCTTTTTTGCGTTCAGGTATTCGTCGGCGAGGTGAAGCGCCGTTAGTACGGCTACACGAAAATTGTCCGGGACGCGGGTCTGGGCGGCGACGCGGTTCATTTGCTCATCGACCAGCTTGGCGACAGCCTGGGTGTGTTCGGCGTCGTTGCCCCCTTTGAGGTGATAAACCTGCCCATAGATATGTACTTGGGTTCGCTCGTCCGTGCGCATGAGAACCGCCTTCAGCTCGGCGCTTGCCGCCGGCTCGCGAGCCGGCGAGTTCGGGAATCGTTACTCTTCGATCGTCTCGAGCCGTTGGAGCAAGGCCTCGATCCGGGACCGCACTCGGTCGCGCTCGGCTTGGGCCTCGGCCAAGTCCCGTGTCAGGCGGACGATCTGATCTTCCTTTTCCGACACGATCTCTTGCAACCGGGTGGCCTCCTGCTCGGCTGCGTGCTGCCCCTGCTGGGCTGAGCGGTAGCGCTCGATCGCGACTTCGATACGGCTTTCCAACGCTTCAAGGGGCTTGAAACCCTCTGCGGCCGACTCCGAAACAATCAGTTGTTGCTGCATTCTGGCACCCCGACTCCGCTTCTTTTTCTCTATCCTAACGCAGATTGCATAAAAGATAGCTGAAATTTCGCAGGGGCAATCTCGGCCCCGGTTTGATCCACCTGGTTGTCGGACGTCGCATGCTCTCTTTCCAGCCGTCCGCTGCCAACGAGCGGTCCAGCAAGGCTCGAACGGACCTCAGGCACGCCGGTCGATGCCCAGCTTTTTTGAAAGGCGGGCGACGATCTGGCTTGCGTAGACGTTGACTTGCTCGTCGGTCAGGCTTTCCGTTGGCTTCTGCCAACTGGCCCGCAGCAGCAAACTGTAGTGCCCGGCCGGCACCTGGGATCCCCGAAACAGCTCGGCGGGATCTAGTTGGACGAGATGGGCTTGTTGACCGATCGCGGCGCAAATCTCGGCAAAACTGATCCCCTCGGGCACAAGCAGAGAAAAATCCCGATCCACGGCGGGCACTCGAGGCAAAGTGCGGTGGTGCAGTCGGCGCAGTCCCACCTCTTTCATCCTGCCGAGGAACAGCTCCACCACAAAGACGGGTTCGCGAATTTTTCGCTCCCGGGCCAGCAAGAGATCAATTTCCCCCAAGTACCCAAGCAGGTTGCCGTCCGCCACGACTCGGGCGGACCGGCCCTGTGCGTAATACGACGGCACGCCCTGGGTGTCGAAGGAAAGCGCTTCGAAATCGAACGGCTCAACGAGCGCCCCGACGTCAGCCTTGATCTCAAAGAAATGGAGCGGCTTGGAGTCCTCGCCAAGAGCAGCCGGATGGGCGCTTCCCGTGGCTCCCAAGGTCAACACGGACGGTTCTACGTAAGAGTCCTCCGCTTTACGATAAACGCGGCCGATTTCCACTAGGCGCGGGCTCGGTTCGTTGCGGTTCAAGTTGTGCTCCAGAGCCTTTAGCATCGACGGGACGGCGGTATTTCTCATCACGTCCCACTGCTCCGAAATTGGATTCTTCAACCGCACCGGGTCCCAGGCGCCGTATCTTTTTGCTTCGTCCGAAGAGATGAAGGAATAGCTCACAGTTTCGTGATAGCCCAGGGAACGTGCGATCGAACGCAGGCGAGCTTCTTCTTCCGCGAACGGAGGCCGGGTGACACCGCTGGCCGTCTCGGGCAGGCGACTCGGGAATCGATCGTAGCCGTAGACGCGGGCGATCTCTTCCAGGGCGTCGATCTCGCGCTCCAAGTCCAGTCGGTGCGACGGAGGCTTGAGTTCCCAGCCCCACTCCCGCGCCGAGATCTCCACTCCCAGCGCTGCAAGGATTCCCTCGACGTCACGATCGGGAATCTCGGTCCCCAGCAGCCGCGGAATGGATGAGCGCCGCAACTTGATCTGGGGACGGCTGACGGCGTTGGGGTAAGCATCCAATACGCCTCGCAGGATCGTCCCTCGACTGGCCTGGCCCAGCAAATGGGCGATGCGGTCAGCCGCCCGAAGCGGGGCTTCGATGTCGGCGCCGCGCTCAAAGCGATGAGACGCCTCGGTGTGCATGCCGAAGTGCCGGGACGTTCTACGAATCGAACCCGGCTTGAACCACGCGCTCTCGAACAAGACGTTGCGTGTGGAATCGGAAATCTCGGTCTCCAACCCCCCCATAACCCCAGCCAGGGCGACAGGCCGGCCGGCATCGGCGATAACCAGGTGATCGCTCGACAGCGTTCGGTCCACGCCGTCGATCGTCCGCAGCGATTCCCCCGCCTCGGCACGGCGAACGATGATTTTTGAATCCTCGAGAAGATCCAAGTCGAAGGCGTGGGTCGGATGTCCCAGCTCGAGCAGGACGTAGTTCGTCAAGTCGGCTAGATTGTTGATGCTGCGGGTGTGGCACAACTCCAGGCGCCGTCGCATCCAGTCCGGCGCCGGTTTGACTTCGACGCCGAGTACAACTCGAGCTGCATACCGCGGGCAGAGCTCTGGGTCGGCGATTTCAATCGAAGCCCGCTCCGCGGCGGGTGGATCTCCTTCGGGTACATCGGTCGCGGGAAGCCGTAGAGGCCGGCGGTAGATGGCTCCGATTTCGCGGGCGATCCCGATGTGATTCAACGCATCCGGGCGGTTGGCGGTAATGTCCAGCTCGAAAACCGTCTCACCGTCCTGTTCGGTCACGGTATCGACGGCCATGCCGGCCATTGTCAACGCCTCGGCGACCTTTCCGGGTGGTTCGGAGATCTCGACGAAGTCCCGCAGCCAACTCAGCAGAATTCGCATTATTGAAACTGGCGGAGGAACCGCACGTCTCCTTGGAACAAGAGCTGGATATCGTTGATGTCGTAGGTCAGCATGGCAATCCGGTCCAAACCTACGCCAAACGCAAACCCAGAATATCGCTCGGGGTCATAGCCTACATGACGAAAGACCGCGGGATCGATCATGCCGCAGCCGAGCAATTCGATGAATCCGGTCTGCTTGCAGATCCGGCAGCCGCGGCCGGCGCAAAAGATACAGGAGATGTCTACCTCGGCACTGGGCTCAGTAAAAGGGAAGAAACTCGGTCGAAAACGGAGCTTGATGTCGGAGCCGAAAAATTCCTTCAAAAAATAGTCCAATGTTCCCTTTAGATCGCAGAAGGTGATCTTTTCATCTACCGCGAAACCCTCCATCTGGTGAAACATCGGGCTGTGGGTAGAGTCGGGTGTATCGTGACGGTACACCTTGCCGTAAACCTGGTAGCGCAACGGCGGCTTTTGCTGTTCCATGACCCGAATCTGGATGGGTGAGGTGTGTGTTCGCAGCAGCATGCGATCTTCGACGAAGATGGTATCCATCTCATCGACGGCCGGATGATCGGCTGGGAAGTTCAGCGCTTCGAAGTTGTGGTAGAAGGTCTCGATCTCCGGACCCTCGGCCACCGAGTAGCCCAGGCCGTGGAAAATCGACTGCACCCGCTCCTCGACCAGCCGGACCGGATGCGGCGCCCCGATGGCGCGCGGCGGCCCCGGCAGCGTTACGTCAATCCCCTCCCCGGCTTGGGGAGAGATTTCCAGCGCTTTCGCGGCCTGCTCCAGGGAAGCTTCCAGGCGTTTGCGGGTTTCGTTCTGCAGTCGTCCGACTTGCGGTTTAAGCTCTCGTGGCGCCGCTTTGAGCCAATTGTTGTTTGCCGCCGCCAGGAAGCCGTTCTTGCGCCCCAACCAGCGGTCCCGGAGGCTCTTGACCTGCTCCGGCGAAGACACCGCCTTGTGCTCTTGGTCAAAGACCGAACACAGTTCGGCATAGAGCCCGTCCACCGACTCGCCCGCCGCGAGCAATGCTGCCAGCTTTTGGGAGGTTTTCTCTGCGATGGACATGCCGAGGCTTCCGGCTAGTCGGACGAGGTTGTGTCAGACGGTGTCTGGGCGCCTTTAGACTTAGGCGATGCCTTCGACGGCTTGGCGGCCTTCTTCTTCGCCCCCGCCGAGCTCTTGCGTGGCTTTGCAGCCGCGGCTGGTTTGGCCGCCGGCTTGGCTCCTTTAGCCGCGGTAGATTTTTCTTTGGAGGCTGTCTTTGGAGCTGCCTTCTTCGCCGCTCGCTTGCGCACCTTCTTCGAGGGTTTAGCTTCGGCGGGAGGAGCTTCCTCAGCTTCCTCAGCTTCCTTAGCCTCGGGCTCCGCAGCCTTCGCGGGGGCGGCTTCGGCAGGCGGCGGGATCTCGCCCGCTGGCGTCTCGGCTTTTGTCGCCGCCGGTTTCTCTGCCGGCGGTGCAGCGGCTTCGGGCTCTTTATCTCGCGGGGCCTCGAGCGCGCGGCTGACCTGTGCCGCGAGTTTCCCAAAAGCGTCAGGATCGCGGACGGCCATCTCCGCCAGCATCTTGCGGTTGAGTTCGATCGCGGCCAGCTTCAGCCCATGCATGAACCGGCTGTAGGAAAGCCCGTGCTGGCGCGCGCCCGCTCCGATGCGGATAATCCACAAAGAGCGGAAATCGCGTTTCTTCAGGCGTCGGCCGATGTAGGCGAACTTCAGGCTTCGATCGACCGCTTCCCGGGCATAGCGGTAAAGCTTGCTCTTCGCTTGGTAGTAGCCTTTTGCGCGGGCGAGGATTTTCTTGCGCTTTTGGCGGCGCCTGGGGCCGCGTCTGACTCGAGGCACGGTTTCCTCCTAAAGCACTCTGCTAGCCCCGAAGTACTTTCGGCTAGCCGTCGCCCGTGGGCGGCTCCAACCTACTCCGTAGGTCGGTGGCTCCTTGGCGGGCTGCTAAGCAATTTCAGTGGCGATTCAGGCACGTGCCGTTCAGCGCTGTTCGCTCACCTTCTTCTCACTCTACGAACTCAGGCGATCATGGCCCTAACGGCCTTCTCCATCGCCGGGCTGACGAGGGCGCCTTTGCGCAGGTGTCGCTTCCGCTTACTATTTTTCTTGGTCAAGATGTGGTTCTTCATCGAATGCCCGCGTTTGACCTTTCCGGAAGCCGTCAGCTTGAACCGCTTCCTGGCGCCGCGATGAGATTTCAGCTTTGGCACAACAAAGTCCTCCACCGGCCCGAGGGGTAGAATCGCCGAGCCTGTAATCCTCCGTCCGCGGAGAGTTCCCTGATCTAGGGGCGGCCGGACAGCACCGTAGGAAGTGTTTCCAGTATACCATCGGCCCGACACAACGGACCAAGAACCCCCTCGCCGGGTTCGCCCCGATCATTGCCTTGGACCAAGAACGGAGTTTTCCCATGCAAGATGATCCTGAAGCGAGGGGCCACGTCGCCGGGACGATCAGAAGTCTTGTCTGGGCTAGGTCCGGCGCAGCGCAAAGCTCCTGACATGCCCGCTCGTGAAACCTAATTTGTACAAGCCCGCGGCGCGCCGCGCCGCCTTCGCCTGCACGGCTCAAACCTCCATCGCTGCCCGTACATCCGGGGCGAGGCGTTCTTCTTCTTGCGGGTTGGTATACCAGGAGACGAAAACGAAAACTGCGAGAGATACGAGCAGCGAGAAAGATCCCACGGCCATCCCATGGGGCAGGGTGTAGATGCCGTGCCGGGCCGAAAGCTCGAGGGCGAAATTGAGGATGATGCTCACCGCGATGGAGACAACGCAGCCTTGGGCCGAAGCGCGTTTCCAATTCAGCCCGATGGCGACGCTGGGGACGATGGCGGCAGCGAAGGTTCCCCAACCAAACGCCCCCAGCAGCGCGATTAGGTTCTGCATATACATGGCGAAGATCGCCGAGACTACGAGCAGGACTCCGGTAGCCACCCGCGACCACAACAGTTCCCGGCTTACGCTGCGCCCGAGAACGGCGATCGGAATGTCCCGAACAACAGCCGCTGCACCGATGTTCAAGAAACTGTCCGCGGTGGACATGATGGCCGCCAGCAGCCCGGCAAAGACGATCCCGGCCAGCCACTGCGGAGTGTGGTTAAGCAAAAAGACAGGCGCCGCCAGGTCAGGCGACTCCAGCGGGCTTTGGATGCCCCGCTCGACCAAGGCGCGCATCGAGAAACCGATACTCATCCAAAGCAAGCTCAGCAGCGCGTAGCAGAAGCCGGTCATCAAGGCGCCCCATTTCAACTGCCGGATGTCGCGCAGCATGAGAAACTTGGTGATCGCGTGCGGCTGGCCCACGTTGCCCAACGCGAAAAGCAGGTACCAACTCAGCGCCGTCAGGGGACCCCGAGAACCCCAAGCGCTAATGAACTCCGGGTTCATCTCCCACAGCGTGGTACTGATCCGCGACATCCCATCCCCGGCTTGGAGCGCGTAGTAAAACACCACAAGCGAGGCAACGATCATTAACGTCCCTTGAAACAGGTCGGTGTAGACGCCGGCGAAAATGCCCCCCGCGACGCTGTAGAACGCCAGCACGCCGAGGCCGATCAGCAGCGCGACGGGAAGCTTCACACCAAGAACGGCGACTAGCACCATCCCGATGGCGAGCACCTGAGTCCCCAGGTAGCCCACCACGCCCAGCAAGATGGCCAGGGCCATCATGAAGCGGGGCCAACGGCCGCCGTAGCGGGCGGCGACGGCGTCGGGCAGCGTAAGAATCTCCCTCGCGGCGGCAAGCAAGCACAGCCGCTTGCCGACCAGGATCCAGCTCAACGCGAATCCCAACGGTGCCGAGAAGGTGATCCACAACGAACTCGAGCCGGACTCAAATACCAGGCCGGGCCCGCCGACAAACCCGAACCCGCTCATGATGCTCGACATGGCCGCAATGACCAGCACGATCGGACCCAGCGTCCGCCCGGCCACAAGGAAATCAGCAATGCTGTGAGTCCTGCGCATCGCCCACACCCCGATGCCGGAGCAGGCTACCAAGTAGGCGACCACGCAAAGAATTACGATGGGGGACTCGGCGATCGGCATCAGCGATCCTGTTCCGTGCGCCCAAATTCGGCCATAAACTTCTGAAGCTTCTCCCGCCGTAGGACTGAAGTTTCGAAAATCAGCAGGTAGAGAATCCCGGGAATGAAGCCCAGCGGCCAGATGCCATAAACCAGGAGTGCGGTGCTAACCGGGAAACCAAGTACTAGGGTGGGGTCACCTTCGCTCTGATAGGTCCAGACGATCGCGGCAAGCAGCGCAGAATAGATGAAAAACACAGCGACAAGAGTGTACAGGACCGCTTTGCGACGGCCTGGGCGCCCGAAACCGACCGCGAGCGCCGACACGAGCAGCGCCAACGACACAAATCCAAACAAGAGCCAGTAATCCAGCAAAGAACAAAGCAGGCCCAACAGAGAGAGGAAGCCGATGGCGAGCGCAGTGCGGTTGCTACCAAATCCCACGGGAGCTTGCGTCACAGGCTCAATTCGCTTCCCAGACGAAAGCGGGGAACTTTCGGATAACCCGAAAGCCGACTCGCTCGTAGAGACCAACCGGGCCCCGGTTCGAGCCCGTGACGGTGAGGCTGACGGCTTCGCAGCCGTGCCCAAGGAAGGCTTCAATCGAGCGGCGCAGCAGCTCATAGCCGACGCCGCGTCCGCGCATATGCGGCGCGACGCACAGCTGGGTGATATGGCCTACCCGAGGCTGCACCAGCGTGGCGAGGCTCATGCCGCAAAGCCCGCGCGCTCGCCGCTCCCGGGCCACCACGGCGGCGTCACGGAAGAACACGCCGCAGCCCGGATGCTGGGAAGTGTTATAGAGAAACCGTCGCGCTCCGGCGACGCTACGGTACTGGTCGTTGATGCGGCTGTCGACGTGGTTGCGATAGGCGTCGGTGATCAATTCGGCGGCGCCGTCCAGGTAGCCGTCCAGCCACCGTTCATAGGCGACAGCGGGTTGAGGCGCAGGGGGGTCGAGCGGGCGATCGATCCCCTCGAGCAACATAAACAACCTTTCGAAGACATCCAGATTCCGTCCGTAGATCGCTTCCTGGGCCGGGTCAAACGATATCGTCAACAGTTGCCCCTCCACCCGCCTAACACCGGGGAAAACGATCGCCAGCTTGACGATGTTGTGGAACAGATACCGTTCGGCCTCTTCGCTGTTCTGGCCGGCCGTGATAAACAGATCGCCGATCAGAGCCTTGTCTTGCTCGTGGATAAAATAACTGTACCCAATCGGGTCGCCGTTCTTGACCAGCGCGTATCCATAGAGATTTCGTGTGTCGAGGAAACGACGGATGAGGTCTCTGGACGAGGCTAAATCCCAGTGTAGATCCCGTGACCAAAAGGCATTCTGCTCTTCCAGTAGGTGATGGAAGTCGCGGGCGCGAAACTGCCGCAGGTCGACAGCCTGCATATCTTGAGGCTGCACCAGAGAAGCCGCCATCTTGCCGATTATACCTTCTGGCCCTTGCCACAAAGATAGATTCCTTGTGCCTCCCCCGTTAAGTTAGGCGCGTCGTTCGGGCAGGCCGAGGCGCTGCGTCTAGGGAGTTTCGAAGAGTTTGTCACGGGTTTCCCGACCGGCGCCCAACAGGCTCTCCGGGCCAATGAGAGAATAAAGCTAGTGCTGTCCAGACGTGAACTCGTTCAACTTCTGCTTTGGGGCGGCGTCGAAACCACGCTCAGCCGTGCAGAGTCTTCTCAAGGTCTCCGCTTCGGAGTAATCGGCGACAGCGGGACAGGCGAAGAGCCTCAAAAACGGGTGGCGGCTGCCATGGAAAAGTTCCAAGCTCGGCACCCCTGGGAATTCGTTCTTACACTCGGCGACAACATTTACGAGAGAGGGGACCCAAGAGACTTCGACCGCAAGTTCAAGGACGTCTATCGAGGCTTGATGGCCGACGGCGTGCGTTTTCACGGAGCGCTTGGTAATCACGACCGTCTTGACGCAACGAGCCAACGGGGGCTGGTGCAAGTCGAAGACGAAGCTTTCGGCTACGTCGGCAAAGTGGACGAGTACATGTTTGAAGCGGGACCGAAAGTCATCGCCGGACGGCGGTTGGCCCGCTTCATCTGTCTGAATTCCGATGCCTGGATTGAGGAAATCGCAAAGGAACGAGGGAGTGAACTCATGTACCGTGTCAAGCGGCTTCGGCGTTGGCTGGCCGAGTCGGACAGGTACCGATGGAACATCATCTACATGCATCATCCGCTCTATTCGTACTCCCGAGGGCCCCTGTTTGGTTTCATCAGTCGCGGCCACGGACCCTCTCTCGAACTCAGGGCCGTGCTCGAGCCCGAGTTTGTTGGCCGGGTGGATCTCTTCTTGGCCGGCCACGAGCATTTTTATCAAAAGATCAGGCCCCAAAAGGGAATCCACTACATCATTTCAGGAGCAGCCGGCAAGCGGCGACACGGAGCCCTTACCGATCACCCCGAGGTCGAGTTCGCGGCTGTGGAGTATCACTTCTTGGACGTCGAGTTGTCCGAGACTTCCTTTACGTATCAAGCCGTCAACGACGAGGGGCGTGTGATTCACTCCGGGGTGATCGCCAAGATGGGCGACTGACTCGACGACACGGCCGGGTTGACGTGATTGTGGTGGAGTCCCCGCCCTGAGTGCGTGGTCCTGTTTCGTCACGCCACTGCGGGATCCTACCGAAACCAGCCCTTAACCCAATCGATCGCTAGCTCGAAGAACGAATAGTCTTTGCCGACGTCCGATTGGTCGTTGAGCCCCCAGTGGTAAGAGAGGAAGATGATTCGCAGCCTCTTGTTCCCGAGTGCCGCCATGGTCTCCGGAGGTCCGTAGTGGCGGAGAAACCCTTCGAGTCCCCCGGAGTAGGTTGCGAAGTCTTCCTCGTACCAAGAAAAAATCGAGCTGACCTCGGCTTCCGCACTGCGAGGGTCAAAACGGTTCAGCTCTGTGTTCGCCAGCCACTCGCGAGTGTTTTCGTTGAGTTGCTCATTGATCCGACTGCCGACGTAGGCCTCGCGCCGCAGCGGAGGACAGCTCAGCGAGGCGCAAACGAGCGCCGAGTGAATTCTTAGGTCGCCGGTTTCTCTCAACAGCTCCTCGATTTCGTCGAGGGAAAGGGATGCTCCACCTAGGGTGTGCCGGCGCTCTCGGAACGGATTTGATGTCGCCTGGATACTTTTGGTGGGATAGTTCTCGACGACCCAGCGGATCGTTAGGGCATTGTAGGCGTTGATAAAGATGGCCTTCCGTTCGTCCGCGGAAACCACTTCTCCGCCGGTCTCCCTCAGGCCGTGAACGTAAGCATTGAGCCGGCTCATCCCCCGCTGCTTCAGGCCGGCGTAGTCGATAAGGTATTGTTCGTTGACGAATTCGCGCAGGAGAGCGTCCCACGTAGTGTGATCGACTCGTGGGATCCGAGGGCCGGCAAAAAGCGTGGCCGTCAAAAAAAGATAGACCCCGATAAGACGAATGGATGTGATCACCATGGGAGCCGCGGAGGGATCTTTCAGGGTACGGGAAAGGCGGTAGAAACGCACCTCAGGATTTGCTGGAGAAATCGGGTACAGCCAGCCAATTCGCTTCAGGTTAAGTGCTTTTTTTCCAGGGCCATGACGGGGGCGAATTGGTGGCAGTCCCCATTTTTCGCTCCCGCACGACTTTCGCCACGGGCTGTTAGGCCGGCTACAACAGGCCGCGGCCCATCAGCTTCAGGCCTGACGACCCCGTTACCCGCTGGCGTTGGTCTGCTCCACAGCAGCCGGCAACGACGCACCCGGATGGCTTCCATTAGAAGAGGCTCCGCTGCGTTGCAGCACATACCCCTGTCGCACAACTGTGTGGATCAAGATGTCGGTGCGGTTGCGCAGTTTTTTGCGGAGCCGACTGACGTGAACATCTACGGTCCGCGTGCGCGTGTCGTCGCTGTATCCCCAGATCGTCTTCAGCAAGTAGGACCGCGAATAGCAACGACCGGGGTTGTTTTCCAGCAGTTTCAGCAAGTCTCGCTCTTTTCGAGTCAGCCCCGGTTTGTCGAGTGTCGATCCAGCGCGATTTACTGCCATCCGTATCCCCCTCGGGGTTATCAACCGCGTCCCCCTACCTTGGTTTTCGCTGCGGGGAAACGGTAAGTTACGCTGGGGGTGCGATTTCCCCTACGGTCCATCGAAAACGGCTGGGTCGGATTCGACTCGATAGGGACGCGGTTGGGTGGAGCAGTCTGGGAGCCGTCCGGAGCTGTAATACCTAAGGCCGCAGACCGCGTGTCGTCGAATCTCGCCGAGGCAGGTTTCTCCTAGATACGGCTCCACTTTGTGCCACAACGTCCTTGTACCAGCCACCCGGTCGATGGCCGGAAACGCTTGTATTTTCAGATAGTAAAACCCGCCTGCTGCTGCTGCGGCCAGCAGTGTGAACGCCACGCTTCTTCTGCCGCGCCGGGTCATCCACCAAATCCCAGTGGCCAAGGTTATCGTCGCCAGTGCCCAGGCCCACGAGATTGACTCGGGCGGCCAACTCTTCGTTAGCCCACGGCTCAGAGCTTGCGGCAGTAGCGCTTCGGCCACTGGAACTAGTACCAGCAGCAGGGCACTTGCCCCCAGCGCCAGGCCGGGACTTCGCGTGCGGGCAAGCCGCACACCCATTAGGGCAGCCAAAGGGGGCAAGGCGGGCAAGATGTAACCCGGCAGTTTATTCCTGACCAGAGAGAACAAAACCAGAGTGACCAAAGCCCAAAAGCCCAGGAATCGTAGGCGCCCGTCCTGTCGCCAGCCATCACCCCGACTTTTGCCATGGAGCAAACCGAGCAACGGGGTCCAGGGTAGAAGCGCGGCTAACAAGACCGGAATGAAGTACCACACAGGTTGAGCGTGGCGGATCGATTCACTCGTTAGCCGCTCAAAATGATGTCGCCAGAAGAACTCGTCGAAAAACGCCTGCCCGTTTTCGACGTAGCATAAGACGTACCAGGGCAAAGCGACCGCCGCAAACGGCAGAACTGCACGGGGATGCAAGAGTTGGGCAATCACGGAGCGAAACCCGCGGTTGAAACAAACCGGCACGATCGCCAGCACTGCGAGGGCGGGGCCAACTAGCCCTTTGGCTAAGGCCGAAACCCCGACGAGAGCGGCGAAAGCGGAAAACCGGCGCGGGCTTGGGTCTTGGTGGTCCCGCGTCCATCCCAGCAGCAACAGAAGCGCTGCCGAAAGCGAGGCGGTCAGAGGCAAGTCAACCACGCCGATTTGGCTGAAGGCCACCCAACCGGCCGAAGTCGCAAGGATTGTCGTGGCGTACTCTGCGGCAGGGCTTCCGAACTCGCTTCTGATCCGCCAGTAGAAGAAGACCAGGAATCCCAAGCTCATCAAAGCGACCGGCAAGCGAGTGGCGCGGTCGTCAGCAAGCCCGAGCTTCGACGCCAGAGCCGCCATCCAATAGAGCAAGGCCGGCTTCTCGAACCAGGGCTGCCCGTCCAGACGAGGCGTGATCCAATCTCCGGACTCCGCCATTTCGCGCGCCACCGCCGCGTAGCGCGGTTCGTCGGGGCCCACCAGACCACGGTCCGACATGCCGGCAACGATTAACAAGTAGGCGAGGATGACAAGGAGGCTTACGGCAGCGATGCGGGGAAAGGTCATCTCAAGACCTCCCTAGTGTAGCCAAGCCACGAATAGGCGAGGCTTCGCCGATTTCCGTGCGGCGCCGGTTAGTTCATCCGTGCCCGGCGTGGCCGGCAACTTCCACGGCTTTGCCCCAACATTTCCCCACTAATCGGCTAGCATGATGCGTAAGTGAAAGTTCGGGGCGTCATCCGGCTCCTGGAGAAAGACGGATGGCAGCAAGTCCGAATGGTCGGGAGTCACCGACAGTTCAAGAATCCGCAAAAGCCAGGGCGTATTACAGGGGCTGGCCAGTCTGGGAAGGACCTGCCGACAGGTACGTTGAAAAACATACTCAAGCAGGCTGGTTTGGAGAAGTCATGAGCCGGAAATATGCCGTGATTTATGAGAAGGGCCCGACGAGCATTGGTGCTTACGTGCCGGATCTTCCTGGATGTGTAGCGGTCGGCGATACGTTGCAGGAAGTAGAGAAACTAATTCGGGAAGCGATCGAAATGCACATTGCCGGCATGATCGAAGACGGACAGCCGGTTCCCGAGCCAAAGACCCGTTGCGAGTACGTGGAGACGGGTGTGCCCGCGGCTTAGTGCTTAGCCTCAATACTCGTCACTTAAGCTGTGATGGAACCAACGAATTTCCCCCCGCATGCTGCCATGGGTCATGTACGGGCGCGACGTGTCGGCGGCATGGGGTACCCCGATAGATCCGTTGGGTAGGTGTGGCGCGGCGACCTCGGGTCGCGCTTGGACCGGGCGGCATCGCCGGTCCCTACTGCCGCAGCTTGTGACGACTCCAGGTAGGGACAAGCGATCTCGCTTGTCCACGGCGGCCTCTGGTCGCCCCCATAGCTTGGTATCTTCTTGGGGAAGTGCGGAAACGAGGGTGGCTAAGGAATCGAGCGGAGTTCTGCCTAGTTTGGCCGCTGCTCAAGACCCTGGAATGGCTGCCTCTGACCGTTGCCCGCTGGTTTTCGTTTGCCCTGGGCCGGCTCCTCTACCTCGTAACGCCCGGCCGCAGGGCCGTTGCGTATCGCAACCTCTCGCTAGCTCTGCCCGAGACGTCCGACACCCGCCGGAGACAGATCGTTCGGGGCGCGTACGACAATTTGGGTCGGGTTCTGCTGACGGTTGCGCGCATGCCCCGTTTGAATTCCACCAACATTAGGGAGTGGATTGCCTATGAGGGGTTCCCGCACTACGACTCCGGTATCAAGAAGGGTCGAGGGGTGTTGTTTCTAACGGCTCACCTGGGCAATTGGGAACTCAGCGCGGTCGCACATGCGCTCTACGGCAACCCGATGCACGTGATGGTGCGTCCGCTGGACAACCCTCTGCTTGACCGGCTGTTGGAGAGCTATCGCACGCGCTGCGGGAACCGTACCATCTGGAAACAGGAGTTCGGTCGTGGAATCTTGCGGGCGCTTCGAGACAACGCACCTGTGGGCATCTTGATGGACCAGAACATCTCGGACGATCCCGGCTGGTTCGTCGATTTTTTTGGCGTTAAAGCCAGCGCGAGCCCGGGCTTTGCGAAAGTGGCTATGCGCACCGGCACGACCGTGATTCCGGGCATAGCTGCCTGGAAGGCTCGCGAGCGCCGTTACGTACTGAAGTTTTACCCTCCGCTGGAGATTATTTCAAGCGACGATGAAGCGAGCGACCTGATCGTCAACACCCAGCTCTGCCACAGCGCGATCGAACGGATGATTCGTGAGTATCCCGAGCAGTGGCTGTGGATGCACCGCCGCTGGAAGATTCGTCCTGACGGGGAACCTTCCCTCTATTGACGGATCACACGGTCGCCGCGGCACGCTTTGCCCTTTGTTTGAAAAGGGTAATCGTGGATCCGCCACTCTTGGGTCCCAGCAGGATTGCTCTCGGCGGTCGGATGCTCGCCAGTATCTGTGCGCACGACGCGATCAGTGGAGCCGCGGAGGGTTCCGGTATACTGAGATCCGGGTATCGTGCGCTTTCCGTTGGAAAGGGTCTTTGTGAACACCAACTTTGTGCGGCCGGCATGTCGTGTGCTTCTCCCGTCTCTGATTCTGGTGCTGTTTACGCTACACCGGCCGGTCGCGGGAGCGGAGGACCATGCGAGTCCTCCGGAGTCGCCTGATCGATCCCAGGCCTACTACCACTACGCGCTGGCGCACCTCGATGAGCAGCGCTGGATGCAGCATGGCAGCAAGAAGTACCTCCTGAACGCGATCGAGCAGTATCAGGCAGCCATTGAGGCCGACCCCGAGTCCGATTACCTTAGGCGAAAGCTGATTCGTCTTTATGCCCGAGCGGGCCGGGTGGACGAGGCGGTTTCGAATGCGAAGGACATTCTCCAACAGGATCCCGAAAACGTGGAGGTCCGCCGCCTTCTTGGGGAGATTCACCTTAACCTTTCGGTTGCACGCCGCCGCGGGGAGCCGAAAGAATCCCTGCTTCGCCAAGCCATTGAACAATACGAAAAGATTCAGCAGATTGACCCCAGTGACAAGGATTCCCTGCTGCAGTTGGCCAACCTCTACCGGCAGACGAGGGAGCCGGAGAAAACCGAAGGGGCGTTGAAGAGACTGCTGGACCTCGATCCCGACTCCGCCGCGGCGACCGCCAACCTGGCGTTCCTCTACCTGGACAGGGGCAACACCCAGCAGGCGATTGAACTGTTGGAAAGATTGGAGGGTCAGGGTGAGGCCTCCCCCAATCACCTCAAAGCATTGGGCGCCGCTTACGAAAGAGCCGGTGAGCACGGGAAGGCGAGCAAAGTCTTCGAACAATTGCTCGAAAAGGGAGGCAACTCCTTACAGAATCGTCAGTCTCTTGCTCATAATCTGGTCCTCTCGGGCCAGTTTGAGCGCGCACTAAAGGAATATCAGGAATTGGTCAAGGTGCAGCCACGGAATTCCGAGCACCACCTACGGCTTTCGCAGATCTATCGCGAGCTGCGGCGCTTTCGGGAGGCGAGAGGGAGCTTGCGCGAGGCCGAAGTGCTCGACCCGCAATCGCTCGAAATCAAATACAACGACGCACTGCTACTCGAGGCCGAAGGTAAAATGCCTGAAGCTGTCCAGGCGCTGACCAAGCTTTTGGATTCGACCGCCAAAGACAGCTACTCCCCGCGCGAGGAACGAAATCGTGCGATGTTCCATGAGCAGCTGGGGATGCTCTATCGGACTCTGGAAGACTATGCCAAGGCGGAAGAAGCCTTTCGCGCCATGGGCGAAGTCGATGAGAGGGCCAAGCCCCGCTCCTGGGCGCATTTGATTGAAGTCTCCCGGGCTGCCCGCCGCTACGACGAGGCCAAGGGCCTTGCTGCCTCCGCCGGCGAGGAATTCCCCGATAATGCCCCGCTGGCCCGGCTCAGGGCGACCGTACTGGCCGAAATAGGCGAATTCGAGCAAGGGGCAAAGATACTCCAAGCTCTGCTGGTGGGCGATGCCGCCGACTGGGAGATCTATCTGGCCCTGGCCGGCGTGTACGAGAAGGGGAAGCGGTTCGACCAGGCCGTCGAGGCCATCCGGAAAGCGCGGGAGTTGTCAACGAACGAACGGCAAGAACGGGCGACCTTGTTCACCCACGGTTCTGTCCTCGAGCGGGCGAAGCGTTTCGACGAAGCGCAGAAAAAGTTTGAAGCCCTGCTCAAAGTGGATCCTGATAACGCTTCGGCGTTGAATTACTTGGGCTACATGCTGGCTGATCGCAATGTCCAACTGGACCACGCCCATCAGCTGATCCAAAAGGCCCTCGATCTCGATCCGAACAACGGCGCTTACCTCGATAGCCTGGGGTGGCTCTATTATCGCCAGGACAAGCTGGAACTCGCGGAGCGGCATCTTCTCCGCTCACTCAAGCAATACAAGCACGATCCGATTGTGCTGTCTCACCTGGGCGACGTATACCACAAGCTGGGCAAAGTGGACAAAGCCAAGCATCACTGGGAGCGGTCACTGCAAGAATGGCAGCGGTCCCCCAAGGCGGATCAAGACCCGTCCGAGATCAGCTCTCTTGAAAAGAAAGTGGGCCAGCTGAAGCTCACCTCTTCCGGAGCACTTTCTTCGAATAAAAAAGGGCAGTAGCGGGGAAAAGCTGCCTCGCGTGCCGGGCCTTCGAACGGCCGACAGGATCTCGAGAGCAGGAAGGTGTGGAAAAATCGGGACTGCCACAAGCGGCGCTCTCGGAAGCCTCGTGGATTCACCGGTCTTCACTCGCCGCGGTTGGCTGTCCCAGCATTTTTTCACACCTTCCAGTGAACAGATTCTCGCTGGAAGTTCAATGAATTGGCGTGCGTAACCCCCGTCGGCAGAGCTGCGTGCGCGACATGTTTCGACGATCAGTGCGCACGGGCGAAGTTGTACGAGAAGTCTTCGAAGCGTCCCACAGAGTTTGGACATCCTGCCTGCGCTCAACTTGGGGTGTGAATCTCCTCCGGCTGATGGCGATCGGCTGGTTGGCGACAGCCACTTGCTCGGCGCAGGTTCGCTTTAGCCGAAGTGAAGGCAAGATCGGGATTCAGATTGACGGCCGGCCGTTCTCAACCTTGCACTTCGGTCCCCAGACGACCAAGCCGTTCCTACACCCGCTGCGCGCCGCTGACGGGGCCATCGTAACGCGCGCGTACCCCATGGAAGATGTCGCGGGTGAAAGCAAAGATCACCCCCACCACCGCGGACTGTGGTTCAGTCACGGTGACGTCAACGGTATTGACTTCTGGGCGAATGAGCCGGCACAGGAGCCGGCATCGAGAAAAGGGCAGATCGCTTTGCGCGATGTCCCGAGCATCGAGGTAAAAGAATAACGATGCCGCCGGGGGAAGCGCTGCAGCCGGCCAAGGAAAGATCAAGATCCTCTTTGCCTGGAAGACTCGCGACGGGACAGTCCTGCTGACGGAAGATAGGACGATGGTGTTTCACGCCGGCTCGAAGAATCGCATCGTGGACTTCGATCTACGATTGACCGCGCAGGCCGAGCTCGTGACGTTGGGCGATACAAAAGAAGGGACCTTCGCCTTGCGGGTCACAACGCCGATGGAAGAGAGTCGCGAGTCGGCGCAGGGCGTCCGTCGAACGGGAACGATTCTAAGTGCTGAAGGCAGGGTGGGCGAGCAGCAAGTCTGGGGTACGCGCTCCCCTTGGGTCGACTACAGCGGCATGATCGAAGGGAAGCGAGTCGGCATTGCCGTTTTCGATCATCCCGAAAATCCGCGGCATCCTACGTATTGGCATGTCCGAAGCTATGGTCTATTCGCCGCGAACATCTTCGGACTGCACCACTTTCTTTCCGACCCATCACTCGATGGAAGCCTGAGACTCCGGCGCGATGACTCGCTGCGGTTCCGCTACCGGGTCGTGATCCATCCGGGGGATGCGGCGGAAGCCCAGGTCGCCAAACTATACGAGGCCTACACCCAGCAAACTAGCGGAGCGGGCGGGCAGTAAACAGGTAATATTGCCACTTCGGCTGCCGCGGCCTCAGCCGCCCTGGTATTTCCGCGTCGGCCTGCCGTTGTAAGCCGTCTGAGTGTCCCGTTTCCAATCCTCGAGGCGGGGGCCGGATATCCCTTGCGCCTGCTCCCGGATTTGAGCCATCTCCTCGGAATCGTAGCGCTTGAACTGCTGCGCGATCCGGACGTCGTCCTCGATTTGGCCAGTCGTTGTGCAACCGACCGTGAGACAGTGGATCGGGAGACTGAGAACGTAGGTTAGGCACTGTTTGACGCTGAAGGACTGTAGCAGCTTCGAGTTGGCCAGGCATTTCATTCCCTGAATGCCGAGGTTCTGCCGGCGAGCCTCTTCGAGGACCCGCGTTTCGAAGCTCAGATAGGAGGGGTCAGCGGCGTGAAGAGGCATGAGAATGGTATCGAAGTCCTTGTAACGCTCCAGCATCGCCAGGTGAACTTCGGGGTCGTGGTGGCCCGTGAATCCGATGAAGCGGCATTTGCCGGACTTCTTGGCGGCTTCAAAGACCTCGATCGCTCCACCTGGGCCGAAGACCTTCTCTACATCGTCCATCGTGGAAACCGAGTGGATTTGCCAAAGGTCCAGGTAGTCGGTCTTGAGCCGTTTCAGCGAAATGTGCAGTTCACGTTCCGCTCCCTCTCGGGTTCGCTCGCCGGTCTTCGTGGTAATGAAGACTTCCTTGCGGAACGGCGGCAACACCGCACCGTAGACTTCCTCGGACCGACCGTCCCAATAGGAGTGAGCGTTGTCAAAGTAGTTGACACCCAGCTCATAGGCTCGCAGCGTGACCGCCTTGGCCTCGTCAAACGAAATCAGCGGGAAACGGCCGCCGGCTTGCCCGACGATGGTCAGCTTCTCGCCTGTTTTTCCGAAAGTTCTTTTGGGAATGTCCCCGGTCTTAATCGTGGAGCCATGCGCGCTGCGACTCAGGGCCGCCAAGCCTGCGAAAGCACCGCCTACAAAGCTTCTCCGTTTCATTTCGGCCTCCCTCGGACTTGCCTAATCGTAATGCCATCATATCATTTGATGGCGGCGGCACCCTACAAAACTGGAAGTCTCAAATCGCTGTCGGCATCCTCACAGTCAAGGACCGCTTCGACTCGTGGGCCACACGCGGCGAGAATTGAATGAGGCTTGCAACCCGGGTGGCTCGGGGAGTGCACCGCACGCGGTACATTGGGGGACGCCACGGCTCGCAAAGCGACGGCATTCGCCATGAGACTGCGAGATAACGCGAGAGTTCGGTCGATCCTTCCCCAACGGGCCACGACGCAGGTGACGCTCGTGTCGGCAGGTGAGAGTTCCCGGTTGGCTTGGGTCGCGGTATGGGTGGCGTTATTTGTGTGCGGAAGTTGCCGACCCAACGGGCCCACCACTTCTCCCACACCGCTCAGCGTCGCCGCGGCAGCCAATCTGGCAGCTGTCTGCGAAGAATTGGGTGTGGCCTTCGAGGCGCGGACCGGCGTCAAGGTTGTGTTCAGTTTTGGTTCGACGGCCTTTCTGGCCCACCAGATTGAAAACGGAGCCCCCTTTGATGTCTATGCCGCAGCCGATGTCGAGCACGTGGACAGGCTTGTGGAGAAAGGCTTTCTGGTTTCAGACAGCCGCGCCGTTTACGCTCGTGGCCGGCTGGTGGTTTGGGTACCTCCCGGTACCCAGGTGTCTCCTAGCAAGTTGCAAGACCTGGCCGGCGACGAGATACGAATCATCGCGCTGGCCAAGCCGGAAGTCGCCCCTTACGGACGCGCCGCCGTCGAAACGCTTCGTTCACTCCGCCTGTGGGATCAGGTGCAGCCCAAACTCGTGTACGCCCAAAACGTCCTGATGGCGCGCCAATTCGCGGAGTCAGGCAACGCCGACGTCGCCTTTACCGCTTCCTCCGTTCTTAAGGCGGAGGTCGGCCGCCAAATTGAAGTTGACGAGCAGCTCCACGGGCCGATCGATCAAGCGCTCGGTATTCTCCGTGGATCTTCACGATCGGCGGATGCCCGGCGCTTTGCCCAGTTCGTTGTCGGAGAAGACGGCCAAACCCTGCTGCGCCGGTTCGGCTACCGAAGCCCGCCGCGCACCGGAGACTAGAACGGATTCCTCTCGCGGCCGGCCGCGATCGAACCGCCCTTGGATTCCACCGTCCAGGCAGCTTCGAGCGCAACACGCTGCACCCCTCCTTCAAAAGATGACGGGGATACGTAGCGGCCAGCCAGAGCACGGCACGTCCGGCAGGCCCCGTTTTTGGACCTTCCGATCTACCTTGGAAACAACATCCTCATGTTTGTTACACTGGCGAGTTACCTTCTGAACGTGAGTTCGTCCATCAAGGAGTAGCGCAAAATGGCGTTTCTTCTCGCGCTTGTTATCTGGCTGGTCAGTTTGGGTCTGGTGATCCCTTTCATCACCAGGACTTGGTGGCTGCCGGATGCCATCACCGAACATGCCCGGCAAGTCGACGATCAATTCATGTTGACTCTCGTCGTCATGGGGATCATCTTCATCCTGGCGCAGGGTTCCCTGGGTTACGCGGTTTGGCGTTTTGGTCGTAAGCGGCCCGGGCCGGCCTCTCCCGTGCGGGGCAACGACCGCTGGGAGATCCTGTGGACAACCGCGGCTGCCGTCCTGTTTATCGGTTTGCCGTTCATGGGATACACCGTTTGGGCCGAAGCGAGGTTCACCAAGGCTCAGTCCGAAGACCCCGCCACGGATCGGCTCATCGTGGAAGTGACGGGCCAGCAGTTCGTTTGGAACATGCGCTATCCGGGCCGGGACGGCAAATTCGGCCCGCTCGATAACAGCCTCATTGACGATGAGCTCGGGAACCCGCTGGGTCTCGACCGCGACCATCCCGACGGTCGGGACGACATCATGGTTCCCAGAATGGCGGTGCCGGTCGGCCGCGAAGTCGAAGTTGTTCTTCGTTCCAAGGACGTCATCCACAACTTCTTCGTCCCGGAGCTGCGAATCAAGTTGGACACCGTACCCGGCCTAGTAGGCCGCCTTCGTTTCAAGCCCGAGAAGGTCGGCACCTACGAAATCCCTTGTTCGGAGCTGTGCGGCCTGGGCCACTACAAGATGAGAAGCTTCCTGGACGTGATGACACCCGAGGACTACGAGAGCTGGTTGGAAGAGCAGTACTCTTACCTGGAAGAACTTTAGCCCGCGTTTCTCACCACGTGGCGAAGCGAAGTGCGTGAGAGGCCCGTCAGTACAAGCAGGTGGTGAGAAATGCGGGCTAGGCGCGAGGCGTCGATTCTCGCCGGTTGGCCCTGACCGAGACCGTAGGCGGGGCGAGCGGTCGAGGCAGACCATCCGAGAAAGTTTGGGAGAGCTCGATTATGTCGGAAGTCGCGGAGCATGTCGAAGTTCATCGGCACCCTGAGGCGAAGGGCTTCGTTTGGAAATACATCTTCAGCCTCGACCATAAGGTCATCGGCATCCAGTACATCCTACTGGCCATTGTGGCCGTCTTCTTGGGCATGGGCCTGAGTTTGCTGGTGCGCCTACGTCTGGTTTGGCCCGAGAAATCTTTTGCGTTGCTTGGCAGCTTGTTTCCCGAAGGGGCGCCCGACGGCGTGATGACGCCGGAGTTTTACTTGGCCATGCTCACCATGCATGGAACGATCATGGTCTTCATGGTTCTGACGACGGCGCCCCAGGGCGGCTTTGGGAATTACGTGCTTCCGATTCAGATCGGGGCGGCCGACATGGCCTTCCCGCGGCTGAACATGCTCTCCTTCTGGACGATTTTCCTTTCGTTCCTCGCTCTCGTGACAGCCTTTTTCGTCGAAGGAGGCGCACCGATTTCAGGCTGGACCGCCTACCCGCCCTTGAGCGCTATCCCATCGGCGCAACTCGGCGGCCACGGACAGGATTTCTGGATCCTCAGCATTGCGCTTTTCTGTATCGGCTCCCTGCTCGGTGCCTTGAACTTTATCGTCACGACGCTGCATTTGCGGTCAAAAGGGCTGACCATGATGCGGCTTCCGCTGACCGTTTGGGCCTGGTTTGTCACCGCCATTTTGGGTTTGCTGGCCTTCGGCGTGCTGCTTTCCGCCGGTGTCTTGCTGCTGATGGACCGCCTGGTGGGCACGAGCTTCTTCATACCCGGCGGGCTGGTCGTCAACGACCAGATTATAGATCACACCGGCGGTTCGCCGATCTTGTGGCAGCATCTGTTCTGGTTCTTCGGCCATCCGGAGGTCTATATCGCCATCCTGCCCGGCATGGGTGTGACCTCACACATCCTCTCGACCTTCGCCCGCAAGCCGGTCTTCGGCTACCGCGCGATGGTTTATGCGCTTTGCGGGATTGGAATCCTGGGATTTGCTGTCTGGGGTCATCACATGTTCATCAGCGGGATGAGCCCTTATTCGGCGTTCGTCTTTTCCATATTGACGATGGTCATTGGCGTGCCCTCGGCGATCAAGACTTTCAACTGGATCGGAACGTTGTGGGGGGCGAAGATTCGTTTCACGACGCCGATGCTTTACTCCATCGGGTTCGTCTCCCTTTTCGTCACCGGCGGCGTCAGCGGCATCTTTCTGGGCCAGCCCACGGTGGATCTCTACTTCCACGATACGTACTTCGTGGTAGCTCACTTCCACATGGTCATGGGGGTGGCGGCTATTTTCGGCATGTTTGCGGGGGTGAGTTTCTGGTTCCCCAAAATGTTCGGCCGCATGATGAGCGAGGGGATCGGCAAGGTCCACTTCTGGATTACCTTCATTGGGGTGTACGCGATTTTCAGCCCCATGCACTATCTGGGCGTACTCGCCCATCCGCGCCGCTACGCCGAGCTAACCGGGGTGGACTATCTCCAGGATTCGGGCGCGGGCGAGATTCAATACTTCATCACCATCGCAGCCATGATCACCGCTACGGCGCAGTTTCTCTGGTTGTTCAACGCGATCTGGAGTCTCTTCAAAGGCAAGAAAACCGCGGAGGAAAACCCCTGGGAAGCGACAACGCTCGAGTGGGCGGTCCCCACGCCCCCGCCGCATGACAACTTCGAAGGCAAGATTCCGACGGTGTATCGCGGGGCCTACGAGTTCGCCGTTCCGGGCGCCAAGCGAGACTTCATCATGCAGTGCAACTCCGACGAGATGGCGTTCGAAAAACCGTCGGGCGACTAGTATGGCCAGCACTGTCCTGCCGCCAAAATCCGAGCCGGTGATCGAGAGGGAACAAAAGCGCCCGTCGATCGGAGGGGGCGGATTCGGCGCCCCCCCCCCCCAGAACGGCGGTGGCGGCGGGGAACCGGGTCAACCAGATCCGGGAGGGCTCGCAGTTCAGCGCTACAAGCTCGGCATTTGGATCGGCTTCGGCGGGATTGTGATGATTTTCGCCGCTTTTACCAGTGCTCTCGTAGTACGCAAGGGCTTGGGCGACGACTGGAAAGCCTTCGAGTTACCTGGGATCCTCTGGCTCAGCACGTTGATCCTGCTTGCCAGTAGCGTGACCGTCGAAAAGGCCAGGAGAGCGATGCGGGCTGGTCTGGAGCGGGGTTTGCGGCACTGGCTGGGGACGACGGCGTTGCTGGGGGCGGCTTTTCTAGCTGCGCAGTACGCAGGCTGGAGCGAGCTTTCCGGGCAAGGAGTCTACGTGAGTTCGAATCCCAGCAGCTCGTTTTATTACTTGCTGACGGCGGCGCACGGTTTGCACTTGTTGGGTGGCCTGCTTGCCATGACCTATGTGGTCTGGCGCGTTTGGCGCTCCCGGATCTGGGTGACGCGCGAAGCCGCCGTCGAAGGCGCAGCCCTTTACTGGCACCTGATGGACGCCCTTTGGGTCTACTTGTTTGCTTTGATCTTGGTTGGGAGGTAGCTGCACATGTCAGAAGCTCGCGGCGCGGCCGGCGAAGCGACTTGGAACGGGGGCGCGTCCCCCTACGCGGTCGGCGACAAGAAGTTGGGGATGTGGTTGTTCATCGTCTCCGACGCACTGACCTTTGCGGCGCTAATCGTCGCCTACAGTTATGTTCGCGTGGCGAACGAATGGCCGAAGCCGTTCGACTTCTATCCGGCGATCATCTTTTCGTCGGTGATGACGCTGGTGCTGCTCTCAAGCAGCCTGACGATGGTCTTCGGTGTCGCTGCGGGACACGCCGGCGACCGGCAGGCCGCCAAGAAGTGGATTTGGGCAACGATGCTCGGGGGCATCATCTTCATCGTCCTGCACGCGAACGAGTGGATACACTTAATTCACGAAGGCGTGACGCCGCTCAGCAACCCTTGGGGGACACCGCTCTTTGGCGGAACGTTCTTCGTTTTGACCGGACTCCATATGACCCACGTCGCGATCGGGGTGATTTACCTAGGCGTCGTTGCCTGGGGTTTCGGCAAAGGAAAGTACGACGGAGAGGACGTCGAGGTCAGCGGCCTCTATTGGCACTTTGTCGATTTGGTCTGGATGTTCATCTTCCCCATGGTCTATTTGATGTCCACGAAAGTTTCATAACGGAGCGAAGCGATGAGTGACGCAGCGGAGACGCAATCACACGGAAGAATGTTCGTAAAAGTTTGGATTTGGCTGCTGGTCATCACGCTGATCGAGATCCTGCTGGCCTACATCCAGTTCGGCGCCGTAGCCATGCTGACAGTGCTGATGAGTCTTTCGATCGTCAAAGCGGGCCTGATCATGGCCTACTTCATGCACCTCAGATACGACGAGCCCAGCCTGAGTTGGACGCTGGTGCTTCCCCTCGTGGCTTGTCTGCTGATTATGGTCGGATACTTCTTCCCGGACAGTTTCTTGATCCTCGAGATCGGCACGAAATAGACAATGCCGCGGCTTTTTCGAGCGACCGAACGGCTGGCCCGCCTCTTCGTATTGGGCCTACTGCTGGCTTCCGTCTCCTCTCCCCTATGGGCGCAGTGCGCCATGTGCCGTAGGGCCGCTGGGAGCCAGCAAATGAAGGCCATTCGCGCCCTCAACGCCGGGATCATTCTGCTGGCGATCCCCCCGGCCGCCATCATCGGCGGCATCGCTTGGTTCACCTACCGCCACCGGAACGGCTTCCAGGATCCCACACTACCGAAGCATTAGTTAGTAGCGGTCGGTCGTCAGATCTGTGGTTTGCCTTGTCTCCACGTTATGTGTACGGCGCTTCGCGCCTTGTCATGACAACCGTCAAGAGCCGATTGTTGGAGATGTCGTTGTGGAACGAAGTGTGTCCGCTGGCCGACTGGGCCGATGTTTTGTGACGGCGAGAGGGCGGCGACAGCGGCCAGAAGCTGCGGGAGGCGACGCAGACGGGCCAGCCGTGGGACGACGAGAAGTCGTCGAAGACCTGGAGAAGCGAGCGGGCTGGCGCGGACGTCCCCGCCAGCGACAAGAGCAGGCAGCTGAAGGCTGCGGGTCTGGCAAACGGCGTCTAGACCCACTACAAGGCGAACCCGACTCCAAGCCTTCAAGAAGGTCAAGAACAAGCCTTCTGACGTCACCTAACGCCCAACAATACCCTCTATTTGCGCATTCCAAGCCATCTTAAGCGACCGCGGCAGCTCGGGATCATTCAGCATCTCCAGCAGAACCCGGTTGAAGATTGCGCGCCCTTTCGGTACCACTGTCGCAACCGACATCAATATCCAATCCTTAATCTCAAGAAAGCTTACCTCGTGGCCTTGTGAAAAGTACTGATGAGCTTGTCGACGGGCATCTTCTGACACTCCCGACACCTTCACGAAAAACAAGTAATCCTCGATTCCATGCGGTGCAATCTTCGTATTGAAGGTCGCCACCACCCGGGTCCGGTCAACCGGACGCTCGGTCACCTCAGCCGCCATCAGCACCTCTCCA
The DNA here is from genome assembly GCA_965226215.1 of Bryobacterales bacterium. GTDB lineage: Bacteria > Acidobacteriota > Terriglobia > Bryobacterales > UBA6623. The sequence goes on along the minus strand of CBDDCH010000002.1, from coordinate 877,753 downwards.
GCCCGTCTGATTGTGATATCACCCCCTGCTCCAGCTGCAGTGTCGGCGACATTTATCTCTTGATGCTCGATCACCCAATCCAAGTTGAAGAAGTTTTTGATTGTCCGGAACGTCGCGACTACCAACAAAACTGGGAATCTCCCTCCGCTGGGAGTACCCAGAAGTCCAGAGATGAGCCTCTCGTACTGGTCCAGGCTGATCCGCTGCAGCCTAGACAGCGATACAGCTGACGACTCCCTCAGCTTTACGAATTTGCATAGCAGATAATCCAGGAAGGAGAATAAAGCCCTATTGTCGTTGCTCGCCTCAAGGTAACTGATCAGTTTCAGGAGTGCATCATATCCCCCTTTATCTCGCAGCCCACCTCTAGTGCTCACATCGAAACGGACCGAACGCCGAAACGTACTTAGGTACGGACCTCTAGAGCTTGGTATGCGATTTTCGTGACAAAAGGGGTTGACTGCCCGTTCGTCCAGTGTGCGCCCATTGTAGGCCCTTGCACCCTGGTTAATGTACGGCAGTCGGATGTTGAGCGAGATATTGTCAAATGTTGTGGATGGGCGAGGTCAGGCGGCGTTTTCCTGAACCATCAATCCATCCTTGAAAACCTTTCCCTCTAAGACATGAACAATCACTTCCGAACCGTTCAGGCGTCGCCAGTGGCGCTCGGCTTGGCGGGCCAGCATGAAGACCATCGTTAACGACGCTTCGCGGCTGCCACAACCCTTCGTTCGTCGCTGCCGCAAACGGACCGTCGCAAAGGTGGACTCGATCGGGTTCGTCGTCCGCAAGTGCCCCCAGTGCTCGGCCGGAAAGTCGTAGAAAGCCAGCAGCACTTGGCGGTCTTTTTCCAGGCACTCGACCGCTTTGGGGAACTTCTTCTCGTATAGGTTCTTGAAACGGTCCAGAGCGGCCTCCGCCGTCTGCCGACTCTCGGCAAGATAGATGTCGCGCAGCGCCTGCTTGGCTTTGCCCTGCATGCTCTGCGGCAGCTTATTGAGCACGTTGGCCGTCTTGTGGAGCCAGCAGCGTTGCTAACCGGTCGCCGGATAGACTTTCCGCAGTGCCGCCCAAAACCCCATCGCTCCGTCGCCCACCGCCAACTTCGGCGGCAGCTCGAGCCCCTGCCGTTTCAAGTCCTCCAGCAACTCCTGCCACGACAGTTCGCTTTCGCGAAAGCCGTCGTGCACCGCCAGCAGTTGCTTGCGACCGTCTTCGAGTGCTCCCATCACAACCAGCAAACACTGCCGTTCATCGTCCAGACGAACATTCGAGTAGATGCCATCGGCCCAAATGTAAACAAACCGCTGGCCGCTGAGGTCACGCTTTGACCAAGCCTCGTACTCGCGGCGCCAGACGTCTTTGAGACGCACCACCGTCGTCGCCGACAGGCCCGGAGCGTCGGGCCCCAGCAAGGCCTCCAGCGCTTCGCTGAAATCGCCCGTCGAGATCCCTTTCAGGTACAACCAGGGGATCAACTCCTCCACACTCTTCGTGCGCCGCAGATACGGCGGCAGGATCTGGGAAGTGAAACGAAAGCGCCGGCCCTGCTCATCGACTCGGCGATCGTCGACCCGCGGCGCCTGGATCTTCAGCTGACCCACGCCGCTGACGATGGTGCGCTCGCGGGCGTGACCGTTGCGCACCACCAGCCGCCGGCCGTCCTGGTCGACTTCGTGCTGATGCGTTTCGATGTAGGCGGTCACTTCGGCTTCCACGGCCTTGACGAGCATCTGGCGCGCTCCTTGGCGCAGCACCTCATCCAAGGGCGAGCGTTCCTTTCCATCAATGACTTGGGGGTTGACTTGACTGCTGCTCTCAGCAGCTTCACACTGACTCATGGCGTATCCTCCTTGTTCCTTTCCAGAAAACGATTGAGTTGCTTCCTCAATCGTCAGGATACGCCGCCTCCCCTCAGAGGCTCATCCACAACTTCTGGTTATAGCTCATGTTGAGGCTCTTGTCCTGGATCCTCGCCAGCACACACCCTACCAGGACTTCACGATACGCCTGCGTTCTCGACTCAAAGACCGTCTCAAACGCTTCGGCAAGCTCCTCCTCCATCTCCGGAGTTCTGCCCGCTAGTAGATCCTGCTCCGCGCGACCAAAGGTTTCATTCAGCAGTCGGTGAGCCTCATCATAATCAACCAGCATCTGCCTGCCGAGCCCCTCAGCTGTAGTTCATCCACAACGCTTCCCACCGAACTTTCTTGATCGAGTGACAGTGCTTTCCGGCAGCTTCTTCACACTGCCAGTTTTTGTACAACTCATCCATTAGCTCACATCGATACCCGGAAATTGCAACCTTTCCCTTGCAACCTTTGAGCACTTCCGCTAGCTCAAAGTGCTTTCCATCCTCCATCTCGTAGCCGTACGCTTTCCGATCGCCACGGCTCGCGTGTACATGCGGCGGGTCACAGTAGAAGAGCGTGTTCTCCTCATCGTAGAGCTTGATGACTTCGCTTGCCGGTCTATTTTCGATCTGCACCCGCAACAGACGCAACGCGACCTCCGGCAGGCTCTCCACACTACCCAGCCACCGTGACACCACACCGGACATCCCCGCGCGGCTCGTATTCTTGCAGTTGGCCCACCTTCCTAGTGATGCAGTTTGCGCCAGTCCTGTTCTTGCCTGACGTGCCCGCACAAAGAACCTCCGCGCTCGCTCAAGATCCGGCAGCCGCTCTCCGTTTCCCGAAACCTAATAGTGGAATTCCTCACGCGAGAAAGGCGTAAGTCCTATAGCTTCGACCAACTTCTCCTTCTGGCCCCGCAACACTCGAAAGAAGTTAACCACCTCACCATCAATATCGTTGTAAGTCTCTACTGCTGATGGCTCCCGATTTAAAAGCACTGCTGCTGATCCCGCGAACGGCTCACAGTAGTGGTGGCACCGTGGCAACAACGGCAGAAGCCAATCCAGGTGGCTAAATTTCCCGCCGTACCACCCGAATGCGATCAACCTCCGAGACCGGCGACGACTCTTCCGGTTCTCCTCGCTCAACACACCATCTATGTAAATCTGTGATGGGGCCCTTCCTGTCATACGCTGCCCTCTCACCGCTATCGCGATGCTTTTTTCGATTTCAGAAACAAAGGCATCTCTTCCTCCAGACACCTCTCGACGGCGTCCCGCACTACCCAGGCCAACGAAACCCGCTTGCGCTCAGCCAGGCGCTGCAGTTCTGCGTAGTCTTCGGGAGAGAAAGTTACCGATATTCGCACACTTGTTCTGCTCTTACCGGAGGTAGTCCTTGCCCTCATCAGTGCACCACAATACACCACCGCGGTGCATTCCAGCAAGTCCACCCTCAGCTTATTGTTTCCGAAGCGGTTGGCGATCGGCCGCTCCCAGCGGCCGACCAGCAGCCGTAGCGCAGATCTAGGCGGGCGGGCTCACACTTCCCTTTCGCGCTATCGGTTTGTCGCCCGCCAGATCCGCGGCTTATTATTGCCACAACCTGTGTGTTGGAGCGCTCACACAAACAAAGGCGAGAGGCCATCATTTGGCAGTCGAGTAGCGCAGGCCTAGGTCCCTCTACCAGATACCCTGCGGGTAGCCACAATAATTGTCCAGACCTGCGACTTTGAACGAACCCTCGGTGGACAAGCTGGGCCCGCACGCCGGCAGGGTGATCTCTCACAGCCAAGTCAGAAGGCCACGCTGTAACTCAGGCCGGGGTCTCTGCCGCGGATCAGCAGGAAGGAAATGGTGTGACTCTTGAGGGAGACGTTGAACGTGGGATGAACATGGACTCCATCGAAGATTACGAGCGACGTGACGGTTTCAGAGAAGCCGATGTTCAGTCCTCCAATCGGGCGCACTTTTTCCTGGTAGGTTCCGTACACAACGCCACCATAGGGGGCGATCGGCAGGCCGGTCTCGCGTTTCAGATTCTTGCTGAAGGTGGCGTAGAAGGCCTGTCCGGACGGTGTGCCGATTCGGTCTGAACTGGTGCCCAGGATCAGCGCTGGACGATGGCGCGTCTCCCGCATAGCAAGGAGATTCGCCAGTGGGCTCACCTTGCCGGCCCGCGGGTTGTATTCCACTCCGGCAGAGAATCTCGACGTAAGCCAATAGGTCAAGGTGGTGCGCACGCTGGCGCGATCGATCTGATTGGCCACCCAACGGGACCCGAATGTCCAGCGTTTTTCAAGTTCGTGTCCCGCCCCGCTGACCGCGCGGCCTTCTCCCGGTCAAGTCGGTCAGCTGGGTACGAGAGAGGCGCCCTCCATGGCTACCGCCGCGTGCTGGTGTTCTTCCTCTCCTTCGTGGTGGCCGTGTTCGTCCTTCGCTGATTCGAGATGATCCACGAGCGGGGCTGGCGGCTGGGCGGTTCTATCGCCTAGCAGCCAATCAATGCGTTCAATCAGCTCGCCTTCCTCGACAGGCCCCAAGATCCTGGCAACGACGCGTCCGTCGCGGTCGATCAGAGCGGTCGCGGGCAGGGCAGTCCCCAGACCAAGCCGCTCCATATCCTTGATGGTGGCGCCGAGCCAGATCGGGAAATTGATTCCGTACTCTTCGCTGAACGGTTCGACTTGATCTCTCGTGCTCCGATCATCCGTCGACGCGCCGATGATCTCCACACCTCTTGCCTGATAGTCTTCCCGTACCCGGACGAAGATCGGCATTTCCTCCCGGCAAGGCACGCACCAGGTAGCCCAAAAATTCAGGATGACGATTCGGTCCCGATAGTGTTCCAGGCTTTGGCGATCACCCGACAGGCCTCGTAATGCGAGGGTTGCAGGCTCCTCTAGCGCTGTGAGCTGCTCAGACTCCGCCGGCGAGGCAAACCCTTCGCAGGGCAGCAAGAACAGCAACACGGAGAACACCAAAGGGCACAGCGAGATCACGGTACTCACAGTTCTCCGTCGAAGTTCCGCCGCGGCCACTAAATCCAGCTTACCCCCTCTTGACACCTCCTGCCCCTGCGCCATGGAAAACCAGAAGACCAAGGGAAACCAGCCGGGAAACCGGGACGGCGGGAAACCGGGGACAGTTTCCTATTTGATGGCGGGGATGTGAGAGAATAGCAGCGCCGTTTCTGGAACGGTCCGAATCGAGTTTTCTCGCGTGCCGCGGCAAGCCCGGGTGGTGGCGGTGGGCGCGCCGGATCACATCACCCAAAGAGGCAACAACATCGAGGGCCGGGCCCTCCCGTATTGGTGCACTGGTCCTTGCTGCGCGACTAGTTTTCCCTGTAGGGCTGGCCGGAGCGCCTTGGTCGTTCTTCCCCTCGGCATCCGGGTCATGCTTCTGGTTGCGTTGGCGGTCGAGAACTGCGCTGAACAACGTCAAACCATCACCCTGACGTCCAAACGGCAGCAGGAACGGTAAGAAGAATTCTTTCACAGGTTTTTATGAGTTCCGTAGTGGGACTAGGTTTTCTGGTCGTTGTGATCGTCTGGCTTATTGGACGACGTAGCGGCCGGATGATCTCCGACGAGAATCATGCTGCTGGGTCGGCCGCCGAGCAAGACCTCCAGCCGACAAGAGTGCGGACGAGCTTGTGGGTTATAGCCCTGGCGGGCGGTGCAGTGGGACTCGTCATGCGTCTTTACGGATTTGACCGCAGCCTGTGGCTCGACGAGTTCGGCACGCTTTGGACGATCGAAGGCGACCTCGTACTGCTGATTAGGCGCGTATTCGAATTTCAGGGCCAGAGCCCCCTCTACTATGTGTTGGTTCGCTTGTTTGTTCACGGCTTTGGGGAGTCGGAAGTAGTAATGAGGCTCCCGTCCCTGATTTGTGGGGTCGGGACGGCATATCTCGTTTACAAGCTCGGCGAAAGGTTGGGTGGAAGAGAGCTGGGTTTGCTAGCCGCCGTATTGGTTTGGCTTTCCTTCCCAATGGTAGAAGCGAGCGCGAATGCACGGCCGTATTCTCTGGCGGCTTTTATGGCGGCGTTGTTGCTGCTGGGATTTGTGAAGGCAGCCATCGACGGGGAACGCCGGGGCCGCGTGTTGTTCGTAGTGGGTGGAGCGGGACTTTTTTCGGCGCACTATGTACTGGCTCAATTGGCCGTCTGGATCGGTGTGAGCTATCTGCTATTCCCCGCTCTGCGACGCAAGTATAAGTGGTCACAAGTCGCGGCTGACGCCGGAGTTCAGCTTCTTCTTGTGTTGCCGTGGTGGTCGCATTTCCGTTCCCTCTGGGGCCGGCGTGGGGCGCTCGATTGGCTCGGCACCCCGGACTATCTCGCTTCCTTTGAATTCCTGGGCCCGCTGATCGTCGTCGCGCTGGCAGGTTGCGTAGGGGCGCGAAGCGAGGGCCGAACAACAAAACCTCGTGAGGCAGCCGGCCGGGCCATGGAGATGACCTTTTGGCTGGCAGTCGTGGGCCAAGTCGTGCTGCTCAGCGTGCTGGCACTGGCCGGCACGAATCTTCTCGCCCGGCGCTATCTCATAGTGACCATCCTGCCCGCGGCCGTCCTGGGAGCTATTGGGCTGTTAAGATTGGCCGGTCGATTGGCTTTGCTCCCAGGTCTTTACTGGCTTGTGGTGAGCGGCTTCTTCTTTGGGGCTCACTTCGCGGTGAGCGGGTCGTTCAGCCGCGCCGGGCACCAGGATTGGCGGCGGGCTGTGGGGCGCTTGGACGAACTGTTACAGCAAGAGCCGCGAGCGCCCGTGCTGTATCGCCCGGGTTTCGTCGAGGATGAGGGATGGATCGACGGCGCTGCTAGCAGTGTTTCATTCGCACCCCTGCGAAGCCCGGGGCTGCAGCCGCCTTCGTGGGAGGTCACTCCCCTAACCTACCGTTGGGGTGGCGCTCCTGGTCGGGCCGAGTATTTTCAGCGCGTGGTGAGACCCGCGATCGAGTCCTCGAGCCGCTTTTTTTTACTCACCGGTCGTAATTGCTACAGCGAAACCACAGGCGACTACCCCTCGGGTGTGATCAATTGGGTGAGGCAGCAATTCCCGGGACGATTCACCGTACAACATCTCCAAGCGGGTCGCGGCATGCTGCTGGTATTTTTCAGTGCAGAGTCGGCAGCCGGAATGGTCCCGGCGCCTGAATCGCTCGCCGATCAGGACTGAACCTGCGACATGGGCGTCCAGCCGGAATGGTCACATCTCTGGGTAAACCGGGGGCAAAGCGGCAGACCCAAACCTGAACCGGCGCAAACCAAACCGAACCGGGGACAGTTCCCTATTTCGATTAAACCGGACGGGAAACCGGGACAGCGGGTTTTCTGACTGGTTGCGTGGGCCAACAGCGCACGGGGCACTTGCCGGACCCGTCCCAAGACAGCGGCGAATCGTTCACCGCCCAACGGAGACACTTGACACGCTCGCTATCCTGAAAGGGGGAGACCGCCGAGACCGGCATGACGCTCGACGAGCGAGAAAAAAATACGAAACAGACCCAATTTCGCACCACCCACCGGCAATCAATGGGTTACGTTGGCACCCTCGTGCCGCGGGGTGTCCGGCTCAGCAAAACCTGACCGATCGCTCCACCGGGATACGAGGAGACCTCGACCTAAGGGCAGGCGGCCCCGAGAAACAGCAACAGGGCAACAACGAACCAACCCGGTCCGCCTCAATCACCGCGGGCGGCGTGGAGCTCCTTGGTGAGCTGGCTGGCGGCGTTCCAGAGCAGCATCAAGTCGTTCCCACAGCCGACCAGCTTCATTCCCCGATCGATCCAAAACTTGGCCATCTCAGGGTTACGGGTCTGGATGGAAGGGGAGCGGCCGTGACGGTTGCAGGCCTCGATCACCTTTTCAATGGCCCCGATGACATCGGGGTGCTCGAACTGGCCGCCGACTCCGTAGGAAATCGAAAGATCCGCCGGCCCGATCATCACGGCATCAACGCCGGGTACCGAGACGAGCTCATCGCAGCGCTCGACGGCGGCCTTGGACTCGATTTGAAAAATGACCAGTGTCTGCTCGTTGAGGTGCGCGGTGATTTCGGTTACGGACGCGTTCGCGTAGTTGACGATGGCCGGCGTAAAGCCGCAACCACGCACGCCTTGAGGCGGGAACTTCGTCCAACTGATTGCCTTTGCGAGGACTTCGGCGGAGTCTACACGGGGAAAGATAATGCCTTCGGCTCCCATGTCGAGTGCGCGCGCGACTAGCGAGTACTGGAAGTCAGCGACTCGCACGATAGACGTGATGGTCGTCATCGAACAACTGCGCACCAAATCCTGAATCGTCTCGACGGTATAGGGACCGTGTTCGGTGTCGATGAAGATCCAGTCGAGTCCAGCAGCGGCGTACATGCGGGGTATCTCGGCCGAGCGCGACAGGGACACACTGCAGCCCAACGCAACGCGGCCTTCCTGGAGCAGTTTCTTGGTTCGGTTGACTCGCATAAGGTACAAGTATTGCATTTTGGCCGCGAGGGGTTTAGTATTCGGGTAGAAAAGTCGGGAGGCTGTGATGGTGATCAAGAGCCGGGGAGTACTCCTGAGCGTAACCTTTGCCGCGGCGCTCCTTGGCGCCTCTCCACGGGTGGAGTCGGTCGAGCCTGACAGCGGCCAAGTAGGAGCTGAGTTGGTTGCGAAGGGCAAAGACCTTGACGCGCAACAGGTGTCAGCGTTTTACCTGACAGACGGCGAACATGACCACAAGGTGCGGATGAAGGAGCAGACGTCGGAGTCGATTCGATTCGTGATTCCGGCGAAGATCCCTCCGGGTCGATACGCCTTGATGTTGGAGACAAGGGGGGCCAACGTGAACTGGCTCCAGCAGCCCGTCTATTGTACGGTGCTGGAGTAGCAGCGGGCCGACGTCTTTTCCGTTTGGGCCGGTCAGCGACAGATCAGTACGCCAAATCAGGAGCGCAGTTCCGTTTTGGCGGCGAGGCTTTCCTGTTCGTGCCCCGGGGAAGAGTGTATCTCGGGGTTCCCGCCTGCCAATTGCGAGATCGCCCACTCAGCGTGTTCGCGGATGATGGGATCCGGGTTGCCGGCCATCCGGCGTAGGGGTGCGAGAAATTTTCTCTCGCCGCCGTTCCCCATGGCGATTGCGACGTTTCGTAGAAACTCCCGGTAGCGGCTTCGCTCGACGGGTGTGTGTGCGAAACGACGCGCGAATTCCTCTCGGGTCATCGAGGCGAGATCTTCAAGCGAGGGGAGCTTGTGCTGGGGCTGAAACTCCGGCGCGTCTGTCGTCGCGGCGCGCCCATTCCAAGGACAGACATCCTGGCAGATGTCACAGCCGAAGATGTGGGAGCCGATTGCGGACCGATTCCGCTCGGGGATCTCCCCTCGCAGCTCGATCGTCCAATAAGAAATGCATCGGCGCGAATCGAGCGCATGAGAGGGCCCCTCGGGGTTGCCAGTCGGCACGAGCGCGTCCGTTGGACAGGCCTCAATACAGCGCGTGCAGGTGCCGCAGCGAAAGGCGGCGGGTTGATCAGCTTCCAGTTCGAGAGAGGTGAGCAGCTCGCCTAGGAAGAGCCACGATCCCAGTTGCTGGTTGATGAGGCAAGTGTTCTTGCCGATCCACCCAGACCGGCGTGATGTGCGTAGGCCCTTTCGAGCAGTGGAGCAGTATCAACGCAGACTTTGTAGTCAAACGCCCCGACTTCGTCGTGAATCAACTCCCTCAGCCGATTGAGCTTCCGGCGAATCACCTGGTGATAGTCTTCACCCCTTGCATAGCGCGAGATCCAGCCCCGGTCTTCGCAGCTTACTTCGGTCGAGTAAGGATCTTCCGTGTTGTAAACGAGACCGATCGAGATCACGGACTTCGCGGAAGGAAGAAGGCTCTTAGGGTCGCTGCGCATCTCGCCGCGGCGACCCTCAAGGTATCTCATGTCTCCAGCAAAGCCCCGCTTGAGCCACTCGGGGTAGAACAGGGATTCCAGGGTCGGCTCCACCGAAGTGATCCCGACCAAGTCGAACCCAGTCTGCTTGGCTAACCTCTTGACTGCGTCCGCCGTCACGCTACTTGTGATGATAGACGAGTGGGCGAAGAGTGCCCGGGGTGGCCTGGGCTGCTACCGGATTGAGTTTCCTTGGCGTCTGTCGGTAGCGGCGGGTCGGTGTTTTCGGGGAAAGCTAGCAGATCCTCCGCATCGATGCCTATTACGGTGCGTCGAGATTCTCTGGAACGTCTTCTTGGAGGTAGCCGCGGCGAAGTGAGTTGGCGCGACCGGCCGAGGCGATGCCCGCGGAGTAACAGCGCAGGTCCAGCGGCGCTTGCACGGCGTTTCACGCCCGGCTAGAATCAAGGATTCCCCTTAACTGTTTCCAGGAGGCTACATGGACGTCGAGCAGCAGGTGAAGGAAATTATTTGTGAACAGCTAAGCGTCGAAGAGTCCGAAGTGACGCGAGACGCTTCGTTCGTCGAAACGCTGAATGCCGATTCACTCGACATCGTGGAGCTGATCATGGCTTTCGAAGAAGGCTTCAATATCGACATTCCAGACGAGCAGGCCGAAAAAATCAGGACTGTGGATGACGCCGTCAAATACCTGGAGACCCGCGTTAAGAAGAAGAAGAAGAAGTGAGTGCCCCTTGTGTCGGTGCGATTAGGAGGGAGCCGGATTGTCGCGGAGGGTCGTCGTTACGGGAGTTGGTCTTGTGTCTCCGGTTGGGGAGGGGACGGAAGAGACGTGGCAGGCTCTTTGCGAAGGCCGCAACGGCATCGGCCCCATCACACTGTTCGATTCCGAGGGCTTCGCTTGTCGAATGGCTGGCGAAGTTAAAGGTTTTGATCCGCTTAATTATGTGGACAAGAAAGACCTCAAGAAGATGGGGCGATTCATCTTTTTCGCCATCGCCGGCTTCAGAGTTCGCGCTTCGAGCTTCGGGTCTTTCCATAACCCCTGACATCGCCGAACATGTGGGCGTCTACGTCGGCAGCGGCATCGGCGGGTTCGCGTCCATGAAGGCTCTCTCGACCCGGAATGATGAACTCGAGCACGCTTGCCGCCCCTGGGACGTCGACCGGGACAGCTTTGTGGTGGGTGAGGGATGCCGGCATTCTGATTCTGGAGAGTCTGGACTGCGCCGTGCGCCGCGGGGCGCCGATCTTCGCTGAGCTGGCCGGATATGGTATGAGCGGGGACGCGCACCACATTACATCTCCGCCCGAGGATGGCAACGGCACATGTCGCGTGATGTTGAATGCCGTTCACGATGCCGGCATTTCCAAGGAGGCGACTAGTTATATCAACGCCCACGGAACATCGACGCCGGTCGGCGATCGGATTGAGTCCGAAGGCATCAAGAAAACGTTTGGCGAGCATGCCTGCAAGCTGGCTGTCAGCTCAACCAAGTCAATGACGGGGCATTTGCTCGGTGGCGCGGGGGGGCTCGAGGCGGGTATAGCCGTCTTGGCGCTGCGCGATCAGGTGGCCCCGCCGACGATCAACTACTTCAAGCCGGATCCCGAGTGCGACCTCGACTTTGCCCCCAATCAGTCACGGCCCATGGGAATGGAGTACGCGCTGACGAACTCCTTCGGTTTCGGCGGCACCAACGGCGCCCTCGTTTTCAAGCGTTACACCGACTGCTCGTGAGTGGCAGCAGCGAGTACCGGGCTACCGGTTCGTTCGAGGTCAAAAAGGGGCCGGCGGATCCTACTGAAGGCGTTGGGTCACGATGAAAACCTTCGTTTGCCTCAAGCAAGTAGCAGCTGGGGATTCGACGATCCGAGTGCAGGAAAGCGGCCACTGGATCCGAGAGTCTGACCTCGGCTACGAGATGAACGAGCCCGACTCTTTCGCGCTCGAGGAGGCACTGCGGATCAGAGAAACGCACGGCGGAGAAGTGGTGGCCGTCTCGGCTGGGCCGGCACGAACCGCCTCGACGATCCGCGAGGCGTTCGCGAAAGGGGCCGATCGCGGTCTCCTGATCGAAGATGATCAGTTTTCTCGAGCGGATGCTTACACCACGGCGCAAGCGCTGGCGGCCGCTCTGAAACGAGAAGAGCGCTGCGACCTGGTCCTCACCGGCTTGCAATCCGACGATATGGGTTTCGGGCAAACCGGCGTGGTCTTAGCTGAGTTGCTCGGCCTGCCGCACGCGACCATCATTGTGGAGGTCAGCGTGGAACAGGATCACGTCCGAGTCAAGCGAGAACTTGAAGCGGGATGGTTCCAAGACGTCGAGCTTCCGCTGCCGTCACTTTTGACGATTCAGTCCGGCATCAACAAGCCCCGTTACGCCACCTTGATGGGAATCAAGAAAGCGAAAACTAAGCCCCTGCAGCGTTACACACCGAGCGAGTTGGGCATTGCGTTGTCTCCGAGTCAAGTCATCCGCCGGCTTTATACGCCTCGAAAGGAGAAGCAAACGCAGTTTTTAGAGGGCGCGGCTGACGACGTGGCGGCACAGCTCGTCGAGAAGCTGAGGTTCGAGGCGCGCGTCCTATGAGCGTTCTGGTCGTCACCGAGCAACAGGGCGGCAAGTGGCACAAGATGTCTTGGGAGGCTCTAGCCGGCGGCCGGCGGATTGCGGCATCCCTCGGCGGCGGTGTTGACGCAGCGGTCCTAGGTGCGGGTATTGGGCCGCTTGCCCAGGAGTTGGCCGGGTGCCTGGTCGATGAAGTTTTCGCCGTCGAGCACGAGTTGCTCGGGCAGTACTCGCCCGACGGCTATGTCTTTGCGCTCCGCCAACTGCTCGATCAGGTCAAGCCGAGCGTTGTTCTATTTCCCCATACGTACCGGGTTCGCGACTTCGGACCGAAGCTCGCGGCATCCCTTGGACGTGCATTCCTCAACGACGCGGTTGGAGCGAAGTACCAAGACGGGGAGCTGGTCTTCGTGCGGCAGCTTTTTCAAGGCAAGCTGAACGCGGATGTAACCTTGAGCGGCGAACCTCCTTTCTTTGCGTCTCTGCAGTCAGGAGCTTTTCGCGCGGACCAGCTCCAGAAGACGGAAACTCCGGCCGCCGTGACCCAGGTGGAGGTCACACTAAGTGCTAATGACATACGCACCCGTCCTGGGGAACCTTTTCGCGAATCGAAAGGCGAAGTCGACCTCTCTTCCGCCGAGATTATCGTTTCGGTAGGGCGAGGCATCAAGGACGCCGAAAATATCCCTCTCGCGGAAGAGCTGGCCGAGGCCCTCGGCGGAGAGATCGCCGCCTCCCGACCCATCTGCGACAACGGCTGGCTACCCCTGGAGCGCCAGATTGGGAGCTCCGGCCAAACCGTTTCACCCAAACTCTACGTTGCGCTCGGTATCTCGGGCGCCATTCAGCATATGGTAGGCATGAAGGGTTCGAAGACGATCGTCGCCGTCAATCGAGACTCGGGGGCCCCTATCTTTGAGCTAGCCGACTACGGGATCGTGGGAGATCTTTTCGAAGTTGTACCGGCGCTGACGAAAGCTGTTCGAGCGGCCAAGGAATCGTAGCCGAAGGCAAGCTGCGACCGTCCGACCTTCCTGGTTGTGGACCACGGATACTGGGTCGTTGGCCGGCCTCCCTGCCAGAACTCCCGCGAGTATCGGAGCTAGCCGCCTTTTTGACTAGCCAATCGTCGAAGCACACGATAGGCTCGCTAATAGTTCGTTGCGTTTACGCTATCATCCCCTCAGGCGTTTAAGTTCTACCTGCCTACAATGATCTTTCGTCTCGCTTTTCTACTGGTCTTAGTCCTGAGTGTCGGGTATTTTTTTCGGATTTTGTGGAAGCGCCTCGGGCCGATGCGGACTGCCCGGCCCGGCTTGTCCCTCGATCGCCCGGGCCACCGGCTGTGGCGGGCGTTTGCCGAGGTCGTGCTGCAAACGCGCGTTATCCGCGAGCGCCCGGTCGCGGGCTTCCTGCACGCCCTAGTGATGTGGGGCTTTTTTGCCTTTGCGTGGGCCAGCATCGAGCATCTGCGGTTAGGATTCCTGGGGCTGGAGCGCGCTCAAGCGGACAAGAGCTGGTACGGGGCGTTTGCCGCCGTGTGGGCGATCGCCGTCCTGGCGGGTATCGTTGGGCTCGCATTCCGGAGGTTCGTGCTTCGTCCCGGCTCGTTGGGGGGAGTATCCGTCTCATCCGGCCTCGTTGCGGTCTTGATTGTGTCGTTAACGGTTACCTATCTGGTTGGTTGGCGCGGTGTCGAGGTGGGGAACACAGTTTGGCGGATCAACTGGTGGCTCCACTCGCTGTCTTTCCTCGCGATGTTGTTTGTCATTCCGCGCTCGAAACACCTTCATCTCGTGTTGGCACCGATCGCGATTTTCTTTCGCGCGGAGACGACGAGCGGCGTTCGAGCGTTGCGAGACGAAGACGACAACGACCTTGGGATGTTGCGTTTCGGCGATCTCTCCGCCAAAGACATCCTTGACGTAAATACTTGCGTAGAGTGCGGCCGCTGCACGGACGTCTGCCCCGCGAACACCATCGGCGGATCACTCAACCCCAAGGAAGTAATCTTGCAGATGCAGCGCGGGTTGCTGGCGGGCGGAGACGTGATAGCCGGCACTGCCGCGGAGGTCAGCGCCGGTCAGAGCTGGGTTCCGGAGGAGGACCTGTTCCAGTGCCTTTCCTGCGGCGCGTGTGAGCAAGCTTGCCCCGTCGGCATTGAGCACGTGGGCGCGAAGATTCTCGACTTGCGGCGAGGGCTGGTCAGCGAGGGCCGCACCCACAACGACAAGCTGTCGGATTTGTTCACCGCCATGGAGCGGACGCCCCACAATCCCTGGCGAATGGGCCACGATGTCCGCGCCAAGTTGGTTGAGGGGGAGAAGTTTCCCATCTTTGACGGAAGTCAGCAATGGCTGTTTTGGCTCGGCTGCGGTAATTCCTATGACTCGCACGGGCAGGACGTCGCGCGGGCCATGAAGAAAATTCTCGAAGCGTCCGAGCTTTCCTGGGGGGTGCTCGACCGCGAAACTTGCTGCGGCGAGCCTGCCCGCCGGGCAGGCAACGAATACCTTTACATGGAGCTTTCCGAGAAGGTCATCGATGTCTTCCGTGGCAAAAAAGTGAAGAACATAGTAACTTGCTGCCCTCACTGCAGCTGCATGTTGGACGTCGATTACCGTCAGAATTCCTCGTATCAGGAGCTGGGTATTCGCGTTCTGCACCACAGCGAGCTGATTGCGGAGCTGATGCCTGATTTAGGCGTCCAGGGTGAGCGTGAGACCGTTACCTACCACGACCCGTGTTACTTGGCTCGGGGAAGGGGAATTACTCGTGAGCCGCGTGCTGTTATCGAAGCCTGTGGCGGCGAGGTGGTCGAGATGCGGCGCAACCGCGAGCGCACCTTTTGTTGCGGGGCGGGTGGCGCCCAGCTATTCATTGCCGACGACAAAGCCGAGCTACCCGGCGGCCGCGTTAACCACAAGCGGTTTGACGAAATCATTGAGACCGGGGCTCGGACCGTAGCCGTGGCTTGTCCCTATTGTCCGATTATGCTGAATGACGCGGCTCAACACGCCCAGCGCGAAGACATCCGGGTGGTAGACATCGCCGAACTGGTCGCGAGCAGGATGCAATGATTTCGTAGTCGGAGAGATCCCCGTGCGCCGTAGCAGGCGAACGTGATGAGATACACCGAAGGACCGGTGCCGGGCCGCTTCGGCGTCTCGGACTCAAGCACGCGGTCCTTGTAGTATTGGCAAATCCTCGCGATGCGCAAATCGGAGCCGCGAACGCTAGTAAGCGGTCATGGGCCTAACGGCCCACCCAAAGGGATGAAAACCGGTGGGTTTTCGACGGAGCGGTCAGGGCGAAATAGTCGCTACAAGTATTTGGCCTGTCACTAGCGTTCCAGGCTCAGTTCCTTGCTATCGCACAGCCTTGCGACGAGCGAACCGAGCCCCGACGGTAACCGAGCAGGCCACAGATGACGCCGCTCGGCAGGGATGAATCCGCGTCCGCCCCAACACCCACCTAACGAGAACAAAGTTCTCGTTCCAGTGCGCATAACGGCCCAACCGACCTTCGAGTTGGCGCAACAAGGCCGTGGTATTCTAAGAAAGTTAAACGTTCCGAACGGGCCTGTGGCGCAGTTGGGAGCGCGCTTCCATGGCATGGAAGAGGTCGAGGGTTCGAATCCCTCCAGGTCCACCACATTTTTCAATCACTTACGCCACCTAGTCGTTTTCTCCCGGTCCCAAAACGGGCCCAAAACCTTCCAACCTCTACCTCCTCGCAATCCTGTCGATGATATCTTCGATCCGGTTTCTCAACTCTCGCTGGCTCTCAATATGCAGGTTGACCGTCAGTCTCAATTGCTCACTCAGCCGCGATTCGACTGAGCTGACTCGGTCACGGAGGGAATCGAGACCTTGAGAATAATCACGACAACACTCACCGGACAGAGCTACCGCGGCTTTGAGATTACCGATGTCTGATTTCAGGTCGCTTATGGCGCACTACCCGGCCTTGACAAACGTAAGCTCGCGTTGGTATTCTGCAAACGGTAGAATCTTTACCGATCAGTACAGATTAACGCCGACTGGGAGCTGGGGCTCGGCGCACACGATAGCGCTGGCGGCCTGACCGTTAGCGCGACAAAGGCAGCCAGGAAGCTATGAAACGATAGTTCTGGCCGATCAGATCTTCTGAGAAGGGGACATCAAAGACTATGGCGTACGTCATCGCAGAACCTTGCATCGGGACAAAGGACACGGCCTGTGTGGATGCCTGTCCGGTCGATTGCATCCATCCGAAAGCGGACGAAGAAGATTTCGAAAAGGAAGAAATGCTCTACATCGAACCCGATGAGTGCATCGACTGCGGCGCCTGCGTCCCCGTCTGTCCCGTGACAGCGATCTTTGCCCTCGAGGACCTCCCCGAAAAGTGGGACGAGTACACTCCGCGGAACGCCGCGTATTTCGGGAAGTAGCGGCGAGCCCACTTACCCTCTTTGAGCAGTCTAAGTCGCAGGCAATCTCGACTAGCCCTTACCGGAAACCGTCTGTTCTAGCTCGGCTTGCATTTCGGCACGAGCCTTTCCATTGATTAGAGCGCAAGCGTCCGATCGACATCCCCGTGACCGCCCTGCGCTCTCAGGTTGAGCGGGACCGTGCTGACCAGTGCGGCGCGACGCCACTATCGGTTGCGGCTCCGAGCCCATCGATGGATTAGCTGGGACCGCCCGGCCTCAGGTTGTGCGCCGAAACCGTGTATCCTTGTTAGCACTCTGACCATCAACCAGTGGAACCTCATCTACAACTCGCCTGACTATCGGCGGATGATCGCTCAGAAAACACGTTTCGTCGTAGCCGCGACGGCGTTCTTCGTCATTTTCTACTTCGCGCTGCCGGTGCTGGTAGGCTACTGGCCCGAGTTGATGGAGCGCCAAGTGTGGGGTGTCGTCAACTGGGCCTACCTGTTCGCGTTTTCGCAGTTCTTGATGGCTTGGGCGCTGGCGTATCTCTACCTGCGCATCGCCAGGCGGTTCGACCAAATGTCCGAAAAGATCCTGACTGAAAGGACAATCGCGACCGAGGCAGCCGACGGCCAACGGGACGAATGAGATGTCGCTATCGCTGTTGATGTTTCTGGCCTTCATCGCCGCCACCCTCGGAATCACCTATTGGGCCGCCAGCAGGTCCTCGGGCGAGAGCGCCTACTTCGCCGCCGGGAGACGCATCACGGGCTGGCAGAACGGGCTCGCGATATCGGGCGACTACATGAGCGCCGCGTCGTTTTTGGGGATCGCCGGGCTGATCGGCTTCTACGGCTACGACGGCTTCATGTACTCGGTCGGCTTTTTGGTCGCCTACCTGACCGTGCTGTTCGTCGTCGCCGAGCCGCTGCGCAACGTCGGCAAGTACACCATGGCCGACGTGCTCGCCTATCGGCTCCGAGCGCGCCCGGTGAGGGCCTGGGCTTCGCTGAGCACGCTGACCGTTTCAACGTTCTACATGATCGCCCAAATGGTGGGCGCGGGCGCCTTGGTGAGCCTTCTGCTGGCCGATTCCGGTATCAGCTTCACCGGCGCGGTGACCGGCGTTGGCGTCCTGATGATCGTCTACGTCGTCTTCGGCGGCATGCTGGCGACGACCTGGGTGCAAATCGTCAAAGCCGTCTTGCTGATGAGCGGTACGCTCCTGCTGAGCGTGCTCGTGCTCGGCCACTTCGACTTCGACCTCGAAGCGTTCTTCGAAGCCACCAGCCGTGTCAGCTACCGGGTCGACGGCCAAACCGTCACACAGAACTTCTTGACGCCCGGGCTCTACTACAAGCCGCCCTACGGCGCGCTCGACCTGATTTCGTTGGGCATGGCGTTGATCTTCGGCACCGCCGGCCTGCCTCACATCCTCATCCGCTTCTACACCGTGCCGGACGCCAAGACCGCGCGAGTAAGCATCTTCTGGGCGATGCTGCTGATCGGCGCGTTCTACATCATGACGACGTTCTTGGGCTTCGGCGCGGCGACGATCGTCGGGCGCGATGCGATTTCGGAGAACGGTGGCATCAACATGAGCGCGCCTCTTTTGGCTCACGCGCTGGGTGGCGACGTCTTTTTCGCGTTCATCTCGGCCGTAGCGTTCGCAACGATTCTGGCAGTAGTGGCCGGGTTGACGATCAGCGCCTCGACTTCGTTCGCGCACGACTTCTACACGAACGTGCTACACCACGGCAAGGAGCGCTCGCCGGGCGAAGAGGTGCGCGTAGCGCGCTGGACGGCGCTCGTCGTTGGCGCGGTGTCTATTACGATCGCGATCGGGTTGGGCCCGACGGCGAACGTGGCATTCCTCGTGGGGCTGGCGTTCGCGGTGGCGGCATCGGCGAACTTACCGGTCATCCTCTTCTCGGCTTACTGGCGCAAGTTTACGACCCGCGGGGCGGTGTGGGGCCTGGCAGCTGGGCTGTTTTCCTCGATCGGGCTGATCCTGGTGAGCCCGAGCTTCATGGGGGTCGACGGGCCGGAGGTCGCTGAAGCCGCGCGTCGGATGATTCAGGCGCCGACGTGGTTCCCGCTCAAGAATCCGGGCATCGTGAGCATTCCGCTCGGCTTCTTGGCGGCTTATCTGGGGTCGGTTTTCTCCAACGAGCCGTCGGCGGAGGAGAAATATGTCGAGCTCAGCGTCCGCGCGAACACGGGGCTGGGTGCGGAGAGGGCCGTCGAGCGTTAGCCCGTACATCTCACCACGCGTGCAGCGGGCGTGCGTGAGATATCCCTCCCCAAAGGCGCCCCCCGAGCCGCGACGATCATCGTTCAGATCAGCTGCCGTTTGCGCAGCCTGACCCGGCACCGCTTCGAGATCAGATAGCTGAAGATATTTCTGAGACGCGCCCGTCCGCCAAGGCGACCGTCCCGTTCTTCTACCAAGGGGCGGGCCTCCTGAATTGTGACACTTCGGAAACCGTCACACCAGAAGTGGTCAGGATTTCTGTTCGGCGCTAACCTCGATGAGAGGAATTCAAAGGGTGCCCGCCGGAATTCGGAGCTGTTTTCCAGCGTAAACCAGCGTTCGCGGCTCGGTTCACACACGCTCTGCCTCAAACCGCGCCTTCTCGGCCCAACCGGGATCAAACCGAGCCGCGGGCGCAAGCCTGCGGTCAAGGTTGCGAATGACCTCGGTGATGCGACGAATCCGTTGCGCTCACGATGCCTCGACCGCACCCTTTCGGGCGCGGCTCCGTTTACGCATGTTCAGCTTGAAACCGGCGTTTGCGGCTCCGTTTGGCCCGTCGCGAAGCTGTGGCGAGCTCAGTCTGCCGTATCCTTGGAATCGACGAGCTCCCGAAGTCGAGCAATCACTTGCTCCACCGGCTTGGGTCCTTCGTCGCCGCGCTTGCGGTGGCGGACGGCGACCTTGCCAGCGTCGGCTTCCCGCTGTCCGACAACGAGCATATAGGGAACTTTTTGGAGCTGCGCTTCGCGGATTTTGAGGTTGACCTTCTCGCTGCGGGAGTCGATCTCGGCGCGGATACCGGCCTCCTTGAGCCGGTCGAAGACCTGCCGGGCATATTCGTTCTGGCGATCCGTGATGGGCAGCACCACCGCCTGAACCGGCGCCAGCCACACCGGTAAAGCGCCTGCATAGTGCTCGATGAGCACACCGAAGAACCGCTCGATGGATCCCCACAGCGCGCGATGGACCATCACCGGCTGATGGGCTTTACCGTCCTCGGCGATGTACTCCAACTCAAACCGCCGCGGCAGGTTGAAATCGAACTGCACCGTCGAGAGCTGCCAGCGACGCCCGATGGCATCGAGTACTATCACGTCAATCTTCGGCCCGTAAAAAGCCGCCTCGTCAGTCATTACTTTCGCTTCGATTTCCCGCTGCCCCAAGGCGCCGAACAGGCCGTCCTCGGCCATCTTCCATTCCTCGGCCGAACCGGCGTACTTTCCGCCCGCGCCGCCGTCCCAGGTGGATAGCTCGATTTCGAATTTGTCGAAGCCGAACGTCTTCAACACGTCCAGCGCAAAGTCCACACAGCCCAAGATTTCGTCCTTCACTTGTTCGGGCGTGCAGAAGATGTGGGCGTCGTCCTGAGTGAAACCCCGCACCCGCAGTAGCCCGTGCATCACGCCCGAGCGCTCGTAGCGGTAGACCGTCCCCAGCTCGCCCATGCGAACCGGCAAGTCCCGGTAACTGCGCAGCCGGTCCTTGTACATCAAAATGTGGAACGGACAGTTCATCGGCTTGAGCTGGTAGTCGGAGTCGTCCAGCTCCATGGTCGAGAACATAGCGTCGGAGAAAAACTCGGCGTGCCCGGAAGTCTTCCACAGATCGTAGCGTGCAACGTGCGGCGTGTAGACCAGGCTGTAGCCGCGCCGCACATACTCGTCCCGCAGCCAATCTTCCATGGCTCGGCGAATCGTGCCGCCCTTCGGATGCCAGAAGATCAGGCCCGGGCCGGCGCTTTCTTGGATGCTGAAAAGGTCCAGTTCCTTGCCCAGCTTGCGGTGGTCGCGCTTTTTGGCCTCTTCTAGACGGTGCAGGTGTTCGTCGAGATCTTTCTTGCTGAAGAAGGACGTTCCATAGATGCGCTGCAGGCGGGCGTTGCGCTCGTCGCCTTTCCAGTAAGCACCGGCGATCGACAGCAGCTTGAAAGCTTTGATGCGCCCCATGCTGGGAATGTGCGGCCCGCGGCAGAAGTCGAGGAACTGCTCGCCCGTTTTGTAGACCGAGATTTTGTCGCCCTCGGTCTTGTCTTCGATCAACTCACACTTCATTTCCTCGCCCATTTCCTTGAACTTGGCGAGCGTCTCTTCTCGCGGCAGCCAGACGCGCTCGTTGGGCGGGTCGCGCTTGACGATCTCCCGCATGCGCGCTTCGATCTTTTCGAGGTCGTCGGGGGTGAAGGGGGTGTCGCGTTGAAAGTCGTAGAAAAAGCCTTGCTCGGTGGGCGGGCCGATTCCCAGCTTGGTCTCCGGATAGAGCTCGAGCACCGCGGCCGCCAGCAGGTGAGCGCTCGAGTGGCGGTAGACTTCGAGCGCCTCCGAGTCACGGTCGGTCAGAATGCGCAGTTCGGTGTCTTCCTCGATCGGCGCGGTCAAGTCGACGAGTTGCCCGTTGAGCTTGGCCACTAGAGCCGATTTCGCCAAACGGGGACCTATAGACTCCGCGATCGATAGAGGCGTGGCACCCTTTGCGACCACCTGTTCCGAGCCGTCCGGCAACGTTACACGAATCGATTCCATTCGACCGACAGTTCCTTCTTAAGTGGGAGGGGCGCTCCGATGAAACTTTACTTCTTCGTCGACTCGGTTGTCGAGGACTTCGCTGTCGACGACGAGCTGGAATCCGAGTCCTTCGAGCTTTTGGCGGCCGACTTGTCGCTACCGTCCTTGGCTTTCTTGTCCCCGCTATCCGCCTTCTTCTCTTTCTCTTCGCCGTCCTTCTGACCGGCGCGGGCGTAGTCGGTGACGTACCAGCCTGTGCCCTTAAACTGGATGGCCGGGGCCGACAGCAGCTTCTTGACTTTACCGCCGCAGCCGGGGTGCTCCGTGAACGGTTCGTCGGAGAATTTCTGGATTTCCTCGAAGCGCCCGCCACACTTGAGGCACTCATACTCGTACAAAGGCATCTAGGATTCCCCCCGGGACTAGACAGTATATACGTAAGTATATCAGGCGGTTGCGCGCGTTCAGCGTGGAGGCCCGTCGCTAGTGGCTACAATTTGAGCGTTTTCAAATACGCGCTGAATTCTTGCCCTAGCTCCTCGTGCCGCAGCGCGTATTCGACAGTTGCCTTCAAAAACCCCAGCTTGTCGCCGGCGTCGTAGCGCGTGCCTTCAAACCTATAGGCGTATACCGGTTGGCTCTGGATCAAACCCTTGATGGCGTCCGTCAACTGTAGCTCGCCGCCTGCCCCGGGCTTGATGGAGTCCAAGCAGTCGAAAATCTCGGGTGGAAAAACATAACGTCCGATAATGGCTAGGTTAGAGGGGGCTTCGTCGGCGGGCGGCTTCTCGACCACGTCGTTGACTCGGAACAGTCGGTCCTCCGTGCCGTCGAACTCTACCGGCTCGCCCTCAATCACACCGTACGCCGAGATCCGCTCACGGGGGACCTCCATGACGGCGATGACGGCCCCGCCGAATTGCCGGTGGACTTCGATCAACTGCTTCAAGCAGGGAACGGTGGAGTCGATGATGTCGTCCGGCAGGCTCACTGCAAAGGGTTCCCGGCCTACGATCTCCCGGGCCACTCCGACGGCATGGCCAAGTCCTAGCGCCTCCGTCTGCAAAACGTAGGAGATGTTGGCAAGATTCGAGATCCCGCGCACGAGCTCCAGTTCCCGCTGCTTCCCTCGCGCCTCAAGCTCCTTTTCGAGCTCGCGGCTGACGTTGAAGTGGTCTTCCATTGTGGATTTGCCCTGGGCCGTGACGATGACGATGTTCTCGATGCCCGAGGCGACCGCTTCCTCCACCCCGTACTGGATGATCGGTTTGTCAACAACCGAGAGCATTTCCTTGGGTTGCGATTTCGTGGCCGGTAGGAAGCGGGTCCCCAAGCCGGCGGCGGGGAATACAACTTTGCGGACAGGGGAAGACTTCTCCGAGAGCATTAGCTTAAGTGTCGACCGGAACGCGTGAGGGACGCAATAGGTGCGATGGCAGGATCCAGGGGGTGTTACCACCCTATTCCCCGGTAAGCTTACGCGGCCAGACCTTGCCAATGCACCGCGATCTGGAGAAGCGTGGTATAGTAGAAGTGTACGTTACGTACGGAACGTACACGAAATCCTCATGCGACGTATCAGTGCCACCGAAGCGCGTGACACCCTGCCTGAGCTTCTCAAGAGGGCGGCTTATGGCCACGACCGCTTCATTGTCGAAAACCGAGGCAAAGAATTAGCCGCCATCATCTCGATTGACGACTTGCGCTTGTTTGAGCGTCTGCTCGGCCTACAAGAAGACCGCGGAGACCTTGAAGATGCGCACGCTGCCTTATCGGAAGCCGAGTCCAAAGGCGTGAAAACCTTGGACCGGCTGACCGAGGAACTGGGCCTCTGACCCAGTGTGGTCTACGAGATAGCCATTGCTCCCGCCGCCGAACGGGACCTGAAGAAACTCGACCGGCCTACCCTCCGACGGATCGTTGCAAGGATCTAGTCGCTCAGTCAGGTCCCTCGTCCGCCCGGTGTTAAGAAACTTGAGGCTCGCATGAGTCTCTATCGCTTGCGAGTGGGCCCGCATCGTGTCATTTATCAGATTCAAGATGACAAGCTTGTCGTCCTCATCATCCGAGTCCGAAAGCGGGGCGAGGCCTACCGATAGAAGCGAACGAGGGTGATGCGCACCGCCCTAACTAAGCGGTTTTGCGATCCCTCGGGAGATTTCGCGCGAAACCCCACCAACCTGCGACGTTATAATGACCGATGTATGGACGAATCCAGTGTATTCTGGCTCCGCGTAACGCTGGTTCTTTATTCGCTGGGGCTTTGTCACGCTTTGGTAACGGTTGCAAGGCGCCGCCAGAGGATGTTCAAGCTGGCCTTGGCTTCAATTTCACTGGGCGCGGTGCTGCATTTGGTGTCGATCGTTGATCAAGGCATGGCCATGGGACGCCTGCCCGTCGTCACGCTCCACCAAATGGCGTCGGTGATCGGTTTTCTGACTACCGCGACTTTTCTGCTGGCGTACTGGCGCTACAAGCACGACAGCCTCGCCGTTTTCGTCTTTCCGACGGTCTTTCTGCTAACGCTGGTAGCGAGTCTCGGGGAGCCGGCCGAGCCCTGGGCCGGGCAGTCGTTGGGTAAGTGGTGGTTATCGATCCACGTGGGGCTTTTTCTGTTGGGCTTCGCGGCGCTGTTCATCACCTTCGTGGCGGGAGTGATGTATCTCATCCAGGAAAAGGAACTCAAGTCGAAACGGCCGCGGACGTTCTACTACCGGCTGCCCCCGCTGGGTACGCTGGACGAGATGGCCTACCGCACACTCGCCTTTGGCTTTGTGTTGGTCACGCTGGGACTGATCGCCGGCAGCTTCTGGGCTTTCGTCGAATGGGGATCGAACTGGATCGTCGACCCCACGATTGCGTTGGCATTCTTGACCTGGGCCATTTATCTGGCGATGGTCTTTAGCCGGTTGGCGATCGGTTGGCGAGGCCGCAAGGCCGCTTACTTCTCGATCGTCGGATTCTGTTGCGCCGCGCTGACCTGGATTGTCAACAGCGGGGTTCACTCTTTTACAACGGCGGCTGGCCGTTGATCGAACCATGAGCGTCCTGCTGATGGGCCTGAGTCACAAAACCGCGCCGGTTGAAGTGCGCGAACGGCTCGCGGTGCCTGAAGGCGCGACCGGTGAGCTGGTTGGGGAGTTGGCTCAGCGGCCGGGAGTTTCCGAGGCCCTGATTCTCTCGACCTGCAATCGCGTGGAATTCCTGGTGCGGGCCGATTCGGAAGCCCACGCGGTTGAGCAACTGCACTCCTTCTTCGAAGCGTCGCCGGCGATCCCGCTCGACGAAGCGCGCCCTTTCTTCTATCGCTACCTCGATGAAGATGCGATCCGGCATCTTTTCCGCGTGGCGTCTAGTTTGGACTCGATGGTGGTGGGCGAGCCGCAGATCCTCGGTCAGGTGAAGGAAGCCTACGCCGCGGCCAAGGAAGTCGGGGCGGTCGGCGGCCAGCTCGATGTAATCGTCAATCATGCGTTTCGAGTCGCCCGGCGGGTTCGTAACGAGACCGGCATCGGACAGATGGCGGTTTCAGTTAGCTATGTGGCCGTCGAGCTGGCGCGCAAGATCTTCGGGGATCTGCGTGGACACTCTGTGCTCATCGTCGGTGCCGGAAAAATGTCGGCGTTGGCCGCGAAACACCTCCATCACGCCGGTGCGACCGAAATCTACGTCGCCAACCGCACACACGAACGAGCAGTGGAGCTGGCCAAGCTGTTCGAAGGCCAGGCCATATCGTTCGACCGCTTGCTGGAATACCTGAATCGCGCGGATATCGTGATCTCTTCGACCGGATCGCGTAGTTTCATCCTCAACAAGAAGACGGCTGAAGGCGTGATCGCGGCCCGTAAGAACCGGCCGATCTTCTTCGTCGACATTGCCGTTCCCCGGGACATCGATCCGGCCATCAACTCGATCGATAACATGTTCGTCTACGATGTCGACGATCTGCAGCAGGTCGCCGATGCCAATCTCCGCGAGCGGCAGCGCGAAGCCGAGCGCGCCGAGAGCATCATTTCCGAGGAAGTCAAGAAGGTGATGCACCGGCTCAAGACACACGAGGTCGCGCCCACCATCGTTTCCCTTCAAAGTGAACTGGAGGATCTCCGTAGGGCTGAAGTTAATCGTTTTCGAGCGAAGCTCGGCCCTCTCGACCCGGAACAAGAAAAGGCTCTCGAAAGCTTGACGCGCAGCATCATCAACAAGATCGCCCACCCTCCGATCTCGGAGATGAAAAAGCTCGCCAGCCACCCCGACGGACTGCATTTCGTCCAGTTTGTCAAGCGCGCCTTCAATTTAAAGAAGTGAACCGCATAGATTGACGGCAGCGAGGCCTACGGGGTGCGGCCAGTGGGAAGAGGACCCTGAAAACCCGCGGTTGGTAAATGATTCAAGAGGCTGAGGGCACGGCATGCCGTGCCCCTACGGATGCCCGGCTGCACCCGTCGAAGAATTGCCCAAACGGGCCACGCTATAAAGAATTTAGAGGCGCGCCATGCCGTAGTGTAAGGTTGTAGGGGGCCAGCCATGCCGTGGTGTAAGGTTGTAGGGGCACGGCATGCCGTGCCCAACGCTCCTCGCAAACCGCATTCTTTGCCCTATTGGGGCCGACCAATTTCCCCTGGCGTCGGCGCACACCTCACCTCTCACACGCAACGAAAATGAACCCCCTCGTCATCGGAACACGCGGCTCCAAGCTGGCGATGTGGCAGGCACACTGGATCGAGCAGCGGTTGAAAGCCTTGGACACCCCGACTCGCATCCGGATCATCAAGACCACCGGGGACAAGATCACCGACGTCGCGCTGGCCAAGGTCGGCTCGAAGACGGGATTGAAGGGTGTTTTCACCAAAGAGATCGAAGAAGCGCTGCTGGATGGCCGCGTAGATATCGCTGTCCACAGCCTGAAGGATCTGCCGACCGAGATCGATTCCCGTCTCGCTATTGCCGCGATTCCTGAGCGAGCCGATTCTCGAGACGCGCTGGTCGGTAAGAAACTCGATGAGCTCGAAGAGGGTGCGCGGGTAGGGACGAGCTCGCTTCGCCGGGCGGCACAGCTGCGCCGTCTGCGCCCCGATGTCCGGGTGGAAGACATACGCGGCAACGTCGATACGCGTCTCCGCAAGCTGGACGAAGGTCAATACGACGCCGTTCTTCTTGCCGCCGCAGGACTCGAGCGCCTCGGATGGCAAGACCGCGTTGCGGAAATCCTCGAGCCCGGCGTCATGTGCCCTGCGATCGGACAGGGTGCGCTGGCCGTTCAGATCCGCGCCGACGACACGGCCACTCGCAAGCTTGTTTGCTCACTCAACGACCCCGCGACGCAAACCGCCGTCAGCGCCGAACGCGCGCTGCTCGCTGCCCTGGGTGGCGGCTGCCAAGTGCCCCTCGGAGGCCACGCTGGTCTACGCAACGATCGGCTGAGCCTTTTAGCTATTGTTGTGAGCCCCGATGGGACCAAGTCCGTCGCAACGGACGTCGAAGGCGATCCGCGCGAACCCGAAACGCTGGGCCGCAAGGCGGCGGACAACCTCCGCCGGCAAGGCGCTAGCGAGATCATTGCCGCCCTCGAAGCACGAGGGTAGACCCGTAGCGCAGGCCTCGGTCGTCGTTTGGCCCAGACCTGCGGCCGTTGTTATTATTACTACGCGTCTGCTCCACCCCATGCCCTCCTACACAACGTAGGGGCACGGCATGCCGTGCCCTCGGCACTTTCACCGCCGGCTGCTACGGCGCCAAATCGAATGCCACTCTTAACGCCTTCTCGATAGCTTTCATCTCCTCCCGCGTGACCGTCTTGATAAAGCCCCGCAGGCGGGATTGATCGAGACAGCGCACCTGGTCGAGCATCGCTTTTGACTTCTTGTTTCCCAGGGTGATCTGCGCCTCGAAGGAGTAGACACGGCGAACGCTCGAGGTCACGGGCGCTGCCAGGACCCGTTGGCCGGCACGGTTCTGCGCATCATTCGAGAGAATCACCGCCGGACGGGTCTTCTTGACTTCCGTTCCAATCGTCGGATCAAGGTTAACCCAAAAGGCGTCGCCTCTGCGGGGCCATTCCGGCTGTGCCACCTACCGCCAACCTTCGGTTTCGAGGGTGTTCCAGTCGTCGAGGACCTGGCGGCGTTCATTGTCACGCTGTGCAGCCAGGTATTCCTTGTACAACTCATCCTCGCTCGAGCGGAGCTTTTCCCGAACCGCCTCGGCAATGAAGCGGCTCATACCGCGCTGGCCCGCAGTTCGCTTTAGCCGGCTGTAGAGCTTCTCGTCGATCGTGATGCTCATTGTCTGCATGGTGTGGTGAGTGATCTTAATATATATTATATATAACATATCAGTGGCACGAAGGGGGAGTTGAAGAGCCCACATTTCTTGCCGACGTGAGATCGTATCTCGCTTATCAGTAAGATAATTTCTGCAGGCCCTTCCGGTCCCACTCCAATCTGCCGGTCACGAGAGGCAACATATTTTTTTTCAGCAACTTATGGGCCCTGACACGGGGAAATCCTAGCCGCCCGCGATAGAATAGACGCAGGAGAACATCCCCAGGAAGGTAGGCAAAAAATGGGGACTGAACCGACTGTTGGACACCAAGGCCAAACGCTGGACAAAGCACGGCAGCACGGTCTGGCTATGGGAGCCACATAAAGTGGACCAGGTGGTGGATTATGTTGTTTGCCGGCAGGGGCGTCCTCGGCGGTGTATGAAAACCCGCACCGTTGGGACAACTATCTTCACACGACAGAGCCGTGCCCGTCAGGGCGCGGGCCCATGGCTTTTTCGCCCGCGGAACCGACCGACTTAAGAAAATTACCAAACAAAGCCAATTTGCAGATAAGCCAAATTGTTTCAATCGCTTAGATGGCATCTCTGAGGCGAAGAAAGGAGCATATCAGCGGGTAATGCCAGCCCAACGATTGCCCCCCTGAGATGCGCGAGTCAGCCCGAGTTGGCCCTAGGGATACCGGTTCACGGGAAAGTGACCACCGTTCGACCCGTGACTTTCCCGGCTTGCATGTCGTCCATGGCCTGGGGCAGGTCTTCGAGCGAACAGGTTTGGACTTCCGTACGCAGATCGCCGCGGCGCGCGATCTCGAAGGCTTCTTCGAGCTCCTCGCGGCGGCCGAGGAAGCTGCCATGAATGCGGATCTGCTTGAGGACGACGTCAACCAGCGGCAGCTCGAACTTTTCCGCGGCTAATCCGACTAAGATCAAGATCCCGTTTCGGCGCAAGGAAGCGAACGCCTGACCGACCGCCGAAGCCGAGGCAGCAAACGAGATAGCTGCGTGAGCACCCCTGAGTTTCTTGCGCAGCAGGCGGGAAGGGTCTTCCTGGCGCGCGTTGACGGTGATTTCGGCGCCAAGTTCGGAAGCAAGGGACAGCTTTTCGGGCGCCAGGTCAACCGCTGCGACGCGCAGTCCTCGCAGCTTGGCGAACTGAATGGCCAGGTGGCCGAGTCCGCCGATGCCGTAAATGGCCAGCCAAGAACCGGGTTCGAGGTCTGTGGCGGCAACCGCGTGATAGGCTGTCCAACCGGCGCAGCAGAGGGGAGCGAGATGGGATGCCGGTAGGTCCAGAGGAGCTTTCACGATCGAGGCGGCTCTGGCCACGACGAATTCCGCGAAAGCTCCATCGACGTGGTAGCCGGTGTTGAGCTGTCGAGCACAAAGCTCCGGGCGGGATTCTTCGCATGACTCGCACGAGCCGCAACCTCCGTACAGATACGTGAGTCCGACCCGATCTCCTATCTTGAAGGCGTCGACATCCGGGCCGACCTGCTGAAGCGTACCGATTGCTTCATGGCCCAGGGTAAGGGGAGTCTGGGGCAAGCTTTCCAGAGAACGGATAAACAAGTCGGAGTGGCAGAGACCGCACGCCTCGGTCTGGAGCAGTACTTCGCCCGGCCCGGGTGTGGGAATCGGGACTTGCTCGATGACGACCGGGCCCCGTGGCTCGAGGATGCGGGCAGCTTTCATCGTGCAAAGAACCTACCAGACCCGGCGGTGGATCGACAAGGCTGCGTCCGAGAGAAGAGTCGGCGGGCCGCACGGGCCTAGCTGCATTGTTCAAGAAACTGGGCACCGAGCGGCGCGCGCCTTGTCCTTACGCCCTCCTCAGGCACTTCGCTTCGCCACCTGGTGAGAAAAGCGAGCTAGTCGGGACTGCGAAAGGGAGACCCCGTCGCTTCGAACCGTGAAGCCAAGCTCGACTTTTGAAGGCCCAATAGCTCATAATAGACCGATTTCCCAGGGAGGGATTTTGTATGCGAAACCGATCGAGCGTAGTGCTTTTTGCGATGTTGATCTTATTGGCCTCTTGCGCGGACCCTGAACCCGAGCCGGCCCCGCCGCCCGATACCGGCGCCGGCACTGTTACGCGGCTTGATGTGGCGCTCGATGCCATCGTGCCCGCCGACGCCAAGATCGAGAAGCTGCACAGCGGCTTCCAGTTCACGGAAGGTCCGGTGTGGGTGACTGAAGGTGGTCCGTTTCTGCTCTTCAGCGACATCCCGGCCAACGCCATCTACAAGTGGACACCCGACGGCCAAGTCAGCGACTTTATCAAACCGGTGTTCGAAGCCGAATACGAGGAAGGGAGATTCGTCGGCTCCAATGGGCTGACTCTCGACTCCGAGGGGCGGCTCGTCCTCTGCGAACACGGTGCGGGTCAGGTTTCGCGGGTCGAAAAAGACGGCCAACGGACGGTGCTGGTTGCCAAATACAAAGGCAAGCGGCTCAACAGTCCTAATGATGCGGTGTACGGATCCGACGGGTCCCTGTATTTCACCGATCCGCCCTATGGTTTCGCCAAGCTCAACGACGACCCCGCCAAGGAACTGGACTTTAACGGCGTCTATCGCCTCAGCCCTGACGGCGAACTGGAACTTCTCAGCCGCGACCAGACCTTCCCCAACGGCATTGCGTTCTCGCCGGATGAGAAGACACTCTATGTCGCTAATTCCGACGGGGACAACCGAGTCTGGATGGCTTACGACGTTAACGAGGCCGGCGGCGTGGGCGAAGGCCGCGTCTTCTACGACGCGAATGCAAGTGAAGCGGAAGGCGTTCCCGACGGGCTGAAAATCGACAAACTCGGCAACCTCTATTGCACCGGGCCCGGGGGCGTCCTCATCTTAAGCCCTGAAGGCAAGCACCTGGGAACGATTGCGCCCGAAGAATTGCCGGCCAACGTGGCTTGGGGAGACGCCGACGGCAAGACGCTGTACATAACGGCCCGCTCCAGCATCTATCGAATCCAGCTCAACATAGAAGGCTTGCGGCCGTAGGATTTGTAAACAGCCCCCTTTCGGGTGCAGGCTCGGTTTGGTTCCGGTTTGGACGGGTAGAGGAGCAATTCGCGCAGCACGCTTGCCTCCCACCGGCAACCCCGCCCGCCGGGGGCTCCGACTCACTCTACCAATGCTTCCTCCCCAGACCTCCACGGCACACAGAACCGCCTGCTGGCGCGCGCGGCGCGGTCTCCCGAACAACGAAAGCCGTCTACAATCGAATCAATGACCTTCACCCGTCGAGAATGGGGCCTCGCCACACTGGGCTTGGCGACAGCAGCGACTTCAAATATCGGTTGCTCACCCGGCAGCGAGGAGAGTCCACGGGGAGAGAGGTCCGCCGGGGAACCGGATCCGGTTGCCGCTGTCCTCAACCGATCGGTGGTCATCGACCTGCACTGCGACACACCGATGCGCATCACCGGCGAGGGGTTCGACGTCGGGCAGTTGCACGATTACGGGCAAGTCGATATCCCGCGCATGCGTCAGGGCGGTATCAGCGGAATTTTCTTTTCCATCTACACGAGCGCAACCAGTCAAACTCCTCGGGAAGCGTCGAAGCGCGCCCTGGAGATCATCGACGCGGTCACCGAGCAAGTCGCCCGGCACCCGGGGGATCTTGTTCTGGCCACATCGGCAGACGAGATTGTTCGGGCCAAGCAAGAGAACAGGATCGCGATCTTGATGGGCGTCGAAGGCGGCCAGATGATCGATTCGAGTGTTGCCGCCCTGCAAACCTTGTTCGGCTTGGGAGTGCGGTATCTGACCCTGACTCACAGCGCCCACACACCCTGGGCCGATTCCTCGGCAGCGCTGCCCGTCTCGAACGGCTTAACCGCCCTGGGCCGCGAGATCGTTAACCAGATGAACCGGCTGGGAATGATGGTCGATGTCTCCCATGCATCGGACCAAACCTTTTATGACGCGCTGGAGGCATCATCGGCGCCAATCGTCGCCTCCCATTCTTCGTGCCGCGCGCTGGCGAGCCATGCGCGCAACATGAGTGACGAGATGCTTCGCGCACTCGCGCAAAACGGCGGGGTGGTTCACATCAACTACTACAATGCTTTCCTCGATGATGATTTCGATTGGCCCGATCGTGAACTGGAAGACCTCGAGTCCAAACGAGCAACCGTGCGACGGAAATACTCGACGGACCCCAAGCAGCGAGAAGCGGCGTTGCGCGAGGTCAACCGGGAACAGATCGCGCGCATTGGGCGCCCCCCTCTCAGCCGCCTAGTCGACCACTTCGAACACGCGGCACAGGTTGCCGGGGTCGCCCACGTCGGAATGGGATCCGACTTCGACGGCGTTCGGGACCAGTTGCCCGCAGGCATGGAAGACATCTCGAAGATTCCTAATCTTGTCTCCGGTCTTCTGGGCCGGGGCTTTTCCGAAGCGGACGTGGAACGAATCCTGGGTGGCAACACCCTGCGCGTCATGCGGCGAGTCGAACAGATCGCCGCGCAGCTTGGGTAGCCGAACCGTCCCCCCGCGTCGAGACGAGGCTCGACGCGGCACGCTGAGAGCCTGCGCCGCTACGGGACTCGATGTCGCCACGAATGGCGACACGGCACGCAAGAATGCGTGCGCCACAAACGGCTGAGGAATCATCTCGCACGGTAAAGGCCTCGAGCTGCGATTTCTCCCGCTACCGCTTCGGGTACGAACTGCTCCCACGGTCTCCCTTCCGCGATCGCTTGGCGGAGGGTCGACGAGGATACTTGATCAAACGAGGTTGGCAGATCAATGAGGTGGATACGGCCTCGATACTCCTCAGCTG
This sequence comes from Bryobacterales bacterium, assembly GCA_965226215.1. Lineage (GTDB taxonomy): Bacteria > Acidobacteriota > Terriglobia > Bryobacterales > UBA6623. Next base: position 845,188 of record CBDDCH010000002.1, on the reverse strand, counting down.
GGCTGTAGGCTCCTTGCCGGGAGGCGACCAAAAGTTGAAACTCCTCGAGCTGGCTCGCAAACGAAGGCCCGTCGGCATAGTCCCAATTGGCAATGCGCAGGGCGGCGTCTCGCCCGCAGAGCAAGAACAGCTCGAGCGAGGGATGGCAGGCTTCGCGAAATGAGCGCGCGATTTCGATGAAGAGCCCGCCTTTCGAAGAGGCGATCGCGAAGCTCGGCGAGCCACCCAGCGCAACTTCGAGCAGCGCCCGGCGGTCTTCGAACGACGCTCCCACGAACTGCTTGTGGGGAAAGACCCGGGGCAAGAGAAAAACTACCTGGCCGAGCCGGTGTTGGGTCAGAGCCGCCTCCGCCAGTGCGAGGTGGGCGTTGGTGGGCGGATTGAACGCCCCGGGGAATATGCCAAGACGTCCCCGGTTGACAGCGCTGCCCTTGTGGAACTGGAGCATGCTAGGGTTCCGGCAACGGTGAGCCGACCCTGAACCGAAATAAGCCGGAAACAAGCACGCTACAAGCGATCGTCACAGCGCTGCTTTTACCAGGGACGTAAAAGGGAGCTACTGTACCAGATCGAGCGCAAGGTCAACCGGTTCGGGTTGGGTGGCCGAGATCCGGAAGGCATCTTCGACCAACTGGACCCCTTCTTGAAGATTCGTCTCGTCGGCGTAGTAGAGGGCGCAGAGGCGAGAACCTTCCATAACCTCGTCCCCGACCTTTGATTGCAGGATGACGCCTACAGCCGGATCGATGGCGTCATCCATAGCATCTCGACCGGCTCCGAGGAGAGCGGCGGCGCGCCCGATGTCGTCGGCATTAATACGACTGACGAAACCCGCTCGAGGTGATGAGATGATGTGCTCGCCGCTGGCGTTGGGGAGCAGCTCGAACTGCTGGAGGACATTTGGGTCTCCGCCCTGCGCCTCGATGACCGCTTGCAGCTTCGCAAACGCCGAGCCGTCGGCAAGTAGCTGCTGCGCTTGATCTCGGGCACTCTCAAGCGAACGAGACGGCTCGCCCAAGTAAATCATGCGAGCCGCAATCTCGACCGAAAGGCCAACCAAGTCGGCGGGGCCTTGGCCCTGCAGGGTCTGTGAGACCTCCATCACCTCGAGAGCGTTACCGACGGCGAATCCCAGCGGCTGATTCATGTCCGTCAGCAAGGCCTGCATCCGCACCTCCATGCGACGCCCGATGGTGATCATCAACTGCGCCAGGCGGCGCGCCTCAGCGCGGTCGCGGATCAGCGAGCCTCGGCCGACCTTGACGTCGAGGACCAGACCCTCAATGCCCTCGGCCAGCTTTTTGGACATAATCGACGCGGCGATCAGCGCCAAACAATCGATCGTCCCCGTGGCGTCCCGCAGAGCGAAGAGCTTCTTGTCAGCAGGCGCCAATTCGTTCGTCTGACCGGTAAAAGCCAAGCCGTGGGTAGCCACGGTCTGCCGGAATTCGGCCAACGGCAGCTCGGTTTGAAATCCCGGTATGGCCTGCAACTTGTCGAGGGTGCCGCCGGTATACCCCATACCCCGATCGGTAATCGTGGGAACCGCGATGCCGGCGGCGGCGGCGATAGGAGAGGCGATGAGAGTGATCTTGTCTCCCACTCCGCCTGTCGAGTGCTTGTCAACTTTCGGTTGCGGGATATCGCTCAGGTCTACCTGCCGGCCGCACTTCAGCATGGCCGATGTAAGGGCGGCCGCTTCCGTGTCGCTGAAACCGTGGCAGGAGCCCGCCATCAAAAAGGCGCCCATCTGATAGTCCTTGACTTCGCCCCGCGCATAACCACTGATGAGCTGCTCAAACTCTTCGAAGGTAACCTCTTCGCCATCTGTCTTGCGGCGAATTAAGTCGACAATTCTGGTCATCGATGCACACAATCCCCTCGCTTTCCCGCCTGGAGAAAGCTACGGCCACTTAAGCTAATGGGTGTAGATCAGTCCAGCCTAACATTGACTGGGTTGGAGCGCAAGGAATTGCGGGCCGTTCGTGACTGCTGCAACGCTACTTAGGTGCGCTCCCGAGCGGGCTGCTCCGGCCCCAGCACGGTATCGCAGACCCGCTTGCACGTCCCTTTTCCCGCTGGGTCGTTGAACTGGGGTCAGATCGTAAGGGGGGGGATCGGCACCCGATATCGCCCCGCAAAGACGTCCTCGAAAAGTCTTAGAAGCTCCTGCTGGATTCTCCCGTTCGAGGCAGCTAGGTGCGGGCCAGCCAGTTCGTAGGACGCCCCCTTCATGTCCGCATAGGTCCCTCCGGCTTCTTGAATCATCAGCAGTCCGGCGGCGACATCCCAGGCCTTGAGGTTGAACTCCCAAAACCCGTCCAAGCGGCCACTCGCTACCGAGCATAGGTCCAGCGCCGCTGATCCCGCCCGCCTGACCCCGTGGGTGAGCATGCACACTTGGTGAAAAAAGTAGACGTTGATGTCAGCGTGCCTCTTGGGGCTCGCAAACCCGGTTCCGATCAAGCTTTCCTTAAGAGATTCGCATTTCGAAACTTGAATCCGGCGGCTGTTGAGATGCGCTCCGGAGCCTCGCTCGGCGCTAAAGAGCTCTTCCCGCAGTGGGTCGTAGACGACACCCGCCACCATCTCACCACGGAACGCGAGACCGATACTGACGCAAAAAGCGGGAAACCCGTGCGCAAAGTTGGTGGTTCCGTCGAGAGGGTCGACGTACCACACGTATTCGGACCCAGTCTCGACGCCACTGCCTTCTTCCGCGACGATTGAGTGACCGGGAAACCGCGATTGCAGTCGTTCAACAATCAGCTTCTCGGAGGCACGATCCGCGGCGGTCACGAGATCGAACGCGCCCTTGTACTCCATCTCGAGGGGCTGTTCGAGATAGGGGAGTATTTGTGCTCCCGCTTCGCGGGAGAGCTCGGCGGCGATGGATACATAGTCGACGTTATTCATCTGCTGTAAAATGTGCCAGAAGCGGCCAACTCCGTTAACCCGCCTGCATGAGAATACGGTCCCTCCCCTTGTTCTTGTTACAGACCGGGCCTACCTTAAAACCTAAGTACTCCATTTCATAAATAGACTCACGTTTCGGGCGAGTACAGGCGGGCACAGCATGCTGTGCCCCTACAGATCTGCTGGGTGCCTGGAAACGTAGGGGCACGGCATGCCGTGCCCGAAGTTCCCGACCGTCCACCGGGCTTCTAAATATACGTGACCGAACTTGTGAACGGACTACCAAAGTTGCACACTAGGAGCGGGTCTCCGGCTGCTCGTAGAAATACTTGATTTCGCTTTTTAAAACGAACAGTGTCGGTGCGCCTTGTTGGCTCAAGCGTATAGAAGTCCAACCATGATATGCAATGAGCCCGACGACTTCTTCGTTGTCACGCAGCCGCACCAATACGGGAATCTCTTTCTCTATCAGCCGCTTCAAGTAGTTGGCTTCTTCGAAGGTGTACGGCCTGGCGCGGCTCCCCTACGACTTTGGCCTGGAAACCGAACTCCGGTCGCCCGTTCTCTTGGCCGTGCGGCGCGGTGGTTTCCCGCTGGGACGCTTCCGTCTCAAGGTTGGCTCCTTCTTTTGGTTTTTCCTTCGATGGGCGCCTGGGACTCGGAGTCTTGCGAACCCGCCCTGGGTCGGAGGCTGATCTTACCGCGCGGCGGGGCCTTGGGCGTCGCCGGGACGAAATACCCGTTGCGGGCCAGAACCCGCGCGTTCGGGCGGTTGACGGTGATGCTCGTCCTGCGAAAGCTTTCCGTGGCGGTCAAGTCCTCTGGGGGATAGTAGGCGATGAGGTATTGCGTCCTTAGGTTGCGCAGAATCTCATTGAACGCGCGGTCCAAATCCGCTCCGGCGTGCTGAATGAAGGTTGTGCCGCCGGTGCTGGCGGCCAGCGCCTTGAGCGCATTCTCTCCTCCGACGTTGCGTCCCGCGTCGGCGGTGATGGGCATGACGATGATGCCATAGATCACGGCGTCGACGGCATGGGCTTCCTGCAAGGCTTTCCGGTAGGGCACGTTGCTGGTCGTATCCCCGCCATCGGTGATGATGATCATAACTTTACGCCCGGGACGGCGCCTGAGCTGCCCGGCGGCTAACAGAATTCCGTCATACATCGATGTGCCGCTATCGGCTTGAATCCGATTCAGAGCCTTAGCGAGGCGCTTCGTGGAGGCGGTGAAACCCGTTAGCAACTCGACGTAGACCGAGAACTGGAAGATGCCCACCCGGTCGCTACGATGGGATCCCGGCCCCAACAGGTTGCGGATAAAACGTTTGGCTGATTCCCTCTCGAAGTCGAGCTCCTTGGCCGTACTCAGACTGGTGTCAAGCATCAGCGCCACCGAAAGGGGGCGATTGGTGCGCCGTTCGAACACAGCGATCTGCCGTTCGACACCACCATCCAATACCGTGAAATCATCCCGCTCAAGGTCGGCTATCGGAGCGCCGCTGGGATCTTTCACCGTCACCAGCACGTGAACTAGGCTCACCTCGACCTTGAACGTGGGGTCGTCCGAGGATTGCTGGGCGGACAGAGGGGCTTCCGCCGCCAGCACCAAGAGCGCCAACACCACACAGGCTCGAGCGCTCACTGGGGAGTTCCCACGCCGCGCGGAACCGAGGCCTCCCACTCCCCTTCGACCCAGACCTCGCCGTCCTCGAAGTACTCTTTCTTCCAAATAGGGACCAGGCGCTTGAGCCGGTTGATGGCCTCCAGGCTGGCTTCATAGGCAGGTTTGCGATGCGCAGCCGTGACCAGGATGGCAACACTTGTCTCGCTGATCTCGAGCCGCCCCAAGCGATGCACCATCGTGATTCCGCGAATCGGATAGGTTTCGAGGATCTGGCGGCCGATTTCTTGCATCTTGCTCATGGCCACCGGAACGTAGCATTCGTAGTCGAGAAAGCGGGTCTTACGCTCACCGGAATGGTTTCGCACAACCCCTTCAAAGGTGACGACCGCGCCATCTTCACCTTGGACAAGTCGCTGCTTGAGAACCTGAATGTCGATCGGCTGCTTGGTGAGAGCGTATAAGCTGGATTCTTCGCCGGCGCTGGCGAGCCAAGGGGACGAACCCGCAGCGCCCCCGCTCACCGGAGGCATCAAGGCGACCTCATCCCCGTCGCCGAGCGCCGCGTCAGGGTCGGCAAACTCGTGGTTGCGCGCCAGCGCGATACTGCCAGCCATCTGGTGTAGCCTCGGGAATTGGGACGCATAGTGCTCGAAGACCGTTTCCAGGCGGGATCCCTCGGGGAGTTCCAGATCGTCCTGGGAGCGGCCAATCAGGTCCTTTAACATGCCGAAAAACAAGACAGTAACGTGCATGGCGAGGCCCTTCACATTGTATCGTAGGGCTGGCGGGGAGCCGGGGCACCTCAGCGAAGCCGAGTACTTTTCCGTAACCATTTCCAGAATGGCCAAAAAATCTAAACTCTCAAGCAGCGAGCAGCTGCAGGTTCCCGTCGAGATGATCGAGCGGCGCATTTTTCTGATTCGCGGACACAAGGTTATGCTCGATTCCGACCTTGCCGAGCTGTACGGCGTTGAGACCAAGTACCTGAAGTGACAGGTCAATCGGAATCGAAATCGTTTCCCCGAAGACTTTATGTTGCGCCTGACGTCCGAAGAGAACCGAGCTTTAAGGTTCCAAATTGGCACCTTAAAGCGGGGGCAGCCAGGCGGCTCCCCGGGGGCGACATGTCGGACCTCTGGACCGGCGAGATCGCCGGTCCCTACTGCCGCAGCTTGTGACGACTCAAATGGGGACAAGCGATCCCGCTTGTCCAGGGCGACATGTCGCGGCGGTACTGTCACCGAGCCCTTACCGCACCGGCTGAGAGCGAAGCGGGCCAGTGGATCATTCGCTGCTTTGAGTGTGGCGCGCCAAGAACATCGTCGCTGTTGTCGCCACACGCCGGCGCTTCCCGGTCCTCTCGATCACCGGGTGGAGGGACTGACTCGTAGAAATCTAGAGGTATCCTTAGGGGAGTAAAACAATGGTCTCGCAGCTACGAATCTACACCATCAACCCGGGCATGATGAGTTCCTGGCTGACGCTCTTCAACGAGCAGATTCGGCCGATCCACCGAAAGCTGGCCATTCCGGTCGAAGCCGCCTGGGTCAACGCCGAGCAGAACGAATTCATCTGGGTGCGAAGCTTCGACAGCGCGGATGTTATCCGCGATAGGGAAGCCGAATACTTCGCCTCGCCCGAGCGCCAGGCCCTGGGCGATTTACCGAAGGACCACATCGCCAAGATGGAGGTCCGGGTAATAGAGCCGGTGCCTCTCGGTTAACAGGCCGTGGTAGAAGTGAAGGTCGCGAAAAATCGGGTACAGCCAGCCAATTCACTTCAGGCTAAGTGCTTTGTTTCGGGGGCTATGACAGGGAGTGGATTGGTGGCAGTCCCCATTTTTCGCTCTTGCACGACTTTTGCCACGGACTGCTGGGGCGAGGCCCGATCGGAGGCTCGTCTGGACTCGCAATCTTCGGGGCAGAGGAGATGAACATCGCCAATCACATGGTGCGGGCGGGTCTTGCCCACGGTGAGCGGCCGGCGGTGGCCCAGGCCGATGCCGTGCTCCTCACCTATCAAGCTCTTGCGGAGCGAGTGGCGCGGCTGGCCGGGGGTCTCGCCGTTCGGTTGGGTCTCAAGCCGGGCGACCGGGTGGCCCTGACGATGAAGAACTGTCCTCAGTATCTCGAGATCTTGTATGCCTGCTGGCACGCCGGCCTGGTGGTGGTCCCCGTCAACGCTAAGCTGCACCCGAGCGAGTTCGCCTACATCTTAGAAAACGCCGGAGCGCGACTCTGCTTCGCCACACCGGATCTGGCGCATACGGTCGGTACGCTGGTCGGTGGCGCGCTCGAGAGAGTCATGGCGGTGCCGGACAGGGAATACGAGAAGCTGATGGCGAGCGAGCCATCGAGCCTTGTGGCGCGGGAAGCGGACGACTCCGCCTGGCTGTTCTATACGAGTGGGACAACCGGGAAACCTAAAGGAGCGACTCTGACCCATCGCAATCTGCTCTCGATGTGCTTCTGTTACTTCGCCGACGTGGACCCCGGCAGCCCGTGGAAGGCCATCCTCCACGCGGCGCCGATGAGTCACGGGTCCGGGCTCTACAGCCTTCCCCACGTGACCCAAGCCTCTTGCCACGTCGTTCCCGAAAGCGGCGGCTTCGACACGGACGAGATCTACGCCGTCATCCGACGCTGGCCGAGGATCTCCTTCTTCGCAGCGCCCACTATGGTCAAGAGGTTGCTCGATCATCCTCGGGACGAGGACACCGCCAACCTGAAGACAATCATCTACGGTGGGGGGCCGATGTACGTAGAGGACTGCCGCGCGGGGCTCGATCGCTTCGGCCCGAAGCTCTCTCAGCTCTACGGCCAAGGGGAGAGCCCGATGACCATCACGGCGTTGAACGCCTCGGCGCACGCCGCGACGGAGCATCCCCGCTGGCTCGAGCGATTGGCGTCCGCGGGTGTGCCTCAGAGCGTGGTGGAGGTCGAGGTGGCGGATGCGGATGACCATCCTCTTCCCCCGGGCGAGTTGGGTGAGGTTCTGGTGCGAGGCGACTCGGTGATGTCGGGCTACTGGAGCGACCCGGAAGCGACGGCGTCGACTCTTCGCGGCGGCTGGCTGCACACCGGCGACTTGGGCGTCTTCGACGAGGATGGCTTTCTCACTCTCAAGGACCGTTCGAACGACGTAATCATCTCGGGAGGCGCGAACATTTATCCCCGGGAAGTGGAGGAAGTGCTGCTCACGCACCCAGAGGTGGCGCAGGCATCGGTGATCGGCCGGCCGGACCGGGAATGGGGCGAGGCCGTGGTCGCCTACGTGGTCCCGGCCGCGGGCGCCAGCATCGACACGAGCAAGCTCAACGATTTCTGCCTGCAACACATAGCGCGTTTCAAACGGCCGAAGGACTATCGGGTCCTCGACAGTCTCCCGAAGAACAATTACGGGAAGATCTTGAAGACCGCCTTGCGTGAAATGGAGCAGAAGAACACATCCGGGTAGTGCTTAGTTGCATAAGTTCACGATCGTTTATGGCCGGCAATCCTGGGACCGCTCCCTCACGGTCGCGGCTCGGAAGGCTCTGTGAACAAAACACTTCCGGGCCAGACAGATGGCCGTACGATCCTTCGGGAAAGGCCTTTTTAAATACGCGAACTTTTGCAACTGAGCAGTAGCCGGGCAGGAAGACGAAAGGGCCGGATGGTCCAAAGAATGGGTGCACGACTCAAAGACAAGGTGGCTATCGTATCCGGCGCGGGCTGTGTAGGGCCGGGCTGGGGTAACGGAAAGGCCACGGCTGTGCTGTTCGCCCGCGAGGGAGCTGCCGTCTTCTGCGTGGACATTCGCAGCAAGGCGGCCGAGGAGACCCGCGACCTTATCCGCGGTGAGGGCGGCCGGGCCGAGGCATGGGAGTGCGACGTCTCCCGCTCGGATCAGGTCGAGGCCATGGTGGAGGGTTGCTTGGCGAACTACGGTCGTATCGACGTGCTACAGAACAATGTAGGCACTCTGGCGATGGGCGGGCCGGTGGAGACCAGCGAGGAGGACTGGGACCGAGTCCACAACATCAACCTGAAGAGCATGTTCCTCACCTGTAAGTACGTCCTGCCCGTGATGGAGCGGCAGGGGGCCGGAGCCATCGTCAACATCTCCTCCATCGCGGGGCTACGCGACGTCGGCATCCCTTATATCGCTTATAACACCTCGAAGGCGGCGGTGAGCCACTTCACGCGCGTCGTCGCGGCGCAGTATGCTCCCAAGGGGATTCGCTGCAATAGCGTTTGCCCCGGTTTGATGCGCACTCCCTTGGTGGAGAAGTCACTAGCGGACCACTACGCCGACGGAGATGTCGAGGAGATGTTCCGAATCCGGGCGGCCCAGGTACCCATGGGAAAAGGCGGCGATGCCTGGGACGTGGCCTATGCGTCCCTCTATCTCGCCTCGGACGAAGCCAAGTACGTGACTGGAGCAGAGCTGGTGGTCGACGGGGGCATTACCCTCAAGTGCGTGTAAGGTGGAGAGCCGGGGTCGTTCCGCTAGCGAGCCTTTCGTACCAATCGCTGTGACAGTGGTGAGAAAAGTGGGCTAGAGAACTGAGGTGAGAGCGTTGGGTCAGACCCACTTCAGGGCGCCCTGGCGAAAGACCCAAATGTAGCCGACGATCAGAATGGCGAGGAACACCAACATCTCGATTAGGCCGAACAGCCCGAGGACGTCGTACTGAATGGCCCACGGAAACAGAAAGACCGTTTCCACGTCGAAGATGACAAACAGGATGGCGACCAAGTAGAAGCGGATGGAGTATCGTCCCCGCGTGTCGCCTTCCGGCTCTATGCCGCACTCGTAGGGCTCGGCCTTGACTTTTCCGGGCACACTGGGTCGAATAAGCTTCGCCGCAAGGATCGTAACGATGGGGAAGGCCGCGGCGAGAGCAAGAAAGATCAAGATGGGGATGTAGCCGCGCGGCATCGGAGACTAATATAACACAGCGAAGCGAAACACCTATCCGGTCGTGTCTTTAGGTCGACCCAGCGTTCGTCGCGAAGCTGAGACACTGCCCACCTGTCTTGCCCGGCCGGGAGACGAGTTCACTATCGATTCGAAAATGTCGGGATCGAAAGCCCGACACAGCACGCTGAAAGCGTGCGCCACGTCGCCAGGACGATCAGACAGTCTTGTCTGGGACAGCTTATTAGTTCAGAAGACGCTCTGTCGCGTCCGATGGGAGCTAAGATAGTAGGTCACGAGAATGGCCGAGATGAGTGAGTGGGAGGTAGCGGTTGAGGCTGCCCGGTCGAGGAAAGGCGAAGAGATTGTCGTTCTCGACATCGCCAAGATCAGCTCTTTCACCGACACGTTTGTGATATGCGCGGGCACGAATGCCCGCCAAAACCAGGCCATCTCCGATGCGATCGAGATGGCCCTGAAAAAGGAAGGTGTGCGTCCTATTGGGATCGAAGGCTATCAGAACGCGGAATGGATTCTCATGGACTACGGTGACTTCGTTACTCACATCTTTTCGGAAGAATCACGCCGTTTCTACGATCTCGAAAGACTTTGGAGGAACGCACCCCGGCTGCCGATCCCCGAGGCGGCCTAGTGGGAGACAGGTTGCCCCAAATACACGTTGAAACTCTACCTGCTCTACATCGGCAAACCCCGGAATCGCGAAGCAAACCTCCTGGCCGAGGACTACGCTCGGCGCATTCAGCACTACTGCCGCGTCGAAATGCGTTCGCTTAAAGACGAGCGCGCCGTCAAGGACTATCAGCGTACAGCGAAAGTCGTGCTTGACCCCAGCGGAAGGCAAATGAGTTCTCAGGAGCTAGCTACGTTCCTAGAAAAAGCCCAGCGAGACGTTGCCTTCTTTGTCGGCGGGGCGGATGGATTCTCCCCGTCATTCCTTGAGGATGCCGATCTACTGTTGTCGCTCTCCAAAATGACCCTGCCGCACGAGCTGGCGCGGGTTGTCCTCGCGGAGCAAATCTACCGGGCCTTCACGATTCTGCGAAACCACCCTTACCCGCGGTGAAGGGCACGAGTGGTAGGGAACCGAACGCTCTATGCTCGCCGCGGCGCCGCGGCGAGCTCTGTCACTGGAAAAAACCTTGGTACAGTCCACCGCGCCTCCCGCAAATCATTGATAAAACGTCTCGCCCGCGCACGGCGCTTGGGACAGTCCCCGGTTTTTTCACAGACTCTGACGCGCGCGGCTCCGTTTGGGGAACCGGTCGGCAGCAGCCCCGATTCTGAGCCGCGAGGGTGAGGGAGCTTGCAGGCCACAAGCCCTACTGCGATAATGCTGGCCCAGGACCGGGAAGACGTCGACAATGGGTATTCGCGGTGCGGTAACAGCCTTGCTCTTGTCGTCGAGCTTCGTGTCGATCATCTTGCTAGGAGGCTGTAAGTCTTTGACAACATCGGATCAAGACAAAGATTCCAGCTGGGATTCTTTTCAAGAGGAATTCATTGAAGGCTTGTTCGAGGTCGATCCTGCTTCGGCCGTTGATGCCGGGAGGCACGACTTCGACGGCAGGCTGCCGGACTGGAGCACCGAAGGGCTGGCACGCGCAGCCGCGTTTCTAAAAGGCAGCCGCGAACGAGCGAAGGCCTTTGAGACCAACCGTCTCAGTGAGCAGCAGGAGTTCGAGCGGGATTATCTTGTAGCGGTCGCCGATGAACGCCTGTTCTGGCTCGAAACTTCCCAAGCGGCCTATCGCAATCCGACTTTTTACGCTGACGCCCTTGACCCGAACGTCTATGTCACCCGCCAATACGCCCCCCTTCACCAGCGGCTGCGTTCCTACATTGCCTACGCGAAGAATCTGCCGCAAGCGGCCGAGCAAATCAAAGCCAACCTGCGCACCCCCCTACCCAGAACCCACGTCGAAATCGGCCGCACGGTGTTCGGGGGATTGGTTTCGTACTTCAAAAAAGATGTACCTGGTGTGTTCAAAGCCGTCGCGGATCCAGCTCTACAAGCCGAGTTCGGCGAGGCTAACGCCGAAGCAATAGCGGCGATGAGCAGCCTGGACGCTTGGTTGGGCGAGCAAGAAGCGGAAGCGAACGACGACTTTGCGCTCGGGCCGGATTTGTTTTCGCGGATGCTTTACGAGACGGAACGGGTTGGGATAGGTCTCGATCGTCTCGAACAGCTTGGGCGCGAGGACCTGGAACGGAATATGGCAGCCTTGGAGCAAGCCTGCGCTGAGTTCGCATCGGGGAAGACCATCGTGGAATGCGTAGCGCGGGTCCAGTCGCGCAAACCCGCCCAGGGACCGGTCGCGGCTGCCCGAGAACAGCTAGGCAGCCTGAAGCGGTTTGTTGCGGAAAACGATCTAGTGAGCATACCGGGGACCGAAGAAGCCCGCGTCGCCGAGTCGCCCCCCTACATGCGATGGAACGCGGCCTACATCGATATCCCCGGTCCGTTGGAAGCGAATCTGCCGTCAATCTACTACATCGCACCGCCTGATCCCACCTGGACGGAGAAAGAGCGGCAAGACTACCTTCCAGGCGCTTCCGATCTTTTGTTTATTTCCGTGCACGAAGTCTGGCCCGGGCACTTTCTGCAGTACCTTCACTCCAACCGATCCCTGTCCACCATCGGAAGGCTTTTCGTCGGCTACGGCTTCGCCGAGGGGTGGGCACACTACGTCGAGGAGTTGGTCTGGGAAGCGGGGCTCAACCGCGGTGATCACGAAACGCGTATCGGCCAGCTTCTGAACGCTTTGCTGAGGAATGTACGGTATCTGTCTGCGATCGGTCTGCATGCGGGCCAAATGACTGTCGAGGAATCCGAGCAGATGTTTCGTGAGAAGGCCTTCCAGGACCCGGGGAACGCTCGCCAACAGGCGGCGCGGGGAACCTTCGACCCGGCCTATCTGAACTACACACTGGGCAAACTGATGATCCGCAAGCTGCGGGATGACTGGACATCTACTCGCGGGGGACGCCAAGTTTGGCGCGAGTTTCACGACCGCTTTCTCTCCTACGGTGGTCCCCCGATTCCGCTGCTGCGGCGGGCGATGTTGGGCGCGGACGCGGGGCCGGTTTTGTGAGCGCCGGACCCCACTTTAGTCACCAGCCACTTCTCTGCCCAAACGAACCGACGAATCGGTTCGCGGCACACCGGAGGCATGCGCCACTTCCAAGTCTTGACCGGCCGGGTTCGTCGAATCTCGCAACTCGCATACACGAAAGAACTTAACTAATGGTAGAGTCTGATATGGCCATCGCGCAGACCGACGAACCGACTCGGCAGAAGCCGCTCCGGCTGTGGCCCGGCGTGGTCATCGTGATGCTGCAGTGGCTGGCCAGGTTTGGCGTCCCTATCGTCGTGCCCGAGGCCACAGCCTTCGGAGTGATAGGCGGACTCTTCGGCGGGTTGGCTGTCGTCGTGTGGTGGGCGTTCTTCAGCCGTGCGCCTCGGTCCGAGCGCTGGGGCGGCGTCGTCCTGATGATAGTCGCGCTGGTTGCGACATCGCGCTTCATCCACGAGTCGATTGCGACGTCGATGATGGGGATGATGTTCGCCGTCTACGCCACCCCGGTCCTGAGTCTCGCTTTCGTCGTCTGGGCGGTGGCCGGCCGTCACCTTTCTGACGGACCTCGGCGCGCGACCATGTTCGCGACCATTCTGCTCGCGTGCGGAGTGTGGACGCTCGTCCGGACCGGTGGCTTTACCGGCGACCTCGATCACGATTTCGCGTGGCGGTGGGCGGAGACTCCCGAGGAGCGGCTCCTGGCCCAAGCCGGCGACGAGCCGACGGCGCTTCCGTCGGCTCCGGCAGCAATGGAGACAGGAGCCGATTGGCCCGGCTTTCGCGGACCCGATCGTGACGGCATCATCCCCGGTGTGCGGATCGTGACCGACTGGTCTCGGTCGCCACCGGTCGAGCTGTGGCGACGGCCGATCGGACCGGGCTGGTCGTCCTTCGCGGTCCGCGGCGACCTCCTCTACACCCAGGAGCAGCGCGGTGACGACGAGGTCGTCGCCTGCTACAAAGTGACCACCGGCGAGCCGGTGTGGAGACACCGCGACGCGGCCCGGTTCTGGGAGGCGAATGCCGGCGCCGGTCCGCGCGCGACGCCGACCCTCAGCGACGGTCGCGTATACACATTCGGTGCGACAGGAATCCTGAACGTGCTCGACGCCGGTGACGGCGCCGTCGTGTGGTCGCGCAACGCGGCGTCCGACACCGACGCGAAGGTCCCGGGCTGGGGCTTTGCGAGCTCGCCGTTGGTGGTCGACGACGTCGTCATCGTCGCCGTCGAAGGCGCGCTCGTGGCCTACGACCTCGCCACCGGCGATCCGCGCTGGTTCGGCCCGGACGGCGGCGATGGCTACAGCTCGCCACATCTATTGACGATCGACGGAGTCGCGCAGATCCTGCTGCTGAGCGGAGCCGGCGCGACCAGCTTCGCGCCGGCCGACGGCACGCTGCTCTGGGAGCACCGGTGGCCGGGCGACCGCATCGTGCAGCCGGCCCTGACCGCGGACGGCGACGTCCTGATCGGCACCGGCGGAATCGGCATGCGCCGCATCGCGGTCGCGCACGGACCCGGTGGATGGACCACCGAAGAGCGGTGGACGTCGATCCGGCTGAAGCCCTACTTCAACGACTTCGTCGTTCACGAAGGCCATGCCTTCGGCTTCGACGGCAGCATTCTCGCGTGCATCGACGTCGAGGACGGCACACGGAAGTGGAAGGGCGGACGCTACGGCCACGGCCAGCTCGTCCTGTTGGCCGACCAGGACTTATTGCTGGTCCTGTCAGAGCAAGGTGAGCTGGCGCTGGTCGTGGCGGCCCCCGACCAGTTCACGGAGCTCGCGCGGGTCCCGGCGATCGAGGGTAAGACCTGGAACCACCCGGTGCTGGTCGGCGACCTCCTGCTGGTTCGCAACGGCCAGGAGATGGTCGCGTTCCGGCTGTCCCTCGCGGGCGGCTGACGGGAGTTGCCTTCGCTTGTCATGAAAGCGAAAGCCGGGCCGCGGTAGAAGCTCCCGCCCACACATGATGGCCACTGGCGCTGGGATTGCCGGCAAGAGATGGATCTCCGATACCTCAGCTTCCATCATGATTTTTCCCGACTTAATGCCGGGACGAAAAACGAGTAGAACTACCTTTTTCGCCTTCGGGCGGGTTGACCCCGGTGAGGCTTGCCGCTACACTGATAAACTGTAGGCAGCAGTTGGGATACAGGTATGAGGAGCCCCAGTCATCGCGCGACATATAGACGGGCAAGTACGCCCGCCGGCTCCCTACTGTATTCTCGATTTGGCCCCCAGCTCTCTCCCTCGGTCGAAGCTGATACATCTCGCATAGCAACTCCCATTAGCGGCGCTATTCGAATTATTGTCGGTGTATCCAGCCCCGGCTGAGGGTTTCTGAGAAGCAAGTTCAGAGGCCACCAACCGGGGCAGGATAAACCGGTCGGTGGCTTTTTTCTGTTTAGGCTGTCGGAACGGGCCGGCGAGATGTACTCGGTGATGGCGGGGGATTGCTGAAGCGGGCTGCACGATTTGTGACGGAGGCGCATATGTCGTTGATGTCAGGAGCAAAAATTCTGCTGGAAAGTCTAACCAGAGAAGGCACCGAGGTGATCTTTGGCTACCCCGGCGGCGTTACGCTGCCGATCTACGATGTCCTTTATGACCATCCCCTGCGGCACGTACTCGTGCGGCATGAGGAAAACGCCAGCTTTGCGGCAGAAGGGTACGCTCGGGCCACGGGGAAGGTGGGTGTTTGCATGGCGACGTCGGGGCCGGGCGCAACCAATCTTACGACCGGTCTGGTCGACGCACTGATGGATTCGATTCCCATCGTCGCTATCACCGGCCAGGTCCCGAGCAAGTTGATCGGGCGAGACGCTTTTCAAGAAGCGGATACTTTCGGCATCAGCCGCGGCGCTACGAAACACAACTACCTCGTCAAGGATATTAACGAACTTCCCCAGACGATTCACGAAGCGTTTCACGTGGCGATCACGGGACGTCGGGGGCCTGTCTTGGTGGACGTCACGAAAGATGTCTTGCAGGGCAAAGCGAACTACCACCCGGCCGGTGAGATGGAGCCGATGCGTGGCTTCGGGGTTCGTCTGGAACCTGACGACGCCGAAGTCGAAGAAGCGGTCCGGTTTCTCTGGGAAGCTGAGCGGCCTTACATCTACGCCGGAGGCGGCATCATCGCATCCGGAGCGTCGGCGGAGCTGGACGAATTGGCGCGCCTACTGGGAGCGCCGGTAGCGCTCACGGTGATGGGACTCGGCGCCCTTCCCAGCGATCACCAGAACTTCATCAGCATGTTGGGCATGCACGGCAGCTACGCCGCCAACATCGGCATCACGGAAACCGATGCGCTCATCGCCCTTGGCGTACGCTTCGATGATCGCGTCACCGGACGCCTTGACGCCTTCGCTCCTAACGCGCGCGTGTTGCACGTCGACATCGACGCCGCCGAGCTCGGCAAAAACCGCAAGCCCGATATCGGCATCGTCGGCGACGTCAAGCACGTCCTTCGCCGGATCAATAAGAGGCTCGCTGAGACGACGGAAACCCACGGCCCGCTCAATCGAGAATCGCGGACGCAGTGGATGCAGCAGATCAGCGAGTGGAAGCGTGAGCATCCGTTCGAATATGAGCACGTCGATAGCGAGATCAAGCCGCAATATCTTCTGCAGAAGCTTGACGAAATGTCGGGCGGCGAAGCCATTGTCGCGGTCGACGTCGGCCAACACCAGATGTGGGCGGCTCAGTACATGCGGTTTAAGGGGCCCCGGCAATGGCTCAACTCGGGCGGGCTGGGCGCGATGGGCTTTGGTCTGCCGGCCGCGATGGGCGGGCAGTTCGGACGGCCCGACAAACTCGTTATCGCACTTATCGGCGACGGCGGCTTCATGATGAGCATGCCCGAACTGGCGACGATTGCCAGCAATGGCCTGCCCATCAAGATCGTCGTCATGAACAATGGCTCCCTGGGCATGGTGCGGCAGTGGCAGGAGCTGTTCTACAACCGCCGCTATTGCGCGGTTGAGCTGGACTGTTTCCCGAACTGCGAACTACTGGCGGCCTCTTTCGGGATCAAAGGACGCAGTGTCGACAAACCCAAAGACCTCGACGCCGCTTTGAAAGAGGCAATGGCGGAACCAGGACCTTATCTTTTGAATGTTGAGGTGTCGCCGGAGGAAAACGTGTACCCAATGATCCCGTCGGGAGGAGCGGTGAACGAGATGATCTTGCAACCGTCCAAACCCGTCGCTGTGGGGGACTAGTCTGCCATGAACCAGCTGATATCTCTACTGGTCGAAAACAAACCCGGCGCGTTGATGCGGGTCGCGGGAGTGTTGACGGCGCGAGGGTACAACATCGAGAGCTTGACGGTAGCGCGAACGCTCGATCCAACGCTGTCGAGTATGACCATCGTGGTCGAAGTCGATCCCGCGATGCAGGCGCTGTTGATCAAGCAGATGCAGCGACTGGTCAATGTTGTCCAAGCCGTGGATCTCACCGAATCGGAGGCGGTATCCCGCGAGATGGCGCTCATCAAAGTAACGGTGACGCCACAAATGCGGCCGGCTCTCTTGCAGGAAGCTGACGTTTTCCGTGCCCGGGTAGTCGACGCATCCCCCACGTCCTACACGCTCGAGGCCACGGGCGCGGTTGAGAAGCTTGATGCACTGATCACGCTGCTGCACAACTACGGCGAGGTCGAAATGATCCGTTCGGGTGCGATGGCCATGGTGCGCTCACCGATGATGAAGAGACATCACGTGTTCGCTGAGGTGTCAAAACAGCCCGAAAAGCCGCGGGAAGAAGAAACTGTGAAGACCTGACGAGCGATGAGAGGGTCTCCCCCAGATCCGACGGTCATTGACTTAGAAGCAAGAAAGAGGAGCAGATGGCAACAATCTATTACGAAAAAGACGGGAGTCTAGACGACCTGGCCGGCAAGACGGTCGCCGTTGTGGGATACGGAAGCCAAGGGCACGCCCACGCTTTGAATCTCAAGGACTCCGGCATCGACGTCGTCGTCGGCCTCTATGAGGGCAGCCGCTCATGGGGCAAGGCTGAAGCAGCCGGCGTCAAGGTCATGACCACGGCTGACGCCGCGGCAGCCGGGGACGTCATCATGATCCTGGTGTCCGACCATATCCAGGGAGATCTCTATAAGGAGTCGATCGCTCCCCATCTTTCGGCCGGCAACACGGTGATGTTCGCCCATGGCTTCAGCATTCACTATGGAGAGATCAAGCCGCCGCCGGAGACCGATGTGTCGATGATCGCTCCCAAGGCGCCCGGCCACCGCGTGCGCGAACTGTTCCTGGAAGGCGTTGGCGTTCCGGGCTTACTGGCCGTTCACCAGGATGCCTCCGGAAAAGCCCGGCAGCAGGCCTTGGCCTACGGTCTTGCCCTCGGCTGCCTCAAAGCCGGCGTCATCGAGACGACATTCAAAGAAGAGACGGAAAGCGACCTGTTCGGCGAGCAGTCGGTGCTCTGCGGCGGCTGCTCCGAGCTGATCCGGGCCGCGTTCGAGACGCTGGTCGAGGCCGGTTACCAACCGGAGATCGCCTACTTCGAGTGTCTGCACGAGTTGAAGCTGATTGTCGACCTGATCTATGAAGGGGGCCTCAGCTACATGCGCTATTCGGTCAGCGATACGGCCGAGTACGGCGACTACTCGCGCGGCCCTCGGGTGGTCGACCAGCACGTTCGCGAGAACATGAAGAAGATTTTGGCCGAAGTTCAGTCCGGGGAGTTCGCCAAGGAGTGGATTGCGGAGAATCGCGCCGGGCGAGGGAAGTTTCTGGCGACCCGAAAGGCGCAGCAGGACCAAAAGATTGAACAAGTCGGAGCTCATCTGCGCGAGATGATGGCGTTCCTCAAGAAAAAGGAGGCCGGGGCGCCGGCGAGTTAGGTGATCGGGCAGTAGAAGGAAAGCGCAGCTTTCGTGGGGGGAAGACAAACCCCCGGGGGTTGGCTGCGCACAAGGAGGTCTTATGAGAGTTTCCATCTACGATACGACCCTTCGCGACGGCACGCAGGGCGAGAGTGTCTCGCTGTCGGTCGACGACAAGCTGATGATCGCCCAGAAACTCGACGAACTTGGTATCGACTACATCGAGGGCGGCTGGCCCGGCTCGAACCCGCGCGATAAAGATTTCTTTCAGCGGGTCCGCGAGTTGGAACTCAAGCACGCTCGCATTGCCGCCTTCGGGTCCACGCGCTATCCCCGGAATAAGGTCGAGGCGGACCCGAACGTACGGGCGCTGGTCGAAGCGCAAACGCCGGTGGTCGCGATTTTCGGCAAAAGCTGGGAGCTGCATACCACGCGGGCGCTGGGGATCAGCGAAGAGCAGAATCTGGCGATGATCTCGGAAACTTTGCGCTTCATGAAAGAGAACGGCCGGGAAGTCATCTTCGACGCGGAGCACTTTTTTGACGGCTACGAGGCGAATGCCGACTTCGCGCTGCGCACGCTCGACACCGCCAAGGAGGCAGGGGCCGACGTGCTCGTGCTTTGTGACACCAATGGAGGTATGATCACCAACCGCCTGGCCGAGATTTTCTCTGACGTGCGCCGCCGTTTCGACGGAGTGATCGGCATCCATACTCACAACGATTCCGACTTGGCCGTCGCCAATACGATCACGGCGGTGGAACTCGGCGCCACTCATGTGCAGGGGACGATCAACGGCTATGGCGAGCGGGTCGGCAACGCCAATCTTTGTTCTGTCATCCCGATCCTCGAGTTGAAGCTCGGGCATACGACGATAGGCCCCGATCAGGTGCAGCACATGACCTCGGTGGCGAACTTCGTCAGCGAAATAGCCAATCTCTCACTGCCGCACACGCAGCCTTTCGTCGGGCGCAGTGCTTTTGCGCACAAGGGCGGCATTCACGTCAGCGCCGTCCTCAAGGAGACCTCCACCTACGAACACATCGACCCGGAAACGGTCGGCAACCGCCGGCGGGTGCTGATCAGTGATCTTTCAGGCAAAGGCAATGTCTTCTACAAGCTGAAAGAAAAAGGCCTCGAGCAACTGCTGGACGATTCGGCTCGCCGTCAGTTGGTGGACCGCATCAAACAGCTCGAATACGAAGGTTACGAGCTCGAATCGGCGGAAGGCAGCTTCGAGCTGCTGGTGAGAGAAGTGCTGCAGCCTGACCACTTTTTCTTCGAGCTCGAAAACATGCGCCTGACCAGCGACAAGCAAGGCAATCAGAGAACGAACGCGGCGGTCGAGATGACCGTGCGCGCGCGCGACGGGCTGCACTCGACGACGGCCACGGCTTCGGGCCCCTTCCACGCCATGGCGCAGGCGCTGCGAAAATGCCTTTCGCAGACGTATCCGTCCGTCGGCGACATTCGCTTGGTGGACTACAAGGTGCGCGTGCTCGAACCCAACAAGGGTACCGCGGCCAAGGTCCGCGTGCTGGTCGAATGGACTGACCATAAACGCAGTTGGGTAACCGTGGGTGTCTCCGACGACGTGCTGGAGGCGAGTTGGAACGCCCTGGTCGATTCCATTCGCCTCGAACTGCTTCGCCTGGCCGAAACCGACGAAGCGCTCCAGAAGACCGTCGAAGACTACTGCTGGGGCGTGTAGCGTGGGACGTTCATATAATGAAGTGTCTTTGAATCCAATGCCACGGCAACGCGTAATTCGTTCCACGACGGTACTTTGCGTCCGGCGCGACGGGAAGGTCGTGCTGGCCGGCGACGGCCAGGTCACGATGGGGTCGGAGATCCTGAAGAGCTCGGCCCGCAAGGTGCGCCGTCTTTATGACGACAAGATTGTGGCCGGATTCGCCGGATCGACGGCGGACGCGCTGTCCTTGTTTTCCCGCTTCGAAGATAAATTGCAGCAGCATCAGGGGAAGCTAAGCCGGGCCTCGGTCGAGTTGGCCCGTGACTGGCGTACGGACAAGATGCTGCGGCACCTCGAGGCGCTGCTTCTCGTGGCCGATACCAAAGATACTTTGGTGATAAGCGGGACCGGTGACGTTATCGAACCCGATGACCAAGTGGCCGGCGTCGGCTCGGGCGGCCCCTATGCCGTAGCCGCTGCAACCGCTTTGATGCACCACACGCAGCTGAGCGCTCGGCAAATCGCTGAGGAAGCCATGGCGGTCGCCGCCAAGATTTGCGTCTACACCAACGAAACCGTCAGTTTCGAGGAATTGGGGTAATTCCCCGATGGTGATCTACCTGCCCGGGCAAACAGCCACCGACACTCCGGCTCTTGACGAGCTCACGCCGCGTGAGATCGTGAGCGAGCTCGACAAGTACGTCGTGGGGCAGACGGAGGCCAAGCGTGCTGTGGCCGTCGCCCTACGCAACCGCATTCGACGCCGCAAGCTCGAGCCCGAGATGGCCGAAGAGGTGATGCCGAAAAACATCATGTTGATCGGTCCGACCGGGGTCGGGAAAACGGAAGTGGCGCGTCGCTTGGCCAGGCTCGCAAATTCCCCCTTCCTCAAGGTCGAGGCCACGAAGTTCACCGAGGTCGGCTACGTCGGCCGTGACGTCGATTCCATGATTCGGGACCTGGTGGATGTCTCCATCGAAATGATTCGTGAGGAGAAGCTGGAAACCGTCGCCGAGCGGGCAGAAGCAAACGCCGAGGAGCGTATGCTCGATCTGCTCATGCCCCCTCAAGAAGAAGGCGAAGAGAGCGTCGAAAAGACCCGCGAGAAGCTGCGAACGAGTTTGCGGGAAGGCCTCCTCGACGAGCGCATGGTGGAAATCGACGTGCGCGAGAAAAACCTGCCGGTTGAAATCGTCACCAGCACGGGCACGGAAGAGATGGGCATCAACCTCCGCGACATGATGCCGGGTTTGTTCGGAGGTAAAACCCGTCGCCGCAAGATGCACGTAGCCGAAGGGTTGGGCTATCTCATCCAAGAGGAAGAGCAAAAACTCATCGACATGGACCAGGTGACCCGCCAGGCACTCGAGCGCGTCGAGCAGTCGAGCATCATTTTCCTCGACGAAATAGATAAGATCGCTGGACGCGAAGCCGGACGCGGACCCGATGTTAGCCGCGAGGGCGTACAGCGCGACATCCTGCCGATCGTAGAAGGCACGACGGTCAACACCCGCCACGGCATGGTGCGCACCGATCACATCCTTTTTATCGGCGCCGGCGCGTTTCACGTTTCCAAGCCAAGTGACTTGATCCCCGAACTGCAGGGGCGCTTCCCGATCCGCGTGGAGCTCAAATCCCTGACCACGGAGGACTTCGTTCGGATCCTGACTGAACCGAAGAACGCATTGATCAAGCAGTACAAAGCCCTAATGGCGACCGAGGGGATCAAGCTTCATTTCACCGATGACGCCATCGCCGAAATTGCTTCCTCCGCCTCCCGCGTGAACGAGGGGACCGAGAATATCGGAGCCCGCCGGCTGCACACCATCATGGAAAAACTGCTGGACGAAATTTCCTTCGAAGGGCCCGATCTCAAGAAAAAGAACGTGAAGATTGACGCCGCCTACGTCAGCGACAGGCTGGCGGACATCATCAAAGATCACGATCTGAGCAGGTACATCCTTTAGCAGGTTTATGCGCGTCGGAGCGATAATCTTGTTCTCGTTTTCAGGTGGCGGCGACACGGTAGACGCCAATTCGTCCGTGCTGAGCGGCCTTATCGGTGGACCGCTCGCTCACACTCGCGGCTCGGCGCTCGACGCTCTGGTATATCGAGGCGGAGATCGCGTACTTCGACCGTCGGCGGTGAGTCGCCATGAACTTCCCTACACTCCACAGCATGAAAATGTGGCCCCGTGACGTAATTCCTGTCACAGACTATTTTCAAAGCGGCAATGCGGTCTAGGCGAACCGTGGACCCAGATCGCTTCTTAGCCCGCATTGTTCACAAATTTCGCCGGTTGGCCACAAAACCCGTTGTTCTCGTAGGGGCCGACCACCGTGTCGGCCCACCAGCGATCAGTACATATTGTTCAGTACGAACTTGTGGAAAAGATCGTACATCGACACTGCTGGGCGGGCACGGTGGCTCGCCCCTACGCGCTCTTCGTAAGAAAAGCAGGTTAGCCCTCGGGCAGCTGATCTCTTCTTGGGGCGCTACCAAAGCGAAAGACACAACAGCGCGCTCTTCAGGGCTTAGCGGGCCGCTCGCCGCAGTGCTGCCATGCGCCCTTCTCTTGCTCGGTTGCGGCTCGGTTGGCCCGCCGCTTCCTCCACGGCTGAACATCCCTGAGCGTAGCGACGATCTCCGTGCCCGCCAGACGACGGAAGGGGTCGTGCTCGAATGGACTTGGCCGACCCTGACGACGGAAGGGATGCCGCTGGGCGACCTCTCGGAGTTCGCCGTCCACCGCATCGAGATCGCCGGTCCGGTCCGGGTCCCCTCACGGGAACAGTTCGAGCGCAACAGTACGTTGGCTGCCTTGCTGAAGGACGCCGCCCTAGAGCCGTTCGGTCCCGGCGAGCAGGTTCGAATCATCCTCCCCGCAAAGCCTCTGGTCGGCAAAACATTAGCCTTCGGCGTCCGCGGATCGAGTAGCCGAGGGCGGTCATTGGGCTTTTCTGACCTGGTCATCATCCACGTTGTCGAACCCCCGGGGCCACCCGTTGCGCCGGGCGTCACCGTCGGGCAAGATGCGATCGCAATCGAGTGGACGGCCGCCGAGCGAGCGAGTGCCTATCTGGTCTTCCGCAGCGCCGAACCGGGCGGGCCGTTTGACAAGATTGGACGAACCCAAGAAACAACTCTTCGCGACCCCAATTTTCAATGGAAGCAGCACTACTACTATCGCGTTCGCAGCTTCGGTCAAAGTGCCACCGGCGAAGTCGAAGGCTCCGACTCCTCCGTTGTCGACGTATTTACGCAAGACACGTTCCCACCGCGGACGCCACTCGAGTTGCGGACGGTGGTGACGAAAAAGAGCGTGGAACTTTCGTGGCGACCAAACTCTGAGGAAGACTTCGCGGGCTATCGAGTTTGGCGCACAGGAGCCTCTGGGGAAGCGGTCGCGCTAAACGATGAGTTGCTCCCGTCCCCCACTTACAGCGATCAAGCTGTCGAACGCGGTCAAACCTATCGCTACGCGGTCTCGGCCGTCGATCAGGATGGGAACGAAAGTGAGCTTTCTGAAGCCGTAACAGTTGGCTCGTAAACTCGCCTGACTATCGGCGGATGATCGCTCAGAAAAACGCGTTTCGTCGTGGTGGCGACGGCATTCTTCGTCATTTTCTACTTCGCGCTGCCGGTGCTGGTCGGCTACTGGCCCGAGTTGATGGAGCGCAAAGTGTGGGGTGCGGTCAACTGGGCCTACACGTCTATCCCCACAGCCCTCTGGCTTCGCCGAAGAGGAATCCGAACGTAGAAAGTGGATCCCCGTCCGACCTCGCTTTCCACTCGAACCGAGCCCTCGTGGGCCAGCACCAGGTGCTTGACGATGGCCAGACCCAGGCCCGTTCCCCCCAGTTCCCTCGACCGCGCCTTGTCTACCCGATAAAACCTTTCGAAGAGTCTTGGAATGTGCCGGCTCGCTACGCCGACACCGCTGTCGCGAACGTAGAATTCCACCTCGTCATCCTCCCGCCGCGCTCCCAGCGTGATCGCTCCTCCCTCCGGCGTGTACTTGGCCGCGTTCTCGAGCAAATTCATCAGCACTTGATAGAGGGAATCGGAATCACACTCTACCTCCGTGGACACCGGCAGCCCTTCGACGCGGACCGCAACCCCCTTCTTATCGGTCAGCGTTCGGATCGAGTCGCTCGCCTGAGTGAGCAGGTCGTTGACGGCGACAGGAGCGAAATCGTAGTCCCGGGCCCGGATTTCAATCTGCGACAAGGCCATCAGGTCCGATGACAACTGAGCCAAGCGCTCGGCGTTTTGGCGAATGATCTGAAGGAAGCGCCGGTTGTGTTCGGGATCGTCCACCGCCCCGTCGAGCAGTGTTTCGGCGTACCCCTGAATCGAAGCCAGCGGCGTTCTCAGTTCGTGGGATACATTCGTCACGAAATCCCGGCGCACCCTTTCCGTCTCTTCTAACTCTGTGATGTCGTAGAAAACGGCGACAGCGGCCTGCGCCTGTCCGGCCGCCCCCCCGATCGGGGCACAGGAAACCTTCCATGTCCGCTTAACCGGTTCCGAGACGGACAAGTCCACCGAATCGGACGTCCCCTGAATGAAAACTCTGTCGAAAAGCCGCGCGATGTCTCGGTGAGACGCCGTGAAGGGGCGATCTCCCACCCTGAGGTTCTCGTTCGGAAACATCCGCCTCATCGCCGGATTGCACACAATCGCCCGCCGCTCTCGATCCGTGACCAGTACGCCCGCGCCGATGCCGTTGACCGCCGCCGCAAAGCGAGAGCGTTCTTCCTGTAGTTGCTCGAACATGGAACGTAGGCGGTCAGCGGTCGTCTGGAGAGTAAGGCTCAGCTCACCCAGCTCCCCACCGGAGAAGGCCGGCACAGGCGCCTGAAAGTCTCCTCGGGCCAGATCCCTCGAAAAACTCATGATTTGAGAAAGTCGAGCGGAGAGGCGCTGAGCGAGCCAAAAAGCTAGAAACACAGCTGGCATGAATGCCAGCAGCGTGACTCCAAGAATCCTGCCACGAATCTCTCGCGTTTGGGTACGTATCTCCGAGAGTGGGAGAGCCAGCCGAAGGGCTCCGTCTTCACTAGGAATGGCCACGTAGAGGAATTCCGCGCCCACGGTCGAACTGAACCTCGCGCTGATGCCCACCCCGCCCGCCAACGCTGCGGCGAATTCCGGCCGCGTCGCGTGATTCTCCATCGTCGCCGGATCGGCTTCCGAGTCCGCCACGACCGCTCCGTCCGAGCGAATCAGCGTCAGCCGGGCGCCTGCCGCCTCGGCGATTTCACCCACCACCTCCGGGCTGGACTCCGCCGGGCGGCCCCGCAACACGGCGACAGCCAACTGAGCTTGTTCCTTTAGCCCATCCTCCAGTCCTCGGCGCAAGTTCGTTTCCGCCATGCGGGTGACAAAATAATCCACGCCGAGCGCGGCCACGATGAACAAACCGATGAGCGTCAGAATCAGCTTGAGGAAGATGCGCTTGGTCATGCCGGCGCCTCGAAACGGTACCCGAAACCCCGCACCGTCTGGATCCATTGGGGATCGTCAGGCGTGTCTTCAATGCGCTCCCGCAGCCGGCGAATGTGGACGTCTACGTTGCGCGGGCTTACGTGATAACCTTCGCCCCAGATCGCATTCAGGAGCTGTTCCCGGCTGAACACTCTCCCCGGGCTGGACAAGAACAACTCCAAGAGCCGAAATTCGGTCGCCGTGAGTGAAAGTTGCTGATCGCGCAGATACGCGCGCCGAGAATCGACGTCCACCCGGATGGGACCGGCCACCTTCGACTTCGAGTTGGTCTGGCGTCTGAGGTGGGCTTTGACGCGGGCCAGCAGTTCACGTGGACTGAAAGGCTTGGTGACATAGTCGTCACCTCCGATTTCGAGTCCCATCACCCGGTCCGCCTCTTCGCTGCGAGCCGTCAGAAACAAGATCGGGATGGACGTCAGGCTGGGGTCGGCTCGGATCCGGCGGCAGAGTTCAAATCCGTCGCCGTCGGGGAGCATGACATCGAGAATGATCAAATCGGGCCGCGAACTTCGGATGCGCTCCAGCCCACCCTGCACCCGCCCAATGATGTCAACCTGGTAACCGCCGCGGGTGAGATTGTAGTCCAGAAGGTTACATAAATCGCGGTCGTCTTCGACGACCAGGACAGTCTGCGGCATCACGTTTGCACTCATTGTATCCGTGACCGTTGCTCGCCGCTATCGCCACTCCGCGACACTACCCGCGGGGAACGGCGCCCGGTGCATTCGCCCCAGCAGGCCGGTCGAATCCCTCGCAAGCTCGGTCTCCCGGCAGCCGGTAAAGAGTCAACTCGCCGAACGCCGCTTCTTTCCGGTAGCAATCCGCGACTAGGGACTCCAGCCGCGGAAAATCAGCCAGTCCGTAGTTCCTACCGAGTATCTTCTCTGCTTGCGGCGCGACGACGATGTAGACCGGTCGCGTCGCCTGCAAGTCGGCCAAAAACTCCCTGCGGTACCGCTGGCGCAGTGCTGTTCCCTCTCCGTCTAACAGAGGCATACTGTAGCCGAACGTGGAAGCGCTCCGACGTCCAGCCAAATAGATCACCGACGCGTTCCAGCCCCAAACAGCGATCCGATCAGCTTCCGTGGTCCTCCCCCGGATGTGGTCAGCGGCGAGCATATCCGAGCCGGCGACGGGAAAGCGGGCATAGTAGTGCTTGGCCGGTAGCAACCCTAAGGCAAACGGGATCCAATTCGCCACGCTATACAAGGGCCGCACGGAGGCATGGAACACAAGCAGCAGAAACAACAGGAACGCCAGCGCTGCTCTATAAGGTCGTGGAGCGGAGGGTGACTCGCCCCGGTGTTCCCGCCACTCCTCAAAGGCCGCGTGGAAACCCACCGCGCCCAACAAGA
Source organism: Bryobacterales bacterium (assembly GCA_965226215.1). Classification (GTDB taxonomy): domain Bacteria; phylum Acidobacteriota; class Terriglobia; order Bryobacterales; family UBA6623. The sequence continues at coordinate 818,236 of CBDDCH010000002.1, read as the reverse complement.
CCAAAGGCGGCAAAAGGAGAATCCAGTGGTATTCGAAGAACCGATTCTGTAAAGCGACAATCGCAACTCCCAGATCTATCCAGCCCAGCAGCACCAGCGCCGTACGGCGCGCGGTTTGCCACAGCCTCAGCAGGCCGAGCACAGCTACCGGCAACAAGACGACAACAACCTTCCCCGCCAACACGTACTCGAGAACTCCCCGCAGCCTCGAGGCCGGTGAGAGCAACGCCAGGTCCGTGTAAGCGACAGCCGGGTAGATCAGATAAACCTCGATCAACTCGTCGAGAGCGCCGCGGTGTGCAAACCACCCCGCGGCAAGAGTCACTGGAAGCGCAAAGGAGGCAACGAGAACGACAGCGTCAGTAGCCGCACGCCTGACCCAGATCCCTTCCCTGATGATCACCCCGAGCAGCGCGATTAGCAGGAAAGCGGCAAAAAAAGGCTTGATCAGAGCTGCGCACCCGACGAGCAATCCAGACATGACCAGCGACTTGACGGTGAGCCGCCCACTGGCCTTCATAAAAGGCGCCATGCCGATGAGAATCATCATCGACGCCCAGCCGTCGGGCTGCGCCGTATGCCAAAAGGAACCCGATCCGTACCACAGAATAAAGATCAAGCATGCCCAACGGGCGATTACCGAATCTGCGAGGTCGCTGACCACGCGACCCAGGACGGCCGTTGAAGCCGCCAGAAAAGCAAGGTCCAGCAGCCGGATTCCCCATAGATTCTTGCCAAACAACCACTGTGCCAGTGCATAGACGTAGTAGGCCAGTGGCCCTTTGATATCCCAAGCGTCACGGTAAGGCATGCCGCCTTGATGAATCACATCTCCGACCCAAGCAAGAATTCCCTGGTCCCAGCCAAACGGCCAGCTGAGGGATGCCGTGGCCCACACCGCCGCCAGGGCCGCGAGGCCAAAGTACAGCCGACGAACGACCCGATCCGCCGGGCGCGGCCTATCACGCAGCGGGCGGAACCACATCAAAGTAGCATCCCGCGGGCTATTATCGAAAGTAGCGGGTGCGTCAACCGTCTGAGCGGATGACTCAACGAATTTCCCACCTAGGCTCAACCCCGAGGCGCCTGCTGGCAACGATCTTCGTCGTTTCCTTCCTGGTCTATCAAACGACACTGGCTGTTACGGCCGTGAAGCCGTTCCCCGATTTTTGGTTTTTCGGAGCGGACAGCTACCGCGTCGCCCTCACGAACATCCCCGCGCGTAACTGGCATCCGATGGCTATCTATCAAGCGAAAAAACACCCCCTCTTCATCGCACTCAGCACGCCTCTCCATCAGCTCGGACGCTTTGTGTACGGAGGAATGCCTGAACCGCTCAACGAGAACATGCCTCTTTCGTTTCCCCCGGCCTTGTTTGGCGCACTGAATCTTTGCGTGGCCTACCTGTTGTTTCGAAAAATCGGCTTCCCCGAGAAACAAGCGCTGCTTCCGACAACCTTTTACGGCGCCGCCGCGGCAGTCTGGATCTTTGCGAGTTTCCCCGAGACTTATTCATGCACCAGCCTGTTCACCAATCTGTTCATCCTTGCTTTCCTCGCCGATGCGAAGTTGAAGAGCTTGAGAGGCCTGGTGTTCACGCATGTGCTGGTCTGCTTCGCCGCACCCCAACAGGTTCTTCTTGGGGTCATCCCTCTGTTCCAGCTCCTTCGCGTTGACGGATTTAGGGTTGGGATTTACCGGGCCGTCCGATATGGCTTGATGCTGTGCGTCCTTTTTGTACTGCCCTACCTGATCATTTGCACGGTCCAGGAAAAGAAAATGGGAATGTCAATCGCGGGGGCAACATTGCCTTACGACGAGCTCGAGGAAGTCGGCGCATTCCGGAACCTGGCGAACCCGGAAAGTTGGCTAGTGACCGCATCGACCTTCCTGCTGCTTTCGCAAGTCGCCATGGCTGTTCCGCCTCAAGCCTTTGAGCCGCTGACAATCGAAAGTATTCTCTTAGCCCCCTTTTACAATTGGCTTCTCGTCCTCGCCGTTCTGATCTACGCCGTAGGCGGGCTCGCGCGCGGTGGACACAAGCGTCTGTTCGACGGCTCTTTGGCGATCTTCGTCTTTTGCATCATCTACATGGTTTTCTTTGTCTATTGCAACCCCACCGAGGCCTTCCTCTACTGCGGCCCGATGGTCTTGCCTCTATGGCTTCTGATCCACGGTACGCACAGCCCGCTCCAGCCGCGGCGCTGGTCGCTAAGATTGCTCGGGGCTCTGTGCGTCCTGATCACCCTTAATAATGGGGTGTTTGCCGTTGACCTACGGAACCACGAAAGCGGTCACGGTCGAGTGGGACAAGCGCTGGACTCCGTCCCTGCCGAACCTGACCGACCGGAGGAGCTGAAAGGGACAACTACAAGTTTTCTTGCTCGTCGCCAAATGCTATGCGCATCAACTGACCGCCTGGAGCCGGTAACTTCGCTCCCAGTCCGCTTTTCTCACCTCGTGGCGAGGCCAGGCGCTTGAGAAGGCCGTCAGGACGAGGCGCGCGCAGTTCAGCGCTCGGGAGAAGGGGATCCGGCGTGTTCGCCCGAACAGGCTGGCTGAATCCCTCGCGAGCTTGGTCTTCTGAAAGCCGGAAAAGACTCAACCTATCGAACTTTGCCTCTCTATGGTAGCCATCTTTTATCAGGGACTCTAGCTCCGGAAAATCAGCCAGTGGGTGCCCCTTACCGAATATCTCCCCCGGTTGATACGACACAACAGTAATGTAAACTGGCCTCACCGCACGCAGACCGGCTAAAAACTCCCTGCGGTACCGCTCGCGCACCGCTGTTCCCTTTCCACGTGCCAGGGGCATAGTGTGGCCGAACCTGGTGGCGCTCTGACGCCCAGCCAAATAGAGCACCGTCGCGTCCCAGCTCAAAACAGCAACCCCGTCATTTTCCGTGGTCCTCCCCCGGATGTGGTCAGCGGCGAGCATTACAAAGCCGACGCCACCAAAGCCGGTGTAGTAGTCCTTGGCCGGTAGCGACCCCAAGGCAAACGGAATCCAATTCGCCACATGACGCAAGGGCAAAACGGAGGCATGGAACACAAGCAGCAGAAACAACAAGAACACCAGCGCTTCTCCATGAGGTCGTGGAGGGGAGCGTGACTCGCCCCGGTGTTCCCGCCACTCCTCAAGCACCGCGTGGAATCCCACGGAGCCCAACAAGACCAAAGGCGGCAGAAGGAGAGACCAGTGGTATTCGAAGAACCGATTCTGTAAAACGACCATAAAAAAACCCAGACTTGTCCAGCACAACAACACCAGTGCCGTGCGACGCGCGGTTTGCCACAACCTCAGCAGGCCCAGCACAGCTACCGGCAACAGAACGACAACAACCTTCCCTTCCATTACGTACCTGAGAACTCCCCGCAGCGCCGAGTTCGCTGAGACCAACGTCACGTCCATGTAGACTACAGCAGGGTATATCAGATGAACCTCGATCAACTCGTCGAGTGCCCCGCGGTGCGCAAACCAACCCGCGGCGAGAGTCAGTGGAAGCGCGAGGGCGGCAACGAGAACGACACCGTCAGTAGCCAGACGCCTGGCCCGGGTTCCTTCCGTGACGATCATTCCGAGCAGTGGAATCAGCAGGAAAACGGCAAAAAAGGCTTGACCAGAGCTGCGCACCCGACGAGCAACCCAGCCATGACCAGCGACTTGAGGGTGAATCGCCCGCTGGCCTTAGCAAGAGGCGCTATCCCGATAAGGATCATCATCGACGCCCATCCATCAGGCTGCGCTGTGTTATCAAAAGAACCCGACCCGTACCACAGAATGAAGATCAAGCATGCCCAGCGGGCGATTACCGAATCTGAGAGGTCTCTGACCACCCGACCCAGGACGGCTGTTGAAGCCGCCAGAAAAGCAAGGTCCAGCAGCCGGATTCCCCACAGGTTCTTGCCGAACAACCACTGTGCCAGTGCGTACAGGTAGTAGGCCAGCGGCCCTTTGATATCCCAGGCGTCACGGTAAGGCATACCCCCTTGATGGATCACATCTCCGATCCAAGAAAAAATTCCCTGGTCGCTGCCAAACGGCCAGCTGAGGGATGCCATCGCCCACACTGCCGCCAGGGCCACGAGGCCAAAGTACAGCCAACGAAGGATCCGATCCGCCAGAAGGTTGAAACCTGTCATGACCTAACAGCCCCCAAACCGGTGCATTATTTCGTTGGGGGGGAAGCGCGATAAGGCCCGCGCACGTCTTGCTCGATCAGCGTCCCATGAGGGCGGGGCAGGCGAGCCCCTGGCAGGGTGGAGATTATCCACCAAGTTTCACTCTCTCATGACAAAGGACGGCCGGATGCCGAGAACAACCACACGCAGGAGGATTTCGGATCCGCCGGGCACAGCCTATCAACGCAGCGGGATGGAACCACGTCAAAGTAGCACAGATCAGGCTACTATCGAAAGTAGCAACGCGCGTCTGTTGCCACGCCCAGCGGCTGGGGATCGGCGGCGGTGGGCGCTGTTGGGGAGTTGTGGCCGGAGGCAAAGGACTTTCCGCGAGGTTCTACGTTGTTTGTGTTCGCCCTGCCGGAAGAGGAGTAGGCTTTGCGGGACGCAGGCTGTGCGGCGCACGATCGCGGCCCGGGAACCTAGTCTTAGCAGACTGTGGAAGAACTCAGTGGGACAAGCAATCTTGCTTGTCTAGCAGCCCGGGGCAAGAGTGGGTTCGGGCAAAAAAAGGGGATTGCCGTCTGATTTTCGGTCCCCGACTTTGATCCAACTTTTCACCAAACAGAGCCGCCGGCGTTAGCCGGCGGGCTAAGGGCCCGGAACGCAAATGACGGCGCGGAAACCGTTCAGCAGTTCCGCGGGTGCTCGGCCCCCTCACCAGCGTTCGGGCTGCTATGCTCTTTGAACCAACAAAAGCGGGTGGAGGGATTCCATGATCGAGCTTGTGAAGTTACATCACGTCTCTTTCACCGTCAAAGACTTGGAAGCGTCGAAACACTTCTACCGCGATGTACTGGGGCTAGCCGAGCTCCCTCGACCCAATCTGCAGGCTCGGGGTGCCTGGCTCGCGGTCGGCGATCGACAGATCCATCTGATCGAAGGTAGTTATCGCCGTAAGGAGAGCGAGAACGTCCTCATTCGCTCCGATCACCTGGCTCTCGAAGTGAAAGACCTCGAAGGGGTCCGCGAGAAGCTTCGTGGAGCCGGCCTCGAGTTCCACGAAGGCGAAAACTTCGAGCTCGGGATCGGGCAAATTTTCTGCCAAGATCCCGACGGGCACGTCATCGAGTTCGTACACAACTACAACGAGTGATCCCGCGGGGCGCGCCTGCCTGCACCTGAGCCGGCGAATCGACCCGCCATGGCAAAACTGGGTAGCGTAGGTAATCTGACCTGGACCTAAGTAGGGGATCTTCTGCCACCAGCTGCTACGGCGCCGCTGAGTAGAAGACAAAGATGCCAGCCATCGCATCAACGCGTTCCGCGGTAGGATTTTCGTAGGTCGCGACGAGCGTGAAGCGGTCGTGGGGTCCGACCTCATAGCCGTTAAGGTTCTTGTAGGTGGGCATCGAGGTAAGCCGGCCGTCGTCCCCTCTCGCCCCGATTGCCTTCCGCACCGCCCGGTTTTGTGCGAGACGCAAGCAGTTGTGCCTCGGCTGCTCGCCTCCCTGTAGGCCTGCTCGATTATAGGGTGCGTTCGCCGGGGCTGTCCAGCAGCAACCTTCGAGAATAATCGGCTTGGAACGCATGGACACGGCTCGGCGTCCCCACGGAGACCGCAAACCGTTGTATAACTGAAGACTTATGGAAAACGCCAGCTACTTTAGAGACAAGATTCGCAGTGGTGAGCTTTGTATTGGAACGAACATCACGTTCACGGACCCGACCGCGACCGAGGCGTTGTGCCGCATGTTCGACTACGTTTGGATCGACATGGAACACAACGCCCTTTCCCTCGAAAGCGTGCAAGGGCACATCATGGCAACCAAAGGAAGCCGGACAACGCCGCTTGTCCGCGTGCCTTGGAACGACCCGGTCATGATCAAGCCGCTGCTCGATATTGGCGCGGCGGGCGTGATCGTGCCGATGATCCGTACTGCCGCTGACGCACGTCTAGCCGTTGCCGCGTGCCGCTATCCGCCGGATGGGATTCGCGGCTACGGGCCACGAAGGGGATCCGATTACGGCGACCTCGAAGGTCCGGACTTTTGCCGCACGGCCAACGAGACGATCATCGCCATCGTTCAGATCGAGCACACCGAGGCCGTCGACAACCTGGACGAGATCTTGGCCGTGCCGGGGCTGACCAGCATCTGTCTCGGTCCGATGGATCTGGCCGGGTCGATGGGCCACAGCGGCAACCCTCGCCATCCCGACGTGCTGAGCAGGATCAAAACGGTCATCGAGAAAACACGGCAGACGGATGTCTTCGCCGGCATCGCGTTTGGAGACGATCTGGATCTTCTCGGCAAGTGGGTCGAGCAGGGCGTGCAATGGGTCTCGGTCGCCTCTGACATCAGGCTCATGCGAAGGGCAGCCGACGAGTCTTGCCGGGCGTTGCTTAATTCTCTCAGCTCCTCGGACGGCTAGCGGCGTTGCCCAAGCTGCGGGCGCTCCGGAACGCCAGGTCTCGGCTAGCCCGCGTGAAAGCTCTCGCCCGGACGCCGAATAAGTAGGGGTGTTTCGTAACTGCTCCTCGCAGCCCGAGACCCGTGCTTGTAAGGTCCACCGTTTCTATTATTGGTTCTTCCGGGTTTCTAGTGGGCGAGTGAGGCTCGGTGGTAGTCTCGCGGGATGCAAGACCGCGAGCTATACCGCCAGATTCTGGGCATCGAAAGTCCCTGGAAAGTCGTGCGAGTGGAGCTGCGCCGAGCCGACGGCGAAGTCCACGTCTTCCTCGAACACGACGAGCAAGTCCGCTGGCCGTGCCGCCAATGCAGCGCCGTGTGCGCACTCCACGATCATCAGCCCGAACGCCTCTGGCGTCACCTCGACACCTGTCAGTACCGCACGATCCTGCACGCCCGGCCGCCGCGCAGCGACTGCTCCGAGCACGGGCCGCGCGTCGTGCGACTGCCCTGGGCCGAGGCTTCCAGCCGCTTCACCGCGCTGTTTGAAGCTCTCGCGATCTCGTGGCTGAAGGAAGCCAGCCAGCAAGGCATCGCCGAGTTGCTGGCGCTGAGCTGGGACGAGATTCACGGCATCCTGGAACGCGCCGTGCAACGTGGGCTCGAACGTCGCGCGGCAGAGCCGATTCCCTACCTGGGCGTCGACGAGAAGAGCTTCCGCAAGCGCCATCGCTATCTCACCGTCGTCAACGATCTCAACCGCTCGCGCGTGTTGTTCGTCGCCGAGGGACGCCGCCAGGCCAGCCTGGACGGCTTTTGGAAGACGTTGAGCGCAGAGCAACTCGCCCGAGTCGAGGCCGTCGCGATGGACATGTGGGATCCTTACGTCGCCTCGACCCGGGAGCATCTCGACGAATCGGAGAAAAAGATCGTTTACGACAAATATCACATCGCGGCGCATCTGGCGAAGGCGGTGGACCAGGTGCGGCGGGCGGAGAACAAGCGTTTACTGGCCCTCGGCGACGAGCGTTTGACAGGCACGAAGTACGCTTGGCTGCGGCATCCGGCGAACTTTTCCGGGGACGCCTGGCGCGAGTTCCGCGCGCTGCGCGAAAGCGACTTGAAGACGGCGCGGGCGTGGGCGTTGAAGGAAACGGCGATGCGGCTGTTCGACTATCGTCGCGAATCGGCGGCGCGAGCTTTCTTCGAGCAATGGCGCGGCTGGGCGAGTCGCAGCCGGCTGACGCCGATGGTCACCGTAGCGCGGATGTTGACGGCTCGCCTCGAAAACATACTCACGTATCTGAAACACCGCATTACGAACGCGGTCAGCGAGGGGTTGAACTCAAGGATTCAATGGGTCAAGGCCACGGCGCGCGGTTTCCGCAATCAACAGAACTTCATCAACGCCATCTACTTCCACTGTGGGAAACTCGACCTGGCTCCTTCGCCCACTTAAAACCCGGAAGAGCCCTATTATTTTGCGTTGAACCTCAAGGATCATACCGACCGTTGTTTGAGCTTCGCCAGGCGTTTCGAGTCAAGGGTTGCAGTGCCGTCTGGGGGCTCGGTGAATCTCCTTTTGGGCCTCAGGCAAAGCGGCATACCCCGCGGCCTTGCGCACTGCCCTGTGAACGTACCAGGCCCTGATCCTCGACATGCAGTCTTCCCGACATATTCTCTTCAGCTCGTCGTCGGCGGTCTTTCTCCACTTCTCTCCATCTAGGTCCGTGCTGCGCATCAACTGATACAGTGCGTCATGGGCCAGTGCGCCGCGCATGAAAGTTTTTGTGTCGACCGTGGGCCCCGACGGCCCGTCCCAAGCGTAGCTATTCTCAATTTTCAGCAACCCGTTGGTAGATAAATGAATGTACTCGGTGTCAATATCGTGGTCGGGTTTGACGTCAACCTCAACGCTGTAACCTTCGGTCAATTGATACTTGTACCCGCTTCTATAGGAAATAGAACCCTCTGCCATCATTTTCCGCTCCTTTTTACGGGAATTCCTGCCTGATTCTACACACCCGGCCGCTGACACGCAATGATTTCGACGCACGAAAGCGGGTATAACCGAAGTCGCCGGTCTCAACCGGAGCGGAACGCTGAACTACGGACGCGGCATGTCCCGCTCTACTCTTCTTGAGGCACGAAGGCGATTGCGCGGGCGGGGCTGCCGCTTTGATCCGCGATCTTGAGCGGCACCGAGACGAAGTAAGCTCCTCGGGCGGGTAGCTGGTCGAGGTTGATCAGCAGCTCCGTCCAACTCATGCCGTATTTGAGCCCGGCGGCATGAGTCGGGATCCCGCCATCGGTGTAACCCATGCTGGGACCGTCCGTCCCCAAGTGCCAAACGCCCTTGCCGTGGAGATGCTCCATGACTTCGGGCGTAGGTGCCGGCCAGCCGGGCTTCGATTTCTCGACGGCGGGTTCAAACGTCAAGCGCAGACCCTCCGGAAGTGGTTTGAAATAGGCGTTGCTGTAGCCGCTGCGGAACAGAACAACCTCACCAGCCTCGATAGGGCCGTGGGTGCTCTCCCACTCCTCGATCATGGCGACGGTAATGCGCGGACTCATTCCGGGCTCGGCGGCATCCCGCATTGCGCTGACGTCAACGACCGCCGCCAGTCCCATCAGCCGCTCCAGAGGATACTTGTCTCCCGTTACGGCGCCTGCCGGGCCCGCGTGCTCGAGGCCGCTGTCCGGGGGTGGAATCACATGGGCGGGAAAATCGATTTGCGTGCCGGTGTGCTCGTCGATCACGTATCGTTGGCCGAAATAGGCTGCTTCGCCCGGTTCGGCGATAGTGCCGTACTCGCTTTTCTTGGGCTCAAACCAATTGAACGTCCAACGCTGGAAAGGCGGATTGGTTCCAAAGTGAGCGGGGACATCCTCGTCGACGAGAACTGACAAATCGACAATCCTGCTTTTCGCCGCAATCTCCCCGACGTCAGCGGCAAGAGCCGTTGGAATTTCGATGCTAGGCTCAGGCGGCTGAGAACAGCTGCTGAAAACTAGCGTAGTTGCCGTGAGGGTCAGTAGAAAAGGGGTTCGCATCATTGTTTTCTGCCGTTTGGATAGCGCCGGCGACTTTCTTAGCACCTTCCTGATCCGTAGGGGCACAGCATGCTGTGCCCTCCGGCCTTTGCGCGAAACGTGAATGTGTTTGCGAAATGCACGACTAAGCTCCCGCGGTGTCAGTGAGGATGCCACGACAGGCAAATAGGAGAGGAACAGCAAGCATCCTACCGCACCCCGCAGAGATTATGGTCGAAGCGACCGGCAACGATTTCCCCGAGCACGGTTGTTATCTCCGCTCCATGAGTACCGCTGAACGATCTCCTTGGCCGCGCGGCCTGGATACCGTCCCCGAGAGATAACATAGTAGAGACAAGCAGGCAAGGTGGCTAGCCCCAATACCGTTCACTTAAGCTGTCATGGTCACGGCGGGAACTTCGGGTGGGTGCCTAGTGGCTTGTTGGTTGGTTCTGTCCAACCTGTTGCCTTCCCCTGGTGAAATGACCCCGGCCCCTCACCCATGCCGCTAGAGAAACTCCCGCATGCACCTAGGAATCCTGGATTTCGTCGTTATCTTTTGCTATTTCGGTGTTCTCGTACTGGTAGGAATCTATTTTTCCAAGCGCCAGACTTCCCGCAGCGAATACTTCCTTGGCGGCCGCGAGACCCACTGGGCGCTCGCCGGGGGAAGTCTTCTGGCGACGGTTTTTTCTTCCATTTCGTATTTGAGCGTGCCGGGAGAGATGATCCGCTACGGTATCGGCATGTCTACCGGCTATCTGGCACTTCCACTCGTTGTGCCTCTCGTCAGTAGGACTGTGCTGCCGGTGATCAAGCGGCTGCCCATCACAAGCGCATACGAATATTTGGAGAGACGGTTCGACGTCAGCGTCAGAAGTATTAGCGCCTGTGCGTTCATCGTCCGAACGCTGCTGTGGATGGGTCTCGTGATCTACATGACGAGCTTCGCCGTGGTGGAGATGTCGGGCTGGAACGTTTACGTCACGATTCTCGTGACGGGAGTGCTGACAGCGGCATATACCAGCGTTGGCGGTATGCGAACCGTCATTTGGACCGATAACTTTCAGATGCTGATCTTGTTTGGAGGCGCGATTGCGATTCCGGTTTTGATCGGCGTTCTACTGGGAAGCGGACCGGCAACGTGGTGGCAGACTTTCTCCCAAGCCGGCCGAGCGGATGTTCAATTCTTCAGTTGGGATCCCACGGTACGGATCACTGTCGTGGGAACCTTTCTGAACGTTTTCTTTTGGAACGCGTGTACGCAAGGTTCGGATCAGTTGGCGGTACAACGGTTGTTAAGCACTCCTTCCCTTGAATCCGCCCGGCGCACCCTTTGGTTCTACACGGGAGCGAACTTAGTGTTGCCCTTTTTCCTGGCGCTTTGTGGCTTGGGTCTGTTTGTCTTCTACTCCGAGCAATCTGATTTGCCGATTCAGGCTTTCCACGCCCAGCTGACAACCGAAGCAGATCGGCTCATGCCGCGGTTCATTGTGGAGGTGCTTCCCTCGGGCTTCTCCGGTTTGTTGCTGGCGGCTCTGCTGGCCGCTGCGATGTCGAGCTTGAGTTCGGGGATCAACTCTATTTCGAGTGTCATTAGCAGCGACTTCGTCGAGAGGTTCGGCTGGGGGGGCAAGCGAACGGAATCCCTCTGGTTGGAAAAAGCGACAGCTTTTGTCGCGGGCTTGGTGGGTGTCGGCGTGGCGATCGGCATCATGACCGCTACGCGGCACACCGACTGGAACTTAACGGAGCTGACGAGCCGCGTAAACCACATTTTCGTGGGACCCATCGCGGCTCTCTTTTTTGCCGGAGTACTGTTTCGCAAAGCGAGGAAGCGGTCGGCGTTGTTTGGTTTCGGCATCGGTGTCTGCACGAGTGTTTACATCTGTTTTGGCAAGGAATGGTTCGGACTAGACCGAAGCATCTCGTTTGTATGGGTGGTCGCCGCGTCTTTCGTCTTCGGCTTTGCCGCGATCGCTCTGGCAAGCCACTTCGATCGCCGCGCCGGTGACGAGGATCGGCCGAAGGGTTAACGGTGTGACCGCCGGCTTCGCTTTCGAAGCTGCACCCTCTGGGCCGCACGCTATACGGCGCAAAGACTTCGCCAGGGCCCAGGGGCAACTCCGCATAAGGCGCAGTAAGTCATTCCTCGATCGCGGTATACTTCTCGGTTCAAAGGCAAGTCTTGGAACGGGAGTCGTGTATGAAGAAGATTTCAGCAGGCAGTTGGGCATTTGCGTTCCGCGCATACGCTTCTGACCCGATCCCCTTTGAAAAAAGCGCCAAACGACTCGCCGAAGCCGGTTACAACGCCATCGAGGTCTGCGGGCTGAAAGAACACATCACACTCGACGCCTACCCCACGAAAGAGTCACGCCTCAAGGTCAAACAGATGGTGCAAGATCTGGGGCTCGAAACGTCGGGTTACCAATGTGACCAGCGCTCGGCCGATCCCACGGAGGAGGGCAACCGCGAGAAGTACCTGGATCTTTTCGCCCGCAATCTTGAGATGTCGAACGACTTGGGAGTTCGCGACATGCGCGTTGATACGGTCGCGCCACCTGATAAGTACAGCACCGACAGCGAATACGAGTCAGCGAAAGCATATGTTGCAGAGACCTTCCGGGCTGCTGCGGAGAAGGCAAAGGATGCCGGGGTGAAGGTGCATTGGGAATTCGAGCCCGGATTTATTTTCAACAAGCCTTCCGAGGTCGTTGAGATGCACGACAAAGTCGACCATTCGAACTTTAGGATCATGTTCGACACCGGTCACGCCTACATGTGCGCGGTCGTCGGTGCACGCCACCAAGGCGAGAAGGAGACTCTGCCCGGCGGAGTGGAGGAGCTGCTTTCGAAACTGGAGGGCAAGGTAGGCGCCATCCACGTCACCGACTCCGACGGCACCCTCCATGAAGACCGCACCAGCACTCACGCCCCTCTCGGCACTAGTTATGTGAACTTTCGAGAGATTGCGCCCAAGTTGCTGACGCTGCCGGACATAGATTACTGGACGATTGGCATGGGTTTCCCCGGCGCTTGGGAGCTGGCTGACGCGTCGCTTGCCTATGTGAAGAGACTCCGTAAGGAAGCCGAACCCGAACCCAAGGAAGCCTAGTGCTTGGTTGCATAAATTCAGGATAGGTTATAGGCGGACAATCCCTGGACCGCTCCCTCACGGTCGCGGCTCGGAAGACTCTGCGAACAAACCACTTCCGGGCCAGACGGACGATCGTATGGTCCTTCGGGAAAGGGCTTTTCAAATAACGCGAACTTTTGCAACGAAGCCTAGAAGCGGACTGAAATGGAGAACGTGAACCGACAGATCACGCTGGCTGCGAGGCCGAAGGGGTTTCCCAAGGAATCGGACTTCCAATTGGTCAGTTCTCCCGTCGGCACGCCAAGAGACGGAGAATGTCTCGTTCAAGTGATCTACCTTTCGGTGGATCCGTATATGAGAGGCCGGTTGAGGGACGTCAAATCCTACGCTCCGCCGGTTCAAGTCGGTCAAGTCATGGTGGGCCGTGTGGTTGGCCGTGTGTTGCAGTCGCGCCGCGAAGGGTATCACGAAGGGGATGTCGTCTTCGGTGATCTGGGTTGGCAAGAGTATGCGGTTGCCAAAGGGCAGTCGCTGGTAAGAATCGATCCCCAAGCCGCGCCGATTTCTACTGCACTCGGTGTTCTGGGAATGCCCGGCCTGACGGCGTACTTCGGGCTGCTTGACATATGCCGGCCCCAGTCCGGGGAAACTGTAGTAGTCTCGGCCACGGCTGGCGCGGTCGGCTCGACCGTGGGACAGATTGCCAAGATCGAAGGCTGTCGCGTGGTGGGCATCGCCGGAAGTGATGAGAAGGTCCAGTATGTGACTCAAGATCTAGGCTTCGACGCTGCTTTCAATTACAAGGTGGTAGATGACTACTCCGCGGTGCTGCAGGAGCTTTGTCCAGCCGGCATCGACGCCTATTTCGACGGCGTAGGTGGTGCGATCACGGACGCTGTCGTTCCTCTGCTCAATGTGAAGGCTCGGGTAGCCATTTGTGGCCAGATCTCCCAGTACAACTTGGAGACACCGGAAATGGGGCCTCGCCTCCTCTGGCACCTGATCGTCAAAAGGGCGAAAGTGGAAGGTTTTCTCGTGATGGACTACGCGGCGCGGCGCGAAGAGGGCTTGCGCAAGCTGCGCGAGTGGGTGAGAAGCGGCAAGATCAAGTATCGTGAACGAATCGCTGAGGGAATTGAAAACGCCCCCCGAGCCTTCATGGAGATGCTATCCGGCCGGAACATCGGTAAGCAGCTCGTAAGGGTGTCGGGAGAATGAGTTCAGCTGCCCGTCTGAGCTACCTTCACCTCGGAGATCAACGGTCCTCAGCGCCAAATGAACGGGATCCCGGGCGCCCGAGCGTTAGAAAGGAACCGGAACGATGCTGACAGGACTGTGGACAATCGGGATCAAGGTCCCTGATATCGAGAAAGAACTCGAGTTTCAAAAGACGATGGGGAACGAAATCATCCTCGATGAGAAACTTGAGCTAAATAACAAGTTTTTCCGGGTTCCGCTTATCAAGATGGGCGACAAGTACCTGCACTTGGCCGAAGAGATGGTCTACGAGCACCTGCTGGACCAGCCACTGCCTTACGGCATTACTCATCTGGTCTATGTCAGTAATAGCTTCGATCAAGATGTCGAGAAGTTTATCGCCAGCGGCGCTGTACCGATCAGAGAGCCGGTCCGAGCTTCCGCGGGCTTCGGCGAGCGCAGAGTGGCCTTCCTACGCACCCCAAGCGGCTGGATCTTCGAAGTGATTGAGATCATCAAAAATCTCGTGCCGGAGGTCGTGGTTAGCCGATAGCACGGCAGCGTGCTGGTTGGAAGCCGGCAAGCGGGCTGGAAGAGACGAGGAATCGGGAGTCTACTGAGTTTCGCAAAATATAGTGACAGGCTCGGCCTTCGGCAGACCAGCGCGCATTCACCAGGCGGATCAACGATCGCTTTTGTTTGCAAGGGCGCGACATGTCGCGCCCTTTCCAGCATCGCGAGTTTCCGACCGCTATGGGTCACTATATTTTGCGACCATCAGTAGGATGGGGGTCTTCTGTAGGCTTCACGGCGATGCCCTACCCGCAGGACGAGAACGATTACCTCATCATCTCGGATGGTGTAGATGATCACGTAGTCTTTGCCTGCATGGGCGCGGTACAAGTCCTCGCGACCTTTGAGCTTCGCAGTCCCGGGTCGGCGCGGGTTTTCTCCAAGAAGGTCTAGCCAACGGATGATACGCTTCTGGATTGCGGCGGGCAGTTCGCTTAGTTCCGTTGCTGCCGTGGGTAACAGTTGGACTCGGTAGGCCACGGTCTACGGCGCTAGTTTCTTCTTCAGTTCCTCCAGCGGAACCGGCCGCTCACCTTCGGCCGTCATAGCAGCAAGGGCTTTGTCCGCGGTTTCCGCCCAGTAGCGATCCTCAAGCTCCTCAAGGAGATCTGCGTCTTCTTCGGAGATAAGAACTACACTAGCCCCTCCGCGACGTTCGACACGGATCCTCTCCCCCTTGTAGGCCACTCTATTGAAGGTGTCCGGGGGAATTCTGGTCTCGGATGCTTTCAGCCTGGTCATATCGACCCTGTCTCGTTGTGCTGGTCGAATTGTACAACTCGTTCATCTCGTACTATTCTATCACAAGACTAACAAAAAACTGGTGCTTACGGGTGATTACTCGCGGGCATGCTCTTACTCGAATGTTTCCCGTGTGGAGATGATCCCAACCGCTCCAGATCCACGCGAATTCACGGTAGCAGCACTCTTCCCCCGGTTGCGGCGACCGTTTGTCCGGTCGTGAAGCTCGACTTATCGGAAAGTAGGAAATACGCGACCTTGGCGATTTCTTCCGGTCGACCCAACCGGCCCAATGGCGTTGCGTCGATGATAGCCTGCTTTCTCTCGGGAGGCTGAGCGGCGCTCATCTCCGTTTCGACCAGACCCGGGGCAATGCAGTTGATTCGGACGTGCGGAGCAAGCGCGCCGGAAAAACACCTCACCATGGCTACGATTCCAGCCTTGCTCGTGGCATAGGGGATCTCCAGCTTGCGCGCGCGCAGTGCGGCGACCGAAGACAGACAGACAATTCGTCCGTCCTCGTTCGCCAGCATCTCGTCTTTCACGGCCATGATGGAAAGAAAGACCCCGTCCAAGTTGACGGCCAAGGTCTTCTTCCAACTTTCCCAAGTTAGGTCTTCATGAGATCCCACAAAGAGGATGGCGGCACTCGTTACCAACAAGCTGATGGGACCTAGCTCCTGGCGAGTCTTTGCGACGGCGGCTTCTACATCGGACGGGTTGGACACGTCACCCTTCGCAAGGATACACTTCACACCTTCCCGCTCGACTGACTCTTTCGTGGCTCGGGCGTCAGCATCACGGCTATGGTAGATGATGGCGACATCGGCTCCGTGACGCGCAAGCTTGATCGCGACATCGCGACCGATGCCGCGTGATCCACCTGTAATGAGGGCGGTCCTTCCTGTAAAGTCTCTTTCAGACAATATGTATTCCTCCGTCGCGGTCTGTCGGCTGTCGGGCCCTCCGTGTAGTTTGCGGGTCGTAGGCCGCCGAGTCAACAGGTTCACTTCGCCACTTGTGGCGAGGCGGCACGCCGCGTAAAGACGTGGAACAGGTCATCGACGTGATCGTCGCCGGCGCGGACAGCGTAGCCGTGCCGTTTCACGTCTTTGAGGCCATGTGCGAGCACCCTATGACGGACAAGGGTCTCGAAGACTTCATGGAAAATGACCGCAGGATTCCGCGGGAGCGGCCGGTGGAAGTGGGAGTGTAGGCCGGGTTTTCACCCCACCTTGGCGGACCCCGCGCCTGCCTGCCGGCGTCGGCAATTGTCGCAACGGGAACAAGCAGTTCCCCCCTTCACTCCGAAGTACTTACGCCTGATTCGTAGCCGGCGTCGGCCTTCCGGGCTTCCTCGAGACCGCCGGCATTGATCCACTCCTTGATGCTGCGCAGGCTGTCTTCGAGAGAGTAGATCGGCTCGAACCCGAACACTTGCTTCGCCTTCTCCATACTGAAGGAAATGGCTTGTCCTTGGGCCATGCTCCAGGGGAACCCGAATTCGACCTTGATGCCGGGAAAGAGTTTTTCGACCGACTCCTGAAACTCCGCCCCGCTCGTCGGTCCCGGCCCGCAGCAATTGAAAATTTGACCCGCGGTTTCCATCGAGTCAGCCGCGGCGATGAACATTCTCGCCACGTCCCAGAAATCGATGTAATGACAGACTTCTTCGGCGGAAAAGTGAGGGACTTGCACGCGTTCTCCCTGTGCGAGCAGCTCGGCGATTTCCCGCCAGCCGCGTCCTCCCCCACTGCCCCTAGGTCCGACGACCGCCGTCAGACGCAATACGGTGGTCGGCATATCGTATTGAGGAAAATACGTCTGGGCCAGCTCTTCCTGCATCCGCTTCGTAACGGAGTACATATCCCTGGGGCGGCAAGGATGATTCTCATCAACCGGAGCGTAGTCGGGCGGATTGAACTTCGTTCCGGGGTACCACTCGTAGGCCGAGATACTACTGGCGACAATCGCGCGCGGCGTCTTCGAATGGCGGGCAAACTCAAGGATGTTCAGGCACCCGTTGACATTGAGTCCAACCATCTGTTGCGGGTCGCCCGTGTCTCCGGGGAGCGAAGCAAGGTGCATGACGCAGTCGTAGGTCTTCCCCTTGAGCGCTTGCCGCAAGCCGGGACCATCGGTCAGATCCGCCTGAACATATTCGAGATCGCCCTTGGGTTCGCTTCTGCCCAGGCCGGTGACCCGATCTCCTCTCTCCAGTAGCTGGCGCACGAGCTCGCGCCCGACGTAGCCGGTAGCACCTGTAACAAGGACGTGACCCATTGTCTGTCAACCTCCGTCAGAAAAGAATCCGATTCAAAAAGCTCATTCTCTAAATGGAAGATCGGCCCAACATCTTTCCAACTTGGCAAGGCGGCGCCGCGGAACGAGCGCGCGCAGATCGTCGAAGTACGCCGGCGCAGCGGTTTTCGCTCGCGCACCCTCCGCAGTTTGAAGTATGATAACCATTCGCCGCGCTCAGCTACCAGCAAGAATCCGCGTGCTCGCCACGGGGTTTCCGCGGGAAGGCAACCGATGACTTCCTCTGAATTCGAAGGACGCGTTGCCCTGGTGACCGGTGGCGCCAAGGGCATTGGCCGCGCCTGTTGTGAACAACTCGCTATGGCCGGAGCGAAAGTAGCCATCAATTATCGATCGAGCGAAAAGGCGGCGGAAGAGACAGCCAAGCTGGTTGAAGCGGCAGGAAGCACGGCCCATGTCATGCGCGCCGATGTTTCCTCGCCTCAGCAGGTCGAGTCGATGGTTGCCGAGGTCAGTGCGGTGCTGGGCCCGATCGACCTATTGGTCAACAACGCCGCCGTGTTTGACGCCGTGCCGCACGAGGAGGTGACGCTCGATGTTTGGCGGCGGACGCTCGACGTCAATTTGACCGGCGTCTATCTTGTAACCTGGGCGGTCAAGGGCGGCATGGTCGAGCGCGGATTCGGCCGCATCGTGAATGTCACCTCCGTCGCCGCCCTGCGCGGGCGGCCGATGTGCATTCCTTACTCGGTGAGCAAGGCGGGAGTTACCGCGTTCACCAAAGGTCTTTCGGAGGCCGTCGCCGCCCACAACATTCGGGTCAACGCCGTAGCCCCGGGTTTAACCGACACGGATATGGTGGCCAATCTCGACGAGGCCACGCGCGCCAAACAGATTCAAGACACCCCGCTCAAGAGGATGGGAACTCCCGAGGATATCGCCAACGTCGTCATGTTCCTGCTCAGCGAGCAATCCAGCTTCATGACCGGCCAGACCGTGGTCGCCAGCGGAGGCCGCGTTCTGCTGCCGTAGGCCCCGTGGCCGGGCGCGGCAAAGGAAGGAGCTACCGTGAAACTCGGCGTATACACGAACCTGTTTGCCGACCTGGATCTCGACGACTGCCTCGAACGTCTTTCCGGAACCGGCGTCGAGGCGGTCGAGATTGCCGCGGGAAACTACAACGGCTCGCCACACTGTCCGCTGGACGAGCTGCTGGCGAGCGACGATCGGTGCCGGGAGTATAAGCAGAAGTTCACAGATCGCGGGCTCGAGATCTGTGCATTGACCTGCCACGGTAACGTTCTGCATCCGAGCCCGGGGAAACGCAGGCGCTTCAGGTCGGTCCAGCACAAGACGATCCAGCTGGCGGAGAAACTCGGCGTCCCCACCGTCAACACGTTTTCCGGTTGTCCCGGCGACAGCAAGACCGCCAAGTACGCCAACTTTGTCAGCTTCCCCTGGCCGGATGAAAACACCGAACTGCTGCGCTGGCAATGGGAAGAGGAAGTGATCCCTTTCTGGGAGCGAGAAGCCAACTACGCCCGCGACCACGGAGTAAGAATCGGCCTTGAAATGTTTGTTGGTTTCGTGGTCTATAACACCGAGACCTTGCTCAAGCTACGCGACGCCGTCGGGCCGGCCGTCGGGGCCGCCGTCGACCCGAGCCACATCGTTTGGCAAGGAATGAATCCCGCTGATGCCGTCCTGCAGTTGGGAAACGCCGTCTTCCATGTGCAGATGAAAGACAACAAGATCAACACGGTGACCAGGAACCGTAACGGCGTGATCGACACGAAACCGTTTGGTGACGAAGCACATCGGACGTGGACGTTTCGGACGGTTGGATACGGACACGACGTTGGCTTCTGGAAGGACTTCGTAAGCGCCCTCAGGCTTATTGGCTACGACGGCGTCCTCTCCATCGAACAAGAAGACAGCTTGTTTTCGGCCACCGAGGGTTTCCACAAGTCACTGGCGTTCGTCAAAGACCTGGTCGTGCGCGATCCGGATCGGGCTGCCTGGTGGCCGGCCACGCAATCCGTCTAACATCCTACCGCCGCCGGATCCTTGTGCAGTTTGCCGTCCTTCATGATGGCGATGAGGTTGTCGGTGTCGAGCAGCAGCTTCGGGTCTCCCAGCGGGTCGCCCTTGACCAGGAGCATGTCGGCCAGAAAACCTTCCTTGATCTGACCGAGGTCATCGTGGCCCATCGCTTCTCCGCAGTATCTGGTCATCGACATGATGGCCTCGATCGGCGTGAACCCTAGGAACTTGATGAAGTGTTCTATGTCTCTTGCGTTGTTGCCATGCGGGGTCGACTGGAAGCCGTAGTCGCCGCCAGCGAGAATCCTGACACCACGTTTGTGCAGCTCCTTCATGGCGTTGCAGGCGCCTTCGAGTTCCTGACGGAAACCGAGTTTCTTCACGTCCTCTTCGCTGAGCCCCCAGGCTTCGCCTTCGTAGATAGCCACGATGGGGAAGCCGATGTTGGGGCTGACGAAGATCGTGTCCTTGTTGGCCTCGAGCATATCGAGCGCCTCTTCATCGGCGAAGTTCGCGTGGTAGATGATGTCGACCCCGTGGCGCACACACCTCTTGATCGACTCGGCGCTCCGGGCATGGGCGTTCATGCGTCTGCCGTGCGCGTGGGCAACCTCGGCCACCGCGGCGACTTCAGCTTCCGTCATCACCGTGTCCGTGTCTCTGGCATGCGGAATGCCGGTATCCCCCGATACCACGAGCTTAATAATGTCGACGCCTTCGCGGATCAACTCACGCGTCAGCCGGCGAAACTCATCCGGCCCGTCGGCAACGAGCCCCAAGGACTCGAGGTGGGGCATGTGGAGCTTTCTCACATCGCCTAGGCCACTGGTGACCGTCATCCAGGGAGTGCAGGCAATTAGCCGGGGACCGGGGATTTCTCCCGCGTTGACGGCATTGCGGATCACCAGATCGAGGCGCGGCTTGACCGAACCCGCGCTGATGCACCCCGTAAAGCCGTGATCAAGATAGAACTTCGCGTTGCGCGCCGTGATCAGCGTGTGCTCTTCCGGCGGAATCAGCGCCAGCTCGACGAGGTCGGCCGTGTTGTTGATACTCAAATGAGTGTGCGAGTCGATCAAACCCGGCATCAGGAAAGCACCCGCGCCGTCAATGACCCGCGCACCATCGGCCGGCAGCGAAGCGGACTCCTCGGTGACGCGCTTGATGCGGTTGCCCTCGACCAGCACCTGGCCCGCGTAGGGATCGGCCCCCGTACAATCAAGGACTCTGACGTTCGTAAAAAGGACGTTTGCCATGGCCGTGACCTCCTAAGTCGACTCTAGCAGCCCAGGGGAGAAGTTAGGTTCGGCGAAAAATCGGGGACTGTCAACCGCGGCTACAGATGTCATTGATTCTACGCGCCTTCTAGGACGCCGCTGTGACAGCTCCTGACTTTTTCATGCCTTGGCGACGGTCTTCCAGAACAAGTTCAATGGCAGCTGCCAGACTGCGACGGCACTCTTCTTTGGTGCGCCTCTGTCCGTTGGCACCCGGAACCTCGGACAATAGCCGATGATCAAGTCGCCGTCTCGCTCGAAGATAGCGCTGAACTCGTTCTTCATCAGCTTCTGTTTACACCATACAGCAACTCAGACAGAATCGGGCACACGCAGGCGCCCGGCAGTACCATCGGGGCTGAGGAAAGCTGCGGGCCTGGGAAAAACGGCCACCCAGCCCCGCGCTACTGGACTTGTCCGATTTGTCCGAACGCCCGGTGACAGCTTCGCCTGGGAACTGGGCTTTCTTGACGGATTTGAGCGGATTTGAGCGGATTTCCGCTAAAAACTCTCGGGGCCAGACGCACGACCCCTTTTCTATTTCAATTTTAAGCCACGAAGTCAAGTTTTTCGGTGTTCGAGAGCAGGTATGTTGTTGATTCTGTGAGGTCAGAAGTGATGTGACGGTGCGCAGAGCGAGGCTAGTTTTTGAGGTTTGTCAGTAGGGAGGAAGGCCGGTCGCTGCGCGGCCGGTTGGCCCCCACCCCGCACCCCGATCGGTCGTCCGGGGACGACCGATCGCCATCTTCGGAAAGCTATGCCCAGTCCGAATCTTTTCACAGACCTTCCCACGCGCGGCTCGCTCCTCGCCGTGGACCCGGTTTCTTGCCGCTCGATCATGGCTGTAGCTGAGCCAACTCGTCCTCAGAGCGACCACCAGAAAAGGCCGCAGGTCTGGGCCAAACGACGGCCCAAGCCTGCGCTACGGGACTTTCGACTTTTCCTCCGATTGGGGTCGAGTTCAAACGGCCGCGAATCTGGCGGGCAACGATCCGAGCCGGAAGAAAGGGAGGAACATGGGCGCCCGCCTAGATTCGCGCTACGGGCTCGGCAACACTCCGAAGCGAAAATGGAGGCGCCCTTCGAGCCGCCAGCGCAGTCGGGCAAAGAAGGGTCAAATAGCCAACGTCACTCGTTGATCTTCCAGTATGGCCTTGACGGATTTCGATCGGGCAAGAGCGTTGATGCCCGCCGGCGTGGCCTCAACAGTAATCGTTCCTAGGGCATTCACATCGGACTGCAGGCGCCGGCCACCGAATTCTTCCAACGTCTTGTCCACCTGTTGCAGCGCTACCCTGGCGGATTTGCGCACCGACTCGATCGCTGATTTTCGCTCTCCTCGTGTCTGGCGCCGGGAAGCTCGCCCTTTGGCAGCATTCTTGGCCACGACAACGACCGCGTGGACCTTCTGATCGGGAGACATGCGAGCTAGGCGGCTACTGAACTCAGCACTGATCTTCGGCCCGGGTTCTTCTGTGCTTTTCGAACTCATGCATCCGGTGTCAGATCGCTTAACTGACTCAAGTCACAGGGCTTGAAGCGCTTCTAAAGGGCGAATCACTCCATGGCCCCAGCGATTGTCCGGCCGTAGGTCTACCCCAGCCGGGTGCTTAGCGGTCTCTCTGAGCACACTCATTATATCGGACACCGATGCTTGGGGTTTCGCTGCCATTAGCAGCGCCGCCACGCCCGCGACGTGCGGAGTCGCCATCGAAGTGCCGTCCATGTAGGTGTAGTCGAAAACTCCCTGCGCTGTCTTCTCAGGAGGAATACTGGAATAGACTTGAACGCCCGGTGCTGCGACGTCCGGCTTGGTGACCAGCGCGTTGGGTTCCTGTCCCGGGAACACGAGACTGGCCCCGCTGCTGAAGAACGCGACGTCAAGCTTGCCGCCACTCATTTTCTCTACCGCGCCGACCGAGAAAGCGCTCGGCGAATTTCCAGGAGAGCTGCTGTTCCCATGATTTTCATTGCCGATCGCGACCACAGGGATCACGCCGAACTCCTCCACGAGAATGTCAAAGAGCTGAGCGAACAGAGGCTCATAGTACGTAAACCCGAGCGACATGTTGATGACATCCGCCCCATTCTCCACCGCCCAGGAGATTCCTTCCACCAGGGTGCGCAGGGTAGCGTCCCCAACCAAAACCCCCGCTACGAGTAGGTTAGCTTCAGGGGCGACACCGATGGAGACCCCCTCAGCAGTCTTGCCCCCAGCGATCGTTCCAGAAACGTGAGTGCCATGCTGCCCGCCGTCAAAGCTGGGCTGAGCAGTAATTCTGCGGCCCAACGGGTCAACCACGACGAACCCCTTGACACGGCCATCGAGAGCCGGGTGCTCCCCGTGCACGCCGGTATCCAGCACGGCCACATTAATGTTAGCGCCCTTCGTCGTCTCCCAAAGCTTGGGAATCTCAAGCCGTCTGAGGCCCCACGTCATCCCGTCTGTGGTCTCTTTTTTTCTTAGAGCGACGTAATCCACGCTCGCAGGTTTGATGGGATGAATCTTTTGGTTGGGCAAAACTGCAACGACGTTCTTCTGTTCGGCGAGGGCCGGCAGGGTCCTGGGAGTCACTTCGACATGCGCGACCGGCAATGCCGCGGACCCGATTGAGTAGACGCCGAGATCTTGTTTCCGGGAGAGACGCGCAACCCCAGCTTTCTTGTAGCTCTTGAACAGCGCTGCCTCAACCGGCTGCTGGACCGCGGCACGAGCCTTCACGTAGTCGAGCCGCCGCTGGAGCGCGCGCAACCGCCCGCGAGCACGTGGCCGATCGACCTTGGGTGAACGGTAGATCACGATCGCGTCGCGCTTGTCGTTGGGACCGCTGTCGGAAAGAAAGGGCTCAAAGGCTTTGGAGAGAGATATTGTCAAATGTTGTGGATGGGCGAGGTCAGGCGGCGTTTTCCTGAACCATCAATCCATCCTTGAAAACCTTTCCCTCTAAGACATGAACAATCACTTCCGAACCGTTCAGGCGTCGCCAGTGGCGCTCGGCTTGGCGGGCCAGCATGAAGACCATCGTTAACGACGCTTCGCGGCTGCCACAACCCTTCGTTCGTCGCTGCCGCAAACGGACCGTCGCAAAGGTGGACTCGATCGGGTTCGTCGTCCGCAAGTGCCCCCAGTGCTCGGCCGGAAAGTCGTAGAAAGCCAGCAGCACTTGGCGGTCTTTTTCCAGGCACTCGACCGCTTTGGGGAACTTCTTCTCGTATAGGTTCTTGAAACGGTCCAGAGCGGCCTCCGCCGTCTGCCGACTCTCGGCAAGATAGATGTCGCGCAGCGCCTGCTTGGCTTTGCCCTGCATGCTCTGCGGCAGCTTATTGAGCACGTTGGCCGTCTTGTGGAGCCAGCAGCGTTGCTCACCGGTCGCCGGATAGACTTTCCGCAGTGCCGCCCAAAACCCCATCGCTCCGTCGCCCACCGCCAACTTCGGCGGCAGCTCGAGCCCCTGCCGTTTCAAGTCCTCTAGCAACTCCTGCCACGACAGTTCGCTTTCGCGAAAGCCGTCGTGCACCGCCAGCAGTTGCTTGCGACCGTCTTCGAGTGCTCCCATCACAACCAGCAAACACTGCCGTTCATCGTCCAGACGAACATTCGAGTAGATGCCATCGGCCCAAATGTAAACAAACCGCTGGCCGCTGAGGTCACGCTTTGACCAAGCCTCGTACTCGCGGCGCCAGACGTCTTTGAGACGCACTACCGTCGTCGTCGACAGGCCCGGAGCGTCGGGCCCCAGCAAGGCCTCCAGCGCTTCGCTGAAATCGCCCGTCGAGATCCCTTTCAGGTACAACCAGGGGATCAACTCCTCCACACTCTTCGTGCGCCGCAGATACGGCGGCAGGATCTGGGAAGTGAAACGAAAGCGCCGGCCCTGCTCATCGACTCGGCGATCGTCGACCCGCGGCGCCTGGATCTTCAGCTGACCCACGCCGCTGACGATGGTGCGCTCGCGGGCGTGACCGTTGCGCACCACCAGCCGCCGGCCGTCCTGGTCGACTTCGTGCTGATGCGTTTCGATGTAGGCGGTCACTTCGGCTTCCACGGCCTTGACGAGCATCTGGCGCGCTCCTTGGCGCAGCACCTCATCCAAGGGCGAGCGTTCCTTTCCATCAATGACTTGGGGGTTGACTTGACTGCTGCTCTCAGCAGCTTCACACTGACTCATGGCGTATCCTCCTTGTTCCTTTCCAGAAAACGATTGAGTTGCTTCCTCAATCGTCAGGATACGCCGCCTCCCCTCAGAGGCTCATCCACAACTTCTGGTTATAGCTCCTTTGGAGATCTTGTTTTGTATACCCATGAAATTGTCACCTCACAGTAGTCGATTCTGATAGACGGGCCGTCAACTACCGACGCGCTTTGCCGGCCAACTAAACCCTAAACCTTAACCACTCCCAATCGCCTACGCAGTGGCTCTACGTTTCTTCCTCTTGGCTCTTTGCTTAGGCTTGGCCTGTTTCCCGACCTCGAGTTCCTGCGCCCAGGTTTCAAGTTCTTGTGAAATGCTCGGTTTGACTTGCCGTAGCCGAGGGGCCAGTTTTCGAGCGGCACTAGCAAGAGCACGTCTGGTTTCTGGATCTCGGTCCACACTTGGTGTCTTCATGAAACCTATGACGCCTCCAAGGGCCGACAAGACGACCGACCGGGCATCTCCCTTAGGTAATGCCTTTCGGTCGGACAGCGTAGTCAGACACTGCAGTACGACTGCGTCCATCCCCTTCGAGGCTTCAATTACAGTTCGCCTGGAACGAAGCCTATGATCACAAAGCCCTATTAGAGCGACCTCGGCCTGGACCCGGTTTCTTGCCGCTCGATCATGGCTGTAGCTGAGCCAACTCGTCCTCAGAGCGACCACCAGAAAAGGCCGCAGGTCTGGGCCAAACGACGGCCCAGGCCTGCGCTACGGGACTATGCCGTTTAGCGTGCTAAAAACGACGTCTAGCGGGCGGAAAACGCGTCTTTCCTGGCTCTAGCGCGGTCTTAGCGGCCATTTCGAGGAGGTTTTTGGCAGTGAGCTGGTTGGCGCTGCCACTGTCCTGTTTTCTTGTTAAGTCTCTTTGTTTGTGTTACGTAGAGGATTTTAAAGACCGTCCAGGCGAGTGCTGGTGGCAGTTGGTGGCAGGAATAGCGAAATTTTTGGTCCCTACGGGCGATGGGGAGGGCGAAAAATCGGGTACAGCCAGCCAATTCGCTTCCGGCTGAGTCCTTTGTTTCGAAGGCATGACGACCAGCGAATTGGTGGCAGTCCCCATTTTTCCAAGCGCACCAAGACCCGTAGTCCGGTGCATCGAGGGATAGTTGCCGACGCCGGGGCGCCCCGCCAGGGGCGCCCCGAGCGCGGCTTGATAAGGTGCGGCTCCTTGAGTATCGCGCGGAGCCGCCAAAACGGTTTGGGATCGATCCCGTTGTCCTGTGTAACGCGGTCGGTTGATCGGCTCACCGACGAAGGCCATGTGGAGGACTTGATGCCCGGCCGGGGGCGCGCCAGTCTGTCGCTCGCTGAAGGCTGGCGCTCTTACGGGCCCAGCATATCACGGCGGGGGAAGGGTAGATGCAGAAGGCAAGGCGATTTTGTTGATGGTGCGCGAGTTAGAAATTTCAGACTCGCGTAACTGGCGGACGGCAGGGAGGTGCGTGGGTCCCGGGCGTGTTGGCGGCTTCGCGAGAAGGGGATAGGCCGTTGGCACGGCCGATTTTATCCCCACCCCAAGCCCCGATCGGCCACAAGGAGCGGCCGATCGCCAACCCCAAGGACGCGGACCCTGGAAAGGCACCAGGTCCGCGCTACACAGGCTTTTCGGTTGATTCCTTAGGAAACAGTCCGGAATCGCGGCGCCGGACCGGAACCAGACGGTTCAGACCTGTATTGAGGGAGGCGAGGCGTCGCCATCAGTCTAGCGATGTAATCTCTTACGCAGTATCCGGGTGTAGTGTGCCGCAAGTTCCCGCACCTCGCCGTCCGGTTCCCGGCCTGCCACCATCTCCGCCATCTCCAGTGACGCTATATCCCCAAATGATGTCGCGAGCTGCCGGTACGCCGAAAGTCGTACGTCGTCATCTCGACTAAACAAAGCAAGCTCCTGCATCACTGTCAATAATTCCGCATTGTCATTACACACGTTTTCTTCGATGAGCCGGCTTGATTCGCGTAGTCCCTCAGAGACAAGTACCAACCTCAGGAGACCTGACTCTAAGACCCGGAGCTTGTTGTCAATCGCGTGTAAGCACCTCACGATATGGCTCATCGCAGCGGCAAGGTATTTCTCGTTGTCATCCACGCGTCTAACCGTCTTCACATAGTCTTCTTCTTTTCTGTGGCGCGCATAGAAAAACAGCACTGAAAACAACGCATTAATCGCGATGCTGATTGCGACTAAATGGGGTATCCACTTGACTCAGGTGACCCCAAGATGTAGTATGCGCCTTCGTGGAGGATTATCCACGCGACCTGCTCGAGTTCGAGGTACGCTTCGCCAGCGAAGGGGCCTGTCGCGACTATCTGTCCGCGTTGCGCTGGCCGGAGGGTTTCCGCTGTCCGGGATGCGGGCATGAGCGGGCTTGGCCGGTGCGCAAAGTGTGGTTCGAATGCGCTCGCTGCGGGCGGCAGACGTCGGTGACCTCGGGCACGATCTTCCAAGACACACGTAAGCCGCTGCGGCTGTGGTTCCGGGCGATCTGGCACGTCACTTCGCAAAAGAACGGGGTCAGCGCGCTGGGTCTGCAGCGCGTTCTCGGGTTGGGCAGCTATCAAACCGCGTGGACCTGGATGCACAAGCTGCGGCGAGCGATGGTGCGTCCGGGGCGGGAGCGATTGGCGGGCGTAGTCGAGGTCGATGAGACCTATTGGGGCGCTGAGGAAGAGGGTGTGAGCGGCCGGCAGACCGAGCGTAAAGCCTTGATTGCAGTAGCCGCGGAAGAGAGAGGCCGCGGGCTAGGACGGATCCGCATGCAGCGCGTGCGGAACGCATCGGCGGCCAGTTTGATGCCCTTCGTGGAGGAGTCGGTCGAGCCGGGAAGCGTGGTGCACACCGACGGCTGGCTGGGCTACGAGCCGCTGGAGAAGAAGGGCTACCAGCATCGCATCGTCTTTCTGTCGGGCCGCCGCAAGCAGGCCTCGGAATTATTGCCGAGGGTGCACCAAGCGATCTCGTTGCTCAAGCGCTGGCTGCTGGGCACGCACCAAGGCGCGGTTAGCCACGAGCATCTGGACTACTACCTCGACGAGTTTGTGTTCCGCTTCAACCGGCGCAACTCACGCAGCCTGGGAAAACTCTTCTACCGCCTTGTGCAGCAGGCAGTCGCCGTGGACCCAACGCCGTATCGATCGATCGTCGCCGACTGGGACGCTGAGGCCCCGTGAGCCCAACCACAAGATGTTGGGGTTACCTGAGTCAAGTGGATACCACATTTCGGAGAAAAAGATCGTTTACGACAAATATCACATCGCGGCGCATCTGGCGAAGGCGGTGGACCAGGTGCGGCGGGCGGAGAACAAGCGTTTACTGGCCCTCGGCGACGAGCGTTTGACAGGCACGAAGTACGCTTGGCTGCGGCATCCGGCGAACTTTTCCGAGGACGCCTGGCGCGAGTTCCGCGCGCTGCGCGAAAGCGACTTGAAGACGGCGCGGGCGTGGGCGTTGAAGGAAACGGCGATGCGGCTGTTCGACTATCGTCGCGAATCGGCGGCGCGAGCTTTCTTCGAGCAATGGCGCGGCTGGGCGAGTCGCAGCCGGCTGACGCCGATGGTCACCGTAGCGCGGATGTTGACGGCTCGCCTCGAAAACATACTCACGTATCTGAAACACCGCATTACGAACGCGGTCAGCGAGGGGTTGAACTCAAGGATTCAATGGGTCAAGGCCACGGCGCGCGGTTTCCGCAATCAACAGAACTTCATCAACGCCATCTACTTCCACTGTGGGAAACTCGATCTGGCTCCTTCGCCCACTTAAAACCCGGAAGAGCCTAATTTAGTTACCCTTTAGCTTAGGAGCGCCATGTTATTCGACTTGGCGAAGGAGGTGCGACTTTGACCGATTTGCTTCTTCTCGCCTCTCGCCCTGACGGGGTTTTCAAGCCGTCCTATGGCCTTCCTCGGACCACCTTCTTGATCCTTGCCACACATCCGCGGGATTTTTGCTAAGCTGGCCTTCCCAAATCAGTATGACAGTCCATCGTCACCTGTGTGCCATGACAACAACTGAACCAGGATTTCCGTTTTGGCCATCCTGAACCGAGTAGGGTAGCCGAAGCGACGGCTGCGATGCAACGGTTTTCGTCCTCGTCCGGCTCGCCGGAGGACGTTTCATTTGATGCATGATTCGCTCGCGACTGGATCGATCGGACGTGCTCGCGCTTACTGGTCGAGTCAAGATTGCCCGTAAGAGTGTGTAAATGCTAGTGTATCACCCCCACCTTCGGTGTTTCATCTGCGCGTGCTGAAAGGTCTTATACTTTCACGACCGTAGTTACACAGAGCGCATTACTAGTCAATTACGTTTTCGTCAGTGGGTGTGGTATGGAGACTGTTTATCGGGAACTTGTTCGGCATGCGTATCAGCGCGGGAACCTCGGTGAAGAGTTTTTCCAGAGCCAGATGAGAGACCTCAGGGAGTCGGCGGGTGAGCGAGTCCGGCAGATGCAACACGCATCCCACTCTGAACGTCTGGGCGAATCCCCCAGGCATTCTGTGAGATGAACTCACCCACTCGTTTTCGTAGAGTGTAATGTATTTACCGTTATCCGTTACTCCAAGGATAATCCCAAATCGTCCCCCAGTAACGCGCACTTCCTCTTCAGGTGCAAACGATCCTCTAACTTTCAGCTTTGCTCCGGTGGTTGGACTGAACTTCAGGACACCGTCAATTCTCTCTTGCGGGCACTGTGGCAGAAACCACCTGCCCGAACACTCAAGCTCGTCAAGCATCAGACCAATATTAACGCCTTCCGGGAGCCATCGGCTTGCCTTACGCGACTACACGGACCGCCCTTGGGGCCTTGCTCGGTGAGCGGACTTACGGAACAACGTGCAACGAAACAGCAAAAGGCCCCGGCAATGCCGGGGCCTTCGGAATTTTAATCGGGCGGCGTCCTACTCTCCCACGCAGTTGCCCGCGCAACCTTTCCCGCTCTGCGTGTGAAGCGGTGACCTGCCTTAGCCGAGGATCTCGCCGGCCGAAATCTCGATGTCGAACTCCGGCAGGGCGAGCGAAGAGGCGACCACGAGGCCGCTTTCGCCGTAAACGCTAAGCTTCTTCTGCCAAGGATCGATGAGCCAGACATGGGGCACCCCCCAGGCCCGATACTCTTCAAGTTTATAGGTGATCTCGGTGTATCGATCGTCCCGCGAAACAATCTCGATGGCGATCAAAGGAGGACTGGAGGGGACACTCTCGGTGGGTTTCTCCTTCTCGAAAACAGATATATCCGGAATGCGGTAGCGGGTTTCGGCCAGTCTCAGCCGCAACTCGGGGAAGCAGTAAAGCGGGACGTTCTTGCGTAGTTCATAAAAGATCTCGACCAAGCGAGCCTGGATCTCGCTGTGCTGTCTTTCTCCCACGTTTCGCTCCACCACCTCACCGTCGACGAACTCCCGGTCGGGGCCATCGAAAGCCATCAAGAGGTATTCCTCAGGCGTTACAAGGGTGTTGGTCGCCATTGGCCTAAGCTTACCATGCTCACAAAAACAAAGGCCTGATCACAAGAATGAGATCAGGCCTCACGCGTCTTAGATTTTAATCGGGCGGCGTCCTACTCTCCCACGCAGTTGCCCGCGCAGTACCATCGGGGCTGAGGGGCTTAACGGCCGTGTTCGGGATGGGAACGGGTGTGGCCCCCTCGCTATGGCCACCCGAAATTTTTTAGCAGGAGTGCATTCGCCCGATGCCCGGCGTTCAGTTAGGGCTAGCAGCCTTCAAAGCCGCCGGGACGTGCGTCAGAATACCCCTGCTCGAAACTCGTATCAAAAAACGGGTCCAGGAAGCTGCGAAAAAATACTGGGACAGTCAACCGCGGCTGAAAACGTCAACGATTCTACGTGCCTCCCGGCACGCCGCTTGTGACAGTCCCTGATTTTTTCTAACCGAACCAAAAAGCCGCAGGTCTGGGCAAACAACCGCCCAGCCCTGCGCTACGGGACTCGTATGTCTGAATATCGAAGGGCGGGGGCGATGAATCGCGCCCCTACCAAAACCAAAACGCCAAACCGTCCCCGAATTCAGCTCGGGGTAAGTTTAAGGTCAAGCCGAACGGGCGATTAGTAACGGTTAGCTGAACGCGTTTCCACGCTTACACATCCGTCCTATCAAACTCGTAGTCTTCGAGTGCCCTTCTTAGCGGTTGACCCGCTTGGGAGATCTTATCTCGGAGAAAGTTTCGCGCTTATATGCTTTCAGCGCTTATCTCGACCGAACGTCGCTACCCAGCTATGCCACTGGCGTGACAACTGGATCACAAGAGGTTCGTCCGTCCCGGTCCTCTCGTACTAAGGACAGCCCTCCTCAAATCTCCTACGCCCACCACAGATAGGGACCGAACTGTCTCACGACGTTCTGAACCCAGCTCACGTACCGCTTTAATGGGCGAACAGCCCAACCCTTGGGAGCTTCTTCACCCCCAGGATGCGATGAGCCGACATCGAGGTGCCAAACCCGGGCGTCGATATGAACTCTTGGCCCGGATAAGCCTGTTATCCCCGGCGTACCTTTTATCCGTTGAGCGACGGCCCTTCCATGCGGAACCGCCGGATCACTATCGCCTGCTTTCGCACCTGCTCGACTTGTAGGTCTCGCAGTCAGCCTGGCTTATGCGATTGCACTCTGCAGCTGATTTCCAAACAGCCTGAGCCAAGCATCGCGCGCCTCCGTTACCTTTTAGGAGGCGACCGCCCCAGCCAAACTACCCACCAACCAGTGTCCCTCTCCCCGATTCAGGGGAGTAGGTTAGAATCACAGAACAGCCAGGGTGGTATCTCACCGGCGGCTCCTCCGGACCCAAGAGTCCGGAATCAAAGCCTCCCACCTATGCTGCGCAAACTGACCCATGATTCACTGATAAGTTGTAGTAAAGGTGCACGGGGTCTTTCCGTCTTGTGGCGGGCACCCGGCGTCTTCACCGGGACCACAACTTCGCCGGGCAGGTTGTTAAGACAGTTCCCAGATCGTTGCGCCATTCGTGCAGGTCGGAACTTACCCGACAAGGAATTTCGCTACCTTAGGACCGTTATAGTTACGGCCGCCGTTCACCGGGGCTTCGGTTGAGAGCTTCGCATCCGAAGATGCTAACCCCTCCCCTTAACCTTCCGGCACCGGGCAGGCGTCAGCCCCTATACGTCGTTTTCGACTTTGCAGAGACCTGTGTTTTTGGTAAACAGTCGCCTGGGACTTTTCACTGCGGCCTCTCCCGAAGGAGTAGGCGCCCCTTCTCCCGAAGTTACGGGGCGAATTTGCCGAGTTCCTGAACAACCCTTCACCCGAGCGCCTGAGAATATTCTTCTCATCTACGTGTGTCCGTTTACGGTACGGGTACCTTGACTCTCCTTAGAGGTTTTTCCTGGCAGCGTGGCATCGTGACTTTGTGGAGTTGCCCCCTGGCGTCCGCCTTCAGTGATAACTCCCGGGTGGATTTGCCTGCCCGAGACACCTTATGACGGCCAAAGTGCATAGCCATCAGCACTCCCACTTAGCCTTCTGCGTCACCCCATCGTCAAACGAGTCGAAGGTAGTCGCGGAATATTAACCGCGCGTCCATCAGCTACGCCTTTCGGCCTCACCTTAGGTCCCGACTAACCCTGAGCGGATTGACCTTCCTCAGGAAACCTTGGACTTTCGGCGGCCAGGGTTCTCACCTGGCTTCTCGCTACTAATGCTGGCAGAGTCTCTTCCGAACCGTCGACGAGTCCTTACGGTCTCGCTTCAGCCGGTTCAGAACGCTCTCCTACCGCCCGAACTTTGCCGAAGCAAAATTTGGACCCGCGGCTTCGGTACGGCGCTTGAGCCCCGTTACATTTTCGGTGCCGAACGGCTCGACCAGTGAGCTGTTACGCTTTCTTTAAAGGATGGCTGCTTCTAAGCCAACCTCCTGGCTGTCTGAGCCACTCGACTTCCTTACCCACTTAGCACCAATTTCGGGACCTTAGCCGGCGGTCTGGGCTGTTTCCCTTTTGACTGTGAAGCTTAGCCCCCACAGTCTGACTCCCGTGCTTTCGTCAACGGCATTCGAAGTTTGGTTGGATTCGGTAACCGGGTAAGGCCCCTAGTCCATCCAGTGCTCTACCGCCGTCGCGGACCACACGAGGCTAGCCCTAAAGCTATTTCGGAGAGAACGAGCCATCACGGAATTTGATTAGCCTTTCACCCCTACCCTCAGCTCATCCAAGCCGTTTTCAACCGACACTGGTTCGGGCCTCCATCTGCTGTTACACAGACTTCACCCTGGCCAAGGGTAGATCATCCCGCTTCGCGTCTATTCCCAGCGACTGAACGCCCTATTCAGACTCGCTTTCGCTGCGGCTCGCTTACGCTTAACCTTGCCACTGAGAATAACTAGCCAGCTCATTATGCAAAAGGCACGCGGTCAGGCGTTGCGGAGCAAGCTCCGCCATAGCCCTCCCACTGCTTGTAGGCGTATGGTTTCAGGTACTATTTCACTCCCCTAGCAGGGGTACTTTTCACCTTTCCCTCACGGTACTAGTTCACTATCGGTCGCAAGCGAGTATTTAGCCTTACCGGATGGTCCCGGCAGATTCCCACAAGATTTCACGTGTCCCGCGGTACTCAGGATCCCACTGGGCCGCTCGAGTTTTCGCCTACAGGACTGTCACCTTCTTTGGCCGGCCTTTCCAGGCCGTTCGACTAACCGTTGCGGTCCCGTGATGTGGTCCTACAACCCCAGCTTTCCCTTGCGGGTCGGCTGGTTTGGGCTGTTCCGCGTTCGCTCGCCGCTACTAGCGGAATCACGGTTGTTTTCTTTTCCTCCGGGTACTGAGATGGTTCACTTCCCCGGGTTCGCCTCGCCACCCTATGGATTCAGATGGCGATAGTCGCGTGTTCACACGGACTGGGTTTCCCCATTCGGAAATCCCCGGATCACAGCTTGTTTACAGCTCCCCGAGGCTTATCGCAGTTGACCACGTCCTTCATCGCCTGCTTGCGCCAAGGCATCCCCCATACGCCCTTTGTAGCTTGACCATTAAACTTACCCAGAAATGAATCCGGGCAGCGCTCGATACTTCTTTCGGCGTTTATGGCTTTTTGCCCTTCGATATTCAGTTGTCAAAGATCAGGAAGTTTCAAGTGTCAGATTTCAGGCTCCCAGGGAGGTTCCCTGTTACCTAATACCTGGCACCTACAACCTCGCGGTGGTGGGCCTGGTTGGAGTTGAACCAACGACCTCACCCTTATCAGGGGTGCGCTCTAACCAACTGAGCTACAGGCCCGAACCCCGTTGCCTTTTAAAACCTGGTCCACGCCTGACAGGAGCCGCGCCTCGAGGGACACCAGCCCGCGGATTCGGGTCCGCGCCAGTGTCCTCGCCGGTTTCAAGCCCGCCCTGCTGGTGGAGCTGATCGGATTCGAACCGACGACCTCCTGAATGCAAATCAGGCGCTCTCCCAGCTGAGCTACAGCCCCTTACCTGGTGAACAGCCCTCAGGAGAAATGAGGCCGGTTGGACGCGCCCCCGCCGCCTGGCGGCGGAGGAACCAGCTCGAAACGCAATACCGAGAAAGAGAGTGTCGAAGCGAATGGAGCCGAACGTTGCCGCTTACAGAGCCGCCGCCGACGGAAACTTCCCACGGCGAAAGCCCACGGACATCGGCCCACGTCCTCTCTTAGAAAGGAGGTGATCCAGCCGCAGGTTCTCCTACGGCTACCTTGTTACGACTTCACCCCAATCGTGAATCACACCTTGGGCCGTTGCCTCCCGAAGGTTGGCACGCGGACTTCTAGTACAACCCACTTTCGTGATGTGACGGGCGGTGTGTACAAGGCCCGGGAACGTATTCACGGCGCCGTTCTGATGCGCCATTACTAGCGATTCCAGCTTCATGCAGGCGAGTTGCAGCCTGCAATCCGAACTGAGGACGGCTTTAAGGGATTAGCTCCACCTCGCGGCTTGGCAACCCGTTGTACCGCCCATTGTAGCACGTGTGTAGCCCTGGACATAAAGGCCATGATGACTTGACGTCGTCCCCACCTTCCTCCAACTTTTCGCTGGCGGTCTCCATCGAGTGCCGCTCCTAAGAGCCTGGCAACAAAGGACGAGGGTTGCGCTCGTTGCGGGACTTAACCCAACATCTCACGACACGAGCTGACGACAGCCATGCAGCACCTCTACCGGAGTCCCCGAAAGGAAAAGGGCGTTTCCACCCCGGTCCCCGGCACTTCAAGCCCAGGTAAGGTTCTTCGCGTTGCGTCGAATTGAACCACATGCTCCACCGCTTGTGCGGGCCCCCGTCAATTCCTTTGAGTTTCAGCCTTGCGACCGTACTCCCCAGGCGGCATACTTAACGCGTTAACTCCGACACGGACTCAGTGAAGAGCCCACACCAAGTATGCATCGTTTAGGGCGTGGACTACCAGGGTATCTAATCCTGTTTGCTACCCACGCTTTCGAGTCTCAGCGTCAGTGGCGGACCAGAGAGCCGTCTTCACCGCCGGTGTTCCTCCTGATATCTACGCATTTCACCGCTACACCAGGAATTCCACTCTCCTCTTCCGCACTCTAGCTTGCCAGTTTCCGTTGCAGGCTCCCAGTTGAGCCGGGAGATTTCACAACGGACTTGGCGAACAGCCTACACTCGCTTTACGCCCAGTAATTCCGAACAACGCTTGCTGCCTACGTATTACCGCGGCTGCTGGCACGTAGTTAGCCGCAGCTGCTTCTGCGGGTACCATCATGATTGTCCCCGCCGAAAGACTTTTACACCCCGAGGGGCTTCATCAGTCACGCGGCGTCGCTGGATCAGGGTTTCCCCCATTGTCCAAGATTCCCCACTGCTGCCTCCCGTAGGAGTCTGGCCCGTGTCTCAGTGCCAGTGTGGCCGTACACCCTCTCAGGCCGGCTACCGATCGCCGCCTTGGTGGGCCATTACCCCGCCAACAAGCTAATCGGCCGCGGACTCCTCCTGCGGCGCCCCGAAAGGCTTTCCTCCCTGTCACTTGTGTGCCAAGGATCTTATGCGGTATTAGCCCCGGTTTCCCAGAGTTATTCCCCGCCACAGGGCAGATTGTCCACGTGTTACTCACCCGTTCGCCACTTTACTCGCCCAGCCGAAGCCGGGCTTTCTCGTTCGACTTGCATGTGTTAGGCGCGCCGCCAGCGTTGATTCTGAGCCGGGATCAAACTCTCGATTGAAACTCTTCCACCCCAACCCTCGCCAACTTGCGTCAACGATTGGAAAGCAGGCAAGCCCACTCCCCTGGCTGAGGCTTATATCGTGAGTCTTCGCTCCGACTAAAACTCGGCATTACGCACACGAACTGCACGTCCAACCTGATTGTCAAAGATCAGTACCAGCGAAGATCGTCTCCGCGGCTTCAAGTAGGAGCCGCGAATCCCTCCTCCGGTTGGCCTCAAACCACATTGCCGTTAAGCCAGTTAAGCCTGAATCAGACAAGTCCGATTCAACCCAACCCACCTAGCCGACAGCGAGTACTTCCGAGTACACACGAGCCCGTAGGCCCGGTGACTCAGTACCTAGTCTAGCACCCCGGCCCAACGCAATACAAGTTTATTTCTGAACATCTTGAAATGCCGTGCCCAGACCATAACAGATCGGTAGGGGCACAACGTGCCGCGGCGCCATGCCCCCACACTTCCACACACCCGACACGTCTACAGGGGTCCGCCTGCAACCCAACAGATCGGTAGGGGCACGGCATGCCGTGCCCGCCTGCATCGATGAAATGAAACTAAGGCGGCCAAAGCTCGCGGCAACAACTCGTGTACATCGCCCAGCGTACAGTATGCCGGCAAGCGGGCGCGATGAATCGCGCCCCTACATCCCTGACGGCGGGCATTTGCTTCCGCTCCTTAGCGATTTGCAGGCCTTCCCGCGCCCCTGCCGGGGCTTTACCGACTTTGCCATTCCGCCCACGGTTCCGCCTTACGGCTCCACCGTGGGCTACTATCCTACGCCCCTCCGGGGCTGAGGCGATCAACCCGCCGAACCTTCGATAAGCGCACGGACGCGGACGCTGGAGCAGCGCCAGGTCCGCGCTACAAGCTCTGCTCTGGTGAAAAACGCGCCCTCGACCCGCGGCTCTGTCCGGTTGTTGCCTGCTGTGGCCCTCGCCCCCAAAAACAACAAGCGCGCTGCCGACTCGGTCGGCAGCGCGCCCGTGGTTAAAAGTTAAACTCTGTGGCGGGGAAAGCCTCAGCCACCGCCCCACATGAATTTGCCGCCGAACTGCATTTGCCGGGGTCCACCAGCTTGGGAACAAAAAGCAGAACAGGTTCCGCCGATCGTTCCGAACCCGGGGTTGCCTTGCGTGGTGTTCGGACTCCCAAAGTTCGTACGGTTGAACATGTTGGTCATCTCGATACTGATGGCAAAGCTCATCCTCTCGGTGATCACCATCTCCTTCGAGACGTTCAGGTCGACGTGGGTGACATATGGACCTTCGAGAATCCCAAACCCAGCGGTGCCATCCCGGAAAGGATCGCCCGCGTCTTGCGGGTGTGCGAAGGCAGCGGTGTTGAACCAGGTGTCTCTTCCCGGATCAAAGTTCGACGGGCCACTTCCCGGATCACCCACCAGGTCGGGGCGCCCGCACCCACCGAAACTATTACAGGTGTTGCTCGAAACGCCAAAGCTAAGGTTGCCTCCGCTGACGACAGTGACGATGCCGCCCATGGTCCAGTTCCCGAAAATCCCGGCAAGAGGACCTGAAGTCAAACGCTGCCGGCCCTTGCCGAACGGCAATTCGTACACTCCGGAGAACTTGTAGTTGTGCTTGCGCTGGTTGCCGAAGGTGCCCCAATCTCTGTCATAGAATCCCCGGAACCGAGTACTTGTCCACCGTGAGAACGTGTAGTTGGTGTTGAAACTGAGCCCCTTGCTGAACTGGCGTCTCATCTGCAGGATCAGGCCGTAATAGTTCGAGCTGTTCATCGACTCGCCACGGCCGCTGACATTGCCAAACTGCGCGAAAGGACGCTCCGTCTGCTTATTTCCCGGACCCCTCAGTGAGGGTAGCAGCTCATTGTAGTTCCTCCCCTGGTGCAGCTTCCTGGCGATATTGGCGATACCGGCGACTTCAAACAGAAACGCTCCCTGCTGCTTCTGCATGCCGAGGTTGATCTGCTGCGTGTAGGGCTTGTCACGGTTTGGCCACCAGAGGCCAGGGTTGAAGCCGGGGCTCTGGCCAAACGGAACGGCTCCGAAACCATCAAAGAACTGTATCGGAGGAGGCGCCGGGATGCCTTCGGAGTCTAAATCAAACGCCGGCGTGAGGCCACCATCAACTGTTACAAAGTCGGCTTCGATGCCCGCGGCGGCCATGGGTGCTCCCCAGAAGGCGTCGCCCACGTCGGGACCGGTGAAGAACATACCGTACCCGCCTCGAAGCACGAGATCGTCGCGCCCCAGTACCTTATAGGCAAAACCGACACGGGGAGCGATTTGATCTTTCACGTCGTTATAGGCGGGTGTATGCACGAAGCCGTTGTCAATCCACTTGTTGCGGCTGAACTCAACGATGCCGGGGGTGCCGCTGATCGGATTGATGTCGTCAAAGTTGAAGAAAGTGAACTGTAAGGTAACATCTCGCTTCGGGGCATCGTATTCCCAACGCACGCCCAAGTTGAGGGTGAGGTTCGGGGTGATTCTCCAGTCATCATTGAAGAACGCCGCCAAGTACCAGGTGCGGAAATCAGGCGCCGGCAGATTCTGAATCTGGCCCTGAAACGGATGACCGATGAGCATGGACGCGATCGGATTTCCAGTCGTGCCCACAGCCGAGCCGTCTGCAAACTGAGCGGTGGCCCGGCTATCGTACAGTGTGCGGCCCGAAAGCCAACCGCCCAACGAATTGGCGCCTCGGGAATGTCTCCAGAAGGTACCCAGCTTGAGGCTATGGTTGCCGCGAACATTGTTGATAACGGCATCGACATCCATGGCCCTCATGACCGGAAAACCAAACGCCTGGCCCTGCTGTCCGCGGCCGATCCGAGAAAAGCCTGTCGGTTGAAAGGACGGCATGGTGGCGGGGCTCACATTCCGTAAACCTATCCGCTTCGCCCAATCTTGCTGCCAAACCTCGGGGTTCTCTTTACCCCAGGCGCGGTCCAGTGTTACATTGTTCCAGCCCACTCGAACGTCGGAGATCAGAGTTGGCGTAATCACGGAACTGAGGGAGACTCCGAGAGTCTTCACTGCTAGATCGTTCGTCTCCGCCCAGGGGTCGGCGATCTCACCTCGAGTCCCTGAGTAGGGGCCGGTTCTGGGCGTTGCAAAAGGATCCCGCGTCCAGCGGAAATAAAGTCTGTTGGCGTCATTGAATTGATGATCAATACGCAGGAACGTCCAAATACGGTCAAGGTCGAGGGCGAGAAGGTTGTTGGTGAAATTATTCCCTCCCGTGATATCCCCCGCCTGGCTCGGGTCCGGGTAGAAGGCCAACATCTGCGACGCAACGGAGGAGGACCGATCGGACGGGATCTGGTTGTTGGGGAACGGTAGACGGGTTTCCCCACCCGCGGGTCCTGACACCGTCGCCGGATCGAAGATCTGCTGAAGGCTTCCATCCGCGTTCAAGACCTGGGAAAAGTCCCCCCTCACCATGGCTTGCGTCGGTATCGTAGTAGTCAATGTTCCCGGCTGAAGCCAGCGCTCTTTTTCATGGGACCACATGAAGTGGGTCCTATTCTTGACGATCGGCCCCCCTACTAAGTATCCATAATTGTGAAAGCGGTTGATCGGCCTCGTGGCAGCAAAAAAGTCCCTGGCATCAAGTTTGTCGTTCCGGCCGTAGTAGTAAGCCTGTCCGGCGAAGCTGTTGGTTCCCGACCTCGTAGTGGTAAGGATCACAGCCCCGGCGGTTTGTCCGAATTCGGCCGAGTAGTTGCTGGTCTCAACCCGCATCTCCTGCACAATTTCCGTTGGGGGGTTGAATACGGGCAACTGGTAAGCTTGCACGCGATTCAGGGTGATGACGTTACCGTCCACGTACCACATGTTGCCGTTGGTCAGGTTCCCGCCGATGTTCATGAACGGCATGTATAACGAGCCGTAGAATACGTACACCGGAGTCACGGCCGGTGTCAGCGAAACCAGCTCCCAGAGCCTGCGGGTAATGGTGGGCAGCTCGTCCACCGTCTTCTTGACGACCAAGCTGCTGACGTCGCCCGTCGCGGTCTGGAGTTGGGCGACCGCCTCCGCCGTTACCTCGACGACTTCGGTGACGTCCCCGACTTCCAACTCGATGGGAAATTCGAGGTTCATGCCCGTCGTTACCTCAACGCCGCTGACGCTGAACGTTTTGAACCCGGGCGCCTCGACACGGATGTCGTAAAGGCCGCCGAACAGTGCGCGAGCATAGAACTGGCCCGCCTCGTTCGACACGAGAGGTGTCGGCAGACCTGTTTCAGAGTTCGTCACCGTTATCTTGGCGCCGATGATAACAGCGCCGGTTGGATCGCTGACAACACCATTGATCTCCGCCCGGGCGCTTTGCGCGTAGCTGGGCGTCGACACGCTAAGAATCATGACCAACGCGATGAGCAGCGCAAAGGCGCCGCCGAATTTCATTCTTTCCTGCATGGTTCTATCCCCCCCCTAGAGGTTGCGTAATTAGGTTGAACGGACAAATCGGCCGCTTACACCACGGCACAACGACCGCGGACGTTGCACGAAAATCGAAATTGTGAAGGCAATACAAGCCAAACTCTAACCGTGCCCCTAGACGCTACATTGATAGCATGCTTGCGCAAGGCGTGTCAAGCGAATTTGTGAGCGGAAGCACCGAGGAGCGGCAAGCACTGTCCCTCCCCAACGGAAAACTCTTCAGAATCAGTAGGTTGTGATGAATCGGCGCTGTGATCTAGCGCCCAAGAACGCTTTTTCAGAAGCCTGTCGGTGTTGTCAGCCCGAAGTTCGCTACCTAAGTGCATCGTTTCGGGAATATGTCTCGTCGCCGGGTTGCTGCTAAGCTCACCTCCATTCTTCATGGAGTAATGACCGCTCACTCGCGTTCGCGGCTCTGTTTCGCTCGTTGGGGGTGTGCGAATCCTGTAGCGCAGGCCTGGGCCGCCGTTTGGCCCAGTACCTGCGGCCTCTTGCTGAAAGCGGCCGATTCTCGTGTGGCGCACACTCTCAGTGTGCCGCGTCGAGACTCCTCTCGACGCTTGGGGTGGGAGAGGCCGGCATCACGCTCAACCACGCGGAGAAAAACCAAACAACCCAATTTACAGGTAATGTGGTATCCACTTGACTCAGGCAACCCCAACATCTTGTGGTTGGGCTCACGGGGCCTCAGCGTCCCAGTCGGCGACGATCGATCGATACGGCGTTGGGTCCACGGCGACTGCCTGCTGCACAAGGCGGTAGAAGAGTTTTCCCCGGCTGCGTGAGTTGCGCCGGTTGAAGCGGAACACAAACTCGTCGAGGTAGTAGTCCAGATGCTCGTGGCTAACCGCGCCTTGGTGCGTGCCCAGCAGCCAGCGCTTGAGCAACGAGATCGCTTGGTGCACCCTCGGCAATAATTCCGAGGCCTGCTTGCGGCGGCCCGACAGAAAGACGATGCGATGCTGGTAGCCCTTCTTCTCCAGCGGCTCGTAGCCCAGCCAGCCGTCGGTGTGCACCACGCTTCCCGGCTCGACCGACTCCTCCACGAAGGGCATCAAACTGGCCGCCGATGCGTTCCGCACGCGCTGCATGCGGATCCGTCCTAGCCCGCGGCCTCTCTCTTCCGCGGCTACTGCAATCAAGGCTTTACGCTCGGTCTGCCGGCCGCTCACACCCTCTTCCTCAGCGCCCCAATAGGTCTCATCGACCTCGACTACGCCCGCCAATCGCTCCCGCCCCGGACGCACCATCGCTCGCCGCAGCTTGTGCATCCAGGTCCACGCGGTTTGATAGCTGCCCAACCCGAGAACGCGCTGCAGACCCAGCGCGCTGACCCCGTTCTTTTGCGAAGTGACGTGCCAGATCGCCCGGAACCACAGCCGCAGCGGCTTACGTGTGTCTTGGAAGATCGTGCCCGAGGTCACCGACGTCTGCCGCCCGCAGCGAGCGCATTCGAACCACACTTTGCGCACCGGCCAAGCCCGCTCATGCCCGCATCCCGGACAGCGGAAACCCTCCGGCCAGCGCAACGCGGACAGATAGTCGCGACAGGCCTCTTCGCTGGCGAAGCGTACCTCGAACTCGAGCAGGTCGCGTGGATAATCCTCCACGAAGGCGCATACTACATCTTGGGGTCACCTGAGTCAAGTGGATACCCCATTTACAGGTAAAGCGAACGATTGCAACTAATTAGTCGGTATCCCCAAAGAGAAGAAAAGGGACGTACCAGGTGAAAGTGGGGCCGTGCCGCGACCGGTCGAGCTGCGACCATGCGGGGGGTCGGAGAAGTCGAGAGGGCAGGAGCTCTCCGACCGGTTAGCCAGATACGATCTCACATGGGCAAGAAATGTGGGCTTCTAAAAAGGCGAGTAAAGAACAAAGATGCCCGCCATGGCATCGACCCGCTCGCTGGTGGTGTTTTCGTATACGACGACCAACTTGAAGCGGTCGTCGGGCCGGACCGTATAGCCCTCGACGTTCTCGTAGACCGGCATCGACACGAGAGTGCCTTCTTCATCCCTGCGCCCCACGGCCTTCCAGACCGGCTCCTCGCGGGTCAGGTTGATGAGCTCGATCGAAACACCATAGGGGTGGATGTGTGTCCCCATAGCGTGGATTGTGCCGGCGGGTAACTGGAAAGTGGTCTCCCGAACGTCCCGCCCGGGCGCAATAAAGTAGAGGTCGGGAGAATGAACCGATCGAAAGGTGGTCGTGAGCGCTTTGAGGGGACGCTCGGCATTGTGGGCGCGAATGATTCGGAAAGCTACTCGCATCGCGACCTTCGACAACCGCGGAGTTCGATTGTTGAACATCGGCGTCCAGGCGATCCTCTCGCCTGCCTTGAACAAGAGGCCGAAGCCATCGGGCAAGTCCATCGAATCGGTGTAGCCGTCGGAAAAGAGTCCCACTACCTCGGTCCGCCGGTGGTGTTCAGGGATCCCAGTGCCAAGGAAGGTGTGGCATTGCAGCTCCCTGGCAAGCTTACTCCCGCTCGAGTCAATAACCGCGGCCGAATAGCCGACAAGCCAGACATCTTCGGGAAAGGAAAAACCTCTCTGCCGCGGGACCTGCTGCAGAGTGTCGGCCTTCAGGTCGAACGGCCCATATACGTAGTTCAGGGTTTCTACGGCCTGCGGGGTTGTTAAGGAGGCTTCAGCGAGGCCGCCCGGCTCCTGTGCCGGTGATAGCGCGCCAAGAGCGATGAGACTCGCCAAAAGCGCAAGCACACTGTGAGCACTACGAGCGGCCACTTTTCCTACTCCACCGTATAGAACATAAACACCGCGGCCATGGCGTCGATCT
Organism: Bryobacterales bacterium; assembly: GCA_965226215.1. GTDB lineage: Bacteria > Acidobacteriota > Terriglobia > Bryobacterales > UBA6623. Next base: position 774,885 of record CBDDCH010000002.1, on the reverse strand, counting down.
TTTCCGTCGTTGGGTTGTCATAGACGCTGGTCACGCGGTAGGTCTCGCCGGGTCGAACGGTGTAACCGTCGGCGCTCGAATACACTTCCATGTGAGCGTCGCCGCCCTTTCCCTTCATGTTCCCCTTCCAAACGCCTTCTTGGCGCGAGACGTTGAACAACTCCACTGACTTCCCGTGGGGATGAACGTGGGTACCCAGGAAATGGATCTTGCCGCCAAAGGGAAGCTCGAGCACCTTCTGCTGTTCGTGCCGCCCCGGGGGGACATAGAACAAGTGCGGCATTTGAACGCTCACTAGTGTGGAGTAGACACGCTGCAGAGGTTTCTTCAGATCCTTTTCGCGAATCACGTTCACTTCGATCCGCATGCCAACCTTCGTCGGGCTGTCGCCGCGGTTGTTGAACAACGGAAACCACTGCAGATCGTCGTAGGGCGTGAAGGGCAGGCCAAAACCGTCAGGAAGCTGGACATCGCGCGTGAAACCGTCGGAATAGATCGCCCTTACACGCTGGTCCTGCCGCTGCACGACGTTCTCATCGCCGAAAAATGTATGGCAGAGGTAGTTTTCCCGGGGCGCGTTACCCTCCGCATCAACGATCTCGGATTTGTATCCAATCAGCCAGACGGGTTCGTCGAAGCGAAAGACCTTTCTCGTTCCCTTCGGCGACTGAATCAGAGCATCGGCCCGCAAATCCACCAAGCCGGAGGAGAATCGAACCCGGCTGACCAGCCCATGGGGACTCTCGCGATCCGAAGGCTGGAAATCAGCAAGCAGTTCGGCCGCGAATGCACCGCTACTGCCTCCCGCCATCAGAGCAAGCACCAGAATCCGAGGCGCCAAGCATTGAAGACCGTATGGGATGGCCATACCTCCTCGGAGCCGCTTAACCGCTCCCAACAGCGGGATCGCAGAGGCAACCCACTGTGCCCGCCCGACGCGGTACCGGCGAAAGACTATCTGCGACCGCACCCGAATTATAACAGCAGGCACTCCGCGCGCTTGAGAAACTGAGTAACTAATCAGTCCCTACATCTGGGGCTGTCCAAGGTGCCTGACAGAAGTGTAAAATGGCACCATAGGTTGCCGACCGACAAATAACTTCAATGGGAGAGACAGCCATGCCGAGATACGTAGGTCAAGGTAGAAGAGCCCTGTGGGCAGGAGTCATCTGCGTCCTTGCGTTTTTTGCTGTCACCTCGTGGGCGCAGAGTCCCTATTCGCGACAAGCCGGGTTGATCTTCCACGTGGAAGGTAAAGCACAGGTGGTCGGCGAATCAAAGCCGGTATCCAGCGATAAGCGGCTCCGCCACCTGGAAGCGGGTGAGCATTTGCGCACCCAAGAAGGCCGTGTCGAGGTCATCCTGGCGCCCGGGCTGATCCTTCGTATGGGGGAGAATAGCGAGTTTGAGATGGTCAAGGCCCACCTGAGCGACCTTAGAGTCCGGCTGATCTCGGGTTCCGCCATATTGCACGTGCTGAGCAACGCCCATTCAGACTCGCTCTCCGTCTTATCGGGTGACAAAGTGGTGAAGTTTCAAAAGCTCGGGGTATACCGGCTCGACGTCCCAGCCGACAAGTCTCTTGGACTTAAGGTTTTCGGTGGCCAAGCGGTTGTGTCGGCCAACGGGTTCGAACACAAAGTGAAAAAGAAATGGTCCCTGGAGTTGGCCGACCCCGCCGGCAGACCCCTGCTTGCGAAATTCGATCGCTCGCAGAAGGACTCACTTGATGAGTGGCACCGCGAGAGGGCAACTGTCATGCAGGCGGCCACACGCGAGAGTCTGGTGAGCGTCTCAGGGCAACCGCGATCCCACGGAGTGCGCACGCCGGGCGGATCGCGCGGGGGGGGGGCGCCGGTAGCGCGAGGTGGACGAGGCGGCGGCGGAAGGTAGTCCCGCGAGGTGAGCTGTTGGCGTTGGCCGCTCGTTCGGTGTGGCGCCGCCTGGCCCAAGGACGGTCAAATACGTTCGGGACACACGCTGCTCGCCCGGGTCACGCCGCCAAATCTTTCGGAGTACACGGTGGGAGGCGGATACAGCCCACCGCAGCTTGACGTCGAATATCCCTGGAGGGTTTGAACCGAACGTTGCCTGCAACCGCGGTGTTTATTCCTTCCCGCCGTCTTCTTCTTCGCTCAAGGCCCTGCTGCGCGCCTCCATGGCCTTGATCGCCTCTTCTTGTTTGATTTTTCGCACGACTTCGCCGTAGTCTTCCCGGCTCTTGATTGTGCTCGGATGTTCCGGCCCGAGAGTCTTCTCTAGAATCGCCAAGGCACGTTGATGAAGAGGCTCTGCCTCCGCGTACTTCCCCTCAAAAGTGTAGAGTTTCGCGAGCTTGCTGAGACTCTGAGCGACGTCCGGGTGCTGGGGACCCAGAGCTTTCTCTCGAATCCGCAACGATCTCTGAAGCAGCGCCTGCGCCTGACGGTGCTCCCCTTGCAGGTCGTACAGCTCGGCGAGGTTGTTCAGGGTCGTCGCCACGTTGGGGTGCTCTGTACCGAAGGCGGCTTCGACGATTGCCAGGGCCCGGTTGAAGAGCGGCAGCGCCTGCTCACGCTTACCTTGGAAGTTGTAAAGGGCGCCAAGGTTGTTCAGGGTCTGCGCGACCGAAGGATGTTTGGGACCCAGCGCCTTTTCTTGAATCGCAAGAGCCCGCTGATAGAGCGGCTCGGCCTGCTGGAATTTCTTCTCCGTGCGATAGAGCTCGGCCAGATTATTGAGACTGGTGGCTACGTTAGGATGCTCGGCCCCCAGAGTTTTTTCAAGAATCGCTTGGGAACGCTTGTAGAGAGGTTCCGCCTCGCGGTAGTTCCCTTCCGCTCGGTGAAGCTCCGCGAGATTGTTCAGGGCGGTGGCCACGCCCGGGTGCTCTGTCCCCAGCGCCTTCTCTAGAATCGCCAGCGAACGCTTGTAGAGAGGCTCCGCTTCCCGATACCTCCCCTGCGAGTCGTAAAGCGCCGCCAGGTTGTTCAAGCTCGTCGCCACGTTAGGATGCTCGGGCCCAAGCGCTTTTTCCCTGATCTCCAGCGAGCGCTTGAATAGCGGCACAGCCTCGCCGCGCCTGCCTTGGGCCTCGTAAAGAACGGCCAAGCTGTTGAGGCTCTGGGCCACATCGGGATGATGCGTCCCCAGGGCAGTCTCTCGGATCGACAAGGCGCGCTTGTAGAGACTCTCCGATTGCGCGTAACGCCCTTGGCTACGGTATAGACTCGCTAAGTTGTTGACCGTCTGGGCCACATCAGGATGCTCGGGACCCAGAGCCTTTTCCAGAATGCCCAACGAACGCTTATACAAGGGCTCCGCCTTGGCGTACCTCCCCTGAGCTCGCTGCAGCTCAGCCAGATTGTTCAGGGTCGTTGCCAATCGCGGGTCTTGCGGCCCAAACTCCTCGGCGGCGTCCAACGCGGAGAGGAAAAGCTTCTCCGCCTCGGCGAAGCGGCTAGCCTGGTAGGCTTCGTAGGCCGAGGCCATCGACTCTTCCCAAGCACTCGTTTGGGCCAGCGCGGGCGCGGCTGCGAGCAGGATAAGGAAGAGTTCTACTGGCGCGAAGCACTTCCGCATACGTCGTCTTTGTTCCGTGGCCAAGCGCGTCATCGTTCTAAGCAGTACGTTGCTCTGCCATCATTTCTTAAGTCTAACGGCCGAGGAGCGGTGCACAGCGCCAGTCCCGAAGAGCTGATTAACGCAACAAAGCTGCCGTGGCGAAACCCCAGTAGGGACAAACACTCTTGTTTGTCCTAGTGGCCCTCAGGCGGCTCGCTTAACTGCACGCTTCTTTCCCTCGTCGCCGCTTCGCGGTGCTTAACCGCAGGAGTGCCGGTCCGGTAGCCGTTTATGAACCGCTGCCTCTATGTCTATGGGGCTCCTAGCTAGCTAGGGGCGGGATCGTGCTCTTGGGCCTAGCTTTCGGCTTCCCGAAAATCTCGCAGGACGAGCTGCCAGCCACCCCAATAGTAGTCACGCTCGATGGAAAAGGCGACGTCTAACGCTTGGCTTGGCTCCAGGCCATCTATGCGATCACCCATCCGCCACCCTATCGCGGCGCGGGAAACCCCTTGCTGTTCCAACGTCAGCTTCAGATGCTTTTCTTTGACAAGTCGAGGCCGACCCAGCAAACGTGCGCCGGACGCCGAAAACACGGGCGTAGGGTTGCCGACTCCATGAGGAGCCAATCGAGTCATCTGGCCCATGGTTTCATCAGTGATTTCTTGAAACGAAATCACTGAATCGACATCCAGCGTCGGAACGAAGTCTTCCGGTTGGATTACACGGCGAGCGTGCTCGCTAAGCCGGCGCCGCAACTCAGGAATGCGCTCGGTGGCCAGGGTGCAGCCCGCCGCCTGGCGATGGCCGCCGAAGCGATCGAACAAGTCCGACACGGATTCCAGGCCCTCCAGCAAGTGGAATCCGTGGATGGTGCGGCCCGAACCGGTGGCTGTTCCCTCTTTCGTGTCGAGACTCAAGATCAAAGTAGGCCGATGGTATCGCTCCACGATCCGGCTGGCGACAATGCCGATGACGCCCCGGTGCCAAGCCTCGCCGGCCTCAACGATGCAAGGCGCCTCATCCGGTGGGGGAATCCCTTCTAAGCGCTCAACCACTTCGGTAACGATCGCATCCTCTCTCTGTTGCCGGTCGGTGTTCAAGCGATCGAGGTTTTCAGCGATCCGGGTAGCGCGTTCCGCCCGGCTGGTGGTGAGGATCTCGATCACCGATTGGGCACTGTCCATCCGGCCCGCGGCGTTCAGCCGAGGGGCTAGCCGGAAGGCAACGTCTCCGGCAGTGGGAGACCGGGTTGCGCTGAATCCCGCCACGTCGAGCAACGCCTTGAGGCCGGGGTTTCGGGGTTGTCGTAGTCCCTTGATACCGAGCGTCACAAACACTCGGTTCTCCCCGAGCAACGGCACAACGTCAGCGACCGTGCCGATGGCAACGACTTTGAGCATCGAATGAAGCACGGAGTGCAGCCGCGAGGGAGCCCACTCGAGGCCGGAGAGGAGCGCTTGCGACAGTTTGAAGGCCACCCCCGCGCCGGACAGATTCTTGTCCGGATAGCCGCAGCCCGACTGGTTCGGGTTCAGAACCGCAAGGGCGGGTGGCACCGCCTCTTCCGGCAAGTGATGGTCGGTAATGATGCAGTCGATGCCAAGCTCGTTGGCCCGCTGGACGACAGCCCTTTCCCGGATCCCGGTATCGACGCTAACAACGAGCCTGACCTGGTCGTGGGCTGCTCGTTCGATGACGTCCTGCCGCATGCCGTAGCCGTCTTTGACGCGGTGCGGGACGTGGAAGTCGGCGCTTCCTCCCGCCAACTCGATCGCTTTGCGAAGTACAACGACACCGGTGGTCCCATCCACGTCGTAGTCGCCGTAAATCAGGATGCGCTCCTGCTGATGAATGGCTCGGAGTAGGCGCTCGACGGCGCGCTTCATACCGAGCATGCGATAGGGATCGTGGAGCTGGGTCAGCTCAGGCTGGAGGAACCGGGCGGCTTGCTCGGGGTCGGTGATATTACGTTGGGCCAACAGAACAGCCAGCAGGCGAGACAGTCCGTTCTCGGCCTGGAGTCGATCAACGACAGCAGGGTCGAACTCGCGGTAGCGCCAACGTTTCATGAGGCCAAACCTGCCGTGAAGCAATCACACAGACGCTCGAGACGGGCGTGGCGCGCTACGCCCGTACAATGACAACCTGCTTATTTTCAGTGGCGTAGGGGCGCGGCGCTGCGCCCGCGTCCCTCGTGGTCTTCGACTCCCTGATTATTTCACAGACCCTTACGCGCGCGGTACGGTGTTTCGACGCGCTACGGTGTCGAGCGCCTACTGGGTCCGCACGAGGACGTCGCCCGAGTCGGCGAGGTCTTGTGCCGCCGGCGTCACAATCGTGTCCTTGTCGATGTAGATCTTCTTGCCCTCGACCTGAGCCCTGCGAACATCCTCTTCACAAACAAACCCCACAACGTTTACCTCGGGCGCCGGTGGGGGGGGGGGAGCGGTTTGGGTTGCGGCCGGGCTTTGTGCGGGGTTGCCACTCACGCTACCTGGGCTCTCGATCGTGGAACTGCCCGCAGGCCCGCCCGGCTGCTTGGCTAAGAAGCGATCGACCACGGCCGTTGCCGGGTTGGAAATGACGCTCGGCCTTACGGGAGACGAGCTGGTCGCCGAAGGACTCACCAGACCCCGCTCGGCTAAATAGCGGCCAACAGCTTCATCGATGCGCGAGGCCGGCGCGTTTCCGGTGGACGCTGCGCTTCCGACTGCAGCTGGCGCGGCCGCTGCCGGCAAGGGCTTTCCGGCAAACCAAGCGCGCCCCTCTTCACTCTGGAAAGCCTGCTCCGCGTCCCGGACGTGATAGGCAATGCGCTTGATGTTGAGCAGGTGCATCGGTCCGATGTTGTCGCTGGTACTATTTCCCGCGATCGCGCCACAGCCGAGCGTCATCGAAGGGAGCAGATTGGTCGTAATGCCGGTGGAACCGTGGGGCGCCGGAGTGTTGACGAGCACTCGAAACGCCGGCATCCGAAAAGCGAACTCGCGGATCCGCTCTTCGTTCTTCGAATAGATCCCACAAGTATGGCCGCGTCCACCAAAGTTCAGGATCCTCGTGCAGGCGTCCAGAGCTTCCGCAAAGTCGCGGACGAAGTATACGGCCAACACTGGTGAAAGCTTTTCGGCCGAAAGCGGGTGCTCCCTGCCGACACCCTTAAGCTCGACGACAAGAGCGCGTGTCTCAGCAGGAACACTAAAGCCCGCCATTTTCGCGATCTTGCCCGGGGCCTGACCCACACAATCGGGATTGATGCGAAAATCCTTTGTGATGAGCAGTTTTTCAAGCGCCTCTGCCTGTTGGGCGTTACATGGATAAGCCCCATTGGCCTGCAGCGCGGCTAACACTCGGTCGCGACCGCCTGCCTCGGCTACGACTGTCTGCTCCGACGAACAAACGGTGCCGTAGTCGAATGATTTGCCTTCGACCACGGAGGCGATAGCCTGGTCAACGTCAGCCGAGGCCTCGAGTAAGACGGCCACATTTCCTGGCCCCACGCCCAGTGCCGGCTTACCGCTGGAGTAGGCGGCTCGAACAATGCCAGGGCCGCCGGTGGAGAGTATCACCCCCGTGCGGCGGTGCCGCATCAGCTCATTTGTGCCCTGGATCGTCGCTTCGCCCAGGCACTGGACGATGCCCTTCGGGGCTCCCGCCTCCTCCGCCGCGCGGGAGAGTAGGGCGGCGGTCTCACAGGTACAGCGGATCGCGCGCGGGTGGGGGCTCAGCACGATCGCATTCCGCGACTTCAGCGAAATGAGACTCTTGTAGATCGCTGTCGAGGTTGGATTCGTTGTCGGCAGAATCGCTGCAACCACTCCCACCGGTTCAGCGATCTCGACGATTCCCTGCTCGCGGTCTTCCCGAATGATGCCGACCGTTTTCATCGGACGGATCACGCGGTGGAGCAAGTCGCAGTTAAGCAGATTCTTGACGACCTTGTCCCGAACGTTCCCGTACCCGGTTTCCTCGACTGCCAAGCGCGCTAAGGATTCGCTATGGGCTCTCGCCGCTGCCGCCATGCGGTCGACAATCTGATCAACTTGTTCTTGGGTGTACTCGCGATATTTGAGGAACGCCTCGTGAGCCAGGGCGATCTTTGCGCGAACTTCCTGAATCGATCGCAGGTCTTGGTCTTCCAACATGAGAAGGCCGACTAAGCTTTACCACCCTTCCCACCCGCAACGTTTCGCGGAAGGATCTTTTCGGCCTCGGCGTGCGGATTCGGAATGACGTGGACTCCGACCAGCTCTCCTACGCGACGAGCAGCGGCGGCCCCGGCATCGGTGGCGGCCTTGACAGCGCCAACGTCGCCTCGAACCGTCACCAGCACGAGCCCGGCGCCCACGAATTCCTTTCCTTCCAGAACGACCTTAGCGGCCTTGACCATCGCGTCGGCCGCCTCGATAGCGCCGGTTAATCCCTTGGTTTCAACCATTCCGAGAGCTTCCATCGTCACTCCTTTGCTGATGTGTACACGTGAAGGTACCACAGTCCACCGGCGGTTCTCAACGAGCGGCGCCGAGGTGCCGCCCGAGGGGCGTCAAGCTATTTTGCAGACGCGGGCAGGCGAAGACTCAGGACGGTGGAGGCTTGGCCGCGCGCCGACGCAGCAGCGAGATCCTCTTCAACAGAGACGCCACCTCGCCGGGGTCAGCGAGCCGGTAGCGGGCCGCCGACGCGGCCTGTGCGTCGCCGACGTACACCGTGACGGACCCGGCCGGCAGAGTCCGAAAAACGGTTTCGTCGGTCGTGTCGTCGCCGCAATAGATCGGCAATACTTTGGGCAATCCACAGTGCTCCTCCAGCAAAGCCAGAGCAGCCTTTCCTTTGTTCGCTCCGTCGGAAGGAAACAAGTCGTATACGCACTTCCCCTCGCTAACCTCGATCACATCGGCCATTCGTCGCGCGATCTGCTGCGCACGAGTCTGAACTTCAGGACGCAAAGACTCGGGCACTTGCCGATAGTGCAGAGCGACGGTGAAGCCCTTGTTTTCGATGTAGACTCCCGGTACTCCCGAAAGCTCCTTCGTGAGATAGCCGGCCACTTCTTCCATTCGCTTTTGGATTTCCGAGTCTGTTTCGGGTTCCGAAGCGCCCGGTTTCCGCAGCTCGCGGCCGTGGTTGCCCACGTAGGTGATGTTCTCGACGGCCACACGCTGCCGCAGGTCCGCCACGGACCTACCGCTGATGATGGCCAGCGATACACCGGGCGCCGCTCTTAACTCGACGAGTCTGGTGCGGGTTTCAGGAGGAAGGGCCGCAAGATCCGGGTGCTTGACGATGGGAGATAGGGTGCCGTCGAAATCCAGCATCACCAGCAATCGCGGTGCCTCGGACAGCCGGCTGCTGATCTCGGACCAGTGATCGAACAAGTGGTTCACGCGTCAATGTCCACTCGGGAATCAGCTTGAAGATCACCCGAGGTCACTGAGCTGGCCTAGGATGTTCATTGTCCAAGTGTATATATTGTTTTCCCGCACTTGCTGTCGCATCCGTCTCATCCTCAGCCCTTGCTCGTCGTCGGTCATGCGGATAGCGGTGTGGACCTGCTCGGCAAAGTCTTCGATCGCGTAGGGGTTGATGGGCAGCGCGTCGGGCATCTCCTCAGCCGCGCCGGCAAAGCGGCTTAGGGCGAGAACCCCTCGTTCGTCGACTCGAGCGCTGACGAACTCCTTGGCGACAAGGTTCATGCCGTCTTGCAGCGAGCTGACGACGCAGACGTCGGCCAGACGATAGAGCGCCAGTACCGTATCGAATGACAAGTCCCGATCGAGGGTCACGATAGGACTCCAACGGCCGCTCCGATGACGCCGGTTAATCTCGTGCGTAAGGTTTTCAACTTCTTGAATCAGGGCCTTGTATTCCGGAATCAGTTGGCGGCTCGGAGACCCCGCTTGCACGAAGACTAACTTCCCGATGTACTCCGGGTACCGCTCGAGAAGAAGGTCCACGGCGCGAAGCCGGTCCGGGATTCCCTTCGTGTAATCCAAGCGGTCGATCCCGAACAGCATGACTTTGTCAGCCAGGCGCAGCTCGCTTCGGAGCGATTCCATGCGGCGCAAGCAAGGATCGCTTTGAGCCCGGCCGGAAATGGCCTCGAAGTCGACACTAATCGGAAACGGGACGACCCGGGTAGAGTGCCCGTCGTGGGCCACCGCCGCACGCTCGGGATCGTGGTGAGCCTCCAACTCGCGCTCAACCGTTCCCAAGAAGTTGTTGCAATAGTCCCGCACATGAAATCCCAGCAGGTCATTCCCCAGCATCCCGTCGAGCAGTTCTTTCTTCCAAGGACAGATGCCGAACAGCTCCGGAGGCGGCCAGGGGATATGCCAGAACTGCGCGCACACAGCTTGGGGACACCTTGTCTTGATCATTCGAGGGAGTAGCGCGAAGTGGTAGTCCTGGACGAAAACGACCGCCTTTCGCTCCCCGACGGTCTTGACGACCGACTCGGCAAACTTTTCGTTGACCGCGCGATACATCTCCCAGTGCGATTGCAGAAACAAGGGACGTGTAAACGCGTTATGACAAAGTGGCCACAACGCTTGGTTGGCCAAGCCATAATAATAGCCTTCGCTTTCTCCTTTCGACAGGTAGACGCGTTGCAGTGTGTAGCGCGGGTCATCGGGAGGGACGCGGACCTGGCCGCTCTCATCCGTCACATCGGCGTCCGCCTCGCCGGACCCATGGGCAACCCAATAGCCCCCGACTGCTTGCATCACCGGGTCCAATGCCGTGCTCAATCCGCCGACGCTTCGCTTCCAATGAATCTCGTCGTTTTCGACGAAATGAAAGTAGGGCTCCCGATTCGATACCACAACCAAAAGCGAATCTCGCAGCTTTTCGCGGACGAATGACCGAAGCTTCTCTCGGTTCGCAGGCTGAAGGGTGGGCTGCATCTGAATGATGGGTGCCACTTGACGCAGCGCCCTAAAGCGTGGCACGTCCTCACAAGCGCCTCATCCGGATGCCAGGGGGCGCAGCTACTCAGCCGACAGGTCGCGGGGACCAGTTGTTGGCCGATAGGGAAGGATCCTGTCTCGATCTCCCGGGATAGATGGACCGTGCGTTTGTTCTCGCGCCACGTGGTCCACGCGGCTCGGACTACGCTGCGACTTCGACGTAGTCGACCGACGAACTCGGTTCCGGGATTGGCTCACCTAACTCGCGCATCGCCTGGAAGTGGGCAGCCAAAGCACCCTGGAAGTTTCGGGGCGTTTCTTCCTCGGTGTCGCCAACCGCCGCGCAGCCCGGCACGTCCGGGGAATAGGCGGAGTATCCGGTAGCGGTCCTTTCTAATGACAAGCGGGTAACGCTTCGGACTCATTTCAAGCCTGCTTTCTTGAGTATAGCGTTCAGCGTACCTGGTGCGAGTTCCTTCCCTTCATTGCCCGGTACGGTGATGACCTAGCGCTGCTCGGCGTGCTTGAAGTGCCGATGGCTTCCCTTCGATCGAATCTCTTTCCAGCCATGCTTTTCGAGCAACCGGATCACCTCCCGTACCTTCATCGGCATGACGCCCTATTGCTGTTGGTCTATACGTGTCGCCAGGACGTTTTCCGGACGACGCCGAGTCGTGTGTCACTTGCGTTTCATGACGGCCTGCTCCGATATTGGCCCACCACATCCGCAGCCTCTTTTAGAAACCCTTCCGCCCGTTCCACGCAAGCCCAAACCTCATCAATGTAGCCGTCCGCCGAAGCTGACCAGGCTCGATTGATATTCCGCTCGGCGGCGGCGAAGCGGCTCATCACCTCTACGTACGTCGGCAAACCATAAACTGTGCTCAGTGCTTCTCGAGACTCAGCAAACTCTCTCAAGTTCGGCGCCAGGCGTTCATCGATGGAATGGCGAACATCTGCTACGGCGATCGAGTCCCGCTCGCGCTTCAACTCCGCCAAATCGGCAGCGATTGTTTCCAGGATTTCACCCAACCGCGCCACCTCAATCTCAGCCTGCGCCTTGCCTTCCCCGGAAGTTGCAGCCCTTGCCCGTAGCAGTACGATGCCCGCGGCTCCGATGGTTGCCCCCACCGCATACCAAAACCACTCGACCGCATCTTGCTGTCGGGTGGAGACGAACGCGGCCGCCAGGAATCCCGCCCACAAGAGCACGTCCCCGGTTGTTCTCCTACCCGCTGCGCTCACTTCCAGCTATCCTCCTCCCATGGCTCCGAAGACCTGAGCCATTGCCGTTCCTACACCGACGAGCGCCTCGCCGACGATCAGCCCCGCCGCGACCGGGATTCCCACCTCCTCGATGAATCCTTGACCCTTGATTCGTTCCGTCACGATTCTCGCCCCACAGCCGATCGTGTAAGTCAACACGATGTTGAACGGCATGTAGAAACCCAGCCCGATCAGGACTCCGATGCCGCCGAGGCCGCTGAAGGCCAGAAGGGCTCCGAGTCCCGCGCTAGTGTAGTGCCACATAAATAGCTGTACAATAACACCCTTTTCGCGGTAGGATGGTTTATGTGGCCATCCGCTGACGCTCTAGCCCTCACCGCTCCGCAGCGAAACGCTCTTCGTCGCCTCGTTCGAGGCCGCAATACGACGCAGAAAATGGTCTTGCGAGCGCACATTGTTTTGCGCTGTGCGCAGGGGTTGGCGAACCACGCCATGGCCCGCGAACTCGGCGTCAACCGCAAGACCGTCATCCTGTGGCGAAAGCGCTTCGCCCAGTCCGGCCTCGACGGACTCCGCGATCGGACGCGCCCCGGACGCAAACCGGCGCTCTCCGCTGAATTCGTCCAATGCATCCTCGATACAACGCTTCACGAGAAGCCCCGGGCGGCCACGCATTGGAGCACCCGCACCATCGCCAAGCACTTGGGCGTCTCCAAGATGGCCATCCAGCGCGTCTGGAAAGCGCACGGACTGCAGCCCCATCGCCTCGAAACTTTCAAGCTCAGCCGCGACAAGCAGTTCGTCGAGAAACTCCGCGACGTGGTCGGGCTATACTTGAATCCGCCCGAGCACGCGCTGGTGCTCAGCGTCGATGAGAAAAGCCAGATCCAGGCCTTAGACCGCAGCCAGCCGGGACTGCCCCTGAAAAAGGGTCGCGCCGGCACCATGACCCACGACTTCAAACGACATGGCACAACGACGCTGTTCGCCGCCTTCAATGTGCTCGACGGCCAGGTGATCGGGGACTGTCTGCCGCGACATCGGCACCAGGAATTCCTCAAATTCCTACGCAAGATCGATCGCGAAACGCCACCGGCGCTGGAGCTGCATCTGATCGTGGACAACTACTCCACGCATAAGCATGAGCAGGTGAAGAAGTGGCTCGCGAAGCACCCCCGCTTCCACTTTCACTTCATTCCCACGTCTTCTTCTTGGCTCAATCTCGTCGAGCGCTGGTTCCGCGAGCTGACACAGAAGCGCATCCGCCGCGGCGTGTTCCGCAGTGTTCCCGAACTCGAGGCCGCCATCCACGAGTACCTGGAAGCGAGCAACCAAGCGGCCAAGCCCTTTGTCTGGACAGCTCCGGCACAAGATATCCTCGCCAAAGTCGAGCGCGCCGCCAAAACCCACGCCATTGTCCAGAACCGTTAGTGGCACTACACTAGCCGCGTAGCGGAAGGCCGGCACATCTCCGCCGAGGATGCCCTCGATGACCCCTGTCAGCGCGGTCGCCTGCGGAGCCGGCAGCCGGCTACTGCCTAACTCGTACGAGCTATGCAAGACGAAAATCAGCCCCATCACCAAAATCGGTCCCAGCCACGTCGCGAGCATCTGGGCGATTTGCTGTTTCCGGGGGCTGGCTCCCACCAGGTACCCCGCCTTGAGATCGAGCATCATGTCGCCGGCCTGAGCGATGGCCACACAGATCGCCGCGCCCACAATGATGCCGCTCACGATCACTTCCTGGTCCGCCAGACCGCTGCCAATAAAAACCAAGATCGTCACCGCAATCAGTGTCATGCCGGAAAGAGGAGACCAGTTCGTCCGCCCCAGACATTCCGAGACAATCACGCCGGCAACCCAAATCCACAGCGAACCCAACAGCGCCATGCCCAGCGCCCGTCCAAGGCTCATGTGGGGCGTGGCCAGGAACGCGATGACCACCAGCGCCAACGTGCCGAACCCGATCGCGCCGTAGAGCAGTCGAATGGGAAGCTCATCGGATCCAAGCTTTCCGCGGCCTCCCTCGCGGGCTGCATTCTGCATCGACCGGATCGCACCCAGAATCAACGGAGCAGCGGCGACGATGCCTCCGATCGCCGCCCCGATCAGTATGCCGATGCCCAGCGGCCGGAACAGCGCCGCCCGAAACGCGTTCGGAAGCCCCCTTCCCGCTGATTCCGCCAGTGCCAGCACCTCAGGCGCTCCGTAGGAGATCAACAACGGCGACAGCACCCAGTAGCACAGGAATCCTCCCAATCCAAAGATCAGCCCACCTCGACCGGAGAGAAACCCCACCCCGATCGTCAACATCGACAGGTAGAAAGTCAGGTTCAAAAACGAGGGCCAACCCATCCTTGCACCGAGCGCGAAGTCTTCAGAACCGGCGAACTCGAGCACGATTAAGTGCACCAAACCCGAAACAGCCGCTCCGCCCAGCAGCAACATCGACTTCCGCAAGCCCGCACCCGGCGACTTCAGAATTGCCGCCACGGCGATGCCCCCCGGATAGGCCAGACGGCTAAGGTCGATCATCTGCCTGCGCAAAGGGATAATGAAGGCCAGCCCGATCAATCCTCCCGAGATACACGCCAACACCATTAAGGCTGAATCTCCAGTGGAACGAGTTCCGGACGCCGATCCCGCCCGAGTTGGGCAACCTGAATAGGCTTGAGGTGCTGAACCTCGAGTACGCATTGGTGACGGGACCGATCCCACCGGCACTCGGGAACTTGAGTAACCTCAAATATCTTGATCTCGGGGACAACTACTCGCTGACAGGGGCTATCCCTCCGGCGTTGGGGAACTTGACCAGTCTTGAGTCGCTGACCCTCGGCGGCAACAGGCTGGAGGGATCGATTCCGGCGGCACTGGGGAGGTTGACCAACCTCAGGGAGTTGCGTCTCCAGAACAACTTGCTATCGGGAGAGATTCCGCCTGAATTCGGAAACCTGCTCAACCTCGGGGTTTTTGCCCTACATAATAATTCTCTCACGGGAATGATCCCGCCGGAACTGGGGAGATTGAGTCGCCTCTTTTATCTGGGGCTCCACGAGAACGCGCTGACGGGACCTATTCCGGCATCTCTGGGAGGCACCAGCCTGCATTGGCTCTATCTTCATGAAAACGACTTGACGGGCGCGATCCCGGCGGAACTGGGCGAAATCGAGAACCTCCGATTCGTGCAGTTGCAGGACAATTCCCTGAGCGGCCCGATTCCATCGGAATTGGGGGAACTCGACAACCTCTGGGTGCTCGATGTTCACAATAATGCGTTGACGGGGCTGATTCCGGCGGCGTTGGGACGATTGAGCAGCCTGGAAGTTCTCGACCTAAGTGAAAACGAGCTGACGGGACCGATACCTAGCGATCTGGGCTCGCTGTCCAACCTCTGGTGGCTGGACCTGAGAGACAATGCGTTGACCGGGCCGATCCCGTCCGAGTTGAGCAGTCTGTCTGAGCTCGTGTGGCTCGATCTCGCGGGGAACGGGTTGACCGGGCCGATTCCGTCGGAACTCAGAGATCTGGCACGGCTGACGAAGCTGTCGCTCTGGCGCAACGACCTGACGGGATCGATTCCCCGGGCGCTGGGAGCGCTGTCCAAGCTCGAACAGTTAAATCTCGGTGAGAACGCGTTGACGGGCTCGATTCCGGCCGAAGTTGGTGACCTCACCAACCTCAGGCAACTGTATCTCGCCGGAAATGCGCTGAGTGGACTGATTCCCAGCAGGTTGGGAGATCTTGCCAATCTCGATGTCCTCCACCTGCGCCAGAATGCCTTGATAGGGCCGCTTCCGGGCGAGATCGAAAACCTGTCGAATCTCGGGTGGCTTGACGTCGCTGCGAACGGGTTGACGGGGATGCTGCCGTCCGCTCTCGGAAACGTCTCTACCCTTCGTGCGCTTTCTCTCAGCGGCAACCGGTTGACCGGCCCGCTACCCAGCGAGCTGACGATGCTGCCGGAGCTCGACTATCTCTGGATCGACGAGACGGGGCTGTGTGCGCCGGCGGACGCGTCGTTTCAGGCGTGGCTGGCGGCGCTCGTGCAGTTCAGCGGCACCACGTGCGTTCCCGAGGGCGGTGGGGGCGGGGGCTTCCCACAACCGCCGATGGCGGATGCGGGTCCGGACCAGACCGGCGTGAGGGAAGGCGCGCTGGTGACGCTGGACGGCAGCGGCAGCAGCGACCCCGACGACGATCCGCTGAAATATCGCTGGAATCAATACCGTGGCGAGCGCGTGGCTCTGTCGTCCCGGGACGTGGTCAATCCCACCTTCACGGCCCCGCGGGAACTGACGGTGGATGTGGTGCTGAGCTTCAGGCTGCTCGTCACCGATCCGGGCGGTCGATTCGATACGGACACGGTGGAGGTCACCGTGACGGTGACCGACGAGGACAACGAGAACCCGGGCAAGCCGTTGGCGCCGACTGTTTCGGCTGCGACGCCGTACAGCCTGATGGTGGAGTGGATGGAGCCGGAGAACAGCGGGCCGGCGATCACCGATTATGACGTGCAGTACCGGGAAGGCGACAGCGGCGACGGTTTCACCGATGCGCAACACCAGGGGCCGGCCCGGACCGCGACGCTCACGGGGCTGATGCCGGACACGGTCTACGAGGTGCAGGTGCGGGCGACAAACGCCACAGGAACGGGCGATTGGTCGGAGTCGGGCGAAGGGAAGACCAAGACCCTGCAGACCGGAGATCAGATCTATTACTTCCCTCATCTTGCCGTGGGAGCGAGTTGGCAAACCACGATTACCTATATCAACTACTCCCCGGAGGAGGTGACCTGTCAAACCGATTTCCTCTCCGATCACGGAAGTCCGCTGATGGTCTCGTTTGCCGAACTGGGAACGGTTGACAGCCGGACCGACGTTCTACCGCCAGGGGGGTCCGTTCACCAGGAGACCAACGTGGACCTGAGCGCTCCTCTGGCGCCAGGCTGGGCGCTGGCCAACTGCTCCGGGCCGGTGAAGGCCGGCCTGCTGTACCGTCAGCACAACAGCGAAGGGGTGCCCACGGCGGAAGCCGGAGCCAATGCAACGGCAGTTCCGGCAACCCGGTTCGTCACCTTTGCCGAACAGGGAGAAGGTCAGTTTGGGACCGGAGTTGCCCATGCAAACCCTTCCGCCACAGCGGCCCTCGTCACCTTTACTGCCAGGGACACGGCCGGGGAGGTGCTGGCCAGCGTCGATCGAGAACTGTCGCCCGGAGGTCATGATGCTCACGGCATGGCGGAGTTGTTTGGTCTCACCAGCTTTACCGGATCGATCGAAGTCACCTCCACGGAGCCCATCGTCAGTCTGTCGCTCAATTTCGAAGCCGATTCCGTATTCTCCTCCTTACCTCCGGGGGAACTGGATGCTTCCGCGCAGGGATCGACTACGTATTACTTCCCTCATCTTGCCGTGGGAGCGAGTTGGCAAACCACGATCACCTATATCAATTACTCCCCGGACGAGGTGACCTGCCAAACCGATTTCATCTCCGATCACGGAACTCCGTTGATGGTTTCGTTTGCGGCACTGGGAACGGTTGTCAGCCGAACCGACGTTCTGCCGCCAGGGGGGTCCGTTCACCAGGAAACCAACGTGGACCTGAACGCTTCTCTTGCGCCAGGCTGGGCTCGGGCCAACTGCTCCGGGCCGGTGAAGGCCAGCCTTCTGTATCGTCTGCACAACAGCGAAGGGGCGCCCACGGCAGAAGCCGGAGTCAATGCAACGGCAGTTCCGGCAATCCTGTTTGTCACCTTTGCCGAACAGGGAGAAGATCAGTTTGGGACCGGCGTTGCCTATGCAAACCCTTCCGCCATATCGGTCCCTGTCACCTTTACTGCCAGGGACGCGGCTGGGGAGGTGCTGGCCAGCGTCGTTCGGACACTGTCACCCGGAGGTCATGATGCTCACGGCATGGCGGAGTTGTTTGGTCTCACCAGCTTTACCGGATCGATCGAAGTCACCTCCACGGAGCCCATCGTCAGTCTGTCGCTCAATTTCGAAGCCGCACCCGTATTTTCCTCCTTGCCTCCGGGAGAACTGGATGCTTCCGAGCAGTAATCTGCCGGCTCAAGCCAAGCTCCAGCATCGAACAGGAAAGCCCAACATCGCATTGCCGGTGGTGAAAACCTCCGTTCCCGCCCACGGCGGATCGCTGACGACCGTACACGCCAACAACGCCGAGAGCGCCTTATCCCGGATCGCCTCGATGTCGTCTGGATTGAAAACCGGCATCGGTTTCCGTCCGGTAACGCGGCGCAGTACGCGCTCGATCTTCTTTTGCGCGGCCATCCGCCCCACCGTCTTCTCCGAGCACTTCAGAATCTCAGCGGCCTCCGCCTGGGTTTTCCAGTCGTTTAATTGGTCTGTCAGCATCAGCTTCTCCCTTGGTTCGGACACATTCGGACAATGTCCAAATTGTCCAAATTAGACCGCGCCAAGGCCTTTTCCTTTCCCCGCTCTGCAACCGGGACCGCTTCGATTGAGTGTTTGCTTGTGGTGCCTTTCCGCTCACAGCGGCCCGCCGTTGGCGGCGTCCCAGGGCAACTCTCGCGCCAGAACGCTTCGCTCGCTTTCAGCGTCTGTCACTCGCGCTGTCTTATCTGGTCCTTGCCCGTCGCCCCGCGCTCGCTCTAGTCTCCTACTCTGGTTTGTGGTTTCCCCTCTTCCCCTGGTGAAGGGAAAACACAGCAAACCATCGCAGGAGACACCATGAACCAAACCCAACGACTCATCGACAGCATCAGGGACGCCCCGCACGACGCCGTTATCGTCGCTGGCATGTTCGCTATCCCGGCTCTGATCGCACTGTGGATCGTCAACCGTATGCGTCACCCGGAGCGCGGCTTACTACACGCGCTTGTTATCGCCAGCGTGGGATTCGTTCTTGTGCCGTGCGTATCTAGGGCTGTCCTCATCCTGTGGGTCCGCACCGGTGGAGATTCCATTCAAGCTCTCTTCGTAAGCATCTTTGTCTTCGTGTTTGGCTTTTGGGGCTTTCGCCGCTGGTTGCGGAGCGCCCCACGAGCCGCGAAGCCAGCGAAGGCTCTTGTAGCCCCGGCGGTTCACCCTGCCCCTCGATCCGGTCTAGCGGGTGAAGTAGCCGAGCTTCGCACCGAGGTTGCCCGTCTACGGGCGGAGCGCCAGGATCGCGGCGGTGAAGATGTTGCGGAAATGTCTCGCCGCCCGATTCACTAGCTCCTTCAAAGCCCGTTTGTCCAACCCCTTCTACAGCCGCCCCCCTTTCCCCTCGCCCTGGATGATTCCAGATCGGTCCTCGCCGTCAAGGGTACGCTTCGCCGCTTCGCGCCCTGGACCGCTCCGGGCCGATCTGGAGAGACGCGCTGTTCACGAGGGGAAAGGGGGGGGGGCGGGCCGTGTGGACGGGCCGAAAGGGAACCTGAACTTCGACACGGACGACGATGGAGACGTCGACTCAGACGACGACTACTGGAACAGCGGCGCGCACCGGTTCAACATACCCGCGAGCGCGCGGACCGTGAACGCACCCCGGCTGAAGCCGAACAAGAACACCTTGTCTTCCGGCTCGTACCGGTCCATCAGGTACCGATACGCGTCCTCGATGTTCTGCTGCACTCCAGCGCCGAACGCCTTCCCCAGCACGATCCCCACACGGCGGCCGAGTTCTCGGCCGAGAATGCTGAAGGTGCCCACACCAGGATCGTAGAAGGCGATCTGGTTCGCGTCGCGGACGATCGCCTCGTACAACTTGACCACGTTCGTGTTGTGCTGGCCATACTCGTTCCCGGTACCGTCGCAGCAGATAATGATGTTCTTGGGCATTCGGTCCAATCCAATTCTACCGCTGCGTCACCGACCAGAAGCGCCTGCAGCCAGTTCGGTGGAAAGGCGGCGGGTGTCGTCTCGCGTCGGCAGAAACATGCCCGAACCGATCCCGGTAATCTTGCTGGGACAACTGGCGGTAGACACGGACTATCAGGGAAGGGGTTTGGGGTCCGACCTGTTGATCGATGCCGGGAAGAGGGCGTTAACGGCGGCCGATGTTATTGGCGCCCGCGCCATCGTTGTCCAAGCGTTCGACGAAGACGCCAAGAAATTCTACGCGCCATTTGGTTTCTTGCCATTCTCAGATCGTGAACCACTCATGTTGATCCTCCGAATCTCTGAACTGAGGGTTGCTCTTCAGAGTTAGGTTAGCCATAACGTTCCCCCAACTCTGGCAAGCCAATCTCGCCACCGTCAGCGTGGCTTCGACAACGGTCTTTGCCAGTTTCATGTTTTTCTCCTTTGTGGGTTTCCTGAATAACACATTGGCCTCCCCGGAAGCTTTTCGCTCGCCCGCCGGGGAACCAGCGGTAGAAGGTGGTCTTCGAGATGCCCAACTTTGGGGTTGTGGGGTGCTGACTCCGGCCACCATTGTGCGGGGTGAAGATTTCGCCGGCCGGCGAGGCCCATGGCTCCCGCGCTCTCCGACCTGCGGTCAGTGCAACGTGTTGACCAGTGCTGCGTCGACGATTCTGCGATCCTGCGTCAACAGCGTCGCGCCGAATATTCGGGCGGTCGCCACGAGGATTCGGTCTGCTGGATCGCGTTGAAAGGAGTCGGGCAACGTGGCCAGCTCCGCCGCAATGGCCGGGGAGATGCCGTGCCGCCGCACCAGAGGCGGAGCCACCGCCTTGTCCAGCCACACCCGAAGGGGAATTGTTAGCTGGATGCGACCCAGGCTGTGCAATGTCGCCACTTCCCAGAGCGAAATATCAGATACCAGCAGCGGTGACTCTGCACTGGCTGACGCGACAACCTCCTGCTGGGCCGGTGAGAGCCGATTGCTGTCGTT
Source organism: Bryobacterales bacterium (assembly GCA_965226215.1). Taxonomy (GTDB): domain Bacteria; phylum Acidobacteriota; class Terriglobia; order Bryobacterales; family UBA6623. The sequence continues at coordinate 754,393 of CBDDCH010000002.1, read as the reverse complement.
GAGCCACCAGATCAGGATATGCGTGTCGAGCAGCGCCGTCATGCCCCGAGGCTTTCCCAGTATTCTTCCGGAACCGCCGGCTCAACAATGTCGCCGGCCACAATGACGGTACCCTTGAGCTCCAACTGTGGATACTCGGCATGAGTTCGGCTTGCGGGCAGCAACTCCGCCACAGGCCGACCGCGCTTCAGGATGACCAGCCGCTCTCCTGTAGCCTGCACGCGATCGAGGATAGCCAAGCATCGGGCCTTGAAGTCGGATGCGTTGATGGTTTCCATATGACTAGTATTGAAGACCAGGCAGATCATGTCAAGCCAAATGAAGCCGCTGCCCTGTGGCGTAGCCTCTGAGCAACCCGGGAGCGTTGGTTCTCCTTTTGTGGTTTGTGTGTTGACACATTTACTAAAAGACGGTAATGTTGTTTTGTGGTTATCTCTTTTCTTAATCAGAAGGGTGGTGTCGGCAAAACCACGCTGGCAGTGAATGTCGCCGCTGGGTTGGCCCGCAACGGGCACAATGTCCTTTTGATCGACGCCGACAAGCAAGGATCCGCCTCTTCTTGGGCGAGCTTGCGCGAGGATACCGATTTCAAGGTGATCTCACTCGCCCGCGAAAACATGGCGCGGGATGCGATGAAACTAGCAGCCGACCACACCTACACCGTGATTGATGGCCCGCCACATGCTGAATCCATTGCTCGCTCGTGCATCGTAGCGTCTGACCTTGTCCTCGTGCCCATCGAACCAAGCGGCCTGTCTACTTGGGCCAGCGGTCTCACCGTCCATCAGGTTCAGGAAGCACAGGAACTCAAAAACATCAAATGTGGTTTTGTGGTTTCTCGCAAAATAGGGAACACGGTTATCGGTCGCGAGATCCGCTCGATGGCTGCCGCGATGGGCATTCCGATCCTGGCAAACGAAATCTCCCAGCGAGTCGCATATGCCGAAAGCCTGACGATGGGCAAAATGATTTTTGAATGGGCACCGGAAAGCCCTGCCGCGTGCGAGATTGAGAAGCTGACAAAGGAAATTCTAAGCTATGAGCAAAAAATCATTTCAGAGCGTTCCTAAGCCAAAATTACTTACCGATGACGCACTGGAGTCCTTTGAAAAAGCGGGACCCGGCCACGGCCCGGCCCTTGAAGAACCTCCACGTAAGAACGTCAAGCAGGAGAAAACCAATGAGCCGACAAAACGGCTCAGTGTAGATGTGCCGGTCTCCGTCCATCGGCGTTTCAAGACAGCGTGTAGCGCAACCAGCCGCCAGATGGTCGCTGAGTTACGACACTTGATTGAAGCCCGTATATTGGAACTTGAAAGTGAGATCGGAAGCGTCGGGCGGATCCCGACAACCCGCCCAAGATAGATGGCGGCACCGTTGACACTGAAAAACGGCGCTCCCCTGGCTTGGCGCGGGAAATCGCTCGTGGAAAAGGATGGAGAAAACATGAACCCAAAACCCAATCTCTACACAACCCGCGATTTTCTATCCTAGTACCTGGACCAGTTGCTCACCATCCCAGGCGCGGCGGCGTACAAGAATTCCCCGGCGGCGAAAACGGCGACCGGACCTCCACGTCGCACGATGGAGGGCAAGGCCGTCGCCCTGGCGGGTGTTTTGGGGGAGGGGAACGAGGGCTGGCGGGTGGTCGGGCGTGGTAGGTCGCGAATGTGGTTCTTTAGTGAATGATAATATCCTTTATCATGCGTGATTAACCCCCTCTCCCGCCGCTCCCCGGCAGGCCATAATGCCGGATCGCTCCCTAACATGTAGTAGAGCAGGAGGAGTCCCATGCCCTCCCAACCCGCCTGGTTTCATCGACTTGACGAAATCTTTACACTGCTGTGGGGCTTCGACACCAGATACCTCGATCGGCAAGCGGGTCGAGAGGCTGTTGAAAGGTACGCGCGCGCCCCGCACCGACGCGCCATTCCGTCGCCGGTCCGGGCATACGCCGCCTGGTGGTCATCGGCGCTCTCGTTTCGTTTGTGATCAGGTGGGAGATCGGACTGCAAACAATTGCAATAAATGTTAACTTGTGTCGTGATGGTCTGCGGCCCCGAAGGAAATTGAGTGATTGTAGTAGACGCTTCGCCGTTGATCGTCCTCGCCAAGCTCCAACGTCTTGGGCTTTTGAACGATCTCTATGGCGAGGTGCTGATGGGGTCTGTCGTGAAGGCGGAAACAATCGATGCTGGCAGAGCTGTTCATGCCCTGGGTGTGGAGCAGCTTGAAGCCGCCATGGAAGACGGCTGGCTACAGACGGTTCGCTTGACCGAAGAGGAGCGGGACCTGATGCAACGTTTGACGGAACGCTCCCGGCTGGACCAGGGGGAAGCCGAGGCCATCGCGCTTGCGAGTGTGCGGGGCCTGCGACTGATCGTTGACGACAAGGAGGCCCGGAGCATGGCCGTGGCTTCCGGAGTGGAACATTTGGGCACCGCTGGTGCGTTGTTGGAAGCGTACTTGCGACAGCACCTTGACTGGGGAGAGTTGGAGGTCATGCTTCGGAATCTTAGTCAAATCTTATGGCTCTCCCCAGCCGTCGTGGCGGAAATATTAAGACTCGCACGGGAGGCGAAGAGATGAAGAAAGAACAGATGGTGGGTGCCAGGCTCTCCTCGGAGTTGGTCCGTGAATTGGAACTCATCGAAGATGCTGAGCAGTCCGATCGCTCAACCATTGTGCGCCGGTTGCTCTCGCAAGGGGTCCAGCAATGGAAGTTGGAGCACTACGTCCGGCTGTACGGGGATGGAAAGCTCACGCTCGCGCGGGCAGCTCGCGATGCCGGGGTGTCCATGTGGGAGATGATGGACTATGCCCGCGTCAGAAAGGTGCCAGCCCAATACGACCTCGAGGACTTTGAGCGAGACCTCGGAACCATCCACGGGAGCCTGGGAGTGTCAAGGGCGGAGCAAAGGTAGACCATCTCGAGGAGAGAACTTGTTTTGGAAAGCTCCCGCGCGAGAGGCTCCGACCTCGGCTTGCGCTAGGCCCTTTGCCGCTCAGCTTCTCGAAGCCCGCAAGTGTACACTGGCTGGGTGACGTTCAGAGAGGTGGAGCTGTGACCAAGGAAGAGCCGTTTTCAGCAACGTTCAAGCTAAACAAGGAGACGAAGAACACGATCCGCTACGCGGAGGAAGCAGAGGAACGACGCCCGAGAGTGTCGGAAGATGCGACGCAGTTGGTGTTGAAGCAGGCGGAGCGATCCACCGAGAATGGGGTGGTGCAGCTGAAACGGTGCAGGCCAAACGCGCGTATGTCATCCCCTACGCGACGCTCCTCCCCATGCAACACAGCTCCCCAAATGTGCCGGTCTACTAACCGCCGGTCCAGCGTCGCGGAGCCGGAGGTTTGGTTCCGCATCGTCCACATAACCCTGGACTGCCACGGCACCCTGGTTGCCGCTCACCGGGAACAGACTGTGGAGATCGCTCTCGGGCCCGCCGACCGGGTCGTGAGCGCCGTCCCGCAACGTCGGACCACGCCAATAACACCAACGGTTCCCAAGACACCCCGAGTCGTCGAACTCCTTCGCAAGGCCATCGAGTGGCAGGCCTTCCTGGAGTCCGGCGAGGCCACCAGTCAAGCCGAGGTCGCCAGCAGAGAAGGCCTTACCCGGTTCCCTGACGATTGTCCAAGAGCACGTGGCCCAGATACACCAGTTTCGCCTCGCGCCCTTTGCCATTCCGGTGCAGCCTCGCCTCCGGGTCGGTCGTCGACTGATGCGTGACACCAGACCGCCGAGCATCTCGCAGCCCTGCTGGGCGTCATGAGCTTGACCGGGCGAGAAAGCGAAGGTTGTCGCTGTTCGAGCATTTGCGGCAACCATATATGAATCTTAGTTGTCCATGTTCTGGCGACAAATCGAGGCCCTGTGCCCCACCGACAACACGGTGGAGCGCGGCAGTGCGCACAGGCTCCCGGTCTGCTCAGGCACTGAGTCGACAGGGCGTCAGACGCCGCACCCATTCGGGCCGAGCGGCTCACGCGGCAATGGCCATGATATTTTAACCATGTGGACCGCCGCTGCTACGCGCACACCCTGCCTGGTCGAGTCGAAGAAGAATGGCAGGACTTACGAGAACACCTCGAAGGTGTGTCGAAACGCGCCGCGGCCAGCGGAGCGTACTTTCACGCTGGCGACTGGGCGCGAGTCGCTGGACTCTGGCATGACCTTGGCAAGTACTCCGACGCCTTCCAGAGCTACCTAAGGACGGCCTCTTCACCAGACCCGCACATCGCGGATACGCCAAGCGTGTCTGGGCGGACTGATCACTCGACCGCTGGCGCTCAGCACGCGGCGGCGCACATCGACGTCCTCGGTCACCTCCTCGCCTATTCGATTGCCGGCCACCACAGCGGATTACTCGATGGCCGGGGTCCCGGTTCATGCCTGGAGGCCCGCCTCACGAAGGCGGTCGAGCCGTGGAGCCACGCGCCGAAGGCCATCGTCGGTGCCCCAGCCCTCAAGCCGCCAGCGTTCGTGGCGACGGCTCTGGGAGGACGCGATGCGTTCAGCGTGGCATTCTTCGTGCGCATGGTGTTCTCGTGCCTCGTCGATGCCGACTTTCTGGACACCGAGCGGTTCATGAATCCGGAACGGGCTGCTGCGCGGCCCACCTGGCCGGCGGACGTGCTTGAGCGGATGGAGGCACGGCTATTTTCATATTCCTCTTCTTGAGATCCCAGTCTCCCGTGATTAGACAATCCGCGGGGCCGAAAGTGCCAGTTCGCCGTGTCCTGGGGCCGGGGATAGTTCGACTCCGAAGCCCTCCCATCGTGGGAGATGATGAAGACTCGGATCTCGGCACCCTTGGGATCGGCGAAATCATCGATTGAGAATTCGAACAGATAGCCGCTGTTGTCGATCTCGGTGCTTCCGTACTGTTGTACGACGTCACTTCTGTGTCGTCCGGTGCGCCCCGCGTAGAAGAACTCGCCGTCTCGAAACACCACGATGGCCCGAGGCAGGACGAAGTTTTCCACATCGGCTCCCCAACCTCCGATGAACATCCGGCTCTGGTCCGGACTCTGCCGAGAGACAACCCATCCGGTCACCCCCGGGTCCCCAACCGGGATTTCCCGTCCTTCAGATGTCACCAGAAGAGCTCTGTCTCCAGCCACCTCCAGTTGGTACGAAGCAGGATCGGGAACTTCGATGGACAGAAGAAAAAGGCGTGACCCGCTCCTGCGTGTCTCATAGATCCGGATCTGGTTACTACCGTTCCGGAAGGACTCCTCCGGAACCACAGCCGAGAAGATGGTTTGGCCGTCCAGGCTGGTGGTTCGGGTCACGGCGCGCACGGCGCCATTGACGCCGATGGACAAGCTACGGCCGATCCTGGAACCTTGGTTCCCGAGCACCCGTCCCGAGATTCTCGACAACAGAAAAGGGGAGTCCGGATCGACCCGCCGGAAGAAGTGGCTTCCGTCGATCTCGACCTTCAGATCCGATTTCCCCTGAACCAACGGGTCCACTCGTTTCCCGATTAGGTCGGCGTGGGGTCCGATGCGGAAGAGATCTTGCTCTGAAAGATCCTCTCCCGCCGCTCCGAAGAGCTCCAACTTCCGATCCAGGCTCCTCCAGCGGACCTCCAACCGAGAATCGAAGGAAAATTTCTTGCCGTGGTCGTTGTAGATGACCTTCTCGGGACGCTCCGGCGCTAAGGCAGCCAAGGCCGACCGCCCGTCCAGGGACCAGTCCGTCTCGATTCCCAGCACCTCCATTATGGTGGGAAGGATATCCACAGCCTCCACGTTGCGGTCGCTGAGGACTCCCCTCTTCTGCCCGGGCACCTTGATGATCAGAGGTATGGACATGATGTCCATGTAGTTAGTGCCGGTCACTCGGCGGCGGGAGTCGCCCGGGCGAAAGCTGGCTCCGTGGTCCGCCGTCAGAACCAGAAGAGTGGGGTCGTAGAGATTCTCCTGATGGAGTTGCCGGATCAACTCGCCAACCAGACGATCCAGAAACATAACCTGCAGGAGGTGACGCTGGTAGGACTGGGCCACCAGCCAGGGGTCCTCCAGCCATTGGTTCACATCCAGGCCTTGGCTGTTGGGACCCACGACCCCGGTGACCCCGGATCGCTCCGAGAGGGTGTACAACTTGCCCGAGGGCAGATATTTCCAACTGGCATGGGGGAGCATGGAGTGCAGGAAGTAGAGCGTCGGGCGGCTGCCGCCCCGAATGGAATCGACGAAGAGCCGAAATCGGGCGGCGCGTTGAGACCAGTCGACCCGGAAGTCCTTCCAGGATCGGCGGGCTGGGCCAGGAGAACCCTGGTTTACGAATTGGTTCCAGGTCTGGGTCACTGGGGGAAGCCAGCGCGAGGCCCAGGGTGACGGAAGCAGGAGATGGAGATAGACGACCGATAGATCCTCCACCAGCAGTCGGAAGCGCGGGCCGAAGGGCTTGGGCGTTGGCCGGGGATTCAACTGGGTAACGTTCTCCCGAATCTTCAGATCGTGGGAACCGGAGAGGAGGGAGAATAGATTTCTCGGGTACTCCTGGAACAGGGGGAGGGGATAAGGGCGATGCTGGGGAATGGTTCCCGTCAAGATCACGGGAATCGACAACAGGGTGCCCTCGTTGTTGGAGGTCGCATTGCGAAACCAGTAGGAGTTCCCAGCCAGCGTGGCCAAGTTGGGAAAGAGTTCTGAGTCGATCTCCCGCTTCCGATTGAGCAGGGAAATCAGCGGAAATTCGTCGAAGATGACCATGACAATGGAAGCTTTTGCACCGGATTGCATCTCGATGTCTGAAACCGAATCGGGGAAGATTAGTTTCCGGATCCCCGAGTCCAGGAGGAAGAGGAGGGGAAACAGGAAGACTGCCGGCAGTAGGCAAGAAAGATAGGTCCTTGTCACAGGATACCGGTAATACGCAAGAACCAGACCGGCGCCGGCAAGCAGAGAAAAGACAAGGGCGGCCTCCGCGGGCCATGGGAGTTTCTTCAGCACCTGGAGCGCAAGTCCGGCGGTTAAAAGGCCTAGCAGAGCCAGGTAGGTCCGGAAGGCGAACTGCGGATAGACTCTGTGCAGGCCCGAGACGACAAGCGCGACCGCTCCTGGTAGGAGGAGGGACAGCCCCAGGACCAGCAGGAAAATGTCCGCTCTCTCTGTCTGGTGGGCCGGCAGGAACTCGGGATGGCGGGTCAGGAGATCATAGATGGGCTGAGCGGCGGTGAACGCCGACAGGACGAATAGGTGGGTGATCCGGATTGAGATCCCAGCCTCTGGTTTGCGCCTTTTCGGATCGTCCATTTGAGGCGACGCGATGGGGACTCCTTTGGGGGGGGGCCTCCCGGACGTGACCCCTGCTAAGTAGGGTATCAGGCTCCTCGCCATCCTTCTCGTAGCGCCCCTCGCGCTCGATGTACTGGCTCTTGGCCAGGGCCGACTGCCCGCCGGCGCGGGAACCGAAGCTAGCTTTAAGGGCGCTGTTGCATGATTCAACTGCGGCGCGAGTGGGGGCGCTTTTCCAACTTCTCGTTCAGGACACCACAGCGCAGGATTTCGGCCTACCCAGCTCGGCCATCCGGTTGAGGATGTGACACCCGATCGCAACTTCTCTCCTTTGTGCTTTGCCGTGCCTCGCCTTCAATCCGCCTCCGAGCACGGACTTGTATCGGAAGAAGCTGTTTTCAACGCGCGCCTGCTGTCGGTAGCCCGACTCCTTCTGCCACTCTCGTCGCCCGACCTGGCGAATCCTCTCAAGAGCCGTGTCACGCTGCGCCCATGGGCCGTCCGTTGGCCCCGCCGACACCGCAGAGCGACGAGGGGGAATCACAATCACGACGTTCTCTGTACCGGCCGCGCTGAGTTGATCGTAGACTGACCTGTGGTCGTAGGCTCCGTCTGCGGTGAAACGCCGGATGGGAACCTCGATTGTGTCGAGAAGAGCAGGGAGTGTGGAGGCGTCGTCCCGGCTGCTCGCTGTGAGTTCGGCCGCCACAATGAACCCCTCGGCATCCACCCCGATGTGCAGCTTCCGCCAATCCCGGCGTTTCTTTGATGCCTTGTGCTTGTGCGCGTTCCATCCGCCGCAACCCAGAATCTTCAGCCCTGTGGAATCGACGATCAAGTCGATCGGGCCGTCGTAGGATCGGGTCAGGGGTGGCACCGCAACGATTTGGTTCCGGCGCGAGAGTGTGGTGTGGTCCGGGGCCTTGAGGTTGAGGCCCATCAAGCGGAGCAGCGAGTCCAGGAACCCCTCGGTCTGGCGGAGCGGCAGGCTGAAGACGACCCGCAGCGTCAACGCGGTCCGGACCGCGAGGTTCGAGTACCGCCGCTGGCCTCCGCGAAGACCGTTCTTCGGTGGTACCCACGCGGCAATTGCATCCTCGCTCAGCCAGATCGTGACGTCGCCGCGGCTCCTGAGGCCACGCTCGTACTCCCTCCAGTTCCGGATTCTGTACTTCTTCTTGTACTGGCGGTTGACTCGGCTCGACTTCGCTGCGACCATGACGTTACCCCCCGATCTCTATGATGGACTGGACCCCACCCCCGCCGCTAGCGTGCTCGCTTACACCGATTCATGCACCAACGCCGTCCAATACGAATAATACAAAATACTATGAGCCACTCAATGCGCATTGCGAAAGGCGCGCTTTTATTGTCGCTGTTGACGATAAGCTTGCCGCGGCCGCTAGCCGCCTACCTCGACCCTGGTTCTGGGAGTTATTTGCTCCAGGTGCTTGTGGCCGGACTGCTGGGTGCTTCGTTTGCGGTGAAACGTTTCTGGGGGAGTATCAAGAGCTATTTTCGGGGCTCTGAATCCTCGGATGACGATTCATCAACAGGTTCCTGAAAAAGGTTCCCGTGGGCGCCGGCCCGCTTGAACCCGCCGCGCCTTCCACTCGGCTATCCAGCGCCGCGTCAAAGCGGTTTCGAGCCTGTTGCCGGCGCGTGTTCCACTGGTGCGGCCTTGGAGCCAAGGTCTGGTGGCAGGCTATTCGGCTTCCAGCTTGCGGAGTCCATTCTCTTCCGGTAGCGGCATGCCTCTCACCGAAAACCCCTAACCCGCCCCCCTCTCGCCAGGCACCCGAATCGCCGGTTCGTTCCGGGATCCGAGCGGGTTCGTCTTCGAGCGTGAAGGCGTTCTTTACAGACAAGTCAACAGCAGTTACCGCGAAAATTACGGCCGGCTCATGCAGTCGGGACTCTACGACAAATTGGCTGGGGAGGGCCTGCTGGTCGCGCACCAGGAAGCAGAGCTTCATCATGCGGCTGCGCCAGAGGCATACAAAGTCTTGCAGCCGAACCGGGTGCCGTTTATCTCCTATCCTTACGAATGGTGTTTTAGCCAACTCAAAGACGCCGCCCTGGCGACCCTCCGTATTCAAAAACTGGCGTTGGCGCATGGCATGGTCTTGAAGGACAGCAGCGCCTACAATATCCAATTCGCCGGGGGCCGGCCCGTGCTGATTGACACGCTTTCTTTCGAGAGCTATCAAGAGGGCGAGCCTTGGGTTGGCTACCGCCAGTATTGCCAGCACTTTCTTGGGCCGCTGGCGCTGATCGCCTACCGCGATTTCCGTCTCGTTTCGCTGCTGCAGCACCACATCGACGGCATCCCAGTGGACCTCGCCAGTACGCTGCTTCCCGCCCGCACACACCTCAAGTGGCCGCTGCTGATCCACATCCACCTGCACGCCCGGAGCCAGATCAAGCACGCCGGAGCCAAGGTCGTGCGCTCGGAAAACAAGGTCACCCGTCTGGGCTTCCAGGGCTTGATGGACAGTCTGGAGTCCGGAACCGAAGCGCTCCAATGGCGGCCTCGAGGAGACTGGGCGGACTACTACTCAGAAACCAACTACAGCGAGCCGGCTTTCGAGCGGAAGAAGGAACTGGTCTCGGAGTTTCTCCAGCAGTCCGGCGCTGCCGGAGTGTGGGATCTGGGCGCCAACGTCGGTCTTTTCAGCCGGCTGGCCGCGGAACAGGGAAAACCCACTTTGTCCATGGACATGGATCCGGCCTCGGTGGAAGCCAATTATGTCGAGTGCCGAAAAGCGGGCCGGACCCAAGTGACGCCGCTGCTCATCTATTTGGTCAATCCCAGCCCGAGTTTGGGTTGGGCCAGCCGGGAGCGGGATTCTCTCATCGCGAGAGGGCCCACTGATCTTGCCATGGCCCTGGCGTTGATCCACCATTTGGTCATCGCCAACAACGTTCCGTTGTTGGACGTGGCGAAGTTCTTTGCCCAGCTCTGCCGCAGTCTGATCATCGAGTTCGTTCCGAAACAGGATTCGCAGGTCCAACGCCTGCTCGCCTCGCGGGCCGATATCTTCGTCGACCACACGCAAGAGGGTTTCGAGCGCGCGTTTGAACAAAGCTTCTCGCTGGAACGCAGCGAGGCGATCGCCGGAACCGAACGGGTGCTCTACTTAATGCGCAGGCGCTCTTGACCGAGCTGCCCCCCTACTGCTTCACCAAAGCTTGTTGCCAGTGAGTCACGACGATGATGGGCGGGTTGGCGTCTTCTTCAGCGAGGATACGTTCTTCAACCATGCGTCCACGCATTGGGACTTGCTCTGCTTGATCTGCAGCCGGGTCAGTTTTGCCTTCGTTCGCCCCCCTGAGACTCGTGAAATTGGAGGGCTTGCCGGGTAACCGCTCCCCTCCGGCCCGGCTTTCGAGACTTCATCGCTTGCGCTCCGCGCTGCCCCTACGGGCCTGCAACGGGCCCGGTAAACCGCCGTGCCCGTCGATTTAGAGTCTCCTCGAGGCGTTGGTGCATGAATCGGTGTAAGCGAGCACGCTAGCGGCGGGGGTGGGGTCCAGTCCATCATAGAGATCGGCCCAGAACCAGAGTTCGCGTCATGGGCCGCCATCTGTGACGGGATGAAGTGGCCGCCAGCGGGTTCACGCCTCATCACCAGCCGATTTGGCGCCTCATCTCGCCATTTCTCGTTGCTCCAGAAGAGAATCTTGAGCATGAAACGACACCGGGACGAGCACGATCTCGGCGAGCGCTGGTCGTGGACGCACGACGAGTTCGACTTGCTTCGAAACCGCACAGACAGCGGCCCAATAACGACTTAGAGACGCCTACGCGAGTTGCGGGCGCGCGATTCGAGGGCCTCTGGAAATCCGGACCGCCAGATGGCGGCCCATGACGCGAACTCTGGTTCTGGGCCTTTCCCCAAGCGGTAGTGTCAGGCGATGCGTTCGAACACAGGCCGTCCGAGCGCGGTCATTGTGTTCAGGACTTTTCGGCCGAGTTGGATCTCCGTGATCTGCCTGGAGAAGCTGCGGAATTTGAGTTTGGGGCCGATGACGCTCTTCCAACGGCCCATCTGCGTTTCTATTCGGCTGCGCTGGTTGTACCCTGTTGCCGTCTGCCAGGCCATGCGGCCGTTGCTGCGGATTTGGGCAATATGGCGATCCCGAACGGTCGCATCACGCGCCGATTGCAGGCGGATCACTGCGTCCTTTGGCGGCGGTATGACCACATCCAGGGTCTCCCCATACCGCTGCCTCAGCAGATTTCGTGTGGACGCTCCATCGTAGGCGCCGTCAGCCAGAAAGCCCGTGACCGGGGCATCCAGCTGATCCAGGAGGCTGGGTAAGGCTGTGCTGTCTCCAACGTTATCGTGAGTCAGAGCGGCGCAAACAATCGCCCCGCTGGCGAGGTCCAGTCCGAGGTGGAGCTTGCGCCAGCGGCGGCGTATTCCCTTGGTGTTATGCTTCTGCGCTAGCCATTCGCCCTCGCCGAAGATCTTGAGGCCAGTACTGTCGACCAGCAGATGGATAGGCACAGATCCTGCTTGCCTCATCACCTGAGCGATGCTCACCCCGTTTGCGCGACGCGACAGCGTGGAGTAATCCGGTACCCGTATATCCAACCCCATGAGCGTGCCGATGGAACCCATAAGCCCCTGTGTCTGACGCAGTCCAAGATGGTATGCCGTGCGCAGCATCAGGCATGTCTCGATCGCCAAATCCGAGTATCTGCGCTGACCACCCCGTGACGTGCGGCGCGGCGCGCTCCACACACTTTGAGCCTCCTCACTGACCCAAATCGTCAGGTCACCCCGTTGGCGCAAGCTCTCGTTATATTCCGCCCAGTTGATCACCCGGTACTGCACCTTATCAAACTTGTGCCGTCGCGCTGCGTTGAACTTATGTGGCATTTAGCGCCCAAAAACAGCGCGGGCTAGGACCCCAAGACCTTGCCTCCCACTCAAATCGGGCGGGCGCTCGAGGAGCTGGGCATCGAATCTATCACGGCCTATTCGCCGCAAGCCAAGGGCCGCGTCGAGCGCAGCTTTGGCACGGCCCAGGACCGGCTGGTGAAGGTCCTGAGGGTCGCCGGGGCCAGCACGATCAAGCAAGCCAACGCCTATCTGGAGAGCGAGTTTCTGCCCTGGTGGAACGCCACGCTGCGGGTTCAGCCAGCCCACCCCGGCGAGGCTCACCGGGAGCTGGGACCCGAGCACGATCTGGACTCGGCGCTGAGTCACGTCGAGACCCGGCGGGTCGCCAACGACTACACGATTCGCTTCCAGGGAAAGCGCTATCAAATCGATCGCAAGGCGATTGTGCCCGGCCTGCGGGGCGGGAAGGTACGGCTGGAGAGCCGGCTGGACGCCAGCCTCGTGGCGCGCTTCGGCAAGCACGAGCTGGCGTTGAAGCGCTGTCACACGGGCCCCCAGTCCGGGGACTCCAAAAAGCAGGCCGCTGCCACTGCGGCCGAGAAGGCTCCTCGTCAAGCTTCTCGCCGCAAGGGCAGCGACTGGATGGAGGGCTTCGATCTGAAAAAGAGCCCGCCGCTGTGGCAGGCGGCGCGAGCTTCCGGCGCCCGCCGGGCCGATGCGCCAGCCGAGTCGCTGAACTAGGAGTCGCTGCTAAACCAAGACTTCATTTGGAGCGCCGGGCAAACGGCGCCCGGCGGTCGTCGCGTTGTCTCAGCCCAAGGCCTCAGCTCCGAGACTCCACCAAAGCAATCCTGCTTGCAAACACAGCAGCGGCTGGGAGCGGGCCGCATGGGAAGCCAGCACTCACAGCGAGCCTGACAGCCAACGGGTGGGTGCTCCCCACAGTGCAGGCAGGGGCCAGGCCACGACTCGAAGCGCAGCAGGGCGGGATCCGAGAGTGCAGCAACACAAAACCCTCTGACCGGGAGGCCAGAGGGCCGTGTCGATCAGCCGATTGCTTCGGAGCCAGCCCCGTCGCCTCGGCCTTGGGCTTGGAGAGCAGGCGCGGCCCCGCCCTCCACAGCCAACACTTTACCATCGCCTCTCTCGCCACCCGGCCAAAACCGGACATTTCTACTTGGCAACGAATAGGACATTTCTACTTGGCGTTGACAGCACCGGTCAGCACTTTGGTTGTTCGTCGTTTTCACAGGGAGGCGCTGCGTTTACCGTTGTCCTGAGCGCTTCGGTACAGGGAAAGTGAAGAAGCTGCTACTCCAAAGGTTCCACTTGCACCCGCGCCAAGCCGTCGTCAATCATGCCGAGCCGGTCCGCGGCGGCATAGCTTAGATCGAGAACCCTGCGTCCCACGAATGGGCCGCGGTCGTTGATGCGAACGATCACGGAACGTCCGCTTGCCAGATCCGTCACCCGAAGGGTTGTCCCGAATGGCAAGTCCCGATGGGCGGCGGTCAGATCATACATGTCGTAGATTTCGCCACTGGCGGTCGGTCGTCCGTGGAACCCCGGACCATACCAGCTTGCCGGCCCTGACTCGACCCGCGGGCCAAGATAGGAAACGGGTTCAAGGCCGGCAAGACCCGACGTCAACGGCGTCAGCAGGCTCAAGATAGCAATTCGTGCGAATCTCATAGACTATGCCCCTCAGAAGGGCGAAGTCTTCGGTGAAGCGTTCTGACTCTGTGGGACAAAAAAGGGATCGAGCGTTGCCGGATGGGCAAGCTCCAGGAATGATTCACTTGAAACAGCGAAACTAATCTCATATTAGCAGTTGCGCCGCGGGAAGTCGGAAAACGTCCATCTCCCCTCTATCTCCTCACTGCCGTTGGCCGCCGCTTTGAGCCCGAGCCAAGTTTGCTTTTTTGTTCAATTGTCAGCGACATGTTAACCAGGATTTCCATTTTGGCCCTGGCACGGTGAAAGTATACACCCGCGCTGCCCCGAATACCACGTCTTTTCGCGCTGAACCCTGCACATGACCTCCGCCGGTAGGCGCCAGGGCTCGTCCATCCGCTCACAGACGTTGATTGAGCGGGCTGAACGGCGCTCCGGCCGACACTGCTCCTTGCGAAACCTTTTGGAGCCGAAAACTGTTGATCCTCGCCCGGTCAACGCTACCCGCTTGGCAGCGGCAGCGCCCAGATCCTGTGCAGCATGTCGCCGAACAGCCTGCGGTTCAAATGCCCTTCGGCCAGCAGCAGCCAGTAATACCGCGCGTGCTTGACCAGCCGACCGCCGGTCTTCATCAACCTGTGTTGCAAGCTCGTCAGCGACCAACTCTTGATCCTGTTCGGCAGTCCCAGCCGCCGCCACAAGTTGCCCAGGTTGTAGGCCAGCACGCTCAGTTGTAGCCGTACCTCGTTCGCCCGGAAGCGATGGCACGACAGCCTTGTCCAATGCGTGGCCTGTTTGCCTTCCTTGATCCACTCCTCCGCCGTGCCGCGCTTGTTGTAGAAGCGTACCACCGAGCGGCTTGGCAAGCTCATGCTCGTCACGATGAATCCGACCCGCGGGAACAGCTCGCCCTGGTGGTGCTCGACCTTGGCGACAACTCGTCTGGGCCCCTTCCAGCTCTCCGCCTGATAGCGAAAGCTCTTGTAGCGCACTAGCGGCTTGCGGCCGGGCCTCCCCGGCGGACGAAACAGGATGTCTTCGATCTCCAGCTCCAGGCTCTTATTGGCCGGAATGCGAATGGCGTACTGTACTCCGCGTTCCTCCGAAGCCTCATAAACTTCCGGTTTGGCAAAGGCCGCATCGCCCCGGAAGGCGACCTGCTTGCCCGCAGCCTGTTGGCGCTCGATCTCCGGCAACAATAGCTCATCCCAGTCCTCGGCGCTGTGCACGTTGCCGGGACGCAGCTTGGCAGCGAGGCAATCACCATGACCGTTGAACAAAAGTAACGGCTGATAGCAGACCGACTCGAAGTGTCCGTTGTAGGCACTGCCTTCCTGTTGGCCATGGACCGGACTCTCGGTGGAGTCCATGTCCAGAACGACCCGCTCGGAGTCGTCGAACGCCTCCGCTTGCCCGACCAGCTCTCGGTTCAGCGCCATCAGCCCCAGCAGGTTCTCTTCGCTCGCCAGCATCTCCGTCTCGAAGCCATGCAGCGTCGAGGTCAAGGCCGCACCGCGATCCCAGATCTTCTGCGAACCGATCAGCCGAAACGTCGGATCGATCGAAACCCGCTCGGCGTCGTTGAGGTCCTCGTAGCCCGCCAAGCGGCTGTAGACCGACTGCCGCAACAGATCAGCGAGCGTGAACTGCTTGTTTGTGCCTTGCCGGGAGTCGCTGAGATGCTCGCCGATCAGTTTCCCGAGTCCGAGTCGCTCGTCCAACTCCCGAACCAGGATCAAGCCACCGTCGGAAGTGACGTGCGATCCCTGGAAATCGACTTTCAACGAGCCGTTGAAACTTAGCTGGAATGGCTTGGTTTGTTTTTCACCCATTGGGTGTTGGCCTCCATGGCGTCCTCATCGGGCTCTAGCCCCTATGAATAAAGACGCTCAAGGCCGCCGGAAGGTCGAGAGGTCTGAATCAAATTGGAAATGCGGGTTAAGACCGGACTGAACTCCGTCACGCCAGGGTATTGTCGATTAAGAATGAAAAGGGCAGGAACGGTGAACATCATTCCCGCGGAAGCTCCATTGACGGCCGAGGCGAGCGTTTGGTTGATGTTGTTTTCGACAATGCTGGTGCGCCGCAGGGCTCCCCGCAGCACGCCCCAGCCCAGGATCGCCGCCAACTCCGACCCCTCGATGGAAAAGCCAAGAATCAACGAGGCGTACCCGATCGAAACGCAAATCACCGACCCCAGCAGGTAGCCGACAAGAATCGCCGGCCAGGTCAGCTCAGGATAGGGGCCGCGGCGAACCACGTCCCCGTTGGATTGTGAATCGTTAGCCACCCAGGTTCTTTAGCTTTGCTGATTGCGACGTAAGGCAGCGCGATGAACCAGGGCCGCCCCGGCGAGAATGCCGCCCCATCCACCGTCGAGCCGCATTGTACACGCTAGCAGCCCATCAGGCGTCTAAAGCACTGTACTTGGTGGGCACAGCATGCTGTGCCGCTACAGATCTGTTGAGCGCTGGAAATGTAGGCAGGGCATGCCGTGCCCGAAGTTCCTCGGTGCTACAATTCGCTGGGGGAAACGAAATGTTTACGTGGGAATGTCCGCGCTGTGGCCGAGAGGTCGATATCGACGAGGAACAGTGTCCAAAATGCGGTGCGACGCCCGAAACCGAGCCACAACGGAAACCCGCCGTCCCCAGGAAACGCCGTCGGTTGGCTCGGTCTCGCCCTCGCAAGCGGCGGCGTGCCGCCACGACCTGGACAATCGGGCCCGCGCACGTCGCGGTCTTCGCCTTCATCCTCACCTTTGCCGTGGGTGCGGCCCTCTACATCTCCCGCCCCGACCTTTTCGGGAGCGCTGGGACATTGCAACTCGAGAACGTTCCTGAGGAGTTGTTCAGCGCGCCCCCTAGGCCCCCTGGACTGCAAGATGTCGAAGTGGCGGGCGTTCGCATTTGGTACGACCAACAAAGGGAGCTGCTCAAAGTGCGTGCAGTGGTAATCAATCACAGCTCGGCTGCCCGAAAACGCCTGAACCTCGTTGCCCATCTGAGGCCTAAAGGGGCAAGCATGACAGCGCCGCCACTGGCGAAGTTCCCCATCCGCTTCGAAGATGAACTTGCCCCCCGCGAAGCTCGTGAAGTCGAAACCAAGCTGGAGTCATTGGGCCACCCGGCATCCTTCCCCGACTGGAATCTGCTCCAGATCCAGCTCGAAAAGCGCTGAGGGGGGGCGCTCGTACGGCTCGCGTTCCTCGCTATGGACCGCAAACACGCACACCCCGGGTTCGTCGCCGGCAGACGCCCGCTGGAACGCGCGTCGAAACGCTGCTCGCCTGGGGCCGTCAGCCGTCTTGAATTCGCTGTGAGGGACAGGTTAACATGGCCGGTTAGGAACTCTGCGAGAGGATTGTTTGCCGGTTGGAAAAGAGCTTCGCGACGACATCCACCGGAGGGCCGTCGAGCACAAGACCGCCATGGAGGCCGGCTCATGGTGGCATAGCATTGATCTTGGCCATGGGCAGGTCACCCCGGGCTCCCACAGTTTGGAGGAGCTAAGCGGCATTTACGCTCGCTTCAACCTGCCGGACGATCTTAGCGGCAAACGCTTCCTCGACGTGGGCTGTTGGGACGGATTCTACAGTTTCGAGGCGGAGCGGCACGGGGCCGAGGTGGTTGCCGTTGACTGCTGGCAGCCCAAGAACTTCTTCATCGCACAGCGCGCCCTGCAATCGAAGGTCGAGTTCCGGGAAATGAGCGTCTACGAGTTGAGTCGTGAGGGGCTCGGCTCGTTCGACATCGTGCTCTTTCACGGCGTGCTCTATCACCTGCGGCACCCACTGCTCGGACTCGAGTGCGTTTGCGAAGTGACGGACGAGTTTACGATCATCGAGTCGCACGTTGTCGATAATCTCATCGACTTGCCTCGGCCGGTAATGGAATTCTACGAGCGGGACGAACTCGGCGGGCAGACCGACAACTGGTGGGGGCCGAATAGTGAATGCTTGGTCCGCATGGCGCGCGCGGCGGGGTTTGCGCACACTGAAGTAGTCCACCGTGAGCCAACGCGCGTCACGATCAAGGCATATAGCCGCTGGGCTGACACCTCGTTGCATCGCTCCCTCTCCCTGAGTATCCGGAGCGTGTTCAATGCCGTCACCTTTGACCAGCAGGTCCCAAACCGCGGCCGCCATGCCTTACTTGGCCTGTACGTCGAGGGCTTGCCCGAGGGCGTCACCCCCGAAGATCTGCGGCTCGAAGTAGGGGGCTTCGGCATCAATCCCTACTCTGTGAGCAGTACGGGTAACTCACAACGTCCGGCCCTCAAGCAGATCAATGCCCTACTACCTCCCGGGCTGATACCCGGGATGGTCACCGTGCGCCTGCGCTACCAGGGGCGACAGTCGAACGAGCAAGAGATTCGTGTCGTCGAGGGCACACCGTGGTGACCCGGGGCATTGCTTCGTGCCGCTGGCCGTACTTCTGTCATGAAAGCAGCCTCGTCGGTTCTCGGCGACCTTACGGGGCGGCAATCACTATGTTCGACGTATCCCCTTCCATCTCGCTGGGCATACGGATGGTAAGCGGAACCTGATCGCCTGCCTGCGCCCCCAAAGGTACCCGGGCGTTAATCTGATACAACCCCGAAAAGCCTGGCGCCAGCCCGGAGAAATCGACTATCGCCGGCATCCCTCCGATCGTCACCTCGGGCGTCTCAACCGTGTTGTACCCGCCAGGGTTTAGCATTCCCGTCGGCAAGGGATCGCCCTCCGGGTCGCCGCCCGGAGTGGCCTTGCCCAGCCCGGTAAGGAAGATTTGTAGGATCACGCCCGGAGACACCGGCTCCCCGCAATCTGCTAAAGCAGCCACCTCGTCCGCCTTGCAGTTCGTGGGGATGCCCAGCGTGGCCGCTGTCGAAGCGGGAATGGCCAGATGCCTGGTCGGCCCACGATTTGGGACGTCGGCGTCGAAGGCGACCAAAGCCGCTGCGTACATGCGGCCCAGGTCGGCGCGATAAATACCCGTGGCTGCCGGCGCCATCGCCAGCATGAACATATCGCTGGTTCCCGCCGAATTGGTGACCTCCACTTGAACCTGGCCCATTTCGGGCAGATCGGTCGGCACCAAGACGTTGATCTGCGGGAAGGGAGTGTTTCCAAAAACCCCAAACAGCGGTGCGGGCGTGCCGTCAAACAGAACCGACACGCCTTCGTCTGCGCCCTCCTCCTTAAATTCAGTGGAAGGGAACAGACCACCGCCGTTCGTCATGCCGAAATTCTGGCCGAAAACGGCCAGGATGGAACCCGCCGCCGCCGGTGCGTTCGGGGCAAAACTGGCGCTGCTAACGATGCCTCCGACGGTCGGTACAACGGCCGCCGCACCCACCGGAATCATCACAACGTTGCTTGTCTGGCCGCCGATTTCCAAAGTGAGTGCATGGGTACCCGCGGCAAGATCTGCCGGCAAGGTGAAATTGACTTGAAAAAAACCAACAAAGCCGGGGCTTAGAACCGCCGATAGTACCGCTGCGTCTGACCCGGCGACCTCTACGCTAGGCGTGTCCACAGCTACTGCCAGAGGAGCAGATGGCGCGGGCATGCCGGTTCCGACCGGCGGATTCGTGGGCCCCAAGCCCGTTGCCGTTATTCGAAGAGTCTCACCGGGTATCGCGGGGTTCTCCATTGAGATCGCACTGCCGTCTGGGCGGGTGACACCAGGCGGCGTAAAGATGCCCGGCGCATGGGTTTCTAGTGTGATTGCCAGTTCATGCGCCGCATCAACGCGCCCGCTTAGGCCAAAACTCAGCGGTGCCGTAGAAGGCTGCTGCAGCTTCAGCGTGGCGGGCCCAGCCTGGGCATCGACCGGGAGCTGTACGTGGAATTCGCTGGGGGAAGCAGAGACAATCGCTGACGGCTCATCGTTGACCAGCACCTGCATGTTGCAGAGCATCGTGGGCCACGGCGCGCCCGGCGGGGCGCTGTCCATACAGCCTTCGGTGAGGTTCTGTCCGAAGATAGCCGCCAGGACGCCGGGTGAAAGCAATGGCTCTCCGGACGCCTCATTGACTGCGGCACCCACGGTGGGTTCCTGGGCCGTTGCCGCACCTACGGCTAGCAAACTTAAAAACGCGAGCAGCAAACCTCTTCTCATGGGACTTCCCCCTGAGGTCGAACCTTGCAGGGCATTTTATCAAAAATGGCGGTCCGGCACGACCCCAATTACTTCTTGATCGTGTCCTAACCACCCTCCTATTTGAATGGATGAGGGAAATTCAAGTGCCGGGGCCAGTACTTCGCGGTATGAGCGATAAGCCAGCCGGGCACCCTATATTAACTTCCGAGCACAGCAAACCCAAAGCGCATCGCTCTATCGACCGTCACTGGGGGATCCCCGAGCGCACTTGATTCAAGGTCGCGGCCACTTCGGGATCCCTGCCGCTGTTGAGTTCGGCGGCGGCCTCGGCCTCGGGGAGGGCTTTGTCTATGAGTCCCGCGGCAAGGTAGATTTGCGCCAGCTTCCAGTGTGGCTTATACCAGTTAGGAGCGATCAGAATTGCTGCTCGCAGACTGTTTTCGGTCTCACGGAAGTCATTACGAATGGCGTGGAAGGAGGCCAGATTGTAGAAGGCATTGTGGCGATCATCCGCTCCTTCAGTCGCCCTCCGGGCTGCGTCCAGCCCGGCCGCCCACGCTGCCGCGCGGCTCTCGCCGCCCCAACGCCGCTCCAACAACGCAAGTGTTCCACGGGCGAACCACAGATCCGCGTTCATCCCTAGAGGTTTGATTTCGAGGAACTCGTTGTACAGCCGGATCGTCTCTTCTACGTTTCCCGCGTGGAACGCGCGATTCAATCTGGAAAGTTTCCGGTCAGCTGTTCCCAGTTGCCAGGCGAAAAGAACGAACGCAAACGCCATCGGAACAGTCACTAGCCAGCCCCAGACCGGCATAGATTTCCCTTGCAACCGGCTCCGCGGATTCATCATGGCCACAAGCAGTGCGGCGCCAGCGTAGAAATAGAGTGCCGTCGGCACCGTAAAAGTCAGGAACTGATTCGCCCAGATGCCGGCTACCAAGGAGCCGGCGAGGTAGCCGCTGACACTGAAGTCCCTTTGCTTGGCTCGCCAAGCAGAGAAAACCCCAACAGCCGCGAGCGACGCCAGAACCGCCAGACCCCACATCCCCTGTCCGGTAAAAGCATCTAAAAACATGTTGTGGGGAGACTCGTGATAACGATTGGGGAACGCCTGCGCCAGCCCGATTGACTGATAGCGAGGATACTCGGACGAAAAAGTCTCCAGGCCGGTTCCCGTAGCCCAATGGCTAACCCCCATGCGGAGGGAATCGCTCCATAGCCAGAGACGAGCGCCCCCCCCCCACATCATCGAGATACCAGTCAGTTCGGCTGCGCAGCTTCTGTCCCAAGGGTGAGAGGTAAAAAACCACCCCGGCGGCGACCACCGCCACCGTGCCAACTGCCAGCCGCCGGCTCAGCCGCGGCCGATACCAGAACCACAGTAGGGCGGCTCCTATCACCAAACCCAGGATCGCCGCGCGGGTGCCACTGAGGATCACAGTTACCGAACTCAACGCCGCAACGGCTAGCCCGAACTTTCGCCAGCCGCCGCGCGGGTCCGTTTTCCCAACACACAAGGCAATGAACACGATATGCAACAGATAGGTCGCGAAGTAACCGGCGTGCCCCAACGTACTCGGCGGGCGAACGATCGCCCAGTCAGCTTCTCCGACGTGATAAGCTTCCGCCGGCAAGAACCACTCCACCCCGAAGTACTGCAAGGCGCCGTACGCAGCCGCTACCGCGCCCCCAGCCGTAATCACCCGCAGCAGGCGCACGATTTGGTTTGGACCCGAGACCAGCCAGCCCGCCAGTACGAGTGTAAAGACCAGCAGCGATCCGTGAGTCACCAGCCCCAGCCGCCTCCAGTTCGAACCGGCAAATGAAAGCTCGGGCTGCGCGGAGAACACTGTCGACACTGCCAGCGAGAACATCTGCGCGGCCAGTAGGGCGACAAACCAGCGGCCTCGCCCGTCCTGAAGCAGCCTAGCTAGACCGGGGGCCCACGCGCCCCAAAGCGGAAGTACAGCGGCCGTCCCAACCAACAGAATGACGACTTTCGGCGTGATGTCGAAATAGAACGAGAAACCCGGCAGGATTACCAGCGGGACACCGACCATCACGGCCGGAATCACGGCGCTTAGGGCTACCGTCGGCCACCGGGCCGGGAGCGAGCGGACGTCCGATGCGGGCGTTGTTATAGTCTCGCGCGGCACCGTAACTAGCTCCCCGCTCTTGTGCGACCCCTAGCACTGGGCAGCGGCGTAGTTCAACCGCGTTCTCGGCTCTGGCCGGCCATATCCTTGCGCGGCCCGACCAAAACGCACCCCATTTTCGAGCTTACGCTAACTGACTCACAGGCCCGAGTTGACAGCGCCTCCTCAACGGCCTTATCGTGTCTACACAGGCTATCATTTCCGCTTGCTTCAGCTGGAAAAGCCGTGGGGTCTAACGAGAAAACCGCCGTCCGTATTGTGAAGTGCGCCCTGGTGTTGTCGTTGGCCACTTCTTTTCTACTGGCCGTCTACGTACGCTTTTATTCCGGAATCGTCACGGTCGTCGACCTGCCGGTCTGGCCGGCCTATCTTTTCTATCTCGCGGCAAGTGTTGTGGTCTGGTCAGTTCTTGAGACCCGTCTTCGGTTGGCTTCGACTCTGTTCGACGAGCCTAGCCTCAGCAAATGGTTCGGCCTCGTCCTGCAACTAGGCCTCCTCACGCTCGCGATTGTTTCCGCGGGAGCCTTTTTCTGGCGCGACCATTCGTTCTCCCGATACACAATCGGGGTCTTCTGGTCGCTGCACTTCCTATTTGCTTTGGGGATTGGCGCAGTTATCCGAGCACAGTGGTTCGGGCGCTGGGGTGCTGACGAAATCCAAGTTTGGCTTGCCACCGATCACATATCCAACGAGCGGCTAGGCGCATACCTCCAGGGACCGCTACGTAAGCTGACGGTGAGGCGGTTCGAGTCCCTCCCTGCACTACTTGAAGCGCTAGGCGAGACGGCATCAGCCAACGCCAATCGGCAGGTGAGGGTCGCCCTAGGCCTAGACCAACTGAAGCACTTCCCTGAAACTGTACGCCTGCTGGAAGCTAGGTTCGAGCGAAGCGGCATTCTTGTGCCGACCGAGGAAACAGAGCACGCGAAACCGCAAGATTCGCTGTTTGAGATTCCTACCGATCGACGCTCCGCGGAAACGTTCGACTACCTGGTATCGAAACGCGTCGTCGACTTAGGGCTCGCAACGGTTGCCGCAGTGTTATTTACTCCCGTTATGTTGCTCACCAGCCTGTTGATTTGGCTCGATCTCGGCAGGCCGATCGTGCTCTCTCAAGAGAGAGTGGGTCGAGGCGGCGGACGTTTCCGCTGCTACAAGTTTCGCACCCTTGCGCGCGAGGCCCTCGAGCGCAGCGACTCCGAATGGTCTGTTGCCCCTCCCACACGGCTTGCTGCATTTCTGCGGGCCACGGGCCTCGACGAGCTGCCCCAGCTTTGCAACGTTTTCCGCGGGGAGATGAGTCTGGTCGGCCCCCGCCCTGAACGTCCGCATTTCGTCGAACGCTTCCAGGGCGAATTGCCGTTTTACTCGACCCGTCACCGCTTGCAAGTAGGCATTACAGGCTGGGCCCAGGTCAATGACCTGCGCGGCGACACGTCCATCTCGAGGCGAGTCGAGTATGATCTTTATTATTTGAACCACTGGTCGCTTGGGTTCGATCTGTGGATCCTAGCCTTGACGCTGGCGGGTTTTACCAGAAGCATCTGGAGTTTCGCGGGCACGGCTGGAAAAACCTCCGATGCCGGAATCGTTTGACGCATACCAATATCTGAATCACTTGCGAAGCCGCTGGCGTTTGATCGCCGCGGCCTGCGCCACCGCCGTGGGTCTGTCGCTGGTGGTCTCTCTGATGATGCCCAAGCGATACACGGCCACCGTACGGATCTTGATCGAGCCCCCCGGAAGCGCCGACCCACGAACCGCGACGGCCATCAGCGCGAACTATCTCGCCTCGCTCAAAACGTACGTCCATTTCGCCTCGAGTGACAGCCTATTCAAGCAGGCGGTCGAAAAGTGGAAGGTCCGCGAGCCCGACGACTCGCGGGCGCTCTCGTCGCTCAAGAAGTCAATTCTGGAAGTGAAGATCCCCCGCGACACGAAGATCATGGAGGTCAGCGCTACGTTGCGGGACCCGGAAAAAGCCCACGCCTTGGCGTTGTACGTCGCTCAGCAAACCGTCGAGCTCAGCCAGTCAGCGAACGCCACAGGCGACCAGAAACAGACCGCTCAAATCGAAAGCCTCCTTGCCGCGGCGCGTAGACGGGCCGAAGAAGCCGAGCACCAATCCATGGAGCTGGCACGTTCCTCGCCTGCAGGCGGGCTTCCCGCGGAACTCGAGGGTTTGGTGGAGACGCGCTCCATTGTTCAGCAGGACCTTTTGTTGGCCGAAGTTCAGGTTGCCGAACTAACAGCCCTACAGCGGAGGCGCAAGGCCGCGGCGGACGACGGTTCGCCGGAGCAAGGTGAGGCCGTCCGGCTCGATCCTCAAGATGCGGAAGCCCGCCTACAACTCCTGCGACGCCAATTGACGGATCTTGACCGACAGATGGCCTCGAAGCGTCTCACTCTGGCGATCCGCTCCGCTCAGCATCGTGCTGTCGAGTCGGAACGCACCTCGGCATGGGCCGCTGTGGAAGATGCGCAAGCTCGTCTGGCACAAGCTCGCGCCACGGTGGCCGCCCGGGGCGAACGCTTGCAAGTCATCGACCCCGGCATCGTACCCGAACGGCCCAGCTCTCCCAATATTCCGCTGAATTTGATGGCAGCCTTGCTGCTCGGGCTGGTTCTGTCGATGCTCTACCTCACTTTGGAGTTCAGCTACGGGCAACGCAAGGCCGAATCCATGCGGAGGTCGCTGCGGGTTGCCAGTCATGGCTGAGCCTCGCGTCGCCCTCGTCCACGACTGGCTCACCGGAATGCGCGGCGGCGAAAAGGCTTT
Organism: Bryobacterales bacterium; assembly: GCA_965226215.1. GTDB lineage: Bacteria > Acidobacteriota > Terriglobia > Bryobacterales > UBA6623. The sequence continues at coordinate 729,594 of CBDDCH010000002.1, read as the reverse complement.
GCTGGAGCTATGCAGGCTCTTTCCGTCCGCCGAGATTCACACCTTGTTGTGGAATCGTGGCACCGTTCACCCCGAGATCGAGAGCCGGGTCCGCCAGACGTCTTTCCTGCAAAGGCTTCCGCGCTCGGCGACCGGCTACCGCAACTATCTGCCGCTTTTCCCGGCGGCCGTTCGATCTTTGTCCATTCAGGACGTCGATCTCGTCATTAGCAGTAGTCACGCCGTCGCCAAAGGGGTTCGTGTGCCCCCCGACGTGCCCCACGTCAGCTACATTCACACGCCGATGCGCTACCTGTGGGACGACAGCGGCAACTACTTTCGTTTTGGAAGACGCCGTCACGGAAAGCGTTTAGCTCTCGCACTGGTGGCTCCCTACTTGCGACGTTTCGACTTGAAGACTGCCTCGTCGGTGGATCATTTCGTGGCGATTTCCGAGACCGTCCGCCGTCGAATCCAAAGAGTGTACAGCGTAGATGCAACCGTAATCCCTCCACCCGTCGATACCGACTTTTATCGTCCGGCGGATCAACCCAGGGAGGAGGACTACTACCTCGTTGTCTCTTCGCTCGAACCCTATAAGCGAATTGACCTTGCCATGGAAGCCTTCCGCCGACTGCCGCGACGCCTGTTGGTGGCCGGGTCGGGCTCGCAGGGAAACGAGCTCCGCCGCTTGGGTGGTGAGCGAGTGCGTTGGCTCGGGCACGTCCCGGACAATGAGCTGCGCGAGCTTTACCGGAATTGCCGCGCCCTGGTGTTTCCCGGCATCGAGGATTTCGGAATCGTGCCGGTTGAAGCTCAGGCCTGCGGCAAACCGGTCATCTGCTGCGGCCGGGGCGGAGCTACCGAAACCGTGGTTCACGAGCGGAGCGGCCTTCATTTCTGGCCGCAGCATCCCGAGGCCCTCATCGAGGCCGTCCGGCGATTCGAGACGCTTCCCTGGGACAGCCAAGCGATCCGCGACCATAGTCTCCGGTTTTCGGCCCAGCACTTCCGCGATAGAATGAAGAAATTCTTAGGTTCGACTCTCAGCCTCTCCTTCGAACCACCCCTCCGCGCAAATGAACCCCGCTGGCGAGTCCGCTCCGCCTGAAATCTCTGAAGGCCGGGTGCTCAAGGGCGGCCTGGTCGTTGCCGTCGGCCTTGTCTCCGCTCAAATCGCCGGGTTCATTCGGCAGGCAACCATCGGCTACTTGTTGGGGACGGGTCGCCAGGCGGACGCCCTGTCCGCCGCCATGGCTCCCATCGAACTCTGGTGGTCGGTCATGGGACTCGTCGTGATCTTCGGTTTCGTCCCCAGGTTCTCAAACCCGGACCCCCAACAGCGCTGCGCGTTTAAGGACATCCTTTGGCCCATGTCGCGGCTAGCGCTGGTGTCTACCGTTTGTTTGGTCGTTTTCGCCGACGCGATTGTCCACGCTTTCCCTCCGGGACTCGATGCGGAGACCGCGTCGCTGGGGGTAAGACTGCTTCGGCTGATGAGCCTGGCGCCGCTTGCCGTTGGCTGTGGCTTCGTTTATTCAGCGCTCCTTCTTAGTCACCGCCGGTTCGCCATACCCTCTTTCCACCACGCCGCGGTCAATCTGGCGACCGTCGCAGCGGCCTTACTCTTCTACCGGCAACTGGGCGTCTTCAGCTTCGCGGTAGGCTACGTCAGCGGTGCCTGGATTCAGCTTGGCGTCGCCCATACATACTCCAAACGGCTACCCGCGGAGAAAGGCGTAACAGAAAGACGAACGCGGCTGCGTGACTTGCTCGCGCGGCCAGCGCCGATCCTAGTCCATGCCCTTTCGATGGAGCTCAACACGGCCGTAACGCGCGCCTACGCTTCCACTTTCGGCGCCGGGATGACAGCGGCCTTCGACTACGGATTCAAGCTGTTTCGCGTGCCCATGGCGCTGCTTGTCGTCCCCCTTTCGCAGTCGCTGCTGCCCGAGGTCTCCTCGCAACAAAGCAGCCGCCCGCAGCAACGCGTGGTGCTGCGCGCGGTAACCCGTGCCGCCTGGCTGGCGGGTCTGTCGTCGGTCGCCGTCATGCTCAGTATGATGGCCTTGCGCCATCGGCTCGTCGCAATTCTCTTCCAACGAGGTGCGTTTACTCGTGCATCGACGGGCGCCGTCTCGACCGTCTTGTTGAGTTATATGCCGGTAATTATTGGGCGCGGTCTGTGTGACTTGCTTTCCCGAACTCTTTTTGGGATGGGCCAATTCCGGGCCGCGGTAACCGCCACCGTGACGGCGTTGGCCTTGAACCTTGTTATTTGCTCAGCGTTGCCGTCCGAGGATCCCCAGCAGATTGGGCTGGGAGCCATTGTCGGCTTCACGGTGGGAGCTGTGTGGATTGTGTGGCGCGTCATTCGCATGCAGCGCGATGTTTGATCTGAGCCTACGTCGGGACTTTAGCTTGCCGGCTTGGCTTGTCATCGGGGCCCCGCTGGGGGTCTACGCAGCGCTAGTCTCGATTACGTCGAGTTGGAAGGCAGCGGCTCTCATGCTGACGCCCATGGCTCTTGTGGCCGCCGCTTGGTGGAGCCTTGGGAAATCCCATCGCTGGTTCATCGGATTCTCCATCGCCACGCTGCTGCTTCCACCGTTGCCGATAGCATTGGGCGATACCGGACCCCATCCGGCCGTTCTGTTTGCGGCTTTCGGTCTGTGGGCTGCGTTGGCCCGACTGCCTGAGTGGAGCCTGCGGAACAACGGCCTGACGATTATTTCAGCTTTGCTTCTGCTTGTTCTTACGGCTTCTGTCGCCTTGGCGGGCTTACACTCGGGATGGGAAGTTGCCGCCGGCAGTTTCGCCCGGGTCGCACTGTTCGCCATCGCCATTTTCACGCTGTTCTACTTTGCCTACGGGCCGGGCTTAGCGACTGGCTCCGATCCCGCCCGCCTCGTTCGCCGGCTCTATGGTCTCGGTGTGGCATCGGCGCTGTTTGCTTGCGTGGATTTTTACTTTCAGTGGCCTCCCCCGGCCGGCTTTGGGGAACAGTATGTCTGGCTGACCGCCGGTGTTTTCCGCCGGGCCCAAGGAGTCTTTTACGACGCCGGAATGCTCGGGAACCTGTGTGCCTTTTTCCTCATCATGATGGCCATCGCGTGGGTCAGGCCAGACGTCGGGCGGCGATTGATGCCACGAAAAGCGCTCCTGGCCGGGGGGGGGATCCTTTCAGCGGCGTTACTCTTCAGCTTCTCCCGCTCCTCGCTACTCTGCTTCGTAGTCGGCCTGGCAGTCTTGCTCTATCTCCACCGAACCGAGATCCGGCTGCGCCGCTGGTTCGGTATCGGGTTCGCGGGGCTCACAGGTGGTCTGCTTGTGACCTATTGGCTGTTCCCCGCATTCGTCGAGTCTTACGTCGCGCGGCTCGGTGCGACCGTCACCAGCTTGTTCGCTTCCCCCGAGACCTTGCTGAGCGGACGCCTCGAGAGCTGGCATGCGCTGGTTGCTTTTCTCGCCGCCCACCCAGGCAACCTGCTCACTGGGATCGGTTTTAAGACCCTGCCCTACTCCGACTCCGTCGGACAAGCCCTCATCGCCGACAACATGTACCTAAGCATGTTGGTGGAAACGGGCGTGTTCGGACTCTTGCTAATGCTGCTCTTTCACGCGGCAGTACTCAAGGCCGCCTATCGGGCCGTGCGCAGCGTCGACGCTTGGACCTCGTTTCTTGGCACCTGGATATTCTGCTTCTGGGTGGGAGAGCTGTTCCAGACGCTTTCCGTGGACGCGCTGACCTACTGGAGGGTTTTGCCGATCTATTTTGCCGTCCTCGGGACCGCCGTGCGCGAAACAAACCCTGGGATGTCCCGCGCCGCACGCCCACCATGAACATCCTCTTCCTGGACCAGTTCAGTGACTTGGGGGGCGCCCAGCAGTGTCTACTCGACCTGATTCCCGCCGTCCAAGATGCTGGCTGGCAACCTCACGTCGCCGCGCCAGGTGACGGCCCTCTCTTCAGCCGCCTCGGCGACATGGGCGTGCCCACTTATCCAATACGCTGCGGTCCGTACTCCTCGGGTAGAAAGAGTGGCGCCGATACTCTTCGCTTCGTTTACCAGTTGCCCTTCCTCATTGCAGCTATTCGAAACCTCGCCCGTCGTCTTCACGCTGATTTGCTCTACGTCAACGGGCCGCGCGTCCTCCCGGCTGCGGCGTGGTGCGCGAGCCGGCGTCTACCTTTGATCTTCCACTGCCACAACAGACTGGAGCAGCGCTCAGCGCAGCGCTTGGCAGGTTTGTCGCTTCGACTTGCTCGTGCCGAAGTCGTTACTTGCTGCCGCTTCGCGGTTGAGCCGCTCGCTCGCTACACTCGCGGTGAAAATATTCATCTGGTTCATAACGGCGTGCCGCCGTCACCAACTCCGTTTCCGAAGGGTAGCCGCGAAAGCTTCACTCGCATCGGCTTGATTGGAAGAATAAGTCCGGAAAAAGGTCAGATGGAGTTCCTGGAGGCGGCCCGCCTACTGGCTGGTATCCTCCCCGATGCACGATTCATCGTCTGTGGCGATGCACTCTTTTCCGATCCGGAGGCTCTCCATTACCGGCGCTCGCTGGACCGACTGGGAGCAGGGCTTCCCGTGGAGTTCATCGGCTGGCGCGACGACGTCTACCAGCTGATGGGGCAATTGGACCTGCTTGTCGTGCCTTCCACCAAGGAACCGGGAGCGCCGAGAGTCGTCCTTGAAGCCTTTGCGTGTGGCCTGCCCGTCGTCGCCTTTCCCAGCGGAGGAATTCCTGAAATCGTCACCGACCGCCAAACCGGCTTCCTCGTCGAGCCACCGACACCCGAAGCGCTCGCGAAGCGAATTTCCCAGCTCGTTCTTGAAAACCCCCACCGACTGAGCGAGGTCGCAAAGGCCGCCCACTCGGCCTGGCGGCAACGTTACACCCTCGAGCGCTACCAGCGGCAACTGCTTGAAATCGTCGCCCACTCTCTAGATCGCCGCCCCGCTCAGGGGTTGCCGGGGCGGGATAGACTCTCATGACCGGAGTGGTCGATTCGAAAGATACAGGTCGGGATTCTAAGTGCGCTACACTGTCAGACGGTTCCGCAAGTGGCCGCCCAGATTCTGCCGGACCAGGTCACTCAGGACCCAAAGGACATTCCCGCGCGGCTTGACACCGCTTGCCTACTACATTGTGATAGTGTTATGTTTTAAACAAGTTTTGGTCAAAATGTTGTAGGGAGAAAATGTGGCAGCTTTCTATCCCGAGGAACGTCGTAGTTCAAATCGCTATGGACTGGCCCTTCCAGTCCAAGTCGTCCGGATCAGCGACGAGGATGTAGCCGCTCAGGGAAAGACCCGCGATCTGAGCTCAGCCGGGGCGTATTTTGAGTTGAGCGACGGCGTGGTCATCGAGGGGTGTACGATCGAGTTCATCGTGACTCTGCAAGACGGAATCCTGATCGACAAGAAGATACCTCTGCGTTGTCGAGGCCGGGTGACCAGGGCGGAAAAGCTGGGGTCTGAAAGTGGTCGTGTCGGGGTGGCGACCACGATCGACCGCTACCAGTTTCTTCGCGGGCCGGTTGCCGTAAGTGAGTCGGCGGCCTGATTGCGAGTGGCTAGGATTTGAGCAGAGATCCTTTGGCCCGTAACCCAGGTGCGAGGGCCTGTGAGGCAATGGGTCTCGGCCTTACTGAAGTAGACCCCCGTGGCCGAGCGTAGAAATCTCGGCAGCCGTCAGCGGGTAGCGCGCGAGCAGCGGGGGCAGCACCAGGTCGACGACGTTGGCCCTAGGTGAGCGGAAGCATCCGGGTGCCGCGACCACGGGGATCTCGCCCGCATAGCAAAGTAACAGCAGGTTGCCCGGTTCAACCGGCGCTAGGAAGCTTTCCACCCGGCATCCCACTCTCGACATCGCTTGCCCAACTACATCCTCCGGACCGGCGGGGGCGACGGTCGATGCAACCAGGATGGAAGTAGGGCGCGCTCTTAGAAGGTGGTCCAAACATCGCGCCACCGCCATTTCTTCCTCTATCGTCGAGAGAACAAGCGATGCTCCCACTCCCATCCGCCCGAGACGGGTTCTCATGATACCTTCAAAGAGCTGCCGTCCTCGGTCGGGATGAATGGGATCGCTGTAGAGGACTGCTACGGTCGGACTGCCTATCGGGCGCGCCTGTAGCAGCGGTCCCTGTTCTGACACCAAACTCAGGGCCTCCTCGAAGTCCTTGCGAGGGACAGCGAAAGGCGTGGTCTTGACCGACGCCGCACGCTGCCCGGCCACGATAAACGAGAAGTTGGGCGCCGTCGCCATGGTGATGCGTCCTAGGCGGTTTACGGCTCGTAAAAGCCCCTCGTCAACCAGCAGGCACGAGTTTTCCGTGGCGAACAGGTTGGCGCGTCCCCCGGCCGCCACACGGATCTCCAGGCTGCCACAGGCCGCTTCGCCGGCCACCCGGCTCGCCGCCTCCTCCTCCGGCACCTCGCCCTCCTCCAAGACCGCCACCCAAACCTGATCATGACCCGCCGAGTCGAGCAACTGTACGTCCTCCTCGCTGATCTGGTGCCCCTTGGCCAACAGCTTCTTTCCTGAGGCATGGAAGATGGGCGTGCATAGAAGTTTCCCTACGGCAGTTCTTAATTCCACGGCCTGCGCGATCACGGTGCTACCTCCTGCTTGCCAACAACCTTTGATTTAATGGAGCATCTGACATTATACATCAAATATGGAATAACACTGCACCATTTATATAAGTTGTATCTGTCTATTTCCAAATACCTCCCTTATCATCATCCCACATTCTGAATATGCCCAGCGGTTGTTGGTGTCTCGGTCCCATTTGCTGATGCGGACCGGGGCCGCGCCACTTCTTCGGCGCTGACGTCGGGATCGCCGCGTCGCCCTTCGTTAGGCCTCTCGCGGGCACTCGGGCGGCCAGAATCGATCAGCTTTCACCACCTGCTGATAGTCGTGCGGAACCAGTAAGACCGACCGTTAGCGGCAAAAACTTGGGTGGATTTCAGCGCATTTCTTATCCGTCGCGAACCGGGAAGGACAACCCTGCCGCTAAATCGCTTCGAAATTAGGTGGAGAAGCGTGGTTTCTGAAACATGAATAATAGGCATTGTTGTAATTCCTGCCTTCAAGACCTAGTGGGAGCAAAACTAAAACAATAGTAACGAACATTGTTGTAAGTTCAGTCAAAAGCAGCCGGGCTTAGCCCGCTTTTCTCGCCAGGGTTTGGATGGCCGGCGTTGAACGAATGTTGTTCGTAGAGGCGGACCACTGCGTGCGCCCATTCGAGAAAGTACGCTTCGCCTGTCGCGGCACCGGAGCTGGCCTTCGAGCTAGGGCAAACAGCTGAAGAACAATCCTGCTTGTCTCGCAGCCTGTGGTAAAAGTGGGTTCAGCCAAAGAATGGCCCACCGCGGCGGCGCATCGGTGCGAGTTGCCAATGTGCCGGTCTGGTCAACCGTTCGCTGAAGACTCGCAGCCGAGAACCTGTTGGCAAACCGGCGCCTGGAGGTAGCGTACGCATTCTTGCGTGCCGTGTCGCCATTCGTGGCGACATCAAGTCGCACGGATCTTTGATCAAGCGGCCAAAACCCCGCAAAAACCGGTCTGGGCGGTGCAGCGGCCTGGCCCCTACAGTTTTGTCGTGAGATGTGAAGTGACGGAGTCGGTCGGGCGCGAAAGAGAGGTTCGGTGAGCAGGGGGGTCGATCAGCGAAGCAGCAGCGTTGTACCCAGCCTGTGGCCGGCCAGGATAGAGCGTAGGACGCTCGGCCGGTTGCCGGCAACGATGCGGACCTCGGCAATGCCGTGCGTGACACCGGCGATAGCGGCGCGCAGCTTGGCTTCCATGCCGCCGCGAGCTACGCCGGAGTCGATCAGTGCCTCGGCTTCGGTGGACGTGAGCCGATGAATTGGCTGGTCGTGATCGTCTAACACTGCCTCGACGTCGGTTAGGAAGATCAGCTTCTTGGCCTGGAACTGAGTGGCGCATGCCACGGCCATTTGATCCGCGTTGACATTATAGATTTCGCCGTTTCGGCCGCCGGCGATACAGGCGACGACGGGGAGGTAACCCCGCTGAGCCAGCAGGTCCAATAGTTCAGTATCCGCGCTCTCTATCCGTCCGACGGCGCCAAACTCTGAACCCAGAGGTGACGCGATGATCAGGCCCGAATCGATCCCCGACAGGCCCACGGCCCGGGCGCCCTTGCGCTGAAAGGCCGCCAGCAGTTCGTGATTCACACTGCCGGCAAGCACTTGGACCACGGCTTCCAGGATCTCGGGAGGCGTCACCCGAAACCCCTGCCGGAACTCGCTCGCGATCCCCTGCGCTTTGAGATAACGGCTGAGGCGTTTGCCGCCACCGTGGACCAGCACCGCCTGGTGGTCCGTGGCGACGGCCGCGATTTCAGCGGTTAGCCGAGAGCGGTGCTCTTCCGACTCGAGTAACGTTCCGCCGATCTTGATGAGCAGTTTCACAAATGTGGCCGCTCTGCCGGCCCTTCTGCTGGGAAAGGGTCGTTGTCCGAGGTTTTCAGAGCAACCCTTGCGTTTCGGAAAAGCCGAGCATCAGATTCATGTTCTGGACGGCCTGTCCGGCGGCCCCCTTCAGCAGGTTGTCGATGACGGCGACGATCACGACCCGGCGGGTCGGCGGGTCGAGGTGCAAAGAGATGTCGCAGTAGTTCGTGTTGGCCACGGACTGAATGCTTGGAAAACTGCCCTCGGGGTGAATCCGTACGAAAGGCTCCTTGTCGTAGACCTTACGGTAGATGGCTTCCAGCTCTTGGCGAGACGTGGAATTCTCGGTGCGCAGGTAAATCGTCTCCAGGATGCCACGATGAACGGGGAGCAGTTGCGCCGTGAAACTGAACTCCTTCTCCTCCAGATCCGAGGTCAAAAGAACTTCCGGCACATGACGGTGATCGAGGACCGCGTAAGCCGAGAAGTTTTCGGTGACCGAAGAAAAATGTGTCTTCTTCGAGGGCCCTTTGCCCGCGCCGCTGACGCCGGACTTGGCGTCGCAGACGATGCCGGCTTCGCGGTCAAGCACCCCCGCGGTGACCAGAGGACGGATCGCCAGGTTGGCTGCCGTCGGGTAGCAGCCCGGGTTCGACACCAAGCGGGCTACTTTAGTGACCGCGCGGAAGTACTCCGGCAAGCCGTAAACTGCCTCGGCTAGCAGATCCGGACGATTGTGTCTCATGCCGTACCAGCGTTCGTAGCTGTCAACCGTTCGCAGCCGGAATGCCCCGCTTAAGTCGATGACCTTGGCACCGGCGTCGAGAGCGACCGGCACGAGCTCGAGCGATACCTCATGGGGTGTTGCCAGGCACACCAACGAGATGCCGGCCTGCTTAATGTTTTCCCGCGACCACGGTAGCCGCTCTGCCCCATCTTCCCACGGGACCTGCTCGTCGGAAGACTGGCTGCGGTGCTCCAGCAGAACGGGTTCGACGCCCGGATGGCGTACAAGGATCTTGACCAGCTCAGCTCCACTGTAGCCGGTGAACCCTACCACGCCGACGCGCACTGCCTTAGCCATCGTCGATTCTTTGCCTCGCTGCTGATGATACTCAATCCATCGAATCGAGACAACTTGCCGGAGTACAGCACCCTGGCCCGGTCGGCATACGAACCGAAAGGGTTGTTCACGAGCAGCCGCGCGGTGCTAGGATCGCTTACTCGGGTTCAGGCGCCTTTGCACACCATCGCGACGCGACCTGCAAGAATGCCTGTGCGAGCGCGGTCTCCTCGAAGCTATCCCGGAAAAGTGACTTTCGCCACAGTCTGCTACGGCAGGTCGGCTTGCGAGCACTGACCGAGGGGGTTCTGCTTTCGCAAAGCGACCATTACAATAGGCGAAGCAGACTACAAGGAGACGGTCACATGAGCACTGCCAGTCAACCCGCGTTCGTGGGTTCCTCCGCGGGCGACCTAGTCGTCGAGCTAGAGGATTATCGGATACAAATCGGGCGGATCAAGAGGCGCTGCGAGGCGCTTGTGGAGGGGCTCGGCAACGAGGCCTTCAACTGGAAACCCGAGGAACGCCGATGGTCGATTTGCGAATGCCTTTCTCACCTCAATGTTACTGCCGAGCTTTATCTGCCAGTGATCGACAGAGCGATCGCGAAAAGCCGCTCCCAAGGGCTATTGGGAGACGTCCCCGCGCGGCGTGGTCTGATCGGCGGGTGGATAGTTCGGTTCTCCGAGCCTCCGGCCAAACGTCGCGTCAAGGCCCCCAAGGTGTTTCTTCCCAAGGCGGAACAGCCTTTGGACAGCGTTGTTCCCAAGTTCATCGAACTCCAAGACCAGTTTGTGGAACGGCTATGGCAAGCAAACGGCCTGGACTTATGGCGTACGAAGATCCGCTCGCCGGCTATTGCCTTATTGAGGCTAAGCCTCGGCGAGACGTTCGCCCTCCTAACGGGCCACGAGAGACGCCACCTTTGGCAGGCCGAGCAGGTCAAGGGTGATCCCGGGTTTCCGACAAGCTAAATTAGTAAGCTGTCCCAGACAAGACTTTCTGATCATCCTGGCGACGTGGCGCACGCTTTCAGCGTGCTGTGTCGGGCTTTCGAGCCTGACATTTCCGAATCTATCAGTGAACTCGTCTCCAGGACAACTAGTTTTTAACCGACTCCGGCTGCGGTGGCCCTTGCCGCGGCACCCGTGAGAGGAGCGAAATGAAGCCGGCCGCGCCACTAAGGGACCGGCAAGAGTGCAGGCCTCCACGAGTGGTCCACGAGCGGCAACCTTGCCTGCTACAGCGCGAACGGTATGTTATGATCCCGACAAATAGCTGCGTATGCGGGTAGCCATGAACCGAATGTCCAAGATCACGCGTCCCCTGGCAGTTGTTTTTTTGCTCGCCCACCCGTGGACACTCCCGTCCGTAGACCAAGCCGACAATTGGCCGCAGTGGAGGGGGCCGCATCTGAACGGCGCCAGCTCCACCGCCCGGGACCTCCCGGTTCATTGGACGCAGACGGAAAACGTGCTCTGGCGGTTAAAGACGCCGAGCTGGAGCGCGGCGACGCCGATTATCTGGGGAGACACCGTCCTGGTGACCTCCGCCGAAGAGGGGTTCGAGCAACTCTCCGGATACAGAAGGGACGGTGAGCAAGCCAAGGCAGGCGGCAAGGACAAGCTGCTTCTTCTGGCCGTCGGCCGCCACGACGGCTCGATTCGTTGGCGGCGGGTGATCGGAGAGGGGAATCGTCTTTGGCGTAAGCAGAACTCGGCTTCGCCCTCCCCGGTGACCGACGGCAGCCGCATCTGGGTCATGACCGGCAACGGGACCCTCACGGCCCTTGACTTCGAGGGCCATCAGCTCTGGCAGCGAAACATCCAGAAAGACTACGGGCGCTTCGGCCTCAACCACGGTTACGCCTCCTCGCCGCTTCTCTATAAGGACCGGCTTTACATCCAGGTGCTCCACGGGATGACGACGGACGATCCCTCGTACGTCTTCGCCGTCGACAAGGCCAGCGGCAAAACGATTTGGAGAGTCGAGCGGCCCACTGACGCCGCGGCTGAGTCGCCCGACGACTACTCGACCCCGTTGCCGGCCACGGTGGATGGCAACGTGCAGCTCGTGGTGTCGGGCGGCGACTACGTGACCGGCCACGATCTTGCGACCGGCAAGGAGATTTGGCGCATGGGCGGATTCAATCCCGACGGCGGGCATTACTATCGCACCATCGCGTCTTCGCTTTTCTTGGACGGCATCGTCTATACCACCAGCACCCGCGGCAAACCCTTCATTGCCTTCCGCGCCGGCGGCAAGGACGACATCACCGAGACGAACCAGGTTTGGAAGAACAACCTCGGCCCGGACGTGCCAACACCAACAACCGACGGCAAATTGATCTACGTCGTCAACGACAAGGGGATCGTCACTTCCTTCGACGCCAAGACAGGCGAAGTCGTCTGGGACCGCCTACGGATTGAACCCGGAACCTACAGCGCCTCCCCGTTGCTGGCCGACGGCAAGCTCTACGCCACGAGCGAAGACGGAACAACGACGGCGGTTCAGCTCGGTGATGAGTTCAAGATTCTCGGGGTCAACAAGCTGGACGATTTTACGCTGGCCAGCCCGGTCGCAGCCGGGAATCAGATCTTCATCCGCACGTCCAGGTATTTGTACTGCCTGGCGAAGAAGTGAGGGGCCAGCCGCTGGCTGCCCTGGCCAGGCATTTCGGCGGAAGCTTTATCCCCGGAGACTGACTTCAACTGAATATCTCCACTCATCGTGGCTTCCGACAATCCGCCCTTTTCGGAATTCCCTGTGAAGACTCGCTGCGGTCGCATTTATGAGATAGGAGATAGGTTATAGTGTCTGACTCGCGTCCAGCGCCGCCTCGTCAACGCGGCTCAGCAACTCACTGGTTAGCTCGTCGTTATTCCAAGCCATAAGCTGACTTCGCATGTGGCGCCCGCGCCCGCCGCAAACCAATCCACACCCACATGCTAGACTGAATATCAGCTTCCCGTTGGGACCAATTCGATGAAAGCCGAAATCCATCCCGCCTATGAGCTCGTGAACGTCAATTGCGCCTGCGGGAGCACTTTTCAGACCCGCTCGACCCATAAAGGCGACATCCACCTCGAAATCTGCTCCGCCTGCCATCCCTTCTTTACCGGCAAGCAAAAGCTGGTCGACACCGCGGGCCGAGTGGAGCGCTTCCGGAAGAGATACGGTAAGGCTAAGACCTCCCCGAACTAGCCCGGGCTAGCCCGCATTTCTTACCAGCGGCTGGCTAGATCGGGACGGCCAGGCCTGCGTCGCCCCCGGCTTGGACAGCAGTAACGGCGGCGGTGTAGTAAATATCCGCTGCCGAGCTGCCGCGGGAGAGGTCGTTAGCTGGGTTGTTCAAACCCTGCAGGAAAGGCCCTAGAGACTGAGCTCCTCCCAGCCGCTCGGCCAGCTTGTATCCGATGTTGGCGGCATCGAGTGCCGGGAAGATCAATACATTGGCTCGGCCGGCTACTGGCGAGCCAGGGGCCTTGGATCGACCTACGGATTCCACAAGTGCCGCATCCGCCTGTAGTTCGCCGTCGACGCTGAGCTGGGGCGCCCGCGCCCGGATGATCCGCAAGGCTTCGATGACCTTTTCCACCAGGGGATGCTGGGCACTCCCTTTCGTCGAAAAAGACAGCAGCGCCACACGGGGAGGATCGGAGAGGAACCGCTGTGCATTCTCCGCCGCGGCGATCGCGATCTCAGCAAGTTGACTGGCACTGGGATCTGGAACCACTGCCGGGTCGGCCAAAAAGATAACACCCCGACTGCCCCACCGCGGCTCAGGGTGGACAAGGATCATGAAGCTCGAGATAAGCTGAAAGCCTTCCTTGACGCCGACGCAGTGAATCACCGCACGGACGGTCTCAGCCGACGTGTTACTGGCACCGCCTACCATGCCATCCGCATCTCCAGCCGTCACCATCAGCGAAGAGAAGTAAAGGGGCTGAGCGGCGATCCTACGAGCTTCGGATTCGGTGACACCACGGGATTTTCGGCGCTCATGGTAAAGGGACGCGTAGTGCTCGGTCTTTTCAGATGATTTCGGGTCGACGAAGCCTACCCCAGCGACGGCTCCTCCAGTCGGGCTGACTAGAATGGGGACCGCGACTTTCTCTCGGGCCAGCCGCTCAGCAGCGACTCGCACTCTCTCATCATCCCCGTCCGGGAAGACGATTCGCTTGTTGAGGGTGCGAGCGCAGTCTACTACCCGGTCCAAGAACGCCGACATTCTTCCGATCTTACTATGGCCGCGTGTGGGGATGCGGACAAGACCGTCTTGCGAACTGCCAATACGTTGCGCCGCAGCGACAGAGTGGAGAGCTTAGAACAAGCTCGTGATGGCGAAATAGATGCCCAGGGCGTAAATCATGCCGATGGTGAAGAAGACGAAATACATTTGTGACTTGATCGTCTTCAAGTCCTTGCCGGTGTTCCGGCTTAGACCCTCGCTGATACTTTCGCCCAATCCACGGATCAACTCTTGGGAGAGACCCTCGCCGGCACCGCCTTCGCTAAGCTTTTGTACTCGCCGGCGAAGTTCCTTAACCTGGTCGCCGGTCTGCCCCGCCCAGGTAGACCAGCGCGAAGTTTCCTGCTCGACCAAAGCCTTGGCGTTTTCTTCACCGCCGGATTGCTCGGCCTGAGACAGTCGTTTTTCTACGTCTTCCATACGAGCCAGCAATTCCGGCTGATAGGCCTGGGCGACTCCGCCATTGCCACCGGCTTGTTCTAGAGCGGCAATACGCTCAGCCAGCTTCGCAGGGTCTTCCGAGGAGGTTGATTCCTGCAGCTCCCGTTCAATCGAGTCGAGCCTGGACGTGAGCTCCTCGGTAACCCTTGGATCCGACCCACCCTCAACGGAACCTTCGATGGACTGCAAACGGGCGGCAAGCTCAGCGACACCCGCGTCCCCTCCGTTCCTTGCAGCTTCCTCCAGTGCGTTGAGGCGGAGCGTGATTTCGCCGATCTGTGGATCGTCATCCGGCTGATCCGTTTTCCGCTCCAAGGAAGCCAGCCGCACCGACAAATCGTCGACACGGGGTTCGGCGGCCGCTGCCGCGGAGGCCGACTCCAGTTGCCCCAGGCGAGCGTTGACTTCGTCTAGGCCCGAGTCGGCGGGAGCTTCCGCGATCCTGTTTTCCAGAGATTGAAGCCGCTCGGAGATCTCGCTGCCCTGGGAGTCGGAGCCTCTCTCCGCCAAAGTTGACTCGACAATCAACAAGCGTGTGCGAAGTTCTCCCATCTCCCCGTTTTCGCCGGCCTGGCTCACACGTTCATTTACGGAGGCTAGTTGCTCTTTGATCTCGGCGAGCTCTGATTGAGAAGCGCTTTCCAGCGCTTGTTGTACGAGTGACGCCAGACGTCCGGAAAGCTCCTGAGCGCGAGAACTGGATTCGCTTCCAGCCTGGTTGTCTTCTAGCGCCAAAAGCTGAGCAAGGAATTCGTCGTTGTCTTCCAACGAGGAAAGTCGACCAAAGACTTCGTCCACACGCGGGTCGACGGCGGGTTGATTGGTTCGCTGCTCTAACGCGGCTAGGCGGTCTGTCAAACCGGCCACCCGGGGATCAGCAGCAGGGTCAGCGGCCCCGGTTTCAAGGTTCTGCAGACGGCTCGCTATTTCTTCGATCTGGGGACCGGACGAGGGCTGCTCCGCACGCTCTTCCACGACCGCCAAGCGCTCGCTGATCCCTCCGACGCGTGGGTCCTCAAGCGATTGCGCGGTCTTTTCCTCCAGAGACTCCACCCGGGAGACAACTTCGTCCACTCGAGGATCTGGTTTGTGCTCTTCTACTCTGCCTTCAAGGGCCGATATACGAGTGGCCAGAGCGTCACTTTGTGCGTTGATCGCGAGATCCGCCGTCTGGCGCTCGAGGCCCTCGACTCTAGTAGCGACGTCGTCGAACCGGGGGTCCTGATACGGCTGTTCGACCCGTCCCTCCACTGTGACCAGGCGCTCGGCCATTCCTTCCACTCGGGGGTCATTGGCCGGCTGGCCTGCTCGTTCCTCAACCACCGCCAGGCGTTCCCCTAGCCCCTCGACTCTAGGGTCAGCCGAGGGCTCAGCGACGCGGCTTTCTACACTCTCCACCCTGGAGACTACTTCATCCAACCGTGGATCGTTTGATGGTTCAAGAGAACGCTGTTCCAATGTCCCCAAGCGTTCCGTGATATCGTCGACCCGGGGGTCTGCCGGCGGCTGGGCAGCCTGACCATCCAATCGTCGTAGTCGGGCGTCGATCTCCTCGAAGCGAGAATCCTCCTTGCGAACAGCGTGGTCTTCCAACGCCGAGAGGCGTCCTCCTAACTGCTGCATCTGCCCTTCTAGCTGAAGCTCCTCTTCCTTTGCCGTAACAGCGTCTAGTCGGCGCTCAAGACCATCTATGCGGGGATCCTCTGCGGGCGCCTTGGTGACAGCCTCGACCGATCCTATCCTGAGCACCACGTCGTCCATCCGCGGATCGGCCGGAGGCAGTTGGCGCATCTTGCTTTCCAGTTCCGAGAGCTTCTGCTCCAGCTCGCGGGAGACAATTCCAGCTTCCTCGGCTCCCCCACCTCGCTCCAGAACCTCCAAACGATGCGCGATCTCGTTCAGCAAAGGTTCGGAGGCGCCCTGCCCTAACTTCCTCTCCACCTCCGAGATCCGTAGCATGACTGCGTCGACTCGCGAGTCGGTGCTTATGGATTCTACTTGCCTTTCCATGCTACTCACACGGGCGAGAATTTCTCCGACGGGCCCGGTGTCCACCTCGCGCGCTGAGCTTTCAAGTCTTGATTCGAGCAGCGCCCGAAGCTGAGAAGTCTCCTCTCGCTGTTCCTCGATCTGTTGCTGGAGAGAGCTCATAGATTCCTCATCTTGGCTTCGGCTTTCGCTGAGTTCCTGATGCTGATCGACAAGATCAGCCTCGGTGGTGGAACCGGTACTCCGCTTGCGGTTGGATTTCCTGGTACGATTCGATTCGGATTTGGCCAAGGCTGTGGTCCTCCCTTTCTCGCCCTGGGCACGAACCCTAGGGTTCGATGATGGCGCGCTTGGAGCGGTAAACTACACTGTATCTTGAAGTTTCGTCCCAGACCCCTGAGGCAACAATAGGCAGGTTGTCTTAATTCCAGGTGTAATGGGCCCTACGCCGTTCGTCGGACTTCCAGACGGGCTCGAGCAGTAGGCCCAGCCGCCGCGGGGGCGTAGGATAATAGCCCACGGTGGAGCCACTAGGCGAAACCGTGGGCTCGGTAGGCATAAGTGAACAAGCCTCGCAGGGGCGCAGGAAAATGCTCATCAAGGCAGGCCGGCAGAACCCCAAACTCAGGTGAGATGACAAGGATGGCCGCTGGCCGGCGCGGAGATGGTATGAGGTCAGTGATCCCGACAGGCGCCAGGGAAGGGACTCGGTCACCCCCGGACCTCCTCGGCAGTAGTCTCGAGGGCCGGCAGCGAGGTAACCATGGCAACACAGATCTTGTCGACCAGACTCCGAACGTAGGATGCCTGGACACCGTGGTTGTTCACGAGGATGGAAAAAACAAGACTCCGATTGTCGAGGGTCGTGGCGTAGCCCGAAATAGCGGTGACATGCGCTAAGCTCCCCGTCTTGGCGCGGATTCTACCCTTTGCTGATGTCCTGGCGAACCGCCAGTCCAAAGTACCGTCCTCCCCCGAAACGGGCAAGCTCGACACAAAGGGCTCGCGGCTAGGCGAGTTCCACATGTACTTCAGAAGCTGTGTGGTTGCCCCCGGGGTGACGAGGTTGCGGCGGGACAGTCCCGATGCATCCTGAAGCTTGGATTCCTGAGGCCTCAGTCCCGCTTCGACGAGAAAACTCTTTAGTTCCGCCAGGCCCGCTTCAAAACTACCCACCCCGCGCCGCTGGTAGCCAACCTCGCACAACAGCATCTCAGCGTGAAGGTTCTGACTGTCTTTGTTGATAATCGGCAGCGTTTGGGCCAACGGTGCCGACTGAATAGCAGCCAGCTTTGTGGGGTATGCCTTTGGCTTGCGATTCGACAGTCGCTTGAGGCTAGGGAACTCGTGGGGATGGGCGTGTCTGGCGACCGGGGCTCCATCGATAGTGACGCCCAGGCGCTTGAGTTCCCCATGGAGGGCAAGAGCGGCAAATAGGGCCGGGTCGTCAACGGCGACTGACAGCACGCGGCCTCGCGAGCGGATCGAGATATCTCCCCACAGCAGTAGTTTTCGGGAGCCGGGCCGGCGGTCGAAGCCCAGGCCGCGAGCGACCGTCCGGGTGGGAGCTGTTCGTGCGCGGTTGTCAAGGGAGAAGTATTCGATCTTAGGGGTGACATCAACTCGGGCCAGCCGTCGGGGTGCCGCGCCAGGCAATACCCTGAGCTTGACCATGTTGTCGTTGAACGATAGGGCGCTGATCGGTGCGCCGTAGGCCCAATAACCGTCCTGCATGGACCAGCCCGGCGGATGGCGTTGCCACACATAACGGGTATCGTCCCCGACTACATTACCCTCAATCCTGCGAATCCCCGCGTCGACCACTTGCTGGGCCAAGTCGGTGATGGGCCGTAGGAGGTTCTTTTCAAAATCCTTGTCCGGATCGTAGGGAATGACTCGGGACGACAGATTAGGATCGCCACCTCCGAGCAAGATCAGATCTCCTGGGACCACGCCGTCCGCCGCCGGCGGTGCTTCTACTACTACACTCGTAGTGTAAGTATGCTGTGGACCCAGCCTGACCAGCCCAAGGGCGGTAGAAAACAGTTTGGCGTTTGAAGCCAACACAAAAAGCTTGTCGGCGTTGTACTCGTAAACTGTCCGACCGCTTTCCAACTCCGCGATCTTGATTCCCCAGAAAGCACGGCTGGCCGCCTCATGACCTAGAATCTCGGAGATTTGCTCGGCGAGCCCGGCTGCTGGTGCAGGTACGGCGACCGCGAGGACGAAAAGAATCCAGCGGGCGAGACTTCTGCTTCGGTGCGACGCCCCATGCAGCAGTCGGGTGAGTGCTTTGGCCGCGGGGAAAATAGTCGGCAAGACGGCCCTATCTCTCAAGAACCTTCACAGAATCTTGGCCATCGCCTTGGCGAAGTAGGTGAGGATCCAATCCGCTCCCGCGCGCTTGATCGAGGTGAGGGACTCGATCATGGCTCGCTCCTGGTCCAACCATCCGTTTCTGCCGGCGGCGACGATCATAGAATACTCGCCGCTCACCTGGTACGCAGCGAGCGGCACTTGGAACTGCTGTTTGGCCCGGTAAATGACGTCAAGATAGGGCAAGGCCGGCTTGACCATAATCATGTCCGCCCCTTCCTCGATGTCGAGGGCGATTTCGCGCATGGCCTCTCGCTGGTTGGCGGGATCCATCTGGTACCCGCGGCGGTCGCCGAACTGAGGGGCCGATTCAGCCGCTTCTCGAAAAGGACCGTAGAAAACGGAAGCGTACTTGGCCGCATAGGAGAGGATCGGGAGGTTGAAATGGCCGTGCTCATCAAGCGTTCTTCGAATCGCTCCGACCCGACCGTCCATCATGTCGGACGGGGCAATGATGTCTGCCCCAGCCTTTGCTTGAGACAGCGCCGTCTTGCTCAGAAGCTCCAAGGTTAAGTCATTGTCTACGTCTTCACCGACGATTTTGCCGCAGTGACCATGGCTGGTGTATTCGCACAGACAGCAGTCGGCGATCACTAAGACGTCACTGACCTTTTCCTTGATCGCGCGGATGGCCCGCTGGACGATGCCGTCATCGGCATAGGCTCCGGAGCCTTCCGGGTCTTTCGACTCCGGTAAACCAAAAAGAATGACCCCCGGAACTCCCAAAGAAGCGACTTCACCGCATTCCGCGACGATCTGATCAACCGACATCTGATAATTGCCGGGCATGGCGTCGATCTCACGGCGAACGCCCTCTCCCGGACAGACGAACAACGGAAGGATGAAATCGGCTGGCGAAAGCCTCGTTTCACGGACCGCCAAGCGCAGTAATTCGTTGCGCCGAAACCGACGAAGTCGCGTGGCCGGAAATGCCATGTGCCTTATTGTAGTGGCTTCGCGTAGCTTCGATCGAGCTTCCCGTGGCGCCCGGCCCTGAGGTGACCAGTCGAATGCGGGGTGAGCAGCCCTGAAGGGGCATCGGATAATAGCCCAGGGTGAAGCGAAGCGAAACCCTGGGTAACAAGAGCGACAACCTCACAAGCCCCGCGGGGGCGCAGGAAAACACCCACAACCGAGAACCGGACGGATTCCCATCACGCCGCGGCCCCGCGGCAACAACCGAACAGAGCCCTGCCCGTCAGGGCGCGGGGCCCCGCGGCGTGAAGCGTACAGATTCGCGTCGACCGAAGGCGTCGCCTCGCCTATCCGAACAGATAGGGAAACTAACAAAGCGGTTAGACCTCTGCCATGCCTTTGTCATCTTGACCGGCGACATTTTCAAGGTGCCGTACAAGCCATCCTCAACAACTGACTGAACTTACAACGAATGAATCACCGCGCGGCCCCTATCGCCAAATCTTTGGTACAGCAGTTGCCCTACCTAAGGCAGCAAGGCTTTTCAAGAACGTTGAAAGGAGAAAAGTATGACGAATACTCGATCGATTTTTGTTGCCGGCTGCTTGGCGGTGGCGGTCGCAGTCGGGTTCAGCCAGACGCTCGGCGCTGCGCCCAACAAACCGAAGCTGGGCAAGCTCGAAGGCTGGGTGCACATGGTCAGCTTTGACAACTCAACGATCACTCTTCGCGTGGACGGTGGCATGCGCATCGTGACGTTTAACGAGGACACGCTTTACACCTACCGCAACAACCCGAGCAGGTTCGAAGACGTGAAAGAGGGTTGGCGGGTGATCTGTGTCGGCAAGTTCAACAAGCACGGCAAGCTGAGGGCCACCCGAATCGACGTCCGAGCGTTCAAGTAGCTGACTGCGAGGGCGCTGTTTGGTCGGACCCGCGGTAGCCCTCGCCGGAGAGGTGTTTGAAGCTGGGCCTCTCTGGCTGACCCACGCGAGGATTTTCCGCGAAGCCGCTTCCAGAAAAGATGCCACAGAGGGGCTCTGATTTTTAACCTGGCAGGGGAAAAGCCGGGGATTCGGCCCGCGTCCTTGGGTACCGAGGATTTTCTAAGGAATGACGTAGGACCCGGACAGTCGGGCTGCTGAACATAACCGCGCAGAGCCGCGGGAGGAGGCGCCTAGATCGAGGCCGGCCATCGCGTGATCGGTCCCCTAGAACGTGAAAGTCAGCTCGACTGACTATTTCCAGCAACCGTGCCCCCGTGGCACACGCATCCTTGCGTGCCGTGTGGCCATTCGTGGCGACATCGAATAGCACGGACGAGCGTGTGCATCCCGATGAAAGCCCGGTCGCCCGACCGGACGCGGCTGGGGAGCGATGTCGCTATCCGATCGGATAGTCGGCTATCCCATGGGATAGAGGTGCGCCCGTTTCAAGGCACCACTCGTGCACCCGGCGGTATCTGCGTCCACAGTCCGCCAGGGGCCGCAACAATCACAGCCCACGGCTTTAGCCGTGGGAAGAAGTGGCAGTTCGGGGAAGCCCTGGAAAGGGCGAGACAGACCTCACGACCAAACGTATCGTTCGTCGTATTCAATCTGATGTCTATGGGGTATCCACTTGACTCAGGTGACCCCAAGATGTAGTATGCGCCTTCGTGGAGGATTATCCACGCGACCTGCTCGAGTTCGAGGTACGCTTCGCCAGCGAAGAGGCCTGTCGCGACTATCTGTCCGCGTTGCGCTGGCCGGAGGGTTTCCGCTGTCCGGGATGCGGGCATGAGCGGGCTTGGCCGGTGCGCAAAGTGTGGTTCGAATGCGCTCGCTGCGGGCGGCAGACGTCGGTGACCTCGGGCACGATCTTCCAAGACACACGTAAGCCGCTGCGGCTGTGGTTCCGGGCGATCTGGCACGTCACTTCGCAAAAGAACGGGGTCAGCGCGCTGGGTCTGCAGCGCGTTCTCGGGTTGGGCAGCTATCAAACCGCGTGGACCTGGATGCACAAGCTGCGGCGAGCGATGGTGCGTCCGGGGCGGGAGCGATTGGCGGGCGTAGTCGAGGTCGATGAGACCTATTGGGGCGCTGAGGAAGAGGGTGTGAGCGGCCGGCAGACCGAGCGTAAAGCCTTGATTGCAGTAGCCGCGGAAGAGAGAGGCCGCGGGCTAGGACGGATCCGCATGCAGCGCGTGCGGAACGCATCGGCGGCCAGTTTGATGCCCTTCGTGGAGGAGTCGGTCGAGCCGGGAAGCGTGGTGCACACCGACGGCTGGCTGGGCTACGAGCCGCTGGAGAAGAAGGGCTACCAGCATCGCATCGTCTTTCTGTCGGGCCGCCGCAAGCAGGCCTCGGAATTATTGCCGAGGGTGCACCAAGCGATCTCGTTGCTCAAGCGCTGGCTGCTGGGCACGCACCAAGGCGCGGTTAGCCACGAGCATCTGGACTACTACCTCGACGAGTTTGTGTTCCGCTTCAACCGGCGCAACTCACGCAGCCGGGGAAAACTCTTCTACCGCCTTGTGCAGCAGGCAGTCGCCGTGGACCCAACGCCGTATCGATCGATCGTCGCCGACTGGGACGCTGAGGCCCCGTGAGCCCAACCACAAGATGTTGGGGTTACCTGAGTCAAGTGGATACCCCATTGATGTCTTTTCAAGAAGGCAACAAGCTCCTCCTTGAAGGACACCTTCTCTGGCGCCTTTCTTGAACGTGATCCCTCCTATCCGGATCGTTAGCGGGGCTATCCGATCGGATAGTGCTTGGCGCCTCGACCCGATCAACCCCGGCCCCATCCTGGAACTGAGATACACGGCTATCATTCTTTAAATCAATAACTTGGAGTAGACCCCACAATCCTTGTCCGAGGCTTTCCCCGTTTGGCATGCCAGGTGCTCTATTACAGGGCGAAATGAGATTCCAAAGGAAAGCAAAGGAAAAGACAATGAACAACCAAGCCATTCGAGTTTCAGCAATACAGATCATGTTCGCAGCCTTGGCGAGCGCAGGCGTTTTCCCGCCAACCCCAGGCGATCTAAGCGTCGCGATTCCGTTTGAATTCGTTGTAGGCGACAAGACCATGCAGGCCGGCAACTACCTCGTTCACAGAAACGGTGAGACGGGGGTCCTGGACATTTGTGAGGATGGGGTCTACTGTGCGACCGTGGCGGCGGGCCGTTTTGGAGCCACCGATTTGGCAACGGAACCACAGTTGGTGTTCAAGCACGTAGGACACGGTTACGTCCTGACGCAGATCTGGTTCAGCGGAGGAGACGGCTATCAAGTGCCGGCACATGGGCTGCTGGCGGATGCAGTGGGAGCAACCTCCGAGACCGCCTACCTAAGCGCCCGCGAGCTGTACTTCCACCATATTGAAGGCTTGCCCGTCTCTTGGCACTGACTCTGCGTAAACCCAAGCGCTTAGCAAGCTAGCGAGCACCGGTATTTTCTCCCGCTTCGCGAATCCTCCCGAAAAACGGCCGTTGCGAAGACAGACCCGGGCCTGCCGGCCTGCTAGCACCCCCCTTTGACAAATGTTCCGGAGTGAGCATCAAGCCCGACATCGCTTCTTTCGACAGTTTGGAGACACCCGACCAAGAACGCCTTTATCTCGAGCGAGACTTGCTCCGCCTAGAACCAGACCTGGTCCTGAATGGTAGTACTAAGCTAGTGTACGATTTCGCTGACCGCGGCGACGGCCTTCTCGCAGCCCTCGCGGTTGACATCGTGGTGCGTGACCATCCGGGTCCGGCGCTGGTCAAGGCCGATGGCGAGGACCCCGTTTTCCTTGAGGCGGGCGCAAAAATCATTACTGCTCATGCCGGTCCCGGAAACATCGAATATGACGATGTTGGTTTCGACTTTTGTCGGATCGATTTCAATGCCGGGCATCTCAGCCAGCGACTCGGCCAGATAGCGGGCATTCGAGTGATCGGTCGGCAAGTCCTGGGGTGATTTTTCGAGCGCCACTAAACCGGCCGCGGCCAGCACCCCCGCCTGGCGCATGCCGCCGCCCAGTGCCTTGCGAACTAACCGCGCCTGGTCGATGAACTCGCGGCTGCCGGCGAGCATCGACCCTACCGGAGCGCCCAGGCCCTTCGACAGGCAAAACATTACCGAGTCGACCGGGGCGGCCACTTCATCGACACGACGGCCGGAGTGCGTGGCGGCGTTGAAGATGCGCGCGCCGTCCATGTGGACGCGAACTCCCGCCGCGTGCGCCCCCTCGCAAAGCTCTTCGATCACGCCCTCGGGATAGACTCGGCCTCCCGCCACATTGTGGCTGTTTTCGACTGCGATAAGGCCCGTTCCCAGATAATGATTACTGGCCGGCCGAACTCGTCCGCGGATTTCGTCCCAGTGTAGAAACCCGTCGTCAGTGGCCACTGTGCGCGTCACGCAGCTCGAAAGCTTCGCCGGCCCGCCCATCTCATAGAGAACTACGTGTGACCGCTCGTCGCAGATCATCTCGTGGCCGGGGGAGGTATGCACGTTGACGGCGATTTGGTTGCCCATCGTTCCCGAGGGCACAAAAATGGAGGCCTGCTTGCCCATGATCTCGGCGGCACGCTCCTCGAGCCGATTCACCGTCGGATCCTCGCCGAATACGTCGTCGCCGACTTCGGCCTCAGCGATGGCACGCCGCATCTCGGGCGTGGGACGCGTGACCGTGTCACTTCGAAGATCCACCAACTCGCTCATCGCACTTGGTTATCACTCATCGCCGGTGGGTTGGAAATACGGCCTCTCGGCGTTGCTCTTCCTTACCAGTAGCGCTCAACGTGTAGATTGCCGGGTGCCTTCCTAGAGTGAAGGCGAAAGGACATCGTCGCTCATGAGTCTGCCGAGGCTCCTCCGCTACCCCTTGCGCACAAACTTCTGGAGACACTTGCAGTCGGCCGGCACCAGGCCATGCTTAACTCCGGCGGCAAAGACAACTTCGCCGACGTAGAGGTCCCCGCGGCTGTCCGCCCACACGTCATGAGGAGCGAAGAAGTCACCTTCGGAGCAGGGATTGTCGCCTCCGCCCCACCTTTCCAGCAGCTCGCCCTTGCCGTTGAAAATGCTCAGCCGGCCACCGATCGGATCCGGCGTTGGTGGTTTCATGCCGGGATATAGTCCCGCTCGCCAGCCCATCTCAGTGACATAGAACTGGTCGTCGGAGCCGACGTAAATGTTGCCCGGGCGCACAATATCCTTCCATTCGGTGATGTACTTTCCTGCGGGACTAAACAGCTGAACCCGGGAGTTCTCGCGGTCCGCTACGTAGACCGTGCCTTCCGAGTCAATCGCGATGCCGTGAGGCAAATGAAACTGCCCGGGACCGTCGCCCGGCTCGCCCCACGAGAATAGCAATTGCCCGTCGGCGGAAAACTTGTGAACTCGGGCATTGCCATAGCCATCGGAGATGTACATCTCGCCATCCGGCGATAGCGCCAGATTCGTGGGCTGATTGAACGGGGGCCCGACACGCTTGATGTCGCGGTAGTCCGTGGTGGTTGCACCCGTGTCGGATGACTGTCCGCTTACGCCGAGCTTCATCAGTAGCTTTCCGTCGGGCGTGTATTTGCGCACGGTGTGGTCTTGGTCGTCGCAGCAGTAAACACTGTCGTCCGGACCGATATACAGGCCGTGAGGTCTGACGAACTCTCCTTCGCCCCAGGAGCCCACAAACTGCCCGTCGCGCTCGAAGATCGTCACCGGGTGATCGCTTCGACTGAAGACGAAGACCCGGTCCTGGGAGTCGGCGGCTACGGCCACGACCTCCGTGAAACTCCAGTCCTCGGGAAGCTGCGCCCAACTTGCATTCGCGTCGTAGAGGTCCGTCGTCATAAACCCTCCTTTCGATGATTCGCTCGGAGAACCGCGGGAATCGGCCGGCCCGACATGCTCGCGTTTCCGGATGTTAACGCCGCGCCGAAGTTGGCCGTTCTTCCTAGGATCGGAAGCTGTTCACTGCCACGACGCATTGTACAACTTTGACGGTGAGTCCGTTCTTGCTAACTTTTGCTCGTTAGCGACGAGCAAAAGCCCGCAGGAGAATCGCAGGCTTTCGCACCGGCTTCGAACTGTGCAGCATGGCGGGCATATTGGTTCGGAGGCGGATGGGAACCACTGGGGGCCTTGCAGGGCTGTTGGGAGCGTTTCCGTTGGCCGAGAAGTTGTTGTCTGCATGGGAGTTCGACGAGATTGGGTTTGTTTCGTCGTTTTTGGTCGGTGAGGGGTGGGGCCGCATGCTGAAGGGTCTGCGTGAGAACCCTGGGAAGCCCCGCTCATCTAAGGAGCAGGAGGCGTGCCGCCAGCGGCGGCCCGCTGTCACCCCACCCCAGGCCCCGCTCGGCCGCTGGAGGCGGGCCGAGCGCCGGAAAGAACGCCCGGGCTGCGGGGCGCAGTAGCAGCCGTAAAACGACTGGCCTGTTTCAAGCAAGCCCCGTGAACCGGGCTGACCGGTGTAGCACTCCTCCCTGGCTGTCGGGGCAGGGGTTCTTCGGCGGGAAGTGGTTGTTTCCACCCGGGTTCGGCGAGATTGGGTTTGTTTCGTTATTTTTGGTCGAACGGCCCCCAGGCGTCGAGAGGAGTCTCGACGCGGCACGCTGAGAGCCTGCGCCACTACGAGACTCTGGAGTGAACCCCAAAAATGAGACAGTCGTGATAGCGACACTTTAGCCGGGAAAGGAACTGCGAGTGGGCAAGAGACGAGTTTACAAGTTTCCCGAAGAATACCGGAAGATGGCACTGGAGCGGCTGAAAAGCTGCCAGAGCGTGACAGCGCTGTCGAAGGAGCTGGGGATTCACCGAGGGCTGCTGTACAGGTGGCGAAATCGGATGGAGCCGACGGAGGAGGGGCCCGGTCCGCCGGTCGCCTCCCGCGAGCGGGAACTGCGCCAGGAGATCCGCGCGTTGCAGCGTCTGTTGGGGGATAAGACGCTGGAAGTGGATTTTTTCAAAGGCGCCTTCGAAAAAATCGAGGCTCGACGCCACGGCAGCGGCAGCTGTGGCGAGAAGGCGTCTACGACCAAATCCGGGAGTTGATGCCGCTGCAAGGCAGACTGAGTGTCGAGCGGATGTGCCGGCTGGCCCCAGTGAGCCGGGCGGGTTTCTATCGGTCATTCAAAGAGCAGATGCCGCTGGAAGAAGACATGGAAGTGCGGTCGGCGATCCAGGAGGTTGCCCTCGAACATCGGCGACGCTATGGCTACCGCAGGGTCGCGGCGGAACTCCGCCGGCGGGGGATGGTGGTGAACCACAAGCGCGTGGCGCGGATCATGCGCCAGGACGGGTTGCTCGGGGTCCAACCCCGGGCGTTCGTGGCCACCACGGAGGCCGATCATCCGCTGGAGGTTTACCTCAACCTAGCCGCCCGCATCAAGCTGACCGGGATCAATCAGCTGTGGGTGGCCGACATCACCTACATCCGGCTGAAGGCCGAGTTCGTTTATCTGGCCGTGGTCTTGGACGCCTACTCGCGGAAGGTGGTGGGCTGGGCGCTGGAGAGAACGCTGGCCGCCCGCTTGCCGCTGGCGGCACTGGAGCAGGCGATGGCCGAACGGCAACCGCCGCCCGGCCTGGTCCATCACTCCGATCGCGGTGTGCAGTACGCTTCCGGCGCCTACGTGAGGAGCTTGCGCCGCCAGCAAGCGATCCCCAGCATGAGTCGGCCGGCGAACCCCTACGACAATGCCAGTTGTGAGAGCTTCATCAAGACGCTCAAGCGGGAGGAGATCTACGCCAACGATTATCAGGATCTCGACCACCTGCGCGCGAACATCGAGGACTTCATCGAGCGCTACTACAACCGCTGCCGTCTGCATTCGGCGCTGGGCTATCGGCCCCCCGAGGAGTTCGAGCGGGCCGCCGGGACGAAGGCGGCTTGCGCCGGAGCGACGATGAGTTTTTTTAGGCAGCAGGAGATCTATCGATCCGATGGGAAGGGGTTGCTGAACGAGAAGCCGACCGCAGCCGGCTCCCCGAACCATCGTTTCGATGAGTCTCCGGCCGGCTATTCCTCGGCGGGTTGGTCTCCACCAGAGCCCGCCTCCGCTTCACCCGCCGAGGACCATGCTAGAACAGAAGAGGCTATGGGGAGAAGGAAAAACCATTGAACGGCGAGTGTCGCTACCGCCGATTGTCTCAGCGGAGGGGTTCACCCCAACTCGATGTCGCCACGAATGGCGACACGGCACGCAAGAATGCGTGCGCCACAAGAGAGTCGAGCGCCTTCAGCAAAAGGCCACGGATCTCAAAAGCGAGATCCGCGCTACGGGTTTCATCTCTGGAAGGCGTTGATTTTACTGGGGTTCGGCGGAATTGGGTTTGTTTGGTTGTTTGTGTAGGTGTGGTCGGATGGGCCGGCGCTTGAGGGTCAGAGAGGCCGGCTTTTGGGGACGACTCGCGACTGGCCCGGAAGCCGATGCGGCCGGTCGAAGGGCTTGGAGTTTCGATCGGGGGTGGGACCTGGGCCGGGGCGTAGGGTCCAGGGTAGGGGTCGGCGGGGGTATAGGAGCCGGCAGAGGGGCGGGTCTCGCGGGACTTGCGCTCGTCGCGGCGGAGGTCGCGGAGTTGCTTGACGGCGCGGAAGAAGCGGCGGCTGAGATGTCCGTCGTAGCGGGCCAGGTGAACGAAGGCCTGGGTGCGATCGAGCATCGCCGAGCCTAAAAGTAGGGTCTCGCCATCGTAGCCGGGACGCAGCTCGTCTGGACGGCGTTTTTCCAGGTGCCGGCGCTGGTCGTCGACGGCAGCGGCAAGGAAGCCGGTCTCCAAGCGCGTGAGGCGGCGCATGCGCCATTGCGTGTCGGCGATCTGACGGACGAGTTCGAATTCGAGGGAGTTGGCGGGTTGGATATCGGCTTCGAGGGCGGAGAGTTGGCGATCGAAGTCGGCGGGGTCCTCGCCGGGCATTACGGTATCGCGGGCGAGGAGTCCGTGTTTGAGAGCGTTCTTCGCGCTACGGGTTTTACCTTCCTCGGTCCGTGGACCGGTGGATTTCTTTGCGTTGTTACGATTGGCTTTAATTTGTGCATGTGTCGGCATGATTATTATTCCTTTCGTCGGAGCAGTGGCTCCAATTCCAGGGTAAGGCGGGGTGGCGGGATTCGAGGGGTGTCTGGTATGGTAAGTCGTGTGTAATGAGGGAGATGAGATTTTGGAAGTGGGGTGACTGGCTGTGCTGTTTCCCGAGAAAAGAGGCGTGCCGCCAAAGGCGGCCCGCTGTGCCCCACCCCAGGCCCCGCTCGGCCGCTGGCAGCGGCCGAGCGCCGAAAAGAACCATCGGCGTGCGGGGCGCAGTAGCAGCCGTAAAACGGCTGGCCTAGCAACGGCTCAGAAAAGCCCCGTGAACGCGGCTCAAACATCATGCGAGCGGTCAAACCCCGGGGCACAAGAGATGACCGATATGACCGGCGCGGCGTCGTGGAGTATCAGCCGCCGGCTGAGGGGTGAGGAGTATCGACGGCCGCGGATCTGGCGGGCGACGACGCCGGTGAAGGAAGCAGCAGAGATGGGTGCCCGCCTAGATCCGCGCTACGGGCTTCAGGCCGCACTACCGCGCTTGAAGGTCCGCAAACGTATGATTCAATGGAAGCCGGAAAGGGAGGGCGCGGTTGTGAGTGAACCCGGTTATGGGTGAGCTTGCCATGGCCTAGGTTGCGCAGTAGGCTGAAAATCGGGTAGTCGAAGCTTTGAAAAAAGTGGAGGCACCGAAAATCATGAGGCAGCAGTCGAAAGATCGAATCGTACGGGTGTCGTTCGGCGTTCTTGTGGCCGGCCTGCCGGCCTGTTCGCCGTTCCTATCGGTCCAGTCCCAAGCCCGCCCGCGCGACAAACAGTGGCGTGTCAAATACGAGGAAGGCGACGCGCCTTTCGCCGCCGGACAACAATTGCTTTTCAGTGTCAGCGAGCAGGCGATTGTTGGGTGCGACGCCAAGACGCGGTCCGTTTCGTTATCGGTCCCGGCCTCCGCCGTCACCGAAGTGAGCTATGACACCAAAGCGTGGAGCGCCTCGCGTGCCGTGCTTCGGATGGTGAATCGGTCGGCTAAGTGCTGCGAAGACGGAACGCCGGCGGATCTATTCCGCGCGTACGTGGCGATAACAGCGGTTTTGATGGGGCTGGCTGTGTTGCCGGCAACGCTGCCCATTCGGGGGAGGAACCATTTCGTCCACATCGTCTGGGAACAACACGGAATCCCGAAACGAGTCTCACTTCGAGTCCGCAAAAACGACCGCGGGGCTATTCTCACCGAGCTGGGGCGCGTCTCTGGCAAACAGTGGAAAAATGTTCCGCTGCAACGAAGAAGACTGCTGGAGCAGCGAAAACGAGAGACGCAAAGGGTGTATCAAGAGCAGGAAAAGCTGCGCCCGAGGTTGAACCGCGCAAGGGACAAGACGGCTCGAGTCTGGATTCACCAAGCAGTTCAATTGGGTGGAGCCGAACTTGCACCCGGGCTATACCGGCTTGTGCTCGTGGAAGGCGGGCGACAACGCGGCGAGCTGTACTTCTTTTCCAAGAAAGTGGACCCTCACCAGATTGCGGCGGCGGCGCTCGTCGAGATCGACCCCGCGCCGAGCGAGAGTGTCTTCTCGCGGGTACAGGTCCAGCGGCAACCGGGCGGTCCGGCCACTGTATCGCGCGTCATCATCTTCGGAAACACCTTGCGCGTTCTGGGCTCCCTCGGCCCCCCGGGGAGTGTCCGATGAAACGCAACGGTCATCTTTTGATGAGACTGATTGCGTCCGCCCTGTTGCTGGCTGCCGGCCGGGGCACGTCCAGCCCGCCTCGGGACGGCGGCGACAAACCGCTGGCCGCTTACCGCACGCTGCTTGTGGAAAGCTTCACCGTGGACAGCAGGGCCGCAAGAAAGAATTATCCCGGCGGTTACGAATCGTGGTTGCAAAACGAGACGCTGACTCGGCTGCAAACCGAAAGGGTTTTTGAAGAGGTGGCCGACGCTTGTGACAGGGAACCAGCGGGAGAAGAGGGTCCGCGGTTGACCCTCTCCGGCGCCGTCATGGCCTACGACAAGGGCAACCGTATGGTGCGTCTGTTGACCGGACTAGGTCCGGGAGCGGGCAAAGTGAAGGTTCGGTTTGTCTTTCGTGACGCTGTCAGCGGGCGCGAGGTCTTCCGCACGGTACGGCAGGGGAAATTCTATGGCTGGTCCGACCTCCGAGGAAGCGAGCAACACGCCATGACCGAAGCCGGAGGCGACGTAATCGATCGCTTGATCCAGGACGTGCGAAGAAACGGTGGGCTCTCGAAGCGGAGCCCGGCCCCTCCCCCTCCGCCCCTTTTTATGGGCGCGGATCTGGTCTTCCTTCCAGAGCTACTGGGTACGTGGACGCGCGACGGTTCGGATTCGGCGCTGGCAGTCGAAAAAGGGCGAGGCTTAGCGTACACGGTTCGTGTGGAGGGTGAGAAAATGTTTGCTCTTCCCCTTCACGCCGGGTACCTCGGGCCCCGGTTATTCTTCGAGGTATTCCTGGCGAATTTACCAGGGCCGTCGTTTTACGGCAAGGCGGAGTTGGAGGGCGAAGTGTTACGTTTATCATTTCTGGACGCCGCTTGGCTGAAGGAAAGGAGAACGCGGGGCATCTCCACGCAAGAGTTGCAGGCCTTGGTGATCGAGCACGCGGACGACTGCCAGGCTTTCGTCGAGCCGGTTACGTTTCACCGGAGACAGTGAAAGCGCGACATTTCGGGACTTGTGAGTGAACTCCGGTTACGGGCAGGCTACCTTTACAAAAGGGGCACCTAGCCGGCATGGTAGCCTGAAGTCCCGTAGCGCGGGGCTCGGTGCCGTTCCCGAGACCTGCGGCTGTTTTGTGTCCGTGGGAAAACATCGTTCTGGAAAACGAGTTAAAAGCCGCAGGTCTGGGCGAAAACGGCCGCCCAGCACTGCGCTACGGGACTGCTAGCAACGCAAGATTAGGGACGCCAACAAAAAGCCCCTGGGGGGGGGGGGGGGGGGGGGGGGGGGGGGGGGGGCGAACGGTGATTGAACGCGCCCCAGGGCATAGGACACTACCCTTTTTCAGCTAGACCAGCTCCCGCGCGGTGGCCCTACTTTCCGTACACTTTGGACAAACTGGCTACGGCCTCGGCGTCCTCAATGACCGGTGTGATCTGGAATTCTATGAGGTTCGCCCACTCCGCCACGTGTTGTGCAAGGGCTGTAGCATCTCCTTCAACCAGGAGCCACCCGTAAATAGTGCCCGGTGCGTGCCAACGACCCACGAGGTTGATGCCCTCGGGCAGTGGTGCGCCTGAGCTGAGAAAAATTTCAGCCACAGGTTTGTGGGAACCAGGCGGAATCTTCCAACTAACCATGAATTTCACAGTCTTTGCTCCTCCTCTTGTTACGTGCTCTTTAAGTAAGACTAGGCCCCTGCGGGTGCCAGTCCGTAACAGTGGCACGCCAGGGTGTCGCAATGGTCGATGGGGGCGGAATCAGCGGCAACGCAAGATTAGGACACTACCAAAAATCGGGTACAGCCAGCCAATTCGCTTCAGGCTAAGTGCTTTGTTTCTTGGGCCATGACGGGGAGCGAATTGGTGGCAGTCCCCGGTTTTTCGTTCCTGCACGACTTTGCCACGGGCTGCTAGACCGGCCGGTCTCCGGCAGCCGTCGTGCGGTGCATCAAGCGAGGCATCGTGTCGTCGTAATCGAAAACCGCGTAGTGCATCGTGCAGCGGTTGTCCCAGATCACCAAATCCCCGGGCTGCCAGCGATGGCGGTAGAGATTTTCCTCCCGCGTTGCGTGCTCATTCAGCGACGCCAGCAATGGGATGCCCTCCTCCTGTTCCATTCCGACAACGCGCGAAGTGAAATAGGGGTTGACGTAAAGCGCGCGGCGCCCTGTCTCGGGATGGGTCCGAACGACAGGATGCTCGACCGGCGGCGGAAGGCGTCGAATCTGCCGTCCGTCCGTCCCCGGTGATTCCTCGTTTCGCTGTGCCAGCCGGGCAGCACTATGCTCGGCTCGCATCGTTAACAACGACTGCTTCAGTGTGTCGGGCAGGCTTTCGTAGGCCGCGTACATGTTGGCGAACAAAGTATCACCCTTCCCCTCAAGCGCGACGACAGCATGCAGCACCGAGAGTTGGGGCGGTTTCTCGCCGAAAGAGATGTCGGAGTGCCAGAAGTCATTTCTCGCGCTCGACTTCCCCGGGCGGTTCTCCAGCACAAACACGCCAGGGTGATCCTCGTGGCCGCGTCGCGACCGGAGCGGATGAGGTTCCACCGCGCCGAAGCGTTCGGTGAAAGCCGCTTGCGCTCTCGGCGGAACGGCCTGCTTTCGAAAAACCAAGACCAGGTTATCGAGAAACGCTTGGCGGATCTCCCGAAACGCTGCTTCGCTCAACGGACCCGATAGATCAACGTCGTCGATTTCAGCGCCAAGGGCAGGACTCAGAGGCGTGATGGTCATCCCCAAAACCGCAGTGACAAGCACGCGTGCTTGTCCTAGATCAGGATTTCTATTTTAGCCCATGTTGATAGGAGTGGGGTAGCCGAAGCCGCGGCTCCGCAACTGAGTGTGTCCTCGTTTCCCGTTGGTTTCCCGTTATGGAACATGAGTCGACATGAGTGTCGACTCGGCAAGCTGAGAGCTTGCGCCACAAACGACTGTACGACCCCTTTCACAGGCGCGACCCGGAACCGTGAGCCATCAACGCCAAGCCCGCAGGGTGCGGCCCGCGATGGGAACGGCTGGTTCGAGCTCGGGCGATAATCGAAGGCTGACAGTTGAGGATCGCGGCGGCACGCTGAGCAAAAGGCCGCGGATCTCAAAATCGAGATCCGCGCTATACGAGCTGGAGCTGTGCGCCGTTAAGTCGTCCGTGCGGAAGGCCCCTAACGACCTGCGCACACGGATTGACCCCTCACGCAACGGAAGCACACTCCAGCGGGCCACAGTCGGTTGTGGCGGTTCGCGCTGAACTGTTCTGCTGTGATACCGTGCAACATTGGGCCCGAGCACACACTGCAATCGTGACATGGGTGGAACGGGACGTGGTGACGTAGTCGCAGCGCGGGTGTGGCTGTGCTGGTTTTTCCCATCTCGGTTAAGTCGCTAGGGCTTGGTTGAATAAGTTCGCGATCGATTATGGGCTGACAGTTCCTGGACCGCTCGGTCGACCCCCCCTCCCCCCGGTTTTCATCGCCTTGGGTGAGCTGGCGGCAGGGCCGGACTCTTGAGAGGGACTGACCGCTCCCTGACGGTCGCGGCTCGGAAGACTCTGGAGGCAAATCACTTCTGGCCAAAACCGGCGTTGAAAGTCGTTCTTCGAGAGAGGACTTTTCAAATAACGCGGACTGTCGCGACCAAGCACGAGTGGACTGGAGACGAGTTTACGATAGATTTGGAATGTCGGGCTGGAAAGCCTACACGGCACGCTGAAAGCGCGCGGCACGACGAGACTCTGGAGTGAACCCCAAAAATGAGACAGTCGTGATAGCGACACTTTAGCCGGGAAAGGAACTGCGAGTGGGCAAGAGACGAGTTTACAAGTTTCCCGAAGAATACCGGAAGATGGCACTGGAGCGGCTGAAAAGCTGCCAGAGCGTGACAGCGCTGTCGAAGGAGCTGGGGATTCACCGAGGGCTGCTGTACAGGTGGCGAAATCGGATGGAGCCGACGGAGGAGGGGCCCGGTCCGCCGGTCGCCTCCCGCGAGCGGGAACTGCGCCAGGAGATCCGCGCGTTGCAGCGTCTGTTGGGGGATAAGACGCTGGAAGTGGATTTTTTCAAAGGCGCCTTCGAAAAAATCGAGGCTCGACGCCACGGCAGCGGCAGCTGTGGCGAGAAGGCGTCTACGACCAAATCCGGGAGTTGATGCCGCTGCAAGGCAGACTGAGTGTCGAGCGGATGTGCCGGCTGGCCCCAGTGAGCCGGGCGGGTTTCTATCGGTCATTCAAAGAGCAGATGCCGCTGGAAGAAGACATGGAAGTGCGGTCGGCGATCCAGGAGGTTGCCCTCGAACATCGGCGACGCTATGGCTACCGCAGGGTCGCGGCGGAACTCCGCCGGCGGGGGATGGTGGTGAACCACAAGCGCGTGGCGCGGATCATGCGCCAGGACGGGTTGCTCGGGGTC
Organism: Bryobacterales bacterium; assembly: GCA_965226215.1. Classification (GTDB taxonomy): domain Bacteria; phylum Acidobacteriota; class Terriglobia; order Bryobacterales; family UBA6623. Next base: position 695,057 of record CBDDCH010000002.1, on the reverse strand, counting down.
CAACCCCGGGCGTTCGTGGCCACCACGGAGGCCGATCATCCGCTGGAGGTTTACCTCAACCTAGCCGCCCGCATCAAGCTGACCGGGATCAATCAGCTGTGGGTGGCCGACATCACCTACATCCGGCTGAAGGCCGAGTTCGTTTATCTGGCCGTGGTCTTGGACGCCTACTCGCGGAAGGTGGTGGGCTGGGCGCTGGAGAGAACGCTGGCCGCCCGCTTGCCGCTGGCGGCACTGGAGCAGGCGATGACCGAACGGCAACCGCCGCCCGGCCTGGTCCATCACTCCGATCGCGGTGTGCAGTACGCTTCCGGCGCCTACGTGAGGAGCTTGCGCCGCCAGCAAGCGATCCCCAGCATGAGTCGGCCGGCGAACCCCTACGACAATGCCAGTTGTGAGAGCTTCATCAAGACGCTCAAGCGGGAGGAGATCTATGTCAACGATTATCAGGATCTCGATCACCTGCGCGCGAACATCGAGGACTTCATCGAGCGCTACTACAACCGCTGCCGTCTGCATTCGGCGCTGGGCTATCGGCCCCCCGAGGAGTTCGAGCGGGCCGCCGGGACGAAGGCGGCTTGCGCCGGAGCGACGATGAGTTTTTTTAGGCAGCAGGAGATCTATCGATCCGATGGGAAGGGGTTGCTGAACGAGAAGCCGACCGCAGCCGGCTCCCCGAACCATCGTTTCGATGAGTCTCCGGCCGGCTATTCCTCGGCGGGTTGGTCTCCACCAGAGCCCGCCTCCGCTTCACCCGCCGAGGACCATGCTAGAACAGAAGAGGCTATGGGGAGAAGGAAAAACCATTGAACGGCGAGTGTCGCTACCGCCGATTGTCTCAGCGGAGGGGTTCACCCCAACTCGATGTCGCCACGAATGGCGACACAGCACGCTGAAAGCGTGCGCCACGTCGTCAGGACGATCAGAAAGTCTTGTCGAGGACAGCGTACTAGTCCATCCTTAACCTGAATTTCCATGCTTCTGGATCTTCAAGGCATTGAAAAATACTTTGCGGGCGTGGCAGCGCTCCGACGGGGCGACTTCCAGGTAGAAGCCGGAGAGGTCCACGCCCTGGTTGGAGAAAACGGCGCGGGCAAGTCCACACTCGTGAAAATCGTTGCCGGAATGCTCGAGCGTGACGGCGGCGTCATGCTCTGGCGCGGTTCCGAGGTCAATTTTCAACGCCCGGCCGATGCGCACGCCAACGGCATATCCATGGTCCATCAGGAGTCCCTTCTGGCACCCCGCCTGACGGTGGCGGAAAATATCTTCCTGGGACGAGAGCTGGAGACGGGACCGCTGCTTGACCAACGCCGCATGGAGCGGGAATGTACGGCGCTCATCGAAGAGCACAACTTTCCCTTGCGGGCCGGCTGGAGGGTCGAGGCGCTGAGTCCGGCACAAAAGCAACTGGTCGAAATCTGCCGCGCCCTACATAGCGCGTCCAGTCTGCTGATCTTTGACGAACCGACGTCTTCGCTCTCGGATGCCGAAAGCGCCGAGGTGTTCCGCATTGTGCGAAGCTTGCGCGGGCGTGGCATGGGGATCATCTACATCACTCATCGCCTCGACGAACTGCGGCATGTGGCCGATCGCATCACTATCTTGCGAGATGGCGAGACGGTTCATAGCAGCCTTTTCTCCGATGTAACGACAGAACAAATCGTTCATCATATGGTCGGTCGCGAGGTCTCGACGATCTACGAACGCGAGCCGCTGCCGCCGGGGGAAGAGCTGTTGCGAGTCGAACTGGAAGGGGCAGCGTTGACCCTGCGTGCCGGTGAAATCGTCGGTGTCGCCGGATTGATGGGCGCCGGACGCACGGAACTTTGCCAGACCATCTTCGGCATCACTCCTGCTACCGCGGGAGCCATCTACGTCGCAGGGCGTCAAGTGGAGATTCACTCGCCGCAGGACGCAGTGAATAATGGCATTGCACTGATTACCGAAGACCGGCAGAAGACCGGTCTCGCGCTGCGGCTGCCCTTGCGAGTCAACATCACGCTGGCCAACGTCGACGGTGTCAGCCGGGCAGGCTTTGTCAACAGTTCGCAGGAAGAAAAGGTAGCCGAGGATTCTCGACAGCGCCTCCAAATCCGCGCGGCTTCAATCGAGCAGCTTGCCGGCCGATTGAGTGGCGGGAACCAGCAGAAGATCGTCATTGCCAAATGGCTGTTTCGCGACGCCCGGGTTCTGCTGTTTGATGAGCCGACCCGGGGCATCGACGTCGGTACTAAGGCCGAGGTCTTTGCCTTGATGGATGAGTTGGCGCGCTCCGGAAAGGCTCTGCTCATGGTCAGCTCGGAATTGCCCGAACTCCTTCAAGTGGCGGACCGCATTCTGGTGATGCGGGACGGGCGCCTAGTCGCCGAGCTTCCTCGGCAGACCACGCAGCAGGAAATCATGCACTACGCCGCGGTGGGGAAATGAAGCTTCGCTCGGGGATGCTTCAGAAGCTACTGCCGTTTTTCAGCTTGATCGCCCTCTTTGTCTTCTTGTCCCTTGCTTCTCCCTACTTTTTTACAGCCATCAACCTCTCGAGCGTGGTGCGCCAGACCGCCGTCATCAACATCATGGCTCTCGGCATGACGATGGTCATCGTCTCGGGGGGAATCGACCTGTCCGTGGGCGCGATCCTGGCATTCTCCGGGACCATCGGCACCATGGCCATGGTCAGTGGAGGTGGAGTGGCTGGCGGCATCGTTGTCGGCATCTTGTGCGGTTTGGGGTGGGGCCTTGCCAACGGCGCTTTGATCACAAGCCTGAAAATCCCGCCTTTCATTGTGACCCTGGGGACGCTCGGCATCGCCCGCGGGTTGACGCTGATTATCTCGGGCGGCCTGCCCGTGGTTGGCCTTCCGCGGGAGTTCGCTTTTCTGGGAGAGGGGTCGATCGCCGGGGTGCCGTTTGTCCTGTTGGTGCTGCTGGCTTGTGCCGCTGTCGCCTACGTGACCCTGCACTTCAGCAAACTTGGACGATACACCTACGCTCTGGGGAGCAATAAAGAAGCCGCGATTTACGCCGGCATTCCGGTGGCCAAATACACGGTCGCGGTCTACGCGATCTGCGGCATGTTGAGCGGCGTGGCCAGCATGATTGAAGCCTCGCGGTTGATGACCGGCCAGCCGACCGCCGGTCAGGCTTACGAGCTGCAGGTGATTGCGGCCGTCGTGATCGGCGGCGGCAGCTTGTCCGGCGGGGAGGGCAGCGTGGTCGGGACGCTGATCGGCGCCTTCATCATGGGTCTGCTGGCCAACGGCAGCGATCTGCTGGGTATCAACCCCTACCTCCAACAGGCGATCATCGGGGCGGTCATTATCCTCGCCGTCGCCCTCGACGAAGCCCGCAAACGCCGCTTCTCGGCGTGAATCCCCCGAAGCGCGATCCGTCGAGATGGAATATCAAATGAGTCCCCATAGGACTGGGGCCGGCCAAGGGGATGAAAACCGGTGGGTTTTCGACGGAGTGCCTGGAAATGTAGGGGCAGGGCATGCCGTGCCCGAAGTTCCCGATCCCCCCGCAACGCACGAATCGGAGCCGCAAACGCCAGTGAGTGGCTGTGGCGCACTGGTCGTTACGGGGATTGGCCCTGTCACTAACGTTCCAGGCTCAGTTTCTTGCTCGCGCACACACCCTCGTGACGAGCGAAGCTGAGCCGCGAGCGCAAGCGAGCGGTCGTCGTGCAAGAGCCGAAGCATGGGCTCTCCCTACGGCCCCACTTCGAATCCGGCCAAGCGAAAGTGCTGGTCGAACGTCAGCGCCCGCCGAATCCCGTAGTTCTTCATTAGCGAGAAGCTCACACAATCGACGGCGTTCGCTCCCATGGCCCCCCAACGCGAGAACTCGTCCCAGGCCTGTGACTGCAACGCCGGATCGACATAGAGCATCTCTAGATGTTCGTTTCCTCTGACTTCCCGCAGGAAGACCAGAGCATCGGAGAAGTACCCACTTGCCTGAAGCAAACTAATCGTTTCATTCGCGACGAGTGATGAGGTTGCCAATGACATCTCGGACGGCATGGCTCCCCGTGCCCGCTCGTGCCACTGGTCGCCTTTCATCGTCAGGGCGATGAAGAAACTGGTATCGACGAAGATCCTCATCGATACAGAATCTCGTCCACGCGGGCGGCTAGGTCGCGCTCGTCAGAGTCAACCAAGCCCGTGATGGAGGCCAGGGGATTGTCGGTTCGATCCGGAATCGAGCGCCGCAAGCGCTCCTTCATCGTCTGGCGAATGAACTCCGCTAGTGGGACTCCGAGCCTCGTCGCTTCGCGCTTTAACTCGGCCGAAAGATCCTCGGGTAGAGTGATTTGATATTTGTGGCTCATGATGTAATGATCCATCGATCATTATACGTATTCCAAGGTGGCCTTGACAGGATCCCCAGCGATACTCTACATTTAACTTAATGGTTAAGCATACAGCCGATTCTCTCGACACGACGTTTGCCGCCCTGGCGGACCCCATTCGCCGCGGCATCCTGGAAAAGCTCTCCCACGGAGAAACGACGGCCGGGGACTTGGCGGCGCCGTTTGATGTTTCGCTGCCAGCCATCTCCAGGCATCTGCGCGTTCTCGAGCATGCCGGGCTGCTGGCGCGTCGGAAGGAGGGGCGCGTTCACCGTTGCCGCCTGAATCCAACGCCGATGACAGACGCAGCCGAATGGATGGCCGAGTGCCGCCGGTTCTGGGAGCAGCGACTCGACGCGCTGGCCACCTATCTTGAAGAATCCAACGAGGAGGAAAGCTCATCATGGCCACACCCAGCATCAGCCCCGACACGACGCTCCAGCTCAAACGGACCTTCCAAGCGCCGCCAGAGAGAGTCTACCGGGCCTGGACCGACCCGGAAGAAATGAAGAACTGGGCGGCGCCCAGTGAAGACTATGAAGTCGTTGCAGACGTCGACCTGCGGGTCGGCGGAAAATACCGCATTCAAATGACGCATCGCGACGGCGCGGTCCACACGGCCTACGGCGAGTACCGGGAAGTGTCGGCGCCCGAGAAGCTGGTCTACACCTGGTCCTGGGAAGACGGCTTCGCCAAGGACACCCTGGTTACGGTTGAGTTCCGGGACCTCGGTTCGGCCACGGAGCTTATCCTCACGCACGAACGATTCCCCGACGCCGAAAGTCGCGGCAAGCACAGCGAAGGCTGGAGCGGCTGCCTAGGGCGGCTGGAAAAGCTGGTGCAAAGGTAGCGGTAGATCCCGCCGATGCGTTCGGCCCGCGGCGTGGGTCCGATCACGTCGCCGGCGTTTGTGCTGAATCTCAATAACGACCCGCACCGGTTGCATCGCAGCTGGGACACCGGTCGCTGGCTCTGACCGCACTCTTTTCGAGTGCGGCTCTCTTTGGTTCTGGCTCGGGAGCGGCTCTCTTTGTTCCGACAGATAAGGGCTACGGAACGATGAGGGTTGCACGTTCACGTCCATCGTAGGTCATAAATTCTTACTTCCCTGTGGTGGTCCCGCTTGTTCGCCTACGGCAGCGGCCAAGCCCGTGGTGAAAGTCCTTCGTCGCAAAAAATGGTACAGTCACCGATTTTTGTCCTCTAACCCATACTGGAAACAAAGAAGTTGCAAAAGCGAAAATCGGATGACAGTCCCATTTTTTGCCGAACCTAGCTTCTACCACGGGCTGCTAGAGTGTGAGTACCGAAAGGAGAAGTATCTTTCATGAGCCATCGTTTGGAGGGGCAGATTGCTCTTATCACCGGCGCCGCGGGGGGCATCGGCAAAGTCACCGCGTTTCGTCTGGCTGAAGAGGGCGCCCATGTGGTCGTGGCGGATATTCTTGCCTCCGTGGGAGAAACGGCAGACGAACTACGTAAGCGATTCCCTGAGAACCGCGGCTACGCGTCGACCGTCGACATGACCTCCGCCGAGCAGGTCGAGCGCATGGTCAACGAAGTCGTCGAACGGCTGGGACGCCTGGATCTGATGGTCAACAATGCCGGTGTTAACCACCCCATGACCGCGGTTGCGGAACTAACCGACGAGACCTTTGACCGGGTCATGGGGGTGAACTTTCGGGGAACTTTTAACGGCTGTCGAGCGGCCGCCCGTGTGATGCCCAAGCAAAAGAGCGGCTGCATCGTCAATCTCGGTTCGTGGTACGGCAAGCAGGGATTCGCCTATTTCGGCGTCTACTGCGCCTCGAAGGCCGCCGTGATTCGATTCACCGAAAGTCTCGCCCTGGAGTTAGCTCCGTCGGGAATTCGGGTGAACAGCATCTGCCCGGGGAATATGGCCACCGATATGCATCGGAACTCCCTGCGGGAAGAGGCCAAGATTCGCGGCATCACGTTCGAGGAAATGGACCAGATGGTTAAAAAGGTGATCCCGCTGGGCAACCAGGGGCGGCCGGAGGATATCGCCTCGGCCGTGGTTTATTTGGCGTCCGACGACGGGGCCTATCTGACGGGTCAGGCAATCAACGTCAACGGCGGCTGTCTTTTCCATTAACCGGGTTTTCGTGTTGAAAGACAGGTCCTGCCGGAAAAGGGCATGGTGTTACCGGGAAGGCCTAAACGGGACGCGGTAGGACGTGGCGCATGCATTCGTGAGTGCCGCGTCGCCTTGAAGACGTTGGATTTGCCAGGACAATGGGTCTAGGTTTTGACTTACGGTCTGATGCCGACAAGGATGAAGGCAGGGCACGCCGGGAGACGCGCGCCACATCTACAACCGGAACCGTAAGGCCGGGAAGGAGAAGACGAACATGCGCACGGTGGGAATAGGGCTGATCGGCGCCGGATTCATGGGCAAAGTGCACTCGCGGGCGTACCGCGATGCCATGGCCCTGTTCGACCTGAAGGCCAAGCCGGAAATGCGGGTCATTTGCGGGCGCGATGAAGACGGCGTCCGCACCGCGGCGGAACGTTACGGCTGGCCGGAGCACTCAACCCGCTGGGAAGATGTCGTGACCCGTGACGACGTGGACCTCATCGACATTTCCGCCACGGGTCATATGCACGCGCCGATCGCCATTGCCGCGGCCCGGGAAGGCAAGCATATCTTCTGCGAGAAACCGCTAGCCAATTCGCTCGAGGAAGCTCAACAAATGGTGACCGCGGTGGCGGGTGCGGGCGTGGTCAACACCGTGTGCTTCAATTACCGTCGGGTCCCGGCGATCGCACTGGCTCGCCAACTAATCGATGAGGGTAAGATCGGACAAATCTACCACTGGCGGGCCACCTGGTTGGAAGACTGGGCCATTGACCCGGAAGCCCCGCTGGTGTGGCGCTTGCAGCGTGACAAGGCCGGCAGCGGTTCGCTCGGCGATCTGGGATCACACCTGATTGACCTTGCCCATTACCTTGTCGGTCCGATCAAAGAAACCATCGGGGCGACGGAAACGTTCATCAAGGAGCGTCCCCTACTTCCGACCGACCGGACCGGGGACAAGACGAGGGGGCCGGTGACCGTGGATGACGGGGCCCTGTTTTTGGCGCGTTTCGATAACGGAGCGATGGGCAGCTTCGAAGTGACGCGCTTTGCCAGCGGCAATCGCGACCGATTCGTTCTTGAGATCAACGGAAGTAAGGGCAGCTTGTATTTTGATTTCCAGCGGCTGAACGAATTGCGCTATTATTCCTGGGACGATTCGTCGCTAGAGCAGGGCTATCGCACGATCGTTGTCGGCCAGAGCGAGCATCCCTATGTCGGCAACTGGTGGCCAACAGGTCTTGGATTGGGATATGATGCCGCCTTCGTGCACACGATTTACGACTTCTTAAACTGTCTGGCCGAAGGCAAATCCGCCCAGCCCGATTTCCGACAGGGACTTCAGGTGCAATCCGTGTTAGAGGCCACCAGCCGCTCGGTCGACGAGAAACGCTGGGTTCAGGTAAATGAAGTGCTTGCTTGAGACGCGGGCATAGTAGTGAGAATCGCAGAGTAAAGAATTTAGATGAGGCGAGTCGCTTGGTTTGCAGGGCATGACATGTCGTGCCCCTACATTTTGCACGGGAGGTAGGAAGAAATGGCGAGTGGACGACTCGACGGTAAAACATGCGTGGTCTCGGGAGCCGCGCGCGGGATCGGCAAGAGCATCGCGGTCCGGCTGGCCCAAGAGGGCGGCAAGGTGGGTGTCGTGGATCTGGATCTCGCGGGCGCTCAGAAGGCCGCTGACGAAATCAACGGTCAAGGGGGCAAGGCTCTAGCCTGCCAATGCGACGTTTCCAGCCGCGCTGACGTGAAAGCGATGATCAAGGCTGTCGTCGATGAATTTGGGTCGTTGGACGTCATTTTCAACAACGCCGGCGTCGCCGAGATCAGGCCGTTCATGGATGTGCGCGAAGAACATTGGGAACGCATCATGAAGGTGAACGCCTTGGGTGTACTGATTGCCATGCAGGAGGCGGCCCAGCAGATGATTGATCAAGGCAAGGGTGGAAAAATCATCAATACCGCCTCGATCGCCGGCAAAGAAGCCAATGACCTTCAACCCCACTACTGCGCCAGCAAGTTTGCCGTGGTCGCTCTCACGCAGTCGGGCGCCCGCGCCTTGGGCAAACACGGGATCACGTGCAACGCGTTTTGCCCCGGTGTGGTCAAGACCGAGCTCTGGGAACAACTCGACAGCGAGTTCATGAAGCTGGGCTTGAGCGAGAAGCCCGGCGAGGCCATGGAAGGGTTCGCTTCTCGTGTGTTGCTGGGCCGGTCATCGACACCGCAAGATATCGTCGGACTGGCCGCTTTCCTGGCCTCCGATGATTCCAACTACATCACCGGCCAGTCGATCATGGTCGACGGCGGGATGGTGCTGCTGTAGGGGGCAGCGCGGAAACCTTTGTTCGTTCGGTGTCCCAGCTTGCTGGAACATAACCGCACAGAGCCGTGGGCGTTAGCCTGCGGGCCCGCGCCCTCGTGACCGCTCACTTGCGTTCGCGGCTCTGATGCGCTCGTCCCGGGGGTGTGCGAGCCCGGCAAGGCTACACCGGGTCGGGCACGCTCCAGGGTTCCCGATATTCCTTCGTCAGGCGGGCGTCCGCTTCCGCGTCGGCATGGAACTTCTCGCTCTCGGGGTCGAAGTGGAGCACCCGGCCAACCCGGTAGCCAATCTCGCCTAGGTGGACGAGAGCGCACGAAAGGTGCGCTACTTCCGCATTCGCGACCGGCTGTTTACGGCTGCGGACGCAGTCGACGAAATTGTAAATATGCTCGGGATGTCCCCTCGGACCGCCCCGTACTCCCGGCCCCTTTTCGTCCTTCTTGCCAAGGTAGACTTGAAAATAGCCGCGGCGCGAGAAGATCATATACCCTTCGGTGCCGTAGAAGGTGTTGCCGCTGTCGAAGCCGTGTATTCCGTAGGGCGTCCAGCCGCGCTCCTCATAAAGCAGGACCTTGTCCTCTTCGTATTGGTAGGCCACCATCATGTTGTCGGGAAACCCGCGCTCCCTGGTTAGCGCGATCCGGCTGCCATGAGCGGTTATGCGGATAGGGTGGGTTTCGACGCCAAGTCCCCAGCGGGCCAAGTCAAGATCGTGGATACCGTCGCCGCCGATATCGCCGTTGCCGTATTCGGGAAACCAATTCCAGTTGCCGTGAAAACGATTGGGGTTGAACTCACCGCCATATGCGGCAGGGCCCGTCCACATGTCGTAGTTGACACCAGCGGGTACGGGAGCATCGGGGACCGGTTTGCGAGGCTTGTGCTTCTGGCAGTTCCAGGCCTTGCTCATCTTCACTTCACCGATAATGCCGTTTTTGAGTAGCTCATCGGCGCGTTTCGTCACGTCGCTCGAGCGCATCTGGGTGCCGTGCTGGACGATGCGGTCGTACTTGCGGGCGGCGTCAACCAGCAGCCGCCCTTCGCGGAAGACGTGGCTAGCCGGTTTCTCTATGTAGACGTCCTTGCCGGCCTGCATGGCCGGGATGGCGATGGGGCAGTGCCAATGATGAGGAGTGGCAACCACGATGGCATCCACATCCCGGTCGGCTAAGACATCGCGGAAGTCCGCCTGCAGTTTGGGTGTCGTCCCCCTGTCGCGGTTGACCGTTTGGCCGACACGCTCGAGTCGCGCTTGATCGATGTCGCAGAGCGAGACGAAGCGGACATCGGAGCGCGGCAGCAACCGCTTCACGTGGCCGTGCCCCATCCCGCCGACACCGATAATCGACACGCCCAATTGGTCGTTCGGCGATGCCGAAGAGGTTCGCATGGCCACGCTCGCTGCCGCTCCCACGGCTGCGGCACCACCAAGAGAGTCGGAAAGGAATTTGCGTCTTGGAATGTGTTTCATGGCGAGCCTTCCGCAAATAGAGTTGCGTCCGCCGCTCATTCTATCAGGGTCGGTATAGAGACCGAAGGTAGGAACGCCTCCCCTGAGACCTCGGTCAAGCCGACGTTTCGGGCATGGCCGTTCGAGAAGACAGGCGAAGGACGTTGGCATTGTGCTTGTGGCTACAGCAGAGGGTGATGGCCGAGACCAGTAAGAGCGGCTCGCGGGGAACTGCCGGCGATCTCTGGGTTGTCGCGGGTAGCACCGTCCTGATCTACTGATACCTGATCGCCAGCGCGGTGATCACCGGCGCCCGGGCCGAGGCGCAGACCGATAGCGTTGGCGGGTTTGTTGGAGTCGATTTGATGGAGCGCAGTTTTACGTGTACGTAGTGACCCCCTTGGTTGCAGGCTCGATTTATCCATGGTCGGTCAGGGCTTCACTGAAGCGAAAACAAGGAATTGCATGACCCGGTTGCGTTCCCTTCTGGAGGTCGCTTCAAGTCGTAGAGTGTCTCAGCGGCCACTGCGCATCGTCCTATGGTGCGCCTTGCCGTTCCTATTCTGACTCTACTTCGAATCTCCCTTTACTCGACCTGTTCCCCTAGAAGATCTGCCTCCGGCCTACGGGTCCACGATCCTACAGATAGGTCAGGCCTTGTGGGCCGACGGGCTAGGTCTGGTTTCTCATGCCGCTCTGAGCTACCTATGGGCTGCCTTGATCATTGCGATCGACCTGATGTTTGGGCTGGCGTTGCTCCGTTGGATGTCTCGCAAAACTTCCTGTCATCTGTCCCCCGCGCTTAGGGCCGCCAGTGCCTTGGCACTCGGTTGCGGATTCGCCGGGATGGCCGTGTTTGGTTTGGGAGCCGGCCACCATCTTACGAGGAATGCCGTTGTAGGGATCACGGCGCTGATGGCCGTAGCGGGTGTGGGCGGGCTGTTTAAGCAGCGGGCTTGGCGTTGGGGTTTTTCATTTTTGGCTGCGTTTCGCCCCTCGCGAACCAATCGCAAACTCATCATCGCGTCAACTTTCTTGCTGCTGCCCGCGATCGCTATCCACGGTTTTGACCTGTTGTTGCCCGTACTGGAGTTCGATAGCACGACGTACCACATGAGCGCCGCCAAGCTGTATCGGGAGCAGCAGGCACTTGTTTACCACCCCGGCATTCGTTTTAACGGGCAGCCCCAACTCTCAGTGCTCATCTACCTTCGCTATTGGTTGCTACTTGAAAGCGACACTCTCTTAAAGTTGGCGAACTTGGAGTTCTCGTTCATCCTACTGCTGACGCTTGTAGCCGTGGCACGGCAGCTTCGCTGGCGAGACTCGTGGTTTCTTGGGGTCCTTTACCTCGTAAGCATGCCAATCGTCTGTTTTATAGCGAAGGTGGAGTACGCTGATCTTGCTCTCACAGCTTTTTCGGGTCTCGGAATCTTCTTGGTTCTGTATCAGCTTCGTCACCCCCGTCTGCGGCTCCACGTGCCGGCTGGATTGGTGTTTGGCTTCGCGGTCTCCTGCAAGCATCTCGGGTTGATCCTGTTTGCGGCTGCTCTAGTGGGCTACGTCGCAGCGGCCTGGGTGGCGGGGATTCCGTTGCGGCGTCTCGCGCGGACTTGCTTGCTTTTGGTCTTGCTCGTCGGCTTAGTCGGCTCGGGATGGTGGCTTCGGTCGTGGCTTCACACCGCAACGCCGCTGCATCCCTTTCTCACGCCCAGGGGCGAGTCGGCAGTGACGACAGAGTCGTTCACGCTAACATCGGCTTACCAATACGAACGTAGCTTCAGTCACCTCGCAGGCGCCGCTTATCTTCTTGTGGCCATGCAGCCGGACATGGACGGCCACCCGGATGGGTTCGGAATTTCCCTGCTTCTGATGCTGATCGCCGGCGTATTCGCGGTGATTCAGCGGAGGGAGTGCCGAAGGGTCTCGGCCGCGGAGTGGGTTTTCCTCATGGTTGCCTTTACGTCGTACTTCCTTGTCTGGAGCTTTACGAGTACCCTGCATCGTCACTTGGCTCCCCTAGCACCGATGCTTGCCATGCTTTTCCTCATGTCGAGCTGTCGACTCCTGGGGGCTGATGGCCGCCTGCCGAGAGTCCTCACCATCTTTCTGGTGGCGATCTCGCTTCACACCTCTTTCTCAACGAGCAAAACAGGTGTGCATCGTGCCCCTCCACCGAAAATTCAAGAAGAAAAACAGATCTGGTTGCGACGAGCGCTGCCCTACTATGGAGCCGTCCAAGCTATTAATGAAACGGCTCGGTCCTCCGATTGGACGTATCTCTTGTTAGCGCCCCGGACACGCTTCTACGTCGACACGGTCAGCTTCGGAGACTGGTTCGGACACTACAGTTACGACTGGCTTTTCCAAGGCGTGGATTCCGATCAGGCGCTCGCGGCAAAACTTAAAGATGCGGGATTTCAGTATCTGTTAGTGGACCATAGGAATGTGCGTCAGTCGAGTGCTCACTACCCACAAGGGTTGCGCGATTCAGCGTTCCGCACGCCCGAAGCCGAACCGGCTGGGGTGGGACGGATTTTTTCCGGCCGCAGATATTCCGTGTTCAGGCTTGATTAGGTGCTGAGCTATTTTGCAGGGGAAACGCGGTTAGGGTTTTCGGCGGAGCAGGTTGTTGTGTTGGATGAAAGGCAATGGCCGCGCTACACAAGGCGCGAGCCATAAGGGTTACATGGCGGTTCAGGCCGGCAGGAGTTCCGGTCCTTCTTCGGGGAGCAATTGCCGGCGGCGATGGATTCCCGGCCAGCGGTTAGATCGCGGCGTAAAGGACGTCCATCGTTGCCGTCAACGTGCCTTACAACCAGCCCCGATTGTCGTGGCATCACCCTGGGCGCCCGGCCGTCTTTGATTCGTCCCAATCTGGGCCGGCAGAGCCGCCATCACGTCGTTACAAGCGGTTCCCTTGTTGCGGCGCTCGGCCGCTTCAAGCGCCGCGACCCTCTCAGCTTGCCACTTATCGAGTGAGTCCTTCTGCGAGCGATCAAATTTCTCGACGATGGGGTCGCTACCGGGCGCAGCCAATGCCAGCGACCATTTCTTTTTCAGTTTGTGCTTGGACCCGTTGGTGGACACGACGGCCTTGCCATCGAAAACCTTGAGCCGGAAAGACTCCCCGACCGGGATGTCTAAGCGGTACACGCCGCGCTTGCCAAACCTCACCTCGGCCTCGCCGGAGCGAACCGACAGCGCCTCCAAATAGGTGTCATCGAGCACGTGCAAGGCTGCGGAGCCCGAGATCAGGCGCAGTCTGAGGTCGCTCAAGTGAGGCTTGACCATCTCAAGCTCCGTGTTTTCCCCCACACCCAAGAGCAGACCAGGGGCAAGGACGACTTCCGCCCGCCCGGCTCCTGTACGGAGACGTTGACCCGCCTCGAGATGCTGTTGTGCGCGGCTAGGTTCAGACCCTGCTCGTCCGCGCAGGACTACTTCACCTTCCACGTAAAGAATGAATCCTGCGCGTCCGGAAAACGGGCTTTGCCCCCACGACGCGAGCGGAGTAAGAGCAAGCAGAGCCGGGAGCAAACCACTGACGAGTTTCAAAACTCCCCCACTCCGGCCTAACGCCTTACACATGGCGATTCCCCCTCCCTTGCCCGGAAAGTTTCAGGCGCCTGTTTCACTCTATTCCGATTATCCAAAAACTACAACCAGCCCCGTAGCAAATTTAACTCTTGTATCTGGAACCGGCCGTAGGCCGGCCGGCCTGGCAGCGACCTCCAAAAACCGCCTGAACGCGGCTAGTAGGGTTTCGGAGAGCAGGGTGTTGTGTTGGACGAGAATCAAAGGTCGCGGATCTGGAAAAGGCTCGGATCCGTGCTACAAGGCTGCTCTAGATTGTCGGCACTGCTGCCGGCGCCCGGGGCTGGATGGGCTCGTCGGGCATCGGCCCCCACGCATCTAAAGGTCCGGTTCTCTTTTTACGGCTTTTACGGCGCTCGGCCGCTTCAAGCGCCGCGACCTTCTCACCTTGCCATTTATCTAGTGAGTCCTTCTGCGAGCGATCGAATTTCTCGACGATGGGTTCGCTATCCGGCTCGGCCAACGCGAGCGACCATTTCTTTTTCACTTTGTGTTTGGACCCGTTGGCAGACACGACGGCCTTGCCATCGAAAACCTTGAGCCGCAAAAGTTCTCCAGCCGGAGCGTCTAAGCGGTACACGCCGAGCTTGTCAAACCTAACCAAGGCGTTGCCGGAGTGAACCGAGAGCCCGTCCAAATAGGCGTTACTCACCACGTGCAGGGCGGCAGACCCGGAGATCAAGCGCACTTTCAGGTCGCTGAGGTGGGGCTGGACCATCTCGAGCTCCGTACTCTCTCCCAGCCCCAAGAGCAAGCCAGGCGCCAGAACGACTTCCGCCCGCCCGGCTTCTGTACGGAGACGCTGGCCCGCTTCTAGATGCTGTTGCGCCCGGCTAGGTTGAGACCCTGCTCGTCCACGCAGGACTACGTCACCTTCCACGTAAAGGATGAGTCCCGCGCGCCCTGAAAACGGGCTTTGCCCCCACAAAGCAACCGGACTAAGCGCAAGCACTCCCCCAAACAAACCAATGATGAGTTTCGAAATTCCCTCACTCCGGCGTAAGGCATTACACATGGCGGTACCTCCCTTTCCCCTGCCCCGGAACTTCGAAGGAGCCTGATTCACTCTACTCCGAGTCTACAAGAGCGCCAAGCCTGAGAACTTTATCTACCGAGCCTGCCGGTAATCTGGCGGGGTTGCTGGCCTATCTGGGGGGATCGGCTCCGTGGGCAGGTAGTCCTTCGGATCCAAAGACCCGGTTCCCCGTTTGGCGCGCTCGGCCGCTTCAAGCGCCGCGACCCTCTCACCTTGCCACTTATCGAGTGAGTCCTTCTTCGAGCGATCGAATTTCTCGACGATGGGGTCGCTACCGGGCGCAGCCAATGCCAGCGACCATTTCTTTTTCAGTTTGTGCTTGGACCCGTTGGTGGACACGACGGCCTTGCCATCGAAAACCTTGAGCCGGAAAGACTCCCCGACCGGGATGTCTAAGCGGTACACACCGCGCTTGCCGAACCTCACCTCGGCCTCGCCGGAGCGAACCGACAGCGCCTCCAAATAGGTGTCGTCGAGCACGTGCAGAGCAGCGGAACCCGAGATTAGGCGCAGTTTGAGGTCGCTCAAGTGAGGCTTGATCATTTCAAGCTCAGTGTTTTCCCCCACACCCAAGAGCAGACCAGGGGCCAGAACGACTTCGGCCCGCCCGGCTCCTGTACGGAGACGCTGGCCCGCCTCGAGATGCTGTTGTGCTCGGCTAGGTTCATTCCCCGCTCGTCCCCGCAGGACTACGTCACCTTCCACGTAAAGAATGAGTCCCGCGCGTCCGGAAAACTGGCTTTGCCCCCACAGAGTGAGTGGAGCAAGCGCAAGTACACCCGGGAACAAAACGCCGGCGAGCTTGAAGAATCCCCGACTGCGCCCTCGCCCATTACGCATGGCGACACCCCCTTTCCCGGGCCTCGAAAGTTCCAGGAGCCCAGTTTACTCTATTCCGATTATCCAAAAACTGAGCTATAACCAGAAGTTGTGGATGAGCCTCTGAGGGGAGGCGGCGTATCCTGACGATTGAGGAAGCAACTCAATCGTTTTCTGGAAAGGAACAAGGAGGATACGCCATGAGTCAGTGTGAAGCTGCTGAGAGCAGCAGTCAAGTCAACCCCCAAGTCATTGATGGAAAGGAACGCTCGCCCTTGGATGAGGTGCTGCGCCAAGGAGCGCGCCAGATGCTCGTCAAGGCCGTGGAAGCCGAAGTGACCGCCTACATCGAAACGCATCAGCACGAAGTCGACCAGGACGGCCGGCGGCTGGTGGTGCGCAACGGTCACGCCCGCGAGCGCACCATCGTCAGCGGCGTGGGTCAGCTGAAGATCCAGGCGCCGCGGGTCGACGATCGCCGAGTCGATGAGCAGGGCCGGCGCTTTCGTTTCACTTCCCAGATCCTGCCGCCGTATCTGCGGCGCACGAAGAGTGTGGAGGAGTTGATCCCCTGGTTGTACCTGAAAGGGATCTCGACGGGCGATTTCAGCGAAGCGCTGGAGGCCTTGCTGGGGCCCGACGCTCCGGGCCTGTCGGCGACGACGGTGGTGCGTCTCAAAGACGTCTGGCGCCGCGAGTACGAGGCTTGGTCAAAGCGTGACCTCAGCGGCCAGCAGTTTGTTTACATTTGGGCCGATGGCATCTACTCGAATGTTCGTCTGGACGATGAACGGCAGTGTTTGCTGGTTGTGATGGGAGCACTCGAAGACGGTCGCAAGCAACTGCTGGCGGTGCACGACGGCTTTCGCGAAAGCGAACTGTCGTGGCAGGAGTTGCTGGAGGACTTGAAACGGCAGGGGCTCGAGCTGCCGCCGAAGTTGGCGGTGGGCGACGGAGCGATGGGGTTTTGGGCGGCACTGCGGAAAGTCTATCCGGCGACCGGTGAGCAACGCTGCTGGCTCCACAAGACGGCCAACGTGCTCAATAAGCTGCCGCAGAGCATGCAGGGCAAAGCCAAGCAGGCGCTGCGCGACATCTATCTTGCCCAGAGTCGGCAGACGGCGGAGGCCGCTCTGGACCGTTTCAAGAACCTATACGAGAAGAAGTTCCCCAAAGCGGTCGAGTGCCTGGAAAAAGACCGCCAAGTGCTGCTGGCTTTCTACGACTTTCCGGCCGAGCACTGGGGGCACTTGCGGACGACGAACCCGATCGAGTCCACCTTTGCGACGGTCCGTTTGCGGCAGCGACGAACGAAGGGTTGTGGCAGCCGCGAAGCGTCGTTAACGATGGTCTTCATGCTGGCCCGCCAAGCCGAGCGCCACTGGCGACGCCTGAACGGTTCGGAAGTGATTGTTCATGTCTTAGAGGGAAAGGTTTTCAAGGATGGATTGATGGTTCAGGAAAACGCCGCCTGACCTCGCCCATCCACAACATTTGACAATATCTCCCAAAAACTACAAGCACCCCCGTAGCGAATTCCACTCTTGTATCTGGAACCGGCCGTAGGACGGCCGGCCCGCGGTCCCTTGTGTCGCCCTTTCCAGGGCTTCCCTGAACTACTCCTTTTTCCCACGGCTGAAGCCGTGGGCTGAGATTGTTGCGGCCCCTGACGGGGCCGGCTCCCTCTTGCCCCCGAAGGGGGCTACACAAGGTAAAAGCCCACGGCTTCAGTGGGTGGCGGAACCCCTGTGAGCGAGCCCTGGAAGGGCGAAACAGCATGCAAAATGGCACCGACGTTCACGCACCTTGTTGACCCACGTGATCATCGATCCCGTCGTCCCATTTGATCAGGCTGGGAACTAGCCCCCCTCGGCTGCGCGGTCCGGAGGGTTATGTTCGCTGTGCGGAGGAACGTTGAAGATCTCCGCGGGGAAGAAGGAGACGATATAGGCGACAACGTCCCGCATGGGGAGGATTCCGACCGGTGCTCCCTCAGCGGTGACCAGCGGAACGTGGCGGTAGCCTCCGGCCACCATTCGGTTCAGCGCAGAGGCGATGGGATCATGCGGCGTAAGGCATTCCGGGTCCGGCGTCATGAAGTCCCGCACCGGCTTGTCGAGGCCCTTGCCGTCGTAAAGCTGCTTGATCAGCAAGTCCCGCTCGGCGAAGATGCCGACGACCTTCCCCTGATCGACCACCAGTACGGCGCCGATCCTCTTGCGCGCCATCGTCTCGAGAGCCTCGGCTAGCCGTGTATCCGGCGCGACGAAAGCGGGGCTTCTGGCGTAACTTATATCGCTGATCGGGCGCAGCAGCGTCCGGTTGTCGAGCTGCTTGCTTTCGGGGCCCTGGGCTTCCTCATACATATCCAGGTCTTCTTCAAATCCATCACTCATGGCAGCCTCCAGGGAACCGCGGCAACCATCGACTCACAGGCTATCGAGGCCGAGGGCCGATGCTTTGCTCTGCGCGGTGGGTCCTCCTTGCTGCTCCCACTAACAACTAGAAGCCGACTGTTGGGGCGCCGGCCGGTGGCAGCTAGTGCTCCATTTCATAAATACACTCACGTTTCGGGCGAGTGCAGGCGGGCACGGCATGCCGTGCCCGAAGTTCCCGACCGTCCACCTAGCTTCTAAATATACGTGACCGAACTTGTGAAACGGACACTACGCCACTTCCCAGGTATCACCCTCTCGCAACAAGGCGTCTAGGTCGGTCGGTTTCGACGTCTCGCGGGCCTGTCGGATCTGACGATGCACGGCCTCTTCGTACGTTTCCTCTTCGATGGCCCGAAAAACCCCCATGGGTGTCGGGAACTCGGGTGGCCCGAGCTGGCTGAGAAGATAGGCCAGGGACGAGTCTTTAGCGCTCTCGTCGTGGTGCAACAACTCGGCTTCGGGCACCCCCTTGGGCCCCACGGGCACAATTTCAGGCCGAAGACAGCCCTCCAGACGGATGCCCCGATCCCGCTCGGCACCAAAGATCAGCGGTTTGCCGTCGACTAAGTCGACCTTCTCGTTGTCGCGGTTCTTTCGGTCGGTTACATCCGCGAACGCCCCGTCGTTGAAGATGTTGCAATTCTGCAAGATCTCGACGAAGGTGGAGCCTCGATGAGCCGCGGCGCGGGCTAATACGTCGCGAAGGTGCGGCCCATAGACGTCCACGCTGCGGGCGACAAAGGTCGCTTCAGCGGCTAGGGCCACCGAAATCGGTTGTATGGGACGGTCCACCGACCCGTAGGGAGACGTTTTCGTCTTCTTTCCAACCTCCGAGGTAGGCGAATACTGCCCTTTCGTCAAGCCGTAAATACGATTGTTGAACAGCAGCACCTTGATGTCGACATTCCGCCGCATGGCGTGCAGGATGTGGTTTCCGCCGATCGACAAAGCATCCCCGTCACCCGTCACCACCCAGACGGAGAGATCCGGGCGGGAGACCTTCAGTCCCGTGGCGAACGCCGGCGCCCGGCCGTGAATGGTGTGAAAACCGTACGTGTTCATGTAGTAGGGAAACCGGCTCGAACAACCAATGCCCGAGATAATCACGAACTTCTCGCGCGGCAGGCCTAGCTGGGCGAACGTCTTCTGCACGGAGTCGAGGATGGCGTAGTCGCCGCAACCGGGGCACCAGCGCACCGTCTGGTTCGAGACGAAGTCCTTCTTCGTGAACTGGGGAACTTCGGTTGTCGATGGGGTTTTCGTTGTCGTGGTCGTGCTCATTGCGTTTTTTCTTTCAGCACATTCTCAACCGCCTCGATGACCTCGCCAACCGTGAAGGGCTGTCCTTGCACCTTGTTGAGCCGGATCGTGTCGACGAGGTAGCGACCTCGCAGCAGCAGATCAAGCTGGCCCATATTCAGTTCAGCGACGAGAACGTGTTGAAACCGGCGCAACACCTCGCCCAGGTTCGACGGGAAGGGGTTGATATGGCGCAGGTGGAGGTGCGAGACCTTGAGCCCTTTGTTTCGTGCGGCCAACGTGGCCGAGTGGAGGGACCCATACGTCCCCCCCCAACCCACTATCAAAAGGTCGCCGGCATCATCCCCGAAAGGCTTCGCCGGTGGAATGTCGCGGGCGATTCGGGCGATCTTCTCGGCCCGCAAGCGGGTCATCTTCTCATGATTCTGGGGGTCGTAGGAAACGTTGCCGGCTCCGTCGGTGTGCTCGAGCCCGCCGATGCGGTGCTCCAGTCCGGGCGTACCTAGTTTGACCCAGGGTCTGGCCAGGGTATCCGAGTCCCGCAGGAAAGGCTGGAAGCCGTCGGGGTCCGTGCGAAAATTTACCGGGATTTCAGGGAGATCCTCCGAGCGCGGCACTCGCCACGGCTCTGAACCATTAGCGATGTAGCCGTCGGATAGTACAACCACTGGGGTCATGTACCGGGTGGCGATGCGAACCGCTTCTATCGCCGTGTCGAAACAGTCCGAGGCGCTGCGCGCGGCGATGACGGCCAACGGCGACTCGCCGTTTCGCCCCCAGAACGCTTGCATCAGGTCAGACTGTTCCGTTTTCGTCGGAAGCCCAGTGCTGGGTCCACCTCGCTGGACGTTAACAATCACCACCGGGAGCTCGGTGGTCACGGCCAACCCGATCGCTTCGGCCTTCAAGGTCAGCCCGGGGCCGCTCGTCATCGTCAGAGCGATATGGCCTCCAAACGAGGCTCCGATGGCCGAGCAAACGGCAGCGATCTCGTCTTCCGCCTGCATGGTCACCACGCCGTGCGGCTTGAACCGCGCCAGTTCCGCGAGAATGTCCGACGCCGGCGTGATGGGATAGGACGCTACGAACAGCGGCACGCCCGCTTTCACCGACGCCGCGTGAAACCCTAGCGCCAGAGCCTTGTTGCCGGTGATGTTGCGGTACAGGCCCGGCTGTTGCGGCGCCGCCGGGACTTCGTAGCGCACTTGGAAGAGCTCGCTCGCGTCGGCGTAGGCGTAGCCGGCGCGCAGCGCCGTCAGATTCGCCTCCACAACGTCCGGGCTCCTGGCGAACTGCCTTCGAATCCACTGCTCCGTCGTTTCCAGGGAACGAGAATACAACCAGTACATCAGCCCTAGAGCGAAAAAGTTCTTGCAACGCTGCCTGCCGCGATTCGGCAATGGCGAGTCTTTCAGGACTTTCAGGGTCAGAGTGGTCAGCGGGACAGGAATCGATTGGTAACCATCAAGCGTTCCGTCCTCGAGCGGGCTGCTCGGATAACCCGCCTTTGAGAGGTTGGCATCGTT
This sequence comes from Bryobacterales bacterium, assembly GCA_965226215.1. Taxonomy (GTDB): domain Bacteria; phylum Acidobacteriota; class Terriglobia; order Bryobacterales; family UBA6623. Next base: position 674,156 of record CBDDCH010000002.1, on the reverse strand, counting down.
GAATCCATCCGTGTTGACGATAACCGTGCGACCTTTATCCAGTGACGGGAGGTTCACCTTGAGGGCGGCCGCATTCATGGCCACCAAAACGTCGGGCGCATCACCGGGAGTGAAGATTTCCTTAGACGAGAACTGCAATTGGAAGCCGCTGACGCCGGGAACGGTACCCATGGGGGCGCGAATTTCGGCCGGAAAGTCCGGCAAGGTCGCCACGTCGTTGCCCGCCAGCGCGGACGTAGTGGTGAACTGATTGCCGGTAAGCTGCATCCCGTCGCCGGAATCCCCGGCGAAGCGGATGACAACAGCATCTCGCTGTTGGGCCTCGGCGATGTTCGGCTTCCGAACTCCCATACCTTGCCGACCTTCCCGCCCTCATTACAGCAGACGAACCGGCTGTAGTGCAGTATGGCTTCCGACCGACGTTGAGACGACTAGTGGACTGTCCGGGAGAGGAGCTCACTATAGATTCGGAAATGTTCGGGCTCGAAAGCCCGACACAGCACGCTGCAAGCGTGCGCCACGTCGCCAGGACGATGAGAAAGTCTTGTCTGGGACAGCTTGCTAGTTTGCCTGTTAGAGGCATGACTGCTCGGAGGAACTCGTGTGAGCTACGTAAGGACAGTCTTGGAAGTCAGCTGCTCGATGGCATCGAACAGCTCTTGGCGTCGGATCGGCTTAGAGACGTAGCCGTCCATGCCGGCTCGCAGATACCGTTCGCGGTCACCCTTCATCGCGTGAGCCGTCAGGGCGATGATCGGGGTGCGACCTCCCGTTGCTCTTTCTTTCTCTCGGATAGCATTGGTTGCCTCAACTCCGCCCATTTCCGGCATTTGGATATCCATCAGGATCAGATCGACTGCTTCCCGCTGTAGCAGCTCTAGCGCCTCTCGACCGTTAGAGGCGACGCTAACCGAATGTCCCTGCCGTTCGAGCAGAGCGACGGCCAATGCTTGGTTCTCGGGAATGTCTTCGGCCAGCAGAACCTTGAGGCTGCGTTTGGAGTCTTGCTCACCCGAACCCGCTTCTTGGGCAGCGGTGTTCGGTGTGTCTTTATCCGACACGCGAGGGGCTTTTCTTTCCTCGTTGGGGCTTGCCGAGAGCGTGTTCAGAACGAGATCAAGAAGCCTCGACTGGGAGATGGGTGTGGTTAGACATCCGGTGGCTCCCATTTCCAGCCACTGTTCCTCGTCAAGTTCTTCCTCAGCTATCAGAAGGATGGGGGTCTTTGCGAAGTCGGCATTTTTTCTGATCTCTCGGGCGAGGGAGTCAGCTTGGCTCTTGACCAGTTGGTCTCTGACCAGAAGCATCTCGAAGTGCCGCCCGAGCTTGGAAGACCACTTCATCACCTGCAACGCCACGGCGCAGTTGTCGACTAAGGCCGACTCCATCCGCCAACTGTCCAGCATCATCGACAGTAGGCTGCGCGTGTCGGCATCCTCATCGATGACCATGACCCGCAGGCCTTCGAGCGCCTCTGGGGCATGAACATCCGCGCGGGGATCGGCCCGCCCTGCCCTGATTACGAAGTGAAAGGTGCTGCCTTCGCCCACAACACTCTCGCCCCAGATGCGACCGCCCATAAGGCCAATCAGTTGGCTACTAATCGCCAGTCCCAGGCCGGTACCGCCGAATCGCCGAGTCGTCGATCCGTCCGCTTGCGAGAAGGAGTCGAAGATCAACTGCTGCTTATCTTTGGGAATCCCGATACCCGTGTCGGAAACCGCGAAGTGCAATGCCACCTCGCTCTCGCTTGCGGAGTTCAGCTTTACCTGGATACGGACCTCTCCCCGTTCGGTGAACTTGATGGCATTGCCGACGAGGTTCACCAAGATCTGCCGCAGCCGGGTGGGGTCGGCAACCAGGAACTCAGGAACGGAAGGTTGAATCCGGCAAGACAGATGTAACCCCTTTTGCGAAGCTCGAGCGCGCAGCGTTCTGGTGACCTCTGCCACGGTCTCCACTAAGCTGAACTCGATTGGCTCCAGTTCAACTTTGCCGGCCTCGATCTTGGAGAAATCCAAGATGTCATTGATGATGGCCAGCAGGGAATCAGCGGAATTCTTGACCATGTCGAGGTCGCGGCGCTGCTTGGGGTGAAGCTCCGTGTCCAAAGCCAACTCCGTCATGCCCATGATGACGTTCATGGGCGTGCGGATCTCGTGGCTCATGTTGGCCAGAAACTCGCTTTTGAGCCGCACGGCTTTCTCGGCCCTTTCTTTCTCCTTGCTCAACTGCTCCGTGCGCTGTTGAACCTGCTCCTCGAGATGCTGATCCCGATGCTCGATCTCCGCGAGCATCTCGTTAAAAGTGTTGACAAGATCGCCGATCTCGTCGTCGTCGGCCTTTTCGGCACGCAGGGAATAGTCCTTCCGGTCGCGAATCCTAAGTGCCGTGCTCGCCAGGCGGACGATCGGGTCGGAGACGAAAGCTTGCAACCGAGAGGAGATCTGGTGCGCCACAAGCATGGAGAGCGTCGCGGCGAGGAATAAAAGCACGGCGAACAGCCGCAGGCGAGACTGAAGGTCCCCCAGATCCGCTTGGAGCAAGATCCACCCGATCCGCTCGTCGTCCACCACGATCTCCCGCGCCAAGAAGAGGGATCCTTCATGCTCGAGCAGATTTTCGTCTTCCGAGGCGAAGAAGGCTTCGGGCCATCGAACGAACCGAGTCTCGTCGGGACGATATTCGGCGAATACCTCTCCTGTCGCATCTAGAAGAGTCGCGGCTACGATGCGCGGATCCGCCCGCAGAGCCTGAAGAGTCTTTTCGGCGGAGCGCAAGTCGCGGAAGATGATGGGTGCGGCGCTGTTGGTCCCGATCATATCCGCCGCCGTCTCCAGGTCGCGCTGCCCGTCGCGGCGAGAGTGGTAGTACTCGTAGGACACAATCGCGGCCGCGCTGAGCGCCAAGGCGATCCCGGCATTGAGCGCCAGTACCGGTGTCAGTTTGCGCTTGACGGGCACGCCGGACAGAAAGTGCATAGCTCACTACTCCTGGTGTACTTCACGGGCGACTAGGATCAGCTGAGAGCTGACGCTCAGACCGGCGGCCCGCGTAGTGCTCAGGTTCAAATCGATTCGGACCCTCTTGTTCTCGATCACGAAGTTGATCATGCCTCCCTTGTCGAGGAAATTGGGGGTTTCGCTGACGGTCAGGACTTGGGCGCCGTGCAGTGCGGTAAGAAGCATCTCGATGCGCCAGCGCTCCGAAGAACTGACGAACACCAGGTCGCACGAAGCCATATCGTCCGCATGGGAAAGACGCTTAATTTCGAGCGGCCGCCACCTCGTCTTTTTGCCCCGCACGGTCTCGTCCAAAATCGGCCCGAAAGGATCCTTGCCGAGGACGCCGATCACCAGCTTGCGCTCATTCCAAGCGTCCTCTTGGGGCCACTCGACGAACCGCGCGAAGTTGTAAAGGAACGCCGCCTTGATGCGGTACTCGAGTGTCTTCGCGGAGTCGGATGCCGGATCGGCGAACACAGGTGTTCCAAGGCGCAATAGCCCCGCGACGCAGAATACGACCGCGTAGCAACGGCTGCGTTTCCGACCGGCCGACTTGGCCGGTGTCAAGACCTTTAATATCCGAGCTGCCACAACCAGCCACTCTAGAACGCCCACTGGAAGCTGCCGGATAGGGTGATATTCTGCAGCGTCCTACCTAACTAAAAGCTCCAGGCGTACTGCCAGCCGACATTAAGACCACAATCCACCTGCAGTTGTGGGCCCTGGAGAGATTGGTAGGTGGGCGCGATCAGCTCGACCGCGAAGAGGTTTCTCGCCAGATCGCCATCGGGTACATAGAATGAAAAACCCAGCCGCAGCTCCGCCCTCTTGCCGCCGCGCAAATCGGGATCAGCGGTGGGAACCATACGCGGATTGAGCGCCGGGTCAGCGCCGCAAATATTCCCCCAGGTCGCTGTCACCGTCCGTACAGATGTGCTGATCCAGTCGTTCCAGCGGCGGGTGAACCAGCCGTCGAACACATAACGGTTTCCGACACGGTAACCGTGGTCGTTGCGACCCAAGGGCAGGCTCGCCGATACGTGCCCGCCCCAATTCCACCTTTTGGACTGCGCAAGGTAGGTGATTCCCGGCTTGAGGGCAAACGTGCCGATCCCCAATTGCATCGGATAGGGTAGCCTCTGGTCAGGCCCGGCCGGAGTATCGTCCAGCGCGTCGATGGTCCCTGTCGGGAGGCTGCCGCCGAAGTTGAAATGAAGCCGAGATTCTTCCCGTTTCCAGAATGTATATAGGCCGGTTACGGAGACATCTCCGACCCCGGAGCTCTGGGTTGTGAAACGCGTGCCGCGGCGAGTCGCGTGGTCCATTGACAGCCGCATTGCGGGAAGCATGGCCATGAACGTGAGGTCCTCGAGCGGCGCGTACATGACCCCGAACATATGCATTTCCATATCCATGGAGGTTGGCGCGACCATAAAGCGCTCCAAAACATCCTGGTCGCCGAGCTTGCTGGTCCCGCTGCGATTGCCGGCCATGCGCATGCGCATCTGCGTATACCCGAACATCCACTCGCCCTTGGGGTGCGTGTGGTGAATGCCCATAACGCTCGACGATCTGAGCCGGATGTTCATCAGTTCTTCGAGACTCAGTGCAGTAAGGTCGCGCGATTCCGCCTGCAGGTTAAAGCAAGTGAAAGAAATCGTGAGGTAGCACGCTGCGGCCAGTTGTACAAAAAGCCGGGCGCCATACCACAACTCCAAGCGCGTCCTTTCCATACACGTAAGCTTCTGCATGCATTCCTTATCGGTTTCAGCGGCGTGTCTTTGCGCTTAGACCTACGTTTTACTGGGCCCAAGGGGCGCGCCGATGGTCAGCGATTCGGGTTCGAACTCAATACGCTGTGCGTCGAGCAGATTCTGCACGCCGAAGCTGATCCCTGTTCCTGAAGAAGCTCGCCACCCGATTCGAAAGTCGGCGCGCACGAAAGACGCTAGATCGGATCGGTCCGGCGCGCAGGAAACCGGCGGGGAACGTGCCTTGCGGAAGGCCTTTCGATATTCGGTTGATGTCGTCCGGATTTTCGCCCCCGAGAAGCTAGGCAAAGCGGTAAATACCCTCGTCAGACCTGTCGTCGGTCAGGTCCCGCGGCATCCTGACGATATTGCCGACCTCATCCACGAAGGAGGTCTTGGCGCGGGTCGCCTGATAGGACCCAAAGACGAAAATCCGGTAACGCAGTTTGCATTGAACGGACCTCCGTGTCGCTGTGAAAAGTTGGACACAGATCCTTATCGGCCCCCAAAGGGGCCAGTTCACGGATCAAAAATAGGCGTCGTCGTGGCAGGGGTCGCCGAACGGAAATAGCAGAGACGTTTGCCGCTAACTCAATGCCGGGACAGGTTGGACCGAACCCGTGGAGGGGCGGTTGTCCAGATAGTCGGCGGCAACCTTCTCCCATGCTCCCCTGGGGAGCCGTTGGAAGGTTCGCACCAATGTAGGGTCAAACTGTTTGTTGGAGTGACTTGCGATCTCGGCGAGAGCCGTTTCGATTGGTTGGCGAGGCCGATAAGGCCGGTCGGAAGTGATGGCGTCTAGGGTGTCAACGATGCTGGAGATTCGAGCTCCCAACGGGATGTCGTGATCTTTTAGTCCTCGCGGATATCCCTTGCCGTCGAATCTCTCATGGTGACTGTAGACGATTTCCGCTTCCGCGCCCAGCTCGGGAAACTCCGACAGCAGCTCCCACCCGATTTGTGGGTGGAGCTTCATCACGCCCCATTCCTCGTCGTTGAGCGGCCCCGCTTTCATGAGGACGTTGTGCGGAATGGCAATCTTGCCAATGGGGTATCCACTTGACTCAGGTAACCCCAACATCTTGTGGTTGGGCTCACGGGGCCTCAGCGTCCCAGTCGGCGACGATCGATCGATACGGCGTTGGGTCCACGGCGACTGCCTGCTGCACAAGGCGGTAGAAGAGTTTTCCCCGGCTGCGTGAGTTGCGCCGGTTGAAGCGGAACACAAACTCGTCGAGGTAGTAGTCCAGATGCTCGTGACTAACCGCGCCTTGGTGCGTGCCCAGCAGCCAGCGCTTGAGCAACGAGATCGCTTGGTGCACCCACGGCAATAATTCCGAGGCCTGCTTGCGGCGGCCCGACAGAAAGACGATGCGATGCTGGTAGCCCTTCTTCTCCAGCGGCTCGTAGCCCAGCCAGCCGTCGGTGTGCACCACGCTTCCCGGCTCGACCGACTCCTCCACGAAGGGCATCAAACTGGCCGCCGATGCGTTCCGCACGCGCTGCATGCGGATCCGTCCTAGCCCGCGGCCTCTCTCTTCCGCGGCTACTGCAATCAAGGCTTTACGCTCGGTCTGCCGGCCGCTCACACCCTCTTCCTCAGCGCCCCAATAGGTCTCATCGACCTCGACTACGCCCGCCAATCGCTCCCGCCCCGGACGCACCATCGCTCGCCGCAGCTTGTGCATCCAGGTCCACGCGGTTTGATAGCTGCCCAACCCGAGAACGCGCTGCAGACCCAGCGCGCTGACCCCGTTCTTTTGCGAAGTGACGTGCCAGATCGCCCGGAACCACAGCCGCAGCGGCTTACGTGTGTCTTGGAAGATCGTGCCCGAGGTCACCGACGTCTGCCGCCCGCAGCGAGCGCATTCGAACCACACTTTGCGCACCGGCCAAGCCCGCTCATGCCCGCATCCCGGACAGCGGAAACCCTCCGGCCAGCGCAACGCGGACAGATAGTCGCGACAGGCCCCTTCGCTGGCGAAGCGTACCTCGAACTCGAGCAGGTCGCGTGGATAATCCTCCACGAAGGCGCATACTACATCTTGGGGTCACCTGAGTCAAGTGGATACCCAATTCTTGCCAATATCGTGGAGAAGCGCGCCAAGCTCGATGTGTCGCAGCTCCTCGATCGACAGCTTCTTCGCTTCGCCGAGCAGGACGGCGTACGCCGCCACACGTTTGGAATGTTGCAACGTCTCAAAGCGCTTGAAGCCGAGGACGTCGAACACCTCTTGAACCTGCTCGCCAGGTTTGTGATAGCGATCACGTGACGAGAGAAACTCGCGCAAGGCGCCACGCATGGCTTGGCGCTGGCCTTCGCGGCCGGGTTCCAGGTGTCTGGCGACCAACTTGGCTACCTCGTCAGGTTTGGCCGGCTTCAGCAAGTAGTCGGCGGCCCCTCCCTTCAGGGCCTCGATGGCTAACCCCACCCCATAGAAAGCGGAGATCAGGATTACCGGCAGCTCAGGCGACACCGTCTTCACGGTTCGTAGGAGATCCACGCCGCCCATGCCGGGCATATTGATGTCCGTGAGGATGAGATCGGCTCGATCCGAATTGCTAGCCATATAGGACAGTGCCGCCAAGCTTCCGGTAAAGCACCTACAATGGTATCCCTCATGAGTCAGCACCTCGCGCAAGTAGTCGCGCATCGGCTCTTCGTCGTCCACAATGACGATTGTCTTTTCCTCGCCGCGTTCCATCGTCCCTCGCTCATATCGGCCGTGTAGGACTGCAATGTGAGTCAGCTGACGGTTCATTCGCGGATCGGACTGGGCAGGGAAACCTCTTGGTCGCCTCGTCGAATCCTGTGCCGTACGCCCTTCTGAGCGGCCAGCAAGGATCGCCGGCGGTGTCGGCTTCCCAGGTGGCGAGGCGAACTGCGCGAGAGGCCAGTCAGTACGAAGACTCGCGCTGCTCGGCCCGCCACGCGGTAAGAAAAAGCGGGCTAGCCCCAATACGGTTCACTTAGGCTGTGATGGAACTAACGACCTTTCCCCGCATGGCGCCGTTTGTCATGCAAGGGGCGACATGTCGCCCCCTCGCGCCCTGGACAAGCGGGATCGCTTGTCCCCACTTGAGTCGTCACAAGCTGCGGCAGTAGGGACCGGCGATCTCGCCGGTCCAGGGGTCCGACATGTCGCCCCCGGGGAGCCGGCTGGCTGTCACCCTCCGTGTTCCTTCAACCTTTGCGTCCAGCTCGGAATGCAGGGAGATTCGAGCATCCCTGGCCGCTAAGTGAACGGTATTGGGGCTAGGCGCCGCGAAGACCCCTTACCCTCACCCCGAACTCTCAACCAACCGATTAGAGATCGTGGACACTCGTGTCTGCTTGTTCCGCGATGCCGGAGCTGAGCAGCACTCTACCAGCGGGCATCGCTAACCCCATCTACCCCCGATGGCCGACGAGCGACACCTCGACACCCTTCGGCAGGGCAGGGCACCCTTATTACTTGATTACTTGCTGCGTACGGCGACTCGCGCAAGGGAGAGGTGGTCGGAAACCCGTGGAAGATTGGATAGCTTGTCCGCTGCCCAGAAGTCAGGGCGATGGACCTACGGGCGCAACTGACAAAAGGCAGCTACTGCAGGCGGTATTTCTCGTGCATCAGCCGCTGGAAACGGGGCCGGTAGATGAGGTCGTAGGCGAACTCCTTGCCGGGGAACAGATGAAGCGCGGCGCGGCGGGCCGCGGCGATCAGCTCACTGGCTTCCTCGACCGGCATGCGGGCATCCTGACTGATGACGTTCATTACCATCGACATCATCAGTTGCAGTTTGCGAACGCTCTTGCGTTCTGCCTCGATTTCCGCTGCGGTCGCCATGGCCGCCGTCGCTCCTTCGATTATACTGGTCAGCAGAGCGCGAGCCTCGCACGTTGTTGTCCCTTCCTAGGCCTATGTCTGGAGAATTCTCCAACGACCACTTCGTGACGGTCTTTTCCTCTCGCCGGCATAATGCCGAGGTCGAGGCGGGAACGGTTCACGGCCTGCTTGAGTCGGCCGGCCTGCGGTCGCTGATCGTGCGGGAGAACGTCCCTGAACTCCCCGTCGGCAAAGTCTTTGTCCGCGTTCTGGCCTCCGACGCTGAAGAAGCCAAGGAGCTGATCCGTAATGCCCTGGACGCCGGGGAATTCCATTCGTTCGGGGACAGCGCCGAATGAGGGGTCGCCCGGCCCGGTTAGGCCTGGGAACACTGTGCGTACTGGCCCTGGTTGGACTCACGTGCGCGAAAGACACCCCCTCCGTCCCCCGGCTGATTGTGGTGATCGTGGTCGACCAGATGCGCTACGATTACCTGACTCGCTTTCAGGATCTCTATCAGGGCGGCTTCCGCACGCTGCTCGAAAAGGGCGCGGTTTTCACAGAGGCGCGCTATCGTCATGCGCTAACTGTCACCGCTCCAGGCCATGCTGCCATCATGACGGGTCGTCATCCCGCCACCTCGGGGATTACCTCCAACAACTGGTTTGATTCGACTATTAATTCACAGCGGACCGCCGTGGCGGATCCCAATTACCGGCCCGTTGGGGGGCCCGGTTCCGGCGCTTCTCCTCGTAGCTTGTTGGTCGAGACTTTCGGCGATCGTCTTAAGCAACAGAACCCAGCCAGCCAAGTGGTCGGCATCTCGATCAAGGACCGCTCGGCGATTTTCATGGCAGGCCGTGATGCTGATGCGGCCTACTGGTACTCCGCCACTTGCCGGTGTTTCGTCACCAGCAGCTATTACATGGAGCAGCCCCCTGGTTGGCTGACTGCATTCAACCACTCGAATCCGCCGGATCGATTTGAAGGCAAGCTTTGGGAGCGCCTGCTAGACGACCCAGCTATGTACGAAAAGTACTCGCGCGCCGATCGGTTCGAGCATGAATTCGATGGCCGGCGAGTTGTCTTCCCGCATGTTCTGGACGGCACCGAGTCCGCAACCGACATGAGCCCCAACGCCAGACGCTCTCCCTTCGGGGACCAACTTCTTCTCGATGCTACTCTGGCGGCGATAGACGGTCACGAACTAGGTTCGGATGCCGCCCCGGACCTGCTTGCCGTTGGCTTCTCCTCTCCTGATTACGTCGGGCACTTGTTCGGACCTTTCAGCCAGGAGGTGATGGACATCCACCTGCGACTCGATCGCGTCCTGGGGCACTTGTTCACTGAGCTCGATCAGAGAGTTGGGCTGGATCGCACGCTCATCGTCTTGACCTCCGACCATGGGGCCGCGCCGGTTGTCGAAGAGGCCAAGAAGCGAGGACTGCCTGCGAGGAGCATACCGGCGACAGAGTTGTCCGATGCGGTGACGGCCGCTTTGAAAAAACGGGCATCCGGAATCAGCGACGCGGTTACCTTCTTCAATGCGCCCCACTTCTTCCTCGACTTTCCCAAGCTCGAAAGACGCGGCGTTACGCGCAGCGAAGCCGAAGAGATCGCTCGAAAGGCACTGCTGAGTACCCGCTCGGTGGCGGCCGTCTACACGCACCGAGACATGCTTGGCGGGGCACAGGGCGATGATCCGTTCCGGCAACTCTACCGCAACTCGTTTTTCGAACCCCGCAGCCCTCATCTGATGGTCCGCTTGAGAGAGCATCACTATATCAAAGGTTCACAGAGCGCCACCGGACACGGTACTCCTCACGACTACGACCGGCATATTCCCATCATCTTCTTTGGACACCAGATTGCCCCCGACCGGCATTCGAAGGCGTGCGGCCCCGAGGACATCGCGCCGACCCTGGCTAAGCTACTAGGTATCCAATTGCAACCCATGGTGGATGCGCGGGTTTTGACCGAGATTCTCCCCTAGCAGCCCGTGGCCCGCCTCTTGCGCCCCGCGCCAGGCTGTAGTCTGATGAAAGTTGCATGCTCAAGGGTAAGCCAACTGCGAGCGTCGCGGATCCGGCAACTCCTAAGCGGTTTGCCACCCTCTCAGGCCTTCCCGTCAAGCGTTACTACGGGCCTGCCGATCTGACTGACTTCGATCCCGCCGACGACCTTGGCGAGCCCGGACAGTTTCCCTATACACGTGGCATCCACGCCAACATGTACCGCGGCAAGCTGTGGACCATGCGGCAGTTTTCCGGGTATGCGACGCCGGCAGAGACGAACCGACGCTACAAGTATCTGCTCGATCACGGCCAGACCGGCCTATCTGTCGCCTTCGACCTGCCGACTTTGATGGGCTATGATGCCGATCACCCGCTCGCGGCCGGTGAAGTCGGCAAGTGCGGCGTGGCCGTTTCTTCCCTCGCCGATATGGAAGAGCTCTTCGACGGCATTCCTCTTGCTGAGGTGACCAGTTCGATGACCATCACGTCATCGGCCGCGATCCTGTGGGCCATGTACCTTGTCGTCGCCGAGAAGCAAGGCGCGGATTGGAACAAGGTTTCAGGTACCATCCAGAACGACATCCTCAAGGAGTACATGGCTCAGAAGGAATACATCTACCCTCCGCGGCCCTCCATGCGGCTTGTCGTCGACACGCTAGAGTTCGGCTCCCGGCACGTGCCGCGATTCAATCCCATCTCGATCAGCGGCTATCACATTCGCGAGGCCGGAGCGACCGCCCTGCAGGAGCTTGTTTTCACCCTGGGAGCCGGAATCGAATATGTCAAATGGACGGTCGAGCGCGGCCTCGACGTTGATCGGTTCGCCCCGCGGCTGAGTTTCTTCTTCGACGCCCACAACGATTTCTTCGAGGAGATCGCCAAGTTTCGCGCGGCGCGAAAAATCTGGGCCACCGTGATGCGAGATCGCTTCGGCGCCAAGGACCCTCGCTCACACCGCTTGCGTTTCCATGCTCAGACGGCGGGGGTGTCGCTTACCTGGCAGCAGCCGCAAGTGAATTTGGTTCGCACGGCGGTGCAGGCGATGGCGGCTGTCCTCGGCGGCGCCCAGTCGCTGCACACCAACTCGTTCGACGAGGCCTACGCCCTGCCTACGGAAGAAGCGGCTCTCTTAGCCCTTAGAACACAGCAAGTCATCGCCTATGAAACCGCTGTCCCCGAAGTTGTGGATCCTTTCGCGGGAAGCTACTTTGTCGAGCGGTTGACGCTCGATCTGGAGAAGAAGTTCTTCGAAGAGTTGGAAAAGATCGACGCCATGGGCGGTATGGTCAGCGCCGTCGAGCAAAGCTACCCGCAAGCCGAAATCGCGCGCTCGAGCTACGAATACCAGCAGGCGGTCGAACGGAAGGAAGAGATCACGGTAGGCGTGAACTCGTTTGTCGAGGAGGAGGAAAGGCCGATTTCCACCCTTTACATTGATCACGAGGTCCGCGAGCAGCAGTCGGAAAAGCTAGCACTGCTGCGCCAAGAACGCGACAGCAAGGCGGCGGAAGCTGCGTTGGAACGCCTGCGCGGGGCGGCGGAAGGCAACGAGAACCTAATGCCGCCGATTCTCAAAGCCGTCCGCGCCTACGCAACGCTGGGCGAGATGTGCGACGTCTTGCGCGGCGTGTTTGGGACGTACGAAGAGAAGGCGGTGGTGTAGCCTTGCGGGTTGCCCCTTGCGTCCCCGCGGCTGTGAAATCGCCGCCGGCATTCGTGGAGCGCACCCTCTAGAGGGCCGCGTCGGAAGGAGAGAACGACCTCTTGCCTGTTCCATTGAGTGATGTCGAAGTCCGCGTTCTCGGTGCGCTGATCGAAAAGGACATGACCACGCCCGAGTATTATCCGCTCTCGCTCAATGCGCTCGTCAACGCCTGCAATCAAAAATCGAATCGCAGTCCAGTCGTCGGCTATGACGAGCCGACGGTGGCCCGTGTGATCGAGAGCCTGCGCGAGAAAAAGCTTGCGCTTGTGCTGACTGGAAGGGACCATCGAGTACCGAAGTACCGACACTGGGCATGGGAAACACTCGGTCTCGGCCCCCGCGAGATGGCGATCCTATGCGTGCTGATGCTGCGCGGACCCCAGACCCTGGGTGAACTCAAAGACCGTACGGAGCGCATGTACAACTTCGATGACCTCGCCTCGGTAGAGGTTTGCCTCGATCACTTGACCGAGCGCCAGCCCGAGCCACTGGTTACGAAACTCGCCCGCCAACCCGGTGCGAGAGAACCCCGCTACGCGCACCTCCTCTCGGGAGAAGTGCGGCCTTCGGAGCCGGACGCTCAGCCCGCACCCGTTCAGATGCTCGCACCCCAGGGCGCATCGGCTGATCGCATGGCAAAGTTACAATCCGACATCGACGAACTCAGAAGTGAAGTCCTCGAGCTAAAGGAGCAGCTCTCCGACTTCCGCAAACAGTTTGAGTAGTGCGGGCATTCGAGGCTCTGCAGAGCAAGCTACGGCTCAGGCTTACACGGGCGCGAGGGGTTTACAGACGTTCGTGGTTTCCTCCGCTACCTCCCGCGCATGTGTCGATTCTATCGCTGGGCTTACCCCTGTATCACGCGTTTCTGTTACCCGCTAGAATTGTAGGGGCACGGCATGCCGTGCGCCCCGTTCGTCATACAAAGCAGATCCGCGGATCATTCATTTATGCCCACTGCACTGGAATCGGTCCTGCTGAAGGCGAAGGAGCATTTCTTCATCTTGGCAAGGAGACTCACCGACTCGAAGGACCACCAGGAGCAGGAATCCCGCAAGAACGAACTTGCCACGACGACATTCAGTCGATAGATGTCGAAAGAAGACCGATCTTCCTCCCCGCCCATCCGCGTCCTTATCGCCAAGCCGGGTCTTGACGGCCACGACCGCGGCGCCAAGGTGATCGCGAGGGCGCTGCGTGACGCCGGCATGGAGGTCATCTACACGGGACTCCGGCAGACGCCTGAGCAGATCGTCTCGGCGGCTTTGGAAGAAGACGTCGAGTTCATCGGGCTTTCGATTCTTTCAGGCGCCCACACGGTGATCGTGCCGCGCCTGATGGAGTTACTCAATGAAAGAGGCATGCATGACGTCAAGGTGGTTCTAGGTGGCACGATCGTCGACGAAGACCTGCCCGCCATGAAAGAGATCGGGGTGGCCGCCGTCTTTCAGCCCGGCGCCTCTCTGGAATCGATTATCCACTTCATGCGCGAGAACCGCCCCCAGCGAGAGTCTCTGTAAGGCCAGTCAGTATTACTCACACTCCTGTAAGGGCGGAGGCCAGCCCCTTGGTAGCTGATCGCCACTCATGGCGGTCCTAGTTGGAAGTTTCCGCCGGCATTCCTACCGGCCAGGAATGCGAAGCGCAAGCTGAAGCTCGCCTCAACCTTCGACCAGGACAAACACAAGTGTTTGTCACCACCGGTTCGCCGAGCATTCTTGCCCATCAACATCATCTCGACGCTGGCCTGTCGGCTCAACAGTGCGACCTTGCACCCCCGGGGCGAGTATCGACCAGCCGTTTTTTCGATGCCCTCATTCGAAACCCCGGCATTCCTGGTCGATAAGAATCACAGCCAAGGAGTGCGCTTTTGAAACCCCGCGAGGAGCGCCGCCAGAGCGCTCGGCACATGTGTTCGGAGTTTGTTCAGGTCTCGTTTTGGGACGAGCGGGGCCGGGAGATTTCGGAAATCGGCGTCTTGGAAGACGTTAGCCTGAGAGGAGTCTCCATCAGCTTGAACATCCCCATTCCAGTAGGAACCAGCGCCCGGATTCACGCCCGGGACTTCGACGGCCAAGTGGAAGTGCGCTACTGCGAGCCAGGCGACTACGGGTATTTGGTCGGGGTCGAGTTTGCCGATGGCTACCGCTGGGACGAGGGGAAATGGGCGCCCGAGCATCTGCTGGCTGTTCCCGATTGCGAGCTGTAGTTCGATTCGGAACCTAAACCGTCCTTCGTACTCCGTTTCATAAGTTCGGTCACACACATCAGAAGCCAAGGGGATGATAGGGAACTTCGCGTACCGCATGCCGATCCCCTGAATTTTCAGGCGCCCCGGTAGATTCCTAACAACCCGTGGCGAAAGTCGTGCAAGAGCGAAAAATGGGGACTGCCACCAATTCGCCCTCCGTCATGGCCCCAGAAAAAAAGCACTTCGCCTGAAGCGATTTGGCTGGCTGTAGCCGATTTTTCCGTTAGATCCGGCTTCGACCCGAGCGTTGGTTTCCACCCTCGATCCTGTCACTATAGGATTGATAGGTCCCGCCGCCGAGCCGACATCCCATGAAGCCACGCATCTTTTCGGGCATGCAGCCCTCCGGCAATCTTCATATTGGAAACTACCTAGGTGCGCTGAAGACGTGGGCGGACATTCAGCATCAGTACGAGCCGATATTCTGCATCGTTGACCAACACGCGATTACCCTCTACCAGGAGCCCCGGCAGCTTCAGCAGAAGATCGAAGAGGTGGCGGCGCTTTACGTGGCGGCGGGCATTGATCCCGCCCACTCGGCAATTTTCGTCCAGTCGGCGGTTCCGGCGCATGTGGAGCTGGCGTGGGTGTTTACTTGCGTTACTCCGATGGGCTGGCTCAGCCGCATGACCCAGTTCAAGGCGAAGGCCGAGACCCAGGAATCGGTGGGGACGGGACTATTTGTTTATCCGGCGCTGATGGCGGCGGACATCCTTCTCTACCAAGCGTCGATCGTGCCGGTCGGCGAAGATCAGGCCCAGCATTTGGAGTTGACCCGCGACATCGCCCAACGCTTCAATTCGCTCTACGGGGAGACCTTCGTGGTTCCCGAGACCCAACTGCCCGCCGTGGGCGCTCGCATCATGGGTCTGGATAACCCGGCGGAAAAAATGAGCAAGTCTACGCCGGGAACCAGCCATGCCGTCGATCTGCTCGATCCGCCGTCGCGCATCAAGAAGCTCATCATGCGAGCGGTGACTGATTCCAAGCCGGCCGTCGATTTCGACGAGATTGGGCCGGGAGTCGCAAACCTGCTGGCCATCTTTCAAGCTTTCAGCGGCTGGAGCGACGATCAGTTGCGATCCCACTTTGATGGCAAGCAGTACGGCAGTCTGAAGAAGGACGTCGCGGAGATGGTGGTGGCGGAACTGGAGCCGATCCAGAAGAAGTATCAAGAACTGATGGCCGAGCCGGGCGCTATTCGGAAAATCCTCACCGCGGGCGCCGAACGCGTCTCACCCATCGCCGAGTCGACGATGAAGTTGGTGCGGGAGCGCACCGGATTGTACCGCCTGTAGTTGCGTGGTCGTTTTCCCGAAATACCGTGTCGAGTTCTCCTGTCCGTCCCGCGCATAGCTTGTCTCTAGCCGGATACTACCGGCTCCTTCGCGACAATCTGAATTTCCGCCGGCTTTGGCTCGCCCAGCTCATCAGCGGCCTAGGCGACTGGTTCTATTCGGTCGCCATCTATGGGCTGCTGCTTGAGTTGACGGGATCGGCCGAAGCGGTAGCCTGGGCGGTCGTGCTGCAGATTCTGCCGTTCTTCCTCGCCAGCCCCACCGCTGGTGCCGTGAATGACCGGGTCAGTCGGCGGCGGGTGATGATCGCCACCGACGTGCTGAGATCCCTGGTCGTGCTGGGGATGCTCTTCATCGAACGAGAGGAGCAGATCGGGCTGCTCTATCTGCTGCTGGGGGTTGAAGTCGTGACCGCCGCATTTTTTGAGTCTGCTCGAAGCGCGGCGATCCCGAACGTTGTGGACAGTCACCAGCTCGCGACTGCCAATGCGGTGTCGTCTACGACTTGGTCGGCTACGGTCACGGTGGGAGCGGGCCTGGGTGGGCTGGCGGTGGCCTTTCTGGGCCGGCTGCCGGCGTTTGTGATGAACTCTGCTTCGTTCCTCCTCTCCGCCTGGTTTATTGCTAGGGCACGATTCGGCGAGCCGCACCTCGAGCTCTACCCCAACCTGAAATGGCGTGAGATCTTGGGCTTTGGCCCTATCGCGGAGGGCTTTCGGTACGTGGCCCGCGACTGGCGTCTGGTGGCGCTGATGGCTGCTAAGCTCGGGCTGGGCATCTTGGGTGCGCGGGCGGTCCTGGTTTCTATCCTAGGTCGCCAGGACATGCGGATCGGCGGTCACCCCACCCTTGGAATGACAACGCTGTTCATGTTTCAGGGACTGGGATCGGTTGTGGGCCCGTTGCTGGCCGGCCCGTTCGTGAGGGAACGGCAGCGGCGGATGCGCTGGCTTGTCCTAGTTGGATACCTGGCGGCGGGGTCTTTTTACATGGCCTTCAGCGGCGCTCAGAGCTTGGCGTTGGCTTGGCTGAGTATGGTCGTGGCCCATGCCGGGGGTTCGATCGTCTGGGTGTTCTCGAACATGCTTCTCTACTTGAACACGGAAGACCGCTTCCGGGGCCGCGTGTTCGCCGCCGATCTTGGTATGTTCACGGTCACCGCTTCGATTGCCAGCTACGTTTGCGGGAGAGCGATCGACCTAGGTGTAACGGCCCGAGCCGCCACGTTCGCTGTGGGAGCTGCCATGTTACTGCCGGCCCTTGCTTGGGCCGTCGGCATGCGCAGGTTCTGGGACTCGCGCGACCGGGTTTCCGGACAGCAAACCTAACACTTGCTCCGACACCGTTCACTTACTGAGTCTCGCGAATTGTCGTGACATGACCCATGTTCAGATCGTAGGGGCACGGCATGCCGTGCCCGTCTTCCAAGGTCACTGTATTTTGCGAGCTTCAATAATCTGTGATGGAACCAACGAGTCTTCCCCGCATTGAACCGGTTGTCGTGTACGGGCGCGACATGTCGCGCCCTGGGGATCACCTGTTGCCACCTTCCGCCACCTTCCGTGTCCCTACAACCCTTGCGTCGAGCTCGCAATCCCAGGGTGCAATTCGAGCACCCGTAGCCGCTAGGTGAACGGTATTGACACTTGCTCGCATTTCTCACCCCCGGCCGAAACTAACTGAAACAAGACCACACCTCCAGTGCTGCACCCGCTCCCGTAGGTATGAGAATGCTCACCTCCGTTGTGGCGCTCGGCTCCCGACAGGCTAGCGGGGTCCTACGGGACTTGCAAGCAGGATAGGTAAAGACTAGCCGACAATGGGAGATCTATCGCCGTGCGCTTCGTTTAGCGACCGTGATGCCAATGGACGAGAAGACCGTTTTCCCAGGCACCAGCACAGTCTTCCGCTCGTGGCAGCCGTTAAGCGGTACAATTTCCGCAGGCCACTTGGCCTGCTTCACAATCACCGTCGGATAGCTACCGAGAAATAACTTCGCATCCAGCAATCAGCCCATCAGAGCCTCCGCAACCGGTCGCCGCACACGCGAAAGTCGAGCTAGATCAGGCGGCTAACAGGGCTCTGGACGAATAGCTAGTGACATGGCTTGTTGTCGACAGCTATCCGCGAAAACGGTAGAATTGGACCGGCGTGAAGACCGAGGCGTGCCCGCGGCTCGGCCCGACGCCCAGCGAATAGATTGTGCGATGCCTTGCACAATCTGGGCGGTAGATTGGCGCATCGCGACGGGTCTTTGCCGACCTATCTGCGAGTAGTCTGCGTCCAAAAGGAAATGAGCAGAGGGAATGATGCGAGCAGCAGTCATTGAAGTAGCGGGCGGACCTGAGGTGCTGAAACTTCAGGAGCGGCCAGTGCCGAAGCCCGAGGCCGGTTGGGTCTTGGTCAAGGTCAAGGCGTTCGGAATCAACCGCTCGGAGCTGTTCACCCGCCAAGGGCACTCGCCCTCGGTGCGGTTCCCCCGCATCCTGGGAATTGAAGCGGTCGGCGAGGTCGTGGAGGCGCCCGGCAGGGAATTCCCCGCGGGCCAGACCGTGGCGACCGCGATGGGCGGGATGGGGCGACAGTTTGACGGCTCCTATGCGGAATACACGTGCGTCCCCGCTTCTCAGGTGCAAGCTCTCGAAACAAAAGTAGATTGGTCCACGCTGGCGGCGCTGCCGGAGATGCTGCAGACCGCCTGGGGATCGCTGCATACGGCGCTCCAGCTCGAGCGTGGACAGAGCATATTGATTCGTGGGGGCACGACTTCCGTTGGCCTCGCGGCCGCTGTCCTGGCCAAGAGGCATGGAGCGGTAGTTGCTGTCACAACCCGTCGCCCCGAGCGGGAAGCGATGTTGCGTGAGAACGGAGCCGACCACGTATTCGTTGATAACGGCGAATTGGCCAACTCTGTTCGTCTGGTTTTCGATGGCGGGGTCGACCGTGTGCTCGAACTGGTCGGGACCACCACCCTGCTCGATTCGCTGCGTGCGGCGGCTCGGCACGGCGTCGTGTGCATGACCGGCATGGTCGGCAACAAGTGGGACTTCGCCCGGTTCGCGCCCATGGAGGCTATTCCGACAACGGTCAAGCTCACGACATATGCTGGCGAGGCGTCGGACTTCATGAAAACCCCACTCCAAGACTTCGTTCAAGAGATCGAAGATGGGCGAACCGTAATTCGCATCGGCAAGGTATTCCGACTCGCCGAGATTGTCGAAGCGCATCGTTGCATGGAAGGGAATCGGGCGCAGGGCAAGATTGTCGTGCTCACTTGAAGGGCGTCATAGTTCGCGCCGTGTCAGATGCCTTGAGCAGCAGGTGAAGAAAATTATTTGTGAACAGCTAAGTGTCGAGGAATCCGAAGTGACGCGAGACGCTTCGTTCGTCGAAGCGCTCGGTGCCGATTCACTCGACATCGTAGAGCTGGTCATGGCGCTCGAAGAAGCGTTCAGTATCGACATCCCAGACGAGCAGGCCGAAAAAATCAGAACGGTGGACGACGCCATCAAGTACGTGGAAAGCAGCATCAAGAAGAAGTGAATGCCGTTCGTAACTGGCGGCGGATAGGCGGGAACTAGATTGTCGCGAAGGGTGGTGGTTACCGGGGTCGGTCTGCTGTCTCCGGTGGGGATCGGAACGGAAGAGACCTGGCAGGCCCTTCGCGAAGGCCGCAACGGCATCGGCCCCATCACGCTGTTTGACCCCGAGGGTTTCCCCTGTCGGATCGCCGGCGAAGTGAAGCGCTTCGATCCCCTCGACTATGTGGCCAAGAGAGACGTCAAGAAGATGGGGCGATTCATCTTTTTTGGGATCGCCGGCGCGGAGTTCGCTCTCAGAGCTTCAGGGCTTGCGATTACCCCTGCCGTCGCCGAGCGAGTTGGGGTCTATATTGGCAGCGGCATCGGCGGGTTCGACGTTATCGAACGGGAGCACCGCGCGCTACTGGAAGGTGGGCCGGGCAGGATCTCGCCTTTTTTTATCCCTGGCAGTATCGTGAATTTGGCCTCGGGCCAGGTGTCGATCCGGACGGGCGCCAAGGGTCCCAATTCCGCCACCGCGACGGCCTGTACGACGGGCGCGCACGCGGTGGGGGACTCGTTTCGCATCATCGCACGCGCCGAAGCGGACGTAATGATCTGTGGTGGTACCGAGGCGGCCATCACGCCGATGGGTGTCGGGGGGTTTGCGGCAATGAAGGCCCTCTCGACCCGCAACGATGATCCCGCGCACGCCTCCCGCCCTTGGGACACCGAGAGGGACGGTTTCGTCGTCGGGGAAGGAGCCGGAATCCTCCTTTTGGAGGGCCTTGATTTTGCCCTGCGGCGGGGCGCGCCGATTCTGGCCGAGCTCGTCGGTTACGGCATGAGCGGCGACGCCCACCATATTACTTCCCCTCCCGAGGATGGAGATGGCGCTTGCCGCGTGATGATGAATGCCATCCAGGACGCCGGGATCTCGCCAGAGCAAATCAGTTACATCAATGCGCATGGAACCTCGACCCCGGTGGGCGATCGCGTCGAGTCGCAGGGCATCAAGAAAACGTTTGGCGATCACGCCTACAAACTGGCTGTCAGCTCGACCAAATCGATGACCGGACACCTGTTAGGAGGTGCGGGAGGACTCGAGGCCGGTATCGTAGCCTTGGCGCTGCGTGATCAGGTTGCTCCTCCGACTATTAACCATTTCAACCCCGACCCCGAATGCGATCTCGACTTCGTTCCTCATCAGTCGCGGGCCATGGAGATAGAATACGCGTTGACGAACTCCTTCGGTTTCGGTGGCACCAACGGCGCGCTCGTTTTCAGGCGTTACACCGACGACTCGTGAGTGGCAGCAGCGAGTACCGGGCGGCTACCGGTTCGTTCGAGGTCAAAAAGGGGCCGGCGGATCCTACCGAAGGCGTTGGGTCAGGGTGAAAACCTTCGTTTGCCTCAAGCAAGTAGCGGCTGGGGATTCGACGATCCGAGTGGAGGAAAGCGGCCACTGGATCCGAGAGTTTGGTCTGGTGGACAAAACGGCTCCGCTATGGGAGCTTTATTGCTTTACGCTGAACGACCACTGGTTTATTTAGCTTGGCCCTTGCTGTATTGGGCCAAAGCGGCTATCACCCTTTCAACTCGTGCCAAGGCCCCATCCACCAACCCTACACACTCTTGTGCCTTCTCTTGTAGAAGCAGCCGTCTAGCCTCTTTCAGTAACTCGTTGGCCTTCGCGAGATTTTCGTCAACCGGCATCGTCCCATGCCAGCAGTCCTTGTATAGTTCTCCCAAGTTCTGCCGTGGGTATGCGCTCATAAATGGCACGGACGAGGCCTGGTCCTCAGGGTAGTGGGACACCACGCTCTGGGCTAGCTTAGCTGGATCAGACGTACCAGCGAGGGATCATGGGACTTCCAAGCAAGATAGGTAAATACAATTTCCGCAGGCCACTTGGCCTGCTTCACAATCGCAGCTACCGAGAAATAACTTCGAAATAACTTCGCATCCAGCAATGTAGCCAAAGAGCCTCCGCAACCAGTCGGTGAACGGGCCAAAACCGAGTCTGATCAGGGACCTACCCCACCACCCCCACTGAGCCAAAGTAAACATTACAGTGCAAAACCGACCCCCTGTTATCCCCACCAAACCGAGCTATAACCAGAAGTTGTGGATGAGCCTCTGAGGGGAGGCGGCGTATCCTGACGATTGAGGAAGCAACTCAATCGTTTTCTGGAAAGGAACAAGGAGGATACGCCATGAGTCAGTGTGAAGCTGCTGAGAGCAGCAGTCAAGTCAACCCCCAAGTCATTGATGGAAAGGAACGCTCGCCCTTGGATGAGGTGCTGCGCCAAGGAGCGCGCCAGATGCTCGTCAAGGCCGTGGAAGCCGAAGTGACCACCTACATCGAAACGCATCAGCACGAAGTCGACCAGGACGGCCGGCGGCTGGTGGTGCGCAACGGTCACGCCCGCGAGCGCACCATCGTCAGCGGCGTGGGTCAGCTGAAGATCCAGGCGCCGCGGGTCGACGATCGCCGAGTCGATGAGCAGGGCCGGCGCTTTCGTTTCACTTCCCAGATCCTGCCGCCGTATCTGCGGCGCACGAAGAGTGTGGAGGAGTTGATCCCCTGGTTGTACCTGAAAGGGATCTCGACGGGCGATTTCAGCGAAGTGCTGGAGGCCTTGCTGGGGCCCGACGCTCCGGGCCTGTCGGCGACGACGGTGGTGCGTCTCAAAGACGTCTGGCGCCGCGAGTACGAGGCTTGGTCAAAGCGTGACCTCAGCGGCCAGCGGTTTGTTTACATTTGGGCCGATGGCATCTACTCGAATGTTCGTCTGGACGATGAACGGCAGTGTTTGCTGGTTGTGATGGGAGCACTCGAAGACGGTCGCAAGCAACTGCTGGCGGTGCACGACGGCTTTCGCGAAAGCGAACTGTCGTGGCAGGAGTTGCTGGAGGACTTGAAACGGCAGGGGCTCGAGCTGCCGCCGAAGTTGGCGGTGGGCGACGGAGCGATGGGGTTTTGGGCGGCACTGCGGAAAGTCTATCCGGCGACCGGTGAGCAACGCTGCTGGCTCCACAAGACGGCCAACGTGCTCAATAAGCTGCCGCAGAGCATGCAGGGCAAAGCCAAGCAGGCGCTGCGCGACATCTATCTTGCCCAGAGTCGGCAGACGGCGGAGGCCGCTCTGGACCGTTTCAAGAACCTATACGAGAAGAAGTTCCCCAAAGCGGTCGAGTGCCTGGAAAAAGACCGCCAAGTGCTGCTGGCTTTCTACGACTTTCCGGCCGAGCACTGGGGGCACTTGCGGACGACGAACCCGATCGAGTCCACCTTTGCGACGGTCCGTTTGCGGCAGCGACGAACGAAGGGTTGTGGCAGCCGCGAAGCGTCGTTAACGATGGTCTTCATGCTGGCCCGCCAAGCCGAGCGCCACTGGCGACGCCTGAACGGTTCGGAAGTGATTGTTCATGTCTTAGAGGGAAAGGTTTTCAAGGATGGATTGATGGTTCAGGAAAACGCCGCCTGACCTCGCCCATCCACAACATTTGACAATATCTCCACCAAACCCTTGCAAACGGGGCTATTCCCCTGTACTCTTTTCCACAGAACAGTCATTTTGTTTACTTTGCTTTCCGCCGGAAACCAGGAGACACGGGGATGCCGAAACCTTTCTGGCTAGTTGCGCCTCTGTGTGTGGTGTTGGTGTCTACCCACGCATCCGCCCAGTCCACGCCCTGGGAAACGTCCACAGCCGCCGGCTTGCAAGCGTACCAACAAGATCGCTATGGCGAAGCCGAGGAATACTTCTCAGCTGCCCTCAAGGGAGCGGAAAACTTTGGACCAGAAGACCCCCACCTTGCCACCAGCCTCAACAACCTGGCGGTGCTCTACCGAACCCAAAGCAAGTACACCGAGGCCGAGCCACTCTACCAGCGCGCCCTGGCGATCCGGGAGAAAGCCCTGGGACCGGACCACCCCGACGTAGCCACCAGCCTCAACAACCTAGCATTCCTCTACTACACCCAAAGCAAGTACACCGAGGCCGAGCCACTCTACCAGCGCGCCCTGGCGATCCGGGAGAAAGCCCTGGGACCGGACCACCCCGACGTAGCCACCAGCCTCAACAACCTAGCATTCCTCTACTACACCCAAGGCAAGTACACCGAGGCCGAGCCACTCTACCAACGCGCCCTGGCGATCCGGGAGAAAGCCCTGGGACCGGACCACCCCGACGTAGCTACCAGCCTCAACAACCTAGCATTCCTCTACTACACCCAAGGCAAGTACACCGAGGCCGAGCCACTCAACGAGCGCTCCCTGGCGATCTATGAGAAAGCCCTGGGACCCGAGCACCCCGACGTAGCCATGAGCCTCAACAACCTGGCGGCGCTATACGACGACCAAGGCAAATACGCCGTCGCCGAGCCGTTCTACCAGCGCTCCCTGGCGATCTGGGAGAAGGTCCTGGGACCCGAGCACCCCAACGTAGCCACCAGCCTCAACAACCTGGCGGTGCTCTACCGAACCCAAAGCAAGTACACCGAGGCCGAGCCACTCTACCAGCGCGCCCTGGCGATCCGGGAGAAAGCCCTGGGACCGGAGCACCCCCACGTAGCCACCAGCCTCAACAACCTAGCATTCCTCTACTACACCCAAGGCAAATACGCCGTCGCCGAGCCGTTCTACCAGCGCTCCCTGGCGATCTGGGAGAAACTCCTGGGACCCGAGCATCCCAACGTGGCCACGTCTTTAGAGAACTACGCCGCCCTGCTCCGCAACATGAACCGCGAGGCCGAGGCGGTACAGATGGAAGCTCACGCCAAGGCGATCCGGGGAAAATCACCCAACTAGAAGGCGACGAGTAGACACTACAGCTATTTTGTTTCATTGCTGGGAGTCATCCCTCCGAGGCTGCCACGCCAACATGGGTGAATACGACAAAGCTCAAATCTGCCAGAACGGGCATGTGGTCAATTCACAAGCCACGTGGCAACCCGACCACAATCGGGATTACTGTCCTCAATGTGGCGAGATCGTCATTGATCGTTGTCAGAATTGGAATTGCCAGAACCCAATTCAAGGCTCCTACCGAGCCTCCGAGTATGCAAGCCCTGACCATCCCACCGGAGAGTACTTCAGCCCCTCGTTCTGCCAGCACTGCGGTAAGCCTTATCTCTGGACAGAGCGAGGTCTTTCAGCGGCAAAAGATCTAGTTCAGGACCTCGATAACCTCACCGACGATGAAAAGACCAACCTTTCTCGGAGCCTCGACGACCTGGTCCGCCAGACACCGCAGACCCAAGTAGCCGCGGGCCGTTTCAAGCGGTACATGGCCAAAGCTGGTCCAGCTGCTTCGGATGCCATGAAAAAAACATTAGTAACCCGAAAACCTACGCTAAGGAGGCCTGAGCCCCAGTTGTCACCGTAGGATTCTGCACGAAATCGGCGACGTACCAGGCGCTCGCCGAGCTCGGGAAGGCAAAGAAAACCATCTTTCGAATTGCAGGCTCCAGTTTCTAGCGCTGCCGTAAAGTCAGCCAGCGCCCTGTCATTATTCACCCAGCTGTGTGTAGCATGCACCGCGGTTCGTGTAAGCTTCATGAATCTTCTTTCTCGCCAAGCTTGCCTTCCGATCCACTCCTAGATTCCCCTCTCCTGCTCGCAGTGCTCGTGCCTCTTTTCCTCAGAGCATCCGCCTTGGATCGCAGCGCCGCCAGCTCGTGTTCCAGCTCCGCTAGCCATCGATCTTTTGCGGCATGAACACTGTCTCTCCTTAATTTTTCACGCTCGCTCTCAAGACTCTCAATCTGGGAGAGCACTACCTCAAGGTCTGTCATGGTGGCTGCCCCCTACCCTTGCTGTACCATTGGGTTCTCTCCAAATAGGACATCGAGAACATTGCCAAAGTAGTAGCAGCCAACAGCAAAAAGACCGTTCAGTAAGCCACAAAAGCGATGCTCGACAGAACTCGTCGAGCGTGATCTCGTTGCCGGTCCTATCGTACAGCTTGCTGGTCCGCGGGGGACTCGTGGGCAGCGATGCCGCCGTTGTCGAGATAGGCGCTCTGGGCCGCCTTGCAGCTCTTCCACATCCACCACTTTCCCTCCTCGCTGAACCTTCGGCAGCGGTGTCCTCGGCGGCGTTTTCTCTACGTCCATCCTGAGCAACTCCCGCTTGAGGTGAAACACCGCCCATTCCGCTTTTATGGCGGCTTTCATCGTGGGCGATTTCACCGAATACCGGCTGCGTAGCTCCGATAGCACCTTCGAAACCACGTTGTGGGCCTCGGTCAGCTCAGCCAGTAGCTCTTCTCGCTCGGATTCAGCCAGTGACTTCCTCATCGCTCCCAAAACTTTACAGCAAAAACTCCCTCTCCGGGCGAACACCCCCTGCAACCGCGCCCTGCCACTTCCCGCGGTGCCCAAGAGCGTGACGCTGGATCCGGACATGTGGATTCTCTCGAAGGAGACGAGCACAAAGAAGGTGAAGCGAGCCCGAGGCGTTCGTCCAACTCACGAACCAGGATTAAGCCACCGTCGGAAGTAACCCGCGAGCCTTGAAAATCGACCTCACGACCGTGTCGGGCCGGATGAGCAATCGTTGCTTTACTGCCGTCCGCTAAACACGTCCAACATTGGCACTGGTCCCCCGCTGGTGACCACTGTGGGCATCACCCCATTCCATTTGTCTATAGCGCGTCCCTGAACCTCGATTCGCCGCAAGGCCAGTAACTGCTCCGTTATCTGTGCTTTTTGGAGCTCCAGTCCCTTGGCTTCAGCTTTGGCTCTGGTGATTGCCTGTTGCGCTTCAAATTCCACCCGTCTCAAGGCGTTCTCTGCCTCCAGAGCCTCTTGGACCGCTTTCACCTTTGCCTCGATGGACTGCTGGAAGGTTACCGAGAACTGAAAGTCCGTGATGGAGAGTTCTATAACTACGATACCAAGGGGAGCTAACCTTTCCGTCATCAAATTTTGAAGTTCCTCTTTAACCTGTGGCCTCTGTGTGATCAACTCCTCGGCGGTGAAATCGGCCGTGGTAGATTTAACCGCTTCCTGCATGTACGGCTGAATGACCCGGTTTTCATAATCCTGCCGCATTGTGCGATAAATTTCCGGCACGCTGTCGGCATTCAACTGGTAGTTCAAGGTGACTTCTGTGGTAACCAGTTGCAAGTCCTTGCTGGAAGAGCCGGTAGAAGCGGTGTATTTCTGAAGCTGGGTTGACATCAGACGCACCTCCTCAGCGAAAGGAATCTTGAAATAGAGACCTTCATCTTTGATCGTCTCGGTCACGGCTCCGAAACGCAGCAAGACGCCTCGTTCTCCCGCGCCGACTATCCCGGTGCTTCCCGCTACCACAATGAGGCAGGCAAGCACGACCCCGATAACCGCGATCTTTTTACCCAGCCCTTGCGGAATTCCAAAATCCCCAAATTCTCCAGACGTCCTAGAGTACTTTGGCATCGCTACCTCCTTTTATCCAAATCTATGGAATGGATTCGCCCCAGCAGAGGGGCCTGTCGGGTGGAGCTTGGAGCAAGTCCGATACTCTGGCAACTCACGCAGCGCCGTTCCAGTCGGATTAAACCGCCTCGTAGGCCATCGGAGGTCGAAGGGAACCCGACATGCAAGCCAGGATTTCCTTGTGCGCCTTACCGGCGCAGTTTGCCAGTGGGGGAAGGACCCACCCATGTAGTTGTCGGTAAACATGGTAGCTAACGAGCGGCCCGGTCGGGTGACTGGGCGGGTCGAAGCCTCGTGACAAAGTCCACTGCAAGGTGGGCGAGCAACCCTGCAAGGCCGTAACGCGAGTGAAGCTTGAGCAGGCCTCGAAAGCGAAGTCGTGGATGCCGACCCGCCATGGAAACGGGGAAGGCAGCACGAGCCGGGAAGAGACCGACACAAGCATCGGCTCGGTCCACCGGGGTAAGGAGCACGGCATGCCGGGAAGGCAGACCGCGTTAGAGAGGGAGACCCAGTGTCGGTGGAGCATGGTACCTACCCATCGGAAGGGATGGCGGCCGGCACTGGGAGTCGGACAGGGCCATAAGAGCGTTGAAGCCGGGTAATGCCGGCCGAGCAAAGGGCCCTGACTTCCGGCAGATCGGTTCCAGGTCACGTCGGATGCCTTCCCGGCTTACCCTGAGGCAATCGCCGCTTCCTTGTACGACCGGGCCAACTACGCACAGCTTATCAAGCTCTATGGTCGTCTTCCGGGAGCCCGGGGAGACTACTATCGACCAGCCAAAATAAAGGGAACCGTTTCAGCCGAGATAATGGGCATGCCCGTCCCCAAAGCGGATATGCACGAGCCACGTTGAGCGGAAAAATGGCTCGCTCGGCAGTGGTGCAAGCGGATGACCAGATTAACCTACGCCTTCTCTAAGAGCCGAGAGAACCTACGGGCCGCACTGGCGCTTCACTTCGCGCACTACAATTTCTGTCGTGTACACGGTAGCCTGAGAGTGACACCCGCAATGGAGAGTGGCCTGAGC
This sequence comes from Bryobacterales bacterium, assembly GCA_965226215.1. Lineage (GTDB taxonomy): Bacteria > Acidobacteriota > Terriglobia > Bryobacterales > UBA6623. The sequence continues at coordinate 646,345 of CBDDCH010000002.1, read as the reverse complement.
GACCATATTGGGGATCTGGAAGAACTGATTGCAGCGTAGCGGAAGGGAGGATGCCATGTTGACGGTTAAGACACAGTTAACCAGCAAGTACGCCCTATACATGGGGCAGATCATCACATCTCCTGCGGAGGTGCCATGGGCTCACGAATCACCGGGGACGTGGATCTGGTGGTTGCTAGATGAGGACAACAAACGCCTGCCAAGCCCTACCTATACGGTTGGCTTTGGCCCCTACGAGGAGGAATTCAAACGCATCGCCTACGATGGGGCTGCAACTTTCCTAGCTCATCACGATCCCGAAGAGCAAATCCTTCCCCTCAACAAGGTTCGATGGGATCCATCGCCACGCTAAGACCCCACTACCCGCATTCTTGTCTAGCTCATTTTGTCAAGTGTGAGTGTCCACTGACGTGACCAGCGCACGCAACCACTGCGCGCGCTGGGGATCCCGAAGCTTGGCAACGGCTTTCACTTGGATCTGACGGGCCCTCTCCCGGGTGAACCCGAACTCTCGACCAATCTCCGCCAGTGTGTGCCCCCGCTCGAAGCCAATTCCGAAACGCATCCGGATTACCTTCTCTTCCTTGGGAGACAGAGTCTTGAGCACACCGGCGGTTTGCTCACAAATGTCCGACTCAATCACCCCATGGATTGGTGAGACCGCCCCTTGGTCCCTCAACACATCACCCAGCACCGATCCACCGTCCGCTCCAATGGGAGTATCCAGTGAAAGCGGGCCTCGGGAGGTCGACCGCAGCGTTTCGACTTGTTGGACTGTCACCTCCATCCGCCCTGCGATTTCTTCATTCGCTGGCGGGCGGAGAAGCTCCTCTTCGAGCTGCCAAACAGCCCGCAAGAACTTGTTGAGCAGTTCGTTTATGTGGACGGGGAGGCGCATGGTTCGCGACTTATCCGCCAGGGCGCGCGTGATCCCCTGCCGAATCCACCAGTAGGCGTACGTTGAAAACTTGAAGCCCCGGCGGTAATCGAACTTCTCGGCCCCGCGCATTAACCCGACGTTGCCTTCCTGAAGCAAGTCCAGGAAATCCAAGCCTCGATTCGCATATTTTTTGGCGACCGCGACGACCAGGCGTAGGTTCGCTTCGACGAGAGCCTTTCGAGCTTGATCGACCTCGCGTCTGCCTGCTCGGATGCGCGCCATGGTCCGCTTGATTTCGGCCCTCGTCATCACAACGCGGCCCTTCTGCCGAGCAGGTTTCCTGGACCTTGTCTTGCCGGCGGCCTTCGCCGGTTTCTTCGACAGTTCAGGTGCCGCCCGTTCAAATTCCTTGCAGTAGGCGTACCAAACGTCGCACTTCAGAGGCATTTTACAGATGCGGCGCGAGATTTGGACCCTCTCTCTCGCCACCCTCCAGGCCCATCTGCGCTGCACGGCCGCGCTGGCCTTGGACCGAGCCTCGGCCTTTGTGGCCAGCTCCTCGATTTCTAGAATCAATTGAACGACATGAGAGCACTTTCGGCGGACGCTGGCTGCCGCTCTGGCCCTGGCCGAAGAGTCGGCCGCCGCGCCCTGGACGTCGATCAGATACCGTAGGTTCACTCGCTTGTTCCTGAGATCTTCATGCAGCTCCAACATCTGATTCCACATCCAGGGTGTCCGCGAGAGCGCCTTTCTCACTCGTCGATTGCCGCGCTCCATGCGCTTTGCCAGCCGGATCTCGTCCTCCCGATTCAGCAGCGGTAGAGCACCCGCCGCGGCAAGGTACAAGCGCATGCCGTCTTCCGGGGCAGATGGCCTTGCCGCCGGGGCGTCCGCGTCGTGGTCTCCTGTCCAACCCGACTCTTCTAACTCAGACACGTCCTTCGGCGCCAGCGACGTCCTGGCGCGCGACAATTCACTATGTCTCAAGCGGGAGGCGAACATGCTCACTAAGCTCCGACCTCTAAACCGGAATTTCCGATTTCGGCCCCCGGCTGACGCCATTCTACGCCCAGACCAAACCAACGGCAACCACCGACGAAACCACGCCCCCAATCACCTAAGCCTCCCGAGCTTTTCTCCTCATCCACACGCAATTTCCGAGACCCAACCCTCACGAAAAATCCAGGACCCCAGACCCCAAATCCTGCGCCCGCATAACCAATGCCTCCTCTCTTGACTTACATGCCGAATCAGCGGTGTCTCTGCGGAGGTCTATTTGTCGACATCCTCTCGGAATAGCATGCCATGCGCCCCAGCCACACGCTTCACCAACTCTTTCGTGAAAGCCAGATCGTCTGCAAGTGCCGAAAACTCCGGATCAGGCCCTTGAGGGACCGAGAAGGCCGTGACTCCAACTGGGAAACTAGTACCTGGGAATGTTGCCGGTACGTGCGATAACCCATCCTCAACCTCTAGGAAGTACCCTTCTGGTAGACCGGTGAAGATGCCAACCGGGGGAGGGAGGTTGTTTACAACCGTAAGCGTCGCGGGCATACCCGTCGGCGGTCCGTTGTCTGCGAAGAGGAGCACTTCCACGACAAGAATGCCGGCAAGATTAAATCCGACCGGATTTAATGGATGCTCAGTCTTGGTGAAGCTAATCAGCCGCGTGGCCCGCCAGCTCCCAGTGCTCACGGGAAAACCCCCGACAATGTCATTAAAGAATCCGCCGCCTGCTACGTGCCGATCATTGAACGTGCCATTCCCAGTCATGAAGAGGCGGTGGGGCACGCCTTCCGCATCAGTAGCAAGGCTCAGGGACACGAAGTGGAAGCCGAGGCCTTCTTTGAGTAGATCGTCATCGTCGTTCGCCAAAGCTTGTGTGGTCAGCGCCAGCAGGACGACTGCTACGAGGGAGCTACTAAACGTTCGCAAGTCTCTCATTCGTCTCCGCTGCCGTCAGCCGCCCGGCTGAATAAGTCAAAGTTTCCCCCTCGGTCGGAGCTGAATACGACCTCCTTTCCCCATGGCGACCATTTTTGGGCCATTGGCCCGAGCACTAAAACATTGTCGAGAGAAATGTTTCAGGATATAATCATGGCATTACCTGGCTGGGCCACACGGCAGCCGGACACTGATGGCCCAGTATATATCTCCTTTCTGAGCATCTCTGACAAGGGGAGTCCCATGACCAAATCTCATCTTATCGACCAGCTAACCGAGGCCACACAGCATAGCAGGAAGGAAGCCGAGCGGATCGTCAACGTCGTGTTTGCAAGCATCGCAGCGGCGCTGCAAAACGGCGAGAGGCTCGACCTGCGGGGTTTTGGCAGCTTTAAGGTCCGCGGCTAAGGGGCCAGGCAGGGCAGGAACCCAAGGACGGGCGAGACCCTAATGATCGCGGCTAAGAAAGTGGCTGTGTTCAAGGCCAGCAAGAAGCTGTCCGAGCAGCTCAATGGCGCTGGGCCGGCTTCTGCCGAGGCGTCTTCTAGGCCGGACAAGGTTGTCGGCGATTCAGTCATAAGAGTTTGGCTCATTTCACTGGGTCTATCCGTGTGTGTCTCCGTCTCTGCCGTCGCGGGTGAGCAGGCCGCCGCCGAAGCTCCCTTGCAGCTAGGTTGGACCAGTTGGTACGGCGAGGAGTATCACGGTAGGCGCACCGCCAGCGGAGAAGTCTACAACATGCACAAGTTGACGGCGGCCCATCGCGACTTGCCCTTTGGAACCAGGGTCCGTGTGACGCACACGGGCAGTCAACGCTCGCTGGTCGTACGGATCAATGACCGGGGGCCTTTTGTAGGGAATCGGATCTTGGACCTTAGCTACGCTGCCGCCGGGCGGCTCGGCATAGTTCGCAGTGGGTTAGCAATGATCCGTCTGGAATTACTGGAGAGCAAGAAGGCGCGCCCTGACCTCTGATTGCCCGCGTACTGCCGGGGGCCGTTCGCAGGGACCGTCGAAGGGAACCCCGGCGGATAGCTGATCGCGGTAGGGATGCCGGTCACCCGGCACCCCCCGCACAGATCGGGACTTACGCTGCTGAAGCATCCCGGCTTCTGGGGTGAAGGAGCTATAACCAGAAGTTGTGGATGAGCCTCTGAGGGGAGGCGGCGTATCCTGACGATTGAGGAAGCAACTCAATCGTTTTCTGGAAAGGAACAAGGAGGATACGCCATGAGTCAGTGTGAAGCTGCTGAGAGCAGCAGTCAAGTCAACCCCCAAGTCATTGATGGAAAGGAACGCTCGCCCTTGGATGAGGTGCTGCGCCAAGGAGCGCGCCAGATGCTCGTCAAGGCCGTGGAAGCCGAAGTGACCGCCTACATCGAAACGCATCAGCACGAAGTCGACCAGGACGGCCGGCGGCTGGTGGTGCGCAACGGTCACGCCCGCGAGCGCACCATCGTCAGCGGCGTGGGTCAGCTGAAGATCCAGGCGCCGCGGGTCGACGATCGCCGAGTCGATGAGCAGGGCCGGCGCTTTCGTTTCACTTCCCAGATCCTGCCGCCGTATCTGCGGCGCACGAAGAGTGTGGAGGAGTTGATCCCCTGGTTGTACCTGAAAGGGATCTCGACGGGCGATTTCAGCGAAGCGCTGGAGGCCTTGCTGGGGCCCGACGCTCCGGGCCTGTCGGCGACGACGGTGGTGCGTCTCAAAGACGTCTGGCGCCGCGAGTACGAGGCTTGGTCAAAGCGTGACCTCAGCGGCCAGCGGTTTGTTTATATTTGGGCCGATGGCATCTACTCGAATGTTCGTCTGGACGATGAACGGCAGTGTTTGCTGGTTGTGATGGGAGCACTCGAAGACGGTCGCAAGCAACTGCTGGCGGTGCACGACGGCTTTCGCGAAAGCGAACTGTCGTGGCAGGAGTTGCTGGAGGACTTGAAACGGCAGGGGCTCGAGCTGCCGCCGAAGTTGGCGGTGGGCGACGGAGCGATGGGGTTTTGGGCGGCACTGCGGAAAGTCTATCCGGCGACCGGTTAGCAACGCTGCTGGCTCCACAAGACGGCCAACGTGCTCAATAAGCTGCCGCAGAGCATGCAGGGCAAAGCCAAGCAGGCGCTGCGCGACATCTATCTTGCCGAGAGTCGGCAGACGGCGGAGGCCGCTCTGGACCGTTTCAAGAACCTATACGAGAAGAACTTCCCCAAAGCGGTCGAGTGCCTGGAAAAAGACCGCCAAGTGCTGCTGGCTTTCTACGACTTTCCGGCCGAGCACTGGGGGCACTTGCGGACGACGAACCCGATCGAGTCCACCTTTGCGACGGTCCGTTTGCGGCAGCGACGAACGAAGGGTTGTGGCAGCCGCGAAGCGTCGTTAACGATGGTCTTCATGCTGGCCCGCCAAGCCGAGCGCCACTGGCGACGCCTGAACGGTTCGGAAGTGATTGTTCATGTCTTAGAGGGAAAGGTTTTCAAGGATGGATTGATGGTTCAGGAAAACGCCGCCTGACCTCGCCCATCCACAACATTTGACAATATCTCGGGGTGAAGAGCCCCCCCCCAGTCACCTATTCACATCGCCCTGAGTTGGTACGAAGAGTTCCGCGACCGCAAGCAGGCTAAGTCCCTCGAATGGAAACACATAGAGCCTGTCCGCGGGATTACTGTCGGGAAATCGCTTTCCCACCAGGAACCTGCGGTCGTTGATCCCTAACATACTACAACAAAACTACTTACGTGTTATTTCCCCGACTCGGCGGTGGCGCGCCAGTCTCGCTGGATCCTGTGTAACGGCGTGGCGTTTATCTATGGGCCCACCCCTACCATGAGGGGCTCCGGCGTACGGTTAAGATCCGCGTTCGGCTTATCCGGCTTTGTGCTTCTATCAGCGTTTGTGAGACAGCTTCTATTCCGCACCGCAGCTCGCTGAACCTTCGAAACTTGTGGCCTTTGGCGGTTTTATCCGCGGGAAAATGGCGCTTCCTGCCGTCGTTTTCGCCTGTTTTCCGTTGCACCTCCCAGGCGGTCACGTGAATTTCAAGTTTTTCTCCTCGCGGTTTCAATCACTTAGCCTCGCGGCTCGCTTCTAAGCCTCCAACTTCGACTTACGATAGGACCGGAGGCAAGAAGCGGATCCCAGAGGGAAAAATTTTTATATTTCCGCCACTTACTGCCACGGGGCGTTCGGGCTCGGTGCCCAGAAGGTCGCTATGTCTTGCCAATCCAATTACTTGCCTCGTTAGAAGACACTGGCAGAGCTGCCCTACACGCCTCTGCACCCCGCCATTAGCCCTGCGAAAACCACCCGCTAGCCCCCAAAACACGTACCGATCGGCTCACGAAAAGCGCTTTTCAGACACGTCGGCTGCGGGATGCCGATGCAGGCTCTCGATGTGGCGCGGGCCTCCCGGCCCGCTGGGCTGACCTCCGGTCAGCCTCGGGCAGAGTTGACCGCGTGGTTGGGCCTACTTCCGGTGGCCATCAGCGTCGGATGGGCTTCCGTCGAGCCCCGAGAGCAGTGCAGGATCGAATGAAAAAAACCGAACGAACCCATTTCCCGAGGGCAAAAAGGAGGCTTGTAACATTAATTGTTTCGGCTCTTCCGGGTTTTAAGTGGGCGAAGGAGCCAGATCGAGTTTCCCACAGTGGAAGTAGATGGCGTTGATGAAGTTCTGTTGATTGCGGAAACCGCGCGCCGTGGCCTTGACCCATTGAATCCTTGAGTTCAACCCCTCGCTGACCGCGTTCGTAATGCGGTGTTTCAGATACGCGAGTATGTTTTCGAGGCGAGCCGTCAACATCCGCGCTACGGTGACCATCGGCGTCAGCCGGCTGCGACTCGCCCAGCCGCGCCATTGCTCGAAGAAAGCTCGCGCCGCCGATTCGCGACGATAGTCGAACAGCCGCATCGCCGTTTCCTTCAACGCCCACGCCCGCGCCGTCTTCAAGTCGCTTTCGCGCAGCGCGCGGAACTCGCGCCAGGCGTCCTCGGAAAAGTTCGCCGGATGCCGCAGCCAAGCGTACTTCGTGCCTGTCAAACGCTCGTCGCCGAGGGCCAGTAAACGCTTGTTCTCCGCCCGCCGCACCTGGTCCACCGCCTTCGCCAGATGCGCCGCGATGTGATATTTGTCGTAAACGATCTTTTTCTCCGATTCGTCGAGATGCTCCCGGGTCGAGGCGACGTAAGGATCCCACATGTCCATCGCGACGGCCTCGACTCGGGCGAGTTGCTCTGCGCTCAACGTCTTCCAAAAGCCGTCCAGGCTGGCCTGGCGGCGTCCCTCGGCGACGAACAACACGCGCGAGCGGTTGAGATCGTTGACGACGGTGAGATAGCGATGGCGCTTGCGGAAGCTCTTCTCGTCGACGCCCAGGTAGGGAATCGGCTCTGCCGCGCGACGTTCGAGCCCACGTTGCACGGCGCGTTCCAGGATGCCGTGAATCTCGTCCCAGCTCAGCGCCAGCAACTCGGCGATGCCTTGCTGGCTGGCTTCCTTCAGCCACGAGATCGCGAGAGCTTCAAACAGCGCGGTGAAGCGGCTGGAAGCCTCGGCCCAGGGCAGTCGCACGACGCGCGGCCCGTGCTCGGAGCAGTCGCTGCGCGGCGGCCGGGCGTGCAGGATCGTGCGGTACTGACAGGTGTCGAGGTGACGCCAGCGGCGTTCGGGCTGATGATCGTGGAGTGCGCACACGGCGCTGCATTGGCGGCACGGCCAGCGGACTTGCTCGTCGTGTTCGAGGAAGACGTGGACTTCGCCGTCGGCTCGGCGCAGCTCCACTCGCACGACTTTCCAGGGACTTTCGATGCCCAGAATCTGGCGGTATAGCTCGCGGTCTTGCATCCCGCGAGACTACCACCGAGCCTCACTCGCCCACTAGAAACCCGGAAGAACCACTTGTTTCAATAGATTTATCTCCGAACAGAACAAGCGTGTAGGGCGGATCTAGGCGGGCGAGTGCAGGCGGGCACGGCATGCCGTGCCCGAAGTTCCCGATCGTCCACCGGGCTTCTAAATATACGTGACCGAACTTATGAAACGGACTACTTAGTGTAGTGCCACTAACGGTTCTGGACAATGGCGTGGGTTTTGGCGGCGCGCTCGACTTTGGCGAGGATATCTTGTGCCGGAGCTGTCCAGACAAAGGGCTTGGCCGCTTGGTTGCTCGCTTCCAGGTACTCGTGGATGGCGGCCTCGAGTTCGGGAACACTGCGGAACACGCCGCGGCGGATGCGCTTCTGTGTCAGCTCGCGGAACCAGCGCTCGACGAGATTGAGCCAAGAAGAAGACGTGGGAATGAAGTGAAAGTGGAAGCGGGGGTGCTTCGCGAGCCACTTCTTCACCTGCTCATGCTTATGCGTGGAGTAGTTGTCCACGATCAGATGCAGCTCCAGCGCCGGTGGCGTTTCGCGATCGATCTTGCGTAGGAATTTGAGGAATTCCTGGTGCCGATGTCGCGGCAGACACTCCCCGATCACCTGGCCGTCGAGCACATTGAAGGCGGCGAACAGCGTCGTTGTGCCATGTCGTTTGAAGTCGTGGGTCATGGTGCCGGCGCGACCCTTTTTCAGGGGCAGTCCCGGCTGGCTGCGGTCTAAGGCCTGGATCTGGCTTTTCTCATCGACGCTGAGCACCAGCGCGTGCTCGGGCGGATTCAAGTACAGCCCGACCACGTCGCGGAGTTTCTCGACGAACTGCTTGTCGCGGCTGAGCTTGAAAGTTTCGAGGCGATGGGGCTGCAGTCCGTGCGCTTTCCAGACGCGCTGGATGGCCATCTTGGAGACGCCCAAGTGCTTGGCGATGGTGCGGGTGCTCCAATGCGTGGCCGCCCGGGGCTTCTCGTGAAGCGTTGTATCGAGGATGCATTGGACGAATTCAGCGGAGAGCGCCGGTTTGCGTCCGGGGCGCGTCCGATCGCGGAGTCCGTCGAGGCCGGACTGGGCGAAGCGCTTTCGCCACAGGATGACGGTCTTGCGGTTGACGCCGAGTTCGCGGGCCATGGCGTGGTTCGCCAACCCCTGCGCACAGCGCAAAACAATGTGCGCTCGCAAGACCATTGTCTGCGTCGTATTGCGGCCTCGAACGAGGCGACGAAGAGCGTTTCGCTGCGGAGCGGTGAGGGCTAGAGCGTCAGCGGATGGCCACATAAACCATCCTACCGCGAAAAGGGTGTTATTGTACAGCTATTTATGTGGCACTACACTAGCTCGCTATTCTGAAGAGGGGAGACTGCGGAGACCGGCACGACCTTCGACGCGCGAGAAAAATGACCAAACAAACCCAATTTCGCACAACCAGCTTGCAATCAATGGGTTGCGATGGGTTTCCGTCCGGTGCGGCTGGACGGTCCGACTCAGCGAGACCTGACCGATCGCTTCACGGGGATACGAGGAGACATCGAACTCAGACCGGGTGGTACCGAGGAACAGAAACGGGGCAACGAACTATCGGAGCACCGAACCACTTGGAGCGGAGCAATGGGAGCAAAAAAATGACCAAACAAACCAAATTTCGCGTAACCAGATTGCAATCAATGGGTTACGGAACCCACGTCGTCTACTGGAGGCCCGCCTTGGCGAGCGCCCGGCGCAAGTCGCTTTCGCTCTGCAGACCGACTAGATAGGCGGCGATAGAGCCTTCCTGGTCCACAATTACGATGGTCGGCAGGAGTGCAGCCCCATACAGGCGAGAAACCTCGTCTCCTTGGTCAACCAAGGAGGGAAAGCTGTAGCCCTGCTGTTCCATAAACGAGCGAGCCGCCGTTTCCGACTCGCCATTGACGCCGAGCACCACGAGTTCCTCTCGAGTGTACTCGTCGTGCAAGGCCTCGATGTGGGGAAGGTCGATGCGGCAGGGTGTGCACCAAGTGGCCCAGAAGTCCAGCAAGACGATCTTGCCTCGCAGGTCTCGGAGGCGGAAGGTTCGTCCTTTTAGGTCGTGGAGGCTAAAGTCCTGCGCGGCTTCTCCGACAAACGTGGCGGAACGCCGTGCCTGACGCCTGAAGGTGTGCACCTTCTCGGCGTCCTCGGGCGGAACGAAAACAAAAAGGGAGTCCGGCGACTCTTCGTTGGCCTGAGCGGTAGCAAACGAGATGGTTTGGACGATCTCGACTGAGTGTTCGAGGCCCGGCGGCTTGGCAGTGGCACGAGAGACCTCACGAGCGATCAGGAAGCCTTTTTCATCGATCCAGAAAGTTCGTTTTGATTGGCCCACGGGAGCGCCCGCGGGGAGTTTGTATTGAGCTTCGACTACAGCGTATGTGCCTGCCCGAGTTTCGCCGTCCAACGCCTCGTGCCGCACGATGGTGGCGCTAACCAAGTTGCGGGAGAGGGCCTGGTATCGCGTGGGGTAGCGTTGTACGTGCCTCGTGAAGTTCACCCCGTCGAAGATGCGCGGCGCCGATGGGGACCCGGGGATGGAGCCCGAAGATTGCCGCGTGTATTGATTGACGCGAGGTAGATAGAACCAGTTGTTTTCACCGTCAAAGACGGCCAGACCGTTTCTCGATTCGTCACGGATTTCGACTCGCGAACGTCCCTTGGCGTCAAGGGCGGTTACGTAGTGAGCGGAAGTCCGGCGCTGTGCGCCACCGGATCGCGTTTCGGTCACTTCCTTGGCGGCGAAGTGGAAGCTGGTGAGGCTGTTGTACGTCGCCTCTGTTTGGCGAAGCAGATCTTCGGCGGACCGAGCAGCTTCGTCGGCGCCCCACGCGGACAGCGTCGCGAGCAAAAGGACAACGGAAAGAGCGGACGCTCGCCTCACAGTGCGGCACCCCCGGGAAGGCGGCTTCCTACCGAGCCTCGCAAATTATGGTGACATGGCTCGTGTTCAGACTGTAGGGGCACAGCATGCTGTGCCCGGGTTCCAAAGTCACTGTATTTCGCGAGCCTCAATAAGCACCCGCGAGGTTGTTTCTGGGAGAATGCGTTGCTGTCATACCGCAGCCGGCGTGTCGAACACGCCACAACCGTCGGGGTCGTGGCAGTGACAATCACCCTTCCCGAGCGATGGTCGTCCATAGCGTGGATTCGGCGAGGCAGCACAACGGGGAGAGGCCTGTCGAACTATAAGCCGGTTTCTGTACCCGGGCTGAGCCCGGGCGGCAGTCATTCGTCTAGGTCGAGCATCGCTGCCGGACTCAAGCGACCTACCCGGGACTTCGGTCGCCGGCCCGACCCCGAAGGGCGAGCCGATCACCGTGGGCGCGGCGGGCCGCCGCTGGTCCCCTATTTGGTCTTGCTCCGCGTGGGGTTTGCCCTGCCGCCTTGATTACTCAAGACGCGGTGCGCTCTTACCGCACCTTTTCACCCTTACCCCAAGGAAACCCCGGAGCGGTATGTTTTCTGTGGCACTTTCCGTAGGCCATCCCTTTGAGAATGGCTCCCCGGCCGTTAGCCGGCACGCTGCCCTGCGGAGACCGGACTTTCCTCCCCGCCTGAAACAGGCGCGGCGACTGCCCGTCCGACAGGCCCAACGATGATTGTAGCAACCGGGATAACGATGGGCCGCCGGGGGGTCTCTACGCGGCGTGTTCACCGGCCGTGGCGCCGCTCTCTCGCGCGGACGCATAGTAGACGAGGGCTACGACGGCGCCGAAGGCAGCCAGCGTGAACCAGCCACTGTCAACGACCGGTATCGGCAGTTCCACTCCCGCCGTGCGTGGGACCGCGATGAGGATGCCGGCGATCGCCTCGCCGGCAATAAGCCCGGAACTGATCAGAACGGCGGTGTGGCGGCGAGCCTCCGCGGCGACGTTTCCTACGCTTGACCTTGTTCTAAGCAAGAGGTAGCTCAGCAGTCCCCCCGCGAAAATCGGCACGGACAAGCTCAACGGCAGATAGATACCAACGGCCACCGGCATGACATGGGTCCGGAAGCGACGACCGGCTCTCTTTAGTGACTCGTCGAGGACGATCAGTCCCACAGCGACGGCCACGCCGATGCCGACCATGGTCCACGGCAGTCCCGTGCCTTCGAACAGGGCTTTAGCGATGCTAGCGAATAGGGTTGCCTGGGGTGCTCTCAAGGCCTGTTCGCCGCCGGTGCCGATGCCGTAGCCTTCGTGAAGCAGGGATAAAACGGGCGCAATGATAAGAGCGGGAATCAAGATGCCGATGAATTGCGCAACTTGCTGCTTCCAGGGAGTTGCCTTGACGAGGAAACCGGTTTTTAGGTCCTGCGAGGTATCGCCGGCGGTGGCAGCCGCACAACAGACGACGCCGGCGACGCCCAGCGCTCCTACGATCCCCACCGTCCCGCTCATACCCAGCAGCAGCAAGACGACGGAGGCAAAGATCAGCGCGCAGATGGTCATGCCCGAAATCGGGTTATTGGAGCTGCCTACGAGTCCAACGATGTAGCTCGAGACGGCAACGAAGAAGAACGAGGCGATGACCATCACCACGCCTGCCGTGATTGCGACGCTGGTCGATCCCGTGATGGCCCGGTAGAGAATGATCGTCGCGATCACGGCCAGTACTAAAATGACGAACGTACGAGAGGTGGGCAAATCCTGCTCGGTGCGTTGTTTCGGGGCGCCCGCTCGCCTGCTGAAGCCTTGAACCGCTTCCCGGATTCCTTTGGCGATTCCTTGCCGCACGCTGAACATGGACCACAGGCCGCCGACGATCATCGCCCCGACGCCCATGTAGCGGATGTGCCCGCTCCAAGCGTCCCACGCGGCGTCAAGGGCGTGTCCTTCAGGAAGGGGATTCGAGAGATAGTAAAGCGGGATCGAAACCACCCAGCCGATCGCCCCGCCGATGAAAACGAGCGCGGCAACTTCCAGTCCGACGATCACACCGACGCCGAGCAGGGCCACGGAGATGTCCGTACCGAAGTAGAAGAGGGTTCCGCCGACGCGGAGAGCACCCTCCACAACTCCGCGAAATAAGCCGACTACCCCGATAAACGACTTGAACAGCGCCCCTCCCACGACGGCCGCCACGATGTCCCTCAACGAGCGGCCGCCTTTCTGGCCCACTTCGAGAACCTGGGCGCAGGCGACGCCCTCAGGGTAGATCAACTCCTTGTCCTCGACGATCAACGTTCTTCGCAGCGGGATCATGAATAAGACGCCCAGGACGCCTCCGAGTAGGCCGATCATGGTGACCTCCCAATAGGGGAAGCCCGTCCACACCTGAGCGATCACAAGCGCCGGTACCGTGAAGATGATCCCCGCGGCCACGGACTCTCCGGCCGAGGCCATGGTTTGCACGATGTTGTTCTCGAGGATCGTGCCCCGGCGCAGGAGGCCGCGGAGAACTCCCATGGAGACGATCGCCGCCGGGATGCTCGCTGACACGGTCATGCCGGCGTAGAGGCCAAGGTAGGTATTGGCAGCCGTCATCACCAGCCCGATGATGAGGCCGAGAATGACCGCTCGCCAGGAAAGTTCGACGGGAGGTTGGTGAGGCGAGCTATCTGATGTCGGCATGCTGGTGAGCCGCTCATGCGCGTCGGAACGAGAATTTCGTTCTCGTTTCACGTGGTGGCGTTGAGGTACACGCGAATTCACCCCTGCCGAGCGGTGTCATCTCTGGACCGCTCCGTCACCGTCGCGGCTCGGTGCTCGACGGTCTGGAATATCAAGGGTACAACCCTTGGCTAGTCAGCCACGGAAACCCTATTGTAGACTCGGTGGCACGGAAGCCCTGCCGGCGAAGGCTTTCGGTCCGCGTTGACGCCGCCCCGCGACCTGCGTCAGCATGAATAGCCATGAACGAGCAACCAAAACAACCGAAAGTGAATCTGACCAGTGGACCGGACTACCGCGAAAGCTACTCCAACAGCGTCCAGATCCGGGTGAACGTCTGGGACTTCTTTTTGCAGTTCGGCACGATCCACCAAAAGACCCAAGAAGAAGTCGAGATTAAGAGCTTTCAGGGGATCTATCTCAGCCCGCAACAAGCCAAAGCCTTGCTGGGTGTCTTACACCAAAACATCGCCCAGTACGAGAGCGCTTTTGGAGAGATCAAGCTTGACCCCAACGCAGCGCAGGTGGGCGCCGTCCAGTAGGCTCGTTCGGTCGAAAACCCCACGGGTTGCATCCCTTTGGGGAGCAGGCGGCCCATGACCGCTCGCTTACGCTCGCGGCTCCGATTCGCTCGTCGCAACCATCCGCGTGAGCGAGGTCAGGCGTCGAGATGAATAAGGATGCGCCTGCGGCGGGCACTTCGGGCAAGAAGCCGGCTAACCCTCCCCTGACGGAGCCTTAGCGGTCACCAAAGACCGCCGAACGGCATCCAGAATACCGTTGATGAAAGGGCCGGACTCGTCTCCGGAAAAACGCCGTGCGATCTCGATGGCTTCGTTGATGATCACTGCCGGGGCGGCAGTTTCGTCGAGCATCTCAAAAATGGCTGTCCTAAGGATGTTGCGATCAACGGCGGACATGCGCTCGAGTTTCCAGTTCGAGGAATTCCCGCGGATCAGCGAGTCGATCTCGTCAACCCGCGCGGTGACGCCCTGGAAAAGCTGCTCGGCGAAGGGGTCGCCTTCCGGCGGGTTGTCCGGAGAAAGACTTTCCCAATAGCCTTGCTTGACTTGTTCGGTCGAGGCCCGGTTGAGGTCCCATTGAAAGACCAACTGTAAGGCTCTTTCTCGAGAGCGATGTCGCGAGGGCATGCTAGTCGTCGGCGGGGGGCGCGGTATTGCGCAACTCCTTCATCAATGTCGCCATCTCGAGAGCCGCCATGCCCGCCTCGAAGCCTTTATTGCCGCCCTTGACGCCGGCCCGGTCAATGGCCTGTTCGAGTGTGTCGCAGGTCAAGACACCGAAGACGGTCGGTACGCCCGTCTCGCGCCCCACGTCCGCGATACCCCGAGCGGCTTCCGCGGCGACGTAGTCAAAGTGAGCCGTTTCGCCTCGGATCACCGCTCCCAGGCAAATGATGGCGTCGTAGCGGCCGCTGCGACCCATCTCCCGCGCCGTGACGGGTATTTCCAGCGAGCCGGGAACACGAACGACGTCGATGGAGTCCGCGCCGGCGCCTGTTCGCTCAAGGGCATTGATGGCGCCGCCTAAAAGCCGCTCGGTAATGAAGCTGTTGAAGCGACTGACGACAAGGCCGAAGCGAAGTCCTCGCGCGCTGAGCTCGCCTTCGATGTCTCGAAACTTGTTGTTTCGCTTCTGCATCGTGATAGCGGTTGGTGCCTTGCGGGCTACCGACGCCTCCGGCTGGTCAACCGTTCGTGAGCGCACCTCGCACAGTAGGGAAAACGAACCCCTTTCCATTCTAGCGCTCTCATATTCTAGCCGTAATTCGGTAGGTCGTAGCTTCGTAGCGCGAATCTGAGCCGTTCCCGGATCGGCGGCCTTTTTTAGCAGCCCCCACATCCGTCCCACTCCTCATGACCGATTCGCATTTGTTCAACAGCGCCCGCGGACCTCACACCGGCCGAGGTCCGTGCCCATGGACTGCCATCACTGTCGTAGGCGCTGTACACCGGCGCCGACTGGGGAAGGAAGTAGGAATTGAAACCCCACTCAGGTTAACCTTGAGTGGTCATCACAGGTATTGCCTGCTTACCCCAAGAAGGGCCATGAAGCAAGAAGTTCCATGAAACGCGGAATCCAAGCTTCAGCCCGCATTTCCAATTTGATTCAGACCTCTCGACCTTCCGGCGGCCTTGAGCGTCTTTATTCATAGGGGCTAGAGCCCGATGAGGACGCCATGGAGGCCAACACCCAATGGGTGAAAAACAAACCAAGCCATTCCAGCTAAGTTTCAACGGCTCGTTGAAAGTCGATTTCCAGGGATCGCACGTCACTTCCGACGGTGGCTTGATCCTGGTTCGGGAGTTGGACGAGCGACTCGGACTCGGGAAACTGATCGGCGAGCATCTCACCGACTCCCGGCAAGGCACAAACAAGCAGTTCACGTTCGCTGATCTGTTGCGGCAGTCGGTCTACAGCCGCTTGGCAGGCTACGAGGACGTCAACGACGCCGTCCGAGTGTCGGCTGACCCGACGTTTCGCTTGATCGGCTCGCAGAAGATCTGGGATCGCGGTGCGGCCTTGACCTCGACGCTGCACGGCTTCGAGACGGAGATGCTGGCGAGCGAAGAGAACCTGCTGGGGCTGATGGCGCTGAACCGAGAGCTGGTCGGGCAAGCGGAGGCGTTCGACGACTCCGAGCGGGTCGTTCTGGACATGGACTCCACCGAGAGTCCGGTCCATGGCCAACAGGAAGGCAGTGCCTACAACGGACACTTCGAGTCGGTCTGCTACCACCCGTTGCTTTTGTTCAACGGTCATGGTGATTGCCTCGCTGCCAAGCTGCGTCCCGGCAACGTGCACAGCGCCGAGGACTGGGATGAGCTATTGTTGCCGGAGATCGAGCGCCAACTGGCCGAAGGCAAACAGGTCACCTTTCGCGCCGATGCCGCCTTCGCCAAGCCCGAGATCTACGAAGCACTGGAGGAGCGCGGCGCGGACTACGCGATCCGCATTCCGGCCAATAAGAGCCTGGAGCTGGAGATCGAAGACATCCTGTTTCGTCCGCCGGGGAGGCCCGGCCGCAAGCCGCTAGTGCGCTACAAGAGCTTTCGCTATCAGGCGGAGAGCTGGAAGGGGCCCAGACGAGTTGTCGCCAAGGTCGAGCACCACCAGGGCGAGCTATTCGCGCGCGTCGGTTTTATCGTGACGAACATGAGCTTGCCAAGCCGGTCGGTGGTGCGTTTCTACAACAAGCGCGGCACGGCGGAGCAGTGGATCAAAGAAGGTAAGCAAGCGACGCACTGGACGCGGCTGTCGTGCCATCGCTTCCGGGCGAACGAGGTGCGCTTGCAGCTCAGCGTGCTGGCCTATAACCTGGGCAACTTGTGGCGGCGGCTGGGGCTGCCGCAACGGATCAAGAGCTGGTCGCTGACGAGCTTGCAGCACCGGCTGATGAAGACGGGCGGACGGCTAATTAAACACGCGCGGTATTACTGGCTCTTGTTCGCGGAGGGACATCTGAACCGGCACCTGTTTGGCGACATGCTGCGGAGGATCTGGGCGCTGCCTGTGCCGGGCGGGTAGCACGCGACTTGCCGAATGCGAAACCTGAGTACTGAGGACGGAAGCTCGGAAGGGTGTCTGCGAAATTGACTTCGCAGCGGCGGATCAGCCCCCATGAGGGGCAAGAAGGGGGCTCGATCGGTCCCGCCTCAGCCGCCGCCTCTTTCGGGTGGAGAAATGGTTGCGCTTCGCCGGGTGAGGGTGTAGACTCGTGCCGCCAGAGGAGCCAAATCGGAAATCCTGGTTAAAACCCGGAAGAGCCTTATAACATTGCTCGTGTCCGGTTCACGCTCTTGGCTTCGACGGAAGGAGCCTTACATCGCTTTACTGATCTTCTTAGTGCTCATCTCGCCTGATATCTATTGGAATGTGAAGCATCCAGACACGACGGTCCCGACACTCAACTACGCGGGTCACCTTTCGCGCATCGGCGGCATAGGATTTACTTTCCACTACTTCCTCTTCTATGGCCGGGACGCGATCCGGGGAGCGTACCATCTCCTCGGATGGCGGCTTAAAGAATACATGTCAGAGTATCCCTCCATGAATACGTTGTTTGGTGCGATTCTGTTGGTAAGTGTGGTTTTAACGACGTCTCATTACAAACGCGAGGGTTCAGTTACTAGGTTCTTGATTGTGCTAATGGGGTATCCACTTGACTCAGGTAACCCCACCATCTTGTGGTTGGGCTCACGGGGCCTCAGCGTCCCAGTCGGCGACGATCGATCGATACGGCGTTGGGTCCACGGCGACTGCCTGCTGCACAAGGCGGTAGAAGAGTTTTCCCCGGCTGCGTGAGTTGCGCCGGTTGAAGCGGAACACAAACTCGTCGAGGTAGTAGTCCAGATGCTCGTGGCTAACCGCGCCTTGGTGCGTGCCCAGCAGCCAGCGCTTGAGCAACGAGATCGCTTGGTGCACCCTCGGCAATAATTCCGAGGCCTGCTTGCGGCGGCCCGACAGAAAGACGATGCGATGCTGGTAGCCCTTCTTCTCCAGCGGCTCGTAGCCCAGCCAGCCGTCGGTGTGCACCACGCTTCCCGGCTCGACCGACTCCTCCACGAAGGGCATCAAACTGGCCGCCGATGCGTTCCGCACGCGCTGCATGCGGATCCGTCCTAGCCCGCGGCCTCTCTCTTCCGCGGCTACTGCAATCAAGGCTTTACGCTCGGTCTGCCGGCCGCTCACACCCTCTTCCTCAGCGCCCCAATAGGTCTCATCGACCTCGACTACGCCCGCCAATCGCTCCCGCCCCGGACGCACCATCGCTCGCCGCAGCTTGTGCATCCAGATTTAGAAGAAAGTGTCAAGGCCGTCACTCGATCTCCCACACGATGGGCGCTCTGGGAGTTCGGGGTGATTGGTCTGCTCTGGCTGGCGGTCGTCTGGGCTTCTTGGTCATGGATGTGGCGTATAGGCCTTTACTACGACGAGGCCTACAGTCTTCCGGCAGCAGTCAGCATTGCTCTCGGCAGTCCGCCTCCCATGCCTTATCCCTACGTGTATGTGCTCGGTCGGCCCCTGCCATTCATCCTGGCTCCTTACATCGGCCCTCTTGATGCCTACCTATACGGTTTCGTATTTGCGATCTTTGGCGTCAACGTGATGGCATTCCGTTTTACGAATTTGGTGGTCAGTTTGTTGATCGTAGCGTTGACTTACGCTCTTGCCCGGCAGCTCTCGAATCGTCTGGCTGCCGGTTTGGCGGCTTTGTTTCTTGTTCTAGACGTCGAGTTTCTCTTGCATGCTCCCACTAACAATGTCGGGCCCATTTTGCTCCAGATGCTGGCGTCGACGATCGCGGTCCTCTTCCTTATCCAATGGATTCGCCGGGCCTCGGGTTGGAGGCTAGTGGCCACCTTCTTTTGTCTCGGCCTCGGGCTTTTAGAAAAACTAACTCTCGTGCTGTTACTGCCGAGTTTGTTGTTTGCCACGTTGCTGTTCTACAGACGGGCCGTTCTAGATCACATGAACCTACGCGTCGGCATCATAGCGGTCATAGCCTTGCTGATCGGATGTCTGCCCATGGTCATCTATTCCACAGCAAATCCGAGTTTCATCTTCGAATTCGGAAGCTCGAGTGGGCGCTTTCCCAACAGCGAGATCTTGGAAGAAAGGTTTGAACAATTCAGGACGACGATCAGCGGCCAATGGAGCATCAACTATATAGCAGGCCAGACGGCAACGAGTGGATTTTCACGATACCGCAGTTCATCAGCCCTGAACGGAATGGGGCGCTTTTCGGTGGTCTGGTGGCTGTTTTGGACTTCCTTGATTCTTGCTGGAGTTGCGCTGGCCCGCCGTATGTTCCGGCGCGAAGCTCTGTCTCCGGATGCCAGAATCTGCTGTTTCCTAGGATCCCTGTCGATCGGGGTCATCGGTTGCTCCGCATTCTTTCCGGAATCCGGCAGGATTCATCACCTGATGGTCATGTTTCCGTTTATCCACTGCCAGGCGGCTATCACCCTGGTCTGGGTGTGGAAGCTCGTAAGCACGCGCCACGCCGGGGTAGGCCGAGCTGTTAGTCTGCTTCTCGTCGGCTGTGTAGCCATCACCGCAGCGTCCACTTTCCTAAATATGCGTTGGCACAACGCACACGTCAGTCGGACAGGGGGAACTGGGGTTTTCGCGTCAGAGATAGCTCGCCTAGCCGACTGGATCTCCGAGCATCCCGATTATCATTACGTGTTCGCATCCTGGGGCCTTTCTCGACCTGTTTACACGCTTACGTCCGGCAAATGCCCTTGCACGTCGATCTGGCAACAGTTGGCCCAAACCGAGCTGCCTGTAGAGATTGAAAATCAGGTGCAATGGCTCGCGTCTCAACAAGACTCGATCTTCGTGTCCGGCAAGTCTTTCTATCCACCAGCCAACCAGGAGAGGTTGTTCCAAATTACTCGCGATCTTGGACTGAAAGCCAAGCTGATCAAACAGTTTCACGAAACCAGCACGGGTAAGACGCTCTATGAACTGTACTCATTCACTTCTCCCGTGGACGAACCCTTATCCCCCGGCAAACCCTAGCAACAGTCTATGGTTGACTCACGTTGTTCAACAACGCCCGCGGACCTGGAAACTGTCCAGATCGCTAGAGGACTGCCATCATCCGCGTGTGCTTGGATCTGAAAAGACGAAATCGTGTTTCGGACACGGCTTGCGCGGAGCGTATCACGACACCGGCTTATAGGCGACACAGTCGATGAGGACCTTCATGTCCTTGTGAGGCAGTCCCACTTCAGCCGTCGTACGCGCGGGCTTCGACTCGCCGAAGCACTCGGCATACACACGGTTCATTTCCGAGAATTCTTGGATATCGGCCAGAAAAACGCAGCACTTGACGACGTCGGCTAGATCCGCCCCGGCTGCTTGGAGGATCGTGCGGATATTCTCGAGCACGCGACGGGTCTGAGCGGCCGCCGCGCCGGCCTCGAGCTGATTTGTTTCGGGGTTCAAGGCGGCTTGTCCGGAGACGAACACGAGATCACCTGCTCTGACGGCATGAGAGTAGGGACCCAGGGGCGCAGGCCCGCCGGGTGCTGTGATTCTTTCGAGCATAGGGAGACTCCTTACGTCAAGAATGAATTGCCGTGGAAACTTGGATTCTATCCTACCCGCTTACTGTTGGGACGAAAGGATTCGTGACGGGCCAGGTTGCGAAGTCGGAACTGCCCCTGACTCGTAAGGCGAATTCTCGGTGGGGCCGAGCGGCCTAATGCACCGTGAAACAAAACACCGTGTCGGATCCGCTCGGAGTCAGGCAGTACTCACCGTTTTCCAGGAATTGGTCGGTCCGGATTCGGAAGACGCCGGGGGCGACCCTGGTCGTCGAGGTGTAGTAAGCTTTGGCCACGATCTTCTTCTTCTTGCGCATCAGAATTTCGCGCCGGCCGTTACGCGACTCGAAGCGGTAGAGCTGCAAGCGATCCGGGTCGAGATTCTCCACTTTCAGCAAGAACTCGGGGCCCGCCATCGGCGTCTGGACTCCGGAGGTAGCGCCGGGAACATAGTAGGTCTGTTCCTTCTTACTGCTCTGCTCGACGGCCCGTGCCTGTTCGGTCTCTACCAGGTTGTTGGCGTGGACCAGGTAGGGTACGTCCGCCTTAGGTGGCTCCGGCGGCGCGGACGAGAGCGATGACTGACCGTACATAGGGGCTTGCGCCAGGAGAGTCACCAAAGCCAGCAAGAATACGGGTTGGTTTTGCACCTTCATCTCTTGTGTCTACTCCAGGCGACGAACTACTGGCCGCGTTTTCCGACAACGCTTTTCCGTGGTAAGCGAAAAGCGCATCGCCTATGATCCCCCTCGGCCGGACGCGCGGGGGCCGCCCTGACGCTCTAGTCGTGAGACTCTGCCTGCATTGTACAAAACGCGGCTGGTGCAACAAACCGGCGACGCCGGGTTCGGAGATTCGCAAACTCCGGCTCGAAACAGGAAGGGCGGAGCTTAGACGTCCCGGCCTGCCCCTTTTCGGTTTCCCGAGAACAGAAGTTACGCTAAAACCCCTTGGATAACCTTCCCCTGCACGTCGGTCAGGCGGAAGTCGCGGCCGCCGAAGTGGTAGGTCAACCGCTCGTGGTCGAGCCCCAGCAGATGCAGGACGGTCGCGTGCAGGTCGTGGAGAGTGAGGATGTTCTCGACCGCGTGATAGCCGTACTCGTCGGTCGCACCGTAAATCGTGCCGCCCTTGATTCCACCCCCGGCCAGCCACATGCTGAAGCCGAATGGGTTATGGTCGCGTCCGTCGATGCGCTGCACAAACGGGGTTCGGCCGAACTCGCCCGACCAGATGATCAATGTCTCGTCGAGCAACCCGCGCGCCTTGAGATCCTTGATCAGACCTGCAATCGGCTGATCGACCTGGAACGCGTTGACTTCGTGCCCCGCTTTGAGCTTGCTGTGCTGATCCCAAGGAGCGCCGATGTTCGTGGCCACGTCTTTGGTGTGCGTCACGGTCAGCTCGACGAAACGTACACCTCTTTCGACCAGCCGCCGGGCCAGCAAACATTGCTGGGCATACTGTTTTTTTTGGGGAATGTCGCTATCGAGGCCATAGAGCTTTTTCGTTGCCTCGGTCTCCCCGCTTAGATCAACCAATTCGGGAACGGCCGCCTGCATCCGATAGGCCGTCTCGTAATTCCGGATGGCCGCCTCCACGGGAGCGTGATGATCGACCGCATCGAGAAAGCCGCGGTCGATGTCGTCGATGAAGCTCAGGCGCCGGCGCTGAATCGAATCCGGTTCCTTCGGCCGGATGTTATTCAGCGGCTCCGGGCGGCCGGGGTAAATCAGAGACCCTTGGTGAACAGCCGGGAGAAAGCCGTTCCCCAACATGTTGATCCCTCCGACGGGAATCCCGCCGCCGCCGAGGACTACATAGCCGGGCAGTTGCTTGGTTTCCGTCCCCAAGCCGTACGTCGTCCAAGCGCCCAGGCTGGGAAAGCCGTTGAAAGGTTGGCCGGTGTGGAAGAAAACGTTCGCCTGGGCGTGCGCGGTGAATTTCGCCGTCATGGAGCGAATGACCGCCAGCTCGTCCGCGCACGATCCGATGTGAGGAAACAGATCGCTGATGGGGATACCACTTTCGCCGTAGTGCTTGAACTCCCAGGGGCTTTTCAGCAGCGTCCCGTTTTGGTTGAACATGGTCTTCTCGACCTTCATGGGCGGCGGTTGGCCATGCTCTCTCGTCAGCCTGGGCTTGGGATCGAAGGAGTCAACCTGGGAAACACCTCCGGCCATGTAACAAAGGATGACGTGCTTTACCTTCGGCGCAAAGTGCGGCGCCTTCAAGGCGAGGGGGCTGTCGGGGGAGTCCGTCGCTCCCGCATAGGCATCGTCGTCCGCCAGCACGCCGGCCAGGGCGACCATGCCGAAACCGAGCGAGCAGCGCTCCAGTATTTCGCGGCGGCTCATCCCGCGCGTCCTCGCCTGGTGGGGGTTGTTCCGGGGGCGGTTCACGGCCGTTCTCACTGAAGGTAGATGAACTCTTTGAAATTGAACATCGCCTGAGCCAAATCTTGCCAGATCCGGGGTTGGTTTCGCCAGTCCCTCGCGGCGAGCTGATGCTGTTTTCGGAGGCTGGCC
Source organism: Bryobacterales bacterium (assembly GCA_965226215.1). Classification (GTDB taxonomy): domain Bacteria; phylum Acidobacteriota; class Terriglobia; order Bryobacterales; family UBA6623. The sequence goes on along the minus strand of CBDDCH010000002.1, from coordinate 623,442 downwards.
AAGAATCTCTTCGATTTTCGCACTTCGACAGCCGACGGTCTCCGCCCCAGCGCTTCCAGAAACATCCGTCCGATTCGCTCGCGGGATGACGCCCTTCCCTGGGCCACCAGCCGCTTCGCCCAATGCGCCGATTGTTCGATGACGAAGGGATCGTTCATGAGAGTCAACGACTGGGCGGGAACATTCGTGATGTCCCGCTTTCCTCGGGTGGTAGATGGTTTCGGGGCGTCAAAAACTTCAAGGAAGGGATTGTGAATGTTACGACGCACTTCGAGATAGACGCTCCGCCGCCCGTTCCCGTCAAGCGGTCCCTTCGGCCTGTCGAGGAGCGCCTTTCCGGTTTCGCGCGCATAGTAGACGGGGATTGAGGGCCCATACATGGTCGTGTCAAGGCTCCCGGAGACCGCCAGGATCGAGTCGCGAATCGCCTCGGCCCCGAGCCGGCGCACATTGGCGTGCTGCAACCAGCGGTTCGAAGGGTCGATCCGTCGAGCCGTCTTTGAGGGCCGGCTGCTCATTTGGTACGTCCGCGAACTCGCTACGAACCGAATCGCATCCTTTATCGACCAGCCGCTGTCCACAAACCTGCCGGCGAGATAGTCCAGCAACGCGGGGTGCGTCGGCCTTCGCCCCTGCTTTCCGAAGTTGTCCACCGTCTCGACAATCCCCCGCCCAAAAACGTAGTGCCAGATCCGATTGACCATCACGCGGGCGGTCAGAGGGTTTCGGGGACTCGCCACCTCGTCGGCCAGGCGCAGCCGAACCTTTCGGGGGTCGTCGTAGGGTTTGCCGTTAAGCGCTTCCAGGTATCGGCGTTGCACGGGGTCGCCAGGGTTCTTATGGTTCCCGCGAACCAACAGCGGTTGATCTGCGGTGATTTCTTCCATTAGCCCTGGGGCGCGGCGGGGCAGGGGGATGTCCGCCTCCAGTTTCCGATACTCGGCGACCAGAGACCGCAGGGAAGCAAGCTCCCCGAGTGAGTTGGGCAGGAGTCCTTTGCGAACGAAATCGTCTAGGAAAGCTGCTTGTTGCTCGGCCAGCCTGCCGTGCCGCCAAGCCCGAATCGCATCCTGCAACCGAAGACTGATCCGAGCAGCAAGTTCTTCGGGCCCCTCAGGGGCCTCTCCGTCGAGCAGATGGCGAATCGGTACGATTTCTTCGGCGGGCGGTTGCTTACCGTCGTGGAAAACCACTTGGCTTACGCCGAAGTAAGACCGTCCGTCGCGCCGGGGCTCGGGCTTCGGGTCCTTCAGCTTATCGAGCGGATCCAACTCAAAATTCGTCAGATCGTCGAGCGTGGCAAACTCGAGGTAGGCGCGAGACCCCTTCCAATAACTGATATCCCAACCCGCCCACTGCATCTGGTCCTGTTTGGGACTGAATCGAAAATCGTAGATGATGTTTCGCGGCAGGGGGTAGTTCTCTACGATCAGCCGGGCGAAGCTGAAGTTCCCCCCTAAGATCCGAAAGCTGAGGTGATCGGTATCGACGACGAAACGCGGCGAAGAGAGAATGCCCCCGTGCTTCCGGCTCAGCAGATGCGTGTAGACCCCGCGCGGATAGACCCCGCTAATGATTCGCTTGCCTTCGGGGACCAGGGAGAACTCACCACCCGCGGAAGGCTTGTCTCCCAAACCAGGACCATGGCGCAGCCAACCGCGATAACCGTCGGAGTCAAGCTTCCAGACACTCTTGTTTCCTTCGGCATTGAGCGATCTGCGGCGCTCTAACTCCCTATCCCAATAAGCCGCAAGCCTGTCCCAACCCGTTCGGAACTGTTCACCCTCCCTCTCGGCAAGAGTGAACCAGGCATGCAAAGGGCTCTGGTCATCGCAGTATGTCTCGTCGGGCACGCGGTTTGTCCATTCACCGGAGAGTAGCGCCTGAGGTAGACTCTCTGCCGCCTCAAGCCACGCTTCCACCAAGCCCTGTTTGATCCGGCGCTTCAGCTCGGCAAGACGTTCGCGGTGTGTGCTTTGCCGCCGCGGGGCGTCGATCGTGATCTGCGCCAGCCTGCCGCCCGCGAAGATCCCGAACAGCGCATAGAAGTCTTTTTGGCTGATGGCGTCGAACTTGTGGTCGTGGCAGCGCGCACAAGATACGGTCAAACCCTGAAAGACCTTCGAGAAAACGTCGATCTGGTTGTCGGTGTATTTGACGCGATCCTCCAACGGGTCCAAGGGGAGGTAGGCGTGCTCCACCATTCGGAAGTGGGCCGGTCCCAAGATCGACTCGTTAATCTCGTCGCGCCGATTGTAGCGAGGGGTTTCTAAAAGGTCGCCGGCGATATGCTCGCGTACGAGCTGGTCGTAGGGTAGATCGGAGTTGAAGGCGCGAATCAAGTAGTCGCGGTACTGCCACGCACTAGGGATATCCGGGTCCCCTTCCATCCCGTGCGACTCGCTGTAGCGGACCAGGTCCATCCAGTGCCGCGCCCAGCGTTCCCCGAAGCGCTCTGACGCCAGAAGCCGGTCGACGACTGCCTGGTAGGCATTCTGAGACGAATTGGCGATGAACGCTTCAACCTCTTCCGGCGATGGAGGTAGTCCGATCAAGTCAAAATACAGCCGCCGCAGAAGCGTTTCCGGGGTAGCCTGTTTCGCCGGTCGGAGTCCCTTCTCCTCGAGCTTGGCCAAGACGAAAGCGTCAATTCCATTCCGCACCCAAGCATCGTTTTCCACCCTCGGGGACGCGACTGCCCGAACAGGCTGCCAAGCCCAGTGTTCGCTTCTGCGAGCTTCGAGGTCGAACTTGCTGCCCGGTTTAGCACTGAGCAGCGCTTTCTCGTCGGGCCAGGGAGCTCCCATCTCGATCCACTTGACCAAGGCGGCAATCTTGTCCGCGGACAACTTGCCGGCTGGCGGCATCTGAAGCGCGCCCGTGCCTCGTACTACTTCGACTAGCCGGCTCTCCTCCGGCTTCCCTGGAATGACGACAGGTCCCGAATCCGATCCCTTTTCGAGATCCGAACGGCTGTCGAGCCGCAATCCCGCAAAGACGGGATTCGCCTTTTGGCTATGACAGTGGTAGCAATGCTCCGCCAAGAGCGGACGGATCGCCGACTCGAAGAACTCGATCTGTTCGGTTGTCGGTTGGGCGGGAAGCCGACCGGGCAGCGAAAGCAGCAGGACCCCGCACAGAAGGAGAACCAGTTCGCGGGCGATTTTCCCAAGGGGGAAAATCGGGTACAGCCAGCCAATTCGCTTCAGGCCAAGTGCTTTTTTTTCTAGGGCCATGGCGGGGAGCGAATTGGTGGCAGTCCCCATTTTTCCCATTTTTCCAGGCCTGCTTCTGATCAGCACCTACGAAGCCTCTCCGGAGCAACGGGATAAGAGCGCCCGCTATCTGACCCTCACGATACCAAAGATTCGAGCGAAACTCTTCCGACGGTAGTGGGATAAAAGTGCGTTGTTCGTGGTGGACTCTATTCTTCAAGGCCGAGCGCCGCTCCGAGTGCCTTCCCAAATTCAGTTCAGCTCGCAGTCCATTTTTCTGGCCGGCGCAACGTAATGCCATCTGGCTTGGTGACGGCCTCCGGCATTTGAGCCTTTGCAAACTTCGCCCTTCCTATCGGGAATGCGGCATGTGCTTGTTGTCGAAGCTCGACTGAGTGTCGATTGGGAGGGAAGGCAATCACGAGGCGCTTGTCTGGGAACAGCCTCTTCACTGCGAGAACAGCCGGTACGAGATCACTATCCGCGCTGATGATGAGGGCTGTGTCAAACGAGCCACTGAAGGCATCAGTCATGATTTCAACAGCGATATTGACATCTGTCTTTTTCTCACTTGGAACTTGCTCTTCGGTTCCACACGAGTCACACTTCTCAGGGGTCGGATTGGAAATGCCCAAAGTACATTTTAAGAGAGTTCCCGCAATGGGCTTCCGCTGCCTCCAGGTAAATGGACTGTCGCTTCTGCTTTCCCGGTGGCGCGCCAATGCGTGACGTAAAATATTTCGTTTCAACAAGATACTGATGCTTGTGGATGAGTGATCGGGCTAGGGCTGGCAGGTCAAGCCATAGATATCGATCCCAAACACTCTCCTTGAGGCCATAGTACAGATTGAATCCGTCAATGTAGGCGATGGCCCGCTTGCGGGGCGGAGGCACCGGCAAGCCTGGTATTGACATTTCGATAATCTTACACTAGACTGAACTCGAACAGCCCTAAAGATAGCATCTTTGGGTTTACGCCCTCTTCGCGGAGGGCGTTTTCTTTTTTGGGGTATTGAGCGCCTTTTTTGTTGGTTCGTCCCGCCGCCTCCGCTTCGATCGCAGGCGTGTCGCCATTTTTCACTTCTTCTGCCGTAGGCTGGTAGGGGCAAAGTGGCGCTTTCGCTACCGAATGTAGTCTTTGGCGACAGCGCGCGTGTCATGACTATCGAGCAGGTGCATCACGCGGATCTTTTTCAAGGCGACGGGGGAGAGCCGGCCGAGGGGAATGTAGATGATCTTTCGTCCTAGGCGTCCGGCGATGGTACGGAAAATCGATCGCGGTGGGCGGCTTGCGACGTAAACGACGAGGCGATCGAGCGAATAATCGAGTGCGGCCATCAGCAGCCGTTCCGGCTTGGTCTCGGCGAAGGAGTAGTCGATGTCTGTCCAGACATCCATCATGCGTTGAGAGGGCAGCGTAAGCAACAAGCCGCCATATTCGGCGCGCCCAATGCCGGGACCAACCGTGTTCTCGTAGGGATTGGTGGCGTAGAAGGCCATGTCCGACTCGTTCTGGTGCTCGCCCAACCAGGTCAGGCAATAGGGGTAGCGATTGTCGCGGTCTTCGTCGAAGATGAGGACCACGGCGCCCACCTCGCCCGAGACGCGTTGCAGGGAGCGGACGTAGATCTTTTTCTCATGCCAGTTGCGCAGGGTTTCCCGCAAGTCAATGCCATCCAGCAAAGACGTGGTGAAAGGCTCGCTGTGGGAGTGTTCCTCGGAAAGGATACCCTTGCCCTTCTTTTTGAGGAACAGGCCATAGTTCTCGATCATCAGATCTTCGGGTGGATAGGAACAGATAGAACTACCCTTCCAGTGCATCTGCCATTCACCGGGAAAGCGCTCTTTCTTGCGGCCTTTCAGCCCAATCGGACGCCGCCGCATCTTCTTTCTAGGAAGCCTGCGGCGTATGTGAATGCGACGCGTATTGAGCCACAATTGGTCGCCCGAAACCCTCACCGTGGCCAGGTCGGTCTTGATCTTCTGTTCCGGGTAGGAGCCTCCCATCTCCCACATTTCCCAAGCAAAGTTGTCGTCCACGACCGAGCGAGCCGCCGCGGTCAGATCAAAGAGCCCGCCAACGAGTTGCTGTTGGATGAGAGCCAGGTTGCGGCTGTAGCGGGACCAGAGGCGACGCTGCCAGTGGGTGATTCGCTCGCCGGCATTTCTTTCGTATTGACGTTCGGCTTCGGCGAAGAGCTGAAAGTGCAAGCGCTGGCGTTCCAGCGGGTTTCGAGCCCCGCGCCGGATAGCCGCCAGGCTGGGATTTTCCCGCGGGCCGCTGATCACAGAGAAACCCCGCACCTGCCTCGTCGTAGGGTCGGGCGGCGGAGGCGGCGCTTCGCCATTTCGCCGGCTTTCATACACCGCTTGTAGAAACGGGAAGTCCGTCAGCACCTCCGACAAACACTCGGGGTGTAAGTTGAGCACTTGAATACCCCGGCGGCGGACTTTGCGCAAGGGCTGAACCTGCGACTGTTCCATGGCATCCAGCAACGGGTCGAGCAGGTTCAGCGATACGACGACCCACGTGGAGACGCCTGGGTCAATGGCCTGGAGCTTCGCGGCCAACCCTTGGGCGTGGACGGTCCAATCGCCCACCCGGGTGCGACGGCGACCCCGGTAGGAATCGATGTAGCGTGCCGGCCCCAGACGCGTAACAGCGTAGGGATCAGGATAGATCTCCGCCACATGGGGCCGTACAGCGATGTCGGGGTCAAGAAAAGCGGTCTGCGCTCCGATTTCGCGAGCCGTTCGCAAGGCTTCGACAAAAGGGTCGGTGACCTCGACGGGCAGGTAGACGGCGCGGTCTTTCTTCTTCTCTTCCTCGTAGATGATGACGGAAAGTTCCGGCAGCCGGTCAACCGCCCGCTGGAAGGCCGTCTCCAGGGTCACGGGGATCTCCACCGCCACGACTTTTGGTTTTTCCTCGAGCAATCCTCGGCGCAAGTGTTCGGCGAACTCCATGCAGCCGGGCACAACGGGGAAATAGCGGATATGCCCACGGCGCACGGAGGCTGAGTCAGCCCCGGGAGACATAGCGCAACGCCTCGCGGCCCAAGGTCTGGACGATGGCGGTTTCGAGAGCTTGGGTCTTGTCGCGCCCTTTGCCGTCGGCGCTCAGCTTCATCCCAAAGCGCCCGATATTGATGCCGTCGCGCGCGGTGTAGCGTTCGTCGGCCGCGTGGGACGCCTGCAGGAAGTCGGTGACGTAATCGAGCACTTCGTCGTCGGCGAAAGGCAGGTTTTCTTTCAGTATTTGGCGCTCTTCGTCGCGCTCGGGGAAATCTATTGTGATTTGCGGCTGCAGGCGGGAGTGAATATATTCGGGCAACTCGAAGGTGGAAGCGTCGTCGTTCATCGTGGCGACCATACGAAAGTCCGGGCTGGCGTGAATCTTGACCCCGGCGACAATCGACTCGACGTAGCGTCTGTCGTCAAGCAGAGGAGCCAGCGAGGCCCAGCTTTTTTCATTCATCCGGTTGCCCTCGTCGAGGATTGATACCCCGCCACGGAGCATGGCCGTCACGAGAGGGGAGGCGACATAGCGCAGGCGGCCTTCGCCTTCAATGACGGGCGTAATAAGCAGATCCTCGGGACGGGTGTCGAGCGTGGCCTGCGTGATGTAGACTTCGCGTCCTAGGCTTTTGCCCGCGGCATACGCCAGCGTCGTTTTGCCGACCCCCGGTTTGCCGAGCAGACGGGGTGTCATCGGCACGTCGTGTTCGTGAATGGTCAGCCAGGCGGCGTGCAACTGGTGCATCAACTCCTCCTGCCCGACCCAGCGCACGGGGATTTCGTCGGGATGGGCGAGGTGCAGGTTCACGCCTTCCACTACCGCGGTTCGATCAGCGTCGGCAAATGGCGCCTTCATATATCCCATTCTATCGCTCGGAGCGGAGTTGCCCTGTCAGCTGAACGGTGGAACGACGTCATACGACACGGTACATACCGCTAAAGCGTTCCGGACGCGGGCCAATCTTCCCCCATAGGCGTGACAGCGGAGCAAGACGGTCCGGGTTGGGTTCTTGGGGTCGCCGACAACGGAATTGGCATCAAGCCGGAATACGGGAAGCAACTCTTCCAAGCCTTCCAGCGGCTTCACGGTCGAGGCGAGTACGAGAGTTCGGGGATCGGCCTGGCGATCTGCCGAAAGGCGGTGAGGGGCAGAGATGCCTGTCCCACGGACGGTTGCCACGGGCTGCTCGTGCGATCTCTTGCAGCCTTCATTCGCGGCTATCCATCACGCCCGGACTAGCGCGATTGCTGGATTGGGAGGTAGGCGGCGCCATAAAGTCCCGCCTTGTTGCCTAATTGGGCTTTTTCGATGCGGGTGTTCGTTTGACGATACGTGTACGATCGCTTCTTGACTTCTAGGAACATTGCAGGAGCGAAGCGGTCCCACGCGGCTAAGACTCCGCCGGCCAGTAGGTAGAGAGGGAAGTTGAAAATGTTCACGAGGTTGGCGAGCGCGCGTCCCAGCGCCTTGCCCATGTGCTCGTAGATACGGATGGCTTCGGCGTCCCCGTCTTGCGCGGCTGCGTCGACGAGGCGGGCACTGATTTCTCCATGAGATGCCGCGAGTTTGGCTAGTGCGGGGGACGAGCCCGCGGCGATCGCTTCTTCGGCCATGCGCCTCACCGCCGTGGCGGAGGCCTCGGCTTCGACACAGCCGTAGTTTCCACAGCCACAAAGCGCGCCCCCGTGGGATTCGACGGTGATATGACCCAGCTCGCCCGCCATCCCGTCTTGGCCGTGGAGCACTTTGCCGCCGCTGATAACTCCGCCGCCAATGCCGGTCCCTAAGGTCAGGAGGACCAGGTCGTCAACGTCCCGGCCGGCGCCTAACCAGACTTCTCCCAGTGCCGCCGCGTTGGCGTCGTTCTCGAGAATGACCGGGCAGCCAAGCTCTCCCTCCAGCTTGTCTCTAAGGGGAAAGTTTTCCCACCCCGGCAGGTTCGGTGAGGCAACGATGACGCCCTCCTCTAGGCGAATCAAGCCCGGCACGCCTATGCCAATGCCCAGTAGCTTGTCGCCGTCGTGGCCGGTCTGCACTTGCCGAATGCCCGCCATGATGTTCGAGGTCACTTTGTCGCGTCCGGCTTCGGCTTCCGTTGCAACTTGGAAGTCTTCGAGCAGGGCGCCATCATGCGTGATTGCCGCGGCGCGCAAATTCGTGCCGCCAAGGTCAACGCCAATTGCAAAATCAGCCAAGGTCTTTCGCCTCGTTCAAGGGCGCATCATATCATAGGGTTGATCGCCGACATGAAGTGTTGCCTTCGGTGTGTTGCTTCCAGGTATTAGATCGGCGGTTTGCGGCGGTGCCAATCGGTGCGTTTCTGAAATTCTTCGCCTATCCGGAGCAGCGTGTGTTCTTCGTGGGGGCGCCCGACGAGTTGGATTCCCAGCGGCAGACGGTTGGCTCCGAATCCGCAAGGTAGCGAGAGCGCGGGCAAGCCGGCGAGGTTGCTCGCCGCGGATAAGTCAATATTGCCCCGCTCGCCGTCGGGAAGTTCGAGAGGCCGGCCGACATCCAATGGTTCATCCAAGCGAGAGGCGGTCTCCGGAGTGGTTGGCGAGACGATGAGGTCAACGTGTGCGAAGAGCCGGCGAAGTTTCTCTTGGACGATGCGCCGAATCCGCATGGCCCGGAGGTATTCGGATGCTGGGATTGCCAGGCCGGCTCTTAGCCCCGCCTTCTGCCGCTCGTCGGCCAGAGTTTCCAGCTTATCGCCGCGGATCAGCGGCTCAAAGACGCTTGAACCCTCCGCCGAGATAATGATTTCCGCAACGTCGCCGTAGGGCAACTGGGGCAGAGAGATCGGCTTGAAGCGCAACTTCATCTCCCGGAACACGTCGAGCGCGTCTTGGAAACCGGGACGGGAAGCCGGGTGTGCCCAATGTCGGAAATCGATGTCGGAGAACCCTACGCGCAGCGTGTCGAGAGAGGGTTTCGCTTCGCTTCGATGGTGGAAGCCGCGCGCTGAGGAAGAAGGGTCTTGGGGGTCGTTTCCAGCTATTGCCTCCAGCACTAGCGCACAGTCGACCGCGGAGCGGCACATTGGCCCCAGCTTGTCCATGGTCCAGGAAAGAGGCATGGCCCCGTGCCGGCTCACCAGTCCGTAGGTGGGTCGCAAGCCTGTGATCCCGCAGTAAGAAGAGGGGGTGGTGATGGATCCCCAAGTCTCCGAGCCAATAGCGAAAGGGACGAGGCCAGCCGCGACGGCGCTGCCGGGTCCGCTGGACGAGCCGCCTGACCAGTGATCGGTGTTCCAGGGGTTAAGACCCGGTCCGTGCATCGATGCCGCGGCGTAGCGATAACCGCCTGCGCCGGCCAGCTCAACCATCGCCAACTTGCCGATGAGGACCGCCCCGGCCGCCGCCAACTTCCGGATGACCGTGGCGTCGTAGTCGAATTGCTGCCGGCGATATGGCTCGGCGCCCCACGAAGTGGGTGTATCCTTTGTCGCGAGAAGGTCCTTCACGCCGCAGGGAATACCTTGCAGGGGGCTTTCGATGCGACCAGCCCGAAAAAGCGTGTCCGCCTGATCGGCTTGCCGCGGGGCCGGCTCTTCGAAGAGGTGTGCCAAGGCGTTATATCGCGGGCCGAAGCGACGTAGGCGGTCGAGATAGGCCAGAGTCAGCTCCCGCGACGAGAATTCCTTCTTGGCCAGACCGGACGCTAGATCCGTTATCGATTCGAACAAGCCGGCCTCCATCAAGGATGGAACGTGAAGGCAGGCTCGGTGTCGAAGGGAACTTCGAACCGTCCCAGCGTATTGACGCGGCGGCCCAATCTCATTAAGGCGGACGCAAGTTCGGGGTCAGTCGAGCGTTCGCGCTTGGTTGAGGGAGCGGTCTGCTGAGCGGAAGCAGGGCTGGCGGCCGCTGCTGATAGTGTTGCCGTGAACGTTCTGCGCGAGATTCTGGTTTTGGCCAACGTTAGCCTCCGGAGGTGTTGAGTAGAGCTGGAAGACGCCGTGCCCTAGTGGGTTGCGCTGCCGTCGGTAAGATACCACAATGGCAACTCGGCCTTATGCTGCGCGTCTACCTGCTGGTCTATCCATTCTTGTGTCTCTACATTTTGTTGGGGACCGTGATTTTCGTCCCGCTGACATGGCTCACACGGGACATCCGCGCGATCTATTGGGTGGCGAGGACAGGCGTACGATTGGGCTTGTGGCTTTCAGGGGTCAAGGTGAAGCTAGTGCACCCGGAATACGCCTTCGAACATCCCAGCTGTGTCTATGTGAGTAACCATGTCAGCAACCTTGATCCTCCTGCTCTTTTCATGGTTCTGCCCCGCGTGGCCTTCGTGCTCAAGCAGGAGTTGCAACGCATTCCTTTGCTCGGGTATGTGATGGGTCTAGGAGGGTTCATTTACGTGAATCGCAAAGACCGCAATTCGAGAAAACTGGCTCAGGAAAAGGCGGTGGCGACGCTGCGCCAAGGAATCTGTGTCATTATTTTCCCCGAAGGCACGCGGAGTCGAGACGGGAATTGCTACCTTTCCGCCCGGGTCCGTTTACGATTGCGATCGAGGCTCAAGCGCCGATCGTTGCGGTCACAGTTCACGGCGCCCGCCAACTCATGCCCAAGGGCAACCCGACCGTAGTACCCGGTGAAATCTCGCTAGTGTTCCATCCGCCTGTGCCGACGGAGGGACTCGGCCCCGAGGCGCGGGGAGACTTGATGAAGCGGATACGTCAGACGATGGAGGAGGCTCTTTAGAGCCAAAGTAGCCGCCCGTCGAGACCCCCGAACCCGCTGTTTAGTAGTCCCTTTCAATCGTCCGGTCACGTCGATTTAGAAGTCAGGTGGACGGACGAAGATTCGGGCCAGCGTCTGTGCCATTGTTCCCTCCGCCCTTTGAGGGCTCTACTCTGCTCAATCCTTGCCTAGGGTTCTGCCGTCCCGGCTCCACCATAGGCTAAATTCCAGCGCCGCTTCGCGGCTCCTCTCGCACTCTTGGTTCATCAGTAGGCCTCAGACCTGCGCTACGGCGGCTGGGGCCTATCCCCCTCACCGTCAACACAGTGCATCACTTGCACCCCACCAAAGGGGATCTCGACCTCGAAGCCGCCATTCTTGATTGCCAGCTCTTCTCTGCTGTGCATGTCCATCGCCGAGCGGATCCGCCAAGTGGGCGTCACGGTTGCCCGCGCCGTACGCTGCTCGACGTTCAGCAGAAACACAAGTGAGCCGCCCCGCCGAGACTGGCGTCGAAAGGCGACCAAGCGATCACCACGGATGTTGAACCACGATCGGATTCCCACCGAGCGAAACAGCGGAAGCACCAAATCCGGATGGCCCACGCCGGCCGAGTTCGCGGGTGAACTCGGCTGGCCCGGCGTCCCCGATGACGATGTCAGCGACAACGACAAGCCGAACCAGGTCAGCCGCCGGTCAACACTCCGAACGCCGACGACACGGTCGCCCAGCGTGGCGATCGCTCGCGCGCGGTCACCCGGTTCCAAAATGGCGTACTGGCAAGGACTCGTGATCTGAAAATTTCCGTACTCGGTGACGAGGGTGTTGCGGCCCTCGAGGATATCTCGCTCCGTGATCTTGTCGAAGTCCACGATCCGTACATCGATCAGGTCGTCGAGGCCCTCGGGCGGATGAAAACTCCAGTGGCCTTTGCCGGAGAATGTGCCGAAGTGCCCGTCGACGATGAGGGAGGGGCCGCTGGAGGAGGTCAGCGTCTCGCGGACGCGCGAGATCGCCTGCTCATCGAGTAGTGCGAAGTTCGGCAGGTAAACCGCACGGTAGGGCGACCAGTCCATGTCGGGAGTCACGAGGTCTTGGGCGACACTGTGGGCCCAGAGCGTGCGATAGACCCCGCGCTGTTCGTAAATGAAGGCTGTCCGCTGATCGGCATAAGTGAAAACTTCGTGGCTGAGCGGGCTATAGCCGACGGCCAGTTCTGATCGGGGAATGACCAGGGGTAGATGCTCGGCCAGGGAATCTATTTTCTCGATGGCGCGGGAGATTTCCGCCAGCCGTGGCGTGGGTCGCCCGTCTAGCGAAGCCAGATTTAGGCCCGGCGCCTCGAAGCTCATGTACTCGGGCCGGTACTGCCAGTAAAGCGCGCCGGAGGCCCCCTCGATCAGGCTCAGCCATAGGAAAACCGTCGATTCCTCCGGTAGCGTGCTCTTCCCTCTGGGGCGGAGCCCGCCCACGAAGCTGCTGTAGATTTCTTCGTTCCACCAGCGGCCGTCACGCCCTACCGCCCGCGCCCACTGGAATCCGAAGCATTCGCTGGCAACGCTATACGGGTCAGGACTACTTAGCCGATCGGCGGAATGATGGGACAACCCCCAGCTATCAATCCGCGGGCTGACGATCTCGTCCCACGGGCGAGGGTACGAAGCCCCATGGGACCTCTGTTCATGTTTGCCGTCCAGCCGGTCTATGAGGTCGGCGAGCCAGCCCAAGTGGGCCGCCATATTCTCGTAATGGAAACGGCGATAGAGCATCATTTCCACGATGGCATCGTTACTCCGCGGGGCGTCGACATCCTCCCAGGAGCTCAAGCGGCGCATCAGTCGCTCGCCGAGCTCCTCAAGCGTGAAACGCTGTTTCAACCAGTCCTTGTATTTCTCAATGGTGTAGTCGTTGTACGGCGGCATACCGTGGTTGTCGGCCCAGGCAGCCGCAAAGTTAATGCCGTCCCAAGTACCCCATATCAGCAGCGCGGGATGATCTTTGTAGCGAAGCACGATCGCACGGATGAATCGCTCAACATACTCCCGCCACTTAGGGTGGTCGAAGTTGTGGATCATCGTGCCCAAAGGGGTTGCCGGGCCGGCCGTCGGATGCTGCACCCTGCCGTCGTACCATTCGACCTTCATATCCGGGTGTTTGCGGATCATCCACTCCGGACATGCCATGTGCGTGCCTACGGGGGTGTCCAGCCAGATCTTCAGGTGGCGCTTGGCCGCCAGGTCGAACAGCATGTCGAAGTCATCGAAGTCGAATTCGCCGGGCTCCCGCTCAATCCAGTTCCAGGGCGTAAAGGTGCGGATGATGCACATGCCCGCGGCGCGTATGCGGGCTAGGTCTTCGTCCCAGAACTTGGTAGGAGGGACGGGCGCGCGGTAGTATTCGACCCCAACCGGGAACGGGCATCTCGGATCGAGGGGGAACTTCTTGGAGTGGCTCCGTAGGTGCGGTTCGATGGCGGCGTCTGGTCGAGTCATAGTGAGATTCCTCTGTGGTGGTGGCCATAAAAGCCACGGATCTGGCGGGCGACAAACCGATGGGGCGAAAGGGAAGTGTGAGCCCGCCCGCCTAGATCTGCGCTACAAGCTTTGACTCGAGCCGGGCGCCAGAGTGTCGTCCCGCGTTATTCGCCCACGCAGCGGGTCGGGAAAGGCCGCAGGTCTCTTCGAGTCTTGCGCTACGCGCTGCAACCGGGTAGCCGAGCCGCCCCAGACGTCGAGAGGAATCTCGACGCGGCACGCTGAGAGCGTGCGCCACCACGGAAGCCGCTACAACCCCTGCGATGCTTTCAGCGTGAGCGTTTGGCCCGATCGGTCGTCGCGGATGTGCAATTGGCCGTCACGCAACTGCACGTCGTCGACTCCCTGGAAACCCTCCGGCGCACGGGTCCAAAACATCAGGTAGCGCGCTTCGATCGTCGATCTTGCGGGCAGCCAACGGTAGAGCATGGTGTCGAAGAGCTTGTTCATGGTGATGACTTTGCGCCGCGGCCAGTCAAACGCCTGGGTTCCGAACTCCAGACCGCGAACCATCATGCCCTTGGCCGGTAGGTATTCCCAAATCTGCAACCAGGGATAGTCGGACCTGGGGAACACATAGCCCAACAGCAGGCGCCTTTTCGGATTGAGCGCGGTGACGTAGCCAAACTCCCTCTCCGGATCGATCAGGAAGCCGTAGTGGTCCATCGTGCCCGACGACTCGGGAGCCACGCGCAGGTCGATCGTTCCACCGCCGCGCTTCGGCGCGTTGGGCCAGGTGAACTCCTTGCTGGGTGGCACGCGGTGCCCCAAGTTGTCCATATCCATTTGGTCGGGCCGGGTCATTGCTTTGGTCCCCGGGAGGTCGATGACCGTCCCCGGCTCGAAAAACGGAGAGCCGATCGTCCCATGTTCAGCCCAGTTGATCGGCCGGTCGAAGGTGAGCAGGTTTTCGAGCGTGCTGCTGACGTAAACGACATTCTCCCCATCGACGACACGGATCGTGCGTCTCAACATTTCCTGGACGCGGGGCAGATGGACCGCCTGCACCAACTCAGCGATCTTTCCTTTCTTGACGGCCGACTCGGTGGTCCAGGCGAGGTCTCTGGCTTCACCGTGCTGAGGGAGCCCAGCCTTTTCTTCATCGTCCGAGGGCGGGCCGAAGCCGTCCACGCAGATGAAGTGGCCGACGTAGGTCAAGCTCCACATCGGCCGATTCAGTTCTCGGGCCATGCGAATGTGATCCCACAGGGGGTTGATCTTGTCCGCGTCGTCCTTCAGCACGAGACTGGCGAACGCCCCGCTTGTGTTGAGGATCGTCAGCTCCAGCAGATCATTAGAAACAACCAGGGAAGGTCGCCCCTGAAAGTCTTCTTGGCGGAAGTGATCACCCGCCAAGGCCGGGATCACCGCGCACCGAAGCGCAAGAAACTCGTGAGATCAGATTTGCCATTCCGCCACCGGAAATACCTCAAGACACCTTCCTCTTACGTTTTGCTAGTGCAGCTTAGCACATACACTGCGCGGCTTCATTGCGCGGCGGCCGGAGGTATTTTCTCACGGCAAAACAGTACAGACCGGGGACGTGGGTAACACTTTTCGTCTTTCGTCCAGGAGGGAGCCCAGAAGACCTTCCGGCGCGCCGGCGTTTCTGTCGGTATCAGCACAGACACGATTGTTCGCGCGACTCGATGTCGCCACGAATGGCTACACAGCACTGGGGTGAACCCCTCCGCTGAGACAATCGGCGGTAGCGACACTCGCCGTTCAATGGTTTTTCCTTCTCCCCATAGCCTCTTCTGTTCTAGCATGGTCCTCGGCGGGTGAAGCGGAGGCGGGCTCTGGTGGAGACCAACCCGCCGAGGAATAGCCGGCCGGAGACTCATCGAAACGATGGTTCGGGGAGCCGGCTGCGGTCGGCTTCTCGTTCAGCAACCCCTTCCCATCGGATCGATAGATCTCCTGCTGCCTAAAAAAACTCATCGTCGCTCCGGCGCAAGCCGCCTTCGTCCCGGCGGCCCGCTCGAACTCCTCGGGGGGCCGATAGCCCAGCGCCGAATGCAGACGGCAGCGGTTGTAGTAGCGCTCGATGAAGTCCTCGATGTTCGCGCGCAGGTGGTCGAGATCCTGATAATCGTTGGCGTAGATCTCCTCCCGCTTGAGCGTCTTGATGAAGCTCTCACAACTGGCATTGTCGTAGGGGTTCGCCGGCCGACTCATGCTGGGGATCGCTTGCTGGCGGCGCAAGCTCCTCACGTAGGCGCCGGAAGCGTACTGCACACCGCGATCGGAGTGATGGACCAGGCCGGGCGGCGGTTGCCGTTCGGCCATCGCCTGCTCCAGTGCCGCCAGCGGCAAGCGGGCGGCCAGCGTTCTCTCCAGCGCCCAGCCCACCACCTTCCGCGAGTAGGCGTCCAAGACCACGGCCAGATAAACGAACTCGGCCTTCAGCCGGATGTAGGTGATGTCGGCCACCCACAGCTGATTGATCCCGGTCAGCTTGATGCGGGCGGCTAGGTTGAGGTAAACCTCCAGCGGATGATCGGCCTCCGTGGTGGCCACGAACGCCCGGGGTTGGACCCCGAGCAACCCGTCCTGGCGCATGATCCGCGCCACGCGTTTGTGGTTCACCACCATCCCCCGCCGGCGGAGTTCCGCCGCGACCCTGCGGTAGCCATAGCGTCGCCGATGTTCGAGGGCAACCTCCTGGATCGCCGACCGCACTTCCATGTCTTCTTCCAGCGGCATCTGCTCTTTGAATGACCGATAGAAACCCGCCCGGCTCACTGGGGCCAGCCGGCACATCCGCTCGACACTCAGTCTGCCTTGCAGCGGCATCAACTCCCGGATTTGGTCGTAGACGCCTTCTCGCCACAGCTGCCGCTGCCGTGGCGTCGAGCCTCGATTTTTTCGAAGGCGCCTTTGAAAAAATCCACTTCCAGCGTCTTATCCCCCAACAGACGCTGCAACGCGCGGATCTCCTGGCGCAGTTCCCGCTCGCGGGAGGCGACCGGCGGACCGGGCCCCTCCTCCGTCGGCTCCATCCGATTTCGCCACCTGTACAGCAGCCCTCGGTGAATCCCCAGCTCCTTCGACAGCGCTGTCACGCTCTGGCAGCTTTTCAGCCGCTCCAGTGCCATCTTCCGGTATTCTTCGGGAAACTTGTAAACTCGTCTCTTGCCCACTCGCAGTTCCTTTCCCGGCTAAAGTGTCGCTATCACGACTGTCTCATTTTTGGGGTTCACTCCAGCACGCAAGAATGCGTACGCCACGTCCAGGCGCAGATTTCAGGCCAGGCTCTCGGCGGCTAGTGTTCAGCGAACGGTTTTGAACATTCGGGGTGGTTGAGGGTCGAAGGCCAGCCGGCGGCAGGTTGCTGAAAAAGAGCCGGGCGAGCCGAACGTCGCGTTAGGTGTGGGAAGGGGCGCAAGCTATCATTGCTTGCCCACCCGGTAGAGGTAGATGGTGTGGGTTCGGCCCGGGCCCGCAAACGATTCCGTTTTAACCGGCGTCCATCCCATGATTTGGAAGTCGTGCGAGACGACGCGCGAGCCGGGCTTTAGGCTTTGCTCGAGCCTCGGCCTCAGCTTCATGTTCGAAGAGGTGAGCAGGTACACAGTGACAACGGAGGCTGGGCTCAGGTCGACTTCAAGCAGATTACCCTGAACAACACGAACACGGTCGTGGATGTTCAACTCTCTTACACGGCCCGCTGTTTGTTTGGCTAGCTCCTCGTCGAGCTCAACTCCGACCGCCCGAGCTCCGAACTTCCGCGCCGCGGCAATGATGATTCGCCCATCCCCGGAACCCAAATCGTAAACGGTGTCGTTGCTGTTGACGGCAGCAATTTCCAGCATTCGCTCGACGACCTCGGGCGGAGTCGGCACGTAGGGAGCCATGCTGCGGGGATCGTATCTCTTTTGGGCCCAGGCGTCCGGCAGTAGCAGTAAGAGCCCAACGACCAGCAGGACCCGAGCAGCTTTAAAGACCGCCGTCATTATTCAAACCCTATCGCCACAGGCTCGCATTGCGGCCTGCCGGACATCGACCCGTCTCCCATGAATATATCCAAATCTTCTCCAAAGAGCCAGCCGCCGTGTGGGTTCCCGCTCTTTGAGACGGAAAAATATTACCTAGGCGCGTTTGCGATCGCTATTTGGCTTCCCGACGGACCCCGAGTCCCGCTACCCCGTAAGCCCTCCGGCGGGGCAACAGGACAACTCAACCGAAGGTTGCGAGCCTTCGTCCTCGGGTCAGCTTGCGTCCCCTTCATGTGGTTGGACGCGAGGCATCGAAGTCCCGTTCTGCTCACCGCTCAGCGGCGCAGCAAGCTTGGTAACGATCCATACGGCGGCTCGCCCGGGTCAGGGGAGTGCTAGGTTAATCGAGCGACTTTTGGAATCCAACGCTGTAATCTTGAACGACCGCACTTGGCCGCGCTTGAGTTCTTCGGGTCGCGCGGAGCCCGACCCGCCTCCCGCTCCCCCTTGCCAGGCGGAGCGAAGCATGTCTCCTAGCGACGAGACGTCCTGCGTCGAGCGGGCCGATTCAGCCACGTCGCTGGCCGTCTCTTCGACTGATTCGTCCCAGCGGCACATCCCCTTGACTCCTTCTCCCAGCTCGATCGTCGCTTCCCCCCGCCGCACTTTTAGCACACGCCCGGTCACCGTGTCACCGAGCTTGGCTTCTAGCATGAAGTTGTCCTGGCCGTCCGGCTCGAGTTTCTTGATACTGAGCTTAAGACGGCGCTTTTCGGGGTCGATTTCGACGACGGCAGCCTGAATCTTCTGATCGACCTTGAGAACTTCGCTGGGATGGTTCACCTGCCTTTCGGCGGTTAAATCCGATATGTGAACGAGTCCTTCGACCCCGTCGGCGACCTCAACGAACGCGCCGAACTTCATCAAGTTCCGTACCGTACCTTCGACGACCTTGCCGACCGGGAAATCTTCGCGGATACGTTCCCAGGGATCCCCTAGCGCTTGCTTGATGCCTAGCGAGATCCGCCGGTCCGCCGCTTTGATGTCGAGCACGACAACGTCAACGACCTCGCCGACCTTGAGGAGGTCCCCCGGGTGGCGCACCCGGCGGGCCCAGGACATCTCCGAAATGTGCACCAGGCCTTCGACGCCGGGTTCGAGCGCGACGAACGCGCCAAAGTCTTTCAGCAGTTTGACCTCACCCTTGCGCCGGTCGCCGACCTTGAGTTTTTCGCCGATCAGCGTCCAGGGGTCCGGCGTGAGCTGCTTACGGCCCACGGAGATCCGCTTCCCGCTGTTTTCGATCTTCAGAACCTTGACTTCCAGCGAGTCTCCTTCGGAAAGAACCGCCGAAACGTCAGAGGTCCTGTCCCACGAGAGGTCCTTGGCGTGGAGCAAGGCGTCAACGCCCCCAAGGTCAAGGAAGGCGCCGAAGTCCCGGATATTTCTAACCGTGCCTTGGACTACAGCACCAGGTTCCAGCTGGGCAATCGCTTCTTCGCGCTGACGCTCTTTTTCTTCTTCGAGCAGGATTCGCCGATCGACGATAACGTTCTCGTCGTCTACATCGAGCTGGATGATGCGGCAGCGAACCTCCGTGCCGACAAGCTTCTCGAGTTCGGAGCTGTCCTTGATACCGGAGCGCGACGCGGGCATAAAGGCCCGCACACCGACATCGACGGCGAGGCCGCCCTTGATGGTTTCCGTAACAGTCCCGGCGACGGCGGCTCCGGTCGAGAACGCCCATTCAAACTGCGCCCAGTTTTGCGGGCGCTCGGCAATCACCCGGGAAAGCAGCAGGTAACCGTCCGGCGAACGTCCGGTGATGCTTATGTCCACAGAGTTTCCCACCCGTAGCTCGGGATCCTCGTCTTTCTCAGAACGGTTTTCGAGGGGCAGGAACGCTTCTGATTTGCGGCCAATGTCCACGAAGACGCCGTCGTCGCGGACACTCACGACCGTTCCCGTTAGCACTCCGCCTTCGCGGTAGGCGGGTTTCTCTTGTCGTCTTTCGAATTGATCCAGCAGGTCGGAAAACGACCCTTCAGCGGCGGTTTCCGGCTCTGAAGAGGGTGGCACGTCGGCCGAGGGAGGCTTCTTCTCGGGGGGAGATTCGGATTCCGCGGATTGACTCATGGGTACCGAGCGCGGCTTGGCTTCATTGTCCCATAGGGTACATTGGCGGCGCGGGCTTGCCATCGTCGCCGTCAAGGGCGCTTTTCTCACGGCAAAACTGTAGAGGCAGGCTGCTGTCGGGCAGTCGAGCCGTGAATCCACCGTCTTTGGGAACACAAATGACCAATGCGGCTACAGGCGCAAGTGAGCGAGAATCCTCAGAGGGGAACGTTCGGCAGCGGCCTGGGCCCGGATTTGCTGAAGGCCGAACCGTTAGGCCGACTCGCGCGTCATGACCCGTCCGCGGCCCAAGCAGAATTGGTCTGTAGCGTGGTTGTCGCCGTTGAGATCCGCAGCTTTTTCTGATTAGTGACGTAGCCAATGCTCCGCCCTGAGGTCTGGTAGGCCGAACGTCCTACTTCCATCGTTCTTCAAACTCGGCCGGGCTCATGCGAATGTCCCGAAGGATTCCTCGAAGGGTGCCGATCTTTAGCCGCCGAGACCCATGGACTGGTACCGTTGTTCTGAGCTCGCCTTTGGCCATTGCGTGGTGGCTCCCGCGGACGAGGGCAAATCCTTCACGTTGTAAGAAGCGCACCATCTGCGTGCCCGTTGCACGAGGCAGTCTAGCCCGCTTTTCTCACCACCTGACGGCCGAAGCACGCGATAAGCCCGCCATTACTGCGTTGCGTTTGCTCGCCGTGCTCAACGTACTGTTCAAGTACGCCTCTGCTCGTCGAGCGGCGCGCGCCTTGTACTGACGGGCCTCTCACGCACTTCGCCCCGCCACGTGGTGAGAAAAGCGGGCTAGGCACGCACTAGATCCGAAAGTTCTACGTCGAGCTGGCGAAGTACAGTGGGAGTATTGACTCGGGAGAGAGCGTCCTCGAGCCCGAAGGCCTCGATGTAGGTCTTGAGAGCCTCTTTGAGATCGGCGATCGCCGCTTCTTCAGTCTCCCCTTCGCCGTAGGCGGGAATGTCTGGCAGCCGAGCCGTGAATCCACCGTCTTTGGCGTCGGGAATCAACTCAATGTTTAACCCGGCCATCATTTCCCATTCTAGCTCTTAGCCCCCTACCGGATTGCCATGGTCACCGAACTACTTTGGATGCCGTTGGCGCTCACAAAGAGCTGCTGGTCGCCGCTCGGAAGTGGATCGGGCAGCGTAACGTTGACCTGATAAAGGCCCACCAGGTCGGGGGTGAGTCCCGAGAACCGGACAGTTGCTTTCTTTCCCCCGATTGTCACCTCGGGAATGACTCGAGTTCGCGCAAGCGGGCTGAAGGGCGCCGGCTCACCGGTGGTCTGCGGAGTATCAAGTGGACCCAGGCCGGTGGCGTAAACGACCACGGTTTCGCCCGCTCGGGCGGGGCTTTGAGGCGTAACCACCGTGCCGTCCGCATGAGTTACCACGCCGTAAAGCTTCCCGCCCAGTCTGAATTCGAAGATGCCGGGTGCGTAGTCCGCGAGCGGCAGGTTGAAGACGGTGCTCGCGGAGTCCTCGATTCGCACCTTGACGAACGCGAAGTTCAACCCGGCTAGTTCCCACGGCACCTGGATGTTCAACTGCTCAGCGCTCGAGAAATAGAATCGCCCGGGAATACTGATTCCTTCTTCGGGAAAGTCGAAACTAACGCTGACGTGTTTGAGCGCAACCGGCAGGGGAAGAGTGTAGGCCGAGCCGAGGAATTCGGCAAGAGAATCACCAAAGATCGAAACAATCGACCCGGGCGCGACCGGCTGTCCCGCTGCGAAGCTCGCCGCGTTGACGATCGCTTCCATAAAGGGTTTCCGCCGAGCGGCGTTAAAGAAGGGAATGGTTAAGCCGCCGGCCACTGCCTCGAAGTCCTGGGGGCCGGAGTCGGGGCCCATGTCGACATCCGCGGCAGCCACGCCGAAAGCGTCGGTTGAGCTGTCAGCTTGGAAGATCGACCCACCGCCCGTGACGACATTGAACTGAACGTCTAGGTTGGCAATCGGTTGCCCATGGCGATCGATCACCCGAAAGACAAGAAGTTCGGGGTGAGGTTCGTTGACGGTGCCTACCACGCCTGTGCCGGTGATAGCAAAAGAATTGAAGGGGACGCCGTCACCCACGACGTAGTAGTAGGGAATTCGTAGTGACGCACCGGCCGAAGCGGACTCGACCCGAATCACGCCCTCATAGGCGCCGGGTGGAGGGGTTGCTCCGGACAGTCCAACTTCGAACGTGGTGGAGCTGCCTGCTCCTAGCTCGAGGTCTACCGTGGCGGCTCCGTTTACACTTACCGCTGCATTGGGGTCAAAATCGTAAGGCTCGATCGACAGATGAAACGTCTCCGATCCGGTGCCGACATTGGTGAGGACCACGTCTCGCTCGAGGGGAAGAGCAACGCCGTTGACCGCGCCGAAGCTGATGGTCGCGGGTTCGGCGGTGGCAATGGGATCGAGGGCGGCGGGAATCTGAAGCAGTCCGGCACCCATCGAAGTCACGCGAGCGAACTCATCGTCTTCAAAGACCAAATCGCTGGTCGAGTTGACCAGAGCCGACTTCACTTGCGCCGCCGAAAGTCCCGGATTTCGCTGCTTGACCAGAGCCGCGGCGCCGGCAACAAAGGGGGCCGCAAAGCTGGTCCCGTCGACGGAAAGGTACCCGGTCGCATCAAAGGTATCGCCATTGGGATCGAACTGCTGCGCCGCGGTATAGATGAAGACACCGGGGGCAACCAGATCCGGTTTCAAGTTGTTGCTGGGGCTGGGCCCCCGAGAGCTGAAAGGAGCGACTTGGTCGGCGGCGAACGGGCGGGCAATCAGCGTCGGGTCGAGAGTAACTACGGTCCCCTGGGAGCTACCGAGTGCTTGGCGCAACCCCTGTCCCGCACTCGCGCCGATCATAAACGCCGGGATGTCGGTGGTTTCAAGTTCGACCATGACGAAGGGCTCGTCTTGCCCATCGACATTGGTAACTACGACCCCCACCGCGCCCGCGGCAGCAGCATTGGCGACTTTGTATTCGAAATCGCACTCGCCACGCACCACGACGGCAATCACGCCCTGGAGAGAATCGTCGGGTAGCACCTGGCAGGCGAATGGATCGCCTACCGCCGCGGTATCGCGACCTTCGGCTGCTAGGGGCGAGGCGGGCTTAGGGCCGGTACCCGAGATTGCCGTTACGCTTTGTCCCGCAAACCGAACTGATCGGACGAACTGCCGGGAGTTGACGGTTGCACCGACCGCGGTTACGGCGGGAGCGGACGCCGGGGTGGCAATGCTGTTGAGCGTGGGGAACTGCTGCTCTCCAAAAGCACCGGCATTGCCGGCCGCGGCGATGACGACCACACCAAAGTCCTCTACCGCGCTCTGAGCGGCAAGGGCAACCGGGTCGCACAAGATGCCAGGTTCCTCAAAGCAGGTATCTCCCTCCGAATCATAGGGAAACTGGGCCACAGTGCCAAAGCTGATGCTGATCACGTCCATTCCGTCGATCACAGCGTCGTCAATCGCGGCGATGACGGCATTGCTGTTGCTGAACTCATTGATAGCGGGCGAGCCGAAGATCTTGTAGTTCCCTAAGAACGCCTTCGGGGCCACGCCGGTGAGCACGGCGGCTGGGGCGCTTACTCGTTGGCCTGCGGCGATTGCGGCGACCGCCGTCCCGTGCCCTACACGGTCTCGAGGTGTCTCGTCATCAGCACGCGAAAAGGCGGGGTCTTGCGAGCTGAGTAATTGAACATAACTTCGCGCCGCGATGACCTTGTTGCTTGTAAAAGCGAGATGCTCGGGACGCCCCTTGGGAAACCCCGGCGGGGGCACGAGTAATGAGTCGTCGAGGGCTGGATGATCGATATCGATTCCCGTATCGATGATGCCGATCCGTATTCCCGCTCCGGCGTTACCTACGCCACCTAAGGCATTCCAGGCAGCCGGCATATCGACGATGTCCGCTGCGGTGTTCAGCATAAGCTTGAAGCGTCGCGCTTGCACTACACGCTTGACACCCGCCAACCGGACGAGCCGTACGGCTTGTTCGCGCGTGGCTTTGACGAAGACAGCGTTAAGAACGTGGCAAACCGAGCCGGTGACTTCGGCGCCAAGGTCCTCGACAGCCCTCTTTATAGGATCCTGGGCGAAAGCGGCCTGCCGAGTCATAAGCTGAAACTCGGGCTTGTCGACTTGAACCCGGCCGTCAGGAGCCCGCGGGTGGTTAGGAACGCGTTGTGCAATGGACGGTTCGGAAAGAATGACGGTGAAGTGGCGGACCCGGTCGGCTGCACTCGCAGGTAAGGCCGCCAGTAAAGCTACTACGGCGGCGAAAAGAAGCCGTTTGTTCCCGAGTGCAATCATCGACGTCCGGCGGGGGATCTCTCCCAGGCGCTCCGTAGCTTCGGACGGCTCACGAAACAGGAAAGTTACACGAAAAGCCAGGCTGGGTATCCGCAATCCCGGGTTTCTTGCCAACTTGTCGCAGATGGGCCCAGTGGGACAAGCAATCTTGCTTGTCGTAGCCACGCGCCTCTGGCCCGCGGGGGCACCTCCCAGTCGGCTCGATTGTCACGGGTTCGGGATGAAGCCGGTCATTCGGTAGCCCGTCCTTCGAGCGTAGGTCTATCTTTTAGCCGACGAGAAAGGCTCTCAGGTTGCTGGCGACGCTTCGTAGGTCGGCCGCGCCAAGACGGCCGATCGATCTCAGGATGAGCTGATTGTCTAGGGTGAAGAGTTTGAAACGAACCAAGCAGCGCACCGCAAGGCCCGCCGATTTTAGGTTCTTTAGCTCGACGTCTCCGGGCCAGTCGGCGCGTCCGGATGACGTGATCATGCACAGAACTGTGTGCCCAGCGCGATTGAAGGACGAGTTCGTGAGTACCAGCGCGGGCCGTCTCTTGTGGCCGGGTCGATCCGAAAACGGAAACGGCACAGCGACGACATCCCACCGTCTAGAGATCACCGAACGCCTCTTCGTCCTCCGGCGTCGCCCACTCACTTAAAGTTTGCGACAACGCCGCATGGAAGCTTGCATCAAAGGGGTCTACTCGCCTGATGCGCACAGCATCCCCTTCGACCTCATATCCGATCCCGTCTCCCGGTTCGACGCCGAGTTTTTCCCGGACTTCCTTGGGAATCGTGACCTGCCCCTTGGCTGACAGTTTGCTGACCACCATTTCTTACTCTTTACTCTTTACGTAAAGAGTACAACGTCACTCTTCCCATGTCAAGCTTTCCGAGCCGCGACCGTGAGGGAGCGGTCCAGCGATTCGACCGGTAGTCCATGGGGAGTTTAGGCAAACCAGGCACTCGGGCGGGCCGGCGGCAGGCGTCCCTCCGCGTCTTACTCCACCAGATGGCAAGCCACCCAATGGCCGGGGGAGACTTGTTTGAACTCCGGGTCTACCTCGAAGCAAACGGCTGTTGCCAGAGGACACCGAGTGTTGAAATTGCAGCCCCGAGGGGGGCTCGAAGGACTGGGAATATCTCCTCCCAACAGGACCGGCTCACGTTGATCGTCGCTGGCGGGTCGCGGACGCGGCACTGCGGACAAGAGCGCCTGCGTATAGGGGTGAAGGGGGTTTGTGTAGAGTGTATCGCTGTCGGCAAGTTCGACGATCTTTCCCAAATACATCACCGCCACTCGGTCGCTGATGTGCCGCACGATGCTCAGGTCATGCGCGATGAACAAATAGGTGAGACCAAAACGCTCCTGGATTTCCTGCAGCAAGTTGATGATCTGCGCTTGGATCGACACGTCCAGCGCGGAGACCGGCTCATCGCACATGATGAAGTCGGGCTTCAGAGCCAACGCTCTTGCGATTCCCACTCGCTGGCGCTGCCCGCCGGACAACTCATGGGGGTACCGATTCCCGAAGGATGTATGCAGGCCTACGAGATCCAGCAATTCATCCACTTTTGCCTGCTTCTCCTGGCCTCGCGCCAGGCCGTAGATCTCAAGGGGCTCGCCAACAGTGCCGGCTACCGTCATGCGAGGACTCAGTGCGGCGTAGGGATCTTGGAAGATCATCTGCATGCGACGGCGCATTTGCCGCAGCTGGTTCTGCTTGAGGTTCACCAAGCTCACGCCGTCAAAACGTACATCGCCGGCCGTAGGCCGATAGAGCTGCAAAATGGTGCGGCCAGTCGTGGATTTTCCACACCCGCTTTCCCCCACTAAGCCCAAGGTTTCACTCCGGTAGATCTCGAAACTCACTCCATCGACCGCTCGAATGTCGCTGAGGTGACGCCCGAAGACAGATGCGCCGGTGACAGGGAAATACTTCTTGAGGTCTGCTACCTGCACCAAGGGTTGTTTGGCGTCGCTAGCGCGCATTTCTCACCCGCCGACGGTTGAAGTACGCCACAGGCCCGCCATGACTTCGTTGCGCTTGCTCGCCGTGCTCAACGTAGGGTTCAACTACGCCTGCGCGCGCCGAGCGGCGCGCGCCGCGTACTGACGAACCTCTCACGCACTTCGCCTCGCCACCTGGTGAGAAAAGCGGGCTAACGGACATCCGCGCTCCAAACGCCTTCAGTCTGGTCCGTCCGCCGGCAGGCCACGCTGTGGCCGTGACTAACCGCTTCGAGCGGCGGGTGCGCCTCGCGGCAGCGCTCTTCCACGTAGTCGCACCGGTCGGCAAACGGACAGCCCCCGGTCAGCTCCGTCAGGTCGGGCGGTTGGCCGGGGATCGAGAACAGCTTCTCGTCGCGCCGATCGTGCAGTGAGGGAAGTGACTCCAGCAGACCGATCGTGTAGGGATGGCGAGGCGAGGCGAATAAATCCGTTGTGCTCGCCTCTTCGACGATAGATCCCGCATACATCACCACGACTCGCTTGGCCACCGAAGCGACAACGCCCAGATCGTGGGTGATCCAAATGACGGCCAGCCCCAATTGGGTTTGCAAACGCTTCACCAAGTCGATGATCTGTTGTTGGACCGTCACGTCCAGCGCGGTGGTAGGCTCGTCCGCAATGAGCAGCCGCGGCTCCCGCGATAGGGCCATGGCGATCATCACTCGCTGCCTCATCCCTCCGGAGAACTGATGCGGGTACTCTTTCATCCGCGTTTTAGGGTTGGGAATACCCACTAAACGCAGCAACTCGACCGCACGGTCCCGGCCGCGCACGCCGTTCATCCCGGTTTGCAATTGGAGCGCTTCGGTGATTTGGAAACCGACTGTCAATACAGGGTTGAGAGAAGTAAAAGGGTCTTGAAAAACCATCGCGGTCTCGCCCCCCCGCACCCGCCGCATATCGCGGTCGCCGAGTTTGAGTAGGTTTTGACCCCGAAAAAGGATCTCTCCACCCACGATCTTCCCCGGCGGATCGGGGACCAACCGCATGATCGAGAGCACGCTCACGCTTTTCCCGCAGCCGCTCTCTCCCACTATGCCCAACGTCTCCCCCTCGTCAAGGTGATAGGAGATCCCGTTGACTGCTTTTACGACGCCGCCGCGCGTGGCAAAGTGGGTGGCCAAGTTACGCACCTCTAGCAGCCGGGGCAAGATGCAATCCTCCTAGTGAGAGTATTCAATACGGGGATCCGTGATCAGTGATCCACTGTGTGATGATCGCCATACTTTCCGGGCTGAGGCTGAGGCAGTGATGCCGTTGCTGGCCGACCGCCTGCAGTGCGAGGATCAGCAAGCGGCCCCACATTCCTGTTGGTCTCTCACGTGTAGAGTTCGAGCCACATCATGTAATTCAGCAGCCCCCAAAGCGCACGGCCATTGTCTACACGCTCCGCCATATGGTCATCGATAAGCCGTTGAACCGGTTCTGGGCGAAAGATCCCTGTTGCAGTGAGTCGCTCGGGACTTAGGTGGTCGACGAGAAAGTCCCTGAGCTCACCTTTGAACCACCGAGAATAAGGCATTTCCAAACCGAGCTTTTTCCTCCTCAATGTGCTCTTCGGCAGTCTGCCCTCCATGGCGCGGTAAAGGGCATACTTCTTGCGGAGACCGCGAAGCTTGAAATGAGATGGAACCTTCGACATGAACTCCGTCAACTCCGGATCCGTCATCGGCAGGCGCGTTTCCAAGGAGTGAGCCATACTCATGCGATCATTCTTTATCATCAGATCGTCAGGCAGAAACACACGCGAATCGATATACAGCAATCGAGATAGGACGTCCCCCCTGGCCAACCTCTCGAAAGCTTCCACAAAGTGTCGATCCGAGGGTTCGGGGGTCAGTTGTTCGAGCACCTCGGGAGTGTAGAGCTCAAGTTTCTCCGCCTCGGTCAGCACGATTCGCCACCACAAGTGTGCCTCCGGTGGCGGAAGGTCCAGCCCGCCGAGAAAGCGCTTCATCCTGAAGTCAAGACTCAGTCTTTTGTCCGAAGCAGGCAGCCGATTGACCAACGGAAGCAGTACGTTATGACGAAGCCACCGCGGCACATGTCGGGCATAGCGTGCTACTTGGTAGGCGACATAGGTCTCATACCCAGCGAAGGCTTCATCCGCCCCCTCACCGGAAAGGAGTACCACGACGTCCTCCTTGGCTCGCTGGCAAACGTAATAGGTGGGAATGGCCGACCCATCCGCATAGGGCTCGTCAATGAACTTCAAATAGCCCGGCAGCAGGTCGCGAACCATTTGGGGTGTTACCGTCACCTCGTGATGGATAGTTCCAAACCGCTTCGCGACGGTACGCGCGTACGGCAGTTCGCTGAAACTGGGGTCCTCGAAACCAACCGAGTACGTATGAAAGGGATCCGAAGTCGATTGCTTCATGACCGCCACCACAGCGCTCGAATCCAAGCCCCCCGAGAGTAGTACTCCGACAGGTACATCAGCTATCAAGCGGCGTTTCACCGAGCGGTCCAGTAGCTCCAGGGTCTGCTTGGTGACAGTCTCTTCATCCATCGACGTATCAACATCAAACGGGAGGTCCCAATACTGGTTGCTGGTAACGTTTCCCGCCGGGTGAATCGTCATCCATTGCGCTGGGGGTACCTCTAGGATGTCCTCAAAGGCTGTCTGAGCACCGGGGATGTAGTCGAAGGTCAAGAAGTCATGCAGGGCTTGCAGCGAAGGCTTTCTGGGTACGCGATCGTCCCTGAGAATAGCCTTAATTTCCGAACCGAAGCGGAAGAACTGCTCGTCGCGCTGATAGAAAAGAGGCTTGATTCCGTAGCGGTCCCGGATCAGATGCAATAATTGATCGTTAGCGTTCCAGATCGCAAGCGCGAACATTCCATTGAGCTCGCGAACCATCTCCAGACCGATTTCCTCATAGAGATGGATCAGCACCTCCGTGTCTGTGCGAGAACGAAAGACGTGGCCTTTTTCAACGAGCCGGAAGCGCTTCTTCAGTTCCTGGAAATTGTAGACCTCCCCGTTGTAGACGATTTGGATTGAGCCGTCTTCATTTCCCATCGGCTGGCGACCGTTGGGTGACAGATCAATCACTGATAAGCGCCGATGGCCGAGCGCGATTCGGTCATCCTGCCAGACGCCGCGATCGTCAGGTCCGCGATGCACAAGACTCTCCGTCATCCGATCGATGAGCAGCGGGTCAATCTCCCCCGCGGAGGGTCCCACTCGCAGAATTCCGCAGATGCCACACATAGCTGATTGGCGCTAGGCAACCCTATGGCAAGGGAGCCATCGACAAGGGGAGTGGCCACCCGCCAGTCCAACAGCGCGGATGCGCCCTGCATGCCAACACGTCGCGCTTCGTACCCTGTGATCCGTGAAGGACAAGGTAGAGATCCCCCATGAGTTGGTCTGACCGGCGAAAGACGTCATTGCTTCTCCTTCCTGAATTGCGCGACATTCGCGTAACCCAAGAAGAAGCTCTTGCCGGTCACGAATGCCAGGCCGTCCTCCACGGCCCACTGCCGGACCTCCGAGGCAGAGTGGAAACTGGCCTGCGGTGTCCAAAGCTTGTCGCCCAATAAGTTGCGAAGCTGCACTCCGTTGAGCCTCTGCCTAAGGTGGAGCCACACGAAAGGCTGCAGCATCCACAATGCCCAAGACGGGATTTGAGAAAGAGGTAGGGTTCGTCGGATGGGCTTGAAACCGTGGTAGATCAGATTGTAGATGCTCCACGCATTGTATAGAAACACTAAGATAGTCCCCCCGGGGGCTACCACACGCGCCATCTCGCGAAACTTCCGGCGACAGTCCGGAGTATGGTGCAGGACCCCGATCGCAATCGAATGGTCGAAAGTGTTATTGGGAAACGGCAAGTCAAGAGCGCTGGCGTGAAGCAGTTCGGCCTCGGGGTTGACTCGGCGACATCTTCGCAAAGACTCAAAGCTCAAATCCAGGCAAATCAGCCTAGCTCCACGATCAATCATGCCCCGGCTGATTTCACCCACACTTGAGCCAACGTCCAGGACTAACCGATCTTGGATCTGTCGGTCGGGCAAAAACGCACGGAGATACTCGCGCCACCACGCAATACGATTTGCCCCTCCCTCGATAAAGGGAAACGAATCATAGTGAGAACGGGTCTGATCGAGAAGATTGGTGTCCATGCAAGTTGCCGGCAACACTTACTTCCACGCGCTAGGGGCGCAACAAGACACCTAGCCAGCAGGACGTTGAAACCCGCGGTCGTATCGGCAGACTACACTATCTCCCCCGCCCAGACTCCCTGGGAAGGTTCTGACGACGCGAAACTCCCGCTAAACGAGATGGTACACGATCGGCGAAGTATCCGAGCTTGCGGCGGGACCGGCTATCAAAACAGGGCCCCCACCACCGTCAGATGAAGTCGAGATCTCGAGCTAAACATGGCGTCACTGTCGCCACGCCGGGTCTCGTTCTCGACAGACGAACACTTCGCCTTCACCGAGCGTTCCCGGGAACACCTTGACGACTTCGAAGTCACGCTCGATAGTTTTCCATACCCGCGGCTGGAAGGCCCGAATCTCAATCGGCAAAGTGTAGACGAGCCAGGTGCTTTCATGTGTTCGGCGAGCCTGCTGCAAAGGCTCATACTCTTGGATGGCGGTCCAATTTGGGGCGAAATAACCGCCATACACCCGCGCTGCCAGGCCCACGGCGACGATCGTCTCACCAGGCCGAACTCGGCGCTCGACGAAATCGCGAGCGCCCATGAAGTCTTGTTTAGGAAGGGCGTAGCAGCGTGGCACCGTAGCCGCCGAGGCCGCGATCATCAGCGCCACCAAGACAGCTCCGACGGCGGACGACGCCCGCTCGTTCCCGGGCGTTCTCCTTCGCCCCATCACGAACCGCGACCCCACAAACGCACCGTGGACAGCCACAAGCAACGCGAATGCCATCAAGAAAAAGAAAAACCTGGGCCACAGGTTGTGCCGCATCGCAACAACGAGAGTTCCGCCCAGCAGACCTGGTAGCACCATCGCGATCGCGCCGGCTTTGCTCTTACGAAGCAGGCTCCACCAACCGGATACGGCCAGCAGGCTGCCGAAAAGCAGCACAGCCACGCTTGACCAACCTATTTCTAAGCTGCGCAGGCTTTCCGTCACGGCCCACCGTGGGTTGGTCCACTGGGCATCCATCGAAGTTTCATGCAGGGCGGTTCGGAAGAACTGCGGCAATGACAAGGGATAAACTTGAAGCGAAAGCGTGCCACTGAGCAGCCAGGCCACGACCGGCTTTCGCAGCGCGGGAATCGCCCCAAGGGATTTGCCGCTCCGTCGGGCCCGATACGAGGTTCGGGCGGCGCCTGACAACTCAACCAACACGTGGGCCGCTACGACAAACACCATCGTCGTGTGAACCCACAAGCCAAGCCAGAGAGCGACAGCGTAAGCGACCCACCAGCGCCAACCTTGACGATCCCGAGCCTCTAGCCATAGCCAGGTCGCCAAGGTCGTGAACAGCATCAGCCCCGTGTAACCCCGAGCGTTCTGCGAGAACCAGACATGATGGTAAGAAACCGTCATCAACGCCGCGGCAAGCAGAGCCTGACGGACCCCGACAAGCTTCCTGCCAAGAAGAAAAACTGCCCAAACACCTCCGACACCGAATAAAACCGCCGGCAACCTAAGCGCCCACGCGCTTTCTCCCCACAGGGCTAAAGGAAGGTGCATCAGGACGGAATAGAGCATGTGTTGATTCTGGGAAGGGAACATCGTGACCACTTCGGTAAACGGCACTCGGCCGAAATCCAGGAGCGTGAAAACCTCGTCCAGCCACAAGCCCGAGTCCAAACGCCAGAGCCGTAGAGCCAAGGCGACGAGGGTCAGGGCTGCTAAAGCCCACCAATACCGCTTCGCGACGCCATCCATTCCGGATGTGATTGGCTCCTCTTGCCGGTGGTCCCCGCTTCCAACCATTCGCCTCGTAGCGATACCGCACGCCAGTAGCACGAAGCCGTGAATAGCCAACATCACCCGGAACAACCCCGGTCCCCAGCTCAGGCTGCCGTCAGCACGGCCAATGAGGATTAGCTCGATGGTGGCACTCGACAGCCACGCCGCCGCCACGATCAGCGCCAACCCAGCGGTCGGTAGAGCAAATTGTCGCCGTCCAGCTCTCATGGGGTGGTGCTTATTCGGATCAGCATCAAGATGCGGTCCGACTACCGCCGGAGGATTATTCCCTACGGGAGGCGCTACGCCCTGAAGACGCTTCGTCCTTCTCAATAATAGATATCTCTGGATAACCTTGCTATCTTCGCGGGCCTGGCACAAAGTCCAGGGTGGGATTCCTGCGGTCGCCCCGACTGAGCAGCGTGGTGTTTATCGTTTTACCCGATAGAACGATGCACCGAACTATGTTTGTGGAGACGGGGTGGGGTTGCCTTGACCCGCCAGTTGCCGGCGGCCCATGGCCGCAGTCCTCACGGCTCCTCTGCTCGCAGGTTCATAAAGAGGATTGAGGCTGCTGAAAAACTCGGTCGATAGGCGTTCCTGCCTGTCCGGCCCCATTATCTTGGAGCGAGTCTCGGTAACCTTCGAACCTAAGCTTGGTGGCAAAAGTTCGCGTTATTTGAAAAGCCCTTTCCCGAAGGACCATACGATCGTCCGTGTGGCCCGGAAGTGGTTTGTTCGCAGAGTCTTCCGAGCCGCGACCGTGAGGGAGCGGTCCAGGGATTGTCCGCCTATAACCTATCCTGAATTTAGGCAACCAAGCACTAGCTTTAACGAGTAATCCAACAACGAAACAGTTTTTCAGCGTTATGAGGATTGCCTTTGCCACTGATGTTTGCCCCGGGTTGTGAGGGCAAGGGAACGGCGACTATTGCTTCTGCCAGCTTCGGGAGGCTTTTTCGCTGGTGATGAGGGAGTTAAAGATTGCCAATACCTGCTTTCGATAGACATAGACCCTGCGCAGGTTCTGGCGAAAGTCGGGGTCGAAATCGCGCGCGCGCATCCACTTGTTCAGCAGCTTGGGAGAGACGTCGATTTCTTCCCGCAACTCGTCCTCCGAGCGACCTCGCAGGAACATTCCATAAAAAATGGCTGCCTCGCGCTGTGGCGAGTGAAATTCGGCGTCGTTCGTCACGGCATACGACCTCTGACAGCCCTTGTCCGGGCACTAGCCAGCAAGATCAGTATAGTCCCACCGGTGACACCCCGCAAGCGGCCCGGGTCGGACCTATTACTCACCTCGGCGGTTAGCCTCTCTAACTTTAAGAAGTCTCCCAAGGACCCCTTGTGCCAGGCTTCCGCCAGGCACAGCCGGAAGCTTCAAGGTCAATTCCGTCTCAACACGGCCAGCCCTTACCGTGGGCTCCGACGATCGCCGATCGGAGCGGGTGATCGGCCCCATTCTCATCCGCCTCCGTGCCAGGCCCCATCCTCACCTAACTTCCGGTAAGCCGAGAGCGGTTTCCGAATTCCCTGCTGGTGTATCATGTCACCAGACTGCAAGGGTCGAGTTGCCATGAGCGACGTCGAAGAGCGAGTGATCCGTGTATTGGCCGAGACCCAGCAAATTGACTCCCAGAAAATTACTCCCTGTTCCACCTTTGAGGAGCTGGGCATCGATTCGTTTGACGGGATCAACGTGTTGTTCGCGATCGAAAGCGAGTTCGACATTAGTGTTCCCGACGACGAGGCCAAGAAGCTCCGGGGTGTCGGAGACACCGTCCAAGGTGTAGAGAAGCTCTTGGCTCTCAAGAAATCCGCCGCCGAATCCTAGATCGGATGCACCGCGTCGCCATCACCGGACTTGGCTGCGTCTCCGCCATGGGCCTGGGCCGCGAGGCATTTTGGGGCAGCATACGCGCCGGGCGCTCCGCCATACGTCCACTCTCGATCCTGCCGCTCGAGGACCTTGCCATCCGGGTGGGCGCCGAGGTGACGGATTACGATCCCAGCTGCCACTTCGACGCAAAACGCCTGAGCCTGATGGACCGCTTCTCGCAGTTTGCGCTCTTGGCTGCTCGTGAAGCGCTGGACGATTCCGGGCTGGAGCTGACCGAAGGGCTGGCTCGTCAGACAGCGGTGATTCTGGGTACGGGAACAGGTGGCAAGACCACCGACGATGACGCCTTTCGCGAGCTTTACGGCAAGGGAAACCCCCGCGTACAGCCGTCGGTGATCCCTCGACTGATGGTAAGTGCTGCAACCAGCCACTTGACGATAGAATTCGGGACAACCGGCCCGGCATTCACCGTCTCAAGTGCCTGCTCCTCGGCCAACCACGCCATTGCACAAGCTTTTTGGCTCGTGAGGCAGGGTGTGGCGCCGATAGCGATTGCGGGAGGCTCGGAAGCTTGCTTTACGTTCGGAACGATGAAGGCTTGGGAAGCGTTACGCGTCATGGCGCCCGACACTTGTCGGCCCTTCAGTCGCGATCGACGGGGCATGGTGCTCGGCGAAGGCGCTGGGATCGTGATCCTCGAGCCGGTCGAGGCAGCGCGCGAGCGCGGAGCCGATGTCTACGCCGAGCTCGCCGGTGCGGGCATGTCGGCCGATGCTGGCCATCTCATCCAACCTTCCGAAGCCGGCGCGGCCCAGGCCATGGAAATGGCGCTAGGCGACGCGAAACTGTCCCCGCGGGAAGTGCAATACATCAACGCTCACGGCACGGGGACCCAAGTCAACGATGTGACCGAGACGAGGGCAATCCGCCGCGTCTTCGGAGCGCACACCGACCGGCTGGCGGTTTCGTCCACCAAGTCGATGCACGGCCACGCTTTGGGAGCTTCGGGAGCACTGGAGCTGGTGGCCACCGTATTGGCTATGCGGGACCAGGTTGCCCCCCCTACCGCGAATTTCACTGAGACGGATCCGGAATGCGATCTCGACTACGTGCCCAACACGTGTAGGGAGATGCCGATTGAGGCGGCCCTGTCGAGCTCTTTCGCCTTCGGAGGCCTCAACGCGGTACTTGCGGTCCGCCGGTTTGAGGACTAGTGCTTTGGTGCGCTGCGCGGGCCGACGCCGTTCCCAGACCCGCCGGCTCTTCGCAGGCTAGTCGGGGTTCAACAAGAGCATCCACGTCCTTTCGAGGGCTGTGTTCGTGCTGCATGCGGCGTCAGCATGTTTTGGGGTACGGTATCGGTCGGGGAGGGCACAAGATTTGGCGCTTTTCGGGCCGAGCTCCACTCAGGAGGGGAGGTCTTGTGATGGACAAACCATTTCGCACGGACGGCTGCAGCTTGGTCGCGGACCTCGACATGAGGGCATGCTGCATCGTACACGACTGGGCCTACTGGCAGGGAGGTCCTTGGCGCGACCGGGCGAAGGTCGACCGTGAGTTCTACCGCTGCATCAAGCGGCACAGCCGGTACAGGTTCCTCGCAGGGATTCGATGGTTCGGCGTGCGCATCGGCGGTGTCGGCTGGCTGCCGTTTAAGAAATGGCGCTGGGGCTACGGTTGGAAGTACCCGCGTCAGAAGGCCCCGAAAGACGACACATCACCCCACACGGCCGAGGAGCAAAGGCCTCTGTTCGAGAAGCTGTTGCTGGAAGCGCGGGAAGAGAAGGCGAGAGCGCAGGCAGCCTGAGAGGTATTGGACGCAACGGCACGTCGGCTCCAGCCGAGCCCGTAGCGCGGGGCTGATGCCGTTTCCAGACCCTCGACCTTTAAGCTGAGGTTCCATCACCTTTCGCCTACCCGCCTTCCCCCCCCCCACGCAAACAGCCACGGGCTCGCTGTCTCCGGGGGTTGGCGATTGGCCGCTCCATGGCAGTATGACCGCTCACTTGCGTTCGCGGCTCCGATTCGCTCAATCGCGAGGGTGTGGGCGAGCAAGAAACGCGAACACGGTCGCGCTGCCACAACACGTGCAGCAGAACCGCTAGCTTGCGGGCCATCAGGGATCGAAAGGCCGTTGCCGCTGGACTGCTCACCGGCGTTCGCGGGTCTGTTCTGCATATGGGAAACGCACTTTTCCGAAGGGCCTGGCGATCAGTCGTCCCCGGAGGACCGATCGGGGCATGGGGTGGGGTCCAACCGGCCGCGCAGCGGGCCGGTCTTCCTCTCTACTGACCACCCCCAAAACAGGCCTCGCTCCACCAGCGTCACGCCGCTTCCGACCCCACAGAATCAACAACATACTTGCTCTCGAACCCCGAAAGGCTTGACTTCGCGGGTTAGAATGGAGATAGAAAAGGGGTCGTGCGCCTAGGGCGGAGGGTTTCTAAGGGAAATCCGCTCAAATCCGCTCAAATCCGGCAGGAAAGCCTCGCCCCAGGTGGAGCTGTCACGGCGAAACAGACAAATCGCGAAAAAATCAGGGACAGGCTAGGCAGGCTACAATTTCGCAACCGGACACCCTTGGGCGGGGTGATCCACAGCACCTAAGCGCGGAGCTGGTGGTCGTTTCCAAACCCGCGGCGTTTCGCCTTTCGGCGAGCATGATAGCGCACCGCTCCCAGTCCCCTCCTGCCAAGAGATTGTGAAATGCAGTGCGGAGGGAGTATGCTTTTGTGTGCCGTTAGCAGAAGCGCCTTGACCCCAGGGCGTAGTCCTCAGGCGCTTCCCCGGACGGCCCGTTCGCCCAGGAGACACGCGTTATGTTGATCAAACTCTTTCGGTTCGTGCCTATAGCCCGGTTGTTGACCGCGCTTGTTTGCCTTGCGACATGCGTCCAGGCGCAGGGCGAAATCCCGCTACAACCCTTGGCGCAACAGATCCGCCAGATCGAAGACGCCCTTAACTTTCTCGGGCAGCCGCTGCCCGCCGAGGTCCATCGTCAGATAAACAAGGCGATCGGCATGGAGGACGAACAAAGAGCCGTCTCGCGGCTGCAGGAGATCTTGGATCCCTTCGTTCTCGCCGTGGTCGACATCAACCCCCAGAGCCGGGTCAAAGTCAGACAAGGGGCGGCCAAGCCGGTGCTAGTCGAGCAGGGCACGAGACTTTTTTTGGTGAAGGTGCTCAACCAAGCCGGGGTCACCGCGCCGCTGGTAGTAGAGAGTCCGAACAGTGGGCCGAAATCCATCAAATCCGAATCGGAACCCGAGCCCGAGATGGAGTTGACCCAGCGGGAGGCCAAGGAGCGCTGGGCCGACCTTGCGATCTACAATAGGCCTCCCATGGCCGAGAGGCTTTCCGGGCTGGGCCTCGAGTATCAGGTCCTCGAAGCTTACAGTCACGATCGAGGACAGCGTTCGGCCAAGATCTCCTTCCACGTCGGCCAGGGGTCCCAGGACATTGGCTTTCGCAACGAGATCCTGGTGCTGTTCAACATCCAACCATCGCGCCCCATCACTTTGCGCGTCAAAGACGAGAGTGGAAACCCGGCGATCGCCGGGTTCATCATCAAGGATCGCGCCGGCAGGCTATATCCGAATCCCTCGAAGCGCCTGGCGCCCGACTTTCCCTTTCAGCCGCAGGTCTATCGCGCCGACGGTGAGAGAGTCCGCCTACCGGCCGGCTACTACACGATGGAATACTCGGCCGGGCCCGAGTATTTCACACGAACAAAGGAACTTAATATCGATGAAAACGGTCCCGGCGAGCTTTCCTTTCAGTTGCAGCGTTGGATCGATCCTTCGAAGTACGGCTGGTGGTCGGGCGACCATCACATCCACGCCGCGGGGTGCTCTCATTACAAGAACCCGACCGAGGGCGTCGATCCTAAAGACATGATCCGGCAAGTCTTGGGTGAGAGCTTGAACATCGGAGCGGTGCTCACTTGGGGTCCGTCGTGGTACTACCAGAAGCAGTTTTTCAGCGCCGCCGATGATGCCGTGTCCAAGCCCGAACGACTCCTGCACTACGACGTGGAGGTTTCGGGCTTTCCGTCCAGTCATGCCGGCCACCTGGTGCTCATGGGCCTTGAGGAAGACGACTATCCCGGCACGACACGGATCGAGGAATGGCCTTCTTGGGATCTGCCGATTCTTCGCTGGGGCAAGGCGCAGGGCGGGGTCGTGGGCTTCTCACATTCGGGCTGGGGGCTGGACGTGCTAAGCGAAGAGCTTCCCAGTTACGAAATGCCCGGCTTCGATAGCATCGGCGCCAACGAATACATTGTGGATGTGACTCACGATGCCGTGGACTTCATTTCGGCCGTCGATACACCCTATGTTTGGGAGCTAAGCATCTGGTACCACACGCTCAACGTCGGTTTCCGCGCTCGCATCAGCGGCGAAACGGATTTCCCCTGCATCTACGACGATAAGGTGGGTCTCGGCAGAAGCTACGTGAAGCTCGACAAGCTGACCTACCGCGGCTGGATCGACGGTGTCCGCGACGGCCGCACCTATGTCAGCGACGGACTCAGCCACCTGATCGACTTCAAAGTGAACGGGGTCGAGGTGGGCGAGGGTGAGAGCGAAGTGCGCTTGAGCGCCGGGGCCAAGGCACGCGTCGAGGTCAAAGCCGCGGCTTACCTCGACCTGTTTCCCGATCCCAAATTTCACAACTTGCGCTACGAGGAAAAGCCGTACTGGAATCTGGAACGCGCCCGCATTCGAGGAACCCGGAAGGTGCCCGTGGAGCTGGTCGTCAACGGCGAGCCCGTGGCGAGTCAGGAAATTCTCGCCGACGGACAGATTCGTGACTTGGAGTTTGACGTGGCGATCCCGAAGAGCAGTTGGATCGCCGTGCGCATTCTGCCTTCCTCGCACACCAACCCCATTTTCGCGCTGGTTGACGGAAAGCCGATCCGGGCCTCTCGCCGCAGCGCCGAGTGGTGCCTGGCGGCGGTCGACCAATGCTGGAGCCAGAAAATGCCCAGAATTCGCGAGCAGGAGCGCGACGAAGCTCGTCGGGCTTACGATCACGCGCGGGAGGTTTACCGAAAACGGCTCGCGGAGTCAGCCCCGTGACGCAACAGGGGAACACATTACGGAGCAAGAGCCTGGCTTGGGTTCCGGGACACGAGGCGAAACATCGGGCTAGCGCTTGGTTGCAAAGTTCGCGTTATTTGAAAAGTCCTTTCCCGAAGGACCATATGATCGTCCGTTTGGCCCGGAAGTGTTTTCTTCGCGGAGTCTTCCGAGCCGCGACCGTGAGGGAGCGGTCCAGGATTGTCGCCCTATGATCGATCGTGAGTTTTGCAACCAAGCAGGCTAGCGTCCCGTTGCCCATTGGATAGATCAGTCCGGCTGGTAGGGCTTCAAGCGCTTTCGCGCCACGTACACGCTCAAGTTCTCGTCGGTGCGGACGAGACAGTACTTGCCGTCCCTTTCCAGCATCGTGACCTTCGTTCCGGCGGCCAGTGATCCGTCGGCGGGACTTTTCTTGTCGGGGCCATCAAGGTAGTAACTGGTTTCGCGTTCGAGCCAATGCGTGAACGCGGTTGGAGCTGGAGAAAGAGGCTGCCATTGTGGCGGTAGTTGAACCACGTAAGCCACCGCGTTCGGCGCGGGGTGGCTTTCGTGCACGATCACCAAGCTCTTCCCTTTCTCGAACCAGCCTAGCCCTTCCCAGTTCACGCCCTTGAGGTCTTCGGGCATCAT
Organism: Bryobacterales bacterium; assembly: GCA_965226215.1. Lineage (GTDB taxonomy): Bacteria > Acidobacteriota > Terriglobia > Bryobacterales > UBA6623. The sequence goes on along the minus strand of CBDDCH010000002.1, from coordinate 584,160 downwards.
TCGATCCAAGTCGATCGGCTCACCAATGCGACTGCCTCGCTCGGAGAAGCGTTGCAGCCAATGATGTCGGTATTCCCGCTTGCCGAGGGAATTGTGCGAGCTAAGGAGCACGATGAATCCCCAGCGCCCCCCCGGGCCTTGGTGCCAGACCAGGTCGGGCGCACGAAACCGCTGGGCGCGCGGTGCGCGACCGCGTGGAGAAACCACGTCCAACTCAGTGAAGTTCGGGCCACGAACGAGAATGTCGAGTTCACCGGCCCGCAGACTGTGCACTTGAACGACGGGCCGCATGGGTAGGCGTCCCAAGCGGCGGCGCAGTTGCTCGGGCACCTGCTCGTATATCGGGTAGCCCCCCTCCCACAGGACAGCGATCTTCGACGATCCATCCGCTTGGGGCTGGACGGCGAGCCCTTCCAGGCCCTTTTTGCCGAACTCGCTCATCGGGCCGTCATACTCCGCAATGACTCCTTCGCTGCCGAATAAGGCGCGCAGCCTCTCCGAGAGAACCACGACCCGGCCGTCGGCCAGCACATCAATGGCCTCGAGGTCCGTGGCTAAGGCGGCATGGGGAAGAGAAATCGTTTCGATCCGCTTCTCGGCAAGGCGGATGATAGGCCCGGTATCACTCTCGAGGTGGACTCGGAAGTAGACCCCTCGGTGCCCGTCGTCCACGATCAGCAGCGTGTCACCGTGGCGAGTAATCCCGGAGGCTTCGGTAACCGGGGGGTTTTGGCCAAGGCCTGCCGAGGCTATGAGCAACCCCACCCAACAGGCCGTTGTCGGAAAACGGCAATGCATAAGCCTGGTTCGGCTACGACCGATCTTATTCTACTAAAGGGGTTTCGGGGCCAAGAGATAGGAAGTGGTAGTGGCTCCCGTGCAGTAGCTTCCAGGCAAACACCGGGTGGTGACCGATGTAGGATCCGAGAGTTTCTCTCCCGAACACCTAACGCCCGGCGACCGGAATGCGAACACGGAGACTCTTCGGAGGAAAGCAGGCTTTGTCGTTGCATGCCTGGTAGCGCAGCTTCCCGGTTAGCTCGGTGAGGTCGTCGGGAATTTGCGCGGGCACACCAAAAGAAGAGCGAATCACGAACTTGCCGGAATAAACGGAAAGCGGCTTGTCGGAGTGCTTGTATTCGACCAACTCGGCGGGCGGGTACTCGATGTCCTGCAATTCGAGAACCTCGTTGTCCCAGGTCAACTTGGTCGGGATCAGGTAGACGTCGGCGGGCCTGTCAGAGTTGACGTGGAAACCCGACCGAATCTGAACAGCCACAGGGACAACTACCTGTTGGCCGGGCTCTAGGGTTACCGTCCTCGATGGCAAGACGGAGGCTGCGTGAAAGCCACTGAATGATTGGGCGCCGGCTGCCCCGATTCCCGCGGTTATCAGGAATGCCGTCAGCGACGCTTTAGAGCAACTGCTCAATCTCATCTTCGTAGTCGCCCTTGCTGGTCAGGCCCTGGTGCATCAGGGCAACCTTCCCTTGTTTATCGATGATGTAGGTGGTCGGCAGGGCCGCGATGCCACCGTACTTGTCGGCAACCTCGTCGTTTCCAATCACAATCGGAAAATTGAGCTTCAACCGGTCGGCGAAGGGACGGACCACATTCCAGCCCTCTTCGTCCATCGCGACCCCGATCACGGAGAACCCGCGGTCTCTGTATTTTCGCTGGAACTCGACGAACCAGGGCATCTCGATCTTGCATGGTCCGCACCAGGTAGCCCAAAAGTTCAGCAGCACAACCTTGCCTTGAAAGTCAGATAGCTTGACCTCGTGGTTGTTGGCGTCCCGGAGGGAGAAATCAGGCGCCGGTTCCCGCTGTTCGGCATCGCTGGCGGCTTGCGCGATGGCAGACTCACTGGGTTCGGAACTCGCACCACAGGAGACGATAGCTAACCCAACGATCAGCGGCAGGGGCATCAGTTGCACCCGGAATCTATTCATGCCGTCACTCCAATTCCCCATTGATTATAGCGTCCTCAAACGCCGCTCCCAGTGAAAGGACTGTAAACAAAGTCGCCGGGAAGGTGAAGGCGCGTCAGAGTCAGCACTCCATCGCGGAGCAGCTAGTCGGGCCGGCTATCTTCCACTCGTACACGTAGCCTTCCCTCGTGCAGGCGGACACCCAGGGAATCGCCGCGCGCTGTCTGTTCGGACGAGCGGATGACCGTACCGTCCGAGGTTTCGACGATCGCGTAACCGCGCTCGAGAATCGCCAGCGGGCTGAGCTGGCGCATCTGACGATCCAGGGATTCCAGCTTCGATCGGTTCGCTTCGAGCCGCCATGTCATCAACGGGGTCAGCCGCCCCCGGCGACTTTCCAGTTGCGCACGAGTCCGCGCCAGCCGAACCCGCAAGTCGAGCACTGCCAGGGAATGCTGCGAGTTGCGATAGCGTGTCTCGGCCTTGCGCAGCCGGCTGACCACCGCTTGGCGGAGCTGAAAACCACGCTCGTCGGTGCGCTGCCACAGACCACCCAAGCGCCGCCTGAGCGCAGCCGCGGCGCTGTTGACGCTCGTCTCCAACACTTGGCGTCCCGTGGTCGCAAGTCGATACCTCACGGCCTGCAGAAGCCGCTCCTCGATGCCCGAGATCATCTCAACAAATTCGGACTTTTGCCGGATCACCAGCTCGGCCGCCGCCGAGGGAGTCGGCGCCCGCAGATCGGCCACGAAATCAGCGATCGTGAAGTCCGTCTGATGCCCTACGGCGGAGATCACCGGAACCTGAGACTCTGCAATCGCCCGTGCCACGCTCTCTTCGTTGAAGGCCCACAAGTCCTCGAGTGACCCGCCCCCGCGGCCCACGATCACGACATCGACGCAACGAGTGTCGCTGAAGTACTGCAAGGCCTTGCAGATGTCATCGGCCGCTCCCTCCCCCTGTACGAGGACGGGATAGACCAGAATGTGCAGACTCTCAAAGCGTCGCTCAAGGATGCGCAGCATGTCGGAGATCACCGCGCCCCGCGGGGAAGTCACGATGCCGATCCGGCGGGGAAACTCGGGCAACGGACGTCTGCGCTCTTCATCGAAGAGGCCTTCGGCCGCCAGTTTCTTCTTGAGCTGCTCGAAAGCAAGTTGCAGCGCGCCGTAACCCTGCGGCTCAAGGTGTTCGACGTATAGTTGATACTCGCCCCGGGCTTCATACACGCTCACCCGCCCCCGTACGAGCGCAGCCAGGCCGTCTTGCGGTTTGAGCTTGAGGTAGAGAGCGTTCTGGCGAAAACAGACGCAACGAAGTTGGGCGTCTCGATCTTTGAGTGTGAAGTAGTAATGCCCGCTCGGCGCCAGCTTCGTGTTCGAGATTTCGCCGGCGACCCAGACGTCCGCAAACGCGTCCTCCAGAAGGTCGCGAACTTCTGTAGTCAGCTCCGAAACCGTAAAGATCCGGCGCTCGGGTGCAAGGCCGAGTGGGAGTTGTTGCATGGTTGTAGAGGCTTTCCGCTGCCTCGTGTCTAAGAAAAAGTCTCCTCGGTGAGGCGCTTTTCGCGCCGCCGCTCCATCAAGATCGTGGAGGCGAACACGACCGGTGATGCCCCCCCCACCGCGCAGATCTGCAGCAGGTCAAGGTAGGCCTTGAAGCTAACCGTTAGGTCGGGCATGAAGTCATCCATTCGCAAGCCGAACCAATAGTCCATCACGATCACTTGCAGAGCGACGGTGGTCGAAATCAGCAAGGCCTGGTCCAGCACGAGAACACCCCGGGGCCCCAGCGCTTTTCGGTACAGAAACCCCGAAGAGGCGATCAACGCGACAACCGAGCAGACTACGTTTCGCCCAAAGAAGCCGGCGAGGTATTCTTCGCGGCCCACAACGCTCAGCGAGTAGCCCAAGCCGAGAGCCCAAAACAGGATGTAGTAAACGGCGTAGTAAAGGCATGCGGCCGCCACCAACGATGCCCAGCGAGGTCTGTAATTGACGAACACTCCAACTAGCAGCAACGTGAACGGCGCCGCCGCCACGAGTGATCCGAGTGTACGGCGTGCTCGCCCGGCTTTCAGTGACTGCTCACGGCTGGGCAGCTTCGAGAGAGCAAGCTGACGCTGTTCGTGTTCCCGGGATCGAAGAGCGCCCGCTATCCCGTCGGGAACAGCCAGGGCTTCCCACAGGATTCTTCCCTGGTTTGTCGAAGGCAGCGGCAGTCCCAGCAGTGCGCAGATGGTCGGTGCGACATCAATCTGTTGGGCCCGCCAACCGCTATTTTGGCGAATTGCCTTGCCTGCCAGCACGAGCGGTACGTTCAACACCTCTTCCTCGCTCCCGCCGTGACCGCCTCGACCCCGCCTATCAATATGGCCGTGATCGGAACAGACAACAAACGTCGTCTCACCATCATCGAGTGCTTCGACGAGTGATCGGAGGCAGGTGTCTACTTCCCGCGCAACACGCAAATACGTCGGTGACTTGCCTCCGAAGTCGTGCCCAGCTGAGTCGGCGGCGGTGATTCCCACCGCTAGCAGACCCGTTTCGTACTTCCGGAGGAAGTCGACATCCTCTCCGCAAACGCGCCGCTGCCAGTCAACAAGGCGATCGGCCTGGGCCCGGCCGTGCGGGTGCTTGCGGTGCACGGACACGGCTTCTCCCAGGTGAGCGCCAAAGGCCTTCACCCAAAAGCTGGAACCGGCCGCTGCGCTAGGCAAGCCAGCCGCTCGGGCCAGCGAGAAGATGGAGTCAACGGGCGGAGGTTCGTACCGGCCGTTGTTGGTAACCCCGTGAACTTCAGCCCAAGCGCCGGTCGCCATGGCTGCTCGAGCGGGATTCGACAACGAAGGCGTCCCGGCCCGCGCGGTGCCTGCCACTCCGCTCCTCGCCAATTCTTGGAGGAAAGGCATTTGCCGGGAAACGTCTACCCTTATTCCGTCGAGGACGACCAAAACGACGCGGCGCGTTAGAGGTTCGCCAGCAGGAAGAGTGGCATGAAAAACGTGCTCCGTTTGATAGCCGGTAACGCTTTCCCAAGAAGACTTGCCCAACAGAAGGCTTGCCAGCGCAAGCCCCAACAGAGCAAGCAGCCGAATCGACCAGCCGAAGTGCCTGCGCACTCCAGCATTCTACAACGTCGTCGCGTGGCATCTGGGGATTGAACGTGCTCGGGGCATTCTTTGGATGGCGGTGAGCGGTAGAGACGCTCGGAGGGCTACTTTGGGTTCCTTTCGGACGAGCGTGACGTGGCAGCCGGTCAGTCGGTTAGCAGCTAAGATGAGTCCCAGGGAGAGAATGGATTTACGGGTCGAAACGTATTCGGGCTACAAGGCGGACGAGCGCCCCGTTCGATTCGAGTTGAAAGGACGGAAACTGGAGGTAACCCGAGTTCTGGATCAATGGTACGGGCCTGATTATTCCTATTTCAGAATCGTGGACGACGACGGCAACACCTACGTTCTGCGGCATCAAAGCAGCCAGCAAGGCTCTGAGCTATGGACGCTCGCCTCGTACCGACAGGGACCGTAGCCCCCTGGCCACAGCACTTGGAAGAATCCTGTAACTCCGGGTCGGGTCGCGTTCGGACCCGCGGGTGTGGTTAGTAAACGCGCTCGGTGCGGCGGGGTCTTCGATAGGGCTTGTCGAGATACTTGCTGGCCTCCGCTTGCGCGCCCTGGGTGTCGTCACGGGTCCGGATGGCTAGCTGGTACTCGTTAACTGCTCGCTCCCGCTGACCGGTGACGTCGAAGATCTTCCCTAGGTTAACGTGGGACCAAACCTGTGTCCAGGCGGGCTCTTGGTCTCCGTTGAGCGATTCGCGAAACTCATTGGCCCCTGACTGATAGTTGTTCTGCAGCAAGAAGACCTCGCCAATACGGTAGTGGGCGAGTGAGCTGTAACGGTTTATCTCCAGGGCTTTCTGGTACTCGGTGAGCGCATCATTGTAATAGCCGTACTCGACGAGCTGTTCGCCTTTCCGGATTGCCACAAGCACTCGAATCTTGTTGTCGAATCGCAGGATGCGGTTTCGGGGATCGAGGATGACCCGTTTCGGTTTGCCGAACGTGTCAATCGTGTAATCCGATGAGGTGCCGACAACTTCGATGACCTCAAACTCGGGTTCTCCTTCGGTCTCGATCTTCAACTCGACATGCATGCGGAAGGTGTCCATGTCTTGCTTCACCTTGCCCAGCACCCGAAAGCCCTTGCCTCCCCCCAGCCGGTAGATCGTATACTCCTGGCTAAACTCCGGCGTGCCCCTCGACTCGGTCCACTGAATAAAAAAGGGCTGCAAATCTTTGCCGCTGACGGCCTCCGCGGTCTCCAAGAAGTCGTCCGTAGTGGCCGAACGCCAAGCGAACTTCTGGATGAACTGCCGCAGAGTATTCCAGAACGCATCGTCGCCCAGCGTCCAGCGGAGCATGTGGGCGACTAACGCCCCCTTGGCGCCCGCCAGCGCGCTGATCTCGAGCGAAAAGCCCGGCAGACGGCCGGACTGAATGATGGGAATCTCATCGTACGTCAGCGCATTGATCCGAATGTCTTGCATAACGGCGTCAAAGGCCTCTTCGCCCTCTTCCTCCTCAACGTGCAGAGCGGAAGAGTATAACGCCAGGCCCAGGTCAAGCCATGTGTGGTTGCGGTTCCCCGGGGACACCATGGCTCTCCACCATTGGTGCGCTACCTGAGTGCCCACCAACTGACGGTTCACTTCTTGACCGATCCCAAAGGGGCTGAGAAAGATGATTCCGGGGGCGGAATAGCCGGTAGGAGCCGACTCTCCCACTTCCACGAGCGCCAGCGACGTCGTGTAGGGTGCGCCGAACTTGCCGGTCAAGAACTCGACAAATGAGCCTACGGCATCTCCGTAGGCCAAGCGCAGGTCTTCGTCCACCGAGTGGAAGTAAACGTCGGTGGAACCCAACCGGCCGTCCACGCGGAGGGGGTCGTCGGGCAGAACGGCGATGCTGCCGGGAAACGAGGCCCGGTCAAACGTGAATTTGCGCTTTTCCTTGCCATCCTCGGCAAACTCATGAGTCGGCAGACCGCTGGCGATGACGTGATACCCCCCAGCCGTCGTGACGCTGATGCTCGCCGTAAAGCGGTCTGCACCGTAGCCGTTGACGGGGAACCAACGGCTGGGATAGAGCAAGAAGGCGCGATCGGGTTCGATGGAGGCTAAGCTGACTCCCTCAACGGGCGAGTTTTCTGTCCCCTGCAGACGTCCGTCGTAGAAGAAAGTCACGCTGACGGGCTCGTCGATGGGTAGCGTGTCGTAAAAGTTCAGCCGGATAGTGAAGTCCTGCCGATAACGTACGGCCGGTACTTCCGAACCGTCAGCCGCCTCGACGCGACTTAGCGTGAGGCCATTATTCAACTCGAAAACGATCAAGTGCGTTTCTTCTCGGGGAATGAATGTAACTTCTGTCCGCGCTTCGAGAACCTGGGTGTCGAAGTCGATCTCCACGTCGATGTTGTACGACTCGACATTGATGAGCGGCCGCTCGGCCTGCGCCTGGATAGCGACGGGGGCAAACAGGAAGAGCGTTAGGGTGGAAGCAGTCTTCAGCCAATCGAGTGCGCGCCGCGCCACCGGCCCACAACGCCGCGAGGCGTCATCACTCGAAACACGTCCTGCGACCCTCAGCCGACGGGGAGGGATTCTTCCCTCCGCCCGGCGGGGGTCCCCGTCAGGTCTAGCTTGTTGCATATCACCTCCGCGGCTCGCTGGGCGGCGGGCATTTCGCCCTGAAGGCTGCGCTTCACCGCTCCCAGATCCTGCTTCATTCGCTGCCGCGCTTGCTCACTTTCTAATAGTCGTCCCGCTTCGCCGGCCAGGCGTTCTCCGGTGCAGTCGCTTTGGATCAGCTCGGGAACGATTCTCCGCTGGGCTAACAGGTTCACCATGCTGTAGAAGGGAACGTCCACCATCATTCTCCCGACCATCCAACTCGCGGCCGTGACGCGGTAGAAGACCACCATCGGGGCGCCCAGCAGAGCCGCTTCGACCGTGGCCGAGCCGCTGGCGACCAGCACCAGATCGGCGTTCGCAAGCGCATTTTCCGTTTCACCTTCAATCACTTGGACGGCTGGATCTGAGATGCGTTGCGTGAAAAATGCCCGACCGGTGGTCGTCGACGCCGGTAAGACGAAGTTCATCGGCCGTTGTTGGGTAAGCCGGGCGACCGCGTCGAGAACAGGCCCCAGATGCCGGGAAGCCTCGCCCCGCCGACTGCCGGGTAAAAGGGCGATCAACGGTTTCTCCGGCGCTAGCCCGTGCTTGGAACAGAATTCTTGCCTTGACAGGGTCGGGTGGAGCGAGCCATAAAGCGGGTGCCCCACGAAAGTGGTCTCCACGCCGTGGCGGCAGAAGAATTCCTCCTCGAAAGGGAATATGCAAAGCAGATGATCGACGGATTCTCGGAGTAAACGCACTCGTCTCCGGCGCCAGGCCCAAACCTGCGGCGCGACATAGTAGACCACGGGAATTCCCGCGCGGTGGAGTTTCTTGGCCAGCCGCAGGTTGAAGTCAGGCGAGTCGGTGAGGATGGCCAAGGCCGGCTTCTCCGCGACGGCAACGGCCGCTAGCCGGCGAAACTGCCCGTAGATACGGGGAATGTCCCGCACCACCTCGAAGATGCCCACCACGGCCAGCTCCTCGGCTCGTATCACGGGCCGCACGCCGACCTCCCGCAGTAGCCGGCCGGCGCAGCCGAAGAACTCAGCCTGGGGCAGTCGCTCGCGAAGCTGCTCTACAAGCTGGGCGCTATACCGGTCGCCCGAAGCCTCACCAGCTGAAACCAGAATCTTCACTGGACTCAGTGTATCGAAGGCAGGGCTTTTCCTTCATGGGTGCTAGCCCGCACGTTGCCGCATTCTGGCGTTAAACTCTTCGGACTTGCCTCGCGGGATGCTCAGTGATTTCCAGTCACTGCCGCGTAAGTGTTTGGCTAGCAGAACGATCTGGCCGACGTGAGCGGCGGAATGCGTCAGGCCGCGGTTGATCGCTTTGACGACGGAATACGCTTCTTCCCGAATGAAGACGGTCTTCGCGAGATCGTCGTCGGCGAGGCTCTCGAGAGCGTCGAAAAGGCGCTGCCAGCCCTCTTCCCAACACTCGACGGTCGTGGTTTTGGTGTCGTCACCTACCTCGAATTCGGAGTCCCGATGGCGGTCGGGCTTCTCACCGTCTGAGGTAAGAAAGTCCGTGAAGCGCGATCGCAGGTTCCCGCCGACGTGTTTCATCAAGGCGGCGATGCTATTGGCTTCTTCATCAAGGGTTGTGAAGAACTGGTCATCGCTCAGTTGTGCGATGGCCCTCTCGGCGAGTGATTTGAGGTCACGAAACTGCTCTGCGACGTCGGTCAGGTACAGCTGTGCGACGTTGCTCTCCATGGCTCACCTCCGGCGTAAATGCCTTTCAGTCCAGAATGGTTACTTGGTGTGTTCTCGACTTATCACTTCACCGCTTTTAGCAGATTCTTGCCGAGATCCGAAAGGTGCTCAGCCTTTGCGAGCACCTCAATCTTATAGCCAAACACCCACGTTGGTGCCACGCTTGGTGCAGGCAAAACTATGATCGCCCAGCCGCGTTTGCCCGGTTTGCTCGTACCCCGGTCTAGGCCCGTGCCGCGGGAATCCCGGATTTGGCTCATGATAATGCGCATCCCGATGCAGTTGGATATGATGGAGTCAACCCTCCATGAAGTACCCGCTGGTTGCGCCGCTGGCGGCCCTGGTAGCGGGAATCATCGCGGCGCAGTTTGCACCTTTTTCTTTCCAGGAAACGCTGCTTTCCATTCTGTTACTCACGGGACTGAGTGGGCTCGGCCTGCGGTACGACGCCGCCCGGGCGGGGCTTGCCGCTTGTCTTATGGGATTCGTGTTGGCCGGGGCCATGCTGACGTCACGGTCCGACCCGCAGGACCCTTATTTGATCACCGAGGTTCTGGATCGCGAAGACGCCCGTCTCGATGACCCCATCCGGCTCCGTGGTTACGTGCGGGTTCCTCCTGAGGTTCGTGAGAACGCGGACCGCTTTATCCTGGAAGCCGAGTCGATCTTTCGCAACACCACCGCCCGCGGCGGCGTTCGCGTGACCGTGTACCGCAAGGAGAACGCCCCTCAGCTGAAGCTGGACTACGGCCAACGGATCGAGTTTCTGGCGCGGATTCGACAGCTGCGCAATTTCGAAAACCCCGGCAGCTTCGATCGGGTCTCGTATTTGAATCGCCAAGGTATTTATTTGACGGCCACCGTACGCGCCGGCACGCCCATTCTCCCTCTGGAGGGGGCTGGCGGAAACATTTGGCAATCGTGGCTTTGGAAGCTTCGCGGGGCGGCGCAACGAAGACTGGATGCACTACTTGCCCAGCCGGAGCCCAATGATTCTGAAGGAAGTGCCGTGCTTAGAGCTCTGCTGCTCGGTGACCGGACTTCACTCGACCGGGAAACGACCAATGAATTTCAGCGCACCGGGACCTATCACGCACTAGTGATCTCGGGGTTGCATATCGGTGTCGTGGCCTTCTTGCTGATGCTCGGTCTGCGAGTCGCCAACGTTCCTCGGCTGTTCCGTGCTGGGATGGCGTTGGCTTTGGTGGCACTCTACGCGTTTCTTGTCGGAGCGAGCCTCCCGGTGCTGCGCGCTACGTCGATGTTCGCGGTCTTCTTGGCGGCCAGCCTCGTTTACCGGCGGCGCCGGGCGTTCAACGTGATCGCCGGCACGGCATTGTGCTTCCTGGTAGTCGACCCGGATTTACTCTTCGATGTCGGATTCCAGATGTCGTTTCTTTCGGTTGGGCTCATCGCCGGTGTCGCCGTCCCCTTGCTGGAAACAACATGGGAACCCTATCGGCTGGCGCTTAAGGATATTTGGAACAAGGATCGCGACCTTCACCTGGCCCCCCGCGTTGCGCAGCACCGGGTGGGGCTGCACCTGTATCTTGAACCGCTGGCAGCGCTCATACCTTTACCGGGACGTGCTCTCTCTTCCGTCGTCTGCGGCCTGTTGCGCGTTCTGGTCTGGGCCGCCGAGCTCTCGGTTGTGACGTTGGTCATACAAACAGGCCTCGCCCTTCCCATGGCTGTTCATTTTCAGCGGGTGTCGTGGGGTGCCCTCTCAGCCAACCTGGTCGTCTTGCCATTGCTGCTGGTCGCGGTGCCTGTTGGTTTGCTTGCGATGCTGACCGGGTGGTCATGGATGGCCGCCATAGCGGTCGCTGCGGCCGAAGGCATGGCCGCGGTGGTCGATTGGCACGCTCACAACCTCGGGTGGGACATGCGAGTGCCGCCGCCCCCGGCCTGGCTCGGAGTTCTGTTCGGCGCTTCGCTCGCCTTCCTAGCGCTCACGTTCCATCATCGTCGCGCGTGGCGGATGGTAGCCGCTGGGTCGACGATCTTCTTCCTGGCCTTGATCGTGGTTCATCCGTTTCCGCCCAGCTATGTACCGGGGCGTTTAGAGCTGACAGCCCTTGACGTGGGACAAGGCGAGTCCTTGTTTCTGGCACTCCCCGACGGCCGCTCCATGGTAGTGGATGGAGGTGGATTCCCGGAGTTTCCGGGCTTCCCGCGCCCTGCGATCGACATCGGCGAGTCAGTCGTGTCGCCTTACCTGTGGTCACGCTCGATCAAGCAACTGGATGTCGTAGCCGTCACGCACCCGGACGCCGATCACATGGGCGGCGTCCCTGCGTTGCTACGCAACTTCCGGGTAAGCGAGTTGTGGCTCGGCGGGGAGCCGTTTTTTCACGAGTACCGGACGCTAGTAGAATTGGCCGGGTGGAAGGGTGTCGAGATCTTTCCCCTGCGGCGGGGAGATGTGCGCTCTTTCGGCAAGGTGCGATTTGAGGTTTTGGGGCCGCCTTCCCCGGGACACGACAGCTGGTCACGCAACGATCGAGCGCTAGTCCTTCAGGCCACCTACGGAGGGCACAGTTTTCTGTTGACAGGCGACATCGAGCGAAAGGGTGAGGACGGCCTACTTGGAAACGATCTTCTGCAGCGTGGTGACGTCCTCAAGATTGCTCACCATGGGAGCCGAACTTCTTCGCACCAGGCGTTCCTGGATCATGTTCGACCGACATTCGCGCTCATCTCCGCGGGCCGGGCGAACTTCTACGGCCACCCACATCCAGAGGTTATCCGCAGATTAGCAAGGCAGCGGGTCGCCGTCCTGCGCACTGACCTCGAGGGATCAGTGTCCATCTCGAGCGACGGGCGGCGGCTTTACGTTACAAGCTATCGGCGGCAAAGGGCGGGCCGGGCGGCTCCCGCTTGGCCCGAAGTGAGAATGAACCGGTAGTTTGGTTGTCAGACGCCGAGGGGGAAAGCCTTTGTTGAACTCCGCGAGGGTGCTTTCACTGTGACAAAGAGAGTGTGGCCCGGGACTAAACTTGCGGGTCCCGGGGCGGAACAAAAGGAGCCGTCCAGAGAGCAAAGAGTGATTGCCGCTCATCCCCGTTGAACGAATCGAGACCGAAGCGAATCGATCGGCAGTCCTTTTTTTGGCGATAGGTCCGGAATAAGCGGTCCCACAGCGAGAGGACGCTAGCATAGTTGGAGTCGGTTTCCAGCTTCTCGCGCGAATGGTGGAGTTTGTGTATGTCGGGAGACACCAAGGCATAACGAACGAGCCGGTCGATCTGGGCAGGCAGCGACAGGTTGGCATGGTGGAATTGCGTCGCGAGCAGCAGAATCGCGTCGTAGAGTATGAGCCCCTCGATCGGAACACCTAAGCCCGCATTTCCAATTTGATTCAGACCTCTCGACCTTCCGGCGGCCTTGAGCGTCTTTATTCATAGGGGCTAGAGCCCGATGAGGACGCCATGGAGGCCAACACCCAATGGGTGAAAAACAAACCAAGCCATTCCAGCTAAGTTTCAACGGCTCGTTGAAAGTCGATTTCCAGGGATCGCACGTCACTTCCGACGGTGGCTTGATCCTCGTTCGGGAATTGGACGAGCGACTCGGACTCGGGAAACTGATCGGCGAGCATCTCACCGACTCCCGGCAAGGCACAAACAAGCAGTTCACGTTCGCTGATCTGTTGCGGCAGTCGGTCTACAGCCGCTTGGCAGGCTACGAGGACGTCAACGACGCCGTCCGAGTGTCGGCTGACCCGACGTTTCGCTTGATCGGCTCGCAGAAGATCTGGGATCGCGGTGCGGCCTTGACCTCGACGCTGCACGGCTTCGAGACGGAGATGCTGGCGAGCGAAGAGAACCTGCTGGGGCTGATGGCGCTGAACCGAGAGCTGGTCGGGCAAGCGGAGGCGTTCGACGACTCCGAGCGGGTCGTTCTGGACATGGACTCCACCGAGAGTCCGGTCCATGGCCAACAGGAAGGCAGTGCCTACAACGGACACTTCGAGTCGGTCTGCTACCACCCGTTGCTTTTGTTCAACGGTCATGGTGATTGCCTCGCTGCCAAGCTGCGTCCCGGCAACGTGCACAGCGCCGAGGACTGGGATGAGCTATTGTTGCCGGAGATCGAGCGCCAACTGGCCGAAGGCAAACAGGTCACCTTTCGCGCCGATGCCGCCTTCGCCAAGCCCGAGATCTACGAAGCACTGGAGGAGCGCGGCGCGGACTACGCGATCCGCATTCCGGCCAATAAGAGCCTGGAGCTGGAGATCGAAGACATCCTGTTTCGTCCGCCGGGGAGGCCCGGCCGCAAGCCGCTAGTGCGCTACAAGAGCTTTCGCTATCAGGCGGAGAGCTGGAAGGGGCCCAGACGAGTTGTCGCCAAGGTCGAGCACCACCAGGGCGAGCTATTCGCGCGCGTCGGTTTTATCGTGACGAACATGAGCTTGCCAAGCCGGTCGGTGGTGCGTTTCTACAACAAGCGCGGCACGGCGGAGCAGTGGATCAAAGAAGGTAAGCAAGCGACGCACTGGACGCGGCTGTCGTGCCATCGCTTCCGGGCGAACGAGGTGCGCTTGCAGCTCAGCGTGCTGGCCTATAACCTGGGCAACTTGTGGCGGCGGCTGGGGCTGCCGCAACGGATCAAGAGCTGGTCGCTGACGAGCTTGCAGCACCGGCTGATGAAGACGGGCGGACGGCTAATTAAACACGCGCGGTATTACTGGCTCTTGTTCGCGGAGGGACATCTGAACCGGCGCCTGTTTGGCGACATGCTGCGGAGGATCTGGGCGCTGCCTGTGCCGGGCGGGTAGCACGCGACTTGCCGAATGCGAAACCTGAGTACTGAGGACGGAAGCTCGGAAGGGTGTCTGCGAAATTGACTTCGCAGCGGCGGATCAGCCCCCATGAGGGGCAAGAAGGGGGCTCGATCGGTCCCGCCTCAGCCGCCGCCTCTTTCGGGTGGAGAAATGGTTGCGCTTCGCCGGGTGAGGGTGTAGACTCGTGCCGTCAGAGGAGCCAAATCGGAAATCCTGGCTTGAGGCCGTCGGACAGCACAGTGTTTGGTTCGCCGGGGCCGTCGGCGGTCTGTTGTGCGGGCAGTGGCGCAGTGAACAAGCCTAGCGCCAATCCGCTGATGAGAATTGCTTTCCCCATGAAAATGACTCCCCGTCTATTCTAGCGCCGTTTCCGGCGCGCGGATGATGCAGCCCGCGCCATGACCGGCGGTAAGAATTAAGGCCGCACCAAAACGTTGCCTACAGCGCCTCCGGTTTCAGACGGCCGATCGGGGCGCGAAGTGGACTGTCTCAGATTCCTTCGCAGCTCTCGACAGCCAGGGCTATGGCCATTCTGCCTCTGCTCTATATAAACGCATCACGGGGATTCTGGCTAAGATCGGAATCAGCGGCAGCCGAAGCGTCGCTGAAATCGCAATCTCACCGAAGTGAAAGCGGGTGGCTGTTGAGACGTCCATTACGGGATCACTGTGGTGAACCTGATGGAAGCGCCACAGGATCGGGAAGCGATGGTTCAACGGGTGCCAACCGTAGTTCCAAGCGTCGAGGAATAGAAATGCCAAAGCGACGCGGACCGAAGTTGTGAGATCCACAGAGTGGAGCAGCCCCCAGTGGCGAGACGCAGAAACTTCGGCTATCGCCACGGTGGCGCCGGAGAAGACGACGGCCAGCACGGTCGCGTTGATGCCTGCCAGTATCAGGTTGCGAGCGGCATGTCGAGAACGGCTTCGTTGCGCCATAAACGGCGCCAATGATTCCCACGCCCAAAACAGGAGGAAGCCTGCCACCGCCCCGACGAATAGCCACTTCTCAATGAGTATCTGCAGCATGGCAACTCGCGCCCACTGAGTCACGCAAATTATGGCGATATGGCCCGTGTTCCAAAGTCACTGTATTTTGCGATCCTCCAATAAGTGAAGAGCTTACATCTGCCGGGCTCGCCGACGGTGCCTCAAACCGCCGCGGTCTCCTCGCCGACCGCCAGCGCCAAGCCTCGGGCCTGCCACTCAAGCACCCCGTCGTCAAGCCGCATGGCCCGAAAACCGTGCGCGCGGAGAATCTCAACCGCGTCGATGGCCAGCACACAATAAGGACCACGGCAATAGGCAACAATCTGACGATCCGACGGCAGACGGGACAAGTATAGTTCCAGTTCCTTGAGCGGGACCGACACGGCTCCCGGGATGTGTCCCGCCCGGTATTCCTCTCGCGGGCGCACGTCCACGACAGTGACGATACCTTCCCGAACGCGGTCGAGCAGTGACTCCTTTTCCACCGGCTCCAACGGCTCACGGCCTTCCATGAACTGCCTCACGATCCGGTCTATGTCGGCCAATCGATCCTCTGCCAGAGCACGCAGGGTCAGGAAGAAGTCGCCGACCTTTGGATCGGCTAGTCGACAGGTAACAAAAAGGCCATCCTTGTCCGTTTCGACGAGACGGGCTGAGCGCAAGATTCGGAGGTGCTGAGAGGCATTCGCTACGCTGAGACCCGCCTCGCGCGCGAGCGCCTCAACCGTTCGGGACCCTTGAGTCAGCAAGTCCAGTAATTCCAGTCGCGCGGGACTCGCTACAGCCTTCCCTACGCGAGATATCTGCTGATAAATTTCCTTTTTCAATTATTACATTATACAATTGAATACTATAATTTGTCAACTCCTGACCTGGGGACGCTTGACACGCTCGCTATTCTGAAGGGAGGGCGACGACCGGCGTCTTATCCGCGATGAGAAGAACCGAACAAAGCCAATTTCTCACAAGTTACGCGTAATGAATGGGTTGCGGAGACTGATTTTACCCCGGAAAAGAGGGGCCGCCCACGGTTAGCCCCGGCAGGGGCGGCGGAAAGTAGCCCTGGGTGGAGCCGTCAGGCGAACCCAGATCACCACCCCCGGCAGCCCGAAGGGGCGTAGGAGACGAAAAATCGAGGTTGGCGGGTGTCCAGGCGCCCCCGTGGGACCTGTGAGGTTTTCGGTCTTGGTAGGGATCGCCCCGGGTTACTACCCTTCGCCGCCTTTCGGCGGCTGCCTACGTTCGGTGCGACGCCTCGCCGTACGAGATGTAGGGGAGTGATTCATC
The DNA here is from genome assembly GCA_965226215.1 of Bryobacterales bacterium. Lineage (GTDB taxonomy): Bacteria > Acidobacteriota > Terriglobia > Bryobacterales > UBA6623. Next base: position 567,770 of record CBDDCH010000002.1, on the reverse strand, counting down.
GCGTCCGCTTGCCCTACAAACGGTAAGCCGGGCGATGCAGACGAACGGTTGCCGCGAGGCGAGGTCGCCGGCTTTTTCGCCCCAATCGCTGTGACGGGAGGTGAGAAATGCCGGTTAGCCCCGGCAGGGCGGCGGAAAGTAGCCCTGGGTGGAGCCGTCAGGCGAACCCAGATCACCACCCCCGGCAGCCCGAAGGGGCGTAGGAGACGCAAAAGCGAAGTGGGTCCCCCCTTCCCGCGCCACTACCTTCTTGCCATATGGCAATATCTTCAGGGCCAGCCTCTGGGCTTTGCCAACCCAGGATTTCGCTTCGCTTTACCCTGGGAAATGTGTTCACCATGTCTCCGGTATGACCTGTTCACCATGTCCTCGGTAAGCACCCTCCGGTGCCCCTTGGGGGGCTGCTCATCCAGCCTTCGACCGGTCATCTCGGGGCCGGGTGCCACGGGTTCCGCAACCCCCATCGGCGACATCGGCAGCACGAATTTCGGGAGAATCCTCGAGACCGCCGACCCGCGCATCGTGCAGTTTTCGTTGCGATATATGTTTTGAGGGCGTTCAGCGGCCCGAGGCGGCCTTTTTCAGCTCCTCTTTTAGGTTCAAGTTCCGGATCAAACGGTGAAGGTAGTTGGGATGGACGCCGAGTCGCTTCGCGGCCTCCGTGTAGCTGCCGCCGGCTTGTTCGTAGGCGTCGAGGATAAGCCGTTTTTTCGTTTGGTTGAGGGCTTCGTGGTACTGATTGGTGGAGACATCGGCGCTCGAGGACGCTCCCTCTAGGAGGGGATCCGGCAGATCCTCGGGAAGAATCACCTCAGACGAGCCGAGGACCACCGCGCGCTCGATGGCGTTTTCGAGCTCGCGCACATTGCCGGGCCAGTCGTAACGGGTCAGGCAAGCGCGCGCCCGCGGAGAGATGCCACGGATGTGGCGTTTGGTCTTGTTCGTGTACTTCGTGAGGAAATAGCTAGCCAGCAAGGGGATATCTTCGCGCCGAGTCCGCAAGGGCGGGGCCTCGATCGAGACTACGTTCAATCGGAAATAGAGGTCTTCGCGGAAAGTTCCTTCCTTGACCGCGTTCACCAGGTCACGGTTGGTGGCCGCGATCAGGCGGATGTCCACCTGGATGAGGCGGGTGCCACCGACCCGCTCGAACTCGTGTTCTTGTAAGACTCGGAGCAGCTTGGCCTGGAGCAACGGCGCAAGCTCGCCGATTTCGTCCAAAAAAACAGTACCACCGTGGGCTATTTCCAGCTTTCCCTTTTTCTGGGCAATGGCTCCCGTGAAAGCACCCTTCTCATGGCCGAAGAGCTCGCTCTCCAACAACGACTCGGTCAAAACCGCGCAGTTGATCGCCACAAACGGACTGCTCGCTCGAGAGCTGTTGGCATAAACACCGCGCGCTACCAGTTCCTTGCCGGTACCGCTTTCTCCCGTGATCAGAACCGTAGAGTCCGTGGGCGCAACTTTGGCGATGAACTCGTACACCTTGCGCATCCGAGTGCTCTCACCGATCATGTTGTGCTCGATGTCGATCTCCTCCTGGAGACGACGGTTCTCACTTTCGAGCAGTGCTACCGTTTGCGCGTTCGCGAGAGCCATGGCAGCCATGCCTCCGATGGCGGAGAAGAGCCGCAGATGATTTTCGTCGAACTTAACTTTTGGTTCACTCGTGTCGAGGTAGATCACACCGCGGACCTTCTGGAATGCGACCAGAGGGGCGGCCAGGACCGACTGAACAGGGGCGCCGTTTTCGCCCGCGTCGGCTGCCAGGTCTTCGCGTTGGAAGATGTCGCTTCCCACGATGCCCGCTCCTTTCTCAAGAACCAGACGAATGATCGACTCGCTAACCTGTACCGCCTGGTCTGGCCCGGCCAGCTTGTCACGGCCGAACATCGAGACAATATTGTCACTATTTTCATCAGTCAGCAGAATCGCCCCCCGGTCGGCAGGCACTAGTTCGAAGAACAGATCCAGGAGCTCTCGCTGAAGAACCTCCAAGCTCTCCAGGGAGCTGAGTGTATTCGCGATCCTTAGAAGCAGGTCTAATTCGTGGCCCGCGCGCGCCGTGGGTGAGACCTTCAGAAGCTCCTCGGGCCGCAGATAGACCGCGTCCTGGATACGAAACCTCACGGTAGGCCCCGGACCTGTTTCCTCAGCCAACTCGACAGGATTGGATGTGATCGCTGAAAGGGCTTCGCTCCGTGATGCGATTAGCGTCGTGGACGAAGCCGGCGCCTTAAGCGAATCGGCTTCACTTTCCTCAACCAGGAGCAGAAACAGAGAGTCTCCGATGGCGATCTGATCGCCGTGGTCAAGCAGCCTCTCCTTTACGGGAACACCATTCACGAAGGTGCCGTTGAGGCTCTCTAGATCGATGATCTTGGTCTCTCCACCGTGTTGCTTGATCACACAGTGGTCCCTGGATACAGATTCTGACTCCAGGCTCAATCCGTTGGATGAGCCACGCCCAACGGAGAGATCTCCCTCAGCAAGCGAGATAACCTCCCCCCTTCGAGGCCCCGCGATAGCGATCAGTCGAGGTTCGTCCATCCGACGCCGCTTTCGTCCGTGAGCCGCCTACGCTTAGAGACAAGTATAAGTCACGGGTGCGGAAGGAAGTAGATTGAACTACCCACGGTGGAAGCGCCGGAGCTTCTAGTGCTTGGTTGCAAAAGTTCGCGTTATTTGAAAAGCCCTTTCCCGAAGGACCATACGATCGTCCGTCTGGCCCGGAAGTGGTTTGTTCGCAGAGTCTTCCGAGCCGCGACCGTGAGGGAGCGGTCCAGGGATTGTCCGCCTATAACCTATCCTGAATTTATGCAACCAAGCTTCTAGGCTCCTCGGGTTCGACAGCCAAGAAGCAAGCCGTCCTTAATGTTTGGCGAGAATTCGCGCTCCCTGGATGACAGCGGGATGCTATAAGATTTGGTTCCGACCTTTCCAGGGTTTGCGCATAGCGTAGCGGGTGCAAAGCGCCCGGCTACCCCCATCGGTTAGAATAGTCGCTTCCTATTCTCCGCAAGGTTGGGAAACGCCACCCTAGACAGTTTGGAACGAGGCACATTGTATGCAGCCGCAATTCATCCGCATCCGGAATCGCGTCGTCAACTTGGACGCTATTTCCTACATCCGTTTGTACGAGGATCTTGACCGCATCGACATCCGCTTGATAGGCCCGTCGGTTGACGTCTCGCTGACCATTACCGTCGAGGGTGAAGAAGCCGCTCCCGTGCGGGATTTTATTCTCAATTCGGGACTTGTGAAGGATCTTCGCCCCCGGGCGTAGCCGTCCGCGGGTCTGGACGACCGCCCAGCGCGCGTGCGCAGTCTCTACAAGCCAAGCGTTCATGATTAGCAGCCCGTGGTAGAAGTGAAGGTCGCTAAAAATCGGGTACAGCCAGCCAATTCGCTTCAGGCTAAGTGCTTTGTTTCTTGGGTCATGACGGGGAGCGAATTGGTGGCAGTCCCCATTTTTCGCTCCTGCAGGACTTTTGCCACGGGCTGCTAGTCTAGCTAAGCTAGGTGATGGAGCGGCAGGAATGCCTGCCCGCCATCGCACCTCTAAGTATTGTTTCACAATCCATTCGGATTCCTGCCACCAGACGCGGTTCTCCGCGACTGGAAACGAATCCGACTGAATCGATCTGCTAGTGTCTCTCTCGGCTTGCTGATGATCGGCGAAATGGCGGTCCGATGTGGCGTTTACATGTTGGTCCTCTGGGTCGTGGCCAGGATGGTCGTCCGATAAGGAAGTACGTTCAGAAAAGCTCTGCTGGCGGGGGTCGCCCTAACGGCGACGTCGCTGGGTTTCCTCAGTATCGCGGAAAACCTGGGCACGAGAATTCCGTACTTGATTCATGTTGTCCATCTCATAATCCCGAAAGCAATCTTCGATGTGTCGCTGGGCGACGCCCTGGTGATGATGGTTTTCACGTGGGTCGGCGGAATGTTAGTCCGACTAGCGTTTCAGTAGTGTCTCACGTCGCAGGCGATTGCCTTGGGCTGCCGCACGCCCATCGCCAGTGTGAAACGTTGCGAAGTCGATCGTGAGCGCCTGAACTGTCGGCTTTGGCAGCCGCGGCTTCAGCCTCAGCGAGTCGGCGGGGACCGGCGATCCGGCAGGTCCGCCGCCCCCGAAAGTGGCAGGGAGCAACGCGAGCTTGACGACGGGATTTTCTGCCGAGAGCCGTTCCTCTCGCGGTAAGATTACGGGTCGCGACTAACGTTTCGCGAAACGGGACCCACCAGCATCCGTGGGAACTGCGCGACACTAGCCACATGAGAACCGCCATCATCGGGCTGCCGCAAGTCGGCAAAACATCTCTATTTACCATCCTGACAGGCACGAAACGCGAGGCCCGTCTGGGCACGACGTCGGTGCAAGTCGGTGTTACGAGAGTGCCCGATCGTCGCGTGGATGAACTCACTGCCATCTTCCAGCCGCAAAAAATTACCCACGCCACCGTCGAGTATGCCGATCTCCCTGCCATGTCGAAGGAAGCTCTGCGCGATCCGGCCTACATTGGAGCTCTGCGGCTGGTCGACGGGTTTGCTCACGTGCTACGGCTCTTTGAGGATGATGCGGTGATGCACGTGGATGGGTCGGTTGATCCGGAGCGCGATTGGAAGAACGTCGAGCTGGAGCTGATCTTGAACGACCTCGCGGTGGTCGAGAAGCGACTCGAACGCGTGGAGAAAGACATCGGGAGGATGAAAGACCCGGACCTGGAACTCGAGAGAGACCTGCTGGTGATGGCGAAGGAATTTCTCGAGAGCGAGCGCCCACTTCGCGAGTTGGATCTCGAACCCGAAGAGTCAAAACGTCTCCGCGGTTTCCGATTCCTTTCTGAAAAGCCCATGTTGCTTGTCCTCAACCTCGGTGAATCCCAAGCCTCGACGCTACAGGAAACCGAAGAGCAATACCGGCGGCAGTGGCTGCGTGGCCGGAAGAACGCCGCCATCACCAGCATCTGTGGAAGCATCGAGGCGGAAATCGCCGAGCTGTCCGAAGAAGAAGCTCTCCCCTACCTCGAAAGCTACGGGCTCAGCGAATCGGGACTGGACCGGCTTATTCGGGCAACGTATTCCCTTTTGGGCATGATGTCGTTCTTGACCGCTTCGGAAAACGAGGTGCGTGCCTGGACCATCCCTTGCAACACACGCGCCGTCACGGCGGCCGGAGTCGTCCACACCGATTTCGAAAAGAAATTCATCCGCGCCGAAACCATCCACTGGGAAGGGTTGGTCCAGGCCGGAGGGTACATCGAAGCCCGCCGGGCCGGAGCCTTGCGCCTCGAAGGGAAAGATTACATCGTGCAGGAAGGCGACGTCCTGTTGATCCGCCACGGCTAGCGCGCATTTCTCACCACGGCCGTGGTGGGCTAGGCGAAAGGCCTGGCGTCGATGGCTCGCGGCAACAGTTGGCGCACAGCGCCAAGCGTACGGTATGTCGGCAAGCGGGCGCGATGAATCGCGCCTCTACATCCCTGACGGCAGGCATTTGCCTCCACTCCTGGTGACCGCTGGTGAGAAATGCGGGTCAAGAGGGTCTGAACTTCATGGTCAGCAACAAGGGCCACGTGGCGTGTCTGTCTTGGTGAAAAAACTCTCGCATCTCCTCAAGCGCGAGGCCGGCTCGGACGGCGGCCATCACGAAGTGGCTGATCTGATGGCCGACGCTCCGCGGGCGAATATCCTGGCCCGTCTTGGGGTCATGGAAGTGCGCGCTGATGCCTTGGAGCAGCACAGCAGGGTGCATCTCAACGATGACCACGCGACCCTCGGGCCGGCAGATGCGAGCCATCTCGCCCAACGCGACATCGAGATCTTGCACATGTTCGAGCGCCAGCGAGCACAGGACACGGTCAAAGGCGTCGCTGTCGAGCGGCAGCGGGTTTTCGAGATCGTGAACGATGAAGCGGACCCGGCCCGCGCCGGGTTTGTGGCGGGCTTGGGCCAGCATCTCGTTTGAAAAGTCGACCGCTGTTACCTCCGCCCCCACTTCGGCCAGTGCGATCGCGTTCCGGCCCGTACCGCAGCCGAGGTCCGCGACCCTCAGACCGCGGACCTCGCCCAGCAGTCTGCGGATCTCGCGGTCCTTCAACTCCACGGTCGGGTTGCGCCCGTGATCGTAGAGCGGCGCCCAACGGTTGTACCCTTCGCGTGCCGGGAGGATGAGCTTCGAGTCAGGCAACGGCCGTATCCCGACTCTATTATGTCAGCCTGCTCGAAGTTCCCGATCGTCCGCCGGGCTTCTAAATATGTGTGACCGCTCCCTGACGGTCGCGGCTCCGATTCGCTCGTCGCGAGGGTGCGCGAGGAAAAGGAACTGAGCCTGGAACGCTAGTGACAGGCCAAGTGTCCGTAACGACCATGGCGGCATGACCGCTCCGAACTTATGAAACCGCCGGCTTACGCCGCCTTCTGGGTCTCGATCTGGACTAATCCTTTTTCGGGTTGTTTTGCGCTGAACGAGAGAACGTCCATGGGGCAGACGGAGACGCAGATTCCACAGCCGATGCAGGAGCTGTTGGAGTTGTTGAGCGTCTCTTGCTTGATGGCGAAGCTCATGACATCGATGCCGACCTGGCAGTTGCGCGTGCACTCGGTGCAGCCGATGCATTTATCGTTGGCGACGATATGAAATCGGTTGATCTTAAGCTTGTTATATAGCTTGCTGAACGCGTCCATCATCTTTGCCAGCGGGCACCAGTAGCGGCACCGAACCTTGCCCCCCATGAAGGGGTACAGGGTGACAGGAATGATCCCAACCAGCCAAACATCCGCGAACAAATGATAAAGTTCGACACCGTCACCTGCCGGCCCCTTGCTATCCTACGGCTGGGATGAGCCGCTCCAATAAGGCAGAGCAGTTTTTGGCCGCTAGGGAAAGATTGGCCTGAAAATCCTTGCCGGCCGAGTCGCCGGCGCCGTCTGAGATGGCGCGGACTACGACGAAGGGAACTTCGTTGAGCCGGCAGGTATGCGCGATCGCGGCTCCTTCCATTTCCGTTGCCAGCGCGGAGAACTCACGCTGTAGCCAGCGCAGCTTCTCGGGGTCTTCGATAAAGCGATCGGCGGAAACGACGGTTCCGATCATCAGACTGGGGTTTTGTCCATTACCTTCGAAAGCCTCGTCGAAGGCTGAAGCTGCCTGTTGCACCAGCTTGGGATCGGCTTCGAGCTGGCGGCCCACACCGGGGATCTCCCCGTGGCGCCTGCCGAAAGCCGTTAGGTCGACGTCCCATTGAATCAGATGGCTGGCGACGACGATGTCCCCTACGTTCATATTCGGCAGCAGGCCGCCGGCAACTCCGGAAAACAACAATGCCTCCGGTGCGTAGCGGTCGATCACTATTTGGGTGCAGATGGCCGCGTTGACCTTGCCGATCCCACATTGCGCAAGGGCGATGTCGGCATCGCCGAACTTGCCTAGGGATATGCGGATCTTCGCTGCCCTCTCTTCTACGCACGAAGTCATCCGTTCGCGCAGAAGGCGAATCTCCTCGTCCATCGCTCCGGTGACGGCGATCATGCGACAGGCTTCTGTTGGGCTTATCGGACGCGGAGGGGCTTTGTTGGCGTGAGGCGCCCGAGCTTGGCGCAACACGTTGAGTCTGTACAGCGCCTTGACGTGAAGTGCAGGCGGGCGCATCATGCCGCGGCATGCCGTGCCCCTACAGATCTGTTAGGCGCCTGGAATGGAGGGGCGCGGCATGTGGCGCGGGCCTCCGGCTCTCAGCGGCGACGTCTGGTCGCCGCTGAGCAGGGCACGCCGCGAAGTTCCAGATCGTCCGCCTGGCTTCTAAGTATGCGTGACCGCTCACTCGCGTTCGCGGCTCCGATTCGCTCGTCGCGAGGGTGTGCGGGGAAAAGGAACTGAGCCTGGAACGCTAGTGACAGGCCAAGTATCCGTAACGACCATGGCGGCATGACCGCTCCGAACTTGTGAAACGAACTACTTACGCAGCCTTCGGCGTCTCGATCTGGACTAATCCTTTTTCGGGTGGTTTTGCGCTGAACGAGAGAACGTCCATGGGGCACACGGAGACGCAGATCCCGCAGCCGATGCAGGAGCTGTTGGAATTGTCGAGCGTCTCTTGCTTGATGGCGAAGCTCATCACGTCGATGCCGACCTGGCAGTTGCGGGTGCACTCGGTGCAGCCGATGCATTTATCGTTGGCGACGATATGAAATCGGTTGATCTTAAGCTTGTTATATAGCTTGCTGAACGCGTCCATCATCTTTGCCAGCGGGCACCAGTAGCGGCACCAAACCTTGCCCCCCATGAAGGGGTACAGGGTGACAGGAATGATCCCAACCAGCCAAACATCCGCGAACAAATGATAAAGTTCGACACCGTCACCTGCCGGCCCGTACAAGACAGCGTAGGTATCCCGCAACAACATCATCACCGTCACAACAACAGCCGATCCCAGCACCACCCAGTTCATCCACTCCCATTTGCGGGAGGTGGGGCCTTTGGGAGCCAAGTGACGCCAGCGGTCCCCGAGCGTTTCGGCCAAGCCGCCGCAGCCGCAGATCCACGAGCAGTAGCGCTTCCCATGGAAGATGACAAACAGCGGGATCACGACGAAGCTCAGGATGATGCCCCAGGCGATCCACACCTGGTGTGGGTCGTAGAAAAAGGTGTAGAAGAAAAGCGGCCAAGCGTAGACTGCTCCGTAAGCACGCCAAGCCTGCTCGCTGAAGCCCGGATCGAATGCCAGTCGCTCGCCGACCCAGCGATACTCGACCGCCCACTTGAACAGGAATTCCGGAATGAGGAAGAAGAAGACCCACTGGAATGACAGCAAGCTCGCGTAACGCCAGATCTGAAACTTGTCCTTGCGGTCGATGCCCCAACGCTTGAGCGCTTGCAGACCAAAGAACGTCATCACAAGCGTGTAGAGAACCGTGTACCAGAAAGACCATGGCCGGTCGAAGAATGACAAAGCGTGGAAACCCCAGTTGCGGTAAGGCCAGAGTTCGAGGCCGTGGCCTAGTTTTGCGCCGTACACGGTATAGGAAATCAGGAAAGTAACACCCAGCAACGACCAGCGCGACCCCTTGATTGCCGTGAAGAGAAGGCCGCCCAGGGAGGCTACCGCAAGCCCCCATCCGGCGACTGGAGGCACGGACGCCCCGGTCTGGTCTCCTCCGAACCACAGACCCACGAGGGTAGCCAGCACGAAAAGCAAAGACTGAATCGGGTTCCCGGTCCACTCGTTTTCGAGCCGGATACCCAGTGACTTGAGGAACCGCGAGGGCAACTCCGCCCCTACGAGTACAAACGCATGTTGGTAGGGGAGGCTGCGGAGTTCGTTTTCGCCCTTGACTTTGACCGTGGCCTCAGCCTCGCCGAACTCGGCGACGCCGGCGTTCCAAATGGTTTCGATGCGGCCTTGGGCTACGGTCTCGTCCAACTTGCGTTTGTTGTCCTGGAAGACCAAGCCCAGGCTGTCGCGACGGTGGATAAGCTTGACGCGGTTTTCCTCCGAAAGTGTCAAGGCAGCTTCGACGGCGCTGTTGCCACCGCCGATGACGAGGATGTCTTCCCCTTTGTAGTGCTTGGGGCTGTAGAGCCGGTGATAGACCTGCTCCCTGTCCTCCCCAGGGACGTTCAGCTTGCGGGGGTTGCCGCGCTGGCCCGTCGCCAGGATTACTCGCCGAGTGCGGTATTCTCCCTTGTCCGTGCGCGCGATGAAGCTGCCGTCCTTGCGGCGCTCGAGCGCTTTCAACCCTTCGCTGGTGCGGATATCGAGGTTGTTCTCTTCCTTGATATCGTTCCAGCGCTTGACGAGGTCTTCCTTTCGCGCGCCATCGAGCCAAAGCTTTCCTTTGGGAAGGATCTGCTCCGGCTCGGCGTAGACCCATTTGCCCTCGGGAAAGTCCTCGATCGTATTGGCGATCTTCTGTTTCTCGAGGACCACGAGCCGCATGCCCCTCTCCTGAGCCGCCAACGCGGCATTCAATCCCGCTGCCCCAGCGCCGACGATCAGAACGTCGTACATGTTGGGGTCGTTGCTGATGGCGTCGGGCTTCGAAGCGATGTGTTCGATGATTTCGTAGCCCTGCGCCATGGCCAGCTTGATGACGGGAGCGCCCGCCAGATCCCCGATTATGTAGAGCCCTCGAATGTTGCTCTCGCGGTCGCCATTGACTGCCGGCCGGCGTTGAACCATGTTCGGGCTGGAGATGATCCCGTCGATGAAAGCTTTTGCCTTAGCTAGCATGGGCCGAGGAATTTAGTTCGAGCCAGTGCCCGCTCGAGTTACTTCCGAGACCGACGCGGGCGTTAGAAGGGATCCGCAGCTGGAGCATTTTGCGGCGCAAGGGTGATTCAAAGCGTTACAAGCCGGGCAGCTTTGGGGCTCGGCAGTAGAGGGGATTTTCACGACTCCGGAATACTTCCGGGGCAGTGCCACCTTCTGATCAACTGAGCGGAGAAGCAGCGCCAGGTAGCCGAAGGCATTGAAGAACAAGCCTGCGAGAAACCAAAGGACAGTAGCTTGTCCGGTGTTCAGCGCCCGATGGGCGCAAACGGCCGAAAACGCCAAGCCAAGCAGAACGTACATGCCCAACAGCAGCCAAGCATCGGAGATACCACTGCCGGGCGCCATCTCGCCTCCGAACAGCCCGCCGCGCGGCTTCAGGCCGGCAATGTATTTCCACGGGTCTCCGAACAATTGGTCTTCCATCATGCCCTTGACACCGACGCGCTGGCCCTCGACCAAGTAAACTTTGTCGCCCACTGCCAGCAGCTTGAGGCAGACAATGCAACGATCCACCCCGGGGCGCACCGGAACCGTGCGCGAGAACATTTGCTCCGTGGCTTCCTGCTCGTCGGGAGCCTCCTCCCTGGTCATAGGCGGCTTGCCGCCGAGCTGTGCAACGGCGAGGGTCCATCCTGCCGCGAGGAGGAGCAAGCAGGTCAACGTAGTGAACTTCCGAAAGCACGCCATGCCCGATGGCATCATGTCTGCCTCCCCCGGGACCCTCCGGGCGATCGCGAAGGCCGATCCGAAAGGTGCTGCATCGTACGCTCAGCGGAAAGTAACATGTGTTACCCCGAGCTTCACCAAAGCTTATTCGCTGATGATTCTACCTTAGTTTGTGGAGGTCGGTGGGGGAACTTCGGGCACGGCATGCCGTGCCCCTACATTTCCAGGCCGCCGACAGATCAGTAGGGGCACAGCATGCTGTGCCCTCCTGCACTCGCGGTCTTCGCGGCCGTATGGGCCGTGCATCGAGCCCCGGCCCTCCGCTCGTCTTACCAGCTCCAAAAACGCTCACAGCCTCTTTGGTGTCGCCCAGTGCCTGCGGTAGCGGCGGCGGACGTAGAGGTTTGCTTCGTCGTCGCCGACGATGCTTTCGGTTTCGGCGTCGAAGTGAACGGTGCGGTTGACGCGCGCAACGATGTTCGCCAGGTGGGCATGGATGGCGGAGAGGTGGCCGATCCCGATGTCGGCGTTGGGCAGTTTGCGCGACTTGACGCAGTCGATGAAATTACGGGCGTGCGTGTCGGGCTCGTTTTCGTCGTCGTGGTGAACCTGGTTTCCCTTCGAATCAAACACCTTGAAGCCCCGCCGTCGGTTCCAGCGCCCGATATGCACCATGCCGTCAGAACCGTAGACGGCTACGGCGTTCTCCGCGCCATGCATCACGTAAGGCGTCCAGATACGCATCTCCCAAATCAGCAGCTTGCCACCGTAGTCGAAGGTGACGTTCATGGTGTCGGGGGTTTGCTGATCGTCGTCGAAGAAGATCTTCTTACCCATTCCCGAAATGCTTTTCGGGTAGCTGACGCCGAGCACCCAGCGTGCCATATCCAGTTGATGTACGCCGTCGTTGCCGGCATCACCCGTGCCGAAGTGCCAATGCCAGTGCCATTTGTAGTGGAAGCGGTTCTCGTTGAAGGGGATCCAGGGGGCCGGGCCGAGCCAAGTGTCGTAGTCGACACCTTCGGGAACCGGACCGTCCTCTTTGTGGCCGATGTCGTCGCGGAGTTGAGTGTCCCAAGCTTTCGCGGCGAGAACCTCGCCGATCTTCCCCGACTTGCAGTAGTCGATCGCACGGATGGTGGACGGGCGGCTGCGAGCCTGCGTGCCGTGCTGCACGATCCGCTTGTGGTAACGGGCGGCGTCGATGATCAGGCGTCCCTCCCGAATGTTGTGGGAACACGGCTTCTCCACGTAAATGTCTTTCCCGGCCTCGCAGCCGAGAATGGCGGACGGAGCATGCCAGTGGTCAGGTGTAGCGACGACGGCCGCGTCGATACTCTTGTCGTCAAAGATGCGGCGCATGTCGCCGGTCGTCGGCGGCCTTTTGATGCCCTCTCGGTCGAGGATGGCCGTGGCCCTCTCGAGCGAGGCTTGGTCTACGTCACAGAGGTAGGCGATGTTGACGTCGGGTAGAGCGGCGAAGTCCTGCATCAGGCCGCGACCGCGGCCCCCGACGCCGATCAGCCCAATGTTCACTTTTTCGTTGGCGGCAGCGGTCTTTTTCGCTGCTGTGAGTCCGGCAGCAACAGCGGTTCCGATGAAGTAGCGACGATTCATGGTCTCTTTCTCTTGGTTCCACCAGGGATTATGTCACATCGCGATGTCAATCGCTCTTTAGGTTCATGGACCGGGCGTCGACACGAGTGTCGATGCGGGCAGCGACCAACGCTACTTCTTCTGAGCGCTCACAATCGCCTCCACCAGGCCCTCGACCGTGTAGCGCTCAGGCTCGGCGTCCACGCGGATCCCCAGCTCGCGGGCGGTTTTTGACGTGATGGGGCCAATCGAGGCGACCCGCACGCCGTTGAGTCGCTCGATGGGGCAGAGTTGGGCAAAATTTCGAACGGTCGACGAGCTGGTGAAGGTGATCCAATCCGGTCTCGGATCTGAATTGAAAGTTTGTTGGGCCAGTTCGGCGGAGTGTTTCGGCACTTGGGTTCGGTAAGCCGGGACGACATGGATTTCCGCGCCTCGCTTTTTCAACTCAACGGGAATAAGGTCGCGCGCAACGGTTGCACGAGGCAGCAGGATTAGCTTGCCCTCCAAATCTTGCTCCCCGAAAGCCTCCAGCACGCTTTCGGCCACGTACTCCGATGGCATCAGATCGACCTTGAGGTGCAAGCCCTCGAGATGCTCCGCCGTGGCGGGTCCGATGGCGCAGATTTTGGCCTTCAGGGCCCGCAGGTCGCGTTTGCTGGCGTCTAGTCGTTCGATGAAGTACCGTACGCCATTGGCACTCGTAAAGATCAGCCAATCGTACTGCTCAAGTTGGGCAATTGCCTGATCGAGCTGGGACCAGTCGTTCGGTGGGCGGATTTCGATCGTCGGTAACTCGATCACGGTTGCTCCGAGGAGCCGTAGTGCGCCCGACAGACGCTCAGCCTGCCCTCGAGCGCGGGTGACGACCACCTTCGATCCGACAAGCGGCAGTTCCTCGAACCAGTTGAGTTCCCGGCGAAGGGAAACCACCTCCCCAACCACGATCAGCGCCGGAGGCTTTAGTCTTGCGCGCCTGATTTTGTCCGGGAGGTTTTCGAGGGTTCCTTCCACTGTGATCTGATCACCCCGCGTGCCCCAGCGGATGGCTGCCGCGGGAGTCGAAGGCGCACGCCCACATTGGATGAGCCGGCGTGAAACCTCCGCAAAGGTAGTCAACCCCATGAAGATAACCAGCGTCCCCGTTGTTCCAAGCTTGCTCCAGTCGACTTGGTCGGCTTCATGTCCGGTGACGAACGTGACTGCCGAGGTATAGCGGCGATGTGTCAAAGGGATGCCGCTGTAAGCCGCCACACCCAGTGCCGAAGTGACTCCAGGAACGACTTCGAACCGAACGCCGGCGGCCCGCAAGGCTTCAGCCTCTTCGCCTCCCCGGCCGAACATGAAGGGGTCTCCTCCCTTGAGCCGGACGACCTTTTTCCCGGCGCGAGCCTCGACGATCATCATGTCGCTGATCTCTTGCTGGCTGTAGGCGTGTTGCGTCCGCTTCTTTCCGACGTAGATGACGTGGGCTTCCGGGCGTCGGTGCGACAGCAGCTCCGTCGGCGCCAGGGCGTCATAAAAAATAACGTCCGCCGACTCGATCAGGCGCAAACCTTTTTGTGTGACGAGCTCGGGATCACCCGGACCGCCCCCCACGAGGTGGACGATGCCCGGAACCTTGCGATGAGGATTGCGGGCCATTTGCGGTTGACATTCCTAGATTAACGGACTCGCGATCGCAAAGCGTCCTGCCGGCTTCCCAAAAGGTATACTAGCTATCTTCTAACGTGGCGACCGCTCCCCAGGCTGACTCCCCACCCGCGTCCAGACGCGCGACGCTGATCGTGAGCCTGATCGCGGTTCTCATTATCGTCATGCCGTTTCTTTTTTGGCGCAGCACTTGGTTCGGGCGTCAGCTCAGCGACGAGCAGATCACCGAATATCTCGCTGACGAGGAAGCTCCGCGAAAAGCGCAGCACGCACTGGCTCAGATCTCCGATCGTACAGCGAGCGGCGACGCCACTGTTCGCCAGTGGTATCCGCGGATCCTCGCGTTGGCCGACCATCGTTTGCCCAAGATGCGAACGACCGTGGCTTGGCTGATGGGCCAGGACAATCAATTCGAAGACTTCCGCACCAAACTACGGCAGATGCTCGAAGACCCCGAACCGGTCGTGCGCCGCAATGCCGCCTTGTCGTTGGTCCGTTTCAACGACGGCGGCGGGCGAGAGGAACTTCTTGCGATGCTTGGCCCGTTCACGGTCGAAACGCCTCACGGGGGCATCCTGACCAATCGGCTGGAAGAGGGTGATCCGGTCGATCAAGGAACTCTTTTGGCCCGCATAGCAGTAGACGCAAGCGAAGAGCCTGCGGAACTTCGCTCACCGCTGCCGGGCGTCGTCAGCAAGCGACTGCTGGACGACGGCGTCCGGGTAAACGTCGGCGACCGGATTACCGTGCTCGGCCCCAGCGCCGAGCATATCTTTCAAGCCCTGCGGGGTCTCTATCTTGTCGGCAAGCCCGAGGACCTTGACGCGGTTCGACCGTATCTCCGACCGCGTGACGACATGTCGGTCGAGGTTTTCAACCAAGCTCGCCTCACTGCCGATCAGATACGTGATCGCGCCAGCCAGGCCCCTCGCGGTAGTAAGTAGTCCTGAATTGCAAAAGTTCGGTTCATGTGGCGATGCTGAGGTACCCGCGAATTCCCCCTGCCGAGCGGCGTCATCTCTGGACCGCTCCGTCGAAAACCCACCCGCGTTCATTGCTTTGGGCGGGGCACAGGCTTGGCCGTACGCCATTGGCCGCTCACTGGCGTTCGCGGCTCTGAATTGCTCATGGTGAATTGCAGCCTTGACCGCAGGCTTCCGCCTGCGGCTCTGATTCGCTCGTTGCGAGAGTGTGCGCGAGCGAGAAGGTGAGCCTGGAACGCCAGTGACAGGCCGAATCCCCGTAACGACCATGGCCAATGACCGCTCCGTCGAAAACCCACCGTTTTCATCCCCTTGGGTGGGCCGTGCCGATTTTCAGATCGCCAGCGTGAAGCAGCCGGTAACAATCAATGCTACGGCCCAAACCAGATCGAGGTTGACCCAGGCCTTTTTCAACAGAGCCAAGCCGAGCTTCTTGTAAACGACCCAGGCTACGAGTCCCATCACGACCAGGTAGCCCGTGGTGTGAACCGCAGTAGCTGTCAAGCTGGTTATGGGCGCTTCCCAGGCGCCCGGCATGGCGTGGTGCTCGGCGATCGGCAAGTGTTGCGCGTGCGCGGCTGATGCACCGAAGAGCACAGGCAGCAGCATAAAGCCTGCTCCGTGAGCCGAGGCCATCAAAAAAGACCAGACGGCGAGGTCGCGGAACCCGACCCGCATCCCTCCCCAACGCGGGTGGCGCTGACGCCATAAACGGTACCCGCCAAAGCCGAAGAGAATCAGGGCCGCTGCGATCTTGACCCTGCTAAGCGGGACAATTTTCTGAAGCAGTCCGGCGGCCAGCACGACGATGCCGATGGCCACAGCGTGTCCCAGCGCGATGGGGAGTAGCGACCGCGCCACCGCCCGCCCGCTTTTCTCCTGCATGCCGAGGGCGACGGCGAACAACCATCCCATGCCGGGATTGATCCCGTGGTAGGCGCCGAGCATCAGCAGGGCCAGGAGCGCGTTGCTTCCGAGGCCCGCAAAAGGCCCGGCCTCGCTCATGAGTAGCAGTAGGAGTCGGACGAGGCGTCGCCGCCCTCCAGCCGCACCTGATGGGTGCGATGTCCCTCGGTTTGCAGAAAGAAGTCCCGGTCGATTTCAATCCCACCCTCGGGCGCGGCGTTCAACTTGACCATCCAACTTTTGATTCCGGCAGGATAGAACTGATCGTCCCACGGTATGTACAAGGAGTTCGTGAAGTAAACGCGGCGGCCGTCACGACTGACTTCGACCATCTGGGGGCCGCCGTTGAGAGAGGTTTCCGGTTGGCTTGGGTGTGGCGCCTTGCGAACAATACCACCCAAGTGAACCGATCCCGTCAACTTGGGGTTAAACGGATCAGAAACGTCATACTGCTGGAATTCGCCTGTACCCCAGCAAGAGACGTAAAGAAAACGGTCATCCAACGAGAGATTGATGTCGGGACGACAGGAGGAACCGCCTTGAATCCCTGCAGCAGGGGTGGCAGTTGGTCCGGGTCAGCCGGTTCGGCCGGGATCTCGATCACCTTGCGGGCGGCCCACTTCCCATTGTCTTGATGCCAGACCCAAATCGATGCCGAAAGGTCCTTGAGCGAAATGACCACACCCGCGAACCCGTAGGCCTTGGTCGGATCGTGCGCCGGCCGGAGCTCTAACCCCGCATTTCCAATTTGATTCAGACCTCTCGACCTTCCGGCGGCCTTGAGCGTCTTTATTCATAGGGGCTAGAGCCCGATGAGGACGCCATGGAGGCCAACACCCAATGGGTGAAAAACAAACCAAGCCATTCCAGCTAAGTTTCAACGGCTCGTTGAAAGTCGATTTCCAGGGATCGCACGTCACTTCCGACGGTGGCTTGATCCTGGTTCGGGAGTTGGACGAGAGACTCGGACTCGGGAAACTGATCGGCGAGCATCTCACCGACTCCCGGCAAGGCACAAACAAGCAGTTCACGTTCGCTGATCTGTTGCGGCAGTCGGTCTACAGCCGCTTGGCAGGCTACGAGGACGTCAACGACGCCGTCCGAGTGTCGGCTGACCCGACGTTTCGCTTGATCGGTTCGCAGAAGATCTGGGATCGCGGTGCGGCCTTGACCTCGACGCTGCACGGCTTCGAGACGGAGATGCTGGCGAGCGAAGAGAACCTGCTGGGGCTGATGGCGCTGAACCGAGAGCTGGTCGGGCAAGCGGAGGCGTTCGACGACTCCGAGCGGGTCGTTCTGGACATGGACTCCACCGAGAGTCCGGTCCATGGCCAACAGGAAGGCAGTGCCTACAACGGACACTTCGAGTCGGTCTGCTACCACCCGTTGCTTTTGTTCAACGGTCATGGTGATTGCCTCGCTGCCAAGCTGCGTCCCGGCAACGTGCACAGCGCCGAGGACTGGGATGAGCTATTGTTGCCGGAGATCGAGCGCCAACTGGCCGAAGGCAAACAGGTCACCTTTCGCGCCGATGCCGCCTTCGCCAAGCCCGAGATCTACGAAGCACTGGAGGAGCGCGGCGCGGACTACGCGATCCGCATTCCGGCCAATAAGAGCCTGGAGCTGGAGATCGAAGACATCCTGTTTCGTCCGCCGGGGAGGCCCGGCCGCAAGCCGCTAGTGCGCTACAAGAGCTTTCGCTATCAGGCGGAGAGCTGGAAGGGGCCCAGACGAGTTGTCGCCAAGGTCGAGCACCACCAGGGCGAGCTATTCGCGCGCGTCGGTTTTATCGTGACGAACATGAGCTTGCCAAGCCGGTCGGTGGTGCGTTTCTACAACAAGCGCGGCACGGCGGAGCAGTGGATCAAAGAAGGTAAGCAAGCGACGCACTGGACGCGGCTGTCGTGCCATCGCTTCCGGGCGAACGAGGTGCGCTTGCAGCTCAGCGTGCTGGCCTATAACCTGGGCAACTTGTGGCGGCGGCTGGGGCTGCCGCAACGGATCAAGAGCTGGTCGCTGACGAGCTTGCAGCACCGGCTGATGAAGACGGGCGGACGGCTAATTAAACACGCGCGGTATTACTGGCTCTTGTTCGCGGAGGGACATCTGAACCGGCGCCTGTTTGGCGACATGCTGCGGAGGATCTGGGCGCTGCCTGTGCCGGGCGGGTAGCACGCGACTTGCCGAATGCGAAACCTGAGTACTGAGGACGGAAGCTCGGAAGGGTGTCTGCGAAATTGACTTCGCAGCGGCGGATCAGCCCCCATGAGGGGCAAGAAGGGGGCTCGATCGGTCCCGCCTCAGCCGCCGCCTCTTTCGGGTGGAGAAATGGTTGCGCTTCGCCGGGTGAGGGTGTAGACTCGTGCCGTCAGAGGAGCCAAATCGGAAATCCTGGCTAACACCATTTGCTGTTCCGCTCCGAGGTCGATGGCCTGGACGTGTCGGCGCTTGCGCAAATCCCAAACGTGAAGTTGGTGGCCGTAACCGCCTTTGAGAAGAATGTCGGGGTTGACGCCGTTGCCAACCATGTTGGGCGTACCCCACTCGCTCGACACCATGGTGTCGTAGCCCAAGTGCCAAAAAAAGTCATAGGCGAGGTTCTGCGGGCCGCGGTCCATTTCCCACTTGCCCAACACGTCGAAGCTGTCGGGGTCCATGGTGAAAATCCCGCCCGGGCCATCGCCGCTGGCCGAGCCGAGTGCGGAGCCATAGATGCCCTCGGGTCCGCAGTGGATCGTATGCGGTCCCGTGTAGCCCGTCCGCGCGGTAAACTCTTCCGGCTCGATGACTCTCACGATCTTCGGCTGCCGGGGGTCGGGTTTTGTGTCCAGGATGTGAATCCTCGAGGAATCAATACCGGGAACGATCAGATAGCGGCGCTCCATGTGAGGGTGAGGAGCGTAAGGGCAAAGGCACGAACTGCAAGCGTTCCAGCCGAAGTGGTGCAGCTCATCGCCATTGTTCGGCATGTCGACTTGGCCCACGATTTGACCGTAATTCGAAGAATCCGGGTCGACGTCAACCACGCCTAAGGCATCGGGTGCTTCCTTCTTATCTGGGTGAACCATGGCCAAATAGGCGAGCTTCTCGGGCGGTGCCTGCATGGCCATTTTCGGCGACGGGTAAAAGCTGGGATCGGGTCGCCACAGAGTCATCGCGTTCCTCCTACTGGAAACTTGTTAAGCGCACTGATTGCGGTGTCTGGTCACCCATTCTACGCCGAGCTATAACCAGAAGTTGTGGATGAGCCTCTGAGGGGAGGCGGCGTATCCTGACGATTGAGGAAGCAACTCAATCGTTTTCTGGAAAGGAACAAGGAGGATACGCCATGAGTCAGTGTGAAGCTGCTGAGAGCAGCAGTCAAGTCAACCCCCAAGTCATTGATGGAAAGGAACGCTCGCCCTTGGATGAGGTGCTGCGCCAAGGAGCGCGCCAGATGCTCGTCAAGGCCGTGGAAGCCGAAGTGACCGCCTACATCGAAACGCATCAGCACGAAGTCGACCAGGACGGCCGGCGGCTGGTGGTGCGCAACGGTCACGCCCGCGAGCGCACCATCGTCAGCGGCGTGGGTCAGCTGAAGATCCAGGCGCCGCGGGTCGACGATCGCCGAGTCGATGAGCAGGGCCGGCGCTTTCGTTTCACTTCCCAGATCCTGCCGCCGTATCTGCGGCGCACGAAGAGTGTGGAGGAGTTGATCCCCTGGTTGTACCTGAAAGGGATCTCGACGGGCGATTTCAGCGAAGCGCTGGAGGCCTTGCTGGGGCCCGACGCTCCGGGCCTGTCGGCGACGACGGTGGTGCGTCTCAAAGACGTCTGGCGCCGCGAGTACGAGGCTTGGTCAAAGCGTGACCTCAGCGGCCAGCGGTTTGTTTACATTTGGGCCGATGGCATCTACTCGAATGTTCGTCTGGACGATGAACGGCAGTGTTTGCTGGTTGTGATGGGAGCACTCGAAGACGGTCGCAAGCAACTGCTGGCGGTGCACGACGGCTTTCGCGAAAGCGAACTGTCGTGGCAGGAGTTGCTGGAGGACTTGAAACGGCAGGGGCTCGAGCTGCCGCCGAAGTTGGCGGTGGGCGACGGAGCGATGGGGTTTTGGGCGGCACTGCGGAAAGTCTATCCGGCGACCGGTTAGCAACGCTGCTGGCTCCACAAGACGGCCAACGTGCTCAATAAGCTGCCGCAGAGCATGCAGGGCAAAGCCAAGTAGGCGCTGCGCGACATCTATCTTGCCGAGAGTCGGCAGACGGCGGAGGCCGCTCTGGACCGTTTCAAGAACCTATACGAGAAGAAGTTCCCCAAAGCGGTCGAGTGCCTGGAAAAAGACCGCCAAGTGCTGCTGGCTTTCTACGACTTTCCGGCCGAGCACTGGGGGCACTTGCGGACGACGAACCCGATCGAGTCCACCTTTGCGACGGTCCGTTTGCGGCAGCGACGAACGAAGGGTTGTGGCAGCCGCGAAGCGTCGTTAACGATGGTCTTCATGCTGGCCCGCCAAGCCGAGCGCCACTGGCGACGCCTGAACGGTTCGGAAGTGATTGTTCATGTCTTAGAGGGAAAGGTTTTCAAGGATGGATTGATGGTTCAGGAAAACGCCGCCTGACCTCGCCCATCCACAACATTTGACAATATCTCTTCTACGCCATATCCACGCTCGTAGGCATCAATAGGACTAAAGGTTCGCTGTCTTTAAGATATCGACCGCAAGCTCGCCACTGCGGCTCTGCTTCTGTCGTGGCTGGGACGTACCCTGAGGTCATCTTACCGGCCCAGACCACTGTGTATTGGCGAAGGCTTTTGGGTGCGTGAGCGAGTCCTACAGCACGCCGTGCTCCTTCAGGAACACGTTGATCCTTCCGTGGATCAAGACCATCTGCTCCTTGCTGAAGCCGCCGTGCTTGCCGCCCTCCACGGTATGGAGACGGTTGGGCGCACCGGCTCCGTCGAGCGCCTCATGAAGCCGGACGGCATGCTGGTAGGGCACGATCTTATCGGCGTCGCCGTGGATCGTAAGAATCGGCGGCAGGTCTTCGCGAACGTAGGTCAGGGGAGAAACGCGCTCGGCAATCTCTAGGCGCTCAGCGAGGCTGCCCATCCAACGCACAGCGTAGCCCTGCTGGTTCTCACCTTCCAGCAGATCACCCACATCGGTAATCCCAAACCAGTTCACCACGGCCGCGACCTTGAGATCGAGCTCCACGGAACCCGCCAGGCTTCCCGTCACGCATTCGTAGTCGAAACCGGCTGCCTCGTTGAGAATGCCAGTCATCAACGAGAGATGGCCGCCCGCCGAGTGTCCCGTCACTACGATCCTGTCGGTGTCGAAGCCATGCTCCTCAGCATTCGCGATCACCCAGCGCAGGGCGCACCGGCAGTCCGCCACGGCGGCCGGCGCAAGCGAATACCGCGCAAGACGATACTCGACATTGACTACATTCATGCCCAACCGCAGGTAAGGCAACAGCCGGAGCACGCTGCTCTCCTTGGCGCCGCTGACCCAGCCGCCGCCGTGAATGTAGACCAGCGTCGGCCTTGGGTCCGACTTTTCGCGAGGTAAGTAGAGGTCCAGCTTGTTCTCGTACCCGTTCGCGGTCGAATAAACCAGGTCCGTCGTGATCCGGTAGGACTCGCCGACCCAAGCGGCCCAGTCGGCGGCATCCTCAGCCTGACTGGGCGATCCGAGTAGAACGCAGACGAACAAAGTGACAATAGCGGAGTACATTTTCATAAGACTCTCCAGGTGCATACACTCTACAACGCCTACAGCTGCTCACGTCAGTGCGCGTCTTAGCGGGACGGGGATGCTTCCCGATAACGTCCCTTTGGTAGGAATCCACCAACTTGCTCCCTGTAATTCTCGTAAAGTGGACCAAACTCCTTGAGAAGATCCCGCTCTTCGAACGTCTTCACGGCGATCACTATGTATGCCGTCGTCCCCAGGGCGAAGATCAAGTGCCCGACGGTCATTGTCGGCGTTGCCCAAAAGGCAATCAGGAGACCGACTTGAATCAGGTGCCGCACGTACCTGTAGAGGCCAGGCGTCCGGAAACCGAGATCACGGTAAGGCAAGTTTTGAAAACGGAGCCAGACCTGGCGCATTCCTAAGAGATCGAGGTGATGGATCATCAGGGTCGCCAGCAGGACCGTTAGCCAGCCTATCGCAAAAAGGGTCCGACCGACAGCCTGACCGCCCCCGCTTTCGACGCTCCAAATCACGTCGGGTAGCGGTCGCCACTGACAGTACAGAAGGATGAGCGCCAGGCTGGAGAACAACACGTACGTGCTGCGCTCGATCGGTTGCGGGACGAACCGAGTCCACCAACGCTTGAACCGTTGGCGGGCCATCCCGCTGTGCTGTATGGCGAAGATTCCCAGAAGAACTGCATTGATCAACAGCGATGGAACAAGAGGCCCTGGTTCTCCGGAGTCGATGGATTTGGGAACGCCGATGTTGCCGACGAATCCAATGGCGTAAAGGAGCGCTCCCCCAGACATTACGTAAGCCAACGTGCCGTAAACCAGACCGAGAACTCGCGCCATGATCTCTTTTCTTCCCACTTGCCGTATTCTGTATCGGAATGTGTCCAGGAAAGATCTTCGTCCTGGGAGACCCTCTTCTCGGATGGCAGGCGCGCGACTACTTCAGCCGTTGCAAGTGGCTCATGCCCGTGAGCGAACGTTGGCTTCTTGCGCACTCGGGTGGCACCATTCTACATGTCGTTCGCGTGACCCGCAACGACGTGGCGACGGCCTGGATGCCGGCAGCTTAGTACTCCATTTCATACATGCACTCACGTTTCGGGCGAGGGCAGGCGGGCACAGCATGCTGTGCCCCTACAGATCGATTGGGTGCCTGGAAATGTAGCGGCACGGCATGCCGTGCCCGAAGTTCCCGATCGGCCACCTGGCTTCTAAATCTAAATATACGTGGCCGAACTTATGAAATGGACTACTTAGCCAGGCAAGTGGACCTCGAACTCCGGGCTGAGCCATGCGAGCAAGTCGAAAAGCGCCTGCGGGACAGCGTGTTAGAATGAACCCGAAATCAAACGCTGGCCGGCGGCGAATCATCACCTCTACCGGGTTCTACCCAGCCTCGAACAGTAGGAGATTCCATGAAAAAGAACGATGGCGGTATTCCTGTACGTCCGCTAGGTAAGACCGGGGAAGAAGTGTCGATCATCGGGTTAGGCGGAGGCCATTGCGGGCTTGCCAGCATCAGTGACGAGACGAGCGTGCGCATCATTCAAACCGCCATCGAACAGGGCGTAAGTTTCATGGACAATAGCTGGTGCTACGCGAACGGCGAAGCGGAAAGAAGGCTGGGTCTGGCCCTGGAGGGTCGTCGGGACAAAGTTGTCCTAATGACAAAAGTGTGCGCGCGCGACCGCAAGGGGGCCGAAGAGCAGCTTCACGATAGCCTGCGCCGGCTCCGCACGGACGTGATCGATTTGTGGCAGTTTCATGAGATCAACTACGACAACGACCCGGAGTGGATCTTCGCACCAGGCGGAGCTGTCGAAGCGGCGGTGGCAGCGCGAGAGGCGGGGAAAATTCGGTTCATCGGGTTCACCGGACACAAGAGCCCTCACATCATGCTCAATATGTTGGAACAGGACTTTGCGTGGGACTCCTGTCAGTTGCCCATTAACGTGATGGATGCGCACTACCGCAGCTTCCAGCGGCAGGTGCTTCCCGAGCTCAACCGGCGCGGGATTGCCGCTTTAGGTATGAAGGGCCTCGGAGGGCGAGGGCAGCTTGTCACCGACGTCGGTCTCTCTCCCGCCGCCTGTCGCCGCTACGCTTTGACGCTGCCCATCTCCACGCTGATTGTCGGTTGCGAATCGATGGAGAATCTCGAACAAGACCTGGCCATCGCCCGGGAGTTCACGCCGATGAGCGAGGTCGAGAAGACTGAGCTGCTCGAACGGGTGCGTCCCGAGGCCGGTGACGGGCGCCACGAGTGGTTTAAGAGCACCCAATTCTTCGACTCCCCGACTCACCGCGCTCAACACAGCTTCCCGCCCATGGAAGCTGTAATCAAACGGTGAACGGGACTGCGGGCACCTGTGGATTCGACTCCTAGCCGGCCGCGGCCTGCTCGGCGGGGATTGAAAATCGATACCCGACCCCGGGCTCGGTCAGGACGTAGCACGGCCGAGAAGGGTCGGGCTCGATGTTCTTCCGGATATGCCCGATATGGACTCGCAGCGTTTGGTTGTATTCCCCGTGGTGCGGCCCCCAAACGGTTTCTAGGATCATCTTCGAAGTTACAACCCAGTCGAGGTTTTCAATCAGACAGGCGACGATGTCGAACTCAGTACGGGTCAGCGAGATCTCCACCCCTTTGCGTGTCAGCCGGCGCCGTGCCAGATTGAGTTCCAACTCTCCGATCTTCCTCACCGCTCCCGGTACAGGTTGTTTCGCAACGCGTCGCAGCAAAGCCCGGACGCGGGCCAATAGTTCAACCACTCGAAAAGGCTTCGTGATATAGTCGTCCGCACCCAGATCGAGCGCCGAGACAATGACTTCCTCCTCTCCGTAACCGGAGAGGATCAGAATGGGACCTTTGTACCAAGTTCGCAGCTCACGGCACACGTCCAGGCCAGAGGGGCCGGGCAACAATAAATCCAAGATGATCAGATGAGGCGAATGTGAAATCACACCGTCGAGTCCCTCGCGACCGTCCTTTGCTACAAAGACCTTGAAAGCAGCCTTTTGAAGGATGGTTCGAACCAGGCGCAAGATGGTCGGGTCGTCGTCTACCCCGAGGATCTTGGTGGGGTTTTGGGGCGTTCCCACAGCACTTACGCTAACTAGCTATCTGACCTATAGCCTTTAGGGACGGAGCGGACCTCGGTGGGACCGTCGTCCACTTCTTACGTTGCGGCCTTGGCCCTTGGCGGAGTTCCGTTGTCACTCTTACGGGTATCCGTACGCCAGAGGGTTTCAAGGGGGATCCGGAGAGCCGTTTCGCGTTGATTATGACTTTATAGAATCCTAAATTGTGTGAAAAACAACTATCAAATGGTCGGGATTGAATTTAAATCTAATGTGGTATCCACTTGACTCAGGTAACCCCAACATCTTGTGGTTGGGCTCACGGGGCCTCAGCGTCCCAGTCGGCGACGATCGATCGATACGGCGTTGGGTCCACGGCGACTGCCTGCTGCACAAGGCGGTAGAAGAGTTTTCCCCGGCTGCGTGAGTTGCGCCGGTTGAAGCGGAACACAAACTCGTCGAGGTAGTAGTCCAGATGCTCGTGGCTAACCGCGCCTTGGTGCGTGCCCAGCAGCCAGCGCTTGAGCAACGAGATCGCTTGGTGCACCCTCGGCAATAATTCCGAGGCCTGCTTGCGGCGGCCCGACAGAAGGACGATGCGATGCTGGTAGCCCTTCTTCTCCAGCGGCTCGTAGCCCAGCCAGCCGTCGGTGTGCACCAAGCTTCCCGGCTCGACCGACTCCTCCACGAAGGGCATCAAACTGGCCGCCGATGCGTTCCGCACGCGCTGCATGCGGATCCGTCCTAGCCCGCGGCCTCTCTCTTCCGCGGCTACTGCAATCAAGGCTTTACGCTCGGTCTGCCGGCCGCTCACACCCTCTTCCTCAGCGCCCCAATAGGTCTCATCGACCTCGACTACGCCCGCCAATCGCTCCCGCCCCGGACGCACCATCGCTCGCCGCAGCTTGTGCATCCAGGTCCACGCGGTTTGATAGCTGCCCAACCCGAGAACGCGCTGCAGACCCAGCGCGCTGACCCCGTTCTTTTGCGAAGTGACGTGCCAGATCGCCCGGAACCACAGCCGCAGCGGCTTACGTGTGTCTTGGAAGATCGTGCCCGAGGTCACCGACGTCTGCCGCCCGCAGCGAGCGCATTCGAACCACACTTTGCGCACCGGCCAAGCCCGCTCATGCCCGCATCCCGGACAGCGGAAACCCTCCGGCCAGCGCAACGCGGACAGATAGTCGCGACAGGCCTCTTCGCTGGCGAAGCGTACCTCGAACTCGAGCAGGTCGCGTGGATAATCCTCCACGAAGGCGCATACTACATCTTGGGGTCACCTGAGTCAAGTGGATACCCCATTTAAATCTATTATCCCTACTCGCGCTACGGAGTGTCAATGCAATATAAGTACTCGTGGACTGTCCTGGAGAAAGTTTTGGCATGACGCCTACGACGTTTGGGGTTGGAGTAGCTCCAGCGGAACGGCTGGACGTCTTTGGAATAGGCGTTAATGTAGCGGCGTAGCTTGCGCCAGATCGGGCTGCAGCTCATTTTAGGGTGAAAAGTACTGGATCTCCAGTTCTACGCCTGGAGGCTGTTGAACCTCAGAGATATTGTCAGCTTTGTTTGTTGGGTTCTTCCGGGTTTCTAGTGGGCGAGTGAGGCTCGGTGGTAGTCTCGCGGGATGCAAGACCGCGAGCTATACCGCCAGATTCTGGGCATCGAAAGTCCCTGGAAAGTCGTGCGAGTGGAGCTGCGCCGAGCCGACGGCGAAGTCCACGTCTTCCTCGAACACGACGAGCAAGTCCGCTGGCCGTGCCGCCAATGCAGCGCCGTGTGCGCACTCCACGATCATCAGCCCGAACGCCGCTGGCGTCACCTCGACACCTGTCAGTACCGCACGATCCTGCACGCCCGGCCGCCGCGCAGCGACTGCTCCGAGCACGGGCCGCGCGTCGTGCGACTGCCCTGGGCCGAGGCTTCCAGCCGCTTCACCGCGCTGTTTGAAGCTCTCGCGATCTCGTGGCTGAAGGAAGCCAGCCAGCAAGGCATCGCCGAGTTGCTGGCGCTGAGCTGGGACGAGATTCACGGCATCCTGGAACGCGCCGTGCAACGTGGGCTCGAACGTCGCGCGGCAGAGCCGATTCCCTACCTGGGCGTCGACGAGAAGAGCTTCCGCAAGCGCCATCGCTATCTCACCGTCGTCAACGATCTCAACCGCTCGCGCGTGTTGTTCGTCGCCGAGGGACGCCGCCAGGCCAGCCTGGACGGCTTTTGGAAGACGTTGAGCGCAGAGCAACTCGCCCGAGTCGAGGCCGTCGCGATGGACATGTGGGATCCTTACGTCGCCTCGACCCGGGAGCATCTCGACGAATCGGAGAAAAAGATCGTTTACGACAAATATCACATCGCGGCGCATCTGGCGAAGGCGGTGGACCAGGTGCGGCGGGCGGAGAACAAGCGTTTACTGGCCCTCGGCGACGAGCGTTTGACAGGCACGAAGTACGCTTGGCTGCGGCATCCGGCGAACTTTTCCGAGGACGCCTGGCGCGAGTTCCGCGCGCTGCGCGAAAGCGACTTGAAGACGGCGCGGGCGTGGGCGTTGAAGGAAACGGCGATGCGGCTGTTCGACTATCGTCGCGAATCGGCGGCGCGAGCTTTCTTCGAGCAATGGCGCGGCTGGGCGAGTCGCAGCCGGCTGACGCCGATGGTCACCGTAGCGCGGATGTTGACGGCTCGCCTCGAAAACATACTCACGTATCTGAAACACCGCATTACGAACGCGGTCAGCGAGGGGTTGAACTCAAGGATTCAATGGGTCAAGGCCACGGCGCGCGGTTTCCGCAATCAACAGAACTTCATCAACGCCATCTACTTCCACTGTGGGAAACTCGATCTGGCTCCTTCGCCCACTTAAAACCCGGAAGAGCCGTTTGTTGAGGGTGGCCCTAGTTGGTCGTTTCATTCGCCAGATTGCATCTGGCAGAAGCGCTTGTCGCGGTTCCGGATAAGGCAGTTCGTCTATTTCGGAGCGTTCTGGTGGGAGAATCAATTCTTTTCCGGGAATTTCACCCGGGAGGGATCGCATGATCGTTTTCAAGGCGGCATACCAATGTGAAAAGGGTCCGGCACGACGACAGCTTGTATCACCCCGGCCTTGAGCCCGCATTTCCAATTTGATTCAGACCTCTCGACCTTCCGGCGGCCTTGAGCGTCTTTATTCATAGGGGCTAGAGCCCGATGAGGACGCCATGGAGGCCAACACCCAATGGGTGAAAAACAAACCAAGCCATTCCAGCTAAGTTTCAACGGCTCGTTGAAAGTCGATTTCCAGGGATCGCACGTCACTTCCGACGGTGGCTTGATCCTCGTTCGGGAATTGGACGAGCGACTCGGACTCGGGAAACTGATCGGCGAGCATCTCACCGACTCCCGGCAAGGCACAAACAAGCAGTTCACGTTCGCTGATCTGTTGCGGCAGTCGGTCTACAGCCGCTTGGCAGGCTACGAGGACGTCAACGACGCCGTCCGAGTGTCGGCTGACCCGACGTTTCGCTTGATCGGCTCGCAGAAGATCTGGGATCGCGGTGCGGCCTTGACCTCGACGCTGCACGGCTTCGAGACGGAGATGCTGGCGAGCGAAGAGAACCTGCTGGGGCTGATGGCGCTGAACCGAGAGCTGGTCGGGCAAGCGGAGGCGTTCGACGACTCCGAGCGGGTCGTTCTGGACATGGACTCCACCGAGAGTCCGGTCCATGGCCAACAGGAAGGCAGTGCCTACAACGGACACTTCGAGTCGGTCTGCTACCACCCGTTGCTTTTGTTCAACGGTCATGGTGATTGCCTCGCTGCCAAGCTGCGTCCCGGCAACGTGCACAGCGCCGAGGACTGGGATGAGCTATTGTTGCCGGAGATCGAGCGCCAACTGGCCGAAGGCAAACAGGTCACCTTTCGCGCCGATGCCGCCTTCGCCAAGCCCGAGATCTACGAAGCACTGGAGGAGCGCGGCGCGGACTACGCGATCCGCATTCCGGCCAATAAGAGCCTGGAGCTGGAGATCGAAGACATCCTGTTTCGTCCGCCGGGGAGGCCCGGCCGCAAGCCGCTAGTGCGCTACAAGAGCTTTCGCTATCAGGCGGAGAGCTGGAAGGGGCCCAGACGAGTTGTCGCCAAGGTCGAGCACCACCAGGGCGAGCTATTCGCGCGCGTCGGTTTTATCGTGACGAACATGAGCTTGCCAAGCCGGTCGGTGGTGCGTTTCTACAACAAGCGCGGCACGGCGGAGCAGTGGATCAAAGAAGGTAAGCAAGCGACGCACTGGACGCGGCTGTCGTGCCATCGCTTCCGGGCGAACGAGGTGCGCTTGCAGCTCAGCGTGCTGGCCTATAACCTGGGCAACTTGTGGCGGCGGCTGGGGCTGCCGCAACGGATCAAGAGCTGGTCGCTGACGAGCTTGCAGCACCGGCTGATGAAGACGGGCGGACGGCTAATTAAACACGCGCGGTATTACTGGCTCTTGTTCGCGGAGGGACATCTGAACCGGCGCCTGTTTGGCGACATGCTGCGGAGGATCTGGGCGCTGCCTGTGCCGGGCGGGTAGCACGCGACTTGCCGAATGCGAAACCTGAGTACTGAGGACGGAAGCTCGGAAGGGTGTCTGCGAAATTGACTTCGCAGCGGCGGATCAGCCCCAATGAGGGGCAAGAAGGGGGCTCGATCGGTCCCGCCTCAGCCGCCGCCTCTTTCGGGTGGAGAAATGGTTGCGCTTCGCCGGGTGAGGGTGTAGACTCGTGCCGTCAGAGGAGCCAAATCGGAAATCCTGGTTGAGACCCCTTTTCGACCGTGTCACTTGAAATCGAAGCCCTCCAGATGCACCGGTATCGCCTAGACCACTTGCTCTTAGGCCAATGCCTCCTACGTGGCAGGTTCAGAGGAAGCAACAGGGCATGCGGATCGGGTGCGCGGCGAGCATGTTCTCCGCACCGCTAGAAGCCGTGGCGCAGTGTGGCATGCGGTATTGGTCGGCAATTGTTCAATCTGGGGAATCTCTTGGCCAAAGGTGTCTTGGAATCCCGCTTGGCGCTGGGTCGCTGAAGCGCTGCCGGGCACGATTTTGCGCCCGAGCGTCGCGAAAACTAGGGTCCAGCGTGTTTGCATTACCCTCCCTTGAAATCGCTTCTGACTATTCATCTATCCGGTTGACTGTCAGCGGCTTGTTCCGACTTGGCCGAGATGAGAACCAAGCCGACCGTTTCAAGGGAAGACTATCGTATAGCTTTCAGCATGTTGTGCAGCCTGATGGTATCATCTTGGGCTTGTCGACATTCCTCTGAAAAGCATACCTCCAAGCCTCTCCGAGGAGCATGCTGTTCGCGTGCGGAAGCCAACGGTTCACGGTTTAGGATCATGAAAATCTCTAGTCGAATGGAAGGCGTCCGCGGTGAAGGCGCCTTTGACGTTTTAGTGAAAGCTCGCGCCCTCGAGGCTCAAGGACGCTCGATCATCCACATGGAAATTGGCGAGCCCGACTTCCCGACCGCGCCGAACATTGTTGAAGCCGGGAAGCGCGCGCTCGACGAGGGTTGGACCAAGTACGGTCCCACGCAGGGCGACCCGGAGCTACGACAAGTAATCGCGGAACACGTCTCGACGACTCGCGGCATCCCGGTCGATCCGGACCACGTAGTGGTCACGCCGGGCGCCAAGCCCATTCTGTTCTTCCCGATACTGGCCTTGCTTGAGCCAGGGGACGAAGCGCTGTATCCCAATCCCGGGTTTCCGATTTACGAATCGATGATCCGCTACAGCGGAGCGACCCCGGTGCCTCTTCCGCTTGTTGAGAGCCGAGGTTTCTCCCTCGACCTCGACATGTTGCGTGACAAGCTGTCGCCTCGCACGAAGTTGCTGATCTTGAACTCACCACAGAACCCGACCGGAGGTGCTGTTCCTGGGGAAGACATCGAAGCCATTGCAGAGATCGTGCGGGATCACGATCTACTCGTCCTGTCCGACGAGATCTACAGCCGCATCTTTTTCGACGAGAAACCGGTCTCGATCGCGTCCATCGAGGGCATGGCCGAGAAGACGATCATCCTCGACGGCTTCTCGAAGACCTATTCGATGACCGGCTGGCGGATGGGTTATGGCGTGATGCCGAAGTGGTTAGTCGGGCCGGTTTGCCTGCTGATGGTCAACTGCAACTCCCACACGGCGAGTTTCAGCCAACGAGCGGGGATCGAGGCCTTGAGCGGCCCGCAAGACGCTGTCACCAGCATGGTTGAGGAATTTCGGCGCAGGCGCGACGTGATTGTCGCCGGCTTAAACCGCATCCCGGGCTTTCGGTGTGCCAAACCGGGCGGCGCCTTCTACGCTTTCCCCAACATCCGTGATACGGGCATCGGCTCGGACGAGTTGGCCGACCGTGTACTCAACGAGGCGGGGGTCGCCTGCCTTACCGGCACCAGCTTCGGATCCTATGGGGAAGGCTACGTGCGCTTCAGCTACGCCACAGCGCTTGACGAGATCAAGGAGGCGTTGGATCGGATGGAAGCGATGATGAAAAAGGTGCTCGGCTAGGCCTGCATTTCTCACGAGGGTTCTGGTGGCCGGCGTTGAACGAACGTTACTTGTAGGGGCCGACCACCGTGTCGGCCCACTACCGAGCAGTACATATTGTCCAGTGCGAATTTGTGGAAAAGATCGTACATCGACACTACTGGGCGGGCACAGTGGCCCGCCCCTACGTGCTCCTGGTGAGAAATGCAGGCTAGGGATCGGCACGCCTTAGGGTGCTGCCAATGCAGTGCGCCCGGCCAGGCGTGTCCGGGGCCGAGCCGGATTCGGTCAGATCCCGAAGATGAAGTTCAGGATCCAAGCACCCACATTAAGGAGCGGCTTGAGGAGATTTTGCGCCCACCTGCCAAACCATCCCTCGGCGGTATAGGCGAGCCATCCAATCGTACAAAGAGCGGCGGGAAGTACGATGGTCCAATACTTGCTCATTGTTTCGTTTGGCCTCTTGACGCTTATGGGACGGCTGGACAGCAACCCGTCCCAGGGGAAGACCATTGAATTACCGGTATTATACCCTCGGTGGTACGTATTCTGGGAGGGGCATTGCTTCGTTCTGTTCTGATCCCGCAATCAACTCCGCGTGCCCATCCGAGGCCGACGCGGTCTAACCCTTCGAGGCCGGCGGGGGCGCCATGACCACCATTACGACCAAACGCTCAGGACCCGAATTGCGCAGCGAGTGTTCTTCTCCCGCCGGAGCCATCACGAGGTCACCAGCACTGATACGAGCTCGCTCCTTTCCGACGCGGACCTCACCGTCACCCGAGAGGACGAAATAGAGCTTTTCCTGTCCCGGGTGAGTGTGTAACTGGTGCTCTTGGCCGGGTTCGAACGCATTCAAACCGGCGAAAAGATGCTCTCCGGCCAACAGGTTCGCTTTGCCCATTTTTTCGGGACGGAAGACTGCTTTGGAAACCGTGTCTTTGACAATCATGCACTAGGACCTTCCCGCCAATAGGCAGCGGAGAGAGCAGGCAGAATTTTCGCCCGAAGGACAGCTGAGTAGACCGGAGCGATTAGGTGCCGCCGAGCCTACGGTTACGAAAACACGTTCCCTTCGGCGAACGGCTGCACCGTTTCTTTCACCTTGGCCGCGAGGGACTTGGCGAGATCGGAAGTTCCCCGGGCAATGTGAACTTTCGCAAAAAGGATCACCGCGAAAAGATCTCCGGTCGAGAGCATACCGCCGAATCCAAGACCGACTGGACTCCGTGAGGAATGACAAAGTCATTTTGTGCCGGGATGTAGGGGCTTCCGACCGCCTCCGGGACATGAAAGGTATTGTATTCCTTCTTCTCTAAGTCTGCCAACAAGCTGGGGTCGGGCCGAATCACGGCATTCACGTCCAGAGCGAACTGGCTCACCAATCGCGAAATCATCGGGATCTGGGAAACAAACCCTTCGCTTGGTAAGGGGATCGCTTTGTGCCCTTCAGACTTGGATCTGTCGTTCCATTCCGGCTTCTCGCCGGCGGTACCCAAAAGAGTGAGACACTTCATGTCCTCGGATTCGGGAGCGTGGCCGAGGATTCCCTGAGCGAATCCTCGGAGTTCCGGGTCTAACTCCCCATATGCGTGAGTCTTGTAAAGGCGGACTAGCGCGCAAGATTTGGCCCCGGTTTCGCTATCCACCAGGTTGTCATACAAGTGCCCGACAATTTTATTGGCTACCTCTTCCATGTTGGAAGCACCTGATGCGGCCTGGGCCAAGGCTTCACCGCATTGGGTTGCATCTGATTCTGAGAGATTTGTAAGGTCGTACATGCAGGTTCCCCCTCTACTCATCTCATAGCTTTCTGACCATGGCGACTGGTCTGTTGGTCCGGTCCGTGTGGACACGGAACCCCCCATAGAACTTCCACATTGTACTCCTAGGCTGGGCCGGATGGTACTGAAGATCTAGTTTGTAATTGTAATTCGGAGGCCGCGAGATCTTCGAGGCCACCTCCTGCGAGGTCTCGAATTTTGCGCGCGGAATTCAGGGCCTAGCAGAGCATATTACTTGCTAGCAGTCGAATCCCGTGCTTGCTCTTCAGGGACATCGATTTTTTCACGCCTTCCTGTCCCAACCGCCCGCCCGCTCGGGTACTCAGCGGCAACGAGTTACAAGCGGCGCGGGTGGGCGGTATCTAATTTTTCAGCCAAGTGAACTTTGTTGCAGCTGGTGGGCGTGACGAGGCCATCTATTCCAACCCTAAAAACTGCGCTGGGTTGCCCTTCGCCATGAGGTCGATTTCGGCTTGTGTAAAGCCCTGCTCTTTGAGTTTGGCGAAATCGGGGTATGCACTTGACTCCCGAGACCCCAACATATAGCATGCGGGGCTGTGGAGGACTACCCGCGGACGCTGGAGGAGTTTGAGGGGCGTTTTGCCACTGAGCAGGCGTGTCGCGAGTATCTGATGCAACTGCGCTGGCCACAGGGTTTTGTGTGTCCCCGCTGTGGAGGGCGGAGAGCTCGGCCCAGCCGGCGGGGCCTGCTGCGGTGTGGGCAATGCGATTATCAGGCTTCGGTGACGGCGGGCACGATTTTCCAGGACACGCGCCTGCCGCTGCGCACCTGGTTTCGGACCATGTGGTGGGTGACCAGCCAGAAAAACGGGGCGAGCGCACTGGGACTGCAAAGCATCTTGGGTCTGGGAAGCTACCGTACCGCCTGGGCGTTGCTGCACAAGCTGCGGCGCGCGATGGTGCGGCCCGGCCGAGAACGGCTCAGCGGTCGCGTGGAGGTCGACGAGACCTATGTGGGGGGCGCAGAAGAGGGACTGCGCGGACGGCAGACGCAGAAAAAAGCACTGGTAGCCATCGCCGCCGAGGAAGACGGCGCGGGGATAGGAAGGATCCGTATGAAGCGCATCCGCGGAGCGTCCAAGCAACAGCTGCACGGCTTCATCCAAGAGGCTGTCGAGCCCGACAGCACGATCCACACCGACGGCTGGGAAGGGTACGTCGGCCTGGAGGCGCTTGGCTATCGGCACGAGTACGACTTTCTGGCCGGTTCGAGCCAGTCGGCCTCCGAGCTGTTGCCCCACGTTCACCGGGTGGCTGCCCTGTTGAAGCGCTGGTTGATCGGGACGCACCAAGGCGCTGTGAGCCGTGAACACCTGGACTATTACCTGGATGAGTATACGTTTCGATTCAATCGACGACGCTCTCGTCACCGGGGAAAGCTCTTCTACCGGCTTGTACAACAGGCCGCGACCGTTGGGCCCACGACCTATTCAGAGATGGCCCAACACCTACGCGGCAGGCGGACCGGCCAACCACAAGATGTGGGGTAGTCGGGAGTGAAGTGCATACCCAGATGGCGAAATAGTCAAGCAGTCCGGCTGTGTGAACGGGGGTCGCCGCCTGGCCCAGATCGCTCGAGAGGATTACGTGTTGCGGGCCGACCTTGTGAATCGCCTCAGCCACTGTCTCGATCGGGAGGTTGCCATGAGTCGGAAGAAGCAGGTTGTAGGGAAACTCCAAGAATGCGCCCAGGGCTGCGGCTTCCTTCTGCATCTCGATGGACATGCGGACAGGGTCCAGCATGGCGTGCGTGACGATGATCCGGTCGGTGCCGGCTTTCCGCGCCTCAGCGATCAACATCAAGCACTCTTTGGGACTGGAGTGACCGGTTGCAAGCGCCAGATTCTCGCGGGCGATGAGCGCGAGTACGTCCTTGACCTCCGGCAAAAGCTCTCCGCCGGACGAGACAGAGACATAGGCGGCCCCAGTCCGTGCTTCCTGCGGTGGTTCTCCGCGTCGAAGGTCGGCATCCAGACCACGCGGCCGAACGGCGGCGCCAGCCGGGCCATGCTTTCGACCGCCGCCGGATTGATCCCGCCCACCGCGCTGTTTAACACAACCCCGCCGTACACTTCGATGCCCGGGACCGCTTGACGCACCAGATAGGCCGTCGACGCCGTCTGCGTAAAATGGTTCTTGAAGAGCAGTGCCCGCAGACCGTGCCGTTTCGCTAGCCGGGCAACTTCGATCGAGTCGATGGAGCGTGGGATGCGGTCAGGATAGGAGTGGACGTGAAGGTCAACGACACCTTGAAGCTGAGCAAAAAGCGCTTCGGTAAAAGCGAACAGGATCACTATTTTCCAACATATTGCTGACAGCATGGCGGTGCCTGGTTCGGAAGAAATGTTACAGGAACTGAAGGCGCGTCTTTCTAGTTAAAACGAATCTTAAACATTTCTGCAAGCCGTAGTGCTCAGTTGCAGAAGTTCGGTGGCATCGTAGGAAATCGGCTTAGCGCTAGGATTTGCCCTAGATACGTAGCCGATCCACTGCCAGTAAACGCCACGGCCATAGCGCTCCGTGACAAATGCTTTTCCGTAGCGAGATTCAAGCGAAAGCGCTTCAGCATGCGGGAGATCCGCTCGTTGTCCTTCAGATTCCCGACACGAATCCCTCGGTCAAAGTCGAGAAACTCCGGTCGAAATCCGGGTTTTGGGTCAATCGGCGGCTGGCGGCGCTGCTCGAACGGGAAGGTTGGCGAGTGAACCACGAGCGCATCTACCGACTGTATGGTCAACAGGGCTTGGCTCTGCGACGCAAGCGGCGCAAGGAGCTGCGACGAGGCTTGGCACCGTCTCCGGTTCCGGAGCGGTCCAACCAGCGTTGGTCGATGGAATTTGTCAGCGACTCGTTGGCCAGCGGCCGCCCGTTTCGGATGATGACGCTAGTCGTAACTCGTAAACTGACATCATGAGATCCCCTCACCTGCAATCCGACTCATTGCGCTCCCGGCTTCACCAGATCATTTTCGAGGCCGACACACCCGCGGGCAAGGCGTTTGACGTCGCTTTGTTGGGGTGCATCCTGATTAGCGTCGTCACGGTTTCGCTCGAAAGTGTGGCTTCGATCCGAGATTAATTCGGTGCTTTGTTGCGAGCTATCGAGTGGGTTTTGACGGCGCGGTTTACGCTGGAGTACTTCTTGCGACTCTACAGTGTCCACCGGCCGAGCCGATACGCTACGAGCTTCTTTGGCCTTGTTGACCTGTTGGCGGTCATTCCCACGTATCTGAGCCTGCTGTTGCCGGGCGCGCAGTCGCTACTCCTTATTCGCGCCCTTCGCCTGCTGCGAGTTTTTCGTGTATTGAAACTGGTCCGGCACTCGGGTGAGGCGAAACTGCTGATGGCTGCGATGCGGGCGAGTCGTCCCAAAATCACGGTCTTTCTGGGAGCCCAGATAATCATTGTCCTTATCGTTGGGGCGCTGATGTATCTAATCGAAAGTTCGGAGGCTGGTTTCACGAGCATCCCCCAAAGCGTCTACTGGGCGATCGTGACGATGACGACGGTCGGCTATGGCGACATCGCACCGCTGACCGTGCCGGGACGGTCTCTGGCAAGTGCGTTGATGATTCTGGGGTACTCGATCATAGCCGTGCCTACCGGCATCGTGACCGTCGAGTTGGCACAGGCGAGACCCCAGCCCGTCAGCACCCAGGCTTGCCCTTCCTGTTCGGCCGAAGGACACGACGCTGACGCTGTCCACTGCAAATACTGCGGGACGAAACTGTAGCCGTGGTGGTTGCTCGTGGAGGCTCTAACACCTTCCGGGATTCCAACCAAGTTGCAAATGGAGGATGCCCGTCTCGCCCCCTTCGGGCTTGTAAGGGATTTGTGATGCGAGGTAGTGCGGCCGACAGGGCGCTGGCTATTGCCCCCTGTCCTGAAACTCCGCGGCCCAGTTCTGGACCACGCGGATCGTCGGTGGGGGCGCGTCTTCGACCGGTTCGGCGATAACAAAGCGCTTACCGTCCGCCGAGACGTCGTACGAGTACAAACCTGTCCCCGGGAAGTCGTCTCCGATCACCCTCGACCGAAACAGCGTTTGGGAGGAGCGCTCCGAAAAACTGGGCGAGGTGCTCACGGGAATGACTACTAGCCAGTCTCCTTCCACGTAAAACAGCTCTTGACCGTTCCTACTGCAGCGCGGCTGGCCGCCGCCGTTCTCTGACACCTGCCTTTTCCCGCTGCCATCGGGAAAACGTCGCACATAGACTTCGTACCGGCCCGATTCATTCGAAGAGTGGGCCACAAGGCGACCGTCCGGGGAGAACTGGGCGGCGCGTTCCTCGAACGGGCCTAGCAAGAAAGGTGCCGCTTCTTAGGTGTTGTCATCTCCGCGTTTCGCGTAACAGATATCTCCCGGGACCTGGCTGCCCAAGAGGTACCGTTCGTCCGGGGACCAGTCCAACGGGTCCGAGAGTCACATACTTGGCTTGGTCCTTGAACACTCCTTTGGGCAACATGCGCCAACAGTCGATTACCGCCACTTTGTTATTCTTCAGGTGTTTCGGTGACAATCGCTTGTACTCATTCCATGCGGTGGTGATTGCAAGGGCGTCCGCCTGGCGAGCACACTCCTCGAAAGATTCCGCGTAGGCTACCTTGCTGCCGAGGCGCTCCCGGGCCGCTTCCGTAGCGGCTGGATCGTGCACGACTACTGCGACGCCTTGCTTGACGAGGTTCTCGACAAGCATCATGCACCAGTTCCCCTTCCGCATTCGCCGCTTTCATTCCGACAACGGCTCGGAGTTTCTCAACCTTCGGGTGGCCAAGCTGCTGCACAAGCTGCTAATCGCGGAGTTCACCAAGTCGCGGGCGCATCGCACAGGAATTACTGCCCGGGTCAGGGAGAGGTTCAGCAGCTCGCCGGCCTTACCAACGACAAACCACGAAACAAACCCAATCTCGCCGAACCCCAGCGGAATCAAGCTCCGACGGCCAATCGACCAACGGCAGAGCCGCGGGCGGTGAACAAGCTCTTGGTTGGTGGGTCAGCCAACCGCTCCCTGACGGTCGCGGCTCGGAAGGGGCGCGGGTCGTTTCTACTGGGGGCCAGGATCTGGGCGCGGCATGCCGCGTCCCTACGGATCGAAAGCGAGGCGTTTCTTCGGCGCGGTGCTGCAAGGGCGCCAAACGTCGCGTAGCATCGGCTTGTTCGATCGGCGCCCCAAGAGTCGACACGAGTGTCGGTTCACGGCGACCAGAGGTCGCCACCCCGCGGGCCGGAGGCCCCCGCCACGTCTTTTTGCCCGCATTTCCAATTTGATTCAGACCTCTCGACCTTCCGGCGGCCTTGAGCGTCTTTATTCATAGGGGCTAGAGCCCGATGAGGACGCCATGGAGGCCAACACCCAATGGGTGAAAAACAAACCAAGCCATTCCAGCTAAGTTTCAACGGCTCGTTGAAAGTCGATTTCCAGGGATCGCACGTCACTTCCGACGGTGGCTTGATCCTGGTTCGGGAGTTGGACGAGCGACTCAGACTCGGGAAACTGATCGGCGAGCATCTCACCGACTCCCGGCAAGGCACAAACAAGCAGTTCACGTTCGCTGATCTGTTGCGGCAGTCGGTCTACAGCCGCTTGGCAGGCTACGAGGACGTCAACGACGCCGTCCGAGTGTCGGCTGACCCGACGTTTCGCTTGATCGGCTCGCAGAAGATCTGGGATCGCGGTGCGGCCTTGACCTCGACGCTGCACGGCTTCGAGACGGAGATGCTGGCGAGCGAAGAGAACCTGCTGGGGCTGATGGCGCTGAACCGAGAGCTGGTCGGGCAAGCGGAGGCGTTCGACGACTCCGAGCGGGTCGTTCTGGACATGGACTCCACCGAGAGTCCGGTCCATGGCCAACAGGAAGGCAGTGCCTACAACGGACACTTCGAGTCGGTCTGCTACCACCCGTTGCTTTTGTTCAACGGTCATGGTGATTGCCTCGCTGCCAAGCTGCGTCCCGGCAACGTGCACAGCGCCGAGGACTGGGATGAGCTATTGTTGCCGGAGATCGAGCGCCAACTGGCCGAAGGCAAACAGGTCACCTTTCGCGCCGATGCCGCCTTCGCCAAGCCCGAGATCTACGAAGCACTGGAGGAGCGCGGCGCGGACTACGCGATCCGCATTCCGGCCAATAAGAGCCTGGAGCTGGAGATCGAAGACATCCTGTTTCGTCCGCCGGGGAGGCCCGGCCGCAAGCCGCTAGTGCGCTACAAGAGCTTTCGCTATCAGGCGGAGAGCTGGAAGGGGCCCAGACGAGTTGTCGCCAAGGTCGAGCACCACCAGGGCGAGCTATTCGCGCGCGTCGGTTTTATCGTGACGAACATGAGCTTGCCAAGCCGGTCGGTGGTGCGTTTCTACAACAAGCGCGGCACGGCGGAGCAGTGGATCAAAGAAGGTAAGCAAGCGACGCACTGGACGCGGCTGTCGTGCCATCGCTTCCGGGCGAACGAGGTGCGCTTGCAGCTCAGCGTGCTGGCCTATAACCTGGGCAACTTGTGGCGGCGGCTGGGGCTGCCGCAACGGATCAAGAGCTGGTCGCTGACGAGCTTGCAGCACCGGCTGATGAAGACGGGCGGACGGCTAATTAAACACGCGCGGTATTACTGGCTCTTGTTCGCGGAGGGACATCTGAACCGGCGCCTGTTTGGCGACATGCTGCGGAGGATCTGGGCGCTGCCTGTGCCGGGCGGGTAGCACGCGACTTGCCGAATGCGAAACCTGAGTACTGAGGACGGAAGCTCGGAAGGGTGTCTGCGAAATTGACTTCGCAGCGGCGGATCAGCCCCCATGAGGGGCAAGAAGGGGGCTCGATCGGTCCCGCCTCAGCCGCCGCCTCTTTCGGGTGGAGAAATGGTTGCGCTTCGCCGGGTGAGGGTGTAGACTCGTGCCGTCAGAGGAGCCAAATCGGAAATCCTGGTTTTGACGGTGACCAGCGGTCGGCGCGCGGACGACGTGTCGGGACCCTACGCTGTGCTGGGGGCGGCACGAGATGGAGCGCCATGGACAGCCGGCTGCGTAGTGGGCTAGACTAATTTGAAAGCCCGACACTCGCCAGAGAGGTTTCCCTCTGGGTGTGGGGCGCTGTTGGCCCCATACCCCCAGTTCCATTCATTTGGGGTTTTCCGGTAGTCGGAGTTTGTAGGATGGCGACATTTGTCCCGCGTGCGTCGCAGCTAGAAAGCAACTGGTATCTGCTGGACGCCGACAATCAGGTTCTGGGCCGGCTTGCGTCCCGCGCGGCTGTCGTACTGATGGGCAAGCACAAGCCGGACTACACGCCGTTCCTTAAGACGGGGGACCACGTGATTGTCGTCAATGCCAAGAAGGTGCGCCTCACAGGGAAGAAAGAGGACCAGAAGCTCTATCGCCGGCATTCGGGCTATCCGGGAGGTCTGCGGGAAATTAGCGCCCGTCATCTGCGAGCCAAGTTTCCCGAGCGATTGATCCAGCAGGCGATTCACGGGATGCTGCCCAAGAACAAACTGGGCAAACACTTAGCGCGACGCCTGCGGGTTTATGCCGGACCGGATCATCCCCACGAGGCCCAGAACCCTCAAGTGTTGCCATGATAGAACGCAATGGCGGGCAACGCCGGAAGGCCGCCGCTAGTTGAGCCTATGAACGAAACCCAGAACACGTTTCCCACACAGGTCCAATACCTGGGCACGGGGCGGCGAAAGACTTCGATTGCGCGGGTATTTTTGCGTCCCGGCGAGGGAAAGATCACTGTGAATGGTCGGCCACTGGAGGCCTACTTCGCGACCCCGGCACAACGGCACGCGGCGCGCCAACCCCTGTTAGCCACCGAAACATCGGGCAAGTTCGACGTTTTGGTTTTGGCGCACGGGGGTGGGTTGAGGGGTCAGGCCGATGCCATGCGTCTCGGCGTAGCGAGAGCGCTCGAGAAGTTCAATCTGGAGCTTCGCCCCATTTTGAAAGAGAAGGGGTTCCTGACGCGCGACCCTCGCAAGCACGAGCGCAAGAAGTACGGACGTCCCGGTGCCAGGAAGCGCTTCCAGTACTCTAAGCGCTGAGCGAACAGGCACTGGTTGGGGATGACGTTGCAGGCAAACAAGGTCGGCAGGCGAGCAGAGCCAGTGATCGGCTTACCGTTGTCCCGGTCGGGCATACGGAGCAGCTGAAGCGAAGCGATACGACTGAAGGAGGTTAGGTGCCGCAAATTTCGATGAAGGAGTTACTGGAATCCGGCGTCCATTTCGGGCACCAGACGCGACGCTGGAATCCGAAGATGAAGGAGTATATCTTCGGCGAACGCAACGGCATCCATATCATTGACCTTCAGAAGACTCTGAAGATGTTCAAGGAAGCAGCCCGATTCGTTGCCGATTCGGCGGCCGAAGGAAAGACAATTCTTTTCGTCGGAACGAAGCGGCAAGCGCAGGAGGCAATTTCGGAGGAAGCGGCTGGCTGCGAGATGTACTACGTCAACAACCGCTGGCTGGGTGGGCTGTTGACCAACTGGACGACGGTTCAGAAGTCGATCAAGCGTCTCAAGGAGCTGGAGCACCTCGCCGAGGAAGAGGGCTACGAGGGGCGCTCCAAGAAAGAGGCGGCGCGCCTGGAGCGCGAGCGCAAGCACCTCGACCAAAACCTTCGCGGCATCAAGGAAATGGCGGGACCGCCGGACATTCTGTTCGTCATCGACAGCAACCGGGAAGAGATTGCCGTGCGAGAGGCCAACAAGCTGGAAATCCCCGTGATCGCGGTGGTTGACACCAACAGTAATCCGGACCCCGTACAGTATGTCATTCCCGGCAACGACGACGCCCTACGTGCTATCCGGCTATTCGCGGGTAAAGTCTCCGAGGCCATCAAGGAAGGGCGAGCGCTGGCAAGCGAGCGAGACTTCGCCGCCGCGGGAGAGGCGCCAAAGGAGGGCGCTCTCGAAGGCGAAGATGTCGGGGCGGGGACGGGTACAGCTACGAATGGCCAGGAGTTGACAGCCGAGCAGGCTGCGGCGTCCGAGCCGGATCCGCTGGACTTCGGAGCCTCCAAGCCTGACCTTAGCCCTATCGCAACAACCGGCGAAGGGGAGTAACCGGGCGGCCCCTCAAGCAAAACAGTAACGGAATTTGGCCCTATGGCGGAAATCACCGCACAGATGGTGAAAGAGTTGCGCGAGAGAAGCGGCGTCGGCTTCATGGACTGCAAGAAGGCCCTCGTCGAGACCAACGGCAATATGGCCGAGGCCGAGCTCTACCTGCGCAAGCAAGGGATCGCTGTGGCCCAAAAAAAGGCCAGTCGAGAGGCGAATGAAGGGGCGATCGGGAGCTATATTCATGCCGGGAGTAAACTAGGCGTGCTGGTCGAGGTCAATTGTGAAACGGATTTTGTCGCCCGGACCGACGAGTTTCGGCAGTTCGTACACGATCTGGCCATGCACATCGCGGCGACCGACCCGCAGTGTATTCGCAAAGAGGACGTCAGCCCCGACGTTCTGGAGAAGGAAAAGCAGGTTCAGCGCGAGCGAGCTTTGCAAGAAGGCAAACCCGAGCGCGTGCTCGACAAGATCGTCGAGGGGCGGCTGGGAAAATTCTATCAAGAGATCTGCCTGCTCGAGCAGCCTTTTGTCAAAGATAATTCGGTGACCGTCGGCGAACTGATCACTTCGAGGATCGCCAAGCTCGGGGAAAAAATCGCCGTCAGCAGAATGGCGCGTTTCAAAGTAGGCGAGGACGCCTCGTCGTCGTCGTAGCCATTCGCGAGGTTGTCGCGCCCCAATCCGATGCCCCAGTT
The DNA here is from genome assembly GCA_965226215.1 of Bryobacterales bacterium. Lineage (GTDB taxonomy): Bacteria > Acidobacteriota > Terriglobia > Bryobacterales > UBA6623. The sequence goes on along the minus strand of CBDDCH010000002.1, from coordinate 524,854 downwards.
CAAGCGGGTAATCCTCAAGCTAAGCGGCGAAGCCTTGGCTGCTTCCGATGGTTTCGGCATCGACCCGGACCGGGCGCGGCCTCTGGTCAGTGAAATCGAGCAGGTCGCCGGCCTTGGCGTTCAGCTCGGCATCGTGGTCGGCGGCGGCAATTTTTTCCGAGGCGTGCAAGCGTCGGGAACAGGCTTGCGGCGCATCTCAGTCGACTACATGGGTATGCTGGCAACAGTCATTAACTCCCTCGCCCTGGCGGATTTTCTGAAAGACGGAGGCCTGGACGCCCACGTCATGAGCGCCACCGAAATGCACCCCTTCGCCGAGCGCTTCACGCGGCGCGGTGCGCTGGCCTATATGCAAGCAGGTAAGGTCGTGCTTTTCGCCGCCGGTACGGGAAGTCCGTTTTTCTCAACCGACAGTGCGGCTGCCCTGCGGGCGGTAGAGATCGAAGCCGACCTGTTAGCAAAGGCGACCAAGGTGGACGGCGTCTACGACCGAGATCCGATTCGCTTCCCCGAGGCCGAGCGCTACGACAAGATCTCCTACCTTGAAGTGCTCTCCGGACGTCTCGCTGTGATGGATGCCGCGGCCATTGCCCTCTGCCAAGAGAACAACCTTCCCATCGTCGTCTTTGACATGAACACGCCTGGGAACATGAAAAGGGTTGCCCTGGGCGAAAAAGTGGGTACCCTAATTAGCTGAGGGATACGTTATGTCACACGTACATGCTGAAACTGTCCAAGAAGTCAAAGCCCAAAGCCAAGCCCGCATGCGCGGCACGCTGGAGGATCTTCATCATGAAATGGCTACGATCCGCACCGGGCGCGCGTCGCCGAGCATTCTTGAACCGATCCGTGTCAACTACTATGGCACCCCAACGCCACTGAACCAGCTTGCCAATCTCGGAGTGCCCGAGCCTTCCCAGATCCTGATTCAACCCTGGGACCTCTCGCAAATCGGGGCCATCGAAAAGGCTATTCAAAGTTCCGACCTGGGTTTGAACCCGATGAACGACGGCAAGGTGATCCGGCTTCACATCTCACCCTTGACCGAAGAGCGCAGGAAGGAACTCGTCAAGCGCCTACATCACGTCGTCGAGGAGCATCGCGTCGCCGCGCGCAACGTTCGTCGTGAAGCCAACGAAGCCGTCAAGAAGTTGCAAAAGGACAAGAAAATCTCCGAAGACGAGCAACACCGCGCCCAGGACGACATCCAAAAATTCACCGACGATACCATTGGCCAGCTCGACGAGGCCGGCAAAGCCAAGGAAAAAGAGATCCTCGAGATCGGGTAGGCGCCAAGGGCGGCCGGTGCGCAGCGCACAAGCCCGGCAGCTCCTTCCTCTTCACCCTTCCGACCATCCTAACGGGGGCCAGTAGAGCCCACCCAGGCCCGGGAGCTGGTCCGTGCTCCGGTTACCAGTGGATGTAGTTGAAGACGCCTTCGAAACGGCCCGGAAGCGGTGCGATCAAACAGGCACCGAGAGTCAAAATCGGGGACCGAGAGGGGTTCGGCCGATTCCGGGAACGTTTCAGGCCCGGATTCGTAACTCCGTGTAGGATTGATCAGGTAAATCAACATGGAGCCGGACGAGTCCGCTAAGAAACCAGAAGACGTTGGCGCAGCCGGCGAAGGCGCGCCTGTCAACGAGCCGGGTAGTTTCTCGGCACCGGTTCCACGGGGTGAGTCGCCCCCGGATGAGCGGGCACCGCGTCCGGTTTCCGAGGAGCCCGGCACCCGCGATCAAGAAACTACCCCGGCCGACTCCACCTCCGAGGGAAGCACAGGGGCCGGCTCGCCGCCCGCCCCGCAACTCTCGGAAGCGCGGGCCTCGGGCGAAGATCCCACGAGGCCTAAGGGTCACGAAGGGCGCACGTCGGAAGATCAACCCGCGACCGTCTACTGCGTCCGCTGTGGAAACGGGATGGAGACGGGTGACCGCTGAGATATTGTCAAATGTTGTGGATGGGCGAGGTCAGGCGGCGTTTTCCTGAACCATCAATCCATCCTTGAAAACCTTTCCCTCTAAGACATGAACAATCACTTCCGAACCGTTCAGGCGTCGCCAGTGGCGCTCGGCTTGGCGGGCCAGCATGAAGACCATCGTTAACGACGCTTCGCGGCTGCCACAACCCTTCGTTCGTCGCTGCCGCAAACGGACCGTCGCAAAGGTGGACTCGATCGGGTTCGTCGTCCGCAAGTGCCCCCAGTGCTCGGCCGGAAAGTCGTAGAAAGCCAGCAGCACTTGGCGGTCTTTTTCCAGGCACTCGACCGCTTTGGGGAACTTCTTCTCGTATAGGTTCTTGAAACGGTCCAGAGCGGCCTCCGCCGTCTGCCGACTCTGGGCAAGATAGATGTCGCGCAGCGCCTGCTTGGCTTTGCCCTGCATGCTCTGCGGCAGCTTATTGAGCACGTTGGCCGTCTTGTGGAGCCAGCAGCGTTGCTCACCGGTCGCCGGATAGACTTTCCGCAGTGCCGCCCAAAACCCCATCGCTCCGTCGCCCACCGCCAACTTCGGCGGCAGCTCGAGCCCCTGCCGTTTCAAGTCCTCCAGCAACTCCTGCCACGACAGTTCGCTTTCGCGAAAGCCGTCGTGCACCGCCAGCAGTTGCTTGCGACCGTCTTCGAGTGCTCCCATCACAACCAGCAAACACTGCCGTTCATCGTCCAGACGAACATTCGAGTAGATGCCATCGGCCCAAATGTAAACAAACCGCTGGCCGCTGAGGTCACGCTTTGACCAAGCCTCGTACTCGCGGCGCCAGACGTCTTTGAGACGCACCACCGTCGTCGCCGACAGGCCCGGAGCGTCGGGCCCCAGCAAGGCCTCCAGCGCTTCGCTGAAATCGCCCGTCGAGATCCCTTTCAGGTACAACCAGGGGATCAACTCCTCCACACTCTTCGTGCGCCGCAGATACGGCGGCAGGATCTGGGAAGTGAAACGAAAGCGCCGGCCCTGCTCATCGACTCGGCGATCGTCGACCCGCGGCGCCTGGATCTTCAGCTGACCCACGCCGCTGACGATGGTGCGCTCGCGGGCGTGACCGTTGCGCACCACCAGCCGCCGGCCGTCCTGGTCGACTTCGTGCTGATGCGTTTCGATGTAGGCGGTCACTTCGGCTTCCACGGCCTTGACGAGCATCTGGCGCGCTCCTTGGCGCAGCACCTCATCCAAGGGCGAGCGTTCCTTTCCATCAATGACTTGGGGGTTGACTTGACTGCTGCTCTCAGCAGCTTCACACTGACTCATGGCGTATCCTCCTTGTTCCTTTCCAGAAAACGATTGAGTTGCTTCCTCAATCGTCAGGATACGCCGCCTCCCCTCAGAGGCTCATCCACAACTTCTGGTTATGGCTCGTGACCGCTACTGCCACGGCTGTGGCTGGGAGGCCGATAGGCCGCTTCCCTCGCCCGCCGAGACCACTATCCCTAATCCCTCCAGGCACAGCCGCCTCACGGCTTTCCTGCTTTGCATCGTGCTGGGCTGGGTGGGCGCCCATCGCTTCTACGTCGGCAAGATCGGGACCGGGATCTTGTGACTCTGTACGTTCGGCATTTTCGCGGTCGGCACCATCTATGATGCCGTTCTGATCGGAACCGGCGAGTTTCGGGACTCCGACGGGCGCCGGGTCTATCGGTGGCAGTGATGCCATAGCAGGCTAATCTGGCTCGTTCGCACACTCACGAGCGGGCAGCTATGGGACTCGTTTTGCGTCCTACCGACACCTTCTTCGCCTCTGAAATGTCGGCCAAGTGATTGAAATAGATTGATTTATATCTAAATTGGGTTTGTTTGGTAATTTTTCTCGAGGCGGCCGCTTCCGATATATTTAGATTTAGAAGCCAGGTGGACGATCGGGAACTTCGGGCACAGCATGCTGTGCCCGCCTGCCCTCGCCCGAAACGTGAGTGTATTTATAAAATGGAGTACCAAGCCGCTTGTGGCAATCCCCGATTTTGTCATACCTTCCTAGCGCAGCCTCCTGCGTCTATTCTATCGCGGGCGGCTGGGATTTCCCTGGACAAGGGCACAGAGGTTACTGAAAACAAAAGATGTCGTTGCCCGTGACCCGGTCGGATTGGATTCGGACCGACAGCGCCCTGGGTGTGAAGCCGGCAGGATTGCCGAGGCTTGGTACTGTGGATACATTCCTTGGCATATTTAGCCTGAATCTCGATCATGCTCCCAGCAGGTGTGGCACCCTGGTAGAACTCGATGTACTCGTGGGCCATGGCGCCTGGGCTGGTCTTCGTCGTCCATCCGAACAGCGGGGTGTAGAGTTGAATATCCGCATTTCAAGGACGTCGACCCCGCGATACGGGCGCATGTCGTGGCCAATCGGATCGGCCTTTATGACACCTGCGGCCAGAGCGTGTTCTGCATTTGGGCAAGGGCGCGGTGGATTTCGCCGCGCTGATCCATGCCGGCTTCTCGGGCAGGGCCACGGTCGAGCAGGATTGCGATCCGGCAGGAGCCACGCTGCCGCGCGACAACGGGTGCGCCAATCTCGAGTATTTGAAATCTGCAGGACTCGCCAACTGAAGGGCTTTCGATGAAACGTTTGATCTATCCCGTCTGATCGAGCTTCCCACCGAGCCAATAGCCCGCAATTTGAAACTTGCATGGGTTAAACAAGGGCAACAAGCATCCGCTACCCCTCACCTCCAGCAAAGGCCCTCTCGGCAGCTTGGTCGTGAGGTGAGCTTCACTCGATATACAGAAACTCGTTGCTAGCTAGAAGCATGTGGCACAGGTTGGCAAGCGCAGCTTTGGCGGCTTTATCCGGAGCCATGTTCGCCCTACGGTGCAATTCTTCTTGATCCTGCAAAAGGGCCTGCGCCAACTCCTTCTCTGCGACCGTTGGTGGGCGCGACAGCGTGAGCAGATAGGCGGCCTCGATCAACTGGACGGCCTTTCCTTCGCGCGCCACACCGGACACCTGGTCAGCCAGATAACCTGCGCTCTCGACCATAAAGTCGTCATTCAGCAAGGTGAGGGATTGAAGCGGAGAGACCGAGTTGACCCGCCGCGTGCAATTGGTCTGCATGATCGGCGCATCAAACACCTCAAGAAAGGTGTGTGGATAGTTGCGTCTGGCAAACAGATACAGGCTTCGGCGCCATTCACCTCCAGTAGGGATGGGCAAGCTCTTCCTGAATCCGTCCTCCAGCTTGACCAACCCGTCAGCAATGGCTGCCGCGAAGATGGGCGCTCCTCCCATTGTCCGGTCCAGTTTTCCTGACGCCGCCAGCACAGCATCGCGGATAGCCTCTGCCTCGAGGCGCCTAAGATTCATCCGCCAGAGAAGCTTGTTTTCCGGGTCCACGGACAGCGCCGCCGACTGCTTCCCCCCAGCGGGCTCGCGTGACGCCTGCCGGTACACCGTGGAAGTCATGATTAACTTGTGAAGACGCTTGAGGCTCCATCCGTGCTCCATGAAGTCGACAGCGAGCCAATCCAGAAGCTCTGGGTGTGTGGGAGGAGAACCGTTGCGGCCAAAATTGTCGGGTGTCTCCACGATCCCTCTTCCGAAATGCTGTTGCCAAACCCGGTTTACAATCACCCGTGCCGTGAGCGGGTGGTCGCGGCTGGTCAGCCAGCGCGCCAGGGCGAGACGATACCCACTGGACTCACCCTTCAAGTCGGGCGGCTTCACCAAATCGGACTTGCCCGGCGGAGACAACACGGAGAGAAAACCAGGTTGCACGGGAGGACCTGGCGCTTCCACCTCCCCGCGCTGCAACAGCCGCATCTTGGGAGCGGGGCCAACGTCCCAGAGGGCCTGAATCTTCTCCGTCGGGCGGCGGTAGCTCTCAAGGAGCTGGATCCGCTCCTCCAGCTTGGTAGCGATTGCCTTGTCCTGGGGACTCAAGGCCCCGGTCACCTCCTCGGGCTTGACCTCCAGCGTCTTCTGGAATTTCATCACCAGGAACTTCTGCACCGCATCCCTTTTGTCCTCCGGAGTGGCCAACGCCTCCTTTGCTTCCGCCCGAATTTCGGCCGGAAGCTTCTCCAGTTTGACTTCCAGCAGACGCTCTTTGTAGGGCCTACGCAGCCGCTCCAGCTTCTGCTTGGGCGCGCTTGCCCGTTGATCAATCTCCGCGTTGTGCTTCTTGATCTCCTCCAGCTCGAGCTTCGGGACGTTGGGCAGATGCCGGTTCTTTGGCTGCAGCCACTTCGCCGGGTTGTAGGCCGTCGCGAAGATCGAAAGGAAGCGGTAGTAATCTCGCTGCGGAATCGGGTCGAATCTGTGGCTGTGGCAGCGGGCGCAGTTCAGCGTAAGCCCCATGACGCCGGTTCCGAACTTATCCAGAAGGTGGAACAGCACGTCGTAACGCTCGCCCGGCAGGTTGACGACGTCCTGGTCCGTGCGGTCGTACACGCTCCGCAGAAAGCCGGTTGCGACGAGAGAGTCTAGGATTTCCGGAGTGTATTTCTTGGCTGAACGCCAGTCTACTAGCTCGTCTCCAGCGATCTGCTCCATGAGGAAGCGGTCGTACGGCTTGCCGGCGTTGAGCGACCGAACGACGTAATCCCGATAGCGCCAGATGCCGTCGAACAGGCGTGTACCGTCCGGATTGTTGTCGAAAAGCTGGACATCTGTGTAGCCAGCCAGGTCCAACCAGTGGCGCGCCCACCGCTCGCCATAGTGGGGTGATGCGAGCAGATCGTCGATCAACCTTCCGTAAGCCCCTGGCTTGCTGCCACCCTGGAATGCCGCAATCTCTTCCGGGGCCGGAGGCAGTCCGACCAAGTCAAAATGCGCCCTCCGCATCAATACCAACTCGGGTGCGACGGCAGAAAAGGTCAAACCCTTCGCTTCCAGCTCGGCCAGCACAAACGCGTCAATCGGGGTCCGCACTCGTTTCTGGTTCTTCACCTTGGGAACTGGCCGCTTGACTGGCTTGCGAAACGCCCACAATTGCCGGTCTTTCGCCGTGACTTCGCGAGCTTCAACCTTCGTGAAGGTCACTCTTTCATTGACCCCCAGCATCCGCGGGCTCACTTGCAAGGTATCCACCCATTGACGCAACTTTTCCAGCTCTGGCTCGCTGAGGGGATCAGCCGTGCCAGGAGGCGGCATGCTCTTCGTCGAGATCATCCGGATCAGGATGCTCTTGTCCGAACCACCTTCCGAGATCACGGGACCATTGGCGCTCCCCTTGAGCACTGATTCCACCGTCCGCAGGTCAAGGCCCGCCATGGGGTTGTCGATCCCGTGGCAAGCAAAACAGCGGGAGCGGAGGATCGGCAGGATCTCCCTCTCAAAGCGAATCTGCGCGGCTTGCAGCTTCTTCTGGTTAGCGTCACCCTCCTCAGAAGGCGCGCCGGCCTCGATCCATTTTCGGATTGTCTCGATCTCCTCATCAGTGAGCTCTAGCGCAAACGCCGGAGGTGGCATGGCCCGGCTGGCCACCTTCTGGTAAAGCAGGCTCTTCTGTGGCGATCCGGGGACGACAACCGGGCCTTGATGGCTACCCTGGAGTATGGAAGCTGCCGTGCGGAGGTCCAGGCCGATCATCGCTGTTCCTCCGTGGCAGCTAAAACAGTTGGCCCGGAAGATCGGCTTGACACCCCGCTCAAATTGCGGCTCGTGCGCCGCGGCGCCGCCAACTCCCACAAGCGCCGCAAGCAGGGAGCCCAGTCCTTTACGGATGCGGAAACGCATCTTCGCTCGAATCTCGCTCAGCATTCCGGTCCCGCCTTACGCTTGGGGCGGTTTCATCAGGATGTCACCGACTATCTTGGCCCCCGTGACGCTCACATCCGTGGGGGTTTCAGTGCGGCCGCCATGTCGGTAGGTGAGCCGCGCGTGATCGATGCCCAGCGTGTGTAGGATGGTGGCATGCAGGCTCGGGACACTGACCCGGTTCGCCACCGCCTTGTAGCCGAACTCGTCGGTGGCCCCATAGATCAGGCCCTTCTTGAGTCCGCCACCCGTCAGCAACAGTGTGAAGGCGTTACGATTGTGGTCTCGACCGTCTGAGTTCTGTGTCGTCGGCAACCGCCCAAACTCCCCGCACCACATCACAATCGTCGTGTCCAACAAGCCCCGGCTCTTCAGGTCTTTGATCAGCGCCATCGCCGGTTGGTCCGTCTTGGCGCAGATGCGGATCATTTCCTTCTTCAGCTGCTTGTGGTGGTCCCACGGCATGCCCTTCTCGGGGAAGATCTGCACGAAGCGCACGCCGGCTTCGACCAGCCTTCGAGCCATCAGACAGCGCGTCCCAAGGTCGGCAGTCAGCGGATTGTCCAGCCCGTACATCTTCCTGGTGGTTTCCGATTCCTTGGAGATATCGAGCACCTCGGCGGCGGCCAACTGCATCCGGGCGGCTAACTCGTAATTACGAATGCGCGCCTCTAATTCCGATTCTCTCGGGTGGTCCCGCTGGTGCAAGGCGTTGATCTTGTTCAGAAACTGCAGGCTCCTCTGCTGCACGCCCGGAGGCAGCGGTTCGTCCCGGTCCAGGTTGCGCACAGGCGCGCCAGAAGAGCTGAACTCCACGCCCTGGAACAACGCGGGCAGCCAGCCGCTCCTCCATCCCTGCTTGCCCCCGTCGGGGTATCCTTCTGGGGCCCGCAGCACCACGTAGGCAGGCAGATTCTGGTTCTCCGTGCCGAGAGCATAACTGATCCAGGCACCCATCACCGGCCGGCCCGGAAAGATCCGGCACGAGTGAAGCAGGTTGGTCCCCTCCGGGTGGTTGTTGTGCTCTGAGTACATCGAGCGGACCATGCACAGGTCGTCGGCCAGCGTCGCCAGGTTGGGCAGCATGGCGGAGAAATCCATACCGCTCTCCCCATGCTTGGAGAATTCAAACGGGCTGGGGAAGAGCACATTCTTGTTGTTTGGTTGGTGGATCTCAACGCCATCTGGATGCGCTTGGCCAGCCCGCTTTTGAAGCTCGGGCTTGGGGTCGAAAAGGTCCGCCTGGCTGGGGCCCCCGCTCTGCATTAAGTGAATCACCGCCTTGGCCGTTCCGGGAAAGTGTCCTGGCCTTGGCCTGAGGTCTTGGTAGGAGACTTCCGGCACTGCTCCCAGCAAGGATTCTGTATGGAGAATCCCTGCCAGTGCCACGCTTCCGAATCCGAGCCCGGTCTTAACGAGAAGCTCCCGACGCGAGAAAGTTGGACGATAGGCTGGTCTGTTGGAAGGGTTCATCATATAACCTTCCTTTCCGAAGTCTGCGAGACTCTTGACTATTATATGCATTTTGCGACTGGATCCCCACGCCGGTTCACGACAACATTAGCCAGCCGTATTTCCCGCAAGGAGCCGAAACAAACGACGAACTCAAGAAACTCGGACAGCTTCTCGCCGAAGCCGTTCTTGTGTACGAGGACGGTACAGAACGAGCCTTGCCCATCCGCCAGTGCTTCGAAGTAAATATGGCTCTTCCGGGTTTTAAGTGGGCGAAGGAGCCAGATCGAGTTTCCCACAGTGGAAGTAGATGGCGTTGATGAAGTTCTGTTGATTGCGGAAACCGCGCGCCGTGGCCTTGACCCATTGAATCCTTGAGTTCAACCCCTCGCTGACCGCGTTCGTAATGCGGTGTTTCAGATACGTGAGTATGTTTTCGAGGCGAGCCGTCAACATCCGCGCTACGGTGACCATCGGCGTCAGCCGGCTGCGACTCGCCCAGCCGCGCCATTGCTCGAAGAAAGCTCGCGCCGCCGATTCGCGACGATAGTCGAACAGCCGCATCGCCGTTTCCTTCAACGCCCACGCCCGCGCCGTCTTCAAGTCGCTTTCGCGCAGCGCGCGGAACTCGCGCCAGGCGTCCTCGGAAAAGTTCGCCGGATGCCGCAGCCAAGCGTACTTCGTGCCTGTCAAACGCTCGTCGCCGAGGGCCAGTAAACGCTTGTTCTCCGCCCGCCGCACCTGGTCCACCGCCTTCGCCAGATGCGCCGCGATGTGATATTTGTCGTAAACGATCTTTTTCTCCGATTCGTCGAGATGCTCCCGGGTCGAGGCGACGTAAGGATCCCACATGTCCATCGCGACGGCCTCGACTCGGGCGAGTTGCTCTGCGCTCAACGTCTTCCAAAAGCCGTCCAGGCTGGCCTGGCGGCGTCCCTCGGCGACGAACAACACGCGCGAGCGGTTGAGATCGTTGACGACGGTGAGATAGCGATGGCGCTTGCGGAAGCTCTTCTCGTCGACGCCCAGGTAGGGAATCGGCTCTGCCGCGCGACGTTCGAGCCCACGTTGCACGGCGCGTTCCAGGATGCCGTGAATCTCGTCCCAGCTCAGCGCCAGCAACTCGGCGATGCCTTGCTGGCTGGCTTCCTTCAGCCACGAGATCGCGAGAGCTTCAAACAGCGCGGTGAAGCGGCTGGAAGCCTCGGCCCAGGGCAGTCGCACGACGCGCGGCCCGTGCTCGGAGCAGTCGCTGCGCGGCGGCCGGGCGTGCAGGATCGTGCGGTACTGACAGGTGTCGAGGTGACGCCAGCGGCGTTCGGGCTGATGATCGTGGAGTGCGCACACGGCGCTGCATTGGCGGCACGGCCAGCGGACTTGCTCGTCGTGTTCGAGGAAGACGTGGACTTCGCCGTCGGCTCGGCGCAGCTCCACTCGCACGACTTTCCAGGGACTTTCGATGCCCAGAATCTGGCGGTATAGCTCGCGGTCTTGCATCCCGCGAGACTACCACCGAGCCTCACTCGCCCACTAGAAACCCGGAAGAACCGTAAATATAGATCCGCCCTAACGGGGTAGCTTTTATCTATCGGCCCACCCAACTACCAGGGGGTTGCGGCGCACGGTTAAGGTCCGCATTCCGCGTATTCTTGCTATCGCGTTTTCCTTCGGCATTTACGAGATAGCTTGATAGCTTCTAGTTAATAATACGCGCTACACAACCATGTCCTCGATTTCTCGAAAGTACACTTTGCGCTCTTCGTCCATCGCGTGGTTGGCCAGCATGACGGCGATGGAATCCTGTAGGCCGATCTCGACATCCGCCTTGGGCTGCCCGCCATCCCGAACGGCCAGTAAGAAGCTCTCGAGCTCTTTGTACTCGGGGTCCCGATCTTCTCGGGGCACGAGGATGCCCTTCTGGTAGAGCCAGCGCTTGGCAAACTCGACCTCCTTCTCAACGAAACCGATGCCCTCGGAATCGAGATCGCGGAAGCCCGGGACAATCGGCAACCCTTCCCCCTGCTCGAGGGCATCCGCCACGGTAGCTCCGGCGGTCCACTCTTCCTTGCTGACGTCTTGGGCGCCCATTCTCACCTTCATAGGGTCTCGGAACCACATCCCGTCTCCGTCGGGGATCAAGCTGATCTCGATGGCGCCATCGGTTCCCATGATCACTTCGCGGCACCCGTCGCCGGATACGCGCCGGCCTTCCAGATGCCGATTCGTGCCGACCGCGCTGTAGAGGAGCTTTTCGCCTCCCGGGTATTCGAAGATAAGCTGGATGTTGTCGTAGATGTCGCGGCCGTCCTTCCAGTAGTCCAACCCGCCGACGCCTATCACCGACTTCGGGGTTGCTCCAATCATCCAGTCGGCGACGTCGACCTGGTGAGACATCAGCTCGGCGGCCAGTCCGCCGGAGTACTTGCGGGACAGCCTCCAGTTGAACTGCTCTTCCAACCGCGGGTCCTTGACCGCACGCCGCCAGTTCTTGTTGCGATGCCACTGGGCGTAAACGTGGGTTACCTTGCCAATCGCACCCTTGTCGATCATTTCCTTCGCCGCTGCGTAGAAAGCGCTATAGCGCCTCTGGAGACCGACCTGAATGATTAAGTCCGGGTGATCCTGGTGCAGCTCGCGCGTGCTATGGACTTCTGCCGGCCGGAAGACCAGCGACTTCTCACAAAAGACGTGCTTGCCGGCATCGAGAGCGTCCCTGAGCATCCGATAGTGCAGATACAGGGGCGTGGTGATGAAGACCGCCTCAACGTCGCTTTGCTCCAGCAATCGGCGGTAGTCGGTGTGCGCCTTGGGTTCATCAGCAAAGAGATCGCGGGCCTTGGCGAGATTCGGCTCGTAGATGTCGCACAAAGCCACACAGCGGCCGATGTCGATATGCCGTAGGTGTCGCTGCAGGAGCCGGTAGCCGCGACTGCCTGGTCCGATCAAGCCGTAGTGGACGACCCCACCCGCGGCCCTAGCGGGAAGAACGGCGGGAGCCGCCTTCGTCCTCGGAACGACAGCGGCTGTAGCCGCCGTCGCCACCCCCGCCGCCTTAACGAAATCCCTGCGGCTGACGTCCTCTTTGTTAGCCATGAGCTGGCCCCCTGAATTTGCCGATTCATTCGGTATTCTAGCCTGGTTTTTCTCGCCGGGGTGGCGAGCCGAAGTGCGTGACAGGCTCGTGAAGGGGGTAGCCTGCTACGCCCTGGCCGCTGGGCGCCCGCTTTTTTGGGCAAAGCGGGTATTCTTGAACAGTACGTTGAGCAGGATAGGCAAGCGCAATCAGGCAATGCGGGCCCACCGCGGGCTTCGCCTCGCCCCTTGGCGAGCCATGTGGGCTAGGAGTCCGTCCCGCAGAAAAACAGGCTGAGGGCGAGCAAGAGTGGTTGGGTTGGGTTTTTCATGTTTTCCGGGGTGCGGGCGACCGGAATCGCCGCTGGCGTCCGGACAGAACCTCTGGCGGCGCTGCGCTGCGTTCGTGGGGCGGATTTCAGGCGCTACGATGCGCCTAGATCGACGCAGGGGCGAATTTCTTTTTCCAGCCATTGTTCTTCTTCCTTCATGCGCTGGTAGCTCATCGCCGGTGTTTCGAGGCGTTGGCCTTGACCTTCGTACCGTCCCGCGCCACCGTTTCCAGCTTCACCAAACCCATCTTCCGGGGCAGTTGCACGACCTCGACGAACAGCTTGCCGAACGTTTTCAGGTGCGGTTGGCGGAAGCGGTTGACGGTGCGAGAGTCCGGCCGATTACCCGCTGCCGGCGCGCGCGGGGCCACGTCCTCGATCAGCTTGGCGAACGGCCTCCCGCCCACGCTCGCCGCCGCGCTACAGCGAGTGGACCGCCAACTCGACGCTCTGATCGATAACGCCGTCCCCGACCGTAAAGCCGCGGGAAAACTTGACACCTTTGTTCAGATGTCGACGGGATCAGACTCCTAGTGGCCCGTTCGCCTGTCAATATTGCGGATAGCGCTCATAGGTCGGCTTCCTTCTCGGACTGCGCTCTCCGGTGGACCAAAGCAAGACAGTGCATGACAACGTCGCCAGGGCGCACCAACTCAGAAGGGGCAAGACTTCACGCAGGTACTCGGGCGCTACCGAGAGAACGACTCCGGCGGCATACGCCGAGCTAAGCACCAGTGAAAGCCACAGGCCCCAGCGGCTGCCCTTAGCGGTCAAAAGCACCGCCAACACCCCCATTCCCGCCAGCAGGATGGCAACGGAGTTCGAAGATCCCAGGCGAGCTTGCACCTGCCACCAACTCGACAGAGCGACACAGCTCACGATCAGAAACCGAAAAAAGAATTGCATTCTGCGCCTTGGGCAACTGGCATCCCTATCTACACGTATCGGTCGTTTTGAGGAAACGAAAGTGGGAATTGTGAGACGTGTAACAACAGAAATCGGCGTAGCTTCGGTAGCGGTGTCGATCGCACGCGACTGCGTTAGCCGACCACACCCCGTCCCAGCAAGGCTATTCTTTGGGGGATTTGCAAGCTAACGGGCCGTCTTTGCCTTCTTGGCCGGCGCAGTGCGCCATTGGTCGATCGAAGCTTTCTTGAAGGGAATCAGGGAAGTAGAAAAGCTCGGCGGCGGCTCGCGCGGCAGGGATCCCATTTGTTCGGTCACGTAGGAGGCGAACTCTTGCATCTGGCGCCCCATCTCTTCCATTTTCTCGCGCATGTTGAGAATGATCTCTACACCGGCCAGGTTGACGCCCAGATCCCGGGTCAGCGAGAGGATCACTTCCAGGCGCTGCATGTCCTTGTCGGTGTAGAGCCGCGTATTGCCCTCGGTGCGTGATGGTTTGAGCAGTCCCTCGCGTTCGTAGAGGCGGAGGGTTTGGGGGTGAACTCCGAACTGACCCGCCACGACGGAGATCGTGTAACCGCCTTGAGTTCGTTTTCTTTTCGCCATCTCAGCCCTGCGCCCAAAGGGCCTTGCGAGGATCTTCGGGGTTAAGCTTACCAAACTCCCTGATGCTCGCCTTCGACGCTTGGTCCGGAATCGGGGGAACGACGATTTTCACTTCGACAAACTGGTCTCCTCGCCGGCTGGTGCGACGATTAAGAACACCCCTTTCCCGCAACCGGAATTTCTTGCCCGAATCGGTTGCCGGTGGAATCTTCAAGCGTGCTTTCCCATCGATCGTGGGCACTTCGATTTTGGCTCCCAGCACCGTTTCCGGAATGGTAACGGGCACGAGGATGTGGATATCGTCCCCCTTTCGCTCGAAGACTGGGTGAGAGCCTACCCGCGTGGTGATGTAGAGGTCGCCGGGTGGCCCACCCACGCTGCCTGCATTCCCCTTGCCCGCCACCCTCAGTCGAGATCCATTCTGGGCTCCGGCAGGGATGCGTACCTCCACGGACTCGTTGCGGCCCACTCGACCGTCGCCCGCGCACACCGAGCACGCGTTGCGCAGCTGTCCTCGCCCTTGACAACGAGGACAAGCAATGTTGAATCGCATGGCGCCGACGGTCTGGCTGACCTGGCCGCCGCCCGCACACTCGGTACAGACCGCCACGCCCGCACCGGTGTTCCCCAGACCCCGGCACCGCGCGCAGCTCTCGTGCCGAAAAACGCTCAGCCGCAGGGTCGTGCCGCGAATGGCGTCCCAGAACCCGATGTCGACCGTGTATTCGAGATCCTCGCCCGCCTTCGCCTTCGCCTGCGGCGGCTCGCGCCCCCCCTGGCGAAAGACTTGCGAGAACAGATCCGAGAATCCGCCCCAACTTGATCCGGATCCCTGACCGCGACGTGCGCTCTGCCCGGCCTGCGAAAAAACGTCGGAAAAGTCGAAGCCGCTGAAGTCGAACCCCCCGGGGCCGGTGCGGGTTCCCGCTCCCGGGTAGGCTCCGGTCTCCGAGTAGAAACCGAACTGGTCGTACATCTGCCGTTTCTTGCGATCGCTGAGGACGCCATAGGCTTCCTGGATATTCTTGAAGCGGTCCTCCGCGGCCCTGTCCCCGGGGTTCACATCCGGGTGATGTTTGCGGGCGAGCCTGCGGTAAGCCTTGCGGATCTCGTCCTCGCCGGCGTTGCGCTTGACACCAAGAATCCGATAGTAGTCTTTCTGTTCCGTCGAGGTCACAGCAATCGCCCTATCAACCTATCGACTAAAACAAGCCACGCTAAGCGCTATCCACCGGGCCGTACCCATCGGTCTCTGTCCGGCGCGTCCTCGCACTCCGACGACGGAGGCTCCAGCGGTCCCGGCGGACTAACGCCAGTAAGAAGCTAATGTCTTCTCGTCACCCCTTGGGTTTGTCATCGACGTCGACAAACTCTGCGTCGACGACATCGTCTTTATCTTTCTTGTCACCTCCCGAGTCGCCTGTACCCGTGCCATCCGATGAGTCGGCTGCTTCGGCATCGGGCGGTGCTCCATCCGGAGGAGTCTCGGATGCCGTGGACTTGTACATAGCTTCGGCCAATTTGTGACTTGCCTGGGTCAGGTTCTCGATTGCTTTGTTGATCGCGTCGAGGTTGCTCCCCTGCACGGCCTTCCTAGTTTCCTCAATGGCAGCCTCGATCTTGCTGGCGTCTTCGTCACTGACCTTGTCGCGATGCTCCTTGAGTGTCTTCTCGGTGCTGTAGACCATGGCGTCCGCCCGATTGCGAGCGTCTACCTCGTCGCGCCGCAGGCGGTCTTCCGCGGCATGCGATTCGGCGTCGGTGGCAATCTTTTCGACTTCCTCTTTCGACAAACCCGACGAGCTGGTAATGGTTATCTTCTGCTCTTTAGAGGTCGCCTTGTCCTTCGCGGATACATTCAATATTCCGTTGGCGTCGATGTCAAAAGTCACTTCGACCTGCGGGATCCCCCGTGGAGCCGGCGGAATCCCGACTAACTGGAAGACACCCAGCAAGCGATTATCCGAGGCCATGGAGCGCTCGCCCTGATAAACCTTGATCTCCACCGAGGTCTGGCTGTCGGCAGCGGTGGAAAAAACCTCGCCCTTGCGAGTGGGAATGGTCGTATTGCGCTCGATCAGCTTCGTGAACACACCCCCGAGAGTCTCGATCCCGAGGGATAACGGTGTTACGTCGAGCAAAAGAACATCCTTGACCTCTCCGCCTAACACGCCGCCCTGAACCGCGGCGCCGATGGCAACGACTTCGTCAGGATTGACGCCCTGGTGGGCGTCTTTGCCGAACAGATCTTTGACGATCTGCTGTACTCGAGGGATGCGAGTCGAGCCGCCCACGAGAACAACCTCGTCAATCTGGTTGGGAGATAACCCGGAGTCGGCCAGAGCCTGCTTACAAGGCTCCATCGTGCGCTTCAGGAGAGGATCCATCATCTGCTCGAGCCGCGCGCGAGTCAGCTTGAGTTGCAAGTGCTTCGGGCCGCTGGCGTCGGCTGTTATGAACGGCAGATTGATGTCGGTCTCCAGAAGCGTCGAGAGGTCCATCTTGGCCTTCTCGGCGGCCTCTTTGAGCCGCTGGAGGGCCATCTTGTCGCCGGAAAGGTCAATCCCTTGCTCCTTTTTGAATTCTCCAACGATCCACTCAATCAACATGTGATCAATGTTGTCACCGCCCAGGTGCGTGTCGCCGCTCGTGGCCTTGACCTCGACGACACCCTCGCCGACTTCCAAAATCGAAATGTCAAAGGTGCCGCCCCCGAAGTCGTAAACGGCAATCGTCTCGTTCTTCTTCTTGTCAAGGCCATAGGCAAGCGCCGCCGCAGTCGGCTCATTGATGATTCGCAAAACCTCAAGCCCTGCGATCTTTCCGGCATCTTTCGTGGCCTGCCGCTGTGAGTCGTTGAAATACGCAGGTACGGTGATCACCGCCTTGGTTATCTTTTCACCTAAATACGACGCAGCCGCCTCTTTTAGCTTGCCGAGAATGACGGCCGAAATTTCTTGCGGCGGATACTGTTTGCCTTCGATCTTGATCTTGATCAGCTCACCCGCCGAAATAATTTCGTAGGGGACCATCCTGGTCTCCTCGGTCACTTCCTCGGAACGCCGGCCCATGAAGCGCTTGATGGAAAAAACCGTGTTTTCCGGATTTGTGATCGCCTGTCGTTTCGCCGCTTGTCCAGCCAATCGCTCGTCGGCCTTGGTAAAGGCCACCACCGAGGGCGTCGTCCGCCCTCCCTCCTGATTGGCAATCACGGTAGGCTGTCCCGCCTGCATGACGGCAACGACCGAATTAGTTGTGCCAAGGTCTATCCCAATAATCTTCGCCATTGCGGCTTCTCCTTTTTTTGGACCACCCCCGCTCGGACATCCCACACGCACACCCGGCGATTCAAGCGGTTGAGAGTCCGCAGCGAGGAATTTCTTAGCCTGTATCTATTATTAAACTTTAGTGTTTCATTGTCAATATAGTAGGTGAACTCCGAGTCAGAATGCCTGTAAGTACTTATAAAATAAAGTGGTTTCTTATCCACTAGATTGAGGACCAGACCTGAGGTAAGCCCACCCTGCGGACCGGACCGCAGCTCTCACCAAGATCCGTGGGACTCTCAAGCCAGTCTGAGTGCACTTCCGCGAAGGCGCCCTCCAGCTATAATCTCATCTAAGCAGATG
Organism: Bryobacterales bacterium; assembly: GCA_965226215.1. GTDB lineage: Bacteria > Acidobacteriota > Terriglobia > Bryobacterales > UBA6623. The sequence goes on along the minus strand of CBDDCH010000002.1, from coordinate 507,171 downwards.
ACAACCCTACAGACAGTAGATTGGTTTCCCTTGTGGCTGAGTTTGCGGGTGGCTTGCTTGGCGACGATCGTTTCGATTGCAGTAGGTTTAGCTGTGGCGTACGCGCTGGTTCACGGGCGGTTTTGGGGCAGGAACCTACTGGAGACGCTGGTGACGCTGCCGATCGTGCTGCCGCCAACGGTGCTAGGCTACTACCTGCTGGTGCTATTGGGCCGTGCAAGTCCGCTGGGCCAAGCCTACGAGGCCGTCTTTGGCCAGCCGCTGGTTTTCACTTGGCAGGCGGCTGTCGTGGCGGCCTGTTTCCATTCCATCCCGCTGTTGGTGCGAGCTGCGCGGGCTGCCTTCGACTCCGTGGATCACACGTTGGAAAATGCGGCGCGCAGCCTGGGAGCGAGTGAATGGCGGGTCTTCTGGAGAGTTAGCGTGCCCTTGGCTCGGCGTTCGATTATCGCGGCGACGATTTTCGCCTTCGCGCGGTCGCTGGGAGACTTCGGCGTGACGATCATGATCGCGGGCAACCTGCCCGGCAGGACGCAGACCATGTCGGTGGCCATTTACGACGCCTATCAAGCCGGCAACACCCTGCTGGCGAACTCGCTCGCTGTCGTAATGTCGGTTCTTGCAATCAGCGTGCTTTACCTGGTAAACCGCGCTGGTGCGAAGCAGGCGTACTAATGTCGACCCTGGAGGCACAGCTCGAAAAGGCGTACCCGAGCGGGCCGGATTCCGCTGGTTTTGAGCTTTCGGTTACTTTTACCGCCGGAGACGAAATCACGGTGCTGTTCGGCCCCAGCGGCGCGGGGAAAACGCTGACGCTGGAATCTATCGCCGGATTCGTGCGGCCCGATTCGGGCTACGTCCGCCTGGCAGGAGAAACGCTGTTCGACTCCGATCGCGGGAGTTTTCTGCCGGCCCGCCGACGACACTGCGGCTACGTCTTTCAAAAGGACGCTCTGTTCCCGCACATGAGTCTGCGCCGGAATCTGGAATTCGCCGCCGCGGATCTAAAGCCCGGGCAGAGAGAACGCCGAATCTTACAGGTTCTGGAGTCGTTCCGGCTGGAGACCCTGGCTGGTCGCCGTCCGCACGAGTTGTCCGGAGGCGAACGCCAGCGTGGCGCGATCGCGCGCACTCTGGTCAATCAACCGCGCCTGCTGCTGCTTGACGAGCCGGCTCGGGGGCTTGATGTCGGTTTGCGCCGCCAGCTCTACGATATCCTGCGCCAAATCCGATCCGAATATCGATTGCCGATGTTGTTGGTCACGCACAACCTGGAAGAGGCTTTCGAGTTGGGAGATCGGATGCTGGTCTACCGCCAAGGACGGATCGTTCAGCAAGGGCCGCCGCGCGAGGTCTACGAGCGCCCCGCCTCGACCGCGGTCGCTCAGCTTCTGGGCCTATCCGACGTGACGGAGGCCGTGGTATCGGAACTTGATCCCGAAAACAACCGCACCCGGCTGCAAGCGGGCGAGCTTGGAATTTTGACGCCCTACCTCCCGGGCCGCAGCGCCGGAGACCGCGTCCAGCTCTGCATTCGGCCCGAACGCGTGATCGCCGCACCGTCTAACGGCGCCGTGGAACAACAGCAGCTCGCGCTGCCTCTCACCGACGTGATTGAAATGCCCGATCAGGTGCGGTTGGTCTTCCCCGGAGCACTCTCGGCCTATGTCTCCCGAGCGCTTTACGAGAAGGGGAAGAGTGCGCTGCGCTGGACGCTCGAGTTCCCTCCTGACGCCGTCTGGGTTTTTCCGCAACAGGAGGAAGCAGATTCCTGAGCCCATGCGCCGTCGCCCGGACTTTTCCCGGAGCAGATTCGGCGGCGAGCGGTTCGTAGCGAGCGTGAGTTTTTAGATGGAGCGCAACTGCGATCCGCGATACACACTAGTGGACTGTTCTGGGGACGAGTTCACTATGGATTCGGAGATGTCGGGCTGGAAAGCGACGTGGCGCACGCTTTCAGCGTGCTGTGCCGGCGTTCTCGCCGGCATCCCACCGCTCAGCAGAAGGGCTGGCGCGCCAATGAGACATGTCGCCAGGACGATCAGAAAGTTTTCTCTGGGATAGCTTACCAGCCGATGATCGGCAATGCTGAAACCGAACGTCTTCCCTTTTCTCATCGACGGCAGCTAAGCAGGGCTGCCGGGCGCAAAAGTCGGGTCCCGCTAGGAACGGCCAATGAACTGAGCGGGTGCGCTCGCCGGCGATGTAAGTTCCCCCATGCTCCTCTACGCCATCACCGACCGTCGGCGGCAGCAGAGCGACTTGCTCGAGCACCTGAGCAGGCTGCTCCGAGCCGGGCTAGACTTGTTGCAAATCCGCGAGAAGGATCTTCCAGCGCGACAACTCTTCCAACTCACTGAGGCTATCCTCAAACTACCGAACCCCAGCGCGACTCGGATACTAGTCAACGGCCGGGTGGATGTGGCTCTGGCCGCCGGTGCGCACGGAGTCCACCTGCCGGCCGGCGCCGTAAGTCCCTCCAGCGTCCGCTCGGTGACACCCAAGGGCTTCTTCATCGGCGCCTCGTGTCACAGCGGCGACGAAGTGCGACAGGCGGAGGCCGAGGGAGCGGATTTCACGGTCTTTGGCCCGGTATTTGAAACTGCCTCCAAGTGGCAATACGGTCCGGCTCAGGGACTGGAAGCGCTTGGCGAGGCTTGCCGCCGGGCTAAGATACCGGTTTTGGCACTGGGAGGCGTTCAGCTTGAGAACGCGTCCCAGTGCCTGGGGAGGGGGGCTGCGGGAATCGCGGGGATTTCTCTGTTTCAGCAAAGCTCCTCGGTCAACGAGACCCTAGCAGCGCTTCGCGATCTCCAGCGTGACTGACGGCCACGACTAGTAGCTGATGTTCAGATTCACTCCGCCGAGGTGGCCGGTGAAGAAGAAAGCATCCGGGCCGGTCCGCAAGTCGTCGTCACCTGTAATGTAGTTCCAGAAAGGCGACAGCGTGACGTGGTCGCTGATGGGAATATCGAGTCCGATCCCGACTACAACGTCTGAAACAGTCGTAGTGTCGATCCACTGGTGCTGGTTGATACCCACAGAAGTTGACAGGTTCAGGGCAAAGCCATGACCGAGATCAACGCCATGACCGATACCGAAGCTGTAGTACATGCCGTTGCCGTTGTGCGGGTCGCCGTAGACACCGATGCTGGGTTGCAGAATCGTGTCCACGCTGACCGCGCCATAGATCTCGTTCGAATAGCGGCCGTCCTGGAAGTTCGGGAACGCGTAGTTAATCCAGCCCACGTTGACGGAGACCTTGTCGTTGAGCGCGAAACCGTAGTCCATGGCGAAATCGTGCTCCGTCCAGTGGTTGCCGGCCACGCCACTGTCACCGAAGCCAGTATGGGAGAACTGACTCCATGAAGAGATCGTCAGACCCTTGTAACCGATTGCGATGCCAGGTTGCAGCGACGCGTTGTCGTTCAATTTCTGGCCGCGCCAGATGTACTTGTTCACGAATGTGGTGTCGAAAGACACACTCACGGGGCTCTCGTCCTGAGCCGCCAAGTTGCCCACGCCCAGTAGCGCCACCGCGGCGAATACAATCACGATACTGCGAATCGATGTCATCTTGAACTTCCTCCTCCGTTCTCCGCTGTAAGTATTACTAATATGTAGACATTGCGGGCGCTCTCTCCTCGCGCTAACAACAACTCCCCGGAAACGTCGTTCTTCGAAGCCTTACGTCTTCAGCTGGCGTGCCCGTCGGCCAAACGCCCAGACCCTTACGACCCCACCGGACGTCTTGCCGATCGAATCTTTAAGTTTTCACTCTAAGCGAGGACTGCCACCCATGCAAGAAGATAATTTTTATCGGCCTGATTCAAAATGCTTTGCGTGCGATTGGGCCGCGGATCACAACTCACAACCGCCACGAGAATAGGTACTTATTGGGTTTCGCAAAATATAGTGACAGGCTCGGCCATCGGCAGAGCACCGCGCATTCACAAGGCAGATCAGCGATCGCGTTTGTTTGTACGGGCGCGACATGTCGCGCCCTTTCCACCATCGCGAGTTTCCCCTCGGCATTGGTCACCCTATTTTGCGAACATCACTAGTCTTATTTGATCGGTGACCAAAGCAGCAAGGTTCGAGGATGTAAAGTAATCGACGTGTGTCACAATAGTCGCCAATGCGCGAATTCTCCATAGCTCTGATTCCCGGCGATGGCGTGGGTCTCGAGGTCATGCCGGAGGCGCGACGGGTCCTCGACGCTGTAGCCGAACGCAGCGGCGTCGGTTTTCGTTGCACGGAGTTGGAATGGGGAACGGCTCATTATTTCCAACATGGGCACATGATGCCCGCGGACGGCATCGACCGGTTGCGGGAGTTTGACGGCATCCTGTTGGGTGCGGTCGGCCACCCGGACGTACCGGACCATACGACCTTAAACGGCCTTTTGTTACCGATTCGCCGCGCCTTCGACCAGTACGCGTGCGTGCGTCCGGCGAAGCTCTACTCTGGCGCGAGTACTCCTCTGAGCCACCCAGGCGAGATCGACTTGGTCATTGTGCGCGAAAACACCGAAGGTGAATACAGCCAGGCCGGAGGGTTCCTCTACCGCCACACGCCCGACGAGGTGGCGCTGCAGACAGCTGTTTTTACTCGGCGTGGGGTCGAGCGCATCGTTCGCTACGCCTTTGACTTGGCGCGCCGTCGTGACGGGGGGAAAAGGGTGACATCGATCACCAAATCAAACGCCCAAGGCTACAGCATGGTGTTGTGGGACCACACGTTTGCCGAGGTAGCTCGGGACTACAGTGACATCGAAACCGAGTCGCTGCTGGTCGATGCTGCGGCCGTCCACTTTGTTCGCCGGCCCCACACGTTTGACGTCGTGGTCGGCTCCAATTTATTCGGCGATATTCTCAGCGACCTAGCAGCTGCTATTACAGGCAGCCTAGGTCTGGCCCCAAGCGCCAACCTGAACCCCTCCCGAGAATTTCCATCCATGTTCGAACCCGTGCACGGGTCGGCCCCCGACATTGCGGGCAAAGGCATCGTCAACCCGATCGCGATGATCCTCAGCGCCGCCATGATGCTCGATTTTCTTGGCTCGGGCGAAGCCGCGAAGGCCGTTGAAAAAGCCGTCGCCGATACGATCGCCGAAGGCGAATCGCTCCCAGCCGACCTAGGCGGCCGGTCCCCAACTACAGAAGTGACAAGCGCCGTTTTGGCGAAGCTGGCGTAGTAGCCTGCAGGGCTTCGTCCGCCGCCCGATTCCTTCGAGAATCACTTCCCTCCTGCTCGTGCTTGGTTGCCCTAGGCACCTCTAAACTCGCTTGCAACCGCGTCCGGCGGGCGCGGTAGCGCGCCCTACCCACCTGGCCGTGAGAACGCAGGCTAAACGGTTAGCCGCTGTCTGTCGATAACTGTTCGGAAGTCGGAACGCGGCGGATGGCATCTTCTCTCCCCAGCACGGTTCTCGTTGTCGACGACGAGGCAGGTGTCCGCGACTCTTTGGCGGAGGCTTTGCGGGTTAAGGGCCACGACTGCGAGTGCTTCGCCGACAGCATCAGGGCAGTGGCCTACTTGAGCAAGACACAACGGCCCGCGGATCTGTTGCTAACCGACCTCCCGACACCCGAAGCGGGGGGGATCGAGCTAGTGCGGATGCTGAAGTTGCTCAGGCCGCGGTTACGGGTGATCGCGATGTCCGGATCGTATGAAGCCCCCCTAGTACTGAAAGCCTTCGAAGCCGGCGACGACGACTACCTAAGAAAACCCCTCCAGCCTCGCGACGTGGTCTCCGTGGTCGGCAGCTACTTGGAACCTGACGCCAAGCGTCGGCAAAGGGAGATCCGAACAACCCTGCGGAGCGTTGCCGACCGGCGAGCCGTCGGGGCGGGCCGCTCCGAGCGACTGCAAAAGCTGCTCGGAATGCTCGCCGGCAAACGCTACGAGACTCTTCAGCACTCTCAACGAGTCGCCGCCTACTGCCGTCTATTCGGACAACACCAGGGGTTAACACGACAAGCACTTGCTGGCCTCGAACTCGGCGCCCTGTTGCACGACATCGGCAAGAGCGGCATCCCTCGAAACGTATTACTCAAAGAGGGAAGCCTAACCGACGAAGAGTGGACCGTGATGCGCGCCCATCCCCAGATCGGTTACCGGTTGCTGTCGAAATTGCCCGAACTGACTGACGAAGCGCAACTAGTTTACACCCACCACGAGAAGTTTGACGGCAGCGGATACCCACGGGGACTTCGGCGTGAGCAAATTCCTCTGTCGTCACGCATTTTCGCTATCGCTGACGCCTTTGACGCCATCACCTCGCAACGTCCTTACCGCTCGGCGCGACCGGTGGAACAGGGTCGAAGAGAAGTCGCTCGCGGCAGCGGCGGCCAATTCGACCCGCAACTCGTCGACGCTTTCCTTCAAATCTCGGCGTCCAAGCTTAGCCATATCCGCCACCAGTACCTGAACTGAACCCGCGAAGTAGTCCATTTCATACGTTCGATTTACGTATGTTTAGAAGCCAGGTGGACGATCGGGCACTTCGGGCGCGGTATGCCGTGCCCCTACATTTGCAGGCGCGCCCAACAGATCTGTAGGGGAACAGCATGCTCTGCCCGAGTGCGCTGCACACCGCCGCTCTCTGTGTGATTCCGATCACCGGTTAAGGGTATCGACCGACTGACGCCCGCAAGGGTGGAGCGATAGAATTCAAATAGCGGTCTGATACAATTGAAAGGCTCGCCATGAGTGATCGGTTGAGAGTCTCGGCGGTCGGCTACTTGAACACTGCGCCGCTCGTATGGGGTTTCTGCCACGGCCCGCAACGGGGCCTCTTTGACTTGCGATTTTCGCTCCCTTCCGAGTGTGCCGACGCGTTGCGAGCGGGAGAAGCGGACATCGGGTTGGTGCCCACCATCGAGCTGGCCCGCCAGCCCGACCTATTGGTTCTCCCCGGCTGTTCCATCTCCTGCCGAGGGGCCGTGCGCAGCGTTCTGCTGATATCGCTCAAGCCGATCGAAACGATTGAGTCCTTCGCCGCCGACACCAGCTCCCGCACCTCGGTCGCTCTGGCGCAGGTGCTGCTGGCCAGAAAGTACGGTTCGCGTCCCAGGGTGCGGCCGTATCCTCCCAAGATCGACGACATGTTGGAGGTGGCCGACGCCGGGCTGATTATCGGCGACCCTGCTCTGCGGCTCGATCCCCAGCAGACCGACTGGCGTGGGCGTCCGATATTCGTCTACGACCTGGGATCGGAGTGGGTGGAGCTGACGGGCCTTCCGATGGTCTTTGCCGTGTGGGCCGTGAAGAATCTGGCTGCTGATCCCAACCTGCCGATGCACTTCGTCGACTCCGCGGACTACGGCCGGCAACACCTCGACGATATCATCGCCACGGAGAGCGAAAAGCGAAACCTGTCGCCTGAACTGGTGCGCCGTTATCTGACGGAGCACACGAGCTTCGATCTCGGCGAGCAGGAGCAGCGCAGTCTGGCCACATTCCTTCGCTCGGCGGCGGAGCTCGGCCTCGTCGGACCGCTCACCGATCTTGCCTACTTGGAAGAGCCCGCCGTCGCCGAGCGAGAGTGAGATGACCAAAGAGCAAGCCCTCGAGCTACTCGGCAGCGACGACCTGATCGGCATCGGCGTAGAGGCCGACGCGGTTCGCCGCAAGCTTCATCCTGACGGGGTGGCGACCTACATTATCGATCGCAATATCAATCACACCAACTTCTGCAGCGAATATTGCAGCTTCTGCGCTTTCTACCGCCCCATGGGGCATGAGGAAGGCTACGTTCTGTCGAAGGAAGTGATCGGCCAGAAGATTCAAGAGACGATCGATCTGGGCGGAACCGGCGTGTTGATGCAGGGCGGCGTCAACCCGGACCTCAAGATCGAATATTTCGAGGACCTCTTCGGGTGGATCAAGCAGCGCTACCCGATCCATCTGCACTGTCTGTCGGCCCCGGAAATCCTAACCATTGCCGAGGTCAGCGGGCTGACGATTCGCGACACGATCGCGCGGCTGCGAGACGCGGGCCTCGATTCGATCCCCGGTGCGGGGGCGGAAATCCTCGACGACGGGGTGCGGCACCGGATCGCCCGCCTGAAGTGCAATACCGCCGAGTGGATCGACGTGCACAAGACCGCTCATAGCCTGGGCCTGCGGACAACGGCGACGATGATGTTCGGTTGCGGGGAAACCTACGAACACCGGGTCAATCACCTAGAGACCCTGCGGCAGCTTCAGGAAGAGACCGGTGGCTTCACGGCCTTCATCCCTTGGCCGTTTCAGCCCGAGAACACCTCGCTGGGGAAGTCCGTCAAGGAAGAAGTCACCGGAGTCGAATTCCTCAAAACCCTGGCGCTCTCTCGTATCTACCTCGATAACTTCGTCAACGTGCAGACTTCTTGGGTCACGCAAGGCCTGAAAGTTTGCCAGCTCGGGCTGCGTTTCGGCGGCAACGACGTCGGCAGCGTGATGCTCGAGGAAAACGTCGTCCGCCAGGCCGGCGCTTCTCATCAAGCCAGTGAAGAAGACTTGCGCTGCATGATCCGCGGCGCCGGCTTCGTCCCCAAACAGCGCGACACGCTGTATCAAACGTACTTTCTCAACTAAGCTCGGCAGCGTCGCTTGCGCTGGCCCGCATTTCTCACCATGTGGGGAGGCGAAGTGCGTGAGAAGCCCGTCAGTACAGGGCACGCGCCGCTCGGCAACCTCGGGCACGGCATGCCGTGCCCCTACATTCTTGAACCATACGTTGAGCACAGCGAGCAAGCGCAACGCAGTAATGGCGGGCTTGTTGCGTGCTTCGACCGTCAGCTGGCGAGAAATGCGGGCTAATGGATTCCGCCCATCAGTTTGCGCAGCGGCTTGACCAGCAGGGCAACCACCAAAGCGACTCCAACGTTGACGACCGCAACCCAGCCAAATAGTTTGGGCAGGGGGAAAGTCTCAAACAGGCTGGCAATCTCGCCTCCCATAAAGTTGCCGACAGCCGCCGACAGAAACCACACCCCCATGATCTGGCCGACTTTGTGGGGAGGCGCCAGCTTGGTCATCAAGCTCAGTCCCACCGGGCTCAAGAAAAGCTCGCCGATCGTGTGCAGGAGGTATGTCGAGGCCAACCACGCGGGACCCACTCGCGCCCCGCCGGCGGCAAGTTGAGCCGCCGCGACCATCACTGCAAACCCCAGACTCAGAAACAGCAGTCCGAATGTGAACTTGGCGGGACTGGAGGGCGCTCGGTCGCCGAGCTTTGTCCAAACCCAGGCGAACACGGGCGCCAGCACGAGGATGTAGGACGGATTGAGAGACTGAAACCAACTGGAAGGGAACTGCCACCCGAGAATAGCGGTTTGGGTCATCCGATCGGCAAACAGGTTGAGGCTCGAGCCGGCCTGCTCGAAGCCTGACCAGAACAGTGCCGAGATCCAAAAGAGAACGTAGATCACGACTCCGCGGTTCTTAATGACACTCGAATAGCCGCCTTTCCAGTAGAGCGAAAAGATAAACACCGAACTACCCAGTCCCAACAAAGCGAACCTTTGGAGCGAATTCAAATCGGGCAGGATCAAAGCCGCGATCACAATGCCAAAGCCCCCCAGCCAGAGGCCCATCGGTAGACCCGACTGCCGGTTCGGCTTCGGCGTATCCGTCTCCGGCCCGCTCGGTTTCGCTCCCGCCCGGCCGAGCTTGGCTCCGGTCAGCACGTACTGGAGCAACCCGAACACCATGCCCACCCCGGCGGCCGCGAAACCCCAGTGCCAGCCGACTTTTTGCCCTAGCGTCCCGCACACCAGGGGGCTGAACGTGGCCCCCAGGTTGATGCCCATGTAGTAGATCGTGAAGCCGGAATCCCGTCGTGGGTCGTCTCGCGAATACAGCTCCCCGACTAAAGCACTGATGTTCGGCTTCAGCAGACCGGTGCCGACAACAATCAAGATCAACCCGGTGTAGAAAAACGGAAGCCCCATGAAAGCCAGGCTGAAATGGCCCAGGGCGATGATGATCCCGCCGATGAGGACCGCCTTTCGCAATCCCAGCAACCGGTCACCCAGCCAACCGCCGGGAAGAGCAGCGATGTATACCGCCGCGGTATAGAGTCCGTAGATGCCGCTGGCCCGGGCGGCGCTCAAGGCGAGTCCTCCCCGTTTGGCGTCGGTCATGAAAAGGATCAGGATGGCGCGCATGCCGTAGTAGCTGAAGCGCTCCCACATCTCGGTGAAGAACAGGGTGGTCAGCCCGCGCGGATGCCCGGCAATGCCACCGCGATCAAGGCGTTCGCCGGGGGCCGGCTGCGGGTTCGTCGCTTCTTCTACCTGGGACATGGCTCGCGTCTCGCGTTCCGCGCCTGATAAGGAAATACGGCCGAGGGAGGGCTTGTTCGTCGGCCGATCCCCTGAAATGAACTACCGATTATAGCCTTATCGAGCGGTCATCCGGCGCGCCGGCATGCTCGCCGGACAGTGCTCACGCCGGCCAACGGCCCGCCGGTAAAGGCGCTCGGACGCCGCCTCCTCCCGCCGGCTTCCCTGTACGGCACGGTCTGTGAGAAGATGGTTCCGCCGGTCGATCGGCCTAGCCTGTCAGCCCGTGGCAGAAGTCAAGGTCGCGAAAAATCGGGTACAGCCAGCCAATTCGCTTCAGGCCGAGTGCTTTTTTCTAGGGCCATGATGGGGGGCGAATTGGTGGCAGTCCCCATTTTTCGCTCCATTTTTCGCCGAACCTAAGCTTTTACCAGGGGCTGCTAGCCTGACACAGCCTCACTCTTAGAAATCCCGCGGAATGAGCTCGCCCTCCCCGAAGGCCAAATCCGACTTGGCCGACCCGCCTTCTGCGAAGCCGGGTATCGTTAGGGCCACCTTCCGGGCCTTCCAGTACAGAAATTTCCGGCTGATGTGGGCGGGCGCGTTCACCTCCACCACCGGTGCGATTGTCCAGGAGGTCGCCCAGAAGTTACTGATTTATAAGCTCACTAAGTCCGCCTTCCTGCTAGGTCTCACCGCTTTTCTTCAGGGCGCGCCAATTATCGTGTTTTCTCTACTGGGTGGGGTGGTCGCTGATCGGATGGACCGCCGGAAGCTTCTGATGGCGTCGCAATACACCCAGATGATGCCGGCGCTGGTGCTGGCGGTGCTGATCTGGCTAGACCTGATTTCCATCTGGCACATCATGGCCGCCGCCCTTGTGACCGGAATTGCGCAGGCCTTCGGCGGACCGGCTTACCAGGCGCTGATACCATCATTGGTCGAAAAGGAAGACCTGCCGAACGCCATTGCACTGATGTCGATCCAGTTCAACCTGGCCCGTGTCGTCGGAGCGGTGGTGGGAGGATTCGCCTCCAAAACACTGGGATACGCCGTCTGTTTCTTCCTCAACGGGGTTTCGTTTCTCGCGGTCATCGTTTCGCTGTTCTTGATTCAGGTCCGCTTCGTACCCCAGAAGACCGAAGCCCATGTGCTGCACAGCCTTAAGGAGGGGCTGGTGTTTGTCTACCGCCACCATGCGATGGTGGCGTTGGTTTTGTTGGCGACGGTCGCGGCCTTTCTGGCGGTCCCGCTTGAAACTCTACTGCCGGTGTTTGCGATCGAGACCTACCACCTCGGGGACTTCGGATACGGCGTGATGGCAGCTGTTTTCGGAGCCGGCGCTGTTGTCGGGGCGTTGTTCGTCGCCTGGCTGGGGAACACCCCCTATAAAGGCCGCACCTCGTTGTTCATGTTGGTCGGCCTCGCTGTCAGCATTGTTGTCTTTGCTCTGAGCACAAATCTGGTCTCTGGTTGCCTCTTCCTGTTCCTGGCAGGATGGGCGTTGCTAGCCGTGTTCGCGCTGCTCAACTCCCTCGTGCAGTTGCTTGCCCCGGAAGAAATGCGCGGGCGCATCTTGAGTGTCTACCACACCGCCTTCCGCGGCGCGATGCCGCTCGGCAACCTAGCCGCCGGGTCGCTGGCGAATAAGTTCGGTGCCCCGCGTGTGATCGCGGCCAACGGAGTCATTCTTTTCTTTATCGCGCTCGTCTACTTGATACGGGACAAGCAAGTGACGCGGTTGTAGCGCTGTAACTATGACGATCCGCGTGTCGCGGGCGCACATGAACAGCTACAATTCCGCCCCGCCGCCTACAGTGGTTCCTTTGACCCGCGCTCCGGCGTTCTGAAACCGAGAACCGGGGGTTCAGCACTTCAGGTTTACCGTAAACTAAGTAGTCCATTTCATAAATACACTCACGTTTCGGGCGAGGGCAGGCGGGCACAGCATGCTGTGCCCGAAGTTCCCGATCGTCCACCTGGCTTCTAAATCTAAATATACGTGACCGAACTTATGAAATGGACTACTTGGATCTGCGGCTCGCTCGGCGCTGCGAGCGATGCGCGGAGAGAAAGCGAAGGAGCTGCCGCTATGCGGCTCAGTATCCCCAGTCTCCACCGGCCACTCGGACGCTACTTTCGCCGCAAGCGCTTCCGGCAATTCTTGCGGGCGTTCGCAGTGTCCAGCGACACGCGCGTGCTCGACGCAGGGGGCTATGAATATTACTGGCAGTTCTCCGACTTCTTGCCCCGTGTCACGATGGTGAACCTCGAAGGGCCGGCGGCCGGCGAGCGCCGGTGCCATTGGGTGATCGCCGACGCCCGAAGGCTCCCTTTTCGCGAGAAAGCGTTCGAGGTCGCTTTTTCCAACTCCGTGATTGAACACATCTCGGACCCGGCCGACCGTCAGTCTTTCGCCCGCGAGCTGGGGCGAGTGGCCGAGCGTTACTATGTCCAAACGCCGAATTTTTGGTTCCCGGTAGAGCCTCATCTGATGACACCGTTTGTTCACTATCTCCCCCGAACGCTTCAACGTCGTCTGTTGCGCAACTTCACGGTTTGGGGGATCCTGGTGCGTCCGACGCCCGAGGGGTGCGACGACTTCCTGCGAGACATCCGAATGATGGATGAACGCGAGCTGAGGCAGTTGTTTCCCGAGGCCGAGATCTGGCGTGAGCGAGTCTTGGGAATCACGAAATCGCTGATCGCGGCCTATCGGTAACGTCATGGCCCCTCATCAAGCTGCTGACGCGCAGTCTCGGCCAGCAGCCCGTGGCAAAAGTCGTGCAAGAGCGAAAAATGGGGACTGCCACCAATTCGCCCCTCGTCACATCCCTATAAACAAAGTGCTTAGCCTGAAGCGAATTGGCTGGCTGTACCCGATTTTTCGCGGCCTTCGCTTTCACCACGGGCTGCTAGGTCGAGACTTTCGACACCGCTCCTGGGCGGCCCTGCTCGTGCTATTGCCCCTGCTGGTGCTTTTGCCCAGCTCGGCGGCGCCAAAGAAGCTTCGTCTGGAAGCGATTGTCTCCGAAGGCGGCCTCACTGGCCCCACACCCACGCAGTTGCGTTGGAGTCCCGACGGCCAGCTGCTCAGCTACATTCTCCAGCGTGACGACCGCGACAAGCGAGATCTGTGGGCCATTGATCGAAGCAGTGGTGAGAATCGGGTTCTAGTAACCAACGAAAAGCTGGCCGCACTGGCACCTGCCGCCAAGCAAGCCACGAAAGACGAGCGGGAGCGCGAACGCCGCCTGCGCTATTCGGTCGCTTCCTATCTCTGGTCGCCGGACTCGCAATCGATTCTGTTCACCAGCTCCGGGCAACTCTATCTCTATGATTTGGCGGCCGAGAAGGCCCGGTTGCTGGCGCCCAGTAAGCGGGAAGTGCGAAACCCGCGGTTTTCGCCCCACGGTCGCTGGGTTTCCTTCCTCTACGAACACGATATCTGGCTCGTTCCGCCAAGCGGAGGGGAGGAGCGGCGGCTGACTTGGGGAGCCACGGACACCCTATTCCACGGCGATCTCGACTGGATCTATCCGGAGGAGTTTGCGATCCGCTCCGGCTACGAGTGGTCGCCCGACGGACGGAGACTCGCGTTCCTCGAGATCGATCAGAGCTTGGTTCCCACCTACCCGATTCCCAATTTGCTGGACCTCGCGGCCACGGTCGACCTCCAGCGCTATCCCAAACCCGGGGATCCCAACCCCAAGGTTCGCGTGGGCATCATCGAAGCGAAACCCCAGGCTTCAGGCAAACCACGCATCGAGTGGGTCAACCGCCGCGGCGAGTACATACCTCGTATGGCCTGGGCCAGTAATGACTTCGTTGCCGTGCAGCTACTAAACCGGCCGCAAAACGAGCTGGAGATGATCTTCGCCGACGCCAGGAACGGGCGGAGCCGGACCGTGTTGGTGGAAAAAGACACCTACTGGATCAATGTGACCAACGATCTCAACTTCCTCAAAGAATCGAAGGAGCTGCTGTGGACTTCGGAGCGGACCGGCTTCCGGCACATCTATCTTTATGGCTACGACGGCCACCAGCGGCGGGCGCCGACCGAAGGCCCCTGGGAGGTGAGCAAAGTTGTTGGCGTAGATGCCGAGAGCGGCTCGGTCTACTACCTCGCGAACGAGGACAACCCACTCGGCAATGATCTCTATCGAATAAAACTTGACGGCAACGGCAAGGAGCGGCTCACAAACGGCAAGGGAAGTCACAGCATTCTGATGAACGCACCCAAGAACGCCTACGCCGATACGCGCTCTACCCTGACGACGGCGCCGGAAACCGTCGTGCGCGACCCGAACAGCGACACCACGACGCTTGTCCATCGCTCCCGGACGCTCGACGCATACGATCTCGTCAAGCCGGAACACGTCGAGCTGAAATCCTCCGATGGCGCCCTCGTCCGGGTTATGCTGATCAAGCCGCGGCCGATGGACGCCAAGCGGCGGTATCCCGCGTTGATGTACGTCTATGGCGGACCCCATGCACCGACCATCCGCGATGCTTGGGGGCGGCGTTACCTTTTCCATCAATATTTGGCGCAAAAGGGCTACGTGGTCGCCTATGTCGACGACCGTGCCTCATCTCTACGCGGACATCGTTACGAGGCTGCTATCCGCGAAAACTACGGTCCGACGGCGCTGGAGGATCAACTCGCAGCCGTCAAGTATTTACGGTCTCTGGACTTCGTTGACCCCAAGCGAATCGCGATTTGGGGATGGAGTGGAGGTGGCTTCAGCGTTTGCTTCGCTCTCACTCATAGCGACGTGTTCAAGGCAGGGGTGGCTGTGGCTCCGGTCACCGACTGGCGGCTCTACGACGCGATCTATGCCGAGCGTTATATGGGACACCCGGCTAAGCAAGCGGAAGCGTATCGCAGGACCTCGGCGGTCGAAGCCGCCGAGAATCTAAACGGCCGGTTGCTACTAGTGCACCCCACGTCTGACGATAACGTGCATATCCAGAACACGATGCAGTTTATCGATGCTTTAGTAAAGGCAGGCAAAGCCTACGATCTGCTGGTTTATCCCGGGAAAACTCACACGATCCACGGGGAAGCCGCCCGGCTACACCTGTTCCGGGGGATCGAAGATTTTCTGGGAAAACACTTGTAGCGGTCGCGCTATACGATTCCCAACGCAAGTACCGCGTCGGCGACCTTGATGAAGCCACCGATATTGGCGCCGCGGCTGTAGTTCACATAGTCCGAATCCCGCCCGTGCTTCACGCATTCCGTGTGGATCCGCTTCATGACTTCTTGCAGGCGCCGATCGACTTCGGCGCGGCTCCAGGTCGTGTATTGCGAATTCTGTGTCCGCTCAAAGCCGGAAACAGCGACCCCTCCCGCGTTCGAGGCCTTGCTGGGCGCGTGCAACGTCTTGGCGTTGTGGAAAACTTGCGCCCCGGCCGGGGTTGTAGGCATATTGGCTCCCTCGACGACAGCCAGGACGCCGTTTCGGACGAGCTCGGAGGCATCGCCTTCGTCGATTTCGTTTTGGGTCGCGCAGGGGAAGGCAACATCCGCTTTCACGGCCCAGGGCTTCTTCCCGGCATGGTATTCGCAGCCAAACTTTTCGGCGTACTCCGAGATGCGACCTCGCTTGACCGTCTTGAGATCAATGACATAGTCCAGCTTCTCTTCATCGACGCCGTCGGGGTCGTAGATAAAGCCCGACGAGTCGGATAGCGTCACGGCCTTGCCGCCCAGGTGCAGAATCTTCTCCACGGTGTACTGCGCGACATTCCCGGACCCGGAGACCAGACAGGTTTTCCCTTGCAGGCCGTCGCCCCTGCTTCTCAGCATCTCTCGGAGGAAATAAACCACGCCGTAGCCGGTCGCCTCTTTGCGAACGAAGCTGCCACCCCAGGCCGGCCCCTTGCCCGTAATGACTCCGGTGAACTCACCCGTCAGACGTTTGTACTGCCCGAAGAGAAAGCCGATTTCGCGGCCTCCGACGCCAATGTCGCCGGCCGGGATGTCCCTGTCCTCGCCGATGTACTTGAACAGCTCCGCCATAAACGACTGGCAGAAGCGCATGACCTCGTCGTCCGACTTCCCTTTGGGATTGAAGTTCGATCCCCCTTTGGCCCCGCCCATGGGTAGCGTGGCAAGACTGTTCTTCAGGACCTGCTCGAACCCCAAAAACTTCATGATGCTCAGGTTGACCGAAGGATGGAAGCGCAGCCCACCTTTGTAGGGCCCGATGGCGTTGTTGAACTGCACCCGCCATCCGCGATTCGCCCGCACGCAACCCTGGTCGTCCTTCCAGCTCACGCGGAAGATGATGGCCCGGTCCGGCTCGGTCATGCGCTCGAAAACTCGTGCCTCCCTATACTTGGGATTCCCGAGCGTGAAGGGGATTACGTGCTCGGCGACCTCCCGTACCGCTTGGTGGAACTCCGGCTGCCCGGGGTTGCGACGCACCAGCCCGTTCATGAACTGATTCAGTTCCGACTCCGCCTCCTGCTTGCCGGCCATGCGACCCTCCTCTCCCCGTTCACCGGTTGCCGACTCGGTTGTGACCGGGGGTATTCAAAAGCTACCGCAAGAGCAGGCCCGCGCGCCACTCCTCGATGTAGTGAGCAGCCCCCAGAGTTGGTCCCAGATAGTTGAGACACTCTTGTCGAAGGCGCTAACTTCCCTGGGGTGGGACATCCAGCCTGCGGGAACCTCTACTGGGAACGGAACCGGCTGCGGCTTGTCAGCAAGGGACGCGAAGCCGCGCCCGCCCAGGGCTGCCGAAGATTAGTGGGGCAGGCATTCAGAGTCTGTGTGAAAAAGGGGGAGGAATCAGTGGGACAGACATTGCTGGCTGTCCAGGGCAAAGGTCCGCGCATCACCGAGGCACAACCAGGCTAAGCTATTGAAAAAAAAGAATGGGTGCCTGCTCCAAATCCTTTCCAGTCCGAGGAGCTAATCGAGCAACGACCCGAGTTCACTGACCCGACGCGTGACCCCGACTCCGCATCTCTCCAGCCTCGGTCGCGGACTCAGGTTCGGGGTCGTCGAGGAATTCAGATCGAGGACTAACGTCGCTGCCCGTGTGTTGAGCCAGTCGCTCGAGGGAATTGATGACCAGACAGCGACGTCGGATTTCAAGACAACCCTGTCGCTGGAGCTTGTTCAACGAGCTCGAAGTCGTTTCCCTAGTCGCGCCAACCAAGCCTGCGAGATCCTTTTGAGAAAGGTGAAACTGCAGGCTCTCCCCTGATGAACCGTTCTCTTGCGCCGAGCCGGCCCAGCGAAGCAGGAGCCGCGCAATCCTCTGCTCAACCTCCAGCAAGCTGAGCCATTCGACCTGCTCTTCCAGATGACGCACCCGTTGGCCCAGGACTTCGGCGAACGACCGCCAAAACTCTGGGTTCTCGCCTGCGTAGGCCAAGACTGCTTCTCGCGGGATGACGGTTACCGAAGCCCGTTCGAGCACTGCGGCCACCGCCCGGCGGATCCGCTCACCGAACACAGCCCCCTCGCCGAAGATCTCTCCCGGCCCAGCGATCTGGAAGATGCATTGTTTGCCGCCTGAACCGGGCACAGAGATCTTCACGCGCCCGCTGTGCACCAGCAACAGCTGATCACTTGGGTCGCCGGGGGAATACAGGCGCATCCCACGGTCTAGGTTGGACAGCCCTACGGTTCCTTCCAGCCCCAGAATCTGACTTGCGAATCCCATACGAGGGGTAGACATGGGCAGCGCCGCCGAGGACGGGGTTCAAGCGCGCATTAAGAATACCAAACGTTACAAAAAGATTACACACCAGCCGCGGGCCTTTACATTTTTCGCCTGAACTTTTGAGCCCTGTCGAAGTACCGCGCCAGCTCTTCGGTCCCGAGCTTCTTCCGGCAGTCCTCCAGACTTTGGATGTAGGTCGACAGAGCTTCAACCAGGTTGCCCCGATTCGTCGCCACGATGTCTTTCCAGATGTCGTAAGAACTTTCGGCCAGCCGAGTCATATCACGCAGTGCCGGGCCTGCGACCTCCAAATCCTCCTGCTGTTTCAGGTTTTCGTCCACACAGGAAGCCAGCGCCGTCGAGACCAGTTGCGGCAAATGCGACGTCCAAGTAACAATCTTGTCGTGCTCGGCGGCCGAGCGGAGCTTGATTTTACAGCCGAATTTCTCAAGCCAGGTAACGAAGGATTCCACCACCGGGTCTTTCGGGAGAACACCGTCGAAGGGAGTCAACACATAGGTACATCCCTGGAACAACTCCGGCTCGGCGAGCTGGACGCCCCTTCCCTCCTTGCCCGCCATCGGGTGCCCTCCGACGAACCAAGGCGCTTTGTCAAAAACCTCGCCGGCACGCGCGACGATCGCTTCCTTCGTGCTACCGCAGTCGGTGACCAGGGCATGCGGTTGCACGAGCCGGCGAACCTGTGGCAGCAGATCGAGGATTCGATCCACAGACTGCGCCAAGTAGACAAGGTCGGCAGCGCTAACGGCTTCTTCCAGCGGAACGGCTGCGTCCACGGCTCCACGCGCCAGGGCGGCTTCCAGGGTGCGGGGCGAGCTGACCCCAATAATCCGTCCCCCAAAACCGTGCGCTCGCAAGGCCAGGCCGAACGAACCTCCGATCAGGCCAACTCCTACGATCGTTACGGTTTGGATTGCCATCTCTGATGCGTCCGGCCCCTTCAAGCGGACCCGGGACCCCGGTTAGCGTGGATCGGCGGGCTTTCCGCGTGGTCCGGCCTCTTCCTCGGACGCCCGCGCCGCCTCTTGGACAGCCCGCATTTCTCTCATGATGGTCTCGAAGATTCGGCGCACGGCGTCGCTATCGAGCGGTCCGTCGTTGTGCGCCTGTAGGTTTGAGACAATTTCATTCTCACGGTTAGGCTCGTGGACCGGAACGTTCATTTGGCGTTTGATGGGAGCAAGCCCAAGGACGTAGCGGCCTCTTTCATTGAGCATCATCAGGATCTTGCGGTCCAGGGCGTCAATCCGCGCCCTCCATTCCCGAAGATCCGACGGTTGCTTCGCCATGAGATCAGATTACGGCGAACTGCTTTCTACCTTTAGCCCGTCTTTCAACTCGGCTGCGAAGGAGCCGAGTTTATCGGCGAGCTCGGGGTCCCGTTGGTTCTCAGCGATCAGCCGAACGAATGCACTGCCTACGACTGCGGCATCGACGTGAGGAGCCAGCGCCATCATATGCTCGGGTTTCGACAGGCCGAAACCTACGGCCAAGGGCAGGGAGGTTACCGCTCGCGTCCGCCGGATGAGCGGCAGGACGTGTTCGGAAAGCGCGGTCCGCTCGCCCGTTACCCCCGCCCTCGAAACAAGATAAACGAATCCACTGCACGATTGCGACAAGAATCGCAAGCGGTCGTCTTTTGTGGTCTGTGACACGAGGAAAACGGTCTCCAGCTCACGCTTGCGCATTTCGCGAATATAGGAACCCGCCTCCTCAATATTAAGATCCGTCAGCAGCACCCCGTCGGCGCCTGCCGAAGCTGCATCAGCCGCAAACTTTTCAAAACCGTACCGTAAGACGGGATTCAAATAGCTGAAGATGACCACCGGAATATCCGATTTCCGCCGCAGCTCGCGGAGCATCTCGATCACGATCTTCAAACTCGTGCCGGCACTCAGCGATCTTTCGGTGGCTCGTTGGATAACCGGCCCATCCGCGATCGGATCTGAAAAAGGCACTCCTAACTCAATGATGTCGGCCCCGCCTTTTTCCAGTCCAAGAATGAACTCAACAGTGCGGTTCGGCTCGGGATCGCCCGCCGTCAAGTAAGCGATCAGCCCTCGAGTCTTTTCTCGCTTCAGCCGCTCAAAGGCTTTCGCAATACGACTCATCTGCCTGACAAACCTTCTCGAATGATCGCGGCCCACCCAAAGGCATGAAAACCGGCGGGTTTTCGACCGAGCGCCCATAGCGCGACGGTCGCGCCGAATACTTGGCCTGTCACTAGCGTTCCAGGCTCAGCTCCTTGCTTTCGCACACCCTTGCCATGCCCGATTCGGAGCCGCGAACGCCAGTGAGCGGCCATGGCGTACGGCCAAGCCTGTGCCCCCAAAGGGATGAACGCGGGTGGGTTTTCGACCGAGGGGTCCAGGGATTGCCGGCCTGTAAACGATCGTGAACTTATGCCACCTAGCACTATCCTAGCTCCGGCATGTTTTCGCGGAAGATAGTGATATCCTTGTCACCCCGGCCCGAGAGATTGATCAAGAATACCTGACCCTTGGCCTCCGGCGCGCGCCCAACCGCCTCGGCGACCGCATGGGCGGACTCCAGCGCGGGGATGATTCCTTCCAGCTCGGAAAGCAGCCTGACCGCCTCCAACGCTTCTTCGTCCGACCGCGACACATACTCGACGCGCCCCGCGTCCCTTAACCACGCGTGTTCGGGACCCACCAACGCGTAGTCGAGACCGGCTGAAATCGAGTGAGTGAGCGCGATCTGGCCGTCGGCGTTCTGTAACACGTAGCTGTAGGCGCCGTGCAGCACGCCGGGGCTGCCGCCCGAAAAACGCGCTGCGTGGTCGCCCAACTCCAAGCCGCGGCCACCCGCCTCCACCCCCACCATCCGCACGCTCTCGTCTGCTAGAAACGGATGAAATAACCCGATCGAGTTGCTGCCTCCTCCGACACACGCCAACAAAAGATCGGGCAGTCGCCCGCCACGGGCCTCGAGGAACTGTTGTCTTGCTTCTCGTCCGATCACGGTCTGAAAATCCCTGACCATGCGAGGGTAAGGGTGCGGGCCGAGCACCGAGCCCAACAGGTAGTGGGTTGTTTCGAAGCTCGCCACCCAGTCGCGCATAGCTTCGCTAATGGCGTCCTTGAGGGTGCGGCTACCCGCGTCCACAGCGACCACCTCGGCTCCCAACAGACGCATCCGGAAGACATTGAGACTTTGCCGCCGCATGTCTTCCTCGCCCATGTAGACCCGGCACTGTTGCGCGAACAACGCCGCCACCGTGGCCGACGCAACCCCGTGCTGCCCGGCGCCTGTCTCGGCGATAATGCGCTGTTTGCCCATACGCCGCGCCAGCAGCGCCTGCCCGAGACAGTGGTTGATCTTGTGGGCTCCGGTGTGAAGTAGATCTTCGCGTTTGAGATAGATTTCGGCGCCACCGAGGTGCTCACTCAGCCGCCTGGCGTGGAACAGCGGCGTTGGGCGACCGGCATACTGGCGTAAAAGCTCCGCGAGCTCTGCCTGGAACTCGGGGTCTTCGACCGCTTCGTTGTAGGTGTGCTCGAGCTGCTCAAGAGGCGCAACAAGGATTTCCGGAACATACTGGCCTCCGTAGGGACCAAAATGCCCCTGTGCATCCGGCAACGTAGCGGGACTGTGCGTAGCCATCCTCTTTATCGAGGGGGACAGGCAGCTTCCAGATACTGCCGAACTTTCTCGGGGTCCTTGACACCCGGCCGCCGCTCCAACCTCGAGCTGGCGTCTACTCCCCAGGGATCGACTTGCCGGATCGCTTCCCCTACATTGCCGCCGTCAAGTCCTCCAGCCACGATGATCCTGCCGTGCCGTTTGGCCTCCTGCGCCGTGGGCCACGGAAAAGTTCGACCGCTGCCGCCGTGGGAGCCTTCCTCGGACGCACCGTCCAGCAGAAAGGCTTCGCACGGGTATTCGTTGATTTCTTGGAGAGCGAAATAGGGCCTTACCCGAAAAGCCTTCCAGACTCGAAGCTCACCAAGCGCTCGGCAAACCTCAGGGGTCTCGTCTCCGTGCAATTGCACGACGTCGAGGTTCACAGCCTGTTTGACATTGAGGATTTGCGAAGGCCTCTCATCAACGAAAACGCCGACCCGCAACACGTCTTTCGGTACCGCGGCCGAGATCATGGCCGCGGTCTCCACCCTGACATAGCGCGGGCTGCCGGCAAAAAAGACGAATCCCAGAGCCGTCGCGCCGTGCTGAGCAGCGAACAAGGCGTCGGCGAACCCGGTGATGCCGCAAACTTTGATGACCTCAGGGGGCAAGATCGCTCACTCCTTGAATCATACGGGATAGCGCCTCGCCGGGGTCAGGTTGCTTCATCAGGCTCTCACCGATCAGGAAGCCTCTATAGCCCGCCTCGGTGAGGCGATGTATGTCCCGCGGTGCGCGGATGCCGCTTTCACTGATCGCCGGCACGTGCGAGGGAATCCGCTCCGCCAGCCGCATTGAGGTGTCAAGAGAAACCTCTAGTGTCTTGAGGTCGCGGTTGTTGACGCCCACGAAATCAGCCCCGGCCTCGAGGGCTCGATCGAGTTCCTGCTCATCATGGACTTCGACAAGCGGCTCCAGCTCGAGATCCCGGGCCGCTTGTAGCAGCTCCCTTAGCTCTTCACTCGTCAGGGCGGCCACGATGAGTAGTACCGCGTCGGCCCCCGTCGAAGCCGCCTCCACCAGATGGTATCGATCGAGCGTGAAATCTTTTCGGAGAACGGGTAAGCGCGTGGCCTCGCGAGCCCGCTTGAGATCGTCCAACGAGCCCTGAAAAAACTGCCGGTCGGTCAACACCGACAGTGCCGCCGCGCCGGCAGCCTCGTAACGGGTAGCAATGCCGGCGGGTTGAAAGTCGTCCGCTATGGTCCCCGCCGACGGGGAAGCCTTCTTAATCTCGGCAATGATGGCAGGATGCCGCGTCGCCAGCGCCTCTCGAAAAGAACGATGCGGAGGCCGCGGACGCGCCTCCAGTTCCTCGATCTTGACCAGTGCTCGCTGCGCGACCAGCTCCGCCCTTTTGCGAACGATGATTTGATCTAAAACGGTTAGTTCCGCAGCACGCATAGCCCCTTCTTCCTAATAAGAAAGACTCCGAAAAGCCGTATCTCATCGTACCCGCAGCCCCCGAAAGGCGTCAACGAAGCTCGCGGCGGGGACTGTCACCAATTTCGCGCCGTCAAAGAATAAACAGGTTACGAGCGTATCCCGACGCGAAATTGGCTGACTGTACCCAGCCGCCTTCGCAAGGGGCCTCGCTGAAGCTCCAGCGACGGTTCTAGCTTCCCGGATCAGAGCAGGCCGGTAGAACAAGGGTGCATCGCCCCGCGCCGCGGAGCTGCTTCTTTTCCTGAAACGCCGTGACAGCTTCGCCTGGGGACAGGCTTTCGTGACGGATTTGGCCGCATTTCCCTTAAAATTCTTCCGCCCTAGGCGCACGACCCCTTTTCTACCTCCATTCTAAGTCCCGTAGCGCAGGCCTGGGCCGTCGTTTGGCCCAGACCTGCGGCCGTTTCCCCTAGTCACTGACTTCTGTCGTTTTTTCCTCTCCCCATTTCAACTACTTACGCCCCCGGCCCCTTCTAGCCCCCAATCCGCCCCGTATTCTGGAAAAGGGCAAATAGCGCAGGGGGCCACTCTGTTTCCCGGCCCAAGACGGCAAGCGAATCGTTCATCGCCCAACGAAAACACTTGACACACTCGCTACTAAGGGGGGAGAGCGCGGAGACGGGCATCACGCGCGACGAGCGAGAGAAAAAATGACCAAACAGACCCAATTTCGCGCAACCCAAAAGCAATCAATGGGTTACGAGGGGGTTCCAGTACGGCGGGCGGCCGGCTCAGCAAAACCTGCCCGATCGCTCCACCGGGATAAGAGGAGACCTCGGCCTGAGGGCAGGCCGTCCCCGAGGGACGAGATATTGTCAAATGTTGTGGATGGGCGAGGTCAGGCGGCGTTTTCCTGAACCATCAATCCATCCTTGAAAACCTTTCCCTCTAAGACATGAACAATCACTTCCGAACCGTTCAGGCGTCGCCAGTGGCGCTCGGCTTGGCGGGCCAGCATGAAGACCATCGTTAACGACGCTTCGCGGCTGCCACAACCCTTCGTTCGTCGCTGCCGCAAACGGACCGTCGCAAAGGTGGACTCGATCGGGTTCGTCGTCCGCAAGTGCCCCCAGTGCTCGGCCGGAAAGTCGTAGAAAGCCAGCAGCACTTGGCGGTCTTTTTCCAGGCACTCGACCGCTTTGGGGAACTTCTTCTCGTATAGGTTCTTGAAACGGTCCAGAGCGGCCTCCGCCGTCTGCCGACTCTCGGCAAGATAGATGTCGCGCAGCGCCTGCTTGGCTTTGCCCTGCATGCTCTGCGGCAGCTTATTGAGCACGTTGGCCGTCTTGTGGAGCCAGCAGCGTTGCTAACCGGTCGCCGGATAGACTTTCCGCAGTGCCGCCCAAAACCCCATCGCTCCGTCGCCCACCGCCAACTTCGGCGGCAGCTCGAGCCCCTGCCGTTTCAAGTCCTCCAGCAACTCCTGCCACGACAGTTCGCTTTCGCGAAAGCCGTCGTGCACCGCCAGCAGTTGCTTGCGACCGTCTTCGAGTGCTCCCATCACAACCAGCAAACACTGCCGTTCATCGTCCAGACGAACATTCGAGTAGATGCCATCGGCCCAAATGTAAACAAACCGCTGGCCGCTGAGGTCACGCTTTGACCAAGCCTCGTACTCGCGGCGCCAGACGTCTTTGAGACGCACCACCGTCGTCGCCGACAGGCCCGGAGCGTCGGGCCCCAGCAAGGCCTCCAGCGCTTCGCTGAAATCGCCCGTCGAGATCCCTTTCAGGTACAACCAGGGGATCAACTCCTCCACACTCTTCGTGCGCCGCAGATACGGCGGCAGGATCTGGGAAGTGAAACGAAAGCGCCGGCCCTGCTCATCGACTCGGCGATCGTCGACCCGCGGCGCCTGGATCTTCAGCTGACCCACGCCGCTGACGATGGTGCGCTCGCGGGCGTGACCGTTGCGCACCACCAGCCGCCGGCCGTCCTGGTCGACTTCGTGCTGATGCGTTTCGATGTAGGCGGTCACTTCGGCTTCCACGGCCTTGACGAGCATCTGGCGCGCTCCTTGGCGCAGCACCTCATCCAAGGGCGAGCGTTCCTTTCCATCAATGACTTGGGGGTTGACTTGACTGCTGCTCTCAGCAGCTTCACACTGACTCATGGCGTATCCTCCTTGTTCCTTTCCAGAAAACGATTGAGTTGCTTCCTCAATCGTCAGGATACGCCGCCTCCCCTCAGAGGCTCATCCACAACTTCTGGTTATAGCTCCCGAGGGACAGCAACAGGGCTGTAACGAAACTATCCGAGCAGCGAACCAACCCCAGCAGCGGCGCTACCGAGCAAGGAAATGACCAAACAAAGCCAATTTCCCGTAAGCCCCATTAATGCATCAACTTACAAGATAAATCCACAGGAAACAAAGACGCAATACGATCAACGACTGCTGGGTTTTTCAATTCAGCGGCGAGAACACAGATTTCGCACAGGGGTTCACGGTAAGGGGGGTCAACGACGGCACGATAACCCACAGGGGTGACGTCGGCTAGTCCGTATACACGAACTCATTCAGGTTGAAAATGACGCGGCATAGCTGGACGAGTGCCTGCTTTTCTGCTTCCCGGTGGATGCGTTTGGGGTTGGTGCCGGCGCTGGATTCGGCAGTGGTGCTCGATTCGGTGGCGGCCCACGCCACTTCCTCTCGTAGAAACGCGAGCAGGGATTTCCGCTCGTCCTCGGTAGGCGGCCTTGCGAATGCGAGCCGATAGGCGCGGTCGATTTGATCGCCTGGATCGGGCCCCACTTCCCTCATCAGCCGCTCGGCCAGGTGCCGCGCTTGGCGGTTCACGAACTCGCCATTGAAGAGAGTCAACGCTTGGGTTGGGACGGCGGTGTTGATGCGCTCGGCCGAGGACTTCGTCGTATCGCACAGATCGAGCACTTCGAGCAGGGGCACGATCATCGAGCGTTTCACGAAAGCGTAGATCGTGCGGCGGGAAGCGTCGGCCTCGTCAAAAGGCCGCCAGATCTTGTCGGGATCGCTCGAGCCCTCGAGAGCAGCCGGAGGAACGTAGGGGTACATGCTGGGACTGTACATTTGAGGGTTGAGACGTCCGCTGACGGCGAGCATCGAGTCGCGGATCGCCTCGACCTCTAGCCTGCGATAAGGGACACGCCAAAACACCCGGCTCTCGGGATCCTCGGCGCCGTAGGCCGGGTTCCATTCCTTGCTCATGCGATAGGTGTTGCTTGTCATGATGAGCCGGTGGAGTTTCTTGATGGACCAGCCGTGATCGACAAACCGACTCGCCAGCCAGTCGAGGAGTTGGGGGTGGGTCGGCGGCTCGCCCATCAGGCCGAAGTCGCTGGGTGTTCTGACGATTCCTTCGCCGAAGTGAAACTGCCAGACGCGGTTTACGATCACGCGCGCTGTCAGAGGATTGTTGGGGCCGGCGATCCACCGGGCCAAGGCCAAGCGGCGAAGGCTGGTGCGGTTCGATTCCGCCCAGTCAGGAAATGCCAGTGCCGTATGCGACAACACAGCAGGGACGGCCGGCGGCACCTCCGGCCCGGGATTGGTTGCCTTCCCGCGAATCAGCAGGAACGCCGGCGAAGGCTTGGTCGGCGGCTCATGCAAGATGTAGGCGAGGTCCCAGCTTGGTGTTTGCTCACGAAGCTCGCAAATTGCCTCTTCCAAGTCCACGATTTCGCGCCCGGCGCCGGACGGCATCGCCTCGCGGACCTCGGCGGCGAGCGTTTTGGAAAACTCCGCGACGAGCGACTGCTGGAGCTGATCTCGATCGGCTTCCGGTGTCTGAAACGCCTTCACGGCTCTAGCAGGCAGGCTGCTCCGGCCGGCCGCAAGAAGCTCAGCTTGGACCCTGTCGCGGATGGCCGCGGTCTTCTGCTCAAGGGCCTCGATTTTCCGGTCGCGCGCGTCGTAGGCATCCAGTTCAGGCCGCCCTCCGATGGGGCGGAGCAGCTCCGTGCGTCCCTTTCGCGGGCGCGTGAGCGGGTGGAAGATCGCCGCCATGCTGTAGTAATCGCGCGCGGTGAAAGGTTCGAACTTGTGGTTATGGCAGCGTGCGCAGCCGATGGTCTGACCGAGAAATACTTCCGAGGTCGTGCGCACCAGGTCATCGAGCTGGTCGTAGCGATCGGTGAGCGGGTCCGCGGGCTCGTCATCCCAGGGCGCTAGCCGGTGAAAGCCGGTGGCGATGAGGGTTTCCGGCGAGACGTCGGGAAGCTCGTCCCCGGCAATTTGCTCGATCACGAACCGATTGAACGGCTTGTCCCGATTCAAGGACCGAATCACGTAGTCGCGGTAGCGCCATACGTGGGGCTTGATCGCATCGCGCTCGTAGCCGTTCGTTTCGGCGTAGCGCACGAGGTCCAGCCAGTGACGGGCCCAACGCTCGCCGTAGGTCCGGCGCGAGAGGAGCTCGTCGACCACGCGATCGAGGGATTCGGGAGTGGGATCTCGAAGGAACGCTTCCTGTTCGTCAAGGTTCGGAGGCAACCCGGTCAGATCCAAGTGAACGCGCCGCAGTAACTGATGGGGACGTGCGGGCGGCGACGGTTGCCAGCCGCGGGCTTCGAGCTTCGTAAAGATGAACGCGTCGATCGGATTACGCACGCGCCGGGCCAAGGCGATGTCCTTCAGCGACGGAGGGAAAGGCTTCGTGCGTGGCTGGAAGGCCCAGTGGTCCCGCGCCTGTTCGAATTTCGAGGGCTCGTGACCGGCGGCCCGGGCCGTGTCTTCCTCGGGCCACGGGGCGCCTTCGTCGATCCACTCGCGGATTTGCTCGATCTGCTCGCCGGTCAAGCGTGGTTCGACGGGCGGCATCACGATCTTGCCGTCGAGACCCGCTACGTATCTGTAGAGGAGGCTGCCGGCGCTGTCGCCGGGAACGATAGCGGGAACCCCGGAGCCACCACTGCGTAGAGCGGCTTCCCGGCTGTCCAGGCGAAACTCGCCTTGCGGCGCCGCGCCATGGTGGCAGGCATGGCAGCGCTGTTCGAAAATCGGCTGGATATCGCGCTCGAAGTCGGTTGCGGCGATCGCGGCTACAGTAGCGAGCAATACACCGAAAAGTGCGATTACCAGGCCCCTGCGCATCTCTGTTCCAGCTCAAACGGCGGCGGTTCTACTAGCGGACAGTCTAATGTTACACCCTTACCGGGCGACCTGTTCGAACGGGCTTGGCAGCCCGTGGAGAAAGTCCTTCTCCTCAAAAAGTGGGTACAGGAAGGTGTGAAAGAATCACCTCAGCCTCAGATTCGCGTTCCCGGGCGCAATGAATTGCGCCCCAGCGTCGACATGAGTGTCGACGCGGCAGACGTAGGCGTTCTGCGCCACATTATTTGCCGAACCCAGCTTCTATCCCGAGCTTAGGTATTGGTGGTGTTGCCACTGACTAGACCAAACCGGAAGACGATGGGCTTGGCGACCCGGAGGTAATCGGCAACCGTCATGAAGATCGAATCCGTCAGCGCCCCAGCGTTGAAGGCGATCCGGTCGTTCTCCACGATCGAAGAGTCTACGTATAGGTCGAAGGGCAAGAGCGGCCGCCCAAACGGAGGTACGGAACCCGGCACCAACCCGGTGAGCTCTTTAAGCTCGGCGGCTGTGGCAAAGCGCGTCTTTCGAACCCCAAAGTAGGATCGCACGGCGTGGGAGTCGACCCGCAGCGCCGCGCTCAGCACAAAGAGTCGAAAGTCGTCTCCGACCTTGATCAAAAGAGCTTTGCCTCCGACGCGGATGTCTTCTCCGCGGACGCGGGCCGAGTCCTCGGATGTAAGAGTCGGCTCATGATGAAGTTCCCGGTACTCCACACCTTGCTCGTGAAGAAATTCACGGATTCTTTGGAGTACAGTCGTTGAGCTCACGATCGGTCCCCATCGGAAGGATCACCCACGCTACTGCGTGAGATTGCCCAGGTGCTGATAGAGGGCGAACCCCGAGATTCCGAAGAAGAAAACGAAGCCGGCGACCAGCCCGCATTGGAGATACCACGGGGGGCAAAGTTCTTTGGGCATCAGCCGACGATTCACGTAGAGGGTATGGAGCGCCGCGGTCCCCAGGCCTATGTTGCCTATGACGCTGCTGACGATGGCCAAGAATAGAGGATCGGGGGTGAGCCGCAGGGCGAGGAGTCCCCACAAGCAGTAGCCGAGCAGAACGAAGTAATAGATGTTCTTCACTTGGCGGCCTTCCCAGGAACGTAGATTTCCAGACGCGCTCCAAAGTACATCGGTCCATCGACGTACGATCGAGTCGAGGGTCTGCGGGAAGCCAACCCCTAAAACGAAGAACCCGCACAGAAGAGTAGAAAACCAGAAGATTTCACCATGACGGTCGGCAATTCCTCGCGCCGTCATCGCCGCGGCTGCGTGCCCCTGGACGTCCGCGCCGCGAAGGAACTCCAGCGAGAGCATGGAAGGGAGCGCCATGCCGAGCAACGAGCCGAGACCCCAAATCCAAAGCTGATCCCGACGAATGTGCCGCAGCCAGCCGCGCCAGCGCTCGAGGTTCGGTGCGGTAATAGGAAAAACCTTTCCCGTGTGCGAAAGGGAAATCTTTCTGCCGCGCACGAGGCTCGGGATGGCGCCCACGAGCGGCCCCATTCCCCAGCCCTTGTCTCTGGCGTAATTCGAGAACGTAGTGTTCCCCAAGCCCCCGACGCCGGCCACGGCTGCGAACGCGGCCAAAGTCGCCCAGTCGATCTCGCCTTGAGGAAGGGAGCCGAATTTGAGAAACCCACTGAATATCTCCAGCCACGTCCGGCCGCTTACCAAGACCAGGTCAATCACAAGTAGGTAGCCCAGAACGGAAAAGACCTTGACGACCATGAGGCGTTCCACGGCGTTGTAGATCTTGCCGCCAAAGATCAGTGGGACGAAAGCCGCTAGGAAGATGGCATAGCCAAGATTGCGCACCAGAGCATCGTCCAGCGGTCCGGGCAGGTGCCCCAGCAAGGCAGCAGCGAGGGGCACGGCGGCATTGGAAGCGGTGTAGGGCCAGATGTGACCCGAATCGGCAATGAGGTAGAAGATGATCCAGAACGTGGGGCCAGGCGCCGTGCGGAGAAAACCGACGAAGATCGGTTCGCCGGAGTAGAGCGCGTAACGCATGACGGCCAGGTTGAAGACCACTTGGAGCGCGATGCTGATCGTCGCGAGCCACATCACCATGCCGCCATAACGGGCAGTCACGATCGGTCCGAAGAGCCATTCGCCGGCACCCATCGTGCCTCCGACCATGACCAGCCCGGGGCCGATCAAAGTCGTCCAGTGGCCCAAACTAAGGCGAGGAGCCGAAGGGAGTTCGCCCGTGCCCCAAGCGGGCATGAAGCGGGTGGCCTTGGTTACACGGTCGTTGTCATCGGAGGAAGTCACGGAAGCCATCCATGGTAACAGAGGTTTAGGGGGTGCATCTCTCCCGATATTCGATAGAATGGCCCCAGGGGGAAGGGGCGCATGTTAAGAAGAGTTCCCGGAGGAAAGGACCTCGGCCAACATCGCTACCCACTCCGGGGCCCCTCCCTTGTCGCACGGCTCCTTTGCGTTGCGACCCTGGCGGTATCCTTCCATCCTCTCTTATCGGGCCAAAATACCAACGTTCCCCGTTTCGAATCCGACATCGTTCCCATCTTTGAGGCCAATTGCTTGGCCTGCCACGGCGAGAGCCTTCAGCAGGCGGAGCTTGACTTGCGAACTCGCGACGGCGTTCTGAAGGGTGGCCGGTCCGGTCCGGCGCTTGTTCCCGGCGCGGCGGTTGAGAGCTTGCTTTTGGAAAAAGTTAGCTCCGGCGCGATGCCCATGGGGAACCAAAAGCTCAGTCCCGATGAAATTGAGGTGATTCGACGTTGGATCGAGACGGGAGCCTTGCGCGACGGCGAGGATCTCCAGTCGGCTTCCGAGGTCGCGAAACCCCACGAGGTCAGCGCACGCGAAATCGTCGTGACCATCCTTAACGTTAAGTGCTTGCTCTGCCATGGCAGACGTCGCCAGGAGGGCGGGCTCGACATGCAGACACGCGCCGGCCTTTTAGAGGGCGGCGCGTCGGGGCCTGCAATCGTCCCAGGCAAGCCCGACGAGAGCCTGCTCATCAAACGTATCGAAGCCGAAGACATGCCTCCCGAAAAGGATCTGGCGCGGGTCTCGGTTCGCCCGGTGACATCCGCGGAGATTGAAAAGCTAAGAGCGTGGATCGCAGCGGGGGCGCCTTTCGAAGAAGAGGAGCCGGAGCGGATAATTGCCCGGACTGATCCCCTGGTGACAAAAAAGGACCGCGAATTCTGGTCCTTCCAGCCCCCGAATCGCCCGGCGGTTCCCAAGGTGCGCCATCAAGATCTGGTCCGGACGCCGATCGATGCGTTTCTGCTCGAAAAACTCGAAGAAAAAGCTCTTGCGTTCTCAGCGGAGGCCACACCGTTGACATTGATGCGACGGGCTTACTTCGACGTGATCGGATTGCCGCCCAGCCCGGAAGAAGTGAAAGCTTACCAGGCCGACACCAGTCCCAAGGCTTACCAACGACTGGTCGATCGGTTGCTTGAATCACCGCACTACGGCGAGCACTGGGGCCGCCGCTGGCTCGACGCCGCGGGCTATTCGGATTCGGAAGGGCAAGTCTCGGCCGACGCGCCGCGTCCTTACGCCTGGCGATACCGCGACTACGTGATTCGTTCTTTTAACGCTGACAAACCCTACGATCGATTTCTTGTCGAGCAGATCGCCGGCGACGAACTGTTCGACTACAAGGCGGCGAAGCAATTTACGCCCGAGCAGCGCGAAAAGCTCGTGGCCACGGGATTCTTGCGCATGGGACCGGATGGCACTTACAGCACCTCACAGGCTTTCGTTCCCGAGCGCCTAAAGGTAGTTGCCGATCAACTTGAGATTCTGACCTCCACGGTCTTGGGCCTGACCGTCGTCTGCGCGCGTTGTCATGACCACAAATACGATCCGATCCCGCAGCGGGACTATTATCGGCTCAGCGCGATCCTTCGCCCTTCCTACGATCCTTACGACTGGCTTTCTCCCAATGAGATGCCCGTCGGCCCCCGCGCCAAATGGGACGAAACGAACACACGCATCATGCCGGGAGGATGGCCGGAAGAGGAAATCCGAGACATCGAGGAGTACAACGCGCCGATCCACGGGAGGATCAAGCGATCGGAGGAAGAACTCGAAGAGAAAGCTCGGCCGTTGCGGGAACAGGTTCTCGCTGAAAAGTGGGCCAAGGTTCCCGAGGCCGTCCGCGACGACGTGCGCGCGGCATTGGATACGCCCCAGGCGCAACGCAGCGAGCCTCAGAAGTATCTGGTGCAGAAGTTCGGAGCCAAGATAAGAATCGAGCCGGGCGAGCTGGAGAGCAGATTCGAGTCCTTTAAGGAAGCGTCTCTTGAAATCAAGCAAGCCATTGGCGAAACCAAGAAAGAACTAAAACCAAAGCCGCTGATCCGGGCTCTGTTTGATATGGGAGGCAGGCCCACCGCGGTTCACATCCTTCACCGTGGAGAGTTTCGTAACCCGGGCAGCAAAGTCGAGCCGGGCGTGCCGTCGGTGCTGAGCTTGGGTCTCGATCCCTACCGGGTGGAAAAACCCGCTTGGACGACGGGGACCAGCGGCCGCCGGTTGGCCCTGGCGAAGTGGCTGACTCAGCCCAACCATCCTCTTACGGCGAGGGTGATGGTCAATCGAGTCTGGCAGCACTACTTCGGCATCGGGCTGGTGAAAACAGAAGGAAACTTTGGTCACACGGGTTCGCCGCCGTCACACCCGGAACTCCTTGACTGGCTGGCCACCGAGTTCGTTCGTCGTGGGTGGAGCCTCAAGGCTTTGCATCGACTGATTCTGACTTCCACAGCCTATCGGCAAAGCTCTTTATTCGACCCGGAAGCCAATGGCGCTGACCCGGACAATGTGTTGCTTTCGCGGTTTCCTCTCCGCCGGCTCGACGCCGACGCCATTCGCGACTCGATCCTGCAGGTTTCTGGGCGTCTCGACAGCACACCGTTCGGGCCACCCGACGAAGTAGAGGTCAAGCCTGATGGAGAAGTTGTGGCCAAAGCGGGGGGAAGCTACCGCCGAAGCATCTATTTGCTGCAACGGCGCAAAACACCGGTTACGATACTCGCCGCTTTCGATGCTCCCCAGCTCAGGCCCAACTGTCTTCGCCGCACGCACTCCACAGTCTCATCCCAAGCCTTACAGATGATGAACAGCGACATGGTTCGCGAAAACTCTCGCTACATGGCGGGGCGCGTGGTCGATGCAGTCGGAGCGGATGCCGGCAAGCAACTGGAAAGAGTGTATCTGGCGGCACTCGGCCGCCCGCCCTCCAAGGAAGAGTCGGACACTGCCAGGTCGACATTGCTCAATTTGGCAGGGGAGTGGAGCGCGCATCTGGACCAAGCAGTACCCGCCGAACCAAAACAGATGCGGGCCCGGTGGCTAGCGTTGGCGACGCTCTGCCACACCGTCCTGAACTCGGCTGAATTCCTCTATATTGATTGAGGTATGCGAGGCATGCACATGGGCAGACGAGCTGGTGAAGAAATGCCGGCGCGCAAGGACGACAACTCCGTTTCCCGGCGCACGTTCTTCTCGCGGGTGAGCGACGGGCTTCACGGTGCCGCTCTGGCCTATTTGCTGGGAGGCGATCTGTTTTCGAGCAACCCGGCCCTAGCGGCCACTCGAAACCGTGTAAACGACCTGCGCCCGCGCAAGCCTCACTTCGAGCCGAAGGCCACCTCCGTCATTCAATTCTTCATGAATGGCGGTCCCAGCCAAGTGGACCTGTTCGATCCTAAACCCGCGCTCACCAAGTACGCGGGGCAGCCGCCGGGGCGAGACCTCGCCAACGACATCGAATTCATCAACGAAGCGGGCGGCTTTATGCCGTCTCCTTTCAAATTCGCTAGGCGCGGGCAATCGGGGATCGAGGTGTCCGAGATGTTGCCTCACATTGCCCATCATGTGGACGACATCGCCCTGATCCGTTCGATGTTTACGCCGCACTTCAACCACGAGCCTTCTATCTTCACCATGCAGAGTGGACGGATGTTCTCGAGCCGCCCCAGCATGGGCTCTTGGATCGTCTACGGCCTGGGAACCGAGAACCAAAACCTGCCGGCCTACGTCGTCTTAGACGACCCGAAGGAATTGCCCGTCAACCATATTCAGAACTGGCAGTCGGGCTGGCTGCCGCCTGTTTATCAGGGCACGCGGGTTCGCTCGGAAGGCTCTCCCCTGCTGAACTTGAAACCGAAGGTGGAGTACCCCGGGCCGGTGCTCGATCTGGTGCGGTCCCTGTTAGCCCGCATGGATCGCGGCCATCGAGATAAGCGCCCGGGACAGCCCGAACTGGATGCCCGCATTACGAACTACGAATTGGCGGCGCGCATGCAGCTCGCGGCCAGCGACGCGCTCGATCTTTCTAAGGAAAGCTCCGCCACCAAGGAGATGTACGGTCTCAACGACGAGCGGACAGCCTCGTACGGGCGCCGCTGCCTCATGGCTCGTCGTCTCGTGGAACGCGGCGTACGAATGGTGCAGCTCTATATTGAGCGCCAGATCTGGGACAACCACCAGGATTTGGTCAAGGATCTGAGTTACGCCTGCGGCAAGACCGACAAACCGATCGCTGCCCTGATGCACGATCTCAAGCAACGCGGCTTGCTCGACTCGACTTTGCTCATTTGGGGCGGTGAGTTCGGCCGGCTGCCTTTGTCACAGTCGCGGGGGGCCAACCCGGGGCGCGATCACGGGCCCACGGGCTTCACCGTCTGGCTCGCCGGAGGCGGAGTCAAGGGCGGAACCGTCTTCGGCGCTACGGACGAAATCGGCTACAAGGCTGTCGAAAACCGTGTGAGCGTTCACGATTTCCACGCCACGATCCTTCACCAACTCGGCATGAACCACCGCGACCTAGTGTTTAAGCGCGAGGGCCGCGACGAACGCCTCACCGACGAATTCCCCGCCCGCGTGGTGAAGGAAGTTCTAGCGTAAACAGCGAACGCGAGGCTAACCCGCATTTCTCACCAGCTGACGGTCGAAGCACACGATAGGCCCGCGATTACTTCGTTACGCTTGCTCACCGTGCTCAACGTAGGGTTCAAGTACGCCTCCGCGCGCCGAGCGGCATACGCCTTGTACTGACGGGCCTCTCACGCCCTTCGCCTCGCCACCTCGTGAGCACCGCCGACTAGAATCTGGGTAGGCCAGCCCGCTGTCAGGCTGGGATTGGTCCAAAAAGCTAGCTGTTAAGATAAAATAGCTTTTCCCGTTCGGGGGCGGTAGCTCAGCTCGGTAGAGCAACGGCCTTTTAAGCCGTGGGTCCTGGGTTCGAATCCCAGCCGCCTCACCACCTTTTCAACAACTTACAAGATGTCGAAAAGACGGGCTGGGGGTTTGTTCGCTCCCTGTTCGGCTGGGTTTTGTGCACCTACAGTGCACCTTGGCATAACTCGTGTACTGTCGCCGGATTCACTGCCGTGGCTCTTCCAGTCGTCCGTGTGGGTCTCGACGGGGTTCTGATAAGCTACCCAGAGGCGAAGCTACGTTCCGATGCTTCCAGGTGGATGTACGAGAAGTGGGTCTGTGATTTCGGTCATCGTGCCGGTCTGGAATGACCGGGAGTCTCTCGAAGCCCTTCTGCCGTGGCTGGTGGAAGAGCCCGGTGCGCCGGAAATCATCGTGGTCGATGGCGGCAGCCGAGATGGCAGCGTGGAGGCTACCCGCCAATTTCCGTCGGTTCGCCTGGTCGAAAGTGAACGCGGACGGGGTTGTCAGATGAACCGCGGTGCGGGAGTTGCACGCGGAGACGTTCTGCTTTTCCTCCATTGCGATACCCGTCCTTCACACGGGGCGATCGCGGGCTTGCCGGAACTGCTGGATTCGCGGGCCGCTGACTTCGGCGCATTCCGGCTTCGGTTCGACCCTCCTGTCTGGCTGCCCAGCCTGCTTGCGTTTTTTACCCGGCTGGCGAGACCGTGGTCTTGCTTCGGCGACCAGGGTATCTTCGTGCGACGCGAATTCTTCCGCGCCACCGGGGGATTTCCCGAGATCCCCCTGTTGGAAGACGTTCACTGGCTGCGGCTTGCCGGCAAGCGGGGAAGGATGACCCGCAGCTCGCACACGATCGTCACCTCTGCGCGGCGTTTTGAGCAAATGGGCTCCCTGCGCCAGACGTGGAGGAATCTTTCGCTCCTGCTGCGGGATCTCGCGGGGCAAGACCCTGCGGAGCTTGCAGCCCTCTACCAAAAAGGTTACTCCGCGGACCGAGTGTCGGAATTGAAGCCGGCCACGCGAGACGCTGAAGTGATTGCGGGGGCCGCCGTTTCCGCCAAGCGAAGCTAGTCCGCTTATCTCACCACGTGGTGAGAACAGCACTAGCGATGAGCCTACTCAGTGGCAACGGTGCCGGCGCCAGAAGACTCGATGTTGGATAAAGTAAACTACGTCCTTGGATTTCAGCGACTTTATCCGCACCGTCCCCAAAGCTGAACTACATGTCCATTTGCGAGGCGCCATGCCTCGCAAGCTGTTCGCCGACCTACTCCGCCAACGTCCGCCGGAGGTGGCCTTAGCGAAAGCGCCACCCCGCCAACTAGAGCTGTTCCGGCAGTGCGACAACATCCGCCCGTTTCTTAAGTCTCGCCCAGGGTTAACGAATCGCGTTGACTCGTTGTTTCGTACTCACTCCTTCGACCAGTTTCTCGCGACGTACCTTTTTACCTCCTATTTCGTTGCAGACATTAGCAGGTTCAGGGATCTCGTCTCCGCCGTGCTCCGGGACATGGAATCCCAGAAAATCGTCTACGCCGAAATCACGGTCTCGGTTGTTGAGTACCTGAATCAAGGGATTGCCCTCGAAGACCTCCTGGCAACGCTAGAGGAAGCCGCCGAAGAATCACAAATGCGAGTCCAGTGGATTGTCGACCTCGTCCGAAACATTGGTGCCGGGGCCGCACTGAGCCTGCTGGGAGATATTCTACGGATTCGACCTCCGAGCGTTGTTGGGATTACCTTGGGCGGAAGCGAGCAGCAGTTCCCCCCGGCTGAGTTCGTCGAGGTTTACGAGACCGCTCGCGACCACGGGCTGCGTCTCAGTGTCCACGCGGGCGAAGGGCTAGGCCCCGACAGTGTCTGGGACGCGCTCCGCCTGTTGCAAGCGGAGCGAATCGGCCACGGTGTCCGAGCGATAGAAGACAAACGGCTGGTTGACTATCTCAGCGAGCACCGGATTCCACTCGAAGTTTGCCCTACAAGCAATCTCAAGACGGGCATTTATCCTTCTTATGAAGCCCATCCGGTGAAGGCGTTATGTGAAGCAGGCGTTCCGGTCACCATCAACACGGACGATCCCGCGTTTTTCTCGACTACCCTGACCGAAGAATTCAAGCATGTCTCCAACATGGGAATCGGTGAGCAAGACCTGATTGAGCTCGTGAAGAACGGGTTCCGGTATGCGTTCCTTCCCCCAGAGGATATCCAAAGCTACCTTGAAGATCTCGACCGCCAGTGGGCTGAGTATCAAGCGAGTTAGAAGCCGGGTGGACGATCGAGAACTTTGGGCACGGCATGCCGTGCCCCTACATTTGCAGGCAGCCGACAGATCGGTAGGGCAGAGCATGCTGTGCCCAACGGCGGTCAGAGGTCGCCGCTGCGGGCCACGGGCCCGCGCTACAAGGCAGCAGGGTTCGAGACCGGCTGGACTAGGGGTTGCCGCCGACGATCGGTACGTGAACCACGGTTACGGTGTCGAGTGTCTTTGCTTCTTCGACAGCGCTCCGAACTTCTTCTTGCGTTTTGGCCAGCACCCCGCGAGCTCCAAGCGACTCAGCGAGCTTGACGAAGTCGATCGGGCCCAATGTACTGCTGATGGGTTCCCCGAAGCGTTTGATATGTCCCGCCATCGTGATACCCCAGGACTGATCGTCGGCCACGACCACAACGAACGGCAGACGCTGGCGGACGGCGCATTCAATCTCCGCCACCGTAAACGTGAAAGCGCCATCCCCGGTGAGTAGGATCACGGGTTGGTCGGGAAACGCCATCCGGGCTCCAATGGCGCCGCCGAGACCCCAGCCCACAACGCCGCTCGGCCCGCAGCTGAGCCAGTGGCGGGGATACTGATCGCAGAGCAGATGATGAGCCCACTGGGCGGCGCTGCCCGCGTCTATTAGCAGCACTGTTTCGTCCGTGAGCACCTCTCGCAATTCGGTCGCGATCTGGACGGCGTGCAGGCCCTGCTTCGCCTGCTCGGCGCCCTTTTGTTCGATGGATTGCCGAAACTCCATCCAGCGCCGCCGAGCCTCGGCTAGCCAGTCCGTATGGCGCTTCCCGTCGAGTTTTTCGTAGATCTTGGCGAAGGTTTGCCAGCCTTGAACGATTCGCAGGATACGGGCGCCACTAGGGATGGTGTCCGGACCAAGGAACCCGAGGCTATAGTCGACGTCGGCACCGGCGAGGATTACGCAGTCAACGTCTGGTAGCAGTCTCGGCCCCCCGGTGAGCGCGCCAATAAGGCCTACGAAGCTCGGGGCAGGACGTTTGATCGAGTCGCGGTCTAACGCCAAAACACCGAGGGGAACAGAGAACCTCTCGGAAAAGTCGGCGACCGCACTGCTTTCACCCGCGTAGTAAACCCCGCTCCCGGCCACGATGAGAGGGCGCTCAGCACTCGCTAGGCACGAAGCGGCGTGCTCGAGATCGTCACCCGGCATTGATGAAGAGGGCTCGATCCGCGGCGGTTGGACCATCTGTTCACTGTCGACTTCAGTGTCTTGAACGTCCAACGGAAAACTCAGATGGACGGGCCCCGGCGGAAGGTCAGTTGCCGCCCGCCAAGCTTCGTCAAGAATCTGAATAGCGCGTTCGGGGCGATCGACGACACGTCCATACTTGGTCAGAGAACGAGCAAGAGCGACCTGATCGTAGTCCTGGAAATGACCCATGCCGGATGTGCTTTGGTTTCCGGCACCCGAGATCAGCAGCATGGGCGCGCGGCTGTAGTAGGCATTTGCGACACCCATGATTGCGTTCACGTGTCCGATGCTCGAGACGGCGACTACGCCGGGACGCCGCGTCAGGCTTCCGAAAGCCTCGGCCGCGTAGGCCGCGGCCTGCTCGTTGCGGGTGTCGACGAGACGCACACCCGACTTCTTAGCGGCTTCGTAGAGAGGGTCGAGCCCGTGACCGCACAACGTCGCGATCCACTCGACGCCACGTTCTTGAAGGCCTTTCACAAACCATTCGGCAGCCGTCATTTTCATTTGGTCTCCGTTTAGACAATGAGCACGATTTTGGAACAGCTTAGCACCGACGGGAGACAATCGCAGGCGTATTCCGGTCGACCGGTGAAACTTTGACGAACAACGCAGGTCCCTTCGACCGGTCGCTAGACAGGCGAGATTGCCTGTTGCTACCCACTCAAGTCGCGCGGGCGGTGGCGGGTAGCACAGACAATCCTGTCCGTGTCGTCACGATTACCCGGGATAGTGGGAAGCGGTCACACGACATGACACCCCTTACGGGCAGAGTACACGCCCACCCTCAACTCCGTCCCTACGAGTCCGTGTGAAAAACTGCAATCGGAACAGGTAGGAGCACGACATGTCGTGCCCAATATAGGACGCCGCCAACATCTGGTGGTCCCGCAAAGCTTCCTGTCCTTTTTCAGACAGACTCCTACGGGCGCTATTCTGAAATACAGCTGATCACACTCGTCGCTCTCGTCGTGGTCGCGATTCCCGGTGCGCCGGACCGCGCTCGATGTGCCCTTGAGGCTCCCGGTCCAACGCAATAACCTGATGACGGTTCTCATTGTCGGTTGCGGCTACACGGGGCGGCGCGTGGCGCTCGAGATGCTGTCCCGCAACGCTCGGGTGATCGCAACAACCACAGATGATTCCAAGCTGCGAGTGTTGCAAGCGGCTGGCGCCGACGTGCGGCGGGTTGATGTGTTCGAGCCCGAAACCCTGGCGGCGCTCGACCGGGAAGTTCCGAATGGGGCCTCCGTTTTGCTTTCCGTGCCCACGTTGCGCGGCTCTAACGGGCTGTTTGATCCAACTCCTCAGCTTCTCGAAGCGCTGGGGGACCTGCCTTCCCGGGTGATTTACTTGTCGACGACCGGTGTCTACGGCAAGTCACGCGAGGTCGATGATACAACGGCGGTAGCACCTGTGACCGATCGCCAAAGGCTGCGGGTCAAAGCGGAGGAACAGGTCGCGGCTGGGCCGTGGTCTTCCCTGGTCCTGCGGTCGGCGGCGATCTACGGTCCGGGGCGCGGAGTACACGTCGCCATGCGCGAAGGCCGGTTCAAACTTGTCGGTGACGGCGGAAATCGGGTTTCGCGGATTCACGTGGATGACTTGGCTCAGCATGTTGTCACCGCGCTGGGCTCCCAGCTTACGGGGGCCTTCCCCGTTGCCGACGAGGACCCGTGCACCTCCCGCGACATCGCAGCGTTCTGTTCTAACCTTCTTGATCTGCCCTTGCCCGCGTCGACCACCGAGTCCGATGTGGACGAAACTCGGCGCTCGGACCGGCGCGTGGACGGAGGGGCTGTCCGGCGAGCGCTCGGGGTCAGGTTGCAATACCCGTCCTACAAGACCGGGATTCCTGCTTCTCTGGCAGCGGAGAAAGAGACCGCCGCGGGGTAGTAGAGCCCTGAGCCGGTCCGTCAGTCGGCCGCCGCATTTCGCCACTAGAAGGATTTTTTGCCTCGACCCTATACATTGGCCGGCCGTGCCGTAGGCAGTTCCACGCTGGTTTTGCCAAACTACACAGTATTGGAAATCAGGGATTCCTTATTAGTCAAGCGCTATCCCAGATTCCGCGTCAAGGATTGGTAGGGGCGGGGCCACCGGGCCCGCCGGTCCGCCTCGCCAGAGGGACGGTTAGCTGATACTCACAGCCGAGAACGTGGACAAAAACGCGGCCTAGCCGGGCCTAGCCGCCACTATCGAAAGCCACCGCAGATGATCAAAGCCGTTCTGCTCGACCTGGGCGAAGTTGTCGTGGGCTTGGACTTTCCCCGCGCCTACCGAGCGGCCGCCAAGCTGACCGACTATACCGCCGAAGAGATTCCCAAACTCATAAGCGCCTCGGGGCTAGCGCGCGTCTACGAACACGGCCAGATGTCGAGCGAGACGTTTTACCAAAAGCTCTCAGTGGCCCTCGACCTAAGTGGCGGCTTTGACGAGTTCCGCCGTATCTGGGAAAACATGTTTGATCCGGAACCGCTTATTTCAGACTTGTTCCTCGAAGGTCTCGCGCGCCGAACGACGCTGCTGTTGCTTTCCAACACCAACGAGTTGCATTTCAATTCCGTTCGTAGGCGCTACCCCCTTTTACGGCATTTCCACGATTCCGTTCTTTCCTACGAGGTTGGGTCTATGAAGCCGGCGGAGGGCATTTACCGAGAGGCCATCCGAAGAGCGGGGTGCCAGCCCAACGAATGCTTCTTCACCGACGACAAGGTCGCCAATGTCGAAGCCGCCCTTCAACTAGGTATGGACGCCACGGTTTTTCGCGACGAGGCGACGCTCAAGAGCGAATTGCGGGAGAGAGGTGTGGAATGGGACTAGCCAAACTCGCTTGGGGCGAAGGATCAGCGCGAAAGGGACGCCAGTGAGTGCCCATGGGCCTAACGGCCCACCCAAGGGGTGCACCCAGCAATTGTTTTCAGCATCTTAGTCGCGTCAGTCTGGCTTGAGGTCGGTGGCCCAGTGCCCCCCAGCGCCCCCTTCGCGACGAGCTTCGAGCTCCCGCAATGTCGGTTGCCCATCCCTCAACGGCTGGCGGGAGGCCATGGTCGGAATGGCATTCAGAAAAGGCTCAGGGGCCTAGATGAAGGCTAGCAGGGGACCACCGGGAGCCTCAGCGACCTCTTCTGGGTTGCAACAGTTGTTGACTCCCCGGGGAGAGTCTTCTATTAATGGATGCATGTTGCGCGCTTGTGCCGGATGCCTGCTCCTCAATTCCCTGCTGATCTTACCTTTGCCGGCCCGGGTCGTGCGCGTCGAGGTCCACGACCGCGAACTGGTTCTAAAGGGCCGAGCCTTTGGGCTCGCCGGAGCTTACGAGAAACTGGCGGGGAAGATCTTTTTTTCCGTTGACCCATCCAACCCGGCCAACCGCATCATCACTGACATTGATAACGCCCCCACGAACCCCACAGGCCAGGTGGAGTTTTCGGCCGACTTCTATCTCCTCAAGCCCCGGAATATCGCCCGCGGCAACGGCGCCCTGTTGCTCGGCATCCCAAACCGTGGCCGCAAGACATCGCTACGGCATTTCAACTTGGCTCCGGGAAGCAGCGACCCCCAAAATGAGGCCGACTTCGGGGACGGGTTTCTGCTTCGCGAAGGCTACACGTTGGCTTGGATCGGCTGGCAATTCGACCCTCCGCGCGAGCAGGGCCGTATGCGCCTCTACCCTCCGACAGCC
This sequence comes from Bryobacterales bacterium, assembly GCA_965226215.1. Lineage (GTDB taxonomy): Bacteria > Acidobacteriota > Terriglobia > Bryobacterales > UBA6623. The sequence continues at coordinate 464,690 of CBDDCH010000002.1, read as the reverse complement.
CGCCAGGGGGAGCTTCCCATTCGGGGACTCGTGCGCAGCGATTTCGTGGTGCAACAGCGGGAATATGACCACCTCCTCTCGGACCGGCAGCACATCGCCTACCCGGTGGCGGACCCCGAGGCTCCGCAAAACGTGCTCACGGTGCGAGAGGGGGTCGAGGCGCAACGTCACACCATCCCTCGCTCCCAGTGGGAGTTCGCCCGCTTGCAGGACGGCAAGCCGACATCCGACAGAACTCGAGTCTATCTCCAAGGGGGGTTCGAGCCGGGCAAGATTTACGAGGTCGTCTATGTATCCGAGGGACCGCCCCTGGTAGGTCTGGGGCCGGCCGCCGTGCGCGACTTGGTCTCATTTCTAAAGTACGAATCATCCGACGCGCTCTCGATTCCCGAAGGCGCGATTGACCGCGCGCTAGGCTTTGGCGTCTCCCAGTGTGGGCGCTTTTTGCGGACGTTCCTCTATCACGGCTTCAACGGTGACGAGGCCGGACGTCGGGCTTTCAATGGCGTCATCGCCCACGTCGCCGGCGCCGGCCGAGGCAGCTTCAATCATCGCTTTGCTCAGCCTTCCCGTGACGCCCATCCCTACATGAATTTCTTCTACCCGACCGACATTTTCCCTTTCACCGACGTAGAACAGATCGACCCGGAAACCCGTATTTCCGATGGCATCCTGACGCACAATATGAAACCGGAGTTTATGCCCAAGGTCTTCTACACCAATTCCTCCTACGAATATTGGGGGCGGGCGGCGTCTCTGATCCACACTACGGTGGATGGGAAGCGCGATGCGCCCCTCATGGAGAATGTCCGCATCTACCTGTTCGCGGGAAGCCAGCACGGACCGGCGGCCTTTCCTCCCCAAATCACCATCGGCCAACAGCGAGACAACCCGCTGGACTTCCGCTGGTCGCTCCGCGCTCTGCTGAAGGCTCTCGATCGCTGGGTGGACGAGGGTGAACTGCCGCCCGCGAGCCGATATCCGCGCCTCGACGAAGGGTCGCTGGTTCCCGCCTAGAAATTGAACTTCCCACAGTTGCCGGGCGTCAACTTCTCGAGCCGCGTCCATGGGGCCTACCGCGCAGACTATGGCCCCCAGTTTGCCAACAAGGGGATTGTCAGCCGGCAACCGCCCAAGATCGGGTCCGCGTTTCCGATCCTGGTCCCGGCGGTCGACTCCGACGGGAACGAGACGGCCGGCATCAAGCTGCCGGAGCTGGCGGCCCCGCTGGCCACCTACACGGGCTGGAATCTGTTTAACGCCCGCTTTGGGCCAACCGGCGAGATTTCCAGTATGGCCGGCTCCTACATTCCTTTCCCGCCAACGAAAGCAGAGCGCGGAAGGACTCGCGATCCTCGACCGTCGATCGAAGAACGGTATGAAAGCCGGGAGCAGTACCTCGGCCTGGTGAGCAACGCCGCTCTGGAGTTGATCGAGCAAGGTTATCTGCTGGGCGAGGACCTGCCGGCGATTCTCCTCAGCGCCCGCCGGCACTGGGACGATTTGATGCAGCGGCAGGAGCGGGCGAAATAGCCGTAGCCATCGGGCGTTCCTGCAGTGCCACGGGTTCCATTGGCCGAGAAGTTGTTGTTTCGATGGGGGTTCGGCGATATTGGGTTTGTTTGGTCGTTTTTGGTTGAACGGCTCCCAGGCGTCGAGATGAGTCTCGACGCGGCACGCTGAGAGCGTACGCCACAAAGGAATGCGCCGAATTGGGGGCCTTCGCGCAGCAAAGGCCGCGGATCTCAACGGCGAGATCCACGCTACGAGTTTCATCGTTAGAAGCCGTTGATTTCATGGGGGTTCGGCGAGATTGGGTTTGTTTGGTCGTTTGTGTGAGGCCGGGTTGAGGGCCCGATTTGCTAGAGGCCCGGAAGCCGATGCGGCCGGCTGTGGGGCTTGGAGTGTCGATTGGGGGTGGGGCCTGGGCCGGGACATATCGGCCGCGATAGGGGTCGGCGGGGGCATAGGAGCCGGCAGAGGAGCGGGCCTCGCGGGACTTGCGCTCGTCGCGGCGTAGGTCGGCGAGTTGCTTGACGGCCCGGAAGAAGCGTCGGCTGAGGTGTCCGTCGTAGCGAGCCAGGTGAACGAATGCTTGGGTGCGGTCGAGCATGGCCGAGCCTAACAGCAAGGTCTCGCCGTCGTAGCCGGGGCGCAATTCGTTGGGACGGCGTTTCTCCATGTAGCGGCGGGTTTCGTCGAGGGCAGCGGCGAGGAAGCCAGTTTCCAAGCGCGTGAGGCGGCGCATGCGCCATTGGGCGTCGGCGATTTGGCGGACGAGTTCGAACTCGAGCGAGTTGCCAGGTTGGATGTCGGCTTCGAGGGCCGAGAGTTGGCGGTCGAAGTCGGCGGGGTCCTCGCCGGGCAGGACGGTATCGCGGGCAAGGAGTCCGTGTTTCAGGGCGTTCTTCGCGACGCGGGCTTTACCTTCCTCGGTGCGTGGTCCGGTGGATTTTTTTGCGTTGTTGCGGTTAGCTTTCATTTGTGCATTTGTGGGCATGATGATTATTCCTTTCGTGGGAGCAGTGGCTCCAATTCCAGGGTACGGTGGGGTTACGGGGTTAGAGTGGATCGGGTGGGGTAAGTAGCTTGGAATGAGTCGGTTGGGATTTTGGAAGTGGCGTGACTGGGTGGGGTGTTTCCCGGAGGGCGTGCCGCCAAGGGCGGCCCGCTGTGACCCTACCCCCGGCCGCGCTCGGCTGCGGGAGACGTCCGAGCGACGGAGGCAACCCTCGGCGTAAGGAGCGCGGTACCAGCCGTAAAACGACTGGCCTAGCAACGGCCCACGAAAGCTGCGTCAACGCGGCTCAAACATCGGACGAGCCGCCTAACGGCGGCTAGGACAAACAAGAGTGTTTGTCCCTACTAGGCGCAGCGCCGCCGACGGTTTGGCAAGAGGCAGAAGGGCAGCGGCCGAATTTCGGGAGAGCGGGGTAACCCGTCGGTTTGTCGTGCCGCGCGGGCGGACCGCTAGTTCGTCCCGTCAAGAAATTTCGCCAAATGTCGGCCTGTATGCGACTCGGCACAGGCCGCAACCTGCTCCGGCGTTCCCTCGACGACGATCTGTCCTCCGCCTTCGCCTCCTTCCGGACCTAGATCGATGATCCAGTCGGCGCACTTGATGACATCGAGGTTGTGCTCGATGATCAGAACCGTGCCTCCGTTGGCAAGCAGCTTCTGAAAAGCGCTCAGCAACTTGGCGATGTCGTCGAAATGGAGCCCGGTGGTTGGCTCGTCAAACATGTAGAGGGTATTTTCGCATCTCGCCTGGGCAATGTGGCCGGCCAGCTTGACCCGCTGCGCTTCGCCTCCCGAGAGCGTCGTGGCCGATTGGCCGAGCCTCAGGTAGCCCAGCCCGACCTCGGCGAGACTCGACATTTTGTTGATGATCTTGGGAGTTCGAATGAAGAATTTGAGGGCCTCGCTGACCGTCATCTCCAGGACTTCTCGAATGTTCTTACCCTGGTAGCGGACGTTTAAGATGTCGCTCTTGTAGCGCGCTCCGTTGCAGTCCTCGCAAACCAGCTCGACATCGGCCAGAAACTGCATCTCGACGGTCACCCTGCCATCACCCTGGCAAGTTTCGCAGCGCCCCCCGGGGATGTTGAACGAAAAGTTGCCCGGCGTAAATCCCATGCGGTCAGCATGGGGTGTGGACGCGAAAAGCTCACGAACGGCGTCGAAAGCCTTCACGTACGTCACCGGGTTCGAGCGCGGGGAGCGTCCGATGGGCGACTGATCGACGAGCATGACCTCGTCGATCAGGGAGGCGCCTACGATCCGCTGGCAAGGCAGCCGAAAGGCCTTCTGGTCCGCCGTATCGTGGCCGTTGCGTCGCCTGGCCGCCTGCAGGCCCTGGTAGATGACGTCGTGAACCAGTGTTGACTTGCCGGACCCGGAAACCCCCGTGACGACCGTGGTCACGTCCAGCGGAATGGTGACGTCGATGCCTTTTAGATTGTGCTTTATCGCTCCGATGAACTTGACCCGCCGCCGTTTCTTTGCCTGGCGACGCTTTTGCGGCAGCGAAATCGAGAAGTCACCGCGCAGGTAGTATCCGGTGAGTGATCGTCCGCCGTTAGAGAGGATCTTTGAGAAATCCCCTGCGAACACAACTTTGCCTCCCCGCTCTCCCGGACCAGGACCCAGATCCACGATGTGATCGGCGGCGCGCATGATCTGCGGATCGTGCTCGACCACCAAGATGGTATTCCCCAGGTTGCGCAAATGTTCGAGAATGCGAATCAGGCGCCTAGTGTCCCGGCTGTGCAGTCCGATCGAGGGCTCGTCGAGCACATAGCAGGCTCCAACCAGCCGCGACCCCAGCGACGTCGCAAGCTGAATGCGCTGAGCTTCCCCACCCGAAAGTGTGGAAGCCAATCGATCGAGCGTCAAATACTCCAGTCCGACGTCGTTGAGGTAGGCCAACCGGTGGCGAATATCCTCCAAAAGCTGCGCCGCGATTTCGGCTTCCTGACCGTTTAGCTGCAGTTCCGCGAAGAATTTCTTTGCCCCTTCAAGGCTCATCAAGACGACATCTCGCACCGTCTTGCCGCCTATCTTGACGTTGAGTGCTTCGGCCCGCAGGCGTCCGCCCTGACACGACGGGCAGAGAGTGTAGCCTCGATACCGGCTCAGAAAAATCCGGACATGCATTTTGTACTTTTTTCTTTCCAAGTAGTCGAAAAACCAGCGAACGCCGGGAAAGCCGCCGCCGCCCTGGACGACGAAATCCCCCTCCGCGGGAGATAACTGATAGTAGGGGGTGTCGACCCGCACCCCCGCGTCTTTGGCGGCTTGGAGCAGCTTCTGCTGATACCTCCGGTAACGGGGCTTGGTCAAGGGTTCGACGGCGCCTTCGTTCAACGTTTTGAACTTGTCGGGCACAACACGGTCCATGTCGAAATCGATCGTGTTTCCGAACCCGTGGCAAGTAGGACAGGCGCCGAAAGGACTGTTAAAGCTAAACAAGCGTGGCTCGGGTTCGAGATACTCCAGGTTGCACTGCCGGCACTCAAACCGTTCACTGAACCAAAGACGCTCGGCCGTGTCCGCTCCGGCCGGCTCGAAAGCCGCCTCCCGCGACTCGCGAAAGCAGGTTTCCACCGCATCGACCACCCGTTGGTGAAGATTGCGGGCGATCACGAGCCGATCGACTAGGGCATAAAGCGGCTTGCTGAAGTCAATTTCCAACAGAGACTCAGGCGTCGAAAATTCAAACAACCGCCCGCTCTGGTAGAGGCGATTGAACCCCTTGCCTCGCAGTTCGGCAAGCCGCGTTTTCAGTTCCTCGGTCAATCCATCGGAGGACCCGCGCTGGACCGGAAACATTACTTGCCGGCGCGATCCTTCCGGGAGAGCGAGAACCCGGGAGGCGACGTCGTCAACCGTGTCCTTTCGAACTTGGCTGCCGCACTTGGCGCAAAACGTCCGCCCGACCCGTGCATAGAGCAGCCGCAGGAAATCGTAGATCTCGGTCGCCGTGGCAACAGTCGAGCGGGGATTCCGCGTGGTGTTCTTCTGGCGAATCGCTACGGCGGGGGCGATGCCCCTAATCTCGTCGACATCGGGTTTTTCCATGCGCTCGAGGAATTGCCGTGCATAGGCCGACAGCGACTCCACGTAGCGGCGTTGGCCTTCGGCGTAAATGGTGTCGAAGACGAGCGAGGATTTCCCCGAACCGGAGACCCCGGTTACGACGATCAGCTTGTTGTGGGGTAGCCGCAGGTCGATGTTTTTGAGATTGTGGACGCGGGCCCCACGGATCTCAAGGTAGTCCTGCGACAAAGTTGAGCTCTCAGGCTGATGGGAAAGTTGCGGCCGGCTGCGGCCCGCGCACTCATTATATCGGAGCTGCCGCCTGCGACCCCGGAGCGGCTGCCGGCTAGTGCCACATGCGCCAGGCTTCCGAGACCCCGATCCACATGTTGACCAAGCCGATACCGGAGATGGCCCCACGAACGTAGGTGCTGAGCCAGAGGGGATTCCAGGCAGGCGTCAGCGAAGAAAAGTAGTTGCTGTCCCACAGATTTGTCCAGGGCAACAGCAGCAGCACAAAACCGATTTCTAAACAAAAGAGCACAAAGAAAACGTGGGTCAAAGTGTGCGCCCGACGTCCTTTTCGGTGCCCACCCGGTTGCGCCCCCTGGCCTGAGTCACTCTGAAATACCTCCATCACGTTTGAACGTTCAACACGCCTTCAGGATCAAGATCAGGGAACAACGGAAGCGTCTGGGGGGAGCGCTTGCCCAGCTGGGGCGAAAAGCGCGAGTAGTCGGCCACGGGGCGGAAACTGGTGCGGTGCAGCGGCGTGGGGCCGAAACGCTTCAACGCTCGGAGATGGGCGGGGCTGGCGTAGCCTTTGTTCGAAGCCAACTCGTACTCGGGAAAAACCTCATCCCAGGCGCGCATCCAACGGTCTCGCTCTACCTTGGCCACAATAGACGCCGCGGCGATCGAGCGGCTCCGCCGATCGCCTCGAATAAGCGATCGCTGGCCCACTTCGAGATCAAGCGTCATGGCGTCGACCAGCACGTAGTCGGCTGCCACGGGCAGAGCCAGAACAGCGTCGCGCATCGCTCGCCTTGCGGCCTGATAGATGTTCACGCAATCGATGCGGCCGCTGTCCGCGGCGGCTATTGCTACGGCGACGGCTCGCTCCTGGATGCGGCGGCTCAACGTTTCGCGGGATTCGGGATCCAGACGTTTGCTGTCGTCGAGGCCCCGGATCGGTTTCTCAGCGTCCAGTATCACCGCGGCCGCGACAACGGGGCCAAACAGGCAGCCTCGACCGACCTCGTCCACCCCGGCGATGCGCCGCAAGCCTTGCTCACGTGCTCGGCGCTCCCAACGACTTGTTGGTTTGGCATAAACCGCTCGGCGCTGCGCGCTTGCCCTACGCGTGTTGGCCCGATTCATCCGAGGGTTATCGTGATTCGGAGCGGCGGCGGTCGCGAAGCCGCGCCGCCTTGCCCCGTAGTTTGCGGAGGTAATACAGTTTCGCCCGGCGGACCCGAGACTGCCGGAGAACCTTGATGTCGCCGATCACCGGCGAGTGGATGGGGAAAATCCGTTCAACCCCCACGCCGAAACTCGTCTTGCGGACCGTAATCGTCTCACTCAATCCGCTGTTGTTGCGTGCGATCAAGACTCCTTCGAACGCCTGAAGCCTCTCTTTGTCGCCTTCGCTAATGCGTACCTGCACCCGAATCGTGTCACCCGGTTCTAGCGCGGGGATCTCATCCTTCTTGTGCTGTGCGTAGATCTTTTCGATCACCTTGCTCGTCATAGGAATCTCCGATTGTCTATAGCGCCTCCTCGGCTACCTCGCGCAGAAGCAAGCGGTCCTCTTTTGAAAGGGCGGCGGACTGCAAAAGGTCGGGGCGGTTTCTCAATGTCTTCTTGAGCGCGGCTCGTTTTCTCCAACGGCGGATCTCTTCATGGTTGCCGCTCAACAGAACCGGCGGAACCACCCAGCCGCGGAAAGTCGACGGTCGCGTGTAATAAGGAAAGTCGAGCATGCCCAGCCCGCCCTCGGGCTGCGGTGCAAAGGACTCGCGATCCGTCGAGCGTTCGTTTCCGACAACACCGGGCAGCAATCGCGCCACGCTGTCGAGCACCACTCCGGCGGCCCATTCACCTCCGCTCAGTACGAAGTTACCGACCGAGATCTCTTCGTCGGCGAGATGTTGGTTCACCCGTTCGTCCACTCCTTCGTAGCGGCCCAAGATCAACGTTATTTCATCGTAGCCCGCCAGGCGCGCGGCAGTTGCTTGATCGAATAGGCGCCCCTGCGCCGACAGCACGACCGTCCGGTTTTTCCTTCCTTCCGAGCCGCCTCGGATTTTCTCCAGAGCCCGAAAGATAGGCTCCACTTTCATCACCATCCCCTCGTCGCCCCCGAAGGGTCGGTCATCCACCGTGCGGTGCCGATCCGACGCATGGTCGCGCAGGTCGTGAAATCGGATCTCAACCTGCCCAGCCTTGCGAGCCCGGGCAATCACACCGCAGTCAAACGGGCCCTCGAAGAATTGCGGGAAGATCGTAACAAGGTGGAAAACCATCTCACGAATTCAGATCCTCCAGACCTTCCGGCATGCGCACCCGGATTCGCTGCTGCTCGGGGTCAATCTCGACGCAGATGCTGCGAACAAAAGGAATCAAGATCTCCCGCCCTTCGGCTTTGACCTGCAATAGCAGTTGACCGCCCGGTTCCAATACGTCTTCTACACTGCCGACGCTACCGCCACTCTTTGCGTCGACCACCTGACACCCGACCAGGTCCCTGAAGAAAAACTCTCCCGCGGGGAGAGGGCCTATTTCTTCTTCCGGCAGCTGCACCCGCCAGCCCCGCAACTCTTCCGCCTCGCTGATCGAATCGATCCCGCGGAACTTGAGAATCAAGCGGCCCTTGTGGCGCCAAGCGCGCTCGACCTCCATCTCGCGCCCGCCCTTCGCGTCACCTTCGACGAGAACGCGGCGCACCTGCATGAATCGGGTCGGTTCGTCGCTCAAGTCTTCGGCGAACAACTCGCCCCGATTGCCCCGGGGCCGAACGAGCCGCGCGATCGTGACGTAGGGCTGTCGGCTCTCGGCCACCAGTATTATTCTAGGATTTCGAGCGTAAAGCGTTTTTTCAGCTTCATGCCGGCGGCGCCGAGCAGGGCCCTAATGGACTTGGCGGTTCGCCCCTTCTTCCCGATCACCTTGCCCAGATCACTCGGGTCAACTTTCAACTCCAAGACTTTCACCTGCTCTCCTTCCACGAGCCTGACCGAGACTTCCTCCGGCTTATCCACGAGAGCTTTGGCGATCAGTTCGACCAACTCTACAATCGGAGCCACAGACGCATCCACGATGCACCTCCTACCGGCAGCGATCAGGAACCTTGGATGTCTTCAGCCTATGTGGAGATTCGTGTTCGGAGGCGTCACACAAGCCACTTTCGTACCCGTGTTATTCCGATATCACGCTATGAACCTTTCCTCAATTATATCAGGCGGTTCGGCGTCGTCTATGAGGCAGGTTCGGCTTCAGGATCAGACTTCTCCTCGGCGGCGGCCCCCTTGTCCTCAGAAGGTTTCTCCTCAGCCGGGAATGAATCCGTGGAAGGTTCCGTGGAGGCCTGCGCTTCCGTCGCGGACGGCGACACCTCCTCACCCTCCACGTCGGCTTGGCTGTCGCTGGGTCCGGCCTGCTCAACCTCGGCTTGAGCGGCGCCGGTTTCTTCCGCCGGAACCTCCGCTTGGGTTTCACTCTGCTCCGCGGCTTCGCTGTCCGCTTTGGCGGCGGGTTGCTCGTCCGTGGCGGGCGGTCCCTCGGCTCTGGGGGCCGGCTCGCTTCTGGGCCTCTGTTCGGTCGTGACCACGTCTTCCGGCTTCAGGGTCATCAATCGGCGAACCGTCTCGGACGGCTGTGCTCCCTGCCCGATCCAATACTGGATGCGCTCCTCGTTCAGCGACAAGACAATGGGATCTTTGGTGGGATTATAGTGACCCAGAGTCTCGAGTGATTTGCTATCCTGGGCGCGGCTCTTCTCCATCACCACTACCCGGTAGGCAGGTTTTTTCTTGGTTCCGAAGCGGGCCAAGCGAATCGCTAGCATAATTCCTCCATCATCGATATTGTAAAGCTATTCGGCGCCGGCGACCACGAAGAACCCCGGCCGTTCGGCTGGTTACGCAAATTCGCGATAGATCATACGACAATCCCTGGACCACTCGGTCGAAAACCACCCGTTTTCATCCGCTTGGGTGGGGCACAGGCTTAGCTCTACGCCATGGCCGCTCACTCGCGTTCGCGGCTCGGAATCGAGCATGGCAAGGGTGTGCGTGAGCAGGAAACTGAGCCTGGAACGCCAGTGACAGGCCGAGTGCCGGGGCTCCCGCTGTGGCCGCTCACTCGCGTTCGCGGCTCAGTTACTAGTGCAGTTGCCTTTTGATCAGAGCGTCCAGGTTCATGTGGCCAAAGCGCTTCTTCTTTTTCCTCAGGCCGCCGGATAACGATTTCATCATTTGACGCGCTTGGCGGTACTGCCTCAGCAGTTGATTAACCTCTTGCACCGATGTCCCGCTCCCTTTCGCAATCCGTCGCCGTCGTCGCCCGTTGATGATTTCGTGCTTCAGCCGCTCTTTGTACGTCATCGAGTTAATGATCGCTTCTACGCGCGTCAAGTGCTTGGGATCGATTTCTATGTCCTTCATTTGTTGCAGCGGACCTACTTGCGGCAACATTTCCAGCAGCGACTCCAACGGCCCGAATTTCTTCAACTGCCGCAACTGCCGGCGAAAATCCTCCAGGGTGAATTCATTGTCCAGAAGCTTCTGCTGGGTTTCGAGCGCCTGCTTGTGATCGATATGCTCCTCGACTTTCTCGATTAGCGACAGAACGTCTCCCATGCCCAGAATGCGCGAGACGATACGCTCGGGGTAGAAGGGCTCGAGCGCGTCGAACTTCTCTCCCGTGCCGACGAATTTCAACGGACAACCCGTCACATGCCGAATGGAGAGAGCCGCTCCCCCGCGCGCGTCGCCGTCCATCTTCGTCAGCACGACACCGGTGATTCCCAGCCGTTGGTGAAACTCGGAAGCCGACTTGACTGCATCTTGCCCGGTCATGGCGTCTGCAACAAACAGGATCTCCGTGGGCTCGAGCTCGTCGCGCAACTGCTCGAGCTCCGCCATCAGCTCCTCGTCGATGTGCAGTCGGCCGGCCGTATCGACGAGCACGACATCGCGTCCCGTCTGGTTCGCTTCTCGCCGCGCGCCCCGGGCCAACTCGAGCGGCGTGGCGTCGGCTTCTCCTAGGTAGATCGGCAACTTGATCTGCTCGGCGACGATGCGCAATTGTTCGCGAGCAGCGGGACGGTAGACGTCCGCCGACACCATCTGCGGCCGGTGGCCGTTTCTTGAAAGCCAGCGCGCCAGCTTCCCCGTTGACGTAGTTTTCCCCGAACCTTGAAGACCCACGATCAAGAAGGTCGCCGGCGGCTCGTTGGAATATCGCAGTTTCGATTCGACGCCGCCGAGAATTCCCGCCAGCTCGTCTCGAACAATCTTGACGACCTGCTCCGTCGGCGAAAACGACGTCAGGACCTCCTGGCCGAGCGCCTTCCGGCGGATGTTTTCGATGAGTTGCTTGACAACCTTAAAATTAACGTCGGCTTCCAACAACGCCAAGCGGATTTCTTTCAGGGCGTCCTGGATATTCTGCTCCGTAAGCTTGCCTTCTCCGCGCAGGTTCTTGAAGACACGCTGAAGCTTGTCCGTGAGATTCTCAAACATGGGAGTCGACGCGCGAACGCGTCGGGAGAGGTTGTAGGAGGAGACGGCTCCCCGGAGTTCCTGTTCGTTATTGTAGAGGTGAGGTTCGAGTATCGTCAAACAGGCGATGGTAGGGAGCCGGGGTCAGCTTTCCGCCCAGCACTGGAATCAAGCTCCCATCTCAGGGCCATGCTTGGACTGAACAACGCTATGGCAGCTCCTTCGCTCGACTTGCTGGGCTGTGGGAGGGAGCGCCGCGCCGAGAAAGGGCAAACCGGCGACGGCCCCAACCTGAGTGACCCCAACGAGGTCGAATGGCCCAAGCATCTCTGCAACACAGTAAAGGGAGGCTGTAGTCCACAACATTAGTCCCACATTTTGCGCTTCTTCGTTTTCAGGTCTTCGATGTCTGAGCCTTGCAAGCGGTCCCACAACTGCAACCCCGCTCGGCGCTCGACCTCCACCGTCGGAACCACGAAGCTCGGAGGATCCTTCTTCGTCTTTTTGTTGGGTATCAGGAAGGACCACAGCTCGAGCTTCCCAAGTCTTTGTTCGGCGAGCACCGACTTAAAGAAGGCGTGCGGAATGACCACCTTGATCTCTTTCGGGTCACCGATCACTTCCAGCTTCGAGCCGATCTCGAACACAGGGCCACAGATCACGTAAACCTCTGCGTATTTCCACACTTTTTTCTTTACATTCCCAACCTTACCCATGATCTTTTTCTGTGACAGTTTTCGCACGGCGCTTTCGAGGTCCTTCCACACACCTCGATTGCCCCCCCACTTGGGGACTCATGTTGCTCATGAGAAAGGTCTCACTGTTGATCAAAGCGTCTTCAAGCCGGTCGGCACTCGATATCAGGTGCCCGCGGTCGTGTTTTGAACCCTTGAAGGTGGCCAAAGTGGAACGAAACATCTCGGGGACGCGGGGATCTTCCCGGAAGTTATCCAGCCGTTTAAGATCTTGGTTCTTCCGGGTTTCTAGTGGGCGAGTGAGGCTCGGTGGTAGTCTCGCGGGATGCAAGACCGCGAGCTATACCGCCAGATTCTGGGCATCGAAAGTCCCTGGAAAGTCGTGCGAGTGGAGCTGCGCCGAGCCGACGGCGAAGTCCACGTCTTCCTCGAACACGACGAGCAAGTCCGCTGGCCGTGCCGCCAATGCAGCGCCGTGTGCGCACTCCACGATCATCAGCCCGAACGCCGCTGGCGTCACCTCGACACCTGTCAGTACCGCACGATCCTGCACGCCCGGCCGCCGCGCAGCGACTGCTCCGAGCACGGGCCGCGCGTCGTGCGACTGCCCTGGGCCGAGGCTTCCAGCCGCTTCACCGCGCTGTTTGAAGCTCTCGCGATCTCGTGGCTGAAGGAAGCCAGCCAGCAAGGCATCGCCGAGTTGCTGGCGCTGAGCTGGGACGAGATTCACGGCATCCTGGAACGCGCCGTGCAACGTGGGCTCGAACGTCGCGCGGCAGAGCCGATTCCCTACCTGGGCGTCGACGAGAAGAGCTTCCGCAAGCGCCATCGCTATCTCACCGTCGTCAACGATCTCAACCGCTCGCGCGTGTTGTTCGTCGCCGAGGGACGCCGCCAGGCCAGCCTGGACGGCTTTTGGAAGACGTTGAGCGCAGAGCAACTCGCCCGAGTCGAGGCCGTCGCGATGGACATGTGGGATCCTTACGTCGCCTCGACCCGGGAGCATCTCGACGAATCGGAGAAAAAGATCGTTTACGACAAATATCACATCGCGGCGCATCTGGCGAAGGCGGTGGACCAGGTGCGGCGGGCGGAGAACAAGCGTTTACTGGCCCTCGGCGACGAGCGTTTGACAGGCACGAAGTACGCTTGGCTGCGGCATCCGGCGAACTTTTCCGAGGACGCCTGGCGCGAGTTCCGCGCGCTGCGCGAAAGCGACTTGAAGACGGCGCGGGCGTGGGCGTTGAAGGAAACGGCGATGCGGCTGTTCGACTATCGTCGCGAATCGGCGGCGCGAGCTTTCTTCGAGCAATGGCGCGGCTGGGCGAGTCGCAGCCGGCTGACGCCGATGGTCACCGTAGCGCGGATGTTGACGGCTCGCCTCGAAAACATACTCACGTATCTGAAACACCGCAAATGGGGTATCCACTTGACTCAGGTGACCCCAAGATGTAGTATGCGCCTTCGTGGAGGATTATCCACGCGACCTGCTCGAGTTCGAGGTACGCTTCGCCAGCGAAGGGGCCTGTCGCGACTATCTGTCCGCGTTGCGCTGGCCGGAGGGTTGCCGCTGTCCGGGATGCGGGCATGAGCGGGCTTGGCCGGTGCGCAAAGTGTGGTTCGAATGCGCTCGCTGCGGGCGGCAGACGTCGGTGACCTCGGGCACGATCTTCCAAGACACACGTAAGCCGCTGCGGCTGTGGTTCCGGGCGATCTGGCACGTCACTTCGCAAAAGAACGGGGTCAGCGCGCTGGGTCTGCAGCGCGTTCTCGGGTTGGGCAGCTATCAAACCGCGTGGACCTGGATGCACAAGCTGCGGCGAGCGATGGTGCGTCCGGGGCGGGAGCGATTGGCGGGCGTAGTCGAGGTCGATGAGACCTATTGGGGCGCTGAGGAAGAGGGTGTGAGCGGCCGGCAGACCGAGCGTAAAGCCTTGATTGCAGTAGCCGCGGAAGAGAGAGGCCGCGGGCTAGGACGGATCCGCATGCAGCGCGTGCGGAACGCATCGGCGGCCAGTTTGATGCCCTTCGTGGAGGAGTCGGTCGAGCCGGGAAGCGTGGTGCACACCGACGGCTGGCTGGGCTACGAGCCGCTGGAGAAGAAGGGCTACCAGCATCGCATCGTCTTTCTGTCGGGCCGCCGCAAGCAGGCCTCGGAATTATTGCCGAGGGTGCACCAAGCGATCTCGTTGCTCAAGCGCTGGCTGCTGGGCACGCACCAAGGCGCGGTTAGCCACGAGCATCTGGACTACTACCTCGACGAGTTTGTGTTCCGCTTCAACCGGCGCAACTCACGCAGCCGGGGAAAACTCTTCTACCGCCTTGTGCAGCAGGCAGTCGCCGTGGACCCAACGCCGTATCGATCGATCGTCGCCGACTGGGACGCTGAGGCCCCGTGAGCCCAACCACAAGATGTTGGGGTTGCCTGAGTCAAGTGGATACCCCATAACACCGCATTACGAACGCGGTCAGCGAGGGGTTGAACTCAAGGATTCAATGGGTCAAGGCCACGGCGCGCGGTTTCCGCAATCAACAGAACTTCACCCGCATTTCCAATTTGATTCAGGCCTCCCGACCTTCCAGCGGCCTTCAGCGTCTTTATTGATAGGGGTTCAAGCCCTGTCAGGACGCACGGAGGCCAACACCCGATGGGTGAAAAAGAAACAAAGCCGTTCCAGCTAACTTTCAATGGACTTCTCAAAGTCGATTTCCAAGGATCGCGAGTCACCTCCGACGGTGGCTTGATCCTGGTTCGGGAGTTGGACGAGCGACTCGGACTCGGGAAACTGATCGGCGAGCGTCTCACCGACTCCCGGCAAGGCACAAACAAGCAGTTCACGTTCGCTGATCTGTTGCGGCAGTCGGTCTACAGCCGCTTGGCGGGCTACGAGGACCTCAACGATGCTGAGCGTCGCCAAGGTCGAGCACCACCAGGGCGAGCTGTTCGCGCGCGTCGGTTTTATCGTGACGAACATGAGCTTGCCAAGCCGCTCCGTGGTGCGCTTCTACAACAAGCGCGGCACGGCGGAGCAGTGGATCAAAGAAGGTAAGCAAGCGACGCACTGGACGCGGCTGTCGTGCCATCGCTTCCGGGCGAACGAGGTACGGCTACAACTCAGCGTGCTGGCCTACAACCTGGGCAACTTATGGCGGCGGCTGGGACTGCCACCAAGGATCAAGAGCTGGTCGCTGACGAGCTTACAGCAGCGGTTAGTGAAGACGGGCGGTCGATTGATCAAGCACGCGCGCTATTACTGGCTGCTCCTGGCCGAGGGGTATCTGAACCGCAGGCTGTTCGGCGACATGCTGCGTCGGATCTGGGCGCTGCCTGTGCCGGGTGGTTAGGGCCGTCCCGTTTAGATAGGAAATCTGAGCGTTGAGAAAGGAGGGTCGGAGGGGTGTGCGACCAATCGGCTGAGCAGCAGCGAGACGCGTTCACCGGGCGACAAGAACAGGCCATGGGAACCCTTGGATGCCGTTGTGGCCCGCCTTACGAGGCAAAGTCGTTGCCTTCAGGAGAAGAGAGGGAGTACCATGTTCGAGTCGGGGTTCCAAATCGGAAATTCTGGCTTCATCAACGCCATCTACTTCCACTGTGGGAAACTCGATCTGGCTCCTTCGCCCACTTAAAACCCGGAAGAGCCAAGATCTTTGTCCGCCATTTGCCTGGTGTGCCGGGTGATAAGCTCCAAAGCCCACCGGGGCTGGCGAAACAGGTAGGAGTATCCCACCACGTACCGGCGGTTGAACAACAGTCGATCGGCAGCCGGCATGCCGTAACGAGTTTCGTCTCGAAGGCTGGGGATTTCGAACATGTTTGATTCTCCTTTCCCGTCTAATAATGGAGTTGGTTCATCGGTACCACGGCGCAACCCTCCTCAGAACAAAGGACGATTTTTAGTTTGGGTCTGCCGACATGCCCGATTTTACACACAGCGCCGCTGGAGTACAACGATTGCTTCGCATGGAACAGAAATTTCCGCAAGTCCACGGACAAATGCTTGGAATGAAAGCATGCAAGGGGGCCTTGCTGCACGTCTCATTCGGGGCGGGAAACGCTAGGGCCTGCTTGGTGAAGAAATAGCGAGAGGTTTAGGAGGTCTCGCCGAACCCTCTTGTGGGGATGAGACTCAGGGTGAGCGCACCGTGGTCGGTGGAGAAGGTGATTCTTCGCACTCCGAGACCGCCTGCGTTCGTAGAGGCAGGATCGGTCCCATCTCTCCGCGCTGGTATGGTATGCGAGCATTGGCCGGGCAGAACGCCTTTCAAGTTGCCCACCACGATGCTGGCGACTTCGGTCAGCGCATCGGCGATGTTTTCGGCAACCAGTCCCACGGTCTCCGAACCGAAAAACTTGGATGCGATTTCCACCGCAAGATTCTTTTCACAATGGATGCTGATAACCCCTTCCCACGCGCCTCTCAAATGACTGGAAGCTGTGATCCCGTAGCTTGTCGGAATCGGGATCTCGTTGGATGGAGGATGTGGTTTTATTCCCAGCATGCTCCCCAGGACGTTATCAATCACCTGAGGCGCCGCGGACAGCAGTCGCGCCGTGTGGAGATCAAGTGCTACCTCGTCCTCTTCCCTGGTGGTATGTGTAGACCGTTCTTTCTCTTCCACCGCAGCGGTTTTCATCGGCTAGTCCTCCCGTTCTAGCCATCGACGGCTAGCGTGAATACCATTAGCCCGCTGGAAACGTAGGGCACGGCATCCCGTGCCCCCACGGTCTCATCGGCGTTTCGGCCTGAAGCTCCGCGGTCCAGGGCAACACGCTGTCGCGAGGGCCTTGGAGACCGTGGCTGGGTTCACACCCCGTCAGCCGCGCGGCTGATCAGGGAGAGGAACTCTTCGCGCGTCTTGGGATTGTCGCGGAATGCCCCCAGCATGGCGCTGGTGACTGCGGAGGAATGTTGCTTCTCGACTCCGCGCATGATCATGCACAGGTGCTTCGCTTCGATGACGACACCCACGCCTTTCGGATCGATCGCCTCCTGGATGGTCTGCGCGATCTGGTTGGTCAAGCGTTCCTGGATCTGCAATCGGCGGGCGTACATTTCGACGAGGCGAGCTACCTTGCTAAGTCCGACCACTTTTTGGTTGGGAAGATAGGCGACATGGACCTTGCCGAAAAACGGCAAAAGATGATGTTCACAGAGACTGAACATTTCGATGTCCCTGACGATCACCATTTCGTCGTAGGTGACATCGAATAGAGCTCCGTTGAGAATTTCGTTCGGGTCCTTCTGGTACCCGCTCGTGAGCTCGGCCAGGGCGCGAGCGGTTCGTTGCGGGGTTCGTACCAACCCGTCTCGCTCAGGATCTTCGCCCAGCTGGATCAACAACTCCCGAACGATTCGGGATAACTCCGCGTGCCGGTCGGATCCCGGATCCGGAAACTCGTCGATCACGTCATGAAAGTTGCGTTTCGTAGCCATAACCCTAGCCGGCAACCTCGAAGCTGTTGCGATCAGTCTCCTCCACTCGAACCTTCGCTAGCCGGACAGGCTGGTCGCCGAACGCGTCCGGCCAGGATTTCCGGAGCCATTGGCGGATGAGCAGCGACAGATTCTCGGTCGTGGGAACGATGGCCGACAGCTCCGCCACATCGCTATTCAAATTCGCGTGGTCGAGCCTCGACGTCACGGCCCTTTCCACCAAAGTATCCAAAGCCTCTCGCGAGACGATCATTCCGGACCTCGTGTCGACGGGACCCTCGACACTGACATCGAGCGCGTAATTGTGCCCGTGCCCCCAACGATGGTTGCACTTCCCGAATACACGGGCATTCTCCTCGTCACTTAACTGCGCCGTATGCAGCCGGTGAGAAGCCGAAAAAAAGTAACGTTTCGTTACCCGAACCAACAGCTACCTCCCACGCTACGATTTTTGTCAGACCGATCGAGCCTTACTGCGATGGCCGCGGGCTTCGGAACCAGACGCCCCGATTGGCTGACCCGGTACAGCCGTCCCCAAAACGAACCTTATCTTACCTTTTCCGAGAAGATCACGAAGCCCCGGGCCGGCCTTCGCCGAAGTATTCGACGTATAGGTCGGGCGTTTCGTAAAGGCGCACGCTGTGAAGGCTGCGTCCGTTTCCATTGATTCCCGGCTCTAAGCGCCGCCAAATCTCCTGAACGATATTCTCAGGCGTTGGGATCACGCGGTCAAACGGCGCGACTTCCCGGTTCAAGAAGCGGTGATCATAGGGCTCAATGACTTCCGTTTCGATAATCCCTTTGAGTGCTTTCAGGTCGATGATCATACCGTCGACCGGATCGACCTCGCCGGCCACCGTCACCTCGAGAATGTAATTGTGACCGTGACCACTCTCCCGGCTCGCTTTTCCGAACAGCTCTTCATTCTCTTCCGGGCCCAAAGACGGGTTTCGACAGAAGTGAGAGGCCGAAAACTCGGCCCGTCGGGTAACCAAAACCATTTGCCGTAGCCCCTGACTCCTAGCTACATTGAGAATACTCTTCATTATGCCATGGTCAAAAAAGGATCTCGTCTATTGGGCCCTGCTCATCGGGCTCACGGCAACGTTGCTCTCCCGCGTCGTTCCCTACTTAGAGATCCACGACGTCCAGCTCGGCGATCGCGCTCCGGATTTCGACCTCACCGCGGAAGACGGCAGCGGCATTCGGCTCCAAGACTATCGGGGCAAGTTAGTCTTGCTGAACTTCTGGGCCACATGGTGTCCGCCCTGCGTGGACGAGATGCCGTCGCTGAATCTTACCTACGAGCATTTGCGCGAAAAAGGGTTCGTGGTGTTGGGTGTCAGCGTGGATGAGGACGAAGCTGCCTATCGCGATTTTCTCCAAAGCGCGCGGGTCCGTTTTCCCACCGTCCGTGACCCGGAAAGAACAGTGCCCACCCGTTACGGCACCCTCAAGTATCCTGAAACCTACCTGATCGACCGGGAAGGGTATGTGCTGCGTAAATATGTCGGGGCGGAGAACTGGATGCGCCCGGAAATCAGAAATTACCTGTCATCGCTCCTGTGAGCCGACCCGCGGCACATGCAATCTAAGGTCGATGTCTGCTCGCATCCCGCTGGAGCTATCGGTCAGGGTTTGGTGAGCCAGCCCGCGTAGCGGGACCCGCCCCAGACGTCGAGAGGAATCTCGACGCGGCACGCTGAGAGCGTGCGCCACGACGGGACTCGATGTCGCCACGAATGGCGACACGGCACGCAAGAATGCGTGCGCCACGGGGGGGGTCGGACGCTTTCATCGAAAGACCGCGGATCTCAGAATCGAGATTCGCGCTACGAACCCTCCGCAACCCATTGATTACAAGTTGGTTGTGCGAAATTGGGTTTGTTTCGTTTTTTTTGTGCTGTTCCTCGAGCGTGATGGCGGTTGCTGGCCTTCTTCCCCTTCAGGATAGCGAGTGTGTCAAGTGTCTTCGTTGGGCGATGAACGATTCGGTTCGACTCGGGCAGGGAACCAGAGGGCGCTCGCGTGCCGGCGGTGGTGCCATAGGTTTGCGGTCGTGCTAGGCTGATTAGGGACCTAGTCGGTTGCAGCGCTTCCTCGACAGCATCCTGATCTAGCCTGTCGTTCCGTGCTGTTGAGATGGGCTTTTCAGACTCGTCCTTTGCAATCGCAGCCTGGCCAGGCGGGCGCACACCAGCCAGGGCACGGACTCAGGACGCTCGAGTGGGGCGGCGGTGGTCGGACTGGCGTTTTTGGTTGACTTGATGAGACTAGCTTCCATGGGAGTAAGCGAGATGGAAGATGGCGACCCCAGCAGTAGACGCCCAACGGATCGTCTATCTGACGGAGCTGACCGGCATGCGGGTCGAGGGCCCCGGCGGGCGTCGCATCGGCCGCATCCGCGACGTCGCCCTAGCTCCGGCGGAGCACCCGCGACGTGCATCTCGCTTCCTGGTCGGCGGTGGCAGGGTTCCGTTTATGGTTGGCTACGGCCAAGTGGAATCCATCTCGCTCCAAGGCGTTCGTCTTGCTGACACGCGGTTCGTCCCCTACTACCCGGATGAATCTCACCTTCTGCTTGGCAAGGATCTCCTAGATCAACAAATTGTTGACGTCAACGGGCGCAAGGTTGTCCGCGTCAACGACGTCGCGCTGCGGGTTGAGCAGACGTCCGAGCGGGACGAACTTTGGGTCCAGGGCGTGGGCGTTGGTCTGCAGGGCGCCTTTCGCAGGCTGGTCGAAGGCGTGCTGCCGGCCAAGACGATTCGGCGCCTCCAGGAGCGCATCAAGCCGAACTCGATCCCCTGGGAATATTGCAACATTGTCGAGCCCGATCCCCGGCGCAGGCTGAAGCTGCGGATTTCCCACGATCGCTTGGCACAGCTCCACCCGGCCGATCTAGCCGACATTGTCGAGGAGCTGGCGCCCGCCGAGCGTGAAGCGCTGTTTGAAACCCTCGACGAGCATGTCGCCGCCGAGGCCCTCAGCGAGATCAAACCCAGAATCCAGACCAGCATCTTGGCATCGCTCGATAAGCATCGGGCGGCCGACATTGTGGAAGAGATGGCGCCGGACTCGGCCGCCGATGCGCTCGGCGAACTCGAAGAGGAGACCAGCCAAGAAATCCTCCACGACATGGAGCAGGTTCCCGCCGCCGAAGTCGAAGAGTTGCTCGAGTACAAGGAGGACACGGCCGGCGGGATGATGAACACCCAATACATCGCCCTCCACGAAGACGCGACCGTTCAAGACGCCACGGAGGCCATGCAGGGAAATGAGAACCTGCTCGCCAGCCTAACGAAAGTTTTTTTGATCGACGCCGAGGGCAAACTTGTAGCCGCCGTCGCGGTCGCGCGCCTGTTTATCGCCTCGTCAGGGGCGCCCTTGAAACAGTGGGCGTTTCGAGAGACGGTTCAGGTTGGTCTCGACACCGACCGCGAGCGCGTCGTCGAGCTGTTCGACAAGTACAATCTGTTCACCCTGCCTGTTGTGGATGAAGAGGGAAAACTCAGCGGCGTCATCACCGCTGATGACGTGATCAGCGTTCTCACGCCCGAAGACTAGTGCTTGGTTGCACAGGCTTGGCCGTACGCCATGGCCGCTCACTGGCGTTCGCGGCTCCGAATCGGGCATGGCAAAGGGTGTGCGAGAGCAAGGGACTGAGCCTGGGACGCTAGTGACAGGCCAAGTGTCCGGCGCGACCGTGGCGCCACGGCCGCTCCGTTGAAAACCCATCGGTTTCATCCCTTGGGTAGGCCGCGAGGCCCATGGGCGCTCCCTCACGGTCGCGGCTCGGAATCGATTCCGGGGCGGACGGACGATCGTAGGATCCTTGGGGAAAGGGCTTTGCAAATAACGCGAACCTTGGCAACCAAGCACCAACGCGCGGCCCGTGAGCCGGAAATCAGCTAGCGAAGTGAGCCGGGAAAACCGTGCTGAAGAACCTGCGCCATCACCTGATCGTCTTCCTGGCCGTTTTGGGCCCTGGTTTCATCACCGCGGTCGTAGACAACGATGCGGGCGGGATCTTCATGTACTCGGAAGCCGGGGCGCGCTGGGGATATTTGCCGCTGTGGACCATGGCGCCGGTGACGTTGGTCCTGATCGTCACCCAGGTCATGTGCGCACGCATGGGCGCGGTGACCGGCAAGGGGCTGTCGGATCTGATTCGCGAGGAATTCGGTCTGCGCACGACGTTTCTCGTCATGGTGGCCCTGTTGCTCGTGAACTTGACGAACGTCACGGCGAACTTCGCCGGGATCGCCGGTTCCCTCGAATTGTTCGGGGTCGGCCGTTATCTCTCCGTACCGCTCGGCGCCGCTCTGGTTTGGGTTCTCGTCGTCAAAGGAACCTATCGCGGCGTCGAAAAGATCTTCCTGATCGCCAGCAGCTTCTACGTGGCCTACGTGATTTCGGCGCTGATCGCAAAACCCGATTGGCCGCTGGCTTTCCAGAGCAGCGTCACGCCCGTGATCGCGTTCGACGGGCCCTACCTGGCGATGTTGGTCGGGCTTGTCGGAACGTCCGTCGCCCCCTGGATGCAGTTCTACTTGCAGGCGGCGATCGTCGAAAAAGGCGTGGACGTGAAACAGTTCACCGAATCCAAAGTCGAAGTGATCGTCGGCTGCGTTGTGATGGCGTTCATCAAGTTCTTCATCATCGTCGCCTGCGCGGGGGCCATTTGGTCCCAAGGACCCCGTTCCATCGGAGATGCTTCCGAGGCGGCGTTGGCCTTGCAACCCCTCGGCCCCTATGCCTACATCCTTTTCAGTGCGGGCTTATTCAACGCCTCTCTTCTCGCCGCGACCATTCTCCCCTTGTCGACGGCCTATTCGGTTTGCGAGGGGCTGGGTTTTGAATCCGGTATCAATCACCGCTTCGAAGAGGCGCCTGTTTTCTATTGGCTCTACACGCTCTTGATCGTTGTTGGAGCGGGGTTGGTGCTGTTGCCCGCCTTCCCCCTCGTTCGGATGATCCTGCTGTCGCAAGTTTTGAACGGTGTTTTGCTGCCGATCATCCTGATCCTGATCTTGATTCTGGCCAACCGTCGCGACTTGATGGGGAAATGGGTCAACTCTCGGCTTTACAACGTCACAGCCTACGCGACCGTAGCCGTGATGATCGTGCTGTCAGCAGCGCTGGCGGCGCTTTCAGTGTTGTAGGATAATCAGTATCCCAATGAAGGCTTTTCTCGAATGGGCGACGCCGGGGAGCGAGGAGGAACGGCTCGCTTTTCAGCTGGATGCCGATAGCTTGCCGCGCCATATCGCCATCATCATGGACGGGAATGGCCGTTGGGCGAAGCGTCGCCATCTGCCGCGCGTCGCCGGACACCGGGCGGGAGTGCGTCCGGTACGCGAAACCATCGAAGCCTGCTCCCGTTTGGGGATCGACGCGCTGACCGTTTATGCTTTCTCCGTCGAAAATTGGAAGCGGCCCCGCTCCGAAGTCGAGACCCTCTGGCAGCTGTTGCGCCGCTACTTGCGCCAGGAACTTCCGGCTCTACGCAAAAACAATGTTCGGTTCCAGGTGATTGGGAGGATTTCGGCCCTGCCCGAGCAGGTCCAGCGTGATTTGGACTACGCCATTGTCGAAACGTCTACGAATACCGGCTTGCAGCTTAGTGTTGCGCTGAACTATGGCGGGCGCGCGGAATTGGTGGACGCCGTGAACGCGATTCTGGCGCAGGCCAGAAAGGGTGACGGAAGAGCCGAGGTCACGGAAGAAACTATCAGTTCGCATCTCTACACGGCCACGACACCCGATCCGGACCTGCTGATTCGGACGTCGGGCGAGATGCGCGTGAGCAACTTCTTGCTTTGGCAGATTGCCTACGCGGAAATCTGGGTCACCGAAAAGCTCTGGCCCGATTTCCAGACAGTTGACCTGCTGGAAGCCGTCCTAGACTTTCAAAAGCGAGAGCGCCGCTACGGGGGCCTGGGCCGTTCGGACCGGCGGGCCGCCTCGGATGCCGCACTCGTGGCGGCCGGGCGCGGTCAACACCCGGATCCATCGGACTCCGACAGCCCAGGTCCTTCTGCGCCAGCTAAGTACTCCCCATGATTCGGGTCCTAACGGCCCTGCTGCTCGTTCCCCTGGTCGTTGTGGTTAATTTCCATGCCCCAGGCTGGCTCGTCGGGGTTGTGTTCACCCTGGTGGCGCTTCTTTGTCTGCGGGAGTTTTTTGACATGGCCGCAAGGCTTCGCTTGCAGCCTTTCCGCGTTGTGGGGTACGGCGCCGCGGCGGTGTTGATTTTGGCTCGCGACCTTCCGCATCCCGCGTTTTTCGTCACCCTCGCGGCGGTGTTGCTGGTTTTGTCGCTCCAGCTTGGCCGCTCTCTCGATCTCTGCTTGGGATCAGTCTCCGCGACGCTGCTAGGCGTGATTTATATCGGCGGGTCGGTCGCTCTGGCTCGCGAGATCCACGGCCTGAATCCACACTGGCTGTTTTTCGTACTCCTGGTAAACTGGGTGGGCGACTCCGCCGCTTACTATGTAGGGCGCGCGATTGGCCGCCGGCCCCTTGCCTCTCGCATCAGCCCGAACAAGACCTGGGAGGGGACCCTGGCGTCGGCTTTCCTGGGTAGTGCGGCCGCTGTAGCCTATCTGAGCTACGCGCCGCTCGATGTGCGGGCGCTCGAAGCGGCGCTGCTCGGGCTGGTGGTCAACGTGGCCGGCCAACTTGGTGATTTAGTCGAGTCGGGCTTGAAGCGCTCCGCGGGAGTGAAAGACAGTGGAAGCTTGCTGCCGGGTCACGGCGGGATTCTCGACCGCTTGGACGGCCTGCTTTTTGCCTTTCCGGCGGCATGCCTGATGCTTTCTTGGCTATAGAGAAAAGCAGGCTGGCGTCCCACAGTGTTGGGCACTGAGCCGCCAGTGTCATGTTCGTTGCGGATATTTGGCCTGTCACTGGCGTTCCAGGCTCAGTTGCCTGCTCTCGCGGACCCTTGCGGTGAGCGAGACAGAGCCGCGAGCGCAAGCGAGCGGCCATGGGCGTACCCCGGGCGTACCCCCAGATCTGTGCCCCACCCAAGGGGATGAAAACCGGTGAGTTTTCGACGGAGCGGTTCACGGATGACGCCGCTTAACGCGGATAAATTGGCGGGTGGCTGAGCACAAAACGATCCCAGCCTCAGTAGGGCCTGGCAGGCAGGAGGGTCGATTAAGCCACCGACAGGTCAATCCCGTAGCGCTTCATCTCTTCTTCGTAGTAGCGGCGATAAAGCAGGCTCCATTCCTCGCTGCCTTCCGGGATTTCCCTTTTCTGGCTGCTGATTTTATCCTGCGCAATCTTGTCGATCGTTTCCTCTTTGACGAGGATGTCGGTCAGTTGCGAAACGATCTCCAACCGCACCTCATTCCAAGGCTTTAGCAAGCGTGTTCCAGGAACTCTCGGGAGCGTGCCGGCCAACTTGTGTGACAGCTCGACGATCTTGTCGCGCGACAGTTTCATCTTTCGGTCGCCGTGTTCCCGTGAAGTAGCGGAGACCACCTTGCGCTCCGCGAGCACCTTACGTTTGACCTTCCAGAACATCTCCTGGTAGGGAATCCGCTGGCGGCGCATATAGTCGCCGTACTGATTGAGCAGCTCGCGGACCTCGGTGTTGATCTCGTCCTCGAGACTTAGCTCGTCGACAATCGCGCCTTCGAGCGAATCCCGAAGGACCTGGTGATCCCGGGGTTCAACCCATTCTCCGGCGAGGTCGCGTGCCAGCTCGCGCGCCATATAGGAAATGAAGGACCGGCTCAGCAGCATCGTAGGAGACGTCAGTGTATCGGGCAGCTGGAGACGGTGTCAAATAGCACAGAACAGCGACCGCCGGACGCCTGGGGCAGCGTTTCTTCATGGACGGCTACCGTCTGCGCGAAAGGGCTTCTTTGCCCTCTTGGCTGTCGCGGACGAGACGTCATTCCGATACGTAAAATCCCAGACACGGACGTTCTCTCCGCCGGGGTCGTGTTCGACTACCGCGTAGTTTCCCGGCGGGATCGGTTCAGTAGGCCAGATCTTGTAGACCTGCGGGGCCAGCTGCTGTCGAAAGACCTCGAGCTCCTCCTGTTTCACCATCAATTCGGTGGCTTGAGCCATCTTTTGGATCTCCTGGACCAGCCGGCTCTTCTTCTTGTCCTTGAGCCGCACGATGGCAAGCCGCGTGATCTTCTCCAATCGGACATAGAACATCGGCTGGGCGTTGCCAACGAGAAGTTTCGCCTGCCTACCCTCCACTTTCACCGTCGACTTGCTCAGCAGCGGCACTGGGGCCAGCACTTGCAGCAAAACCCTCTTCTTGCCGACATCAATCGTGAGTTCGGCTTGTTCGACAGGCACGACGCGACCGCCATCGGAATAATAGATCCCGTCTTCCAACGGAACTCTGTGCAGCTCTGTTCGGGCCTTCCGCCGCGCGGCCCGCTCGATGCGGTCTTCTTGTTCCCGCGACTTGTGGCGCGCCATCTGCCGCTCGACTCCGCGGCGGGTTCGGTCGAGGTCGACCAACTCCAAAGGGATCTCTTCCCACTGGCTTCGCTCCAGACTGTAGTAGCGGACTCGATCTTCGACGACCTCGTACTCTTTGACTATGAGTTCGCCGCCGTCTTGCAGGTGGAGCTTGAGCTTTTGTCCCCACAGCGGCGGCAGCAGCGCCAACGACAGGAGCAAGATTCGAAAACGCATCGTTTCGCGTCGGTCGGCCGGTGGGCGGCCTCACTTCATACTAACGTGCGGGCAATCCATGGGGCTGCTCGCACGTGCTGGGTTTAGCTACTTCCCGTCGCAAAATACGCTTGCCGTTCGTGGCGGGGACTGTCACCAATTTCGCGCGTTCGAAAAATCAACCAGCTGCGGGGATGTCAAGACGCGAAATTGGCTGACTGTACCCAGCCACCGCCCAGTCTCCCCTTTTTGCGACGGAAAGTAGCTAAGTAGTCCGTTTTATGAGTGGGTCGCACATATTTAGAAGCCAGGCGGACGAATCGGGATTTCGGGCACGGCATGCCGTGCCCCTACGTTTCCAGGCCCCTAACCGACCTCTAGGGGCACAGCATGCTGTGCCCGCCTGCCCTCCATCCTGCCCTCCTCGTGCAATCGGGTAGAATAACGATCATAGGAAGCACAATGGCCGATAACGACAAGCTCTACAAATCCACGGCAGCGGGAAGCGGGGCCTTCATCATTTCCAAACCCAAGCGTAAGCCCAAAAAGCTTCGCCAGTCCCGTGTCAAAAAGCCCCGACGAGGGGCCCGGAAGTAAACCCCGTCCGCGCAGGAACCCCCAACAGATCAAGGGTTGATATCACGAATTTATGAAAAGCGTTAGTCCTGCCCTTCTGTCGCCAACGAAGCCCTGCAGGGGGTGGAGGCTTCCCGGTGGTCCGAGGGGAATCAGGTCCCTGCAGGGCTCAAGAAAGGCGGATGCTACCGCGCCTGTGGGAAGTTTTCACCGGCGCGGCCGGATGCTTGCGCTAACGTCCGCAAGATGAGGGTCAGCACGCCCCACTCAAAGACGAGCGCCAGCCCGAAGGCTGGAATAAGTGCGCCGACGACGAGAGCGATGGTTAACAGATCATCCACGATCGATAGCCATTGCAAGTGGTGTTCCATCGCCGATTCTTCTGTGTTTTATTCGCTTTGCCTGGAAGAACCAACGCTCAGTCTGAAAACGCCTAGAAGTTCTTACGCGGTATCGGGTAAGATCTTCCTTGCTGGGACACCTCGCATGCCTGCCTCCCGAACCGTGGCCCGCTACTATGTCGTCCATGGCCGGGTTCAGGGCGTTGGGTTCCGTTACTTCGTCGAGCGCTGCGCCGCTGAGATCGGTCTGCGGGGTCAGGTCAGCAACCGAGCCGACGGAGCGGTCGAGGTCTACGCGGTCGGCCCTCCGGAGGCGTTGTCGCTGCTCGGGCGCCGGCTGCGAGCCGGACCGCGTTACGCGTTGGTGGAAAAAGTCGAAGAACGAGAGGCGGAGGTCAGAGCGCTGAGCGCCTTCACGATCGAGTTCTAGCCCAGGGCTAGGTAGTGGGCTACTTAGTAGCCCACTACCCAGGGCTAGGCTAGCTAAGAAAAGCAGTCGAAATGAGCGACCTAAAAAAACTGATTCGGGAAGTCCCTGATTTCCCCAAGCCGGGGATCTTGTTCTACGACATTACGACTTTGCTCCAAGACCCGGAGGGGTTTGCCGCCCTGACCGAGCAGTTGGTTTCGCGCTGCGGCGCGTTTCGGCCCGATACGGTCGTGGGTATCGAAGCCAGAGGTTTTATTTTTGGGCCGCTGCTCGCCGCCCGTCTGGGGACGGGGTTCGTTCCCGTGCGCAAGCCCGGCAAGCTGCCCGCTGCGACCGACCAGATCACCTACGATCTCGAGTACGGGCAGGACACTTTGCAGATTCACAGAGACGCCATCCGGCCCGCTCAGCGAGTGCTGGTCGTGGACGATCTGTTGGCTACCGGAGGCACGGCCGCGGCGACCTGCCGATTGGTGGAGCAGTCCGGGGGAGAGGTAGCCGGTCTGGTGTTCGTCGTGGAGCTGACATTTCTCGAAGGCCGCAAAAAACTCGCCGACTACGACATCGTCTCGCTCGTGGAATACGACCAGTAAGATGCCGACTCTGTGGGGACAGGCCCCGGCCAAAATCAACCTGGGTCTGAGGATCGTGGGCCGCCGTCGGGACGGCTATCACGAGCTGCGCACCGTTTTCCAGACGATTTCCCTGGCTGACCGGCTCGCCGTCAGCTACGCGCGGCGCGGATCCGCCCAGGTCACGCTGCGCTGCAATGACCAAGCTCTCGAAAACGAAGACAACCTGGCGTATCGGGCGGCCAGGGATCTCCTCGCCGCCAACCACTGGAAGGGACGCGTCAAGATCGATCTCGAGAAGCGGATTCCACACGGCTCCGGGCTGGGAGGCGGATCGAGTGACGCGGCGGCCGTGCTGCTGGCTCTCGAGCGGCTCTTGCGTCCGCCGCCGCCGCCGGAGTTGCTGTTCGACATCGCGGCTCGGCTTGGCAGCGACGTCCCTTTCTTCCTTGTAGGGGGAACCGCGGTGGGCGTCGGCCGGGGGGAGGAAGTCTATCCTTTGTCGGACGGCCGCCGCCATTGGGCTTTGCTGCTCGTACCTCCGATCCGCATATCGACAGCCGACGCCTATCGGCGGCTTCGCCTGCCGAAGCGCTCTTCATTGACGGCAGAAAGCCAGCAGCCTATCATAGATGGTTTCTACGCACGAGTTTGCGCGTCTGAACGTGGCGGACTGCACAGCTTGGCCACGCTGCTGCCGAACGATTTCGAAGACGTTATTTCCCAAGCTTTTCCCGATCTGCAACAATGGAAGAGTCGGCTTGCTAAGGCGGGTGCGTCCGCGGCCATGATGTGCGGTAGCGGCGCAGCCCTTTGTGGATTCTTTGCCGACCGACGATCGGCCATCCGGGCGCGCTACTCTCTGCGGGGACTCTCCGGGAATTCGTACGTGGTGCGAACGCTTAGCCGGCGATCATATCGAGGGCTATGGGGTAGTTCCGACAGGGTGAGTGAGTGATGGCGGCTCCCCAACCCGTACTTGCCATGAACCGCAATCGGTTAACGGTTTTCACGGGGACGGCTAACCCCCAACTGGCCGAGCGGATCTGTGCCGAGCTGGGAGCACCGCTGGCGGATTCCTCGGTGACAACGTTCTCCGACGGCGAGATCTACCTGCAAATCAAAGAGAACGTGCGAGGAGGCGACGTTTTCGTGGTGCAGCCGACCTGTACGCCGGTTGACCGCAACCTGATGGAAGCGTTGCTGATGATGGACGCCTTGCGAAGAGCCTCGGCCAGGCGGATTACCATCGTGCTGCCCTATTACGGCTACGCTCGCCAGGACCGCAAGGACAAGCCGCGCGTGCCCATCTCGGCCAAGCTCGTCGCCAGTTTACTGGTCACGGCCGGGGCGAATCGGGTGCTCGCCCTGGACTTGCATGCGGCCCAGATTCAAGGCTTCTTCGATATTCCGGTCGACCATTTGTTCGCCGCGCCGGTCATAGTGAAGTACCTGAAGGGGTTGCGGCTGCAGAAGTTGACGGTCGTTTCGCCCGACCCGGGCGGCGTCGAGCGCGCTCGCGCCTTCGCCAAAAGACTTCGTGCCCCGCTGGCGATCATCGACAAGCGCCGCGATCGCCCCAACGTCGCCGAGGTCATGCACGTCATCGGAAACGTCGAGGGACGCACGTGCTTGATCGTCGACGATATGGTGGATACGGCCGGAACACTCGTTAAGACCGTGTCGGCCCTTCTGGAACAAGGGGCGACCGGAGTATACGCGTGCTGTACACATCCCGTGTTGTCAGGCTCCGCCTTGCAGAAAATCGAGAAGTCGCAGCTCACCGAACTGGTGGTCAGTGACTCGATTCCCTTGTCACCCAAGGCTCAACGCTGTTCCCGGATACGCCCGTTGAGCGTGGCGCCTCTACTGGCCGAGGCGATCGAGTCCATTCACAAGGAGACGTCGATCAGCCGGCTTTTCGTATAGAGGTTTGATGCCCGGTGCGGGAGTCCGGACTCAGGTTAAGGAGACGCTGTTGGAACAACAGATTGAACTCGAGGCCAGCGTAAGGGAACAGCGCGGTAAGGGTCCGGCGCGCCGGCTCCGCAAGCAGGGTCAAGTTCCTGCGATCCTCTATGGGCTGAGCAAGGAATCCGTGGCGCTGACGCTCGACACGAAGGCGATGACTCGCATCTTGGAGTCACCCGCCGGGCACAATCAAATCGTGAACCTGAAAGTCCCCGGCAGCGAGCCGGCTGCCGCCATGGCGGTCGACTGGCAGGTGGATCCGGTTCGCGGCAGTCTGCTCCATGTTGACATGCAGCGCGTCGACCTGAAGAAGAAGCTGCGCCTCAGCGTGCCCATCGAAACCGTAGGAGTGTCTGTCGGCGCCAAGGAAGAGGGCGGGATTGAGAGTATCGTTACCCGCGAGGTCGAGATCGAGTGTTTGCCGCTCGATGTCCCTGAAAGGATCGCCGTGGACGTTTCGTCGCTGAGTATCGGTGACTCGGTTCGGATGCGCGACCTGACGGCTTCGGAGGAGTACAGTTTTGTGACCAATCCCGATGTCGTCTTGGTCCACGTCATCGCGCCGAAGGCGGTCGAGGAAGAAGTGAAACCGGAGGAGGAGGTCGCGGCCGAGGGCGAAGCGGCGGAGGAGGCCCAGGGCGAGGAACAGCAAACCGAAAAGCAGGAAGAAAAGGAATGAACTTGCCGCCGGCCCCGGCCGTGGAAGACGGCGGAGCGAGGCCTGGCGGGTCAGCCGGCCGGCAGCGGAGGCGTAGAGAGCCTAGCAGGCGCATGCATCTAATCGTAGGATTGGGCAACCCGGGTCCTCGCTATCGTCACACCCCGCATAATCTGGGATTCCTGACCGTCGATCGGTTAGCCTCGGACGAGAAGATCCGACTGACTCGAAAGGTCGCCGGGTCATTGGTGGGGCCGGGAGAGATCGCGGGAACAGACGTCGTTCTGGCCAAGCCGCTTTCCTACATGAACCTCAGCGGCGAGCCGGTTCGGTCGCTGCTTGGCCACTGCAAGGTAAAGCATGACCGTTTGCTGGTAGTTTATGATGATCTGGCGCTTCCATGGACGGCGTTGCGCATCCGGGAAAAGGGATCGGCTGGAGGCCACCGCGGCGTGAAGTCGATCATGGAAACAATCGGCACGGACGAATTCCTTCGCCTGCGCTTGGGCATTCGTCCCCAGGAACCGGTCGACGATGGAGCGGCTTACGTACTGGCGCCGTTTGGCCCAAGCCGCATCAAACAATTGGATGAACTGCTGGAAAGAGCCGCCAGTGCAGTCCGGCTCATCATTTCTGACGGCGCTGCCAAAGCCATGACGGTATGTAACCGTCGCGCCGTCGGATCGGAAACCAACGAAATATGAGGATTTACGAGCTTGTTTTTATCGTCAAACCCGATCTCGCGGAAGGCGAGATCGACGCAGTGATCGAGCAGTTCACCGCTGCGGTCTCCGAGGGAGGCGGTACGGTGATGAAGGTCGAGCAATGGGGCAAGCGCCGCCTGGCCTATCGGGTCAAGCAACATACTGAAGGCTACTACGTGCTGCTGCACTACAGCACCGATGACAACAACACCAGTCTGGCTCGGGAAATCGAGCGCCGGCTGCGTGTCGCCGACCCGGTCATCAAATACATCACCATTCGTATCGATGAGGAGCTAAAGCGCCTCGAGAAACTAAAGAAAATACGCGAGAAGCGATCGGGCCGCAAGGGAACTCGCGTCACGCGCCGGCCGGCGTCCACTCCCCAGGCCGCTGCACCCGCGACCGCGCCCGGCAAGCCCGGCCAGGCGACGCCTTCTAAGAAGGAAGATGCCAAGTCGCCAGACACCCCGGAGGCGCCATGACAGAGACGACCACCCCTCCCTCGAGGGAAACAGGGCGCAGAGGCCCACGCCCACGCCAGGGCCCCGAGAAGCGACGCTTTATGCGCCGCAAGAAGGTCGACTACTTCAGTGTCCATAAGATCGACCACATTGACTACAAGGACGTGGACGTGTTGAAGCAGTTTATCGGGGACCGCGGCAAGATCTTGCCCCGCCGTCACACCGGCCTCGGCGCTCTGCACCAGCGTAAGTTGAGGTTGGCGATCAAACGGGCGCGCAACATCGCCCTGTTGCCTTTTGCCGGCGAAGCGGGCCGCCTGCCCGGCACTCCCCGCCCGGTGAAGGTCCCTGACGAGTAGCTGCGGGGGAAGAAAAAGGTCGAGTTACCATGGTCGAAGTTATCCTCAAACAGGAGATTCTTAAGCTCGGATCGAAGGGCGACATTGTGCGGGTCGCTGAAGGCTTCGCCCGCAACTACCTATTCCCGAAACAGTTGGCTATTCCCGCCACGAAGGCCAGCAGAAAGCAGGTCGGCCAGATGAAGGCTTCGGCTGAGCGTGAAGCCGCCCGCCTAATGGGTGACGCTCAGAAACTGGGTTCGGTGCTCGAAGACCTGCACATCAAGATCGTAGCCCGCGCGGGCGAAGCTGATCAGCTGTTCGGCTCGGTAACGTCTCGCGATATTGCCGCCGAGATCGAAAAGCTGGGCTACAGCGTTGATCGCCATCGCATTCTTATCAGCAAGCCGATCCGCATGGTCGGCGAGCATGATGTTAAGCTCCACCTCCACCGCGACATTGATGTGTCGATCAAGGTGGAGGTTCTTGCGGAAGGGCGAGAAGAGGAATCCGCTTCGCCAGAGGATACCTCGGAAGAAACAGCCGAAGAGCAAGAAGAGCCGGCCGAAGACCCCCAGAAAGACTAGGGATGGCGTTTTTCGACTTGGCCGGGCAAAACGCGATCGTTACCGGCGGCGCCCAGGGCATCGGAGAAGGCATCGTCCACCGCCTCGCTAACTCAGGCGCCCAAGTAGCCGTCGCGGATAAGAGTTTCGACGGGGCGCGCGCGGTGCCGGAGCAACTGCAGTCCAATGGCCTGAAGGGCTTCCCCATCGCGGTCGACGTTGCGGACCGAACTTCCGTCGAGGCCATGGTTGAGGAAGTCTTGGCTCGCAACGAAAAGATCGACATCCTAATCAACAACGCAGGTATTGCCGGCCGCGCGGCTCCGGTTTGGGAACAAGGGGACGAGGACTGGCAGAGAGTCCTTGACGTGAATCTGACCGGCGTTTTCTTCTGCTGCCGCGCTGTCATGCCTCACATGATCCGGCGCGACTACGGACGGGTGGTCAACATGGCCTCACTGGCCGGCAAGGAAGGCAACCCTAATATGGTCGCCTACTCGGCTACGAAAGCCGGTGTGATTGCCATGAGCAAGTCCATGGCGAAAGAGGTAGCCACCCACAACATTTGCGTCAACGCCGTGAGCCCCACCGTCATCCGCACGCCGATACTGAGCCAGTTGACCGAAGACCAGGTCCAGTATATGACCTCCCGGATCCCACGAGGCAGGACCGGCACCGTCGAAGAAGTGGCGGCGGTCGTTCACTTCCTTGCCAGTCCCGACTGCTCCTTCGTAACCGGGCAGTGTTATGACGTCAGCGGCGGGCGGGCAACTTACTGAGCCCCTGGGACAAACTCCCCGCGCTCGAGCAAATCGAATCCCGCTGTGCTGCTCGTCTTGTAAGTGCACAGCATACTTGCGAGCGTGCCGTTCCCCTACAGGGGAAGACAGATGGGTTTGGTCGTGGGGTTGGGGTGCGGGCGCGACATGTAGCGCCTCTGTACTTTCGCGGGTGCCAGGTGGGAGTTCGTCGGGTTCGGGGCGAATGGTGGACGGTCGCCGGGTTTTGAGCAGCAGAGCCGCAGGCGGGAGCCTGCGGCTCTGCTGCTCAACGACCGAGCCGGCCAGGATGAGGCCCGGCCCGATCCGGCGGAAAATAGCGGCGAACTTCCTCGGCGGGTCTTCGATGTCCTCGGGGCCTAGGCGGTAAGGATCTTCCGAAATGTCGTCTCCCATGGAAGCACCGCATCCTAACGGAGTCCGGCGGCGAAGTTCAAGCGGAGGGGGGCGAAACAGTCGAGAGTGGGAGCGGGACAGCCCCCTATCTCGTGCCGCCCCCAAAACAACGTAGGGGCACGGCATGCCGTGCCCTCAGAGGGCTATTCGTTGCGCTCACTGGTCAGAACGGCCCCGATCTCTTTGCTACGGAACTATTGCGCCATGCCCGCAGGCTCCCGCCTGCGGCTCTGATTCGCTCGTTGCGAGGGCGTGCGGGGGCAGAAAACTGAGCCTGGAACGCCAGTGACAGGTCAGGGATCCGGGCTACTATTGCTGGACGCGGCAAGCGGAAAATACCGGCGATACTTTTCGGGCAAACGAATGGTTCTGCCTTCCCGATTGCAGACGATGTGGAGAGTTTCGCCGGTCGCCAGCAGCCGGTCGTCCGTTTCCCGTCTCATCTCATAGGCGAACCGCAACGTGCGCGATCGAGCTTCCTTGACCCACGTCGTGATGCGCACTTCGTCGTCGAAACGGGCGGGGGCTAGGTAGCGGCACCGTGCCTCGGTGACGGCTAGTATCGCATCGTCTTTCCGTTCCATATCACGGTATTCAAACCCCGCCTAGCTGCAGTAGGCGACCCGGCCGACTTCCATCCAGACCAGATAATTCGCATAATAGACTACGCCCATCTGATCGGTCTCGGCGTAGCGAACACGGACTCGAGTCTCCACCTTGTGCATCGTCCCAGTATAGGTAGCTGTGGGGCATGGACGCTTCATCGAAAACCTACGGCCGCGCTACGATGGGGAAGTTTTTCGCGGCACTCGCTTATGTCACGGTGTTGGCTGGCCTGCATTTCTCACCACGTGGCGAGGTGAAGTCTCGAAGAGACTTGCGTTCTTCGGCTCACGCAATACGATGGCGGACAGTTGCTTCGCCCTCGCTTTGGCCTGCCGCAGGCAAGAAAGTCATGGTCGGGAGACCCACGCCGGTGTGAACTCGATGTGAGATTCTTTCAGAAACGGGTTGGGAGGTTTGAAAAAATGAGTGTGAACCCTAGCGCCGGCGTTCTCGGCACAGGCCGCTATTTGCAACTTCGGCGACGAAACCGCTGGGAATTTGTTGAACGCAAGGGCGTCACCGGCGTCGTCGTTCTGGTGGCTGTTACAGCCGAGCACCAGGCCGTGCTCGTCGAGCAATACCGCGAGCCCGTTCAAGCCAAGATCATTGAGTGGCCTGCCGGCCTTGTCGGTGACGAAGAGGCTTCCGATAACGAGACGATGCTCGATGCCGCCGGTCGCGAGTTGGAAGAGGAAACCGGGTTTCGCGCCCGACGATTCGACATCCTGGCGACGGGTCCCTCCTCGGGCGGGCTAACCTCGGAGGTCGTTACGTTTCTGCGGGCAAGCGGCCTTGAGCGGGTCGCACAAGGCGGGGGCGTCGGAGGCGAGAACATCCGCGTCCATCTAGTTCCCTTGTCGCAGATTGATTACTGGCTTTCCCAGCAGGCTGGGGAGGGTTTCTTGATCGACCCTAAAGTCTATGCCGGGCTCTATTTTTTGTCGAAGCAATGACAAAACCGGTTAGTCTTCTTTTCTAGCCAGATGATCGGCTATCCCAATACTCGTCACTCAAACTGTGATGGAACCAACGAATCTTTCCCCGCCAAAAGAAGCTTTGGTTGGCAGCGCGGCTTTGCGGCCTTCAGCGTGAGTCGGTCGAGATCCCGGGACGTTTACCGTTACATCGAACGTCAAGAAGAGCATCGCAAGAAGGTGTCCTTCAAGGAGGAGCTTGTTGCCTTCTTGAAAAGACATCAGATTGAATACGACGAACGATACGTTTGGTCGTGAGGTCTGTGTCGCCCTTTCCAGGGCTTCCCTGAACTGCTCCTTTTTCCCACGGCTAAAGCCGTGGGCTGAGATTGGTACGGCCCCTGGCGGGGCCGGCTGTCTCTCGCCCCCGAAGGGGGCTACACAATGTAAAAGCCCACGGCTTCAGCCGTGGGTGGCGGAACCCCTGTGAGCGAGCCCTGGAAGGGCGAAACAGCATGCCCCACAGCCTGGCTGATTTGCTGGTTCACGTTGTCTTCTCTACCAAAGGGCGGGCTACGGCCCCTGCGGCTATCCCCCGGGGATCTGAGCCAGTGGT
Organism: Bryobacterales bacterium; assembly: GCA_965226215.1. GTDB lineage: Bacteria > Acidobacteriota > Terriglobia > Bryobacterales > UBA6623. The sequence continues at coordinate 428,713 of CBDDCH010000002.1, read as the reverse complement.
CGCGCCGACCCCGCCTTTTTCTTTTCGATCTCCGCCTCGAGCGCCGCGACGCGCTCGCTCAGACTGGTGATCATTTGGCCCACCGGGTCGGGCAGATGCCCGTGCTCGAGCATCTCCTCTTCTTCCTTCGACACAGCGACCCCTTTGACGGCGACTACGCGACCGGGGATCCCAACCACAGTCGAGTGGGGCTGCACCGGCCGAACAACGACAGATCCCGCGCCTACCCGGACCCAGTCTCCAACCTCAATGGCGCCCAAGATCTTTGCTCCTGAGCCAATCACGACATGGTTGCCCAGCGTGGGATGACGTTTGCCTTTCTCATGGCCGGTTCCTCCTAGAGTCACCCCTTGGTAGAGCAGAACGTCATCGCCGATTACCGCCGTTTCACCGATCACGACCCCCATCCCGTGGTCGATGAAGAACCGCCTCCCGAGGGAGGCGCCCGGGTGGATCTCGATCCCTGTCAACCAGCGAGAAAAATGGGAAATCAGCCTCGCGATCACGTAGAGATGCCAGTGGTAAAACCGATACGCGATTCGATGCATCAAGGTCGCGTGCACGCCGGGATAGCAGAGCAAAACTTCGAGCGTGTTCTTGGCGGCCGGGTCCTGCTTGAATACGGTTTCGATTTGTTCTTTGATGGCCTTGAACATGAGGCCTCCCAACTTTGCGATTCGTAAGGTTGACTGTTTTGGTCTCTATGCCTGGGCGACCCTAAAAGTACCCTGGTATACGGCTCGGTAATCAGGAACGCAGTTTGCGAATCAGGCGATCCGGAAAAGGATCGGGACGAGATAGCCGGCTCTAAGCCGGCTCGCTACAGCAGCATTTGAGTTGGCAGGTCACGGCAAGACAGTACTTTGATGCTAGGCCATGCGAGTCGGGGTGTCAAACGTTGCAGTGAGCTGGTTTGACGAAATCGTATGTCGGGACAGGCTGCCTCGAGGTCCGCTAAACTGCGCTGGCCGGTTTACCCAAACCCAGCTGCCGTGACAGTTGCTTCCCAGCCGCTTTGATCGCTATGTTGCTGACCACGGGCAGCCGATAGATCGTCGACGAGTAGTGTCCGCATTCGTGGGTGCAGAAGCAACCATGGGCGGCCTCGTCCGCTATTCTCGAAGCGTTTTCGTTGAACCACAGCTTGCGGAAGTCATAATCGACATCGCGCAGGTTGCCGAAGTTGCTGTTTTTCATCTCGCATTCCACGACATCGCCGTTGCTGTAGATGACGCAGGCCAGCCGCCCGGAGACGCACGAAAACTGCGGTTTCCTCTCGGCGGCAGTTCGCGCGACGCTACGCCGTACGTGCTGGTCAAGAAGGTGATTTCCGGCGCCATAGGCGCTAAGTTCGCTCGGCTGGAGGCGGCCTTGAGAGAAGTCGGCCTCCATTCGTTTAACAAGCTTTTCGTAAATCGCGGGGTCTACCTCGGTCTGCTCAGGATCCAGCGGGTTGCCGCGACAGTAGTTGAACGAGACTCCGTCGGGCTCGAAGCGACGCTTGAGCTCCTCGTAGATGTCGAAGATCTCGTCCTGGTTCTCTTTCATCAGCGTCGTCAGGGTATGAACGATCAGGTTAGGGAAGCGCCTACGAATCGGCTGGATGGCATCGAGTGTCCGGAGCATCCGTCGGTAGGCGTCTTTTTTGCCGCGAATGAAATCGTGTTTCTGCTCGTCGGTGTGATCGACGCTGAGGTTGAGATGAAACCTCATTCGCGGTGCGCCGCCTAAGGTCTTCTCGAGGGTGTCAACGGTTCGTTCAGTATGTTGGCCGTTCGTGGGCACATACAGGTTACTCACCTGGTTCGTACGGGCTGCCGCCAGGAAAATGTCCGCTAAGTCAGGACGCAAGAATGGCTCGCCTCCACCAATGAAGAGGTTATAGATTTCGCCCATCGAATCGAGCGTCCGCTCGAACTCCTCAAGGCGGAAGTCACGGTTGGGTGCAGGGTTGAGTTCGTCCCAGTAGTAGCAGTGAATGCATTTCTCGTCGCAGCGGGTAGTGACGTAGAGGGTAACGAACGGCGGCGTGATGCGCCTGCCGAAGGCCGTCCGCCACTTGGTCTTCAGCAGGTGAGCTGCGAACGACCTCGGCTTGGCGGATTTGGTGTTGCTGCTCACGGAGCGATTGCCCTAACAGACCGACTCCTCAGAATAGCCCGCCAGCCGGCGAAATACCAGGCGTGAACACCCCGCTCGGCTAGCAATCGGGGTCACTGAATTCAACGTCTGGCCCCAATACTGGTCACTTAGCGGCTAAGGGTGCTCGAATTGCTGCTTGGGATTCCGACCTGGACGCAAAGGTTGTAGGGATACGGAAGGTGGCAGCCAGCAGACGGCTCCCCGGGGGCGACATGTCGGACCCTCCCGCCCCTAGGGGCGACCAGAGGTCGCCATGAACAAGCGAGATCGCTTGTCCCTACTTTGAGTCGTCATAAGCTGCGGCAGTTAGGGACCGGCGATCCCGCCGGTCCAAGCGCAACTAGAGATCGGTGCGGTTGATCGGGAACGTCGGGTACGGCATGCCGTGCCCCTGCAATTCCGGGCGCCTGACAAATCTGTGGGGGCGCAGCATGCTGCGCCATGGACAAGCGAGATCGCTTGTCCCTACTTTGAGTCGTCATAAGCTGCGGCAGTAGGGACCGGCGAGATCGCCAGTCCTTCGCGGCCGATATACACAACAGTTGCCGCGAGCCAGGGGTACCGGGTCTTTCGTCCCAATCGCTGTGACAGTGGTGAGAAATGCGGGCTGGCCTCACGAACCGAACAGGTCCTTGTTTTCAATGACTTATGGCCGCTGGCCAAGAGCGATGTGAGAGCCGAATGGTAAAATGGAAGCAGAACGGCTGTCCTTCTCGGGGCTGGCCCCCAGACCACGAAAAGAAAAAAGACCAAACAAACCCAATTTCGACCAACCCATTTTAAATCAATGGATTGCGAAGGGTTTCCAGTGGTGGGGCGGCCACTGGTGAGAAGGGTGGGTCGGGTGCTCACAACAACACATAATCCGTGTTACCCTTAATACGTGGAATAGACAGTGCCAAATCTGACCCTTGCCATCGACGACGGTCTCTTGTTAGAAGCCCGCCGCTTGGCGCTAGACCGGCGCACGAGCGTCAACCAGCTCGTCCGGGACTATCTGGCCACCCTGGTGAGCGAACAGCACGCTCGGCAGAGGGCTCGGTCGCGCCTGAAGTCAGCCCTCGCTCGGGGTGTTGTTGAAGTCGGCCCTGCGTCCCTAAAACGTGAAGATCTCTATGAGCGCTGACGTAGGCCCGGCCTTTGTGGATACGAATGTGCTCGTCTATGCCTTCGACAAGGGAGAGCGCCCAAGAAGAGATATCGCTCGTCGGCTTCTCGAAAAGCTCATCGACGAGGACCGGATCCGTCTCAGTACACAAGTATTGCAGGAGTTTTTCGTGGCCGTCACGCGCAAGGCGCGCCGGCTCTGTCCGACGGCACAAGCCTTGGCGCTTCTCGAAGACTTTACCGCCTGGCCGCTCTTTGTCGTGGACTATGCAGCCATCACGGATGCTGCTCATTTGGCCGAGGATGCGTCGTTGTCCTTCCGGGATGCCCTGATCGTTGTAGCGGCTTCTCGGAGCGGAGCGGAGCGGCTGTACACTGAGGATCTCAACCACGGCCAGACGATTCTGGGCGTCGAGGTTACGAACCCGTTCTTACGGTAGAAGACGCCTGAGGCTCGAGGGCTGAACCCCGGGGCTCCTTGGGCGAAATCCCAAGAGCTTTCATCTTGCGGTAAAGATGGCTGCGCTCCAGACCAAGCGCGGAGGCGGTGCGGCTGATGTTGCCGTTCCACTCCGCGAGCGTTTTGAGGACGTACTCGCGCTCGTAGGCCTTGCGCGCTTCCTCGAGGCTGGGGAACTGCTGCATGTACGTTCTAGTGCCGGGAAGCGCGTTTCTATCGGAGGGCAGGGGCAGATGTTCGACGCCGATACGGACCTGGCGGGTCATGATCACGATTCGCTCCATCAGGTTCCGAAGCTCGCGCACGTTGCCGGGCCAGCGATAGGCTCTCAGCGCCTGATAGGCTTCCGGCGCAGGACGTTTGGGCTTGCGACCGTAAGCGAAAGCGAACTCATTGAGAAAATAGTCCGCCAACACAGGGACGTCTTCGGCGCGCTCGCGCAAGGGAGGCACGTAGAAAGGAACGACGTTCAGCCTGTAGAAAAGATCTTCGCGGAAGTTGCCGTGTGCGATCTCCGCCTGAAGGTTCTTGTTGGTAGCCGCGATGACGCGCACATCAACCTGGACCGTTTTGCCTGAACCGACCGGCTCGAAACGCTGTTCTTCCAGCACGCGCAGGACCTTGGCTTGCGTGTTCAGGCTCATGTCACCGACTTCGTCGAGAAAAAGCGTGCCCTCATCGGCCTTTTGGAACTTTCCGATTTTGTCCTCGTGCGCCCCGGTGAAAGAGCCCTTCACGTGCCCAAACAACGCGCTCTCGATGAGCTCTTCCGGGATGGCGGCGCAATTGACCTCCACGAAAGCCCCTTTGGCACGTTGGCTTTGAGAGTGGATCGCTCGGGCGATCAGTTCCTTGCCGGTGCCGCTTTCGCCGTAGATCAGCACCCGGCCGTTGGTCGGCGCCATCAAAGCTAATTGCTGGCGCAATGCCTTCATCGGTACGCTATCGCCGATGATGTCGAGTCCGGAACCGGTACGCTCCCGAAGAGTTTGGTTTTCAATGACCAGGCGGCGGTGATCGAGTGCGTTCTTGACGGCGACCGTTACCTTGTTGAGGGAGAGCGGTTTTTCCAGGAAATCCAGTGCGCCCAGCTTGGTGGCTCTGACGGCCGTTTCGATCGTGCCGTGTCCGGAAATGACAACGACCACCGGACGCTGACTGGGGTCCAGAGATTGAATCTGCTCCAGCGTAGCCAGCCCGTCGATCGTAGGCAGCCATATGTCGAGCAAGACGACGTGGTAGGTCTTTGCTTCCAAATGATCGAGGCATTCCTCGCCGGTCCCGACAGCCGCTGCTTCATAGCCCTCGTCTTCCAAGATCCCCAACAACGATTCGCGGATTCCCGGCTCGTCATCGACGACGAGAACCCTGCCCTTCTTCACGCGTCCACTCCCGTTGCCACCCTCACCCGACTTTCAGCAGTCGGAACTTCGATGATGAAGCGACTCCCCGTTGGGCGGTTGTCTTCGACGCGAATCGCTGCTTGGTGATCGTTGAGGATGCGATTAGCAATCGCCAGCCCCAAACCAGTACCGCGTTTCTTGGTTGAGAAGTAAGGCAAGAAGAGTTTTTCTTTGTCTTCGGCGGAGATGCCACTTCCCGAATCCGCTACCACGAGCTCAACGGTATCGGGAAGCGGTCCGGGCGCTGTCGAGATAAGGATCTCGCGCACCCACGAATCCTTGACTGCTTCGGCGGCGTTGTCGATGAGGTTGACCATGACTCGTTTGAACTGTTGCGGGTCGATAAAAACGTCGGCCAGGCCGGACCTCAGCTCCCTGCGCAGCACGATTCCGTCGAGGCGGCCCTGGAAAACGTCAACTGCTTCCTCGACGACGCTGTTAAGATCGGCGCGCATCAGCTGGGCCGTAGGAAAACGGGAGAATTGAGAGAACTCGTCCACCAGGTCTCGCAGCGTTTCCACTTCGCGGGCGATCGTTGCCGTACATTTCTCGAATTGCTCTTGGACCTTTTGCCGATCCGCGGGAGCGGTTGCCGTTTCGAGGCGATCCAACAAGCGTCCCATGCGCTCGGCGGAAAGCGCGATCGGAGTAAGTGGATTCTTGATTTCGTGGGCCACTCGACGGGCCACTTCATTCCAGGCGGCGGACTTCTGCGCCCGTAACAACTCGGTCGTGTCCTCTAAGACGATGACGAATCCCGGTTCGTCACGTTGCTGTTCTCGCTCCCTCTCGAGCGCGGACACCGTTACGGCGAGGTGCAGGATTTGTCCCTCCTGCTTGACGGTGAACTCCCCGCCGGCTAACCCGGTGCGTTGAGCACGGTTCATCATATAAGCTAGTTCAGCGCGGTCTTCTTCCGAGAAAAGATCCGCCACATGCTTCGCTTTTTCGACCGTCTCAGCGGGGAAGATCTGGCGCAACGAAGAATTCACTTTTCGGATCTCACCGTCGGCGGATACGGACACAACTCCCGGAGTGATGCTTTCTAGGATCGCCTCGATAAAGCGCCGGCGATCGTCCAGCTCGGCGTTTGCCTGGGCAAGACCCTGGTTGCTCTCTTGGAGTTGATGGGTCTTGGATTCCAGCTGCTGCGTCATGTGATTGAAGGAGTGAACGAGAGCCGCCAACTCGTCGATCGCGGGCGTGTGAACTCTGTAGTCCAAGTGGCCGCTCGAAAGTTGTCCCGTGGCTTGAACCAGCGCCTCGATCGGCACGATGATCTGTTTGGAGAGGAACAAGGCCAGCCAAGTGGCGACAAAAATGACGAAGATCGCGATCAGACCCAGCAGACCTGAATAGAAGTACCGATAGCGGCGACTTTCGCCGTGGAAGCTACTATAGTCGCGGTAGTGCTGTTGCATGGCGGAACGGCGGGCGACTAGATCCGGCGGGATTTGCTGCGCCACGACGATGGTCCCTAGTTCTCGCCGGCCGGATCGAACGGGAACTCGGGCGTAGACGTGGTCTTCGTCTTCGGTGAGGCCTGAGACGATCTTGCCCTCCAACGCCTCCCGCCGAACCGGAGGCAGCAATCCTTCCCCGCTGAACTCCACAAACGCCTCCTCGTCACCGGGCCGCAGCAGGGCTACATACTGAAATTCGCCTCCGTCGATGAGTTGCTGGATCGCGGTCCCGAGCCGAGCACTCGATCCGCGGCCCTCGAGCACGGCCGCCACGTCAGGGATAGAGCCGATCCATCGCGCGTCCGTCTCGGCCTTCTGTCTCATGACGTCGTTCAATTCGCGGGCAACCTCCAAAGAGTTGTCCAGTATCTGTGTGGTCGGCCAGCTAAACCACTTGTCCAACGTTCGATTCAAGAAGTAAAAAGAGAAGACCACAAGGCAGACCACCGGCAAGATCGACAAGCCCAGCGCCCCGACCACCAGTTTGGTCTTGATTTTGGAACCCAAGCGGTTCACGCGCCGTTCGATGTAGAGTTTCAGGAGACTGCGGAAAACCATGAAGCCCAGCGCGAACACGCCAAGCCCGATGAGCATGGAGATCCCCCACAAGACGACCGTTTCCACCGGCCGGCCGGGGAGGAAGTCAAACGTGAACGAAGTTTGCCAAAAGGCAAGTACGATAAGAACCAGCAGCAGAAGGATCGATGCGATCAGGGAAACTTGGTGACGCTTGTTTTCCACGGCTGGAGAACCGGAAAGGAGGGTTGAGCCTTTGTTGCTCGAATTGGGCCTTATTATATCAGAAGGATTTCCGAGCTTAGCCGGTGAAAACTACCTGGGATGGGTTATTTCTGTCTGTTCAGTCTGCTTGGTAGACCCGGGAGCTGGACTCCGCGTCGATGGGCCTGTAGAGTGGGTCGAGAGCGGTTTCAAGCGCCCCAGATGGACCAGGGACCACAAACTTCTGACCCAAGCAAGGAATCGTCCCTGCATTCAGCTCCAGCGACATCCTTGTCCACCGCCTCTTCGACTACAAAAATCCTCGACGTGGGATGTGGGCGCAACAAGCACCCCGGCGCAATCGGCCTCGACCACAATCCCGATACGGACGCCGACGTCATCCATGACCTCGGAGACATCCCCTATCCCTTCGCTGACGACGAGTTCGACGAAGTCGTCGGCAACCACGTCGTCGAGCACGTGCCCGACGTGACCGCGTTTATCTCCGAGCTCTATCGTGTAACGAAACCAGACGGACGGATACGGCTCCTGGCGCCGCACTATACGAACCCCGACTGGGCGTGCGACGTCACCCACCGCAACCCCCTCAACTGCTATTCGTTCCAGAATTTCATTCCCAATCGCCGACTCTTTCCGTTCTATACCGAGGTCCGCCTCAAGTCCGTTCGTACGTACGTGTCGCTGGCGAACCTGTGGCGCTTTGTCGGCATCGAATTCCTGGTGAACCTCGATCAAAAGTGGCCGGTCCTACGCTTCACCAGAAAGTTTTGGGAGCACTACCTAAGTTACATCTTCCGAGGCAAAGAGCTTCGCTTTGAGTTTGAAGTCGTGAAGAAAGCTTGACTGGCCATCAGACATCAAGTTCGCCAGCCGCCGCGTTCTACTAAACCGCACCCGCGCTATCATGACTATTGTGGTCTCGTAAAGGCCCGAGGAGAGAGGGTTGTGACCGTCAAGCAAGAGCTGCATCGATTGGTGGATGAACTACCCGAAAGCCACAGCGAAGAGGCGCGTCGTTTCATGGAGGACCTTCGTCAAACCGAGGTCGACGACGAACCGCTGACTGAAGACGACGTAGCGGCCATCGAGCGGGGAGAAGAGGACGTTCGGCTCGGTCGCGTGAAATCCCTTGAGCAATACGAACAAGAACGCGGCCCGTGAACTACCGCGTCGATCTTTCCAACGAGGCCATAAAGACTCTCAGCCGGCTGGACCGCCCCACCGAATCGCGCGTACGTGCTCGATTGTGAGAACTGGCGGAGAACCCCTTTAACCCGCGCATAGGCAAACTGTTGAGGCATGCAGGTGGCAGGCGATCGTCGCGGGCCGGCGATTGGCGGATCATCTACACCGTAGACCGAGAACAAAAGGTCATCAACGTTTTGGCCATTCGATCCCGGGGTCAGGTCTATAGGCGGTTGTAGGCTGGGGAGGCGATCCCTAGCAGGCACGACAATCGTCGTAGGCCACTAATGAAGGCGTCAACAGTCAACCCCACATCCCTACTTATGCTGTAGAACTCCACGAGCACTTAGCTAGGTCCAGGCGACTACAGCGGAAACCTGCCCAACCGGCGGTTACGGTTGTTGCGGTTGCGATTTGGGTCCGGTCCGCCTTCGATGTTTACGTTGGCTGCGGGCCGCGGCATCACATTCTCGAACGTGACCTCTTCCTCGGTGAAGAACAGGTCGCGGTCGAGGACCATATCGAGCTGGGTGCCCTTCTCGAGAATGGCCTCGGGGCCGCGAGAAGCGAGCACACCGATCAGCCCGGCAGCTGCGCCTGCTGCTGCTCCGACGCCCAGGCCCAAGCCGGCCTTGCCGCCGGCGGCGCCGGCGATCACCCCGATGGACGCTCCCGCCGCAGTCGCTTCGCCCACCGACCTCGCGTCGCCCCCTTTATTGCTCTCGCTGGTGACCTTACCTTCTTCCCGATCGAAGTCTTCCGGCGAGCGGCCGTCGAGCGCGCCTACCCTGCCCACCAAGTCGCGAATGGTGCCGTTCGGCAGAATTAGCTGCTCGAAGCGTAGAAACAGCTCTCCACGGCCCTTCAAGCGGCCGGGACGCTTGACGCTGGTCACCGTCCCCGAGACGTACGTGCCGGGCGGAATGACAATCCGCCCGTCGACCGGCACTGGGTACACGGACTGGAGATAGACACGGTCGCCCGGCGAGGCATGCTTGGTGCTGATGCTGTTGATGAGAACCAGAGGAACTCGGGTGCCCCGGGGGATCGTGATGCCGAGGCCCTCGGGTTGCTCCCTGGTCTTGACCCGCATTTCCAATTTGATTCAGACCTCTCGACCTTCCGGCGGCCTTGAGCGTCTTTATTCATAGGGGCTAGAGCCCGATGAGGACGCCATGGAGGCCAACACCCAATGGGTGAAAAACAAACCAAGCCATTCCAGCTAAGTTTCAACGGCTCGTTGAAAGTCGATTTCCAGGGATCGCACGTCACTTCCGACGGTGGCTTGATCCTGGTTCGGGAGTTGGACGAGCGACTCGGACTCGGGAAACTGATCGGCGAGCATTTCACCGACTCCCGGCAAGGCACAAACAAGCAGTTCACGTTCGCTGATCTGTTGCGGCAGTCGGTCTACAGCCGCTTGGCAGGCTACGAGGACGTCAACGACGCCGTCCGAGTGTCGGCTGACCCGACGTTTCGCTTGATCGGCTCGCAGAAGATCTGGGATCGCGGTGCGGCCTTGACCTCGACGCTGCACGGCTTCGAGACGGAGATGCTGGCGAGCGAAGAGAACCTGCTGGGGCTGATGGCGCTGAACCGAGAGCTGGTCGGGCAAGCGGAGGCGTTCGACGACTCCGAGCGGGTCGTTCTGGACATGGACTCCACCGAGAGTCCGGTCCATGGCCAACAGGAAGGCAGTGCCTACAACGGACACTTCGAGTCGGTCTGCTACCACCCGTTGCTTTTGTTCAACGGTCATGGTGATTGCCTCGCTGCCAAGCTGCGTCCCGGCAACGTGCACAGCGCCGAGGACTGGGATGAGCTATTGTTGCCGGAGATCGAGCGCCAACTGGCCGAAGGCAAACAGGTCACCTTTCGCGCCGATGCCGCCTTCGCCAAGCCCGAGATCTACGAAGCACTGGAGGAGCGCGGCGCGGACTACGCGATCCGCATTCCGGCCAATAAGAGCCTGGAGCTGGAGATCGAAGACATCCTGTTTCGTCCGCCGGGGAGGCCCGGCCGCAAGCCGCTAGTGCGCTACAAGAGCTTTCGCTATCAGGCGGAGAGCTGGAAGGGGCCCAGACGAGTTGTCGCCAAGGTCGAGCACCACCAGGGCGAGCTATTCGCGCGCGTCGGTTTTATCGTGACGAACATGAGCTTGCCAAGCCGGTCGGTGGTGCGTTTCTACAACAAGCGCGGCACGGCGGAGCAGTGGATCAAAGAAGGTAAGCAAGCGACGCACTGGACGCGGCTGTCGTGCCATCGCTTCCGGGCGAACGAGGTGCGCTTGCAGCTCAGCGTGCTGGCCTATAACCTGGGCAACTTGTGGCGGCGGCTGGGGCTGCCGCAACGGATCAAGAGCTGGTCGCTGACGAGCTTGCAGCACCGGCTGATGAAGACCGGCGGTCGGCTAATTAAACACGCGCGGTATTACTGGCTCTTGTTCGCGGAGGGACATCTGAACCGGCGCCTGTTTGGCGACATGCTGCGGAGGATCTGGGCGCTGCCTGTGCCGGGCGGGTAGCACGCGACTTGCCGAATGCGAAACCTGAGTACTGAGGACGGAAGCTCGGAAGGGTGTCTGCGAAATTGACTTCGCAGCGGCTGATCAGCCCCCATGAGGGGCAAGAAGGGGGCTCGATCGGTCCCGCCTCAGCCGCCGCCTCTTTCGGGTGGAGAAATGGTTGCGCTTCGCCGGGTGAGGGTGTAGACTCGTGCCGTCAGAGGAGCCAAATCGGAAATCCTGGCTTGAGGCCGTCGGACAGCACAGTGTTTGGTTCGCCGGGGCCGTCGGCGGTCTGTTGTGCGGGCAGTGGCGCAGTGAACAAGCCTAGCGCCAATCCGCTGATGAGAATTGCTTTCCCCATGAAAATGACTCCCCGTCTATTCTAGCGCCGTTTCCGGCGCGCGGATGATGCAGCCCGCGCCATGACCGGCGGTAAGAATTAAGGCCGCACCAAAACGTTGCCTACAGCGCCTCCGGTTTCAGACGGCCGATCGGGGCGCGAAGTGGACTGTCTCAGATTCCTTCGCAGCTCTCGACAGCCAGGGCTATGGCCATTCTGCCTCTGCTCTATATAAACGCATCACGGGGATTCTGGTTGCGCTGGTTTGTTCTTTTTCTTTCATGGATCGACGGCGATCGTCAGGCCTGGTTGGCTTACGACCCCGTCGACCTCGATCATCACCTCCACCTCGCCCGGCGGAGTGTCGTCGGGCAGAAGCACATTGATCTGATAGAGACCCGCGAATCCGGGAGCTTGGCCCACATAGAGCAAACGGCCGTCGGGAACCACCCGGCCGCCGGCCCACACCCGAGACGGCAGGATGATCCAGGCGGCAAACTTTGGTAGCTCGCCGTCGAAGACGAACGGGGCTGTCTGCCCCAGACCCGTGGCCCAGAGGACCACTAACTTACCTGGGTGAGTCGGTGTTGCGCCCTCGGGACGTCCCCGCCCGATGGGACTGAAGTCCAGGTGAGTCGCCACAGCTTGGAGCCGGCCGTCGGGTAAAGGTGGCGGCCACGAAAACAGTCCCGGGGAAAGCTCGCTGATCTTGACCATTTCCGGCTCGCTGCGGAGGCTCTCTCTGATGATTCGTAATGGCAGCTCCCCCGGGGAAATGGCCGAAGGCGCCTGGGCGTTGATCTGATTCGGAGAAACGTAGTAGAGGGGCGCCAAGACACCTCCAATCAGAACGCTAACCCCGCCTAAAGTGAGCGGCAGCCTGCCTCCAACCAGGTCGAACTTGCTGACCGCGCGGGTGCGAAGGGAAAGATCGTTGCCGAAGATCGAGATGATGGCGTTCGGGGAGATGAAGTTATCGGGAGCGGGCGTGAAACTGGCCGCGTTGACGACGCCGCCAATGTAGATGGATGGGGCGTAGCGACGCCCTTTTTCGGCGCCGAGCACCGTCGACGCCGCGGCTAGCCAGACGGCCAGCCGGAGGGCCCAGGGAGTCATCAGCCAGTGCTGAAGCCCATTCTAGCGCACCACTCGCAACCAGCACGCGGCTGCGATCGAAAGTGAGACGCCGATTATTGCTTGTCGACCGTAAAACACGAAACGGTCCCGGACGCGCTACAACCTAGCCCACAGCCCACCCATTGCTTGACGGAGACCTGCCGGCCCGTCCGCGCACCTTCCAATCGACCTCGCACCGGTCACCACCACCTTACTCCCTGCTTCAGTCACAGATCCAAAATCCTTAGGGGCCGTTCGATGAAAGATCGCAAAAAAATGACCAAGACGGACCAATTCTTCAAAGCACCACCAAAACCCAAGTAGGTCAAACGGACTCAACAAGTTACAATTGTTTCGGGCGATTATCCCCGTGACAAGTACGGAGGGCTTTGGGGGATGATTGAGCAGGCGTACGTGTCGATTCGGGAAATATGCGGGATGGTGTCGATCCCGCAGGACTCCCTGTTCATGTTTCTCAAGGCCTACTTCGACGGAAGCGGTAGCTTCAGCCCAAAGGCGCAGGACGGAATACTGACGTTGGGCGGCTATGCGGGCCGTGCTGAAGCGTGGGACAGGTTTGAGGCAGCATGGACAGACATCCTTCACAAATACGGAATCAGCCATTTCAGCGCGACCGACGCGGATGCAACACAGCGCGAGTTTAGTGGCTGGCACCTACATAAGGTGGCCCTGCTTCGTTCTGAGCTGCTAAACATTCGGCGCGACTTTTTCAAGCCGAGCGATGAACCGATCGTTTCGATTTCTTACTCTATCGATATCAGCGACTACCGTAGAGCGGAAAAGCAACGGGAGGACCTGCTCGAGCCGACTGCCCTTTGTGGAGAACGCTGTGTCCGTAGCTGTCTCAGTCTTGTTGATGGTCATCTTCACCTCTGTTTCGATCGTGGTGAAAAATTCCACGTCCATCTGTATCGTTTATGGCAATCAAAAAAGGGCCGAAGGCGGTACCCGTGGCTGAAGTTGATTCGAGAGTTCGCGGTGGCCCAAGACTCTAAGCTCTACCCAGGCCTGCAGGCAGCCGACCACCTCGTTTGGACCACGTACCGGCAGTTGACAGTGGGGGACCAAGCGTTTCAGTGGGCAATGCTTGAGGCACGGGGGCAGCACGCACACGAGCTATTTGAGTTTAAGGAGATCCTGAACTACGAATCCTACATGGAGTCCTAGCTAGGCCGCGAGCTGCGGCTAGCGCCTTACGGGTGATGGTGGTCAGAGGAAGCTTTTTTAGCCTCTCGGGCGAGACCCAGCGGTAACCGTCAGGGGGCTGAACGGGCAGCTCGCCCCGGTAGACGGACCCCCGGTATTCACGAAAAGTGATCCCGTGACGGAAGGTTCCCAGCCGCTTTCGCCGTTCGATGCCCAGGGGAAGAAAGCAATCCGCCCCGAGCCGCGATCCTTCGGCTAGAGGCAACTCCCAAAACCCCGGCATGAGGGGATCTTCGCGCGGTCGTTGCCTAAGTAGAATCTTCCGGCCGCGTTCGACCAGCGCAACGGCCAGCTGCAGCCGAACGGGGCGGCGCTTCTCGAGTTTAACGGGGCGTTGCTCCTGTACTCCTTTCTTCCGTGCTTTGCAGTACGAAGCGACGGGGCAGATCAGGCACCGCGGCTTGCGGCGGGTGCACAGAAGCGAACCCAACTCCATCATCGCTTGATTGAACGCTCCGCGGCTGCGCGGGCCGGCAGCGGCGATGAGCTGCTGCGCTCGCGTTTGCAGGTCGCGCCGCACGCGCGAGCTTGTAACATCGCGCGAGTCGTCGTCGAGACGCGTGAGCAGGTGGATGACGTTTCCATCCACGACCGCGCAAGGCCGCTCGAAGGCGATGCTCGCTACGGCCGCCGCCGTGTAATCTCCAATGCCAGGCAGATCCCGTAGCTCTTCAAAGCTTTTCGGGAATGCACCGCTATGTTCGCTCACAACCTTGCGAGCAGCCGCCCGCATCATGCACGCCCGGCGGTAATAGCCGAGGCCGCTCCAGCACTCCAGCAGAGTCTGTTCGCGGACCTTGGCCAGAGATTCGACGGAGGGGAACCGTTTCAGGAAGCGTTCGTAGTAGGGGACGACGGTTGCAACGCGCGTTTGCTGCAGCATGATTTCCGAGACCCAGACGCGGTAGGGATCCCGGGTCCCGCGCCAGGGCAGGTCCCGCCGATGACGGCGATACCAGCGAAGCAGAGATGGGACGAGTTTCCGGTCGCGCGAATTGGAGGACCGGGATTTCGAGACGCTAGCCCGCATCTCTCACCAGCCGAGGGCGAAGGACGCTATCAGCCCGCCAAACTCTCTGTAAGTTACTGCAAATAAAGTAAAATGTGGTATCCACTTGACTCAGGTGACCCCAAGATGTAGTATGCGCCTTCGTGGAGGATTATCCACGCGACCTGCTCGAGTTCGAGGTACGCTTCGCCAGCGAAGAGGCCTGTCGCGACTATCTGTCCGCGTTGCGCTGGCCGGAGGGTTTCCGCTGTCCGGGATGCGGGCATGAGCGGGCTTGGCCGGTGCGCAAAGTGTGGTTCGAATGCGCTCGCTGCGGGCGGCAGACGTCGGTGACCTCGGGCACGATCTTCCAAGACACACGTAAGCCGCTGCGGCTGTGGTTCCGGGCGATCTGGCACGTCACTTCGCAAAAGAACGTGGTCAGCGCGCTGGGTCTGCAGCGCGTTCTCGGGTTGGGCAGCTATCAAACCGCGTGGACCTGGATGCACAAGCTGCGGCGAGCGATGGTGCGTCCGGGGCGGGAGCGATTGGCGGGCGTAGTCGAGGTCGATGAGACCTATTGGGGCGCTGAGGAAGAGGGTGTGAGCGGCCGGCAGACCGAGCGTAAAGCCTTGATTGCAGTAGCCGCGGAAGAGAGAGGCCGCGGGCTAGGACGGATCCGCATGCAGCGCGTGCGGAACGCATCGGCGGCCAGTTTGATGCCCTTCGTGGAGGAGTCGGTCGAGCCGGGAAGCGTGGTGCACACCGACGGCTGGCTGGGCTACGAGCCGCTGGAGAAGAAGGGCTACCAGCATCGCATCGTCTTTCTGTCGGGCCGCCGCAAGCAGGCCTCGGAATTATTGCCGAGGGTGCACCAAGCGATCTCGTTGCTCAAGCGCTGGCTGCTGGGCACGCACCAAGGCGCGGTTAGTCACGAGCATCTGGACTACTACCTCGACGAGTTTGTGTTCCGCTTCAACCGGCGCAACTCACGCAGCCGGGGAAAACTCTTCTACCGCCTTGTGCAGCAGGCAGCCGCCGTGGACCCAACGCCGTATCGATCGATCGTCGCCGACTGGGACGCTGAGGCCCCGTGAGCCCAACCACAAGATGTTGGGGTTACCTGAGTCAAGTGGATACCCCATTTAAAGTAATCATAAGGAATTGGCTTTGTTTGGTAATTCTGTTTCTCGGTAGGCGCCCACGGACGCGGACGCTGGAAAAGCGCCAGGTCCGCGCTACGAGCTCACGGACGCAGACGCTGGAAAAGCACCAGGTCCGCGCTACACGCTTCGCGGGTACTCAATTACATTGTACCCTGCCGATCCAAGGAGGCCCTGGCGCCGATGGGTCTAAGCTACTTTTAATGAGACACTTAAGCCGCATGGCATGGAGCCCGCATTTCTTGCCGCCCAGGACAAACACGAGTGTTTGTCGCCACCGAACCGCCCGTGACCAAACCGGGACAGAGGTAACACTTTAGTCCAAGCACATAGGTAACACTTTTCGTCGGCAGGGGCTGCCGCTTCGGAGGGGATGGGTCCTCAGGCGCCTGTCCCCTTGGAGTAACCGTCGACAGACTTCACGGGTGGCCCCTCGGACTCACTACCCGATGTTCCACAACAGGTAGCCTGCCCAAACCGTGCCGGCGACGGCTGCTCCATAACAGCAAGTGAATATCAGTGAGTGGAGATGTTTGATTTGCAAGCCGTCGTAGAGAGTGAAGCGGAATCGGTGTGCCCAATGGAACAGCGCCAGGAAACAAAGGACGAACAGATAAGCGCGAGTCAGGGGCAATCGCAGCAGAGCGCTGAGACTTTCGTAACCGGGAGGGTCGATCCAGCCCAGTGGGAACGCAAGACCGAACAGGAACACATGAATGGGGATGAACAACGCCGTCATGACGCCACCCGCGCTGAACAGCGACCACAAGAAAGGCTCATTTGATTTCTTGGGCATCTATCCCCTCAAGATGAACCAGGCAACGAGCCCTGAGATCACCACCCACGCTGCGTAGTTGGGCGCGATGACGGCGAGATCGGGAAGGCGCTTGCCCCCGACGCGCAGCACGATGGCCCGTGGAGTGACGTTGAACCAGGTGATCGTGTGAAAAACGACGAACAAGAAACTAACCACATTGAGCACGATCAGTACTGGGGCTTGCAGCCATTCCTGAAAAGCGGCGTAGGATTCGGGCCCCTGGGCCAAAGCGCGAATCTGCAGCAGCGTGATCACAATGAAATAACCCACGGCCACGCTGCTGAGCTCCCGCAACATGAATTTCAAGTGCCGCCACCGGTGGAGCCACCAATACGTGGACATTCGGGCCCGATACGGGCGAGGTGCAAAATAAGCGCCAGGCCGGCTGGAGCTCATCTCACTTCCCTCCCCAGGGCATCAGCAACGACTGGAACCAGTCCGTCGTGGCCGTCAATTTGTATTGCTGAATGGCTCCCGCCGGATCGACATTTTTGGGACAAACTCGGGTGCACTCCCCGACAAACGTGCAGTCCCATATGCCTTCTTCCTGGGACAGGATCTCGAGTCGCTCGCCCGCCCCCTGATCCCGGGAATCCATGTTATAGCGCTGTGCCAGCGCGATGGCCGCGGGACCGATGAAGTCGGGATCCAACCCATAGACAGGGCACGCCGCGTAGCAAAGCATGCAGTTGATGCACATGCTGAACTGCTTGTAAGTGTCCAGCTCCTGGGGCGTCTGGCGGTACTCGCCCTCCGACAAAGGTTTTTCCTCGTCACGGGTGATCCAGGGCTTGACGCGCCGCAGCTTGGCCAAGAAATCGCTCATGTCGATGACCAGATCGCGAACCACGGGGAAGTAGCGGAGCGGCTCGACCCGGATTGGCCCCGGGAGGTAATCGTTGAGAAATACGGCGCAGGTTAATTTTGGTTCGCCGTTGACCATCATGCCGCAACTACCGCAAATCCCCATGCGGCAGGACCAGCGGTAAGACAGCGACCCGTCCAACTCGTCCTTGATGTAGTTGAGCGCATCGAGAACCACCCATTCCTTCCGCAAGGGCACCTCGTAAGTTTGAAACGTAGGCTCTGTCTCCTCCTCGGGACGATAACGCGTCACTTCCAAACTGATCGTGTCTGCCATCTGCTCCTACCTTCCGTAGACTCGCTCGCCCGGAGGCCAGCGGGTGATCTTCACGGGCAGCAGCTCTACCCTCGTGGAACCGTCCTGATTACGGGATATCAGCGAATGTGCGAGGAACTTCTCGTCATCTCTCTCGGGGAAGTCCGTGCGCTGGTGGGCGCCGCGTGACTCGGTTCGGTACAAAGCCGACTCGACCATTGTCTCCGCGACATCGAGCATGAAGGACAGTTCAATCGCGGAGGGGACTTCCGTATTGAACGTCCGGCTGTGGTCGCTGATGGCGATGTCCTTGAAGCGCTCCTTCAGCTCACGGATTTTGTCGGCGGAAGCACCTAGCGAACTGCCGTGGCGGTAAATTCCGACTCCCACTTCCATGGTCTCCTGCATCTGCCGGCGGATATCGGCGATGCTTTCTCGGCCACCGGTCTTCTCGAGAAAGTCTTTCCCGAGCCTCTTTGTCTCCTGCCTCGCCTGGAGCAAAACGCGGTCGCCGCTTTCCCCCTGCTCGGCGGCGTAAGACGCGGCAGCCTTGCCGGCTCGCGCGCCAAACACCAGCAACTCGGTCAGCGAGTTCGATCCCAGCCGGTTCGCTCCGTTGATGCTAACGCAGGCGGCTTCCCCGGCGGCATACAAACCCTCGATCGGCGTGCCGCCGTCCATCTCGGTGTGGACGCCACCCATCACGTAATGCACAACAGGTCGTACGGGGATGAGCTCTTTGACCGGGTCGATGTTTTGATACTTCCGGCACAGCTCGCGAACAAAGGGAAGCTGTGTATTGATTACCTTCTCGCCCAGATGGCGCAGGTCGAGGTGGACGACCGGGCCATAGGGTCCTTCGATGGTGCGTCCTTTTTCTCGCTCTTTTTCAAATGCTTGGGACAGCCGGTCCCGGGGCCCGAGCTCCATGCTGCGCAGGACAGGCTTCGGTTCAGGCTTCCCGAGATCATAATCCTGCAGGTAGCGGTACCCGTCCTTGTTGAGCATGTACCCGCCCTCGGCGCGGGAAGCCTCGGTAATCAGAATCCCGGTAAACGGCAGCCCCGTCGGGTGGTATTGGATAAATTCCATGTCCTTCAGGGGGGCACCCTCGCGGTAAGCCATGGCCATGCCGTCGCCGTTCTTGATGTTGGCATTGGTGGTGAAAGGAAATACCTTCCCGCAGCCTCCCGTAGTGATGATCACCGCCTTAGCTAGAAGGGTTTGAATCTTCCCGGAGGCCGTCTCGATGGCGACTACCCCCTGCGCGCGCCCGTCTTCGACCAGCAGCTTGGTGACGAACCACTCGTCGTAGCGCGTGATGGACTCATATTTGAGGCTTGTCTGGAAGAGCGTGTGCAACATGTGGAAGCCGGTCTTGTCGGCGGCGAACCAGGTGCGCTTCTTTTTCATGCCGCCGAAGGGTCGGACGTTCACCCGGCCATCGTCACGCCGGCTCCAAGGGCACCCCCAACGCTCCAGGCGCAACAATTCCTCAGGCGCTTCGTTCACAAAGGCTTCGACGGCGTCTTGGTCCGCCAGCCAGTCGCCGCCTGAAATCGTGTCATAGATGTGCTCTTCGAGACTGTCGTCATCAGCGACGACGGCTGCCGACCCCCCTTCCGCGGAAACCGTGTGGCTCCGCATGGGGTAGACCTTGGAAACGATGGCGACGCTCAATTCGGGGTTGGCTTCGCCCACGGCGATGCCCGCGCGCAGGCCCGCACCTCCGCCGCCAATGATAAGAACGTCATGGGAAGGAACTTCCACCAGGATTTACGATCATACGACCCGGCGGCGTTGGGTTTCAAGTTTGGGAGATCAAAGCTAGCGGCGTTATGGCCAAATGGATGCTGATCGGGGAAGGCAAGCGAGTTGTGACTACGACTAATCCGCGTTGATGGCTATTGGCAGCACGGGCCCCTTCCAGATTCGGTGCAGCCATCACCGGTTAAATACTCAGACTTTGGCAGGCTTGATCTGAGATAAAGCTGCCGAATCGTTGGCCGCGAGGCTGCGGCGCGGCATCTCATCGTACTGCCGGCCGTCAAGTTCTCGTCCCGCCTCCTTCTTATTTGCGCCCCCCCCCCCACTGCTTGAAGAAAAACGGTACTTCGGCGGCCGAACACTGGTCTCGAATAGATATGACCCACTGCTTGTGCATTGGACGAGAGCCGGGTCCCGACTCGCCGCCGACTATCACCCAATCTATGCCGGACAGGTTCAGCTTTGGCAATGGGCCAAGGAGTGGTTCAAGCGAAAGAAATTTGATGGCAGCCCCAGTCTTGCGAAGATCGTCAATTCTGAACTCATACTTCTCGTTTTCGACACTTACCCCCATCCAAATATTTTCTGCCCAATCCAGTCGCTCGCTCAATTCCAATAGCCGGCGTCCGCGCTTCGTGAGAACCTGAAATCGGTGCCAATGCGCCGCGCGCATTGTGGTGAACACGTGTTGGATGAACGTGACCGGTACGTTGTCTTGGAACAAGTCGCTCATGGAGTTAACGAAAACCACCTGGGGCTTCTTCCAGTGAAGGGGCGTATCGAGCATGTGCTTGTGCAAAGTCAACCTGAAACCGTTTCGGTAGTTGCGTTGCCACATGGCCTTTAGGCGATAAGACATGCGCTCCGCATAGCACAATTTGCACCCGGGACTGATCTTTGTGCAGCCCGTGAGTGGATTCCATGTCGATTCCGTCCATTCGATCGAAGACTTGGTCGCCATTCTTTGCTCCTGATTCACGTTGGAAACGTCAACTTCGTCCTTTTCGGCAACGTTCGCTTTTCACTTCCTGCTTGCATTCGCCGTTCCTGAGACCGTGGATCCACTTCGATTCGAAACTCGGCCTCCAGTCGAAGCACTGCGTCACGATAAGTCGTATCGGTGTACTGAGTCTGTGGCGCTTCGTCGTCCAGGAGTTGCTTGAACGTTACTGTGCGACCGGCGAAAACCTCCAACAACCGATCGCAAACTTCATCGAGAAGGGAGAATAAGGGCAAAGTTGTAGTCCCTGCGTCCTTCGGGTCGAAGTCCCACGACCCTATGCCCTCAATCACCTCTGAACTGCAGTCGTTCATGATACGCTTCATTATCCCGGCACCCTTCGTATGTTTGGACGCGAATACAAGATGGTGGCTCGTGCCGCCTCCTTCAGAACTTCTGAATGCGAATACAACGGATATTCCGCCCGCTTCTTGAATCGCCGCGCGGATTTCCTTCAAGACCCTCCTTCCCGCGCCCTCGGCTTTAGAGTTCCAATGTCGCGGCGCAACGCTTTGGCGCGATCCGGCTCAAAGAACTCATCGATCGACTCATCCATAACGGGATAACTGACCTTCATGTTGACGCGGCGGTAGTTGAAAAAGAACAGGCAGTCATTGCCGAATCCCCGCAGTGCATTCGCTATTAGCTGAAGTGACAAGCCTTTGTATCCGCACGGATCAGCAAAGACAAGTGTGGCAATTGAAAACCCATGCTTGGCGAGCGATTTATTGACAATCCTTTTGGTAAACGCAGGCGCATACTGGAGGCTGTCGATACCGGGCAGCGACAGAATGTTCTCGCTAAGCTGCTTAGCATAGTCCGGGGCGCCCTCGTTAAACCAAAGCCTTACGCACTTGCGGAGCCTTTCGTCCTGAATCACATGTTCAGCGATGAGCAACGGAATGGACTTCTCGCCGTTCTCGTACTGCCCCGGTCCGGCGAACAGATCCGCATATCCGACCGTTCGATTCCTGGCCAGCACATTCGCCCATGAGAGGAAATAGTCGACCACGAACTTCTGTTTAATACGCGAGGATTCGCGAGGGCGGTCGAAGAACCGCTCCTCGACGCCGAGGACGCTATGCCTCGCCACGCGCCCTCCTGCCGTACGACGAGAATTCGTTCACGGAAGCGCCTCGGTCTTGCTGCGCGACTCTGCCGATCACCATCCCGAACAAACTACATAATACTCATAAAATGTTCCAGTGCGTGCTACTTCCCACCAGCTCCCGGTTGGCTTTGGCGAACCCAACTGTAAGCGCCGGAGCGAAAATAGACCACAGGGCGACCACCTGAGGCGGCTGGTGGCGGAGCAAAACTAGACCAACATGAGTCGCCGAGGTTTCAAGTCTGCACCGGGCTGAGATCGCGAAGGGGACAGAATGCTCATACCCCGGGAAAACCGTCGCGACGAATGGCGACACGGCACTGGGGTGAACCCCTCCGCTGAGACAATCGGCGGTAGCGACACTCGCCGTTCAATGGTTTTTCCTTCTCCCCATAGCCTCTTCTGTTCTAGCATGGTCCTCGGCGGGTGAAGCGGAGGCGGGCTCTGGTGGAGACCCAACCCGCCGAGGAATAGCCGGCCGGAGACTCATCGAAACGATGGTCCGGGGAGCCGGCTGCGGTCGGCTTCTCGTTCAGCAACCCCTTCCCATCGGATCGATAGATCTCCTGCTGCCTAAAAAAACTCATCGTCGCTCCGGCGCAAGCCGCCTTCGTCCCGGCGGCCCGCTCGAACTCCTCGGGGGGCCGATAGCCCAGCGCCGAATGCAGACGGCAGCGGTTGTAGTAGCGCTCGATGAAGTCCCCGATGTTCGCGCGCAGGTGATCGAGATCCTGATAATCGTTGGCGTAGATCTCCTCCCGCTTGAGCGTCTTGATGAAGCTCTCACAACTGGCATTGTCGTAAGGGTTCGCCGGCCGACTCATGCTGGGGATCGCTTGCTGGCGGCGCAAGCTCCTCACGTAGGCGCCGGAAGCGTACTGCACACCGCGATCGGAGTGATGGACCAGGCCGGGCGGCGGTTGCCGTTCGGCCATCGCCTGCTCCAGTGCCGCCAGCGGCAAGCGGGCGGCCAGCGTTCTCTCCAGCGCCCAGCCCACCACCTTCCGCGAGTAGGCGTCCAAGACCACGGCCAGATAAACGAACTCGGCCTTCAACCGGATGTAGGTGATGTCGGCCAGCCACAGCTGATTGATCCCCCGCAGCTTGATGCGGGCGGCTAGGTTGAGGTAAACCTCCAGCGGATGATCGGCCTCCGTGGTGGCCACGAACGCCCGGGGTTCGACCCCGAGCAACCCGTCCTGGCGCATGATCCGCGCCACGCGTTTGTGGTTCACCAACATCCCCCGCCGGCGGAGTTCCGCCGCGACCCTGCGGTAGCCATAGCGTCGCCGATGTTCGAGGGCAACCTGCTGGATCGCCGACCTCACTTCCATGTCTTCTTCCACTGGCATCTGCTCTTTGCAACAGCGATAGAAACCCGCCCGGCTCACTTGAGCCAGCTGGCACATCCGCTCGACACTCAGTCCGCCTTGCAGCGGCATCAACTCCCGGATTTGGTCGTAGACGCCTTCTCGCCACAGCTGCCGCTGCCGTGGCGTCGAGCCTCGATTTTTTCGAAGGCGCCTTTGAAAAAATCCACTTCCAGCGTCTTATCCCCCAACAGACGCTGCAACGCGCGGATCTCCTGGCGCAGTTCCCGCTCGCGGGAGGCGACCGGCGGACCGGGCCCCTCCTCCGTCGGCTCCATCCGATTTCGCCACCTGTACAGCAGCCCTCGGTGAATCCCCAGCTCCTTCGACAGCGCTGTCACGCTCGCGCAGCTTTTCAGCCGCTCCAGTGCCATCTTCCGGTATTCTTCGGGAAACTTGTAAACTCGTCTCTTGCCCACTCGCAGTTCCTTTCCCGGCTAAAGTGTCGCTATCACGACTGTCTCATTTTGGGGGTTCACTCCAGCACCCAAGAATGCGTGCGCCACAAAAGAATCGGCATGGTGGGAGAGCTGGTCCGAGGTCGGCGCGGCCGCCGGGAAGCGGCCCCTGAGGGACTGGTGTTGTCGGTTGGGCAGGGGCGGAGCAAAAGCCGCGGATCTCAAATGCGAGATCCGCGTTACGAACTGCGAACTGCGCTAAAGTCAATGCCCTGCGGTAGTACCGGGTAGTGTCCCAGGACACCACCCTTCACCCGGCGCGCGGTGAGACACCAGGCCTTTTCGGACCGAAGTTAGAGGCGAACTCCCGTAGTCGCTTCTCCGACGCCGATGAGACGGCTGTTTCGGTGCAACCACGCGATCCGGTCGGCGATTGCCTCCGCGGTACGCTCGGAGAGACCGGTGTACAGAGGAAGGCAGAGCACTCCTGAACTCACTTCATCGGTGACCGAAAGTGCATCTTCCTCGGGCCGATAGTAGCGACGATAGATTTCTTGGCGATGTAGGGGCGGGTCGAAGTAGCGTCGCGTTTCGATATTGTCGTAACTAAGAAGCTGTTCGAGTTGATCTCGCGAGAGACCGAAGTCGTCGGGATCGATGACGATGGCAAAGTCTTTCCAACTGCTTAAACCGGTGCCCTGGACCGCTTGCGTTCGCAGCCCGGGAACCGGATCCAAGTAACTTCGATAAATGCTTGCCAGTCGGCGACGCTGCGCGATGTCTTCCTCCACGTCAGGCAATCCGGCCACGGCGACCACAGCCTGGAACTCGGTCATACGAGCGTTGAGCCCCACCAGCTCGCAATCATAGTTGGCCCCCTTTCCGTAGTTCCGCACCTGGCGCAGCCGCTGGGCGAGATGCGGGTGCCTGGTGGCAATGATTCCCCCTTCCCCGGCCACGAGCGGCTTTGTCGGACTCAGACTGAAAACCGTTGCATCTCCCCAGACGGCGACTCCGCGTCCTCCTTGTTGCGCTCCGAAGGCGTGCGCCCCGTCGAAGATCAGCGGGATCCCCTTTTTTCGCGCGATCTCCTCCAAAGCCTCCGTCGGGGCGGGACACCCAAAGATGTGGACCGCCAAAATCGCCGCGGTTCGATCCGTCAGAGCCCGTTCCACGCGCGCCGGATCGATGTTGAAGCTCTGTGGTTCACAGTCAACTAGAACGGGTTCGAGTCCGTTCCACAAAAGGCTGTGGGCCGTGGCAAAGAACGTAAAGCTCGGTACAATGACCTGGCCTTCGAGGTCCAGACACCGGGCAACGAGCATGAGTCCGGACGTGCAGCTCGAAACAGCCACGCAGTGGGGGACGTCGAGCGCCGCCGCCGCGCGCTCTTCGAGCTCGGCTACCCGATGGCCGTTCGTGAGTTGCGGACTTTCGAGCACTCGCCGGAATTCTTCGAGCAACCCTTCCGTAGCGGAGAGCTTCGGAGCCGCCATAGGGACCTTGCGGTCGAAAAGCGGTTTCTGTGTGCTGAGCGGTCCGACCGCCTCTGTGCTGTGAGGCTCCCAAACTTCTGTGGCCGCCGAGTCTTTCATGGGTTAAAGCTCCTCCTACGCCGTCTCCGCCGAGAAGGTGTGGGCCGGTGCGCTTGTCGCGAGCCCGCCTTTCTCACCACCTGACAGCCGAAGCAGGCGATAAGCTCGCCATGTGGTGAGCAAAGCGGGCCAGGCGGGTCTGTCTGCAAGGGCCCCGACCACTCCGGCGTAGACAAGGTCGCGCTCGTAGAGGTTAATCGACGGCTTTAGGGCTGACCTTCAACTCGGGTAGGAGCCCGGTGGGGAAAACGCCCAACAGCAGTGATTGAATTGGCTACGAGACGCGCCGCCAACACGCAGCCCAGGCCGATGATTGCCGGGCGAAAGAAGTTGTCAAAACTGTTGCGTGTTGTCCATAGCAACGGCCCGAAAAGCACCGCCCACATGGCCAGGCGGGTAGGTCGAGCCGCGTCAAAGCGATCCGCCCAAATCAAAAGAACAGGCAGAAGGAGAAAGTAAATTACTACGCCCGGGATCCCGAAGTTCATATACGGCTCCGCCACGGTTGAAAAACCCAGGCCACCGTAGTGCTTATACGTCCAGGGCGAGGCTTGCTTGGTGACCCAATGACTTGGGGGCAATTCTTCGAGCGATACATAGGAACGCCCTTCCCATTGCGACGACAGGTTCGGGACGACGGAGATCAGTCCGCGCCAATAGGTCTTGCCCCAGCGATAGGATTCCGTTTCCATGTAGTGCAAGGTGTGGACCAAGGGCCGCAGGCTCGCTCCCATCTCTTTGAGTGCGGCGAGGGGCCGCACTGACGAGAAAACTTCGCTGATGGAGCGCTCCGAAAGCGGCGAAGAACGGATGACGGTAACGGCCGGTATCGCCACCAGAACCGCTGCCAGCCCCAGCACGTACACCCTCTTGGAGGGCCTAAAGCCGCGTTTGTTCCATACCGCTAAGACGGTTAGGGCCGGTATCAAGGCGAATCCCCGGAAGCCGAGAAAGAAAATCACCCCGCTCCACGCGGTCGCTAGGCACAAAACCCATCGAACGCACCTTTGGGGTGCAGCGGCGGCGGCCAAATACAGTCCGATCGGGACCACAGTCAAGCTCGTGACGAAGAAGCGAGGGTCGTACCAGTTGATCAGTCGATAGGTCTCGAAATAGGTCGCTTCCAGCAGGCGGGTGAACCCCAACGACCGCAACCCCCAAGCAAACATCAGACAACCAGCCAGCAGAACCGCCAGGCCGCCGTGGTAGAGAATCAGATTGTGGTAGCTCACCGGTTTCCGCAACCGCCGCGGGTGCGGCCACTTCCACACCGCTACAGACGCCCCGGCTTGATACGCCATGACGGAGATGGTCACCAACGTGAGTGCCGGGGCGAGTCGGTGCTCGATCATCCAATTGGGCAGGCGCTCCGAGTGCAGACCAACCGCCCAAGGCACCACTAGACCGAGGTGGAATACGCCGAACACGTACAGGTAGACCATCGTCGGGGAAAGAGGATCCAGTCGCAAAAGGCGCAGACAGGATGCCACGCCCAAAAGAAAGGCAACCCCAGCGGCCAGCGCTGCCACTCGATCGCTTTCCGCGGCGTCGGCTGATGCGATCGACGCCGCGGCCGTCAAGACAGCCAAGCACAGGCAAAGATGGGCCCGTTTACCGTCCTCCGCCAGACGCGAAGAGATGTTCATGGCCTATTGACCGGCTTCGAGCGTTGCCCGTCGTGTCAAACTCCAAGCCGAGCCGTGACCGCTAGCACCCGGCGGATCAGGTTTTTGTGCGGATCAGGGGGAGGCTCGGGTCCCTGAAACCTAGACGCGGCCTCTACGCGTAATACCGTTTGGTTAGAACTCCATTTCATAAATACACTCACGTTTCGGGCGGACGCAGGCGGGCACAGCATGCTGTGCCCCTACAGGTCTGTTAGGCGTCTGGAAACGGAGAGGGACGGCATGCCGTGCCCGAAGTTCCCGATCGTCCACCTGGTTTCTAAATCTAGACATACGTGACCGAACTTATGAAATGGACTACCTAGCGGCCACGGATGCTCGAATTGCTCCCTGGGATTCCGAGCTGAACGCAAAGGTTGTTGGGACGCGGAAGGTGGCAACAGGCGGTCCCCACGAGACCTATTCAACGAATCTCCGACTCCCAGCGCCGGCCTTGCGCGCCATTGCTCGACGTGGGGTAACCGGGTGTTGTGGCCAGGCTGAGTGTGAATCAACTGAGAACCTAGTGTAGTGCCACATAAATAGCTGTACAATAACACCCTTTTCGCGGTAAGATGGTTTATGTGGCCATCCGCTGACGCTCTAGCCCTCACCGCTCCGCAGCGAAACGCTCTTCGTCGCCTCGTTCGAGGCCGCAATACGACGCAGACAATGGTCTTGCGAGCGCACATTGTTTTGCGCTGTGCGCAGGGGTTGGCGAACCACGCCATGGCCCGCGAACTCGGCGTCAACCGCAAGACCGTCATCCTGTGGCGAAAGCGCTTCGCCCAGTCCGGCCTCGACGGACTCCGCGATCGGACGCGCCCCGGACGCAAACCGGCGCTCTCCGCTGAATTCGTCCAATGCATCCTCGATACAACGCTTCACGAGAAGCCCCGGGCGGCCACGCATTGGAGCACCCGCACCCTCGCCAAGCACTTGGGCGTCTCCAAGATGGCCATCCAGCGCGTCTGGAAAGCGCACGGACTGCAGCCCCATCGCCTCGAAACTTTCAAGCTCAGCCGCGACAAGCAGTTCGTCGAGAAACTCCGCGACGTGGTCGGGCTGTACTTGAATCCGCCCGAGCACGCGCTGGTGCTCAGCGTCGATGAGAAAAGCCAGATCCAGGCCTTAGACCGCAGCCAGCCGGGACTGCCCCTGAAAAAGGGTCGCGCCGGCACCATGACCCACGACTTCAAACGACATGGCACAACGACGCTGTTCGCCGCCTTCAATGTGCTCGACGGCCAGGTGATCGGGGACTGTCTGCCGCGACATCGGCACCAGGAATTCCTCAAATTCCTACGCAAGATCGATCGCGAAACGCCACCGGCGCTGGAGCTGCATCTGATCGTGGACAACTACTCCACGCATAAGCATGAGCAGGTGAAGAAGTGGCTCGCGAAGCACCCCCGCTTCCACTTTCACTTCATTCCCACGTCTTCTTCTTGGCTCAATCTCGTCGAGCGCTGGTTCCGCGAGCTGACACAGAAGCGCATCCGCCGCGGCGTGTTCCGCAGTGTTCCCGAACTCGAGGCCGCCATCCACGAGTACCTGGAAGCGAGCAACCAAGCGGCCAAGCCCTTTGTCTGGACAGCTCCGGCACAAGATATCCTCGCCAAAGTCGAGCGCGCCGCCAAAACCCACGCCATTGTCCAGAACCGTTAGTGGCACTACACTAGTCCCTTGGAGAGCTATTTCGTAGGTCTGATACAGCTTCCGCGCGGACTTCTCTACCGAGAAGCCGCGCTCTTCCAGCAGACGGCAAGCCCTCCCAATCGGATAGCGCTCCTCTTTGACGGTGTTCAACAGCACCCTGGCCCACACAGCTGCTCCGGCCTCGAGAGGCAACTGACGCACGATATCAGGCACGACCGAGGTTTCGGCCGCGATGCGGTCGGAGAGCAGAATCGGCAACCCCGCCGCCTGCGCTTCGAGAGCTGCGATGGGCAGCCCTTCGTGGAGTGAAGGAAGGACGAAGGCGCTGAACAACCCCGTCATGAGCCGAGGCACGTCATCCCGACGTCCCGCGAAGATGACTCGACCACGGAGGCCCAGATTTTCGGCCTGAGCGCGAAGAGAATGTTCCAGTCGACCCTCGCCTACGATCACAAACCGTAATCGCACGTGCGCTCTGAAGGCCTCGGCGGCTACGTAGAGCAGGAACTCCTGGTTCTTTTGCGGTTCCAGGCGACCGACGTGCCCCACCACGACGGCATCCGGTTCCAAGCCGAACTCCCGCTTTAGCTCGAAGTGGTCACCGGGCCCAGCGCGAAAAGCCTGTAGGTCGATGCCGTATCGCAGGACACTGATTCTCTCGTCATCCCTCTTCGAGACACCGAGCAGTTGCCCCGCGGCCGGCTCCGAGCATCCCAATCCCAACGTCATCCAGCGCGAGAGGCAACGCTGCATCAATCGCCGGTAGAGCCGCCGGCGAAAACGGTCTTCCCGACCGTCATGCGTGTTGTGACAGTGGGCTACCCGGAGAGGTACTCCCGCCGCTCGAGCGATGGCCAGGATGAGGCCGCTAAAGGGATGAACATGGCTGTGAACAATCTCGTAGTTCGATCCCCGCAGCAGTGCGTACAGCCGCACTGGAAATAGGACAAAGGGGCGCAGCGGACATCGGAAAATCCTGCAGCCTCGCCTCTTCAACTCGCCGGCATACGCTCCCTCGCGGCTGCCGAGAAGGCAAAAATCGAAGACCCAGTCGGGTGGGGAACGGTGGCGAACAACCTCGAGCCGCCAGTTTTCTACGCCGCCGGCGTCGAGGCTGCCCAGCACATGCACCACCCGTCCCCGGCTGGGGGCGTAGTTCTCCGGGCCCCGACGATCGCTCGGCACACCAATCGATCGACGAGCCTGCCCTCGGACTTTAGCCCGGTGTGGTCACGACAAAACCGTAGGGGCAGGCCGCTGCGCCTGCCCAGAGAGGTTCTCGCGAGGTTGGGTTGGGTGATCGAATGGGACGGAGTGTAAATCTCACGCTTGGGCGGACACGGTGGTCCGCCCCTACAAAAAACGTTCGTCCAACGCTGGGCATCCAAACCCTCGTGAGAAAAGCGGGTTAGGGCCGATCGAGAAGTAGTTTCAGCTACCTGTGGATCATTGTATCGCCCTCGGCAATTCGGGCCGTAGCCCGGGCAAGAAGTTCGCGTTTGTGCTGGTGTTCAGCCCGACTTGGGTCCTTTCGCCTGGGCAGCTCGGAAACAGGTGTCGGTAGGAGTACCCACACGGCAGGTCTGGGGACCCGCGCCACGAGGGCGGTTGTTGCCTTACGCTCAGAGCTCACACGTTGGGCTTCGGTACCTGATGTTGTAGCGCAGACGCCTACGTCCGCCAATCTTGCTTTTCGACACCAGGTGGCGATCAAAAACCGTGGCTGCCGAACATACGGCCCGAGGCGTGAGCCGCCTGGGAGAGTGGGGCGATGAAGGGGAATTCGGCCAGTTTTCGATAGATCGGCCCTGACTGCGTCGCTGTGCTCTCAAACAGCACGAAGCGGTCCGGGCTAATCGCTCCGAATTCGCGGCTGGGGAGATCTTCCACGGCCCCCAGCAGGTCGTCGAGGTTGACGTCTTTGCCGACTCGGCCCAAGGTAAGATGGGGCTGATAGGGGCGAACTTCAGGTGCGATGCCCAGCGGTTGCAGCGCGGTGTCAACACTGCTGGCTAGCTTACGAAGAGCGGGGATGTTTTCGGCCCCGACCCAGAACACTCGAGGTGAGCGAGCATCGGGGAAAAACCCCATCCCGGCCAGGGGGACGTTAAGCGCCGTATGCACCGAAGGCAACTTGACCTCGCTGCAAGCGCAGATGACTTCCTCCAGCCGCTCTCCCGGCCACTCACCGATGTATTTAAGCGTGACGTGCATGTTCAGCGGGTGAACCCAGCGGATCCCGCCATAGGGACTGAGTCGCCGCAGCAGCTCGGTAAGATGCGCGATGACTTTAGAATTCAGCTCCAGCGCAGTGAAAAGACGCATATCGTTTGAGTGTAGCGTAGAACGTTCCCCGGCGATCCCAGCGCTACTTATGGACGGAAAACTGGTCCTGAGGAAGCTTAAGCTTGACCGTAACGGTCTGCTCAGGCTCCCGGAGCTCCACGGTTTCGCCGTACGTTTGATACCCTTCCGCGATCACCTGGAGCAAGACAAACCCTTGCTTAATGGGCGGCAGGGGGGCGGTTCCTTGCTGGCTGGTTTTCAGCTCGAAACTACGGCCAACCTTCTTGTGCTTCTTACCCTTCAGCGTGCGGATAATGAGGCTGGCGCGTGGCACCGGCTCACCTTCATGGTCGAGCACCACGATTCGCAGGCTGGACCACTGTTTCTTGGCTGACAATGCGTGGGGGGAGATAAACAGCAAAGCGAGGATAATAGCAATCAAGGCTCTCATGTCAAGAAGTCAAACCGCAGACGGTCAAAGTGCAAGTCAGAAGATGAAACTCAGAGCTCCCCGGTAGCTTCGGATCGCCTGCAACAGATACATCTGTCCGCCATCGAAAGTCTGGATGGGAATATAGCCCGCCTTGAGGAGATTCCTGAGTTCAGCCCTGGCTTCCAGCTTGCCGGGAAGGGAACCGTGGAAAGGCAGCGGCTGGCGAATAATCAGATTCAAGCCAGGATTCGAGCGGGCTGCAAAGTCGTTGTAGAGATCCGGAGCAATGACCGCCTGACGGCTGAGCCACTGGTAGGTCGAAACCACACGCGTCCCGGACCCGGGCAGCTCGCTCGAAAGCGAAGCCATCAGCATATGGGCCTGTCGCATGTCGAGCGATTGGCGAAGTTCGTTAGGATCGGCGGTCTGCAACTCCGACTTCGTCGGGGACAAGGCTCCGCCGAGTCCATACCCAATGGCTGCCTGCAATCGGTCGCGGAGCTTGCGGGCGTAGGAAACGCGAAAGCCAGACGCCTGGTGATAGCCGCCGTTGAACGTCGAGCTCATCGAAAACAGATCAGGCAATACATTACCGCCGCCGTAGAAGCCCTCGGGCACAACCGCGGACAAGGCCGCGTCGGAAAGCCGGTCTCGATAAACGGCCGCTTCGAGAAGTCCGTCTCCCATAGTTTCGCGGTAGGCGATCTCGACGTGCTCGGTCCGCTGAACGGTGGGCCGGCCGTCTTGGAGCGCCATTCTGGGAAACAGTCCCAGTGAAGAAACCTCCTGGCGGAGAGCTTCCGTGCCCGTAACGGCTTCGTCCGGCCTGGGAACGCCCGAGGCGTAGCGAAGTTGGATCTCACGGTCTGAACCAAGCTTGTAGATCAACCTGCCGTAGGGGCTGACGAAGTTCAGCCGGTTGAGGAAGCTGACCGACTCATAGAGAAAGCCGTACTCGAAACGAGCCGTATCGCCCAACTCGACGCGGTCGCCAAAACCCAAGGTGAAGGTTTCGAGCCTGGGAAGATCGCTATCCAACGGCCCCCCTACGATGGCTTGGGTGGCCGCCAGGGGCACCTGAAGCTGCCTCACGGTGACCGAAACCTCGGGTGCGACCCCGCCCATTTCGCGGCTATAGCTGGCGTGAAAGGCGGCGGCGGGCGTTCGCGTCGTTGAGCCATAACCCAGATTGCCGCTTACGGTCACGCTGTTGTCACCGAATAGCGATGTGGCCACCGCGAACGCTGTGCCGAGGTCCGTCTCGTTCGCCAAAGCCGACTGGCGGGCACCTCCGCCGGCACTGACCTCAGCGTAGCCGCGAGTGTCGCTAAACGTGCCCGCCAGTTTCCGCAGCGCGGTCCGCGATTCTCGCCGTTCCTCGGGAAGCAGGCGAATGACAGGACGCGTTGACGAGGAGGTCCGCAGAACCCATTTCCAATCCTCGCTCATGTCGCGGATCTCGCCCCCACTGGGGAACACAAGCTGAAGGCTGGAGAAGAGACCCCGCAAATTCACGTCAAGGAAAGTTCGAACGCCGGGGTCGATCTTGATGTTCTCTTTCAGCAGCGGAAGGAAGCGGTCGAGAGTAACTCTCAGGGAGTACTTTCCGGGCAGGACGTCGTCCAACTGGAAATTGCCGCGGTGGTCCGTGTAAACGCGGTCGGCGCTACGTCCGGTGGCGGTCAATAAGGTCACCACCGCTCCCATCCGATGGATTCCGCGGTCGTCTTTGACCCAACCAACGATTGAGCCGGCGATGCGGTTTTGCGCGGCGGCGGGTAGCACCGCTATAAGTAGCGACAGCAGAACGAGCCGGCAAGCCTTGCCGGCCAAGTGCCACGCGGTTTTGTGGGAATCTCTCCGCTGTGCGTTCACTGGTCTAGTTGTAGGTCCAACTCCAACGTGCACGCTACTTGACGATCTTAAAGGTCGCCGACGGCATCAGAACCTCGTTCTTGACGCTATCGCTTACTTCCAAACTCAGCCGGTACTCGCCGGGCTCCAAGTTGGCTAACGGAAGCAGTTTTTCGACGACTGTTTGCCTGGGTGAGGCCCCCCGGATGGTGTTGATGTCTTCGGTAAAATTGAGCAACAGTTCCTCGGGCCTATCCAGCCGCGCAATCTTGTACGTGACTGACCCGTTCGCACGCCTGGTCTCCTCATTCTCACCAAGGTTGTAGATTTGCATGTAGATGCCCATCTTTTCGCCGCGCCGAAACTCTTCACCGATGCGCGGCCGAACCTTGGAGCTTCCGATCACAAACTGCCCGGTTCCCAACGAGCGCGTTGGGACTCGCTCAATCTTGTCGGCCAGGATGAGGGAACTGTTCGCCAGCTTGTCTTCTTCAAACTTCGGAACATGCAAAGCCACCCGGTGGGTGCTCATGGTCTCGCCGACGACGTCTTTCACAACCAGCTCCAGGCGATACATGCCCGGAGCCAGCGGAACACTTTTGTGATAGATCGACGAACGATTCATCTGTTGCGGCAGGCGCTCCGCAGTTGTCTCAATGGTGACAGTGTCTTCGAAAATAGTTGCTATGCGTCGGGTAAGGGTCGTGACGCGCCCGAAGATATTTACAATCCCTCTATGAAGAGCATCCTCTTCCCTGAAAATGAGGTCCTTGTTCTCAATTTGAACCGTGACGCCTGTCAGAATTGAGTTGTCGGTGATACGGACGTAGTGAGTTTCCACCTTGTACGGGAGCGTGTTGTATTCGATACGGGACTCGACCACCGCCTCGAGATCTCTGAATTTGACAGGCGGCGGCTTCTGGAGTTTTGCCCACTGTTCCAAGCGCTCAAACGGCTGGTAGCGCCTCGAACTCATACCGTACGGAACGCCCGGCATGCCGCTCATTCGATTGTTCCTGTCCATCATCCCCATCTGCTCATATAAGGTCGCACCGGCACCCGGGACGTGGGCCAGAGCGTCCTTCTCGTAGGGGTCCATGGTGTGTCGATACTCGCCGGTCAGGGTGGGGTCCACGAACTCGATGAGGATGTCGGTGCCGACTCCTTCTAGGTAGCGGTAGCGCCAAATTTGGAAGGGGAAGGTAGAAGTGGTACCGCCACCTTCGTCCATCGGCCGCTCGTACATGCCCCCGGACGGATGGTCTTCGATCTCATCGGGCGGCCCGAAGGTGATGTAAATGCGCCCGCGGTCAGTCCGCCAACCGGGAAAGCCGGAGGCAAATCGGTCGTTGGCGTAGGCGATTCGGCGGTAGTGCTCTTCCTTGTACTCGTTCTCCATGCTGTCGGGCGTGGGATCCCGGCGCATCCAAAACTGTTCGATAAAGTTTTCGCGCTCCTCAGCCGTTGTAAAGCGAAGAAACGCCTTCCTCTCTCCGCCGGTGATGATGTAGAGGACGTCCTCTTTCAGCCAGCGTTTGAAGGGACCTTGGAGCTCTTTCTGGAGCTTCTTGAGCTGCTTGCGCTCCTGCTTCTTGGTGAGCTGGCCGGCTTCTTCCTTCTTCTTGGCGGAAAGAGGGGCAACAGGGAAGGCAAAGGCGAAAGCCAAAACTACCACGCCCGCGAGGAGTCTTCGTGACATGTGGACAACGGCCCCGTAGATAGATACGCGCCTCACGCGCAGACGGGTTCTCAAAATCCGACTGCACCCAGTTTCGATTCTAGGACTTCCTGCCCGAGAAGGTCAAGTAAATTCAAGTAGCCGCAGTCGGTCGTTGGTACTATATCGGCCAGGCCGATTCACAAGACGGAATCTCCGGATCAACCCCGAAGCGCCCCGACAGCCGACAACGTCCAATCCAATGAGGGATCACGTTTCTACAAGAATCCGGAGAGGATTCTCCGGGATATTGTATCGGCAGCTTTTTTGGCCCAGGGCCGCCTCTACAACTATCTTTGTTTCAATAGTTTATAAGTATGCGGCCGGCTGAGATTTTGGCGCTTCACTTGCAGCGCCGGAGGTTAGGTTTTTGGGGGGTGAGGTGTATCTCGCCTTTGGTTCGGGTTGTCCCCGATGAGTAAGGCTTTGACAAATCGGCTTTTGGCGCAGTTGCTGGTGGCGTCAACCGTCGTCATGGCGGCCGCGGCGTTGCTGAATTTCGAGCAGCGTCGCGGCGTACGCCTGCCCGACGACGGGGTCACCTGGATCGACGGCTCCTCGGGTGTCGAGGCGCTTCGAATCAGGCCCGAAAGCGGGGCCGCAAGAGCCGGAATCAAGCACGGGGACGTCCTACGAAGGATCGATACAGTTCGAGTAGCCGATGCCGCGGCGGTTAGCCGTATGCTTACCGGCATCGGTGTGTGGAAACAAGTCACCTACGTAGTGGCCCGCAGCGGAGTTGAGGTTCGCAAGCCGTTGATTGTCGGCGCCGTGGGGCTGAACACGTTCGTTCACTACTTCCTTGGGGCCGTGGCCTTGGCTTACCTGGCCATTGGCGTGTTCGTCTTCTACCGCAAATCAGCGGAGCCGATGGTTCGCCACTTCTACGTGTTTTGTTTGGGATCTTTTGTCCTTTACGCGTTCAGCTACACCTCGAAGCTGGATGGCTTTGACCGTTTTGTCTACTGGTCAGACGTCTGGGCAACGTTGCTGGTGCCGGCCGTGTTCTTGCACTTCTGCCTGGTGTTTCCCGATTCACGGCACGCCACGCGCGCTCGACGTGGCGCGGCGGCGCTGGCCTACGTCCCGGTCGCAGCCATGCTGGCGCTTCACCACGGGGCCGCTTCGGGTGTGCTCGAAAGCGACCTGCCGCTGGTCGAACTGCGATTCTTGCTCGACCGGCTGGAATATGGCCTGCTGGGGTTGTATTTCCTAGCCGCGACGGCGGCCGTGGGGTTCGCCGTTGGTCGTACAGAAGAACCGGTTCTAAGGCAACAGCGGAAGTGGCTCGCGCAGGGGACCCTATGGGGCGTACTGCCGTTTGTGATCTTTTATGTGGGTCCCTATGTCGGCGGCGAGATCGTGGGGCCGAATGGAACCCTGGCCGTGTTCTCGCTGGCGCTGATTCCCGCGGCCTTCGCCTATGCCATCTTCAAGTATCGACTGATGGATGTAGAGGTCGTCGTGCGGCGAGGCACGGCGTACACGCTGGCCACTGCCGCTGTGCTGGCTGTCTTTTACGGACTGATCTTCCTGCTGAGCGGCATGGTCGCGCCAGAGCTCACTGAGCTAGCGCCCGGGGGATGGGCCATCTCGGTTGTGGTGGCTGCCGTTGTGTTCCAGCCTCTGCGGCGCTGGATCCAACAAAGCTTGGAGCGGCGCTTCTATCGAGAACGCTACGACTACCGGCAAACCCTGGTCGAGTTCGCTTCGGAGCTGAGCACGGAAACGGATCTTCAGCCAATGCTTTCCTCCACCTCGGAACGCTTGGTGCGGACTTTGGGTCTGCGTCGAATGGCGATCTTCGTGGCGAGCGGGGAGGGTTCAAACGGAAACCCGAGGGGCTTTGGCCTAGTGCGCGGAGTCGGGCTAACCGGGGTGAACGGGGCCGAAATAAACGAACAGAGTTGGCTCGACATGAGTTTTCTCAGTTCTGAGTCAGTCGGGAAGAACGGCGGCGTTCCCTATCTGTTCCTTGAGGACCCGGCCACGTCCATTGCGTGTTCCCCGGCAGCGAAACTCACGATTGCCGACCTGGATCTTAGCTACTATGTGGCCTGTCGCGTTCGCGGTCGCACGATTGCCTACTTGGGGCTGGGGCGGACGCTAGACGGCAACTACCTCTCGAGTGAAGATCTCGCGCTGGTCCAGACCGTGAGCGGGTACTTCGCCATTGCGGTAGAGAATGCGCGTTTGTATCACTCTCTCGAGCTCAAGGCTAACGAATACCAGCGGCTCAAGGATTACAACGAGAACATCGTCGAGTCGCTGAGCGTCGGCATCCTAGCAGCCGACTTGGATGATCGCGTCGAAAGCTGGAACGCGCAGCTCGAGCTGACGTTCGGGATTTCACGGGAACAGGCCGTGGGGCGCCGCTTGGCGCATTTGCTGCCGGCGGGTTTGGTGGCCGAGATCGAGCGAGTCCGCGGAGAATCGGGCATCC
The DNA here is from genome assembly GCA_965226215.1 of Bryobacterales bacterium. GTDB lineage: Bacteria > Acidobacteriota > Terriglobia > Bryobacterales > UBA6623. The sequence continues at coordinate 391,641 of CBDDCH010000002.1, read as the reverse complement.
AGAATGTCTACAAATTCCGACTTCGCGCCGACGACTTTCCCGCTGAGTTTCGACCCCGGCCCGCGAGCAACGGCCGCAGTGGGGGCGAGGAACGGATGCTCAACATTGCGATCGCCCCGCTTGTGGCCAAGAATTTCGATCCGATCGGGCGGCTCATCATTCTTGACGACGTAACGGAGAGGGTCGAACTCGAAGAGCAATTGGCCCACGCCGACAAAATGAGCTCGATTGGCGTATTGGCTGCCGGCGTGGCTCACGAAGTGAATACGCCGCTGGCTGTCATTTCAAGTTACGCCCAAATGCTGGCCAAGCAAGTGGCCGATGACCCGCGGCAGATCAAGATCCTGGAGAAGATTACCTCGCAAACCTTCCGCGCCAGCGAGATCGTCAATGCGTTGCTAAACGCTTCCCGAGTGTCGCCCAGGGAGTTAGCTCCCCTCGATCTGAATCAGGTGCTCAAGGAAACGCTTTCCCTGGTCGAGCCGCAATTGCCCAAGGACAGGATCAAGATCCATCTCGACCTCCAACCGGAAGCGGCATCCGTCGTCGGCAATAGCGGCAAGCTGCAGCAAGTCTTCTTGAACCTGCTGCTCAATGCGCGTGATGCGATGCCGCGGGGGGGAGAGCTGACTGTCCGCACACGAGTCGTGGAGAGCGATGAGGGTGAACCGGCGGCGCAAGTCGTCATCAGCGACACCGGAGTGGGCATGACGGCCGAACAAGCTCGACGCGCTTTCGAGCCATTCTTCACCACCAAGGAGCCGAAGCGCGGAACGGGTCTCGGTCTGGCCGTCAGTTACGGCATCGTCCGCGAGCACTCGGGTACTATGAGTGTGGAAAGCGCGCCGGGCAAGGGCGCTTCGTTCCGCGTCGAGCTGCCTCTGGCCGGAAAGCCCGTACATGCCTAAGACTCCATCCCCACCCCCGCGGGAGTCCAAAGGCAAAATCCTTATCATCGACGACGAAGATGCGATCCTCGAGAGCCTCGAGACGCTGCTGGAGCTCGAGGAGTACGAGGTAGCCACGGCAGCCACGGCGGGCAACGGCGTCGCAGCGCTGGAGTCGGCCGCGTTCGATTTGGTGCTGCTCGACCTGATGCTTCCCGACCGCTCGGGTCTCGAGGTGTTGGAGGATGTGCGCAAGACCGACCAAGAGACGCCGATCGTGATGTTGACGGCGTACGGCTCGATCGAAACCGCGGTGCAGGCGATCAAGCTGGGCGCCAACGATTTCTTCACCAAGCCTTGGAACAACGAAAAACTGCTGATCGAGATCGATCAGACCATCACGCGGCGGCGGCTGGAGCGCGAGAACGCTCACCTGAAGAGTGTTCTCAAGAAGCGCTTCAGCTTGGCCAACATCATCGGCAAGAGTGAGAGCATGCAGCGGGTCTACGACCTGGTGGGCCAAGTGGCGCCCAGCCGCTCGACCGTGCTGATTCACGGTGCTAGCGGCACGGGGAAGGAGTTGATCGCCAAGGCCATTCACGCCAACTCACCCCGCGCCGGGAAACCCTTTGTTCCGGTCAACACCGGGTCCATCCCCATCGATCTGCTGGAGTCGACGCTGTTTGGCCACGTCAAAGGGGCCTTCACCGGAGCGATCCAAACTCGCCGGGGCTGCTTCGACGTCGCCGATGGAGGAACGATCTTCCTCGACGAGGTCGGCACCCTCGAGATCGAGACGCAGGCGAAGCTGCTGCGCGTGATCCAGGAACGCGAATTCATGCCCGTAGGCTCCACTGCAACGGTCAAGGTGGACGTGCGCATCGTCGCCGCCACCAATGTCAACCTGGAACAGCAGGTCCGCCAAGGCGTTTTCCGAGAGGATCTCTACTATCGCCTCAACGTCATTGAGGTCAACCTGCCGCCGCTGGTCGAGAGGATGGAAGATATTCCTCTATTGACGGACCACTTCTTCGATCGCTATTGCCAAGAAAACGAGCGCTTCCTCGATGCCAACGGCCACTCGACGCTGCGATTCGCCCCCGAAGCGGTAAGGGTTCTCATGGACCACCCTTGGCCGGGCAACGTTCGGGAGTTGGAGAACGTTGTCGAGCGGGCGGTGGTGCTGGCCACCGAGCCCGAAGTGGCTGTCGACTTGTTGCCCGAATCGCTACTGGGTTCGGACGGCAGCTCGCGCGTCCGCGTCCCCGCGAACTTCAAGCCGGCTGCCGGTGCCAGTTTGTACGAGGTTGTCGAAGAATTTGAGCGCCGCCTGATCATGGAAGAGCTCGAAAAATGCGGCTGGAACCAGACCGAAACCGCCAAGAGCCTGCGAGTCGCCCTCTCGACCTTGAATCAAAAGATCCAGCGGCTCAACATCGACGTCAAGCGCATGCGGGAGATCGTGCAAGCGGGGCGGTAGAGGTGCTCTCGCTTTGGTCGGCTAGTGTGCTGCGCGGCACCCCAAGACCGTCGGCAGGTTCTTCGGGCATGCAAGCGGGATGCCCAGAAATGAATAACCCCACCCGAGGCCTTGCAGCAGGTCAGGTGGGGAGCAATTCTAGAATCATTATGCCGCAGGCTCTGGCCCGAAGGTCATGCTGTGATCTCGGGTTCTTGTCCTTAATCCGTATGGGGTGGCAAGCGGGGTCGCAAGGGGCGACAGGGACGACAAAGCGATCTAATACTTTTGAGCAAATATGATAGCATGAATGTACAACTCCCCGGCAGTCGCCGGTTGGGCAGCCTATATGGCTGCCCTTTTCATTTCGCCTCGCAGCTCGCCGAATTCAATAAACGCGTAGGATGAGTCCACGCGCGATCGTCTACATTGACGGCTTCAACCTCTACTACGGTGCCGTCAAGAACACACCCTACTTTGTGACGTCTTCGTGATTGTTTCGGGCGACTCCGACCTCGTTCCCGCTCTGGATTCGGTGAAAGGACTCTTCCCGAACAAGCGAACCGTTGTTTACGTGCCCGCCCGATTTACCCAGCGCGCCCACGCCGTGGAACTCCGAGCAGTAGCAGACCGGGCAAGGACCCTGCCGCTCGCACTACTCAAGCATGCCCAGCTCCCTCATCGAATTCCGCACGGCTCGGGAGGCGTTCTCGCCAAACCTAGCGACTGGTGACGCCACAGCTATTTGCGCTCCGCTACCTGGCCCGCACTCCTCACCCGAATCTCCCGATCGTTCTCACCTAAGTCCTTCAGGTGGATTTCTATCCGCGATTCGGGCAGTTGGCCGGCGAATTTTTCACCCCACTCGATCAGGATGATGGCCGGCCGGTCCCAGAGGTCATCCAAACCTAGCGTTTCGAGCTCGGGCAGACGGTCCAAGCGGTAGAGATCGATGTGATAGACCTTGGGGTCTCCGTCGTATTCGTGGATCAACGAAAAGCTCGGACTCAAAACATCGTCCACGGACCCAGCCCCAATTCCACTGATCAGTCCTTTGGCCAGTGTCGTCTTACCACAGCCCAACTCCCCGATCAACAAGATGAGTTGCGGCGGTTTCATCCGGCGTGCCAGTTCGACACCGAGCTGGACGGTTTCCTCAGCGGAGTGGGTAACGTGGGTTTGTGCCTTAGCGGAGACCATGCCCGAGCTAGTGCTTGGTTGCATACATTCACGGTCGATTATAGGCCGACAATCGCTGGACCGCTCCCTCACGGTCGCGGCTCGGAAAGACTCTGAGAACAAACTACTTCCGGGCCAGACGGACAATCGTGTGATCCTTCGGGAAAGGGCTTTTCAAATAACGCGAACTTTTGCAACCAACCACTAGCCGGCTTTGCTCAACTCGACTTTAGCGACCTAATCGCTTCCGGCAGATGCTGCAAAATGTCGGTTGCGAGCATCGACAGCTCGCCGGTTCCCTTGGCCGCCAGCTCGGCGGCAAGGCCATGCAAGTAGACGGCGGCGGCAATGACGAGTTCCGGCGTTTTTTTGGGGAACTGGGCCAAGAAACCGCTCATCATGCCGGTCAGAATGTCCCCGGTACCGCCGCTAGCCATGGCCGGTGTTCCGGTCGGGTTGACGAACACCCGCCCGTCCGGTGTCGCCGTCAGCGTCCGAAAACCCTTGAGGACCAGGTAGACCTGACGCTCTTCGGCGAATTGACGCGCCACCTCGACTCGACCGTGCTCGATTTCTTCCGTGGAAAGGCCCGTCAGCCGGGACATCTCGCCGGGGTGCGGCGTCAAAACAAGCAACCGGCTTTTGGCGCCCCAGGATCCCTTCCCCGCTCCGGCCAAAGCCGTGATACCGTCCGCATCGACGACGAGCGGCAGTCCAACTTCGCTGACAATGCGGCGGACCAGTTTTTGATTCGCCGGGCTTGTGCCCAAGCCTGGACCGACCGCCGCCACGGTGGCGCGCTCGAACCAGCCGGCGCGATACGCCGTCTCGCCGAGCGAGCCGTCCTCGTCTTCCTCGCCCGGCTCGGTCATCAACTCCGGTGTGTGAGAGACGATCGCGGCGGTCGCGCTCGCCGCCGTCGCGACCGTCACGAGGCCGGCGCCGGCTCTGAGGGCCGCCGTACCTGCCATTAGGACAGCTCCCGGCCGGGCCCGAGATCCTCCAACCACCACGACATGGCCAAAATCTCCCTTGTGGGCCGAACGATCCCGCGGCGCGAACAACGGGGCGACGTCGGCGGCCTCGACCATCGAAAGTTTCAACTGTGGATTGGATTCCATGACCGAGGGGGCCGTCCCGATCGGGGCGACGTGCAACTCTCCCACCCGCTCGCAGTTGGGCGCGAAGATCTGGCTGAGTTTCGGAGCGGTGAAGGTGACGGTGTGATCGGCCCGCACTGACTCGCCAAGCGGTTCACCACTATCAGAGGGCAAACCCGACGGCATGTCAACCGCGACCACCTTGGCGTGGGAGAAGTTCGCGTTCAGATCTTCGATCACTTCCCGATAGAGGCCCTCGGCCGGACCGCGCAGCCCGGTTCCCAGCATCGCGTCGACGACGATGGTTGCCGGCAGCAAGCTGGGCCGAACTCGCTGCCAGTCGGCCGGGTTTCTCACGATAGTCGGCTTGGAATCGGCCGCCCGGAGCATCCTGTAATTGGCCGCCGCATCACCCCTCAAACGCCGCGGGTCGGCTAACAAAACTACCCGCAGCGTACCGCCCTGGCCGTGCGTGACCATGTGGCGCGCGATCACGAGCCCGTCTCCTCCGTTATTACCCCGTCCGCAGAGGATCACCACCCTTTGCTTTTCAAGTGGGGAAAACTGGTGGGCTAACACCCCGTAAACGCGCGCGCCGGCGTTTTCCATCAGCACCAGGCCCGGAATGCCGCGTTCCTCGATGGTGATGCGATCGACCTCCCGCATCTCGGCGGCCGTCAAGATCTTTTGCAAGCTACCCCTCCAATTCGATGAGTACACCTACGTTTCGGGCGAGCGCGGGCGGGCACAGCATGCTGTGCCCCTACAGATCTGTCGAGTGCCTAGAAATGTAGGGCCACGGCATGCCCTGCCCAAAGTTCCCGATCGTCCACCTGGCTTCTAAATATACGTGGCCGAACTTACACAACGGGCTAGCAGCCCGTGGTAGAAATGAAGGTCGCGAAAATCGGGTACAGCCAGCCAATTCGCTTCAGACTAAGTGCCTTTTTTCTAGGGCCATAGCGGGGGCGAATTGGTGGCAGTCCCCATTTTTCGCACCTGAACAAACCAAGAACAAGCAAGGGTTGCCGTACCGGCATGTTCATCAACGCCGCCTCGCCGCGAGCATGCTCATATCATCCTGCAGCCCCTGCCCTCCGGTCCACTCGGTTACGTCCAGCATCACCGCCTCGACCGGCTCGGGAACGATCGGTCCGTCTCTCGTCCAACCACATCGAAGAACCCTTCGAACTCGTCCCTCCGGCTCAGTTTCTTGAAGCCTCTCGCATCAATCCTCAACCTGCCCCATGTCCGCGACATTGACGGCCGCCCGCGTCCGCGCGCTTTCATACAGGGCGTGCACAATCCCTACCGCGCGGCAACCGGCCACCCCGTCGCCCAGAGCGGCCGTTTCTCCTCCGACCAGACGCACGAAATCTCGAAGTTCTTCCTGAAAAGCCACGAGGACAGTGGATTTCCATCCCCGAACTGCTTCGCGTAACGCAACCGACGGGTAAAAGTTAAACCGGCGGCGGCGCACCACCCCGGGCTTCTTCAGGTAGATCGCTTTGGAGAACATGGGGGCGTAGGAGGCACGGACCATACCGCGATCTCCGTAGGCTTCGATAAAGAACCGGTACCCTGTCCATTCCGTCCAACTGGCGTGCAGACTGGCGACCGCGCCCTGGCGGTTGCGCATCAGCGCGAAGCCGTTGTCTTCCGCCGAGTCAAGCCGCCAGACCCTTCCGCTGGCCAGACCGAAGACTTCGGTGACTTCACCGAGGAGACCGTCAATCAGGTCGATCAGGTGCAGACCGTTGTCCATGAAGGCTCCGCCCCCGACACGTGCTCGCTCATGCATCCAAGGCTCGCGGAATTCAGAAAGGCCGGTGTGCCCGGTGAAAGCGCGGACGAAACTCAACTCCCCGATCTCTCCGCTCTCGACGGTGTGCCTGACGAACTTGATCGCCGGAAAATAGCGCTGGTTAAAACCCGTTGCCAGGGTCAATCCGCTCCGGCGCGCTGTCCGCAGCAAGCGGCGGCAGGCGTCTAGGGTAGGAGCCAAGGGCTTCTCGCAAAGGACGTGCTTGCCCCGCTCGAGCGCAGCCATGGCAACCTCTTCGTGGATGTCGGGAGGCGTTGAAACGATGACGGCGTCGAGGTCCGATTGATCGAGAAGTTGCCGGTAATCGGTGTAGACCGAAGCGGTGGAAACCCGAGCCGCGGCGCGGGCTCGGTCCGGGGCGACGTCGGCGACGGCCGCCAAGCGGCAGCTCGGCGAGCGCCGTAGGGCGTCGGCGCGCACTCGCCCGATTTCGCCGGCGCCGACCAACCCAAAACGCATTTGTGGCTCCATAACGGCTGCAAGAGGCCGGTCAACTCTGCTTGGCCAGTGTAGTAAGTGGCCCGGTAACCGACAGGGTAAGTGCGACCGACTCAGCGCCAGGGGCGAAGGCCACATAGGCGGCTCCCTGGAATCGGCTTTCGATTTGCCACGGCGGAGGTCGCGGTGAACCTTGCGGAAGCTACACCTTGATGACCGTGCTGAATCCAGCTTTGTCCGCAGTACGGGACAACTTGCGATCGAAGGAGACAAATGGACGCGCCCTGGGCCGTTCCTTGCACCAGACTAGAGCGGCAGCTAGCTGGAGTCCGTCGGCCGCACGCAGTCCGAGCCTTTCCGGGAGAGACTCCGCCAAACTACGAACATGCTCGGTTGGCAGAACCTCATGCCACGATTTTCGGAGCTCTTCCAGGCATGCGACGGCATTCCTCATTCCGGCTCGACTGAGCGCCCTTGAGCGACCCAGCCTGGCGAAGGCGCTCCGCATCTCAACCGGCGTGCCCCACCAGACCACCATCCGCTCGTAGTCTCGCAAGACCGACTTGAGGCGGCTCGTCGCTTGCTCGGACACACAAAGCGGGACAAGCGCGCTAGTGTCCCAGAAGGCCGCGGTCGGGCTCTTCACGTTCGTCCTCCACTGCCTTCGCCGCACGTCTGAGAGAGATTCGCCCGCGTGGGAGGGACAAAAACGAGCTCATGCGCAAGGGATCTTGCCCGAGGCGCAGCTTTCCGGCTGCTGCCAGGGCAAGTTCTTCCGCAGCTAGATCAGTGCTTTCCGGCAAAGGGATGATCTTCGCCACCGGGCGGTTGCGATCCCGAATAAGGATCTCGTTACCTTCCCGCACCTGCCTCAAGTAGTGACTGAGGCGGTTCTTCAGCTCCGCGATGTTGACGGTTGTCATTAGGCTTCATGGCTATTATAGCTATATTAGTCGAGGATCTTCCCATGCCGATCCCCACGGGGGTGAAATGGATTCACTAGCATCTCAACCCCCACGGGCGCACCGGGTTCCACCCACATTGGTGAGGGGCCTCTCGACTGAACCAACGCCCCCAAGACGTATCAGTCAGCTGACGGCCTTCTCACGCACTTCGCCTCGCCACGTGGTGAAAAAAGCGGGCTAGTGTTTGGTTGCATAAGTTCACCATCGTTTATAGGCCGGCAATCCCTGGACCGCTCCCTCACGGTCGCGGCTCGCAAGGCTCTGCGAACAAACCACTTCCGGGCCAGACGGACGACCGTATGATCCTTCGGGAAAGGGCTTTTTAAATACGCGAACTTTTGCAATCAAGCAGTAGAGGGGAACCTTCTCGTAGGTTGGGAGAGACTCAGCTTGCCCGCCCCCGGTGGCGTAGGCGGTCCAGCGCGACGGCGGCGACGATGATGCTGCCCGTGAGAACGTCTTGCACCCAGTTGGGAACGCCCTTCATGCTGAGACCGTTGCGGATCACGGCCATCAACATGGCTCCCGCAACAGACCCGACGATGCTTCCTTCCCCACCCTGTAGACTGCCGCCGCCGATAACCACCGAGGCAATGATATCGAGTTCCATGCCCCGCGCGGCTGTGGGGTCGCCTACTGTTAGGCGGCTGAACTGCATCCACCCGGCGAAACCCGTCAACAACCCGGCGAGCGAGTATATATAGAGCTTGACCCGCTCCACGCGGATGCCACAGATCCGAGCGGTGTTTTCGTTGGAGCCAATGGCAAAGATGTAGCGTCCAAGAATGGTGGACCGCAGCATCAAGCCAACAACCACCGCCAGCAACAGTGTCAGCCACACCCCGGGCGCTACGACCAACCACGGCGGGTCGGGGAATTTGGCCAGCATGTCGTTGAGCCACGTGATCGGAGCATCGATCTTTTGCTCCTTGGCGATTCCCGTAGCCGCGCCGCGATAGACGAGCAAGGTTCCCAGGGTAATGATGAAGGGCACGAGGTTCAGACGGGTTATCAACAAGCCGTTGAGAGCCCCGCAAGCACCGCCCACCAGCACACCGGCAAGTGCCGCCACGATCGGCGTAACGTCGGCGCCGAGCATGCGCGCAATCACAACGGTCGATAGCGCAATCACGGAGCCGACGCTGAGGTCGATTCCACCCGAGATGATGACCAGCGTCATCCCCAGCGAGCCCGCGGTTACGATGACGCTTTGGGTAAGCACCGTCACCCGGTTGAAATTCGAGTAAAACGGCTCACCGGCCCACATCATGAAGAAGACGTAGACCGCTGCCAGACCAATCAGGGGCCCCAGGCTTTTCACCGACGCACCTCGCATGCCGGCCCCTGTGACACACCGGCACGGGAATCCTCAACGGGGCGAACTCGGCAGAGTTCGGGCGGGAAAACGACGTCGCGAGACGTCTTGCGTGGCTGCTGGGTGAAAAGCCCACAGGCAAGATTGCCTGTGCTACTGGCTATTACCACGGGCTGCTGCTAGGGGGCGCCGCCCTTGAGTCCAGCGACGCGTTCTTTCGCTAAGGCCGCGACATTGCTGTTGGGGTAGTTCTCGATCAGACTCTCCAACTCACGAATCGCGTCTCGGGGTTTATTCAGTTCGATCAACGCTAACCCCTTTTTGTACTGAGCGTCGGGAGAGATGTGGCCTGCGGCGTATCGCTCCAGGACAGTGTCAAAGTGCCGAACGGCTTCGGGGTAGTTTTTCTGATTGTACGAGATGTCGCCCAGATAATACTGTGCCTCGGCGGCGCGCACTGAGTTCGGGTACAACTCCAGGTACTGCTTGAACTGGTCACGGGCCAATTCCCAGTTGCCGCGACTATTGTCAATCATCGCGCTGTCATAGAGGGTTGACGCCGAGCTGCCGGCGGATGCTATTCCCCCTTCATCACCGCCACCGGACGGAGGGAGCGCCGTCAGGTGGTTGTTGATGTCCTCGACTTGCTGTTGGATTTTACCAAGCCGGGAACTTTGCTCCTCGACTGCGTCACGTAAAGCGCCGAATTGACTCGAGAGACTCTCCACCCGATTACTGATCAAAGTAACGGGTGCGACCACTGCATCGGCCTGCTTGGCGATGCTGCGCTCGATCAAGGCCACAGCTTGGTTCATTTTGTTCGCCGTGTCGAGATTCTGCTTGAGAAGGTTCTCGAGCACCGCCATCCGCTCGCCGAGGCCGTCCATTTGACGGCCCATCTGTCGCACTTGCTCCTGGAGGATCGCCATGTCCCGCTGGAGTTGAATCACCTCTTTCTTTTGGGCGAGAACGGGGCCGACTGAGATAGCTAACGCTGCGACCCAAAAGAAGACGGATCCGGCAATGACTTGTTTGCGTTTCAATGCGACCCTCTCATAATCTTGCGGTAGCTTGTAAGAGCGAAGCCCGGCTCCGGCTAGCGGCACCCGACACTTAGGCCATCGGCCTCCAACCTGCGCTAGCAAACAGACGTGAGCGCGGCTCCTCAGGTTTCTGACCCGCGGGCGCGCCCCCGGAGTATTACCAGGATCTTACGGTGCTACGCCAAAATGCGCGCGCCGATTTCTCTGCCAGCAACCTTCGTTCGATTCGCCACACTGCGGGCGCTCTTTGCCGTAACTGATCGTTGTCAGCCGACCGGCTGAGACGCCCAGGCTGATTATAAAGTCTCGAGCGGCGGTGGACCGGCGATCCCCCAACGCCAAATTGTACTCGCTGGTTCCCCGCTCGTCGCAGTGACCTTCGATCACGATCCGCGCATTGGGATAGTCAGCCAAGATCTTCTTGAGCGCGCCCGCATTACTGCGCAGCGTTGTCTCGGCATCCGCGCGGATATTGCTCTTGTCGTAGTCGAAGTGGGCGTCCCTCACGTTCTGCCCGACCACCTTACCGACGTCGGGCTTCGGCGGCGCTGGTGGTGGCGGTGGCGGCGGCACGCGGACTTCCACGCGAGCGGATGCCATTGCTTCCCCGCCGGCTCCCTTCACGATGATCTCGTACGAGGTGCTCTGCGTCGGAAAGACTTCGCGCGAACCGCTCGGGGGAACGGCCCCGATGCCCTGATTCAGTGTCGCACTCGTGGCATTGTTCGACGACCATTTCAGCGTTGCCGACTTGCCGCGCTCGATGGAACTCGGCTCAGCCGATAACGTCACCTCCGGCTTCGGGGGTGGCGGCGGCGGTTTCACCTCTGGCGCTGGCGGGGGTGGCGGCGGGGGCGGTTTCTTACACCCACCGACAAACGCCACCAGGAAAATGCTCAGCAAGACCACTGCGATGCTTCTCTTTGTTGACATGGAACTCCTACGCCTCCTCAAAGTACTCTTCCATTGGAACGACCGTTTGTTCGAGCCGCCCGCCCACCGTTTCGTCCGGACAAGTGATGACAATGGGTCATGGTGCGACGGCCTCTATCTTACTCCCCAAAAGGGCTGTTGGTTTTTCCCCTGTGTGGTGAGTTTGCGAAGTTGCCTCCCATCGGCGCGCATGGTCCAAATCTGCGTGCCCCCGGACCGGTTTGACGCAAACGTGATGTGCGTGCCGCTGGGCGACCAAGTAGGATGCTCATTCCTGCCCGCGCCATGCGTCAGTTGGACCAACTCTTCGGTGGCCACGTTTATGATGAAGATATTGTAATTGCCGGGCTCAAACCCGCGAGTCCAGGCAAACGCAACATTCTGTCCTTGCGGATCCCACGACGGCTGGACCGCGTCTCCTCCTCCGCCCGACAACCTCCGCACGTTAGCGCCTGCGTCGTCCATCAGGTAAACCTGAGGCACGCCGCCCCGTCCCGATACGAAGGCTATCTGTGTCCCGGTCTTCGGATTGACGGCCGGGTCCACATCAATGGATCGAGAATACGATATCCTGCGGAGATTCCTCCCGTCAAGGTCTGCCACGTAGATCTGTGTCCGACCGCTGGCCGAGGAGGCGAAAACAATCCGCTCTCCGTCGGGTGTGAACGAGGGGGTGGTATTGAGCGATGCGATCTGGTTGTAGAACGTCAGGCGGCGGCCGGTCTCAAGGGAATGGACGATGATCTGAGGCGTACCCATGAAGTAACTGGTAAAGGCAACCTTGGTGCCGTCGGGCGAAACGGTGGGCGTCAGGCTCAGATTCTTGTAGTTGGTGATCTGTGTCTGGTTGCTGCCGTCGTAGTCCATGGCCCCGATCTCGCGGTGACCCGTGCGGTCAGTGACGAAGTAGATGCGCGTACCGGCCAAGCCCGTACCGAGACCCAACTTTTCCAGGACGTCGCGGGAGAAATCGTGCGCCAGTCGGCGGGCACCTTTCGCATCGAGATTGGCGAAATATCGCTTGCCGAAGATGAAAGCAGCCCCGGAATCTTCGGCGGTTACATCGTAGAGATAGCCGGAAAGCGCCAGTCGTTCGTTAGCCACACCCAGCGAGCCGAACGTCAGGTAGCGTGTGCCCACCGGAGGGTCTGACCAGCCTCGCAACCAGAAGCTCCGCGCTCCCGGATCTTCGGGCAAGTTCTTGTCGTCAGCGTGGAAGTCGTCGGGTCGCCGCGGGGTCGTCCTGGGATAGAAGCTTTTCGACACCATCTCAAACCGCGCCAAGCCTTCCAAGGCATTCCACAAAGCGTAGTTGAAGACGTCACTCTCGGCACTGATTTCCCGACCGCCCAGAAGGTCAGGAACGGCGATGCGCGGCGCTTGCTGCGTATCGGTCACGGTGCCCACGTAGTCGGCCTGCTGTTGAGCAAGCAGCACGACGGCCATGAGCAGGCCTGCCAGCAGAAGCGCAGCCGTGGGCCGACTTTTTGCCATGGGAGATTGTCGTAGCAAGGCCGTTAGTTGGTGAGCTGGAAATGCATTTCAATTCGGATGGAGCTTCTGCGCATGGTGGGTGGGAGAGGCTGCATCGGATTTATACTATGGACCGCACGGAACGCCGAGTAATCGAGGGAGCGATTGGCGCTAGTTTGAACAATTTCGACATTCTCAATCCTACCATTACGCAATATGCGAAAGGAAACAACCGCCGGTTTCCGGGAGCTGCCCGATACCTGTCCCAGGGTCTTTCTCCATTCTTCGGCGAGGCGTCTTTGCAAAGCCTCGGCATACCAACCGAAGCGCGCGCCAAAGGGACTTCCGCTTCCGAAAGCGACGCCTCCCGACCCGCTGGCTCGCGGGCCGGTGAAGATCCGGGAGCTAGCCGCCGCGCCGGTCGACGACGAAAGTTGGTTGGGAGGAGTCGGTGGCTTGCTCTTGCGAGCCACCTGGGCGGGCTTCGGTGGGCGCTTCTTCCGCTTCGACTCAAGCTCGACCGCATTGGGGTCGTCTTGGGACGCCTGGGCCGGAGGTCTTGTCCGATCAGAGGGCACAGCCGGTACCGAGTGCTCGACCGGGTTGGCCACCGGATTCGGAACCCGGGAACGGGCACTCGACAGCGGAACTCCCTGCACGACATTGACGGATACAGCACCGGCCGCTAGGCTCGCCGCTTCGCCCAGTTGAAGAGGAGCGCCGATCGCCGACCAAAGGGAGACTCCGATCAACAGTACGGAGTGGGCGATGACCGAGAGCGCAACGGGGGCGTTGAGCCCCTCGGTCTGCTCCAACGGATCGCCGCGGATCGTCATCGTCGTCGTCTGGGCAGTTGTTCTAGTGGCTTGGTCACCACATTCACCCCAACTCCGCCCGCGCCGCATTCGGCTACCACGTTAGCGACGAGTTCCCACGGCGTGGTCCGATGGGCACGCAAGTAAACGCTCGCCGCAGGGCCGTGCTTCTCTTTGACACGGCGCACGATGTCGGCAATGATGATCGGGTCGTCGTTCAAGTACAACTGACCGTTAGCGGTGATGTTGATGAAATCGAGGTCCTGGCTCGTCGTGGCGACTTCACGGGTTTTTGGGACGTCGATATCGAGGCCGAACTCGACAACTCCAGCTGTGATCATGAAAATGATCAGCAGGACCAGGACCACGTCCACGAACGGGGTTATGTTAATGTCCGCGATCGGCTCCTCTTGATGAGGATTTCGGTTCGAGAATGCCATCTTGCTCTCCATAGCTCTGCTCGGCGAGATTGAAAAACTCCAGACTGAAGTCATCCATGCGCGCTCGTAACTCACGGACGCGCTGCGAGAAGTAATTGAAAAAAATAAGCGCCGGGATGGCGGCGAACAAACCAGCCGCCGTGGCAATGAGTGCTTCGGCAATGCCAGGGGCCACAGCTCGTAGGGTGGCGCCGCCAGCCTGGCCCAGCCCCCGGAAAGCCTCGAGAACTCCCCATACGGTTCCAAACAAGCCGATGAATGGAGTCGCCGATGCCGTCGTAGCCAACCAGCCCATGTTGCGCTGCAAGTGCGCCATCTCTTCCCCAATTCCCAATTGCAAACAGCGGTCCAGCGAAGCGGCGTTGCGCAATTCTTTATAGCTGTTGACTTGTCGGGCTACCTCGTCGTAACCGAACTCGAACACCGTGACGAGCGGCGCCGGCCGGTAGTTTTCCGCCGCGGCGCTGATCTCTCCCAGTTGGCCGCTCTTGCGGAACGCTCTCAGAAAACGGGCGTTGTTGCGGCGAGACGTTTTCAGCAAGCTAATCTTCGAGAAGGCGATGGCCCAGGAGAGCACCGAGAATACCAGCAGGATCAACAGCACGACCTTGGCCAGCGGACCGGCCTGGAGTAGCAGGTTTAGGAACCCACTCTGGTCAAGGGCCCCGGAACGGACGGCCTCTTCGATCGGGTCGGAAGCTGGGGCGGCGACCTCCGCCGCCTCCTTAGCCTGTAGTAAGAGGGCGAAAACCGTGTGTCGTATCAAGAGGTCTCCTGGAAGGATGTTAGCCGCCGTGGGCCGGAGATGGAAAATCCCGTTAGGGCGTTTGTCAACAGTGGCGGCCCTGGGCCTTCCACTGTGCGGCCTCCCAAGTGGCCGCCGACCCGACGGCAGCGGCCAACCGGTTGCAACCGCCCGAACTCTACAGAAAAATCTAACACATATAATGTCTTAGGTGGAATCATGGCGGGTTGCACAGCTCGCCGGGTTTCACGTTCGTAACGTCCTACGGGACTTGTCCTCCCCCCGCGGGAGAGCTTCGAGCATGCTGCAAGAGATCCTGGTCGAGCACTACACAGTGGTCGAAAAGCTGTCGGTTCGGTTCCGTGCCGGCCTAAACCTATTGACCGGAGAAACAGGTAGCGGCAAGTCAATCGTTGTCGATGCGCTTTCCCTTCTCCTCGGAGCACGGGCGACTGTCGATGTCATTCGAGCTGGATGCAAACGAGCTCGCATCACGGGCGTGTTCGAGGTAGAAGAGACACCCGAGCTGCGCCGGCTCCTGGACTCCGCTGGGCTGGAGCTGGAGGAGCACGAGCTGGTCGTCGAGCGGGAACTGCTCGACAGCGGCAAATCGCGGGCCTACGTCAACGGCCGCTTCGTCCCACTGTCGCTACTCCGGGAACTGGCTGGTGGTCTAGCCGACATTCACGGCCAACACGAGCAGCAGGATCTGTTCAATACCCGTACACAACTCGCCATGCTCGACACCTTCGGAGATCAGGCCGACCTCGTTTCCAAGGTCGCCGCGGCCTATCGACAATGGAAAGACTCGACGAAGCGGCTGGACGAACTGCGAGGTGACGAGAAGGAGCGATTGCGCCTGCTTGATCTCTATCGCTTCCAACATCAGGAGATCGAACAAGCGAAGCTCGAACCAGGCGAGGACGATGAGCTTCAAAGACAGAGCCGGCTCCTCGCTCATGCCGAACAAGTGAAGGAAGCGGCCACTAGGGGTTACGACCTGCTCTATGAATCCCCGGCATCGGCGGCCACTCAACTGCAAGCTGCGCGCCGAGCCCTCGAGGAGCTGGCCGCTTTCGATCCCTCGTTGCACCCTCTGTCGGAGACGTTGGAAAACGCCCGCGCTCAGGTCGAGGACGCCGCCCTCGAATTGAGCCGCTATCTGGGGAGCCTCGAATTCGATCCCAGCAGGCAGGCGGACGTCGAAGATCGCTTGGCCACTATCGAAAAACTCAAGCGCAAGTACGGTGCCACCGTGGATGAGGTATTGGCCTACGGTGAGGAGGTCCGTAAGCGACTCGAACAGATCGAATCCCTGGAAACAACAATTGCCGAGGTCGAAAAACGGCAACGGGACGCCGCAGACCAGTACACTGCACAGGCGCAGAAACTGTCCGCCGGACGCCGAGAAGCAGCCGGCCGGCTAGAGGCCCAAGTCAAAGCTGAGTTGGCTTCGCTGGCCATGGAGGGAGCCGAATTCCAGGTAGCGTTCGACGAAATCAAGAACGATACAGCGGGATGGAGTACCGCCGGCAGTGACCGTATTCGTTTCTTGACTTCCGCTAATCCCGGACAACCGCCGCGTCCGGTAGCTCAAGCGGCTTCGGGCGGGGAGCTGTCCAGGATCGCCCTGGCGCTAAAAACTTGCCTAACCTCGGTCCCGCGGGACCCGGCGGAGAAAACACCGCCTCGAACGCTGGTTTTCGATGAGATCGACAGTGGAGTGGGCGGCCGCGTCGCCGAAGTCCTCGGCCGGCGGCTCAAGCAGCTCGCCCAGCATCATCAGGTGCTTTGCGTTACGCACCTACCACAAATCGCCGGCTTCGCGGACTCACACTACTTCGTCGAGAAGCGGCAACAAGAAGGGAGCACCTTCGCGTCTGTCATCGAGCTATCAAAGAAAGAGCGAGCCGAGGAATTGGCCCGCATGCTCTCGGGCGCCGAGGTCACTTCGACCGCTCTCCGCCACGCCCGCCAGATCCTGAACTCCTCGTCTAGAGGCGAAGAAACATAGTTGGCGGGGACGCTTTGACCAACACCCTTCCCGTCAAAGCTTGACCAGCATACGGGAAATTGCGGCAGGAAGCGACCGTATCTCAATCGGTCGCGGGTACCGTTTCGTCCGGCCCGGTCGAAACTAGGCTCAGCATGACTAGATCAGCCGGTGTGAATCGCATCTTCGGAATGTTTTCGATCGAATCCATTTCGTCGAGAACGTGGCGAATCAGCAGCGACCGAAGCTCGTCGAAGCTTACCTCCAACACACGAGCCGCTTCCTGGACGGTGTATTCGCTCTTGCGAGTTGACAATCGCAGGTTCGGAGACCAAGAGTCTGTTGCGAGCATAATAGGACCTGCTGCGATTGTATGATGGCGCACAGCCGGTACAAATCCGCTAAAGGTCCTAGTTGAAGTCTCTTGTTGCCCGAAATCGCTGTTCTCTGTAGCTGTACTGCTGGTCGTAGTTGCCGTACGCCATAGGGCCCATGACGCCCGGGGCGGGAAACCGACGCCGGTGCTTTCCTTACTCTCTATTTCGGGATCCGGTAAGGCCCTCACAGGGAAGCGCATAGGATGGGGGCCTGATTCTTTAGGCGAATTTACCCCATGCGCCCTACTTAGTGGAATAGGTGCTTCCAGGTGACGACGACCAACGTGTGGGTCACACTGGATGCTACGACACTTCGGCGTTCGGCGTAGGCCCTGCCATAGAACCACCCCGCGACCGCCGCCACGAGGGCATACCGCCAATTGGGGAAACCGCGGGGAAGATGCACCAGGCCGAAGAGTAAACTGGCGATGAGTTGAGCAACTGGCAGGCCAAGCCGAGGGGTCAGAAGGTTTTGGATAATTCCTCGAAAGTACAGTTCCTCGCCGAGTGACACAACCAGGTAGATGCCACCGATGCTACCAACTACGCTGACAAGATCAACTAGGCTGTCCACCGGTTTCGGCCCCCAACGAACAAACCCGATGCTCAAAGCCAGCGGAACTCCGATGGGAACGAAGAACAAGTAGTTCCTCAGCCCGTCCCTCAGATCTTGGCCCGAGACTCTAAGTTGGAAGCCCGTCCGCCTGATCCCCCGAAGAGAGAGATAGGCGGTAGCTCCGAGTGGGATCAGCATGATCTTCCCCAGAAAAACCAGCGACGGGATTTTCGGTGTAGGGGTTGAGTAGATCTCGTGAAAAAACGCCACACCGCTGATCGCCGGGTAAGCGAGCAGCACGAGGACGACGACGTCTTGCCAGAGGAAGCCGTCTGACTTTCGCGGAGCGAAAACAAACAGGAAGGAAATGACAAGGCAGAAAATGAACAGCCTGGCAAGAGACGCCCAGTCAAAGACTTCGGTGGCCAGCGAGTAGATCAAATAGGGCGCCAGCGACGCCGCCACCGTCAGCGACGCTAGCTGGGCGCGAGACAGGCGAACTTCCAGCCACTGGCGGAGCTCCGGAAAGCCCGGCACCAGGTAGATGGAGGCTTGCACGAGGAGGGCGGCCAGGATCGGCACCGCAATCGCCGCGGGGATAGTGTGGATCGAAGCGTAGGTCGCGGCAGCCGCAACCAAGCCGAGATGGAAAACGAGGAGAGTCCACCAGAAAGTGCGAAACGACACTCTCGTGTCTGGGCTGCCTGCCGGCTCGCTGAGCACGTTCCCATCTTAACGGAGCAGCCTCTGGAACGAATCCGCGCCGCGCATAGTACTCCATTTCATAAATACACTCACGCCGCGGGCAAGTGCCGGCGGGCACCAACGTCGGCTGAAACCCAAAGAGGAAGGCCGACAGGACATCGGAGACGCCTACTGTTTTATCGCCTTGGAGAGACACACGAAAGCTCTGCCGGGTGACTACGAACGTTAGAACTGCGCGCCGTAGGCCCCTTCCTAGCCGGCAGGTTTCTCGCGAAGTGCGCGCTGATAACGATGGCGCTGGCGAGCCATCTCCAAAGCCAGGGGTCACCGTCCAAATTAGCTGAAACGCCTCCCGCGACGGACACGACCAGTAAGCAAGCGGGCCCTGTTTCACCCGAAACCGCGATATTTACTGACATGGCGGAGGGTGTGGGCATCGACTTCGTGCATTTCAACGGCATGTCAGGCGAATACTACTACTGCGAGCCGGTGGGGTCGGGCACGGCGATGTTCGACTACGATAATGACGGCGATTTAAGGGAGGGACTCCGAAGTGCCGGCGCCGGACGATTAGACCTTCGTCCGTGCGATTTATGAGATAGGTTCTACTGAAGATTCCCCCAGCCCAAGATCGGTTTCATTTTTGCACCACGAATTATCCGCACCTCTACGATGTGGCCCGGATAGTCCGTTTGCAGGGAATGCTACCCGAGTACTATACGCGTCCATCCAGTGCTGGGCTAACATGGATTATCGAAGCGATAGAGAAGCTGCGGAACCCCAGCCGGCGTGCTCCGGCCGCTACGGCGACAATGATTCCCGCCGGGGGTCCTCCTGAGGGTGTCGTGCCCCTTTTCTTTGCGCGCTCGGTTTACTTCGGAATCGCCCCGCAGGCTTTTTCATTCTTAGTCCCCCTCCCGGGCCGTACGCGTAATGGCACTTCGCCGGCTACACGGCGGGCTCCTGGCCGACGAAGCTGCGTCCACCCTTCCGCCAGGTCCAGCAAGCGACCGATATTTTTCACCTTGCAGATAGCGTCTGTGATTTTGTGTTTGCTGTGCATCGCGGGACTGCAGCTGCAGGGTCAGACAACAGCGGAAAAAGCCGATGGTCACTCCGCGGCCGGGCCCATTTTCATCAATGTAAGCCGAAACTGGGGTGTGAATTTCAAACACGAGTCGAAACACTCGTCACAAAAATACCTGCCGGAAACGATGGGGGCTGGGGTTGCAGCGTTCGACTACGACAACGATGGATTACTCGATTTGTTCTTCGTGAACGCCGCTGAGTTAGAAGACCCCATGCCGGCCGAGGCCGTGCCGGACAAATCGCAGCCCAGTTACTGGAACCGCCTGTACCGGAACAACGGGAAGGGTAGCTTTCGCGATGTCACCGAAGCCGCGGGGTTGGCAGGACACTCCTATGGTATGGGCGTCGCGGTCGGGGACTATGACAATGACGGCGACTCGGATCTCTACGTTACGAATTTCGGCTCTAACATTCTCTACAGGAATGACGGCGACGGGACGTTCTCCGATGTTACAAAGGATGCGGGTGTGTCAGGTGGGGGCTGGTCCGCGTCAGCGGTATTTGTTGATTATGACCACGACGGCCTCCTCGACCTAATCGTGGCTCGATATTTGGAGTGGGATTTTTCAACCAACCGGTGGTGTGGGGAGCGTGGGTATTATCGGTCTTACTGTCACCCTAAGCATTTCGAACCGGCTACTTATCTCGTCTACCACAATAAAGGGAGTGGCGTTTTCGAAGACGTGTCTGAAGCAAGCGGGTTTGCCAAACATCCCGGGAAGGGCTTAGGAATCGCGATAAATGATTTCGATCACGACGGCCGGATCGACATTGCGGTGGCGAACGACTCGTTTCCGCAGCAACTCTTTCGCAACTCGGGCGATGGTACGTTCGATGAAGTGGGCCTCTTGGCGGGAGTAGCCTACGACGAAGATGGCAATACGTTTGCCGGGATGGGTCTCGATTTCACCGACTACGACAACGACGGGTGGCCTGATCTTTTCATCAATGCTCTGGCTAACGAACGCTATGCCTTGTACCGCAACAAGGAAGGTTCCTTCGAATACGTCACCGGTCCCAGCCATGTCGGCGTCATCACGGCTGTGCATTCCGGATGGGGCACGGCGTTCCTGGACTACGACAACGACGGATGGAAAGACTTGTTTGTTGCCCAGGGCCACGTGATGGACAACATCGAATTGACGCAACCCTCCCTGCGCTACCGCGAGCCGTTCCTGCTCATGAAAAACTTGCGAGGAAAATTCCAGGATGTTTCCGAGCAGAGTGGGGACCCGTTTCTCGTCCCCCGGCCGGGACGCGGCGCGGTGGCAGCCGATCTTGACAACGACGGCTTCTTGGACCTCGTCGTGAATTGCAACAACGAGCCATCCGTAATCCTGAGGAACGAGGGGGTTCCGAGCCGGCACTGGCTCGTTGTGAACACGGTGGGCACCGTCAGCAACAGGGACGGGATCGGCGCCCAGGTCCGCATAATTTCCGAATCGGGTTTGGAACAGCATGAGACGGTGAGCACGGCGGGGAGCTATCTGTCTTCGGGCGACAAAAGGGTCCATTTCGGGCTCGGCGGGGAGAAGAACGTGCGCTTACTCGAGGTCAGGTGGCCGAGCGGAATTGTGCAGCGTATCGAGAACGTCGCGGCCGATCAAATCTTGACCGTTCAGGAGCCCGAGGATGCTGTGGAGCAGGACCCTTAGCAGCCCGTGGTAGAAGTGAAGGTCGCGAAAAATCGGGTACAGCCAGCCAATTAGCTTCAGGCTAAGTGCTTTGTTTCTTGGGTCATGACGGGGAGCGAATTGGTGGTAGTCCCCATTTTTCGCTCCTGCACGACTTTTGCCACGGGCTGCTAGGGCAGGCTCGCGCCGTGCTAGGTGGAATGGCGATTCAGACGTCC
This sequence comes from Bryobacterales bacterium, assembly GCA_965226215.1. GTDB lineage: Bacteria > Acidobacteriota > Terriglobia > Bryobacterales > UBA6623. The sequence goes on along the minus strand of CBDDCH010000002.1, from coordinate 370,452 downwards.
GCCTTCCAACGTACGCGGCAGGTGCTTACGAATACTGGCGTAGTTAGCTGGTATGGTCACTACACCAGCCCTTTGATGGGGACACCGGTGGCGTCGTCGATGGAGTTGGCGATTTTGATCGGGCGGCCGACGGGGGTCATGTAGGTCTTCTCCCAGTCGATGCCGAAGGCTTTGTAAACCGTCGCAAAGACGTCGCCTATGGTGATCATGCGGTCGGCAACGTAGGCACCCCGTTCGTCGCTGGCACCGATCACCGTACCCCCTTGAATGCCTCCGCCTCCCATCACCAGCGACCAGCATTGAGGCCAATGGTCGCGGCCGTTCTTGGGGTTTATGTGCGGGGTCCGCCCGAATTCGCCCATCGCAATCACCACGGTGGATTCCAGCAACCCTCGCTGGTCGAGATCATCCAGCAGGGCGGAAAAGGACTGATCGAACGAGGGGCATAGCTCATCGCGGTGAAGCTTATCGTTGTCGCCGTGCGTATCCCACTGGTTTATCTTGTAGCCGGCCGCCGTCACAAAGCGCGTACCTGCCTCCACAAGCCGTCTCGCCAATAGCATGCTTTGTCCCGCGCCGTCGCGGCCGTACGCGTCCTTTGTCTTCTCTGATTCTTTCGAAAGGTCGAAAGCCTCTTTTACCGATGGCGTCAAGATCATCTTCAGAGCTTGCTCGGTGTAGGCGTCCATCTCTAGGGATTCCGCCGTCTCGGCCTTCTTGCGATAGAGGCGATCGACAACTCCTAGGAAGGATCGCCGGTCCTCGATGCGCTCCGCGGTGATCGATTTCGGCAGGGTCAGATCGGGAACCTCGAAATCCGCGCGGCTCGGGTCGGGCAGCATCATCGGGCCGTACTTGCCGCCGAGGAAAGCAGCGTTGAAATTCTCGGTGAAATGGTGGTCGTTGTCGCCCTCAGGATGCAGGACATAAGCCGGCATGTTGTTGCGCGGGGCCATTTCTTTGGCAATCACGGAACCCAGACAGGGAAACCGCATCGCCGCGTTAACCTGGTGGCCGGTCGCCGCATAATGAGTAGCCTGTGGGTGATTGCTCTCGAGGGTGTGAAGCGAGCGAATGATCGCCAACTTGTCCATTCGTTTGGCAATCTTGGGCACAAGTTCCGAAACCTGAATCCCGGCCACGTTCGTCGGAATGGGCTTAAAGGAGCTGTTCTTCTTGGGGTCCCACGTGTCCACTTGGCTGGGGCCGCCTTCAAGCCACAGAAGGATGCACGACTGCGCCTTACCCTTCTTTCCGGCGCCCTTGTCTTGCACGGCCGCCATTAGGTGTTCGACCCGCAGAAACTGACTCATGCTGATGCCAAGTAGGCTCAGCGACCCCACCTTCAGGAAGTGGCGGCGTTTTAAGGCCGGATCATTGATATCCAAGCAACCGATTTTTCTCATGGTTTTTGGTCCTTGCCGGGCGCAATGAATTGCGTCCCTACCATTCTCTCACGCTCTTTCACACAGTTCATAGGTAACGGGTCTAGTGATTATTCGAAAACTCTCGTGAACTCAGCAACGCCCACAGCAGATCCTCGAGAGCCTGCCGTCGCGACGAGTGCTCGGAGATCATCGTTAGCAGCTCTGCCTCTTCTTCAGCAGTCGGAAACCGTGTAAGGCTCAGCAAATAGAGCTTCTCGATGATTTCTCGGTCGGACGCGCCGGCCGCAATGAGCCGGTGAATCCGCCCTGCGTCATGGGAAATCTTGTCGGTAAACGTGGTTCCTACGAGCTGATGCAGGGCTTGACCGAGGTTCGGCTTGGGGCTTCCTTCCGGCAACATCGCACGCATGGTCTGGCCGTAGATTTCCAGAACCCGCATTCTGTATATATCCGGCATCACCACATGGATCGCCCGGGATCCCTTCGGTAGTCTTCCTCGTTTGTATTTGTCCTGCTCGAAAACCATCGGCACGCCGGTCACGTAGGAGATAGCGTCAAAGAGCAGAGCGGCGTCCAGCAGACGGGATGTTGCGTGAGAGTAGTTGATCTGATCGTTCTTATTCGTTGCATTAGGCTCGGCGCTGAGCTGGTAGGTCTTCGACTGCACAATGGTTCGCATCAAGCGCTTGAGGTCGTAGCCATTCTGTTCAAAATCCCGCGCAAGCGCTTTAATCAGCTTCGGATGCGTGGGCGGATTCGTGGAGCGAAAGTCGTCCACCGGGTTCACGAAGCCTCTCCCAAAGAAGTAGCTCCAGAAGCGGTTGACGGCCGCTTCCGCGAAATAAGGATGGGAAACCGCCCAATCCGCTAAATGCACCCGTAGATCAGCCCGCTGCTCTTCCGGCAGCACCGTTCCGTCGAGGAACGTGGGGTGAACTTCCTTTCCCGTTCGCGGGTGAAGCACCTTACGGCTCTTGCCCGTGTCGAACAGATCAACTTCCTGACCGGTGGGATCCTCAAAAATAACTGTTCCCGCCTCTTCTCCCCGACCGTTGATCAGGTTCATACGTCCGAAAAAGGCGGCCAAGCCCCAGAACTGATCCTGACTCCAGGCTTCAAACGGGTGATTGTGGCACTGGGCGCAATCCATGCGGCGTCCGAGGAATACCCTGGTTTCCTCGGCCATCTTGTTTTGCGGGTAGCGAACCTCCCCGTTAGGCAGGAAGTGCCGCGACGGTGCACTGTAGCCGAGCGCCGCGATGCGCTCCCGCGCCACCTCGTTGTAGGGCCTGTTCGTCTTAACGTTCTCTCGAATCCAGTCCCAGTAATCCTCGCACCAGTCCAAACCCATGCCAATCTGGAACCACGCTATGCGGAACAGGTCCGCGAAGCGGTATGTCCAGTAATCCTCGTATTCGGAGGTGTTCAGGAGCGTCTCAATAAGCTTGTCCCGCTTCTGCGGATCCTTGCTGGCAAGGAATTCCCGCGTTCGCTCAGGTGGCGGCAGAGTCCCGGTCAGATCCAGGCACACGCGCCGCAAGAACTCCGCGTCACTCGACAGCTCGGAAGGAATGATGTTGAACTGGCGCAGCTTGGCGAAGACGAACTTGTCGATGAAGTTCTTCGGCTCGACCTCGGGGTAATTTGGAATCGGCTCGGAGATCACGCCCACCAGAGCGCTGACGGCCGCCCCAGATGCTCGAATCATGATCGCCGTCTCGCCGGGGCCGACTGCCTCTACCTGGCCACTGGAATTGACTCTGACTACTTCCGAGTTGTTGGAAGCGTATAGCACTTCGTCGGTGATGTCTTCGCGTTGTCCGTTCGACAGATGAGCGGTCACCAACAACTGCTGCTTGCCCTGTGCGTCCAAGACGGTTTGAGTCGGGTAGACCTCCACGCGAGTGATCCGGATACTTTCCTTTTCACCTTCTTCTCCGAGGGGCGCTCCGTTTCGCACCCAGTCGAGAATCGTCTGATAATCGGTGGAGCCGGGAGTGAGCCTCTGTCCGCCTCCGTGCGGAAGCTGCATGGTGGCTTTCATCAACAGCACGCTGTTTTCGGGCTGTTTCAAATCCACCCGAGGATTTTTGGCGCCAGTCTCGGTCGACAGGACTTGATAGGTGCCACCTTCGACAATCCACTTATGATCGTCCTCCGGGTAGAGGGCGTTCAGAGAGAGCTTGAACCCGCCTTGCCCCTTGACGCCGCCATGGCAGGAACTGTCGTTGCAGCCCCGTTTCGTGAAAATGCCTCCGATGTCACGGGCGAAACTGAAGGGACGCGATTCGTCCGACCCCGACACCTGAACCTGTGTGGTGGCCGATCGTCCTTCGAATTGAGCCTTCAGCCCAGAGTTTCCGTTGCCCAAAGCAACAACGAGACCGGTCTCATCGACCTCCACCACCGTCGCATCCGAAACCGAAAAGCGGCTTTGCGAAGTGACGTCCCGCTCCAGACCATCGCTGTACTCCGCGAAGACCAGAAAATACTGCGCAGCTTTAGTTCCCCAAAGCGTGGGATTCTCCGGGGCTAGGCGCAAGGAAAGAACTTTCGCCGGCGGACTTTCACCGAGTAGGGCGCCGGAAGAAGCGAATCCCATCGCAACGGCGATGGCTAGCCAACAGCTCCACGAACTTTTCCGCATCGTCATTTTTCTTACAGCCTCCTCGATGAATCGCTACCGACGTCTAACTGTTGACTCGGCTTCAGCACCATAACCGGAAGATCTCTAACCTTCAAAGGCGCTCCCAGTTTCCCCCCGACCGCCGGCCGGGCGGTGATGCGAGCCACTGTAGGCATCTCCGTGGCGGGCGCGTCAGCCGCCGTCACCAACACGATGGTCGTTTTCTTGCTCTTGGGGACGAAACGTTCCTTATGGACTTCGGGAAAAGGGGGCGCCGTGTCCGGCTCTACATCGGCGCCGGCCAGCGCCTCGACTCCGCGCGGCAAGCCTTCAATCTTGAGGACGACTTCACCGCCGAAACCTTCCTCTTGGTCGGTGATGATCGTCAGCTTGCTGGCCTCGCCGGGAACGAGATTGGCCGCGTCTTCTTGTACCTCAATTTTACCGACATGCGGGATCTGGGGCCGAACGAGAACTCGGTATTTAAAAGCCGGCTCTCCATATCGAGCCGTAATATCACGAATCTGCAAAGTGTAGTCGCCTTCTCTCTCGAACGTGTAGATCACCTTGGAGCGGATCATCCGGACCCAATCGTCCCCATCCCCGGCGATCTTTCGGAAGTAGTTGTTCAGCATCTCCTCCCCGTTGGCGTCGATAACCGATACATGTGGATTGAAAGTGGGCGTAACCGCCTCGGGGCCCTCGATTTCGAATGCTAACTTTGCCTTCGCCGGAATCCTAAGCTTGAACGTATCCACATCGGCGGGACGTTCGATGGCACCTTCCAGCAGAACCGGAAGGGTTACCTCCAATGCCTGGTCCGCGGTTTCGTTGGGCTCTTGTTCGACCTGGACGCTGTAACCCGCGGGCACCTGAAGCGTATCCGTACCCGAGGGCCATTCGCTCACAGCCACCCCACCCGTCGCCGAAGAAAACTTCCCCTCGCCGGAGTCGCGTGCCCCACGGCTCTTTACAACAGTCCGAGATTGCAGAGCTTGCAGGCGATCCGATTCGAGTTTTCTCTGAAAAGGGATTTGCAACCTATCGAACAACGATGGGGGAATGATCTGCTCCTCATACTTCGAAAAATGCCGGGCATCGGGGTGGCCCACACAGAGCCGGTAAACCACGTCGCCCCCCCCCACTCCCTGGAACGACGTGTACGCCATGAAATAGCGCCCAGGTGTGTCGAATGTGTAGTTCAAACGAGAATCCTGTGAAAACACCAGATGCTTGGGCCGCTCGGAGTCAAACCAGCTGCCCGCTTCTCGGTAGAGAGTCAACTGGGCCGAGTCATACCCTACAGCGTTGACCCCCTTCTTGTGGAGGGTGGTGTTGGACACGGCGTGGAACATCAGCTCCTGGCCCGCGGCCACGTCGAACGAATAGAAATCCCGATCGCCCATCTCCGACATCCTGCCGGCGATCACCGAAGGAACCTGGAGTTTTTGGGCTTGGGCGGCCTGGTTGTTGTCATTGCCGGTCTCTAGAATGACGGGCTGGGTGTCGACCACGAACTCCAAAGCGTTCGAGACACCACGGGGTGTCACCAGCCGGAAAGTGTGTTTCCCTCTTTTCGCAGCGGGGTCGACCTCGATCTTCAAGAACGCTACGTGACCGAGGACAGGTTTTCGCTCCCCCGTCTGTGGATCCGTTTCGGTCTCGAGCTCGATCGATTCGACTCTTTCGACCTGGGCACTCGCGCCCGGGTCGGCGAACCAAACACCATAGAGGCCCTCAAGTTTCTTCCCCCGGACCTGTGCATCGAAGACCGTGCCTTGCTGTGCAGCCAGGGGAAAGACGGATATGGCCCTTGGACCCGTCGTCGATTCTGCCTTCTCCTGCGCCTGTATCTGGGAATCAAGGCAAAGGAAGAACGGAAGCGTTAGGACCACGAGGGCCCTGTTTGACTTCCGATGTAGGCTAGGGTCGCTCACAGCCTCCCCGATGAATCGGCTCCAACGTCTAACTCTTGACTCGGCTTCAGCACCATAACCGGAAGATCTCTAACCTTCCAAGGCGCTCCCAGTTTCCCCCCGACCACCGGCCGGGCGGTGATGCGAGCCACTGTAGGCATCTGGGTGGCGGGCGCGTCAGCCGCCGTCACCAACACGATGGTCGTTTTCTTGCTCTTGGGGACGAAACGTTCCTTATGGATTTCGGGAAAAGGGGCCGCCGTGTCCGGCTCTACATCGGCGCCGGCCAGCGCCTCGACTCCGCGCGGCAAGCCTTCAATCTTGAGGACGACTTCACCGCCGAAACCTTCCTCTTGGTCGGTGATGATCGTCAGCTTGCTGGCCTCGCCGGGAACAAGATTCGCCGCGTCTTCTTGTACCTCAATTTTACCGACATGCGGGATCTGGGGCCGAACGAGAATTCGGTATTTGAAGGCCGGCTCTCCATATCGAGCCGTAACATCACGAATCTGTAGAGTGTAGTCGCCTTCCCGCTCGAACGTGTAGATCACTTTGCTCCGGATCATCCTGACCCAATCGTCCCCATCGCCAGCGATCTTTCGGAAGTAGTTGTTGAGCATCTCCTCCCCGTTGGCGTCGATAACCGATACATGTGGATTGAAAGTGGGTGTAACCGCCTCGGGGCCCTCGATTTCGAATGCTAACTTTGCCTTCGCTGGAATCCTAAGCTTGAACGTATCCACATCCTCGGGACTTTCGATGGCACCTTCCACCAGAACCGGAAGGGTTACCTCCAATGCCTGGTTCGCGGTTTCATTGGGCTCTTGTTCGACCTGGACGCTGTAAGCCGCGGGCACCTGAAGCGTGTCCGTACCCGAGGGCCGCTCGCTCGCAGCCACCCTGCCCGTCGCCGAAGAAGACTTCCCCTGCCCGGAGTCGCGTGCCCCTGGCTTCTCCACAACAGTCCTCGATTGCAGCGCTTGGAGGCGATCGGATTCGAGCTTCCTCTGAAAAGGGATTTGCAACTTATCGAGCAACGATGGGGGAATGATCTGCTCCTCATACTTCGAAAAATGCCGGGCATCGGGCTGGCCCACACAAAGCCGGTAAGCCACGTCGGGCCCCCCTACTCCCTGGAACGACGTGTACGCCACGAAATAGCGCCCAGGTGTGTCGAATGTGTAGTTCAAACGAGAATCCTGTGAAAACACCAGATGCTTGGGCCGCTCGGAGTCAAACCAGCTGCCCGCTTCTCGGTAGAGCGTCAACTGGGCCGAGTCGTAGTTGTTGAGGGTGGTGTTGGACACGGCGTGGAACATCAGCTCCTGGCCCGCGGCCACGTCGAACGAATAGAAATCTCGATCGCCCATCTCCTCCATCCTGCCGGCGATCAGCGAAGGAATATCGAGTTTCTGAGCTTGGGCGGCCTGGTTGTTGTCGTTGCCCGCCTCGAGAATGACGGGCTGGGTGTCGACCACGAATTCCAAGGCGTTCGAGACACCACGGGGCGTTACCAACCGGAAAGAGTGCTTCCCTCTTTTCGCTGCGGCGTCGACCTCGATCTTCAAGAACGCCAGATGACCGAGGACCGGTTTTCGCTCGCCCATGCCGACGTCCGCGGCGCAAGGCCTGACATCGCATTCGATGTCGAGGTCGATCGGTTCCACTCTTTCGATCTGGGCACTCGCGCCCGGGTCGGCGAACCAAACACCATAGAGGCCCTCAAGTTTCTTCCCCCGGACCTGTGCATCAAAGACCGTGCCTTGCTGTGCAGCCAGGGGAAAGACGGATATGGCCTCCGGACCCGTCGTCGGTTCTGCTTTCTTCTGCGCTTGGATCGGGGAATGGAGGCAAAGGAAGAACGAAAGCGTTAGGACCGCGAGGACCCTGCTTGACTTCCGATGTAGGTTAGGGTCACTCATAGACCCAAACTGCCCCTCCCCCGCGACGTGCTTAACGCCGTAAAGTGCCCACACTGGGTGGTGACAACAACCCGATCTAGGCGCAAGCGTCGCAAGAATAGTCTTGATGCACAGCTCAGCCGTCCACCGGCTCAGCCCGCACACCTTTACACATCCTATAGTATAGTACGCTGGGCAAGGCGGGACCGAGCTTCTTTTTGGGGGCAAGATCACTAGAAAGGAGATCGCGGGTTGTGGCTACATCCGGGGGCTCGATCACCGGGACCACGGAGATTGATCACCTTGAGATGATCCGCTGGTTGGTCCTTGCGTGTGGGCAGTTCGGAAACAGGTGTCGGTAAGAGTACCGACACGGCAGGTCTGGGGACCTGCGCCACGAGGGCGGTTGTTGCCCTTACGCTCGGAGTTGCAACGTTGAGGTTCGGTGCTGAGGTTGTGGCGCAGACGCCTACGTCTGCCGCGTCGACACTCGTGTCGACGCCGGGACGCAATTCATTACGCCCACGTACGCGAATCTGAGGCTCAGGTGATTCTTTCACAGCTTCCTGCCATCCGATTTGGAGTCCATTCTCGTATTCGGAACGAAGGACTTCCCTCGGGCTTGATCGCGGGACACGGAGAATGAGAGGAAAATGCCGGACCCGAAGCGAACCACCTTGCTGAAAGCAAAGCAACTGATCGACGGGACGGGAGGCCCGGCTCGACTCGATACGGCGATCCTGATCGTCGACGACACCATCCGCGAAATCGCCGGTCAGGACGAGATCACCGCTCCGCCGGGCTGCCAGGTGGTGGATCTCGGGGGTTGGACCATCATGCCGGGGATCGTGGACGCCCACATGCACTTCATTGGGCTGCCAACGGACAAGTGGCAGATTCAAGCGGCCGAATCAGACGCTTACCGAGCCTTGCGGGCCGCCGGCGAGGCGAGAAAAATGCTTGAATCGGGTGTTACGTCAGCCCGCTGCCTGGGTTCGTCGATCGGTCCGGACCTGCGACGCGCGATTCGTGAAGGCCACGTGCCCGGCCCGCGAATCGTTGCCGCCGGCGAATTCATTAGCTCAACCGGAGGGACTTGGGATCACATCACCTATCCGGTGGAGTGGATCAGGCTTCAGGGCCTGATCGCGGATGGGGTTGACGGCGTCCGGGAGATGGTCCGTCGTCGCATTCGGCAGGGAGCGAATGTGATAAAGGTCGGGCTGTCGAAAGGCGTCGTCGACGACGAGTACGCCGGCTGGGGCGACGATCCCTACACGAATGTGGCCTCCTATAGTCCTGAAGAGGTCCGAGCGCTGACCGACGAGGCTCACCGAAATAAGCTCAAGGTGAGCGCGCACTGCATCGGAGACGAATCGGTACGCCTGGCGCTAAAAACGGGGGTCGACGTCATCGAGCACGGCTACGGGATTTCTCAAGACACGCGGAAGATGTTGGTGGACCGCAACATACTGGTCGTCACCACGATCTGCCAGCTATATTTTCATCTCCAAGCCATCGAGTCATACCATTACCCGGCCGGGCTGCGCAAAATCTTTCAAAGGCACATCGATACGATGCGCGCGGATTTCGAGAGCGGCCTCGAAGCCGGCGTTCGCTTTGCCCTAGGAACCGATCTGACCGGTGAACCGACTCATCCTCAGCACATGGCCGCCAAGGAGTTCGAACTGGCCACCTCCTGGGGCATGCCGGCAACGGATGCACTCGCGGCAGGCACCAGGATCAGCGCGGAAGCCCTGGGGATGGACCATAGCGTCGGCAGTCTCGAAGCCGGCAAACTGGCCGACATCATCGGCTTTGCCGGCGACCCGGTGAGGGACATCACTTCCCTTCAGCAAGTCGGGTTTGTCATGCTAGGCGGCGACGTCGTTGTGAATAAGGTCGATCCCGCAACTCCCTTACACTGACTAACGAAGCGCTTGTCTCGTGTCCAGCCCGAACAATCAGGCCCCAATCAAGATCTCTCTTCAATCCGTATCCATGCATTTTCGTACGGAGGGAGCGTCACTCGAGGCGCTCGACGACATCAATCTCGACGTGCGGGATAACGAATTCCTGTGCATTCTCGGTCCTTCGGGATGCGGCAAGACAACGCTGCTGAACATCATTGCCGGTTTTCTTTCGCCCACTTCCGGCAAAGTGACGGTCGGCGGCAAGCCTGTCACCAAGCCCGGACCGGACCGCGTGGTTGTCTTTCAGCAAGATGCCGTCTTTCCCTGGATGACGGTTGAGCAGAACATCGAGTTCAGCCAGAGGGTCAGAGGGAAGTCCGGCGAAGAGGTTAGGCAAATTGTCGACCGCTACTTGGAACTGGTCGGTTTGCAAGATTTCCGTTCCGCCTGGCCGAAACAACTTTCAGGTGGCATGAAAAAACGTGTCGATCTGGCGAGAGGGTACGCGGCCGATCCGGAAGTCATCTTGCTCGACGAACCGTTCGGCAACCTTGACATTCTTACAAGAGAAACTCTCCAGGAAGAGTTGCATAGAATTCGGCTGACGGTGCCGCGCACAACCGTCCTGGTAACGCACGATATAGAAGAGGCTCTTTTCCTCGGTGATCGAATCGTCGTTCTTACGTCTCGGCCGGGCACCATTCGCCGGCAGTACGAGCCGGCTTTCCCGAAGGAGCGCGGCATGTTGCTTAAGACGACCGAGCGGTTTGTCGAGCTTCGAGCTCAGATTCAGCGAGAGTTTCTGAACTAGTAAACTGTCCGAGAGAAGTGGAGTGAACCCCCAAAATGAGACAGTCGTGATAGCGACACTTTAGCCGGGAAAGGAACTGCGAGTGGGCAAGAGACGAGTTTACAAGTTTCCCGAAGAATACCGGAAGATGGCACTGGAGCGGCTGAAAAGCTGCCAGAGCGTGACAGCGCTGTCGAAGGAGCTGGGGATTCACCGAGGGCTGCTGTACAGGTGGCGAAATCGGATGGAGCCGACGGAGGAGGGGCCCGGTCCGCCGGTCGCCTCCCGCGAGCGGGAACTGCGCCAGGAGATCCGCGCGTTGCAGCGTCTGTTGGGGGATAAGACGCTGGAAGTGGATTTTTTCAAAGGCGCCTTCGAAAAAATCGGGGCTCGACGCCACGGCAGCGGCAGCTGTGGCGAGAAGGCGTCTACGACCAAATCCGGGAGTTGATGCCGCTGCAAGGCAGACTGAGTGTCGAGCGGATGTGCCGGCTGGCCCCAGTGAGCCGGGCTGGTTTCTATCGGTCATTCAAAGAGCAGATGCCGCTGGAAGAAGACATGGAAGTGCGGTCGGCGATCCAGGAGGTTGCCCTCGAACATCGGCGACGCTATGGCTACCGCAGGGTCGCGGCGGAACTCCGCCGGCGGGGGATGGTGGTGAACCACAAGCGCGTGGCGCGGATCATGCGCCAGGACGGGTTGCTCGGGGTCCAACCCCGGGCGTTCGTGGCCACCACGGAGGCCGATCATCCGCTGGAGGTTTACCTCAACCTAGCCGCCCGCATCAAGCTGACCGGGATCAATCAGCTGTGGGTGGCCGACATCACCTACATCCGGCTGAAGGCCGAGTTCGTTTATCTGGCCGTGGTCTTGGACGCCTACTCGCGGAAGGTGGTGGGCTGGGCGCTGGAGAGAACGCTGGCCGCCCGCTTGCCGCTGGCGGCACTGGAGCAGGCGATGGCCGAACGGCAACCGCCGCCCGGCCTGGTCCATCACTCCGATCGCGGTGTGCAGTACGCTTCCGGCGCCTACGTGAGGAGCTTGCGCCGCCAGCAAGCGATCCCCAGCATGAGTCGGCCGGCGAACCCCTACGACAATGCCAGTTGTGAGAGCTTCATCAAGACGCTCAAGCGGGAGGAGATCTACGTCAACGATTATCAGGATCTCGATCACCTGCGCGCGAACATCGAGGACTTCATCGAGCGCTACTACAACCGCTGCCGTCTGCATTCGGCGCTGGGCTATCGGCCCCCCGAGGAGTTCGAGCGGGCCGCCGGGACGAAGGCGGCTTGCGCCGGAGCGACGATGAGTTTTTTTAGGCAGCAGGAGATCTATCGATCCGATGGGAAGGGGTTGCTGAACGAGAAGCCGACCGCAGCCGGCTCCCCGAACCATCGTTTCGATGAGTCTCCGGCCGGCTATTCCTCGGCGGGTTGGTCTCCACCAGAGCCCGCCTCCGCTTCACCCGCCGAGGACCATGCTAGAACAGAAGAGGCTATGGGGAGAAGGAAAAACCATTGAACGGCGAGTGTCGCTACCGCCGATTGTCTCAGCGGAGGGGTTCACCCCAGTGCCGTGTTGCCATTCCTGGCGACATGTCTCGTTGGTGCGCCGGCTCTTCTTCTGGGCGGTGGGATGCCGGCAGGAATGCCGGCACAGCACGCTGAAAGCATGCGCCACGTCGCTTTCGAGCCCGACATTTCCGAATCTATAGAACTCCTCTCCAGGAAACAGTCCATTAGGAAACCGCGCCATGCGAACCCGAAAACCTGGTACAACTTCGGATTCACCGCCAAGAGATCCGATCCCCGAAACGGGTGGCGATCCCTTCCCGGCGGAGCCGACGGCGACAAAAAGCTCCTGGAGGGAAGGCAAGTATCTCGGCTTCATCTCCGTAGCCCTGGTACTTCTGATGTGGTTCGCCGTAACCAAAGATGGGTTCGATCTGGTCCGGCCGATTAAGTTCCCCTCGCCGCGGATGGTTGTCGAAGGGGCAGGCGTCGTCAGCCATGTGCTCGCCAAGGATATTGCTGCTACTTTGGCCCGTGTATTCGTTGGATGGGCGGCGGGCCTGTTGGTGGGTGTCGGCTTTGGTTTGTGGATCAGTTTCAACAAGACGGCCAATTACTTTTTTCATCCCCTGATCGAAGCGTTCCGTCCGGTGCCGACGATTGCGCTGATCCCCTTCATTTTGATGTGGTTTGGAATTAATGAGATCGGAAAGTTTCTTCTTGTATCCGTGAGTGTCGCGGCGTTCATGGTGGTGGTAACAGTCGAGTCGGTGCGGAATGTTCCCCCGATTTTCACACGGGCAGCGGAGGCGTTGGGAGCGTCTCGAGGGCAGATCTTCCGGCTGATCATCCTGCCCGCCATTGTTCCGGAATTGATCGGTCCCCTGCGGGCCGCGGCGGCTGGAGCGTACACACTGGTCGTTGCCGCTGAGTTCATGGGCGCACAGGCTGGTGTGGGGTATCGAATCCTAGAAGCACGAAGGCTATTTAATACCGATGTCATTCTCCTTGGCGTCGTGCTGTTTGGAATCATGTCATTTACGACAGATACGCTCCTTCGCAGACTGGCGTTTTACATCACCCGGTGGTCTGAAAGGGAAGCGCGAAGCTGAGTTAAGGTATTTCAGGCCCGCTAAGGCGCCGAGCGGATAAAGATGACCGACATACCCGAATTACCCCACACCGGAAGGTCTCCCGAAAATGCGGAAAGAGCCGCGCGTGTCCGCGGCGAGTCTCGAACCCCGATTCCCTCACGCTTTTCGGAACTCCCATGGACGTCCCTGTTGTTGGTAGTCGTGGCTCTCTCAAGTGGAGGATGCGCAACTGACGAAGCAGGGCCCACCAAAGGTCTAGAAAAGGTGACAGTCGCCCTGCCCGCTTTCCAGGACTTCAACTCAATCTTCGTGGGGGTTGAGAATGGGTTTTACGCCGAAGAAGGAATCGAGTTGGAGATTCTTCAGGTCGACGAGGCGACAGGCCACGAGTTGTTGGTAGCAGACAAGGTCGATATCGCCGGCGGCAGCGCGATCAAGGCTTTTTTGATGAATGCCCGGGGTGTGGACGCCACATTCGCTTTCCCGTTCTTCTATTTCGCAGGTGGCGCATTAATGTACGATCCCGCCCGGTTCCCCGACTGGAAAGACCATTCCGAAAACTTGAAGACAATCGGGGGCGACACGAGGGGTGCCATACGACGGACTCTAGAGCAGGCCAAGGGGAAGAGAATCGGCGCCAGTAAAGTCGGCGGAGAGTACATCATCTTCGCCTTGATGCTGGAACAAGCCGGTATGAAGTATGACGATTATCAGATTGTTGATCTTTTGCAAGAGGAACTTCCTCCGGCACTTCTGGCTAATTCGATAGACGTCATGCTCGGTGGCCTTCCGCAGCGCTTGGCCGTCCAGAAACTTGGCTATAAGTCGCTGCTGGAGCAGACTTTGTTTCCCTCCACAATCGCAGTGAGCGGATTCCTATCCCGTCGCGATTGGGTTGACCGAAACCTGGATCTAGCGATGAAGATGCAGAAGGTAATCTTCCGCACGTTGGCCTACATCGAGAAGCGCCCGGACGAGACCTTCCCCATCATTTCCCGGCATTTGAGGGATGCCGGATCCGTCATGGAGGTCGAAGATCTCAAACGCGTTTGGAACGTCATGGAGATTTTTCTGAGTACCGACGAGCAGTTCGCGGAACAGGTACTCGACCCGGAGGGGCGATTCTACTGGAAAGTTCGCTTTGAGGACATCGAGAATGCCCTAGTGGCCGAAGGTAGTCTTAAGCGAGAAGACATACAGGGGATTACCCCCGAAGATCTGTTCTACGCGAAGAAGATCTTCGACGCACGTCAGCGGCTACACTGAGAAGTCAGCCCGTCGCTTCCGCTGTTGCACATTTGTCGGTAAGCAGGGATTCAAAGGTTGTTCGCCGGTGAGAGGCCTGCTGAGAATCGCCATAAGGACGACGACGGTCACCCTGTTGGCAATCCTGGCTGCCGTCTTTTTGTGCTTCGGCCAGGCAGATGAGTTGTTCACGCTCTATTCGGAAGCGCGTGAGGCGCAGTCGGCAGGGGATTACAAAACCGCAACCGAGAAATATCAACGCATCGTCACCTTGCGCCCGGATATGGCGGAGGTTCACTCGAATCTTGGGATCCTGTACTACCAACAGAAGAAATCCTCCGAGGCTTCAAGCCATTTCCGAAAAGCAATCGAGCTCAAGCCCGCCCTCGCGGCACCCTACTTTTTTCTGGGAATTCTCTCTTTCGGTGATCGCGAATACGACGAAGCCGTTCAGTACTTGAACCGTGCAGCGAAGTTAGGTGCCCCTGAGCTCGAAGTTCACCTTTACCTCGGCCACGCGTACTATGGTCAGTCAAGCTACGAGCCGGCGGCTCGTCACTTCGAAAGGGTCGCCGAGGGTCAGACAGAGGATTACCTAGATGTCCTCTATCACCTCAGCAAGTCGTACTCTCACTTGGCCAACAAGTACTTTGCACTCCTGGCGGGGAAGTTTCCGGAATCCTTTTTTGTCCACTTGGCTCGCGCGCACGCTTTCGAGATTGAGAAGGATTGGAAGAAAGCTCGGATTGAGTATGACGAAGCTCTCAAACAGCATCCCGAAAGCGACCGTCTAAGAAAAAAACTAGCCTGGGTCGCTCGCAAGGAGGCGGAAAGCTCCGTGGCCCCCGAGCCCAGTACCTCCATGGACGAGATCATAGACGGTCAGCTTAGGTTTCTCTACGATCCGCCGACAGGCGACGACCTGGCGAAGGAATTCCGTCGACACCAGAGCGGTCTCCGCGAATTACTGAAGCAGGAGAAGTCCTCGGCGAAGAAATTCTACCTGCTGGGTGAACGGTATCAGGTGGCTTCCTACTTGGCTTCGCTTTCGGTTTATGAAAGCGGTCCAAAATCCCATCGGGCCCATCAGCTCAAGGGCGAGCACTACGAAGCGAGCGGCAAGGATGACGAAGCTATCCGAGAGTATCGACGAGCGCTGGAGTTGAAGCCTGAGCTTAGAGAGATCCACTTTTGGATCGGCAATCTGTACTGGAAGAGAGATCGCCTCGAGGAAGCGTACCCCGAACTCCAAAAAGAGCTCGCCCTCAATCCGCATCACCCGGAAGCGCTCTACCAAATCGGCGACATCCTATATGCCCAGGGCAATCTCGAGGCAGCCGAGAAGTACTTCCTGAAAAGCCTAAAGGTGAAAGCTACGACCGTAGAGGCACTGCTCGCGCTGGAAAAGATCTACACCAAACAGGGCCACTACGACAAGGCGCTCGATCGCCTCAGCCAAGCTGCCAAGGCCGACCCAGGTGATTCCACCCCCCATTACCGGATGTGGGTGATCTATCGGAGGCTCGGCAAGACTGAGCGGGCGCAGGCCGCCATGAGCACGTTCCAGAAACTGCGAGAACAGGAGGATGCTCGCTGACACCGGGTTAACGTTACTGCCATCCGGTTAACCGAGGACCGGACCTCGGGATGGGTTGCCCTGGAAACGAACCTGCGCCAGGGAAGAAGGTTTCAAGCTCGCAGCATGGATATCGCCTTTGATAATGAGATCTCGCGGCCGTCTGGGATCAGACCGGCTATAGCTCCCCCATTAGCCGAGGCTCTCAGTTCGTTGTCGGCGATCCGGAGGCTGGGCGGTAGAAGCAATACAGCGCCGACACTGTCCGGATGTAGAGCCGGCCTGCCGCAACCGCGGGCGTGGCGTACACGTTTTCCCGCAGGTCGTTCGTGGCCAACACTTCCCATCGTGGACCAGCCCTAATAACCACGGCCTTGCCGGCCTCGCTGACAGCGTAGATCTTGTCGTCCGCGACAATCGGGCTGGCGTAGTAGTGGCCCATCGCTTCCCGAAGTCGTCCTTGTTTGTGAACAGCGCCCGTTTTTGCGTCGAGGCTTGTGAAGATCCCGCCGTTGCGCACGAGATATGTGATTCCGGCGTGAAAGAGCGGTGTCGGCACGTTGGGAAGCGCTTTCTGGTACTTCCAGAGCACACTCGACTCAGGCTGTTCCCCGCGCCCGCTGGGGAGCACAGCCCAGACACCGCCCGCGGCGGTCTCGGCCAAGATGGGGGCATCATATTCGGCCTTGCTGACAATGCCGTCCCCGTTTGTATCCAAGCCTTCCAGGTAACCGCGGCCACTCTCGTTCGGAGCCTCCGCTACTTTCACGCGGCCGTCGCCGTCTACGTCTTGTCCCTTGGTGAACTTTTCGAAGTCCGGGACAAACTCACCAATGCCTTTGACATTGACGTAGATGACGCCGTCGCCGACAATGGGCGACCCCTTCGACAGCTTGGCGAAACCCGGTACCCACCAGAGTTTCTCGCCGCTATGGGCCGAATAGCCCGCGAGCTCGGTTTGTCCCGAGACGACGATCTCGGTGGCGGACTCGCTGACGCGGATGGTAGGTGTCGAGAATGCACCCGAGCCATCCGGGCGTGCGGTCTTCCAAAGCATCTCGCCGTTGTCGACGCCAAACGCTGCGAGATAGGAACCCTTTGTCTGATCGGCAATCAGGACCACTTTCCCATCCGCCAAGATCGGCGACGCGCCCATGCCGTGCGAGATCTCAAACGGCCCCAATAGGACCGTCCACAACAGCTCGCCACGAGGCCCGTAGGCCGCGAGTCCGAATTCAGAGAAAAACGCATAGGCGTTCTTACCGTCGCTGACCGGTGTCGGCGAAGCGGCGTCGTTAAGCGGGTGGCGACCGTCAGTCCGCTCGGCAATGACGTGCCGGCTCCACAGCTCGGCGCCGCTTTCCCGGTCCAAGCAGAGAACGATGCGCTTGTCATCCTCGTAGGCGGCAAGGAAGATTCGGTCGCCCGCGATGACCGGAGAAGATCTGCCCGCCGGCACGGCGGCCTTCCATAAAACGTTTTCGTCGCGCCCAAACTCTACAGGCAGTCCCTTCGCAACAGAAGACCCGCCGCCGTTTGGACCCCGAAAACGAGGCCAGTCCGCGGCCCCGAGGCAGAAGCACAGGACCACAAGAACGGCTACGGCTCGGAGCGGGCGAACCACACGCCAACCTTACATCGTGCGACCGACTGGTCGCAAGAACTTTACGCCTTAGCGCGCATTTCTCGCCGCAGCCGCGGTGGATGACCAAAAGGCCCGGTGGCCACGGCTGGCGGCAACAGTTTGTGTACATCGCCCAGCGTACAGGATGTCGGCAAGCGGGCGTGATGAATCGCGCCCTACATCCTTGACCGCGGGCATTGGCTTCCGCTCCTGCCGGCCGCAGGTGAGAAACGCGGGTTAAAGGAACTGTCACGGGATGTCCCCGGCGTTTTTTCGCACCTCCGGTCACCGTTTTTCACTCTCGCACGCCTTCTCGCTAAGGGCTGCTTCTCTCGCGGAAGAACAACCCGGGCCGGTAAACTACCGGCACGGTAGACGCTCCGTCGAAAACCCGGGGGTTTTGATCCGCTTGGGTGGGCCTGAGGCTGGTGGCAGGACCGGACTCTTGAGGGGTACTGACCACTCCCCTGACGGTCGTGGCTCCGTTTATCTTGGCGAAGGCCCATGGGCACTCAGTTTGAAATCCGGAGGCTGCTACGATCACGTTGTCCTCAATCGCTACTAGATAACAGCCCTCCGGCTTCCAACGTGCCCCAGAACGCATAGTCGGCATGATGCACGACCGTATTCTCCAGACTCCGCACCACCAGCTCGCCCTCGCCCGAATGGGCTGCGGCCATGTGGGCTACCGCCTCCGGCAGTCCCACGCTCAGGCAGATGTGCACACCGTAGGCCGGATGCCGGATCGAGGGTAGACCAGCCGCTCGCGGCGCCGCCTTCCAGCGCGCTTGGTTTTCCGGGTCGAACTCCCAGGGCTTGCCAACATCGTGGCACAAGGCCCCGGCAATCAGTACGTCGCGGTTGATCTTCAAATCCGGAAACATCGCCGTCATCTCATCCACAATCGCGATCGCCAGCCGTGTCACCCCGCGGATGTGATCCGTCTGTGTCCCGGTCTTCAGCGGCGGAGTGTCGGGATTCCCCGACGGCCTGATCTCTGAAATCGCCCCAAAGCTGCTGCCGCCTAGCGATGTCGCCCAGGCCTCGACCACCTTCTTCCGCAGTTGCGGATTGGAAATCTCTTCAACCTCCGGCAGTTCCTCCCGAACTTTGGCGCGTAAGGCATCGGTCGCTGACATAACAACTCCTCCGAGAATGCAAAAGAACGCAGAATCAAGAGACCCCACCACCGATCGTGACAACGCCGGCAAGGAAAACGAGGGGTGACAGTCAAGCTATCTTATAATACGTAGCCGCCTCACGTCGGACAAACAACGATGTAACCGTCCTCCATCTCAGCGCTTGTCGGACATCTCACAACTCCACAGTTCTTGCAGCTGCGCAGGCGGATCCTGTGCAACGGTCTCATGCCGGGCAGTGCCCGGCGGCTAACCCGGTACGACAACGTGACGCCCGGCGTGGCCTGCCAAGGCTGCCACCTATCAGCCCAACGAACAACACCACGACTCCCAACAGCGAACTCTCCTTGCATAAGTTCACGATCGTTCATAGGCCGGCAATCCCTGGACCGCTCCGTCGAAAATCCAGGGGTTTTGATCCCCTTGAGTGGGCCTGAGGCTGTGGCAGGACCGGACTCTTGAGGGGGGACTGACCGCTCCCTGACGGTCGCGGCTCCGTTTATCTTGGCGAAGGCCCATGGACACTCCCTCATGGTCGCGGCTCGGAAGGCTCTGCGAACAAAACACTTCCGGGCCAGACGGACGACCGTATGATCCTTCGGGAAAGGGCTTTTTCAATACGCGAACTTTTGCAACCGAGCACTAGAAGACTTGTTGCCGCGACGATATCCAGTTTCGGGACAGTTTGTCGTCAAAGGGGGAAAGATCTCAGGGCCGTCAGAGCAAGAAATCTTCGAGAGCCTTCATTGTCTCCAATGCGCCGTACAACGTCAGGCCCCAAAAGTCCGAATTGCTGTCAACAGCCACGTACCGAATCAAAGACGCTTCATCTTCGTTGGCCAAAAACCCGATGCCCCCTGGCTGCAAGTCGGGAACGATCCAGTGGTCCACGCTCCAGCCGTTGATAAACGTTTTGATCTCTCCGGCTCCCGCTCGAACCGAGATGCGATTGAAATCGTGTTCTTCCCATTCAATTTCCAGATCCAGCTCCACCGCTTTTGATGTCTCGGCTTGGCCGTTGACGACCGGGTAGCGCACCAGCTGATATCCGCTTGGGAGTCTAGCCTGCCGCCGCTGGACCAACTTATAGGCGTAGTAGTTCTGGGTGTCCGAAGCTCGGACGACCCATCCGAGCGCCCGCGAGGTGATCTTGGCATCGAAGTCCCAGCGGTAGCCGTTGAGATCCATGGTGTCACGATGGATAGCCAAGCCCTCCACCCGGGCCAGACCGGACTCATCCTGCACAAGGCCCCGCGGATACCACTCCGCCGCGATACCGGATTTGAAGTCGTCTACCAGTTGAAACGCGGCCCGAGCCTCGATTCGCGCGGCAGCACCGTTCAGCGTCGCGAAACCTACTGTCGTAATGGGTACCCAGAATAGCCAGACACCCAACACCGTGGCCAACGCCGCCCCGATTCGCCGGCGCTTCCGGCTGGCGAAAACCCACCGCGCCCCGGATTTGACCGCGGCCCCACCGTCGCGGGAGAGCGAAGGCAGATAACCCAGGACTCGACGGGAAAGAGTTCTGGCTGGGGTCGAGCCCCCAAGCTCCAGCTGCTTGGTGCCGATTCCAGGTCGTTCCCGTGGTGACGTTGGTTCGGTGGCTTCCGTGTGGCGCGTAGGTTGGGTTCTTGACTCTCGTTGGTCGTCGAGATCGCCCCTCTCCTGCCTCGGTTCAGAACTGTCCTTGGCGCTCAGTTTGAGCAGCTTGGCCGGCTTTAGGCGTGTGTTTGGAAGATGGCTTATGGTGTTCCAAGGTAGCAGCAAATCGGCAACGATAGTTGCCTCCGGCTTTCCGACGATGGGGGCGTCCGCCCACAGGTGTCCGGTTTCGACGTTAACGAGGTTGGGAATAGGAAGGAAGTGCCGAGTTACCCTCGGGTGGTAGCCGGCGCCACCATTTGCCTTGTTCCTGGGGTGGATCCGGCGTGCTCCCGGATGCGAAAAAGACGAAGTTGGGGTGGGGAACGTCATCGTTAGGGGCAATCTATCGTCTGCCGTCGGAACCTGCGGGCATCACCAATTTGGTGGCCTGACCGCCCTAGCCTACTACTTGCGTCCCGTACTTCAGTCATGGAACCACATCTCATCTTCCTACGACTAACGCCGGGTGCTCAATGAGAAACTGGTACTCTTCTGTTGCTGTCGTAACCCCTCTCTTCGGAGCGCCTCAGACCCTACTCCTATTAGATGTAACGCCCTACGTCCTTGCTGGACTGGGGTGTAGAATGGTGCTAGCCAAGGATCGGAATCGAGAAGTGGCTCAATTGGTCGGCGGCAACCCGGGGACAGGGAAAATACGCTATTCGCTCGTTTTCGCCCTGTCAGCCCTAGCCCGCATTTCTCACCATCTGACGGCCGAAGCACGCGATAGGCCCGCCATTACTTCGTTGCGCTTGCTCGCCGTGCTCAACGTACTGCGAATGGCGCGTCTGAGACCTTACAGGAGATACCGTGACGGCTGAGCTTTTTGCGGGGACATCGGGCTTTGCCTACCCCCAATGGAAGCCGGACTTTTACCCACCTAAGCTGCCCGCCAAGCAGTTCTTGCGGCACTATGCCAGCCGCCTCAACAGCGTCGAGATTAACTACACCTTTCGCCGCACTCCTTCGCCGACGACGGTTGAAAACTGGGTGAATGCCACGCCCGAAGCTTTCAGGTTCTCTCTCAAGGCCCCCATGGGTATCACCCATATCCATCGCCTACGCAACGCCAAAGAGTCGACGGATTTTTTCCTGCGCGCCATCGATCCTTTGCGCGTGAACAAGAGGCTCGGGGTGGTTCTGTTTCAACTGCCTCCGCAGTTTCGATGCGACGTCGACGTACTGAGGAACTTCCTGGCCGAGCTGCCTCACAATCTCCGCTATGCATTCGAGTTTCGACATGCGTCTTGGCACGACGAGGGGGTCTATCAGCTGCTCCGCGATCATAATGCGTGCTTGTGCCTCGCCGAGTCCGAAAAACTGGAGGCTCCCGAAGTCATCACCGCTGATTTCGTCTATTTCCGGCTCCGCAAAGAAAACTACACTGCGGAGGACCGCGCCGCCATCCGGCAAAAGGTTCAACGCTTGCTTTTAGAAGACAGGACTATCTTTCTGTTTTTTAAGCACGAAGAAACTCCCGCGGGCGCTGTCTACGCCGAGGAAATGCTGCAGCGAGCGCGGAGCTAAAGCGGGTTTCTCCCAGGGCCCTGCAAGCTACGTGGTTGGGTAGGAGTTCCCGCGGCGTGATCGTGACAGCTCACGTGCCGGCGGCCACCCTCCAAGGCTCTCTTGTTGGGTACTCAATTTGACGCTTGCCCCCTTCGCATCCACAACCAGACCCCGACGGGGATCGAATACTCCAGCGCCACGATCCAGATGTTTTCCTCGAACCGCGGGTAGGCGTGATAGGAGAGAAAGGTCGATCCCGAGAGCGACAGCCAAAACCAGGCCCGCCTAATCGCAGCAAACGGCCGGATCCACGTCAGGTACCAGGGGACCAGCATTGGCGTGGTCAACAAAAACGCGCCCAAGACCCAAAGTCCGTGGGTAGTCAGGTCTTCGAGAGAACCTTCGTCTTTGCGGTAGCGAATCAGGGCGACTGCACCCACTGCCGCGGCGGGTAGCAGCAACTGTAGGACGCGGCTGCCCGGCAGGAGGCGGGAGAGGGCTGGGTTGAAGACCCAGTACTGCGCGTAAGCCTTCATGCCTTCGGGTGTATCGACCACAATAAGGGCAAGCGCGGCGGCGGGAAGCAGCAGGACCGGCCAACCGAAGCGCTTGTACAACGTTGGGATGAATGCTAGGGGCACGGGCTTGACGAGAGCCGCGGCCGCCAGCCACAGGCCTGATGTCTTCCGACCGGCGCAGACTGCCGCCAAGAGCAAGAACACCAATACCGCGTCGAGATGAGCCGACCCAGCGAATTCCTTGATCACCAAGGGATTCCAGGCGTAGGCCACAAGCGGGAATACCCCGACGTTCAGCCGGCGGCACAGACGACTCAACAGCTATAGGTTTCCCAAATCGAAAGCTACGATCAGCAGCTTGAAGAAAAGAACGCTTCCCGGGCACAGAGTGTGAGCCAGCCGGAAGACTGCCTGCGCGACGTGAGGGTAGGGGGAAGCGAACTGACGGTAGCCGATGTTGTCGAAGATGTCGCTCCACGGCGGCGAGCTGTACAGCTTTTCGTGTAGGACGGGATTGTCGAGCTCGAGTTCGTATTCTTCCAGCTCTTGCCGCCGGCTGTCCTCACTATTCTTTCAGAGCCCTTGCGGGTTAGAAAAAAGGTGAATCACTTGCTCAAGTGGACACGATAGAGGACGAACGTCGTTCCTCTTTCGATCTCGTTGAGAAACGGCGGCACGGGTACGTTTCCCGGGTCCTGAGCGAACAGCACCACGTAGTCATAGCCGGCCACCTGATTCTTTTGTAGCGGGTGAGCGGGGTTGCTCATGGGTCGGGAAAAGACCGCCTTCGGCAAGTCCGGCCGGACTTTGTCTTTGGCAAGCGCCCGGTACGGCTCCGTAAGGACGAGGGGCTGTTTGCCTGGGTCAGCGAACAGCGTAGGCAAAAACACAGACCGCTGGATGACCGCCAGAGACGCCAGGTGCTGTTTCGGCGGCCGGACGAGAAACTCGTAGGAGTCCTCGGCGACGACGTACGGCAGAACGCGGCTGCCAACAGGCACCGACTCGATCGCTTGCAGGAACTCCGTTTGATATTCATGGTAGAGTCGCCAGTCGCCGGCGATCGCTCCCACCCGGACTGCCAGCAAGACAGACACCAGAGCCACACCCACCTTAGGCCGCCAGCGGGGGCCGGGTCGCCAGCTCGAGGCAGCGATCAGGAACCACACGATGGCAATCGGCAGCCGATACCCGGCGAAACCCGATCCGAACAGGACCGCCGGCATCACAAGGAAGCTGGTGGTGAGCAACCAGAACGGAGCCGCGGCGCGGTGCTCGAGGGTAAAGCTCTTGAGCACGGTCCCCGCGAGCAGAGCAGCGACCATGACCCCGAAGGTGCTCAAATCGATGTTCGGATGTCCGGTGTCGAGCACGGCGTAGATCCCGGCTATCTTTCGAATAATATTCCCCGCTTGAACTGAAGTCAAGTTGAGATGAAATGTTGGACGGAACGCAACGAATAGAAGCAATGGCGCAAAAAATTGTGACAACGCAACAATGTATGCTCTCTCCGACCGCGACACCCCCTCCCGACGCTGCTTAGAGTAGTGTGAGATCTCCAACCCCAGCACAATCAGCCCATATACTCCCAAAGCATAGAGGTGCGTGAAATAAAGAATCGTGGAAAACGCCGTAAACAGCGGCAGGGACCTGCGAATCGGCCAGCGGCGCAGTTTTAGCCAGAGGGCGGCGAAGATCAAAGCCAGGTTGACTCCTAACAAGTAGTTCAGCCATCCCATATAGAAGACGAAGTTGTACGCAAACAGAACACTTACCAGCGGCCACAGCGACAGCTTCCCGTGCAAGGCGTAGTGAAGTAGCGAAACGGCCGGCGCTGTCGAGAGCAAGACAAGAGCGCAGAAGATTGCGCCTGCTACTTCGAGCGGGAATAGCCGCGCCAGCAGCGGAACGATGACGTCCATGGCCAAGTTCGGCAAGGGGCCCACGACGCCGCGTAGTACTGCCGCAGGATGGGTGAGTTCTCGAGATGACTGAGGATGTGTATGCGGGCCAGGTGGTTCGGATAATCCTGAAGCGGCAGGATTTCGATAACAAAGAAAGGCACCAGCAGAACTACGCTTGCCGCGATGAGCAGTACAAAGTAGGTTCGTCGCGATGACATAGGGGCCTGCCGCGTCAAACCATGGCCAGGACCGGTGGAAATTGTAGGCGCACGGCATGCCGACCCGGCGGCAGCTTCTCACGTACTCGGCTGCCACTAGACCATTCTCTGTCTGGTTGCGGCTGGTTCGCGTTAAGGTGGTTTCAGACTCAGGATACACGGAAGGCGGCGCTAGGCGGGTTTCGGGCTTGTAGCTGGGTGCCCGAAAGTATATGCAGAACCACGCGGCCGACTAAACGACGACACGTAGGATGGTCGGTCTAGCTGTGACTGTTTGCGCTGCTTGCTTCGGGGTGCTTATGGGCACATGAATCTCCACGACAAAGTAGCCGTCGTGACCGGCGGCGCGAATGGCATTGGGCGCGCCCTTTGCCGGCGATTCGCTGCCGAGGGTGCGCGAGGTGTCGTCGTGGCCGATGCGGACGCCGACGCCGCTGCGGAGGTGGCTCGCGAGATAGACGGCTTGGCGGTCAGGACCGATGTTGCTCTCGAGCGCGAGGTCGTCGAGCTTGTAAGGCAAACCATTGACCGATACGGCCAGCTCGACTTGTTTTGCTCGAACGCGGGAATCTTCATTCCGGGTGGCATGGAGGTGGCAAACTCCGATTGGCGGCGAATCTGGGATATCAACGTTAATGCTCATCTCTACGCCGCGCGTGCTGTCCTGCCGCACATGCTGGGTCGGGGGCGGGGTTACTTGCTCGCCGTCGTCTCCGCGGCCGGGTTACTCACCCAGATCGGCTCAGCTCCCTACTCCGTGACAAAGCACGCAGCCCTGGCGCTCGCGGAGTGGCTGGCGGTCACTCACGGCGATGCCGGCATCAAGGTTTCCTGCCTATGTCCTCAGGGGGTGCGGACTGCGATGCTCGAATCGGCGCAAGGCGAGATGGGGGCCTTCCTCCAACAGGGAGCCATTTCACCCGAGCAATGCGCCGAAGCGGTGGTCGGCGGATTGCGCGAGGAGAAGTTCTTAATCCTGCCGCACCCGGACGTTGCCAAGTACTTCCAGCACAAAGCAAAAGACTACGATCGCTGGCTCCGTGGCATGCGCAGGCTTCAGCAAAGGTTAAGGGATCCTGTGGAGTGAGGCTTAACTTACCGGCAGGGATGCGTCCCGCGGCCGCTTCCTCTGACTAGTCAGCCAGGAACTCCGGTCTCGAGATTTTCTTGCCGGGAAGCCCGTGCTCGTGCCTCCGGTGATGCCAGGCGAGGACATCAAACCCAAAATCTCCTTCGAAATCCCGCCAGACCGAGTGGCTGTGGTTGTTTTCATTCTGAGTATTGTCGTACTCGACTAAGAAGGTCGGCGACTGTACCCGATAGTAGTCTCCCACCCCCGGTTCGATGCTGCCGGCCCAGGCAAAATAAAGCTTTTCTCGTGGCGTTTCGAGAGCCGCCTTCATGCGTGTGGCAGCGATCTCAGGCGGCATGTTATGGGCGTACTCGGCAATTAGATCCATGAGGACGTCAAGCTGCTCCTCGGTCATCTCGGAAGCCGGCAGGCCTTCCGGCTCGCCCTCGAGCTTTGCACGTGTTTCCGCGACCGTCAGAATATCTTCGTAGGCAACATCGGCCACAATTGCCTGTTTTTGCTGGTCCTCCGTCAACGACCTCACCAGCTTACGCGCCAGGTCTTCCTCGCGCTCGAGTGTGCGTAGGCCCTTTCGGTCGCCGTCCCGGACCTCGTGGGGGTTAGCCCCAAAGAAAGTCGGGCTCGCCGAGACCAGCCGCCCGTCCTTGATCGTGTAATTCAGCGACAGATGGTGTCCTTCGGCGCTCCATCCCCAAGTGCCCGTGGGCGACGGCGATCCGAAAACCGTGAAGTAATAGAGTTCCGTATCCCGGCGGCCTTCGGTGTCTTTTTCCAGGACCCGCAGGATCTCCTCCAGGCTCATCACCGTCATGGCTTTGACGAAGCCCTGGCGGCTTAGGCCGGTCCCGAGCAAGCTGTCAGCCAAGCGTTCCTGCTCGGCCGACATCTGCTTGTAGCTGACGCCCTCGCGGTCGTGGCCATAGGCCCGTGGGAAGACGAAGTCGGGAAAGAAGTGCCATTCCGCTCGGTAGGGACTGTCAAAACCGAACACAGCTTGTGCCTTCTGCTCGGGGCTCAGGGCGTTGAGGAATCGCTGGGCGGTTTCGGCCATCACCGCTTCGATCTTCGAATGGTGGTCCGCAAAGATAAGAACGGCGGTCGAGATCAGCAAGACCAGGAGTCGGACTTTAAGGTGCCTGCGCATAGAGGGTCTCCTTGAGCTGGTTAGCTGTACGTCGCAAGAGGTCACCACTACGACCTTTCCAGACGGTCGCCACACGGTGTGATCTTACTGTGACGCGCCGTTAGGCCCGCGGTCACGTTCGGCTGCCGCTTGCGACGGGCTGATTAGTCTGCCGCCAATTATAGGGGAAAAGCGTCCCGGAGCGATTTGCGGCATTGGAGTATTTGCTCTCTACTCAATGCATGATTCGAGCGGAAGGCTCTCCGTTACAATGAGGGCATGCTTCGGAAGTTGCTGCTCTTGCTAGTGGCGGGAGTCCTCATCTCGCTCGCGCAGCAGCCACTCAGCTACGACCAGCTGCGGGACATCGTGCGGTCCTCCATCAGCCAGGGTCTGACTGATAAGGAAGTCTCCAAATACCTAAGGAAACAGAAGCTGAATTTCGGCTTGACCGAGCCTCTGATTGAAGAGTTCGTCGGTTGGGGCATCGGACCGAAAACCCTCAACGTTCTGCGCGATCTCAAGCCCGGCACGGAAGGTCTGCCCGTCCCAAAAGTTAATACGTCTTCCGGCCCTGTCCTCCGGCAGCCTCCCCCGCCCTCTGAGGAAGAGCAGCGGAGAATCATCGAGGAAGCCCGCCGCAACGCCCTCGAGTACACCGACGGGTTGCCCGATTTCGTGTGCTTGCAGATTACCCGCCGCTTCGTCGACCCCAGCGGTCTGGAGATGGATTGGTTGAAATACGATGAAATCAAGACGCGCGTGAGCTATTTCGAAAACCACGAGAACTACGAAGTCATGAGCGTCAACAACAAGGTGACGAGCCGTACCATGCTCGAACTCGGTGGCGCCATCAGCACCGGGGAGTTCGGCAGTATGCTGGCGGAGTTGTTCTCACCGTCCACCGAGGCTGAATTCCGCTGGGCGCGCCATTCTCTATTGCGAGGGCATGGGGTCTACGTGTTCCACCTTTATGTGCCGCGGCACCGTTCCCGTTGGCAGATCAGTTTTCAGGGCGAGCGCAAACTGATCGCCGGATACCGTGGACTGGTTTACATCGATAAGGAAACCGAGCGTGTCCTGCGCGTCGTCACGAAGGCGGACGACATGCCGGCGGACTTCCCGATTCAGGAAGCCCAGCAGCGCTTGGACTACGATCTTACCGACATCAGCGGCCGTGAGTTCCTGTTGCCTCTCAAGGCCCAAATGCGCATGCGCCGGGGTCGAACGTTAACACGTAACAACACGGAGTTTCGCCTCTACCGCAAGTTCTCCGTTGAGGCAACCATTACCTTCGATGAGATTGAAGATCTAGAGCCGCTGACCGAAGAAGAAGAGCAATCGGCCGAACCGTAAAGGTTCGAGGAAGGTGTCGGTTACGGGCCGTCTGAGCTTACCGAACGTCCTAATCCTGGAAGGAGGGCTCAGTTTGCGCCAGACGGCAAGGTGGGCCCGGATTCCTGGGACGATTACCTTGTCCCCGTTGCCGCCAGCTCGGCGTCAATCACACGCGTGAACTCTTCCATCGGTCGGGCGCCGGAGAGAAGGATGCCGTTGATGATGAAGGCGGGTGTCCCTCTGATTCCGAGCTTCTGCGCTTCCAGGCCGTCGGCTTCGACGGCGCCCCGATGCCGGCCCGAAGAAGCACACTCTTCGAACGACTCCTGGTCCAACTCCAGCGACTCCACGATCCCTGGGTGAACCTCGTCCGTCACGCGCGGCGCCTCGAAAAGAGCATCGCGGTATTCCCAGAATTTTCCTTGTTCTCCCGCGCAACGAGATGCTTCAGCCGCGTAGACCGCCCCGGGGTGGATGCGTGTGAGCGGTAGATCCTTGAAAACCCAGCTAAGTTCACCTTCGTATTTCGCCATTAGCTCCTGCATCACTGGCTGCATTCTTTTGCAGTACGGACACTGGAAGTCGGAATACTCTACGATCGTTACCGGAGCATCGGCAGGGCCTCTTCGGCGGACGTTTTCTAGGTCCACCGGGAGGCGAGGTGGCTTGAGAAGAATCTCGACGCTTGCCTGCGCCACTAACGCCGCGACGTACACTTTTCGAGCACTCTCCCGCTTACGGAGTTTCAACGCCTCTTCCACCTGGTCACGCATCTCTTCGAGGGGCTTGCGGAAGCTTCGCCGGTTGCGAGCATAGAAGCTTTCCACCTCTTCCGGAGTTGGATCGGCAACACGGCTACCCACTTCCTGCTCCAGTAGCTCCTCCTCGCTGAGAGACTGCTTCCGAGCTTCCGCCTCGAGCACGCGCTGAGCGATGGTTTCCTCCAGGGCTTGGATTCGAATCTGATAGGCCTGCTGCTCGAGCTGAGTGAGCTGACCTTCGATGTCGAGGTCGTCTTCGGTAATGGCATCTCCGTTGACAATCGCAACAGCAGCCTTATCACCCGCCGAGGTTGACCGGGAACATGACGCACCAAGCGAAAATGCCAAGCCGACCAGCACCAAGAATCGAAAACTCGCGATTGGGTCTCTCATAAATGGTCCTGACTCCATTGTACGTGGAAAGATCCTGTTCCACGGGGCCCACCGTGCGGGCGGACCGTTCCGTGTTGCTTAGCCTGTACTGCTCAAGACAGCATTGTAATGGCGGACCGTTGCGCCTGCCCATAGAAGTTCTCATGGATTTCATTCCGGAATCGAAGCAGACAGGAGCGCGAATTTCACTTAGGCAGAACACTATCCCCTCCAACGAACTATTCGTTGAACGCGGGATCTCCAGAGACCCAATCGGGAAATGCGAGTCAGCGTTGGAAGTCTAGCCCGCCTTTCTCACGAGGGTTCTGGTGGCCGGCGTTGAACGAACGTTACTTGTAGGGGCCGACCACCGTGTCGGCCCACTACCGAGCAGTACATATTGTCCAGTGCGAATTTGTGGAAAAGATCGTACATCGACACTACTGGGCGGGCACAGTGGCCCGCCCCTACGTGCTCCTGGTGAGAAATGCGGGCTAGCCGTTAGCCTGGCCACTCCCACAGCCGACTCGTCGCACGAGAGAACACTTTCTACGTGGATCCCTGCCCCTTGGATCAGCCGGACCCCAGGGCGTCCAGAGCGGCCCTGATGCCTCGAGCCAACTCAACGGTAGACCCGCGGCCCCAATAGTGCAAAAAGATGTAGCGTGGCTGATCGTAGACCATGTGATTGTGAATGGCCACGATATTGATGTCGGCACGGCGGAGCGCCTTGAGAACCCCCTGCAACTCGGATTCGAGCACGGCAAAATCTCCGTCCACAAAGGCACTTTCGTCGGAGCCGGCAAAGGCGGCCCAAGTATTGACGCCCATCTGTTTGCCGACTTCGCGGCCGTGCATCGTAGCCCGGCGTCCGATCACGGCCTTGTACATGCCCCCCTTCATGGTGCCCTTCAGTCCGAGGACGTTGTCGATGCTCTCAGGTGTGATCGAACCCTCCTCGGGAATGGCCATGCCCAGGAATCCCACGGCAGGCCGTGCCAAGCTCCGGCGAATCTCAGCCACCTTCGCGATTGCCCGGGCAACAGCCGTTGCTAGGGCCTCGGCACTGCCACGGCCCCCAATATGCATGAACATCACTTTGGGCCGGTCATAGAAGAAATGGTTGTGAAGAGCCGTGACTTCCAGCCCGTGGTCCAGGGCGACCGACATCACAGGATTGACCTCATCTTCAAACAAGGTCAGGTCGCCCATCACCATCAGCCCACCTGTGCCCGTGGGTGTGAACGAAGCCCACGAAGTCAAACCTAGAAAGGGATCGAAGTCCCGTCCATCTATCTGGACCTCCACGTCCGTCCGCGGGAAAGTGACCTTGTAAACGCCCTCTTCGTCAAAGAACGTTCCCCGAGCGCCGGTGACCTCGTCGATCGTGGCTCTCTGAGCCTGGGTGAGGGCGGGCGCAGCTGGCGCGGGTCTCCCCACCTGATCCTCCTCGGATTCCGGGAAGGAACAGCTCGCGCATAGGGCTAGTGCGCCGAGGACAAACTGGACAAGGCGACGTCTGTTATTCGTTGGTTCTCGCATGACGGGACCATTGTATCGCCCTGATTCCACCGGGGTTCGGAAAGATTGGGTTTGTTTGGTCATTTGTGGTTGAACCGGCTCCGGGCGTCGAGAAGAGTCTCGACGCGGCACGCTGAGAGCGTGCGCCACAAAGGAAACTCGATGTCGCCACGAATGGCGACACGGCACGCAAGAATGCGTGCGCCACAAAGGAATCGGACGCTTTCATATGGCCGGAATGTTGGTTCCCAGTGTCGTACGGAGAAGCGGCCCCTGAGGGACTGGTGCTATCGGTTAGGGGCGGAGCGGAAAGGCCGCGGATCTCAACGGCGAGATCCGCGCTACGGGGTTCGTCCCTGGAAGGCGTTGATTTCACTTGGGTTTGGCGGAATTGGGTTTGTTTGGTCGTTTTTGTGAGCGCGGCCTGTGGCACCGGCACTTGACCGTCCGGGAGGCCGGTTTGCGGGGCATCCTCGCGGCTGGCCCGGAAGCCGATCCGGCCGGCCGTGGGGCTTTCATTAGCGATCGAGGGTGGGGCTTGGGCTGGGGTGTATCGGTCGCGGGCGAGGAGTCCGTGTTTGAGGGCATTTTTTGACACGCGGGCCTTGCCCTCCTCCGTATGTGGTCCGGTGGATTTTTTTGCGTTGTTGCGGTTGGCCCTAATTTGCGCACGTGTAGGCATGATTATTATTCCTTTCCTTGGAGCAGGAGCTCCGGTTCCAGAGTAAGGTGGAGTAGCGGGGCTAGAGGGGATCTGGTGGGGTAAGTGGCGTGGAATGAAGAGGATGGGATTTTGGAAGTGGCGTGACCGGCTGAGACAACGGCCGCAGGTCTCGGCAAAACGACCGCCGAGCCATGCCCTACGGGAGCTCGACGCGGCACGCTGAGAATGCGTGCGCCACGGCAGATTTCCGGGCGCGCTTTGCGCCTTGTAGCCTTCAATCGAATGAGAGCAGACAAGGATTGCGAGAAGGTCGCTTGGAATCTCTACACGGCGACGGGCTGAGGGGTGTTCGACTCAACCTGGTCCCAGGTGACAAGTTCGTAACAGGAAGCATCTCTAAGGATTTGGGTTACGAGCGCCGTGTGCATGGCGTGGCCGGCGTATTCAGCAATCACGTGTCCTAGCAGGGGACGCCCGATCAGCGCTAGATCACCGATGAGATCGAGCACTTTGTGGCGGCAGCATTCGTCCGGGAAGCGCAGTCCTTGGCGGTTGAGGATTCCGTCAGCCGTGAAACAAACCGCATTCTCGAGCGATGCACCTCGGATGAGCCCCATATCGCGCATCCGGTCCAGATCTTTTTCGAAGCCGAACGTTCGCGCAGGGGCAATTTCCTGGGCGTAATTCTCGGGCGTCACCTCCAGCTCAAGCCGCTGGTGTCCGACCGAGGGGTGATCGTACTTGGTAATGCAAGTGATTCGGAAGCAATCGTCGGGCAAGATCACGATTCGCTTGCCGTTTTCGCATACCTCAACCGGTCGGAGAATCTGAAGATAACGTCGCTTGCGGCGGAGCACTTTGCGCCCGGCCTTGTTCAAGTGCTCGACAAAGGACTGCCCACTACCATCAAGTATGGGGACTTCCAAGTTGTCGATCTCTACCTGGACGTTGTCAATGCCCATGCTGTAGAGGACACTTAAGAGATGCTCGGTGGTCGAGATGAGCACGCCCTGGCGCATCAAGCTCGTGGCGTAACTGACCCGGGCAACGTATTTGCCGTTGGCGGGGATGCGAAACCCATCTAGGTCCGTGCGGCAGAACAGAATACCAGTAGAAGAAGGAGCCGGGCGAATCCGCACCGTGGCGGCCACGCCGCCGTGTAGCCCCACACCGCTGAGTTCGACCGTCCGGAGGGTCGTGGTCTCGAACTGCAAAGTCTAGGATCTCCGACCTAACTCGCCTAGCAGCCCGTGGTAGAAGTGAAGGTCGCGAAAAATCGGGTACAGCCAGCCAATTCGCTTCAGGCTAAGTGCTTTGTTTCTTGGGTCATGACGGGAGCGAATTGGTGGCAGTCCCCATTTTTCAAAGTCTAGGATCTCCGACCTAACTCGCCTAGGCGCTTTACTGTATGCAACTAGAGAACCATTCTAAACTTACTGATTCTAAAGAATCACAATTCGGCCACGTGTGTCTATTATGCCACAGCGAGTAGTATCGACCCCTAATTTTGCAAAGAACCGCCGGAGCGTGGTGCGCCCGGACTCGAATAGACCCTTCGCCGAAGTACATGGCAGTCAATCCCCTTCGTTCAACTCCCAACCCCCCGGGGTTTTCCTCGATTGTTGAATGCCGCCCCTTACGATGGTAGAAGGGCATGTCACCCTTAACAGCCAGAACCAGAGGAGAGATCCCCATCTATTTCCCGCGACTTTTGTTCAACGCAATAAACGTTGATAGGCAAGATCGACGATTTCTTCTACCGGTGCTGTGCTTGACCCTTGTGCTGGCGTTAGGAGCCGGACCCTCGCAGTCGGCTGACTGGCCGGAGTTTCGAGGGCCCACGGGACAGGGTCAGTCGACCGATGCCGGGCTCCCACTGCACTGGAGCGAGTCGGAAAACATTGCCTGGAAAGTACCGATCCCCGGGCAAGGCTGGTCGTCTCCGGTGGTAGCAGGTGGCGAGATTTGGCTGACGACCGCGGAGGGAAACGGCTCTTTGCAGGTTTTGGCGATCGAGGCGGCGTCGGGTCGCGTTCGGCAAACCATCGAGGTATTTCGCCAGCCGCGCCGGCCCTCCATTCACAGAAAGAACAGCTACGCCTCTCCCACGCCCATTTTGGAGGGCGATCGGGTCTACGTTCACTTCGGGACACTTGGCACGGCCGCGCTGAGTAGAGAGGGCAAGATTCTCTGGACCAACCAGGAGCTCCGCTACGAGCATGGTCACGGTCCGGGAGGGTCCCCCGCCTTGGCGGGCGCGTTGCTGGTGATCAGTTGCGACGGTACGGATCGGCAATATGTCGTCGCGCTGGACAAAAACACTGGGGAAATTCGCTGGCGCAAAGATCGGCGGGTCGGAGCCATGGCCTACACGACACCGCTTGTCATCGAGACCGATGGCCGCGAGCAGGTCGTCAGCGCTGGAGGTAATCGGGCCGTTTCTTACGATCTGAAAACCGGCAAAGCCCTGTGGTGGATTGGCTACGAGGGATTCTCTTTGATCACACGGCCTGTTTTCGGACACGGTCTCGTCTACATCACCTCAGGCTACAATCGAGCGGTGTTGTTTGCCGTTCGACCCGACGGGCGCGGGGACGTGTCGAGTTCTCACGTCGCGTGGATGCTGGATCGCGGCGCGCCGAACACACCCTCTCCTCTCTTGGTCGGAGACGAGATCTACGTCGTCAGTGACCGGGGCATAGCGAGCTGCCTGGACGCTCGCTCGGGAAAACTCCATTGGCGGCAGCGGCTGGGCGGAAGCTTCTCGGCCTCACCGGTCTACGCTGATGGCCGCATCTACTTTCTCAACGAAAGTGGCGAAACAAGTGTTGTCAAACCGGGCACGAGCTTCGAGCTGCTGGCCCGTAATCCGCTCCCGGGAAGAACGCTGGCTTCGATAGCCGTTGCCGAGGGGGCGATCTTCCTGCGCACAGCGACCCATTTGTACCGCATCGAACAGAAATAGACGCGGGAATCGGCGTGGCCGGCGGTAGAGGGGGCTAGACGTCGCCTGCTGGGTCGACAAAGGACGACGATGTTTCAACGGGTTACGGCTGTCGGTGACGCGGTCGGTGGGGAAGAACTCGCCACGGCCGCACCCGGTTCGTGAGGGTCCGTCACGACTTTTCCGGTAAGAGTGAGGGAACTTTCTCCGGCCCGGCCGTCTGCTGTTCCGCAACGGCCGGGGGATCTGCTTCCCGTTCGCAGGCAAGGCGCAAGCCGTGCAGGGCAAGCTCGAATCGGTCCCGGATGCCCGTTTTCTCAAAAATGTGCATCAGATGGATCTTGACAGTCCCTGTCGCGATGCTGAGCGATTCCGCAATCTCTCGGTTCTTCATTCCCTTGGAGACCAGCTCAGCCACTTCTTGCTCCCGCGGTGTGAGAGGTCGGTTTCGCGGTCGGTCGAGGGGCGAGTCGGGAGAGACGAACAGATCCTCGGTCCAGAGTTCTTTACGTGCTACCGTTTGTAGGCAGTGGAAAAGGACTTCGTGGGAGGCGGTTTTTCTTAGGATGCCGCGGGCCCCGGCCTGCAGCACTCGGAAGCATTCCAAGTCGGAGATCGTCGCGGCCCAAACCACCAGCTGAGTCTCGGGTTTCACTTGCCGCAGGCGAGTGATCCATTCCAAAAGGTTATGGATCCCGAAACTTCGATCGACAATGGCAAGATTCGGAGGGTTGTGCCCGATTTCCGAGAACGCCTCTTCGAGAGTGCCCGCTGTACCGACGAGTTCGAAGTTTTCTTGACCGCCCAGGATCGTCTTCAGCCCCTCCTGGACAATCGGCTGGGGATCGCATAGAAAAACAGAGATCATCAGCACCTTCCTCCAGGACGACGTGCTTTCGCCGCAGGCACTTGGCGGGCTGGCATTCTGGTTTGTTCATCGTCAATCAGGTGCGATTCCTACAGTGGGCCGTTCGGCCGGTCGTATGAAAATGCCGCGGATCGAGCCGCTTAGCCCTCCCCGGCAAGCCCCGTAACCGCCCCCTCGAAATTTCTCCTATAGCCGTCCGATTCTTGGCCGATATGTTGTGGAGCCACTCGGTCGTGCTGCACCGTCTCTTCGGTGCGGTGGTTGCCCAGGACCCGCCCAGACACTGGAAAGGGCTTTGACATCCACTGGAAGCGCTCGGCCGTTCCGCTTTAATCTGCCCCAAGGAGTACGAAAGGAATCTGCATGAAAGAGAAATTCAACGCCCTATTCATTCAGCTGAGGCTCTTGGTCAAGGACAGCGAAGGCCAGGATCTTGTGGAATATGCGCTACTTGCCGGGTTTGTTGCCGTTGCGGCGGGAGCACTGTTGCCGGGCATCAGTGACAGCATCAGCGTCATCTTCTCGAAGATGGCGAGCGTGCTGTCGGCGGCTGCGGTCTAAGACAGGTGTGATCGCGGGCGCCGGAGTTGGCAGCCTACCAAGCGGGCCTCTGTCCCGCAGGTCCGGTGCCCGGGCACTCTCGAACCGGGACGAAATGATGGTCAAAAGTATTACAGAAGTCATTCGTCGGTTCCGCAAGCTTGCCATATGGCGGAACACGCGGGGCCAAGACTTCGTGGAGTATGCCCTGCTGGCCGGGCTGGTTGCAGTAGCATCGGGCCTGTTCTTGCCTGGCATATCAGAGAGCATGTGCGAAATCTACACACAACTGGAGTCGAGGCTCGACGAAGCGGCCCAGTGAAGCTGCTTTCTCAAGCAGGTAGTGGCGGGATCACACAAGCTCACGGGGGACGCATCAACAGCCCTTAGGAGTCTCCCCGGCTTTGTAAATCCTGTAGCGGACCCCGGTTCTCGTCAGCGATTGTGCTGACGCCAGGTGTCGGGAACGCCCGGTCGTTTGGCCTCATTTTGGTCCGGCGTGTTTAGGGGCCGCTAGCACCTAAGCCTTAGCCGCTCCTGTGTCGATAGGAGTTTGCATGAATTCCCGTGAGATATTGTCAAATGTTGTGGATGGGCGAGGTCAGGCGGCGTTTTCCTGAACCATCAATCCATCCTTGAAAACCTTTCCCTCTAAGACATGAACAATCACTTCCGAACCGTTCAGGCGTCGCCAGTGGCGCTCGGCTTGGCGGGCCAGCATGAAGACCATCGTTAACGACGCTTCGCGGCTGCCACAACCCTTCGTTCGTCGCTGCCGCAAACGGACCGTCGCAAAGGTGGACTCGATCGGGTTCGTCGTCCGCAAGTGCCCCCAGTGCTCGGCCGGAAAGTCGTAGAAAGCCAGCAGCACTTGGCGGTCTTTTTCCAGGCACTCGACCGCTTTGGGGAACTTCTTCTCGTATAGGTTCTTGAAACGGTCCAGAGCGGCCTCCGCCGTCTGCCGACTCTCGGCAAGATAGATGTCGCGCAGCGCCTGCTTGGCTTTGCCCTGCATGCTCTGCGGCAGCTTATTGAGCACGTTGGCCGTCTTGTGGAGCCAGCAGCGTTGCTCACCGGTCGCCGGATAGACTTTCCGCAGTGCCGCCCAAAACCCCATCGCTCCGTCGCCCACCGCCAACTTCGGCGGCAGCTCGAGCCCCTGCCGTTTCAAGTCCTCCAGCAACTCCTGCCACGACAGTTCGCTTTCGCGAAAGCCGTCGTGCACCGCCAGCAGTTGCTTGCGACCGTCTTCGAGTGCTCCCATCACAACCAGCAAACACTGCCGTTCATCGTCCAGACGAACATTCGAGTAGATGCCATCGGCCCAAATGTAAACAAACCGCTGGCCGCTGAGGTCACGCTTTGACCAAGCCTCGTACTCGCGGCGCCAGACGTCTTTGAGACGCACCACCGTCGTCGCCGACAGGCCCGGAGCGTCGGGCCCCAGCAAGGCCTCCAGCGCTTCGCTGAAATCGCCCGTCGAGATCCCTTTCAGGTACAACCAGGGGATCAACTCCTCCACACTCTTCGTGCGCCGCAGATACGGCGGCAGGATCTGGGAAGTGAAACGAAAGCGCCGGCCCTGCTCATCGACTCGGCGATCGTCGACCCGCGGCGCCTGGATCTTCAGCTGACCCACGCCGCTGACGATGGTGCGCTCGCGGGCGTGACCGTTGCGCACCACCAGCCGCCGGCCGTCCTGGTCGACTTCGTGCTGATGCGTTTCGATGTAGGCGGTCACTTCGGCTTCCACGGCCTTGACGAGCATCTGGCGCGCTCCTTGGCGCAGCACCTCATCCAAGGGCGAGCGTTCCTTTCCATCAATGACTTGGGGGTTGACTTGACTGCTGCTCTCAGCAGCTTCACACTGACTCATGGCGTATCCTCCTTGTTCCTTTCCAGAAAACGATTGAGTTGCTTCCTCAATCGTCAGGATACGCCGCCTCCCCTCAGAGGCTCATCCACAACTTCTGGTTATAGCTCACTTCCCGTGTCGCCTTAGCCCTAGCAATTTCCGCCGGGATGGCCTTGGTGGTCTCCGGCATCTTCTATCAAGTTGCGGTCCGAGGACGCTCCTCCGTCTCGGCGCCGGTAGAGATCGGAGAAGTCGTGGTCGCGGTGAGGGATTTGGACATCGGAGCGGCCATCGAGGCCACGGAGCTCAAAGTCGAGCCGTGGCCGGCCAATAGAATCCCGGACGGGAGCTTCCAACAAATCGACGACGTCATCAACCGGGTGACGGTGAGCCGGGTCCTGATCAACGAGCCCATCGTGGACCGTAGGCTGGCGTTGCCTGGGTCGGGCGTCGGCCTCGCACCCAAGGTACCGGAAGGGATGCGCGGCATGGCTGTACGAGTCGACGATGTCAACGGCGTCGCCGGCTTTGTTTTACCCGAAGCGCGAGTCGACGTGTTGCTGACGGGATCGCCAAGAAACCGCGCCGAGATCGGCCAGATCACACGCACGATCTTGAGCAACGTCAGGGTGATTTCAGCAGGAGAGCACCTGGCTCCCGACGTTTCCGGGCGGCCCAAGCGGGTGCCGGTGGTAACGTTGCTGCTGACGCCACGGCAGGCGGAGCTGCTCACCCTGGCAAGTTCCCAAGGCCGGATTCAGCTCATCCTTCGCAACTCCATGGACCCGGAGCAACTCGAAACCGAGGGGGTGCGGGAGCAGGAGCTGTTCGTTGTCGCCCCGCCCCGCAGGGTCGTGCCCATCCGCTTGCCTCCTGCTCAAGTCATACGTCTGGAGCCACCTCCGCAGATCGAAGTTATTCGCGGTAGTCGCCGTACCGTCCAGTCTTTCGGTTCGGCGCAGCTGCCCTAACGGCTCTCCTGCCAGGGGCAGGGGCCACGCTCACTGCTGGTGATTCGTGGCGGGCGAGACACGGTTGAGCAATTGTCTCGATGGAGAGTCATGCGTGAACGAGTTGACGGCAGGACAGGGACAGGGCCTTACCGCGATCTTGATCTGCCCCGACCAGCAGCTCGCCGCTGCTTTTCTGCAGACCGTGCAGCCGCCTGCCGAGATCTCGATTGTCGGTCGGCTCACTGATTATCCCTCCGGCCAAGTCCTCGAAGAGCGAGTACTCTCGCTGCAACCCGACGTGGTACTGCTGGATGTGAGTTCCAACCACGAGGACTCGCAGAGGTTGCTGTCCCATATCGTGGACTACTGGCCTCAGATTTCCGCCGTCGGGCTGAGCCATAGCAACGAGCCTGACGTCATCCTTCGATGTTCGCGCAGTGGCGCGAGCGAATTTCTCAGCAGTCCCTTTCACACCAGCGATGTCCAACAAGCCCTCCAGCGGATGCTGCGGCGCAAGAGCGTCGAAATGCGTCCTGCCTCGCCGGCCCGGGGCTCTCTACTGGCTTTCGTCCCGGCCAAGGGAGGCGCCGGTTGTACCACCCTGGCCGGCAGCACCGCCCATCGCATCCACAAGGCCGGCCGTCAGCGGGTATTGCTCATCGACTTCGACTTGGTAGCCGGGCTGATTTCCTTTCTGTTTCGCATCAACCACCCCTACAGCGTGATCGACGCCGTAAAGTACTCCGGGCGTTTGGACAAGGCGCTTTGGTCATCCCTCGTGTGTCAGCGAAACGGCATTGACATCCTCCCCGCCCCGGACCGCCCGGACCCCACGCCGGTAGATGCCTACCCGGTTCAAGAAGTGCTCGAATACGCCCGATCCGTGTATGACTACGTAGTGGTCGATCTGGGCGGAATTTGCGATAGCGTGTCACTCGCCACTCTGCCGATTGCGAACTCCGTTTATTTGGTGTGCAGCCGCGACATGCCTTCCCTGTTCCTAATGCGTCGAGCCGTTCAGTTGCTGGAAGAAACCGGCTACAACCAGAAGCAAATGCGCGTGCTCGTCAACCGCTTCGAGAAGCGGCCTGAACTAAGTCGAGAGGACATGGAGAAGATCTTTCGCGCCCCGGTTCACGCATTCTTCGCCGATGACACCGCGGCCGTCAGCGCCGCGCTCCGCGAGGGCGTACCTGTAGGCGACAACACGGATCTGGGACGAAGCCTCGGACGGTTTGTCAAGAAGTTTCTCGGAGACCAGGTGGCCTCGCCTTCCAAAGGCCCCCGGGTGAGAACACTCAAAGAACTGCTCAGCGGCACTTAAACCGCGGACTGGCTACCTCAACCTTCTACCCGAAAGGTCGATAAGGAAGTGGGACGTTTTTCCCAGGAGGATTCATGCCAGTTGTCGAACTGCCCCCGATTGCAAACCTGCAAGAGCAGGAACCGCTTACTCGAACTCCAGCACCTGCCCTGCGAGCGCTCCGACGCGAACACCAGGACCTAAAATTCACCCTTCACCGAAAGCTTCTCGACAAGATTAACCTCGATGCTCTGGCCTCTATCGAGACACAGAAACTACGCAACGAAGTGCGCTCAGCTCTGACAGCACTGGTCGATGCCGAGCAAACCTTGCTCAGCGCAATCGAGCGGAACCAGATTGTGTCGGAAGTGCTGGACGAAGTGTTCGGGCTAGGGCCGCTTGAGCCGCTGCTGCACGACCCCACGGTAAGCGACATCCTTGTTAACACCCACAAGCAGGTCTACATCGAGCGCGGCGGCCAGCTGGAGCTAACGAATGTCAGCTTTAAGGACGACGCACATCTGTTCCGCATTATCGACAAGATCGTTTCGCAGGTAGGCCGGCGAGTGGATGAATCCTCTCCGATGGTAGACGCCCGCCTTGCCGACGGGTCCCGTGTCAACGCCATCATTCCCCCCTTGGCCGTGGATGGGCCCCTGCTGTCGATTCGCCGCTTCCAAACCGACGACCTCATGCCCGCGGACCTCGTGGAACGGCTATCGATGACTCAGGGGATGATGCAGTTGCTCGAGTCGGCCGTGAAAAGCCGGCTGAACATTGTGGTGGCCGGAGGGACTGGCTCGGGCAAGACTACGCTATTGAATGCCCTTTCCGTCCTCATTTCGCCTAAGGAACGCGTCATAACGATCTAAGATGCAGCTGAGCTGCAGCTCAAACAACCCCATCTGGTGCGCCTCGAGACCCGGCCGCCCAACATGGAAGGCCAAGGGGCTATCTGCCAGCGCGAGTTGCTTGTCAACTGTTTGAGAATGCGCCCGGACCGCATCATCGTCGGCGAATGCCGCGGCGAGGAAGCCCTGGACATGCTTCAGGCCATGAACACGGGCCACGACGGGTCGATGACGACCGTGCACGCCAACTCACCACGAGATGTGATTGGCCGTTTGGAAGTGATGGTAACCATGGCCACCTCCAACCTCAACCTAAACTCCATCCGGCAACAGATCTCCTCGGCTATTGACATGATCGTCCATCTGGCACGGCTGAGCGATGGAACGCGCAGAGTAATGTGCCTCACCGAGGTCGGGCACATGGAAGGGGAGGTCGTTACGCTCCAGGACCTGTTCGTGTTCGAAAAAAGGGGCATTTCCCCGGAAGGCCGTGTCCAGGGCCGTTTCGCGGCAACCGGCATCCGGCCTAAGTTCTACGAAAAGATGCTCGCAGCCGGCATTCGTCTGCCGGCGGAGATGTTCGAATCGGTCGTCGAGGTCGATTAACCAAGCGACTGGTCAGGTTCTTCAACCCATGTTGGTATCCAACCGTTGAGGTAGAGCGTTGCTTCCATTAATGATTCTATGGGGTATCCACTTGACTCAGGCAACCCCAACATCTTGTGGTTGGGCTCACGGGGCCTCAGCGTCCCAGTCGGCGACGATCGATCGATACGGCGTTGGGTCCACGGCGACTGCCTGCTGCACAAGGCGGTAGAAGAGTTTTCCCCGGCTGCGTGAGTTGCGCCGGTTGAAGCGGAACACAAACTCGTCGAGGTAGTAGTCCAGATGCTCGTGGCTAACCGCGCCTTGGTGCGTGCCCAGCAGCCAGCGCTTGAGCAACGAGATCGCTTGGTGCACCCTCGGCAATAATTCCGAGGCCTGCTTGCGGCGGCCCGACAGAAAGACGATGCGATGCTGGTAGCCCTTCTTCTCCAGCGGCTCGTAGCCCAGCCAGCCGTCGGTGTGCACCACGCTTCCCGGCTCGACCGACTCCTCCACGAAGGGCATCAAACTGGCCGCCGATGCGTTCCGCACGCGCTGCATGCGGATCCGTCCTAGCCCGCGGCCTCTCTCTTCCGCGGCTACTGCAATCAAGGCTTTACGCTCGGTCTGCCGGCCGCTCACACCCTCTTCCTCAGCGCCCCAATAGGTCTCATCGACCTCGACTACGCCCGCCAATCGCTCCCGCCCCGGACGCACCATCGCTCGCCGCAGCTTGTGCATCCAGGTCCACGCGGTTTGATAGCTGCCCAACCCGAGAACGCGCTGCAGACCCAGCGCGCTGACCCCGTTCTTTTGCGAAGTGACGTGCCAGATCGCCCGGAACCACAGCCGCAGCGGCTTACGTGTGTCTTGGAAGATCGTGCCCGAGGTCACCGACGTCTGCCGCCCGCAGCGAGCGCATTCGAACCACACTTTGCGCACCGGCCAAGCCCGCTCATGCCCGCATCCCGGACAGCGGAAACCCTCCGGCCAGCGCAACGCGGACAGATAGTCGCGACAGGCCCCTTCGCTGGCGAAGCGTACCTCGAACTCGAGCAGGTCGCGTGGATAATCCTCCACGAAGGCGCATACTACATCTTGGGGTCACCTGAGTAAAGTGGATACCCCATATGATTCTTTTTGTGGTGACAATGGCTCTGACAGGCGCCACCTACTTCATTGTTCACAGAACACTGCTGAAGCGGGAAACTGCTAAGGTCCGCGACCGGCTGACCAGCATAGCGAATCCGACGGATGCGATCTCGTCCAGCACAACACCCCTGTTTCTCCCCGAAGGCGCGGACCAAAGCCGTCTGGTTAACCGTCTGCTGGCCAGAATGAATGTGGACCGGCAACTGCAAAGCCTGATCGAACAGGCCGGTGTCTCTTGGGCGCCGGGTCAGGTGTGCATCACGTCTTTGTTGCTCGCACTCCTCGCCTTTAACGTCGTCTGGTATCTGTTTGCCCCTTGGCAGAACATGGCTTTCGCAGCCGCGCCCCTGGCAGCCCTGCTACCTCTTCTCTATCTACGACGCCGTCGCAACAAGCGCATTGCCGCCTTTGAAGCCCAATTCCCCAGTGCGCTGCAGTTCATCGCCCGTGCGATGCGCGCCGGTCATGCCTTCTCAGTAGCGCTCGAGATGCTTTACAAAGAGTTTCCTAACCCCCTGGGCGGAGAATTCCGGCGAACCTTCGAAGAGCAGAATCTCGGGCTCCCCATGGATACAGCACTCGAGAAACTAGGACAGCGTCTGCCCCTGATCGATGTACAGTTCTTTGTCGCAGCCGTCCTGCTGCAAAAGCGAACAGGCGGCAACCTAGCCGAGATCCTCGACACACTGGCGAGCTTGATCCGCGAGCGGTTCAAGTTGCGCGGCCAGATTCGAACGATTAGCGCTCACGGTCGGCTCTCGAGCGTGGTGCTGACCGCCATCCCCGCCGCCGTCGCGTTCTTGATGTATATCGTTCACCCCAAACATATGCAATTCTTCGTCGAGCATGAGATCGGGCAATGGATGGCCGGCTTGGCTATTGCATTTCATGGTCTCGGGTACCTGATTATGCGCCAGATCGTCAAAATTGAGGTGTAACAATGGTCTTGGTAATGTCCATCTTGTTGTTTGTGCTGGTCACCTGCACGCTGTATTTGTTCGGCGTAAAGTTCTGGGCTAACCCCAAGTCCATGGTCGCGCGGGCGATGGGGGAGGGACCTCAGCATACAGAACCGGGGCTTCACCCCAGCTTGGCGTTTCACCAACTGCTTACCAAAATTGGGAACTTGGTCCCAGCCTCCCCGGCGGATCTTACCGCGATCCAGAAACGACTCTATAGCGCCGGGTTCCGTTCCCCAGGTGCATGCAAGACGTTTTACGGCATCAGAGCTTTATCCATAGTGGCGTTTCCACTGCTCTCATGGCTGCTCACAGTGCATTTCAGCGTGGTAGGAGAAAACCAGGTCGGACTGATCGTGTTGGCCGCCGCAGTCGGCTTTCTCGGGCCGGGCGAAATACTTCAGCAGTTCGTCAAGCGCCGCCGGAGAAAGATCAATCGAGCTCTGCCGAATGCGCTCGACCTGCTCGTCGTCTGTGTTGAGTCCGGACTGGGTCTCGACCAGGCGATCCTCCAGGTGAGCCGTGAGATGCAAAAGTCCTACCCTGAGCTCAGCAGCGAGTTCGCGATGACCAACTTAGAGATGCGGCACGGCAAGCGTCGCGCCGATGCCCTACGGAACCTGGGAGACCGCACCGGCGTGGACGACATGAAAACGCTGGTGAGCACGCTGATTCAGGCCGACCGCTTCGGTACAAGCATCTCCCAAACTCTGCGGACACATTCCGAGTTCATGCGGATGACAGCTCGGCAACGCGCCGAGGAAAAGGCAGCCAAAATGGGGATCAAGCTGGTCTTTCCGATATTCTTTTGTATTCTTCCTTCGCTGTTCGTCGTCACCGTCGGTCCAGTCATCGTCCGAATCGTGTTCGAGCTACTCCCCATGATGACGGGAGGGTAAGAAAACGGCCAAGCGAGACCTAGAGCGTCATGCTTACGGGCATAATAGGCTCTATGGAATTTACCGTCTCGACCCGCGGGTTTAACGACATTGTCGACATCACTTCCCAGATCAGCCGCGCCTGTGAGGAGGGAAGCGTCACCAACGGCGTGGCCAGCGTCTTCGTAGTCGGCTCGACGGCCGCGCTGTCAACGATTGAATACGAACCGGGCGCACTCGCCGACCTCAAAGCCGCTCTCGATC
Source organism: Bryobacterales bacterium (assembly GCA_965226215.1). Lineage (GTDB taxonomy): Bacteria > Acidobacteriota > Terriglobia > Bryobacterales > UBA6623. The sequence goes on along the minus strand of CBDDCH010000002.1, from coordinate 325,909 downwards.
GCATTGCCCCCATGGACGCCACCTACCAACACAACGAAGCCTGGCATGACGGAAATGGCTACGCCCATCTTCGCGCGGCGCTGATGAAACCGTCCTTGTCGATTCCGATTGTCGGTGGCCAGCTGGTCCTGGGAACGTGGCAACAAGTCATCCTGCTGGACTTCGACAACCGGCCCCGCAAGCGGACCATCCACGTACAGCTCACCCAGGCCGTCGGGTAGCGCCGGTTGGCGAGCCCGTGGGGCGTCGGAGGCCTGACTTCAGCCTTCTGGATTGCAAAAGAAAGGAGAGGTCCCGAGAAGATCCGTCCGGCAGTAAGAAAGTCGGCAGAACCTGCAGAACCTGGAAACTACCGTTGGGCCGCGGTCGTTTTCGATCTGACGAACTCGTTGATTTGGTCGGCCAGGCCTTTGACAGCTTGGTGCGACGCGCGACTCATCTCAGCGACGACGGAGCGGACCTCGCCGGCCGTAACTTGGCCACGCCCTTCGCCTTCCCCTTGCCAAATCGTTTCCCTGGCTTCGGCCGAGATCAGTTGCGCCGAGATTTTGACGTAGACCGCGACACCGCCCGAGTCGACTTCTTCGAGATGCTCCAACGTGCCTCGAATGATGTAGTCGGCTTTCGAGCGGCCATCAAACGGTACAACGCTGCTAAACGCTCCCCGGGAGCGTAGATGCCGGATGAGAGATCTTGTGAGACTGTCTCGTGGATCCTCTGCCCAGCGATGATATTCGTAAAATCCGACCTCCCCTCTCGCCGGACGGTATACGATGCGGTCTTGGATCAGCATTCGAGACGCTTGAAGAGGCATGATCACGGCTGTGCCGGGGAGCGCCTCGGAGGCCGGGTCGGGAGCCGGCGGCAGCTCGAGCACGTAGTAGTGAGTCGGCGGAATTTTCCCACCGCAACCGAGGCACAGAGCCAGCAGCGCCATCGCCAAGGCACAACGTGCGACGGCAGTGCCGTGACCCGGCAGCGGCCGGCCTGTCGGAAAGGTTTCTTGGCTCGTCATTCCTGAATCGTTGAATTGTCGCACCTTCTGAAGTATTCTGCACGTATTATGAGCAATGTCGCCATCCACTGCCACGGCCGCGGCACGCCGGTTCAACTGCTTCCCCAGCAGAAAATCTCGCGACAAGACACCGGTAGCCACTGTGACGCCGACCTGCACTGCTGCCGGAACTTCACCTCAAGAAAAAAAACCGGGGCAGCCGGCAGTGGTTGCCGGCAAGTTCATCGGCCCTCTAGGCGGCGGGCCGCGGCTCGTAGCGCTCGACGTTGATGCGATCCTCGCTCTGGCGCGCCTGGGCCAGGTCGTAGGCCGTCTGCAGGCGCAGCCAGAACTCGGCATTGGACCATCCGGCCTTCTCGAGGCGAATGGCCATGTCCGGCGAGATGGCGGCATGGCCGTTCAGCACGCGCGAGAGCGTGTGACGGGCAACGCCCAGTACCTTTGCGGCCTCAGTGACGTTGAGGCCCACTGCGTCTAGGCAGTTCTGCTTGATACTGCACCCCGGATGCGGTGGATACTTCATTGCCATGGCCTCGTGCTCCTCTCTGTTCAGTGGTAGTCGATCAAGTCAACCTCGCATGCCTCACCGTCCTCAAAGCGGAAGATGATGCGCCAGTTGGCGGAAATCCGGATGCTCCAGAAGCCCTAAGATCCCCTTTGAGCGGGTGCAGCCGGTAGCCCGGCAAGTCCAGGTCTTGTGGCGTTTTGGCCGCGTTCAAGTCCGCCAACGCGATCCCGATACGCTCCATCTGATCGGCCCGCAGCTTGCTGAGGTCTCCCCGTTCGTGAAGCCGCTTGAGGCCGCGATGACGAAGCGTCCTGATCATAAGTAAGTGTACTGTGTAGCGGTACGCATATCAACAAGAACACATTCCTAAGGGGTCACCCTTTTTGCCTACCCTATCTGGGGGGAAGCATCCAACAGGACGTTATGTTGCTTTAATCCAATCACGTAGGTGACTCCTTAGGTTGTCCATCTCCTTCCCGGCAGCCTCAATCTACTCTAATCATCTCGCTTCAAGCGCTTCCAGGAGTTCGCAAAAGGCTTGCAGATCTGGGCTGACGTCGTCCTAGAGCGAATGTTGGGGAAACGACCGACCTCAACTCTCATTGGCGTCCCCCGACCTGTTCCCAGCACTGCCGTGGGCAGTTGAAGGCGCTCCATCCCTTTGAGCCTTGTCCAGCTTGTTGCGGATCAACTCGATGTGCAGCCGCAAGTGGTAGAATTCGTCCATGTAGGCCAGCGGTACGGACACCACGTTGACCTCCTTTTCGAGGGCTCTGAGCCGGGCTGATTCCTGGTCCAAGTTGACCCCGCCGCCCTCGTTCACCAACTTGAGGTCAAGCTCACGCAGACCCTGGTACCAGCGGTAGATTTTTCGTCGAACCCTCCAGCGATAGAGTGGCGGCCCCACCTTAAACAGGGGAATCAACAATGTCACCAGCGGCAGCAGCAGGATCTTCAACCGGCTGGCTAGCGAAGCCGCTCGAAAGGGCAGAATCCGATAAAGGAAAGAAGGTCCTTGATCCAGATAATGCTGAGCCTCGGTCCGCATCGGCAACTCCGTGAAGCGCACAGAGGGAAACTGACCTGGCTCTTCGAACAAACCTCCCTCGCCGTGGACCGCCTCGGCCGCCTCGAGCAGTAGAGGGACAAGGTCCGGGTGAAGGTCATCAACCGCCACCAGCGTCGCCGCGGGCGCCAACAGTTTGATGTCTTGCTTGGGAATGTTGCGGTCCAAATCGATCACGCCCTCGCCTAGAGTCACGCTTGAGAGAAAGCGGTAACGAGTTCGATAAGCGAGATGGCGACGAAAGTTCATCACTGCGACCCGAGGATCGGTAACGAGCTCCCGTACTACGGGCGCGGAAGGTGAGCTTACGAAGAACGCTACGTCCAACCGGCCGGCCTGAAGTTGCTCCGCGGCAGCCTTGCCACCGAGGGGACGCAGTTCGGCTGATTCCTCGGTTATGCCGTTGTCAGCCAGCAACGTCCGCCCGAGCAACTGGGTGCCGCTGCCTGCCTCGCCGATTGCTATTCGCCGGCCCTCCAAATCCGCGAGCTGCTTGAGCTGGATCCCTTGGCGATGGAAAACCCAGAGCGGCTCGAAATACAGACTGGCAAGCGATTCCAGTGAGTGGATTGCCTCAACCGATGCCGTGCCTCCCTGGACAAAACCCAGGTCGCAGGCCGCTGCTTGCAGGCGTTCGAGGTTATCAACCGATCCGGCCGTCTCGATGACTTCGAGCGTGATTCCGTGTTCCGCAAGCAGCTCCCGGTAGCGGGTTGCATGCTGGTAATAGGCGCCCTCCGAGCTACCTGACGCAATCCGAAGGCTCTTGGGCGGCGCGGGATCGACGTATTGCCAGGCGGCGCCAAAGCCGGCCAGCGTGATGACCACTGCCGGCCCCCACACCTTGAGGAGGTCCCGGGTGGAGCGAACCGTGGGTGTCCCGGCCTGGTGGCTCTGGCTCATCGAAAGTGTCGGCGAAGGTAAAAAACCGCCTTTGTTTCATTGTTTCAGGGCTGGAATAGGGTTACAAGTAGGGGAATCCTTTGCAGATCGATTCCGCTTTCAAGGCTCGTGATCCTCTTGGGTGGGCCTGAGGCTGGTGGCAGGACCGGACTCTAGAGGAGGACTGACCGCTCCCTGACGGTCGCGGCTCCGTTTATCTTGCGAAGGCCCATGGGCACTCACCACCGTACGTAGACGCGGGCCCCCACAGGTATAGGGGAAAATATCATCCCACGGCGAGTCGCCGCACTGAGACCTGAGCTTGTAGGTTGGCTACACCGGCGGTGTAACGCGTGTCGCTGACCGTGAATCGAATTGCGTCCTCCTGCCAGTCGTGAGAGACGCCGTCGGGGTCATGCGACGCTACCGTTAGCGTGTACTCCAGCGGACAGAGGTTGCAGGCGAAGGTGAACAGAAGCTCCAGTTGATCGCCGGCCGAGCAGGGGTCAATGTCGATCTTCTCCAACTCAGTGTTGGTACCGTAAACACTTACAAGCGCAGCGACATGCGGGCGTTGAGAGCCTACATTCTAGCGCAGGCCTTCAGGACGCTCGGTGCGGCGAAGTGTCGACAAGGAGACTACACTGGTAACCTGTGACAGAAGTCCGCAACGGCTTGTTCACCGAACGGCGACGCACCCCCAGGGCAAGATCGGCTGTGTCACCGGGTTTTGCCACCGGCTGCTAGACCATAGATAGAAGCCTTACTGAGGCTCGCGAAATAGCGTGCCCTTGGAAGCCGGGCACGGCATGCCGTGCCCCTACAATCTGAACACGGGCCATGTCAGTATAGTCGCGAGACTCATTGGAAGGGGAGCTACGATGCGCCTGGCTAACGTTTTTTACTTTCTAACGGCAGCGTTGATTGGATCTCTCGTTTGGGGACAAGGCGTCGACAAACGCACTGACGCCGGGGATCGACTCTATGGCTCGAACGCGTTGGCCTCCGCCTATCCGGCGGCGAAAACCGGCGGCAACTACATGCACAATTACTACCTTCCGCCCCCGTCGTCCACGCCATGGCGACCGGGTTGGTCCCCGGATGGCGAATGGATCGTCTTCAGCATGGCCGGGTCACTTTGGAAAATCCGCCCCGGAAAAGACAAAGCCTATCAGCTCACGGCGAATTCCACCTACGATTCCTCACCGGCTTGGTCGCCCGACGGACGCTGGATCGCCTACACCGCCGACGACAGCTACCGCCGCATTAACCTGGTGCTGCTCAGCGTTGCAACCGGCGAGAGCACGGCTCTCACGCAAGGGGATCGCGTGAACCTCGATCCCGTGTGGTCGCCAGACGGAAGCCGGCTCATCTACGTCTCGACCGCTCCTGACGGCTGGTACAACGTCTACGCCATGCCTATGGAAGATGGTAACCCCGGGGAGCCTGTTCGCCTAACCGAGGACAACCGGTACGGCAACTCGCGGCTTTACTTCGGGGACAACGATCTCCACATCCAGCCCACCATCTCGCCAGACGGCAAAGAGATGATTCTTATTTCCAACCGTGGAATCCCACTGGGTTCGGGGGCGATTTGGCGTGCGCCTATTGAGCCCGATGCGATGACCAAGGCGAAGAGAATCCTGCGCGAAGAAACACTTTATCGCACGCGGCCCCAGTGGTCACACGACGGCAAGCGTATTCTCTACAGCTCGCACCGCGGCAGCCAGTACACCAACCTCTACGTGCTGCCGGCCGTTGGGGGCGAACCCTACCAGTTGACGTTTGGAGAGTGGGACCACTTTGACCCGCGATGGTCACCCGACGGCGAGTGGATTGTCTACGTGTCGAATCAGCACGGTATCTCCGACCTCCGCCTTCTGAAGACGTATGGCGGCGAGGAGCGCAAGATCGAAATCAGACAGCGAATCCACCGCCGGCCCACCGGAACACTGGAGGTGCTTGTCAGGGACGGCGACACGGGACAGCCGACCGAAGCAAGGATCTACTTGCGGGCCTCGGATGGGAAGGCCTACGCACCTCCAAATGCCTTCCATCGCGTGAGCTCTAATGCCCTGAACCTGGATTGTTTCCATACCCAGGGCCGCTTTGTCGTGGACGTTCCGGCCGGCAAGGTCTCACTTCGTGCGATGAAGGGCTTCGAGCGTTCTCCCGTCGAAAAAACGGTGGAGGTACTCGACGGGCGCGTGACTCGTGTAGAACTTACTCTCCGCCGGTTCACCAATCTCAAAGCCAAAGGCTGGTACAGCGGCAGCGATCATGTCCATATGAACTACGGCGGCAACCTCCACAACACGCCGGAGAACCTGTTGTTCATGGCGGCGGCGGAAGATCTCGATGTCGTAGGCGAAAAGATCGCCAACAAGGACAATCGAATCTTCGATCACCAATACTACAACGGCGCCTACGACCGCAAGCGTTCGACGCCTGATCGGCTTCTCTCGTGGGGCCAGGAGTATCGTCCGCCGTTTTACGGCCATATCAATTTCATCAACCTCACCAAACATCTGATTTCCCCCTTTACGACCGGCTACGAAGGGACCGCCATCGAGAGCCTCTACCCGAGCAACACCGACATGTTCCGCCTGGCCCGCGAACAGGGCGCTCTCGGGGGATACGTGCACCCTTACTCCAAAGATCCCCCCACAGTCGGCTACGCGGTCGCGCGCGGATTCCCGGTCGATCTCGCCCACGGTGCGTTTGAATACCTCGAGGTGATGACCGGGGCAAAGTTCGCCAAATTCACCTCGAAGGTATGGCATCGGGCGCTGAACTGCGGTTTCAAAGTCACCGCTTCGGGTGGTGAAGATTCCATCTCCGGCCTCCACCGGACCGCGCTTGTCGGCGCCGCCCGGACTTACGCTTATTTGGGCGACAAATTGGAGTGGGATCGCTGGGTGCAGGCGATCCGTGAAGGCCGAACGTTTGTGACGAACGGCCCGCTGATTCAACTCGAAGTCAACGGGGAAATGCCCGGCAGTACGATAGGTCTGCCTCGCGGGGGCGGCACGGTCCAAGTAGCGGCGCTGTTGGAATCGGCGTTCGCCGTGGACGCTCTAGAGTTGCTCTTCAACGGCAAAGTCGTAGCCACAATCCCGATACAAAACGGCGGCCAGAACGCTCAAATCAACAAACGGATTGAAGTTCGGGAGAGTGGCTGGTTCACTCTGCGCGCCACGAGCGAGCAACCCGTCCACCCGATCGACGACACCCATCTTTATGCGGAGACTAGCGCCGTCTACGTCCACTGCGGGGATCGGCCGATCCGCTCAAAACAAGACGCCGAGTATTTCATCCGCTGGATCGACAACATCACTCGGCAAGCCGAGAATCACCCCGGCTGGCGCTCGGAAGCCGAACGCAAACACGTGCTCGACCAATTTGCTGAAGCCCGCGAAGTGTTCGAGCAGCGAGCTCGCGAGGCGGAAGAGTAGGGGCAGGTGGGATGGAGTGAACCCCAAAAATGAGACAGTCGTGATAGCGACACTTTAGCCGGGAAAGGAACTGCGAGTGGGCAAGAGACGAGTTTACAAGTTTCCCGAAGAATACCGGAAGATGGCACTGGAGCGGCTGAAAAGCTGCCAGAGCGTGACAGCGCTGTCGAAGGAGCTGGGGATTCACCGAGGGCTGCTGTACAGGTGGCGAAATCGGATGGAGCCGACGGAGGAGGGGCCCGGTCCGCCGGTCGCCTCCCGCGAGCGGGAACTGCGCCAGGAGATCCGCGCGTTGCAGCGTCTGTTGGGGGATAAGACGCTGGAAGTGGATTTTTTCAAAGGCGCCTTCTAAAAAATCGAGGCTCGACGCCACGGCAGCGGCAGCTGTGGCGAGAAGGCGTCTACGACCAAATCCGGGAGTTGATGCCGCTGCAAGGCAGACTGAGTGTCGAGCGGATGTGCCGGCTGGCCCCAGTGAGCCGGGCTGGTTTCTATCGGTCATTCAAAGAGCAGATGCCGCTGGAAGAAGACATGGAAGTGCGGTCGGCGATCCAGGAGGTTGCCCTCGAACATCGGCGACGCTATGGCTACCGCAGGGTCGCGGCGGAACTCCGCCGGCGGGGGATGGTGGTGAACCACAAACGCGTGGCGCGGATCATGCGCCAGGACGGGTTGCTCGGGGTCCAACCCCGGGCGTTCGTGGCCACCACGGAGGCCGATCATCCGCTGGAGGTTTACCTCAACCTAGCCGCCCGCATCAAGCTGACCGGGATCAATCAGCTGTGGGTGGCCGACATCACCTACATCCGGCTGAAGGCCGAGTTCGTTTATCTGGCCGTGGTCTTGGACGCCTACTCGCGGAAGGTGGTGGGCTGGGCGCTGGAGAGAACGCTGGCCGCCCGCTTGCCGCTGGCGGCACTGGAGCAGGCGATGGCCGAACGGCAACCGCCGCCCGGCCTGGTCCATCACTCCGATCGCGGTGTGCAGTACGCTTCCGGCGCCTACGTGAGGAGCTTGCGCCGCCAGCAAGCGATCCCCAGCATGAGTCGGCCGGCGAACCCCTACGACAATGCCAGTTGTGAGAGCTTCATCAAGACGCTCAAGCGGGAGGAGATCTACGCCAACGATTATCAGGATCTCGACCACCTGCGCGCGAACATCGAGGACTTCATCGAGCGCTACTACAACCGCTGCCGTCTGCATTCGGCGCTGGGCTATCGGCCCCCCGAGGAGTTCGAGCGGGCCGCCGGGACGAAGGCGGCTTGCGCCGGAGCGACGATGAGTTTTTTTAGGCAGCAGGAGATCTATCGATCCGATGGGAAGGGGTTGCTGAACGAGAAGCCGACCGCAGCCGGCTCCCCGAACCATCGTTTCGATGAGTCTCCGGCCGGCTATTCCTCGGCGGGTTGGTCTCCACCAGAGCCCGCCTCCGCTTCACCCGCCGAGGACCATGCTAGAACAGAAGAGGCTATGGGGAGAAGGAAAAACCATTGAACGGCGAGTGTCGCTACCGCCGATTGTCTCAGCGGAGGGGTTCACCCCAGGGACATGTCGCCAAGAATGGCGACACGGCACGCCGGGAGGCGTGCGCCACGTCTTGCAGGCGGAGCACAGACTTTGGTTTGGTGGCGCAAGCTCTCCAGCTTGCCGCGTCGAGACTATTCTCGACGCTTGCGTTTCAGAGACATAAGGGGGCGGTTTATGTGCAGCTAAGCGGACCGGACATGCGCCCGAACCCCGCCTCACACGATCTGATCGCGCATCGCCTTGACTGCGCCCACCGCGCGCTCGATATGCTCCATCGTGTTGTAGAAGTGCGGGCAAAGCCGGAACCCATTAACGATTGCGCCCGCGATACCGTGTTCAGCGTAGGCCTTGTCGAATACTTCTTGGCGATGCTCGGTCGGCACCTCGATAATGCAGACTCCACAGCTCAGCTTCGGATCCTCGGGAGTGACCAGCGTAGCGCCGACCTCCCTCAGGCCAGCTTTCAAGGCAGTCGCTAACTGCAGGACGCGGTCCTCGATCTTCCTGAAACCGATCGCGCGTTGAAAATCCACCGCCGTGCCGACCGCGGCCAGAGCAGCATCATCCCTTTGGCCTAGCGACTCGAACTTGCGAGCGCCCTTGACGTCCGGATCGACATCGTTTCCCCAACCCGGTGCGACCACGTTGGGCCAAATCTCGGGGATTCTCTCTTCCTTTACGTAGAGCAGGCCGACCTCTTTCGGGCCGGCCAGCCACTTGTGCGCGCTGGCGGTGTAGGAATCGCACCCCAGATCTCGCAGGTTGACATGGAGCGCGCCCCAAGTTTGCGCACCGTCGACATGCACGTAGATGCCGCGGCGATGGGCCGCCTCCGACAGCTCCCGAACCGGCAGGCGAACACCGCTGACGTTCGAACCGTGAGTGATGGTCAGGACTCGCGTTTTCGCCGTGAAACTATCGACAAAGACCTTTGCTAGCTCGTCCAACCCGCTTGGGTGGCTGGGAGTCGTCACGCGCTTGACGGTCAGGCCGAAGCGCGCGGCTCGTACATCCCAGGCAACGTTGTTCGTTGGGTGGTTTTGGTCCCAGAGAACGATCTCGTCTCCCGAGCGTAAAGAGATCCCGTTGTTGACCACATTATTGGCTTCGCTGGTGTTTCGAACGAGAGCGATCTCATCAGCGCTGACACGAAGCTGCTCGGCCACCTTGCGCCGCGATTCTTCCAGGGAGGCCTTGAACTTGTCACGATTGTTGAACGAGCAGTCAAAATCGATATCGCGCGTGAGTTCGGAAACCCGCTCCGCGACAACCCGAGGCGACGGACACAAATTGGCCGCGTTCATGGGAACTTTTTCACCAAAGGGGAACTGTTGGCGAACCATTTCCCAATAGGCTTCCCCCTCACCCGCCGCTGCCAATAAAGGGGACAGCTGGCTTAGAGACGCAGCGGCGGCGGGCAAAAAGGCAGCCCCCGCGGCCAATTCCGACAAAAACGAACGGCGCGAAGCGGACTGTGCCATGGGTGAATCTCCTTCTCGCTAGGCAACCCTAGCGCCCGAATTCCGGTTTTCTATGTTCCGGCAACACGATTGTAACAGCCAGTCCCGATCAGTGGGCGAAGTGGCCCGAGTTGCGCGCGGCGTTTACTTCCGCGCCGTTCTCGTAGGCTACGAACCTTCGCCCGCTTCAGCTGCTTGCTGAACGATTCGTCCGAACTGCTGGCCTCCGTGCGTGCCGCTGCTCCATGTTCCTACATACTGGCCACGGTAGAAAAGCACGCGGGCCGTAAAGGTACCGACGCCGGGGATGGTGGCGTCCGTGAGACTGACCACCGGGGTATCGCCCGCCCAAACGATCTTCACCGGCACGGGCACGGTCACATCCGTGCCGCCGTACTGAATGCGTGCGTGAAAGACCCAAAAGTCGCCGGGCATTCTCGAGACCTTTTCGATTTCGTACCTTTCCACGCTGAGACCTTCCTTTCCGTTCAGAGTGAAGTGGCCCTCGAGCACGACCCCGGTCATTGATTCCTGGAACTCTCTTTCGCGTTTTTCTTGTTCCTTTTCGGCTTCTCCCTTCGAGCCACAGCCCGATAAGAGACAGCCGACGAGCATTATTGTGGTTAGGGCGAGAGCTTGACGAGCGATGCAGGCAGGCATGAGACCTCCCGGGGGAATCGATCCGGCGATGAAAGCAGCCTACCGCAGATGACCTTCGGCGTGCGGAGCGGCCAGCCGTGGGTGCGAACTGCGACGCCTCAGGCGCAACAACCTCGCTTTCGCGTTTCCTACGCCCCTTCAGGGCTGACCTCTGGGTTCTGCCAACCCAAGGTTTCGCTTCGCTTCACCCTGGGCTATGATCCGGTGCGGCGCTTCGCGCTGAAGGACCGGCAAGAGTGCCGGTCCCTACCAAATCGGCCCAGGCCAGACGTACTGTGTCACGGGACTTCAGGAAATAACCCGGCTATGGAGATACCGGCGCCGGTGTGGGGCCTCGATCGCGCCCTTTGGGCCGCTACTCTGTTTGGTTCCGGCGCGTCTTACTGCTGCTCGCCTAGGTTCTGAACGTCTTTTGGTCGCGGGCGGCGGCCTGGGACGGCGAATAAGGCTATGATCTCGTGGTATTCCTTCTTCGTCGCCCATTCCAAAGCGGTATAGCCGCTGCCGTCCCGAACATCGCCTCGTGCGCCGCGGCCCACCAGCATGCGGACCGCTTCGACATTGCGGGCCACAGTGGCCCGGAAAAGTGCAGTCCCCTGGTATTTCGTGGCGGCATTGACATTCGCACCGCGCTCAAGCAGGAGTTTCAGCATCGTCACGTCCGCATGCTGGGCCGCGGACATCAGTGCCGTATCGCCGACTTTTGAACGAGCATTCACGTCCTCGCCTTTTTGAAGCAGGGTACGCACCGTATTCAGGTCATACCGATTGCGGCTGTGATGAGCAACGGAACGCCGAGGGCGCCGGCCCCTGGTTCAAGAGGTGGTTGCCCTTCAATCGTGTGAGAGTACATTCTTTGAAACGGGTAGCCGTTCTTGTCGCGACCGGTGGCATAGATTCGAGACATTTCCCTCGGGACGTCAAGCGGTCCGACCAAGTAGTCTTCTGGTTTCTCTTGCTCGACCGGGATGCTCGTGACGATGTCCCCTTCGAGCGAGCGGATCTGAAACTCTTCCAGCCGGTCGTAGGCTTCGGGACCGAAGATTGTCGCCTCAGCCCGGTGCTGCTCGCCTACCCGCGGACGATCTTTGAGGTCGAACCAACCTTGATGACCAGGTCGCCCGGCCCATCTGACGTAATCGAATGAGAAAAAACTGATGGGAGTCCGTCCCTCCACGTGGACGACCACGGCGGAGGATCCCTCGACACGCACTCGCCATGTGCCTAGCCTGACGTTTTCGATCATGACAAGGCACCCCGAGGAGTACTGCTCCACCTTGACTCCCGGCATCGAGCCGGTCACGAGCGACCCGTCAGGCGTGGAAAGTTCCATGCCGACAGGGCGCATAGCATTGAGAAACATGAACAGCTTGGTCACCGTGGAATCCACGTCGATATATTCGTCCTTCGAAGACGGTCCAAACCGGCGGCGAAGCTTCATAAGGTAGGCGGGGCCGGATTCGATCCCCGTCAGGGGGTCACGCCGGTCCCTACCGAGGAACATTTCCGACGAGAGGACGCTCAATTTCCCCAGCTCGTCGCCACGAAGGTTGAACATCATGCCCCCGGTCGCTTCTGCAATTGACAGGAAGGACTCGTCGATCTTCAAGTGCGCCGAGGTCCGGCAGGTTGGATTACGATTCGCCGACAGGGCCGGTGAAAGTAAGACGAGGAGTAGAAGCAGCGAGCAAAGACCCCGGTGCCGCATAGTTGGCGGCCCGCGGTGAAAGTCCGGCAAGAATCGGGTACAGGAATGTGTGAAAAAATGCTGGGGATAGTCAACCGCGGTTGAAGATGTCATGGATTCTACGCGTCTTCAAAGGACATGGCTGGCGACAATCCCCGATTTTTTCACACCTACCAGCCGCCCCACTTTCGCCGAACCCACCTTCTACCACGACCGTTACGGTCAGTGTAGGAGAGCTCACTGAATCGGTCAATGCAGCTCACATAGGAGGGTCGGTACTTTCCCCTCGTTGACTTCGCCAACTCCATCTTGCGCCAGGTCGAGCGTCAGCGGACTTGGGATGGAGGGGCATCCAAGAGTCATGGCGTTTTGGGGGAACAACCCTTTCTCTTTCAACAACTTACCGGGTAAGTGAGCGGGTGCCTGTCCTGCAGGTTCGCCCGCCGCGGCCCCGATTCGCCGGGGCCCCACCCAAGGTTGGAATTCGACTTTCAGCGAGTGCTTTTTCGAGGGGAGTCCAGGTGGTTGGATTCGAGGAAGGCTCGTAAAATCAACAACTTGCCCAAAATATATTGCCTAAATGCTATAATGTCAGGCACTTAGGAAGCAGCCCTTCCGTTTGGCCGGCGGCTGCGGACCCGCGAGTCCTCCCCATGGAAAAAGTTGCTGTACTGGATTCCGGAGGGCAATACTGCCACCTGATCGCGCGAAAAGTGCGTGAGTTGGGCGTCTATGCGGAGATCCTGCCGCTCTCCGTAAAGCCGACGGATTTGCTCGCATACCGGGGCGTGATCATCTCCGGCGGTCCGGCAAGTGTCTTTGCTCCCGAGAGTCCGCAGCCCCACACGAATCTGTTCCAAATCAGGCGTCCGCTGCTCGGCATCTGCTACGGCCATCAGTTAATGGCTTGTTACTTGGATGGAGAGGTCAAGCCGGGAGCGACACATGAATTCGGGCGGGCCGACCTGCGAGTACGGCGGGACGACCCGCTGTTCGATGGACAAGTTCGTCGCCAGAGGGTGTGGATGAGCCACGGCGATCAAGTCACCAAGCTTCCGTCGGGTTTCCAAGTTCTCGGCGACACCCGGCAGTGCAAGGTGGCCGCTATGGGCGACCTGAACCGGAAGTACTTCGGCTTACAATTCCATCCCGAAGTTGTCCACACGGTGCACGGAGCCGAGATCCTACACAACTTCCTCGCGGAGGTGTGCCGCTGCGGTATGAACTGGCACCCTCAAGACCGCGTGACTCAGATTCAACGGGACATTCAGCGCGTGGTGAAAGGCCGCCGTGTGCTGTTCTTCCTGAGCGGCGGCGTTGATTCGACGGTGGCCTACGCGTTGACTGTCGGCGCGCTACGCCCCGAGCTCGTGCACGGCATCTACGTCGATACCGGTTTCATGCGCGCGGGCGAGACGCGGCAAATCCGCACGGCTTTCGAGCGCGTGGGATTTCGGTCTCTCGAGGTCATCTCGGCCCGTGGCTATTTTTTCAGTGCCCTGAGAAAAGTCGTTGATCCGGAGCAGAAACGGCGGCTCATCGGCAAGCTTTTCGTTGACGTTCAAGATCGGGTACTCGAACGTCAGGAATTCAAGAACCATGATTGGGTACTCGGACAGGGCACGATCTATCCGGACACGATTGAATCAGGAGGTTCGGCCAATTCGTCCGTCATCAAGACTCATCACAACCGAGTGAAGCGCATCGGCGAGCTGATCAAACAAGGCCGCGTGCTGGAGCCGCTGTCCGAATTCTATAAGGACGAAGTCCGGCTACTGGGTCGCGTGCTGGGATTGCCGCAAGAACTCATCGGACGGCACCCATTCCCCGGCCCGGGACTGGCTATTCGTTGCCTTTGCTCCGGGCGCACCGGCAGCCTTCAAAAAGATAGCGCCATCAACGAGCTCGCTAGGGAGGCGGGCTACCGGGCCGTTCTGTTGCCGCTGCGGAGTGTAGGCGTACAGGGCGACAGCAGAAGCTACGCGCAGGTGACTGTTCTCTATCACGGCGAACCGGAATATCGCCATAGTCTGCCGTTGGCTACGGAGATTACGAACCAGTACCGGCACACGAACCGTGTCGTGATGCTGTGGACGCCGAGACGGTTCCGGCCCTCCGAGTGGAAGATCCAACGCGCCTACCTGACGCAGAAGCGCGTGGGACTGCTTCAGGAAGCCGACAGCATTGTGACGGATTTTCTGAGGGACAACGACCTCTATAACTCCGTCTGGCAGTGTCCCGTCGTCTTGTTGCCCTTTTCTCGCAAGGGAGGCGAGACGATCGCGCTGCGTCCGATCACGTCAGTGGACGGAATGACAGCGGAAGTCGCCCTGCTTCCCGGCGCGAAATTGCACGCGCTGGCAAGAAAGTTGACAGCGCTGCCGGAGGTGGAGGCCGTCCTGCTTGACATTTCCCACAAGCCTCCCTCGACGATTGAATGGGAGTGAATTCTAGCCGCTCGTGGTAGAAGTCCTGGGCCTCCTAGGCAGCGGGTCGAATAGACATCCACCTTTTCGGACAACTACAGGCGGGCACAACGAGGGAACCGGCGGCAGATTTCCCGGCCGAACAAAGAGCACCGGACCTATTCGACTTTGATGCCCGAACTGCCCGAAGTTGAAACGATTATTCGGGGACTCTCGCGCCATGTTCTGAATCGGCGGATTATCAACGCGGAATTTAGTTTCCCCCAGCTCATCATCGGGGACGCAGACGAGACAGCCGCCCGGCTAAGCGGGCAAAGAATTGTAGCCCTACATCGGCACGGCAAGTATATCGTCATAGGCCTCGAACACGGTCGACAGAATTCGTGCCTCGTAATACATCTCCGTATGACAGGGAATTTCATCATCAATGGCGAACCAGGACCCTACACGCGGGCCATCTTGCAGTTGGAAGGCGGTTCCACGCTCATCTATCACGACATTCGCAAGTTCGGGCGCTGGCAGTTGTCCGACGACCTGCCGGCGCGACTGCGGCAACTGGGGCCTGAGCCGTTAGAGATCTCTTTGCAGGAATTCACGGTCCGACTGCGGTCGCGCCGGGCCATGCTGAAAGCGCTGTTGCTCAACCAGGAGTTTCTTCGCGGTTTGGGGAACATCTACGTCGACGAGGCACTTTTCCGTGCACGCATTCACCCCAAGACAAACAGCGCCCGCGTAGGACGTAAGCGCGCTGCGCGCCTGCACCGGGCGATCAGGGAAATACTCCACGACGCTATCGCGGAAGGGGGATCCACAATCAACAACTACGTCAACAGCGAAGGAGCGCAGGGATACTTCCAGCTCAAGGCCATGGTGTACGGCAAGACCGGTAAGCCGTGTAAAGCCTGCGGCACGCCGCTTCGCCGCACGATCGTAGCCGGCCGCGGTACGCACTTTTGCCCGCGGTGCCAGAGGCGATGAAGAGATTCCAGCGGCTGGCGAGTGTCGTCGCGAAACCCCCTGTGCAAAGCCGAAGATGGCTTTGCTATCGTTTCCCTGTCGAGCGGGTAGACGTGTGTCGCCTGGAATTGTTGAGGCTCGCAACATAGAGTGACTTTGGAACACGGGCACAGCATGCTGTGCCCCTACGGGCTGAACACGGGCCATGTCGCCATAATTTGCGAGACTCAGTAGAAGCAGATGAAGAGAACTCTGACGCTGTGTGTCCTTCTAGGCGTGGCGCTCGGCTGCGGCCTGCCTCCCGAGGACAAGATCTTCCCTTACCCCTACACAATTGACGACCTGGACAACGGCCTGCGTTTGGTGACCGTCACAACGGAGTTTCCCGATGTCGTTGCGCTCTACATTGTGGTGCAAGTCGGCTCGCGGAACGAGGTCGAGCCCGGCAGGTCGGGATTCGCTCACCTCTTCGAACACATGATGTTCCGCGGCACCGAAAAGTTCCCTCCGGAAGAATGGGAGACCGTGATGCAGTCGGCCGGGGCGGAGACGAACGCTTACACCACGGACGACCGGACCGTCTATCACGCCGTCTTTTCGAAAGAAGACCTGGAGCCCATTCTCGAGATCGAGGCTGATCGCTTTCAGAACCTGACGTATTCGGAAGAGGTTTTTCGCACGGAAACCCGCGCGGTGTTGGGCGAGTACAACAAGAACTTCGCCAGCCCGATGCGAAAGCTCGACGAGGTGGTTCGCGACAAGGCCTTCACCGAGCACACCTACAAACACACGACGATGGGGTTCTTGCGGGACGTCGAGAAGATGCCCGAGATGTATGACTACGGGCTGCAGTTTTTTGACCGCTATTATCGGCCCGAACACACGATCGTATCGATTGTCGGCGACGTGACCCGGGATGAAACGCTGCCTCTCGTCAACAAGTATTGGGGCGGGTGGAAGCGCGGCAGCTATGAACCTGCGATTCCCGCCGAGCCGCCTCAGGAAAAGCCGAAGACGGTCGAAGTCGAGTTTCACACACCGACCCTGTCGATTGTCTCGATCTCGTTCCATGCCCCAGGCTACGACGACGCGGTCGCCGATTCGGCCACGCTTGATGTCATCGCCTTCCACGCCTTCTCGGAAAACTCCGAGCTTTACAAAAGGCTGGTCATCGAAGAGCAGAAGGTCGAAACCTTGTTCCCGTCCTATTACGACCACCGCGATCCCTATCTGTTCTCGGCGGTAGCTCTGGTTAAGAAAGCGGAGGACGTAGATTACGTCGAGCGGCAGATGCTGTCGGTCTTTGACAGGTTGCGGGAGAACGAAGTTTCCGCGGACGATCTCGAGGCCGTCAAATCACACTTGCGATTTAGCTTCGCGCTGGGCATGAACAGCACAGCCGCCATTGCCCGCACGCTGGCGCACTTTCTGGGCCTGAGGCGAAGTCCCGAAACCATCAACAAACGCTACTCCCTTTACCGTAAGATTTCCCCAACCGACATACGGGCTGTGGCCGACAAGTATTTCGTTCCCGAAGGCCGAACGACGGCGCGACTTGCTTTCCGTCCTGAAGCGGCGGGCGGTGGAAAGCAATGAATAGGGCGCCGGCCATTCTTCTGCTGCTGATCGCCTGCCCCAGCGGTCACGGGGCCGAGCCTGCTCTGCTTACATCACCCAGCACGTCCCCGCTAGTCAGCTTTCGCATCCTCTTCCACACAGGCGCCGCCGACGATGTGGCAGGCCAGGAAGGCTTGGCCGCCCTGACGGCCGCCATGGTCAGCAAGGGCGGGACCGAACAGATGGCCTACGGCGACATCGTCGAAGCCTTGTTTCCGATGGCGGCTTCGGTGAACGCCCAAGTCGATAAGGAAATGACTGTTTTCCACGGGATGACCCACGCGGAAAACCTGGAACGATACTACGAGATCCTGCGGTCGATGCTGCTCGAGCCGGGGTGGAGAGAAGACGACTTTCGGCGACTCAAGGACGAAGCCATCAACTTCTTGCGCATTCAGCTCAGAAGCAACAATGAAGAGGAGCTAGGCAAGGAATTCCTCTACCGGCAGATCTATCGCGGCCACCGCTATGGCCATCACAACGTGGGAACCGTCTCGGCCCTGGAAACACTGACGATCGATGACCTGAAGGCTTTCTACAAAAGCCGATACACAAAGGGCAGCTTGGTGATTGGGCTGGCGGGAGGGTACCCGAAAGACTTCCCGGAAAAGATGAAAGCCGATTTCGCCGTCCTACCCGACGGCGCGCCAAGCCGGGGAGAGCTTCCCGCGCCGGTAGCTACAAAAAGGCTGCGTATTAAGATCATTGAAAAAGATACTCGCGGAACTTTAATCTCGCTGGGATTCCCGATCGACGTCACCCGCTCTTCGCCCGACTGGCCGGCGTTGAAACTGGTGCAGTCCTACTTCGGACAGCACCGATCCAGCAAGAGTCACCTGTTCCAGCGTATCCGCGGGATTCGCGGGATGAACTACGGGGACTACGCCTACATTGAGTATTTCCCGCGCGGCATGTTCCGGTTCAAGCCCGACCCCAATCTCGCCCGACGGCAACAGATCTTTCAGATTTGGATACGGCCCGTGGAGCCGCAAAACGGACCGTTCGCCTTGCGCCTTGCGCTCTACGAGCTCAACAAGCTGGTTACGAAGGGCCTCTCGGAGGAGGACCTTGAGTCCACCAGACGGTTCCTGTCGAAATCCCTCAATCTTCTGACCCAAACGGAAGGCGAGCGGCTGGGCTACGCCCTCGACAGTCGCTACTATGACATTGGGGAATTCGGGGCCTTCCTCAAGGACGCCCTCGCGAAGCTGACGCTGGAAGATGTTAACCGGATCATCCGCAAACACCTTCGCTCGACCGACCTGGACATCGTCATCATTACGAAAGATGCCACGGGGACCAAACGGGCACTGCGCTCCCAGTCGCCCTCCACGGTTCACTACGCGTCCAAACCGGGGCAGGACATTTTGGACGAAGACACGATCATCGGCCGCTACAAGCTTGATATCGGCAGCGTAGAGATCGTTCCGGTCGAGACGATCTTCGAGCAATAGGCGTCGAGGCGGGCGCTGTCTCTTGTCGCCGCTGGCGCGGCGAAGGACCGGCCGGATCGCCGGTCCCCACTGCTTCTGCCACGATCGCGGTAACAACCTCGACGAAGAATCGCCAGGTGGCCAACCGGGACGTTCAGGCCACGTCGGAAGCTCTGTGTCTCGCCCAACAGGCGCTCGTCAGCAGAAAAAATGTCCACTCGTTGCCGAGGATGCTGAGCGCCGTCCTGCCGGAGAAATCGCCCCGGGCTGGTAGGATGGAGGAAATCGTTCGATGGACCGCGATTCCGCAGCAGAACCGCCGCCGCACGCCGCCGGCAGTTCAGTACAGGTACAGACGCGTTCCGGCGAGCCCGAACCGGGCGCCCCAGCAGCAGCTGAGATGCCAGGCGGGTGGAGGTACCGCGATGTCGCCTACCTCATCCTCTTTGCAGCGCCGGCACTGCTGATCGTCAATGTAATTGGCTTCTGCGTTTACTTCGGGCTTGGCCTGTTTAGAGACAGCGCACCCTCCGTTCTCGATTCCCTCACATCGGCTCCGCTGGCGTTGGCCGTGCAGTTTGTCTGGTCGCTCACGCTGCTGTGGTTCATCTACTGGCGTATCACAGCACGCTACAAGCTACCCTTCGGGCCGGCGATCGGCTGGACAACACGGGGTCATTCCCGTTTCCACTATCTTTTTTTGGGGTTGCTCCTTAGTCTCGTAGTGCGGCTCGGCGACACGCTCCTTCCCAAACCGGCAAAGCCTCTCCCCATTGACGTCCTGATGTTGCAGGACCAACTCTCGTTCGCTCTCGTGGCTCTCTTCGCCGTGTTCATTGCCCCCGTCGTCGAGGAGCTGCTGTTTCGGGGCTTCTTGTTTCCTGTGTTCGAGCGATCTCGCGGTGCTTTTGTAGCGATCCTGTTAACGAGCGCCATGTTCACGGCCCTCCATGGCCGCCAGAACGCGTGGCAGTGGCAGATCTTGCTTGGGCTTTTCCTAGTGGGCACTACCTTCGGCGTGGTGAGGGCCGGCACGCGGTCAGTCGTTCCGTCAGTCTTCATGCACGCCGGGTACAACGCGATGATGGTCTTACCGTTGTTTTGGGGCAGCGAAAGGCTTTGACGTCCGTCTTGAGGGAAGTTCGCGGCAGGGTCCGCCGAGGTAGGAGTAGGACGAGACGGCAGTCGCGCTCTGGCGGTCGCGGCTTCCATGAGGAGGCTCGTCATAGTCAAGCGAGGAAGCGGGAGCAAGTTCAGTTGTTGGCGAATGTCCGACCGGGGCCAGCTTGCTGAACATCACCGCACAGAGCCGCGGGCGTTAGCCCGCGGGCCCGCGCCCTGACGGGCACGGCTCTGATTCGCTGGTGGGCGAGGGTGTGCAATAGCGGGCAACTGAGCCGGAACGGTAGTGACAAGCCAAGCATCCGTAAACGACCGTGGCGGCTTGACCGCTCCCTGACGGTCGCGGCTCGGTTTAGGCGTGCCCGGGTGGAACTTACGGCTTGGGCTTGGGAGGAGGCAGAGACCTAGCTTCCGTAACAGACTCGAAGCCGGAACGGCCGTGGCTGCCGTCGCAGAAGGGTTTGTTTTCCGACTGGCCGCAGCGGCAGAGACTAATCACGGTGCGGCCGGCCAAATCAAACGGCTTGCCGTCGGCATCGACGACGGTGAACTCGCCTTGCACCAGGAGAGGTCCGTTGTTGCGTACTGTGATCTTCGTGGACGCCACTTGCTCGATGTCTACGCCGCCTTCTTGATGGGCAGTTCGGTCGTTGCCAGCGCGGAGTTGCTATACTCCGCCAGACGCAGCTTCCTGAGTACCCAGATGATCGGCCACGCCGGGTCAATCTCGGCCCTTTTGGCCTTCATGCGAGCGGACATGGGGAACTGATGGTGATTATTGTGCAGACCCTCGCCTCCGGTGAGTAGAGCGACCCACTGTAGGTTGGTGGCGAGATGATTCTTGAAGTTGCGATAACCGACTTTGTGGCAGACGCTGTTGACCATAGCGTTCAAGAAGACGTAGATGCCGGCGTTGAGCCACCAAGTGACGACGCCGAGGGCGGTGCCGAACCAAACGTTGACTCCAAGAAGCGCTGGAAACGACGCTGCTAATATAGCCATTCCCAAGTAGGGCCCCACCGTTCCGGCGTTTGGAATTCGGTCGATCAAGTCGTTTTTCCAGTTCAGAGTAAAGGTCGCGATCGTTTCAGGATTCTTTACTTCTCTCTTGTACATCAACACGTTCAAGAAGAGGACTTTCCAGAGGCCCTCGATATACGGGCTATGGGGGTCGCCCTCCTGATCAGAAAAGCGGTGGTGTTTGCGATGAACAGCGGCCCACTCACGGGGAACAATGCCGGTCCCTAGACATAGCTGGAAGTGCATAAGAAACGCCAGCGCCGGATGAAGCTTCAGCGCCTGGTGCGTCAGGCACCGATGCAAGTAGATCGTCGTAGAAAAAGTAGAAAGCTCAGCCAGAATGAATGCGATCAGAAGCGACCAAAGAATCGGATAAAAATCCATGTGGACCTCTGCGTACCCCCATCCTATCGACGTTGACAAGAAAGCGTCTAGTGTGACGACGGTAAAAAACAGGAAAAGATAACTGACCCGGGTGTGCCTTCGGGTATTCTCACTAAGGTTTTAATTGGTCGGGAAGGCGGAGTACACCGATGTCAGGCGATCGGACGAGCTCTAGCGGAACTCTTCGCCATGAGTCGACCTTCTCCCCATCCCGAGTGAACAACCATTATATTACGAAATCACCTGCCCAAGCACCCCACCTTAGTACGGCCAGCATCCGGCACGTCGTTGCCCGGTCATTCTCTCAGGCCGAAAGTGAACAGGGAATGACCCGCCGCGACGGAGACATACTGTTTGCCGTCGGCGAGATAGGTGACGACGGAGTTGGTCATCCGGCCACCGAGACTTGTTCGCCACAACTGTTTACCGCTATGGGCGTCAAGCGCCACGAAGTTACCTTCATAACTGCCTGAGAAGAGGACATCGCCTGCCGTCGACAGGAGACCGCTTTCGGAGATCTCCGTCATCTTGAACTCCCACTTCAACTCACCCGTGCGCGGGTCCAGCGCGCGGACGGCGCCGTAGCCCACGTCCCCCTGGGACATCCTGTTGGGATAGACTCTCTTCACTAGGCCGCCGCCGAAGAAGTTGCCGGGAGTGTAAACCGGTTCGTCGGCGTAAAACAGACCCCAGTAGTCGACCCAAACCGCTAAGTAGAACAGATCGGTCCGCGGGCTGTAGGAGGGGGCATACCAATTCGTTGCTCCCTGCACGGCGGGGTAGACGGCCTTACCCTCCTTGGAGGGACCCATGCCGGGTATCTTGATCGGCCGCCCGTTTTCGTCTAGCCCTGCAGCCCAGGTCTGCCGAGCGAAGGTTTTGCCCAGCAGGAACTCACCCGTCTCCCGGTCGAGAACATAGTAGAAGGCATTACGATTGCCCCACAGCATGAGTTTGCGCGGGCGGCCTCGGAATTCCATGTCCACCAGGACCGGTATCTGTACGGCGTCGTAGTCCCATTCGTCATGCGGAGTGAACTGGAAGTGCCATTTCAGTTTGCCCGTATCGACGTCAAGGGCCACGACCGAATCAGTGTAAAGGTTGTCGCCCGGCCGAACGTCAGGGTTCCAGTCCGGGCTGGGGTTGCCGATCCCCCAATAAAGAAGGTTAAGCTCGGGATCGAACGAACCCGTTACCCAGGCGGAGCCGCCCCCCGTCTTCCAGGCATCGTTCTCCCAGGTTTCATGGCCCGGCTCGCCCGGCCCGGGTATGGTGTAGAAGCGCCAAACCCGTTCCCCGGTTTCCGCGTCATAGGCATCAACGAATCCGCGGATGCCGTACTCGCCACCCGCCGTGCCCATGAGGATCTTGTCTTTTACCGCCAGCGGAGCCACGGCCAACGCGTACCCTTTGGTGTTATCAACCAACTGGCGATCCCAAAGCACCGCACCGGTTTTACCGTCGAGAGCCAGGAGGCGCCCGTCAAGCGTCCCTTGGTAGAGGCGATCACCCAACATGGCAACCCCGCGATTCAGGCGTCCGCAGCAGACGTTTATTCGCTCCGGCAGGCGGTGCTCATACCTCCAGAAAACACGGCCGGTCTTGGCGTCGAGCGCAACAACATCGTTGCTCGCCTCGGTCAAATACATGACGCCGTCGACGACCAGTGGCGTGGCCTGGAACTTAAGGGTTGTCCCGGCCTGGAAAACCCATTTCAGTTCGAGGTCGCCAACGTTCTCCCGGCTGACCTGTTCCAATTTGCTGTAGTGGTTGCTTTTGTAAGTACCCGAATAGGTGAGCCAGTTTCCGGGTTCGCTTTCCGCATTGAGCAGACGTTCGTAGGTGACTTGGGCGGGCAGCGTCACAACGCAGAGCAGCAACAGGATTAGGCGCCCGAAGGTTTTCATGGTTCTGTTCTCTTTGACCTCAGCGTGGCAAGGTAAGCGACAAGGTCATCGATCTCGCGTTCGTTGAGCTTACCTTCGTAGGAAGGCATCATCGAGTTGCCGTCGATCTCGAAGTTTTGCAAGTCGCTTTTCATCAGCGAGCGCAGTCGCTCATTGCTGTCGAGCAACTGGACCGAATAAGTGTCTTCGTTCAAGCGTCTGCCCGTGACCCTCTCTCCGTCTTTGGTTGCGGCCCGGACCCTCCAATAGGCGGAAGAGACGACCTCGTTCGGAGCGAGGATGGCGATCCTCAGTTCGTCAACGGGTCGGAGAGCTCCGATCTCGCTGAGGTCAGGACCGAATGGGCCACCCTTGCCGTGAACCTTGTGACACCCGAGGCACTCGCCCTTGCCTCGAAAGAGCGCGGCGCCCGCGGCCGGGTCGCCCACGGTCTTGGAAGCTTGCCGGAGTGTTTGGACAAAGGCCACGACCTGCCAGCGCTCTTTCTCGCTGAAGGAGACCTGTGGCATTCGGGGCGGGAATCCGTTCTCGATGGTTGTGTACAACTGCGCGTCGGTAGAGCGGCCGGGCGACGCGGTCCTGATTTCAGGACCGTGTCCGGGCTGTCCGCGACCATCGAATTCGTGGCACGCGGCACAAAAGGCACGGTAGAACCGTGCTCCAGCCCGTACATCAGCGGGTGAGGTGTGGGGGTTTTGAATGCTGGGCTGCTGGGCCGCCAGCGACAAGGCACAGGCCGAAATCAGTAAAGAAGCACACCATCGGAAGCCCGCACGGGTTGCCACAGCAATTGTAAGGGTCATGGCTGGTCTTAGCACGAGTCGATACTTGTAAACCATCCGCCCACTACTATCTCACTAACCCGAAGCTGGATGAGACACGCAGGGGGCGGTGCTCCCAAGAATGGTTTTCCTGTTGGCGGGCCTCCGGGCTTTTTACAGTAGCGTGCCGGCAGCCCCCGGTTATCTTACCCTATCTTGAGCGTATCCGAGCGAAAACAGCAGCCTTAACAAAACTCGAGGCCCGCGGCCGGAAATTCGTCGCTGAATCAGTTCGCCGGCAAAGGGGGGGGGCGATTGCAGAGCGTGAGTAGGTTAGAAGCTCCAACACCTCAGATCACGTCCGCTTTCGCTTGGCAAGAGTTTGGCTTTGTGCCGCCTGAGTGATCTTTTCACCGATCATGGTGATCTTTTGGTCGCGCAATCGTTTCTCGTTTAGCCAGTAGGGGCTGGTGATCTCCTTGAAGGCATAGATGGCGGCCTGAATGCCTTCGGCCCAAGCCACGGTGATGAGTTTGACGTCGCCATGGACGTCGCCGACGGCGAAGATCCCCCGCCGACTCGTCTCGTAGTAGGGATCGATGGCGATACTGCCGTTGTGATTCAATCGCAGATCCAGCCGCTGAAACGTCTCCTTGGCGGAAAGGAAGCCGATCTGTACGATGGCCAAGTCACACTCCACATCGGTTCCGTCCGACACTGTGAGGACGATCTTGTCGCCGCGAAATTCCGCCGCCGTGACCTCGCTCGAGGTATGGATACTTCCGCCCAGACGGCGGATGCGGGCAAGGGTATCCGCTTTCCCAAGGGGAACGTCCTCGCGGATGAGCATATCGACCCGGCCGTTTCGCTGCAGAACCATCAAGGCCGCGTCCATCGCCGAGTCGCCGCCGCCAACCACGGCGACCTGATTCTCCTCGTAGTCGCCGATCTTGGGTATTTTGTAGTAGACCTTTTTCGAGCTGAGCTGATCGAGAACGGGCAGCTTCCTCGGGTAGTGCAACAGTCCGCAGGCGATGATCACTTTGCGGCAAACGTAGCCCCCGCCGTTTGTCACGAGCCGCTTCAGGGGATCATCCTTCTCTACCCGCTCGGTGTCTTCGATGGCGACCAGTTCTTCGTTGAAGCGAAACTGAACGAGTGCGTCTTCCGCCTGGCGAAACACCCGAGCGGAAAGCTCCTCCCCGGTAACCCCGTCGGGAAAGCCCGGAACGTCGACGATCTTTTTATCCGCGTAGAGGAATTGAGGCTGGCCGCCCGGCCTGTTCTTGGCTTCGACAACCAGCGTCGTCAGGCCTCGGTGGGCGGTCGTGAGGCCGGCGGCGAGTCCCGCGGGGCCCGCTCCCACGATTACGACGTCCCAGTAGGGGAGAGTTGAAAAATCAATCCCGCTGTCCAGCTCTGTAACTGCGAAGTCAGCCATTTTCTCAGGTTAGTGCATCATTTCGCCAATACGCTGACGTTTCGGACGAATAGGCGGGCACAGCATGCTGTGCCCCCACAGGTCTGTGGGGTGCCTGGAAATGTAGGGGCACGGCATGCCGTGCCCGAAGTTCCCGGTCGTCCACCTGCCTTCTAAATTTCATGGAACGGACTACATAGCTATAGCTTAGCTACTAGCAACCCACCGAAGGCTCCGGCGCTTTGTGGATTGAAAAATGCTGGGACAGCCAGCCTCGGCGGGTGAAGATCGGTGAATCCAAGAAGCTTAGGAGAGCGCCGCTAGTGGCAGTCCCGACTTTTTCACACCTTCCTGTTGCTTGGTTGTGCAGGTCACTGGGTCACCATTGTTACCGACACGGCAAGCTCAGTGATTCTCATCTGTAGTTGTGGAAGCACACCGACCGTGACTAAAATAGTCATGGTAATTTAGCTATGATAGTCTTATGCAAAGAGCCACCGTATCCGAGCTCAAAAGTCGCTTGAGTGCCTATCTCAAGAAGGTCCGGGCGGGAGAGACGGTGCTAATCCTGGACCGCAATCAGCCGGTAGCAAAGATTGAACCCGCCACGGCCGGCGACGATCCCAGAGGCCGTTTGGCCGTCCTCACCCGCGAGGGACTCATCAAGCCTGCCGAAAAGCGCGTTCCCATGCGGATGCTAAAGTCGAGGCCGCCCGCCCCCTCGAAAAGTGTCCTGGAAGCGCTGCTCAAAGAGAGGCGAGAGGGCCGTTGAGGTTCTGGGACAGCTCCGCCATCGTGCCTCTGCTGGTCATGGAATCACAGCGGGAGCGAGTACTTTCGCTCCTCGAGCGCGATACGGTGATGCTTGTTTGGTGGGCGACGCCGGTTGAACTCTGTTCGGCCATCGCCCGCCACGAGCGAAGCGGCGACCTGAGTGTAGGCGACGCGGCGAGCGTCCTCGAGCGTCTTGAAGCGCTTGCCTTAAGCTGGCACGAGCTGCAGCCAACCGCCCGCCTGCGTCGCACGGCCCAGCGGCTGTTGCGGGTGCATCCTCTTCGCAGCGCCGACGCTCTGCAGTTGGCGGCCGCGATGACGGCCAGCGGCGGGGAGGTCCCGTCACTGGAATTCGTCTCCCTCGACGACCGGCTAAATGAGGCCGCGCGTCGCGAGGGCTTTCGCGTGTTGGAGTAGATGGCGCAACCCGTGCCACTCTTGTGGTGGTTCGGGCTGGCGACAGGTCCCGGCTTCGGGGCAAGAATTCTGGCGCTGCGGCCGTGAAGCAGGTTCAGGGGTTGACCAGCGGGCTGTCCTGGAGACGGGTTCACTATAGTTTCGGAAATGTCGGGCTCGAAAGCGACGTGGCGCACACTTTCAGCGTGCTGTGCCGGGATTCTTGCCGGCATTCCACCGCCCGGCAGAAAGGCCGGCGCACCAACGAAACATGTCGCCAGGAATGGCGACACGGCGGGCCGGGACGATCAGAAGGTCTTGTCTGGGACAGCTGACTGGCAAGGTCTTAGGCCGCTCTCCTCGCCGCTCGATATAGTGGAGCCATGGATGCTGAGTCCGTGCTGGAGTACGTGAGCCGACAGCCGCATGGCCGGACCTGCTTCCGGACCCTCGCGCGGCACTTCGGCGTGCGGGGCGAGGAGCGGCGCACCTTGCAGCTGAGCCTGCGGCAACTTGTCTCGGAGGGACGGCTGGTCGAATTCCGCCGCGCCAACTACGCCGTACCGGGCCCCTCCTCCGAATACGTGAGCGGCCTAGTCATCCTGCACCGGGACGGTTACGGGTTCGTCGTGCCGGACCACCCTTTGGACGGGGTCGAAGGAGACATCTATGTCTCCCGGAAATCGCTAGCGGGCGCGATGCACGCCGATCGCGTCTTAGTACAGCTTGGACGAATCTCCGACGACGGTCGGGCGGAAGGAGTCGTCCAGCGAATCCTGAAGCGTGGCCAAGCGCACGTGGTCGGTCAGTTCCACTTTTCCCAACGCGGCAGCTGGGTCGCGCCCCACGATGATCGCGTTCGGGAGCGCATAGTGATTACCCAAGGCGAGGAGCTGCCTCCGCCTGACCCGACAAGTGACCGTTTGGGCAACGTATCACCGCCCGAGGTGGCCGGGCCTGAAGACCTTGACGGTTGGATCGTCTACGTCGAGATCACGCAGTTTCCAACGCGTACGCAGGAGGCGCGCGGGCGGGTGATCGAAGTTCTCGGACGTCCCGAAGACTTCGGAGTGGACGTCGAAGTCATCATTCGCAAGTTTCACCTTCCCTACCGTTTTCCGTCTCCGGCTCTTGATGAAGCCGGAAGGTTCAGCGAGGCCATCGACGAGGAGGAAGGGCAGCGGCGCCGGGACTTTAGGGACTTCGACGTTGTCACCATCGACGGCGAATCGGCCCGCGACTTCGACGATGCGGTTTGGGTTGATCGCCTGGAAAACGGCAACTTCGCTCTTCATGTTCACATTGCCGACGTCAGCCACTACGTTCGCCCCGGAAGCGCCCTCGATGAGGAAGCGCGCCTGAGGGGCACAAGTACGTATTTCCCTGACCGCGCCGTGCCCATGCTGCCGACCGAGCTCTCGACCGGCATCTGCTCGCTGAACCCCCAGGTGGACCGTTTGACGCTCTCCGCCCTGCTCGAAATCGACAACCGCGGAGAAACTGTCGGCGTCGAATTCTGCCGGGGCATCATTCGCAGCGCCGAGCGGATGACTTACACGAATGTGAACTTAGTGCTCGAAGAAGACGCCGAGCAGACCTCCCGCTACCAATATTTGGTCGGGCGTTTCCGGCTCATGAAAGAGTTAGCGGCCATTCTCCAGCGCCGCAGGGAGCACTGCGGATCGATCGACTTTGACCTTCCCGAGGCGGTCATTCAATTCGACGAGTCGGGCCTGATGACAGGCGTTACCCGGGCCGAGCGGAACATCGCCCACCGCATCATCGAGGAATTCATGCTCGCGGCGAACGAAGCGGTGGCGCGGCATTTGGAGGAGCGAGAAGCGCCCGCTCTCTATCGGGTCCACGAGAAACCGGACCCCAGGCGTCTGTTGGATTTCAAGCAATTACTTTCGACGTTCGGTTATTCCCTGGGGGTGGGTGTACAGGTTCGCCCATTCGGCTACACAAGCCGTCACCGGGACGGCTCCAAGGCCCGTCATCAGCTGCACGTTCCCCAGGGAGGGTCTGACGTTTCCCCCAAGCATTATCAAAAGTTGATCGCCCAGCTCGAGGGCAAACCGGAGGAACGAATCCTCAACTACTTAATGCTGCGCTCGCTGAAACAGGCCCGCTACAGCGAGATCAACAGCGGCCACTTCGCGCTGGCGACGCCTTCCTACACGCACTTTACGTCTCCGATCCGACGCTATCCGGACCTCGTCGTGCACCGCATCCTGAAATCGGTGCTCGACTTTGACGACGGTCCAAGCGACAGCAACGCGGCTGCTAAGCGGCGACTGACGGAAAGCGCACTAGCTCAGATCGCAAAGGAGTCCTCCTTCACCGAGCGCCGAGCGGCGGACGCCGAGCGGGCGCTGATGGACTGGAAGAAAGCCCGTTTCATGGAAGGACGCCTGGGAGACGAATTCGACGCCATTGTGGTCTCGGTGACCCGCTACGGCTTGTTCGTCGAGCTGCTGGATCTCTTTGTCGAAGGATTTGTGCCGATTGACTCGTTTCAAGACGAGCCCTACTACTACCGGGAAAACCCGCGGTCCCTGATCGGGCGGCGAAGCAAACGGCGCTTTGGCTTGGGCGATCGACTCCGAGTCCGGGCCGACCGGATCAGCTGGGACCATATGCGCGCTGAGTTTTCCTGGGTGGGCGGCGGCACCGGAGCCAAGAAGGCGAAGCCGGGGCGGCGAAAAAGTAAGCACGGGCGTGGCGGCACGTAGCTTGCTCGTCGTAGCTACGCCAGTTCCAGGAATCGCCTGCCGAAGCCAACTAATCTAGCCAAACCCCTTTGTTACCATAAAGGACGTCTCTACAGCTCCGGTTCAAAAGAAAAGCGCCTTTTGAAGAAGGTGGTGGCCGTCGGCGCAGTGGCTGAAAGCGGGCCGGCATGCTCGGTCAGCTACGTGCCTGTTCATAGGCGTCCATCAAGAAGAAGGGTTCGATCATGAGTTCCGCGGTTGCCCTTCCCGACATCGACGAGGAGATCCGAGAGGGGGAAGAGACCTCCCAGCAAACGGAACGCCTCTATCACGTCATTCTGCTCGACGATAACGATCACACCTACAACTATGTGGTCGAAATGCTCACAAAACTGTTCGGGTTCTCCGAGCAAAGAGCTTACGAACACACGGTTGAAGTGGACAGCAAAGGCCATACCCGCCTGATAACACTCCCGCTGGAGGAGGCCGAGGGAAAGCGGGACCAGATCCACGCTTATGGGGCCGACTGGCGCCTCCCCAGGTCCGTGGGATCGATGGCGGCGGTGGTGGAGCCGGCCGCCTGAGAACATCCAAACCGGACAAGGCCACACCGCCGTCGGCAGTTGCGGATACCTGTTGATATACCCGACCAAAGGCTCTCGTCTGGGCCATTAGGCCGGTCGCAGGCCCATGTCGTAGCGCTCGATGAAGTCCTCGATGTTCGCCCGCAGGTGGTCGAGATCGTGATAATCGTTGGCTTTGAGTTCGGTCATCGATTTGCCGGAGAAGTTTCGGCGTTAGCCCGCTTTCTCACCCGGTGGCGGTCGAAACACGCGATCGGCGCGCCATAACTTCGTTGCGCTTGCTCGCCGTGCCCGCCTCGGTAGCTGTAGGAATAAGATTGTTGCAGCGAACGCCAGCAGAGTTTTGCCTTTCGCTTCCGCAACTCCCTAAATGGGACGCTTCTTATAGCGGCTGCCCGGAGGGTTGGTGCCGTCACCTTCGTAGCCTGCGGGTCTTGGCGGCGGTGTATCGAGAATCGTTTCGGTCGCCGGATCAAAGTGCATCATCTTGCCCTGACGGTACGAGTCTACGCCCAGCTTGATGGCGACCATCACCTTGTAGCCGAACTCGGCGTCGAAAATCGGCTTCTCGCGCGTCCGGACGCACTCGAAGAAGTTAACCATGTGGGCGGTGCGAGCCTTTTGATTGTCCTCGTTGTCCACCGGGATGATCAGCTTCTCCTTGCCCACTTTGCGCCAAAATTCCTCCTCGAAAAGTTTCTCGGGCGTGACTTCAACGCGTCCGGCGAAAAGCTGAATCGTCCCTTTCCGGCCGTAGATTACGGGCGCGTGGTGGCGGTTGGGCGCGGCCGTAGCGGAAGAGCCAAGGATTTGGACGCCGAAGTCTTCGTATTCGATGGTGGTCGAGTAGGTATCGGGCACCTGGCGGTTCTTGAAGAAGTAGATGCCCCCGTGGGCGCTCACTCGCGTCGGGAATCGCGGACCCAACGAGTAGAGCGTCGGGCTCAGCCGATGATAGAAGAAATCCGTGCCCATCCCGCCCGAAAAATCCCAGTATTTCCTCCAACGGAAGAAGCGCTCGGCGCTGAACGGCTGTTTCGGAGCAGAACCCAGAAAACGTTCCCAGTCGACTGTCTGGGCAGTCGCCTCTTCGTCAACGTAGTACTGCCAAACGCCGTTCGCGTGATTGAGCGAAAAACTGGACTGTGCCCAGGCGATCTCGCCGATCCAGCCCTTGTCGACGACCTCCTTCGCACGCTGATACGCGGGGTCCGAAACCCACTGACTGCCAACCTGGAGAACACGGCCGGTGCGCCGGACTACCTCGACAACCTGCTTGGCCTGCGCAATCGTGTAGGTCATCGGCTTTTCAAGGTAGACGTCCTTACCGGTTTCCATCGCATCGATGGCCATCCGCGCGTGCCAGTGGTCGGGCGTGTTGATGACTACGGCGTCCACATCATTGCGGGCCAGCAGGTCGCGGTAGTCGTGGTGAATATCCTTATCGCCAAGGCCAATCATTTCCTTGACGCGAAACTTGGCCCGCTCGTAGATCTCGCTAGCGGCAACGACCTTGATCGTCCCTTCTTGGCGCTCCATGGGCAACAGGCGTCGGCGCAAATGGCGCGCGCCGATGTTGCCCACACCGATGACGCCGACGTTGATCCGGTCGTTCGGTCCGACAGCAGCCTTTCTTTGCTGGGCGCCAGCGACCTGGGACAAAAAAGGCGCCGACAGCGCGGAAGCGGAGAATCCCACGACTGCCTCCGTCACGAATCCACGGCGCGAAAGCTTGTCTTTATGCATTTCCAGTTCTCCGGACCTCTCCCGATTCAGCCGGACGAGAATGGGCAAAAAATGGGTACAGCCACCGATTTTCGCAGTCCATCTTTATTAGAAACAAAGCACTCCGACGAACGAAAATCGGATGGCAGTCCCCATTTTTTGCCCGGACCCACTTCTGCCACGGGCTGCTATGCCCCCGGTCTCGCTCGCGGTGTGGTTGTTCTGCCGCTGACGGATACTCTTCCGCGTCACTCCCGCGGGTTCTCTACCGTCAGCTCATTCATGACCGAAAACACGCCGGAGACACCGTTTGCCTGCAGCCCGGCGATGTTTTTGTCGCCCTCGGTGGCGACTACGCCGACTAGTTTCACGTCACCGTTCTTCACGATGATGTGAATCGGCGGCACGGCGCGGACAGCGTAGTGCGTGAAGGCCGGGTGGTAGTAGATGGATCGGTAGACACCACCACGAATGCGGTCGTCATTGGATGAGGTGGGCAGAATCTCGATCTGGTTGTCCACTGACTCTACGCCTTCGAGTCGCTTGACCACTCTTTCAGCGGACTTCTTTAGAGAAGGCCGATGCACTTGGCCAAGTAGAGTGACCTTGGAACCGTCCACCTTAAATCCGAGACTGTCAAATACCCCGTGGTAGGGCAACATGACCAGCTCATGGCGGACTTGTCGAGCGAGTCCAGTCAGCTCGCCAGCCCACACAGCTTGCACCACGGAAAGCAGCACGACTGTCACAAACACGGCGCGACCCAGCGGTCCGCCCTTTGCAAAGCATTGCGATCGCATAGCTTTTCTCCCTTGTGAGACCCTTTCGGTGTGTGATTCAGCGAATTCAATCTCTTGTACCAGATGTTGAAGTCTTGTGTCTCGACCTAGTGAGCAGCTGCTGATTAATGAGCAGGCAGATGCCCAGCACGGCCTTTGCCTTGCGGCAAGTGGGGTTCATGGAAAGAGCCGGCAGAACCGGGCAAGGATCAGGGAACGGCCCCAGCCGGTTAACCGAATAGGGGCCAGAAGTGGGTGGGAGACCGCCTCTATATGGGTACGCTACTGTGCCATGTAGCGGCGGAATTCGTCGTCGCGGAAGCAGTGGGCGGCGGCTGTCTCTACGGTAATAAGGCCCTTATTAACAAGTTTGGCCAGTGATTCTTCCATCATCCTCATGCCGTCCGAATGGCCCAGACTAAGCTGCGATCGCAACATGTGGTCTTCACCTTTGCGGATGATGTGGCTTACAGCGGTGTTCGCCACCAGGATCTCGACCGCAGGGAAGCGACAGCTGCCGTTGGCCCCGGGGACCAGTTGCTGCGAGATGATCGCAAGCAAGGCCAGAGACAACTGCTGCCGGATTTGATTCTGCTGGGCGGCCGGAAAGGCGTCCACGATTCGTCCGATGGCTTGAATCGTATCAGTCGTGTGCAAAGTGGAAAAAACCAGGTGCCCTGTCTCAGCGGCCGTCACAGCCGCGGCCATTGTTTCCGGATCTCTCATCTCACCGACCAGGATGACGTCGGGGCTTTGCCGGACGATGCTTCTCAGAGCGCTGGCGAAATTAACCGCGTCGCGCCCGACTTCCATCTGCTCAAAAACCGACTGCTGGTTGAGATGGTGGTATTCCATAGGGTCTTCGATCGTGACAACGTGGTAAGGATACTTGGCGTTGATCATTCCGATCAGGGCCGCCAGGGTGGTTGTCTTGCCTGATCCGGTTGGCCCTGTCAACAAAACCAAACCCTGTTTACGCTCCGTCAGCCGTCCCAGTGACGCTGGCAGATTCAACTCTTCCAGCGTGGGGATCTCGTCAGGGAGGAGCCGGATGGCCGCGCCCATCGTACCCCGCTGGAAGTGAATGTTCGTTCGAAAGCGCCCGATACCGTCGCGCACGAAGCTGAAATCCGTGGAGCGTTCGCGGTCGAGTTCCTTGCGGCGCTGCGCGGTCAGCAGGGGTAGCATCAGAGAGCGGATATCATCGTCGCTGAAAGGCCGACCGCTAGACTGAGTAAGACTGCCGTTAATGCGCAGCACCAAACCTGAGCCGGCAACGAGAATGATGTCGGACGCTCCGTGACGGCTCGCGTATGCCAGCAGCTGATCGAGCGAAGACAGCGAGGCAGACGGTTCTAGTTTTGGGCTGACCGCTGTTGCTTCGTCCCCCGCCTCGTCCGTTGCGGTCCGCGGTGACTTGTTGAGCTCCCGGACTATGCTTTCGAGTTCGGTGTTATAGCCGGACATGCTTTCTCTATTGTAATCACTGCATGGGCGATGGACCTAGTAGTCTTTCCTACTACCCGCAGGCAATGGAACTGCTTTTCTATCGCACACGCCCAAAACATTCCCGTGCCAACCCTGAAAAGCGAACGTCAGTTTCGCTTGCCCCGGTGAACTTTGGTCAGGCGCCGGTCGTGATAAGGTAGCGAGTTTGTGGGTAGATCCTAAACAGGAGAGTTGTGATCTTCCATGAAGTTCTCAGAGCTTTTGATCGAAACGATCCGACAAAGTGAGATCCCGCTTCGGTTTGAACCGGGTGCGGAGGAGTCGGTCGCACGGCCAGTCAAAGAGATGCTCAAAGTCTGGGTTGCGGCTCACGATCCCGAACCGGCCGGGAGTGAATTCGAATACGGACAGAAAGCGCTGGTCGTCGAACTGCTTAACGAGCTTGACGACCAGACGGACCTGCCAGTGGCGGGCTGACGGTCAGCGGCCGCCTGGCGAAAATTGATCGTGGAACGGGTCGCGCGAGGGGGCCGAGCAACATGAGCCTGCGTTTCGCCCGGGATGAGCAAGCCGGCGCCGGGCCAAGCGGCGGGAACTCTTCCAGAAAGCATTCAGGGAGCTGTGGAAGCGACACGTTCCTCGAGCGGCTTGAGTCTTCGCAAGCGCTGGTTGCCGCCGTCGGTGATGTAGATATTGCCTGACTGATCCGTATAGATGGCGTTGGGGTTGTTGAGCCTCGCCAAAGTGGCAATGGTTCCATCTCCCTCGTACCCGCCGTTGCCTTCGCCCGGAGCGCCGCTGCCGGCTATCGTATTGATCTTGCCATCTGGCGAGATCCTCCGGATCCGGTGATTGCCGCTGTCGGCGACGTAGAGATAGTCGGCCAAGTCAGTCGCAAGTCCTGTGGGGTGTAGGAACCGCGCGGCGTAGGCCGGTCCTTTGTCACCCGCGAATCCCGGCTCGCCCGTGCCCGCGTAGGGGAAGATCACCCCCGCGGTATCCATCTTGAGGATGCGGTGCCGTTCGGCGTCGGCAATGTAGAGGTTGCCTTTTTGGTCCATGGCGACGCCGGCGGGAAGTCGCAACTGCTTTCGAGAACCTTCTTTTCCGGGGTTGACCACCGTATGGATCGTGTAAGCGGAGGAGACTTTAGGGGCCTTGTCCGTGTATGGTCTTGCGGGCATATACATCAGGTAAACGATGGGCGTGATTAGCAGCACGAAAAGCCCGAGGGCCAAAGCCAGTTGCGCTTTCGGCGAGTTAACCCGACGCAGCACACGACTCAACAAACCACGGCGGTGTTTCCGTAGAGCCAACTCACCACAAGCAGAACAATAGCGCTTCGTCCGCTTTAGCGCGGTGCCGCAGTGTAAACAAAGAAAGCCGCTTACCTTGGCGGACTTTTCGAAGACGGCGGTGGCCGTGCCGCACTTGTCGCAAAACTTATCTATGTCGTGGAGGACGGCAACACACTTACTGCAAGTCACGGTTCACCTCACGAGGAACATTCCGCGTCCTACGCATCGATGACGCTGGAGTATCTCGATTATAGGTACCAGTGGGGACGCCGTAGAATAGGTCGTAAACCTTAGTACCGACGGTTTAAGCCTTTAGTTTTCAATGAGCACCGGGGCGCCCCGGTGCTCATTGAAAACTTAGGCATAGCGCTTTTCACGAGAGTATTCCGCGGTTTCGGTTTGCCATTTCTCGCGCTTGCACTTTCACAAGGCCGTAAGCCCGAATCGCCCGCGAAGTGATTATGGACGATCAATGTCTACGAGAATCCGCTGGCCGCACTGTCGCGTTGATTGGGATCAGGCCAGTTTGGCAGCGATGTCAGCGGCTATGCGCTCCCCGTGAAAACGGCCATTCTCGATGAAAATCTCGTTCGTGTGCATGCCGGCAACCAGGACACCCGCCAAGTAGACGCCGGCCCGCTGACTCTCCAGTGTGTCGGGGTTCGTACGTGGGCGCTGAGACTCGGACTCGAAAGTGATGCCGGCGCGCTCCAGGAAGGCGACGTCCGGCTGGTAGCCGGTCGCGGCCAGAACGAAATCGTTGGGCAGCACGACCTGTCCGTTCGGCGTGGCGATGCGGATTGTCTTCTCGGATATCTCCTCCACGCTCGATTCCAGGTAGGCGCGAATCTCACCGTTTTTGATGCGGTTTTCGATGTCGGGCCTGACCCAATATTTGATCTTGTCGCTTAGCTGTTTTGCTCGGTGAATGAGGGTCACTCGGGCGCCGGCACGGTAGGTTTCAAGAGCGATGATCGCCGCGGAGTTACGGCCTCCCACAACGGCAAGATCGCAATCGTAGAACGGATGAGGGTCTTCGTAGTAATGAAGGACCTTGTCGAGGTTCTCACCAAGCACGTTCATCGGCACAGGGAGATCGTAGTAGCCGGTTGCCAGGATGATTTTCTTGGCTGAGTAGCAACGGCGGTCCTGGGCTCGTGTGGTGGTTGCTACTTGGAAATCCCCGTCGTTTCCTTGAACGGCATCCACTCGCTCGTATAACCGAACATCGAGTTTGTAGTGGGCGGCAACGCGGCGGTAGTACTTGAGGGCTTCGTTGCGCGTAGGTTTGTCGCGAACAGCCGTCATGGGGAGATTGCCGATTTCCAGTAGCTCCGGGGTCGTGAAGAACGTCATGTTCGTGGGGCAACGATAGAGCGAGTTGACCAGACAGCCTTTTTCGACCACCACAACCCCGAATCCCCTCTGCTTGGCCTCAATGGCACAGGACAAGCCGGTGGGGCCTGCCCCTACCACCAGGACGTCGCACGACGTCGCGGTCGCGGAGTTCGCAAGGGAAGAAGGCACGAGTGACCGTCCAGAGACTAAACTTACTATTCTAGCTGTGGTGTTTCGACCTCCGGTGGGCGGAGCGACCGGGGCCGGAATAGATGGTCGAAGTTCCCCGATGAAGATAGGCATCACCGGCTACCCGACCTACGGCGGCAGCGGCATTGTCGCCACCGAGCTGGGGATGGAGCTCGCCGCGCGCGGGCACGAGGTTCATTTCATTACCTACGCCAATCCGATCCGTCTCACGGACGATTCTCCACGTATTCACTATCACGAGGTGGAAGTCAGCAATTATCCGCTGTTTCAATATCCGCCCTACAGCCTGGCGCTAGCTTCGCGGATGCTCGACGTCGCTCAATCGGCGGGCCTCGATCTGCTGCACGTGCATTACGCGATTCCGCATTCGGTTAGCGCTTGGCTGGCGAGCCGGATGTTGGCTGGGCGCCTGCCCTTCGTGACCACGCTTCATGGCACGGATGTGACCTTGGTCGGCACCGATCCTTCCTATTTGCCGATCACCAGATTTTCGATCGAACAAAGTCCCGGTGTGACCTCGATCAGTGAGTATCTTCGGAAGAGAACCGTGGAGCTGTTCGGCATTCGCGGTGAGATTCGCGTGATACCGAACTTTGTCAACTGTGAACTCTACCGTGCCGGTGGAGATCCCGTTTTGCGAGCCCGGCACGCGTCCCCCGAGGAAAAGATCGTCGTTCACCTTTCAAACTTTCGCCCCGTCAAGCGAGTGCTGGAGTGCATTCGGATCTTTGCCAAGGTTGCGCCCGTGGTTCCCGCGCGACTGCTGATGATCGGTGACGGACCGGATCGCGGTCCCGCCGAGGTTTTAGCGCGTGAGCTTCAAGTAGAGGACCGGGTCCAGTTTCTCGGCAAGCAACTCGGCGTCGCCCAGCTGCTCGCGATATCGGATTTGATGCTATTGCCGAGCGAAATGGAGAGTTTCGGTCTGGCGGCTCTAGAAGCCATGGCCTGCGGCGTTCCGACCGTTGCCTCACGAGTCGGAGGACTGCCTGAGGTCGTGACGGACGGCGCGGACGGGTTCCTCGTTGAAGTCGGCGACATCGAAGGTATGGCGGCCGCGGCTTTGTCGCTCTTAACCGATCCGGACAAGCATGGAGCTTTTGCAATCGCGGCGCGCCACGCAGCCAAGACGAGGTTTTCCGCGAAGAAAATCATACCGCAATACGAGGAGTACTACCGCGAAGTTTGCGGCAGCTAGCAGGATAAGTGAAGCGGGACCTCCCAACATTGGTCTCCAGGTTGGCGGAGAAGTTCACCCGTTCGCGGCATGTCGACTCAGTAGGCCCGTCGGACCTGGCACACTTCGAGACTTGCCCACAGTTGTTGGCGAAGAACAAGTTCGTAGACCCTAACCGCACGGCAAGAGTGGAGCAATCGCAGGGCGTTTGGCGTGAGTTTCTCCACCCCGGTGCGCGCCGCGGTTGGGTTTGACAGGGTGCCGATCTGTTCCTACAATCAAGTCTCCCGGCCAGGTAGCTCAGTCGGTAGAGCGCAGCCCTGAAAAGGCTGGCGTCGGCGGTTCGATTCCGTCCCTGGCCACCATTTTTCAACAACTTACGAACCATTCTTTCCACCCTTGGTTGCGTTTGGTTGCACTTGCAGTCTGTTTCCTATCCCCAAAAGCCCTTCATTGAACCGAGCTTGCCTGCTGCGCGAAAGCCGTCAGCTTAGCCACCGCTCGCCGCTGTGACTCAGGCACCAACTGCTGATAGATGTCCATCGTCGTGCTGGCGCGGCTGTGGCGCAGCAGCCCTTGAGCGTCTTTGACATCGACGCCCGCCTGCTGCAGCCAGGTCGCGCACGAACGGCGAAACACCTGCCAGTTTACCCACTCGATGCCCAACTTCCTCGCCGCCGGCTTGATGTGGCGCACGAGGATGTTGTTGTCACGCATCGGGGCCCCCTTGACCACCGACTGAAACACCAGATCGTCGGGGCCGCACGACTTCACCGCTTTGTAGCGGCGCCAGGCTCGCCCGGCGCGTACTGTGACCTCAAGGGACTTGAGCCGGTGAATCCTTTGGATGACGGGCGCATCCACGGGGATCGTGGATTTGCTCGCTTCGGACTTCGGCTCGTCCCAGTCACCGCGGCTGAAACGCTGCTCGATGGTGATTGAGTCAACATGAATGTTGCGCCAGCGGAGCCCCGCGAGTTCACTCACTCGCAACCCCACGAAAACAGCCACGTACACCATCGTGGCGTAGGGTTCTGCGATCAACTCCAGGAGCTGGAAGAATTGACCGATCCGAAGAAAACGCTTGGGCTTGTTCACCCTGCGCTTCTTGAGTCGGATCTTCTCCGCCGGATTCATGTCCAGCCGACCATAGTCGACAGCGGTTCGTAGAACCGCCGACAGCACATCCCGAGTCTTGTGGACGCTCTCTGGTGATAGCTTCGAGCGCTGCAACTCCGCAAAGTAATGCTGCAATCGCTCCAAAGTGATCTCCCGCAGCATCGAGCCACCGAACGCGGGATTGAGATAATTCTTCAACACACTCTTGCTGCGCTCCTGCGTGGTGCTGGCATGAGTCGACAGAACATCTCGCTCATAAATGTTGGCGAAGTCTCGAAACAGACAGGCTCCCCCGATACCCACCGCGGGCTCATTGATCGAGACCAGATAGTCATCTCGAAGCCTCTCGGCCTGCGCTCGGGTGAGCGAAGCGGGCCCGAGGGCGACCCGCCTGACGTTTCGTTTCCTCTGCCCATCGTCAACAACCTCCTCGCGAACGAGGATGGTCCACTGCTTGCCCCGCTTTTTGGGCGTGGGCTTCTGATACCTTCTGCGAGCCATCTTTTGAAAACCTCCTGTGTTGGATGGCCCGCTTCGGTTTTGCTCGGCTCGCACGATACCACAACCTGGGTGCTATCAGCTTCGCCAGGTCGCTCTTGTTGCTAGGCTGGCGGAGCCGATCGCGATTGCGAGAGGAGGAAGCTTCTCGACTATCTATAGGGGTGGGAAATTCAGTGGAGGCACTGAGAAACGGCTGTTGGCGGCATGGCCACTTGCCGCCAATGCCTTGGAAATGCGTCAGTTAAGGACTGAAAGGCCTGGCTGGAAAAATCTTCGCTCGCCGCCGCTGAAATTCAGTACGGCGTTAAAATTCAGCGCCGACGTCGGTAGAAATCGATATTGTCGATTGGAATTTCGCCCGGTAGCAGTTCTCGACAACATCATACTCGATAGGATCGTCGTCGAGGCCGAACACTTTCTTGAGGCGCTGTCGCAGCTTTTGGACCCCCTTTTGGAGTGCATTCCGGCTCCTGAAACCAGTCCTCAGATGACTCTCGACGACGCCGCCGCTTCTGACAAAATGCGCGAGGAGCCTCCACTGAACATCCGGCTTCCCCCGCCGAACCTCGAAACCCAAGTCGGCATAGGTCCGAGCTTCCGTGGGCTGGCCTCGGATCTTGGCCTGTATTTGAAAGTCGCTGGTGAAACGAATGGACACGTCCGGCCAGCCGGCATGGGCGGGTACTAGAAATGCGACCAACGTCGAGGCTTGACGTTGCTTTTCTTTGGTTTGCCTCTCCAACTCCCGGCTGATTAGCTTCTGGTGGTCAAGTTCCCGATGCTGATGCCGGTGGCCAAGCCGAGCCCAGTTCAGCATTGCGGATAAGTACCCGTCAAGATCAGCCCAGGCAGCGCCTGCGTTCGTCCAGTGCGCCGTGCCCGGCACTCCAACGAATTTCTCGCAGAGCGACGCGTCAGGCACGAGCCTCGGCAACACATCCCTTAGAATCGCAGCTCGCCACTTTTCGAAGGCGGGATCGCCAAGAGCTAGGCAGAAAGCGAGCTTGGAACCAAGCCCTTCGGCGTGGCCCTGAACGTACCGCCTCCGATCTGACGCAACCAAGGTGTCCTTGCAGTATTGAGGGGTATGGTAGTGGCGCTCGATCTGGAACCGTATTCGTCTTTGGACCTCCGCAACTTCCGTGCGGAGCGCTTGCAACTTGGCGACCGCATTGCTGTAGGCGTCACGCTGCAGTTCAGCCTTCGAAGATTCTGGCACGCCGCTTCCCTCGACACAAATGGACTTCCCACGAGGATCGGGGCCGGCACGCGGTGGGAAGTATTCCGCGTTTCGGGTGCGACCCTAGCCGGCCCGTGGTCTTTAGCTGATTGTACTGCTCACTGGAAGGTTCATGATGAAACCCCGCGTGGGCTCGGTGACAATGCCAGGGCAGGCCTCTCAGGCTGCCTACTTCTCCTCAAACCCGTGACTCTCGGAGTACACGCCGTCCTTGCCGCATTTGCGGCAAGGCGTCCCGGGGAAGGGGTCGAGTCCTGCCTGATAACCGTTTTTCGCAACACAACCATCCAGCGTTTGTGACTCCGCCGGGCGGGCCAGCGTGGCCCTCTTCTTGATGTCGCGATCGACAATCCCCTTCTTGGGCGGCCTGCAGGCGGAGTCCGGATTGAATAGCGATGTCGAGCGCGGTGTGCAGATCGAGTGGTTGACCGTCCGCCCCACTTGAGGGGCCACTCTTCTGACGGTGCCTGCCTTCGCGACTCCTTGCAATTGCGGCCAGCCGCCGACTTGATGCCAGCAGGGCGGGATCGTCCGAGCAGCGGTTCAAGCCTCCGGCCCTGCCCCAAAGCAGGCTTATCCTCTACACGTACTCTACGCAGCCAAGCCAACGATTCAGGGCCCTACCGGTGCGGAGCATCCCCCCACCGGCTTACAGGCTGGCCCGGACACGGTTACGATAGAAACCGGGCACTAGTACGACTCCGGCGGAGCGCTCTGGGTTTTGGAATAATTAGCAGGTTGCGCGAGAACCGTATCGAAGTGACAGTATTGGCCCGGAAATCACGATCTACACTCACCAAATGAACAACGCGACGGCATTGCTACCCGGCACAGAGGTCCACGCCCGCGGACTCCACTGGGAGGTCGTCTCCGGCGAGAACCTCGGCTCCCAAACCCTGTACCGGCTTCGAGGCTTGGAACGCGCCGTTCTCGGGAGCGAGCTAGACGTTCTTTACCCCTTCGAACGGGTCGAACCCGTCAGGCGAGAACTAGACGCCACGCGGGCTGCCCCGCTGGTTAACTGGTTGGTCTATCACCAAGCCTTCCTGCTGGAGCAGGCCCTCGGTCCCAGCGCGCTGCTCGTGGTACAGCCGGGCCGACTTCGAATTGAGCCTTATCAGCTCGTTGCGGCGCTTCGAGCTATCCGCATGAGCCGCCCCCGGCTACTCCTTGCTGACGGCGTCGGTCTCGGCAAGACGATTCAAGCCGGACTCATCTTGACTGAATTGGTCGCGCGTCGTCTCGCACACCGCATCCTGGTCGTCTCGCCTGCTGGCCCCCTCATGGAGCAGTGGCAGTTTGAAATGTCGGAACGGTTTGGCCTCCGATTGGAATTCATCGACCGAGCCAAGCTCGAAGACATCCGACGGAGCACGGAGCTCGGATCGAATCCCTTCGACCACATCCCCCTGGGCCTTGTCTCAATCGACTTCCTCAAGCAGGAACGAGTCCTGGATCAATTGGAGCGCGCTAGCTACGACGTCGTTGTGATCGACGAAGCGCACCATTGCATGGACACTGGCTCCGCACAAGATCGAGAGGACTCGCAGCGCCGCAGGCTAGCGGAGGTTTTAGCCCGCAGAAGCGATTCTCTGCTGCTGCTTACGGCGACGCCGCACGACGGGCACGATCGCTCTTTCGCTTCGCTCTGCGAGTTGCTCGACCCCTCGCTTGTTGACGGGCGAGGTTCGCTTCGAGGTGAACGCTACCGTTCCCACGTCGTTCGCCGCCTCAAGAAACACGTCCTCATCGACGATCCCGAAAATCCGGGTCAGAAGAAGTCCCTTTTCCCGGAGCGAATCGTCACCCCAGTCCCGGTGACCCCGGACACCGGCGACCATGCCACATTCATTGATTTGCAGCGCGGCCTGCTCGATCTCGTGGCCCCAGAGCTTCGACGAGCATTCCGGACCAGAAACTATAGTGACGTTCTCGCCTGGCTCTCCCTCTTGAAGCGGAGCGTCTCTACCGTCGCCGCTTTCGAGAATACGCTCTCTGTCGTCGCTGATCGCTTTCAACACTTCTTGGCTGATAGGGCTGATCTCCAGGAATCGCGGCGGCAGCGAATTCGCACACTCCAGGACTACGAGCGGAAGCTGGAGAGATTCGGTTCGATCAGCCTGGAGGAAGAGCAGGAGCGCAGCCTCTTGGAGGCGGAGGACATCGCCCAGCAGCTTGCTGCGATGCAGCGCGAGATCCGCCGTGGCTCATACCAACAGGCGAAGATCTCAGATGTTGTCGCACACCTGGATGAGCTTATAGCCATGGGGGCAGAAGCCCGTAAGCAGGACCCAAAGCTGCACGTTCTTACTGAGACGATCCGTGATATTCGGCGAGCAGAACCGAAGGCAAGTGTCATCATCTATACCGAGTACATCGACAGCCAGATGGCGGTCATAGCGGCTCTCAAGCAGGCTGACGTTGGGCCAGTCATTTCGATGAACGGAGACGACAACTCAAAGACCCGGAGTGAGACGACCGAGCGTTTTCGGAGCCAGGACAATCTCGTCCTTGTCAGCACGGACTCAGCCGCCGAGGGACTGAACCTCCATCAGCGTTGCCACCATCTCATTCATCTTGAGCTGCCCTTCAACCCGAACCGGCTGGAGCAGCGGAACGGTCGTATTGACCGCTACGGTCAGACGACTGAGCCCCAGGTCCGCTACTTGTTCTTGCGCGGCACGTTTGAGGAGCGTATTCTCCTCAGGCTAATCGCCAAGTACGAAAAGCAGCGTGCGCGGCTCACCTTCGTTCCGAACACTCTTGGAATCGCTACCTCGACGGACGCTACACAGGCCAAGCTCCTCAAAGGCCTGATGGACGAGGACACGAAGCTCTTCCAGGACGAGCCGACAGCTCTCAATTTCCACGAAGGCGACGAATCCGAGGGGGCCGATGAGGCGACTGCGGAACTGCTCGAAGAGATCGACCGTAGCCTGAGCGGCTTCCGTGATGCCACCCGATCGCACGCCTGGCTGGGTGATGCGGGAATGCAAGCCGAGGAGCGGCTTTTGGAAGAAGCGAAAGAAGCCCGTGAGGAAGGCACCCGTGCTGAGTCCGTGGATCTGGCGCGTTTCGTCTGTGACGCGGTCTTCCTCGACGGCGGACGAGTCGATGGTTCAACCGACGACGATTGCTTCCTTGTGCATCTGCCACCGAACTGGACCCACGGGCTCGACGAGCTGCCCGGCTATGATCAGGAGCAGCGCCTGGTCCGGCTCACCACAAAACTCGACGTCACAGCCGACGATCAGGAGAGATCCGTCGGATTCCTGGGCCGAGCTCATCCGCTCGTTCGGCGCGCGCTAGACCGGGTTCGCAATCTTTCGTTCGGAACTTCAGCAAGGGAGGGTCAGGACCCTCGGGCCAGCGCAGCGAAAGCCCCCGTCCAGGACCCCACACTACTCCACACTTTCCTCGGGCGTGTCTCTAGCAGGAGCGGCCGAGAGATGGAGCGTGTCCTCGCCGTGCAGGTCAACGCCAGTGGCGAGACCAAGTTTCACGGGTTCTTCCGGGTTTCTAGTGGGCGAGTGAGGCTCGGTGGTAGTCTCGCGGGATGCAAGACCGCGAGCTATACCGCCAGATTCTGGGCATCGAAAGTCCCTGGAAAGTCGTGCGAGTGGAGCTGCGCCGAGCCGACGGCGAAGTCCACGTCTTCCTCGAACACGACGAGCAAGTCCGCTGGCCGTGCCGCCAATGCAGCGCCGTGTGCGCACTCCACGATCATCAGCCCGAACGCCGCTGGCGTCACCTCGACACCTGTCAGTACCGCACGATCCTGCACGCCCGGCCGCCGCGCAGCGACTGCTCCGAGCACGGGCCGCGCGTCGTGCGACTGCCCTGGGCCGAGGCTTCCAGCCGCTTCACCGCGCTGTTTTAAGCTCTCGCGATCTCGTGGCTGAAGGAAGCCAGCCAGCAAGGCATCGCCGAGTTGCTGGCGCTGAGCTGGGACGAGATTCACGGCATCCTGGAACGCGCCGTGCAACGTGGGCTCGAACGTCGCGCGGCAGAGCCGATTCCCTACCTGGGCGTCGACGAGAAGAGCTTCCGCAAGCGCCATCGCTATCTCACCGTCGTCAACGATCTCAACCGCTCGCGCGTGTTGTTCGTCGCCGAGGGACGCCGCCAGGCCAGCCTG
This sequence comes from Bryobacterales bacterium, assembly GCA_965226215.1. Classification (GTDB taxonomy): domain Bacteria; phylum Acidobacteriota; class Terriglobia; order Bryobacterales; family UBA6623. Next base: position 281,160 of record CBDDCH010000002.1, on the reverse strand, counting down.
GACGGCTTTTGGAAGACGTTGAGCGCAGAGCAACTCGCCCGAGTCGAGGCCGTCGCGATGGACATGTGGGATCCTTACGTCGCCTCGACCCGGGAGCATCTCGACGAATCGGAGAAAAAGATCGTTTACGACAAATATCACATCGCGGCGCATCTGGCGAAGGCGGTGGACCAGGTGCGGCGGGCGGAGAACAAGCGTTTACTGGCCCTCGGCGACGAGCGTTTGACAGGCACGAAGTACGCTTGGCTGCGGCATCCGGCGAACTTTTCCGAGGACGCCTGGCGCGAGTTCCGCGCGCTGCGCGAAAGCGACTTGAAGACGGCGCGGGCGTGGGCGTTGAAGGAAACGGCGATGCGGCTGTTCGACTATCGTCGCGAATCGGCGGCGCGAGCTTTCTTCGAGCAATGGCGCGACTGGGCGAGTCGCAGCCGGCTGACGCCGATGGTCACCGTAGCGCGGATGTTGACGGCTCGCCTCGAAAACATACTCACGTATCTGAAACACCGCATTACGAACGCGGTCAGCGAGGGGTTGAACTCAAGGATTCAATGGGTCAAGGCCACGGCGCGCGGTTTCCGCAATCAACAGAACTTCATCAACGCCATCTACTTCCACTGTGGGAAACTCGATCTGGCTCCTTCGCCCACTTAAAACCCGGAAGAGCCGTTTCACGAATCTGCGGACACGTGGGCCTCACTCGCAGACCCGGCCAACGGGATTCGAACGACAAAGCTCTGGGAGACGAATTTCGAATCGTGGGCCCCGACCGCTACGGATCGGGCTCAGCAAGCGGCAACCGACGGTTTTGAAGATGCTGCGGCAAGCTTCACGGAACAGCAGCGGAAGATGATCCAAGTCGAGCGGACCGCGCTAGAGAATTGGCTCGCTAAGCGGGCCGAGGAGATCACAGGAACCGAGAACTCCCCTCCCGCCACCCAGAAGGCTCTCTTTGTGGACGAGGCCGGTTCTAGCTCCCCACAAGCAACGCCCGCTTGGCAAAGCATCTCCGATCCCGCCCAGCGGCTTGCGGCGTTTCACCTGGACCGAGATCAACCCTCATCGGCGCGATTCGAAGCCGAGGGTGTCCTCAGAATTCATGAACAGCGAATCAAGCTGCTGGACAGTATGGGGGACCTCCGCCCGCCCGAGATCACTCCCCTTGGCGTGTTGATGCTCATGCCGGAGTCGCCCCGTGCCGTTTGATCTGACCGACTGCACGTTCCAAGGGCCCGCCCTGCCGGAGCCCTTTGTGAAATTCGAGCTGGAGAAGGAACTCAACAAGCTCAAGCTTCTCGCGAAAACAACAGGAACGGCTGGCAAGGAGCTTCGCTCGGAGTGGGAAGCGTATCGTCGCAAGCTGCGAGCCCTCGCGGCGAGCGGTGGAGGGCTTCGCGTTCGTAACCATGTCATCGAGCCCTTGCTCCCGTTTCTTGGTTACGACCGGCTAGAAGACACGGAGAATGTCCGTACTCGCGAGGACTCCGAGTCCGGCGGCTGTCTTCTGGCCAGTGCAGACGGAGGGTCCAAGCTCCGGGTATGGACGACGTCCTTCGACGAGGATCTTTACGCCCCGTCTAAGCGCGGCCGGGCGTATCGGTTCAGTCATTTGCGCGTCGCTCAACGTGTCTTGCTGGCCACTGGCGAACGCGTCGGTCTGTTGACCAACGGCGTTCACTTGTTGCTGCTCGTCTCCGACCCGGCGCGCCCGGACTCGACGGTGACCATTCCGCTCGATACCGGCTGGAAGCGTAGTCGCGAGATCCCTGACTCGTTCCGACTCATCGTTGCGCTAGCGTCGCCTGAGGGTGTCAAGGCGCTCCCAGATATCGTCGAGAAAGCCCGACTCCAACAGGCGAGGGTCACAAAGGAACTCCGCGTTCAAGCGCGGCAGGCTGTTGAGCGATTCCTACAGGAGATTCTCGACCATCCCGCAAATCGAGAATGGTTCGAGGCGCAGACCGACCGTGAAGCGCTTGCGAAGGAACTCTGGCGGGAAGGTCTGATCGTTGTCTATCGCCTGCTCTTCATCCTCAAGCTGGAGGCGGGCGAAGACCTCGCTCGCTCCTTTACTTTCGCTTCAACCAGTCTGTGGCGGAAGACATTTTCCCCGAGCACCGCCCTGGCACGCTACGCGCGTAAGATACTGGAGGACGGCGCCGAGACGGGGAGCCTCTTGGAGTCCGGGTTCCGCAATCTCTTTCGGATGTTCGAGCAGGGGCTGGAGTGTACGGAGCTGAACGTCAAGCCGCTGGGCGGGGCTCTCTTCGGCGAACATACCACGCCGATTCTGGCTGACCGTGTCTGGGGTGAACGCTCTGTCGCCTGGTTGCTGGATCGTTTGCTGTGGACTCCGAAACGTCGCGGGGCCGACACTCGCGAAAGAGTCCACTACGGCCCCCTCGATGTCGAGGATCTGGGAAGGGTCTACGAGGCCCTACTGGAACTCGAGCCCGGCATCACTTCCGAACCGATGTGCCGCTTACGCCGACAGAAGCTTGAGGTCGTCGTCCCGGTTGCCCAAGGCGAACGATATCGTCCGGCGAAGGTCGTGTCGGGGGACGATGACACAGGGCTAGAGGCGGACGATGCAGATGAAGATGACGAGCCGAAGCGCGGCAAGAAGACGAAGGTGGAATGGATCGGAGAGATCCCGCCTGACCGGTTCTATCTGCGCGTCGGCCTAGGCCGCAAGGCCAGCGGCTCCTACTACACGCCGCACTCTTTCGTTCGGTTCCTCGTCCAGGAGACCTTGGGCCCGCAAGCGTCCGAGCGGAGTCCAGAGGACGATCCCAACCCCCTAGAGATCCTCAGGCTGAAAGTCTTGGACCCCGCCATGGGTAGCGGGCACTTCCTCGTCGAGGCCTGTCGCTTCTTGGGCGAAAAGCTCTACGAGGCTTGTCGTCTATGCGACGAAAAGGCGCTTGCGGCGGAACGACGGGCAGATAGAGCAAGCAGCGGACCTGACGCAAACTCAGTGGTGCAGGACGCCCACAAGTGGAGAAGCCGGATTATCGCGCTTCCGGACCCGGACGATGAACTCCTGAAGTATCTCCCGAGTCGGTCACCGGAAGGCGAGCAGTCGGGCTACTCGCAGGACCGCGCCTTGGCCATCTGCAAGCGGTTAGTAGCCACTCACTGCCTCTATGGTGTAGACAAGAACCCACTTGCGATCGAATTGGCAAAGCTTGCCCTTTGGCTAGAGTCCCACGCGCAGGGCATGCCGCTGACCTTTCTGGATCATCGCCTTGTTATAGGCGATTCGCTGACCGGACCATTTTGGTATCACCTGATGTTTCGGCCCGCGAATCCCACTGAGCCAGTAGAAGGCCTTTTTGACAAAGGACTCAACCTGAAGTTCACCAGCGCCCTTCAAGAGGCAATCCGCTACGTCCGCCGGCTTGACTCAAGCGTAGGCCACACCGTTGCAGAGATCAGAGAGAAAGAGGGCGTAAAAGCGGAACTCGATCGAGCTCTCTTACCCTTCCGCATCGCTGCTGCCGCATGGAGCGGGGGAGTGATGCTCGGATCAGCACAGTGCGATGACGTCGCCTACGTAGGACTGCTTCGTTCGATCGCGGAGACTGGTGATCTGCCAGCGGTGATTGAGTCCGAAAGCCTTTTGAAATCAATTTCGTGCGGGTTGGCTCTCTATAAACTGACTGGCGATCGTGGTCACCTCTACGATGCTGCAGCCTCGGAATCCTCGGTTCCGGCGCTGTCGTATGATCTCACTTTTCCTGAGGTCTTCAGCCGAAGGGTATCCCACAAGGCCAACAGGGCTTCCATGCTGTCCTTGGCAACCCTCCGTGGGATGCCATCCGACCAGCTACAAAGGAATTCTACGCCTCACATGACATCGCCATATTAGATGCGCCGACTGCGCGTGAGCGCTCTGCTCGACTGAAAGAACTTCAGACTGACAACGAGATTCAGTCTGCCTGGATGGACTATTGCGACAATGTGGTATCCACTTGACTCAGGTGACCCCAAGATGTAGTATGCGCCTTCGTGGAGGATTATCCACGCGCCCTGCTCGAGTTCGAGGTACGCTTCGCCAGCGAAGGGGCCTGTCGCGACTATCTGTCCGCGTTGCGCTGGCCGGAGGGTTTCCGCTGTCCGGGATGCGGGCATGAGCGGGCTTGGCCGGTGCGCAAAGTGTGGTTCGAATGCGCTCGTTGCGGGCGGCAGACGTCGGTGACCTCGGGCACGATCTTCCAAGACACACGTAAGCCGCTGCGGCTGTGGTTCCGGGCGATCTGGCACGTCACTTCGCAAAAGAACGGGGTCAGCGCGCTGGGTCTGCAGCGCGTTCTCGGGTTGGGCAGCTATCAAACCGCGTGGACCTGGATGCACAAGCTGCGGCGAGCGATGGTGCGTCCGGGGCGGGAGCGATTGGCGGGCGTAGTCGAGGTCGATGAGACCTATTGGGGCGCTGAGGAAGAGGGTGTGAGCGGCCGGCAGACCGAGCGTAAAGCCTTGATTGCAGTAGCCGCGGAAGAGAGAGGCCGCGGGCTAGGACGGATCCGCATGCAGCGCGTGCGGAACGCATCGGCGGCCAGTTTGATGCCCTTCGTGGAGGAGTCGGTCGAGCCGGGAAGCGTGGTGCACACCTACGGCTGGCTGGGCTACGAGCCGCTGGAGAAGAAGGGCTACCAGCATCGCATCGTCTTTCTGTCGGGCCGCCGCAAGCAGGCCTCGGAATTATTGCCGAGGGTGCACCAAGCGATCTCGTTGCTCAAGCGCTGGCTGCTGGGCACGCACCAAGGCGCGGTTAGCCACGAGCATCTGGACTACTACCTCGACGAGTTTGTGTTCCGCTTCAACCGGCGCAACTCACGCAGCCGGGGAAAACTCTTCTACCGCCTTGTGCAGCAGGCAGTCGCCGTGGACCCAACGCCGTATCGATCGATCGTCGCCGACTGGGACGCTGAGGCCCCGTGAGCCCAACCACAAGATGTTGGGGTTGCCTGAGTCAAGTGGATACCCCATATTGCGACATTTTTGAGCGGCAGAAGAACTGTCACAACATATTTTACGAATATCAGAAGGTGTCTGTCGGAGGCGATCTGGCCGGACGTTACTCCGATATTTATCGAGTCTTCGCTGAGAGAAATGTTCAGTTGCTCGCGCACGAGGGCTTCGCTGGGTTCTTGGCACCGTCTGCGTTCCATGCAAATGAAGGCGCGACTGGCATCCGCCGACTATATCTGGAAAACGCGAATCTCCAGATTTGCTATTCCTTCGAAAACCGGCGGAAGTTGTTCGACATTGATTCAAGGTTCAAGTTCGCTTTGATCGTCGCGCGAAAGGGAGGCACTACTGCGGACTTCCGGTGTGCGTATTATCTCCATGATGATGAATGGTTATTTGGCCATCGTGATTCTAGCCGACTCCGACGCTACTCCACCGACTTCGTGCGACAAACCGGTGGTGAATACCTGTCGTTTGCCGAACTTCGCAGCGCCGCAGATGTCGAGGCATTGAGTCAAATTGTCCATAACGGTCGGCTGCTAGGAGATCTCGAGACGGTTCTTCCGGGTTTCTAGTGGGCGAGTGAGGCTCGGTGGTAGTCTCGCGGGATGCAAGACCGCGAGCTATACCGCCAGATTCTGGGCATCGAAAGTCCCTGGAAAGTCGTGCGAGTGGAGCTGCGCCGAGCCGACGGCGAAGTCCACGTCTTCCTCGAACACGACGAGCAAGTCCGCTGGCCGTGCCGCCAATGCAGCGCCGTGTGCGCACTCCACGATCATCAGCCCGAACGCCGCTGGCGTCACCTCGACACCTGTCAGTACCGCACGATCCTGCACGCCCGGCCGCCGCGCAGCGACTGCTCCGAGCACGGGCCGCGCGTCGTGCGACTGCCCTGGGCCGAGGCTTCCAGCCGCTTCACCGCGCTGTTTGAAGCTCTCGCGATCTCGTGGCTGAAGGAAGCCAGCCAGCAAGGCATCGCCGAGTTGCTGGCGCTGAGCTGGGACGAGATTCACGGCATCCTGGAACGCGCCGTGCAACGTGGGCTCGAACGTCGCGCGGCAGAGCCGATTCCCTACCTGGGCGTCGACGAGAAGAGCTTCCGCAAGCGCCATCGCTATCTCACCGTCGTCAACGATCTCAACCGCTCGCGCGTGTTGTTCGTCGCCGAGGGACGCAGCCAGGCCAGCCTGGACGGCTTTTGGAAGACGTTGAGCGCAGAGCAACTCGCCCGAGTCGAGGCCGTCGCGATGGACATGTGGGATCCTTACGTCGCCTCGACCCGGGAGCATCTCGACGAATCGGAGAAAAAGATCGTTTACGACAAATATCACATCGCGGCGCATCTGGCGAAGGCGGTGGACCAGGTGCGGCGGGCGGAGAACAAGCGTTTACTGGCCCTCGGCGACGAGCGTTTGACAGGCACGAAGTACGCTTGGCTGCGGCATCCGGCGAACTTTTCCGAGGACGCCTGGCGCGAGTTCCGCGCGCTGCGCGAAAGCGACTTGAAGACGGCGCGGGCGTGGGCGTTGAAGGAAACGGCGATGCGGCTGTTCGACTATCGTCGCGAATCGGCGGCGCGAGCTTTCTTCGAGCAATGGCGCGGCTGGGCGAGTCGCAGCCGGCTGACGCCGATGGTCACCGTAGCGCGGATGTTGACGGCTCGCCTCGAAAACATACTCACGTATCTGAAACACCGCATTACGAACGCGGTCAGCGAGGGGTTGAACTCAAGGATTCAATGGGTCAAGGCCACGGCGCGCGGTTTCCGCAATCAACAGAACTTCATCAACGCCATCTACTTCCACTGTGGGAAACTCGATCTGGCTCCTTCGCCCACTTAAAACCCGGAAGAGCCCTCGAGACTGGCAGCCACATGGTATTTCGAACTGAGCCCATCGCCTTTAATGTAACGAGTCATGGTGCGCTGTTTACGTCGACGGCTAAGGCGTTGCCTCATGCAGTGGATGTGCGCCACGGATCAGATAACAGCGATCTGTTGAGATCCGGATACTATGTACTTCAGGAGGGCAAGTATTTCAATCAATTTACTGACCTTTGGGAGTCATGCCCCCGATACAGCGTGCAAGTTCAACATGCAGGGCAGCATGCGGCCTCAATTCCCAACGCTCGATACTTTCGATTGGCTTTCCGAACGATAGCGAGTTCGGCAAATGAGCGCACGGCAGTCTTCACGGTTTTGCCTCCGGGCGCTATGGTTACCAATTCTGTAGGCATCGAGGCCTCTCCAGAGGCACGCCCCAACAATCTCATGCTCGCGACCTGTGGGTATGTGAATTCGTACTGTTTTGACTTTACGGTGCGAGTAAAAGGTGGGGCGAATATGAATCTGTTTATCATGCGCAGCGGAATCATTCCTGTCCACGCTCCAAAGACATTCATTGCCCACTGTGTCCTACGACTAGTTGCCAATCATTCCACGTACGCCCCACTCTGGGCAGAACAGCTGAACAATGCCTGGCGGGAATCGAGCAAAGATGCGTTGTGTTGGCCAGCGCTACAAGGCGACCAGGAGAGGTGGGCGGTTCGCGCCGCGATCGACGCGCTGGTAGCCGACGCATTCGCGCTATCGCGCGACCAATACGAGCACGTTCTCAACACCTTCAGCCATAGCAGCTACCCCTCTGCCCCTACTTTGTGCTTGGCTCGATTCGATGAACTGAAGCAGATCGGCTTGGAAGCTTTCGCTAGAAAATACGATCCGTACTGGGACGTGTCGCTCAATGAGAAACTGCCGGACCCTGTATTTGATTTACCGATCGCAGGTGAAGAAGCGGCTGATGAACCCAGCTTCAAACTAACCGCGCCCGCCTTCGATGCCGGGCGGACGACGCGTAGGCACTGAGTAAGACGCTATGCCGGCTATTGGCAGCACATTTCGATCTGGAGACCCTTCGCGGGGCGACCTCCTCAGAGACAGCAGCGCCTTTGGGGCGTCGCTTGCCGAAAGCCAGACCGGAGGGTCCGTCGCCGGATAACCATCATGCCGCTACATCCCATTCGAGCAATGGATCAGGTCATTGGCGAGTATCGGGACTACTTGCGAACGGAGTTTCGTGCCAAAGATCCCGCTCTCCAGGCTGCTCTGGAGCGCGAACTCGACGCCCCTCGATTCCTGGCGCAGGAAGCCTTCTATCAGGCGCATCGACCCTTCAAGAACGGCAAAGGATGGCGCGATCTACCAATCGACGCTCGATTGGCCGGGGTGATGGAGAACCGATCAGGCAGCGCAGCGGCTTATCTGCATCAGTCGGAGGCGATCGACACCCTTCTGTCTTCCGACCCCCGTCCGGTGGTCGTGACAACGGGCACCGGCAGCGGTAAGACCGAGGCGTTCCTTCTGCCGGTGATCCAGAACGCTTTCGAGGACTCAGTACGGTTCAAGAAGCCCGGCCTTACGGCGATTCTGCTCTATCCGATGAATGCGCTTGCCAACGACCAGCGGCAGCGCATTGACGACTACTTGAACGAAGCCGGCTTGGCTGGAGCGATACGGGTCGAACAGTACGACCGGGGCACGTCACAGAGCAAGCGGCAGGAGATGCGCTCCAAACCACCGCATATCCTGCTGACGAACTACATGATGCTGGAGTATCTGCTCGTGCGGCCCGCCGACCGAGAAGATATCTTCGCGAACCACCGTTGCCGGTTCTTGATCCTGGATGAAGTCCATACGTATCGTGGCATTCTCGGCAGCAACATCGCGCTGCTCGTGCGGCGTTTACGGGCTCACCTGAACCGTGCCCGGCAAGACTGGAAGCCCAACGTTGCCGACGACGAGCGCCCTAAACGTTATCCTCGGCTCGTGACGGTGGGGACATCCGCCACGATCAAGTCTTTGTCGGAAGAGGGACTGTCGCGCGAAGAAATAATTCGGCAGCGCGACGAAGCCGTTCAGGAGTTCTTCGGGACACTAGCCGGTGTGGAAAAGTCCTCGATTAGAGTGCTGGGCGAAGAGCTACAGGACATCCAGATTCCCGAAGAAGCTGCTTACCCCGATCGTCCAGGTTCGGTGGACACCGACTCGTTTGACATAGGCAATCGTGAGGCGGTTCGCCAGGCGCTTTGCTCGCTCGCGAGTCTGCCGAGCAGCACCGATCTAGACGAGGCCGCTCGCCGCTACCGACTCTTATGGGAACTGAACCGCTGGCTCGCTAGAAAGCCGATGTCGGTGAGCCAGATCGTCGAACAGGTCAAGGCTGGAACACTTGTGCGAGCAAACCAGCCTGACGACGCGGTTCGGGCTGAAGTTGAAGCAGCTTTGGCAATCGGGGCAGCACTTCCGGATGGAACGCCCGGCGCTCTGCGGTTGCGGGCGCACCGCTTCATTCGCGGTGGCTGGAAGTTTTACCGCTGCGTGAATCCTGACTGCGGCCGGCTGTATCCGAGGGGTGAGGAACGCTGCGTGGAGTGCGACCACTCGACAGCCCCCCTCTACCTTTGCCGTAACTGTGGCGCCGACTACTTGGCCCTGACAGGCGACGCGGGCAATGAGCCTCTTCGCGCTCGTCCTGAGAATTCGGACGAGCCAGAGTGGATGCTCTACGAGGCGGAGCGTTTCAATCTGCCTTTAATGGCTGATGACGATGATGCTGACGACGACACCGGAGGCACAGCTCCCAGAACGGGACGGCGTGGTCGCCTGCAAGTTCCGGCTCAGATTCGGCAGCGCCCCGTGCTGGATGGCTCGCTTGATCCCGCATCTCTTCAGTTCAGCACTAATCCCGAAGACTACCGTCTCAAGGTGACACTAGCGCCTGCTCGCACGCGGTGCCTCTGTTGCGGCGGAACGGCGGGGAGCCGCAATGTCATCACCCCTGTCGGACTGGGGACCTCGGCGGCCGTGAAGGTCCTGGGCGAAGGGCTCGTTGACAGCCTTGCAACGGCCAATCGGGACCGTCCGGGTCACGACGGCAAAGAGCGCCTTCTGCTGTTCAGTGGCAGTCGGCAGGACGCGGCGCATCAGGCCCGGTTCATCATTTTCGCCAGCCGGTACGACCGTATGCGCAGCCGACTCTTGGGGAAGCTTCGGGCTCAGCCGGCGTTGTCAATTCAGAAGGCGGCCGAACTGCTAAGCGACGAAGCGGTATCACGGCGTGACAACCCGTATGTGCCGGACGAGACGGGCTGGATTCCAGACGAAGCTAGGAATCGCATCCAGAGCTGGGAAGAGGCTCCCCTGCTCGACGAGATCGCGGTCAATGCAGGGTATCGAGGGACTCTCATAAACCTCGGCTTGGTGGGTATCAGCTACCACAGGTTGGATGAGTATGTCCGGTCAATGGCGGCCGCACTGGCGGAAGCGCTCGGTGTCAACCTTGACCAATTGGAGTACATCTGCCGCGTAGTCTTAGATGAGATTCGCGCGCGGGGAGCACTTTCCCGCCCGATGCTGCAATATCATCCAAGCCACGTTGCCTGCCCGGCTCACTTTCAGGCAGCAGAGTGGGAACGCCGCATAAAACAGCCTCAGGGATACCCGCTCGCGCCTTCCGGCGCGGTGGTGCCGAACTTGGATGCCGCACATGTTCAGTACGGAATCAAGCGCCATAACGCTTGGCGTCGCCCGAGAACAGGCGGTCGCGGCCCAAGTCTGGAACGCATCCTGAAACACCTTCTTGATCGGTTCGGCGGGAACCAGCCCACCGAACACGTCATGGTGGATTTGCTGAACTTCCTGAAGACACCGGGAAGCTACCTGATCCCCGTCGAGTTATTCGGCTCTCGCGATCGCCAAAAGCTTTTGCAGGTGAACGCCGAAGTGGTTCGCTTGGATCTCCTGGAAGAGGGAAAACGAGTCCATTGCGAAGTCTGTGGAGATGTTCGGCCTGGGGCTGCCGTTGGCATGCCATGTCCACGTTGCCACGGCACGCTTGTGCGATGGTCCGATACTGACATTGAGAACAACCGTAGCGTCAAGAGAATCCGTAAAACGGATGCGATTCCACTCGTGGCGGGCGAGCACACGGCGCAGATCACGACTGACGTGCGCGCTGATCTGGAGAAGAACTTCAAAGCGCCGCTCGCGCAGTCGCCCGTTAACGTATTGGCCTGTTCACCGACGTTGGAAATGGGCATTGACGTTGGTGGTCTAGATGCAGTGGTGATGCGCAATGTACCGCCGCGGCCCGATAACTATGCGCAACGAGGCGGCCGGGCCGGTCGGCGGTCCCGTGTAGGAATGGTGCTTGGCTATGCACGCAGCACACCCCACGACCAATACTTCTACGACAAGCCGCGCGAGATGATCGCAGGAGAAATACCAGTTCCTTCCTTGTCGATCGGCAATCGCGACGTTTTGGTCCGCCATTTGTACGCGATTGTGTTCGGCGTAGCAAATCCCGGTTTGGCCGGGCGCATGGTGGACTACGTCGATCCTCAAGGGGAAATCAAGCAAGAAGCCGTTACAGCGTTTATCGACGGCGCCCGTGCTCAGGCGGAGCACGCTATCGACGTTGCTCGCGAGGCTTGGGGCGCGGACGTTTTGGTGGCTGCCAACCTAGATGAGGAGAGTCTCCTCGCTCACCTCGACAAGTTACCCGAGCGCATCCAATACGTGATCGATTGCACATCGAGGCAGGTCAAGGAACTTCGGCAAGCCTTGGATTTCTACGCCCAGAGTCTAGAGCGAAGGTACGCCGGCACGCGGGCCGGTGAACTTGTTGCTCGCCTTTTGGGAATCCAAACCGATGCGGACCGCAGGCAAGAGGCCGACGATCGGTCTGCCGGTTATCCGCTACGACGCTTCGCCGAGTTTGGCTTGCTGCCGGGTTATGAGTTCCCGTCCGAGCCCGCTTCCTTGCGGTTGCTAGGCGACGAGCACGAGGAGGACCCGATTAGCGTTACGCGGCGGTTCGGGATCGGCCAATTTCAGCCTGACGCCCACGTCTACGCCCGAAGGCGACGGTGGAGGGTCATTGGACTCGATACCTCCTCCCCTTGGAATCCGAGAGGGGAAGTACCTACGTGGCCATACCGTCTCTGCACCCTTTGTGGTCTCCGTTACAACGCCGACCAACCCCGCTGCCCGCGATGTGAGACCTCAACCCCCGGCCAGCCTCATCCTGCCTACGATTTTGCCGGGTTCATCGCCAAGAAAGAGGAACGCCCGATTCTTGACGAGGAGGACCGTTACGCCGTCCGCAATCTCGTGAAGATTCATCCGCAATGGGATGGCGACGTTGTAGGTCGATGGACGGCCGGGAGCGGATGGGCTCTTCGGCTGAGTCGCAGCGAGGAGGTTCGGTGGATCAACGAAGGTCTGCCACCTACTCCGAATGATCTCCAGAGCGGCGTTCTGATGCTGCACGCGGATGCGAAGGGATACCTTCTCTGCCCATCGTGCGGGCATATGCTGGAACCGCCGTCACCGCTGCAAAACCAGGGTGGTGGGCGACGCAACGCACGACAACAGGGTGCGCAGAACACAGGTGGACATTCCGACTCGTGCCCCCAGCGCGGTGCCAACCCGCGGCCCTTAGCGATCTCTACCTTTGGTCGCGTCGATGTGTTGCGACTGCTTGTGCCTGTTCCCCGTACGAGTGTTTCAGATCACTGACTCTCATGGGGTCTGACCCTCGGGTACTCCCTGTTGAACGGAATGCAGCACGAATTCATGCTGGGCCCAGGTGAATTGGATTTCGAATTGGAAGGCCCCTGGAGTTGTGGGGTGACAGGCGCACGGTACGACGAGCTTTCACTCGCATTCATCGATCCAAGCCTCGGCGGTAGCGGGTACTTAGAGCGAATTGCTGAGAGTTTCCACTTGGTTGCGAACAGGGCGTTGGAACACCTCGATCATCCGGACTGTGAAACGGCATGCTACCGTTGCCTGAAGGCGTATCACAACCAACGCTACCACGAACACCTGGCTTGGCCGCAGGTCGTGCCATCCCTCGAAGAGCTAGCCCATTCCCCCGCAGAAAGCCGCCCCCTTCAGACAGGCGATATCGATGATCCGCAACCATGGCTTGAAGCCTACGCTGCCGGAGTCGGATCGCCACTCGAACTGAAGTTTCTTCGGCTGTTTGAGCAGCACGGATTCGTTCCGCAGAAGCAAGTTTCCGTAGCGCCCAGTGAGGGTCAAGCTCCAGTTTCCGTTGCCGATTTTGCGGTCCCCGAGCGTCGGCTCGCTATATACATTGACGGCGCAGCGTTCCACACAGGCGACAATCTTCGCCGAGACCGTTTCATCCGCGGCAGTCTTCGAAACGGAACCCCACCATGGCGCGTTGTGGAACTTCGAGCCGCAGATCTCTCTAGCGGCCCCTCCCTGGTCGAGCGGCTTATGAAGGGCGAAAGTAGCTAGCTTCTGCTTATCCGGTTGTTTCAGCAAGCCGCTAGATGTTGGGGTGGCGGCCGTGCACTGGAAACCAGATCGGTGTACTCCGCCGCATGGCTCCGTAGCAGCCCGTTTAGGGCGTTGCATCACTCTTTCAGGACAAAATTTGCGAGTGCAAGACTTTTCCCGTTGATTACAAAGGACTTCCCAAAATAGATATTAGGTCTGCAAAACCTTTATTCGTGGGTTCGATTCCCACCCGCACTTTATTCCACGTCCGTATAACTTCGCTACGACTGCTCTGTAGTTGGCCATTTGGTGGACGGGGAACAATAAGGGTACATCGAGCAGACGGAACCAGACCAAATGAGACTACATGAGACTAAAACCCCAGCAGGGTAAGTGTTTTGGCGTCAACAACTTCTATTGAAAACACAGGACTTGTGAGTGTCGGTAGGGCGATAGAGTACGCGGGTGGGTCCTCACTGCGAATTACGTAGCCTATAGATGGGGGATCTCCCCAGTTGATCACCGAGTCCGACTGGGCTGAAAGTATACGCGGGAGGAAGCTCAGGGCAAGTAAGAGAGCTAGTTTGGGTTTACGCAGGGGTTGCGTAGGGCCAATCTTTGTCATGAGTAAGCCTTCCTTTGAGGACGCTTCAAATCAAAAGCGGAGTGTACGCCCATCGGGCCTTCTTCAGCAACTCCGCCCCACCGCCGGGGCGAGCAAGCCACACCTTCACCCCGAGATTGGAGTTCAATTTTGCAGCGCGAATGTCCGAGCGGGTTTATGCGGTGTGCAGAGCCAAATGTTTTTTTTGGGGTGGCGTTTCCAGAAAACCGAATTGCAAGTTGGCGGTTTTGGAGCGAACCGGCGTGTCCGGGGCCGACACGTGGCTCTGACTCCAAGCAAACCCGCATAATGCTCAGCCGCCGGACACACAGCACTTCATCGAGACCGGCCCGGCTTCCTAGCGTGCGACAAGTCCCGGTGGGAGCTCAGCGCCAATCGAAGGCCCGCCCTGACTCGCACTTCCGCGAGCGCTCAGCGCGGTTAATCGTAGACGGTGATCAGAAAGCTGTGGAGGCCGGCATCCCAATGGACGAGAAGGGGACTTCACGGGCGCCAGCCAGGGAAATCAGGCCAAGTGACTTTGTTGGAGTATGTTGAAGGCCAGCAGCCGATGATTGGTGGCGCGAAGGGGATATACCAACAGTAAAGTGCGGAAGAGGACTTAACTTACTCGTTTTAAGTAGCTTAGCCCTGCTCGCGGAACTCTTCGTACCAGTTTTGGACAACGCGGATGACGGGTTGTGTTTCGGTGTCGGCTTCTACGGCCTTCGAGTAGCAATGGAACAGAAAACCGTGTTAAGCGGTTGAGAGAGATGATGCTGGCGGCCACGACGGCCTATACTCAACGGCATGGAATCTCCGGGAACTCCTCCGCGTGCCTACCGGATCATCACGAGCCTCAACGGCTTGGTCGTGCGCATCTTCTTCCGTGAGGTCGAGGTCAGCGGGCTCGGCCACGTGCCCGAACGCGGCGGTGGGGTGATCGTGTCCTGGCATCCGAACGGGCTCATCGATCCCATCCTCATCCTGACGCAGTTCCCCAGACAGGTCGTCTTCGGCGCCCGCCACGGCCTCTTCAAGTTCCCGCTCCTCGGGTTCCTGTTCCGCCGTATCGGGACCGTTCCGATTTACCGGGCGCAGGACGCGAAGAGCTCCAGGGTCGGAAGTGGCGATCACCGTGTGCTCGATCCCTTTGTCGAAGTTGGCCATGCCGAATTCCTTTCGTTTGCCGCGGAACACCATGATAGGCCAATCGAGCCTACCCTGGCGGGGAGATGGTCGCATCGTTCGCCCCTTAAACTGCATTGTCAAGTGGCAGCATCGTCGCAAATCCGTTACAGTTTCGTTACCAGCAGGCAACGCCCCGCCCGGGGCGTGCAAGGAGCTAATCATTGAGACGCTTCTGCACTTACACCCTGATCTGCGTGTTCATTCAAATCGGTGTCTTGCATGGCCAGCCTTCCGTGCTCGACTCGTTGCGGTTCGAGCCGGTCGTGACTGGGCTGACCAAACCCGTTGACGCAGATGAGTTTCCTCCCGGCAGCGGGCGGTTTCTGATAACACAGCAGGAGGGTCTGATCCGGGTCTTCGACGGACAAAGGCTTCTCGAAGCGCCTTTTCTCGACCTCTCAAACCGGATCAGCTGTTGCGGCGAGCTGGGCCTCCTAAACGTTGCCCTGCACCCCCGGTTCGACAGCAATGGCCTGCTCTACGTCCATTACACCGACTCGGACATGCACACCACCGTCTCGCGCTTTGTTGTCCGCGACAACTCTGACGTGGCCGAAGCGGAGTCCGAATTGATCTTGCTGACCTTGCCCCAAGAGAAACCGAATCACAAGGGAGGGCGGCTCCTATTCGGAGCCGACGGCTACCTCTACATCGGTCTCGGTGATGGCACATTCAGAGAGGAAGCCCAGAATCTAGGTTCGTGGTACGGGTCCATTCTTCGAATCGACGTGGACGGGGGAGATCCCTACGCTGTCCCCGCCACGAACCCCTTTGTCGCGCGCCCTGGGGCGAAAGCGGAAATCTGGGCATTCGGTCTGCGAAACCCGTGGAGTTTCACCTTCGATCGCCTTACGGGCGACATGTTCATCGGAGACGTGGGCCACCTCACTATTGAAGAATTGGATTTCCTCCCCGCCGGCTCCGGGGGAGGGCAAAACTACGGTTGGCCCGTCCTGGAGGGCAGTCTGTGCTTCCCGGAGGATAGGCTGTGCAACCCGGGTCCTTTCCTTGCGCCAATCTTTGAATACAGGCACGTCCCCGACGATTGCGCGGCCGTCATCGCGGGCCACCGATATCGGGGACCCTCGATGCCCACTCTTCAGGGAACTCTTATATTCGCCGATCACTGCACGGGCCAACGCGGGCAAGTGTTCGCGGGAGTCCACGACGGTGAGGATTGGATCTTGGCGGGCCAACGGGAGGTACCTTTCAACATCAGCGCGTTCACTGAAGACTCGGACGGGGAAATCTATCTGATCGATCACAACCTGGGCGAGATACGCCGCATCGAAGCAGATCCGCCCGTGCCCGAACTATCCAGAGTTTCTCCCAGGGAGGCCGTGGCCGGAGGCCAAGGATTCCTGCTCTCGATTCTCGGGTCGGACTTTGTCCCCACGTCGCGGGTCACTTGGGACGGGGGCGAGCTGCCTACCCGTTTCATCACCAACCATCACGTCCAGGCCCTTATTTCTCCAGAACTTGTGGCAGTTCCGGGCTCGATACAACTCAACGTGGCAAACAGGCTCGCTGGCGGACCCGCCGGCCCGGGAATTAATTTTCGCATCCTCGGATCCCCTAACCAGGGACCGGTAATAAACGCCTCGGGCATTGTCGATGCGGCCGGCTTTATCCTGGGCAGACCGGTGGCTCCTGGTTCGATTGCTTCCGTATTCGGCGCCAACCTCGCACTTCGTACAGAGTTTGCCCTTGCTTCGCCGCTGCCCGGCATGCTCGGGGGTGGCTCCATTATTTTCGGGGACCTCTCTGCCGCACCTGTTTACGCAGCGAGTCCGGCCCAAGCCAACGTGCTCATTCCTTGGGAGCTGGCAGGTCAATCAGAAACCACGGCGCTCGCCAGGGTTGGATCGGCAGTCAGTTCGCCGCTCAGCCTGGAGCTGGCGGAGTTTAGCCCCGGGATCTTCGCTGTCAACCAGACGGGTGCCGGACAGGGGGCGGTTCTAATTGCCGGCTCCGAGGGTCAACTCGCTGCGCCAACCGATCTTTTCCCCAACGCCAGACCGGCGCGCGCCGGCGAGTGGCTCGCGATCTTCGCCGCCGGACTAGGGCCGGTTAGCAACCAACCCGCCACAGGGGATCCATCGCCGGCCAGCCCGCTGTCGCGGACCCGATCTACTCCGGCCGGACTGGTCGGCGGAGTTGTGGCGCCCGCTGCCTTCTCGGGTTTAGCGCCGGGGTTCGTGGGTCTGTACCAGGTGAACGCACAGGTTCCCGAAGACGCGGTGTCAGGCGAAGCTGTCTCCTTGTCGCTTACGATCGGCGGGATCGAGTCGAATGTCGTGACCGTGGCCATCGATTAGCGATCTGGCCCGCCTTGACCCGGAGATCCAGACAGCGCTCGGGTCGAGCCGGTCAGGCAAGGCTGTCCCGTCTGGTACAATCCGCCTGCCCAGCTTCCTGGGGACAGTCGGGCGTCCTTCGCTCGTGCAATGCAAGTGTAGGCGATGGCCGCCCACGTCGACCAGGTCTCCAAGGGGTGGATACTCTCGGCCGTCCTGCGCCCAGGGAGACCCAGGGACTCAAGACGAAGATGTAGCACAACGAAAGCACCTCAGATGGGCAAATGATCATGTGGGCAAATGATCATGTGGGCAAATGATCATGTGGGCAAATGATCATGGTCCAGTTTCTCCTGGCTACTATACGGGCTACACGCACGATTCGTTGGATGATTCCGGACGCTGCTATCGATCACTTCCGACAAGCCCCGGTTACCGGAAGCGAACGGCGGGCCTGACAGATAGCTGTCGACAACAAGCCTTCACGCTAGCTATCCGATCGTAGCACCGCCAGGACCTTGATCTGAGTGGGGTTTCGATCCCTCCGAGGGCCGTCTGGCAGGCTTCAGTCCGCGTTTAGATGGTGCGAAAGCGATATCCCGACAGTTATCCGCAGATAAGCCCTATGTAGTTCGTTTCGAGGGACTTAGTCCTGCTCGCGGTCGCGGAACTCTTCGCCAGTACTGGACGAAGTGCTTGGGGCATGAGTACAGCAGCACCGATGCGAGGTGGACTTCGGCTATCAGGTAGTGTAGGGAATTCCCGCCGAACATAGTGTCTCTCCCTTATTGCCAAAGCGGCCCGAAAGTACAATAGTTTGACTCATGAAGTAGTAAGTGGCCTGAGGCAGCCATGCGGAATCGAGGTTGAGCCATGTCAAAAATTCGAGTGCTGTTGACGGATGACCACACCCTATTTCGCAAAGGTATCCGCACCTTGCTATCGAGGGAGGCCGATATCGAGGTGGTGGGCGAGGCGGAGAATGGGTCTCAGTCCGTGGAGAAGGTCGCCGCACTGAACGCGGACGTGCTGCTGCTGGATATCGGCATGCCAGGGCTATCGAGTTTCGAAGCGACGCGCCAGATCAAGAAGATTCGTCCCGAGACCAAAATTCTTTTCCTCACGATGTACGACGACGAGGATTACCTGGTCGAGTGTATGGAGGTCGGTGGGCATGGCTACGTACTGAAAGACAGCCCGGCGCCTCAGCTTCTGGCGGCGATTCGCGATGTCTACCGCGGCGGAAGCTATCTGAGTCCCAAGATGCTTTCGCAACTGGTCGACGATTTCCGCTCGCAATTCAAGACGACACATCGTCAGCCGCGCGTTGCGAGGCTGACGCCGCGCGAGAAGGAAATCCTCAAGTTTCTCGCCGAAGGACAGTCGGTTAAGGAGATCGCGACGCACCTGAACCTGAGCGTCAAGACCGTCGAGGCGCACAAGTTCAACTTGATGCGCAAGCTCGACATCCACAACAAGGCGCAGCTGGTCCACTACGCCGTTCGCCACAAGATCATCAGAATTCCCACCCAACCGATTCTCTCCGCACAGGTGGCGGGGATCCAGTCGCGGCCGTCCTCTGTGCTGACCAGGTAGTAGATTGCAATTCTCACATTTCACGCTTGCCTAGTATGGAACTTAGGATCGCTTGCGGGTCCCCGGGTAGCTGTCGAGAAATCTTTCCCCATCCAGCAATCAACCAATCAGAGCCTACGCAACCGGTCGCCGAACGGGGCAAGACCAAGTCCAACCAGCCCTCTGGCGGGGGTCTCAACGGATAGCTGGGCACAAGGCTTGGTAGGACACCCCGGCAGCCCTGGTGATCGATCATTACCCAGCCAGTGAAATCAGGCTAAGTTGCTTTGTTGGAGCGCGCTAAGGGCCAGCAGCCGATGATTGTTGGTGGGAAGGCGATTTCCTGACATCTATCCGCGAACGAGCGCTACGTGGTTCGTTTCTTGGGGCTTAGTCCTGCTCGCGGTCGCGGAACTCTTCGTGCCAGTTTTCCGCAGCGAAATTTACAACAGAGAACTCGCGCCTCGAAACACACTAACCGACCTCCACGTCATAAGCCTTAACGAGGAATCCATGGCACATGCAATCGGGGCAAGGTCACTTATCGACTAGCTGGACCCAGATGAGACTATCTGTGCTCACAAGGGCCAACTTACAACTAATTGTCGTTCTTCTGCTCGCTATTCAGCCTTCGTCTTGGGGCCAGGACAGTAGCTGGTGGGGCCCACGGCCACCTGGGTTTCGGTCTTTCGCAGAGTAGCGCGCCGGTTGCGCTGGACATCGGACGAGCTTCATGGCGGAAGCAATGGATCTTGGTCCTGGGGTGACGGAGGAAGTTACGGTTCAGACGCTATCAATGAACTGAGGACCGCCTGACCAAGTGTAGTCCCTGGCGATTTCGCGTTTGTCGCAGTCATCCAGGAGGTGTATGACGCTTCCTACGATCCGGCTGCGCACTTCCGACAATCCCCATTACAGGAACCTCTCCTCGATGAGAACTTCGTCTATGTAGTCCCCTTTCACCTTGGCATGTCGCCCCGCCGTCAACGACAACGTCGGGCTGGAAGAAACCTGACTGCATCACTTTTGGCCGTACGCAGACTTCAGGACGGGAACCCGCTTTGGTGTGGCAGATGGCTTCACCGAAGGTGATCGGGAGGCCCGCGTCCCTCCTACGCAGCCAGGCCAAACAGTTCCGGAGACCTCGGGAACTTCGCCGCGTTCGGGACTCTATATGAAACTTTTGGAACTTTTCACGCCCGCTTTCTGAATCAGTAACGACAGCCCGCAGCGAATCGTCCAACTGGAAGCGATGGCATGCGAAAGCACTCTCAGTGACAGCGCTCTGCTGCGGCGGATGATCGCTGGCGACGAGGAAGCTTTCACGACGCTCTACCGGCGGCACCAAGGGCGCGTTTATCGTTTGGCGCTCCACATGAGCGGTCGCAGCAGTATTGCCGAGGAAGTTACCCAAGAGGTCTTCCTGGTGTTGATGCAGCAGGGCAGACGGTATGACCCAGCACGGGGTTCCTTCTGCGCCTATTTATGCGGGATTGCACGAAACCATGTATTACGCTGCCTCGACCGTGATGGGGCGTATGTCGCGATGGCGGACGAAGTCCAGAGGTGTGACTCGCGGATGCCCGAGGAGCTGATTGCGCAGGACAACCCGCTCCAGGATTTGACGAGTCAGGAACGGATTGCCAGTGTACGCCACGCGATCCTGGCGCTGCCGCTGGGCTACCGGGAGGCTGTCGTCCTGTGTGAACTCCAGGAGATGAGTTACCGCGAGGCGGCGGCAGTAGTGGGCTGCTCGGTGGGCACGATTCGCTCTCGCCTGCATCGGGCCCGCGCACTGCTTGCGAAGAAACTGCATGCGGCTGAGGCAGTCGCCCGTGGCCTGAGGAAAAGCCAGCCAGTGAGGTGCCTGACATGAATTGCCAGGAGTTTGAATCGGTAGTCACGGATCTGACGCGAGGCGTGCTGCTGGAAACCAAGGTTCAGCAGAGCGCCATGGCCCACACCCACGTTTGCGAGCGATGTAAAGCTCGGCTGGCAGCCGAGAGGGTCTTGACTGACGACCTTCGAGCGGTAGCTCTGGGAGTTAAGTCCGAACAAGCGCCGCCTGGTGTGGAAGAGTCTTTACGTAAAGCCTTCCACGAAAGGGCGAGAAGGCTCGAACCCACCGTCAGCACCCACACCCCACGGTGGACTGGTTGGCGAATTGGAGCACTTGCAGCGATTGCTGCTGCAATCTTCGTGGCAAGCTTGCTAGTCGACCGTCAAACGCCGGAGGAGAGGTCGTACGAAACCCCGGCGGTTGCGAAGGGGCCGGAGCTTGAATCGCCCGAATCTCAGAGGGCGTATCCGGAAGCTGAAGCTTACATCAATCCACAAGAATCTCGAAACTTCGCTCCATCCAATCAGCCAGGCAACGACGCTTGGGCTTCGAAAGGGGAGCAGGAGATCGTGACTGACTTCTTCCCACTCCTAGAGGCGGAACCTTTTTGGTCGCCGGGGGAGATACAAGTTGTACGCGTAACGCTCCGACGCTCTGCGTTGCTCTATCTTGGAGTCCCTGTCAGCGAAGAACGGGCTGCGGAAAGGATTCAGGCCGACGTGATCCTCGGTGAAGACGGCACGGCCAGGGCCCTTCGATTGGTTCGTTCGAAGGCGGAGCGTTGGTAAACAGCTTGAATCAATTGGCAAAGAGCGATTAGCACCACATCTTTCACACAAAGGGAGAATAACGATGAGAATTCAGGGGATGTTTATTGTGCAGGCCAGTATTCTGTTGGGCGTGCTGATGGTGGCGAAACAAGGCGTCGCCCAACCCGGACCGCAGGCGAGAAAAGCAGAGGGTCCCTCACACAAAATCTCGGGCTCGGAGGGTCACGCTCATTATCTTACCGATCGTAGAGTCATGGTCGCCGCGGCCGGGGAGAACCACACTTTTGAGTTCGTCGCTCCCGGGTACAGCGCAGTACGCAGCGTGGTGAAGGGCGCCCCGTACTCAGCAGAAGCCATTACAGAAATGAAGCAGACCCTGAGTGACGGTAACCGGATCATCCGCAAAAACACTGCGTCGGTCTATCGCGACAGCGAGGGCCGCACTCGACGCGAGCAGAAACTCGGGGCAATCGGACCGTGGGCGGCACAAGGCGAAGCGGCAGAGATGATCTTCATCCACGATCCGGTCGCCGACGTACACTACGTTCTTAGCCCCGCTGATCGTACGGCGCGCAAGATGACCCCTCCGCGCTTTGAGGCGAGCCATTCAGAGGCTGAGCCAGAGGAGCAAACGGGGTTTCACTGGATCGACGGCGAGGATACCGCTCACGGTGAAGCCGGGCACGATGTGACCATCAGCCTGGCGGCTGAGGGATACAGGAGCGCGGCACAGCAGGTTTCAATCGAATCTCTTGGAACGCGGATGATCGAGGGCGTGGAGGCCGAGGGCACTCGGTCGACCATGACCATTCCGGCCGGGGAGATCGGGAACGAACTTCCCATCGAAATCGTGTCCGAGCGGTGGTATTCTGCGGAACTGCAAACGCTAGTGGCGAGCAATCGCAATGACCCGCGCTTCGGTGAGCATGTCTACCGCCTGATCCATATCCAGCGGGTCGAACCGCTACCATCGCTTTTTCAGGTGCCCTCGGACTACACCATCCAAGAGGGCCCAGCTTTTGGCGACTTGACAGCCGAACGAATGATCCGTTTCCGGCCCGGCAGCGTTCGAGAGAAAGCGGCAGGCGATAACTGAAACTTATCTCTTAACAGACGGTCCAGTGTAGGTGGATTCCCGGGGTGTCGGCTCAGCGCCTCACTTCCGACAATCCCCATTCCCGGAAGTGAGACCGAAAGTTGTTCCGATTTTCACGGAGGCCGCCTGCCCAACGCCCGGTGTCGGTATCAGTTGCCGTTTTGGAGAAGGAACGCTATCGTCAAGGCTGATTCCGCCCCGAGAGTCGGCGCTTTCCGCCCGGATGCCTTCCAATCCCCGACTGTTCCCGGTACTCCTTGTTAGTTTCATCGGCACGCTCGGATTCAGTATTGTCTTGCCGTTTCTCGTGTTTCTGGTCTTGAGACTCGGCGGCAATCCAATCATCTACTGGCTCGTGGGGGCGACTTACCCGATGCTGCAGCTCATCGGGGCTCCCCTACTTGGGCGATGGTCGGACCGCTACGGGAGAAAGCGAATCCTGTTCCTAAGCCAGGCAGGAACATTCGCGTCCTGGGTCATCTTCGCGGTTGCTTTGCTGCTTCCTCCAACAGCGCTCGCCTCGGTCGAATCTTCACTCCTTGGAACCTTCACCTTGACCGCTCCACTCGGATTGATCTTTGTTGCGCGCGCGCTGGATGGGCTTACCGGCGGCAACGTCTCCGTCGCCAACGCCTACGTCGCCGACATCACTTCAGAGGAAACACGAAGCCAGAGCTTTGGCCGCATGGGAGTCTCGTCGAATCTCGGCTTCATCGTCGGTCCGGCGCTGGCAGCCTTGCTCGGTGCGACACAGTGGGGTGAGACCTTGCCCGTTTTAGCGGCGTTGCTCATTTCGCTCATAGCCACGATCCTAATTGCCGTTCTGTTGCCGGAGTCAAACCCTTGCGCCCTGGTGCGAAACCCCGAACGCACCAGTGTTAGAGGAGTCTTCGGACACGAGCAGAGAGACTGTTTCAAGTTCCAGCAAGCCAAGGAGGTCACGGTTAGGGACGCTTTGAAGCAAGAATACGTGCCGCTGACGCTGCTTCTCTATTTCGTGATCTAATGGGGTATCCACTTGACTCAGGTGACCCCAAGATGTAGTATGCGCCTTCGTGGAGGATTATCCACGCGACCTGCTCGAGTTCGAGGTACGCTTCGCCAGCGAAGAGGCCTGTCGCGACTATCTGTCCGCGTTGCGCTGGCCGGAGGGTTTCCGCTGTCCGGGATGCGGGCATGAGCGGGCTTGGCCGGTGCGCAAAGTGTGGTTCGAATGCGCTCGCTGCGGGCGGCAGACGTCGGTGACCTCGGGCACGATCTTCCAAGACACACGTAAGCCGCTGCGGCTGTGGTTCCGGGCGATCTGGCACGTCACTTCGCAAAAGAACGGGGTCAGCGCGCTGGGTCTGCAGCGCGTTCTCGGGTTGGGCAGCTATCAAACCGCGTGGACCTGGATGCACAAGCTGCGGCGAGCGATGGTGCGTCCGGGGCGGGAGCGATTGGCGGGCGTAGTCGAGGTCGATGAGACCTATTGGGGCGCTGAGGAAGAGGGTGTGAGCGGCCGGCAGACCGAGCGTAAAGCCTTGATTGCAGTAGCCGCGGAAGAGAGAGGCCGCGGGCTAGGACGGATCCGCATGCAGCGCGTGCGGAACGCATCGGCGGCCAGTTTGATGCCCTTCGTGGAGGAGTCGGTCGAGCCGGGAAGCGTGGTGCACACCGACGGCTGGCTGGGCTACGAGCCGCTGGAGAAGAAGGGCTACCAGCATCGCATCGTCTTTCTGTCGGGCCGCCGCAAGCAGGCCTCGGAATTATTGCCGAGGGTGCACCAAGCGATCTCGTTGCTCAAGCGCTGGCTGCTGGGCACGCACCAAGGCGCGGTTAGCCACGAGCATCTGGACTACTACCTCGACGAGTTTGTGTTCCGCTTCAACCGGCGCAACTCACGCAGCCGGGGAAAACTCTTCTACCGCCTTGTGCAGCAGGCAGTCGCCGTGGACCCAACGCCGTATCGATCGATCGTCGCCGACTGGGACGCTGAGGCCCCGTGAGCCCAACCACAAGATGTTGTGGTTACCTGAGTAAAGTGGATACCCCATCGTGATCTTTTTGGGGTTCAACTTCTTCTACACTTCGTTTCCCGTTCACGCGGCTGGCGAACTCGCCTGGAGCGTAACCCAGACCGGCATGTTCTTTGCCTCAATGAGCGCGATGATGGTGATCGTACAGGGGCCTCTCCAGGCTCGACTGGCCAAGACGTGGTCCGATTCTTCCCTCGTGACGGGCGGAAGCCTGCTCCTTGGCACCAACTTCCTGTTGATGCTCTCGCGAGACACCCTGATGATCTACGCGGCCGCCGCTTTGTTTGCTCTCGGGAACGGCATTATGTGGCCTTCAGTGCTATCGTTGCTCTCGAAGGTCGCCGGCGAACGTTACCAAGGTGCGGTGCAGGGGTTCGCGGGCAGCTTCGGTGGCTTAGCGAGTGTTATCGGTCTCGTCCTCGGTGGTCTGCTCTATCAACAGGTGGGGGCACTGACGTTTGCTGTCTCGGCCGGACTGATCTATCTCGCCGCGCTACTTTCGCTACCCCTGCTACGGATCAGCAACTAGAGTATTCCGACCGGTCACAGCGGCCGGTCGCTCGAAGCAACATAGACCGGCCGGCAGGTGTGGGCTCTATTTGCTTTCAGGAGTAAGAGGGAAGTCTTGCCAACTTCTCTTGTTGGCCCCATCAGGCCTTATCCACGAACTCAACTCCAAACTCCTTGGCGGTTGCCGCGTAATTGTCTGGGTCCGCGCCCATCCTTTCGAACATGCGCTCGATCCCGGCTGGGGCAAAGAATATCAACATACGAGCCGTCGTATCCGACTCGTTCTTGAATTGATGGGGCACGTCGCGGGGGATGTTCAGGTAGGCCCCGGGCTGAGCGACGATGCGCTCTCCGTCAGCTCGGAAGACCACCTCTCCTTCGAGTACGTAAAAGGCTTCTTCTTCGCGCGTTTGGATGTGTGGTGGCGGCCCACCTCCGGGAGGCACGATCGCCTCCATGATGAAGTAGTCGCCAGCCGTATCTTCGCCGGTCGCCAACACGCGGTACTCGTCCCCAGCCCCGCGCCACGTGGTTTGCTCGTCACCAGACCGGACAAGTTTGACTCTTCGGTTCGCCATGTTTTCTCCCCTGCCGGGTTTCGTCTGACCTTGGCGCCGAGTCGGGCAAAATAAGACCTAAGTGGCTTTGTTAGAGTGTGTTAGGAATCAAAGACCCCTGATTACTAGCGCGAACGCGATTTACCATTAGCTATCCCCTGGGTACGCTCTATGTAGTTCGTTTCGGGGGACTTAATCCTGTTCGGGCCGCGGAACTCTTCGTACCAGTTTTGGTGATTCGGATCGCAGGCTTGCGGGGCGCGTCCGTGTCGGGGACCACGTCCTCGACCGTCACGAAGCGCCCGTCGGCCGAGACGTCGTAGTCCCAGGTTCTCCCGGTGAGGCTCGGGCCGTGGAACAATCGATTGGCTTGGCCGACTCGCAAGCCGGAGCTCGTGCTTACCTCGACGGCTACGAGCGTCTCCGCTTCGACGTAGAAAAGCTCCTCGCCGTTGTGGCTCCAGCGCGGCTGGCAGCCGCCTCGCTCGCAGACCTGCCAGCGGCCGCCGCCCGTCGGAACAACAAACGCCCTTTTCGCTCCAGGCCCTGGGGGTCTAAACGGCATTCCCAATTGCGTGAAGACTCACGGGTTTGTGTGCGTCTTGTTCGTCACGGCGGCTCTCCTCTTATGCTTTTATCCCGCATTTCCAATTTGATTCAGACCTCTCGACCTTCCGGCGGGCTTGAGCGTCTTTATTCATAGGGGCTAGAGCCCGATGAGGACGCCATGGAGGCCAACACCCGATGGGTGAAAAACAAACCAAGCCATTCCAGCTAAGTTTCAACGGCTCGTTGAAAGTCGATTTCCAGGGATCGCACGTCACTTCCGACGGTGGCTTGATCCTGGTTCGGGAGTTGGACGAGCGACTCGGACTCGGGAAACTGATCGGCGAGCATCTCACCGACTCCCGGCAAGGCACAAACAAGCAGTTCACGTTCGCTGATCTGTTGCGGCAGTCGGTCTACAGCCGCTTGGCAGGCTACGAGGACGTCAACGACGCCGTCCGAGTGTCGGCTGACCCGACGTTTCGCTTGATCGGCTCGCAGAAGATCTGGGATCGCGGTGCGGCCTTGACCTCGACGCTGCACGGCTTCGAGACGGAGATGCTGGCGAGCGAAGAGAACCTGCTGGGGCTGATGGCGCTGAACCGAGAGCTGGTCGGGCAAGCGGAGGCGTTCGACGACTCCGAGCGGGTCGTTCTGGACATGGACTCCACCGAGAGTCCGGTCCATGGCCAACAGGAAGGCAGTGCCTACAACGGACACTTCGAGTCGGTCTGCTACCACCCGTTGCTTTTGTTCAACGGTCATGGTGATTGCCTCGCTGCCAAGCTGCGTCCCGGCAACGTGCACAGCGCCGAGGACTGGGATGAGCTATTGTTGCCGGAGATCGAGCGCCAACTGGCCGAAGGCAAACAGGTCACCTTTCGCGCCGATGCCGCCTTCGCCAAGCCCGAGATCTACGAAGCACTGGAGGAGCGCGGCGCGGACTACGCGATCCGCATTCCGGCCAATAAGAGCCTGGAGCTGGAGATCGAAGACATCCTGTTTCGTCCGCCGGGGAGGCCCGGCCGCAAGCCGCTAGTGCGCTACAAGAGCTTTCGCTATCAGGCGGAGAGCTGGAAGGGGCCCAGACGAGTTGTCGCCAAGGTCGAGCACCACCAGGGCGAGCTATTCGCGCGCGTCGGTTTTATCGTGACGAACATGAGCTTGCCAAGCCGGTCGGTGGTGCGTTTCTACAACAAGCGCGGCACGGCGGAGCAGTGGATCAAAGAAGGTAAGCAAGCGACGCACTGGACGCGGCTGTCGTGCCATCGCTTCCGGGCGAACGAGGTGCGCTTGCAGCTCAGCGTGCTGGCCTATAACCTGGGCAACTTGTGGCGGCGGCTGGGGCTGCCGCAACGGATCAAGAGCTGGTCGCTGACGAGCTTGCAGCACCGGCTGATGAAGACGGGCGGACGGCTAATTAAACACGCGCGGTATTACTGGCTCTTGTTCGCGGAGGGACATCTGAACCGGCGCCTGTTTGGCGACATGCTGCGGAGGATCTGGGCGCTGCCTGTGCCGGGCGGGTAGCACGCGACTTGCCGAATGCGAAACCTGAGTACTGAGGACGGAAGCTCGGAAGGGTGTCTGCGAAATTGACTTCGCAGCGGCGGATCAGCCCCCATGAGGGGCAAGAAGGGGGCTCGATCGGTCCCGCCTCAGCCGCCGCCTCTTTCGGGTGGAGAAATGGTTGCGCTTCGCCGGGTGAGGGTGTAGACTCGTGCCGTCAGAGGAGCCAAATCGGAAATCCTGGTTTATAGGCGTGGCAGCGGTTGGCGCGTGGATGTGCCCTTCGTTGAAGGAACTCGCGTGGCCAAAGGCGTTTGTGACCGTATGCGGCGCCCGCCATGGCTCGTAGTCCAGCCCGTACTTGGGTTCACGAAGAAGTGGAGGCCCGCGGCTGCTAAGCCCGTGCTTCACTCTCCGAAGCAGTAGAGGTTCTGGTGAGTGCGTACGTAGAGACGACCGTCGGCGGTGGCCGGGGTCGCGGTGCCGCCCTCGTCGAGCGCCAAGCTGTGCAGCACTTCCCATTCGCCCCCGGCCTTCACCACAGTGAGCGTGCCGTCCATGTCCAAGAAGAACAGCTTGCCGTCGGCGCCGACCGGAGACGCCGCCATGCCGCGAATGTTGACGAACGGCCCCAACCGGACATTTCTACTTGGCAGCGAATAGGACATTTCTACTTGGCGTTGACAGAGGGGAAAAAATTGCTTGTGACCCCGATGGCGAAGCGTGTACCATCAGGGGGTCGGAGGTCCAAATCGGAAATTCCGACTAATATGAACGACTCAATGCGCATTGCGAGAGGCACACTTTTGTTGGCGCTGTTGATGATATGCTTTCCGCGGCCGCTAGCCGCCTACCTCGATCCTGGTTCCGGGAGCTATCTGCTTCAGGTGCTTGTGGCGGGATTGTTGGGCGCTTCGTTTGCAGTGAAACGTTTTTGGGGGGAACATCAAGGGCTTTTTTCGGGTCTCTGACTCCTCTGGTGACAACTCATCAAGCGGTTCTTGAAATCGGTTCTTGACGGGGACCCAGCCCCTGACCCCATCGTGCGTTCGACTACGGCAATCCAGCGGCACGTCAAGGTTGGTTCCAAACTCGATTGTCGTGCGCGCTCCACCGACGGTTGCGGACCTGCAACTGAGGCCTTGGTGGCGGGCTATTTGGCTTCGAGCTAGCGATCGAGCCCATTCTCTCCCGTTATCGGCATGCCTCTTACCGAAAATCTCGATCCCAGTGGCCTCTTGCCGGGCTGCCGAATCGCCGGTTCGTTCCGGGATCCGAGCGGGTTCGTCTTCGAGCGTGACGGCGCCCTTTACCGGCAAGTAAACGGCAGTTACCGGGAAAACTACGACCAGTTCATGCAGTCGGGACTCTACGACAAGCTGGTTGAGGAGGGCCGGCTCGTCGCGCACCAAGAAGTAGAACTTCATCATGCGGCGGCGCCCGGGGCATACAAAGTCTTGCAGCCGAACCGAGTACCTTTTGTTTCCTATCCTTACGAATGGTGTTTTAGTCAACTGAAAGACGCCGCCCTGGCGACAATCCGTATTCAAAAACTGGCGTTCGAGCATGGCCTGACCTTGAAGGACAGCAGCGCCTACAACATCCAGTTCGTCGAGGGCCGGCCCGTGCTGATTGACACGCTTTCTTTCGAAAGCTATCAAGAAGGCGAGCCTTGGGTTGCCTACCGCCAGTATTGCCAGCACTTTCTTGGTCCGCTGGCACTGATCGCTAACCGCGATTTCCGTCTCGCTTCACTGCTGAAACACCACATTGACGGTATCCCGGTCGACCTCGCCAGTACGCTATTACCCGCTCGCACACGCCTCAAGTGGCCGCTGCTGATCCACATTCACCTGCACGCCCGGAGCCAGACCAAGCACGCTGGAGCCAAAGTCGCTCGATCGGAAAGCAAGGTCACCCGTCTGGGTTTCCAGGGCTTGATGGATAGTTTGGAGTCCGGTACCGAAGCACTCCATTGGCGGCCCCAAGGGGACTGGGCCCAATACTACTCGGAGACCAACTACAGCGAACCTGCGTTTGAGCGGAAGGAGAGACTCGTTTCGGAGTTTCTCCAGCAGTCCGACGCTGCTGAGGTGTGGGATCTGGGCGCCAACGTCGGTCTTTTTAGCCGGCTGGCCGCCGGCCAGGGAAAACGCACCTTGTCAATGGACTTGGATCCGGCCTCAGTCGAAGCCAATTATCTTGAATGCCGAAAATCGGGCCGAACCCAGGTCATGCCGCTACTGATCGATTTGGTCAATCCCAGCCCGAGTTTGGGTTGGGCCAGTCGGGAGCGAGATTCCCTCATCGAAAGAGGGCCTACGGACCTTGCCATGGCCCTGGCCTTGATCCACCATCTCGTCATTGCCAATAACGTACCGTTGTTGGACGTGGCGAAATTCTTTGCCAAGCTCTGCCGCGGTCTGATCATCGAATTCGTCCCGAAGCAAGATTCTCAGGTCCAACGTTTACTCGCCTCGCGGGTCGATATCTTCGACGACTACACGCAACATGGTTTCGAGCGGGCGTTCGAACCATGCTTCTCTTTGGAACGCACCGAGAGGATCGCCGGAACCGAACGAGTGCTCTACTTGATGCGTACTCGCTCCTAACGGGGGCAGCCCCGGCGTCCCCAATTCTTCGATCAACCATTGGCGTTCGGAGCGATTCATACCGTGGCTTGGTGGGCCCGTTCTTTTACGGCGCTGCGGCGGTTGGCCGACGGAGGCCATTTGCAGTTGTCGTTGTTCGACAAGAAAAACTTGGCTGAGATCAACTCCCCCGACTATCCCGACGAGCGCGGGCGCAAGCGCAAGGAGCTGCTGGCGGCCACCGAGAAGGAATTCGAGCGCATCCAGGCCGAACTCGCACGGCGCAAACGCACCCCGCTGCCTGCCGCCGAGATCGGGCGCAAGGTGGGACGCGTCCTGGACCGCTACAAGATGGGCAAACATTTTGAAACGACGATCGCCGGCGGCGTTTTCAGCTGGGCGCGGCGCACCGCGGCGATCAAGCGGGAAGCGGCGCTGGACGGCCTCTACGTGATCCGCAGCAGTGAGGACAAGGCCGGCCTGTCGGCGGACGACGCGGTGCGTTCGTACAAGAGTTTTGCCCGTGTCGAGCGCGTGTTTCGTTGCATGAAAGGCGCGGATCTGCGCGTGCGGCCGATCTTTCACGGCACGCCGGAGCACGTGCGGGCGCACATTTTTTTGTGTCTGCTGGCCTACTATGTGGAGTGGCGCATGCGCCAAGCGCTGGCGGAGTTGTTATTCGAAGACGAGCAGCTCGAGGCCGACTGGCAACAACGCGATGCGGTGGCGCCGGCCGAGCCTTCGGCGGTGGTGAAGAAGAAAAAGGCCCGCTGCCGTACGTCCGAGGGGTTACCCGTGCACAGCTTCGCGACGTTGCTCGACGCGCTGGCGACGCGCTGCCAAAAGACCTGCCGCGTCGGCGGCGAGGGCCGCGCAGCGACGTTCGAACAACGGACCGCTCCGACGCCGCTTCAAAAGCGGGCTGCGAACTGCTGGGCCTGTAGCCAGAAAAGCGAATCTCACCGGCCGCCTTTCCGCCGTAGAATCAACGCCTTACTGTCGTTATTCCCCTAGAACTTCGGGCTAGAGTAGCTGCCCTCTCACCTGTGCCCTACCCCCCCCCTCGTGCGACCTGAATCGACTTTTTCAGGGACGACTAACGAGCGTGAAGTTATAGATCTCTAGGAAAGGCACGTAAAAGGCTTTGTCTTCAAGAAGAGGATAATCGGTCCCAAAATAGTGGTTGAACAGAACGCGGAATGTATTGACTGGACTAATGGAATCGTAGAGATTTTCGTCGCCGCCGTCAGGCAAGAGGTACGCGTTGAAAATGCTGTACCGCTCCCGCACGTCCATGTCCGCCAAGACAGTGCTCATGTGTAGCGCGGGTCCATGGTCGCCTTGAAGAATGATAATGGGCGGCCGTTCCGATTCAGCCAGGATACGAGTTATGGCAGCCTCCATCTTGCCGTTGAGATAGTGCACTTGATCGCGATAGCCCTGGATATACTCCTCTTCGCCGACGCCGGGCGCATCTTCCCAACTGTAGGTCCAAGCGCGATTTACCGGTTCGCCCTGGCGGCCGAAGACGAAAGGTGGATGGCCGAAATAGATGTGGGCGAACACGAATTTGGGAGAGGGCATGGCCGCCACATCAGGAAGATGCTCGACAGTGTAGAGGATACGTTCTCGATGCAGGCTGTAGAGCACGGGCCAGCGAAGCTGACGGAGAAGGGCTGGCAGGGGCGTCATCTGCAGATAACCAATCAGAAAGGAATTGGGAAACCACCATTCCCCAACGGTTCTGTCGACATTACGCAGGTCGGCCTCGTAGTATTCCCCATCGAACGCCACGATCGTATACCCAGCCGCTCGAAGGTTTCGCACTGTCCGATTCTCTTGCAGCAGCGATCTCATCAAACGACGATCGGTGAACCGTTTGAGCTCCCATCCCAACGGTTCGTGGAGATATGCGAAGTTTAGAGTCGATGTGAGAGAAACTATCGTCCACGGATAATTCGCCCAGCTCTTCGGGGTAACACGAAAGCCCTTATCCGCCAGGAAGCCCAGGAACCGGGAGTTGTCGAAGTCGTACTCGTCCGCCAGGAATTCGCTCTGGGCGTAGCCGTCAAGCACGATGAAGTAGATGTCCGGCGGATCCTCGGTTTCCAACATGGAGGGCGGAACTGCATCGAAAGAGGATCGATCAGGAACGAACTGCCGCAACTGCAGTCTTTGGACCGTCATGGCGGCGGTTTGGCCCAGCGGCACGCAGACAAGAACGGCGGCAACGATATTTACCGCGTAGGTCGCGGCGCCGACATGTTTATTGAGTTTGAAACAAAGCACCGCGGACACCAATACGATCGCAAAACTCGAAATGACGAGCCTGGTCCCTAGGGACACAGCTTCAAGACCTTGGGCGAAAGAAAAGTTGCCGATAAACTCGTGTAATGGACCGAACGAGTATGTACCGAGGACTAGAACCGACGTGTAGATTGCCGACCGTTTCTTGTCGCGGGTTAGGTGGCTTATCCCCCACCACAGAAGGAGCGTCAACACCAGACTCGTGGCGAGTGGGGTGACGACAACGGAGAAATCAAAAGCTTCGCTGTTCGCGTGGTAAAGAAAAAAAACCGGGTAAGCCGCTATAAAAAGCGGATGCAGGATGACTTGGCGACCCTTGCGAGCAGCCATTTCTAATGGGAGCATATCGGGGCTGGCGGGCGCAAGTGCCTGCAACCCGTACGATAAGAAATACTGGCTAGGGTTGGGCTAGGGTTCGGACTAACCCGCTTTACTCACCAGTCTGACGGCCAAAGCGCGCGACAGGACCGCCATTACTTCGTTGCGCCTGCTCGCCGTGCTCAACGTACCGTCGAGCCCTGGCGCCGCGTCAACCTTCAAGGAATCCGTTGAACGTTAGCTGAAACGGCTTGCTTTGTTTTTCACCCACGGTGTTGGCCTCCTCGCCCCTTTCGATGCTCTGAAACCCGCATAAATAAGGGCGTCGGAGGGCCATCCGATACCACCTTGCGGCTTCGGTTTATTCCTGCGGCACACCTCGGCCGTGGTAGTACATGGCGCCGAGGCTGAACTGGGCGTTGGCTTTTCCCTGCTCGGCTTTGACCCTGAGGAGCGCCTCGCCAAGAAAGCGCTCCCGATGTTCAGCGTTGCCGAGTGCCTCCCGCGCCAAGAACTTTAGCGCTGCTTCTTGGCGAGATTCAGGTCTTCGGCCTTATAAACGACACCCATCCCGCCTTCGCCGAGCTTCTCGGTGATCCGGTAGTGCGAGATGGTTTGCCCGACCATCGACGAGAAAATTGTACCGCCGCAGGATTACTGTCGGGAACAAGCCTTACCACCAGCTAATTGCAGGGACCTCTGCTAAGCCTCTGATCTGAACTCACTTTCAGCCGTCCGAGCCGAGCTATGAGCCTCTCGGAACTCACGATACCTGGTGGGAACGAAATTTCTCGGTAGCTATTCGCAGTCCGAGTCCTCCGAGGGAAATTGTACCGCTGAACGGCAGCCTGTCGGAAGACTGTGCTGAATTGTGAAACCGCCCGAGATTGAGTTTCAAAATCATAGCTCGCATCATCGAGGGGACTATGCGGTGTGCAGAGCCAAATGTTTTTTTGGGGTGGTGTTTCGAGAAATCCGAAATCGCCGTTTTCCGATTGGGGTACGAACCGCTTAGCACGACGGGCGGGATCAAAGGCGGGACAAACCGAGCGGCGTCGTCCTCCCACAAGTGGGGGGGGGATCGCGGCCACCGAAAACGGCCACGAATTGCAATCTGTGTGGACATCCGTGTGGACATGGCCCTGTGCGGATGAACCCGATGGCCTCTAACTTCCTGAAAACAATGGTGGGCGCGCCCAGACTCGAACTGGGGACCTCCTGCGTGTGAAGCAGGCGCTCTAACCAACTGAGCTACGCGCCCGTTGGGCTATAACACCCCTTTGTTTCCAATCTTCCCATCAGTTCCCATATCTCTTCAAGTATGATCTGCGTTACCAAGTGTGCCCAAAAGTGTGTCAAAAGTCCCTACGCGCTCATTGGCTTGGCGGTCAAGTTGTTAGCGAGCGCCGCTTGCGGCTTCGGGACGTGGATAGCCAGGGAGCGGCAAGCTCGTAGCCGGGCCCTATCAGTATGGTGTTAGTCCCCCGGGGAGAAGAAGACACCCTTACCGCTTTCGCTTCCTCCGCAGGCGCTTTTTCGTTTTCCGGTCCGGAGCATAGTGTAGCGCGGACTCGTAGGCATCAGAAGCTTGTGGCGTCCGTCCACGGGCCTGCTCGAGATCTCCGATCTGTTCAAAGATGACAGCGTTTTCCGGTTGGCGCGCGCGCGCCTGATTGAGCTGTTCAAGCGCCGCCTCGGAATCGCTCGGTTTTTCGTGTAGCTCCGCCAGGGCGAGGCGGGCGGCCACGTAGTTCGGAAGGGCCTCGACGATCTTGGTGTACAGGCGGATCGCTTCGGAGCTTTCCCCGCTACGGGATAACGCTCGGGCCAGGCTAATGCGCGAGGGTAGATTTTCGGGGTCTTGGGCCAGGTTCCCTCCGCCACCTTCTCGCGGACGTAGTCGATCACGTCGTCGACCACAACCAGACCGTCTTGGTCATAGTCAGCTGCTCCATTGAGAGTGTTTAGCAGGAAGTAGCTGAAGGCTCCATGACCTCCTCCAAACTGCGGTCCTGCGTAAGAAACTTCCCTCGGCCGACTGGCCATTAGGCCCAGAATCTCCCCATCGGCTTCTCCCAATCGTTCGATAACCGAGTTGATCCTGTTCTTTTTGGCCTCGATCGTACCGATTTTGCCGGCGTGGCAGACATCAACGTAGACGTGAACACGTTTGACGCCGCTAAGCTCTTCCCGGATTAACTTTTGAAGATCCGCCATGGGGAGAGCCGTGCTGACCAAGTCCTGGGGATCGCTGTCATAGGTGACCACGAAGCCTTCGCGCGTTTGGGGATCGACGGTGCCGTGGCTGGCCACAAACACCAGGACCGTATCCTTTGGACCAGCCGCAGCCTTGAGAAACGTATCGAAAGCCAGTCTCACCGCCGCCGAAGTCAACCGGACCATCGTTGATTTCTGGGAGTAGCGTTCCCGGAAAAGCAGCTCGTTTGGCGACGACCAATGGCCGAACAGGTTTAGAAAAACGCAGGATCCCGCTCATAAATCTGCAAGAACTCGTGACAGCACATTCCACTATGGGTGTTACATAGCGGTTTTGAGCGGTTTGGAGCGGATTTCCGCTAAAATTCTTTCCCCCTGTGCGCACGGCCCCTTTTCTACTTCCATTCTAAGCCACGAAGTCAAGTCTTTCGGGGTTCGAGAGCAAGTATGTTGTTGATTCTTCGAGGTCGGGAGTGTTGTGACACCTGGCCGATCGAGACCGTTCTCAAGTTAGTGAATGGAGAAGAAGGCCGTCCGCTGCACGGACGGCTGGCCCCCACCCCATGTCCCGATCGCCAGCTCCTATGCAATATCATAAGTTACTCAAAAATAGACAGTTGCCACAAAATTGGGTTTGTTTGGTAATTTCCTTTTCGAGCCTTTTAGCCCGGCCCAAAACTGGTTCACCGACCCTCTAGTTTCATTTTACCCGCCGGGACCAAGTTTCCCTTGGGTCGGAGGCCCTAAGTCATTGCAAGTCTTAGAGGTTTCCGTCGGTGACGCTTAGACCGGATTGGGGAGGAGGGCAGAGGTCCGAATCCTGTTCTTTCCTAGTTGGCCGTTCAAGTGAAGCTGAAGCCGAGCTAGGAAAGGCCGTGGCGTAAGGCAACAACCGCCCTCGTGGCGCGGGTCCCCAGACCTGCCGTGTCGGTACTCCTACCGATACCTGTTTCCGATCTGCCCACACGCAAGGACGCAGGTTGGGCCGAATATGTCGCTCAGCGCTGAGCTGCGCGCGCCTCGTCCTGGCGGCCTTCTCACACACTTCGGCTCACAACGCGGTGAGAAGAGCGGGCTAGGCGGCCGGTAGAACGGATTTGAGGAACGTCAGACCTCGTCGCGCTAACTCGTCTTGTGAAGCAGCATACGGACGCCAAGCGCGCGCTAGGTGGGCCAGTCGACCGGCGGGATTGAACGCTTCGATGATTCCGTAGCCTCGATAGTCAATGTCCCTTAAGGCTTGTGCCACCTCTACCCAAGGCTGGTGTCCTTCGCCGGGTGTGCCGCGATGGCTGGCGCTGGCGTGCAGATGGTACAGCTTGTCGCCCGCGGCGCGAATGGCCGCCCCCAAGTCAGTTTCCTCGATGCTCATGTGGAAACAATCGAGATGAATGCCGACAGCAGCGTGGCCGACCCGGTCCATTAACTCACGCGCTTCCGCGGCCGTCGTGACCAGGTTGCTTTCGTAGCGGTTCAGTATCTCCACGCAGAACCTCACCCCTGCCTTCGCCGAGTGCTGCCCGATCTCGTGGAGGGCCTCGGCGGCGAATGCGAGCCGTGTGCTTCGCTCTGCTTCGGTAACTGCTTGATCACATCCGGCGGCGACGACGGCACCGGCGAAAACCCCGGCGCCTGCCTCTGCCGTGAGGTCCACACAACGCCTGGCATGCTCCAATCCTTGGCTTCGAACAGCAGGGTCTTCGCTTGCGAAGTCACGTTGGGGCCCGAAAAGCCCGACGACCGAACACTCCACTTGGTTGTCGGAGAGCGCTCGGCGCAGCAGCGTCGCATCCACCACGCCGTCGTCCTCTATGGCGAATTCAACGACGTCAGCCCCCATGGACTTCGCCTTGTCGATCAACCCTAGATCACGGTCCGTGCGAAACGGGGAAACCCAAATCAAAAAATTCGGTCCGATTTTCATAGTGGCGGTCCTTCTCGGAAGCTGCATCCCACTTTACTCGAACCACAGCGCGGTGGGCGTCTTTCGTGGCATGACCCTTTGTAACAACTCGACGGCCAGTTCGAAACCTTCTTCCGGCTCGATCAGTGGGTCCTCGTGTTCGACGGATAGAACATCATCGTAGCCCACCACCCTCGGCGTGCTTATGTAATCACGCCAGAAGTCTTCCGCATTCTTCCGGAGCCTTATCCCTTCTCCGCACGGGCTCGCCCCAGGGTGCATCCCCTCAGGTTCTCGGGCTTCAGTCCTGCTGTGAGCACCTGGTCGGAATTCAGGATTCAACGACGCTTTTTTAGCAGCTCGATAGCTACTTTCCGGCGCAAAAAGGAGAAACTGCGTGGTGGCTGGGTACAGTCAGCCAATTTCGCGTCCGAATGCGCCCGTAAGTTGTTGATTCTTTGAAGGCGCGAAATTGAAACAGTCCCCGCCCCGAGCGCTACGCGTATTTTGCGCCGGAAAGTAGCTAAAGCCCTGGTGAGTAAAGAACGAAAATACCGGCCATGGCATCGACCGGCTTGCTCGTGGTGTTTTCGTAAATGGCCACTAGCTTGAAGCGGTCGTCAGGACGGACGTTATAGCCCTCGGCGTTCTTATAAACCGGCATCGACACCAGGGCGCCTTCTTCATCCCTACGGCCAACGGCCTTCCAGACAGGCTCGTCGCGGGTGAGGTTGATGAGCTCGATGGACACGCTGTAAGGGTGGATGTGTGCCCCGATAGCGTGAATCTTGCCGGCGGGCAAATTGAAGGTGTTCTCCCGGATGTCTCTGCCCGGCTCAACATAGTAAAGGTCCGGAGACTGGATCGATCGTACGGTGGTGGTGAGCGCTTTCAGCGGGCTCTTCAAGTTTCGAGTCCGAATGATTCGCAAGGTCACCCTCATCACAGCGCGAGACAGCCGCGGATTTCGATTGTTGAACAGCGGTGTCCACGAGATCGTTTCACCTGCCTTGAACAAAAGGCCAAAACCCTCGGGTAGGTCTATCGAATCGGTGTACCCGTCGGAAAAGATCCCCACGACCTCCATTTGCTGGTGCTGCATGGGGATTCCAGAACCGAGGAAGGTGTGACACTGCAGTTCCCGGGGTAATTTGTTACCGCTGGGGTCAACGACTTCGACGCTATAGCCAACCAACCAGATCTCTTCCGGAAAGGAAAAACCTATATGCTGCTGGATCTGTTGGAGAGTCTCGGCCTCGAGATCAAAAGGCCCGTACACATAGGTCAAAGTTTCTATTGGCGCCGGGGAGTTTTTTATGGTGGGCGCGTCTGAAGAAGCGGCCGGGTGCTGCGCCGGCGAGAGCGTGGCAAGGGTGATGAGATATCCAAAAAGCGGAATGACTCGGTAAGGGTAGGTCGACATCGCCGTCCTCATGACCTAAACCGAAGAAAAATCAAAAAGTTCACATTCTGTGAGCTCCTGAGTGTGACCGTGCGTCAATCTAGGTCGATTATAGCGCCTCTTGCGTGGTAGGGCCGGCAAGCCGAAGTGCCCGGAGGCGCCAGAGGTCATCGGGGTGAGCGACCGATTTCCTTACTTGCCGATCCGGAGCTATTCCGAACCAGGCTTTCGGCCCGCCGCGGATGGGCTTCCATGCCTACGCGTGCCCGCTCGGCGTCCCGGGATCGGATTGCCTCGAAGATGTCGGCGTGATCTTGTCGAAGCCCCTAGCAGCCCGTGGTAGAAGTGAAGGTCGCGAAAAATCGGGTACAGCCAGCCAATTCGCTTCAGGCTAAGTGCTTTGTTTCTTGGGTCATGACGGGGAGCGAATTGGTGGCAGTCCCCATTTTTCGTTCCTGCACGACTTTTGCCACGGGACCCTAGAGACAGCACGGTGACAAGGGCATGCTAAGCCACTAGTGAGACCCTCGTCGTCCCGTCGCGAAAGCGACTGGCGAAAACCAGGAAGTCGGTGGCAGGCGAGAGGGTG
This sequence comes from Bryobacterales bacterium, assembly GCA_965226215.1. Lineage (GTDB taxonomy): Bacteria > Acidobacteriota > Terriglobia > Bryobacterales > UBA6623. The sequence goes on along the minus strand of CBDDCH010000002.1, from coordinate 242,041 downwards.
GCGGCTAGGTTCGTAGTAGCGAGGAAGCGGAGTAACGCCCGTGGAGCGAAGGGGCCTTGCCGCACATGGAGTCTTTGTCAACAAGGTGAGGCAGGGGCGAAATGATCCCGCATTTCCAATTTGATTCAGACCTCTCGACCTTCCGGCGGCCTTGAGCGTCTTTATTCATAGGGGCTAGAGCCCGATGAGGACGCCATGGAGGCCAACACCCAATGGGTGAAAAACAAACCAAGCCATTCCAGCTAAGTTTCAACGGCTCGTTGAAAGTCGATTTCCAGGGATCGCACGTCACTTCCGACGGTGGCTTGATCCTGGTTCGGGAGTTGGACGAGCGACTCGGACTCGGGAAACTGATCGGCGAGCATCTCACCGACTCCCGGCAAGGCACAAACAAGCAGTTCACGTTCGCTGATCTGTTGCGGCAGTCGGTCTACAGCCGCTTGGCAGGCTACGAGGACGTCAACGACGCCGTCCGAGTGTCGGCTGACCCGACGTTTCGCTTGATCGGCTCGCAGAAGATCTGGGATCGCGGTGCGGCCTTGACCTCGACGCTGCACGGCTTCGAGACGGAGATGCTGGCGAGCGAAGAGAACCTGCTGGGGCTGATGGCGCTGAACCGAGAGCTGGTCGGGCAAGCGGAGGCGTTCGACGACTCCGAGCGGGTCGTTCTGGACATGGACTCCACCGAGAGTCCGGTCCATGGCCAACAGGAAGGCAGTGCCTACAACGGACACTTCGAGTCGGTCTGCTACCACCCGTTGCTTTTGTTCAACGGTCATGGTGATTGCCTCGCTGCCAAGCTGCGTCCCGGCAACGTGCACAGCGCCGAGGACTGGGATGAGCTATTGTTGCCGGAGATCGAGCGCCAACTGGCCGAAGGCAAACAGGTCACCTTTCGCGCCGATGCCGCCTTCGCCAAGCCCGAGATCTACGAAGCACTGGAGGAGCGCGGCGCGGACTACGCGATCCGCATTCCGGCCAATAAGAGCCTGGAGCTGGAGATCGAAGACATCCTGTTTCGTCCGCCGGGGAGGCCCGGCCGCAAGCCGCTAGTGCGCTACAAGAGCTTTCGCTATCAGGCGGAGAGCTGGAAGGGGCCCAGACGAGTTGTCGCCAAGGTCGAGCACCACCAGGGCGAGCTATTCGCGCGCGTCGGTTTTATCGTGACGAACATGAGCTTGCCAAGCCGGTCGGTGGTGCGTTTCTACAACAAGCGCGGCACGGCGGAGCAGTGGATCAAAGAAGGTAAGCAAGCGACGCACTGGACGCGGCTGTCGTGCCATCGCTTCCGGGCGAACGAGGTGCGCTTGCAGCTCAGCGTGCTGGCCTATAACCTGGGCAACTTGTGGCGGCGGCTGGGGCTGCCGCAACGGATCAAGAGCTGGTCGCTGACGAGCTTGCAGCACCAGCTGATGAAGACGGGCGGACGGCTAATTAAACACGCGCGGTATTACTGGCTCTTGTTCGCGGAGGGACATCTGAACCGGCGCCTGTTTGGCGACATGCTGCGGAGGATCTGGGCGCTGCCTGTGCCGGGCGGGTAGCACGCGACTTGCCGAATGCGAAACCTGAGTACTGAGGACGGAAGCTCGGAAGGGTGTCTGCGAAATTGACTTCGCAGCGGCGGATCAGCCCCCATGAGGGGCAAGAAGGGGGCTCGATCGGTCCCGCCTCAGCCGCCGCCTCTTTCGGGTGGAGAAATGGTTGCGCTTCGCCGGGTGAGGGTGTAGACTCGTGCCGTCAGAGGAGCCAAATCGGAAATCCTGGCTTAGACGGCATTTTCTCTTTCTCCATCTTGCCTCTGCGGATGGCCTCCTTTGCTGGACTGGGAGCGCTGAGTGTGGCGTGCTGTTACTTGCTCTACGCGCTATACGCTCGATTAGTGCTTAACGAATCACCCGCGGGCTTCACCGCGTTGATCTTCTTCATTGTGTTTCTCTCCGGCGTGCAGATGCTGTTTCTGGGCTTGATTGGTGAATATCTCGGCAGAATCTACGAAGAGACCAAACGCCGGCCGCTGTACATCGTAAGTCGAATCGTCGGGAGATAGCGGTGGATCCCGCTTATGTCGTAAAATACGCCGAACTCTATCGCCGCCATTGGTGGTGGAGATCCCGCGAAAAGCTGACTCTCAAATGGCTGGAACAGTTGAAACCCGAAAGCGGTTTCGGGCTCATCCTCGATGTTGGCTCGGGCTCGGGATTATTTCTTGAAGCCTTGTCACGTTTTGGCCAACCGGAGGGCGTTGAGGCGGATGGCGCCTGGGCGAAGCATCCGACTCCGGGGGCGGGTGCGGGTGCACTACCGGCCGTTCGATGCGACGTTTCGGCCAAATCGGCGATACGGGATGATACAAGCGCCCTTGCATTGGACAACTCTGAACCTTGACAAAACACTTTGGTTAGACAATAATGTTGCCTGGACCGTAATCTGAAGTCCAGTCTGGCTGCCGTGAGCTTTGCACGAATGGGGTCGCAAGTCCAAGAGGATCGCCTTTGATGAGCGGGCATGCCCGCTCTGGGGCCGTCTAGGTGCTGGGACTCGAGCCCCGAAAAAGGGGAAATTCTATCACAACGGCATACGGCTGTGAAGGACACGGTGGGGAGGCAATTTTGCCCTGACGTAGGCCCCAGATTGGATGAGCACCGACAAGACGAGAGAAACACGAAGCAGGCAGGCTCTGCCGGAAGTAAACCATAAACCATGGAAGTAAACGGGGGGGGGAAATGAAGTACTCATCGAATTCACATAAAGTCGCGGGACGTACGTACTCAGCCTTACGGGTAGTGTTGGTCGTCGTTGCCACCGCCATCTCGCTTATGGCTCAAGCCGAGCGAGGTTCGATTCGGGGCATCGTTAGCGACGCGACCGGAGCGGTGATTCCCGAGACATCGGTCACCGCCATCAACGAGGCGACCGGTATCATAACGTCAAGCTTGTCCACCGGGGCCGGGATCTACAGCATCCCGCAATTGTCGCCGGGAACATACAGGATCGAGGCGGAAAAGCCAGGCTTCAGCAAACTCGTCCGGGCGGAGGTGTACGTGGAGGTCGCTGGAGTCGTGAGCCTAGACCTGACGCTGGAAGTAGGACAGATGACGGAAACAGTGACGGTGACTGCAGCGACTCCGCAGTTGAAGGCCGACACCAGCGACGTGGTTACATCGATGAACGCGAAAAGCTACATCGAGCTACCCTTGTCGCTCGAGGGTGGTGGCGTCGCCGGCGGACGCAATCCGGGCTCTTTTGTTTTTCTGCTACCTGGAGTGGTCGGCGCCAATTTCGCTACCAGTACCAATGGCAGCCAGGTGTTCACCGAAGAGATCCAAATCGACGGTGTTTCCCTGCAAACTGGTGTGCACACGATGACCCATCAGGAATTGTCGATCTCACCGGACGCCGTCCAGGAATTCTCGGTCACCACAGGCGGCTATTCAGCTGAGTACGGATCTTCCCAGGGAGGCGTTCAGCGGTATACGATTCGCTCGGGAACGAATGAGTTTCATGGAAACCTCTACGAGTATTTGCGTAACGAGAAGCTGGATGCCAGAGGGTTTTTCGCCGCTCAGCGGTCGATCAATAAAAAGAATGAGTTTGGAGGAAGCTTCGGAGGGCCGATCGTACGGAACAGGACGTTCTTCTTCGCCAACTTCAACTGGTTTAGATTCCGCTCGGGGCCCACGAACTTTCTCGGCTCGGTTCCCCCGCCCGACTTTATCAAAGGCGATCTTTCCGCGCTGCTGTTGCCCGAAAATGGAGCCTTCCAGGTCTACGACCCGGCCACAACCAGCGCAGACGGCCAAGGAGGGTTCACACGGCTTCCGTTCGCGGGCAACATCATCCCGCAAAGCCGCTTTAGTTCCGTGTCGAGCAAGGTCAACAGCTTCATGCCGGCTCCCACCCAGTCGGGTATAGTTGACAATTTCTTTTCGTCAGGAACCGGGCAAACGAACACACATCATTACACGATGAAATTTGATCACTTGTTTAACGATAGCCACAGGATCAGCGGCATGTATAACTTTGGGAAAAATAGTCCCTTTCCGGCAGGCAGGTTTCCTTTCCCAATGCAGAATATCAAGCAGAACACGAACTGGATTTACCATCCGCGGATCAACTACACCTGGATCATTAGTGCTCGGACGTTCAATCACTTCTCCTGGGGATATAACCGAAATGACCAAACGGGTGAAGATCTTACGAATGCGATGCAATGGGGCCAACAACTGGGTCTATCGGGAATTCCGGATGGTGCGTTTCCCACGCTCCGCATGGATTTTTACAATTTCAACCGCGATCCCGGGGACGGAGCGAATAAGTTTTGGCACAAGACCAATGTCTTCTCGGATACTGTTTCGACTGTGAAAGGCAGACACAATCTGAAATTCGGAGGGGAGTATCGCTGGCTCCATGTAACCGATCAAACCACCAGCAGCTCGGGTGTATACCGATTCAGCCGCAACGAAACAGCCGACCCTTCACGGCGAGCAACGACGGGCAGTTCGTTCGCCAGTTATCTGCTGGGGCTGGTGGACAAAGGTGATGGTCTCATCTCGGAGATAACCGCGGAGCCCATTTATCAGTACGGCGCCCTCTTCGTTCAGGACGACTTCAAGCTCCGGAGCAACCTCACGCTCAACCTAGGACTAAGATGGGATGTGTATATTCCTATCATCGAGCAAAACAATTTCTATTCCGTTATGGATCCGCTTAAGCCGAACCCCGGCGCGGGAGGGATACCGGGGGCTATGGTCTTCGCCGGAGTAGATGGGGCGCCGCGGCGGTTGACCGAAGGGACTGACAAAAAGGCTTTTGCCCCCCGCCTGGGCCTTGCTTGGTCCGTCACCCCCAAGACGGTTGTTCGAACGGGGTACGGAATTAGCTATACGGCGACCGCCCCCTTGTCGGGAACAGGCAACTGGAGCTTTGCGCAAGGCTTCCAGGTGTTTCCTTCGTTTCAATCGCAGGATCAGGGGCTCACTCCCGCTTTCAATTGGGATGACGGCTTCCCCCAGGATTTCTCCCCGCCTCCCAACACCGAGGCTACCTTTGGGATCAATGGGTTAGTCCACCAGTGGGCGCCTAATCACCACAAGCCGTCTTATCGGCAGAATTGGAACTTTGGCATCCAATATCAAATCGTGCCAAACATGCTGCTAGATGTGAACTACGTCGGCGCGAAAGGTACCCGCCTGCAGAGTGGGCTGTTCAATGCCAATCAGCTCCACCCGCGGCACCTGCCATTAGGGGACCTGCTTCTCAAACGAATCACTGACCCGGCGGTGGTAGCGGCCGGTTTTAGCCCCCCTTACCCAGGATTCAGCGGTAGTCTGGCTCAAGCTTTGCGGCCGTTCCCTCAATATACCAACGTCGGGACATACGGAGTTCCAGGGTTTTCGCTTGATATGGCGCCGGTGGGTCACTCGACTTACAACGCCCTGCAGGTCAAGCTCGAAAAACGGTACAGCAAGGGATTGTTTTTGCTGAGCAGCTTCACTTGGGCTAAGAACCTTACGGACGCTAGCTCAGGTTGGGGCGGGTTCTGGTCTCCCGCCGCGCGTGACCGGTATAACCGGGGCCTAGAAAAAGCTCTCTCCGTGATGGACGTAGCTGGCAGGGCTATCTTTGCATTCAACTACGAGTTACCGTTTGGCCCGGGAAAAGCGTTTGGTGGCAGCGTCGGGGGGGCGATGGGTAAATTCCTGGAGGGCTGGCAGATCAACGGGATTATGACTTACCAGTCGGGATTTCCGCTTATGTCAGCCGCCGCGAACACCCTGCCGCTATTCAACAGTCGAAATGTTCCTGACGTTGTCCCGGGAGCGATTCAGGCCCGTTCGACCAACAATTTCGATCCCGGCCGCGACGACCGTTTGTTGCTCATCGATGCGTTTAGCGACCCCGAGCCATTAACCTTCGGGGATGCGCCTTCTGTGCTGAACGTGCGGGACTTCCCGAAATTCAAAGAGGATTTTGGGATCGTCAAGCGGACCTATATCGGGGAAACAGTGAACATCGAATTTCGCTTCGAGTGGTTTAACGCTTTCAATCGTACGACACTCGGCTTCGGCCGGTTCGGCGGGGGCTCCACCAATATTAGCAATCCAGCCACTTTTGGAAAAGTCAACAGACAGGAGAACTCCCCCAGACAGGGCCAGGTCGTGCTAAGAGTCAATTTCTAGCGCGAAGTTCGGGTGCGCCGAATCCAGCTGTGAGCGAGCGAGTGCCGAATCCGCCTCAATAGAGAGGATTCCGGCACTCGTTGCCTGTAGCTCGAGTGCTTCCGAAACCGCGGAGAATTCTCGATGGCGACTCTGCCGGGGCCGAAGCCGGTTTGCCTACAATCGAATGGTGTGAGTGAATGACAGGTTTATCCTGTCCCCCGATGCTGTACCAATAGTTTTCAAAGGCAAGCGCAGCGTAAGTCCGGTTTGGCCTGAGCCGCCATGTCTTCCAGTAACCGCCTAGACGGTGTAAAGATTCGCGCGACCGTCCAGGTGCGCTTCCATTGGGTTGTATCAGGCTCATTTGATTCGGCGCATTGCCGGCGGAAGCGGACGCTGCATTCCGCGGCACCTCTCAGCTAGCGCCTGGACCTGTGCACGCAGGCTGGATGGCACCCGGTTTAGCCTCTTGGGGAGAGAACCATGACGCGACGATTTGTATTGACAACTAAAGCTTGCGCCATCCTATGGCTAGCTTTTGTGGTTGGGTGTCAAGCGGTGCCGGACACGGCAACCTACCAACGAATCAAAGCGTTTCTGGATGAAGTCCCGATCATTGACACGCACGACCACCTCAAGCCCTTCGATCAGCTGCACCCCTACGTGGAGACAGAGCATGGCCGCGGCATCAACCTCTATGGTGTTTGGGGGCGCTCTTACTGGGGCTCACAATACAAGCGGCTGACTCCCTGGACGCCCGGCGGACCGTTCAGCGAGTGGTGGTCGCGGGCCAAGGGCGACTTTGACGACGCCCGGGCGTTGAGCCAGTATCGCTACCAGCTTCCCGCCTTCCGAGATCTGTATGGCATCGACTTCGAGCAGATCACCGACGAACAGGCCGCCGACCTGAACCGGCGCATCTTTGAGAACTATCGTGACCAGAAGTGGCTGTACCACGTCGTCACCGAACGAGCCAACATCGAGCTGATGCTCAACGACCGTTATTGGGCCGCGCTCGATTTCGAGACTTATTATCCGTTTGAGGTAATCATCCTCAATGTGGGAAGATTGTTAACCCGAGGATTTCATCCTTCCGAGTTCGACGAACCTTCCCAGGACCCCTACCGCTTCGCCCGTGAGCAAGGACTGAAGCTCGAGTCGCTGGACGACTACGTCCTCGTGGTGGAGCGCGTGTTCCAGACCGCCAAGGAGCACGGCGCGGTAGGCCTGAAGCTCCATACCCGGAGAAGCCTTCGCTTTGACAACGTGGAGAAGGAGCGGGCGGCGCTTGCCTTCGGCCGGCCCCGAAAACAACTATCACCCCAACAGATCAAGGACTTCGAGAACTTCATGATGTGGCGGCTCGCCGAGCTTAGCGCTAAACATAACCTGCCCTTTCAAATCCACACAGGGGCGCACCTCGCGGCTTCGAACCCACTACTTCTGGAGAACCTCATCGCGGGCAACCCGCGAACCAAGTTCATCTTGTTTCACGGCGGTTTCCCTTGGGTCGGCGAGACCGGCGCCATGGCCTACGCGCCGCACTTGTTAAACGTGTGGATCGATTCCTGTTGGCTGCCGCTTCTGAGCTACGAGATGGCCAAACGAGCTTTTCACGAGTGGCTCGACGTCGTGTCGTCCGATCGCATCACGTGGGGCGCCGACGCCGAATATGCCGAAGGCATTTACGGCGCGACGGAGACGACCCGCCGCGTGCTGGGGGAAGTTCTGGCTGAGAGGGTCGACGACGGCAACCTCCGTGAGGAGGACGCGCTCCGAATCGGCCGCCAGATTCTGCGCGACAACGCCTTGAAACTGTTTCCCCGGCTCAAAGAACGACTCTGGAAACACAAAGGCCCGCTTGTGCCGAAGGAGCAGTGATACGAGTCGTGTTTGTTGGGATCGAGGCGGGCACATTCCGTAACATCCTCCAACGCTTGGTCCGGGTTTTTGTGGGTCCGTCGATCCGATCTAATGTTATTCTGGCAGGAGGCTTATCCCCATGAAGCGATTCACCATCAGCGCGTTCTTCATCGGCTTGCTTGCGATTAGCTGGATTCTAGGCGACGACGTTGCAACGAGCGCAGCCCAAAGCACAGGGTCCAGTCCGGGACGGACCGGGGGAATCAGCGGTCAGGGAAAGATGAGGTTCCGGGTCCTCTACACCTCCGACCATCTGCCTGCCGAGGCCCAGAAAGTCCTGACCAAGGCACATGGAGGCTTTGCCATCGATCGTCGGGACGGAAAGGGCGAGACCTACTTCGCACTTCCTGGAGCGGGAATCATTCGGATCAGCGCCGATCTGAAGAGCACGCGAATGCTGGATACCCCGGCTGACATGAAGGACACGAACACGCACAACACCACTATCTGGTACGCACCGGATGGAAGCGCTTTCCTGACTTTTCCGGGCAATGACGCGGGTCAGGTCTTCACAACGACCCTCGACGGAAAGCTGGTTCACTCGCTGCAGGCGCCAGAGGGTCGCACCGATCTGGGTCACCCTCTAGCCAACGACTACTTCTACGGGGCGGGCAACTTTGTGCCGACGGACGTGGAGCAGTTGGACGGGTTGCTGTATGTGGCAACGGGCTACTCCAACCTGGACTTCGTGCTGACGGCCCGGATTTCGAGCACAAATCCTTTCCAGGCCGCCTGGCACGACCTGGCGTTTGGCGGCAAGGGCAGCGGTGTCGGCCAGTTCGGCACGGCACATGGCATTACCGTGCCGCCGGGCACGAAGCGAGTCGATGTCACCGATCGGCCGAATTCCGAAATCGATCGCTTCACCCGCTACGGCCACTATCTCTCTACCTTAAAGCTGCCCCTTGGCTCCCGGCCTTGTGACGTTGACTACCTGGGAAGGTACGCTATTGTAGCTGCTTTGCGGGGTCCGGATCGAAGCAAGGGCGCTCCGATCTATATCCTCGAAGATGATAAGTTGGTCTCCACGGTCATGCCGAAGGAGGAGCTGGGCCTGGAGAACTTCAAGCTCATCCATAACGCTGTCCTTAGGAAGTATGGCGACAATCTCTACATCATCGCCCAGGCGCATGACCCAGGTGACTTCGCCATCTTAGAGCAGGTGAGCAACTAAGCCGCGCCAGGGGTTGTGTTGCGAAAACTTCCGTCGGGTACAAAAATCCTCGGCTCGACCGAACCTACCGAGTGACGCCAAAGATCCGGTTGATGAATTTTATCTGAGCAACGACGTCACCTTTCGCCACCCATCTCACCCTGCCCTTCCGGATCATGTGCATCACTTCGAAGCCTTGCAGTGTTCGCCAGGCCGTCGGGAACGAGAAGAAGCCCATGCCCACCCGCATCCTTCGTTTGATGAAGCGGTGGTCCTGCTCCACGATGTTGTTCAGGTAACGAACTTGGCGCAGTTTGCATCGTTTCCGTAGAATTCCCTCCGCCTTGAGTTCTTTCACTGCAGTGGGATAGGCAGGGTTGCAGTCCACGTTGATGACTCTCGGCATCGGGTTGCCGGGCATTTGCAGAGCCTTGTTGAAGAAGCGTTTGGCTGCTGCTACGTCTCGGCGAGCGGCCAGCAGAAAGTCGATCGTTTGGCCCTGTTTATCCACGGCGCGGTAGAGATACTTCCACCTTCCCTTGACGCGGACGTAGGTCTCATCCACGCGATAGGATTTGGAGACGGGCTTGAGATGAGGGCGGCAACGTCGATCCAGCTCCGGGGCGTAGCACTGAACCCAGCGAAAGATGGCGGTATGGTGGACCTGCAAGCCGCGCTCTCGCATCATCTCAGCCAACTGGCGGTAGCTCAGCGGATAGCGGAGATACCAGCGGACGCAGAGGAGGATGATCTCCTGGTGGTAGTGGCGCCACTTGAACGGGTTGTCGCTGGGGGTTGACATCGTTCTTCACTCTACCGATACCCGAGTCCTGCCTGATAACCGTTTTTCGCAACACAACCTCCCGTAGCGGGGAAAGCTCCGAAGCGATCCGGCTGTACACCAAGATCGTCGAGGCCCTTCCGAACTACGTGGCCGCCCGCCTCGCCCTGGCGGAGCTACACGAAAAAGCAAGCGATTCCGAGGCGGCGCTTGAACAGCTCAATCAGGCGCGCGCGCCAACCGGAAAACGCTGTCATCTTTGAACAGATCGGAGATCTCGAGCAGGCCCGTGGACGGACGGCACAAGCTTCCGATGCCTACGAGTCCGCGCTGAGATTTGCTCCGGACCGGAAAACGAAAAAGCGCCTGCGCAAGAAGCTAAACCGGTGAGGGCATCGGGCGAGAGAGATAGCGGATCGTGTGGGGGCCGACGTAGGCGGACTGTTTCTAGGGCATCTCATCGTCCACGAAATGGGACATGTCTTGCTGGGTCCGGACCGCCACTCGAGCAAGGGCATCATGCGCCCAAAATGCAGGAAAAAGGGCGTCAAGCTCGCGTTAAGGGGGGAACTCCTCTTGACACGCTCGGAAGCAAAACGGATACGCACGCAAGTGTTGAAGCGAATCCGAGCTGAGCAGGAGCAACGGCGCACTGGGCTTGAATCAGTGCTCTCTAGCGTCCGAGCTGATCTGGAACCGGAGGTCAAAGTGCTTGGCAACAACTTCGCAGCGGGGAACGGCAAATTCTTGGCTGCCGCCTACGGGAGCTAGACCAAACCGAGATGGTCTCGTGGCGTTAATTGGGGGCACAGGTTGTCGGAGATGACCAAATCTTTGTGCGTTCCGATCAAACTGAAGTGGTGAGAGAGAGCTCGGCCAGTAGTGGCCGTGAATAGGTCCCCACTAACCACGGCAGTAGGGACCGGCGATCTCGCCGGTCCTTTTTTGGCAGGGCCGACAACAAACGCAAGCCGGCCCGTGGGTGCTGCTTGTTTACAACGAGCCGCCCACGGCGGCTAGGACGCGTCTAAGACTTAAGACTAAGGACAAGCGGGATCGCTTGTCCCTACTTTGAGTCCTCACAAGCCGCAGTAGGAGAGGTCCTCACAAATCAGCCAGTATTGACCTAGCGCAAGGGTTCCGTCGGCGCGAAGGTCTCCTTCACCCTGCATTCCCTCAACCCGGAGTGATTACTGGTGGTAAATAAGCCCTCCTCCGACGACCTTCTGCGGGGCTCAGGCAGGTGTTAGTTTCTGGACAGAGCTATAACCAGAAGTTGTGGATGAGCCTCTGAGGGGAGGCGGCGTATCCTGACGATTGAGGAAGCAACTCAATCGTTTTCTGGAAAGGAACAAGGAGGATACGCCATGAGTCAGTGTGAAGCTGCTGAGAGCAGCAGTCAAGTCAACCCCCAAGTCATTGATGGAAAGGAACGCTCGCCCTTGGATGAGGTGCTGCGCCAAGGAGCGCGCCAGATGCTCGTCAAGGCCGTGGAAGCCGAAGTGACCGCCTACATCGAAACGCATCAGCACGAAGTCGACCAGGACGGCCGGCGGCTGGTGGTGCGCAACGGTCACGCCCGCGAGCGCACCATCGTCAGCGGCGTGGGTCAGCTGAAGATCCAGGCGCCGCGGGTCGACGATCGCCGAGTCGATGAGCAGGGCCGGCGCTTTCGTTTCACTTCCCAGATCCTGCCGCCGTATCTGCGGCGCACGAAGAGTGTGGAGGAGTTGATCCCCTGGTTGTACCTGAAAGGGATCTCGACGGGCGATTTCAGCGAAGCGCTGGAGGCCTTGCTGGGGCCCGACGCTCCGGGCCTGTCGGCGACGACGGTGGTGCGTCTCAAAGACGTCTGGCGCCGCGAGTACGAGGCTTGGTCAAAGCGTGACCTCAGCGGCCAGCGGTTTGTTTACATTTGGGCCGATGGCATCTACTCGAATGTTCGTCTGGACGATGAACGGCAGTGTTTGCTGGTTGTGATGGGAGCACTCGAAGACGGTCGCAAGCAACTGCTGGCGGTGCACGACGGCTTTCGCGAAAGCGAACTGTCGTGGCAGGAGTTGCTGGAGGACTTGAAACGGCAGGGGCTCGAGCTGCCGCCGAAGTTGGCGGTGGGCGACGGAGCGATGGGGTTTTGGGCGGCACTGCGGAAAGTCTATCCGGCGACCGGTGAGCAACGCTGCTGGCTCCACAAGACGGCCAACGTGCTCAATAAGCTGCCGCAGAGCATGCAGGGCAAAGCCAAGCAGGCGCTGCGCGACATCTATCTTGCCCAGAGTCGGCAGACGGCGGAGGCCGCTCTGGACCGTTTCAAGAACCTATACGAGAAGAAGTTCCCCAAAGCGGTCGAGTGCCTGGAAAAAGACCGCCAAGTGCTGCTGGCTTTCTACGACTTTCCGGCCGAGCACTGGGGGCACTTGCGGACGACGAACCCGATCGAGTCCACCTTTGCGACGGTCCGTTTGCGGCAGCGACGAACGAAGGGTTGTGGCAGCCGCGAAGCGTCGTTAACGATGGTCTTCATGCTGGCCCGCCAAGCCGAGCGCCACTGGCGACGCCTGAACGGTTCGGAAGTGATTGTTCATGTCTTAGAGGGAAAGGTTTTCAAGGATGGATTGATGGTTCAGGAAAACGCCGCCTGACCTCGCCCATCCATAACATTTGACAATATCTCTTCTGGACAGCTATCCGACGACTCTCATTCTCGGTGGCACCTTCCGAAGTCTTGTAGTGCGTGATGGTTTGGCTGATCATCGGGTGCGTCCCAGACCCTGAACAAATTGATACCGTTGAACGGGTGCCCCGAGCGGAAGGCTGTGCTGGTGCCCCTGGTCGAGTCGGAAGAAAAGGGGGGTTGATTCCGAGGTATTGGAGTGGGCCGGAAACTCATCCTCCGCAACCACCAATCCCCCGGTGACGTGGTGATGCTCACTGCGGCGGTGAGGGACCTTCACCGGTGCTACCCAGGCTGGTATGCGACCGACGTCCGCACGGCATGCCCGGCCCGGTGGGAGAACAACCCGTACTTGACACCACCGCGCGAGTGCGATCTGGATACCGAATCGATCGAGTGCGCCTACCCGCTGATCCACCGTAACAACCAGGCACCGTACCATTTCACCTACGGCTACATCGAGCACCTCAACGAACAACTGGGTTTGGATGTGCGGCCTTTCAGCGACGTTTCGCCGTTCCACTTGCGCAGTAGGCCCGCCCGGCTCAACACCCGCCAGACGCTCGACGGGCTGACGGCCACGATGTCGGCGTCGAGCATCATGAACGTCAACCGCCGGTAACTTTCCAGCGGATGTTTGCGATAAAAATCGAGGAGTTTCTCCCCTTCTTCGAGCCAGAAATCTCGGGGAACCCAACCGTTGTGCTCGTTGACGCAGCCATAGCGGCGGCACCAGGAATAGAATTTGCTGGGCGCGATGCTGAGCCACGCGATGAAACGCCCGGCGTGGATCTCGGTCTTCTCGGACCAGCACCGAACGAAATCGACGATCTGGTCGCGCACGTCGGGCGGCGTCCAGGTTTTGGTTAGAGCTCCCCAGGGCTTTTTTTTAACGCCACGTGCTCAGCCATCAACTCGGGGACCCCTAGCTCGCTACCGCCGACTCACGGGTGAGCACGACGATTTAACGAGCGAGAGCTTCATGACTTGCCCTTGGATTCAATAAGTGGGATCATCATGGCGGTGTTTTCCGAGCGCTGGCAAATGAATTCCTCCCGGAACTCGATCGCGCTTACGCCACTCTGTTCGAAGACTTGCACGAGCGCGGCATGCTTGACTCCACGATCGTCATCGTCACGGGTGAGTTCGGGCGCACGCCCGAGATCAACACCGACGCCGGCCGGGACCACTGGCCAAACGTCTTCTCACTGTCCATGGCGGGCGGCGGCATTACCGGCTGGCGCGTGCTGGGAGCGTCGGATAAAGATGGTATGTTTGTCAAAGACGATCCGGTCGAGGTCCCCCATCTCATCGCCGCAATCTACAAGAAGCTGGGCATCGACCACAAGGAATACCTCAGCAACATCGGCCGACCGGTCAAGCTGGTGCGCGACGGCGGCACCCCGCTGGATTTTCTGATGGTCTAACGCATCAGCTTGAGCAGCTCTCATTCAAAGGTCTTTTGTGGCGCACGCATTCTTGCGTGCCGTGTCGCCATTCGCGGCGACATCGAGTCCCATTCACCCCTCGCCTGGGCGAAAAGGGAAACGACGATGGCGCGGCGGCCACTCTGGTTCCCGGCCCTTGTAGCGTGGATCTAGGCGGGCCGGCTCACTCCTCCCTTTCGTGCTATCGGTTCGTCGCCCGCCAGATCCGCGGCTTTTCGTTCATCGCCCAACGAAGACGCTTGACACGCTCGCTATTCTAAAGGGGGGAGAACGCGAAGATCGGCATCAAGTCGACAAACAAAAAAAACGAAACAAACCCAACTTCTACCAACCCTCTTGCACTCAATTGTTTACGGGGTAATTTCCGGCCCTCTGCTGGTAAAACATGAAGCCTCCACTTAGGCTACTCGCTATCTTTTTTGTGAGCACGTCAGTCGCGATTTGCACCGAAGTTGGTGCGGAAGAGGATCTCTTCGACTGGACAAATCTCCCCGACTTGCCCGATTCCCTGGGCCTCAGCGGCCCATTTGCAGGAACGAGCAATGACGCGCTGATCGTGGCTGGCGGCGTGAGTTTTCCCGATTCGAGTCTGCCAAGCCAAGACAAACTTTGGCGGCAGCAGATCTATGTGCTCGAAGAGGGTGCAGGCTCGTGGAGGACAGGCTTCCAGCTGGGACACCCGTTAGCCTACGGCGCCGGCGTTTCAAGTGGCGATTCGCTCATCCTGATGGGGGGACGAGACGCGGATCGCCATTACAGGACCGTGTACCGCCTCCGCTGGCGCAACGGAAAGATCGAGCAGAGTTCCCTCCCGGATTTGCCAAAGACCTGTGCCATGACCAACGCCGCTTTGCTTGGCGACACGATCTATGTCGCCGGGGGACGGGAGACGCCAAGCGCCGATCAGGCCATGAAGAATTTCTGGGCCCTTGACCTCTCTGAAACCGATCCACGGTGGGAGGTACTCGATCCCTGGCCGGGTCCGGCGCGCATTTCCCCGGTGACGGCGGCTCAAGACGGGGCGGTTTACCTTTTTGGCGGAGCTGAGCTTCTACGTGACGAGCAGGGTCAACCGGCTCGCCGTGTCCTCACCGATGCCTACCGCTATCGGCCCGGCGAGGGGTGGGACGCTGTGGCCGGCCTTCCCAGAGCGGCGGTCGCGGCGCCGGGCGTATCCGTCGGGCAGTCCCATGTTCTTGTCTTCGGCGGCGGCGACGCTACGTCCTTCGAGCGTCGGGATGAGCCGGAAACCAAGCCGGGGGGCTTTCGACAAGACATCCTCGCCTATCACACGATTACCGATACGTGGGCGACCGTCGGGACGCTGCCCACCGCGCTAGCCTCGACGACCGCCGTCCATTGGCGGGACCTGATCGTTATCCCGGGCGGAGAAACAGCCCTTGGGCGCTCCTCCGCCGGCGTGGGGGCCGGCCGGCTGCGGCCGTCTGTCTCTGGGTTCGGCGCATGGGACTACGCCTGCTTGGGAGCTTACCTGCTGTCCCTGGTTGGAATGGGGATCTATTTTTCCCGCCGCGAGAAGACCACCGAGGACTTCTTCGTTGCGGGGCGTCGCATTCCCTGGTGGGCCGCGGGCGTAAGTATCGTCGGGACACAGACCAGCGCGATCAGCTTCATGGCCATTCCGGCGAAGGTATATGCAACGGACTGGGTGTACTTATGGAACCCGCTGGCGGCCGGTCTGATCGCGCCCCTTGTGGTTTTCGTCTATCTGCCGTTTTTCCGCCGGCTGAATCTGACGACTGTTTATGAATACCTCGAAAGACGATTTCATGTTGCGGTGCGGCTTTTTGCCAGCTCGGCGTTTGTTCTATTTCACCTTGGCCGGATGGCGATTGTCCTGTTCTTGCCGGCCATTGCTCTCTCCGCGGTGACCGGCATCGACGTCTACGCTTGCATCGTAGTCATGGGAATCCTCTGTACCGTCTACACCGTGCTGGGCGGAATCGAAGCCGTCATTTGGACGGACTTTCTTCAGGTCATTGTTCTCATCGGCGGCGCTCTCATTAGCTTGGTGATCATTGCCGCCAATGTGGAGGGAGGATTCAGCGGCATTGTTTCCGTCGGCATGGCCGACTCGAAATTTCACGCCGTCAACTGGACTTGGGACATGACCACGACGGCCATCTGGGTGATGGTGATTGGCAACATTTTCGTCAATCTCGTACCGTACACATCCGACCAAGCCGTGGTGCAGCGCTATTTCACCACCAAAGATGAAAAGCAAGCGGCGAAGGCGATCTGGGCCAATGCCGCCCTCATCATCCCGGAGAGTATCCTATGGTTCGGGCTGGGAACCGCCCTGTACGTCTTTTACAAAAGTCAGCCGGCTCTGGTCAGCCCCGCGGTCCCGACGGACACGATTTTCCCCTTCTTCATCGCGCAACAGCTTCCCGCGGGTGTCACCGGTCTGGTGATCGCAGCCTTGTTCGCCGCGGCGATGTCCACCGTCGACAGCAGCTTGAACAGCGTGGCAACGGTGGTCGTCACCGATTTTTACCGCCGGTTCAAACACAACGTGTCAGACCACGCTTGCCTAACGCTCGCCCGCCGGCTGACCGCGGCGCTCGGTTTGCTCGCGACGGTTAGTGCAATCTTGATGGCCACGTATGAGATCGAGTCGCTGTGGGATCTTTTCCAGAAGTTGATTGGGCTTCTCGGCGGCAGCATGGCCGGCCTATTCCTGCTGGGGATCTTTACCCGCCGCGCGAACGCCCCCGGGGCCCTGATCGGGGCCGTCGTCGGCACCGTGGTGCTCTATCTGGTACAGAGTTACACGCAAGTGCACTTCTTTCTGTATGCCGCAGTGGGAATCGTGACCTGTTCGATTGTGGGGTATTTGGCTAGCTTGGCGTTCCCCCCCGACGGGAGAGATCTCGATGGACTTACGATCTTCACCCGGCGGGGACGGGTGAGCCCGACGGCCGCGACCTGAACCGCGCCCGGAAAAATTCGGCAGCGGCCGAGCGATGCACGTGCGAAGAGAACTTCCGACAAACTTCCACGGGGACAGGCGCCGGTGCAGGACCCACCCGTGAGCTACTATCGTCCGTGTATAGCAGAGGCTTTGCCGGCTAGAAGGTTCCACAGAGGTGCCTGTCCCAGCTAAGAGCACCCACGGAGTCATCCCATGGCGAACCGCGTAGTCTATTTCAACGGTGAATTCATTCCCGAGCGTGAAGCTCGCATCTCGATTTTCGATTCTGCCTTGATGTTCGGCGACATGGTGTTCGAGGCGACTCGCACTTTCAACCAGAAGCCCTACCGCCTGCGCGAGCACCTAGACCGCCTCTATGCCTCCATGCGTTATGCCGAGATCGACTGCGGACTGACCATCGACCAAATGGAGGCCGCTACCCACGAGACGATCGAGCGCAATTTGCCGGCGCTGGACGGCTTGGACATCCAGATCATGCATGATGTGACCCGTGGAGCGCTGCCACTCTATGACGGCATCGTTAAAGAAGGGACAGCTCCCATCATCTCCATTAACGTTATTCCTCTTGTCCGCCACACCGGCTCGATGGTGGGGAAGTACGCGACAGGCGCCCATTTGGTGATTACGCCGCAACAGTCGGTGCCGGCGCGCTACATCGACCCCAAGGCAAAGAACCGCAGCCGCATTTACTACAAGCTGGCTGAGCTTCAAGCGGCGCGGATGGAACCAGGGGCAATGCCTCTGCTCACAGACGAACACGGATTCATCACCGAGGGTAGCGGCAGCAATTTTTTCATCGCGCGGCAGGGCGAGATTTTGACGCCAAAACCAAACGACATCCTGCGCGGTGTTTCCCGCCATGCCTGCATCGAACTGGCGGGAAGGCTCGGTATCCCGGTACAAGAAACCGATGTCGCTCCCTACGATGTGCGCGAGGCGGACGAAGCCTGGATTACGAGTACCCCGTTCAGTATGATCCCGGTCACCCGCTTTAACTTCCAGGCCGTCGGCGACGGCAAGCCGGGCAGCATCTACCGTCGGCTACTGGCCGCCTGGAGTACGGAAGTCGGAGTCGACATAGCGGGCCAAGCCCGCGAGTACGAGGCGCTCGCCAAGACCTGGAAGCCGTAACTGCAGATTCACGGGTGTTCCCAGGTCTGACCTTCAGTAGTCCATTTCATAAGTTCGCTCACGTATGTTTAGAAGCCAGGTGGACGATCGCGGACTTTGGGCACGGCATGCCGTGCCCCTACATTTTCCAGCTCGTAGCGCGGCCTGGCTGTGGGTTAGTTAGTCCCGTAGCGCAGGCCTCGGCGGCCGTTTTGCCGAGACCTGCGGCCGTTGGCCGTCCAGTCACACCCAGCGCGTGGCGCAGGCTTGCGGAAAAGTCGGGGACCAGCACGCGCGGGACAGCCGCTACCCCGTAGCCGCGGTTCTTTCGGGCAGCCCAGTCATCTGGCGAGCCTCGTCGGGCGAGGCTATCGCTCTCCCCACCTCATTTGCAATACGAACTGCCTTTTCTACGAGCAGGGCGTTGGTTGTCGCAAACTCCCCGTTCTCCAGATACGGACAATCTTCCATGCCGATGCGTACGTGACCACCGAGAGCGATCGAGTGCGCTACGACGGACCAATAGACGGACGGGTCCATGCAGCTCATGTTCCAATTGGCGCGCGGCGGCAGGTTGTCGACGAGGTATTGCAGACCGGCGACCGTAGGAGGCGTCCAAGATCCACCCGGCCAGCCCAAGAACAAGGTAATCCAAAGCGGGTCGGGCAAAAGTCCCGGCTCCTCTCGCAGCTTACTGATATTCCAAAAGGCCCCGGTATGGAAGGCCTCAATTTCCAGCTTGACCCCGTATTCGTTGGCCAGCTGGGCGTATTGTTTTAGCTCCGACACAGGGTGAACGGCGTACACCTCATTCGCGGGATAAGCCGGATCCGGATGGAAGTATTCATCGTGGGAGTTGAAAGCGATGGAGCTCATATCGGCGCCAAGATCTTTCCACAGCTCCAGCTTCTGTTCCAGCCGCATGCTGGCCAGCCCAAACTGAAGGATGGGATCACCCGCTGACCGGATCCTTCCGACGATGTCGTGCCAGCCTTCGACCACTGGTATTTGCAGCTTCCGACCGTCAGGCTGTATCTCTGGGTCGCTGGTGTAGGAACCGTGCGTGTGAGCGACAGCCGCTCCCGCATTCACAGCTCGGATGTACTCGTCGGCAACGGCCTTCGTGTCGCTGGGCTCCGGGCAATGGGGGTTCCCCGGGAACGACATTTTGGAGTCACAGGTGACAGTGATGATCAGTTTATCCATGAACCAGCTCCATTCCTATTGGCGTTCCTGTCTACAGAGGTGAACCGCGCCTCAGGTAATTTGTTTTCGGCGACGGCGGTGGTCAAGCATCTTGAAACTTGTAGTAAGTTGCCGGACTATTCGGTCGTTTCGCAGCGTCTCCACTAGCCGATCTCACGCCCGGCCGACGGCCTCTTGACCCGCTGGAGTCAGCAGTACCGCCCGCCCGAGGACCTTTCCCGCTCGCAGCGCCGCCATGGCCTCGTTGATTTCCTCGAGTGGATAGACATCCGTGACGATCGACTTGATCTTTCCGTCCGCGACGAGGCGAACAGCGTTGATCAAGTCTTGTAGCGTGCCGCACCGAGTGCCAATGATCTCCAGCTCATTCTGAGCCAGCCTCTTGCCGTTGACCCCGTAAAGTTCAGGCGTGTAGCCGACCACGGTCAGCCTTCCCCCCGGGCGCAGAGAGTCCATGCCCGACGCTAAGCTTTGCTCCAGCCCCACGCAGTCAATCACACAGTCGGCGCCGAGCCCTGCCGTCACCTTCCGGACTGATTTCGAAATGTCCGTCTCGGCGTTGTTGACGGCAACGTCGGCTCCCATGTCGTAGGCGCGCTCGACTTTTTCCGCGGTTCGGTCTACAGCGACCACTCTTGCTCCCGCCAGCTTCGCAATCTGAACGGCCGACGATCCCACGCCGCCCACTCCCATGATCACCACCGTCTCACCAAGTTGCACTCGGGCGCGATCCACGGCGTGCAGTGCCGTGATGACGGCGTCCGGGATGACGGCGGCGTCGGGCCAGGAGACGTTGTCGGGCAGGGGAACGAGCTGACGCGCCGGCACGCCAACGTACTCGGCGTGGCCGCCGTGTTTGTTCCGAGCGCCCATGACGCCCGCCATATCGATGCATAACTGTTCGCGATGAGTGCGGCAGAATCGACATCTGCCGCAGGTGAAGAAATTGTAGGCAATCACCCGGTTGCCCGACTTGAGCGTGCTTACCTCAGTTCCGACCTCCGCCACGACCCCAGCTATCTCGTGACCCAAGATGAATGGTAGTTGGGGCGTATAGCCGAATCCATCGACCATCTTCAAGTCAGTCCCGTCGGTCCCGCAGGCCATGACCTGGACCAGCACTTCGTCTGACTCGATCGCCGGGTCCGCAACCTCCTCGATGTGGAGAGGACCACCTAGCTCTTTTAGAATGGCCGCTTTCATGGAATCTTCTCCGATTCGCTGCCGCTGATGGGATGCCTCGGCTAGCGAGCCAATCCGCTCAGCGCGGGCCTAACCCGCTTCGCTGCCTAGCCCAGGGCTCGATGCGCGGAGCCAAGTGTATGCGATAATTACCGCCGTGTCAAACTCCAATGAATGGGGGCGTGCCTTTGAATGAGGGATGCTCGAGCCCGTAGGGGACTTTCCTGGAGACAAGCTCACTATAGATTCCGGAATGTCGGGCTCGAAAGCGTCCGCCACGTCGCCGAGACGATCAGAAAGTCTTGTCTGGGGCAGCTTACTAGGCTAGGGGCGCGATTGATCGCCCCGCAGTCGGCCACCTTTCGTAACCGTACTTGCGAAATGATGCACTGAGGGAACCTTATCGAAATAACCTACAACTGAGACCGCTTGATGAAACCGGGACTGAGTTTCAATTCCACGCTGCTGAGCAAGCTTCCTGTTCAAGAAGCGATCCGCGTTGCGGCGGAGGCCGGCTACGAAGGCATTGACATCAGTGCCGAGACGGGCGGTCCTCCGTACTTGCCCCTACCTCCGCCTCACTTGACTCCCGACGCCGACGGATCCCTGCGCCAAGAAGTTCGCCGGCGCGCCGAGCAGGCAGGCATCCCTATCGTTGCTCTCAACGCACACAATTCGCTGATCGATCCCCGGCCGGAGAAGAGACGAGCCAACATTGACTACGTTAAGGGTACGCTGCAATTGGCCTCCGACTTGGGCGCTCGTTATGTGGTCATAGGGGCCGGCAAAAAAGAGTTCTACGGCTGGGAAAGCGTCTATTGGGACCGCTTCATCCAGGCAATGAGGGAACTGCTCCCCGTGGCCGAGTCGTTGGGCGTCACGATCGCAGCCGAAGCAGCCTCACAGCCCGGTGTTCTGATATACGGTACGAGTGGTGTGCATCGCTTGTTAAGCTACGATGGTCTGGACTCGCTGGGACTGCTGTTTGACTCGGCGCACTTTCACATTCGAGGCGAGGACGTCGCTAGAGCCTTCGCGACGTTCAGTGACCGTATAGTCCACATCCATCTGAAAGACGCCAGGGGTCGCCACGAGAACTTCGAGTGTCCCCCGCTCGGCATGGGTGACGTGGACTTCAAGGGGTTGCTGTCAGTCGTGCAGGAGGTTGGTTACCAGGGATTCCTTTCCGTCGAGGACGAGTCGCCTGGATGGGGATACGAGATCGAGCCCCGCAAGGCGCTGGCCGACGCCAGGGCCTTTGTCGATGGCCTATTCGGGGCCGGGAGCGGATTGTGAGCCGGGCGCTCGGCAGAGCGATCCGATGATCCTCCTACAGCGACACCGAGCCACCAAGACCTTCGTATGTGACTCGTGGACTGTTTCAATGTATAGGGTAGAGATGAAAAGATTCTCCTGGAGGCATAGTGCTGAGCCCGGCCCTGGGGCCGGCGCGGAAAGCAACCAGGAGGATCATGCTCCTGAAAGGACTTCACTAGAGCGGACTCGACGTCCACAAGAAAACCATCCGCTACGTGATCAAGACCTCCGCCGGTCAGCTCGTCGGCCGCGGTCAAGTTTTCGCCAGCCGGCCCGCCCTCAGCAGTGGGGCGCAACAACGGCCGTGGCCCTGGGTCGGAGCGCGGGAAGCGACCATGTTCACGGGCTGGGTCGACGACTGCCCGCGGCCGCTCGCCCCGCGAGATCCGCGCACGGCGGCGCATCCTGCGTTGCCGCAACCTGCTGCCCGGCTCGAGGCAGCACATGGCTGTCTGCTCTCGCCGGGCCCAACGACCGGATTCACCAACACTCTCCGCCCTCGTCGCCATCACCACTTCACACTTCTCCCCAGGAGGCTCGGGGATCTCTGCATCGATCCCTTGACTTTTACCTATCATGGATGTCCTGGAGAGGAATTCACTATCGATGCGGAAATGTCGGGCTGGAAGCCCGACACAGAACGCTGCAAGCGTGCACCACCTCGCCAGGACGTTTAGAAAGTCTTGTCTGGGACAGCTTATTAGTTTAGGACCGTCCACAGACAAGCACGCGGCTTCCTGGAGGACAGGTTCTAAACGGTTCGAAACCGGCCCCTACATACGATAGCGTCAGACAGACCCCTATCCAACACTCGCCACGAACCCCTTCCCCCACAGTATCCTGAGAACCATGGCGCTTCTCCGCTTGGAGAACGTATCGAAACATTACGAGGCCGACGGATCGGTGGTGCGTGCGCTCGAGGATGTGTCCTTGGATGTCGGTCAAGGGGAGTTTGTCGCCATCGTCGGGCGCAGCGGCTGTGGCAAGACGACCCTGCTGAACCTTGCCGGGGCGATGGACTTTCCGACCTCAGGCCGGGTGCTCCTTGACAGCAACGACACAGCCGGGCTCGACGACGCAGGTCTCACGGAACTACGACGGCGCAAGGTCGGATTCATCTTCCAATTTTTTCAACTCTTGCCCACCCTTACGGCGGTTGAAAACGTGGAGCTCCCGCTTTTGCTGGCGGGTCAAACGTCTTGCCGGAATGACGCCCTTGAGCGGCTCCGCTGGGTCGACATAGAAGAGTATGCTGCTCGGTTGCCCCACCAGCTTTCAGGTGGCCAGATGCAGCGCGTAGCGATCGCGCGAGCGCTCGTCCATTCTCCAAAACTGGTGCTGGCTGACGAGCCGATCGGCAATCTCGACACCACGAGCGGCAACATGGTCATCGATTTGTTAGAACGCACGGCCGCCGAGCTCGGCACCACTGTCCTGATGGCCACCCACAGCCTTGAGGCAGCTGAACGCGCCGATACGCTTGTGCGATTGCGCGATGGGCGGATCGCGGAGATTCGGCAAAGCTAATGGCGTCGCTGATCGTCTTCTACCGTCTCATGGTTCGGCCTCTCAAGCAGGAGCCTGCTCGAAACCTGCTGACGATAGTGGCGGTCGGGCTCGGTGTCGCTGTGGTGGTAGCGATCCACCTGGCGGGAGAGGCTGCCACGGGATCGTTTCGTTCCTCGCTGGAGACACTGGCCGGTGACGCGGATCTCGAAATCAGTTCGATCGGAGGCCTCGACGAAGGTCTCCTAGCCGATCTCATCTCGCTTCCCTACCCTTTTCAATTTGCGCCGCGCATCGAAGACAGCGCTGTCGTTCATGCTAGTGGGGAGACGGTTCCTCTCGTCGGAGTTGACCTCATTGGCGACACGTCGTTGGAACAACTCTTCGGACAAGAATCTCCCAACATAGACGTGCTGACCGGCGAAGATTCAGTCTGGGTGGGCACGCGTTTGGCAAAACAAGCGGGTGAAACCCTGGCGCTGAGGTTGAACGGTACTCTTCACAGGTTCACGGTTCGCGGCGTCTTCGGTGGCCAGGGAATCAAGGGGCTGAGCCGCGAAACCCTAGTTCTGATGGACATCGGCGCCGCGCAGCGCCTGTTGCGGCGGGGCCGCCGCTTGGATCGCATTGACGTTCGGCTTCCGAGGCAAGGCCCGCAAAGGGATTGGCGGGCTGTCCTTCGCGCGACTTTGCCCGCCGGTGTCATGCTCAAGCCGAGCGGCTCGCGCACCCGGGAGAACCGCAAGATGCTCAGCGCGTTCCAGACGAACTTGCGGGTCCTGAGCTATATCTCGCTCGTCGTGGGGGCGTTTCTGATCTACTACACGATCTCGGTATCGGTCGTGCGTCGACAAACGGAAATCGGAATCGTCCGAGCTCTGGGTGCCACGAGGCGTGGCGCGCTCGCCGCGTTTCTCGCCGAAGGGGCGCTGTTCGGGCTGCTAGGGGCAACGGCGGGTCTGGCCTTGGGCCGGTTGATGGCGGACTTAGCCGTCAAAATGATGGCCGCTACGGTAGACGCGCTCTACGTGAGCAGCAACCCGGGGGAGATCACGGTGACTCTCGGAACAGTCATCGTCGCTCTCTCGGCCGGGGTCGGCGTATCGGTGATCGCCGCGGTTGGTCCGGCCCGGGAAGCTGCTCGCATTCCGCCCACCGAAGCGATGGCGCGGGGGCGTCGTGAATACAAGGCTAGGCTAGGAGTCAGTCGAAACCTACTCTATGCCGCCGCGCTCGCGGTTGCGGCTTTTGGCGCCTCCCTGGCCGGACCGATCGATGGAAAACCCGTCATGGGCTACTTCGCTGCCCTGCTGTTGATCGGCAGCTCGGCTTTGGCTGCTCCGGCGGCAGTCACCGGCGCGGTCAAACTGCTCACCCGGCCTGTTCAGCGCATCTTCGGCGTCGCCGGCCTACTAGCCTCCCGGGGCCTGGTGGGATCGTTGAGCCGAACGTCCGTCCTGGTCGCCACACTATCGATTGCGGTGGCCATGATGACAAGTATTGCCGTCATGGTCGGAAGCTTCCGCGAAACGGTGGCTCTTTGGCTAGAGAATCGCCTGCAAGCGGATTTTTACCTGCGCCCGGCAGGCCGCCCGGCTGTTGACAGGCATCCCACCATGGATCCCGCCATTGCCGATACCATCGAAGCCCTCAACGACGTAGCCGCGGTGGATCGGTTTCGTACTTACGAAATCACCTATAACGGCTTGCCGGCAACCCTCGGCGCGGGACAGTCCAGCGTAATCTCCCGCCTGGGAAGTTTACGATTTCTCGCGGGACCGCCTCGAGACGAGATCCTCCGCAAGCTGGCCCACGGCGATAACGTCGTCGTCAGCGAACCCTTCGCAAACAAACACGGTCTTTCGGTGGGCGACTCGCTCGAACTCCCGCTAGCGGGCCGTCTAGTTTCTTTCCGGGTCGTTGGGATCTACTACGACTACTCGAACGAGCGTGGCTACGTAATTACCGACCGGTCTACCCTGCTCAAATACCTGCCCGACCCCGCCCCGACGAACCTCGCTGTGTACCTGACAGCCGACAGCGACCCCGACACAGCCCGACGAGCCATTGAAGCGGCCACGGCCAACCGCCGTTTGTTCATGGCAACCAACCAACGCCTTCGAACGGAGGCGTTGAAGGTGTTCGACCGCACCTTCGCCATAACTTACGCCTTGGAAGCCGTCGCTGTCCTTGTCGCGATTCTTGGCATGGCGGGAGCGCTGTTGGCGCTCGTGATCGACAGGCGACGCGAACTCAGCGTCCTTCGCTTCTTGGGCGCATCGGCTCAGCAGATTCGCCGTTTGATCCTCTGCGAGTCCGGCCTGCTGGGCCTACTGTCCACCGTTCTGGGAGTCTCCGTGGGCACGCTGCTTTCACTGATTCTTATTTTCGTCATAAACAAGCAGTCGTTCGGATGGACCATCCAATTCCACTGGCCGGCCGCGATGGTCATGCCGGCTCTCAGTTTCGTCTACATTGCGGCGATCCTCGCGGGAATCTATCCTGCCTCGATCGCAGCGAGACTGAAACCAATCGAGGTAATACACGAAGAATGATAAGGATATTGCTGGTTACACTTGCCTTATCAACTAGTGGCCTATCCTTCGAGTCGGTCGCTCCCAACTATGAGTATTCTTTTCCGCGCGATCACTTCGCGCATCCCGAGTTTCGCACGGAGTGGTGGTACTACACGGGGAACGTGACCTCCCCCGGGGGACGACGCTTCGGATTCGAGCTGACCTTCTTCCGCATGGCGCTTGAGGAGGAGGCAGCGGATGGGGGATCTTGGGCGATCCGTGACCTTCACCTGGCTCACCTTGCACTTAGCGACCTAGATGGGCGCAAGTTCTACCGGGCAGAAAGGCTCAATCGCTCCGGGCCGGGACTCGCGGGCGCTGACTTCGGGCAGGGCCGGATCTGGAACGGCAACTGGCAAGTTCGCTGGCTGGCGCCCAAAGACCCCCTCGGCCGACAACACCTGCAGGCAACGAGCGAAGACTTCGCTCTCGACCTCGAGATCAAGCCACTGAAACCCGCCGTGATCCATGGTCCCGACGGCGTGAGCCGGAAGTCGTCGGAACCCGGCCACGCTTCGCATTACATTTCTTTCACGCGGCTGGCGGTGTCGGGCAAGGTCCGGGTCGGGGAGGAAACCCATTCGGTCAGCGGCTCTGCCTGGATGGACCACGAGTTCTTCAGCGACGGCTTGGCAGCCGATCAGGTCGGCTGGGACTGGATGAGCATCCAATTGGAAAACAACACGGAGTTGATGCTCTATCGCCTACGCCGCCGGGACGGGACGGCGGACCCGTTTTCGTCCGGGACCTACGTCGACGCCGGGGGACGGGCGCAACATCTGGGCGCCGAAGACTTTGTCATGGAGCCCGGCGGCGTCTGGCGGAGCCCGGAGACCGCCGGTCGTTATCCGGTCCAATGGAAGGTGTCGGTCCCAAGCCTGCGAATCGTCCTCGAATGCCGGACAGACCTCACCTCACAGGAGATCGTCAGCCGGCGGCAGGTGGGTCCGAACTATTGGGAGGGCGCAGTGAGTTTCGAGGGCCTTGTCGGCGATGAAGAGATCCACGGGGTCGGGTACCTAGAAATGACGGGCTACGACAAGCCTGTCGCGCTCGGCCCGGTCGAAACCGAGTAGCGTTCAGCGCTAGCGGCTGCAAGCGGGCAGCAACGAAAGGCCGCCACTCCATTCAGGCGAGGTCTCGGATCTCCACGATCCGCGAAGTGACGACGGTGTTGAATTGGGGGTGATGGAATTCCAAATGCATGCCGCGGCCGATAAAGGCGACTTTCAACATCGATCCGCCCCAACTGGAGCCATTCACTTGCACCCGGACAGGCTCGGGACAAAACTCGGGGTGTCCGGCGATCATCACATGGCGGCCGCCACAGTTAACGAGCCGGTAGGTTGTGTTCTCGGTCCGGACTTCGAGCTTGGCACCTTCCGGAAGATCGTTGAGATAGACACCGCCTTCGATTTCCGACTGGATGATGTTGCGATTGATTTCGTCGCTGAGGTTAGGGACCGGCGGCGAGGGGAACCCGGGCGGCCAAGCACCTGTCTTCGTATCCATCGGCTTGATTTCATTGTAACCCGATGACACCGGGCTTGTGGTTGGAATCTAGCTGCAAAGTGAACGTCGAGTAAGGCCACGTTGCCGAACTATACAGTACGAGAAGGCGACCGGTCGCGCACGGGGCTCCGCCGCCCCCGCTCGGCCGATTCGTTCGACCCGCCAACACGAACCTGGCACGGATGGTTACTGCTGTTGGCCCTTGGTTCGCTCCGGCCCCTTCGATCAGCCGTAATTCTTGACCGCCTGCTCGATGGCCGGCGCGGCTTTCTGAAGGTCTTCCGGGACCATCGCCGGATGAAACTCGACGGCGGCGTTGAAGCCGAGAAACCACGGCTCGGCCACTGCCGGCATTTGGGACGCGTCCTCAAGGTCAACAACAAGCAAAGTTGTCCTCTTGCCGTTCTCTTCGTAGAAATAAGTGGTTTCAGGCTTGATCTCTTCAAGAATTGAGGGGATGGTTTTGAAGCCCTCCTTCGCCGCCCGGTTGCCCGCCTCGACGGGCCATGAAATCTTGATCAAAAATCGCATTCTCTTCTCCCTGTGGTGGTTTGGTTGCCCCGGCGCTTGCGGCGCGGGCCGGGAAACAGTGTACACCCTAACGGGCCTCGAGCACCACTCCGGCGGCGCTTCTTCGACTTGCCGGCTGGAGAACCCGTTCCAAGCGGGAAGCCGCTTAGCCCCGCTTAGCTCCAATACTGTTGACTTAAGCTGTGGTGGAACCAACTAATCTTCTCCGCAAGGCGCCGTTTGTCATGTACGGGCGCGACACGTCGCGCCCCCGGCGATCCCGCCAGTCCGAAGAACGTCATGAATTGCGGCAGTAGGGACCGGCGATCTCGCCGGTCCTTCGCGACCGCGCCGACAAGGAACGCGAGCCGCCCCAAGGAGAAAGGCCCTGCTTGTCTACGACGAGCCGCCTGCGGCGGCTAGGACAAGCGGGATCGCTTGTCCCTACTCCCAGTCATCACCAAAGTCGAATGGCGAGGCTGAGCGCGGCTCCTCCTCCGGGCGGCACGGCGACCCCCCATCGGAGACGACGATGCTCTTGGCTCGCGCGATCTCTTGTGACGGTTCGGCCCACGATGTAGCCCAATACCGCGCCCGCGAGGACATCGGTCAAATAATGCTTCCGGCTCTTCAGCCTACTGGCGCCGACGTAGGAGGCGAGCGCGTAGGCCGGCACTCCCGCCTTCCAGCCATAGTGCTGCGAGACAACAGTGGCCCACGTGAAGGAGTTCGAGGTATGTCCGGAGGGAAACGACGTGCGGCTCGCCCGGTCAGGGCGCTCTCGGTTGATGATCACCTTCAACCCGCCCGTGAGTGAGTTGGTGACGATAAAGCCTTGCGCCAGCGAATACGTGAATCTCTGGAAGTCCGTGTTCTCGGTTGCTCGGCTCACAAGGAAAGAGAGGCCGATTGCAGGGCCCAGCAATTGAGACTTGCCGATCTGCTTTCCCAAAGTGTCGAATCCCTGCCAGTGCGATGTGTCTTTAAAAAAACCGGTGACCCTATCGTCCACGGGAACGGCCGCCGCGGTGACGGCCGCTCCGACCAGAAGCGGGCGAACATTGTCGCCGGAGAATAGCGCGCCGAAGTTGCGAGCTAGGTCCTTGTGGAACTCCTTGACTGGCGGCGCCTCATCCGCGGACTGGCGTACCAGTTGCTCCGCCTGGGCTTCTACGGGGTGATCCTGAGCCGGAAGCGGAAAACTGAAGATGAGGAAGACTAAGACGATAAAGGGAAACTGCTTCGCCTTAGCAGGGGATCCACCCAAGACAAATTTCCGCCGGTAGCGATCGCAACGGTCTTGCGACGCCCGCCGTCGGTGAACCCGCACCATGACACGCATCAGAACAGAAAAAACTGAAGATTCTCTGAAGAAACGGTTAGGTGTCCTAACCAAGGGTAATCGATTTCCCTGCCCGGAGCCCCGAGCCGACGAAAAACAGATCCGAACGGGCGAAAGAACTCGCGGGCACGGCCAAGGACCCTCGGGAGCATCACCGAGAGATGCTAGTTCCTCCGCGGGCAACCCGCCCGTCGAGTGACGGCCGAAAATAATGAGGGACGTTCGGAAAACGGTCAGAGTCTGTTGATAGATTTCATTGTTAGGTAGTGGCTACCACCGGAAAAGATCGTATGGGGGTAAATTTCTAATGAACTCACGGAGCAGATTTTTAGTACGGGCCCTGGCGGGCCTCGCGTTCACCCTGTCGCCCCAGCTTTGGGCTCAGTCGGAAATCGAACTGGAAGGAGCCATCACCCACGTAGACGGCACGAAAATCGAACTTTTCGACGGTCTGGTCAGTGTGGAAGTCCTCGGCGCCAAAATCCACCCAGATGACGAGGCCGTCATCAACATCTCAGACCTGAAGGTCGGCACAGCGGTTGAGCTCAAAGCCACGGTGGGGGCTGACGGCGCTATACGCGCCTAGCGTAGTTGTCGAGGTGCGAAGTTCCTCTGGCCTGCTTGCATCCGGATCACAAAAACATACCTCATCGCGCATACGGCACGGTCCGAACCCAGCGAAGTTTTTCCTCTGATAATGAGATGGGATATCGTAAGCTAGGTGAGACGTTGCCCTTGTGACCAGACAACTTTTGGAATTGAAGCTAGGACTTGGCGGCCCACATCCGACAATACATGAGCGGACCGACCCTTGCGGTCGCTATCGATTGGTTAAGGAGGTTCCGATGCGTTCCCTTTCCACTTTGATTGCTTTGCTTCTGATAGGTCTTGGGTCCGCGGTGACTCAAGCGCTTGCGGACGAAGTCGTCTACTTCTCAAAAGAGAAAGTGGCGAAAGCGATGACCAAAGCCGGCGTCATGACCGCCGGCAGCGACCACCTGGTGATCATGAGCCGTCGCGACTGGCCCGGTGAGCCCGAGGTACACAGGGATGAAACAGACATTTTCTACGTAATGGAGGGCTCGGCGACCTTCGTTACGGGCGGAACAGTAACGGACGGCAGGAGCACCGGGCCCGGGCAGATCCTAGGCTCGGGCATCCGTGGGGGTCAGAGTCACGCGCTCTCGAAGGGCGATGTGATTGTGATCCCTAAAGGAACGCCCCACTGGTTCAAGGAGGTGCCTGATTTGGTGGTCTACTTCGTCGTGAAGGCAGTGACCTTGGACGTTCCGCCGGCCGCCGAACAGATCGAGTCGGCCGTCTTGGCGGCGCCCGAAGAGCGACGCGGAGACGCCACGGTGCTCGGATACAACGCGGAGAGTGCGCTGGTCACGCTGCGACAAGGAGGCGGTGATCTCATCTGTCTCGCCGATGACCCGCGGAAGGACGGCTTCAGTGCCGCGTGCTACCACAAGGACCTCGAACCCTTCATGGCCCGTGGCCGCGAACTTTCCGCCCAGGGCTTGAAAGGACGCCAACGCCACGAAGCCCGGTGGCAGGAGATCGACGACGGCAAGCTCGCGATGCCCGGTGGGGGCCGCACACTGTATGTATTAACGGGAAAGAGTTTTGACGCCAGCCGAGTAGCAGTGACGGATCCCTATCTCCGATGGGTCGTCTACATTCCCAACGCGACCCCGGAGTCGACAGGGCTTTCGATCGAACCGGGCACGGCGCCTTGGCTGATGTTCCCAGGAACGCCAGGCGCCCACATCATGATTAGCCCACCAAAGAAGCAGATCGCTGCCCCGTGAATGTAGAACGGCCAATCGACTGCCCATCATCTCTACTTTCGCCGTGGTGCATTGCGGTGGCGCGTTCCTCGGTAAGTGTCCGCGTATCTGCAATTGGATAACATTGACAGTAGCTGACGACCCCGGAACCGCGTAGCTGTGGTCGAGTCGCGGAGTTCGGAGAGCACACCGTTGTCATTGGGGGAGCAAAGCTATCGTCCCGTGGCGCCAAGTCGAGTCATCTCCAGGCGGGACCTTCTCTTTTTTTCAGCTTCGCCGCGATCAGCAGTTGCGAGCGCTCGGCGGGGAGACGTATCGGGGTCGTCCCCAAGGCGACAGGCCTCGTTTTCTGGCAGAGCGTCCACGCCGGGGCCATGGCCGGCGGCCTCGAAGCGGACGTCGAGGTCGTCTGGCAAGGCCCGGCGACCGAGACGGAATACGCCCGTCAGGTTACGATCGTCGACTCGATGATCAACTCCCGCGTCGACGGTATCGTCGTCGCTCCGACCGACGCGACCGCGCTTGTGTCCGTGGTCGAACGCGCACAAGCCGCGGGGATTCCGGTTGTCGTCTTCGATTCCGGCATCAACACCGACAACTACGTCTCATTTGTAGCGACCGACAACTACAAAGGCGGCGTTCTCGGCGCCCGCCGAATGGCCGAGCTGCTCGACGGTTCCGGTCAAGTTGCCTTGATGCGCATGGTGCCCGGCAGCCACTCCACAAACTTGAGGGAAGAAGGGTTCAAGGATACGCTGGCGAAGGAGTTTCCCGGGATCGAAGTCGTGGCCGAGGACTATTGCATGGCCGACCACGCCAAGTCGCTCGAGATCGCGGAAAACTTCCTCACGGCACACCCCGACCTTGACGGTATCTTCGGTTCCACGGAACCGGCTACGGTTGGACCGGCGCGGGCGGTTCGGGGACGGAATTTGTCCGGCAAAGTGCGGCTGGTCGGTTTCGATTACGGCGACACGATCGAGCGAGGCCTCCAGGACGGCGTGATCGACGCCGTGGTGGTACAAGACCCGTTCCGGATCGGCTACGTCGCCGTTCAAACCATGGTTTCCCGACTCAACGGCGATGCGCCGCCCAAGCGCATCGATATTCCGATTCGAGTGATCAGCGCAGCCGACCTCGCCGACCCGGAAGTCGATGCTTTCCTGCATCCGGACCTCGAACGTTACCTCAAGTAGATGCAGTTCGTAACGCGGATCTCGCTTTTGAGATCCGAGCGACGAGGCAACAAGAAATCCATGTTGCCTTGTGGTGATCAGGACACGGCAGTATACTGTGGCCGTAAGCGGACAAGCTGACATGGACATTTCCCTAGTTCACTCCAGAGAGGCTATGCATGAAGGTACGCATCAAGCAATTTGACGTCGGTATGGAGGTCAAGTCGAGTGGCATTGAGTTCGAGGTACGGACACCTGATGACACTAACCAGATTGGTGACTGCTACCTCACCATGACAGGTCTCGTCTGGTGCAAGGGGAAGACGAGCAAGAAGAAGGGCATCAAGATTTCGTGGGGTGACTTCACCGAAATCATGAAGTCCGATGATGCGAGGAAGGCCGCGGTGAACGCTGCCAAGGGCTACTGAGCTCACGCGGACGCCGAGACCTCGCTTAACGAACGACCGGCGAAACTGGCGGAGAGAGAGGGATTCGAACCCCCGGTAGAGTTTCCCCTACACACGCTTTCCAAGCGTGCGCCTTCGACCGCTCGGCCATCTCTCCTGGGGCATCGGAGCGCTGAGGCAGACAGTAATCGAAACGCAGCAGCCGCAAGTGATCCCCTTCGATTGTAGTGTTCAAGTCGCGCCTTCTGCAAATCTCGAAGCCTTTTCTCACGACCTGACGGTCGAAGCACGTGACAGGCCGGCCATGATTTCATTGCGCTTGCTCACCGTGCTCAACGTAGAGTTCAAATACGCCCCATTGTTCAGGAAACTGGGCGCCGAACGGCGCACGGCTTGTACTGACGGGCCTCTCCGGCACCTCGCCTCGCCACCTCATGAGAAAAACCGACTCGAAGTCTGGCGACGCGTTCCCGATTCAACCTTTTTTCGCACGACAGTGCGAGGGTCCCCTTATGGTG
Source organism: Bryobacterales bacterium (assembly GCA_965226215.1). GTDB lineage: Bacteria > Acidobacteriota > Terriglobia > Bryobacterales > UBA6623. The sequence goes on along the minus strand of CBDDCH010000002.1, from coordinate 208,788 downwards.
CATAATTCTCCACCTGCCCGCCCGTGAAGAAAACAATCACAGCCACCTCCCGAGTTCGGGATGACGAAAGGAACCCTCGCGCCAGCAGATCTCAGCCCCCTGATCAACGGCGAGCCGGACTTCCCCTCGATTCCCGCCTTTGGCGACCTGGAAGAAACCCAATCCTCCGTGCGCACCGACACGCTAAAGCTTATCGTCCACCGAGAAAGCCGCAACTCGGCGAGACTCTACGACCTGACCCAAGACCCGCAGGAGCAAACAGATCTCAGCGCCCAACGACGGGTTGACCTGGACCACCTCTATAATCAACTGCTTTCCTTTCACCGCGCCGCGGCTCCGCAGGTCCGCGCCGAATCGATGCGTCTCGACGAGCGCCACCTCAAAGCTCTCCGCACCCTGGGCTACATCAAATAGCGCTCAGCGGTCGGCGTCCGTTTTTAAGAATCTCGAGACAGCATGACGGGGCGGACTACCCCAGTAGAGTGGCGGCCTATGTTAGGCTGTTTTGTCAACGAAATCGTCCTCGAAGGCGTCTGCGCGCAACTGCACCCTACGGTGAAGGCTGAACAAGAAGGAGTTGAGGTCAGACCGCGTCAGCTATTCGTGCGACTGAGGTAGTACAACGGGAGGGAAAGGTGTGGTGTCATTTGGAAAACGAACGGACATCCGTCGTAGTGGGGATAATCTACACCAAGAACGATGATTCTAGGCCCCAGGTGAAGAACTTGCGCCGCATAAGCGTGAACCTCACCTTGGTTATGCTTCTTTGCTGGCTGCTTCCGGCGCTGGCATGTACGGCAGACGAATCCGGCAGCGGTGCATCCGGTGAAAGAGCACCCTCGAGGAGATTACCGACCATGGAACATTTCGGCGCAACACCCGAGGGAGAGGACGTAAAAATATACACGGTCACGAACGCGGGGGGCGTTGAGGCTCGGATCACCGACTATGGGGGAATCGTCGTCTCGCTTAAGGTGCCCGACCGCGACGGCGTTTTGGGTGACGTCGTCCTCGGTTACGACACTCTGGATGACTACGTCAAAGACAATCCGTTCTTTGGCACGATTACGGGCCGCTACGCCAATCGAATAACAGCCGGACGGTTCACTCTAAACGGCAAGACATACCAGTTGGCGACTAACCTACCTCCCAACCACCTGCACGGTGGAGAAAAGGGCTTCGACAAGGTTGTTTGGCAAGCTGAACCATTCGCCGACGAAAAGGGCGCAGGCTTGATCCTGACCTACGTCAGCGTCGACGGTGAAGAGGGCTACCCGGGCACTCTAAACGCGAAGGTCACCTACACCCTTACCGACGACAACGCCCTCAGAATTGACTATGAGGCGACCACCGATAAACCAACGATTGTCAATCTAACGAATCATTCCTACTTCAACCTGAAAGACGGCGGCAAAAGCTCCATGTTGGACCACGTGATGATGCTTAATGCCGACCATTTCACTCCATCAGACAAGACACAGGTTCCAACCGGAGAGATTCGAAAAGTAGAAGGCACTCCTTTTGATTTCCGACAACCAACCCCTATCGGCGCGCGGATCGATCAAGAAGATGAGCAGCTCAAGTTTGGGTTTGGCTACGACCACAATTTCGTTCTGAATCAGTCCGAAGAAGGACCATGGCTGGCCGCAAGAGTGCACGAACTTACAAGCGGGCGCATCATGGAAATCTTCACCAGCGAGCCCGGAGTTCAGTTCTACAGCGGAAACTTTCTCGACGGTTCGATCATTGGCAAAGAAGGAATTGCCTACCAGCATCGGGCCGGCTTCTGCCTTGAAACGCAGCATTACCCCGACAGTCCAAATAAGGACAATTTCCCGTCTACGGTTCTCAACCCCGGGGAAACCTATCGCACGACCACCGTGCACAAGTTTTCGGTTGCGCGCTAGTACCGCACAGAGCCGCGGGCGTAAGCCCGCGGGCCCGCGCCCTCACGGCTCTGAATTCGCTCGTCGCGAGGGTGTCCGAGGGCAAACAGCTGAGCCTGGAACGCAAGTGACAGGCCAAGTATCCGTCACGACCATGACGGCATGACCGCTCTCGGTGTTGCCACGAAATGCTGGCGCGGCACCCCAAGGATGCACGCGCCACAACGCGGTTGAGCGCTTCACACGCCCCCTTTGGGTTCCCGCCAGGCTTCCCGCCCCAATAGCGCTACTGATGCGACGAACCCCACCACCAAGCCGGCTAGGGCGGAAAAATACATGATCACCATACCGATCAAGATGACCAAGCCTCGCTCAACGCGGTTGCGTGGCATCGAGAGCGCTACATAGGCGCACGCAAATCCAGTGAGGATCAAGGTCAAAGACAACGCCACGTCGAGAACGGGCCGCACGAGAACGAGCATCGGCTGAACGAAATAGGCTAGCGGGATACCGAACAAGTAGTAGCTGAAAACTCCGCTGAAGATGGAGTCCATGGCCTGTCGCCCGCGGCGGTAGCGTTCTGCGACAACCACGGTTGCGCCGGTCCAAAGGGGTCCCTGGAGCGGGAAGAAAGGTCCTCCAAGCAGCCCGTGGGCGATGTTGCGTATCCCTACTGATATGTGTGTGCGTCGCTCGTCAATCGGAATCCTCTCGTCGGGACGGTCACGCCCGGCGTCCTTGAGAATCGCCGTGCCGGTGATGATATCTCCAAAACCGATCACATAGGCCGCCAGGGCCAGAGGCAGCGCGCCGACGAAAAACGAGCTGTCAGGGACGCCCCGCCCCAGAATACTGAAGTGGCCGAACAGGTCCGCGAAGTCCGGCAGGAAAAGAATCTCGCGAGGGCTAAATACCCATTCACCGTTCGCCGGCGAGACGAACAGTTCTCGAAAACCTCGATAGTTGACTTCCCCCACCCACGGCCCGACTACCATCGCCGCGAAAAAGCCCGGCGCAATACCCAGCGAGGCCGTAAACGCGAGCCATCGAAACCGTTGCTTCCACTTTTCGAGAGGTGTAGAAAACAGCAGAAGCAACGTGATCCCCACGGCGAGCAGAATGCAAACCGTGTACTCATCGAAGCGGGAAGCCCGCCCACCCGAGCGGGGCACAAACTCGCCGTAGATGGCACTCATGCCGGCTCCCAAGACGATGCCTGCCTTCAGCACCCACGGAACACCTCGCAGAAACGCTCTTCCCAGCCCCGACACGCCAAAAAGAAAGAACACGACTCCCACCAAAATCACCACCGCATTCACGAATTCGGTTCGCTCGTCGGCCGAGGGATAGGTAAGCGCTTCCCTAAGGACCAACGGCAGGGCCGGTGTCAACCAACCGGGACCGTAGGGGTCCCCGAAAACCATAAAGGCGCTGCACACCAGCGGTACTTGCAGTGCGCACATGGCCACAGCCGTCTCGAAACTCATTCCGAAGTGTTCGACATACAGGGGAACGACCGCGAGACCCGTGGCGCCGGCCACCAGTAGACCTTGGATCAACTCCGGCGCCTCCACTTTTACGTGAACGAAGGGAATCCTTAAGGTAAACGGCCCCCAGTTGATTCCCGGTTGGACCTGTCCATCCGGCCGCTGGTTAGCCATGAGTAGATGTTAGTAGGGAAACGGCCCTCTGTGTGACCGTGGAACGCCGGGGCCAGCAACCAGAACCGCAGGCGTTAAGCTCGCAAGACCCGTGCCGTGTCCGGTTGTTGCCTGCTCTGTCGTGTGGTTAGCTGAGCGCCGACGGCGGGTGCTGCGGCCACACTCGCTTGCATACGGTCGGGAAGCCCGCCCGCTATACCAAGAGTTTGCTAATCACTTGCCCGCCTACGTCCGTCAGGCGGAAGTCACGCCCTTTGAACTTGAAGGTGAGCTTGGTGTGGTCGAGGCCTAGTTGGTGAAGAACCGTCGCCTGGATGTCGTGCATGTGGATCTTGTCTTCGACGGGGCCGAATCCCAACTCGTCGGTAACGCCGACGGTTTGGCCCGGTTTGATCCCACCGCCGGCAAACCACATCGTGAAGGCGTCGATATGATGGTTGCGTCCGACGGTGGCGCGCTTCTCTCCCATCGGCGTACGGCCAAACTCGCCGCCCCAGACCACGAGCGTCTCGTCCAGCAGTCCTCGCTGTTTAAGATCCCGGATCAAAGCGGCACATGGCTGATCAGTCTGACGGCAAAGCTTCTCGAGTCCCTTCCCCAGAGTGTGTTCTCCCTCGCCGTGGTGGTCCCAGTCGGTATGGTAGAGCTGAACGAAGCGCACGCCGCGCTCCACGAGCCGGCGGGCCAGCAGGCAGTTGTTGGCGAACGATTCCGCCCCTGGCTCGGCGCCGTAGAGATCGAGCGTTCCTTGCGTTTCGGCGGAGAGATCAATCAACTCCGGACCGCTGGTCTGCATGCGGTAAGCCATCTCATAGGCAGAGATGCGGGTGGAGATTTCGGGGTCTCCAACGTCGGCCAAGTGTGCCAGGTTGAGATCGCGGATAGCCCGGATCGTTTCACCCTGGCGCTCATGACTGAACCCCGTGGGACTCGAAAGATTTAGGATCGGATCTCCGCTGCTGCGGAAGGGAATCCCCTGGTGGGTGGTGGGCAGAAAAGCACTGCCCCAATTGAGCGCTCCGCCCCGCGGCCCGCGCGGTCCCGACTGGAGCACCACAAAGCCCGGCAGATCTTGGGACTCACTGCCCAGTCCATAGGTCACCCACGACCCTATACTCGGACGGCCGAACCGTGTCGAACCCGTGTTCACGAAGATTTTCGCCGGCACGTGATTGAAATTATCCGTACTCACCGTCGAAACGAACGCCAGCTCGTCGGCGACCCGGGCGAGATGAGGTAGAAGTTCGGATACGTACTTGCCGCTCTGGCCGTATCGGGCGAACTTGCGTTGCGTCGCCAAAAGCTGGGGAACGTCCTCGGAGAACGTATCCATGAACGCGAATCTCTTGCCCTCGAGAAACGACGCAGGGGTCGGCTGACCATCGAGCTGCTGGAGCTTCGGCTTGTACTCGAACAAGTCCAGCTGGCTGGGTCCGCCGGCCATGAACAAATAGATGACACTCTTGACCTTCGGCGGGAAATGGGATTTGCGAGGCGCTAGGGGATTCGTGACTTCCCCGGCGTCGGCGCCGAACATTCGCCCGTCGGCGAGAAGCGACGCCAGCGCCATCTGCCCCAGCCCCATGGCGCACTGGCTGAAGAAGTGGCGACGCGTGCTAGCTAACAGGAGTCTTTGATTAAGGTCCATGGCTTCCTCCCGAGAAGCAGCGGACTCCGCGAGACTCTTTCGAGGCTTGACGAAGAGGTCTTGCCGGGCTTCGGCATCCGAACAACCGTTCACTCCCTGGTGACGAACTCATCGAGATTCAACAGCACTCGCGACACGGCCAGCCAAGCCGCCAGCTGAGGGATGTCGGCGCCCTCCGGCGCATCTTGGCCAAGGACATGGTGGGCCCTCTCCGGATGAGTTAAGAAGTCGTCAAGCTGGACCGCAAGGAACTGCTCCAGCCTGGCTCGCTCAGCCGGCCTCGGCTGTCGCCCCAGACAGACCCGGAAAGCATAATTCACCTGCTCGGAACCGCTGTCAGGAGCCTCCCGCAGCACCCGCCTCGCCAAGCCCTGCGCGAATTCGTGGAACGCATGATCGTTCAGCAGTGTGAGTGCTTGTAATGGTGTATTCGAGCGGTTACGGCGCGTGCAGGTCTTGGTTGAATCCGAAGCGTCAAAAATCATCAGCCCGGGATGGGGGCTGGCTCGCCAAAAATAGGTATACATGCCGCGGCGGAAGCGATCGGCGCCGGTTTCGGCCACCCAATGACGATCGACCTGCGTTAACCGCCCGACGCCGTCGGGCTGCGGCGGGAAAACACTCGGCCCCCCAATCTTTGGCGCAAAAAGCCCACTCGCAGCCAGCGCTGTGTCGCGCACAATCTCCGCTTCCAGACGCAGCCGGGCCTGCCGTCCGAGTAGCCGGTTGGTGGGGTCTATTTCGGCAAGCTCGGGCCGATACGCCGACGACTGGCGATAAGTGGCCGAGTCAACGATCAGACTGTGCATCGCCTTCAGGCTCCACCCCTGGGCAACGAACTCCGAAGCCAGCCAGTCCAGTAAATCCGGATGAGAGCGAGGCGATCCCTGCGTGCCGAAGTCGTTCTGGGTTTCAACCAACCCTGTGCCGAAGTACCGTTGCCAGATGCGATTGACGGTTACCCGCGGAGTCAGCGGGTTCTTGGTATCCACCAGCCAGCGGGCCAAGTCCAGCCGGTTCGCGCTTTCGCCGTTTGCCAAGGGCGGTAGGATCGCCGGCACGCCCGGCTGCACGTCAATCCCTTTCCGAAGGAAGTCGCCTCCGAGATGAACGTAGGCTTGTCGCGGTTTGGGTAGCTCTCGCATCACCAATGTGCTCGGAACCTTTGGCTCGACCTCGCGCAGCGCCTCGATCCCGGCTTGCCGCTCCGTATAGCCCGGATCCATCTCCCTGAAAGCGTCCTTTACCGCCTCTTTCTGAAAGTGGCTTCGCTCTTCAGGTGGGATCTCAAGAATCTCCAGAACCTCGGGCTTGAGTTTCGACCGCTCTTCGTCGGTCAGCGTCTCGCAGCACTCGGCCAGCCTGGCGAGTAGCGGTTTCTCGTACTCTTCCAGCTCCCTTTCGAGTACCGCGATTTGCGTGCGGATGGCTTCGCGCCGGGCGAGTTGCTCAGCAGTTCCGAACTCGAGAATCGGTTCGTGGGCCCTTGCCCGGCCTACCTTCCCACCAACACCCAACTGATACTCGGCGCCCAACTCGTCGATGTTATTGAAGAATGCGTAGAACCGATAAAACTCTTGCTGGGAAACCGGGTCGTATTTGTGGTCGTGGCACCGCGCGCAGCCCAGCGTCAGCCCCAAGAAGACCGCGCCGGTAGTCTCGACCCGATCCACCACCGCTTCCACGCGATACTGGTCGAAATCGATGCCGCCTTCCAGGTTGATCAGCGTATTACGGTGAAAGCCGGTAGCTACGATCTGCTGCTTCGTGGCCGAGGGCAGCAGGTCGCCCGCGATCTGCTCGATGACAAACTGGTCAAACGGGAGGTCGCGATTCAAGGCGTTGATGACCCAGTCGCGGTACATCCAAATCTCCCGCGGACCGTCGTGGTTGTAGCCATTGGAATCAGCGTAGCGGGCCAGATCCAGCCAGTGCCGCCCCCATCGTTCACCGTAGTGGGGCGATTCGAGCAGTCGATCAACCAGCCGCCGGTAGCCATCGGGACGCGTATCGGACAGAAAAGCGTCCACCTCGGTCGGCGTCGGCGGAAGCCCGAGCAGATCGAGACTCAGTCGGCGAATCAAAGTCGCTCGATCGGCTTCCGGGGCGGGCGAAATACCCTTCGATTCCAACTTCGCCAGAACGAACGCATCGATGGGATTGCGAACCCAGGCCTGCCTCCGAACCCGCGGCGCCGTGGGTCGCCGGACGGGGTGGAAAGACCAATGCTGCTCTTGCTTCGAAGGAGCAACCTCCTGAGTAACCACGGGCGGGTTTTCGGACCATTTTGCTCCTTGGTCGATCCAGCTCGTTAAGGTTGCGATTTCCTCGGCAGTCAGCCGCGGCCCGATCGGTGGCATCCGGAAGTCGTCGTTTGTACTGGCCACGCGCTGAATCAGCCTACTCTGAGTGCTGATCCCGGGCACAATGACGCGCCCTGAGTATCCACCCTGTAGAGCAGCTTCCTTCTCGTCAAGACGGAGACCGTTAGTTTGCTTCGAAGGTCCGTGGCAGGTATAGCAGCGGCTGCGAAGAATGGGCTGGACATCCTGAGCGAAATCGACAATTTCAGGTCGAGGAGCCTCAGGCTTGGGAGAGTCCTCGGCGGCGCGGAGAGAATACGATCCGAGGCAAGCGAACAGGATTGCGACGATACCGGCGCACGGCAGGCGTCGCAGTTCGATAACCGGACCCATAACCCGCACTCAACGCTGACTAGGTAGCGCGTCGTAGAAGTAGGTTCGGTGAAAAATGGGGACTGTCATCCGATTTTCGCTTCCGCAACAGCTTCGTTTCCAGTATGGGGTAGACGACGAAAATCGGTGACTGCACCCATTTTTTGAGGCGAAGTACTTTTACCACGGGCTGTTAGATCCAGTATACGCGCTTGCTCACACGCATGCCGGAATGAAACCGGGCCTCCCGCCTGTGAGGTCCATACACCTTCTCATCGCAGGACCTCATGGTTGACGGCGTGCCGCGGCTGCCGGCCATTCAGCACGTCAAGGACGCCTTGGGCGGCGTCACGGGCCATGTTGTCCAGCGCTTCTCGCGTGGCCCCCGCAATGTGTGGAGTCAGCAGGGTGTTGGGCGCGCTACACAATGGATGACCGGCGGGGAGCGGCTCAGTCTCAAAGACGTCAAGAGCAGCGCCGGCGACTTCGCCGCTTTCGAGTGAGCGAACCAGAGCTGCTTCGTCGATGACGCCCCCGCGTGAAGTGTTGACAATGCGGCAGCCGGGCTTGAGCTGCTGGAGACGCCCCTCGGTGAGCAGGTGCTTGGTCTGCGGGATCAAGGGAACATGCAGAGAAAGAAAATCAGCTCGGCGAAGAACCGCCTCGAGCGAATCCTCGATCGACGCCGAACCTTCGTAGCCGTCTTTCTCGAGGATTGGGTCGTAACCGCGGACGTCCATCTTCAGTCCCTGGGCGGCGATCTCCGCCACCCGTTTGCCGACCTGACCGAGCCCGATCAGCCCCAGCGTCTTACCGGCCAGCTCGATCCCTTCAAAGCTTGAGCGTTGGTCGAACCGGCCGCCGAGTACCGCCTGCCACGCCGGGCCAATCTGTCTGGCCAGCGCCATGATCAGGGCGATCGTGTGCTCGGCAACCGATCGGCTGTTGGCCCCAGGCGTATAAAGCACCGGGATGCCCCGAGCCGTCGCGGCCCGGCAATCCACCATATCCACGCCCACACCGTGCCGCGCGATCACCTTCAGGTTCCGGCAACGCTCGATGTCGTCGGCGCTGACCCTGAACAGCCGGGTAATGGCTGCATCAGCATCGTAAAACAGAGACCGCAGTCGGTCGTCGCTCACGGCGTCGCCGTCCCGCCAAGGGGCGACGATCTCACACTGGTCTTGCAACAACTCGATGCCGCTTGCGGCGATCGGCTCGGGGATAAATACGGCAGGTTTCAAAGCGCTTTCACCCCCAACAGCCCGTGGCAAAGGTCGTCGAGGAGCGAAAAATGGAGACGCGGGCTCGGTTGGTGGTCGGCATGTTCAGCTAAGCCCTCGCGGGCGGGCAGCCCGGAAACAGGTGTCGGTGGGAGTACCGACACGGCAGGTCTGGGGACCTGCGCCACAAGGGCGGTTGTGGCCTTGCGCTCGGAGCTGCAACATCGGGTTTCGGCGGCTGATGTTGTGGCGCAGACGCCTACGTCTGCCGCGTCGACACGAGTGTCAACGCCGGGGCGCAATTCATTGCGCACGCGGACACGAATCTGAGGCCTAGATGATTTTTTCACAGCTTCCGGTACCCGATTTTTCGGTTCGCGGCCGATCGGATCGTATCACCGCGTAGGTTCATCGATCGCCGCCGGTCTTTGGGCGAGGTGGAGCTGCCGAGACTCCCGCCAACCCGCCCGAGACGGAGATCGTTTCTCCAGTCACCCAAGAAGTATCGTCGCTGACCAGAAAGGCCACGGTCTTGGCAACGTCCTCCGGTTCGCCCCAGCGTCCCAACGGGATCGCACCTCGGATGCGCTCCATCATCTGTTCGGTGCTGATGCCCAGCGTTCGGGCTCGCTGAGGCATCAAGTGGCTGTGGAAGTCCGTGTGCAACGGGCCGGGACAGACCGCGTTGACGTTGACGGAATACGGTGCCAACTCCATCGCCAGGGTTCGGCTCAGGCTGATCACGCCAGCCTTGGCGACGTTGTACGCCACACTCAACGCCGCCGGGTTGATTCCATTGATGGATGAGATATTGACGATCTTTCCCGACTCCTGCCGCATCATGACCCGCCCCACAGCTCGGCAGCAGAGCAGGACGCCCGTCAGGGTTATCGCGAGTACGCGGTTCCATTCGTCGAGGGGGAGGTCGACCACCGCCGCGACGTTCGGCCGAGCACCGGCGTTGTTGATCAGGATGTCAATACGGCCCCGGGTGCGAAGCACCTCTTGCACCATATTCTCGACGGAAGACTCTGCGGTCACATCGGTCGCAATCGCAACGGCTTTGCCACCGCGCCCTTGAATCTCCGTTGCCGTTTCCCGGCCGCGCCGCTCGTCAATTTCAGCGAGGACCACTTCCGCGCCTTGACTGGATAATTCCAGCGCGATGCCGCGTCCCAAACCCTGTCCGCCGCCCGTTACAACGGCGATCTTGCCATCAAGTTTCATGGTTGAACTACCTGGCTGAGCTATCTTTTGCGCCGCTGGCGGCACTGTAACACAGTGAAGCTGTCTGAACGTCCCTTGGACCAAGACTGTTGGCAGCGGTGCGTCCTCAACCCGAATCGCTGGGGAGCGAGATAAGGCAGGCCAAGTCCTTGCAACGACCATGGAGTAGTGACCACTTGCCCGCGACTCCCGTAAGTTGTTGGTTCTGCGTCAAGACGGAGCCGGGGAGCGTGTCGGGTAACCGAACCAAAACCCTTAGGTTTAGGCAAAACGACCGCCCAGCCACGCTACGGGACTGAAACGGTTGGCTCACCGCCAGCATAACATCGAAGCGCACTTGTCCTCGAGGTGAAGGGCGCTCAGTGCTTGGTTGCATAAATTCACGATCGCCTATAGGGCGGCGGCCACGAATTCGCGCATCTCGGCCAGCGTGAGACGTTGAGCATGCTCCATGGTGACTCGCATTCACCCGCCGTGTGCCCTCTCCCCGCTGTCGTCGTTTCAGGATCATCTCGTGTTGGAAACACTCCCTCCGTTCAGGATCATCTTGCGTTGGACAACTCTCCCGGTCCGGAAACTCCCCAGCCCATGCTATACTCCGAAAAATTCCTGAGAACTAAGGCTCATGGCCGCAAGTACTAGTCCAACCGCCACCCTGACGACGTTGGTCGTCGACGACGAACAGCTTGCCCGGGAAGAGCTGATGTTCCTGCTCAAATCGATTCCCGGCGTGGAAGTCGTCGCCGCCGCGGGCAACGGTCTGGAAGCGGTTGAACTGATCGAAGAGCATCAGCCTGATTTGGTTTTCCTCGATGTCCAGATGCCCGGTTTGGACGGGCTAGGTGTCGTACGCAAGCTGGTTGAGAAGGGATCTCCGCTGCCGCACTTCATTTTCGCTACGGCGTACGACCAGTATGCGGTGGAAGCTTTCGAAGTTAACGCCGTCGATTACCTACTGAAGCCGATCGAGAAGGAGAGGGTAGCGGTCTCGATCGAGCGGGCGCAAAAGTTGCTGGAGGCCCCCTCGAGCCCCAGCCGGATGGAGCAACTGCTGTCCCAGATTCAACACACCATCCGCCCTCCGGCTAAGCTTCTGGTGAAGAACAGCAAACGAATGTTTTTGGTCGATGCGGGCGACGTCATTTACGCAACGATTCAAGACGGGCTGATCACGATCGTTTCCACCTACATCGAAGGCGAGTCGAACTACAAGACCATTGAAGAGCTACAGTCCAATCTCGACCCCAATCAGTTTTGGCGAGCGCACCGCTCCCATTTGGTGAACATCAATCGCATCAAGGAAGTGGTGCCCTGGTTCAAGTCGAGTTACCAGCTGCGGATGAGCGACAAGCGCCAAACCGAGATCCCAGTTAGCCGCGCACAAACCAAACGCCTGCGAGAGCTGTTCAAGCTTTAACCCGCATTTCTCATGTACGGGCGCGACATGTCGGCCCTGGCAATCCCGCCGGTCCTTCGCGGCCGCGCCGACAAGGACCACGAGCCGGGCCCAAGGAGAAAGGCCCGCTTGTTTACGACGAGCCGCCCGCGGCGGCTAGGACAAGCGGGATCGCTTGTCCCTACTTTGAGTCGTAGCAAGTTGGCGTCCGGCTTGGAATTCCAGGGATCACCCTCACTGCTTGCCCCAAAGCCGCGAGTGGGCTGAAGGAAATCAGGCCCCAAAAACCTGCTAGACTCGAAGCAATCGGCAAGAAACTCCACGCATGAAGGCGAGCACAAAGCGTTGGGCAGTCGCCATCGGCATAGGCCTGCTACTGGCCAGCCTTCTCTATCTGCTCTTTAACGTTGTGGTGATTGCGGTTATCAGTGCCGCCGTGGCCTCCGCGGTCGCCATTCTCGTCTACCGTTATCTCGATAAGGGGCCCAAGCCGGAGGTTGCTTCTCGTGTCGTTGATCCGGCGGCTGAGCTGCGCGGACTGCTCGACAACCTCGTCACGATCAACATCGCGATTCGCGAGGAGGGACTGGCCACGGATGTCGTGACGCGAGTGGAAGAGATCATCGACAAGTTGCGGGAGCTGTTGCCGGGCATCAACGAACGCCACAACGGCCATGAGCTTACCTGGGCCGTCAACAAGATGGCGAAGGACTATTTGCCGCGAGTGGTCCACCCCTACGTCGCTCTGTCACAAACGGAACGGGAGAGCCGCCGCAAGGAGCTGCTCAACAGTCTCAACGGTCTCGAGGCCGAACTCGGCAACGTGGCGGACCTGGTTCGCAATGAAAAACTGGGTGACTTCCGAGCCAAGGCCGCATTCCTGCGAGCCCGCTTTGTTGAGGAGGCCTGAGGCGAGCAACCCGGCCTAGAACGGAGCCGAGCGCGTAGCGAAAGGAGAAACACCGATGAGTGATCCAACGCCCACCCCAAGCGCCACGCCCGGCGGCGGGGAAGCTGAGCAGAAGGCTCTGGTCCCTTTAGCGCCCAAAGGGCTGGACTCGGCCGCCGAATCGGCGCTGGTCGAGCGGGCTGAGGAGTTGGCCGGCAAGGTCCAAGCCCAACCGGGAGACCGCCAACTCTCCCGGCAGTTGGGCGCCCTCGGAGCGCGCGAGCAACAAAGCGCCGCGCAAGAAATCAACCTGCTCAAAACTCGGGTAGGCACTCTACTCAAAGAGGTAGACGGCGAAGGCGGCGAGATCCCCAAGGCGCTTGTCGAGCTTCGCCACCAGATGGACGAGATAAACCCTCACGTTTTGAGCCAGCCCGGCAAGCTAGGCAGGCTGCTGGGCCGCGTCCCCGGCATCGGCAAGGTCCTGAAGAACATCGCCGTCAAGTATGAGTCCGTTCAGACCCAGATTGACGCCATCATGGCCGGGCTTCGGGCCGGCAAAGACAGACTGTTGCAAGACAACGCCGAGCTTGAGCAGCTCTATCAGCAGGTGAAGCAGGCGCAGCTTGGCATCCAGCAGAGCGCTTATGTCGGCGAGCTGTTGTGGCAAAAGCTCGATGATGCCCTGGTTGATTGCGATCCGGGCGAACGACAGAAACTGCAGGCGATGATGCACAGAGTCGCCATGCGCGTCCAAGACCTGCGCACCATGGAGCAGGTCAACCTGCAGTTTTTCGTCTCCATCGACATGACGTTGCAGAACAACGACACCCTGGCCGAACAGGTTGACCGCACGGTCATGGTGACGCAAAACTTACTCACCGTGGGTCTGGCCATCCAGGCGGCGCTTGCCCAGCAGAAGAAAATCGCCAAGGCGGTGAAGGGCGTTCAAGAAACCACGGCGGCCATGCTGGAAGCCAACGCGGCGGCCATCGGGCGCCAGACCGTCGAAATCGGCGAGATGCAGAACAACCCTGTGCTCGCGCTGGAAAGCGTCAAGAAGGCCCACAACACACTGCTCGAGGCCCTTGACAAGATGGATGAGATCCGGCAACTCGGCACCGAGAAAGCGCGTACCGGAATTGCCGAGCTGAACAGGATGTCCGCTGTGCTCGAACCCAAAGTCGAGGCGCTCGAGGCAGCACGCGACCTTCCCGCGATCGAAGCCAAGTCCGAGCCTGCCGAGTCTGAGGAGACCACACCGCCGCCTAGCCAGTAGACGAGAGACGCATGGCATCACTCCTGGACACTGCTACTACGAGACGCTACGACGAGCAGTTTGCCGCCATCCGCCAACTCGCGGCAGCCGCTCCTCCGAAAGAGCGCTATAAGCTCTCGATCGAGGATGTTAAAGTCGGCGGGCTGTTCAAGTTCGGCGGCAAGAGTTATCTCGTCCGGGGCATCAACACTTACCAGAGAGAGGACTTCCGTTGGCCCGAACTCGTCCTCTATTGCTTGCAAGATGGCCAAACCAGCTATCTGGAATGGGAAAAAGGCGACGAAGTGTCGGTCTTCGTCTCGCTTGAAAAGCTATCTTTTGCCCAGGTCGGCATTGAGGGGAAAGAGCAACTGTGGAAGATCTCCGAAGACGAAGAGGGCTCCGCTGACTACCGAGGCCGGCCGTACCGCTATCACGAAGATTCAGCGGTCACCTTCTTTCGGGACAGCAAAGAGGAGGGGACGCCGTTTCATCAGTACCAATTCGCCTCCGACGACGAAGAGACTTTCATCAGCGTCGAAGAGTGGGGTGACGAAGACGAAGGCTATGAGCACAACATTATCCTCAGTGGGAAACTCAACCCCGCGGCGATCGAGGTGGTTACCGCCGGAGAAGACTCGGGAGATGGGAATGGCTGAGATCATCTACAAAGACGAATCGGCCACCGATTTGCGTCTTCACCTCATCCCTGGGCTCGTCGAAAAGTCGCGTTTCTCGATTCTCAAGCAAGGCGATCTTCTCTTAGGCAATCTTCACATCGAGGCCCATATCATAGGCGCCAGCCACATGATTCACTACGATATCCAGGGACGCCGATTGACGGAAGTGCTGGCTTGTTCGGATGGGACCACGAAGCTCGACGACAACGTTTACTGGGGACCAACGGACAAGGCAGGGGGCAAGGTCGACTTAACCCTCTGCCATGATCTCGAGTACAGCTCGCGCATAGATCGGACCGACTGGAGGCAGGCAGCGGATGTTCGCCGGGACCTAGAACAGGACATCGCGCTTGCCGCTGACCGTTTCAACGAAATCGGTCTCAGCTTTCGCTTTCCCCGACCCGATGACTCGACTCCCGCGCCGGAAACCTTGGTCTGGGTTCGAGCCTCAGACGACGCGAGCGTGGACGTCCGCACGGCCCACTCCTATCCTGTCGAGCGAAGCCTTGTCCTGACCTCGACTCGAATTCGCCTGAAGGGTGACGCCAGCCGGCTCGGAGGAAATGGAGGCCTTAGATGATAACCCGGGCCTATGTCCCGACTGTTCTGGCCGTAGTGGTATCGCTAGCCGGCTGCGGACTTCCGAGCGCCGATCGACAGCGGGCCGAGTACGTTGCCGGCCAAGTAGAAGAACAGCGGAAGGCACTTCCCGCCGCCCAATCGGATTTCGACAAGGTCGCACAAGATAGCTTCTTTGGTCCCTTCGTGCGACGGGAAAACCTGGGGGACAGTTTCAAGCAGGCGGGCGCCGCGCTCGACGAAGCGAAGAAGCGCTACCAAGCCAGAGTCGTCTCCATCCTCGAAGCCGACAAGTCCGAAGACGTCGCGAAGCTCAGGGCCGAGCTGAAGCCGATCTCAGCTGAGATCCGCAAGGCAAGCCGGCTCATCAACAAGCCGGCGGAAAGTCGCGACCGGCTTGCCAAGTCACGAGAAGAGTTCCAGCGCCGAGCCAAGGCTGACGCATCGCAGCTTGTCTCCGAGTCGGGGGACCTCGTCGACGGCATGCGAGTGACTCTCGGCAAGCTACAGGGATCGGTCGACGAAGCTGCCAAGAACCACCCATCGCGCGCCGCCGATATCAGCGCTTTTGCTACCTCAGGGGCCACTCTTTACAGTGAGGCCCAAGACAGTTTCGATAAGGCAAAGTCTGCCGCGGCGGAAGGTTCCGGTGACGCAGCGGGCGATCACTCGATGGCGGTGAAGCATTGTGCGGAACATCTCAACCTGCTCTCCGAAAACACCGCGGGCCAACTCAAGGAGCTGGGCTCAAGCTACTCCAAAACCTTGATTGACATGAGGGCGGATTTCTACCTCACCGTGCGGCGCCTAAGTTGGTCGAGCCGCTATGATCGCCCTCCCCTACATCCCTACGACTACCGCGCACGCAAAGTACCCGAGGACGTCTACGACTACTTTGACAAGCTCAACGTGGATTCCCTTGCCGGCTATCGTCGGCGGGCTAACTATCTGCGGCTCTCGAGAGGTGTCGACGCCGATCGCTGGAAAGCCCTACGGATTGATCCCAACCTGAATTGGCGTGATCAGTTCGACGACGAGGCGGAATTCTGGATCCAGAAGTTTCAAGAAGCCTATTTCCACAAGTACGCCGTCGTCAGGGACGCGGAGCGGGAAGAGACCGACTGGATTCCCGTCAGCGAGGCGTTCTTCTACGCCCACATCAACGACCTGGGGATGGACATCGAGGCCAAACCCTACGGGTCATTCGAAAGCGAGAAGATCACCGAGGCGGCCCCGCCGGGCATGGCTTATGTCGGTAACCCTCGCTACGGCCGCTGGGAGAGTGACGGCCGCGGCGGGCGGCGGTGGAGCTTTTTCGAGGCCTACCTGTTCTACCACCTGATGTTCGGAGGCCGCCGCCACTACTACGGCTACAACAGCTGGAACACTTGGGGTCGCGACTATCGCGGCCGCCGGCCGTTTTACGGCGGAACGCAAACAGCTCCGCTCTACGGCTCCCGCGGCCGAGTGACCCAGACCGCGCCCCGCTACCAAGGCAGTGCGTTTGCCGGCAGCGGGGGATTCCGGCGCGCTTCGGCCTCGGTGCGCGGCGCCGGACCCGGCAGCCGCGGCGGTTCGTTCGGAGGCAGCGGCAAATAACGACGGCCCGCCGAGCAGGGTTGGGCAAGGAGAAGGACACATGACTCACTTAGAAACTTTTCTGGTAGCCGCCGTCGACACCCTGATCGTATTTCTCATTCTGCTGCTTGCCAAGAAGTTGAGGGATGCGCGGTTTCGAGCGTCCTTCGACGTTCCCAGCGGCGCTGATCCGGCCGAGTTCACCGCCGATCACCAGATCGAAGAGAAGGGCAACGTTGCGGTCGCTCTGCGCCGTTGCGGATTAAGCGTTGCCTTCGGGTTCGGTTTGGCGGGAGTCGTGAGCGGCGGTATGCAGGGCTTCGCTTCGGGCATCGAGGGCTTCCTAAAAGACACGGGTTTGATCGTACTTGACTGTGTGATTCTACTGGTTTTCCTTTTCTTTGCCCAGTTCGTCGTGGAAAAGATCATCCTTCGCCGCATCAACAACAACGCAGCCTTGAAGGACAACAATACGGCCGTCGGATTCACCGAATTAGGCAGCTACGCCGCTACCGGCCTGATCGCCTACGGCTCGTTCAGCGGCGAAGGCGGTGACTGGAAAACCGCCGTCGGCTTCTTTCTGCTTGGCCAGCTCGCGCTCCTGCTTTTCGCTGTCATCTATGAATTGTCGACGCCCTTCAACATGATCGAGGAGATTCAAAAGGGCAACGCCGCGGCCGGTGTCATGCTGGGTGGAACACTGCTCACTCTCGGCATCATCCTCTCGTGGACGATCGCGGGCCCTTTTGTCGGCTGGACCGAAGGGATCATCGGGTTCGCCAGAAGCACTGCCATGGGGGTCGTTCTGCTCATCCCCTTCCAATTTCTCATTGATAAAGCCTTCCTGCCTCACACAACCCTCAAGATCGAAGTCGAGCGCGACCGGAACGTGGCGGCCTGCGCCGTTACCGTGTGCTGCCAGGTGGCGCTGGCGATCATGATCGGGGCTCTGGTGGCCTGAGGACGTCGCTCCCGCCTCTGAGGCGAAGCGCTGCGTCACGCGCTCAGGTTGCCGCGATCGCCCATGTCTTCCGCCCACAACCAAGGGCCCGACATCGGCTACTACGACGAAGGGGCCGGAGAGGCGGTCGTGCTCCTGCACGCCTCGGCTGCTTCCCGCCGGCAGTGGAAACGGTTGAGAGAGGAGATCGGCGGCCGCTACCGTCTGATCGCGCTCGACCTACACGGCTACGGGGAAACCCGCTTTCCCCAGGACGAGAACGGCCTTCCGCTGCAAGGGGGTTTCCGGATCGAGCATGAAGTGGCGCTGGTCGAGCACGTCCTCGCCCGCGTCGATGGCCCGTTTCACCTCGTCGGTCACTCGCATGGAGGCGCCGTGGCGCTCCATACGGCTCTCCGTCACCCGGCGCGCGTTCAGTCGGTCTTCGTTCATGAGCCGGTTCTGTTTCACCTGTTGCGCCTGGAGGGATGCGAAAAGGAGTGGCGAGAAATCGAGTCCCTCGGAAATCTTGTCGCTGAGCGCGTCGAGGGTGGCCGAGAGGAAGACGCGGCACGGGCATTCGTCGAATATTGGAGTGGCCCGGGCGCGTGGGACGAAATCCCCCGGAAGCGCAGGCCGAATATGGCCGCCGCGGCCAGGAAGGCGGTTCTTGATTTTGAAGCGCTCTTCGCGCTTCAAAATCCCCTGGCGGATTATCGCGATCTCGGAGTCCCCGCTCGCCTCATGGCCGGGAATCGAGGACCGCGGACCGCGCGGCGGGTGGCCGGATTGCTCGGAAGCGCCTTCGGGGAGAGATCCTTTACGATTATCGACGGCGTCGGGCACATGGCGCCGGTCACGCATCCCGAACGGGTGAACCCGTACATCATCCGACACCTGGCCCGCTTTTCTCAGCTTAGCCCCTGTCGCCCAAACATCGAGAGTCTACACTAGAAACATGCCCGCCGAACCGTGGAGAGTATCCTTGCACGGTGGCCATAGTGGTCAGTTCTGCGAGCACGCCAAGGGAGAGCTCCGTGACGTCCTCGAAGCTGCCGTCAAGGCCGGCTATCACACTTTCGGCGTGAGCGAGCACGCGCCGCGCGTCGAGGACCGCTTCCTGTACCCCAGCGAGTTGGAAAAGGGCTTCACGGTGGCCCGGCTTTTGGAGGACTTCGAAAGCTACACCACGACGGTAGAAGAACTACGCGCGGAGTTCGCCGGCCGGCTTGTGGTCTTGCGTGGGTTTGAAGCGGAGGTAGTTCCCGGAGCCGGCTACCGTGACACAATGCTTGGCTATCGAAGCCGATACGGCTTCGATTACATGGTCGGTTCGGTGCACTACGTGGACGAGATCTCGATCGACAGCGAATCGGGCCAGTTCCGTCGGCTCCTCGATAAAAGCGGCGGGCTGGAAGAAGTAGCCCTTCGCTACTACGAAACGGTGGCGGAAATGGTTGAAGCGCTGCGACCCGACGTAGTCGGCCACCTGGATCTCATTCGCAGACACGCCGGGCCGCGGGCGAAGCTCGATACCGCGCGAATCCGAAGCGCCGCGACACGAGCCTTGGAGGCCGTGCGCGACTGCGATTCGATTCTCGACCTGAATACGGCCGGCTATCGGAAAGGCCTGGGAACTCCCTACCCGGCGCGCTGGTTGGTCCAACTCGCGAACCGGATGGGCATCGGGTTCTGTTTCGGCGATGACAGTCACGGCCCGGACCAAGTCGGTGCGGGCATCGAGGACGCCCGAGAGTACCTACTCGAAAACGGCGTCGACCGCGTCACCACGCTCACCCGCGAGGATGGCGAGATAGTCCGCAAGGTCGCCCGTTTATAGACGCCGATTGCGGGTTTGACTGCACCGTTTCCCGTGCTCTTATCCAGGATTTCCGATTTGGCTCCTCTGACGGCACGAGTCTACACCCTCACCCGGCGAAGCGCAACCATTTCTCCACCCGAAAGAGGCGGCGGCTGAGGCGGGACCGATCGAGCCCCCTTCTTGCCCCTCATGGGGGCTGATCCGCCGCTGCGAAGTCAATTTCGCAGACACCCTTCCGAGCTTCCGTCCTCAGTACTCAGGTTTCGCATTCGGCAAGTCGCGTGCTACCCGCCCGGCACAGGCAGCGCCCAGATCCTCCGCAGCATGTCGCCAAACAGGCGCCGGTTCAGATGTCCCTCCGCGAACAAGAGCCAGTAATACCGCGCGTGTTTAATTAGCCGACCGCCGGTCTTCATCAGCCGGTGCTGCAAGCTCGTCAGCGACCAGCTCTTGATCCGTTGCGGCAGCCCCAGCCGCCGCCACAAGTTGCCCAGGTTATAGGCCAGCACGCTGAGCTGCAAGCGCACCTCGTTCGCCCGGAAGCGATGGCACGACAGCCGCGTCCAGTGCGTCGCTTGCTTACCTTCTTTGATCCACTGCTCCGCCGTGCCGCGCTTGTTGTAGAAACGCACCACCGACCGGCTTGGCAAGCTCATGTTCGTCACGATAAAACCGACGCGCGCGAATAGCTCGCCCTGGTGGTGCTCGACCTTGGCGACAACTCGTCTGGGCCCCTTCCAGCTCTCCGCCTGATAGCGAAAGCTCTTGTAGCGCACTAGCGGCTTGCGGCCGGGCCTCCCCGGCGGACGAAACAGGATGTCTTCGATCTCCAGCTCCAGGCTCTTATTGGCCGGAATGCGGATCGCGTAGTCCGCGCCGCGCTCCTCCAGTGCTTCGTAGATCTCGGGCTTGGCGAAGGCGGCATCGGCGCGAAAGGTGACCTGTTTGCCTTCGGCCAGTTGGCGCTCGATCTCCGGCAACAATAGCTCATCCCAGTCCTCGGCGCTGTGCACGTTGCCGGGACGCAGCTTGGCAGCGAGGCAATCACCATGACCGTTGAACAAAAGCAACGGGTGGTAGCAGACCGACTCGAAGTGTCCGTTGTAGGCACTGCCTTCCTGTTGGCCATGGACCGGACTCTCGGTGGAGTCCATGTCCAGAACGACCCGCTCGGAGTCGTCGAACGCCTCCGCTTGCCCGACCAGCTCTCGGTTCAGCGCCATCAGCCCCAGCAGGTTCTCTTCGCTCGCCAGCATCTCCGTCTCGAAGCCGTGCAGCGTCGAGGTCAAGGCCGCACCGCGATCCCAGATCTTCTGCGAGCCGATCAAGCGAAACGTCGGGTCAGCCGACACTCGGACGGCGTCGTTGACGTCCTCGTAGCCTGCCAAGCGGCTGTAGACCGACTGCCGCAACAGATCAGCGAACGTGAACTGCTTGTTTGTGCCTTGCCGGGAGTCGGTGAGATGCTCGCCGATCAGTTTCCCGAGTCCGAGTCGCTCGTCCAACTCCCGAACCAGGATCAAGCCACCGTCGGAAGTGACGTGCGATCCCTGGAAATCGACTTTCAACGAGCCGTTGAAACTTAGCTGGAATGGCTTGGTTTGTTTTTCACCCATTGGGTGTTGGCCTCCATGGCGTCCTCATCGGGCTCTAGCCCCTATGAATAAAGACGCTCAAGGCCGCCGGAAGGTCGAGAGGTCTGAATCAAATTGGAAATGCGGGATCATCGAGTTGATCGAGCGATAGGCGGACCTAACCTAAGCGCCTGTGAAAAGGAGCCGGACAGCCGTTTGTGGCGCACGCTCTCAGCTTGCCGAGTCGACACTCGTGTCGATTCACGTTCTGCAACTTGTTTGAAACACCGAGGTGATACCAGGGTCTGGACGTCGAGAGGAGTCTCGATCCGGTGGCCGGACCCCAGGATTGAGGGTTTTCACGCGAACTTTCACGGTTGGCTTTTGAAGATGGCCGTACCCCCGTCGAGCGTCGGCTCAAAGACGTAGCGCGTGAGGCGGTTATCTTGCAATACGTAGAGTCCGTTGGCCGTCGCCAAGTAGAGCGACCCCTGCCAGCGCTTCATCTGGAAGATGACTTCACCGACGTCGAATTCTTCCGCTTCGCCGGAATCTCGTTCATACCGTAACAGTCCACCGGAATAGGTTGCCCCTTCCGGATGCCCCACCAGGCCTAGCCAAATGTCCTTCTCTTCGACTAGAAGAGCCGAGGCTGACCAATCGGCCAGTTCAGCGGGAGAGAACACGACGTACTTTCTTTCCTCAGGATCAAAATAGCCAAAGCCGCCAACCCCCGTCACTCCTTCGCCATCATAGAAGGTCTTACCGAACCAAAAACGCTCCCCGACGATCTGGTAGGTCCCGATCACCTCTTCG
This sequence comes from Bryobacterales bacterium, assembly GCA_965226215.1. Lineage (GTDB taxonomy): Bacteria > Acidobacteriota > Terriglobia > Bryobacterales > UBA6623. Next base: position 186,936 of record CBDDCH010000002.1, on the reverse strand, counting down.
AAAGTCGCCACCTCGGGACGGTAGCCGTCCTGAACCCGCCTGGGCCGCGCCCGTGCGAACTCTTCATAGGTTGACTTTGGCAGCACATGGAGCTTGTACTCATCCCCGATTCGCTCGGCCACGCCTTCGACCGCACGAGTGTAAGGCTGAAAGACGAGTGACGCAGCGAAACGCCCTTGCGAACCGATGGGCAGATACTCCCGGCGGATCGCAAACGAAGAAGACACGAAGGGCGTTACCTGGCCCGCCGGCGCTTCCCAGGCGCGGGCTAGCGCCGGCTCCATTTCTGCCCCCACCGCCAGAATCGGTTCGCCGTCGTACACGGTTGCCACAAGGGTTTGCGGTTCGGTGCCCGCCACAAGAAAAAGTTGGTCGTCCACAAGAAAGATTTCCCGCACCGGCACGGGTGGGTAGTCGGCCCGCTCGAGCAGACGCTTGGACTTCAGGTCAAAGAAGAGCTTGATTGTGTCCGCGCGAAACCCATAGTCGCCCATAGTGCGCGACAAGACAATGGAACTGTCGTCCGCGCGCTCAACCTCAACACGGACGTCGTGCTTGTTGGCCACAATGGCCAGTTCCCACACAACCTCAGGATCGTCGGTCTTCATCAAGAACAGGCCCAACAAGTCGTCCCGGTTCCACCGGAAGTGTTTCAGAGGTGACCGCCACTCCCGCGTCGCGGCTCCGCCGCGAACGAGCAGCAACGTGTGCCCGCCGTCCAGGTCCTTTCTGTAGAAGGTCTGGAAATGGACGATGTTCGGGTTTCTTCGGTGAAAAGCGGGGATAACGGCCGTTTCGCGAAACTCTGGATTCGGGGTGAGCTGGGCTGAAAGAGGAATGACGGCCAGCAACAGGGCCGGCGCAAGAGACCTCATACTTCCCTTCTGACGGTTGGATGTGTCAATCCGGGTACCACGCGTCATAATCCCGGCAAAAGCCGCATCCGATATAATGACCAACGGTTAGGGGCGTCAGGTTTAGTCCCCGGGAAGCCGTGGGAAACTTCGGCTTCGCTGGCTCCTTCCACAGGGCCGGAGAATAACGAGCGATAATAGAGGAAGGCGTAATCAACGATGCCTGAGCGGACCAAGCCCATCCGAGCGCCGGACTTCAAAGAGAGGAAACGGCGCGGCGAGAAGATTGCTATGTTGACGGCCTATGACGCGACGATGGCTCGCCTTCTCGACCGAGCCGGCATCGACGTCCTTTTAGTAGGGGACTCGTTGGGAATGGTCATCCTTGGCCATGAGACGACCGTGCCGGTCACCCTCGAGGAAACCATCCATCACACGCGAGCGGTATCTCGGGGAACGCGCAGGGCTTTAGTTATCGCTGACATGCCTTTCCTGACTTATCAAGTCAGCGTCCCGGAAGCCGTGCGCAACGCGGGGCGTTTGATCCAAGAAGGCCGGGCGGCGGCTGTAAAGCTCGAAGGTGGACGAGCGGTGCTCGAGGTCACAGAACGCCTGGTCGATGTAGGCATTCCGGTCATGGGTCACCTGGGGTTGCTTCCCCAGTCGGTCCACCAGTTGGGCGGGTTCCGCCGCCAAGCCGCGGATCAACCGAGCGCCGAGCGACTGATTGAGGATGCACACAATCTGGAAACGGCTGGGGCATTCGCGGTGGTGCTGGAGTCGATCCCCGAGGAAGTCGCCTTGGCCGTCACCAGGGAGCTGACGATCCCCACGATTGGCATCGGTGCTGGTCCGCATTGCGACGGACAAGTCCTAGTCAGCTACGACGCCTTGGGCCTGTTTGACGAGTTTGTACCACCCTTTGTCAAACAGTACGCCCAACTCGGGGCGGAGATCGTTTCGGCCGCCCAAGCGTATGCCGACGACGTGAGAGCCAGTCGCTTCCCAGCTTCGCAGCGTGACTCCTCCATCTCGCTCGCCAAACATGGGCGCAAATGAGCGTCGAGCTGATCTCTTCGATCTCGGAACTTAGAAAACGCCTTTCCGGCGTACGGCGCAAAGGCGTATCGATCGGTCTGGTACCCACCATGGGCGCCCTTCATGCCGGCCACATCCGATTGATTGACCGCGCTGTGAAGGACTCGGACTTCGTCGTCGTCAGCCTATTCGTCAACCCCATTCAGTTCAACCAGGAGGCCGACTACAAGCGCTACCCGCGCGAGGTTTCGCAGGACCTCGAGGTTTGCCGTGAACGGGGCGTGGATGTCTTGTTCGCACCGTCGCTCGAGGAAATGTATCCCCGCCCACAGCGCACTTTCGTGGAAGTCGAGCGTCTCACGGAACACTTGTGCGGCAAACATCGGCCAGGGCATTTTCGAGGTGTGACGACGGTGGTGTTGAAGCTGTTCAACATCGTCCAGCCCGAGCGGGCTTACTTCGGACAAAAGGACGCCCAGCAGTTGGCTGTGATCCGGCGCATGGTTGACGACTTGAGCGTGCCGCTCACGATTGTCGAAGTGCCCACCGTGCGCGAGCGCGACGGGCTAGCGCTCAGTTCCCGTAACGAGCACCTCAATGCCGAGCAGCGGGGTCTCGCCTCTTCCTTGCATCAAGCTCTTCAGGTCGCCGTGCAGCGTATCGCGAAGGGTGAGCGCGACGTGCGAAGCATCAAGGACGAGGCGCTGGCAACCATCGACCGCCGGCGAGGGGTGCGGGTTGAATATTTCGAAATTGTCGATCCCGAAGAGATGCAGCCAGTGGACGAGGTGGCGGGGCCGGTGAGGGTGGCGGCGGCGGCCTGGGTTGGATCGACACGTCTGATCGACAACGTGCGGTGCGAGCCGGTCAAGCAAAAAGCCTCCGCCTGAAGCCACTCGCGCCGTCCCACTTTTCTGCTTTCCGCTTCTTCAAATTGTGCCTCTCCCTCTGGCGGTGTCTCCTCTAAGCGCTATGCCGCAAACCGCCGCCAAGCGTCCGCCCCGAGGCTCGTTGACCGACGTGGAGGGCATCACAGTTGGTCACTTCACACACCAGAGGCGTCTGACCGGCTGCACGGTCGTATTGGCCGAGCAAGGAGCGGTAGCCGGCGTCGATGTCAGAGGCGGAGCGCCGGGAACACGAGAAACCGACTTGCTGCGGCCGGAGGCCGTGGTTCAGCAAGTGCACGCTGTCGTTCTATCGGGTGGGAGCGCTTATGGGCTAGCCACCGCGGACGGAGTTGCCCGCTACCTCGAACAAAAAGGTGTCGGATTCCGTGTGGGAACTGCCGTTGTACCTATTGTCCCGGCGGCCATTCTGTTTGACCTGAATATCGGTGACCCCAGCATCCGCCCCGACGCAGCAAGCGGATTCCGGGCGGCGGAATCGGCTTCCGGCGACCCTGTGCCGCAAGGAAACGTGGGTGCGGGCGCCGGCGCGACGGTCGGCAAGCTCTTCGGAATCGAGCGGGCCATGAAGGGTGGCTTAGGCAGCGCTTCCGTCAAACTGCCAGGGGGGCTGGTAGTGGCCGCGCTCGTCGCGGTGAACGCCTTAGGAGACGTCGTTGACCCCGAAGATGGAAAGTTGCTCGCCGGCGCCCGAACCGAAGACGGCCAGAGCTTAGCTGACACGCTGCAACAAATCCGACAAGGGGTCGCTATTGCCGGTCTTTCGCCTGGCGAAAACACGACCCTCGGCGTGGTAGCGGCGAACGTCGACTGGACCAAGGCGCAAGCGACAAAGGTAGCTCGGATGGCCCATGACGGCCTCGCACGCGCCATCCGCCCCGCGCATATGCCCTTCGATGGCGACACGATCTTCGCCCTGGGTACCGGGGGGCAAGAAGTGGACTCCAGTCTGCTGGGTTGCATCGGTGCCTTAGCGGCCGATGTCACCGCACAAGCGGTGGTCGCCGCGGTGTTACATGCCAAGGGAATTGAGGGGTGGCCCGCCTCAGGCGACATCGCGCGCGGATGAAGTATCCGATGGGTGAGATTCGCGGCTATGACCTGCGTTTGCTCGCGGCTGCTTTGAGTCTGACCTGCACCAGCAACGCCGCGGTTTCTCGGCCGACGATCAGTTCTTCGTTCGTCCCGAGCACAACGACGGGAACCCGGCTTTCTTCGCCTGAGATGAGGCGGTCGCCGGGCCCGCCCTCGTTGGCGGCGGGATCCAAGCGCACGCCAAGGAACTCCAACTGCTGGCAGCAGAGCGCTCGAAGCGATGCTGAATTCTCGCCGCTGCCGCCCGTAAAAGCGACCGCGTCAAGGCCGCCCATCGCCGCGGCATAAGCGCCAATGCACTTGCGGACTTGGTAGGCAAACGTCTCCAGGGCCAACGTCGCCTGAGCCGCGCCCCGAGTCGAAGCCTCTTGAAGGTCGCGGATATCGCCTCCCTCGATGCCCGAAAGCCCGGCTAGCCCACCGCCTTTGAGCAGCTCTTGGCGCATTTGGTCCGTGGAGTAGCCGAGCCGGTCCATCATGTAAAGAACGGCGAAAGGGTCTAGATCGCCGTGCCGGGTAGCGTTTTCGAGGCCCGACTGCGGAGAGAAACCCATAGTTGTATCTACGGATCGGCCACCGTTTATGGCACATATCGAAGAGCTGCCACCGAGATGGCAAGACACGAGGCGAAGCTCTTCCCCAGGCTTGCCGACGATCTCGGGAACCCGCTCGCTGACCCAGCGGTGCGAAGCCCCGTGGAATCCGTAGCGCCTCACCCCATGCTTCTCCGCCCAGGATCGTGGGACGCCGTATTGAGCCGCGTATTCGGGCATGGTCCGATGAAAGCCGGGTTCCAATACCGCTACCAACATCAACTCGGGTCTCAATTGGCGGAAAGCCTCCATCGCCGTGAGGTAGATGGCGTTGTGAAGAGGAGCGACGGGCTCGAACTCGCGCATCGCCGCAAGCAGACCCTCATCCACTTGAAATGTCCCTCGGTATTGCGGACCGCCATGGACGGCTTTGAAGCCAACGGCGTCAACCCGGTCGAAAGTCTCCAGAACCTTCTGGACGGCCTCCCGATGGTCGGCGGCGTCGCCACCGGATTGACCAATCCGCTCAAACCGCCCCTGCGCGAGCACTTTTTCGGAGGGAAACTCCAGCAGTTGATACTTCAAAGAAGTGGAACCCAGATTCGGCGCCAAAATGTTCACTTGTTGAGCACCCTTCCGGTTAAGACACGAGAGACGCGGGTTTTTTCAGGAGCGCGAAATCACGGCTGGCCGGCGCCGACAAATCCCAGAGAAACGAGGCGTCCTCAGTTTGCGGAAGACTTGGCGGGATAGGCCTCCCTCCTGCCCGGCCCTCGGCTTCCCAATAAGGCCCCAGCGGTCCCCCCGGTTTGGGCCGCTCGGCAAGAGGAGAAAGTCGGCGCCTGTTTCGACAGCCCGCCGGCGGTCGCCCAAGACCTTCCGGCGGTCCTGGAGACGAACCCTGCTTACTTGCTTGGGCGACCATCACCGAGGGGACCTCGGAGGAAACTACTGAGACTCTCTGATCTTGGCGAGGGTCGCTTGAGCCTGCTGTTGGTAGGGGTTCGGGACCTCCGCCGCGATGCTCATCCAGTTCGTGGCGGCACGGATGTTGTCACCCTCGATGTCCAGCTTGACGTAACAGACGCCCATGTAATACGCCAGCTCGCCGTACGCCGCACCGCCTTGAGCTTTCAACGGCCCTTCGGCTTCGCGCAAAAGCACTCGTGATTCCCGAAACTTGTCGAGATCGGCACCGCCCTCCACGACGAGCACTCTACCGAGCGTGTATTTCGAAAGCGCCGTGAACAGCTCCTTGTGCTTGGCCCAATCTTCCTCGGCCACGTTATCCGGCTTCGGCTTTTCCGCTAGAACCTGCAACACCCGATCGGCGTACTCCCTGGCTTTGGCGAGGCCCCCCTTTCTCACGCTGGAGTCGGCTAGGTTGTACAGGTACGACTCATTGTTAGGGTCGCTTTCAAGGGCGAGCTCCATGTAGTGGATCGTTTTCTCGAAGTCACCGAGCTGCTGGTAGGCGCTGACGTAGAGGGGGGGCGTCAGCTTGGCGTACTGGCTCTCGGGGAAGTGCTCGATCAGGGCGTCCAAGTAGGCCACTTTTTGGGCCGCATCCGTCAGGCTGAACGCAGAAGCGTACAGGTGGTATTCGATATTGCGATTTGCCGCGTTCCCTGCGCCGGTGACGGCCTCCCACATCGGCATTTCGTCTTCGTACTCGGGTTCAGGCGTAGCTGCTGTCTTATCGGCGATAGGCTTTGTCTCGAGCATATGTGGCAGCAACGCTTCCCAATCCTGCGTGCCATAGAGCGCCAGCGTCATGTTGTCGCGGGCTTCGATGAGATCCGGCGCGATCGCTACTAGCTTCTTCCCATACTCCAGCACCCTCGGGAAGTTCTTCTGTTCCACGTACAAACCCTGCAACTGGAGATAGACATAGCCGATTTGCTCGTGTTCGCCGTACTTCTCGACGAAAGTTTCGAGCAACTTGGCTTTCTCGACCGGATCCTCACTCAGGATGGCCTGGTTGATGAGAGATCCTTCTTCACTCTCGGTATTGATCGATGGGTTGCGAATATCCTCGCGCAACTGAGCAGCGGCAGGAGTGCCCAGCAGGCACAACAGAACAAGAGCCAGCGGTAGTTTCTTCATTTGCGATTCTCCCAAGCAGTTATCCAAGCTGTTCGGCGTGTTCTGCATAGTACGCCAATCAGACCGCGGAATCAAGAGGCAGAGCACGGTTTGATCCGAAAAACACATCGGCAAAGCTAAACGTTGCAGCGAAACTGAACGAAGGAAGTGGGAAAAGCGGGCTAGCCAGGGCTAGCCATGGCTGAACGAAAGGCGGTCGGTAGGTGCCTGAAAGACTTAGACCGGCACTCTTGCCGGTCCCTCGCCGCGAAGCGGCGAGGCACGAAACGACGGCTCAGCGAGCCGCCTGAGGGCGCCCCAGGCGCGATCAATCGCGCCCCTACATCTCGAACGGCGGGGCTTTACTCCACTGCTGCCGGTCGCTGGTGAGTCGCCATGAACTTCGTACACCCCGTGGCATGAAAATACGGCCCGTGACGTAATTCATGTTCAAAGCAGAAAGCTGGGTTAGGTGTGGAGCCCGCGGTGAACAAGAGGAAGGCAAAGACCCCTGGCGGGTACTCAAATGGCGCCAGGGGTCGCAGCCCCGATGGGTCCTACTGTGATGCTTTTGTTAGAGCCTCTTAGTCCCGGCGCTTACCTGGTGGGCCACTGGTCGGTCATCTCCACCACGCCCCACCGTCCGTACAGTGCAACGTCCGAGCCGGGCCAGCAAGGCAACCCGTACTCTCGGGTGATTCCCTTGCCAGGCCGGTCGTGCTCCAATACGCTTCGAATGTCGGCGCCAAAGGCCTTGACTTCCACGAAGCCTTGGAAAGTCGGGTCCGGGCGGTCCAGTTCTGCTCGTCCCCTCGCCTCTGCGGGGATATTTTTTACGTCCTCAAAATCCGGCGAGACCACTCGCACCAGGGCGTAACCGTCATGGTCGTTCACGTTTGTGAGCACGAGCAACGGGCCTTCCCAGTAGGCTGGAAACAGCACACAGCTAATCAGCTTCGGGTAGTCAGGCACTCGGACAGATCGTCCTGATCCTCCGTCTGGCTCTGGATCCGGCGGGTCCGGCGGGTCGGGTGGGTCAGGTGGATCGGGCGGGTCAGGTGGATCGGGCGGGTCGGGCGGGTCGGGCGGATCGCCCTCACAGGGTCCCAGGAAGTCCAGCTCATGTCCCTCAGCCCCCTCGCCGGTCTCGGGGTCGATATGCGCACTGGGGTTGGCAGTCTCAATCGTCACCGCATTCTCCGGGTTGCCCTTGGGTACATGGCATAGTGTGACCTTCTCTGGCTGTGACCAGACCACACCAGCCGAGCTTAATAGCACAAGTATTATTTTTTTCATTAAACACCTCTAGGTTTGGTGGGCGAGTGAGGAGAGCCTTCACGAGCCACTTTTGGCAAGAGGCCAGACGACTCCGTATCACGACGCTTTGCAGCGGATGCCTCTCGCGCGCCCTCGCGTTTTCTCCAATTCGCCCTGCGATAGGAATTCTGGACACCAACCTGGCTGTACCCACGCGCGTGAGGCGGAGCTCTTCGCTGCGGCGTGTTTCCGGTTGGCTCCATATCAAAATTCTGGCCCAGATTCCCCTCGTATTCCATGACATAACGGTACCGATTACGAGCAAAGAAACGACAAACTGGTACCAGTACCAGATTTGCGAAAGTCCTTGCAGCTCGAGAACCCGAGTTAGCCCTAGATTTCGAACCCTCATTACTGTCGCCTCGCGGGGGAGTGATAAATCGGGTTCAAGTCTCAGGCGGGTGAAGGGGCTGAACTCCGATGGGGATGCCGGAGAGGTGCGGCGGGGTTGAGATTCAGCGAATCCAGAACACGATCGAGACCAGGGCTCACCAAAACCAGAAGCGCAAGAGCCAACGGAAGTCCACGTTCAGAACTTCTCCCCAGGGCGACAACCGGACGTAGAGACCCGACACCACGGATTCATCCCCCTCTGTGACGGCATTGCGGAGGTCTCTCCAAATAACCAAGGTTTCTCCCGATGCCTGCGGGTGCACTTCCGCGAAAGGGAAGTCTCGCTTGCTGACAAATGTCTGAACTTCTGGGGCTTGCGTGCTAGCGTCGATCGAGGGGTGATTGGAAACCTGAACCATCTTAATCGTGTGCAGGCGATTCTCACCCGGCCACGACGCGCAATGAGCAGCCAATGTTTCCTGACCGGCCGACAGGACAAGCCACATACAAGAGGGACGAGAATTGGGGTAGACCTGGAACCGCTGGCCTGTCAGTTCTCGCTCAGCCAATCGTGTTACCGAGTCCCGCCAGGTGAACTGCAAAGCCAGGTATGAGGCCAGCGCCAAGCACACGATAATGTATCCAGCTTTCAATCGGCCGCTCCAGACCACCAGCGAAGCGACGGCCAGGATCACGAGGACGAAAATATCGCCCTCGTGGAGCAACATCGCCGACACTCCCAGCCGCGTGAAGGGTGAATAGAGACGAACTCCCCAGGGATTCAAAGCGTCCCAAAACACGTGCGAGGCCAAGCCGAAGACGGCGGCCAACACCAAAATTCGCCAGGAAGGTAGCGGGTTGGGGCTGCCGCTTCCCCTCCAGCGAAGGAAGTACCAGACCGCCGCGGCGAGCAGTAACGCCTGCACCGCGACACCTACCAGCGAGTGTGTGAATCCTCGGTGAAGGCGGGTCAGCTCGTAGCCGAAGGCGAGCCCAGGCAGCACGTCCCAGTCCGGCAAGACGCTGCCCACCACCGCAATGAGAATTAAAGGGTCCAGGGCTTGGGGCGGAGATCCAAGCTGGGCGCCGTAGCGCCGGCGAACGAAGCGGCCGGCCAGATAGCCGCTCAGAACGTGACTGGCCGGTATCATGACTGCGCGGGCAGTCCGGACTCTCCCAGCAGCTCAAGAAAGCGCGCCACTGCGGTGATGCCTTTGTAGTAGTTCTCCAGCGCAAACTTTTCGTTCGGCGAATGGAGCCGGTCATCCGGCAGGCCGAATCCCATCAAAACCGCTGGCGTCCCCAGATGTCGGGTGATGTCACCGACGACCGGCACCGACCCCCCAGAGCGAATGTAGACCGTCGGCTGTTCGAAAACGTCGGCAAGCGCGCGGGCAGCCGTTTCGACCGCCGGGTGATCCGGATCGACCAGGGTAGCCGGGGCGGAATAGAGTTCGCGGACTTCTACCCGGATCCCAGGCGGCGTTTTAGCTTCAACGAATTCCCTTACCAGAGCCAGCACTTTGACCGGGTCCTGCTGGGGCACTAGCCGCATACTGACCTTCGCCGTCGCCGTGGCGGGGATGACCGTCTTCCCGCCGGGGCCGGTAAAGCCCCCCGCAATGCCGTGAACCTCGAAGGTGGGCCGCGCCCAGGTTCGCTCGAAGACGCTGTAACCGGCCTCCCCCGTTAGCGCGGTTGAGCCGACCTCCGCGCTCAAATAGTCGGCTTCGTCAAACGGCAGTTGCCGCCAACTTCCCTTTTCGGCACTCGACGGCTCCGCTACATCGTCGTAAACCCCGGGGATTCGAATCACGCCTCCGGCATCCTTGCACTTGGCAAGCAACTCGACCAACCCGTAGACGGCATTCGGCGCGGCGCCGCCGTAGAGGCCGGAGTGGAGATCGTGCGAGGGCCCGCGAGCTTCCCACTCCATGTAGACCATTCCCCGCAGCCCGGTGCAAAGTGTTGGCATGTTCGGGGCGTACATAGCCGTGTCGGATACCAGCGCCACATCGGCGGAGAGCTTTTCGCGATTCGCCGGAATGTACGCCGCGATCGATTCGCCGCCGACTTCTTCCTCGCCTTCGATCAGGAATTTGACGTTGACTGGAAAGCTGCCATGGACGTCTCGAAGCGTTTCCAGAGCTTTGATGTGGGCATACATCTGCCCCTTGTCGTCCGACGCGCCACGGGCGTAGAGGTTGCCCGCTTCCACCCTTGGTTCGAACGGCGGCGACTCCCACAACTCCAGGGGGTCTACGGGCTGAACGTCGTAGTGCCCGTATAAAAGCACTGTCGGCTTGCCCGGCGCTTCAAGCCATTCGGCGTAGATCAGCGGGTGCCGTTCGGTCGGCATGATTTCGACCGTTTCCAGCCCCACCCCCCGGAGGCTCGCAGCGACAAACTCCGCCGCCCGCCGCACGTCGTTGCTGTGGTCGGGCAGGGTGCTGATGCTCGGGATCCGCAACAACTCGCAAAGCTCGTCGAGAAAGCGCCGGCGGTTGTTTTCGACATGCAGTTGCAGCTTGTTAGACATGACTTGCTCGAGCCCTTCGTCTCCCTTTCTAACATCGTAACGAAACAGCGACCGGCCGGGTACGCTCCGGGGTCAGGTCTGCTGCTCTTGAGCTCGACCGTCCGTGCGTGTCCGAAAGACTTGGTGGGGACCGGCACTCTTGCCGGTCCTTCGCCGCGCCTTTGTGGCGCGTACACTATTCGTATGGTCCATTTTCGGTTTGCGGGGAAACCCTTTGCGGTAATTCTAGTGATGTGCTGCGCAGCTTTCCAGAGCCAGGCCGAAGTGGAGTTCCTACGAGCGCACCACGAATCACCTTCAGGCACAGTGCTGTTCGATTGGCCCCGAGACGTCGATTGGGAGAGTCTCGCTCGAGGCCACGCTTCCTGGGCGTTTGCCGACACCCTGTCGTCTGACCGGTTGGATCAAATCGAGAAGGCCTATTGTGAACCCTGCGCTTCGTCTGACGTCCCCTTCGATGCCCCGCTGGATGCGACCGTAGGCGACGGATTCCACTACTTCTTGATTACGCCACAGGGCGTCGAGCTGCTGATAGTTACCCATTTCGCAGGGCGGGTTCGGTTTGACAAGCGTAAAGATGGCTCTTGGAAAAGGGATCGGGTCTTTGGGAAAGTCGCGGCCACCTTCGCCTCGGGTGGAGCGGCCAAAAACGGGGGATTCGTCCTGGTCGCACCGGAAGGTGTATCACCGAGGCGGATGCCAAGCGCCCGCTTCGTTGCGACACGGAACGGTGAACAACTTCAGTGCGCTTATCAGAAAGATGACCTCCACTATAAGCTGACGCTCCCGTTTGAAGGCGCGAGCGCTGTCGAGTCAACGCTGAGCTTCCACGTCGGCGAGCAAGAGTTCTGCTGGGTTCAGTGGAAACCCGACCGAGGGTGTGAATACGCCTGCTGTGAGGAGCAGTATTCGCTGTTTTCAACGGATGGCGAGCTTCGGTTGCTCGACACTCAGCTATACAATTGCGACCTCTAGCCCCAATACTCCTTAGTTAAAGCCGGTCCAGCCCGGCAGGGACGAAAGTCAGGCGGGCACAGCTTGATGTGCCCCTACAGATCTGTTCGGTGCCTGAAAATTTAGGGGCACGGCATGCCGTGCCCGAAGTTCCCGATCGTCCCGCCTGGCTTTCCACCATCCCTGGAAGAGACACTACGCTAACACCTTCAGACACTGGTCATCGAGCGGCTCAAGCGGCGTAAAGTCGCGATTGTTTTGATACCAGGGGCGCTCCGTGCCCGTGCAGCCGTTGCTGACGGCGTTGTAGATCAAGTACGTAATGGCCCGGCGCCACGGCGAGACATTGTTGGCCGAACCGTGGACCAGGTTGCAGTGGACCAAAGCAACGGACCCCGCAGGCCCAATCAGCGCTTCAATCCCACTTTCCGCGGCGAGCCGTTCCAGCGTCGCGTGATCGATATGATGCAGTTCATAGCCCTCCCCTACCGAGTCCTGGTGACGCTTGGAATCGAGGAGGCCGTGGCGTTGCGATCCCGCCACCACCAATAGCGGCGAGGTGACCGCTGTACAGTCGTCGATGAACACGGACGCCACAATGCATCTCGGCTCCGGCATGCCGTCGACCGTATGCCAAGGGGGGTAATCCTGATGCCACTCCCATGACGCGCCCCCGCCGAAGCCTTGTTTGGGATTGATACGGCTCTGATGAAGATACACATCGTCCTTCAACAATTGGTGGACCGGGTTCAACAGGCGCGGGAGCAGCGAGAGACGGCGGAACGGTTCGGAATAGACATGCGCTCCGAAGGCCAGTCGAGCCGCCGTAGGATCTTCTTTCTCGCGGACCACTTCCGGCCCCTCGCGGCTTAGGATTTCGGGTATCGCTTTTTGTAGAACCGCTACCTCGTCGCCATCCAGGAGACCCGGGAAAAGCAGGTAGCCCCGTTCTTCAAACTCCGCCAACTGGTCGTCGTCGAGTTGCATGATGTCTCTGCTCGCTCTCGTTGAGAAAGGTACGGTGGTTCTCTGGCAGCCCGTCCTGAAAGTATGTGTCGATGAAGAACGGAAACTGTCAGCCAATTCGGTTCCTAAAAAATCAGCGGCTTCCACGGGCGGCTTAGCGCTAATTTCTTTGGCTCTTCCGGGTTTTAAGTGGGCGAAGGAGCCAGATCGAGTTTCCCACAGTGGAAGTAGATGGCGTTGATGAAGTTCTGTTGATTGCGGAAACCGCGCGCCGTGGCCTTGACCCATTGAATCCTTGAGTTCAACCCCTCGCTGACCGCGTTCGTAATGCGGTGTTTCAGATACGTGAGTATGTTTTCGAGGCGAGCCGTCAACATCCGCGCTACGGTGACCATCGGCGTCAGCCGGCTGCGACTCGCCCAGCCGCGCCATTGCTCGAAGAAAGCTCGCGCCGCCGATTCGCGACGATAGTCGAACAGCCGCATCGCCGTTTCCTTCAACGCCCACGCCCGCGCCGTCTTCAAGTCGCTTTCGCGCAGCGCGCGGAACTCGCGCCAGGCGTCCTCGGAAAAGTTCGCCGGATGCCGCAGCCAAGCGTACTTCGTGCCTGTCAAACGCTCGTCGCCGAGGGCCAGTAAACGCTTGTTCTCCGCCCGCCGCACCTGGTCCACCGCCTTCGCCAGATGCGCCGCGATGTGATATTTGTCGTAAACGATCTTTTTCTCCGATTCGTCGAGATGCTCCCGGGTCGAGGCGACGTAAGGATCCCACATGTCCATCGCGACGGCCTCGACTCGGGCGAGTTGCTCTGCGCTCAACGTCTTCCAAAAGCCGTCCAGGCTGGCCTGGCTGCGTCCCTCGGCGACGAACAACACGCGCGAGCGGTTGAGATCGTTGACGACGGTGAGATAGCGATGGCGCTTGCGGAAGCTCTTCTCGTCGACGCCCAGGTAGGGAATCGGCTCTGCCGCGCGACGTTCGAGCCCACGTTGCACGGCGCGTTCCAGGATGCCGTGAATCTCGTCCCAGCTCAGCGCCAGCAACTCGGCGATGCCTTGCTGGCTGGCTTCCTTCAGCCACGAGATCGCGAGAGCTTCAAACAGCGCGGTGAAGCGGCTGGAAGCCTCGGCCCAGGGCAGTCGCACGACGCGCGGCCCGTGCTCGGAGCAGTCGCTGCGCGGCGGCCGGGCGTGCAGGATCGTGCGGTACTGACAGGTGTCGAGGTGACGCCAGCGGCGTTCGGGCTGATGATCGTGGAGTGCGCACACGGCGCTGCATTGGCGGCACGGCCAGCGGACTTGCTCGTCGTGTTCGAGGAAGACGTGGACTTCGCCGTCGGCTCGGCGCAGCTCCACTCGCACGACTTTCCAGGGACTTTCGATGCCCAGAATCTGGCGGTATAGCTCGCGGTCTTGCATCCCGCGAGACTACCACCGAGCCTCACTCGCCCACTAGAAACCCGGAAGAACCATTTCTTTAGTGTCAGCGAGGATGGAAGCCGCGGCCGACTCTTCCGAAAATCCCCTCTCAAGAATTGAATTTACGTTTGTGCCCGGCGAAACCGCAACCAACTACAGCCGCGAAGCGGCGGCAGGAATACAGCCTGGGGTGGAGCCGAAGGCGGAAACCCCAGGTACGGAATCGAACGAGATCGAGCCCTGAAAGGGCGCCAGGAAGGCAGTCCGTCAACCCGACCTGACTACCCGAGCCGCCGACACCCATTTTTGGCGGTATCATGAATCTCCGGATTCATAGAAACGGGTCACCCCCCCCCCAAGATTTTTTCACATCTTCCCGTCCCCATTTTTCACCTCATTTCTCACTCTCGCTCGCCTCCTTGCCGTAGGCTGTTACGATACCGCCAGTACTATTGGCCCCCGGCGCTGAACCGATTCCAGTACAGCCAGTACAACGGCGAGTGACCGAGTACCATCTCGGCCGTCCACGATCGGCTTTTCCTCTCGCCGGACCACGCGGCAAAAATGTTCCAGTTGAGCCTTTAGCGGATCAAGCCGGGTCACTTTATGTCGCGACTTCACCATCGGGTGTTGCCAGCCCATCTGATCGTCATCAGCATAGCGCCACAACTCCATTCGCGGAAAGGCCAAGGAACCCAAAGCGCCGAAGAAGTGATAACAGTTTTCGTCCGTGTGAAAGTACAGCGCGTTCTCCTGGGCGGTCGCCTCGTACGACCACGGGGAGGGCGTAGTGTCCGACGCCAGAACGGAACCCAGCGCCCCGTTCTCGAACGAAAGCGAAATGGTCAAGGAATCCTCGACGTCAAGTTTTCGCACGGCCGAGCTTGCTTGCGCATAGACCTCACGGATCTCGCCACAAAGGAAGCGCAGGCTGTCCAGCTCATGAATAAGATTGATGAACGTCGGACCGCCGCCGGGACGTTTGCCCCGCCAATCCACTTCGTAGTATTCAGCCGGCTTCATCAGAGCCCACAGTATGGAAACGGCGACCAGCTTGCCGAGCGCGCCGCTCTGAATGGTCGAGCGCGCTTCCTGAATGAGGGGGCTATGCCGCCGGTGGTGGCCGACCAAGACTTGGATTCCGGTTTCATCAGCCACCTTGACGATGCGGTGCGCTCCTTCGAGGCTATCGGCAATCGGCTTCTCGATCAGAACGTGCACGGATCGGCGGGCGCAGACCTCAGTTAGTGCCGCGTGAGATCCGTTGGGAGTAGCAATAATCGCCCCTTGCGGCCGCTCGCGTTCCAGTAGCTGTTCAATGTCTTGGTAAAACGGAACGTTGAATTCCTCGCCGACCGAGCTGCGAACGGAATCGGCATCGCAAATACCCACCAGCGAGCAACCGCTATTCGGCCCGATGAGCTCAGCGTGTTTCCTGCCCATCACCCCGGCTCCGATAACGGCTAGACGCGCTGGTTTCATGTCATTGCCTCGGTATGCGTCTAACAGCGGGGTCTAGCGGAGACGCACCCGAAAGGATAGGGTAAGGCTGAGGACGACGACTTGCTTGCGCCTCACGTCGAGGTGATTTGCGACCTTGACCGCAGCCTCCCAGCGCCGCTCTGTGGCCCCACCGTTACACGTCCAGATCCGGCATGAAGCGGTAGACACGGATCGCGCCCGGGCCTATCGAAGCTGCCCAAACTCCTGCTCGCCGATCCCGAGTTGACGGAGAATCTTGTGATAGAGCGGCGGCCCGATCGCCCGTCCTCCATGCAAGGGAATCGTCACCGAACGGGCGTCAGGATGGAGCCGACGCTCGAAGCCGAGCTGTCGAGCCGCCCGCTGAAACTGCCGCGCGGTCGCGCTAGGCATGCAGGACTTCGGTGGTGTCCGCGGGCAAGGGCTCGCCCTTCTCGGCGTACTCCCGCCTGATCAACTCGAACACCCGTGCCAGTTCCGCGATGGCCTCTTGCCTGGCCGACATCAGTGCGTAGCAGCCACTGATCGCAGGAACCTCTGCCACCCAGCCGCCATCTTGCTGGCGATAAACGACGGCGCGGTAGTCTTCCAGGCTCTTCGGCATACCTACAGCCTAACACCTGACCCAGCCGAGCCAGAACAGGGTGATGTCCTAAAGTAGCGTTGCTGGGTGGATCTAGGTTAATTGGCGCAGACGAAGAGGGCGGTCTATGACGCAGAAGACTGAACCCTCCAACTTGGCACGCTGAATGTTGTGGGTCGAAGATCCGCGAGTCACGGTGGCCTTGGACATCTTTCGGAATTGGGCTGCAACTTTCTCCCCCCTGATCGCAGCACCCACTTCGTAGGCGGTCTGCTTCGCCGACGCTTTAGGATCTTTCCTGACCATGGTTCCCGATCTCCCCGATTAGTCCTTCTGTCTCCAACTCAGTCGTAACCTTTAGGACCTGCTCCAAGTCCATCTGAAGTCGCTCTGCAATGTCGCTGTAGAATAGTGGTCCCTCGCTGGAGCGAAAGAGGTCAAGAATCTCTTGTCTGGCCTCCTCATGTGATAACGCCAGAAGCACAATTGTGGCGGTCCTCTCGCCTACGAGAGCTATAACCAGAAGTTGTGGATGAGCCTCTGAGGGGAGGCGGCGTATCCTGACGATTGAGGAAGCAACTCAATCGTTTTCTGGAAAGGAACAAGGAGGATACGCCATGAGTCAGTGTGAAGCTGCTGAGAGCAGCAGTCAAGTCAACCCCCAAGTCATTGATGGAAAGGAACGCTCGCCCTTGGATGAGGTGCTGCGCCAAGGAGCGCGCCAGATGCTCGTCAAGGCCGTGGAAGCCGAAGTGACCGCCTACATCGAAACGCATCAGCACGAAGTCGACCAGGACGGCCGGCGGCTGGTGGTGCGCAACGGTCACGCCCGCGAGCGCACCATCGTCAGCGGCGTGGGTCAGCTGAAGATCCAGGCGCCGCGGGTCGACGATCGCCGAGTCGATGAGCAGGGCCGGCGCTTTCGTTTCACTTCCCAGATCCTGCCGCCGTATCTGCGGCGCACGAAGAGTGTGGAGGAGTTGATCCCCTGGTTGTACCTGAAAGGGATCTCGACGGGCGATTTCAGCGAAGCGCTGGAGGCCTTGCTGGGGCCCGACGCTCCGGGCCTGTCGGCGACGACGGTGGTGCGTCTCAAAGACGTCTGGCGCCGCGAGTACGAGGCTTGGTCAAAGCGTGACCTCAGCGGCCAGCGGTTTGTTTACATTTGGGCCGATGGCATCTACTCGAATGTTCGTCTGGACGATGAACGGCAGTGTTTGCTGGTTGTGATGGGAGCACTCGAAGACGGTCGCAAGCAACTGCTGGCGGTGCACGACGGCTTTCGCGAAAGCGAACTGTCGTGGCAGGAGTTGCTGGAGGACTTGAAACGGCAGGGGCTCGAGCTGCCGCCGAAGTTGGCGGTGGGCGACGGAGCGATGGGGTTTTGGGCGGCACTGCGGAAAGTCTATCCGGCGACCGGTTAGCAACGCTGCTGGCTCCACAAGACGGCCAACGTGCTCAATAAGCTGCCGCAGAGCATGCAGGGCAAAGCCAAGCAGGCGCTGCGCGACATCTATCTTGCCGAGAGTCGGCAGACGGCGGAGGCCGCTCTGGACCGTTTCAAGAACCTATACGAGAAGAAGTTCCCCAAAGCGGTCGAGTGCCTGGAAAAAGACCGCCAAGTGCTGCTGGCTTTCTACGACTTTCCGGCCGAGCACTGGGGGCACTTGCGGACGACGAACCCGATCGAGTCCACCTTTGCGACGGTCCGTTTGCGGCAGCGACGAACGAAGGGTTGTGGCAGCCGCGAAGCGTCGTTAACGATGGTCTTCATGCTGGCCCGCCAAGCCGAGCGCCACTGGCGACGCCTGAACGGTTCGGAAGTGATTGTTCATGTCTTAGAGGGAAAGGTTTTCAAGGATGGATTGATGGTTCAGGAAAACGCCGCCTGACCTCGCCCATCCACAACATTTGACAATATCTCCGCCTACGATGTGCTCGACCAGAGTTTTCATTTCAGACAGAATCTGCCGACTGAAATCTTGCATCGACCGGACCTCCTCCTGGTGCTGTTGCATGAAAACATCTAGCTTGTGAGACATTCTAGCGACGTCCCGAACCGCGTCGCGGATGTCATCGAATCCTTCGACAACATCCGTGAGAGCATGACCTCTACCCGGAGCGTCGAGGACCGAGCCGCGACTGTGAGCGAGCGGTCCAGAGATGAGGCCGCTCGGCATGGATGAACCCGCGTCCGCCCCAACACCATCGGGGCGCGGGCCCTTCCGATAGCTTTTTTCGCCCGCGGAATCGACTGACTCAAAAAGAATTACCAAACGAAGCCAATTGGTAGTGAAGACTATTGATTTCAATAACTTACAGGATGTCAAGAAGCTGGCTGCGTCGGCCATCACGAGCGACCGACGGGCTGTGGCCTGCAAGCAGCTTGGGCCCTGGGCCCACTGCATGCGCCCCTACCCCGCGAAGTCAAAGATCCGGCTGCCGAGGAAGTAGACTATCACGGGGACTACCAAAAGACCGAGAAAGTCCAGCATGAGGCCGGCGCGGGCCATGCTAGGAATGCTGACCCAGCCGCTGCTGAAGACGATGGCGTTCGGTGGGGTGGCCACCGGCAAAACAAAGGCAAAAGAGGCCGTCACGCCCGCCGGGATCAACAGCAAATAAGGATGAACTCCGATTTCGACTGCCGTGGCGGCGATGACCGGCGCAATCATCAGTATCGTCGCGACGTTCGACGTCATTTCGGTCAAGAAGGTCACCAGAAAACAGCTCAGCAAGATGAGGATCCAAACCGGCGTTCCCTCAAGCTGCGACAGATGCGAACCGAGCCAAGCGGCCAGCCCCGTCTTCTGAACCGCGGCCGCCAGTGAGAACCCGCCGCCGAACAGCATGACGATACCCCATGGCAGACCCCTCTGAATGGTCCCCCAGTCCATGATGAAGCGCTCGCGGCGCCCCTTCCAGTCAAGGCCGCCTTTGAGGTTGACTGGGAGGAAGCAAAGCAAGACCGCCATGGCCATGGCGACAGTGGCGTCATGCAGGTTTTGCGGTGTGGAGAAGGCCCCTGACCATCCCGGGAGGGTGAAGCCACCCAAGTCCAACGGCTGGCGGAAGATCCACAGCAAGGCCGTCACGAGGGCTACGACGAGCACTGTTTTCTCTGGCGCCGTCATCGGCCCAAGCCGCCGGCGTTCGTCTTCGATCACCGTTTCCGAACCCGCGAAGCGAATCCGCTTCAGGGCGATGGGCGCGCCGAAGCGGCACAGGTAGAACCAACAGATCGGCAGGAAAACGATTACGATGGGCACGCACATCAAACTCCAGTCCAAGAAGGCGATCGGAGGCTGGTCGGGGAAGCTCTCCTGCGTGAATCCGAGGAAAGCGACTGTAGCCGGCGAGCCAATTACAGTTCCGATGCCGCCGATGCTGGCCGAGTAGGCGATACCGAGCAGAAGGATCAGCCCGAAGTTGGCCTTCACTTGCTCGGGCGTCCGGTCATTTTGTTCACCATCGATTTTGGCAAAGCCGGCAAGTTGGGTGACGACCGCCATGGCGATCGGCAGCATCATCATCGTTGTCGCCGTATTCGAAATCCACATCGAAAGGAAGGCGGTGGCGACCATGAACCCGAGCACGAGCTCGGCCGGCCGGCCTCCAAACCGCCGAATGGTTTCCAGCGCGATGCGGCGGTTGAGGTTCCACTTCTCCATGGCCAGGGCAATGATAAAGCCGCCCACGAAAAGGAAAACGATGTGGTTGGCGTAGTGAGGTGTTACGGCGCTGCTGGGCATGACGCCAAGCAGCGGAAAAAGTGCAATCGGGAGCAGGGCGGTAATGGCAATGTGAGTCGCCTCGGAGATCCACCACACCGCCATCAGCGCCACCACGGCAGCCGTGCGCTGGGCTGGCTGGGACATGCCGTCTGGACGGGGCAACAATAAGATGGCCGCGAACAAGATGAGGCCGAGGACGAGGCCGATTCGCTGTCGCGGGCCGTATGATTCGCTGTGGCGCGCGGGCGACTCTGGGCGGTTTGGGGCCATGCTACGAGTTGGGCCGGAACGAGCTAAGGGACTTCTATTCTGACACCGGCGGTTACCAATAGATGTTTCTTGCGAACTCCCGTCGTACGGCCGACGAAACTTACATGCGGGCTGGCTTCGAAATACCACGTGACGGGCCCATCGTCGATTTCAAGGATCGCTCGGTAGAATGCGCTCGGAACCCCCGTCATGCTCGGTGTGTTCGAGTTGGCGGGCAGTTTCCGTGTGGCTGTAGCTCCCAGGCCGTGCTTATAGGTGAAGATCGCTCCCTTTCTGGTGGACCCCAGTTCGTGGCTCTTTAGAAACATGACCGTCAGCCAGTCGCCATGATCCTTTACGTCCCGCAGATAGTCCGCCTTGACAGTTGTGCCCCAAACGCTTGGATACTCGGCCCCCACAATCAGATAAAGAGACTTCGTGGCGAACAGACCGTCCGGGTTGTCGTAGTAGGCAATCCCACCGTAGACCTGGACGTTCGGGATGACTTCCACAATCGCTCGGCTTCTGAACCTCATCTCATCAAAGCTCGACGCGTCATGAAGCGAATACCAGGCTGATAGCTCGAGATCCACCCGCTCGCAGCGGATGTTTTTGAGCCGCCCCGAAACAAGGCTCTGCTGCACAGGCGGAAAACCGCCCTCGGACAGCACCAGTCCGGTAGTTCTTCGATTGTCATTAAGGAGCGACGCATCGAGCGAAAAGGATGGCGCGTTACATGCCTTTGGTTCCGGGGGCTCATCTCCGGGAAAGCCTGCTTCGGGTGCATCTGGCGGTTGTGGATAACCTGCAGTCGCGGAGACTGGAGATCGCAGAGGCAGCGGTTCCCCGCCCCGCACGGTAGATGGTGACGCTGCGAACAGCATGGCGAGCACCAAGGACGCTGTGCGAATCGGCAAGACGGCGCGGAGGATCATCGGGATAGTCACGTCCGAGAGCCGGTCCAAGCGAGGTCGGGGATCTCTCGGCCGGCTCTCGCCGAGGTGTGATCCAGAAACAGAGCTGCAAGGGAAGGCAAGAGCTAGCTTTGGACGACTGGGGCCTTACTAATCCGCCGGATGGTCGACACTCCGATTCTACATTAGTACAGTATTTCGCAAATACAGTTACGTATCAATCAGCTTGTCGAGGTATTGCGGCTCATCATCTCGGGCGCAATGAATTGCGCCCCTACGTTTGAAGGCGAGATGCTCAAGCGCATCGGTAGGGGCGCGATTCATCGCGCCCGCGGTCGGCGAGGTTTCGTAACCGTATTTGCGAAATGATGCACTAGGCTAGTCGGTGTCCTCGACCACCACCGCCGTCCCGTAGGCGAGTATTTCGGCCATGTTTTGGGCCACATAGGACGTTGCGAACTGCGTCTGAATGACTGCGTTGGCGCCTAAAGATAGGGCTTCCGCGCACATCCGGTCGATTGCCTGTTCGCGGCTTTCAGCGAGAAGTTTCGTATACTCATGGACTTCACCACCTACGAGCCCGCGAAAGACCGCTAAGATGTCTTTGCCGAAATGGCGGACCCGCACCGTGTTACCACGTACCAGTCCTAACGTTCGGATGACCCTCTTGCCTGTAATACCATCTGCCGTCACAACGATCATTTCTTCACTCCTCGGTATCGGTCGTGTGGAAGCTCAAGCCAACGCTGGCGCGCTACGGAGAGGAACAACAAGAAGAGACCAATGTAGACCGCTGCGATCACCAGCTTTTCAATGGGTGGCACCTCGGGGTCTGTCACGAACAGGTGGATAGCGTAGATAACCCATCCGACGACACCAGCGAGGAAGAAACTCCATCCTGCCTTTCGAGGCGCCTGAACTGACAACTTTTCTTTTACTTGCTCCATCCTTTCCTCCTCGGGTTCGACAAAAATCAGCTCTCCAGTAACTCGCTGCAACTCGCGGAGTTGGCGAACTGTCTCGCGGCAGTGTTCGCAGTCCTCGAGATGAACTCGAACCTGCTGGCCGTCGGCCTGGGTCAGCTCGTTATCGAGGTAGGCTGATAGCATTCCCTTGATACCTTCGTGGTTGCCGGCCATCACAAACAATCCCCCAGTTTTCGCCGTAAGGTCTCGCGAGCGCTGTGAAGTCGCGAGGTTACGGTGCTAGCTGACGTCCCGCTGATTTCCGCGATTTCTTTGTAGGAGAGCCCGTGGAGATCCCTGAGGATCAGAACCTCGCGCTGAGGCTCGGGCAATCGACTGATCGCCTGCCAGACTCTAGACTTGATCTCGTTCCTCTCGGCCAGAACCTCGGGTCCCGGCCCGGGATCGGTTTCCGGAACATCCTGTGACCGCGACTCCGGTCTTGAAGCTCGTCTTCTGAGTCGATCGATCGCTAGGTTGCGAAGAATCTTGAAGAACCACGGTGCAAACGGTCGGTCGGAGTCCTTTCGACCCCAGTGCCGGTGGATGCGCAGAAAAGCTTCTTGTGCCAGGTCCATGGCGTCTTCGCGGTTGCCGACCGTCTGTAACGCGAAGTGAAAGCCGCGCCGCCAGTACTGGTGAAACAAGGCTTCGAGCTCGTCCGCGGATCGATTCACGAGTATCTCGGTAGCGGCCTGTGTGGCTGTCGCCATAGGTTCTCATAGTTAAATACGGGGGAGGACGGGTTTTCTTTGAGCTTTTTGCGGTTTCCTGCCGAGTCTATAGGCTCTTCACCTTGGGAAGGGAGGTTGCTGGATGGGGCGAGGACTCTTGAGTTCCCGCCCCTTGCGCCAGGCTTCGTAAGCCATTAAGTAAACCAGCAACAGGGTGGCTGCGACGACGGGGAGAGAAGTCGGAAGCCCCGCGCCGACAAGAAAATGAGCCGGCGGCGACAGCAGAAACAGCGCCAACACTCGCAGCAGGAGCATTTCGGTAGTGACGAAGATCGTCAGGCAAGCCGGCAGCAAGAGGGCATAGTCCGGCAGATAGGCGTGGTAGCTGACCAATACCCCTCCGGCAAGGCTGCAGGCCAGGGCATAGGGGAAGCTCATGCGCCGAGCTACTATCCAAACCGCAACGGCTACGGACAAGCCGGCCAGGACTTCCAGCCATGAGCCAAGAAGAACGCAGCTAAACACGCCACGCAGGTTGGGCATCAGTCCGGGGTTAGGCGAAAATTCGGGCCTGGTCGCCGTCTCGTACATTTGCTGAGGCCATGACCACCCTGCCACGAGAAAGGAAATCGCCGCGAGAACAGTCCCGCCCACGAGGAGACCCCGTGTAAAGCGGCGGCTACGTTGAGCAACGAGCAACACGGGCGTAAGCGCGAAGAGCTGAAACTTGATAGCGCACAAACTGAACACCACTCCAGCAGCGAAAGGCCTCTGTTTGGCTCGTAACCTCATGCAAACCGCCACCCAGAGCAGCAGCAGAGGAACATCTTGTCCATAGATGAACGCCGCGAAGGCTGGGAAGCACAGGCAGGTGAACAGCAATGTCTGCCAAAAATCGGGGGGGGGCGCCAAAGCGCAATGAATCCGGCGATAGAAGCGGCAAGGATGAGGTTCCACAACGTGTAGGCCGAGCGATAGGGAAGCCGGCTGAGCGGCCAAATCAATACCGCGTGAAACGGCGGACGAACGTAACCATGTCCCGATGAATACTTGCCGGTATGTTCGAGCTCGATCTGATGAAGGCGCTCGATGTCATAGAGGTCGCCCGTCGGCAGTGACCGCGCACCCGCATAGAAAGCGGCGAAGTCGCCAAGGCCATCCGCCGTTTGCGAGCGCACGTTGACCACAAGAGCGAGCATCAGCGCCAACGCGATCGCGGAGCCGATGCCGAGCAGAACGGGAGGTTTCATCTGAACTACAGATTACACGCTGCGTGGGTTCCAAGAGCGCACGCTAGCGGTTTTTGCAGCAGGGGCGCGAGCGGCGGCGGCGAGGAGTTTTTGGCGTCGGGTTTGCGACAGGCCCGTCGCGCGGGGTTCCCCTTATGAAGCGGATCTCGACCCGGTCATTTTGAAAGCTGGGTGCGTGGTGACACAAGAAGGGCCGGCCCCTCGGTCGCCCGAAAACGCCGGCCCAATCTGAGAGTATTCTCGCGAGCTGAAGCTCGCAGATTCGTGGTCGAGGTTAGAAGTCTCCATGAGGCGACATAGGCGGCGCGGCGTCTTTCTCTTCGGGGATCTCGTGAACGGTCGCCTCGGTCGTCAGCATCAGCGCTGCAATGGAAGCGGCGTTCTGTAAAGCCGTCCGCGTGACCTTGACAGGATCGACAACGCCCGCGCTGACGAGGTCGCCGTACTCATCCGACTGAGCGTTATATCCGTAGTTCCCGTCAGACTGAGCCCGCACCTTTTCCGTCACGATGGCGCCTTCCATGCCGGCGTTCTGGGCGATCAACCGCAGAGGATCTTCGAGTGCACGCTTGACGATGTTGACGCCGATCCGCTCGTCGTCATCTTCAACCTTGAGGTTTTGTAATCCCGAGGAGGCCCACAGCAAGGCGACTCCGCCGCCGGGAACAATGCCTTCCTCGACAGCTGCTCGGGTAGCGTTCATAGCGTCCTCGACGCGAGCCTTCTTTTCCTTCATCTCGGTCTCGGTGGCAGCGCCGACCTTGATGACGGCCACACCGCCGACGAGTTTTGCCAACCGTTCTTGCAGCTTCTCGCGGTCGTAGTCCGAGGTGGTCTCTTCAATCTGAGCGCGCAACTGCTTCACGCGGCCCTCGATCGCCTCCTTCTTGCCGCCGCCTTCGACGATGGTGGTGTTGTCCTTGTCGATGGTGATGCGGTCGGCTTGTCCGAGATCCTCCACCTTGACGCCCTCCAGCTTGATACCGGTCTCTTCCATAATGGCCCGGCCACCCGTCACGATGGCGATATCTTCGAGCATGGCTTTTCGGCGGTCGCCGAATCCTGGCGCCTTGACCGCAACGATATTGAGGGTGCCGCGCAGCTTGTTAACCACCAGAGTCGCCAAGGCCTCGCCCTCCACCTCTTCGGCCAAGATCAACAGCGGACGCCCCCCTCGTGCGACCTGCTCGAGCAGGGGAAGAAGATCCTTCATGTTGCTGATCTTCTTCTCGTGGATGAGAATCACCGGCTTTTCGAGCACACATTCCATCCGGTCAGGGTCGGTGACGAAGTAGGGCGAGAGATAGCCCCGATCGAACTGCATCCCTTCGACTACGTCCAGGGTGGTTTCAATGGTCTTGCCTTCTTCGACGGTGATGACGCCATCTTTGCCGACCTTCTCCATCGCTTCGGCAATAATTTTGCCGATTGTCATATCGTTGTTAGCTGAAACGGAGGCCACCTGCGAAATGGCCTCGCCTTCGACCGGCTTGGCGGAGGCCTGGAGCGCGGCGACGACCGCCTCGGTCGCCCTCTCGATGCCGCGTTTGAGCGCCATGGGGTTAGCTCCGGCGGCGACGCTCTTCATGCCGTCCCGGTAAATCGATTGGGCGAGAATCGTAGCAGTGGTCGTACCGTCCCCGGCTACGTCGCTGGTCTTGGAGGCGACTTCCCGCACCATCTGGGCGCCCATGTTCTCGAGTTTGTCCTCGAGCTCAATCTCCTTCGCGACCGTGACACCGTCCTTGGTGATCGTGGGGCCGCCGAATTTCTTCTCCAAAATGACGTTCCGCCCTCGGGGACCGAGAGTGACTTTCACGGTGTCGGCAAGCCGGTTTACACCGCTCAAGATCGCTTGCCGACAATCTTCTCCGTAAACTATTCTCTTTCCTGCCATTGATTTCTCCTCCTCTTATGCAGCTTTTTCCTTCTTCGACCCCTCGGCGCCTTCGAGCACCGCTAGAACGTCGTCTTCTCGGAAGATGATGTATTCTGTGTCATCGATCGTGACCTCATTTCCGGCATATTTGCCGAAAAGAATACGGTCACCCTCTTTCACCTCGAGCGGGATAATGTCACCATTGTCCTGTCGTTTGCCGTTTCCAACGGCGATGACGATGCCCTGCTGAGGCTTCTCTCTGGCGGAATCGGGAATAATGATGCCGCCCTTCTGCGATTCTTCCTCCTCGATGCGTTCTACGAGGATGCGGTCGTGTAGTGGTCTCAACATCACGTGTCACTGCCTCCTTAAGATACCTGCGATGAAGAATAAAACTAAGGTGAAAGCCCAACGCGGGCCGAGGCTGGGCTGGTGGCGATTGACTCTTTGGTTAAGCGTAGCGAGATAGTCCCGTGACTGTCAAGAAACGGAGTCAGGTTACTCAAAACAATTGTGTAGTTATTTGTTTTAATCAAGGCGGCTCTCTGTTAGCTGCCGGATTGGAAAGTGGCGTGTCCAGCGACGCTGACATCGACGACGAAATACGGCCTTCACCTTAATAGGCTATCTTGTGAGTTGATCCCGAACACGCAGGAGTAAGCGAAAGAATGAGGAACATGAGCGAACGCAGAGTGGCCATCGTAGCAGGCGCCAGAACGCCCGGCCGGCAAGGCTTTCAAAGACCTTGGCCCACAGCAGCTTGCCACCTCTCTATAGTCTTGCTCACGGCCGTTTCCGGCTTCTCGCGGCTGTTGGGACTGAGTCACATTTTCTGGTTCCGCTTCTCTACTTCCTGTGGTGCGGCTTGATCTGCATCCCCCGAGCGAGTTTTTCGGCCTTTGGATAACGCTCAACGCCATTTCGTTGGTGATTGACGCGGTCGAGGTGGTCCGCTATCTGGCCGGGGACAGACAGGAAACAGTACCTGATCCGTGAGGACGGCAGGCCAGCCGCTCGTGAAAAACATTAAACCTTTCTATTCACAACAGAGTTACTTGTATATACAATTACTGGAGATGGGGCGACCGAAAGACATCCCGAAGCCTACACTCATAGCCCGAGACTGCATTGCCGTCCGAATGCGGCTGCTCAACCGTGTCATCACGGGCGTGTATGACGACGCCCTGCGACCGCTGGGTCTCAAGACCAGCCAATTGAACATCCTGGTGGCCACCGCGTACCTGGGATTAGCCCGGCCGGCCGAGATTTGCCGCCGTCTGAAGATGGACCTTTCCACTCTGAGCCGCAATGTCGAGCGGATGCGTGCCCGAGGGTGGATTGAAGTCCACGAAGACGAAAAGGACGCCCGGGCGCATCCGTTCCGGGTGAGCGCGAAGGGCCGGCGGCTGTTGGAGAAAGCATTCCCGGCTTGGGAGCAGGCGCAGGAGAAAGCGAAGGACCTGCTGGGGCGCTCCGCGGCGGCCGCGCTAGGGAAGGCTGCTGAGAGGCTTGGGGCTCTCAGGTAAAAATTTTAAACGGAATTTCTCACCGAACGCAAGCAGTACCTGGAGGATGTCGTGCGGCCTTTTCAGCGCAAAGAAGAGATCGTCTACGTGGTTCCGGGCTCGGACGCGGAAGCCCACGTCTCCCGGCGGTTCCCCCACAAGACAGCAAAAAAAGTCAGCGGCAGCCTTCGGCCTAACTCGATCGAGCGATTCCTTGATCGTCTACGGCTGGTTTTCCAGAGGAATCAGGCGGACGGTCTGGATGCCACTTACCACTTCACCTTCACAGGGGATGAGGAGCGCGAGGCGACGGTCGTTATACGCAACAAAGAATTGCAGGTGGAGGAGGGGCATGTCGGGAACGCCGACCTGCATGTAACCGCCAACGCCCGCACCTGGCTGGGCTTTCTCAGGAAGGAACGGAATCTGATTTGGGCTTTGTTGACTCGAAGAATCCGCATGAAGGGCTCGCCTCGACTGCTGTTGGCGTTCGGCAAATGCTTTCCGTCGTGATGCGGAATGCGGGGCGGTTGCGATCGCACGGAGGGACGACGTTATCCGCTACTTTCCGCACACCAAGACGCTGATCAGCTCTGTATGCCGGATGAGTCGGGAACCCATCCGAACCACTGCCCGCTCGGCAAGTAAATCTGAAAGTTTCACCGCGGTGGCGACAACGTGAATAAGGTTTCCCCTCCGGATCGTTTCAGCCTTGCATAAGAACGCAGTTAACTAGACTGGTCAACTAGTGATTTTCGGGTGCGGATGGCTTCGAAAAAATTCCAGCGCCAGCCCGGCAGCTTGTTGTTCGGCGGATTTTTTGGAGGAGCCTTCACCTCGGGCCGAGAAAAGCTCCCCGACGCGGACTTCGATCGTAAACACCTTGGAGTGCGGGGGGCCCACCTCTCCTACAGGCTCGTAGACGGGGGTCGGGAGCCGGCTCGCTTGTAAGAGCTCTTGCAGAGCCGATTTGTTGTTGTCGAGGGCAAGATTCTCGACAGCTCCGCCTAGTGCGGTGACCGTCAAAACGGTCCCACCTACGACCTGGCAGGCAGCCTCGATACCTCCATCCAAATAGACGGCCGCTACGAGCGCTTCGAAAGCGTTGACCAGCAGTGTCTTTTTCTCCCGGCCACCGCTGATTTCCTCGCCGCGTCCCAGGCGCAGGTAGGCTCCTATATCAAGAGCCTCGGCCACCTTCACCAGATTGGCCGCACTAACCAGACTCGCCCGCAGCTTCGTAAGCTCACCTTCGGGCCGGGTGGGGAATTGAGCGCTCAGGCGTTCGCTGACGATGAATCCGAGAATGGAGTCACCCAGGAACTCCAACCGCTCGTTATTCGCCGAGGGGGCCGGCGCCTGGCTGTAGGAGCTATGCGTGACCGCTTGCGCTAACAGCTTCCGGTTGCGGAAGCGGTAATCGATGGTATCCTCGAGTTGGGCAAGTTCGGCGGCCATGTCGGAGGGTGAAAATCCGCCTGCTTTATCAGGTCCAGCTTGCTTTCCTGACGCGGTGTGCAGGGCGCGAGAGGGCACCGGTCCGATGCCCTTGCGCGGGGCGTAAACAGGCAAGCCCAAAGGCCACCTACTGGTTGACGCTCTCGACTTGCGCCTCAAGGGCTCCGTCGGACGTAGGTTGAGATTTTCCGCGCCTCTGCTTAGCCCTTGCAATGTCGCGCCTCAAACTTCGGATCACGCTCGCTGGGATACCGCCGGCCTCCATGGCCTTTTCGGAGGCTTCCTCCGCCTCATCGTACTTCCCCTGCTCCAAGAGAGCCTGCCCAAGGCGAACGTACGCTGTTCCGCGCGGCTGGGGAGCTGTTGCGAGGGCTTTTCGAAACGATTCTTCCGCGCCGGTGTAGTCGTCGAGCTCGTAGGCCACGATGCCCAGAGTTTCGTGGACCTGAGCCATCATGGTTTGCCTCTCCGACAGCCAAATCTCATCGCTGACTTGAGGGCCCGGCTTTGGCATGGTCGGGATGACCCTCAAAGCCCTCTTGGCAAACCCTTCCGCCTTTGCGAGTCTCTCGGCCTTGTCGAGGTCATCTGGCCTGGTCCCCCCTGCAATCATGTACCCTAGGTGAACCAGCACGAAACCGTGTTCAGGATTCACTTCGAGCACCCTGTCCCCGTAAACCTCCATCTCGACATAATCTTTCTTCTCGCCGGCAGACCTCACCATCGTGTAGAGCAACCACTCTTTGAACTCCGTTTTCTTGAACTCCATCAAGACCTTCTGGGCCGCCTTGATGCGAGCGTCGGCGTCCGTCGCGTTCCGGACCGCCGTCAGCGCCTTGCCTTCTTCCCTGGACCTCGGTCGTGGACCCCGCTGCTTCGGCTGGGCCTGAGCAAACACCTGGCCCGTGGCCAACAAGGCGACCAGACCGACAAGAATCATTCTGTTCATTTACAGTCTCCGTTCAAGACCGAAAGGCGCGAAGCCCCGGGCTGGTTTATTGTGTTCCTGCACCGAACTTCCCTTGCGCATTGCA
This sequence comes from Bryobacterales bacterium, assembly GCA_965226215.1. GTDB lineage: Bacteria > Acidobacteriota > Terriglobia > Bryobacterales > UBA6623. The sequence goes on along the minus strand of CBDDCH010000002.1, from coordinate 157,169 downwards.
TGTCCGAGACGCATTCGGCAAGGCGCCGGCGGTAAACATGCCGCGTCACTCTTCCTCATACTCCTCTTCGTCTTCATCGCGAGGCCGCCCGAACCGTTGCTCGAGCCCTTCCTCCGCGAGTCGGCGGATGTGTTCGGACGGATCTCCGGCCGCCAGCGCAAGCTCGTAATGTTCAACGGCCTGTTCTCGGTTCCCGAGTACATCCTCAATGCGCCCGATGTAGAGGTGGGACATCGCTCGAATGTAGGTATCGGGATCGGATTCAAGCGCTTCTTGAAGGTGGCTGCGGGCTAGATCCGGGTCGCCCTCCAACAGCGCAGCCCGTCCCAGAGCATAGCTGGCTTGCGCATTCTTGCCGCCCGAGAGGTCGAGAACGCGAAGTAACTTCTTCCGCGCCTGCTCAGGCCGCTCGGCCTGTAACGACAGCTCGGCATCACGCAATAGGATATCTGTTTCCGAAACCTTAGGCCGCATCGCCTGGGAGCGCGGCCGCCTAAGGGCTTCGGCGAACTTGACTTCTTGCAGCCGGGCGGCCTCCCGCTTCAAGTCGATACCTTTGATCATCTCCGGATAGTAGTACCTCATGGCCTGGCCTTGCTTTTCGAATTTCGCCAAGCTTTCATAAAAGTAAGGCGTCAGGATCAGGCCCTCACGCAAATCACGCTGGACTCGGTCTTGGCGTTCCGCCTTCGAGACTCGCGCCAGCCGGGCCTCGACAGCCTTGACGAGACATTTCGTCACCAGCAACTGGAAGTCGCTCTTGTAGATTTCCCCCAACGCGGGAGCGAACAACGCGAACCGAGACAGAATCTCCTTTTCGCCGATCTCCTTCGCGAAGCGGATCGACAGCGGATCCAGCAAGTGAAGCAGGAAGGCGTGGCGGATCTCGTCGATGCGCGGTTCCTTCGACGGGTGGACCACGACGTAGACCTTGCCCCCGTATCCTCGGGTGTTGATGTTGTTAGGCGCCGCGAGCAGATCGAAGAAGACCTGGAAGCTTTGTACTTGCCGGCTAGTCGGCGAAACACGAAGATAGCCGCCAGCCTCAAACAGAGCCCCGATCAGAGGCTCCTGATAGCGCTCGATCTCTCGATCAAAAGCCGCCTGGTATTTGCTCCAGAGTGCTTCGATCCGCGCTTCCCGATAAAATTCCGCCATAAGGGGCCCGGCGGAACGAAGCCGGCGCACATCAGGTGGCAGGTCCGTCGGCAATTCCGCGCGGATTTCAAAATCAGGCGGGCCTTGAGTTGCCAGCGCGAAGGACACGAATTGCGAAAGGTTCTCGCCTGGATCGTCTAGTTTGTATTGCGAGTATAGATTCCGCAACCGCTTGAGGCTGGAACCCTGGAAGTCCTTGAGGTCTTCACGCACCGCTTGCCTCACCGGGCTGTCAGAGGGCGAACCGACGCCGTCGTCGTAACCCGCCACATTCAGCGCGGTCAGCACCGTGAAGAGCCGAATATCAGAAGCGAGCTGGTCTCCCTGAGCGTGAGCCGAGGGCCTGAGGCCACCAGCAACGAAAACGAGAAGCAGAAACCAGACTGTTCGGGAAAGCTTCATGGGGCGGGAATCCAACCTCTAGCAGCCCGTGGCAAAAAGCCGTGCAGCAGCGAAAAATGGGGACTGCCACCAATTCGCTCCCCATCATGGCCCTTGAAACAAAGCGCTTAGCCTGAGGCGAATTGGCCGACTGTACCCGATTTTTCGACGACGTTTACTTCTACCACAGGCTGCTAGGCGTGACCGGGCGAGCGTATGTTTAGTGTACTTCAGCCCTCGCAAAGCCGTCCAACAAAGCTCTACTTGGCTGTGTTTCGGCCAACGTATCGACCCGCCGCGGCTTTTGTCACTCTCCTCTCGGTTGTGGATCGGCTTGACGGAATCGTGTGTAGGAGTGTGACTTGCCCGCGGACGGTCACAAGAACCGCCCCTGGGAGAAGATCCCGCGAAACTAACACGCTACGCTACCCCTCGCTCCTTGCCTAGCGAGTGTCAAATCCGCTACGCTAGACTAGGCGAAGAAAAGGAGAAGGAGGATCACCCCTTGAGCTTGTCCCTAAACTTCCCTGACCCCCAGACCCCACAACAAAAACCGGCGTCGCCCGACCCGTTGCTTCGGCGGGACACCTCGCTCGACAGCCTGGTCAATCACCTCGAGGCCCTGGAGCGCCAACAAGACTCGCCGATTACCGCCATCCGGCGGCAGGAGGCTCGGCAGGCGAAGTTTGTGGAGCTTCCTGAAGCTATCGACCCTCGGCTCAGGGAGGCGCTCGCCTCTCGCGAAATCACCCGCCTCTACAGCCACCAGGCGGAGGCGTTCGAGCGAATTACCGCCGGAGAAAACATTGTTCTTCCTACACCCACCGCGAGCGGCAAGACGCTTTGCTACAACTTGCCGGTACTGAACGAGCTGCTAAAAGACACTGGAGTCTGCGCGCTCTACCTGTTCCCGACCAAGGCTTTGTCGGAAGATCAGCTCGATGAATTCCATGGCTTGATCGAGGGCGTCGGTGCCGACATTCGGGCCTTCACCTACGACGGCGACACGCCGCAAGACGCCCGCCGGGCCATTCGCCGCCGCGCCAACGTGGTGCTGACCAATCCCGACATGCTGCACGCCGGGGTTCTGCCGCATCACACGCGCTGGGCACGGTTCTTCGAAAACCTTCGCTACATCGTCGTGGACGAACTGCACACCTACCGCGGCGTTTTCGGAAGCCACGTCGCCAACTTGTTCCGCCGCCTCAAACGGATCTGCGACTTCTACGGATCCAAGCCCCAGTTCGTCTGTTGCTCGGCAACGATCGCGAATCCTAAACAGCTGGCGGAATCTCTCATCGAACAACCGGTTTCCGAAGTCGCCGACAACGGCGCGCCCAGCGGGGAAAAGTTCTTCGTCTTCTACAATCCGCCCGTCGTGAACCGGCAGTTAGGCATCCGGCGAAGCTACATCGGCGAGGCGCGCCGCCTAGCCTCTACGCTTCTCGATCGCCGCCAGCAAACTCTCGTCTTTGCCAACAATCGTTTGGCAACCGAGATCCTGGTCCGATACCTAAAAGAAGCCTGCCGGCGCGGACCGTTTCCCCCAGACTCGATTCGCGGCTATCGCGGAGGTTACCTGCCTCGCGAGCGTCGAGAGATCGAACGCCAGTTGCGCAGCGGTGAGATTCTGGGCGTCGTGGCGACGAACGCTCTCGAGCTTGGCATCGACATCGGCTCCCTTGACGCCGTCGTCCTGGCAGGCTATCCGGGATCGATCGCTTCCACCTGGCAGAGGGCGGGCCGAGCGGGAAGGCGGAACTCGCTTTCCGTAACGGTTCTGGTGGCCTCGAGCGCGCCGCTGGACCAATACATCGTCGAGCACCCCGAGTACTTCTTTGAGGCGTCCCCCGAACACGCCCAGATCAACCCCGACAACCTCGAGATCTTGATCAGCCATCTGAAATGTGCAGCGTTCGAGTTGCCGATTCAAGACGGAGAGAAATTCGGCCCCCATCCTATCGCCGAGCCTTGCGAGTTCCTCGCAGAGGCGGGGGTTCTTCATCACGCGGGCGGCGCCTGGCATTGGACGTCGGAATCCTATCCGGCCGACGCCGTCAGTCTGCGAAAAATTACCAGCGATAACTTTGTTGTTGTCGATATCAGCGGTGAGGCGAAAGTCATCGGCCAGGTCGACTTCCCGGCGGCCCTGACGACACTTCACGAAAAAGCGATCTACATGCACGAGGGAAGGCTCTATCATGTCGAGCGATTCGACTACGACGAGCGCAAAGCCTACGTGAAACAAGTGCAATGCGACTACTTCACCGACGCCATCGACTACACGCAGGTCAAAACTCTCGACTCTTTCGATTCAGCAGCTATCCACTTGGCCGTCGCTCACCATGGAGAAGTACGCATCAACCGCCAGATCGTGGGCTTCAAGAAGATCAAGTTCTACACCAATGAAAACGTGGGGGCCGGCAAACTCTCGATGCCGGAGCAGGAAATGCACACCACGTCGTTCTGGCTGACCTTCCCCGAAGGGTTTCTGGAGCCGTTGGCCGAGTATTCCCCAACCGAAAAGCAGCACGGCGTGGTTGGCCTGGGTAATGTTCTACGCACGGTGGGTTCGCTGCTGTTAATGTGCGATCCGCGAGACCTGGGCGTCGCCTTGGGCAGCGAGGACTCGACTGGATCGAAGCTGTTCGAGCCTACGCTCTACCTCTACGACAACTATCCGGGTGGCATCGGCCAGAGCGAGCCTCTGTTCCGGCTGCGCCAGGCCTTGCTCGAAAGATCACGTGAATTGCTTTCGTCCTGTCCCTGTGAAAGTGGCTGTCCTTCGTGTGTGGGCCCGATCGGCGAGGTCGGAGAAAAGTCCAAGGAGGCGGCGAAGCAGTTGGTGGAGCGGATGCTGGAGTCGTCGAAAGGCGAAACCGCACTCGCCGGGTCAATGGCCGCCCCAAGTCGAGACGGAGACAGAAAAGTCGGCGCATGAGACCGTGCGCGGTTCCGGAATGGATCACCTAATCCAACTGAAACAAGTCGTCGGTCGGCGGAACCGAGAACATTCGCAGGATGAATCCTGACCTTAAATCGCAACTGGCGAACTTGCGACGTCGCGTCCGCCGTGTGGAGAAGAGCGTCGGGAGCGGCCCGCTCCGGCTTCCGGCCAACGGAACCTTTCCCCGCTACGTCCAGGACTGGCCGCGCGCCAATCTCTCTGCCGGCCAACTTGCCGACGATATGCCGTTGGGCGATCCGGAGCACTACCAGGCCGAGACATTGTTGGACGGCGAGGTCGTCGAAAACAGCCGCGGCCGCTACTTCTTGTCCGAGAAACTCTACGCCCCCCACCAGCGCCACGGCAGCATGGAGATTTCCCACCTGGCCGATCTACCAGGCGAGCTGCTGAGCGCCATTTCCCGAGACGACATCCCGGCCTGCGATCCCACACGTTGGGCTTTTCTTGACACCGAGACCACTGGCTTGGCCGGAGGAACCGGGACGTGTGCTTTCTTAATCGGGGTGGGAACCATCGAGAAAACAGGTTTTCGAGTGCGTCTTTTCTTCATGCGCGACTTCGACGAAGAGCTCGCCATGCTCGAAGGGCTAGCCGATTTCTTGGCCGACTACGAAGTTTTGGTCACCTATAATGGCAAGGCTTACGATGCTCCGCTTCTGGAAACCCGCTATCGGCTTGCTCGCCTCCCCTTCCCACTCGAAGCTTTGCATCATCTCGACCTGCTGCATGGAGCCCGCCAATTGTGGAAACTGCGTCTCGAAAGCTGCCGCCTTGCGGACCTGGAATACGAGATTCTCGGCGTGGAACGAGAAGGCGACCTTCCGGGAGAGCTGATCCCCTACTATTACTTCGAGTACCTCAAGACGAAGCAGGCTTTCCGGCTGGTCCCACTCTTTCACCACAATGTCATCGACATCGTTTCTTTAGCGTGCTTGACCGCTGTTGTGCTACCGGCGTTCTCTGCCGGCGGCGAAGCCGGCCTCCGCCACGGCGCCGACTTACTAGGGCTTGCACGATGGCTGCGCCGCTCGAAGCAATACGAGTCCGCGTTGAGGCTCTACCAGCGGGCGATCGAGGCGGGGTTGGCGGATAGCAGCCTGTTCGCGGCTCTGTGGGAATCGGCGCTGCTGGAGAAAAAGCTCGCTCGGTACGAAGACAGTCTTCTGACTCTGTCGGATCTGGCTGGTGTGAAAAACCCCTATCAGCAGCCCGCGCTCGAGGAGCTTGCCAAACATCGCGAACACCGGGATAAGGACTTTCAAACTGCCCTCGAAGCCACCGAAGCGGCCCTGGTAATTGACAGTTCCCCTGAGCTGTTACACCGCAAGAGGCGGCTTACAAGGAAACTGTTGAAACAGACCGTTGCGGACAAATCGGACAGCGACGAGCAACTCTTCTAATCGCCGGTTCGGAAGGTTCATCTCGTGGCCGCGGCCGCTAGGTTCGCCCCGGCGTGTCGTCTGCGAAGCCCAGGCTGGGCTGCCGCAAAGCCTTTCACAGAGCACTGAGGCTGCATTCCAGAAGTTTAGGTACTTGTTTCTTTAGCGGTTCAATCCCTACGTCGCGCAATCTGTTGCTCCAAAAAGGGTTTATACTGCGTAGCGGGCTCCCGAGCGGGCCAGGGGTCTAGGGCAAATTCCTTGGTGTTCTGGAGCAAATGCCGGAGGGTATTCAAGCGGAGGTCTCGATAGGATCACTTTGGACGGTTTCTTAAAGGCCCTGGTACGCCTAGTGTTGTCCCCATGCAAAAACTGATCGCAAGTGCAGTCGGATTTCTCTGCCTGCAGATGATGGTGTTGTCCGCCCAAGTCAGCGGGCAGCCTCCAGCCTCCGCCTGCAAGCCCGGCGACTTCGTGGTCCTAGGATCTCCCGACGATTTCGGGGCGAAGAAGGACAGCCAATTCAAGGTTCTCATTGACCAGCGATTCGACGGCGGGTTTCTAACGACAGAGACCATCTGGATCCCCGTGATCGAGCAGGCGGTTCCGAAATGGAACGGCATCCCGGGTTCGACGTGGAGTTTTGAAATCGAAGGCGTAACAGGAGAACAAGCCAGCGAAGAGGATGGCAAGACAACCATCGCAGGGTGCGGCTTCCTGTTTACATGTCCGGATGAGCCTCCCGAGCCGCCGGGTGGAAAACCGCCCCCTGGGATCCCGTTAACGGCACAGCAAACGATCTTGGCGGTGACGTTGATCTTCTCCGACGTGTCCGTGGAAAGGTCGATCGCGGACTCCGATATCTTCTTCAACCCGGAGGCACCCTTTCAGACCAGCCCGAATGGGGCCCAAGTTGACTTCGAAACAGTCCTGCTCCATGAGTTGGGCCACGCCCTGGGTCTCGACCACAACGACAACTGCGTCGTAGGTCCCACGGTGATGGAATCGGTCGTGTCATTGGGAGTAAGGAAACGCGATCTTTTTGCGGCTGAAACGGAAGGGGTGAAGTTCCTCTATCCAGACGGCTCGTCCCCAGCTATACGAATTTTTGACAGAGACGCGGTTGTCGAGTTCCAGGCGGCCCAAGGGGGACCGAACCGGTTTGCGCAGGCAGTGCCGATCTTCGGCCCCCAGGGAGGTCGTTGGATCGCGTCATCGTCAGCCGCTTGGTTGCAGGTTGAGCCTCCAACCGGGCGCTTCCTGCTGGATGGCGAGGTCGACGTCTCTCCGGATGTTTCCGGTCTCGCGGTCGGAAGCTACCAGGCGACGGCTTCTATCCAGCTCGAAGGACACTCCGGACCGCCGGCAACCGTACAAGTCAATTTAGTAGTGTTGGCGGGCGCGCCGATCGGAATAGAACCGAAGCTCACTCGAGCAGGCATCGTCAGTGCGGCCAACATGCTGTCGCAGGCACTGGCGCCTGGGTCACTGTTCACCCTATTCGGCTCGCAGCTCTCCGCGTCGACTGAACAGGCTTCGTCGCTACCGCTGCCGACTCGACTGGGGGGCGCGGAGGTCTTTGTCAACGCGGTTCGGGCCCCGCTGCTTTACGTATCGCCGACTCAGATTAATGGCCAGGTGCCCGTCGAGACGCCGGCCGGTCGGGGCGGCATCATTGTGCGAACAGACCTAGGTCAGACGGGTTCGATTCCGCTCGACTTCACCGCAACGGCCCCGGAGCTGTTCTTGACTAACGGCGACCGGGCGGTCGTCCTCAATGAGGATTCCACACGTAACTCACCTGACAATCCCGCGGCGCAGGGAAGCAAGATCAGCGTATTTTTCACGGGGCAGGGTCCCGTGAGTCCGCCAGTCGTCAGCGGACGGCCTGCTCCCCTTAGCCCGCTTGCTCAGGTAATCTCCGACGCGAAAGCTGAAATCGGAGGACTCGAGGTAGAAATATTCTTCCTCGGTTTGACACCCGGTTTGGTCGGACTCGGACAAGCCAATCTGCCTGTCCCCGTCTGGCTGACAGGCCAATTGCCAGTTCGCCTCACGATAGGCGGAAATCGGAGCGGTTCGGGGTTAGTTTCGGTAGAGTAAGCCAAGGAGCGTTCTGAGATCATGATGAGCATTTTGCGATTTGCATTGATCTTGTTCGCGACGTTGACCCTGTCGGCATCGACCGTACTACGTGTCGATGTAGGGCAGCTTAGCCAATTGGCCACCAACATTGTCGGCGGACACATCACAAACATTACGCTGGAAAAGAACTCCGACAACGGCTACATCTACTCTAAGGTGACGTTACAGGTATCACAGGCGATTCCCTCCTGCCTGGCGGGACGCGAATACCAATTCCGCATGGTTGGAGGCGAGCTCAACGGCAAGCGATTGCACATTGCCGGATTTCCGCGATTCCAGGTTGGACAGGACGTCGTACTGTTCCTCAATAGCCGGCCCGCCAATGTCTTCGGGCCCACGGTCGGCCTCTGGCAGGGGGTCTTTTTCGTTGAGCGGGATGCGGCGACGGGAAAGCAGACCGTTACCGATTATCAACACCGACCCATCTTGGACGTAAGGGACTACCGCTTTGTCGTTGTGCCTGCCACGAACCGGTAAGCAACAGGCCGCTGTTGCCGCGGGAAGTAGCCCGTCCGGCTTGGCGATCGACCAGTTTTTCGACCGCATCCGCACTCTACGATTCTCGCCGTCAAGCCGCTAGCGGACCGTCCCGGAGACGAGTTCACCATATAGATTCGGAAATGTCGGGCTCGAAAGCCCGACACAGCACGCTGAAGCGTGCGCCACGTCGCCAGGACGATCAGAAAGTCTTGTCCGGGATAACTGGCTCGGCCTTTGCTAGGCCGCATTTCGCTCAACTTTCGCAGAGTCGGTCGGCTGCCACCGCCGCGGTGGCACGCGCCCCTGGCGATGCGCGGCCTTACCTTTTAGACTCTCCTGCTCTCGTTCCCTCACTTGGATCAGGTAAACTAAATCTTCTCTCGCGAAAGAGTACACATCTGCCGGCGCTCCCGACCACTACGGAGAGCGACTGAAAGAAAGGTCATTTCGTGACACCATCCACGCCGCTAACCAGCCCAGGCACCGCACCGTTCCGGATCGATGTCGATGTTCACGATCTGCTGATGAAAAAGCGGGGACTCTCCCCGCTGCAACCTGAGGCCGGGCTGAAGCTTCCCGATCCCGTCTATCCCAAAAACGCAGCGGCCGCTAACGGGGACGCGGAGCAGTATCAGAAACGCAATGCTGTCCGCGCTGCCACGGCCTGGGCGCTCCCCTTCTTTAAGTCTCTTTGGTATCGGGCCGAGCTTCGCCCGATCATCGCCTACCTTTTCAGCGAATACAAGTGCAATCTCGACTGCCACTACTGCTGGTCGTACAACAACGCCGTACAAGGTATGACGGAAGACGTGGCTAGGCGCTCGATCGATTGGCTTCATTCGATCGGCAACCGCGTGCTGGCGCTGATGGGGGGCGAGCCGCTGTTGCGGCCGGAGTTCATCCACAAAATCGTCTACTACGCCGCCAAAAAGGACTTCTTCGTCTACCTGCCCACCAACGGACGGCTCATGAAACCCGATGTCATTGACCGTCTTGGCGACGCGGGTCTGGCGTCGGTCAACTTGGCCGTGGACGCCGTGGATGAAAAGCCCGGCTTGCCGAAGGCACTCAATCCGATTCGGCCTTATTTCGACTACCTCGTCAAGAATCAGCACCGCTACGGCTACATGGTCATGCTCAACGTCAACATCTGCCATAACAACATGGACGATGTGAAGCAGCTCACCGAAATCGCCCGAGACAACGGCATCGGCACCGACTACCACATCAACGAAGCGCCCATGCTGGAGCAAGGCCACTTTCAGCACCTGGAAGAAAACGAGACCTATCTTCGCCCCGAGGATTTTCCCCAGGTCGATGCGCTACTCGACTATTTAATGGACAAACAGCGCCAGGGTTACAAGATGCCCAATCCCCGGCAACACATGGAAGATATGAAGGATTTGATGCGCGGCCGTGTAAACCCGTGGCCCTGCCGGGCGGGACAAAATACGATGATCATCCGCACCGACGGTACGCTAGCCCCCTGTTTCCCGATGTATTCGGCCGGCCACGACTGGGGCACGGTCGGCAATCACAAGTTCGACGTAAAGCAGCTCGACGAGATGAAAAAGTCCTGCAACTCGCACTGCCTCTCGACGTGCAACTACATCCTCAGCTACTGCTACAACGCTAAACGGGTGATCTACTGGTTTCTGAAGCAGGCTCCCCACGGATTTCGGGGCTCTACCGGCGCCTTCGACTAACGGGGGTCTCAGCAGGCTCGTTGGGCGTACAAGCGAGTGCGCCCGTTTCGTAAGCCCAACGCCGCCCAACCCTTCTCCTCGCCCCCTCGGGCTCTCGGTCCGGCGCGGAAGGGGGACGAAAAGCACTGACCCCATGAAGATCATCACCGTCGCTTTTGTTTTCGTCTATGTCATCCTGGCTTGGCTCCTCGTCGGGCTAAGCGTCCACGGGCCGGATTCTCTTCCTTGGCTGGCAGGCGTCTATCTCATTGCGGCGACATCCGCACTGTTGCTGACTTGCCGGTACCTGTACAACACAGACCGCAAATACAAAGCCGTCATCGCTTTCCTTGTGGGCCTCGGGCTAGCATGTTGCGCTCCGCTGGTCGTGGCAGCGTCGGCGGCGTACGAGGAAATTCGCCGCGACCTCCAGCTCGCCCGCACCAAGGTCTCCGACGTTACCGACGAGACGCTCTACACGGAGAGCGGCAACCCGATCGGAATCCGTGTCTCTTATAAAATCCGCTTCCCCTGGAACGATCACTACGACGTCGATCCCTTCCTGCGGCCCGACGATACCTTCTATCGGGCTGTTCGCGACCAAATCCCGCGAAACTTCACCCACGGGCCGCTTCGCATGAAGGCCGTCGCGCGAACGATCGTTCCTTTCCCGGAAGAGGCCAATCACGGGAAGATGGACCCCAAGTCGCTCCAGGTGCCTACCTACGGGCTGTGGCTCGACAAGGGTGTGGACTATCAATTCACCTTTGACATGATTCCCAGATACATCGGGGTCAAGAACGAGGGTGGCGGGTACTGCCTTGCACTGCCTGAGCAACTGCGCTGGCGCGGCTCCCTTGAAGGATTCGACGCGCTGATTCAAGCAAGTGCTCCCACGCGCTACGAAATCTGGATCCACGACACAACCTACGGGCGCCTGAACGGTGAAGAGACGTTCACCCAAAACGAATACAACCCGCGAGAGTTCTACGATGGCCTTCAGAGAGAAGGCGTGGAAACTTGTGACCCCTCGGACGTGAAGATCTACTAGCCCCAATACTCGTCACACTCGTCACTTAAACCGTGATTGAATCTCCCCCGCATTGCGCCGTCTGCCATGTGCGGGCGCGACATGTCGCGCCCTGGACAAGCGGGATCGCTTGTCCCTACTTGAGTCGTCACAAGCCGCGGCAGTAGGGACCGGCGATCTCGCCGGTCCAGGGGTCCGACATGTCGCCCCCGGGGAGCCGCCTGGCCGCCACCCTCCGTGACCCTAAAACCTTCGCGCCCAGCTCGGGATCTCCGTAGGGGCGCGATTCATCGCGTCCGTGGTCGGCCACCTTCCGTGTCCCCATTTGCGAAATGATGCACTGAGCGAGCGAACATTTTTCACGAGGAGCGCGGAGGGGAGGGCTGAGCTCGCCCAGGGGGGTGTCCCCACTCTAGGCTGCGAATGTAAACAGTTTTCGGATGTGTATCAAGCGACCCCTCACCCCTTGATCACGCCCATGGGGCGCAGCCGCGCGACTTTCTTCGCAAGCCCGGCGTTGTGGACTACCTCGATCACCTCGTCCACATCCTTATACGCTTCGGGAATCTCCTCGAGGATTCCCTTTCTGCTTTCGCTGCGGACGAGAACCCCCGCCTCTTCAAGACTCTTGAGCACCTGCTTTACGTCTCTGCCCTTCTTCGCGGCGGTACGGCTGAGCAGACGTCCGGCGCCGTGACACGTCGTGCCGAAGGTTTCTTCCATCGAGCCGGGCTGGCCCACCAGCACCCACGAGGCGGTCCCCATACTGCCGGGAATGAACACAGGCTGCCCGATCTCGCGGTAGGCCGGGGTCAACTCGGGATGGTGTGGCGGGAAAGCCCGCGTGGCACCCTTGCGGTGCACCAGGACGTCACGCTGCTTGCCATCGACTTCGTGCCTTTCGTGTTTGGCGATGTTGTGGCACACGTCGTAGACGACATCGGCTTGCGCGTCGTCGCCGAGAATGCGCTTCAAGGCGCCCCGCAAAAAGTGAGTAATCCCTTGCCGATTGGCCCACGCAAAATTGGCAGCCGCGCGCATGGCGGCCAGGTAGCTCTGTCCTTCCGGTGACTGCGTCGGCACGCAGGCAAGCTGGCGATCGGGCAATCGAATGTCGTACTTCTTCATCCCGGCGCCCATTTCCCGCAAGTAGTCGGTGCACACCTGATGTCCCAATCCGCGAGAGCCGGAATGGATGAGCACGACCACCTGATCGGCGGAGAGACCCATCGTCTGGGCTGCCTGCTCGTCGTGAATCTGCTCGACGTACTGAATTTCCAGAAAATGATTGCCGCTGCCCAAGGTCCCGATTTGAGGACGGCCCCTCTGTTTAGCCCGATCCGAAACCTTGTCGGGATCGGCACCAGCCAGGGCACCACCAGCTTCCGCGAATTCTGGGTCTCGAGGCTCGCCGTAGCCGTGGTTGACCATCCATTGCGCGCCCTCGACCAACACGCGGTCCAGGTCGCGAAGATTGATTTTGACGAAACCCGAACCGCCCATTCCGCAGGGCACGTCTCGGAAGATTTGGTTAACGAGCTCGCGCAGACGGAGGCGCACGTCCTGCCGGCTGCGGTTCAGACGAACCAGCCGCACGCCGCAGTTGATGTCGAACCCCACGCCGCCCGGAGAGACCACACCACTCGAGTAATCCGTCGCTGCCACGCCGCCAATGGGGAAACCATAGCCCTGGTGAATATCGGGCATCGCCAAGCTCGGTCCGACGATTCCCGGCAGCGTAGCAACGTTCGCCGCTTGCTCTAGCGATTTGTCCTTGGCGATCTTGTCGATGATCTGCTTGGTGGCATACACCACAACGTCGGTGCGCATCCCAAGGCTATCGTCCCGCGGGATGCGCCAGCGGAAGTCGTCGATTCTTTCCAGTCGCTCGGCGAGACTCATATGTCTAGGAAGATGCGCGACTCCCAGCGGCCATCGCGCTCAAAAACCTCGATATCATGATACGTTACCGCTTTGACAATGAGCTTCCACCGATGACGAGCCGGGTCGCGCGTCTCACCCATGAGTCTTCCCTCGAGCATCGTTGGCTCGATTTTATCCACGCGGAAGTGACTCGCCGCAAAGAGGCCGGCGTCGAAGCGATAGAGAACCTCACTGAGCCAGTTCACAAGCAACGATTCGTAATCCTCTCCCGTTGCCTGAATCGCGACTTCGCCACGCGGATCGATCGTCTCGGTCTCGGCGGCAATGGACATCATGGCTTGGGCGGCGTTCTCGAAGAGCTCCGCCGGGGTGGCGCCCCAGGCGCGGAACCCGATGTCGGCCGTGTGCTCGAGTACTTCGAAAGGCTCGCTCATGACTGCATCGACGCGTAACGCCGACCTGTTCGGCCCGCCAGGCCGTCACGCAGACCCTCAAAGACGCGTCCCTGTGCCCATTGTAGATGGGTTCCTTGTGCTAAAGATGGATGTTAAGAATCTAGCGTCATCACCGTCGAGGCTCCCTATGACCGCCACAGTCAGGCGCACACAGCCCGACAGCCGCAACTCGTACAACGCCGACTGATTCTTCCGCGGAAGCCATGCCCGGCACAATCTACCTGGTCGCAACGCCGCTCGGCAACCTCGAAGACATCACCCTGCGGGCATTGCGCATTCTCAAGGAGGTAGACCTGATCGCCTGCGAGGACACGCGCCACACCCGGCGGCTGCTGAATCATTTCGACATCCGCAAACGGCTGCTCAGCTATCACGAGCACAACGAAACGCGGCGGGCCGCCGAGCTTGTGCGTGAAGCCCGGCAAGGCAAAAATATAGCCGTGGTTTCAGACGCCGGCATGCCGGCCATCGCCGACCCCGGCTACCGCGTGGTCACCGAAGCCATCGCAGCGGGCGTTCCCGTTGTGCCCATTCCCGGACCCGTGGCCGTCGAGACAGCGCTGGCCGCTTCCGGCCTGGCCACCGATGCGTTCCGCTTCGGTGGCTTCCTCCCGGCCAAAAAAACCCAGCGCCGCAAGACGCTGCGAGCCATGGCCCATTCCACCGCCACCCTCGTCTTCTACGAGGCGCCGCACCGAATTCTCGAGACCCTGGCCGACGTGAAAACGATTCTCGGGGAGCGGCCGATCGTTGTCGCCCGCGAGCTCACGAAAATCCACGAGGAATTCCTTCGCGGCCCGACTTCGGAAGTTTTGGCCGAGCTGCAATCCAGGAAAACTGTAAAAGGGGAGATCACCCTCCTGATTGGGCGCGGCGCGGTCGAGCCCGAAAAGACGCGGACCGTTCAGCAACGGGTGGCCGAACTCATCGAAAAACAGGGCCTCACTAAGATGGATGCGATCAAGCAGGCGGCGCGTGAACGCGGCATCTCGAAGCGCCAGGCCTACCAACTACTTGAGCAGCGCGGGCGGTAGACAGCATCGACCTGAACGGCAGTAGCGGTGACGTTCACCGCGCCAGTCCGCTTTTCTCACGATAGTTGTACGGGCTGACCATTGCAGTGCGGGGAAGGACAGGGCGGCATGGGGTACCGTGTCGTACGGTGATCATTATAAAAGAGATAGGGTTCTAGCCCGCTTTTCTCACCACGATCTCGGAAGGGGCTGAAGAGCAGGGGGAGGTGGCGGAGAATTGGGATGACCGGTCCGAAGCCGCAGCAGGGGCTTCGGCAGGAGCCTGTCCAGTGGCGAAGCGGGTGGCCAAAGTCTGTTTTTCGGTCTTGTCCTGATTTTGCCGACACTTAGCATTTCGACCTGCCGAAGGGCCGTTTTCGCTTCGTCGTTGGTTGTCAAGCCGTTGCCGAACCGGGCGGACGCAACGCTTGGTAGACGGCGGCGAAGGTGTCGCCCTAGGGATACCCACTCGCCTAGCTCGGGATGTCGCATCGCACCTCACCGACTTCAAGGGCCCGAAACTCCTCGACGAAACTTGCCAGGTTCCGAGCGATGGCCTCTATCATGGCTCGACCCTTTGTCGCGGTGGCCGACGTGGGATCCCCGACATGGCCATGCGGCAGAGTCGCCGCTCGATGTTGCGCCGGGGTGGAAAATCGCGAGACCGCGTTGCGGTTGAGCGCCGGATCGATCGCGACGGGAGAATCGAAGCGACTAGCGGATTGGACATTGGGTGACGAGGGTCGCGCCTCGCTCATGGCCACGTGATCGGGTTTCCAGTGAAGCGCGAACGAGCTTTCCGCCTCGCCGGCATGCTTCAGCCCGCCATCGGTGGCCTCGCACAGTGCTTTAACCTCCTCTCGCGCAATCAATCCGGTATCCGCCACCGCGACCCTCGCCCCGGTCCGGTTCTGCAGCTGCACCGCGGCAATCTCCAGTGGTTGCAGATTGGCGACGCGATTACCGTTCACGATGACGACATGACGAAAACCGTGGTAGATGAGGCTCTGACAGATATCGATGCTTACCTGTCGCAGGGTGTCGGCCCCCAACGTGATCGACCCCGGATATCCCATGTGGTGAGGCGACCAGCCGAAGTGAAGCGGAGGGGCGATCAGCGCCTCGGTCTTTTCCGCGCATGCCTCGCAGGCGGCTATCGCCCAGCCCGTATCGACGAGCAGGGGCAGATGTCGGGCGTGTTGCTCCGTCGCGCCGATGGGGACCAGAACGAGGTCGCGGTGTTCCAGATAAGCCTTGATCTCCGGCCAGCGAAGCTCGTGCAGCCAGTGAGTGCGAGTCATGTTCTTCTCCTTGACTCGACGGGCAAGGATCGAGCCTGTGGCGTTTCTTCAACGTGGTTGACGTCTACACCGGTGCATCGCGGCGGGAGTACTGTCTGGACGTGAGCCAGTGGGAGCCCGACAAGTACTTGCGACTGTGGTGACGAGGCCTTTTCGTAACGCGTGACGCGGATGAGCTTGACGGCTTGGAGCATGTATTTGGTGTCGGCGCTGTGGGGGTGGCGCTGTCCAGGCATGATCGGCGGGGACGCGGGGTTGAGCCGGTAAGTGGTGTGGAAGGGAATGAAAAATTGCGCTAGGGCGTTGGTGAGTTCGTAGCCTCGATCTTCGCTAGGCGAGTAGCACTGGGAGAAAATATCGACGTCCCATGGAGGGGTGAGGTTGTTCTTGAGGTCGATCATCTCGCGGCGCTCTTTGGAGTCTTGAATCTGCCCGTAGCGGGTGCCTCCCACGTGGATGTTGTGCGCTTCAATCAGCCTGATGTAGTCGGTCATGCCGATGTAGCGGGCGAAAAGATATGGGCGGAGTTCCGGGGCGGGACGGAAGGAAATGGAAGTAAGGACTTTCGATTTCGTCCCGGGACTCGAGACGCTGGCTGCTTTCCGCTAGGCAATAGTCCCCGTCGTTCTTCGTCCGATAGAAAGTGTTTTGGAGTCATCTTTATTGTTTCGGGTCAAGGTTGGAGCCGGGGCGCATTCTTTTTATTTATTTCTTTTTCGCCGCTCTTCTTCTTTTAGCCTAGTACTTCTTCATGCGCTCTGCGGCGGCCTTTCGTGCCGCGGGGGACATGGCGCGCCGCCCACGTTTTGCCGCCTTCTTGGGCCTGCCGGGTGCCTAAATGACATTAAGCCGAGGGCTGCCCCACCGCCCTCAAGGACCAATCATCTCCAGCACCTCGGAGCAACCACCCAGCCGCGCCAGCCACCTTGCTGATTCTCCGGTTCCCCTTTACTCCGATTCTCCCATGGGCTCTCGAACGGTCAGAATTTGATCGGCGGAAAGCTTTCCCATACGCTGCATAATCCCGCTCGGCCACGTAATCTCAATCAAGCGCACACTTTTGTCTGAGCCTAGCCCAAAATGCACTCTAATGGGGTATCCACTTGACTCAGGTAACCCCAACATCTTGTGGTTGGGCTCACGGGGCCTCAGCGTCCCAGTCGGCGACGATCGATCGATACGGCGTTGGGTCCACGGCGACTGCCTGCTGCACAAGGCGGTAGAAGAGTTTTCCCCGGCTGCGTGAGTTGCGCCGGTTGAAGCGGAACACAAACTCGTCGAGGTAGTAGTCCAGATGCTCGTGGCGGTTGTGTTGCGAAAAACGGTTATCAGGCAGGACTCGGGTATCGGTAGAGTGAAGAACGATGTCAACCCCCAGCGACAACCCGTTCAAGTGGCGCCACTACCACCAGGAGATCATCCTCCTCTGCGTCCGCTGGTATCTCCGCTATCCGCTGAGCTACCGCCAGTTGGCTGAGATGATGCGAGAGCGCGGCTTGCAGGTCCACCATACCGCCATCTTTCGCTGGGTTCAGTGCTACGCCCCGGAGCTGGATCGACGTTGCCGCCCTCATCTCAAGCCCGTCTCCAAATCCTATCGCGTGGATGAGACCTACGTCCGCGTCAAGGGAAGGTGGAAGTATCTCTACCGCGCCGTGGATAAACAGGGCCAAACGATCGACTTTCTGCTGGCCGCTCGCCGAGACGTAGCAGCAGCCAAACGCTTCTTCAACAAGGCTCTGCAAATGCCCGGCAACCCGATGCCGAGAGTCATCAACGTGGACTGCAACCCTGCCTATCCCACTGCAGTGAAAGAACTCAAGGCGGAGGGAATTCTACGGAAACGATGCAAACTGCGCCAAGTTCGTTACCTGAACAACATCGTGGAGCAGGACCACCGCTTCATCAAACGAAGGATGCGGGTGGGCATGGGCTTCTTCTCGTTCCCGACGGCCTGGCGAACACTGCAAGGCTTCGAAGTGATGCACATGATCCGGAAGGGCAGGGTGAGATGGGTGGCGAAAGGTGACGTCGTTGCTCAGATAAAATTCATCAACCGGATCTTTGGCGTCACTCGGTAGGTTCGGTCGAGCCGAGGATTTTTGTACCCGACGGAAGTTTTCGCAACACAACCGCTGCTCGCGGACCCAGCACGGCGCCCCGCCATCATCTATGCGCCCACGCGCAAGTCCGCTCGCGGACCCAGCACGGCGCCCCGCCATCATCTATGCGCCCACGCGCAAGTCCGAAGAGCTCGCGCTGGAGTTAGCACCACAGTTCTCGACAGCGGCCTACCACGCGGGAATGATGCCGGAGACCCGCGACAAGGTCCAAGCAGCGTTTCTGTCGGGCGCACACGAAGTCATCGTCGCCACGATCGCCTTCGGGATGGGGATCGACAAGCCCAACATCCGCACGGTCGTGCATGCCGGCCTACCGGGCAGCGTGGAAGCCTACTATCAGGAAATCGGCCGGGCCGGACGCGACGGCAAGCCGTCCCGGGCGGTGCTGATGTATTCCTGGGCCGACCGCAAGACGCACGAGTTCTTCCAAGCCCGCGACTATCCAGCTGTGGAAGAGCTGGAGCGGATCTTCGAGAAACTGTCCAACGAACCCGAGTCCCGCCAGAAACTCGAGCAGCAGGTTCGAATGGACATGATCGTCTTCGAGAAAGCGCTCGAAAAACTCTGGATTCACGAGGGAGCGCTGATCGATCCCGAAGAAAACGTGCGGCGCGGTCATGACCGCTGGAGGGCACCCTATATCGCGCAACGCGAGCACAAGCTCAAGCAGCTTGACCGCATCGTCCGCTTTGCCTCCTCACATGAGTGTCGCATGCGCGACCTCGTCCGACACTTCGGCGACCAAGCGGACTCGCAACAGCCGTGCGGCACCTGTGACATTTGCGCTCCGGATTCTTGTGTCGTGCAGCGGTACCGGCAGCCCAGCGAAGAAGAAAACGTCAGTCTCGATCAGATCGTCGAAGCCGTCAAGGCGCAAGAGGGGCTGGCCCTCGGCCGGTTGCACGAACAAGTCGCCAAAGCGACCCCGCTGGAACGAAAGACTTTCGAGAAGCTGCTGGGTGGGTTGGCCCGGGCAGGGCTCGTCAAGACAATCGCTGCTGCCTTCGATAAGAACGGGCGGAGGATCGAATATCGCCGTGTTTTTCTTACCGAGGAGGGCCGGCAGCTCACTGGCTCGGCCGCACCCCTCGTCTCGTTGCCGGTTGAGGCTCCCCCTGCCCCCAAGAAGAAAAAGAAGAAACGCACGGCGAAGCCCGGAAAGAAAGAGCCACGACCGGAGAAGCACAGGCCCACTGTTCAGCCCATCGAAGCCGACGACGGACTCCCGGATCCACAACTGGTCGAGCAGCTGCGAGCCTGGCGTCTTGAGAAAGCCCGTGCGCAGCGCATCCCAGCTTTCCGCGTCTTCCCGGACCGAACCTTAAACTCCATCGCGCAATTGCGCCCCACCAACCAGGAAGAGCTCTTACAAGTGCCAGGCATCGGACCCCGTCTCGCTCGTAAATACGGTCGGAAGATTCTCTCGCTCGTAGCCGGAAACGACAAGTGACCTTGGGCAGAACGCGTGCTGCCGGGGGGCATTACGCCTCCCCGGAGTCATCCTCGTCACCCGCCAGCATTCACTCGAAGTATCGCGCCGGGCGGATCTCCGTGAGGATCGTCTTCGTGACGACCCACTTGCGGTCCGTGCTCAGCCGGACGCTTGTCTCCAGCTGCGGTACATTCTTTCGGACGTCCCTCTGACAACGCCCGGTCGGTCGTTCTTGGGGGGTCGGCTGGCCCTCCGGCATTGAGACACGACCTAGCACGAATGCGTCCCAAAAACGAACTGCGGCGCTTCCCCACGCGCCAACTGCAACTCGTGGCCAGCAAGTCACTTACATCACGATCGAGTTTTGGGACAATACGCCGTCCGGGTCGACGAGGTGAAAGAAACGCTCACCTCACGGTGCATCCCGAGGCAGCCCCTGGGGGTTAAGTCCGGCCGCCCTCAGCGCTCGACAGAGGGCGTCCACATCCTCCACGCGGAAGATAACGCGGCCCCACGACCCGCCTTCGTATGCTGAAGTGGCCGCAAGATTCACGATGGCATCGCCGGCTCGCAGGCTGCTGAACCCGGAAGCGCTGTCGCCATAAAACAACTCAAATCCGAGCTTTTGGTAAAACGCGATGGCACGCCTCATGTCGCGGACGGCCAAAGTCACGGCACTGATGTTCTTGAGCGTCATGGTGTTTCCCATGAGGTCCCCTGCAGGACAAGCCAGCGCTGCAACAATGCGAACGCGCCCGGCGCCTACCCGTCAGACGGAAAGGACGTCTCTGCTTCCGCTAGATACCCCAGCCACCACTCAAGTGGCCGGTGAGCTTGTCGATCAGGAAATCGTCGACGAACAATTCGCGGCGGGTGCCGATGTTAAGGGGATCCACAGAGTGGTCTGTATCAGCCCGAACCCGCGACCGATTATAAAACCTCCTCGATCGATGCGGTCATGATCTCCACGGTGTCGTCCAACTGCTCTCTACTGATTACGATCGGAGGGGCCAGCAGGAAGACGTCGCCCCGCAGGCGACTGAAGAGTCCACGTTTCTGGGTGGCGGCGTGGACCTTGGGTCCGATCTGATCCTGGGCCGGAAACTCAGCTTTGGTTTCCTTGTTCTCCACTAGCTCCACGGCAAGCATGAGACCCAGCCCTCTCACCTCACCCACGTGGGGGTGGTCGCCTAGAGCCGACTGCAGCCGCTCCAGGAGATAGGTTCCCTTGTCCGCTGCCTGAGCCGGGAAGTTCTCCTTTCCGATGATGTCCAGGTTGCGTAAAGCCACGGCGCAGCCGACCGGATGTGCACTGTAGGTGAAGGCATGCATCCAGACCATCTCTCCGGTGTCCAGCACCTGGGCAATTTCTTCGTTGACTCCAGTCCCGCCGAGCGGGAAGTAACCAGACGTGATCGCTTTGGCGAACTGGATCATGTCGGGCTCGACGCCCCAGTGGTCCAGTCCGAACATCCTACCGGTACGTCCAAACCCCGTAATCACCTCGTCCGAGACGAGGAGTACGTCGTACTTGTCGCAGATTTCTCGGATGCGAGGAAAATAGTCCGGTTGGGGGACGATCACTCCGCCGGCTCCCTGAACCGGCTCCGCCAAGAACATAGCAACTGTATCGGGCCCCTCACTCAGAATCGCCTGTTCCAGCTCGTTGGCCGCCGCCACCCCCTGAGTCTGATCCCCCGCTGATTGATAGCGATAGGGGTAGGGGGAGGGGATGTGTACAAATCCGGGCACCCGAGGCTCGAACATGGGCCAATACGTCGTGATTCCGGTGGCACTCATGGCAGCAAGCGTGACTCCGTGGTATCCCCACTGCCGTGAGATCACTTTCGTCTTGTCCGGCTTGCCCTTAAGTTTCCAGTAATAGCGGGCCGTCTTGATGTTCGTTTCCGTCGCCTCTGCCCCCCCGGAGGTAAAGAAGAAGCGAGTGATTGATGGATAGGTCAGCCCTGCCAACCTCTCCGCTAATTCGATCGCGGCAGCGTTCGAGCTGCCGGCGTATCCAGAGCAGTAGCCGAGCGTTTCCATCTGGCGTGCGGCTGCCTCGGCCAGCTCGGTTCGGCCGTGACCGGCAACTACGTTCCAGAGTCCGGAGAGGCCGTCGATGTACTGATTTCCCTCGGTGTCGGTGAGAACCGCTCCCTCTCCCCGGGTCCAGATATGTGCCTGCTGTTGAAGACCGAGATTGTGAAGGGGGTGGATCAGGTGGGCCTGATCTCGTGATAGGAGTTCTTCATTGGTGGTCTTGGTCATAACTAATCCTCATAGTCTCGGTTTTGGCTCGAGGGAAGACGCATCCGGAGGATCCTTCAGGCGCACCAATGGCGAATCAACTTGGAGTAGAGTTGTGTCCCTTTATCGAGCTGATCCAAGAGAATACATTCATCTTGAGTGTGCGCCTGAGCGATGTCTCCGGGGCCCAATACCACCAACTTTTTCATCTCCGTCAGCACGGCCCCGTCGGTTCCGTAGGAGACGGTTTGAGCCTTTTCGTTTCCAGACAACGCAAGGACCTCACGGACGAAGTCCGAAGTAGGATCCACATACAAGGGTTGTCCCGCCCAAACCACTTCGAAATCGATGCCGCACTGCGCGGCGGCCTTCCGGGACCGCTCGACTAAGGCTTCCGCATCGTGACCAGGTGCCGGACGGAAGTATACCGTGCAGATACTCTGGGCCGCCGTCATGTTCAAGACCTTGGTGTGATCGTTGATCCCGATATTCCAGCTGATCCCCGGTGGATCAAAGGCCGGGTGCTGCCAGGCGGGATCTTCCAGGGTCTCGTCGTGAATTCTCTTCATCTCGCTGAGAAAAGGGATCATGGCGAGGTTGGCGCTGACTCCCTCGTTGGTGCTGGAATGTGCGGCTTTGCCGTATGAGACCGCCTTGAATCCATAGGTGCCCTTGTGAGCGTGAACGACGTTGAGCATAGTCGGCTCTCCGACGATCCCGTTCGACTCCCCCTGGACAATCTCCTGGAAGAACTTGGATCGCCGAGCCACCTGTTCCGCTCCGCGGTAGCCGATCTCCTCGTCCGCCGTGAACGCTGTATAAAGTGGTTCTCTCAGCTCGGCCCCGGCGGCCTGCTCGGTGGCTGCCAGCATCGAGGCGATCGATCCTCTCATGTCACAACTCCCGCGGCCATACAGTTTGTTACCTCTGACGGTGGGCTCGAAGGGTCCATGTTCGCTGCTGAACCAGGGATCGGCAGGAACGACGTCGGTGTGGGCGAAATAGGCCATTCCCCCGCTTCCACTGCCCTTCTTACCGATGATGTTGACTTTGTTGACGCCTGCGGAGTCGGTGTATTCGATCCGTTCGGTGGTGAAGCCGAGCCTTTTCAGGACGTCTTCCAGGTAGTTGCAAATGGAGGCATTGGATACGTTGCTGACAGTCGGGAACTTTACCAGCTCTTGTGTGTACTGAAGCGCGTTCATAGTTTTCCAGCCTTCGATTCAAGCCCAGTCCGCTAAGCCGCAACCGTCGGGAAGTCGTCATTCCGGAACACTGGGAACCTCAAGGAAAAGGGCAAGGCCCATAGATCGAATATCTCGGTGGCCGATTGATACTCGATGGGGCCGCTGGGCGAGTAGAACGGACAGCTCCCTGTACCCGGTCTTCAAAGTCTCAGCTGAGTATTGCACTTGTGCCTCCATCACGGGTCGACGAGCGCAGCCAGGTCGCTCCACGGCGTCGGCTGCCCGTGGATCGGCACGATCGTCTTGACGTCGAGCCCGAGCCGCTGGACGTGTCGATACAGACTTCGGTTCGCGTCAGTCGCTTCCTGCGAGCGCGGCTGACCGGCGGCGGGCGAGTCGTACAGATCGGCCTCGATGAGCAACCGCTCATCCGGGAGGTACGCGACCAGCATCCCCTCGACGTGCGCGAGCGGCTGTACGTAGGAGATGTGCATCGTGCGTGTACCGTCGCTCAGCCAGTAGTTTTCCCTCACAGCCTCGTATTGATAGCCCTCGGCCAGCTCGGTCGGTGGCCAGAGGCTCACCATGTCTGGCTCCAGCGTCCGCTGGGCGTAGTTGAGCACGTCGCGGGTATAGAAATCGTAGTTCTTCCAGTGGGTAATGATAGTCGCACCGATGTGCATATAGGTCCGGAGCCCGCCGATGTGGTCGTGGTGCTGGTGGGTGTTGACCAGGAACCGGATCGGCTTCGTCGGCACGAGGCGGACTGCCTCCTCGATCACCGCGAGGTTGCGTGGTTCGTCGAGCGGCGCTTCGATAACCGCCACGTAGTCTTCGAATTCGACTGCCACGCTGTTGTGCGACGTTCCGCCGAGTAGCCAGACACCGGAGGCGAGCTTCGCGGTTGCAACCGGATCTGCGACCGTCGCCTGCCGGACCGAGTCCGGGACCGCTACCGGGTCCGCGCACGCGTTTGCTTCGATCTGGTCAAGCGTGCCGCCGAAGGCGTTGTGCCCGGCGTTCACGCTCTGCGCCTGGAAGTTGTCGTCCCAGCCCGCGTGATGATGCCAGCGGGTCGGGAACCGGATGTCGTTGCCGAGATCGACGTAGTCGGCGTTGGCGAACTCATGCTCGTAGTTCATGTCGCCGAGCACCGGGTCGCCGACCCAGGTGTGAATACGTTGGAGCAGGTTCTCAGAGTTGATCGTCGCGTCAACACGGTACTTCCCCAACATCGTGATCGAGACGATCGTGATCTTTTCCGGCTGCGTCGTCGCGCCGTCCCGTCCCATCTCCCCGAGCTCCCAGCGCCACACGGCCCGTGGGTTGGCGTCCGGCAGCCGGGCCGCCTTGAGGAAGCCGTGAGGATTGAGCCACAGGTCGAGTTGCCACAGCTCGGCATCGCGCCGCGGCGCGGCGACCGGTGATTCCGGTCCGTCAATGTGCCAGCCATGCAGCCCGTTGACCGCGAACACCTGCCGGCTGTGCTGCTGCGGCGGCGTCCCGCCACGCCACCATAATCCCCACTTCCACGAAGCGGGATTCCGCCCCGGCTCCCGGTCGAACGACTCGATCATTGTGCCGTCGTCCCAGTTCATAGTGCGGCTGTAGTTGGTCAGCGGCGCCCCGCGTGGCCAGTCCACTTCATAGCCGTGCAGCCGCTGCTGACCGACCATGCCGCTATACGCGCGCCCGGCGATGGTGACGCAGCCCAACTTGTCGGCGCCGATCGCCACCTCGGCGGCGCGCAGCACCGGCTCGGGGTCACGGTATCCGGGTGGCACGGTTTGCCCCCTGACCCACCCACACAGCCCGGGGAGCGCGGCCAGTGTCATCAGCACGACGGTCAGTTGTCTCGGCATGTGGAGTCCTCGATGTCTGGAGATCGCGCGGCCGGGGCCTGTCGATGCGCCTCGGCGGAGCCGATCTGATCAAAAATGGATTAGTCTGATCCTTTCGTCCTCTCTGGAGCTGACGCCGATGACCAGAACGTGCCTATGTTCTCTCGGCCTCGCAATCGTGATCGATCACTGCCCGGTCTGGCCGTGGCTCTGGGGCCGATCCCGAACGTTAACGAAGGCGACTCTGGAATCACCTGATTCTGCAAGCTATTCTACGATCCGATGCTACGGTCGACGCATACGTGTCGGCAACAAGCCTTGTCACCACCTATCCGGTCGGGATCCCGGTAGGTCGCTGATCAGACTCTGCCTTGCCGGCTTTTCGGCAGAACGCTGCTTTGAAGAACCATACGGTGCCCTGCTTCGCCGAATTCATCGGCGCTAGCCAGCTCGCCAGGATCTCTCGCCGTGCTTCTTGTGGACGTCTACACGGACTACACAAGGTAAAGTAGATTCAGTCAAGTGCGGTGACCACGGCAATCGAGCGCAACAAAGTAGTCGCGGGCTTATCGTGTGCCTCGACCGTCAGCTAGTGAAATTTCCGGGCTAAGGCCGAAGTCGCCACCCTCCGGGCCGCTACAAGCTAAACTGTAGATTCATGGGACACATTCGTTTCAATCGATGCTCGAGGTGGGCTGTCGCTTGCATGGCAGCTGTCGTCGTTTGGGCCGGCGGGTGTTCAGGCAGCGGCGGCGGCACAGCGCCCGATGCAAGTACGCCCGCGGCGTCCAACCTTGCCGACGCACTGACTTTCCACGCGTCTTTTGACAACGGCACCGACGCCGATTTCGGCTCCGGCGACCGGCGAATCTACACGGCGCCCTCTTACAAGAAACAAGATCAAGCAATTCCGGGGATCGGATCACCGGACATTGAAGTTGCGTCCGGACAAGGCCGCTTCGGGGACGCCCTACGTTTCAAAAAAAAGAACACCATGGCATTATTCTACCGGGCGGAGAACAACATGGCTTATTCGGAATCGAACTGGACCGGAACCGTCTCGTTTTGGTTGAGCCTCGACCCCGCCGTGGATTTGGAACCCGGTTTTTGTGATCCGATTCAGATCACAGACTCCGCCTACAACGACGCGGCCTTGTGGGTCGATTTCACCGGCGACAACCCCCGGCAGTTTCGTCTTGGTGTCTTTGGCGACTTAGAAGTTTGGAATCCCGAAAACCGGCCGAATGACGAGAACCCGGACTTTGAGAACAGGCTCGTGGTCGTGGACAACCCTCCCTTCACCGGCGGTGAGTGGACTCACGTCGCGATTACGCATTCCGGCCTTGGCTCAAGCGAGGGAGGGATGGCCAAGTTGTTTTTGAATGGAATGCTGCAGGGCGTTTCGGAGGGTATCACGGAACCTTTCGGTTGGGAGCTGTCTCGGGGCGCAATCCGGCTAGGCGTAAACTACGTTGGTCTCTACGACGAAGTTGCGGTTTTCAAACGTATGTTGACCGAGGGCGAAATTCTTGTCCTCTACGAACTCGATGAGGGCATCGCCTCGCTTGGAAAATAACTCACCTGCGGAGTGCTCTCGGTTATGGCAGAACAACAAAAACGTATCAAACACAGAATCATTAGCGATTGTGGCGCGGAACTGGAAATGACGGTTACAACCTTTCGACACCTCGTGTTCCAGGCTGTCCTACCCTCCATTCGAGTAAGGACTCCTCCTTATCCCCTCAACGCCTCCCGCGTCCGCCTCACCAGCCCGTTATCTCTCCCGCCCGACCCGCGAAGTCTGAATACACTGGACGCCAGGTAGCGATTCCGCCACCCAGGCGAAACATGATAAAAGTCCTCCAGGGCCGCCGAACTGAATTTGTAGTCGTGGGAGTCGTACCCTTTGAGGAAAATCAACACCCGAGCAGCGTCGATAAGTGGTTTGGGCTGTCCCTTCGAACCTAGATAGGCGAGTACTTTTCGTGCAGCCACCATTCGGTCCCGGCTTACGTCGCGGAAGATCTCCTCGATCGAGACCTGGGTTTCCTGCCCGATAGGCTCCATCTTGTCCAACCGAAATTCGCCAACCGGCCCTTCCCCTGCCATGGAAGCACGAAACATCGGCAGGAACGAGGCGTTTTGCAGTAGTAGTCGACGGCGAGTGTCGTCGCTTGTGGCGGCTTGGAAGGCAAACCGCAGGGCATTCGTGGTGGTAACGCTGTGCAGGGCGACAATGCCCGGCTGCCGGGCGAGTAGCTCCCCTGACCCAACCAGCAGGGCGTCCCAAATCGATTGCGCTGAAACGCCCCGATTCATGAGTTCAACCACCTTGGTCGCTGCCTCGCTTCCGGAACCTTCCCGCACCGTAGCTAGCATCTCGGTGGTCGCTCCGCTGTCGAGTCTTCCATTCCGCCAGTCAGCCCGGATCTTCTGGGAAAGTTCTGCATTCCTACGCCAGGGAAGATCCACCGCGTGGTCACTGTTGGCTGGGTTGGCTTCACCAACATGATTGAGCAGCGCGTAGGCCAGTGAACGCAACACCGGCTCGGCGTGTCGCCAGCCAATGCGCTGCAAGGTCCGCCAGCTGTTGGCCACGAAGATCGCCTTGTGTCCGATGGATCGATAGTCACGCGCGCCGTAACGATAGAAGAGCTCAAAAACCTCGCTTGGCTCAGCCGTCCGAGCCAGCCCGGCGACTGCCGCATCGGCGGCCACTTCATCCCAGCTGTCCATCGCCTTGATGAACTCTTGTTTCGCGCTCGACGCGCTGGGCACCGCCGCTTCGTCGACTGGACTCATCGTCCAGTCCCCTTCTCGCTCGTCAGATGCTTGCGCGGACTTAAAGTAATCGAGCGCCCAGAAAATCGGCAGCCAGTGATGTTCCACCGGCGACGAAAGACTCGCTACATGCGCGGAATTGACCACTAACACCGCGTGAAACTTGAACCCGACCGACGGCCGCGGTTGCACATTGCGAACCCCCGCCAACAGCAACGCCGCCAACAGGTTTTTGTAAGAGAGTCCCTTCTTAATTCGGGCTGCTACTTCTTCCAGTAACGTCTGCCGCGGCGTCTCCTCTAACAGTCGAACAAGTGGTTCAACTTCGGGATCGAACCGGACGGCTTTCGGGGGAAGCTTGGTTTCTACTGCAGAAACAGGCGGCAAGACGGAAAGAAAAGCCACATCGCCTAGGCTGGCTAACGTTCCGCTCGCTGCTGTTCTTAAAAACTTGCGGCGCGCGGCATCGTATTTCATGACGGCCTCCTCCGCGGTTGCAACTGGGTTATAACTTTCGGTTCTTCCGGGTTTCTAGTGGGCGAGTGAGGCTCGGTGGTAGTCTCGCGGGATGCAAGACCGCGAGCTATACCGCCAGATTCTGGGCATCGAAAGTCCCTGGAAAGTCGTGCGAGTGGAGCTGCGCCGAGCCGACGGCGAAGTCCACGTCTTCCTCGAACACGACGAGCAAGTCCGCTGGCCGTGCCGCCAATGCAGCGCCGTGTGCGCACTCCACGATCATCAGCCCGAACGCCGCTGGCGTCACCTCGACACCTGTCAGTACCGCACGATCCTGCACGCCCGGCCGCCGCGCAGCGACTGCTCCGAGCACGGGCCGCGCGTCGTGCGACTGCCCTGGGCCGAGGCTTCCAGCCGCTTCACCGCGCTGTTTGAAGCTCTCGCGATCTCGTGGCTGAAGGAAGCCAGCCAGCAAGGCATCGCCGAGTTGCTGGCGCTGAGCTGGGACGAGATTCACGGCATCCTGGAACGCGCCGTGCAACGTGGGCTCGAACGTCGCGCGGCAGAGCCGATTCCCTACCTGGGCGTCGACGAGAAGAGCTTCCGCAAGCGCCATCGCTATCTCACCGTCGTCAACGATCTCAACCGCTCGCGCGTGTTGTTCGTCGCCGAGGGACGCCGCCAGGCCAGCCTGGACGGCTTTTGGAAGACGTTGAGCGCAGAGCAACTCGCCCGAGTCGAGGCCGTCGCGATGGACATGTGGGATCCTTACGTCGCCTCGACCCGGGAGCATCTCGACGAATCGGAGAAAAAGATCGTTTACGACAAATATCACATCGCGGCGCATCTGGCGAAGGCGGTGGACCAGGTGCGGCGGGCGGAGAACAAGCGTTTACTGGCCCTCGGCGACGAGCGTTTGACAGGCACGAAGTACGCTTGGCTGCGGCATCCGGCGAACTTTTCCGAGGACGCCTGGCGCGAGTTCCGCGCGCTGCGCGAAAGCGACTTGAAGACGGCGCGGGCGTGGGCGTTGAAGGAAACGGCGATGCGGCTGTTCGACTATCGTCGCGAATCGGCGGCGCGAGCTTTCTTCGAGCAATGGCGCGGCTGGGCGAGTCGCAGCCGGCTGACGCCGATGGTCACCGTAGCGCGGATGTTGACGGCTCGCCTCGAAAACATACTCACGTATCTGAAACACCGCATTACGAACGCGGTCAGCGAGGGGTTGAACTCAAGGATTCAATGGGTCAAGGCCACGGCGCGCGGTTTCCGCAATCAACAGAACTTCATCAACGCCATCTACTTCCACTGTGGGAAACTCGATCTGGCTCCTTCGCCCACTTAAAACCCGGAAGAGCCTAACTTTCTCCACGATTTTGGAGCGGGAGCTGGCTCGGCCATTGACGTTGTCTAGAATCTTACGTCAGCCGAACGATAACCGCCACCCGAAACCCTTGACCAATTATCGCCCGAAGTTCGGGAACGTGAATCAATCAAAAACCCTCCCGGATTGGGCGGCAGCCCCAGCCAGGACCATATCTTCCGGCACAAGCGCAGGGTGTTATCCTGCGGCCAAGGTTCCTATGCCGGCGAACCTGACTCCCGAGTATCTAGCCGCAGAGCAAGACTACAAGAGTGCCACACCCACCAGGAGAAAATCGCCGCGTTGGAGAGGATGCTGTCAACGCTGCCCAAGCACAAGGGCACTGAGAAGCTCCAGGCTGACCTCAAGCGCAGACTCTCTAAGGCCCGCAAGGAGTCTCACAAAAAGGGCGCCTCGCACTCGGCACCATTCTACGTGGTGAAGAAGGAGGGCGCTGGCCAAGTTGTCCTCATCGGTCCACCCAACTCCGGGAAATCGCAGCTGGTGGCTTCGCTTACACATGCACACCTCAAAGTGGCCGATTACCCTTTCGCAACGCGCGTCCCAACGCCCGGGATGATGGCGTATAGTCCCAAAACAAGACCGACCGATTCTGAGCAAGACAAACGCACTCCGGGCGGGCGCATGGAGTGCGTTGATTTGTGGTCGGTTGCTGCTGGAATCCGCTGGCCGCCGCAGAGAGTGTGCAACCTACAGGTATCTCGACCGGCGGGGGAGACTGAGCGCACGGGGGCTTTGCGGCGCAACCGCCAGATCCGGGTGAGTTGACTTTAGGCGGCTTGCCGGTAGTAGTAGTTCAGCATTCCGCCCAACCGTTGGCGACGCTCGATCGGGGCGCTCGGGTCCGTGTCTGCCGGAGCGGGGAAGATGAGCCGATTGTCGAGCCCTTGGTGATTGCGTTCTCGATGGTAGTGGGCGATGAACTGCTGAATCGCCCGGCGCACCGACTGCTCCCCAAACAGGATCATCCGCTCCAAGCAGGACTCCTTGATCGTTCGGACAAAGCGCTCGGCGTAGGCGTTCAGGTTGGGCGACCGTGCGGGCAAGCGCACGCTCTCCACGCCTGCCGCGGCCAACGTCTCCCGGAAATCCTTCGTGAACAGCGGGTCGCGATCTTGGATCAGAAACCTCTTGCCGACGAGAAAGCCATCTTCTACGTCCGTCAAGTTACGAGCAACCTGAGTCATCCAAGCCCCATCGGGCTCGGTTGTGAATCCTGCGATCTCGACCCGCCGCGTCGACAGTTCGATCACGAACAGCACCACCACCCGCACCAATCCTGTCCGTGTCCAAACCTCCACGGTGAAGAAGTCGGCGGCGGCCAAAACTTCCCAATGGGCCTGCAGGAACTGCTGCCAGCTCGTTTTCCTGCGCCGCTCCGGCACGGGCTCCAGGCCATTTTCTTTGAGCGTTCTCGCAATGGTATTGCGTCCCACCTGGTGACCGAGGTTGGCCAGCGCCCCTCGTATCCTGGAATAGCTCCAGGTGTTGTTTTCTTGCGCCAAGCGAACGACCAGTTCTCGAATTTGCTCCATCACACGAGGCCGTCCGGGACTGCGGAGTTGGCTGCCATCGTACTTGCGGGCGATCAACTTTCGATGCCATCTCAGCAGAGTGTCCGGCGTGACGAGGGAGGCCACTTCCGATAGCGCTTGGCGTCCGAGCTTCTTGGCCTTCAGCGCCAACCGGCGACGCTGATCATCGCTCAGCCGCAAGCGCTTGTCGCCCAGTTGATTACGTAAAACGCGAATTGGGTATCCACTTGACTCAGGTGACCCCAAGATGTAGTATGCGCCTTCGTGGAGGATTATCCACGCGACCTGCTCGAGTTCGAGGTACGCTTCGCCAGCGAAGGGGCCTGTCGCGACTATCTGTCCGCGTTGCGCTGGCCGGAGGGTTTCCGCTGTCCGGGATGCGGGCATGAGCGGGCTTGGCCGGTGCGCAAAGTGTGGTTCGAATGCGCTCGCTGCGGGCGGCAGACGTCGGTGACCTCGGGCACGATCTTCCAAGACACACGTAAGCCGCTGCGGCTGTGGTTCCGGGCGATCTGGCACGTCACTTCGCAAAAGAACGGGGTCAGCGCGCTGGGTCTGCAGCGCGTTCTCGGGTTGGGCAGCTATCAAACCGCGTGGACCTGGATGCACAAGCTGCGGCGAGCGATGGTGCGTCCGGGGCGGGAGCGATTGGCGGGCGTAGTCGAGGTCGATGAGACCTATTGGGGCGCTGAGGAAGAGGGTGTGAGCGGCCGGCAGACCGAGCGTAAAGCCTTGATTGCAGTAGCCGCGGAAGAGAGAGGCCGCGGGCTAGGACGGATCCGCATGCAGCGCGTGCGGAACGCATCGGCGGCCAGTTTGATGCCCTTCGTGGAGGAGTCGATCGAGCCGGGAAGCGTGGTGCACACCGACGGCTGGCTGGGCTACGAGCCGCTGGAGAAGAAGGGCTACCAGCATCGCATCGTCTTTCTGTCGGGCCGCCGCAAGCAGGCCTCGGAATTATTGCCGAGGGTGCACCAAGCGATCTCGTTGCTCAAGCGCTGGCTGCTGGGCACGCACCAAGGCGCGGTTAGCCACGAGCATCTGGACTACTACCTCGACGAGTTTGTGTTCCGCTTCAACCGGCGCAACTCACGCAGCCGGGGAAAACTCTTCTACCGCCTTGTGCAGCAGGCAGTCGCCGTGGACCCAACGCCGTATCGATCGATCGTCGCCGACTGGGACGCTGAGGCCCCGTGAGCCCAACCACAAGATGTTGGGGTTACCTGAGTCAAGTGGATACCCCATAAACGCGATTCTCTTCTTCGAGATAGTCGATGGCGTCCCGTTGGTGCTCGTTGATCCGGCTGGCCAAGCCGATCAGCACGAACCGAAACGGGTCCAGGGGTTGCATGGGGACACAACCTAGCACGAATCCATCCCGAAAACCGACTCCTGTGCGAGTCCGCACCTCAACTGCAACTCGCAGTCAGCAAGCCACTTACATCACGATCGAGTTTTGGCACACTACGGGAAGTCCGTCGGCCCAAGTCACGCCGATTTGAGGAAAGTTGAAAACGTGGGAAAACGCCACTGTAGATGATTTTGTAGCTGTTCAAAGCACCCTAGGCCAATCAGTTTCAACAAGTTTCAACACAAGCGCCCGTAAGCGCTTGGGAATCAAGTAGTTGAAAATAGGCAAGTTATGGCGCTAGCCGGAATCTGTTTCACACGCAGGAGGTCCGCGGTTCGAGTCCGCGCGCGCCCACCAATTTTTTCAATAACTTACGGCCGTTTTCAGCCCATGTGAAAAAGCCACTGTAGACGATTTTGTAGCTGTTCAAAGCACCTCAGATCAACACGCAAGCTCAACAACAGGCGATCGAGCCTGACGCCCCGTTGAATAACCATTGAATTCGGCCCTGCTGGTCGCCGATCGAGAGAAGCCGCCCGTGCAATCTCGGAACGGCCGTCGCAGGTGTTGATTAGCGGCACCAAACTATCGAGGACGACAGGATCAGCCTCCAACGCGGTCCAAGAAATCGCGTTATCCGGCCCCGCCTCAGGTCCCTCAGAAGCTCGTCGAAGGGGTAGAACACCCTAGGATCAAGGCCCTGGCGGTGCTCCGATCGGATAGCTTAACGGAAGGCTTATTTTCGCGCTCCCGGCGGGCTTCACCACGTCGGATCCTTTCCGTCGTTCCCCGGATGGGCCATCACACTACTCTTCGGCAATGCAGTAGAGGTTTCGCTGCCCCCGCAGAAACAGTTCGCCGCCAGCGACGGCGGCCGAGGCGCTGAAGCTGTCGTCGAGCCGGTTGACCGCCAGCATCTTGGGTAGGCTAGCGTGACTCATCACGAGCGTTGTTCCGTGGCGATCGGTGATGTAAAGGCGGTTGGCGGCACCCACCGGTGAGGCGTACACGTTGCGGATGCCGCCGAGTCGAAACGGGCCGGTCCGCTCTTCACCGGTCTTAGCGTCCACGCGTGAAAGGATCCCCTGGTAGTGATGGAGGAAGTAGAGCGAGTCTCCATACAGCAATGGCGATGGTACGTAGGGCGTGCCTCGTCTGCGGCTCCACACGACCTGGTCGGTGCCGGTGATGTCGCCCTTGGCACCGTCGAGGCGTATGGCAAGCATGGCCCGCGTGTCGTAACTGCTGGCGGCGTACACCATGCCGTCCGCCGAAACGGGTGACGCGACGATGTTAGCCGACAGCCCGCCACATTCCCATATGACGTTGCCGGTGGCCAGATCGTAGCCTCGAACGCGATTGGTACCGCTGATGATGAGCTGCGGCTTGCCGCCGTGCTCGACCACGATCGGTGTTGCCCACGACGTGACCTCTTCCCGCGCGACCCTCCACCGTTCTTTACCGGTCCGTTTGTCGAAGGCAATCACAAATGACTGGCCTTCGTGATCCCAGTTGATGATCAGCGTGTCGCCGTGGAGCGCTGGTGAGCTGCCCTCGCCGTGCGCGTGCTTGGTCTGCATCTCACCGAGGTCTGCTTTCCACTGCACCTCGCCGTCCAGGTCGAGACCATAGAGCCCACGCGAGCCGAAGAACGAAAAGACATGCTCGCCGTCGGTGACGGGCGAGTGGGATGCGAACGTTCCGGTGTAATGACCACCCTCGTGCGGAACCTCCGTATGGAGCGTCCGCTGCCAGAGGATCTTCCCCTCGCGGCGGCTGACGGCGAGCACTATAAACCGATGACGCTGGGTCACCGGCACGCTGTCATGGGCGCCATGGGCGCTGTCGTACCTTGGCTCCATAGGATCACCGTAAGGTACGGCTGTGGTGATCAAGACGCGATCGCCCCAGACGATGGGTGTCGAATGGCCAGTGCCGGGCAGTGCAATCTTCCAGCGTATGTTCTCCGTCTCGCTCCACTCCACTGGTGGGTTCGCGTGCGGTGCGGCACCCGTCCCCATGGGGCCACGCCACTGCGGCCAGTAATGATCGCCATCTGGTGCCGCCGCCGGCGGCACCAGCAAACTGCAGATTGCGAGGATTAAGACGCGCACTCCTAACAGGTTGTGAATCGGGCCGTGGACCGAGAGAAATCGTTGAACCTGTACCGGCGATTTGAAGCGACGCATTTGACGTTCCTGCTCCCGAGTGTGCTGGTGGGAAACTTCAGCTCGATTGTTCTCGTATTGCCCGGTTCGATGGCTGACTGATGGGAAGACTTCTCGGTGCGCAGCCCGATAGCTTCGCAGCTTGTCGGTGACGAGTTGCAAAGGTGGCCTCCCCTGGTGTTTCAACACCTTGCGAAAGAAGCGTTTGGCGGCTCTCCTGTCTCGGCGGCGTGTGACCAGGATATCAAGGACATCGCCGTCCTGGTCAACCGCTCTCCAAAGATAATGACGTTCGCCGCGGATCGTGATGAACAACTCATCCACGTGCCAGATGTCGCCGAGTCGGCCTTGTCGTCGCCGCAGAGTACGCGCATACGCTGGTCCAAACTTCCGGCACCAGGATCGAATGGCTTCGTAGGATACGGTGACGCCACGCTCAGCGAGAAGGTCCTCCACATCGCGAAAGCTCAGAGTGAACCGATGGTACAACCAGACGGCATGGCTGATGATCTCGGGTGGAAAGCGGTGGCGTCGATACAGTGATTCCATCGGTCAATTGTCGCCGACCGGTGTTAACTTGACAATGCCAGCAGGTGGCTCTGGAAGTGCGCACCGCCTATTACAGGCTCGAACACGCGTTTGAGTCGATTCCCCTGCACCGAGTCCAGACCGAGGCCGCAGGGGAGGCGCTGAAGCTGGCGCGGGATCGCTACCGGGAACAGCTCGGCACGATGGTCGAATTGAACGAAGCTGCGGCACAACTAGCCGACGCTGAGGCGGCCGTCACAACAGCACTGTACGACGCCAAGATTGCCGAGGCCGAATTGACGTTCGCTGTCGGCAGGCGATGAGCCGCATCTACGCAGCTCACGCCGGGACGTGACACAAGCCTCCAGGCTTGCGGCATCGCGATGAGGCCGGTGCAGACCAAACCCCTCGACATTGGCAGAACCCGTGCCCACCGTGGCAACGTTGCATCAGCGGTACAATTTCCTGGTTTGAGTGATGAGCCTGCAATGGGCAACCGTGGATTTGTTTGCTTAGTTGTTATGATGAAGTTGTAGGGTGGCTATGCCTGCTCTGTAGGGCTCAATCCTGCTCGCGGTCGCGGGACTCTTTGACCCGACCCTTCCCTTAGCCACCTCGACGCTCACCGCACCAGGGAGGTTGGCATGTCTGCTCGCAGCGTCACGGTCTGCTCTGAAGCCCCATCGGGCCGCGAAGTAGATCCAGACGAGCAGGACAGAAATCTTCTTCTTTCGCGGCGGTAACAGAGGGTTTTCATGAATAAGGCCAGTTTCCTCGTGCTGGACGGGCTGCGTGTATGGCCGAACACGCTGCGCAACGCGCCGTACGGCGCCGTTACTTACCAAGGACAACGATATGGGTGACAAAGGCGGCAGAAAAGACAAAGGCAAGAAAGAGCTGCGCAAGAAAGCGCTGCTGAGCCCCAAAGAAAAGCGAAAAGCGAAGGCGGGAAAACGTGAAGCTAAGACCGTTGCACGACCGACTGGTAGTTGAACGACTGGAAGAGGGTAAGCAGATGAAGGGTGGGATTCTCATTCCCGACTCCGCGAAAGAGAAACCCCAGCAAGGCAAGGTGATCGCCGTTGGCAATGGCAAGCGGCTGGAGAACGGCACGCTGATCGCGCTTGACGTTCAGGCCGGCGACCGCATTCTGTTTGGTAAGTATGGCGGCAACGAGATCACTGTTGACGGTTGCGATTATCTGATTCTGCGAGAAGACGAAGTCCTCGCCGTGCTGCACGACGCCCAGGGCTCCAAGACCAAGAAAGCTGCATAAGGAAGCACAGGAAAAGGAGCGACATACTGGGCAACGGGCAGAAGAACATCCTGCTGAATCTGGGGGATGTCAGCTATATCGACAGTTCCGGATTAGGCGAGCTGGTTTCCAGCTACGCGACCGCTGCCAACCAGGGCGCAAAAGTGAAGTTAACTTGTTCTGTCGGTAGCAGTGCTATACGCAATCTGTCCTCGACCGCGTCCGGTCGTCGGGCAAATGCCCATAGGCATCCAAGGACTGGAGTCGCGGATCCTCGACAGCTCCGCCCATGGTGAAGTGGTAGAGGCTCTGCCAGGAGTGGTCCTTGATCCCGAGGATCCGATGAACCTCGTCGTCGTAGAAGCAGCCGATGCCAGTGGCCCGGATCCGAGCCGCCTCCGCTTCCAGATAGAGCACTTGGCCAATCACGCCGGTTTCCCAGAACAAACGGGAGTACATCCCTGGGCCGGCTGCCGAGAGAGCTTCGTTAAAGGCTACGAGCATCCCAGCCGAGAAGACTCCATCCGCCGCGATATCCTGACCGCAGCTCACAGTGCGGGCAGCCGCCCTTTCATCACCCACTGAGAGCAAATAGAGTGAAAGGGATTGGGGGCATCCCTCGGGCTTCTTCCACATCAGATCAGGACGGAAGCTCCGCCGCAGAGACTGCAACTGCTCTAGGTGACGCACGAGCACGTAGAGCCCTTCGACCAGGCCGCTGACGCGGTGCACAAACAGCACGAGAGAAACGGTAGGCCGCCAGGGTAGGGTGGCAAACGGGATGGGATTCGCTTCCGGCATAACGTTTTGCAGCATGCGGTAGAAGGTTCCGGAAGAGATCGTAGTCCGTCCGTCCAAGGCGACGGCACTGCGGCGCTGACGAATCAGCCGGTAGGCCGAAAGGCCCCGCTCGCCAGGCAAGCGAAGTCCCGAAGGGGCCTCCGTGCCCTCTACCCGAGCAGCGCCGGGCCAGGTGCAGGCTTCCGATACGTCGTCGATCACCGGCCATGGGTGATGCTGGGAACTCAGATGGTTCGGCTTGCCCAACCACTCTCCGTCGGCAAGCTTTGCCAACAGTGCCTCAGGCGGAGCGAAGTCTGGGACGCCCTCTCCTTCCGGATGAAGCAAGAGCAGGCAGTCGCCGTGCTCCGCTTCGATGCCCTGCTGCTGATCGATACCGAGAAGGCGTTCCAGAGCCGGAGTACTCACCCGTTCGAGTAAGCGGGTGCGCCATCCAAGGCTGCCTGCAGAGATCGTAACGGCTCCGATGGCGTGCCCCACGTCATGCTGGCAATAGCGAAAGGCTCTCTCTCCGTACTTCCAGGACTCTCGCCAATAGATGGATGTCAGCCCGAGGAGGCAGGCCCCGGAGGGAAGAAGCGGTGAGAGCATCCGCCATTCGTCGTCAGTCAAGCGGCGGCGCAACTCTAAACCATGCTCGAAAGGGGCGTAGTGGTAGATACCCGGAAACGGGGCGATGCCCGGCGTGGGGCCGCAGATCAGGTAGCCCTCCGTCGGGTGCAGGTTTCCGCTGGAAGGATTCACACGCAGCGACCATCGTGAGCCGACCTGGCCGTCAAGTCCATAAACCTGCTTCCAGGCTGAAAGGGCCAGGCTGAAGAAGAACAAGTTGCTGATGGTTTCGATATCGACCCGAGCGGGAGGAACTGCCGCGGACAAAATCGAATCGTACGTCGGCTCCGCTTTGATCTCGGGCACAAGCAGTGGGATCAACCGGGCGCCGTCGAAGCGACGGAACGGGTGCGGTTGATTGGCCCAGTCCAGGTAGCCCAACGACCGAGCGTAGCGGTTCAAGCGATGTTTCGTACGGTCATGGTAGAGATAAACCTTCGCTAACTCGGATTCAGGTTTAGGAACGACAGAAAGCGGGTGATTCGTCATCAGGCATCTGAGCCGACGGCTTCCTTATCCTATCGTGGAGGGTGCGGGTTCGTACCGAATCGCTTGACCGATGCATATCGTCCTTGAGAACCAGGAAGCGACCGGCCGTCGGGGGCGCTCGGCGGAGAACCCGGAGTCGGTCTGAACTTGCACGCTCACCTACGTGCTGCTTCCGCATTAGAACAACTCTCGCCCTTGAAAGGAAACGGATTCGCATCCGTCGAGAAGAACCCCGATCTGCTCGAGGTTCAGCGATTCGGCCCTGCTGCACGGCGACTCCCATCGCCCGCAGCATGCTCGGCTTCGATCCAGCCTGTCCTCGCCCCATCAGGCTCATCTTGTGTTGGAATTAACCCTCCCCTCAGGTTCATCCTGTATTGGACAAGACGGGACTGCACGTTAGGGCTGTTT
This sequence comes from Bryobacterales bacterium, assembly GCA_965226215.1. Classification (GTDB taxonomy): domain Bacteria; phylum Acidobacteriota; class Terriglobia; order Bryobacterales; family UBA6623. The sequence continues at coordinate 118,686 of CBDDCH010000002.1, read as the reverse complement.
GTCGCTAAGCTGAAGGTCGCCGCCCCGCCGCGGTCGGCCCGCGCCGGTACGTTCCCCTGTCAGCCTTTGGAAATTGAGGATTCCTGTATCTCGATGCAGACTACGTCTATCCGCAACATTGCGATCATCGCCCACGTGGATCACGGCAAGACAACTTTGATAGACGCTATGTTCAGGCAGAGTGGGGCCTTCGGCGAACGCGAGGATGTCACTGACCGCGCGCTCGATTCCGGCGAGTTGGAGCGCGAGCGCGGCATTACGATCTTGGCCAAGACCACCGGCGTGCGCTATCGCGACTACAAAATCAACATCGTCGATACTCCGGGGCACGCCGACTTCGGCGGCGAAGTCGAGCGCGCGCTGAAGATCGTCGACGGCGTGATGCTGCTGGTGGATTCCAGCGAAGGACCGCTGCCGCAGACTCGCTACGTGCTCATGAAAGCGCTCGAAGCGCATCTGACGCCGATCGTGGTGATCAACAAGATCGACCGCCAGGACGCGCGGATTCAGGAGGTCGTCAACGAGGTTTACGACCTCTTCCTCGATCTCGACGCAGACGATGAGCAGCTCGAGTTTCCGGTGCTCTACGCGATCGCCCGGGACGGCGTCGCAAAGTTCGACCCCGGCGACCCGTCGCAAGACTTGGGACCGCTCTTCGAGACGATCGTTGAGACCGTGCCCGCGCCGACCGGGGACCCCGACGCCGTGCTGCAGTTGCTTGTGGCGAACCTCGATTACAACGACTACCTGGGCCGCATGGCGATCGGACGCGTGTTTTCAGGGACGCTGAAGCAAGGCGGCGAGGCTTCGATCTGTAAGCTCGACGGCTCGATCGAAAAGACCCGTATCACCAAGATATATTCGTTCGAGGGATTGAAGCGGCTCGAGGAGTCGGAAGCTTGCCCGGGGGATATCGTGGCGATCGCGGGTGTCCGAGGCATCACGATCGGCGAGACGGTAAGCGACGGCGAGAAACCCCAGCCGCTGCCGAGAATCCAGATTGACGAGCCGACGATCTCGATGACGTTCGCGGTGAATACGTCGCCGTTCGCGGGGCGTGAAGGCAAGTACGTGACGTCGCGCAATCTTCGCGACCGGTTCGATCGGGAGTTGCTGACGAACGTCTCGATTCAGGTCGAGGCGGGCGACGAGCCGGAGTCGTTTCGGGTCTCGGGTCGTGGTGAGCTGCAACTGGCGATCTTGGTCGAAACAATGCGGCGCGAGGGATTCGAGTTGATGGTGGGCAAGCCGGAGATCCTTGCCAAGAAGATCGACGGCAAGCTGCACGAGCCGTTGGAGCACCTGACGGTCGATTGTCCCGAGGAGTTCGTCGGCGTCGTGATGGAGACGATGGGGTCGCGCAAGAGCAAGACCTCCAAGATGGTCAACCACGGCTCGGGCCGGGTGCGGATCGAGTTCGAGATTCCATCGCGGGGACTGATCGGGCTGCGCAGCCAGATGCTGACGGATACCAAGGGCACGGCGATCTTGAACTCGCTGTTCGCCAGGTACGTCGCTTGGCGGGGGGAGATCCCGATGAGGCCGACGGGGTCGCTGATTTCCGATCGTGCCGGCAGGACGACCGGCTATGCGATTTTCAATCTGCAAGAGCGGGGAGAGATGTTTATCCGCCCCGGCGTGGAAGTCTATGAAGGCATGATCGTAGGCGAGAACGCCCGCGACGCGGACTTGAACGTAAATATCGTTCGCGAAAAGAAGCTGACGAACATGCGGTCGTCAAATGCGGAGGAAGGGATTCGGCTGGTTCCTCCCCGGCTGATGAATCTGGATCAGGCGATCGAGTTCGTGCAGGACGACGAATGGGTCGAAGTGACGCCAGAGGCGATCCGATTACGGAAAAAGGTGCTCTCGGCAAGTTTCCGCAAGTAGGGGAAAGTAGATCCGGGACAGCCTCGTAACTCAACCCCAAAGCACGCCATGCTACACCCAATGCCGAAAGCCCCGCTTCGCCAGAAGCCAGACCGTTAGCTGTCGGGAACAAGCCTTCCCACCAACAATTAGGATTCTCTCACGTCCAGGACCTTGAGCCGGCTCGGTTTCCGTCTGCTTCGAGCGCCGACCCAGGCCCCTGGGATCGACGATTGTTGGTGGTAAAAGAATTTTTCAGTGGCTATCTGCAGTCGAATAGTCGTAGGCAAGTTGTCTCCGGCCTGAATCCTCCCTTGTCGGCTAGGGTAGAGCCAGGCAGCACCGGAAGGACGTATTACGCCCTACGCGGAGAAGCGATTCGAAGTCGTCAGGACGTGGGCCTTGCGCAGCACCGACCCACGGTGGGGATGTGGAACCCGTGGAACGGAGATCTTCGATGAGAGTGGAGCGTAACTAGGAGCCGCCCACTTACATGCTCTGGAACTGTTGCAGGGAAGACGTTAGAGCTGCGGTTAGACAGATAGAATCTGCATTGGTTGCAGATGGGTGCCAAATTAACCTATCCCTGGCGAGTGAGATTATCGTCCACGGGGGGCGATGGGACCCAGGATCTGAGGGGTTTGGTTAGGGCGAGCCCCGAAAAGTCGCAGGGAGTTAGCCCGCATTTCCAATTTGATGTTTGACATCCCGACCTTCCAGCGGCTTTCAGCGTCTTTATTCATAGGGGCTAGAGCCCGATGAGGACGCCATGGAGGCCAACACCGAATGGGTGAAAAACAAACCAAGCCATTCCAGCTAAGTTTCAACGGCTTGTTGAAAGTCGATTTCCAGGGATCGCACGTCACTTCCGACGGTGGCCTGATTTTGGTTCGCGAACTGGACAAGCGGCTCGGTCTCGGGAAGCTGATCGATGAGTATCTCAGCGACTCGCGACAAGGCTTGAACAAGAAGTTCCCGCTGGCCGATCTGCTGCGGCAGTCGATCTACAGCCGCTTGGCAGGCTACGAGGACGTCAACGACGCCGTCCGAGTGTCGGCTGACCCGACGTTTCGCTTGATCGGCTCGCAGAGGAACTGGGATCGCCGAGCGGCCTTGACCTCGACGCTACCCGGCTTCGAGACGGAGATACTGGCGAGCGAAGAGAACTTGCTGGGGCTGATGGCTGTGAACCGCGAGCTGGTTGCGCAGGCCGAGACGGAGGACGACTCCGATCGTGTCGTTCTCGACATGGACTCCACGGAAAGCCCCGTGTGCGGCCAGCAAGAGGGCAGCGCCTACAACGGCCATTTCGAGTCCACCTGCTACCACCCGCTACTGCTGTTCAGCCAACATGGCGACTGCTTGGCGGCGAAGCTCCGGCCCGGCAACGTACACAGCGCCGACGACTGGGACGAGTTACTGCTGCCGGAGATCGAGCGCCAACAGGCTGCGGGTAAACAGGTCGTCTTCCGGGGCGATGCGGCCTTTGCTAAGCCGGAGATCAACGAAGCGTTGGAGGAGCGTGGGGTTCAGTACGCGATCCGCATTCCGGCGAACAAAAGCCTGGAGTTGGAGATCGAGGACAACCTGTTTCGTCCGCCGGGAAGGCCGAGCCGCAAGCCGCTAGTGCGCTATAAGAGCTTTCGGTATCAGGCCGAGAGCTGGGCGAAGCCAGGACGGATTGTTGCGAAAGTCGAGCATCATCGAGGTGAGTTATTCCCGCGACCCGGCTTCATCGTAACTAACATGACCCTGCCGAGCCGCTCGGTCGTACGGTTCTACAACAAGCGCGGCACGGCGGAGCAGTGGATCAAGGAAGGCAAACAGGCCACGCACTGGACCCGCTTGTCGTGTCATCGTTTCCGGGCCAACGAGGTACGGCTGCAGCTCAGCGTGCTGGCCTACAACCTGGGCAAGCTGTGGCGGCGGCTCGGGCTGCCGCACAGGATCAAGAGCTGGTCGCTGACGAGCTTGCAACACCGCTTGATGAAGACGGGTGGTAGGCTGGTCAAGCACGCGCGGTACTATTGGCTGCTGCTGGCCGAGGGGCATCTGAACCGCAGGCTGTTCGGCGACATGCTGCACAGGATCTGGGCGCTGCCGCTGCCGAGCGGGTATCGTTGACCGGGCGAGGACCAACAGTTTTGGCTCCAAAAAAGTTTCGCAGGGAGCAGTGTCGGCCGGAGCGCCGTTGAGCCCGCTCAATCAACGTCTGTGAGCGGATGGACGAGCCCTGGCGCCTACCGGCGGAGGTGATGTGCAGGGTTCAGCACGAAAAGACGTGGTCTTCGGGGCAGCGCGCGTGTATACTGCGACCATGCCAGGGCCAAAATGGAAATCCTAGCTAAGAACCGATCAACCTAATCCCATGAACGACGTGGACCAGGCTTGGTCCTCACTGCTCTTGGCCGGCTGACTCGAAACGTGCCGGCTTGACACAGCGGCTTACTTTTCGTGGTCCCGCTTGCTCGACGGCCTTGCGTTTCACCTGCCGGAGGGTAGCTTGGTGACCGCGGTGGCGGTGTTTGGCATCACGGGCATGGGATCCACTGACCTGATTCAGTATCCCTATTGGTGCATCGAGAAAGGATATGCTCGGTTCGCGGGGCCTGGCGACAGCACGGCGGCTTGGGTGAGCCGGGCTCGGGGCTGGATCCGAGTCATGGGCATCGACGTTCTCTCTGCGATGGTCATCTACACCTTTTCGACGGTGGCATTTTACTTGCTCGGAGCGGGCGTCTTGCACGGCCTGGGCGTCGTCCCTCAAGGAACAGAAACGATCAGTATCCTTTCGAGCGTCTACACCGAGACGCTCGGAGACTGGTCACGATACGTTTTTCTGGTGGGTGCGATCGCGGTGCTGTACTCATCACTTTTTGCTGGAACCGCGGCTACGGCTCGCATCTTCGCGGACTTCGCCGCCTTGCTGCGAGCCTACGACGGGCGGAACTACCAAGCACGGCTGAGAGCGACAAGGATATTCAGCAGCATTCTGCTGCTTGGACCCGTGCTCGTCTACATGGTCTTGCGTGACCCAGTTCTGATGGTGATAATCGGCGGTGTGGGGCAGGCTTTGATGCTGCCGGTCGTCAGCTTTTCTACACTGTATCTGCGTTATGTCCACCTGCCGAAGGCGATCGTCCCCAAGGGCTGGATCACCCTTGCTCTTTGGATTGCCTCCCTCGTCATGTTCGTCATGATGGGCTATTCCGCCTTGCAACGGCTGGTGTAAGCCCTTCCGGTCAGCCCTGTCATTGTTCGGAACCAGTCCTTGGCCGAGGATAACTCACGGCGTCGCTGAAGCCCGCCGGTGGCTTCAAGTAATGCCTCGGTCGTAACGAGCCGTGATCGAAAAGATTGCCGTTAAGCTTTTTCTCCCAGCTGAGATCGATACCCCAGCTTAGTACTTCGCCACGAAGTTTCTTGAGCGGCACGTCCCGCTCGAAAATCTGCGTGTAGAAGGCCCTCAGAAACAGTTTGAGCTTTTCCCGGGCAGATTCGAACTCAAAAATAAACGCGTCAAGATCGGCGAGCAGGTCAAGTATCGCGTTCTTGTCTGTGGGGTTATAGACAACACCACTAGAGAGGCAGTCAAGCACGTCTTGGCGGTTGTCTTCTAAGTCTCGACCAAGCTCCGTCAGTCGCTCATTGATTTTGGATACAATTCGTTCCCCAAGTGCGAGGGTTGTTGACAGAGCGAGAGCCTTTTCCCAAAGATCCCCTTGATGGGATTCTTGTAACCTACGTCTGAGCCGAGTGCTGGAGCTGTTCTGAAGTCGAGTTTTTAGCGGGAGGACCCATTCTCCGAAACCAGGCGGGTAATTCAGATCAAGGGTCTTTGGAAGATCCATGTCAGGTCTCCTAATACCCAGCCTAGTCTAGCAAGCGTTTAGGATCGGTAGTCGCTGAAACTGTCGTTGGCTTTGGTTTGTGCTCGTTGCTTGATGTCGGGGTGATGTGAGTGGTTGCTGTTGGTTGCTCGTGGTGGTGGTGGCGTATAACTTCTGGGGGCTATGGCTGATATTCTTGGACTTCTCATTGCTGAACGGGATCGGATTGACCGGGCGATTGCGGCTCTTCAAGGTACGGGACCCCGCAGAGGGCGTCCGCCGGGGCGTCGAGGGCCTGGGCGACCGCCCGGGAGGCCAAAGAAGGCGCCAAAGCGTGGCCGACGGGGTGTGTCGCTCGGCGGCAAGGAAAGGCCACTTCAGAGCGGATGAAGAAGTATTGGGCTAAGAGAAGAAGAGCGGCGAGGAAGAAGTAGTAGCCTTACTCCCTTGCTGCTGAGGATGATGCTGCTTGACGTGACGAGGTGCGGCTAGGCTTTCTGGTTTCTGCCTCTTTTAACCCGCATTTTCAATTTGATGTTTGACATCCCGACCTTCCAGCGACCTTCAGCGTCTTTATTCATAGGGGTTCAAGCCCAGTCAGGATGCCATGGAGGCCAACACCCAATGGGTGAAAAAGAGAGAAAGCCGTTCCAGCTAACTTTCAACGGATTATTGAAGGTCGATTTCCAAGGATCGCGTGTCACTTCCGACGGTGGCTTAATCCTGGTTCGGGAGTTGGACGAGCGGCTCGGTCTCGGAGAACTGATTGACGAGCATCTCAGCGACTCCCGGCAAGGCACAAACAAGCAGTTCACGCTCGTGATCTGTTGCGGCAGTCGATCTACAGCCGCTTGGCAGGCTACGAGAACGTCAACGACGCCGTCCGAGTGTCGGCTGACCCGACGTTTCGCTTGATCGGCTCGCAGAAGATCTGGGATCGCGGTGCGGCCTTGACCTCAACGCTGCACGGCTTCGAGACGGAGATGCTGGCGAGCGAAGAGAACCTGCTGGGGCTGATGGCGCTGAACCGAGAGCTGGTCGGGCAAGCGGAGGCGTTCGACGACTCCGAGCGGGTCGTTCTGGACATGGACTCCACCGAGAGTCCGGTCCATGGCCAACAGGAAGGCAGTGCCTACAACGGACACTTCGAGTCGGTCTGCTACCACCCGCTGTTGTTGTTCAACCAGCACGGTGATTGTCTGGCGGCGAAGCTTCGTCCCGGCAACGTGCACAGCGCCGCGGAGTGGGACGAGCTCTTACTGCCGGAGATCGAACGACAACAGGCCGAAGGCAAGCAGGTCACTTTGCGTGCCGATGCCGCCTTTGCCAAGCCGGAGATCTACGAGGCGCTGGAGGAGCGCGGCGCGGACTATGCGATCCGCATTCCGGCCAACAAGAGCCTGGAGCTGGAGCTCGAAGACATCCTGTTTCGGCCACCGGGAAGGCCCTCCCGCAAGCCGCTGTTGCGCTACAAGAGTTTTCGCTATCAGGCGGAGAGTTGGTCCCAACCTCGGCGCATCGTGGCCAAGGTCGAGCACCATCAGGGCGAGCTATTCCCGCGCGTCGGATTCATTGTGACCAGCATGAGCTTGCCGAGCCGTTCGGTGGTGCGTTTCTACAACAAGCGCGGCACGGCGGAGCAGTGGATCAAAGAAGGTAAGCAGGCCACGCACTGGACGCGGCTGTCGTGCCACCGTTTTCGGGCGAACGAAGTGCGCCTGCAGTTGAGTGTGCTGGCCTATAACCTGGGCAACCTGTGGCGGCGGCTGGGACTGCCACCAAGGATCAAGAGCTGGTCGCTGACGAGCTTACAGCAGCGGTTAGTGAAGACGGGCGGTCGATTGATCAAGCACGCGCGCTATTACTGGCTCTTGTTCGCGGAGGGACATCTGAACCGGCGGCTGTTTGGCGACATGCTGCGGAGGATCTGGGCGCTGCCTGTGCCGGGCGGGTAGCACCGCACTTGGCGAATGCGAAATCTGTATACTGAGGACGGAAGCTCGGAGGGATGTCTGCGAAATTGCCTTCGCAGCGGCGGATCAGCCCCCATGAGGGGCAAGAAGGGGGCTCGATCGGTCCCGCCTCAGCCGCCGCCTCTTTCGGGTGGAGAAATGGTTGCGCTTCGCCGGGTGGGGGTGTAGACTCGTGCCGTCAGAGGAGCCAAATCGGAAATCCTGGAGTAAACTCATTCTCCCAATCAGGATGCTTCCTATAGGGAGCACGGCAATCATCTCTCTGTTTATGTCCCTTCCGGCGCAGCCGGACCGGGTTGTCGTCGGGCCTAAGCCGCAGAAGGTCGAGGAAACATTTGTCGAGGCACCGGAGGGCATCGAGGTCGAAGCCTGGGTTGAATATCTGCACGTTCCCTGGTCTCTGCGATTTTTGCCTAACGGAGATGCCCTGATCGCCGAAAGGCGCGGTCGAATAATGCGGGTGCCACAGGGAAGCGACAGACCGGAAGTGTATCTTGAGATCGAGGTAAACGCATTCGGCGATGGTGGCCTTATGGGTCTCGCTACCCATCCAGATTTTGCGAAAAAACCCTTTCTCTACGTCATGCACGGGTATGGCACCAGCAGGGAGAACCGAAAAAATCGAGTCTCGAGATTTCGGCACCTGGGAGAAACCGCGGAGTTTGACAGAGTTATTCTCAATGAAATACCGGGATGCAAATATCACGAAGGCGGCCGCATCGGTTTTGGGCCTGACGGCATGCTCTACGTGGGCACTGGAGATGTAGGAGAACCCACTTTGGCACAAGACCTGAAATCGATGGCGGGCAAAATCCTTCGCCTTACGCCTGAGGGTGAATTCCCGGACGATAATCCTCTTCCCGGCAGTCCGGTGTATTCATACGGCCATCGGGTGGTTCAGGGTATGACTTGGGATCCGGAATCGAAGATGATGTTTGACTCCGAACACGGTCCCTCCGGGGCGGCCAAAGAGCTCTATGTCCAGCACAGTGACGAGATAAACATTATTGAAAAGGGCTCTTCCGGGTTTTAAGTGGGCGAAGGAGCCAGATCGAGTTTCCCACAGTGGAAGTAGATGGCGTTGATGAAGTTCTGTTGATTGCGGAAACCGCGCGCCGTGGCCTTGACCCATTGAATCCTTGAGTTCAACCCCTCGCTGACCGCGTTCGTAATGCGGTGTTTCAGATACGTGAGTATGTTTTCGAGGCGAGCCGTCAACATCCGCGCTACGGTGACCATCGGCGTCAGCCGGCTGCGACTCGCCCAGTCGCGCCATTGCTCGAAGAAAGCTCGCGCCGCCGATTCGCGACGATAGTCGAACAGCCGCATCGCCGTTTCCTTCAACGCCCACGCCCGCGTCGTCTTCAAGTCGCTTTCGCGCAGCGCGCGGAACTCGCGCCAGGCGTCCTCGGAAAAGTTCGCCGGATGCCGCAGCCAAGCGTACTTCGTGCCTGTCAAACGCTCGTCGCCGAGGGCCAGTAAACGCTTGTTCTCCGCCCGCCGCACCTGGTCCACCGCCTTCGCCAGATGCGCCGCGATGTGATATTTGTCGTAAACGATCTTTTTCTCCGATTCGTCGAGATGCTCCCGGGTCGAGGCGACGTAAGGATCCCACATGTCCATCGCGACGGCCTCGACTCGGGCGAGTTGCTCTGCGCTCAACGTCTTCCAAAAGCCGTCCAGGCTGGCCTGGCGGCGTCCCTCGGCGACGAACAACACGCGCGAGCGGTTGAGATCGTTGACGACGGTGAGATAGCGATGGCGCTTGCGGAAGCTCTTCTCGTCGACGCCCAGGTAGGGAATCGGCTCTGCCGCGCGACGTTCGAGCCCACGTTGCACGGCGCGTTCCAGGATGCCGTGAATCTCGTCCCAGCTCAGCGCCAGCAACTCGGCGATGCCTTGCTGGCTGGCTTCCTTCAGCCACGAGATCGCGAGAGCTTCAAACAGCGCGGTGAAGCGGCTGGAAGCCTCGGCCCAGGGCAGTCGCACGACGCGCGGCCCGTGCTCGGAGCAGTCGCTGCGCGGCGGCCGGGCGTGCAGGATCGTGCGGTACTGACAGGTGTCGAGGTGACGCCAGCGGCGTTCGGGCTGATGATCGTGGAGTGCGCACACGGCGCTGCATTGGCGGCACGGCCAGCGGACTTGCTCGTCGTGTTCGAGGAAGACGTGGACTTCGCCGTCGGCTCGGCGCAGCTCCACTCGCACGACTTTCCAGGGACTTTCGATGCCCAGAATCTGGCGGTATAGCTCGCGGTCTTGCATCCCGCGAGACTACCACCGAGCCTCACTCGCCCACTAGAAACCCGGAAGAACCTTGAAAAGGGGGGCAATCACGGCTGGCCTCGGGTGATTAACGCACCGGGCCTGCCAGAGTACGTAGCCAGGATTTCCGATTTGGCTCCTCTGACGGCACGAGTCTACACCCTCACCCGGCGAAGCGCAACCATTTCTCCACCCGAAAGAGGCGGCGGCTGAGGCGGGACCGATCGAGCCCCCTTCTTGCCCCTCATGGGGGCTGATCAGCCGCTGCGAAGTCAATTTCGCAGACACCCTTCCGAGCTTCCGTCCTCAGTACTCAGGTTTCGCATTCGGCAAGTCGCGTGCTACCCGCCCGGCACAGGCAGCGCCCAGATCCTCCGCAGCATGTCGCCAAACAGGCGCCGGTTCAGATGTCCCTCCGCGAACAAGAGCCAGTAATACCGCGCGTGTTTAATTAGCCGTCCGCCCGTCTTCATCAGCCGGTGCTGCAAGCTCGTCAGCGACCAGCTCTTGATCCGTTGCGGCAGCCCCAGCCGCCGCCACAAGTTGCCCAGGTTATAGGCCAGCACGCTGAGCTGCAAGCGCACCTCGTTCGCCCGGAAGCGATGGCACGACAGCCGCGTCCAGTGCGTCGCTTGCTTACCTTCTTTGATCCACTGCTCCGCCGTGCCGCGCTTGTTGTAGAAACGCACCACCGACCGGCTTGGCAAGCTCATGTTCGTCACGATAAAACCGACGCGCGCGAATAGCTCGCCCTGGTGGTGCTCGACCTTGGCGACAACTCGTCTGGGCCCCTTCCAGCTCTCCGCCTGATAGCGAAAGCTCTTGTAGCGCACTAGCGGCTTGCGGCCGGGCCTCCCCGGCGGACGAAACAGGATGTCTTCGATCTCCAGCTCCAGGCTCTTATTGGCCGGAATGCGGATCGCGTAGTCCGCGCCGCGCTCCTCCAGTGCTTCGTAGATCTCGGGCTTGGCGAAGGCGGCATCGGCGCGAAAGGTGACCTGTTTGCCTTCGGCCAGTTGGCGCTCGATCTCCGGCAACAATAGCTCATCCCAGTCCTCGGCGCTGTGCACGTTGCCGGGACGCAGCTTGGCAGCGAGGCAATCACCATGACCGTTGAACAAAAGCAACGGGTGGTAGCAGACCGACTCGAAGTGTCCGTTGTAGGCACTGCCTTCCTGTTGGCCATGGACCGGACTCTCGGTGGAGTCCATGTCCAGAACGACCCGCTCGGAGTCGTCGAACGCCTCCGCTTGCCCGACCAGCTCTCGGTTCAGCGCCATCAGCCCCAGCAGGTTCTCTTCGCTCGCCAGCATCTCCGTCTCGAAGCCGTGCAGCGTCGAGGTCAAGGCCGCACCGCGATCCCAGATCTTCTGCGAGCCGATCAAGCGAAACGTCGGGTCAGCCGACACTCGGACGGCGTCGTTGACGTCCTCGTAGCCTGCCAAGCGGCTGTAGACCGACTGCCGCAACAGATCAGCGAACGTGAACTGCTTGTTTGTGCCTTGCCGGGAGTCGGTGAGATGCTCGCCGATCAGTTTCCCGAGTCCGAGTCGCTCGTCCAACTCCCGAACCAGGATCAAGCCACCGTCGGAAGTGACGTGCGATCCCTGGAAATCGACTTTCAACGAGCCGTTGAAACTTAGCTGGAATGGCTTGGTTTGTTTTTCACCCATTGGGTGTTGGCCTCCATGGCGTCCTCATCGGGCTCTAGCCCCTATGAATAAAGACGCTCAAGGCCGCCGGAAGGTCGAGAGGTCTGAATCAAATTGGAAATGCGGGCGTAGACCCCATAGTATCCTGGCCGAAACAATCCGTTCCCCCTGGTGGAATGACTTTCTATCGCGGCGATCTCTATGTAGCCACCTTAGGCAGCCAGGCACTGGTGCGCATTCGCTTCAGTAAGGAGGGAAACCGATATAAAGTGAAAGCAATCGAGCGACTATTCGCCAGAGGGCCAAGAGAAGGAGTGTACGGGCGTCTGCGCGACGTTCAAGTCGGCCCTGATGGCCACTTATATGTAACCACGAGCAACACTGATGGTCGCGCACGGCTACGAGCGAGGGATGACAAAATCTTGCGTTTGAAGTTTCAGCCGTGAGGGGGTAGTCAGAGGCTCGAGAATACAGTTTGCAACATTACGTGGTCCCCTCAAGTTTTTCCATGCATTAGAGAGACGGACCAGACCTCCTTCTTGATGCACAATTTCCCAAGAAACACGGTGCGAATTGACTTTTGAGGCTCCTCTCCCAAAAGTGTAACGGCAGTTCTAAGGTGCTTGGATGTAGAGACTGGGAGGGGGCACGCCTGGGAAGTCCTTCTCGTGCTACGGGCAGAACACCCACCGGATTGGTTTCGAAGCCAACAGGCTGGAACCCAAGTTATTTTGAATCAATGGATTGGCGCCTCTCATGCACGTTGGAGCAACATAAGTGCCCTTGAGGCAGGCGCTGGTCGAGGAAAGCGGTTCGTGCTCTTGCAGGTTCGCAATCGGGGGCAGTTCGACAACTGGCATTGTATCGTTTTGCGGATAGTGGCTTAGAGTAGTGTGAGATCTCTAACCCCAGCACAATCAGCCCATACACTCCCAAAGCATAGAGGTGTGTGAAATAAAGAATCGTTGAAAGCGCCGCAAATAACGGTATGGACTTGCGGATCGGCCACCCGCGCAGTTTCAGCCAGAGGGCAGCGAAGATCAACGCTAGGTTGACTCCTAACAAGTAGTTCAGCCACCCCATATAGAAGACGAAGTTGTACGCAAACAGGACACTTACCAGCGGCCACAGCGACAGCTTCCCGTGCAAGGCGTAATGAAGCAGCGACACGGCCGGCGCCGTCGAGAGCAAGGCAAGAGCGCAGAAGATTGCGCCGGCCAGCTCGAGCGGAAAAACCCTGGCCAGCAGCGGCACGATGACGTCCATCGCCAAGTTAGGCAACGGGGGCCCATGAGGCCTGGTAGTACTGCTGCAGCGTCGGTGACTCCCCGAGATGACTGAGGATGTGTATGCGAGCCAGGTGGTTCGGATAATCTTGAAGCGGCAGAATGTCAATAACAGAAAAAGGCGCCAGCAGAACTACGCTTGCCGCCATGAGCAGTGCAAAGTAGGTTCGGCGCGATGACATAAGGACCTGGAGAGTCAAACCCTCGCCAAAGTCAGCAGAGATCGTAGGGGCGGCATGTCGTGCCTGGTGGCAGCTTTCCCGCGCTGGACTGCCACTAGCTCGCTGTTTGCTTGCGGCTGGTTCGCGTTAAGGTGTCTCAGACTCAGGATACACGGAAGGCGGTGCCAGGCGGTTGTCGGCCTTGTTGCTGGGTACCCGAAAGTACATGTAGAACTACGCGGACAATACGGAAAACACGTAGGATTGTCGGTCTGGCTGTGACTGTTTACCCTGCTTGCTTCGGGGTCCTTATGGGCACATGAATCTCCACGATAAAGTGGCCGTCGTGACCGGCGGTTCGAGCGGTATCGGACGGGCGCTTTGCCGGCGATTCGCTGCCGAGGGTGCGCGAGGTGTCGTCGTGGCCGATGCGGACGCCGATGGCGCTTCGGAGGTGGCTCGCGAGATAGACGGTTTGGCGGTCAGGACCGATGTCGCTCTCGAGCGCGACGTCGTCGAGCTTGTAAGGCAAACCATTGACCGATACGGCCGGCTCGACTTTGTTTTGCTCGAACGCGGGAATCTTCATTCCGGTTAAGGTCCGCATTCCGCTTGTTCTTGCTAATAACGTTGTGACGTGGATTGTGACGCAACTCAGTGCTTGTGACGGCTTTTCACGGATGGATACACGGTGCTATTCTTTACTACAGCTTTTGTCGAAAGGCCCGTCAACAGGGCACTTGATAGCAATAGGTAACAACGTGTCACACAGCGCCCCCACACTTCACACGCAGGAGGTCCCCAGTTCGAGTCTGGGCGCGCCCACCATTGTTTTCAACAACTTACACCTTCCGCAAGCAAAAACTTGGGCCACTTGGGGCCAACAAAAGCAATAAATCTCACTGCGTCACCCCCTTGTCCACTTCGGATAGTTCACGATCCAGGGCCCCAACAGCTTCGGCCACAGAATCCGGGATGGACTGCATGTAGATACCCAGCGTTGTAGCCGCGTCGGCGTGCCGCAGCTGGGCCTGTACATCTTTCACACTTCCTTTTCTCTGTATCAGCGTCGCGAATGTTCGTCGAAGCGCCTGAAAGGTCAGACCCGGGATGCCAATCTTTTCCGCCACCGGTTTGAGGAACCGGCGAAGATAGTTGTGGCCGTCGAGAGGTGTTCCTCGGCTTGACGAGAAAATGAAATCATCGGGCTTCACATCACCACACGCGACGCGCCAGCACTCTAACTCCATCTGAAGCGACTTCGGGACGACCACTTCCGCCGTACTGCCCCTCGTCTTTGTCGGGCCGATTTTGCCCCCGACTATAGCCTCATCTACCCGCAACCGATTCCCACGCCAGTCATTCCAGCGAAGAGCAAACAACTCCCCTCGGCGTAGGGCACAGAGTCACGAACAACCGCATGATGAGCCGATCACGGGGCTGGACAAGGGCACGTAGCAGCGTGCAAACCTCCTCTAGCCTGAGAAATCGTTTGCAGATAGGCCGAGTTTCGGGAATGATCAGCTTCCGCGCGGCATTACGCTCAAGGAATTGCTGTTCAACCGCCTCGTCGAGAACAGCCTTCACCCAAGTTCGGAACTTTCGCACTACAGAATTCGAGGCCCCGGCCTTCGCGAGGTCGTTGAGATGCTTCTGGAGCTGAAAACGGGTGAATATCCCCAAGCCTTGTTAATCCAATCAACGGCAGAATCCGCCCGTCAAAAAAGTACGTCAGCTCTGACGCTGTCTTGGGCCGCCAGCGCTTCTCATACATGGGCAGGAAGCGATTCTGCCAAAACCACTTGAAGGTGACGGAATCGTCTTGCTTGACCTCAGCTGTTCCGATCTCTCGCTGAATGAGCTCGGCCAGCCTGCGGCGAGCGTCCGCCTTGGTCATCTCGGACTTGAGTCCGAGGACCACCTTTCGGCGCCTGACCTTCTCCAAACCGTCAGGCTGTTGAACATAGACGCGGAATTGCCCGCGCCACTTCTTGACTCGCGTCCCGGTCAACTCGACCGAGCCGCGTTGATGTTTTGTTCTAGACATACGCCTCCCAATCGTTTTCAAATTGGGGATCGGAGCGTAGTTTACCATGGCTACGGCATCATCCCTGATGGCACTCTCGAATGAACTCCTCAATATCTTCTCTGCGGAACCGACGAGCAGCCTTTCTACCCTTGCCCATCTTCACGCTCGGCAGAATCGGCCGCCGTCGGCCGTTGGCGTGGTCGCGCACCCAGCCAGGGGAGACGCAGAGCCACTCTGCAACTTCAGACACTCTAAGCAGCCGGTCTCTGGCCCGTTGATCCATGTTGTTCACTTGATCAGGGCACTTGCTATTGTTCGTCGAACGTACAGCTCACCTTTTCCGCTCTTCATGACCCCACCGTCCGGCCGCAACCCGGGCCACCGCATAGTCGTAGCCCGAGCGACTCGTATCGGTGTGGTCAGGCTTACCCATCGAGTTCCACAGCCCGTGAAGCTCCCGATCTCGTTCAAGAACCTGCGGGAACCAGTCGGGAAGTGAGTCTTTCCCCGTGATTCTTGAGTTTCCCGACAGCATGCTCGAAGACACACCCGGTAATTTCATGCCCAACAAGTACTCCCGTAGCGCCTGCACACCAAGACAGCGGACAGGAACAGGAACAAAATCGTGCCGAACAACTGGTAGATGGTTTCCATCTCACATGCCTCTGAGAACTTCCAGGATTTTGTTCACGATGCAGAACGAGACCTTGTCGAGCGTTTCCTTCGGGTATCGCGACGCCGCCAGCTCCCGTGTCTTCCCGAGAACTTTGCTGTTCAGAAAACTGAGAACTACGTGATCGAATCCGGCATCCAGATTTTTTTGAATGTGCGCAACCTCCTGGGCCGGCCGACTGGTGACAACTATCTCAATCGCGATCTTCGTGCCGTTTCGGTCCAGACCCAGATCGCAAGCTTCTGGACTGCCGTTTATGCTCTGCTCGATAACCGTGACAAAACCAAGTTGCTCGATCCGCTTTTTCAGTTCTGATTGCATGTGTCGATGCAGCGGCCCTCCTTTGCCCGACGGAAGTTCGATGCCAAACTCTCCAAACAGAAAGGGATTGGGAATGAGAAAGACGCACCGTCGCCCCTTCGCGCCAAGATTGGTTCTCAATTGAGAGAGAAAGCCTTTCTTTCGAAGCCTCTCCTTCAACGCATGGCCCGCGCTCCGGCCGAGCCCCAACTCCTCATAAACTTCCGTGCACGGACGATCAAAGTTGTGCGCGAGGCAGTGCAGAAACCGGCGCTCTGAAGAATCGATCTCCAACTGCGCACTCGTTCGGGCGCGATTAGGATCGGTTTTTGCATCCGAGGGTGTGCGCTCTTTTTCGCGTTGGGCGGACTCCGGTCTATTCGACTCCTCGCAGGGGATCACGTCTTTGTACAACTCCTTCAGACGAGGAGCCATCAGCCTGTCAGGTTCTTCGGGTGAAATGTGCTTGTCGACAGGGGAGAACGGAATGATGACCTTTTGAAGATCTCGGGCCCGTGGATGACGAACGATTGCTTGTCCCGGAGAAAGAGAGTAGTTTTCTTGGGTTTGCTCCCACGTTGCACCGGCTGCTTGTCGCAGCGTATCTACGTCTCTTCCGTCTGAGTTTCTCAACCACACCAGGGTTCCGGAATTCGAACGGATGTACTGCGCCAACTCGGAGACAACCTGATCGAAAACAACAAGAGAAATACCGCTCTCTCGCAGTTTGCTGACCACGTCTTTGAATGTCGGATTGGCGTGGTCTTTTCCGAAGAGAGTTTTGGCCTCGTCTTGAATGATGCACAGGTTGAGCTTTCCCGTCAGGTGCTGAACGTAAAACCACTGATGAAACCTCAGAATCAAAGAGGCCACCAGAAAATTACGGGCGTCCGGAGCTAATGACGGGCAGCTGAACGTGACCGCCAATTTGTCGGTGTAGATTTTTCTGAGGTCGATCCCTACGCGAGATGATCGGCCCCAACTCAATGACGAGACCGTACAGCTTGTCGATCACCGAGGAGAGACTCTCACGCCCGCCGTGCCCGTGGACATTGTTTTTCCTAAACGCAGGACTGTCGAATAGCTCCAAAAGGTCGTGCAAGGTTGGGCAACGCAGAGTTCTCGCATCAGGCTGGTTCCACTTCTCATACAGGGCGAAGTCCCTGTAGAGCTGATCAACGCCGCGCATGATGATCGAGAATCCTCTTGCCATAAAGCCTTGGATGTCGGCGAACAGGCGAACCAGCAGGTTGCGATAAGCTCGAAGCGGGACAGAGTTGTCCAGCGGCAAGAGCAAGTTGTCTCGCAATGTGTTTTCGGTGAAAACGTAAACACCGTCTCTGGCAGCATGGTCCAAGTCCTGCTTCGGGTCGATAACCAGAACCGGGATTCCGCTTTCCATTGCCTGGTGAACAATGTTCCGACCAAAGGTGCTTTTACCGCCACCAGTCGTGCCGGCAGCGAGGATGTGACGAGTCAGTTCATCGCGGCTCAGACCAATAGGGCGTCCGTCGGGAGTCAGACCTATTCTGATTTCTCCATCAAGGTCGGTCTCCCGAGACAAGAATCTATTGGGGTTGATTTGTTGCGTGAAGTACGCCCGTGAAAGGAGCAGCGAAAGCTTGTCGAGCATTCGCTGATCGCCCTTGACCAGAGCGTTTCGAACCGCGCGTGCAATGCGCGGATGTTCATTGAGTTTCAGTTCGCGAACCATCTCCACCAAGTTCTGCCGACCCTGCTGGTTGCGAGGCCAGCCGGCGGAAGATGAACGGTTCGATCGATTGAAACTCGGCCGGTTTGGTTTTCCACCAGTTGGACGTTTAAACCTCATCGTCATCTTCCTCAACGTCCGGAGGTTGGTCTGAGACAAAGGGATGAAGAAGAAGTTCGAAGAACAAGGATGGAAAGAGTCTTGAACCTCAGGCGTCGCCGACAACGACGGCAAAGAAGGACTTGCTCTTCCCCTAGTGTGTAAGGAACCGCGCGGCAAGGACCAAGCGAAATACGGCACAGGGCGCACTGAAAATTGCATTCATGACACACTTCATTTCCGCACAGTTTTTTTGTCAAAAAATGACCGAGTTTTGGAGCCGCGCAATAGCCCCTGGAATCATTGCTAGCGTACGCTCCCGAAACCCAATCTGATTACTTTGACGTCCGACGTGAGGACGACGAAACTGCGGGGTCACTGGAGGACCTGCTGCACGACAAGGTTCGCAATCTAGCTGAGCCCTTCTTCCACGACCAGCCGTACCGCCTCGATGCGCCGCCGCTCTAACGCGGCAAAGTTCCGTTTCACGCCTTTGGGAAAACCCATATCCAAAAGACGTCTGCACTCTCTAAAAGGTTACCTTATATTACGCGGGACTCAGTAGGCCTGATTTTGCCGGCTCGGCGGTAACGTTAGGACCTTATCTTGAGGAACCCGGCGCTGGGAAGCCCGAGTCGGGTAAGATGCCGATCGCCGGGTTGCTTTGGATAAGGGCGTTTGAAGGAAGCCGCTCGTGTTTGCGGCGGACGCGGTCAAGCTGGCACCGCTATGGGGATTGCATCGAGTTTCGTGGCTTCGGGGGCGCTGTTTTCGGGTCGGTGAGTGGCTCGATGGAAGAGAAACGGTACTTGCATGCACTGCTGGAAGGTGTCGAAGAAGCGACTCTGGAGGACCCGAGAGCAGGTTCGGCGCGCGGATTGGTGTGAGGAACGCACGTCGAGGGAGCGCGTCAGGTGACACGACTGCGTGGCCGGGAGTAGAGCATATTCAGGACCTGTCAAAGTATGTCCCTTCCTGCTGCTGCAGCTGCCAGGCGTCGAGCCTCTCGACGAGCATCATGGGGCCGCCGCAGAGGGGGCAGATCCAAGTGGTGGGTTCACGCTTCTGGCTCGGCGCTGCAGGAACCGAGGATGTGGCGTCGGTCGCTAGCAGTTGCCGACACAGCGGCAACGACTCTCCCCGCTTGCGAGGAGCGAGGAAGCCGAAGAAGCGGATGCGAACGAAGCGGTGCGGCAGCACGTGCTGTAGGAACCGCCGCAAGAACTCTTCGGCCGTCAGCGTCATCAATCGTCGCTTGTTGCCGTGAGCGTAATCCTTCCAGCGAAAGGTGACCTTGCCATCGGCGAAAGCGACGAAGCGGTGATTCGAGATCGCGACGCGGTGGGTGTATCGTGCCGAGTAGTTGAGAACGTAGCGCGGCCCGCCGAAGGGCGGCTTTGGGCGCGTCTTCTTCTTAGCCCGTTTGGGAAGAACGGCCTCGATCTCGCTGGTGTTATGGCGGCGAAGTCTTCCATCCGTGCCGTAATACTTGACCGTTACTGGTCGCGGGTCATCGTGGACCTTCCAATGTCAGCAAGCTGGGACCGGCCTCCTCATGGAAGTGAGTGCCGATGGGCCTAACGGCCCACCCAAGGGGATGAAAATGGCGCGAGACCGGGCCTGCTGCGGAGGGAGGATGAAGCCGGGCGTGGAGTGGTCAAGGTCGTGACCGCTCTGGAGCTGTCGAGTCCGATAGGGAGTTTCGCCTGCATCTGGCGCAAGCGCAGTCGAACCGGGCGCCGCGCGGACGCAAGCATGATTTCGCCGACGCACGGCGGCTGGTGGCCGGCGAGCTGATCCTGAGCTTCGTGTCCCAGCCGGAACAGCGCGCTTGGTGCACGATGACGCGCAGGAAGGTGCAACTGCGGCGTGAGCGTGTGCGGCTGCAGAATCAAGTGGAGTGCCTGCTGGAGGAGGCGCGCAGCAAGCTCTCGAGCGTGATCAGCGACCGGCTGGGGGTCAGCGGGCGGCGCATGCTGCGGGCCTTGGCCCAGGGCTGCAGCGACGCGGCCGAGTTGGCCGCCCGGGGTCATCCGCGGCTGCGCGCGAGCCGCAAGCAGTTGACGGCGGCTCCGCGGGGGCAGCCCTCGGAGGTGGAGCAGCACTTGCTGGGGCTGTATCTGGATCATATCGAGCTGATCGATCGCCAGCGCGAGCCACTCGACCGGAAGATCGCCCAGGCGCTCGCTAAGCAGGAAGACGTCGTGGTGCGGCTGGCGGAGGTGCCGGGCTTGAGGGCCGACTCGGCGCAGCAGGTGATCGCCGCGGTAGGGGTGCAGGCAGCGACCTTCCCCACGGCGGGCGAGCTGGCGTCGTGGGTAGGGGTTTGTCCCGGTCAGGACGAGAGCTCCGGGGAGAACCACAGGGGCCGCTCGCCGAAGGGGAATTGCTATCTGCGGCGCCTGTGGAATCAAGCGCCGCAGCTGGCGATGAAGACGAAGGGAAGTTTCTTGGAGGCGCTGTTGAGACGACTGCTGCCGCGGCTGGGCTACAACAAGGCGGTGGCGCACCGACTGTGCAAGCTGATCTGGAAGATCCTGCACCAGGGGGGTACGCTACACCGAATACGACCAGCGGGTCAACCCCAAGGCACAGCAGCACCGCGTCCAGAGAATGATACGAAACCTGCGCAGCCTGGGCTATAAGGTGAAACTCCCCGCCGACGCCCTCACCACCGTACAAGCGTGATTTTCGACGGCGCGGTCATGGCGTCCCGGTGGTTACGCATATTTGCCCAGTCACTTACGTTCCAGGGCTCAGTTTTTTGCTCGCGCACACCCAGGCGACCAAGCGGAGACGCGCCGACCAGGGTGCGGCAAGGGGAGGCGGGCATTTCCGGCAGATTCCCACAGACACATCAAGCGCCCGAGCAAGATCCGCCTGAGAGGTTGAAGCGGTAACCTGGTACCAAATGGGGTCTTGCGTTGGTCGCCGGCGGACATCGGAAGAACCCACCTCGACTCAGGTACACGAATGAAGCCTCTCATCCGGATCGCGAACGGACAGGGCTTTTGGGGGGATTGGCTCGAGGCGCCGGTGCGTCAAATCGAGCAAGGGCCGATCGACTATCTCGTTCTCGATTATCTGGCCGAGATTACGATGTCGATTCTACAGAAGCAGAAAAAGGGCGACCCGGCCAAGGGATATGCCCGCGACTTTGTTCCCCTCGCGGCCCGCGTTTTTCCGCGACTCGTGGAGCGAAATATCAGGGTCATCTCGAATGCCGGCGGGGTCAACCCGCGGGCCTGTGCCGGAGCAGTCGTCGACGCCGCGCGACGAGCGGGCGTCAAACGCGGCAAAGTGGCGGTCGTCTTGGGTGACGACATCTATGAACGAATGGACGAAATGCTTGATCGGGGCATTGCCTTCGACGATATCGACAGCGGCGAGCCGATCGAGACGATCCGTCCAAAGATTCTGAGTGCCAACGTCTACCTGGGAGCGTTTCCCCTGGTCGAAGCGCTTGAAACCGGAGCTCAGGTGATTGTCGCGGGGCGCTCGACCGACACCGCGTTGGCTTTGGCGCCGACGGTCCACGAGTTCGGATGGGGTCCCGAAGAGTGGGACAAACTTGCAGCCGGAACCGTAGCAGGTCACATCATCGAGTGCGGGGCACAGGCGAGCGGTGGCAACTGCCAGGTCGATTGGAAGACGATTCCTGATCTCGCCAACGTCGGCTTCCCAATTATCGAGGCCTACCCGGACGGCCACTTCCATGTCACCAAGCACGAAAACACAGGGGGGCGCATCAACGCGGCGGTCGTCAAGGAACAACTCGTTTATGAGCTGGGTGATCCGCGCAACTACATCACGCCCGATTGTGTGGCGGATTTCACCAGCATTCAGTTGCAAGACGATGGCGTTGATCGCGTCGTGGTCAGCGGTATCCGGGGGCGCGCGCGTCCCTCGACGCTCAAGACGTCGATCACTTACTCGGCCGGTTGGAAGGCCATCGGATCCTTGGTCTATAGTTGGCCTGATGCTCTGGAGAAAGCAAAAGAAGCCGACCGCATCGTGCGCCAACGACTGGGGGATCTCAATCTGGAGTTCGACGAGATCTATACTGAGCATCTGGGGATCAACGCCTGCCACGGGCCTGTGGCGGCAGCGAATCCGGATCCGCCCGAGATACAGCTCCGCATCGGCGCCCGGGCGCAGGAGCGGGCCGCGATCGATCGCTTCACGCGCGAGTTGATTCCGCTGGTGTTGAACGGGCCGCCGACGGCGACCGGGTTCGGTGAAGGGCGGCCGCCGGTGCGCGAGGTGGTGGCCTACTGGTCGTCACTGCTCCCTCGCGAAGAGATTGAAACCCGCGTCGAGGTTTACGAAGTATGACGACGGCTGCCGCTGAAACCTTCCGGTTGCGCGAGTACCGGGCTTCGGATATCGAGCGCTTGTGTGAAATCGATGCGGCATGCTTTCCTGCGAAAGTGGCCTTCCCACCCCAAGAGATGCGGGCGACACTCCAGCAGCCTGGCGCGTTGGCAATCATCGCGCAGGCCCGCGAAGACGAAGTCACCGGCTTCATCGTGGCGGCGAAAGTGGGACCGAAGAAGGGCCACATCGTCACGGTTGACGTGCAGCCTGAGTTCCGGCGTCGGGGTCTCGGGGAACAGCTCATGCTAGCGGTATCGAAGCGACTGGCGGAAGCAGGAGTCGAAACGGTTCGACTTGAAACCGCGGTTAGCAATCGAGCAGCGCAGGCGCTTTTTCGCAAACTCGGTTTTGAACGTATCGCCAAGGCAAAGGCGTACTATCCCGACGGTAGCGATGCCTGGGTCATGGAAAAGCAGCTTCAGCATTAAACAAGGTGATTTCGTTCTGGTTGACCCGGCGGAAAGGCAGGATGAGAGGTTCGGCCCCCCTTCTCCATCCCAACAACGGGCGACAGGCCCGACCGGAGCCGAAGAAACCGTCTAACTTAAGGGAACCGTGAGGAAACTGGTCCAGATCGGTCACATCAACTTTCGGTTTGAATGCCAGCCGGGGTGCACAAATTGTTGTTCTCAGCCGGGGGAAGTCTACCTCGCACCGGACGACGCTAACCGCATCGCGGGCTACTTGGGACTAAGCACGGATGAGTTTAGGAGCCGCTGCTGCGAATTCGAAGACGGCGATTTGCGCTTAGCCGGTCCGACCGACGGTCCCTGTCGTTTCGTCGAAGACGGCGGCTGCTCGATCCACGAGGTGAAGCCGCTGCAGTGCCAGGCTTTCCCCTTTTGGCCGGAAAACGTCCGCGGCAGGAGAGCCTGGAGAAATCTACGCCGCCATTGCCCCGGTATCGGAGTAGGGCCGCTGGTTCCTATTGAAAAAGTGCGCGCCGATGCCCAGGCCTGCCTGGATGCCTTCCCGACTTGTGAGGCCGCTTCCGAACTGCTGGGCCGCAACCTATTTTTCGCCGGGGACGATGAAGTTGTTGGGTGCCGTGTCGGACGTGCGACTCGCTCGGTTGATCTGAGGCGGAATTCAACAGTTAGTAGTAGAAACCTCCGATTTTTGCCCACGGATCGTTCGGATAAACTGGTGTTGCTCCACCGTGCGCGGGTGGAGGTTGCCGCTCATCGAAAGCCAGCATTCGACGGGACCGGTGCGACAGGGTAGTTGCCCCCCGCGCTCGAAATGGGGAAACGCGAACCTTCCAGCCGGGTCAGTGTGCCACCTGGGCTAACATCCAATTATGAGCCGAAAGCGAATTAGTCAGGCCGCTTTGGTCCTGATGGCGCTGTTGCTCATCACCGCTCAGTATTTCTTTTTTCACGACATTTACACCGTGACTTTTGCCGTTGCCGCCGCTGGCGCATTAGCGGTTGCACGCGGCTGGAAGGCTTGGGTCACGGCAGTATTTTTCCTCAGCGTAGGCCTCTGGTGGTCCAGCCAGGAGAAGGATGGCTGCTCGTTCTGGTGGCGAACCCGATACATCACGGACAAAGCGGTGGGTCGGGTACCGTACGTTACGTGGTCGGACGTGTGGACCGCCGCCTTTGCCGGGAATCAGTGCTTCTACCCGGAGGGGTCCGACAAATGGGTGGTGGATGCGATCGAGTTAGTCGAACAAGAGGAAGTTGAAGGCCATCCTCTTGAGAAGTACAAGACGCAGTGGGGTACATTCTGGATTGGTGAGGAAGGATCGTGGTCGCTCGCTTGGTTGCTGTGGGAAATCTACATCTACGATACCTATCAGGGTCACCGGGAGACGATCATGCCGGGCGACACGGTGATCGACGCCGGAGCCCACATTGGTGTCTACACACGCTACGCACTCAGCCGGGGTGCCGCGAGAGTCATCGCTATTGAGCCTGAGCCGACCAACATTATTTGCCTGGAGCGCAATTTTGCCGACGAGATTGCTGCGGGCCAAGTCAGCTTGGTGAAAGCCGGCATCTGGAACGAGGAATCCACCCTCAAGCTGGCGATTCACGATCACATTTCAACCCGTCCCACTCTGTTCTCGATGGAAGGCACTTCACACCACATCACCGTGCCTGTCAGGCCACTCGACGACATTGTCGAGGAGTTGCAACTCGACCGCGTTGACTTCATCAAGATGGATATCGAAGGGGCGGAGCGCGTTGCGCTCGAGGGATCCCGCCGTACCATCGAGCGCTTTCGGCCCCGCATGGCGATCTGCACCTACCACCTGGCGGACGATCCCACCGCGGTCCCTGCGGTTGCTCTAGGCCTGCAGCCCGACTACCGCATCCACGCCAAGGAAATGGACGTAAACCAGGGCAAGCCGAATCCGAAGGTGCTGTTCTTCAACTAGGCCGAGCGGGTTCAAAGCTCGGGATGAGTTCCGCCCGAAAGTTCCTTTCAGGTACCGGGGCGCCCCAAGTCCCCTGTAGCCATCCGGCTTCGCCGTCGCCCCATCCAACAAAACGAAACTAGGCGCCGCACTACCCCAGCACCTCAGGATTCACGACGAATTGCGGGCGACGGCCTTCTAAAACCGCGACCATGTCGTCGGCCATGGACTTAAAGATGCGGCCCATCGCTCCTGGAGTCATGCCGAGAGCGTGAGGAGCGGTCAGGCAATTGGGGTGTCGAAACAATGGGTGGTTGGAATCGGGCGGTTCGGATTCAAACACGTCCAGCGCAACGCCCGACAAGGTCCCGTTTTCCAACGATTCGAGCAGCACATCGAAACTCTCGATCAGACCCCCTCGAGCGAGGTTGATGAGGTAGGCTCCTCGCTTGGTCGACTTCAGCCTCTCGCGGTTGATGAGCCCTCGTGTTTCGGGGGTGGACGGAGCGTGCAAGCAGATGAAGTCGGCCTTCGCGAGCAGTGTATCGAGGTCCACCATTTCGACGCCAAGGGGCTGCGCTTGCTCGGCCGTCACGTAGGGATCGAAGCTGAGGATTGTCATATTGAAAGGGCGAATCAGTTCGGCCAAGATCTGACCGATGCGGCCCAACCCGATGATGCCCAGCGTGGCCCCATCGAGGTCGCCCGGTTTGGTTTCGTATCGGCTGCGCCAATTACCCGCTTTGAACTGTTGATCCCAATAGCTGAGACGCTTGCAGAGAGCAAGTACCAGAGCGACGGAAGCTTCGGCTACCGCTCGCGCGCCTGCGCCGGGGGCGTACACAAGTGGAATGTTCCTGCGCGTAGCGGCGGTAACGTCGACCTGGTCATAGCCGACCCCGCAGCGGCCGATGACCTTGAGGTCTTGGGCGGCGTCGATGACCTCCGCGTTCGCCAAGCCGTCACCGCGAACAACAAGTCCGATGACATCATCCAGCAGGGGAAGTAGCGACGGGGGCTTTCCATCGGGGGCGATGATCACTTCCCCCTTTGAGCTCAAAATGTCAATAGCGATCTGGTCGATCGGACCGGTGGCGAGAATTTTGGCGTTGGTCATATTGGCGATTTCTTGCTACTTCCACAGATGTGCGAGTTTGCCAGACAGAGTCCGAAGTATAGAATAAAATCAGGCTGACATGTCTGTGGCGCTGAGCGTTTTCGTCATTCTACTGATCACAGCTCCAGGATTGGTCGCCGAGCCGCCACCGGCACTCCCGACAGCCGTTTTTACTCTGGACGTCGAACGGCGAACGTTCGACTATGAAGACATCGATTCTTGGCAAGCGAAATTCCAAAGGTGGGTTCACAGTTGCACGATCGTGCCCGGCGGAAAATTTTTGCCTTACACTGCCCCCCCCCCCCCAGCCCGCCAACCGAGCCGCGCCGAAGAGGACCTCGCAGAGCTGATCCACGCATCATTAGCGCTGTTTCGAGATTTGGACGAGACCCTGTATCCGGCAGGATGTCCCGTACTGGAAGACCCGTAGGGGATTGGACAGGGGGGAACGGCCTGGTGATGAACGAAAGAGGATCGCTGCATCGGCGGCGGGGATTGTCAGCCTCGAGGATGCCCGCGGCTGCGAGGACGTCGCTCGGGGAAAGACTTTCAGCACGGAAGTCGAACAGGCGACATTGAGGATTGTCATCCGAGGGCGTCAACTGCCGTTTTCGCTGTTCGAGGTACGCCCCAAGGAACGAACCATCAGTTCCCCTTACGAGCCGGCACCATCGCGTCGGCCGGCCTCAGTGGGGCCGCCCACCGCTAACCCGGTGCCAGCCGCTCTACCTCCGCCGGCTGAGCCCAGCTATTTCCCGCCGCCGATCGAGAACCTTTCGAGCGGCAGCCCGTCGGCGAGAGCTTCCGCCGACAGCCCACTCGCGAAGACGTCTCTGCGAACGGGGCGGTTGGTGGTTTACTGCGCCTCAAGCCAAGCGCAAGTCTACGTCGACGACGAATATTTCGGCGCTTGCCCGGTTGAGCTGCCCATACTCGAAGGCCGGCACTCCGTGCTGGTCAGGCGGCCCAACATGAAAGACTGGGTTCGCGAACTTCGGGTCGAGGCGGAGAAAACGTTGCGGCTGAGAAGCTCAGCGGTGCGCTGAGGCTTAACCGACCGGCTGCAACTCGCTAAAGAAGAAGGCTATCTCGACAGCGGCCGTCTCCGGCGCGTCGGAGCCGTGGATGGCGTTGCGTTCGATGTCCGTCCCGAACTTGTTGCGGATCGTGCCTGCCGCGGCCTTCGCCGAGTCGGTCGCGCCCATGATTTCCCGCAGCTTGGAGATAGCGTCCTCCCGTTCCAGGGCCATGGGGACAACCCGTCCTTCCGTCATGAACTTGACCAGCGAATCGAAAAACGGCTTTCCTCGGTGAACTTGGTAGAAGGCCTCGGCGTCCTGACGCGTCAGATGCACCATCTTCATGCCGAGGATGCGGAAGCCTGCCTTTTCGATCTCAGCGATGATTTCGCCGATGTGCCCGGCAGCGGTCGAGTCCGGCTTGATAATAGTTAGGGTCCGTTCGATCGCCATAGAAGTAGGTCCCAGATTTCCTTGATTCGATACTATAAGTGCCTCTCATTGCCCGCCGGGACGCAATGAATTGTGCGCCTGCTGAGAATCGTGGAACCCAGCAAAAAGCCCACGGGCAGGATGGCCTGTGCCACTGACTTCTACCACGGGTTCCTACAACAGCTTCGCAAGGGTCGCACCCATCTCGGCGGGCGAGGGCGCTACGGCGATGCCGGCTGCCTCGAGCGCCTGAACTTTTTCAGCGGCCGTGCCCTTTCCGCCCGAGATGATCGCCCCGGCGTGCCCCATGCGGCGTCCCGGAGGCGCTGTGCGTCCGGCGATGAATGCCGCGACGGGCTTTTTGAAAGACTCCTTAATGTAATCGGCAGCCTCCTCTTCAGCAGTCCCGCCGATTTCTCCGATCAGCAAAACGGCGCGCGTGTGGGGATCCTCGTTGAAAAGCTTGAGGGTATCGACGAAGCTTGTTCCGATGATCGCATCACCGCCGATCCCGATGCAGGTCGACTGCCCAATCCCCAGCGCCGTCAGTTGAGCCACCGCTTCGTAGGTCAGCGTTCCCGAGCGCGACACCACACCCACATGCCCAGGCTCGTGGATGTAGCCCGGCATGATCCCCAACTTGCATTTACCCGGCGAGATGACGCCTGGGCAGTTGGGACCGATCAAGCGAGTCCTCCTGTCGCGGAGGAACTGGGCCACCATCACCATGTCTTGGGCGGGGATGCCTTCGGTGATGCAGACGGTCAATCGAAGGCCAGCGTCAGCAGCTTCCATGACGGCATCCGCCGCGGCCGCTGCCGGCACGAAGATGATCGAGGCTTGTGGCTGGACTTGCTCGACCGCCTGCCGAACCGTATCGAAAACCGGCAGTCCAAGTTGCTTCGTGCCCCCTTTGCCCGGTCTGACGCCTCCAACGATCCTGCTGCCGTACCTGATGCACTGTTCGGCGTGAAACTGACCCGCGCGCCCGAAGCCCTGGACGATGATAGGCGTGTTCTCGTCAACCAGAATGCTCATCAATCAATCGTTTCGAGTTAGCCGGCCAGCGCGACGACCTTCTCAGCCGCTTCCTTCATGTCTTGGGCGACTGTAAAGTTCATTCCAGATTCGTCGAGGGTCTTGCGTCCGATTTCGACGTTTGTCCCTTCGAGGCGCAGCACGATCGGCACCTTAATGTCCAATTCCCGAGCGGCGGCGACCACGCCTTCCGCCAAAACGTCCACGCGCAGGATGCCGCCGAAAATGTTGATGAGGATCGCTTTCACATGGGGATCGGAGAGGATGATCCGAAACCCGTTTTTGATCTGGTCGGCGTTGGCGCCGCCGCCCACGTCGAGAAAGTTGGCCGGGCTGCCGCCCGCATATTGGATAATGTCCATCGTTGCCATGGCCAGTCCGGCGCCGTTGACCATACAACCGACATTGCCGTCAAGCTTGATGTAGTTCAGTCCGTGGTTAATGGCGTCGGTTTCGAGGGGTTCTTCCTCGTCGAGATCGCGGAGCTCATTCAACTCAGGATGCCGGAAGAGCCCGTTGTCGTCCAGATCGATCTTTGCATCGAGGGCGACAACCCGGGCGTCTTTCGTGATTACGAATGGATTGATCTCGACCAAATTGGCGGTGGTCGCGCGATAGGCTTCCGCCAAGGCGGTCATGGCTTCGACCACCGCCCCGATTGTTTCTGCCCCTACGCCCATGCCGAAGGCCAAACGCCGCGCTTGATAGCCCGACAGCCCGATGCCGGGATGCATCGTCTCCTTAAGGATGAACTCGGGCGTTTTGGCCGCGACTTCCTCAATCTCTACTCCGCCCGCCGAGGACGCCATCAGCACCGGCTTTTG
Source organism: Bryobacterales bacterium (assembly GCA_965226215.1). Taxonomy (GTDB): domain Bacteria; phylum Acidobacteriota; class Terriglobia; order Bryobacterales; family UBA6623. Next base: position 89,669 of record CBDDCH010000002.1, on the reverse strand, counting down.
AATCTTGCGGTCCAAGACAACACCCAGATAGAGCTCACGATCGATCGGCAGGGTCTCTTCGACCAGCACGCGCTTGACGAGGCGTCCCTGCGGACCCGTCTGGTGGGTCACGAGGGTCATCCCGATCATATGGCCGGCGAACTCGGCCGCTTGATCAGGGTCATCGGCAATCTTTACCCCTCCACCTTTGCCGCGGCCGCCGGCGTGAATCTGCGCTTTCACAACCACTCGACCGCCTAGTTCTTCGGCGGCCGCTTTGGCCTCCTCAGCCGAAAACGCTACCCGGCCACGGGGCACGGGGACGCCATGCTGACGCAGGATCCCCTTAGCTTGATACTCGTGGATTTTCATTCTGAGAAGCGGTGCGTGGTAGGATCGGGGAAATCAGAATCCTCAACTATAAGGTATCGCGAGAGAGGAACGCAAACCGATGGCTGCAGCTCTGGAAGCCCTGCACAAAGTGGCTCGACGAAACGACTTGAGGGAAACGGAAGCCGCCGAGGTGATGCAGGAAATCCTCGCCGGCGACGTAAGTCCGATCTTGATCGGCGCGCTCCTGGTGGCCCTCCAAATGAAAGGTGAAACAGTGGACGAGATCGTCGGATTCGCGCGCGCGATGCGTGCCGCCGCCGCGCGGGTCGAGAGCCCGTCGATCGATCCGTCGTCGCTTGTGGACACCTGTGGCACAGGAGGTGACGGGCTGCACTCGTTCAACATCTCGACGGTCAGCGCCTTTGTCGTGGCCGGCGCGGGCGTGCAAGTCGCGAAACACGGCAATCGGTCTATCTCCAGTCGCTGTGGTAGCGCCGACGTGCTCGAGGCGGTCGGAGTCAACGTTCGGCTGGAGCCGAAGCAGGTGGCGGCGTCCATCGAGAAGGTGGGTATCGGGTTCCTATTCGCACCGCTGATCCATCCGGCAATGAAGCACGCTCAGCCGGTCCGCGCTGAGCTGAAGATGCGAACTGTATTTAACATGCTCGGACCGCTAACGAATCCGACGTCGGCGGGGGCGCAGGTGGTCGGGGTGTTTGAGGCGAGACTTGTGCCCATGGTAGGCGAGGCGCTTCGACGCTTGGGTGTGCGCCACGCCTTTGTCGTCCATGGCAGCGACGGGCTGGACGAGATCACCACTACCGGCCCGACGACGGTGGCAGAGGTTGCGGACGACAAGGTGGTCGAGAAGGAGATCCGGCCGGTCGATTTTGATTTGCCGCAGGCCGACGGTCGGCACCTCGTTGGCGGGGATGGAGAAGAGAATGCCGGCATTCTCCGCCGAATTTTGGAAGGCCAGTCGGGGCCCAAACGGGATATTGTTCTGGCCAACGCCGCGGCGGCGCTGGTAGCGGCGGGACAGGCTAGGGGCCTGCGAGCCGGCGCAAAGCTGGCGGCGCAATCGATTGACTCAGGGAACGCGACCCGGAAGTTAGAGGAGTTAGTCGGCTTTACGAGTCAGTTTGGGCCCGGGTAAGGAAGCGGGCCGTGCCCTGCGGCTTCTTCCCCAGAAACTCGAATCTAGGCAGGTTGAACAACCTGAATATCGGTTCGAGGAAAATCGTTTCCCTTGCACAAGACAGGTTCTCCTTGTGCCTTCGCTAAGCCGTACACGCAACAGTCCCCCAGGTTGAGCTCCGCTGGGTGCCTTCCCTTACCGTATTTCCGCCAGGCAATTTTTGCGATTTCGGACTGCCTGGCATCAAAGGGGACGATCTCGATCGCGGCCGTGTACAGGAACAGCTCAAGATCCGCACCGGCGTCCGGACCGTACCTGCCCTCAAGCACCATGTGCGCTTCCAGGGACGTGACGGACGAAACCAACCGTACCGGCGCCGTTGTAAGGGCGTCCAGGAAGGCCTGCCGGTCCGGTTCGCTCCTAAGAATCGCCGTGAGTGCGGACGTATCGATTACCATTCTCAGCCGGGGACGCCGTGCTCGTCATACCCAAGGATTTCTTCATCTGAGCGTGGGTCTAGAACCCTCCGTCGTGCGCAGCGGTCCGAGATCGCGATCAGTCTTTGCATCACGACCGGATCGGGCGTGCAGTTCTTTTCCTTGGCAAGCCGATCACGGAGTGACTTTCTCACCACCTCGGTCATAGACTCCCCTGTCCGTCCCGAGATCTCTCGAGCTAGCCGATAGACCTCTGGATCTTTGATATTGAGCGGCGGCAGCTTCTGAGACATGATTACTCCATTACTCCTAATTATACTCCAAGGAGTTATCTTTTGTCTCTCAGGAGCGAAGCCCGCAGGTGCGCCGGCAAAGGGGAGGCGGTACAAGGAGAGACGCTGCACCAGCCACCTTATCCGTTGCAAGACAGCCCGATCCTTAGACCGCCTTGGTCGGGCAGGCATTCTTACCTGTCCAAAATGTGGCTGGCCACCCGGCCCAGCTTGGATACCGATGCGGCGCAAGGAATCACGTTTGTGGCGTTTAGAATGGTGCCGGAGAGCGGACTTGAACCGCTGACCTAGGGATTATGAGGCCCTCGCTCTGACCACCTGAGCTACTCCGGCACGTCGGGCAGAGAGTTATCCTTATCGTAAGGGCGGCTCTTTGGGGTGTCAACGCGAAGGCCCTGACCACAGGACCTGGACAGCCGCCGTGCGAGCGGCACCGTGAGCTGCGCGAGGTTTAGGCAGTGCTGGGATCCAGAGAGTCGCAATCGCGGGGGGCGCCGACTCGCCGGCCACCTTATCCGTTGCAAGACAAGCCGATCTTAGACCGCCACGGAGCCTTCACCGCACCCGCCGGAAGACCACAACGGCCAACGGCGGTAGCGTGATGTCCAAGGAACAAGGGCGCCCGTGGACCGGCTCGTCGGAAGCTGCTATTCCGCCGGCATTGCCCTGATTACTCCCACCGTAGGCCGAAGAGTCGCTGTTGAGCACTTCTTGCCAGTATCCACCAAATGGAACGCCGACTCGGTAGTAGTAGCGAGACACAGGCCTAAAATTGCAGACAAAGACAATTGGATCTTCAGCCTCCTTGCCTCGGCGCAAGAAACTCAGCACACTCGATTGGCGATCGTGGCAATCGATCCACTCGAACCCATCTTGCTCGAAGTCGCGCTCGAAAAGCGCGGGCTGGCCGCGATAAAACGCGTTTAGATCACAGACCCAGCGCTGCAGCCCCTCATGGGCTTGGTCGTCGAGCGCGCCCCAGTCGAGACGATTCTCGTAGCTCCATTCCGATCGCTGACCGAACTCACCGCCCATGAACAAGAGCTTCTTCCCACTGTGGCCGTACATGTACCCATAGAGAAGTCTCAGGTTGGCTAATTTCTGCCGATCGTCGCCGGGCATCTTCGCGATGAGCGAACCTTTGCCACCGACGACCTCATCGTGGGGAAGAGGCAGAACAAAGTTCTCGTTCAGGGCGTACAGCATGCTGAAGGTGACCTTGTCATGGTGGTGTTGGCGGTCGACAGGGTCTTCTGACATGTAGGCCAAGATGTCGTTCATCCAGCCCCTGTTCCATTTGAATCCAAAGCCCAATCCTCCCAAATAGGTCGGCCGGGAAACCATCGGCCAAGAGGTGGATTCCTCCGCTATGGTCATTACGTCGGGGTGCTCGGCGTGGACCACCTCGTTGAAGCGCCGCAGAAAACCGATCGCCTCGAGGTTCTCTTTACCGCCGTATCGGTTCGGCGCCCAGCCATCATCCTCGCGGCCGTAGTCGAGGTAGAGCATCTCCGCCACATCGTCCACCCGCAGACCATCCACATGGTATTTGTCGCACCAGAAAAGAGCGTTGCTGATGAGAAAATTGCTGACTTCACGCCGGCCGTAGTTGAAGATCAAGGCACCCCTCTCGGCGGGTTGCCCCTGGCGCGGATCCGGATGCTCGTAAAGGTGCGTACCGTCGAAAAACCCCAGCCCTTGCTCGTCGTCGGGGCAGTGAGCGGGAACCCAATCGAGAATCACGCCAATTCCGCGGCGGTGTAGCGTGTCGACAAAATACATGAAATCCTGCGGCGTCCCAAAGCGAGAAGCCGGGGCAAAGTAGCCGCTGGTCTGGTATCCCCAAGAAGCGTCGTGGGTGTGTTCGCTGATGGGCATCAGTTCGACATGGGTAAACCCCATCGTTTCGACGTAGTCCGCTAACTTTGGAGCGATCTCGCGGTAGCTTAACGAGCGGTTGTTTTCCTCAGACGCGCGCATCCAAGAGCCCAGTTGAACTTCATAGATCGAAATCGGCGCTCGATGGGAGTTGTGCAGACGTCGGATGGTCATCCAGTCTTCATCGCCCCACTCGTAGCCGGTAACATCCCACACCTTCGACGCCGTTCGGGGCTGCGTCTCACTGGCAAAAGCGTAGGGATCAGCTTTGTCGGCATGATGGCTGTTGACCCGGGAACGAAGATGGAACTTGTAGAGGTCGCCCTGTCCGACCTGGGGGACGAACAGCTCCCAAATGCCGCTTTCGGCCAGTAGCTTCATCGGGTGGGAATCGGGGTTCCAGTCGTTGAAGTCGCCAAGGACAGCGACTCGTTTCGCATTTGGCGCCCAAACAGCGAATCGGGTGCCGAGTTTGCCGCCTAGTTCCGACAGGTGGGCGCCGAGTTTCCAAAAGCTTCGGTAGTGAGTACCTTCCGCTAAGAGATGCAGATCAAATTCGCTCAAATGCGGAGGGTCAACGGGAATCATGGCGATTGGTTTCAGGCCGCACAGCGAGCTGTCTGCGCCCCAGGCCGGGTGGGAATCGCAAGGGTCGGAGTTTGGCGCGCTCTTCCCAGAGGATATCGCAGCTTGGACTCTCGGGCGAGCGATCGTTCGTAAAACCTTGACGACGGCGGGGATTTGCCGCATTCCTTCGAGCGAGCAACCCTCCGGCAACGCCAGTTGGAGCGCTCTGTCTCGAGCACCCGAATGCGGGCCTACAGCATTTCAGGTAAGCCCCGATCGTTTCCGGTCAAGAGTCTGCGACTCCGCCACTCCTGGGCTCTAACGGGTTCTCGGGCCAAGCGGTGGATGCCGGGTGGTAGAATCGAGCTCATGAGGTTTCTTCAGGCCGGAGATCAGGATCTGATCGCCCTTGAGCCTGAACACGAAGTAGTTCGGAACATTGCGTCCGAAGCCGGCTATCAATGCACCATTCAAGAGGAGGAGCGCCGGCTTGTCGTGCAAGTGAAACCCCAATCGGCGAAAGCTTCGATGCTGCTGTTCGACGCCAGCGATCCGGCCAATATTGGTTGGTTCTCGAGATGCCAGTTCTACGTCGACGGACTCTCGGGCAGCGTCCTGCAAACACCGCTCATCTTGGCCAACTGCCGAGACGGTCAAGGGCGGCTGCTCCCGATGCTGAGGATCTCTGTGTCGAAGGAGCTGCCCGCTTCTTTTCGCCTTCCAGGTCGCCAGCCCGTCAACGAACAGGTCGTCTACACCCTGTTCCACAATATCCTGTCGGCTCTCAAGGATGGCGGCGTTGCCATCTGTGGAAAAGGCGCCGTTTCACCGCTGGCCGGGGGTGGAAACCTTCCTTCACAACGAAAACGGTAGCGGACAATGGCGTGCCAACGGAGGCGGGGATAGGAAACCCTCCTTACGGTCATAGTACCCCTGTACTGTCCAGCTTTTCGTCCGGGCGACTTAGGCTAAGCGGTACATCCGTACCCTCGCAAAATGAACCCAATGGTCTATTGTTGCAAGGGCGTCCTCGTGTCAGAGTTAGTTTGTACCAGGGACGGCTCACTGGAGTACGCAGGGGGGACAAACTTCAGTGAAGTCTCACGGCTGGCTCGGTCACGGGCCAGCCAGTCCCATTCCTCGGAATACCTCACTTTCTGAGCTTTTCCTGCCTTTGGCGCCCTAACCGCTTTAGATCCTTCGGTTTTTTGTTAGCTTGACATGCCTGGCGGTCATGGAACTCCGCCTTCCGAGACCGAGTGCCCATGGGCCTCGCGGCCCACCCAAAGGGATGAAAACGGTGGGTTTTCGACCGAGCTATCCCGCTCAACCCGATCAGAAACGGAACCAAAGGTGGTGCTAAACAAGGCCTGGGTTGCCGATCAGAGTATTTATGGGCCTTGCGAGGACTATCTTCGCACGCCCAACGGACGAGATTGCGAGCTCCATCCCGAGACAATCCTCGAAGAGACCGCTTGCCCCCTGTCGTGACCGGGGCAGTGGTGGGAATCTGCGTGTGTCCTTTCCTGCTGAACCTGCTGGGCGTCGATTTTTCATCGCCGAAGGCCGCCTTCGACGCCGTCGCGGCCGCCGGCTGGTCCCACAGCGTGCTGACCGACAGTATGCATCGGTTCCTGGCCGGAGGCTTCACTCATACGATTCTGGAATGGAGCGCCTTCTGCACGGCGATATTCACGGTTTCGATGGCCTTCGTTCATTACTCGGCCAAAGGCGATGTGGCGACCCCCGTCGTCGGACTCGCACTGCTTTGCGCGGGCGTCATGGACGCCTTTCATACCCTCGCCGCGGACCGGCTGATTGAGGCCATTGCCGACAACCGAAATCTGATCCCCTTCACTTGGGCGATCTGTCGCGTATTCAATGCACTGATCATGCTGGTGGGCGTGGGCATTCTGCTGTTGCGGTCGCATCGCGGGCAAGCGACCGGCATGCGTCTTGTGCTGATGACCGGTTTCGCCTTCGGCGCTTCGGCCTACGGGATCATTCACGCCTGCGCCACGAGCGGGCGATTGCCGCGGACCATGTTTCCCGACTCGATCCTCACGCGGCCCTGGGATGTCGGCCCCCTGCTGCTGTTCGTCATCGCCGGGGCGGTTGTCTTTCCGATCTTTCATCGCCGCGAGAAGAGCGTGTTTTCCCACGCGTTGGTTGTGAGCTCCTTGCCGCGGATTGCCACCCAAGCTCACATGGCCTTCGGGTCCACCGCGCTGTTCGACAACCACTTCAACATCGCTCATTTCTTGAAGATCATCGCCTATCTGGTTCCGTTTACCGGTTTGGCACTGGACTACGTCCAAACCCATCGCGAAAAAGCCCTCGCTGTGAGCCGGCTGGAAAAGGCGCAGAAGGGCCTGATCGAAAGGACTACGGAGGTAGAACGGATCAATAGGGATCTCGACGAAGAGATCCAAGAGCGAAAGCGTGTCGAGAGCAACTTGCAGAGCCACTTTCTGGATCTCGAGGAGGCCCACGGAACGACCGAGAAGCAGGCCGCGGCTCTCGCACGCCAGGCCGAAGAACTGGAGGAGGCCAGAAGGGCGGCTCTAGAGTCAACCCGCTTGAAGAGTGAGTTCCTGGCCGTCATGAGCCACGAAATCCGTACGCCCATGAACGGGATTATTGGCATGACCGGCCTTTTGTTGGACACGCCATTGAACCCGGAACAGAAGGAATACGCCCACAGCGTCCAGAATAGCGGGGAAGCGCTGCTGACGATCATCAACGACATCCTTGACTTCTCCAAGATCGAAGCCGGCAAGCTTACTTTCGAAACGATCGATTTTGACCTCCACGACACGGCGGAAAGCGCCGCGGAGCTGCTGGCGGAGCGGGCCCAATCGAAGAACATCGAAATGGTTTGTTTCGTCTCGACCGAGGCGCCCACGTTGGTCGGCGGCGACCCTGGACGCCTGAAACAGATTATCCTCAACCTGCTCAACAACGCCGTCAAGTTCACCGACCAAGGTGAAGTCGTCCTTCGGGTCACAAGGCGAGAGGAAACCGACTCCCACGTCATGCTGCGCTTCACTGTCAGCGACACCGGCGTCGGTATCCGGCCGGAAGCGCAGAAGCTGCTGTTCGAATCGTTTAGTCAGGCGGACATGTCGACCACTCGAAAGTTTGGCGGCACAGGCCTCGGACTAGCGATCTCGAAGAAGCTGGTGGCCATGCTGGACGGGGAGATCGGCATCTGCAGCGCACCCGGAGAGGGTTCGACCTTCTGGTTTACCGCTCGCCTGGAAAAACGGCCGGCTCTCGAGAAAGAGCGTGACCCCGGCCTCTCTCGCCTCCCCTGCGTGAAAGTCCTTATTGTGGACGACAACGAGTCGAGTCGCGGAGCATTGCGTGATTACCTTTCGCCTTGGAGCGTACGGCTGGGAGAGGCCTCGGGAGGGGAAGAAGCGCTTCGCGTCCTGAGCCGCGAAGCCGTGGCGGGCGATCCCTTCTCTTTGGTTTTGGTCGATGCGGACATGCCGGACATGCAAGGAGCTTCCCTGGCGCGGGCGATACGCAGGGACCCCGGGGCGACCGCTACGCGTGTCGTCTTGCTGACACCGTTCGGGGACCGTCCCGACCGTGGGGACCTAGCGCGGTGGGGCGTGTCCGCGAGTCTGCCCAAGCCGGTCCGTCGCTCACGCCTCATCCGCTGCGTCGCCGAGACCCTCGGGGTCCGCCGCTTCCGACACGGGGGTGGCGAAGGCCTAGAATCAACAAACGTTCTCACGGACAGACTGCGCGGCGACCAGCACATTCTGATCGCGGAGGATAACACCGTCAACCAGCGCTTGGCACTGAAGATTCTTGAAAAGCTAGGATACCCCGCTGACGCCGTCGCCAACGGGCTGGAAGCAGTAGAGGCTGCCGTGAACGGGCGCTACAGCGCAATCTTGATGGATTGCCAGATGCCCGAAATGGACGGCTACGAGGCTACCCAGGAAATACGCCGCCGCCAGGGCGGTGACCGCCACACGCCGATCATCGCTCTGACGGCGAACGCCATGCAAGGCGACCGCGAGAGATGCCTCGACGCCGGCATGGACGACTATGTGAGCAAACCCGTCTCTCCGATAGCGTTAGCGGCCGCGCTGGAACGCTGCCTCCCCAGCGCCGCCCCCGAGGCCGGCCCCGGCGAAGCCGCGCCCCTAAAATCTCTAGCCCGCTTTTCTCGCCAGCTGACGGTCGAAGCACGCGATCCCCTTGGGTGGGCCTCAGGCTGGTGGCAGGACCGGACTTTTGAGGGGGACTGACCGCTCCCTGACGGTCGCGGCTCCGTCTATCTTGGCGAGGGACCCTGGACACTCACTTCTTGAAGATCATCGCCTGTCCGGTTCCGTTTACCGGTTTGGCGCTACTCTTCGTCGCGCCATGAATTCTCTCGAGCCGCAAGGAACTCGTCGCCGGGGTTCCACGTGGGCAGCTCGGGCAGTTCCGCTACGCGCCGTCCAATCTCGAAGCCGAAGCGGGCGAGTTGCTCAAGTCCCGAAAAGTCCCAAGAGGGATCGAACTCATCCGAGGGCTGATGGTAGTGGTTGGCGACGTAGGCTTCGCGAGCTTCCTTTCCCGATCCCGGCGGCCGGCCTAGGAAGTCGCCAGTCAGGCGCAAAGAAAACGCGGGCACGCCGGCTTTCGCCAGGCTGAAGTGGTCCGAGCGGTAGTAATAGCCTTGTTCGGGGTGGTCTTCGGGGAAAATGAACAGCCCGAGTTCATCAGCAGTCCGCTCCACGAGGCGGCTGATAGTGGTGCGGTCGTAACCCGGCAAGGTTACGTCTCGGCTGGGTCCGAGGGGCAGCAAGCCGTCGAAATTGAGGTTCACAGCCGTCATCCCGGCGGGAACTACCGGGTGGCGGGCGTAGAATTCCGAGCCCCGCAGACCTCCCTCTTCCGCTGCAACCGCAGCGAAGATGATCGACCGTGGAGGCGGCGGAGTGCGTTGAGCGAAGGCGCGGGCCAACTCCATGATCACGCCACAGCCGGTAGCGTTGTCGACGGCGCCGTTATAGATGCTGTCCCCTTCGACAGGGACACCGACTCCCAAGTGGTCCCAGTGGGCGGTGTAGAGAACAGCTTCGCTCTTCCTGTCCGGATCGCTGCCTTCCACGATGCCAAGTACGTTATGGGTATTCAGGGTTGTGATCCTGCTGGCGATGCGCCCGCGCAAACTAAGTCCCAGCGGGATCGGCCGGAAGTCACTCAAATTAGCTAAGGTAAGCAGCTCATCGAGATTCTTGCCGGTCGAAGCAATAAGCTGCTCACCCACCTCGGCCGTCACCCAGGCGGCGACCGATAGAGCCGGTTCGCCGGGCTGCAGTTTCACAAAGGGGTTCGCGCGGCCCCAAGAGTTGCGGACAACCTCCCAGGGATAGCCCGCTGTGTCGGGCGTGTGGATGATGACGGCGCCGAGGGCTCCGCGGCGAAGGGCTTCCTCGTACTTGAAAGTCCAGCGACCGTAGTAGGTCAGCGCTTTGCCGGCAAAGAAATTCGGGTCATCCGAGGGAGGTTCGTTGGTGAACAGCAAGACCACCTTGCCCTCGACGTCCGCGTCTTTGTAGTCATCCCACTCGTATTCGGGCGCCGAGATTCCATGGCCGACGAAGACCACTTCGGCGTTGACAGCCTGGTCGCTCTGCTGCCGCCGATTGACGGCCACGAAGTCATCGGGAAGCTTCATGGTGATGGTCCGGCCCGGCAGCAACCAAGAGAGTTTTGTCTCCGGGAGTGACTCAACGCCAACGAGGGAGACTTTTTGAAAGTACGTTCCGCCGTCGCCGACCGGCTGCAATCCGGCAAGCGCGAACTGCGTAGCGATGTACTCGGTGGCCAGCGCTTCCCCGCGGGTCGCAACGCCGCGGCCTTCCAGAGAGTCAGCGGCGAGAAACTTGACGTGGGCGGCGATCCGCTCTCCGCTGATGAAGCCGTCCACAGTGGCCTGGCGGCTAGTCGTTCGGCACGCCGAACCAAACAAAGCGAGCAGTGCAGTGATGGTCCCTAGTAACGGTCTCACGGTTGCTGAGATGGTAGCACGACAAAAGACGCCAGCCGGTCTTGGGCGGGCCGAGATCGGGAGTTGGCCCCCGCTCGTCGCGGCGTCCCGAGACCGCCAGTGAACTGTCCTCGAGACGAGTTCAGCATCGATTCGGAATGTCGGGCTCGAAAGCCCGGCACAGCACGCGGAAAGCAGGCGCCACGTCACCCAGGACGACCAAAGGGTCTCGTCCGAGCTGCTCACTAGACGGGAAGAAACCATCCAAGTTAGTTTCCGGGATGCGAGCAGTCACAAGAAAACAAGAAGTCTATTTCCCCCAAATCAACAAGGTAGCGTCACAGAGTGGCTGGAAATTAGATTTCCTACGTTATGCTGAAGCCGAAACTGCCTGAAAACTCTAGGAAAGTTGTTACTCCAACACCCTAAACAAGGAAGGTTTTCTCTTGAAAGGAATTCATATGGGTATGAAGGAAGGTTGGGGAAGCTGGCTGCTTCCCTCGGCCCTGGTTTTTGTAGCCCTCAGTGGATATGCGCAAGCCATCACGACGGTGCGCATTCAGGACACTCTGTTCAACGCGGACGGAAGCAAGGTGAAAGGAAGATTGACGATCGAGTGGAAGGGTTTCACCGCTTCAGACGGCACCACGCTGGCAACGAGTTCGGTGAAGGTCAAGATCGTGCAGGGTGTGCTGATCGTGGACTTAGTTCCCAACGACAACTCGACTCCGCCCGGAACGAGTTACACGGTGACTTATCTGCTCGACAGCGGGAAGCGCTTCGTTGAAACCTGGTCGGTGCCGGAAAGCTCTACGCCAGTGACGGTAAGCGACGTTCGCATTGGCCAACCTCCTCCGGCCGGGGGCGTGATCACGATGTCGCAGGTTTCGGGTCTCGTCGCGGCACTCGATAGCAAAGCGGACCTCGACCAAACGAACGTCTTTACCGCGGAACAAATCATTCAGGAAAGCAGCCCTGGCTCGACTCTTTTGACATTGCGGGATAGTGGCGGCACGAACTCGATCGGATTCAACCTCCCTACGTTGACCACGAGTACGCTGTACACCTGGCCTGTTTCCGACGGTCTTCCCGGGCAGCAGCTGACCACCGACGGAGGTGCGAATCTCTTCTGGTCGGCCGCCGGCAGCGGGGCGATAGGAACGTCGTACGAGATTTTCCAGGACTCAGGCACTGCGGTGACGCAACGAACGGTAGCAAACTTTTCGAGCGGCTTGACCGCGTTTGACAACGTGGGGTCCACGCGCACAGAAGTTCAGCCGGTGTATGGCACAGCCGCCGGGACCATCACAGAGGGCAGCGATCCCAGATTGTCAGACGCGCGGACGCCCCTTGCCCACGCGTCGTCGCACGCAAACGGGGGATCAGATGCAGTGACACCCGGCAGTATCGGCGCCCTGACGAATACGAATGATGTGATGAATGGCGCTTCTCCGGGCACACCCGTCTTGATCGTGCGGGGTATCACCGGACAAGCCGCTTCCGTACAAGAGTGGCGGGACGGCAACAATGATCTATTAGGACTGATCACACCCGACGGGAGCGCGTTCTTCCGCGAAATGGGTTTGGCCACCAAACTCGGGGGTACGGTCGTGAGCCAATTCTTTCAGATCGACGGCAAGAACAAGTTTGCCTTCTCGGCCTTTGACACGGCCCTGAACATCTCCCGCTACGATGACGCCGGCAATTTCAAGGACACGGGATTTCAGATTCTCCGTGATGGCGGAACGTTCGTCAACACTCCGTTTACGGTGAGGAGTCTCACCCCGGTGACGGGAACGACTACGCTGACCGTAAAGGCCGGCGAAGGTCAGGGCACGACTAAGCTGCAAGAGTGGCAGAACAACGGCGGTACCGTGCTGAGCAGTGTGGATGAGAGCGGAAATCTGGAGATGAACGGTCACTACATCGATTTTGACCAGATGACGGCTCCCCTGCCTCCGGCAACCAACCGGGTAAGACTGTTTGTCGATGCCGCCAGCGGTGAACTGTCGGTCAAGAAAGACACGGGATCGGTGATTTCGCTGGAGCAAGGCACCGGCGGCCCTGGAAGCACTTTTGCTTTGTTCCACGACGCCGAGACACCGACCGGCACGATCAACGGGGTCAACGCCACGTTCACGCTTGTAACAGCACCAAACCCGGCGGCAAGTCTTGAACTGACCAGGAACGGTATTGTGCAAAAGTCCGGCGTTGACTACACGCTAAGTACGAATGTGATCACCTTCTTGGCCGGCGCGATTCCGCAAACCGGAGACATCTTGCTGGCTTGGTATCGCAGTGACGGGTCCAACGCCGGGGGAGATTTGACGGGGACCTATCCCAACCCAGTTGTGGCGGGGATTCGGGGCGCCGTGGTGTCGCCCGCGGCGCCTTCAGACGGTGAATGCCTGGTCTGGACGTCGTCTTCAAGCCAGTGGGAGCCAAAAGTCTGCGCCAAAGTGACGCAGTCGCTGCAATGGCACTTCGCGGGCACGCCAACAATGGGCACTCAGCCGATGACGCTAATGATTCCCGAGGGCGTCGCTGCAGCCTCTCTCAGCAACTCGCGCATCGCCGTCAACACGACGGGCGGCCAGACGGACTTCAACATTGAACGCTGCACGCTGAATTGCACGAAGGCTTCCGCAATGTTTAGCTCCATCTATGCGTCCGACATCACTTTGGCCCTGGGCGATCGCACTGTGACCGGAGGCACGCCGACCTCGACGACCGCCAACGCAGGCGACCAGCTTCGAGTGAGTTTCAGCACGGTCGGTTCCGGCGTGGCTGATATAACCGTGTCACTGACCTACGAGTATACGGCGGCGCATTAGGGGAGTCGTATTCAACGGCTGACTTGCAGCTGTCACAAGAGTGTAACTGATGTTAAATTCGGCAGACATGCGGCCGACAAGCGTAAGATTCAACGCCAGGTAACTATGAGATTAAGTCCCATTGCGGACCTTAAGTGAGATATTGTCAAATGTTGTGGATGGGCGAGGTCAGGCGGCGTTTTCCTGAACCATCAATCCATCCTTGAAAACCTTTCCCTCTAAGACATGAACAATCACTTCCGAACCGTTCAGGCGTCGCCAGTGGCGCTCGGCTTGGCGGGCCAGCATGAAGACCATCGTTAACGACGCTTCGCGGCTGCCACAACCCTTCGTTCGTCGCTGCCGCAAACGGACCGTCGCAAAGGTGGACTCGATCGGGTTCGTCGTCCGCAAGTGCCCCCAGTGCTCGGCCGGAAAGTCGTAGAAAGCCAGCAGCACTTGGCGGTCTTTTTCCAGGCACTCGACCGCTTTGGGGAACTTCTTCTCGTATAGGTTCTTGAAACGGTCCAGAGCGGCCTCCGCCGTCTGCCGACTCTCGGCAAGATAGATGTCGCGCAGCGCCTGCTTGGCTTTGCCCTGCATGCTCTGCGGCAGCTTATTGAGCACGTTGGCCGTCTTGTGGAGCCAGCAGCGTTGCTCACCGGTCGCCGGATAGACTTTCCGCAGTGCCGCCCAAAACCCCATCGCTCCGTCGCCCACCGCCAACTTCGGCGGCAGCTCGAGCCCCTGCCGTTTCAAGTCCTCCAGCAACTCCTGCCACGACAGTTCGCTTTCGCGAAAGCCGTCGTGCACCGCCAGCAGTTGCTTGCGACCGTCTTCGAGTGCTCCCATCACAACCAGCAAACACTGCCGTTCATCGTCCAGACGAACATTCGAGTAGATGCCATCGGCCCAAATGTAAACAAACCGCTGGCCGCTGAGGTCACGCTTTGACCAAGCCTCGTACTCGCGGCGCCAGACGTCTTTGAGACGCACCACCGTCGTCGCCGACAGGCCCGGAGCGTCGGGCCCCAGCAAGGCCTCCAGCGCTTCGCTGAAATCGCCCGTCGAGATCCCTTTCAGGTACAACCAGGGGATCAACTCCTCCACACTCTTCGTGCGCCGCAGATACGGCGGCAGGATCTGGGAAGTGAAACGAAAGCGCCGGCCCTGCTCATCGACTCGGCGATCGTCGACCCGCGGCGCCTGGATCTTCAGCTGACCCACGCCGCTGACGATGGTGCGCTCGCGGGCGTGACCGTTGCGCACCACCAGCCGCCGGCCGTCCTGGTCGACTTCGTGCTGATGCGTTTCGATGTAGGCGGTCACTTCGGCTTCCACGGCCTTGACGAGCATCTGGCGCGCTCCTTGGCGCAGCACCTCATCCAAGGGCGAGCGTTCCTTTCCATCAATGACTTGGGGGTTGACTTGACTGCTGCTCTCAGCAGCTTCACACTGACTCATGGCGTATCCTCCTTGTTCCTTTCCAGAAAACGATTGAGTTGCTTCCTCAATCGTCAGGATACGCCGCCTCCCCTCAGAGGCTCATCCACAACTTCTGGTTATAGCTCACCTTAAGTCGAACTAGGAGTGAACGCAGCACCACTATACGGCGTATCTATAATTGACGGTGCGGCTCCGGTTTAGTAAGGTGCAGAAGTCGGGAGCGAACGTCGTCGGCCAAATTCCACACCGCAGGGAGATCCTCTGCGGCCTAAGGAAGAAAGCCCGGCACGCCGATAGTACTGGTACTGCATTGGCTCTATTCGGTATTTTCTATCTGAGTAAGAAGTGTAGGCGGTATCCCGATGCCTGGAAAGTTCGTTACACTCAAATCCGACGATCGGCCTAAGGAGGGCATTCACATGTCTGCTGAAGCCGAAGCCTTGTCAACAAACGTGGACCTGAAAATTGTACTTGAGAGCGACCAGGACGTTTGGACAGCTTATTGCCCGGCTCTTGTGAGAGAAGGTGCTTCTACGTGGGGCAGGACTAGAGATGAAGCTCTCCAGAACATCAAGGAAGCAGTTAGCATTGTGATATCCAGCCTGGAAGAGCACCCGAACTCAGCTGACCAGAAGTTGGTCCGTAGTTCGGTGGATCAAGCCGACGTAAAGCTACACCGGGAGTAGATCTGCTGTCCCCGCCTGTTGAATCCCCGCGCTGACTCTGGAAGTGTATTTTTGCTGGCCAATGGGCCGTCATCTCGTGGGGGGCTCTCGCAGCAAGACTAGTGCCACGCTGCTCCCCGCTTCCTCACAATCACTTGATCGCTTCGAAGTACTGTTAGTTCCCTGCCCGAGCAGAACGCAAGACGAAGCAGGTGCCGTCGGGCCTGTCGCGTCCTCCTGGCCAGGCATCACACCCGGCTGCCGTGGTTGGAGGGTGCCGAAGCTCTTGCCTCACAAGGGGTGGTTTGGGGACCAGTAGACGAAGCGATCAACATGCTCGGTATGGAGAACTAACGGAAGGGGCGCAGTGAATAGGGCCCAAAAGCCAGCCCCGGGTGTTAACCTACCCACTGCTTCCTGAGAGTACGCAACAAGGAGCAGGAATCTACAGCGGCACCTACCGCAAAAGATCTAGGCGTCGGAGGTCGTCTTCGTTCCACCGTGCCTGGACCTCAATCATTCGTTTGAGAGTTTTTGGACGAAAAGTGTCGCTCCGACGGTTATAGGTGACCATCACCCTACGTCCATCCGGGGTGGAGGTAAAGCCGGTGGGGCGGACGCTGACGGTCGGGAACAAAGCCATCTCGAGTAAGAGCTGACGTTAGGTCTCGGGCCGGCAGGGTTCTGAGGCGGGAATAGTCAATGCGCATGGCGAGCAGACTAGCGAATCACAGGTTCAGTCGTTGATGAGCGAACGTCATTCTCCAGGCGCGGTTGCCGCCAACAGTTGCACTGCCTGCTGCCCTTTTTCATCTGCTGCCGCATTGGCTGCCTGCGGCTGTTCAACGCTTTCCAATACCAACTTGACTACCTGCGTAATGTTCTCTAGGGCTTGTTTCTTAGTCCGGCCCCACGTCGCTGCTCCCTTCTTCTGAAGTTCAGGGGAGTACGCAGACCAAACATCGTCGTCTGGCTCGAGAATCACCTGCTAGTCCTCTTCCCCTATCCGAATGGTCCGCGTCTCCGCTCTCGTCGGCATTGATCCCTCCCCCGTTCTGTTCAAAAAACCACGATTACACGAAAAACCTAAAAATGCGACATGAGGAGTATTTAGGCATAGACTCGTTCTCAATGTCAAGGAGTAGGGCCGCGCACCCAGATGACTTCAGCTAGGACATCTGGTCGACGAAATCTGGCAAATGAGTCGTTTCGTCCCTTTTTGCGCCAGCAATCTCCTCCGGGGTCACGCCCTTTGCATCTGTAAGGTCCGCCCCTTGAAGTTGAGATCCTCCGAGGTCAGCCTCTTCGAGAAATGCTCCTTGAAGAAACGCCCCTTGCAGATCGGCTTTACCCAAGTTCGTGCCCTCCAAGTGAGCCTCACACAGGTTAGCACCTTGTAGATGAGCACTCCATAGGTTTGCGCCCTGAAGTTGAGCCTTCCATAGGTTCACCCGCTCAAAGCGAGCTTCCCTGAGCTCCGCGCCACGCAGATCCGCTTCCATCAAATCAAGTTGTCTATCCTCGCCGATTTCGCGTTCCCATTTGCGCCGCCGCAGAACAGTCAAGACCGCAGCGACATCCGGAGGTGGTTTCGAGATTGATCCGTCCTCATTTAGCGGGTGGTCACCGCGCAAGGAACGCTTTTCTCGAACATAGGCTGTCAGTACTTCCATGATTGGCCAGTGATCTCGCTGAGAGTCCCAAGCAATTCGCTCAAGGGAGTAGATCGCTCCCAAACGGCTCTGCAGGCTGCTGTCGCGAAGCAGTTCGATTGCTCGGGTAAATCGGTCGGTGATTTGTCCCTCTCGGGCTACCTCGAGACGCTTCCACGCAAGGTAGAGGCCAATAAGAACGAAAGCACCTCCTACGATCTGAGCCCAGGTCGCGCGCACCTTGGTTTTCAGCTCAATCAAATCTTTCGCCGAAACATGATCTTTTAGTGCGTTCATTTGCCACTCCGGTAGCACGCATATTACAAAGGCAACGATAAGCGCACCGCCAGTCTGCAAGACCCGGTTCAGAACCAGGCGACGTCGGCTGCTCATGACGCCCCTCGGACGCGACACACATCCCTCACCTGCGTGTACGAAGCGACTGTCCCTACGTCTTTCACAATAGCTGCTGGCACTCGCTGTATCTTGCTCAGCTTGACAGCTTGCCTATTCTCGCCCATTGCCTTGAAGGATTTCAAGCCGACTCCCAAGCTTGATCTCAAGATGCTACGCGGAAGATCGTAACCCCGCCCTCGATGCGCTCACCACACACGCAACGCCCAACAGCCGCCAAGCCCGTGTAGCACGCTGCAGGAGCCAGCAAACCCGAGGGTGGGGTGGAGCTTCTCGGAAAACTAACCCTCCGCAAGCGCTAGTGACGGCTGAGCCTGAAGATCGAAGTCAGAGTGTTCACCGCGCAGCAAGCGGGGGTGGGCGGCCGCGGCGATCATCGCCGCGTTGTCGGTAGAGAGCGCCAGACTGGGGAAATAAAGCGGGTAGCCGATTGACGCAAAGCGCTTTCGGAGGCCCGAATTGGCGGCAACGCCTCCCGAGACAATGACGGATCGCACGGGTTCATTCTCGGCCGCTTGAATCGCGCGGCGCATCAGTTCTTCCACGACCCTGTTCTGGAAGGAGGCGATGAGGTCAAGCGTGTGCTGCGAGGTGAGAACCTTGACTTCATCGATCGTCGGTGTGGGCGGTGAAAGGAACAAGCGACGCCGGCGTGCTATCTCCTCTTCCATACCGGCGGCGCGGACGTAACGCAAAACGGCGGTCTTCAGCCCGCTGAAACTCAGGTCGAGCGGGTTTCCTTTCATGCGGGAGGAGGGAAGCTGCACTTTAGACGGATCGCCCAGCGGCGCCAGCTTGTCGATCAGTGGACCTCCCGGATACCCCAGACCGAGCAGTTTAGCGACCTTGTCGAAAGCTTCCCCCGCGGCGTCATCCCTCGTTCGACCCAACAGGCGATAGTCGTATTGGCCAGGAGCAAGGCACTCAACGAAGAAAAGATGCGAGTGACCTCCGCTGACCACAAGCGCTAGAGCCGGGAACTCGATTTCCCGACCGTCTTGTTTCTGCTCCAGCACAACAGCGTGAATATGGCCCTCAATATGATTGATTCCCAACAGAGGAATGCCGAGCGACATGGCGAAACCCTTGGCGAACGTCACACCGACAAGTAGCGACCCGATCAGGCCGGGGCCTTTCGTCACGGCCACGGCGTTTACGTCTTGGTAGCGGATACCTGCTTGCTCGACAGCCTCCCGCACGACGATGACAATGGCGCGCAGGTGCTCTCGCGAAGCCAGTTCAGGAACGACGCCCCCGTAGCGTTGGTGGGTACTCAATTGAGACGCTACGACGTTCGAGAGAAGCCGTTCACCCGATTGGACGACCGCCGCGGCGGTTTCGTCACACGACGTCTCGATGCCCAGGACGTACACGGTGGTTGGCAGGAAAGTAGAAAGGGGAGTTACCCCCGAAAGGCTGGAGGCGTTTCGGGGGTAACAAGGTAGCCTAAGGACCGTAAAATCCTTAAACCTTACGTGTGGGAGAATCGTCCGGCAAGTGGCCGGTCCACATGAGTCACGTCCCGCTCGCTGAAAAGCGGGAAACGGAACGTTCGAGCAGCCGGTTTAACAGTCGGCCACCTCGCCAGACATAGGTTCATCACAATCGTTCATGTTCTGGATCACCTCCTTTCGCAGCGATATCTCCATGCTAAAGGGCGGCAGCATGCAAGTCAACATTAACATTGGCAGGAAGGGCCGGCTAGAAACCGATGGGGTACACTGGGCGCATGAAGCCCGCCATTTGCACCAATAGCCTGCGCAAGTTCTACGGGCCGAAAGCGGCTCTGCAGGGTCTGGATTTGGAAGTCCCTGCGGGCAGTTTCTTCGGGTTTCTAGGCCCCAACGGCGCCGGAAAAACAACCACTATCCACATCCTAATCGGCCTGCTGCCGCCAACATCAGGGGAAGTCGAGGTCTTGGGAATGAGGGTTCCCGACGAAATGAGGGCCATTCAGCAGGTGATCGGCGTCGTGCCGGACGAGTCACTGCTTTTTGATCGCCTCAGCGGGCTGGAATTCCTCGAGTTCGTGGCGCGCATGTACGGCCTCGAGCGCACAACGGCATTGGCCAGGTCACGTGAATTATTGGAGCTTTTTGAGCTCGACGCCGACGCGGCGTCCTTGATCGCTGACTATTCCAAAGGCATGAAGAAGCGCCTGGCGCTGGCAGGGGCGTTAATTCATCGGCCCAAGCTGTTCTTGCTGGACGAACCATTCGAAGGTGTAGACCCGATGGGCGCCCGATTGATGAAGGAGATCCTGACCCGGCAAGTGGAACAAGGCGCGACGGTGTTCTTGACCTCGCATGTATTGGAAGTCGTCGAGCGGCTTTGCGATCGGGTGGCCATCATTGACCAGGGCAGGATTGTCGCCGAGGGGTCGGTGCCCGAGCTGCGATCGGCAGAGGAGACGCTGGAAGACATCTTCGTCCGGGTGGTGGGGGGCGAGAAGGCACTGCAGCGGCTGGAGTGGCTCTAGGATGCGGGCTTGGCGGCAAATCCATGCGCTTTTAGTTGCGCAGTTCCGCTCTGTCATCAACGCCCTCCGTCAGCAACAGGGGCGACGCGGGAGGCTCGTTTCGATTGTTTTGGGGGCCTTGTGGTACTTGCTTTGGACCGCAGCAGCGGTTGGCTGCGCACTTGTACCAAGCATGATCGGGCGCGAGGATGTGGAGGGTGCGCTGCCGGGCGTGCTGCTGTTCATGATGGGTTACTGGCAATTGGTCCCCCTGGTCACACTTTCCCTCGGTGTCTCTCTCGAGATGGGCAAGCTCAGGACGTACCCCATATCGATGGGGAGCCTATTCGTTGTCGAATGCTTGCTACGACTCGGTACCGGCTCGGAGATGGTGCTTTTACTAGCGGGGCTGTTCGGAGGGTTGGCCTACGCGGATTCACCCTACTTGGCCCAGCTTGGGGGCGCGTTTGTGCTGTTCGTCGCCTTTAATGTGTTCTTCTCGGCCGGGATGAGAAACCTGGTAGAGCGTGTGTTCAGGAGGCGGCGACTGCGCGAGGTTGTTTTGGTGCTGCTGGTCAGCTGTACTATTCTTCCCCAGCTATTGATCTGGAGTGAGACGGCGCGGAATCTAGCTCGGGTGGTGTGGATAAGTGGGCTGGACATTCCCTATTGGGTGGCCCCATCAGGTTTAGTCGCGCGGATCAGCGTAGGCCGGGGGAAACCTGAGGATTGGATGATTATGGTCGCGATGGTCCTCGCGGCGGCGGTATTCGGTTTTTATCAGTTCCGCCAAATGTCACACCTCAGCTCGAGCGTGACCGGCAACGTCCTGCCGCGGAGGCGGGGCTTGGTGAACCTGCAGGGAAGACTCGTTCGGCTATCCTCCTACGGGCTCTTCCGGGTTTTAAGTGGGCGAAGGAGCCAGATCGAGTTTCCCACAGTGGAAGTAGATGGCGTTGATGAAGTTCTGTTGATTGCGGAAACCGCGCGCCGTGGCCTTGACCCATTGAATCCTTGAGTTCAACCCCTCGCTGACCGCGTTCGTAATGCGGTGTTTCAGATACGTGAGTATGTTTTCGAGGCGAGCCGTCAACATCCGCGCTACGGTGACCATCGGCGTCAGCCGGCTGCGACTCGCCCAGCCGCGCCATTGCTCGAAGAAAGCTCGCGCCGCCGATTCGCGACGATAGTCGAACAGCCGCATCGCCGTTTCCTTCAACGCCCACGCCCGCGCCGTCTTCAAGTCGCTTTCGCGCAGCGCGCGGAACTCGCGCCAGGCGTCCTCGGAAAAGTTCGCCGGATGCCGCAGCCAAGCGTACTTCGTGCCTGTCAAACGCTCGTCGCCGAGGGCCAGTAAACGCTTGTTCTCCGCCCGCCGCACCTGGTCCACCGCCTTCGCCAGATGCGCCGCGATGTGATATTTGTCGTAAACGATCTTTTTCTCCGATTCGTCGAGATGCTCCCGGGTCGAGGCGACGTAAGGATCCCACATGTCCATCGCGACGGCCTCGACTCGGGCGAGTTGCTCTGCGCTCAACGTCTTCCAAAAGCCGTCCAGGCTGGCCTGGCGGCGTCCCTCGGCGACGAACAACACGCGCGAGCGGTTGAGATCGTTGACGACGGTGAGATAGCGATGGCGCTTGCGGAAGCTCTTCTCGTCGACGCCCAGGTAGGGAATCGGCTCTGCCGCGCGACGTTCGAGCCCACGTTGCACGGCGCGTTCCAGGATGCCGTGAATCTCGTCCCAGCTCAGCGCCAGCAACTCGGCGATGCCTTGCTGGCTGGCTTCCTTCAGCCACGAGATCGCGAGAGCTTCAAACAGCGCGGTGAAGCGGCTGGAAGCCTCGGCCCAGGGCAGTCGCACGACGCGCGGCCCGTGCTCGGAGCAGTCGCTGCGCGGCGGCCGGGCGTGCAGGATCGTGCGGTACTGACAGGTGTCGAGGTGACGCCAGCGGCGTTCGGGCTGATGATCGTGGAGTGCGCACACGGCGCTGCATTGGCGGCACGGCCAGCGGACTTGCTCGTCGTGTTCGAGGAAGACGTGGACTTCGCCGTCGGCTCGGCGCAGCTCCACTCGCACGACTTTCCAGGGACTTTCGATGCCCAGAATCTGGCGGTATAGCTCGCGGTCTTGCATCCCGCGAGACTACCACCGAGCCTCACTCGCCCACTAGAAACCCGGAAGAACCCTCCTACGTTCTGCCCGACCCGCTCGGAGCGCTGGTCGAAAAAGAACTTCGCTATTTGTGGCGCAGCCCACGGTTTCGTCTGCCGTTTTTCATGGGCTTTACGTTCGGCGTCATCGCCTGGGTCCCAATCATGAAGAACTGGCAGGCATCGATGGGAGATTGGCTAGAACAGAGCGCAGTGACATTTATCAGTCTCTATGCCCTGTTGTTGCTAGGACCGGTGATGTTTCTCAACCGCTTTGGATTTGACCGAGACGCCGCCCGCTTCTACTTCTGGCTGCCGTTGTCGTTTCGTACACTGCTGCTAGCGAAGAACCTGACGACGCTGGTCTTCGCGATGCTCGAAATAGCGCTAGTCTGCGGGGTTTGTCTGCTTATCGGCCTCCCGGTAGGAATGCCCGAAAGCTTGGAAGCGTTTGCCGTCGGCTTGATTGCGCTCCTTTACTTGATGTCGGTGGGAAATCACATGTCCGTTCGCCACCCCGTAGCGAGCAACCCGGATCGCATCTCCCGAGCCGGTCCCGGGCACGGACTGCGAGCGACTGTGCAGTTCATGTTGTTCCCGCTGTCGCTGCTGCCGCTCTTGGCGGCCTACATCAGCCGCTATCGATACGACAGTCTCGAGGGATACGTCGCGGTGCTAACTTTGGCGGCCGCCGGAGGCGTCACGCTCTACTTGTTAACGCTCTCGAGAACGGTCCGCTATGGACGGCGGCATCGCGAGCTGCTGTTGTCGCATCTGACTCCCGGCGGAGCACCGGTAGTCTCGGAGTGAGCCGGGGTAAAGGCTAGTGAGCCGGCGGCCGCTCCGGCAAACGGAATCCGGTTAGTCGCAAGCCTCAGCGCGTAGTGGCTCGGCTGGTTGGCCATCCCACTGGAACCGTTCGACGATTTCAGCCACGCTGCCTTCGGCAATGATGCGGCCTCGGTCGAAGAAGGCCGCCCGGTCCGCCAGGGCGCGGGCCGAATCAGCATGGTGAGTAACGAGGATTATGGCCTGCGGCAACTCTCGCAAGATAGAAAGCAAATTGGCTCTGGAGGGCGGGTCGAGGAACGTGTCCGGCTCGTCAAGCAGAAGGACAGCCGGGTTCATGGCCAGCAGCCCGGCGAGCTGCACCAGACGCTTCTCGCCCGCGCTAAGATTTTGGGGCCGGCGCTCAGCCGCCGACTCCATGCCGACTCGTTGCAGAGCCGAGCGGGCGAGCTGCCTTGCAGCGGC
Organism: Bryobacterales bacterium; assembly: GCA_965226215.1. Classification (GTDB taxonomy): domain Bacteria; phylum Acidobacteriota; class Terriglobia; order Bryobacterales; family UBA6623. Next base: position 66,187 of record CBDDCH010000002.1, on the reverse strand, counting down.
CGGATTCACCCCGGAGTTCAGGGGCCCGAAGGCGACGTCCTCCAGAACGGTGGACATCACTAACTGGTCATCCGGGTGTTGAAACAGCAACCCGAGCTTTTGCCGAGCCAAGGCCAGAGTTCGCTTTTCCAGGCGATCTCCGCAGATCGTGATCTCCCCCGCCCCGTCGAGAAGTCCAAGAACCCGGAGCAGAAAAGTGGTCTTGCCGGATCCGGTGGGCCCCATTAAAGCGACCGTCTCTCCAGAAGCGAGGGAGAAGTCGACGCCGTCTAGACCGACGGTGCCGTCCGGATATCGGTAGCTAAGCCCGGAAACCTCGATCAGCGGCGGTCTCATAGCGCTGAAAAGCCCCCTGGCCGGAATGCTTGGGAGGCAAACTGCAAGAGTCCGAGCAGAGCGAAAAAGACGAGCAGAAACGTCCAATCTCGTCCCGCGAAACGCGCTGTTTCGAGGGACAGCAAGCGGCCCCGAAACCCACGAGCCAGCATGGCCCGGTGCACTCGCTCCGCGCGGTGATGGCTGCGAAGAAAAAGCGATCCCACGGTAGCCGCCGCCGCTTCCCATAGCCCTCGTCGGTCAGGCTGGGGCGCGCGGCACTGGCGAGCCCGCCGCATGCTCTTCGCTTGCTCGTAGACGACGGAAAGATAACGATAGAGGAAATGCACGACGGTGAGAAAAAAGTGAGGCACCCGGAGCCGATCAAGCGCGTGTAACAGAATGGGAAACGGCGTGGTGGCCAGTAGGAGAGTCGCGGCGCAAGCGGACAGGTAAGCGCGCCAGAAAATCGTCAAACCGCGAGCGGGATCCCCACCGAACAAGTTAACTACGACAACCCCGCCCACAAACGGCGCCACGAGCAAGCTCCGCAATAGTAGTCGTCCCAGAGGCAACTTCGCCACTGCCGTGCCGGCCATCAGCAGAACGAAGCAACCCAAATAAAAGACCGGATAGGCGGGATCGGCGAGCGACAGCGACAGCAAAAGGGTTATCGTCGCCGCGATTTTGGTGATAGCGTGCAGCCGGTGGATGGGGCTCGTTCGTTGGGCCCAGTGTTCCAGAGTGAGGCCGTGCACCCTTACCCGTCTTCCTTTCTCCTGGGAAGTGAGCGCCCCCAAAACACCCCCAGCCCGCATAGGAGAACCACTCCCAGCAGACCCGCCGAGAGCCGTGCAAACCAGACAGATTCGAAGAATCGAGTTTCGTAGTCCGCAAAGGGGCTCCAGGTCTCTCTTTCAACAGCAAGATCGGCGAACCCGAGCGACCCAGCGACGCTTTCGAGCGTGTCAGGAGCACACGGAACCAGCACAATCCCCACTGCCAGGAGGGTAAGGGTCACACACCCGAACAAGACAGCAATCTGTTTCATCGTCCTGGCAGTTCACCGGCGTAAACAAAAGCGGGATCCAATCGCTCCATCGCGGCCAAGCCAGCAGTCGTTATCAACCCCTCGGCGATTCCCAACAAGGCGTGAATCGCCAACATCGACGTGAAGAGCGAAACGGGAGGCGCGACTTTCGAGAAACTCAACTCAGCCGATGCCAACAATGCCACCGCCATCAAAGACATCCAGGCGCCCAGAAAGGCCGCGGCACGACGAGTGCCGGCACTCGCTTTGCGAGACCATCTCAACGGCAGGTACCCAACCCAGACGCCCACAACCGCAAGGTTCAACACGTTAGCCCCCAGGGCGAGGACGCCGCCGTCTTGGAAAACGAGGGCCTGCACGACCAAGATGGCGGTCATCACGACCGTGGCGGCGCTCGGACCGAGTGTGGCAGCCAGCAACGCGGCGCCGGTTAGGTGCCCGGACGTTCCGACCCCCAGAGGGAAATGGATCATTTGAGCGGCGAAAACAAAGGCCCCCATGACGCCCAGCAAGGGTGTCCTCGAGGTCTCGAAGCAGCTCTGGGTCCGGCGCAGGCAGTAGCTTACAGCGGGGGCAGCCGCCACTGCGGAACCGGCCCAGACAGGGGTCGAAAGGAAGCCGTCGGGAATATGCATCAGGAGGCGCTCCCAAGTTAGCACGAATCTTAAATTCGTGCCACTGATCGAACCACCTCCGTCCCCGTAACTGGTCGGGAGCGTGTGTGGCGCGGTTTGAGTGTTGGGTCACGGTCTCATCAGTTCATCTGGCACACGGCGCTTCGGTGGGTCCCCTCACAGGACACGGTGGTGGGTTGGTGGGGAAAATAGAGCACCTGATTGACGGGCCATTCTTATCGGCATCCTGTTGCGGAAAAACGCCATCAGTTCTGCGGAGAGGCGGGACGCGCTACTAGAGGAGTTCGCCCATAACCCCTGCGGTCACAATATCAACAGCATGGGCCTGATACTAAAGTTCTACGACTTCTGGTCGTACCACCTACGACTCTTAACGGCGGCCCCTTAGCTCTCACCGAAAAAAATACTGTATCCCACCTATTGAGAAAAACGGGCCAAGCCTTCAGATTAAACTACCAGGGGGTGCGCCACGCTACCCTGCCAGGCTACCGAAGGGTAGGCCGTTCTCAGAAGAAGCCGGATCTTTCAACAATGACTCAAGGGGAAGGAAGAGCAGGCTCAAATCAAGGCCAAAGTAACCTTCGCTCCATCCGCGACGCGGATCGGGAATTGACGGTGAGATCTCCCGAAATAAAGGGCCAGGACACAGCAGCGGCAGAGAAACGCAGCCATCCTCGCACTCGAAAATACGGCCCCCAAAAACTGCTCGTCCGCCGCGGGGCGGGCGCGGTCGTGGAGGCGATCGTCGGTGTGTTATGGGACTTCAGTGAGGGCGGAGTCGGGATGGACATGCCGTGCTCGCTCCCGGTAGACGAAGTCGTCTCCATCTCGGGCGATCTCCACAACCCCGACTACTCGATGAACATCGCGGGTCGGGCTCGCGTTGCCTACTGCCGTCGTGTCGATCGCGACCACTACCGAATTGGGTTCGGTTTCGTCGAGATAGCCTACAAGCGGGGCGATCCGTACCCGTCCTAAGCGAGATCTTCGACGCACGGCAACCCCAACCAGCCCTCGGCGAGACGCCAACTGCTGGTCCAACTTGATGGTCCTGCTGGAGTCGGTGGCTACCAGCTAAGCTGCCTACCGGCATTCGCCTCTTGCAGGTAATCCATCAGCGGCTCAAAGTATTCCAGCATGGCCCGGGTACTGATTTCTTCACCGGTCTTCTGGCGTATGACTTCTCTCCAATCCCGAGTCGCACCAAGTTGCAATAGGTCCCACAAAAACTCGCCCACTTCCCGATTGCCGTAGTAGTTACAGTTACGGGGATCTTGCTTGAGAATGTTCTTGGCAATATAGGTATGCAGCTGATACTTGATGACAAACGCCATCGCGTAGTCGTAGTACTGCCCCGGATCGTCACTGATATGCGTCTTGGTGCAGGCGTCGCAGAACTCTTCCCCGCGCGGCCTGGGCGGTTCAACTCCTTGGAAGCGGCCGACGTATTCCCACCAGCGCTGATTGAACTCGTCGGGTGAGAGATTCCCCTCGTAGAAGTCCCGCTCGAAAAACGACATCGTCCCGGCTGAAAAAGGAATGAACACCACAGCCTGGTTGAGCGCTTCGTCCAAAAGCCACATTGTGGGGTCGATTTCGAAATCGTCGGGCAGCAAACCAATCTGCTTCAAGTACGCTGGCTGGCGGGCCGCTATCCCGATCAAGTCTCCAATCGCCTCGTGGAAAGCACGGTTTGCGCCCTCGCGTAACGTCAAGGGGACTTCGGGATTCGAATACGCGAGGAAGTAGTAAACATGTCCGAGTTCATGGTGAGTGGTTTGAAACCAACGGTAGTTCGCTTCCACACTCATCAGCGAACGAACGTCCTTGTCGAGGTCCAGGTGCCAAGCCGACGCGTGGGTGTTCTTCTTGCGTTTCGCGTCGGGCGCCAGTTGATAAAGGTCTGACTTCTCCCAAAAGCTGTCCGGCAGAGACGGCATTCCCAACGACGTATAGAATCGCTCGGCCTGGCGGATGATCCATTCAGGCGACTTTCCCGCGAACAAATCGTCGAGGGCGGCTGAGGAAGTCAAACCTGGCCAGGCCTGCGCCCAGCGGTTTCCGATCCAGTGCGCGGGGATCCGCTTCGGCGGCGGCAGGCCGAAGCGTTCGGCGAGCTTGTACTTTGTCCAGCAGTGAAGCTGCTCATAGAGCGGCCGCAAGTCCCGCTGGAAGCTTTCCATCGTCTGCATCATTTCGTCAACGCTCATTTCGTAGTCACTGACCTGCAGGGCAAAGAAGGAGCTATAACCCATCTCTTGCGCGATGCGATTGCGCAAGCGCCGCAGCTCGACCAAGCCAGGTTTGAGAGCCGGACCGACCTGCTTGGAGACCTCCCAGATACGCCGTCGCTCTGCTACGTCACGAGATTCGCGTAGGGTATTGTCAATTTGGTTTGGTGTAGCCGTCTTAATACACCTTCCCCCCTTCCGCTCATAGCAGAACTCGAAAGAATCCAGAATGGCGCTTTGCTTGGCCTCTTGCTCGACCCGCTCACTGACTATATCGGGGATGGTTCCGGGATACTCCGAGGCTGCCAACAGAACCTTGCGCAGTTGCCGCCGCGTCAGATCGTTGACCTCTCCTTCTTGAGCTAGCAGTTTCCTGGTTCGATCGATGACATAGTTGCTGCCGGCGAATGCACCGAAAGCGCGATCGGCGCCAATGCGTTCCCCCGTGTGTTGGTCGCTCACGTCGGTGCTACCTTTCCAATAGGCCTCGGCAACGACCGTATAGAGCTTCTGAGCAATGCTTTCGTACATGGCGAGAAACTCGTCGGCTTCCTGCTGGGGTGCTCTGGCGGGGCTGCACGAAAGAACTCCTACGACGACGACTAGGGTCAAAGGTATTCCGGCTAGTTTGCTTTTCATCACCGAACCATTCTAGCGATGCTGCCGGGGGCGCTGAGAAGGTGGAGGGAAAAGCTGGCTAGCGGGGGCTAGCCTAGCGGCACAGCGACCGCCCGCGTGAAAACGTCTCGCGCCGCCGCGGGCCTTGCGGTCGAATCGGTCAGTCGCCCGGCAGCCCCCGACAGGGGCCGAAGGATAGCCCTAACTAGCCCCGCAATGTATTCCTTCACTGCCTCCGTAGGGGAATGACTCACGCTGAATGCTCCGTAGCCTGCCTGGCAGGCGAACGTTCTCTCTGCGGGAAACTGCTCGTCTACCCACCGCGACGATTTTGCCTTCACGATTCACACCATCTCGGCGATTGAGATCGTTGCCGGCATCGATACCAACAAATGCACGTGATCGGATGTGCCGTTGATGATCAGACCTTTCCCGCCCAGATCTCAAAGTTGGTCAGCCCGTTTCTCGTTTGGTATTCTTGAAGAGAATTTCGGCGGCTGAGGTCGGCACAGGTGTTCGTCGGCACCGATCCCCGAGCTCTTTAGAGTCTGGCGTCTGACCAGACCGGTTTGTAGCGTATCATCGCGGGCGTTTCATGTCGGGCCATTCGAAGTGGGCTAGCATCAAGCACAAAAAAGCTGCGACTGACGCAAAACGCGGCAAGGTTTTTACGCGCCTGATCCGAGAGATCCAGGTCGCCACTCGGGAAGGTGGTGCGGACCCGGATGCGAACCCGCGGCTGCGCACCGCTATTACCGGCGCCAAGTCCCAAAGCATGCCGCAAGAGAATATTAAGCGGGCCATCTTGCGCGGGTCAGGCCAGCTGGACGGTGAGTCGTTTGAAGAGATCACGTTTGAAGGCTACGGTCCCGCCGGGGTGGCGGTCTTGGTGGAGGTTGTCACGGACAATCGAAATCGAACGGTGAGCGAGGTACGAAATCACTTTTCGAAGAACGGGGGGAACCTCGGCGAGACAGGCTGCGTGGGCTGGATGTTCAAGAAACAAAGCCTCATCGTTGTTCCCAAGGACCGCGCCGGCGAAGAGCAACTGATGGAGGTGCTGCTGTCGGCCGATGCCGAGGACATGCGAGACGAAGGGGATAATTGGTCCATCGTTTCCCCGCCGGATGCTCACGAAACACTGCTGCAAACTCTCAAGGAAGCTGGTATCGAGCCCGCGACGAGCGAGGTGACACATCTGCCCGAGAACAGTGTGAAGGTAGCGGGTAAGCAGGCGGCCGCGGTTCTGCGAATGATAGAGGCCCTGGAGGATCAGGACGATGTCCAGAACGTCTACGCAAACTTTGACATCGACGATCACGAGCTCGAGAGACTTTCTGCGTAACTGGAACATCGCCTCTTCTGGTGGCTCTCGAAACCCCGTTGCCTTTCCCTTCCATGCGCATTCTAGGTATTGACTGTGGACTGGAAAGAACAGGCTATGGGGTCATCAGTAGCGACGGTCGAAATCACTTGTTCATTGCGGCGGGAGTCATCCGTACGCTCCGGAAGGACCCACTAGCCGTAAGGCTTCGGGAGATCCATCACGGTCTTCTAGACCTCGTGAAAGATCATGAACCCCAGGCCGTAGCTGTCGAGACAGTTTTTTCGAACGTGAACGTACAAAGTGCGTTGAAGCTGGCACACGTTAGGGGAGTAGCGCTTCTGGCGGCGGCTGAGGCTGGCCTGCCTGTGGGCGAGTATTCACCGTTGGAAGTAAAGTCAGGCGTGGTAGGGTACGGGCGAGCCGACAAGTCACAGGTGCAGACCATGGTATGTTCCTTGCTCGGTCTGACTGAGCCCATTTCATCCTTCGACGCGTCAGACGCCTTAGCCGTGGCCATCTGTCATGCCAATCTCGCCCATAGCGAAATGGTCCGGGGCGCGGTGAGAGGGGTGCATGGCTAACAAGCGACGCGGTGACGGGCTGACGCCCGTGCATACCAGACGATGCTTAGGGATCGTGCTCGCGTCTTTGCTTTTCTTGTCGCCCTCGTTGGACCAAGCTTCCGAGCTTACCGGCGAGCGTGTCTTCTTTTCAAAGACCTTCCCGAAAGGAGTCCCTCCCTACTTCCGCGTGCTGTTGGACTCCACCGGGAGAGTAACGTACAGCGAAGACACCAACGGAGAAGATTCGACTCGATTTGAAATCAACGCTCAGAAGGTGTCGAACATCTTCACGCTCTTCAGGGAATTGAGCCATGTCCGAACAGACGTCTCAAGCTCGCGCAAGGTGGCTTTCACCGGGGATAAGCTGCTGCGGTTCGAAGGCTCGGACGGACGGCGGTACAAAACAAGCTTCAACTATACGGAGAACAAGGATGCCCGGGCTTTGGTCTCGTGGTTTGAGAGAGTCGGAGAGACGGTCCGCCGTCGGCTTGAACTCGAGAGAGTGGCGCAATTCGACCGACTGGGAGTAAACAAGACGTTACTCGTGTTCCAAATGGCTTTTGATAAAGGCAGAATTGTCGCTCCTGAGCAATTCTTGCCCGTTCTCAGCAAGATCGCCGGCGGTAAGAAGTACGTCCACATCGCGCGATCTCGCGCGGCCTCGTTAGGAGAACGTATTGAGAGGCAGTCAAGCCGACCGTGACGGACCTAGGCTAGCCTATTTCCGATAGTGTTCGCACTCAGGATCGGTGCCCGACTATCGCTATGTAGATTCGGTCAAGATCTTGGGCAGAGTGGAATTCGATTTCAATCTTGCCTTTGTTGGCGGTTCGTTGCACGACTCGAACCGGGGTCCCCAGGGCACGCTCCATTTCTTCTATCGCAGCGGCGACATTGGGGTCGACCGTCGTGGAGCCAGTGGTGGCTTTCCTGGGCTCTGTAAGAGAGCGTACAGTTCTTTCGACCTGACGGACCGACAACCCCTGCGCCGCCGTCTTTTCCGCCAAGACGCGCTGCTGCTCGTGGTCCTCTAACGACAGCAGTGCCCGGGCGTGTCCTAGAGAAAGTCTCCGCTCGGCGACGAGCAGCTGGATATCTTTGGGAAGCCTCAAGATTCGCAACAGGTTACTGATTGTCGAGCGGTCCTTTCCTGTCCTTGCTGCCACCTCTTCGTGACTCAGTTGTAGCTCCTGAATCATTCGCTCCAGCGCCGAGGCGACTTCAATGGGGTTGAGATCCTCTCGCTGGATGTTCTCGACCAGGGTAACTTCCAGGATCCTTTCCGGTTCCACTTGCTGAATAATCGCTGCTATCTCCGTCTTGCCGGCAAGCTTCGCCGCACGGCACCTCCTTTCACCGACGATGAGTGTATAGCGGTCTCCTTTGGGGGAAACGACAATCGGCTGAATCAAGCCGTCGATCTGGATCGAACGGGCCAGCTCTTCGAGACTCTCCTGTCGAAACGTCCGCCTGGGCTGGTAGGGATTCGGATCGACGAGGTCAATCGGAATCTGACGGACTTGGTTTCCACCGGGCGGTGTTGTGACAGTTGGAACTTTACTCGAAACTTCGACAGGCCTAGTAGGGAGCAGAGCACCCAGTCCGCGACCGAGTGCCTTGCGCCTTGGAGCTTGATTCTCAGATGTGGAAGTCATACTGTGCACCTTCGTTTACTATAGTAACTATTTTATTATCAATAACTTATGTGACTCCAGGAAGCCTGGCTAGTAGACCTTTCTTGGCAGCGGGACAGCAGTTCCTGAGCCAAGCTTAGGTAGCTTTCTGCGCCCTTCGATCGCGCGTCGTAGTGCAGAATGGGTCTTCCATGACTAGGCGCTTCCGCCAAGCGCACGTTTCTCGGGATCACCGTGTTGAATAGGTCTTCCTGGAAGAACTCCCTCAAGTCGCTAGCGACCTGTCTGGTCAGAGTCGTTCGCTCGTCGTACATCGTCAGCAACACGCCTTCGACCGCCAGTGTCGGGTTTAGTAGTTGCCGCACACGATCAATACTTTCCAACAGAGCCGAAATTCCCTCAAGCGCAAAGTATTCGCATTGGATCGGAATCAAGACGGAGTCCGAAGCGACCAAGGCGTTCAGGGCCAGAAGGTCGAGTGCCGGTGGGCAATCAAGCAATATGAAGTGGTAATCGTTCCTAATGGCGTCGATCTTGTCCCGCAGCCTCGTCTCGCGCCCTTCGGTGTTCACGAGCTCTACATTTGCCCCGACTAGGTCCCTGCTCGCCGGGATCAGCACCAGGTTATTGACCTCGGTGCTGACCCTAACGCTTGCGGCTTGATGGTCCCCAACCAGGAGATCATACAGATTTGGCCTGGTTGAGTCCAACCGCAATCCTACGCCACTGGTTGAATTGGCTTGGGGGTCGCAGTCAACCAGCAGCACTTTCCGCTTGGTATGGGCGAGAGAAGCCGCGAGGTTGATGGCCGTGGTGGTTTTGCCTACCCCACCTTTTTGGTTGGCGATGGCGATGACTCTGCCCAAAGGTACCTCACCCTCATCCCGAAGCTACAACTTATCACAGGTCGAAGGCTTTTCTGGAGATTTCTTGGGCGACAGAAGTATTCCTACGTCGCTCAAAACATGTTGGACAGTCTATGTTCCACGTGGAACAGCTACGGCTTTTTCTACCCGTTTCCCCAACAGCAGCACCCGTTGCCGGCCCCAGGGTAGCGGTTCGGGCGCCTGCCATTCCCACAGCGCTTGGTCACGAAGACGAATTGCCTGTTGGCGACCAACCAGGAACGCCACGTTGTCCGCCAAGTTATTTAGGGATCGGGTGATCTGGTCTGGATTAACCGCCCTGATCGTGGCCCAATCAAACGTCCGGCTAACCTCTTCCAGGCGACCATGAAAAACTTCGACATTGGCCACAGGCCGCACGACTTCCTTGAGAAAGGCGGCCTTTCTAGCGTTGGATTCGATTAGTGTGACGCGAAGTTTCGGGCACGAGACTCCCAGCGGCACGCCAGGAAACCCCGCTCCGGAGCCCACATCGGCAAGCGTTCCCGCGAAATTCTGCATCAGCTTGGCAACGAACAGCGACTCGCCAAAGTGCCGCTCGACAATCTCGTCAATGTCCCTGATCGCGGTCAAATTAATACGGGAATTCCAACGGACCAGCTGCGAATAGTGTCGGGCAAGATGAGCGAGTTGATCCGAGTGAAGTTTCAGCTCAACCGCTTCAAGGACTGGTTCTAACAGCCGCCTGAACTCAGCGAGGCGCTCAAGCATGGGCGCTGTGCCCACCGGGAAGGTTTAAGTATACGTTGACGATGGAAATCGCCGCCGGAGTCACCCCAGGTATGCGACTCGCCTGTCCAAGTGTCGTGGGTCGCACACGTTCCATCTTTTCAACGACTTCGCGGGAGAGCCCTGGAATTCCCCCGTAAGAAAAACCTTCGGGGATTCGCCGACTCTCGACATTTTTGAGGCGCTGGATTTGCCTAAGCTGCTGCACCAAGTAACCCTCGTACTTGATCTCAGTCTCAATGGACTTCCATTGCGGACGTGTCAAAGCAGCGTCTGTGTGGTGGCGGACAATCTCAACCATGTCCTCGATGCCAATCTCGGGGCGTTTCAACAACTGGGCTAACGAAGAAGCTACCTCGGTAGGCAAGCCGAGCTTCCTGAATAGCGCTTGGGCCGCTTCATCCGACGGCTTCGGACGGTGTTGCTCCAAGAAACTCTTGACCGCACCACGTTTCTCCTGGGCGCACCGAAAGTTGCGCCAATGTTGTTCGGCGATCAGCCCTACCCGATGTCCAATTGGCGTGAGCCGCTGGTCCGCGTTGTCGATCCTGAGCTGGAGGCGGAACTCGGCTCGGGACGTGAACATGCGGTAAGGCTCGTCGGTACCCTTTGTGACGAGGTCATCGATGAGGATTCCAATATAGGCTGCGCTGCGGTCGAGCACGATCGGCTCTTGTTCTCTAATCGAACACCCCGCGTTGATACCGGCCATCAGGCCTTGGCAGGCGGCCTCTTCGTAGCCTGTTGTGCCATTGATCTGTCCAGCCAGATAAAGGCCTGTTATCCTCTTTGTTTCTAAAGTTTTGCGTAGTTCCCTGGCATCTACCGAATCGTACTCTATGGCATATCCGGGTCGTATCATATCGGCTCGCTCAAGGCCAGGGATCGATGCCACCATGGCGGCCTGCACATCGATAGGCATACTAGTGGACATGCCGTTCACATAGACTTCATTTGTGTCCAGTCCCTCCGGCTCCAAGAAGATCTGATGCCGGGGCTTATCCGGAAACTTCACCACTTTGTCTTCGATGGAAGGGCAGTACCTCGGACCTACGCCCTCAATTTGACCGCTGTAGAGAGGAGAGCGGTGAATGTTTTCCTTGAGAACTTTCGAAGTCCGTTCGGTAGTGTAGGCGATGTGACAATCGATCTGTTGGCGATCGATCTTCTCCGTGCGGAAAGAGAACGGAGTGGGCTCGGGATCACCCGATTGCCGCTCGAAACGGTTCCAGTCGATCGTACGACCGTCAAGGCGGGGTGGTGTCCCGGTTTTCAACCGAGCACAGAGAAAACCTAGGCGTCGCAGCGCCTCGCCCAGCATGACGGTAGCAGGTTCTCCGCTGCGGCCGGCGGGGTAACTCCTCTCGCCGATATGGATTAGCCCGTTTAGAAACGTTCCGGTCGTGACGATTACTGCCTTCGCCTCGATATTCCTGCCATCAAGAAGTTCCACTCCGCGGACTCTCTTAGACGGTGACGCCTCGCTCCGTCCGCCGTGGTTCTCCAAAACCAAGTCCATAACTTCGGCTTGTTTGATGACGAGATTGGTCTGCTGCTCAAGCAGTTGGCGCATCCCGATGCGATATTGCTTTTTGTCGCACTGTGCTCGAGGAGACCAGACAGCAGGCCCGCGGCTCGTGTTCAGCAGCCGAAACTGGATTCCGACCTCGTCGGTCAGCTCACCCATGATGCCGCCAAGAGCGTCGATCTCGCGGACGAGATGTCCCTTGGCAATGCCGCCGACGGCGGGATTACAAGACATTTGGGCGATCAGATCGAGATTCAGCGTCACGAGCGCTGTCCGCAACCCCATTCGCGCCGCTGCGACGGAAGCCTCGCAACCCGCGTGGCCGGCGCCAATGACCAGCACGTCGTAACTCTCGGTGAAATTCGCTTTCATGAGGAAGAATAAGCAGGCGACTTCTTGTTATTCTAAGCACTCGCGGGATGGGAGGCAACGAACTCCGCCCTGGCTGAGCCGGCTTTCTCTTGAGCAAAGCCAAACATCATCAAAAGTTACTTACAAGGCCATGAAGATATTAGTCATAGGTAGTGATGGCCGAGAACATGCCCTAGCGTGGAAGTTGCGGCAATCTGAAGGTGTCCAGGCCGTCTACTGTGTTCCCGGTAACGCTGGCGCGGCGATCGACGCCTCCTGCATTCCAGGAGATATCTTATCCCTCCCGGAGATGGCCAATCTCGCGGAATCCCTAAAAGTGTCGTTTACCGTCGTCGGCCCCGAAGCGCCCTTGGCGGCGGGGATCGTAGACGAATTCGCGGCCCGCGGCTTGGCTACCGTGGGTCCGGTCCGCTCCGCCGCCCGGCTCGAGTCGAGCAAGATCTTCGCCAAGGAATTCATGCGCCAACATCGGATTCCTACTGCTGATTTCGCCGTCCTCGAAAAACCCGCCGACATCGACGACCACATCGGACGATTCGGATTTCCCGTAGCACTGAAGGCGGACGGGCTGGCCGCCGGCAAAGGAGTTGTCCTGGCGAAAAATGAGACCGAAGCAAGGGCAACGGCCACTACTATGCTGGCAGGCGAAGTCGTCGGGCCGGCCGGTCGGCGGCTCGTCGTAGAACAGTTCCTGCGGGGAGAGGAAACCAGCTTCATCGTCCTGACCGACGGCAAGGATTTCTGCATTCTTCCCCCGACCCAGGATCACAAAGCGGCTTTCGACAACGACCAGGGACCGAACACCGGAGGCATGGGCGCCTACTGCGACCCCGATATCGTGACAGACGAAATCCGTGAAGCGGTCGTCAGCCGTGTCGTCGAGCCTACTCTCGAGGGCGTAAGGGCCACGGGACAGCCGTTCCAGGGCTTCCTCTACGTCGGGCTGATGCTGACCGACAAGGGCCCCATGGTTCTCGAGTTCAATGTGCGCCTCGGGGACCCGGAGACACAGCCGCTTGTGTATGGGATGACCGGCAATCTAGCACAGCTTCTTGCCTCTGCCGCTGAGGGTCGACTTGACGCCGGCGCGGTTGGTTGGAAAGCTAGTAAAACTACATGTGTCGTTTTAACATCAGAAGGATACCCCGGATCCTACCCAAAAGGGCGGATCATAACTGGCATCGACCGTGCGGAAGCCCTTGGCGCCAAGGTATTCCACGCCGGTACCCGCTTCCACCAGGGACAAATCGCTACTGCCGGCGGAAGAGTCCTCGGTGTGACCGCTGGTGGGGACACGCTTGCTGAGTCCATGGAGAACGCTTACTCGGCGGTCAAGGAAATCCACTTTGACGGGATGCACTTCCGTCGAGACATTGGCAACAAGGGACTTAGGCGCGTAACGTACTAACTACAGTAGTAGTTGTACGTTCCTCCTGAGTGTCGCACGAGGGCGCAGAGAGATTTACCCAAAGACATGAACGTGGGACTCATTGGCACCGGTGCTATCGCGCATAAACACGCCGAAAGCTACCGGCAGATCGGCTACCAGCTCGTCGCCGTTTCCAACAGAAGCGAAGAGAAAGGCCGGGGATTCGCCAACGAGTACGGCACCGAATTCGTAGCTGACCACCGGGATCTCTGTGACCGCCCGGATATCGATTACGTGGATGTCTGTGCTTCCCCCGACTCACGGCTTGAAATGACACAGGTGGCCGCATCGAACGGCAAACACGTCCTGGTTCAAAAGCCGATTGCTGTCACGCTTGCCGACGCCAGGGCGATGCTCGATTGCTGCTCGAGAGCTGACGTTTCTCTTGGCGTGATCAGCCAGCACCGCTTCGACGACTCGACGATTTTTCTTCGCCAGGCCTTAGAGCAAGGACGCCTAGGCAGGATCTTGCAAGCTGATGGGTACGTCAAGTGGCACCGGCCGCAAGCTTACTATGACCGCCCGGGCAAGGGAAGTTGGTCCGTGGAAGGAGGCGGAGCGCTTATCAACCAAGGCATCCATACCCTTGACTTGATGCTTTATCTTGCCGGGCCGATCAAAGAAGTTTACGCGCAGTGGCAACTGGCCGCGGCCCACAAGATGGAGTCGGACGACGTCGTGAGCGGCATTATTCGTTACGCTAGTGGAGCGACCGGAGTCATTCAGGCATCAACGGCCATCTTTCCCGGTTACTCCGAGCGCATCGAAATCCATGGGACTAATGGTTCGGCCATCATCACGGGAGATCGACTAACGGCCTGGGATGTGGAAGGCGACAGGGGGGAAGATGCACCTCTTGCGACCGATGTGGACTCTGGCGCGTCGGACCCAATGGCGATCTCGCTCGAACCCATCAAACACCAGTTGCTGGATTTCGGGGACGCCGTCCGCGAACGGCGCAAGCCGCTGGTGGACGGCGAAGAGGGATACCGGGCCTTGGAAGCGATACTGGCAATCTATGAGTCAGCGCGAACCGGCAACGTGGTTCGAATTGGCTGAGCCGGTGACAGCGCGGTTGGCTGGCGCGGGCAGCTCCTTTTTAGGAGAATAATAGGACGATGGCAACCTTCAATGACCTAATCGACTATCTACAAGAGCTTGACACTGCGAACGTTGAGCACACCCACGGTACGTACTTGGGACACAACGTTGGCGTCTATCGGGATCTCAAGGCCTGGGGTTGCTCGGAAGAACTGTGCCGAGCAGGCATGTTTCACTCGATCTACGGCACCGAGATCTTCCAAGACTTTTCTCTGCCGCTTGATCGACGAGGCGAGGTACGCGAGCTGATCGGGGAGCGAGCGGAGCATCTGGCGTACCTGAACAGCGCCATCGACTACGCTTCCTTCGATCGCACGATTGAGCGTGGCACTGCTCCCTACACGATGATCGACCGCTTCACCGGCAAGGAGATCGAGATTCCAGCCAAGGACTTCGAAGATCTCTGCCGCATCCATCTCTGTGATCGGCTGGAGCAAGTTCTCCGCAGCAAGGACTGGGACTTCCGGCCCCAAACCTTCCGGCGCTTGGCCGAACAGCTCGGCGGAATCGCCAGTGAGTCCTACGATCGGTTGCATGCATCACAGGCGGCGTCGTAATGGCGGCTGAGCCAGACGGATCAGGTGAGCGTGACGAGCCGGCCCCAGAACGCTTCGACTTGGCCGAAAGATATTGATGGCAATCATGTTTCAATGCGTCGCGACCCACAAATCCCCAAACGAGTATTGGTACCAGAACTAGCACCGGCACACTCGAAAGGAACACGTTGACATGAGAACCCGCTTTGCTCAGTGGCGCCACGTGCGCATCGTCCTGCTCTTGGGTTTTGCACTGCTGGTAGGCTTCGCCCAAGTGCGCCAGTCGCTGCGCCCTGATGCTTCAGCGCATTTGGAAATCGTCGTCCAGCGGGCCGACACGGGAGAGGTTGTTCCGGCACGTGTTTATTTGTTTAAGGCGGACAAGCCTTTCCGGCTCAGCCCTGTAGAATGCCACCTTCCACTGCGTTTCGATTTCTTTTACCGGGAACGGATCTGGCATCGTAGTGAGCACCCGAAAACCCTGGAGGTCACGGCAAGCGACGAATCGCATTTCATCCTGCTCGAAGGTAGAGCGACCTTTGATCTTCCCGCTGCCGAGAATTATCGCTTGGAAGTGTATCGCGGTTTCTTTTACAAACCGGTCGTGGAGGAGTTTTCTCTCGAAGCTGAAAAGACGCGGCGTATCACCGCAAAACTCGAACCTATTGCGCCCGGTCGCCAAGAGGAGTGGCTGGCCGCCGATGACCATATTCATCTCATGCGAGCCAAGGAAGACGACGACGTGTTTCTGCGTTGGCTCCAGGCGGAAGATCTCGCCGTGGGAAACTTTCTTGAGTTGCAACGCCAGCAGCACGCCGCACTGCAATACGCCTATGGACGTGAGGGGGAAGCTCGTTTGCCGCGCTACGCCATTCGCTCGGGACACGAATCGCGCAGCGCTTTCTACGGACACACTCTCTTCCTTGGTCCGGAACGAATGATCCGGCCTCTAAGTATCGGCAGCGAGCTCGCCAACTCTCCCGAGGCATATCCGTTTCCGACGATCCTGTTTAGGGAGGGCCGACGCCTGGGAGCTGTTACAGGGTTCGCTCATTTGCGCAATTATCGCGACGACATACCGCACGCGACGTTGTTGATGAACCTGGCACGGAATACGATTGACTTCGTCGAGCTGTTTCAGTTTGGGGATCTGGCCCTGGACAAGTGGTATCAGCTACTCAACGCAGGATTTCGGGTCGTAGGTCTCGCTGGTAGCGATTTTCCCGTGCCCCTCTACGCTCCCTATCCCAGATCGACCGGTCGCCAGGGCCCTTGGCTGCGAGAGATTCCCTTGCTCGGCCCTGAAAGGGCGCTGGTGAAAGCCGCGGCCGGCGACTCTGCTTACCAAGCCTGGGCGGAGGGAGTCCGACAGGGAGCCGTCCTGCTGACCAATGGGCCATTGCTCGAGTTTTCCGCCAATGGCAAATCGTCCGGCGCCGTTTTCGAATGGAGTGACCGCACCTACTCGGTACAAGGAACCGCGACGGCGGTCTTTTACCGTCCGATCGAAAAGGTCGACATCATTGTCAACGGAGAAGTGGTTGCGACCAAAGCAGGGGACGGGGGAAGTACCGAAATTTCTTTACACTACAACGTGCCGATTGATGCGAGCTCTTGGATTGCCGCTCGCGCCAAGGCCGCGAGCAAGCCCGAAGAGCCTGAGATTTGGGCTCATGCGAATCCGGTCTATTTGCTCAGGGACGGAAAGCCCGTTTACGTTGAAGCGGCCCGGAAGGCTGTCCGCGACCTTTGGGAAGAAGAGACTGCTTACTACAAACGTCCCTCATTCGTTTTTGAAAAGGTAGAGCAGCGGCGGGAATTACTCAAGCTCGTCGAAGAAACACGCAGGATTCTCGAAGGCCCGCAGCCTAGCTGGCTCCGCTAGGGGCAACAGAGCCCCGGCGCTGCCGGCGGTTGAGGAACCGCTATCCCACCAGCCCAAGATCAGCGCAGGGAGATCCGCCAGTGAATCCAAAAAGATGTGTCGCCAGTGTGCCCGTGCCCTACATCCAGGCACCCAACAGATCTGTAGGGGCACAGCATGCTGCATCATGCCGAGCCCCGCCTGCACTCGCCCGAAACGTGAGTGCATGAATGAAACGGAGTACTCTAGCCCCCGGGCCTGTGCCTTTCGACAGCGACCTCGATCTGTTTAGCCCCGATGGGTGCTGACAGCGGGTATCGGCCTAGCAGACCGTGATAGGCGGCGTTCTCTTCGCTGAGGCGGTGATGGACGGCCGACGCACGGAACACTACCTGTCCAGGAGTCTCCGGGAGACGAATGGCGATTCGGTGTTCGCGTTTTTCCCGCGGGCGAAGCCGGTTGTCGGAGATCTTCTTCACCTCGGGATACCACTGCCAGTGCTGGCCGATCCAAACTGATTGGCTGTCGAAAACGTTCCCGTCCGGTGTGAGCCCCTCGACTTCGATCGTGATGAAGCGCTCGACGTCGCCCGTGGGCAACATGTGGCCGGCGCGCGCGTTTTCCAGTTCCAATAGTACAACTGCGGTGTCACCCGGACGGTAGGACGCGCGCTCCGTCGTGAGTCCAAACGCCAGAGCGGAGCCAAAGGCGTCGAAGTATTTGCGTTGCTGTTCCGACGCGGTCAGTTCTTTGGGAACGCCGCTTCCGGCCCAGACGTGGCGTCCCGATCTCCGCGGCGGGTGACCTTCGGCGATCGACCGCTTGAAAGCCGGCATGTGGCAGTCGATGCACGTGACACCGGCCGCGGCGAAGGGGCCGTTCTCCCACTCTTCGCCTGATTCCAGGTAGCAAATCAACGTCTCTCCGTAGTTGGCAACGGCTTGGTGACAAACGGTGCAGGTTGCCGCGGTCAACAGCTGCTCGGATTTGCGGACAGGATGCGGAGCGTCGCTGTCACCCCATGGGCCGAGGATGACTCCGTCTCTCACGTGACAGACCGCGCAGGTGATGGCCTCCTCACGGAGCTTGAAGTCGAAATCCCGGTTGCGAACATAGGTTGCCTGGTTCAGATTCGAACCACGAACGCCGACGGCGATCCACTGCTGTTGGTTGGCAAGCGGCGCGTGGCAGTTGATGCAAAGCCAGTTGCTGCCGGGGTTTTTGCGCATCTCTTCCAGGAACTGCAAATCGCTCATCGCACGAGCGTGTATCGACGCTTGCCATTCGCGATAGATTTCGGTGTGACAAGATCCGCACTCGCTTGCTCGAATCGTAGTGAGTCCCGCGGGAACCGATTGTTGGGCAATGGGGTTTTCCCAGACGAAGCCTTTTACCGAGATTCTGTGGGAAGGGCGAACGGTCAGCGCCTTGAACGCTGCCACGCTTAGCGCCGCGACGGCGAGGATCGCGGTTAGCGCTTTCATGAAGAACGAGGAGGGAACTCGGTGTGGAGCCGACGCCAGGTCTCCGACAGCTCTTCCGGGAGGACCCGAGTTTCGCCGACTACGGTGACGAAGTTGTTGTCGGCTACCCAACGCGGCAGCACGTGGAGATGGATGTGCCCGCCGACCCCGGCTCCGGCAGCTTTGCCGATGTTCATGCCAAGGTTCAGACCGTCGGGCTTATACAGCTTGCGAAGTGCTGACTCGGCCCGCTGAGCCAGCCGCATCATCTCTTCCAGCACTTCCACCGATGCGTCTTCGACCGTCGCCACATGCGCCATGGGGACAATCATCACGTGACCGCTGGTGTAGGGGAAACGATTCAGGACGATGAAGTTCGACTGGCCGCGAAACACGACCAGGTTGCTTTCATCATCGCGCGAGGCGTTAATCTCGCAGAAGACGCAGCGCGAGTCCTGGTCCGCTTGTTTGATGTAGTGGTATCTCCAGGGGCTCCAGATGTAGTCCATCGCAACTCAGGCCGGCAAAGCCATCGGCCCGGGCCTTCATGGTTGAGGGAGGGTGAGAACAACACAGCGGCCCGGCGGATCAGTCCACCGGGTTTGAGCTCGGATCTTGGAAGCTGGACCTTGGTTCAACAGGCGTCGCGGGCGGCGGCGGGCCTCCATTGACTACATCGCGCAGCTCTTTGCTGGGTTTGAAGAAAGGAATTGTCTTGGGAGGGACTTTCACTCTAGCACCGGTCTTGGGATTCCGTCCCACTCGACCCTGTCGCTCGCGGGTTCGAAAGCTCCCAAAGCCTCGGACCTCTACCTTCTCGCCCTTTCGCAGCGACTGTACGACGCTATCAAAAATCGTCTCAACGATGACTTCAGAATCTTTGCGGGTGACTTCCACCACGCGCGAGACTTCCTCGATTAAATCCGCTTTGGTCATATCGCCTCTTTTCCACCCTCCAGATTCTAACCCTGACGGAACCGGCCTTCCTAACAAACTACCTACCGAGGGATAATAGCACTACTCGCAACCCGTTGCTTTCAATAACTTCGCTGAGGAGGTCTATTCCGGCGATCCGATGTCCTTGCGTTCTGTGACGGCTTGCGGCGTGCCGTTTTCCGCAGCCGGCTGCTCGACCCGCGGGGGCTTGGTGTTAGCTTCGCTGTTGCCATGGGTCGCCGAGTGAAACCGTAGTCCTATTCTCTTTTCGAACTCGTCAAGGCGAATAATCTTGAACTCGTACTCTTGCCCCATCCGGAGTGGATTCGTACCCTTCCTGTGCGAGTTGGTCGGGATCTCCGAATGGTGACACCGGCCCTGGACGCCCGGCGCCACCTCGACGAAGGCTCCGAAGTTCGTCCGCCGTTTGACAGCTCCCCGAATCGTGTCACCGACCATGTGATCGGCGAAGAATATGTCCCACTGGTCGGACTGAAGCTGCTTGAGGCCAAGCGAAACGCGGCGGTTTTGCTCTTCGACGCGCATAACCGCCGCCTTGACCTTCTGGCCCTTCCGCAAGGCCTCGCGTGGGTGCTTTACCCTGCCGTCCCACGATAGGTCGGAAACATGCAACAACCCTTCGAGACCTTCCTCGATCTCCACGAAAGCGCCAAAAGCCGCCAGGTTTCTCACCCTACCTTCGACGATTGATCCGATCGGATAGCGCTGGGTCGCCCCGGTCCACGGGTCGGGCTTTAGGCGCTTGATGCTGAGCGAAACGCGACGTTCTTTCGGATCGACGCTCAAAATAATGGCGCTGAGATTTTTCCCCGGCTTGGCCACTTTCGACGACTGCTTTACCCGCCGAGACCAACTGATCTCCGAGACATGGACAAGGCCTTCGACGCCCGGCTCCAATTCGACAAAGATTCCGTAGTCCGTGACGCTCACCACGCACCCTGAGACCCGATCGCCCTCCTTATACTTTTCTTGGGCGCCCTGCCAGGGATCGGGTTGGAGGTGCTTCAGGCTCAGCGAGACTCGTTCCTGCTCGGGATCGAAACGAAGCACCTTGGCGGTGATCTCGTCTCCTACATTCAGGACCTCGGACGGGCTTTGGATCCGTCGATAAGAGATGTCCGTGACGTGCAGCAAGGCGTCGAGACCTCCCAGGTCTACGAAGGCGCCGTAGCCGGTAAGGCTCTTGACAGTCCCGGTGATGACACCGCCCTCGCTGAGCTTCGCCAGCGTCGCTTCCTTTCGCGCCCGCAGCTCCTCTTCCAATACTTGCCGCCGGGAGACGACGACGTTGCCACGAGTGCGGCTCAGCTTGACGATGCGGACTTCTATCTGTTCCCCGACCATTCCGTCAAGGTCGTTCGAGGGGTCCAAACTCACGTGTGATCCGGGCAAGAAAGCCGGAATCCCAAGGTCTACGCTCAAGCCACCCTTCACCCTCCCGACGACTCGTGCCGTGAGCGTCTCACGGCTGCGGTAGGCTTGCTCCACCTTCTCCCAAGCGCGCTGTCGGCGTGCACGCTGATAGGACAAAGAGACATAGTCACCCGCGGCAGCTCGACTAACGACAAACACTTCGATCGCAGCGCCGGGCACAAGGTCGGCCTCGGTGTCGCTGTCCCCAAAATCGGAGATTGGGATGAGCCCCTCGGTCTTTCCTCCGATGTCAACGACCGCCCCTTCCGCCAGGATGCCAACGACGCGACCACGGCACAACTCTCCTTGTCGAATTTCCGGCAGCTCGGAGTAACCGTTGGGCGACTCTTGGTGGCCGAACTCCTCGGCGGCCACTGTTTCCGTATCTTGCTCTTCGTGGCCGTTAGTTTCGCTGCTCGAAGGGGATGGAAGTTCGCCTGGGGCGCCCGGCTTGGGCAGCGCCCCGTTTTGAGTGGGAACCTTGCCGGGGAAGACCGGTTCGGGCAACCCTACAGAGGGGTTCTCATTCCTACCGGCCGTTTCCGTTTCGCCGTACGTCAGAAGATTATCTGAAGCCAAGCCAAACCTCTCCCGTTAACCAAAAGGATGTCGCCGTTGCCGAAAACACCCCTTTCTATCATAGGCCACTCAGCGAGCGCAGACAAACCGCGCATCGCGGAAAAGCTAATACTTTGTTTGCTTTCGCGAGACTACACGTTGCAGCCCCAACTCTTCTCGGTGGAGAAGCCTCAACCCTAATCAGGGGCTACTAATGACTTGAATTGGGTATCCACTTGACTCAGGTGACCCCAAGATGTAGTATGCGCCTTCGTGGAGGATTATCCACGCGACCTGCTCGAGTTCGAGGTACGCTTCGCCAGCGAAGAGGCCTGTCGCGACTATCTGTCCGCGTTGCGCTGGCCGGAGGGTTTCCGCTGTCCGGGATGCGGGCATGAGCGGGCTTGGCCGGTGCGCAAAGTGTGGTTCGAATGCGCTCGCTGCGGGCGGCAGACGTCGGTGACCTCGGGCACGATCTTCCAAGACACACGTAAGCCGCTGCGGCTGTGGTTCCGGGCGATCTGGCACGTCACTTCGCAAAAGAACGGGGTCAGCGCGCTGGGTCTGCAGCGCGTTCTCGGGTTGGGCAGCTATCAAACCGCGTGGACCTGGATGCACAAGCTGCGGCGAGCGATGGTGCGTCCGGGGCGGGAGCGATTGGCGGGCGTAGTCGAGGTCGATGAGACCTATTGGGGCGCTGAGGAAGAGGGTGTGAGCGGCCGGCAGACCGAGCGTAAAGCCTTGATTGCAGTAGCCGCGGAAGAGAGAGGCCGCGGGCTAGGACGGATCCGCATGCAGCGCGTGCGGAACGCATCGGCGGCCAGTTTGATGCCCTTCGTGGAGGAGTCGGTCGAGCCGGGAAGCGTGGTGCACACCGACGGCTGGCTGGGCTACGAGCCGCTGGAGAAGAAGGGCTACCAGCATCGCATCGTCTTTCTGTCGGGCCGCCGCAAGCAGGCCTCGGAATTATTGCCGAGGGTGCACCAAGCGATCTCGTTGCTCAAGCGCTGGCTGCTGGGCACGCACCAAGGCGCGGTTAGCCACGAGCATCTGGACTACTACCTCGACGAGTTTGTGTTCCGCTTCAACCGGCGCAACTCACGCAGCCGGGGAAAACTCTTCTACCGCCTTGTGCAGCAGGCAGTCGCCGTGGACCCAACGCCGTATCGATCGATCGTCGCCGACTGGGACGCTGAGGCCCCGTGAGCCCAACCACAAGATGTTGGGGTTACCTGAGTCAAGTGGATACCCCATTGACTTGAATATAGCTAACCTCAATCGAACTGTCAACGCGACTTGTGATCTTCCCTACCAACCTTCCAATCCCACGCTACGCCGCCTCGGAAACGGGGGGAAGGGCCTGGGTCTCCCGCAAGCTTTCGCGATAGCCCTTCAGCATCCCGGCAGCCGTAGCTACGACCAGCGGACCGAGCACCACTCCCAAAAAGCCAAAAGCCTGGATGCCCCCAAGGACGCTTACAAAAACCAACAAACCGTTGAGCTGCGCCCTGCCGGCGATCAAGATCGGGCGAAGAACGTTGTCCGCGCCACTCACCAGGACGAAACCGAGCACCACCAGGGCCACGGCACGCGCCGTATCTCCGTTCAGCGCGGTCCCGATGGCTGCCGGAATCCATATCAGCCACGGCCCCACTACCGGCAGAAAGGCGAGAAACCCTATGACCACCCCCCAGAAAACCGGTGAGGGCATACTCAACAACCAAAAAACTATTCCTCCCAGCAATCCCTGCACGCCGGCAACGATAAATCCGCTCGAGAGCGTAACCGAAATCATCTCCGTCACTTCTTGAGTCATGCGATCGCTGTGCGCCCCGCCCAACGGTGAGATGTCTTTCAGCAGCTGCAGCAGCTTGGGACCGTCGCGGAACAGATAAAACATGGCCAACAGCATCACGATCAGGTGGAAGACGAATAGGGCTAGGTTCCCGGCCAGCCGGGCGGACTGCTGCGCCAGTAGGGCGCCTGCCTTCTGGCTTACTTCACGAACAATCTCCTCGAAGTCCCCCAGCGGAACCGGCGCCTGGGCAAATAACCCCTCGAGCAGAGATCTCATTTTCGGAAGAGCCTCTTCTGTCGGAATGGACCCTGCCACCGACACGGCCTCTTTGACAAAGGCAGGTGCAAGCCAAGCCACAGGCGCTAACAGCAGAATTGTCACTGCCGTCACGGTAATCAACGCACACACATTGGGCCGTGAGAGCCGCAAGAGAACTCGCCGATGCAGCGGAAAGAAGAAAATCGAAAGCACCGCGGCCCAGGTCAGCGGAATCAAGAAGGGCTTCACGACCCGGTACAGAAAGTAGATCACCAGCGTGGCCAGAGCCCAGGTGACGACCGTTTGAAACGCACGCGTATTTATCGGGGCAAGCGGCACCTTTCGAGTATAACGTGGCCTGAAGCAGTTGAACGAATGCCCCGGTGCTACCCAAGTAGGAGGGACCTTCGGAGCAACTCAGCGAATCCCAGAGATGTAAACTCTCGAATTCGCGCCGTAACTTGCCCCTTCCTTCCGGCGATGTTTGGCTTTGGGCGCTATTGTAGGCGGATTTCAGAGGCCACGCTCCGGCAGCCAACCGACCCTTGAAGGAGATCGCCACATGCGCGCCTGGGCACCGGAATTCTACCCTAAAAGAAGAAAACCATCGTGAGAAGCACAATGGCAGTTCTGTTCAGTCTGATGATCCTAGCCGTACCGCTGTCCGCCGAACAGGTCGAGGGGATCTTGATGCATAAGATGTGTTCCGCCAAGATGCAGACCCACGACGCGGCCAAGATGCACACCAAGATGTGTGCCTCGAACTGCAGTGGAAGCGGCTTCGGCCTAGTTACCTCCGAGGGCAAGTTCCTCAAGTTCGACGCCGAAGGCGACAAGAAAGCCACCGCGCTGAAAGCCACGGACAAGACCGAGAACCTGACCGTCTCGATCGAGGGCGACGTGGACGGCGATAACATCAAGGTCAAAAGCCTCGAGTTGACTTGAAGCGCCGCTCGGCGCGATAGGCGATCTCGGCCTTGGCGGGCTTCGCCAGTGGTGAAGCCCCCCTCGTTATTTGTGTTCCCACGCCGGCCCCGGTGGTGAGGCTGAGCCGAGTGTATAGGCTGCCCGTGTTCCTTCAGATTGCAAGGTGTGAGCAGTGCGCCCCATTCAGTGCACGAGCCCTACCAGCACCTAACTCAGGGGCAACTCAGGCGAACTTGGCTAACTCGCCCACCTTACAAGCGCGTAGTGATGGGGATCGTTTGACCTCTAAGTGCTCCTTTTCTTCACCTCGCGGATGCAGGCTAATCAACGAAATAGTTAGGTTTATCTGTAAATTTGGTTTGTTTGGTCATTTTCCTGGGTCAGGCCGATTCCGCGGGCGGAGAAAGCCACGGGGAAAGCATGAAAAAATTGCGCGGACACCCAACTGCGCTTTCCATGTTCGCTGACACTAAAGCCGTCAGGCCGTAATGAACGCGGGAACGAGGACGTTACTGTTCCTGTTCTCGTTCTAGGCGGTGCTGGAGCGGGCGGGGATTCATCCCTGCCGAGCGGCCTCAGCTCCGGAACCGCTCGCTTACACTCGCGGCTCAGTGCTCGGAGCCCTGGGATATCACGGGCGCGGCCGTTGCCTAATTAGGGCGAAGCCGCTCGTGGCAATCCCCGACTTGGCCTTACCCGTTCGGCCGTTCCAATGAGCCTGCGTATATTCTATCGCGCGCGGCTAAAATTGCCCTGGCCAAGAGCCCAGAAGTTACTTAAAACAAAAGACGTCGCCGTCTGTGACCGGCGAATTGAAGTCGGACCGACGGCGTCGTGGCAGGAGTTCTCGTACTAATGAGCGAGATACGATCCCCCCGCGGCAAGAAGCGCGGGCTAGTTAAGCTAGGGTGCTGGCCTCGTCATAACCGAACGGACTGGTCTAGAATCAGTTAGTGGGTCCCCAGATTGGCTTCGGGTCCGGACCCGTGTAGTTATGTGACCCGACGGATCGGGGCGTGGCGCAGTCTGGTAGCGCGCCTGCTTTGGGAGCAGGAAGCCGGGGGTTCAAATCCCTCCGCCCCGACCAATGTTTTCAATAACTTACGGCTTATTTTCGGGTGTGCGAAATTCCGCTGTAGATAATTTTGTAGCTGTTCAAAGCCTCACAGATCAACAGGCAACACTCCCCGCTGCAACCGCCACAGCGGATTCCCACATGGAAATCTCCACGCTCCGGGCTGAGGGAGTCACTCGGGTTACTTATTCTCTGAGAAACTTGAGGATCTCACGGTTCAGTGACTGATAGTCCTGTTCAAACGATCTCGCACCTGCCAGCATGGCTAAGCGCTCCAGCAAGGCCCGTAAGAATGGAGCCAAGTGCTTCCTGGCTGGGCGCAGGTTCTCATCACTTAAGCAGGAATCGAAATCACTGCCGCTGATGCCTTGGTTTCTTTCGGGCCTCAATCTTTGGTTGTAATCCTTAGGATGGAGCTTTGCGTTGCGAAGCTTGCGGAGCCCGTCCAGCTTGAAACAGTCCGCTCTTAGCTCTTCCAAGGTCTTGCGCTCGCCTTCTGTCAACTCAGGTTCGATCTCATCCAAGAGACCCTCAACGTAATCGTACAGGTACATCAGTCGCCAGAGGGCGTCGATGTAGCGCTCGTCGCGGAGTTGAGCCGTAATCAATTCAAGGAGTGACGTCAAGCGGCGTAAATCCTGATCGATTTCGCCCAGTCCTTGTAGTGAGAATCTGTTCGCAAGACCTTGAAGTTCAGTCTGCTCGGCGGCTCTGGCGGCGAACTCTTCCGAAGACTTGAAGTCCAAGGCAAGATGAAACTCCACCGCTCGAAGCAGATCGAGGATCTTGCGGGAACGCTTTGGAAAGCAACCGATGAATCGACGAAGCATTGTTCGCGCCGCGGCATAATCACGTCGATCGAGGAAATCCGCCAGACTCTGGACCACGAGTTCCGCTAGGAATCCGGTCACGGGAAACAGCTTTACCTCGGCACTCTCCTCGCCCCGGCAAAGTACGTCACGCGGCGGCTCTACAACCGAGATATTGTCAAATGTTGTGGATGGGCGAGGTCAGGCGGCGTTTTCCTGAACCATCAATCCATCCTTGAAAACCTTTCCCTCTAAGACATGAACAATCACTTCCGAACCGTTCAGGCGTCGCCAGTGGCGCTCGGCTTGGCGGGCCAGCATGAAGACCATCGTTAACGACGCTTCGCGGCTGCCACAACCCTTCGTTCGTCGCTGCCGCAAACGGACCGTCGCAAAGGTGGACTCGATCGGGTTCGTCGTCCGCAAGTGCCCCCAGTGCTCGGCCGGAAAGTCGTAGAAAGCCAGCAGCACTTGGCGGTCTTTTTCCAGGCACTCGACCGCTTTGGGGAACTTCTTCTCGTATAGGTTCTTGAAACGGTCCAGAGCGGCCTCCGCCGTCTGCCGACTCTCGGCAAGATAGATGTCGCGCAGCGCCTGCTTGGCTTTGCCCTGCATGCTCTGCGGCAGCTTATTGAGCACGTTGGCCGTCTTGTGGAGCCAGCAGCGTTGCTCACCGGTCGCCGGATAGACTTTCCGCAGTGCCGCCCAAAACCCCATCGCTCCGTCGCCCACCGCCAACTTCGGCGGCAGCTCGAGCCCCTGCCGTTTCAAGTCCTCCAGCAACTCCTGCCACGACAGTTCGCTTTCGCGAAAGCCGTCGTGCACCGCCAGCAGTTGCTTGCGACCGTCTTCGAGTGCTCCCATCACAACCAGCAAACACTGCCGTTCATCGTCCAGACGAACATTCGAGTAGATGCCATCGGCCCAAATGTAAACAAACCGCTGGCCGCTGAGGTCACGCTTTGACCAAGCCTCGTACTCGCGGCGCCAGACGTCTTTGAGACGCACCACCGTCGTCGCCGACAGGCCCGGAGCGTCGGGCCCCAGCAAGGCCTCCAGCGCTTCGCTGAAATCGCCCGTCGAGATCCCTTTCAGGTACAACCAGGGGATCAACTCCTCCACACTCTTCGTGCGCCGCAGATACGGCGGCAGGATCTGGGAAGTGAAACGAAAGCGCCGGCCCTGCTCATCGACTCGGCGATCGTCAACCCGCGGCGCCTGGATCTTCAGCTGACCCACGCCGCTGACGATGGTGCGCTCGCGGGCGTGACCGTTGCGCACCACCAGCCGCCGGCCGTCCTGGTCGACTTCGTGCTGATGCGTTTCGATGTAGGCGGTCACTTCGGCTTCCACGGCCTTGACGAGCATCTGGCGCGCTCCTTGGCGCAGCACCTCATCCAAGGGCGAGCGTTCCTTTCCATCAATGACTTGGGGGTTGACTTGACTGCTGCTCTCAGCAGCTTCACACTGACTCATGGCGTATCCTCCTTGTTCCTTTCCAGAAAACGATTGAGTTGCTTCCTCAATCGTCAGGATACGCCGCCTCCCCTCAGAGGCTCATCCACAACTTCTGGTTATAGCTCTCTACAACCTGATAGAAGACCGTCTTCGCCCCGAAGTGTTGGAGTGCATACCATAGAAGTGCATGATTGATTGCCGGAATACCCGCGGACATGGACAGGAAGACCTGAGCATCCCGCTTAGCAGGAATCAATTGCGAGGGTACTGTCAAGTTAACGAACGACGGTTCAGGGAGTGGCCACTGAGCGGGCTATTGGAGGGTTCTAATACATCAAGTTGGCCACTTTCCGGCGCTAGGACCGAGAAAAATGGTTCTTCCGGGTTTCTAGTGGGCGAGTGAGGCTCGGTGGTAGTCTCGCGGGATGCAAGACCGCGAGCTATACCGCCAGATTCTGGGCATCGAAAGTCCCTGGAAAGTCGTGCGAGTGGAGCTGCGCCGAGCCGACGGCGAAGTCCACGTCTTCCTCGAACACGACGAGCAAGTCCGCTGGCCGTGCCGCCAATGCAGCGCCGTGTGCGCACTCCACGATCATCAGCCCGAACGCCGCTGGCGTCACCTCGACACCTGTCAGTACCGCACGATCCTGCACGCCCGGCCGCCGCGCAGCGACTGCTCCGAGCACGGGCCGCGCGTCGTGCGACTGCCCTGGGCCGAGGCTTCCAGCCGCTTCACCGCGCTGTTTGAAGCTCTCGCGATCTCGTGGCTGAAGGAAGCCAGCCAGCAAGGCATCGCCGAGTTGCTGGCGCTGAGCTGGGACGAGATTCACGGCATCCTGGAACGCGCCGTGCAACGTGGGCTCGAACGTCGCGCGGCAGAGCCGATTCCCTACCTGGGCGTCGACGAGAAGAGCTTCCGCAAGCGCCATCGCTATCTCACCGTCGTCAACGATCTCAACCGCTCGCGCGTGTTGTTCGTCGCCGAGGGACGCCGCCAGGCCAGCCTGGACGGCTTTTGGAAGACGTTGAGCGCAGAGCAACTCGCCCGAGTCGAGGCCGTCGCGATGGACATGTGGGATCCTTACGTCGCCTCGACCCGGGAGCATCTCGACGAATCGGAGAAAAAGATCGTTTACGACAAATATCACATCGCGGCGCATCTGGCGAAGGCGGTGGACCAGGTGCGGCGGGCGGAGAACAAGCGTTTACTGGCCCTCGGCGACGAGCGTTTGACAGGCACGAAGTACGCTTGGCTGCGGCATCCGGCGAACTTTTCCGAGGACGCCTGGCGCGAGTTCCGCGCGCTGCGCGAAAGCGACTTGAAGACGGCGCGGGCGTGGGCGTTGAAGGAAACGGCGATGCGGCTGTTCGACTATCGTCGCGAATCGGCGGCGCGAGCTTTCTTCGAGCAATGGCGCGGCTGGGCGAGTCGCAGCCGGCTGACGCCGATGGTCACCGTAGCGCGGATGTTGACGGCTCGCCTCGAAAACATACTCACGTATCTGAAACACCGCATTACGAACGCGGTCAGCGAGGGGTTGAACTCAAGGATTCAATGGGTCAAGGCCACGGCGCGCGGTTTCCGCAATCAACAGAACTTCATCAACGCCATCTACTTCCACTGTGGGAAACTCGATCTGGCTCCTTCGCCCACTTAAAACCCGGAAGAGCCCCCCTTCTTAACTTGACAGTACCTCCGCCACGGCTTCTACCGGACGAAAAGGGGAAAGCGTCGTCGATACTCTTGATGCGACTGACCAGTAGCAAGACCGCCCAGAGTGGTGTAGTATATGACCTAAGGAGATCCATTTGCGGCTCGGACACTGCGTAACTCCACTTGGGCTGTGGATTTGGCTGTGCACGGCCTCGTCGACGGTGGCGGATGAGTCACCCGTCCACTCTCTACCCCCCACCGCTAACCCAACTGCAGATTCAGAGAGCACTTCCGACCCTGCTGAGATATTAGAGGATACCAGTGCTTCCGTTGGCCCCGACGGATCGGCGTCGGAAGACTCCGACTCAGCTCAACTGCCCCCCGAAACCGGCGATCACGTGCTGCCAAAACCCACGTCTTCGGCGGGTTCGAGCGCTGGTTCGGCCGCGGAGAAAAACTTCTCCGGCCCGGACCAGTCCGAAGCCGTTGTTAAGGAGATCGGGGAAGCAATCAGAGTGTTCCAGCGCGAGACAGAGCGGCTTGGCGCTCGGGTTGGGAACGGTCGGGGAAACACGCTGGTTAGACCTGGGCAGCTTTGGCACGGCCGAGTCTATGAGTTCCTCAGGAATGACAGTCTCGACGCTGTGCCCCACCAGGTTGTACAGCGGGGCGGAGATCGGAACGTTCTGCGTCGCAATCAGTTCGGATTCAGCGTTAGCGGCCCGGTTTACATCCCTAAGGTTTACAACGGGAAGCGCTCGACTTTCTTTACCTTCTCTTATGAAGCCACGCGCGAGAGGGTTGGGCGGTCGAAACTAGCAACTTTACCTACAGCCTTGCAGCGCAGCGGCGACTTTTCGGACTTAGTGGACAAAGCGGGGCAGCCGGTCTCGGTTTACGACCCGACAACCACCCAATTGAACTCCGTCTACGACCGGTCGCAGCTGGTCTCGCGCGACAACCTGGAGTATGTGCGCACCACTTTCCCGAACAATGTCATCCCGCCCACTCGCTCAGATCCGGTAGCGCAGGCGGCTCTCCCGCACTATCCATTACCTAATGTGAACGTAGGTCCGTTTCTAGAGAACAACTACTGGGGCAACTCGCCGGAGGTCAACATGCCAGACGGCTTTATTCTGCGAGTCGACCAGAACGTTTCGCAGAGGCACAAACTTAACCTGGACGTAGCCTATTCGAAAGGCTTCAATGGCACCGCTGACCTCTACCCGACGATTGGCAACCCCGGGAGGCCCGACCGCCTTTTTTCCAACCGACGAGCGGAGCTGTCCGATAGCTTTTCCATTTCACCGCGTTCCGTCTATACGGCTTCCTTTAGCGTCAACTCGTCCGGCGTTCGGACGCCGGGATTGGGGAACGAAGACCTGGACATCCCGCAGGAGCTTGGTCTTCAGGGGGTCAGTGGCGGGGTCTTTCCCACCGTGCGGTTCAACGGGTACTTCGGGTTGGGAGCACCGCCGGGTGCGTATCTCCGCAATTTCTGGACGACCTATGGCACCGAACATTCTCTAGCGTTGCGGCGCGGCAAGCACGCCGGGACCCTGTCTTCCTCGCTGAGGTTTTATCAGCTCAACACCTTTGAGCCTGATTCGCCATCCGGGTCGCTGCGGTTCAACGATGATCTCACGGGTCTGCCAGGCGTCATCAACACGGGGAATTCTTTCGCGAGTTTCCTGTTGGGCCGCTCTTATCGGGCGGAGGCGACCGATCTGCTGCAGCCTTCTTACCTACGTCGCAAGTTTTGGCGCGGCCAAGTTCAGGACGAATATGAGCTAACCCCGAACTTAACTGCGACCCTGTCAGTGCGTCTCGAAGTCAGTACACCGAGGGTTGAAAAGTTTGACCGCCAGTCAACGATCGACGTAGATTCGATCAACCCGGAGAACGGACGCCCGGGCGCACTCGTTTTCGCAGGCCGCGACGGTGCAGGAAGAGCCTTTCAGCCCTCACAAGCGCGACTTGAACCCCAGGTTGGATTCTCGTGGAGCCCCTCTCGTAAACGCGACACGGTGGTCCGAATGAGCGTCGCGCAGCGGTACGGCTCGATTCCTTTAAGACCCGGCCCGTTTGCCACGCAAGGTTTCAGTGCTAGGCGGACTTTCTTCTCTACTAACGAGCAACTCCAGCCGGCTGTGGTGCTTGGCCAGGGCCTGGCGCCGCTAGGCACCCCTTTGCCGCACTTGTCACCAACCGCTGCCAATGATACCGACGCCGATTACGTTGCAAACACCGACCGCTTGCCCCGCTACCGCTATCTCACCCTGGACTTCGAACGCCGAATCCCATTGGGGATCATGTTTCGGCTCGAAGCCAGGGTAAGGCGATCTGATAACTTGCTGGTCAACGGGAACGTCGCCGGAATTAATGCCGTCCCCCTTGATGCGCTAGCTTTTCGCGATCAGCTAAACGATGAGAGCTTCCGGAGATCGCTGCGGCCCTATCCCCAGTTTCAAACGATCAACACAGCCCGCCTTTACCCCCTGGGCCGCTATCAGTCCCAGTCCGGATCGATCGAAATCGAGAAACAGGCCTCACAGGGGTTGGCTTTTGATTTCTCCTACCGGCTGCGAAGGCAGTACGACGACTACTCGGGGCCGGGAGTACAAGACTATTTCGACCGTGACAGCGAATGGGCGTTGACACCGTGGGTACGTCCTCATCGCATGTCCCTTTCGTATTCGTACGAGATTCCCTTTGGACAGGGAAAGGCGTTCCTGAGCAGTCGGGGCTTGCTGAGCGGAATTCTCGGGAATTGGTCCGTCCGCGGGTTCACGCGCTGGGGAAGCGGTGATCCGATCGCCTTGAGGCCCGAATTCAACAACACCGGCGGCGTCGTGCCGTACCTGCGTGCCCAGGCAGTGCCCGGTGCCGACGCCCACGTCAATGACCCGGGTCCCGAACTCTGGTTCAACCCGGCAGCCTTTGTCAACCCCGGCGATTTTTCGATCGGCAACGTACCACGAGCCCATCCTTCGCTCAGGAATCCAGGCTTCCATAATCACGACCTCTCCGTGAGCAAGCGTCTACCGCTGACGAGCGAGCGGAGTTTGGACATCCTCTTCGAAGGATTTAATTTTCTCAACCACGCAAACTGGAACGACCCGGACGCTTATATCGGGCCGGCAGAGGTGCCGAACGTCAATGCGGGCAAGATCATCGGCTCGCGGGGAGGCCGCGTCGTCCAGCTCGGTCTGCAGTTCAATTTCTGAGGCCAACCGGCGTACACTGGCGCGGTAGCCGTCGTTCTTCGACGTTTTTCGGAGGCAAGCGGAAATCGAATTGTGTAGGGCATTTCCCTCCAACTGGCGGCACTCCCTTCGTGCGTGAAGGAGAGGCGAACGCAACGGTCCGCGCCGACGATTCGGTGGTAGATATGCGGGCTCCTCCCTGCTCTCGCGCCTGTCTACTGTTGCTGATTCTGAGTTTGTGTCCCCTCCAAGCTGCGCTCAAAGTTTCGGTGCGTGTCCAAGACGGTCAAGGGAATTTCCGAGACGATTTGCCGGCGGAAAACTTCCGAGCCTGGTTGGACAACGAAGAAGTGGAGGTTAGAAGCATCCTAACACCGCGCGACAACTTGATCTTATTGGTCCTTCTGGACTTTGCGGGAGACCTCAACCGCGTGGATGTCGCGCGCCGCGCACTCATCGAAGCAATCGACAACCTGGGGCCACACCCGTATGTCGCTCTCCTCCAGGCAGGGGACGGCTTACAGGTACTGGCAGACCCGACAAGGGACCACGAAAAGCTTGGGGAACTCATCTCGAATCTTCAGGTCTCTCGTTTCCCAAGCTTGCTCGAGTCCGTCGAGCGCGCTTCCACCATCGCCGACCGAATGCTGCGTGAATCCGAAGTACGGGTCGCGGTGCTTTCGATTACCGACGGGAGCATTCGTCAGTATCGCCGCGACTACTCGAATCCAGTCATCAACCCCAGTGACCGTACGGATCTCAGCCGCCGTTTCCGCGACAGAGTCATCCGGGAGAGAATCACGACAATCACGAATTCGCTGCACCAATCCTGGGCGCCCATGTTCTTCCTGCATTTGGAGAGGCGTACAAACCGCCTCGACATCGTCTACCAAGATGGTTTGCGACAGTTCGCCCAAACAACAAGCGGGGAGGCGCTTTTCTGTAGCAGTGTTTCCGAGATTCCCGAATTCCTCAAGCAGCAGGTGGAGCGGATAGCTCACTCGTATGTACTAACCATTTCTAATCCCCAAGATATCCGAGGACGAGTCCCGCTGCGCGTGGAAGCCGGACCGAAAGTGAACGTAACCCACCGCGGTCACATTCAAGTTGCGGATTGAAAAAAGAACGCCGGTGTCCGAGCGCCTGGCCTGCGACAGCGCACAGACCGCAACGCCAGGGAGACCTGAGGAGCGCCTCGCCAAGAAAGCGCTCCCGATGTTCAGCGTCGCCGAGTGCCTCCCGCGCCAAGAACTTTAGCGCTGCTTCTCGGCCGAGATTCACGTCTTCGGCCTTATAAACGACACCCATCCCACCCTCACCGAGCTTCTCGGTGATGCGGTAGTGCGAGATCGTGTTCAATTCCGGTCGCCCCGCATCCCGATT
The DNA here is from genome assembly GCA_965226215.1 of Bryobacterales bacterium. Taxonomy (GTDB): domain Bacteria; phylum Acidobacteriota; class Terriglobia; order Bryobacterales; family UBA6623. The sequence goes on along the minus strand of CBDDCH010000002.1, from coordinate 32,390 downwards.
TGGGGCGCCGCACTTGGCTCTGACACTGCAAAGGCCATCACCAATGGCAGTAACACTGCTATAAGTAAGGCGTTACGAGTCATGTCATTTCCCCTGGGTAAACTCAAGATCCTTCGTCACTGCCCCAAGAACAGTTCACAGATGTTACCTTTCCCCGCACATGCGTTATCAAGTGACATTATTGTGCATTAATGTTTCAGGTACTAGCTGTCCCTGCGCCAAAACTTCGTAGCTGATCGAAATTGAAGACCCGACTCCTGAACGATCCCGTATTGTTCCAAAACACGATCGACCAATCCTGACGAAGGCCAACGCGCTCCGGGTTGTGCCAGGAGTTCGTTGGTTCACGGTTTATATCTATCGGTGCTGAGATCCGCTGGCCGGCTACAGAGTGCGCACCTTACAGGTGGCTCAACTGGCGGGGTGCAACTGCGCGCAAGGGGAAGGGGGCTGTGCGCCGAGAACCGCCAGAGCCAGAGCGGGTGAGGTGACTTTAGGCGGCTCGCCGATAGTAGTAGTTAAGCATTCCGCCCAACCGTTGGCGGCGCTCGATCGGAGCGGCCAGATCAGTGTCTGCCGGGCTGGGAAAGATTAACTGATTGTCGAGCCCTTGGTGATTACGCTCTCGATGATAATGCGCCAGAAATTCGCGGGTCACCCGGCGTAGCGACTGCTCCCCAAACAGGATCATCCGATCCAAACAGGATTCCTTGATTGTCCTTACAAAGCGTTGGGCATAGGCATTCAGATTCGGGGACCGTGCCGGTAGACGGACGACTCGTACTCCCGCTGCCACGAGCGTCTCCCGGAACTCCGCAGTGAACAGCGGGTCGCGATCGTGGATCAGAAACCTCTTGCCGACCAGAAAGCCATCCTCCGCATCGCTCAAGTTGCGGCCGATCTGCGTCATCCAGACTGCCTCCGGCTGGCTCGAAATACCCGCGATCTCGACTCGTCGCGTCGACAGTTCGATCACGAACAGCACCACGACCCGCACCAATCCTGTCCGTGTCCAAACCTCCACCGTGAAGAAGTCGGCAGCGGCTAGAACCTCCCAATGAGCCTGCAGGAACTGCCGCCAGCTCGTCTTCTTGCGCCGCTCCGGCGCGGGCTCTAAGCCGTGTTGCTTGAGTGTTCTGGCAATTGTGCTGCGTCCCACCTGGTGACCGAGGTTGGCCAGCGCTCCTCGAATCCACGTATAGCCCCAGGTGCTGTTTTCCTGCGCTAAGCGAACCACCAGTTCTCGAATCCGATGCATCACACGAGGCCGTCCGGGACCGCGGCGTTGGCTGCCGTCGTACTTGCGGGCGATCAACTTTCGATGCCAAGCCAGCAGAGTGTCCGGCGTGACGAGGGAGGCCACCTCGGAAAGCGCTTTGCGTCCGAGCTTCTTGGCTTTCACGGCCAAACGGCGACGCTGATCATCGCTCAGTCGCAGGCGCTTGTTCCCCAGTTGATCGCGCAAAACGCGGTTCTCTTCTTGCAGATAGTCGATGGCGTCTCGTTGTTGTTCGTTGACCCAGCCGGCCAGGCCGATCAGCACGAACCGAAGCGGGTCCAGAGGCTGCATGGAGACACAACCTAGCCACGAATGCGTCCCAAAAACGAACTGCGGCGCTTCCCCATGCGCCAACTGCAACTCATAGCCAGCAAGTCACTTACATCAAGCCCGCATTTCCAATTTGATTCAGACCTCTCGACCTTCCAGCGGCCTTGAGCGTCTTTATTCATAGGGGCTAGAGCCCGATGAGGACGCCATGGAGGCCAACACCCAATGGGTGAAAAACAAACCAAGCCATTCCAGCTAAGCTTCAACGGCTCGTTGAAAGTCGATTTCCAGGGATCGCACGTCACTTCCGACGGTGGCTTGATCCTGGTTCGGGAGTTGGACGAGCGACTCGGACTCGGGAAACTGATCGGCGAGCATCTCACCGACTCCCGGCAAGGCACAAACAAGCAGTTCACGTTCGCTGATCTGTTGCGGCAGTCGGTCTACAGCCGCTTGGCAGGCTACGAGGACGTCAACGACGCCGTCCGAGTGTCGGCTGACCCGACGTTTCGCTTGATCGGCTCGCAGAAGATCTGGGATCGCGGTGCGGCCTTGACCTCGACGCTGCACGGCTTCGAGACGGAGATGCTGGCGAGCGAAGAGAACCTGCTGGGGCTGATGGCGCTGAACCGAGAGCTGGTCGGGCAAGCGGAGGCGTTCGACGACTCCGAGCGGGTCGTTCTGGACATGGACTCCACCGAGAGTCCGGTCCATGGCCAACAGGAAGGCAGTGCCTACAACGGACACTTCGAGTCGGTCTGCTACCACCCGTTGCTTTTGTTCAACGGTCATGGTGATTGCCTCGCTGCCAAGCTGCGTCCCGGCAACGTGCACAGCGCCGAGGACTGGGATGAGCTATTGTTGCCGGAGATCGAGCGCCAACTGGCCGAAGGCAAACAGGTCACCTTTCGCGCCGATGCCGCCTTCGCCAAGCCCGAGATCTACGAAGCACTGGAGGAGCGCGGCGCGGACTACGCGATCCGCATTCCGGCCAATAAGAGCCTGGAGCTGGAGATCGAAGACATCCTGTTTCGTCCGCCGGGGAGGCCCGGCCGCAAGCCGCTAGTGCGCTACAAGAGCTTTCGCTATCAGGCGGAGAGCTGGAAGGGGCCCAGACGAGTTGTCGCCAAGGTCGAGCACCACCAGGGCGAGCTATTCGCGCGCGTCGGTTTTATCGTGACGAACATGAGCTTGCCAAGCCGGTCGGTGGTGCGTTTCTACAACAAGCGCGGCACGGCGGAGCAGTGGATCAAAGAAGGTAAGCAAGCGACGCACTGGACGCGGCTGTCGTGCCATCGCTTCCGGGCGAACGAGGTGCGCTTGCAGCTCAGCGTGCTGGCCTATAACCTGGGCAACTTGTGGCGGCGGCTGGGGCTGCCGCAACGGATCAAGAGCTGGTCGCTGACGAGCTTGCAGCACCGGCTGATGAAGACGGGCGGACGGCTAATTAAACACGCGCGGTATTACTGGCTCTTGTTCGCGGAGGGACATCTGAACCGGCGCCTGTTTGGCGACATGCTGCGGAGGATCTGGGCGCTGCCTGTGCCGGGCGGGTAGCACGCGACTTGCCGAATGCGAAACCTGAGTACTGAGGACGGAAGCTCGGAAGGGTGTCTGCGAAATTGACTTCGCAGCGGCTGATCAGCCCCCATGAGGGGCAAGAAGGGGGCTCGATCGGTCCCGCCTCAGCCGCCGCCTCTTTCGGGTGGAGAAATGGTTGCGCTTCGCCGGGTGAGGGTGTAGACTCGTGCCGTCAGAGGAGCCAAATCGGAAATCCTGGCTTAGACGGCATTTTCTCTTTCTCCATCTTGCCTCTGGGGATGGCCTCCTTTGCTGGACTGGGAGCGCTGAGTGTGGCGTGCTGTTACTTGCTCTACGCGCTATACGCTCGATTAGTGCTTAACGAATCACCCGCGGGCTTCACCGCGTTGATCTTCTTCATTGTGTTTCTCTCCGGCGTGCAGATGCTGTTTCTGGGCTTGATTGGTGAATATCTCGGCAGAATCTACGAAGAGACCAAACGCCGGCCGCTGTACATCGTAAGTCGAATCGTCGGGAGATAGCGGTGGATCCCGCTTATGTCGTAAAATACGCCGAACTCTATCGCCGCCATTGGTGGTGGAGATCCCGCGAAAAGCTGACTCTCAAATGGCTGGAACAGTTGAAACCCGAAAGCGGTTTCGGGCTCATCCTCGATGTTGGCTCGGGCTCGGGATTATTTCTTGAAGCCTTGTCACGTTTTGGCCAACCGGAGGGCGTTGAGGCGGATGGCGCCTGGGCGAAGCATCCGACTCCGGGGGCGGGTGCGGGTGCACTACCGGCCGTTCGATGCGACGTTTCGGCCAAATCGGCGATACGGGCTAAAATATAGGCTATTTTCGCCAGCCCATCAATTCAACCGTAGGCATAGATTTTCTATATCCAAGGTCGTATGAAGAGCGACGGATATCGTGGTCGCTGGACCCGGCTTAACCGGACTCCGAACTCAGGAGTAATTTCCCTTCGGTCAGCGAGAGCGGCCGGGTACTGGTTGCGTCCGGCAGCGCTCGTCCAGCGCCCCTTTAATCGCGCCATACACTCCTTTGAAGGCCAGCCACCCGGCTCAGCAAAGCCGAACCGACCGCACACCCTTCCAAACGCTTTATAATGTGTGATTTTCTTTGGCCTGTCAAGGTTCAATTTTCAATAGACCAGATGTACCCGGTACTAACCCGCATTTTGTACCACAGCGCTCGGTCGCTCGGGTAGGGGCGGGTTCCTGTCATTTCATTCCCCAAGCCGAGCTCGCCCCATTCTTTCGTTCTGGTTTAAAGTGCGGAAGGCCGAGTTCCTGCTCGGCTTCTGCCTGCTCGGGTGGGGCTTCGCCCGATCCCAACCGGTAAACCGCTGCGTGGGGAAATGGCGCAGTGTGCCCTCTCCCGGCTGTCGTCGTTTCAGGATCATCTTCTGTTGGAAACACTCCCCCCCGCTTCAGGCTCATCCTGTATTGGATAACTCTCAGCCTGGTAGTGTCCTAATCCTGCGTTGCTAGCAATTCTGCGATCGTCCAGACGTGATCGGTCAATCCAGACTCCATCGCGGGCGTGACTCGCAGGCTGCTGTGAACGCGACAAAAATTGTAGTACGCGAAGTGCAGGCACAGCGCGGACCACAGATTCTCCCACTTTTTGCTGAAGGCGTTCGTGAGCCGTGTCAGCCGTCGAATCTGCATCCGCATAGTGAGGTTCTGGCGTTCAATGTGGCTCGTGCTGATTCTCTTCTTGTTCGGCGTGCCGATGATCCTCTTGCGCTTGCAGCCCGTGCACTCAGCAGGGCTGTATCGCTTCTCTCCGATGCGGCTATCTGCGTATTGCTTGACGAGCATCCCGTAATCAACCCGGTCATCGAGCGTCCACTGAATCGCCGGGATGTAGGGGCTGAAGCCGTCCGTCGTGATCTGAAATCGTTGGGGTGATGTGGCAAGCCGTAGCCCTTCGATGAAGGCGTCCGTCGTCGCTTGGTTCCGTCGCCCGAGTGCGAAGTTCAGCACCAGTTTCGTGTTCCGCTCCATCGCAACGAACGTGTAGGCGTCGCCAATCATGGAGTTCGTCTCGGATTCTTCGCTGGTCTTGCGGCCCTCTTTCTTGAAGATGTAGCCCCAAATTTCATCGCACTGAACGTCCTTAACAGGCACGTTTCGGATGATGCGCCCAAGAGCCTTCTCACAGCGCTCTCCAGCAAGAATGAGAAGTCTCAAAATCGTGTCACGATGCAGACCGGTAATTCTCTCCGTGCTGCGGATACTGGTGCCTTCGAGGAGTAGTTGAAGTGCTAAGACAGCCCTCTCGACCGGCACTGTCATCGCTCCCAGGGGCCGCTTGTGCTCTTCGGTGTAGGTCTTCCGGCAGTGGTTGCAACGGTACCGTTGCAAGCCGTTTCGGTGCTTGCCGAAGAGTTTACAGCGACTCTCGCATTGCGGGCAGTTCATCCTCGCGGTCTTCGGTGACTGGCTCATAGCTCTATTATACAGCAAGCGCTTGCTGTTTGTAAACACAATTATCCTACATCCCTACCGGTTTCGACACCGACGTTGATTCTTACGGTTGGGTCGTCTGGGCGATCCAGCGCCTAGAGAACTCTGTTAGGTTCCAGTTCCCGCCCTCTACCTGCGAGAAAAAGCGCGCGTCATTGAGGCAGTAGCTTACGGTCCCTTCAGGCAGACCTGCCTTCGCGACGATATCCACACGTGACATGGGGCCATGCGTCAGCAGGAATTGAGCTAACTGCTCTTTGCGGCCCGTAGATTGGACAGGAGGTGACGGAGGCCCTACTGTATCCCTTTTCCGCTCCGATGGTCCATATACAGATAGGACACTACCGCTCCCCCGTGAGATTAGGCTGAGTTTACCCCTGCTGACTAGGGTTCGTAGTGATTGATTTATAGCGGCGCCCTTGTCCTTCGCTCGGACTTTAAAGCCTATATCATCAAGAGCCTTCGCGACAGAAGAACGAGTCCAACGCCGGGTGGGATCTTGCGTACTTACGATGCCGCGAATCACGTCCGTTAGGCCGCTACGAACACCTTGCGCATTCCTTCGCGGCGTGGTGGGTGTCGTCGCCCCAGACTTGGGGAGGTTGTCCCGTTCGGGCAGGTACTTTCGCAGGCGCTTCAGTGCCTCAAGATCTTCGAGGTCGCGTGCGTGCTCCTCGCGCATCCTCTTTTCGATCCCTGAAATCTCGTCAGCGTGTAGCATGACTCTTGTACCCCCTTTACACAGACCACGGTGACACTACATCTTGCGTGTCTCTTGACCAGCGCCACCAGAGGTCTTTTTTGACAACAAGACCCCAAACTGATAAGCTGCAAGGAAGCGGACCCCGGTGGCTCGAAAGCCGAGCCACCGGTTTCCGTGGTTAGATAACGAAGACCCTCGGGAACCCTATAGGCTCCAGGACGATCGTTAACGTTCCATCCGTGAGTAGGATTACCGTTATCCGGAGTCTCCTACCCACGAACTCCAAGGCGGTCATATCGACCTCCTAGCCCGCTAGATTCAGAAGGCCCCGGCTGCCACCGGGGCTTTTCTGTCGGGTCTGCCTATCCCCTCCAGAAATATGCTCCCTTCGCTGAATCCGTTGAGCTACCGTAATCCTAACAGCCCGATAGCTGTGCGGTCAAGTGCCACAGAGAAATAATCAGGCACAATAAACCAGTACACAGAGGGGCGTTGGTCTATTTGTTATCTTTGCTGGGTCTACCGCCAGCCCGCTTCTTGCGCATTCCTGCAATCTTGCGGAAGTACTCAGGCCCGCGCTCGGCGGTTTTCCTGCCGCCCTTCGCGCCGAGCGTGGCGGCTGGCGAAGCCTTCAAAAGTTCGTCGGCCAACTTGACGGATGTACCAAGCAGTTCCCTTGCGCGTTCCGCTCGGCCTTCAGGTAGGGTAGTGGTGGAGAGGATGGTGTCAGCTTCAGTGATCATGCGTCGAAGCGCTTGAAGGTCAGTCTTGCTTGTTGGCATCCCCTACAGAATAACAACAAGCGGTTGCTTGTGTCGAGAGATGGGATTTCAGCAGCAACGCAAGATTAGGACACTACCCTCAGCCTGGTAGGTCCAAACGAGTTGTCCTATAATGGGTACGCATGGAAGTCCGGAAGGGGGAGGTGCATCGATGTTGACGATTCCAGGTCGTCTCGGCGCGACGTGTGACGGTGTATCGCGACGTAATTTTCTACAGGTTGGTTCACTCGGCCTGCTTGGCATGAAGCTTTCGCAAGTCCTTGCCCTACAGGACGCCGCGAAGGCCGCTGCTTCGGCTCCGCGTTTTCAAGGGGCGCGGGGGTTTGGTTCCGCTAAGTCCGTGCTCCTGCTGTTTTTGCAGGGCGGCCCTAGTCACATCGACATTTGGGATCCCAAGCCCGACGCGCCGTCGAACGTCCGCGGCGAGTTCAAACCGATTAAGAGCAAGGTGCCCGGCATTTGGCTGAGTGAGACGATGCCGAAGCTGGCCTCCTCGATCGACAAGTGCACCCTGATCCGCTCCATGAGTTACACGCCGAAGGGGCTATTCAATCACACCGCCGCGATCTACCAAATGCTTACCGGATACCCTCCCGACAAGGTGTCTCCTTCGGGCCAACTTGAGCCGCCGTCACCGATCGACTTTCCGACGGTCGGTTCTTGGATCAGCAAGATGATACCGCCCGAGGGGCCGGTGCTCCCGTTTGTCGAGATGCCCCGTCCGCTGCAGGAGTCGAGCGTGATCGGCAAGGGCGGCGCCGCCGGATTCATCGGCAAAGAATACGATCCCTATCGGCTTTATCAAGATCCCAACAAGCGGATCAGGCTGGACGATCTCGCTCTTAGGCGAGAGACTCCGCGGCAGCGGCTCGAGGACCGCTTCGAGCTGCTCAAAGGGATCAACAATTCCATGAAAGACCTCGAGAAAGCGGTCGAACCCCACGCGCTCGACAAGTACTACGAGAAGGCGTTCGATCTGGTGCTTTCGGGCAAAGCTCGTGATGCCTTCGACCTTGAAAAAGAGTCCGACAAGACGAGGCAGCGCTATGGACGAACCACCTTCGGCCAGGGTGCACTGATGTCCCGTCGCCTGATCGAAGCCGGTACGCGGTTCGTGCAGTTGAACTGGCCGGCGGTGGCCAACGGCAATCCGGAGATCGACGCTTGGGACACCCACGCGTCGAACTTTGGTCCGCTCAAGAACCTTCACTGCCCGGTCCTGGACCAGACACTCTCGGCGCTACTTGGCGACATGTCGGAGCGAGGTCTGCTGGATGAGACGCTGGTCGTTGCGGTCGGTGAGTTCGGCCGCTCGCCGCGGTTGGGAGTCAGCACATCGGGGAACACCAACTCGCCCGACGGCCGCGACCACTGGCCCTATTGCTACACGGCCTTGATCGCCGGCGCCGGCATTCCCGGCGGCAGGCTTTACGGGGAATCGGACGAGACGGCCGCGTCTCCGAAGGAGAAGCCCGTTCACCCCAACGACTTATTGGCGACTGTCTACTACGCGTTGGGTATCGACCCAGGACAAGAAATCCTGAACCACTTGGACCAGCCGCGCGTGCTGGTCAAAGGTCGGCCTGTTGCGGATTTTTGGGTCGGTTAGACAACAAGGAAGGAATTCGCCGGGGGGTGACGGGAATCGTCACCCTCTTCGTTTATCTACAGTTCAATCTCAACGTCATCGCCTTCGACGCGCACCGCGTAAGACCCTATGCCACTGCGTGCCGGGCCCGCCACTGCCTCACCGGTCTTGACATTGAAGCGTGCTCCGTGCCACGGGCAAGTGACCTCCGCGCCACTGATCTCGCCCTCGCAAAGCGGTCCGCCTACGTGGGTGCAGTCGTTGTCAATCGCGTAATAGCTGCCGTCACAGCGAATCAAAGCCAAACTCTTGCCCTCGGCCTCGACAAGTTTGGCGCTGCTGTCTTCGAGCTCGTTGGTTTTGGCGACCTTGATATAGTTACCCATCGATCTGCTCTCCTTTTGAAGAGTTCCACCCGACTGTCACGGTTGAAATCAGCCGGCTGCCGGGAAACTTGACATCATAACACCCCGTTGCATCGCCAAGAGAACCGAAGTCACTTCTTGAGTTGCTCGCTCCACCTATGTTCACAGCCCGGCACAATCGAACCGAAAGGTTAGTGTGATACGATCGCCCTACGCTGGGGCTGCTGGAACGCCGATTTTCGCCGTGAATCCCTAGCAGCCCGTGGAAGAAGTTAGGCTCGGCGAAAAGTGGGGACGGTCAACCGTTTTTGCTCCCGCAACGGCTTTGTTTCCGATATGGGGTGACGGCGAAAATCGGTGACTGGAAGGTGTGGAAAAATCGGGACTGCCACAAGCGGCGCTCTCGGAAGCCAGGTGCATTCCGCCCATCTTCACTCCCCGCGGCTGGCTGTCCCAGCATTTTTTCACACCTTAGCTGCACTCGTTTTTTGAGGCGAACGACTTTCACCACGGGCTGCGAGATGAAACAGAGCACTTGAACGAGCGAAAGTCGGATGGCAGCCCCGCTTCTCCCTGGGAAGGACGAGTAGCGGATTCGAGTTTTCTAGCTAGCCCGCTTTTCTCACGAGGTGGCGAGGCGATCGCGCACTCGACCGTCAGCCGCTGCAGAAATGCGGGGTAGGCTCTGCTCGGAGTGTTCTGATACTCACTGAGCCATGCTGAGCAAGCCGGCACCCAAGATATTCTCCCGCGAGTACTACGAGCGGCTGCGGTCGGTTGAGGAAAACCACCCCTGGACCAAGGCCATGCGAAGATGGGGACTCGAACTGCTTAAGCGGCACGCCGCGTTCTCCGCCGAGCGACTTCTCGACGCCGGCTGCGGGACGGGCTTGTTCCTTGCGGAATCGAGGCAAGTGCTCGGCGTCAGACTGGCTGTTGGTTGTGATTTATCGCCCGACGCACTGCGGTTGGCTCATTCTCGCGCCCCGACTCCGCTCGTTGCAGGCACGGTGCGCGAACTTCCTTTTTGTTCGGGCCAATTTGAGGCGGTGGTCTGCGGGGACGTGTTGCAGCACCTCTCGACTGCCTATTCGCGAAGCGCGTTGCAGGAATTCGCCCGCCTCCTTTCTCCGAAAGGGACGCTGCTGATCCGCGCAGCGGCGCGCCGAGGAATCTGGAAGAAAAAGCACCGCGATACTTTCCAATACCAGCAATGGCAGCCGGAAAAACTCACTGCGGCACTCAAGAATGCAGGCTTTGAAGTCGTTTTCCTTGCTTTAGTGAACTGGTTGCCCTCTTTCCTCGCCGATCTGGGGGGACTTGGGAAGCCCGCACCCGTCGGAGACGAGGGGTTAGGGGTACAGGCTATGCCGGCCCATAGTTGGAAATCGTTGATACTGGGCACCTATTGGCGCGTTGAGAGAGGGTTGATACTGAGGCTGGGGTGGCGCCCGCCGGGAGGCCATACCGTGTTTTGCGTTGCTAGAAAGCGATGTCCGAATCGAACCAGCTAACAGCTCAACCCACCGTCTCGGTCGTGGTTGCCTCCTACAACTCGTGGGAATCGTTGGAACAGTGTTTATCATCCCTTATCAGTCAGCAGGCGACGGAAGTGATCGTCGCCGACTGTTCCGACTCCGACCACACCCCGGCGTTAGCTGCGCGGTTTCCCAGCGTTAAGTTCCGCCACTTCAACCACCGTATGTCGATTCCGCAGCTACGCTGGGCCGGTGTGAGGCAGTCGACGGGAGATATAGTCGCCCTCACAGAGTGTTGGATGCTGCCTTCTCCGGATTGGGTCGCCGCCTTGAGAGAGACCCATGTGAAACATCCAGCCGCCCCCGCAGTGGGAGGGCCGGTTGACTTCCCGCCCCGGGGACAATCCGCGCCCCTGTTTCTATGGGCGGACTACTTCTCCGACCACATTCAATACATGCCACCAGCTGATGACGGCTACCGTGATGAGCTGCCGGGACACAACTGCTCCTACAGGCGCTGGGTATTCGACGAATTCTCCGATTTGATCGAGCGAGGCGCCTGGGATCCCTTGATCCATCGCCGGTTAAAGAATCGCGGTTATCATCTACGCTTCGCTGGCCGCGCGGTAGTTCATTACTGCGGCCACCTTCCACGCCGGAAAATTCTATCCCAACGTTTCCATTACGGCCGCTGGTTTGCAGGCGAGCTCAAACGCGGCATGGGGGTCCCGGAACGCATCTTACGAGCAATTCTTTCTCCCTTGGTTCCTTTTCTTATGCTTCGGCGCGCTTGGAAGGCGGTCTCTCTGAAGGCCGGCAGGCGACGGTTGGCCCAATCGGCGCCTTGGCTGCTCGTTTTCTATGTGGCTTGGTCGTTCGGGGAAGGTTGCGGCTACCTGTTTGGCAGCGGGTCAAGCGAACACCGGATCTTTTGATGAACCCCCAGCTCTCGGTCGTCATCCCCTCGGTCAACGGCAAACCGTGGATCCTCAATTGCCTGGAGAGACTTTACCAGCAGACAGCGGCCGATTCGCTTGAAATCATCGTCTGCGACCGGTTGCAAGACGACGCGACCGAGACTATTCGCAAGCGGTTTCCTGACGTCCGGGTCGAACCCAACCCCCCCGACACTTCCATTCCAGCCTTGCGTTGGCAGGGCATGAAGCAGGCGCGGGCGGAGATCATCGCGGTCATCGAAGATCACTCCCTTCCGCCTCCCGATTGGGCGCGCGAAGTCATTCAAGGACACCGTCTGCCGTACGAGATCGTTGCCGGGCCCGTGGAAAACGAAAGCCAGGGCACTCTATTTGATTGGGCCTTCTTTTTGCTGGAGTACGCCCCGTTCATGCCGCCGGTGACCGCCGAGGTTGTCCCCACTGCACCGGGGGTCAATATTAGCTACAAGAAGTCGATTCTGCCTCTAGAAGAGGATCGCTTCGCGTCACTATGGGAGAACTTTCTGCTCGACGAGCTTCGAAAAAGAGGAGCGCGGATCTACTTGCACCCGCCGATGGGCGTGGGGCACAGCAACCCCTTCACCTTCCGCGAATTCGCGAAGCAGCGCTACCTTTTTTCTCGCTCGTTTGCGGCGATGCGTCTCAAAGAAGCGACTCCGGTTGCCCGGCTGCTTTTCGGAGCTGGGGCCGGTCTCGTGTTGCCTGTGCTGCTGCTTCTTCGCTTGGCCCGCACGGTCTGGGCAAAAGGACGCAACCGTCGAGAGTTCGTGCCGGCTCTTCCCTGGATGCTGCCGTTGGTGTGGTGTGGCGTAGTGGGCGAAGTGCTCGGCGCTTGGTTTGGGGACGGCGGGAGTCTCCAGCGAGTGGAATAGGGGCTGATTCTGTCTCGGGCCAACTTTCGGGGGTAGAAGAAAGAGAATTCCTTGCCGTGGAAGAGTTATTGAAAAAGCTCGCCCCCACACTTGGTAAGTGTCGCTTGCGCGGTCTTGAACCCGAGCGCACAGTATCGCGATACCCTATGGTGGAGGATGCGAATCGGTGTTGACGCGACCTGTTGGAATAACCGACGGGGATACGGGCGGCATCTACGTTCTCTGCTTGCGGCGCTCTCCGAAGTCGATCAGCGGCACGAATACAAGCTTTTCATCGACGGCCCCTTGATCGAGCCGGTTAACGTGCCGAAAAACGCGGAGGCCGTCCTCGTTGAAACCAGCGTTCCGGCCGCCGAAGCCGCCCGAGCGGACGGTAGCCGGTCGCTGCGTGATAGGTGGGCCGTAAGCCGGGCATTGTCGCGCTCGGCCGTCGACTGTTTGTTTTTTCCCACCGTGTATTCCTACGTTCCCGTTTTCTCCCGGGCCATTAAATTACTGATGATCCATGACGTGATTGCGGAGCGCCTGCCCGAGCACGTGTTCCCCACCCTAGCCGGGAAGACGCGGTGGCGTCTAAAGGTAGCGCTGGCAAGACGGCAGGCCGACTAGATCTTGACCGTTTCAGAATTCTCTCGGCAGGCGCTCGTCGCGCAATTCGGCCTCAAGCCCGAGAAAGTGAAGGTTATCGGCGAAGCCCCTCACCCGATCTTTCGACAGCTTCCAGATCCAACGATTCCAGCGGAGCTGATCGGAAAAGGGGTTCAGCCTGATTCCAGACTTGTCACTTATGTGGGCGGATTCAGTCCTCACAAGAACCTGTCAAGCCTCGTTGACGCTTTTGCGGGCATAGCGAGTGAACCGGACTTCAGCGACGTTTTGCTGCTGCTAGTCGGAGACTACGCATCGGATCCTTTCTACTCCTGTTATCCGGAGCTCCGACAGAAACTGGCCGGTTCCGGGATTGAGTCGCGTGTAGTCTTTACCGGCTTTCTTCCCGACAGCGATTTAGTCCGGTTGCTGAACTGTTCGTCTATGCTAGTGCTTCCCTCATTGATGGAAGGATTCGGCCTACCCGCCGTCGAAGCAGCGGCTTGCGGAATTCCCGTCGTCGCCACGCGGGAAAGCGCGCTCGGAGAACTACTCGAGGGCGGCGCCTTGACCATAGACCCTGAGAAAACAGACGATCTCCAGCGGGCTATGACCAGCCTTTTGAATGATGATTCTCTAAGGCGGAAAATGGGCCGTGAGGCTTTCCGGGCTGCTGGCCGCCTAAGCTGGGAGCAGGCCGCGAGGCAATGGTTGTCGCTGCTCGAAGAAGTCGGCGGGGAGGCGATAGCAAGCCATGAGTAGGCCGCTTAGGTTCTGCATGATCTCGATCTTCTACCCGCCGTACAGCTTTGGGGGCGATTCGATCTACTTGTATAGGCTGTGCACCGAACTCGTGAAGGCCGGTCATGAGGTGGACGTTATCCACTGCGCCGACTCGTATCATGTCTTCCTGCCAACGGTCGATGTCAATGCCTTTCCAACCAGTGACGGGATCACGGTCCATAAACTGGAAAGCGGCTTCGGAACGCTAGCGCCTTTGCTGTCTCACCAGCTCGGTCGCCCCACGCTGCGCGGAGGGAAAGTTGCTCGCATTCTCGCTTCGAAAAAATACGACGTGATCCACTTTCACAACATCTCCTTGTTCGGACCGGCCATTCTCAAAACCCCCGCTCCTTACCCGGCCGTTCGTCTCTACACGGCCCACGAACATTGGCTGGTTTGCCCAGTGAACGTACTGTGGAAGAACAACAACCATCCCTGCGACAAGCCGACGTGTTTTTCCTGCAGTCTACGTTCGAAACGCCCACCCCAGCTGTGGCGCTACACTCCCTTGCTTGAACAGTCCATCAAAGATGTCGATCTGTTTCTGACGCCGAGCCATTTCTGCCGCCAGATGCACCGCAGCCGAGGCTTTCAACGGGAAATGCAAGTGTTGCCTTACTTTGTCCCTCGGGTGGAAGGGGAGTCTGACGGCACGGGCGATTCACCTCATTCCAGGCCCTATTTCCTATTTGTAGGGCGGCTGGAGAAAATCAAGGGCGTACAAGAAATTCTGCACCACTTCCAAGGGCCGGGCGACTACGACTTGGTCGTCGTTGGCGGCGGCCTCTATCAACGTCAATTACACGAACAAGCCGCCGGAATGTCGCGCGTCCGGTTCGTGGGGTGGCTGAACCCGAGCGACGTGGGGCGGTACTACCGGCATGCCGTCGCAGTGGTCGTGCCTTCCGTTACCTATGAAACATTCGGTATCGTCATCATTGAGGCCTTTGCCCACGGCACACCCGCTATCGTTCACAACTTGGGGGCCCTGCCGGAGCTGGTGGAACAAAGTGGCGGGGGGTTCACCTACCGCAGCCAGGACGAGCTGCGACAGCAAATGGACCGTCTCGCCGCTGACCCACAATTACGCCAGGAACTCGGGGAGCGAGGGTGCCGGGCGCATATCGAGAAATGGACACCCGAACCGCACCTGCGCTTATATCAACGGCACATAGAAGACGTTCGCGACAAGAAGCCGACTAGTTAAGCGGGTTAGCCATGTGGTTCAGCATAGTTCTCAGTAAAATTCCAAAATGATTCCCAGGAAATAGTTTATTCTAAATCTGAATCGGGATCTCGACGGTCGTGTAATAGTCTCCGTCAAAAGCTAGTAGTCCCCAAGGCAGGTAGCACCCCCACCACGCAATTTCCGAAACCCACCCCTCACGAAAAATCCAGGACCCCAGGCCCCAAATCCTGCGCGCAAAATCCGAGACCTCAGGTCTCGGGTTCTCCACGGCCAGATTACTGCTGGCTTCCGCCCGGTGGAGCGTCTGCATTAAAGCAGTCCGCCACGACCTTCCATTGCCCACCGGGTTGTTTCTTCCAGGCGGTCAAGTACTTGCCAATGGTCGTCTGCGGGTTACCTTCCGCATCGTTGACACTCATCTCGTAGGTCCCCACCGTGTAGCCCAAGTCGCCGCTGGCCGAGACCTCCGCTGCAGTGGCACGCCACTGAAGCTTGAGCCCAGGCAGCGACATGAGCCCCGAAACTACTTCCCGGATAGCGTCCTTGCCCTCCTGCAAGGGTTGCCCGGCTGGCAGGAACCTACCTCCTTCGGCAAAGAAAGAGACGAACTTCTCGACGTCGCCCACAGTCTCAGACCACGCTGCATCGGCATCCATCAGTGCCGATCGCTCCGCTTCTAAGTCGATCTGGGGGGCTTGCTCTTGGGGGCCGCAGCCCACGGCAAAAAGAACCACGCCTATGCACATCAAACCAAGCCTTGTCATAACGGACTCCTTTGACTCACAATTACCGATTTGAATCTCGTCCGGGAGATAGTGTACTAAAAACCTTATTCTCCTGCTGATCCCCGGTCGTTCCATGTATGTTTCCGTCCATCGTTCCACTTCGGCTCCTTCCACGAGGCGCCACCTAGGAGATTCCCTATTTTTTCGCCGAGCGGCAACCAAAGAGTGAACTTGTCTTTAACCAACCATACAGCCATCGTGCAATAATACTTTGGTGCTCGCACCTCAATCCTTCATGTGCCGCCCCGCTGAGCAGGTAAGGGACTCGGTGAACAAAGCTATGCGACTGATCGCCTTCCTCGCGCTTTTCACCGCCTTCGCGTCAGCCGGCGCGGCCGGTGAAGGCTGGGTCCGTATGTTCGACGGCAAATCCCTGGCAGGCTGGAAAGCCGCGGAGAGACCGCGGAATTGGTCGGTCGAAGACGGCATAATCGTCGGTCGCGGCGAGAGAAGCCATCTTTTCTACATGACCCAGTAGTGCCGGGACTGCGAGTTCAAGGCCGACGTCAAAATCAACGACGGCGGCAACTCGGGTATGTACTTTCGGGTCGGATTCGAGCCGGGGTGGCCCAAAGGCTACGAAGCACAAGTCAACAGCACCCATACTGACCCCAGGCGTACGGGCAGCCTGTGGGACATTAAAGACATCAAAGAGCAACTCGTTCCCCCCGACACCTGGTGGAGCCAGCACATTATTGTTAAGGGGAACCGTATCGTCATCAAAGTCAACGACAAGGTCGTGGTCGATTACACAGACGAAGAGAATCGATACACCGAAGGTCATCTAGCCCTCCAGCAGCACGATCCGGGAAGCGTCGTTCACCACAAAAACCTAATGATGCGCCCGCTCCCGCTGGAGTAGCGGCGGTTGAGGCGCTCCGCGATCGCCGAGACGCCCGTTTCATTTCAGGCTGTGGGTGTCTTCGAATGCTACCCCGGCTTTAAGGTACCAGTTTGCCACCTTAGAGAAGAGCTACTTCTTCGGCGGCTGAAAGCCTATGGTCTTTTTCGGCTTCTCCGGTGGCGGCTCCATCAGCTTGCGCATGGCGTCGAAGACGACTTTGAAGCGGGCATCGTACTTACGTTCCATGGCCTCGAGCTTCCGGACCAGGTCTTTATGAGTGGCCATCATTTCGCGCAGGCTGACGAATGCCCGCATGATGGCGATGTTTGCCTGCACGGCGCGATTGCTCCTCAGGACGCTGGAAAGCATGGCCACGCCCTCTTGGGTGAAGGCGTAGGGAGTTGCCCGACGAAGACCACCCCAACTTGAAGTCACAAATTGTGATTTCAAGTTGTCGAACTCGGCGCGGGTCAGTTGGAACATGAAATCTTCCGGAAAACGTTCGATATTGCGCTTGACCGCCTGTACCAAAACACGCGGTTCAACCTGATAGAGTTCTGCCAAGTGCGCGCTGAGCATGACCTTGTGGTCTCGAATCAGAAAAATCCGCCGTTCGATCATCTCGACCGGCACAGGGAGTTGTTTGGTTGCTGAGGGTTTGGGTTTTTTCGGCATGTAAGGTAGCTAAATTTAGCCTGCTTTTCTCACCACGTGGCGAGGCGAAAGGCCCGGCGGCTGGGGCTCGCGGCAACAGTTTGTGCACAGCGCCCAGCGTACAAGTATGTCGGCAAGCGGGTACGATGAATCGCGCCCCTACATCCCTGACGGCGGGCATTCGCTTCCACTCCTGGCAGCCGCTGGTGAGAAACGCGGGTTAGGACGTCAGCCGCTGCGAGGTCTATGAATTATCTTTCCGCCTGATAGTTCGGCGCTTCCTTCGTAATCAAGACATCGTGGACGTGTGCTTCGCGCAAGCCGGCCGATGAAACGCGAACAAAGCGCGTCTTCTTCTGTAGCTCGGCGATCGTTCCGCAGCCGCAGTAGCCCATGCCGGATTTGACGCCCCCCACAAGTTGGTGCACGAGTTCGCCGAGGAGCCCCTTATAGGGAACGCGCCCTTCGACCCCTTCGGGGACCAGCTTGCCACTGGCCGGATCCTGACCGTAGCGCTCGCTGCTGCCGCTTGCCATCGCTCCCATTGACCCCATGCCTCGATAGGCTTTGTAGGTCCGGCCTTGATAAAGCACAGTTTCACCCGGGCTCTCTTCGGTGCCGGCCAGCAGGCTGCCGATCATGACGCAATCGGCGCCGGCCGCTACCGCTTTGGTGACGTCGCCGGAATACTTGATGCCGCCGTCGGCAATGAGAGGCACGCCGGCCTCCTGCGCGGGCTTAGCGCATTCGTGGATCGCGGTGATCTGGGGAACTCCCGCGCCGGAGATTACTCTTGTGGTGCAGATCGAGCCCGGACCGATGCCGACCTTGACCGCATCCACCCCCAAGCTGACGAGGTCCTTGACGGCTTCCCCCGTTGCCACGTTGCCGGCGACAAGCTGAAGGTCCGGGAGAGAGCGCCGCAGTTCCTTAACGGCTTCCGCCACCCGGCTCGAGTGCCCGTGTGCGGTATCAATCGCCAGAACATCCACGCTCTTTGCCGCCAGCGCCTGTGCCCGCTCCAGATAGTCTCCGGAGGCTCCGACGGCCGCACCCACGAGTAGCCGGCCATGCGCGTCTTTAGCGGCGATCGGATAGTCGAGCTTCTTCTGAATGTCCTTGACAGTGATTAGACCCTTGAGCACGTAGTCTTCATCTACCACTAAGAGCTTTTCGATGCGGTGTTTCTGAATAATTTCTTCCGCTTCTTCCAGAGTGGTGCCGACACCCACGGTGACCAGCTTCTCCCTGGTCATGACCTCGCCGATCGGCATGTCCAGTCGGGTCTCGAACCGCAAATCGCGATTGGTGAGGATGCCGACAAGCTTTCCCTCCCGGGTGATCGGCACACCCGATATACGGTAGCGCTTCATCAGCTCCAAAGCTTCGTGAATTTTGTTCTCCGCCGACATGGTGATCGGATCGACGATCATGCCGCTTTCACTACGCTTTACGCGATCCACCTCCTCGGCCTGCCGCTCGATAGGCATGTTTCGATGGATGAAACCCAGTCCGCCCTGGCGAGCAAGCGCTATCGCCAGCCGCGATTCGGTAACCGTGTCCATGGCCGCGCTGACGAGCGGAATGTTGAGCCGAATTTTGCGAGTCAGCTTGGTCGTCGTGTCGACCTCGGCAGGCAGGACAGAACTGAAGGAGGGAACCAGGAGAACGTCGTCGAAGGTGAGGGCTTCCGGGACGGGACTGTTAACCATACGTCATGATACGGAAGGTTCTGACGGCGACGCAAGGAGTGGTAGTGTCCTAATCTTGCGTTGCTGCTGAAATCCCATCTCTCGACACAAGCAACCGCTTGTTGTTATTCTGTAGGGGATGCCAACAAGCAAGACTGACCTTCAAGCGCTTCGACGCATGATCACTGAAGCTGACACCATCCTCTCCACCACTACCCTACCTGAAGGCCGAGCGGAACGCGCAAGGGAACTGCTTGGTACATCCGTCAAGTTGGCCGACGAACTTTTGAAGGCTTCGCCAGCCGCCACGCTCGGCGCGAAGGGCGGCAGGAAAACCGCCGAGCGCGGGCCTGAGTACTTCCGCAAGATTGCAGGAATGCGCAAGAAGCGGGCTGGCGGTAGACCCAGCAAAGATAACAAATAGACCAACGCCCCTCTGTGTACTGGTTTATTGTGCCTGATTATTTCTCTGTGGCACTTGACCGCACAGCTATCGGGCTGTTAGGATTACGGTAGCTCAACGGATTCAGCGAAGGGAGCATATTTCTGGAGGGGATAGGCAGACCCGACAGAAAAGCCCCGGTGGCAGCCGGGGCCTTCTGAATCTAGCGGGCTAGGAGGTCGATATGACCGCCTTGGAGTTCGTGGGTAGGAGACTCCGGATAACGGTAATCCTACTCACGGATGGAACGTTAACGATCGTCCTGGAGCCTATAGGGTTCCCGAGGGTCTTCGTTATCTAACCACGGAAACCGGTGGCTCGGCTTTCGAGCCGCCGGGGTCCGCTTCCTTGCAGCTTATCAGTTTGGGGTCTTGTTGTCAAAAAAGACCTCTGGTGGCGCTGGTCAAGAGACACGCAAGATGTAGTGTCACCGTGGTCTGTGTAAAGGGGGTACAAGAGTCATGCTACACGCTGACGAGATTTCAGGGATCGAAAAGAGGATGCGCGAGGAGCACGCACGCGACCTCGAAGATCTTGAGGCACTGAAGCGCCTGCGAAAGTACCTGCCCGAACGGGACAACCTCCCCAAGTCTGGGGCGACGACACCCACCACGCCGCGAAGGAATGCGCAAGGTGTTCGTAGCGGCCTAACGGACGTGATTCGCGGCATCGTAAGTACGCAAGATCCCACCCGGCGTTGGACTCGTTCTTCTGTCGCGAAGGCTCTTGATGATATAGGCTTTAAAGTCCGAGCGAAGGACAAGGGCGCCGCTATAAATCAATCACTACGAACCCTAGTCAGCAGGGGTAAACTCAGCCTAATCTCACGGGGGAGCGGTAGTGTCCTATCTGTATATGGACCATCGGAGCGGAAAAGGGATACAGTAGGGCCTCCGTCACCTCCTGTCCAATCTACGGGCCGCAAAGAGCAGTTAGCTCAATTCCTGCTGACGCATGGCCCCATGTCACGTGTGGATATCGTCGCGAAGGCAGGTCTGCCTGAAGGGACCGTAAGCTACTGCCTCAATGACGCGCGCTTTTTCTCGCAGGTAGAGGGCGGGAACTGGAACCTAACAGAGTTCTCTAGGCGCTGGATCGCCCAGACGACCCAACCGTAAGAATCAACGTCGGTGTCGAAACCGGTAGGGATGTAGGATAATTGTGTTTACAAACAGCAAGCGCTTGCTGTATAATAGAGCTATGAGCCAGTCACCGAAGACCGCGAGGATGAACTGCCCGCAATGCGAGAGTCGCTGTAAACTCTTCGGCAAGCACCGAAACGGCTTGCAACGGTACCGTTGCAACCACTGCCGGAAGACCTACACCGAAGAGCACAAGCGGCCCCTGGGAGCGATGACAGTGCCGGTCGAGAGGGCTGTCTTAGCACTTCAACTACTCCTCGAAGGCACCAGTATCCGCAGCACGGAGAGAATTACCGGTCTGCATCGTGACACGATTTTGAGACTTCTCATTCTTGCTGGAGAGCGCTGTGAGAAGGCTCTTGGGCGCATCATCCGAAACGTGCCTGTTAAGGACGTTCAGTGCGATGAAATTTGGGGCTACATCTTCAAGAAAGAGGGCCGCAA
Organism: Bryobacterales bacterium; assembly: GCA_965226215.1. Lineage (GTDB taxonomy): Bacteria > Acidobacteriota > Terriglobia > Bryobacterales > UBA6623. The sequence goes on along the minus strand of CBDDCH010000002.1, from coordinate 11,523 downwards.
GACCAGCGAAGAATCCGAGACGAACTCCATGATTGGCGACGCCTACACGTTCGTTGCGATGGAGCGGAACACGAAACTGGTGCTGAACTTCGCACTCGGGCGACGGAACCAAGCGACGACGGACGCCTTCATCGAAGGGCTACGGCTTGCCACATCACCCCAACGATTTCAGATCACGACGGACGGCTTCAGCCCCTACATCCCGGCGATTCAGTGGACGCTCGATGACCGGGTTGATTACGGGATGCTCGTCAAGCAATACGCAGATAGCCGCATCGGAGAGAAGCGATACAGCCCTGCTGAGTGCACGGGCTGCAAGCGCAAGAGGATCATCGGCACGCCGAACAAGAAGAGAATCAGCACGAGCCACATTGAACGCCAGAACCTCACTATGCGGATGCAGATTCGACGGCTGACACGGCTCACGAACGCCTTCAGCAAAAAGTGGGAGAATCTGTGGTCCGCGCTGTGCCTGCACTTCGCGTACTACAATTTTTGTCGCGTTCACAGCAGCCTGCGAGTCACGCCCGCGATGGAGTCTGGATTGACCGATCACGTCTGGACGATCGCAGAATTGCTAGCAACGCAGGATTAGGACACTACCAGGCTGAGAGTTATCCAATACAGGATGAGCCTGAAGCGGGGGGGAGTGTTTCCAACAGAAGATGATCCTGAAACGACGACAGCCGGGAGAGGGCACACTGCGCCATTTCCCCACGCAGCGGTTTACCGGTTGGGATCGGGCGAAGCCCCACCCGAGCAGGCAGAAGCCGAGCAGGAACTCGGCCTTCCGCACTTTAAACCAGAACGAAAGAATGGGGCGAGCTCGGCTTGGGGAATGAAATGACAGGAACCCGCCCCTACCCGAGCGACCGAGCGCTGTGGTACAAAATGCGGGTTAGTACCGGGTACATCTGGTCTATTGAAAATTGAACCTTGACAGGCCAAAGAAAATCACACATTATAAAGCGTTTGGAAGGGTGTGCGGTCGGTTCGGCTTTGCTGAGCCGGGTGGCTGGCCTTCAAAGGAGTGTATGGCGCGATTAAAGGGGCGCTGGACGAGCGCTGCCGGACGCAACCAGTACCCGGCCGCTCTCGCTGACCGAAGGGAAATTACTCCTGAGTTCGGAGTCCGGTTAAGCCGGGTCCAGCGACCACGATATCCGTCGCTCTTCATACGACCTTGGATATAGAAAATCTATGCCTACGGTTGAATTGATGGGCTGGCGAAAATAGCCTATATTTTAGCCCGTATCGCCGATTTGGCCGAAACGTCGCATCGAACGGCCGGTAGTGCACCCGCACCCGCCCCCGGAGTCGGATGCTTCGCCCAGGCGCCATCCGCCTCAACGCCCTCCGGTTGGCCAAAACGTGACAAGGCTTCAAGAAATAATCCCGAGCCCGAGCCAACATCGAGGATGAGCCCGAAACCGCTTTCGGGTTTCAACTGTTCCAGCCATTTGAGAGTCAGCTTTTCGCGGGATCTCCACCACCAATGGCGGCGATAGAGTTCGGCGTATTTTACGACATAAGCGGGATCCACCGCTATCTCCCGACGATTCGACTTACGATGTACAGCGGCCGGCGTTTGGTCTCTTCGTAGATTCTGCCGAGATATTCACCAATCAAGCCCAGAAACAGCATCTGCACGCCGGAGAGAAACACAATGAAGAAGATCAACGCGGTGAAGCCCGCGGGTGATTCGTTAAGCACTAATCGAGCGTATAGCGCGTAGAGCAAGTAACAGCACGCCACACTCAGCGCTCCCAGTCCAGCAAAGGAGGCCATCCCCAGAGGCAAGATGGAGAAAGAGAAAATGCCGTCTAAGCCAGGATTTCCGATTTGGCTCCTCTGACGGCACGAGTCTACACCCTCACCCGGCGAAGCGCAACCATTTCTCCACCCGAAAGAGGCGGCGGCTGAGGCGGGACCGATCGAGCCCCCTTCTTGCCCCTCATGGGGGCTGATCAGCCGCTGCGAAGTCAATTTCGCAGACACCCTTCCGAGCTTCCGTCCTCAGTACTCAGGTTTCGCATTCGGCAAGTCGCGTGCTACCCGCCCGGCACAGGCAGCGCCCAGATCCTCCGCAGCATGTCGCCAAACAGGCGCCGGTTCAGATGTCCCTCCGCGAACAAGAGCCAGTAATACCGCGCGTGTTTAATTAGCCGTCCGCCCGTCTTCATCAGCCGGTGCTGCAAGCTCGTCAGCGACCAGCTCTTGATCCGTTGCGGCAGCCCCAGCCGCCGCCACAAGTTGCCCAGGTTATAGGCCAGCACGCTGAGCTGCAAGCGCACCTCGTTCGCCCGGAAGCGATGGCACGACAGCCGCGTCCAGTGCGTCGCTTGCTTACCTTCTTTGATCCACTGCTCCGCCGTGCCGCGCTTGTTGTAGAAACGCACCACCGACCGGCTTGGCAAGCTCATGTTCGTCACGATAAAACCGACGCGCGCGAATAGCTCGCCCTGGTGGTGCTCGACCTTGGCGACAACTCGTCTGGGCCCCTTCCAGCTCTCCGCCTGATAGCGAAAGCTCTTGTAGCGCACTAGCGGCTTGCGGCCGGGCCTCCCCGGCGGACGAAACAGGATGTCTTCGATCTCCAGCTCCAGGCTCTTATTGGCCGGAATGCGGATCGCGTAGTCCGCGCCGCGCTCCTCCAGTGCTTCGTAGATCTCGGGCTTGGCGAAGGCGGCATCGGCGCGAAAGGTGACCTGTTTGCCTTCGGCCAGTTGGCGCTCGATCTCCGGCAACAATAGCTCATCCCAGTCCTCGGCGCTGTGCACGTTGCCGGGACGCAGCTTGGCAGCGAGGCAATCACCATGACCGTTGAACAAAAGCAACGGGTGGTAGCAGACCGACTCGAAGTGTCCGTTGTAGGCACTGCCTTCCTGTTGGCCATGGACCGGACTCTCGGTGGAGTCCATGTCCAGAACGACCCGCTCGGAGTCGTCGAACGCCTCCGCTTGCCCGACCAGCTCTCGGTTCAGCGCCATCAGCCCCAGCAGGTTCTCTTCGCTCGCCAGCATCTCCGTCTCGAAGCCGTGCAGCGTCGAGGTCAAGGCCGCACCGCGATCCCAGATCTTCTGCGAGCCGATCAAGCGAAACGTCGGGTCAGCCGACACTCGGACGGCGTCGTTGACGTCCTCGTAGCCTGCCAAGCGGCTGTAGACCGACTGCCGCAACAGATCAGCGAACGTGAACTGCTTGTTTGTGCCTTGCCGGGAGTCGGTGAGATGCTCGCCGATCAGTTTCCCGAGTCCGAGTCGCTCGTCCAACTCCCGAACCAGGATCAAGCCACCGTCGGAAGTGACGTGCGATCCCTGGAAATCGACTTTCAACGAGCCGTTGAAGCTTAGCTGGAATGGCTTGGTTTGTTTTTCACCCATTGGGTGTTGGCCTCCATGGCGTCCTCATCGGGCTCTAGCCCCTATGAATAAAGACGCTCAAGGCCGCTGGAAGGTCGAGAGGTCTGAATCAAATTGGAAATGCGGGCTTGATGTAAGTGACTTGCTGGCTATGAGTTGCAGTTGGCGCATGGGGAAGCGCCGCAGTTCGTTTTTGGGACGCATTCGTGGCTAGGTTGTGTCTCCATGCAGCCTCTGGACCCGCTTCGGTTCGTGCTGATCGGCCTGGCCGGCTGGGTCAACGAACAACAACGAGACGCCATCGACTATCTGCAAGAAGAGAACCGCGTTTTGCGCGATCAACTGGGGAACAAGCGCCTGCGACTGAGCGATGATCAGCGTCGCCGTTTGGCCGTGAAAGCCAAGAAGCTCGGACGCAAAGCGCTTTCCGAGGTGGCCTCCCTCGTCACGCCGGACACTCTGCTGGCTTGGCATCGAAAGTTGATCGCCCGCAAGTACGACGGCAGCCAACGCCGCGGTCCCGGACGGCCTCGTGTGATGCATCGGATTCGAGAACTGGTGGTTCGCTTAGCGCAGGAAAACAGCACCTGGGGCTATACGTGGATTCGAGGAGCGCTGGCCAACCTCGGTCACCAGGTGGGACGCAGCACAATTGCCAGAACACTCAAGCAACACGGCTTAGAGCCCGCGCCGGAGCGGCGCAAGAAGACGAGCTGGCGGCAGTTCCTGCAGGCTCATTGGGAGGTTCTAGCCGCTGCCGACTTCTTCACGGTGGAGGTTTGGACACGGACAGGATTGGTGCGGGTCGTGGTGCTGTTCGTGATCGAACTGTCGACGCGACGAGTCGAGATCGCGGGTATTTCGAGCCAGCCGGAGGCAGTCTGGATGACGCAGATCGGCCGCAACTTGAGCGATGCGGAGGATGGCTTTCTGGTCGGCAAGAGGTTTCTGATCCACGATCGCGACCCGCTGTTCACTGCGGAGTTCCGGGAGACGCTCGTGGCAGCGGGAGTACGAGTCGTCCGTCTACCGGCACGGTCCCCGAATCTGAATGCCTATGCCCAACGCTTTGTAAGGACAATCAAGGAATCCTGTTTGGATCGGATGATCCTGTTTGGGGAGCAGTCGCTACGCCGGGTGACCCGCGAATTTCTGGCGCATTATCATCGAGAGCGTAATCACCAAGGGCTCGACAATCAGTTAATCTTTCCCAGCCCGGCAGACACTGATCTGGCCGCTCCGATCGAGCGCCGCCAACGGTTGGGCGGAATGCTTAACTACTACTATCGGCGAGCCGCCTAAAGTCACCTCACCCGCTCTGGCTCTGGCGGTTCTCGGCGCACAGCCCCCTTCCCCTTGCGCGCAGTTGCACCCCGCCAGTTGAGCCACCTGTAAGGTGCGCACTCTGTAGCCGGCCAGCGGATCTCAGCACCGATAGATATAAACCGTGAACCAACGAACTCCTGGCACAACCCGGAGCGCGTTGGCCTTCGTCAGGATTGGTCGATCGTGTTTTGGAACAATACGGGATCGTTCAGGAGTCGGGTCTTCAATTTCGATCAGCTACGAAGTTTTGGCGCAGGGACAGCTAGTACCTGAAACATTAATGCACAATAATGTCACTTGATAACGCATGTGCGGGGAAAGGTAACATCTGTGAACTGTTCTTGGGGCAGTGACGAAGGATCTTGAGTTTACCCAGGGGAAATGACATGACTCGTAACGCCTTACTTATAGCAGTGTTACTGCCATTGGTGATGGCCTTTGCAGTGTCAGAGCCAAGTGCGGCGCCCCAAATCGGGATGCGGGGCGACCGGAATTGAACACGATCTCGCACTACCGCATCACCGAGAAGCTCGGTGAGGGTGGGATGGGTGTCGTTTATAAGGCCGAAGACGTGAATCTCGGCCGAGAAGCAGCGCTAAAGTTCTTGGCGCGGGAGGCACTCGGCGACGCTGAACATCGGGAGCGCTTTCTTGGCGAGGCGCTCCTCAGGTCTCCCTGGCGTTGCGGTCTGTGCGCTGTCGCAGGCCAGGCGCTCGGACACCGGCGTTCTTTTTCAATCCGCAACTTGAATGTGACCGCGGTGGGTTACGTTCACTTTCGGTCCGGCTTCCACGCGCAGCGGGACTCGTCCTCGGATATCTTGGGGATTAGAAATGGTTAGTACATACGAGTGAGCTATCCGCTCCACCTGCTGCTTGAGGAATTCGGGAATCTCGGAAACACTGCTACAGAAAAGCGCCTCCCCGCTTGTTGTTTGGGCGAACTGTCGCAAACCATCTTGGTAGACGATGTCGAGGCGGTTTGTACGCCTCTCCAAATGCAGGAAGAACATGGGCGCCCAGGATTGGTGCAGCGAATTCGTGATTGTCGTGATTCTCTCCCGGATGACTCTGTCGCGGAAACGGCGGCTGAGATCCGTACGGTCACTGGGGTTGATGACTGGATTCGAGTAGTCGCGGCGATACTGACGAATGCTCCCGTCGGTAATCGAAAGCACCGCGACCCGTACTTCGGATTCACGCAGCATTCGGTCGGCGATGGTGGAAGCGCGCTCGACGGACTCGAGCAAGCTTGGGAAACGAGAGACCTGAAGATTCGAGATGAGTTCCCCAAGCTTTTCGTGGTCCCTTGTCGGGTCTGCCAGTACCTGTAAGCCGTCCCCTGCCTGGAGGAGAGCGACATACGGGTGTGGCCCCAGGTTGTCGATTGCTTCGATGAGTGCGCGGCGCGCGACATCCACGCGGTTGAGGTCTCCCGCAAAGTCCAGAAGGACCAATAAGATCAAGTTGTCGCGCGGTGTTAGGATGCTTCTAACCTCCACTTCTTCGTTGTCCAACCAGGCTCGGAAGTTTTCCGCCGGCAAATCGTCTCGGAAATTCCCTTGACCGTCTTGGACACGCACCGAAACTTTGAGCGCAGCTTGGAGGGGACACAAACTCAGAATCAGCAACAGTAGACAGGCGCGAGAGCAGGGAGGAGCCCGCATATCTACCACCGAATCGTCGGCGCGGACCGTTGCGTTCGCCTCTCCTTCACGCACGAAGGGAGTGCCGCCAGTTGGAGGGAAATGCCCTACACAATTCGATTTCCGCTTGCCTCCGAAAAACGTCGAAGAACGACGGCTACCGCGCCAGTGTACGCCGGTTGGCCTCAGAAATTGAACTGCAGACCGAGCTGGACGACGCGGCCTCCCCGCGAGCCGATGATCTTGCCCGCATTGACGTTCGGCACCTCTGCCGGCCCGATATAAGCGTCCGGGTCGTTCCAGTTTGCGTGGTTGAGAAAATTAAATCCTTCGAAGAGGATGTCCAAACTCCGCTCGCTCGTCAGCGGTAGACGCTTGCTCACGAGAGGTCGTGATTATGGAAGCCTGGATTCCTGAGCGAAGGATGGGCTCGTGGTACGTTGCCGATCGAAAAATCGCCGGGGTTGACAAAGGCTGCCGGGTTGAACCAGAGTTCGGGGACCCGGGTCATTGACGTGGGCGTCGGCACCGGGCACTGCCTGGGCACGCAGGTACGGCACGACGCCGCCGGTGTTGTTGAATTCGGGCCTCAAGGCGATCGGATCACCGCTTCCCCAGCGCGTGAACCCGCGGACGGACCAATTCCCGAGAATTCCGCTCAGCAAGCCCCGACTGCTCAGGAACGCCTTTCCCTGTCCAAAGGGAATCTCGTACGAATACGAAAGGGACATGCGATGAGGACGTACCCACGGTGTCAACGCCCATTCGCTGTCACGGTCGAAATAGTCTTGTACTCCCGGCCCCGAGTAGTCGTCGTACTGCCTTCGCAGCCGGTAGGAGAAATCAAAAGCCAACCCCTGTGAGGCCTGTTTCTCGATTCGATCGATCCGGACTGGGACTGATAGCGGCCCAGGGGGTAAAGGCGGGCTGTGTTGATCGTTTGAAACTGGGGATAGGGCCGCAGCGATCTCCGGAAGCTCTCATCGTTTAGCTGATCGCGAAAAGCTAGCGCATCAAGGGGGACGGCATTAATTCCGGCGACGTTCCCGTTGACCAGCAAGTTATCAGATCGCCTTACCCTGGCTTCGAGCCGAAACATGATCCCCAATGGGATTCGGCGTTCGAAGTCCAGGGTGAGATAGCGGTAGCGGGGCAAGCGGTCGGTGTTTGCAACGTAATCGGCGTCGGTATCATTGGCAGCGGTTGGTGACAAGTGCGGCAAAGGGGTGCCTAGCGGCGCCAGGCCCTGGCCAAGCACCACAGCCGGCTGGAGTTGCTCGTAGTAGAGAAGAAAGTCCGCCTAGCACTGAAACCTTGCGTGGCAAACGGGCCGGGTCTTAAAGGAATCGAGCCGTACCGCTGCGCGACGCTCATTCGGACCACCGTGTCGCGTTTACGAGAGGGGCTCCACGAGAATCCAACCTGGGGTTCAAGTCGCGCTTGTGAGGGCTGAAAGGCTCTTCCTGCACCGTCGCGGCCTGCGAAAACGAGTGCGCCCGGGCGTCCGTTCTCCGGGTTGATCGAATCTACGTCGATCGTTGACTGGCGGTCAAACTTTTCAACCCTCGGTGTACTGACTTCGAGACGCACTGACAGGGTCGCAGTTAAGTTCGGGGTTAGCTCATATTCGTCCTGAACTTGGCCGCGCCAAAACTTGCGACGTAGGTAAGAAGGCTGCAGCAGATCGGTCGCCTCCGCCCGATAAGAGCGGCCCAACAGGAAACTCGCGAAAGAATTCCCCGTGTTGATGACGCCTGGCAGACCCGTGAGATCATCGTTGAACCGCAGCGACCCGGATGGCGAATCAGGCTCAAAGGTGTTGAGCTGATAAAACCTCAGCGAGGAAGACAGGGTCCCGGCGTGCTTGCCGCGCCGCAACGCTAGAGAATGTTCGGTGCCATAGGTCGTCCAGAAATTGCGGAGATACGCACCCGGCGGTGCTCCCAACCCGAAGTACCCGTTGAACCGCACGGTGGGAAAGACCCCGCCACTGACCCCCTGAAGACCAAGCTCCTGCGGGATGTCCAGGTCTTCGTTCCCCAATCCCGGCGTCCGAACGCCGGACGAGTTGACGCTAAAGGAAGCCGTATAGACGGAACGCGGTGAAATGGAAAAGCTATCGGACAGCTCCGCTCGTCGGTTGGAAAAAAGGCGGTCGGGCCTCCCGGGGTTGCCAATCGTCGGGTAGAGGTCAGCGGTGCCATTGAAGCCTTTCGAATAGGCTACGTCCAGGTTAAGTTTGTGCCTCTGCGAAACGTTCTGGTCGACTCGCAGAATAAAGCCGTCTGGCATGTTGACCTCCGGCGAGTTGCCCCAGTAGTTGTTCTCTAGAAACGGACCTACGTTCACATTAGGTAATGGATAGTGCGGGAGAGCCGCCTGCGCTACCGGATCTGAGCGAGTGGGCGGGATGACATTGTTCGGGAAAGTGGTGCGCACATACTCCAGGTTGTCGCGCGAGACCAGCTGCGACCGGTCGTAGACGGAGTTCAATTGGGTGGTTGTCGGGTCGTAAACCGAGACCGGCTGCCCCGCTTTGTCCACTAAGTCCGAAAAGTCGCCGCTGCGCTGCAAGGCTGTAGGTAAAGTTGCTAGTTTCGACCGCCCAACCCTCTCGCGCGTGGCTTCATAAGAGAAGGTAAAGAAAGTCGAGCGCTTCCCGTTGTAAACCTTAGGGATGTAAACCGGGCCGCTAACGCTGAATCCGAACTGATTGCGACGCAGAACGTTCCGATCTCCGCCCCGCTGTACAACCTGGTGGGGCACAGCGTCGAGACTGTCATTCCTGAGGAACTCATAGACTCGGCCGTGCCAAAGCTGCCCAGGTCTAACCAGCGTGTTTCCCCGACCGTTCCCAACCCGAGCGCCAAGCCGCTCTGTCTCGCGCTGGAACACTCTGATTGCTTCCCCGATCTCCTTAACAACGGCTTCGGACTGGTCCGGGCCGGAGAAGTTTTTCTCCGCGGCCGAACCAGCGCTCGAACCCGCCGAAGACGTGGGTTTTGGCAGCACGTGATCGCCGGTTTCGGGGGGCAGTTGAGCTGAGTCGGAGTCTTCCGACGCCGATCCGTCGGGGCCAACGGAAGCACTGGTATCCTCTAATATCTCAGCAGGGTCGGAAGTGCTCTCTGAATCTGCAGTTGGGTTAGCGGTGGGGGGTAGAGAGTGGACGGGTGACTCATCCGCCACCGTCGACGAGGCCGTGCACAGCCAAATCCACAGCCCAAGTGGAGTTACGCAGTGTCCGAGCCGCAAATGGATCTCCTTAGGTCATATACTACACCACTCTGGGCGGTCTTGCTACTGGTCAGTCGCATCAAGAGTATCGACGACGCTTTCCCCTTTTCGTCCGGTAGAAGCCGTGGCGGAGGTACTGTCAAGTTAAGAAGGGGGGGCTCTTCCGGGTTTTAAGTGGGCGAAGGAGCCAGATCGAGTTTCCCACAGTGGAAGTAGATGGCGTTGATGAAGTTCTGTTGATTGCGGAAACCGCGCGCCGTGGCCTTGACCCATTGAATCCTTGAGTTCAACCCCTCGCTGACCGCGTTCGTAATGCGGTGTTTCAGATACGTGAGTATGTTTTCGAGGCGAGCCGTCAACATCCGCGCTACGGTGACCATCGGCGTCAGCCGGCTGCGACTCGCCCAGCCGCGCCATTGCTCGAAGAAAGCTCGCGCCGCCGATTCGCGACGATAGTCGAACAGCCGCATCGCCGTTTCCTTCAACGCCCACGCCCGCGCCGTCTTCAAGTCGCTTTCGCGCAGCGCGCGGAACTCGCGCCAGGCGTCCTCGGAAAAAGTTCGCCGGATGCCGCAGCCAAGCGTACTTCGTGCCTGTCAAACGCTCGTCGCCGAGGGCCAGTAAACGCTTGTTCTCCGCCCGCCGCACCTGGTCCACCGCCTTCGCCAGATGCGCCGCGATGTGATATTTGTCGTAAACGATCTTTTTCTCCGATTCGTCGAGATGCTCCCGGGTCGAGGCGACGTAAGGATCCCACATGTCCATCGCGACCGGCCTCGACTCGGGCGAGTTGCTCTGCGCTCAACGTCTTCCAAAAGCCGTCCAGGCTGGCCTGGCGGCGTCCCTCGGCGACGAACAACACGCGCGAGCGGTTGAGATCGTTGACGACGGTGAGATAGCGATGGCGCTTGCGGAAGCTCTTCTCGTCGACGCCCAGGTAGGGAATCGGCTCTGCCGCGCGACGTTCGAGCCCACGTTGCACGGCGCGTTCCAGGATGCCGTGAATCTCGTCCCAGCTCAGCGCCAGCAACTCGGCGATGCCTTGCTGGCTGGCTTCCTTCAGCCACGAGATCGCGAGAGCTTCAAACAGCGCGGTGAAGCGGCTGGAAGCCTCGGCCCAGGGCAGTCGCACGACGCGCGGCCCGTGCTCGGAGCAGTCGCTGCGCGGCGGCCGGGCGTGCAGGATCGTGCGGTACTGACAGGTGTCGAGGTGACGCCAGCGGCGTTCGGGCTGATGATCGTGGAGTGCGCACACGGCGCTGCATTGGCGGCACGGCCAGCGGACTTGCTCGTCGTGTTCGAGGAAGACGTGGACTTCGCCGTCGGCTCGGCGCAGCTCCACTCGCACGACTTTCCAGGGACTTTCGATGCCCAGAATCTGGCGGTATAGCTCGCGGTCTTGCATCCCGCGAGACTACCACCGAGCCTCACTCGCCCACTAGAAACCCGGAAGAACCATTTTTCTCGGTCCTAGCGCCGGAAAGTGGCCAACTTGATGTATTAGAACCCTCCAATAGCCCGCTCAGTGGCCACTCCCTGAACCGTCGTTCGTTAACTTGACAGTACCCTCGCAATTGATTCCTGCTAAGCGGGATGCTCAGGTCTTCCTGTCCATGTCCGCGGGTATTCCGGCAATCAATCATGCACTTCTATGGTATGCACTCCAACACTTCGGGCGAAGACGGTCTTCTATCAGGTTGTAGAGAGCTATAACCAGAAGTTGTGGATGAGCCTCTGAGGGGAGGCGGCGTATCCTGACGATTGAGGAAGCAACTCAATCGTTTTCTGGAAAGGAACAAGGAGGATACGCCATGAGTCAGTGTGAAGCTGCTGAGAGCAGCAGTCAAGTCAACCCCCAAGTCATTGATGGAAAGGAACGCTCGCCCTTGGATGAGGTGCTGCGCCAAGGAGCGCGCCAGATGCTCGTCAAGGCCGTGGAAGCCGAAGTGACCG
>CBDDCH010000001.1:0-821100 GCA_965226215.1 Bryobacterales bacterium | reverse complement strand
ACCAGGTGCGGCGGGCGGAGAACAAGCGTTTACTGGCCCTCGGCGACGAGCGTTTGACAGGCACGAAGTACGCTTGGCTGCGGCATCCGGCGAACTTTTCCGAGGACGCCTGGCGCGAGTTCCGCGCGCTGCGCGAAAGCGACTTGAAGACGGCGCGGGCGTGGGCGTTGAAGGAAACGGCGATGCGGCTGTTCGACTATCGTCGCGAATCGGCGGCGCGAGCTTTCTTCGAGCAATGGCGCGGCTGGGCGAGTCGCAGCCGGCTGACGCCGATGGTCACCGTAGCGCGGATGTTGACGGCTCGCCTCGAAAACATACTCACGTATCTGAAACACCGCATTACGAACGCGGTCAGCGAGGGGTTGAACTCAAGGATTCAATGGGTCAAGGCCACGGCGCGCGGTTTCCGCAATCAACAGAACTTCATCAACGCCATCTACTTCCACTGTGGGAAACTCGATCTGGCTCCTTCGCCCACTTAAAACCCGGAAGAGCCCCCCTTCTTAACTTGACAGTACCTCCGCCACGGCTTCTACCGGACGAAAAGGGGAAAGCGTCGTCGATACTCTTGATGCGACTGACCAGTAGCAAGACCGCCCAGAGGGGTGTAGTATATGACCTAAGGAGATCCATTTGCGGCTCGGACACTGCGTAACTCCACTTGGGCTGTGGATTTGGCTGTGCACGGCCTCGTCGACGGTGGCGGATGAGTCACCCGTCCACTCTCTACCCCCCACCGCTAACCCAACTGCAGATTCAGAGAGCACTTCCGACCCTGCTGAGATATTAGAGGATACCAGTGCTTCCGTTGGCCCCGACGGATCGGCGTCGGAAGACTCCGACTCAGCTCAACTGCCCCCCGAAACCGGCGATCACGTGCTGCCAAAACCCACGTCTTCGGCGGGTTCGAGCGCTGGTTCGGCCGCGGAGAAAAACTTCTCCGGCCCGGACCAGTCCGAAGCCGTTGTTAAGGAGATCGGGGAAGCAATCAGAGTGTTCCAGCGCGAGACAGAGCGGCTTGGCGCTCGGGTTGGGAACGGTCGGGGAAACACGCTGGTTAGACCTGGGCAGCTTTGGCACGGCCGAGTCTATGAGTTCCTCAGGAATGACAGTCTCGACGCTGTGCCCCACCAGGTTGTACAGCGGGGCGGAGATCGGAACGTTCTGCGTCGCAATCAGTTCGGATTCAGCGTTAGCGGCCCGGTTTACATCCCTAAGGTTTACAACGGGAAGCGCTCGACTTTCTTTACCTTCTCTTATGAAGCCACGCGCGAGAGGGTTGGGCGGTCGAAACTAGCAACTTTACCTACAGCCTTGCAGCGCAGCGGCGACTTTTCGGACTTAGTGGACAAAGCGGGGCAGCCGGTCTCGGTTTACGACCCGACAACCACCCAATTGAACTCCGTCTACGACCGGTCGCAGCTGGTCTCGCGCGACAACCTGGAGTATGTGCGCACCACTTTCCCGAACAATGTCATCCCGCCCACTCGCTCAGATCCGGTAGCGCAGGCGGCTCTCCCGCACTATCCATTACCTAATGTGAACGTAGGTCCGTTTCTAGAGAACAACTACTGGGGCAACTCGCCGGAGGTCAACATGCCAGACGGCTTTATTCTGCGAGTCGACCAGAACGTTTCGCAGAGGCACAAACTTAACCTGGACGTAGCCTATTCGAAAGGCTTCAATGGCACCGCTGACCTCTACCCGACGATTGGCAACCCCGGGAGGCCCGACCGCCTTTTTTCCAACCGACGAGCGGAGCTGTCCGATAGCTTTTCCATTTCACCGCGTTCCGTCTATACGGCTTCCTTTAGCGTCAACTCGTCCGGCGTTCGGACGCCGGGATTGGGGAACGAAGACCTGGACATCCCGCAGGAGCTTGGTCTTCAGGGGGTCAGTGGCGGGGTCTTTCCCACCGTGCGGTTCAACGGGTACTTCGGGTTGGGAGTACCGCCGGGTGCGTATCTCCGCAATTTCTGGACGACCTATGGCACCGAACATTCTCTAGCGTTGCGGCGCGGCAAGCACGCCGGGACCCTGTCTTCCTCGCTGAGGTTTTATCAGCTCAACACCTTTGAGCCTGATTCGCCATCCGGGTCGCTGCGGTTCAACGATGATCTCACGGGTCTGCCAGGCGTCATCAACACGGGGAATTCTTTCGCGAGTTTCCTGTTGGGCCGCTCTTATCGGGCGGAGGCGACCGATCTGCTGCAGCCTTCTTACCTACGTCGCAAGTTTTGGCGCGGCCAAGTTCAGGACGAATATGAGCTAACCCCGAACTTAACTGCGACCCTGTCAGTGCGTCTCGAAGTCAGTACACCGAGGGTTGAAAAGTTTGACCGCCAGTCAACGATCGACGTAGATTCGATCAACCCGGAGAACGGACGCCCGGGCGCACTCGTTTTCGCAGGCCGCGACGGTGCAGGAAGAGCCTTTCAGCCCTCACAAGCGCGACTTGAACCCCAGGTTGGATTCTCGTGGAGCCCCTCTCGTAAACGCGACACGGTGGTCCGAATGAGCGTCGCGCAGCGGTACGGCTCGATTCCTTTAAGACCCGGCCCGTTTGCCACGCAAGGTTTCAGTGCTAGGCGGACTTTCTTCTCTACTAACGAGCAACTCCAGCCGGCTGTGGTGCTTGGCCAGGGCCTGGCGCCGCTAGGCACCCCTTTGCCGCACTTGTCACCAACCGCTGCCAATGATACCGACGCCGATTACGTTGCAAACACCGACCGCTTGCCCCGCTACCGCTATCTCACCCTGGACTTCGAACGCCGAATCCCATTGGGGATCATGTTTCGGCTCGAAGCCAGGGTAAGGCGATCTGATAACTTGCTGGTCAACGGGAACGTCGCCGGAATTAATGCCGTCCCCCTTGATGCGCTAGCTTTTCGCGATCAGCTAAACGATGAGAGCTTCCGGAGATCGCTGCGGCCCTATCCCCAGTTTCAAACGATCAACACAGCCCGCCTTTACCCCCTGGGCCGCTATCAGTCCCAGTCCGGATCGATCGAAATCGAGAAACAGGCCTCACAGGGGTTGGCTTTTGATTTCTCCTACCGGCTGCGAAGGCAGTACGACGACTACTCGGGGCCGGGAGTACAAGACTATTTCGACCGTGACAGCGAATGGGCGTTGACACCGTGGGTACGTCCTCATCGCATGTCCCTTTCGTATTCGTACGAAATTCCCTTTGGACAGGGAAAGGCGTTCCTGAGCAGTCGGGGCTTGCTGAGCGGAATTCTCGGGAATTGGTCCGTCCGCGGGTTCACGCGCTGGGGAAGCGGTGATCCGATCGCCTTGAGGCCCGAATTCAACAACACCGGCGGCGTCGTGCCGTACCTGCGTGCCCAGGCAGTGCCCGGTGCCGACGCCCACGTCAATGACCCGGGTCCCGAACTCTGGTTCAACCCGGCAGCCTTTGTCAACCCCGGCGATTTTTCGATCGGCAACGTACCACGAGCCCATCCTTCGCTCAGGAATCCAGGCTTCCATAATCACGACCTCTCCGTGAGCAAGCGTCTACCGCTGACGAGCGAGCGGAGTTTGGACATCCTCTTCGAAGGATTTAATTTTCTCAACCACGCAAACTGGAACGACCCGGACGCTTATATCGGGCCGGCAGAGGTGCCGAACGTCAATGCGGGCAAGATCATCGGCTCGCGGGGAGGCCGCGTCGTCCAGCTCGGTCTGCAGTTCAATTTCTGAGGCCAACCGGCGTACACTGGCGCGGTAGCCGTCGTTCTTCGACGTTTTTCGGAGGCAAGCGGAAATCGAATTGTGTAGGGCATTTCCCTCCAACTGGCGGCACTCCCTTCGTGCGTGAAGGAGAGGCGAACGCAACGGTCCGCGCCGACGATTCGGTGGTAGATATGCGGGCTCCTCCCTGCTCTCGCGCCTGTCTACTGTTGCTGATTCTGAGTTTGTGTCCCCTCCAAGCTGCGCTCAAAGTTTCGGTGCGTGTCCAAGACGGTCAAGGGAATTTCCGAGACGATTTGCCGGCGGAAAACTTCCGAGCCTGGTTGGACAACGAAGAAGTGGAGGTTAGAAGCATCCTAACACCGCGCGACAACTTGATCTTATTGGTCCTTCTGGACTTTGCGGGAGACCTCAACCGCGTGGATGTCGCGCGCCGCGCACTCATCGAAGCAATCGACAACCTGGGGCCACACCCGTATGTCGCTCTCCTCCAGGCAGGGGACGGCTTACAGGTACTGGCAGACCCGACAAGGGACCACGAAAAGCTTGGGGAACTCATCTCGAATCTTCAGGTCTCTCGTTTCCCAAGCTTGCTCGAGTCCGTCGAGCGCGCTTCCACCATCGCCGACCGAATGCTGCGTGAATCCGAAGTACGGGTCGCGGTGCTTTCGATTACCGACGGGAGCATTCGTCAGTATCGCCGCGACTACTCGAATCCAGTCATCAACCCCAGTGACCGTACGGATCTCAGCCGCCGTTTCCGCGACAGAGTCATCCGGGAGAGAATCACGACAATCACGAATTCGCTGCACCAATCCTGGGCGCCCATGTTCTTCCTGCATTTGGAGAGGCGTACAAACCGCCTCGACATCGTCTACCAAGATGGTTTGCGACAGTTCGCCCAAACAACAAGCGGGGAGGCGCTTTTCTGTAGCAGTGTTTCCGAGATTCCCGAATTCCTCAAGCAGCAGGTGGAGCGGATAGCTCACTCGTATGTACTAACCATTTCTAATCCCCAAGATATCCGAGGACGAGTCCCGCTGCGCGTGGAAGCCGGACCGAAAGTGAACGTAACCCACCGCGGTCACATTCAAGTTGCGGATTGAAAAAAGAACGCCGGTGTCCGAGCGCCTGGCCTGCGACAGCGCACAGACCGCAACGCCAGGGAGACCTGAGGAGCGCCTCGCCAAGAAAGCGCTCCCGATGTTCAGCGTCGCCGAGTGCCTCCCGCGCCAAGAACTTTAGCGCTGCTTCTCGGCCGAGATTCACGTCTTCGGCCTTATAAACGACACCCATCCCACCCTCACCGAGCTTCTCGGTGATGCGGTAGTGCGAGATCGTGTTCAATTCCGGTCGCCCCGCATCCCGATTTGGGGCGCCGCACTTGGCTCTGACACTGCAAAGGCCATCACCAATGGCAGTAACACTGCTATAAGTAAGGCGTTACGAGTCATGTCATTTCCCCTGGGTAAACTCAAGATCCTTCGTCACTGCCCCAAGAACAGTTCACAGATGTTACCTTTCCCCGCACATGCGTTATCAAGTGACATTATTGTGCATTAATGTTTCAGGTACTAGCTGTCCCTGCGCCAAAACTTCGTAGCTGATCGAAATTGAAGACCCGACTCCTGAACGATCCCGTATTGTTCCAAAACACGATCGACCAATCCTGACGAAGGCCAACGCGCTCCGGGTTGTGCCAGGAGTTCGTTGGTTCACGGTTTATATCTATCGGTGCTGAGATCCGCTGGCCGGCTACAGAGTGCGCACCTTACAGGTGGCTCAACTGGCGGGGTGCAACTGCGCGCAAGGGGAAGGGGGCTGTGCGCCGAGAACCGCCAGAGCCAGAGCGGGTGAGGTGACTTTAGGCGGCTCGCCGATAGTAGTAGTTAAGCATTCCGCCCAACCGTTGGCGGCGCTCGATCGGAGCGGCCAGATCAGTGTCTGCCGGGCTGGGAAAGATTAACTGATTGTCGAGCCCTTGGTGATTACGCTCTCGATGATAATGCGCCAGAAATTCGCGGGTCACCCGGCGTAGCGACTGCTCCCCAAACAGGATCATCCGATCCAAACAGGATTCCTTGATTGTCCTTACAAAGCGTTGGGCATAGGCATTCAGATTCGGGGACCGTGCCGGTAGACGGACGACTCGTACTCCCGCTGCCACGAGCGTCTCCCGGAACTCCGCAGTGAACAGCGGGTCGCGATCGTGGATCAGAAACCTCTTGCCGACCAGAAAGCCATCCTCCGCATCGCTCAAGTTGCGGCCGATCTGCGTCATCCAGACTGCCTCCGGCTGGCTCGAAATACCCGCGATCTCGACTCGTCGCGTCGACAGTTCGATCACGAACAGCACCACGACCCGCACCAATCCTGTCCGTGTCCAAACCTCCACCGTGAAGAAGTCGGCAGCGGCTAGAACCTCCCAATGAGCCTGCAGGAACTGCCGCCAGCTCGTCTTCTTGCGCCGCTCCGGCGCGGGCTCTAAGCCGTGTTGCTTGAGTGTTCTGGCAATTGTGCTGCGTCCCACCTGGTGACCGAGGTTGGCCAGCGCTCCTCGAATCCACGTATAGCCCCAGGTGCTGTTTTCCTGCGCTAAGCGAACCACCAGTTCTCGAATCCGATGCATCACACGAGGCCGTCCGGGACCGCGGCGTTGGCTGCCGTCGTACTTGCGGGCGATCAACTTTCGATGCCAAGCCAGCAGAGTGTCCGGCGTGACGAGGGAGGCCACCTCGGAAAGCGCTTTGCGTCCGAGCTTCTTGGCTTTCACGGCCAAACGGCGACGCTGATCATCGCTCAGTCGCAGGCGCTTGTTCCCCAGTTGATCGCGCAAAACGCGGTTCTCTTCTTGCAGATAGTCGATGGCGTCTCGTTGTTGTTCGTTGACCCAGCCGGCCAGGCCGATCAGCACGAACCGAAGCGGGTCCAGAGGCTGCATGGAGACACAACCTAGCCACGAATGCGTCCCAAAAACGAACTGCGGCGCTTCCCCATGCGCCAACTGCAACTCATAGCCAGCAAGTCACTTACATCAAGCCCGCATTTCCAATTTGATTCAGACCTCTCGACCTTCCAGCGGCCTTGAGCGTCTTTATTCATAGGGGCTAGAGCCAGATGAGGACGCCATGGAGGCCAACACCCAATGGGTGAAAAACAAACCAAGCCATTCCAGCTAAGCTTCAACGGCTCGTTGAAAGTCGATTTCCAGGGATCGCACGTCACTTCCGACGGTGGCTTGATCCTGGTTCGGGAGTTGGACGAGCGACTCGGACTCGGGAAACTGATCGGCGAGCATCTCACCGACTCCCGGCAAGGCACAAACAAGCAGTTCACGTTCGCTGATCTGTTGCGGCAGTCGGTCTACAGCTGCTTGGCAGGCTACGAGGACGTCAACGACGCCGTCCGAGTGTCGGCTGACCCGACGTTTCGCTTGATCGGCTCGCAGAAGATCTGGGATCGCGGTGCGGCCTTGACCTCGACGCTGCACGGCTTCGAGACGGAGATGCTGGCGAGCGAAGAGAACCTGCTGGGGCTGATGGCGCTGAACCGAGAGCTGGTCGGGCAAGCGGAGGCGTTCGACGACTCCGAGCGGGTCGTTCTGGACATGGACTCCACCGAGAGTCCGGTCCATGGCCAACAGGAAGGCAGTGCCTACAACGGACACTTCGAGTCGGTCTGCTACCACCCGTTGCTTTTGTTCAACGGTCATGGTGATTGCCTCGCTGCCAAGCTGCGTCCCGGCAACGTGCACAGCGCCGAGGACTGGGATGAGCTATTGTTGCCGGAGATCGAGCGCCAACTGGCCGAAGGCAAACAGGTCACCTTTCGCGCCGATGCCGCCTTCGCCAAGCCCGAGATCTACGAAGCACTGGAGGAGCGCGGCGCGGACTACGCGATCCGCATTCCGGCCAATAAGAGCCTGGAGCTGGAGATCGAAGACATCCTGTTTCGTCCGCCGGGGAGGCCCGGCCGCAAGCCGCTAGTGCGCTACAAGAGCTTTCGCTATCAGGCGGAGAGCTGGAAGGGGCCCAGACGAGTTGTCGCCAAGGTCGAGCACCACCAGGGCGAGCTATTCGCGCGCGTCGGTTTTATCGTGACGAACATGAGCTTGCCAAGCCGGTCGGTGGTGCGTTTCTACAACAAGCGCGGCACGGCGGAGCAGTGGATCAAAGAAGGTAAGCAAGCGACGCACTGGACGCGGCTGTCGTGCCATCGCTTCCGGGCGAACGAGGTGCGCTTGCAGCTCAGCGTGCTGGCCTATAACCTGGGCAACTTGTGGCGGCGGCTGGGGCTGCCGCAACGGATCAAGAGCTGGTCGCTGACGAGCTTGCAGCACCGGCTGATGAAGACGGGCGGACGGCTAATTAAACACGCGCGGTATTACTGGCTCTTGTTCGCGGAGGGACATCTGAACCGGCGCCTGTTTGGCGACATGCTGCGGAGGATCTGGGCGCTGCCTGTGCCGGGCGGGTAGCACGCGACTTGCCGAATGCGAAACCTGAGTACTGAGGACGGAAGCTCGGAAGGGTGTCTGCGAAATTGACTTCGCAGCGGCGGATCAGCCCCCATGAGGGGCAAGAAGGGGGCTCGATCGGTCCCGCCTCAGCCGCCGCCTCTTTCGGGTGGAGAAATGGTTGCGCTTCGCCGGGTGAGGGTGTAGACTCGTGCCGTCAGAGGAGCCAAATCGGAAATCCTGGCTTAGACGGCATTTTCTCTTTCTCCATCTTGCCTCTGCGGATGGCCTCCTTTGCTGGACTGGGAGCGCTGAGTGTGGCGTGCTGTTACTTGCTCTACGCGCTATACGCTCGATTAGTGCTTAACGAATCACCCGCGGGCTTCACCGCGTTGATCTTCTTCATTGTGTTTCTCTCCGGCGTGCAGATGCTGTTTCTGGGCTTGATTGGTGAATATCTCGGCAGAATCTACGAAGAGACCAAACGCCGGCCGCTGTACATCGTAAGTCGAATCGTCGGGAGATAGCGGTGGATCCCGCTTATGTCGTAAAATACGCCGAACTCTATCGCCGCCATTGGTGGTGGAGATCCCGCGAAAAGCTGACTCTCAAATGGCTGGAACAGTTGAAACCCGAAAGCGGTTTCGGGCTCATCCTCGATGTTGGCTCGGGCTCGGGATTATTTCTTGAAGCCTTGTCACGTTTTGGCCAACCGGAGGGCGTTGAGGCGGATGGCGCCTGGGCGAAGCATCCGACTCCGGGGGCGGGTGCGGGTGCACTACCGGCCGTTCGATGCGACGTTTCGGCCAAATCGGCGATACGGGCTAAAATATAGGCTATTTTCGCCAGCCCATCAATTCAACCGTAGGCATAGATTTTCTATATCCAAGGTCGTATGAAGAGCGACGGATATCGTGGTCGCTGGACCCGGCTTAACCGGACTCCGAACTCAGGAGTAATTTCCCTTCGGTCAGCGAGAGCGGCCGGGTACTGGTTGCGTCCGGCAGCGCTCGTCCAGCGCCCCTTTAATCGCGCCATACACTCCTTTGAAGGCCAGCCACCCGGCTCAGCAAAGCCGAACCGACCGCACACCCTTCCAAACGCTTTATAATGTGTGATTTTCTTTGGCCTGTCAAGGTTCAATTTTCAATAGACCAGATGTACCCGGTACTAACCCGCATTTTGTACCACAGCGCTCGGTCGCTCGGGTAGGGGCGGGTTCCTGTCATTTCATTCCCCAAGCCGAGCTCGCCCCATTCTTTCGTTCTGGTTTAAAGTGCGGAAGGCCGAGTTCCTGCTCGGCTTCTGCCTGCTCGGGTGGGGCTTCGCCCGATCCCAACCGGTAAACCGCTGCGTGGGGAAATGGCGCAGTGTGCCCTCTCCCGGCTGTCGTCGTTTCAGGATCATCTTCTGTTGGAAACACTCCCCCCCGCTTCAGGCTCATCCTGTATTGGATAACTCTCAGCCTGGTAGTGTCCTAATCCTGCGTTGCTAGCAATTCTGCGATCGTCCAGACGTGATCGGTCAATCCAGACTCCATCGCGGGCGTGACTCGCAGGCTGCTGTGAACGCGACAAAAATTGTAGTACGCGAAGTGCAGGCACAGCGCGGACCACAGATTCTCCCACTTTTTGCTGAAGGCGTTCGTGAGCCGTGTCAGCCGTCGAATCTGCATCCGCATAGTGAGGTTCTGGCGTTCAATGTGGCTCGTGCTGATTCTCTTCTTGTTCGGCGTGCCGATGATCCTCTTGCGCTTGCAGCCCGTGCACTCAGCAGGGCTGTATCGCTTCTCTCCGATGCGGCTATCTGCGTATTGCTTGACGAGCATCCCGTAATCAACCCGGTCATCGAGCGTCCACTGAATCGCCGGGATGTAGGGGCTGAAGCCGTCCGTCGTGATCTGAAATCGTTGGGGTGATGTGGCAAGCCGTAGCCCTTCGATGAAGGCGTCCGTCGTCGCTTGGTTCCGTCGCCCGAGTGCGAAGTTCAGCACCAGTTTCGTGTTCCGCTCCATCGCAACGAACGTGTAGGCGTCGCCAATCATGGAGTTCGTCTCGGATTCTTCGCTGGTCTTGCGGCCCTCTTTCTTGAAGATGTAGCCCCAAATTTCATCGCACTGAACGTCCTTAACAGGCACGTTTCGGATGATGCGCCCAAGAGCCTTCTCACAGCGCTCTCCAGCAAGAATGAGAAGTCTCAAAATCGTGTCACGATGCAGACCGGTAATTCTCTCCGTGCTGCGGATACTGGTGCCTTCGAGGAGTAGTTGAAGTGCTAAGACAGCCCTCTCGACCGGCACTGTCATCGCTCCCAGGGGCCGCTTGTGCTCTTCGGTGTAGGTCTTCCGGCAGTGGTTGCAACGGTACCGTTGCAAGCCGTTTCGGTGCTTGCCGAAGAGTTTACAGCGACTCTCGCATTGCGGGCAGTTCATCCTCGCGGTCTTCGGTGACTGGCTCATAGCTCTATTATACAGCAAGCGCTTGCTGTTTGTAAACACAATTATCCTACATCCCTACCGGTTTCGACACCGACGTTGATTCTTACGGTTGGGTCGTCTGGGCGATCCAGCGCCTAGAGAACTCTGTTAGGTTCCAGTTCCCGCCCTCTACCTGCGAGAAAAAGCGCGCGTCATTGAGGCAGTAGCTTACGGTCCCTTCAGGCAGACCTGCCTTCGCGACGATATCCACACGTGACATGGGGCCATGCGTCAGCAGGAATTGAGCTAACTGCTCTTTGCGGCCCGTAGATTGGACAGGAGGTGACGGAGGCCCTACTGTATCCCTTTTCCGCTCCGATGGTCCATATACAGATAGGACACTACCGCTCCCCCGTGAGATTAGGCTGAGTTTACCCCTGCTGACTAGGGTTCGTAGTGATTGATTTATAGCGGCGCCCTTGTCCTTCGCTCGGACTTTAAAGCCTATATCATCAAGAGCCTTCGCGACAGAAGAACGAGTCCAACGCCGGGTGGGATCTTGCGTACTTACGATGCCGCGAATCACGTCCGTTAGGCCGCTACGAACACCTTGCGCATTCCTTCGCGGCGTGGTGGGTGTCGTCGCCCCAGACTTGGGGAGGTTGTCCCGTTCGGGCAGGTACTTTCGCAGGCGCTTCAGTGCCTCAAGATCTTCGAGGTCGCGTGCGTGCTCCTCGCGCATCCTCTTTTCGATCCCTGAAATCTCGTCAGCGTGTAGCATGACTCTTGTACCCCCTTTACACAGACCACGGTGACACTACATCTTGCGTGTCTCTTGACCAGCGCCACCAGAGGTCTTTTTTGACAACAAGACCCCAAACTGATAAGCTGCAAGGAAGCGGACCCCGGTGGCTCGAAAGCCGAGCCACCGGTTTCCGTGGTTAGATAACGAAGACCCTCGGGAACCCTATAGGCTCCAGGACGATCGTTAACGTTCCATCCGTGAGTAGGATTACCGTTATCCGGAGTCTCCTACCCACGAACTCCAAGGCGGTCATATCGACCTCCTAGCCCGCTAGATTCAGAAGGCCCCGGCTGCCACCGGGGCTTTTCTGTCGGGTCTGCCTATCCCCTCCAGAAATATGCTCCCTTCGCTGAATCCGTTGAGCTACCGTAATCCTAACAGCCCGATAGCTGTGCGGTCAAGTGCCACAGAGAAATAATCAGGCACAATAAACCAGTACACAGAGGGGCGTTGGTCTATTTGTTATCTTTGCTGGGTCTACCGCCAGCCCGCTTCTTGCGCATTCCTGCAATCTTGCGGAAGTACTCAGGCCCGCGCTCGGCGGTTTTCCTGCCGCCCTTCGCGCCGAGCGTGGCGGCTGGCGAAGCCTTCAAAAGTTCGTCGGCCAACTTGACGGATGTACCAAGCAGTTCCCTTGCGCGTTCCGCTCGGCCTTCAGGTAGGGTAGTGGTGGAGAGGATGGTGTCAGCTTCAGTGATCATGCGTCGAAGCGCTTGAAGGTCAGTCTTGCTTGTTGGCATCCCCTACAGAATAACAACAAGCGGTTGCTTGTGTCGAGAGATGGGATTTCAGCAGCAACGCAAGATTAGGACACTACCACTCCTTGCGTCGCCGTCAGAACCTTCCGTATCATGACGTATGGTTAACAGTCCCGTCCCGGAAGCCCTCACCTTCGACGACGTTCTCCTGGTTCCCTCCTTCAGTTCTGTCCTGCCTGCCGAGGTCGACACGACGACCAAGCTGACTCGCAAAATTCGGCTCAACATTCCGCTCGTCAGCGCGGCCATGGACACGGTTACCGAATCGCGGCTGGCGATAGCGCTTGCTCGCCAGGGCGGACTGGGTTTCATCCATCGAAACATGCCTATCGAGCGGCAGGCCGAGGAGGTGGATCGCGTAAAGCGTAGTGAAAGCGGCATGATCGTCGATCCGATCACCATGTCGGCGGAGAACAAAATTCACGAAGCTTTGGAGCTGATGAAGCGCTACCGTATATCGGGTGTGCCGATCACCCGGGAGGGAAAGCTTGTCGGCATCCTCACCAATCGCGATTTGCGGTTCGAGACCCGACTGGACATGCCGATCGGCGAGGTCATGACCAGGGAGAAGCTGG
Organism: Bryobacterales bacterium; assembly: GCA_965226215.1. GTDB lineage: Bacteria > Acidobacteriota > Terriglobia > Bryobacterales > UBA6623. Next base: position 808,394 of record CBDDCH010000001.1, on the reverse strand, counting down.
TCACCGTGGGTGTCGGCACCACTCTGGAAGAAGCGGAAGAAATTATTCAGAAACACCGCATCGAAAAGCTCTTAGTGGTAGATGAAGACTACGTGCTCAAGGGTCTAATCACTGTCAAGGACATTCAGAAGAAGCTCGACTATCCGATCGCCGCTAAAGACGCGCATGGCCGGCTACTCGTGGGTGCGGCCGTCGGAGCCTCCGGAGACTATCTGGAGCGGGCACAGGCGCTGGCGGCAAAGAGCGTGGATGTTCTGGCGATTGATACCGCACACGGGCACTCGAGCCGGGTGGCGGAAGCCGTTAAGGAACTGCGGCGCTCTCTCCCGGACCTTCAGCTTGTCGCCGGCAACGTGGCAACGGGGGAAGCCGTCAAGGACCTCGTCAGCTTGGGGGTGGATGCGGTCAAGGTCGGCATCGGTCCGGGCTCGATCTGCACCACAAGAGTAATCTCCGGCGCGGGAGTTCCCCAGATCACCGCGATCCACGAATGCGCTAAGCCCGCGCAGGAGGCCGGCGTGCCTCTCATTGCCGACGGCGGCATCAAGTATTCCGGCGACGTCACCAAAGCGGTAGCGGCCGGCGCCGATTGCGTCATGATCGGCAGCCTGCTGGCCGGCACCGAAGAGAGCCCGGGTGAAACTGTGCTTTATCAAGGCCGGACCTACAAAGCCTATCGAGGCATGGGGTCAATGGGAGCGATGGCAAGCGGCAGCAGCGAGCGCTACGGTCAGGATCCGGCCAGTGGCAAGCTGGTCCCCGAAGGGGTCGAAGGGCGCGTTCCCTATAAGGGGCTCCTCGGCGAACTCGTGCACCAACTTGTGGGGGGCGTCAAATCCGGCATGGGCTACTGCGGCTGCGGAACGATCGCCGAGCTACAGAAGAAGACGCGCTTTGTTCGCGTTTCATCGGCCGGCTTGCGCGAAGCACACGTCCACGATGTCTTGATTACGAAGGAAGCGCCGAACTATCAGGCGGAAAGATAATTCATAGACCTCGCAGCGGCTGACGTCCTAACCCGCGTTTCTCACCAGCGGCTGCCAGGAGTGGAAGCGAATGCCCGCCGTCAGGGATGTAGGGGCGCGATTCATCGTACCCGCTTGCCGACATACTTGTACGCTGGGCGCTGTGCACAAACTGTTGCCGCGAGCCCCAGCCGCCGGGCCTTTCGCCTCGCCACGTGGTGAGAAAAGCAGGCTAAATTTAGCTACCTTACATGCCGAAAAAACCCAAACCCTCAGCAACCAAACAACTCCCTGTGCCGGTCGAGATGATCGAACGGCGGATTTTTCTGATTCGAGACCACAAGGTCATGCTCAGCGCGCACTTGGCAGAACTCTATCAGGTTGAACCGCGTGTTTTGGTACAGGCGGTCAAGCGCAATATCGAACGTTTTCCGGAAGATTTCATGTTCCAACTGACCCGCGCCGAGTTCGACAACTTGAAATCACAATTTGTGACTTCAAGTTGGGGTGGTCTTCGTCGGGCAACTCCCTACGCCTTCACCCAAGAGGGCGTGGCCATGCTTTCCAGCGTCCTGAGGAGCAATCGCGCCGTGCAGGCAAACATCGCCATCATGCGGGCATTCGTCAGCCTGCGCGAAATGATGGCCACTCATAAAGACCTGGTCCGGAAGCTCGAGGCCATGGAACGTAAGTACGATGCCCGCTTCAAAGTCGTCTTCGACGCCATGCGCAAGCTGATGGAGCCGCCACCGGAGAAGCCGAAAAAGACCATAGGCTTTCAGCCGCCGAAGAAGTAGCTCTTCTCTAAGGTGGCAAACTGGTACCTTAAAGCCGGGGTAGCATTCGAAGACACCCACAGCCTGAAATGAAACGGGCGTCTCGGCGATCGCGGAGCGCCTCAACCGCCGCTACTCCAGCGGGAGCGGGCGCATCATTAGGTTTTTGTGGTGAACGACGCTTCCCGGATCGTGCTGCTGGAGGGCTAGATGACCTTCGGTGTATCGATTCTCTTCGTCTGTGTAATCGACCACGACCTTGTCGTTGACTTTGATGACGATACGGTTCCCCTTAACAATAATGTGCTGGCTCCACCAGGTGTCGGGGGGAACGAGTTGCTCTTTGATGTCTTTAATGTCCCACAGGCTGCCCGTACGCCTGGGGTCAGTATGGGTGCTGTTGACTTGTGCTTCGTAGCCTTTGGGCCACCCCGGCTCGAATCCGACCCGAAAGTACATACCCGAGTTGCCGCCGTCGTTGATTTTGACGTCGGCCTTGAACTCGCAGTCCCGGCACTACTGGGTCATGTAGAAAAGATGGCTTCTCTCGCCGCGACCGACGATTATGCCGTCTTCGACCGACCAATTCCGCGGTCTCTCCGCGGCTTTCCAGCCTGCCAGGGATTTGCCGTCGAACATACGGACCCAGCCTTCACCGGCCGCGCCGGCTGACGCGAAGGCGGTGAAAAGCGCGAGGAAGGCGATCAGTCGCATAGCTTTGTTCACCGAGTCCCTTACCTGCTCAGCGGGGCGGCACATGAAGGATTGAGGTGCGAGCACCAAAGTATTATTGCACGATGGCTGTATGGTTGGTTAAAGACAAGTTCACTCTTTGGTTGCCGCTCGGCGAAAAAATAGGGAATCTCCTAGGTGGCGCCTCGTGGAAGGAGCCGAAGTGGAACGATGGACGGAAACATACATGGAACGACCGGGGATCAGCAGGAGAATAAGGTTTTTAGTACACTATCTCCCGGACGAGATTCAAATCGGTAATTGTGAGTCAAAGGAGTCCGTTATGACAAGGCTTGGTTTGATGTGCATAGGCGTGGTTCTTTTTGCCGTGGGCTGCGGCCCCCAAGAGCAAGCCCCCCAGATCGACTTAGAAGCGGAGCGATCGGCACTGATGGATGCCGATGCAGCGTGGTCTGAGACTGTGGGCGACGTCGAGAAGTTCGTCTCTTTCTTTGCCGAAGGAGGTAGGTTCCTGCCAGCCGGGCAACCCTTGCAGGAGGGCAAGGACGCTATCCGGGAAGTAGTTTCGGGGCTCATGTCGCTGCCTGGGCTCAAGCTTCAGTGGCGTGCCACTGCAGCGGAGGTCTCGGCCAGCGGCGACTTGGGCTACACGGTGGGGACCTACGAGATGAGTGTCAACGATGCGGAAGGTAACCCGCAGACGACCATTGGCAAGTACTTGACCGCCTGGAAGAAACAACCCGGTGGGCAATGGAAGGTCGTGGCGGACTGCTTTAATGCAGACGCTCCACCGGGCGGAAGCCAGCAGTAATCTGGCCGTGGAGAACCCGAGACCTGAGGTCTCGGATTTTGCGCGCAGGATTTGGGGCCTGGGGTCCTGGATTTTTCGTGAGGGGTGGGTTTCGGAAATTGCGTGGTGGGGGTGCTACCTGCCTTGGGGACTACTAGCTTTTGACGGAGACTATTACACGACCGTCGAGATCCCGATTCAGATTTAGAATAAACTATTTCCTGGGAATCATTTTGGAATTTTACTGAGAACTATGCTGAACCACATGGCTAACCCGCTTAACTAGTCGGCTTCTTGTCGCGAACGTCTTCTATGTGCCGTTGATATAAGCGCAGGTGCGGTTCGGGTGTCCATTTCTCGATATGCGCCCGGCACCCTCGCTCCCCGAGTTCCTGGCGTAATTGTGGGTCAGCGGCGAGACGGTCCATTTGCTGTCGCAGCTCGTCCTGGCTGCGGTAGGTGAACCCCCCGCCACTTTGTTCCACCAGCTCCGGCAGGGCCCCCAAGTTGTGAACGATAGCGGGTGTGCCGTGGGCAAAGGCCTCAATGATGACGATACCGAATGTTTCATAGGTAACGGAAGGCACGACCACTGCGACGGCATGCCGGTAGTACCGCCCCACGTCGCTCGGGTTCAGCCACCCCACGAACCGGACGCGCGACATTCCGGCGGCTTGTTCGTGTAATTGACGTTGATAGAGGCCGCCGCCAACGACGACCAAGTCGTAGTCGCCCGGCCCTTGGAAGTGGTGCAGAATTTCTTGTACGCCCTTGATTTTCTCCAGCCGCCCTACAAATAGGAAATAGGGCCTGGAATGAGGTGAATCGCCCGTGCCGTCAGACTCCCCTTCCACCCGAGGGACAAAGTAAGGCAACACTTGCATTTCCCGTTGAAAGCCTCGGCTGCGGTGCATCTGGCGGCAGAAATGGCTCGGCGTCAGAAACAGATCGACATCTTTGATGGACTGTTCAAGCAAGGGAGTGTAGCGCCACAGCTGGGGTGGGCGTTTCGAACGTAGACTGCAGGAAAAACACGTCGGCTTGTCGCAGGGATGGTTGTTGTTCTTCCACAGTACGTTCACTGGGCAAACCAGCCAATGTTCGTGGGCCGTGTAGAGACGAACGGCCGGGTAAGGAGCGGGGGTTTTGAGAATGGCCGGTCCGAACAAGGAGATGTTGTGAAAGTGGATCACGTCGTATTTTTTCGAAGCGAGAATGCGAGCAACTTTCCCTCCGCGCAGCGTGGGGCGACCGAGCTGGTGAGACAGCAAAGGCGCTAGCGTTCCGAAGCCGCTTTCCAGTTTATGGACCGTGATCCCGTCACTGGTTGGAAAGGCATTGACATCGACCGTTGGCAGGAAGACATGATACGAGTCGGCGCAGTGGATAACGTCCACCTCATGACCGGCCTTCACGAGTTCGGTGCACAGCCTATACAAGTAGATCGAATCGCCCCCAAAGCTGTACGGCGGGTAGAAGATCGAGATCATGCAGAACCTAAGCGGCCTACTCATGGCTTGCTATCGCCTCCCCGCCGACTTCTTCGAGCAGCGACAACCATTGCCTCGCGGCCTGCTCCCAGCTTAGGCGGCCAGCAGCCCGGAAAGCCTCACGGCCCATTTTCCGCCTTAGAGAATCATCATTCAAAAGGCTGGTCATAGCCCGCTGGAGATCGTCTGTTTTCTCAGGGTCTATGGTCAAGGCGCCGCCCTCGAGTAGTTCTCCGAGCGCGCTTTCCCGCGTGGCGACGACGGGAATTCCGCAAGCCGCTGCTTCGACGGCGGGTAGGCCGAATCCTTCCATCAATGAGGGAAGCACTAGCATAGACGAACAGTTCAGCAACCGGACTAAATCGCTGTCGGGAAGAAAGCCGGTAAAGACTACACGCGACTCAATCCCGGAACCGGCCAGTTTCTGTCGGAGCTCCGGATAACAGGAGTAGAAAGGATCCGATGCGTAGTCTCCGACTAGCAGCAGCAAAACGTCGCTGAAGTCCGGTTCACTCGCTATGCCCGCAAAAGCGTCAACGAGGCTTGACAGGTTCTTGTGAGGACTGAATCCGCCCACATAAGTGACAAGTCTGGAATCAGGCTGAACCCCTTTTCCGATCAGCTCCGCTGGAATCGTTGGATCTGGAAGCTGTCGAAAGATCGGGTGAGGGGCTTCGCCGATAACCTTCACTTTCTCGGGCTTGAGGCCGAATTGCGCGACGAGCGCCTGCCGAGAGAATTCTGAAACGGTCAAGATCTAGTCGGCCTGCCGTCTTGCCAGCGCTACCTTTAGACGCCACCGCGTCTTCCCGGCTAGGGTGGGGAACACGTGCTCGGGCAGGCGCTCCGCAATCACGTCATGGATCATCAGTAATTTAATGGCCCGGGAGAAAACGGGAACGTAGGAATACACGGTGGGAAAAAACAAACAGTCGACGGCCGAGCGCGACAATGCCCGGCTTACGGCCCACCTATCACGCAGCGACCGGCTACCGTCCGCTCGGGCGGCTTCGGCGGCCGGAACGCTGGTTTCAACGAGGACGGCCTCCGCGTTTTTCGGCACGTTAACCGGCTCGATCAAGGGGCCGTCGATGAAAAGCTTGTATTCGTGCCGCTGATCGACTTCGGAGAGCGCCGCAAGCAGAGAACGTAGATGCCGCCCGTATCCCCGTCGGTTATTCCAACAGGTCGCGTCAACACCGATTCGCATCCTCCACCATAGGGTATCGCGATACTGTGCGCTCGGGTTCAAGACCGCGCAAGCGACACTTACCAAGTGTGGGGGCGAGCTTTTTCAATAACTCTTCCACGGCAAGGAATTCTCTTTCTTCTACCCCCGAAAGTTGGCCCGAGACAGAATCAGCCCCTATTCCACTCGCTGGAGACTCCCGCCGTCCCCAAACCAAGCGCCGAGCACTTCGCCCACTACGCCACACCACACCAACGGCAGCATCCAGGGAAGAGCCGGCACGAACTCTCGACGGTTGCGTCCTTTTGCCCAGACCGTGCGGGCCAAGCGAAGAAGCAGCAGCACAGGCAACACGAGACCGGCCCCAGCTCCGAAAAGCAGCCGGGCAACCGGAGTCGCTTCTTTGAGACGCATCGCCGCAAACGAGCGAGAAAAAAGGTAGCGCTGCTTCGCGAATTCGCGGAAGGTGAAGGGGTTGCTGTGCCCCACGCCCATCGGCGGGTGCAAGTAGATCCGCGCTCCTCTTTTTCGAAGCTCGTCGAGCAGAAAGTTCTCCCATAGTGACGCGAAGCGATCCTCTTCTAGAGGCAGAATCGACTTCTTGTAGCTAATATTGACCCCCGGTGCAGTGGGGACAACCTCGGCGGTCACCGGCGGCATGAACGCATATTTCAGCGTACTCCAGCAAAAAGAAGGCCCAATCAAATAGAGTGCCCTGGCTTTCGTTTTCCACGGGCCCGGCAACGATCTCGTACGGCAGACGGTGTCCTTGAATGACTTCGCGCGCCCAATCGGGAGGCGGAAGGGAGTGATCTTCGATGACCGCGATGATCTCCGCCCGCGCCTGCTTCATGCCCTGCCAACGCAAGGCTGGAATGGAAGTGTCGGGGGGGTTGGGTTCGACCCGGACGTCAGGAAACCGCTTGCGAATAGTCTCCGTAGCGCTCCACTCTTGGATCGCGTCGTCTTGCAACCGGTCGCAGACGATGATTTCAAGCGAATCGGCCGCTGTCTGCTGGTAAAGTCTCTCCAGGCAATTGAGGATCCACGGTTTGCCGTTGAGCGATTGGGATTTGACACAGAGCGAAGAAAACCTAGCTGGGATGACGACCGAGAGCTGGGGGTTCATCAAAAGATCCGGTGTTCGCTTGACCCGCTGCCAAACAGGTAGCCGCAACCTTCCCCGAACGACCAAGCCACATAGAATTCACGTATAGCACAGGTAAACGCTGCTTCGAATTCGAAAAGAGTCAAGATATAACCTGTATCAACTTTGCTGGTGTGTTGCGGTTAACATCGCTGAGACCTTAGCACAGAATACAGAAGGGCTGTCAACTAAAGTCTATAATTCCCTAATATTGACCCCCGGTGCAGTGGGGACAACCTCGGCGGTCACCGGCGGCATGAACGGGGCGTACTCCAGCAAAAAGAAGGCCCAATCAAATAGAGTGCCCTGGCTTTCGTTTTCCAGGGCCCGGCAACGATCTCGTACGGCAGACGGTGTCCTTGAATGACTTCGCGCGCCCAATCGGGAGGCGGAAGGGAGTGATCTTCGATGACCGCGATGATCTCCGCCCGCGCCTGCTTCATGCCCTGCCAACGCAAGGCTGGAATGGAAGTGTCGGGGGGGTTGGGTTCGACCCGGACGTCAGGAAACCGCTTGCGAATAGTCTCGGTCGCGTCGTCTTGCAACCGGTCGCAGACGATGATTTCAAGCGAATCGGCCGCTGTCTGCTGGTAAAGTCTCTCCAGGCAATTGAGGATCCACGGTTTGCCGTTGACCGAGGGGATGACGACCGAGAGCTGGGGGTTCATCAAAAGATCCGGTGTTCGCTTGACCCGCTGCCAAACAGGTAGCCGCAACCTTCCCCGAACGACCAAGCCACATAGAAAACGAGCAGCCAAGGCGCCGATTGGGCCAACCGTCGCCTGCCGGCCTTCAGAGAGACCGCCTTCCAAGCGCGCCGAAGCATAAGAAAAGGAACCAAGGGAGAAAGAATTGCTCGTAAGATGCGTTCCGGGACCCCCATGCCGCGTTTGAGCTCGCCTGCAAACCAGCGGCCGTAATGGAAACGTTGGGATAGAATTTTCCGGCGTGGAAGGTGGCCGCAGTAATGAACTACCGCGCGGCCAGCGAAGCGTAGATGATAACCGCGATTCTTTAACCGGCGATGGATCAAGGGATCCCAGGCGCCTCGCTCGATCAAATCGGAGAATTCGTCGAATACCCAGCGCCTGTAGGAGCAGTTGTGTCCCGGCAGCTCATCACGGTAGCCGTCATCAGCTGGTGGCATGTATTGAATGTGGTCGGAGAAGTAGTCCGCCCATAGAAACAGGGGCGCGGATTGTCCCCGGGGCGGGAAGTCAACCGGCCCTCCCACTGCGGGGGCGGCTGGATGTTTCACATGGGTCTCTCTCAAGGCGGCGACCCAATCCGGAGAAGGCAGCATCCAACACTCTGTGAGGGCGACTATATCTCCCGTCGACTGCCTCACACCGGCCCAGCGTAGCTGCGGAATCGACATACGGTGGTTGAAGTGGCGGAACTTAACGCTGGGAAACCGCGCAGCTAACGCCGGGGTGTGGTCGGAGTCGGAACAGTCGGCGACGATCACTTCCGTCGCCTGCTGACTGATAAGGGATGATAAACACTGTTCCAACGATTCCCACGAGTTGTAGGAGGCAACCACGACCGAGACGGTGGGTTGAGCTGTTAGCTGGTTCGATTCGGACATCGCTTTCTAGCAACGCAAAACACGGTATGGCCTCCCGGCGGGCGCCACCCCAGCCTCAGTATCAACCCTCTCTCAACGCGCCAATAGGTGCCCAGTATCAACGATTTCCAACTATGGGCCGGCATAGCCTGTACCCCTAACCCCTCGTCTCCGACGGGTGCGGGCTTCCCAAGTCCCCCCAGATCGGCGAGGAAAGAGGGCAACCAGTTCACTAAAGCAAGGAAAACGACTTCAAAGCCTGCATTCTTGAGTGCCGCAGTGAGTTTTTCCGGCTGCCATTGCTGGTATTGGAAAGTATCGCGGTGCTTTTTCTTCCAGATTCCTCGGCGCGCCGCTGCGCGGATCAGCAGCGTCCCTTTCGGAGAAAGGAGGCGGGCGAATTCCTGCAACGCGCTTCGCGAATAGGCAGTCGAGAGGTGCTGCAACACGTCCCCGCAGACCACCGCCTCAAATTGGCCCGAACAAAAAGGAAGTTCGCGCACCGTGCCTGCAACGAGCGGAGTCGGGGCGCGAGAATGAGCCAACCGCAGTGCGTCGGGCGATAAATCACAACCAACAGCCAGTCTGACGCCGAGCACTTGCCTCGATTCCGCAAGGAACAAGCCCGTCCCGCAGCCGGCGTCGAGAAGTCGCTCGGCGGAGAACGCGGCGTGCCGCTTAAGCAGTTCGAGTCCCCATCTTCGCATGGCCTTGGTCCAGGGGTGGTTTTCCTCAACCGACCGCAGCCGCTCGTAGTACTCGCGGGAGAATATCTTGGGTGCCGGCTTGCTCAGCATGGCTCAGTGAGTATCAGAACACTCCGAGCAGAGCCTACCCCGCATTTCTGCAGCGGCTGACGGTCGAGTGCGCGATCGCCTCGCCACCTCGTGAGAAAAGCGGGCTAGCTAGAAAACTCGAATCCGCTACTCGTCCTTCCCAGGGAGAAGCGGGGCTGCCATCCGACTTTCGCTCGTTCAAGTGCTCTGTTTCATCTCGCAGCCCGTGGTGAAAGTCGTTCGCCTCAAAAAACGAGTGCAGCTAAGGTGTGAAAAAATGCTGGGACAGCCAGCCGCGGGGAGTGAAGATGGGCGGAATGCACCTGGCTTCCGAGAGCGCCGCTTGTGGCAGTCCCGATTTTTCCACACCTTCCAGTCACCGATTTTCGCCGTCACCCCATATCGGAAACAAAGCCGTTGCGGGAGCAAAAACGGTTGACCGTCCCCACTTTTCGCCGAGCCTAACTTCTTCCACGGGCTGCTAGGGATTCACGGCGAAAATCGGCGTTCCAGCAGCCCCAGCGTAGGGCGATCGTATCACACTAACCTTTCGGTTCGATTGTGCCGGGCTGTGAACATAGGTGGAGCGAGCAACTCAAGAAGTGACTTCGGTTCTCTTGGCGATGCAACGGGGTGTTATGATGTCAAGTTTCCCGGCAGCCGGCTGATTTCAACCGTGACAGTCGGGTGGAACTCTTCAAAAGGAGAGCAGATCGATGGGTAACTATATCAAGGTCGCCAAAACCAACGAGCTCGAAGACAGCAGCGCCAAACTTGTCGAGGCCGAGGGCAAGAGTTTGGCTTTGATTCGCTGTGACGGCAGCTATTACGCGATTGACAACGACTGCACCCACGTAGGCGGACCGCTTTGCGAGGGCGAGATCAGTGGCGCGGAGGTCACTTGCCCGTGGCACGGAGCACGCTTCAATGTCAAGACCGGTGAGGCAGTGGCGGGCCCGGCACGCAGTGGCATAGGGTCTTACGCGGTGCGCGTCGAAGGCGATGACGTTGAGATTGAACTGTAGATAAACGAAGAGGGTGACGATTCCCGTCACCCCCCGGCGAATTCCTTCCTTGTTGTCTAACCGACCCAAAAATCCGCAACAGGCCGACCTTTGACCAGCACGCGCGGCTGGTCCAAGTGGTTCAGGATTTCTTGTCCTGGGTCGATACCCAACGCGTAGTAGACAGTCGCCAATAAGTCGTTGGGGTGAACGGGCTTCTCCTTCGGAGACGCGGCCGTCTCGTCCGATTCCCCGTAAAGCCTGCCGCCGGGAATGCCGGCGCCGGCGATCAAGGCCGTGTAGCAATAGGGCCAGTGGTCGCGGCCGTCGGGCGAGTTGGTGTTCCCCGATGTGCTGACTCCCAACCGCGGCGAGCGGCCGAACTCACCGACCGCAACGACCAGCGTCTCATCCAGCAGACCTCGCTCCGACATGTCGCCAAGTAGCGCCGAGAGTGTCTGGTCCAGGACCGGGCAGTGAAGGTTCTTGAGCGGACCAAAGTTCGACGCGTGGGTGTCCCAAGCGTCGATCTCCGGATTGCCGTTGGCCACCGCCGGCCAGTTCAACTGCACGAACCGCGTACCGGCTTCGATCAGGCGACGGGACATCAGTGCACCCTGGCCGAAGGTGGTTCGTCCATAGCGCTGCCTCGTCTTGTCGGACTCTTTTTCAAGGTCGAAGGCATCACGAGCTTTGCCCGAAAGCACCAGATCGAACGCCTTCTCGTAGTACTTGTCGAGCGCGTGGGGTTCGACCGCTTTCTCGAGGTCTTTCATGGAATTGTTGATCCCTTTGAGCAGCTCGAAGCGGTCCTCGAGCCGCTGCCGCGGAGTCTCTCGCCTAAGAGCGAGATCGTCCAGCCTGATCCGCTTGTTGGGATCTTGATAAAGCCGATAGGGATCGTATTCTTTGCCGATGAATCCGGCGGCGCCGCCCTTGCCGATCACGCTCGACTCCTGCAGCGGACGGGGCATCTCGACAAACGGGAGCACCGGCCCCTCGGGCGGTATCATCTTGCTGATCCAAGAACCGACCGTCGGAAAGTCGATCGGTGACGGCGGCTCAAGTTGGCCCGAAGGAGACACCTTGTCGGGAGGGTATCCGGTAAGCATTTGGTAGATCGCGGCGGTGTGATTGAATAGCCCCTTCGGCGTGTAACTCATGGAGCGGATCAGGGTGCACTTGTCGATCGAGGAGGCCAGCTTCGGCATCGTCTCACTCAGCCAAATGCCGGGCACCTTGCTCTTAATCGGTTTGAACTCGCCGCGGACGTTCGACGGCGCGTCGGGCTTGGGATCCCAAATGTCGATGTGACTAGGGCCGCCCTGCAAAAACAGCAGGAGCACGGACTTAGCGGAACCAAACCCCCGCGCCCCTTGAAAACGCGGAGCCGAAGCAGCGGCCTTCGCGGCGTCCTGTAGGGCAAGGACTTGCGAAAGCTTCATGCCAAGCAGGCCGAGTGAACCAACCTGTAGAAAATTACGTCGCGATACACCGTCACACGTCGCGCCGAGACGACCTGGAATCGTCAACATCGATGCACCTCCCCCTTCCGGACTTCCATGCGTACCCATTATAGGACAACTCGTTTGGACCTACCAGGCTGAGGGTAGTGTCCTAATCTTGCGTTGCTGCTGAAATCCCATCTCTCGACACAAGCAACCGCTTGTTGTTATTCTGTAGGGGATGCCAACAAGCAAGACTGACCTTCAAGCGCTTCGACGCATGATCACTGAAGCTGACACCATCCTCTCCACCACTACCCTACCTGAAGGCCGAGCGGAACGCGCAAGGGAACTGCTTGGTACATCCGTCAAGTTGGCCGACGAACTTTTGAAGGCTTCGCCAGCCGCCACGCTCGGCGCGAAGGGCGGCAGGAAAACCGCCGAGCGCGGGCCTGAGTACTTCCGCAAGATTGCAGGAATGCGCAAGAAGCGGGCTGGCGGTAGACCCAGCAAAGATAACAAATAGACCAACGCCCCTCTGTGTACTGGTTTATTGTGCCTGATTATTTCTCTGTGGCACTTGACCGCACAGCTATCGGGCTGTTAGGATTACGGTAGCTCAACGGATTCAGCGAAGGGAGCATATTTCTGGAGGGGATAGGCAGACCCGACAGAAAAGCCCCGGTGGCAGCCGGGGCCTTCTGAATCTAGCGGGCTAGGAGGTCGATATGACCGCCTTGGAGTTCGTGGGTAGGAGACTCCGGATAACGGTAATCCTACTCACGGATGGAACGTTAACGATCGTCCTGGAGCCTATAGGGTTCCCGAGGGTCTTCGTTATCTAACCACGGAAACCGGTGGCTCGGCTTTCGAGCCGCCGGGGTCCGCTTCCTTGCAGCTTATCAGTTTGGGGTCTTGTTGTCAAAAAAGACCTCTGGTGGCGCTGGTCAAGAGACACGCAAGATGTAGTGTCACCGTGGTCTGTGTAAAGGGGGTACAAGAGTCATGCTACACGCTGACGAGATTTCAGGGATCGAAAAGAGGATGCGCGAGGAGCACGCACGCGACCTCGAAGATCTTGAGGCACTGAAGCGCCTGCGAAAGTACCTGCCCGAACGGGACAACCTCCCCAAGTCTGGGGCGACGACACCCACCACGCCGCGAAGGAATGCGCAAGGTGTTCGTAGCGGCCTAACGGACGTGATTCGCGGCATCGTAAGTACGCAAGATCCCACCCGGCGTTGGACTCGTTCTTCTGTCGCGAAGGCTCTTGATGATATAGGCTTTAAAGTCCGAGCGAAGGACAAGGGCGCCGCTATAAATCAATCACTACGAACCCTAGTCAGCAGGGGTAAACTCAGCCTAATCTCACGGGGGAGCGGTAGTGTCCTATCTGTATATGGACCATCGGAGCGGAAAAGGGATACAGTAGGGCCTCCGTCACCTCCTGTCCAATCTACGGGCCGCAAAGAGCAGTTAGCTCAATTCCTGCTGACGCATGGCCCCATGTCACGTGTGGATATCGTCGCGAAGGCAGGTCTGCCTGAAGGGACCGTAAGCTACTGCCTCAATGACGCGCGCTTTTTCTCGCAGGTAGAGGGCGGGAACTGGAACCTAACAGAGTTCTCTAGGCGCTGGATCGCCCAGACGACCCAACCGTAAGAATCAACGTCGGTGTCGAAACCGGTAGGGATGTAGGATAATTGTGTTTACAAACAGCAAGCGCTTGCTGTATAATAGAGCTATGAGCCAGTCACCGAAGACCGCGAGGATGAACTGCCCGCAATGCGAGAGTCGCTGTAAACTCTTCGGCAAGCACCGAAACGGCTTGCAACGGTACCGTTGCAACCACTGCCGGAAGACCTACACCGAAGAGCACAAGCGGCCCCTGGGAGCGATGACAGTGCCGGTCGAGAGGGCTGTCTTAGCACTTCAACTACTCCTCGAAGGCACCAGTATCCGCAGCACGGAGAGAATTACCGGTCTGCATCGTGACACGATTTTGAGACTTCTCATTCTTGCTGGAGAGCGCTGTGAGAAGGCTCTTGGGCGCATCATCCGAAACGTGCCTGTTAAGGACGTTCAGTGCGATGAAATTTGGGGCTACATCTTCAAGAAAGAGGGCCGCAAGACCAGCGAAGAATCCGAGACGAACTCCATGATTGGCGACGCCTACACGTTCGTTGCGATGGAGCGGAACACGAAACTGGTGCTGAACTTCGCACTCGGGCGACGGAACCAAGCGACGACGGACGCCTTCATCGAAGGGCTACGGCTTGCCACATCACCCCAACGATTTCAGATCACGACGGACGGCTTCAGCCCCTACATCCCGGCGATTCAGTGGACGCTCGATGACCGGGTTGATTACGGGATGCTCGTCAAGCAATACGCAGATAGCCGCATCGGAGAGAAGCGATACAGCCCTGCTGAGTGCACGGGCTGCAAGCGCAAGAGGATCATCGGCACGCCGAACAAGAAGAGAATCAGCACGAGCCACATTGAACGCCAGAACCTCACTATGCGGATGCAGATTCGACGGCTGACACGGCTCACGAACGCCTTCAGCAAAAAGTGGGAGAATCTGTGGTCCGCGCTGTGCCTGCACTTCGCGTACTACAATTTTTGTCGCGTTCACAGCAGCCTGCGAGTCACGCCCGCGATGGAGTCTGGATTGACCGATCACGTCTGGACGATCGCAGAATTGCTAGCAACGCAGGATTAGGACACTACCCAAGGAGTGGGTGTCGGCGGGTCTGTTGAAAGCGCTGCGCCGGCTGCGTGGGCGACTATGATCAGTCCCCCAATTGTCTCGCCAGAGTCAAGACGCTGAGGACGGAAGCTCGCGTGCCCCGCGAAGCCCGTCTCCCAGCTCGCGTATGGCAAACGCATTGTGTAGCATGGGCGGCGTCGTCTACTCAGCGGCGCTGGGGCGCAGAGTGAAAACGCTGTACGGTAACGGAATCTTCAATCGGATGAGGCGCCGTCGACACAAGCTTTCACTGCCCGGATGATCTTGCTTCGGCTCCGATCAGCCTTAGCCTTCATCGCCCTCTCTCTCTACCGGCTCTTCCGACACAGTTTCGCCCATGTTCTCCCCACCGTCCGCTTCCCAAACATCGTCGGAGAGCGAGACCGAGGGAGGGGCCTGTACCTTTCCGTCGACCATGACCGGCTCGGGCACCGCTGCCGGGGAAATCGACGATTCCCTTGAAGCGGCCAAAGATGGCTTCACGGCGGGCTTGACAAGCTCAGCGCGGTCCGCCTCTTGATCGCGATATTGCAATTGATACAGCCGCCAGTAGATTCCTTTCCTCGCTAGCAGATCTTGATGCCTGCCTTCTTCGCGAACCTTTCCCTTGTGCATCACGAGAATCCGGTCGGCCCGCTGGATGGTCGAAAGCCTGTGCGCGATGACAATGAAGGTGTGGCCCGACACCATCCGCGAGAGCGCCTCGCGAATCTTCAGCTCCGTCTCGGTGTCGACACTGGAGGTCGCCTCATCCAAGATCAGAAAGCTCGGATTGTGGGCCAAAGCCCGCGCGAAGCTGATGAGTTGTTTCTGGCCCGACGAGAGCGAGCTTCCGCGCTCTAGCAGTGGCTCGTCGAATCCGCGCGGCAAGCTTTGAACGAAACCATGGAGGTTGACGTCGCGGGCAACTTGCTCGACGCGCTCGAGCGAAACGCCGTCGTCTCCCATCCGGATGTTGCTTCCGATCGTACCGGCGAACAAATAGGGATCCTGTAGGACTATGCCGAACTGGCGGCGAAGCTCGGAAACCGGCCACTCTTTGATGTCTCGACCACCCACCAGAATCCGCCCTTTTTGGATTTCGTAGAAGCGCAGCAGCAGGCTGACAAGGGTGGTCTTGCCTGCTCCGGTGTGGCCGACGATGGCTAGCATTTCTCCGGGCTCGATGCGAAAGTTGACGTCTCGCAGAACCCATTCCTCGCCGCTGTAGGCAAACCAAACGTTCTCGAACTCGACACCCTGGGGGACAGCCCGTGCCGGCTGGGCTTGCCCCGACGCGCTAGCCAGTTTCCCCGATGCCGCCGCGGCCTCTTCGATCTCTTCGTCAGGGGGCGTATCGAGGAGTTTGAAAATGCGTTCCGCGCTGGCCATCGCCGACTGGAGAACGTTGTATTTTTCACTGAGATCCTGAATCGGCCGGAAGACCCGCGTTCCGTATTGAATGAAGGCCACGACAATACCGATGGTCACGCCACCGTCGATGACGCTAGCCCCCCCGTAGACGATAAGGACGGCAATCGCCAAAACGCCGAGCCATTCGATGGCGGGGAAAAAATAGGCGTGCGCGCGGATGGCCCGATAGTAGGCGTCTCGATGCTCGGCGTTTATTCGATCAAACTCTCGCTCGCTTCTCCGCTCGTGGCTGAAAAGCTGCACTACGCCGATCCCGGTTATGTGCTCTTGCAGAAAGGCGTTGATCTTGGCGACCGCGACGCGGACTTCCCGGTAGCTTCTCCGCGCCCTTCGCCGAAACCAGATCGAGACCAACGCCACGAGGGGTACCACACTGAACAGAACAGCCGTCAGATCCGGGCTAAGATGAATCATCGCCCCCAAGATAAACGTCAGTGTCAGCACATCGCCGAAGATCGCCACGACCCCCGATGTGAACATCTCGTTGAGCGTGTCAACGTCGGTCGTCGTTCTGGTTACTAATCGCCCAACAGCATTGCGATCATAGAAACCGACTCCCATCTTTTGCAGGTGAGAGAAGATCTCCAGGCGAAGGTCGTACATGACGCGCTGCCCCGTGTAATGCATCACGTAGGTCTGCACAAAGCGGAACAGGAAGCCAGTGAGCAGAACCGCCAGGTAGATCAGAGCCAGCGCATTCAGACCCGCCAACACCTCCGTCGGCAGCCAGGGATCAAGGACTGAGGTAGCAGCCAGGTCAGGATTGAGGTAGCGGTCGATAGCGACCTTGGTCAAGTAGGGTCCCGCCACCGCCAGCAGCGAGTGGATGACCAGCACGCAGACCGACACGGCGACCAACATGCGGTAGGGCCGAAGGTAGCGCACCAACCGCGCTACGAGTCGCGAGTCATAGATCTTGCCGATCGCTTCGTCTTCCATTTACGTTCGTTGGTTAGCAGCCCGTGGTGAAAGTGCTTCGCCTCAAGAAATGGGCAGCGGCCCGCCTACACGCGTTCCAACTCCCGCTCAAGCAGTTGCTTTTCGTAAAGCCTCGAGTAATGTCCACCCTTCGACAGCAGCTCTTCGTGCGTGCCGCGCTCGACGATCTGGCCCTCTACCAGCACCACAATCTGGTCAGCGTGCCGGGCCATCGAGACGCGATGCGAGATCATGAGCGTCGTTCGATTCCGCATGATTACGCGGAGCCGTTGCAAGATCTTCTCCTCCGTGATCGTGTCAACGCTCGACAAACAATCGTCGAGAATCAAGATCCGCGGGTCCTGGATGATGGCACGAGCGATGGCTGTGCGCTGTTTCTGCCCACCCGACAGGGTCATTCCCCGTTCGCCCACCAGAGTCTCGAACGCCGCGGGGAACTCCGCAACGTCGTCTGCAATGTGGGCGATGCTCGTCGCTTCCAATAGCCGCCGGTTCTCCGCCTCGGGGGCTCCGAAGGTCACATTCTTCCGAATGCTTTGACTAAACAAAAAGGTTTCTTGAGGCACGAAGCCGACCGAGCGGCGAAGCAGATCGAGCGGGATACGCCGCACGTCCACCCCGTCTACCATGACCGCGCCCCGCTGCGGTTCCAGTAGCCGCGGCACGAGATTGACAAGTGTGGTCTTGCCGCCGCCCGTCGGGCCGATGATCGCCAACGTCTGTCCCGAAGGAACGTAGAGGTTAATGTCGATCAGCGAGGGCCGGTCGGACCCCGGGTAGGAGAACGTCAGGTTCTTAAACTCGAGGTGACCCCGGATATTGTGGATCGCCAAGTCGGTCTGTTCAGAATCGGCAATCTCAACTGGGTACTGGAGCAGCTCGTTGAGGCGCTCAAGAGAGGCGGTGCCCCGCTGAACTAGGTTGACAACCCAACCGAATCCGATCATCGGCCATGCCAACATCGCCATGTAAGCCATGAACATTACGAAAGAGCCAAGCGTGATCTCGCCCTGTAAAACTTGCCGGCCTCCGTACCAAAGGACAATCACGTACGTAGAACCGACCAGCACTTCCAACAACGGGTAGAACTTGCCCCAGAGCCGGACCAGCTTTAGATTTTGCGCGACGTAGTCGTCGCCGAGCTCACGGAAGCGCTCGATTTCGGCCCTTTGGCGTGCGTAAGCCCGCACGATTCGCACGTTGCTCAGGCTTTCCTGGACCAGCGAGCTCATGTCGGAAAACTTCTTCTGAATCTGCTGAAACCCCTCATGAATCCGGCGCCCAAAGTAGGTGACCGTGAAGGTGACCAGGGGAATGGGCAAGAAGACAAAGCAGGTGAGACGCCAATCCGTCGAACTCATCACCGTCAACACAATGAAGAACGTCAGCAAGACATCAACTGAGTACATGACACCCGGGCCAAGCATGAGCCGTACGGCGTTCATATCATTCGTCGCCCGTGACATCAGATCCCCGGTCCGATAGGACTGGTAGAAACGCTGCGACAGTTTCGTCAGGTGGGAGAACAGATCGTTGCGCAAGTCGTACTCGATGTCCCGCGAGATGCCGATCAAGATCCAGCGCATCCAGTACTGAAAGACGCCTTTCATCAGGGCCAAGACCAGCAGAAGGCCGGCCAGCCCAACGAGTGCCTTCAGTGTGAAGTCCTCTTCCAGGAGGTCAATCGCAGACCCCATGACAAACGGAATCGAGGCTGCTAGGAGAGTTTTTGAGCCCAACGCCAGAAAACCTGCCCCGTAGCGCCAGCGGTAGCGGATCAGGTAGGGGTAGAGCGTCTGTAGGGTCTTCAACATAGCGCCTTCACTCGAACCACGAATGCAGGGTCTTTAGGGACTCGAGGACGAAGACTTTTCTTCCCTGGCGGCTCCGCCACCAATCTTCGGGCCGAAACTCGGGATAGTCGGCGGCGACGAAAACGTAGTCGACGTCCTTCGAACCGTGCTTATGGAAGATGTAGCGAGCTCGTCGGGTGTGAAAATTTGAGGTTACCACGAGGGCTTTTCGTATTCCGCGACGTCGTAGTTCCCGATCCACCCGATGTGTTTCTTCCAGGGTCGAATGCGCCTCGATCGGAAAACCGTCAAAGATCCTCTCCGAAGCTCCGCGAGCTACAGCGAACGGAATCGCTAGCTCGGACTCGGGAACGCCAAAGTAGTTCTTCGGGCCGCTGACTAGCACTCGGGGGGCATAACCCTTTTCGACCAAATCCGCCGCCAGCAGGATTCGCTCGCCATAGAGGTCTCCGGCGAGTACGACCACGATGTCCGCCGTTTCCAACGGGTCAGACTTGATCAGAAGCTCTCCCATCCAGGTCAGCCAGCTTGCGCGGCAACCGTAGGCTACCGCTATCGCCAAGGCCAGCAGCAGAGCCGCTCTCAACCAACGGCGACGGAGGAGCGGAAGGCGGGATTCGGGGTCCGACGTCGAGCGAGCCACTTACCCGGCCTATTTTACTGCCTTCGAGGAAAAGCTCCCGGGACGGAGCCGTCAGGTGGTCAACTTTGATGATCTTCGTAGGGAGACTTGTCCAAGTGTCCGGCTGTCTTGAGGCGTTGATAAAGACGCTCAACGTCGGCTTCATCCTCCGAACGAAGAAGCTTTAGTCGCGGCGAAGGGGGCTGTTCAGGCCGGCTGCTCAGCGAAATAACCTCGTCCGAATACTGGGCGTTGGCCAGTTCGTCAGCGGACACCCGGCGGGTGAGCCGTTTCATCTGTTCGAGCAGACTCTCGATAGCGTCGGTGTCGCCGGGGTAGATGAGCCTGATCCAACGACCGTCCTTGAGTAAGATCCGCAGCATCAGGGGCGACGCCCAAGCCGTGGGTTCGATGCGCTCCACTTCCCTCCAGCGGAAGCTCTGAGGACCGATCTTGATCCCTGATCTGTTGACCTCAATGGCCGGGCGTGTGGCCAAGTAACACAGGGCCGCCGAGCTCCCCAGAAACATGGCGGCCGGAATAAACGCAAGGGGCCATTGGGTTCCACACCAGAAGGAAAAAACCGCAAAAGCCAGAGCTACGATGCCGGCTAGGCGGTGTTGGCGGGCTGGAAGATAGCGGTTCATGACCCGTCACTCATAAGCCTAGCGCTGACTGAGTTGTCCGTCAACCAGCCAGACCCCAGAGTCTGAAAGTTGGCTTGCGCGGACCATCTGGCCCACTTGGGAGAGCACGAACGGCCTATTCCCGACCTGTACGGGCAGCAGTGTTACAAATCGGAGGACTCGCCCGAGTGCTCCTGGATTCGCTGCGTGGTCTCCACCATGTAGTGCGCCGCGCTAACCAAAGTGGTCGCCGTCGTGGCCCAGATGAAAACGTAGACAGCCTCGCCGCTCCACCAGTTCGGCTCGGCGTTGTGCACGACGACGGCTAGGATCGTCAAGAACTGGACAGCGGTGTTGACCTTGCCGAAAGGGCTTGGCGGGAAATCTCGAACCGGCGTGGCGAGTATCATCACCACAACTGTCGCCATGATGATCAGGTCCCGGCTGAGCACTAGGATCGTAACCCACCAGGGGAGAACACCTATCAAGGCTTGGACAACAAACGCCGAGCTGAGTAACAACTTATCGGCCATGGGATCTAAAAACGCTCCCAGTCGCGTCTTTTGGTTAAAGCGCCGCGCAACAAGCCCGTCGACGGCATCCGTTAGCCCGGCCGCCACGAACAACCATAGTGCCGTGTCATGCTGGTGATAGATCATCGCAATCAGGATGAACGGCAGCACCAGCATCCGGAACATCGTGAGCTGGTTGGGGATCGACAATGCTTGCCGTATCGCCGACGGCGCTGTATCGCCGGCGGTCCGTGTTGCTTGGTCGAGCGAGTTCTGCGTGCTCATAGCTGCGTGAAATGGCGTATGCCCTGGCTGGTTTGCTTGAGCAGGGCGGTGGCCAGATCTTCGATCATCGGGAGGTGAACCAGCTTCTCGCGCCACTCGGCGGGGATGGCGTCAATGCCATAATACGCACCGGCCAATTGGCCGTAGACAGCCCCGCTCGTATCCGCATCGTTGCCCAGATTGACAGCCAGCAGCGCGCCGTCCCTGAATGTCGTTGTGCGATCAAACGCCCATAGGGCGGCCTCGAGCGTGTCGACGACGTAACCGGTCGCCGGCAACTCGGAAGCCTCTTTGGACTTGTAGACGCCCCGCGCAATCGCGTCGATGCGCGGGGTGAGCGCTACACGCTGAAAGAACCAATAGTTGTAGACGGGCGAATAGAGGTCCGCGAGCAGATTCTGTTTCGAATCGCCACGCAGCGCCCCGATCATCAGGCCCGCCAGATAGCGGCAAGCGTCTACGGCCTCCACGGCTGCATGAGTAGTCTTCGACATCGCGGCGGCCAGATCCATGGCGCGCGACGCGTCATGAAGCAAGTACATCGGTATCGGCGCCAGCCGCATCAGTGACCCGTTGCCGGCGGTATCCGCGCCGGTCAAGCCGGCGTAAGGCTCTCCCGTCGCTTCGTAACGCTCGAGCGACGCCGACACGGTTCCTCCGATGTCGAAACAGCTTCCGGTGCTGCTTAGGTAACCTTCCCGCATCCAGCGGACATAGCGATCCATTTGGTCTTTCGCTCGGAAGCCGCTGGATTCCACCAAACTCGTCGCCAAGCACAACGCCATCGAGGTGTCATCCGTCCAATGCCCGGCCGCCAGTCCCCAGACGCCGCCGCCGACCATCCCCTCAATCGAGGCGAAGCTCCCTGGCGGGCAGCCTTCGATCGGCGCTCCCAGGGCGTCACCCACGGCCAGTCCGACTAACGTGCCCAGATAGCGCTTGTGGACCCCCTGTTCCCTAACATGTTCCATGGCAACGTAAGCATTATTCTAGCGCGGCCTCCGAAGGGCCAAACTGCCCCCATCAAGGCGGACGCAGCCGGTCACACAACGCCTTTGAGCCGTTGCTATCCTACCAGAGAGTCGCACCCCATGCGGATTCGCCTCATCGACATCGCCCACGCCCGCTCGGGCGATAAAGGCGACACCGTCAACATAGGCCTGATCGCCCGCGAGCCCCGTTTCTACCCGTTCCTCGTCCGTGAAGTGACGGCCGACCGCGTCAAAGCACACTTCGGGGCGCTGTGCAGGGGCCGGGTGGAACGCTATGAGTTGCCCAACCTGGAAGCGCTTAACTTCCTGCTCCACCAGGCCCTCGGTGGAGGAGGAAGCCTATCTCTGCGAACCGATGCCCAAGGCAAGACATTCAGCACGGCGTTGCTGCGGATGGAGATAGACGTCGGGGAAGAAGAGCTGTGAAGAATGAGTCCCGTCGAGCTTGACAAGGGCCGCGGGTTTCACCAGCGGCGCTGCTTTCCGAAACAGCACGTGACTTTCACTGGCGGGTTAGCTTCGGGGTCTTTCGTTCTTCAAATTCAGCTGATTGAGTTTGTGCGAGACGGCTTCAACATCAACCAGTTCGCGTAAATCTCTTTGAAGCCCGGCTCAAAGAGGCAAGCCCCGGCAACCGCTCTCGTTTCCCTCTTGTCTGTATGTTGCCTTCCCCAAAAGATTGCGACACGCCGTTTCTGTTGGCAAGCAGCGGCGCTGGCTAATGACTGGCGCATCAGCCGAGCGCCCGGCGCGTCGGCTGCATGCGTTTGTTGCGCGGCTTTATCAGCGGCTCGGTGGCTCCAGATAGAAGCCCGTAGCGCGGATCTAGGCGGGCGGGATCTCGCTTCCCTTTCCCACGATCAGTGCCCCGCCCGCCAGATCCGCGGCCTTTTCTTTTGTGGTGCACACTCTCAGTGTGCTGCGTCGAGACTCGTCTCGACGCTTGTGGGCAGTTCGGCTCCGCGGCCGCTGATACTCCTCCACCCCTCAGCTGGCGGCTGCCGTTGTGCAACTCGGCGCTAGTCACCCCCGTGCTAAACGTGAACCCGGCCAGGCCACTATCGCTCGCGCTCCTAGTGCTTGATTGCAAAAGTTCGCGTATTTAAAAAGCCCCTTTCCCAAGGAGTGTACCGATCGTCCATCCGGCCCGGAAGTGGTTTGTTCGCAGAGCCTTCCGAGCCGCGCCCGTGAGGGAGCGGTCCAGAGATTGTCGGCCTATAAACGATCGTCAACTTATGGAACTAAGCACTAGCACCACTCTCCAGGGCGTTTTCCTTGCGCTACGGCACGATTTTGGCACCGAAAATCTGGCCTCGCCGGCCCTTTTCACCACCTCCCCCCAACCCCGGTCACGTCTTTTTGCGATCTTTTCTCCTCCTCATTTCAACGACATAGGCCCCTGGATCCCTTCTAACCCCCAATCCCTGCCGCATTCTGGTACGGGGCCCAAATACGCAAACCAGGGAGAGAAAATTTTTCTGTTCCTGCCACCCACTGCCACCGCCGATCCCCGGGCAGTTATGCAAAACTTCTATGCCTCACAATTCAGAAGACTTAACCATCAACCAGGGCATGGCTATCGCGCCCTGCTCAGCTACCAAACCGTCGCCCAGGCTGCGATACTCGTCCCGTACCACTCGCCCGGGCCGTCTTTTGACTCAGACCTGCGGCTCTTTCTGCCGTTTCGCCGGCAAAAGGGAAACCACGATGGCGGATGGGCATGGTTCCCGGCTCGACTCGAAGCCAATCGTTCGCCGCCCAACTTAGCCGGGGACCCTGTCCGTGATATCCCAGTGCGTCGAACACCGAGCAGCTCGCTCACGGGTCTGTGAAAAAACCGGGGACTGTCACAAGCGGCGTCCCGGAAGTCACTTAGAATCAACGGCGTTTTGAGCCGCAGTTGACTGTCCCAAGGTTTTTTCACAGACCCGTGAGCGAGCGGTCCAGAGGCGAGGCCGCCCCAACACCATCGTGGAACGGACCCGCGGCGAGAACCGGACAGAGCCGTGCCCGTCAGGGCGCGGGCCCTTCCGATGGCTTTTTTTCGGCCGCGGAGGCCACCCCGAATTAAGAAAATTACCAAACAAACCCAATTTGCATATAAGCCAATATATGTCAATCACTTAGACCTACATCCCTAAGCCAAGAAAAGGAGTATGCCAGAGGCCGAACGATCCCCATCATTGCCCGCTTGTAAGGTGGGCGAGCTAGCCTAGGGTTCGCCCGAGTTCGCCCTGGGTTAGCCCGGGCTAGCCTGGCCTACCGGTCCCACTTACACGTACAACGCCTGCGAAGTTCAGTAAGCCGGGATACCGAGCGGGCAGGCAGTTCAGTTGACAGTGTTGAAAGCCGACCTTTACCATAATAGGAGGCTCGTAACAGGCTGTGTTTCAGTCTCTCAGCGCTAGCGGGCCGCGGATTGCCCGATGGGAAAAACCCGTCTGAAGAAATATCGTCAGCGGCTGGAGCAGGAGCACCACGACGCGCAGGCGCTGCTGTCTCGCACCGCTGAGGCCATTCGTAGGGCCGAGGGCACTTCTCCCGAAGACGCTGCCGAGAAAGCAGTAAACTCCTACGCCAAGGAGCTTTTCTCCCATCAGAGCGACACCGAGCGTCTTCATCTTCAGCTTGTCCGGGAGGCGTTGGAACGCATTCCCTCGAAAGACTTCGGCTTGTGCCAGTCGTGCGGCGAGGCCATTGACCGTAAACGGCTGGACGCGGTACCCTGGGCGCGGTACTGTCGTAGCTGTCAAGAGGCAGAGGAGCAAACCGAATTCAGTAACGACGAAGGACCGGAACAGGGTGAGCGAGGTTAGTCTTCTCGAGTAGTGGTTCCATTTCCGCGAGCATCAGGCGGTTTCCGATCGGGTCGCTCCGCGGCCTGATCGAGCCGCTTTTTCCTGTCTTCTTTCCTGACGAATGCCGATTGTGCGAGCGGGCTCTTACCGGGTTTACACCGGCTCCGGTTTGCCCCGAATGCCTGTCCGCGCTCGTCCCACTGGAGGCGGAGTCTTTCTGCTCTCGCTGCGGCCTGCCGTTTGAAGCGAACCTCCCGGCGAGCGGCGACCATCTGTGTGGACTTTGCCGGCTTGCGCCCCCGGCATTCGACGTAGCGCGCAGCTTCGGGGCGTATGAAGGAGACCTGCGCCGCCTTATCCACCTCCTCAAGTACGATGGAATGAGGCCGCTGGCAAAGGCGCTGGCTGCGAAAATGGCGCCGGTTGCGCCCAGAGTAGGGACCGTTGGGTTGGTTGTCCCCGTACCGCTACATCGCTCGCGGCGATGGAGTCGCGAGTTCAATCAGGCGGAGTTGCTGGCCAGGGAATTGTCGCACCTGGTCGGGATTCCCTGCCGGCCAGGCGGGCTTCGGCGTGTTCGCTCGACCCCGCCGCAAGCAGGCCTGTCCCACCGTCAGCGGCGGGAAAACGTACGGGGAGCGTTCGCTGCCGCGGACGCCGCTTGCATCAAAGGCCGGCGTGTGCTTTTGGTTGATGACGTCATGACCACAGGAGCGACGCTGGATGCGTGCGCTCGAGTGTTGAAGGCTGCCGGGGCGCGATACGTAGGTAGCCTAACGCTTGCCCGAGCGAAACGCAGATTGGTTGACGCGAAGGTAGGGCGGAGGAACGTCTCTTTCCCTCAAAGCCGCGCGGAGGGAACGTGGTAAACGGCAGCGCCCTGCGAATCCCTGTCCTTGTGCTCAACGCCACCTACGAGCCAATCAATGTTTGCGGCGCTCGCCGGGCGCTCATCCTTTTGCTGAAAGGAGTTGCGGCGGAAGAGGAGCGCAGCAATCATGAAGTCCATTCGCCCACCAGGGTCCTTGCCGTACCTTCGGTGATTCGCCTGCTCGAATATCGCCGTATACCCCGCCAGACACGCGCCCTTTCTCGAAAGAACATCCTTGTCCGGGACCGTCAGACCTGCCAGTACTGCGGCAGGATCCACTCGGCGAGCGATTTGACGCTGGACCACGTCGTACCGCGCTCGCGCGGCGGCAAAAGCACTTGGGAAAACCTCGTCAGTTGCTGCCGGTGCTGTAATAACCGCAAGGGAGACCGCCTACCTGCGGAGGCCGGAATGGGCCTCGTGCGACACCCTCAGCCTTTCAATCTCCACACCAGCCGCAACCTGATGCGCCAACTGGGACACCACCAGGAGGCCTGGCGCAAGTATCTTTTCTACTAACGATCCTGCGCGGGAAGGGGATCTTCTAACCAACTACTCGAGATTGCCGTCCACGAGCTTGCGCACCGTTGGATCGTCGAGGTCGGCTGCGGTAATGATGCGAGCCGGGAAATGAATCAACCTTTCCGGTGTTTCACCGTTTAGTTTTCGGACGACGGTCTCTACGCCGAGATAGCCGATGCGGAACGTATCCTGTATGAGCAGCGCGTCGATGACCCCGTCTCGAAGACCCTGCTGCAGACCGGGGCTGGCGTCAAATCCCACCAGCTTTACTTTGCCCACTAATCCACGGCCCCGCACTGCCCGCGCGGCCCCCAACGTCGCTTCCTCTCCCGAGCAGAAAAATCCATCCAGGTCAGGGTGTGCCGTCAGGATGGTTTCCGCAACGGCCAAGGCGCGAGCCCGATCGGCCATGGCGAACTGTTCGGCTACGATCTCGAGGCCGGTGTACTCTTCCCGCAGCGCTGCCTCAAAGGCTCTTTCTCGCTCCCCGGTCGAGGAGGCGCCAGGAACATCTCGTATTACTGCCACCCTCCCGGTTCCCCCCAGGAGCTCACTAACGCGCCGGGCGCCCGACAAACCGGCCTCGTAGTTGTTGGTGGCAACAAAGGATACGTACCTATCTGTCTCGACTTTCGAATCGAGGATGGTTACAGGGATGCCCAGATCCGCCGCTCGCTCGACTACACCCACTAAAGCAATCCTCTCGGTGGGCGAGAGCACGATCCCATCGACTCGCCCGTTGATCATAGACTCGACGATCTGAATCTGCCGCGAAAAGTCGGTCTCCTTCGTCGGGCCGTTCCACTGAATCTCTACGTCGAAATCCCGTCCGGCGGCGAGCACCCCCGCTTGCACGGACCGCCAAAACATGGAGTTCGTCCCTTTGGGCACAACGCCGATGACTCTTCGGCCGGTTCTCCGGCACGAAAGCGTGGTCGCCAGGAGAAATGAAACAAGGACACTCAGAACGGTTCGTCTGCCCATGGCGTTCTGTAACGTGTAGTGTACAGAGTTGGCGAATCGCCCATCCAAGGCTGTCTTACAATTAGACTTGCCCATAAGCATTCACCCTGTTCGCTGATGTCTATTCCTTCTGACGCGCTCCCTTCCGCGAGTCGCTCCGAGTCTTCGACTAGGGCCCTAAATGCCCTTCGCGAGATTCCCGCCCTGGAGGTCCGAGAGGCAGTCGAACTTCGCCGCTACACCCGCTTCGGCATCGGCGGCGCGGCCGACCTGTTCGCCGAAACCTTAAGCCCCGACGCTTTCGCCGCGGCGGTCGAGCTTTGCCGCCGGCAACAGTTCGCCTACTACATCCTGGGCGATGGCAGCAACGTCATTGTTTCCGATGAGGGATTCCGGGGCCTGATCCTGCGTTTCGTGGCCGATAATCTCACACTTGACGGCAATCAGGTGATTGCTGATGCCGGCGCGTCACTGCAAGCGCTGGTCGATTTCACGATCGAGGCCGGCCTGAAGGGGCTTGAAACGCTGGCCCGCATTCCCGGCTCCGTCGGAGCGGCCGTCTACGGAAACGCAGGCGCCTACGGCCATTCGATCTCCGAGAGAGTAGAACAAGTGAAGTTCTTCGACGGAAGCGAGATCCGCGAGATCGACAATGCCGGCTGCAAGTTTGAATACCGCGGGAGCGTCTTCAAGAGCCACAAAGCCTGGGTCATCTTCCAGTGTCGGCTGAAGCTCGATCGCGCGGACGCCGGCGAATTGCGAAAAAGAGCCGACGAGATTACTGCCATCCGGGACGAAAAATTTCCGCCCACCATGCGCTGCGCCGGCAGTATTTTTAAGAACTTGCACCTCAAGGACCTGCCGGAAGACGTAAGAGCCCAGGTGCCCAAACAAGTCACTCGCGAAGGCAAGGTTCCCGCCGCCTACTTTCTCGAACAAGTGGGCGCCAAAGGCATGCGCCGCGGCGGGATCGAGATCGCTTCCTACCACGCCAACCTGATCTACAACACCGGCAATGGGACGGCCTCCCAACTGCGAGGCCTAATCTCTGAGCTAAAACGCCGCGTCCGCGAGTGCTATGGCTTCGATGTCGAAGAAGAAGTGCAGCATGTGGGTGAGTTTTAGTTTCTCCGACTTCTGGTGGAAGGACGCTTCTGTCTGGTTAGCCTTGCTCCCCACCTCATAATCAAATGTCACGGAACTCGGCGAAACCAAGCGGCACGATGAAGAAAGATGCTTTGGAAAACTCACTCACCCGATTCCCAACTGGTCCCAGATTGCATCCACTCGCTTCTTGGTTTTCTCGTCCATCTCGATCAAATCGGGCCAAGGACGTGTGAACCCCTCTTCCTTCCACTTTCGGGTGGCGTCGATGCCCATCTTCGAACCATAGTTGGGCAGGCGGCTGGAATGGTCGAGCTGGTCGACCGGGCCCATCACGAATTGGATGTCGCGTTCCGGGTCGATGTTGTTCAGGGCCTTCCAGGTAACTTCTCTTAGATCCTGGACATTGACATCGTGGTCCACAACGACAATGCATTTGGTGAACATCGCCTGACCCAAGCCCCAGATGGCGCTCATGACCTTGCGCGCGTGCAGTGGGTATGACTTGCGCATTGACACAATCATCAAGTTGTGGAAAATTCCCTCCGCCGGCATGCACATGTCCACAACCTCGGGTAACTGCAGCCGCATCAGCGGCAAAAACACGCGCTCGATGGTCTTGCCCATGTAATAGTCTTCCATCGGCGGTGGGCCGACAATCGTGGTCGCGTAGATCGGGTCCTTGCGCTGAGTGATGCACGTCACATGGAAAACAGGAAACTCGTCTTCCAGCGAATAAAAGCCGGTGTGGTCGCCGAATGGACCTTCCGTGCGCAGCTCGCCGAGCGTGACGTAGCCTTCCAACACAATCTCAGCATTGGCGGGCACTTCGAGATCGACCGTTTCACACTTCACCAGCTCGACCGGCTTTGACCGCAAAAAGCCCGCGAACAGCATCTCGTCGAGGTCGGGCGGCAGCGGCAAGATCCCGGAAAACATCGTCGCCGGATCGGAGCCGACAGCGACCGCTACTTCCATTCGTGCTTCTTTCCCCTCGGCCAGCGCCCGGCGGTAGTGCTCGGCGCCCTGCTTGTGTGTCTGCCAGTGCATCGCTGTCGTCCGCTCGTCGAAAATCTGCAAGCGATAGATACCGACGTTGCGCTTCCCCGTCACCGGGTTGCGGGAAAAAACCAGCGGCAGAGTGATGAAGCGCCCTCCGTCTTGCGGCCAGCATTTCAAGATGGGGTAGTCAAACAGCGAAAAATCGTCCTTGCGGATGACTTCCTTGACCGGGCCGGTTTTCACCTCGCGCGGAAAAAACGACCCCATCTCGACCAGCTTCGGCAGCATCTTCAGCTTGCCGAGCATCCCTTGCGGGGTTTTCATCTCCAGGTACTCGGCGATCCGGGCGGCGATACTTTCCACCGAGTCCACCTGGAGCGCCAACTCCATCTTCCTCATCCCGGCGAAGGCGTTGATGAGCACCGGGATGTCGTACCCTTTCGGCTTTTCAAACAGCAGCGCCGGCCCGCCGCTTTTCACAGCCCGGTCCGCCACCTCGGTGATTTCTAGAATCGGGTCGACCTCGGCGGACACTCGCTTGAGCTCGCCGTTTTTCTCGAGCACCTGAATGAATTGGCGAAGATCGGAGTAGGCCATGGTAGTTTTAGGACTGGTTGTTGGCTAGTGCGGTTGAATCAGCCTCGACGACTGCCGCGCCACATACCTGGACCGCTCGCTCACGCTCGCGGCTCGGTAAAGAACGTCACCGCACCTTGGGCGCGGCCTAGGTCCCCTACGACCCCGACACATCGTAGCAAGCCATCTCGGTCTGGTTGCGGACAATCAGCCTACCGTCAGCAAGGGCGGGATGATTCCATGTCTTGCCGCTCAAGGCCGAAAAACGCGCTACCTCTTGATGGGTTTCGGGCGTCGCCTTCACGAGGACCAAATCTCCATTTTCAGTGAGAACAATCAAGTGACCTCCGGCCAGCAGCACCTGTCCGAATCCGTAACGGCCGCCCTTCCATTTGAGTTCGCCCGTGCGAAGGTCCACACAGGCCAAAATTGCCTCGTCCAGTCCATAGACATAGCCCTCGTACAGGACCGAGCTATTGAACTTGTTCTTCATGCGATTGCTTCGCCAAACCTCATCCGCCTGAAAGCCATCGTTCGTTCCGGTAACCCTGACGAGCGCCGCGCCGTGACCGTAAGCAGCGGAAATGAAAACATGCTCTTCGTCGACGACCACCGGTTGGGACGCATTGATGTCCATGTAAGTAACCCAGGGATACTCCCACAACAGAGCGCCGTCTTCCACCGAAACGCCCATCATCCGCTCCGCGCTCACGATCAAAACCTGCCGCTCTCCGGCCAGCGTAACCAGCATGGGGGCGGTGTAGGCTTGCGCGTCACTCAATGACTTCCACAAAACCTCACCCGTCAGCTTGTCGTAGGCCACGATCGAATTGTCGTTTGTCCCGCCAGGCAGCGCGATGACCTTGCTGTCAACCACGAGCACGGAGGCGGACATGCCCCAAACGAGATTGTCGGCATCATTCTCCTTAAGGATGTCGTGCTTCCAGATCAGCTCGCCCGTTGTGGCGTCCAGGCAGCGCAGCTCTCCTTCACCCCCGAGCGCGTAGACTTTGCCGTCGTTCCACGTCGGAGTTGCCCTGGGGCCGTCTCCCCCCAAGCTTTCCCGGAAGAACGCGGTCCCCCCGTGCGTCCACAGCTCTTTTCCGGAGTCCAACGAGTATGCCGCCACGACTTCCTGACCACGTCGCTGCTCAATCGTAAAGATGCGTCCCTCGGCGATCACGACAGACGCGTAGCCGCCGCCGACCTTGATGCGCCACAGCTCAGGCGGGCCGTCCGATGGCCAATCGGTCCGAATCGGTTGCTGGTCGTAGTGGCCATCGCGGTTGGGTCCCCGAAAGTCCGTCCAGTAGACGCTCCCCGAGCCCCCCGCCACGCTTGCCGCCTTCACGACGCCACCTTCAAGCTTGCGGTCACGCTCCATGGCGTCATAGTGCGATTCGGGGTTGTGAAACGTGAAGATTGGGCGCATCCCGCTGCCGGCAAACTCCGCCCGTAGTCCATAAAAAGCGAACAGATGCGCAATACTGAGAACAACCAGAGCGAAGGAAACAAACAATCTTCGTAGCAACCCGGTTTGCGCGCGCATCCAGAGCATGATCAAGCCCGCCGGCGGCAACAAGAGACACACGAGGACAAAAACGACCGTGTTGCGGTACCAGGGATTCGCAAGCATACCAGACATTGTCGCCCCCGCACCCAGCCAGTCGCAATGCGATGGCCCAAGTCAAAGCTCACCAAACCATCGGAGGCAACCGGTCGCGTAACCCGTAACGTCCATCGCCTGGCCGAGAACTATCGCGAGGTCCGTCGCGCGGTAGGTCCCGGGGTGGCAATCGTCTCGGTGATCAAGGGTCACGCTTACGGCCACGGAGCGGCGGAAGTCGCGCGAACACTCGCCGCGGCCTGCGCCCTCTACCCTGCGAGAATGCGGCGAACGAGAAGCTCTCGACCTCTGGGCGTCAATCGTGCATTCTGATGGATGTTCATTCGGTTCCTCCGGGATTGTTGTTGGAATCGCAAAACTCCAGCTTCCCCAGTCCGGGACCGAATGAACAACCTGTTGAAAGATCACAGCTAGTCCACCCCTTGACCGTTACCTATCATGGATGTCCCGCAGCGGTACGCGGTCTACAGTTCCTTCAGCCACTCGATCGCTTCGCGATAACACGGGAACTCCCGCTCGCTCTGTTTGAACTCTTTGGTGTGAACCGACCGGCGGTGGGAGCGGTACTCGACCGGGTATCGCAGATGCAGCATTTCGTGATAGACGAGGTATTCGATCACGAACGGGGGCACGCCGTCACGATCGAACAACTTGCTGATAATGATGGCGTTGTGGGCGGGATCGAAATGGCCCAGCATGCGCCGCGAGGGATGGCGGCTCCAGCCTAACCGGGGCTGTCCCAACAGGCCTTGAAAGAAGCGTCGATTCAGCCCTTGGAAGATCTCTTCCAGATCGTAAACTCGCCCTTGGGGCGATCGTATCTCTTTGCGGCCTCGGATCTCCCTTATCAACAGGGCCTTGCGGCGGAGGTCCGCACGATTCAGATAGGAGCGATAACGGCGATCGTATACCGCGCGCAGCGGCTTACGGTAGAGCTTCGACAGAAGAATGTAGGCCAGCGCTTCCAGCACAGACGGGGGTGCTCCCTCGAGTAGGTCGGATACTCTTACCTTTACCCGTTTGTGTCCTTCTTCCAAGCGAATGGTGCTATTGACGTCGGCGTAGGGACGATATTCAAGCGAAATCTCAGGGGCCGGCGTTCGAGGTTTCAGCTCACGAAACACTCGCTGGAAGGTTTCTACCGGGGTTTCCAACGACAGAGAGGCTTGGCGCACGGCCTTTCACCTACTTTACCCCACAGGCTGTGACGAAAGGCGCGTGAAAGCACAGCCCTCGCGCGGAGGTTTTGCGAGCGGCGGCAGTCAAGTCGGTCTCGGCTGAGCCGACCACAACCCAGCCCCCAGGCGAACGCTTGAGGGCCTCTGGCGCCTGAAAACCAGTAAAGCCACCCAGTTCCGCTGTATGATAGACGTTTCGTCGCGCTGCCGAAGCGATACGTTGCCGGGGGGGGCGCGCAACCCACAGGCAGTCGCAAAGAAAAAGGAAATGGCGGGAGGGACGGTGTCGGAAGCTCGGAAAGTTCGGAGGGCGAAAATCACTGGCGTGGGCTGCTACGTTCCGCCTGGAACACTGACCAACGCTGACCTAGAGAAAATGGTTGATACGACTGACGAGTGGATCCTCACACGCACGGGGATAAGTAACCGCTACATTGCCGACGAAAACACGGCCACCTCTGACATCGCCAGCGAAGCCGCGCAGGCGGTCTTGGAACAACGGAACCTCAGGGCGACCGACATAGAAGCGATCATAGTCTGCACGGTCACGCCGGACATGCTTTTCCCGTCAACGGCTTGTTTGGTCCAGGACCGCATTGGGGCCAAGGGAGCTTGGGGCTTCGACATGGTCGCCGCCTGTGCGGGTCTGCTCTATGGCCTGACGACAGCGGCTCAGCTCGTGGCCAGCGGCTCACACGATCGAGTCATGGTGATCGGCGCCGACACGATGTCGAAGATCATCGACTACAAGGATCGGGCCACCTGTGTGCTGTTCGGAGATGGGGCGGGCGCGATGCTGATCGAGCCCGCCGAAGACGGCGAGGAAGATCTGGGGCTGATTGACTTCCTCCACGAAGTGGATGGTTCGGGGGGCAAGCTGCTTTATATGCCGGCCGGCGGCAGTCGGCAACCGACCTCTCACGAGACTGTGGAAAAGCGACTGCACTATGTGCACCAAGATGGACGGCAGGTCTTCAAGTTCGCTGTCCGCAAGATGTACGAAGTCTGCAAGGAACTGATTGAGAGAAACGGACTGACGCCCGAAGATATTGACGTGCTCATCCCGCATCAGGCCAATGCGCGCATCATTACCGCCGTGGCCCAGCGGCTCGGGATCCCGAACGAGAAAGCTATTATTAACATCGATCGATACGCAAACACGACGGGGGGAACGATTCCCCTCGCCACCCGCGACGCCATCGAGGCTGGAAAACTCAAGAAAGGCGACCTGGCGCTGATGGCCGCGGTCGGCGCCGGCCTGACGGCCGGCGCGGCGCTGTGGCGCTGGGCTTACTGAACCCAAGGCCGGAGTCATCTTCCCTAAATGGTTCACGCCTACCTGCCCGGCACGGCGATTCTTGCCTGATGAATGTCTGTCAAGTTGATCCCTCCCCCTGTTCAAAGAGGCTCATGTGGGCGCCAAAAGCGGGCCTACCCTCAGGGCGTTGCCAAAGGGAGGTGTTTGCTATGATCGTGCGGGGAAGTGAAAGGCCTGTGCACGAGTAAGCAGGGTAAAAGAGCGCCTTAGCGGTAACAAAGTGCATCACCATGGCTTCACCTAGCCAGACGGAAGGACCGCGAGAACAACCCGAGCAAAAAGGTGTCCGCACCGAGGGCTTGTGGATCAAGTGTGACTCCTGCCGGGCAATCATTTGGAAGAAAGACCTGGAAGCCAATCTAATGGTGTGCACCAAGTGCGGCTTCCATTTCAAGATCAACGCTCGTTCACGTTTGAAATCGCTCTTTGACGACGAGAAGTGGGGGGAGTTTGACTCCGGTTTGAAGACCACTGATGTGCTCGAGTTTGTAGACCAGAAGTCTTACAAGGAGCGCTTGAAGCAAGCCGAGGAAAACACCGGTTTGAAAGACGCCATCATCTCGGCCGAGGGAACGCTGGCGGGCCGCCCCGCCGTCGTTTGCGCCATGGAATACCGGTTTATTGGTGGCAGCATGGGGGCGGTGGTGGGAGAGAAGATCACGCGGGCCATTGAAAAGGCCGCTTCCCAAAAGATACCCCTGGTTATCGTTTCCGCATCGGGCGGCGCGCGCATGATGGAGGGAGCGGTGAGCTTGATGCAGATGGCAAAGATCTCTTCGGCACTGGTCAAGCTCGTCCAGGCGCGACTTCCTTACATAAGTGTGCTCACGGATCCTACGACCGGCGGAGTGACCGCCAGCTACGCCATGCTGGGCGATTTGAATATCGCTGAGCCGGGCGCCCTGATCGGTTTCGCGGGTCCGCGGGTGATCGAGCAAACGATCCGCCAGAAGCTGCCCAAAGGCTTTCAGCGCACGGAGTTCTTGCTAGAGCACGGGATGTTGGACGCTATCGTCCCACGGCCGCAAATGAAGACCTTCCTCGGCCGGGCGCTGGACTTCTTCTGCCACCCGCGCTCATGACCTACGCCGAGTCCGTCGAATACCTGCTCGCACTGCTCAGCGACGCTCGCGGCCCGCGCCTTGGTCTGGAACGAATAAGGAGCCTGTTGGGGCGACTCGGTCAGCCGCAACGCTCCTTCCGAGCCGTCCACGTGGCGGGGACGAACGGCAAGGGTTCGACAGCCGCGATGATAGAGGCGGGTCTGCGGGCGGCCGGTCACTCCACCGGACTTTACACCTCCCCCCATCTTGCTCGATTCAACGAACGCGTCAGAATCAATGGCAGGGACATTCATGACGAAGGCTTCGCGGCCGCAGTGGAAGAGGTGCGGCAGGCAAACGAGTGGCTTGTGGCTCGGGAAGGACGACACGGCCACGCCAGCTTCTTCGAGTCGGTCACAGCGACGGCGTTCTGCGCCCTCCGAAGAGAATCAATCGATTGGGGCGTCGTCGAAGTCGGCTTGGGAGGACGTCTGGACGCCACGAACGTCCTTCAACCGCAGCTGTGCGTCGTCACGCCCATTGACTTTGACCATGAGGAATTCTTGGGGAAAGCAAGGGCTTCGATCGCCACGGAAAAAGCGGGCATCCTGAAACCGGGGGCAAAGGTTGTCGTGGCACCGCAGCACTCGGACGCGGAGCTTGCCCTAACGTCGCGCGCGGAGGAGGTCGGTGCGCCCATGGTTCGTGTCGGTCGTGACTGGCGGGCAGAAAACATCACCGAAGTGGACGGGTACTATCGTTTCGAAGCCACGAAAATGCCGTCCTCTAACTCGCCGCGCACGAGGGTAGTAGTGGAGCTGTCGCTCGCGGGCGAGCATCAGGTTGTCAACGCGCTTACGGCCGCCGCGGCCTTGGATGCTCTCGGCGTCGAGGCGGCTGCCATCTCGCGCGGTATAAAGCAAACACGGTGGCCGGGAAGAATCGAGCAGCTGAGCGGCGAGCCGCCGATCCTGTTGGACTCGGCGCACAACGCGGGTGGCGCGCGGGCGCTGGCGAAGTTTCTCCAAAGGCACAAGAGCGGGCGGCCTATTCATCTGATCTATGGAGCCAGTCGCGACAAGCCGGTGGACGAAGTCGCCGGTATTCTCTTCCCCCTAGCACGTCGGGTGACTCTGACCCGCGCCCAGGTAAAGCGGTCTCTGAGGCCTCAGACCTTGCTTAGCATCGCCGACCACCACCACGATCGAATCGATCTCACGCCGACCCTGGAGGCGGCCCTCGCAAAAGCGCAAGCCAATGCGAGTGCGGACGGATTGATCGTCGTTACAGGGTCTGTTTTTCTTGTGGGCGAGGCACGAGAGCTGCTGCGGGTGGCAATCAAAAAAGGGCAAACGGGCCGCAAGGAAATGAGTTTGATAGCCTAGCGAGGGCCGCAGCGCCAACCTTCGGTAGGATGGCGCCAGCTCCAGTGCCGGGACCACACCGTCGTGCCACACTAAGGAAAGCTTCGCCCCCGCGTCCAGTCCAAAGTGGGAGGTAAGTCGCGGAACCGTTCGGGTTACACCTCGCAGTAAATCATTAGCGCCCACGATCTACTGCCACCATGCTGAGCCATCTTCGATCAGTTTTGTGGATGTGCCCGCTGATCGGAATTTCCGTCGTGGTGATGGGCAGCGTCTCGTTGCTGGCATCGCTTTTTGACGCGACGGGCCGAACGCAGCACCGCGTAGCTGTGCTTTGGGCGCGGATTGTACTGGGCATCTGCATGGTCCGGGTTGAAGTCTCAGGCGTGGAGAACCTGGAGCCCCACCGCTCGTACGTGTTTTGCTGCAACCACTTCAGCTTGATCGATACGCCTGTCATGTTCGGAAACATGCCCCGCGAGTTTCGAGTATTGGCCCGGCACAACCTCTGGAGGATTCCCTTTCTCGGCTGGCATCTCAATCGCGCGGGACACATTCCCGTGCACCGAGAGAGTCCGCGGTCCGCCGTACGCAACATAGGCGAAGCAGCAGAAAAACTCCGCGAGGGTCACTCTATCCTGATGTTTCCCGAGGGTGGGCGTACCCGGCAGCCGGTGATGCGCAAGTTCAAGCCGGGCGCGGCTTATATCGCCATTAAGGCGCAGGTCCCGATCGTGCCGATGGGTTTGGTCGGAACCCGCAAGATCTTACCGCCTGCTTCCTCACACTTGCATCCCGGTATCGCGGAGGTGAGGATCGGCAAGCCGATCTCGACCACCGGGCTATCAAGCCGGGGCGCCAACCAGTTGATCGCTGAGGTGCAAGAGGAGGTCGGGAAGCTAGCCGCAGCCCGCTCGGGGCGATAGTCATGGCAGCACACGGAAGTCGGCCCCCGGAAGAAGTGCGGGCGAATCGTTTTTCGAGCACCGTCCACAAACGATCGGATAGACTGAAGATTCCTAGGAAGCAGCCGTGACCCAGCCTAGAACTCTTTTCGAAAGAATCTGGGACCAGCACGTGGTGACCCATGAACCGAACTGCCCAGCGGTTCTCTACATCGACCTTCACTTAGTTCACGAGGTCACCTCACCGCAGGCGTTCCAAGGACTGCGCCAGCGTGGCGCCAAGGTTCGACGGCCTGACCGCACCCTCGCGACGGTGGACCACAGCATACCGACGACTGACCGCAGCCTCCCGATCATCGACCCAATCGCCGCCCGCCAGGTCGACCAACTGCGGATCAACTGTCGTGACTTCGGCGTACCTCTCTACGACCTGGGTAGCGAGCACCAAGGCATTGTCCACGTGATCGGGCCCGAGCTGGGCTTGACACAGCCGGGGATCACGATTGTCTGTGGCGACAGCCATACTTCGACGCACGGGGCCTTTGGAACTCTGGCCTTCGGCATCGGAACGACGGAGGTCGAACACGTTCTCGCCACCCAATGCCTGTTACAACACAAGCCGAAAACTTACGAAGTTCGCTTCGAGGGGAAACTGCCCAAGGGCATTGTTGCCAAGGACTTGATTCTGGCGCTGATCGCGAAGATCAGTATCGGCGGGGGAACGGGTCACGTCTTGGAATATCGCGGAAGTGCCATCCGGTCGCTCTCGATGGAAGCTCGCATGACGATCTGCAACATGTCGATCGAAGGCGGAGCCAGAGCAGGAATGGTAGCGCCGGATGACACGACGTTCGAATACTTGGCCGGACGCCCCCGCGCTCCGCAAGGCGCCGATTGGGAAAAGGCCGTCGCCGCGTGGCGGCGGCTGCCGACGGACGAGGGAGCGACTTACGATCGCAGCGTGAGTGTGGATGTTTCAAAGCTCGAGCCCATGGTTACTTACGGCACCAACCCCGGCATGGGGGTTCCCGTTACGCAACCCATTCCGGAACCGTCTTCGATCGCGGACGCGCATCAGAGCGCCGCGCTGCGCAAGGCTCTGGCCTACATGCAGCTCGAGCCGGGGCGGCCCCTGCTGGGACACCCGATTGACGTAGTTTTCATCGGCAGCTGCACTAACTCGAGGCTTTCAGACCTGCGGCTGGCGGCAAGCCTGATGAAGGGCCGCAAAGTGAGTCCGAAGGTCCGCGTGCTCGTTGTCCCAGGCTCCGAAGAAGTGAAGCGCCAAGCCGAGGCCGAAAACCTACGGGAGGTCTTCGAGGCTGCGGGGGCGGAATGGCGTGAAGCGGGCTGCAGCATGTGTATCGCTATGAACGGTGACCAACTCGAGCCTGGTCAGTACTGCGTCAGCACCAGCAACCGGAACTTCGAAGGCCGCCAGGGCAAGGGCGGCAGAACGTTTCTTGCCAGCCCGCTGACAGCCGCGGCGAGCGCAATTCACGGCGTGATCACCGACGTTCGAACGATGCTGTAGGCCATGGAACCCGTCACTACCTTCTCAGGCCGCTTGGTTGCACTACCAATGCGGGATATCGACACCGACCAAATCATTCCGGCCCGGTTTCTCAAGACGATCGATAAGGAAGGATTAGGCACAGATCTGTTCCACGACTGGCGGTATGATTCGCGGGAAAAACCGAAGTTGGATTTCATCCTCAATCAGCCCGCGGCCGAAGGAGCGACCGTTCTCCTCGCCGGCGATAACTTCGGCTGCGGCAGCTCGCGAGAGCACGCCCCTTGGGCGTTGTTGGCTTTTGGGTTTCGCGCGGTCGTCAGCACCTCGTTCGGGGACATCTTTCGCAACAACTCTTTGAAGAACGGCCTTCTTCCGATCGTCGTGGACGAGGTGACTCACTCCAAGATGTTCGCGCTTGTTGAAAAAGACCGCTCGGCGGAGGCGGAGGTTGATCTTCCCAAGCAAGTCTTTAGAATCTCTGGCGGTCCTGAGGTGTCCTTCTCGATTGACGAATTCTCCAAGAAGTGTCTGACCGCGGGCCTAGACCAGCTCGGGTACATCCAGCGGCGGGAAGCCGCAATCGCGGCGTACGAGCAAGCCCATCCCGCCGATATCCGCACACGGTAACGGGTGGCGTTGGCGCCGGCGGGTGCGCCCCTTCATCAATCCGCTTCACTGTCCGACGTGTTCGCGGAACAAGAGTTAGTTATCCCCTTGCTAGTACAAAGTGAAAAAGTTTGGTACGTTCGTCCCGCAGTCCCGGGGGAAAAAATTGAACCTCTCTGCCTATTGTTTCGGCGCTCGAGGACTGGGAGAATCGTTCTAATGCCTGAGTTGCGCCGTGAAGTCCATCAGGTTGGGTCGGATAGGGTGCAGCTCTTTGTCGAGAAGACCGACTCCTCCAATGAGTTTCTAGCGCTCATGGAGGGAGACGGCATGTGCCTGGCCCACTCGCTAACCAGCCCTAGCGAAGCTGACGATTGGCTGCATCAAGTGTTTAAAGAGCTGTTTCCCGCCCACCGCTGCGGTCCCGGTTGTCGCCGTGCTTCGGGCTCGCACTCCTTGGCCGAAGAGGGACTACTCAACCTACTCGCTAGCGTCCAAGAATCGCGCGCGCGCTAGTTCCCTATTTGCTGGTATTTCGGGAATGCCTTCGGCTGAGTCCGACAGCATCCAAGCGAAGGCCTCCCGTTACTTCCCTCTCTGGAATCGCGGCGAACTCCCGAAAGCCCCCGAGTTTGGTTGGCGACACTGGACCGCCCTGATCGGACCTGGTCTGCTCATGGTGGGAAGTAATATCGGGGGAGGGGAGTGGCTGTTCGGCCCGATCGTCACGGCCCGCCACGGCGGTCAGCTGATGTGGATCGCCATTTCCACGATCGCGTTTCACCAACGGTGGGTAGCCTTGGTGGGATCGTAACCGGGAGGCTGGGTCATCCGAAGCGAACTGCGGGCGCGATGGATCGCGCCCCTACTTTCGGCTTGAGCATCGCCTATTCGCTTGAGCATCTCCTGTTCAGAGGTCGGCGCAATTTATTGCGCCCGACTTACTGAGTCTCGTGAATTATACTGACATGGCCCGTGTTCAGATTGTAGGGGCACGGCATGCCGTGCCCGGCTTCCAAGGTTGCGGAGCCTCAGTAATGAACCTGACTGCCTCAACAAGCTAATCGATACGCAAGTTTGTTCACGAAATGCTGTACTAAGTACTTGAATCAACCTTGACTAACCCACCCCGCAATCAACTGGACCCAGACGGCCAAGACAGGGCTCCGCTCTTCGGCACCTGGGGACGGCTTTACACAGCCGTGCTGATTCACCTCGCATTCTGGATCGTGGTCTTCTATTTCTTCACCGTGCGTTTCGACCTCCCCTGATGAGCACCCTGGACTGGTTGATCCTGATCGCCTCTTTGGCGGGGATTGTCGGCTACGGCCTCTATCGGGGGAGGGGAAGCAAGACTGTCCACGACTATCTGTTGGCCGGGAAGACCATGAGCTGGTGGGTGATCGGTCTTTCGATCATGGCCACCCAAGCCAGCGCCATTACGTTCATCGGAACGACCGGGCTGGGCTACACCGACGGGCTGAGCTTTGTGCAGTTCTATTTCGGGCTCCCGATCGCGATGGTCATCATCTCAGCGGTAGCGGTTCCCTTCTTCCACCGCGCGGGGGTGTACACGGCCTACGAGTACCTGGAGCGCCGCTTCGACGCCAAGACCCGGATTCTGGCCAGCGTGATCTTTCTGATCCAGCGCGGATTGGGTGTGGGTCTGGCTCTGTACGCTCCCGCCGTCGTGCTCTCGGTGATCTTGGGTTGGCCCGAGTCGTCCACCATTCTGACGATGGGCGTATTGGTGGTCGGCTACACCACGCTGGGAGGCATCCGAGCCGTGATGTGGACGGACGTGCAGCAGATGACGGTGATGCTTTTCGGCATTGCGGCGTCGCTGGTTGCAGCCGTGATGGCGCTGCCGGCTGAGGTGTCGTTCGGCGACGCTTTGCGTTTGGCCGGCACCGCCGGAAAGCTTCGCGCCGTAGACCTGTCGTTTGACTGGGAGAATCCCTACAACCTTTGGTCCGGACTGATCGCGGCAACGTTCCTGGCGCTGTCGTACTTCGGCTGTGATCAATCGCAAGTCCAACGCTATCTGACAGGCAAGTCAATCGCGCACATGCGGATCAGCCTTCTGTTCAACGCGGTGGTGAAGGTGCCGCTGCAATTCCTGATCTTGCTGACGGGGGCGGTGGTGTTTGTCTTCTTTCTGTTTGAAGAACCTCCGATGCTCTTCAACAATGTAGAGCGCAATCGGATGGCTCACGCCGGTGGCCCTGCCTTTGCCCGTGAGGAGGCCAGCTACCGAGAAGCCCTGGCCCTACGCCGGGAGGCCGCGCTTAGCCTGCTGCGGTCCGACGAGGCGAGCAGCCGGAGCGCCTTCCTCGAAGCCGACGAGCACCTACAGACGGTTCGGCAAGAAGGCATTGCCGTGGTGGAAAAGAGCCGCGGGGGTGAGACCTACAACGACACGAACTACATCTTCCTGAACTTCGTGCTGAAGTACCTGCCGACAGGATTGGTGGGGCTGATTATCGCGGCCGTCTTCGCAGCCGCCATGTCCAGCATCTCGTCCGAACTGAACGCCCTGGCGGCGGTAACGGTGATCGATCACTACCGGCGATACATTCGCAAGGGCGCCGGCGACCGCCACTACACTCGCGTCTCAAAGATCGCGACGGCGTTTTGGGGCCTCTACGCGATGGCGTTCGCCGGCTTCGCCGGACAACTAGGTTCGCTGATCGTAGCGGTTAACCAGGTGGGGTCGTTCTTCTATGGCTCGCTGCTGGGGGCTTTCGTGCTGGCCTTCGGACCGTGGCGGGCGAACGGCAACGGCGCCTTCTCGGGGATGCTCGCCGGGCTGGCCGCCGTGGCCTGGATCAGCCAGACAACCGGGATTTCGTTCCTTTGGTACAACGTCGTGGGCTGCGTGGTGGCGGTGGCGGTGGGTTTGGCGGTGAGCCGCGTTGGGAGGGCCGATTAGGAGTGAGCCAGGCCTTCCGTGGCGCAGGTTCCCAGACCTGCCGTGTCGGTACTCTTACCGACACCTGTTTCCGAGCCGTCTTTGTCCGAGATCAGCCCACTTCTCTCACCAAAGTTCGGGGATCCCCAGGGGGCGACCTGAAGCAAGCGTCGACATGAGTGTCGCCGCGGCAGACGTAGGCGTCCGCGCCACAAAAACACACCGAAGCCCGCGATCGCAGCTTTCCCAGAAACCCAGCATCCTCTGCAAGCCGCTCCATTCAAGGAAGGTTACTGGGTGGGTAGCGTTCGTGGTACTCTTGCGGCGCTCAGCAGATTGGCGAAGATCCGATACGCCCCGGGAACCCCCGCCGGCAGTTGACGAAACCACGAGTAGCCCGTGTAGATGAAGACGCCCTGGCCGTAGGGGGCGTAGAGCAGTCCCCCGAGTCGCGGCGGCTCACCCGGATCGTTGCACTGAAGGATCGCATCGTAACGCTCGTCCCATCCACTCATGAAGTAGAGCCCGCGCTCTTGCACCCAGCCTTCGAAGTCCCGCTGGGTAATGCGATTCGGGGCGTTCAACAAGGGATGGTCGGGGTTGGGGAAAGTTACGGCGGCCTCCTCGCGGCTCACCCGGTTCCGGGAAGGAGTCATGGGATAAGGCGCGAGGGCAGCCCCGTCGGCCCCGCCCCCGCGGCGAGATACCGTGTTGTACTGGACGACCAACGTGCCCCCCTGCTCCATATAGGCAAGCAGCTTTTCGCGGGCGGCGAGCAGGTCAGGGCGAGTGTTCAACGCACGGACGCCGGTCACAATCGCGTCGAACTTCGCGAGATTCCCAGAAGCCAACTCGTCGGGCGAGAGCAGCGTTACCGAAGCGCCGAGTTGAACAAGCGCCTCGGGAACGTTGTCGCCGGCCCCCATGACGTACCCGATTTTCTTGGCGAGCAGTTGGACCTCCGCTCGCGCCACCCGCATCCGGGCCTTCGGATAGACCACCTGGATCGGAATGTGCGGGTACTCGATGACTCGCACGCCCGAGGAAATGACCTTTCCTCCCAACTCGGCCCTGGCAATCATCTCGCCCGTCGAATCAGTCGCCGGCGGGGTGATCGAAAAGTTGAGCGTCCGCTGTTGGCCGTGGCGCTTCAAGACAAACTCGACCGAGGCGGGCTTCACGGTCCAGCCCTCGGGAACATCGAGCTTGACCTTGCCTACCGCCTCCCCAGCGTTGTTCTGAAGACGCACCGAGACGGTCCGGCTGCCCGTGTCGGGGAAGATCATGGTCTGTTCGGCGAAGCTCACCGCCAGGGGTGGCACGATCTGTAAAGCCCGCGTCCGCTCACCCAGCGCCCGATCGACCCAGCGATAGGCGACCGGTTTCCGGAAAGGCAGCTCGAGGCCCTCCGCGGTTTTCAGATAGAACGTCGCTTCCAAGACCGGCCGTGCCTCGGGACGTCCGATCATCGTGGGATCGTGAATGCCGTAGGAGTCCCTCTCGACAGGCCTCTCAAGCCATTCGGGCTGTGAGTAGAGCGCAAAGTCGGGAATCCGGACGGCGACCTTCGTACTCGCGACCTCGTTGTAACCCAGCTTCGCCTCCGCGTCCGGCTCCGTGTGCCCGGCGACGCCCGTGATTTGGGTCCGCGCCCAGGTTAGCGGGAAACGAGAGCGGTTCAGCACCGAGAGGGAGACTTCAAGATCGCTTCCGGCAGTCGCGTCCCATCGGTCTGCGGCAGCGTCGATCCAAAGTCCGGCGGCCGATTGAATCACCTCCAAGACCTCCTGCTTTTTGACTTCAACCCAAGGATCATTCAATTCTCGAAGAGCCGCGTAAGCCTCCGTGAGCAGCGGCAGGATCGCCTCGGGGTTTTCGGGTCGGTAGTCGCTGCGTGCTTGCGCCAACAGACGAGCGACTTTCTCCGCTCCCGGCACCCGCTGCCAACTGGTATCGATGGCGTCAAAAAGATCGTTCTCGGCCGGATCACCGGCAATGTAGGCAAAAAAGGCCGGCACGGCGCCCTTCCGCCGCAGCGTTCCCATCGCCTGGCTTCGATGCATGCTGCGGCTTTCACCGGCCACCTCCGCATAGGAGCGGCCCAAGAGAGGATCGTACTGACCGGCGTCGATCTTCAGCCGATCCCGACGCGCGGCTTCGGCTGCTTCGCGCTGCCTACCAAAGCTATAGGTATTCCAGTAAAGGCGTTTCGCTCTCCACGGTCGGAGACCTTGCTTGACCTGATCGGGAAAACGGTCGGGATCGCCGGCGGCCTGGAAGGCCTTTACCGAAAGATGTCCGACGGCGGTGTGCTGTCCGTGGCCGCCGCTGCCCTGATGAGGAAAACGGGTCACGATCACGTCCGGCCGAAAGCGTCGAATGACACGCACCATGTCGCTCAGCAAGCGTTCACGACCCCAACGCTCAAGCGCCTCGTCCGGAGACTTCGAGTAGCCGAAGTCGATGGCACGCGTGAAGAACTGCTCCCCGCCGTC
This sequence comes from Bryobacterales bacterium, assembly GCA_965226215.1. GTDB lineage: Bacteria > Acidobacteriota > Terriglobia > Bryobacterales > UBA6623. Next base: position 763,798 of record CBDDCH010000001.1, on the reverse strand, counting down.
GATGCGGCGCGCCGCCAGCAGCTCCTGGGTGCGAATTACGCCCATCAGCGCCCCTTGCTCGGGGCCGATCAGGTTCTGTCCTCCCTCGCCGCGAGTCGCCGAAAGATAGGCTGTGCGAATGTGTCTTCCGCGCGCGAAGTAGGCGATGACGGCAGTATTCTCGTCGTCAGGATGCGCACCCAGTACAAGCAGACTGCCGAGGGTGTTCAAACGCTCGAGCAGGCCCTGAAGCCGCGCCGAGCCACTGAGAGTTTCCTGCTGGGCTTGAAGCGGGGCAAGGAGAAGTAGAGCCGACAGCAAGAGGCCAAGCAAGTAACCGCTGAGACGCTTGCCGCGTGTCGCCGCGGGCGCCTCATTTTGTAGGCGCAGGCCGCCGTGCCTGGCCTTGTTTCTGATGCAGCGGCTGAGTCCACTTTCAGGGGTAAGCCGAACGGGGCAAAGAACACTGGGCGGACGCAGCGGCCCGCCCCTACGAGTGCTCGGTGAAGAGTGCAGAACCTCACGCCTGGGCGGACACGGTGGTCCGCCCCTACAGCTTCCTGATGAAAAATGCAGGTTAGGCGACATCCGTGAATCTCGCCTTATGGTATCGAACCACACAGGAAAGCCGTTTCACCGTTGGTGGCTCCAACAAAACCTTGTGGACTGTCGTGGAGACGAGTTCACTATGGATTCGGAAATGTCGGGCTCGAAAGCCCGACACAGCACACTGAAAGCGTGTGCCACGTCGCCAAAAAGCAGCCGAAAAATGGGTTCGTTACGGCTTTCCGAGTTGCCTTTTGTTCGCCTCTAGAGAAACGAGCTAAGTGGCTGATTTAGCTTGGCTAAAATATCCTCTTCAGCGCCTCCAAAAATGGGTTCGTTTTGGTCATTTTTTTGTTTCTCAGAAGATCTCATTCAGCATCATCCGCAAAACACCAACGGTTGCTTTTACCTTGGGATCACTCAGAAACTTACCGTAGAAGACGGCTGCCGCTATATCGCCGTCGAATCCAGCTTGAAGTGGCTCCTTCGTCCAGGCTCCGATCACGTTGACGGAATGCGCTAGTTGAGCGCCAGATTCCTCGTTCTGCGTGTGGTCGTCTTCAAAGTCATTCAGTGTCAGACGGAGCGTGCCGGCGTTGCTCCAACGCGCCGTTAGGCAACGCCAACCAAGCGAGGCATCCGTGAACGCCTTTTTCACAGTGATCGGTTCTCCGCTCAGTGTGGCCACTCGGAACTTAAGCCAGTGCCTGGTATCGTGTGTGAGGCCCGTCATCTGCTGCGTGATCGCATTCCCAGAGTCGGTCCCGAAGATGGCCCGGCTCCCTCCTTGTTCGGTGGATCGAAGGCGATACACGATTTGAGCAGTGAAGGCTTCCGCGTTTTCCAGGATTCCCGGCAGAGTGACATAATGCTCTCGCTGAAATCTGGCGAAATGGGTGCGCTGCTCGGTTGTCCATTGGGGATCGCGGCGGTCCCTCTCAGGCGTTTGTCCCAGGAAGCCATGCTTTTTGCAGGCGAGGTCGTGGACCTGCTGCGGGTTGTTGCGACGCTCTCGAAACCGATAGTAAGCAACGAGTCCCGTTCGCTGCTTGATGCCGTCAGGTATTTCCATTGTAAAGTTGCTCCTTGTGTTGGCCCTGTTGCACGTGTTGCAATCCTTGCGATTCTGCAACCCCTGCTAGCGTCCGTGGCAAAAGTCATAGAAGAGCGAAAAATGGGGACTGCCACCAATTCGCTCCCCGTCATGACCCAAGAAACAAAGCACTTAGACTGAAGCGAATTGGCTGGCTGTACCCGATTTTCGCGACCTTCACTTCTACCACGGGCTGCTAGGGGGTCTTTGCGTTTCGAACAAGAATGGATCTCTAACTTCAGAATAACGGGGGACACCAAGGAATCAGCCGACCGGCAGAGGGCAAGTCGTTGGTGGGGAAGCGGTTAGAGGATTTGAAAGTGGCGTGACGGGACTGGGGGGGCCTCCTAGCTGGATCGCGCGTACTTGCCTCGTACCCATTCGGGGATGTAGGCGAAGAGCGTCCCACCTAAGAGCCCGTACCCTATCCAGCTCCAGGGCAAAAAAACGATTTTCGAAACCACGCAAGAGCGTGGCAACAGCCCCGAGGAGAAAGAGAGGTCCTGTGAAATAGCAGTGCAGGCGCCCGCAGCCGAAAGTATTTGCAAGGCAAGCCACTCCCGCCACTACGAGTGCGGGTGTCCACAGCCATACTCGAACTTCGGACCAAAACACTCCGACGGCGAGCAACACTACCGGCAGTCCCCAGAGCAGCAAAGCAATCTTGCGCTGGGCAAGGTCATTTTTGTTACAACTATCGCTTGCCATGGTTCGACCTTCCTTCAGGTGCTCCTTGCAGCCTGGAGTGCCTGACGAATCTGCTCAACCGAAGGCCACCCGCCGCTCCTGCCATTCTCGGCATAGATTCGACAGCCATAGCCGTAGCCCTTCTCTTCTGCCTCCGGCCCCTCAATGTCAATGCCGTTAATTCGAATGGTTGGAGATCCGATGAACCGCTTTGCCTGGGCGTCGTCCTCTGAGGCAACAGGGATCATCTCCACCTCTTGCGGAAGTTCCTGCGAGCGCAAGGCCTCCTTGAGGTTGTCTAAAACTTTCTGGTACGAAGGGCAGTCGTCGAAGTAATACAGTTGGATCTTCATGGTGTAACCTCCGTTCAACCGGCCTTCCGGGGCCTCACCTCGTAACCCAATTCGCTGATTGCTGTTACGAGTTGCTCGACCGACACGTGCGAGGCATGGTACGTTACACGAGCTGTTTTGCTGTCAAAGCTCACCTCAGCCGTCGAGACGCCGGCCACCTGGTCGAGCGTGGTTCGGATACTAGCGGCACACCCCGCGCAAGTCATTCCTTCTATATCGAAGACAGCCACAGTCCAATCGCCGTCCGCCGGCTTTCCTGCGAAAACAGTGGCCGAAGCAGACGCGGCATCGGCCCAGAATAGGGCCGAGTAGTACGGGAAAGCGGCTAGGGGCAAAACGATCGCCGTCGCTAGCCACAAAGCAAGTTTCTGCGACTTCCGTGGGGGCATCACGGCGCATGTACCGTCTGCACACTGCTCTTGGGGCTGCTTGCGATACGTCAGGTAAAACCCCGTCCCAAGGAGCGCAACTGTGACAACGAGCAAGTACGGGCGCACGCTCTCGAAAAACGCGGCCGCTCCGAAAGCGCCCAGGCCGAGTCCCACGGCCACCAGCGGTCCGATGCAGCACAGCGATGCCAACCCCGCTGCGATGACCGAAACGATCGTCAAAGATTTGTTTTCCATTTCGATTCACCTCGTTCCGTTGGAACCGAGCGACTCCAGGATCGGGCAGTCGCTGACCGGCACATTTGCTGAACCGCACTCTTTGACCAGTCTGTGGAGTGCGTCCTGCATGGCCTGCAACGTCTGAATCTTCTCCTCGATCTCACCAATCTTGTAAAGGGCTTGCCGGCGAACGTCCTGGCACTTTGCTCCGCGGGTAGCGCGAAGGGCCAGAAGCTCTTTGATCTCTCTCAGCGAAAAGCCAAGTTCCTGCGCTCGCTTCACGAAGCGCACGCGACGAACTGTCTCCTTGGAATACAGCCGATAGTTCGAAGACGTGCGCAGAGGCTTCGGAATAATCCCCTTGCGCTCGTAGTATCGAAGTGTCTCGATATTGACGCCGGCCTGCTGCGCGACGGTGCCAATCGTCAGTCCGTTCACGTCTCGTAACCCTTTCTGGTCTCAGTCTAAACCCTGTACCATGGTACAGGGTAAAGCGCAATTGTGCGAATCGTCACTCGCAGCACAAGGTGGTCTCGGTCCCCCACGCCACGACCATCCTGATAGCCATCGGGCTGGTAGGCTTACTTCTTGGGCGTGAATGGTATAACTCTCTCGCCGGCCTAATCCTGACGGTTCTCGGTCTATGGATTGGCGGCAACTTCCCGAGGTAGTTCGGAAACCGGGTGCGGTCGCCGTTAGGCATCTCTCCGCAGAACAGCTACTCTCCAGCTCGCTTTCGCCGGAAAACTAGATACATCAGCAATCCGACCAACATCCCCGGCAGGACTTCGTAGACGTCGTCGGAGAATCCGAGGACGTATCGCCAGGCGAAGACTGTCGCCAGACCGCTGAGCATCATCAACACGGCGAGTCTTGGCGCGACGGGGCGTTCGAGCACTCGGATCATCATCAGGGGTCCGAGGCCCGCGCCCAGAGCCGACCAGGACATCGTCACGAGGGCAAACACGTTCTGGTGGCCGAAAACAGCGACCGCTAGAACGATGGCGGTGACGAAGATCGTACCGGCTTTAGCAGCCGTGTAGGATTCCTGCCATCGCCTGAAGATGTCTTGCGTGAGGGCCGCGGAGCAGGAAAGCAGTTGCGAATCGGCAGTGGACATGGTTGCGGAGAATAGTCCTGCCAGCACCAGGCCCACCAGGACACCCGGCAGGTAGCGGCTTGCCAGCGTCGGCAACGCGAGTTCGGCATCGAATCCAGCTACATCGGGCAACAACACGCGGCAAGCCAGCGCCACTCCGATGGCAGCGGCGGTGAAGACGACATACCAGGAGAAGTAGATATGCCGCGCCGTCTTGAGTTGCCCGGACTCCCGAATGGCCATCGCGCGCACCATGATATGAGGCTGGCCGACGACACCGAACCCGGCGCCCATCCAGCCAAACACATAAAGCAAGAATCCGAACCGAAGATCGGCTGGTACGGGGTCGGTCAAGCCCGGGTCGATGGCTTCCAAGCCGGCCCACAGTTCGGCGAAGCCGCCCAACTCCCACAGGGCGATGCCGAACAGCAACAGCATCGAAGCCAACATGATGATCGACTGCATGACATCGGTCCAGATCGAGGCGCGAATGCCGCCGGCGAAACAGTAGATCAGCACAATCATGGCGCCGACAATCGCACCCACGGAGTAATCCCATCCAAAAAGCACGTGCAGCGCCTTGCCGCCGGCGTTGAGTTGGGCAGCGGCATACGTGCTCAAGAAGAGAATCGTAATCGAAGCGGCCACAATTCTCACTGACCGAGCGAAGCCGCCCGGGCCGGCGGCGAGAAGCGAGGGAATCGTACGGGCCCGCTTTTGCTCGCTCAGTTCCCGCAGGCGCCGGTGCACCCAAAACCACATCAGGTAGTCGCCGCCGATCCAGCCGACCATGATCCAGATAGCCGACATCCCCAGCAGATAAGTCGTCCCGATCAGTCCGATGAACATGAACCCGCTGTTATTCGTCGCTACGGCCGAAAGTCCCGTGAACCAGGGGCCGATCGTGCGACTGGCGAGTAGGTAGTCCTCGATCGTGTGGGCTCGTCTGCGGGCGGAATAGGCTCCCACAGCGACGAAGAGAAGCAGGAAAAACGAGAAGCTGCCGGCGATGAGATTCATGTCAGCGTGGGAGGCTGGTCCCGGCTGGCGCTTGGTTCCATGGCCATAGATTATAGGCCGACAATCGCTAGACCGCTGACTCCCCTTCGCCGTCTAGTAGCCCGTGGTTTCGGCCCTTGTCGGACAAGCGCACTGTTCGTTTCGAATTCACCCGAAAGAGCGGGTAGGAAGCCGCCAGGATTGCCGGCCCAACTCGAAAATCAGGACCGCCAAGAGTGGCGCTACCGTGGTACTTTTCCCCTGGGGATATCGTTAAGGTAATTGTCCCCCCTAGACACCTCCAGACAAGCACATCAGGTAGGCTGGGGTTGGCGTGGCAGGTCGGAAGTGAAAAGCCCCAGCGGAGCAGTCACGGAAGTTTGGACTTTTTTTCAAGCCGGTAAAGTATACCGTCTTTGAAAACCCGCTTAGGGTCGGCTTTTCCACTGGCGCCGATCGTTCCGTCGGGCAGGACAAAGCGGTGCGCGCGGGCGAGTTCTTCCCCATTTTGAGTGCGATAGGATACGGTCTCGCTGTTGCTCCCAGGCGGTAGACCGACCTCTGGACTAGGATTGCCACGATGTATGATGACTTCCTCTAGTTCCCCAGCCTCAGCACGTTCTACGTATCCCTCCTCATTGAAGATCCGTCGCAGTTCTGCTACTGTTACCCGTATAATTGGAACAGGAGAGACTGACATGATCTCCGATCGAGATCTCCGAGAACAGCTTCTAGACTATCTTTTGAAGAACATCAACCTAGATGAGTTCGAGGATTGGCTCGTCCAAAATACTTGGAACGTTCACAAGTGGGGGTCCAAAGAAACCCAGGACCTTGCATACTCGATTGAAGCTAAGCTTGCTGAGCATTCAGGAGACCACATCAACGAAGAAGTACTCCGGAAGAATCTGCTCCCGTTGGCGCAAGAATATGTCGCTTATATTGGCAGTCCGCAACTATCCACTTCATCATCAAGCACGATCACTTTCCCGGAGACGATTGGCCAACCCTTTGGTATAGGACCCTCAAAGGTATCCGTGTAACCAACTTCTCCTCGAAGGTTACATCGAACCAATAGAGCCCCTCCTCATCGAGTACCAGAGTCATCGGCGCCACAATGGCAACACCGCGATCTTGACCCTCAAACAGGACAGGAAACTCTTGGTCAAACAAGAGTCCTCCCGAAGGCTTTTGAGGTCGGATCTTGATGTAGTGCTTCCCGGAGGTGTCACCTGCTTTGAATACAACTACTAAGGTCGCTTGAACCGGAGATGGCGGCTTCCCTGGCTCTGGTTCCGGAACCGGGAATCGGTCAACGATGCGGATGAAGCTCATAACACTATCTTTTTCCTGTAGAACTTTTTCACACAGAAGGGCCGCCGCAAGATGCGGTCCCGACCCGGCAGATTGCTCTTCTGGCATCAATTTCCCCCTTGTCTCACCTTGGAACAACGCCCACTCTGAGATACAGTCTCCCTGAACTAGGCAGACTTCTAGTGCCCTACTTTTTGCTTGACTCTGTCAGGGGAACCCTGTCGATGAGGGTATTCAGGCTCTCATCGACCGGGACGCATCGCATGATGATGTGTCCCTAGAGGCCAAGGCTACCATCCATTGTATGGTAGTTCCGGCAAGCTGGCAAGAAATTAGGATGGCTTCCCCTGGGACTATCTTTAACGCAGAATCTCCTGGCGGACGGTGATCGCTCGAATATAGTCGTGGTCCAGCTCGTACCCGAAGCCCGGCCGGTTGGAAACCTGGATTGTCCCCTCGGAGGTCACCTCGACAGGTGGTTGAACGATGTCCCGCTTCCAGTATCGCTTGGAGGCCGAGACGTCCCCGGGAAGTCGGAAGTTGTCGAGCGTGGAGAGGGCAATATTGTGCGCGCGGCCGATGCCGGCTTCGAGCATCCCCCCGCACCAAACGGGAATGCGGTGGCCGCGAGCCGCGTTGTGGACGCGCAAGGCTTCGGAAAATCCGCCGACGCGGCCCAGTTTGATGTTGATGACGCGGCACGCTCGCAACTCGATCGCCTGTTCGGCGTGACGGGCGTTGCGGATGGACTCGTCGAGGCAGATCGGCGTCTTGAGTTGGGCCTGCAGCGCGGCATGGTCGATGATGTCGTCGTGCGCCAGGGGTTGTTCGATCATCATTAGGTCGAACTCGTCCAGGCGCTTGAGGTGCTCGGTGTCTTGGAGCGTGTAGGCTGAGTTCGCGTCTGCCATCAGTTGGATGTCGGGGAACTGCTCGCGTACCTTCCGGACCACATCGACATCCCACCCGGGCTTGATTTTGATCTTGATCCGCTGGTAGCCCGCTGTGGTTTCCCGCTCGATCAGCTGCTCGAGCTCTTCGATGGAGTCCTGGATGCCGATCGACACCCCGCAGGGGATTTCGGTTCGACTGCCCCCGATCTGCCGCCACAAAGGAACCCCAAGCAAGCGCGCCTCAAGCTCCCAGACGGCTGTTTCCAGGCCGGCCCGAGCCATCTGGTGGCCCCGGACGGGAGGCATCAGTACGGCAAATTCGGCGGCCGAGCCGACTTCCTGGTGCAGGACCCGAGGAATGACGAAGTCGCGCAGAACCAGCCAAGCGGCATCGACCCATTCCTCGTTGTAGAAGGGCCCCTCTCCCGCGGTGACCTCGCCCCAACCGGTGGCCCCTTCGCTTTCGACTTCCACCAGCAGAATACGGCGCTCGGTGGTCCGCCCGAAGCTGGTCTCAAAGAAATGGACCAGCGGCATTCGGATTTCACGAAGGGTGACGCGGTCGAGAATCATGGCTTCACAGCAGTCGGCACTGATCACCGAGCGACAGAGAGCGGTCCGGAGCGACGGTTCCAAGGCAAAAGATGTCCAGGCGTGGCAGGTCGCTCCCAAGCCACCTTCTGGCGACTAGGACAAGCGGGATCGCTTGTCCCCACGGTACCGATCACGTCGTCAAACAGCCTCTGAACTTCGCCCCAGCTCAAACACACCCCCGTCGCCGGTGACCCGATAGCCGACTACCACCAGACCCGCGGCAAAGCTCTGTTGGAACTTGTGACGAACGCGGGTCTGAATAGACTTGGCCGCTTCGATATCGCTGTGGCGCAGATCCTCGATCTTAGCCGGGACATCGATGGTCGCTTCCACGTTCTTCTCTCGATCGCGAGGCTCGCGCCCGGCGAGGGCGGCCGCGACCCTGGAGCTTTTGACGTGCCATTCAGCAACCAGTCGATCGGTGGGTAACGCTCCCTGGAGGTGGCTGGTGGTCGTTCCGTAGAGATTCGGCAGAAGCTGGCGGACAATCACTCCGAGACGCACCACGTTGAAATATCCATTGCGGATCTCCAGAGGGTCAAAAGTCCACTCGACTAGCTCGACTCCCCGCTCGATCGCCTGCTGCCGCTGATGTAGTTTCAGCTGTCGCCCGATGTGGCGGTTCTGATACTCGGGAAGCACGCCGGTCATGTGGCTGTGCCAGTAGGATGCCCCATCAGGATGAATTCCCGCGAACGCCAAGCTGAAACCGATCATGGTGTCGCCGTCGAAAGCCCCGGCCACCAGGCCCCCCGATTCCGTGGCGACGACCATCAGCCGCCAGGGGACCAGCTCGACATCGGCGAAGCCCCAGACTCGCTTCTCGACATCCAGGGCTTCGCGGAACTCCGCTTCGGTCTCGAGCCTCCGGATTGCAAGGTTAGTCAGGGGTTCTTGGCCTGCTGCCATAGCTGTTCCATTTCTTCCAACTCGGCGGTCTCAAGGGACTTGCCTTGTCGACGGAGCCCGTCTTCCACATAGGCGAAACGGTCGCGAAACTTGGAATTTGCCTTGCGCAGGGCCAGCTCGGGATTGACCTTCAGGTGGCGAGCGATGTTGACGATAGTGAACAGCAGGTCGCCCACCTCTTCTTCGAGCTGCTCGGTGCTTGCGGATGTACGTGCGGCCTCAAGCTCCCGGATTTCTTCTTGAAGCTTCTCGACAATATCATCGACCTGTGCCCAATCGAAGCCCGTGCTGGCCGCTTTCCGACCGATCTTGCGGGCTTCGAGCATGGCTGGCTGGGAGCGGGGGACGCCGTCGAGGATGGATTCTTGAGCGGGGTCCGAGTCACCGTTGGCCTGGCCTCTGTCGCGCTTTTCCTCCGCCTTAATCTGCTCCCAGCGGTACAAGACCTGGCCCGGAGTTTCGGCCGACTCATCGCCGAAGACGTGCGGATGCCGCCTGATCAGTTTCTCGTTAATGTGGCGAAGGACATCTTCGATGGTAAACTGTCCCTCTTCTGAGGCGATTTGGGACTGAAAAGCGATTTGCAGTTGAAGGTCCCCCAGCTCTTCAGCGAGTTGGGACCAGTCACGTCGCTCGATAGCTTCGATGGCCTCGTAGGTTTCTTCGATCAGGTAGGGGCGCAGGGTCTCCAGGGTCTGCTCCCGGTCCCAGGGGCAGCCGCTCGGACTGCGCAGCCGCGCCATGATCGCCACGAGCCTATCGAATTCTGAGGATGGCATGTGAGAATGGGGTCGGACTCGTTGCCCAATGTAGCATAGGGTCTAGCGCATTTCTCACGAGGAGCGCGTAGGGGCGGGCCACTGTGCCCGCCCGGTCGTGTCGACGTACGATCTTTGCACAAATTAGGACTGAACGATGTGTACTGATCGGTAATGGGCCGACACGGTGGTCGGCCCCTACGAGAACGACCGGTTTTTTGGCGAACCAGGGAGTTGGTTCCGAAAGGCTAACAATGCGCGTTGCCGGTGTAATTCCTGCCAGGTACCGCTCGAAGCGATTCGACGGCAAGGCTTTGGCGCTGCTTGGCGGCCGCCCGATGATCCAGCACGTCTACGAAAAGGCGCGGCGGGCATCGCGGCTGGCGGAGTTGGTGGTCGCGACCGATGATGAACGCATCGCCAACGTCATCCAAGGTATTGGCGGCAAAGCCCTGATGACCTCGCCCGACCATCCTTCGGGCACGGACCGCGTCGCCGAGGCGGCGGCTGCGATCGAGGCCGACGTGGTCGTTAATATCCAGGGGGACGAGCCGTTTATATCCGCGAAGGCGATTGACCAGGCGGTGGAGCCGTTCCTCGAGCGAGAAGATGTCGAGATTACGACGCTCATGCGCGCCATCGAGGACGAAGAGACGCTCCGAGACCCGAACGTGGTGAAGGTCGTGGTCGATCGCGACGGTTTCGCGTTGTATTTCTCACGCTCGCCGATCCCGTTCGCCCGTCGCAGCGAGCGGTTCCAGGCCTACGAGCACATTGGACTCTACGCCTATCGGAAGGACTTTCTGCTGGCCTTTGCTCGGCTCGCACCGACCGAGCTGGAGTACACGGAAGGGCTTGAGCAGCTTCGAGCCCTCGAGCACGGCTATCGCATTCTGGCTGTCGCGACGACGCACCATGTCGGCGTAAGCGTAGATACGCCTGCTGATCTAGCAAAGGCGGAGGCGTATCTGGCCCAGCAGGGCAAGGACGGCTGATCCGGCCCTCCGGTAGATGGAGTACCGGGGATCTTCGGGCTGTCGAAACGCCCCTTTCCGCTCTCGCGGGCAGGTTTAAGGCCCATCTCCTTGTGGGGAACTTCGCGCCTTGATTACAATGGAAGATTGGACCGCGGTTATCGTGATTAAACAGAGGGGTTAGGATGTCCGATCCGAAAGTTGGCTCAAGCGAGGAAGCAGCCGCTTCAGCCCAAGCAAGCGAGGCGAAGCCCTCTACGCTAGCCAGGCTTCGACGGCTTTTGGAGAAAAGGCCGCAGGCCGACATGGTGAAGACCCGGCGCCGGTTCGTGGGCTTCTTTACCGTGAGCTTCTTGGTGACCAACTTCTTGATGTTCCTGCGTTTCTTTTTCCCGCGAACCATCTTCGAACCGAAGAAGGTGTTTCGGATCGGGTCCCCGGATGCGTTCGGCATAGGCGTGGACACCGGCTTCCAAAAGTCCAGCCGAATCTGGGTTGTTCGCAACTCCGAGAGGCTGTTTGTCATCTACGCCCGATGCACTCACCTCGGATGCACACCGGACTGGAAGGAATCCGAAGGGAAGTTCAAGTGTCCCTGCCACGGCAGCGGCTTTGATCCCGAAGGTATCAACTATGAGGGGCCGGCCCCGCGCCCGCTCGACCGTGCCAAGGTTGAACTGAACCCCGAGGGGCAGATCGTAGTGGACACGAGTTCGCTTTACAAGTGGGAAAAAGGCAAGGCCAGCCAGTTTGATGAGGAAGACTCCTATCTGGTCGTTTGACGCCGAGCACGCCTTGAGACCGGCGCGAGATCGTAGTGAAAGCGGGGTCAACCCCAAAGTGAAGGCGGGCGTCGTTCCGAAGACGCGCCGCGGCCAGTCGGATCGGGAGAGGAGATAGGATGCCTGAGGAAAACGGTGGCGGCAACGGAAAGCGGTCGCTTCTTGGGGTCATCGACCCCAACGCCATCAAACAAAAAGCGGCCGACGACCTGCAGGCGCTAAAGAAGCCCACCAAGACCGACCTGTACAAGTCTATTTTTCGCGTCAAACACGACGAGAAGCCTCGCAGCCGGACCCTCGGCGTTCTCAGCAACGTCTTTCTTCACCTACATCCGGCCAAGATCAATCGCGATGCCGTAAGGTACAACTACACCTGGGGAATGGGTGGCATCACGTTTTACCTTTTCGTCGTCCTGACTTGGACGGGTGTGCTGCTGATGTTCTACTACCACCCGACCAAGGTGATAGCGTTTCGCGACATCCTGTACCTCGAGCACGACGTGCCTTTCGGCAAGCTGCTGAGAAACATGCATCGCTGGGGGGCGCACGCCATGGTGCTGACCGTCTGGCTTCACATGTTTCGGGTCTTCTTGACCGGATCGTACAAAAAGCCGCGCCAGTTCAACTGGTGCGTCGGCGTGATCCTGCTGGTGTTGACGCTGCTTCTCTCGTTTACCGGGTATCTGTTACCCGACGACCAGTTGGGTTTCTGGGCGGTAACAGTGGGAACGAACATGGCCCGCGCCACTCCCGTGCTTGGGCACGAAGGTCCGTTCGGTGCCGACATGGGCATGACTCCGTTCAATGACGTGCGCTTTGCTTTGCTCGGAGGGTCGATCGTGGACGCCAATGCGCTGTTAAGGTCCTACATTTGGCATTGCATTGCGATACCGGGTTTCGCGGCGACGTTCATGATCGTTCATTTTTGGAGGGTCCGAAAGGACGGAGGAATCTCCGGCCCGGCAGCGGTAATGCTGGAGGGCGAGATCAAACCGATTCGCAGGATTTAGCGACGCCGGCGGATCCGACGAATCTCAAAGAGGATCTATGAACACAGACTGGGGCCAGCTTTGGGAAATTCTTTCGCTCCCGGATAACGTCCCCATTATCGGCTTGATGATCCTGGTGCCGTTCTACACCTGGTACGGCCTGCGCCAGGCTTTCGCCAACGACCGCTTGATCGAGCAGTTGGACGCCGACCCCGAGATGGCCAAGACCCATCACCGCAAGACTCAACCCTATAAGAAAGGTTGGGCGAAAGAGGTTCACGTTTGGCCGTTTCTGTTGCGCATCGAGTTTCTTGCGACCGTGATTGTCACCGCCATTCTGATGGTCTGGTCGATCACTTTGGACGCGCCATTGGAAGAGCCCGCGAACCCAACCCTGACGATGAATCCGGCCAAGGCGCCCTGGTACTTCCTCGGGCTGCAGGAGATGCTGGTGTATTTCGATCCCTGGATCGCGGGCGTGGTGATGCCGACCCTGATCATCATCGGTCTGATCGCCATCCCATATATCGACGAGAACCCTCTGGGCAACGGCTACTACACTTACAAGCAAAGGAAATTCGCCATCTGGACCTTCTTCTTCGGGTTCATCAGCATGTGGTGCGCGATGATCATCATCGGGACGATGATTCGAGGTCCCGGGTGGATGTGGTTCTGGCCCGGTCAGACCTGGGACCACAACAAGCTGGTCTTCGAAGTCAACCGCGACCTGCATGAGATCTTAGGCATCACCGGGACCTGGCCGATCGGAATTTTCGGGTTGCTCGTAGTTCTAGCTTTTGGCGCGGTGGCGGGCTTCCTCGTGCACAAGATCATGACACTGACGGAGTTCAGCCGCAAAATTCTGAACCGAATGTCGCTCACCCAGCATCTGGTGATGATGGTAGTCCTGGTTAGCATGATCAGCCTGCCGGCGAAGATCATTGCCCGTCTGGTGTTCCGAATCAAGTATGTGTGGGTAACCCCTTGGTTTAACATCTAGCTCGACCGCGACGACGGTACCGGGCTGGCCGCAAAACCTTTTAGAGTTAGCCGACCCCAACGATCCGCGAGTTGAAGATTCTGTTTGACGGAGTGTCCTGAATGCCACCAAATCCGCCACCTGACCATGACGATCCGGTCGTCAACAAGTCATTGAGTGTCTCCCTTTTTTCTTGGACGCTCATTTTGATGTTGACGCTCGTCTGGGCGCTCTACGACGAGGTGGTCACACTGCGGCCGTGGAAGGATTACCAAGCTCGCTTCGCCGGCCTCTATGCGGCGCATTTGAAGCAATTGAAGCCCCAGCAGGCGAGTCGGGAAAAGGAGATCAAGGAGTCGGACGACTACCAGCGGCTCCAGCAGCAAGTCGAGGAGGCCAGCCAGGCCGCGGCCAAGCAGATCAGAGCTATCAGGAACCGGATAGCAAATGGCATCACTCCGCGCACGAACACCGTCCGTCCTGAGTTCCAGGCGCTACGCGGCGAGATCGGCGCGCTCACCTACCAACTCGAAATCTCCACGAGCGAAAGCACGAAAGAATCTCTGGCCGCGGACATCGAAGGTGTCAAGCAAAGGCAGCAGGAGCTTGACCTGGCGCTCGACGACGGCTCCGGCAACACGGAGACGGTCTCTTGGACGTACCCGCGGTTGGAAGCCGAAATGTCCCGCCTGCGGGAGTTGCGGGTAAAGCTGCAATCCGAACTGGTTGCTCTGGGCGGGCCGGCTGGACAGGCCCAGCGACAGCTCGACGCCTACCTACAGAACCTCATGTACGGGCTCACCGAGGCCCAAGTCCAGGGTCTCATCAACAAGATGGAGCAGTTCGAAGTCTCGATCAAGCAGATCCACCTAGGCGACATTGATTGGGTCGATCGCTGTGAATCCTGCCATGCCGGCATCCGCGAGCCGGTCGAGTTGACGAAGGCCTCGATGGGCGGCGAGGCGGTCTTCACCAGCCATCCCAACCGCGACCTGCTCAAGATTCACGACCCTGAGGAGTTCGGCTGCACGCCCTGCCACAACGGCAACGGCCGGGCGACCAGCAGCGTGACGAAGGGTCACGGAAGGTATAAGCATTGGCTCTGGCCCCTGTTCGAGAAAGAGAACATCGAGGCCGGCTGCCAGCAGTGCCACACCCGAGAAATCGTCACCCCTCAAGCCGAGGTCCTCAACCAGGGGCGGGAGCTGTTCCTGAACAAAGGTTGCTGGGGTTGCCACCGCTTTGAAGGTTTTGACAAAGAATCGGACTTGCTATCGGACGTCAGGAACCAGATCAAGGTCAGCGACGATGAAAAAGCCGCCAACGAAAAACAGGTTCGCCGCAACAACGAGCTCGCCGATGATCCCGATACATCCGACGAGCAAGCTTCCCACTACAACGCTCGATCCCAAGCTTTGCAGTTGGCCAACAGTCAACTTGATGCGCGGCTAACCACTCTGAAGGCCGAGCGAAAGAGCCTGACGCAGGAGGTGCGAAAGTTCGGCCCCAGCCTCAAGGAGGTGAGGGTCAAGCTTCGCAAGGAGTGGATCCCGGTCTGGTTGAAGAATCCCCACGAGTTTCGACCCGGCACGAAGATGCCCGTCTTCCGGCTGGAGGAAGACGAGATTCAAGCCATTGCGGCCTACGTCTGGCAGAACGGCGTCGCGGGTTCCCTCCAAAAACACCCGCCGGGCGACCCGGCGCGTGGCCGGGAGCTGTTTGAGACAAGGGGTTGTTTGGGTTGTCATTCGATCGGCGAAGGCGAGCAGAAGATGGGCGGCAGCTTTGCCGCCAACCTGAGCCGTGTCGGAGAAAAGACAAACTACGATTTCCTGGTTCGCTGGATTCACGATCCCGCCGAAGTGACGCCCGAAGCCGGGGCAACGGGCGACGAGGTCCATCTGATTCCTGTGATGCCGAATCTGCGGCTGACCTTCGCCGACGCTCGCGACATCGCCAGCTACTTGCTGGCGCAGAAAACCGACGCCACCTACGCCGCGGCCGATTACATGGATGATCCCGAGCGCGCGGAAGAAGGTCTGGCGCTGGCGAGGCGGTACGGCTGTGCCGGCTGCCATGAAATCAGCGGGTTGGAAACCGAGGGGCGTATCGGAACGGAACTGACGTTAGAGGGCAGCAAGCCTATCGAGCGACTGGATTTCGCTCTGTTTACACACCCTGCCAAGGTGGAAGGCTGGTACAGCCACAAAGGCTTCTTCGAACAAAAGCTGCAGGACCCCGCTTTCTTCGACCAGGGGAAAGTGAGGGAGCCGGGCGAGCGTCTGCGGATGCCTAACTTCAACCTGACCGACGACGAGATCACCGCTTTGACGACCTTCTTGCTCGGAGCGGTCGATACCGCCCTTCCCGCGAATTACCGCTTCGAGCCGGAAGACGAGAGGGCCGACATTCAGCGCGGCTGGTGGATGGTCCGCCGCTACAATTGCACGGGTTGTCACCAGATTCGACCTGGTGACGTGACCTCATTCATGACCATGGAGCGCTACCAGGATCCCGACTGGGTAGAACAGATGCCGCCGCAGCTATATAGCGAAGGGGCCCGGGTGCGACCGGACTGGCTAGTCGGGTTCTTGTCGAATCCAGCCTTGAGCGAGACCAGCATCCACCGCAACGGCATTCGAGAGTATCTGCATGCCCGCATGCCGACATTCCAATTCACCGAACGTCAGGTGCGAACCCTGATGCGGTTTTTCATGGCCAGGTCGTCCCAGCCACATCCCTACATTGACGATCAGCTGGCCCCGCTTTCGGCCGCCGAGCGCACTCTGGCACGACGCCTGTTCACCAGCCGAGGGGCGCCCTGCTTGAAGTGCCATATGACGGGCGATCCCCGCCATGACCGAAACGCGACCGCGCCGAACTTCCTGGTTGCAGCCGAGCGTCTCAAGCCGGATTGGACCTACCGCTGGATGCTCGAGCCGGCTGGGATCGCGCCCGGGACGGCGATGCCATCGGAGCTGTTCCGTCACGAGCAGGGCCGCTGGATCTTCGATGGCCCCTTGCCGGCCATCTTTGAAGGATACGAAGGGGACCACGCGGATCTCCTGGTGCGCTACATGTTCCAATTCACGCCGGCGGAGCTCCGGAGACTGCGGTCGAGCAGTGTACAATGAAGACTTTACGAGCAACGGAGAAGATTTTTACAGCTAGAGGAGGCTTAGTACGAACGATGATTTTTCAGAAGAATTTCGGAGTCTTGGCTGCCGTCGCGCTCCTAACCGTCGTTGGGTGTGGAGGCGGACCGGAGACCGCTGAACCGGACGCACCAGCGGCGGGGGAGGAATATTTCAAGGTTGATCCGGCGACCGCGGCCGGCGTGAGCGGCAAGGTCAACTTTGAGGGCAAAACGCCGAAACCCGTCCGCATCAACATGAGCGCCGAACTCGATTGCAAGAAGTTACACACGGCGACGGTTCACGCTCAACAGGTCGTGGTTAATGAAAACGGCACTCTACAAAATGTTTTCGTGTGGGTGAAGACCGGTCTTGAAGGGAAGAAGTTCGAGGTGACGAAGAACGCTTCTCTCAACCAAAAGGGCTGTATCTACCGTCCGCACGTGATTGCCATGCAAGCAGGGGGAACGATTAGCGTCAGTAACGGCGACCCCCTGACGCACAACGTGCATCCGCTGCCGAAAGTCAACCGCGAATGGAATAAGTCGCAGACCCCGGGCGCTTCCGACATCAAACGCAAGTTCGCCCGTCAGGAGATCATGTTGCCCGTCAAGTGCAACATTCATCCTTGGATGAGAGCGTACATCAGCGTCGTGAGCCATCCCTTCTTCGCCGTGACGGGCGAAGACGGCAGCTTTGAGATCCCTGGCCTGCCTCCGGGAACTTATACCGTCGAGGCCAAGCATGAAAAATATGGCGATCAGGAAATGAGCGTCACGTTAGTGGATTCCGAATCCAAGGAAGTCGATTTCACCTTTTCCGCCGGCTAGCAGCTCCAGGCTTGGAGGAACGCTAGGGATGATCCCGTGGCAAAAGTCGTGCGGGACGGGAAAATGGGGACTGCCACCAATTCGCCCCCCGTCATGACCCAAGAAACAAAGCACTTAGCCTGAAGCGAATTGGCTGGCTGGAAGGTGTGAAGAAATCGGGGACTGTCACAAGCGGCGTCCTAGAAGGCACGTAGAACCAATGAAATCTTCAGCCGCGGTTGACTGTCCCCAGCATTTTTTCACACCTTCCTGTACCCGATTTTTCGCGACCTTCACTTCTACCACGCGCTGCTAGTGCTTTACTGACAAAAGTTAGCGTATTTAAAAAAGCCTTTCCCGAAGGATTACACGGCTCTCTGTCTAACCCGGAAGTGGTTTGTTCACAGAGCCTTCCGAGCCGCGACCGTGAGGGAGCGGTCCAGTAATTGCCGCCTATAAACGATCGCTAACTTATGGAACCAAGCACTAGCTACTTTCCGGCGCAAAATACGCGTACCGCTCGGGGCGGGGACTGTCACCAATTTCGCACCTTCAAAGAATCAACAACTTACGGGCACATCCGGACGCGAAATTGGCTGACTGTAGCCGGCCACCACGCAGTTTCTCCTTTTTGCGACGGAAAGTAGCCACATGTCACGCAGCCTAAGTATCTCATTAAAAGAAGCTTAGCCCCATTGGCGCCAAGGCCTCCTTGGATTGGCAAGGTACAATGTAATTGAGTACACGCGAAGCATTCGGGGCCCATTCGAGCACGGGCCGTCGGAAGCCACGAACCGACGAGGCAACAAAATTACCAAACAAAGCCAATTCCCCGCAAAGCCTTGTTTCCCAGACACTTACGTAAAGTTGGCGGGCTGATCGCGTCAGCCCCGGAGGGGCGTAGGAAAACGCGGGAGGTGCCCCGCTCAACAATCTCGACAACAGATTTCTTCCAGCTGGCTTCCGGATGGGCAAAAACGTTAGCTGAAGAGTATCGGCTAACCCCGGCTAACCCGCATTCTCACCACCGGCCGCCAGGAGGGGAAGCAAATGCCCGCTGTCAGGGAAGTCGGGGTGCGATCGACCGCCCCCGGATGACAAGCTAAAGCTTGTCCTCCACCTGACCGGCAAGCTTGCCGGCCGCTGCTGGAAACTAGGACCGCCAAGAGTGGCGGTCGCTACCGACAAAACCGCCGTGACCACGAATACCTGGCTCCACCGCTTTGCGGTGTTCACCGCTTTCTCGACGCTTGGTCTGATCGCGGCCGGGGCCCTGGTGACGAGCAACAATGCCGGGCTTGCGGTGCCCGATTGGCCTCTCTCCTACGGTCAGTTGATGCCGCCCATGGTAGGCGGAATCTTTTATGAACACGGCCACCGAATGGTGGCGACTTTCGTGGGCTTTCTGACGATTGTTCTGGTAATGTGGCTCTGGCGCCGGGATCCGCGCAGATGGGTGAAAAAGCTTGGGCTCGCGGCCCTGGCGGCTGTCATCGCACAAGGGCTGTTGGGCGGAATGACCGTCCTGCTGCTGCTTCCCACGGCCATCTCCGTCATGCACGCTTGTTTGGCCCAGTTGTTCTTCTGTATGATCGTCTCTCTGGCGCTGTTTACTTCTCCGGGTTGGCGAGAGCGAGAACGCTCCCCTGCCGCGCTATCAGACAGCGAAGGTTTCGCCGCCCTGGGGCGGTTGTGCTTGGCAGCCAGCGTGGCCATCTTCGCGCAGTTGGCAATCGGGGCGGCTCTTCGTCACAAAGGGTTGGGTCTCGTACCGCACTTAGTGGGCGCCGCCATCGCGGTGGCCCTCGTGGCCTGGGTGGTGGCCAAGGTGATGAAGCGGCATTCCAACCAGCCGGAGATCGTTCGCTGGACACTCGCGCTGAACTCCGTGCTGATGTTGCAGCTTGTTCTCGGGGCGGCCGCTTACTGGATCCGGCAGGCGACGGTCGACGCTCCGCAGCCCTTGCCGCCCATGGTGTGGCTGACAGTAGCGCACGTAGCCGTGGGAGCTTTGGTATTAGCCGCGAGCGTGATCTTGACGATCCAAGTTTATAGCCGCGTCGCGCCGGTCGGGGCCGTACATCGGGAAAGAGTCGCCGCCGCGATATGAGTACGCCCACGCCCGCCGCCCCGGCCCTCGACGCTGCGCAGTCCCCCCTGTGGGACTACCTCGAGTTGACGAAGCCGAGCGTGGTCTGGCTGATCCTGATGTCGACGGCGGTCGGGTTTTACGTTGGCGCCGCGGAACCGGTCTCCTATCTGCTTTTGTTGCACACGATGCTGGGCACGGCGCTGCTGGCGGGAGGCGCCGGCGCTTTGAATCAATGGCTGGAACGCGAGGCCGACGGGAAGATGCGCCGCACCGAGCGGAGGCCCCTGCCGGCCGGCCGCCTGCAACCGCCGCCCGCGCTCGTGTTCGGGGTCGCGATTTCGGTCGCCGGCACGCTGTACCTGGTCTGGGCGGTGAACTTGCTGAGCGCGTTGCTCGGCCTGCTGACACTGGCGAGCTACCTGTTTCTCTACACACCTCTGAAGACCCGGACACCACTTTCCACCTTGGTCGGTGCTTTCCCTGGAGCGATGCCGCCGCTGATCGGCTGGGCGGCCGCCGGCAACGGGGTGGGAATCGAAGCGCTGGTCCTATTCGCCATGCTGTTCTTGTGGCAGTTCCCGCATTTCTATGCCATAGCCTGGATGTACCGCGAAGACTACGCCCGGGCGGGGATCCTGATGCTGCCGGTGGTCGAGCCGGACGGTATCTCCACCTCCCGTCAAGTGGTCTGCTACGCCGCGTTACTCGTGCCGGTCGCCGCCGCACCGGCTCTTCTCGGCATCGCGGGTTCCTACTATCTAGCGGGCACGCTGGCGCTAAGCTTGGGCTACCTTTACGCGGGATCGCTGTTGGCGCGGCGGAGAAGCATCGCACAGGCCCGCCGGCTGCTGCAAGCCTCGATCGTCTATCTCCCCCTGGTCTACATCCTGTTGATCATCGACAAGGCCTAGACCAGGAGCCCCTTAGACATGGAGGCAACGGTTCGTAAACCAGCGAGAGTGCTTGCGCCAGGTGTGTGCCCAGCGCATGACATGTCGTGCCTCTGCGAGCGCCATGGCCCGACGCTGCGAAATCTGGGTGAGAAGCACGGGATAACGATCACTGCCGAGGCGCCTCACGCTAGTAGGTCGATGGCGTGCTCGCTGATTTCTTCAGCGCTCTTAGCCACTTCGATGGCGGCCTTGTAGGCCGTTCTGGCGGAAAGAAGCTTGACGGCCTCCAGGCTCAGGTCAACCCGGTCGGTCGTCTCCTGATCGCTGCTCGTTGCTCTGCGGACGCCTTCAGCCGCCTCGTCAAACTGCTTGACCGCGGAGGTGATACCCGCCAACGCGATTGCGGATACACTCATCTCTATCTCTCCTCACTTTCCTCTTCGACCAAGCTCTCGAGAGTTTGACAGTCCTAACTAACCAAGGGCTCCGCCCTTGATATCCCAGAGCGTCGAGCACCGAGCCGCGAGTGTGAGCGAGCGGTCCAGAGATGACGCCGCTCAGCACGGATGAATCCGCGTGTACCTCGACGCCGCAACCTGAAACGAGAACAAAATTCTCGTTCCGACGCGCATAAGCGGCTGACACAAAGGAGCGCTCCTGAACCTGATTTTCGACGGCCGGCACTTGGAAAAGCGCCCCTGCCACGGCGGCTGACCCCGGTGGCCCCCGCCCCTCCGGGTCTAGTCCTACTAGCCAGATCACACGTCCGAGATCCGCCGCGAGACCTTCCAAACGTTGGCCCCACCGCCAACTGGCTCTCGGACTCCTTGGGAGAGCGCCGTTCACCGGAGCTGATCGGGCTAACGATGCGTGCCGTGAATGCCGATTTTTGTTTGGAGAAAAGGTGCGCGGCTTGCGGGGCCAAAGCGGTTCGGGGGCAATACTCTCTCATCTTCGGGCCGACAACGAACGCCTCTGAAAAAGCTTACGGTCCCGAAAGCAATAAGCATCGGCATCTTCTCTACGTCAAAGGCAAATCGGGCCGGGACACCCGCTTCCCCCCGCCTAGTTTGTCATGTTGATGCGAACTACGGCCGCGCTTAAGAAATGCTATGGAATCAGTGAATCTGGAGCACATCCGTGAAGCGACAATGGGTGACGACGAGTTCCTGGCCGAGTTGATCACCCTGTTTCTCAACGACACCCCGCAACAACTGGAGACTCTCCGGAAGGCTGTTCGTACAGGCGATGCTGAAACGGCAGCCTCAGCCGCGCACCGCCTAAAAGGTTCGAGTAGCAACATGGGGGCGGAGTCTCTGAGCGCTTTATGCCTCCACTTGGAAAAGTCGAGCAGCGGAAAACAACTCGAGGAGTTGCCCCAAATCGTGGAACAAGTGGACGAGGAGTTTGAGCAGGTGCGCAAGATCCTCACCAACCTCCGCAGCGAGCTAGGTTGACGGCGGGGTTCCAAGTTCCACCCTAGCTGGAGCAAATCGAGTTGCCTTGGGTGACATGAACAACACAGGAATTGACGTCGCCGGCGAACCGGCAACGCAGAACGTCCAAAAAGACCAGCCCAGCCGGGGAAAACTCATCTTGCTTGTGGAAGACGATGAAGGCGACCAGCTGCTCACCCGGGAGGCTTTGGCTGAAACCGACTCGCCCCTTGACGCTGTCATGGTTTCCGACGGAGAGGAGGCCCTCGACTACCTGCGGCGGAAGGGCAAATACGGGGATGCAGCCCGTCCCGCTCTGATTGTGGTGGACCTGAACAGGCCCAAAGTGAACGGCCAGCGCCTGTCGCAGATCGTCAAACAGGATCCGGCCCTGCGAACGATCCCGGTCGTGGTTCTCAGCACTTCCGACTATGAGGAACACTTAGCGAAATGCTATCAGGCGGGAGTCAAC
The DNA here is from genome assembly GCA_965226215.1 of Bryobacterales bacterium. Classification (GTDB taxonomy): domain Bacteria; phylum Acidobacteriota; class Terriglobia; order Bryobacterales; family UBA6623. Next base: position 741,406 of record CBDDCH010000001.1, on the reverse strand, counting down.
TCCTACGTCCGTAAGCCGCCCGATTTCGACGAATTCGTTGCCGTGATCGGCGCCATTGAGCATTATTGGTTTCATGTCGTCGAACCTCCACCGAGAGGGTAGAAGTATGAGACAGGGGCGCTGGGAGTTTCGCCGCAGAGCCATAACCAGAAGTTGTGGATGAGCCTCTGAGGGGAGGCGGCGTATCCTGACGATTGAGGAAGCAACTCAATCGTTTTCTGGAAAGGAACAAGGAGGATACGCCATGAGTCAGTGTGAAGCTGCTGAGAGCAGCAGTCAAGTCAACCCCCAAGTCATTGATGGAAAGGAACGCTCGCCCTTGGATGAGGTGCTGCGCCAAGGAGCGCGCCAGATGCTCGTCAAGGCCGTGGAAGCCGAAGTGACCGCCTACATCGAAACGCATCAGCACGAAGTCGACCAGGACGGCCGGCGGCTGGTGGTGCGCAACGGTCACGCCCGCGAGCGCACCATCGTCAGCGGCGTGGGTCAGCTGAAGATCCAGGCGCCGCGGGTCGACGATCGCCGAGTCGATGAGCAGGGCCGGCGCTTTCGTTTCACTTCCCAGATCCTGCCGCCGTATCTGCGGCGCACGAAGAGTGTGGAGGAGTTGATCCCCTGGTTGTACCTGAAAGGGATCTCGACGGGCGATTTCAGCGAAGCGCTGGAGGCCTTGCTGGGGCCCGACGCTCCGGGCCTGTCGGCGACGACGGTGGTGCGTCTCAAAGACGTCTGGCGCCGCGAGTACGAGGCTTGGTCAAAGCGTGACCTCAGCGGCCAGCGGTTTGTTTACATTTGGGCCGATGGCATCTACTCGAATGTTCGTCTGGACGATGAACGGCAGTGTTTGCTGGTTGTGATGGGAGCACTCGAAGACGGTCGCAAGCAACTGCTGGCGGTGCACGACGGCTTTCGCGAAAGCGAACTGTCGTGGCAGGAGTTGCTGGAGGACTTGAAACGGCAGGGGCTCGAGCTGCCGCCGAAGTTGGCGGTGGGCGACGGAGCGATGGGGTTTTGGGCGGCACTGCGGAAAGTCTATCCGGCGACCGGTTAGCAACGCTGCTGGCTCCACAAGACGGCCAACGTGCTCAATAAGCTGCCGCAGAGCATGCAGGGCAAAGCCAAGCAGGCGCTGCGCGACATCTATCTTGCCGAGAGTCGGCAGACGGCGGAGGCCGCTCTGGACCGTTTCAAGAACCTATACGAGAAGAAGTTCCCCAAAGCGGTCGAGTGCCTGGAAAAAGACCGCCAAGTGCTGCTGGCTTTCTACGACTTTCCGGCCGAGCACTGGGGGCACTTGCGGACGACGAACCCGATCGAGTCCACCTTTGCGACGGTCCGTTTGCGGCAGCGACGAACGAAGGGTTGTGGCAGCCGCGAAGCGTCGTTAACGATGGTCTTCATGCTGGCCCGCCAAGCCGAGCGCCACTGGCGACGCCTGAACGGTTCGGAAGTGATTGTTCATGTCTTAGAGGGAAAGGTTTTCAAGGATGGATTGATGGTTCAGGAAAACGCCGCCTGACCTCGCCCATCCACAACATTTGACAATATCTCTTCGCCGCAGGCCCGACAGTCGAACCAAAGGGCGACCCGCTCGTGAAAGTACTTGTAGCTGATGACGACGTAGTGACTTTGCACCTCGTCAGCGAAACTGTAAAACGCTTTGGCTACGAAGTGGTCACCGCAAGAGACGGCCTCGAGGCACAACGTAAGTTCGCCGAGGGCCGGTTTCCCGTGGTTGTCACCGATTGGGAGATGCCGGGCCTGGATGGCATTGAACTGTGCCGTCAGATTCGAAATGCAGCTCTCCCCTCCTACACATACATCGTCTTCTTGACCTCGCGACAAGAAAAACACGACTTGATCGAAGCTCTCTCAGCGGGCGCCGACGACTTTATCTCCAAGCCGTTTCACCCCCAAGAGCTTCAGGTTCGGCTCCGAGCGGCGGAGCGGATTCTTTCGCTGGAGAGCGACCTCCGTGAGGTAAACCGAGACCTGGCCGTTCTCAATCGTCGTCTCATGGAGACATCACGCATCGACCCGTTAATGGAAATCGGTAATCGACTGGACTTCGAGGAGAAGATTGCCGAGTATCATTTCCGGGCTGTCCGACACCGAGAGACGTACGGGGTGGTGATGTGCGATGTCGATCATTTCAAGTCCTTTAACGACACCTTCGGTCACCAGTATGGAGACCGCGTGCTGCAAAGAGTTGCCTCGACCATCCGCGCCAACCTCCGCTCCACCGACGCCGCGTTCCGCTACGGCGGAGAGGAAATCCTGCTTTTTCTCGGCAACCAGAACCTCCAAGGGGCGGTGAGAGGGTCTGAACGGGTGCGCAAGTGTATCGAAAGAGAGGAAATCGCCACCAGCTCGGCAGGCGAGGTCCAGCACCTGACCATAAGCTGCGGCGTCGCCTCGTACCCGCTGGCCCTAAACGCTTCTCTCGGTTGGCAGGAGATCGTAGAATGCGCCGACAAGGCCCTTTACGAAGCCAAGGCCGCGGGCCGCAATTGCGTGGTGGCGGCATGTCCGGACTCTACAGGCATCCTCCGGTTCCAGCCTGCCGAGAAGATCCTGCGACTACCCCAGCTTGAGGAAGCGCCCCAATCCGCTGATCTAGCGGAAACCGCCCACGGAAAAAACCGCGAAGATGCCTACTAAAGTTTGCGCGTGGCCTCCGCTCTGACCCGTTTTCGACCCTGCAGCCCGTAGCCTGTGCACTGCCCTCTCCGCTTCCGCGGACGTCACTTCCGGCCTCGCGGCGGCACACTACAATAGGGAAGGCCTGCCCCAGTGAAGCTAAACGGTATTTGGGTCGCTGCGACGACACCTTTTGACGCCCAGGAAGATCTGTATCCAGCCAAGATCCGCCACAACATCGGACGTTGGAACCGCACCTCGGTAGCCGGCTATACGGTCGGCACTCCAACGGGCGAAGGGGGCCTGCTTAGCGAGAAGGAAACCATCCAACTTTGGGAACATGTCGCCGAGGCAGCTGCTCCAGAGAAGCTATTGCTGGCGTCCACCGGCGTGGCCGGCGTTCGTGGAACCGTAAGCCGCGCTAATGCGGCGGCTGATCTCGGCTATCACGCCGCCCTGGTTGAGGCGCCAAACTTCATCGACGGCCCCGCAGCCGCAAAGGACGTGCAAGCTCTGTTCTATCGCGGCGTTGCCGACCAAACGAAGATTCCGGTTGTGATCGGAAGCGCCCCCGAGAACAACTCCCTGGCCGTCTCGGTAGAAACCGCCTGCCTGCTTGCCGAGCACCCAAACATCATCGCCATTAATGAGGGCGCAGGACCCGTGAAGAAAGTCACTCAACTAATCCATGATGTCCCCAGCCGGTTCCAGGTGCTAGTCGGCTCGATGAATATCCTCTACCCATCGCTGAGACAGGGCGCAGCCGGAGCCATCTTGGCATTCGCCAACCCGGCCCCTTTTCTTTGTTTGTCCATGGAAGAGGCCGTGCGTACCCGGGAATTCGAGGCGGCGCGGGAACTGCACGAACGCGCTTCGACCGCCGCGGGGGTGACAGGCCGATACGGCATCGCGGGACTCAAGTACGCCATGGATTTGCAAGGCTACTACGGAGGCCCTCCGCGCATGCCGATGGTGGCGGTGGTCTCAGAGGCCAAACGGCAGATCGAAGACGCATTCCGCGAGATTCAAAGCTAGTCCCGGCTTGGGGCCTTTTTACACGGCCTTCGGTCTTATCTCTGGTCCTTTCCCGGTCTCACTAAGGTTTCCCCGACAGTCCCCCTAGGGTTCACGGAGATTGCGCTAGGTGGCGGGGGCAAGTACATTTGAGTTCAAGAGCGGATGAAAAAGACACGCTTCAATCCTTTTCCGACGGACAAACTGGCATTCGTGTACGGCACCCTCGCGCTGTTGCTTACCTCTTGTGGCTCAGACAGCGGCGCCTCAGCCGGCGTCGGCGACACCATGACCGCGGCAAAACTCCCCGACGGGAAGTATATCTCCTGGAGGGAGCAGATTATAGACGACGAGGACAAATCGGGAGGGGTTCGCCTGCGGGGATCGCAATCGCTCCAGGTGGCCGATTTTGACAAGGACGGACATCTCGATATCGTATCGGCTCACCGCGAAAGCAGTCATATCCGCATAGCCTTCGGGTCAGACGATCCCGGCGAATGGTTCCGCCTCTCTCTGGCCGAGGGCCCCGAGGCGGGCGGGGTGGCTGATGTCGCAGTGGCGGACCTCAATGCGGACGGTTTCCCCGACCTCGTCGCGGCATGTGAAAAAGGGCATTTGCTTTACCTTGAGAACCCGGGGGGAACCGTTCGGGGCTGGCGCTGGGGAAGGAAGATACCCACCGATCCCTCGGTCGGCCGCTCGTTCGTGAGCGTCGCGATCGCCGATCTCAACCGTGACGGCAGGCCCGAGCTTGTTGCCGCGTACCGACACAGTTCGACCGGCGACGACCCTGCAATGGAAACTGACGCGGAAGGGGCCGTCTCGTGGTTTGAGATTCCAGAAAACCCCCTCGCTGCCGCTTGGCGCGAAAACGTACTGTTGACCGTGAGCAACCCTGTCACCGCCAAGCCCGCGGATCTTGACGGCGACGGGGACGTTGATTTGTTCGCCGCCTCGCGAGGTGAAGAGCCCATCTTTTGGCTCGAGAATCTGGGAGCCGAGGAACTCGCCTTCCAGCGGCATCCCATTCGGGTCCCCGAGGGGAACGAACTCGATCAGGTCGGCTCCGCCGTTGGCTTCCCCGACCTCAACAGCGATGGCCGCCTGGACGTCGTTCTAATCAAGCAACCTCACTCACTCGTTTGGCTAGAGCAACCCGCCGACCCAGCCGGGCTATGGAATCTCCACTCCATCGGTACGATCGCGCCGGACGAACCGGTCGGACTGGTCCTCGCCGACGTCAACGACGACGGCCGCCAAGACGTCGTCACGGGCAGCGCGAGTGCGGGGCCGCACGAAGAGGATGGTGAGGATGTGAGTGCCTCCGACCCGGCCGGAACCCTCGCTTGGTTCGAGAATCCGGCAGACGCGACCACCGCATGGGCCCGCCACGACATCTCTCGACGCAAGCGAGGCAAGTTTGCTGCGTTTGTTCCTCGAGACATGGACGAAGACGGCGACCTGGACTTCATCGTCACCCGCGGACACAGCGGCGAGTTCGATGGCGTCTTCTGGCTACAGCAGCTCCACTCGAGAAAGCCGGTCAAAGTCTTCACTCCAGCGCGCGACTCGGATAGCGACCCGTTACCCCTTGCCGGCGAGGAAGACTAGTCCGCTTTTCTCACAAAGGTTTGGATTGGCCAGCGTTGACCGAACGTCATTTTTGAACCTACCGGGACATAGGTAACACTTTGTAGGGGCGCGGACCACCGTGTCCGCCCACGCGTGAGATTCACACCGCGTCCCTTTTCAAAGCAGAACCGCGGGCCAGGACGTTACCTGGGCCAGTATTCATCCCAGAGACTCGCGGTGGGGGATGCTGGAACAAGGAACGACTAAAGGGGGGACTCTAGCGGCGACTTAATCGCTCACATGAAAACTGGACTGCTGCTGGGTAGATCTCTTCAGGTACCGGTAGGGATTGACCGGCGTGCCGCGGTAGCGAACTTCGTAGTGCAAGTGCGGGGACGTGACTCGGCCGCTGCGGCCCACTCGCCCGATCACCTCGCCGCGGCGAATGACCTGCCCGGGCCGAACATAAGCGTCCGCCAAATGGGCGTAACGGCTGGAAAGTCCATTGCGTGCGTGGAGCAGCTCGACCCGCTTGCCGTATCGCCCCTGCCAGCCGGTGGTAGCGACGATACCATCGGCGGCGGCCACTACGGGGGTCCCGTATGGCGCCGTCAGGTCGACGCCGGCGTGAAACGAACCCTTGCCCAGGAAGGGATCCAGACGCTTGCCGAACGAACTGCTCAAGCGCCCCTGCACGGGCCAGGTGGAAGGCGTGGTGTTCTCCAACCAATACCACGGCGAACTGCTGCCCGGAGACACTTGAACCTGCCGCAAAAAGTCGAACTGATTGACAGAGCTGCGGTATCGCGGTGCCCGGTGTCCTTCTCCGATAGCCTCCGTAGTCTCGGTGAACGGTCGTTTGATCCCGAAAGCGATCGAGACCTCCGAGGCCAGCTCACCGAGCGAGGCTAGCTGCGCATCGCGCTCAACGGCTTGTTCCTTGAGGTCGTCATTCTGCTTCTGCAGAGCTTCCTTCTCCGCTCGAAGCTGGTTGTATTCGGTGGCCTTCCAGAGCATCCTTCCGTAACTCGAGAGCAGACCGATACCTACGCTGGCAGCGAAAACCGCCAAGCAAGCAACGACATGGATGACGTAGTGCGGGACGTGGATACGCCGAATCCGACCATGGACAGAATGCGCCAAGACAACGATGAAGTAGCTCTTCCTCATCAAACCTCGTTCTTGCAATTCGGTCTTACACGCCTACTGCTTCAATCGCCAAGCCTGGCGAAAGCCACTATTGGGAGGACTCAAAAAGCTGCCTGCCCTCCGCATGGGCCCAAACACAGTATCAATTTCCCAAAGCCGTGTCAACTGAATCCTCTCCCAGCTTTAAGCTGGGAGGTTCCAACTCAACACAGGGGCACCGTGGCCTTTCGGGTCCTGTTCTTCGGCCAAACGTGGTTGCCGACTTGAAGTCGGCTGAAACTCCTTTCGGCCCTCACCGACTGGCTCATGGTCGCTATCGCGACCATATCGCCAAACATTCCTTCGCCTGAAGGCGAGGGGTTTGCACCATCCCCGGAAGAGACACTAAAAATCCAGGGGGGGTGCTGCTGGACAAGTTCCGCGGGTTGCCGACGACTACTACCATATTTTCGCGGCTGGAGCCGAGAAAAATCAAGTGGGTCCAGTCTTGTTCTGGTCTCCGCCTATCAGAAGACCCTGCCTATAGTTCCGGAACACCGCTGTGCCCGGGTTTCGAGAAATCAATATTAGACGTCTGCCCCAACCGTCGCGACCAGGCGGGTGCAGCTAGTTGGATTGGGTCATAATTGGAGGTCCGAGCAGGGAGCTACCGGGTGAATGCGGCCTAGCGAAGAAGAAATCGTCGGGGAGATTCTGAGGCAAGCGTCCCAGGTGCCGCAGCCTGGGGTTAGTGTCGGCATAGGAGACGACGCAGCGGTCGTAGCGGCCCTTCCGCGAGGTGAGAGGCTGCTACTTTCTACCGACCAAGTCATAGAGGGGACTCACTTTATCCCCGATCTGCACCCCCCTCGCGCTCTGGGCCACAAGTGCTTAGCCCGTGGGTTGAGCGATATCGCGGCCATGGGCGGGGCGCCCCTCTACTTCTTGCTGTCGCTGTGCCTGCCGGCGTGGGTACATCGCGATTGGCTTCGTTCTTACCTAGCGGGCCTGCTTAAGCTCGGCAAGCGTTGTCGGGTCCCCCTTGTAGGGGGCGACGTGGCGGGCGGAGGCCAGTTCGCGGCGGCCGTAACGGTAGTGGGAGCGGTTGGAGCTCGCCGGCTCCTGCGACGGAGCGGAGCCAAACCGGGCCACATCATCTTTGTGTCCGGACAACTCGGAGGTTCGGCCCTGGGGCTTGAGCGCCTTAGCACTAGGGAATTCGCCGTCTCCGACGCCGCGATCCGACGGCATCTCTACCCGCGGCCGCGGGTAGAATTGGGCCGCTTGCTGCGAAATACACTCGGCGCGACCGCCGCCATGGACTTGAGCGACGGTCTATCCACTGACCTCGGCCGGCTCGTGAAAGCCAGTGAAGTCGGAGCCGAAATAGATGAGAACGCGGTGCCACGATTCCGCGGTGCGTCAGCGGCCCAGGCGCTCCACGGCGGCGAGGATTACGAACTTTTGTTCACGGTCCCTGCGAAAAAAAAAGTTCCTCGTAGCTTCCGTCACATTCGCTTGACACGGGTGGGCAGGATCCGGTCCGAACCGGGCGTCGTTTTGCTTTCAAGAGATGGCCCTCGCGCATTGTCACCTGAAGGCTTCGTGCACTTCACCAAGGCGAGCAAACAACTTCAGGGCTGACCGGAGGATTGTCTTCTATGCCACCCCGAAAACGGGGAAAGGTTTGCCGGGCGGGGCCTTGTCGTCACAAGGGTGGCGCAGGACTGGCCAGATTGCCGGTCCTACCGACCGCATTGGCCCCCTTTGCTCCAGCCCGGACCGCCGGCTCGGGGCGAATCCGCGCTACTATATTGCCAAGTGACGACGCTCAGACTGTCGGGCACGGAACTAGCCGGATTTCTCACGAGGGGCGCTGAGCAGACCGGGACATAGGTAACACTTTATGCCAGGCACATAGGTAACACTTTTCGTCCGGGGAGGGAGCCGGACTCCGGTCGGCCCCTACGAGAACACCGGTCCGTCTCAGGCTAGGCCTCGAAAAATCATGCTCACTCGCAGACAACTGATGAAGCTGGCCGGTTCCGCGCCGGCCTGGGCGCCGCTATCAACTGAGCTGGGCGCGGCGCAGCCGCGCAGCGGCCTGGGAATAGCCTCCGCTTCGTTCACGCAGCGCATGGGGGCTGAGCGGCGTGGCGGCGCAGAAAAACCCCTTTCCGATCCATTCCACTTCCTCGACTATTGCCACCAGCTGGGTGCCGGCGGCGTAGAAGTCGCAGCCGAATCCCTTGAGCCTGCTTCGAGAAAACGGTTCCGAAGGAGGGCGGAATCCGCTGGCATGCACGTGGAAGTTGCCGTCCGCCTGCCGCGAGACCAGTCGGACGTCTCGTTTTTCCAAGACAGCCTCCGCGCCGCGAAGAGCGTGGGTGCGTCCGTCGTGAGAACCACACTGCTGACGCGACCCCGCTATGTGGCTCTCGACAACGTAGAGGAACTCCGGCGTTTCGTTCAGCAGTCGTGGAAATCGGTGACGTTAGCGGAAAATGCCCTCCGCAGACGCCGGATGAAACTCGCCGTCGAAAACCACAGAGATATGCGTATCGAAGAGTTGCTCAGTATGATGAACCAGATCAGCAGCGAGTTCGTAGGCGTCTGTCTCGACACCGCGAACAGCCTGGCTCTACTCGAATCGCCGGCGGAAGCCGTGGAAAAGCTCGCACCCTACGCCATCTCAGTCCACCTGAAGGACATCGCCGTAAAGGAATCCCCGGACGGCTTTCTGCTGTCGGAAGTTGCGCTGGGCGAGGGCTTCCTGGACTTGCGGGGCATCGTCGAGGATCTGAGGCAGGCGCGGTCGAATATTCGCTTCAACCTAGAGGTGATGACGGACGATCCAGTGGAAATCCCGTGCTTAGCCAGCTACTACTGGCCGACGATGGGCCGCGTGCCGGGCTGGCGCCTGGCAAGCATCCTGAATCTGGTGAAGCGAAAGCAGCAGGCTAAGCCACTGCCCCGCGTGAGCGACCTCGGTCCCGATGACCGTGTCAAGCTGGAGGACGAGAACGTAAGAAGGTCGCTGGCCCACGCGAGCGCGGTGCTCGGCCTGTAGGGGAAGGGACGCGAGGCGGTTCCCGGCGGCGACATGTCGGACCCCTGGACCGGCGAGATCGCCGGTCCTACTGCCGCGGCTTGCGGCGACTCGAAGTAGGGACAAGCGATCCCGCTTGTCCAAGACGCGCAATCTCGGAGCTGCCTGATTGCCGTGACGCCTCCCCAGCGCTCCCTCAAACCCCCAAACCACTCATTTTTCTACGATTCTCGCGGCTTCAGCGGCTCCTTCGAAACCCTCGTCGCGGTAGAATAAAAAGAGTAGTTCTACTTCCCTGCAACCCCCTTCAGAGAGGACACTTCTTTGGCGGATCAACCCCCTCGGACCCCCATTCAACTACCTTTAGGCGGCAACGGAACCCCGGCGAATTGGACGCCCATCGACATCGAAGTCGAGATGAAGAAGTCCTATCTCGACTATGCGATGAGCGTGATCATCGGACGGGCGCTGCCCGACGTTCGTGACGGCCTCAAGCCCGTACAGCGGCGCATCCTGTACGGCATGCTCGACCTCGGCTTGCGCTCGAACCGCGGCTACCGGAAGGCGGCCAAAATCGTCGGCGAGGTGATGGGAAACTACCACCCCCATGGGGATACGTCGATCTATGAAACCCTGGTTCGCATGGCGCAGCCCTTCACGATGCGAAACATGCTGGTGGACGGGCAGGGTAACTTCGGCTCGGTGGACGGCGACCCGCCGGCAGCCATGCGGTACACCGAAGCGCGACTAACCGCCTTTTCGGAATCCCTGCTGCAAGAGATCGAACAGGAAACGGTCGACTTCCGGCCTAACTTTGACGACACCGCGCAAGAGCCGGAGTGTCTGCCGGCCGCCGCACCGAATCTGATCGTCAACGGCGGTACCGGGATTGCCGTGGGGATGGCAACCAACATTCCGCCCCACAACCTGAGGGAGATCATCGACGCCACGATTCAACTGATCGAGCAGCCTAGCACGTCGCTGGACAAGGTCCTAGAGATCGTTCAGGGTCCCGACTTTCCCACCGGGGGAACGATCTGTGGCAGAGAAGGCATCGTCAGCGCTTACAAAACTGGTCGTGGCCATCTTACGATCCGCGCGCGAGCCCAAACGGAGGAGATCGGCAAGGAACGAACCGCCATCGTTGTCACCGAGATTCCCTACCAGGTGAACAAATCGCGGCTGATCGAGCACGCTGCCGCCCTGGTCAACAACAAGAAGATTGAAGGCATCTCCGATATCCGTGACGAGAGCGATCGCGACGGCATGCGAATCGTCTTCGACCTCAAGCGCGGGGAACAACCCGAAGTCATCCTCAATAATCTCTTTAAGCACACGCAGATGCAGGCGGGCTACGGGATCATCTGCCTGGCCATCGTCAACGGCCAGCCGCGTGAGCTGGGGCTACTTGAGTACCTGAAGCTGTTCATCGAGCACCGGCTCGACGTCGTCCGGCGGCGAACGAACTACCTGCTGCGCAAGGCTCGGGGTCGAGAGCACCTCCTGCTCGGCTTCCAGAAAGCCCTCGAGCACATGGATGCCATCATCAGGTTGATCCGCGCCTCGAAGAGTCCCGCCGAGGCGCGGCAGGGCCTAATGGACAGCTTCGAACTGACCGAGCGTCAGGCCCAGGCCGTCATCGAAATGCAATTGCAGCGCTTGACGGCGATGGAGCGCGAGAAGATCCTGGAAGAGTTGGCTGAAATCCAGCGCCGGATCGCCGAGTACTTGAAGATTCTCGGCTCCGACAAGGTGCTGCGTCGGGTCATCATCCAGGAGCTGCGCGACGTCAGGAAGAGGTTCGGGGACGAGCGGCGCACCGAGATCGCCGGGCCGGTGGCGGAGATCTCGATCGAGGACCTAATCGCCGACGAGGACATGGCCATCACCGTCACCCACAACAGCTACCTTAAGCGGACGCCGGTGACCACCTACCGCCAGCAGTCCCGCGGCGGCCGGGGCCGCATCGGCATGGGGACGCGGACCGAGGACTTCATCGAGCACCTGCTGATCGGATCGGCTCACTCCTACGTCCTTGTTTTCACGAACCTAGGACGGCTCTATTGGCTCAAGGTGTACGACATCCCCGAAGTCGGCGTAGCCGGGCGGGGTAAGAATATCGTTAATCTCGTCAACTTGCAGGCGACCGAGAAGGTGCAGGCCTTCTTGCCGGTCAAAGAATTCACCGAGGGCCAGTTCGTGGTCATGGCGACTCGGCAGGGCGTCATTAAGAAGTGCCCGCTGCCGGCGTTCCGTCGGCCGATGAACCGCGGCATCATCGCCGTCAACCTGGACCGGGACGACGAGCTCATCTCCGCTCGCCTGACCGACGGCAAACAGCAGATCTTCGTAGCCACACGCCAGGGTAAAGCGATCCGATTCGACGAGAAAGATGTGCGAGCCATGGGCCGGCCGGCCCGCGGTGTGCGCTCCATCCGGCTCGATCGGGACGACTACGTGGTTGGGATGCAAGCCGTGTCGGCGGATGTGTTGATCCTAAGCGTGACCGAGAACGGCTTCGGTAAACGAACGAAACTCGAGGCCTATCGAGTGACGGCCCGTGGCGGCAAAGGTGTGATCAACATCAAGACCTCTCGGCGCAACGGGAACGTGGTTTCCATCATGAGGGTCTCCACGGAGAACGATCTGATGATCATCACCCGAGGCGGCAAGATCATCCGTATCGGGGCGGATAAGATACGCGCTACGGGCCGCTCCGCCCAGGGCGTCAAGCTCGTGCAGTTGGAGAATGGCGACGGGATTGCCGCCGCCTGTGTGGTCCCCGACGGCCAATCGGGGCCCAACGGCAAGATGAACGGCCCTGATGGACAAGGGGTTTTGATACAATAGCGGCCGCGGTAAGGGTTAAGCCAAGCAGAAGAGCACTGTTCGATAAATGACAGATACGATCCACGGCAAGCAAGAGCAACTCTTCTCGATTCTTCGCTCGATGGACCGTGTGCTGGTCGCTTACTCAGGCGGCACGGACTCGGCCTACTTGGCCTGGGCCGCGAACAGAGTGCTAGGGGCCGACGCTCTCGCTGTCACCGCCGACTCGGCTTCAATCCCAGAATCTCACAAGCGGGACGCCGAAGCATTCGTCAAGCGATACGGCATCCGCCACCAGTACATCGAAACCAACGAGTTCGACAACCCGGACTACGTGCGCAACGACCTAAATCGCTGCTTCCACTGCAAGGATGAGCTCTTCAGCCAACTCAGTGAGACCGGGCGTGCGCTCGGCTTTGACAACATCACCTACGGCGTCAACGTGGACGACACGAAAGACTTTCGGCCCGGTCATCGGGCTGCGAAAGAACACGGCGTCCGCGCACCCCTGTTGGAAGCCGGCCTTACGAAGGCAGACATCCGCGAGCTATCGCAGCGCGAGGGCTTGCCCACTTGGGACCGACCTGCCGCCGCCTGCTTGAGCTCGCGCATCCCCTACGGAACGACAGTGACAAAAGAGAAAGTAAAGCTTGTAGAGAAGGGCGAAGAGGCGCTCAAAAGTCTCGGCTTCGAAATCTACCGCGTCCGCTACCACGGTGAGCTCGTTCGCATTGAGATTGGCCCCGATGAGTTAGCGCGAGCGCTCGACCTCGAGATGGCCAAAAAGATGACTGACATATTCAAGAGTCTCGGCTTCCAATACGTCACCCTCGACCTAGAAGGCTATCGTCTTGGTTCACTCAACGAAGCGCTCCCATCTGCCGACAGGCAGCAAGGTCTTCCCGTCATTTCGTAGCAAGAACGACGTTTCAAAAACAAGTTCGTGGTGCCGCGTTTTTCTTCTAGGATTAACCGCGACGTGGCGCTACTTCCTGTGATAAACTACGTTTCTTTAAAAAAGACTTTTTACTCCTTTTTACAGCTTCGGCTGGAGGAGAGTTCGTTCAACCCACTGAAATCCGATACTTGGCCGCCGTTGGCCGAGCGACAGCCAGAGAGCTATGGACGTCTGGCAGCAAATCCTCAGACGACTCGAAGCGCAAGTCAGCCGCGAGAACTACTCGAACTGGCTCGAACCCGTCCGCTTCAGCCATGTAGATGACCTACGCACCCTGCACCTACTGGTTCCCAGCGTTAGCGCCCGACAGTGGCTCGAGTCCGAGTACCAAGAGACGATCTTGGACACAGCACGAAGTCTCTCCTTTCCGTTCGAGTCCATTGTGTTCACACTCAATGGGATAGCAAAGACCTCCGAGTTCAATCGGCCTCAGTCAGCGCCACTGCAAGCGTCCTTCGAGTTCCGAGTGCCGGCTAGCTCTTTCAATCCACGCTACACCTTTGATACCTTCGTTATGGGATCGTGCAACGAGTTCGCCTGCGCAGCTGCTCGAGCTGTTGCCCGCAACCCGGCACGGGCCTATAACCCACTCTACCTGTACGGCGGCGTCGGTATGGGCAAGACCCACTTGATGCAAGCCATCGGCCAAGACCTTCAGAAGAACTTCTCTCACTTGCGCGTCGTATATATCACCAGCGAGCAGTTCATGAACGAGATGATTAACTCTCTACGCTACAACCGAATGAGCTCTTTCCACGAGCGCTTTCGGTCAGCTGATGCTCTACTCGTTGACGATATCCAGATGATCGGTTCAAAAGAAAGGACCCAGGAGGAATTCTTCCATACGTTCAATGCTCTCCATCATATGGAGAAGCAGATCGTCCTCTCCAGCGACCGACCCCCCAGACAGGTCCCCGGCTTTGTTGACCGGCTCCGATCGAGATTCGGATGGGGCCTACTTGCTGACATTCAGCCACCTGATCTAGAGACCAAGATGGCTATCCTTGACCGCAAAGCTGAGGAATCTTCCATAAACCTACCTGACAATGTCCGCAGCTACGTGGCCATACAAATGAGGTCTAATATACGCGAACTTGAAGGGGCTCTAATTCGACTGGCGGCCATCTCATCTTTGACAGGAGCTGACGTCTCGCTCTCAATGGCAAAGCAAGCCCTCCGCTCCATGACCTCCGTCAATGAGTGCAAGGCAACCATCGATTCAATACAGGAGATCGTAAGCCAAGAGTTCAGGCTCCAGCCTGGAAAACTACGGGAAAGAACTAATGTCAAAGCTGTCTCATTCCCCCGCCAGATCGCCATGTACCTATGCAAAGAGCTAACTGGGGCCTCCCTCCCTGAGATCGGACGAGCCTTCAACGGCAAGCACCACACAACTGTCCTACATTCGGTCTCAAAGATCGAGCAACTGCGGCAGCGAGATCCCAGTCTAAACAGACTGATCCACAGGCTAACTGACAGATTTAATTAGATATAATGAAGTACCTACTTCTCTCTGGGCTCAGTACCGCTGCAAGCTGTGGAAACTTGGCAATCTGCTGAGATGAACTCCTCTTTAGCACCTAGTTTTTAACAAGGGAGGATTTTTCTAACACCAGTGTTAACAGCTACTTACTGCGTTTTCCACAGATTCCACAGTACCTATGATGATTAACCTTACTCAGATCTTTGAGATGTAAAAGCTCATTCATCATAGTCGCGGACTGCTTCGAGGTTAACGCTAGGCGCGTGGACGATACCCATGGAACTAACAGTAAAGAAAACTGACCTGGTCCGGGAGTTGAGCCTGGGCCAAGGTGTTGTCGAGAAGAAGATAACTATCCCGGTACTGTCGAATGTATTGGTTGAGGCTGGGGAGAGTGACATTACCTTGACTGTCACAGATCTGGAGCTGGGTGTCCGAAGTGTCTGTCCGGCGGTCGTTAAGAAGGGTGGGTCCACGACGATCCCTGCTAGAAAGCTACTGGATTTTGTCCGCCTGCTTCCTGATGCGGAACTAGCGATCCAGGTTAATGAGAGTCACTCGGTGAGTATTGTCTGTGGGCGCTCGCGGACCCGGGTGGCTGGCATGTCGAGGGATAACTTTCCAGAGCTACCGCGGATGCCGGCCCCCATCACACAGATACCTGTGTCTCTGCTTCTAAACATGATTGGCAAGACGATTTTTGCAATTGCTAGTGAGGAATCGCGCTATACCCTAACCGGTTCCCTGTTGTTGTTGAAACAGGACTCGCTGGCAATGGTAGCAACGGACGGGCACCGCTTGTCTTTTATTAAGGCGGATTACCCCTTTGAGGGGATTACGGGGGAGGTACAAGCTCTGGTACCAAAAAAGGCTATGGCTGAGGTACTGAAGATTGCCTCAGAGGCTGATGGCTCAACCGGGATTGACTTTGCCACAGATGAGAATCATCTTTTCTTTCAGTGTGGCCAGAGGCTGCTGATTTCTAGGAAGCTTACTGGTCAGTTCCCGGATTATGAGCGGGTCTTACCCGAGGCTGGAGGGAACAGTGTGGTTCTGAATCGGGAGGAGATGGCAGCGGCGATCCGGCGCGTAGCCCAGTTTGCGGATGATCGCTCACATGCAGTTCACCTCGAAGTTGGTTCTGGGGAACTGAGGCTAGAGGCAAGTGGCTCAGAAGCAGGTGAGAGCGAAGAGTCCCTAGCTATCAGCTATGAGGGGAAGGAACTAAAGATAGGCTTCAACTCACAGTATCTACTGGACTTTATGGGCATTGCGGAGACGGAGTTGATTGAGTTCCGCTTTAAGGACAACGAGAGCGCTGGACAGTTACAGCTAAACCCCCCACCGGAAGGGTATAACTATCGGTACGTTATCATGCCAATGCGAGTTTGATGAGGAAGGATGCCTACTAGTCAGACAGAGAATCGCTATGACGCGGAGAGCATTCGTGTTCTCGAGGGTCTGGAGGCTGTGCGGCTGCACCCGGCAATGTATATAGGCTCAACCGGGCAGCTCGGTCTACACCATCTGGTTTATGAGGTAGTTGACAACTCCGTTGATGAGGCGCTTGCCGGCTATTGTACGGAGATTTCGGTCACCATCCATATTGACAACTCGCTAACCGTTGTAGATGACGGTCGCGGAATACCTGTAGCCCGCCATGCCGAGGAGGGTATCTCGGCCACCGAGGTCGTTATGACCAAGCTTCATGCCGGCGGCAAGTTCGACTCCGACAGCTATAAGGTATCGGGCGGACTTCATGGGGTCGGCGTAAGCTGTGTCAATGCCCTTTCAGAGTTGCTGTCTTTAGAGATCTGGCGCGAGGGCTTCACCTGGGAGCAGGAGTACAAAAGGGGTTTGCCAAGGGGCCGGCTCCAGAGGGCGGGTAAGGCAGGGCAAAAGACGGGCACGAAGATCACATTCAAACCTGACCCAGAGATCTTTACCACGACGGAGTTCAATTATGACACGCTGGCCCAGCGCCTGCGGGAGATGGCCTTTCTTAATGGCGGGCTGAAGATTTATCTCGTTGATGAGCGGGGCGAGCGTAAGCCACAGTTATTTCACTTCAAGGGCGGGATCACGGAGTTCGTTGCCTACTTGAATCGCGGCAAGTCGCTACTTCATCCCAAGCCGATTTATTTCACTGGTGAGCGTCACATCAACGGCGAAACCAAGCTGAGCATGGAGGTGGCTATTCAGTACAACGATGGCTACGCGGAGAACGTTTTCAGTTTCGCAAATACTATCAACACGATAGACGGAGGCACCCACCTAAGCGGATTCCGCTCTGCGCTCACAAGAACGATCAATGCCTACGGGCAGCAGGCCAAGTTATTTAGGGACGTTAAGGAGAATCTCTCGGGCGACGACGTCCGGGAGGGTCTGACGGCCGTCGTAAGCGTCAAGTTGCCGCAGCCCCAGTTCGAAGGGCAGACGAAGGGCAAGCTGAACAGTGATATCCAAGGCCATGTCGTTACCTTCGTGAATGAGAAGCTGGGGGGGTACTTTGAGATGCAGCCCCGGGTTGCCCGCAAGGTCGTCCAGAAGGCAATTGAGGCTTCCCGCGCTCGCGAAGCTGCTCGCAAGGCTCGGGACCTGACACGGCGCAAGGGCGCTCTCGATTCGGGGGGTCTGCCCGGCAAGCTGGCGGACTGTCAGGAGAAGGACCCTCAGCGAGCAGAGCTTTTCATTGTCGAGGGTGAGTCCGCCGGCGGGACAGCAAAGCAGGGGCGTGACCGCCGTTCTCAAGCTATCCTTCCGCTGAGGGGGAAGATTCTGAACGTGGAAAAGGCGCGCTACGACAAGATGTTAAGCCACAACGAGTTGCGCGCCATGATCACCGCTCTGGGAACAGGCATCGGAAGCGATGACTTTGATGCCGGCAAGCTGCGCTATCACAAGGTCATCCTCATGACGGATGCGGATGTCGATGGCTCACATATTCGAACCCTGTTATTGACCTTTTTCTTCCGCCAGATGCGAGAGTTGGTCGAGCGAGGCCATATCTTCATCGCCCAGCCGCCACTTTACCGCGTCAAACGCGGCCGGGGAGAGCGCTTTATCAAGGACGAGAAGGAGTTTACCCGTGAGATCATCCGCTTGGCGACCGACGGCCTTCAGATCCACTACGGAAGCAATGGCCCCGACGGGAAGGTGATCGACCCAGGTGACGTCGAAAAGTTTCTCCTCCAGGTGGATGAGTATGCGGCGATGTTCGAGCAGCTGGAGCGCCGACTAAGGAATCCCAAGGTGGTTGAGGTTCTATCTGATGTAGCACTTCCTGTGGACACGAAGGAGGACTACCAGCAGAAGGCTAACGTCAGTAAACTGGCTGGTCGACTGAAGGAGCTAGACGTTACGGCAAAGGTGCTGGCGGACGAAATGCACTCGGCCTGGATGGTTTCGTTTAGGGAGTCTACCGAACCGGAAAGGTTTATCAATCTGGAGTTGGCGGCGCAACCTGAATACCGCCGCCTGCGCTCGCTTTCCCGGCAGATCGCTCACTTTAATCAGCCGCCGTTCCTGGTTGTCTCCAAAAGAGCCAGCGAAAAGGTGACCGACTGCGTTTCCCTGCTAAAGCACGTTAAGGGCGTGGGAATGAAAGACGCGACGATCCAGAGATATAAGGGCCTCGGGGAGATGAACGCGACGCAACTTTGGGACACGACGATGAACTCCGAGACGCGACGGCTGCTGCAGGTCCGCATTGACGACGCCGTCGAGAGCGAAGAAATCTTCTCGACGCTGATGGGAGAAAACGTCGAGGCCCGCCGTAAGTTCATTAGCGACAACGCGCTTAACGTCAGGAATCTAGATATCTAGACACTCCGTTCCAGAGATAAGCTCACGTTTCGGGCGATTGCAGGCGGCAGCAGAGGCCACCTCTGGTCGCCCCTTGGTAGAGCATGCTATGCCCCTACCGATCTGCCGGCCAGCCTAGATCTGTTGGTTGCCTGGAAACGTAGGGGCACGGCATGCCGTGCCCGCAAAGGTCTTTTGGGGCCGACCAATCCCTTACCCGTGGCCGTCTTTACCGGTGTGATGAGCCTCCCTGATGACTGCAACCCAATAGCTGATTAGTGCGAAAATAGTAATCTAGAGATTAGAAACCCTACTTGCCGCTCTGGGCGGGAGGCGATTGTTCCGCTGCAGGGCGCTTTTCGGAAGAGCGAACCGTGAAGATCAAAACTTTTGTAGCTGTGTCAGTTTTGCTTGGGTTTTCGTCGTCCATCGTCGCGAATGTCGTCATTGTGGAAGAGATCATCGCCAAGATCAATGGCGACATCGTTATGCGATCGGAATACGAGAAGGGCCTTCAGGACGCGCGTGGCGAGGTTGCGCGGCGGCAGGATCTCAGCGATGAGCAGCGTCAAAAGTTCCTCGAAGAGGCTGAAAAAAACGCCCTGCGTGATCAAATCGACCACCGACTCCTGATCCAAAAGGCCAAGGAGTTCGGCGTCAGCGTCGAGGCACAGGTGCTCCGCCAGCGGGACCGGATGATGAAGGCCAACAACCTTAAGACGATCGAGGAGTTCGAGGTCTGGGTCGTGGAACAGACCGGCATGACCGCCGAGGACGCGCTGGACCAAATCCGCAGCCACTTCCTGACGCAAGCCATTGTCGGCCAGGAGGTCGGCTCCCGGATCATCATACCCAGAGACGAGATTGAAGCTTACTACGAAGAGCACAAACAGGAGTTCATGCGCACGGAAGGTCTACACCTGGCGGAGATCGTCATCTCCACCGAGGACAAGACCGGTGAGGAACTGGCGGCCGCCGAGAAGAAAGCAAAGGAGACGCGCAAGCGGCTGCTCAAAGGAGAGCCTTTTGCCGAGATCGCCCGCCGCGTCTCCGACAACAAACAAAACTCGGAGCAAGGAGGAGACATAGGCATCTGGCGCCGGGGACAGCTTCGGAAAAATATCGAGGACTTAGTGTTCGATAAACCCAGGGGCCACATAACGGACTTGATTGAGGTCCCCAACGGCTACCTGATCCTGAAGGTGTTTGAGAAACACCGCGAGGGCCTAGCCACTCTGGAGGAGGTTCGGGATGAAATCCGCAACCGATTGTCGGGGCCGAAATTCCAGCCCGCGTTTCGGGAGTACCTGAGCAAGCTGCGAACAGATGCCTATATAGAAATCCGCCCGGGATACATCGACACGGCCGCCGTGCCCGGTAAAGACACCTCTTGGAGCGACCCCTCCAAGCTGGCGCCGATCACTACCACTCGCGAAGAGGTGCTGGCCAAGAAAAAGAAGCGGCGCCTGCTCTGGGTGATCCCCTTGCCTGGTGGCGGCAAGAACAAGAAGGATAAGGATAAAGACAAGAATCAAGGCAAAGACAGCGAATAAACGAGCGCCAACCCAGGCACCCTTGGCTCCCTCAACGATGGCCGAGAAAACCCGATACGTCCGCGACCTGCGGCCCAGTGAGACAATCACCGATTACTTCCTTGTTCAGTCGAAGGATGTTCGTCTAAAAAAGGACGGCGAATCCTATCTGTCAATGGTCCTGTCGGACCGTACCGGTCGCCTCGAGGCCAAGATGTGGGAAGGGATCGAGGAAGTCGTCGGCACTTTCGACAGCTCTGACTTCGTCAAGGTGCAGGGCCTGACGCAGGTTTACCGTCAGCGGCCGCAAATCACGGTTCAGCGGCTTCGCCGGGCCGACGAATCCGAGGTCCGCCTGGCCGACTACATTCCCCACACCGAGAAGAACGTCGACGAGATGTTCAGCCGGCTGCTGGCCACCGTCGACGAGATGCAAAACCTCCACCTAAAGCGCCTATTGCAGGCGTTTCTTGATGACGGAGAAATCGCGGCGCGGCTGAAGACGGCTCCGGCGGCCAAGTCGCTTCACCACGCTTTTATCGGTGGGCTGCTGGAACACATCATCTCCTTGCTCGAGTTGGCGAGTGGGGTTGCCGGCCACTACGAGTTTATCGATCAAGACCTGCTGACAGCGGGCATAGTGCTTCATGATCTGGGGAAGATCTATGAACTCGACGCTCAGCGGACGTTTGAGTACACGGACGAAGGACGGTTGTTGGGCCACATCACGATCGTGCTTCGGATGTTAGATCGCAAGTGCAATGCGATCGAGGACTTCCCCACAAAGTGGAAAGTGTTGGTGGAGCATATGATCCTCAGCCACCACGGCAAATACGAGTTCGGGTCTCCCAAGCTGCCTTCGTTTCCCGAAGCCCTGGCGCTCCATTATCTCGACGATCTCGATTCTAAGCTGCACAGTATGCGAGCCGCGCTCGCCGAGGCCCCGCTGGAAGATGGTGACTGGACGGCCTACAGCCGCTCGCTCCAACGTTTCGTGCTCAACAAGGAAAAGTTTCTCGCCGGCTCGGACGGCCCAAGAGAGAATCGGCCCGCGGAGGAGTCATCCGAAACCGGGCCATCCTCCGGCAGTCGCCGGCCGGCAGCATCCGAGGCTCAGCAAGACACGCCCGGTGATCTTTTCAACGAGAACCTCGGATCGACCGCAAGAGGGAGAGAAGACCGATGACTTCAACCGTTCCCGAACCCGCGCCGCGGCGACGGCTGCCGCCATTGGAGCTCGAGGTCATGAAGTCGCTGTGGGAGATAGAGAACGCCACGGTTGGCCAGACACAAACCCACATGAGGATGACGCGGCCACTTGCCTATACGACCGTCCTGACGCTCCTCGATCGGCTGGCCAAGAAGGGGGCCGTGCAGCGAGAAAAACGAGGACGCAGCTACGTCTACTCACCCGTGCTTACGCGCGATGACGCCCTCGACGTCGCCCTCGACCGGTTGGTGCACGATTTCTTCGAAGACTCCCCCGCGCAGCTGCTCGACTATCTGGAGAACCGCCAGCCCGCCACCGCCGAACCCCCGGTAATGCAACCCATCGACTCGGTGCTGCTCTAGGTCTTCACCAACGGGGGACGGCTGACCGTTCCCGCACCCAAACCCTCTCTCAAGCCCAGAAGGAGTAGTTGTTTTTGGAAGAACCCGACCGAGATGAAATGAGGAGGCTCGTCATCCGGGGGGAGTGAGCTAACCCGCATTTCTCACCAGTGGCTTTGCGAAGGGTTGAGGGAGCCGAAATAGGGGCGGAAGGTCGGAATCAACCCTGGCCAGGGGGGCGAGGGCCTCGGCGGGGCGCTCCACACCGCCGACAGTGGTCCGCGAAAGTCCGTTTTTCGGGTTGTTCCCGATTTTAGAAACACTTAGCCATTCGGCTTCCTGGGCCGCCGTTTTTTGTTTCGCTCCGTGTTATCAAACAGTTGCTAATCCCGGCGGACGCAGGGCCCGATACACCGCCCAGAACGCCTGCTCATAGGGGTAGCCGCCGGCCAGCGACAGATACACCCGCCGCACGCTCACCTTCACCTGCGCGCCGATCTTCAACAACCCCCGCCGGATCGTCTCCGTCTGCGCCCGCGCCCACACCGTGCCCTGCAGCCCCAGCCGCCTGAGCGCCGCCATCAACACATAGGCCAGCGACGATAGATACAGCCGCAGCTGATTGGCCCGCAGCGTCTCCGTGCTCATGCGATCGCTGAACAGACTCAACTGCTCCTTGATGCGATTCTCCGCCTCCCCGCGCCCACAGTAGAGTTGCTCGTACAGCTGCTGCGCCGGCCGGCTCTCGGCATCCAGCGAGGTCACCACATAGCGCGGATTCTCCTTGCCCGCAAGCTGTTCGGCTTTGGCCACCACCCGCCGCGCCCGGCTCCAACTCCGCCGCGTCTGATACTCGAACTCCGTAAACACCCGCGCCGGCTTCCCCGTCCGCTGTTGCCGCTCGGCGGCCGCCCCCATCTGCTCAGCAATCATTTCCCGCAAGCGTTCGTTGCGCGCCAGCCCCAGCACGTAATCCACCCCGTTCTCCTCGCACCAGCTCATCAACTCGTCGCGACAAAACCCGGAATCACCGCGCACGATGATGCGCACCTCCGGCCAGGCTTCCCGGATCTGCGCCACGATCCGCTCCAGCTCCTCGACGCTGCCCGCCGCCGCGTCTTGATTCGACACCCGCTGCCGGGCACACAACAGGTGCTGGCCGCAAAAAATGTACAGCGGCAGATAGCAATAGTGTCTGTAGTAACCGTGAAAGAAACGCCCCTCCTGCTGCCCGTGCAAGGGCGTATCGGTGACGTCGATATCGAGAATGATCTCCTCGGGCGGCTCGGGGTGCGCTTCCACAAACACGTCCACCAGCAGGCGGTCGATCGCTTCGCTGTCACAGCGGATCTTCTTGTAGCGGTCCACGCCGTCGGTCGTGCGTTCCAGCCGGTGCAGCGTCGACTTGCCGGCCAACGGCTTGCCGCGATCACGCTCTTGCTTGCGCTTCTGCCCTTCCAAGTCGCTCTTGCCGGCCAGCAGCGCCAGCACAGGATCGGAGCGCAACTCGTCGTGATCGTTGAGATCCTCATAGCTCAGCGCCAGCGCGTAGACCCGCTGCGAGACCAGCTCCCCGACCTGGTGCTCGATCAGCTGGGGATCGCGCCGGTCTTCGAAGCAGGCGGCCACCCGCGGCAGCAGGTTGATGCGCCGGTCGACCTCGCGCAACAGCAGCGCGCCGCCGTCGGAGCTGATCACCCCGCCGTCAAACTGGGCGCTCACCTGGCGGCGAAAGTGCCTGGCAAACGACAAGCTCGATTGGCTACACTCTGTTACCGGAGGGCTGCTGGTCTTCTGTGGCGCTAACGTTTTGTCCATAAACGTTTTATGCCACAACCGGCAGCCCTTTTCCTACCCCCTGGTGAAATATGCAGGCTAGCTACTTTCCGGCGCAAAAAGGAGAAACTGCGTGGTGGCTGGGGACAGTCAGCCAATTTCGCGTCCGAATGCGCCCGTAAATTGTTGATTCTTTGAAGGCGCGAAATTGGTGACAGTCCCCGCCCCGAGCGCTACGCGTATTTTGCGCCGAAAAGTAGCTAGGACCGCCAAGAGTGGCGGTCGCTACCGGTAAAGTCGGCCGGGGTAATCTTCTTGCCGGCTTCCAGCACGGCGACGCGCATGCCGGCTTCAGTCAACTGCTTGGCAGCGAAGCCGCCCGTGGCCTCCGAGCCGACTACGACGGCGTCGAAAACGTCACGGTTACGGTCGATGATCTGCAGCACCCGTCCTACTCTAACTTCAAATCAGTGACAGGCCGGGTGCTTGACCGGGATGCCCACACCCACTCGGTAGCCGCAGGTGCAGTGGGGCTATCGCCAAATCCGTAATAGCTCTCTTTATCCACAGGCTACCCGATAAAAGTAAGGGAATGACGGAAGAAGCCATGACATTGTCTGTGATGTCACCAGAACAGAAGGAGAATCTGTACAATGGAGTTCGAAAAGGAGCTGAGTTATAGTACATAGGATTTCCACTTTTCGTCGATTCCGCAACGCCGGTGCGCCAGATTAGGATGAGCGAACGGAAGCGCTCCGAATGGAGCGAAGCCCGCCGTGAATCCCCAGTTCCTTCGATAGCCCGGTCACACTCGGGCAGTTTTGCCGCCGCTCCCGGGCCATCTTCCGGTCTTCCTGGGGAAACTTGTTCCCTCGTCTCTTGGCCACTCGCAGTTCCCTTCCCTGCTACAGTGTCGCCACCATGACTGTCTCATTTTTGGGCTTCACTCCAGCACGCCGGGAGGTTAGAGCGCTTGTCCCACCGGAGGCAGGGGCGTTGGTGCGGGCTGCCTACTTCACCAGGCGGCGGATTTCGGCCTCGCGGCGGTCGTAGTTGCGTTCGTAGTAGGTCTGATATTCGCCGGAGCGAACGCGCTCGACCCATTCGCCGTGGGCTTTGTACCACTCGACGGTTTCGGCGAGGCCTTTTTCAAACTCGACTTGGGGTCCCCAACCGGTTTCTTTCATGAGCCTCTCGCTCGTGATGGCGTAACGGCGATCGTGCCCGGGACGGTCCTCGACGCGCTGCATGAGGCTTTCGGGTTTGCCGGTCGCTTCTAGGATCTTGCGGACGACTTCGAGATTCGGCAGTGCGCGGCTGCCTCCGATGTTGTAGATCTCGCCCGGTCGTCCTTTTTCTAGCACCGCGTTGGTAGCGCGGCAGTGGTCCTCGACGTGCAGCCAGTCACGCACTTGCATGCCATCCCCGTAAATCGGTAGCGAAAGGTCTTCGAGAGTGTTCGCGATCATCAGCGGAATGAGTTTCTCGGGAAACTGGTATGGCCCGTAATTGTTGGACGCTCGTGTAACCATGACCGGCAGCCGGTAGGTGGTGAAGTAGGACAAGGCCAGCAAGTCGGCGCCTGCCTTGGACGCGGAGTAGGGACTGCTCGGCCGCAGAGGGTACACCTCGTCGGCGTACGCTGGTGCGTCAATGCTGCCGTAGACTTCGTCCGTCGAGATTTGGAGAAAGCGTTCGATTCCATGCGCCCGCGCCGCCTCCAAAAGGTTGAATGTCCCGATGAGGTTCGTATCGACTACCGGCTTGGGCGAAAGGATACTGCGGTCCACGTGGGACTCGGCGGCAAAGTGAACGATCGTGTCGGGGCGGAACTCGCTGATTGTTTCGTCGATTTTTTTTACGTCACAGACGTTCCCTCGGACGAAACGGTACCTGGGGTTTTCCGCGATCGTCGCCAGATTCTCGAGGTTTCCCGCGTAGGTAAGAGCGTCGAAGTTGAGGATTTCGGCGCCGGGAGTGGTTTTGAGCGTTAGCCGAACGTACGCCGAGCCGATGAATCCGGCACCCCCGGTAACAAACAGCCTCATTTGTGCTGGGTCTCCCAGTCGTAGGCGATGCCGGGTTCGTCGTAGGCGATGCGACCCTCGTCTTTGGGGTTGTAGAAGCGGTCGGTGACGTAGATCAGCATTCCGGGCTGGGTTCCGATTACTTTGTAGCCGTGACCCACTCCCGGCGGGATCAAGATTTGCCAGGGACGCAGCGTCCCCACATAGAGAGTGTTGCGGCGGCCGAAGCTCTTCGAAGCGGTTCGGAGGTCAACGAGCGCAACCTGGAACATGCCGTGGGCCGGCGCCCACAGGTCGGTTTGGTGCAGATGGTAGTGGAAGGCCTTGATGGTTCCGGGATAGCTCAGCGCGGCGGAAACTTGGGTCGTTTGGGCGGGAAACTCAGCGGACAAACCTTGTCCCATGCGCAGGATTTCGAGGAAGTAACCTCGATCGTCCGCCCACACGGAATGAGGTCTAACCTGGACTCCCGCGATTAGTTGGTCGGAGTCGGCGGAGGCGATCACGGCTCCGATTCCCTTGTTGCAACTGGGGATCTCGAGAGTGATGGGGTCCGACTCTTTGGTGATTATACGGTCCATGTGTGTTACCGGTTTGGTGGCCACAATTGGCTCCTAGCGGATAATCGGTCAGCCGTTCAGAAATTTCTTGATTCCCCTTGTCGCTTGGCGGGTGCGGTGTTCGTTTTCGACCATGGCGAAGCGGACGTGACCTTCGCCTTGCGGGCCAAAGCCGACTCCGGGGGAGACGGCTACGAGAGCTTTTTGCAGCATTATTTTGGAAAACTCGAGTGAGCCAGCCGATTGGAACTTCTCGGGAATCTTTCCCCATACGAACATAGTCGCCTTTGGCGGCTCGACCATCCAGCCGGCGCGGTGCAAACCGGCCACCAATACATCTCGGCGCTTCTGATAGACGTCGCGGATCTTTTTGGTTTCTTCTTCGCACTCCCTGAGGGCAATGACAGCGGCGATCTGGAGAGGCTGAAAAACACCGTAGTCGAGGTAGCTTTTGATGCGGCTCAGGGCGTTAATCATCTTGGGATTCCCGAGACAAAAACCAACTCGCCAGCCGGCCATGTTGTAGCTTTTCGACATCGAGAAGATTTCTACGGCGACTTCTTTCGCACCGGGGACCTGCAAAATGCTCGGGGCGCGATAGCCGTCGAAGCAAAGATCGGCGTACGCAAAATCGTGGACGATCATGGTCCCGTGCTGGTGAGCCAATTCGATGAGCCGTTCAAAGAAGGGCCGCTCGACACAGATTGTTGTCGGGTTGTGCGGAAACGACACGAGAATCATCTTGGGCGGCCGGTTTGACTTGCGATAGAGATCCTCGAGACGGTTGAGGAACTCGGCGGCGGTGGACATGGGCAAGGCGCACTTGTGACCCTCGGCCATCACGACACCCCACTGGTGGATGGGGTAAGACGGGTCTGGCACGACGACAGGATCGCCCGGTCCCAGCGCGGCAAAGGCGAGGTGCGCCAGGGCGTCTTTGGCGCCCATCGTAACGATCGCCTCGGTCTCCGGATCGAGATCCACGTCGTAGTTGGCTTTGTAGCGCTTGGTGATTGCCTCGCGGAGCCGCGGGATGCCGCGCGAAAGCGAATAGCGGTGGTTGCGCTTCAGCCGAGCCGCCTCCGCCATCTTCTGGACTACAACGCGAGGAGTGGCGCCGTCGGGGTTTCCCATCCCTAAGTCGATGACGTCGAGCTGAGCGGCACGAGCCTTGGCCCTCATTTCGTTGATGACGGCAAAAACGTAGGGCGGCAGTTTGCCGATGCGATAGAACGGCTCGTCGTCAAAGATACTCATGAGAATGAGTTAACCGGGATGCGGGTGGGCGCTTCTTGCCGCTAACCGTAGTCTAAACCTAACGGAGCGCCCCGGCCAAGCGGGCGGGTGTCGGGGCTATTGCCGCCGCTGCGATTTAGCAACCGCGGCACAGGTCAGTTCGCCGCGGTAAGTATTGACGCCTGACTGGAGCACGGTACTCTCGGCCAATGCACGTTCGACTCCCTGGTCGGCCAGCTGGTAGAGGTAGGGGAGAGTTGCGTTGGTGAGAGCCAGGGTGGAGGTGTGAGGGACTAACGCCGGGATATTGGGTACGCAGTAGTGCAGCACGCCGTCAACTTCGAATACAGGGTCACTGAGCGAGGTGGGCCGTGACGTCTCGGCGCATCCACCCTGGTCAATGGCGACATCGACAATGACCGCTCCTTTTTTCATCCCCGGTATGGTTTTAGCTTGTATCAGCTTGGGTGCGGAGGCGCCGGGAATGAGTACGGCCCCAATGACGAGATCGGCCTTCTGAACAGCTTGAGCCACAGTCGTGGGATTCGATGCCAGAGTTGTTAATCGTCCTAAAAACATGTCGTCGAGTTGCCGCAGTCTAGGCAAACTCTTGTCAACCACAGTGACTTTCGCTCCCGTTCCCAAAGCGACCTTTGCGGCGTTCGAACCGACGATGCCGCCGCCCAAGATTACAACTTCGGCCGGCGGGACACCGGGAACTCCACCGAGCAGCACGCCGCGCCCGCGATTGTATCTCTCGAGGTACTGGGCGCCTAGTTGGACCGAGAGTCGGCCGGCCACTTCGCTCATGGGTTCAAGCAGGGGGAGAGAACCGTTTCCGGTGCGGATCGTCTCGTAGGCCACGGCGATGACGCGGGACCGAAGAAGTCTTTCGGTCAACTCGGGCAACGGGGCCAGATGCAGATACGCGAAAAGCGTCAGCCCGGGTCGAAAGTAGACTGTCTCGGCAGGTTGTGGTTCCTTGACCTTGACAACCAGTTCCGCCTGCCCCCAAACATCTTTGGCCGCGTCTACTACGATCGCCCCGGCCTGTTGATACTCTTGGTCGCTAATGGAACTTTCTTCGCCGGCGCCCGCCTCGACCAACACTTCGTGCCCGGCCTCGTGTAAAGAAGAGATCCCGCTGGGCGCGAGAGCAACACGCGTTTCATGATCTTTGATTTCTTTGGGAACTCCGATGACCACCACAAGCCTCCTAAAAAACCACCTGCTGTTGATTTAGATGCGGGGGGAAGCGATCCGGTAACAGGAAATCGGGATTGCATCGATGTGCCTCTGAGTCGAGTCACAGCTGTTCGCGGGAAAGAGCCACTTTGTTTTCAGCGGCTTGCTTGTTTGGTTCCGGTTGAGCCAAGGTGCGGGGTTGTAACTTTAGTAATAGGGGCCCCCTCCCGTGCCGCCCGCGTGCTGTTGGAATACGCCCCCGACGATCGGCAGCGTGTCACTTGATCCGGCTAATAGCCTCGACACCGTGTCTCTAGTCGACTGCCCTGGGGACGAGTTCACTATAGATTCGGAAATATCGGGCTCGAAAGCCCGACACAGCACGCTGAAAGCGTGCGCCACGTCGCCAGGATCAGAAAGTCTTGTCAAAGAGGTGGTAACCTCGAGCGACCACGGTAACAGCCAATTCGGTAGACAGTCGCGAGCGGTGACTTCGAGGGTCCGTCGGTGAGATCATCTCGCGGCTGGCTTTTGAGATGCAGATTGATTTCAGCAGGATCGATTGCGCGGGGTTTCTTGGTTGAGCCCGTCACGAAAGTAGGCCAGCTCCCACCTGACGGCGGAAGACTCGATGCACCGCGCGAGGCGTCTCCGATTGAGCATCTAAGCTAGACCGCCCCGGCGTTGACAGTCCCCCGGTACAACCCTACACTGAAAAGGCGGTTGTTCACCCCCCTCTTCCACGTGCCTATTCGGGGCGTAGCGCAGCCTGGTAGCGCGCCTGCTTCGGGAGCAGGAGGTCCGGAGTTCAAATCTCCGCGCCCCGACCAATAACTTCCCTGTTTTCAGTCTGTGCCTTGTTGCCGCACAACCGAACTGACCGATTTTTGGAACAGTTTTGGTACAGTTACCCCGTTTCGGGGGGATGATCCGGTCCATGGCTGTTCCAAAAGTCATTTCGTGCTCGTTGGCGCTGCGGTCGAGCCGGTCGAGGGCTTCCCGCATCATCCCGAGCTTCGCTTGGCTATAGCGTTTGAACACAGTCGAGTCTCCCTGACGTAGCAGCTGCGTCACGAAGTGATCCGCCACACCGCCGGCACTCAGCCGTGTCGCGAACGTGTGCCGCAACTCGTAGATCGAGAAGTAGGGAACCTCCGCACGTTCGAGTGTCGAAGTCCAGATCTTCTTGAACGTCGTCAGGTGGGGCTTCGAACTCCCGGTACGCCACGTAGGGAACAGCTAGTCCGAACCTTCGGTTGCTTCCATGCGTCGACGAAAGGCCTCTTTCGCTAGCTCCGTCATCGGCATGTCGGCCACACTGTTCGTTGTCTTCGAGTCGGGGATGTGGAGGATTCCGTTCTCAAGGTCCACCTGCTCTTTCCGTATCGGGGTCAGCTCCTTGTACGGCCTGAGTCCCATCTCAACCAGAATCACAACGGCGTCCCGCAAATAGTCGGGAGCGAAGAACTCGATCCGCTCCTGCTCGCTGGCCGTCATGTAGCCAAGTCAATCAGCAAGCTATAGGTGCTCATCATGTGTTCGTGAAAGCGTTCGATGAGAGATTTTTTAGGCTTCGAGGGACCCCTGTCCTTTCTCCTGTAAGGACCGAGGCCCCAACCACCGGACCTCGGTCCGAGTGGTGGGTTCTGCCTCCTTTGTGCTGGACCCCCAAGGGACTGGTAAGCGTAACAAAATAAACGAGTTATTTAAAACTCTCGTTAATCCGTCTGGGGCAGTGTCACAATCTTTTAGGCGAAAGGCGACAGCTTGCGCGCCACGCTCAAAGCAGCGGATGATCCATAGACGAGCCTCAGGTTCAGCTGGCCTAGGCCCTCACGGAAGAGACCGCAGCTACAAATCTTTCAATTTTCCCGAAGGTCGTCCTGGAAGATACCCGTCGTGCTCGCTGCATGGCCCGCTTTAAGCTTCACTCACAGCCTGACCAAGTTCAGCGCGTTCCGGCCAACCAACGTGTCGATCTGAGATGCTTTGCACAGCTACAAAATCGTCTACAGCGGCATTTTCGGAAGTCCTGAAAGTGTCTGTAACCTCTTGAAAACATTGGTGGGCGGTACTGGACTCGAACCAGTGGCCTCCTGCTTGTAAGTTGTAGGGCCGAAGCGCCACCGACAGTTACCGGGGGTTACCAAGCACTGCACGACCAACAGTTTACCCCAAACGGCAGCGCCGGGTAACCCCCGGTGATACCTGGTGCATTCCCGTGATCCGAGTGGGGTTGCGTCACAATTCACGTCACAATCGGCGGAATTCTCCGCACGGCGCATCTTTGTCTCGCAACAGAGGCGGAGGCGGTTGGGCCCCCCGGGCTTGACCCCACGCCCTAATTTTTTTTCAATTTTGCCGTTTCGTCTTCCCTGCGCCTCGGCTCAGGGAAGACCTGTCGCCGCGGGGCGGGCCAGTGGGCTGGGCAGGGCGTAAAGCGGTGCGCCTGGATCAACCCTTCGCCGTTAGAACGAAGCCGCTCGCGCGACGGACGCTGCGCGTGAGCGTTCCATCAGCAGGGGTGCATAGTTGAGAGTAAGGTCGGGACACCAACGAAGGAGGTGTCCCTGTGACCCGTTTACGCAAAGCGATGCTGGAAGAACTCCAGCGTCGGAATTACTCTCAGACTACCGTAAAGAACTACCTCAGCACGGTTGAGGATTTCGCCAAACATTTCCGGCGTTCACCGGATCAGCTGGGCCCGGAACAGATCCGCTCCTACCAGGTGTACTTGCTGAAGGAGAGGAAGATGGGTGTCCGCACCGTCGGTCTTCATACGGCGGGCCTACGCTTCTTCTTCTGCAAAACGCTCAAGCGGAACTATCCGGTCGAGGAGTTTCCTTACCCGAAAAAGCCACGAGAGCTGCCGATCATCCTCACCCAAGAAGAAGCGGTGAGGCTCATCGAGTCAGCCAGCAACCTGTTTCATCGCGCCATGTTGATGACGCTCTACTCGACCGGGATGCGTCGGGCGGAGTTGTGCCATCTCAAAGCGGACGACATCGACAGCGACCGGATGCTGGTCCATATCCGCCACGGCAAAGGCGGCCGCGACCGGTCCGTGCCACTGAGTCCGCATCTGCTGGAGACCTTGCGCGAGTACTGGCGCTGGATGAAGCCCAAGACGTACTTGTTTCCCGGGACGATCAAAAACTGGCGAGTCGATAAGCCGATCACTCCCAAGGTGCTCTGGCTGGCCTGCCGGGAAGCGGCGCAACGAGCGGGCATCAACAAACCCGTTCGTCCTCATTTGCTGCGGCACAGCTTCGCCACCCATCTATTGGAACAGGGCGCCGATCTGCCCACGCTGCAAGCGTTGCTCGGCCATGCCGACCTCAAGGCAACGTCGATCTATCTGCATTTGTCCGAGCGTCATCTTAAGGCGGCCGGCACGCCGATCGACCAGGCGGAGTTTTCGAGTCCGGACCAGGTGAAGCGATCACGGAGGCTGCATAAGAAATGAAGCGGCCACCCCTTGAGGTGGCCGATATCATTCGCGCGGTAGGTAGAAGCTTCATCGACCAACATCGGTCGTCGCTGACCGGGTTGCACTTGAAGGTGCTCGCGGCCATCGAACGCTGTCGCACGGCAGCGCTTGGCGGGCACCGGGACCGCTGTACTCGCTGTGGCTACACCGCGGCCATCTCTTATAACTCTTGTCGCAACCGTCATTGCCCCAAGTGCCAGACGAATGCTCGCGATAAGTGGCTGGCTGCTCGCCAGCAAGAACTCTTGGCCGTGCCCTACGTGCATGTGGTCTTCACGCTTCCCCACCAACTGGCTCGCTTGGCCTTCCACAACAAGAAGGTCCTCTATGGGCTATTGTTCCGCGCCAGTGCGGACAGCCTTTTGGAGGTCGCCGCCGATCCCAAGCACCTCGGTGCCCAGATCGGCTTCCTCAGCGTGCTGCACACCTGGGGCCAGAATCTCCTCCACCATCCGCACGTCCACTGTGTGATTCCGGCCGGGGGACTCTCGCCCGATCACCAAGCCTGGGTGCGTCCACGCTATCGCTTCTTTCTGCCGGTGAAGGTGCTCAGCCGTATCTTCCGCGGCAAGTTCGTCGCCGCTCTGAAGCGAGCCTACCGCAACAACGAGCTTTGTTTGCCCGGCGCACTGAAACCTTTGGCAAAAGACAAGGCCTTCCGCTCTTTCCTGCGTTCGCTGTTTCGCGAAGACTGGTTTGTTTATGCCAAGCCGCCCTTCGGCGGAGCGCTGCATGTTTTCCATTACCTCGCCCGTTACACTCACCGCGTTGCCATCTCCAACCACCGGCTGATCGCTTTCACCGACGGCAAAGTAACGTTCCGCTGGAAGGACTATGCACGCCGCGGCAAACAACGGCTGATGACGCTCACGGCCGAAGAGTTCTTGCGGCGGTTCCTACAGCACGTGCTGCCGCCCCGCTTCGTTCGCATCCGCTTCTTCGGCTTCCTCGCTCCTCGCAAGCGGGGAGAGTTGTTGCCGCTGTGTCAGCAACTGCTGGCAAGCAACCCTTCGACTACGGCTGAATCCCCGGAAGCCGGCAAGTCTCGCGCTCCAGACAACACCTGGACCTGTCCGACCTGCGGAGGTCCGATGGCCGTGATCGAGAGGCTCGACGCCTGGCAGCTGGAGCAGAGAGGTTACTTTGACACGTCCTGAGGGGTTTCGGCTTCCGGGCGACGCCCGCGTGTCTCCTGACGCGCTTAGCGGAAGTGTATCGTACGCCCGCATCCGCAGCGCGAACACGCCGCGAAGTCCGTCGCAGAGCCCTTTCGCGATCCGTCACCACCGTCACCAAACCGTCGTTCGTTCCAATCGCCGCACTCGCCAACCCAAAAGCAGTGCCCCCGAAGCCACGAAACTCGATTCAATCCCCATAGCCGTGCCAACTTGACCGCGTCCGCCGCAAACGCGAGCGGCCTCCTTCAAACGCCCTTATCCAAAGCAATCCGGCGATCAGCACCCCACCCTACTCGGGCTTCCCAGCGCCGGGTTGCTCCAGCTAAGGTCCTAACGTTAGGGGGGATCTAGCCAGATGAGGGCCGCATGGTCGTCCCAGTGGACGAGAAGGGGACCTTTCGGGCGCCAGCCGGCGAAATCTGGCTAATGATAATTATAAGTGGCTCTGTCGGAGTACGTTACGGGTCCACAGCGGTTGATTGCTAGTGGGAGGGCGATTTCACATTTTATTCGATAGAAACGGACCTGATACCCTGCTGGAGTTCGGTCAACGCCGCTCGCGCTCAAGTGAACGCGGCTCCTAAAAGACGTGGAGGCGATCGTCCACGCCGACGAGCTTGGGTACGCCGAGGCGTGGGTCGGTGAACATTATTCGTCTGGTGTCGAGACGATTACCTCGCCGTTGATGTTTCTGGCAAACCTGATCCTACGGCGCTAGCGTCAAGTTGCGTTAGAATCACCAAGCAGCATCCTGCTGGTCGTGGTTGGAGGTCGCGGATGGCTTGTGAATTGCGATGGTCGCGCCTGCGTGAGGTAGGGCTCCGTTCAAGACCGGTCGCGCGCGCCGCGTGTTTGTTGGCTTGTTGGACCACAGCGCTGCTGGCGGCGGCGCCGAAGGCCACAACTTCGATTGACTACAACCGCCAGATCCGTCCCATCTTTTCAGAAAACTGCTACGCCTGCCACGGGCCTGACGAAAACAAGCGCATGGCCGGGCTACGCCTGGACCAGAAAGAGAGCGCCCTCGAAAAACTTACTTCCGGCAGAGTCGCGATTGTGCCCGGAGATCCTTCAGGAAGTGAACTGATCATTCGGATCTCATCCGAAAACGACGCGCTTCGCATGCCACCTGCCTTCACCGGCAAGCGTTTGAGCAAGGAAGAGACTGATCTGATCCGCGAGTGGATCAGTCAGGGGGCCAAGTGGCAGACCCATTGGTCTCATATACCACCGCAGCGGCCCGATCTCCCGAGGGTGAGCGAAAGCGATTGGGTGAGAAACGAGATTGATCATTTCATCCTCGCTCGCCTAGAAAGAGAAAGGCTTCAACCATCACTGCGAGCGGACAAGAACACCTTGGTTCGGCGTCTGAGCCTTGACCTCGTCGGCTTGCCGCCGACCCCAGCGGAAGTGGACGCTTTTCTCGGTGATGACAGCCCCCAAGCGTACGAAAGTCTGGTGGACCGCCTCCTGGCCTCGGCCCAATATGGGGAGAGAATAGCTCAGCACTGGCTGGACCTGGCTCGCTACGCCGATTCTGACGGCCACCACAGAGACTTTGCGCGCAAAATGTGGCCCTACCGAGACTGGGTCATCCAGGCGTTCAATCAAAACAAGCCCTTTGATGAGTTCACCATCGAGCAGCTGGCCGGAGACCTGCTGCCGAACCCAACATTGAATCAAAGGATCGCCACCGGATTTAACCGCAATCACACGACCAGCACCGAGGCTGGAGCGGATCCGGAAGAGTACATCACCAAGTACGTTATCGATCGGGTGAACACAACCGCAACCGTATGGCTTGGTTCCACTCTTGGGTGCGCCGAGTGCCACGATCACAAGTACGACCCATTCAAGCAGAAGGAGTACTACCAGTTCTACGATTTCTTCAACAGGCTGCCAGAAAGGGGTTTAGTCGCCGATGCAGGACCTGGTCTGGGTCATTGGGGGAAGCCCGCACCCTATATTCGACTGCCGTCGCCGGAGCAAAGCGCCGATCTCGCCCGGCTTAGAAGTGAGATTGAATACGTTGAATCCAAGCGCGTGGCGCTGCTTGAAACCACGAACTTCGCGCTGGACGCCGCCCAGAAGGAGTGGCAGCAGCGCGTCATCGAAGAGGCCGCCGCAGAGTCACTGGGTATCAGCGACTGGTACTCGATCGGGCCGTTTGTCGACGCTTCCAGTTCAGAGGCCTTTGCTACCGAGTCCCCCCCCGAGCATGAGATCAACCTGGGCAAGAGTTATCGCAATGGCGAGCTTTTCTGGAGACAGCAGCCTTCCTGGAAAGACAGCGTGATCCAACAGCTCATCGGGGACAAAGCAGCGTTCTATCTCTATCGCACGATCCAAGCGGAAACTCCACGGGAGCTAACCCTGTTTATCGGCGCCGAGGACCCCAGCCGCGTGGCGCGAGCCAACATCAATGGCGGCGAGAAGCTCTGGGTAAACGGCGAGTTGATTCTGTCGGAAGAGTTCCCTGGCTGTACTCCTTCCACTGGGAAGGAGCTGAAGGTCAAGCTCCAACCCGGCCAAAACGAGATCCTGCTAAAGGTCGTCAACCGCTCCAAACGATTCAGGTTTTACTTTTCGACTGAAATGGCGTGGGACGACGAAGCCACAAGGAAGCTCCAGAAGATCTTCGAATCGCCCCCCGTGGGGTGGACCCGCGAGCAGAAAAAGGAAGTGAAGTGGTATTTTCGCGAGCAGCGCTCACCGGCGATCCAGCGATTGTCCGAGAAGCTCAAGGAGCTTCGTGAGGCCGTGGCTGAGCTAAACCGCGAGATTCCGTCCGTGCGGGTCATGGAGGATATGGAAGACCCGAGGCCCACGCACGTGCTGGTCCGGGGAGACTATCGCAACAGAGGAGAGCGCGTAGACGCCGGCGTACCGGCATTTCTGCCACCTTTGCCGGAGGAGGAGAAGCCGAACCGGCTGACGCTGGCCAAGTGGCTCGTGGACCCGAATCATCCTCTCGTCAGCCGCGTCACGGTCAACCGTTTTTGGCAGCTTTTCTTCGGCACTGGCCTGGTGAAGACGACCAACGAATTCGGCTCACAGGGCGAACCGCCATCCCATCCCGAACTGCTGGACTGGTTGGCCAGAGAGTTTATCGAAAGCGGCTGGGACGTCAAAGCGACGATCAAGAAGATCGTCATGTCCGCCACGTACCAACAGTCCTCTCGAGTGAGCGATGATCTGCTCGCCCGAGACCCCCGGAACCGCCTGTTGGCGAGAGGTCCTCGACAGCGACTGCCCGCCGAGGTGATTCGGGACAACGCGCTGGCGATCAGCGGCCTCCTGGACCGGGATCGCAAGCCCGGCGGACCGAGTGTTTTCCCCTATCAGCCACCCGGCTTGTGGGAAAAAAAAGCGGAAAGCTGTCAAGAATCCTACGTCCCCAGCAAGGGGGCGGACCTGTATCGAAGGAGTCTGTACACGTTTTGGAAGCGCTCGGTACCCAATCCCATGTTCGCCATCTTCGATGCGCCCGACCGCGAAGTGTGCGTGGTCGAAAGAGAAATCACCGTCACGCCCCTGCAGGCCCTCGTGACGCTCAATGAAGACACGTATGTGGAGGCAGCCCGCAACTTTGCGCAGCGCATCCTGCGCGAAGCCGGAGAGAGCAATCGCGATCGCATCGACTATGCGTATAAGGCTGCCCTGGCCCGGCTGCCGGACGAAAAAGAAGCTGCTGTTCTCCAGGGCGTCTACGGTGACATGCTGACGAGCTACAAACAGGATGAGGAGGCTGCGCAGCAACTTCTTAGCGTGGGTGAGTCCGAGAAACCGGAAAACGCGGACTCTGTCCAGTTGGCCGCATGGACCGGCGTGGCAAGGGTGATCCTCAACCTGGACGAAACGATCACCAAGGAGTAAGGCCATGGGTTACCCCGAAGAGTTTACTCGCGACATGACGCGGCGCTGTTTCTTCAGCCGCTCATCCCGGGGGATCGGCATCATGGCGCTGGCGTCTCTGTTGGATAGGGACCTGCTTCGAGCCGCCAAGTCCTCGATGCAGTCGCGCGGAGTGGTGAACCCGCTGCATTTTGCACCGAAGGCGAAGCGCATCATTTACTTGTTTCAGTCGGGTGCGCCCTC
Organism: Bryobacterales bacterium; assembly: GCA_965226215.1. Classification (GTDB taxonomy): domain Bacteria; phylum Acidobacteriota; class Terriglobia; order Bryobacterales; family UBA6623. The sequence goes on along the minus strand of CBDDCH010000001.1, from coordinate 704,296 downwards.
GCAGCTCGATCTGTTTGACCACAAGCCCAAGCTTGCCGAGCTGAGCGGCCAACCTATGCCGGAGAGTTTCACTAAAGGGCAACGAATCGCACAGCTGAGGGGCCAAGAGCTGATTTGTATGGGATCGAAGTTCAAGTTCCAGCGGCACGGGCAGTCGGGCGCCGAGCTATCAGAACTGCTGCCTTACACCGCCAAGATCGCGGACAATATCGCGATCATTCGTTCGGTCCACACAGATGCCATCAACCATGACCCCGCGGTGACGTTGATCCAGACCGGCGGGCAGCAGCCCGGCAGGCCGACCACGGGTGCCTGGATCTCCTACGGCCTGGGCAGTGAGAATGACCAGTTGCCCGCCTTCGTTGTCCTCACTTCCAACGCCGGTACAGGAGCACCGCTACGGTCGCGCTATTGGGGAAGCGGTTTCTTGCCCAGTACGCACCAAGGCGTGGAGTTTCGCTCGACGGGCGACCCGATTCTGTTCGTGTCAAACCCTCCGGGGACCAACGACAAAATCCAGCGGCGATTGCTCGACGGAATCCGCGATCTCAATCAGCACAGGCTCGACACGGTCGGGGACCCCGAGATCATGACGCGCATCGAGTCGTATGAGATGGCGTTTCGAATGCAAACCAGTGTGCCGGAATTAACCGACCTCAGTCAGGAACCCCCAGGGGTGCTGGCACGATATGGAGCCGAGCCGGGCAAGACCTCTTTCGCGAACAACTGCCTGTTGGCGCGCAGATTGGCGGAGCGCGACGTCCGCTTCATTCAGCTCTATCACCGCGGTTGGGATAACCACAAGAACTTACCGACTGACATTTCCCGGCAGTGCCTCCAAACGGACCGGGCTTCGGCGGCTCTGATCCAGGACCTCAAGGATCGCGGCATGCTCGACGACACCTTGGTGATCTGGGCCGGCGAGTTCGGCCGCACCCCGATGAACCAGGGAAGCACGGCGGACGGGAACTATGGCCGCGACCATCACATGAAAGCCTTCACGATTTGGATGGCCGGAGGCGGCATCAAACCCGGCGTTACCATCGGCGCGACCGACGAGCTAGGCTACAACCCTGTGGAAGACCCTGTACACATTAATGATTTTCAGGCGACGATCCTGCACTGCATGGGCATCGACCATGAGAAACTGACCTACCGCTTTCAAGGCAGAGACTTCCGCTTAACTGACGTGGGCGGCCACGTCATTGAAAAAGCGTTGGCGTAGCTGGGCCGGGCCGCCGCTCCCGGGAGCGTGCTGTCCATCACAGCCACGGCAATTCCTCTTCCAGCATCGTCTCGATCAAGAGGGGCGGCCCGGTGCTCGACGCTGTGGGATATCAAGGGCCCAGCCCCTTGGCTCAGATCCTGCCTTGTCGGCAAGGGTTGATCCAAGGCCGAATCGGCGCTTCATCCTGCTGGATCAACAGTTCGCCGTTAGGGAAGATCTATCCAGATCAGACCCCCGGCGTGCTAATGGACGGAAAGGGAACTTTTCGGGATGTGGCCGCCTAAGGATACCGCAAGTGATTTCTAAAAAAGTCACTTGCGCTTTAGGAATGGCGCCTGGTGTGCAAGCGGTCTTGATCAGTAGCTACAAAAAGCTCACCGTGACGGTATTGGTTGGGATGCCGTCCACAAAGAGGACGATCTCGACTTCGCCCGCGCCGATCAGTTCCAGCGGGATGGGACCGAGATTGGCTTGATCGAGTCCCACAAGGTCCCGGTGGGCCAGCGCCGCGGGGACCAGCACCGCCACTCCCCCGACCGTGGCGGTGACCTCGTCGGTGAAGCCCCGGATACCCGTACCGAACAACACCAAGAAGACAAGCTCGCCTTCCCCGCTCAGATCGATCGGCAGTGCCGTGCGGCTGCCGACGGGCAGGTTGGGATCGAAGATGAAGTCTTCCACTTGGCTGTTGTCCGGCAACACCAAAATGAACCGCGCGGCGGCGACTCCCATGCCGTCGTTGTTGGCCGCGAACAGAGCCGGCGCAATCAGTTCGATCCGCACACTACCGGTGGCGAGTATCTGATCTCCCTGGAAGACGGTCAGTACGGCGTCCCCCAGCGCGGCGCTGGCCGGGATCAAGAAGTTGCTCTGCAGGTTCGAGGAGAAGAAGAATTCCGCCGGCGAGTCGGCGCCCTCGCTGTCGGTCACGCGAATCTACACTCCGCCCAGACTCGTCGGCAGGGGAATCATTTGGGCGGCGCCATCCGCCGCTCCGGTTACGCCGAAACCGGCGACGATCGACGCGGGGGCGACCGGGCCGGTGTAGCCGGCGGCCGATACTGTGGTGAACGGGTTGCCCAGCGCCGATACCCGCACGCCGTCGAGCAGCGGCGCCGTCGCCTGCAGGCTGTCGAGCAGTTGTTGGATGTCCTGACTCGTTGTTCCGGTCGGGGCCACTCGCGCCAGCGCGCTCACCTGGTCCATCAAACCGGCCGCTACGCCGAACTGCATGGCTGCTTGACGAAGGTTCGCCTCCGTCTGCTCGCGGCTGATCAAGGTCGAGCCGGCCACCGCGTCGGCCAACTCCCTCAGCGCGGTTTCGACGCCGCACAGCCCGTCACCCGGCATGGTCTCGGCGCCCTCGGCGTCAAGATAAAGCAGCCCGGCCTCGGTGCGAAGCAGCTCGCCGGTTATGCTCTGCATGGTCGCGCCCCAGTCCACGCCGCCGAGCGGCGCTTCAAAGTTAACCCCGGCCGCGGCTTCGGCGGCCTCCAGAAACACGGCGCTCAGTTCATCGAAAAACGTGTCCCACTCTTCCAGACGCCCCTCGACGCTGTAGATGATCGGCTCGCCCTGGGGCAGCCCGCCCTCCGCGCCCATGGTGTAGTCCCCGACCAGGCCGCCCGGCGTCAGCGTGCCCTCGAGACGGACCGCGATATCGGGGAACCCGGCGACCGTGCCTCTCCCATCGGCAACGAACGTCCCGTCGTCCATCAGATCGCCGGTGACTTCCACCCAGGGAAACGGCCCGGCAACCGTGACCGTTCCGACCAGCTCTTGCGCGTTAGGATTGCCGGTCGCCGAGACGCCGAATAGGTTGCTCAGCGCAACCGTGATCGCCAGCCCCAGCTCCCGAAGCATCTTGATGAACTCCTCGTGCGGGGCCTTGTCCTGCTTGACTTCGGTTTGGGCGTTTACGCTCTCTTCGACGGGCATGCCGGCGTCTTCGTACACCGGTGGGGGCGAGAGGATTACTGAATCCCCTAAGTCTTCTGTGAGAATCCTCAAGGTCCTGTCGATTTCCTCGGGGCTCGGGCCCCTGGGGGGGGAGTACGACCGGCCGGGAAACTGTGCGGTCCCAAAACAGCAAGCTTGAACCGTCAGTTCCGCTTTCGGATTTCCGCGGACGTTGCCCGGGAAAAGGTAGAGAGGCTCCTCTGATCCTTCTCCTACCTGGTGGCCAGTTCTTAGCACTTCTACGAGGAGATCAGCTCGCCCTTCGAGGTCAGCCTGCGTCGGCACAATCGGATCGACGCAGGTCGGGTGCGGTCCTTCGTGGCTACTAAAGCCTAGTCTTGCGCCGTAGATTACCGGATCACCATCTGGGCAAAATAAATGTGTAAGGGCCACATTAAAGGAGGGGTGCGGCTCCGGAACCCCCCCAAATACCTCCGCCGAAGCGAGCAGGACACCAAGCCTATCGGTCCCGTCGAAGGGACTTATTATAGAAAGGTCGTCGCCATCCACCAAGCGAACCTGGGCTTGGGGCCAGTCGAAGAACAGAGACTCGACATTGCAAAGCAATGTTGTGATCACGATTCTTGTTCCCCCGATGGGTACCTTGGTAGGGCTGAGGGTAATGCGGATCTCGGTGTCAGGCGAGGTGCAGTCGGGGATCATCCGCCGCTGCGTCCTCTGGGCGAAGGCCGTTTCCGCGATGAGCAGAACACCGACGGCGACCCACACCACCGCCGCGGGCAAACGTCTGCGTAACTTTATCCACCAACCCAACAGAGATTTGCGTTGCATTCTCACCTCCTAGAGGGACGCTTGCTCCTAGTAGCAAGCATTTCTGTTTCGGCCACCGGGAAACCGGTAGGGTAGCTGAAGCGACAGCCGCAATGCAAGATTTTCGTCCGGCTCCACGCCCCTTCGGTTGCTGTCAGAGACCTACTGGGTTTCCGGAAAGACGTTCAACGGTAGAGCCGGGCTATTCCCGCGCCAGACTGGCCACACCACCGACGGAGCGGGCCGTAGTGGACCCAAAGCTCCAGATCACACCACCCCAGGCATCTCCCAATGGACGAGAAGGGGACTTACTAGTAGTGCGAGATAGTGTGGCCGATCATCAGGTGCGTTCCCTACCCTGAGCAGATTGATACCGCTGACTTGCCCGAGCGGAGGATTGTGCTGGTGCCTGGGAAACGGGCTGCTCGTCCATTGGCATCGCGGTCGCTAACGAAGCACGGCGATAGATCCCCACTAGTCGGCAAGGGTTGAACCAGCCACCTGGATCAAGCCTTCGCCATGAGGATCTACCCGCGCCGCTTCGGTACGTTGACAGCTCCTCCCTCGAAAGAACTTCCGCCAACCACGCGAAGCGTACTGCCGGTGTCGATGTTCGCGGCGGAGGTTCGTTCTCTGCAACTGGATGGCTTTGGCTGACCCGCGGTTCCGACGAGGTGCGGTCGAAGAACGAGACTGGGCGATCGGCCCAGTTGGCCTCGGGAGAAGGGCGGCGTATATCTAGCGTTCTACTTTGGCCGCAGCAACTTTCGCAGCCGACCCTTGAGCACCTGTTCGCGGGGCGACCTACCGCCGCTTGCGAGCCAATCCTCAAGCTGACTGACCCTCACCTCGTGCTGCGCTTCGAGCCGCCTTATTGTGACGACCAGCCGCGTGGTCTTGCCAGGTCTCACGTAGCCGCTAAGCCCTGAAACGCGGAAGGCGTGCTGGTCGTCTTTGTCTCGCAACCCAGGCCGAGAGCGGTTGGGCCCCCCGGGTTTGACCCCACGCCCCGATTTTTTTTATTGCGCTTTCGTCACGCCTGCGCTTCGGCTCAGGGAAGACCTGTCGCCGCGGGGCGGGCCAGTGGGCTTGGCCGGGCGTAAAGCGGTGCGCCTGGATCAACGCTTCGATCAGCCCATCACCTTCACTCGCGCCTCCCAGCGCCGGATTACTCCAGATAAAGTTCTAACGTTAGGGTGGATCTATCCAGATCAGGGCCGCCCCAATGGACGAGAAGGGGACTTCCCGGGCACCAGCCGGTGAAATCAGGCTAAGTGGCTTTGTTGGAGTACGTTACTAACCAACAACTGCTGATTCCTGGTGGGAACTCAACCACCGGCGACTGAGGCCAGAAGTTCAACGCTAGCCGACTAGACTAGCGGAGACCTACCACCTGAACGCGAGGAGCGACATCCCAACGTAGACGCTGGGGTGATGCTTGAGGATCAGCCTCCACGGGGCCCGACTATTCGGTCGGAATCCAGTAAAATGGGGTATCCACTTGACTCAGGTGACCCCAAGATGTAGTAATGCGCCTTCGTGGAGGATTATCCACGCGACCTGCTCGAGTTCGAGGTACGCTTCGCCAGCGAAGAGGCCTGTCGCGACTATCTGTCCGCGTTGCGCTGGCCGGAGGGTTTCCGCTGTCCGGGATGCGGGCATGAGCGGGCTTGGCCGGTGCGCAAAGTGTGGTTCGAATGCGCTCGCTGCGGGCGGCAGACGTCGGTGACCTCGGGCACGATCTTCCAAGACACACGTAAGCCGCTGCGGCTGTGGTTCCGGGCGATCTGGCACGTCACTTCGCAAAAGAACGGGGTCAGCGCGCTGGGTCTGCAGCGCGTTCTCGGGTTGGGCAGCTATCAAACCGCGTGGACCTGGATGCACAAGCTGCGGCGAGCGATGGTGCGTCCGGGGCGGGAGCGATTGGCGGGCGTAGTCGAGGTCGATGAGACCTATTGGGGCGCTGAGGAAGAGGGTGTGAGCGGCCGGCAGACCGAGCGTAAAGCCTTGATTGCAGTAGCCGCGGAAGAGAGAGGCCGCGGGCTAGGACGGATCCGCATGCAGCGCGTGCGGAACGCATCGGCGGCCAGTTTGATGCCCTTCGTGGAGGAGTCGGTCGAGCCGGGAAGCGTGGTGCACACCGACGGCTGGCTGGGCTACGAGCCGCTGGAGAAGAAGGGCTACCAGCATCGCATCGTCTTTCTGTCGGGCCGCCGCAAGCAGGCCTCGGAATTATTGCCGAGGGTGCACCAAGCGATCTCGTTGCTCAAGCGCTGGCTGCTGGGCACGCACCAAGGCGCGGTTAGCCACGAGCATCTGGACTACTACCTCGACGAGTTTGTGTTCCGCTTCAACCGGCGCAACTCACGCAGCCGGGGAAAACTCTTCTACCGCCTTGTGCAGCAGGCAGTCGCCGTGGACCCAACGCCGTATCGATCGATCGTCGCCGACTGGGACGCTGAGGCCCCGTGAGCCCAACCACAAGATGGTGGGGTTACCTGAGTCAAGTGGATACCCCATATCCAGTAAAAGATAGCTGCAGGACGGATTACTACTGTCATAGAAGACAGGCAACACATCTCCGACTTGTCCTTGCCACTCCTCTTCGTCCGCATATTTGTAAGCGGCGGCGTGAACCGTACCTCTACTGTCCCTAAACTGGTAATCAAGACGCCACCCAAGTTCTGCCTCTACGTTACCTACCCATTCGAGGCCGACAATCTTTCCAAAGGCGACATTGCCATTGCTGAGTAGGTTGTTACCCCTGTCGAGGATCCTGAGAATAATGAAGATGACGACACCTAGCGCGACTAGGCCGTAGACCGCGTCCTCTCCCCGCAGGTTGCTGAGAATAAGTACGAGGCCGAGCAGCGCAAGAAACACGCCCACGGGGACTGGATCCGCCTTCTTGATGACCTGCCGGGGGCGCGGCAAGTCTACGAGCCAACGAAACTCCTCCGGTTCTGGAATGTCCAGTTTTGTTATGAAATCGTATCCACAGTCACACCTTTGGGCTGTGTCCGGATTGAGCAATTTACAGTTTGGACAAATCATTACCATCTCTTCACACCGTCTTGCCTGATTGTTGCTCTATGGAGGAAGACGACAAACGCAGAGAAACGGACCGCGGGGGATGTCTTTTTTGGGGAAGAGCCGCCGAAACCGACAGCGAAAGCTGCCGATGGGCGTTGAACCGGGAAAGCGTTTGCCCGGTTGGTCAGCCTGTAACCTTTAAGGCTCACCCGAACTGGAGATACACGAGAGCGAGAGTGACAAATACGGTAAACCAGATCGCAGCCCACCGTGCACTGCTCCGCGCAGACAGTTGCTTATGCGAAAGAGCATCCGCTCTGCTGCCAAACCAAAGGAGCGAGTCTGAGCCAAGCTGGAAGTGAGCACGGCCTTCTTGGACCGTGCACGGGCCCAGGAGGAAGACCTCATTCCCGAACTCCTTGAGAATGCGCACCTGCCACCAGAGGTCCACATGTGAAGGAGGTGAAGGCAAGGCCCGACGTCCAGGTCGACGGGTGGGCCGCCGGCCCCGGGGGCGCCCGGCTTCAGGGGGTCGAGAGAAAGGCCCCCTCCTAGATGGCTCCGACACCCGCTCTTCGGTCGAGTTCAGCGGGGACTTTAGGCCCGCACTTCCGCACACCACCCGTGGCGCTAACTCGCGGAAGTGATTGAAATCGCTGGGTCGGAGGTGTGCCTGACAGGAGTGTCGTCTTGGCCGGGTCGCCCCTGGGACCCCGTGGCGCGAACCGACTTAACGCCTTGGCTTCCTGGAAGCACGGGCAGGCAAGCTCCGTGGCGCTGTGGGGGCAAGGTGGGCCTGAAGGTAGCAGCCGGGAGGGGCGGGGCTTGACCAGACGGCGGGCAATGTACCGGAGTAAGCGGAGTGGACAGGTTAACCTATTTGTTATCAATAACCTCCAACTCCGCCGTGCTTTGGAGTAGGACGGAGTGACCGGAGTAAAAGGCTTTATCGACGGTCCTTTACTCCGCCTACTCCGGTCTGCTCCGCTAGCCTCCGGAGCGCTAACTGGCTGAATACAATGGAATTGGGCAAACACTCCGCTTACTCCGGGGGGTCAAGCTTCTCATAAGCCCGGTTCACCTTGCGCAGAATGCCCAGGCTGATACACTTCTTCAAGAAGTCAGCGGTCGCCTGGTCTCCTTTCGCGTAAGCTTGCCGCGCATCTTTGAAGCGGAAGTTCGGGGGGAGCTTGGCGAATGCAGCCTCTCGTTCGTCGTTAAAGAGGAGGCGTGCCCCCGTAACCGTCTTGTAACCCGTGGGCTCCCCGCTCTCGTCAAGTACGCGCGACAAGTAGGTCAGCGGAATCTCACCGCGCACGCGCCTAAAACCCCGCAGGACTAAGGCAATTTCTTCCTGGCCGCGATCGTTCATCGTTCCCAGACTACTGAGGCCCGGCCGATCCAGTCCTAAGCGAACGTCACACCCGTTGATCAGGGCTCGCGCACCACGAGCTTGGAGAAACCATCGCTGGAGACTTTCGTCCTCTAGGGACGCAGGACCTTGCTGAGGATCACTTGGGGGCTTTCGGATGTGATGCGCGCCGAGGATCGTCGTGCCGCACTCGCCGATGCGACTTCTGAGATCGTGTAGAGTTTGCGTCGCAACGGAGTTTTTCTCTTCAATGTTTGGGAAAAGGCCAGTGAAGGGATCGATGAGCAGCAGCGTGGGCTTAGCTTGGTAGATAAGGTTCCCGGGAATGTATTCTTGATTGCCCCAGTCCGGGGGGAGGTCGTTCGCATTCCAGAGTTCCAGCTCTTCCGGCGGCTTGCTCAGCTCCAGATGGCCTGAAATCGTGGTGACTATCTCATCGACCTCGGCTGTGCCGTTTTCGAAGTCGAGGTAGAGCACAGTGCCTTGTTTCACAGCCCGGCCAAGGAAAGGCACACCAGCCGCCACGCAAATCCCCAGCTGGTAGAGGAGCGGGCTCTTGCCAAGGCCGGAGTCTCCAACGAAGATCCCGAGGGATCGGCTCGGAATAATCCCTTCGACGAGGTCGTCACCGGCACCCGATTCCTTGCAGCGGCGACTGAGTTCGCTGGGTGAATAGACGCCCCATTTGTTACGCCGCTGGGTCCAGGCGTCACCTTGGCCTGCCTCGTCGGTTGCCACTGGGGTCGCTAGTTCGACGGATTGTGCGTCGCTCACTTTGGCTCTCAATCAGGTGATGCCGAGGGAGCTGACATAATGCGAGGGCCCATAGAAGACCCGCTGCCAGCAAGCCGTTAACTCCGGGGGGTGGGCTTGCTCGGCGTAGTATCCTTCCCCGCCCTGTCATCGGGTTCCTCGTCTGAGCACCGCGCTTTGCTCCCCGAGTTGTAGCTCTTCGGAACGGCCTGGGCTTCGATGTATTCACTCAACCAGCGCTCTGGGTACCTAACGAGCCGACCGACTCGGGTCCAACGCGGTCCGCGACCCTCACGGCGCATGCGACGCAGGAGCGCTGCGGAGCAACCGAGATACCGGGCGGCTCCGCGTTCATCGTGGATCTGAGGCACAGATCCTCCTTAGTGGAACTTCTTCTTACAGGACCATGCTAAGCGCACGGTGGCCCCCGCGTAAGAGGCAAGGTGCAAGAAAACTGGTGGGATTTTGTTACGAGGTTTTGCCCCGGTCGCGACCGAAGTTTGCAACCGCCTGCCGAACCGTTGTGGAGCCTTGCGATTCCGCGTCGGAGTAATGAAGTTTCACTTTGATTGGCTTTGCCAAGGGAGGCCAGAATCCGTTTCGGACCAGAGAGGCCCGCACCTCTGACTCGTTGCCGGAAAGTCCGCACTCATGCCGAAAGAACCAGTACAGCTGCACCATTCCGAACGTCGCTGGATGATCAAGGGAGGGGCAGTACTCGGAACTATGTTTGATGAGTTCCTTCCGGAGCGCGTGAAGTGACTCGGGTGTGTGGCGGTAATGCTCCGAGGTCACTATTGCGATGGCGCGCTCCGCCGCGAATACCAAGTCACTGCCCAGAGTGGGATGCAAGTTTGACGCGCGCTGCCGAACGGCCCTGAGCGCTTTTATCCAGAATTTCCGATTTGGAACCCCGACTCGAACATGGTACTCCCTCTCTTCTCCTGAAGGCAACGACTTTGCCTCGTAAGGCGGGCCACAACGGCATCCAAGGGTTCCCATGGCCTGTTCTTGTCGCCCGGTGAACGCGTCTCGCTGCTGCTCAGCCGATTGGTCGCACACCCCTCCGACCCTCCTTTCTCAACGCTCAGATTTCCTATCTAAACGGGACGGCCCTAACCACCCGGCACAGGCAGCGCCCAGATCCGACGCAGCATGTCGCCGAACAGCCTGCGGTTCAGATACCCCTCGGCCAGGAGCAGCCAGTAATAGCGCGCGTGCTTGATCAATCGACCGCCCGTCTTCACTAACCGCTGCTGTAAGCTCGTCAGCGACCAGCTCTTGATCCTTGGTGGCAGTCCCAGCCGCCGCCATAAGTTGCCCAGGTTGTAGGCCAGCACGCTGAGTTGTAGCCGTACCTCGTTCGCCCGGAAGCGATGGCACGACAGCCGCGTCCAGTGCGTCGCTTGCTTACCTTCTTTGATCCACTGCTCCGCCGTGCCGCGCTTGTTGTAGAAGCGCACCACGGAGCGGCTTGGCAAGCTCATGTTCGTCACGATAAAACCGACGCGCGCGAACAGCTCGCCCTGGTGGTGCTCGACCTTGGCGACGCTCAGCATCGTTGAGGTCCTCGTAGCCCGCCAAGCGGCTGTAGACCGACTGCCGCAACAGATCAGCGAACGTGAACTGCTTGTTTATGCCTTGCCGGGAGTCGGTGAGACGCTCGCCGATCAGTTTCCCGAGTCCGAGTCGCTCGTCCAACTCCCGAACCAGGATCAAGCCACCGTCGGAGGTGACTCGCGATCCTTGGAAATCGACTTTGAGAAGTCCATTGAAAGTTAGCTGGAACGGCTTTGTTTCTTTTTCACCCATCGGGTGTTGGCCTCCGTGCGTCCTGACAGGGCTTGAACCCCTATCAATAAAGACGCTGAAGGCCGCTGGAAGGTCGGGAGGCCTGAATCAAATTGGAAATGCGGGTTTATAGCTTCGTCCAACTTTCGCCTAGCCGTCTTCAGACGCCGGGCTTCCTTGGCGAGACGAGTTAGGTCCTTTAGCTGCGACTGATACCCCATGTAATTCTCAAGGTCTGCAACCGTATCGACCACGAGAGCAGCCAGCTGCCTACGCTGGAGTCGGTTCAGGCTGTCCAGCACCCTGCGCGCGACATCATGCTCTTTGATGCCCTTCTCGACACTCGACACTTGGCGCTCAAAAGTCTCGCGGCACGATTCCAGCAAAAGACGTCGTGGGTCGCTGGCCAGTGCGGCACTCCCCTTGCGCCTTCGTTTGGCCGGCAGGCGGGGACGCAAACGAGGGTAGCGCGCAAACATGAAGTAGCTGTATGCGAGCCAATCCTGAGCCCGCGGACACCTCGGCTCTAGGTCATCAAGCTCCTTCAGCCAGTTAGTCCAACGCGAGTCGGCAGCTTTGGTGGGTGGGCTTCCGCTGATGTTCTTACGCAGGCGGGACCTTTTTCTCGTGGCGACGGCCTTTGACGATTTCGTATCCTCTCGCATTGGCTTTCGTACATGCCCGCCTCTTTATGTTAGGCAGCGTGCAGAAACATTACTAGCAGACACCAAGAGCTACTCTCGCACGGGGCCAGTCCCTTGAATTGCCTTCAGCCAAAGCGACGTCCGTACAACCGGGGCGGGAAAGCTGACGAGAAGCGTGGAAAGAAGGCTCTTGCAATCATAACCAAAACACTTTAGGATATAATCATGACGAAAGCAGAACTTCGACGCTTCACCTCGTGGCTCGGCAAACGCAGCTACAAGAGCCGGCTGGAGCGCCTCGGGCTTGAACGCATCCAGGAGATCGCCCGCGCGAACGGCAAGAAGGGCGGCCGGCCGAAGGGAAGCGGCAAGAAGAGATCAAGGCGTAAAAGGGGGACGTGAGATGGCACTTTGGAAACGCGGTAAGACCTGGTGGGCAGATGTGACCGTGTGCGGGGTACGCTACCGCCAGTCGCTCAAGACAACCGATCACCGCGAGGCGCGCTCTCTGGAAAAGGAACTCGTCGGCAAGATTCAGGAGGGCAAGGTCGGATCGCCGACAGGCAAGGGCTACGCCCGGCTGCCCTTCGAGGAGGCCGCGGCCCAATACCTTCAGCAACGTGAGAAGCGCGTCGCGGAACGCACGATCCAATTCGAGCAGGAACGATTCGTGCCGCTTAAGAAGTACTTTGAGAGCAGGCCGCTGGGTCGAATCACCGCCGAAGACATCGCTGCTTACCAACAGGCAAGAGCGGGGCAAGGCATCTCCGGCCGCACGATCAATATGGAGATCGGCGTCGTGCAGCGGATGCTGAAGAAGGCCAAGCGCTGGGACCTGCTGGCCGAAGACGTCACGCGTTACCCGGAGGCTTCGCACATCGGCTGGGCCCTGATCCAAGAGGAGAAGAGGCGGCTGTTCGTCACGGCTGGCCAGAGACCAAGTTGGATGGTTGCCTACTGTGCGGCAACATTGGCAGTGAGTACCACTTGCCGCGGGGTGGAGTTGAAAAATATCAAGTGGTTGAACGTGGATCTGTTCAAAAAGGTTCTGACCGTCGAGCGCAGCAAGAACGACACGGGACGAAGAACGATTCCCTTGAATGACGACGCCGTGGAGGCGCTGGTTCGGCTGCGAAAACGAGCGGAAGCGCTGGGATGCGCCGACCCGGAGCACTATGTTTTCCCGGCCTGCGAGCACGGGCACATCGACCCCACTCGTCATCAGAAGAGCTGGCGAAGCGCATGGAGGAACCTTAGGAAGGCCGCCGGGCTTGACCGTTTCAGGTTCCACGATCTGAGGGTCACGGCGATCACGGAGTTGGCCAAAGCCGGAGCCCCGGACGCTACGCTGATGGCGATTGCCGGACACATGTCGCGGCGCATGCTGGAGCACTACAGCCACGTGCGGATGAAGGCCAAGCGCGAGGCGGTAGAAAAACTCTCCTCGGGGCTGATGAGCGTCAGGTCGGAGGGCTTGGAGAAGGCCGCGGAGGTGAACTGAAATGTGCCGGTCGGGCGGGGTTACGTCACAATCTGCGTCACAATTGGCGGGTCGGGCCGAGCGGGTAGCACGTAACTCCCTGAAAACATTGGTGGGCGGTACTGGACTCGAACCAGTGGCCTCCTGCTTGTAAGGCAGGCGCTCTAACCAACTGAGCTAACCGCCCGTGGTTTTGTTTTCAATAGGTTAGGAACTGCTGGGTTGGGATGGCAACTTCCCTAGTGTAGCGGAATTTGTAGCCACCTCCTCTGGGTTTGGAGTCTTCAGCACTTGGCTCAGTGCCTAGGCCGAAGTGTCGGCACGATTGGAGAGTTGAATCGCGATCGCTTCGATGGTATCGATGTTGGCGCACGCCAGGAAGCGCCTTCCGGCCTAGCGAAGACTGCCGGTGAACCGGCATCTTCGTCTGCAAGCTCGACTTCGGCTGGGCCCGGACGATGCCACGGTTCTCACTGTGCATTTGGCTAACCGATCCTTGCCGGGCACGAGGCCACGTTTTTTGATGTTCCGCTAGTGCTTGGTTGCAAAGTTAGCGTATTTAAAAAGCCTTTTCCCGAAGGATCATACGGTCGTCCGTCTGGCCCGGAAGTGGTTTGTTCGCAGAGCCTTCCGAGCCGCGACCGTGAGGGAGCGGTCCAGGGATTGCCGGCCTATGAACGATCGTGAACTTATGCAACCAAGCACTAGAGCGAAGAGAGAAATGCCGACAGCGCCGAGCGGTCTTCCGGGGTGAGATCGAGGAAGCTCCGGCGAGCCTGTTCCGCTTCTGCTCCGTGGCGAAGAATAGCATCTTCGACGGTTGCAGCGCTTCCATCGTGTAAGAAAGGACGGCGAAGTCGCAGTCCCCAAAGTGCCGGGGTGCGGATCTCGTTGGGGGCGGCGGCCGCTTGCTCGATGCCGTCACCTGTGGCGACAGTATGCAATAGCAAATCCGAGTAAAGCGGCACCGGCTTGTTGTCAAAGACGGGGTTCGAGCTTCGGCCCGTCATCAACACCGGGATGTGACAGACGGCGCAGCCGACCGCCTCGAAAACGGCTTCCCCCTGCCGAGTAGTGTCGTCGACGGGTCCGCGATCCAACGGCGCTAGGAATTTCATGAAGGCTTCGAAGTTGTCGATCCCTCGCAGGCCGGTCGAAGGATCGGGAGCGTCTTCGGGATCGGGCCGCCGATCGCAAAACTCGAGCAACGCGGGGTCAAACCCGGTGGTTACTTCGTTGGGAAACAACGCGTTGGTTATTCCCATTTCGTTCACATACGCGTCGGCCCCAAAGGCCAGCAAAGTCGCATGCTGCGCCTTCCAACCGAAGCGCCCAACACGCTCCCGGCCCGTCCCCACGTCGGTGATGACGGCGGCGCGGCCGCTGATGCCGTCATTGTCGAGATCGTCGGGGTCTTCCAGAGCCCGCAAGGTTTCGTCGGGAATGGCTTCGATCAACCCCGCGCCGAACAGCGGAACGGGTATCCGTCGAGAAATGACGTTCGCCTCGGCCGGAATTTTAGGCTGGCAAAAATGGGTGGGAATCGAAAACAGGTGAAACAGAGTACCGCCGGCAAGCTCGTGGAAAACGCCCTCGTCGTCGAGATAACCGGCGCGAACCTCCGAAACAGGACTGACCCCTCCAATGGCGGGTGAGTTATGACATTGCGAGCAGCCCAGTCCGTTAAAGGCAGGTCCCAGGCCCTCGTCTGCGTCCTCCACCTCGACAAAGTCTTCTAGCCCGAGGCGGAACCGCTCGAACTCTTCGGCGGTAATACCCGCTAGGGGATTGCCGGGCAGCGACCGACGCCCAAACTGTCCGAACAGCAGAGGCGCGACGAAAAGCAAAGCCCAACCCGCGCTCACAATCTTTACGTTCATCCATTACTCCACAATGATCGTGCCGCGCATGATGCTATGGCCCGCCCCACACGATTTCGAGCATTCAAAGTCATAGCGCCCCTTTTCTTTGGCATGGAAAATGACCTTGGCCTGACCTTTGCCGCGCTTGGGAACAACAACATTAATACCTGCTTTACGGATGCGGAACCCATGGTTGGTATCCGCGCTGCGAATTCGAAACTCCACGGTCGTTCCCTGCTTGACTTTGAGACGAGAAGGAACGAAGAAAAAGCGCTCAGCCAGCATGTTGACCACACGGACCGGCGGGTCAGCGGCTTTCGGCTCGGCAGTCGTAACGGCTGGTAGGGCAAAGGTGATGGCCAACAGGATCGGGAGTGAGGTCCGAAATCCGCGAAGCGTGAATCGTCGCCAAAAGAACGCGCCACGCATGCTGGCTCGAGTGCTCAAGGGCGTTCGCTCCCGCTTGAAGTGGAACCAATTCATCCCGTGATGCCCTCTCAGAACCACCAACCGATCCCCAGGTTGAGGGAGTTATGCGCCTCGATGATCGAACTCCGGTTGCGCAGGACCGTGTAGTCGAACTTCAGCGCCACATCCGGTTCAGGGTAGTAGGTTCCCCCGATCACCCATGCCGAGCGATCGAATTGTCTGAGCGGCAGGAAGCCCGGCGCCATTCTGTGTTGGGTATCGAAGTTCTCGTAGCGTACAAAGGCCACGAAGTCGTGCGGAAAGTGAAAGGGCAAAAGATGGTAAGCCGACTCCCAGTAGAACCCTCGCATCCCGCGCGCAATATTCGGATTGACACCTGTACGAAGCTGCGTCAGGAAGTTAATCTCATCGGTCCTTGTAATGTCGACGCGAGCGAACTGGCCGCGAAAATCGAACCGCGAGAAGCGGTAACGGCCGTCGAACTCGAAGACACGGACGCGGGGGTTGATGTCCGGGAGATTGAAACCGGTATTGCCCCACCACACACTGCTACCCAAAGAGAGGCCAGGCAACCCGTGGTATTCCAGCCGGCCGGTGTAGGCCGTGTTTTGTACGACCGATTGAAATGCCTTCTGGCGTCCGCCCCGGATGCCCTCCTCGGCGTCGAAGGCGGTGGCATCAAGGGGCGACATGACATAAGCCTTGTAGACGAAGCCCCTGCCGAGATCGCCGAAAATACCGGCGCCCGAGTCGAACCACGTGCTCGGGACGATGACCGTGTCGACGAAGGGCCGCTCCACTCCGTTGAACGCCGGTGGCTCGTGGCGCTCGTTGATGAGGCCCACCGGGGCAAGCAGAATGCCGCCGCGGAAGTTCAGCCAGGGCTTGACGAGGAAGTCGAGGTAGGCTTG
This sequence comes from Bryobacterales bacterium, assembly GCA_965226215.1. Taxonomy (GTDB): domain Bacteria; phylum Acidobacteriota; class Terriglobia; order Bryobacterales; family UBA6623. The sequence continues at coordinate 688,063 of CBDDCH010000001.1, read as the reverse complement.
CTCGAGTTCCAGCTCGCCGAACTCGCCCTCTCCGGAAACAAACGCGTGCTCGAGTTCCAGCTCCGACCAGAACTGGATCCGATCAGTAAAGCTGTGCCCAAACAGCAACACGAAGCGGTGCATGTCGAGCTGGCTGGGCTCGTTTTGTGCGTTGTTGAAGTGGAAGTCCATGTACCCGGAGAAAGGCAACCTGATTTCCGAGGACGCGAGATCCCGCCCTTCGTCGGGGACCTCCGGCGTGCTTGTCGGTACCGAGCCGATAACTTGTTGCGGGGCTTCGTGGGGGGGGGCAGCCGCGACCGGGACTGGGTCAGGAGATTCATCTTCCTCCGCAACCTCTGACGCCGGTGCTTCTACGGCTGTGCTAGGCTCGGCTTCGATCCGGCGAAGTCTTTCCTCGAGCTTCGCGATGCGCTGTTCCAGTTCCTCCATGCGAGCTTGGGCGGTCCCGGTCGTGTCGCTTTGGGAGAGGGCGGGGACTGCTGTCGCTAGTGCGGCTAGGGCGAGACAGTAGAGTTGGCGGCTAATTTAGCTATGACTAAATAAACTATTCTATATGGTTAACTAATAACTATAGTCATCCCAGCACTCTCATGTCAAGTACCCGAATTTTTGTATGTCGGCCTGCGTTCACGTGGCATACGGGTTCGAGGACCAACCCGCGAGCGATGGTGTTTTCGGCAATCGTTCGGAAACGAGAGCGAACGAGGGTCAACTGATGTTTGGCAAAATGGGCGACGGATGCTCGAATTGCTCCCTGGGGTTCCGAGATGGACGCAAAAGGTCGTAGGGAGACGGAAGGTGGCGACAGGCGGTCCCCGGGGCGCGATATGTTGGACCCCTGGACCGGCGAGATCGCCGGTCCCTACTGCCCCAGCTTGTGACGACTCAAGTAGGGACAAGCGATCCCGCTTGTCCGGGGCGCGACATGTCGCTCCCCGTACATGACAAACGGTGCCACGGGGGGAAAGATTTGTTGGTTTCATCACAGCTTAGGTGAACGCTACTATGGCTAGCCCCCACATCACCGAGCCGATGACGATGGTGACCGACTATCTGCTCGCCGCGCAATGTCTGGTCCAGGCTAGAGTGCTGGCGCGACGGGCACCGACCATGCGGCTTGGATCGATTCCAGTTTGGGCGGCCGCGTTCGCGGGGACCGCCGTCGCTGCTCTCGCCGGAGGGACTGCACACGGATTTGCCCTTTACCTGGGCTCGGCGAACCTGCGCCTCGTGTGGACCGTCACGGTGACGGCCATCGCAGTGAGCAGCTTGGTGATGCTATGGGCCGGTGTGCGCTCCGTTCGGCGTCCTCATACGGCCGATCCGGGGCTAAGGAAGTCCGGAGCAAGATGGTTAGTTAGAGGGATCGGCGTAACCCTGGTCGGGTTAGGGATGCAGCAAAGCGGCTGGTCGCTGGCTGAGCACTTCAATCACAATGATCTCTACCACGTGATCCAGATGGCGGGTCTCTACTGCTTCTATCGAGGGGCGCTGGCGCTGCACGAGTTGTAGAGCTGATGAGGTCGGGCGGCGTTTGATCGGAGACGCGCTAGAAAAGGACTCTCAGATCGAGCTTGATCGAAGGATTGTCGGTCTTGAGCACGCCTTCCGCGGCTTCTTGTTTGCCTTCTCTTGTGCAAATGTATCCGCGCTTGCCAGCGGGGTCGATTACCCAAACGTAAGGCACGCTGAACTCGAGGTAGTCGCTAACTTTGTCTTCAAGGTCGCCGGGGCGGTCGTCTTTGGAAAGGATCTCTATGACTAGAAATGGCGGTGTCCGAAAGACCTGCTCTTCGGGTTCCTTGCCGATGTAGACGCACACGTCGGATACCCGGAAGCGGGTCGGTTTTACTTGCACGCGTTGTTCAGGGAAGGCGTATGTTCCGAAAGTCTCTCGGTTCGCGCGGAAGAAGTAGATCAATTCCCCCTGCGTCTTGCTATGATCCTTCTCGCCCAGGTTTCGCTCCACGAGGCGGCCATCAACATATTCCCGGTCTCCGTCGCTGAAGCTGGTCCGCAAATATTCGTCGACAGACACGAGGGTGGGTGGAGACGCCATGTCCCCATTCTAGCCCGCTTTGCTCAAGAAACGGCGAGCGCGCCAGCCTCGTACTGACCGGGCTCTTACGCTCTTTGCCTCGCCGCCCGGTGAGGAAGCGGGCCGGCGCTCACCTGGTGAGTTGTGCCGCTCGCAGCCCGTGGTAGAAGTGAAGGTCGCGAAAATCGGGTACAGCCAGCCAATTCGCTTCAGGCTAAGTGCTCTGCTTCTTGGATCATGACGGGAGCGAATTGGTGGCAGTCCCCATTTTCGCTCCTGCACGACTTTTGCAACGGGCCGCTAATCCATCTGCTATGTGACCGTCGGTTCGGCAAGGTTTCGAAAAATCCCTCTGCTAGAATCGAAGCAAGTTTCTCCCCATGGCGGTTGCCCCGCATCTGGACCGGCTCAAACAACGGGCTGCCGGTTTTCCGACTTCTCCCGGAGTTTATCTATATAAGGATGCTGCCGAGAGGGTGATCTACGTCGGTAAGGCGAAGAGCCTGCGCGATCGGGTGCGAAGCTACTTCGTGGACGAGCGCTTATCGGACGCCAAGACCGGCAGCCTGCTGGCCGAAGCCCACGACATCGACTACATCGCTGTTGCCAATGAAAAGGAGGCGCTGGCCCTCGAAAACAACCTGATCAAAGAACGTCAGCCACGATTCAATGTTCTGTTACGCGACGACAAGACGTACCCATACATCAAGCTGACCAAGGAACGTTTTCCGCGGGTGTACGTGACCCGAAGACTCAAGAAGGACGGCTCGACTTATTTCGGTCCTTACTTCCCCGCCAATTTGGCACACCGTCTGGTGAACTTCATTCACCGCTATTTCAAAATCCCGTCTTGCCGGGTAGACCTGACCCGCTTCCACCCGCGGCCGTGTCTGGAGTATCACATTCACCGCTGCTGGGGGCCGTGTGTAAAGAGCCTGACGACCGACGAAATCTATACCGGCGCCGTAGAGGACGTTCGGATGTTCCTCGAAGGCCGACAGAGCGATCTAGTCCGCGAGCTGCGATCCCGCATGGTGGAAGCTTCCAACAGAACGGAATTCGAACAGGCGGCTGCCTTGCGGGACCTCATCTCGACCGTCGACGAGCTCAGCGAGCGACAGCGAGTGGCCGCCGTCGAGGGCCGTGACATTGACATTTTCGGACTTTACGCGGAAGCGCCGCTTGTGGCGGTGAACCTATTTCACGTGCGCAACGGCCGAATCGTAGACCGCCGAGAGTTCTACTGGGAGGATGCGCACGAGTCGCGCCCTGCCGAGTTCCTATCGGCCCTACTAAAACAGATCTACCTCAGCCAGCAGTACGTCCCCTCGTTGGTCCACGTTCCCGTTGGGTTTGACGACCAGAGTGCGCTTCAAGAATTGTTGGCGGAAAGGCGCGGACGCAAGGTCGAGATTGCGGTGCCACAGCGTGGTCCGAAGAAGTCGATGCTCGAGCTTGTACAGAACAATGCGCGGCACTGTTTCGAACAGCGGTTCCGCGTGATGAAACCAACCCCGAAGGCCATGATGGCAGCGCTCATGGATGCCCTAAGCCTGCCTGACAAGCCGGCTCGCATTGAGTGTTTCGATATTTCTCACATCCAGGGCAACGACACCGTAGCATCGATGGTCGTCTGGGAAGGCGGCAAGATGAAAAAGTCGGACTACCGCAAATTCATTCTCAAAGGGGTGATGGGAATCGACGATTTCGCTTCGATGCAGGAGGTCGTGGGCCGCCGCTATCGCCGACTACAGCAAGAGGACAAGCCCATGCCGGGGTTAGTCTTGGTTGATGGGGGAATCGGACAGCTCCATGCCGCCGCTCAGGCGCTGGAACAACTTGGCATCATCAACCAGCCGTTGGCGGCTATCGCCAAGCGCGAAGAAACGATCTTCGTGCAAGGCCAAGAGGACGAGCCAATCCAACTCGAGCGCTTTTCTCCAGTCCTGCACCTGGTCCAAATGGTTCGGGATGAGGCACATCGTTTCGCCGTGCGTTTTCACCGCAGCCGACGGCATTCACGTCAACTCACATCTGCTCTACTAAACATTCCCGGAGTCGGCGAAAGAACAGTCCAAAGGCTATTGCGAAACTTCGGAAGCCTTGAGCAAGTGCGCGGCACCAGCCTCGAAGAGTTGTCGGCGGTCGTCAATCGAAGACAGGCTCAGCTCATCCGGCAGTTTCTTGCCCACAACACAACCCCATCCTAGCCTCGCTTCTCTCACCAAGGATTTTAGGGCAGGACCACAATGCCCGCCCCAAGGCGGCTCTCCAGCGTCTCCCCGTTTCAGTATTGCTCGTCGTCGGATGACTCCACGGTCGATGTCCTTGCCGCTGACCACAAAACCCGGCAAGAGGGGCTGGGGGCCTGGCGCGATTAAGTGTGAAGGTTCTTCCGGGTTTCTAGTGGGCTAGTGAGGCTCGGTGGTAGTCTCGCGGGATGCAAGACCGCGAGCTATACCGCCAGATTCTGGGCATCGAAAGTCCCTGGAAAGTCGTGCGAGTGGAGCTGCGCCGAGCCGACGGCGAAGTCCACGTCTTCCTCGAACACGACGAGCAAGTCCGCTGGCCGTGCCGCCAATGCAGCGCCGTGTGCGCACTCCACGATCATCAGCCCGAACGCCGCTGGCGTCACCTCGACACCTGTCAGTACCGCACGATCCTGCACGCCCGGCCGCCGCGCAGCGACTGCCCTGGGCCGAGGCTTCCAGCCGCTTCACCGCGCTGTTTGAAGCTCTCGCGATCTCGTGGCTGAAGGAAGCCAGCCAGCAAGGCATCGCCGAGTTGCTGGCGCTGAGCTGGGACGAGATTCACGGCATCCTGGAACGCGCCGTGCAACGTGGGCTCGAACGTCGCGCGGCAGAGCCGATTCCCTACCTGGGCGTCGACGAGAAGAGCTTCCGCAAGCGCCATCGCTATCTCACCGTCGTCAACGATCTCAACCGCTCGCGCGTGTTGTTCGTCGCCGAGGGACGCCGCCAGGCCAGCCTGGACGGCTTTTGGAAGACGTTGAGCGCAGAGCAACTCGCCCGAGTCGAGGCCGTCGCGATGGACATGTGGGATCCTTACGTCGCCTCGACCCGGGAGCATCTCGACGAATCGGAGAAAAAGATCGTTTACGACAAATATCACATCGCGGCGCATCTGGCGAAGGCGGTGGACCAGGTGCGGCGGGCGGAGAACAAGCGTTTACTGGCCCTCGGCGACGAGCGTTTGACAGGCACGAAGTACGCTTGGCTGCGGCATCCGGCGAACTTTTCCGAGGACGCCTGGCGCGAGTTCCGCGCGCTGCGCGAAAGCGACTTGAAGACGGCGCGGGCGTGGGCGTTGAAGGAAACGGCGATGCGGCTGTTCGACTATCGTTGCGAATCGGCGGCGCGAGCTTTCTTCGAGCAATGGCGCGGCTGGGCGAGTCGCAGCCGGCTGACGCCGATGGTCACCGTAGCGCGGATGTTGACGGCTCGCCTCGAAAACATACTCACGTATCTGAAACACCGCATTACGAACGCGGTCAGCGAGGGGTTGAACTCAAGGATTCAATGGGTCAAGGCCACGGCGCGCGGTTTCCGCAATCAACAGAACTTCATCAACGCCATCTACTTCCACTGTGGGAAACTCGATCTGGCTCCTTCGCCCACTTAAAACCCGGAAGAGCCAGTGTGAATTGTGGCTCGTGACGGTTAAAAGTAATGACGGGGCCTTGTCAGAACACCTTACGAACGACTAAAATCGGTGCGCAACGAGTGGTTCTCGGTGAGGTAGGTCGAACCTCACCGCAAAAAGTCGGTCGCGATTGGGGCAAGCGACTGTCGGGGGTTAGAGAAAATGAGTCGAGCCACGATTCTGGCGTTGGTCGGTGTCTGCTGGCTGCAGGCCGAACCTGTCCGGGATGCGATCCGCCGGGCCGAGCAACTGGAGCAGGCGCAACAGGTGCTGGAGGCACGCGCCGTATTGGCCCGCACGGCGGAAGAATCCCCTGATAATGCTGAGGCCCTATTGGCCTATGCGGAATTTCTGGATCGCTTTCGGGACTCCGGTCGAAGCGGCGCATACACGAAGGTTCTAGAAGCGCTAGGTTCGTCGGGATCGATTGAGACTCGCCGCCGGATCACCCGCCGGCTGGTTTTAGTCTCGCTAGTCGAAGGCGACCTTGACTCGGCGCGCAAGCATGTCACCGCTTACCGGGAAATCGGCGGATCGGGCCTCGAGGGATGGGAAGTCCCAACTGGACCTGGACTGGCGACGGACGGCATCGAATCGGGCTGGACAGAGATCCCGGGCTTTCTCTATTCCTTCCGTCGGATGGCTGCGCTTTCCAGCGATCAACAACCCCACGAGCTTTTACCTGCCTTAGCTCGTAATCTCATCACATCCGGTTACCGAGCCAGTCGCGCCTCCGAGAGTCTGGTACAGACCGAGTACCTCAAGCTGGTTATTCAGTATCTTTCACAAGCGCGAGAGTTGAAGCAGTTCGCCGGAGCCAACGAGACGATCGATGTCCCCTCCTGCGAGTCAGAAGAAACCGCTCGGCTGTTGAGGATCCTCGGCTTCCGTGTTCGCGACGCCTGCGGAGCAAACACTGTGCTGGAAACCGTTAACCCCTCTCGCGCCTTTCTTGCCATTGACTCGGGCTTTCCGCTCGCCGAGTTGGAAGACGCCTATCGCAGGGAGGCAGCCTTTCATAAGCCCTACCCTTCAAGTCGTCTGCCGGTGATATTCGGGGAAGATTACTGGCTGTCAGCTACGCGCAGGAAGGGGGCGCGGCCGTTTGTGGACACCTTACTAGGCGATCCCGCTTTGGCTCGGCTGTATGTCGCCATGGCCGGCCTCCACGAGCCCACGGCGGCGGCGTTGCGCCGGGAAGTTCCCGCCGAGCGGCTGAAAGACTTTGCGCACGTCCTGGACTTTTTCGGAGGCTCGTTTGAAATTCAAGGGGGCAAAGCGGTCGTTCCCGGCGGGAAGCGTACCGAGTCCACTTGGACCGCGTTAGTTGGCGTGTCACCAGCTGACGGGGCAAAGTTTTTTCAAGCCTTAATCGAGGTCGACGACGGCTGGATGGCCTCCTACTTCGACGCACTTTCGCGAGCCCAGGGCAGCACGCGGGAATATTTGACCCAACCGAAACGGCTGAAGCGATTTTATCTGGCTGTGCGAGGAGAGTCGACTAGCCCAGGACCTGCGCGGCCGATTTTCCGATCGAATTCCGACCTCCAGTTGCTGATCGCTCGGCTGTATATCGGCGCCGCTGGAGAAGCGAACATTCCGGGCGGGGTTGAACCCTGGCGGAGACTGTTCGATTGGCATAGCGACGCCCGGATCGAAGGCAAGCGCAACAAGGCCGTGGCCTCGTGGTCCCAGCCTGACGATGTCGTCGAAGCGATGTTCGTGTTTTGTCGACGACTTGTGGAAAACGCGCCATTGAAGATGTTTATGGCCATAACTAACATCGAGCGGCGGCGTAAGAAACCGCTGTCACCCGCCACGGTAGACCGTTTGATGCGGGACTACAAGAACTATGGCGGACAGTACCCGATCTTCGCCGAAGTACCGACCCTTTCTGAGGAAACCATCATCGCTTACCAAGATCTGTTGCCTGAGATCGGAAAAGGGCGTAACCAGCTTCGGCGGGCGGACGCCAGAGGCACGGTTCAGGCCCTCGTCGGACTGTGGCAGATCCTTGTCCGACAGGGGCAGATCGCGGAGGCCGATGCGGACCCAACCTTGCAATCGTTGATCCAGTTGTTTGCCAGGGCGCGGAGCCGGCTGGAGATCTTTGATGCCGGACGGGCCGGCGCGAACTTACTGCTGGAGCGGACCGACTCGCCGGCCGATATCTCCCCCCAACAGCGTTTTATTGAGCTTTTGGCCGGCAAGCCGTCGCCGGCCGACGCCTCCGCCCACGCGGCTATTGTCGAACGGATGTCTTCGCTATTCGCTCTGCAGCGGCTGGTTTCACTAAAAACGCTCTTTGACCTGGCAGATCACCTCGAGAGAGTATCGCGGGGCGAGGCTTTCAATGTGGCCATGGCCAATCGTCTGGCGGGTACGATCTCCGAGGTTCGTTTGCCGCGAGCGAACCTTTCACCCGTGGAGTCGAACGCCTTTGCTCGTGGTAGCTGGGTCGAAAAGCACATCCACGAACAACGTCTACTGAATCTGCGCCGGGTCGTCGACAAGGCGCAGGGGAATCCACAGAAACTGTCTCAAGTTAGGGGAGAACTGGCTCCCATCCTGCGAGACACGCTCGTGGGGTTGAACTACATCTACTACAGTCCGCCGGGCGCACAGTTGATTCGGGCGAACCCGCTTTTCGTTCGAAGCCATGATTTTATCGGGCTTCAAACCGACGGCACCTGGAAGCCTGCCAAACTGCTCGGGGCCGGCTGGCCCAACAGCGCCGGGGGGCGCCTTGTGGGATCGTTGGTCGAACTTCCTTACGCCATTGCTGACGCCGAGCAAAACTTCTTGATACCCAGCGAGCGCCAAGCCTTGATCTGGCAGGACCTGGCGCCCCAAATCTTGCTTAGCGCCACTGTGGCCCGCTGGTGGGGCGTGACCAACTCGGAACAGCACTTCGTGGCACTTCAACTCCGTATGGGAGAGGAACTGGTCGCTCTCACTGCTTTCAATGAAGAACTCCGGGGGGCTGTTTTCAGCGCACTGCGGAAACGGGTCGAGCCGGCACGACTTTGGCGGGTCAGTAATCACCTTGCCGGCGGGGAAATGAAGGAAGGTGTAGCTGAGTTAACAGCGGCTGAACTTTTCCACTTATCCAGAGAAATTCTCGGGCGGCATCGAGAAACCTTGCGGAAATGGAGCGGACCCATTATTGAGAAAATCGAGCAGCTCGAGGCCGCTGCTCCCGACCGGCTGACCGAAGAGCGGATTTCCTCCCTTTATGGCGTGCCGCATCCCAAATTGGCCGGGTCTTATCGAACGGAGCTTCTGAGTTTGCCGCTGTTTCCGACCCTGATGGGTTATTCGAGCCGTGTGCTGGCCGAGAGCTGGGAGTCTACGAACCTGTACTGGGCTTCGTTGGCTGACGAGCTGCACTTGCCGCCCGCGCAATTGAACCTGCTGGTTCCCGAATGGACTCAGAAGACTTTGGAGCGCATTTTTGCCACCCATTTGGATGATTGGCCGGCTCTTTGGCGGTCCATGAGGTTGGTCGCCGACAAGTACCGGGCCCAATATAAACCTCAGATTGAGCAGATGACCCGGGCGTCACTTGAGTAGCCCGGAGAACGGAAAACCAAAGGATGAACCCCGTGTCAAGATTATCAAGCCACGCTGTTGGGGTAATTGCCTTCGTAGTTGGAACGTTGGGTTTGCTCTGTTTTACTCAGCGTCCCAGCTTGGCCCAGGGCAAAGACATGGAGGGCCCACTCTTCCGTGTTGAAGTTGACCTGGTTGTCCTGAACGTCGCAGTCACCGATCGGCGGGGGCGTCACATCCGCGATTTGAAGCCCAGCGACTTTCAGGTTTACGAGGACGGCATTGGGCAAACAGTCTCCAGTTTTGCCGAGGGCAACGTTGCGCCGCGACGAGTCGCCCAAACCGAGCAGCGACCGGTGAAGGGAACCTCCAAGCCTGAAGGAGGCCTTGGCGGTGTATTCGAGGAGCTCGGAGGGGACGACACTTTCGCGGGAACCAACGTTTTCATCTTATTCGACACGAGCAACTTCATGTACCGCAGTTTTGTATTCGCCGAGGATGCCATCGCCGACTTCATTCGCGGTCTCGCCTCGGCTGATTCTGTAGCCGTCTATGGCTACAGCCGCAATCTAACGCGCCACGCTCCGCTGAGCGACGAGCGGCTGGAGGCGATCAAGGGGCTGCGCATGTCCATAGCCGGCGACGAGACCGCACTCTACAACTCGCTCCTGCTGACTCTACGTGACGCTTCCACCGTGGCAGGCCGCAAAGTCGTGATCGTGTTCTCCAATGGGCCTGACACGGCGAGCACGGTGGGCCCTGACGACGTGCGCGCGGTCGCCGAGGACGAGGGTGTGCCGATCTACGTCATCAGCACCCGTGAAGTCAACAAAGACCCTATTTCGAGCAATGTTTTCAGGCGCCTGACGGCCCGAACGGGTGGCCGCGCCTTTTTCGCCAAGAGCTGGCAGAAACAGTCCGAGGCCTTCGTTAACATTCGCGAGGAGCTGTCCAGCTCCTACACGTTGACCTACTATCCGCAGGCGAATCCCAACCAGGGATGGCGAAGCATCAAAGTCGAACTGCGGGGGGACCAGCTCCGGAAGTACCGCGTCCGTACGCGCAGCGGCTACCGACCCAAGCTCTGATCAGAGAAGGGCTCTCGGATCGGCGCCGTTTTTCCAATCCCGAAGCTTCGATTTAGGTAATAGGCTACCTTGTTCCTTTTAAAGCCGGGCAGCGATAGAGGAAGGCTATTGACTCACACCAGAAGAAAGTTCTCTTTGGCACGGAGGTACTGGAATGGATTGGCAATTCTTTGTTGGCGTTGTTGGTGGGATCGGAGCATGGTGTTGGTCAGTTTTTGTGTGGCTCAAGTCTCAATCACAACAGCGAGCCCAGGATGAGTATAACCGCAAGGAGAAGTTATACCGTGAACTCCTGACCTCCCTTTCCGCCTTTTACAAGGGCGGGAAACCGGCTGACGCTACACAGTTCGTTGAGCAAACACGCTTAGCATGGCTGTATGCACCAGACGGCGTGGTCAACAACCTGTATGCATTCCTGAACACACAACAAGGGTAATGTTCCACCGGAACAGAAGAATTTGGACGGCCGAACAGCCATGGCCCAATTGGTGGCCGCAATCCGGAAGGACTTGTTTGACACGGTGAAGAAGACGACGCAACTTTCCGCTTCCGATTTCCAGCATCTGACGTGAGCCGCGCTGCTGTCCGGTGCCGTTCACGGCTTAGATCTACAGTCTCTCCTCCTCCGGTTACCGTAACTCACTAAAGACAAAGGAAAAACTTCTATAACTCCATTGACAGTTTTGCGGAGCACATGTGACTGACCGGTGGCTTCCTGCGGTGCCAGGACCACCGCAAACCTAATCAAGGCAGTATCAGCGCACCGGCTTCGATTTACACCCGAGCCCGACAGCCGGTAGAATTGGGAAGCAGCCGGACCCCGCGGATTTCGTCTAACCTGCTTTGTCTTACCGAGCATTTGCCGGGGCAGGCGAACGTCCCCTCCCGTCGCTGCTTGGAACGCCTTGGGCGTCGGATGCTATGAGTAATCTTCTGATCTTAGGTACGCAGTGGGGAGACGAGGGCAAGGGTAAGATCGTCGACTTCATCGCGGAACGATTCGATGTGGTCACCCGCCATCAGGGAGGCCACAACGCCGGTCACACTGTCTACGTCGGCGACCAGAAATACATCTTGACTCTGATCCCGAGCGGCATCTTGCGAGCAGGCACGAAAGCCGTCATCGGCAATGGCGTTGTCATCGATCCCGCCGCCTTGCTCAAGGAGATAGACACCCTCAAGCACTTGGGGGTCGAAGTCGAAGGCAACCTCTTCGTGAGTAACCGAGCGCACATCATTTTCCCCTACCACCGGATGATGGAAAAGGCCACGGAAAATGGACCCGGTAAGGTTCGAATCGGAACCACGTCGCGCGGGATCGGACCTTGTTATGAGGACAAGGCGGGACGCCGAGGGATTCGCTTGGCCGAATTGCTGGACACGGAAACATTCGCTGATCGTTTCCGCGCGATCGCTCGAGAAAAGGACGTCGTCGCCGCTGCACTGGAAATCCACGAAAAGTCGGACATAGAACGCATCCGCGAGCAGTATCAGACCTACGCGGATCTTTTGCGGCCGTTCGTCTGCGACACCTCACAGTACCTGGCCGAGGCAATGCTCGATGGTAAGCGAGTCCTCTTCGAGGGAGCGCAAGGCACGATGCTCGATATCGATCACGGCACCTACCCCTTCGTGACGTCATCCAACGCCACGGCGGGAGGAGTCTGCACCGGATTGGGGATCTCTCCCACCCACGTACACGCGGTCGTAGGAATCTCAAAAGCGTACGCCACCCGCGTCGGCAGTGGCCCGTTTCCGAGTGAATCGAGCGGTCCCGAAGCCGACGAGCTGCGCGAGCGAGGACGGGAATTTGGTACGGTCACTGGAAGGCCGCGCCGCTGCGGTTGGTTCGACGTGCCGCTGATCCGCTATGTCCATCACGTGAATAACTTGTCTTCGATGATCATCACCAAACTCGACGTGCTTGATCATCACCAGACAATCCCGGTCTGCGTGGGCTACCGTTATCGCAATGAGACCCTGCATAGCATGCCGGCTCTTGCGCGCGTGCTCGAGCAGATCGACCCCGTGTATGAAGAACGCCCGGGCTGGGAGTGCTCGACCGAGGGGATCACTGAGTTCGACGGGCTGCCTCAGGCTGCCCAGGATTACCTGCGGTACCTCGAAGAGAAAACAGGCATCGAAGTGGGTGCTGTTTCCACTGGGCCGGAGCGCGAACAGACGATCATTCGCAAGGGTTCGAAGCTGGAATCCTTCTTGCTCTAAAGACTCGAGCCGGCGGCGAGCAAGCGCAACGAAGTCATAGCGGGCCTGTCGCTTGCTTCGACCGTCAGCTCGTGAGAAATGCGAGCGAGCAGCCCGGGGCAAGAATTCGTCGGGCAAGTGTCGGTGAAAAATTTGCCGACTTGCCCACAACTGGGACGCTGTTCTCATTCTGAAATCGTGCAACAACCCACCGCCAAGCAGGCACTCACGTTCGAGCAGGCGCGGGCGGTGGTGTCGGGGCGAATGAATGAGATCGCTTCGACGCCTGCCACCGAGTCAACGTCTCTGGGCGCGGCACTAGGGCGGGTGCTGGCGGAAGATATCCGCTCCGACCGGAACTACCCACCGTTCAATCGCTCGGCCCGGGACGGGTTCGCAGTGCGTGCCTCAGACGTCGCGAATCCTCCAGCACGCTTGAAGGTGCTTGGCCAGACCCGGGCCGGAGAGCTTTCCCGGTTTCGAATCGAAAGCGGCGAGACGGTCGAAATTATGACCGGAGCCCCAGGCCCCGAGGGGGCGGACGCCGTCGTCATGTGGGAGCATTCGACCCGGGACGGCGAACACGTCACGCTGGAAAGGGGCGTCCCCGCGGGAAAGAATTTGATTCTTCGGGGGAGCGAAACGGAGGCCGGCAACGTCATCCTCGCGGCGGGTAAGAATCTGGAGTATCCCGAAATCGCTTTGTTGGCGGCGACCGGTTACAGCGAGATCGAGGTTTATCGCAAGCCTCGAGTGGCGATCCTCTCCACTGGCGACGAGGTGGTCGAGGTTACCGAAAAACCCGAGCCGTTCCAGATACGGAACTCCAACGCTCACGCCCTGGCGATGCAGGTTCGCCGCCGCGGAGGCGAGGCAAGAATTTTGGCCATCGCTCCTGACGAGATCAACCGCACCCGAGAGTTGGTCGAGCAGGGGCTAGAGGCCGACATGCTGCTGCTCTCCGGGGGCGTTTCCATGGGCAAGTACGACTTCGTCGAGCGGGTACTGACGGACCTCGGCGCCGAGTTCTATTTCACACAAGTATTAATCCAGCCCGGAAAGCCTTTGGTCTTCGGACAAGTCGCCGGCACCCCGGTCTTCGGTTTGCCGGGGAATCCGATCTCGACCATGGTGACGTTCGAAGTCTTCGCGCGCATGGCGCTTGACCGACTGGCCGGTCGGTCGGACTCACCACTTCCTTTCTTCGCAGCCAGGCTCGTCTCGGACTTCAAGCACAAGCCAGTCCTCACGCGGTTCCTGCCCGCCCGACTGGCCGGCGACTACGGTGAGGCGACGGTGAATCCGGTAAAATGGCAGGGGTCCGGCGACCTGGTCGCCTTCGCGAAAGCCAACTGTTTCTTGGTGGCCTCCACGGACCGAGCCTCCTGGGCCGCGGGCGACTGGATTTCGGTTCTGCCTCGATGAACTCGCTTTCCCATTTCGACGACAGCGGGGCTGTCCGCATGGTGGACGTCACCGACAAGAAACCGACTTACCGCACAGCCCGGGCTCATGCTTTCGTCAAGCTGTCCCCGGAAGTCATCCGCAAGCTGCCCGACAATCCCAAAGGGAACCCCCTGGAAGTCGCAAGGATTGCGGGAATCAGCGGCGCCAAACGTACGTCGGAGCTCATTCCTCTCTGCCACCCTCTGATGTTGACCAACGTGGACGTGCGAATCGACCTACGCGAAGACGGCGCTGAAATCCACACCGAGGTCGCCACAACCGCCGCGACCGGTGTTGAAATGGAGGCGTTGACCGCCGCTTCGATCGCCGCGCTGACCATCTATGACATGACGAAGGCTCTCGACAAGTCGATCGAGATCAGCGACGTTTATCTTGTGGAGAAAAAGGGCGGCAAAAGTGGCTCCTACCGCCGCTCCCAAACGACCACATAATAGAAACAGGCGCGTCGCCGACAAGAACCCGACCAGTGACGCCGAACGTAGTCTACTATTGAGCCGTGTCAGCTCCGATCCATGACCCGAAGACGGGCGGTCTTGCCCGTCAATCCGTCTCTCAAGGCGATTCGCCGGAAACATGCCCGCTACGACCGTTCCGGGACCGAATGAAAGTCCGCGCCCGAACGGTTGCCTGGCCGATCCTAACAACGTGGTTGGCTTTTCAGCTGTTGTTTCCCCCCGCCGCCTGGAGCCAAGGGTCCAAGACTCAGGACGCAGGTCAGCCCGAGGTTCTGACGGTTAGCGACGGCCCCGTCTTCGTTTCAACCGTGGACGTCGTGACCGTACCTGTAACGGTTCTCGGGCCGAGAGGAGAATACGTCTCAGGGTTAGAGAAGGCCGATTTCACGATCCTCGACAACGAAGCCGAACAGCTTATCGACAGCTTCGAGGTTGCATTCCTACCGATCTCGATGGTGATATGCATTCAGTCCAGCGGCCGAGTGGAGAAGTTGCTTCCCGATGTCACGAAGACCGCCATCATTTTCACTGATATGGTTTTGGGTGAGTTCGGCGAGGCGGCTTTGATCGCTTTCGACAACCGTGTGCGGCTGATGGAAGACTTTACGAGCGATCACAAAAAGATCGAGAAAGCTCTAAAAAGGATCACTATCGGTAGTGACGCGGTACGGCTGAGTGACGGGGTATATGAGGCCATCCGCCTGCTCGTTCGGCGGCCCAGCGAACACCGCAAGATCATCGTGGTGATCTCTGAGTCCCAAGAGAACGGAAGTAACATCGGCCTTGGCGAAACCTTACGCACCGCACAATTGCATGACATCATGGTCTATCCTATTCGGCTTTCGACCGCTTCGGCACGGGTCAGCAACTGGCCGAAAGTGAATCCGGATCCTATTCCCCCGGGAGTTCAGGCGCGGCCGGTAGCGCCCGGTCAGGTGGCAACGCCGACGACAATGCAACAGAGCCGTTACGACGTAACCGGCAATGTGATTCCCGTCATTATCGACCTGGTCAGGGGCGCGAAGAATCTGATCTTTAGCAACCCGCTCGAGTTGCTGGCGAAGGGCACCGGGGGCAGGGATTATAGTCCTCGGACGGAGTCCGGACTGCAAGAATCGATCGCTGCGATTGGAGAAGACATTCGAAGTCAGTATCTGCTGACCTATCGCCCCAACAACTTGAACGAGGGCGGTATCTTCCACCGCATCAAGGTGCAAGTGAACTACAGAGGCCTAAAAGTTCGGTCGCGGCCGGGCTACTTCCACGGCCCCGCCCCAGTCTTCAGCGGCGAACCCGCTGATCTGGAATAGACTGCCGATCCGTAGCGTACCAGCCTGTTCCGGAAGTCGGTAGAACAGGCAATCCTGCCTGTGGGTGTCGCCGAATTAGCCCGCTTTTCTCACGAAGGTTTGGATGGCTAGCGTTGAACGAACGTTATCTGTAGGGGCGGACCACCGTGTCCGCCCATGCCTGAGATTCACACTGGCCAACCCTCCGTTTTCCCCTATCCTTGTAATTCAAGGAGAACCCATTCGGTGCCGCTGAGCAGCGCAGCATTGGTAGACCGCACCAAAGCCGGCTTCCAGGCGCTCCGCTTGGACGCGGACATCAAGCGGTCTGCCGTCGCCCACCTTGAGGACTGGCTCGACCACGACAAGTTTGCCTCCTTGCTCGACGGTGAATCGAACGATTATCGGCCTCTCGTCGAGTGGATGATCACCGCCGAGAAGTTCAACCTTGTGTTGGACAGCTTCTACCAGGTGATGCCGTTCGGTACCGGAGGACGTCGCGGACCGGTCGGCATAGGACCCAATCGAATCAATCCCTATACGATCGCCTCGTCGGTTCAGGGTCACGTCGAATACCTGCGCCGGCGGTTCCCGGATGAGTCGGATCTTAAAGTGGTGGTCGCCTATGACGTCCGCCGCTACTCGGACTTGCGACAGCACTACCCCGCGGACGTACCGAACCCAGTCCTTGGGCTTTCGTCCAAGGATTTCGCGCACATCGCGGCAGCGGTCTATTGCGCCGCGGGAGTCTTGGTCTACATGCTCCCCGATGATCTCGACGACTACCTTTCGACACCGGAGCTTTCCTTTTTGATTCGCCAGGTCGACGCGCACGGGGGCCTCAACGTCAGCGCTTCCCACAATCATCCCGACGACAATGGCGGCAAGTTTTACAACAGTCGCGGCGGCCAGGAGATTCCCCCCCACGACGAGGAAATGGTCAAGATCGTCGAGACAATCACTGATGTCAAGAGCATGCCCTACGAAAAAGCGCTGGAATCCGGTCTGATCCGACCGGTCACCGACGGGCACCGCCAGGCGTATGTGGATGTCAACCTAAGCTTGCGCCTGCGCAGCGAGCCGGGCCCCGCCAAGATCGTCTACACGCCCCTTCACGGCACGGGCCGAAACACCGTAGGCCGGTGTTTACGGGCGGCCGGTTTTGAGGAGGGCAAGCAATTTTTCACCGTTGAAGCTCAACGCCCCTATCGTGGCGATTTCGCCAACGTCAAATTCCGCACTCCGAATCCGGAAGTGCCCGAATCGATGGACCTGGCGATCGAGCAGGCCAAACAGGTCGGCGCGGATCTCGTGCTGGCGACAGACCCGGACGCCGACCGCATCGGCGCGGCGGTTCCTTGGGAAGATGATTTCGTCTTCATCAACGGCAATGAACTGGCTGTGATATTGACGCGCTACCGGCTCGAGTCGCTTCAGCGAGCGGGGAAGCTCCCCGCCGCCCCGCTAATCATCAAGACCCAGGTGACGACGGGCCTCATGGCGCGCATTGCCGAATCCTTCGGCGCGCAGATCATCGGCAATTTGCTCGTGGGGTTCAAGTATGTCGGAGATATTCTGGACCACCTCGAACGTACCGGCCAATTCGATGGAGTGAAGGCCCGCCTCGAAGATTTCGTGTTGGCGGCCGAGGAGAGCCACGGGATCTTGGTTACTCCCGAAGTCCGCGACAAAGACGCTGCCGGTGCGGCCCTTGTTCTGGCCGAGCTGACGTCAGAGTTGAAAGAACAAGGCAACAGCCTGTATCGGTATTTGATCGACACCTACAAGCGCTATGGGTATCACCGCAATCTCTTGCGATCGACCATCGTGCAAGGCGCGGCCGGCACGGCGGCCATTGCGAAAATTCAGCAGGCGCTGCGTACCCATCCGCCTGCTTCGATGGGTGGTTTGCAGGTTACCTCCGTCGCCGACTACTGGGATGAGGGCGTTTTCGGGCCCTTCAAGTCGGGGACCGACCGCAGTTCACGAAACCTTCTGACCATCACTATGGAAGGCGGTCTGCGAGCGATTATTCGTCCTTCCGGGACCGAGCCGAAGAACAAAGTCTACATCGAAAAACGGTCCGAGCCGGTGGGCGCCGACGCCCCAGACGAGCGGTTCTGGGAAGTCCGCCGCACGGTGGACGATGAGGTTCTTGCTTTTTCGAACTCTTTTATGAAGTCGATGCTGGCGCTTATCGACGTTGAGCTTCCCGACTACGCCCTCGAAATCTCCGACCTTGTCTCCCTCGAAAACAAACGCCATTTCGCTGAGAAGTTTATCCCTGCCTTCGAATCGCAGGCCCAGGCCCTCCTGAACTCGGAAACCACCGCACAAGCCGTCAACGAGTGGATCGACGCCCAGCTCGCCGCTTATGGCCCCGACGCACGGTTGTTGGTGGCCAGGGCGATGCGGTCGTACTTAACTGCCGAGGGGTCTCGATCCCGTGATAAAGAGGCAATCCTCACCAGTCAAGAAAAACTTTTCTTCCAGGACGGGTCGGATACCGCTCGTATCTGAAGGACAGCCTTTCAGCGAACCCGCTCCATGTCCCGCCAGTTCTTGCCGACTTTCACATCCGCGACGATCGGGACTTTGAGATCGTAAACTCCTTCCATCTCTTTCTTGACCAGCCGGGCGACGGCGGCTATCTCCGCTTCGGGAACTTCAAACAGCAGTTCGTCGTGGACTTGCAATAGCATCAGCGCTTCCCTCTTCTCTTCGCGCAAACGCTGATCCACGCGAATCATAGCCAGCTTGATCAGGTCGGCGGCCGAACCTTGGATGGGCGAGTTGATGGCGGTTCGCTCGGCGAATCCGCGTTGCGCGGGGTTCCTGCTATCCATCTCGGGAATGGGACGCAGCCTGCCGAACAACGTTCTGGTGATCCCGGAAGATCGAACGTGCTTGAGCGTGCCGTCGATGAACGCCTTAACGCCCGAGTATTGCTCGAAGTAAGCGTCGATGTACTTCTTCGAGTCTACAATAGGGATTCCGAGTTGCTGGGACAAACCGAACGCACTCAACCCGTAGACGATGCCGAAGTTGACTGCTTTGGCGCGGCGGCGCTCCTCGGGACCAACCGACAAAGGCAGCACACCGAAGACTTCCGCTGCCGTCCGCGTGTGAATGTCCTCGCCCTTCTGAAAGGCGTCAGTCAAAACACGGTCCCCCGACATGTGAGCCAGCACGCGGAGCTCGATCTGGGAGTAGTCCGCCGCTAGCAGGTTCCAACCCTCGCGAGCGACGAAGGCAGCTCGGATCTCGCGTCCGAGCTCGGTACGAATCGGGATGTTTTGCAAGTTGGGATTAGATGAGGACAGACGGCCGGTGGCGGCCCCCGTCTGGTTGAACGTCGTATGTAGCCGGCCAGTCGAAGAATCGACCAGCGCCGGCAGAGCGTCTACGTAAGTTCCCTTGAGTTTGACGAGCTGGCGGTAGTCGAGAATCTTCGTGGCGATTTCGTGTAACGACGCCAACCCTTCGAGTACGTCCGACGCGGTCGAAAGCGCTTTGGTTTTTCCCCGGCGCGCGGGCGCGGGCAGCCTCAAATCCTCGAACAACACCTTGGCCAATTGTTTTGGCGAGTTGATGTTGAACACCGAACCGGCGAGCTCGTGAATATCGGCGGTCAGCGACTCGATCTCGCCGTCCATCCGCTTTGACAGCGCAGCGAGCGCTTCCGAATCCAGCAGGACGCCGTTACGCTCCATCCGCGCCAGCACCGGCACCAACGGCAGTTCGATCGTCTCATAGAGATCCTTTAACTCCTGCTGCTCCAACTCAGAAGAAAAAATGTCGCCGAGCTGGCGTGTGAAATAGGCGGCCTGCGCGAGGCCGGCGTCGAGCTTCGCGTCTAGGAACCGCGGTGCAAGCTTTGAAAGTGAATAATCCGCCAGTGTCGGGTGGACAAGGAAGGTGGCCAGCTTTGTATCTTCCACGACACCAGCCGGCGAGACTCCTTTCTGCTCGAGCTGGTTGATAGCCTGCTTGGAATCATGGACACGTTTCGGCCGAGACCGGTCTTCGAGAAACTCTTTCGCGGCCGACAAGAGCTCAGTGGGCAACACACACGCCTCTTCCGATCCCCCACAAAACCCTAGTCCACCACCCGTCAGCTCATCTTCAGTGGCGAGATCAACCGCCACCGAGATCGGCCTTTCCCCACTCCCACTTCCGGCCGCATGCGCAAGCCATCCCTGAAATTCCTCCTCCGAAGCAAACGTCCGATACTGGATCTCGGATTTGGCAGCCGGTGCCTCCATCTGCTGTCGCGAACTGTGAAACTCGAGCTCGCGATAAAGGTCCGCCAACGCCTGTGGGTCGGGCCGGGCCGCCCGCAGAGACTCGAGGTCCCACTTCACGGGAACATCCGTTGCGAGGGTAACGAGCTTCTTGCTTAGCAAGATCTGATCGCGGTTCTGTTGCAGGCTCTCGCGGTAGGTTTTGCGTTTTACTTCCGCCGCGTGTTCGATGGCCGCTTGGACGCTGCCGTACTGTTGGATCAGGTCGCGTGCTCCCTTGTCCCCGATGCCAGGAGCGCCTGGGATGTTGTCGACGGAATCGCCCTTGAGGGCCATCATGTCAATGACCTTTTGCGGCGGCACACCCATCAACTCTTCGACGACAGCAGTGTCATAGACCAGATCGTTCTTCATCGGATTGAGAATGAAGATGCGGTCGCTGACCAGTTGGGTCAAGTCTTTGTCGCTGGAGACAATGTAGACTTCGCGTCCGAGTTGGGCCGCTTGTTGGGCCAACGTACCGATTACGTCGTCTGCCTCGTAGCCGTCGTAGGCAAGGATCGGAACCCGAGCGGCGTCGAGCCACCGCTGGATGTAGGGCATCTGCTCGATCAGTTCTGGCGGTGTCTCGGCGCGGGTCGCCTTGTAGTCGGCAAAAAGCTCGTCGCGGAAGGTAGGCCCCCTCCCTTCCCAGACTGCGGCCAGGTAGTCGGGCTGGTGCTGGTCGATCAAGCGCTTGAGCATGTTCGAGAAGATGTAAACCGCTTCGGTGGGGATCCCGGTGGAGGTGCGCATCGGGGGTACCCCGCTTCTCGCCCGTCCGTAAAACGCTCGAAAGATCAAGCCAAAGGAGTCGATCAGGAACAGGCGTCCTGCCGCGGAGGGAGCCATGGTTTCAGCCGGTGGGCTGCTCGGCGACAGGACCGGTCGCATTCCGATACTGTCGGGCTAACAGAACGATACCAGCCACCACCAGCAAGATAGCGACCCACTGCGTCGTGCTCAGTGTGCCGCCGAAAGGAAAGTTTCGCTCCGATTCGGCTCGTAGGAACTCAACGCCGAACCTAAAAGCCGAGTAAAGGACAAGGTAGAGACCAACAATTGCTCCCGGCGGATGCGGCTTCCCGAAGCACCAAAGCAGGACAAGCCCGATCAACAACGTCCCCCCGGCTTCGTAGAGCTGGGTCGGGTGCAGATGGATGTTGAGCGGCACCCCTACGTAGTCCTGGGCCACCGGATCAGTAAAAGCCATCGCCCACGGCACCGAGGACGGCTTTCCCCAGCAGCAACCCGCCGCGAAACAACCTAGCCTGCCGATGGAGTGACCGATGGCCACCGCCGGGGCGAACACGTCGGCTGTCTGCAAGGGTCGAAGTCCGTATTTTCGGGAGAACCAAAAGGCCGTTGCAAGAGCCGCCAGCAACCCGCCGTAAAACACACCGCCGGCCCGCAGGGTGGCTAACGAAAAGATTCGACTTGGATGCTCTAGGTAGTAACCCCAATCGGTCAAAATCATGAACAGCTTCGCGCCCACGATGGCGGAAAGCGCCAAGTACACGCCAAGGTTGGTCACGTGGTCGGGGTTGATCCCCACGCGGTGCCCGAGACGGCCGGCGATCAGCAGTCCCACCAACAGACCGGCTACGACCAGCAGCCCATACGTCGGCAGGGAAAAGGAGCCAATTGTGAATAGCCGGGGGCACATGCGCGCTATCTAGTAAGCTGTCCGAGACCGAGACCTTCTGATCATCCTGACAACGTGGCGCACGCCTCCCGGCGTGCCGTGGCGCCATTCGTGGCGACATGTCTCTGTTGGTGCGCCGGCCCTTCTGCCAGCCGGCGGGATGCCGGCAAGAATGCCGGCACGGCACGCTGAAAGCGTGCGCCACGTCGCTTTCGAGCCCGACATTTCCGAATCTCTAGTGAACTTGTCTCCAGGACAGTCCACTAGTCTACCTCCCCCGGCTGAGCATCTTGCCCGCGAGTCAAAACAGCGTCTAACACCAGCAGGCCTGCGCCAATGGTGATGCAGCTATCGGCGACGTTAAAAGCGGGCCAGTGATAGGAGCCGGCGAAGAAGTCCAGAAAGTCAACTACATAACCATAGACGAGGCGGTCGTAAAGATTGCCGGCGGCACCCGCGAGAATTAACGTCAGACCGTAATGAATCCTGCGGGGGCCCGATTCGGATTTCCAGAACAACACCAAAACCAACACCACCGCCAGTCCCGAAACGAGCGGCAGAATGATGCCCTTGACGAGGGGTCCACTGTCGGCGAAAAGACTAAAAGCCACTCCGGTATTGCGTGTATGAACCAGGTCGAAGAAGCCGTCGATGATGGGCCTGGAGGTGTGCAGGGGAAGGGCCGAAGCGATAGCCGCTTTCGTCGCCTGATCCAAAGCGATCAGCCCAGTCGCCAGAAACAGGTAGGGGAGTCGATTCCTTAGCCGGGGTTGGAACGCCATCTATTCAATCGTCCGTAGCCTGGCCCCGCTCTACTCTACACGCCTTTTCATATTCTTTGTTCCACCCTTGTCTGATTTTTCTGATCCAATCCAGGACCAAGCTATTGCTCTCAGTAGTCCTTTCCAGCTCATCAAAGCATTTGTTTAGATCTTCTGCTCTCGCTAGTGCATAGCTGCTCATGAGCGGGCCTCTGTAGGACTCAGCGTACTGTTCCTCTCCTCTTTTCTTGATTCCATGACTCCGGGTGTGTTGAACGTGATGTCCGAACTCGTGAAACAAAGTAGCTGCGAGACCAAGGTCTAGAATTGGAATCGCCTGACTAACCGTTTCTCTATTTTGGCGCAGGATGGAGAAGTTCTTTGTGTACAATCCGATAAACGCTGACCGATTCTCGCGTTTCCTGTAATAAACACCCAACGGGCGTTTTTGCTGGTCCTTAGAGTCTTCTGGCTCAGGTGTTACATATATGTGGGAGACTCCGATGCGATCTAGACTTGGCACATAGTTCAGCAGATTCTGGATCATAGTCTCAAGATCTAGATTCAACCTGTCAAGCTCAGCCTTAGCGTCATCTGAAATAACGATCCTCATTCTGAGTCAAACCTCCACGCGACTAGGCAACCAGTCGTGTCCAGCGCGCCATCTATCGTGGATCCCCGTGGTCCTTGAAATGAGGGTGGCCGGTCTTCCTGTCGCATGGTCCGTCTTGGCGAGCCGGGGCTACCTGACTTCAGACTCGAATCGGCTCTTTGGGCCGCCAGCTTCAGCGGCTTGTGACATGACAGCGTTGAGGTTTAGTCAAACGTCCCCGCCCCCACCGCCACTGTCTACGCCCCCACCACCGTCGTCGTCCAAAGTGCCCCGTGTCCGACGCTGGCGGGAACCTCGAAGCCGCCGTCAGTACTCGTCGTGCCGAGCGCGTAATGAATCGTGAATCCCGCGTTGCCTTGGAAGTAGGAGTCACCGATTTCTTGGCGCAGCGAATCATAGTCACTCTCTTTTTCGGAGTCCTTGTTCAAGCCTTCGAACTCTCGGCGGGAAAGGAACATCGCCAAGGCGTAGCTCACATTCGGCCCCTCGTCGAGTTGGGCGACGCTCATTGCCCCCCTCACCTGGTGTTCGGTGTATCGCTTGCGTTTTCCGTACCGCTTCTTCAATATACGCGGCAAAATCGTGACGTAGGAGCGGATGGCACGGCGCTTCCTCCAACGCTGGATGAGCCGACTGAAGATCTTGAGAACCATCTGACTCTCAATTATACGCGCCCTGATGAGCACATTGACCACCCCACCAGCCGCGCCTATACTGATACTAACTTCGATGTCCGTTCCCTTTGTTCACCTCCACTGCCACACCGATTATTCCCTGCTGGATGGTGCCTGCGAGATCACCCAGTTGATGAAATTGGCCGAGCGGCAAGAGATGCCGGCCATCGCGATTACCGATCACGGCAACCTCTTCGGAGCCGTTCAGTTCTACAACGAGGGTAAGGCCCGCGGGGTCAAGCCGATCATCGGCTGCGAGGTCTACGTCTCCCAGAAAGGGCATAAGACTCGCGGCGAGTCCGATCGCAATAACCATCTGACACTGTTGTGCGAAAACCAACAAGGCTACCGCAATTTGATTGATCTGGTGTCGACCGGCTACCTCGAGGGGTTCTACTACAAGCCACGGATCGATAAAGACCTGCTGGCCTCGCACAGCAAGGGGCTGATCTGCCTCTCCGGCTGTCTGCGGGGCGACCTCAACGAAGCTCTGCTCGACAAAGGATACGAGGAGGGCCGCCGTCTCGCCTACACCTATCTCGACATGTTCGGGAAGGACAATTTCTACCTTGAGGTGCAAGACCACGGTCTCGACGCCGACAAGAAAGTCCTCCCCCTGCTTTTTCGCCTTAGCCAAGAAACCGGTGTCCCGCTCGTCGCCACCAACGACGCGCATTATTTGACCAAAGAAGACGCCCACGCTCACGACGCCTTGCTCTGCATTCAAACCGGCAAGACCCTGAGCGAGCCGAATCGGATGCGCTTTGCCACCGAGGAGTTCCACATCAAATCCCAAGAGGAGATGTTGCGAACCTTCGACGGCAATCCCGACCCCCTCACCCGCACCTGGGAAATCGCTGAGCAGTGCAAGCTACGGATCGACCGTGTGAAGGACCCATTCCCGGCGTTTGAAGTCCCGGCGGATCACACTGCCGACACCTATTTCGAGTGGGCGGCGCGCCAGGGTTTTGAGAAGCGAAGAGCGCGTCTGGAAGCCTTAGCCGCTCAAGGCTCGCTCAAACACGAGTTGCCCGAGTACGAGGAGCGATTCGACCACGAGATCCGCATCATCCAACAGATGAAGTACTCGGGCTACTTCTTGATCGTTTGGGACTTTGTTCGGTTCGCGCGCTCCAAGAACGTTCCGGTCGGACCGGGACGAGGTTCCGCGGCCGGCTCGCTGGTTGCCTACGCCATGCAGATCACCGACATCGATCCCTTGCGGTACGGCCTGCTGTTCGAACGCTTCCTCAACCCCGAACGCGTCAGCATGCCCGATATCGATATCGACTTCTGCATGAACCGCCGCGGCGAGGTGATCCAGTACGTCACAGAAAAATATGGGCGTGAGCAGGTCGCACAGATCATTACCTTCAACACCTTGGCGGCGAAGGCAGCCATCAAGGATGTCGGGCGGGTGATGGACATGCCCTACGCCGACGTCGACCGCCTGACGAAGCTCGTCCCGAACGTGCTGAACATCAAGTTGGCCGCAGCCCTGAAACAAGAGCCGGCCCTCGGCGAGCTGGTCAAGAAAGATCGTCGCGTCGCCGAGCTCATGGAAACAGCTCAACGGCTGGAAGGAGTTTCCCGCAACCCCTCGGTTCACGCCGCCGGTGTCGTCATCGCCTCGCGACCGCTCAAGGAGTTGGTGCCGCTCTATAAAACCGCCAAGGACGAGATCGTTACTCAGTACGACATGAAGAGCCTCGAATGGTTGTCGTTGCTCAAGATGGACTTTCTCGGCCTGACAACCTTGACAGTGATCGATGAAGCGCTGCGTCGGCTCAAAAAGGAGAAGGCGATCGATCTGCGGCCGGAGGAACTCCCCCTCGATGACAAGCAAACCTATGCGCTGCTCTCGCGCGGTCTGACCAGCGGCGTCTTCCAGTTTGAGTCCTCGGGGATGCGTGACATTTTGCGGCGCTATCGGCCGGGACGCCTCGAAGATCTGATTGCTCTCAATGCTCTGTACCGTCCGGGGCCGATCCAGGGCGGCATGATTAGCGAGTTCATCGACCGTCGTCACGGCAGGAAACCCGTCCACTACAACCTGCCGGTTCTCAAAGAGATCCTCGAGGAGACCTACGGGGTCATTGTCTATCAGGAGCAGGTGATGCAGATTGCCCACCGCGTGGCGGGCTATTCGCTGGGCGAGGCGGACCTGCTGCGGCGAGCGATGGGGAAAAAGAAGCCCAAAGAGATGGCAGCGCAGCGCGAGCGCTTCGTAACCGGCGCCCTGGAACGCGGTTACGACAAGAGGAAAGTCGG
Organism: Bryobacterales bacterium; assembly: GCA_965226215.1. Taxonomy (GTDB): domain Bacteria; phylum Acidobacteriota; class Terriglobia; order Bryobacterales; family UBA6623. The sequence goes on along the minus strand of CBDDCH010000001.1, from coordinate 662,056 downwards.
CAAGCTGTTCGAGTTGATGGAGCAGTTCGCCGGTTACGGGTTCAACAAATCGCACTCCGCGGCATACGGCTTCGTGGCCTTTGTAACCGCCTATTTGAAGGCTCACTACCCGGTGTTCTTCATGTCGGCGCTGCTCTCCTCCGAGGTCAGCAACACCGACAAGGTGGTGAAGTACATCAATGAGTGCCGGGATATCGGGATCCAGGTCTTACCCCCGGACCTCAACGCCGGCGACTGGAACTTTACTCCCGCGGGCGACGACGCGATCCGATTCGGGCTCGGGGCCATCAAGAACGTCGGACGGGCGGCGGTGAACTCCGTCCTCGAGGCTCGAAAAGAAGCAGGGACTTTCGATTCACTTTTTCATTTCTGCGAGACCAACGACTGGAAACATCTCAATAAGCGCATGCTGGAAAGCGCCATCAAAGCCGGGGCCATGGATTCCTTCGGTGGACATCGTAGCCAACTGACAGCGGCGCTCGACCGTGCTATCGAGCTCGGCCAGCGCGCATCTCGGGACCGCGCCACAGGGCAGCATGGGTTGTTTGCCGGCTTTGACGCCGGCGACGCTCGTTCCGACGACGTTCTGCCCGACGCGCCCGAATGGCCGGAAAAGCAAAAGCTGGCCGGGGAAAAAGAGACCCTGGGGTTTTATGTCACCGGCCACCCTCTGCACGCCTACCGCGACAAGATCGAAGAGCTGGCCACCCACGATAGCTCGAAACTCGAAGATCTCGAGCGCGGCGCCCCCGTGGCCCTGTGTGGGATCCTCTCTTCGATCACCAGGCGGCGCAATCGCGAGGGGAAGCCTTGGGCCGCCGGTGTATTGGAAGATCTACAAGGCAATGTCGATCTACTGGTTTTCGCCAACTACTATGAAGCCTTGTCACCCATGCTCGACGAGGATCAGGCGGTTTTGGTGCGCGGCAGCCTACGACCCGATGAGAGTGGCCCCCCGAAGGTCGCCGTCAGTGAGGTTGTGCCCCTCGACATGGCTCGCGTTCCTATTCCCAAGCAGGTCTCGATCACCGTTCGGCTAAGCAAGACCAATGGGAAGGCTAACGGTAACGAGGTGGCCGAGCGACTACACGAGCTATTCCAGAACAAACCAGGAGAGACGGACGTTCGGTTGAGACTGCTCCGCAGCAACGATTTCCTGGTATCTTACGATCTGGCGGTGCGCGTTCAGGCGGACCGGGAATTCATCCGCGCCATTGAGGATATCTGCGGAGCCGGCTCGCTCGAAGTCGTTCACGCCTGAACCCGCTCCCTCTCATCATGGCTTCTCAAGCATCACCGCCTTCCCCGGAAGAGTCCGACACTGCCTCTGACTCGTCGGCAGAGCGTGTCGGCGAGCTGGAGCGCCAGATCGCCGAGCTGCACCAGAGCCACCCCGAGCCCGATGAAGCCACCGAGACCCGTATCCGCGAGTTAGAAGCTACACTCCAGAGTCTTCGCTCGCAACCCGAGGACGAAGCCGAGCCTTCGGCCTGGGAACACGTCCAGCTCGCCAGACATCCCCAGCGGCCTCACTCGCTCGATTATTTCCAGCGAGTGTTTAGCGGCTTTCAGGAGATCCACGGCGACCGCCTTTTCGCCGATGATCCCGCCATTGTCTGCGGCTATGCCATGTTCCGTGGCACGCCGGTGATGGCGATCGGCCAGCAAAAAGGCCGTACCACCAAACAGAAGCTGCACCGCAACTTCGGGATGCCGAAGCCCGAGGGTTATCGCAAAGCACTTCGGGTCATGCAGATCGCAGCAAAGTTTGGACGCCCCGTGATGACATTTCTCGACACCCCAGGCGCTTACCCCGGGATCGATGCTGAAGAGCGCGGCCAGGCTGCGGCGATTGCCAAAAACCTGCAGTCCATGGCCCAGTTGCCAGTCCCGATCATTGTCACCTGCATCGGGGAAGGGGGCAGCGGGGGAGCCTTGGCCCTGGGCGTCGGCAATCGCGTCCTGATTCTGGAAAACGCTATCTACAGCGTCATCTCGCCCGAAAGCTGTGCGGCTATCGTTTGGCGCGATTCCAGCAAGGCCGAGCTGGCAGCGAATGCCCTCAAGCTTACAGCGAGTGATCTGCTCAAGCTCGGCCTCGTCGACGAACTGGTCGAGGAGCCTGCGGAAGGCGCCCACACCGACTATGACGTCGCGGCCGCCACCCTGGCTGATGGCCTCGAAAAGACCCTCCGCCAGTTCGAGAAGATGAGCGGCCCCAAATTAGTGGAACATCGCTACCAGAAGTTCAGAAAGATGGGCAGCTTCTTCGACGAGCTGGGCTAGGCGGCTCTGCGCGCAGTTCCAACAGCATAGCCGCGGGCGTTAGCCGGCGGGCCCGCGGCTCGGCGGGCTTCGCCTGGACCATCCGCAAGTCGAAGACGACTTGCTGGGGTTGGGTTGGGGCGGCGACGGGCGAGAGTGACAGCAGCAGGGGGAGGAAAGGCCGGCGAGGAGTTATTTCGTCTTTAGGAGAACGGGGGATACCATCCGGGGCCAACGCTACGCTTAACATGCGGCCCAGCAGCGCGACCGTCAGGTTGAAGCCGTTGTTAGGGTTGAAGACGCTTTTGAGGACCTCGGCTACCTGCGGAAAGGTCGCAACTCAAGCTTACCGGCGAGACCGCGCAGCGGACTCGCAAACTGCCGGCTTATCGTTTTCTGCGAGCTTTCGATGCTCTCTTCTTGGCCGCTTTCTTGACCGCCTTCTTTGCTGCCTTCCTTGCCGTCTTCTTCATTGCCTTCTTCACGGTCTTCTTCTTGGCGGCCTTCCTTAAGCCGATTCCCCCCAAGACCTTCGCCGCCTGCCCAGCGGACTGGTTGAAGACGCTTTTGAGGACCTCGGCCACCTGTTGGAAAGTCTTGCCCGCGTCCTTGAGTATCCGCGCCCCCTCTTGAGCCGTGACGCTGAACACGTTCTGCAGCACGCGACCCACTTCGGTGGCTCCGTAGCCGGAGACTCGCAGCGACTGGGCCAGGTGTTCCGCAGAATGCCTCGTACTATCCGGTCTAAAATATTGGTTCTTTCGGGTTTCTAGTGGGCGAGTGAGGCTCGGTGGCAGTCTCGCGGGATGCAAGACCGCGAGCTATACCGCCAGATTCTGGGCATCGAAAGTCCCTGGAAAGTCGTGCGAGTGGAGCTGCGCCGAGCCGACGGCGAAGTCCACGTCTTCCTCGAACACGACGAGCAAGTCCGCTGGCCGTGCCGCCAATGCAGCGCCGTGTGCGCACTCCACGATCATCAGCCAGAACGCCGCTGGCGTCACCTCGACACCTGTCAGTACCGCACGATCCTGCACGCCCGGCCGCCGCGCAGCGACTGCTCCGAGCACGGGCCGCGCGTCGTGCGACTGCCCTGGGCCGAGGCTTCCAGCCGCTTCACCGCGCTGTTTGAAGCTCTCGCGATCTCGTGGCTGAAGGAAGCCAGCCAGCAAGGCATCGCCGAGTTGCTGGCGCTGAGCTGGGACGAGATTCACGGCATCCTGGAACGCGCCGTGCAACGTGGGCTCGAACGTCGCGCGGCAGAGCCGATTCCCTACCTGGGCGTCGACGAGAAGAGCTTCCGCAAGCGCCATCGCTATCTCACCGTCGTCAACGATCTCAACCGCTCGCGCGTGTTGTTCGTCGCCGAGGGACGCCGCCAGGCCAGCCTGGACGGCTTTTGGAAGACGTTGAGCGCAGAGCAACTCGCCCGAGTCGAGGCCGTCGCGATGGACATGTGGGATCCTTACGTCGCCTCGACCCGGGAGCATCTCGACGAATCGGAGAAAAAGATCGTTTACGACAAATATCACATCGCGGCGCATCTGGCGAAGGCGGTGGACCAGGTGCGGCGGGCGGAGAACAAGCGTTTACTGGCCCTCGGCGACGAGCGTTTGACAGGCACGAAGTACGCTTGGCTGCGGCATCCGGCGAACTTTTCCGAGGACGCCTGGCGCGAGTTCCGCGCGCTGCGCGAAAGCGACTTGAAGACGGCGCGGGCGTGGGCGTTGAAGGAAACGGCGATGCGGCTGTTCGACTATCGTCGCGAATCGGCGGCGCGAGCTTTCTTCGAGCAATGGCGCGGCTGGGCGAGTCGCAGCCGGCTGACGCCGATGGTCACCGTAGCGCGGATGTTGACGGCTCGCCTCGAAAACATACTCACGTATCTGAAACACCGCATTACGAACGCGGTCAGCGAGGGGTTGAACTCAAGGATTCAATGGGTCAAGGCCACGGCGCGCGGTTTCCGCAATCAACAGAACTTCATCAACGCCATCTACTTCCACTGTGGGAAACTCGATCTGGCTCCTTCGCCCACTTAAAACCCGGAAGAGCCAAAATATTCAACAAGCTTGTTGGCCGCATCGCTTGGTATTTGGTTGGGATCATTGCTGCTCACTCCAAGGGCTGCATATCTCTTAACAAGTCTCCGGTTGGCCTCCTGGGCCCGCTGAACATGGCCTTTATAGTCTGAACGTCGTTGAAAAGAGGTCGGCTTATCGAATGTGAAGCTAACTGAATCTGCATCGATGCTGATGTTCTTATAACCCGCCCTTCCCGCCAACTGCGAACGTCGATGTTGCAATTCTAATGCAGCAACAAACTCCTTGTGCATTTCTGGCTTTTTCGTGAAGGTGATCCGCACATCCATTGTTAGCCATTCCGGGGCTGAAAACACACCCCATTTGAAGCCTGTCAACCACCAATGCGGTTCAGGTCCTCTGCTGAAAAGCGGTACTCCCTTGCGGATGAGAGTAAACGACATCTTCAATAGTTCTTCGTCGCTGACGCAGTCAAAGAACTTACTAAGCACGGAATCAGGATCATGGGGCCTGTTGCCTATCCTGCGATCCAGAAGCCCAGCCAGATTGAGCTTTTCCAGCGTCGTCCTTATAGCGCTATTGCATATCACAAGGTCGACAAGTTATTCGACATCTACTATCTTTTCTGGCTCTTCCGGGTTTTAAGTGGGCGAAGGAGCCAGATCGAGTTTCCCACAGTGGAAGTAGATGGCGTTGATGAAGTTCTGTTGATTGCGGAAACCGCGCGCCGTGGCCTTGACCCATTGAATCCTTGAGTTCAACCCCTCGCTGACCGCGTTCGTAATGCGGTGTAATGGGGTATCCACTTGACTCAGGTAACCACAACATCTTGTGGTTGGGCTCACGGGGCCTCAGCGTCCCAGTCGGCGACGATCGATCGATACGGCGTTGGGTCCACGGCGACTGCCTGCTGCACAAGGCGGTAGAAGAGTTTTCCCCGGCTGCGTGAGTTGCGCCGGTTGAAGCGGAACACAAACTCGTCGAGGTAGTAGTCCAGATGCTCGTGGCTAACCGCGCCTTGGTGCGTGCCCAGCAGCCAGCGCTTGAGCAACGAGATCGCTTGGTGCACCCTCGGCAATAATTCCGAGGCCTGCTTGCGGCGGCCCGACAGAAAGACGATGCGATGCTGGTAGCCCTTCTTCTCCAGCGGCTCGTAGCCCAGCCAGCCGTCGGTGTGCACCACGCTTCCCGGCTCGACCGACTCCTCCACGAAGGGCATCAAACTGGCCGCCGATGCGTTCCGCACGCGCTGCATGCGGATCCGTCCTAGCCCGCGGCCTCTCTCTTCCGCGGCTACTGCAATCAAGGCTTTACGCTCGGTCTGCCGGCCGCTCACACCCTCTTCCTCAGCGCCCCAATAGGTCTCATCGACCTCGACTACGCCCGCCAATCGCTCCCGCCCCGGACGCACCATCGCTCGCCGCAGCTTGTGCATCCAGGTCCACGCGGTTTGATAGCTGCCCAACCCGAGAACGCGCTGCAGACCCAGCGCGCTGACCCCGTTCTTTTGCGAAGTGACGTGCCAGATCGCCCGGAACCACAGCCGCAGCGGCTTACGTGTGTCTTGGAAGATCGTGCCCGAGGTCACCGACGTCTGCCGCCCGCAGCGAGCGCATTCGAACCACACTTTGCGCACCGGCCAAGCCCGCTCATGCCCGCATCCCGGACAGCGGAAACCCTCCGGCCAGCGCAACGCGGACAGATAGTCGCGACAGGCCTCTTCGCTGGCGAAGCGTACCTCGAACTCGAGCAGGTCGCGTGGATAATCCTCCACGAAGGCGCATACTACATCTTGGGGTCACCTGAGTCAAGTGGATACCCCATTTGCGGTGTTTCAGATACGTGAGTATGTTTTCGAGGCGAGCCGTCAACATCCGCGCTACGGTGACCATCGGCGTCAGCCGGCTGCGACTCGCCCAGCCGCGCCATTGCTCGAAGAAAGCTCGCGCCGCCGATTCGCGACGATAGTCGAACAGCCGCATCGCCGTTTCCTTCAACGCCCACGCCCGCGCCGTCTTCAAGTCGCTTTCGCGCAGCGCGCGGAACTCGCGCCAGGCGTCCTCGGAAAAGTTCGCCGGATGCCGCAGCCAAGCGTACTTCGTGCCTGTCAAACGCTCGTCGCCGAGGGCCAGTAAACGCTTGTTCTCCGCCCGCCGCACCTGGTCCACCGCCTTCGCCAGATGCGCCGCGATGTGATATTTGTCGTAAACGATCTTTTTCTCCGATTCGTCGAGATGCTCCCGGGTCGAGGCGACGTAAGGATCCCACATGTCCATCGCGACGGCCTCGACTCGGGCGAGTTGCTCTGCGCTCAACGTCTTCCAAAAGCCGTCCAGGCTGGCCTGGCGGCGTCCCTCGGCGACGAACAACACGCGCGAGCGGTTGAGATCGTTGACGACGGTGAGATAGCGATGGCGCTTGCGGAAGCTCTTCTCGTCGACGCCCAGGTAGGGAATCGGCTCTGCCGCGCGACGTTCGAGCCCACGTTGCACGGCGCGTTCCAGGATGCCGTGAATCTCGTCCCAGCTCAGCGCCAGCAACTCGGCGATGCCTTGCTGGCTAGCTTCCTTCAGCCACGAGATCGCGAGAGCTTCAAACAGCGCGGTGAAGCGGCTGGAAGCCTCGGCCCAGGGCAGTCGCACGACGCGCGGCCCGTGCTCGGAGCAGTCGCTGCGCGGCGGCCGGGCGTGCAGGATCGTGCGGTACTGACAGGTGTCGAGGTGACGCCAGCGGCGTTCTGGCTGATGATCGTGGAGTGCGCACACGGCGCTGCATTGGCGGCACGGCCAGCGGACTTGCTCGTCGTGTTCGAGGAAGACGTGGACTTCGCCGTCGGCTCGGCGCAGCTCCACTCGCACGACTTTCCAGGGACTTTCGATGCCCAGAATCTGGCGGTATAGCTCGCGGTCTTGCATCCCGCGAGACTACCACCGAGCCTCACTAGCCCACTAGAAACCCGGAAGAACCTCTTTTCTTTGCCTATCTCGTGGTAAGATTTCGTGAGGACAGCAATCAAGATGGCTTTAGCTAACGAAAAGAGCGTTTGGATTGGGCTTGTGGTGGCCTTGATGGGGCTAGGTGTCCCCGCGTTCGGGGCCGAAGAAAACCCGGTCAGCTACTACGACGATGTTCGGCCGGTCATTCAGCGGGCTTGTCAGGGTTGCCATCAGCCCGCCACGAAGATGGGTGGGCTGGTACTGACAAGCTATGCCGAGATTGTCCAAGGGGGCCAGCGGGGGCCAATCTTCAAAGAGGGGTCTCCGGCCGAGAGTTCACTGATAGGGCATCTCACAGGGGAGAAAGATCCCCGTATGCCGATGGGACAAGATCCCCTGCCTGCGGAAGAGATCGAACTGTTCCGACGCTGGGTCCAGGAGGGCGCGAAGGACGACACTCCGGAGTCCGCAAAAGGTCCCCAGATTCCCGATCAGCCCCCTGTCTATCAGCAACCGCCCGTAATCAGCGGGCTTGCGTATTCTCCCGACGGGTCCTTGCTGGCGGTCGGGGGCTTCAAGGAGATCCTGCTGCACAAATCGGACGGCTCCGGCATCGTCGCGCGGTTGCTGGGTAAGTCCGATCGTCTCAATTGGCTGGGCTTCACACCGGATGGGAAGACCCTAGTGGCCATCGGCGGATCCCCGGCGGCGTTCGGCGAACTGCAGGTCTGGGACGTCGAGTCGCGGCAGCTCTCGCGGTCGTTGATGGTCGGCTCGGATACGCTTTTCGGCGGATCGCTCTCGGCAGACGGTCGGTACGTCTGTTTCGGGACGAGCGACAAGACCGTTCGCGGGGTCGAAGTCGCCAGCGGCGAGGAGTTGTTCAAGGCCGGACACCACGAGGACTGGGTCCTAGGGACTACCTTTGGTATTGACGACGAACGAATCGTCTCCGTTGGTAGGGACCGGGCCGCCAAACTCGCGAACGCCAAGACCGGCGCTTTTATCGAGAACGTGAATCTGTTGCGAGACCAGCTTTACGCCGTCGCTCGCCATCCTCGCCGAGATTATGTCCTGATTGGCGGTAAGGACCGAGTGCCTTATCTCTACATGATGGACAGGCCGGCAGCGCTCAAGATCGCGGACGATTCAACGCTAGTGAGGAAGTACGAAGAACAGGCGGGTGTCGTCCAAGCTCTGGCCTTCAGCCCTGATGGTAACCGCATTGCTGTCGGGGGTGTGAGCAACGAGGTACCCGTTTACGACACCGAAAGCGGGGAGCGAGTGGCGACCTGTGCGGCGCCTGGGCGGGGCGTCTTTGCTATCGTATTTCACCCCACGGGCGAACGCCTGGCCATCGGCGGTTTCGAGGGGCGGCTGCGGGTTTGCGATACGACTTCGGGCAAAGTGCTGAAGGAATTCGTTCCGGTGCCCCTCGAAGAGCCGGTATCGACGCACTGATCAGCTCAGGACAGGACATCAACCATCTAGCCCAAGCCCGGAAAGGGCTGGCACGGCAGCTGACGTCGGCCGTTCCATCACACTACATCGAGGTCGCGACCAACCCAAACGATTTTCCCTCTCACGATATCAAGCACCTCTTTCCGTTCGAGGGGGACGGGGCCATGAAGGGAATGGGCCTGGCGAGCGTTGTCGACGACCACCACTAAGGCTCCTCCTACCACGCGGCAGCGGCCGATCCAGCCTTCACCCTCCCAGGACAAAGCGTAGACGTGCTCGAAATTCGGTCGTCGACGTTCGATGGGCGAGCGGTCTAGCAGGACAAGGTCGTTGGGCCAAAGCGCCGGCCACATGCCCCGTTCGTTCTGATCCAATGCGAGCACAACCGGGCTAATGAGCTGAGTTTGGTATCCACTTCATTCAGGTACACCCTATGGGTTGTGGCCTCGCGGCTCCGGAACAGGAATGTGAGATTGCGAGAATCGTGCGAGTGGCCGCCAAGCCGACCCACACGCGAATTCATTGCGGTGGCAGCCTTCGGGCGGCAACTCCGAGAATCGGACGCGCTACGCAGCCCCACGCCGCGCCAGAGCAGTAACCTCGGGATTCGCTTCTTGGTAGATGCTTTCGCGCGACCACAACATCTTGTGGCTGCCTGAGTCAAATGGATACCCCACTGAGCTGATTTAGCAATGAACTAGAGAAGTAACGCCGCTCTGTGCCTCGCCCCAGTTGCGGGAACGGGTTCCCCCCTCCCAAAGGCCCCTCCAGCAAGGGAATCGGCAGCGCCTCGGTCCTCCTGGGTGGCGCCAGACCTGATAACTCCTGCTGTGTAAAGAGGGACAGCAGGGGAATCCCAAGGAGTTCCATGATCTGGTCTGCCAGCTCAACATTCATTTTGCGTGCTCCCTTAAGGACGTTGTGGATATGGGGCTGTGAGTAGCCGGTCAGCCGAGCGAGACCGCGCTCGTTGATTTCCCCACGCCGGACTAGCTCGTTCAGGTAACGAGCCAGGCGAGCCGCAAGGCAACGGAAGCCGAGGGGCGCGTTCATATAGCTGGTTGAAATAGGCTCGTATAACTATTAGTATGGAGAGTTTTCGAAGAACAACGAGGCGACTAAGGTGTCTAACTGATTGATATTGATAGGTTATGGGGTATCCACTTGACTCAGGCAACCCCAACATCTTGTGGTTGGGCTCACGGGGCCTCAGCGTCCCAGTCGGCGACGATCGATCGATACGGCGTTGGGTCCACGGCGACTGCCTGCTGCACAAGGCGGTAGAAGAGTTTTCCCCGGCTGCGTGAGTTGCGCCGGTTGAAGCGGAACACAAACTCGTCGAGGTAGTAGTCCAGATGCTCGTGGCTAACCGCGCCTTGGTGCGTGCCCAGCAGCCAGCGCTTGAGCAACGAGATCGCTTGGTGCACCCTCGGCAATAATTCCGAGGCCTGCTTGCGGCGGCCCGACAGAAAGACGATGCGATGCTGGTAGCCCTTCTTCTCCAGCGGCTCGTAGCCCAGCCAGCCGTCGGTGTGCACCACGCTTCCCGGCTCGACCGACTCCTCCACGAAGGGCATCAAACTGGCCGCCGATGCGTTCCGCACGCGCTGCATGCGGATCCGTCCTAGCCCGCGGCCTCTCTCTTCCGCGGCTACTGCAATCAAGGCTTTACGCTCGGTCTGCCGGCCGCTCACACCCTCTTCCTCAGCGCCCCAATAGGTCTCATCGACCTCGACTACGCCCGCCAATCGCTCCCGCCCCGGACGCACCATCGCTCGCCGCAGCTTGTGCATCCAGGTCCACGCGGTTTGATAGCTGCCCAACCCGAGAACGCGCTGCAGACCCAGCGCGCTGACCCCGTTCTTTTGCGAAGTGACGTGCCAGATCGCCCGGAACCACAGCCGCAGCGGCTTACGTGTGTCTTGGAAGATCGTGCCCGAGGTCACCGACGTCTGCCGCCCGCAGCGAGCGCATTCGAACCACACTTTGCGCACCGGCCAAGCCCGCTCATGCCCGCATCCCGGACAGCGGAAACCCTCCGGCCAGCGCAACGCGGACAGATAGTCGCGACAGGCCTCTTCGCTGGCGAAGCGTACCTCGAACTCGAGCAGGTCGCGTGGATAATCCTCCACGAAGGCGCATACTACATCTTGGGGTCACCTGAGTCAAGTGCATACCCCATTTGATAGGTTACTGATCCGAAATGATTTTTGGCTATTCCTATAATTAGTTTCAATTTGGGAATGCTTTTTTTGGACATTTTCGATGTCAAACTATTGACAGCAGAGTTAGGAGGTCTACAGTGAAGGTCGGAGTGCTGGTTATTGAGAGAAAGACCATATGGACTGGGACCGTTCAGACCTATATCTAGTTGCGCACGCAGCCTGCGCAACGTGTCACGGCACGGGCGTGCGCCGTGAGAAAAGAGGGCAGCTCATTCCTTGCGCGTGCGCGTCGCGAGCGATCTTTCGAGCCTGTTATACGCGGTTTCGCGACTGCGTGACGCGGGGGAAGTACCTCAGTCACGTTTCTTTAGAACGCGCGGCAGGCGGAAAAACAAATCGGACGACATGGTCGCGCAAAGAAGAGGAGTACATGGCGGACTTCGTTCTCGTCTCGCGGCGCGTGCTGGATGCGTGGCACTATCGGATCTTCCGATTCCATTTTCTGCTGGGCGCAGGCTGGAAGCTCTGCTCTCGCAAGTTCGGCCTCAGTCGTGGCAACTTCTTTCACGCCATATTGGGTATCCACTTGACTCAGGTGACCCCAAGATGTAGTATGCGCCTTCGTGGAGGATTATCCACGCGACCTGCTCGAGTTCGAGGTACGCTTCGCCAGCGAAGGGGCCTGTCGCGACTATCTGTCCGCGTTGCGCTGGCCGGAGGGTTTCCGCTGTCCGGGATGCGGGCATGAGCGGGCTTGGCCGGTGCGCAAAGTGTGGTTCGAATGCGCTCGCTGCGGGCGGCAGACGTCGGTGACCTCGGGCACGATCTTCCAAGACACACGTAAGCCGCTGCGGCTGTGGTTCCGGGCGATCTGGCACGTCACTTCGCAAAAGAACGGGGTCAGCGCGCTGGGTCTGCAGCGCGTTCTCGGGTTGGGCAGCTATCAAACCGCGTGGACCTGGATGCACAAGCTGCGGCGAGCGATGGTGCGTCCGGGGCGGGAGCGATTGGCGGGCGTAGTCGAGGTCGATGAGACCTATTGGGGCGCTGAGGAAGAGGGTGTGAGCGGCCGGCAGACCGAGCGTAAAGCCTTGATTGCAGTAGCCGCGGAAGAGAGAGGCCGCGGGCTAGGACGGATCCGCATGCAGCGCGTGCGGAACGCATCGGCGGCCAGTTTGATGCCCTTCGTGGAGGAGTCGGTCGAGCCGGGAAGCGTGGTGCACACCGACGGCTGGCTGGGCTACGAGCCGCTGGAGAAGAAGGGCTACCAGCATCGCATCGTCTTTCTGTCGGGCCGCCGCAAGCAGGCCTCGGAATTATTGCCGAGGGTGCACCAAGCGATCTCGTTGCTCAAGCGCTGGCTGCTGGGCACGCACCAAGGCGCGGTTAGTCACGAGCATCTGGACTACTACCTCGACGAGTTTGTGTTCCGCTTCAACCGGCGCAACTCACGCAGCCGGGGAAAACTCTTCTACCGCCTTGTGCAGCAGGCAGTCGCCGTGGACCCAACGCCGTATCGATCGATCGTCGCCGACTGGGACGCTGAGGCCCCGTGAGCCCAACCACAAGATGTTGGGGTTGCCTGAGTCAAGTGGATACCCCATTCACGCCATTTACCGAATCCAAGAGCAACTGGGAAAAGCCTTCTACCAGCTGGAACCCTATGCGCTGTATCCGCCCAGGGACTACTTCGTACTGCGGCTGCCCGGACCCATTGAACCTTGCCCTCTAGCGGTTTCCGCCACCGCTCCAACTAGGAGGACTCGCGGAGGCAAGCCCACAGCCACTCGCTCCTGGCAGAGAGTGCCGGCTTGAGACACGACCCCGACGCGTGACGAGCTATAACCAGAAGTTGTGGATGAGCCTCTGAGGGGAGGCGGCGTATCCTGACGATTGAGGAAGCAACTCAATCGTTTTCTGGAAAGGAACAAGGAGGATACGCCATGAGTCAGTGTGAAGCTGCTGAGAGCAGCAGTCAAGTCAACCCCCAAGTCATTGATGGAAAGGAACGCTCGCCCTTGGATGAGGTGCTGCGCCAAGGAGCGCGCCAGATGCTCGTCAAGGCCGTGGAAGCCGAAGTGACCGCCTACATCGAAACGCATCAGCACGAAGTCGACCAGGACGGCCGGCGGCTGGTGGTACGCAACGGTCACGCCCGCGAGCGCACCATCGTCAGCGGCGTGGGTCAGCTGAAGATCCAGGCGCCGCGGGTCGACGATCGCCGAGTCGATGAGCAGGGCCGGCGCTTTCGTTTCACTTCCCAGATCCTGCCGCCGTATCTGCGGCGCACGAAGAGTGTGGAGGAGTTGATCCCCTGGTTGTACCTGAAAGGGATCTCGACGGGCGATTTCAGCGAAGCGCTGGAGGCCTTGCTGGGGCCCGACGCTCCGGGCCTGTCGGCGACGACGGTGGTGCGTCTCAAAGACGTCTGGCGCCGCGAGTACGAGGCTTGGTCAAAGCGTGACCTCAGCGGCCAGCGGTTTGTTTACATTTGGGCCGATGGCATCTACTCGAATGTTCGTCTGGACGATGAACGGCAGTGTTTGCTGGTTGTGATGGGAGCACTCGAAGACGGTCGCAAGCAACTGCTGGCGGTGCACGACGGCTTTCGCGAAAGCGAACTGTCGTGGCAGGAGTTGCTGGAGGACTTGAAACGGCAGGGGCTCGAGCTGCCGCCGAAGTTGGCGGTGGGCGACGGAGCGATGGGGTTTTGGGCGGCACTGCGGAAAGTCTATCCGGCGACCGGTGAGCAACGCTGCTGGCTCCACAAGACGGCCAACGTGCTCAATAAGCTGCCGCAGAGCATGCAGGGCAAAGCCAAGCAGGCGCTGCGCGACATCTATCTTGCCGAGAGTCGGCAGACGGCGGAGGCCGCTCTGGACCGTTTCAAGAACCTATACGAGAAGAAGTTCCCCAAAGCGGTCGAGTGCCTGGAAAAAGACCGCCAAGTGCTGCTGGCTTTCTACGACTTTCCGGCCGAGCACTGGGGGCACTTGCGGACGACGAACCCGATCGAGTCCACCTTTGCGACGGTCCGTTTGCGGCAGCGACGAACGAAGGGTTGTGGCAGCCGCGAAGCGTCGTTAACGATGGTCTTCATGCTGGCCCGCCAAGCCGAGCGCCACTGGCGACGCCTGAACGGTTCGGAAGTGATTGTTCATGTCTTAGAGGGAAAGGTTTTCAAGGATGGATTGATGGTTCAGGAAAACGCCGCCTGACCTCGCCCATCCACAACATTTGACAATATCTCACGCGTGACTTCCCGGGGAGCGGAACTCGGTGGCGGGTGCGGCGGCGGGTGTCGGTTCAACCCTTTGGCTTCACCTCGCGTAGGGAGCTTCGATGGTGACTCGCATTCACCCGCGGTGCGCCCTCTCCCGGCTGTCGTCGTTTCAGGATCATCTTGTGTTGGAAACACGCCCCCCGTTCAGGATCATCTTGCATTGGACAACTCTAGCCCTAAGATCGAACGTAGTATGATGAACTAAGGTCGTTTGACTCCAATTACAGGCGGCGGTCGTTTTTGATGACTCCCCGACTCAAGCTCAGCGTAGTGTTCGCATCCACGTTACTCACCCTGATGCTGGTGGTGGGATCTCTGATCGGAGGGGGACAAGAAAGCGACGGCGCTTACCGTCCGCTGGCTGTATACACCGAAGTTCTTGCCAAGATCAAGAGCGACTACGTGGAAGAGCCCAACATGGACGAGGTCACCAACGGGGCTCTGCAGGGCCTGGTCGAATTCCTGGACCCCCAGTCGAGCTATCTAACCGCGGAGCAGTTCCAGAAGGTCACCGAGCACCTCGATTACCCTGACCGGGGAACCGGACTTTCGACGGGTCTAGTGGTTCGTAAGCGAAATGGTTATGCGACCGTGTTGCAGGTGCTGCCGGGGTCGGCGGCCGATCGAGCCCGCATCCGTCCGTTTGATCTCATCGAAGCGATTGACGGGCTGAGCACGCAGTTGATGCCGCCCGCCTATTTGCTAGCGATGTTGAGCGGACCTCCGGAATCGACTGTGACTGTTTTGGTCCGTTCGCTACGTCGCTCCGAAGAGCCGCAAGAGTACACACTCGTGCGGGGTCCGGTCAAGGCGCGCGCGGTCGAGCACAAGATGCTCGAAAGCGCGGTTGGCTACGTCGCTCTGGACACGGTAGACAACGAAAGCGTGAACCAACTCGCCGGCACCATCAAGAAGCTGGAATCTCAGGGAGCAAGCAAATTTGTTCTCGACCTGCGTGGGAATGCCATCGGTGCAACAGAAGAGGGAGTTCGGCTGGCGGATCTTTTCCTCGACAGCGGTTTGATCGCCTCGTTGGAGGGACAGCAGTATGCAGGAAACGAATTCCACGCGGGTCCGGAGTCGACAATAACGCGTCTGCCGCTGGCCGTGATTACGGACCGGGCAACGGCGGGCGCAGCGGAGGTGGCGGCCGCGGCGATCTTGGACAACAAACGAGGCGAGGTCGTCGGAGAACGCACCTACGGTTTGGCAGCCGTGCAAAAGACGATCACGATGGAGGACGGTGCCGCGTTAATCTTGTCAGTTGCCAAGTATCAGCGACCCTCCGGAGAAGCTTTACAGGACGGCGGCTTGACTCCCAGTTTTCCTCTTTCGCCGGCAACCGTCAGACGCCACCGGATGTCGCAGTTCATTGGTTCAGGCGGCGTGTTGCCGGCTCCCCCCCCAGCCCCTGGTGAGGCCGAGAGCGACCAAGAGGACCCCTACCTGAAAAAAGCGCTCGAGGTCTTGGCGGGGGATGAAGCCGCTAAAAAGAAAGCCGCATAGCGCTCGGGGCGTCCTACTCTCCTTCTGAACCGCCTGCTCCTGAGCGTTTCACTCACATCACATCCAACGTGTTTGGAGCACCGAACCGCGGACGGTAGCCCGCCTGAGGAAGAAGAGGTTGTGGTGTCCCCTCGATGAGCTTTCCCAGCACAGCAAACCCCGCCGGAATTTTCCTTGCACCTTCAGTAGCACCGCGGCGTCACCGTATAATAGAGTCGTTGGGAGGTAACCATGCGTGCGCGAAGGCAAAACGGTTTCACGATCATCGAACTTCTCATCGTAATCGCGATTATCATGATCATCGCCGCAATCGCAATTCCCAAACTGACGCAAGCCCGCATGACAGCCTACGAGATGGCCGCCATCAGGACGCTCCAGACGCTCAATACGGGTCAGGTGCAGTACTTCTCTATCTATGGCCGTTTTGCATCCACTTTGATGGAAATGGGGCCCGCTCCCGGAGGCGCTGCGCGTTCGGCGTCGGGCGCCGACTTGATCAGCGAAGACCTTGCGCAGGGTCTCAAGTCGGGATACGTCTTCACTATGGTGGGAACGCCAAGCGGGTATACGATCAACGCCGATCCCCAGGTATATGATGTCACTGGTGGCCGTTCTTTTTATACGGACCATACCAACATCGTCCGTCAGCATGCGGGCAACGAACCTGCTTCCGAGAACGATCCGGAGATCAAATAGCCGCGCGGATCAGCAGGTCAGCGCTGACCGACCCGCTCCAGTCAAAGAAACTTCTTGACGGGCATTAGTTTGGGTCCGCCGAATCGCATCCTCCAATCGAAGGTTCCCACCAACCAGGGGTCCATCCGCCGCGTAATGCCGAGGCGATATCATGAAACGATGAAGGTGTCGAAGGCCGTGATCCTAGCCGCGGGCCGGGGCACCCGGATGAAGTCGCTGACCGAGGACTGCCCCAAGCCGATGCTGCGGCTTCAAGACAAGCCGCTACTAGCCCACCTGATCGAGCGTGCGGAGGCAGCCGGGATCACTGAGATCATGATCGTCACCGGCTACAAAGCCGAGGTGATCGAGAGCTATTTTGACTCCCATCGGCCGGCGCGAGCCAAGCTCGCCTATCGCCGACAGCCGACTCAGGATGGTACCGGAACGGCTGCTCTTCTGGGACGCGATTTCGTTGGCCAAGAGTCTTTTCTGCTGACTTTCGGGGACATTCTCGTCGATTCGACGTCATATGGGGCAGTGGTGGGACTACTAGATGGTGCGGAGGCCGTCCTCGCTCTGAACGAAGTCGATGACCCCTACCGAGGGGCCGCGGTCTATGTGGAAGGGGAGAGGGTCACCGAGATCGTGGAAAAGCCTCCTAGAGGAACCTCGACGACGCGATGGAACAATGCGGGTGTTTACGGCTTTCGGCCCTCGGTTTTTCAAGAGCTGGAGAATATTCCGCGGTCGCCACGAGGCGAGTACGAATTGACCGATGCCATTCGGCGAATGTTGGCCCGGGGCGCTTCCTTGCACTGGCACTCAATCGCGGGGTTCTGGCGGGACGTGGGGCGTCCTGAGGACCTGGCCAGGGCCGAGAAGTTCATCTCGGTAAGCGGATAAGTGTTCTCGAGCAGGGTGCTGCCCCGAGCCGCGAAGCCTAGTTGGCTTTTCGGGTAGGACGTAAAGACTTCAGAGTGAAATAGCCACGGGCTAGTTCCGGCTTGATTTCCAGAGCGCGTTCGAAGCAGTCAACCGCTTCGGCTTCCCCGTCGGTACCAGTAAGCGCAACCCCTAAGTTAAGGTAGGCCTCCGCGAATTCCGGATCAATCTCGATGGCCTTCGAGTAGTACTCGATCGCCTCTTTCGCATTGTCAGCCTTCTGCTCAAGCAGACCGGCATTGAACTGGATCTCAGCCGAGTCGGACTTCAAGTTGGCAAGTTTCGCGTACGCCCCACGCGCTTCGTCGTAATTTTCCTGCTTCGCAAGGATGGAAGCCAGGCCAAGCAGTGCTTCCGGATCGTCGTCCTTGTACTCTAGGGCCTTCGAGAAGGCCTCCCGAGCTTTGTCGTAGTCCTCAAGCTTGAGGTGGGCAACCCCGCGGTTGAGCCAAGCTTCGGGCCAGTCCTCCTTATGGCGCACACACTTTTCGTAGACCATAGCCGCTTGTTCCCACTGGCCGTTTTTGTGGAAGGAAACGCCGAGACGGAATAGGGATTCAGGGGAGTTAGTCACCTCGGCGAGTTTGTCGTAACACTCGGCCGCCCGGTCCCATTTGTCCGCTTTTTCGTGCAAGACCGCCAAGTTGTACAACGCAGGAGGCGATTCCGGTTCGAGCTTTAATGCCCGCTCATAGAGGGCTTGGGCTTCTTTATCCTTTCCAAGCTGTTGACAACAGGCCGCCAGATTCAGATGCGCGTCGACCGAGTCCTCTTGGATCCGCAGAGCTTCGGTGTAGGCTTGGACGGCCTCCTCATGGCACTCCATTTTCTGGCAGGAGAGACCCAGGTTAAACCACCCCTCATAGGAATCTGGGGCGACGTTCACCAATTCTTTGTAATGGGTGGCCGCGTCGTCGAAGTTTTCCAGGCGGTAACTAGAGTAGGCGAACCCTTCGTGGGCGGTTGCGGACTCGGGCTGAACCTTGAGGAGTGTTCGGAAAGTATCCGCCGCCTTCTGGTGCTCCTGCTGTTTGAGGTAGACGCTGCCGAGGTTGGTCAGCACCCCTTCCGACTTCTCGTTCTTGTCCAAGGCAGCGAGATAATGTTGGACAGCCTTTTCCCATTCCTCTGATAGTTGGTAGGCAACACCCAGCCCGAAGATCGCACTCTCGGAATCGGGATCGTTTTCCAGATAAGCTTCGTAAGCAGCCTTTGCACCTTCGTGGTCTTCGAGCTTGAGGCAGCAACCCGCCACTCCGAGATGTGCTTCACCGAGCTCAGCGTCGAGCTCAGCAGCCGCTCGGAACGCTGCCTTGGCTTCTTCGAATTTCTCACACGCTTGCAGTGCGAAGCCGGCGTTGAACTGAGCCGCGGCGTTTTCAGGCTCGAGTTCGAGTAGCTCACCGTAGAATTCCGCAGCTTTGGCGAAATCTGTCCGCTCGAGATAGATTTGTGCCATAACGGTGTAGACCTCAGTGAGGTCTTTGCCGTTTTCGCGAGCCCTCTCCAGGTGCTCCAACGCCTCGTCGAGTTGGCCGCGCAAATAATGACGGACTGCGGCGGCATAGGGATCAGCAACCGCACTGCCGTTCGTCGGAGCCCCCTTCTGCCTCTTTTCCTGTTTCACATTGGGCCGCTCCTCTTCCACGGACACGGACTGATCGGCCCCGTTCTCCTTTGAATCACTGCCCTTTGTGTCTAAGAAATCGCCAAATAGTCTCATCGCTAGCTTCCTTGATTCATCGTCGGAACCTGACTTCGTTGCTTCTCATCGCACTCGCCGTTACGTTTCGCTCATCGACCGATTCAATAGGCTAGGAGAAATCCCAGAGCTCCAGGTCCGAGGGACTCCGGACCTTCAGCAGTGGCCCGAGCGGCTCGGTGGACACTACGTCCGCTTCCTTTCCATTCCGACGAGCCGTGCCTTCACTCTGGCTTCCCGCCTTCGGGCGAACTTCTTTTTGTTCCTCGCTTCCCAGCACCTTTACTCCACCCTCGAGCGCCGACATGGGTAAGATCTCACCGACCAATTCGAAGCTGCTGTTGAACTGTGGAAACGCTTCAACCGGCGCCCGAACTTTCGGGGGTATCCACAACCGTACGTCGTCCGCTGTCGACTTCGAGAAGACCTCCGCCTCTGCGCGATACGCATTCTCAACTGTAGCCTCGGGCAGATCGAAGTGAGCGAACCAAGAATCCTCATTTACCAGGCGGTCAAAGTAGGTCGGTATGCTCCCGGATAAACGGTATCGGAGTTCCCCAATACTGGGCAATTGGCATTCCACCTTAGAAACGATTACATCCGCACGCAGTTCATTTCTTCCCTCCACTGTTTCCTCCAGCGGCTTGGGAAGCGCCGTGGTTAAGTCACCGGCAGGAATCACATACCATGCAAAGGGAATCACACTCTGGGTTCGGCGCAGCGTGGACTGCCAATCTGCTCCGGTCGCGAATCGACGGGCATCGCATCGAGCTTCGGGAGCGAGCGTCAGCGGCAGCCTGTCTTTGGTTGCCGGCGGAGTCTCGGAGAACGTGTCTTTGGCCACAAGCGATGGTCCGAGCGAGATGCACTGGACACTCTCGGGGAGGAACCCTGTCAGCTCTGCCGCAGTGCCCACTTCGTGGGCGCCCACCGCTTCCGCCAGGTTCGCCGGCACAGAATTTGACAGCGACGAATCCTGTGGCTCGGGCCTCACCAATCGCAGCGTGGCAGTCGAGAAGGTGAAGGGAATCGGCTTCGCCGGCTCGCTAAAGATAAGCTCTCGTGCCGCCGATGTGGTCCCGAGTCTCGGTTCCTGCGTGAAATGCGGAACCTTTTCGCGGACCGCAACTTCCGAACAAGCAATTCCCGGGAGCCGCATTGCCTCGACGTAAGAAGTTTTCAACTCGATCGCCCTATGGGGGGATGCGAGCGAAGCGGTCCACAAGGGTCCGAATGCGTCCAAGGATTCCTTGCGTGAAGAGGTGGGAGTGGCGTGGGTCGAGCCGAGGTCGACCGACTCAGGCAGAAGCTCCCGTGCGCTGACGGTCCCCTGTGGAGCTGCCGCCAGAAAAATTGGCGCCGGGGCACTCCCGACTACAACTCGTATCGTGGGTGGTTTTTCCCTAACTGCCGTCTCTGAGTGAACGGGACGACTCTCCTGTTCGTCAGCTATTGCTTCCGATGATTCACAGGAGATTCCACACAACTCGCCGGTTGGTCGAAGGAAGGGCTGTAGCGAGAATACCTGACTCGGTGCCGGAGACACAGATGCCTGCCTTGATCCACCTGCCGCCAAACGGCTATAGGGCTCTGAGCGAAGTTCGAGGTCGAGACGCTTTGACTGCTGCTTCACGCCTTCAGCGGCTGCGGGCCAGATGGTCGCCAGATGGTCGCCTTGTAGATTTGGAGATCCTAAAGTCAGTGGCGCGGTTTGTTGGGGCGTGACCGGAGCAGTCGCCCGAGGCGCGCCGGCCCCCAGCTCTCCGTACGCCTGGTTCGAGCCACTGGATGGCTGGATGGCTTCAAAGGTCCGCGGATGGGTCAGCGGTGCATGAGAAACAGAGCCGAACGAAGAGTCAGTCGCAAGCGTCCGGGGCGGCTCCGGCATGATGGGAGGACGTTCGACAGCGAGAGTATCTTCTGGTTCCGAGATCCCGGTCTCGTTGCTACGCGGGCCGCGCATCCCCTGCGTCTCATGGTCCCGATCCGGAGCAAAGTGAACGAGCTCGTCGATGTTGACCAATTCGATATAGGGTCGGCACTCGCTGGGTGACCAGGAACTTTCAGAATCAGCCTCCGCGGGTTGGTCAGTCTCAAGCTCGGGCGAGTCGCTCTCGACGCTGCTGTCGGAGCCGGAGGGCCGGCTTAGGATGTCCAACAGCGCGTCCAGGTCGGCACCGGGTTCGTCCGTCGATACCGGGGCCTTGACTTCACCTCCCGTGGAGCTTTGCGGCGTCGCTGAGATCAGAGCCTCTTCGCCGATCGACTCCTCGCCCTGAACTTGGGCCCACTGGGGGTCGACGAGGAGATCAGTATCCTTCACGACCTGTTCCAGCTTGGGAGCTTCAGCCCGGTCTTGTTCCGGCGCCCCTAGCAAATGCCGGATGTCGCCTAGCTGCTCTATTTCTCCCTCCACCTGTTCGAGAACGGAGAGAGACTCGTCGCGGCCAGGTGTCAATTCCGGAGGTTCGAGGGCATCGAATTTCTTCTGCTCGCCGTGGACTGCCGCGATCTCCTCTTGTACGCCTCCGCTCTCGCTGAGCTGCATGTCAACCGTGGAAGATGGCAGCTTCGCTAACTCTTCATCGCACAGCAAAGCTAATCGCTCGAACGGGTCCAAGCCCGTTACGCGCTCCGTCCCCTCTAGCTCGGAGAAGGACGGGATGAGTTTGTCTTCGCGCTCTTGTGAGGCGGAGACGTGCTCCTCGCCGCCTATTCGCGCCTCTTGAGCAGCCTCGTGCTCGTGATGGTCCCCGACACGGGCCCCTTCTTCCCGAGCGTAAGCCTGGCCAGGTTCATCGATCAGGACAGGCCCTGCCTCGGCGGGGTGAGAGGGGTCCGGTTGCTGGTAGGATTCAACAGACGCTTCGGTGGAGCTGGGGGCGCTGACTGACGAAGGTGCCTGTTCTTCTTCGAGTACCTTGTCGGGGGGCAGCGGTAATTCTAGCGCCCGCGGCGCGCCACGCTCGTCCAAGAGTCGCGCCAATGTTTGCTGCCTGTAGGTTTCGGCGTGCTCGTCAGAGCAGAACTCCGACTTCATTCGCCAGGCTCTGAGGCGAGGAACTTTTTTATGGCATACGAGACACCGCATGGGCGCACGATGAGCGTCGCCGGTCACCTAGCCGGGCTGGCGGAGACGTCCTCCATTATGCATTCTGGTCTACGAGGCACAGACTTGCGATCGGCAGTGGGCCTTAAACCCTAATCAAAGTTAACCTACGACCCTTAGTCGTAGGAGAGTACAACTAAGTTTCGTATTCCTTGCGCCTGGGCGCCCGCCGGGCAAGCCTACGTCGTTGTCTCCCGAGTCGGTCGCCTGGGATCGTTCGACTAGACCAGGCCGATTCGCTTCGGCAGCACCATAACTTTAGCTAGTTCAATCAGATAGAGAATAATCGCCGGGTTTGAGTTGCAGGAAGTCGAATGGCGGAAGGGATGAGCCTCCCGGGATCACTTACGGGGGCTTACGACTGCCACGGTCGAAATACGCGCTGGTGCGGGACGGGGGCCTTCGGGAAAGCTTAGGCTGTCGAAAAATCTCGCTCCGGGTCAACGACTCCCTTAGGACGGAAGGACGTTTCTTCTACGTCGTTTCGACCACACGAGGGCAGACGTCAGCAGCGGAGCCGGCCGCAACCGCTGCTCGGGGAACAAGAAGCCGCGGGCCTTTCGTCTGCCGGCCCTAGGCCGGAACCGTCCTTCTCCTATTGAAGGGGTTTTTCAGGAACTTCGCGAAGGAACTTGTCGACCAGTTCTCGCTGCTGCTGTTCCGTAAGCGACGATTCGATCAGCCGTCCAGCCGCCTTTATGGCCAAGTCCGCCGCGACCCGGCGAATCTCCTCCATGGCGGCGTGCTGCTCTGCCTCCAGCCGCCGCAATCCCTGTTCGGTGACGCGACGGGCTTCGGCTTTCGCCTCTTCGACCATGCGCTGACGAACCTGCTCGGCGTCCTGTCGGGCTTGCTGCACGATCTGCTCGGACTTCTGGATCGCCTCGTCGATGCGGCGCCGATTCTCTTCCAGCACGGTCTCGGTCTTCCGCCGTGTTTCTTCGGCTTGGGCGAGGGCTTCCTGGATTTTCTTCTCCCGCTCGTCGAGGGCCTTGAGCAGGGGTTTCCAGGCAAACAGACGCAAGACCGTCAACAAGACCACGAAGACGATGATCGTCCAGATCATCAATCCGGGTTCGAAACGCAGCAGTGGGTTCTCTGCCGTCATGACGGAACCGTCTTACTTCATGAAGATCACGACAAAGCACACGCCGAGCGCGATGACGCTAACGCCTTCCAGCAGGAACAAAGGAAGCTGAAAGGCCTGTACGATGTCGCGGGCCGCCTGGGGCTGGCGTGCGATGCTTTCGACCGCCGCGGCCGTCAGGCGCCCGATGCCGATGCCGGCGCCGATGACGGCAATGCCGGCGCCGATCGCGGCTCCGAAATAGTGCAGGACGTTGGGGCCTGAGGCGCCCTCCTGAGCCAAAACGGCGGCTGGGCTCAGCAGCAACAAGACGAGTGTGACAAGTACGGTCCGGGCGGCACGGTTCGGGTTCTGTTTCATTCGAAGATCGACCTCCAAAAAGAGTTTCATATTACTCAGTGGGCGGAGTGGACTACCATCCCAACAAAGATTGCTGACAACAAAGTAAAAACGTAGGCTTGGATGAATGCAACGATAATCTCCAGAAGACTGATCGCAACTGCCAGGGGAACGGACAAGAAGATTCCAGCCAGGACGCTTTTGAATATGAAAACGAACGAAAGCATCACGAGGATCACGATGTGACCCGCCGTCATATTGGCGCCGAGTCGGATCGTCAGCGCGACGGGCTTGACCAGGGTGCCCAGTATCTCGATGACGATCAGCAACGGCGCAATGGCGATCGGCACGCCCGGGGGAACCATGTGCTTGACGTAACCGATGGGTCCGAGCACGATCATGCCCGAGACCACAATCAGCACCAAGGTCATCGCCGCCAGCGTGGCGGTGACATTCAAGTTGCTGGTGGGCGTATAGCCGCCCGGGACCATCCCCGCCAGATTGCAGGTGAGAATAAAAAAGAATAGGGTCAGCAAATAGGGCGCGAAGAAGCGGCCATATTTGGGGCCCATGTGCGTGACCGCGATCTCGTCCCGGACAAACAGCACGAGGGCCTCGATGGCGTTGGTTACCCCAGTCGGCGCCCCCTTGGAAATCCGGGAGCTGCGCAGAAACCATCCCAAGAAAAGCATCAGAAAGGCCGCCGCCAGAAACATCATCACAACCGCTTTCGACAGTCCCCAAGAGGCCAGAACCGGGTCCTCCAGGTCTTGGTTGGCAATGTGATGAAGAATGACGCCTACCAGCGTTTGCTCGCCTCCGTGTTCACCGCCCGCGGCGGCCAGAAACGCCAAAGGGATGGGAAGAGTCATAGTTTCTGGACGAAGTGGCGGTACCGGAAGCCCTCAACGATTTGGGCCATCAGGTAGCCGGCTAACAGGGCCAACGTGAAGGACTTCGGCTCCAACCATTGGCTATTTAAGACGAGGACCAGCAGCCCGAGCACCCAGCTCGTCCGCACGGCTACGCCCACAAACCAAAGCTGCCAATACCTCTCGAGCTTGAACGACGGCCCCCAGAGTCTCAGGATCAGCTCCGACAACACCATCGTCGACAACCCAGCCACCAAACCCCAGAAAACCCCGATGCTCATTTGCTCAGCCACATGATCTTAGCCAGGTTCCAAAGCCCCACCACGATGCCCACAAACAGCCCGATCACCGTCGAGGCCGGGTTCGCGTCAAAGTACTCTCCCAGCGCGTAACCGATCAGCAAGCAGCCGATCACACTGCCGCTCAGGGTCCAGCCCGCGTCCGCTGCCGGCCCGACTCGTTTGATCCAGGGGTCACGCCCTTCAGCCCGCATTTCTCACCAGCTGACGGTCGAAGCACGCGATAGGCCCGCCGTTACTTCGCCGCGCCACCTGGTGAGAAAAGCGGGCTAGGGTCTTTCATGGCCGGCCTAGGCACAGGCGGCACACTTCCCACTCAGATTGGATCCGGCTTCCGGTCGGTGAGGTTGGAAACTCCCAGGGGTAAACAGCCCGGTAAACTCCACGATAACAAACCGCTCCGCGCCCGAGCAAGCAGAGGGATCGCCCGGCTCACCCTGTCCCCTCCGCAACTATCGCAGCGGCAACAGGATCGAATCGGCAGCCAGTCGGATGAAGGGCTCCGGGTAAAGACCGATCCACAGAGTGAACACGCCGCTGGCCACCAGGGCGACTCGGGCGCCCCATCCCGGCACGACCGAAGCGGGTTCGGCGTCTCGCGAAAGGAACATCACCCTCACGATACGGAAGTAGTAGTAGGCCGCCACCGCAACGTATAAAGCGGCAAAGACGGCCAGCACGTAATGCCCCGTCTCGATGAGCGCCAAAAAGATGAAGTATTTTCCGTAGAAGCCCGCCGTCGGCGGGATGCCGGCCAGCGACAACAGAAAAATCAGCATCAGGATGGCGTACCCGGGATGGGTGTGAATCAAACCCGAGAAATCCTCGACATCTTCGGCTGCCTGGCCCTCGCGCCTCATCATGACGAGCAAAGCGAATGCGCCGAAGTTCATGAACATGTAGACCATAAGGTAGACGAAGATCCCCTTCAGCCCGGTTTCGTTAGCCGCCACGAGCCCCAGCAAGATGTAGCCGGCGTGGGAGATCGAGCTATAGGCCAGCAGGCGCTTCATGTTTTCCTGAGTGATCGCGGCGATGTTTCCCAATGTCATGGTCACCAGCGCCACCGCCGCCAGCATCGGTATCCACAGATCCCGCGCATCGCCTAATGGCACGAGGAAAATCCTGATGAGCAGCGCGAAAGAAGCCGCCTTCGAGGCCACGGAAACGTAGGCCGTGATCGGGGTGGGCGCTCCTTCGTAGGCGTCCGGCGCCCACATATGAAAGGGCACGGCGGAGATCTTGAACAGCAGTCCGACCGAGGTCGTGATCATCGCCAACAGTAGCATCGGATCGCCGGCGTCACGCCCCGCGACGGCTGCCGCCACATCGCGCAACAGCGTCGAGCCGCTCATTCCATAGAACAGCGAAAACCCATAGGCCAGCAACCCGCTGGAGAAGGCCCCCAGCAGCAGATACTTGATCGCGGCTTCGTTCGAGCGCTTGTCGGAGCGCAGGAAACCGACCAGCACAAAGAAGCTGAGCGACATCAGCTCCAACCCGACAAACAAAGTCACCAGCTCGTGCCCGGCGGCAAGAATCGACATGCCCGCCTGCGCAAACAGCATCAGCGCGTAATACTCGCCGCGGTGCTCGCCCTCTTGCTCCAGGTATTTGGCGGAGATGATAATCGCCAGGATCGTCGACCCAACGAAGATGGCGTTGAAGAAGACCGAGAATCCGTCCACGACAAGCGCACCGTTGAGGGCAGTGCGCTCAGCGATGTTGTTTCCCACCAGATCGCTGTGGTGCTGCCAGACGGCGAAGGCGACAAACAGCTCCCCCAGAACAGCCGTCATGGCATTGAGCCAGCGAAAACGGTTGTCGCGGATCAAAAAATCCATCATCAGGATGCCGCATCCGAACAGGCACAATAGGATCGCCGGCTTCAAGGCAAAGAAGTCCGTGACCGTGAAAAAACCGCTGATGTCGAACGTCTGATTCATCGCTTGATTAGCTCAGCGAGTTGTTTGTCGTTTTCCAGCGGGTTCGGCAAGCCGTTTCGCGCGAAGTATCCGGGATCCACCCGCTCGACGACTTTGGCGACGGGCTTGTCGAGGATCTCAAAGTAGGGCTTGGGATAGAGTCCGATCCAAAAACACCACAAGACCAGCGGAACCATAACGCAGATTTCGCGCAAGCTGAGATCCTTCAGGCCTTCGTTCTTGGTGTTGGTGATCGGGCCGAGCATAGTCCTCTGGAAGAGCCACAACAGGTAAGCCGCCCCCAGCACGATCCCCAGCACCGCGCAAGCGGCCCACCAGACGTTCTTTTCCAGCACGCCCCGCAGGATCGCAAATTCGCCGATAAACCCGTTGAGCCCGGGCATGCCCGCCGACGCCAGCATCGATATGGCAAACAAGACCGTATAGACGGGCATGCGGTTGGAAAGGCCGCCGTATTCGGAGATCAGACGGCTGTGGCGGCGCTCGTAAACGACGCCCACCACCAAGAAAAGCAGCGGTGTCGAGATGCCGTGATTGATTCCCTGCAGCACCGAACCGGCAATTCCGTTGGGATTGAGCGCGATCAGCCCCAGCGTGCAAAAGCCCAGGTGGCTGACAGAGGAATAAGCCACCAGCCGCTTCCAGTCCTTTTGCATCAGCGACACCAGAGCGCCGTAGATGATCGCGATGATCGACAAGGCCGCGATTACTTGGACCGTCGATGGAGCACTGGCCCCCGCCGGCAGCAATGGAATGGAAAAACGGACCAGCCCGTAAAGCCCCATCTTCAGAAGGATGCCGGCCAGTATGACCGACCCCGCCGTTGGAGCCTCCGTGTGGGCGTCGGGCAGCCACGTGTGGAACGGAAACATGGGGACTTTGATCGCGAAAGCGAAAAAGAAACCCCAGAACAGCCAAATCTGCAAGTCGACCGGCAGGTTTGTCTTCATCAAGTCTTCGAGGGCGAACGTGTAGACCCCGAACTGCTCGTGATGCTGGAAATAGAGGGCCAGCATGGCCAGCAGCATCAGCACCGACCCGGCTAACGTATAGAGGAAGAATTTAATGGCCGCGTACAATCTCCGATCGCTTCCCCAAATGCCGATGATGAAATACATCGGTACCAGCATGATTTCCCAGAAGAAATAGAACAGGAACAGGTCCAGCGCCATGAAAACGCCCAGCATCCCGGCTTGCAGGAAAAGTAAGAAAGCGTAATACTCTTTCACCCGGTCTTGAATCGCCGACCATGACGACAGGATGGCCAAGAACCCCACCACGGTCGTCAACATGATCAACAAGAGGCTGATGCCGTCGATACCCAGGTGGTACTCGACGCCAAGGGAAGGGATCCAACTCAGCCGCTCCCGATACTGAAAGCTACCATCCGTCTTATCGAACCAGAACACCAGCGGCAGCGACACTAAGAAGCCAATGAAGCCCACGACATTCGCCGCGTAGCGAATGAACTGCTTCTTCTCTTTCGGGATCAGCAGCAAAAGAAACATCCCCACAAGCGGGGTGAGCCAAACGATGCTTAGAATGTGGTCTTCCATAGTCGTTACCGGATCGTTAAAACTGCAAAGTCAGGCCGCTCAACCAACTTCACTCCTTAATATGCCGAGCACCTGCTCTCATTGGAATACGTAGTAGGTCAGCAATACCAAGACGCCGAGAACAATCATAAAGGCATAGTTCTGCACTAGCCCGGTCTGAAGCATACGGAACGGATAGGAAGAAAACTTAACTAGAAACGCGGTCAGCCGAACCAAGCCGTCCACGACCCACGTGTCCCACCAGATGCTGATGGTCGAGCTAAACCGCGTCAGCCAGCCGGCGCCGTTGACCCCACCGTCGACAACGGCGGCGTCGAAGCGTGTCAAGGCCGTACCCCCACCCTTGGCAAATCCGTCCACGAACGCCGCGCCGTAGATCTCGTCCACGTAGTACTTGTTGTAAAACAAGCCGTAAGCCGGTCCGAGATAGCGCTGCATGGGCTCCCCCTCGAGTTTGCGAGAGAAGACCTTGCGAGCCAGCAAGATGCCGCCCACCGCCACGCCGACCGACAACACCATAAGGAGCCACTCGGCGCCGGTGTCGTGGTGCTCGGCGGTGTCCGCCCCGTGTCCCCCGACGATCGCCACCGCGGGAGCCAGATAGTGCTCCAAGCTGGGCAGGGCGTCGTGAATCGGACCAAACACCACGGGGGTTCCAACCCAGCCCGCAACGACGCTGCCGACGGCCAGCACAATCAGCGGAAAGGTCATACTGGCGGGCGATTCGTGGACATGTTCCGCCACTTTGGGATCAACGCGCGAGTCCCCGTAGAAGGTCATGTACATCAGCCGGAACATGTAGAAGGCCGTCATGCCGGCGGTGATGAACCCTAGCCCCCAAAGCCAGCCTTGATCGCCGGACCAGGTTTTCCACAAAATTTCGTCCTTCGAAAAGAAGCCCGCCAGGCCCGGAATGCCGGCAATGGCGATGGCGCCGATCCACATCGTCCGGAAAGTGATCGGTATCTTGTCTTTCAAGGCCCCCATCTTGCGCATGTCCTGCTCCCCCGACACGGCGTGAATCACCGAACCGGAACCGAGGAACAGCAGCGCTTTGAAAAAGGCGTGGGTGTAGAGGTGAAAGATCGCCACCCAGAAGGCCCCCACGCCGCAAGCCAGAAACATGTAGCCGAGCTGGCTGATCGTCGAGTAGGCAAGCACGCGCTTGATGTCGTTTTGTACCAGGCCGATCGTCGCGGCGAAGATGGCCGTCAGCGCTCCAACGACGGCGACAATCATCATCGTCTGGGGTGCAAGAACGTACAGAGCGCTTGAGCGGGCGACCATGTAGACCCCGGCGGTGACCATCGTGGCGGCGTGAATGAGTGCCGACACCGGCGTCGGGCCCTCCATCGCATCGGGCAGCCAAACGTAGAGGGGAAGCTGCGCCGACTTTCCGGCCGCCCCGATGAAAAGCAGCAGCGTGATCACGCTAAGCACCCCGAAGCCGGCCGTTTCCGCGCTGAAGCCGCCCTTCTCGAGGGCCGGTCCGATCTCGGTGAACTGGAGTGTCCCCAGGGTCGAGAAGATCAGCAGCATGCCGATGATGAATGCCGCATCGCCGACGCGGTTCACCAAAAACGCTTTGTTGGCGGCGTTAGTGGCCGACTTGCGGTGGAAATAGAATCCGATCAGCAAGTAACTGCATAGCCCGACCCCTTCCCAGCCGACGAACATCAGGGCGTAATTGTTGGCCAGCACCAGGATCAGCATGAAGAAAACGAATAGGTTGAGGTAACCGAAGAAGCGGTAGTAGCCACCGTCGTGCGCCATGTATCCCGTGGAGTAAACATGGATCACGAAACTGATCCCGGTGACCACAAGGACCATCACGGCGCTCAGCGGATCGAGCAAAAAGCCCCAGTCGGCGGTGAAGGGCGCGAGCCCGGAATCCGTCTTGGAGGCCAAGCCGGCCAACCAGGTGTATTTGATGACCTCGTGGCTGCGACTCTCGACGCCCTGCAGCTGAATCACGGCCCCGAGCGAAAAAATAAAGGAGACCAGCACCATCCCGGGACACAGCAAGTCGATCAGTCGTCGGCCCGGCGAAGGCCCAGCGTGGTCGTCATGGCCGCCGCCGTTTTGTGGATCGAGCCGTCGGCCGAACAGCAACATCAACAGGGCCCCGAGAAGGGGGAAGAGGGGGATGAGCCAAATGTTATCCAGGAAGAACATGAAAACCAACGGTCTCTATGCGTCGCCGGGAGCGAAACCCGCCCCCACTCGCTCACCAGCGCAAAATATCCACCTCGTCGGCGTGAACCGTCCCCTTGTTGCGGAACAGCGCAATTAGGATTCCTAAGGCTACCGCTGCTTCCGCCGCGGCAACCGTAATCACGAAGATGACGAAAACCTGGCCATTCACATTCTGCACGGCGTTGGAAAAGGCCACCAGATTGATGTTGACGGCGTTCAAGATCAGCTCGATCGACATCAGGATGACGATGATATTGCGGCGCGTAAGGACACCGATCGTCCCGATGACCAGCAGCAGGGTGCTCAAGACCAGGTAGTGTGCTGTCGTTACTGGAAACATCTCAAAAACGAGTCGGCCGGAAGTCCCTCGCGCGACCGCTTCTCTATGTTGTCAGCCTGTTTCAGGGCGCACTTTGGCCATCACCACCGCGCCAATGATGGCCACCAGCAGCAGGATGGAAGCTAGCTCAAACGGCAGCAGATACTGGGAAAACAGGACCTCGCCAACCTGCTCTGAGTTGTTGCCGACCTCGCCCAGCGCGGCCGGCGCCACCGGCTCCGCAATAGGCAACGCGTCCGCCCCCCGCGACAGCAGAACGCCCAATTCCCCAACCAGAACCAATCCGGCCAGCAACCCAAGCCACTTCTGATTGGCGAACCGCCGCTGCCTGGCCTCTTCGCTCACCGGAACCAGCATGATGACAAACAGATACAAAACCACGACCCCGCCGATGTAGAGGATGACTTGGACGCCCGCCAGAAACTCAGCGCCCTGCAGCAGAAACAGCCCGGCAACGCCCAGCAGCGCGCCAATCAGCCAGATGGCGCAGTGGACAACGTTTCGACGGGTGATCGTCAGGACCGCGCAAATCAAAATCAGCGCCGCGAACGCGTAGAAAAGGACCGAGTCAAGCAACATCGCAGGGCTCAAACTTCACAAACCGCGCAAAGAGTCTACCAGGATACACCAAAAGCTTGCACCAACCCATTTCAGCACCAAACCCAGCTGATCTGGAACTGGCCTTGGGCTGTACATTGAACGCCTCATTGCGCGGCAGGCAGGTGGTGACCTCCAACGAATTGAATGAAACTAACTGTTTATGACCTCCTGAGGCGGCAGTCGCGATCGGAAAAGCCGACAGCCAGCAGTCCACAACATACCATCGATCTTTCGCAACTCCTTGAAGGCGTGTACATCCTGAGCGTGGATACCGAACAAGGGACCCATCCGAGCGGGTCATGCTGGTACGCCAGGGGTCTTTTCCCACAACATCACCTGGAAGATGAAAGTGGATGCACGGTGCACCTGCCGGAAATCATGCTGTTTCAGGATGCCACCTACCAGCGTGTTTGAATGAATGTAAATGCGAAAGTTGCGGTAGCGCAACTTGATGAACAAATTGGCTACCGCACTGATCACCCGGGCCAGCCAGGTGTCGTGCGGATACACGAGCGCCACCAGGTGGCTGCTATGCTGGGCAGCCTGGTTAATCAATTCCTTGGCATCAGGGTAGCAGCAGATCACCTTGTCCATGCTCACGATATCGTGAGCTGCAAGTTGCGGGGCGATATCCACAAAATCGCCTTGCTGGTAGGTGATCCGTTCCTTTATGCCCTGCTGCGCTGCTTCCTCTTTCGCTACCACCTGATAGGCAGGTGATGCCTCCACGTTGGTTGCCTGGGCAACACCGCGGTTTAGCATGGCGATTTGAATGGTGCCTACGCCACCTCCGACATCCAGCAAGCTGGTATCACCGTTCTTGTGCGATGAGATGGCCTCGATGAGCAGTTTGGTAGCCTTGTCCGCCCCTTTCTTCCGGTAGCGCTTCAACATCTTGCGCGCTTCCTTCTGGTCGAACTTTTGCTCTATGCCGCAACACTGGCCGCAGGTCATGGGGTAAAGGTAGAAACTAAACCGTTGAGCTTACTAATCCCGAAGGTTCCAGGGACTTACAAACTTCCTCGGCAGCGTCTCGACCCGGACGGCCGCGACCATTTCAGAATTTGTATTGAGCGGGTAGGGGACCTTCCTCCAGCATTTGGCGATCCCAGATGGCGCCGTCTCGCGTGTAGTAGGCCAATTCGAAGTCCTGCGTCAGCTCCAGCGCGTCCACCGGGCAGGCGTCCTCGCACAGGCCGCAAAACATGCAACGCGAAAGATCGTAGGTAAAGTGGGTCAGCTCCTTGCGGCGGGTCTCGGGGTTGCGTACAGCTCCCACAATGATCAACTGCTCCGGGCACGCCAGCGCGCACAAATCGCAGGCGATGCACAGCGTTTCGTTGCTTTCCGGATGGACGTTCAGTCGTGGGGCGCCACGATAGCGCTCCGCGACAGCAGGCCGCTCCTTGGGGTACTGCTCGGTGTAGACCAACGAAGGCTTCTGATTACGGAACGTGACCCAAAGGCCCTTCAGCAAATCCACGAGCAGGAAAGTGTGGAGGAATTTCTTCATGTGACTTCTCTATTCACGAGAATAACAGCCGGGCAGCCGCATTGACAATCAGTGCGCCAATGCTGATGGGGATCAAGTAGACCCAACCGACCCTCATAAGCTGATCGTAGCGGTATCGCGGGAAGGTTCCGCGGTACCAGATAAACGTATAGATAAGGAGGGCCACTTTCAGTAAGAACCAAAAGAGACCAATGATAAGCGTATTGACTGCTGGGATGGCAAACAGGGCGACGAACAGGAACATCCCTCCCGCCAGCACAAGCATCACGAGGCGCTGTTCGATCAGCAGCAAGCGTTTGACACCTACCAGACAGCCAATGCCGATCGCCGCGAACAAAAGGATCGGGAAGCCCACGTTCAGCGGCGCTTCCAAGAAAGCAACGTTCGGGAACGGGCGCAGCCAGCCGCCGAAAAATAGAGTCACCCCTACCGAGCAGATCACGAAGATGCTGGCGTACTCAGCCAAGAAGAACAAGGCGAAGCGAAAGCCGCTGTACTCGGTGTGGAAACCGGCGACGATTTCCGACTCAGCTTCGGGCAAGTCGAAAGGAGCGCGGTTGGTTTCGGCCACCCCGGCGATCAGGAACAAAGCCGTGGGAATGAGCATCAACCCGTAGTTCGAGAAAGCGATCCATTCCCCCTGCTCGAGCTGCGCGCGGACAATACCCTGCATGCTGAGCGTGCCCGCTACCATCAGGCCCGTGATCACGGCGAAGCCCAGCGGCACCTCATAGCTCACCATCTGGGCCGCCGAGCGCAACGATCCCAACAACGAATACTTGCTATTGGATGACCACCCGCCCAGGATCAACCCCAGAATACCGACGGTAGACATCGCCAGCACGAACAGGATGCCGATGTTGACGTCGGCCACGTAGAACTTGTCGCTCAGTGGGAGGACCGCGAACGCCGTCAGGGCCGTAAAGGTCGACAGGACGGGGGCGAACCAAAAGAGCCACTTGTCCGACTGCGCCGGGATGATGTCTTCTTTGAGCAGCAGCTTCACGGCGTCCGCGATGGGTTGCAGGAACCCGTAGGGACCCACCCGCATCGGGCCGAGGCGGACTTGCAGATCCGCCAGCACTTTGCGCTCCAGCAAGACGATATAGCCGGCCACGAGCGGAAACAAAGCCACGATCAAGGCCGTGACGACAAACGGCCACAGATAGGGGGCCACCGCCTGCGCGTAGGGATGGTTGAGCAGTTCCTCCATGTGAACCCTTGGCCGCGGACTTTAGCGGTCCATTTTCATAAATACACTCACGTTTCGGGCGAGTGCGGCCGGGCACGGCATGCCGTGCCCGGCCCGATCGTCGACCTGGCTTCTAAATATACGTAACCCAGCTCATGAAACGGACTACCTAGCGATCCACCTCTCCCAGGACAATATCGATCGTGCCGATAATGGCGACAACATCGGCCACCAACGACCCACGGCACATTCTGTCGAGCGCCTGCAGATTCACAAACGACGGCGGACGCACCCGAAGTCGGTAGGGCTGCGTCGAGCCGTCACTCACCACGAAGTAGCCCAGCTCACCCTTTGGTGCCTCGATCGAGGTGTAGGCCTCGCCGATGGGTGGCTTTAGAACTTTTCCGACCTTGCCTTTGATGGGACCGCTGGGCAGGTTCTCGACGCCTTGCCGGATGATGCGCACCGACTGCCGCATCTCTTGGATGCGCACCACGTAACGGTCGTACGTGTCGCCGTTCTCGGCGGTGGGTACATCGAAGTCGTACTTTTCGTAGCCGGAATAGGGCAGCGCCTTGCGGATATCCCACTTGACGCCGGCAGCACGCAACACAGGGCCGGTTACGCCGTAGTCCTTACAGTCTTCGGCGTTGAGGATTCCCACACCCTTCGTTCGGCCGAGCCAGATGCGATTGGTCGTAAGCAATTCTTCGTACTCGTCGACTTTTCCTTCCAGCCAATCACAGAACGTCAGGCAATCTTTTTCAAAGCCGTCGTAGGTCTCATACAGCAGCCCGCCGATCCGAAAAGCGTGGGTCGTCAACCGCGCGCCGCAGTATTTCTCGAAGATCTTGAGCACCTCTTCGCGTTCGCGGAAGCAGTAGAAAACCGGCGTGATCGCACCGATGTCGAGGGCGTGCGTGCCCAGCCACAGCAAGTGGCTGGCGATGCGATTCAACTCCGACAAGATCACCCTGACGGCCTGCGCGCGCTCGGGAATCTCGGCTCCCAGCAGGGTCTCGATGGCCAGGCAATAGCCCAACCCGTTCGATACGGCGGCGACGTAGTCCATGCGGTCCACGTAGGGCGCGAACTGAACGTAGGTGCGGTTTTCGGCGATTTTTTCCACGCCGCGGTGAAGGTAGCCGATGACGCACTCGGTGCCGAGCACCTTTTCCCCATCGAGCTTGAGGATGACCCGCAACACGCCGTGAGTCGAGGGGTGCTGGGGGCCCATGTTGAGGACCAGTTCGTTGGTGTCGAGGAAGGTCGCCTGTTCCATTACTGCGCGCTCTCGATGTGCAGATTTTCGCGCACCCAGTCCTCATCCTGCTGGATGATGGAATGCTCTTTGCGCAAGGGGTAGCCCTGCCATTCGTCCGGCAGCAGAATGCGGGTCATGTTCGGATGCCCGTCGAAAGTGATCCCAAACATGTCGAAGACCTCGCGCTCCAGCCAGTTCGCTGTCTGGTACGCGCTGGTAACCGTTGCCGGGCTATCGCCCTCCCCCGCCTGGGCCTTGACGCGGATTCTTGTGTTCCGCGCGAAGGAGTAGAGAATCCAGATGAGATCAAATCGGTTTTCTCTTTTTGGATAGTCCACGGCCGTGACATCAACTAGGTAGTCAAAGTCCTGTTCGAGTTTCAGAAACTCGATGATGGGAACCACGGCCGACGACTCGGCGATAAGAAAACTCTGGTCGCGATACGTGGAAAACTCTTTGATCTGGTCGCCGAAGCGTT
This sequence comes from Bryobacterales bacterium, assembly GCA_965226215.1. Classification (GTDB taxonomy): domain Bacteria; phylum Acidobacteriota; class Terriglobia; order Bryobacterales; family UBA6623. Next base: position 626,288 of record CBDDCH010000001.1, on the reverse strand, counting down.
CTTTCAGGCTATCGACCAGAGGGCCTTCCCAGGGGCTCACCTCCATGACCGTGGGAACCTCCTTCTTAGGAGGTGGCTTGGCGGCGGGCTTGGGAGGTGTCTCGCCGCCCGGCTTAGCAGGCGGTTCGGCGGCCTGCTCGGAAGGTTTTTCAGCGCCCGGTTTGCTCTCTTCCGCCATACTTTTATTCTGCCACCGGGCGGAGACGGGATCAAAACTCGCCCTGCCGCCGTCGCCAGGTCAATCTATCTGGTATCACAGTCCGAAAAGAGGTGTCAACAAGAGGGCGGTAGTTGGCCCTTTCCGGCCTCGCGGAGAAGTCCTTTCGTTTGCCCGCGTTTGCGGCTGCGGGACTGCTGAGCCTGGTGGTGGTCGATCTGACCGGACTGCTGCGGGGAGAGACAGCTCGAGTTTGGCTGTTCCTGCATCCGCTCGTGTAACGAAGCTCTCACCGCATCGTCAAGCCACCGTCGATGGGGAGGACAGTGCCGGTTATGAAGTCGGCAGCGGGGGAGGCAAGGTAAACGACGGCAGCGGCTACTTCTTCGACCGTTGCGATGCGGCCGAGGGGAATACGGGTCGTCCAGTAGTCACGGACGCCGGGGCGATCGAGCGTCTGCCGGGCCAGCTCGGTTTCAACAAATGTGGGGGCAACGGCGTTTACCGTGATCTTGTGCGGCGCCCACTCGAGCGCCAGTACGCGCGTCAACATGACGACTCCGGCCTTGCTGGAACAATACGCCGAGCGCTCGTCGGCCGGTATCAGCCCGGCGGCCGATGACACGTTGATGATCTTGCCGCGTTGACGCTCGATCATCCCCCGTCCCACTTCTTTTGAGCAGAAAAAGACTCCTTATGGGGTATCCACTTTACTCAGGTAACCCCAACATCTTGTGGTTGGGCTCACGGGGCCTCAGCGTCCCAGTCGGCGACGATCGATCGATACGGCGTTGGGTCCACGGCGACTGCCTGCTGCACAAGGCGGTAGAAGAGTTTTCCCCGGCTGCGTGAGTTGCGCCGGTTGAAGCGGAACACAAACTCGTCGAGGTAGTAGTCCAGATGCTCGTGGCTAACCGCGCCTTGGTGCGTGCCCAGCAGCCAGCGCTTGAGCAACGAGATCGCTTGGTGCACCCTCGGCAATAATTCCGAGGCCTGCTTGCGGCGGCCCGACAGAAAGACGATGCGATGCTGGTAGCCCTTCTTCTCCAGCGGCTCGTAGCCCAGCCAGCCGTCGGTGTGCACCACGCTTCCCGGCTCGACCGACTCCTCCACGAAGGGCATCAAACTGGCCGCCGATGCGTTCCGCACGCGCTGCATGCGGATCCGTCCTAGCCCGCGGCCTCTCTCTTCCGCGGCTACTGCAATCAAGGCTTTACGCTCGGTCTGCCGGCCGCTCACACCCTCTTCCTCAGCGCCCCAATAGGTCTCATCGACCTCGACTACGCCCGCCAATCGCTCCCGCCCCGGACGCACCATCGCTCGCCGCAGCTTGTGCATCCAGGTCCACGCGGTTTGATAGCTGCCCAACCCGAGAACGCGCTGCAGACCCAGCGCGCTGACCCCGTTCTTTTGCGAAGTGACGTGCCAGATCGCCCGGAACCACAGCCGCAGCGGCTTACGTGTGTCTTGGAAGATCGTGCCCGAGGTCACCGACGTCTGCCGCCCGCAGCGAGCGCATTCGAACCACACTTTGCGCACCGGCCAAGCCCGCTCATGCCCGCATCCCGGACAGCGGAAACCCTCCGGCCAGCGCAACGCGGACAGATAGTCGCGACAGGCCTCTTCGCTGGCGAAGCGTACCTCGAACTCGAGCAGGTCGCGTGGATAATCCTCCACGAAGGCGCATACTACATCTTGGGGTCACCTGAGTCAAGTGGATACCCCATTAGACTCCTTTTAGATTGATGTCGAAAATCTGGTCCCATTGCTCTTCGGTGACTTCCGTAGCGGGGCGGGGAATATTGATCCCAGCGTTGTTGACCAAGATGCTGATGGGCCCGAAGTCCTGCTCGACGCTCGTAACGGCGTCGCGAATGCTGGATAGTCTTGTTACTTCCAGCTCTACAGGGAAAGCGCGACGGCCCAGCGCCTCGATTTCTTGGGAGGTCGCTTTCAGCGCCTCCGAACGGCGTGCGGTGATCGCAACATCGGCGCCGGCTCGGGCGAGCTCGACCGCTATACCGACACCAATTCCACGGCTTCCGCCGGTGACGAGTGCGATCTGTCCTTGGAGGGGATTTTCGGCCATGGCCATATCGATTTAAAGAATCTCGTTGAAAGAATCTGGGGACACTCTACTGCTCCTCTTGAAACTGTTCACTCTACGGGACCGCATCGCAGGGCGCTGTGGGCAGTTCCCGGTTTCCGCACTGGAACATGAGTCGACACGAGTGTCGACTCGGCAAGCTAAGAGCTTGCGCCACAAAGGCCCGACCCTACCCTTATTCGCGGTGACTCAAGTCCCTCGCCTACTGATTCGTTTGCAAACCGTCCTGTTTCCCCAGCGTACACTGCCGCAAACGCTTGAACAAATAGTCCACTTGTGCGTGCCGGGCGGGCGCGGGTAACCGAGCGGCCCTAGGTTTCGGGGAGAGTCTCGACGCGGCACACTGAGAGTGTGCGCCGCGACCGACCCGATGTCGCCACGAATGGCGACACGGCACTGGGGTGAACCCCTCCGCTGAGACAATCGGCGGTAGCAACACTCGCCGTTCAATGGTTTTTCCTTCTCCCCATAGCCTCTTCTGTTCTAGCATGGTCCTCGGCGGGTGAAGCGGAGGCGGGCTCTGGTGGAGACCAACCCGCCGAGGAATAGCCGGCCGGAGACTCATCGAAACGATGGTTCGGGGAGCCGGCTGCGGTCGGCTTCTCGTTCAGCAACCCCTTCCCATCGGATCGATAGATCTCCTGCTGCCTAAAAAAACTCATCGTCGCTCCGGCGCAAGCCGCCTTCGTCCCGGCGGCCCGCTCGAACTCCTCGGGGGGCCGATAGCCCAGCGCCGAATGCAGACGGCAGCGGTTGTAGTAGCGCTCGATGAAGTCCTCGATGTTCGCGCGCAGGTGGTCGAGATCCTGATAATCGTTGGCGTAGATCTCCTCCCGCTTGAGCGTCTTGATGAAGCTCTCACAACTGGCATTGTCGTAGGGGTTCGCCGGCCGACTCATGCTGGGGATCGCTTGCTGGCGGCGCAAGCTCCTCACGTAGGCGCCGGAAGCGTACTGCACACCGCGATCGGAGTGATGGACCAGGCCGGGCGGCGGTTGCCGTTCGGCCATCGCCTGCTCCAGTGCCGCCAGCGGCAAGCGGGCGGCCAGCGTTCTCTCCAGCGCCCAGCCCACCACCTTCCGCGAGTAGGCGTCCAAGACCACGGCCAGATAAACGAACTCGGCCTTCAGCCGGATGTAGGTGATGTCGGCCACCCACAGCTGATTGATCCCGGTCAGCTTGATGCGGGCGGCTAGGTTGAGGTAAACCTCCAGCGGATGATCGGCCTCCGTGGTGGCCACGAACGCCCGGGGTTGGACCCCGAGCAACCCGTCCTGGCGCATGATCCGCGCCACGCGTTTGTGGTTCACCACCATCCCCCGCCGGCGGAGTTCCGCCGCGACCCTGCGGTAGCCATAGCGTCGCCGATGTTCGAGGGCAACCTCCTGGATCGCCGACCGCACTTCCATGTCTTCTTCCAGCGGCATCTGCTCTTTGAATGACCGATAGAAACCCGCCCGGCTCACTGGGGCCAGCCGGCACATCCGCTCGACACTCAGTCTGCCTTGCAGCGGCATCAACTCCCGGATTTGGTCGTAGACGCCTTCTCGCCACAGCTGCCGCTGCCGTGGCGTCGAGCCCCGATTTTTTCGAAGGCGCCTTTGAAAAAATCCACTTCCAGCGTCTTATCCCCCAACAGACGCTGCAACGCGCGGATCTCCTGGCGCAGTTCCCGCTCGCGGGAGGCGACCGGCGGACCGGGCCCCTCCTCCGTCGGCTCCATCCGATTTCGCCACCTGTACAGCAGCCCTCGGTGAATCCCCAGCTCCTTCGACAGCGCTGTCACGCTCTGGCAGCTTTTCAGCCGCTCCAGTGCCATCTTCCGGTATTCTTCGGGAAACTTGTAAACTCGTCTCTTGCCCACTCGCAGTTCCTTTCCCGGCTAAAGTGTCGCTATCACGACTGTCTCATTTTTGGGGTTCACTCCAGCACGCAAGAATGTGTGCGCCACGAACGCAAAAGGCCGTGGATCTGACGGGCGACAAACCGATAGCGCGAAAGGGGAGTGTGAGATCGCCCGCCTAGGTTCTCGCTACACGCTACGAACCCGATTTGAGAAATAAGGATCAGCCGCACCATGCGATGATCAAACGCGCCAGCACCCGCGCCACCTGAGCCACGCTATCCAGCTCGACGTATTCGTCGGGAGCGTGAATGTTGGCCCCGGAAGGTCCATAGTATAGAGCTTGCTCGCCGCCGGCTGAGTCAAAGTAGCGGGCATCGGCCGTGCCCGGAAATCCTCTCCGTTCGAGCGGTTTGCCGACCGTGGCTTGGTGGCAGCGGGTAAGCGTTTCGATAAGGGACGAGTCCGTCTCGCCACTGCTTTCGTCCGCTGCCCAACCGAGGGCGCGGAAACCCGGATAACGGACCGAGGGCGGGTTGTCGGCCAGCCAACGGTTATCCGACGCCGCTGCTAGGATATGCCTCTCGATGAACTTCTGAACCTGCTCGAACGACCATCCGATCGGAAACGACATGCGGCAGGTAAAGCGGCATTCCAAAGGCACGTTCGATGGCCAATCGCCACCGGAAATCTTCCCCACGCTGAGCACGAGCGGCTCGGATTGACCGGCGAACGCCGGGTGATCGAAGGCCGCGTTGAGCTCGGCAACCATGGGCGGCTTCATTCGGCTTATGAGGGCTGTCGCGGTCTCGATTGCATTCACGTATTGGCCGGCTTGACCCACGTAAGCGGGCCGTCCGCGAACCGTAACTTCAAACCAAACGACGCCGGGGGTTGCCGTCCACGCTTCGAATCCCGTCAACTCGGTGACGATGGCGGCGTCCACGGGTCCGCTCCGTAGGCGAGCGGCCAGCATGCCGTTTCCGGTGCATTCCTCCTCGATGACGCTCTCAAAAATGACCGGCCCGCGAAGCTCCTCGCCGGCATCGATAACCGCCCGGATGGCGAGCAACTCGGCAACGAGCCCGGCTTTCATGTCCAGCGCTCCGCGACCGTACATGCGGCCGTTGGTGACCGTAGCGCCCCAGGGGTCGTAGGTCCACCAATCGACAGGCTCGGGGCTGACGACGTCAATGTGGCCGTTGAGGACAAGGGATTTTCCGCCGTCCCCAGCCGAAAAAATGGGGGACAGTCCGCTGCGCGCGGCGGGTGGCTCTTCGCCCCTGGCCGATGTCGGTTGGGCCGCGCTTGGTACAGTCCCCATTTTTTCGCCCGACATAGCACCGCTAGTCGCCGGGGAGAGGACAGCACGCACATTCGGGCGGCCGGCGTAGTCCCAATCGACAGGCGCGAAGGTCGGTTGCGACGCGAGTTCGCCGGGGGCGAGATCCCACATCTCCGCTTGCAGTCCCAGGCTTTGGAGATGGCGATACACAAGTTCCTGTGCGGGCCGCTCGTTGCCCAGCGTGGTGGGACAGCGCACAAGCTCGGCGAGCAGCTGCAAGTAGTGGTCGACGTGCCGGTTGACGGCCTCCGCTGCGCGGTCCTGCGAGGCAACGCTATCGGGAGAATGACGGGACTTCGATGAGCTCATGGCGATGGCGCGATGTTGTTCACAGAGGCGAGGGTCCGCACTCGGTAGCAAAGCACTGTTGCATGAAGATTGACCACAGCCGGCCCGTTTCCCTCGGAGGAGAGATTAGATAACCCAGCAAACGGGTACGGAAATGGTTGTCTGGAAGGTGTGAAAAAATGCTGGGGACAGTCACCTGCGGCTGAAGTTGTCATTGACTCTAGGTTCCTTCTAAGCCGCCGCTTGTGACAGTCCCCGATTTTTTCACACCTTCCAGACAACCATTTTTCATCCAGTTCATTCATGGGCGGGAGGCTAGCCCGCCGATCAGCGTATCCACATGCATGACAAACTCCAGGTTCAGCTCGATCAGTTGGCCCGGGCTGCTCGCTGGATCGAACTGCCAACGGCCATTTTCCCTCTGGGTATCGACATACCAGTCACCCATGCGGTACGCCCAGCTCAAGTATTGCTCTTCACCGGTGATCTGGTAGAGGAGCGAGCTCCCCCAATTACTCTTGCAGACTTGAGGAAACTCAAACTGGCGCTCGGTGGCGTTCATGGAGAAAGCTTGATATTGGCGGGCCAGGGCCAGGTATTCGGGGCGGGGATCAGCCAGGTAGAGACGGCAGAGAAAGCCGGCGGCGATGCCCCCAATCGTCCAGCGTTGAGGGCGGGCTACCTGATTTTCGACCAGGTGCCAAAAACGCTTTGACTCGGGATATTCGGTGATCAGGGACTGTTTCGAACGTGACCAGGAGTAGAAAAAGCGCTCGGGCAACTCGGTTTGCGCTTCATGAATTGTCTCAAGGAAGCGGTATACCTTCCGCGCCGCGCCGAGGTGACGTGTTGCCAGGCAGGCGAAGCCCGGCCCGCAAGCGTAGGGGATGTCCATGTTGTCGCTCTGGTCGCCGCTCGGCGTGAGGTCGTTGGAGAAACCTCCTGACGCTGGATCTTGCCACGAAAGCAACCCGGCCATCAGCCCGAGGCTCAGATCATATTGCCTGGCGATGTGCGCACCCACGATGAATGCCGAATCTCGATAGGCGTAGGCGTCGTAGAGAACGCGGTAGGGACCCTCGATCTTACCTTCAGGCGTAACCATGTTGCGGCGGAACCATCCGCAGACGGCGGCCGCCGCCGTGGTTTCGCCCGCGGCGGTAAATGTCCACGGGGCGCGATAGAAGCGGTACCCTTCGGCTGGGTCGCCAAGGGAACCGTCGGAATTGAGATGCTGGAGCAACCAATCCGTGCCCCGACGGCGCGCCGCCGCATATTTCTGCAGCTTCTCGCTCTTCACCGAAGTGAAAGTGTCAGTGCGCGCGGACATTCACTCCCTCCGGCATTTTTTACAGATCGGCTGCCCGTAAATCGATGGCGTCCCGCAGACCGTCGTCGATGAAGTTCACCGCCAGCACGGTGACGGCGATCGCGAAACCGGGCGCCATCCAGAACCAAGGCATGGTCGAGAGAACAGTCGACGACTGCGCCTCATGGAGCATGCCACCCCAGCTCGGGGTCGGCGGCTGAACACCAAGCCCCAGAAAGCTGAGCGCAGCTTCGAGCAGGATCGCCTGGGCCACGCCGAACGTCGCGAGGACCGTGAGCGGGCCGAGCGTGTTTGGGAGCATGTGCTTGATGATGATCCGCGCGGGGCCGGCGCCCACGGCCCGCGCGGCGGTGATGAACTCTTCTTCGCGCAGCGAGAGGATCTGTCCCCGCATGAGCCGGCAGGCGCCCGGCCAGCCGAGAAGCCCGATGACGATGATCACCGAAGTGAGACTCGGCCCTACAACCGAAACGAAAAGGATGATCATCAACAGGCTGGGTATGCTCATCAGCGTGTCGGTGAAGCGCATGATGATCTGATCGAGGAGGCCTCCGTAGTAACCGGCCAGCGCCCCTAGAAACGATCCGATGAGGGCGTAGAGTGTGACGGCAAGGATGCCGACCGACAACGACGTTTGGCCGCCGTACACAACTCGACTCCAAACATCGCGGCCGATTAGGTCAGTGCCGAGCCTGTAATCGCCGCCCGGAGCTTGCCGCAGCGCCCGCAGATCAACCGTGAAGGGGTCGTGGTCGGCTACGAGTGGTGCAAACAAGCAAGCCAAGACAATCAGCGCCAAGGCGACTGCGCCGCTGACCGCGAGGCGGTGACGCAGGAAACGACGGAAAGCCAAACGTACGGGTGTTTCGTGCTCTCCTACTGCCTTGTTCGAGAAAATACTTCCTCCCGCTCCAACAATCTCAGCTTGCGTGTCAAAGTCGGTCATCAGGATCTCTCGCGCCCGTATCGAATGCGCGGGTCAGCGACCGCGTAGGCAATGTCCGCGAGCAAGTTGCTGAGCAACACGCCGATCCCGACAACTAACACGACACCCATCAGCATCGATGGATCACGGTTGGCGGCAGCGCGAACGGCCATGAAGCCCATCCCCGGCCAGGCAAAGATTTGCTCAGTGACGACAGCCCCGGCCACCAGCTCGGGAAGGAGCAACCCGAAAACTGTAATGACGGGGATAAGCGCGTTGCGCAACGCATGACGCAAGATGATTGCCACCTCGCTCAAGCCTTTCGCCCGGGCGGTTGTTATGTATTCCTTGCGGAGGACTTCGAGCATGCTGGCGCGGGTGTAGCGCATCAGTAGAGCTGCGTTGCCCAGTCCGAGGATGCCCGCCGGTAAAACAAGATGACTCAGGCGGTCCCCGAATGACGGTGGCGCGCCTAAGGTGGCAATGCCGCTCGTCGGCAACAGCCGAAGCTGAACCCCGAAAACATAAATAGCCAACATGCCCAGGAAGAACGTAGGCGTCGAAATCGTGACCATCGTAAGTGAGGTTAAGGTGTAGTCAAGGTTCCCGTGCTGTTTGATCGCAGAGAGTACTCCACACGGAATGCCGATCAACAGCCCGATAAGGAGCGCCGCCCCCATCAATTGCAATGTCACCGGCAGGCGTTGCGCCAGCTCATCGGCAATGGGCCGGTACGTGACGACTGAGAATCCCAGATCCCCCTGCACGGCGCCGGCAAGCCATTTGGCATAGCGGATCGGGACTGGTTGATCGAGGCCCAGAGCATGTCGGCGTTCCGCGATCCATTCGGGCGATTGCTGCGCCAGGATGCTGGGATCGATGCGGGCCGTGAGGGGGTCGCCGGGCGCAAACGAAAGGGCGGTGAAAGCGATGATCGTGACGCCGAACAGGACAGGTATGGCAATCAATAGGCGGTGCAGAAGGTAACGAAGCATGCGCGATGCTCAAGGGACGCTCGGGGTGATCGGCCCCTTGTGACCTGTAGACGATAGCCAATAAGTTACTGCAGTGTCCAGGTCTCGATGGTGCTGAACGTTTTTCTGGCGTCGTTGTGGACCGAGAAACCTCCACCGAGGCGCTTGGTCGCGGCGTGAAGCTCATCAGGAGTCCACAGAGGCAGTTGGGGAAGATCTTCGTTGAAGATCCGTGCAGCTCGTGCGTAGATTGCGTCGCGCTTTTGCGGATCAGTGATGGAGCGCGCCTCGACGAAGAGGGCATCGAACTCGCAATTCGCATAGCCAGTGAGGGTCGGTTTCCGTTCGCAGTCGTAGTAGGTCGCCGTCACGTGGGGGCCGAGTCCTTGTACGCCTCCGTAACTTCCGAAAATTTCAAAAGTGTCACGCGCCTCCCTCACCCTGGCAATGAAGGCGGTGGAGTCCAGCGGATGTAGTTGTACGTTGATGCCAATCTGCCGCAGCTGTTGCTCGATGATGGGGAAGACTTGGGGGGCGGCGGGATAGGTCTGGTCGTAGATGATACGGAACGGCGCGTCGAAGTCAAAGCCGGCTTCTTCAAGCAAGCGCTTCGCTTTGTCGGGGTCGAAGGGATAGCGATTCAAGTTCTCGTAACCGTCCATCGTCGGAGGAGCACCGTAAAGAATCTGAGCGCGATCCCCGAAAATCGCCCTGGCTATACCCTCCCGATCGACGGCGTGGTAGATCGCCTGGTGGACCCTCTTGTCGCTAACGCGAGGTTGGTCAACGGGAAAGTTCAAGGAGGTGCTCCCCAATCCCGGACGCGAGATCAGGTTTAGGTCCGCGACTTTCGACAGTCGATCGAACTCCAGCAGGTCGAGACGCAGGGCCAGGTCTAGCTCCCCGCTCTCGAGTTGGGCCACGGTAACCTCCGGCCGGAGACGCTTCATGAACAGCTTCTCAATCTTGGGAGCGCCCTGGAAGTAGTTCGGGTTCGCTTCCATCTCGACGAACTGATCCGTGAGGTAACGAAGGAACTTGTAGGGGCCCGTGCCGACGGGCGATTTCGTGGTGAATGCGGCCGACTCGATGGCCTCGGGAGCGATGTCTTCTAAAAGATGCTGGGGCACGATGACGCAGCTTGGCTCGGTTAGATCGCGCAGAAAAAGGGAGTCCGGAGCGCCGAGCGTGATGCGAATCGTGTATTGATCGATCAGCTCGAGTCCTTCGACTTCGTCTGATTTGCCCTCGTTGTAATCGCGGGATCCTTTCAGCGCATTCATATACTTGACGTAGCGGTAGGGCTCGACGACTTGTCGCGTGAACGAGAAAATCACATCTCCCGCCGTAAACGGGTGACCATCGTGCCAAGTGACGTCTTTTCGCAGATGGAAAGTGAAAACCGTCATGTCGGGCGACATTTCCCAAGTCGTGGCGAGGTCCGGCGTCACCGTTTTCAAATCTTTGTCAAGTTTGACCAAATTGTTGAAAACGAGTGAAAACACGACGGCTTGACTAAACGTCTGGTAACCGGCCGGATGCCACAACGGAGTGAGATCACCCGTCCAAACGAAGCGTAGCGTCGAGGAGGAATGTGTCGGCGCTTGCCGCATGCCGCACGATAGGCCGAGGGTGGCTAAGGTCACCAGAAGGCACCAACGGCGCAACGGCGCACCCAGCAGCCCGTGGTAAAAGTGATCCCAGGGCAAAAAATGGGGACTGCCATCCGATTTTCGTTCGTCGAAGTGCTTTGTTTCTAATAAAGATGGACTACGAGAATCGGTGGCTGTACCCATTTTTTGCCCAATAGGTTACTGAAGTGTCCAGGTCTCGGCGTTGGTGAATGTTCGCTTGGGATCGCTGTGAACGGCGAAACCCCCACCGAGACGCTTGGTCGCAGCGTGGAGCTCATGCGGAGTCCACAGCGGCAGTTGGGGGAGATCTTCGTTAAACACTTGCGCGGCCCGCTCGTAAACCCTCTGCCGCTGTTCAGGATCGGCGATGGCTCGGGCCTCGGCAAATAAAGCGTCGAACTCGCAGTTTGAATAGCCGGTGAGGAAGCCCCCTCTTTCGCAGTCGAAATAGTTGGCCGTCAGATGAGGACCCAAACCCTGCACTCCTCCATTCAAACCAAACATCTCAAAAGTGTCGCGGGATCCCATCATCCGGGCAAGGAAGGCCGTGGAGTCCAAAGGTTCGAGATTGACACGGTAGGTCTCAACGACTTGGCGAGTAAAAGAGAAGATCACGTCCCTCGCTGTAAAAGGCCGGCCGTCGTGCCAGGTGACGTCTTTACGCAGACGGAAGGTAAAAACCGTCAGATCTTCAGACACCTCCCAACTCTCGGCGAGGTCGGGGATCACCGTTTTTAGATCGTCGTCCAATTTGACCAGATCGGGGTATGCACTTGACTCCCGAGACCCCAACATATAGCATGCGGGGCTGTGGAGGACTACCCGCGGACGCTGGAGGAGTTTGAGGGGCGTTTTGCCACTGAGCAGGCGTGTCGCGAGTATCTGATGCAACTGCGCTGGCCACAGGGTTTTGTGTGTCCCCGCTGTGGAGGGCGGAGAGCTCGGCCCAGCCGGCGGGGCCTGCTGCGGTGTGGGCAATGCGATTATCAGGCTTCGGTGACGGCGGGCACGATTTTCCAGGACACGCGCCTGCCGCTGCGCACCTGGTTTCGGACCATGTGGTGGGTGACCAGCCAGAAAAACGGGGCGAGCGCACTGGGACTGCAAAGCATCTTGGGTCTGGGAAGCTACCGTACCGCCTGGGCGTTGCTGCACAAGCTGCGGCGCGCGATGGTGCGGCCCGGCCGAGAACGGCTCAGCGGTCGCGTGGAGGTCGACGAGACCTATGTGGGGGGCGCAGAAGAGGGACTGCGCGGACGGCAGACGCAGAAAAAAGCACTGGTAGCCATCGCCGCCGAGGAAGACGGCGCGGGGATAGGAAGGATCCGTATGAAGCGCATCCGCGGAGCGTCCAAGCAACAGCTGCACGGCTTCATCCAAGAGGCTGTCGAGCCCGACAGCACGATCCACACCGACGGCTGGGAAGGGTACGTCGGCCTGGAGGCGCTTGGCTATCGGCACGAGTACGACTTTCTGGCCGGTTCGAGCCAGTCGGCCTCCGAGCTGTTGCCCCACGTTCACCGGGTGGCTGCCCTGTTGAAGCGCTGGTTGATCGGGACGCACCAAGGCGCTGTGAGCCGTGAACACCTGGACTATTACCTGGATGAGTATACGTTTCAATTCGGTAGTGTCTCAGTTTGGATTCGCTCCAGCTGGGCGGATCGGCGACCGCATGGGATAATAAGCGCACATGCCAGAAGGCCCACACAAGAAACGGCCACGCGATGCCAGCCAGCTAGCCAAGCTCATTGTAGACATCGCCTCAGGCGAGGTCGAGGACAAGCCGGACTACGGGGATAAGAACCCCGCGTCTGTCGAAGGTGGTAGTGTCGGCGGCAAGAAAGGCGGCAACGCTAGAGCCCAAACTCTATCGCAGGAAGAGCGTTCAGAGATCGCACGCGTTGCCGCTCAGGCACGTTGGAAGAAGGATGACTAGGCAAGCCCTTCGTCATCCGCTGGTGCGTTGAGTCGCCAACTAACATCGTCCCTGAGGTCTGTATCGAATGGTAGAGGCATTTGATCAGGGTTCTTCCTGTTCCAGTGTTCTGCGGTGTTCTTTCCGATCACGGCCTCTGCAACCATCTGCTCCCGATAAAGGTGCAGACCCTTTGCCATCCTGTGACGCAGAGGGTTATCGTCCACATCGATCCACAGGGTTAGTTGGCGGCCATCCTTGGTACGTTCCGTGATCGCGAGATTGGCCTTGTAGGACCTCTTCGTTTCTTTGTCTACTCGCGTTTCTTCACCCGCCGCCTGCGAAAACTGTTTTGCTAGCATGTCTAGCGGGTCCGGCGGGACGGGCATCTTCCAGCCCATTTCTTTAGCCAGGGCGGCCACATCTCGCATGACCACTTCCTGCGCGTTGTTCACTTCTTTGTAGTAGCGGATGAAGCGTTGACGCTTCTCATTCATAGTTGCCATGAAAACTCCTTAGGCTCCAACCGGAGCCACGTCCCCCCAGCCATCCACCAATGACCCTTGGGCGACTATCGACCTAACCTTCACCAGGTGTTTGCGGAACAGGTCGTATCGGCCGATGTTCCGCTGAAGCTGCCCTGCGACTAGTCCAGGGTGGATGTCCAGGGTCTTTGCAAAACCCAAAATATCGCGCTCCGCAAAATACGGTGATTTGCGCGAGATAAACCGCTCCAAGGCTGCCTGCGGAACGCAGAACTCCGCAGCCGCGGAATCAGCAACACGCTCTTCCTCTGAGAGGTCCAGATCCGCACGATTTCTTTCCATATTGGTGTCCAAGATCGCCGCAGACCTCCCGTGGTTTTGCACAACATGCTCTAGCTCATGACGCAACACAAACCAGAAATTGTCGATTCGGTCGAACCGTGTTGACATTCCAACAACCGGAGACTTGTCATCAAGCCAAAGACAAACCCCGTCGATCTTTGTAGAAGGAAGCGCCTCGACGATGACGAATCTAATCCCAGCGTTCGTAAGGATGCGAGGCACCTTACGGGCCGCGTCAGGGGAGACCAAAAGCTTACTCAGTGATTTAATTGCACTCTTGACAGATGCCGAGGAATACTTGGCAACGAGCATCTCGTCTGCTAGTTGCTTCACGCGATGCAGCCATGCCAGCTGTGCGGAAGTCGGATCGCCTAGAGACTCTGTTTTCTTTGGCCGATGCGGAAGTATTGCGATCTCATCGACGGAAGAAGTGCTGAAGAATTGGCACAAGGCGCTTTCCAAGTCAGGATCTCGTACGTCGGTGATCCCGGTAAGCCAACCGCGCTTCACCATGTCGGCAGTGGGTAGCCCGCCGAAGATAGCCTTACGGCGCGAGAGCGTTGGATCAATCCGTGTCTCGATCTTGGCCCTGGCCAACTCGTAACTCTTCTGCAGCTCCAGCAGTCGTTCAGGCTCTATGCCAAGCGCCGCATCCAGCGTTAGGGCCAACTCCGCATCGATGGGCTTTGCCCCGGACATGATGCGGCTAACCGTCTGTTCGTTCATGCCTAAAATGAGAGCCAGAACTCGCTGCGTCCACCCGTGCTGCCGAAGATGCACCTCAATCAACTGTGAGGGCGTAGCGCACCCGTCGTTTCCCATCGCTCCAATATAGCGTCCTTGAAGACTTGCGTCAATTCGGGAATCACATATTTACGCAAACTGAACATTATGCTTGACATCTTACTGTTTGTCAAGCATAATGTTCAGTATGAACAAGCTGAGCACCGCCAAGCGAGTCCAGATTCTTTCGGCTTTGGTCGAGGGTTGCAGCCTCCGATCGACAAGCCGCATGGCGGATGTGTCGATCAACACCGTCACCAAGTTGTTGGTGGACCTCGGTCTTGCGTGCGCCAAGTATCAGGACGAAGTCATGCGAAACCTGCCTTGCAAGCGGATTCAGTGTGACGAAATTTGGTCGTTCTGCTACAGCAAGCAGAAGAACGTACCGGAGAAAAAACAAGGGGAGTTCGGCTACGGCGACGTCTGGACCTGGACGGCTATTTGCGCTGACACCAAGCTGATTCCCAGTTGGTTCACCGGAGACCGGGACGCGGGCAGCGCGTGGGAGTTCATGAACGATCTAGCACCCCGACTAGCGCGTCGCGTGCAGTTGACCACCGACGGCTTGAAGGTTTACCTGGAAGCCGTAGGGGACGCTTTCGGGGCGAACATCGACTACGCGATGCTGGTCAAGCTGTATGGCGAAGACAAGACTCAGGAGCAGCGTTACAGTCCCCCGAAATGCAACGGCACAAAACGGCGCACCGTCCAGGGCAACCCCGATGGCGACCACATCTCGACCAGCTACGTGGAGCGCCAGAACTTGACAATGCGGATGGGTATGCGGCGGTTTACGAGGTTGACGAACGCGTTCAGCAAGAAAGTCGAGAATCACGCCCACGCCGTGGCAATCCATTTTATGTACTACAATTTCGCGCGGATTCACAAGAGTCTGCGAGTCACCCCGGCGATGGAGGCAAAAGTTTCGGACCACGTTTGGTCGCTCGAAGAAATCATCGGGCTGCTAGATTCAAACTGAGACACTACCTTCGATTCAATCGACGACGCTCTCGTCACCGGGGAAAGCTCTTCTACCGGCTTGTACAACAGGCCGCGACCGTTGGGCCCACGACCTATTCAGAGATGGTCCAACACCTACGCGGCAGGCGGACCGGCCAACCACAAGATGTGGGGTAGTCGGGAGTGAAGTGCATACCCAGATGACCAGATTATTGAAGACGAGCCAGAGGATGACCCCCTGACTGTAGGTCTGGTAAGCCGCCGGGTGCCACAGCGCAGTGAGATCGCCCGTCCAAACGAAGCGTAGCGTTGAGGAAGAAGGCGTCGGCGCTTGCGGCGCCTCACACGCCGGACCGAGGGTGAATAGCAGGGTCACCAGTACACAGCAGATGGGGGCAGACGCTGCCCGGCCGGCAGAGGGACGCCGCCCTGCGGTAGTTGGGTGAGTCGGCTGCGACAGGCAGGCGATGCGGACTGCGCGATGACATTCCACGAGGGCTTATCAGTCGCGCGCACCGGCATTGGGCGCGTAGTAGAGGGTCCGGCCGCCTTCGCCGAACCAGTCGAAGGGCGGGCTCATGTCAAGTTCTTCCAGCGGAAAGTGCACCTTCGTGTTGTCGTGCTGCGACGAGTAGTGTGTCGCCAGGACTAGCTCGAGCGCGTGACGCGCGGTGCTGCCACTCGACATAGGTTCACGGCCCGCCTCCATAGCTTCGATCAGATCACCTAAGAGGTAGAGCATCGGCGCCGTGTAGTACATGGTTTGAGGGAAGGGATGTTGCAGCAGCTGATGAAACGGGCCCGCGTCATTCTGCTTCCAGAGCTGCGCGTCGTTCGGCGTCAGGTTGATCAGGCCTTTGGTTCCCGAAATCTCGGCTCGCCACGAAGTGTGGCGGTCGCGGCCGTTGAAGAATGCTCGGGCACCGTTCTCGTAAACAGCATAGGCGGTGCCACCGACGTCTCTGCCACGCTGCGTGGGGACGACGGACATCTCCGAGCTCGGTTCTTCGGCGTGACCGATCAGCCAGCGGGTCGGGATATCGCCGAGAAAGTAGTTGACCAGGTCGTAGCTGTGAGTGCCGGTAAGAAAAAGCCGGCCGGCCCAAGTAACCGTCACGGTCAGAAGATCGCCGATTTCGCCGCCTTCGAGCAGCTTATGCGTTTGCTGCATGTAGGGATCGCCGCGGCGGACGTGATTGATAGCCAGCGCGGCGCCCTTCGCCTCGCAGGCGCGGATCATCTCGTCCGCCTGAGCGAGCGTCGGAGCGATGGGCTTTTCGCAAAAGATGCCCTTGACGCCCCGCTCGGCACAATCGACGACGTGTTGCGCGTGCAAAGTCGGCGGACTGGCAATGCTTACGACTTCGGGGGTTTCGCGCTCCAGCATCTCGCGGTGATCCGAGTAGAGCCGGTCAACCTCCCAGCGGCGTCCGAAGTCGCCCAAACGTGCTTGGTCAGGATCGGCTCCTGCCACGAGCTCGGTTCGGGAGTGAGTCTTCAACACTTCGGCGTGACCGTAGGGTAGGAGCACGCGGGCCGTGGAGCCCACCATCTCGTCCATCACGTAGCTGCCCATCGAGCCGCACCCGATCAGGGCAGCTCGATAGACTCTCTTGCTTTCGGTCACGATGCGCTTGCTTTAGTTCGTCTGATCCCGCGTGGGCCGAAGTTGCCTGAAATTCGTGGGGTCACGCCGCCAAGAATGGCGATACGGCACGCAAGAATGCGTGCGCCACATTGCTTGTTCTCTGACTGTACGGAAGCTGTGGGACGCATGATGTTCAAGACGGGAATTGTAGGATCCTAGTACTGCGTCGGAGGGCCCAAGCCCAGCATCCGACGAGCTTCTTCGGCGCTCGCGACTGGACGTCCCAGGTCGTTCGCTATGCGAGCGATCCGCTCGACGAGCTGGGCGTTTCCTTGCGCCGGCTCGTCGCGCTGATACATCACGCAGTCCTCCATGCCGGTACGGACGTGTCCGCCGAGCAGTATCGAGAGCGCGTTGACTTGCACCGCCTCGAGGCCCAGCGCGCAGGTCTGGAAAATGCAGCCCTCGGGCAGGTTCCTGACCATCGAGAGGACATTCTCCGGGCTGGTCGAAATGCCACTTTGCTGGCCGAAGACCACTTGCACGAAGTAAGGTTTGTCGAGCGCATCGTGCGTGATCAGATCTTCCAGGATATCGAGGTGGCCCGGGTGGTAAAGAAACACCTGTGGCTTGATGTTACGCTCGCGCAACGTGTTGGCAGCACGTTCGGTATCATCGAATGTCGTGACGATGACGCTGCTGGGTGAGCCTGACTTGCCGCGAAACGTCATCGGCCCCGGGTTGAGCGCCATGATTTCCGGGTTGGCGTCCAGCGGCGCGGACTTGAACCGAAGAGCTTTTCCCACAAGTTCATCCGGCCCAACGGAGAGTTCCGTGCACGTTTGGGTGTTGTCGATAATGATCTCGGGTGCCTTGGCCCGCATCTGGGCATTGATCTCACGCAGGCGAGCGGGATCGGTGGATTCCTGCGTCGGGTCATCGGCCTGCCGCGCGTGGATGTGGATAATACACGCCCCGGCGGCACAGACGTCCGCCGCTGCCTGCGCCTGCTCTTCCGCGCTGACAGGAACGTTAGGATTCTCGTGTTTCTGGTACCCGCCCGTCACCGCACAACTGATGATCAGCGGCGGCATGCCTTCGGCGATCTTGCTCCGGTACTCGCGCATGTCCGTGTAGTTCCAGGTGGTTTCCATGTTCAGTTGCGGTCGCGCCTACCCCCCGGGTGACCGTCTTTCCGCGATCAGACCCTTTAGGATAGTCCATTCGAGGAAGCTTCGGTAAAGGATGAACGCCGACGAGTTGTGCTTGACAGAGTGAGACAATCCGGGCTATAATTTGCATATTTACGCAAATGAGCAAACAAGCATCCGGCTTCGAAACCACTGCATGCTGTCAACAACTTGGTGCCCTGCTTGACCCTCGGCTCTTCAAGGCGCTCTGTGATCCCAACCGCTTGGCCTTATTGGTTCAACTCAGCCGGTGCGGCTCGTCATGCACGGTCAGTCAGGCGGCGGAGTGCTGTCCGGTCAATATCTCGGTGGTATCCCGCCACCTGGCGATGTTGAGAGACGCCGGGATTCTCAATGCCCAGAAGCGTGGGAAAGAAGTCCACTATTCGGTCCGTTACCCGGAGTTGTCGGCCACGCTGCGCGCCATAGCTGATGCCATTGAAGCGTGTTGCCCGCCGGAAGGGTGCGGAGCCAGGGAGGTGAAACATGTTTCGGCAAAACCATGACGGAGTTCGCGCAGCCGTATCCGAGGCCTACGGGAGGGCGATCTCAAGGCCTTCATCGGGCGACTGCTGTACGGGAACGGTAGAAGAGAGCACGCTCGTTAAGCTGGCCGGCTACGGTGGCGCGGAACTCGAAGACCTGCCCCCGGACGCCGCGGGCGGCTCTTTCGGATGTGGAAATCCACTGGCTTTCAGTGAAGTTAAGAAGGGAGATGTGGTGTTGGACCTAGGATCGGGCGCCGGTGTGGACCTGCTGATCACGGCCAAAAAGGTCGGGCCGAAGGGCCGGGCGATCGGCATCGACATGACCAATGAAATGATCGCCAAGGCCAGAGAAAACATCGCCGCCGCGGGACTCAAAAACGCAGAAGTCCGAAAGGGAACCATCGAGGATTTGCCTGTCGAGTCATCCTCGGTGGACTGGGTCATCTCCAACTGTGTGATCAACCTGTCGCCTGCAAAGCATCGAGTGTTCGCCGAGATCGTTCGGGTACTCAAGCCGGGAGGCCGGATGCGAGTCTCCGATATCGTCGCCGAGGACCTACCCGACTGGGTGCGGAACGATGAAGCTCTTTACTCGGCTTGCGTGGCCGGCGCCGTTAGCGAGCAGGAATACGTCGAAGGACTGCGCTCGGCCGGCCTTGAGGATGTCGAGGTGCGGGAGCGTTTGGTCTACGATGAATCACAGCTCGGGGGCTTGGCCGAGTGCGCACCGACGGGAACTGGCGAGGAAACCGATGGCTGGGGGTCTCTTACGGGAAAGGTTTGGAGCGCTCTGATCTATGGCCGTAAGCCTTAGGCTGCTAACGAGCGTCGGGCGAACAAGGCCTGGAAGATCCAGGCGATCGAAGGCCGAGATGACCTTGGCTGCGCAGGTAATCGAGTAGCTGCTCGGCTGCGAGCGTGGGGAAATGGACGACTGAGCTTCCGCGAAAACACTCATCGTCATACCAACAACCGAGGAGCTTGACTTGTTCCTCGAAGGTTGCACAAAGCGCGGGTTTCAAAGTGCGGAGTCCGTGACCGGAAGGCTTGCGGTGGTGCGTCTTGTTGATACCGACATGACGGTGGCGTGCGGCGGCTTTGGCGATGTGGTCGTAGCGACATGTACGGTCGAACACGACCACAAGAACAGGTTTACGGCACGGCCCAGGCCAAGATTCGAAGGTGCCCAAGAGGCAATATCGGAGCTGGGACGCCTTGCGTCGGCCTCGACTTCGGTTTAGGGTGCACTTCGGGGCAGTGGCCAGTGGGGACGAGGACATAACCGGCGCTGAAAGAAGTAGAGCGCTCTATGAGTCAACGGGCGCACTCGTCGTCGCCTGGGAAGGCGCTGGTGGAGCGAGGGCTTGCGCGTTCAGTGGCGTACCTTTCGTCGAGGTTCGCGCGGTGACGGATACCGCCGACCACCATGCGTCGCCGGATTATGACGCGAATCTTGAAGTCGCGATGAACAACCTCGCCGCTTTCATTACGTCTTGGGCCCCGGGCAAGGGCCGCTAGCAGCCCGTGGCAAGAGTCATGCAGGAGCGAAAAATGGGGACTGCCACCAATTCGCTTCCCGTCATGGCCCAAGAAACAAAGCACTTAGCCTGAAGCGAATTGGCTGGCTGTACTCGATTTTTCGCGACCTTCACTTCTACCACGGGCCCCTAGCCCACGAGGCCGTGGGCCGCCGCCAGGACCGCATCGTAGTTGGGGTGCTCAGCGACCTCCGGCACATATTCCGCGTAACGGATCGTGTTCTCCCCGTCAACGACGAAGACGGCCCGGCTTTCGATCCGAAGGTCGCGAATCATCGTTCCCCAAGCTTCTCCGAAGTTGCCGTTCTTGTAATCGGAAGCCGTCTTGATCTTATCGACGCCGGCGGCGCCGCACCAGCGTTTCTGGGCGAACGGCAGATCGCAGCTGACGGTGTAAATGTCGACTGCGCCGAGTTCGGCTGCTTCCTTGTTGAACCGCTTCGTCTGCTCGTCGCAAACCGGCGTGTCGAGTGACGGCACGACGCTGAAGATTCGAACTCCGTTTCCCGTCGACTCGAGTGTAACGGCGCTCAAATCGTTGGCGGTGAGTTCGAAGTCGGGAGCGGTGTCTCCCACCGCTAGCTCCGGGCCTACCAGAGCGAGCGGATTGCCCTTTAATGTAGTCTTTCTTTCCTCTGCCATTCGATGTACCTCAAGTCTTTGATTTTAAGTGATCGGGAAAAGTTCGCGGCCTTCACTCGCTGGTTTCTTGAAGCGAGGCCCGATGCTCTTTGCGGACGCTGCCGCCGCGGAACAACCGGAGTTATTTGACCACAGGCCGCGACAGTTCGCAAACCGACAAGCTAGCAACCCTCGCGAGCGTTCGTCAAATGGGATGAAAGTCCGTTTGGCTGATGGGTGTGTGGACACTGGCTTCGACAGCGGCCATCGACGGCTCCGGGACGGTTTCACCCGCTCGACATCGGACTGCCTCGGGGCTGCGGGCTGTGCGTACGGGAGTAGCTTTAGATTCGGCTCTGCGGCACTCTGATAGACTGTTGTTCTCATGCCGTACAAGCGTGACACGGCAGTCAGCCGGGTGCCGTCGGGGGCCTCCAAAGTTCTGGTAACACGAGTCAAGCGGTTGGCCGACACCGCTTGGATGCGAGCCTGCCTGCCGTTCTTCAGCCGAGAAAAGCGATGGATTAACGAGCAGCATCTAGAAGTGTGCCGCGTTCCCGCCCCGACGTTTCGGGAGCAGGACCGGGCCGACTATCTCGTCCGGAGCTTCCGCCAGATTGGTGGCCAGTCTCGGATCGATGACGCCGGCAATGTCGTCACGCCGTTGGTTTTCGAGAAGGGCCTGCCGTTTGTCGCGCTGACAGCGCATATGGACACCGCGCTGGCTGCGCCTCATCTCGGCGACGTCGCAGTGCGGTCTGACGGAACTTTTCAAGGACCAGGCGTGACTGACAACGGATCTGGGCTGGCGGGCTTGCTGGCTGTCTGTCGTTTGTTGACCGAGGCGCCGCCACCTCAACCTGGGCGCAACGTCCTGTTGGTTGCAAACGTAGCAGAGGAAGGCGAGGGCAACCTTCACGGAATGAACTACCTTTGTCGGCATTCTCCGTTTTCGCCGGAAATCGACGCTTATCTCGTACTCGATGGCGCCTCGATCGGTCACATTACCGCCGAAGCGCTCGGGAGCCGGCGTTTCGAGATCATCATTGAAGGTCACGGGGGCCACAGTTGGAACGATTTTGGACGCGCTAACCCGGTCCATGCGCTCGGTCGCACCATTGCTGTCCTCTCTGACGCCGAGTTGCCGGCCTCGCCGCGCTCGACACTCAGTGTTGGCGTTATCGAAGGCGGTTCAGGCGTGAATTCTATCGCACCGGTGGCGCGGGCGAAGGTCGACATTCGCTCCCGGAGCGGCGCCGCGATGGAGCAACTAGTCGAAACCCTCGAAGAAGCCGTCAAACTGGGGGTCGAGTTGGAAAACCGGCGTGCGACCGACAGGCTCTCGAACTACAAGATTCGTGAGATTGGCCACCGCCCGGCGGCGGCGCGTGTCCGCAACAACCAGGTCGTGGCCTGCTTCCAGGCGGTGGATTCCCATCTAGGCATATCTTCCCAGCTCGACTGTGCGTCGACAGATGCTAATGTACCGCTATCACTGGGGTTGCCTGCGGCAGCCGTAGGGGCGGGCGGCCGTGGCGGGGACGCGCACACGCCCTCGGAATGGTTTCACCCCGATGGACGCGAGCTTGGGTTGCAGAGAGTCCTGCTGGCGCTGGGCTTGCTCATGGGAAGGGAATTATATATATAACTGGACAACAGCGCCATGATTTGATACAATACTGGACGTGGCAAGAGCACATAAAGCCCCTGGAAAAGCCCACCGGGATGGACTCTCTCTCGACCAACTCTACACCAAGTTCCCCACCGAATCTGTTGCCCGGGCATGGTTTGAGCAAGTGCGCTGGCCGAATGGTCGGGCCTGCCCGCGCTGCGGCAACATGGAGACGACCGCGGCGAAGAACGGCGGCACGATGCCCTATCACTGTAGCCCCTGTCGCCGCTACTTCAGCGTCAAGACCGGGACCGTGATGCAGTCCAGCAAGCTCCCGATCCGAACCTGGATCATCGTCATGTATCTCATGTCCACGAGCCTAAAAGGCGTCGCAAGCATGAAGCTCCACCGGGACCTCGGCATCACGCAGAAAACAGCCTGGATGATGGCGCAGAAGATCCGTGAAGGGTGGAAGGACGGCTCGCGCCTGACGGGCGAGATCGAGATCGACGAAACCTACATCGGCGGCAAGGAACGGAACAAGCACCGGTCGAAGCGGCGGCACGCAGGACGCGGACCGGTCGGAAAGACGGCAGTCATCGGTGCGATCCAGCGCGGCGGGAAGGTCGTCGCCAAGCCGATCCCGAATACCGACGAAGCCACGCTGATGGGGTTTGTCGCTGGGACGGTGTCACCGCAGTCGACGATCTACACCGACGGGAGCACGTCCTACACGGACGCAGATGGCACCTACACCCATCAGGCGGTCCGACACAGCGTCGGCGAGTACGTCCGAGGGCAAGCCCACACCAACGGGATCGAATCGTTCTGGAGCATGCTCAAGCGGGCGCACATGGGCACGTTCCACAAGCTCAGCCCCAAGCATCTGCACCGCTACGTGACCGAGTTCGCCGGACGCAAGAACGTCCGCCACGAAGATACGATCACTCAGATGATACGCCTGGCCCGCGGCCTGGACGGGAAGTTGATGCCTTGGAAGCGCCTGACGGCCGGACCGAGGGTGGCTGGACCGGCTCCAAAGACTGCCTGATCTTCCCATCCACCTCGACGCAGATCGCGGCGGCGATTTCTTCCCCTGTCGCTGGGATCGTGTTCACGATCCGGTTCGTTATCGGTCGGCCGGGTTTGCGTTCATTGGCCATGGTTGGAAAGAGGCTACGCTATCAAGATCAGACGGCGTAAGTTGTTTACCGTTTGTGACAGACATGGGGAACCAGAACTCGTTCGCTATGAAGGTGGTGGCCGGCTGGTCTCCAGAACACGCGACTGTTTGGTCTTCATCCTCAGCAGAAAACTTTACGACACGAAGCGCTAACATTACTGCCTCCATTTTAGTCCTGTGACATAGAGAACTTCACGCCAGAATTATTCAGGATAGCAATGATAGTGTTCGCGTGCGTTCCCATTCCTGAATTAAGGAACTGGTGCTCCCTGTTCCGATGGTTCGGAACTTCCGGGGAAAATCCCAAAGGATAATGAACCGTTCTCGATTGCATTGCCCAAACTCTGCCCTGTGCGTCAAATGTCGGGCCACCGCTTTGGCCACGCAAACCTGGCGATGAAGTCTCCACGAATTCGGCTGACGCCGTTTCGTCATTTCCATCCTTGATTATCGCAGTGCGTGTGAAAATCCCTTCAATCGGGAAGAAAGGAATTGGGAGTGCGTCTTGTGGCAACTGAAATCTGCTGGTCGTTTCAACAAACGTCGGCTTTATCTCATGGAACGGAAACCCTAGTTTGCATAGGTTCTCACCAACGTCGAAATTAACCGCTGGATTCTTAAACACGGGATACGTCTTTACACGGGTCTTGTCAAATCCAATGATCTGGCCTATGGCTACGTCTGCTAATAGATTAAGTTGAAAAGAATCTACGCGCCAATCGTCCTTTGCCCACCACGGAGAAAAATTGGTTACGGAATTTGGCTCTTCCGGGTTTTAAGTGGGCGAAGGAGCCAGATCGAGTTTCCCACAGTGGAAGTAGATGGCGTTGATGAAGTTCTGTTGATTGCGGAAACCGCGCGCCGTGGCCTTGACCCATTGAATCCTTGAGTTCAACCCCTCGCTGACCGCGTTCGTAATGCGGTGTTTCAGATACGTGAGTATGTTTTCGAGGCGAGCCGTCAACATCCGCGCTACGGTGACCATCGGCGTCAGCCGGCTGCGACTCGCCCAGCCGCGCCATTGCTCGAAGAAAGCTCGCGCCGCCGATTCGCGACGATAGTCGAACAGCCGCATCGCCGTTTCCTTCAACGCCCACGCCCGCGCCGTCTTCAAGTCGCTTTCGCGCAGCGCGCGGAACTCGCGCCAGGCGTCCCCGGAAAAGTTCGCCGGATGCCGCAGCCAAGCGTACTTCGTGCCTGTCAAACGCTCGTCGCCGAGGGCCAGTAAACGCTTGTTCTCCGCCCGCCGCACCTGGTCCACCGCCTTCGCCAGATGCGCCGCGATGTGATATTTGTCGTAAACGATCTTTTTCTCCGATTCGTCGAGATGCTCCCGGGTCGAGGCGACGTAAGGATCCCACATGTCCATCGCGACGGCCTCGACTCGGGCGAGTTGCTCTGCGCTCAACGTCTTCCAAAAGCCGTCCAGGCTGGCCTGGCTGCGTCCCTCGGCGACGAACAACACGCGCGAGCGGTTGAGATCGTTGACGACGGTGAGATAGCGATGGCGCTTGCGGAAGCTCTTCTCGTCGACGCCCAGGTAGGGAATCGGCTCTGCCGCGCGACGTTCGAGCCCACGTTGCACGGCGCGTTCCAGGATGCCGTGAATCTCGTCCCAGCTCAGCGCCAGCAACTCGGCGATGCCTTGCTGGCTGGCTTCCTTCAGCCACGAGATCGCGAGAGCTTCAAACAGCGCGGTGAAGCGGCTGGAAGCCTCGGCCCAGGGCAGTCGCACGACGCGCGGCCCGTGCTCGGAGCAGTCGCTGCGCGGCGGCCGGGCGTGCAGGATCGTGCGGTACTGACAGGTGTCGAGGTGACGCCAGCGGCGTTCGGGCTGATGATCGTGGAGTGCGCACACGGCGCTGCATTGGCGGCACGGCCAGCGGACTTGCTCGTCGTGTTCGAGGAAGACGTGGACTTCGCCGTCGGCTCGGCGCAGCTCCACTCGCACGACTTTCCAGGGACTTTCGATGCCCAGAATCTGGCGGTATAGCTCGCGGTCTTGCATCCCGCGAGACTACCACCGAGCCTCACTCGCCCACTAGAAACCCGGAAGAACCCGGAATTTTTAGGAGGCTTGACAAATGACCTGATCTTCTTTTTTCGTTCCGCCCTTGTAAGGTTCCCCTCAGCGCCGAGGCCGGCTTTTTGAGCCGTATAATCATTGTAGGCGTTTGTTTCCTGAGCGAATCGCTGCATTTCTCTTACAATGTGGGCAGCTGTAAGAATCCAACCGTCCTCGTTGAGGACAATAAACGCACCGATTAAACTACCGGTGGTGCCGTCCTGTCTGCGACAGGAAACAACAACCGGCAGCGTATACTGCTGCGCTTTCTTTATCGCTCCTTGAAACATGCGAATTGGCCAATATGGGAGTCTGCACTGGCGAACGCCAATCCTGTTCAGAAACCGACTTTACGCGAGCCTTTTGGCTCCCGGCGCTTTGCTCCACCTCGCGTGAGAGCCCACGCCAGCACCTAACGGGCAACTACTACTATACAGCAGCTCACACGGATGCGGTTCAATATCGACTCCGGTGACATCGAATCCCGCCCGGTGCCCGATGACGGATTGTCCAGTTACGTATATAATTCCCCATGGGAACGGGCCACTCGGAGTCGGACGCGAAGCCTCCGCTGGGCTGAAACGACCGCCCGGCTGACTTCCCGCCGGGAAGGGCGTGTCATCGTCCCCGGCGCGGGTGCCGGACAGACGCCGGCGGCTCGGTGCTACCTGGTTCGGCGGATCCGACACCTGCCTCCACAAAGCTAGATCGCTGAATCGGCAGACAGGCAATGCGCAACTACATGGGCAGCTCTCGAGCTGCTCATCGGTGTCTGCAAGCTAAGCCGTCGCGCGCCAGCCCCAGCTATAATAGTTTAGGCTCAAACGCATCCGATTGTTGCTCAAGTGCGTCTAATCCTGTGACGGGGGAGATTTCGGACGCAATAGGAGAACTTAACGATGGAACGAAGCGACGTTGTGCGACTTCTGGGAAGTCTGGGGCAGCGCAAACTGCTGTCTTTCAGCTTAGTTCTTTTTACATTGGCTACGGGCATTGTTATCGGTACCTTGATATCTACGGGTGTCGATGCGGCTCGCAAAGACGCTGTCGCTCCCGACGCCAAACCACTAACGATACCGGACCCCGTCCCGTTGGAAAACCAATTCTCCCCGATCGCCAAGCAAGTTCGTCCCTCGGTCGTCAACATTCGGGTGGAGGCGTTCGCGAAGAAAACGGAGCGTCGATCGCCCCGTGAACGAGAAGGGATGGAAGATTACTTCCGGCGTTTCTTCGGTTGGCCGGAAGGGGCTCTTCCCGGCCAGCCATCTCCTCCCGATCGCCGCCGGCGACCCGGTGAAGGTTCGGGGGTTATTGTGGACCCAAACGGCTACATCATAACGAATGATCACGTCGTGGAAGGAGCGGACCGCATTCGGGTGCGGCTATTCAATGGGGCCGACGACCCCTACGATGCCAAGCTGATTGGCCGCGACCCCGAAACTGACCTGGCAGTGATCAAAATCAATCCCAAGAAGAGGCTGAGCGCGGCCCCGATGGGCAATTCCGACGCGGTGAACGTGGGGGATTGGGCGATTGCGATCGGGTCGCCGCTAGGTTATCCCGAGACAGTAACGGTGGGTATCATTAGCGCCAAATCACGCGACGTCCGGGGAGCACGGAACATGCCGTTCCAAAAATTCCTTCAGACGGACGCTGCCATCAATCCTGGTAACAGTGGCGGTCCTCTGCTGAATATGCGAGGAGAGGTGATCGGGATTAACACCGCGATTGCCACTCACACGGGGGGCTATCAAGGACTCGGATTCGCCCTGGCCTCTAACATCGCCGTCGATGTCTACAACCAAATCATCCAGCGAGGGCGATATGCCCGGGGATCGATCGGCATTGAGTTCCAATCGAACCAGACGCCGGCGCTTTTGCGCCGTTATGGAGCTGAGAATGGTGGCGTATTGGTGAAATCGGTTAAAGAGGGTGGCCCCGCGGAAAAAGCCGGCATGTTGGATGAAGATGTAATCGTGGAAATCGACGGTAAGCCCGTCGCGGACGGCGACGCACTCATCGCTGTGGTTGCGGCGACTCCCGTGGATTCGACGGTGCCGATCGTTGTTATCCGAGACGATCAAAGAAAGACGCTGCGAGTGACGATAGCCGATCGCGAGGAACTCTTTGGAGATGAATTGGGCTTCCGGCGCGGACGCCCGCGGGAGGAAGAGGAGTCGGCCGAGGTGCTGTTCGGCATCACGGTTCAAAACCTTTCGTCCTCTGACCGCCGGCAGTTGGGCTACAAGGGATCTGACGGCGCCCTAGTCACCGAGGTCGAGCCTGGCTCTTTCGCCGATGACATCGGCATCCTGCCGAATGATATTATCGTCGCCATCAATCGCCGGCCGGTGAGCAGTACCAGCGACATCTCCGAGTTGCAGGAAGGGCTCAAACCCGGCGATGACGTAGCGGTGAAAGTTATGCGACGAACCCCAGGAAGGGGCGAGCCAAGCTGGGAAGCCCACTATCTCGCGGATGTTCTGCCCAAATCCTCGGAAGAGCGTTTCTAAGCCCCGAACCGGCTTCAGACAAGCAAGAAGTGCCCTGGCGTCGTTTGGGGACCTGCCTAACGATCTGGTTTACGGCCGGGCAGACCAGCTTGGGATAGGTCCAGCAGCGGTCACCGGGTGAAAATCTGGTGGAAGTGTACGGAAAAATGGGGACTGCCACCAATTCGCCCCGTCATAGCCTTAGAAACAAGTTACTTAGCCTGAAGAGAATTGGCTGGCTGTACCCGATTTTCCAGGGCAAAAATTTGCTAGAAGCGTACGATCTTGTTTCGGATCCGAGCGAGTAACCGAACCCCGCCGGTCTGGAATGGCAAAGCGAGAACCGCACTCGCCGATCGACCCTGCAAAAGCCCTCCCCTTCAAATCGACGTGTAGCCACCGCCAAGCTACGCTCGGTAAGCACCGCAAACCGCGGCGGCCTTTCCTGGCCCCCTCCTCCCAGAAATGTTTTATCCTGAAAGTGTTCCCTATGTGCTTGGACTCATGTGTTACCCCTGTCCCCGGTCTTACCCCCTTACCTGACTGGCAGGCCCTGGAAACCTAGTCGATTCACCCGTCGGGAGCAGACAGACGGCAAGCCCGATTATCCTGCGCCGACCTGCTTTTTCACCTGAAGCTTCTGCTCGATGCTGTTTACAAGCCGCTCCGCCCGGCTAAGTATTTCCTGGTCAGCGGCAGAGAGTTTTTGGAAATAGTTGTGGGCTTCTTGGGCATACCGTCGAGCCTCGGCGAGTCGGTTGGCGTCCCGCAGAGCCATCGCGAGGCTGAAGCGGGTTTCGGCGACCGCTTCCGAGTTCTCCTGCAGTTCGTGGCAGCGGATAGACTCGCGGTAGTAGGGCAGGGCTCGGTCCAAGTCTCCCAGCGAAAAGCTTATGTGACCGAGTTGCTGATTATGCTGGGCCAGCGCGGACCAGTTTTCCGGTGGTTCGTGATCGATCGCCCGCATGTAAAGCGTCCGAGCGTCGTTCAGGTGCCGGAAGAGCTCCACCTGAGGCCGATTGGTCTTGCGAGCCTCGCCGAAGCGTTCCCAGGCCACTTGCGCCAGCCCGCGGAAGCAGGACGCCCTACCCGAATTGTCTTCTTCCTCTTTGAGGTCCAAGCTATGGCGAAACCATCTTTCGGCCTTGGTCAAATCCCGGACGGTTTGGTCATCCCGATAGCAAGACCCTAGCGAAAAGGCCCAGTCGGAAGCGTTCTCGCGCTCACCAAGCCGCTCCCTGAGGGAGATGGCTTCCTCCTCGATCTTACTTGCTGGGAAACCTTGAGCCCGCAGAATCTCGCCAAGTTGATAGAGCGACTGGGCAAACTTCTCCAACGTTGCCCTCTGAGGCTGGCTTAAGCCTTCTGACGGTACTTCCAAGCAGAGTCCTGCCCGTCCCCGATCCCAGTTCAGGCACAATCGCTGTAACTCTTCGGCGCGCGGCAGCTTGCGTCGCCGTCTGGCGATACGAACTCCCTGCTCCGTGACAGCTCGCCAGAACTCTTCCCTTCCCGGCAAGGCCGCTTGGCTAGACTTATCGACGCAATCGGAACGCAGCCCTTCAATGCGGTACTCCCATTCGGCGATGCGGTCGGCGTTTTCGTACAACGCACCGAGGCCCTCGACACAACCCGTGATCATATCCCACCAATCGAACTGCCGCCCTAGCTCGATTGCTTGCAGCAGGTTCGACTCCTCGGCGGCGAGTTCGCCGATGGCCTCGAGATCCCCTTGCTCTACTCTCCGGGCGGCGCGGCCGCCGAATCGGCTTAGCTCCTCGACGAAGGATCGCACCGCGAGCCTCTGCTTGGGAGGCGACTCGGGCCGAGAGCGGCCGAATGCCGATAGTAGCTTTCGTCCACTCTCGGGTTCTGAACGGTCGGGATAGTGCTCGGCGAATAGCTTCTCGAGGAACCAGTCGAAAGCTTCATGAATGCTGTAGCGCTCCGTTCCTTCCTTCGCCAACAATCCAAAGGAAGCAGCGCGGTCCAGCACAGAAAACTCGGGGTCATCCTTGAGCTCCTGAAACTCCTTCAGCCTCGTGATCTCCGGCAAGTGGCTGGATTTTTCGTCGCCAACCATACCCAGCAGGCGCGGCAGGCTGGCTGCACCGCCAAACAGGTAGAGCAACGCCATGATCGACTGCTCCGGCTTCCCAAAGCTTTGATCCAACAAGTAGTCGATCGTCGCGGCGAGATGCGGCGCAACACCCGAGGGGCCGTTCTCACTGAACGAAGCGGCTCCCGACTTGAGTCGCTCGACAACGTTGCGAACTTGGGCGCCGCTTTCGAGACCCTGGCGCAGTGTTTGCTGGGCCAAGCCATGGATGGCAAGGGGGTTCCCTTGGGAGAATTCGAGAATCGGTTTCCAGTCGTCCACGTCGGTAAGCGCGTGGCCGTCTCTCTCCGCCAAGGACCGCGCCAGTTGCAACCGTTCCCGCATGGGCAGGGGCGGCAACTCAACGGTGGCATGGAGCTCGCCCAACCAGTGCGATTTGACCGGACGAGACAACAGCAAGAACTTGGCCTGGGTCTCCCGTGCGAGGCGCAGAAAGTTGGCCAGTTCCTCCTGCTCTTCCATAGTCCACAAAGAGCTTTGGTCCTGGGGAAAGCCGGCTACGTGCTCGACGTTGTCCCAGATCCAAAGTACGGAGATCTGATTCAGTACATGGAGAGCCACTTCGAAACGCTCTTCCGGCGGCAAGGAGACCCAGCGATAGTCGGCGCTTTCCAGGGCTTCTCGGAAAACCACAGCCAGCTGGTCCAGCACAGCGGCCAGCGTCTTGTGGTGGTCGAAGGACGTGAACAGCACTGGCCCGTCGAACCCCTCCGTCAGGGCGTACCAAGCAGCAAACTGGCCGGCTGTGGCGGTCTTGCCCATGCCGGCTTCGCCCTCCAGCAGGACCACCGATCGATTTCGGAATGCCCTGTCGATTGCCAGCAGAGTTTCATCCCGCCCGAACAGGCGGCCGGCCGGCGGCAGCGGCAAGTCCTTGGGTGTCCGGTCCCCGTCGCCTAGCGCCGCTTGGGAGAAAGCCTCTCCCAGTTGGAGCGGCGATAGGCCGGGCTCTTCGCTTCCGGGGCAAAGAGCAACCAACGGTTCGAGTTCGTACGACACAGGCGTGGCCCAATCCTCGAGGCGAACCGGTCCATAGGCGATCTGCCTATCGCCCTGCTCGTAAAGCGCTTTACGCTGACGGGTTACGGCCGCGCCGACTTCCAAACCGCGCGCCAAATCGGAGTAGAGCGACCCGAAGACTTCGGCCGCCTTGAGGGGATCAATGCTGTAGGGCAGATGCACCGCCGCACGCACCCCCTTCTCGAGCAGGTCGTGGGAGAGTGAGTGGAAAGCCCTCGGGGTTCCTGTTGAGGAAGACGCCATCTCGGCCGGTTCGGTGCGAAAGTCGTTTCTCGCGGCTCGGCACAGATTCAACGTGATTATGGGGACTTTGGCCTCGCGCATCAGCTCGCCTAACGAAGCCCCGTCCACCAACTGAACGTTGCGGTCCAAGGTCGCGCTATCAAAAACAAGGTAGCCGTGCGGACCCTTCGGAACGGAGGTCAGTTGCGGCTGTGGGAAGACCTCCAGAATCTCCTCCGGCGTGCCCTCCAACTTGATGTCCCCATAGACTCCGTACCCGTCGATGTGCAAAACGTGGAAGCGTTCCCCAACGGCTTCGGCTTCCAGCAAAACGCTGCTGAGCTGGCCGAAAGTGGGGGGACGCAGAACCTCCAACTGCACGCTCTCACGCATCCGTGCGCGGAGCACTTTCACGAGCAGAGCAGCCGGGGATCGAAACGGGGTTGCGGGCGCGCTAGGGGGACGACAGATGACTATCAGTACTCGCAGAGGCGCTTTCCCGCCCACGAGACCACCTGACTCGGTAGTCACCCCGGCCGGTTTCCGAACGAAGGAATAAGCCGCAGTCGCGAGCGTCTGCTGGGTCGCCGCATCCCGCAGAAGCTCCCAAGGTAGCAGGGATCCCTCTTCCGCCTGCGTAAGGACTTCCACTCTGCCGACGCCCAGCTGAGGCTGAAACTTTTGCCACACCTCTTGAGCGCCTCCGGATGGGAACGTGGACTGGAAGAGCTGCTGGCCGATGGCTGTGAGCTTGCCTTCGATTTCCGCGGCGATGTCGGACGCCGACTCCACTGCGTATTCCAGGTAATCTTCCCAATACCACCGCAGCGCTTCTTGGTCTTCAGAGTCCAAGACGAAGTCGAACGAGGCGCTTGCCGCGGCGGTTTCCGTGGCGCCTTCCATCAGAGCCAGGTCAACTTTATGTTGTTCGGGGGATACGCAGGAGTGAGTAATACGAAGTGTGGGGGCCACGAATCTACGTTAATACATGTCCTGCCGCGGAAAGGCCGATTTCGGGTTCGTACGGAAAAAAAGACTCCTACTTAGGTGAGTTCGGCCGACGCTACTAGGTGATCCCTTCAAGACCGTGTGAGCGGCTGTCTCATGGGAGAAAAACCGTCGTCGCATCTTTCGCAGCAGCCAGGTTAAGCGTGCTTGTCACTCGTGGTGGGACGATAAGCGGCATTCACCCCAGCCTCCTGGTCGCCTTTCAGATAGTCGTACGCGATCTCCCCATAGCCTTCGGAATCGCTCAGTTCGAGGTAGAAGGCCTCTCGATAGCGTCTTGGGGCAAGCGAGGTCAAATCGCGGGAAGAAGATCTTCCTAACGTGACAGCACCGTCGCCGCGGGAGACGTGGTGATGAGTGACATCGTCCATGACGTTCGCGCAGTCGATGAGTTGCTTGAGCGCAGGGCCCAGACTGTCTGCGCGCGGGATGATCTTCAATCGTGGCGCACGCATTCTTGCGTGCCGTGCCGCCATTCGTGGCGACATCAGACCGCACGGACAATCGATCGGCCGGGCTGGCCCGGTGAGCGAGCGCCACTCTTGGCGGTCCTAGTTTCGAGTAGGGGACCTCTTTTCTCGCCACGTGGAGAGGCGAAGTGCGTGGAAAGGACGCTGGGACCAAGCGCACGAAGACGAGAAGTGCCGGCTTGGTGGTGCTGGTTTCAGAAGCAACTTCTCGGAACGCCGGAGGGCTATTCCTGCGGTTCCTTCACGCAGTGCTGGTTGTAGGCTTCTTGCAAGGTAGCCGCGATTTGGCTGGGATCGCGTCCCTCGATCTGGTGGCGATGCAACATGTAGATCGGCTTGCCACCGCGAAACAGCGTGGCGCAAGGCGATGAGGGAGGATAATCGGAGAGGATCTCGCGCACTCTTGCCACTGCGGCTACGTCTCCCCCCGCAAACACTGTGGCCACTTTCTCCGGCCGCACGTCATTCTCAAGCGACTGAATCACCCCCGGCCGCGCCGAGCCGGCCGCACACCCGCAAACAGAATTGATGACCATTAGAACGGTCCCGCTGTCCGGGATCAGGAGCTGATCCACCTCTTCCGGCGTGCGGGTCTCGATCACACCGTGGCGTGTAAGCTCCTCTCGCATTGGGGCGATGAACTCTTCGGGGTATACCATCGTGTCCGTCTCCTCTAACGGATAGTCTAGCAAGCCTACGTTTGTGCGCTGTCAGTCTGGATGATCCGCGGATTGCGCCTTGGGGCGGGAGTTGGAGAGCATTTTGGTCGAGTGGGAGGGTCAGCAAGCCTCGCGGGTGGAATGGGACAACGTAGAGATCTCCCCTCTCATTCGCTGGAGAGTCTCCCGCATTCGGCTGTCTCATTTGGGGATGCATTCTAAACATCCAGGGACGCACCTATCTAAGCTGCTGGCGGAACAAAGCGCCTGTTGGCACTTTAGGAAATAGCGGCTCAGTCACCCCAACGGGACTTGAGCCTGCTTTCGCAATTAACTCTTGCGGGCCACAATCAACATTTGTGCCCCCAGAATGCGCCAGGCAAGGGGAAAGCTCAAATAAAGCGAGACCAGCCAAGGAGCCTGAGGCAAACGGCTCTTCGTTAGTAAAAGGCAGGAAACGGGGGACCAGCCTCTCGATCTCGAAACCAGAGCTAACCAAGCCTTCGGCCACGCCGCGGTGCGTGAATGCCAGCCGGTGGTCGAAGAAGTCGAAATAGAGGCGGTAGCAGTGGGCGAAGTTCGGTTGCATGATGATGAAGCGCCCGCTCGGCCGCAGCAAGCGCGACACCTGTTGAAAGCTCTCGGCCACCGCCTCCCGGCTGGGGAAGTGCTCGTAGACATTGCTCGCAAAAACGGTATCGACCGAGCCTGGGGGGAGCCCATCGAGTGCGGGCCCGTCCGTCACGAGGGTCGTGACGTCCGGCGCGGCGTGTTGCTGGATCGTCTCGGCGTTAATGTCGACGGCAAACTTCTCGCGCGATTCGATCTGATTGATGAAGTGACAAAAGCCGGCTCCCAGATCGAGCGTGACCCCGTTCGAGTTCACGTACCGCTGCAGGTAGCTGCAGATGGGCTTCCAGAGTCGCCGCTGGGACTCGAGCTCCTCCGCGCCGAAACGATGCCGATAGATGTCCCGCTCGATCATTGCAACTCCACCTGGAGAGCCATCGGTAGATGCTCTCGATGGTCGAGCGCACACTGTGGCGCGGTCGCCGGCCGTTGATTCGAGAGACGAGGCGGTGATCGGTCACGTAGATGCGCAAGTCGGCCGGCCGTTCCTCCGGCGAGGCGTGCGGGTCTCGACCACCCCATGGCGCGTCAGTTCCTCTCGCATCGGCGCGATGAAATGTTCGGGGTACACCATCGTTTCCGTCTCCTCTAACAGACAGTCTAGCAGGCCTAAGTTTGTTCACTGTCAGTCCGGATGATTCGCTGGTTGGCCTGCCTTTCTGGGGCGGGAGTTGATGCGCCTCTTAGGCCGACCGAGCCGTGATTGGGTTGCGGGGACGCTCAAGACGGTGATTCTTGTGATGGCGGACTCGAAAGCCGCTCGTCTTGGAGGATATCCTGTTTGACGACCCGGAACTACGAATCTTCAGAGCGGCTTCGCGTAGACAATGAGCCCGAAACCGGCGAATCTCTGGCGGAGAGGAAGTCCGCCATAGTGACTTCCGCAGGTTTCCGTAAGTGTCCATAAGTGGCATTGATACCAATGTGTTTACCAGTCATGTTCGTTCGTGGCCGTCCTTGCTAATCCGCTAGAATCCATGTTATGGTTGGGGGTCAGATTGGGGACCAGGACATTCGAGGGAGGGGGAAACGATGGCCGGCAAGCTCACAGCGAGACGAGTTGCGACCCTGAAGGAGCCGGGCAAGTACGGCGACGGGCGGGGGCTGTGGTTACGCGTGCGCCCAGACGGCCGACGGGGGTGGGTGTTCCGCTACCGGTTCCGCGGGCGCGACCGCGAGATGGGTCTGGGCAGCGCTGACGAGGTGAGTCTACGGGAGGCCCGCGAGCAAGCCACTGGGGCGCGACAGCTTTTGCGCGAGGGGCGAGACCCCATCGAGGAGAGCCGCAAGAAAAGAGCCGCAGCGCGGGGGATGCCCAGCTTCGCCGGGTGTGCGGAAGCCTTCCTGGCTGCAAATGAGACCGCGTGGCGAAACCCCAAACATCGTCAGCAGTGGCGAAATACGCTGGGAGCCTACGTATTCCCCGCTTTCGGCGACTCGCCCGTGGACAGCATCTCCGTGGACGACGTGCTCCGCGTATTGCAACCGCTTTGGCAGGCGAAGCCCGAGACGGCATCTCGCCTTCGCGGGCGCATCGAACGGGTGCTGGACTGGGCGCGGGTAAAGGGGTTTCGCGATGGGGAAAACCCTGCCCGGTGGCGCGGACATCTCGACAAGCTACTGCCGAAGCCTTCCGACGTGCGGGCCGTGCGGCACTTCGCGGCGCTGCCGTGGCGAGACTTGCCGGCCTTCATGGACGATCTGAAGGGACGTCGCGGCGTTGCCGCACGCGCCCTGGAGTTCGCCGTCCTGACGGTCGTTCGCTCGGGTGAAGTGCGGGGAATGCAGCGGAGTGAAGTGGACGGCGACGCATGGACGGTTCCCGCCGCGAGAATGAAGGCGCAGCGCGAACACCGGGTTCCGCTGTCGGCTCCGGCATTGGCGCTCCTGAACGAACTGCCGCGTTTCGACGGCGCAGAGCTTGTCTTTCCCGGAATGCGGCCGGGCCGTCCGCTTTCGGACATGACGCTGGGCGCGGTGCTCAAGCGCATGGGCCGGGGCGATCTGACGGTTCACGGGTTTCGCAGCACGTTTCGCGATTGGGCCGCTGAGGCAACCAGCTTTTCCCGCGAGGTGTGCGAGCAAGAGCTAGCGCACACTCTCGCCAACAAGGTCGAGGCGGCCTACCGTCGCGGCGATCTGTTCGAGAAGCGCCGCGAGCTGATGGAGGCTTGGGCGAGCTATTGTGGGAACCCCCCACGAGCGAGAGTGGTGCCGATCAGGGCGCGAGGGTGAGCATGGCCGGCCCCCAGAGAATTCGGCAAATGCTTGAGCACTACACCCCTCGCCTTGTCCCGCCTTTTGATCCCGCCCGTCGTGCTAAGCGGTTCGCACACCCCAATCGCAAAACGGCGATTTCGGATTTCTGAAAAGGCCGACCCAAAAAATTCTCTGCTGTACAGCGCACGCATAAGGCGCTTGAACATGCGCGCTGCGAATTCCGATCCTGGGGTTTCTGGGCGGTGCTGAGTTTCCACCTGCTCGTCAGAAAGCTCAGCGTTTTCGTCTTGCACCTCAGCCTTCGCTTCGCGTACACTCCCCTCTGAAGCGTCCTCAAGAGAAGGCTTGACAAAGATTGGCGCTACGCAACCCCCGCGTAAACTCAAACTAGCTCTCCTACTCGGCCTGAGCTTCCTCCCGCGTATACTTTCAGCCCAGTGGCACGACTCGGTTATCAACGTTTGGGAGCTATAACCAGAAGTTGTGGATGAGCCTCTGAGGGGAGGCGGCGTATCCTGACGATTGAGGAAGCAACTCAATCGTTTTCTGGAAAGGAACAAGGAGGATACGCCATGAGTCAGTGTGAAGCTGCTGAGAGCAGCAGTCAAGTCAACCCCCAAGTCATTGATGGAAAGGAACGCTCGCCCTTGGATGAGGTGCTGCGCCAAGGAGCGCGCCAGATGCTCGTCAAGGCCGTGGAAGCCGAAGTGACCACCTACATCGAAACGCATCAGCACGAAGTCGACCAGGACGGCCGGCGGCTGGTGGTGCGCAACGGTCACGCCCGCGAGCGCACCATCGTCAGCGGCGTGGGTCAGCTGAAGATCCAGGCGCCGCGGGTCGACGATCGCCGAGTCGATGAGCAGGGCCGGCGCTTTCGTTTCACTTCCCAGATCCTGCCGCCGTATCTGCGGCGCACGAAGAGTGTGGAGGAGTTGATCCCCTGGTTGTACCTGAAAGGGATCTCGACGGGCGATTTCAGCGAAGTGCTGGAGGCCTTGCTGGGGCCCGACGCTCCGGGCCTGTCGGCGACGACGGTGGTGCGTCTCAAAGACGTCTGGCGCCGCGAGTACGAGGCTTGGTCAAAGCGTGACCTCAGCGGCCAGCGGTTTGTTTACATTTGGGCCGATGGCATCTACTCGAATGTTCGTCTGGACGATGAACGGCAGTGTTTGCTGGTTGTGATGGGAGCACTCGAAGACGGTCGCAAGCAACTGCTGGCGGTGCACGACGGCTTTCGCGAAAGCGAACTGTCGTGGCAGGAGTTGCTGGAGGACTTGAAACGGCAGGGGCTCGAGCTGCCGCCGAAGTTGGCGGTGGGCGACGGAGCGATGGGGTTTTGGGCGGCACTGCGGAAAGTCTATCCGGCGACCGGTGAGCAACGCTGCTGGCTCCACAAGACGGCCAACGTGCTCAATAAGCTGCCGCAGAGCATGCAGGGCAAAGCCAAGCAGGCGCTGCGCGACATCTATCTTGCCGAGAGTCGGCAGACGGCGGAGGCCGCTCTGGACCGTTTCAAGAACCTATACGAGAAGAAGTTCCCCAAAGCGGTCGAGTGCCTGGAAAAAGACCGCCAAGTGCTGCTGGCTTTCTACGACTTTCCGGCCGAGCACTGGGGGCACTTGCGGACGACGAACCCGATCGAGTCCACCTTTGCGACGGTCCGTTTGCGGCAGCGACGAACGAAGGGTTGTGGCAGCCGCGAAGCGTCGTTAACGATGGTCTTCATGCTGGCCCGCCAAGCCGAGCGCCACTGGCGACGCCTGAACGGTTCGGAAGTGATTGTTCATGTCTTAGAGGGAAAGGTTTTCAAGGATGGATTGATGGTTCAGGAAAACGCCGCCTGACCTCGCCCATCCACAACATTTGACAATATCTCGGCGGCCAGACGACACCCCCTGCTCCATTGCCGGCACTAATCACTTCAGCGAGAGTAGACACGCCTCCACTAGAAGCTCCGTTGCGTCCGTCGACCGTTAACGAAGATGGCCTCTTTGGCCGCGGGCCAATACAAAGTCCTTCGGTCAGGTCGCGAGATGCCTGTCTGCCATTCAGTGATTATGCGGAGTATGCCGGCCCCGCCGGGAATGACCCTCGCAGCGTCGGCGCGACTGCAGTCACCGAAGCCCTTATCCGGATCATCGAGGTCGAAGGTCCAATGGTTGCGAAGCGAGCCTACGATATTTACCTCAGGGGCTGCGGCATCAAGCGGATGGGCCATGAGCTCAAGAGCACTATGAACGGGGCGCTTGCGGACGGCATTCATCAACAGCGTCTTGTTTCTGAGAGTGAGGGGCCTGAAAGGGACCTTCTATTTTCCGTCGTCCGAATGAATGGAAGCCCACCGATCAAGTTGCGAACGAGGGGGCCGCGATCATTCCAGGAGATTCCACCGAGCGAGCTGCAAGTTGTAGCAAGGCACCTGGTGCAACGGCACGGTTTCTCATCCGGCAGCGACGAGCATCTGCGTGCCGTCTTGGAATACTTTGATCTCAAAAGGCTAACCACACAAGTCGGCGCGAGTTTGCTGGAGATCCTTGAGCGAAGATACTCGTACGTCGACGAGTTCATCAATAAGATCCCCAAATGAGGCATTTGCAACGATGATCCCGCAGGCGCGTCCAGTAATGTCTCTTTGTTGCTCCGTCCAGTCCTCCCAGGGTATGTCGCCGACTTGTTGCGATGTACGTTCGGTAGCTTCTTCTCTTGCAGAGTCCATCTGTGCGAATATCAGGCTTCGTTCATCTTTCTCGCAAAATTGATCCACACACTTGTGGTCTGGGTTTGCTGTCGGAGATGCATTCGGTACAGGAAGCCTGTGATAAACCCGGCCTGCGGAGGTGGAACAGACCAGTCAGGGGCTGGCTTTCTTCTAAGCAGTCCAACTAGTTCTCTGGCCGGGTGATAGATGGTCTTTCGTAGCCGAACGTAGTACGGGCGGCTTTGCGGTTGAACTTCCAGTTAATCTTAAGCCGCTCGCGGTTAACCCGGCGGTTCCAGGCAGCCGCTTCGCATCGCAGCGTCGCCAGGTCCGGGATGCGCCGCTTGCCCAAACATTGCCGCGCGAACAGCCCAATCTCGATCTCCGCTTGATTCAGCCAGCTGCCATGCGCCGGCGTGGAAATAGCGCCAGGCCGAGAAAGCAGCGATCGCGATCGCCAGCAGCAGCAGAAAGGAAATCTGAAGACCCTTGAGCATCACCGTGGATTCCTCCGTGTTGAGTCAGGGTAATTCTATCGGTCGTGCTCACCTGCGCGTCGCGACACAGCGGTAGCCCGGCTGTTGGATCTGCGCAGGTTATGTTCACGACCCCTGGTCCCAAGGGGTCCCTGCGTTTCCGGCGGAAATACGTCAAGTATGCCAGATAGATCCACCCTAACGGCGAGGTGTTGATCCTGGCGGCCGGTCCACTGTCAGCCGATATCCGATGACTGTGGTCGACCTCTGCGGTCTGGGTCGGCACTGGTCAGCTTCTCGCCCTCAGTGAACCGTGGTCTTCTGCTTGTTGACGACCTGCTTCTGGTGCTCAGCGAGGCGCTCTAGCGCACGCTCCATCCGGGCCGCGTCCCGTTGTCTCTTGCCCAGCACTTCTTCTCGTTGGGCGAACGTCCCGGCCGGATTCGGCTCCAGATACTGCGCCCACGCTCGATTTACCGCTTCGAGATAGGGCTTGAAGCTCACCCTGCGATAAGAGCGCTGTCGGGTCTTCCAGGAATGACGTTTCGTCGGGCGTTCCGAGAGAAGGTGCTCTTTGTACCAGAGATCGAATCCGCTATCGTTTCCTCTGCGTTCGATCAAAAAAACGGCGGTATCCCGCACGAGCCCAGCCGCGTGCTCGCACTGAACGCGGACCTCCCAGAAAAGGTCCGGCGTCGACACGTAAACCTCGGTTGAGAAGTAGACGTCAAGGTGGTGGGGAGTCAAGGGCCGCTTCCGACGCAGCTTGCGCTTGTGTTCTCTGGTCCATGGTTCGCCATCGGCTTCATACGAGCCGTCGCGCCGCACTTCCACGGATTCCGGCAGGGCGTCGTAGATCGATTCAACTAGAGCATCCAGGGCGTCCTCGATCGCTTCTTCCGGTGGCAATGCGTTGCCATCAGCGTCGAAGCACGTCGGGTTTCGCGCGTAGTTCTGACGGACGTTGGCAACCAGACGTTTGGCGTTGCGAACCACAACATCAAGCGAGATGTGGTATTCAAGGGACCTTCGTTTTGGCATCACTGAACCACCTCGTTGCGCAGGCCTGGCCGCTCTCGAACACTTGCATGGCGCGGCGGGTGCGTTCACGGCTACGGCTACCGTATCGCTGAACGGCCTTCAGCTCCGCGTGCCCGAGAACCTCCATCAGCGAGTCAACCCCCCTGGCGGAACATCCACTTTTGTTGGCTCTGCCATTGCATGTGAGCTGCTGAACTCTAGCACGCGAAGCGTCTGTCGCGTGGTGACTTCGTTCAAATCCGGTGCCGTCAATCGATCCCGCCAACGCTCGGATGGAGCCGCTGAATCCTGAGTAACGGCGAAGGGTTGATCCAAGGGCTTTTCACTGCTTTGGAAGGTGCGCCTTCACGTGACGGAAGCCCGCCAACCGATGCTCGAAGGTTCGAACAAGGCATCAGGACGCACCAACCTTGATGAGCTTCAGCGGGTGGAAATCGACGATTGCAACCCTTTCCTCCGGCGTGAAATCCTTACGGGGGGGGAACTAGGCGCTTACCCAATCGCCCGTTCCTGCCTCTGGATGATCCAGTAACTCTCGCCGTCACTGCCCAGGATGATCGTTCCGCTCGTGGCGGTGGTGTAGAAGTCCTCATCAAGCGTCTTCTTCCCGCAACTGCTCCGGCTCGTACACCAGCGGATCTCGTGCCGAGGTGATTCTGTGAGAAACGGCAGCAGTTTCTGGATGGCTTTCTTCCGTGGCTGGCCGTGCGAATTGCTGAAGCCGTTGCTTGTAATGGCCAGGAGTGGCTGAGCTGCTACCCCCAGAGCTTGGTCTTCGGAGGTTGTGGAACTACCGTGATGGCCCAGAACCAGAGTTCGCGTCATGGGCCGCCATCTGTGACGGGATGAAGTGGCCGCCAGCGGGTTCACGCCTCCACACCAGCCGATTTGGCGCCTCATCTCGCCATTTCTCGTTGCTCCAGAAGAGAATCTTGAGCATGAAACGACACCGGGACGAGCACGATCTCGGCGAGCGCTGGTCGTGGACGCACGACGAGTTCGACTTGCTTCGAAACCGCACAGACAGCGGCCCAATAACGACTTAGAGACGCCTACGCGAGTTGCTGGCGCGCGATTCGAGGGCCTCTGGAAATCCGGACCGCCAGATGGCGGCCCATGACGCGAACTCTGGTTCTGGGCCAATAGCGAGCATCTGCGCCGCACAGGGGCCGAACAAGTCGGCGGAAGGGGAGATCGGCGGCGCCGTGCGGTCGGCCACGACCGGCGAGGTCCTCACAGGAGTTCGCGTCTCGCTGCAACTTTCCGGGGGGTCGCAGCAACTATCCCGCGTGACAACGACCGGCCCGGAGGGGGACTACCTGTTCGAGAACCTCCCGGCAGGGCAATACAACTTGCAGTTCCGAAAGTCGGGATACCAGCCGCTCACGGGCCGGGCGGGACGAGTCGTTTTGCCGAGCGGCGGCAAAGGCCGTCATGCGAGCATCCAGCTCCGGGCCGGGGGAGCTATTTCAGGCCGTGTCCTCGACGCGGAGGGTGAACCCGTCGCAGACGCGCAGATCGCAGTATACGTGCTTCTCTACGAGTTCGGCAGGCGCGTGGTCTATCAGTCCGGGCGTGCACGGAGCGACGAGCGTGGGGAATACCGGATCTACGACCTGCGCAAAGGAGAGTACCTTGTCCGCGTAGGGCCTCCCCAGGGGCGAACCCCGGAGGCCCACTTCTACGCCGACACCGCGGGGAGCTACTATCCCGGGGCTTCGGCCCCGTCCCAGGCGCTTCCCGTCCATGTGGACTGGGGTCAGGAAGTGACGGACATCGACATGGAGCTCTCCGACCGCTCAACGTATCACATCGCGGGTGTAGCCATCGACGCGGATACG
This sequence comes from Bryobacterales bacterium, assembly GCA_965226215.1. Classification (GTDB taxonomy): domain Bacteria; phylum Acidobacteriota; class Terriglobia; order Bryobacterales; family UBA6623. The sequence goes on along the minus strand of CBDDCH010000001.1, from coordinate 584,016 downwards.
GGTGGGGCTTGCCATCCTTGCACAGTGCAGATAGCCCAGGTTGACGGGCCGTTCATGGTGACCCTGCCGCGGACGTCCCGTGTGACTCCCGAAGGGGTGTTTTTGATTCGTGGCGTCAGCGCGGGAACCTATAAAATCATGTCCTGGAGGCGCAGCCAGGCCGGCCAACGGGTATTGCAAATCAGTGATCAGCCATCAGAGGACGTCGTGCTGATGGTTGGGACCGGACAGCCTGTGGCGGGTCACATTGTGTTCGACGAAAAGACCGACGAGCAGGATGCTGGTTCGATGACAGTGGCCTTGACTCCTTTGGGGGCTCTATCGTCGTGGCCGCTGCCGGAGACGGATGTCAACGAGGACCTAACCTTCGTGATAAAAGGTGCTCCGGCCGAGGACTACCGGCTGGAAGTTTTCCCACTTCCGCCGGGTGCTTACCTCAAAGCCGTGCGCTTCGGCGGCCAGGCCTTGTCCGGCCCCGTCATAAAAGTCCCCGAAGACTACCCACTCAGCGGCATTGAAGCGTTGATTGCCTTCGACGGGGCGACGGTCAGCGGCCAAGTGAAGTCGAGGGGGCCGGGAAGCGACGAGCAAGGGGCGGTGGTGGCCCGGGTGGCCCTGGTTCCCAAGCCGAACCAGAGCGGTTATCTTGAAGAGCGTCTCGTTCGCACGGGGCAAGGGGGGCAGTTTCAGTTTGCCGGCGTTGCACCCGGAAACTACCGGCTGTTCGCGCTGCCTCTCGACAGCAGGACGCAAATCGGCGACCCAGGCGTACAGCAGGCCCTGCGTGCCTATGGGCGCGACGTGAGTCTTGACCCCGAGGCCAACGTCACCGTGCAGGTTCCCCTAGCCCCCTGATGGCCTCATGTCAGGCAATGAACACTGAAGCAAGGCCGCCTAACTATCAAAGCTGTAGGGGACCTCAGATGTGTCAATCGGCAGGGGCCAGTGGTCGGGATCTTCGTATTCGTAGGCCCGGTCTACAAGGTTTGAGAATGAGACCGGGCGCGTTCGAAATATTCTTCACTCCGTGCCATACGCCGGGCGGCACTACCACCAATCCGGGCCGTGACGAGCCAAGCCGCGATTACCACCAACTAACCGTTGACTGAGGACCTCAGAACGTTGTAGCAGGCGTCGTAAACCCGCCTAAAATTTCTGAAACTGCGAGATGACCGTACCGTGTCGCCTTCCCCCAGAAATCGCGACAGCATCCCGGCCAACACATCCATAAGCCCTTGGTTCTTGGCGCTGTCGACAAGAAGAATTGCGTCATCCCGTCGCAATCCTCTCCAGAAGGCGACAACACGAAAGTGCCCTTGCCCAACGGACCATCGTCGGCAGCACCACAGCTACGACTTCGATCCCCGGGTGCTAACTGAAGACGCTCGCTTTCCGGGGCCGTAGTGGACTCAAACTTCGTGCGTATCGTTATTCGGTTCGCGCCGATTCACTCGTGTTGCCGGCTTGTTAGGTCCGAGCGGCACAGTGCCGCTGCAAGATCATCGAAAGGCTCGGTGGGGGCAGGACGGGAATGAAGAATCGGGCTTAACGGTTATTGCGCCTAACTCTATCCCGGCAAGCTGGACTTTGCCCACCTGTGCTGAGGTAGAGCAGGGCAAAGGGACAGACTCACGCGTGTCGTAGCTCTGTTAGCCCGACTCTTCTCTTAGTAGCCTGGTGGATCGAGACGACCCTTCACGCGGGCGACTCCTATGATCAGCAGCTCGAAATCGCCATTGCCGTCGTTGGCGAACGATTGCTCGTCTCCCAGCCGCATCGGAATCGCGTCGCCCTTCCGCACCTCGGCGGACTCATCGTTGACTCGCGCGACACCCGAGCCGTTCATGACGTAGTAGACCTCTTCGACCTCTTGATGTTTGCGCTTGCCGGTCGAAGATCCAGGCGGGATGACCAAATGGTCGACGTAGGCCCAGTTTGTCGTAAACACCTCAGGGGAAAGAGCGCGGTGATAGTGAACCGTTCCCGTGCCGCCGTAGTAACGGTCGATCGGTTTGAGCAACGAGCGTTCGAGCCGCATGGTGACGAAAACAGGAATCTTGTCTTTGGGCGCGCCGACGCGGTCATCGTTTGTGTCGAAGTTGTCGTATTTCCCCTTGACGGAGCTGACCGCGATGTTCATCCACTCGGTGGGCTCGTCGGTGGAATTGTAGATGGCGTGCGCTTGTCCCATCTTGCACGGTGCGCCCGCCGGTCCTTTCAGAGTGGAAGTACGGCCATTGATGGTGAACTCGGCCTCGTTGTCGAAGATGACGTACATCTCTTCGATCTGGTGATGAAAATGGTGCCCGATGCCGCCCTTCGGCGGGACCACTCCGCGGTGGAGGAAGAGGAAGTTCGTGCCGAGGTCAAAAGAATCGAGAAGGCCTTGGTAGTGCAGTTCCCCCGCTCCGTGGTGGACCGACTTGATCTTGCGGTAGCTCGAAGGATCCGTGCGGGCGACGCGCTCGGAAAGTGGCTCACGAGCAAAGGTCGGCATGACGAGCAGGACGATCAGAGTAAGAATCCTCATGGCAGGTCTTCCTCCTAGGTAGGCGAGCAAAATTGGGCCGTGCAACTTCCACATTCTGGCACACGGATGCGAATGGGATGGTATCCGTCCGCGGGTAGCTGTCGAGAAATCTTTCCCCATCCAGCAAGCAACCATCAGAGCCTACGCAACCGGTCGCCGAACGGGGCAAGACCAAATCCAACCAGCCCTCTGGCGCGGGTCTCAGCGGAGATTCTAGCAAGGGAAGCGCGGCAGAGATACGACAGTGACGAAACTCTTCGAGAAATCCCTTTTTAGCTTAGAAGGTGAACTTGCCTTAGGATATACAGCGGCTGCCCGTAAGCGCACCCGGGTCAATCTCATGATGGCGCGGGCCGGGCAGTGCAGCTCCTGCCTGGCTGAGAGCGATTATGGTTCAAGGATCGTTGAAAAATCCGCACGCGGTCATCGTCGCCTCTTTGACCGTTCTGCTTTTGGGGGTCGTAGCGCTTACTAGGATTCCCACTGACATCCTTCCGGCCTTTGAAACTCCCGCCGTGCAGGTCTTAACACTCTATCCCGGCATGCCTGCCGAGGTGATGGAAAAGGATATCACCAGCCGGTTGGAGCGTTGGACCGGGCAAGCGAACGGGATCGTGCGCCAGGAGGCACGCTCGATGAATGGGGTCAGCGTCGTGCGCAACTATTTTCGCTCCGACATCGATCCGAACACGGCCCTATCGCAAGTCTCTTCGTTGGCGATCGCGGACCTCTATTACCTTCCGCCGGGTACCGTGCCTCCGATGATCATGCCCTTCGATCCGACGGCCAGCATGCCACTGTGCCTGCTAAGCGTGAGCAGTAGACGAGGCTTACGAGCAACGTCCTGAGTTGGTTTCGCTGCAGGCCTCACGTGAAGCGGCCCTGGAAGCTGTCCGCTTGGCGCGGAGCAAACGAAAACCCATGCTGTCGTTCTTCTTCACGGGTGGATGGGCTCGCTTTACTCCCCTACTGGCAAGCAATCTGCTGGCTGTGGGCACCGGACTTCAGTTCCCTGTCCACACGTTCGGCAAACTCAAGGGAGCGATAGAAGAAGCTGAGGCGCGCGCGCAATTCCTCGACTATCAGATCGAAGATTCTAGGCAGCGGGTGGCTTTGGAAGTGCGCACCGCCTATTACAGGCTCGAACACGCGTTTGAGTCGATTCCCCTGCACCGCGGCCGCCCGAGGCCGCGGAGGAGGCACTGAAGCTGGCGCGGGCTCGCTACCGGGAACAGCTCGGCACGATGGTCGAATTGAACCAATCCGAGGCACAGCTAGCCGAAGCCGAGGCGGCCGTCACAACAGCACTGTACGACGCCAAGACCGCTGAAGCCGAATTGATGTTCGCTGTCGGCAGGCGATGAGCCGCATCTACGCAGCTCGCGCCGGGACGTGACACAAGCCTCCAGGCTTGGCATCGCGATGAAGCGGGTGAAGAACCCAATCCGGCTTGAGAACTGCGAGGACTCGCTGCGCCACAACCATTAAGAACGGGCCTTGATGCAGTCAGCTTTAAGTATGTGGCCGCTATCGTGTTTATCACCTCACGCAACACCTTCTGATTCTTGTGTCGAGAAGAGGCGAGGCGAGGGAGAACTCCAGAGACTCCCGGGCGTTGCGAACTAATTCTCCGTGCAAATTTTACAGGTGGATTCGTCTAGCGCCCTCCGATCGCCAGCTGGGCCAAATAGATTGCCGTGATCGGTTTGCCGGCACTGTCTTTCTCGTGACTCGAATAGTAGGAGACCCAGGCGCGGGTCGGGCTCAGCGCGACAAATCCGGGATAGGAGTTGTCGCCACCGCTGGGCAGCTCGAGCAGCTCGTTGAGGCGATCTCGGGCAAGCCAGGAGAGGGCCATCCGCGGGCCCGCCTCGGTCAGCTTGCGGCCCCCGACAAGGTAGCGTGATCCCCACCTAACCAGCAGTGGCCCGCCGATGTAGCGGCCCAGATCGGTTCGCGTCCACTCGTGATAAGGGGGCCGCGCCCGTAACAGTTGGGCGTTGCGTCGTCCGCCGCCGCGGGCCACGGCGAGGATCGAGCCGTCGGGCTCGAACAGAAAGGCTGTCTCATTCCCGTAGCTCTCCTGAAACAGCCCGATCTTCCGCCAAATAAGTCCGTCGTCGCTTTCGAGCAAAGCTGATTCCACAAGTGGGTCACGCTCCTCCCGGGTCTTGGTCTCGGCGAACTCGTGCTTCCGACGGCCGCACAGATAGGCCTTACCGCCGAAGGCCGCCGCCCGCCAAATATAGTGGCCGTAGGTGCCTTCGAGCATTTGGGGGCCTTGCCAGCGGGTACCGTCTTCGGTCCACGCGGCGTACCCGAGGTGCTGGTTCATGTTGTAACGCTGGCGGGAAGTCTCACCGTAGTACCACGTTCCGCTGTAGACGAAAAGCTTGCCCTTGAAAATCAGGAAGTGGGGGTCTCGCGTGTCTCGCTTGGGCACATTGAAGCGGTGCACCTGGCGCCACTCTCGGCCGTCACGGCTCGAAAGCACCCGGATCGAAGAGGTCGGATGCACCATGTGCCCATCGGGGCAACTCCGGAAGGTGAGATAGTAGAGGTCCTTGTAGCGGATCAGGTCAGTGAAGGCATTGTGCTCGCCGTTGTGGAAGACACGCCGCACTGACTCGACCCGCAGTCGCGGAAGCGAGGCGGCGGCGGAGCGCAGCTTCCACGAGAACAGCGAAGCGCATACGAGGAGAGTTGTTCCCGCGAAAACCAGCTCTTTTCTGCTGAGCACGTGCATGTCGGTGTTTTCAGGGTAGCTGGGAGGCGGCAGATTCTCAACCGGGAAGGTCTCGAACCGCAGCTCCAGGCCAGTGCTTGAAAAACGGACTCCTCGTCCATCAGGCCTCACCTGGGTGCCCGGTGGTTGAGGATAGTCCGTGGATGTCCTTTGCGCGGGGCCATTCTCTCTGGCTCGCCCTCGGGACGAGTTTACCTTGGGCCGAGGAGTACGAGCCGGAGTGACGAAAGCGTGAAAACGAAAAAAATCGGGGGGGGGGGGCAAACCCGGGGCCCCCAACCGTCTCCGCCTCTGTTGCGAGACAAAGATGGCCAGCCAGTTCGCCGAGGCCACCTTGCGCCGTATCCCCTACCTCGATACTCCTGTTCTCGCCGTCGTGTCCCACCCTCTGTAATTGGCCTTGTGGCGTGACTGAGGGCACTCCTGCACAGTCCCGAGGGCCGGCTGAGAGTCTGCCTCGGGAGTAAATTCGGCTGGGCGAAGGGCTAAAGAATCCGGTTCCGTGTGGACATTTGTATGGACAGGGCCTGTAGACTAGCCCTTTTGCCGACCGTAAGTGGTTGAAAGAAGTGGTAGGCTCGGCGCGATTCGAACGCGCGACCTGCCGCTTAGGAGGCGGCTGCTCTATCCAACTGAGCTACGAGCCCACATATCAGAGGACTTCAGAAAGCGAAGGGTCCGGTGCAAGACCTGGCCCGGTGGTCGCCGCGCCTTATTCTACCGCAGCCAGGAACGGCCGATCGCCGGCGCGGCATCGGCGGGGATACACGGAATCAGGTGTTTTGGCCTGCCCGAATAGCTGGAACGAACCAGGATAACCTTCGAGGATTCGAAGAAGCCCGTCTACCGTTCGGCGTGAGCCAAGACCGGCTCGGCCACCACAGAGAATGGCCGGCTTCCCACCGCCAGGTCGTCGCTCGCGGCTGCCCTGCGCCTGCGACGAGGCGGCGGGCGCGTAATGCTCATTCCCGCCGGTGTAAACACGACCCGGCGGACTTGGCCCCTTTCACCGATCGGCGGGACTGCCTGTCCGTTCAGTGTCAACGCGACACCGCCGGCATTGCCGACGATCAGCGCAATAGACTCGTGGGCGGTGATCAGCTTCTTCTGGCCGGCGCGCAGCGTATACTCCCAGGCAAGTCTGCCGTCCCTTGTGGCTCGAACCCAAACCGTATCAGTTACCCTAAGTCCCACTTGTAGTCCTACGGCCTGTTTAGCTGGGACGGAAGGTTTCGCCGGCAGGGCGCGAGATTCCTGTTGAGGAACAGGAGGAACACTGGGATATTCTAACTCTACTTGGCGTGCACCCTCGTATGAAGAGTCGGCATCTGCTTGTTGGGCGGATTCATTGGGGGAGTAGAAGACAGCCAGCGACAGCAGAACCAACCCGAGAACCCCTAAGCCCGCGGAGAGTAGCACCGAATTTCGTCGCAGGTAGTCGGTCAGGCCTTCAGCAAACCTCGCCGCCATTTGCCCTCGATCTTCACCTTCCACAGCGAGAGCCGTGACAACAGGGGGGGGGTGATCGGGGTCACCACTGCTTGTGGCACAGGCTTTGGCGAACGCATCGACTACCTCGTCTTGGTTCAGCCCGACCGCCGACGCGTACTGACGCACAAAGCTAACGTTGAAAAGTCCACCGGGCAGACGATCAAATTCATCGCGCTCGATAGCCTCGAGTACGGGCACGGGTATGCGACTCGAGGCCGAGATGTCCTCCAGCGTAATGCCGCGCGCCTCGCGCTCGGATCTAAGGTCTTCGCCGAATGACCTCACTAGTGCGTCCTGGTACTTAGCTCTAGTTAAGGTTATACTATTCTCTTCGGCAGTACAAGTCCTGTACCCCCAGTTAAAGGAATCACCCAGCCGGGGTCTTAAGATCTCCACCATACCGGCCTATGCTTCCTGACCTTCGATGTCACCTCTCTGGCCGCTGGTTTCCACTGTAGTGGTCAACTGGAACCGCGCCGATCTGATGGGCGCCTGTCTGCGGTCACTGGCCGCACAACGGTTTCAAAACTTTGAAGTCATCGTTGTGGACAACGGCTCGACAGACGGTTCCCTCGATCTGCTGCGCAGCCAGGAATTCAGTCATATCCGGCGGATCGAAAACACCGAGAACCGGGGCTTCTGCGCTGCCAACAACCAGGGGCTGGCAGTCGCTCGGGGCGAATATGTTGCGCTGCTGAACAACGACGCCGAAGCCGAGCCCCCATGGCTAGGCGAGTTGGTCGACGCCATCCGAAATCGAGAGGACGTGGGTATGGCGGCCTCGAAGATCCTTGTCTATGAGGACCGGACGACCATCGACAAGGCCGGCCATCTGATCTTTCCGGACGGTCAGAATCGCGGCCGCGGAACCGGGGAACGTGACCGCGGACAGTACGATCAATTGGAGGAAGTGGCCTGGCCCGACGGCTCGGCGGCCCTCTACCGACGAGTCATGCTGGAGCAGATCGGGGGATTCGATGAGGATTTTTTCGCTTACGCGGATGACGCCGAGTTGGGGTTGCGGGCCCAAATTGCAGGCTGGCGCTGTCTCTATGTGCCAACGGCAGTGGCGAACCACCACCACGGCTCGACTCTAGGCCGCTATTCCGAGCAGCGGCTCTTTCTCATTGAACGCAACCGGGTTTGGTTGGCCGCCAAGTTGTTCCCCTGGCGCCTACTATGGCTGAACCCGTTTTATTTCATGGCGCGGATGGCCGCCAGCCTCTTGGCGGCCCTGTTGGGACGAGGCGAATCCGGTCAGGCCCGCGAATCGATACCTGTCATGGGGCTGTTAAAATGCGTGGTCAAGGCCAACCTGGCAGCCCTCGTGGGGCTTCCCAAGATGCTTCGCAAACGAGCCGGCATCGAGGCCTTCCGTAAGCTTTCACCAGCGGAAGTCGCCCAGGTGGTGCGGCGGTTTCACATTCCGCTGGCCGATCTCGTCTGGAGGTCCCGATAGGCGTGTCCCCTGTGATCTCCTCACCGCTCGCGGCGACGGATAGGCAGGCTTGTCCGCGCTGTGAGGGGGAGACCTATCTCACGTTATTTCGCACCTCCGACCGGCTGTACGGAACCACCGAGCGGCACTTCCACGTCGTCGAATGCAGTCACTGCGGGCTGGTTCGTCTGCACCCGATGCCCAGTCCCGCGGAATTGCGCTGCTTTTACCCCGAGGCCTACTGGTGGACGGCAGACAATTCCGCCTCGGGCAGGCTCGCGGAAATGTATCGCCAGTTCGTTCTCAACGACCATGTCCGGTTCGTCGCCCGCACCCTTGACGGCCTCGCTCCTGTGCTCGACGTCGGCTGCGGCGGGGGATCGTTTCTCCACGCGCTCGGGAAACCAGGAGCTGCGGCGGTCGGCCTCGACCCTTCTCACACGGCCGCATCTGTGGCGCACAGCGACTACCAATTGCCGGCGGTTTGCGGCAGCGTGCCAAGTCATCCTTTTCGCCCTGAAAGCTTCGGCGCCGTAACGCTTTTTCACGTATTGGAACACTTATCAGACCCCAGGGGGTGCTTGCTAGCCATTCGCGATGTTCTCATCCGCGACGGCAAGCTGTTTCTCCAGGTACCGAACGCCGACTGCTGGCAATTCCTGCTTTTAGGCTCCAACTGGAGTGGTCTCGACGTGCCGCGTCATCTCATCCATTTCCGGGCGGAGGATCTGGAGAACTTGCTTGACGACTGCGGCTTCCAGGTCGTTCGTCGCAAATTCTTCTCGCTACGCGACAATCCCGCTGGACTGGCCACAAGCTTGTGCCCGCAGTTGGAACCGGTCTCTCGGCGCGTCCGCAAGGTCAAAGAATCGAACACAACGCGGCTGCTCAAAGATCTGCTCTACTTGGCACTCGTATCGGCCGCTGTGCCTTTCACCTTGCTCGAGGCAGCGTCCCAGGCCGGATCGACGATCACCGTGGAGGCCGTGCGAAGAGGGAAAGAGTAAGTGCTTGAGGCGCGCTACGGCCGGTTCCTTCCGTCGTTCCTAAGGCGCCGCCTGATGATCGTAGAAGCCGTCATCGACTCCAGCGTTCGTTCCCTCGCCAACCAAATCCCAAAGGGAACTCGCGTGTTGGACGCCGGCGCCGGAGAAGCGCAGTACGCGGATCACTTCTCCCACTGCCGATACACGGCAGTTGATCTAGCGATCGGCGACCATCAGTGGGACTATTCAGGCCTTGACGTGATCGCCGATCTCACTTCCCTGCCCTTTCGGGATAACTCGTTCGAGGCCGCCATCAACATCGTCGTCCTCGAACACATCCGGGAACCGGCTCGCGCGTTGCGAGAGATGGCAAGAGTCCTCCAGCCGGGCGGCCGACTTCTGATCGTGGTTCCCCAGCAGTGGGAGGTCCACCAAGGCCCGAACGACTTCTATCGCTACACTCGCTATGGCGTGGAGTGGTTACTTGAGCAGGCTGGATTCTCCAAACCTAACGTTCAGCCGATTGGAGGGTATTTCACTCTGCTCGCCCGGCGGCTGCTTAATGCCATGAATTTTTTCCAACGGGGACTGCGCTGGCTTGTGTTTCCTTTTGTGGCCGCAATAAGTGGCTTTCTCGCGCTCCTTCTGCCGGGACTGGATTTCCTCGACCGGGAGAAGAACTTCACGCTCGCTTACGTATGCGTTGCGGAAAAAAGCTAATCTGCGTTCTCGCAAGCTTGGTGATTGCGTGGTTGCCCTCCCACGGCGCCCCTTTGCCCCGGATATACTCCGCGGCGGGAGCAGAAGCGTTGGCCTGGGTACAACAGATCGTTGAGCTCGGCCCGCGGCACCCCGGCAGCCTGGGCTGGCGACAACTTCAACAACTGCTGCTGAGGGAGCTCGCCAAAACCCGGGCGCAGATCATCGCAGACGATTTCACAGCGCGGACGCCGAAAGGTCCGATCGCGATGAAGAACATCATTGCCAAGTTTCCCGGGACATCGAATGACGTAGTGGTCGTCTCGGGACACTATGATACTTTTCATCGCCCGGGTCTTCATTTTGTGGGCGCCAACGACGGCGGATCATCGACGGCGTTTCTGCTTGCGCTGGCCAGCCTACTCAACACGCACTCGCGGAAGGATCACGTTTGGCTGGTGTTCTTTGACGGCGAGGAATCGGTCGTCCGTTGGAGCAAGGAGGACCACACCTACGGCAGCCGTCACCTGGCTCAGCGGTGGGGCAACGATGGCACGCTGGTAAGGATCAAGGCTCTCATCAACGTTGACATGGTGGGCGACGCCGACCTGAGCCTCACGTCTGAACGGCTCTCGACCCGCTGGTTACGTGAGCTGGTCTGGGAAACGGCGCACGGGCTGGGCTACGGCTCGCTGTTTTCAGATAGGCGGCTGGCTATTGACGACGACCATGCGCCTTTCATAGAGGCAGACGTAAGCGCCGTTAATTTGATCGACTTTCGCTACGGCCCTCAGAACCGCTATTGGCACACCGAGAACGACACCGTCGACAAACTCAGCTTTCGTAGCTTCACCGTGATGATTCACGTGGTTGACAAAGTGCTTGATGAACTGGAAAGCGTGAATTGAGGGTGCTGGGCGTCGAGCACCGAAGCAGCCAGGCGGCCCCCCGAGGGCGACATGTCAGACCCGGGGACCGGCGAGATCGCCGGTCCCTACTGCCGCAGCTTGTGACGACTCAAGTGGGGACAAGCGATCCCGCTTGTCCAGGGCGACATGTCGCGGCGGTACATAACAAACAGCGTCATGCGGGGAAAGATTCGTTGGTTCCGTCACGCTTTAAGTCGACAGTATTGGGGCTAGCTTCGTTCACTCATCCACCCGGAAAATTTTCCTCGACACGGCATAGTGCAGCAACTCCGTGTCGTTCACGCGTGTTCGCTTGTTAAACTCCATGCCGGCCTTCACCATGACGCGAAACGATGCTGCGTTGTGCGGGTCGGCGCAGGCCGAAATACGCTTCAACCCACACTTCGTAAACCCCCAAGCGAGGACCGCTCGGACGGCTTCCGTCGCTAGGCCCTGGCCCCAGCAACTCGGCGCTAATCCATAGAGCAGTTCGACCTCAGGCATGGTTCCCACATACCGCAGTCCGCAGAAGCCGATGAGCTTCCTGCCGCGAAACCGAAAGACCGCCCACTGCCCGAAACCGCTCAATTCAAAACTGCTGATACTTCGTTCGATTTCAGTCCTAGCGCGATCTCTCGATATCACGCGATCGTCCCACAGGTAGCGGCGAACACCACCGTCGACCCACAGACGATAGAGATCGTCCAGATTGTCGAGACGTAAGGGACGCAAGCGTAGTCGCGGGGTGCGGATCTGATGCCGAGTAGCCATCTGGTTCGGTGATTATATCCTTACTGCTGGACGTACTGGCGGGAGGATCACAACTAGATGGTAAAATAAATCTTACCAGCTCCACAAAAGGACGATGGGTATACGATGCCTCTTTCCCGCGACTTTACCGAGACCGTACGGGAACGTGCCCTCCGTGAGCCAGAGTTCCGGCGGGCGTTGCTGCAAAATGCCGTCGAGGCTCTGCTGAGCGGCGAACTGGACAAAGGGAAAGCCTTGCTGCGCCGTTACGTCAATGCGACGATCGGGTTCAAGAGACTAGCCGACGAACTCGGTAAGCACGACAAATCGCTAATGCAGATGCTCGGACCCGCTGGCAATCCGCAGGCCCGCAACCTGTTCGCCATCATTGAAACCTTGCAGCGGCTCGAGGGCGTAGAGCTGGGAGTGGTGGTGACGGACTGAGGCCGAGCGGCGTGAACCTACATGCAATGTGTCCGACCCACCACAAAGCAAATGGCTGAGCCCGCCTACCTGGTCTTCGAAACGGGCGGCACCGAAACCTGCGGACGTTGGCCGTCCAGTCACACCCAGTCACACCCAGCCACACAGCCTGTTTTCAACAACTTCGTAACCCTGGACACCCTATGAACTTGACGCTGCGGGTTACACTGGGCGTAGGAGGTCCACTTTGCGAGCTGCCTTTCGACCTGTAGCCGCTGGTCCTGACTTGCTTTATTCTGACGGGGGCACCGCAGCGCCACGCTCGACGAGCGAGAAAAATACGAAACGAACCCAATTCCTCACAACCAACGTGGAATCAATGGGTTACGACTTGTTTTCCAGCCCGTAGCGCATGGCTCGGCGGTCGTTTTGCCGAGACTTGCGGCCGTTGGCTCCAACGGGAACGCGGCTAGGACATTATCGGTCGGGCCCGGTAGGGACAAACAATCTTGTTTGTCTAGCCGCCGCCAGGCGGCTCGCTGAGCTGCCCTACACCATTGCCTTTTCGCAAAGACACAAGCGGAGCCGCAGACGGGAAGTCTGCGGTCAACATGCGAATGACCTCCAGCGGCCGAGCGGGGCCCGGGGGCGGGTTCGCAGCCCGTAGCGCGGCCATTCTAGCGGCACAGTCGGTAGAGGAGATCTCGGCAGGGTCAAACTGACGCAAAGAGCCCCGCCACAGCCTGCGCTGCTTCATCTGACCCGCAAAAAGGATCTGTTAGGATCGTAGTGTTCCTGTGTCTCGCCGCATTGGCCCTCAAGCTCCTCGCATCGGTGCTCACACTTCGATAGCCGGCTCGCTGGAGCGGTCGGCCGAACAGGCGGCGGCGCTCGGTTGCAACACGTTCCAGATCTTCTCCCGCAGCCCTCGCATGTGGCGATCTGGAAAGCTCGATCCGGCTGCGGTAGAACGACTGAAGGACGCGCGGGAACGCTTTGGCCTTACTCCGCTAGTCATTCACGGGAATTACCTGGTGAATTTGGCGTCGGCCGATCCGGTCGTTCGTAAGAAATCAATCGCGGCTTTCCGCGACGAGGTCAACCGGGCACTTGCATTGGGAGCTGAGTACCTAGTCATCCACCCCGGCAGTCATCGCGGACAGACACTGGCACGGGCCATGAAAACCCTGACGGCATCCGTTGCCGAGGCGGTTGGTGGCATTCGATGGAATAATCTCGAGCTGCTTTTGGAGAACACCGCCGGAGGGGGCGCCTCGATTGGAAGGAACTTTTCGGAATTGGCCGAGCTGCGAGACATGATTCAGAAGAAAGCATCGTTGCCAGTTGGTTTCTGCCTCGACACAGCACATTCCTACGAGGCAGGTTTCGATGTGTCGACGCCTGGTGGCCTACACAACACGTTACAGCTCATCGACAAGACGATCGGGATCGAGGCTGTCCGGGTAATCCATGCGAACGACTCGAAAACGACCCTTGGCTCGAACGCCGACCGCCATGAGCACATCGGAAAGGGCAAGATCGGTCGCGAAGCCTTCCGGCGGATGCTCCATCATCCGAAGTTGCGCGGCAAGCCATTCATTCTCGAGACTCCTCAGGACAAAGCTGGTGGCCACCAGCGGAACGTCAGGGCCTTGAAGACCTTGCTGCGCCGCCGTCCCGGCAACGGCAGAAACTGACCAAAAGTCTATGCCTGAAAAGTCTTACAACCCGAAAGAGATCGAGCCTCGTTGGCAGAGCGAGTGGGAAAAAGCTGATGTTTTCGGCGCTGATGCCCACCCATCGCGACCGAAGTACTACGTACTTGAGATGCTGCCTTACCCTAGCGGCACGCTTCACATGGGGCACGTACGAAACTACTCGATCGGCGATGCGCTGGCCCGCTACAAATGGATGCGCGGGTTCCGTGTCCTACACCCGATGGGCTGGGACTCTTTTGGTCTGCCGGCTGAAAACGCCGCCATCAAGAACAACCGCGATCCGGGCGAGTGGACCAGGTCAAACATCGCCAAGATGAAGCAGCAGCATCGGCGGTTCGGCTTCAGCTACGACTGGTCGACGGAAATCTCGGTCTGCGAACCGGAATACTATCGCTGGAACCAATGGCTTTTCCTCAAAATGTACGCACGCGGCCTGGCCTACCGCAAAGAGGCCCAGGTGAACTGGTGTCCTGAGTGCCAAACGGTGCTAGCCAATGAACAAGTGGTGAACGGCTGTTGCTGGCGCCATGAGGATACCCCTGTCGAGGGCCGCTCCCTGGAGCAGTGGTTCCTGAGAACAACCGACTATGCGGACGAACTGCTGAACGATCTACAGCAACTTGAGGGCGGCTGGCCCGAGCGTGTGCTCACCATGCAGCGGAACTGGATCGGCAAATCGATCGGCACTCGTGTGGACTTCCTGTTGGAAGGCAGCGAAGAGAAGATCACTGTCTTTACCACTCGTGTGGACACGATCTTTGGCTCAACGTGCGTGATCCTGGCTCCCGAGCACGAGCTGGTCAGCCGCTTCGGGTTCGAGAAGGAAGCGGAACGCATGATCCGGTCTCGTACCTCGAAAGACCCGGCCGACGTCGAGAAGGAGGGCCTAGCCACCGGCCACTACGCGATCAATCCCTACAACAACGAACGGGCGCCGATCTGGATCGGCGACTTCGTGCTGATGGAATACGGCTCGGGCGCCATTATGGCGGTGCCCGCTCACGATCAGCGGGACTTTGAGTTCTGCCGCAAGTACGGTATTCCGATTCGGCCCGTAATCCGGCCTGTCGACGGCTCCTTGGCTGATGAACCGGCGATGAAGGAGGCCTTCGAGGACTATGGCGTCGTCGAGAACTCCCCCCCGTTCAGTGGTCTCTCCAGCGAAGAAGCCAAACAGAAGATGACCGCTTGGGCACAAGAGCGCGGATTCGGCGAAAGCGCCATCACCTACCGGCTCAGAGACTGGGGCATCTCGCGGCAGCGCTACTGGGGCACACCGATTCCCATTATTTACTGTCAGCAGTGCGGCGTTGTGCCGGTGCCGGAAGACAAGCTTCCCGTACTGTTACCGGCCAACGTCAAGCTCACCGGAACCGGGCAATCACCGCTCCGAAGCGTCGCGGAATTCGTCAATGTGGACTGTCCAACATGTGGCGGTGCGGCGGAACGCGAGTGCGACACCATGGACACGTTTATCGACTCGTCGTGGTATTTCTATCGTTACTGCGACCCGAAGAACAACCGGGCGCCCTACGACACCAACAAAGTCGCCGCCTGGTTTCCTATCGACCAATACATCGGTGGCATCGAGCACGCGGTCCTGCACCTGGTCTACGCACGCTTTTTCACGAAAGTGATGCGGGATCTCGGATTGATCACCTGGAACGAGCCGGCGACGCGACTGTTTAACCAGGGGATGGTTATCCGCGACGGAGCCAAGATGTCGAAAAGCAAGGGCAACGTCGTGGATCCGGACTCGGCGGTCGAGCGATTCGGCGCCGACACGGTCCGGCTGTTCTCTCTTTTTGCCGCACCGCCTGAGAAAGACCTAGACTGGCAGGACGCAGGCGTGGAAGGCATGCATCGCTTCTTGGGCCGGGTGTATCGCTTCGTTACCCGCAACGCCACCGGCAAGGGATCCCTGAAGGGCGAGCCGTCGAACGATGCCGATCGGGCGCTGCTGCGCAAACTCCACCAGACCATCCAAAAAGTCACCAACGACTTCGAGACGCGCTGGCACTTCAACACTTCGCTGGCGGCGATCATGGAGCTGACGAACGACCTCTACGCTCGCGAGTCCGAACTCTCGCCCGCCGTACTACAAGAGACCCTAACAAAGCTGGTCTTACTGCTGGGACCCTTCGCGCCCTACATGGCCGAAGATCTCTGGCACGAGCTTGGGCAGGAGGGAACGCTCCTTCGCATAGCCTGGCCGGACTTCGATCCCGAGATGGCCAAAGAAGATAAGGTGGAGGTTGTCGTTCAGGTCAACGGAAAGCTTCGCTCGCGGCTGGCCGTGGCGAGGGGCACCGATCGCGCCGAGCTGGAGCGACTAGCAACAAGTGACTCTAAGATCGTGCCCTACCTCGAAGAGAAAACGGTCCGCAAGGTAATTGTAGTTCCCGACAAACTCGTGAACGTAGTGGTGAACTAGTGCTTGGTGGCAAAAGTTCGCGTTATTTGAAAAGGCCTTTCCCGAAGGACCATACGATCGTCCGTCTGGCCCGGAAGTGGTTTGTTCGCAGGGTCTTCCGAGCCGCGACCGTGAGGGAGCGGTCCAGCGATTGTCAGCCTATAATCTATCGTGAATTTATGCAACCAAGCACTAGCCACAACGCGGCGGGCGGGCCGGCCGAGTGCTGCGACCTCGTGCTTTTGCGCCCGCCGCCTCAGCAGTCTACAATTCGGAGAGGGGCGTAGGTCAGAGACCGGTCCGGCCGCGGCCGGACCCCGATCAGCTATGGACGGGTACCCCGCTGCCTAGCCCGCAATCAGCGATGGCGCTATTCGACGCATTCCGACCAAAGTGGAAACATAGCGACCCGGACGTTCGAGTGGCCGCGGCCGGCGAACTGGACGACCCGATGATCCTCAGAAGGATGGTCATCGAAGACGGGCACTCGTTCGTCCGACACCGCGTTTTCGACATCCTGCGGGAAAAATATCCCGATCAAGAAATGTACGCCGATCTGGCCAAAAACTCCGACGACGAGGAGATTCGGCGCAAGGCCGTCAAGAAGCTGCGCGACGAGTCGGTTTTGGAGGACGTCGCCAAGAACGACAAGTATCGCTATGTTCGCGACGCCGCCGAGCATCGATTGGAAGAGCTGCGTACGAATCTCTGGGACGAGAAATCGGTCACCAGTGGAAACTAGCCGTTCTCGTTGAGGGACGGTCGGCGGGCCCCGCTACCCGCCGAGTTCTGCCTGTAGGCAGGAGTTGAGATCAGGGTATTGAAAGCGATAGCCAATCCGCTGCGCGACGTTCGGCAGTACCCGCCTACTGGCCAGCAACTCGAAAGAAAAGCCGCCTAGGACAGCCTTCAATGCGAAAGCCGGCGCGGGCAGGAATGCCGGCCGGTGCAACGCGCGTCCGAGAATGCGCGCGAACTCCTTCTGACGAACTGGCTCGGGTGTTGTTCCGTTTGAGGCACCATGGTAATCACTGTCCAGCAGGTGGATGATCAGCCCGACAGCATCGTCCCGATGAATCCAGGACCACCACTGCCGGCCCGACCCGAGCGGGCCTCCCGCACCGAGCCGAAACGGAGTAAGCATCTCCGCCAGCGGGCCACCTGCTTTCGCCAGCACCAAGCCGGTTCGCAGCCTGACTAGCCTTACACCGAGCGGTTCCACGCGCAGGGCCTCCTGCTCCCAAGCCTGGCAGACTTCCGAGGTAAAACCTTCTCCCGCGGACGACTCTTCGGTGAGCTGCTCTTCACCACGATCGCCGTAGTAACCCATGGCACTGCTCGAGATCAGCACCTTGGGCTTGACATCAAGCTCGGAAATCGCTCCCACCAAGTTGCGAGTTCCCACCACGCGGCTGTCAAAAATCAAGCCCTTTTTGGCTGCCGTCCAACGCCCTGCGACCGGTTCGCCGAGCAGGTGAATGATTCCGTCTACTCCGGCTAAGGCTTCGCCCGGAGCCGGCTCCGCCAACGGATCCCAAGTGTAAGCCTGCTCGAGGACAGGCACCCGGCGCCGGGCCGAGGCCTCGTCCCGCGAAAGAGCGACGACCGTATCTCCCCGCTGCCGGAGCCGCTCGCAGAGTCGAGATCCGACGAACCCCGTTGCGCCCGTAACTAGAATTTTCATGGCTCCTCACGATCGCCCATGACCCCTAATCCAAGGGCATTTGCAACTATGGTGACAAATCTCGCCCAAGCTCGGGCGGACACCGGTGACAACATGATCAATGGATTGTACTGTAATTTCTGTCTATTCAGATATTACCGTAATCTTAGTCTTCCCGTCAAATGCCTCTGGCGAAAAGTTCGACCGGGTAAGACGTGGCGCACGCCTCCCGGCGTGCCGTGTCGCCAGTCGTGGCAACATCCCTCCGATGCACTGGAGATCCTGGGGCGAATGCTTGGCGCTCGGCGGCGGGTCCTCCGTTCGCCGCTAAAGTCCTCCGTGCGCGGAGGTCGATCTAACGAATGTTGACTTGTGACCCGCCCCTCTCTGCCGGAGACGCCCGTTTCCAACCAATGAAGCTCGTACACGTGGTGAGCTCGCCGCTGGCCGTCCGAGTCATGCTCGGCGGACAGCTCCGATTCCTGCGCCAGTCAGGTTTCGACGTCACGGTGGTTTCCTCACCAGGCAAGGATCTGAGCGAAGTAGCAGCGAGTGACGAAGTGGCGTGGGCTGCGGTCGTCATAGATCGTGAGATCGCCCCCTGGCGGGATCTCGCCGCCCTGGGGCGCTTGTGGCGGCTGATGCGCCAGCTGCGCCCCACGATCACGCACGTAGGAACACCAAAAGCCGGCCTGTTGGGAGGGCTGGCGGCCTGGCTGGCGGGCGTGCCGTGCCGAGTCTATACACTCCACGGACTGCGCCTTGAGACAGTCACCGGAGGGCAACGTCGACTACTCATCCTTTGCGAGCGAGTAGCCTGTGTGCTGGCACATCGAGTGGTCTGCGTGAGCAGCTCGTTAAGACTACGGGCGATTGACCTGGGTCTTGTCGACGCCGGAAAAGCGATCGTGCTTGCCTCCGGTAGTGCGAACGGTGTCGATCTCTCACGGTTTTCCCCAACCTCCGAGCGTCGGGCCGCCGCGGCGGAGAAGCGACGCAAACTTGGGATCCCCAACAGTGCGCCTGTGTTGGGCTTTGTCGGTCGACTTACGCGCGACAAGGGAATTGTTGAACTGGTTGAGGCCTACGCCGAGCTCAAAACGTCCTTTCCCACGCTTCGCCTTCTCCTGGTTGGATCTTTCGAGAAGGGAGATCCGCTGCCCCCGTCTGTCCGGCGGGCCATCGAAGAGGATCCACAGATCGTTTGCACCAACTTCGTCGAAGACACCTCGATCCACTACCACATCATGGATGTCTTGGCGTTGCCTAGTTACCCCGAGGGTTTTCCGACCGTCGCGCTGGAAGCTTCCGCGGCCGAGAAGCCCATAGTGGCCGCCGCCGTCACGGGAACGCTCGATGCAGTGGTCAACGGTACAACGGGAATCTTGGTTCGTGTCGGTAGCTGGAGAGCCTTGGCGAAAGCACTGGCGAGCTTACTGGAAGATAGGACGCGCGCCGCGGCCATGGGGCGCGCCGGCCGGAAGAGAGTTGAAAAAGAGTTCTCGAGCGTGCGTGTGTGCTCCGCGCTGCTCGACTGCTATCGAGAACTGTTGTCGGCTCGCAGGACCAGGACGTTCCCAGCCCGGGGCCAAAGGTTCGCGCAATCCCCGCTGAAACGCATGGTCGACACCGCGGGTTCGCTTGTCATGCTCTCCCTGCTCTCCCCTGTACTGGTCTTGGTCGGGTTGGCGGTGGGCTTCACTCTAGGTCAACCTGTGTTCTTCCGGCAGCAGAGAGTCGGCCTCGCCAACCAGCCCTTCACCATGGTCAAGTTCCGAACGATGACCTTAGCCCGCATTTCCAATTTGATTCAGACCTCTCGACCTTCCGGCGGCCTTGAGCGTCTTTATTCATAGGGGCTAGAGCCCGATGAGGACGCCATGGAGGCCAACACCCAATGGGTGAAAAACAAACCAAGCCATTCCAGCTAAGTTTCAACGGCTCGTTGAAAGTCGATTTCCAGGGATCGCACGTCACTTCCGACGGTGGCTTGATCCTGGTTCGGGAGTTGGACGAGCGACTCGGACTCGGGAAACTGATCGGCGAGCATCTCACCGACTCCCGGCAAGGCACAAACAAGCAGTTCACGTTCGCTGATCTGTTGCGGCAGTCGGTCTACAGCCGCTTGGCAGGCTACGAGGACGTCAACGACGCCGTCCGAGTGTCGGCTGACCCGACGTTTCGCTTGATCGGCTCGCAGAAGATCTGGGATCGCGGTGCGGCCTTGACCTCGACGCTGCACGGCTTCGAGACGGAGATGCTGGCGAGCGAAGAGAACCTGCTGGGGCTGATGGCGCTGAACCGAGAGCTGGTCGGGCAAGCGGAGGCGTTCGACGACTCCGAGCGGGTCGTTCTGGACATGGACTCCACCGAGAGTCCGGTCCATGGCCAACAGGAAGGCAGTGCCTACAACGGACACTTCGAGTCGGTCTGCTACCACCCGTTGCTTTTGTTCAACGGTCATGGTGATTGCCTCGCTGCCAAGCTGCGTCCCGGCAACGTGCACAGCGCCGAGGACTGGGATGAGCTATTGTTGCCGGAGATCGAGCGCCAACTGGCCGAAGGCAAACAGGTCACCTTTCGCGCCGATGCCGCCTTCGCCAAGCCCGAGATCTACGAAGCACTGGAGGAGCGCGGCGCGGACTACGCGATCCGCATTCCGGCCAATAAGAGCCTGGAGCTGGAGATCGAAGACATCCTGTTTCGTCCGCCGGGGAGGCCCGGCCGCAAGCCGCTAGTGCGCTACAAGAGCTTTCGCTATCAGGCGGAGAGCTGGAAGGGGCCCAGACGAGTTGTCGCCAAGGTCGAGCACCACCAGGGCGAGCTATTCGCGCGCGTCGGTTTTATCGTGACGAACATGAGCTTGCCAAGCCGGTCGGTGGTGCGTTTCTACAACAAGCGCGGCACGGCGGAGCAGTGGATCAAAGAAGGTAAGCAAGCGACGCACTGGACGCGGCTGTCGTGCCATCGCTTCCGGGCGAACGAGGTGCGCTTGCAGCTCAGCGTGCTGGCCTATAACCTGGGCAACTTGTGGCGGCGGCTGGGGCTGCCGCAACGGATCAAGAGCTGGTCGCTGACGAGCTTGCAGCACCGGCTGATGAAGACGGGCGGACGGCT
Organism: Bryobacterales bacterium; assembly: GCA_965226215.1. Lineage (GTDB taxonomy): Bacteria > Acidobacteriota > Terriglobia > Bryobacterales > UBA6623. The sequence continues at coordinate 563,134 of CBDDCH010000001.1, read as the reverse complement.
AATTAAACACGCGCGGTATTACTGGCTCTTGTTCGCGGAGGGACATCTGAACCGGCGCCTGTTTGGCGACATGCTGCGGAGGATCTGGGCGCTGCCTGTGCCGGGCGGGTAGCACGCGACTTGCCGAATGCGAAACCTGAGTACTGAGGACGGAAGCTCGGAAGGGTGTCTGCGAAATTGACTTCGCAGCGGCGGATCAGCCCCCATGAGGGGCAAGAAGGGGGCTCGATCGGTCCCGCCTCAGCCGCCGCCTCTTTCGGGTGGAGAAATGGTTGCGCTTCGCCGGGTGAGGGTGTAGACTCGTGCCGTCAGAGGAGCCAAATCGGAAATCCTGGCTTAGAACACGGGGCCGCCAAGCGTCTACTGGCGGACAGCGAAAGGCTCACCCGTTTGGGCAGGCTTCTAAGGCGGCTCAGCCTCGACGAGCTACACCAGCTTTGGAATGTATTGAAAGGGGATATGAGTCTCGTTGGTCCTCGCCCCCTCGTGACCGACTACATGACTCGCTACACCCCTTCTCAGCAGAGACGGCACGACGTCAAGCCTGGAATAACAGGCTGGGCACAAACTCACGGCCGCAACAACATAAGCTGGGAGCGAAAATTCGAACTCGACGTTTGGTACGTTACGCACGCCAGCCTGCGACTTGATCTGAGGATCCTGGCCGCCACAATCAGGCAGGCCGTTCGTTGCGTCGGCACTCGCCGACAAGAGAACATGGCCGCTCCTGAGTTTCTTGGCCGCGCAGAGTCCACTTCCGAATGATAAACGGCGAAAAAACCGACAGTGGCGCGGTGGCTGCAGGCCCAATACGGAAAAACCTCGTCATTCTTGGCGCGGGAGATCATGGGAAGGTACTCGTTGATTTGGTCCAGCAGATGTCCGGCTTTCGGCTCGTCGGCCTGTTGGATGACGACCCGGCGAAGATCGAAACCTCGGTGCTCGGTTCGCCCGTTCTAGGACCCATCCAGCAACTGCAAAGCTTGTCGCGCCAGGCCCATATTAGCTCGGTGACGCTCGGAACGGGAGACAATTGCGTCCGCAGCAACTGGTTTGATGCAGTGCAGAAAGCCAAACTGGAAGCGGCTACGCTTGTCCACCCGTCCGCGGTCATCTCGCGCCATGTAAAACTTGGAGTCGGTGTTGTCGTCCTAGCCGGGGTCGTCGTGAACGCAGGGGCCGTGATCGGAGATAACGTATGCCTTAACACCGGCTGCCGCGTCGACCACGACTGCGAACTAGGCGAACACAGTCACATCTTCCCCAGTGCTACGCTCACGGGTGGCGTGAAGTTAGGGCCCTACGCAACGGTCGGGGCCGGCGCCGTCATTCATCCTTACCGAAAGATCGGCTGCAATGCCTATGTCGGGGCAGGCGCTGTTGTTACGGCGGACGTCGGCGATAACGAGGTAGTGGCCGGCAACCCGGCCCGGCTCCTGCGGGTCCGTAGTCCCGATGCACCCTTGATGAGTCCAAGTTCGAAGAAAGTCGCGGACTGGAAGGTGTAGTCCTCCCCGCTCTGGCAACCGTGACGCGAGGCTCGTGCCGGGCTTCGTTTACGATCTCTTCCGTCCCGTCGCCATCGTACCCTAGTGCTTGGTTGCATAAATTCAGGATAGGTTATAGGCGGACAATCCCTGGACCGCTCCCTCACGGTCGCGGCTCGGAAGATTTCGCGAACAAACCACTTCCGGGCCAGACGGACGATCGTATGGTCCTTCGGGAAAGGGCTTTTCAAATAACGCGAACTTTTGCAACCAAGCACTAGCGAACTGACACGATGGCCCCGTTCGACACGCGGCCGTCCACGATGATGACGAGCTCATACTCGCCTTCGGCTAGTTCCAGGGGTACTTCGATGTTCGCCTGGGCTAAGCCGACAAAGCCGGGTGCCAAGACCAGCGATACGATTCGCGCCGGGGCGCCACCAATAGTGGCCGATGAGGAGGCGGTAACAACACTTAACGGACTTGCGGGAGCTGCTTGCCCCGTCTGCAGTGCCGGATCGATCTCACCGACGCCCGTCAGGAAGGCCATAATCACACTTCCTCGGTCAGCGGGCATGGCGGGCGAATTCAGCGTAAAGTCCGAGTTCAAGACCGCCGCCCGATTTCCTTCAAGGCTGAACAATCCTGGGCCGGTCGCCGCTAGCGGCACCGTTTCGGGATTGCTCTCGACTCCGTTCACAACAACAACTACCTGGACGACGGAATGGCCGGCCGCTTCATAGGGCATTTGGAAGTTGACCTGAAAAGGGCCAACGTAGAGTAGCGGCGCCTCGGCAATCAGCCGGCCGTCTTCATCGAGGATCAGCACCCGCAGGCCGAGAGCCTCACGAGGCAGCAGGTCGCTGCCTGCCGGGAAGCTGACTGCAAGGCCAGACGAGGCAAGGTTGTGGCCATACAAGCTGGCGAGCACCCCCGGCGAAAGAGGGAGGTCCGCGGCGACACTGTGCACAACCCCTCCTGGATTCAACCGAGGAGTGCTTGCTTCCTCCGCTAGAACGAGGGTCACACGAACTGTCTGGCCAGGCACCCTGAACTCTTCTGCCTTGATAACGACATCCGCGGAATGCGTACCCTGCGAGAGACCTGTCGGTTCAGCCGTCAACTCCAACACGGAAGGAGTCTCTCCAGCCGCCGGCGAAAGCGTCAGCCAGGTGGCGGAACTCGGCTCAACAGTTGCCGTCCACATCACAGGGCCGCCGGTAGAAGTGACATCGATTTGCTGCGGTGGTAGAGCAGGGTCGCCGGCGCTTCCGCTCAGCATGATCTCGTTGCGGTTCACCCACATCGCGCGTCCCACCGGCGGTGTGAACTCGGTCCGCAGATAGAAATTGTCAAGGCCGTTGATTTCGGGACCTGAAGCCAGGTCCATGCTGATTTCGATGCGTTCGACGCTGGCCAGGACCTCGGCTATGCCGGCGGTGCCCTCAAAACGCAACAAATGGTCGTCGTTTAGCGGCACTCGGAAATGTTCCCAGGTAGAACGAGCGCGCGGCTCCCTCCAAACATAGACCGTCCCGGAACCGATCACTCGGACGTTGATGGGCACGCGCGCAAAAGCGCCTTCCACCTGCCGGTAGTCAAATTCGATCCACGGCCGGTCCAGGACCGCGAGGTTGCCCAGGTACTTCGGTGGGGCGACAGCATAATCCTGACCCTTCCCGTCCGGGTCAACGAACTTTAGAAACTGATCTGAATCCTTGCCGGGGCTTCCCAACACGACCCCCGCGTGCGGGGTGCCGACCGTGGCGCCCACGATCCCTACAGGCGGATAATTTCTGGCCCAGCCGTCCAGTCCACCCTCGAACGTGGAGGAAAGGGGCCCTTCTGGAGACCCGACCGGCGGGAGAGGCGGCTCGCCAATCAGCGCAAAATTGTCTAGGTCATTGAACTCGGTCAGGGGGAATTGATCCATGCTTAGTTCGATTCGCTCCGTCTGCCGCAGAACGTCAGTGAACGAGGCGGTCCCTTCGACTCGCGTCCATTCGGCTTCCTCCAGTGGTGCAATGATGTGAATCCATTCCTCGTGGGGAGGCACCGGACCCCGCCAGCGATACGCTGAGCCACCACCAACGATCCTCATTTCCAGCGGCAGGAATGCTAACTCCAACTCACTGTGGTGGCGGTAATCGAACTCGAATCGAGCTTCGCTGAGTAGCGACAAGTCACCGAGGAACTTGGGGGGCGCAACGGCAAAATCCATCAGCGATCCCCCGAGTTCATTGATTCGCAGGAAGCCGGTTGGATCGACAACCAAGGGTGGCCCCGGATCACCGACGGAAGCACCAGGTATGGGGGACTCGGGATAGTTTCGAGTCCAACCCTCGACGTCGAGATTGTCGAACGTCGAGATGATAAACGTCGTCAGGGGGACACCTGATTCAGCGCTAGCGATGATCGTGCCCGCAATTTCCGTGCCCAGAGTTTTGACTTTCAGAGCGATGTAGTAAACACCGGTCTGGAGAGGCGGAGCGGAACTGGAATCGACTTTAATCTCTTCGACCCCGCTCCCGGGCGTGACACTGGAAAAGTCGGTGCTGATGACACCGTGGTTTTCAACGACGGGCCGTGCGAAACGAACGAAAAGATCAAGATCGGGGGATGGATCGTCCGTCTCGACCTCAATCGTCAGCCGCAGGGTGCCGGGAATGACAGGGAAAGTTAGGTCTTGGATAAGAGCTTCTTCAGACTGGGGTGCAATCCGGAATGAGTGAGCGACTCCGGAATAAAGCTGCGAGGCTTCGGCACCAGCACTGGCCGTTAGCCCAGCGAGAAGGACGGCTACCAGTGGACGCATCGCGTACCCCTCTGTAAACTTACCACCCCAGCGCCGGCTTCGGAGTGCTTCCATGCTCCCCTAGTAGGACCGTATACGGTTACATGTTCTTTTGGGAACCCAGCACGAGGGCCCGATCTCCTCTGCGGCCGGGGGATGACTCGATCCGTGCTCTGCTACACTCAGCATCGCCGCATGGTTGAATCTCGCGACAAAGGCTCACACCTCGTAGGTGACTCGAACGGCAGTGCCAACGCGATTGTGGATCTCGTGCGCGGTCTCTTGCTCGATCTACATCCCCATCGAAAAAGCTCCGTAGTGGTCCGGCTGGAAAGCACCTTGGACCGCGACCTGGGAATCGACAGTCTAGGCAGAGCCGAGCTTCTTGTCCGAGTGGAGCAAGCGTTCCAGGTCCGGCTCGGCAAGGAAGTGGCCTCGCAGGTGGAAACGCTTCGTGATCTGCTGGCCGCCCTGGAAGACGCCGGCGGAGGCGAGTTGCCGGTCCCAGACCGTCCGCCGGCTCTGAAGCCTGATCCGGTGGAAGGCACTCCGGCAGACGCTCGAACCTTGATGCAAGCACTCGACTGGCACGTCGAAGCCCATCCGGAGCGCACCCACATCCTGCAATGGGACGAACCAGCCGATCGATCTGAGATCTCTTATGGCCGCCTCAGAGCCGGCGCTGGAGACGTCTGTCGGGGCCTAAGAGAGTGGGGCCTTCGTCGTGGCGAACAAGCGGCGATCATGCTCCCCACCGGCGCGGATTTCTTTCGGGCGTTTTTCGGTGTTCTTTACGCAGGCGGCGTTCCGGTACCCATCTACCCTCCCCTGCGGCTCGCCCAGCTGGAGGACCACCTGCGGCGTCAGGCCGCTGTTCTCAACAACGCCGAGGCGGTGGTCCTCATCACGTCCGCCGAGGCGGGCACCGCGGCGAGGTTAGTTCAGCCCCTAGTCAAGGGGTTGCGCGGGGTACAAACGGTGGAGCAGCTAGCTTCCTCGGCCAAGGGGCTCAGGTTCGAACAGCAGCAATCGCTACAAACCGCGCTCATCCAGTACACATCGGGCAGTACGGGAAATCCGAAGGGCGTCGTGCTGAGTCATGCAAATCTCCTCGCCAACCTTCGGGCGATGGCGGAACGCCTCCAAGCAGACTCCACCGACATATTCGTGAGTTGGCTGCCTCTCTACCACGACATGGGACTGATCGGAGCGTGGTTGGGGGCGCTGTACTTCGGGTTTCCGCTCGTTATCATGTCTCCCCTGACGTTCCTGACCCGGCCGCAGGAGTGGCTGTGGGCGATTCATCGCCACCGCGGCACGCTCTCCGGGGCACCCAACTTCGCCTTCGAGCTGGCCAGCCGTAAGATCGAAGACCGCGAGATCGAGGGCCTCGATCTAAGCTCACTCCGCATGCTGCTCAATGGCGCTGAACCGGTGCTGCCCAGCACGCTACGAAAGTTCACCGGCCGTTTTCAGAAACACGGCCTACGCCGCGAGGCACTGGTTGCCGTGTATGGAATGGCAGAGAACTCCGTGGGTCTTTCCATACCCTTACCCGGTCGACCGTCGGTGATCGACCGAGTCCAGCGAGGTCCGCTGACGGGCCGGGGTCAGGCCGCGCCGGCTCCTCCCGGGGATCCGAACGCCATCGAGTTTGTGGGCTGCGGCCTGCCCTTAAGGGGACATGAAGTCCGCATCGTGGACGGTACCGGACGCGAAGCCGGGGAACGAAGACAAGGCCGCCTGCAGTTTCGCGGGCCGTCGGCGACGAGCGGCTACTTCCGCAACGAAATCAAGACTCGAGAGCTTTTCGATGGTGAATGGCTGGAAAGCGGTGATGTAGCCTATGTCGCCAAGGGGAATATATTCATCACAGGGCGCTCGAAGGACATCATCATTCGAGCCGGAAGAAACATCTATCCGCACGAAGTCGAGCAAGCGGTTGGGGAGGTCGAGGGTATACGCAAGGGCTGTGTGGCCGTGTTTGGCAGCAGCGATCCGAACGCGGGGACCGAGCGTATCGTCGTCGTCGCCGAAAGCCGCGAGAAGAACCGGGAAACGCTGGTTCGAATCCGACAGGCCGTCGAGCAAGTGGCGACTGAGCTACTCGAAGCGCCGCCGGACGAAGTCGTGATCGCCCCCCCCCACACCGTCCTCAAAACGTCGAGCGGCAAGATCCGTCGGACCGCTACCCGCGAGATCTATGAAAGTGGCGCTTTGTTGGCAGGGCGCCGGGCAGTGTGGTGGCAGTTCGTCCGGCTGCTGATTTCGGGAGGTCGTCAGCGCGTTGCGCACGGCGCGCAGACCACGCTCGTTCTCCTCTACGCAATCTACTGGTGGCTGGTGGTGGCTCTGGCGGCAATCTTCGGTTGGACGGGCGTGGTGTTGCTCCCCAGCCCACGCTCCCGCTGGGCGGTCGGGCGTCGGGTCGTGCAGCTGGCGTTGCGACTGATGGGGACGTCTCCGTCGGTCAAAGGGCTGGAAAACCTTCGCGCCCCAGGCGGCATCGTGGTAGCGAACCACGCCAGTTTCGTCGACGGCCTCGTACTGGTGGCCGCCCTCCCGGGCGAGATGGCCTTCGCCGTAAAGGGAGAACTTCGTCAGAATTGGTTTGCCGAACGCTTTCTAAGCCGTGTGGGCTCGCTCTTCGTTGAGCGGGTTGACCCCGCCAGGGGCTTGGAAGACAGCCGCCGCGCCGTAGCCCTGGCGAAGGCTGAACATCGCTTGGTTTTCTTCCCCGAGGGCACTTTCACACGCATGCCGGGCCTGCTGGAATTCCGTCTCGGCGCCTTCGTCGTGGCGGCGGAGTCGGGCCGCCGAGTGATACCCGTGACCCTACGAGGTACGCGCGCGATTCTGCGTGACGAGCAGTGGCTTCCTCGCAGAGGATCGATCCAAATAGAAGTCGGAGAGCCACTGGTGGCGGATGGTAACGACTTTCAGGCCGCCATCCGTTTGCGTGACGCCGCAAGGGCTGGAATCTTGGAGTGCTCGGGTGAAAACGACTTAGCGGACGAGAGATTATTCATCACCGAGGCAGGAGCCGAGCGCGTGGATCTGCGAGACCGTTAGTTTAGGCCCGCACTGGCCAGTGCCCGGTTTCGAAAGTTCGCGCAACTATTCCGCGCACTCGTCCGTCGCCGTTAGAGCGGTCTTCGTTGTTGCTCCGAGCTTGGCGCCGAAGAGCACCGCGACAGGCGTTACCTCAAGGGCGCCGGTCTTGCTTTCGTTTGGTAGTCACGAGCTCGACCTCCGTCGGGTCCGTGCCAACCTCCGAAGAGTATGCCGCAGATGCCTAATCGTCCCATGGTGTGTCGTGCAGCCGAATGCGCATAATCGAGGAGCTATGCTTTCAATAGCTTACAAAGCAAAACGCCCACATAGCGCTCTGATCTGAACGGCGAGTATCTGCGGGAGCGCCCTTACGAAGACCAGCCTCTGCTGAGCCCCTCGAACCCAGCCGTAACCCATTGATTGCAAAATGGTTGTGCGAGATTGGGTTCGTTTGGTTGTTTGCGGAAGTGTGGTCTGTTGGGCTGGCGCTCGGCCGCCTGGGAAGCTGGCTTCCGGGGCCGACTCGCGACTGGCCCGGAAGCCGATCCGGCCGGCCGTCGGGCTTGGAGGATCGATCGGTGGCGGCGCCTGGGCTGGGACGTATCGGCCGCGGTAGGGATCGGTGGGGATGTAGGAGCCGGCAGACGAGCGCACCTCTTCGGCCTTGCGCTCGTCGCGGCGCAGATCGGATAGCTGCTTAACGGCGCGGAAGAAGCGGCGGCTGAGGTGTCCGTCGTAGCGGGCCAGGTGAACGAAGGCCTGGGTACGATCAAGCATCGCCGAGCCTAAAAGTAGGGTCTCGCCATCGTAGCCGGGACGCAGCTCGTCTGGACGGCGTTTTTCCAGGTGCCGGCGCTGGTCGTCAACGGCAGCGGCGAGGAAGCCGGTCTCCAAACGCGTGAGGCGGCGCATGCGCCATTGGGCGTCGGCGATTTGGCGTACGAGTTCGAATTCGAGGGAGTTGGCGGGTTGGATGTCGGCTTCGAGGGCGGAGAGTTGGCGATCGAAGTCGGCGGGGTCCTCGCCGGGCATTACGGTATCGCGGGCGAGGAGTCCGTGTTTGAGGGAGTTCTTCGCGCTACGGGTTTTACCTTCCTCGCTACGTGGTCCGGTGGATTTCTTGGCGTTCTTACGATTAGCTTTAATTTGTGCATTTGTCGGCATGATTATCATTCCTTTCGTGGGAGCAGTGGCTCCAATTCCAGGGTACGGTGGGGTGGCGGGGTTCCTGGAGTGTCGGTGGGATAAGTCACGTGGAATGAGGGAGATGAGATTTTGAAAGTGGCGTGACCGGAAGTGGTGTTTCCCGGAGGGCGTGCCGCCGGGGGCGCCCCGCTGTCACCCCACCCCAAGCCCCCGCTCGGCCGCCGGAAGCGGCCGAGCGCCGGAAAAACCACCGGCGTGCGGGATCTATCGCACGGCGGTACAATTCCCTCAGGTCAGCGCGGGCAGCACCGCACTTGGCGAATGCGAAATCTGAGTACTGAGGACGGAAGCTGGGAGGGGTGGCCGCGAAATTGCCTTCGCAGCGGCGGATCAGCCCCCATGAGGGGTAAGAAGGGGTCTCGATCGACTCCTCAGCCGCCGCCTTTTCCGGGTGGAGAAATGGTTGCGCTTCGCCTGGTAAGAGTGTAGACAGGTGCCGTCACACGAGCCAAATCGGAAACTCTGGTTCATGTGACTAGTCCTCGCGCTGCTGCTTGCGGTCTTTGTCATTCCGATTCCGCTGGACAAAATAGCTGGGATGCTAGACGCAGTCTTGACGCTCTGGAGCTGGATGCTAGACGCAGTCTTGACGCTCTGGAGCTCTCTGCCTGAGGAACAGCGGGAGCTAGTCCCCGTGGCCGTCGCCGTTATCGGCGTCCTGATTGCCCTTCTCTCCTGGAATAAGCAGCGCTCCTTGCAAACTAGCAAAAGCGAAGTTCTGCCCGGATTCCCCTTCAAGATATACAGCACCGAGAATCTCAAGCGCCTCAAAGTAATCCTGATAGGTCGCAATTCGGACCTTTCCTACATGCCACGTCTCCCAGCCTCTCGACAGGAAAAGCTCCTACAGAGACTCCAAGCTGGGAACGTTCTACTCACCGGACGAGCGGGCCTGGGAAAGAGTCGCGAAGTGATCGAAGCCATCGAGCGGCTCGCAGAGGCGAAGGGGCAAGACATTACCGTCCTCGTGCCAGAGGAGTATATGGATGTCCCGTTTGCTCCACCCCCCGACCTGCCATCGAAAAACCTCGTGCTCCTAATCGACGATATTCATCAGCGGTGTGTACCGATCGTCGGTAGGAGCGGCGCGGCTGGGGTACTGCTGCGGGACTTTCATCAGCGCTTGGGAGCGACTATCGACGAACTGAACAAGCGATTCGCTGGGAGCGATATTCGCTTGCTCTTCACAGCCAGGGATGAACCTGAGCTACGAAGCAGGCTAAAACCCGACTCTTTTTTTTGGAAGGAATATCGTTTTGATTCCTATCATCTTCCGGGAGTTCACAAAGAAGTTCGACCGGAGTTCGTTCGAAGTGTCGCGCAACACTTCGGGCATACATTGACCGAGGAAGCTATCGACGTAGTTTGTCGTAGGTCTGACGGAACGCCGGGGGGAGTAGTCACAGCGTTTGCCGGACGCGGTGCCGGAGAGACCTTGACGGCCGAGGGACTCGCGGAGCGGTCGTTCACCTATCCCCGCGCATGGAAGGAGGATGTCTACGTCAAGGAAGTTGTTGGCAATACCAAGCGGCAAGCCATTTTCGAGGCCCTTGTCGGTTTGCATCGTCTCCGCCTGCCGCCTCACAGGTTTCTCGTCGTTGATGTGGCCGCGCGGCTTTGGGGACGTTGGCCGCTGATGCTGTGGCGCCGAGCTCTTGACAGCGTTATCGATCGAGAGCTCGTTGCGTGGATGTTCGAGTTCGAAGGGCAGATTGTCTGTCCGAACGCGTATCTTAATGAGATCGACGTCTCTGAGGAGCGAATTGATGTAGTCGGCGCGAGTGTCGCGAGGGGTCTTCGACGAAAGCAAACGCTCAGGAAGCTTGTTCCACACTTGGACAACCTTGTCACGGCGGTGTGGGCTGGCAACGTAAGGGGAGAGCTAGGAGTGGAGATCCTTGAAGCTGCCTGTAACAGGGCGGGGAAAGTGGGTTCGGTCTGGTTAAGCCTTGCCAAACTTCGTAGTCTGCTCGGAAAAGAGGCGCTCGCACTGGAGGCTGCCAAGAAGGCCGTCAAAGTAGACGGGAAACTTCCGGACGCTCATTATTTTCTGAGCCTTTTGTATACCAGAAGGGGGCTTGACGAGAAGGCGTTAAAGGCTTCAAAGCGAGGTACGGAGCTAGCTGGAGACTCCGGTCGCGCGTGGGTGAGTTACGGCGTGTGCCTGAGCAAGGCGGACCGGCACGACGAGGCGATCGTGGCGCTTGAGAAGGCTTGTGATCTCGAGCCGACGGACCCAAAAGCCTTCTTTAGCCTGGGTATTGCTTATCACCGGGCGGGGAAACTGGATGCGGCGATTGAGAAGTGCAAGAGAGCCGTCTCGCTTGATCCGTACGACCCGGTAGCACGCCTGTCGCTGGGGATCTCCTATGACCGGGCGGGGAAGACGGAAGAGGCGGTTCAGGAGCTGGTGAAAGCGAGAGAACTCGATGCAGACGATGTCACGACACTTGTAAGCCTCAGCCGAGTTTATTTCGGACAGGGCCGACTCGATGAGGCGGAGGAGGTGATGAGGGAGGCCGAGAAGAGAGCCGAGCCCTCTGAGTTGGCGACGATTAGCGTGGCGTACGGCATGTCTGGTCGGCCGGAGGAGGCAGTGGCGGCTGCGCGCAGGGCGCTGGAGCTGGACTCGGACTTGGTGGAAGCGAAGCGCTCGTTGGCGATCAACCTGGCAGAGCTGGGCACGCCGGAGGAAAGTGAGGAAGCGATCGAACTGCTGAAGGTCCTGGCGGATACGAAGGGTAGGGCTCTCGACTGGTCGTGGCTGAGCTTAGCCTATGCCAAGTCTGGTCAGCGGGCGGAGGCAGTGGCGGCTGCGCGCAGGGCGCTGGAGCTGGACTCGGACTTGGTGGGAGCTAAGCGCTCGTTGGTCAACCTTGTAGAGCCGGGCACGCCGGCGGGCAGTGAGGAAGCGATCGAACTGCTGAAGGTCGCGGCGGAGACGAAGGGTAGGGCTCCCGACTGGTCGTGGCTGAGCGTAGCCTACGGCAAGGCCGCTCGGCCGGAGGAGGCAGTGGCGGCTGCGCGCAGGGCGCTGGAGCTGGACTCGGACTTGGTGGAAGCGAAGCGCTCGTTGGTCAACCTTGTAGAGCCGGGCACGCCGGCGGGCAGTGAGGAAGCGATCGAACTGCTGAAGGTCGCGGCGGAGACGACGGGTAGGGCTCTCGACTGGTGGTGGCTGAGCGTAGCCTACGGCAAGGCCGCTCGGCCGGAGGAGGCAGTGGCGGCTGCGCGCAGGGCGCTGGAGCTGGACTCGGACTTGGTGGAAGCGAAGCGCTCGTTGGCGATCAACCTGGCAGAGCTGGGCACGCCGGAGGAAAGTGAGGAAGCGATCGAACTGCTGAAGGTCCTGGCGGATACGACGGGTAGGGCTCTCGACTGGTGGTGGCTGAGCGTAGCCTATGGCAAGGCCGCTCGGCCGGAGGAGGCAGTGGCGGCCGCGCGCAGGGCGCTGGAACTGGACTCGGACTTGGTGGAAGCGAAGCGCTCGTTGGGGATCAACCTGGCAGAGCTGGGCACGCCGGCGGGCAGTGAGGAAGCGATCAAACTGCTGACGGGTGTGGCGGAGACGACGGGTAGGGCTCTCGACTGGTGGTGGCTGAGCTTAGCCTATGGCAAGGCCGGTCGGCCGGAGGAGGCAGTGGCGGCCGCGCGCAGGGCGCTGGAACTGGACTCGGACTTGGTGGAAGCGAAGCGCTCGTTGGGGATCAACCTGGCAGAGCTGGGCACGCCGGCGGGCAGTGAGGAAGCGATCAAACTGCTGACGGGTGTGGCGGAGACGACGGGTAGGGCTCTCGACTGGTCGTGGCTGAGCTTAGCCTATGGCAAGGCCGGTCGGCCGGAGGAGGCAGTGGCGGCCGCGCGCAGGGCGCTGGAACTGGACTCGGACTTGGTGGAAGCGAAGCGCTCGTTGGGGATCAACCTGGTAGAGCTGGGCACGCCGGAGGGCAGTGAGGAAGCGATCAAACTGCTGACGGGTGTGGCGGAGACGACGGGTAGGGCTCTCGACTGGTCGTGGCTGAGCTCAGCCTATGGCAAGGCCGGTGAGTACCAGCAGGGGGCTCGTTGCTCCGTGAAAGCCCTGAGCATCGACCGCCACGACGAGATCGAACTTGCGGCTGCTCTTGAATCAACACCGGACGATGCCAAGCTGTGGCGGCTTGCGGCTTGTTCCTTCGCGAGCGTGGGCCAGTACAACGAATTGGTTTCTATCGCGCTGAGATTCCTCCAACCTCGGGACAAGACAGACGGGGCGGTTTTCTCTGTTGTTGAGGAGTTGAAAGAACCAGCTCCCGAGGAGGCGTTAAGGGTGGTTAGGCAGCTCATTCAAACCAACGAGAGCAATCCCGATTACTGGAATCTCCAGGGAGTTCTACAACGAGAGACAGGTGATCTTGCGGCAGCGCTTGAGAGCCATGAGAGGGCTTTGGCGATCAAGAAGAACTACCCACCCTTCTGGTACGCACTTGGACGTGCCTATGAGGAACTGGGAGATCGAGAAGGGGCTTGCGAGGCTTACGACAAGGCGCTGTCTTTGAAGCCGAATTACTCGAAAGTGCGCCGTCGTCGGTCAAGACTCTGTGGAAAGTGACTCGCTCTATTCGGGGCAGTTGAGGGCCGACGCTACCTCTACCCTAACCCGACACGTGTTCTAGGTGATGCACGCCGAGAGATTGTTGTGGTCTTAGGTACCTGACTTCAGGCCCGCCAACTCAGTCGACCAGACAAACTCGGAGGGCGCGGCAACCTATGAGACTCCAACGTGCCGGTCACGGGCGTCGAAATCTTTTGTTTTCAGTGCCCGTAGAGATTATGGAGTGACCTGTCCTAAACCTGCCGTTTCCGAGACCTGCGGCCGTTGGCGGTCATCAAACGAGCTGCTTTTCCGGGGACGCTAGTCCCAGAAATCGACGATGGCCCGGTTGACTTCGGCGGCGGCCTCCATCTGTACCATGTGGCCGCTTCCCGGAATGATCTGGGCTTTAGCGTTGGCAGGAAGTCCCTCGGCGTGGGAGGCAGGTAGGATTCGGTCTTCCGAGCCCCATATGACTTGAATGGGTATCGATAACTCACGGAGCCGATCACCTAGCACTGCTGCCTGCTTGCCCCTGGAGAAAAATTGATCGGCGATCGTGCGTAAGGCTGACTCCACACCGTCGAGGCGCTTGTATCTGAGAATGTCGTCGATGAGCTGCCGCCCTACGAGCCCCGAATTGGCGAACAGCTTTTCGAGATGCGGCTTGATGTCCCGACGGCGGCCGGCAGTGATAAAGCCTTCGATATAGTCGCCGTCGATCTCCGGACCCAGTCCGGCGGACGCGATCAGGGCGAGCGAGAGCGCCCGGTCCGGATGGGCCAGCGCAAAGTCCAGCGCAACGGCGCCACCCAGGGAGTGGCCGGCCAAGTGTGCCTTCTCCGCGCCGATGGCGTCCATGAATCCTCTCAGGGTCTTTGTGAACTCGCCCAGGGTTCCCTCGCCGACCTGCTTAGAGGAACCGCCGTGTCCGGGCAGGTCGAGAGCGTAGACGGTGCGATTTCCGGCGAGAGCCTCGTGATTGAAAAGCCAGTTGTTGAGGTCGCCGCCAAAACCGTGAATGAGAATCGCGGGATCGCCGCCCTCACCCCGCCGGAGATAGCGCAGGGTCCGGCCCTCGACTTCGACAGTCTCGGGCGCCGGGCCGGCCGTTTCCTCGTCGGCCTCCGGAGGCACGAAGCTTGCCTGGAAATCAGTGACAAAAGTCTCGATGTCTGTGCCGGGGACCGAGGCGTCAGCGAGTACCCCCACCAGTCCTGCAACGGGCACCGTCTCGCCCACTTGCGCCACATGCCGCAAGACGCCCGATTCGGTAACCTCGAGACCGCCGGCTATTTTCTCCGTTTCTAGTTCCACGACCTCAACGCCGGGGCGTACCTCCGCCCCCTCCTCGACGAGCCAAGCGACGACCTTGCCCTCCGTCATAGAGAGCCCCCATTTGGGCATAGTCACTTTATGAATGGGCGGGGCGCTCATGCCTTGTACGCCATGAGCTCGCGAACAGTCGCCGCGACCTTACCGGAATTGGGAATGTAGGTGTCTTCGAGAACCGGGCTGAACGGCACTGGCGTGTGAGGAGCAGTTACCATCTTGATCGGCGCCTTGAGATCGCCAAATGCATTTTGGGCGACCAGCGCGGAAATGTCGGTCGCGATGTTGCACCTCGGTGTCGCTTCGTCGACAATCACGAGCCGGCCTGTGTTCTCCACGCTTTCGAGAATCGTGTCCTCATCAAGCGGCGACGTAGTTCTGAGATCTACGATTTCGCACTCGATGCCGTCCTTGGCCAACTCATCCGCGGCTTCGGAGGCCATGTGCACCATCCGTCCCAACGCTACGACCGTGACGTCTCCGCCTTCGCGTACGTAATTGGCTTCTCCGAAAGGCAAGGTATAGGACTCTTCCGGCACGTCCCCCTCGGTTTGATATAGGGCCTTGTGCTCGCAAAAGATGACCGGGTCATCGTCGCGGATTGCTTGGATCAGCAAGCCCTTCGCGTCGTACGGTGTCGAGGGGACTACGCATTTCAGCCCCGGGATGTGGGTGAAGATGGGGTAGAGACACTGCGAGTGCTGTGCCGCGGCGCGAAGGCCGGCTCCGAACATGGTGCGGATGACCACCGGGGTGACCGCCCTGCCGCCAAACATATAGCGGAACTTCGCCGCCTGGTTGAAGATCTGGTCGAAACAAACACCCATAAAATCGATGAACATCAGCTCTGCTACCGGACGCAAGCCGGCCGTGGCCGCGCCGATGGCCGCGCCAATGAACGCCGATTCACTGATCGGCGTGTCCATAACACGATCACCAAACTTGCTCCACAACCCCTTGGTGATTCCGAGCGGACCACCCCAGGCGTCCATCTCGCCATCGGTGCCACTGCCGCCCGCGACGTCTTCTCCCATCAAGATGACCGACTCGTCGCGCTCCATCTCCTGGGCCAGAGCTTCTTTTATGGCCTGTTGAAAGGTGATTTTCCTAGCCATCGGATTGTTTCCTTTCTGTAGTTATTCAAGATGCGGACTCGCGGCCGATACACGCGCCCAATCGACATCCGTTCCCCCAAACTGCCTGAACTTATTGAGGCTCGCAAAATACAGTGACTTCGGACACGGGCACAGCATGCTGTGCCCCTACAGTCTGAACACGGGCCATGTCACCATAATTTGCGAGGCTCAGTAGCTTGTGGGCGGTCTGCCCGACGGCTTCCCGCCTGAGGCGGCGCGACTGGCCTTCAGTACTCCACATACACGTCCGTCTCCAGATCCTCAACGCCCGGCTCGGCCGCGGCCTTTGCTTTCGCGACAGCATCGTCGATCAGAGCCTTCGCCTCTTCGTCGATCTTCGCCAGTTCCTCGGGAGTCACCAATGAGGAGGAGGTGAGAGAGCGAGCCAAGTTCTCAATGCAGTCCCGGTTCTCGCGGAGATTCTTCACTTCATCAGCCCCACGGTAGGTTTGGGCGTCGCCTTCGAAGTGGCCGAAGTACCGATTGACCTTGCATTCGATCAAAGTCGGGCCGCCTCCCTCGCGGGCGCGGCCAATCGCCTCTGCCGCAGCGTCGTAGACGGCGCAGAAGTCGTGTCCGTCAACGGTCACTCCCGGCATATCGAACCCTTTTGCCCTTTCGGCCACGTCTGTGCCGGCTACCGAGTACTTGCTCGACGTGGCCTCGGCATAGCCATTGTTCTCGACAACGAAAACACAGGGCAGTTGCCATATCGAAGCCAGGTTGAGGCTTTCAAGCGTTGTGCCCTGATTCGATCCCCCGTCACCCACGAAGACCACCGCTACGCCCTTCGTGCCGAGCTTTTTGGCAGCCAGCGCCGCGCCACACGCCAGGGGCGGGCCGCCGCCGACGATACCATTGGCTCCCATCATGCCTATTTCCAGGTCGGCGATATGCATGGACCCGCCCTTGCCCGCACACAGGCCATCTTTCTTGCCGTAAATCTCAGCCATCATCCCATGGACGTCACAACCTTTCGCGATGCAATGGCCGTGACCCCGATGCGTGCTGGCGATCTTGTCGTTCTCGTCGAGGTGCATGCAAACACCGACGGCAACCGCCTCCTCACCAGCATATAGATGCACGAACCCGGGAATGTCTCCCGTCGCGAACTCAACGTGAATCCGCTCCTCGAATTCCCGGATGGTTCTCATGTTGCGGTAAGCCTTGAGTAACTGTTCTTTAGTGATTTCCATATTCTCTCTCGGTCTGGCTAGTGAGTTACACCTGGTCAGCAAGACGTTTTCCTACCCATTCACTCAGCACGGGCAGGTCGGCTTGGTCTGCCCTTGAATTCTATCCTTCGCGTGTAGCGGCTTGCAACGGCCTGACTCCCCGCTGCTGCGCGACCGCTGCAGGCCGGTTTCGCGGTTTGTCGCGCCGTAGCGACGCTATGTGTCGGTAGACGCGCTTAACTAGGAGTGATGCGCCCGCGGAGCCTTCACCCGCTTCCGCCGCTTCATGTAGTCTGCGAGAGCCTCATCCAAGGGCGGCATCTTCGCTAGGCCCAGCCGCTCGATCTTTGCGTTTGACAAGCCTGAACGCATTGGGCGCCGCGCCGGTGTGGAAAACTCGCGGTGATTGGTAGGTTGTATGTCGGCTTCCAAACCACTTGCGGCGAGAATTTTCAAAGCGTATTGATACCAAGAGATAATCGTCCCTCCGCCGATATGGTAAAGACCGAACGAACTGCGCTCGAGTAAGTCGATCGAGCGGGAGGCCAAGGCCGGTGCGTAGGTGGGAGTTGTAAAAAAGTCTTCGACTACCCGCAGTGGGCTGCTTTCCGCCGCCTTCCGGAGGACCAACTCCGGGAAATTGCCGCGGCTCGTATGTCGCCCGGCGGGGCCAAAAACACCGGCCACGCGCACGACGTACAACTTGTCCAGGCAAGCTTGCGCATAAAGCTCACCCGCCAGCTTTGAAACCCCGTAGGCGGAAGGCGGACTGGGAAGATCCTCTTCAACATAGGGGTCTTCCTTTTTCCCATCGAAGACGTGATCGGTCGAGAAGTGCATCAATACCGCGTGGTGTTGTCGGCAAGCCGCCGCTAAAGAGCGCACGGCCAGCCCGTTGACCCGCATCGCGACTTCCGGCTCCTGTTCGGCCAGATCCACGTGGTTATAGGCGGCGGCATTGATGACCCACGCCGGAGAATGGTCCTGAAAGGCTCGTTCGATCGCCTGTTCGTTGGTAATATCAAGCTCTTGCCGGCTCAGACCGACAACAGTTTGGCCGCGCCGCCGCAACTCAGCAACTAGCTCTGTACCAAGCTGCCCTCCTGCTCCCAGCACAACCGTCCGCAAACGTATGTTCTCCTTACTGCCGGCCAAAAGCGTTACTCAGCTCTTCCGTCCCGGCGTTCTTTCAGTAGTATAGAATTCATCTCGCGGAAAACGCACTCGGGGTAGAAAAGCTGTCGAGGCGGACTTGTGAAGAAGATCGAGTGGACGCTCCGGATTGCCATGTTTGGGCAGTTTCTCGGCCACGGCGTTTTTGCCTACCGAGCCGCTCCTCATTTTCGGCTGCTGATGATGGGATCATTGGGGATCTCCGAGGAAACGGCGGCGACGGTTCTCCCCGTGATCGGGACCATAGATTTTACGATCGCAGCCCTGGTTCTGGTCAAACCGATCCGAGCCGTACTGCTGTGGGGAGCGGTTTGGGGACTTCTCACGGGACTGGCGCGCCCTCTTTCAGGTAAGGAGATTTGGGATTTCGTGGAGCGCTGGTCCAATTGGGGCGTTCCTCTGGCGTTGCTGTTTGTTCGTGGGATTCCTCGCAACTGGAGAGATTGGCTGCGGTAGGAGGGAGTTGGGATGCTGCCGCGTTCACAGACCGCTCGGTCGAAAACCCCGGAGGGTTTGATTCCCTTGGGCGAGCCTGAGGCTGGTGGCAGGCCAAACTCTTAAGGGGGACTGACCGCTCCCTGACGGTCGCGGCTCCGTTTATCTTGGCGAAGGCGCATGGGCACTGCCCAACAGTTCGTTGAGACGCCCGGTGGATCAGCATTCCTGCGTGTCCGCCCCGTACCGCCACCCGGCGAGAAATGCGCCCTAACAGCCCGTCGTAGGAGTGAAGGTCGTGAAAAATAGGGTACAGCCAGCCAATTCGCTTCAGGCTAAGTGCTTTGTTTCTTGGGTCATGAAGGGGAGCGAATTGGTGGCAGTCCCCGATTTTTCGCCCCTGCACGACTTTTGCCACGGGCTGCTAGGATCGCCAGCGGTTAATGAACCATTTCGTCTCCCGGACGTCACAAAGCCGCAGGTTCGGACCCTCTCCCCGGAGAAGGCCGGCCAGCGGGTCCAGGTGGCTCCAGCCGCAAATGACGAGCGCATTGCGCGTCCGGCCGCGGTGCCGGCTCAGCTTTTCGTACATGAACTGCTCGCGACGCGCTTGCCAGCAGGCAATTTGCCGTGAAGGGTAATGTGCGTTCGGCTTGAGATAGTCGGCCGGGATTCCCAGCTCGCGCCTGTCTTGCTTGACTGCATTGATGTTGACGTATTCGCATCCGTGGGTGTCGGCTAGTCTTTGAGCGATAGTTTCTTCCGAGGCCCGAGTCTCCTCACCGATCAAATGGATAGAATGCCTGCCGATCAGCCCCTCCAACATCCGCGAAAAATGATGCTTCTGACCCCGTTCGATCTCGGCCTCGCCAATACCGAGGCTCGCCGTGGGCTGTAAGCTGTGTTCGCAGCCTACCAAGACAATGGTGGCTCGCAAGCTTTGATTACGTCTCCAAAGTTCGCCGACACGCCCTAGCCAAGTCTGCAATGAAACACGTGCTCGTGCGGCCCCGAAACAGCGGCCTTGTCGCATTGGAATTCTTATCGGTCAAGACACGAGAATCGCACCCAACAGTGCGGACGCCGGCTGCCGGAGGGGCATTTCCACTTGGCCCAACTCGTTCGCGACAGCGTCAAACGGCCATCGGGACTCGCCTCTACAGTACGCTCGTGTGGCCTGGGGTTTGGGAGGAACTTCTTGCTATGACGTCTCGGGCCGGTAGCGTGGCGCGGGGCTCCGGCCGCCGTTGGACCGGCAAGATTGGGGGTCCCAAGGGGCGCTATGAATCGTGCCCCTACATCTCGAACGGCGGGGCCTTGTTCCAGACCGGCAGGATTGCCGGTCTCTACCAAACCAGGGACCGGCAAGATTGGGGGTCCCAAGGGGCGCTATGAATCGTGCCCCTACATCTCGAACGGCGGGACCTTGTTCCAGACCGGCAGGATTGCCGGTCTCTACCAAACCAGGGACCGGCAAGATTGCCGGTCCCTACTAAGTACTGCGTCTCGCCGCAAGCGGCGAATGTCAAAAACGCTTACTCGCCGGAATCACCCGCGGACTCTTCGCCACCAGGAGCGCCGACATTATCGGGAAGCTCCGCGGTCAGCGCTTCCATAAACGCAACCAGGGCGTCGCGCTCTTTCCGGGTCAGGTGGTCCAGCTCCTTGAGCTCCTTGTCACGCCAGGGGTTGGAATTGCCGGCGCCGATGTAGAAGTCGACTACGTCTTTTAAAGTCTTCAGGCTACCGTCGTGCATGTAGGGCGCCGACTGCGCTATGTTTCGCAGCGTGGGCGTTTTGAAGGCGCCCCGGTCCGCATCCTTCTTGGTCACTTCATAACGACCGAGGTCGGTCAGCTCACCCTCGTCATCCACGCCGACACCCAAGTTGTGGAACTTGTTGTCGCTAAACAGCGCTGACTTTTCGTCCACGCTATGGCAAACGGCGCAGTTGCCTTTCTCCTCGTTGCGGAAAACTTCCAGGCCGAGCTTGGTGGACTCACTCAACGCCGACTCATCGCCGCCGTACATGTAGCGGTCGAAAGGCGAGTTCCCACTCAGAACCGTTCGTTCAAAAGAAGCGATCGACTTGACGACCTTGTCGAACGTCACCGGACCCGGCCCGTAGGCTTTTTCAAATTGCGCGACGTAGCCGGGGTCTCCGGAGAGTTTCTCGACAACGCCTTCGGCGGTATGCGCCATTTCAATCGGATTCTGCATCGGTCCCCCGGCCTGGTCTTCGAGGCTGGCGGCTCGCCCGTCCCAGAACTGGGTTGTGTAGTAGGCAGCATTGATCACACTGGGCGCCTGCCGACCGCCTTTCTTGCCGCCGACGCCACTCGAAAACTGGTCCGGGTCGGCGAAGCCCGCCTCAGGCCGATGGCAAGAGGCGCAGGCGATCGTTCCATCCACCGATAACATGGTGTCGTAGTAGAGTCGCCGCCCGAGCTCGATGGTTTCCGCCGTCGGCGGATTGTCTTCGGGGATCGGCAATGGTGGCAGCCCCAGCGGAACAGAGATTTCAACAGGCTGCCCGATCGGCTTGGCTGCCGGGGGGGCAACTTCGGGTGGCGGCTCCGGCGCACACGACACGCCCAGTAGAACAATCGCAGACACAAACATTGCAACCAATTTGAAACGGGGAGCAGCTGTCACGGTTCACCTCCAGTGCGATGACGCTTACGGGAACCCTCGTCACTGATCAGGGCGGAACAAGCTTCTCATGATTGTTACCTTGGAGGCCTGTTGTCAACTGTCGGTAGCCGGCGGGTCGGATTCCTGCCGAACGTGACAGGAAATCTGAAGATCGGGAATGATCTCCCCGTGGCGGGGGCGAGGTCGCCGGCTCGAAACCTGTCCGGGGCCGGTTTCGGGATGCGGTCAGCCGTTGTGTCGCCCTTCCAGGGCTTCCCCGAACTGCTCCTTCTTCCCACGGCTGAAGCCGTGGGAAGAAATTGTTGCGGCCCCTGACGGGGCTGGTTTCCTGTTGCCCCCGAAGGGGGCTATACAACGCAAAAGCCCATGGCTTCAGCCGTGGGCTGAGATTGTTGCGGCCTCTGAAGGCCGGTTCGACGCCGCTGCTTTCATTGACAGCCCTCAGACAGACGGCTATCCTGGATAAGAGTCGTCAATTGCCCCCTAGCAGGGTGCATCCCACCACTTCTTCGAAGGGATTCTCTTGGCAAATACGCGTTCCGCGATAAAGCGCATCCGTCAGACGGCGAGGCAGACCGAGGTCAATCGCCGAAATAGGAGTCGGATGCGAACCCAGATCAAGAAGCTCGAACAGGCTCTTGCCAATAAAGATGCCGATGGCGCTCAACAACTACTGCGCCCCACTTTGAGCATCGTGGACAAGTCGGTACAGAAAGGCCTGCTCAAGAAGAACACCGCATCGCGAATGAAGTCCCGGCTCACCGTTCTCACGAAAGCCCTCGCGGCGAAACCGGCGGAATCGAGCTCCGGCTAGTGCTTGGTTGCATAAATTCACGATAGGTTATAGGCGGACAATCCCTGGACCGCTCCCTCACGGTCGCGGCTCGGAAGACTCTGGGAACAAACCACTTCCGGGCCAGACGGACGATCGTATGGTTCTTTGGGAAAGGGCTTTTCAAATAACGCGAACTTTTGCAACCAAGCACTAGCTGGTCAACCTCACCACGAGTTGCTCCATGATGATGCGGTCCTCGGGCCGCTCGCGTCGAAGGTCCCTATCGGCCTGGAATAGGGAGGTCAGTGCGCCTTCGAGTTCGTCTTGGGAGAATCGGCGGGCGATATCAAGCACCTGCCTTGCCCTCGACGGCCAAATGCGGACACCAGTTTGTTGCAATTGCCGCATCAACTCCGCACTGTTGTGTGTACCCCCTTCTTTCGCCGCCAGCGCCTGGCGGAACAGCCCTGCCAGAAGGTTGATCTGCATGGGCCAGTACTCGCCGCTTCTTGCCAGAGTCTCGAGCACGTCGAGCGCCCGCAGACGGTTCTTCCGGGCCAGGGCGTCAGAGAACTCGAATACGCCGCGTTGACGGGCTTCGGGAATCAAAGTCTCAAGGTCTTGAGCGGTGATCGCCCGCCCGTCCGCGGCGTAGAGTGCCAGTTTCTCCAATTCATTGCCCAGGCGGGCCATGTCGTTCCCCAACATTTCCACGAGCTCGGACAAGATTGGCCGCTCGATGTTAAGTCGCAGCTCCTTCGCTAATCGCGTAGCGGCCGCAACGGCCTCCCGCGGGGTCAGCCGCGTCAGCTCAACCGTTGCGGGGACGGCTGAATAGAACTTCGCTACTCGTTCGAGCTTGGCCTTGTCGCCCCGATCATTCCAATCGTAGCGGGTCGCCTCGAACAACAATACGACGCCGGCCACCTGGTCGGCGAGGTAGTCTGCAAGCGGGTCAGTATGTGGGGACCCGGCACCTGAACGCGCGGCGACTCGCTTGGGCAGAACCGCTTCCGCATTCCGGCCAATGAGAAGCCGGCGGGGAGCAAACAACGAGAGCGTCCGCGCTTCATCCAGAAGCCGGTTCAAGGGCTGCTCACTGAGATCGATCTCGATCAAACCTTCCGGGGAGCCGGTTTTGGGATCCCGGTTGCCCAACACAGCTTCTACGAGCGCCTGGCGGCAGCGGTCTCGGAAAAATCCCTCGTTGCCGAGAAACAGGTAGGCCGGGGTCGCTACGGAACGGCCCAGCCGTTCGAGAAACTGTTTGGGCTTCATCTCGATTCAGAATCCTTCGAGCACGGCGGAAACCAAACTCCGTGCCAACCCTTCGCCTGTCCGCGCCAGGGCGGCCTGCCTCTCTTCCAAATAAGCTTCCGCATCGATCGTGACCTCGTAGCGCTCACGGTACTCGAAGGCCGGGTTCTGGTAGATCACGTTGCCCGTGGTCCGTTCCACCAAAGCGACCTGGACCTGGGTAAGAGTGGCCACGCTGGTCGACCGGCCTGTCTTCGGGTCGAACACGACGGGGAAGACGAAGAAGTTGAGTACCGTGCCCGTCAACGTCGCCTCGGCCTCCGCTGGGTCGCTGACGATCCGATAGCGCGTGCGGGTCATGAATTCCCGTGCGACTGCGCTAGTCAAGTACTGCTCGATCTTGAATTCGGTCGTGTTGTTTCTAAAGGTGGGAATGGCGATGGTGTGGACGGTATCAGGTACCGTGTCGGCACGTCCTGCTAGGTGATAGCCACAGGAACCGGCGGAAAAAGCAATAACCAACCAGACGACTGCCGTACCGTACGATCGGTTATCGCGCCTTCGAGGAAACAAGGGTTCAGTTCCTTAGCGGCCCGTGGTAGAAGTGAAGGTTGCGAAAAATCGGGTACAGCCAGCCAATTCGCTTCCGGCTAAGTGCTTTTTCCCTATGGCCATGACGGGGGGGCGAATTGGTGGCAGTCCCCATTTTTCGCTCCTGCACGACTTTTGCCACGGGCTGTTAGCGGCGACCAAGCTTTCCGAGCGGCAGACACTAGCGCGGATCGGCGACCGACTCCCTGACCGGGTGCTTAGACCTCGCGACGGAGGACCGACGTCGACGCCGAAGCAGCCCCCCGATGCGCGTCACAATGCCGCTGAGCACGAAACCCGAGGCCATCGCCAGCAACACTGGCTGAGAGAAGTTCCAGATGAGATAAATCAAGGTCGCGAAGAAAACGACCATCACCAACGATGGTATCTGGAGAAGACCGATGTTCTTAAGGCTCGTATACCGCCAAGTCGAGATCATCAGAAACGAAAGCAGTGCGATAAGGACCAGCCATAGCACGCCCCACGGCCACCAATTCTGAATCGGGTACCCTCCGCAAACGTGCACCACCGCTGCCAGCATCCCGGCGGCGGGAGGAATCGGCAGACCCACGAAGTAGCGGCGCCCGGGGCGCCCCGGGTTCTTCGGCGTGGGATTCTTCTGCACGTTGAAGCGCGCCAAGCGGGCGGCGCCGCACGTCAGGTAAAGGAACGTCATCAAGTACCCGATGGCGGGCAGCCAGTCAGCCAACCAAAGGCCGGCAGCCAGCTCAGGAGAGCGGATGCCCCAAGCGAACGCTAGCGTTGCCGGCGCAACCCCAAAAGTAATCGCATCGGCCAGCGAGTCAATCTCACGCCCAAAATCACTGACGGCGTTCGTCATCCGCGCTATGCGGCCGTCCATACCGTCGGTAAACACCGCCAGACCAATGGCCAAAGCAGCGTGGTCGTAAAGCCGGGCCGCCTCATCTCCCATGCCTGGGGGCAGTGAGATCGCCTGCACCGTTTTCATCAAGCAGTAGTAGCCGCAAAACAGCGTGCCGACGGTGAAAACCGTAGGCAGGGCATAGGGTCGACGAGATTGCTTGGTAGTTTGAATTTCGCTCATTCTGTCAATCCCGAAGACGGGCTAGAATCGAACTTCCCCCTTTGACACGCTCCCCGCGCCGCACCAGCAAGTCCCACTCCGGTCCCAGCAAGATGTCGACGCGCGAGCCGAATTTGATCAAACCAAATCGCTCCCCCTTCTCGACGACGTCGCCCTTCGATTTGTGGCAAACAATGCGGCGAGCCACCAACCCGGCGATCTGTCTGACGACCACTGTCGCGGTTTCGGACTCGATCGTCAAGCTCGTCTGTTCGTTTTCCAACGACGCGCTTTCCCGATTCGCCAAGTGGAACTTCCCCGGCCGGTACTCCAACGCGGTAATACGACCACTAACAGGTATACGATTGACGTGGACGTCGAAGATATTGAGGAACACGCTGACGCGATGGCCGCCGTCTCCGCTCGGCTGCAAGCTGACCACTTTCCCGTCGGCCGGTGAAACAGCGACGGCGCCTCGGGGAATCTCCCTCTCCGGGTCACGGAAAAAGTACAAGCAGAAGGCGGCTAACAGGAAAAATGGAAGCCCCCAAGATACTGATAAAAATATACTTATCAGAAACCCCGAAACAGAGAGACCAACTCCGTAGTGGATGCCGTCACGAACCATCGATAGCCGCGTTCCGCAGGCTATTGTACCAGCCCCCGAATGCACCAGATCCACGCCTATCAAAGTAATTGGTCGCGGCTGGGGAGATCGGCGGCCAGCTAGATCAGTGGTTCTATCGTCACCGCGGACGATCGCAGGAGTGCGACAGGACTCACGGTCCTGCCGGGCCACTTGTGGGGGCCTTTGGGCACCGACGGGTGAGGAGGAGCCTAGCTGGACTCCTGTTGGTGCTGCCGCACAAGGTCGTACATCTTGTCCTTCAGGTGTAGCTTGAGCTTCTTTAACCGCATTTCCTCGACTTGTTCCTCCTGCGTTGGAAACCGCTGAGAGCTAAGTTCCTCAATCCGGCGATTGTAGTTTGAGTGCTGCTCCACGAGCTTGCGGTACTCTTCGCTGGTTTCCATCAGGTGGGCAGACAGATTCTCTCGAGGGATGCTTCCCATGAAAGTTCCTCCTGGAGTTGTGACTGGGAGATGCGATTTGGGGGATGGCGGACAACAGGTGAGTGGGTCTGGGGACATCCGCATCATAGTTGCTGCTTCATGTCCTCATTCACCCCGCCAATCCAACCTTACCAGAGTTTCAGAGCTATTTCAATTGCGACTTGCTCGGTCGTCAGTGGGATCGGCTGGTGGCAACGCCGTGAGTCCCCAATACTGTCGATTCCCCCCAAAGCGAAAACCCTCGGTGGGGTTCCTCGCCGGGGGAACACGGATCCTGGGAGACGCGGTTTCCATGAAAAATCCGAGATATTGTCAAATGTTGTGGATGGGCGAGGTCAGGCGGCGTTTTCCTGAACCATCAATCCATCCTTGAAAACCTTTCCCTCTAAGACATGAACAATCACTTCCGAACCGTTCAGGCGTCGTCAGTGGCGCTCGGCTTGGCGGGCCAGCATGAAGACCATCGTTAACGACGCTTCGCGGCTGCCACAACCCTTCGTTCGTCGCTGCCGCAAACGGACCGTCGCAAAGGTGGACTCGATCGGGTTCGTCGTCCGCAAGTGCCCCCAGTGCTCGGCCGGAAAGTCGTAGAAAGCCAGCAGCACTTGGCGGTCTTTTTCCAGGCACTCGACCGCTTTGGGGAACTTCTTCTCGTATAGGTTCTTGAAACGGTCCAGAGCGGCCTCCGCCGTCTGCCGACTCTCGGCAAGATAGATGTCGCGCAGCGCCTGCTTGGCTTTGCCCTGCATGCTCTGCGGCAGCTTATTGAGCACGTTGGCCGTCTTGTGGAGCCAGCAGCGTTGCTAACCGGTCGCCGGATAGACTTTCCGCAGTGCCGCCCAAAACCCCATCGCTCCGTCGCCCACCGCCAACTTCGGCGGCAGCTCGAGCCCCTGCCGTTTCAAGTCCTCCAGCAACTCCTGCCACGACAGTTCGCTTTCGCGAAAGCCGTCGTGCACCGCCAGCAGTTGCTTGCGACCGTCTTCGAGTGCTCCCATCACAACCAGCAAACACTGCCGTTCATCGTCCAGACGAACATTCGAGTAGATGCCATCGGCCCAAATGTAAACAAACCGCTGGCCGCTGAGGTCACGCTTTGACCAAGCCTCGTACTCGCGGCGCCAGACGTCTTTGAGACGCACCACCGTCGTCGCCGACAGGCCCGGAGCGTCGGGCCCCAGCAAGGCCTCCAGCGCTTCGCTGAAATCGCCCGTCGAGATCCCTTTCAGGTACAACCAGGGGATCAACTCCTCCACACTCTTCGTGCGCCGCAGATACGGCGGCAGGATCTGGGAAGTGAAACGAAAGCGCCGGCCCTGCTCATCGACTCGGCGATCGTCGACCCGCGGCGCCTGGATCTTCAGCTGACCCACGCCGCTGACGATGGTGCGCTCGCGGGCGTGACCGTTGCGCACCACCAGCCGCCGGCCGTCCTGGTCGACTTCGTGCTGATGCGTTTCGATGTAGGCGGTCACTTCGGCTTCCACGGCCTTGACGAGCATCTGGCGCGCTCCTTGGCGCAGCACCTCATCCAAGGGCGAGCGTTCCTTTCCATCAATGACTTGGGGGTTGACTTGACTGCTGCTCTCAGCAGCTTCACACTGACTCATGGCGTATCCTCCTTGTTCCTTTCCAGAAAACGATTGAGTTGCTTCCTCAATCGTCAGGATACGCCGCCTCCCCTCAGAGGCTCATCCACAACTTCTGGTTATAGCTCACAAAAGTATCGATGGGCCATTGTAAACCGGGTCTGCCGGTCTGTAGTCTATTGGCACATGCTTGCACTTCTGAGCAGGCTGATCCACGACGAGACCGCTCAGGACATGGTGGAATACGCACTCCTGGTAGGCTTCTTCGCGGTTGCCGCCGGGGCCCTTCTGCCAGATGTTGCCTTGCTGCCTATCTACTCTAAGGTCCTCTGGGTCCTGGGTGGACCAGACTGTGCGTGCCCTCCTTGTGGTCCGCCTGGGCCTAATGCCGGATGCACAGCGCCCTAAGCCCCTCTACAAGGGCGAGACGGGCCGCTCGTTCACGAAAGACTACGATTTGGGGAACAGGGTCTCGTTCGCTCAATAATCCGGGTTCAAGACCTCGATCGAGACGAACCGCGTAAAGTTGTGGATGGAGGGCACAGGTTTTTCCCATCCTGGTCGCCGGGCGGCGATTTCATCGCATTTAGGAACGGGATAAGAGGGCTAGCGAAGGTTTCGGTTCACGGCGGGCCTGTGGTGGCCCTGTGCCAAGCGCCCGGCGTAATCAATTCGGAGGCGCCTGGAGCCCGGATGGCAGCTCGATCGTTCTTAGTCTTAGCGCAGGCGTGCCGCCAAGATTGTGGGGATTTTCATTGCTCAAATCGTGCGATAACCTCGCTCAAGTCGTGTCTTCGATGCGTCTCGATCTTGGGGTTTAGTACAATGACGTGTCCCTCTGGGCGAGGCCACGAAACTGACTGCCCCCTAGGATAAGGCCCCCGCCGTCCGACCCGTGAACGATCCCTCCTACATCCTGCGCACTCTGGTAGAGAAGGACTTCAAGGTCCGCTACCGGAATATGTCACTGGTGGTCTTTTGGTCCCTGGTCAACCCGCTGATCATGATGTCGGTGCTGACCTTCGTCTTTTCATCCGTCTTCCCAGCAACGCGAGAGCACTTCTGGCTGTTCGTCTTGATCGGCCTATTGCCCTACAACTTCTTCGCGCTGGCCTGGTCGACGGGGACTGAATCGGTCGTCGGCAATGCTCCGTTGATTAAGCACGTGCCTTTCCAGAGAGAGTTGGTGCCGGTGTCGGTCGTGCTCGGCAACACCTTGCACTATTTACTGCAGCTCCTCTTACTGCAGCTCCTCCTGCTGCTGATCGCGGTGATCGTCGTTCAAGGTGTCAATATTCAATGGCTTTGGCTGCCGCTGGTGCTGGTGCTCCAACTTGTGTTTGTGTGCGGGCTGTCGCTCGTTACGGCGGCTCTCGACGTCTACTACCGGGACGTGGCATACGTGGTGCAGGCGGTCAACCTGGTTTTGTTTTGGCTCTGTCCGATCTTCTATGGCTTCGAGGATGTGCCGGGCCAGTACGCCTGGCTATACGAGATCAACCCTGTGGCGGCCGTGGTGTTGATCATGCGCCGGATCTTTCTGGCCGGTGTTTCACCAGGCTTGACGATCCTGAAGCTGGCCGCGGTGTCGGTGCTGACTCTTTGGGCCGGCTATCGTTTTTTTGGGCGCATGGAAAAGGACTTTTCGGACTACCTCTAACCGAGACACCGGGCAGCCATGCCGATCATCGATCTCGATCAAGTCAGCAAGCGATACTTGCTGCACCAGAGAAGGCAATTATTCTCGCAGCACGCCTGGAAGCAGATCCGGCGCGATGTCAAGTCTTTTTGGGCCCTTCGGGACGTTTCATTTCAACTCGAAGAGGGAGAAAGACTGGGGATCATAGGCGCCAACGGCGCGGGCAAAACAACTCTGCTGCGGTTGATCTCAGGCATTGCCCATCCCACATCAGGCGCTGTTCGGGTTCACGGTCGAGTGGGCGCTGTACTCGGACTGGGAATTGGTGTTCATGAGGACTTGACCGGCCGGGAAAACATCCATCTGCTGGCCTCACTGATGGGATTGACCCGCCCCGAAATTCGCCAGAGGTTTGACTCGATCGTGGAGTTCTCGGGGCTCTCGACGTTTATTGACGAGGCGGTGCGGGCCTATTCGAGCGGCATGGTCAGTAGGCTGGGTCTGTCCGTCGCCATTCACTCCGATCCCGAGATCCTCGTTCTCGACGAGGTTTTCTCGGTAGGCGACGCCGCCTTTACCAAGAAATGCACGGCCAAGATGGAAGAGTTTACGAGATCAGGCAGGACGGTCGTCTTTGTTTCGCACAGCCTGGAGACCGTCGTTTCGATGTGCAACCGGGCAATCTGGCTCGACCAGGGGATGGTTCGAAGCGACGGCCCTGCTGGTGAGATCACGCGGAAATACGAGAAACTTGCCGTTGAGACAGGCGCACCTTCAGATCCCGAGTCCTCGACGGCCAGTCTTGCGGTCCCTGAGTAACATCAAGAATCTTAATCCGGCTTCCGCATAAGATCGTCAGTGCCGGTAACCTTCAGGCCCTGGTTTTCACCTCGTGCCCTGCCCTTGATGCCATCTCCGACGAACCGCCGGTGGAACACTAACTTCCCTTCCTCAGGCCATGTAGATACGGTCCTCGCGGGTTCCCTATCCAGGCCCGTCACGCCCAACGTACTGGAACGATGTACCGGCCCGGCAGGCCGCAAGAAACGTCGCGGCAAACAGCGGCACACCGTGCGCGAGGGGCAGCTTGGGTCACGATGTTGAGGGATCTGCTGGCAGTGAAATGTCCCCCGATGTTTCCCCGATACAGTAAAATCAAGAGGTTAAGAGCATTCCCTACCCCAGTTCGGTAATCTGCTCGATTGCCGGTTGGACCCCCGACAGCGTAAAATAGAGATCACGAAGCTGGTCGGGGGTTGGGTCCTATCGTCGGCACGGTGGCGCGGCGGGGGCTTAATGGATTTTTCTGCGTACGGATGCCTCAGGATGGTTGGTGTGTCAACCCAACGCGAAAAGGGAGAAAGTGAATGGGTGCACGTAACTTCGATTTCGCGCTAGCCATCGGCGGTGCCGCGGGCCAAGGCATTGCCACCCCCGGCAGCATCCTGGCGCGGTTGTTTGTCCGCCGTGGTCTCCATCTTTACGCCTACAACGCTTACCAATCAATCATCCGAGGCGGACATATTTTTCTGACGATTCGGATCAGCGACCAATCGGTAGAAACCCACGGTGACAAGCTGGATCTGCTGTTGGCCCTCAATCAAGACACCATGACCCGACACCTGGGCTTACTGGGACCCGGGGCGCGCGCTATCTACAACAGCGACACGATCACACCCGGTGAGGCTGGCGAAGGCGTGCAGCTGTGCGGCCTGCCCATTGCCGAGCTGACGAACAACAACCGCAACAAGCTGGTCCAGAATACCGTAGCGCTGGGCGCCGTGATGTCGCTGTTTGGACTGGACTTCCAGATCCTGGAAGATGCCCTGACGCTAATGTTCCAACGTAAGGGACAGGCCGTCGTCGACGAAAATGTCAGCGTGGCCCGAGCCGGCTTTAACTACACTGAGGAAAAATTTGCCCCCTTCCCGGATGCGCTACCCCAAAACCCTAAACCCCTGGCCGTTTGGACGGGCAACGAGGCGCTCGCCATGGGGGGCGCTGCCGCCGGCGTCAAGTTTTACTGCGCCTATCCGATGAGCCCCTCCACGGGTGTCCTTCACTGGATGTCTCAGAACGCTCGCGATCTGGGTATCATGGTGCGGCAGGTCGAAGATGAAATCGCGGTTGCCAACATGGCTGTCGGCGCCGCCCACACCGGGTGCCGGACCATGTGTGCCACCTCGGGCGGGGGATTCGCTCTCATGACCGAGGCTATTGGCTCGGCCGCCATGATGGAAATCCCGGTGGTGTTTATCAACGTTCAGCGAGCCGGGCCTTCAACCGGCGTGCCCACAAAAACCGAGCAGGGAGACCTGTGGCAGATGCTGGGGGCCAGTCAGGGCGATTTCCAGCGTTTCATCGTCGCCCCCCTGGACGCGCTGGATGCCTTCAACTCGATTCCCGAGATCTTCAATCTTTGCGAT
Source organism: Bryobacterales bacterium (assembly GCA_965226215.1). Classification (GTDB taxonomy): domain Bacteria; phylum Acidobacteriota; class Terriglobia; order Bryobacterales; family UBA6623. Next base: position 531,722 of record CBDDCH010000001.1, on the reverse strand, counting down.
AAGTGCCAGTGCCCGGGACTTGTGCTGTCCGATCTTCTGATTTCGGAAGGCACTTTCAGCTTCGATCCGGACGAGGTTAACATGCAGCCGAAAATCGACCGCGGCGAGCTGATTACCGAGCCTTCCCAGACCGACGGCTACAAGCGCTATCTGGACACCGAAAGCGGTGTCTCGCCGCGGGCCGTCCCGGGCCTCGAAGGCTACGTCCACGTCGTTGCCACCGACGAGCACGACGAAGACGGCATCCTCATCAGCGACGAATTCACGAACCCGCACAAGCGCCGCCAGGCGGTAGAGAAGCGGGCCCGCAAGCTGGAGGGCATCGTCAACGAGATCGCGCCACCCGAACTCGAGGGCCCCGGCGATGCCGAGGTCACCCTGATCGGCTTCGGGTCAACTTATGGAGTGATCCGGGAGGCCGCCGAGCAGTTGCGGGATCAGGGCGTCAGCACGAACCATCTACAAATCAAATGGATCGTCCCCCTGCACAGCGAGGTCCTCAGCAAGGTGATCTCCAGTGCGAAGCGGACGATCATGGTGGAAAACAACCACTCCGGTCAGTTCTACCGTTACCTGCGCAGCGAGACTGGATTGTCGGTCGACGGGCACATCCGCAAATACGACGGTGAACCGTTCATGCCGCACCACATCGTCAGTTGCGTCCGCGAACAGCTTGCCGGCGAAACGACTCATTCCGTGCCCTATCAGGAGATTATGGTTTAAGGGAGACACTATGGCCACAGGTACCACCATTACCGAAGACAGAGAGCTCGTCAAGCTTAAGCCCAAGGACTACAAAGGCAAGGTCGACCCCGACTGGTGTCCCGGCTGTGGCGACTTCAGTGTTCTCTCCAGCCTCCAGAAAGTCTGCGCGGATATGGGCATCCGGCCCCACGAGATGATTGTGATTAGCGGGATTGGTTGCTCGTCGAACTTCCCGGGCTATTTTAATTCCTATGGCATGCACACCCTACATGGCCGCATCCTGGCGGTGGCGACCGGTGTCAAAATGGCCAATCATGAGCTGACCGTCATCGGCGCCGGGGGGGACGGCGACGGCTATGGCATCGGCGGCAACCACTGGCTCCACACGGCCCGCCGCAACGTGGATATGACCTACCTGGTGATGAACAATCAGATCTACGGCCTGACGACCGGTCAGGTTTCACCGACAAGTTGTGAGGGCATGAAGACCAAGAGCACGCCGTTTGGCAGTGTGGAGGAGCCGGTCAACCCCATCACTTCCTCGATCATGCATGGCGCCACCTTCGTCGCCCGCGCTTACAGCGGCGATCCGAAACACATGCAACAGCTCATGCAACAAGCCATTGACCACAAAGGCTTCGCCATCATCGATATCTTCAGCCCCTGCGTGACGTTCAACCACGACAACGACTACGCCTTCTTCCGTCCGCGCGTCAAGAAGCTGGAAGACGAAGGCCACGACGCCGGCGACTGGAAGGCTGCCTGCGAAAAAGCCATGCTTTGGGGCGACACCATCTATACCGGTCTCTTCTACCAGAAAAGACGCCCAACACTGGACGAGCTCGAGCCCGTGCTCGAGGAAGGCGGTCCCATGGCCCGGCGGTCGGCCTTCGTCAGCAAAGAGCAGAGCGATAGAATCTTCAAGCGGATGATGTAACCTTCCGCGGGATCGATCCTCCGTCGGTAGAAGACTTCGCACAGCTTGGTTGGCCCTGGGCAGGCGGCGGCGCCCTTGAAAACCCGTCCAACTCGAATCTCTCCCCCATTCTGCTCAAGACTAGCCCTTGTCAACCGGTCGCGAAAGGCCGGCCGAGCTCTGCTTCCATGCGTCGTCCTGTTTCTGTTTGCCTGCGGGCCCCTGCAAGCGGGTGAGCCGAAAGCACCCGGAGCCAAGGCGGCAAGCCTTCCCGAAGCCTCCAGCGACGGCTCCGCGTCCGGAGAGGGCGAGGGGAGCGCCAACCGGACTCGACCGAGTTCCCCGGCCGAAGGCGCGGAACCACCACCCTCCCGTTCCCAGCCGCCCCCGGAAACGCCCGCCGCTCAGGCGCCCCAGGACGCGCGGCGGACCGAACTGAACCTGCTGGGGCAACTCGATGCCGCCTCCGGCGAGAGCCGGCGCAACGAAAACGTCCGCATTACGCTCATCGACAACGCTGTGCTCAAGGAACTTAATATCCGAATGGGAACCACCGCAACCGTTGTCGAGGAGTTTCGCGCCGAGCGAAACTATTTCGGCTCTGAATTTGGAGGCAAGCCCTCTTCACTCTTGCACCTGTCGGTAGCGGCTGCGTCGCGTTTCCACGGAAACTTGTATGTCTCTCACAACAACAGCATCTTCTCAGCCCGATCGTTTTTCCAGGTGGGCGATGTCCGGCCGGCCCGCGAAAACGACTACGGATTTACCGTCGGATTTCCCGTGTGGCGGGGAGCACAGCTGACCATCAACGGTAGCCAACAAAAGGTCCGCGGCAGCGTCAATGGCAACGTCTTGGTTCCGCGAGCCGACGAACGCACCCCCCTCACCCAAGACCCACTGACCGGCGAGCTTGTCGATCCAGCCACGCGTGAGTTCGTCGCTAGGATATTCTCCGCTTACCCTACGGAACCGCCCAACCGGCCCGATATAGATCCTCGGGCATTGAATACCAACTCGCCACAGTCGATCGACAACGATCACCTTGGCCTGCGGCTCGACCAGTCCTGGTTAACCGGGGACCGCTTGGCGCTCGACTATCGGTTCACGGCGCAAGACGTAGAGGCCTTCCAGCTCGTCGGGGGGCAGAATCCGGACACGACCACAAAAAGCCATGCCGCCCGCATCACCTGGAACCGCGCTTGGTCGCCCGGGACGACCACGGATTTCTCGGTCGGTTTCGACCGTCTTGGGTCGTTGCTGGTAGTGGAAGAGACGTCCATTGGAACCGTGATCCTGCCGGGTTTCGCGCTCGACTGGCTGGGGCCCGGCTCGAGCATCCCGATCGACCGCGCCTGGAATAGTTTTCGCTATGCCGGGCAGGCGAAGTTCGTTCGAGGGCGCCACGAAGTGCACGCCGGGTTTGAAGTACTTCGCCGCCAGGCAAACGGTTTCGAAAGCGCCGGCCACCGCGGCATCTTCGTCTTCGCCGATGACTTCGGCCACGACGCCATCACCAACCTCCGGCTGGGCAAGCCCCGGCGCTACATCCTCGCGACGGGCCACATCTACCGAGGATTTCGAAACTGGGACATGCAGTACTACGTGGGCGACCAATGGCGGACCACGGCGAACCTTACCTTGAACGCGGGGCTGCGCTACCAACCCGTCACTCCCGTCAGCGAGGTGAACCGGCTGACCGACATCCCCTACGAATGTGACTGCAATAACTGGGCGCCCCGATTCGGTTTCGCCTACCGGCCGGGCGGAAAGCGGGGCGTTTTAAGAGGCGCCTACGGGATCCACTACGGGCAGATATTCCCCGTCACGTTCGGGCAGTCGCGCTTCAACCTGCCTTGGAACGTGCGGCTCTCTCTCGACGCGCCCAGCCTGATCGATCCCTTGGAAGGGCTCGGCCCGGAAACCCGCAGCACCGTTTTCCAAATGGATCCCGAACTGGTAGCACCCTACTCTCATCAATACAACTTCAGTTGGGAATGGAGCCTAGTCAGAGATTGGAAGCTGGCGCTCGGCTACGTCGGCAGCCGCACGCTCCACTTGCTGAATATGTGGTACCTCAATCGTGCGAGGATTGTGCCCGGTGTTGCGCAGACTACCGAAACGATCAACGACCGCCGGCCCGACCCTCGCTTCTTCGACATCCGCCACGTCCAGAACAGCTCCCGCGCCTTCTACGATGCCGCTAAGATTACGCTGATGATCCCTCGCTGGCGAGGGTTTTCGAGCGAGGCCTCCTACTGGTTCAGCAAGGCCATCGACCTGGGAAGCGATTACACCGGTACAGCCTCGGGCCGCGACGCCAGGTGGGGCAGAAGCCAATCCGAGTTGGACAGTCACGCCGAGATGAGAGGGCTGAGCTGGTTCGATCAGCCTCACGCCTTTTTGTGGAGCGCCAATTACGAGCTGCCTCGTTTCGCCTCGCGGGAGCGATGGCTGCGGCAGGCGTTCGGAGCATGGCAGCTTTCGACCGTCTTGGCGTTGAAGTCAGGCACTCCTTTTACCGTCATCTCCGGATCCGATGGACCCGGCTTCGGAAACGTCGACGGCGCCGCCGGGGACCGCCCGCACCTGGTCGATCCTTCCATACTCGGCCGCACGATCGACAACCCGGATACCTCCCGGCAGCGGCTGCCGGCATCCGCATTCGCCTACATTGAACCCACCGAGCGAGCCGGAACCGTGGGCCGCAACACGTTCCGCAAAGACGGCGTCTGGAACATCAACGCGGGTTTGTCTCGTCGTTGGCCGCTGGGCGGGGAAAGGTCGCTCGTTCTGCGAGCCGAGTCGATCAATCTGCTTAACTCCCCTCAGTTTGCCGAGCCGGGCCGTGAGCTGACCTCGCCCAACTTCGGCCAGATCACGAATACCTTGAACGACGGTCGGACTTTTCGGTTTTTGCTGCGGCTCAGTTTTTGAGCCGCCGGAGCTAACGAGTGCTCGAGCAGGTTTTGCTCAAGAAGCCCCTGTTGGGTGGGGTGATGAAAAGAATTAGGCCGCTTTTCTCACGAGGAGCGTGTAGGGGCGGGCCACTGTGCCCGCCCAGTAGTGTCGATGTACGATCTTTTCCACAAATTCGCACTGGACAATATGTACTGCTCGGTAGTGGGCCGACACGGTGGTCGGCCCCTACAAATAACGTTCGTTCAACGCCGGCCACCCGAACCCTGGTGAGAAAGGCGGGTTAGAGCGACGACCGCGAAGCGCGTCGGCGTTTGTCTTTGATCGCTTACCGGCTGGGTGGGGTGATGAAAAGTCCGCGGACCTTCTTCGACGTCCGGGCTAGCGCTCGAAGAACTCCTCTTGAGACAATGGCGAGGACACTCTAGTCACTCAACACAACACGGGAGGAACGATGAACTGCGAAGGATTACCCAGCCATTCCGAACTAAAAGCCGCGCTCGCTGCCGCTGTCGGCAGTCCACCAAGTGGAAACGGGGGCTTTAAGCTGCACATGTGGGCCACGATCGTCGACCGGGACGGGATCGTCTGTGCGGTTGCCTTCAGCGGGAATGATCGGGGCGACCAGTGGCCAGGAAGCCGCGTGATTTCCGCGCAAAAGGCCAATACGGCCAATGCCTTCAGTTTGCCTGGCTTGGCTCTCTCTACCGCCAATCTATGGGCCGCGACGCAACCGGGAGCAAGTCTCTTCGGCCTGCAACACAGCAATCCGGTTGACACTGAAGTTGCCTACGGGGGCAACTCCGAACATTATGGCCAGGACAACGACTCGATGGGCGGGAAGAAAATCGGCGGGGTGAATGTTTTCGGCGGCGGACTGGCGCTGTATAACGGCGACGGCACACTCCTGGGAGCGATAGGCGTCAGCGGTGACAGCTCGTGTGCCGACCACAACATCGCTTGGCGGACACGCAATAATCTTGGCCTGGATCACGTCGCTGGGGGTATAAGCGGTGACGCGGCGAGGCCCGATAACATCATCTTCGACCTCGCTGACGATGCCGGGGGTAAGTCCGCGGGCGGATTTGGTCATCCGCACTCTACCGCGAATGCGGCCGACGAAAGCGCGATCGCCGGGTCCCTGCCGGCGATACCGTAGTTACAGCGACAGGCTGCTCTACTTTGATCGGCCGTGCCGGGGGGCTGGCCCTGGAACCAACTCAACTGGAGGCGCGAACGGCTGGCGCCTCCAGTAATAGCAATTCTCGCCGCGATCGCTCGACCACGCGGCGACCGCCTAGATCGCGCACTCGTCAAGCGGCAAGGCTGTTGTGCGGGTCAAGGATGAACTTCTTCGCTGCTCCCTTGTCAAAGTCCTTGTACCCGGTCGGTGCGTCGTCGAGAGTGATGACGGTAGCGTTCACCGCCTTGGCGATCTGCACTTTGTCGTGCAGGATGGCCATCATAAGCCCGCGATGGTACTTCATCACCGGGCACTGACCGGTCGTGAACTCGTGCGACTTCGCCCAGCCCAGTCCGATGCGGATGCTCAGCCGGCCGAACTGCGCATTCTCGTCGACGCCGCCGGGATCCTCGGTCACATACAGGCCCGGGATACCCAGCGCGCCGCCGGCGCGAGTGACAGTCATCAGCGAATTGAGAACCGTGGCGGGCCGCTCGACGGCAGCGTCGGCCCCATGTCCACGCGCCTCGAAGCCTACACAATCCACCCCGCAGTCAACTAGTGGCTCGCCGATGATTTCCGCAATCTGGTCTTCCAGCGATGCGTCCTTGGTGAGGTCGACTGTCTCACATCCGAAGCTGCGAGCCTGCGCCAACCGATCCGGGATCAGGTCACCGACGATGACTACAGCCGCACCAAGCAGGTGGCACGACGCGGCACTAGCCAAACCGACTGGTCCGCCTCCGGCCACGTAGACAGTCGAACCCGTAGTGACCCCGGCTGTCACCGCACCGTGATAGCCGGTCGGGAAGATGTCCGAGAGCAAAGCCAGATCCTGGATCTTCTCCATGGCCTGGTCTTTGTCGGGAAACTTCAGCAGGTTGAAGTCCGCGTAGGGAACCAGCACGTACTCCGCCTGGCCGCCGACCCAACCGCCCATGTCGACGTAGCCGAAGGCGGCCCCGGGCCGCGCCGGGTTTACGTTCAGGCAGATGCCGGTCTTTCGTTCCTTGCAGCAGACGCAGCGGCCACAAGCAATGTTGAAGGGCACCGAGACCAGATCTCCAACGCTGATGAACTCAACGTCTCGACCCGCCTCAATCACTTCGCCGGTAATCTCATGTCCCAAGATCAGCCCGTTGGGGGCGGTCGTGCGGCCGCGGACCATGTGCTGGTCGCTGCCGCAAATGTTCGTCGCCACGATCTTGAGAATCACACCGTGTTCGCACTTGCGGTCCCCGAGCGCTAGTTCGGGAAAGTCGATCGACTGTATTTCCACCTTGCCCGGGCCCATATAGGCAACTCCACGATTCGAAGCCATTGTTCCTGTCCTCCTAAGAAAATTCTCCGTGTTTCTTACGTTACGGCAGGTCCTAGCATAACTCCCGCGACTGGCGGAGGCAACCCTGTTTGGGGCGACGCCTCAAAAACCAAGCCGGAGAGGCGGGAACCGAGCGGCACCGCCGCCTGGACCGAACTTGATAGAGCACCTGGTCGGGAAGATGACGCCACCCGAGTGCAAATGGAAGCCCGGTCGGACGTTCGCCCATAACTTAAATTGCTCCCCTCTCCTCGCTAGACAATGACGAGCCTCCATGTATTAAAAAACCTTGGGACAGTCAACCGCGGCTCAAAATGCCATTGATTCTAAGTGACTTCCGGAACGACGCTTGTGACAGTCCCCGGTTTTTTCCATGCATTCGTAACGACCCGCGCCGTAGTGACCGCCCACTTCTGAGGGAGTGGTGCTACCGATCGGGCAAGGAGCGGAGCAAAGGCCGCGGATCTCAACGGCGAGATCCGCGCTACAGGCATTGGGATTCGGGGGAATTGGGTTTGTTTGGTACTTTGAACGGCTCCCAGGCGTCGAGATGAGTCTCGACGCGGCACACTGAGAGTGTCCGCCACAAAAGAATCGGACTCTTTCACGTAGCGGTAATGTTGGTTCCCAGCGCGGTGCGGAGAAGCGTCCCCTGAGGGACTGGTGCTATCGGTTAGGGGTGGGGCGGAAAGGCCGCGGATCTCAAAAGCGAGATCCGCGCTACAGGGTTCATCCTTGAAAGGCGCTGATTTTACTGGGGTTGGGGGGAATTGGGTTTGTTTAGTAGTTTGTGTGAGGCCGGGTTGAGGGCCCAATTTGCTAGAGGCCCGGAAGCCGATGCGGCCGGCTGTGGGGCTTGGAGTGTAGATTGGGGGTGGGGCCTGGGCCGGGACATATCGGCCGCGATAGGGGTCGGCGGGGGCATAGGAGCCGGCAGAGGAGCGGGCCTCGCGGGACTTGCGCTCGTCGCGGCGTAGGTCGGCTTCGAGGGCAGAGAGTTGGCGGTCGAAGTCGGCGGCGTCCTCGCCGGGCAGGACGGTATCGCGGGCGAGGAGTCCGTGTTTGAGAGCGTTCTTCGCTACGCGGGCCTTGCCCTGCTCAGTGCGCGGACCAGTGGATTTCTTGGCGTTGTTACGATTGGCTTTGATTTGCGCATTTGTAGTCATGATTATTATTCCTTTCGTGGGAGCAGGGGCTCCGGTTCCAGAGTACGGTGGGGTGGCGGGGCTAGAGGGGATCTGGTGGGGTAAGTAGCGTGGAATGACGAGGATGGGATTTTGGAAGTGGTGTGACCGTCTGAGACAACGGCCGCAAGTCTCGGCAAAACGACCGCCGAGCCATGCGCTACGGGAGCTTTTCCTCTAGTACACAAAAAATGGGTACAGCCACCGATTTCCGCCGTCCATCTTTATTAGAAACAAAGCACTTCGACGAACGAAAATCGGATGGCAGTCCCCATTTTTTACCCGGACCCACTTCTACCACGGGCTGCTAGGCCTTCCACCAAGCACTTTCGCCGCCGTAGTGGCTAAAGTTTCTGCAACCGGGTACAAACAAGGGGGGCGGCGGTAGCGTCCCTGAAGCTCCTGTACCTTGCCCAACGGCGCCGCCTGCCAGTCACGCCTTTTTCTCCAGAGTCTCCGCAAACAGCTTCTCGTAGCGATCGACAATCGCTTCCCAGTCGTAGCGTCGCCGGGCGGCTTCCATGGCGGTTCGGCCCATTTGTCGCCGCTCGTCGGGAGCAAGCGCAGCCACGCGGTCCAGCGATTCGACGAGCGCATCTTCGCTTGGTTGATAGGGAAAGCCCACATCGCCGGCGACTTCCCGGTTTTCAGGCGTGTCGAGAAAGAGCACGCAGCAGCCGCGTCCCATGGCTTCAATGAGCGCGGGGTGAGTTCCTCCTACTTCCGTCGCATGGACGTAAGCGAAACAGTGCGAAAGCAACTCATGGTAACCGGTTCCGTAAATAGCGCCCGGAAATATGATGAGGGGATCCCGGGTCTGCTTAGCCCTCCGAATATAGTCATGGGAGTAGGGCGCGTCGCCGACGATGACTAACTTCTGGGGGTGCGCGGTGCGCTCAAAGGCTTTCACCACGAGAAGAGCGTTGTTTTCCGGCTCCAAGCGACTTACATACAGAAAGTAATCGCCCGGCCTGAGGCCCAACCTATCGAGCGTTTTGGTTGTTGCGAGCTTCCCGGTCTTTGTTCCATAGGCGATCAGGTGAGAAGCCTTGCGATAGCGTTCGAGATAGTAGTTTTGGATGACTGCGGCATCGGTCACGACCTCGCTGGGGAACCAGGTGGCCAGTCGCTCCGACAGGCGGTACCAACCGCGTGCCAGCGCGTTCCACTTCCTGCGCTTGCCCTCCAAGCCGTCCACGTTCAGCAGCGTCGGCATCCCGAGTACTCGAGGAGCGATGGTGAAAACCGCATTGGCCGCGTTGCAATAGAGGGCGATTTCCCGACGATGGAACAAGAGATGAAGTGTCGCGAGAAATGTGTGGACAACGGTATCCAAATATTTGTGCCGGATGGCAGGGAGCAGGACCAGCTCGACCCCGCGAAAGAGCGGTTCTCGTTGGCCGACGTTCCGGGTGCGGCAATAGACGGTTACCTGATGCCCCCGCGCAGCCAGGCGCACGGAGAGCTCTTCGGCAAATGTTTCGAAACCGCCGTAGTTGGCGGGAATACCGCGGGTGCCCAAGAGGGCGATTTTCATCGCTTACGATCGGGCGACGGGCACGGGCGGCGCCGGGACCTCGTCACGGACCTCGATCGGCAGGCTAACGGGGCTGAAGCGAAACCACTGGACCATGTAGGCGTCCTCAACGCGGCGGCGACTCTGAATCAAACGCCGCTTGCGCATGACGTGGTCCCAATCTCGGGCAAGCATATAGAACGCCCTCAGCGAGGAGCGTTCGACCAACAAGCAGTAGAAGAGGATCCCCAAGTCCCGAACGGTAATGGGTACGGCGTTGCGTAGGTAGACGCCCGCGGTGATGTTTTTCATGCGCATCAGGAAGCGGTTCTTGACCGAGTGCATGTTGATTTCCGGCGGCAACATGCGCCTCATGCCGGGGCGAAGCTTGCGCACGTGATAACCAAAGGCCTGAGGAACGTAGACGCACTTCCAGCCGAGCAATTGCGCGCGCCAAGCGACGTCGGCGTCTTCGCGGTAGGTAAAGAAATCGGGGTCGAAGAATTCACCTTCGACCGAAACGTCTTCTATCATTTCCCGCCGGTAGCAGGCGGCGGCCGCCGTGGCGCCGAAGACGAACTCATAGCTTCGAAAATGTCCGTTGTCGGATTCAATGCAGCCGCGGTCGAAGTGGCGGAGCATCGGCGTGAAATAGATCCCGGTAGAATCAACCACCTGCTGATCGGGAATCTGGAACGACGCGTCCATCATCATCAGCTTGCCGCACACGGTACCGACGGAAGAATCAAGACGCGCCGCCCCCATCAAACTCGAGATGAAATTCGGCAACAGCAAGACGTCAGGATTGAGGGTCAACACCCAGCCGCCGCTCGAGAGAGCGATGGCCTGATTCTGGGCGGCAGCGAAACCGATGTTTTCTTCGTTGTAGACGACAGTGCAGCGATCTTCGAATCGCTCTAAGATGTCGGTCGTGCCGTCGGTCGAAGCGTTATCGATGACGATAACTTCGACGGGCACATGGCGTTGCTCAAGTACGGATTCCAGGCAACGCCGGATGAAACGGCCGCTGTCATAGGTCACGATCGTTACGGAAACAAGGTCGTTTTCAAACATGAACTCAGCTCGATCGATATTCAATTGTGGACGAATGATCCGCAGGCGCAGGAACATGGCGAGGCCTTCGGGGACCTCTGCCTACCACTAACCTCATCACTTGTGCGTAAGCCTTCCGTTGTCCGGCGTCGCCCGCTCGCAGCCAAACCACAAGCCAACGAAGCACCACACCCGCCAAAACCATCGGCCGCAAACAGTGGAAGGCGGACGCCGGGAAGTGTTTATAAGCGAAGCGTAAAAGGTTACCATACCAAGCCAGTTGGCGTTGTTCCACTGAAAGGCTGTGTAAGGAGTGTGCTCCTTCATGTTGGGCAACGACCGCAGGGACATAGCAGATACGGTAACCGGCCAGGCGAATCCTCAGGCACAAATCGACATCTTCAAACCAAATGGGGGTAAAGTCCTCATCCAGAAGCCCTACGGTTTCCAACACATCCCTGCGGACCATGAGGAAAGCTCCGGCGGGCTGGTCGACGTCCTGGGGGCGCTTGGGATCCCAGTTCAGCCGCCGATAGCGGCGGTTGACGGGGTTCGAGGGCCAAAGGCGGTTCAGCAGCAGGACTTCACAAGCCAGGGCCGCTGGCGTTGGAAAGGAGCGCACATTGAACCCGACCTGAGGACGGCCAGCGGCGTCCACGAGCCGGCCGCCGACGGCGCCGACGTTCGTCACTAGGCACTGACGGACCATGTCATCAAGGGGAGTTAGGAGGGCGGCATCGGGATTCAACAGCAAGACAAGCGGGCTTGAGGAGGATCGAACTCCTTGATTGACGGCGGCGGCAAAGCCCCGATTCTCAGGGTTACGGATCAGCCGGATCTGGGGAGCCGTTTCCTCAACGATGCGGCAAGTATTATCGGCCGAAGCGTTATCCACCACGACGGTCTCGGCGACCGCACCCAGGGAACGCAAGCAACCGGCCACCGAGCGGGCCGAGTTGTGAGTCACCACGAGGACCGCTACTCCATCCTTCATACGCAGTTCTCCGCAGCCCGTGGCGCCAGCCGGAAGTACCATTTCCAATAGGCGTCCCAGCTTGTCGCTCCCTGAACCCTCGCTATGTCCGCCTCGCTGGAGCGCAGTATGCTCGCTAACCGCTCTCCACGGCGCAGGGCTTCGGAGGCGCGGCGCAATCGGGCAAAGCGACGAATTCCGAGCCACAGCCCTCGCGTCCAAGCCCACCCGCGGCCCCGCGAGAAGGCCAATCCCGCCCAAAGCAACTGCGCCGCGAGAATAGGCCGCGCGTAGCGCATCAGCAGTCGTGCGGGATAAAACTTGGCCAGCAATAGCAATTGGTGGCAGGTCATCCACTCGACCATCGCGCTGCTCCAAGCCCCCGAAGTCGCACTACCGCGATGATAGGCAACGGCCTGGGGGACATAGAGTCCTGAAAGATCCTCAATGGCGGCCCGCAACCCCAAATCGACGTCCTCCAGATAGGCAAAGAACGCTTCCTCAAAAGGACCGAGTCGTTCAAAGAACGTCCGCCGAAAAAGGCTGGCGGTCGCCGAGGGGAAATACGTCAGGCGGCGGACGCTGAACTCAGGGCCGTCCTCTTTACCGTGTCCCAACCGCCATGCGGTCCCACCGCGGCAAACGGCGTCCCCCGCCCCGTCGATTTGTGCACGCCGATCGAAATCGAGAGTCTTGCCGGTAGCGAACCAAACGTTCTCGGAGCGCATAGCTTGCAAAAGTTGGGAGAGCCAGTCCGGTGTTAGCTCGACGTCATTGTTCAACACCGCCACCCATTCTCCTCGGCAGGCAGCAATGCCTCGGTTCAGCGCCCGGCTGACACCTTCGTTTCGGCCCAACCGCAACACCTGAAAGCCCTCTTGTTCAGCGACCGAGGCGGACTCGTCGGTCGAGCCGTTATCCACGACGAGGACTTCTACTTCCACGCCTTGAGGAAGCCGTTGTTGGCGAATCGATTGCAGCAGCGGCATCAACAGCGCTTGCCGATTCCAGTGGGGAATGAGAATTGAGACCGTCATCCAAACGCTCCGGGGAGCGTACCAGACGCGGTAAATAGGCGGGCTATTCTTAAATAGCACAACCCCGCGCTCGGAAGCAACCCCGACGGTTCAGGGGGTGATGGCAAGCAGCTTGTGTAAAAACTTGGAGGATGCGATTTTTCCACTCCAGGTTGAAGCGGTGGAAGATCGAGTAGATGATGCGGTCCACGCTTTTGACATGGACAAAGCAGACCATCGGCCGGGTGCGGCGGCGCACTTCCACGAACAAGCGTTCGATGACGTTCTCATCTGTTTCTCCCCGCCAACCAGCCTCGCTGCTAACACTTCTCCCCAGGGGATGACTTTTGAGCGCTCGATTCACCGTCTCTCCTGGTTCGCTAGTGCTTGGTTGCATAAATTCAGGATAGGTTATAGGTGGACAATCCCTGGACCGCTCCCTCACGGTCGCGGCTCGGAAGACTCTGCGAACAAACCACTTCCGGGCCAGACGGACGATGGAAGCTCTCGTTAGAATAGAAGAACGGGACACGGCGTGCACAAGGCCCGATATCGCTGGCTCTTCCCTGTATCCAACAGCTCGGAAAGAAGTCTTCTATCGCTCAAGCAGATCGGGACCGGAATTTCCGATCTGAGCTTCCTCTTCGCCCGAAAGCCTAACACCAGCGACGCTGTCGAGACAAGCGCAGGTCGCCGGCACTGGTGACCCACGCTGCGCGCTATGATCTTAAGCTGGAAGACCGCCAAGCGCATACACGGCATGCTCCTCGGTTGGCCCCAAACATACCGATCCGCATCGCCATCAGAGTTGGCAGCCGAGCCGCTGGCGGTCGGGTTTTGTCCCTGAACTTCTGGACTTGGGAGGGAAACAATGGTGCGAGGATTTGTCGTAACTGTCAAGGTCTGCGGCATCCTATGGCTAGCTTTTGTAGTCGGGTGTCAAGCGGTGCCGGACACGGCAACCTACCAACGAATCAAAGCGTTTCTGGATGAAGTCCCGATCATTGACACGCACGATCACCTCAAGCCCTTCGATCAGCTGCACCCCTACGTGGAGACAGAACACGGCCGCGGCATCAACCTCTATAGTGTTTGGGGGCGCTCTTACTGGGGCTCACAATACAAGCGGCTGACTCCCTGGACGCCCGGCGGACCGTTCAACGAGTGGTGGTCGAGGGCCAAGGGCGACTTTGACGACGCCCGGGCGTTGAGCCAGTATCGCTACCAGCTTCCCGCCTTCCGAGATCTGTATGGCATCGACTTCGAGCAAATCACCGACGAACAGGCCGCCGACCTGAACCGGCGCATCTTTGAGAACTATCGTGACCAGAAGTGGCTCTACCACGTCGTCACCGAACGGGCCAACATCGAGCTGATGCTCAATGACCGTTATTGGGATCCATACGACTTACAGACCTACTATCCATTTGAGGTGATTATCTTCAGGGTGGGCCAGCTGTTCTCCGGTGGATTCCACCCCTCCGAGTACAAGCGGCCGTCTAGCGACCCCTACCGCTTCGCCCGTGAGCAGGGACTTAAGGTCGAGTCGCTGGACGACTACATAGTCCTCGTGGACCGCCTGTTCCAGACTATGAAAGAGCATGGGGCGGTAGGTCTGAAGGTCCATACCCGGAGAAGCCTTCGCTTTGACGACGTGGAGAAGGAGCGTGCAGAGCGCGCCTTCGGCCGGCCCCGAAAAGAACTATCACCGCAACAGATCAAGGACTTCCAAGACTTCATGATGTGGCGGCTCGCCGAGTTGAGCGCGAAATATGACCTGCCCTTCCAAATCCATACAGGCTCGCACCTCGCGGCTTCGAACCCACTGCTGCTGGAGAACCTCATCGCGGGTAATCCACAAACCAAGTTCATCTTGTTTCACGGCGGTTACCCTTGGGTCGGCGAGACCGGCGCCATGGCCTACGCGCCGCACTTGTTAAACGTGTGGATCGATTCCTGTTGGCTGCCGCTTCTGAGCTACGAGATGGCCAAGCGAGCTTTTCACGAATGGCTCGACGTCGTATCGTCCGATCGCATCATGTGGGGCGCCGACGCCGAATACGCCGAAGGCATCTACGGCGCGACGGAGACGACCCGCCGCGTGCTGGGGGAAGTTCTGGCTGAAAGGGTCGACGAGGGCAACCTCCGTGAGGAGGACGCGCTCCGAATCGGCCGCCAGATTCTGCGCGACAACGCCTTGAAACTGTTTCCCCGGCTCAAAGAGCGACTCTGGAAACACAAAGGCCCGCTTGTGCCGAAGTAGTGGCCGTGAATGGGTCCCCATTAGTCGCCTTCCCACCAGCAATGAGTCGTTGTTGGTTCGTCACATCCTCCAACAAACCCACTTAGTGCTTGGTTGCATAAATTCAGGATAGGTTATAGGTGGACAATCCCTGGACCGCTCCCTCACGGTCGCGGCTCGGAAGACTCTGCGAACAAACCACTTCCGGGCCAGACGGACGATCGTATGGTCCTTCGGGAAAGGGCTTTTCAAATAACGCGAACTTTTGCCACCAAGCATTAGCCTGCTTTCGCCGGCTGGGGAATGAAGTCTTAGTGCTGTATCCGAGGCGACCCGGCAGGAAGAGCCGTGCGGCGAGGGGGAGCCAGTCGCTTGCGATACAGCGACTTGAAGTAAGCCGCAGGGCTATGGGTTTTCAATTGGGTTTGTGAGGAGGACCGGCGCTGGGAGGGCTGAGTCGGGTGAGATGCTGATCGCCGAGTTACTTTGGATAAACGGGGCAGCGTTTACCCCACCCCATCACGAGAGGGTTGCGGCAGGCGGTTAAAGCTGAGCACTGCGCCTACTTTTGCTATCGCGTTTTCCCGCGGCATTTATGAGATAGCTTCTACTTGTGTCCGCGACGCTGTGTGGATTCGTCGCCGGCAAGCTCCTTCCAAGCCGTTTCAAACATCGACAAGTTCGGCCAGTCGCCGTTGAGGGTTTCGAGGAAAGCGAGCAAGTCGTCTTTTTCGGCTTGGGTAAGATCAAGCGGGTCGAGCTCGGACTCACCGACTTTCGCTGGTGGCGCATCGCTGTAGTGTTCGATCACTTCACCTAGCGACTCGAAACGGCCGTCGTGCATAAACGGTTCGCGTCCTTTCCAGTTGCGCAGCGAGGGGACCTTAAAGGCGCCTTTGTCTTCCGCCTCTTTCGTTACGTTGTAGCGTCCTAGATGGGCTTCGCTTCCGGTTCCGATGTTGTGGAAGTCGTTGTCGGTGAAGCTGTTCCCCAGGTGACAAATGGCGCACTCCCCGCGCGTGAAAAAGATCATGCGCCCGCGAGCTTGGGAGGCGCTCAAAGCACTCCGATCCCCTTGCAGCCAGCGGTCAAACGCCGTTTCGCCTGTAATCAGTTTGCGCTCGAAGGACGCAATTGCGCCGACGATATCGTCGATCCCAATCTCGCTTACACCGATCGCAGCGAACGCTTTGCGGTACCGCGGGCGGGACTTCACCCGGTCGACCGCTTCTTCGAGCGTCAGATCCATCTCGATCGGGTTGGTGATCGGGCCGGTAGCCTGCTCTTCGAGCGATTCCGCGCGACCGTCCCAGAAGAAGTAGTCGGCCTCTCCGAGGTTGACCACCGTCGGCGTGTTGATCGGCAGCACGTCGCCGTAGGCGCCCTTTCCGAAAGCCATGCCCTGCTCGAAGCCGTGCTCCGGCTTATGGCACGTTCCGCAGGAAGTATTTCGGGGGCGAGAGAGGATGGGGTCGAAAAAGAGTCGCCAGCCGATAGCCTCCTGGCGCGATACCTCACCGCTCCATGCCACGGCAGAGAGCGCACAGCAGAGCAGGGAGGCGCGGGCGAGGAGTCTTTGAAGTGTGGCGTGCATCGCGGATACCGGAAGGTTTCGACAATCTGCCTGCTGGGAAGACCTTGAATGGCCGGTTACATAGGTAATAGAATAACCCGACCACACGGGTAGCAGTTTCCAGGGGCGCCGGCACCCGCGGCCGAGCATGAGCACCGGCGCGGCAGCGCCAGGACATGGAAACCGAACCGGCCCCGGGTAAATTCGGCGCCGGAGTGCTTCCACTCGTCGAGAAGAACCGACCGTTTAGTTCTAGGAGCCGCTGATCCGTGGAATAGGAAGCCAGTCCTTGTTCTATAACAACGATGGCGCCTGCACGGTCTCCTTGGCTTTGCAAGCGATGGGCCTGACTGAGGCACCCCGTGTCTTGAGGTGGGTAAGTGAGCGAGGGCCTGCCTAAACAGGCTCCTGGGGCCTAGCAGGTAGGTGGGGCGCCTATGGTGTTCGAGGCGTCTTCATTCTCGGGAAGGCGAGTCGGCGGTCGCGGTTCTCTCCAGACTGCGCCCGGTGCCACAATCCCACCAGAACTAGGAAAGTGGCTAGAACCAGGTGGAAGAAGATCGGTATCGTTCCTCCCAGCCAGCGTGTTTCCGGAAGTAAGATCATTTGCAGAACGTAGCGCAGAATCATCCCCGCAAAATAGACACAACCGAAGTAAAGCACGCCTCGCGCCATGAAACGACGGGGCAGCACCGCCCAGCCCCGGCCCCGCAAAAAATCTATGCACACCTTGGCGTAGACCACGATGATCACAATTTGCGACACGAGTAGATAAGGGTAAGCCAACAAGCCCGACATCCAGGCCTCCATGTGAGGCAGCCAAGGGACGTCTGCGAAAGCCACGAGCGCTTGCCCGACCACCCGCCCGACAAAGGCGATCAGGAGTAACCACAAGACGGGCGCGAGTTTTCCCGGTGAAGTGTGTATGCCTTTCATTTAGGATCCCAGCGTCTCACGGTGCCGCGGGCGTCGCTGCTAGGAGAACATCTTGCGGTAGTGACGATACCAATCACTTTGGAACCGCTCGGCGGGGTCGTGTTTCTTCTTGAGCTCCAAGAATTCGGAAAACTGTGGATAGCAGGCCTCGACCTGGGCTCGTCTCGCATATTTGTGATACGTCAGGAAGTAACTTCCCGCGTGGCGGATCGCCATATCGATGAGCCGGCGGAAGGCTTCGGCCGAATGCTCGATCCCCTCCGGGCTGTGGCGAGTGTGGAGATTAAAAATCGTGCAGGCGTAGGGCTGCTTCGCCCAGGCGAGAAAACTGTCGTCGTCCTGCTCGATCAGTCGAATCGTGCCGTAGATGACCTCCACGCCGTGCCGCCGGAAGTCCTCCGCGGCCTCGCCGAGAAACTCCCCTAACTCCGATCTCGGCACATAGATTTCAGAGATCATTTCCGTGGCTGGTTCCTTCGAGCCGAGCCGCCGACCGACAGCTTGATGATAGTCATCCAGGTAAGTGCTCAGTTGATGGGTGTCAGACCAATAAATCTGTCCTGACGTCGAAAGATAATACCCTGAATACCTTCGGAACGCCTCCGCCTTGTCGGCGTGCGCAAGGTAGATCAGTTCCGCCCAGTTCTCTTTGGAGAGCTGCTTCTGCTCCTCCGCCACCGGCGTGGCCGGGTCCACTGGACGGTAGCAAGAGAAAACACCGCGATGAAGGAAATCATCCGATTATTGATCGATAGAAAACTGAAAGTCGCCGTAGAGGAATCCGTCGGCGACGCGTTGGTCGAAGCGGGCCATCAGATCATCGGACTGCGCGATCTCGACGACGCGCTTTAGTTTGCGGCGCGGAACCAAGCGAAGCGTCAGCGAGGAAACGATGCCGAACAACCCGTATCCGCCCGCCACCAGGCCGAACAGCTCTGGGTTCTGTTGCCGGCTGCAACTAACCAGCTCTCCCCGGTGATCGACAAGGGTGAACGACTCTACATCGCTAACAAACGGTTTCATCTGAAGCCCGCGGCCATGAGCATTGGCCGCCAATGCTCCCCCGAGGCTGAGTTGGTCGGCGCCCGTCTGTTTTTGCGCGATGCCCCATTGCTCGGACTTGCCGCGCTGAGTTTCGACAAGGTAGCTGATCAAGTCCGGCCAGGCGATACCGGCTTCGACCGTGACTTGTCCGCTCTCGGGATCGAAGTTCAGCACCCGTTTGAGTTTCCGTGTGTCGAGCAATACCGTGTCTGTTCCGAACTGTTGGGCGCCCATGGCGTGGCGTCCGGCGGCGATGGAAATTGACTGGCCGGTGTGCTGCGCGTCGGCGAGGGTCGCCTGAAGCACTTCGACGCGGTCGGCTTCGACTACGCGGCTTACTGTCGTGGGGTTGAGCTTCGAGTGGATGTCATTGACGAGAACCCCTTCACTTGGCGATTCTTGCCGGGAACAGGCCCAGGGCCATAGCGTCGTGAGTCCTGCCGATTTCGCAAAATGCCTTCGAGTGATTTTCATGGACTTCTCCGCCCTTCCATTTGCCATCTTGCAATGGGTACGTTGTCGAATCCTAACCGGTTCCCGGCAGTGGCGCAACACGGGAATTTTTTTCCGCTTCAGAAGTACTCGGCTGACCGGTCCCAGGAGCGCCGTGGGGCAAATCACCCTGGTGGCTCGGCAAGGCTCATGCGGATCCCTGCCCTTGCCGTCTTGGATCTACCTGGCGCACGTTCAGGGGCTGGGGACTTCGATCGCATTCAAGCTACTCAGCAGGTAAGCGAAGCCCAATGGCGGCGGATGACTTTCGCCGTTAAGCGAGCGCCGCGGTGATCGTCCGTTCGTATTCGGGAAAGTACCTTTGGATGACCGGCAGGTCGAAAGTGGACAGGATGCTGGTGTTGCTTTCGCGCTCGAGGAGGAATTCGAACGACTTTTCGACCAACTCGTCTGCCGTCGCTCGACCGCCGGTCAGTTTCTTGTAATAGTCGAGGCTGACTGTAACGGTGTGCGTCGTTGTCGTCCGACCCTCGACGGTGACCTTGAAGGTCGTTTCGTTGATCTTCGCGACCTCAATTGCCATTACCGCTCTCCTTTCACCCGGTGATTCAAGCGAGTGGGTCAGCGCGAGACCATAAGGCATCACTTTCGCAGCAAGACCGATCGCCGGTCAACCGCTCGTCGAACGAATTCTGGTAGACTGGCCCAAATTCCAAAAAGGAGGGAGATCATGCGATCATCCCGCAGAGCGTTCTTGACGGCCCTAGCCACCGGTGCAGCGAGCCTGACCTGCGCGCCGTCGAAACGTAGTACAGGAGTAACCCGATTTGTTCGATATCGGCATCAAGGCGAGACGTCGTTCGGCATACTGGACGGGGAGACCATTCGCCAAATTGAAGGCAACCTTTTCGGTAGCCGGGCCGAAACGGGGACTACCATCCCCCTCGGGGAGGCCAAGTTGCTTTACCCGATTGAGCCGCCCAAAGTGTTGGCGTTGGCCGGCAACTATCAGAGCCATCTGGGGGACCGGCCGGCACCGAATAATCCGGAGCCCTTTTTCAAGACGAACACGGCGCTGCTGAGCCCGGAAGAGAACATCGTGTTCCCGCCGGGGGCGCAAGATGTTCACTTCGAAGCTGAGTTGGTGATCGTGATCGGCAAAAAGGCCCAGCGCGTGTCCGAAGAGCAGGCCGCCGATTACATTCTGGGCTACACCTGCGGTAACGACATCAGCGAACGCAACTGGCAGAACGGCTCGCTCGGCGACCAGAAGGACGTACAGTGGTGGCGGGCCAAGGGCAGCGACACGTTTGCGCCCATGGGTCCGGCCATTGCTGCCGGCCTCGACTACGAGAAGTCGCAGATCCAGTTGCGGCTCAACGGGGAAGTCAAGCAGAAGCAGATGCTCTCGGACTTGATTTTCAAACCACCCGCTGTCGTGAGCTTTATCAGCCAGCACGTGACCTTGCTTCCCGGAGATGTGATCTATACGGGAACGCCCGGGGAAACGAGTCGCATCAAAGCCGGCGACGTGGTCGAGGTCGAAATCGACGGCGTCGGGGTGCTGCGAAACGGCGTAAAGGGCTAAAAGCCTGTCAGGCGCCAAGGAGCGGGTATCCACCGATTTTCGCCATCACGTCTATTGGACACTTGGACGAGAGAAGGCGGATGGCGGTCCCCATTTCTTGCCGAATCAACCGAGCATCTCGTTTCGCAGACATGTTCGTGCGGACATGTCGCGCCCGGGACGCAACGTGTTGTAGTCCCGCGGCCCTTGAACCCGGTTCGGCGACGCCTGACGTCGCCACGAATGCGTGCGCCACAAGACGGCCCAGCTTTTCCGGCCGGCGGTAAGACGTGTGCCAGAACGCCCGTCCGAAAAGCACTTTGCTAGACTAGTCGAATCCTGGCGACGGTTTTCCGCCGGGGTCTGTGTAAATCTTTCATCGCGCCGCACGGTCGGCCGGGAGGTTCACGTTCATGAGCGATTCGGTGACCCGTTATGTCCGCTATGCGCACGAGGGAGGTGTTTCCTACGGCATTCTTGATGGCGAGACGATCAAGGAAATCGCCGGCGGGCTATTCGGAGAGCGGGCCCCGACCGGGAAAACGGTACAGCTCGGCGACGTGAAGTTGCGCTACCCTTGTGAGCCTTCGAAAGTCCTCTGCGTCGGACTCAACTATCGCAGTCACCTGGGAGATCACCCGGCGCCGACGAATCCGGAAATCTTCTATAAGCCGCCCACAGCCCTAACCGATCCGGGAGACGATATCGTTTCCCCACCTGGAGCCCGGGATGTTCATTACGAGGCTGAACTCGTGGTCGTGATCGGGAAGACTGCGAAGGGCATCTCAGCGGAAGACGCGGATGACCATATCTTCGGCTACACCTGCGGCAACGACGTCAGCGATCGGAACTGGCAGCTCGGCTCGCTGGGCGATCCCAAAGACCTACAATGGTGGCGCGCCAAGGGCAGCGACACGTTCGGACCGCTGGGGCCGGCGATTGCCGTGGGACTCGATTACGAAAAATCGAAAATCGAGTTGCGGCTCAATGGAGAGGTCAAGCAGTCCCAGTTCGCAAGCGACCTCATCTTCGGCCCTCGGGAACTGGTGAGCTTCATCAGCCACTACGTGACACTATCCCCCGGTGACGTGATCTATTCCGGCACGCCCGGCTCGACGAGCCCCATGAAGCCCGGTGACGAGGTCGAGGTAGAAATCGGCGGCGTCGGGATTTTGAGAAACCAAGTAGCCGGCTAAACGGGCGCCGGTTCGTACCGCGGCTCCCGACAGCGATGCCTCAAGTCATCCGCGGCAGAGATGTCTACGATGTTGTCGTCATCGGCTCCGGCGCGGCCGGCGGCATGGCGGCTAAGGTTCTTTGTGCTGCCGGAGCGAAAGTCGCGCTGCTGGAGGCCGGGGGCCCGCTTGACCCTTCCAAAGACTATCTGGAGCACGTTTGGCCCTACGAAGTCCAACACCGCGGGCTGGGGCTGCCCGGCGGCCGAGCAGGGTTCGGCGCCCCAAACAGATTCCGCTGGAGCGACAAGGAACCTTACACCAGCGCTCCGGGATCCCCGAAATTCCGTTGGTCTCGTTCACGGATCGTCGGCGGACGTACAAACCACTACGGTCGAATCTCGCTCCGCTTTGCCGACTATGACTTCCATGGGCGAAGCCTCGACGGCTACGGCGAAGATTGGCCTATCAGCTACGACGACGTCGCCCCCTATTACGACAAAGTCGAGCGCCTGATCGGCGTCTACGGATCGAAAGAGGGGATCCGCAGCGCCCCGGACGGCGTTTTCCAGCCTCCTCCCGCCCCGAAGTGCCTCGACCATCTGATCAAACGCGTTTGTGACAAGGTCAAGATCCCTTGTATTGCCGGCCGGCGAGCCGTCTTGACCCGTCCGCTCAACGGGCGCCCGGCTTGCCACTACTGCGGCCAGTGCGGACGCGGTTGCGTCACGGCGTCCAACTTTTCGGCGAGCCAAGTGCTTGTTTTCCCGGCGCTTGAGACCGGCAACCTAACTCTGCTCACGAATGCAATGGCGCGTGAGTTAATCACCGATCAAGAGGGCGCGGTGGTTGCGGTCTCTTACGTAGACAAGACGGATCGCAGCGAGCAGCAGATTCGGGGCAAGGCGTTCGTGCTGGGCGCCAGCTCTTGCGAGTCGGCCCGGCTGCTGCTCAACTCAAAATCCACCCGCTTCCCCAACGGGTTGGCCAACGCCAGCAATCAGGTCGGGCGCAATCTCACCGATTCGGTGGCCGTCCACTTCCGCGTACATGTGCCGGCCATGGAAGATCTCAAGCCACACAACCACGACGGGGCCGGCGGCGCACACATGTACTGCCCCTGGTGGCTCTATGAGCAAGGCCGCAAGCCCAACTTCCCCCGCGGCTACCACATCGAATGGTGGGGCGGGCGGAGCATGCCGGGGACAGGTTCGTTCGATCGAAAGCTCAATAATACAGAGGGATATGGCTTAAACCTAAAGCGTAGCTTGCGTCAATACTACGGCTCCGAGTTTACCCTCACCGGTCGGGGCGAGATGATTCCCAACGATGATTGCTACTGCGACATCGATCCCCAGGTGGTCGATCACTGGGGCATTCCCGTGCTTCGTTTCCATTGGAAATGGGCGGAACCGGAACTGAAAATGGCGGAACACATGAAGCAGACTTTTGGGGAGATGATCGGCCTCCTGGGAGGCGACGTCGTTTTGGGCGAGGAAGACGCCTTGCACGGACCCGAGATCGACGCCCCGGGGGCGGTGATCCACGAAGTGGGGACGACGCGCATGGGCAACGACCCCAAGACGTCGGTCGTGAACCGTTACGGCCAGGCCCACGACGTGAAGAACCTCTTCGTTGCTGACGGAGGGGTTTTTACGACCAATCCCGACAAGAACCCGACGTTGACCATTACCGCCCTGTCATGGCGCATGTCGGATTACCTGCTCGATCAAGCCAAGAAAGGAAGTGTCTAACATGGCTGACCGGAAAAAGAACCAGCTTTCCCGGCGCGAGATGCTCAAGAGGGCCGGCTTCACGGCCGCGGGCGCCGGGTTCGTGCCGGCGGCGGCGCTGGCCCAACAGGCTCAGCCGCACGAGCACCAGCACAAGGCTCAAGGTGACCACAAGCCGTCCGGGCCTTACGAGCGAAAATACTTCAACGAGCACGAGTTCAAGACTCTCCAGGCGCTTTCGGACTGGATCATCCCGCCGGACGAAAAATCGCAAGGCGGAATCGCGGGCGGCACGGCTGAGTTGATCGACTTGATGGCCGGCTCCGAGGAGGAGTTGCAGATTTCCTTCAGCGGCGGATTGGCTTGGCTGGACCACCAAATGCGGCGGCGCACGGGTAAGCCCTTTGTCGGAGCGACGAACGAACAGCAGCGGCAAATGCTCGATCTGATCGCCTATCGAAAGAACGACTCAGCGGAGCTGGGGCCGGGAATTGAATTTTTCTCCCTGATGCGCGAGTGGACCGTGGACGCCTTCTATACCAGCAAAGAGGGTATCGAAGACGTCGGTTACGGGGGCAATGAGGCTCTCAGCGAGTACCACGGCTGCGGCAAGGATGTAGTGAAGCAGCTGTTGGATCGGGCGCCTGTGTAGCCGGCAATTGACGTGCTGTCCCGCTTACCAAGCGTAGGGGCACGGCATGCCGTGCCCGCTGAGTAGGTTGCGATGCTTCAAGTCATTCGCAGTCCGAAAGTTTACGATGTCGCCATCATCGGGTCGGGTGCGGCTGGCGGCATGGCCGCCAAGGTCTTGGCCGAGGGCGGAGCCAAGGTTGCTTTGTTGGAAGCCGGGCCGCCTGTCGATCCGTCCAAAGATTTTCTTGAGCACCTCTGGCCCTACGATGTCGAACACCGGGGACTTGGTTTTCGGGAAAGGCGCGGACGATTCGCGGCGCCCAACCAATTCCAATGGAGAGACGACGAGCCTTACACCACCGCCGAGGGCTCGCCCGAATTCCAATGGTTTCGGTCCCGTATCGTCGGCGGGCGGACCAACCACTACGGCCGCATCTCGCTGCGATTCGCCGACTACGACTTTCGCGGCCGCAGCATCGACGGCTACGGCGACGACTGGCCCATCACCTACGACGATATCGCTCCCTACTACGATAAGGTCGAGCGACTTGTCGGCATATACGGGACAAAGGAAGGCATCCCCACCGCGCCCGACGGCATCTTTCTGCCGCCCCCGGAGCCGCGCTGCGTGGACCATCTAGTTAAGCGCGCCTGCGACAAGCTCCGCATTCCCTGCATTCCAGGTCGAAGGGCTGTCCTGACTCGTCCTCTACACGGACGTCCGGAGTGTCACTACTGCGGCCAGTGCGGGCGGGGGTGCGTGACCGCGTCGAACTTTTCCGCCAGTCAGGTTTTGGTTTTTCCGGCACTAGCGACGGGCAATGTGACGCTTCTTACCAACGCCATGGCCCGCGAGTTGATTACGAACAAAGCGGGGGAGCTTGTCGCGGTTTCCTATGTCGACAAAACGACGCGCCAGGAGAAGCAGGTCCGCGCCAAAACGTTCATCCTTGGCGCGAGCTCGTGCGAGTCGGTCAGGCTGTTGCTCAACTCGAAGTCGCCCCGCCATCCCAACGGACTGGCGAACTCCAGCGGTACCGTCGGGCGCTACCTCACCGACACCGTCGGGGTTCACGTTGGCGCGCATATCCCCTATATGGAAGGGCTGAAATCGCACAACCACGACGGGGTGAGCGGGCTGCATCTCTATTGCCCCTGGTGGCTCTATGAGAAAGATCGCAAACCCGGTTTCCCTCGCGGCTACCACATTGAATTCGGCGGCGGGCCCGGAATGCCACGTATCGGGACGTTCCGCGGGAAAGCCGGGGAAGTGGAAGGCTACGGACCGCGACTCAAACAGAGGCTGCGCCGGCACTATGGGGCACAGATTGGCTTCGCGGGTCGCGGCGAGATGATTCCCAACGATGACTGCTACTGTGACATCGACCCCGACAAGGTCGACCGTTGGGGTATTCCTGTCCTTCGCTTTCACTGGAAGTGGGCCGAGCCGGAACTCAAGATGGCGCGGCACATGTTGGAAACCTTCCAGGAGATTATTCACGTGCTGGGAGGGGAAATCAACCTAAGGGAAGACGACCCCGGGGGAGGAGCGAAGATCAACGCTCCGGGGTCGATCATTCACGAGGTCGGAGGGGCGCGGATGGGGGACGACCCGAGAACATCGGTCGTCAACAAGTACAGCCAGGCTCACGGTGTGAAAAACCTCTTCGTCGCCGATGGCGCGGCGTTCGTGAGCAACCCCGACAAAAACCCGACCCTGGCGATCAAAGCGCTCTCCTGGCGGCTGTCGGATTATCTGTTGGCAGAGGCCAGGAAGGGCGAGGTTTAGCAGGATTTGTCGCGAGAGGCGGGCCACCGTGCCCGCCCAGTTGTATCGCGACCAGTCTATTTAGAAGCCAGGTGGACGATTCGGAACCGCGGCCGGCATGGGGTGCCCTCCTGCGTCTCGAAAGCAAAAGGCCGCGGATCTCAAAGTCGAGATCCGGGCTACACAGGCTTCACCTATTGAGGCTTGCGAATTACGGTGACTTTGGAGCAAGGGCACAGCATGCTGTTTCCCTACGGTTTGTACACGAGCCCATGTCACCATGATTTGCGAGACTCGGTAAAGTCAACGGGTTCTCAGCCTGCCGGTTCCAAGGACGCGGACACTGGAAAGCCGTCGGGTCCGCGCTACACAGGCTGTCGGATTATCTGTTGGAAGAGGCCAGGAAGGGCGAGGTCTAGCCGGATTTTCTCACGAGGAGCGAGTAGGGGCGGGCCACTGTGCCCGCCCAGTAGTGTCGATGTACGAGCTTTTCCATAAATTCGCACTGAACAATGTGTACTGATCGGTAGTGGGCCGACACGGTGGTCGGCCCCTACGAGAACAACGGATTTTGTGGCGAACCGGCGAAGTTTGTGAGAAAAGCGGTCTAGCAGTATTTGCGGCTCGTAGACGCTAGAAGCTATCGCTATCTCATAAATGCCGAAGGAAAACGCGATAGCAAGAATAAGCGGAATGCGGACCGTAAGCGTACGCCGCAACCCCCTCGTGGTTGGGTGGGCCGATAGGTAAAAGCTCGGCCCCACGGCTGCAAGATCGAGTTGCGGTGGTAACGGGGGCAGACATGCCCCTACATTTCCAGGCATCCGACAGATCTGTAGGGGCACAGCATGCTATGCCCGCCCGCGGTTTCCCTAACCCTGCGGCGAAGGCCGCGCCGCCTCGGGGTTAGGCGGAATGGGATCGGGGGATTTTGAAACCCGGCCGTTGTACGCTTCGTCGATGGCGATATTGTTAGCGGCCAGCGTTTTGCCGGTGGCGCGGTCAAGCGCGACCTTCGCTTTGATGTAATTATTCTGGGCGGTGATCTCAGCCGAGCGGGCTCGCGCCAAATCACGCTGCGCCTCGACCACGAAAAAGATGGTTGACGCCCCGAGTTTGAATTTTTTCTGCTCGGCGTCAAGAGTCCGCTCTTGAAGGATTCGTGTCTTCTCGGCAGCCGTGAACCGCGCACGGGACTGTTGCACTCCGATTACGGCGTCGCGAACCTCCGCGCGAACGGAGTTCTCCTGCTGGCGAAGCTGGATGTCCGCTCGCCGTCTTTCCAGAAGCGTGGCCGTCATATCCGCCTGCGCACGTCGGTTCTTTAGAGGGAAGCTGACTCGCACTCCGATCTGGTAGTCAGGAAAGTTTCGCCGGAAGATCTGAGAGAGACTCGTGCCCAGTCCCCCGATAAAAAAGTCGGAGACCAGGGTCTCGATTCCTGGAAATCCTACGAAATCTTCGTTCAGGCGACCGGCGAGTGCGTTATTGGTCACGTCGGCGAATATGCTTACCTGGGGCAGCATGGCGTTGCGGACGCCTTTGAGGGAAATGTCTTGGTTCTTCAATTGGATGCGGGACTGTGTCAACTCGGGCCGCGACTGAAGAGCCAAACCCATAAGATCCCGCAGGGGCTGAATCTCCTCGCTGTCGGGCACTTCGATGCGGTCGGTGGGAACGATCTCGACATCGAGTATAGAGGGACTCGCCAGGCCGTTCTTGCTGACAGCGTTCTTGATCGTGGTTTCCTGAAGCTGGACGCGGGTGACGGCGAGAGTCAAATCCTGCTCTCGCGACGCTACTTCAGCTTCGGCTCTCACGATCTCAATGGGCGCCAAAGTTCCGATCTCAACCCGCCGCTTGTTGTCCGCATAGAGTTTCTGCGCCAGACGCAGGTCCTGTTCTCGACTGCGCGCCTCGGCTCGGAAGCTGACAAGATCCCAGTAGAGATTCTGCACCTGTGTGACGGTTGCGATTACCTGTGCCTTAAAGGCGAGATCCGACACTTCGCGGTTATTCTTGGCGATGCGAATGTTGCGTGAGTTGACACTGCGTCCAAACCCCTGAAGCAAGCTTTGTGTGACCCGAAGTGTAAGATTGCTGCGCAAGGCAGGATCGAAATTGGCGCGCAAGGAGTTGGTGTCGTTGAGGGTGTTGCGCCAATCGAGTGAGACGTTTGTGCCTGTCAAAAACCCTTTCTGAATTCCGATGTTGGAGTTGCTCTGTTCAGAGACAAACGTGTTGGTTCCGGTGACGAAACTGCTCGTCTGGGGATTACTGACGTGACCCCAGTCAATTCCGCCGGTCAGGGTGGGCTCAAGGGAGGGAACGGCGGATCCAAAGAAGGTCGAGGCGTCACCTACGCCCTGAGCGCCACCGCCGACGCCCCCCGCCCGGCCCGTGATGCCGGTGACGTCGCCCCCGATCCCGCCTGCTCCCCCAGGCGCTGACTGACCGGTGGAGAGCGTACTGATCTGAGTCTGCACCCCGCGGAGCTGCTGTCCCGACTTGGTTCGGAGAATGTCAGTATCAGCGAGCTGGGGCCCATAGCGGGCGTAGGCGATGTCAAGATTGTTCTCGATGGTCAACGCGATGGCGTCGCTGAGCGAGAGGTAAAGCTTGCCCGCTCGGATAAGCTGGTCCAGCCGGGGAGAATTGGCCATGTCGACCTCCGGCACCTCCGGCGCCTTATAGACATCGGGGAAACCGGGCCCCGTGCTGTAGTCGATACCGGATGCGGTGGTCGTCTGCGCGGCAAGTGGGACATGAACCAGCAGCAGTACGCCAAAGGTGAGCGAAAGTATGTTCTTCAGATGCATTCCCAGTTCTCCAGGTAGCGGCACCGAAGCCGGAAAGTCGTCGACATCTACGGCTGGCCCGTGCCTTCGGTTCCCCGATGTAAAAAATTGCGCTAGGTGGTCGGTGGAAGTCCCGCCAGCGACGTTTGGGCATTAGTGGCGGAAGTCTTTTGTTATCCTAGCATCGCCTGAAACTCGTCAACAAACGCGGTGTGAGCCACTCCAAATAGGTAAGACGTTTGAAACTGCGTCGGGTTGGCAAAGGGCGGCCACGAAACCAACGCAGGGAAAGGCTGCTTGGGGCACTGGTCGAGTGAGAGAGTCAGAGCCGCAAGGGCGTCGGATCAGCGTGCGAAACCTCAGAATCAAGCTTGCCTACGACGGCACCGATTTCCACGGCTGGCAGGTGCAACCGAATCAGTCCACGATTCAGGGAGCGCTTCAAGAGGCGGTTGCCGAGATCGAGGGCACCACTGTGGAGGTCCACGGTTCGGGAAGAACAGACGCCGGTGTTCATGCCCTTGGGCAGGTCGCTTCGTTTCACCTGAAGAATGCGATTCCCGCCGACAATCTTCGCAAGGCAATGAACCGTTTGCTCCCGGACGCGATTCGTGTGCTCCAGGCTGAGGAGGCCGACACGGATTTCCACCCTCGCCGGTGCGCGGTCTCAAAAACATATGAGTATCGAATCCTGCGTGGCGAGGTTTGCCCGCCGTTTTCGAGCCGCTACGTCTACCATCATCCCTACCCGCTCAACGAGGAAGCGATGGTACAAGCAGCAAATGCGTTTGCCGGGACCCGCGACTTTCGCTCCCTAGCCGCCGCCGGTGGCGAGGAGAAGGAATCAACCGTCCGGACGATTTTTTCATCGGAGCTGGAAAAGGACGGCGACTTTCTGACCTATCGCGTTCGCGGGGACGGTTTTCTCTACCGCATGGTGCGCAACATCGTCGGCACGCTGCTGGAAGTGGGACGCGGCAACTTAGCAGCCGACGACATCGGCCGCATCTTGGCGGCGAAACAACGTTCCCAGGCAGGACCGACCGTGCCGGCGAGGGGACTGTTTCTGCTAGAGGTGGAGTTTCGGGCCACGACGTCAGGTTGACTGCAAGTCTGTGCGAAAGCGTCCGATTCCCTTGTGGCGCACGGTCGCAGCGTGCCGCGTCGCGACTCTCTCGACTCCTGGCATAGCCTCGGCATGCAACACGAATCCGCGGAACAAGAGTCGACCGAAGTGTCGACTCGGCAAGCTAAGAGCTTGCGCCACAAACAGCGGTCCTCCGCTGCCCGCCTTAACTCTTATTCCTTGTCCCGCAAGAATCCGTATAACAAGGCCGCCAAGATGCCGCCCAAAGGACACGCGAGCCAATAGATCCAGAGGCTCGAAATCGCGGTCGGGGCGGTGCTGAACAGAGCCGGGCCAAGTGTGCGAGCGGGATTCAGTGACGCCCCCGTCAACGGGCCACCCATCAGAATGCAGGCTACGAGTGTTAGGCCGATAGCCACCGGTGCCAGGTTCCCGCCTTTGCCGCTGACCGCCGTGTGGAAGATGACGTTGACGAGCAAGAACGTTAGCAATACCTCCAGCAGGAATGCCTGTCCGTCGGACACGCCCACGGCCGGAACGGTGGCGCCCATCCCACTCGCGCTCTCCATGCCGCTGAGCAATACCCACAGTGCTCCCCCGCCCAGTATGCCGCCGATGACCTGGGCAACGATATAGCCTACGGCAGTCCCGAAATCGATCTGCCGGCCGACCCACAAGCCGATGGTTACCGCTGGGTTGATATGGGTTCCCGAAACGTAGCCGTAAGCGTAGACGAAACTCAATACGATCAGGCCGTGTGCAAAAGCGACCGCTACCAAACTGCTGCCAATCGCTGCTGACCCCGGACCAATGAGGACCAGGGAAAAGGTTCCAATCAATTCCGCGACGAAAATTCTTGCGCTCATGTTCCTCCCTCTCCCGTTTGCGTCGGCTGATTCACAAGGTTGTCAGAATGGTGATGCTCTGCTTGCGCGCGGTGTGCGGGCCGCTTGGCCGACGCGCCCACGCTACGCTGCCCGTGGTCGAAGTTAGGTTCGGCGAGAATCCGACCGTACCCATTCTTTGAGGCCAACGACTTTCACCACGGGCTGCTAGGCTGGCTTTCGCTGACAAACCTTAAGTTAGCCGCAACTTGCAGGCCTACCAGCTCGAGCTTAGCGGCGGCTCCGCGAACCGCGCAGGGCGCTTCGATTGTGACCACGTGTAGGTGTCGTTTGAAGCTTGCCGTTGCTCTCTTGTTACCCGCAAGGCCTAACACTCTACCAGATCCGGCGGCGAACGCAAACATCGTCACCGCGATTTCTGTCTCTCCGGACACCGGACAACGAAGCGCGTTCAGCCGTCGAGCAAGTGATAGTATCCGTTTCTCTCAACTAGCTCGACCGGCATGCCAAACAATCTCGATAGATGAGCCGATGCAAGGATATCTTCTTTGCGGCCATCTCGAAGGACCGTGCCGTCTTTCAGCAAAATGACTCGGCTGATTTCCGGGAAGATATCCGCCGGGTCATGAGTGACGAGAATAACGCTTGTGCCGGCCCTCGCAATTTTCCGTAGGATTTCTCGCAGCTCGCGTCTCGCCCTCAGGTCTAGACTCGTAGCGGGCTCATCGAGGATCAGCGCCCGCGGGTCATGGACTAATCCTCGGGCAATGAGAACACGACGGGCCTCCCCCGAGGACATCTGTGACACTCGGCGTTTAGAGAGATGAGCTATTTCCAACCGTTCGAGTACCTGCTCCGTTTTGTCCTCCATATCTGAGGTCGCCCGGAGATTTGGCCACAGCTCGGCGCTGCCGAAAAAGCCGGTCAGAATCGCTTCGCGGGCGGAAATGTCGCGGTCGCAAACCTTCGTCCAGTCTGGAGAGACGATCCCGAGCCGCGGCCGAAGTTCAAAGATGTTCCACTGCCTCTTGCCCAGAACCGTAAGCCGAGAATCAAGGGACGTCTCGAGAGGATGGCATTCGCGAGTGATGGTTTTGATCAGCGACGACTTGCCGGAACCGTTGGGACCGAGGATGGCGACGTGCTGCCCGAGGGCAATGGAAAGTGTAATCGAATCGAGAGCCTTGTTCCCGTTGCGGAGGACGGTTACGTTCCGAAAATCGACCAGCGAGGGGGCCTCGTGACTCAAATCGGGGTCGGCCGTCATGGGATCGTCGGGTTTGGGGGGCGGCCAGCCGCTAGGAGAACGAATCCGTTCGGGACTTGCGCGTCGAGGTCCACCGGGAGGTTTTTCTACACTTACAGATCAATAGCCTATGAAGGCCGACGTTCGCGACCCTCCCTAAGATCTACGGAAGCTCAGCTATCATGCGGGCTGCGTCCGTGAAAAACGCATCGTCAACGGCTTCAACGACGGCGACGTTGCCCATGTTGATGGAGACGCCCTCCGCGTTCGTGTGATCGCTCGCCAGTTTGACCCCCGAGTAATCGCCGTATTCCCAGTTCCAGGCACCCTCGTTGTCGCTCTGCAGGGTGTACTCCCAGTAGGTCATCAAGTTCGACTCCGGCGAGACGAAGGCACGGTACTGGTCGCCGGGAGTTAATCCGACATTATTGAAGCTGAGCTGGACGACTTCATATGTCTTCCCGTGGTGCTCCTTGGGGCCTAAATACTCGAGGTTGACCCCTTTGTTCAGCCACTTCCAGGGCATGGCCAGCCAATACATGTCGTTGATCAAGGCGGCGTAAGCGTTTTTCAGAGGCTCAGCCGCCGCTTCGTCAGCGAGCTTCTCGCCATCTTCGAATACTGCACCCTGGCGGTCGTTCACGTTGAAAAGCGCTACTTGCTGCTTCCCCTCTTTGGTCTTGTTCTCGTAGCGGTAACGCCCCGACCATTTGTCCCACAAATGAGAGCGATCGACCCGCATCTCGCCACCGACGTTGACCTTGAAATCGAAGCGGAGGAATTGCACGGCATCCCAAGCTCCCGTCCCGCCCATGGCTTCCATGACGGAATGGGCGATCTCCTCGGCCTTGGCGTCGCGGCTGTCTTCAGCGGCTAGGGGGCTAAACGCTCCCGTCAACAGCAGAGCGAACGCCGGCAAGCAAGGCGATAGAAACGACGAGAACTGCGTAAGACGGCTCTTTACTTTCTTTCGGATCATGTCTTTCTCCTCAATGATTTCGGGATCGGGTTTCAAACGGTCGGCACGGCCTTGGACACCAACTCCGTAGCAAGGCATTCTACCTGAGATGAGCCCGCGATGGCAGCGAGGTCGGGGGTTGTTAGAACCGAAACCGCACCGCCAATTGGAAAGTGCGATCCAGCCCTTCCGCGCGAACGATGCCGAAATAGGGGTGGTCGATGTTCGAGAATGGAGCGTCCCAGTTCTTGTTGTTGAACACGTTGAGCATGTCGAAGCCGGCGTCAATCGAAGTCGTTTCGCTGATGGCAAGGATCTTTGACAACCGTAGGTCCCACTGCTGAAAGCCGTGCATGCGGAAACTGTTGCGCGGCGTGGCGCCCTCTCGAAGCTCGTCGAAGTTCGTCGGTACGACCGGCTCGAACGCCGTAGGATCGAAGGCGAACCGGCCGGTCACCGTGCGCCCATCGGCGAACGTGAAGCTGCGGACAGCGCTGGGGTCGAGCCGCCGGAATTTACCCACTTGGTCCGGGCGCCCGACACGTACAAAGCTGAAGGTTGGATCCTGAGTTTGGCGGATGTCGAGAGGCAAGCCGGATCGCAACCGCCAGGCGCCGCTGATACGCCAGTTATCCGCCCAGCTTAGCCTGCCTCGAATCTTCGGCGGCAGACGGACACGGTAAAACCACGAAGCCGTGACCGTATGGGTGCGATCGAAGTCGGAAAAACTCCATGGTTCGGTCGCCAATGTATTTCGTAAAGAGTCGCTGCCGTCGTCGAACGCCTCTGACCAGGTGTATGCCACTTCGAAAGCGAGGTCGCGGGTCAGATAGCGTGTCCCGCGCAGTTGGACGCCGTTGTAGCGGCCGCTGCCGGAGCTTTCAAAGGAGCGGACCTCAGTGTAGCGGGGAAAGCGCCGCATGTTCCGGATGAAGCTGAATCCGAACGCCGAGTTGCGAAGAAACGTGTTCAACTCTTGCTGCCGCTGCAGGTTCGACGTGCGCGTCCCCAGGTAGATAGCACTGAAGAAGATTCGTTGGGGCAGCAGCCGCTGCCAGCCGATCGTCCAGTGCTCAGCCCTAGCGTTCTCGAAGTTGGGATCGAAAACCAAGATCGGATAGCTGATCACGGAGCTGCGGATGGAATCGGGTTCTGCCGCCGGCACACCGGAAAGAGGGGCGCTGAAACTTCCCCGCTGCTGCGCGATCCTCGATAAATCGTACCGATTGTCGGTGCTGTAGGGCGGGTAGGTAGCTTGAAGCAGAGCCGCGGCGCTGGAGCCGGCAAACGTGCCGAAGTCGTGGAACACGCCGTAGGAAGCACGAAACACCGAACGTCCCGATTCCCCCAGGAGCCATCGCGACAAGCGGTTCTCCCAGATCGGAGAGAATGTTACACCCAACCGCGGCGACAGGTGCCGTCCGTCCGTACGGATCGTGGAGCGGGGCAGCGGGCCGAAGTCGCCGTCCGGATCGCCTGGAAATATCAGATTGGGCAGGGTGTCGGTAAAGCGCTGGCTTTCGACGTCTTCCCGAAAAGCTGCAATTCGATCCAGGCGGTCTACCGCGGGCGGTTGCGACTCGAACCGCAATCCAAAGGTCACCTGTAGACCCCGCATGGGGCGCAGCTCCGTCTCACCGTACAAAGCGAACTCGTTCCAGCGTAGGTTAAGGCTGCGCGGCGTGCGCAGCCGGTAGGTGCTGGGCACACCGACCAACATGTTCGCGGCGCCGTTGAGCGTCCCGAAGAATCCCGGGCGCGAAAATTCAAAACTGCCGGCCGAGTTTTCGACGTTGGTGAAGGGCCAGATCCCTCGCTGAAACAGCGCTCCCCCTCGAAACAACCACGCCCCCCGGCGGTAGACTACGTCTTCGGCGACTTGAAATGTCGTCTGCGCCGAGGATTCAGCCGTGAGGAAGGGAGCGATGCGCAACCGCTCGCTGCCGTCGCCATTCAACAGCGTCAGGTCGGGAATCGTGCCGGGATTTGCCCCAAAGCTGAGGAAGTCGAAGCCAAAGTCTTCGGCCGGCGTATCGAAAAAGTCACGGTGGCCCTGGCGGAAGTTGGTCGACAAGCGCTGGGCACCAACCCGGAAACTGTGTTCCAGCCCAGGAGTCGGCGTGTGTGTGAGCGTGAGCTGTGGGTTGTGCGAGAACTGGCGAACTCGAGTGGTGACGCCGGGCGCCAGGTTCAACTCCCTGAGCGCATTATGAACCTTGCCGCGAAAGTTGAAATAGCTGAGGTGCAGCCCCCACTTGTTGCGCCTGAAATCGAGGCGCCCTAGCCACATTTCTCCGCTACTATCGAGGTCGCTTTCCGACAGATGGAGATCTTCGTCGACGTTCGGCCTGGGCAAGAATGTATCCAGATACTTTTCCATCAGTGGGTCGAACGCGGACGGCGGAACGATGCCGTTGGGAAACGGGGTCCGGGCGGTCGGATCGAGAGGTCGTTGTTGATCGGGCAAATCGGAAAAGTCACCGGCTCGCTCCGCAGCTGTCAACACCGGCGAAATCTGGCCATGGCGGGCATTGGTTCGCCAGGTCTCACCGTCGACAAAAAGGAAGAGGCCGTGCTTAAGCGAGAGCGGACCGCCGAAATTGCCTCCACCGACCGAGCCACGGATCGAGTCGGTTGAACCGTCGAAAGCCTCGAAAATGTTGTCGCCCCGGGGGCGCCAAAATGCCCGAGCCTCCCCATGCCAGTCAGGACCTCCACTACGAGTGACGGCGGAAACCACCGCGCCGGCGTTGCGCCCATCACGTGCCGAATAGGTATGGGTAACCACGCGAAATGTATCGATAGCTTCCGGAGTCGGTCCGAAGGTCGCCGCCTGAGCTCCGGTGATTCGATTCTGTGCGTTGTTGGAGGCTCCATCGAGCTGGTAGTTAATGGCCGAGCGTCGAGAACCGTTGGCGGACGCGGCCGCCGCCTGACCCGAGAGCGGCCCCACCTCCAACGACTCCACCGGGCTCATGCCCGGGACCAGCAACAGGAGCTTATCCACTGCTGTGCGGCCTTCTGAACCAATCAGTACGGGCACGCTTTCAATCTGCTCCCGCACCAACCCGTATTCGAGTGCAATGCCTTCCAACCCCGCCTTCGGGCGGGTCAGCGGCGGAGCTAGACGCTCTAAGGCTACGTGCACCTCGACCGGGAGATCGGGCAACACCTCGTAAGGACCAACCCGCCGCAGCGTGTAGCCCTCGCGGTGAACGGCCAGAGAATAGCGGTCCGAGCTTAGTCCCGAGAAAGAGAAATCCCCCGCCAGATCCGTGTACGCGACGATCGACTTCGCCGTGGAGAGATTTATCAGCCGGACTTCTACGCGTTCCAGGGGATTTTGGTCCGCGTCAACGACCTGGCCGAGAATCGTTCCGGAGGGCGGCCGCTGAGCGGCCAGGTTGGTTGGCAGCAGCAACAGACACACTAACCCCCCGACCAGACCAAAGCGGTCCATGGCCTTATTGTAAGGCCTGGGAATGATCCTTGAGGCCGCTGATCCTGGAGCGGATGCGATGCAGTAATTGGCCCGCGGAAGGATTTGCCGAGGAAGCGTCGATGGTCGGCTGTGGGGCGCTGAGCAACTCGGTTAGCGTGCCGTCGAGTAGAAGAGTCTCTTGAAGTAGCTGTTCACTCTCGCCTGCCCACGCGGTCTTGTCAGCCAGTTCCGATTCAGTTTCACGGTACGCCCAGAAGCGTCTTGGCAGGGCTTCGGAGAGGCGATCGTAGATGCGCGCTTGCTGCTCATCCACGGCGGCAAGGTGGAATCTCATTACGTCCCGGAATTTCTCGACGGTTGCCGGCTCCAGGCGTTCGACGTCTTTCGCCCGGACGCTCTGGAGCAAACTGTTGAGGGAGTAAACATGAGCCAGAAGCCGCGATTGGCCGCGGAAGACGTCGGTGACATAGCGATCCAGTTCCGACTCCAGCACTGCCGGGCTCGGAGTCTGGAAAGAGCGCTGAGCGGTGTCGCTAAAGTGTGCCAGCAAGGAGTTGCGGACGACTCCGGCTACCGGGAGCGGAGCGGTTCTCGCGACCGGATGCAGTTCCCGCTGGGCCGTCGCCGCCGTGCTCTCCTGCCGTCGGCGAAGGTCAAAGCCGATACTCCGAGATCCGGCTACCTTCGAGACCGCCGCGGTGAACTGTTGTTCCGAAGCTGCATTCTCAACGCTGCCAACAAAAAACAACTTGCCGCTACGCAGATCCGGCTCAACGTCTTGTTCCCATACCCCGGCTTTCATCAGCATCCAGCGCCCGTCGATCGCCGCGAGCAAGCTTTCAGGCGTTCTAGCGACAACTTTCGGCGCTGGGACGGTAGCGCTCTCGGCGGTGGCAAACGGCGCGAGCAGCGGGTCGACAACACCGGGCAACCCGCCGATGGCTGGTTCTAGGGCGGCAGCGAGTTCGAATGTTGAGAATGCGATTTGTTCCGCCGGCGGGGGCGCCGCGGCAATCTCGGGCATCGTAAAGCGTTCGGCCACGGTCACCGCCCTTGCGGGCGTCTGCCGGACAGGTGCTACCGCGGCGGCCTGGTCTACGGCAGCCGAGCTTCTTTCCACTGCGACCGCTGCGGGCGGCTTCAGCTCGGAGGCTACCTCTGCCGCGGTAACGGGCTGGCCGGAATGGGTGGCTGCCCCTGGGGCTTGCTTGCCCGCGGAATCCGTCAGCTCAACTACTTCGGCCGGAGGCCCGACGCTTGGTTGTCGCAGAGCGAGGTACCCACCGAAAACGGCGATCAGCAGAACGGCCGCCAAGCCGTAGGCGGGCGACCATCGAAGCGGGAAGCTGCGGACACGCTGAGGTGGATAGAGGGTCTTTTCAAGCGCGGACCAAGAGGCTGCGCGGCTTTCTACTGTCTCGGCAGGAATCGACGATCGCAGCTCGTGCTCAACTTCGAGCAGCAGGCCCTGCACGTCGACCATCGCCGTCAGGCAGGAAGCACAGCTCTCAAGATGCGCTGCCCGCGGCGAAGCCAGCTCGCCGTCACAGTGCAGCAGCAGTTCTTCCGTGCTTAGATGCGTCACTCTTCTCCCCAACGCCTTCTCGCAGTTTTGTTAGCGCCCGCGAAATATAACTCACCACCGTCGAAATCGACAAATCGAGAACTTCACCGATTTCACGGTACTTCAGGCCCTCGGTCCGCAACCGCAGGCAGTCGAGTTCCGACGGCGTAAGCCGTTCCCAGGACAATTTGGAGACTTCGATCTGAGCTTCCGTCCGGCTCCCTGGATCCACGCCACGGTCATGGATTGTCCACTCTTGTTCGTCCAAAAGCTCAGGCCGGCGCTTGCGGCCCATGTCGATCAGTAAATTGTGCGCAACTCTAAACAGCCATGCCTTCGGCTGAGTAATTTTTTCTTGTCGCTTGCGAGCTTGCAAAAAGCGGACAAAACTTTCTTGCGCAATATCTTCTGCTTCTGATCGATCGTCGAGATGATAGCGAAGGTAGCGAATTAAGCTGTCACGGCACTCATCGAAGAGCCGTTCGGTTTCCGAAGCTGCGGAATCGAAGCCAACAAAGCGTCGCACGAGTTCCCCCGCGCCGTGACGCCGGATTCACCTTCAAAGACGAATCAGGCGGGATTTCTTACGGCACAACTACCTCAATATTATTTTGCGGCCAGACGGGCTGGATTGTCAAACTGGGAAGCATCCCAAGGAACTCCTGCAAATGATTGAAACAAAGTAATTTATTGGAAAATCGGACCCAGGCGGTGTGTCTCCAGGTTCACACCCTGAAGGCGGTAAAAATCAGCCCCTCATACATCATAATTAAGTGAGGATCGTCGGTAAGCGGCGCGTGACCGGCTCCTTTCGGGCGCCGAGGCGACTTGCCGGGTATTTCTGGGCTGCCTTTAGGGGGGTGCCCGATCGATCGTTGGTTGCAAGCGGCTGAATGCTGCTCAAGCGCAATTGCGCGGCGATGCCTCGGCTCTTCCCACAGAGTGAACCAACCTCCGTTGGCGCGGGAGGTTCGTAGCCTCGTTGCCCTCCCGCGCCGACAACACCTGTCGTCGCTTTCCAGGTTGCCTTGCGGCTGTCCTCTCCGGCCTTGTGACTCCCACCCGTCCGTGGTGCCCCTGACGCTCCGGCTGTGTAGCACTCGCGTTAAGCGCGACGGAGTATACGCAACGTGCGGCCTACCGCGGAACCCGCATGACTTCAGGACCAGTGATTCGCTTGCCGCACTTGGCCAACCTCGCGACGCGGGTTGCGGTTAGCATGTTGTTTCGACCACAATTGATCGGCTGGCTGGAAAGCGACCGACGGAGGGATTTCCAAGCGCTCCGCAAACCCGCCCGACCCAGGAACCACCTACCCGCATCCCGTTAACCCCAACATGCTGCCGGCGAAGCAAGTTCGTGGATACCGCCTTGAAGAGGTCGAACAACGATCGCGATCCGGTAGCAGGGTCGACGGGGTGGAGAAACACGATCTACCGACACCGGCCTTGCTTGTCGACCTCGACCGTTTCGAAGCGAATATCGCCAGGATGGCCGACTATGCGGCAAGCGCCTCAGTCGGGCTTCGTCCCCACGCAAAGACTCACAAGTGCCCGCAAGTAGCCAAGCGCCAACTCGAAGCCGGAGCGCTCGGCGTGTGCATGGCAACCATTCGCGAGGCGGAGGCGCTGGGGGCGGCCGGCATCGGAGGTTTGTTGATCACCTGCGAGCTGGTCGGGCCCAACAAGATTCACAGGTTGCTCCGGCTGACTAATGAGCGCCCCGACACCATGAGCGTGGTCGATAGCCTCTTGCACGCCGAGCAGCTCAGCGAGGCCGCTGTTGCCGCTAAGGCGAATCTCAATGTCCTGGTCGACGTCGATCCGGGCGACCGCCGAACGGGTACACTGCCGGGTTTGCCCGCCATCGAGCTGGCCAAGAAGCTCGACTCGCTGCCCAGTCTTACTCTGCTCGGAGTTCACAGCTATTCCGGGTCGACTTCACACGTGATCGGCTTTGGGGCGCGTAAGCGCCATTCGGAAGAACATATGGGGCCGGTTCTCGATACGGTTCGTGAGATGAAGAAGGCCGGTCTGCCGATCGAGATCATGT
Organism: Bryobacterales bacterium; assembly: GCA_965226215.1. Taxonomy (GTDB): domain Bacteria; phylum Acidobacteriota; class Terriglobia; order Bryobacterales; family UBA6623. Next base: position 491,823 of record CBDDCH010000001.1, on the reverse strand, counting down.
CCGGCGGCAGCACCGGGACCTACAACATCGATCCCCACCTCGACGGGTTTACCGAGCTTCAGGTCGGCTCTTACGTGTTTATGGACGCCGACTATCGACGTATCGGCGGAGAGCGATCGGCGCTCTATGACGACTTCGAGCCTTCTCTGACGGTACTGGCTACGGCCATCAGCAAGAATCGGCGGCATTGGGTAACGCTCGATGCCGGCACCAAGGCTCTTGCCGCCGGTGAGTTTGACGCGGAAGTGGTGGGGCTGGCAGAAGTGAAATACCACTTCGCGGGCGACGAACACGGCATACTTGAGCTCGAGAGTCCGAAGCAAGAGATTCGCATAGGCAACAAGATCGAGCTGATTATTCCCCACTGCGACCCGAGCGTCAATCTCTACGACCGGATCTTCGCTTGCCGCGGTGACCGAGTGGAACAGATTTGGCCCATCTCCGCTCGAGGTTACGGCTAACAGCCCTGGGAGCAACGCGCCGAAGAAAGGCCTCGCTTTCGATCCGTAGGGGCGGCATGCCGTGCCCACAGCCCGACCTGCAGTCGAAACGACCCGACCCGTTTCCGAGCCGCGCGCGTCAGCAAGCGGTCCAGTGATGCCGCGCGCGCCTTGTGCCACGCCCGCGCGACACGAGAACCGCGGCGTCAACAGGTAGCGACCCCCGCGTTTGACGGTCCGGTTTGCCAACTGGCAGTTGCGGCGGGCAACGGTCAGTTCCGCCACGCCGCAAACCCTTCTCGACTTCGTTACAGCAACGGCTCGCCCGCCGAGATCAGATACTGGCCCAAGTGCCACAGGGGTCGAGAAGAGAGAAGGACCGTCGAGGGGGGTCGGATCTTGAGTCGAAGCGCGAGGACGACCTCCTGTACGCTGGGACACTGCCCCGGGATGTTCAGGTACAGGTGGTCCGCGCGCTGCTCCATTGACCTTGATACGGCCCAGAGCAGAAGGGTCCGCATCAACGGCTCCGCCGTTGCCGCCGCTGGGCCTATCTGGCCGTCCTTGGAGACGTATACGTAACCAGCCGGTCTGCCGTCTACCGAGAGTATCCCACACTGCAGTCCATGTTGGCCCAGCCAGAACTGATGCTCCCTCCTCCGGAGCAGGCCGATAACCTTCCGGTCGACCGGGTCCAGTTCCTCAGGGTCAGCCCCGACGTGGAAAGATGCGTCACCCGGTAAGTCAGGGACAGGGCCGACGATCGGTCCCTCCCATGTCAATACCGGCAGCCATGGCAACATGCCGGCGCGAATATAGAGGGCAGCGGACACGGGCTGGACCGAGTCGATGCGCACACACAATGAGTCAGAAGGCTCGGCCGACGAAAGGGTCAGCTCCAGAAGACGCCGGCCGATGCCCCGGCCCTGGTATTCGGGAATCACATGAAGGGCTCCCAGGCACCAGCGACCATCATTTCGGGTGGCTATTGCGAAGCCGACCTGCCGGGTAGCTTCTTCCGCCATCCAATATGACTCTCGGTGGAACTCATACGCGTACTGCCGAAAGGCAAGGTCCCGCGGCTGAATCTCCGGGGCACGAGGAAAGGGCAGATTGTGTCTCCTCACCAGTAAGTCTGTCATCGCTTGGGTAACGATGTCGTACGTAGCCGCATGGTCCCCAGGTTCAGCGCGCCTGAAATCGATAGACAACGAAGCCTCTCTCAGCCGTATTGACCGGAATCAGCCGTTCCAGGCTAACCGGATGCAACCGGACTCTCCGTGAATGTCCCGAGTCATTCGTCAGAAAATGTCGAGCTTTCAAACGGTACAGCAAGAACCCTTGTTTGGCAAGGGTTTGGTAGGAATAACGGCAGGGGAGTTTTGCACTGTCATGTTTACTTTCCCCCGCCGGGTTGATGTGATCCACTCTGGAAGTAGCTGAGCGGAGGATAGGGCCATGCGGGGACGCAACCCAAGCGCCAACTCAGCCGCCGGAATGGCCGGAGGCGGCTCCAGCCGCCTCCGAAAGCAGCCATTAACAGCAGAGCCCGGTAGACAAACTCTCGGCGCAGCCGGATGTAGGTGATACCGGCCACCCAGAGGCTCTCGCAGAACCGTACGTGAACGCCTCCGCTCATACGGCTCCCGCCATGGGGAAATGCGAGTTAGCCCTAAGAAGATGCGGCTTGAGGCGGAGCACGTGTAAACAGAGATGGAATGGCGGGGTCGGATCGACGCTAATACTTTGGTTGCCTAAATTCAGGATAGGTTATAGGCGGACAATCCCTGGAGCGCTCCCTCACGGTCGCGGCTCGGAAGACTCTGCGAACAAACCACTTCCGGGCCAGACGGACGATCGTATGGTCCTTCGGGAAAGGGCTTTTCAAATAACACGAACTTTTGCAACCAAGCACTAAGCCAATCGGAGCCGGGGACGGCGGCGAGCGGTCATGCCCGCCTTGGTCGTCGCGGGCACTTGGCCTGTCACGAGCGGTCCAGGCTCAATAACGAGCCCCCTCATCCGAGCCGCTAACGATTAGCTGACTGCTGCACCTCTTCTTCGGCCATCATGAGGACGTTAGGCAGCACGACCAGCCGATGCCGAGACAGATCGCCCCAGGTTCCTCTTGCAGACGATCCCGTAAGGGATGTGACGGCTTCGGCAGGTCTGGCACGCACCCAGGACGGCATCTACGTGGGGCGCCTTTTTCGACAGAGACGGATCGTCCACCGGGCGCTAGGCGCATTTGCGGCGCTTCAAGGCCATGACGCCGGCAGTCCCGAGCTTGCCTACTACATTGAGCTCAGCGCCGAGCAACTGGCCTTCCGGGCGCTCGAGTCCTTTGCTAACAGCGGTCAGCTTTTCGCGCTGCGACTTTGTTCGTATCACAAACCAGCGGCACTGACAGTCATCGGTGGCAACGGCCCGATCGGGATCCTGATGATCTTCTTCCGGACCGCGTAGTGAACCAATTGCGCCTTGTTGTGAATGTCGAGTTTGCGCATGAGGTTGAACTTATGCGCCTCGATGGTCTTGACGCTCAGGTTCAGCTGCGTTGCGATCTCTTTCACCGACTGGCCTTCGACGAGGAACTTCAAAATTTCCTTCTCGCGCGGCGTCAGCGTGGCAAAGCGCGGTTTACGATGGGTCGTCTTGGTGCTCGAGCGGAAATCGGCGACCAGTTGCGAAAGCATTTTCGGGCTCAGATAGCTCCCGCCACGGTAGACATCGCGAATCGCAGCCAACAGCTGGGGCGCTGGACTGTCTTTCAGTACGTAGGCACTGCCGCCCACCTCCATGCAATCGACGAGATAGTCTTGGTCGTCGTACATCGTCAGGAAAAGAATTTTCGTCTCAGGACGAACCTTCTTAATCTGCCTAGTGGCTTCAAAGCTGGAAAGGCCCGGCATACCGATATCCATCAGCACCACGTCGGGCCGCATGGGGCCGACTTTCTCGACCGCCTCGGTCCCGTTCGCCGCTTCGCGAACGACCTCGATGTCGGACTCCCCCGCCAGCAATGTGTGAACTCCTTGGCGAAACAAGGTGTGATCATCAGTCAGCAAGACTCGTATTTTCGACATAGCTTAACCTCGGCTCAAGTCTCAGTTTGGATACGTTGTCCCCCACAGTGCCTGGGCAAGACTACTAGAAATTTCATGTTCCACTGTCACCGCCGGCCCATGGGATAAAGTCGATCTCCACGTAATCCGAAATGTTATTCGTTTGTTTCTCTTTCCAGTCCGCGCGGTCCCAAGCTCGGGATCTTTCCGTCGAACTTTTTGCCGTGCCGGTTTTGAAGGCGACCGCTCGGCTTGACAACGCTCTCGGCTAAGCTATGGCAGACCTCGTGACGCTGGAAATACTCTCTCGCTCCTGGGAGGCCGGGATGAGTGTTACGCGTCGCTCCGCTTGCAATAGTCTCGTAAATGTCTCAGGGGGCACCGGCCAACTGAAAAGACTGCCCTGAATCGCGTCGCAGTAATGCAAACGCAAGAACCTCAGTTGCTCATCTGTTGAAACCCACTCAGCAACGACCGTGAGTCTCAGGTTGTGAGCCAGTTCAATAATGGCTGACACTATTCCGGCGGCATCTGGATCGTCGACGACCTCACGCAAAAAACTACCATCCATTTTCAATGCGTGAATTGGCAGAGATCTCAAGTAACTCAGTGAGGAGGCGCCGGTTCCAAAGTCATCGAGAGCGATGCGTACTCCCATCGCACTCAATTCAGTGAATGTTCTGACACTTTTTTCAACATCGTCCATGAACTTGCTTTCTGTGAGTTCCAGTTGCAGCAGATGGGGGGCTAGACCGGTGTCTTGCAAAGCTCGGGTCACGGATTCTACCAAACTTCCTGGCTTGAGCTGGCATGATGAGAGGTTGATCGAGGCACGGAGATGTGGATATCCTCCGCTCGCCCAAGCACTCGCCTGGGCGCACGCTGTTCGCAGCACCCACTCGCCGATCGGCACAATCAGACCCGTTTCTTCCGCTACCGGGATGAACTCCCCTGGGGGAATGAGGCCTTGTACTGGGTGGTCCCAGCGCACCAGGGCCTCAAAACCGTCTATTTGACCGGTCTGGACTGACACAATGGGCTGGTAGTGAACTCGGAACTCCTGGCGTTCAACGGCCCCACACAGCTCGGTTTCCATCTGCAGTCGCCCCTTGCGTTTGCCTCCTTTCGTTGGTTGAAGATTAAGTAAGGGAACCTTGGCGGATTCTCCCTTCTCTTCCCGGCGGCTTAGCAATGGGGGCTCTCCTATGGGAGCCGAAAACTGCCGCGTCACCCCGACCATCGTTTTGTCATCCAGACACATCTCACCCCGCTGGACCTTGCGGATGCCTTTAACCAGAAAACCTTTCGCCTCTTTTTTGTTTAGGAACCCGGCCGCTCCATGTTTCATGGCCAGAGTGTATTGGGCTTGGTCCGCTGAAGCGGTCAGCACAATGGTCTTGGTCTTGAAATGATAGGACCGCAGACGCTGCAGCACCGACAACCCGTCTAGCCTAGGCATCATTAGGTCAAGCAGCAAAATGTCAGGCTGATGTTTCTGAAGCGCCTCAATCACTCCGTCGCCGTCACTGGCCTCGGCGACCACCTCGAAATCCGGTTCCAGCGACAGCAAACAGTGGAGAGCCTCGCGAAAAATCGCGTGGTCGTCCGCTAGTGCGAGGCGGATCTTGGGACGCGAGCTGGGCGCTTCTACTCCCGTGCGAGCGCTTCTATTGGCCTGCCTCAGAGCTGTCGGCGGGTTCCGCTCAGCTCGTTCGTTCCCCGAAAACACCTGAGATTGTGTAGCACACGGCCCCCCTTTCTCAATAGGAAGCTGTGTCAAACATCGCTGACTCAGCATTGCCGGCCGCCCGGTCGATCTCTCCATGGCAAATGTGCGACAGACGTCGCTTTTTTGTGCAGGGGGTCAGAATTTGGCAGGCTCCGAGCCGCTCTCGTAGTTTTCCAGTCTCACGACTCTCGGTCTGTAAGAAGCTAGTATGTCACCAGGAGGTGACCCTGGGGAACTGTGGATAATACCAGTACTACCGAAACAATCTACGGTATCACCACGGCATCCAGGGTGTCCCGCGAGCAATCTTACGTGGATTCGCGTAACCCGCAAGGAACTTGCGGCACAAAAAGGGGAGGGGAGGTAGAGGTAGGCTTTCAGGCCGTGACGATGCCATGTTTGATGGCATACCGAGTCAACTCAGCGGTGTTAAAAGCTCCTAGGGCTTTCTTGATCCGGGCCTGGTGGAATTCCACAGTTCTGGGGGATATATTCAAAATGCTAGCGATGCTCTTCACGGCGTGCCCCTCCGCCGTTAACTGCAGTACTTCCCGTTGGCGCGGCGTCAGGGCGGTGGACTTGGGCGGGCCCTCCGATAGCGCTTTCACCATACCCTTGGTCACTAGTGGTGTTACATAGACCCGGTCCTTAAGCACTTCTCGGATCGCCGTGACCAGTTCGGAGACGGCCGAGCGTTTAAGCGAGGTAGCCGCTGGCTCCCTCACGCATAGCCTCGGAGACGTAGGTCGGGTCCGCATGCATGGTCAGAAAGATTACCTTGATGTGCGGTCTATGTTTTCTGAGCCAGCGGGCGGCCTCGAGGCCGTTCAGAAGCCGCATCGAAATGTCCAGCAGGATGATATTGGGGTTCAACTTCGCGGCGGCGGACAGAAGAGCACGTCCGTCCTCGACTGCGCCAACGATTTCGAATTCGGGTTCCAATAGATTCCGGAACGCCTCCAAAAGGAGGGTGTGGTCGTCAGCCAACAGCACGCGGGGGCCCTTTATGATCATTCTACCCCGTATCGCCGATTTGGGGCGTTGGTGCATGAATCGGTGTAAGCGAGCACGCTAGCGGCGGGGGTGGGGTCCAGTCCATCATAGAGATCGGGGGGTAACGTCATGGTCGCAGCGAAGTCGAGCCGAGTCAACCGCCAGTACAAGAAGAAGTACAGAATCCGGAACTGGAGGGAGTACGAGCGTGGCCTCAGGAGCCGCGGCGACGTCACGATCTGGCTGAGCGAGGATGCAATTGCCGCGTGGGTACCACCGAAGAACGGTCTTCGCGGAGGCCAGCGGCGGTACTCGAACCTCGCGGTCCGGACCGCGTTGACGCTGCGGGTCGTCTTCAGCCTGCCGCTCCGCCAGACCGAGGGGTTCCTGGACTCGCTGCTCCGCTTGATGGGCCTCAACCTCAAGGCCCCGGACCACACCACACTCTCGCGCCGGAACCAAATCGTTGCGGTGCCGCCCCTGACCCGATCCTACGACGGCCCGATCGACTTGATCGTCGATTCCACAGGGCTGAAGATTCTGGGTTGCGGCGAATGGAACGCGCACAAGCACAAGGCATCAAAGAAACGCCGGGATTGGCGGAAGCTGCACATCGGGGTGGATGCCGAGGGGTTCATTGTGGCGGCCGAACTCACAGCGAGCAGCCGGGACGACGCCTCCACACTCCCTGCTCTTCTCGACACAATCGAGGTTCCCATCCGGCGTTTCACCGCAGACGGAGCCTACGACCACATGTCAGTCTACGATCAACTCAGCGCGGCCGGTACAGAGAACGTCGTGATTGTGATTCCCCCTCGTCGCTCTGCGGTGTCGGCGGGGCCAACGGACGGCCCATGGGCGCAGCGTGACACGGCTCTTGAGAGGATTCGCCAGGTCGGGCGACGAGAGTGGCAGAAGGAGTCGGGCTACCGACAGCAGGCGCGCGTTGAAAACAGCTTCTTCCGATACAAGTCCGTGCTCGGAGGCGGATTGAAGGCGAGGCACGGCAAGGCACAAAGGAGAGAAGTTGCGATCGGGTGTCACATCCTCAACCGGATGGCCGAGCTGGGTAGGCCGAAATCCTGCGCTGTGGTGTCCTGAACGAGAAGTTGGAAAAGCGCCCCCACTCGCGCCGCAGTTGAATCATGCAACAGCGCCTTAATTGCTTCCTCCGAAAACGTCATTCGGATATTGTTTCAGCCTGGGATTGTCAGGCCGGGGGAGAAAATCTCGGTCCAAGTTGAAGGATTTACAGACAAGGCGATCGATCTCTATTGGAAGCACTATGTTGCCGGTGGTCTCTCTTACGACACCGGCATATCGACGAACTGGTGCTCGGTTGACGCCGGCGGACTCTGCAGCGTCCTGGTGCCGATAAATTTCCCTCAGAGCCGCATTGAAATTTCATACGTACGAGAGGCTGCTGGACCAGGGAAATGGCATGCGGCCCAAGGAGTTTTGGAGGTGGCGCCGTAGCTAAAAGGGCCAACTCGTTGAAGGCCTTGGACCTGGGTTGTGCCATAGCACCACCGCCTAGCGGTACGCTGGGTCTATCCCCGCGTGTGCGGGGGAACCCCTTCGGCGGCAACGATCGAAGACAGGGTATCGGGTCTATCCCCGCGTGTGCGGGGGACCCGCATCGTCACCGAGGCCACAATCACCGGGTTGTCTGGGGAACATGGGAGAATAAGCCATGCAGCGTCAACGCGGCGAGTTGGTTCCGATCGGTGATGCCTTGGCCGATCTGGGCGGTCCGGTCCAGGCGCTCCGTAAAACCCCACCACCGGCGCGGCGAGGCTTCACCGTGGCCGATCAGGTGGACCAGCTTGTTACGGCCAGCGAGACGACCCCCGATCTCGGCTTCATGGCGCGGTTGCTGGCGCTGTGCTCCCTGCCCCGGAGCAACCCCGGCAACCGGCTCCAATACGGCCCAGAACCAGAGTTCGCGTCATGGGCCGCCATCTGGCGGTCCGGATTTCCAGAGGCCCTCGAATCGCGCGCCAGCAACTCGCGTAGGCGTCTCTAAGTCGTTATTGGGCCGCTGTCTGTGCGGTTTCGAAGCAAGTCGAACTCGTCGTGCGTCCACGACCAGCGCTCGCCGAGATCGTGCTCGTCCCGGTGTCGTTTCATGCTCAAGATTATCTTCTGGAGCAACGAGAAATGGCGAGATGAGGCGCCAAATCGGCTGGTGAGGAGGCGTGAACCCGCTGGCGGCCACTTCATCCCGTCACAGATGGCGGCCCATGACGCGAACTCTGGTTCTGGGCCGAGAAGGCAGTTACGTTGTAAATTTAGAGTTTGAAGCCGCCGAACTCAAGAACTGGATTCAACGCTACATCGAAGACGATCCGAGAGAGGCAATGCGACTGCTGGTAAAGATGCTTCAGCTCGCCGTAGATTCGAGGGACAAGCGAGAAGAGCCTCAAGAGAAGACTTAGCGGCTGGGTCCATAGTCTCGCTCCGGCCCGGACCGCTGCTGCTCGATCTGCCGGATATGGTTCAGCGCCCGCCCAACACTGCGGCGATCTCGCTGTAGTCCGCCGCCAAGCGTTTGACCTGCCGCTTCAAATCCTCGGCCAGCGCTCCGGTCCGCCCCAGCTGCGGCTTTAAGTCCTTGACCGCTTCTTCGAGCCGCTGCACTTGCTTCTGCAATTCCCCGACCCGCCCGGCCTGCTGCTCCATCTCCGCTTCGTACTGCTTCGACAGCGCGGTCAAGGCGCTCGTCAACTGCTGTTCTAACTCGGTCATAAAGCTCCTTCACTCGCGCGATAGCAGAAGCGCTGCGCTCCCCCTTTCGCCGGGTTCCTGCCTCCTCGGCAAAGAAAAGTCCAAGTTCAGCGAAACGCCATCTGACACTGTTATGATATCATTATGGTGCTTTACGCTTGTCGAAGGAGACCAATTTGCCGGCCATAGCACTCCGTGGAATCCCCAACCGCCTGCACCGGGAGCTCAAGTCGGCCGCGAGCCGGAACCACCGCAGCCTGAACGGGGAGATCCTCGCGAGGCTGACGGAGTCGGTTAGGCGCGAGCCGGTAGACCCACAGACCCTCCTGGATCGCATCCGGCAGCGAAACGAGACACTCGGACCGGTCGACCTCAGTGAGGACACGCTACGAAAGATGCGGGACACGGGACGACCGTGATCGTAATTGACACGAATGTGATGGTTCGTCTGGTAGTGGGCGGAACAGACGGCACCGACGCGGCCCTGTTGTTCGAGCGGGAGACGGAGTGGGCGGCCCCCAGCATCCTCATGAGTGAGTTGCACAACGTCCTGGTCGGCTTCGTGCGGCGGGGCGCGGTAACCTCAGAGCAGGCCAAAGCGATGAGCGATGACGCTGCTGTCGTTCTAGGAGACAGTATCGCCAGCATGTCTGGACACCAGGTGATCGATGTCGCATTGGAGTGCGGCTTAACTGCCTACGATGCCGAGTTCGTCGCGCTCGCTCGGGCCCTGGGCGTTCCTTTGGCTACTCTGGACAACGCGGTCCTGCACGGCGCCGCAGACGTGGCGGTGTCGTTGCGGACGCTCGTGAGCTAGCCGGGGTGCCGCCCGTTGCGATCGAACTACCGCGAGATCGACGGGGGGATGAGTTAATGAGCGTTGTTGCATGGATCGGAGGCGGAGACGGAATTCGCCCTTTCTCAGTCTGTAGCATTAAGCATAAAAGTCCCGAAATCTCCGCTGACGACTGTTGGTGAAATCAATGCGTAATTTGCTAGAAATCTTCGGGCCTGGAGTCGATGACCAACTTAAGGAATCACTCCAACATTGGGGATTTGAGCAACTGACCGACGTTCAGCAACGGGCGCTGGAAGCTGGGGTTGCGTCTGGTAAAAGTCTAGTGGTCTGTGCGCCAACTTCCTCCGGGAAAACCCTCGTCGGCGAGATTGCCGTACTTCAAGCCCTTCGCCGTGGACACCGATGTCTGTACCTTGTCTCCCACAAGGCGCTCGCTAATCAGAAGTATCCTGGAGCAGAGGGTTATGGGTTGCAATCGCAGTGGCGACTCCGTTTGCCGTATTGTTCAGCCTTGTCGGCGGATTGCTCGGCCCCTATATGGTGGTTATAGGTGCTCTCGTTCCGTATTTGCTCCTGGTCGGAATTCCACTGTTGATGCGGCAATTCGTGCAGCGTCTCCGAAGTTCGCCCAGACCGGAGGAGTGATTAGCGCCTGTGCCCGGATTGACTGCTGCATCCATCAGCGAAAATCCGTCGCACAAAGGAACGGCTTTGCAACAATCTAGCAAAGGATATAATCCTCGAATCTATGGGACAGGCTAGCGGAAAATCCGAACCGGCCAGTGCCGGCGAACCGACGCTCCGGCGCAGCATCGGCCTATGGCAGATGACGCTCTATGGCGCCGGCAGCATGCTGGGCGCCGGTATTTATGGCTTGGTGGGGCAGGTTGCCGCCGAGATGGGATCGGCGATCTGGCTTGCCTTTTTGCTATCGCTGGGCGCGGCAGGGCTGACGGGATTATCGTATGCCTCGCTCGGCTCACGCTACCCGCGTGCGGGTGGTGCCGCCTATATCACGCAGCGCGCCTATCGCCGCCGCCTGCTCACCCATTTCGTCGGGCTTACGGTGGCCTGCTCGGGCTTCACCTCGATCGCCGCAGGCGCTCGTGTGGTGGGCGAAAATCTGCAAACCCTGCCCGGCCTCGAGGGCCTGCCCACCGGCATGCTGGCGTTCATCTATCTCGCCATCGTCGGCGCGATCGTCTATCGCGGCATCCGCGAGTCGATGTGGGCCAACGTCGCCTTTACGCTGGTGGAAGTGGGGGGATTGCTGCTCCTGATCGCAGTCGGGTTGCGCTTCTGGGGTTCGGCGAATTTGTTGGAATTCCCGGTTGGTTCGGAAACCGAAGCCGGCCTTCCCCTGGTGCTGATGGTGCAGGGCGTCGTGCTCACCTTCTACTCCTTCCTCGGCTTCGAGGATTCAATCAACATCGCCGAGGAATTGAAGAATCCGCGGCGCGATCTGCCTTTCGGTCTGGTGATGGCGCTGGTGCTGACCGTCATCATCTACATGAGCGTGGCGATCACCGCCGTCTCGGTGGTGCCGTGGCAGGAACTGGCCGAAGCCAATGCACCGCTGGCCGAAGTCATGGCGCGCGCCGCTCCCTGGTTTCCGGCCTGGGTGTTCATCGCCATTACCATCTTCGCGGTGGCCAATACCGGGCTGATCAATTACGTCACCGCCTCGCGCCTCTTATACGGCATGGCCCGCGACAGGCATCTGCCGCGCGCGCTCTCCATCATCCATCCGGTGCGGCGCACGCCCCATGTGGCCATCGGGCTGATCTTCGGGCTGATCGTGATTCTGATTTTGTCGGGCGACATCTCACAATTGGCCTCGGCCACGGTATTACTGCTGCTTTTGGTGTTTTCGGTGGTCAACAGCGCACTCGTCATCCTGAAGCTGCGGCCCGGTGAACCCCAGGGCGCGTTCGAGCTACCCCTTGCGCTGCCTGCGCTCGGCGCCGTGGTCTGTGTTGCGCTGTTCCTGGCGCGTGCCGGGGCGGGCGATTGGCGCGCGCCGGTGATTTCCGGCGTGCTGCTGCTGGGAGTCGGCGCGCTCTATCTCTGGCTCAGGCCGCGGCTAGCCGCAGAGACGGGGTAGCGTGGGGAGTTTGTGCCCCGGGGGGCGGCGTGCGGTCCGAGATCCACCAGACCTTGCGGTACCCTCTACAGGGAAGTAGTACCAAACCCCCGGCCTGCCGTAGAATCTATCTCGTGGAATAGCTCCGCGGCTTCTGCCATAGGAAAGAGCAAGATGAAATCAAAGATATCCATCTGGGATTGCCGAAGAGCGATTGAGATTGCGGGCGGCCTTCCCCTGGCGATTCGTGGCGATCTCTTCGCTGAGCCTGGACCTGACCCTGTGGCCCGCTGGATCTCTGAGACGGTGCTCGTCACCCAACTCGAAGTCAAACAGGGTAGATGGGTCATCGGGAATATAGGTTTTACGCGCCATGGGCAGGAACACCTCACCAAGCTGGCGCGAGACATCATTGCGGACAACGAGCGCTTATATGCCTCGCAACAATTGGACGAGAGCGACCCCTAGAAGCTCCCGGAAACGACAACCGGCTTCGGGCCGGAAGGGAACCTTTCGGCCCGTCCACACGGCCCGAAATCCCCCTTTCCCCCTCGTGAACAGCGCGTCTCCCCAGATCGGCCCGCAGCGGTCCAGGGCGCGAAGCGGCGAAGCGAACCCTGGACGGCGAGGACCGATCTGGAACGATTCGCGGTGAGGGAAAGGAGATTCAAGAGCGAGGGGGAAGGGCCGGTAGAGGAAGCCCCAGGCGGGCTTGCGCCGACGCCCGTGGAGACACTCTGTTAGTTGAGTTGCGACCGCTCCTGCATATCCATCTGCACCCCCAGACCTCGAAGCGCCTCCATCTTCGCTTTCACCTCGGAAGGGTCGATCACCCGGAGCGTGTCAAATAACTCTCTTAGGCTCTCCGGTCCCAACCCACAAACGTGAAGAGCATCGGCGACCTGGGCGCAGTCGGGGCAGAGCGTCTGTCCAGTCCCGATGTCTTCACCCTCGACGCCGCACAGCGTGATCGACTCGCTGGAGGACTCGCCCACCCAGTCCACGCGCAAGTGGCGATAACGTCCTTGGTTCTTCATGGCCTTTAGAGATTACCTCAGTTGTGCTTTCCATCCGGGGCGGGGTTGTGGTGGTGGGGCGTCCCTTCCCGGCGCAGCGCCTGGATGACCGCCTCGCGGACGGCGTTGCAAAAAACTATCGCCAATTGAATCTCTCCTGCAATACCGTTTCGCAACCCCCAAGCCCTTGAAAACCAGTTCGGTGTCGGGTCGTTGCGAAACCGCTCGTTTGTGCAACTTGCACTCGTCGACGAGGGACGCAAGAGCGTCATCTTGGACATCGCTGGATATCCACCCGGCGAACGCGTCAAGAACCAGATCGGGGCACACCGGAAGGCGAAGCGAAGCTCCGCTCCCTCCGCTACGGCTCAGGCGGCTGGTATGACCGAAAGGTTTCCTTCGGCCCGGCAAGCACGGCCCGGAAAAACCCGACAACCAAGCCCATCCATCCCCTTTCCCTCGTAAACAGCCACGTCTCCCGGATCGGCCCGCAGCCGTCCAGGGCGCGAAGCGGCGAAGCGAACCCTGGACGGCGAGGACCGATCTGCAATCATCCGTGGCGAGGGGAAAGGGGGTTCAAGAAGACGAAACCGGGCGATCCTGAGATATGGAACGATAACATACTTTATCGTTCTATATAAAGAAGCCGGATTCAGCCCATGGAAACCGCCATGATGCCGGATCACTAATCCTGTCCGTCGCGCTCCATCTCTGAAGTCCTGCCGTTTATCTAGCATTGGCCCCTGCTTGGCGACCACGGCCTTGGGCCGTAACTACTAATAGTTTTTATGTGACTATATATGGTCTAATAGGGACATGAACCAGACAGCGAAGGTGTCGGAACTGAAGGCGAAGCTGAGTGGGTACTTGGCGCAGGTGCGCCGGGGGGACACCGTCACGGTGTGTGACCGCCAGACGCCGATCGCGCTGCTTGTGCCGATCGCGGGTGCTGCCGCCGGGCTCGAGGTACGAGAGCCGACAGATGCGAACGCCCTGCCGATGGCACCGCGCATTACGCTCAAGGAAGGGATCGACGTCGTTGAACTCCTGCGGGTGGATCGGGACGACCGGTGACGATTTATCTTGACACGAGCGCGGTGCTGCGCGGGCTGCTTGGCACTGGAAAACCGCTACCAGAATGGGGTACGTGGAACCGCGCGTATTCGAGCGAAATCATGGGCGTCGAGGCGAGGCGGGCGCTCGACCGTCTCCGCCTGTCGCGCTCTCTCGATGATGACGGATTGGCCGACGCGCACGAGGCGATCGCCGCGACGGAGCGCGCGATCGGGTCGATCCGGTTGACCTCCGCGGTCTTGCGACGAGCCAGTCAACCAATGCCAACCGTCGTCAAAACGCTCGATGCGATCCATCTCGCAAGCGCCCTGCTCTTCGAGGAGCGTCACGAGGTCGGTCTCGTGTTTGGCACGCACGACCGCAGCCAAGCGACAGCGGCACGTGCCCTCGGCTTCGATGTAGTAGGCATACCTATGCGACAGTAGAAGAGCCGGGAAGCGAGGCAAAGATCTACCGCCAGTTCGGGGCGGAACCGGCCAAGGCGGACGACAAGCGCACCGTTGACAACTTCCGCACAAAGTGCCTCCGAGAGCTAAGGAAGATCAAGCTGGCCTGGCCGGGTCTGAACTACGCGACGGCCAAAGGGGTGCTGATTCTCTCCCCCTCGAAACCCGCAATTGCGCCCACGACCGGCCCACAGCGTCTCGTGGAGTAGCCCCAGGATCGCTCAGGAGCGACCGAACGCGAGCCGGGTGCTTCCGATGGAGGTGAGACGACGTTCCATGGCAAAGCCGAAAACCCACATCCGAAAGGACGACCAAAGACCGGAAAGTTCCGTCGGGGGCCTCCGGCGGACGCTGTGCGGGCTCTTCATCCCGCTCGAGCAACTGGACAACGCCAATCCGTCGTGCCAGAAATGCCTCCAGTTCCGCAAGAAGGACCGTTAACGCGTCCAGGAGCGACGAACGCGGGCCGGGACACCTTTTTCCCACCAAGGGTAGCGCCCACATTGGTGTTGAAATACAACATAAGGGCGGTCCGAGTCTTGGGGTCAGCCCGGAGCGATCTTGCGGGTCTGGATGAAGTGGTAGAGGGCGGAGCGGGAGACGTACAGTATCTTGGCGATGGAGGCCTTGGAGACATCCTTGCCCAACAGCGCCCGGATGTCTTGCTCCTTGCCGTCGAGCCTGGATGTTCCCAAGGCCCCCTTGGGCCGGCCGAGCAGTTTCCCCTTGGTTTTGGCAGCGGCGAGTCCTTCCTTGGTCCGTTCTGAGATCAGGTCCCGCTCGACCTCGGCAAACAATCCGAACAGGGCGATCATCACCTTGGTCGGCAGGTCCTGCTTGCTGTCGAACTCGATCGCCTCCTTGATGGCGATGAAGCGGATCTTGCGCCGGACCAGGGTCTCCACGATCTGGATGACCTGAGAGAGGCTGCGGCCGAGCCGCGACAACTCGCTGACCAGCAGCCGGTCGCCGGGCTCGAGCGTCCCCAACATTTCGTCGATGCGGCGCTCGAGCGGACTCTGGCGCGACGAGATCCGGGACTCGATGAATTGGTCGATCGGGAAGCGGCGTTTCTGGCTGAACTCGAGGATCGCCAGCTTCTGGTTGGCGAGATCCTGCGAACGAGTGGAGACACGGAGGTAGGCGACGGTTTTCAAGGCGGCGTCCAAGAAAAGGTCAAATGGGGTCTATTTCGGACTGTTAAAGACTAAAGACTATAGTATCCAGAACATTGTATAGTCAACTAACGTCGAGCAAGACGGACGTTATTTTAGTCCACGCGGCGCCGTCCATGACGACACCCCTTTTCTCGCGAGCACAACCGGTCCAGGAAGCGTCCCTGACCGTGGCGGACCTGGCGGAGGTGGGGCAACGTCATCCTGTACGGACAGTCTCTGTTGGACCGGGCCCAAGTCCGCTGATCAAGGAGCTTAAAGGATATTTTTACAGCAATCTGGGCGGTACCCCTCATCGGACTACCCGCGAAGGATTGGGATATGGAGCGACGCCGGAGGGATCGGTCTACCCGCCGGGGGAGGGGGGGGGCACAAGGGGAACGGGGGAGAGTTTTTAGGGGTGGGTAACAGGAAATGCGTTGCGTTGCACTATGCGCTATTCGTCGTCAGGAGGATTAGCTACACGCATTCTCAATTCCTTGAGACCGGCGATCAGCGTTTCGGCAGCATCGGCGACTTTACGAATGTCCACAGGACCTGAAGAGCAAAACCCAATATGGATGTACTCGAGTTGCTTGCTCTCATACACCGGGCTTAAGTTACGGATCGGGTCTAGGTGAGTATCTGTCAATTCAGGACACTGGCGACGGAGATCGTGGTCGAGCGCCTTCTCAAGCAAGCGGGTGAGATTATGCCCAAACTGGCGTCGAAGGTCCCTAAGCTTCACCGCTCCAACATGGAGCAGGTACGATTTGAGTCCGAGCTCAACCCCATGCAGAAAGTTGTAGTAAATCGGATCTGGTGCGAACTCTCCTACGTGATTTTCCAGTGCTGAGAGCGGCGGGTTTCTTTTTCTATGCGCCTCCAGTGCGTCGCGGGCGACTCTTATGAATTCTTCCCCGTAACGCCGTAGACCAATCGGACTAGCCTCCCGCCATTCTTCTCCCTTTTCTTTCGGTACTTTAGTCACGATCCGGTTCGGCCCCGTACTTTCTGCCGCCGATCGCCAAGAACAACCAAAAACTTCCCGCCGCAACGACCATCACGCCGACACCCAGTAGAGACAGCCCGCAAATGTCAACATCTTTGAGTGCGTCAGACTTTTCAACGATGATCCAGAACATCCCGTAGGCGGTCACTCCAAAGGCAAGCATCCATGCCGCTACCGATGAAAACCGTCTGAGTTGCGACATCGGAACCCATTTTCCATCTGACGAACTGAAGATCCCGGCGAACAGTCCCGCCATCCAAGGTTGCTTTTGGTCGCTCATTGTCTGTCTCCTTAATTCGATTGGTTCAATTTCGGGCATTGTCAAGTTAACTGGTTTCCGAGGGACCAAGCCCCCATATCGAGTATTTAGGTGTAGGTTTACTAGCCATATTTGGGGGCTGTCTCGGCTTGTGATGCGTTAAGTTGACAATGCCCCGGCAGCCGTGAGGAACCATTATGGGGTACCGCCCAGATTGCTCCACCTCTGTGGCCTAGTTTTGCTCCGTCCTTGACACGGCGTCCTCGATCGCCCAACTGACCATGTCGCCGTCCTTGCAAACACGGAGTCCAAGTGGCCGGTGTTCTATGATCGCTTCTCTGGAGCGAAGCCCGACGACCGGATGCAGTTCCAGACCGGCGCGGGGAGCCTATCCGGGGACGGGTTGCACAAAGGAGCCCCAGCCATCGGGAACCCCAATCCAGTATCTCGCGGCTTTGGGTGCGTACTGCTTCGTGTGTTGAGGTGCGTCGAGCATATCTGGGCTCCCGCGGCCTTGATAATGATATCTCTATGTGATATCTTGGTCAAGTGAGGAAGAAGCACCGCAAGACCTTGGAGGCGATCTTCATGCGGCCCACCCAATCCGGGGTCAACTGGGCTGATATCGAATCGCTGTTCGTAACCTGCGGGGCCTACATCGAGGAGCGAGAAGGTTCCAGGGTCTACGTCGAATTGAACGACGTGGTAGGTCACTTCCATAGACCCCATCCCAAGAAGGAAGCCCGAAAGGGAGTCGTAGACTCGGTGAGGCGATTTCTGAAGGAGGCGGGAATAGAACGATGATGGAACACAAAGGATACCGGGCGACGGTTACTTTCGATGACGCGGCCGGCGTCTTCCATGGAGAAGTGGTGGATACTCGGGACGTGATCGTTTTCGAGGGCACCTCCGCCGCTCAACTCAGGAAGGAGTTCGAATTCTCGGTCGACGACTACCTGAAGGTCTGCGAAGAACGAGGCCGGACTCCAGATAAGCCATTCTCCGGGAAGATCCCCCTCCGGATCCCTCCGGAGGTCCACCGGGCTGCCACCGCAGCCGCCAAGGCCCAGGGCAAAAGCCTCAACGCCTGGATTACCCAGACAGTAGAGGAGGCGGCCGGGAAGACAGTCGGGTAGAAGCGTGGGTTATAAAAAAAACAGATCTATCCGCAGGGGCATTGGTACATGAATCGGCGTAAGCGGGCACGCTAGCATCGGCGGAGGGGCAGAGAGAGTGCCTTGAGTGTTTCCGTAGCTCGCCGGTCCGCTCGTTACTAGGGAGATGGGAAATCGAATCCGCTATCGGGTATGGCGATGACACCCGGCCCCCTAAATCACTGTCGTCCTAGCACATTTTCCGCCGCATGCCCAGGGTGCGGACGGACCCTGCTTGGCCTTCTCGCCGCCTTGTCGGCGGGCCTGCCCACCGTCTTCGCGGCGGTTACTGTCGTAGTGTTGGTGTCGCTGTTCCCGGCCACGGTCGAGGGGCAGGGCGACTCTGAGCCGTGTCCAGGCGGCGGCTATAACCCGACGCCGACGGCGGTAGAGGTTACGGCAGTTCCCATCGTGGTCACGTCCACGACTGCGGACTACTTCGTGCTGTATGTGAAGCACGATGTAGATGGTACGGAGGTGGAACTGCCTGTCCTGGTGAAGTTGGGGGAAGCGGGCACGACCACGCTGGCCGAGAACGTGGAGGCGCTGCCCAAGGAGCGCTACCGGGTTGAGAAGTACCTCGTCGCCGACCCCGCCGACGTCGACGGTGACTGCACCGACGACATCACCGAACTCGCGGACCCGGTGGGTATGAACCCGGTGAACCCCGCCGCCGCCATCGAACTCAGCGACGGCGCAGTAGCCGTTCCGGACCAGGAAACACGCGAGATGATCTCCACCCTATCCAACGCAAGACGGTACCTCAAGTTCGTTCTGTTTGACATGGACACCGACGCCCCGGGTGTTTACTTCATGAACACCGAGACGCACCCGGGACATGCTGCCTTCCTGCATCTCATAGGCCTTGAGTGGAACCAAGACGGGCTGATCACCGGGCAGATCATCTATCACCCGGAACTCGTTGCCCCCGATGGCAGTCCGGGAGTCTACACCTTCTACTGGGATTCGGTGCGCGTGGGTAGAAGGGAAAAGAACGAGCCCGATGGCAGTTGGGTGTACCAAAACTACCACTTCAGCCTTGTGACGCGCTCCTATACGGTGCTCGCCGCCAGCATGCCGCTGCTCGACGACAACTTGGCCTTCTATATACGAAACTCCGATCTTCCGTCTCTCCAGACCGACTTGCCGTTATACAGGGAATCCCGCATTCCACTCGTGTTCGACGAAGATATCTACGCGGAAACCAGCTTCCTGGCGTTGAACCCGGGGGAAGGGTACGGCTTGCTGCGGATCATGGACCCGGACGAGCGTCCCCACCCCCGCGACATCGTGATCTACGAGGCGCTGCCCAACGAGCTGCCCCGCGTCGCCGGCATCATCACCACCGTACCCCAGACGCCGCTGTCGCACGTCAACCTGCGCGCCGTGCAAGACGGCATTCCCAACGCCTTTATCCGCGACGCCCTCGACAAGCCCGCCATCGACGATCTCATCGGCAGCTATGTGCGGTACGAAGTGACTGAGAGCGGCTGGGAGCTGCGCGCCGCCACCCCCGCTGAAGTTAATGCCCACTACGCCTCTTCCCGGCCCGCCGAGGCACAGACCCCGCAACGCGACCTCACGGTCACAGCGCTCACCCCGCTCAGTCAGGTCGGCTTCGAGGACTGGGACGTGTTCGGCGTCAAGGCGGCCAACGGGGCCGTGCTGGGGACCCTGGGCTTCCCCGAGGGAACGGTTCCCGACGGATTTGCGGTGCCGTTCTATTTCTACGACGAGTTCATGAAGGCCCACGATTTCTATACCCGCATTGAAACCATGCTGGCAAACGAGGACTTCCAGACGGATTTCGAGGTCCAGGATGACAGGCTCGATGATCTGCGCGACGACATGAGAACGGCGGAGCGAAACTAGACCATAGAGCGGCGAATCGAAGCTGCTTTTGGGCGGAGTAAAAGTAGACCGTCCGAGTGGTCCAGCGAACATTCCTGTGGTGTTTGTGGGACACGAGAGGGATGTATCGCGTGGAGCTATACGCTCAAGTACGGCGCAGTGTCTTTGTCGAAGGGCTCAGTGAGCGCGAGGCCGCCAAACGGTTTGGCCTGGCGCGAGGGACGGTGCGCAAGATGTTGCGCTACGCCACTCCGCCGGGCTATCGGCGGCGCCAACCAGCGCAGAGGCCGAAGCTGGATCCCTTCACCGGAATCGTCGATCAGATCCTCATCGACGATCAGGAACGTCCGAAGAAACAACGCCACACCGCAAAACGCATCTTCGACCGCTTGCGCGACGAGTACGATTTCACCGGCGGTTACACGATCGTCAAGGACTATGTTCGCGACAAGAAGCTCGGCGGGCAAGAGATGTTCGTGCCGCTGGTGCATCCGCCGGGCGATGCTCAGGCCGACTTCGGTGAAGCTCTGGTGGTCATTGACGGCGTACAGCGCAAGGCGCACTACTTGGTGGTCGATCTGCCGCATAGCGATGACGCTTTCGTGAAAGCTTTCCCGGCCGAGACGACGGAAGCGTTTTGCGAGGGGCACAACGCAGCGTTTCGGTACTTCGGCGGCGTGCCACGCAGCATCCTCTACGACAACACGACCTTGGCGGCGGCGAGGATTCTGGGCGACGGCAGGCGCAAGCGGACCAGGGTGTTCAGTGAACTGCAGTCGCACTATTTATTCTCCGATCGTTTCGGGCGTCCGGGCAAAGGCAACGACAAGGGAAAGGTGGAAGGACTGGTCGGTTATGCCCGGCGGAACTTCATGGTGCCGGCGCCAAGGTTTCCAAGCTGGGAAGCGTTCAACGAGCAGCTCGAAGCGCAGTGCCTCAACAATCGTAAGCGGCGCTTGCGGCGGCACACCGAAACGATTGAGGAACGTTTCAAGCGTGACCGCCAAGCGTTGTTGCCCTTGCCGCCCACGCCCTATGACGCCTGCGACAAACGCACCACGCGGGTGACGTCGCTGTCATTGGTGCGCTATCGCGCCAACGACTACTCGGTGCCCACACGCTACGGACATCGCCAGGTGTTGCTGAAAGGCTACGTCGATGAAATCGTGATCTGTTGTGGCAGCGAAGAGATCGCGCGCCACCGGCGCAGTTACGAACGCGAAGAGTTGATCTTCGATCCGCTGCATTACCTAGCACTGCTGGAACGCAAGACCAACGCGCTCGATCAAGCGGCCCCGTTGGCGGGCTGGGAGCTGCCCGAACAGTTCACGTGCTTGAGACGTTTGCTCGAGGCACGGTTGGGAAAGCCAGGCAAGCGCGAGTACGTGCAGGTATTGCGATTACTGGAGGACTTCCGATTCGAGCACGTTGCCGCGGCGGTGCGCCAAGCCTGCGAGTTGGGAGCGATTGGCTTGGATGCAGTCAGGCACTTAGTGCTGTGCCGCATCGAGCAACGGCCGCCGCGCTTGGACTTGACGAAGTATCCGCACCTGCCGGCAGCCCAGGTGGAGCAAACCTCCGCTGCGGACTATTTGGCACTGCTGGCACAAGGAGGGGGGTAATGGCGAGGTCGAAACTTCTGCTCGAAGCGCATTTGAAAGCGTTGCGGCTGCCAACCTTCCTGCGCGAGTACGACAAACTGGCGCGGCAATGCGCCGCCGAGAGCTTGGATTCGAGGAGCTTCCCGCAACAACTCTGCGAGCTGGAACTGCTCGACCGTGAACAGCGGGCCACCGAGCGCCGCATCAAGGCCGCGAAGTTTCCCGTGACCAAGAGTCTGGACACTTTCGACTTCCCGTCCTTGCCAGCGTTGAACAAGAAGCTGGTGCTGGAACTGGCGCGCTGTGAGTTTATCGACCGCCGCGAAAACGTGCTGGCACTGGGTAATTCCGGCACGGGCAAAACGCACATCGGCTTGGCGTTGGGACTGGCGGCTTGTCAGCGCGGCTATCGAACACGCTTCACAACAGCGGCGGCACTGGTCAATGAGCTGCTCGAAGCCCGAGATGAACGGCGCTTGCTGCGATGTCAAAAGCAGTTGGCCAAGCAGGATCTGCTGATCGTCGATGAACTGGGCTACGTGCCGCTATCGAAGACCGGAGCGGAGTTATTGTTCGTAGTGTTTTCCCAGCGCTACGAACAGGGCTCGACGCTGGTCACCTCGAATCTGCCGTTTAACGAATGGACGGAGGTCTTCGGCTCCGAGCGGCTGACCGCCGCCCTGCTCGATCGCCTCACGCACCACGTTCATATTCTAGAGATGAACGGCGAAAGCTTCCGTCTGATCCAGAGCAAGAAGAAGCGGGCTCACTCTTTGGGCTGACCCACCGGCCACTCGCCCGGTTTTCGTGGGACGGCCTCCACTACGCCTGGGCCGCCCTAAAGGGCGACCGCAGGCTCCGTTCCAGCCGTCCCACGAAAACCGCTACCCCTTCACCAACTGGTCTACTTTTGCTCCGCCGAAGTGGTCCAAATTTACTCCGCCCTTGACAGTGAGCTTTTTCTCCCCCGCTGGAGGCACCTTCATAACTTTCGCCCTGTCTGCAACAGTCCTTTTTGCGCGGCGCGGACTAGGGACCGAAGCACGCTTTCGGGCTTTCGTTGACGGGGTACCTGCCATCAATGCTCCTGCCAGCCGTATATGAAAATGCTACTCTTCCTCACGTCGCTGCGATCCCGCAAACAAAGGCCACTTGTCCGCGACGTACTTTTCTGCAGCCTCGCGCACCACCCACGCGAGCGACACTTTTTTTTGTTTCGCGATGCCCTGCAGAGTCACATAGAGCTCCGAGGGGAAACTGATCGTGGCCCGTATCGACGCTATATTTAGTGCCTTCACACGCCCCGTTCTGCCCTTTCTTCCCTTCATTTAGGCCTCTTGAATTCACCATATTTCACCACATCGGTGAAACAAAGACAAGCCCACGCGTGGCCGTTTCCTCCTCGCCGACTTGTGGGAACACCGTAGAGTTCGGCAGAGAGCACGAAAGTCCTAGAGTTCCTGAATCAGTTCGGGGAATCGAACGGAAGTGGCGGGGCGGCGCCCGTGGCGTCGATGATGTCGATGCGAACGGTCGAAGTCACGCTCCGCTTTGATCCCAGCCTGAGGTTGCTCCAAGAGACGAGTATCGACCATCCGGTTGCTAGTAGCGCGGTAGAACTCACTCATTCGAGCTAGGGAGCGACTTCGCCGCGGCTGAGTCAGTTCATTGAGAAGCGGAATGACGTCCTGCAGAATTGCCCTACATTATGCAGGGCTCAGTAAATACCCCAATCATCTGATTGCGCAGAAACTCTTCCGCCACCACGTTGCAAAGACAGCGTCAGTCGATCGACAGAACGATTGAGTTATGGACGCCATATCCTTGACCTCGCCTGGGGTTTTACTCGCGGCAGAGTCACCGTGTGCAATTTTGTTTCTCATGTCCACAAGATGGTCCACCATCGTAACGGTCGGTTGGAAGCTCGCCTGCAGGCAAGTCACAAGGTCTTTCTGGTAGCTTTTATAACCAAAACGGTTGAAGTATTGCACAATTTTTTTGAAAGCTGGATTGGCGAAACCTCGATTGAATCGCTCCGCCGGAACATGTTCCAGAAACGGACCGTCTTTGGACCAGTATTTTAGGTCTCTGGCGATAAACGCGAAGATCTTCTCGGCGGTTTTCTCTGGGTCACGTGTCAAGCGAATCTCTTCCAAGAGGTCTTTGGAGATATGGTAATAAATGCGGGACGAAAGCTTAGTTCGAGGGATGGCCTTCGTAGTCATGGAGTCCAAAGCGATCTCGCCGAGTTGTCTGACGTACGCTTCCAAATGGCTGCACAGAAGAACGATGGCTCCGCGAGAAAGAGCGTTGATATCTCTACGGTATGCGATGGCGTCTTGCCGTTCAGATGACGCTGCAAATCGCCTAAGCATCTCGACTTCGGCGAGCCGCACTATCAACTGCGAGTATGCGGGCGTGAATCGAGCCATCTACGCAAGAACCTGTCCGATGTGCTGTTTCCACATCTGAAAGCGCCGTTTGGTTCTCTTGGTGTGATCCACAGCCCTGCTAACTAGATCTCCAAACTCTTCGTTCTCAAGTAGCTTCTTGTATGCCCTCCGCACTTGAGCACGAACGGCCTTGGCTCTTTTGGGAGGAACTCTGGCTGCGAAGATCATAGTGAGATCGAACAGTGCTCGATTGATCGCACGGGTCTTGTCCAGAAGAGTACGGCGGAAACACTCTTCTGGGGCAAACCAAACCAGAGACACGTCGATTGCTTTCTCCCACACAGCGCTCAATTCCTCAATCTTGTCGCTCGAGTACGCTCGACCAGCCCTTGCTGCATTATTGAGCCAGTGTTTCTGGGGCGTCCTGTATGATTCGACTCCGTGAAGTTGCAACGCAAAGAACCTCAGTGCTAACTCCTCGTCACGCATGCGCTTGTCTGGCTTTCGTTTTCCCAGAATCGTTAGCCAAGGTTTGTAAGACACGACGTCCTTCAATAGCTCATTCAAGGTACCTCGGTAGACACAGTTTCTTAGCTCTTGTGCATTTAGGGGAACGGTGTTGGTGTTCAGCCTCTGAAAAACGTCGAACTTGATTTCGGGGTGTGATTCGTTCGTAACGGCAACAAGACGCAAAGTGTGAGTGTTCAGTTGCCGCCGTATCTTGGGAGTGAGTTTGTGGAAGCGCAGCCCGTTTAGATCCTTGAGTACCTCGAGTCCGGAAAGGGGGAACTGGTTGTCGATGAAACGGTAGATTGAGTAGAGGCGCTGCTGCCCGTCGATCACATCAAGTTCAAAATTGTCGTTCTGTGACAAGTAACAGGGAGGAATCGGGACGTTAAGAAGCATCGACTCAACAAGCCGGGAAGCGAGGGTGTTCGACCAGACATAGCGCCGCTGGAAGTTGGGACGTTCGGAAAGCGGACGAAGAAAGATGGTGTTGCTCTTTATCTGGTCAATCAGGGACGCAACGACGAGATCATAGGGTTGAGTGAACACGTGTACATCTTTAATGGGGATCTCATCAGGGTCAGGCTCACTCAGTGCGATAGCATCTTCGCGTTCGTAAATCGTCTTCTCTTTATCCATGCTTCACCTTCTTACTATCCCTGGCGGTTGGAGTGTCCTTGGCCGGGATTATCCTAACCAAGATCATCCCCTGTCGAGTTCCCGTTTTCATCGAAAAGGGGTGAGCGAGCCCATCCAGCGGCCCGCCAGATCAGGTCACAGAGCGGACGAAGTTCGTGGCCCCAATCCTCCGGGTTGCCCTCTATCTGGATTTCGGGCAGTGCAACCGTGGACTCCGTTTCTCCATCGGGTGATGATGGTACCACCATTATCCGTCGATATTTCCCAGTTCACGCAGATACTCGTCTGTCCTTGCGCCGGCTGAGTTCGACAAACCACTGGTAATCGGTAATCGATGTAGCCGCGGTCGAGCACCAGCACCGTGCCGGGCTCGAACTCGAGCGGGCGCGCCACGCGAAGATCCTGCGTTTTACCCGTGGTGATCACGGCGAACGAGGGCAGATAGCCGGCGGGGTCCAGCAGTAGGTGCAGCTTGATGGCGCCTTTACCGGAATTTCCGATTTGGACATCCGGCTCACACAGGATACAAGACCTGCTCCCCGGAACGGAAGAAATTTTTGCCCGACGGCAGTCGCGGGGGGGGCGAAGCGTTCCAACAGCCTATTTTAGCTGTCCGACAAGGCTGTCTCGCTGCTGCTCAGTCGATTTATCGCACACCCCTCCGACAGTAATCTCTCAGAACCATAGTTTCGCACCGGTAACGGACCGTCCTACCCACTCGGCAGCGGTAAGGCCCAGATCCTCCGCAGCATACTGCCGAACAGCCGCCGATTCAGATGCCCTTCGGCTAGCAGCAATCAATAGTACCTCGCGTGCTTGATCAATCGACCGCCCGTCTTCACTAACCGCTGCTGTAAGCTCGTCAGCGACCAGCTCTTGATTCGCCGCGGCAGTACCAGCCGTCGCCACAGATTACCCAGGTTGTAGGCCAGCACACTCAACTGCAAGCGCAGTTCGTTCGCCCGGAAGCGATGGCACGACAGCCTTGTCCAATGCGTCGCCTGCTTGCCTTCTTTGATCCACTGCTCGGCCGTCCCCCGTTGGTTGTAGAATCGCACCACCGAGCGGCTCGGCAGAGTCAGGTTGGTGACGATGAAACCGATTCCAAGCGGGAACAGTTCGCCCGGGTGGTGCTCAACCTTCGCTACGATGCGCCGCGGGTTGCTCCAACTCACGGCCTGATAGCGGAAGCTCTTGTAGCGCACCAAGGGTTTCCGGCTCGGCCTTCCCGGCGGACGAAACAGAATGTCTTCGATCTCCAACTCCAGGCTCTTGTTGGCTGGAATGCGGATGGCGTACTGCACTCCGCGTTCCTCCGCAGCCTCATAAATCTCCGGCTTGGCAAAGGCCGCATCGCCCCGCAAAGCGACCTGTCTGCCTTCGGCCTGCTGTCGTTCGATCTCCGGCAGCAATAGTTCATCCCAGTCCTCGGCGCTGTGGACATTCCCTGAGTGCAGCTTCGCCGCCAGACAGTCGCCGTGCTGGTTGAACAACAACAGCGGGTGGTAGCAGACCGACTCGAAATGGCCGTTGTAAGCGCTCCCTTCCTGTTGCCCATGGACGGGGCTTTCGGTCGAATCCATGTCCACTACGACGCGCTCGGATTCGTCGCCGGCTGCGGCTCGCCCGACCAGCTCCCGGTTCAACGCCATCAGCCCCAGTAAGTTGTCTTCGCTCGTCAGCGTTCCCGTCTCGAATCCATGCAAACGGAGAAAGGTACGTGACGGTAGCTGTTGGTCTCGTTTTCCCAGCCCTGGAGATGCGCCCGGAAGTTGTCAACAATAGTGTCGCCGGTGTCGGGAAACCAGTCCAGCACGTTGAGAAAATCACGCCGCAGGAAGCGGCCGCATTTCTCCTCCGGCGGAAGGACTTGCCGCGAGACGTTCCCGGTCTTCACGTACACCGGAACGGGCTTCGGGTTCGGATAATGCTTCACCGCCGTTTTGATGTAGCGCTCGATCTGGTTTGAGTGCTCATCGGTATCCACCTTGTCCTCGACGATAAAAACGAGGCCATCCTTGTTTTCTTCATTGATTAATGCCAGCACGTCAATGTGCTCAAACTGTGTTTTGACGTCGAGAGAGGTGACAGTCGGAACGCGGTCTCGTCAATCTTCGTGGCGAGAAGAGCGTGCAGCATGTCGGTGCCGAGCTCGTGGAGACGGGGGTGCGATTCGCGATACGCAGGGCGAGCCGACGCGAGGATATAGGCAAGGGCCGCATCCTGAGCGAGCTCCTTGGTGGTGTAGTGGAACAGGTTGGGAGCGTTCGAGTTCATAGCTTTCTCCTAAATTGTATCTTTTGAGGGAAGTTTCGGAAGGCAGGCGTACGTCAACCCACCCAGCTCCTGTGTAGAACGTCGGCTAGGACCACGAGCGTGGTGAATGCCCTGCCGCACGGAGGAAAAGCGCGTCAGGATGCCCTAGGAGCCATGATCGTGGTGGGAGGACAACCCCTGGGTAGGGTCCGCTCCGCCATAGCGGAGAAACAAGTCCTGCTCCCTCGGCAACTCGTTCAACGCCTGGGGGCCGAGGTGGACATTGGGTTCTCGGCTGAGCTCGGCCCTTGGCGTCGAGCCGTCTTCTTTTTGACTGCCATAGATGGCGGTATGGCACACAGTTTTGTGAGACAGCAAAACAGGACGGTTTCGGTGGGGTTTCTGCCCCGAGACCGGCCCCCGGGAAAGCGTCTCGTCAAACGCTCCTTTTTTGAGACGCCCTGGAGACACCACTGGCGGCGGGCTTGTTGGTTACGCTTCAAATGAGACGAAGACTGGACACGGTGTGCTCCGACCGCCGCGTAGGAGGGGGTTAGACAGGGGACAAAAGCGATTCGCGTAGGGATCTACGCTCGAGACGCTCTGGGACCGCGCCAAGGACAGAGAGTTGCTCAAGGGATCCGACGCCTACTGGCGGCTGAATGAGGCCCAGTTTTGATCCTGTGGCGAAGCCGTGGCGTAGTAGCCAACTTCGGAATTCGGGTTTAGTTTAGCGGCTAAAATTAGCGGGCGCTAAGCTTTCGGAGAATGAGTTGGGCCGTGGGCCGGGTGAACTCTCCCCCTGCTGTGGCCGTGCTGACCGGCTTCTACGGCAAGGCCGGTGGAGTCCAAAAGTACTTCCCTCCTGACTCTCCTACTTGTCCTGCCATGTTGCGGAGCCTCGTGCGAAGAGTGTTGATTGAAATATAACTCCCCGTTTTCTTCATCCACATTGAGTACAGTTCTTCGAGGGTCATCCCTTGAGATTCACGGCGCTTTAGCTCGTCTAGGATGAACTGGGTCAGAGTGGTCGTTGAGCCGTCCTCTAAAAGCTTGGTTTTTTGATGTTCCGTACACTCATCTGCGGCAGCCTCGATGGCGCGCCTAGCGACTTCGGATTCAATATACGCATCGATTTCCTTCTCACTCATTCCCCTGGCCCTATGATGCCGCTTCGCCTCTTCAAGTAGCGCATCCTCGTAGTCAATCCAATCAATGGTGTCGTCGCTCATGGTTTTCCTGTTTCTCCCGTTGATGCCAGGGCGCGCCGCCACGAAAGGAACCCGCTGTAGGCACACATCCCGGCCAGCCTTGGCTAGCTGCTGCTTGCTCCCTTCTCTCCAAGACAAGAACCATATACAGCCAACAAACCGACCACAAGGGGGCCTGCTCCGCTGCTAGAAAGACCTGCCCCAGGCGTTGCACCACTTCACCCGCTTCGATCAAGTGAACCAGCTGGTCAGGGCCAGCGAAGCGGACCCCGATCTCGGCTTCATGGCGCGTCTGATGGCGCTGTGCTCACTCCCGCGCACCAACCCCGGCCACCGGAAAGAGTATGTCCGCCGCAACGGACCGTACGCCTTAGCGGCATCCATACTGCCGCGCAAGGTGTCGGCCATCCGCCAGAGTTCGGTCTCATAGCCGGTCGTCGCACCATGGGCGCCCGTATTAGCGTCGGGATCGGATTGCGGCTTTTTCAGTCTTCCTCGGGCCATGCTTCATTCTTTCTCAGACAATCGACCCGGATCACCTGGCCAACACCCGCAGAGAAACCAATCATGAACCGAAACTTTGGTGACGCTCCCTGATCAGCACGCTTGGTCCTGTAACAGCACGACACCCTCAAGCCGTGCTGCCTTCTGATCGAACGTATACAGGGGGTGGGCTCCGGATCGTTCCGCTGCGGCCAGTATCATCAGGTCGGAAAATCCTGTGCCGCCTGTGCGGTAGCGGAAGGCCGCATGGGCTACATCGTCGGCTGCCTCGATCACGAGACCCTCGGTCGACACCAGTTCTTCCAATACCGCCGCAATCTGGTCAGGGGTATAGCCGTAGGCGCGTTCCAGCACCCAGGCAAGCTCAACAGTAACCTCGCGGCAGATGTAGCCGGGACGGTCAGCCGTGAGCGACTCCAGTAATGACCGGGCGGCCTCGGCCTGTTCGGTGTCGTCGCGTACCAGATAGCGGGCGAGGATGTTGGTATCGAGTGCGATCATCCCTTACACGCCCCGTCGGCTATGGACTGCTCCATTTCCTCCACGGTGACAGCGGGACCGTTGTGCTGTAGCATGCCGAACAGTCGACTGATCGGGCGAACGGCCAGGATTCGCACCGCTCCGTTGGAAATAACGTAGCGCACCCGGTCTCCAGCCTGTACACCAAGTGTCTCCCGCACGGGCTTGGGTAGTGTCGTCTGTCCCTTCTTGGTAATAGAGGACTCGATCATGGTGACCCTCCAATCGCCTTCCAGTATGCACTAATTGCTTACTTAAAGTAATAGGGTAAGGCAGTTTCCATAGTAGCCACCCCTGGTCTCTGAGCTTCCATTTGTCCCTGTGAGGCGGAAAGATCCCCAAGGAGGCGTGCGCACACATCCGCCGCAGCCGGAATGCGCACATGTTGCGCTGCCAGCTGTTGACGCGCGAGGTCGAGGTCCTCCACCATGCGGGCGCGGCGGTTCCCTTCCCACTGGAAAACCCCGGCGGCTGCCGTCCACTCCAGGCGTGCGATGAGAGCCTCCCGCGACACCGCCGCGCGGTCGAGGTGAGGGGATGTCATGGAACGCAGGGCGCCGAGGATTTCGTCAAGTCGATGAAAGCAGGCGGGTTGGGAGGGCCTGGGGGAGCTCCTGCTCTACTACACGTTAGGGAGCGATCCGGCATTATGGCCTGCCCGGGAGTGGTTTTAGCGGGAGTTAATCACGCATGATAAAGGATATTATCATTCAGTAAAGAAACACACTCATAAACACCACGCCCACCGCCAGGTGGGAGCTTGCAGCTGTGGTGTTGTCTCCCATTGGTCGGCTCGGTGTGGCTGGCTAGCATTGTAGCGTTATGGCATTAACGCCATCCAGCAGTGTCCTATGTGAGGTGTTTTGCCTCTCGAAAACCTACTTGAAGAATCTGTGCGATTCGATGTTCGAACACCGTCATAGCCACCTGGTCGTTGTTGGCCGGCCGCGTGAGCGGCCCGGCTCTACCGGCGTTTCGAACGATTTCCTCCTCGGAGTGTCGAATGAGCATGACACAGGAACGAAGCACGTTCGAGAGCTTGACCGGTGTGCCCACGGCCTCAGATAGCTCGTGTGTCAATGCGCCGAACGCCTGCTCATCTTCCCACGACATCAGGAATCGTTGTTGACGTGGTGGCTTTATTGGCGTAGCTGCCGGCTCTTCTGTAGCCGTTGCCACGTCTTTATCCACCACAGCCGGGAGTTGCTTCGGTCCAGCAGCTTGGCTCGTCGGCCGGGCTGGGCCAACTGCAGCCTGGATCAGAGTTGCCTGGATTGGATTGAATTCTCTTTCCTCTTCGGGTGCGCGTTTTGCCATGGCTTACTTCCCTGCCCCTAAACGTTGGCCACCTTCGATGCATGATGCTCTTCCCCTGGTGGCTGGAGTTGTTCAAACTGCGCTTCAAACTCGCGTGCAAGTTCTCGATACTGCTCGGTAACTTTGTGAGTCGGCTCGGTTTGAAAGACTGTTTTTCCGAGCTTCTGGGCCGTTGGAATGATGGTTGAGCGCCCAATCTCGGTCTTGAACTTGAGACACAACCCGCTTGGTAGCGTGAAGGTCTGCTCGACATACTCGGCGAGCGCTTTGCCGAGTCGAGTGCGTCGATTGACGGTTGACAGCACTACCCCGAGGACCGCGAGGTCTTGGTTTCCGTGCTCTCTAACGCTTGCGATGTCCTGCAGCGCGTCGTTCAATCCTTCTATGGCGAACGGGTCTGGAATAGCGGTCAGCAGGAACCACTCCGCCGCACAATAGGCTGCTATTGTCGGGGTTGTCGCATTCGGAGCCGTATCCAGGAAGATGTAATCGTATTTCCCCCTCAGGTCCTTGAGAGGCTCGATGAGCACGTGGTGCCTGATGATGAACTTGTCTTTCGAGGCAAGTGTATCGTCAATCTGCTCGAGTTTGCGGTTCGCTGGCAGGAGGTGCACGCCCTTAGGCATTTCAATTTCCTGGTCGCTTCCGTCCATAATGACGTTTTCTGGAGTCTCGGCTCCGATGAGCACTTCGTAGCTGCCGAGATACGCATCGGCCGCGATTCCGAAATGGCGTGTGGCGCCATGGTTCATGTCGAGGTCCCAAATCAGGCTTTGTCGGCCAAGTTCGCCGAGCGCAGTGGCGATGTGCACGGCGTTAGTGGTTTTTGCGACTCCACCCTTTTGGTTGCCGACCGCGATGATGCGTGTCTTGCTGTCACTATTTGCCATGGCCTTGTTTTATATTGCCTTGTGGCGAGAATGCTAGATAGCATTGATGCTTCAAGGCTATAACGCTATGTTAGCACGGATATTGAGGCTTCGCAACTCCCGTTTTCCTACCGAAATGCTACGGTAGCTATATAGCATCATAGCTAGAATGCTATGACGGACAGCGAGTGGCGTGTAGTTTCTAACCTGCCTAATCATGAACTTTAAGAGAGTTAAAACAAGAGGCTCTTCAGGGTTCAACGCGGGCCAGTTTCGATCCGCGCATCAGCTCCGCTTCTCAGCGCAAATGCAAAGGGCCATCCGGATGAGTGACGACAAAGCGTTCGACCTGCTCGGAATAAAGGGACTTAGCGATTCCGTGGAAGCCACCACGCAGGGTCTCTTACATGGGGCGGCAGCTTTCCTATCTCGCGTGTGTCTGCCCGCTGCGGAAGAATTTGGTCTGGCGCTCCGTGACCGCATCTCAGCTTGGAGAGCGAAAACCGCAGCCCAAATGCTCAGTGGGCTGGGAGCATATCAACCTGACTGGGTGATTACATCTGCCCCAAGAGCAAGAGGCGAACCGGGCAGCTTCTGGCTTCTGCCGCTTCTCAATGGGTCTTAGCGTACGATTTTCCCCTTTCGTCAGGTGACCCCCAACAAGGTACAACCAGCGCTACCCTTTCAAGACGTCGTGAAGCCATTGGCGCGTCCCCAAAACGATAGTTCCGAAACCGGGCCCTTTGAGATGCCCTCGAGACGACACTGGCCGGCCACCCGCCAGCAATAGGATCGTACGCGTGCCAGCCTGGCATTACCCAGACGGAATCTCCACGATCCGCCAGTTGTATTCTACGCTCAATCCGTCGTCGCACATGGAGGTTGCCGTGCCCATCGTTGCCGAAGTGAAGGTAAGGTGGGCCGTACAGCGATCGCCGTCATCGTAGTTGAACGTTAATGTTCCTGCATCCGAACCCGTGTTCCGATAGGTATAGCTTCCCGTCAAGGTAACAGCGAATCGGGTTTCTCGGAAACGGCCGGGACTGACGAAATCCACATAGACTGTCGGGTAGTTCGTCGTCGCCCGCTTACCAACGAAGAGATCATTGAACGCAGCTTCGTCCGTCGGAGCGAGCATCTCCCCCGGAGTTTCACCCGGAGGCAAGGAGGAAAATACGGGGGCGGCTTCGAAATTGAGCGACAGACTGACGATGGGCTCCGTGGAGGTGACTTCGACCGATCCGGTAAAGCTGGTGAGACCAAACAGGGACATCATACCGTGGGCATCATGGCCTCCGGGCAACAGTGTCCGAACGACGCTGGCCAGCACCTCCCCAGCCGTGTCCCTGGCAGTAAAGGTGACAGGGACCGATATGTTGGGGGAAGGGTTTGCATAGGCAACTCCTGTCCCAAACTGATCTTCTCCCTGTTCGGCAAAGGTGACAAACCGGGTTGCCGGAACTGCCGTTGCATTGACTCCGGCTTCTGCCGTGGGTGCCCCTTCGCTGTTGTGCAGACGATACAGAAGGCTGGCCTTCACCGGCCCGGAGCAGTTGGCCCGAGCCCAGCCTGGCGCAAGAGAAACGTTCAGGTCCACGTTGGTCTCCTGGTGAACGGACCCCCCTGGCGGCAGAACGTCGGTTCGGCTGACAACCGTTCCCAGTGCCGCAAACGAGACCATCAGGGGACTTCCGTGATCGGAGATGAAATCGGTTTGGCAGGTCACCTCCTCCGGGGAGTAGTTGATATCACTGCTGTCCGGTTAAAAGTCGAATAGAATCAATTGGTTGGGGTCATAGGGGGATCCGTTTTGGGAGTCGGATGGCTGGAGTGCCTGTAAAATGGGCATTTTTTCGAATAGCGTAACGCTGAGAATCTGTAGAATCTGGTAGAGACTCGCTTCCAGCCCGAGGCATTTCCGGACCATAGCGATGAGCACGTAAATCGAGACAGCGATCCAGATCTGCGTCTTGACGGCGTTCTCGCTGGTGCCGTAAAACGACTTGATTCGCAGATGTTGCTTGATCCACTTGAAGAAGAGTTCCACCTGCCAGCGCGATTTGTAGATGTGGGCGATGGTCAGTGCCGGCAGGGTGAAGTTATTGGTCAGGAATTTCAACCGCTTGTTGCTTTCGGCATCGAAATAACTCACCCGCCGTAGGGGGTCCGGGTACGCTTGGGCGGAGTTGAAGGAGGTCAAAAGGACGGTGTGATCGGATCGCAGGCCTGTGCTCCTATCCACCGGGTGGGAGTAGCGACGCTGCAGCAAAACGTTCTTTTTGGTTCGCACCACGAAGAAGGCCGAACAGAGCGTGAACACGAAGAGGCGCCGAAAATCGACATAACCCCGATCCATGACGTAGAACGCTCCGGCCTCGGGAAGAAATTCATCCAGGATGTTGACGTCCTGCACTTTGCCTGCAGTAATGCTGATAAACGTGGGAATATTGCCGTGCAGATCCAGCAGCGTGTGCATCTTCACGGCGGCCTTGTGCTGGCGGAATCTGGCCCACGGAAACAGCGACAGGCAGAGGTCGATTGTTGTCGAGTCGAGAGCGTACAGAGTCTGGTCCAAGTCCACACCGATCGGGTCGTGGGCATATAACGGCCGTGCCATGCCAATCAAGACCTGCGCGAAGTCCGCGTAGATCCGCCAGTCGCGCGACTCGTTCGCATCGGCCAGTGTCGAGCGCGCTACCCTGCCGCGGAATCCCATGTGGTAGAGTTTGCCGTGCATCGAACGCAGGCACGTCTCGATGTCGCGGAGGCTTTCCCGATAGGTCAGCTGGGCGAATGCCATCGAAAGAAACTGATCCCAGCAGGAGAAACTTTTCAGATAGGAATCGCCGCGGTAGCGCCATACACATTTGTGAAACTCTTTGCTCGGCAGGTACTCGATCAGTTGGGAGAAAATCGTACGGCCAAGGTTCATCCCCCATTGTGCCGCGTCGGGATGCTCCGCTCAGGCGGCCATTTGCGGCCTCGGGATTTCAAATCGTTCCCGGGCAAAACAGGCCATAAGGCATTGAGCGTTAAAGACTTACCGTCCGTTGGCGCAACTTTCCCCGGACAGCACTGAGTTGATATAGGTGATCGTGGTTTGCCAACTCGCTCCCACGGCAAGATGAGGGAAGTAATATGTAGTCGATCCCTGCGCGGAAGCATCCAGTTCTCCCGGAGGCAAGGAGGAGAATACGGGATCGGCTTCGAAATTAAGCGACAGGCTGACGATGGGCTCCGTGGAGGTGAGTTCGATCGATCCGGTAAAGCTGGTGGGACCAAACAGGGACCCCATACCGTGCGCCTCATGACCTCCGGGCAACAGTGTCCGAACGACGCTGGGCAGCACCTCCCCAGCCGTATCCCCGCGGCGAAGCCGTCTCTCGTAAGACGTTGGCGCGGGTCTCACCGCTCGTCCACCGCCACATCATCCCGAGCGGAACTTACCGCGATTTCGGGACCAACGGTCTCGCTTAGAGTAATTTTTCACACCGTTGCGGCTCAAGCCCCGAGAGGGGTGCCCGACCCGCAGTCGCCCGTCACAGGGCGACCAAGAGCCCGAGAGCGATAATCAAACCCTCGCGTCCCGTGTCGCTGGGCGGCGCGGCACGGTTCCTCATGCCCTGGTGCGCCGCGTGCCACGCCTGCGCGCGGCGTTCCGCCTCGCGCAAGTCTGGCGGCGTCATCCGCGCGGCGACGGCGGCGCGCGCCGTCACGATTAGCTCACGCTCCGCGCCGGTTGACCGAGAGGCGGCGATGGTCAACCACATGTGGGCCTCGGCGGCATCCTGCGGCACGCCTCGGCCCTGTCGGTACATCCCCCCGAGGTTGTACTGCGCGCGCGCGTGGCCCTGTTCAGCGGCGCGGCGGTACCACGCGACGGCCCCGGCGGCATCCTGCGGCACGCCTCGGCCCTTTCGGTACATGCCCCCAAGGTTGTACTGCGCGCGGGCGTCGCCCTGCTCGGCGGCGCGGCGGTACCACGCGACTGCTTCGGCGGCATCCTGCGGCACGCCGACGCCGGTGACATACATGCCGCCGAGGATGAACTGCGCCTCGGCGTCGCCCGCCTCGGCGCTGGCACGGAGGTCCGCGAGGGCTTGTGCGGCTGGGCTGTGTTCATCCTGTGTCTGAACACAGGCCGTGAGGGTGGCGACCACGAGGGCGATACACACAACGTAGCGACTTATTGCGTCTACTCCAAGGCGCTGGCTGACGGCCATTCGACGAGGCGTAGTTGCGACGGCGCGATCGCGAGGTCCGGTATCAGTTTCGGGATAAACCACGACCTCAGAGGACACCCAAAAGATAGCCTCGATTAGCGGGTCAGGCTGCCCAGGAGGGTCCTGGGCCTCGGCCGTGGCGGGCAGGGCGGGCGCGCCGGTGAGCGCGACCAGCGCCCGGGCGGAGCAGACGAGCCCGCGCCGCACGCCGGCCGGCAGGCGGTCCGCCGTCGATGGCGGGTCGGCTTGCTCCCGTAGCCGAGGCGCCGCCACTTTTGTCAAGCTTTTGTCGGAGTTGTCAGCGACGACCATACATGCAGCCCTTCTCAGCCTTGTTGCACGGATAGGGACGGAAACGGAATTCTCCCTTTCCCAAGCCGTAGCGTCAGGAGATGCGTTCGAACACAGGCCGTCCGAGCGCGGTCATTGTTGTTCAGGACTTTTCGGCCGAGTTGGACCTCCGTGATCTGCCTGGAGAAGCTGCGGGATTTGAGTTTGGGGCATGCAACAAGGTCCGCTTTTGTCAAGTCTTTTTGCGAGCCATCCATTACTTTTCTCCCTCGGTGCCGTTCCGGCCGGATAACCGCGCCCCGCCGCACACATCACGAAAAGGTGGTCTATTCGGACCGACCACCGCCGCCATCGGAAGACGTCCTTTGGGCCCCTTGGGCCCGGTCGATCCGGCGAGCTCAAGCGCCTCGTTTGCCTTTGTTTATGCCCTTGTCGGTGGGTCTGTCAAGGCGCTGCCGGCGGTGTTTTCCGGCGCTTTACTAGTGTAGTGCCACATAAATAGCTGTACAAGAACACCCTTTTCGCGGTAGGATGGTTTATGTGGCCATCCGCTGACGCTCTAGCCCTCACCGCTCCGCAGCGAAACGCTCTTCGTCGCCTCGTTCGAGGCCGCAATACGACGCAGAAAATGGTCTTGCGAGCGCACATTGTTTTGCGCTGTGCGCAGGGGTTGGCGAACCACGCCATGGCCCGCGAACTCGGCGTCAACCGCAAGACCGTCATCCTGTGGCGAAAGCGCTTCGCCCAGTCCGGCCTCGACGGACTCCGCGATCGGACGCGCCCCGGACGCAAACCGGCGCTCTCCGCTGAATTCGTCCAATGCATCCTCGATACAACGCTTCACGAGAAGCCCCGGGCGGCCACGCATTGGAGCACCCGCACCATCGCCAAGCACTTGGGCGTCTCCAAGATGGCCATCCAGCGCGTCTGGAAAGCGCACGGACTGCAGCCCCATCGCCTCGAAACTTTCAAGCTCAGCCGCGACAAGCAGTTCGTCGAGAAACTCCGCGACGTGGTCGGGCTGTACTTGAATCCGCCCGAGCACGCGCTGGTGCTCAGCGTCGATGAGAAAAGCCAGATCCAGGCCTTAGACCGCAGCCAGCCGGGACTGCCCCTGAAAAAGGGTCGCGCCGGCACCATGACCCACGACTTCAAACGACATGGCACAACGACGCTGTTCGCCGCCTTCAATGTGCTCGACGGCCAGGTGATCGGGGAGTGTCTGCCGCGACATCGGTACCAGGAATTCCTCAAATTCCTACGCAAGATCGATCGCGAAACGCCACCGGCGCTGGAGCTGCATCTGATCGTGGACAACTACTCCACGCATAAGCATGAGCAGGTGAAGAAGTGGCTCGCGAAGCACCCCCGCTTCCACTTTCACTTCATTCCCACGTCTTCTTCTTGGCTCAATCTCGTCGAGCGCTGGTTCCGCGAGCTGACACAGAAGCGCATCCGCCGCGGCGTGTTCCGCAGTGTTCCCGAACTCGAGGCCGCCATCCACGAGTACCTGGAAGCGAGTAACCAAGCGGCCAAGCCCTTTGTCTGGACAGCTCCGGCACAAGATATCCTCGCCAAAGTCGAGCGCGCCGCCAAAACCCACGTCATTGTCCAGAACCGTTAGTGGCACTACACTAGAAATCATGTCGTGTTTACTTTCGAGCAGCCACGAACCGCCCGATGTCCAGGCGGCCATCCGCCGCCAATTCGCCGCTCTTGTTGCCTTCGCCCGGCGTTTCAGTGGCATTGTCACGTTAAACGTATTGGTTCTCGCAGCTCGGCCCGGGTAGCAACACCGTGGCCGCTTAGGGCAAAAACCAACATCTAAACCCTTTATCTATTGAGAGACGTATGGCAGGAGAGAACCGGACAGGCAGGCTGAAAATAATTTGAAAAACTTTGGCTACGCGTTCCCGGAGACTGCGGCCAGCGCCGCGGCGAAGGCGGGTGCGGTCCCCGGCCGCCCCGCCCGGGGGGCCGTCAGGATCGACGCCGCGAAGGCGGCCACGGCCGTCGCCGATGCCGGCGCGGCGGAGGCGGCAGGCCCGCCGGCCGCGAGGCGCTGGCGCCGGATGCGGCGCTGCACCTCCTCGAGGGTGCCGCCGGCGAAGGGCTGCCGGCCCGCCGCCATTTCGTAGAGGACCACCGACAGCGACCAGACATCGTCGGCTTCCTCGGCCGTGCGGCCGGTGAGCACCTCGGGCGAGAGGTAGGGCAGGGTGCCGCCCAGCAGGGCCGCGTCGTCCACCGCGTGCGCCAGCCCGAAATCCAGCAGCTTCGCCGACCCCTCGGCGGTGAACCCGATGTTGCTGGGCTTGATGTCTCCGTGCAGGAATCCCTTCGCGTGCAGGGCCGCCAGGGCGTCGGCCAGGGTGGCGACGACCGACACCGCCTCGGCGGGTGCGATGGGCCCGTCCCGCAGCCGGTCCTCCAGCGTGCCGCCGGGGAGGAACTCGACGATCAGAAACGGACGGCCCCTCCAGAACTCGACACCGTGGATCTGGGCCACCCCCGGATGCGTCACCGTCGCCATCGCCCAGGCTTCCGGCTTCAGACCCACGAGGCGGACGGCGGAGCTCTCCGTCAGGATCTTGATCGCCACGTCGCGTTCCAGACGCAGGTCGCGCGCCAGGTAAACCACGCCCATGCCCCCGGCCCCCAGGCGCCGCGTCAGGCGGAACTTGCCGGCGAGCAGTTTCGGGATCTCCGTGGCGACGTAGGCCGGTCCGCATGCGCACGCGGGCGCCTCGCCGGCCGCGGTCACCGATCGGCAGACGGGACACTCCTCGGCAGCCGGCGCCTCTCCCAACCCCGCGCCCGGCGCGTCGAGCAACTGGAGGCGCGCCAGCGCCAACCCGGCGGCCGCGCCGAGCGCCTCCAGGAACGGCAGGTCGAGGGAGCGTACCAGGCGCCCGTCGAGGCGGCGGCCCACCACCAACACCCCGAGGACGTCCGTCCCTGGACCGGGCGCCGGCACGATCACGTCGGCGCCCGTCTCGGTGACCCAGGCCGCTTCATCGGGCGGCAGCAAGGGGAAGACCGACGGCCGCCCGTCCGGCTCGACCCGCACGGGTCCACCGGCCGTTTCCAGCAGGTGGACGATGGCCGTCTGGCGCGACAGGGGCACGATCCGGGCCTGCGGGGCGCTGAACCCGCCCGCGCGGGTCTCGGCGTCGTCGGCCACCAGCAGAGTCGCGGGCGAGCCGCACCCGCGCCGCACCGTCCGGGTGACGGTCTCGCCGACGGTGGTGATCCGCCCGGCCCGCGCCAGGGCGCCCGCCGCGTCGGCCAGCGCCTGCCGCTGGTCCGCGGTCTCGGGGAGGATCCAGGCGTCCAGGCGGATCAGGATGCGTTCACGGGCGGCGATCACCAGCAGCAGGATCCCCACGGCCGCGAACAGCGACTGCGCCAGCGGATCCGCGATGACGGCACCCACCGCGCGCTCCGGGCTGCGCCCGATGAGCCACGCCAACGCCCCGGCGGGCACGGCGGCCACCGCCCCGAGCAGGCCGCGGCGCAGCAGCAGCCGGCGGTAGAGCGCCCGCACCGCCTCCCGCAGGTGGGGAATGCGCGCCGCCAGTACCGCGTACCAGAGCAGGATCAACCCGGGGAAGCGCAGCGCCTCCATCAGCAGAATCGTCAGCGACCAGCGGTAATTGGATACCCAGTCCCCGGGCGCGAACACCTCGGCCACGTTGTAGACGGACGACACGCCCATGAACAGGAGGAACCCCGCGCTGAACACCACGACCCGCCGCACCTCCTCGGCTGAAGCCGTGTGCGCGCGCAGCGCGACCAGGGTGACCGCCCCCAGCGCCAGCAGGTCCAGTGTGGCGATCGTGCCATCGATCACCAAGGCGACCGGAGCCGCCGCAACGCCCGCCCGCGCCAGCACCAGCGTCACGGCGCAGGCGAGCCAGAGACCGCCACCGATCAGCACGCTGGCCGGGACCATGCGGCGCGCCAGATCATCGAGCCGGGTCCGGCGATGGACCCGCGGGCACTCGCGAGCGAACGCCCACAGGAAGGCCGGCGCGAACAGGAACGCGGGAACGTAGAGGGCGGCGAAGAGCCGGCTGTCGGCAGGCAGGTGCTGGAGATAGGCCGCGTATTCGGGCGGCGGCGGCAGTTCCAGGACAAAAGCCGGGAGCATGAGCAGCGGCGCTTGGGTGGCCTTGAGGAGGCTATAGACCCCGAGCAGCCATGTTCGCCAGTCCCCGCGCCCGGCCCACAGCAACAGGACGGCGCCAGCGGTATGCCCGACCAGCTTGGTCGTCATGAAGGCGGCCAGCTCACCGTGCGCGCGATAGTAGTCGCCCCAGGCCCACGGCAGCAGCAGCAGCGTGGCCGCCACCTCGATGGTTGCGATGGCGATGAGCGCGTGGACGGCGCGACGCACGACAGCGCTACCGTAGGGGCGGGGCGGGTCGGCCGTCTCCGACGCCGGTCCCGCGACCGGGCGGCTCGCCAGGACACGCTCGATGACGCGCAGGTTCTCGATCTTCTCGCGATCGGCGCCCTCGGCGAGCCGTGCGCATCGCTCCCACTGCACCTTCTGGTCCAGCGTGAGCGCGTCCGCTACGTCGCCTACCAGATCGTCACGGTCGTCGGTGCTCATCACGTATCCGGAATCCCACCTCGTAGCAAGTCAGCGCAAGCCCTCGCGCACGGCGCTCGGCCAAGCGGAGTACGTATCTCAGCTACTCTCTTATGACGTCTGTATGGCCGGAACCGGACACTTTTCGCACGGTGGACCGTCGGCGAGGACGCGCTCCTGGGCGCGCCGGCGAGAGGGGCGCTACCGGCTGGAGGCCAGCGGCATGAACTCGCTCAGCCGAATGACGGCCCGCTTGAGCGCCTTGCGCGCGGCGTCCGGACTCGGCAGACGTTCGATGGCCGCCAGCTGCGCGTAGTTGTAGCCCAGTTCCGCACGGCCGACGATCAGCCGGCGATCGCCGACCTTCAGGCGCTTCAGGCCCTCCCGGTAACGCCCCCACATCTCATCGTGCAGGAGTTGCCGATACTGCGGCGCCGCATCCTCGAAGGGCCGCAGGGGTTCCCCCGGGGCGAGGCGGGCGAGGTCCAGACGGCGGATGGCCCGTCGCAGCTGGTCCTGGACGCGGTTCTCCACGGCGCGCCGGAGATAGGCGCGCAAGGCGCCGACGTGCTTCGACTCGAACCACTGGAGCCGTGCGAAGGCGTGATGCAGCACGTCCTGCACGAGATCGCTGGTCGCCACGCCCCCGCTGCGCGCCCACTGCGGCAGGCGGCCGCTGGCGCGTCTCCGTAGCCAGGGCGCATACCGCTCGAACAGCGCGCCCACCGCCGAGGCGCTCCCCTGCTGCACCCGATTCAGGAGACGCTGCTCGGAGCCGGGATCCGTGGGATCCGCTCGGCCAGTATCGTTCGACGATGAGGACATGCCGCTGCTGACTCGGTTCAGGTGGCGAGGACCTTCTCGCCTTGCTCGCGCAGCTGGCCCTGTGGCCCGACGTACCGGTAGAGCGTCACGGGATTGATCCCGAGTTCACGGCAGAGCGCGGACACGGACGTGTCGCGGTGCGCCATCGCGGCCTGGGCCAGCCGCACCTGCGCTTTCGACAGCGCGAACGTCCTGCCGCCGTTGCGCCCGCGCGCCCGCGTGGCCGTCAGCCCGGCCCGGGTGCGTTCGCGGATCAGCTCCCGCTCGAACTCGGCCAGCGCCGCGAAGATGCCGAACACGAGGCGGCCGGCGGTCGTGGTGGTGTCGATCTGCGCGCCTTGCCCGGTGAGCACCCGCAGGCCCACGCCGCGGGTCGACAGGTCCTGCACGGTGTTGACCAGGTGGGCGAGGTTGCGGCCGAGGCGGTCGAGCTTCCAGACCACGAGTACGTCGCCCGTCCGGAGCGCGCGCAGGCAGCTGTCGAGTCCAGGTCGGTCGTCGCGGACGCCGGACGCGACGTCGTGGTAGACGTGGCCGGCGTCGACGCCCGCGGCCTGCAGCGCGTCGCGCTGCAGGTCCAGTGACTGGGAGCCGTCCGCCTTTGAGACGCGGGCGTAGCCGATCAGCATGTGTCGTAACCCGTGTCTAATTCTATGTCTTGCAGACGTCGAGCGCGTGGGCCAGTGCCGGGCGCCGTCGCCGAAGTCCCAGGAGTACGTGAGCGCATCCCGGTTGGGATCCGCAGTACCGCTTCCGTCGAAGCGGTACTCGGTCAAGCCCGCCATGCCGACACCATTTGGCGTAATGCTCAACGTGGCTGTTGGCGTGACTCACCCCCAAACAGCCCCGAACTCGCCTCCGCCCGCCAGGCGCGTCCACGGCGCCGCCAGCCGGCGCGCCGGCCCTCCAGGTGCCCCGCCAGGCCCGCGGCGGCTCAGCTAGCACTCAGGGCCGGAAAGAAGGCATCGAGAGACCCTAATTGGGTCGCCGCGCGACCGGGCCTTCTCCTGGTGGATTTCTCGGCCATAACAGCTCAGATACTTCCCCATCGGGCTCCAAGAGGCTGATGTTCATTACGGAAAGGCCTTGCCTCGTGCTGTCAATCGCCATCTTGTCGTCGGCGACCCGTCCAAATCGCAAACACATCGCGACCCCGCGTTCGTCGAAGACGATCGCTGGAATCGAGTTGCTGCCGTCAAGGCGCTCCCCTGCAACTACCGCTGGTAGTCGACGCCACACCCCGACTTGGAACAACGACGACAAACACCCACTGGCGATTCTGTTGAACTGCAACACGCCGAGGAGCCTTTCGAGCGTGGGGAACTGATTGTTCACGGTGTCCCAGAGGATGGCGTGGTCAATGTGCTCGAATGCATGCGCCAATCTGCTCCTCATCCCCTTGAGGCTCTTCCACGTCGTCTGGGTCCGATCATCGCTTCTCTCGGGGAACTCGATTAGCTTCTGTAAAACTGTACTGTTCTTACTGTCTAGTTGAACGACTGCCTCCTGTACGTTTTCCGCGTACTTGACGAGAGCCCAGAACTCGTGCCGACCTTCGTCGAGAATCTCTTCGCCTGTCTCTTGGCAAATCGCGATCGCACGGACGACGTTCACTCGCATCTGCTGCGTAATCGACCTGATTTCCTCGAGACCTGCCTCGGTCATGGGCTTCAGGCGCGGCTTTCTCGCCTTCGATGCGCTAGTTCGGCGCGGTTTGCTCTTACTCATCTATTGCTAGCCTCTCGAGGCCCCGCTCGGCGCACAGCTGCTTGCTCAGGCGCTTGAACTCAGACCTGCGGGGGGGATTTGCTTCCAGTCGTTGGCGTTGGC
Source organism: Bryobacterales bacterium (assembly GCA_965226215.1). Taxonomy (GTDB): domain Bacteria; phylum Acidobacteriota; class Terriglobia; order Bryobacterales; family UBA6623. The sequence continues at coordinate 448,439 of CBDDCH010000001.1, read as the reverse complement.
TCCAAACACGTCCTGGCGCTCCAGAAACGCGCCGATGTCGTCGATTTCGAGGAACGCGACCGAGGCCTGCGGGGGGCCGTGGGTGTGGAGGACCTGCCTAACGTGATCTTCGCTCTTCGGCCAGTAGGCGTTGCTGCCGCCGTACTGCCCGTTGATGGCCAGGGTGCCGGATGCGCTTTGTCATAACACGTCATGTACCGCTTTTGACAGACATCCCATCGAGTTTCGCGCAACGATCCATGGTGAATTAGCCACGAGCATTCTTGAAATTCGTCAACTACCTACTGACCTCCGTAAAATCGTTCTTCTCACCGAGTTCTACCTCTGCAAAACCGCCGTCAACGCTGATCACGTGCTTCATAAGGGACATGGAGAACTGCTCTCCCTGGGTCAGAAAGGCTGACGAGTTGCTGGTCGTTCCGACCAGTCCCTGGAGACCCTTGGCAATTTCTTCTTGATCGTTATGGAGAATGGCCCGATTGAACCGCTCTCGATTGACGTGCGCGTTGCCCGGATGGCGACGTGTGTAAGTGAAAACGCCGTGTTCGAGGATGTCCATTTCATAGCATCTTTCATCGGGAAGGCAGGAAGCCAAGCCTTCGTCAAGCCTGAATCCCTTGAAATGTTCAAAGGACTCGATAGCCAAACGAAGCAGGAAGGCGCCGGAATAGCAGGAGTCTAGCCACACGCCGATGGTCCTCTGGCCGCCGTTGTCGGGACCGACATCGTCGGCCTGAAGCTTGAGCAAGCGGGTGGGCGAGAGGGTGCCATCTTTCAGTACCAGATTGCCGGTGCCTTTTTCGCCATGACCGGCAAAGAAAAGATCGAGACCGATGTCGTCGGAATAGGCTTCCCGTATTCGGTTCCACACGGCCCGCCCCCCCCTTTCCCTCGTGAACAGCGCGTCTCTCCAGATCGGCCCGCAGCGGTCCAGGGCGCGAAGCGGCGAAGCGTACCCTTGACGGCGAGGACCGATCTGGAATCATCCAGGGCGAGGGGAAAGGGGGTCGGCTGTAGAAGGGGTTGGACAAACGGGCTTTGAAGGAGCTAGTGAATCGGGCGGCGAGACATTTCCGCAACATCTTCACCGCCGCGATCCTGGCGCTCCGCCCGTAGACGGGCAACTTCGGTGCGAAGCTCGGCTACTTCACCCGCTAGACCGGATCGAGGGCCAGCGTGAACCGCCGGGGCTACAAGAGCCTTCGCTGGCCTCGCGGCTCGTGGGGCGCTCCGCAACCAGCGGCGAAAGCCCCAAAAGCCAAACACGAAGACAAAGATGCTTACGAAGAGAGCTTGAATGGAATCTCCACCGGTGCGGACCCACAGGATGAGGACAGCCCTAGATACGCACGGCACAAGAACGAATCCCACGCCGGCGATAACAAGCGTGTGTAGTAAGCCGCGCTCCGGGTGGCGCATACGGTTGACGATCCAGAGCGCGATCAGAGCCGGGATAGCGAACATGCCGGCGACGATCACGGCGTCGTGCGGGGCGTCCCTGATGCTGTCGATGAGTCGTTGGGTTTGGTTCATGGTGTCTCCTTCGATGGTTTGCTGTGTTTTCCCTTCACCAGGGGAAGAGGGGGAACCACAAACCAGAGCAGGAGACTAGAGCGAGTGACAGACGCTGAAAGCGAGCGAAGCGTTCTGGCGCGAGAGTTGCCCTGGGACGCCGCCAACGGCGGGCCGCTGTGAGCGGAAAGGCACCACAAGCAAACACTTTTGCACAGTATCAGCGGGCCGGGGAGGTCTCCCGTTTGCACGTGGATAACTACCTCAATTGAAGCGGGAAGAAAAGAACAAGCGCGGCGAAGCGAACGGCTCCGCCGCGCCATGGCGCGGTTGCCCGCTAGGACTCGTCCACCTGCACCTCCGGGAGTTCTGCTTCTGCCGGAAGCTGGAAGAGGCGCGTGTGGGCTAGATCGGCCACTTTCGCAAGCACCAACAAATCGTTGCGCCCGAAGCTCTGCGTGCTCTTCCATTGATCGCCGTCTTTGTAGAGGCGGGCAAAGGTGACACTGTGCCTCGGCTGTTCGTCGGTTCCATTGCGCCAAATCGTAGCCTTGACGCGACCGATCCGGATTTCATCAACGGGTTTCTGGTTAGCCATAATGTTTTTCTCCTAAAGAGTTGAGGGTTTGTGAGCGTTTTTCGCTCACCCGCGAATGGCGGAAAACGCCCAAACCCTGACGCGGTAGGAAAGCGCCGCCCGCGCCGGTGACGGGCAGGGCCGACAAAAGCAAGGTTGAGTGACAGACGCCGAAGGCGAGCAAAGCGTTCTGGCGCTGGCCTTGCGTCGGCCCAAACCGGCACCGGCGACGGGAAGCGCGGGAACATGGCGCAACCTAGACCCGTCCGCCGGACGGCGCGAAAGCGATTAGGCGCAACACCGGAAGGCATGTCAGCATTGAGCCTCGCCCGCTAATGTTCGATCAATGGAGCGAGGGGTAACGGGTGGGAAAGTGGTGCTGCCGAATCGCGGCGCTTGCAGCGCGTCGGGGATGATCCAGGGAAACCGCGATTTCAGCGGCGGTTCCATAAGCCGATTCCTCGCTGCCGCGCTTGTTCTTCCAGTCGTATAAACTCCGTGCGCTTGGAGAAGGGAAAGCGCCGGTAAGCATGAGCGTAGCCGTCGCGGATGAGCCGGGCGTTGAAGTTGTCACCGTCCAGCAGGACGTAGCGAAGCCAGCGCCCGTAGCGGTCTACGGTATCTCCGGTGCGGTCCTTTTGGAGCAGCACCGTCTTACCTTCGAGCGCCGCCTTGGTGAAGGCGCTTGCCTCCCGCCCGAAATACTGCACGGCTCTGGTGGGGTGCTTCGTCTCCGGGGTGTCCACGCCAATGAGCCGGACGGTGTGGCTCTTCCCCTCAACCCGAACGTGAATCGTATCCCCATCAATCACCCGCTCGACGCGGGCGGAAATAGGATCGAGCTGGGCGCTGGTGATAAGGCCCATGAATCCGCCGATAAACATGGCGAGACCGATCATCTTGGCCCTGAGTGGCAGGGGCAGGGTCAAGCGCCTTCGACCGCGATTCTTTGAATGTCCCATTGGTTGTTCCTCGCTTCGTAGCCTTTGACGAAAACCGCTTCTTCCGCGAATCGCCGTCCCTCGTGGCGCGTCATGTGAATTACCATGGCGATTCCGTCCACCACGCCTCTACAGGTGACTTCCCACGGTAGCTCTCCGCCGCCTTGCATGGCGCAACTGGCGATCCGGGATAAGGCGCTCTCGGCGTTGTTGGCGTGTACGGTCGTCAGTGATCCGCCGTGGCCGGTGTTGAGTGCTTGCAGCAGGTCCGCCGCCTCTCCGCCGCGAACCTCGCCCACGACGATGTGATCCGGGCGGTGACGTAGCGCGTGGCGGACTAAATCGCGGATCGTGACCGCTCCTTCCTGCAAACCGCGAGCCTCGAATCGGACGCAATTCGAGCGCTCGATGCGAAGCTCCAGCGTGTCCTCGATGGCAACTATCCGCTCGTCATCGGGCAGCAGTTCAATGAGGGCATTGAGCAACGTGGTCTTGCCTGATCCGGTGCCGCCTGAAACCAGGATGTTGCGCCGGGACCGCAACACCCGCTCGGCTTCGGACCGCACGTTTTTGGGGAGTGCGCCTTGCTTGACGAGGTCATCCGCCGAGAAGGACCGCTTGCCAAAGCGCCGCACGGTGATAGCGACTTGAGGACTGGCGGGCGGAACGCAGATAGCAACCCGCGATCCGTCATCGAGCCGGGCATCAACAATGGGAGAGGTTGACGGGTCCAGCCCCAAAGGACGGGCGATATGGATAGCGGCCCGTAACAGCGCCGCTTCGTCCAGGTCCGGCGCGGCGTGTGCGGTCAGCCGTCCGGCCCGCTCGACCCACACATTAGCGGGGCCGTTAATCATGATCTCGCTGACTTCGGAATCTTCCAGGGCGCTCTCCAAACCCGGTAGAAACGGTTTGAGATGTTCCAGTCCGCTCGCGGCGCTCATATTTGGCCCGCCTCCTTCGCTCTCCAATAGGAGTGTTCGGCTGGTAGATAGTGCGGTTTCAGGTAGACGCGGCGAGGCTCAAGCGACTGCGCCCCGTCATAGGGCAGACAGATCGCTTGACAGTTCGAGAGCAAGGCGAAGTCTCGCGGGTGAAACACGGCCTCGCGTTGCTCCCGGAATGATTTGGTCGCGCCCATGCTCCCGCCTCCGCCTCCGGCCCGGCCTGAGAGCGGGGAGACTTCCGAGCGCTTGGAGGTCTCGCTGATGGTGTAGGATTCCTTGATCTTCGCAACCTGGCCGCACTACTCCGACGCAATCTTGGCGGATGCGTCATCGCTCAGCGATAGGAAGATGCGAGTGCGGAGCGTCTGCAACAGCGAACGCCACGCTTCTGAGCTTCCCAAGACGGCCCGCAACGAGGAAATAGATTGTGTGGCGACAATCGGGATGCAGCGGCATTGCCGGGTCAGAGCAAAGGATTTTTCATCGCCCGATGGGTCGTCCTCGCCCACGGAAGCGAAGGCTTGATATTCGTCACAGATAAAGACGGCGGGCCGGAAGTAGCTGCCCGGCTTCGCCTTCATCTTGGCCGGGCGCATGAGAAGCGCCTGTAGCCAAGCGTTCTTGAGCATCACGCCCACGGCGCGGGCCAGCGCCGGGTTGATACCAGCGGGCATATTCAAGGCCAGCACCTTGCCCTGCTCGATCAATTCATAGATCGGCGGGAGGTGGCGCGAGATCGGGGCCGTCCCTCCGGCTTGGTCGCTCTCGGCTGCGGGGTCGGGTGTCTTGTCGTCCGGCTCCGCTTCCGTCACCACCCACGCCGCCTCCGCCGCCTTGACTGGCTCCGGCTGTGCCGCCTTGACTGGCTCCGGCTGTGCCGCCTTGACCGGCTCCGGCTCCGCCGCCTTCACCGGCTCCGGCTTTTTCGCGGTTTTCGGCTTCTGCGCCTTCTTCGTTACCCCTTCGCATGTGTATCTGATCTCCGCCGCCTGGGGCTTCTTCGCGCCCGCGTTCTCCGCACCCGCCTCGTCCGCGTCCGGCTTGGCTGCGCCCGCCTTGTCCGCCGCCGCGTCCTTCTCCGCCTTGAGCCGCTTGATTTGGGCTTGCAGGATAATGGCTTGAGGATCGTCAGTGATATGCGGCGCGGCGGGACAAAACACCTTGGCCACGTCCGGCATATCGAACATGGCAAGGAACACCGAAACCCCCTCCACAATCGAGGACTTGATCTTGTTGTCTAGGGCTTGCCAATCGTGGACAAACCAGCGCTTGACGGCCTCCACGCGCTCTCTGGTATCTTCGCCGGGTCCGGGTTCCCAAACGATCTCATGGGCGATCTTGAGCTTGTCAAGTTTCGCTTTCACCGAGCGCGTGTAGACGACTTGCACGTCCTTCTTCTTCGGTGCATCGACCCAGTTCCATTCGGCAAGGTTTATGAGTTGGGCTTTGTAGGTGCTCCGCAACACGAAAACGGTCCCTGTGTTCAGGTCGTCACTCAGCTTCTCCGCCGCCTCGATCTTGGCCGCGAATAGCTCCGGGTCGATGGCACAGCGGTAGACCTGTTGCAACGTCACCCAGCGCTCCGGGAAGACCCGGTGAAGCTCGATGATCCAGCGGACCAGATTGGTATAGGCTTGCTGCCAAAAGGGTTCCTTGCCCTTGCCGAACAACTGATTGAGCAAGTTCGAAACGGTGTAGGCCAGCGAGTAGGAATCGAGCCACCAAGCTGAAAGCGGATTCCATTGAGAGCGGGCGTCCATGCCAAGCTCGATGTAGTCTTGTCCACGGCCCGCGTCAACCAGAATTTGGCGGATGTCGTGGCAGAAGTCTCCCTTGACTTCTAGCACCAGCGCCGCCGCCCGTAGCTGCGGATTGCCCGCTTGCCAGCCGAGAAGCTGGCGGGCAAACGGGTTCATGCAAGCCGAGGTTTTCCCCGATCCCACGGCTCCGAAGATCGCCACGCCGGTATACAGTCCGCGCTCCGGGATGGTGAGCCACGAGGGACTGAAAATCTCCCGCGCCTCGACCGGGTGATGGACCTCCCCGATGACGATGGCCGGGGCCTTTTGTTTGGGATCAAGCGGCCACGGCGGGAGCTTGGCGAAGGGTGCGAAGTCGCGCCGCCGCCCCTCCAACCAGACCTTCCAAACGGTGACGGCAATAAGCCCGGACAGCATGACGGCAACGAAGGGCGAAACGTAGTACCACAGCACCAGCCAATCGAAGAAATTGGGGGTGTGGTAGTTCACCAAAGCAAGCAAGGGGGTTTCATCAAGCGACGGGAAAGGACGCCGTACAAAGCTCCACACGGCATACCACAGACCGGCGAAAAGAAAGAGCACCAGAGCCGGAAGCGCTACAACGAATTGCCCGGCGCGAAACACGGCCCAGCCCAAGAGCATGAAACCTTGAAACACGCGCCACCCGGCCCAGCCCAAGAGCACGAAACCTTGAACTACCAGCCAGCCCGCGACGGCGAAAACCCGGATCGGGTTTTTCCAGTTCATCGGGCCAGCGGGCCGGTGCCAAAGCTCTGTCAAATAAGGGCCGACCTCGCGCCATTTCATAGGTCCGTCTCCGTGCTTTCAGCGCCGCTCCTGGGGGCTGTTCCGAGCCTTCCCGCAGGGATAAATGAGGACGAGAGCGACCCCATGGAGCCGGATAGAAGCGTGTCCCACAGCGCGTCTATTCAAGGTCACATGCCCCCCCGCTTTTTGGGGGGGGTCGCTCTCGTCCCCGCCTTTCTCCCGCGTCCGAAGCGTGGGGGCCGATTCACAGCGGATAACCACAGCGGAATAAGGCACATAGGGGAAAGCGGCTTCGCCATATCTTGAGCCGAAATTTTGTCCCACCCCCCCCTCTAACCCTGGGGCAAAAACCATGCGGTCTTTTGGGACAACAAAATTCGCCGATTTCCCCTCTCTCTCAGCCGATTTCATCCGGGTCCGCAAAGCGGACGGCCCGCCATGTCGAATAGTCGTCAATCGAGACTCCTTCCGTGACCTTGGCTTCGGGGCGGCGTTGGAGTTCCACAAACCGTCTCCCAGCTTTCGCGAATCCTCCGTACCGGGCTAGAAATTCCTCGTCCTCCCCAACCATCGCCTCGTCTATCGCCTTGATTTCCTGCTTCACCGTCAGCCCTTCATCGGGTGTCCCTGGCTCCGCCGCCGCCCATGCTTCAAGCAGCCGCGCCGTCCGATCCACGGTGGTATTTTCAACCGCAATCCCGATCACCCGAACCTGCCGCCCCTTCTTGCGGAGCGCATCCCAAAGCGGCCCATGCGCGGCTCCCCACGAGTGGAGTTCGGTATCCGTCTGGTGGCCCGGATTGACGTAGGCAAAGGTGACGGTTTCAGGGTCCACGGCAAGGGGCAGTTTGAGCGCAAAGTAGCGCTTCTGGTTGCCAGCCACACCGTAGTAAATCCGGCGCGGAATCAAGCGGAGCGGCAAGCCGAGCTTTTCAAAAAACTCGACCTTCTCCGGCTCGGCGGGGAGCCAGTTCATACCCGGATGTTCGAGCACAAAATCGAGCGACAAAAGCCGCCGCATGATAACCGGGTTGCTGGCCTTGCGCCGGTGGCGGATGTCCTCGACGCCCAGCGCCCGGTAGATCAGCTTGCTCGATATTCGGCACGTTTTCCCTCCCCCGTTGAGTAGCGGCCACTCACTCTCGACCGCCGCCTTTCGATCAAGCAAGACCTTGACAAACCGCTCGGCCCGCTTTCTATGGGTATCGAAGTAGTGACAGAATTGCGCCCGCGTAAAGATGCCGCTGTGAAGGCACACCAGCGCGATCCATTCCGCGTCCTGGCCCGTCCAGCCGAGCGGTTCCAGCTTGCGATCCCTCCCGCGCAAGTGCTCGATCATCTATTGATCTCCGGTGACGGTGGCCCGGTCGCCTTGTAGGTAGGTGATGACGATTCCCATGGGGTTGAACACGATCAACTCCGGGGGGATTTGTTGGAGGAACTGGAATTGAAGCGAGAGTGTCCAGCGCTCCCGGCCCACTTCGTTTGCCATCTCCATCCGCACGAGGTCAAAATCGGCCGTGGCGCTGTGCGGCTGCTGAGGTTTGGGTTGAATCCTCAAAATGACGCGGGCGACTTGCAATTCACCCCGCGCCACGCCCGCCGCGAGAAGGGCGACATTTTGGCTGTCGGCGCGAAACGAGGCGTTGGCGAGTTGCGTACTGAGGAAGCGCAAGCTGCGAGCCCAGTTCTGTGCAACCGTGGCTTGCCGCCGTGAGTAGAAGTCATAGATAAAGCGGTTGAGGAAGTATTTGGTGGTGGGGTCCAGCGGGTCGGCCTGGGCTTCCATCGCTTGGTAGGTGACGGCCTCCGCCCGCCCGACTTCATCAACCCTCACGACGATGGGGCGCGGCGGCTCGACCGAGACAATGCGAATGACGACGACGATGAGCAAGAGCACTCCGATAGCCAGCCCGACGGAGATCACCCGTAGATGACGGTTGGTGTGGATGACTTCGCCCCATATCTCGGCGTACTCGGCTCCGGCGTCTTTGATTTTCGGCTTCTTCATTTGATCCCTCCCGCGCCCACCTTCGCCGCCGCCGCCGCGCCGCCGCTGGCCGCAGCCATTCCCGCCGTCGTCGCCATGCCCATGAGACCGCTTCCGGCTGCTCCGCCGCCGGTGACGAGCATCGAGGCGAGTTCCCCGCACTTGAGGCTTGCCAGTATTCCGGCAATGAAGAAAGGCACGACCGCGAGCGTCCACATACCCACGTCCATGAAGCTCTCGATATCCAGGTTGGCGTTAGCCAAGCTCGTGATGTAAGCGATTCCCACGGCGGAGAACACGCGCAAAACCGCTCCGGCAATCACGGCGTAGAACGAATAGGTAAGCATCGCTCGAAACCAGCCCCAGAACAGAAACGAAAGCGGATCGAACACCAGAAAGGGAATGAAGACCGGACCCAGAATGATGAGGATGGCAAGGGCGACTTGCGCCCAGATCACTTGAGCGTAGGTGACGGCGGCCAAGATAAGGAGCATGAGGGCCATGAAGATCACCATTACAAACCCCGCAACCGCCGTCATCGAGGCATGAAGCCCGCTGGTGAATATGCTTAGTAGATCACCCTCTTTCGCCGCCGCGTCTTGACCCTTCGCAAGCGAGCGAAAAAGGTTTGTAAGTTCGGTTTGAACCGCGTAGAGGGAGTCACCGATGAGCAGTTCGTGAAGCCAGTTCCCCCCCGCCGCGATCATCCCTGGGAAGGTGTGGATCATACCCGGAATGTTGGTCGTGTAGAACTGCAACATCACCCACGGTATCCACACCCCAATGACGACCCGCACCAGTTCCCACGGCTGAATGTTGCCACTGAAGGCGGTCTTCAGCCCGGTCAACACCACAACGATGACGGCGAGAAAGCCCAACATCGCATTGCCCATGGTGAATATCTCGCCGCCCGCCGCCGCCGAGAGTGCGTCCAGGGCGTGATCGAGGAAGGTCTTGAAGTCCCTCATGTCTTCGGGCGAAAGATTGGTCGGGATGTTGGGATTGAGTTGGAGTTGCATTAGAGCAATTGACTATCACTAATTGTTCCCGCCATAGAGCGTCGGAATCTGAAAGAGCAAGCCGTCCCGCAGGGTTTGCCGCCTGGCATCAAGCCCGGCCTGGTGCGCCGCGAAGGTGATCTCGGCTTGCTGTTCTGAGACAACCCGCCGCGCCAGCGCTTCGCGCCGGGCGATCTCGCGTTCGTAACCCTCCGCCGCTTCCTTCGCCGCCTGATATGCCATCAACTGAGCCATGGCAGCGGTGAGGTGCCCTTGCGTCACTGCTCCGGTGACTTGCGATTGAGCAAGAGCGGTGTTGGATGTGTTGATGTTTTCCCGCAAGCGCTCGTAAGAGTCCACGGCATCTTTTGCCGCGACAATGAGATTTGTCGCTACCTCGCTCGTGGCGTGATCGAGGACCAGCCGATTGTCGCTGTCCTCCCGCGCCGCGAGATAACCACGCGAAGCCCGCGCCGCGATCTCCGGGCGACTGCCCTGGTACAGATTAAGAATGTCCGCCTCCGATACCGTATCGGCGGCGGTGAGGCGTTGCTTCCACGATTCCCGAAAGCTCTTGCCGGTCTCGCCCATGTTCTCCACACTCGACGCAATGCCGCGAGGGATGCCGGTAAAATCGTTCTTCCACGACAGGCCAATGCCGATAAACTTCGTCGGCAGAGAAGCCAGTTTGGTGAACGGATCGGTCAGCGCCCCGATGGTTCCAAGCGCCTGTTCTTTCAGGTGCGCCGCCTGACCTATCATTTCGGTGAGTTGGCCGTCAAACGTGATCTTCTCCATGGTGTCGTTGTAAATCTGAGTTATCTGATTGGAAATCATCATGGCCCGCTGGATGCCTGCTAGGATCGATCCGAAAACGGCGTGAGCGGGCGTGGTGGTCATGATGATAAAGAGTGGGATAACAACCACTGCGGTCAAAATTCGGTGTTTCATTTTTCAGTCTCCTTTTGTGGGCCGGGGAACCAGCACGTCGGATGTGAACCAGACGCGGAGCCGGTGTCCGGCGTGAATAGTGATGTTGGGTAAACGATTCAAGAAACGATCCAGGATGCGCGTAGCGGCCTGGCCGAGTCCCTGCCCGGCATTGGCGCGGAAGCCCGCCGCTCCGCCCTCGTAAGGATTGCCCCGCGCCGACGTGAGGCCGCTCAGGACGCCGACCGCGCCGACAGCGGCGAACATGGAAAAGTAGTGGCGGTTGACTTGATCTTTCAAGGCTCCCTCGCCAAGTTGATTGAGGCCCCGAAATTGGAGCGAAACCCAGCGTCCGTCCGGGTAGATCAAGCGGTCGAAACCAACTCCCAGCCGCGATTGATCCTGGTTTGTCACGGCCTGAGCGGTGCCGATAATCCGCGTTCCTCGCGGCACCAGGATACGCTGCCGATCCGCCGAGTAGAAGGGAACGGCAACCACGGCCAGCACCGGGCCGGGGAAGTCGCCGGAAAGCTGTGTTACCAGCGCCGCTTCCAAAAACGAGCCTTCATGGATACGCTCCCAGCCGGGAGGGTCTTGTGGCGCTTCGACCCGCGCCGCAACAGAGTAATCTCGCGCCGTGGCGCTGCCCGCAGTCGCGGCGGGAACAACCGGGGCGGCTTCCGGCGTGGTCGGCGTTCCGCGGAGTGCCGCGATAAGCGCTTGATCCGCTTGGGCCTCCGCCGCGATTTCATCTTCAAGGCCGGTCGTGACCGTCCGCATTGTGTCAAGCGCGTGTTGCAGGGCTTCCGCGCCTTCATCTTTTGCGGGTGCAGGATCGTCAACGATGCGCTTGCCGCCGCTTGCGCTGCCGTCCAGTTTCCGGTAGGTCTGTGCGACCGGCGAACTGCGCAGCGAACGGCTGCGCCGCTCAACGGCTTCCAGGCGCAAGCGCTCCCGGAGTTGCCATTCTTCCTGGGTGTAGGGTTGCCCGGTGTCGGGACTCGGCCCGGCAAGTAGCGCCGCTTGGTTGGCGGCAGTAACTCCGGCGACGTTGGCTTGCTGTTGTTGCCGCGCCCGCAAAGCTCGATCCGCCGCCGCCCGCTTGGTTTCGGCCCGCATCGTTTCCTCGTCCACCCGCGCTGTCATCTGATCGGTAAAGCTGCGCGGCGCGGTTGTGGCCGTCTCGGTGGCTCCGGGAAGCTCCGCCGGCTCCCCGCCGCCGAGCCAAATCCAGTAGGTCAGGAACAGAAGAACGAAAACCGTGATGGCTCCCACACCCCATTGAGTGACGACGCCGCCCGGCAGCGATCCTGCTGGTTTTACATAGAGCCGCTTCCACTCGATCATGGCCCGATCTCCGGCGCGGCGAAGCGCCACCGTACTCTCTGTTTGCCGATCTGCAACCAGCCGTGGCCCAAAACGTGACGGGCGATGTACAGTCCGTCCTCGCCAAGGTCGTAAGCCACGAGCGACGGTTTCCCGTCTTTTTCTTCGTACAGCGCGGGCGACTCCTGGGCGTTCGAGCGAAGGTAGGTAAACTGCCCGTCGTGCCACATTCCCTCGACCAGGAACGGCCACTTGTGCGCCTTGTCCTCCAATCGGTAGGGAAACTTGAGCCGCGTGGGATAGTCCGCCCGGAACGCCTCGCTCTCGCCCGCCGCCAGCGCCGCCGTGTCCGCGATGCGGCTATCCGCGTCCATCTGCGCGGCCTTGGCCGTCTTGATGGCCGTCTCCGCCATCTGCTGATAGGCGGCAACCTGCCCGCGAGCTACAAAGGCCGGTTCATGTTTGACCGGCGAGATTCGCGGATCGGCCTCCCCCTGTGGGTCGATGCGAACGACAAGATGAGGCTGTCCCTTGCTTTGCTCGGTGACAAGGAATGAGTAGATGCGCCCGGATTCGCAGACCAGCGCCACGTTGGTCGTGACGCCCTCGGCAATGGGCTTGAGGAACGCGAGATTCGCGGCTCCGGTCAGGTGCCAGTATTCGGAATCTCCGACTACAAAATCCAGCACGTTTTCCGTTTGGGGAAGCACGATAACGGTGGTGTGCCGGGTCTTGGCGCGAATCTGTACGATTTGATCCTGGCCTCCGTCAACGTGCAACACCGGGCCGCTGTCCTGAGCGGTCAGCGGGATGGTGAGCGCCACGAGCGCCGCCGTGACGAGTGTAATGATTTTCAACATGAGCTACCTCCTGGATAGGTGTTCAATGGCCTCGACGAGGCCGTATTGTTCGACTGCCTCGGCGCGCTTGTGAGCATCGACGGGCGACGAGGTATAGAGCCAGTAGCTGGCCGGATCGACTTCGAGCCGCAAGATACCCGCCGCGTCGGTGCGGCGTAGATAAAGCTCGCGCTTGGGGATCAAGCCTCGAATGGTATTGACTTCGGAAGGGTTGAGCCGGAAGGTTTCGGCGGCTTTGTCCGGCAAGTCGGGGTTGGCGAGAAACAGCTTGGTCGGCATGGATTCGAGCAAGGCTTCCGCCCCCGCGGTCCCGGTCACGTCCACGGCACTTTGCGTGGCGATAATCAGCGCGGCGTTTTTCTTGCGCCATGTCTTCGCGGCTTCCGCGAGATAGGAAAGTACAGCCGGGTCTTGGAGGTAGCGCCACGCTTCATCGACCACCATGAGCTTTACCCTGGCCGTCTCGTCGGGGTTCTCCAAAGCCAGCCGCAACCGTTCCAGAAGGTAGAACAGCGCCGCTTCGCACAAGTCCTCGTGCTCCGCCGCGCCCGCCATGTCGATCACCTGCCAGTCCTCGAAGTTGAGGTCGTCAGCGTCCGCCGCGTTATCGAAATATCGACCCCACGCGCCGCTGCCATGCCAGCGCCCCATAGCGGGCCACATCTTTGAGGGCAGCGAACGCACCAGCACCCCAAGGGTCCGCCGTGCGGGTGCGAAGGCATAGATATCTTCGACGCGGGCGCGAATCTCGCTGGGGTCTTCCCCGCCGAGTGTCCAGCCGCCGATTCGCAAGAGGCGCGCAATCCACCCGGCAAGGAATCCGAAGGTGCGCTCCCCCGCCGGAAGGGAGAAGGGCCGCAACCGAAAGCCTCCGCCCGCGTCAGTTTCCGGCGATAGCTCCATGTAGCCTCCGCCTAGAAATTGGGTCAGCCAGCGGTAGGAGCCGCCTAGATCGAGAATGAGAATACGCGGATCGTATTGCAGCGCTTGAACCAGAAGGAAGTTGAGCGCGAAGAATTTGCCCGCGCCGGTCGCGCCAAGCACCAGCGTATGTCCCACGTCTCCTTTGAACAGATCGTAGTAGTAGGGGGTTCTCCATTGGGTTTCAAGGATCGCTAGGGCCGCTTTCTTCAAGTGGCCGCTGCGCGGTGTTCCCACCGGAGGACCGAAGATCGGAGCCATCGAAGCAACCGCGCCCGCCGATACAAACACGGATCGGCATTGTCGCCGTCGCGGTTGCGCGGGCATCCGCGAAAACCACGCCGGAAGCTGCCCGTAACCCTCCCGTATCACCTTGGCGTCGTGGCTGGTAAAGATGCGCCGAATATCTCCGTCCAGGTTCTCGGTAACGGATAGCGGGCCATGGAGGGCCACGGTCAAGGCAAGATCGCCGTACGCGATTCCGTCCGTCTCCAACTCGACCAGGGCATCGCCCAGGCGCTCCGATTCCGCCGCCGCCGCCGTGTCCACCATCGCCGCCGCGCTGCCTTCGGTTTCTTGAACGTGGGCGGCCATCGAGTAGCGCTGCGAGAAATAATGGCGCTGCGCGCCCCGGATTTTGCGCCGGGCCGTATCGAGGCCCCGCGGACGCCATTCGAGAGTGACCGTCATGGTTGCATCGAGCCGGTAAAGCGCCTGTAGAAGATTCGCCTTCGCCGCTCCGGGTGGCGAGAGAAGCGAGTAGAGAATGACAGGCTCCCCGTCCAGGCGCAGATTGCGCCGCTCCGCTTCGAGTTCGGAGACGGCCAGCCTCCAATTCATGCCGCTGCCGGTCGCGCCGTCCCAAAAAGAGCCGGGGCGGTTGGTGAGCTCGTTCAAGACCCCGGACGCTTCCGCCGCGTCAAGCACCTGTATCGGCGTCAGGTCATCGACCAGCGCCCGGCTTGCTTCGACCAGTTGCCGGAAGCTCCCCGCCGCGCCCTCGATAGAGGATTCAAGGTAAACCGATTCATGTTGATTGCGCCGCCGGGCCATCCAGTTCTTGGCATAGGCCATCCACCACGGCCCGCCTGTCTTTTGAGTTGCGACGGCGGATAGGCCCGGATCATGCGCCCATGCGATATAGGCGCTGACGCTCTGTACTCTTTCTTCGAGGAACTCCCGCCGCTTGCGCCGTCCAAGGGCGGCAACACTTGATCCTTCGTCCTCGCCTTGGTTCTCGAATTGGATGGGACGCCGCAACAAATAGAAGTAAAGCCGCGTCCGCGAATCGACGCCGCTCAACATGCGCTGCCAGCGGTCCACAATCCGGTCCAGTTGTTCGGGTGTCTGACCGTCCAGGACGCTAGGCGTGAGCCGTGCGATCGACATAAGCTCCCCGGCCCGCGTCAGGCAGGACCGGCCATCTTCGAGCCAGCCCCACCAGGGCAGTTCTTCGGCCAGCGCTCCCGCCGCTTCAAAGTCCGCGAGTTCATTGTTGATATTCACGCCCTATCTCCGAATGAGAAGGGTCCAGGGAGCCTGCGCCCATTTGCCGGGATCGTAGCGGGCGCGAAACTGCGCGGACGCCCGCAGGATTTCAAGCATGTTGGGGTCTTGCTTCCAGGCCCAAAACCCGACGCCGTAGAGCACCGCGAAGATCAATGCGCCCACCACAATGGAGTTGATGGCGTTCCACAAGGCAAGCCCCAACGTGGCGCTCAACAGGAACCAGCGGCGCTCGACGCCCATGATGGTGAGCGGTTTGGAAAGCGCCGGGTATCCGCGCCATGTCTTGCCGCGCTCCATCAGAAGAGCCACGTAAGAAAGTTGGCCGCGCCCATGGCCATTCCCAGGCCGAAGATGATTCCGGCCAGGGCCTTCTTGCTGCCGCCTTCCCCGAAGGCGAACATCAGCCCGCCTACCACGACGGCAATCAAGCTGAGTCCTCGCGCAATGGGTCCGGTGAAAGCGCTCTGCAACACGTCAATCGCTTGTAGCCAAGGGATTGCTCCCGCTCCTGAGACTGGTGCCGGTGCCGTCTGGGCCATAAGTTCTCCCGCCGAAAGCGCGGGGATGCTCACCAAAAGAACGACGCGCTTCGAGATGGTTGAATGTTTGTTTGTCATTGTGTGTCTCCCTTGTTTGTTGATTTATCCGCCGGGGAACTGTCCCCGTTCTTCTTGTCCCAACTTCTCGGCAAGCTCCGTTTGCCCGCCGCCGCCGCGCCGAATGGAGCGCTCCATGAGATCGACCTTGAGGCCGAGGTCAGCCAAGCCCAAAGCGCGGGCGGCGGCGTAGATCACAGCCATCAGCGTGACTATGGCAAGTCCGCCATACCACGCTAGGGACATCCAATAATCGGTGAAGATGATTTGAAAGTGAGGTTCGAGATAAGCGAAGTGTTCTCCGCCAACCATCGCGGCGACGGCAAGGATAATGGCCGTGAAGCCAACACTGATTTTCCACGGCTGCATTGCGGGAATCTCCTGGTTAGAGTTCGATAGACCCTTTATCTCGTGCGCCGCCGCCTCCGCCTCCGCTGCCCTCGTCCTGGCCGAGGGATCGGGCTATCCGCGCCGACGCCCGCCCGTTGCTTCCATGCACGGTAAACCCGGCGGCGGCTTTCGCGGCGATACTCTTGGCGCTGTAGTGCTCGGTCGCAACCTCGACGTTGACGCGCCCGCCGCGGCCCTCAACGTCCAGGTACTCAAGTTGCGCGTCCGGGTACTCCACGCGGGCATCCTTGACGGATAGACCTAGAGCCTCCGCCGCTTCCAAACGTGCGGCGTCTGCCGCTTCTTTTCCGCCTCGCGCCCTGGCGCTTTCCGTAGCGCGGGCGATCTCGCGCTTGAGTTCGGCGTCAATGCGGATACGCTTCAAGACGGCTCCCTGTTCGAGTAGCTTCATCTGCTCGATCCTCGCGGCGCGAAACACGGCCACGTCATGTTGAAGCTCGCCGGGCTTCACAAGCCCGCTCCATGCCTTCTGTTGGGAATCAAGCCCCTGGTCGCGGGCTACGCGCTCCGCCCGCTCCACTCCGCGCTCGGTGAGCGTCAGCACTTTGTAGCTGCCGCCTTGCGGTCCCTCGGCGTTATGCTCCCGGACGTGACCGGCCCGGACCATCTGATCCACGGCCCGCCGCGCCGCGTAGGGGTGTCCCTCAAAGTGAGCGTCCGCCACGTCGCGGTAGGCGACGTTGCGGTACATTCCCACGTCCGCTATCGCTCGATCCGTGCGGTCCTGGAAGCTCTGCCGCTTCGTCCTGCGGGGATCGTATTCCCGCCGGTGGCCGTCGCGCTCGCGGTCCTCGCGCTCTTTCGCGTGGTCGCGCCTGGGGCGAGCTTCGGGCCGGGTCCGGGGATCGGCGGCAAAGTCTCGCGGATCAAACACGGTCCCTCCTTAACGGCTCGGCCCTGCGTCGTGCTGTTGGGCTTGAGCGGGTTGTTTTTCCGGCGATTGTTTTGGCGTTTGGCTGATCTGCGGCCCGCGAGCATGAGAGTATTCCTGGGTCAACTCGGCCCGCGTTTTTTCCTTGCTCGGCGTCGCAACCTCACGGTTGATAGCCCGCTCCATGAGGTGATCGGTCATCTTCTGCGCGTCTCGCGCCGCTCTATGAATCTCATGCGGGTCTTTTTCAAGCACCTTCACCCAATTCTCGACATAGGCCGCGCCGCGCTGCGGGTCATGGCCTACGCCCACGCGCTCCCCGGTCATCATGGCGCTGATCTCGGCCCGCAATTCTTCGCGGGCGTATTCCGGCGATCCAAAGCCGTTGTCTAATCCCTCTTTGAGCGTGTCGCGGTTCATGCGATCCGGGTGGCCGGTTGCATGGCCGCACTCGTGAAGCGCCGTCTGGTAGTAGCCGTTGCGGGTGGGGAATTGGCCCGGCTCCGGGAGCACTATCTTGTCCTCGGCCATGCGATAGTAGGCCCGATCTCCGGCGACGTGCTCGACGGTTGGCCCGCTGGCCGCGATAACCTTCTCGGCGTCTCGATGAGCGTCCCATTCGGGCCGCACTTGGCCTTCTCGCGGCTTCAATTCCAGGCCCTCGGCTTGCTCCACGTTGAACACCGTGTACTGCTTACAGATGGGCTTCTCTCGCTTTTCTTCGTTGTAGATCGTCTTGCCTTTCTCGTCCTTGATCGTCTGCCCTTTCTCGTCCTTCGCGGCCTTGGCCGTGCGATCCGTGAAGAATAGAACCTGCGTCCCTTTCTCGCCCTTGCGAACCTGTCCGCCCGCTTCCCGAATCTGGTTGTAGGTGCCCCAACGGTTGTCGCCCCGGCCATCGCGGATCGCGCGGCTCATCAGGTAAAGGCTGTTGCCGCCGCTGTACTTCTGGCCGGTTGAGAAGTTTTCGGCGCTGATCTGTTCTCCCGGCTTCCACGGCTTCTGCCACGGCGCAACTCCGGCCTTGATCTGGTCAATGATTTCGCTGGAGACTTTCTTCGCGTAGTCTTCCCCGCGCTGCCAAAAGGATTTCTTCGCCATAGTGCGCCTCCATTCCTAGTCGTGGCGGTCGTACCGCGCCTGGTCGATCTCCGCCACGGTGCCCACGTCCTCGTCCATGGGCACTCCGATCTTCTCCGCCAGTTCCCGCGTCAGCTCGACCGCAAGCCCACGGTTCAACGCCTCGTGAAACTCGGCCTCCGTGGTGGCCGTGACGTACTTCTCGCCGTTCTCTTCCTTTTTTTGAATCACGGTTTCTCCCTCTCCTGGCCGATCTCCTTCACACGCCCACACACGATGCAAACGGGCCGGGCGACGGTTTCGCGCCGCTCAAACCGGGGCCGATCCTGGAATACCTCCGCCAATGGCGTACGGATTCCCGTTTCCGTCAATGCTTTCTTGATCTTGCCTGATCGAGCACCCCCGGCGGAAGTATGATCTGTCACGCGCCGGAAGCGGCACCGTTCCCGGTATTCCCGCTGGCGCTGGCAATGATCGGCCCGAATGTCCGGGTCCTGCTGGTAGCGGCGGTTGGCCCGCCGCCTCTGTTGGCGTCTCATCCGGCGGCGGCACTCATCCCCGCAGTAGACCTGCCCCCGATAGCAGGAACGGCAGATGTAAAACATCACCCCGCAACCTCGGCAAAACACCTGTCTCCACAGCACTTTTCTGGCCATACCCCGCACGATTCCATAGCAGCCTGTGAACCTTGAAGGGTTGGCGGAGACGCTTGGGGTATCCGGGCGATCTGGAGATCACCGAGGACGGCGCTCTGACGGTCCAGACCGAGATGGAGCCGCTGGGCGAACTCACGATTTCGACCCACGGGCGAGGGGAGCTAGTGACAGGATCGGTGCGGGTGGTCTCGGACGGTCCCCTCGGCGGTCTGCTCCGCTTTGACCTCCCCAGCGTCGGCGCGGGCGTGGTGGGAGCCGGCCCGCCCATCAGCGACGCCCTCTTCCCGGTGCGCCGCCAGGAGGGAGGAATCAATACGTGGGCCGCGATCCACAACCTGGAATCGAGTCCGGGGCTGGTGCGCTGCGACTTGATGCGGGAGGGCGTGCTGCTCGACGCCGCGAGCATCCCTCTGGAGGCCAACGGGCAGACGTCCTGGCTCATCGACCAGGCGTTCCCCCCGCCGCCGATACATCCGACTTCACGGGGTCGGTGCGCTGCGATGCGGTTGGGGAGAGGCTGTTTACCGCCGTGGCCCTGGAAATGGACCCCGGCAACCGCATCTTCACAACGCTGCCGGTGGTGCCGGTTCCGGAGATGCCGGATCAGGAATAGACGCCGGTAGTGTCCCTGTTTTGTCTGGGGAACATGGGAGAATAGGGCATGCAGCGTCAACGCGGAGAGCTGGTTCCCATAGGTGAAGTCATCGGCGGCCTGGGCGGCCCGGTGAAGGCGATCCGCGAAGCTTCGCCCCAGGCAGTTCACCACTTCACCCAAGCCGATCAGGTGAATCAGCTAGTCGGGGCCAGTGAAGCGGACCCCGACCGGGGCTTCATGGCGCGGCTGTTGGTGCTGTGCAGCCTGCCCCGCACCAACCCCGGCAACCGGAAAGAGTATGTCCGCCGCAATGGCCTGTATAAGCTGGGGATGACCGCCGGGCTCGACAACAAGCTGCCCTTCGGCAACATCCCACGGTTATTGATTGCCTGGGTTTGCACGGAAGCGGTGCGGACGCGAAAGCGCGAGCTCGTTCTAGGCCGCTCGCTTTACGAGTTCATGCGGAAGCTAGTGTAGTGCCACTAACGGTTCTGGACAATGGCGTGGGTTTTGGCGGCGCGCTCGACTTTGGCGAGGATATCTTGTGCCGGAGCTGTCCAGACAAAGGGCTTGGCCGCTTGGTTGCTCGCTTCCAGGTACTCGTGGATGGCGGCCTCGAGTTCGGGAACACTGCGGAACACGCCGCGGCGGATGCGCTTCTGTGTCAGCTCGCGGAACCAGCGCTCGACGAGATTGAGCCAAGAAGAAGACGTGGGAATGAAGTGAAAGTGGAAGCGGGGGTGCTTCGCGAGCCACTTCTTCACCTGCTCATGCTTATGCGTGGAGTAGTTGTCCACGATCAGATGCAGCTCCAGCGCCGGTGGCGTTTCGCGATCGATCTTGCGTAGGAATTTGAGGAATTCCTGGTGCCGATGTCGCGGCAGACAGTCCCCGATCACCTGGCCGTCGAGCACATTGAAGGCGGCGAACAGCGTCGTTGTGCCATGTCGTTTGAAGTCGTGGGTCATGGTGCCGGCGCGACCCTTTTTCAGGGGCAGTCCCGGCTGGCTGCGGTCTAAGGCCTGGATCTGGCTTTTCTCATCGACGCTGAGCACCAGCGCGTGCTCGGGCGGATTCAAGTATAGCCCGACCACGTCGCGGAGTTTCTCGACGAACTGCTTGTCGCGGCTGAGCTTGAAAGTTTCGAGGCGATGGGGCTGCAGTCCGTGCGCTTTCCAGACGCGCTGGATGGCCATCTTGGAGACGCCCAAGTGCTTGGCGATGGTGCGGGTGCTCCAATGCGTGGCCGCCCGGGGCTTCTCGTGAAGCGTTGTATCGAGGATGCATTGGACGAATTCAGCGGAGAGCGCCGGTTTGCGTCCGGGGCGCGTCCGATCGCGGAGTCCGTCGAGGCCGGACTGGGCGAAGCGCTTTCGCCACAGGATGACGGTCTTGCGGTTGACGCCGAGTTCGCGGGCCATGGCGTGGTTCGCCAACCCCTGCGCACAGCGCAAAACAATGTGCGCTCGCAAGACCATTGTCTGCGTCGTATTGCGGCCTCGAACGAGGCGACGAAGAGCGTTTCGCTGCGGAGCGGTGAGGGCTAGAGCGTCAGCGGATGGCCACATAAACCATCCTACCGCGAAAAGGGTGTTATTGTACAGCTATTTATGTGGCACTACACTAGGGTCGCGATCGAACACCGGGGCCGTTGAGCGCTAGAGATATCGGCTCTGCGAACGGTACGACCCTCAGGGGCGGATGGGAGTGCCCGCTCTTACTTCCCGGTCCCGTCCGCGTCTGATATCTTGACCGGAAAGCCATCCGCCGCCTCAGGGGATCCACGATTCGCAAGGAGTGATTTTCCCCCAAAAGGACCCTCCGCCGAATCCAGCGCGGGCACGGCACCCGCCATCCTTACCTGTGGTTGAAGCTCGAGCAAGCACCTGCGTTGGCTAACAAGCGCCCCGTCCACGCCGAATCCAGCGGAGGGGAGGTTTGAAGAGGTGTTAGTGGCTCACCCATTCTCTTTGTTGGCTTGCACTTGCGCGCCCAAACCGTTGTAGAAAACAAGTATTGCCGGATCAATAAGTTAGATATCAGGCCAGGGCGCGGCCCGTGTCGCCGAGCCGGCATGCTGTGTCACGATGACCCGTCAGGTTTCCGTTGGTCATCCGCTGCGGGCGAGCGAGCGCTTGCCACGGGTCTCGCTTCCCGCCTGCGAACTTCCGGTTTCTGTTGCAGCCATTTACCTCGGTAGGCGCTGGATGTCGCGCGGCCACCGCATGGCTGACGTCTGCTCCTCAGACGGGATACGATACGTTGATGGCCCAGACCCTGGCTGCTCTGCGCCCCGAGCTCGACATCATGCCCTCGCCGGTTCCCGATCAGCCGGGGCTGCTCATTCGCGATCCCTTTCACTACAGCGACGCCACGATCATCGTTCCTCCCCTGCTGGCCCGTGGCCTTGTCTTCTTCGACGGGGAGCACTCGGATCTCGACCTGCAGGAGTTCCTCACCCGCGCGACCGGTGACTTGCGGGTCATGGAAGCTGCCCGGAACCTCATCGATACGATGACCGAATGCGGCTTCCTTGATTCCGAAGAGTTTCACGAAATGAGGGATAAGAAGCAACGCGAGTTTGCCGAGGCCGGTGTCCGCCAACCTGCACACGCCGGGGCGGCCTATCCCGCGGAGGCCGAAGCCTTGCGGCAGAAGCTAAGCTACTACGGAACGGCAGCGGGATCGAACTCCGCGGCTCCCGACTCGCTGGTCGCGCTGGCGGCGCCTCATGTCAGCCCCGAAGGGGGTTTTCGAAGCTACGCCGCCGCCTACCGGCGGCTCGGGCCTCAATACGCCGACAAGACGTTCGTGATCCTGGGCACCTCCCACTACGGACAGCCGGAAAAGTTCGGCCTGACGCGCAAACCTTTCGTAACGCCGCTCGGCGCCATCCAGACAGACAACACGCTCGTCGATTGGCTCGCTGCTGAAGCCCCGGAATCGATCAAAATGGAAGACTACTGCCACGCCAGCGAGCACTCCATCGAGTTCCAGTGCGTGTTTCTGCAGCAGGCGCTCGGCGGCAGCGATTTCAAGATCGTGCCGATCTTATGCGGTCCGCTCGCCGAGAGCTTGTTGACAGGCAAGGCACCTCAGGCGAATGATTCCGTGAGACGGTTTTTCGAGGCGCTCGGCGAATTAGGTGAAAAGCACAGGAAGCGGCTGATCTGGATCCTGGGGATCGACCTAGCCCACATCGGCCGCCGCTATGGCGACCCTTTCTCGGCTGTGGCCGAGCAGGGTTCCATGCAGCAAGTTCGCTCGCGCGATGAGGCCCGTCTGAAGTATGTTTGCCAAGGTAACGCCGAGGGCTTTTTCGAACTAGTCCGTCCCAACCAAGATGAGTTGCGCTGGTGCGGATACTCGCCGGTCTACACCTTTCTGCAATCGGTCCAGGGGGTTCGAGGCAAGGTTCTCAACTACGAACAGTGGAACATCGATCAGCAGTCGGTAGTGAGCTTCGCGGGAATTGAGTTCACGGCCGCCGAGTAGTCGAGAGCAGGCGGGCACAGCATGCTGTGCCCGCGACCGGTCGGCGACCAGAGGTCGGCCTGGACAAGCGGGATCGCTTGTCCCTACTTGGAGTCACTGCTGTCCGGTTAAAAGTCGAATAGAATCAATTGGTTGGGGTCATAGGGGGATCCGTTTTGGGAGTCGGATGGCTGGAGTGCCTGTAAAATGGGCATTTTTTCGAATAGCGTAACGCTGAGAATCTGTAGAATCTGGTAGAGACTCGCTTCCAGCCCGAGGCATTTCCGGACCATGGCGATGAGCACGTAAATCGAGACAGCGATCCAGATCTGCGTCTTGACGGCGTTCTCGCTGGTGCCGTAAAACGACTTGATTCGCAGATGTTGCTTGATCCACTTGAAGAAGAGTTCCACCTGCCAGCGCGATTTGTAGATGTGGGCGATGGTCAGTGCCGGCAGGGTGAAGTTATTGGTCAGGAATTTCAACCGCTTGTTGCTTTCGGCATCGAAATAACTCACCCGCCGTAGGGGGTCCGGGTACGCTTGGGCGGAGTTGAAGGAGGTCAAAAGGACGGTGTGATCGGATCGCAGGCCTGTGCTCCTATCCACCGGGTGGGAGTAGCGACGCTGCAGCAAAACGTTCTTTTTGGTTCGCACCACGAAGAAGGCCGAACAGAGCGTGAACACGAAGAGGCGCCGAAAATCGACATAACCCCGATCCATGACGTAGAACGCTCCGGCCTCGGGAAGAAATTCATCCAGGATGTTGACGTCCTGCACTTTGCCTGCAGTAATGCTGATAAACGTGGGAATATTGCCGTGCAGATCCAGCAGCGTGTGCATCTTCACGGCGGCCTTGTGCTGGCGGAATCTGGCCCACGGAAACAGCGACAGGCAGAGGTCGATTGTTGTCGAGTCGAGAGCGTACAGAGTCTGGTCCAAGTCCACACCGATCGGGTCGTGGGCA
Source organism: Bryobacterales bacterium (assembly GCA_965226215.1). Taxonomy (GTDB): domain Bacteria; phylum Acidobacteriota; class Terriglobia; order Bryobacterales; family UBA6623. The sequence continues at coordinate 424,751 of CBDDCH010000001.1, read as the reverse complement.
TATAACGGCCGTGCCATGCCAATCAAGACCTGCGCGAAGTCCGCGTAGATCCGCCAGTCGCGCGACTCGTTCGCATCGGCCAGTGTCGAGCGCGCTACCCTGCCGCGGAATCCCATGTGGTAGAGTTTGCCGTGCATCGAACGCAGGCACGTCTCGATGTCGCGGAGGCTTTCCCGATAGGTCAGCTGGGCGAATGCCATCGAAAGAAACTGATCCCAGCAGGAGAAACTTTTCAGATAGGAATCGCCGCGGTAGCGCCATACACATTTGTGAAACTCTTTGCTCGGCAGGTACTCGATCAGTTGGGAGAAAATCGTACGGCCAAGGTTCATCCCCCATTGTGCCGCGTCGGGATGCTCCGCTCAGGCGGCCATTTGCGGCCTCGGGATTTCAAATCGTTCCCGGGCAAAACAGGCCATAAGGCATTGAGCGTTAAAGACTTACCGTCCGTTGGCGCAACTTTCCCCGGACAGCACTGACTTGGAGTCGTCGCCAGCCGCGGCAGTAGGGACCGGCGATCCCGCCGGTCCACGGCGCCCCCCGGCTGCCGCGTCCCCTCAAAGATCGTTCCAAGCCGGTACCGGAGGGCGAAAATCCCCTTTCGCACAGGAATTAGCGCTTCACGGTTGAAGGCAGACCCCCGATCGCGGAATAATGGGAAGTCCTACCGGCCGCTAACTTTTTCGGTGTCTTAGGTCGAAGGTTTTCCAACAGGAGGATTTCAGTGACCCGTCAAACTGCACATGCTGCTCTGAAGGCGATTGACGCTCGGATTGCCGCGCGAAGTCTGCTGCTTCACCCTTTCTACCAAAGCTGGGTGGAAGGTTCTCTGCCGATGCCGGCGCTGCGCGATTACGCCAAGCAGTATTACCGGCACGTAGCAGCGTTTCCGACCTATCTCTCCGCCGTGCACTCGCACACGGAGGACGCCGAGACACGCCGGCAGGTTCTCGCCAACCTGATCGACGAAGAGGCCGGTCACCAGAATCATCCCGAGCTCTGGCTGCGGTTCGCCGAAGGCATTGGGGTTGATCGGGAGGAAGTCGCCACCGCCAAGCCCTGGGAGGAGACCGAAGACCTAGTCGGCACGTTCCGATCGATTTGCCGAGACCGCAGTACGGCTGAAGGTCTCGCGGCCTTATATGCTTACGAAAGCCAGATTCCCGATGTTGCCGAATCGAAGATCGCCGGACTGAAGAAGTTCTACGGTGTGACGGAACCGAGGGCCCTCTCCTATTTCGAGGTCCACATCGAAGCCGATCGCGAACACGCCGCCGTTGAGCGCAAGCTTCTCGAATCCCACCTGAGCGAAGAAAACGCTTCCGTGGCTGCCGATGCCGCTGATGAGGTACTGGATGCTCTTTGGGAGGCTCTGTCCGGGGTTTGCCGGCGGCACGAACTGCCCTGCTGAGAATATTGCCGGGGTTGTTCGATGCATAATTGTGCTCGTGCAACCCTTCCACGAAGCGCCGACAACCAAATAGCCATTCGTGTCGACGAGCAGGACTGCTTGTCCCACTCTTCCGCAATGGGACCCTCCTCGATCGCCGGCGGTCGCTATCGTTCGCAGGTCGCCTTTTGGCCAACGGTGTGACGTTGGGGTATCCTTAGTACTTTATTTCACAAATACACTCACGTTTCAGGCGGGTGCAGGTGGGTACAGCATGCTGTGCCCCTACAGTTCTGTTGGGGCCGGTAGGGGCACCGCATGCTGTGCGCGGGGTTCTCGATGGTCCACCTGGCTTCTAAACATGATGATCGAACTTATGCAATGGACTACTAGCCTGCGTGGCCCTGGCCGGTCGGATCGCGCCGTTTCGAAAGCGCAGATGTCTTGACGGAAGGAACAACAATGACAAAGCCAACGAATACGCAACAGGCGAGGAATGGGAAGCCACTGGCGACACCTGAGGGCCCCACCAAAATGGGGCGGCGTGCTTTTGTGGCAGTGGCCGCCGGCGTTGCTACCGCTGTGACCGCGCTGGCTCGTGACTACGGACCGAACGCTAAGCCCGTTCGTTATCCGGATCCCGATATCGTGGTGCTGGACAAAAGATTCAAGCCATACAAACTCGGCAATACACCCATTCAGCGGCTACACACGGGCACACTGTGGGCGGAGGGTCCGGCTTGGAACGGGGTCGGCCGGTATCTGCTGTGGAGCGATATTCCGAACAATGTTCAGCTGCGTTGGCTGGAGGAAGACGGCCACGTCACGACCTTTCTCCGGCCCTCGGGCAACAGTAACGGGAACACGTTCGACTGGGAGGGCCGCCAGATCGCCTGCGAACACGGAAACCGCCGTGTCGTCCGCTACGAACACGACGGCAGCGTGACCGTGTTGGCCGACACCTGGCAGGGGACACCTCTCAACGCGCCGAATGACGCCGTAGTCCACCCTGATGACGGCGGCATCTGGTTCACGGATCCGGGCTACGGCAGCTTGATGAACTACGAAGGGAACAAGGGGAAGCTGCATCTCAAAGAGGCCGCCTATCGCATCGACGCCGAGACCGGGAAGATGGACATGGTGACGGATGACATGTTCAAGCCCAATGGCCTGTGCTTTTCGCCCGACTACAAGAAACTCTACATCGCCGAAACCGGGGCGTCGCATTACGAGGAAGCGCCGAGAAACATCAAGGTCTGGGACGTCGTGGACGGGACCAAACTTGCTAACGGCGGCGAGTTTACGTCGATGGAGCTGGACGGCAAAGCCGGTTTTGCCGACGGAATCCGCGCCGACATCGATGGCAACATTTGGGCTAGCGCGGGTTGGGTGGGCGAAGGTTACGATGGTGTTCACATCTTCGCTCCCGACGGAGACCGCATTGGCCAGATTCGACTGCCGGAAATCTGCTCCAACGTTTGCTTCGGCGGCACGAAACGTAATCGCCTGTTCATGACCGCGAGCCAATCGCTTTATGCGGTCTACGTGGAAACGCAAGGCGCGCACATTACGTGAGGCGGGATCGGGGCCGTCTGGGAATTTCGGGAACTGCCGATTTTCGAGTGGCCCGTCGTTTCCGTAGCGCACGGCGCTGCCGTGGCGCCTCCTGCATGAGGCGCGCGCTTTGGCAACCGTCTCCTCTATGGTGGTACTTCTCGCCTTCTCGCCAGACGTTGGGCCAGTGTCCGGCCAATGTCCCAACGCGGCACGGCGGGAGCCGTGCGCCACGTCGAGCGGCAACTCGGCTACTCCATTAAAGATTCGCGTTGGTCAGCAGCGACCGCGGACCTCGAAACGGCCGAGGTCCTACACATGACTACATGACTTTACTAAGGCTCCGGTATTCACTTGGGCACCTTGTCCGGCGACTTCGGCGCTTGCGTGAAAACGCCGGAGAGGAAAGATCGCGTTGGGCGTGGCAGCTTCATGACGGGATCGATGCCGGCGTGGAACGCTTGGGCGCGCTCGGCGAGCCGGGCGACCAGTTCGGGGTGCTTGCCGGCGAGGTCTTCCGTTTCCGAAAGGTCGCTCGAGAGATCGTAGAGTTCCGGTTCGCTGCATCGAACGGGAGGTTGCGGTTTACCTTTGGGGCTGAGATCTCGCTTAAACAGGTGAAGCTTCCATTGTTTTTCGCGAACCGCGAATAGCCGACTGCGAAAGTAGTAGTAAAGCGTCTTGTGAGGGCTTTCGCCGGTTCGGCGAAGCAGCGGCGCTATGTCTTTGCCGTCGATCTCGCGGTCTGATGGGATCTGCCCTCCGGCAAGGGTGAGGAAAGTAGTAAAGAGATCCATCGTGGTGGCGACGCCGTCTCGCACAGCTCCGGAAGGGATTTGCCCCGGCCAGCGCGCGATTAGCGGGACTCGCATACCGCCCTCCCACGTTGTCGCCTTGCCTCCACGCAGCGTGCCCGCCGAGCCCGCGGATTTCTTGCCGTTGCGTGCGCCGACCAGTGATGGCCCGTTGTCACTCGTGAAAACGACCAGAGTGTTTTCATCTAGACCGAGGCGCCGCAGAGTTCTTAGGATCTCGCCGGTGCTCCAGTCGATCTCCTCGACAACGTCGCCGTAGGGTCCGTAAGCCGATTTGCCTCGAAATTCATCGGACGGGCGGACCGGCTCATGGGGCATCGTGTGCGCCAGATATAGGAAGAAGGGCTGGTCTCGATGCTGCTCGATATAGCGGATCGCTTCCTCGGTGTAGCGGCGCGTAAGAGTCTTGACCTTGGCGGGCGACTCGATCACCTTATCGTTCCGTAATAAGTCGATGCGGGGCCAGTTCAGGGCCGGCAGAAAGCTCATATCATTGCTGTGGAGCAGACCGTAGAAGTAATCGAAGCCGTTGCGCAGAGGGCGGAAGGGTCTTCGGCCGCCTAGATGCCACTTTCCGATGCACGCAGTTGCATAGCCCTGCTCTTTGAGCGCTTCGGCGAGGGTGATCTCGGAAGCCGGAATACCCCACTTTTCCTTGGGCACCAGAACCCGCACCAAGCCGGAGCGGATCGGGTAGCGTCCGGTAAGCAGAGCTGCCCGTGCCGGCGTACAGGCGGGCGCGGCGGAGTAGAACTCCGTCAGTCGTACTCCCTCGGCGGCCATGCGGTCGATTTGGGGCGTTTGAATCGAGGGGTGGCCGTAGACCCCGAGATCGCCGTAGCCCAAGTCGTCGGTGAGAATCACGACAAAGTTTGGGCCGCGTCCCTGGGCGACGGCAGGGCCCAGGCAGAGCATGAGGAAGAGAGGAGTTAGAATTGCCGAGGAGAACTTCACCGCCTACACATCATATGATGATTGGCTTCGATCAGGCGTTTCAGCCAGGAGTGACATTCCGTCCGCCCCCGGCCACTTTGTTACACAGGCCAAGGGTCGGCGGAGGTGAATAGCATCCAACACGAAGGCAAGACGCTCGAACGGGAATTCCGAACGTCATCCGTTACCCAGGTAAGTTCGGGCCCTCAACGCGTCGAAACGATACCATGATGGTTGAGATGAACGCTCTTTTTCGGCGAAGTCTTTTGCTCCGATTTCCCTCCCTGGTGCTTCTCGCTCTTCTGGCGGCGTGCGGGGAGGGGCTAGAGCCATCGCACGCCAGCCAAGCGGGTCGTTCCCCCCGCCCGGGTGAGTCCGCGGAACAGGTCGCCACAATACTGCCGGGCGGCGAGGTGTTTGATCAGAAGCTGAACGGGAAGATTCAGGCTGCCTGGGCCGACCGCGAGGCGGACTACAAGCCGCGGACCAGGCATCTGAACTCAGACGGGACACCCAAATTCACCAACCGTCTGTTCCTGGAAACCAGCCCGTATTTGTTGCAACACGCGCACAACCCGATGAACTGGCACCCATGGGGGGACGAAGCGTTTGAAACGGCCAGGCGACTGGGCCGGCCTGTCCTGCTGAGCGTTGGGTATTCCACGTGCCATTGGTGTCACGTGATGGAGGAAGAGTCGTTCGACGACGTCGAGATCGCACGCTACATCAATGAAAACTACATCCCGATCAAGGTCGACCGGGAGGAGCGTCCCGACATCGATGGCATCTATATGGCCGCCGTCCAGGCGTCTACCGGACGTGGCGGATGGCCGATGACGGTTTGGCTGACCGCCGACCGAAAGCCTTTCTTTGGAGGCACGTATTTCCCCGCCAGAGACGGTGATCGGGGAGCGCGCCGCGGATTCCTCACACTCCTGCGGCTGCTCCGCGAGGAGCACGACACAGCGCCCGATCGCGTGTCGGAAAGAGCCGCACGATTTGTCGATGCGATCGGGAAAATGCTCGAACCCGCGGCCGGGGATTCTCTCCCCGACGCCGAAGTGCTTCATCGAGTCGCACGCTTCTATCGTGGGCGGTTTGATTCAGACCAAGGGGGATTGAGCGGCGCTCCTAAGTTCCCAAGCAGTTTGCCGGTGCGGCTCATGCTCCGGTATCATCGCCGGACCAACGATCAGCAGGCACTCGAAATGGCCACGCGGACCCTGGAGAAGATGGCACAGGGGGGAATGTACGACCACGCCGCTGGTGGATTTCACCGCTACTCGACCGACGAGCGCTGGTTAGTCCCTCATTTCGAGAAGATGCTCTACGACAACGCGTTGCTCGTTGTTGGCTATTTGGAAGGCTATCAGGTGACCGGGCGCGAGGATTTCGCCCGAGTAGCGCGCGAAATTCTGCGTTACGTCGAGCGCGACATGACGTCTCCCGAAGGCGCGTTCTATTCAGCGACCGACGCAGACAGTCTCAATCCCGAAGGCGAACGCGAAGAAGGTTGGTTTTTCACTTGGACGCCGACCGAGATCGAGCAACTGCTGGGAAAAGATCGAGCGCGCGTGGTCAACGCGTACTACGCGGTCACTGCAGAGGGGGATTTCGAGGGCCGAAACATCCTCAACACGCCTAAGTCGGCGACCACGGTTGCCAAGGAACTGGGGTTGTCAAAGGCGGAGGTCCTCTCCGTCGTGCGGGAGTCGAGGGAGCGGCTTTACCAGGAGCGGAAAAAACGTCCCCCGCCTCTGCGAGATGAGAAGATCCTGACGTCTTGGAATGGGTTGATGATCTCGGCGCACGCGCGGGCGGCGCTTGTTCTGGGAGTGGAAACTTATGCGCGACGAGCTGAGCGTGCGGCTGAGTTCGTGCTGGATCATCTTTTGCGCGATGGACGCCTGCTTCGCAGCTACAAATCGGGACAGGCTCGCCACAATGCCTATCTCGACGATTACGCATTCTTGATCGCGGCTCTCTTGGACCTATACGAGGCGACCGGTGAGCCGCGGTGGCTTCAAAAGGCTATCGATCTAGAGGATGTTCTCGGAGAGCGTTACGAAGACAAGAAGAACGGCGGTTTCTTCATGACCAGCGACGATCACGAGCAGCTCCTCGCTAGGGAAAAGCCAAGCTATGACGGAGCAGAGCCGGCGGGGAATTCCGTGGCGGTCATGAATCTACTGCGGCTCCACGAACTGACCACGGACGACCGCTATCGTCAGCGGGCGGTCAAGGCTTTCCAGGCGTTCGAGAAGATCTTTACGAGATCCCCCTCCGCGCTCTCGGAAATGCTACTGGCGCTGGATTTTCACCTCGACACGGCGAAGGAAATCGTCATCGTGACCCCGCGATCACGAGAAGAAGCGGAGCCGATGTTAGCCCGGCTCCGAGAAAGTTTCGTTCCCAACCGCATTCTCTCGGTGGCGACGGAGGGTGATCAGATGGCTGCTCATGCGAAGCTGGTGCCACTGATTGAAGATAAAACTGCTCTGAAGGGAAAGCCGACGGCATACGTTTGCGAAAGGCGGGTTTGCGAGCTGCCGACCAGTGACCCGGAGACGTTTGCCGGGCAAATCCGGAAGGTGCGGCCTTTGCCGGACGCGGGTAGCCCCTAGCCGACGGCGACCCGGCAATCGTGCCGAATCCACCGAGTCGGCGCTGTCGCAGTTCTGTTACAAGAATTGAGTACCTGCGCCAGGCCTGCCACCGCGGTTTGACCGCCTTCATGTTACAGGCGACCTAGACCTGCGAGAATACTGTTTCGAGGCGCGGCGGGTAGTCGTCGGCACGGTTGACTTCTATGCCTCAGTTCAAAGCGGCTCGCGGGAAAAAGAAGCCGAAGGCTTCGAAGGCGGGTGCTGTCGGCTGCTTTCTGGCCATCGCTTTGCTCTTGGCGTTCTTTATCTGGGCCTTCTCGGTCGCGCTAAACCCGGGATGAGAAAACAGGCAGCTATGTTTCAATATAGCGATTGCGATTGTGGCGAGTAAGCTGTCCCAGACAAGACTTTCTAATCGTCCTGGCGACGTGGCGCACGCTTTCAGCGTGCTGTGTCGGGCTTTCGAGCCCGACATTCCCGAATCTATGGTGAACTCGTCTCCAGGACCGTCCACTAGCGGAGGACAGAGCTTAACGTCAGCCCTTCCGCTTGGTCACTTCCACGGGATTGCAAGGATGACGGTGCTCCAATATGCGCAATGACGGTCGACGGGCTGACGAGGCGCGTCCGCTCATCATTACTCCCGGGTTCCTCCCGACGGCGGAAGGATCCGCCCTCATTGAAGTGGGACACACGAAAGTCGTCTGCGCGGCCTCGGTGGAACAAACGGTTCCCGCATTCCTTCGCGGTACCGGCAAGGGCTGGGTGACGGCGGAGTACGCCATGCTGCCTCGTTCTACCTCGACCCGCACGCCGCGGGAGGTGAGCCGGGGCCGTGTCGGAGGAAGGACGTCTGAAATCCAGCGTCTTATCGGGCGCTGTCTTCGCTCGGTGACCGATCTCGACTCACTGGGTGAGAAGACTATCTACATCGACTGTGACGTGATTCAAGCTGACGGGGGCACGCGAACAGCCTCCATCACCGGCGGCTGGGTCGCGCTCGCCTTGGCGCTCAAGCAGATGGTCGAATTCCAGATGATCTCGGCGATGCCTTTAGAGCGCTACCTGGCGTCCACCAGCGTGGGCATTGTCGGCGGCGTGCCACTGCTCGATCTCTGCTACGAAGAAGATTCCCGCGCGGACGTGGACATGAACGTCGCCATGACCTCGGCCGGGGAGTACGTTGAGGTGCAGGCAACGGCCGAGGGCAAGGTATTTGCCAAGAATCAGCTCACAGAGCTTCTGAATCTCGCCGCTCTGGGTATCGAAGAACTGATCAAGGCGCAGCGAGAAGCAATTTCCTTGTGAAGCGGATCGAGTTGTTCTGCGCTACAAGCAACCCCGGCAAACAGCGAGAGTTTCAACAAGCCGCGGGGCCCGATGTTGTCATTCGTGGGCTGCCCCCGGTTCCCTGCCCAGAGGACGGCCAGACATTCGAGGAGAATGCCCAGACGAAGGCGCTGTGTTACGGCCACGCCGCGGCTTCACTGGCGAGCGAATCGCGTCAGGAAGTGCCTCTGGTCTTCGCCGACGACTCCGGCCTCGTTGTCGAGGCCCTGGGAGGTGCGCCGGGGGTTCATTCGGCGCGCTTCGCCGGCCCGAACGCCGACGACGAGGCCAACAACGCCCTCCTGCTGGAAAAACTCAAGGGTTTGCCTCCGAGCGAGCGGAGCGCGCGCTTCGTTTGCTGTATTGCGCTAACCCGCGAGGGCAACCTGCTGGAGATGTTTCGCGCCGAGGCAGCCGGCGTCATCCTCGACCGCCCGGTGGGGGAAGGAGGGTTTGGCTACGACCCGCTGTTCTTCGATCCCGAGCTGGGCAAGAGTTTCGCGCAACTCGCCCCCTCGGAAAAGTGGCGCGCCAGTCACCGCGGGAGGGCGTTCAGAAAAATGCTTGCTTGGTTGCAAATCTAGGCTGAATGGGTGGGCATTAGAAGCGCGACGTGCCGGCCCGAAGCAGCAGGTGAAGGCGGCTGCCATATGAGAGTGATGCCGATCCGACGTGGCTATCGGCAATCCGCGTTCTTAACTGCGATATAGTGAGACTGATATGGCATTCGTACCGGTACCCAAAGCGATAGAAGAGATCCGCGACGGGCGGATGGTCGTGGTTGTCGACGACGAGGACCGCGAAAACGAAGGTGACCTGACGATCGCCGCGGAAAAGGTGACGCCCGAGGCGATCAACTTCATGGCGAAGCACGGGAGGGGGCTGGTCTGCCTGGCTCTCACCGGAGAGCGGCTGGATCACCTGCAAATCCCTCAGATGACCAGCCACAACAACTCGCCGCTCGGCACCGCTTTCGGCGAGTGCATCGATGCTCAGACCGGCATAACGACCGGGATTTCGGCGGGCGATCGAGCGCGGACGATCCAAGTGGCCATTGATCCGGCCACGACACCCTCTGACCTGGTGCGACCGGGCCACGTACCCCCCTTGCGCGCGCGTAAGGGCGGCGTACTCGTACGCGCCGGGCAAACGGAAGCTTCTGTGGATCTAGCGCGCCTGGCGGGCCTGATTCCCGCCGCCGTCATCTGCGAAATCATGAACGACGACGGAACCATGGCCCGAGTTCCCCAGCTCGTCGAATTTTGCGATCGACACGGCCTGAAAATACTCACGGTCGCCGAACTGATCCGCTATCGCCTTGAGAACGAGCGCTATGTTCGTCGCTTTGCCGAAGGGGCGATCCAGACGCCGTACGGCGAGTTCCGGACCATCGCTTATCGCGGTGAAATCGATGACGAGGTGCACTTGGCATTGGTCAAGGGAGACGTGAGCAACGCGGAGGGCGTGCTCGTACGCATGCACTCGCGCAACCTGATGGGCGACGTCTTTCTTTCGACCGACGCCCCATCCCACCGGATCATCGAAAAGTCAATGGAGAGGATCGCGTCCGAGGGTAAAGGCGTTCTCGTCTACCTCCACCAAACCGGCCTCGGCTATGGCCTGGAGCGCCTTTCCAGTGACCGGCAACGAATCATCGCCCACCCCAAGGAGCCGATGAAGCACGATTCCGAGGGCGGACAGGGCCACCCCCAATATGAGTCAGGCATCGGTGCCCAGATTCTTTCCGACCTCGGCCTGCGCACGATTCGCTTGCTCACCAATCGCCCTCGCAAGGTCGTGGCGCTCGAGGGCTTCGGCATCCGCATCGTCGAGCAGATCCCCGTTTTTCAGGTTGAGAAGTCTCGAGCGACTCCCGCTGCTAAGAGTTGAGTCTCCGGACGCCGATCCACAAGGGCAGCAATCAATAGCGACCGGGCTGCATACCTGAGTTCGCACGAAGTTGCTTGTCGGCGGGAATTACGGCAGGTCGATCAACAGTACCTCGGCGGGATCCCGGGCGGTTAGGCGAAGCTGGCTCTCCGCGGAAACCTTCACGTTGTCGCCTTTGGAGAGCGACTCACCGTTCAGATGTGGGCCCCCGTCAATCACGAAGAGGTAGGCCCGGCGGCCATCGGCCAGCGCGTACCGAACATCATCGGTGGGACGAATGCGAGCGACGGAAAGTGCGACGTCCTGACCGACCTTTACAGCGGTGGAATCGTTGTTCCCTGACGCGATAATCAGGAACTTCCCGGTGCGGTCTTCCTCGGTAAACCGCTTTTGCTCGTGGGAGGGGGTGGACCCCTTTACGGCCGGCAGAATCCAGATCTGCACCAGCTCGCACATCTCGTCCTTGGAGGCGTTGAACTCGGAGTGAACGATCCCGGTACCGGCAGTCATTCTCTGTATTTCTCCGGGTCGAATGCGGCCGTGGCCACCGGTGTTGTCCTTGTGCTCGAGCTCGCCGTCGATGACATAGGTGAGGATTTCCATATCGCGGTGCGGGTGCATGGGGAATCCCTGGCCCGGCTGAATCGTATCGTTGTTAAACACGCGCAGCGGGCCAAAGCCCATGTTGTTGGGGTCATAGTAGTGATCGAACGAAAAATGCCAGTAGGCGGACAGCCATTCGTTCTCTAGATGAAAGCGTTGGTCGGATCGTGTGATATCCAGCATCGGGCGTGCCTCCTCTATTCCTCCTCGTCAATCTTATTGGATGCCGCGCCGAGCATGCGGGATTCAAGGCATCACTGTGTGAGCAGGAATCCGGCTGATGCTTTGGCTGAATAGATGCGCGAAAGATCGTGGGCCGACAATTTCCTGGACCGCTCCCTGACGGTCGCGGCTCGGAAGGCTCAAGGGGATCAGCGCGAGAGAAGCGAACTACTTCGGCGAGGCGCTCCATTCGGAAACGAAGGACCGAGCCAGGTGCAGAAGGCGATCCTCGAGAGTAAAGTGGCGCAGCCAATCGGCACGTTTCGTTCCGTACCAAAGGATTTCGCCGTCTCGCGTAGAAACCACACGAAGGGTCACCCGGGCCACCAAGCCTTTGCTCGGCTTACGAAAAAGCGCGTCGACACTGCCGAAGATAACCAAGTCGAGCTTGCGGGAGTATCCTTGCTTAGCAACAGCACGGATGCGGTCCGCGTCGGTCAACTCTCTAACTTTCCAGGCAGGCAGGTTGTCCCAAGGTAGGGTGGGTACCGAATCTATCATTTCGGCCTTGGCGTTCTGAAGGAGTGCCTGTTGCAAAAAGGTCTCGAAGGAGGGCGCCTTGGGATCTGGTTGATTAGACAGGGGAAAAGGCAACACCCCGACCTCCTTGCAGGCCAGCCTCAACTGCGGAGCATGAACGAAAACCCGGGTTTCAATTTTCGGGTCGCTGCGATTGAAGAAGGGGAAGGGTTTCAGCTTCTGAGCCGGCAGGGTAGAGCCCACCGCGAGCATACTCAGACAAAAAATAAGTGAAAACCGAAGCATGTGGTTCCGCTTCCCAGAGCTTCATCGGCAAGGACAGAACAGGGCGTTAGGGAGCGCAGCGGGCGTCGTGGCCTAGTTGTACCCCGTCGGCGCGGTATGCGGCATATAATGGCTCGATAGGACAGCATTTTCTCATCGAAGGATGAGCCTGAAGACGGGGGTTGGGGCTTTTTGAGTCGCTGGGGCTCCTTTCGGGCTTTTTGATTTTGAGTTTTGGGAAGGGGAGAATCGTCGTCGGGGTTGTGGGATTATGGGAATCGCGGAGCGATTTCCAAGGGCGGTGGGAAACGAAGGGAAACCTGGTTTTGGTTTTCCTCGTTTTCCATCGCCCGTCATTTCCACAGCCCTCTTCCTGCTGTTCAGCACGGCGTGTTCGCGGAACGGAAACTGGCAAACAGCTTCTGCTTGGCTCGCTGCATCCGGCGGGCCGCCGCCGTGTCGCTTTCGGCCTGGGCAATGCGGCCCAGAGCCTCCAGCCTCTGCCCTGGCTTGAGATAGCTGGCGGCCTCGGGCAACTTCTCGAAAGATTCCCAAGGCGTCTGGTAGTGGCGGTACACCCGCTTCTGCTTGCCTTTGGCGTCGGTCTTGATCTCGGGCTGTCCGCAGGGCCGGTGGAAGTTCAAATAGGGATTGAAGTGCTGTTGGTAGAAGCGCTGGATGCGCCCCGCGTGCGGCGCCGCGATGTACGTATATCCCATGTGTTTGCGCATCACCGCGCCGTTTTTCGATTCCACCAAGCCGTTGTCGTTGGAGTGCCGCGGACGCGACTTGGTCTGTTCGATCAGCAGCTTGTTCAATAGCTTCTCCACCGTGCGATTGAGGAACTCGCTGCCGTTGTCGGAATGGAAGCCGCGGATACGAAAGGGAAACTGCTCGATCATGGCTTTCAGCAACGGCTCCAGCCAGGCTTCACTGATCGCGGGCGTGGCGCCGACCACTTGCCACTGGGTGACTTCATCCACGGCATTGATGTGGTAGACGCCCTTGACGCCATCGCGATCCCCTTGATGCACCGTATCCACTCGCAGAAAGCCGGGTTGGCCTTGCGGGTCGGGCCGGCGCCGCTCGCCGATCGACACCGCCGTGGGCCGGGTCTTGGTGAAATGCAGCCGCCGCTGGCGGTAGGCTCTGCGCCGCCGCAGGCGATAGATCTGGGCCACCGAGATCCCCGCCAGCCGCTCGTATTCGCGCCGCTGGTACTGCTGGTATTCCCGCTCGAGGATCTTGCGCGTGGCCGGGCCGCTGAGGGTTTCGTGGGCCTCGTCCACCGCCGCCAGCAGTTCGACGTCGGCGGGCGTGTACTTGCGGGCAAAGCGATGCCGCCGGTAGCGGGCGGGTTGGAGTTCTCCGCCCTGCCGGTACTGCTGGATCAGCCGCGTGATTTGCGCCCGGCTCAGTCCGGTCATCTTGACCAGATACTGCCGCAGCAGCCCTTTGTCGGCGCGGTTCTGGCGGCTGTAGCCGTGCTGGCGAAGCGTGCGCGCCACCCACGTGTAGATCTCGGCCCGCCCTTTGCCTTTGAATCGAATCTCCTCGCTGGAGTGGAGAAACTGCTGGATCTGTTGCAGGTTCAGCTTGCTGGTGTTTTGCACTTGGATAGTCAATTCCCAGCATGTCCACTCCCCGATCCTTCAGGCTCATCTTGTGTGAGAAACAAACTCCTCGTTCAGACTCATCTTGCATGAGACAAGACTAGTGTAGTGCCACATAAATAGCTGTACAATAACACCCTTTTCGCGGTAGGATGGTTTATGTGGCCATCCGCTGACGCTCTAGCCCTCACCGCTCCGCAGCGAAACGCTCTTCGTCGCCTCGTTCGAGGCCGCAATACGACGCAGAAAATGGTCTTGCGAGCGCACATTGTTTTGCGCTGTGCGCAGGGGTTGGCGAACCACGCCATGGCCCGCGAACTCGGCGTCAACCGCAAGACCGTCATCCTGTGGCGAAAGCGCTTCGCCCAGTCCGGCCTCGACGGACTCCGCGATCGGACGCGCCCCGGACGCAAACCGGCGCTCTCCGCTGAATTCGTCCAATGCATCCTCGATACAACGCTTCACGAGAAGCCCCGGGCGGCCACGCATTGGAGCACCCGCACCATCGCCAAGCACTTGGGCGTCTCCAAGATGGCCATCCAGCGCGTCTGGAAAGCGCACGGACTGCAGCCCCATCGCCTCGAAACTTTCAAGCTCAGCCGCGACAAGCAGTTCGTCGAGAAACTCCGCGACGTGGTCGGGCTGTACTTGAATCCGCCCGAGCACGCGCTGGTGCTCAGCGTCGATGAGAAAAGCCAGATCCAGGCCTTAGACCGCAGCCAGCCGGGACTGCCCCTGAAAAAGGGTCGCGCCGGCACCATGACCCACGACTTCAAACGACATGGCACAACGACGCTGTTCGCCGCCTTCAATGTGCTCGACGGCCAGGTGATCGGGGAGTGTCTGCCGCGACATCGGTACCAGTAATTCCTCAAATTCCTACGCAAGATCGATCGCGAAACGCCACCGGCGCTGGAGCTGCATCTGATCGTGGACAACTACTCCACGCATAAGCATGAGCAGGTGAAGAAGTGGCTCGCGAAGCACCCCCGCTTCCACTTTCACTTCATTCCCACGTCTTCTTCTTGGCTCAATCTCGTCGAGCGCTGGTTCCGCGAGCTGACACAGAAGCGCATCCGCCGCGGCGTGTTCCGCAGTGTTCCCGAACTCGAGGCCGCCATCCACGAGTACCTGGAAGCGAGTAACCAAGCGGCCAAGCCCTTTGTCTGGACAGCTCCGGCACAAGATATCCTCGCCAAAGTCGAGCGCGCCGCCAAAACCCACGTCATTGTCCAGAACCGTTAGTGGCACTACACTAGGACCACTGGGTGGTGTAAGTTTCCAGGGCTTCCAGCTTGGAATACAGCGCATCGGCGTGTCTGTGCGGAAGCTCCAGGTCAAGGAAAAGGGGCGTAACGCTTCTAGCGCACTCTTTCGAGGCCGTCCCAGACAAGACTTCCTGATCGTCCCGGAGACGTGGCGCACGCTTGCAGCGTGCTGTGTCGGGCTTTCGAGCCCGACATTTCCGAATCTATAGTGAACTCGTCTCCAGGACAGTCCAGCGGCGGCCGATCCCCGGCAACAAACCATGCAAATCACCGAGCCCACCACCATGGCGACCGACTACCTGCTGGCTATGCTGTGCGTCGCCTTCGGGCTGGCGCTTCTTCGCTTGCGCAGACGTGTCCGTGAGACCCCAATTCAGCTTTGGGGATGGACTTTGCTCGTAACCGCGGTGGGGGCCGTGGCCGGCGGAACCTACCACGGCTTCGTACGCCACGTCGGTCCGGAGACAATGGCGGCTCTTTGGAAGGTCACGGTGTACTCAATTGGAGCCGCGGCGTTCCTGATGCTTGCGGCCGCCCTTTTTTCGACCCTTCCTCGCCGGGTGGCACGGTGGGGCTTTGGCCTCGCCGTCGCCAAGTTCCTCTTTTATCTTGGCTGGATGGCGGCCCACGAAGACTTCCGTTACGTCGTCTACGACTATGTTCCAAACATGATGGCCGTTCTGCTGTTGTATTCCTTTCGGATCTACGCGCGTCGAGACGCAGCCTCTCGCTGGATTGTCACCGGTGTCGTGGTTTCCTTCATCGGAGCCGGCATTCAACAAAGCGGATGGACGTTGCACGCGCACTTCAACCATAACGACCTGTTTCATGTCGTCCAGATGGCTGCCATGTACTCCTTCTACAGGGGCGCCCGGCAGCTCCGCGCCCCCTAACGGGCTGCCGAAAATCTCGGTAGGACAAGCACTTTTGCTTGTCAACGCTGTCGGGGTAGGATAAGCATTCTCTTGCTTGCCAACGCCTCTTGGCGGCGTGGCCGTTCAACGACGTAGGTTCCTCGTTGATTGCTCGGCACGGCCTCGAATGAATCTTGCAGTAGCCCGCCGAAAACGGCTGTGCGTTTCGCCTTGCACGCATCGCTGACGCTCAGCCACCGGCGGCGGCGGCTTGTTCCTGGGAGGTTATAATCACAGTTCTAAACCTATGGCCGAGTCGAGCCCCTATTCCGCGGAACTCATGGAGAGAGCGTCTCGGGTGAAACTGTTGCTGATGGATTGTGACGGCGTCCTTACGGATGGCCGTATTTATTTATTGCCGGATCCCACGGGCGGTTTGTTTGAAACCAAGGCCTTTCACTCCCAAGACGGCATTGCCCTGCAATGGGCACACGCGGCCGGTATCGAGATGGGCATCATCAGTGGCCGCACGTCCCGAGCGGTCGAGGAGCGAGCCCGGACGGGACACATGAAGTACCTCTATCAAGGCGACACCGGCAAGATCCCTGCCTTCGAAGAGATTCTGGCAGATGCTGAGCTGTCGTCGGAGCAGGTGGGCTATATCGGAGATGACCTGACGGACTTGCCCCTCATGCGGCGGGTCGGGCTGGCTGCCGCGCCTTCCGACTCCCGACCCGAGGTATTGGAAGCTGCGCACTTTGTCACCCCCGCCCCGGGCGGCAGGGGCGCCGTGCGCGACGTGATAGAACTGATCCTTAAGGCTCAAGGCCGTTGGTCGGAAATCATGGCCAAGTATGAGATCTAGCCCTCCTACGTTCACTTAGCGGCCACGGATGCTCGAATTGTTCCCTGCGATTCCAAGCTGGACGCATAGAAGGTCGTAGGACAGCAAAGGCGGCAACAGGCAGGCCCGGGGCGCGACATGTCGCGCCCGTACATGATAAACGGTGCCATACGGGCGTACTTGAACCTTCCGTTGAGCACGGCCGGCAAGCGCAACGAAGCTTTGGCGGGCTTATCGCGTACTTCGACCATCGACTGCCGAGAAATGCGGGTTCGAATCTCATGAAAAAGGAGGCCAGACGAAAACGGCGAAACGCTTCGCCACCCCGGCAAACGAGCAAGCCGGGCGCTGCCGCTCGCGGTGAAGAAAGCTCCGCTCAGCCGGCCCACGAGCGGAAAGCAACGGGGCGTCGGCGCTGGTGGTTCGCCGTCGCCCTACTGACCTTGTGCTGGGCGATATACACCCCTTGCCTTTCGGGCCCCTTCCTGTACGACGATTACGACCTCAAGGAAGTCCATAGTACGGTTCGCACGGGCCGTTGGCAGGCCATTGTCAACTCGGGACGCCCTCTGCCTTATTTGACTTACCTTGCCAACCATCGCTGGGGCGGATTTGATCCCTTCGGTTTCCACGCCACAAGCGTTGTTCTCCACTGCTTGAATGCAGTGCTTTTGTGGTGTTTTCTGAACACACTACTCACGCCCGCACGACTGGACCGGATCATTCCACAGAGGCTGCGAGGGCTTTTCGTCTACGGTGTGCCGTTGTTGTTTCTTACCTCTCCGATCCAGACGGAGTCGGTCGCCTACATCAGTAGCCGTCCCGAAGTCTTATCGCGGTACTTTGGGTGTTTGCTTCGTCCCTGCGAGAGCGTCATCGATGGTTGACGGCGCTGCTCGTTGTTTTGCTGTTCGCCGGGGCAATGTCCTGCAAGCAAGACAAGCTCAGCTTGCCGCTCGTGATTCTTATCATGGACTATCTGCTTTTAGCCAAGGGCGACTGGCGGCGGATGAAATACAACTGGCCGACCTATGTGTTGTTCGCTATCGGTGGCGTGGCTGGATTCTTTGTAGTCGTCAAGCCCTTTCTGTTTGCGAAATCAGCAGGATTCAACTTGCCGTGGGCCGAATATTTATTCACCCAGTTCCGGGTCCTATTCGTGTATCTCAGGCTCCTGCTGGTGCCCGTTGGTTTGAATGTCGACTGGCACCTCGTGCCGTCGGAAACCTTGTGGGACCATCTCTCGTGGCTGGGCCTAATCGTCCTGGCCGGGCTTTCCGGCGCATGTGTCTATCTCCGTCAGCGAGCGCCCCTAGCCGCCTTCGGCGGCGTGTTCTTTTTCATAGTGCTGGCGCCGACTTCGAGCTTTTTCCCGTTGCTGGATTTTGCCGCCGAGCGGCGCCTTTACCTTCCATCCATCGGCTTTTTCCTGGTGGTCATGGTTGCCGTGGTGTGGTTGTTCAGCCCCTCTCTGCGCAATGTCTCCGTTGTGGCCGCTGCTTTGGTTGTGGCTTACGCAGCCGGGACCTACACGAGAAGCCAGGTTTGGTCCGACGAGTTGCTCTTATGGCAGGACGCGGCGGCCAAATCACCCGACAAGCACCGTCCTCTGAACAATCTTGGGCGTGTCTATGACGAGCGGGGAGAGTATGCCACCGCAGCCAGATACTGGAGGCAAGCAGAGAAGTTGGTGCCGGCTGGGTCGAAGGATCACGCTTATCTGTTAGGCAACCTTGGCCTCGCACACGCACGGCTGAAAGATTACCGACGCGCGGTAGATTACTATCAGAGGGCCATCAAAATTACTCGCCGCGTGCCGGAGTTCTGGGCCCAATTGGGCGTCGCCCAAATCCGTTTAGGTCGAAAAGAAGAGGGTTTCGAGAGCTTCCGCAATGCTTTCAAAAGAAGGCGGCGGAGCCCGGAGATCTACCTTCTGCGAGGGCAGGAGTACTTTCTGCTGGGAGATTACCAAAGTGCCGTCCGTGATTTTAAGCAGGCAGTAAAGATGCGTCCTGAAGATCAGCGTGCCCAACGCAACCTGCAAGCGGCTGAGGAAATGCTGCGGGGCAGAAATCCCTAGCAAGCTGTCCCAGACAACATTTCCTGATCGTCCGGGTGACGTGGCAGAAGATGTGGGCTCCGACGTGGCGCACGCTTGCAGCGTGCTGTGTCGGGCTTTCCAGCCCGACATTTCCGAATCTATCGTGAACTCGTCTCCAGGACCGTCCCCTAGCCCGCGTCGTCGATATCGGCTGTGGGGCAGGCTGGTCAAGCATCGGGATGGCCATGGGCTATCCGAAAGTGCTTGTGGACGGCCTTGACCTTGACGAGCCCTCGATCGATCCGGCGCGCACGAACGCCGCCGAAGCTGGTGTGACCGACCGGGTCAGCTTCGAGGTGCGTGATGCCGCCGACCCCGCCCTGAGGGGGAAATATGGCGGACTAACCGTCCGCTGAAACAGGTACCGTGATGCGCCCCGACACCTTGCCGAGCTACGCTCGGGAAGCGGGGTTCACGGGCGTCGAGATTCTACCGGTCGAGAGCTTCTTCTTTCGCTTTTACCGTTTGCACCGCTGAGGCGAGGCCCCGAGACGAATCGCGACTTCGCGCGGGGAGTGCGCCATCACCGACCGGCTACACGTCGCACAGCTTCGCGGCTTCGCGCAGCGACGTCATGGGATCGCGTTCCGGAATGAACTCGTGAGCGAAATAGCCGTCGAAGCCGAGCGCGAGGATGGCTTCCGCGATCGCCCTGTAGTTGAGCTCTTGCGTCTCGTCGATTTCCGCCCGTCCTGGGTTGCCGCCGGTATGGAAGTGGGCGATGTATTGGATATTGTCTCGTATGGTGCGAATGACATCGCCTTCCATGATTTGCATGTGGTAGATGTCGTAAAGCAATTTGACACGCCGGGAGTCGACTCGCCTCATGACCTCGACGCCCCAAGGCGTCTTGTCGCATTGGTAGTCGGGATGATCGACCTTGCTGTTGAGAAGCTCCATGATGATCGTGACGCCGAGATCTTCGGCTTGCGCCTTGACTTTGTCGAGCAGCAGGGTGGAGTTGTCCCAGGCCCGTTCGTCTTCCATGCCGCGCCGATTGCCTGAGAAGGCAATGACGTTCGGCACGCCGTGCTGCTTGGCGAGCGGCAGCAGACGCCGGAAGTTGGCCTCGATCGTGCTGTGGTTGGCCAGGTCGTTGATGCCATCCTCGATGGGATTCACGCCCGTACCGACGGCGCACACGATGCCGTACTTTTTCATCAATGGCCAGTCGTCCGCCTCGAGCAGATCCACCGCTCCCAGGCCGATCCGGGAGGCGTTTTCGGCTAGGTCCGCGACCGTCATGTCCTCGTAGCACCACTTGCAGACCGACTGCTTCAAGCGGCCCTTCTTGACAACCCGTTCCGAGCCGGAGCCCGCGGCGGATCCTGTGCTTAGAGCGGCGGCCGCACTGATCGCTCCCGTCACCATCGAGCGTCGACTCATCTTTGCGTCTTCCTTGTCCATAGGATGCCCCTGGGGATCGGGAATACTGATTATGCGGATTCTACCACTCTGAAGCCTATGGACCGTCGCTCACCGCCGGACCAGCGCCACAATGCGGCACGGCGCGCCCGAGCCATCGCCAATCTTCATGGGTAGGGCCAAGAGGAGAGAACCAGTGGCTGGTGCCTGGTCCAGATGGGCGACGTTCTCAAGACACGCAATCTGCGCCGCGGCAAAGACCTGATGAGCTTTGAAATCGCTGGTGGGGCCATGGTCGATGCTAGCGGTATCGATACCGACTAGGGCGATCCCCTTCCGGACCAGGGCCTCGGCCGCTTCGGGTGAAACCCCCGGGAAATGAAGATTCTCGGTATCGCCGGGGACATCGCTGCCCAGGTAGGATTTGACGTCGGGCCAAAATCGGCCCCACCCGGTGTGAATCAAGACGCCGGTACCGGCCTGGATTGCTCCATGTTGCCGCTCGTGAGCTTCGAGGTCGTCCACCGAGAGTAGGTAGTCAGGGTCAGACTTGCATTGGCCTGATACGTCGACGACCACCGCCGGCACGATGAGTTGCGAAAGGGGGATGTCGGAGACACCTCGTTTCCCCTCCGCAAAGTGAATCGGTGCGTCGAGATGCGTACCGCCGTGCTCGCTCCCCGCCAGGTTGTAGGAGCTATACCAATAGCCGCCCTCGGTCGGTCCCCACGAGACCCGCTCGTGCTCAAAATGTTTTCCGGTCGGCCAATAGATGGTCTTCTCATCAAAGGTGTAGGTCAAATCGATGGGCCGGTAGTCTGCCAGGCTTTGTGTCGGGGGGCGGCTGCAAGCGCAGAGCCACACGAGACCGATTGACAGCAGAACACGGAGACCAGACATGGCGTTTTCCTTCCGTAACAGGTCTACTAGCGGGGGGGGGCGGAACTTGCCCGCGGCGGCGTCCAACCCCGTCCAGGCATGCGCTCAGGTTAGCGCTTGGCCTCCCTGCGAGCAACTCGGCCACAGACTCTAAAATAGGCCCGTCAGTGGCTGACGGTACTTGCCGACGTGGCGCACGCATTCTTGCGTACGCCACAATCTGCATTCCTTGTGTTGCTTCCTAGGGAATTGCCTACCAGAATCGGGCATGCCACGGCCTCCCGGTGCGGTCACAACCAACGTGACTTACGTTGGTGAGGGGTTGTGTTAGTGGCGTCACAGCTTGTCTTGCCGTTCTCCGCTACTGCAAGCTAGACTGAAGCATCGCGTCCGCAGTCGGCCACCTTTCGTAACCGTATATGCGAAATGGCGCACTTAGAGTCATCGAAGTGACCACCCTGTGGCGCACGACGTCCCTCTTGCTTGTCGGTGGGATAAGCACTCCTGCTTGTCGGTAGGGATAAGCCTCACTCCGGACAAATCCCTGATAGTATGAACAAGCTCGTCGATAGCAGTGCCGTATTCACGGCTCCGCGTTCAACTTCCCAAGGAAACTAGCGTTCAACAAAGAGGACCTCCAAGATGAGAAGAATTCTAGATCATCGTATGACTCTTCTGTTGATCATTGGGACAGCTGCAGTTTTGAGGCTGTATCGCGCCTATGTCTCAAACTACATCTGGGATGAGAGAATGGACTGGATTCCCTTGGCGCAAGGTATTTCCCTTCGGCCAGGCCATCTTCACCTACCCCTTCACGGGACCCATGACTCTTCCTTGCCAGCTTACTTCATAAAAGCGAGCTCGATCTTGTTTGGCGAGACTCCGGTCGGGTTTCGTTTTCCGAGTCTGCTTGCGGGAATGCTCACCATCCTGTTCGTTTATCTGATCGCGCGGGAATGGAAGGGTGCCACGGCAGGGCTTTGGGCAGGGGGCCTGCTGGCTTTCAATGAGTACCATATCGGCATCTCATCATTCGCGGTGGAGAAGAGCTATTACCTTTGCTTCGTTTCGATCGCGGTCTACAGCTTCAGCCGCTTTCTTCAGACCGCTAAACCTAACTTCTTATCCCGCATTTCCAATTTGATTCAGACCTCTCGACCTTCCGGCGGCCTTGAGCGTCTTTATTCATAGGGGCTAGAGCCCGATGAGGACGCCATGGAGGCCAACACCCAATGGGTGAAAAACAAACCAAGCCATTCCAGCTAAGTTTCAACGGCTCGTTGAAAGTCGATTTCCAGGGATCGCACGTCACTTCCGACGGTGGCTTGATCCTGGTTCGGGAGTTGGACGAGCGACTCGGACTCGGGAAACTGATCGGCGAGCATCTCACCGACTCCCGGCAAGGCACAAACAAGCAGTTCACGTTCGCTGATCTGTTGCGGCAGTCGGTCTACAGCCGCTTGGCAGGCTACGAGGACGTCAACGACGCCGTCCGAGTGTCGGCTGACCCGACGTTTCGCTTGATCGGCTCGCAGAAGATCTGGGATCGCGGTGCGGCCTTGACCTCGACGCTGCACGGCTTCGAGACGGAGATGCTGGCGAGCGAAGAGAACCTGCTGGGGCTGATGGCGCTGAACCGAGAGCTGGTCGGGCAAGCGGAGGCGTTCGACGACTCCGAGCGGGTCGTTCTGGACATGGACTCCACCGAGAGTCCGGTCCATGGCCAACAGGAAGGCAGTGCCTACAACGGACACTTCGAGTCGGTCTGCTACCACCCGTTGCTTTTGTTCAACGGTCATGGTGATTGCCTCGCTGCCAAGCTGCGTCCCGGCAACGTGCACAGCGCCGAGGACTGGGATGAGCTATTGTTGCCGGAGATCGAGCGCCAACTGGCCGAAGGCAAACAGGTCACCTTTCGCGCCGATGCCGCCTTCGCCAAGCCCGAGATCTACGAAGCACTGGAGGAGCGCGGCGCGGACTACGCGATCCGCATTCCGGCCAATAAGAGCCTGGAGCTGGAGATCGAAGACATCCTGTTTCGTCCGCCGGGGAGGCCCGGCCGCAAGCCGCTAGTGCGCTACAAGAGCTTTCGCTATCAGGCGGAGAGCTGGAAGGGGCCCAGACGAGTTGTCGCCAAGGTCGAGCACCACCAGGGCGAGCTATTCGCGCGCGTCGGTTTTATCGTGACGAACATGAGCTTGCCAAGCCGGTCGGTGGTGCGTTTCTACAACAAGCGCGGCACGGCGGAGCAGTGGATCAAAGAAGGTAAGCAAGCGACGCACTGGACGCGGCTGTCGTGCCATCGCTTCCGGGCGAACGAGGTGCGCTTGCAGCTCAGCGTGCTGGCCTATAACCTGGGCAACTTGTGGCGGCGGCTGGGGCTGCCGCAACGGATCAAGAGCTGGTCGCTGACGAGCTTGCAGCACCGGCTGATGAAGACGGGCGGACGGCTAATTAAACACGCGCGGTATTACTGGCTCTTGTTCGCGGAGGGACATCTGAACCGGCGCCTGTTTGGCGACATGCTGCGGAGGATCTGGGCGCTGCCTGTGCCGGGCGGGTAGCACGCGACTTGCCGAATGCGAAACCTGAGTACTGAGGACGGAAGCTCGGAAGGGTGTCTGCGAAATTGACTTCGCAGCGGCTGATCAGCCCCCATGAGGGGCAAGAAGGGGGCTCGATCGGTCCCGCCTCAGCCGCCGCCTCTTTCGGGTGGAGAAATGGTTGCGCTTCGCCGGGTGAGGGTGTAGACTCGTGCCGTCAGAGGAGCCAAATCGGAAATCCTGGTTTATTCATAGGGGCTAGAGCCCGATGAGGACGCCATGGAGGCCAACACCCAATGGGTGAAAAACAAACCAAGCCATTCCAGCTAAGTTTCAACGGCTCGTTGAAAGTCGATTTCCAGGGATCGCACGTCACTTCCGACGGTGGCTTGATCCTGGTTCGGGAGTTGGACGAGCGACTCGGACTCGGGAAACTGATCGGCGAGCATCTCACCGACTCCCGGCAAGGCACAAACAAGCAGTTCACGTTCGCTGATCTGTTGCGGCAGTCGGTCTACAGCCGCTTGGCAGGCTACGAGGACGTCAACGACGCCGTCCGAGTGTCGGCTGACCCGACGTTTCGCTTGATCGGCTCGCAGAAGATCTGGGATCGCGGTGCGGCCTTGACCTCGACGCTGCACGGCTTCGAGACGGAGATGCTGGCGAGCGAAGAGAACCTGCTGGGGCTGATGGCGCTGAACCGAGAGCTGGTCGGGCAAGCGGAGGCGTTCGACGACTCCGAGCGGGTCGTTCTGGACATGGACTCCACCGAGAGTCCGGTCCATGGCCAACAGGAAGGCAGTGCCTACAACGGACACTTCGAGTCGGTCTGCTACCACCCGTTGCTTTTGTTCAACGGTCATGGTGATTGCCTCGCTGCCAAGCTGCGTCCCGGCAACGTGCACAGCGCCGAGGACTGGGATGAGCTATTGTTGCCGGAGATCGAGCGCCAACTGGCCGAAGGCAAACAGGTCACCTTTCGCGCCGATGCCGCCTTCGCCAAGCCCGAGATCTACGAAGCACTGGAGGAGCGCGGCGCGGACTACGCGATCCGCATTCCGGCCAATAAGAGCCTGGAGCTGGAGATCGAAGACATCCTGTTTCGTCCGCCGGGGAGGCCCGGCCGCAAGCCGCTAGTGCGCTACAAGAGCTTTCGCTATCAGGCGGAGAGCTGGAAGGGGCCCAGACGAGTTGTCGCCAAGGTCGAGCACCACCAGGGCGAGCTATTCGCGCGCGTCGGTTTTATCGTGACGAACATGAGCTTGCCAAGCCGGTCGGTGGTGCGTTTCTACAACAAGCGCGGCACGGCGGAGCAGTGGATCAAAGAAGGTAAGCAAGCGACGCACTGGACGCGGCTGTCGTGCCATCGCTTCCGGGCGAACGAGGTGCGCTTGCAGCTCAGCGTGCTGGCCTATAACCTGGGCAACTTGTGGCGGCGGCTGGGGCTGCCGCAACGGATCAAGAGCTGGTCGCTGACGAGCTTGCAGCACCGGCTGATGAAGACGGGCGGACGGCTAATTAAACACGCGCGGTATTACTGGCTCTTGTTCGCGGAGGGACATCTGAACCGGCGCCTGTTTGGCGACATGCTGCGGAGGATCTGGGCGCTGCCTGTGCCGGGCGGGTAGCACGCGACTTGCCGAATGCGAAACCTGAGTACTGAGGACGGAAGCTCGGAAGGGTGTCTGCGAAATTGACTTCGCAGCGGCGGATCAGCCCCCATGAGGGGCAAGAAGGGGGCTCGATCGGTCCCGCCTCAGCCGCCGCCTCTTTCGGGTGGAGAAATGGTTGCGCTTCGCCGGGTGAGGGTGTAGACTCGTGCCGTCAGAGGAGCCAAATCGGAAATCCTGGTTAAAACCCGGAAGAGCCTTATAACATTGCTCGTGTCCGGTTCACGCTCTTGGCTTCGACGGAAGGAGCCTTACATCGCTTTACTGATCTTCTTAGTGCTCATCTCGCCTGATATCTATTGGAATGTGAAGCATCCAGACACGACGGTCCCGACACTCAACTACGCGGGTCACCTTTCGCGCATCGGCGGCATAGGATTTACTTTCCACTACTTCCTCTTCTATGGCCGGGACGCGATCCGGGGAGCGTACCATCTCCTCGGATGGCGGCTTAAAGAATACATGTCAGAGTATCCCTCCATGAATACGTTGTTTGGTGCGATTCTGTTGGTAAGTGTGGTTTTAACGACGTCTCATTACAAACGCGAGGGTTCAGTTACTAGGTTCTTGATTGCGCTAATGGGGTATCCACTTGACTCAGGTAACCCCAACATCTTGTGGTTGGGCTCACGGGGCCTCAGCGTCCCAGTCGGCGACGATCGATCGATAGGGCGTTGGGTCCACGGCGACTGCCTGCTGCACAAGGCGGTAGAAGAGTTTTCCCCGGCTGCGTGAGTTGCGCCGGTTGAAGCGGAACACAAACTCGTCGAGGTAGTAGTCCAGATGCTCGTGGCTAACCGCGCCTTGGTGCGTGCCCAGCAGCCAGCGCTTGAGCAACGAGATCGCTTGGTGCACCCTCGGCAATAATTCCGAGGCCTGCTTGCGGCGGCCCGACAGAAAGACGATGCGATGCTGGTAGCCCTTCTTCTCCAGCGGCTCGTAGCCCAGCCAGCCGTCGGTGTGCACCACGCTTCCCGGCTCGACCGACTCCTCCACGAAGGGCATCAAACTGGCCGCCGATGCGTTCCGCACGCGCTGCATGCGGATCCGTCCTAGCCCGCGGCCTCTCTCTTCCGCGGCTACTGCAATCAAGGCTTTACGCTCGGTCTGCCGGCCGCTCACACCCTCTTCCTCAGCGCCCCAATAGGTCTCATCGACCTCGACTACGCCCGCCAATCGCTCCCGCCCCGGACGCACCATCGCTCGCCACAGCTTGTGCATCCAGGTCCACGCGGTTTGATAGCTGCCCAACCCGAGAACGCGCTGCAGACCCAGCGCGCTGACCCCGTTCTTTTGCGAAGTGACGTGCCAGATCGCCCGGAACCACAGCCGCAGCGGCTTACGTGTGTCTTGGAAGATCGTGCCCGAGGTCACCGACGTCTGCCGCCCGCAGCGAGCGCATTCGAACCACACTTTGCGCACCGGCCAAGCCCGCTCATGCCCGCATCCCGGACAGCGGAAACCCTCCGGCCAGCGCAACGCGGACAGATAGTCGCGACAGGCCCCTTCGCTGGCGAAGCGTACCTCGAACTCGAGCAGGTCGCGTGGATAATCCTCCACGAAGGCGCATACTACATCTTGGGGTCACCTGAGTCAAGTGGATACCCCATTTGTGCTATTTTGGTTTGTCCTGGGGTTCTTCGTCCTGATCCACCCCGGAGTCCCTCCAGGGGACACCGACCCGGTAGGCTTTTTCTGGGTTGATATGAGTTTGCTGCCTGCCGTTGTTCTTACTGCGGGTTACTTTTCACAGCTAAAGGGCGGGTGGCGCGCTGTGGGGTATTTTGCCGCGGCAGGCGCTGCTGTGCATGCAGTATTAGTCATAGCATTGAGATGAGCGGTAGATCAGGCCGCTGGTAGTGCGCTAGAAGTGCAGAATAAGCACACCCGCCTGGGGGAAACGTGGCCTCATCGGTAGTCCTGCTTGTCGGTGGGATAAGTACTCCTACCGGCCATCGCAGCCCCGGCCCTATTCACTCTCCGCTCGCCCAATCGCGTAAAGGTTCTTGTCCCCGCGGATGAAGATCCTCCCTCCAGCGATCGCCGGAGAAGCGTGGACCGGTTCGCCGATCGAATTCGTACTGAGTAACTCGTACGTGGGCCCTGCCTTGAAAACGAAAGAGTCTCCCTCTTCGCTCGTTAGGAGGATCTTGTTGTCGAACGCCACGGGAGAAGCCGAGAACTTGGCCGGACCTGGAACCCGATCGCGGTATTGCACGTCGCCCGTTTTGGCGTCGAGGCAGGTGACGATGCCGCTGTCTGGCAGCAAGTAAACGACCCCCGCGCGCTTTTCATTATGCAGGAACGTGTCTTTCTGCCGGACTAAGTACTCCATTTCATAAATGCACCCACGTTTCGGGCGGGCGCAGGCGGGCACAGCATGCTGTGCCCCTACGGATCTGTTAGGCGCCTGGAAATGGAGGGGCACGGCATGCCGCCTCTCGACGGCTTCGGCGAGAGTCACCCTTGCTCTCCGAGGAACGTAAAATCGACTACAACCTGCCGCAGTTTTCCGCCTGTCAAATAAGGTGAAAGTGCTAGAATTTACAATAGCTGGGTTTGTATCCAGGGCTGCGGTTTATGCGCTCTGCAAGACGCTGAGGCTGTGCTTCGGAGGGCAGTTTGCGCCGCTGAATCATAGACCGCTGAGTAGGAAATTTTAGCACTCATGGCCACAGTGTCGAGTGTTTTTGGAAAAGGGTCAGCCCGAATGGGCCCCGGGCTAGCTCCGTGGGCCCTTGTCGTGGTCTTGCTGTGCGTCAATGCCCCCCGATTGATCGCTCAGGACGGCACGGACAAGCCACCCGGCGAGCCGCAACTTATTTCCGTTTTCCCGGTGGGCGCCCGGCAAGCGGCGACCATCCAAGCCGAAGTTCGAGGAAGGGAGCTACAAGGCGCCTACGGAGTCTGGTTCGACACCGAAGGTTTACGCGCCGAGGTCGAGGGCATCGGCGAAATAGAATTCGAGGCGGCGAAAGATTACGAGCCCAATGCACTCAAGAATCGCCAGGGCCAACTCGTCTCCCTGAAAGTCGAAGTCGATCCGGACACCCCCCGCGGGGTTCACCAGCTTCGCGTCCTCACGCCGCAAGGCATTTCGAACTCCCTGGAATTCGCCGTCACTTCCCTGCCCGCCGTAGGAGAAGCCGAGACTCCGCACAACTCAGCCGGCACGGCGCAGGCAGTCCGAATCCCCACGACGATCGAGGGGAAGATCAGCCAAGGCGGCGAAGTCGATTACTATGCGTTCGAAGTGTCCCCGGGCGAAGACCTGATGTTCGAAGTCTTCTGTAATGCTCCTCCCGGATCGTTTATGGGCCCGCCTGGGCAGTTTGACCCCGAGTTGACTCTCTATGAGCTCACCGGAAGTTGGTTCGATCCGCGGAGAGCTACTCGCCTGGCGTTCAACGACGAGCCCGGATCGCCCCACGTTTCAAACGCTCCGAGGTTGACTTACCAGTTCAACAAGGCCGGCCGGTACCTGGTGCGGGTCTCTTCCTTCATGTGGAAGGGGTCGCCGGATTATTCCTACCAGCTTCGCATCTCGCCTTCGGAAGGTTCGGCGGCGGATGAGTTGCCGGCTGAAGGCGGCGATTCATCTCCTGCTGTGTCGGCATGGCAGGAGCGTGCGTTCAAAAGAGTCCTCGAACCGGACCGGCTCGAGCAACTATGGTCGCGGACCGTTCCCAGGCGGGCAACCGAACCAGCCACAACGCCAGGTGGATCGGCCGCGGGAGAAGCAAGCGGCGGTGTCCAAGCGGAACGAGATGATCTGTCGATCGATTCAACCGTCCCCGTGATAGTGATCGCGGAAGAGCCGAACGACGAGTTCTCCCAGGCGTTAGCGGTAACCGTGCCGACGGTTCTCGAAGGAGCGATTGAGCACCCCGGGGACGTGGACGTTTTCAAGTTCAAGGTGGAGACCGGGCAGGGCCTCGCTTTCGAGATCGAAACGCCCGAGAAGGGCCCACCCTTTTTCAATCCGCGCCTCGGAGTTTTCGACGCCGGCGACAACGAGTTTTTGACTAATGTCTACAAGAGAATCTCGCGGAACTTCACGTTCTATCTAAAGACCGTCGAGCCAAAGACTATCTACACCTTCGAGCTCGGCGGTGAGTACTATCTCCAGATCCGCGACGTGACGTCTCGCTACGGCGACCCGAGCTTTCGGTATCGAGTGCTGATTCGCCCGCAGGCGCCGCACGTCGGAGATGTCGTCGTCGAGCAGAAGCAGATCAATCTGGCGCGGGGCGGCGCCAAGAAGCTGACCGTTACCACGGACCAGGAAGAAGGCTTCGCAGGCGAGATCGCGCTGAAGGTGGAAGGACTGCCGCCGGGTGTTGACGCGGTCACGGGTACGGAAGTCGATCCCGACCGCGGCCCCCCGTTGGATGAGGGCCACAAGAAACGATTCGTGCCCAAGTCGCAGACGGCGGTCATCATGCTGGTGGCGAGCGAGGACGCGCCGCTCACCCGATGGCCGAAGTTTATCCGCGTGGTAGCGCGGCCGGTCGTCGACGGCAAGATCGGCCCGCCCCTGCCGCTGGAAGAGATTCCGTTGATGGTTGTCGACTCGCGTCAGGTGTCCTCTGGCGACTAGGTGTTGATGGGGAAGAAAACCGAATGAACAACGTTGCCAAACTAGCTGATCAGGCAAGAGCCTTCCGGCGAGGCCTAAGAAGCCGGTGGGTTTTGCCGGCCATGATTCTCAGCCTGGCCATTCCGGCTGCCTCTGGATCAGCCGGCAAAGTGTTGTCGGTGCGGTTGGTTCCCGAAGAAATCAAACTCTGGGGGGCGGGCGCCGCGCAACAGGTTCTCGTGCTGGGTCGGTTCGCCGACGGCCTAGAGCGGGATGTCACGGACCAGAGCAAGTTTTCGATTTCAGACGCCACGCGAGCCAAGGTAAGACAGGCGGGCGAGGTCGTGGCTGTGGCCGATGGGCAAGCCACTCTAACGGCCGAAGTCGAAGGGGCGAAGGCGCGGGCCAACGTCCGGGTGGCCGGCTCCGAACAGACCCGTCCATTTAGTTTTGCCCGCGACGTCGGCGGCATTCTCACCAAGAGAGGCTGTAACACCGACGACTGCCATGGCAGCGTGAAAGGCAAGGGAGGATTCAAGCTTTCGGCCAATGCCCTCTACCCCAAAGAGGACTACGAGTGGATTGTCGAAGGCGGAACCTACCAAGTTCTTGCCGCCGGGTCAGAGGGCGCCAGGGTGCCTCGAATCAATTTGGAAGATCCGGAGAAAAGCCTCCTGCTGGCCAAGCCGACCATGCAGGTCGCCCACGGCGGCGGCCCTCTCATCGTCGTTGGCTCGGGGGACTACGAGACGCTTCTCAACTGGATCCGGCAGGGCGCGCCCTACGGCGAGGACGACGCTACGGGAGCCGTGCAGGTTGAACGGATCGAGGTCTTGCCGAAGTCGGTCGTGCTTGACGAAAACGGGAAGCAGCAGCTGTTGGTCACGGCGTATCTTTCCAACGGACAGCAGGAAGACGTCAGCGGGCAAGTGCTCTACGTGTCGAACAACCCCGAGGTCGTCGAAGTTTCAGCAAGTGGACTCGTGAAATCCGTCCAGACGGGCGAAACCGCGGTCATGATCCGCGCGGCGGGCCACGCCGTCAGCGCCGGATTCGGAGTGATCTCGGAACCCATCGCGGACTATCCCGAGATTCCGCGAAGGAATTACATCGACGACTACGTATTCGCCAAGCTGAAGAAGTTCAACATCATCCCGTCCGAGTCGGCAAGCGACGAAGAGTTCCTGCGCCGAGTGTGCCTGGACGTGACCGGCACGCTGCCGCCGCCCGAACGCGTCCTGGAGTTTCTCAACGATCCCAACCCCGATAAGCGAGACAAGCTGATCGACATTCTGCTCGCCTCGCCCGAATACATCGATTATTGGACCTTCCGCTTCGCCGACCTCTACCGCGTGGCCATGGCTCCGCAGGGCGATCTGAAGTACACGAAGATGTATTGGGAATGGGTCCGGGACATGATTGCGCGCAACGTGCCCTATGACGAAATCGCCCGCCGGCGCATTGCGGCGCAAGGTTACGACGGGCCCTCGCGCCACTACTACCACATCGGCGGCGAGTTGCCCATGCCAGGCAACATGATGTCCGAGCAGTTGCGGGTGTTCCTGGGTCGCCGGCTCGACTGCGCCCAGTGCCATAACCACCCCTATGAGAAGTGGAGTCAGGACCAATACTGGGGGTTGGCGGCGTTCTTTGGACGCCTCAGCCGGATCGGGCAGCTCGGTCAGGACATGCTCATCATCGATGATCCGGCCGGACACGGCGAGTTCGGACAGGGCGCCAAGGTCATTCATCCACGAACCAAACACGAAGTGGAACCGACGTTTCTCGACGGCCGGGCTCTGGCGGAGGATCAACGAACCGACTTGCGCATGAGGCTAGCCGAATGGGTCACTGCCCAGGCCTATTTCGACGAGGCCATTGTGAACCGCATGTGGGGGCTGTTTTTCTCCCGCGGGATCGTCGATCCGGTCGACGATTTCCGATTGACGAATCCTCCGACGCACCCGGAGTTGCTCGATACATTGGCCAGGGACTTTCGCGAAAACGGACATGATCTGAAGTATTTGATCCGCTTGATCACCCAGTCGCGGACCTATCAGCTTTCGAGCACTCCCAACCGAACGAACAAGAACGACAAGATCAACTACTCGCACTCCATGGCGCGGCCGCTTGACCCCGAGGTCCTTCTAGACGCGGTTTCCCAAGTAACGGGAGTGTACGAAGACTTCGATAACTGGATGTACAGCAAGGAGCCGCCCGGCACGCGTGCCATCAACCTGCCCTGGCCCGATGCTGTGCCTTCTCAGTTCATGGATGTGTACGGGCGGCCTAACCGGCTGATGGTGCCTGAGCGCAGCGTGAAGGCCAACCTGGGCCAGGCGTTGCATCTTCTGGCGGGTCCGACGTATACCAGCAAGATCGCCGCCGCGGGCAGCCGCGTTGATCGCTTGGTCAAGAGTGGAGCTTCGAACGGCGAGATTATCGACGAGTTTTACCTTGCCGCGCTGGTTCGTCTTCCCACGACCGAGGAGCGCGGCGAACTCGAAGAGGCTATATCCGCATTCGGTGACCGCCGCGAAGCTCTTCAAGATCTAGCTTGGGCGTTAATTGCCACTAGGGAGTTCGCCTTCAACCATTAGTGATCGAAATAGTAACGAGGAAGACCATGGACATACCGGACGAGATCAGCTTCAGCCCACACAAGCCACTGCGCCGAGACTTTCTGCGAGTCGGCTCTCTAAGCCTGCTCGGCATGCACCTGAGTCAGTATCTCGGGATGCGGAGCGCGTTGGCGGCAACGGGTCAGAGAACCGACCCGGACGCCAAGGCGCAGGCCTGTATCTTGCTTTGGCTCGAAGGCGGGCCGAGTCATGTCGACACTTGGGATCCCAAATCCAATAGCAACTTCAAACCGATCTCCACGAACGTGGACGGCATTCAGATCTCCGAGCTGTTGCCGCGCATCGCCAAGAACATGGACAAGCTGTCGATCATCCGGTCGATGCATACCGAAGAAATCGACCATCCGGAGGGTCACCACTACGCCTTGACGGGACACCGGCCGAATCCGGCGATGCAGTTTCCGAGCATCGGTTCGATCATCGCCCGGGAAACCGGGCCGCGCAAGGGTCTTCCGCCCTATGTCGTTTGCCCCCAGTGGCCCATCCATCGTCAGTACGAGGATTATTTCAAGGCCGCGTTCATCGGTCCTCAATACGATCCCATGTTTGTGCCGGATCCCAGCAAGGGCGAGTTTGAAGTTCCGGACTTGACTCTGCCGAAATCCGTTCCCCTCGAGCGGATCGAAAACCGCCGCGGCCTGCTCGATATCGTCGAACGCCGGTTTCGCCAGAAAGAGGAGCTGGCCGAATACGCCAACATGGACTCCTTTACCGAACAGGCGCTGAAGATGATTCTATCCCCCAACGTCAAAGAAGCCTTCGACTTGTCGAAGGAGCCCGACAAAGTGAAAGACCGCTACGGCAGACACGGTTTCGGGCTGAGTGTGCTGCTGGCCCGCCGCCTGGTCGAGTCGGGATGTCGCTTCGTGACGGCTGCGGGGTATAAGTACAGCCAGTGGGACACCCATGACAACAATGACAAGAAACATCGTGAAGAGCTGGTTCCCAAGTTGGATCAAGCGCTCTCGGCGCTTTTGGAAGACCTGGATCAGAGAGGTCTGCTGGAATCCACGGTGGTCATCGCCATGGGCGAGTTTGGGCGGACTCCACACGTGAACCCCGCCAACGGTCGTGATCACTGGCCGCACTGTTGGTCGCTGGTGCTGGGCGGAGGCGGCATCCGAGGCGGTCAGGTGATCGGCGCCAGTGACGAAAGAGGAGCGAAAGTAGCCGAGCGAATGATCACCATCGGCGACCTATACGCAAGCGTCTACAAGGCCTTTGGGATCGACTGGACGAAAACATACATGACCACCATCGGCCGGCCGGTCAAGATCGCCAACTCGATCGACGATAAGACGGGCGTGCCGATCGAAGGATTAGTCTAGCGAGCGGTCGCTGAAACACACGGTCGGAATAGGTAATCGCGTCTGGCCGGGACCGGGCGGGTCTTCGGGGAGGCTGTGAGCTAGAGGGAGGCTCTGAGCTAGAGGGTGATGAACGCTATTGCTCAACGCTCTTGCCGAGGACTTTCGCAAGCACAACTTTGATCTTCGGTACCTGATTAGCTTGATCGTAAAGTCGAGCGCCTACCAGCTTTCCTCGCGCTTCGATGGCGAATGGAAGCCTGAATACGCCGCATACTACGCCCGCAGGTTCGTGCGCCGCCTCTCGGCCGAAGAGCTTTTTGACGCCGTCTCCGAGGCCACCCAGGTGTTCCCGGAGATCGCGATCAGTGGTACGGACAAGAAGGTCGACTACGTGCAAGAGGCTTATTCGAGCGAGGACATTAAAGACACCGAGATGAAGCGGTTGCTCACCTTCTTTGGGCAGGGCAATCGCGACAAGCAAGAGCGAGATCTGACGGGCTCGATCGTGCAGGCCACGCTGTTGCTCAACAGCGACCTGATCCGCAACAAGGTCTTGCGCACAACCGAGGGAAGCCGCGTTGCCGAACTGCTGTGCGCGGAATCGCCTCTGAGCACCGCCCAACTCGTCGAGGAACTGTTTCTGGCGACACTCTCGCGGTTCCCCACCGCCGGGGAGCTTGCGCTTGCTGAAGAGATGCTGGGCGAAAACGTAGAGGGCGGCGCAGAGGATTTGCAGTGGGCGCTATTGAACAAGCGGGATTTTATATTCAATTATTAGTTATGGTGGGAGCTACACAATGACCGCGGACCTGAAGCGAACCCGGTTTCCGAGACTCTCACGACGCGACTTTTCCCGAGTGGTCGGAGTTACGGTAGGTGGCTACGTTCTGCTGCCCATGCTCAAGCCGCTCAACGTGGAAGCGGCGGCGTCGAAAAGAGCAACGCCTCGCAGCTCGGCGGAACACGTTATTTTCCTGTTCCTGGAAGGTGGCCCCAGCCAGCTTGACACCTTCGACTTCAAGGAAGGGAAGTGGACGCCTCCTGATTTCGACGCTCGAACCGTCGACCCCGAGTTGAAGATGCCCTACGGCCTGTTGCCGAGACTCTCGGGTATGACTGACAAGTACGCAATCGTGCGCAGCAATGAGGCCTGGGAGAGCTCTCACGCCAGAGGGCAGTACTACATTCAAGTGGGCCATGTGTTCAGCCCGGCTCGCCTAAAAGAGATGCCCTCGGTGGGCTCTATCGTGGCAAGCGAGTTCGAATCGCGACGCAAGGACTCCGACTTCCTTCCTCCCTTCGTCGCCATGAACTATGGAAACGGCCAAGCCGGTTTGATCGGTAACGGCATGTTGTCGGCTACCCACGCCCCCATGGCCCTATATACCAAGGGAGACTTGCCTTTCGTTCTCTCCGAGGAAAACAGGAACCGCTTCAACCATCGCAAGGAGTTTCTCGAACGCCTGAACGCCGTCGTCGCTAGCGGCGAGGCCTCCCGCGGCCGCATGATGGTCGATTACCGTGACTTTTATCAAGCTTCCTATAGCATTCTTGATGCGCCTCAAGCCGCTTCCATCTTCAAAGTCGGCGAGCAAGATCACGAGCGCTACGGCAGTTCGGAGACTGGTGACGCCTGTGTCATCGCCCGCAATCTGGTCGCCTCCGACGCTGGCACCCGTTTCGTGGCGATCGCCCACAATGGGTGGGACTTGCACGGCAAGGCTTACGACAAAACAGCCAAAACCAACCAGTACACGCTGTGCTGGGATCTCGATGCCGCGCTCTCCAATCTCATCACGGATCTTGAGTCCGAGAAAGATCAAAACGGCCGATCATTGCTGGACAAGACTTTGATCGTGGCCATGGGGGAATTCGGACGCACGCCGGGTGGGTTGACCATCGGCAAAGGACGCGACCACCACCGCTACGCAGCGGTCTCTCTGTTCGCCGGGGCGGGCGTGGTTGGCGGCAAAATCCTGGGCGCCACCGACGAGATCGGGGGCAAGGTCACCCGCTACGATTGGCACCGCAACCGGTCCATTTACCCCGAGGATGTCATGTGTACGATCTACTCGGCCCTGGGTATCGACTCGGCAAAGAAAGTCATCGAAACCCCGTCGGGCCGCCCCTTCTACTACATCGAAGACCTTTCCCCGCTTGGTCCGATGCGCTTCGACGAAGTAAGCGAGCTGTTTGTCTAGCAGAGTTTCCGGTAGTGGTTACTTGGTTTGCGCGGGAGTTTGTTTGCTTATCCGTGCCCTCCGATCGCCCCGAAACGAGCCTCGGTTAGTGGTGAGTGTTCTGAGTCCTCCGCCGACGCGAGCCGCGAGGCCAGCTCCGTGACTAGTTGCTGTTTGCCTTTGATATCATCACCTGTGGC
This sequence comes from Bryobacterales bacterium, assembly GCA_965226215.1. Taxonomy (GTDB): domain Bacteria; phylum Acidobacteriota; class Terriglobia; order Bryobacterales; family UBA6623. The sequence continues at coordinate 388,617 of CBDDCH010000001.1, read as the reverse complement.
GTTGGAACTCGACGGGCCACGGCGGATAAGCGGGTCACTTCGCCGACGCCGACGCACAGGGGGAAGTGCCTCGAAGTTCCGGTTACCCCGGAAGGCCTGTTCGAATCAAGCGAGATCGGAGAGCAGGAGATGAGCGCCCAAGGAATTCATCATGTCACCCTCATCGTGGACGATAGGGAACAGGCGTCCCGGTTTTACGGGGACGTCTTGGGAATGGAGGAAAAGTCTCGCCCGAGCTTTCAGTTCCCCGGGCTGTTCTATTACGGTGGCTCCCACGAGGTGCATCTGATCATTGCCGCGCGTCCGCTGACTCGAGACGATCTGTACATTCCAATTGGAAACGGGGGGGATATCACGCGCCGCTACATCCATCGCCACGCCGCTTTCCAGGTGCCGGACATCGAAGAGAGGAAGGCCCGTCTGGTAGAAAACGGCGTCAAGATGCTGTTTGACCCGGTTGTCGAGTGGGAGAAGCGCGGTAACGACTTCGTCCGCAACATGGTGGACGGATGGACGAAGATGTACGGCGCAACTGAAATCTTGTACACGCTGGGCTGCAATTTTTACCCGGGAGTTCTGGCCAAATGATGCCTCCCTGGTACGACAGCGACGAGTTTTGGGAGCGATTATCACCCCTTTTGTTTGACGAGAGTCGTGCTGGCAGCACCTCCAAGCAGGTGGACGACATCGTTCGCTTGCTTAGGTTGGGCAAAGGGGCCGACATTTTGGACCTCTGCTGTGGCCCTGGCCGGCACGCGATCGAACTGGCTCGCCGCGGGTTCCGGGTTGTGGGAGTTGACCGAACCACAAAGTACTTGGAAAGTGCTCGAACGAAGGCCGCCGAAGCAGGCGTGCAGATAGAGTTTGTCAAGGAAGACATGCGCGGTTTTTGCCGGCCTGATAGCTTCGACGCCGCTGTCAACATGCTCAGCTCCTTTGGCTACTTCCAGGATGCCGGCGACGATCGTCAAGTCATCGATAACCTGTATACCTCGCTCAGGCCGGGTGGCCGCGTGGTTGTGGAAATGTTGGGCAAAGAGATTTGGGCTCGTAGCTATCAAAAAAAGTGTTGGAGCCAACTCAAGGACGGGACTCTGCTGCTGGAGGAAAAGAAGATTCTGGGCGGATGGGAATCGATCGAGGAACGATGGATTTTCATCAGGGGGGCCGAGTGGAAGGAATTCACAACCCGGCTGAGGTTGTACTCAGGAATGGAGTTGGCCGCTCTCTTGCGTCAAGCTGGCTTCACTTCGGTCGCGCTGTATGGCGGAGTTGATGGCAGCCCCTACGATCAAACGGCACAGCGGCTGGCGGTCACCGCCCGCAAGTAAGTCCTCCAATCAGGGGCAAGAGGTTACCCAAGCTTGGCGCCCCACTTGTCCGAGTAGCACGAGGAGCGATTGAACAAACGGCTCCAAATACCTTGATTGATGAAAATCTGCCTGTGGTGGTCATTGCCACCCGAGATGACTCTGAAGCGCAGAGCCGGATCCGTTATGAAAAAACCTTGGCGAATACGAAAGAGGTACACCAGTAGTAGACTGACACCAATAGATAGTCTCCGAACATCGATGCCGGGAAGGGATAGTCGGGGTGGTCGACGGGAAGAACGACGTGCATTTTATCGGTTGCCTGGGCCATCAAGGCATCGAGTCCTCCGATGGCGTGCAGACCAAACAGTGTGGCAATGACTCCGCCGGCGACCATGAAGATTCCGGTTAGTGCTAGTTAGTGCCAAGCGACGAATCAGGTTCCAGAATCATGGCAAGCAAGGATGAGTCACTATTGAGCAGGCGAGGATTGCTAGTCGCCGGTGTGGCTGGTGCGCTGGCGGCTCCTGCGAAGCCGCGAAAGATACGTGTCGCGGTTCTTGGTATCGGACACGCTCACGCGATGGGTAAGGTCCGAGCGCTTCGTTCGATGGACGAGTTCGACTTGGCCGGCGTTTGCGAACCCGACGCGGGCCGGAGCAGGGAGCACGAGGCTCTCGAGGGTCTCAAATGGCTTTCGGAGTCCGAAGTGCTCGGCGACGGCGGCATCGAGCTGATCGCCGTCTAATCACGAGTACAAGAGAACTTGGACTATGCGCGGAAGTGCATCGATGCCGGAAAGTACGTCCACTTGGACAAGCCGCCGGGAGAGGATCTTGGCGCGCTAGAGCGGCTGCTTGAGGATGCCGGCCGCGAGAACCTGGTCGTGCAGATGGGCTACCAGTGGCGCTACCACGCCGCCATGCAGGCCGCGATCGAAGCGGCGCGGAAGGGTTGGCTGGGCGACATTTATATGGTTCGGGCCACCATCAACAAGCCGATTTCGCGGGAAACGCGAATCGAGCTCGCGGAGTTCAAGGGCGGCATGATGTTCGAGCTCGGGTGCCACATGATTGACCGGGTCGTGGCTTTGCTGGGCAAACCGCGGAACGTGACGGGCCGGCTGCGGCATGATTCGCCCGTCGATGATACTTTGGCCGACAATACGCTAGCGGTGCTCGAATACGACAACGCGCTTGCCGAAGTGTATGTGGCTGCGATGCAGCCACACGGCGGGAATTATCGGACGCTAGAGATCCTGGGCACGAATGGAACGGCTACGGTTCGCCCTTTCTCCCCCCTCCGGCTGCAACTCGACTTAGGCGACCCCGCGGGACCTTACAGTTCGGGCGTCCAGGATGTACCGCTGACTCCTCCGCCGGGCCTGGCCTTTACGCCCGACTTCCGAGAACTGGCTGGGGTGATCAGGGACGGTACGAAGCCGACTTGCTCGCCAGGACACGATCTGGCGGTGCAAGAAGTATTGTTGAAGGCGTGCAGGATAGTTTGATCCTTCTGGAGCAGGTTCTGGGGGTGGTGAACAAAACCGAGACTTCGAAGAATGGGTACAGTCACCGATTTCGTCGTCTAACCCATACGGGAAACACGGCCGTTGCGGAAGCGAAAATCAGATGACAGCCCCCATTTTCGCCGAACCCTGACTTCTGCCACGGGATGATCCAGAACCATTCGCGACGCTCCACGAGAAAATCGATTGCAAGAAAGGCGACGTTATGATGGGCAAGGTTCTGTTTCCAATTGGGGATGCGGCAGAAGCCATGGATACGCTTTACCCCTACTTTCGAGTGCGGGAGGAGGGTTACGAAGCGGTCATCGCCGGACCTGAAGCACGTGTCTATCCGCTGGTAATGCATGAGATCCCACCTGGGTGGGACATCACCCGCGAGTCAGCGAGCTACCACTTGAAAGCGGACGTCACGTTTCGCGACGTCAACCCGGAAGAGTACACGGGGCTATTCATTACCGGCGGAAGAGCGCCCGAATACCTGCGGTACGACCCGGACCTGCTTAGGGCGGTCAAACACTTCTTCGATGCGGCGAAACCTGTTGCCGTTGTCTGCCACGGCGCTGAAATCGTGGCCGCCGCGGACGTTATTCGAGGGAAGCGCATTGCCACGGTGGCCAAGTGCCAGAAGGACGTCGAGCTTTGCGGCGCTGAGTTCGTGAACGAAGGCTGCGTTCGTGCCGGCAACATGATCAGCGGCCGCACCTGGCACGATCATCATCTCTATATGGGCGAGTTCATGAAGATGCTGCGCGAGCAGGCAGGGAAGTAGCCGAGCCTCTCCGCTTCGCGCTTCAGCATTCCTTAGTAGGGACCGGCGATCTCGCCGGTCCTCTTGCGGCAGCGCCGACAACAAACGCAAGCCGGCCCGTGGGTGCTGCTTGTTTACAACGAGCCGCCCACGGCGGCTAGGACGCGTCTAAGACTTAAGACTAAGGACAAGCGGGATCGCTTGTCCCTACTTTGAGTCCTCACAAGCCACGGCAGTAAGGACCGGTGATCTCGCCGGTCCTACGGGACAAGTCGTTCGCTCCGACCCGCTGCCACGGATCGTGGCACTGCCAGATACAATGTAGTGTCCCCCGGACCCGCTGAGTTGTTCATTCAGAGTTCACGTCGGGGGTGTGCTGCTAATGCCTGACCACGCACCTGATCACGCTCGCCGGTCGCGCCGTGTTGCGACGGCCCGCGACGGCATGGTCGCAACCAGCCAGCCTTTGGCCGCGCAGGCCGGGGTGCACATATTGCGGCAGGGCGGAAACGCGATCGATGCCGCGGTAGCGACGGCCGCTGTCCTGGCCGTTGTCGAGCCGATGAGCACCGGGCCGGGCGGCGACATGTTCGCCTTAGTCCACCTCGCGAAAACAGGCGAGCTGGTCGGCCTCAATGGAAGCGGCTTTGCGCCGCGAACCGTGGACTGTGAGTTTTTCGCGAAGCGAGGCCTAGAGGAAATCCCTACCCAGGGGCCTTTTCCCGTCACCGTTCCGGGAGCTGTCGACGGTTGGGCAACTTTGCTCGACCGCTTTGGCTCGATGACGTTGAAGGACGTCTTAGCGCCGGCGATTGAATACGCCGAAAGCGGATTCGCCGTAACGAAAATCATCGCCCGGGATTGGGCTGATCATGGGGCGAGCTATGCGGACGATCCGGAGTTCGCGAGTGCTTACTACCGTGGTGGCAGGCCCCCGGCACGCGGTGAAGTCTTCGTCAACCCGTCGTTGGGAGAGACCCTCCGCCAAGTCGCGGAAGGTGGCCGTGAGACTTTCTATCAAGGCGAGATCGCGCAAAAAATCGTGGTTTGCCTCAACAGACTTGGATGGCCGATCACGCTCGAGGACATGGCCTACCAGCGCTCCGAGTGGGTCGAACCTATCAGCACGACCTACAAGGGTTATCGCGTCTACGAGCTGCCGCCGAACGGCCAGGGAATGGCGGCGCTCGAGATGCTGAACATTCTCGAGGGCTTCGAGCTAGCGGTGATGGGCCACAACTCGGCCGAATACGTTCATCTACTGGTGGAGGCCAAAAAGCTGGCATTTTCCGACCTCGAAGCTTGGTTAGCAGATCCGGCGCGGGTGGAATTACCGGTCGAGACGATTACCTCCAAGGACTACGCCGAGAAGCAGCGGCGACGTATCGATCCGAAAAGCGCGGCGGAGGAACCAGCCAGTGGAATCAACGATCGGGTGAAGTGGCTTTCGCGCGCGGGCGATACGGTTTACCTCTCGGCTGTTGATGGCGAGCGCAACGTCGTTTCCTTTATTAATAGTTTGTTCATGGGATTTGGTTCGGGCGTCGTCGTCCCAGGGACCGGCATTCTCTTACAGAATCGTGGGGCGTTATTTTCGCTTGATCCCGAGCATCCTAACCGTATCGAGGGCCGCAAGCGCCCTTACCACACCATCATTCCGGCGATGGTTTACCAAGACGACAAACCGTGGCTCTCGTTCGGCGTGATGGGCGGACACATGCAGCCTCAGGGGCACGTTCAAGTGCTGCTCAACATGCTGGAGTTCGGGATGGACGTGCAACAGGCCGGGGCCGAGCCGCGCGTCCGTCACGATAGCGCGGCGGGTGTGGCTCTGGAGTCCGGCATCCCCAGTTCCGTCGCGGCGCAACTCAAGGACATGGGCCACACGATGACGTCGATGGAGCAGGGTTTTGGGGGTTACCAAGGGATTGAGATTGATTGGGTACGTGGGATGTTACTCGGCGGAAGTGATCCGCGCAAAGACGGCTTGGCGGCCGGCTGGTAAAAACTCGCGTTCGGGAATGGAGAGATGATTCACCGCGGCGTTCCCTGCGGTAAGGAATCACCTGCCTCAGTCGGCAAAGGTGTCGAGGGAAACAGCGATCGATGGAAACTCCTTGAGGATCACTCGGTCCGACGTCACGAGCGATACGCCAAGGTCCTCAGCCAAAGCGACAAATTCGCAGTCGTAGGCCGAACACTTCGACCGCGCAGCGAGCGCCAGCACGGAAACGGAAGCGACTGCATACTCCTGACCCTTCATGAGGACCTCGGCTCTCTGGCAAACCTGGACAGATTGGCGGTAGGAGAGCGATCCCGTGGTTGAACGTATCGAACCGCCGGCAGGCCATTTGACGCTTCCGCGAAGCGCCCGATACACTTGGAGAAGGCCGTTTGAACAACGAACCGCTTCCTTCCCATCGAACGTCCCCATCGTCTAGCCTGGCCTAGGACACCGCCCTTTCACGGCGGCAACGCGGGTTCAAATCCCGCTGGGGACGCCACTTCCATTCAGTAAGTTACCCGGCACGCCGGACTTGGTGTTCAGGAGCCGGTAACGCTAGGGTAACGCAAGCTCCGAAAATAGCATCCAGTCGCCTAACAGCGTCGGACAGGAATTGCGAAGAAGGTGCTGGTATGGTGGATCGCAGTGTAGGTTGCGATGACCCAGCGGATCTGGGCCGGGAATCCCTGTTGGAGAGAGAAGGACAAGCCTTGAGGAAATCCGCTCGCAAGGCTGGCCTCAACCGGCTGCCTAGAACGCGCTCCGGCGGTCGAAGACGAACACCTTCACTCGCCCCCTCAGATCTCATCGCCCTCTTGGTTCTTCGAATAGAGTACCGCGGCCGCATCAGAAGTCAATCGAATCTTACTTGTTCGCCGGTACTGCAACTCACCGCTGATGAGTGCCTCGCGCAACGACTCGTTGGGCCGGTTAAGAAACTCCTGCAGCTCGGTTTCGGAAAACCCATCTGCCAGAATAATGACGTCAGGATTTAACTTGCGGACTTTGGCTAGTGCTGACGGTACGTCGGGCTCGAATGCAAGGCTATGAAACTTTAAAGGACCATCGATACGTGCATCTAGGCAATTAAATAGGGTTCTTCCGGGTTTCTAGTGGGCGAGTGAGGCTCGGTGGTAGTCTCGCGGGATGCAAGACCGCGAGCTATACCGCCAGATTCTGGGCATCGAAAGTCCCTGGAAAGTCGTGCGAGTGGAGCTGCGCCGAGCCGACGGCGAAGTCCACGTCTTCCTCGAACACGACGAGCAAGTCCGCTGGCCGTGCCGCCAATGCAGCGCCGTGTGCGCACTCCACGATCATCAGCCCGAACGCCGCTGGCGTCACCTCGACACCTGTCAGTACCGCACGATCCTGCACGCCCGGCCGCCACGCAGCGACTGCTCCGAGCACGGGCCGCGCGTCGTGCGACTGCCCTGGGCCGAGGCTTCCAGCCGCTTCACCGCGCTGTTTGAAGCTCTCGCGATCTCGTGGCTGAAGGAAGCCAGCCAGCAAGGCATCGCCGAGTTGCTGGCGCTGAGCTGGGACGAGATTCACGGCATCCTGGAACGCGCCGTGCAACGTGGGCTCGAACGTCGCGCGGCAGAGCCGATTCCCTACCTGGGCGTCGACGAGAAGAGCTTCCGCAAGCGCCATCGCTATCTCACCGTCGTCAACGATCTCAACCGCTCGCGCGTGTTGTTCGTCGCCGAGGGACGCCGCCAGGCCAGCCTGGACGGCTTTTGGAAGACGTTGAGCGCAGAGCAACTCGCCCGAGTCGAGGCCGTCGCGATGGACATGTGGGATCCTTACGTCGCCTCGACCCGGGAGCATCTCGACGAATCGGAGAAAAAGATCGTTTACGACAAATATCACATCGCGGCGCATCTGGCGAAGGCGGTGGACCAGGTGCGGCGGGCGGAGAACAAGCGTTTACTGGCCCTCGGCGACGAGCGTTTGACAGGCACGAAGTACGCTTGGCTGCGGCATCCGGCGAACTTTTCCGAGGACGCCTGGCGCGAGTTCCGCGCGCTGCGCGAAAGCGACTTGAAGACGGCGCGGGCGTGGGCGTTGAAGGAAACGGCGATGCGGCTGTTCGACTATCGTCGCGAATCGGCGGCGCGAGCTTTCTTCGAGCAATGGCGCGGCTGGGCGAGTCGCAGCCGGCTGACGCCGATGGTCACCGTAGCGCGGATGTTGACGGCTCGCCTCGAAAACATACTCACGTATCTGAAACACCGCATTACGAACGCGGTCAGCGAGGGGTTGAACTCAAGGATTCAATGGGTCAAGGCCACGGCGCGCGGTTTCCGCAATCAACAGAACTTCATCAACGCCATCTACTTCCACTGTGGGAAACTCGATCTGGCTCCTTCGCCCACTTAAAACCCGGAAGAGCCTTAAATAGAGTGGAGTTGAAGAAGGGATGCTCGACACCCACAACGACGTTGCTCGTTCGGGCTCCTTTAACAACCAGTCCTTGGACATCCTCAATAATGAGCTTCTGTCCCCAGGCACCGTGATCGTCGGGGAGCCGAGCCCAGCCCGCCGGCCTGCGAAGTCGTGAGAGCCACGCAGCCTGGTTGCCTAGCGCGGCGTAGCCAAGCATCGGCAACGCTAGCAAGAGAGGAAGCATGAGAGCGAGAAGTTTGGAGGGCAACACCGAGAGAGACACTCGGCGGGTGGCCTCAGCCAGCGCGATCGCCGGCGGCGGGAGGAGTACCAAAATGTGCCGATAGTCCGCTTGTCCCCCTAGCAAAGCCAAAAATGCTCCGGGTAGAAACCAGCTCAAAAGAAAAAGGGAGCGCTTTGACGGAGGTCCGAGCTTGGGCCGAACCGACGATAGAAGTAGCGCCAAGCCTAAGATCATGAATCCCCAACTGTAATAGGGAGAGAGCGCAACGCTGCCCGCATTGCCCAACCAAGCCAGACGATTAGCAACTTGGTAGTGCTCCATCTGGCCCATACGCACGTTCCAAGTGAAGGCCAGGATGTGAGGCCCATTTAGCAAATACCACGGACCCGCAATCAGGGCGGCGATGCCTGTGGCGCTTCCAAGTCGTCGGCCCGCGGCCGCTAGTCCGTCCTCCCAATGGCGGCCCGCTAGGACTACCAACAGAGGCCCGGCGACGATCAGAAAGTTGATCTTCATTAGGAGACCGAGGCCAGTGACGACACCGAGCTTTATCGTCGCGGCTCGGACCCGGAAGTGGACAGATTTGACCAGGTAATACACGAAAGCAATGACGAAGGCTGCTAGCCCGTACTCGGTCATGAACGCGCGGGACATCCCGATCGTGATAGGCATCGTTTGGAAGATAACGACGGCAAGTAAGCCAGTTAGTGGCGAGAACAGCTCCCGCCCTAGTAGAAACAGGTAGATGTTGATCATGGCCAGGAAGACGCAGTTTACGAGCAAGGCCGCATCTAGAGTTGGCCCGAAAGCCAGAAAGAAAGGTAACGGCAAGACCGCAATCAACGGTGCCTTTACTCGAAATGTCGTAAGGTAGGCCTGAAGGAAAGTGACCAGACCATCTTTCGTCAGCCGGTGGTAGAGATTGAAAGCGTTCTCAAGGTACCAGGAGTCGTCGTAGGCGGTGGGCCTCTTGTCCTCGGAGATCCAATGGATGTTTAGGATCAGACCGGTTAGCGTGAAAATGCATAGCAGCGCTATGATCCAGCGCACACTCTTGGAGTCTTGACGGTCCCGGCACTGAAAGAATCTGAGAATGTCCATTGTCGGCGCGGTTAGGGCTCTTGCAGACCTCAGTTACGCAATTTCAGAGCAACCTTCGGCCTTGTAGACGATCCCCATGCCGCCCTCGCCGAGCTTGGACAGGATCTTGTAGCGGCTGATGGTGGAGCCGACCACGACGGTCCAATTGTAGCGCTGACGGATAACTGGACGGAAGGCGATTTCGCGACAGGGGCTGGTTCAACGCTACCCCGTCAGGGAGGATTTAGTGCTTGGTTGCATAAGTTCACGATCGGTTCGAGGCCGGCGACCTCCAGGAAGGTGGGCGCGAAGTCGCGAGCGTTGATGAAATCGTCAATGACCCGGCCGCCTTTGATCCCCCGGCCCCAGCGGCGGCGGCGGGCAGCACCCAGGAGCGAGCCGCTGGCGCATGCCGGGGAGCCGAATGCGCTGTGGTGCACCGACTTCAAGGGCTGGTTTTTGGCCGGCAACGGGGAGCGCTGCGAGCCGTTGACGTTGTGCGCTGCTGGCAGCCGTTACTTGTTGCGCTGTCAGTTGCTGTCGGGCACGAGCTACGGGCAGGTGAAACCAGTGATGGAAGCGGCTTTCCGCGAGTATGGATTGCCGCGAGCGCTGCGCACCGACAAGGGGCCACCGTTTGCGACGTTGGCCGTGGGCGGATTGTCGCGGCTGGCGGTATGGTGGGTGAAGCTGGGGATCATCCCGGAGAGGATTGACCCCGGCAAGCCGCAGCAGAACGGACGTTTGGAACGGCTGCACCAAACGCTGAAGCGGGAAGCGGCGAATCCGCCGGCCAGGACCTGGCGGCAGCAGCAACAAGCGTTGCGACGTTTTCAGAAAGAGTACAACGAGCAGCGTCCGCATGAGGCGTTGGGACAGCAGACGCCGGCGAGTTGCTATACGTTGTCGCCGCGGGAGTATCCGTCACAGCTGCCGGAGCCGGCGTATCCGACCGGGTATGTGCTCCGGCGGGTGCAGAAAGGCGGACAGTTTCGATGGGCGCCGCATTATGTTTTTCTGACGCGGGCGTTGCACGGCGAGGTGATCGGGCTGGAGGCTTTGGATGAGCGCGAGTACCGCATTTGGTTTGGGCCCTTGGCGTTGGGCGTTTTCGACTCCTACCAGGGGGTGGTTCGAACCGACGGCTGACGTTGCCGGCCGCTCCGAGCTCGCCCCTCGGGGCTCACCCTCCGCCGCCGGCAACGTCCAGGATTTAAGTAAAAAAGTGTTCAGGATGTACTTGGACCAAAATGTTCAGGATGTACTCGGCTTGACAGCCTCGTGGCGCACGCTCTCAGCGTGCCGCGTCGAGATTCCTCTCGACGCCTGGGGACGGTTCGGCTACCCGGGCTGCAGCCCGTAGCGCAGGGCGCGGTGACGTTTTCGAGAGCCGCGGCCTTTGCTTAGGAGCGACCATGACGCGAGTGACCTCAACCGAACTCAACGGCTCTCGACGACGCCGAAACCGCCCGGGAGCCACCCCGTCCTTTGGCCGCCAGGTGGTCAGAAAGGCGGCGCTAGTACCAGTGGCGAGCCACGGAGGCTGGTATGCCAGTGGGAACAGCCGCGCGTGGATCACGTGTAGGGCATCGAGGAGTTAATCGCGACGGGGATCGGTATACAAATAAGGACCCCTTTGGTGGATTTCTCGGATGCCCATCTTTGGAACTCCCGCGGATCAAGGGATGCTGTGTTATCTGGGAACCTTACGACAGTCCTTCTCGCAACCGGTCCACTTCGGCGCGAATCGTGCTGCAGCGGCTTCGGAAGATCTCGGAATCCACCGAATACGCCAAATAGGTGACCCCTTCGCCCATCCAAATCTTGGCTTGCTCCGGCGAATTCGCGAAACAGCCCACGGCAACGCCGTGACGCGCGGCGGCCGCAGCGATGGAGCGCATGGCTTCGCGCACGCGGGCGTGGGTGACCTCGCCGGGAATGCCCATCGACTGCGACAGATCGTAAGGCCCTAGAAAGGCGACGTCGACGCCCTCTTCCGCGAGGATCTCTTCGACGCGGTCCAGCGAGTCTTGTGCTTCGACGTGCAGTACGACTAGCGTGTCTTCGTCAGCCGTACGCCGGAAGTCTTGGACCGCTTGTGCCCCATAGTGAGCAGCGCGGACGAACGGATTAAACCCCCGCACTCCTCGGGGCGCAAACCGTGTGGCGGCGACCGCGCGGGCGGCGTCTTCCCGTGTTGCGATCTGGGGTATGTGCAATCCTACGGCGCCCAGATCCAGGACTTCCAAGATATCGCCCGGATCATTCTTCCTTACGCGCACAAGCGGGGCGATGTCCGCCGCCTGGGCGGCCCGTATCAGGTTTCCGACCGTCTCGCCCGAGAAAGCTGCATGCTCGCCGTCGATGATCACATGGTCAAAGCCGCTGAGACCAAGGCTCTCAACGATTTCGGGCGCGGGAATTTCGACGAAGCACCCGACAAGGAAGCCGTTCGCCTTGAGGCGCGCTTTGGCGCTGACGCGATGCATGGAAAAATCGGGTACAGCCAGCCAATTCGCTTCAGGCTAAGTGCTTTGTTTCTTGGGTCATGACGGGAGGCGAATTGGTGGCAGTCCCCGTTTTTCGCTCCTCGATGACTTTTGCCACGGGCTGCTAAGACGGACCGACCGATGCGGCCGGAGCGGGGTCTTTCCGCGCCGCGTCCTTTTCCTTGGACTTGAGCAGATCCAGCGCCACATCGACGATCATGTCTTCCTGGCCTCCGACCATACGGCGGCGACCCAACTCGACCAAGATTTCGCGCGTATCGATCCCGTACTGTTCGGAAGCCTTTTCGGCGTGGCGCAAGAAGCTTGAATAGACGCCGGCGTAGCCGAGCGATAGCGTCTCGCGGTCGACGCGAACAGGGCGGTCCTGGAGCGGGCGGATCAAGTCTTCGGCGGCATCCATGAGCGCAAACAGATCGCACCCATGCTCGAAGCCGAGGCGATTCGCAACCGCGACGAATACTTCGAGGGGAGCGTTTCCCGCACCGGCTCCCATGCCGGCGAGCGAGGCGTCCACGCGCCGAGCACCGTGCTCGATCGCGACCAGGGTGTTCGCAACGCCCAAGGAGAGGTTGTGATGGGCGTGCATGCCCTTCTGGGTCTCCGGCCGGAGCACGTCCGCGAAGGCCTGGAATCGTTCTCGGACATCGTCCATCAGCAGGGCCCCAGCGCTGTCGGTCACATAGACGCAGTGCGCACCGTAGGACTCCATCAGCTGCGCCTGGCGAGCCAACTCCCGAGGCGCTGTCATGTGGGCCATCATTAGAAAGCCGGCGACGTCCATGCCCAGCTCTCGGGCGCACTCGATGTGCTGTTTGGCCACATCCGCTTCCGTCGAGTGCGTGGCGACGCGAACAGAGCGCGCCCCGGCCTGATAGGCCTTCTTCAAGTCCTCGATCGTTCCAATTCCCGGCAACAACAGCGCGGTAACCCTGGCCTGCTTTACGTTCTCGGCAACCGCGGCGATCCACTCGTAGTCGGTGTGCGCGCCCACGCCATAGTTGAAGCTCGACCCCGCCAGTCCGTCGCCGTGCGTGATTTCGATCGCGTCCACGCCGGCCGCATCGAGGGCCCGAGCGATTTGGGCCGCTTGCTCGACCGTGTATTGGTGACGGATGGCATGCATGCCGTCCCGCAAGGTGACGTCCTGAATGTAGAGTTTCGGTTTGTCGTTCATGCAGGCACCTCCGGTGACGCCAGCCGCTCGGAAAGCCGTTCGCCTGTGGCCAGGGCGGCGGAAGTCATGATATCGAGATTGCCGGCATAGGCCGGCAGGTAGTGCGCCGCCCCTTCGACCTCGAGGTAGACCGACACCTTTAAGCCGCCGGCGGGGAGCGGCTCTGGAAGCGCGTGGCTCTGGTCGGGAGCGATTGGCTCGAACTGGACGTCCTGTTTGAGCCGGTAGCCGGGAACGTACTGCTGGACCTCCCCGACGGTGGCCTCGATCGAGCGGACGATAGCATCCGTGTCGGCCAGGTCCGTCAAACAGAAAACGGTGTCGCGCATAACGAGCGGCGGTTCCGCGGGGTTCAGAACGATAATCGCCTTCCCCCGGCGGGCGCCTCCAACCACCTCGAGGCCGCGAGCTGTTGTCTCGGTGAACTCATCGATATTCGCGCGTGTGCCCGGGCCGGCGGACTTACTGGCGATCGATGCCACAATCTCCGCGTAGTGAACCGGCGTTACGCGCCCCACGGCGGCGACGATGGGAATCGTTGCCTGCCCGCCGCAGCTCACCATATTCAAATTGGGCTCATCGAAGTGTTCGCCCATGTTGACGATGGGGACCACATACGGGCCGATCGCAGCGGGCGTCAAATCGATAATGCGCTTGCCGCGCTGCCGCAAAATCGCGTCGTGGGGTCCGTGAGCTTTCGCCGACGTCGCGTCGAAAACGATTTGCACGTCGGAGAACGCAGGCATAGTCACGAAATCGTCGATGCCTCCGTACGTCGTCGGCACACCCATTGAATGAGCACGCGCGAGCCCGTCGGAGTCCGGGTCGATGCCCACGAACGCACCCATCACAAGCGCGTCGGACGACTGCAAAACTTTCATCATCAAGTCGGTTCCGATATTGCCGGACCCGAGAATGGCAACTGACGTCGGCATAACGGCTGTAGTGTAGCAATTCCTCGGGAGGGGATAGCGCAACGTTAGGGATCCGACGCTGACTGGCCGACCTGTGCCAAACGAGGCAGGTCGGCCCACGAGGTGCAATGTTGTGCCGGCCAGGGATGCCGGCTAATTGCAATACCGTTCACTTAGCGGCTACGGGTGCTCGAATCCCTCTCTGGGGTTGCGAGCTGGACGCCAGCTTGCGACGACTCAAGTAGGGACAAGCGATCTCGCTTGTCCTAGCCGCCGCAGGCGGCTCGTCGTAGACAAGCAGCGCCTTTCTCCTTGGGGCCGGCTCGTATTCCTTGTCGGCGCGGCCGCGAAGGACCGGCCGGATCGCCGGTCTCTACTGCCGCCGCTTGTGACGACTCAAGTAGGGACAAGCGATCTCGCTTGTCCAGGGCCGACATGCCGCGCCCGTACATGGCGAACGATGCCATGCGGGGAAAGATTCGTTGGTTCCATCACAGCCTAAGTGAACGGTATTGCGGCTAGTTGTGGCACAGCTTACAGGCTTTTTCGCGCGGCAGGGTGAGCAGGGCCTTTGCCGTGGAGCCGTGTGCGTTGTGGCATTGACCGCACTCTTCGAGCATGTGCGGCGGGTGATCATGAATACCGGCGAACGTCTCCTGCTGGTGGCAAGCGAAGCAGCCGCCGGTGAAGCGAAAGCGGCCGCGGCGACTCAGTCCGTGGCAGTGCGTACACGCGGTAGCGAGGGGCGGGTGGAGACGGAAAGGTTTGAAGCCGGCAGGAGGATCGTCGCCTACATGGAAGCGAATCTCCTTTCGGCCACCTTCCCAAACCAGCGCCAGGGTGTGCTCACCGGGTACCGCGTTCGTTGTGGCATGGAACACGTTGGGGAAGGGCTGTTCGACCGGAATCGTCTGGCCGTCCAACTCGAGTCGGCCCCCGGGAGCGGTGGCGACAATGCTGATCTCGCCGGAGGGCAGGGCGGCGCCGTCTTCGGGCCGCACAATCTTGCCTTCCTGCTGGGCGGAAGCGGACGCCAGCGACAACAGCGTCACAAGCAAGAGACGCTTCGTCATAATCGAATCCGGCAAATGTAGCCCGAGTACTTGCTGTTGCTGTTGACGCCCCTGCTGTTAACACCCCGCGAGGCAATGCCGGCATCGCAGTAGTAGAAAGCTCCCTTATAGCGAGTCATGCCATGCGGGTCGGGGTCCGATCCTTTCTGAAGCTGTACGGCTTCGATGATACGGCCGTCCCTTGCATCGAGACGCTGAATCACGTAGTCGTTCGAGAAAACGCACCAAATGGAGCCCTCATCCCATGCCAGGCCGTGGGCGCGGTCCAAAGTCACAGGAATACTGTGAAGGATGTTGAAATCCACATCGACCTGGGTCAATTTCTTCCGCGTCAGCGTAGTGACCCACAGCGAATTCTCCGCCCAAGTCAGGCCGTGAACGCCGCCTCCCCCGGGGATCGGGTAGCGCGCGACCGTGTTGCCGGATCGAACATCGATCTTGACCACCGAGCCCGTCGTGCCGTCCGTCGGGCGGGGATCACGCCTTAATGCCGGCCCGTTGGCCGCCATCCAGAGGAATCCTCCGCCGTAAGCCATGCCGCTGGTATTGGAAGACTCGGTCGCGATTTTACGCAGCACCTTGCCGCTTTCCCAGTCCAGCAAGTAAGCCACGTCGGTGATCTGTTCTCCAACCCAAAGGCCCTCGGGCGATGCTTCCAGGGCGTTGGGGTAGCCATCGGGAGATTTCCACAACGGCTCCACCTCCGGACGGTGGACGGGGTAGTCTTTAGCCGCCAGCGTGCCGGCTGCCAGCACGGCGATGAGTTCTCTGCGAGTGTACATTTGCAATCGCCCTAATCTCGCCATCGAACCAGTTTGCGGTCAATGTCGGCAAGCTTGGCCACTCCGGCCATCCCCATGTCCAGGGCAAGTTCGGTGCGAAGGAGTTCGAGAACACGAGAAACGCCCCTCTGGCCGAAACTAGCCAGCCCCCACAAGTAGGGCCGCGCGATCCCTACCGCTGCGGCGCCGAGCGCAAGCGCTTTCAGAATATCGGTTCCCCGACGGAAGCCGCCGTCGACCATAACCGGCATCTTGCCCGCGGCCGCCTCGACGCATTCCGGCAAGGCCTCGATCGGGGCGCCGACGTGGTCGAGCTGGCGCGCCCCGTGGCTTGAGACGATCACCGCCGACATTCCCGTCTCGACGCACTTTTCGGTATCTTCGGCTGTCAGAACCCCCTTGATAATAATCGGCAGATCGGTCGCATCACGGAGCTCCCGCACCGTGTCCCAGGTCGCGGTGGGGAAGGGCCTTTCCGGATAGTTTCCTGTTCTCCAAGCGGTCTCGCCAGGCCTGTAGATCAGGTTGCCTTGGGCATCTCTTGGGATTCCCGTTTCACACCAGCGTCGGACAAACCTGTGGCGAATGCTTCGCTCGCGATGGGAGGTATGCATGATGTCGACGGTAAAGCAGATGCCGGCGGCCCCCATGTCTTCCAGCTTTTCCACGAAATTGAGCATCATGTTCTTCGTGCGGAGCTGGCCGCCGGTAGTGAGTTGCCACCAGTTCTTGGGTCCCTGCCCCGAGGTTAGAAGGGCGTCGATGCCGCCGTTGGTGATCATCATGCCATTCGACTCGGCGGCAGCCTTGGCTACTACCGCTTCACCATTGGGGTAAAAACAGTTCTTCCCTCCCGCCGGACAGATAAAGATGGGGTAATCCAATGTACTGCCAAGAATGCCGCTGGAAAGATCGATCTTGTGGACGTCGGTCAAGAACCGAGGCCGGATGATGATGCGCTCGAATGCTGTCCGGCTATCCCGTAAGGCGACCTCATCCGCACCCCCCTCGGCCATGTAGTCCCAGGCGACAGGGTCGAGCTTCGACTTCGCTAGCTTGGCGAAATCGAATACGTTAATCAGCTCGAGTAGCGGATCATCATCGGCAGCCAGGCTCAGGCCCTGTAGTAGGGGCGAGGCCAGAAAGAATTGAGCCAGGCTGCGGAGTGCTTGGCGCCGGCTATGGGTCATCGCTGTCTACCTAGTGCCCCGTTGTAAAAGTTCGCGTATTTTAAAAGCCCTTTTCCCGAAGGATCATACGGTCGTCCGTCGGGCCCGGAAGTGGTTTGTTCGCAGAGCCTTCCGAGCCGCGACCGTGAGGGAGCGGTCCAGGGATTGCCCGCCTTATAAACGATCGTGAACTTATGCAACTAAGCACTAGCTGCCTACAGGTAACGCCTGTTGACTTGTCCCTCTGCAAAAAGGATCATACGCCGAATCATACGCCGTCAAGTCGCTCGTCGCAATACGCTTTGAGTGCGGCTGATCGGTTTGAACGGCTTCACCCGTGGCCTTGTCGGCCAACTCAACTCTTCTCCCTGCCAACCATCGTGCGAGCCGGAGGCGAGCGGCCACGGGGCCGGGGGACCGGCGGGATCGCCGCTCCCTACTAGCGCCGCTTGCGGGGACTTAAAGTAGGGACAAGCAATCTTGCTTGTCCGCCGCGGGCGCCGTTAGCAACGCGCTTCAGCATGTGCTGGATGGTGCGGGTACTGAAGCGAAAGGTTTCGTGTAATGCAAAGTAGCCCTCGATGAGGGGCTGGATACGGGCAGTCAGAGGAATGACCGACGCTTGGATTTAGATCCTGTAGCGCATGGCTCGGCGGTCGTTTCGCCGAGACTTGCGGCGGTTGGCTATCGCTCGCGCCCCGTAGGGACAAACACTCTTGTTTGTCCTAGCCGCCCCCAGGGCGGCTTGCATCCTCTTTAGCGACCTATCAACTCACTCGTAGAGGGGACCACGATGCGCAGGCTGCCGGGCAGTAGGTTGACTTCGAGCGGCAGTCGGCCCAGCGCTTCGCCGTCGATTTCGATGTAGGTGGTTTCGTCCGACTCGGCCACGATCTTGCGGGCGCGGAAGTGGCGGGCCTTGGGGTGCCGGTAGATGTCGTCGGAGTAGAGGTACTTGATATCCCGCAGGAACTCAAGCATGGTCAGGTAGTCGATGGTTGTCACGTCGAGCAAACCGTCATTCATGACGGCTCGCGGGCAAGGATGCATGCCGCCGCCGTGGTAGCGACCGTTCCCGATAGCCACGTTCGAGATGAAGAATTCGCTCGCCTCCGGCTCTTCGTCGAGCGCTAGGCGAACTTGTTTCCCGCGAAAACGGACAAAGCCCGCGACAGTGGCGTAGAGGAAGGCGACTTTACCGCCCAGCAGCGGGCTCAAGAAGTTCTTTGCACGGACGGCCACGTCCCCGCCCATGCCCAGGCTAAGCAAGTTTACAAAGTATCGTTCCACCGGCGAGGCGTCGTGTGCGACGAACGCCGCCTTCCCTACATCGATAGTGGCCTGGGCGCCGGCGGCAAGAATATCAACGGTTCTCCCCACATCAGAAGGGATTTCAAGGGTGCGCTGAAGGTCTCCGCCGGTACCGAAAGGAATGAAGCCCAAACAGGCGTCGGGCCGGAGCGCTTGGCCGTTGTCGAAGAAACCGTTGGCAACCTCGTTTGCCGTGCCGTCCCCGCCAACGGCAATGATCAAGTCGGCGCCGGCTTTGAGCGCATCGCGCGCAAGCTGAGTCGCGTGACCGCTACGCTCGGTCCTGCACACTTCAACCGGCCCAAGCCGTTCTCCCAAGCATCGAGAAACTTCAGGCAACCGCTTTTCCGCTTTGCCGCCCCCGGCTCGGGGGTTGACGATCGCAACGGGTTTGCGCCACGGCACCATCAGCAGTTAGCGCTCCGGTTTTCGCTTGCGGATGTCCTTAATCGTATCGCCTAGCGTCTCCATGGGATCCCGCGTCTTGAAGCCCAGCTCGCGGCGTGCCTTGGTTGAATCGCAATACCAAAACAAGTCCGCCATCTCGATCGATGCGTCATCCAGCTCAAACGACTTACCGACCAACGGTAGCAACGAACGCATTCGTCGAGCACACCAAAGGGACAGCCACAGCGGCAAGTGAAGCTTCGGCGCTTTCACTTCGGCAAGCTGTGCGGTCTTCTCCATCCACTCGCGGAAGGTCCAGTTCGGGCCTGCCAGGATGTAGCGCTCCCCCGGCCTGCCGAGCCTCATGGCCAGGATCAGCCCGGTCGCCGCGTCGCGCACGTCGACGATACTCAAGCCTCCGCGAGGGACCGCCATGACCTGCCCGTCCAAAAACAGCGCAGTGTCCTTCGTCGAAGAGCCGCGCTCATCGCCGGGACCTAACAGCAGACTCGGGTTTACCACGACGATGGGCAATTGCTCTTGTTCGGCATAGCGAAAGACCAGTTTCTCGGCGAAGATCTTGCCGGCATAGTAGGGCCAGCGGCTGGTGATCCCGTTGGTATATCCCGAATCTTCGTTGCGTTTGACGGGCTCTCGGCTGACGGCGACGGTACCCGAGGAAGATACCAACACGGCTTTGTTGACCTTGTGTTCACGCACCGCTTCACAGATGTTGCGCATTCCCTCGATATGAGTCCGGTAAAGCCGCGTCGGGTCTCTCGGCTCCCGCTCCACTCGGCCGGCCAGGTGGTAGATCTCTTCAACGCCCTCGACGGCAGCGGAAACGTCTTCCGGCAAGGTGATGTCGCCTAGAACGACCTCGGTCAAGGGATCCGGTTCCCCAACCGAAGCCCTTCGGCGGAACAGCCGCAACCGCGAATCCGGCTCCTGACGCTTCAGCTCTTCCACCAGGTGTTTACCGAGGAAACCCGTTCCCCCCGTCACGAGAATGGTCTTCATCAGCGTTCAGACGGTCTCGGGACTACCGCTGACGTCCGCCATATTGATCGGAGGAATGTGCATGTGGGTGACCGTGGGCTGATGCCCCACATGAGAATGCGCCATCTCGAGGGCCTCTTCCATGCTTCCGGCGCATTCCCAGCCCATCACTTCCGCCGTGCGGGGATTCTCGGCTCCGACGACGATCACCTTGCCCACATGAGCCCGTCCATTTTCACCCCAGTACCACATGTAAAACGGATGCACGCCATGGTAGGCGTTGCCGGTGCGGTACATCTCGATGTACTCGGGGTTGTGGGCAAACTCCGCTTCGTATTTTTGTTGCAGAGTGAATGAGTTGTTGGTCTCGGGAAGAACTCGGTGGAAAAACTCGATGTAGGACGGATGATGCCGGGGATCGAATTCGTCATACAAGGGGTGCGTCAGGATCATGACGCCATTTTTCTTCACGACGGGCATCCCTCGATACATGTTGAAGAAGTAACCCAAGGCCAGGACTTGCACCAACACCGGGTTCAAGATGGAGTTGACATTGTAGGGCGAAATAAAGGGGATGCCGAAGATAACAACGTCGCTCTGGCCTTCGATGGGAACACAATATTGCTGATAAGTGTACGCCAACGTCTTGAGATGAGTGGGGTCCGTCGCACCCGCGTGAATTGCGATGGGCTCATAGGACGCAGGGATGGAAAACAGAACCTTTCGCTTCGCCGACCGCGACAGCTGACGTAGAGACCACTGAGAGACCTTGAAAAGGGCCGTATCAAGCGCCGTGTAGCGGTCCTCGTTTTTCACGAAGAATTCCATCGCCGGGTGAAACATGGCGTTGTTGAGCACGGTCTCGATGTGGAATACGCGGAGATTGTCGTTGACAACCTTGCCCATGCGGACACAGGAATCAGTCAACGGCGAGCGGGTGTGGTCGAAGTAGGAGTCGCTTTCGAGAATCGCCTGCGGTGTGTGGTTTGCCTGCAAGGAGGGGTAGTCGCAAAGTCCTACGGCGATGGACTTATGTCCGCCATCCATGGGAACGAGGTTGATATTGACGTAGACGAGCAGGCCGGATTCCGCGGCACGGCGGTTGATACGCACGCGCTCGCCCAGCTCGGTCTGTCCCAACTCGACCATGCCGTCCGGATCTTCGCCGTCGTGATTGTAAAGATTGTGCGGATAATAGGCGTCAAAGATTCGGCTACCCACTATGTGACGAATCTCGAAGGCCTCCATCCGGCGGTGGAACGAGGTGGCGATGATGATGTGGACATCGGAGACGCCCCGCGCGGCCAGAATGTCGAGCAGGATCGTCAACACGGATTCCCGCACGTCGGGCCGGGGCATTTTCGGCAGTGGCAGGGAAATATCGTCGATGGCGATGGTAACCTTCATGCCGGGCTGGAGCAGCGCCCCGAAAGCGTCCATACCCGCGCAGTGCCCCAGAGCATGCCGGATCGCCGCGTCGCGGTCCGGCAAGCCGGGGATCGTCGGTTTGGGATAAACTACCCGCGTGCCCGCGGGCAGAGTCACATCGAGCAGGTCTTCGCCCGACCACAGCAATCGCTTCGCTGAATTGGCTTCCAGGTGCACGACGCAACCCTCGGTCGACACGAGGGCATTGCGCCCGACGGCATTCGGCCTGGGGTCCCCAAAGTCAAAGTCGGGGACAACTTGTACACCCTCTGCGGCTGTAGCCATGACTTTCGGTTCAAAGATTCAGAACGGGCCAACCACGATCGTTCGCCGCCCGGCGAAGGCGGCGGTCCGGGTTCACTGCACTGGGCAGCCCCACCGCTTCCAGCATGGGAAGATCGGAAAAGCTGTCGGAATAAGCTTTCGAGCGGGCCGTGTCCACATTATACTCGCGGCAGAACCGATGGACGGCGGCGACCTTTTCCTGCTCGGCCAGGAGCGGAGAGAGCACCTTCCCACTGGCAACCCCGTCCTCGTAGACTAGGCGGTTGCAGATCAGGTCGTCAAAGCCGAAGTGACGCACCGCGGGGGCAAGCGCGAAATCCAACCCGCCGCTCAGCAGAACGAGCCGAAAACCCTGTTGGCGGTCACTATTGAGCGCTGCTTGCGCTCCTGGGTAGATCTTCGGTCGGATCTCTTGCTCAAAAAGCTCTTCCGCTTTCGCAGCCAGCCATTCCTTTCTCATACCGCGGTACCGGCGATAGAAAACCTCATTAAACAAGCGGCGGGAATAGAGATCGAGGGCTATCCAGAAGGGGACGGTGGCGAGCAACTTTCCATAGCGCAGGAATGCCTGAGCCCGAGAGGGGTGGTTCTTGGCGAAAAATGCGTAGCGGGTTACGACGTTGCTGCTAACCAGTGTTCCGTCGAAGTCGTAGAAGGCGGCGCGGATGGATTCACTCATCGGTTCGAGGTGATACCAGATCGAGCGCTACTTCCTTATGTATCGGAAGGACGGCAGGCGACCGGCCTGCGCCTACAACACTACACGTTTCGCGCTTTGCCTGGACAACAAATGGTGACAAATACGGGCTAGTGCTACTCATCCAGCACGCTGAACAGCCGGAGACACAAAACGCGGCGTGCACGATTAGTTCCGGTTCCCAAAGACGTTGCGGAGGTTTTGCTTGTGACGCCAAGCTAGGAAAACGGTCATGAGAGCAGCGTTCACGTCATGTGGTCCGCCCACCCTGGCGATCATTAAGACCGTGAAAAAACTCCAAGTGGCTAGCGAAGCAATCATGCCGGCTTCACTCCATCGCTGTCGGCTTCCGAGTAGGCGGAGAAAGACGAAAGCCACCGACGAGAGCGCTGCCCACTTGGGGAACAAGACGAGCATCACGCCGGTCGAGGTGGCCACACCCTTGCCCCCTCGGAACTTCAGCAGCGGCGAATAACAATGCCCGAAAACGGCAGCGAAGCCATAAACCCAGCCATGGGCAACCGGGTCGGCAGGCTCGAGAAACAGCCAGACGGGCAGGTAGCCTTTTCCTACGTCGCCTATCAGCGCCAGGACAGCGCGGGGCTTGCTGACGCGCAAGACGTTGTTAAATCCCGGATTGCCTGAGCCGATCTTGCGGATATCCACGCCGCTGCCCCACATGGCGACAACCGCGAAGGGAACCGAGCCGATCACAAAGCACGCGATCGCCTTAACAGCCAAGGCTTCGTTCATGAGCCCGTCCTTTTTTCGGCCTACGCACGTTTCGGGGGCTAACTGACCCTTGCGAGTGGGGCACAGTTTCCGGCCTGGAGAATCCCTGCCACTTTCGGCAAAAACTTGACTCGGTAGGCAGTGTCGGTCGAGGCACGGTACCACGTCTCTGCTACCCTGCAAGATCTCCGATGGCTTTGCGAACTCGATCACGCAGTTGCGTGAGTTCGCTCGGAGAGGTAGTCTCCAATCTCACCTCCTTGCCCACAGTGACCGAGATACTGTTCTCCCTACGTCCGCGGTTGGTCTGGCTCACCGCCTGTTGGTCGCTTATGATCAGCACCGCTTTCAGCGGCATTCCGGCCTCGACGGCTGCCTGAATCGGCTCGATCCGAAAGCGGCTTTCCGCTGGGGCCGTATCGGCAGGATTGTCCGCGAAAACGAGCATCAGGTGGCCTTCCACCAGGCCTTGCCGCACTCGATCTTTTAGAGTACCCCCGGGCGGCGCGGTCTCGCCGTCCACGGGAGGGGCAACGAGCGGCTCCAGCAAAAAAGCCATCCCCAGCGGGAGCGACGTCAAAACCGCAGGCTCCGATATCAAGACGGTCCCCGGAAGGGCGGCTACAGCCGCTAACGGATCCAAATCCCCAGATCGATTGGCCATCAAGACGGCTCCCGAAAGGTTATCGGCCAAGCCGTCGTACCGAGCGTTGACGGGACACCCTTGCAGTCTGAAAATCAGGCGCGCGGCAGCCCGGACCACCGGCGCGGCCGAGCCGCGGTCAGGGAGCACTCGGGCCAGCATACCGAATCCGCCCCCGACCAAGAGAGCGACGGCCGCATCATAGGCACGGTCCCGCAAGCGCCCCGCCTGTCGGCCGACGAGTTTCGCCCAGCCGCCTAGGTACTCTGACCACAACCGAACTAGCTGCCACCAGGGCGGACGTCTTTGCGCCCTCAGTTTGCCGCTCTCGTAAAGTGCGCGAGTCTCGGCCCGCCGGATCTTTCCGCTGGAGGTCTTGGGGATAGTCTGCGGAGGAACGAGTTCCACGTGGTCGGGAGGCTGTCCCAGCGCAGCGTCCACGTTCTTGACCACTTGGGCCCGGATGCCGGCCATTTCCTGCCGATCAGCCGTACGCGTTTCAGCAACAACGACAAGCTTTTCGGTACCGCTGTCGCGGTCGAGCGTCCCGAACGCCGAAACGCAGCCGCGCCGCACGCCGGCCACCTCGGCCGCCGCTGTTTCGACCTCTTGCGGCGCGATGTTGTGACCCGCCTTGATGATGATGTCCTTCTTGCGCCCGGTGACGTAGACCTCACCGTCAGCCCAGTAGGCGAGATCCCCGGAGTCCATCCAGCCGTCTTCGTTGATGGCAGCCCGCGTCGCCTCGTGGTTGCGGAAGTAGCCTGCCGTTCTCGATGGTCCTCGAAAAAGCAGCCGTCCCTGCACCCGCTCGCCCAGCGGACGGTCGCCATCGTCTACGATCTGAACTTTGTGCTCCGGCAGCGGCTTTCCGTTGGCGACGAATCGGATGGCGTTCGCCTCGTGGCGAGACACTGGGACGGCGCGTCCTTCCCGCTCAAAGACATCGCGGCGGATCGAGTCGATCACAGGCCGCCGGTTGAGCGGGGGAATGGTGAGTGCGACGGACGACTCGGCCAGCCCGTAGCAAGGCATGTAGCTCTCGGCTCGAAAGCCGTAGGGGGCGAAGCGTTCGGCAAAGCGCTCCAAGGTTTCCGGCAGTACGGCCTCGGCTCCGTTGATGGCAACCCGCCAGCGGCTCAGATCAACACCCTGGATCAGTTCGTCGGTAATCTTTCGCGCGCAAAGCTCATAGGCGAAGTTCGGCGCCGGGCAGAGCGTTCCGCCGGAATCACTCAGCGCCCATAGCCATCGTTCGGGGCGGGAGAGAAAAGCCAGCGGTGAGAAGATGGTGATCGGGAAGGCATGAAACACGCTGAACAGCCAGGAGCCGATCAGTCCCATGTCGTGGTAGAGGGGCAGCCAGCTGACGACGGCGTCGTCGGGCCGGGCCTCGACCGCCCAGCCGATCGCCTTGACGTTGGCGAGGACGTTCGCATGACTGAGAGTTACTCCCTTCGGGTTGCCCGTGCTGCCCGACGTATATTGGACAAAGAACGTATCGGCAGGCTCGACCGAAGGTGCGGCTCGAGCGGCACCCCCCTCTCGCAGCGCGGCAACCGTTGTCACTTGCTCCAGACTAGACAGGCCCAGCCGCATCACCTGCGACACCGCCTTCACGCGCTCAAATGCAATCAGGACACGAACCTCGGCATTTTGGAGAATCTGCACCTGACGGCGCACATACTCTTCGATTTCATCGGGCCGTGCCGGTGGATAGATGGGAACCGCAGTGCCGCCCGCCAGCGCTACTCCAAAGAAGGCATAAAAGAAGTCATCTGAAGTCGGCAACATGATGGCGACGGCTTCGTTTCGCCGCAGCCCTGCTTCCGCCAAACCGGCTGCCACTTCCGAGGATGCCTGGAGCAGATCGGCGTAGCTGATATCCTGGCCGGTGTCCCCGTCGAGAAGATGAACCTGCACGCGGTCGGGGTCCCGGTCGGCGTGATGCCGGAGGACCTCGACGAGGCTCTTGGCCGACTGCGGGGCAGGTGGAGCCACCTCGGAAGGTTGCACGATTCGGTAGCGGCCTTCCGGCTTAGCTGCCCGACCATCTCCGTTGATCGCCCTCAACCAATCAGCCGGCGTTTCGGCGCTCTGGGCAACGTCGTCGGCAAGGCGGCACTGAAAACGCCTCTCCATGCGGACAAGGAGTTCCACTCGCTCTAGGCTGCCTAGACCGAGCTCTCGACCGAGCGAGGAGTTCAGCGACACGTTTCCCGCCGCCTGTTCGGAGCCGATCTCGAGCAGCAACTCGCGGACGGCGTCGAGCACCCGCGAGGCCTTACTGTCCGAGGCTGGTTGGGGAGTCGCCATCTTTTTTGGTTTCGGGCTGGTCGGCCAAAGGATTCGTCAAGCTGCCCATCTGGGATCAGGCCTCAGCGTGCGTGCGCGGGGGCCCGCGTCTTCGACTCGCACTGGAAACGCTATGAGCCGCCTCATATCTTGAACGCCCACTGCCGCACGGCTTCGGGCTCTACCCACTTCTTGATTCCTTCGATCTGGTTCCGCCGCCAGTAGGTATTCCAGTCTATGCTCTCAGGATCCCAGGGCAAGCGTCGGCGATCGTCGTCAGTGATACTCGCGTAGGCTTGCCGGATGTTGTGCGACTCGAAAACGTAGCGATGGTGCAGAATGAACGGTAGGTACTGCTCCATCGTCTGTTCCCGAAAGCGTGTCTGAAGCCCGAAGGTACGCAACAAGGATGACCATCGGGTGAGAGTCTTCCCTCCGGGCAGCCTGGTCTTCTCCGCCGCGTTCTTTGCCAAACCGATCCATCGCTCTGCCCGGCGGACTCTACGCTCGAGGTTCAACCACCGGCGCCGGGATTGCGCCTCCGATACGAACCGGCGGCGGCGGAACGGTTCGAGCCACCAAAGCGACGGCACGCCATCCGCGCGGCGCCGCGATTCCTCTTCCAACAATTCAATCAAAGGTCCCAGTAGCAGGGGATTTCGGTCGGCCGATCCGAGCTGGTAGACGGGCTCGCTTTCACCGTGCAGTAGAAGCGCCCCGACCGTCCAAATCGCAGCCGCGACGAGATCGACCGGAACGACCTCGAGCGGAATGTCTTTCCGGGCGGGCCAGACCTTCATTCCGCCCAATGACATAAGGACAAGTGGAGCCGCTGTTCGCCCCCCCTCGACCCAACCGGGGAAAGGAAAGCGCAAGGCGCTTTCGACGATCGCCGGCCGAACAATGGCGTGCTCGACGTCCGTCTGGGCGGCAACGATTTGCTCGGCCAGGGACTTCGTATAGGTGTAGGTGTTTACCCACCCCCAACGCTGGGCGCGCTGCCTGCCTAGATCCATCAGCCGGCGGGCGATGTCGCGGGAGCGGTCCGATTCCCGGTCCCTGGTGCTGTTCGACGCATTCAGGCTCTGAATGCGCTCTCGGCAGGAACTCAACTCGGCAAGGGGGTCGAAGCTTCGGTCCCCGGCCTCCCTGCGGTAGGGGTAGAATCCGAGGATCGATCTGGGCTCCTCGACCAACCCCTCCGTCTTTCCAGCGACATAACAAGTGGAAACGTGGAGCAGCTTGGCGCCGATCCGCCGAGCCAGCCTTACGATCTGCTCAGTTGAGTCGACATTGGCCCGCAGGGATTCATCCAGAGGAGGGAAAAACTCGACCAGTCCCGCGCAGTGCACGATCAGCGCGACTCTTCCCTTCCACGCCTCGATGTGGGTGGGTTCGATGGCAACGTCGAGTTCGCCTAGATCAGCTGAGCAGACGCGAACCTTTTGGCGCACGAAATCTACGCCGCGCCTTTCGACCAGGGTTCTCAGCGCCGGCGACCGGAGGATTTCTCGGTCAAAGCGAGCTTCGGCAGTGAGGTTCTTGCGGGGCCGGATCACGACATGCAGACCCTTCAAGTCGGGATAGCGATCCAGTAACATACCCAGCAGGACCTTCCCCAGAAAGCCATTGGCTCCTGTCAGGAGGATCTCGTGTCGCCGGAAGGTTGCAGCGAGGTCCGTCAACGTTTAGTCTCCTCTTGGGTGCGAGACATATTTCGAAGGGTTGGGCTTCTTCGCCCAGCAGCCGACGGACGATAAGAACTTCGGGCACGGCGTGCCGCCCTACATGTGAAAGCGAGCGTGCCTCACAACCCGAAGGGGCACAGCGCGCCGCAAGGTGCCGTGCCCGCCTGCAATAGGTCGATGTGTCGGCGTCGTCGTGAAATAGTCTATCAGCAGATTCTACCCGACGGCGCGATCGTTGGCAGGGGCTCTGGGATCTTCTCTAGCCCCGAGCCTATCGCATACCTCTGAGAAGTCTATCGAGAAGAGGAACACTTTGGACCGAGACCGTGGCGCCGTTCACTCGCCCAAAAGAGAACCGCCGATGCCTCCCATCAGCATGATCACGGCGGGCCCGGCCGTAACGAGAAACATCGAAGGCATGATGAAGAAGAAGATCGGAAAGACAAGTTTCACGCCGACTTTGTGGGCCAACTCCTCGGCCTTCTGGCGGCGTCGAATACGCATGTAGCGGGCTTGGGAGCGAAGGACTTTCGAAATGCTGCTGCCGAAACGGTCGGCCTGAATCAGCAAGGACGTGAGTCGGCGCATCTCAGGTTCTCGTGTTCGCTGAGCGAGGTTGCGCAAGGCTTCGGCCCGAGTCGCCCCTGCCTGAATCTCACCCTGAAAGACGGAAATTTCATCCTGGAAGACGGGATGAGCCTGCTGCAGGTCGTGAGCCGTCTGCACCAGAGCCTGTTCGAGTGAGAAACCACTTTCAACCGAAATGACCAGCAGGTCAAGAAAGTCGGGCAGGCCGCCTTTGACCTGCCGCTTGCGTTTCCTCAAGCGACGCTGCAGATACCATTCCGGGATGCGCATGGCGACATAGACTGACACGGCAACGGCGGGCAAGACTGCGAAGATGTCAGGATTCATAGAGAACAACAAGACCAGCGATGCGATGGGAAACAAGACCAATAAGACCGCCTTCACGCCATAAAAAATCGACACGGCCGCTTCCTCCCGAAAGCCGGCGGAGATCAGGTTTCGTCGGGTGGCGCTACGGCTCTCGTCGGAAGCCGGCATCGCCCTTCCGATATCGATTAGCCTGCCAAGCGGATCGGCGGCCACTCCTCGGGAGGGTTCGCCCGCGGGCGGCGGGCTCGGTTCCGCCGTCTCGCCCGACGGCGCAGGTAGACCCTCACGGTCCCACATGCGGTCGGCGATCGCCGCTACGATGGACAACATCAGGATGAAAAATGCGATTGTCGCGGTGATCAGCATGGCCGCTACACTTTGACATCAACGATCTTTTTGATCACTAGATACGCCAGCAACTGCCCACACATCGCCATCAGCAACAAGGTTTTTCCAACCGGATGATTCACCAGCACCATGAAGTAATCCGGATTGACAAGCATCATGGCTACGGCGACCACCATCGGAAGCAAACTCAGCACGACGGCGGTGAGACGTCCGTGAGCTGTCATCGACCGGACTTGGCCTCTGAGTGTGCCCCGTTCGCGGATCGTCTCCGAGAGATTGTCGAGCAGCTCATGAAGATTGCCGCCGGTTCTCGACTGGGCGACCACCGCCGAAACGAAAAACTGGATGTCCACGGTTGGCAAACGCCTTGCGAGGTTTAGCAAGGCGTCTGACATGGGCAGACCGAGATTGTATTCGTCAACCGTCTTACGCATTTCGTACGACAAGGGCGGGCCAACTTCATCGGACAATAGCTTCAGCGACATGGGCAACGAGTGACCGGCAACTGTCGAACGAGAGAGGAAGTCAAGAGCTTCCGGAAGCTGTTCTTCTATTTCTCGGAACCTCTTCCGGCGGCGGCGCCGAATATAGAAAACCGGCGTCGCTGCTCCGACGGCGGCGAGCACCCAAGAACCCACCACCGGGAAGAAGTCGAGGCGTAAGACGACGTTCAGCGTGACGGCGCCCGTCACCAGCATCATCAGAACAGTTCGTCCCACTGACCAACTCATATCCGCCTCGGCCAGCAAAGCTCGCAGTTTTCCCACATTGGGGAATCGAGCGAGAAGTGCGGAGAGGACCGACAGGGTGCTCAACACCTCGCGGCGAAGGATTCCCGGCGCCTCGGGAGCCGTGGGCTCGGGGGTCTCAGGAGCCTCGGCTTGCCGGTCTAGGATCTTCCAGGCCGCCGCCGCCGAAGCCGCCCCGACGAAAAACGTCCCGACGAACACAATCGAATAGGTCCATAGCTCCGGCACGGCTCAAGCCTCAACCAGCGAGCTGAAAATTCCTTCGGCCAGCGGTTCCTCACCGCGTTGCAGTCGAGGCAGAAACGTCGGCTTGATGCCGGTAGCCTGAAAACGGCCGTCGACCTTCCCCTGCGCGGAAATCCCCAGGTGCTCGAAAACGAACAGCTCCTGAAGTTCCACCTCTCCATCACGCACGCCAACGGATTCTGCGATTTGGGTGACTTTGCGCGTCCCATCGCTGAGCCTGGAGATCTGGACATGCACTTGAATGCCGGCCGTAATCTGCTTGCGGACGGCGGTGGTGGACATATTGGAGTTGGCCAACCCAACCATCAACTCCAGTCGGCTCACGGCATCTTCGCAATTGTTGGCGTGAATCGTGGCCAACGACCCGTCGTGCCCGGTGTTCATGGCCTGCAGCATGTCGAGAACTTCGTCGCCTCGCACCTCGCCGACAATGATTCGGTCCGGTCTCATACGCAGGCTGTTGATCAGCAGATGCCGCTGTTTGATGGCCCCTTCTCCTTCAATGTTCGCCGGCCGAGTTTCCATCGCCGCCACGTGCTCTTGACGCAGCTGCAGTTCCGCGGTGTCCTCGATGGTGACGATGCGTTCATCTTGCCCGATGTATTCGGAAAGCACGTTCAGCAGCGTCGTTTTTCCCGTTCCCGTGCCCCCGACAATGAGAATGTTGAGGCGTGAACGTACGCACGCCGACAGTAGCTCGAGCATCTCGGCGCTTAGCGTTCCGGTACGAATCAAGTCGATAGCATGCAAAGTGTCTTTGGAGAAGCGACGGATCGATAAAAGCGGACCTTCGACGGCAATTGGTGGGATGACGGCATTGACTCGCGAACCATCGGGCAGGCGGGCATCGACCATGGGCGAAGACTCATCGATGCGACGCCCGGTGTAGGAGACGATCTTCTGAATAATCCGCTGCAGGTGGGCATTGTCCTTGAAACGGACCGGCGTTTTGACGAGCTTGCCGTCGCGCTCGACGTGCACCAGTTTCGGCGTTGTCACCAAGATGTCCGAAATGGTGGGATCAGCCATCAGCGGCTCAAGAGGTCCCAATCCAAAGACCTCGTTCAGCACTTCTTCAATCAGCCGCTCCCCAACGTCGCGCTCGAGGCCGGCATCCTCCTCGGCGACTAGCGCCGCTACCGCTTCTCGAACCTCGCGCCGCACCCTGGGAGCGTCGATTTCAGCCAATCGCTCGAGGTTGATGCGCTCCACCAGCCGGCGATGGATGCGGTGCTTTAAGTCCATATACTCGGGCGAAGGCTGGGAACTCTCCGCGTGAGTCGCTTCCCCGGCGGGGCTAGGCTCGGTGGCGGATCCGGTAAGAGAGTCGGCCATAATCCGGGGCTATTTCTTGAGCAGGGCGGCGACGTCGGCTTCGCCCTTGCTCCGGGGTGTCGACGGCCGAGGCTCGGCCGTCCCTTCCGCTTCTCGCCCGGCCGCAACCCGGGTATTGCGGCGACTCGAGCGTGCCGCCGACCGTTTGGTTAGGTCCGGCAGACGACCACCCGAGGTCATATGGACCTCACCATCCAAGGGATTGCGCAACGCCAGCCGGATGAAGCCGGCATGATCGGCAATGCTAAGGGCCTCGGCATCTTCGGCATTCACCAAAAGCGTCGCCACCGGACGCTCACTTCGTTTGCCGTCGCGGACCGGCTCGCGCCCCGTCGCCAACACTTCGACGTTCTGCAGGATGGTCTTGACGTGGAGCTTTGAGTTTCCGTCCGAGGGCGGGCCGTTAGAAACCATCACGTCCACCCGGTCGCCCGGCTGCACGAGAAAGTTGACACCGGCGTACTCGGCCACGTTAACGGAGACAGCTCGCATCCCCTGTGGCACTCGCGCTGCTGCGCCTCCCCGACCGCTCATCGAAAGCCGTGAGTCCATGAGTGGCTCGTGTTGACGAACGTCGTACGCCAGGATCTTGCCGACTAGCGCCGCTTGTTCGGTAAACGCCCCGACGGGAAGGTTCTCGCCGGCCCAGGGCGCTACAGCTAAATCGGAGGGCTTCAGTTGCGTGCCGCGCTCGAGATCGCGCCCAGCCACGACGATCGAGTGCCGAATTTCGATGCCGCCGCTCCTGCTCTCGGCACTCTCTGAAAGAAACTGATAGAAAAGGTACGTTGACGCTGTAGCCGC
Source organism: Bryobacterales bacterium (assembly GCA_965226215.1). Classification (GTDB taxonomy): domain Bacteria; phylum Acidobacteriota; class Terriglobia; order Bryobacterales; family UBA6623. Next base: position 356,851 of record CBDDCH010000001.1, on the reverse strand, counting down.
TACCAATCCCACACCGATGACGATCAGTAGTTTCTTGTGCATACGTTCCTCGCCTCGAACACCGCCTACAGATCGCCGCTCCTCCTCATGCTGACAGACTGTTCAGCGAAACCCTGCGCCCGGAGAAAGGGCAACCGGGCCAAGGCTAAATCTTCGCCGGTAGCTTACTTATCGTCAGCCCAGGCGGTTCTGCAAAGATCCGGAACGCTCGTCAAGCCAAAAAGATACACGGCGTCCGCAAGGAGCCGCTCACTTTCAATGTAGGCAACACCGCCAGGACGAGGTATCAGCGATTCACACTAAGGCTTTGGGTAATTCCCCCTACCACGTCCAACGCCGCTCTGTCGTCAGTCCAGCCGGTTTACACTGCGCCGTGAAAGCGGTTTCAAAGTGCTCATAGCATGGGGGGGGGGGAGTGTAGCAGGCCTTAGCTCAGCCTGCTGCCCGACGAGACTAAAGGAGTCTATAGGCAGTGGGGTCAAATACACCACTGCCGGCCTACCGCCTCGACCGGGAAAGTCCGTGGGTTGAGACTGCCCCGGTGTGGATGAATCACCCGTGCCCGGACCGTCATGTGGCTATCTGTGCGCCGGGCGCGTGCTTCATCAGCGCAATGCCATCAAAAGTTTTTATCGGAGTGAATAAGACACGGGTGGCGCTGGCCACTGTGGTAGGATTGACGTTTTTCAACACTGGGGCATTTGGACTCTACGGTGAGCGGCGCACCGCGCGAAAGAAGCGAATGAAACGGACGAAAACTCCGGGCGAGGTCTTGGCATTTGCGGAAGAAAATGAAGCCCGGATGCTGGACTTACGCTTCGCCGACCTGCCCGGACTGTGGCAGCACGTCACCTTCCCCATCTCACAGCTATCCGAGAGCACCTTTGTGGACGGCTTCGGCTTCGACGGTTCTAGTATCCGCGGATGGCAAGCGATCAGTGAAAGCGACATGCTGATCGTACCCGATCCCAGCACCGCGATGATGGATCCGTTTACCGATGTGCCGACGCTGGTGATGATCGCCAACGTCGTCGATCCGATCACCAAGCAGCATTATGCGCGGGACCCGCGCTGGATTGCTCAGAAGGCCGAGCAGCACCTGCGCTACACCGGCATCGGTGACGTGGCCTATTTCGGCGCCGAGGCGGAATTCTTCATCTTCGACAACATTCGTTTCGATCAGTCCCATCACTACGGTTTCTATTACATCGATGCTGAGGAAGGCCGCTGGAACTCGGGCCGAAAGAACAACAATCTGGGCTATCGGCCGCGCTACAAAGAGGGTTACTTTCCCGTACCCCCGACCGATCACCATCAGAACATCCGCACCGAGATGGTCATGACCATGGAACGTTGCGGGCTGACCGTCGAATGCCATCACCACGAAGTGGCCACGGGCGGGCAGGGCGAGATTGACCAAAAGTATGACTCGTTGGTTCGCTCCGCCGACAACATGATGGTCTACAAGTACGTGGTGCGCAACGTGGCCTTTCGTTACGGACGCACGGTCACTTTCATGCCCAAGCCCTTGTGGGATGACAACGGCAGCGGCATGCATACGCATCAAAGCCTGTGGATGGACAGCGAGCCGCTCTTTGCGGGTGACCAGTATGCCGGGCTGAGCGAGACCGCTCTTTACTACATCGGGGGGCTGCTCAAACATGCTCCGGCGGTCGTGGCCTTCGCCGCCCCAACGACCAACAGCTTCAAACGACTAGTCCCGGGCTTCGAGGCGCCTGTGAACTTGGCGTATTCCCGGCGCAACCGTTCGGCCGCCTGCCGTATCCCAATGTATTCGTCCGATCCGAAGGCGAAGCGCGTGGAATTCCGACCGCCTGATCCGGCCTGCAACCCCTACTTGGCGTTTGCAGCAATGTTGATGGCCGGTCTTGACGGTATCCAGAACAAGATTGATCCAGGCGAACCACTCGATAAGGACATCTACGACCTATCACCGGAAGAGCTGCAGAAGGTACCCGCCTTGCCCACTTCGCTTGACGGCGCCCTGGAAGCTCTCGAAAACGACCACGAGTTCCTGACGAGGCAAGACGTCTTTACCGAGGAAGTCATCGAGACCTGGATCGACTACAAGATGAAAAAGGAAGTGGATGAGGTGCGGCAAAGGCCCCATCCCTATGAGTTTTCGCTGTATTACGACATCTAGAGGCAGAAAGCCCTTATCGGCGACCTGCTGCAATTTGAGGCCGGTAGAGTCTCAGAAAGCGCCGATGCCCAGTGTTCCTCAGGCCATTCGGTGCGCATCGGTTTGAAAAAAGTGGCTCGGTTGGGTCCAATGGCTTGCGACCAGGCCGAGCGGAGTTTATAATTCTCAGTTTTCGCGCCCTGTCCGGCGGCTGGTCGAAGACTCAGCTTGTTCCGATGGGGGCGACAAGAAGCACCAACCTATCCGCCAGACAGGAGAGAGTCGAATATGCCCAAAACGCCAACTGACGTGAGGCAACTAGCCGAGAAAGCCGACGTCAAGATCGTCGATGTGAAATTCATCGATCTGCCCGGAATGTGGCAACACTTCTCGTTCCCCGTCGAGGACCTCACGGATGACATCTTCGAGGACGGTCTCGGCTTTGACGGTTCCAGCATCCGGGGATTTCAAGCGATCCAAGAAAGCGACATGCTGCTGATGCCCGATCCGGAAACGGCCTACGTGGATCCGCTGCGCTCAGTCCCAACGATGAGCATGATCTGCAACGTGGAAGACCCCATCACCCGCCAACCTTACACGCGCGACCCGCGCCACATTGCGCGGAAAGCGGAGACTTATCTGCAGGGGTCCGGCCTGGCCGATCTCAGCTACTGGGGACCGGAAGCGGAGTTCTACGTCTTCGATGATGTGCGCTATGACCAAACTGCCAACGCAGCCTTTTACTCTGTCGATTCGGCCGAGGGGGCTTGGAATACAGGAAGAGCCGAGGGTCCCAACCTGGGCTACAAGCTGCGGCACAAAGAAGGCTACTTCCCGGTACCGCCGGCCGATTCACTGCAAGACTTCCGCTCGGAAGTGATTCTTCGCCTGAAAGAATTCGGTGTCAGAGTCGAAGTTCACCATCATGAAGTGGGGACCGCCGGTCAGGGCGAGATCGACTTGCGCTACGACACCCTGACCCATATGGCCGACAGCCTCATGTACTACAAATATGTCCTTCGCAACGTCGCTAAGCAGCACGGCAAGACCGTGACCTTCATGCCCAAGCCGATCTTTGGTGATAACGGCTCGGGTATGCACGTACACCAGAGTCTGTGGAAGGGCGACGCCAACCTCTTCTATAGCGAATCGGGCTACGGGCTGCTAAGCGAAACCGCTATGCATTATATCGGGGGGATTCTCAAGCACGTACCGGCTCTGTTGGCCCTTTGTGCTCCGACGACGAACTCCTACCGGCGGTTGGTGCCTGGCTACGAGGCCCCGGTCAACATCGCCTATTCGCAGCGAAACCGCTCGGCCTGCGTCCGCATCCCGATGTATTCAACGAGCCCAGCCGTGAGGCGCATGGAGTTCCGCTGCCCGGACCCATCCTGCAATCCGTATCTAGCCTTTTCAGCGCTGCTGATGGCGGGACTGGATGGCATTCTCAACAAGATCGATCCCGGCGACCCGATGGATAAAGATCTCTACGATCTCTCGCCCGAGGAAGCCGCCGCGGTCAAGAGTACGCCCGGCTCGCTGGGCGAGGTGCTCGATGCGCTCGAGGACGACCACGAGTTCTTGCTGCGAGGCGACGTGTTCACGCAAGACGTTATCGACACGTGGATTAGCTACAAGAGAGAGAAGGAACTCGCCGAGGTGAACCTGCGGCCGGTGCCATACGAGTTCTATCTCTACTACGACCTCTAGTTTTTGCGACTGCGCGGCCCGTCGGAAGCCAACCGGCGGGCGCTGCGGTTTCTTCGGCCAGCCAGCCAGCAGCCCGTGGCAAAAGTCGTGCAGAAGCGAAAAATGTGGACTGCCACCAATTCGCTCCCCGTCATGACCCAAGAAACAAAACACTTAGTCTGAAGCGAATTGGCTGGCTGTACCCGATTTTTCGCCCACGGACTGCTAGAGAGATCCTGTAGCGCATGGCTCGGCGGTCGTTTTGCCGACACTTGCGGCCGTCGTCTCCCCGACCCGCGCACAAAATCCCCGAGCGGCAGCCCGGTGCCCTACCGTCGAAAGATGGCGCCGCTGTGGCGCCCTCAGGACGAAGTTTCCGCGCCGGCCGCCTCGGCCTGAACAAGTAGCTCTTGATCGTCCATGCCCATTGCATTGAAGACTAAAGCCGCCAGGGTGCGGATGAAACGCCTGCTGTCGTTCAGTCCGGGCATCATCTCGAATTGGCGGATGCCGTGCTCGGCAGCCTCCTTCCGAGCCTCGATATCGATCTCAGCCAGGGTCTCGACGTGGTCCGACACAAAAGCAATAGGCACGACAAGGACACTTTCGGCGCCACACTCTCCTAGGCGACTTATCGTCTCGTGGAGGGAGGGCTGCAGCCACCTGCGGTTGCCGATCTTGCTTTGATAGCACGTGGATGTGGCGTTCGGCCACCCTCCGCGTTCCATCACCAAGCGCACAGTGTCCTCGATTTGGGTTCGATACGGATCACCCCCATCGATAACGCTCAGCGGAACACTATGCGCACTGAACACCAGGTGGACACTCCTGGGATTGTCGAACCTCCTGAAGGTCTGGTTGATCTGATCCACAAGCGAGTCTAGATAGGGACGGAAGTCGTAGAACTCGCGAATCAGGTGGGTCGGACGCTCGAACACCAGCGATCGGCACCTGCGTTTCCATTCATTGAGGCTGCTGCCGGTGGTCGTCGAAGAGTATTGAGGGTACAGAGGCAGCAAGACCAACTCATCGCAGCTGGCCCGTCGGGCTCTCTCAATCGCGTCGTCGGTCATCGGGTGCCAATAGCGCATGGCGACAAACACCCGGGCATCGATACTTTTGCGCAGCTCCTCCTCGAGTGCTACCGCTTGCTGTTCCGTAAACTTCCGAATGGGTGACGCCCCGCCAATGTCGGCATAGTGGGCCCGAACCTTACGTGCTCGACCTTTCGAAATCAGCTTTGCCAAAGCCGGCCGGCCGATCTTGGCTAAAGGGAAGTCGATAATCTCGGGATCGGAGAACAGATTGTAGAGGAAGGGCTCAACGGCCTCGGGAGAATCCGGGCCGCCAAGCTGAAACAGAATTACGCCGATCGTTTTAGCGGACACGAAGCTTGACTTTAGATGGACATCGAGATGGAACAACCAGGCCGCATTCCTCACCCGGTTCTCGGCTGCGAGTCTTCAGTAAACAGGTCTCCTGAGATCAGCGGGACAACGGAGAATCGACCAGACGGCTGAAACCCTGCTGTCATCCCCCAGCGGCGATCGATAGCGAAGCGCGACCGACAGGGTTCGACAGATCCTTAATCGTATATCGAAAGAGCCTCAAAGACAATCAGTCGAGCGCCCCAGGGCCAGCCGAATCCGCCGGGCGCGGCGCACTTGTTTTCCCCAAAGCTGGGGCACTACCACCAAGAAACGTGAATTTCCAGCGCCGAAGCCATACTTCGATGCCGTTGAGTTCGTCGACCTGCTATAGCCTGGGGGGACGCCAACCAAAGCAGTAGAGAAGGGCGTTTCCCCGGCTGCGGAGGCTCGAAAACCGCATGCTATGCTGAGCGTATGAGGAGTGGGGTGAGCGTTAAACCTTGGGCTTCGGTTCTGCTGCTCCTGACGCTTGCCGGCGGTATCCTCCTCGCCCAGCGAACTTACCGAGGCGTCCCGTTTCCATTCTTTCGGATGGACATGCCCGAGCCTCCAGACGGCGACGAGCCGGCCGAGTTCTACTTCGTTCGACTGATCTATCCCGACGGTCTCGGTGATCGCCGTCTCGAAGATCGGCCTTCTATGATCGACTCCCCGGCCGCGGAGCGGCACTTTCTCCAAGGCCTGCGCCGGCTGTCAAACGTCGATTGCCGATCCAAGGAGGTCTTGATCACTGCCACCGACGACGACTTCTTCGACTATCCGTGGCTTTATGTGGTCGAACCCGGCTGGTGGCAGCTAAGCGACGAAGAGGCCGAGCGGATCCGCGAATACCTTCTGCGCGGGGGATTCATGATCCTCGACGACTTCCACGGCACGTATGAATGGGCGCTGTTCATGCGCGGCATGCGAAAGATCTTCCCCGACCGGGCGGTTGTCGAGGTTGACCCCGGCGACGAAGTCTTTCACGTTCTGTACGATCTCGAACCCAAGGAGCAGATCCCTGGGGCACAGATGCTCTACACGGGCCGCACCTACGAGCGAGACGGCGTTACACCACACTGGAGGGGCATCTACGACGATGACGGCCGCTTGATGGTGCTGATCAACTTCAACATGGACCTGGGCGACGCCTGGGAGCACGCCGACTGGCCGGAATACCCGGAGCGCTACACAGCCATGTCCTACCGGCTTGGTATCAACTATATCGTCTATGCGATGACCCACTAGCAGCCTTTTCTCACCAGCTGGCGAGGCGAAGTGCGTGAGAGGTTCGTCAGTACCAGGCGCGCGCCGCTCGGCGCCCAGTTTCCTGAACACGGCGGGTGTGCTTGAACAGTACGGTGAGCAAGTGCAACGAAGTCATGGTGGGCTTATCGCGTGCTTCGGGCGTCAGGCGGCGAGAAATGCGGGCTAGCAGCCCGTGGCAAAAGTCGTGCAGGAGCGAAAAATCGGGGACTGCCACCAATTCGCTCCCCGTCATGACCCAAGAAACAAAGCACTTAGCCTGAAGCGAATTGGCTGGCTGTACCCGATTTTTACACTTCTACCATGGACTGCTAGGAGGGCCTTATGAAACTGGGAGCCATAACGACTGTTTTTGTGAAGCGCTCGCTGCGAGAAGCGGCCCAGCGGATGCACGATCTCGGGTTGAGCTACATCGAAATCGGTGCCGGGGGCTACTTTCCCAAGAACCATTGCAATCCGGCTCAGTTGCTGACGGACGACTCCGCATTGGAGACGTTCACCGGTACACTGGCCGAGTTCGACCTGACGCTCAGCGCCTTTGCCATGCATGGGGAACCCTTGCATCCCGATCCGGCCATCGCTGAGCTTTACGATCGGGAATTTCGTGACACCTGTGCCTTGGCCGCAAAACTCGGTGTGACCCGCATGACCCTGTTGTCCGGCCTGCCCGAGGCAGCACCCGGGGACAAGGTCCCGAACTGGATTCTTTCTCCTTTTCCTCCCTATCTAATGGACATGTACCGCTATCAGTGGGACGAGCGGCTCGTCCCCTATTGGAAGGAGCACGGCAAAATCGCCGAAGACCACGGCGTTCGTCTCTGCTTTGAGATGCACCCCGTCGACATGGTATTCAAGCCGGCGAGCCTCCTCCAACTGCACGACGAAGTCGGACCGGTCGTAGGCTGTAACCTGGACCCTTCGCATCTGTTTTGGCAGGGGATGGACGTCATCGAAGTGGTCCGCAAGGTCGGGCATTTGATCGCGCACGCCCATGCAAAAGACAGTAAGCTTGACCCCCACGTGGTTCGAGTCGACGGCATCCTTGACCACAAAGACTTTCAGCGGAAAGGCAGTCGGAGTTGGATCTTCCGGACGGTAGGCTACGGACATGCGGAAGACTTCTGGCGTGATTACATAAGCACGCTGAGGGTGGTGGGCTACGATGATGTTCTATCCATCGAACACGAGGACCCACTGATCGAGCCGGAAGAAGGTTTCGAACTGGCCGTCGAGTTGTTACAAAGGGTCATGCCACGAAAGACGCCCACCGCGCTGTGGTTCGAGTGAGGTGAGACGCAGCTTCCGGGAAAGACCTCCGCTATGAAAATCGGGCCGAATTTTTGGATTTGGGTTTCCCCGTTTCGCACGGACCGTGATCTAGGGTTGATCGACAAGGCGAAGTCCATGGGGGCTGACGTCGTTGAATTCGCCATAGAGGACGACGGCGTGGTGGATGCGACGCTGCTGCGCCGAGCGCTCTCCGACAACCAAGTGGAGTGTTCAGTGGTTGGAATTTTCGGGCCCCAACGTGACTTCGCAAGCGAAGACCCTGCTGTTCGCAGCCAAGGATTGGAGCATGCCAGGCGTTGTGTGGACCTCACGGCAGAGGGAGGCGCCGGGGTTTTCACGGGTGCTGTCGTCGCCGCCGGATGTGATCAAGCAGTTACCGAGGCAGAGCGAAGCACACGGCTCGCATTCGCCGCCGAGGCCCTCCACGAGATCGGGCAGCACTCGGCGAAGGCAGGGGTGAGGTTCTGCGTGGAGATACTGAACCGCTACGAAAGCAACTTGGTCACGACGGTCGCGGAAGCGCGTGAGTTAATAGACCGGGTCGGCAACCCCGCTGTCGGCATTCATCTCGATTGCTTCCACATGAGCATTGAGGAAACCGACTTGGGAGAGGCCATTCGCACCGCGGGCGATAAGCTGTACCATCTGCACGCCAGCGCCAGCGATCGAGGCACGCCCGGAGAGGGACACCAGCCTTGGTCAGAAGTCGCACAAGCCCTAAGGGACATCGACTATCAAGGCTACGGAATCATCGAATCGTTCAACCCCGCCGGTCGACTGGCCCACCTAGCGCGCGCCTGGCGTCCGTATGCTGATTCGCAGGACGAGTTAGCCCGACGAGGTCTGACGTTTCTCAAGTCTGTTCTACCGACTGCCTAAGAGTCTGGGCTGTTGGCACTTCCAGAGTCTTGTAGTCCGTCATGTTTGGCCAGATCATCGGGCGCCCCTGGTGACTGAGGGAGATTCATACCGTTTGTCTGAAGGCCGGTTTCCTGACGCTGAAGGGAGATATTGTCAAATGTTGTGGATGGGCGAGGTCAGGCGGCGTTTTCCTGAACCATCAATCCATCCTTGAAAACCTTTCCCTCTAAGACATGAACAATCACTTCCGAACCGTTCAGGCGTCGCCAGTGGCGCTCGGCTTGGCGGGCCAGCATGAAGACCATCGTTAACGACGCTTCGCGGCTGCCACAACCCTTCGTTCGTCGCTGCCGCAAACGGACCGTCGCAAAGGTGGACTCGATCGGGTTCGTCGTCCGCAAGTGCCCCCAGTGCTCGGCCGGAAAGTCGTAGAAAGCCAGCAGCACTTGGCGGTCTTTTTCCAGGCACTCGACCGCTTTGGGGAACTTCTTCTCGTATAGGTTCTTGAAACGGTCCAGAGCGGCCTCCGCCGTCTGCCGACTCTCGGCAAGATAGATGTCGCGCAGCGCCTGCTTGGCTTTGCCCTGCATGCTCTGCGGCAGCTTATTGAGCACGTTGGCCGTCTTGTGGAGCCAGCAGCGTTGCTCACCGGTCGCCGGATAGACTTTCCGCAGTGCCGCCCAAAACCCCATCGCTCCGTCGCCCACCGCCAACTTCGGCGGCAGCTCGAGCCCCTGCCGTTTCAAGTCCTCCAGCAACTCCTGCCACGACAGTTCGCTTTCGCGAAAGCCGTCGTGCACCGCCAGCAGTTGCTTGCGACCGTCTTCGAGTGCTCCCATCACAACCAGCAAACACTGCCGTTCATCGTCCAGACGAACATTCGAGTAGATGCCATCGGCCCAAATGTAAACAAACCGCTGGCCGCTGAGGTCACGCTTTGACCAAGCCTCGTACTCGCGGCGCCAGACGTCTTTGAGACGCACCACCGTCGTCGCCGACAGGCCCGGAGCGTCGGGCCCCAGCAAGGCCTCCAGCGCTTCGCTGAAATCGCCCGTCGAGATCCCTTTCAGGTACAACCAGGGGATCAACTCCTCCACACTCTTCGTGCGCCGCAGATACGGCGGCAGGATCTGGGAAGTGAAACGAAAGCGCCGGCCCTGCTCATCGACTCGGCGATCGTCGACCCGCGGCGCCTGGATCTTCAGCTGACCCACGCCGCTGACGATGGTGCGCTCGCGGGCGTGACCGTTGCGCACCACCAGCCGCCGGCCGTCCTGGTCGACTTCGTGCTGATGCGTTTCGATGTAGGCGGTCACTTCGGCTTCCACGGCCTTGACGAGCATCTGGCGCGCTCCTTGGCGCAGCACCTCATCCAAGGGCGAGCGTTCCTTTCCATCAATGACTTGGGGGTTGACTTGACTGCTGCTCTCAGCAGCTTCACACTGACTCATGGCGTATCCTCCTTGTTCCTTTCCAGAAAACGATTGAGTTGCTTCCTCAATCGTCAGGATACGCCGCCTCCCCTCAGAGGCTCATCCACAACTTCTGGTTATAGCTCCGCTGAAGGATTCCAATACGTTTTTAGCCACGGTCTAGACTAGCCTGTGTAGCGCGGACCTGGCGCCTTTCCAGTGTCCGCGTCCTTCGGCTACCGACTTTGAGCCGCGTTCACACGGCTTTTGTGGGCCGTTGCTAGGCCAGCCGTCTTACGGCTGGTACCGCGTCCCGCACGCCGGTGTTTCCCTCCGGCGCTCGGCCGCCTCCGGCGGTCGAGCGGGGCCTGGGGTGGGGGTGACAGCCAACCGCTTCCTAACGGTCGCGGCTCCGGCAGACGGAAACCGAGTGTTGCCGAGCCGCGCGCGTGAGCAAGCGGTAAGTTCCAGATCCCGTAGCGCATGGCTCGGCGGTCGTTTTGCCGAGACTTGCGGCCGTCGGCTTCAACGCCGCATGCCCAGCCAGTCACACCACTTCCAAAATCTCATCCTACTCATCCCACGCGACTTACCCCACCCGACCCCTGCGAACCCCGCCACCTCACCGTACCCTGGAATTGGAGTTACCTGCCCCACGAAAGGAAAATAATCATGCCGACAAATGCACAAATTAAAGCCAATCGCAACAACGCCAAGAAATCCACCGGACCGCGCACCGAGGAAGGTAAATCCCGCGTCGCGAAGAACGCCCTCAAACACGGACTCCTTGCCCGCGATACCGTCCTGCCCGGCGAGGACCCCGCCGACTTCGACCGCCAACTCTCTGCCCTCGAAGCCGACATTCAACCCGCCAACTCCCTCGAATTCGAACTCGTCCGTCAGATCGCAGACGCCCAATGGCGCATGCGCCGCCTCACGCGCTTGGAGACCGGCTTCCTCGCCGCTGCCGTCGACGACCAGCGCCGGCACCTGGAAAAACGCCGTCCCGAGGAATTGCGCCCCGGCTACGACGGCGAGACCTTGCTGTTAGGCTCGGCCATGCTCGACCGCACTCAGGCCTTCGTTCACCTAGCGCGCTACGACGGACATCTCAGCCGCCGCTTCTTCCGCGCCGTCAAGCAGCTATCCGACCTGCGCCGCGACGAGCACAAGGCCCGCGAGGCCCGCTCCTCTGCCCCCGCCGATCCCTACCGCGGCCGATACGTGCCGGCCCAGGCTCCACCGCCGATCGACACTCCAAGCCCCACAGCCGGCCGGATCGGCTTCCGGACCAGTCGCGAGTCGGCCCCACAATCCGGCTTCCGAGACGGTCGAGCGTCAGCCCCACAGACCACACTTCCGCAAACGACCAAACAAACCCAATCTCGCCGAACCCCAGTGAAATCAACGCGCTCTAAGGATGAACTCCGTAGCGCGGATCTCGCTTTTGAGATCCGCGGCCATCGGCCGACCGACGCCTACGTCATCGCTCTTTCGCAAAGACAGAAGCGGAGCCACGGGTGAGTCTGATGTCGCGACGCGGATGCCTACGTCTGCCGCGGCGACCTCTGGTCGGCGTCAAAAAGAGGACCTGGCTACAAGCGGCTGGAGCGCGACCAGGCCGCTGCGCTCGAAGGTTTGCGGCAGCGCTCCGTGCCGTTCGTAAGCTCTCGTAGCCGAGAGCCTGGCAGGAGAACACACTGGCGAACCGGTCCCCGCAGTCCCCAGCAAACCAAGGTGTGATATTTTCAAAGAGATCACTTTCACTTACCGGTATGGCCGAGCACAAGTCGTCACGATTTGCGTTCCTGGCGTATGAGAAGTGGGCCGCCCCTGTGTTGTTGGGATGGCTACTTCCCGGCGGGGGACACTTTTTCCTGAAACGCTGGCGCCGAGGCGGACTTCTGCTGTTCGCCATTGGAGGGATGTTTGCCTTCGGCCTCCTCAGCCGAGGTAGAATGTTTGACCCCATCACCGGAGACCTGTTCACAACCGTCGTCAACTGGGGAGGCTACTTCAGTGATATGGCGACCGGGGCGCTCTACTTTTCGGCCACCTGGCTAGGCTATGAGCAGCCGCTTTACGCGTCCGCGGTAGCTGACTACGGAACGAAATTCCTGGTGTGCGCCGGCCTGCTCAACGTGCTGGCCATCATCGACGCCTTCGAGATCGCCGTCGAAAACAAATCCTGATGTACGTAACCCTGACACATCTTCAAGCCGCCCTGCTGTTCGCCTTCTTTACCGCGATCGTCCTGGGTGTCGTCGGGCGCAGCACGGACAAGGCACGCCTGCGGCACGGACTGCAGGTCTTCGGCTACTTCGTGATTGCCATCTTCGGCTTCGGCTGGTTGATGTACCTTGGCCACGGCTAACGGGTGGTAATAACGTTCGTTGAACGCCGGCCACCTAAAATCCTCGTGAGAAATGCAGGCTAGTTTGGGCTAGCCCCGGCAGGGGCGGCGGAGAGTAGCCCCGGGTGAAGCCGTCAGGCGGAACCCTGGGTGGACGGTTACCACACTCAGCAGCCCCGAAGTGGCGTAGGAAACGAAAAAGCGAAGTTGGAGGGTGTCCCCCATCCTGCGCCCCTCGCGGGGCTTCAGGGTTCTGTGGCATCGCTACCCAGAGCTAATCGCCCTGGGCTACATTCCTTCGCCCCCATTCCGGGGCTGCCTACCGAAAGGCGCGTTGACGCTGCGAGACATTTTACGCCGCCGAGCGCTGCGCCCCTAGGCTAGCCCCCGCTAGCCCGCCTACGTAGCGCAATGGCAGTTGCCCCCCTTTGCGGGTTAACAACCGAACCGCCTCATCCCTATCGGCTGGCTTCAGACCGAAACCCACTCACTCTGAGCTTCGTACCTTCTAACGAAAGGATTCTGCGATACTGTTTGGCGAAATGGTCTTACGCATCCACAGGATAGCGTTGTTGATACTGGCTATTGTTCCTGCCGCTGCCCAGCAGCCGCTTCGCCATGAGTTGCAATCACCCTCTTCGGCCAGCTCAAACAAGCGCTTTCCCCTGCGCGCGATCGTCATCGAAGGGAACGAACACTTTCCGACCGACGCTATTGTTAAGGTCACCGGCTTGGAGCTGGGCCAACAAGTCGCAGACGCCGACTTCCGGCGCGCGATCGGCAAGCTCCGGGATACGGGCGCCTTCGAAGTCTACGAGTACCGGTTTAGACCACACGAGGGTGGTTACGGCATAACTTTCAAGCTGCAAGAAGCCTCCCCTTTGTATCCGCTGCAAATGGAAGGGTTCGGAGCAACCGACGAGGAGCTCCGATCCCTTCTCGAGGAGAAGGTCCCCTTGATGGGCAAGGTGGTGCCCGCTGCGGGCCCCATGATCGATCGAATCGGAGCCGTGCTGCAGCATTTGTGGCGGAAAGCCGGTAACCGTTCCCAAGTAGTTGGCAGTCTGGCGCCGGTTGGCGAGGGTGAGTTTGCAATGCTCTTCCGTCCACGCTCAGCGATCAAGACGATCGCCTTCGCTACTTTCGAGAACACCGGCGAGCTGTCGCCGCTCGATCTACAGCGCGTGTTCAACCAAATCGCCATGGGCGTTCCCTACTCGCAATCACGCCTGAAGGAGCTGTTGCACTACAACATCCGTCCTCTGTACGAGGAGAAAGGACGCCTGGAAGTCACCTTTTGCCCCTGCCGGGCCGAGCCCGATCCGGACTCGGAAGGCCTACTCGTCAGCATCGAAGTACGGCAGGGCGAGGTCTATACCTTCAACTCCGTGGAACTCGAGGAGACCTCAGCTGTCCATCACGAGCTGCTGGATTCTTTGATCAAGATCAACCAAGGGGAAAAGGCCGACCTAGCTCGCGTTCGCAAGGCCATCGCAGCCATAGAGCGACTGCTCAAGGCCAACGGCTTCATGAACGCCCTCGGTCGCTTCGACACGGAACTCGATACCGCAGCCAAGACGGTAGATGTGATAATCCAGGTCGAGCGAGGCGACCGCTATACCTTCAATGAACTCACCATCCAGGGACTCGACATCATCGGAGAAGACGCCGTCCGAAAAAGATGGGCCATCAACTTCGGAGATCCCTTCAACGCCAGCTACCCGCAAAAGTTCTTGAGCCGAATCACCCGCGAAGGCATGTTCGACAAGCTTTCCAAAACGGACTGGAAACTGAAGATCCACCCGGCCACCAAAACCGTGGACATCACGCTCATCTTCGACTAGCACGGCACGTGTTTAGCGTCAGAAGTTCGTTGATAAACTCCCTACTTGCTAGGGACCGCTGGGGCGAAAACCCACCCGCGTTCATCCATTTGGGTGGGGGCACAGGCTTGGCCGCACGCCATGACCGCTCGCCGGCGCTCGCGGCTCAGCTTCGCTCATCGGAACGGTATGCGTGAGCAGGAAGCTGAGCCTGGAACGCGAGTGACAGGCCGTGCGTCCGACGCAGCGACGGGCCCGCGCTCTGGCGGGAACGGCTCTGTCCGGTTAACACCGCAGGCCCGCGCCGATGAGAAAACACCATCGTTGCCCACAGATGACCACTCGGTCGAAAACCTACCGTTTTCATCCCCTTGGGTGGGCCGGCAGGCCCATGGGCACTCCGTCGAAAACCCACCGGCGTTCATTGCTTTGGGTGGGCTGTGAGGGCCATGGCCGCTCGCTGGTGTTCGCGGCTCCGAATCGGGCATGGCAGGGGCGTGCAAGAGCAAGGGACTGAGCCCGGACTTCGTTGCGCTTGCTCGCCGTGCTCAAGGTAGGGTTCAACTACGCCCGCATTGTTCAGGAAACTGGGCGCCGAGCGGCGCGCGCCTTGGGCTGACGGGCCTCTCACGCACTTCGCCTCGCGACCTCGCGAGAAAGCGGGCTGCCCTCGACAGGGGACCCAGTTCTCCCCTTCACTTCAGACTCGCCCCCCACGCCCATAAAGAGTAATATAGATTACAAAAAAGGGCCGGTCGATTCCCCATTTACGTGTCACGCACCGGACCGTCGTAAATGTTTTAGGCACGGGGGGAGTATTGATTTGGCACTCCAGCAGTTGTATAGTGGTTAAGTACTAGTAATCACTGGCTAACAATTAGGGCGCTGGCTGTAGATTATTTAGTACCCCCCCCAGGTGAGAAGTCTAAGCGGCTGTGGATAATGTAATTAGGTGTGTTTATCCTAATAGAGAATCCGCCTGGTCGGATGGCGATGGCGATCTTTGCACCGAAAAACGTTAGAGAATGAAGATGGGTTAGCCTGGCTCCGGGAAAGAGTACTAGACGAACTAGACCCCAGGCGGATTGATCGAAAATGCTAACGCGGGAAAAGAAGTTCAACGCTGCAGTCGTCCTTCTGGGCCTAGCAGCACTGATCCCGCTGCTCCGAGAATCCCATAATCTATGGGCAGCATCGGCCAGCGTCCTGCTGATCGTATTCGGCTTAGGGACACAGATCAAGCTGGCCTTTCCTACCGGTAGACTGTCGTCCCTGATGCTGGCGCCGATCGTAGTTTGCTTCGCCTATTCATTGCCGGTTGGCGCTGTTCTCGTCGCCGCTTGGGCAGTTTTGCTCGGAGCGCTTGTTGAGCGCAAGGACACCGATCTGTGGCGCAGGCTGCCTTTCGACGCCGCGCGAGAAACCACGGCCGTCGTCTGCGCTTGGATGGTATACCGTCACGTAAGCAGCGGCCTGCACTGGGAATGGGTCGCCGGAGCACTTGCCGCGTCGATTGCCTACTTGGCTTCGACGACCGGCATAGAAGCCGTGCGCGACTCCCTCGCGGAAGGGCGCTCGCCTTGGGTGGCCTGGAAGGACGTTTTCCTGCCGGCTGCACCGTTCTGCTTGCTGGCCCCGGTGGGCGTCAGTGTGGTCAAGCTCACCGTGGAAGGTCCCAATCTGCTCGAGCGAACCTTTGGGGGCTTCCTGTTCGTTGCGGGCTATCTGTATTTCAGAGACTACCTCACCCGGGAGCGGGATCGTCGAAGATCGGAAGTTCAACTGCTACGCGGTCACCAGCAAACGATCGAAACGATGGCGCTGGCCATCGAAGCGCGGGACGGACGTCGGCCATCCCACGTGCGGCGGCTCAAGTTCCTGGCCGTCCGACTCGCTCGAGAGTTGGGCTATTCCGATGACGACATTCGAGCGCTCGAGATGGCCGCTGTCTTGCGGGACATCGGCAAAATTGGCGTTCCCGACGCAATTCTCAACAAACCGGCACGGCTCACCGAGCAGGAGTTCGGGCAGGTCGAAGGCCATGTTGGGCTCGGAGCTGCGATCGTCCGCGCGGCGCACTTTCCGGAGAAGGTGGCCCGCGTCGTTCTTCACCACCACGAGCACTGGGATGGGACAGGCTATCCACTCGGTCTGAGCGGCCAACAAATCCCGCCTCTGGCGCGAGTCCTGACCGTCGTTGATTGTTTTAACGCTCTCGTCTGCGACCGTCCCTTCCGGCGGGCCTTGTCGATCCAGCAGGCACTCGAACTCATGGTCAAGCAGCAGGGTAAGATGTTTGATCCTCAGATCGCGGCCACCTTTCTCACGAAAGCGCCGGATTTTCTGGCTCAATCGCAGCAAGAGTTCGATTCCCTGGCGCCGCGGGGAGAGGAACGAGCCGACCGCGTCGCGCCCGAGATAAATTGGTCGGACGAAGCGCGGCACGAGGCTTCCGACCGTAGGGAGAACTTGCAAAAATTAACGTCGGCCCCCGACCAGCTTCTTGCCTTTTACAACATCCTTGACATCCTAGGGGCAGATCTCGACTTTGACCAAAGCCTTAAGAAGTGCCTGGAGATCCTCCATAAAGTCATGCCCTCCAGCAAGGCGGGGATCTTCGTCCTGGAACGTGATCGCTACGTGCTGTTGCAGGGGATAGGGTTCCCCGATGACTGCGTTTCCGGGCTGACTCTGTCCGCCGAAAAGGGATTCCTCGCAGACGTGTTGCGATCCGGCCAGCCGACGGCGGCCAATGAAGCTCCCCAAGAGACTCCCTCTCCCGGAACGCCTGCTTGCTTCGATGACATTCGCTCTACGTTGGCAGCACCGTTGACGGTGGACAATAGGGCTATCGGCATGATTGTTCTGTGTTCCACGTCTGCGGACGCTTTCGACCAAGAGCAGGGTCACACGCTGAGCCTCATCACCGGCAAGATGGCTTCTACGGTACTGTCGTCTCGGAGGCTTCGCAGGATTTATATGGAGGCCGAAACAGACGAAATCACGAGCCTCCCCAACGCTCGGGCGGCTTTCCGTAAACTAGGGTCTGAGCTGGAGCGGGCTCGCCGCCAAGGCGAAACCGTAGCCGTGCTCTTCATGGACATGGACCGGCTGAAATCCGTCAACGATTCTTACGGCCACGGAGCCGGGGACCGGCTGCTTGCCGAAACCGGTCAGAAGCTAGCCAGTTGTCTCCGCTCTTATGATTTTCTCGGCCGGCTAGGCGGCGACGAGTTCCTGGCCGTCCTACCGGGAATCCCACGAGACGAGGTGTCGGCCAAAGTCACGACCTTGAAGGAAGCCGTAGCCCAGCATGCGGTCGAGATTGCCGGCGGAATCACCGTGCGTGTCGGTGTGAGCATCGGCGCCGCGCTGTTTCCCGAAGACGCGACCAACCTTGAGGAATTAGTCTACCTGAGCGACCGGGAGATGTATCGCGACAAAGAGCAAAGTCGGGTGCCGTCAGACATTCCGTCGGCGATAACGCACTGAGACCAGATCCCGTCTAGACACTCCGGTCATCCGCGGCAGTCATCTCTCCGCGTGTCTTTTTCCCGCCGTGCTAACATGCCGGCACAGGGTAAACGCCGCTTTTCCCCGCCGGGGCTTCCTCGCGAATAGCTTAACCGTGAAGCAATCCTCTCCGACCACCCTGCTTCCAATGCACGCAGTTACACGGTTTACCGAGCGTCGAGAGCTGAAAACGTTACTCAGCTTCAGCCTCGCGGCCCTTTTGCTGTTCATTGGGCCGCCACCAGCAAGACCCCAGAACCCGGAGACCCCGGGCGCCACAGAGCAGCGATTGTTTGAACGGCTCGACCAAATGGTCACGAGCGTCCGCGAGATTTCTGGTCTGCGGCCGTTGAAGCCCATCCGGCGAGCGTCGATTTCTCGTAAGGCTATTCGCGAGCTGGTGGAAAGCCGGCTCACCGAGGAAATGAGCGCCGAACAGATCCGGCACGAGGAACTGTTCCTAAGAAAGTTTGGATTCGTCGAAGAGAACTTCAACCTAGCTGAGCAGCTCGTCGAAGTTGTGGCCGAGCAGGCGGCGGCTCTCTACGATTTCAAGACGAAGACCTTGTATCTGGCGACGTGGGCCCCCGACGACATTCAGGAACCCGCCCTGGTGCACGAACTCGTCCATGTGCTCGAGGATCAGCATTTCAATCTCGGCAAGTTCTCCAAAAAGTCGAAGGGGGCAGATGAAGATCTTGCGCGTTCCGCGGTGGTTGAGGGGCAGGCGTCGTGGGTGATGATCGAACACGTGCTCCGCCAGAGTGGGCGGTCGATGATGGAAAACCCCCTGCTGGCGGCAGCGGCTGCCGGGGCGTCGCGGTTTGAGGCCGAGCGCTACCCGGTCTATGCGGCTTCCCCGTTGTACCTCAGAGAGGTCCTGCTTTTCCCCTACACCGAGGGCCTGCTGTTCCACCAGGCGGTCATCGAGAAATACGGCAGAGAGGGGTTCGCCCGGGTGTTTCGCCGGCCCCCGATATCTTCGCAGCAAATCCTACTGCCCGCGGCATACTTCGAGGAACGAAAACCCACGAGACCGGCCCTTCCGACGATCAAGCTTCCGCGCCGCTTCAAGAAGACTTCCCAAGGCGAAGTGGGGCAGCTCGATCATTTCATACTGCTCAAGCAGTATGTCGGCGAAGAGCAAGCAGAGTCGCTAGCGCCAAGGTGGCGAGGCGGCGTCTATCGAATTCGTGAAACGAAGTCGCGCGACCAGGGCGTCCTATTCTATGCGGTGGATTGGGAAAGGCTGCCCGACGCGGCACTTTATTTCGACCTCTACCAACAAGTCTGTCGCGAGAAGTGGAATCAAATGCACATCGAGAAGCGGTTCAAGGACAAGGTTCTCGGCCGTAGCGAAACGGGAGGGTTCGTCATCTCTCGACGGGGTACGGTCGTTACTAGCATCGAAGGCTTGCCGAATGATACATTGGGAGCATATGTAAGCAAGAGTCTCTGACTCGCTAGGGAAAAGCATGCCACACGCGATAGGCACGAAAGTGCTGACACTTCTCGCCTTAGCCGGCGCGATGGCCTTAACCCTTCGCGCAGGCGATGTACCGCGGCCCGCGGCCCCACTGAAGGTGACGGCGCTGGACGGAAAGACCGTTTCTCTAGAACAATACCGCGGCAAGGTCGTGGCAGTTATATTCTTCCTAACCACCTGTTCACACTGTCAAGAGACAACTGAGGTTCTCAACCCAATCTACGATGAATGGAAATCTCGCGGCCTTGAGATACTCGGTTTGGCCATCGATCGGAATAAACCGGGATCGTCCGACCCTCCTCCGATCAAGAAACTCGAATCCTTCGCCGGCAAGTACAACGTAAAATACCCTTTGGGTCTATCAACTACCGCCACTGTAAAACGTTTCGCCCAAATGTCGGTCGTAGAGCGGTTCTATGTACCGTTCATGTTCTTTGTAGACCGCAACGGTAAGGTGCGCGCCGAGCACCCAGGCGGAGACCGCGCTTTCTACCACAACCAAGCTACCAACATTAGGACCATCCTCGACACGCTTCTCAAGGAACCGGCTACCTAGATTTCAGCCGGATGCGAGTTTCAAATGGTACGGCACGGAGTCCCGCTCCGCGCATTCGCATTCCTGAGCGCGTTGAAAGTGTGCTGGATGAATGCGGAAGGGCGGCCCGCTTTTACCAGCTCAGCCCGCGGCACGGGTATCCATCCGATTTGAATTGAAAAGCTGAGCCATATAGGATAGACTGGTCTTAGACTAGT
This sequence comes from Bryobacterales bacterium, assembly GCA_965226215.1. Lineage (GTDB taxonomy): Bacteria > Acidobacteriota > Terriglobia > Bryobacterales > UBA6623. Next base: position 336,853 of record CBDDCH010000001.1, on the reverse strand, counting down.
CGTAGCAGAAGTCCGAATCAAATGGTCACCGTCGGCTCCTATGAAGCAAAGACCCATCTGCCCGCCCTTTTGAAGCGCGTGGGAAGAGGGGAGCGCATCCGCATCACCAAGCACGGAGTTCCCATCGCCATGCTGGTTCCCATACGCGAACATCAGGAGACGGATTTGGACTCCGTGATCGAGGAAATCCAGGACCTGCGCAAGGGAAATAAGTTGGGCGCTCTAACGATCGGCCGGTTGATTGACGAGGGGCGGCGCTCGTGACCTGCTTTGTCGTCGATTGCTCGATCACCATGGCCTGGCACTTCGAGGACGAAAAAAACAGCTACGCCGACAAGGTGCTTGGGATCCTGGGGATCTCGGAAGCGTTGGCGCCCGCGGTCTGGACGCTCGAGGTTTCGAACGTCTTACTCGTCGGGGAAAAGCGTGGCCGAACGACCAGCGCCAAATCTCGAAGATTTGTTGCGCTAATTCGGTCGCTGCCTATCCGGGTCGTAGACCACTCCCCGACCCGAGTGTTTGACGAAGTGCTTGATCTGGCCCGCGATCAAAATCTTACGTCCTACGACGCTGCTTATCTGGATCTCGCGAGGCGATTAGAGATGCCCATCGCCAGCATAGACCGGAGAATAGCCGGTGCCGCTAAACGGCTGGGTGTTCCGCGCCTGAGCTTCTAAATAAGAGGGCTTTTCCCCGCCAGGCCCTTGAGAAGCTGTGGCCGCGGCCGGGGAGTGTTATTTGTTCGGGTTCTCACCTGGACGCTTCACGGCTCTACCGGCGACCGACGAGTGCGCAGAATAATTGCCTAAACTTTCGAAAGCGGACACTAGCGAAGCGGCTTCCATGAACAACCACGCTCCAGAAGCACCCCCTGCTTGGCTGCCGCCCTTTGAGCCGCTTTTCCGGAACCGCCACTTGGAGACTATCCTTGGCAGATTCTGGTCAAGCCCACTGGATGAATCCAAGTGGCCGACCACGCAGAGACTATTCGCCACCGAACCAGAAGTCAGGGTGATGGCTCACATCAACCGCCAGCCCGACGGCCTGGGCCGCGCCACCGTTCTGGCTGTTCATGGCTTGACGTCGTCGAGCCAAGCGCCCTACATGCGAAACTTGGCCCGAGTTGCCCTGCGAGCTGGCTTCGACGTGATTCGTCTGAATGTGCGCAACTGCGGCGGAACCGAACACCTAGCGCCGACCCTGTATCACTCCGGCCTCACCACGGACCTCAGGAGCGTTGTCGAACAGTTAGCGCCGGCCCCTCTGTTCCTTGTCGGATTTTCCATGGGCGGCAATATGGTGCTGAAGCTGGCCGGTGAATGGGGCGCATCACACCCGCGGCACGTCAAAGCCGTCTGCGGCATCTCAGCACCCATTGATCTTGCCTCCTGCGCCCGCTGCCTCGGGCTTCGCCGGAATCGGCTTTACGAGCGGCGCCTCTTGAGAGACCTGCTTCGCACGGTCGCCAAGAAACAAAACCTCATGCCCGAGCGATTCGGTTCTCTGCACCTTCGTGAGATCAGCAGCATTTGGGATTTTGACGAAGCCGTAACGGCGCCGGCCTTTGGCTTCCGCGACGCAGCCGACTACCACGCCCACGCGTCCTCGGCTTCATTCCTGCCCGCGGTTCGAATGCCCGCCCTGGTGATTCAAGCAAAGGACGACCCGTTCATCCCGTTCGAGGTCTTCGACCTTTCGGCTTTCTCCACAAACGCCGATCTGCACCTCGTCGCCACCGAGTTCGGGGGGCACGTGGCATTCCTGGCGCGCCGAGAACCTCGCTTCTGGGCGATCGAACAAGCCGTGCGATTCTTTCAAACCCTTCTATGATCCCTATTACGATTCGACAAAACATCCTCAATTGTTAACCTAGGAACGGCTCCACCATCACCCACGGTGGCTTGACGCTTAGCCTCGCACCAGTAGAATCGCAAGAGAGAGTGCGAAGTTCCTCATGACTCAGAGATCCTCATCCCTTGGACGGTCTCTCGGCCTTCTGGCCGATCTCTACCAACTAACGATGGCTTGCGGTTATTGGAAGTCTGGCATGGCCGATCACGAAGCCGTTTTTCATCTCACTTTTCGAAGGCACCCTTTCGGAAGCGGGTTCACGGTTGCTTGTGGCCTGGGACCGGCGGTTGATTTCCTGGAAGAATTCTGCTTCGACGAAACTGACCGCGAATACCTTCAGACGCTCCGGGGCAACGACGGAAAGCCGTTGTTCGAAAAGGCGTTCCTCGAACATCTCGGCAACCTCAAGTTGTCTTGCGACATTGACGCGATCCCAGAAGGGACGGTGGTCTTTCCCGACGAACCTCTGCTGCGCGTCCGTGGACCCTTGATCGAGTGCCAACTTCTCGAAACGGCGCTGCTGAACATCGTCAATTTTCAAACCCTGATTGCTACTAAGGCCGCCCGAGTTGTGATCGCAGCGGGAGAAAAACCTGTTCTAGAGTTTGGTCTTCGCCGGGCCCAGGGGATTGACGGCGGGCTAGCCGCCACGCGCGCCGCTTACGTCGGCGGTTGCGAGGGAACGTCGAACACGCTGGCCGGCAAGCTGCTGGGGATTCCCGTCCGCGGCACCCATGCCCATAGTTGGGTGATGTCGTTTGCCGCGGAAGAAGAAGCCTTCCAAACCTATGCCGGCGCGATGCCTAACAACTGCTTGTTCTTAGTGGACACCTACGACACGGTCAACGGCGTTCGACTAGCCATTCGCGCCGGCAAGCGGTTGCGCGAGCAGGGCCACGAAATGGTCGGGATTCGTCTCGACTCGGGCGACCTCGCCTCTCTCAGCGTCAAAGCCCGCCAGATGCTCGACGACGCCGGTTTCCCCAAGGCAGTGATCGTTGCCTCAAGCGATTTGGACGAACACGTGATCGCCGGCCTCAACAAACGAGGCGCACATGTTGATGTCTGGGGAGTCGGCACCAGGCTCGCCACGGCCTACGACGAGCCGGCGCTGGGCGGCGTCTACAAATTGTCGGCTCTGCGAAAGGCCGGGGGTGCCTGGCAGTACAAGCTAAAGCTGTCGGAAGAGCCGGCCAAAGTGTCGAACCCAGGCATCTTGGGGGTGCGACGCTTTAGCAAGCAGGGCCGCTTCGTGGCGGACGCCATCTACAACGAAGAGGAAGCCCCAACAGGTTCGTGGACCCTCGTGGACCTTGCTGACCCAGATTCTCGCTACGTGGTCAGTCCCGATTCCCAACCGGAGGAACTCCTCAAGCCCGTCTTTCGTCAAGGAACCAGCGTGTACAAATCTCCGCCGATCGAGGAGATCCGAGCGTATTGCCGGCAACAGCTCTCCCGACTCGACGAGGGGATCAAGAAGCTTGCAGGGCCTAGTCGCTATCGCGTCGGCTTGGAGGAGGGCCTATACAACCTAAGGTCGTCACTAGTGGCCAAAGCGCAACAGCTTGGCCGAGAGAACGCATCGGGTTGATCGATGCGGCCACACTTGATGCTGCGGGTCACGTCGGGCCATTGTAGAGTGAAAGGTAAGGGCCCAGCACTCTCGTCAAGAATCGTGAGGAGGCACCACCCCTGATGGAAGAAGCAGTCGTCTTTAACGCTTTGCGGACGCCCGTGGGTAAAGCGCCCCGCGGCACCCTGCGGACCACTCGACCCGATGACATGGCGGCCACCGTCATCCGGGAGCTGCTCGAGAGGACTCCCGAGATCGCTTCGGCCGAGGTTGATGATGTGATCTTAGGCTGCGCCATGCCGGAAGCCGAACAAGGGATGAATATCGGTCGCATCGCGGCCCTGCGAGCGGACCTACCGGATTCCGTCCCCGGCATGACGATCAATCGATTCTGTAGCTCGGGTCTGCAATCCATTGCCCTGGCCGCCGAACGCATTCGCGCCGGCGGTGCGGAAGTTATCATCGCGGGTGGCGCCGAATCGATGAGCCTGATCCCGAGAGCCGGTCACAAGATGGCTCCCAACCCGACCCTTATGGAGACCCTACCTCAGGTCTACATCAACATGGGGTTGACGGCGGAAAAAGTTGTCGCGAGATACAAGGTTCCACGAGAGCTACAAGACGAGTTTGCTTACGGTAGTCACATGAAGGCGCTCGCGGCCCAGCGGGACGGAAAATTCGACGACGAGTTGGTCCCCCTGGACGTGAACTTCAACACGGTCGACAACGGCAGCGCCAAGACCCAAACGGTACGCTTTGAGCGGGACGAGGGGATTCGTCCCGACACCAGTCTCGAGAAACTAGCGACATTGAAGCCCGTATTTCATGTTCGAGGCTCCGTGACAGCCGGCAACTCTTCCCAGACCAGCGACGGCGCCGGCGCCGCGCTCGTCATGTCGGCCACGAAAGCCCGGCAGCTCGGCCTCAAACCCTTGGCTCGCTTCGTCAGCTTCGCCACAGCCGGTGTCCCCCCGGAGATCATGGGCGTCGGTCCGGTTGTGGCCATCCCGAAGGCACTGGCTTTGGCAGGTCTCAAGTTAGCTGACATCGATCTCATCGAATTGAACGAAGCGTTCGCCGGGCAAGCGCTGGCCGTGATGCGGCTGGCCGGACTCAATCCCGAAATCACGAACGTTAACGGAGGCGCGGTCGCCCTCGGCCATCCCCTAGGGGCAACCGGAGCGAAGCTTACCGCCTCCCTCTTGCACGAGATGCAGCGCCGCCAGGTCCGTTACGGCATGGTCACGATGTGCGTCGGCGGCGGACAAGGGGCGGCTGGAATCTTCGAGAGAATCAGCTAATTCGTGTCCGCCACGACTTCCAGCTCAGCCGGTGTAGCGCCGCCCGCCGGGGGCGGTTTCCTCCTTGAAGACGTCGCTCCACCCGACGTCTTAACGCCTGGGGATTTCACCGAAGAACAGCGCCAAATCGCCGCTACCGCCGACCGCTTCATGAACGAAGAGGTCTTCCCCCACGTGGAAGAATACGAAAACCAAAAGCCTGGCCTAGCTCGTAGCCTGATGGCGCAGTCAGGGCAACTTGGGCTTTTGGGCGTGCTCGTCCCGGAAGAATACGCCGGTTCGGAGATGGACTTGACCACTTCCGTCATTGTTGACGAGCGCATGGGCCGCTACGCGTCCTTCTCGACCACCCACGGCGCTCACTCGGGAATCGGGACTCTACCCCTGGTGTTTTTTGGGACGGAGCATCAAAAGCAGCACTACTTGCCACGACTCGTCACCGGCGAATGGGTAGCGGCCTATTGCCTCAGCGAATCCCACGCCGGCAGCGACGCCCTCGCGGCCCGAACGAGAGCGGATCTTTCGCCCGACGGTAAACACTACATCCTCAACGGCGAGAAGATGTGGATTTCGAACGGCGGCATCGCGGACCTCTACACGGTTTTCGCCAAGGTCGACGGCGAGAAGTTTACCGCTTTCCTCGTTGAACGCAGCACCAAGGGAGTGCAGCCTGGCGCCGAAGAAAAAAAGATGGGGATCAAGGGCAGCTCGACGACGCCTTTGGTTCTGACGAATGTCGCCGTCCCGATTGAAAACGTTCTCGGCGAGATCGGCCGCGGCCACGTCATAGCCTTCAACATCCTCAACCTCGGCCGCCTGAAGCTCGCGGCGGCTTGCATCGGCGGTGGCAAAGACGTCCTCGCCGAGTCGATCCGCTATGCCAAGCAGCGAAAGGCGTTCGGGCAACCCATCGCGGATTTCGGTCTCATCAAGCACAAGCTTGCCCAGATGGCGATACGGCTCTACGAAATGGAGTCGATTGTCTACCGCACTTGTGGTCTGATCGACTCGCGGCTCACTCAGGTCTCGTGGCAGGAAGATCAAGCCGCGCAGAAAGCCCTGATGTGTGTCGAAGAATATGCCGTCGAATGCTCGATCGCCAAAGTGAACGCCTCCGAAGCGCTCGACTACATCGTCGACGAGGGCGTACAGATCCACGGCGGCTATGGCTTCCACCAAGACTATGCCGTCGAGCGGGCCTACCGAGACTCGCGCATCAATCGAATCTTCGAGGGAACGAACGAAATCAATCGTCTGCTGACGGCCGGCATGCTCTTGAAGCGCGGCGCGCATGGCCGGCTAGCGCTCACTCCGGCCATCCAGGAAGCGATGCAACAGGTAGGCGAAGCACCCTCGGCAATTCCAGTTTCCCCTGACGAACCTCTGGGCGAGGAAAAGCATCTTCTTTCACGAGCCAAGAGAGTTGCGCTGGTTTGCGCCGGCTTGGCGCACCAGCATTTCGGAGACGAGCTGCGAAACGAGCAGGAGCTGACGGCGGCGCTCAGCGATATCGTCGCTGCCGTCTACGGCATGGAATCGGCTCTATTGCGGAGCGAAAAGCTCTTAGCTACGGGACAAGGCAAGCAGGCTCTCGACATCACGCGCCTGCTCATCCGAAACAGCATGGGGCAGATCGGGGACAGCGCCAAGGCAGTTCTGACGGCCTGTTGCTCGGGTGAGGATCTTATCCAATACTTATCGTTTCTTCATCAACTCACTAAATTCAAAGCTATTAACTCAATCAGAAAACGGCGAGACGTGGCCAAGCGACTTTTGACCGCCGAAAAGTTCCTGGTGTGAGCGACCAAACTCCCGACAGCACAGCCTCAGGCGAAGCGCGCCACGGGCCCGGCCAGCCCCGCCCACCGGACCAGCTGCAAAGGCCCGCCCCCGAGAAGCCGCTACGCATCGTCCTGGCCATCGGCTTACCTGGATCGGGCAAGTCCGCCTGGTTCCGGAAACAGTCGATCATGCCCCTGTCAAGCGACCAGCTTCGGGTCACACTGGCTGACAACGAGGACGAACAGCACTTCCAAGCAGACATCTTCCGGGCCCTTCGCTACTTACTGGAAGTCCGGCTCGACTTGAATCGACCGCTTACCTACATTGATGCGACTAATCTTGTCCGAGAACAGCGGCGCGACTTCATCGAGATCGCGCAACGCCGCAACTGTTCCATCGAGGCGCTGTTCTTCGACGTGCCCCTTGCGGTTTGTCTCGAACGCAACCGCGACCGCTCACGCCAAGTCCCGGAAAGCGTAATGCGGGAAATGGCCACCAAGCTCGAGACCCCGACCCCGGAAGAAGGCTTCAGCCGCGTCGTGCGTGTTGGGGAAGATGGCAAGGTTTTCGAGGACGCCCACTCCCCGCTCGCCGGGTCTTGATTAGCCGGCTTTTCTCACCAACTGGTGGTCCAAGCACACCATAGGCCCGCCATCACTGCGTTGCGCTTGCTCGCCGTGCTCCCACGTACTGTTCAAGCACGGCTCCGCGCGCCGAGCGGAAAAATCGGGGACTGCCACCAATTCGCTCCCCATCACGGCCCTGGAAACGAACAACTTAGCCTGAAGCGAATTGGCTGGCTGTACCCGATTTTTCCCAGCCGCCTCAATCAACCGTGTCTAACCGAGGCACGGTCCCGGACTCGGGTCGGATTCTGCTAGGAAGCCTCCGCCCGCTTGAGCAACTGGACTTCCAAGAGACGGCTGTCTTCGGGATTCAACTTTACCCTGACTTTGTCGCCCTTCTTGATGTCCTCAAGCGTCAGTTTTCCGCGGAATACTTTCTTCTTGGCCTTCAGCTTCGTCTTTTCGTCCACCGCGCCAACGTAGGGTGTCCCGTCCTCGTCCTCGAAGGTCATCTTTCGGTTCTCAACATCCACCGAGACGACCTCCACCTCTAGGTCGATTACAAACTGCTGGGCGGGCAGAATCGCCGCGACTACGGCCAAACACAACGTTACCAGCATCAGTCTAGACTTTTGCATAGCCCGATTATAAGACAGCTGGCCAACGCGGCAAAAGGGGTCGATCTGCTTGGACGCGAACGGGCACGCTTTCCGGGCGGCCGACAAGCTCCGCCCACAGGCCATTGGAAAACTGGTCCTTCGCTGAGTCAAGCGCCGGACCAGCGGCCGAGCGGGCAGGAATGTTCGTCCCGGCGAGTCTTTCAGTACTTGTCCCGATTGATACTGCCGCGCCTTGAAGTTGTTTGCGGAATTCTTGTCGCAATCAAGGCGGATACCGGTGGTGGCCGTGGAGGTTATCATTTCTAGAAGCGCCAGAGGAGTTGCCGCGCAGCTACGAGAGCTGCACGACGATCCAAACGGAGCCACCCATTGCGGAACGTAGACAAAAGAATCACACGGCGGAGGCTTCTTCAAGCGTCGGCGGGCAGCCTTGGCCTCGCGGCTCTTTGCGCGTCGCCCGTCTTCGCCGCGAACGGGAGTCGGATTGCATGGCTGGCGCTACGCTACCGCACGGATGCCAAAAGAATCGCGCGGCTGCTTCCGCCGCCGCTTGAGCCGGACGACGTGGCCGAGGTCTTGGTGGACTACCTGTCTCTCACCCAACCCGACGACGAAAAGACCATCGTCCGTCCGGGAGGCTTATCGTGTTTCGGAGTTCACGTAACAGCGAAGTACAAAGGTCAGAGAGGAATGCTCCAGGCTGGGATTGCGATCAACCAAGACTGGCATCGCATCATCAGCCGAGAACTTGCAGGAGTCAATGCTAAAGACGGCGCCATAAAGCTTGAGCGCAAGGGAAACCGCGTCAAGGCATCGTTTGGTCGCCGCGGGCTGCTAGTGCATCGAGTTGAAACTGTCGCCACAGAACGCCTAGCCCACCCACTCTATTCATGGCGAGAGACCGGCTACGGAGCGTTCGTCTTTCGGTATCGGCTGAATCCTGCGTGGACGAAAGGCATGCTCGACGAAGGACCCGTCGAACTCTGGCGGGTGGAGGGCAGCGACGACGAGTATCCCCTCGAATCGGCCAAAGGCGGCGACCGTCCCTTCGAGTGCGATATCAGCCAGACTGAATTCGAGTGGGTCGAGCCTTCCGCCTTGGATCCCTATATCGAGTTCCCCGTGCGCGAGTTCCTCGGCGCATCGTTTCACGAAACCAGTGGGAGGGATCTCGTCGATTTGCGGAGGCGCCTCGAAAGTACACGGTCGATCTTCCTACAAGATGTTCGCAAAAGGTCGTTTCAACCTTGGGCGCTGTTGAACTACGACCGGCCTGTTCGGAACCGCAAGGCCTGGAGACCGAACGGCTGGCCCGATTCTCGAACTGCGTTCAAACTGACGGCCGCTGAGACCAAGCGATACAAAAGCCGCAAGGAGATCGATCTCGGTCCGATGGCGATGGTCGATATCCGGCTGGCGATCGATCCGGCGATTCATGCGCAGATTCTTCCTCCTCCTTGCCGCACCGCGCCGCGTTCGCTGTTGCGAATCTTGGGGATGCGCGTCGAAGCAAGTGATATCTCGCCCGAGCCGTTTCAGGAAGTATGGCTGCTCGCCTCATGCCGGGTGGGATCTCGGCTGTTGTGGTACTCTTTGTCGCACGTCGTGACGCCCGGCGGCGATGTTCTCGACGGTCGGGAAACCTTCGGCTACCCATCGGTGAACGGAGAGGTCAACGTCGTAGTCACCCCCGATCATTTCAGTTTGCGCGGTCGTCGCTTGGGTCGGGAATTTGTCTATGCGGAAAGTAGGCTCCGTGGCTCCCCGGCCGGAATCTCCCTGAGCCAGTTGAGAACCGTCGGGTTGCGAGCGCAACCGTTTGGGCGCGACCAGACTCCTCCAGCCCAGCTCGTTTCACAGCAGTGGCATTTCCAGGGCCGCTACCTGCGGATCGATCCCGGTTCGTTCGTCTTGGAGCTCCCCAGCGAGGCAGCACCGGGCCGGCGGGGTAGACCGACGCCTTGGTTTGAGTTCCGACCGTTTCAGAACGTGTCGGCTGTGGCTGTGGAAGACGTAGGCATGCAGCGTGGGCCGGGGCAGATCGTGGCGGGTGTGCACGACTTTGAACCTTACTACGCCGAGCGTTGCGGTGGTATGCTGCCCGGGCAGCCGGTCCCGGGCGAAATCAAGCCGTCGTTTCGGGTTCGCCGGCCGCCCACTGTGCGATTGGACTGAAGGATGAGCGGGGACGAAACTGTCGTTCTCTACTCTCTTTGGGCCGTGGTAGCCAGTAGTGATGCTCCATTTCTCACAATTTCAGACACACTTTTCGAAAGACCACAGCGTAAAAGCTGTTGAGTGACCTTGCATGGCGCGGCCGGTCGGAAGTATTGTGGCAGTGGACAAACTCATGGCCGAAGACCCCGAGTGTCTTATTTGCGTCGAACCTCGGATCGGTGAGTTGGTTTCATTCCCCCCTACCCTGATGAGACAACGCGAAGCAGTCGGCCGTACCCACTCCCATTCCTTGTCTCCGCGCGAAAGGAGATGTCCGTGAAACTAGGCGTGATTTCACAGAACCTGATGCAGTTCAAGTTCGAGGAGGGCCTGCGGCATGCTCGCGACCTGGGGTTCCAGGCGGTAGAGGTCGGAGCGTGCGGACTCTGGGGCAGGAACTTCTGCGACGTCGAGAAACTCCTCGCGGACAAGGGCGAAATTGACCGTTGGCTGGAAGCGTTCGCCCGTCACGACCTCGAGATCAGTGCGCTCGGGGGCCACGGCGCACCGCTGTTGCCCGACAAGACGGTCGCCGAGGAATACTCGCGCGAATTTCGGCAGACTTGCAAGCTGATGGAGCTGGCCGGCATCAAGCGGCTTACGCTGCTGGCGGGTTTGCCGGAAGGCGCGGAGGGGGACACGGCCCCCAACTGGGTGACATTTGCCGAGTGGCCTTTTTTGCGTGACACGCTCAAGTGGCAGTGGGAGAAGCGCCTGATCCCCTACTGGCGGGAGCACGGCAAGATCGCCCACGACCACGGAGTAACGCTGTGCTTCGAGATGCACGGCGGCGATCTGATCCACAACCCGGTCGCACTGAAGAGATTGCATGAGGAACTGGGACCTGTCGTTGGCTGCAACTTCGACATTTCACACATTTGGTACCAGGGCATCGATCCGATCGAGGCGCTGCGCTACCTTGGTCCGCTGGTCCAGCACGTCCACGCCAAGGACGTCCTGATCCATCAGCACAATGTTCGGCTGCGCGGCATGATGGCCACCATCCCCAACGAGCAACTCACGGAACGCCCTTGGACGTATACGCTGTCCGGCTGGGGTCACGACGAGGTGGCCTGGCGCGAGTTCGTTACGACCCTGCACCTGCTCGGCTATGACCACGTGCTCTCGGTCGAGATGGAGAGTGAGTACTTCGACGTGGAGGAGGGCCTGGCGAAGTCCGTGGCGTTCCTCAAGCCGCTGGTGCTCGAGAAGCCGCCCGGCCCGAAGTGGTGGGAGATCGCTGGGATGGGAAGAGCCGGCAGCCTTACGCAGGACCGCGGTGAGAAAGGATGAGTCCTTTTTCTGGGGCGGGTGGCTTCACTATGGATTCGGAAATGTCGGGCCTTCGAGCTGAGTTCCACCGTCGGCCGGCAGGCTCCGTCGAAGTCTAGTTCGCCGCTATTACAATTTGCTTACTCCTCCGGCTCGGCTTGTCCAAGAAGCTCCACTACTTCGGTGTGGCCGCCAGCCTTGGCACGAGTCAACGCCGTGCTGACAGATCGGTAGGAGCACCGCATGCCGCCGTCTGCCCGAAACGCGAGTGTATCGCTGAAATGGAGTACTCAGCTCTGGGCCCAATCGCCGAGCAGCCGCCGCAGCGTGACGAGTTGGCCCAGATGATAGGCGTTGTGGTCTGCCACCAACATGGCCTCCCGTAGGACCGTCTGGCCGTCACCGTGCGGAATTGTCGCCAACAAATCAACCGCGGGGTCGGAGACGAGCTGCTTCACCTCCTCGAGACCTGCTTGGAAGGCTTCGACGCTGCTTCCCCACTCCTGCTGGCTTGCGGGGGCGTCACCGGAAGGCCAGTAGCCCTCCGGATACGGCGGCGAGACGTGTTTCGGGTTGCGGCTGAATTCCAGGATGTCCCACTGCGCGATGCGCATGTGTTCCAGGAGCTGCCACGGGCTGTATGGCACCCCGGCGGCTTTGGCGCCCCGAGCTTTGGCGGGAAAGCCTTTCAGGACCTGGCTTGGCTTGAGGTGAGCGCTGCCGCCGTCGAGCAGCTCGAGCAGGTGGCTTCTTAGATCTTTGTCCGGACTCATGCTTTTCCTCCAGTTACCTTGACCGCCTTCGGCCTTCTCCTGCGGGCAGCTTCTTTCCAGTCGATCGTGGCACTGTTGGGCCTCAAGGCTCAACCTGGTGCGAACCGCCTGTTTGCGGTGGTGTTGGGGCTAGCCCCGATTCTGTTGGCTTAGCGGCCACGGATGCTCGAATTGCTCTCTGCGATTCCAAGCGGGACGCCAACTTGCGTCGAGTCAAAGTAGGGACAAGCGATCCCGCTTGTCCAGGGCGACATGTCGCGGCGGTAGATGACAAACGGCGTCATGCGGGGAGTCAATCAGCAGCTTACATCATCGTCGCTCCGGCCATGCGAGTCTTGCGGTGGGTCCAACACTGGTATCGGGTCGGCGTCCGGTGCTCTGCCGAGACACCGGGCAGGGCGAGAACCGTTGCCGTCGCACGTCCTGTGGGCCTTCTAACTCGGTGCCGGATAGAAACTTTCTATCGGCACGATAGAAGCGTTTCGAACGCGTTCACTCGTTGCAAGATATAGAGGTAGAAGATGCCACAGAGGCACACTGTACCCGTCACTGGGTGGCGATGGGTGGCGACTGAAACCAACGAGGAGTGAGGAGATGAATATGCGCGGGACGTTGCGGTTGCTGTTTGGACTGTTGTTGTGTTGCCCTGCCTGGGCGCAGGACGGCGGAGCCGAGCTAAAAGTTGCGGCCGACACCATTTGGGTCCTGGTGACTGCCTTTCTGGTCTTTTTCATGAACGCCGGGTTCGGCTGTGTTGAGGCCGGGTTCTGCCGCGCTAAGAACGCGGTCAACATCTTGGGCAAGAATTTCGTCGTTTTCGGCCTTTCCTCCATTGCGTTCTGGATCTTGGGCTTCGCCATCATGTTTGGCGATGGGAATAGCTTCATGGGCCTAAATGGTTGGTTTTTGGAGGGGGCGGATAACAGCCCCGCGGTCGGCGACGCCTACAAGGGCGTTTACTCGTCGATCGCCTGGACGGGCGTTCCCCTGCTGGCGAAGTTCTTCTTTCAGCTTGTCTTCGCCGGGACGGCCGCGACGATCGTTTCCGGCTGCGTGGCGGAGCGGATTCACTACCGCGCCTACATGATCTTCACGTTGGTTCTCGTTGGCCTGTTCTACCCGATCAGCGGACACTGGATCTGGGGCGGCGGTTGGCTGGCGAGCTTGGGCTTTTGGGATTTTGCCGGCTCCACGGTGGTTCACTCGGTGGGTGGCTGGGCGGGACTAGCGGGAGTCATCATTCTGGGCCCGCGACTCGGTAAATACAGGTCCGACGGCAAAGTTCAGCCGATCCCCGGACACAGTATGGCTCTGGCGTTTCTCGGCGGATTGATCCTGTGGCTCGGTTGGTTCGGCTTCAATCCCGGCAGCACCATGGCGGCGGATGCGGGTGCTATTGCCCACATCGTCGTGACGACTAACCTCTCCTGCGCGGCAGGGTTGCTGACGGCTACCGTCGTAGCCTGGATCTGGTTCGGCAAACCCGACTTCGGCATGACCGTCAACGGGGCTTTAGCCGGCCTGGTGGCCATCACAGCGCCCTGCGCGTTCGTTGACGTCTGGGCTTCCGTTGTAATCGGCCTGATCGCGGGTCTCATCATTGTGCCTTCCGTGCGATTTTTTGATCGCATAAGAATCGATGACCCAGTCGGCGCACTGTCAGTCCACTTGACGAACGGAATCTGGGGGACGCTCTCGATCGGTCTGTTTGGGACTGCTGCTGCTCCCGGAGGCGGTCCGGATGGACTGTTTTATGGAGGCGGCTTCGCTTCTCTGTGGGCGCAGTTCATCGGCGTTGTCGCCGTGGGTGCGTTTACACTCGTCTTTTCACTGATAGCCTGGTCAATCATTAAGGGAATTTTTGGACTGCGCGTCAGCGCGGAAGACGAAACCCGCGGCCTCGATCTCAGCGAAATGGGAATGGTAGCCTACGGTGGTGATCCGATGCACAAAGGTAGTTCTTGACCGCTGGCGACGGTTTCATTGGTTTTCGTGGCGCACCTGACTGCTGGTGTTGTAATCTATGGCAGCATTGCCGCTGTATAGGAAGGCTCCACGGGTTTGCTGGAGGGGAATCCCGGCCAGTTTTTGAATAGCGTGCTGGGTGCTTTGATTACCTGGGTGCTCGCCGCCGTCGGGACCTTCATTATCTTGAAGGTGACAGACGCGCTCGTCGGGCTTCGAGTGACGGACGCTGAGGAAATCGAAGGCCTCGACCTGACGCAACACGGCGAGGAAGCGTACAGTTTGGAAGGTTAACTGCGGGAAGGAGCACAGGATGAAAAGAATTGAAGCTATCATTCAGCCCTATAAGCTGGATGACGTCCGAGAGGCGTTAAAAGGCGTCGGCGTCGATGGGATGACCATATACGACGTCCGCGGACACGGTCGGCAAAAGGGCCATAAGGAGGTCTACCGCGGCCAGGAATACGAGGTTGACCTTCTACCCAAGGTCAAGGTTGAAATCGTGGTCGCCGATGCTCGTGTCGAAGAGACCGTCAAAGCGGTGGTCGAGTCCGCGCGGACCGGCAAGATCGGCGACGGCAAGGTGTTTATCTACTCCCTAGAGGACGCAATTCGCATTCGCAACAACGACACGGGTGACGCGGCGCTCTAGCGAGTGTGACGTTTGCCCCGTGAGTGTTTAGCTTTCAGGCCCCGCGTTGGTCGGCTTCGCTAGCCAAGGCGGGGCTCGGCCTTGTGCGCGTGTTTCGAGGGTGCTCCTTGCCGCTCTACATCGCTTCTGGTAGGCGGCTGTTGGGGAAAATCGTTTCCGGCAGTGTTGAACTGTGGACTAGTTGTTGAAACATAGCTCAACCGGTAGGGCCTGACAGGCAAGATTGCCTATCCCACCGAGCTTGTTCCCTGCTAGCCTAGGGCTGAGTTTCAGAAGTTCACGTACGAATCCTCGGTGAGGACAAGCCTGCTGGAAGCGGGCTAAGACGAGTTTTTGCACCTGCTTCGCAACCAGCCGTAAAACGGCTGGCCTAAGGACCCCGACGAAGCCGTGTGAACGCGGCTAGCGGCGACCGTTCTGGGTGTCTCTCTTTCCGCCAGGGGCGGGCACATATGGATTCCATGTCGCACACCGCTTCCTCGCAAGCCGGCGCGTTCGAGGAGATCAAGCAACGGTTCCTCGCCGGCGGAGACGGCCTCGAAGCGGTCGCCGCCCATTCAGCTGCCACCGACGAAGTTGTCAGCCGCTGCTTTCGCGAGACTTTCCCTGACGCTCCAAGTTCCGGGGCCGCTCTGATAGCTGTCGGTGGCTACGGTCGTTCCCAGCTGTTCCCCTACTCGGACGTCGACCTGCTGCTGCTATTGGAGCGAACGGCACATGCCAACACTTACAAGAACCAGACCTCGAAGCTGCTCACCGCGCTATGGGACTCCAAACTGCGTGTTTCGCATTCGGTGAGAACACCCGCTGAGTGTGCGCGACTCGCGCACGACAACACGGAACTGAACATCAGCCTGCTCGACGCCCGGTTTTTGGCGGGTGATGAAGCTCTCTATCAGGACCTGCGCTATCGGCATTTGCCTCGCTTCTATGTCCGCGAAAAGCGTGCTCTTCTTAGCAACCTGATCGAACTCGCCCACAGGCGCCATCTGCTGGCCGGCCAGACGATCTACCACCTCGAACCGGACGTCAAGGCGACGCCAGGAGGACTTCGCGACTTTCAACTAGCGTGCTGGGTTTCTCAGCTTATCAATGCGTCGAACGCGCGATTGCCGGATAGTGAAGAGTGCCTGCCCGCCGAATCGCGGGAACAGCTTCTCGAAGCCAAGCGGTTCTTGTTCGCGGTCCGCTGTTTCGTGCACTACTTCAATGGCCGTGACAACAACAAGCTCACGTTCGACCTACAGGATCAGGTGGCGGAGGAGAGTGCTGGAAAGGGTTTCCCCGAAACGACGGATACTTCTGATTGGATGCGCGAGTATTTTCGACGCGTGCGGATCATCTACCGGCTCGTGACCCGTGCGATTGAAGAGTCAGCGTCCGCCGGCCAATCGCTGTTTACATTCTTCCGAGACCGCAAGTCGCGACTCTCGAACAACGATTTCGTTGTTCAACGGGGGCGGTTGTATCTTCGAAACTCCGAGGCATTAGTGCAGCAGCCGTCGCTGGCCCTGCTGCTGTTTCAGTTCGTCTCTCGACACGGGATTCCTCTGGCGGTGGAGACCGAACGGCGGGTCGAAAATGCACTTCAGGAAATCGGGGAGTGCTCGCGCGTGGAGGATCCCTTGTGGCCCATGGTAGCGGAGGTACTCAAGCTACCGCACGCCTACGAGGCGCTGACGGCGATGCACGAAACCGGCGCCCTGGCGGCTGTATTCCCTGAGTTTGAGTTGGTGGATTGTTTGGTCATTCGCGATTTCTTTCACCGCTACACGGTGGACGAGCATACTTTCGTAACGATCCGGAATTTACAGGAGTTGGCCGACACAGCGGACGACCTGACGGGTCGGTTTGCGGGCTTGCTTTCGGAGTTGGACCAACCCGAGCTTCTCTACTTCGCGCTGCTCTTCCACGATCTGGGCAAAGGAGTTTCCGAAGGCGACCATGCCGAGCGCAGTTTGCAGCTGGCCGACAAGGCAATGGCCCGTATCCGCATGGAAGAAGCCGACCGCGAGTTGGTGCGCTTTCTGATTCGCCATCACTTAGCGCCGTCAGCCATGATGACGGGTCGTGATCTTGCCGATCCCGAGACAATTGAAGAGCTGGCCGATCTGGTTGGCACGATCGAACGCCTCAAGGCGCTAACGCTAATGACTCTCGCTGATATCAGCGCGGTGAACCCAAAGGCTTTGACCGATTGGCGAAAAGATTTGCTCTGGCAGTTGTATATCGCAACCCACAACAGCTTGACGCGGGACATCGAAGATCGCCGTATCCACGTGGAGCCGACGGAGACCTATCTGGAAGCTGCGCCTACGGCCGACGAGCGCTCGGCGGTCGGTGCATTTCTTGAGGGCTTCCCGCAACGCTACATCCGAACCCATTCTCCCGAGCAGGTGTACGCGCAGTTTCAGCTCAGTCGCGAACTCAAAACGAAGCGCTCAGCAGTTACCCTTCGTCGTCGGCACTCCCTGCATGAGGTCGTTGTCGTGACGTGGGACCGGCCGTTTCTCTTTGCCTCGCTTTGCGCGACGCTGTCGAGCTTTGGCCTCAATATCGAAAAGGCTGAGGCGTTTGCCAATAGCCAAAAAATGACACTCGATACCTTCATCGTCTCCGATCCCCTGCGGACACTGGAGTCCGATCCCGCCGAATCGAGTCGCCTCACGCAAACCTTGGGTAGGGTTGCCGAAGGGGCGACCGACGTTCGAGATCTGTTGAAACGGCGGCAGTCCAAATTTGCTGTCAAGGGACGGGTCCGCGTCGAGCCGCGAGTGGCGATTGACAACCAGACTTCGTCTCGGGCAACTGTCGCGCACGTCATCGCCGAAGACCGCACCGGACTTCTTTTTGACCTAGCCAGCAAGTTCTCTCAGCACGAGTGCGACATCGAGGTCGTTTTGATCGACACGCAAGGGCAAAAGGCAATCGATGTCTTCTACGTCGTCGGGCCAAACGGGAAGCTCGACCCTGCGACCTGCGAAGTGCTGCAAGAGGAGTTGCTGGAGGCTTGCCGGAACCCGCAGCCGACTTGAGCCCGCCTTCCCGTTGGCTGAGGCGCGAAATGGAGTTGTTGGGGTTTTCCATTCTCTTTTTACAAAACGGTTGCATTTAATAGGTAATGCGCGATAAAGTTTGACCAGCACGTATCTCTCCTCAACGTATGCGGAGGCGCCGCTTCGGGGGAGTCTTCGTTCTGCTGATTCTCTTCGTGTTCGGGCCCGCGGTCAGGGCCGGCTTCGAGATCCGGAACAGGCAGCTTTTTCTGGAAGACGAGCCCTTCGCGATCCGAGGCGTTGTCTACAGCAACACGCCCATCGGAGCCCGTGGGTCGGACGGGCCCGGACCCGCCGGTTGTCTTTACGCGCGAGACTTCCCGCTAATCGCGGGGATGGGGGCGAACACCGTCCGAACGCAGGCGATAATTTCCCCCGAGGACGGCGCCTTCCGCCGATCCCTCGCCGACGCCGACCTCTATTGGTTGGCAGGCTTCCCCTTGGACCGCTTCTACGACCCCGAGCGGTCTTTGTCTCTGGAGACCGGACAAGGACGGGCGCTGAGGGGACAGATTCTCGACGAGTTTCGTGTGTACGTCGAGGGCTGGCGGGACGAAGGGCGAGTCATAGCTTTTGTCTTCGGAGACGAAGTAGGTCAGGGTTACGAAGAAAAGTTCGTCGGGTCGCCAAGGGATTTCTATTCCCTGCTACAGGACGCGGCCGAGGTAAGGGCGGGTGTGCAAGGCGGCACGGCTTTGCTCACCACAACGGTAGCCGATGTGTCCCCAATAGGGGACTTTGCTCTTGGCGCTGACGATCTCAGCCAACCGGGCCTTTCGTTTTGGTCGGTTAACGGCGTCGGTGGCGCGTCCCTGGAAGAGCTTTTCGTGGCAGTGAGCAACAGGACGGCGAAGCCATTGCTGGTGTCAGCGTTCGGTGTCGACGCCTATGACCAACAAGGGCAGACCGAGGATGCTTCGACGCAAGCGGATGTTGCGCGGGCTCTCGCGTCCGAAATCGAATGGCAGCTCCCCGGCGACGTTTTCCCCGTTCTCGGCGGCCTGTGGGCAAGCTACGTGGACGAATGGTGGCGCGGCGGAGACGACCCCTCTCTGCACTCGACGGATGGGTGGCGGGATCAAAGCTTTCCGGACGGCTATCGGAATCCGGCGTGGTTCGGGCTGTTCCGGGCGGAAAGCGGCGCAATCGCCGGCTTCGACACGTTGCGGCCCCGCGAGGCTTACTTTGCTCTGGCGCACGCCTGGGGCGGATTTCCGCCCGCAGAGCTGTCCGCGACCGGCGACCCGATCATCAACGAGGGCGGCGTAGTCGGCACCGCCGGCGGACGGCCCGCCATCGCGCCCGGCGGACTTGTCAGCCTGCGGGGCGAGGGATTCGCTTTCGGTTCGGGCTCGGCCCGAACGACGGCGCTGCCGAACCACTTGGGGCCCGTGAGCGCCTGCCTGGGCGGGGAGCCTGTACCTCTATTTTTCGCCGACCAGACGGAAGTACGCGGCCAGGCGCCCTGGACCACGCCGCTGGGTGTGACTGAGGCGCTCGTCTATCGTGCGGGCGTGGCTAGTAATCTGTCAGCGGCGCACGTCGCGGCTTCCGCACCCGGCATCTTTGACCGGGGCGTCTACCGGCCTGGGCTGCCTTGCCCAGTGGACGAAGCGAACGGCATTCTACCCGGCAGCTACCTCGAAGTTTATGGCAGTGGTTTGGGACCTGTCACGGCCGAAGTCGGCAGCGGTTTCGCGCCAGCCGGCGGTGTGCTTACCCTAAACGTACCGCAGAGCCGTCTCGGATCCGAGTCGATTCCGGTAGTTTACTCCGGCTTGCTGCAGGGAGTTGTAGGAGTTTACCAGACTAACGTTTTCATCCCCGAAGAGTTCACTCCTTCATTGGTTGATCTGCAGCTTATTCAAGACGGCGTGGCCAGCAACGCTCACTTATTGCGGGTCATCGACGAAGGTCAGCCGCCGGGGTTTTCGATCTCCGGACCCGAGCCGAATACCCTTGTTATTCAGGAGGGCGGCCCCTCGCAGACGGCTTTTGTCGAAATTGAAGGCTTCAATTCCTTTTGCGAGCTTGTGCGCTTCCAAATCAGCGGACTTCCGACAGGCGTTCGCCTGTCGATCCCTGTTGGAGTGCCCGGAGAGACCCTACCCCTAACCGTAACCGCCGACCCAGGCACGCCGCGGATCGAAAACGCTCCCGTTTCGCTGACCGCGTTTACTGTGCTCCCGGAAACTATTACACGAAGCTTCTCGCTAACCGTACTGCCCAGTCTCAGCGACGTCCGATTTCGCGTCGTCTCCGGGGGGTACAAGAGTATGGCCTCGGTCGCCAGCTTTGAAGTGGATGGAACACTGATTTACGAAGTGCAGGGCGGCGGACCGGGCCGGGGGTTCAACTTTCTCACCGTCGATCCGCGGTCGGGCCTTCTCGGGCCCGTGCGGAATTTCGACACCTGGGCGCGTCAGGAAGACGTGACGGCCATGGAAGTCTACCTGCGATCGCTGCCGGCCGGCACGGTCGTGATCGGCGCCATTGCCGACGAGGGGGCGTTTTTACTGACCGATCAGGCCCGAGCGACCATACAAGAAACCCTCGGCTCCTACTTTATCGAGCTGCTGGATTATCAGTTTTCCTGGGCCATCATTACCCGCAAGGCAGCTCCGGCGCCCATCGCCGAAGGCCTGGGTCCCGCCGGGATCGTCGTTCTAGACGAATTGCTGAACTTTCCGATGGACTGAGGTCGGCCACTGCGTGAATTCGAAATTGGGCCGGCTGCATAGCACCTTTGTTCCTCCTTTTCAATAACTTATAAGATATTGATGCTCTTGCTGACGAGGCGGGAAAAGAAAGTTAACATGATATGAAATAAGATACATACTAAGAAATATGAAAATTGGCGAGCGTGGACAGGTGACGGTCCCCAAGCAACTCCGCGAGAGGTTTGGGCTTGCGCCGGGAGAGGAAGTCGAGTTCCAAGTGGTGAACGATCAAATCATGTTGAAAAAGGCTGCTCCGAAATTGAACCTCGACAAGTGGAAGGGCTATTGCCGCGATAGTTTCACGGATCTGGGCTACGAGGGCGTCGACGATTTCATGGAGGATGTTCGAGGCAGATGATAACGGCCATCGACACGAACGTGTTGCTGGATATAGTGCGGCCCAATGAAGAGTTCTTCGCCGCCTCGGTGACGGCCTTGGAAAACGCGGCTGGGGCGGGATTGCTGGTCATCTGCCATCTCGTCTATGCCGAGCTGTCCGTTCATTTCCCCGAGCAGGGAGACTGCGATGAGTTTCTGGGAGACAGTCAAATCCGGGTTGAGCCGCTAAGCCGGAGTGCCGGTTTCCTGGCCGGCCGCATTTGGAGGACCTACCGTCGGCGAGGTGGGAAGAGGACAAGAATCCTGACAGACTTCCTGATCGGAGCACATGCCCTTCGGCAGGCATCTCGGCTTTTGTCGCGGGATCGCGGCTTTTACCGCAAGATGTTTCCCGACTTGCCGCTGCTCGACCCGGCCGGCATGCATGGTGGTTAGAGCGGAGAGGCCGGCTGCTGAAAGTAGGCTGTCCTAGACAAGACTTCCTGATCGTCCCGGCGACGTGGCGACGCTCACCACTAGTTTTATGCTGGGAAGAGGTTCCACGACACACCATGGGACGATTAGGCATCCGCGGCATACTCTTCGATCTCGATGGCGTTCTCTACAACGCCGAACAGCCCATCCCGAACGCCGCTGAGGTGGCGACCTGGGTCAAGCACCAAGGGATCCCGCATTTGTTTGTCACCAACACTACGTCGCGGGGACGAGACGCTCTTGTCGAAAAGCTCGCCCGGTTTGGCGTAACGACCGAGGAGTCGCGGATTTTCACACCACCGGCGGCGGCCGCGGCGTGGTTGCGGTCTCAACCCGAAGGGCAGGTCGCGCTCTTCGTTCCCGCCGCAACCGAGAGCGAGTTCGAAGGGTTGCCGCACCTGCCCGACGAGGCGGAAAGCGGCGCGTCGTACGTGGTCATCGGCGACCTCGCCGATAGGTGGGACTACCGCACCCTCAATCGAGCGTTTCGCCTGCTGCACAACAACCCGGAAGCTCGGCTGATCGCGCTCGGCATGACGCGCTACTGGCTGGCGCCCGACGGCATTTCGCTCGACGTTGCGCCGTTCGTCACGGCCCTGGAACACGCGACCGGCCGCCAGGCAATAGTCCTCGGCAAACCCGCCCGGCCCTTCTATCATGCGGCGGCCGCCGAGCTTAGACTGGCGCCGGCCGAAGTGCTCATGATTGGCGACGATGTCGAAACCGACGTCGGGGGCGCTCAGGCGGCCGGCCTCAAGGGCGCATTGGTCAAAACCGGCAAGTTCAAGCCCTCGGACCTCGACGGTAAAGTTAGACCGGACATCGTATTCGATTCGGTGGCGAACTTACCAGGATGGTGGGACTCGTAGACCCAGCTAAAACAGCTGTCTCAGCTGGCTCCAAACAACGATCGAAAACATCGTCCCATAGAAGACACTACAGGCGGCCAGCGCCAACTTTCTCCACAGCGGCGGCTGGAGCTCCCTCGGCAAGAACCGAGAGTTGACTCGCAGAACTTGAAAACCCGCCAACGCAAGGATCAAGCCGCCGATATTGGCGCCCACTTTGAATAGGGCCATGGCCGTGCCCCAGTTGATGGCCCAGAGGCCCCAAACCGTGAAAACGAACAGTGCGATGTAGTAGACAGAGCTTGCGTTACCGCGCCGCCAAGCCCGCACCCGAGGGCTGCCGGCCCAGATCATGTCGGTCACAGTCCGGATCAAGACGTCAGTGTTCGCCAAATGCGTGGAGAAGAGGACCCAAAACCCGTTCAGCAGAGCCAGCAACCAAAACCCCGACCACAGATTCCGCGCCATATACTCGGCCTGATAGGCGCCGGCGGCGGGCCCAGCGAGGTCAGACCCTGGCGGGATGATGGCGGTGGTCAGGTTGACATTGAGAAACATTCCCAGAAAAGCGCCTGTTCCCCACAACCACACCTGATCGGCCTTGACGTACTTCCACCAGACTTTCCAGCGACGCAGATTCTCAGTCGTGACCGGAAAGATCTTGCCGGTTGGCGAGAGGGTAATGTGCTGGCGACCGAAGGCGCTCCCTATAGCCCCCACCTTCGCCCCCATGCCGAAACCCTTGTCACGAGCCCAATTCGAGATGACCAAGTTGCCGATACCCCCGGACCCGGCCGACGCTGCCAATGCACCCAGGAGGACGACGTCAATCCCCTCGGGAACTTGGCCAAACTGGAAGAAGCCCCAGAATGTCTCGCTCCAGTTCGAGAGTGGGACAAAGAAGACGTTGACGATGCCGAGGAACAGGAAGATAAAGACGAGCATGAACCACGACACGTGCTCCAGCATTCGCTCGATCGTCTTGCCGAAAAGCAAGATGCCGACGCCGAGCGCGATGACCCCATAGCCGACATAAGCCAGCACATGGCCGTCGGATTCCAGCGGCATGTGACCCGCGAAAGCAGCGAAGAGCACGGCAGCGCACGCGGCCGCCAGGGAGGGCAGTCCTAACGTCGCCACGCCGAAAATCGAATAGACGATCGCCCAGAACCGCGACCCCGGGCTAAGGCGCATGATGCCGCTGATCATCGGCTCCCCGGTGTAGAGCGTGTAGCGAAGTGATTCGAGATTGAAGACGACTTGAAGAAGAACAGCGATTGTGACCACCCAGAAAACCGAGACGCCATATTGCACGCCGACGGCAGGTCCGACTAGCCACTCCCCTCCACCTGTCGAGCCCACCAACAAGATCGCTCCGGGCCCAATGACCCGAAAAAGATTGCGGCCCGAAAACGCCGGCGGCTCCGGGAGATCATCTTTTCCCCAGGGGGGCAGGCTGCCGTGGTCAGCGCCCGCCTCAGGTGTCGAGGAGTCCGGATCTTGTTCGGTCGTCATGGGAACCCCTGTCAGTCAACGCTGCGTTCGGTTCGACAGGCAGCGGACTTCGCACTCGAAAGAGAGCGCCAAAAGCATAGCATGGCCGCGCGGTCTCAAGCTGAGTACCCGGGGCCGCACCACGGTGAGCTGACCGGGACATAGGTAGCGACTGCCACTTTTGGCGGTCCTAGTTTCGAGTTCAGCCGGCAATCCTGCCGCTTTCATGCCCGATCTTTCGGGCGAATTCTAGCAGCCGCTAATCCTGCTGCCGTATCGCCGTCACCGACAGACGCGGCCCCAGCCACGTCAAAAGTGATCGTAGGCCAGGCAAGACCCGCAGCCGATTGTACACTTTCATGACGATATGCAGGACGCGGTTACTTACGTGAGGGGCGTGAAGGCCGGCAGCCGCCACCCGAATGTCCTCGTACCCGGCTTGTCGAAAGAGTCGCTGCAGCTCCCGGCCACTCCGCATGACGACCCGGTATGAACCGATGTCCGGTCTGCTCCCGACGGCATACCGGCCCTGCAACGACCGAGGAAGATACCCGACTCCCCAAACGCCGATCTGCGGATCAGGAATCGGCGCGTAGCGGTTGTTGGTAAAGCAGACGGTCTTCGCGCTCGAAGCCGAGACTCGAAAGGCTTCGTTCACCGCGGCCTGGGCGTCGCGTACATGCTCCAGTACGTCCACGGATGTCACGAGTTGGAAGACTCGGTCGGGGAAAGGCAAATACTCTGCGTTCGCGCACACCAGTTGCGCCCGGACACCCACTTCCCGCAACCGCAACTGCGCGATCACCAACCAGCGAAGAGCGACGTCCACCCCAACAAGTATCCTGAAATGAACGTGCGCCGCCGCAAGCAAGCCACCGGATGAGCAACCCACGTCGAGCAGAGCGCCGTCAGAAACTGAGCGACGCTGGGCAAGCGTGTCGAGCAGATAAAGCCTTGCGATCTCGATGTCGGCGAGCTTGTGATCCGTCCAACGTTTGGCTAGGTCTGGGGGGACATCAGGCGCCAAGGAGAAGTAGCAATCCAGAAGCTCGGCGTAGGTACGTTCTCGCCCCCACTCAGCCAACAACTTCCCCCTCTTACGATCTTCCGCGGGGGCAATATAGGGATCCGGGTTCATCCGGAAGTCGGGGATTCCACATACGAGGGGGTAGTTTTGGTTGCAGCGGGGGCAAGAGTATAGGTCGTTGGAAAACGACAGCGCACCCTTACATCGCGGACAAACGAAGTTCATCTCGGAGCAACGAAGAGCACCAGCTTAGCGCACTAAAAACTCAGCTGTGCACGATGGGCAATGATGTGCCGGAGACCCGTGATAAGATCATCAACCAATGAGTGTTCGTGTTGGAATCGTGGGTTTGGGAGGTGTGGCCGATCGCATCCATCTGCCGGCCTGCCGGGCGGTTCCCGAAATCGAGGTCGTCGCCGGCTGCGACCTCAACTCGCAAGCGCGGGACAAAATGGCCCAGAAGTACGGAATCCCTCAGACGTTCGAGACGGTCGAGCGAATGCTCGCGGCTACAACCCCCGAGGTCATCATTGTCGGCACTCCGCCGAATTCGCACTTCGAGATCTGCCGGTTGGCGTTCGAGGCCGGGGCCCATGTCTTCTGCGAAAAACCGTTTATGCCGAACCTGGAGGAAGCGGATCGAGTTATTGAACTAGCCCAAGAGAAGCAACGCTTGCTGCGCGTCAACAACCAATATCGCTTCATGAGCTTCTACCGGGAAACGAAGCGTCGGCTTAACCAAGGTGAGTTCGGGAGACTTTATTACGTCCAATGCTGGCAGCACATGTTCCATCCGCCTGAGCGAGAGACCAATTGGCGGAGCCAATTGAAGCAGTACGTGCTGTATGAATTCGGCACCCACGCGCTCGATTTGGTTTGTTTTTTTCGATTCCCTACCCGCGTCGCTTCACGCGGACATTCCCCGCTGTCGCCCCGAATACGATGCCGATGTACTCGTGCACGCCAGCCTGACGTTCCCCGAAGAGCGACTGGCCACGTTTTCGTTCAACCGCGTGAGCCATGCTCCGGAAAAGTACCTGGAGATGCGCCTCGATTGCGAAAACGCCTCACTGAGGCTTTCACTCGGCGGTGTGGCGCGCTTCAGCGTGGAGTGGTCGCGGAACGCCGGCCGCCCGGTTGTGAAAGCAGGTCTGCTCAAGGGAGGTCAGGCGCGAGCGGAAGTGGAGGGCCGCTCGCGGGTGTACTCCTCTTCGAAAAAGGGAGAATTTGCCTCGGCCACGGCTGAACATCTCAAGTTTTTCCTCGAAGAGATGCGGCAGTCCCCTCCCCCGCTAGCGGGAGCCCGAGAGGCTCGAGAGATTCTTCGCTTGGTCTTCGCCGGGTATGAGAGCGCAAGAACGGGGGAGACGGTTAGGTTCGAGCGCGCGGGGGGAAGCAGGCCCTAGCAGTAGTCTGGCGAGCTGGACGAGCCGCCTTCGGCGGCTAGGGACAGGCGAGATCGCTTGTCCCTACCAATGTCTTCGCCCACATCGGCAAGGCCCGGCGGGTTCGCAAGCCACAAACCGACGAATCGGTTTGCGGCACACCCGAAAAGTTCCTCAGGCGCGTGCAGCGTGCCACTTTTGTGTACGGTGAACGGAGTTCAGGTTCACTGACGTTCCGATTTTTCGCGACGTTTACTTTCACCACGGGCTGCTAGCCGAAGAGGGAGCACAAAAGAATGCCAGACAGACTAAAAGACAAGGTCGCCATAGCGCCGCATCAGCCGCGTGATCTGCGCCAAGCTGAGTCCGCTGATCTTGACCAGATAGCGGCGCACGACGCCTTTGTCTTTTTTGGTCCATTCGAGGTAGCGCTGTCTCCGCAGAGTGCGCTCGACCAGATCGTAGATCTCGGTTCGGCGGGCCAGGGCCAAATCCAGCTCTTCGCTGGCCATCAGAAATTCCCGCATCTGCTCCAGCGTGAGACTTTCGGCCTTCTCCATGGTGACTCGCATTCACCCGCCGTGTGCCCTCTCCCCGCTGCCGTCGCTTCAGGATCATCTCGTGTTGGAAACACTCCCCCCGGTTCAGGATCATCTTGCATTGGACAACTTTCTGGTCGCTGGCGGGCCCAGTTGATCCCCTATAATGGGAACCTGTGTCTGAAATTAACGTCGCAATTATCGGATTAGGAAACGTCGGCCGGGGTACACTTCGTATCCTTTCCGACAACGCC
Organism: Bryobacterales bacterium; assembly: GCA_965226215.1. Taxonomy (GTDB): domain Bacteria; phylum Acidobacteriota; class Terriglobia; order Bryobacterales; family UBA6623. The sequence continues at coordinate 310,145 of CBDDCH010000001.1, read as the reverse complement.
GCACAGATTGCCGGCAAGCTGGGTTTTTCGCTGAACGTCAAAGCCCTTTGCTCGCGGTCCGTCCTCTCCAAACCGCCTGCCGAAGCGGATCTTTTCCCGGAAGCCGAGCGGACTTCGAACTGGCGGGAAGTTGTCAACAATCTCCAGGTGCAGGTGATAGCTGAGCTGATCGGCGGCACGACGGCCGCGGCCGAAATCATCGACTCGGCGATCTCAAGTGGAAAGTCCGTCGTTACGGCCAACAAGGAGCTGATGGCCGAGCAAGGCGCCCGGATTTGGGAAAAGGCAACCGGTCGGGGAGTCTCACTGGCCATGGAAGCCAGTGTAGCCGGGGGGATTCCGATCCATTCGGTTTTGCGCGAGGGGATCTCGGGCGACCGGGTCGAGTCGATGGCCGGGATTCTCAACGGAACCTGCAACTATATCCTCACGGAGATGGAACGCAGAGGAGCGCCGCTGGAGACGATTCTCGCCGAGGCACAGCAGCTCGGCTACGCCGAGGCCGACCCGAGCGCTGACATTGACGGCTACGACGCCCGTTCGAAACTGGCTCTGCTCTCAGCTCTAGCCTTTGGCGTCCAGGTTAGGCCGTCTGATATCTATCTGGAGGGGATTCGGCGCATCCGGCCTATCGACTTTGCCTACGCGGGCCGCCTTGGGCATACCGTGCGGCTCATTGCGTCGGCGCAGGAAAGTCGCCAGGGGTTGCTGCTGTCAGTACGTCCGGCGCTCCTTCCGCAAGGCACGATCTTGGCGCAGGTGCAAGGTTCCTACAACGCTATTTGGGTGCGCGGTGTTCACGGCGAGGACACTTTTTACTACGGTCGCGGAGCAGGATCTACTCCAACCGGCGTGGCGGTCGTGAGCGATCTGATGCGAGTGGCGCGGGAGATCGTAACGGGCGCCCCGGGTATGGTTCCGCCCTTTGCACGTTCCTCGCTCAAACCACACACTCCCATCTCGATTTCGCGCCAGGTTCGGTCGCACTACTTGCGCTTTCGGGTCAAAGACCGGCCCGGCATCATCGCCGAGTTGGCGTCGATCTTGGCAAAGGCCAGGATCAGTCTCGACGCCGTGTTGCAAGAACCCAGTCACAATAAGCACGATCTTCCGTTCGTCATCACCGTCGAGCCCACCACGGAGGAGGCGGTTAGCGAGGCGGTCAAGCGCATGAAAGGGCTGGATTTCTTGGTGGAAGAACCTCTGGCACTGCCCATGGAGGAGGGTTTGGATACTCCCCTAAAGGACTGAATTGTCATGAACTGCGTTTTGAAAAGGGATTAAACTAAAAACCCTATTTGGCGTAGGAATGGAAAACAGTTGTTTATTTTATGAATAAAAGGTAGATATAATGTGAGCTCGATGTCGATTGGAAAACGCCTTCGGATGCGGCAGCTCATGAAGAATGGCCGAGCGATGATCGTCGCCTTGGACCATGGCATGGTCGCTGGCCGTGTCCGCGGCTTTGAAAACCCGATCGAGGTCGTCAAAACCGTGGCCCAGTCGGGCGCTGATGGCATTTTGATCACGCCAGGGCTTCTCGAACAGGCGATCGACGTCCTTGGAGACTTGGCGGTGATCTTGCGCGTTGACGGCTGCGTCAGCACACTGGGTATGGGAGCCATGAAGCTCTTTAGCAGCGTTGAGGACGCGGTCTCGCTGGGTGTGGACGCGGTGGCGGTCAATGCGACCCTGGGAGCTCCATACGAAACCGAGGAGCTTGAGAAGCTGGGCGCCATTGCGACGGAGGGCCGGCGGTGGGGTGTACCTGTGGTGGCCGAAGTTCTCAGCCAGCGGATGATGGCCAACCACACAGATTTCGATGGAAATGGGAGAAGCGAGTTACCCCATGACATTGCCGACGAGGTGGCCATGGCTTGCCGAGTAGGCGTCGAGTTGGGAGCCGACGCCATCAAGACGCGTTATTCGGGGGAGGTGGATAGCTTTCGGCGCGCCGTTAGCTCCGCGGGACGTCCCGTTTTGGTTGCCGGGGGTCCACGCCGCGGAGAGAGGCTCGAAGACACGCTGGGTTTAGTTGACGAGGTTTTGCAGGCGGGCGCCTCCGGCATTGTTTTCGGCCGCCTGGTCTGGCAGCATCCCGATCCGGTTGAGATGCTCACCGCTCTTTGCGCCCTGGTACACGACGACGCGACAATCGAGGAGGCGCTTGAGCTGGCCCAAGCTTAGGGCCCCAATCTCGCATTTGTCTCATGCCTTGGGCGGTCACCCTTCGACTCCGAAGCCCATCCGAGCCTCCCAGGACAATTCGCCAGGCGGCGGTTTATGGTGGGGAGGCACGCGTAGCGCGGCCTGGGCGGGGAGCATTAGACCTGAGGGTGTCCCTAGGAGCGTCACGGATGGCCATGTTCCTTAAGATGTGTCGGGAGAAGACCTAGGGCCGCTTCGCTCTTGGAATCCGCCCGAACGGTTTTTCTGGCCTGCGGCCGGTCCCGACTGTTTTCCCCCACCAAGGTCTCGCGTCCCCGAAGTGCCTTTTCCCAAAGGGTTTTCTGGCGAGAACGAGTGGTTCTGGTGCTGTTCCGATTCCCTCTAGGTAACTCCCAAATCTCCCCCGATTCTGGGCTTGGTTAAGCACAGCGGCCCCAGGCGTCTTTCGACGCACCCCTACCAATGACCCATTTTGATAGGAGCATACTCCTAGGTAAATTCGGTACTAAAGTTCCATTCTATTTCGGCTCGAAAGTTGCCAGGATAGTTCACAGTAACTGATCGGAGAAACGACACCTGCTGTCATGATACCGCCGAGACTCAGCGCTTCGAAAACATCTAATCTTGATCCCTCGCTGCAAAGGTTGGCGGGCGCCGTATTGATCCAGGCGCTGGACGACCTCACCCGTGGCCCACGACGCTCGAGAGAGGAAGCTCTGGATTGGATTATGGGGAAGACGGCGGATGGGTTCAGTTTCGAGCTATGCTGCAACCTGCTAGGTCGTAATTCCGAGGATGTCCTTCATCGAGTGCAGCGCTTCTTCTTCATGCCCAACGGCTCTTCAGCAGCCTTCTCGAGTTCGTCGCAGCCCTTCTCTCAGTTCCTCAGCTAAAGATTTCCGCCAACCCCGTTTTCGTGCACATTGATAGGTTCGCTTCGCACCGACTCTCTGTTGGATGCAACGTCGTTGCGCTGTCTAGCCCGCGTGGCACCCTTTGTCATGTACCGCCGCGACATATCGCCCTGGACAAGCGGGATCGCTTGTCCCCACTTGAGTCGTCACAAGCTGCGGCAGTAGGGACCGGCGATCTCGCCGGTCCAGGGGCGCGACATGTCGCGCCCTGAGGACCGCCTGTTGCCACCTTCCGGTCCCTACAAACCCTTGCGTCCAGCTCGGAATCCCAGCGAGCAATTCGAGCAGCCATGGCCGCTAAGTGAACGGTGTTCCGCCTAAGCTCGCTTGCCCAGTTGGCGGTTCAGGCCGAACGCCGCGCTAATCAGCCCGAGGTGGGTGAAGGCTTGGGGAAAATTGCCCAACGCCTCTCCGCTGGGGCCGATTTGCTCGGCGTAGAGGCCCAGGTGGTTGGCGTAGGTGAGCATTTTTTCGAAAGTGAATCGGGCCTCGTCCAAACGCCCCGCCCGCGCCATGGCTTCCACGAGCCAGAAGGTGCACATGCTGAAGGTGCCTTCCTGTCCCGTAAGCCCGTCGCCGGCGCCCTTGCCGATTTCGTAGCGGTAGACGAGGCTATCGGAGACCAACTCGTTCACGGTTTGGTCGATGGTCGAGATCATCCGGGGATCCCGGGGCGAAATAAACAGCACCAGCGGCATAAGGAGGTTGCTGGCGTCGAGCGCGTCGGAGCCGAAGTACTGCACGAAGGTCTTACGATCTGCGTTCCAGCCCTTTTCCATGATCGTTTCGTAGATGCGGTCGCGTTCGTTGCGCAGACCGACGAGGTCGATCGGCAGACTGCGTTTGAGCGCCAACCGCAGCCCACGATCGAGGGCCACCCAGCACTGCATCTTGGAGTAAACAAACTGCTGCCGGCCGCCCCGAACCTCCCAGATTCCGTCATCGGCCCGTTCCCAGTTCTGGCGGACCCAGTCCAGCATGCGGCGCAATTGTAGCCAGCCGTCGTAGGAGATCGGGACACCGTATTTGTCGTAAAGGTAGACCGAGTCAAGCAGCTCGCCGTAAATGTCAAGCTGAAGCTGATGGGACGCCGCGTTACCCACCCGCACCGGTTTCGACCCGCGGTAGCCCTCCAGGTGATCGAGTGTCTGCTCAGGCAGCTCATGGCGACCGTCGATGCCATACATGATCCGCAACGGGCCGGCCTCACTCTCGTCCTCTTCTTTTTCGGCAACCCGCTTGAAGAGCCAGTGCATGAAGCGAGCTGCCTCCTCGGTATGGCCCAGGCGGAGGAAAGCGTAGGCGGTGAAGGCGGCATCGCGGATCCAAGTGTAGCGGTAGTCCCAATTGCGCACACCACCGATTTCCTCGGGCAGGCCGCAGGTCGGGGCGGCCACGATCGCCCCGGTCGGCTCGAAGGTAAGCAACTTCAGCACCAGCGCCGAGCGGTCGACCATCTCGCGCCAGCGGCCCTCGTAACGTCCGCGCGACAGCCACCTCCTCCAGTAGTTCACGGTATTCTCGAGAGCTTCCTCACCGCTCGGCGGGGCTTCCAGTAGATCGGTTGACCTCGTGTCCTCCTCCTGCCGGAAAACAAAGGTGGCTTTTTCTCCGGCCTTGAGCGCGAAATCGGCCACCGCGGCGCCATCGTGTCCGCGAACAGGAAAAGGGCTGGTCAGCGCGAACTTCATCCCCGAGACTTCAAAAACCGCGCCGCGCTCATCGAGGACAAGGCGGTGAGACTGGCGAGCGAAATCGAACGCCGGCTTACACTGCATCCGAAAGTGAACGGTCCCGCGCACGGCATGAGCGATGCGTACGATTTGATGGCGGCCAGAGTTGCTCCCCGCCTGATGGTTCCGGACGGGCATGAAATCGATCACTTCGCCGACCCCCTCATCGCTGAGGAAACGGGTCAGCAAGACATTCGTCTCCGGCAAGTACATCTGCCGCTGGCTACCTTCATGCGTGGCCGCAATCTGGAAATGCCCTCCCTTTTTGTCGTCGAGGATGGCAGCGAAAACGCTTGGCGAATCGAAGTGCGGCAGGCAGCACCAATCGATCGAGCCATCCGTACCGACCAGTGCGACCGAATGCATATCGCCGATCACGCCGTAGGATTCAATGGGTTTGTAGGCCATCGTTTGTTTCCTTTACAACAGATTCCTTATCGGTCCGCCGCGAGACCCCGAGGCGCCGACGAGCTTTATTCGCACCGCGTTCCTTGGGGTAAGGCGGGGCCGGCTTCCATTGGGAAAGGAGCCGGCGAGTCATAGCAGCCCCGTGTCAGAGGCGGCTTTGTATAGGATGGCTAGTCCTAGCGTCGTCACGATCACGGCGCTGCCGACCGGCAGAGCGCGCATCAGCGGCCCGTCCTTCGCGAAACGTCCCAGGGCCGGTCCCGCCAGCACCATAGCGACGCCAATCGTGATCAGCACCGCCGCCAGACCGAGGCTAAAGGCGACCAAGATGATCAGCCCGAAAACCAGCCTATTGATGGTAAACGAAATCAGCAGCACCGCCAGCGCTTCCGGACAGGGTACCAGCCCTCCCGAAATGCCGAGCGAGAGGAGACTGCTCCGCCCTGCCACCGGGCCATGATCGTGCGTGTGGGTATGTTCGTGGCTGTCATGATGATGGCCGTGCGAATGCTCGTGCGAATGGTTGTCCGGCTCCCCGGCCTCATCATCGTGAGGATGAACATGGGCGTGGCCACCGAGGGGGCCGTGAGAATGGGAGTGTGAATTCTCATGGTCCGTTTCGCCCGATCGAAACGACCGCCAGCGAGCACGGAGCAGCCAAACCCCGATCCCGACGATCAGCAAGCCGCTCGAAACCGACAGCCAGGCATAGATTTCCTCCATCAGGAAATGCTGAGTGGCGTAGAGCGTTATCAAGCCAAGGATAAATACTGTCGCTGTATGTGTGACGGTGACAACGCTTCCGAGGTAGACGGCGTCCCAAACCGTACCCCGAGAGCCCGCCAAGTAGGCTGCGACGATGGCCTTTCCGTGTCCCGGGGTGAGAGCGTGCGCCGCCCCGGCCAGGAAGGCCACACCCAGTGCGGCTACGAAGAAGCCCGTACTCGGATCCGAGACGCGCAACAGGGACTTGAGCGTTTCTCCCATCTCGCCGTCGTCGTGGGGGATCCCCTGCTGCAGCGCGAACAGGGGCGCTGCGAGCAAGGTCGGCGCCGCGAGGAGTCTCAGCAGTGTTGGAGGTGTAAGCTGCACCGGGAACGAACATTGTAGCTGACAGGGCGATCAACGTTGGAAGGCTATGGTGCTAGTGCGCTACGGTCTCCTCGACGGACACGATTGTCCGTGCTACTCGATGTCGCCACAAATGGCGACATGTCCCACGCAAGAATGCGTGCGCCACAAGAGCGGCGCAGGCCCGCGGCGAGAACCGGACAGAGCCGTGCCCGTCAGGGCGCGGGCCCGTCGCTGCGCCGGACGCACGGCCTGTCACTGGCGTTCCAGGCTCAGTTTCTTGCCCTCGCACACCCTCGCGACTAGCGAGCGCCTGTCCCTACTGGCGTCAGTCTTGCGGCGCGCCCCAGTCGGCGAGTGCCTGGCGGACTTGGTCGGCGTTGGGATCTTCGATTTGCTCGTAGATCTGTAGGGTAGCCCGGGCGTCGGCGATGGCTTCGTCGCGGCGGCCGAGTTTGTCGAGCGCCACGGCGCGGTTATAGAGCATGGTCCCTTCGCCGCGGCGGTCCCCGGTCTCGCGGGCAATCTCCAATTGGGTTCTTCCGGGTTTCTAGTGGGCGAGTGAGGCTCGGTGGTAGTCTCGCGGGATGCAAGACCGCGAGCTATACCGCCAGATTCTGGGCATCGAAAGTCCCTGGAAAGTCGTGCGAGTGGAGCTGCGCCGAGCCGACGGCGAAGTCCACGTCTTCCTCGAACACGACGAGCAAGTCCGCTGGCCGTGCCGCCAATGCAGCGCCGTGTGCGCACTCCACGATCATCAGCCCGAACGCCGCTGGCGTCACCTCGACACCTGTCAGTACCGCACGATCCTGCACGCCCGGCCGCCGCGCAGCGACTGCTCCGAGCACGGGCCGCGCGTCGTGCGACTGCCCTGGGCCGAGGCTTCCAGCCGCTTCACCGCGCTGTTTGAAGCTCTCGCGATCTCGTGGCTGAAGGAAGCCAGCCAGCAAGGCATCGCCGAGTTGCTGGCGCTGAGCTGGGACGAGATTCACGGCATCCTGGAACGCGCCGTGCAACGTGGGCTCGAACGTCGCGCGGCAGAGCCGATTCCCTACCTGGGCGTCGACGAGAAGAGCTTCCGCAAGCGCCATCGCTATCTCACCGTCGTCAACGATCTCAACCGCTCGCGCGTGTTGTTCGTCGCCGAGGGACGCCGCCAGGCCAGCCTGGACGGCTTTTGGAAGACGTTGAGCGCAGAGCAACTCGCCCGAGTCGAGGCCGTCGCGATGGACATGTGGGATCCTTACGTCGCCTCGACCCGGGAGCATCTCGACGAATCGGAGAAAAAGATCGTTTACGACAAATATCACATCGCGGCGCATCTGGCGAAGGCGGTGGACCAGGTGCGGCGGGCGGAGAACAAGCGTTTACTGGCCCTCGGCGACGAGCGTTTGACAGGCACGAAGTACGCTTGGCTGCGGCATCCGGCGAACTTTTCCGAGGACGCCTGGCGCGAGTTCCGCGCGCTGCGCGAAAGCGACTTGAAGACGGCGCGGGCGTGGGCGTTGAAGGAAACGGCGATGCGGCTGTTCGACTATCGTCGCGAATCGGCGGCGCGAGCTTTCTTCGAGCAATGGCGCGGCTGGGCGAGTCGCAGCCGGCTGACGCCGATGGTCACCGTAGCGCGGATGTTGACGGCTCGCCTCGAAAACATACTCACGTATCTGAAACACCGCATTACGAACGCGGTCAGCGAGGGGTTGAACTCAAGGATTCAATGGGTCAAGGCCACGGCGCGCGGTTTCCGCAATCAACAGAACTTCATCAACGCCATCTACTTCCACTGTGGGAAACTCGATCTGGCTCCTTCGCCCACTTAAAACCCGGAAGAGCCTCCAATTGTTGACCATAGTGCGTGATCGCTTTGTCCCTCTGCTCAAGCGCCGAGTACGCGTTGCCCAGGTTCCCCAAGGCACTCCCCTCGCCGCGGCGGTCCCCGGTCTCGCGGGCAATCTCAAGAACCTGCTCGTGATACTCGATCGCGCGCCGCGTTTCCCCTAAATCCGCATGCGCAATACCCAGACCCTGTAAGGCGTTACCCTGGCCACGGCGGTCCCCGGTCTCGCGGGCAATCTCAAGATGCTGCTCGTAATACTCGATCGCGTGCCGCGTTTCCCCTAACTGGTAGTACGCGCTACCCAGGTTCCCCAACGTCGTCCCCTCGCCGCGGCGGTCCCCGGTCTCGCGGGCAATCTCAAGATCCTGCTCGTAATACTCGATCGCGCGCCGCGTCTCCCCTAATTGTCGGTAGGCGATGCCCAGGTTCCCCGCAGTGATGCCTTCGTCGGCTCGATTGCCGAGCTTGCGGGCCGCCTCGGCCGACGCCTCCAGCCAGCGGATGCGCTCCCGCGGGTGGAGGCGCAACTCGAGGACCCAGGGGGCGCGCAGCGGGTAGCTCTGAGCCAACACGGCTGCCTCGTCATCCTCCGCGGCATGCCCGGCGGCCCAGGCTTGCCCCGTCTCGATCTGCACCCGCTCTTGATCAAACAGCCGCAGACCTTCGAGTACTCTTTTCCCTCCCTTCAGGTAGGTGTCATCGGCTCGTTCCGCGACGTCCAGGTAATGGGCCGCGTGACGCCGGTGCGCTTGGTGGGCTTCGTCCTCCTCCCAGCCCTCTTCCGCCAGCTCGCGCATCAGGTCGTGCAAACGGAAGCGCTCTTGGTCACGGTCGTAAATCACGAGGCTGCGGCCCACCAGGGCGTCCATCTCGTCGCCTTCGAACTCAGCGACTGCCTCGGCGGCCTGGCGGTCGAACGGGGCCGGGAAGACGGCCAGCGACCGCCACTTCTTCACAAGGGAGTGGTTTTCGCGCTCCAGGGCTTCCACGCTGTCGGCCAAGACCGCCCGGACTTTGCGGCCCTGGTGGGTCATGTCGGCCGGTTTCGTTCCCAGGCGCTCGAGATACAGCCGAACCGACAGCGCGGGTGCAGCCGCCAGATAATCCCCGGCGACCCGCAGCGCAATCGGAAGGTTACCGCACAGTCGGGCCACTCCCGCCACTTCGTCGTCCGCGGCCGGCTTCGAGCCGAGAATGCTTCGCAGCAGGGTATGGGCCTCCCCAGATGGAAGCTCGTCGAGGTCGACGCGCTCGATGCCCGCCAGTTGGATGGTTTGGCGCGAGGTGATTAACAGCGCCGAGGGCGGGCTCGGAATCAGGGGCTGCACCTGGTCACTGTCCTTGGCGTTGTCGGCCAGGATGAGGACGCCGCGATCGGCCAGCAGGCCATGATAGAGGCCGGCGATCTGTTCGGCCTTGTCGGGGAGTTTTTGTTCCGGCTCCAGCGCAAGGATAACGCGGGCCATGGCGTCCTCGGGCGTAACGGGGTTGGGATCGAGTCCGCGTAGATTGAGCAAGATCTGTCCGCCGGGATAGTGGTCGCGGACTTCGCGCCCGACGTAGTAGGCCAGCTCGGTCTTGCCGACGCCGCCTTGTCCGTCGATAGCGGTAATGGCGGCCGTTTCGTGGTTGCGCAGCCGTTTGACGAGTGTGTCGATGTCGTCTTCGCGGCCGGTGAAGTCGGCGACGGGGGCGGGGAGCAGGGGGATGGTGGGCTTAATTTCCGGTGGTTTTTCCTCGAAAGGCTCGCGTCTTTCTCGATCGCGAGGGCCTGGCGTGACTTGGCCGAAAAGCCGTTCCCAAAACCGCAGACCTCGGAGCTTGAGGTACTCGACCAAGCCGAGATACGCCGCGAAGAGGTAAAGTGCGACGATGACGGCCGGGACTCCGACGATGTAATAGAGGGTTGTACCCAGGTCCGGCACGTTTGGCCTGCATTGTACGGCAATTCGATGTTCTTGTCTTCGCTTTCCGCGAAATCGCGGCCCGGTGAGGTTAATTGAGTGAGGCGCTCGCCAAGACCGCGGGTCTCGCGACAAGCGAATCAGAGCCGCGAACACGACGCCCGCGGTCAAGGTTGCGAGAGACCTCGAGACGAAGCAAGCCCTCATCGGTCACAAACCTCAACCTCAACCTCTGACTCCCGAGCCGGTTCGCCCACGACGAAGCTATCGAACACCTCAACGTTGCCGGCTTCGTCGACGAACTCGAAAACAACTGTGATCGGCCGCGGCGGCAAGTACCGTTCTTCGAGGCGGTCGACGCGACGCCGCAGGTCGCGGAAGTGCAGCTGGGTCATCTCTTCTCCTCCGGGTTGGGCAACCTTGCCTGATGTTTGAGCCGCGATCACGCGGTTTTTCTGGGCCGTTGCTAACCCGCATTTCTCACCAGTGGCTTTGCGAAGGGTTGAGGGAGCCGAAATAGGGGCGGAAGGTCGGAATCAACCCTGGCCAGGGGGGCGAGGGCCTCGGCGGGGCGCTCCACACCGCCGACAGTGGTCCGCGAAAGTCCGTTTTTCGGGTTGTTCCCGATTTTAGAAACACTTAGCCATTCGGCTTCCTGGGCCGCCGTTTTTTGTTTCGCTCCGTGTTATCAAACAGTTGCTAATCCCGGCGGACGCAGGGCCCGATACACCGCCCAGAACGCCTGCTCATAGGGGTAGCCGCCGGCCAGCGACAGATACACCCGCCGCACGCTCACCTTCACCTGCGCGCCGATCTTCAACAACCCCCGCCGGATCGTCTCCGTCTGCGCCCGCGCCCACACCGTGCCCTGCAGCCCCAGCCGCCTGAGCGCCGCCATCAACACATAGGCCAGCGACGATAGATACAGCCGCAGCTGATTGGCCCGCAGCGTCTCCGTGCTCATGCGATCGCTGAACAGACTCAACTGCTCCTTGATGCGATTCTCCGCCTCCCCGCGCCCGCAGTAGAGTTGCTCGTACAGCTGCTGCGCCGGCCGGCTCTCGGCATCCAGCGAGGTCACCACATAGCGCGGATTCTCCTTGCCCGCAAGCTGTTCGGCTTTGGCCACCACCCGCCGCGCCCGGCTCCAACTCCGCCGCGTCTGATACTCGAACTCCGTAAACACCCGCGCCGGCTTCCCCGTCCGCTGTTGCCGCTCGGCGGCCGCCCCCATCTGCTCAGCAATCATTTCCCGCAAGCGTTCGTTGCGCGCCAGCCCCAGCACGTAATCCACCCCGTTCTCCTCGCACCAGCTCATCAACTCGTCGCGACAAAACCCGGAATCACCGCGCACGATGATGCGCACCTCCGGCCAGGCTTCCCGGATCTGCGCCACGATCCGCTCCAGCTCCTCGACGCTGCCCGCCGCCGCGTCTTGATTCGACACCCGCTGCCGGGCACACAACAGGTGCTGGCCGCAAAAAATGTACAGCGGCAGATAGCAATAGTGTCTGTAGTAACCGTGAAAGAAACGCCCCTCCTGCTGCCCGTGCAAGGGCGTATCGGTGACGTCGATATCGAGAATGATCTCCTCGGGCGGCTCGGGGTGCGCTTCCACAAACACGTCCACCAGCAGGCGGTCGATCGCTTCGCTGTCACAGCGGATCTTCTTGTAGCGGTCCACGCCGTCGGTCGTGCGTTCCAGCCGGTGCAGCGTCGACTTGCCGGCCAACGGCTTGCCGCGATCACGCTCTTGCTTGCGCTTCTGCCCTTCCAAGTCGCTCTTGCCGGCCAGCAGCGCCAGCACAGGATCGGAGCGCAACTCGTCGTGATCGTTGAGATCCTCATAGCCCAGCGCCAGCGCGTAGACCCGCTGCGAGACCAGCTCCCCGACCTGGTGCTCGATCAGCTGGGGATCGCGCCGGTCTTCGAAGCAGGCGGCCACCCGCGGCAGCAGGTTGATGCGCCGGTCGACCTCGCGCAACAGCAGCGCGCCGCCGTCGGAGCTGATCACCCCGCCGTCAAACTGGGCGCTCACCTGGCGGCGAAAGTGCCTGGCAAACGACAAGCTCGATTGGCTACACTCTGTTACCGGAGGGCTGCTGGTCTTCTGTGGCGCTAACGTTTTGTCCATAAACGTTTTATGCCACAACCGGCAGCCCTTTTCCTACCCCCTGGTGAAATATGCAGGCTAGACCAGCCGTTTTACGGCTGGTGGGATGCCCATCACCCATCCCCTCTGGCAGCTCGTTGCAACGAGCTTTCTGCCGTGTCCGTTTGCTCTAACCGTTGGTGGGTTGTTCCCCGACCGTGGCATGGAATTGGCATGGCTGAAGCCGTCCTTGAAAGGCCGCTGAAGCGGCCTGAGATTCCGTGGGCCCCACTCTACCAGCCGTAAAACGGCTGGCCTATCCGAAAATAAGCCGCGTGAACGCGGCTGGGCCGTTCTGTGTGAGGTCACCGCTTCTCCGAGTCCGGCGCGTTGTCTTCGAGAGCGGCGACGCGCTCGGCGAGGTCGCTATACGCGCCCGAACGGAAGGCTAGATCGATGGCCGTGCGGACGAGCGAGGCGCGGCCGACCTCGATGCGGTCCTTCGACTGGATCAGCTCGAGCATCGTTTCGACGGCCCGGGACGCCCCTTGCTGCAGGCGCAGCGAGGCGTGTAACAGAGCTTCCTCGCGGAGCTGGCGCAATTTTGTTTTAAATCGTTCGTCCTCACGCAGCCAACGGCGGATGCTGCTCTCGCCGACGCCGGCCGTGCGCGCGGCGGCTACGATGGAACGGGCCTCCACTAGGGCCACAAGAGCGCGTTGTTGAGATGGCGTGACACCGTCTCGCGGGGAGACGTTTTTGGAGCGCTTTTGAGCGGATTTGAGCGGATTATCGCTAAAACTCTTTCCCGCTGACCGAGGACCCCCTTCTCTATTTCGAGCCTACACCACGCGATCAAGGATTTCGGGGCCGCGGGCACCTATGTTGTTGATTTTGTTGAGTTGGAAGTGTTGTGACTGATTGAGGCCCTCTAGCTACTTTCCGGCGCAAAAAGGAGAAACTGCGTGGTGGCTGGGTACGCGCCCGTACCCGGCGCTTGGGACAGTCCCCGGTTTTTTCACAGACCCTCACGTCCGCGGCTCTGTTTAACGGCTATCGCCATAGCGAGGTTGTTCCGCGAACTTGACCGCGGCCTCGCGAGCGCCGCTCTGTTTACCCGTCGGCAACCACCTCGTCGAAAACGCGGATGACCTTGCCTGCCTCCGACTCAGGGACTACCGTGTTGACCGCCAAGCGGTAGAAGTGATCGAAGCGGCTTCTCTCCGCCCAAGCAGGTAGCGTTTCTTGACGTCGCCGAGCGAAGGTTTTAGCGAAGGCGGGGTCCTGAATCTCACCCGTCGCTGGGTTGCGGGTTGGAACGTTACAGCGGGCACAGGGGTTGATCCCTTCGATCGTCACCTCACCGATTCGAAAGGGGAACTTTGTGCCGGCGGGGCCCAAAAGCCGGTCCTCCCAGAAAGCCGGCACCCCATCGATTTCGAGATTCGCCCGAAAGCGCCGCCGCGCCTGGTCGAGGTCACAGCCGGGGAACCAGGAGGCTACGGCACGAAGGGTTGCGGTGCTGATGACGGTTGGCCCCGGCGCTGTTGTGTCGTCGGGGAAACCTAGCTCTCGGTCTCGTTTCAACCGGATGGGCTTTTCGAGCCGTTTTTCGAACCACTCTTCGATTCCGCCTCCGTCGCGTTCCAGCGAGAAGGTGGCCCTGTCATCCCCGTCTCGCAAGGTGATTTCCCCGAGGATCCGGTCAAACTCCGACCGGATTCGGACCAGTGACTCGCCCACTCGCTTCGTGTTGACGAAATCGCCATTCTCATCGACCAGGCAGAACTCTCGGTCGTGAGCCAGCCCGGCGCCTTTCCGCACCACGGCTTCGTCCAGATCGACGCCATCCAGCGACTTGAAAGGGAAGATCCGGATGCGCGCCAGGTGGGGGTTCACGTTCGGCCTCCGAATCGTTCGGGCACGATTCCCAGGCTAGCAGCCCGTGGTGAAAGCCCTCCGTCTCAAGAGACGTGTCAGCCAACCGCTCCCTAACGGTTGCGGCTCCGGCAGACGGGAACCGATGGTTGCGGAGCCGCGCGCGTGAGCAAGCGGTAAGTTCCAGAATCCCTTCTAGTCTCCTAAAGAAAGAGGTTTTTTCACAGACCCTAACGGTCGCGGCTCAGAACGTTAGTCACGTAAACGCCGGTCAGTAGGATGGTGGGAGGCGCAGAAATTCATTGTCTTGGTATGCACTTCACTCCCGACTACCCCACATCTTGTGGTTGGCCGGTCCGCCTGCCGCGTAGGTGTTGGACCATCTCTGAATAGGTCGTGGGCCCAACGGTCGCGGCCTGTTGTACAAGCCGGTAGAAGAGCTTTCCCCGGTGACGAGAGCGTCGTCGATTGAATCGAAACGTATACTCATCCAGGTAATAGTCCAGGTGTTCACGGCTCACAGCGCCTTGGTGCGTCCCGATCAACCAGCGCTTCAACAGGGCAGCCACCCGGTGAACGTGGGGCAACAGCTCGGAGGCCGACTGGCTCGAACCGGCCAGAAAGTCGTACTCGTGCCGATAGCCAAGCGCCTCCAGGCCGACGTACCCTTCCCAGCCGTCGGTGTGGATCGTGCTGTCGGGCTCGACAGCCTCTTGGATGAAGCCGTGCAGCTGTTGCTTGGACGCTCCGCGGATGCGCTTCATACGGATCCTTCCTATCCCCGCGCCGTCTTCCTCGGCGGCGATGGCTACCAGTGCTTTTTTCTGCGTCTGCCGTCCGCGCAGTCCCTCTTCTGCGCCCCCCACATAGGTCTCGTCGACCTCCACGCGACCGCTGAGCCGTTCTCGGCCGGGCCGCACCATCGCGCGCCGCAGCTTGTGCAGCAACGCCCAGGCGGTACGGTAGCTTCCCAGACCCAAGATGCTTTGCAGTCCCAGTGCGCTCGCCCCGTTTTTCTGGCTGGTCACCCACCACATGGTCCGAAACCAGGTGCGCAGCGGCAGGCGCGTGTCCTGGAAAATCGTGCCCGCCGTCACCGAAGCCTGATAATCGCATTGCCCACACCGCAGCAGGCCCCGCCGGCTGGGCCGAGCTCTCCGCCCTCCACAGCGGGGACACACAAAACCCTGTGGCCAGCGCAGTTGCATCAGATACTCGCGACACGCCTGCTCAGTGGCAAAACGCCCCTCAAACTCCTCCAGCGTCCGCGGGTAGTCCTCCACAGCCCCGCATGCTATATGTTGGGGTCTCGGGAGTCAAGTGCATACCCCGAATTCGAAGTTTAGGGGATCAAGCTCTCTGCCACGCAGCATGGCGACGCATTCCTGAACGCTATCCCCAATGGCTTCGATCCGCTGCAGCGGGAGAGTCTGCGGCGTGTAAATCTCTTGCGCAATGTATTTACCGACCAGTGCCTCGCGTTCCGCCAGCGTTAAGCGGTCTGGGGCGCGGCCGATGAATTTCTCAGCGTCTAACTTCGATGCCGCGGGCATACGCACATTGGATCAGAATTGTCGGGTTGAAACAAGTAGGCAGGCGACCCGATCATATCGTTTCGACGAACCGGGAGACTCGAACGCTGCCCGGCTTATGCGGGACAGGCGACCTTCTCTCCGCTGCCGCCGACCGACGAAAAGACATGACACAGCGGCGGCTCGCGGTGACGCGTTGTACTTGTCGCGCGGCGGGTAGCTTGTCGGGGACGCGGGCGCGCTCTAGCGCGCCCCTTAGATCCCGAATGGACTACGCCGCCGTTGCGGCGGCAAAACGCTCGGCGACAGCGTCCCAGTCAACGACATTGTGCCAGGCGTCGACATAGTCCGGACGCCGATTCTGGTAGCTCAAGTAGTAGGCGTGCTCCCAGACATCAATTCCAAGAATCGGTGTATTGCCGTGGGAGACGGGATTGTCTTGGTTGGCCGTCGACTCGACGACGAGGCCTCCGTTACCGTCGACTGAGAGCCAGGCCCAGCCGCTGCCGAAGCGCGTCAGAGCCGCTTTCTTGAGACTCCCTTTGAAGTCGTCAAGGCTTCCGAACGTGCTGTCGATTGCGCCGGCTAAGTCGCCGCTCGGCGCGCCGCCACCCCCCTTCATGATTCGCCAAAACATGGAATGGTTCAAGTGGCCGCCGCCATTGTTGCGCACCGCGCCCCGAATCGCCTCGGGCACGGAATCCAGATTCCGGACAAGATCTTCGACAGACTTGCCGGCGAGCTCGGAGTTGTCGCCGATGGCGGCGTTGAGATTCTTTACATAGGTGGCGTGATGTTTGCCGTGGTGGATCTCCATGGTCCTGGCGTCGATATGGGGTTCCAGGGCATCGACGGCATAAGGCAAATAGGGAAGAGTAAAAGCCATAGTACTCAGCTCCTTCTGTAGTTGTTGAGTGGGTGATTCGACTTCGTCCTGAACCGGCCTCGTCGGTTGCCCTCTTCGGCGCTATCCGATAGCTCGGTCATACCGAGCCGAAGTGCCACCGAGGTCGCTATAGCCCGCATTTCTCACGGCAGAACTGTAGGGGCGGGCCACCGTGCCCGCCCACAAAGGTTCTTGCGGGGTTTGGTCGCGCGATCGAATGGGACGCAGTGTGAATCTCACACCTGGGCGGACACGGTAGTCCGCCCCTACAAATAACGTTCGTTCAACGCTGGCCATCCAAACCCTCGTGAGAAAAGTGCCATAGAGCCTTTCCATCTTACACGATTGAGTAGCTCTTCTCTTATCAGAGACAAGGATTTTTGGCGGAAGCGCTGCCGGACTAGCAGCCCGTGGCAAAAGTCGTGCAGGAGCGAAAATCGGGGACTGCCACCAATTCGCTCCCCGTCATGACCCAAGAAACAAGGCACTTAGCCTGAAGCGAATTGGCTGGCTGTACCCGATTTTTCCAGCCGATATACTTGGAACTATCGATGCGTACCAACGTGTGGCAGTATGCGGGCCTGATCGCCGCTGTCGCTGTACTCGGGTTGATACTGGGCTGGAGCCAGATCGGCGCCCAACTGGACGTCTGGGTCTACGACCTGTCTTTGCGCTTGTGGCCGCCCCCGGTCGAGAGTTCAGCAGCCCTTATCCTTGCGATCGATGATGAGAGCCTGGAGGCGTACGAAGGCCTACTGAGGCTGCGAGGGCCGCTCGCCGAAGCTCTCGAAATCATCTCCCAGCACGATCCGACAGTCGTAGCTATCGATATCGTTCTCTCCGAACCGGGCAGTGAAGCGGAAAACACAAGACTCGAAGAAGCGCTGCGGAGCACGCCGAACGTTGTCCTGGCGACGCACTTACGGCTGAACAGCAGCGCGGAAGCGGGCTCTTGGGTGGAGCCTCTGGAGCGGTTCGAGCTCCCCGCGGCGGCGCTCGGCCATGTACATGCGGAACCGGACGACGACGGCGTCTGTCGTCGAGTTCTGCTGGCCAAGGTAGGAGGCATGACCCGGCGTTGGGCGATGGGTCTCGAGGCGTATCGCCTGGCTCATGGCGCCGAGCTCGTCCGGGAGGCCGACGAAGGCTTAGAAGTCGGTGGACTATTCATTCCGGCTTCGCGGCCTGAAGCTCGGTCGCTGCTCATTCGTTTCGCCAACCCCCGCTCACCGATCGAGCGAATCTCGTTGAAGCAAGTGCTCGAGGATCCTGAATCCGCTTCCGTCGTAAAAAACAGGGCCGTTTTCGCGGGTGTTGACATAGCCGGCGCGACCGACCGTTACTTGATGACCCCGTATTCGTTCGGCAAGGCCATGTCGGGCGTCGAAATTAATGCCAACGTTTACGAAACGTTGGAGCGGGGGCGTTTGCTGCACTCCGTGGCGGATTCCACCGTTTTGGCAGCCACTTTGGGGTTGGCGCTGGCGGTAGGGGTTTGCTTCTGGAAGCTGCGTGGAATCGGGGCTTTGTTCGTTGCCGCCGGGCTGTTGGCGGCTGCCCATCTCGCCCCAGTTGTCTCCTTGGGCGGCGACTACGTATTGAACGCGGCGCCGCTTCTGGCAGTTGGGTGGATCACGTTTCTAGCAGGCGGTTCCTATCAATATTTCGTAGTGCGCGGGAAGCTTGCCTCGGCGGAAAGGCAGCGGGAACGCTATCAGCGAGCCGTTCACTATGTGACCCACGAAATGCGGACTCCGTTGACCGCCATTCAGGGGTCGAGTGAGCTGATTGGTAGCTATCCGTTGAGCGAGGAAAAGCGCAAACAGATCGCCGGTCTGATTCATCAAGAGTCGAAGCGCTTGGCAAGGATGGTCGAAATGTTTCTGTCCGTCGAAAGACTCCGGGCGGGCCAACTGGAGCTACACCGCCAAGCGGTCGGGGCCGACGACGTCCTGGCGCGTTGTATCGAGCGCGCCCATCCACTTGCGCGTCGGAAGCAGATACGCATTGAGCACGCGGAGGGCACAGGAGATTACATCTTGGGGGACCCCGAATTCCTAGAATATGCCTGCTATAATCTATTGACGAACGCCGTAAAGTACTCGCCCGCAAACACTTCGATTACCGTCCGCGCCTGGCGTCACCGTGAAAATGTACGCATTTCGGTGGAAGACTGCGGCTACGGCATGGACGAAAACGAGATAAAGCAGATCTTCCAGAAGTTCTACCGTACCAGCCGAGCCCAGCAATCCAGCCAAGACGGGACGGGCTTGGGGCTGGCGATCGTGGAAGAAATCGTCGTCCAGCACGGTGGATCCATTGAAGTGGATAGCCGAATCAATCACGGCTCCCGCTTCACCCTCTCCTTGCCGCGCGCGGGCGGTCACGCTGCGCAGACGGCGTAGGCCGGGTTGTTCGGGAAGCCGACAGGCGGTCAACCCATGAGCGAAAAGCCACGCATTCTGTTTGTCGAAGACGATCCTTCCATGGTGACGACCTTTGTGGCGGGTCTGGAAGCAGAAGGATATCCCACCGAGGGTGTCACCTCCACATCCGAGGCGTTGACGAAGCTGGCCAACGATAGCTACCCGATTGTGGTCACCGATATCTACCTGGATGAGCGGACAGGACTTGACGTGCTTCGCGCGGCCCGAGACTATAATCCCGGCTGCGCGGTCATCGTCATTACCGGACACGGCACCATAGAAACGGTGATGGAGGCCACTCATGGGGGCGCCTTCGACTATCTGGCCAAACCGTTCGATATAAGCGAACTACTGAAGGCTATCCACCAGGCAGAGAGTTTCCTGTCCGAAGGGGACCACGTCCCAGCTCCCTCACCGGAGGCGCCGCCCACGGAGATGGTTGGGTCATCCCCTCAGATGGTCGAAGTGTATAAGACAATCTCGCGGGCAGCGCCGACCGACGCTCCGGTGTTGGTCGAAGGTGAATCCGGTACCGGCAAAGAGCTTGTTGCTCGGCTGATCCACCAGAACAGCCTTCGCCGACAGGGACCGTTTGTGCCGGTCGATTGTGGGTCGATCGCCCCCACCATCATGGAAAGCGAGCTTTTCGGCAGCTTGCGCGGAGCTTTTACAGGCGCGGACCGCGATCGCAAGGGGCTGATCGAGTCAGCAAAGGGCGGCACGGTGCTCTTGGACGAGATCGCGGAGGTGGACACGGGCTTTCAGCTCAAGCTGTTGCGGTTCCTCCAGGAAAAGGAGATACGTCCGTTGGGGTCTTCGGTAAGCCGACCGGTGGATGTTCGGGTTGTCGCTGCGACGAACCGTAAACTCCAGGCTCTGGTCGAGGAAGGTAAGTTTCGACAGGATCTCTGGTTCCGGCTCAACGTGGTCTACAGCGGGATCTCCACCACCAATGGCGGCGATAGAGTTCGGCGTATTTTACGACATAAGCGGGATCCACCGCTATCTCCCGACGATTCGACTTACGATGTACAGCGGCCGGCGTTTGGTCTCTTCGTAGATTCTGCCGAGATATTCACCAATCAAGCCCAGAAACAGCATCTGCACGCCGGAGAGAAACACAATGAAGAAGATCAACGCGGTGAAGCCCGCGGGTGATTCGTTAAGCACTAATCGAGCGTATAGCGCGTAGAGCAAGTAACAGCACGCCACACTCAGCGCTCCCAGTCCAGCAAAGGAGGCCATCCGCAGAGGCAAGATGGAGAAAGAGAAAATGCCGTCTAAGCCAGGATTTCCGATTTGGCTCCTCTGACGGCACGAGTCTACACCCTCACCCGGCGAAGCGCAACCATTTCTCCACCCGAAAGAGGCGGCGGCTGAGGCGGGACCGATCGAGCCCCCTTCTTGCCCCTCATGGGGGCTGATCCGCCGCTGCGAAGTCAATTTCGCAGACACCCTTCCGAGCTTCCGTCCTCAGTACTCAGGTTTCGCATTCGGCAAGTCGCGTGCTACCCGCCCGGCACAGGCAGCGCCCAGATCCTCCGCAGCATGTCGCCAAACAGGCGCCGGTTCAGATGTCCCTCCGCGAACAAGAGCCAGTAATACCGCGCGTGTTTAATTAGCCGTCCGCCCGTCTTCATCAGCCGGTGCTGCAAGCTCGTCAGCGACCAGCTCTTGATCCGCATTTCCAATTTGATTCAGACCTCTCGACCTTCTGGCGGCCTTGAGCGTCTTTATTCATAGGGGCTAGAGCCCGATGAGGACGCCATGGAGGCCAACACCCAATGGGTGAAAAACAAACCAAGCCATTCCAGCTAAGTTTCAACGGCTCGTTGAAAGTCGATTTCCAGGGATCGCACGTCACTTCCGACGGTGGCTTGATCCTGGTTCGGGAGTTGGACGAGCGACTCGGACTCGGGAAACTGATCGGCGAGCATCTCACCGACTCCCGGCAAGGCACAAACAAGCAGTTCACGTTCGCTGATCTGTTGCGGCAGTCGGTCTACAGCCGCTTGGCAGGCTACGAGGACGTCAACGACGCCGTCCGAGTGTCGGCTGACCCGACGTTTCGCTTGATCGGCTCGCAGAAGATCTGGGATCGCGGTGCGGCCTTGACCTCGACGCTGCACGGCTTCGAGACGGAGATGCTGGCGAGCGAAGAGAACCTGCTGGGGCTGATGGCGCTGAACCGAGAGCTGGTCGGGCAAGCGGAGGCGTTCGACGACTCCGAGCGGGTCGTTCTGGACATGGACTCCACCGAGAGTCCGGTCCATGGCCAACAGGAAGGCAGTGCCTACAACGGACACTTCGAGTCGGTCTGCTACCACCCGTTGCTTTTGTTCAACGGTCATGGTGATTGCCTCGCTGCCAAGCTGCGTCCCGGCAACGTGCACAGCGCCGAGGACTGGGATGAGCTATTGTTGCCGGAGATCGAGCGCCAACTGGCCGAAGGCAAACAGGTCACCTTTCGCGCCGATGCCGCCTTCGCCAAGCCCGAGATCTACGAAGCACTGGAGGAGCGCGGCGCGGACTACGCGATCCGCATTCCGGCCAATAAGAGCCTGGAGCTGGAGATCGAAGACATCCTGTTTCGTCCGCCGGGGAGGCCCGGCCGCAAGCCGCTAGTGCGCTACAAGAGCTTTCGCTATCAGGCGGAGAGCTGGAAGGGGCCCAGACGAGTTGTCGCCAAGGTCGAGCACCACCAGGGCGAGCTATTCGCGCGCGTCGGTTTTATCGTGACGAACATGAGCTTGCCAAGCCGGTCGGTGGTGCGTTTCTACAACAAGCGCGGCACGGCGGAGCAGTGGATCAAAGAAGGTAAGCAAGCGACGCACTGGACGCGGCTGTCGTGCCATCGCTTCCGGGCGAACGAGGTGCGCTTGCAGCTCAGCATGCTGGCCTATAACCTGGGCAACTTGTGGCGGCGGCTGGGGCTGCCGCAACGGATCAAGAGCTGGTCGCTGACGAGCTTGCAGCACCGGCTGATGAAGACGGGCGGACGGCTAATTAAACACGCGCGGTATTACTGGCTCTTGTTCGCGGAGGGACATCTGAACCGGCGCCTGTTTGGCGACATGCTGCGGAGGATCTGGGCGCTGCCTGTGCCGGGCGGGTAGCACGCGACTTGCCGAATGCGAAACCTGAGTACTGAGGACGGAAGCTCGGAAGGGTGTCTGCGAAATTGACTTCGCAGCGGCGGATCAGCCCCCATGAGGGGCAAGAAGGGGGCTCGATCGGTCCCGCCTCAGCCGCCGCCTCTTTCGGGTGGAGAAATGGTTGCGCTTCGCCGGGTGAGGGTGTAGACTCGTGCCGTCAGAGGAGCCAAATCGGAAATCCTGGCTTGATCCGTTGCGGCAGCCCCAGCCGCCGCCACAAGTTGCCCAGGTTATAGGCCAGCACGCTGAGCTGCAAGCGCACCTCGTTCGCCCGGAAGCGATGGCACGACAGCCGCGTCCAGTGCGTCGCTTGCTTACCTTCTTTGATCCACTGCTCCGCCGTGCCGCGCTTGTTGTAGAAACGCACCACCGACCGGCTTGGCAAGCTCATGTTCGTCACGATAAAACCGACGCGCGCGAATAGCTCGCCCTGGTGGTGCTCGACCTTGGCGACAACTCGTCTGGGCCCCTTCCAGCTCTCCGCCTGATAGCGAAAGCTCTTGTAGCGCACTAGCGGCTTGCGGCCGGGCCTCCCCGGCGGACGAAACAGGATGTCTTCGATCTCCAGCTCCAGGCTCTTATTGGCCGGAATGCGGATCGCGTAGTCCGCGCCGCGCTCCTCCAGTGCTTCGTAGATCTCGGGCTTGGCGAAGGCGGCATCGGCGCGAAAGGTGACCTGTTTGCCTTCGGCCAGTTGGCGCTCGATCTCCGGCAACAATAGCTCATCCCAGTCCTCGGCGCTGTGCACGTTGCCGGGACGCAGCTTGGCAGCGAGGCAATCACCATGACCGTTGAACAAAAGCAACGGGTGGTAGCAGACCGACTCGAAGTGTCCGTTGTAGGCACTGCCTTCCTGTTGGCCATGGACCGGACTCTCGGTGGAGTCCATGTCCAGAACGACCCGCTCGGAGTCGTCGAACGCCTCCGCTTGCCCGACCAGCTCTCGGTTCAGCGCCATCAGCCCCAGCAGGTTCTCTTCGCTCGCCAGCATCTCCGTCTCGAAGCCGTGCAGCGTCGAGGTCAAGGCCGCACCGCGATCCCAGATCTTCTGCGAGCCGATCAAGCGAAACGTCGGGTCAGCCGACACTCGGACGGCGTCGTTGACGTCCTCGTAGCCTGCCAAGCGGCTGTAGACCGACTGCCGCAACAGATCAGCGAACGTGAACTGCTTGTTTGTGCCTTGCCGGGAGTCGGTGAGATGCTCGCCGATCAGTTTCCCGAGTCCGAGTCGCTCGTCCAACTCCCGAACCAGGATCAAGCCACCGTCGGAAGTGACGTGCGATCCCTGGAAATCGACTTTCAACGAGCCGTTGAAACTTAGCTGGAATGGCTTGGTTTGTTTTTCACCCATTGGGTGTTGGCCTCCATGGCGTCCTCATCGGGCTCTAGCCCCTATGAATAAAGACGCTCAAGGCCGCCGGAAGGTCGAGAGGTCTGAATCAAATTGGAAATGCGGGCTACATACGCTTACCCCCGCTGCGTGAGCGAAGAAGCGATATAGAGCTGCTCGCAAATCACTTCTTACGGCTCTTTAACGGCCGATACCACCGAAACGTCCGGCTGGCGGCCGGCGGCCTGAAGGCTTTGGAAGAGCATGCTTGGCCGGGTAACGTGCGACAGTTGCAGCACGTTTTGGAGAGGCTGTTGATCCTCAGCCCGGTAGAAGTGCTGGAGGAAGAGGCTGTCGTGGACGCCTTGAACAGTCTTGAACCGCGTAGCAAGCCGATTCAGTCACTCATGGACGCAGAAGAACAACAGATCCGCAAGGTTCTTGCGGCGACCGGAGGAAACAAAACCCGCGCCGCTCAAATCCTCAACATCGAGCGCAAGACGCTCTACCGCAAGCTCGAGCGCATGAAGCTGAATTCCTGAATTGCCGCGGGCGGTGGGTCGATTGGGTCACACAACCGGCGCCTGTGGGGACCGGCGATCCCGCCGGTCCTCGTTTGCCTCAACCCATCGACGACGAGCCCGGATTCGGACAAGCGCGAGATCGCTTGTCCCTACCGGGCGCTACAGCGCCGGCAAGCCGTCGATGTGGTCGAAACGACCTTCGATTCGCTCAATGAACTTTGAAGCTACGCCTGCGGCTGAATAGGCTCCGAAGTGTGCAAGCGGCTCGCCGGTGGCCACGTAGCTGAGAATCTCTTCGTCGCTGAGTTCGAGCAGTTGAACACTTGTTTCTTCGACGGTCGTGCGGCTGCCGGCTGGGGCGATCCTGCACTCAGCAGTCAAGACGTCGTGTTTGCGCCCGGCGAGCATTCGGAGCATACGGACGGCTTCGCTCGAGTCCCCCGGCTTGCCGAGAAGGATGCCGTCCACGACAATCAACTTTGCGCCCGCTGAGGCGATCCCTCCGGGGAGGGGTCGCTCGGCTTTTGCCGCGACTTCAGCCATTCGTTCTACGTATTGGCGAGGCGACTCGTGCTCCTGAATGTCTTCCGGCAAGTGGGGAGGTCGTTGCGGAAGCCGGGGAGCGGCTGGGAGAAACTCCTCTGAGCGTGGCTCAGGGGCAGGTCGAAGCATGCTGTAGACGCGAGCTACCGGCAGGCCCACGACGTTGAAGTAGCAGCCTTCGATGCGCTCGACAAACTCACGGGCGCCACCCTGTATCGCGTAGGCGCCCGCCTTGTCGAGCGGCTCGCTGCTGCTGACGTAGGTCTCGATCTCTTGCTGCCCGAGATCTCGAAACCGGACGTTCGTTTGCTCAACAGCCACCCGGCACTGGTCCGATTCGAGCAGGCAGATGCCCGTCAGGACATCGTGCGTACGGCCCGACAGCAGCGTGAGCATGCGAGTGGCATCTTCGCGGTCGAGTGGTTTGCCGAGAGCAACTCCATCGGCCGCTACGACCGTGTCGGCCCCGAGGACGAATTCGCCTTCGCGCCAAACGGTCCGGGCCTTGGCTTCCGCCAAACGCTGTACGTGGTCGAGCGGGGTCTCTCGCTCGAGTCCGCTCTCATCCACATCCGCTGGCCTTAGCGAGAATGGGATCTTGGCCCTTTGAAGGATTTGTTGGCGTCGGGGCGAAGCGGAAGCGAGGACGAGCACTGCTTATATAGTGTGCTCCCGGAGGAGGTCTTGGCACCCTGGGATTCTCGTGAAGCCATTACACGAGCCAAAAATTGAGCCCGGAACGCCAGTGAGAGGCGAAGTATCTGAGCGACTATTTCGCCATGACCGCTCCGTCGAAAACCGATCGATTTCATGCCCTTGGGTGGGCCGTTAGCCCGCATTTCTCACGAGGAGCACGTATGGGCGGGCCACCGTGCCCGCCCAGTAGTGTCGATGTACGATCTTTTCCACAAATTCGCACTGGACAATATGTACTGCTCGGTAGTGGGCCGACACGGTGGTTGGCCCCTACAAGTAACGTTCGTTCAACGCCGGCCACCAGAACCCTCGTGAGAAAGGCGGGCTAGGCCCAGGGGCACTCACTTGCGTTCGCGGCTCCATTCGAGGCGAATCGTCGGCCGACTTTGGACATGTATGATAAGAGCATGGAAAGCAGGACGCTTACGTCGGTCGGGGAATACCTGGCCACAAGCTATCAACCTGATTTCGAATACGTCGACGGCCAACTCCTGGAGCGAAATTTGGGGGAACGCGATCATAGCGAAGTGCAGATGGCTGTCAGTGCCTATCTGCACAATCGTCGCCTGGAACTCGGCATCCATGTATTCCCTGAGCAAAGGGTTCAGGTGTCAGCGACTCGATTCCGCGTTCCCGATATCTGCGTAGTGGCCGGTCCAAGGCCTAAGGATCTAATCCTGAAAGAGCCGCCCCTGATTTGCATCGAAATCCTCTCCAAAGAAGACCGACCGGGAGACATACAACGGCGCATCGACGACTACCTCATCTTCGGAGTTCGTTACGTTTGGGTCTTGGACCCAGGGAGCCGAAGGGCGCAGGTCCATACCGTCAGCGGTACTGAAGAAGTCACCGAGGGCCTACTCCGGACAGAAAACCCAACGATCATTGTTCCCCTAACCGAGATCTTCGCCGAGATCTAGTGGCCTGCGGGCCGCGTTCGCGGCTCCGACGCGTGCAATCGCGGGCTGGGCGCGATAGCAAGAACTGAGCCTGGAACGCGAGTGACAGGACAGGTTTACGTAACGGCCGTGGCGTGACGACCGCTCTCTGGCGCTGCTCGCTCTACCCCGCCGGTTTCAGTGTGGGGCGCTAAGGGGCAGTAAGTTGCACCCCACACCTGTACGCGGTTGCTCTATTGGTTCTAATTTCCGAACAGCCAGGCCGTATATCGGAAAATCGGATACAGAGTCTCACTCACCATTCGCTTGATTGGATCACTGATGAGCTCAGGTTGGGTGAGCACATAATAGACGGACAACCCAACGGCCGCCGGAACACTTAGTAGCCAGGGAACGGTTGTCATGTGAAGTCTCCTTTTCGTCATACTGGAGTACGCAAGGGGTTACGTCTAGCGTTAATAATAAGGGTTCTTCCGGGTTTCTAGTGGGCGAGTGAGGCTCGGTGGTAGTCTCGCGGGATGCAAGACCGCGAGCTATACCGCCAGATTCTGGGCATCGAAAGTCCCTGGAAAGTCGTGCGAGTGGAGCTGCGCCGAGCCGACGGCGAAGTCCACGTCTTCCTCGAACACGACGAGCAAGTCCGCTGGCCGTGCCGCCAATGCAGCGCCGTGTGCGCACTCCACGATCATCAGCCCGAACGCCGCTGGCGTCACCTCGACACCTGTCAGTACCGCACGATCCTGCACGCCCGGCCGCCGCGCAGCGACTGCTCCGAGCACGGGCCGCGCGTCGTGCGACTGCCCTGGGCCGAGGCTTCCAGCCGCTTCACCGCGCTGTTTGAAGCTCTCGCGATCTCGTGGCTGAAGGAAGCCAGCCAGCAAGGCATCGCCGAGTTGCTGGCGCTGAGCTGGGACGAGATTCACGGCATCCTGGAACGCGCCGTGCAACGTGGGCTCGAACGTCGCGCGGCAGAGCCGATTCCCTACCTGGGCGTCGACGAGAAGAGCTTCCGCAAGCGCCATCGCTATCTCACCGTCGTCAACGATCTCAACCGCTCGCGCGTGTTGTTCGTCGCCGAGGGACGCCGCCAGGCCAGCCTGGACGGCTTTTGGAAGACGTTGAGCGCAGAGCAACTCGCCCGAGTCGAGGCCGTCGCGATGGACATGTGGGATCCTTACGTCGCCTCGACCCGGGAGCATCTCGACGAATCGGAGAAAAAGATCGTTTACGACAAATATCACATCGCGGCGCATCTGGCGAAGGCGGTGGACCAGGTGCGGCGGGCGGAGAACAAGCGTTTACTGGCCCTCGGCGACGAGCGTTTGACAGGCACGAAGTACGCTTGGCTGCGGCATCCGGCGAACTTTTCCGAGGACGCCTGGCGCGAGTTCCGCGCGCTGCGCGAAAGCGACTTGAAGACGGCGCGGGCGTGGGCGTTGAAGGAAACGGCGATGCGGCTGTTCGACTATCGTCGCGAATCGGCGGCGCGAGCTTTCTTCGAGCAATGGCGCGGCTGGGCGAGTCGCAGCCGGCTGACGCCGATGGTCACCGTAGCGCGGATGTTGACGGCTCGCCTCGAAAACATACTCACGTATCTGAAACACCGCATTACGAACGCGGTCAGCGAGGGGTTGAACTCAAGGATTCAATGGGTCAAGGCCACGGCGCGCGGTTTCCGCAATCAACAGAACTTCATCAACGCCATCTACTTCCACTGTGGGAAACTCGATCTGGCTCCTTCGCCCACTTAAAACCCGGAAGAGCCATAATAAGAACGTAAGGCTTGGCGGTCAATGGTACAGCGGCCACAACCTCTGAGTACCATAGTTCCACCAATTCATCGGGCTTTCAGCGCAGGGGTGAGCAAGAAAGACCTTAGCCCGCTTTTCGCACCAAGTGGCGAGGCGAGAACGCTTATGGCCTCTATCTCGAGCAGTCAGACCGTGCGCTAATGTGTAGTAGTCACAGTATCGGCTCGGAAGTTTTTGAGGTTACTGGCCAGCGGCTAGGCGTAGGTTGGCGGCCTGCCGGGATGTAGGCTGAGCCGAAAGCAATCATGGCGCCACGAACTCTTGGAAGGCTGCAACGACCTTCAGCGCCACGGCCTTCACAGCACCAGGTCCCTCGCGTCTTTGCACCAGTCCATGGCCGGCGCCTTCAAACTCGACCAATCGGTGACGGGCGGGTATAAGCGGAAGCGCGTCGTTCATTTCATCAAGGGCGCCGAACGGATCGCGCGAGCCGTGTGCGAAGAGAGAGGGTGTTTGCAAGCGCGGGAAATGATCGGTGCGCAGCCTTTCCGGCTTGCCGGGCGGGTGTAAGGGATAGGAGATGAGCAGCAGGGCAGCGACCAGGTCGGAGGTTTCGGAAGCCAAGATCGTAGCCTGCCGTCCCCCGTAGGACTGCCCACCCAGGTAAACTCGGCTCGCTGCAAACTCACGCGCGACAGCAACCGCACGCCTCAATCCTTCCCGATCTTCCGCGGCACCCGAGGGAAAGGGCGGCCCTTTTGGGCGTCGCTGGCGGTAGGGCAGGTCGCAACGGAGCACCGTCACTCCGGCCGCGGCGAACTCCTCGGCAAGCCCCACCAGCAAGGGCGCCTCGCAATTAGAGCCGGCACCGTGGGTCAGCACGAGAGCATCCCCGCCGGCGGCCTCAGCTTGGTGCAGCAAGCCCCGCACGGCAGGGCCTTCCGGGAACTCTCGCTCGACAGGAACAGCTTGGGGACTCATGTTCGTTTCGGAGGCTCTCGGCAAGGGTTGTCCGTGTACCGCCCCTGACCCGGACGAGCTTGAACCAAACAGAGCCGTAGCGGCAAGGCTGCGGCCAAGGCCAGCCACCGCGGCTGCGGCCCTGTTTGCCGTTCTCACATCAGTCCGCGCTCCTTGGAATTTCTGTCACTTTTGGCAAGAAGTTGCCCCGGTAGGTACTGATGGGCGCGGCTCGGAAATGAAGGCGCCGCTCGACGAACTTCCCGCGAGTACACCCAAGGCGAGGCCGGTGATCAACCAGACCCGTCTTCGGATGGAATCAGGTCGAGTTCGACTGCCAACGCGTCGTTTTCTTTGACCTCGAAATCTTCACTTTCCTTTTCGTAGTCGCGCAGGAAATCGTTGTCTTGCCAGGCCCCTTGCTCGACTGCTTCCCAGGCGAAGATCTTGTACTGACCGGGCGTAATTCCCGGCAGGGAGAAAGCACCGTTCTGATCGCTCGAGGCGGTCTTGAACAGATGCCTCATTTTTCGTCTCCGCCCCTCGGGAACGAGAACGACCTGTGCACCACTGAACGGTTGGTCCTCGTCGTTGAGGACCACACCCTCGACGCGTCCCCCGTTCGGACTTAGCAGTAATTCGAGCGTTCCCGGAGCGGTTTCCGCGGCGGTCAGATCCAGGCCGTCCTCAAGAGCCTCCTCGTCGCCGAGCCGTGCCGCCTTCAAGTAGAAATCCTCGGGAGCACCACTGACGTTCACGTCGTAGACATCCTGGAACACGTTCTCCAGAACAAAGTCGCCTTCCGCCTTCACACGGCCAAAACCGCCACCCATCATGGTGACTTCCCGCGGCCGCAAAGAGACCTGCAAGGCAAGAAAATCAACTTCCGCATCTTCTTCCACACGGACCTCGCCGGGCAAACCGATACCGGGGCGCACAACGAGCCGGATGTCATCGAGATCCCGGTCCCCGACACTAAGCGAACGGCGCCCCCCAAGACGCTCAGACGGATCGAAGAACCGCGCAACCAGGGTGTATTCTCCCGGCGTTACACCGTGGATCTCGAACTTTCCGTCCGTGTCGCGCATGAAAGTCTGCTTGCTATTTGAGAACGTGAATCGACTGGAACCACGCGGTATTAGCATCACCATGGCCTGGCGTGCGTGCCGGCCTGTGACGCGGTTAAAGACGGTTCCCGCAATGCGGACGGTTCGCGCCGGCCTCATTTTGATGTCGATGCCGAGGATCTCGCTGCCGGGTGTGACGTCGATGGGGATGGCTTGGTCCGATTCATAAACGCCGGGGTAATAGGTCGGAATGTATTCTTGGCTCTGCTGGCCACCCAGCATCACGCCGACGTTCACGATGCCCCAGCGTCCGAATCCTGGCCGGTAGTTGGCGCGCAGCCAGTAGCGCCGGGCTGCCAGACCAAAGACGCGATACTCCCCCAGGTCGTCGGTCGAAGCTCGACCCACGGGAACGAGCTGGCGCTTACCCTGGAAGTAGCGGAATCCCATCGCCTCGATCCGCACGTTGGCCATGGGTTCGTTGTCTTCGTCGATGATGCGCCCGGCGATGACGCCGGCACGGACAAGACGAAAAACCACGCCTCCCAGATCCTGGCCGGGCTGCAGAGTTAGAGTCGTACCGGGCCGATTCGGTCCGCGCTGGCCGTATTCCTGCCGGGAGTATCGATTTCGCTGGACGGACAGCCGATAGCGCCCCGGCTCGATATTGGCGAGAAGAAACTTACCGTCGGGGCCGCTTTTTGTCACCTGCGGCTGACTACGGCTCTCGGGCTTTCGCAAGAATATCCGCGCTTTGCTCAGCGGCTCGCCGCCGGAGGCATCCACGACGACGCCCGAAATGGAACCGTTTTCGAGGTCCGCTTCGACTGGTTGTTGTGCCGGCAACAAACCGCAGCAGAGAGTCAAGAGGAGGGCAAGGGAGACGCGAGCGATGGGCTCCATGGCTGCTGCGCTGGGCGGGCCAGGGGGCATTTCCAACAAGTGTAACGCGTCGATCGCCGTGCCGCGGTGCGAAGAAGGACGTTTTGTCACTTCCACATCAACCCTCTGACTTGGACGGGCCGGCTGCCGGTTGGTTAGCTACTCTTTCATTTCAGGAATACACTCGCGTTTCGGGCAAACGAAAACGGGTACAGCATGCTGTACCCCTGCGATCGCCCTGCTCCCTACCAAATCGGCGAGCCCAGTAGGGGACAAACACTCCTGTTTGTCCCAGGGGCCGCCTGTTGCCATCTCTGTGTCCCCACAACCCTTGCGCCCATCTCGCAATCCTAGAGAGGAATTCGAGCATCTGCGGCCGCTAAGTGAACCGTATTACCCCGTCAGGCGGTTCGCTGTCCGTGCCCCGGGGCTTCAAATCCGTCGCGGTCGACGTGCTCCAAGCCGCGTAGCGGCACCGGAATTCAGCCCAGGGTGGAGCGAAGCGGAACCCTGGGTCGCAGGAGCGGGATAGACAAGCCCTGAAAGGGCGTAGGAATGGCGCAGCCCACCGCTAACCGAATCACCACGAGCGGCTTGCGGGGACGGGCCCCTGCGCCCCGGAGATACCCAGCCTTACGCGGCAAAGGCGCAATGGCAAAACCGCGGTAGGGACAAACATTTCTTGTTTGTCCCGGCCGTCGTCAGGGGTCTCGCTGAGCTGTACGTCCCTTCCTGCCTCTCGCCGTACTCCCGGCTGTGGCTACCGGTTACCCCAGCAGCCGGCGGTGGTACTTGAGGATGCAGCGGTTCATGACTACACCGAGTCCGGCTGCTTCGCCACGGCGGGCCGCCTCGTGGTCGATCACACCTTCCTGCATCCAAACGTATCGCACGCCGAGCCCAATGGAGGAGTCCATAGCTTCGGCGCAACAGTCCTGGCGGCGGAAGATATTGACAATATCGATTTTTTCGGGAACGTCTTCCAACCGGTCGTAGGCAGTCTCGCCCAGCGTTTCTTTGATGTTCGGGTTGACGGGAATGATGCGGTAGCCCTGGCTTTGCATGTATCGGCTGACCCCGTAGCTTGGACGCCACGGCTTGTCGGAAAGACCAACGACGGCAATCGTTTTGGCGGATCTCAGAAGTTCGGAGATTCCGGTGTCGTCCATCATGAGGGTAGTCCGTCCGCCGCGGTAGCCGGCTTGCGTCCCTACCGGCGGCGCAGACGTTCAACCTCTGCCTCTGTCAAAGGCCGGCTCTTGCCCATTGGCAGCTTGGCCAGCGCCAGGGGACCGATCTTGATCCTTTTTAGCTTTTCAACCAGGAAACCCCGCTGGCGAAACATCCGCCGGATCTGGTTGTTGCGTCCCTCAATGAGAGTCACTTCGAACCACGGATTGTCGCCGGCTTTGATACGTCGGACCTTGGCCGGGGCGCTGGCTTTTCCGTCCAACCGAACACCTGCTCGGAGTTTCTGCAAATCTTTGTCGCTGGGGTTGCCGTTGATCTTGACACGATAGGTTTTCGGAATTCGGCTTTTGGCCGAGAGAACTCGATGGGCAAACTCGCCGTCGTTGGTGAATAGCAGCAAGCCTTCACTCTGATAGTCGAGTCGCCCTATGGGGTAAACGCGCGAACGGTAGCGGCCAAGCAGCTCGATGACCGTGGGTCGCCCCTGGGGATCCGAGGTCGTCGTGACACGACCCTTGGGCTTGTTCAGCATCAGATACAACAGTACGCGGGGAGCCTGCCGGACAAGCTTGCCATCGACCTTGATGAAGTCGTGATCGGGATCGGCTTTCGTGCCCAACTCGGTGACGACTTTTCCGTTCACGCGCACCCGTCGGGCACCAATCAGCTCCTCCGCTTTGCGTCGGGAGGCGACCCCGGCTCGCGACAAGATCTTTTGAAGCCGCTCTTGCATAGTGGTGTTGCCAGGGTCAGAGGATCACTCGCGTCCGTACTAAAATGATCGTGCACCCCCCAGGGACTCCGATTTCCAGACTGCGGGCGATCCCTCCGCCTAGTATGCACGTTTTCCATTCTTGCGTCACCGCCGGAGTAGCCGCGGGTGATGTCAAGCAGCTTGTGTAAAAACTTGCAGGGTGCGATTTTTCCACTCCAGGTTGAAGCGGTGGAAGATCGAATAGATAATGCGGTCCACGCTTTTGACATTCACCAAGCAGACCATCGGCCGGGTGCGGCGGCGCACTTCCACGAACAAGCGTTCGATGACGTTCGTCGTCCGCGACTTGCGCCACGGATGGCGCGGGAAGCTGAAGAACGACAGCAACTCCGGCAAGCCTTTCTCCAACTGCCGTACCATCGTCGGATAGTCGTCGCCCCCTGCCAACCCCAGCCGTTTGTGCGACCGCTCTAGCCAGTGATATACTCTTGGCGGCCTAGGGTGGCTGGTTTTTCATACGCACGCGGGTTGTGACGCCAAGGAGTTCTCATCATGCGGGACCTGTGGATTACTCGGATCATATTTGTCAGCATCTTCGTCCTAATGTCGTTCCATTTGAAACCGTTCGGCCTAGAGACCTTGCCGTCTATTCTGCTCGGAGCCGTAAGCGGGACAGCGATCATCTTGTTCGAAAGTCGCCTGCGAAGGGTGAGCCTGGGACGCCTGCTCGGAGCCGCGGTCGGATCGGCTCTCGGCGTCGTGGGGGCTTTCCTAATGAGTCTGGTGCTGGAATCAAGCTTGCCGCCGGAAGCGGCTTCGTTCATTAATCTTGGCCTCCTGCTGTTGTTGGGGTACGTGGGAATGGTGGTCGGCGGCGCGAAGGGTGAAACGCTCAACCTGGCCGCCTTGGGCGGTGTCTTCGGCGAGGATAGAGCGCGCGAAAAATCGCAAAAGCTCCTCGACACCAGCGTCATCATCGACGGTCGCATCGCCGACGTAGCCGCGGCGGGGTTTATGGACGGAGTGCTGGTGGTTCCTCAGTTCGTGCTTTGGGAACTGCAGCTCGTGGCCGACTCGGCTGATAGTTTGAAAAGAAACCGCGGCCGGCGAGGATTGGACATTCTGCGGAAGATCCAAAAAATGTCGGACCTCAACGTCCAGATTCTTGAAACCGATTATCCTCGCCTCAAGGAAGTGGATCTGAAGCTGATTCAGCTTGCTAAGGACATCGATGCCAAGATCGTCACGAACGACTTCAACCTCAACAAGCTCGCACAGCTGCAAGGCGTGCAGGTGCTGAACATCAACGAACTGGCGAACACACTCAAGCCTGTCGTTTTGCCGGGCGAGAGCATGCGTGTATTCATCTTGAAAGAGGGCAAGGAGATCAACCAGGGGGTGGCCTATCTCGACGACGGAACGATGGTGGTGGTGGACAATGCTCGCCGGTCCATCAATCAAACGATCGAAGTTTCCGTGACCAGCGTTCTACAGACGACGGCGGGCAAGATGATCTTCGGTCGCTACGACGAGAAAACACACCCCTCGAGCACCTCGCACAGGGAACAAGAGCGTGCGTCAGCCGCGACACGGGCCGGGGGTGGGCAATCCACTTCCCACCGCCCGCACCGGGTTGAACATACCGCCGGACGCTAGACAGCATGAAGGCCGTGGCGATCATTCCCGCCGCCGGGCTGGGAACTCGGATGGGAAAGCCTTCGGCCGAGAGCTCGGGAACCAGCCGCAAACAGTTCATGCTGCTGGAAGGAGCGCCGATCCTGATTCACACCGTCCGAAAATTTGTCGCTGCCAGGGCGGTTTCGGAAATCTACGTAGCTGTGCGTCCCGAGGACATGGATCCCCTCAACGAACAGTTGCACCAAGAAGGCTACACAAAGCCCGTGCGTTTGGTCGAAGGCGGGCGCAGCCGGCAAAGCTCGGTAGGTAACTGTTTGACGCAGGTTCCCGCCGACACGGAGCTAGTGTGTGTCCACGACGCCGTTCGGCCTTTTGTAACCGTGTCGCAAATTGATGCGATCTGCGAAGAAGCGTGCAAGTCCGGAGCCGTGATTCTGGCCATCCCTCCGGTCGATACCATCAAGCAAGTCGACCGCACGGTGATTCGTTCCACCCTGATGAGAGAACGCATCGTACTGGCGCAGACACCGCAAGTGTTCAAGTTTTCCTTACTCAAGAACGCTTTTGAACAGGCTGAGCGGGACGGATTCCTAGCCACCGACGAGGCCACCCTGGTCGAGCACGTTGGCGAAGACGTTCACGTCATGCTGGGCAGCGATCGGAACATTAAGATCACCAAACCCGGAGACATGGCTCTGGCCCGCCTGTTCTATCAGGAGGAAACCGGGCCGGGCGCATCGAGCGGCGACGACCTTCGCTAAATCAATGACCCTGGAGTTCCGTGTCGGGATCGGCTACGACCTTCATCCCATGGTCGAAGGGCGAAGGCTGATTTTGGGAGGAGTGGAAATCCCCTTCGAGCGGGGCCTGGCCGGCCATTCGGACGCCGACATCGTCTTGCACGCCGTGACGGACGCCCTCCTCGGGGCGGCGGGACTGGGTGACATCGGCGAGCATTTCCCGCCTTCGGACCCCCGCTGGCGGGACGCCTCGAGCTTGGTTTTCCTGCGTCATGCGCGTGAGCTGACCGAGCAGCAGGGCTACCGAATCGTTAACGTCGACGCTGTGATCGTCCTCGAGCAGCCGAAGATCCTGCCCTACCGTGATCGGATGCGCCAAGCGGTGGCCGACGCTCTGGGAGTCGAGGTCGCGCGTATTGGGATCAAGGCCAAGACCGCCGAGGGCATAGGGCCGGTAGGCGAGGGCAAGGCCGCGGAAGCCCACGCAACGGCGCTGATTTCCCGCCCGATGTCCCCTGGGAGCGAGTGAGCGCCTGGGCTCGGCCGGAACCACTGGCGAGGGTTTTTCAACGCCGGTCGTCCAAACGCTGGTGAGAAATACGGGCTAGTCCCTCGCAAGCAAGATTTCGAGCATTCGTCGATAAAACGCCGCGAATCCACTTGACTCTCTTTTACGTTTGATTCATGATTTATGGGCGCTCAGGAGAAAAGTCGCATGCAGAAAACTATTCGAGTAACCGTCAACGGGCAGGAGCACGAGCGGTCGGTGGAACCGCGCCTGCTGCTGGTCCACTTTTTGCGAGAAGAACTAGGCTTGACGGGCACACACATCGGATGTGAATCATCGGTTTGCGGAGCCTGCACGGTGGCCGTGGAGGGCCGAACCGTTAAGTCGTGCACGATGTTGGCCGTACAGGCCGACGGTAAGGACGTTCGAACTATCGAGGGCGTGGCGCAAAACGGCGACCTGCACCCGGTCCAGGAGGGCTTTTGGAACGAACACGGGCTGCAGTGCGGTTTCTGCACGCCAGGGATGATTATGTCCGTCAACCAGTTGCTGGCGGACAACCCGGACCCGAGCAAGAAAGAAATCCGGCACGCCCTGGAGGGCAATCTGTGCCGTTGCACCGGCTATCAACACATTATCAATGCGGTGGAGGCCGCGGCCAAGGCGGTCGCGGGAGGACAGTAGCGCGATGGCAACCACAACGACCAAACCCCAAGCAAAAACGCACGTCGGCCAGAGGATTCGACGGCAAGAAGATCCGCGTTTGATTACGGGAACCGCAACCTATGTGGACGACATTCAGCGGCCCGGCATGCTCTACGCGGCCGTGCTGCGCAGCCCTTACGCTGTCGCTAACATCAATAGCGTCTCGACCGCGGGGGCCATGGAGATGCCCGGCGTAAAGGCTGTGTATACGGGAAAGGACGTCAGCTCCGTGGGGCCGGTCCCCTGTGCCGGATCGATGCCCACTCTTCGCGTCCCGCACCATACGATCCTGGCAACCGATCGAGTTTATTATGTCGGCCACCCCGTGGCGGCGGTGGTGGCATCCGACCGTTATGTCGCCCAAGACGCCCTAGAGCGCATTGAAGTCGACTACGATCCGTTAGACGACGTCGTCGCTGATCCGGAGAAAGCCCTCGAGAAGGATTCCCGTAAGGTGCACCCCGAGTACGACGACAACGTGGCCTTTACCTTTCACCTGGACGGCGGCGATGTCGAGAAAGCCTTCGCCGAAGCCGACACGGTGGTAAAGCTGCGCGTGGCGGTGCCGCGCTTGGCTCCCTCACCGATCGAAACCCGAGGCGTGGTCGCCGAATACGACGAAGGCGCCAAGGAACTCACGATCTACTCTTCGACGCAGATCCCCCATCTGCTGCGAACGCAGCTGGCGCTGCAGTTGAATCTTCCCGAGCATCACCTGCGAGTGATCGCGCCGGAGGTGGGAGGGGGCTTTGGCAGCAAGTGCAATGTTTGGGCGGAAGAGGCGCTGGCCGGTTACATTGCGATCCAGCTAAAGCAGCCCATCAAGTGGATCGAAAACCGTCGCGAGAGCATTCTTGTCGTGGCCCACGGGCGTGGACACCTCGACGACGTGGAACTCGCCGCCAAGAAAGACGGCACGTTGACGGGATTGAAGTTACGGATCCTCCAGGACATCGGCGGCCATCACCAGTTGCTGACGCCGATCATCCCGACCTTGTCGGTACTGATGTTGCCGGGGCTGTACAAGTTCAAGAGCTTCACGGCTGACCTGATCGGTGTCTTCACCAACCTGGCGCCGACGGACCTGTACCGCGGCGCGGGGCGCCCCGAGGCCACCTACGTGATCGAGCGCATCGTCGATCGCATGGCGGATGAACTGGGGATGGATCCGGCTGAGATTCGGCTGAAGAACTTCCCTGGCGCGGATGAGTTCCCCTTTGAGACCGCTACCGGTCTCAGCTATGACAGTGGCGACTACGCCAAAGCCTTTAACATCGCGCTCGAGAAGGTCGGCTATCAAGACTTCCTCAAGGAGCAGCAGGAAGCGCGGAAGGAAGGCCGGCTGCTGGGGATCGGCTTCTGCACTTACGGTGAACTCTGCGCTTTCGGTCCCTCGCCGGCCTTACCTGCCGGAGGGTGGGAAAGCGCCACCGTCACGGTGGAGGCGACCGGCAAGGTTGCCGTCATGACGGGCACGTCGCCCCATGGGCAGGGGGCAGAGACCACGTTCTCCCAGATCGCGGCTGATGCGCTGGGCATCCCCATGGACGACATCGTCGTGGTCCACGGTGACACGGCCAAAGTTCAACATGGCATTGGAACATTTGGCAGTCGCAACACAGCCATCGGCGGGACAGCAGTCCATCTGGCGCTTCAGGAGGTTGTCGGCAAGGCCAAGACCTACGCCGGCCATATGATGGAAGTGGACGCCGCCGACGTCGCCTTTGAGGGCGGTGTTTTCTCATCGGCGAAGACCGACAAGACGGTCTCCTTCCAAGACGTAGCGCTCGAAGCCCACCTGTGCAAGAGCCTGCCGCCCGACACCGAACCGGGCCTGTCGGCGACCCGCTTTTTCGAACCCGCCAACTTCGCCTTCCCCTTCGGCGCTCACATCGCTGTCGTGGAGGTCGATCGCGAGACCGGGGAGATTCAAATCCTCCGCTATGTTGCCGTCGACGATTGCGGCAAAGTCATCAACCCGTTGATGGTAGACGGACAACTCCACGGCGGGGTCGCTCAGGGCCTGGGACCGGCGCTTATGGAGGGAGTGATCTACGACGAAGACGGCCAGCTGATGAACGGTACGTTCATGGATTACCCCATCCCCAAGGCGCAGCACATGCCCTGGATCGAGAGTGAGCGCACCGAAACACCGGCGCCCGGCAATCCCCTGGGAGTCAAGGGGGTCGGGGAAGCAGGAACCATCGGGTCGCTGCCCGCCTTTGTCAACGGCGTCGTCGACGCCTTGTCGCCTTTGGGCGTCGAGCACATTGACATCCCGATGACGCCGCAGAAAGTTTGGAACCTGATTCAAGAAAGGAGCCAGTCGTGATTCCCGCCAGCTTCGATTACTCCGCACCGGAAACGCTTTCGGAAGCCCTCAAGCTGCTCAGCGAAAACCCAGACAGCAAAGTGCTGGCAGGCGGTCAGAGTCTGATACCGTTGTTGAAGTTTCGCCTGGCTGCGCCCGCACACCTCGTTGACCTGGGAGGAGTTCCGGACCTTCACTTCATCGCCGAGTCGGATGGCATGATCCGCATCGGTGCGATGACAACGCATCACCAAATTGAAGAATCCGATCTGCTCGGCGAGAAGTGTCCTCTGCTGGCGCAAACAGCAGCGAGTATCGGCGACGTTCAGGTGCGCAACCGCGGTACGATCGGGGGCAGCGTGGCCCACGCCGATCCGGCGGCGGACTACCCGGCCGCCCTGCAGGCTCTGGAAGCCAAGGTCAAGATTGCCGGCCCCGGCGGCGAGCGCGAGCTGGGGATCGATGAGTTTATTGTCGATGCCCTGACGACGGCTCTCGAAGCAAGCGAGGTGGTGACGGAAATCCAGGTCCCGGTCGAAGCAGACGGTGTCGGCGTCTCCTACAGCACCATCATTCAGCCGGCTTCGGGGTTTCCGATCGTCGGAGCGGCGGCCAGGATCGGCGTCAGCGACGGGAAAATATCCTTCGCTCGGGTGGGGATGACAGGGGTGGCCGCTAAGTCCTATCGCGCCACAACGGTCGAGGCCGCTTTGGAAGGCAAGACCGCCGATGCGGAAACCCTAGCCGCGGCTTCCCGTCTGGTAGCCGAAGGAGTCGAGGCTCTGTCGGATCTTCACGCGTCCTCGGAGTATCGGTCGCATCTCGCCTCCGTCCAGCTTCGGCGCGCGCTAGAGGAAGCAGCTGAGCGAGCGCGGTGAAGGTCAAGGGCCAATACAGCGTAGACGTACCCCAACGGCAAGTCTACGAGGCTCTGCTGGATCCCGAAATTCTGGCCCGCACCCTGCCTGGGTGTGAGTCGCTGGAACCGATCGCCGACAACCAGTACCGCATGAAGATGAAGCTGGCCGTGGCCGGCGTTCAGGGCCTTTTCGAGGGGAAAGTTTCGCTCGAAGACCAGCAACAGCCTGAAAGCTTCCGCTTGCGCGTGGGGGGTCAGGGAAAGATCGGGTTCGTCAAAGGAAACGGCCGGTTGACGCTGCGGCCCAGCGACCCCTCTACCACCGTCATTGAATACGAAGGGGAGGTCAAGATTGGCGGGATCATAGCGGGAGTCGGCCAGCGGCTGATGGACATGACCACCAAGATGATGATTAAGCGCTTTTTTACGTCTCTGTCGCGCGTGCTCGCGGAGAACGAGCAAAACTGACCCTCCCTCGGGCGCACTGTTCGGATCCGTGGTCTCCGGGAGCCTTTAGTTCAGTCCTGGGACGTACGTACTGTGACGGTACCCGCGTACTGGGTAAATTCGCTACTTAACTTCGGGCCGCGAAAGTCTACACTGTTAGTGGTTACTAGTCGCCTATGTTCACATTGGGAGGCTTCATCCTTACCGCTTGGGTCTTCTGCTTTTTTTACTACGGAGATGCGCTTCCCAGGAACTGGAGCGTCGGGATGGTGATCGGCGGCCTATTCACCATGGGTTGGGGTCTGCTGAAAGGCAAGAACCTTATAAGATGGACGTTGAGCCGCCACCAAGCTCCGTCGAGGCGGCCATGAGGCTTCACCCGCTGTTTCCCCCAAGATTGAAGGTGTCTGCATGGGAGACGGTCGCCCGGCTTCCTCGTTGGGGAAACGGTGCGGGCTGCAACTTCCGAGCCAGTCTCCGGGTTGGGCGAAAAAGGCATGCAGGACCACCGCAAAATACTGAAGCAGCTCAAAATGGGAACGACGGAGATCCTTATTCTCGCCGCCCTAACGCACGGAGACGGCTATGGATACGAGATCTCTCGCGAAGTGTTTGAGCGAAGTAACGGGTTTTTTGAGTTTAAGCAGGGTTTTCTGTATCCGACGTTACGGCGCATGGAGGAGTCTGGATGAGATATTGTCAAATGTTGTGGATGGGCGAGGTCAGGCGGCGTTTTCCTGAACCATCAATCCATCCTTGAAAACCTTTCCCTCTAAGACATGAACAATCACTTCCGAACCGTTCAGGCGTCGCCAGTGGCGCTCGGCTTGGCGGGCCAGCATGAAGACCATCGTTAACGACGCTTCGCGGCTACCACAACCCTTCGTTCGTCGCTGCCGCAAACGGACCGTCGCAAAGGTGGACTCGATCGGGTTCGTCGTCCGCAAGTGCCCCCAGTGCTCGGCCGGAAAGTCGTAGAAAGCCAGCAGCACTTGGCGGTCTTTTTCCAGGCACTCGACCGCTTTGGGGAACTTCTTCTCGTATAGGTTCTTGAAACGGTCCAGAGCGGCCTCCGCCGTCTGCCGACTCTCGGCAAGATAGATGTCGCGCAGCGCCTGCTTGGCTTTGCCCTGCATGCTCTGCGGCAGCTTATTGAGCACGTTGGCCGTCTTGTGGAGCCAGCAGCGTTGCTCACCGGTCGCCGGATAGACTTTCCGCAGTGCCGCCCAAAACCCCATCGCTCCGTCGCCCACCGCCAACTTCGGCGGCAGCTCGAGCCCCTGCCGTTTCAAGTCCTCCAGCAACTCCTGCCACGACAGTTCGCTTTCGCGAAAGCCGTCGTGCACCGCCAGCAGTTGCTTGCGACCGTCTTCGAGTGCTCCCATCACAACCAGCAAACACTGCCGTTCATCGTCCAGACGAACATTCGAGTAGATGCCATCGGCCCAAATGTAAACAAACCGCTGGCCGCTGAGGTCACGCTTTGACCAAGCCTCGTACTCGCGGCGCCAGACGTCTTTGAGACGCACCACCGTCGTCGCCGACAGGCCCGGAGCGTCGGGCCCCAGCAAGGCCTCCAGCGCTTCGCTGAAATCGCCCGTCGAGATCCCTTTCAGGTACAACCAGGGGATCAACTCCTCCACACTCTTCGTGCGCCGCAGATACGGCGGCAGGATCTGGGAAGTGAAACGAAAGCGCCGGCCCTGCTCATCGACTCGGCGATCGTCGACCCGCGGCGCCTGGATCTTCAGCTGACCCACGCCGCTGACGATGGTGCGCTCGCGGGCGTGACCGTTGCGCACCACCAGCCGCCGGCCGTCCTGGTCGACTTCGTGCTGATGCGTTTCGATGTAGGCGGTCACTTCGGCTTCCACGGCCTTGACGAGCATCTGGCGCGCTCCTTGGCGCAGCACCTCATCCAAGGGCGAGCGTTCCTTTCCATCAATGACTTGGGGGTTGACTTGACTGCTGCTCTCAGCAGCTTCACACTGACTCATGGCGTATCCTCCTTGTTCCTTTCCAGAAAACGATTGAGTTGCTTCCTCAATCGTCAGGATACGCCGCCTCCCCTCAGAGGCTCATCCACAACTTCTGGTTATAGCTCTGTCTGGATTGGTGCAGAGCTACTGGCAGGACTCCGTCGCCGGGGGCCCGAACCGCAAGTACTACCGCCTCACCCGCCAGGGACGCTTCCGATTGAAGCGCAGAGAAGCTGCTTGGACGGAGTTCAGCCACAAATTCAACCACATGCTGGCAGCCGCCAAGCGGTAGGCCCCCACTAGAACCCGCCGAGCACCTCCGCCCTGCAGCGATTCATGGCATTGAAGGCCAGTCGCTCACCGCACTCCGCGCTGGCCCACTTTTCTCACAAATTTTGCCGGCGCGCCACAAGCCCCGTTGTTCTCGTAAGGGCCGACCACCGTGTCCCTGGGTCGGTTCACGGTGGGGGCAAGGCCTAGAACTTGACATGTATACACATGCAACTATGTTGAAAACATGTCCAAGATGATCCAGATTCGTCACGTTCCCGACGAGCTGCATCGCAAACTCAAAGCGCGAGCGGCGATGGAAGGCATGTCGCTGTCAGATTACCTGCGGCGAGAAGTCGAACTGATCGCCGAGCGGCCGACGGTCAGCGAAATAAAGGAACGCCTCGCTAGTCTCTCTCCTGTGAACCCCAGTGTTTCTCCAGGCGAAGCGATTCGAGCCGAGCGTGACAGCCGGTGACAGTCGTCGATGCGTCGGCGGTGCTTGAGGTGCTCCTCAAGACCCTAGGGGCAGCGAAGGTCCTAGACCGTATCTCGGCACGGGGCGAGACGCTTCACGCTCCCTATCTAATCGACTTGGAGGTGGCGCGGGTATTGCGGAGATTCTCGGCGACGGGCGAGATCGACCCGGCACGGGGCCGCGAAGCGCTTCGGATTTTTGCTGATCTTCCGTTGACCCGCTATCGGCACGTTCCGTTGTTACCCAGAACCTGGGAACTTCGGCACAACCTCACAGCTTACGATGCAGCGTACGTAGTCCTAGCTGAGGCTCTTGGCGCTCCGCTGGTTACCCGGGACACCAAGTTAGCTGCTTCTGGGGGACATAGCACCGTAATCGAGATCGTTTGAGTCGTGCCCAGCAGGGTTTGGGGGAGAGCGTCTCTTCTCGGGGATCTACAGGCTCTTTCTTAATTCAGGGTTCAGTAGGCTCTGCACTTGGGGATCCTTAAGATCGTCGGCCGTGATTACGCGGGCGGGTGAGTAGATCAGCTTCTCCGGCGTTTCCCCGTCCAGCTTCTGAACGATCGTTTGGACCCCAATGTAGCCGATCTTATAAGGATCTTGCACGATGAGGGCGTCGATCGCCCCACTCGCGAGGCCTTCTTGCAGTACCGGGCTGCCGTCAAAACCGAGCAGCTTGATTTTGCCAACCATGTCTCGTGACTCAAGCGCGCGGGCTGCTCCAACCGTTCCTGCTTCGCTGGAGCAAAAAATGCCCTTCAGCTCGGGATGGGATGTCAGGAAATCTTCCGCCACCGCCAGCGCGCGCGCTCGATCGGACATACAGAACTGCTCGGCGACGATTTCGATTCCGGTGTAGGTTTCGGCCACAGCTAGGTTAAATCCAATTTCGCGATTCCCTGTTGACGCGCTTCCTGGAACGTGCTTCATGAGGGCGATGGGTCCGCCCCCCCCCAGCATTTCGGAAAGCGTTTTGGCGGCGAGTTTGCCCGCCCCCAGGTTGTCGGTGGCGACGAAGGTAACGTAGTTATCGCTGTCGATCCCGGAATCGAAAATGGTCACGGGAATGCCCACCTTCGCTGCGCGACCAACGACTCCCACCAAGGCCGTGCTCTCTGCCGGGGACAGCACAATGCCGTCCACGTGGCGGTTGATCATCGAATCGACAATCTGGATCTGGCGCGCGAATTCGGTTTCCTGAGGAGGCCCATTCCACAGGATCTCGACATCGAAGTCTCGCCCGGCCGCCATCACGCCGGCATAAACCGACTGCCAAAAGACGGATGACGTACCCTTGGGCGCCACGCCGATAATCCTCTTGCGCGAGCGGTCGCATCCTACAGCCACCCCCAGCAAGAGCGGCAAAGCGCCAAGCAAAGTTCGTCGGTTCATGGTCGCGGCTTCTGCATCATACGGTTCAACGCGTGGTTTCATCATAGCGGCGTTTCGGCCTTGGCGCCCCGGACGCGCCGGCAGCCCGCGGTAGAAGTGAAGATCGCGAAAATCGGGTACAGGAAGGTGTGAAAGA
The DNA here is from genome assembly GCA_965226215.1 of Bryobacterales bacterium. Taxonomy (GTDB): domain Bacteria; phylum Acidobacteriota; class Terriglobia; order Bryobacterales; family UBA6623. Next base: position 266,117 of record CBDDCH010000001.1, on the reverse strand, counting down.
ATCGGGACTGCCACAAGCGGCGCTCTCCTAAGCTTCTTGGCTTCACCGATCTTCACCCGCCGCGGCTGGCTGTCCCAGCATTTTTCACACCTTCCTGCCAGTCCCCATTTTTCGCTCCTGCACGACTTTCGCCGCAGGCTAGTCCTTTCGCAGACTCTTCACTTCCTCCCAACTCTCGGTCTCCCACGAACGGATCATGGCGGCTTGCACCTCGGCCACGGCGAGCGCTTCGGCGAAACCGGGCTGGCTTGGTTCGCCGGCTGCAACAGACTTCATAAACTCGAATGCCTCAATGACCTTTAGGTCATCGTAGCCGATGCCATTGGCGTCACCCGGTACGAAGTTAGCCTGATAGGGGTAGCGGTCGCTCGTGAGTAGTCGAGTGTAGCCCTCGTGAATGCCGTCCTCGCCAGGCAAGTAAATCTGAAGCTCGTTCAACTGCTCGTAGTTCCAGCTCAGGGCCCCCGTGGTGCCGTAGACGTCGAAGGCGTTTTCACATTTTGGGCCGAAGATGGTCCGCGAGGCCTCGAATGTTCCCTGGCAGCCATCTTGGAATTCGACCAGCGCCCCGGTATAGTCCTCGTTGGTCACTTCTCCGGTTGGGTCACCCGGCTTTCCCAAAGAGAAATGGGTACCCCTGCCGGGAACCGGTAACGGCCTCTCCTTGATGAACGTGCGACAGTTGCTCACCACGCGCTTGATCGGTCCCACCAGATAGTGCGCCAGATCCGTGAGGTGTGATGTGAGGTCGGCCAGCGTCCCGTAGCCGGCGAGTTTGCGGTCGAACCGCCACGTGAGCTGACTTAGCGGGTTGCTGCCATACATGACAAGGAATCGTCCACGGTAGTTGGTCAGCTCGCCGAGCTTGCCATCCCGGATCAGTTGTCGAGCGTGCAACACCATCGGTGGCCAGCGATAGTTGTAGCCCACGAAAGTGAGCACACCCGCCTTGCGGGCAATCGATTCGATTTCGGCCGTCTCTTGCGGATAACGTCCTACGGGTTTTTCACAAAAAATGTGCTTCCCGGCTGCCGCCGCGGCAGCGACAATTTCCAGGTGCATTTGGTTCGGCGTGGTGATGTTGATGGCTTGCACTTCGGGGTGATCGACAATCCGCCGCCAGTCGGTCACGGCCTCGCCAAAACCCATCGTGCGCTGAGCCTGCTTGGCGCGTGCCTCGACGTCGTCGGCACAAATCACAAGCTGGGGGTCGATACCGCTTTCCGGAAAGCGCCTCGGGATTTGAAGATACGAGCGGCTGTGCAGTTGGCCCATCCAGCCCATGCCGATCACGCCGATGCCGATCTTGTGCGTCATAGCTGTTGACTGTTGCTAGCTACTTTCCGGCGCAAAATACGCGTAGCGCTCGGGGCGGGGACTGTCACCAATTTCGCGCCTTCAAAGAATCAACAACTTACGGGCGCATTTGGACGCGAAATTGGCTGACTGTACCCAGCCACCACGCGGTTTCTCCTTTTTGCGACGGAAAGTAGCTATTCCCATCTCCTGGCCGCCCAGTGTACAACTGTGTTGCGACGGTGCGCAACGAGAAGGGGTTGAGACGCGGGCTCGCGGGCGGACCTTGGGGCAACCGCGCAGGCATCGTCCACGCGCCGCATCGGGTTACCATAGGGCGAGATGGCGGCCCACGACGAAGATCACGCTTTCGGGTTCAACACGCGCTCGTTGCACGCGGGCCAGCGACCGGACCCGACGACCGGCTCGCGCGCGGTTCCGATCTACCAAACGACGTCCTACGTTTTTGAAGATACGGCCGACGCGGCTTCGCTGTTTGCCTTGCAGCGGTTCGGCAATATCTACACCCGGATCATGAACCCGACGACGGCTGTCTTCGAAGAGCGCATGGCCTCGCTCGAAGGAGGTATCGGCGCTCTGGCGACAAGCAGCGGACAAGCGGCGCAGTTACTGACCGTGACCAGCCTTTGCCAAGCCGGAGACGATCTCGTTTCCGCCTCGACGCTTTATGGCGGCACTTACACGCAGTTCGATGTCACGTTTCGCCGGCTGGGTTTGAACACCATTTTCGTTGACCCGGACGACCCGGAAAACTTCCGCAAGGCCATCACACCCAAGACCAAGCTGCTGTACCTAGAAACCATTGCGAATCCGCGGATGAACATTCCCGACATCGCGGCAATAGCCGAGGTTGCGCATGAACACAAGGTTCCGCTGGTGATTGACAGCACGTTTGCTTCTCCCTACCTGTGCCGCCCGATCGAGCACGGGGCCGACATCGTCGTGCATTCCTCGACAAAGTTCATCGGCGGACACGGAACCAGCATCGGCGGCGTCATCGTCGATAGCGGGAAATTTGATTGGGCGAGCGGCGACTTCCCGCAGTTAATCGAGCCCAGTCCGGGCTACCACAATCTGCGCTTTAGCGAAACGTTCGGCGAGATGGCGTTCATTGTTAAATGCCGGGTCGAGGGCCTGCGCGATTTGGGCCCGTGCATGAGCCCGTTCAACGCTTTTCTTTTCCTACAAGGACTCGAAACACTCGGCCTGCGTATGGAGAAGCACTGTGCGAACGCGCTCGCGGTGGCTCAGTATTTGGAGAAACACCCGGCGGTGACCTGGGTGAATCATCCCGGGCTTGAGTCGAGTCCCTATTGCGAACTCGCCCAAAAATACTTGCCGAAAGGTTGCGGTGCGATTTTCACTTTCGGCGTCAAGGGCGGCCTGGAAGCGGGAACAAAGTTTATTGAAGCACTGCAGCTATTCTCTCACTTGGCCAACGTAGGGGACGCCAAAAGCCTCGTCATCCACCCGGCCAGCACCACCCATCAACAGTTGACGGAAGACGACCAAGCGGCGGCGGGCGTCACCCCCGACATGGTGCGGCTTTCGGTCGGGCTCGAGGATCTCGAAGACCTGCTGTGGGATCTCGAACAGGGACTGGTGACTTCACAAAAAAAGGGGCAGCCGGAGTCAGCGCCGAAGGAATAGGCGGAAACGCGGGGACCACCGCTCGAAGAGAAGACCATGCCAAGCCAATCACTTGTTTGCAGTCTCGCCTCCGGGGGTGTCAGTGCCAACTCACCGGTGGCTAAGAGCGAGTTTGCCACCTCGCCGATGGAACGCCTTCGCATACTCGAAAGCTATGACACGATCGCCATGGTCGGTCTCTCGGCGAACCCCTACCGGCCAAGTCATTTCGCCGCCATGTACCTGCTCGCCGAGGGCTACAACATCATTCCCGTGAACCCTCGGGAGAAGGAGATCCTGGGGCGGCGTTCCTATGCCTCGCTAAAAGAGATTCCCGAACCGGTGGAGGTGGTTGACATGTTTCGCCCGGCCGCGGAAGCGCCCCCGCTGGTCGAGCAGGCGATCGAGATCGGCGCCAAGGTCTTTTGGATGCAGTTCGGCGTGATCAACTACGATGCTGCGAAGAGAGCCCGCGAGGCCGGCCTCCAAGTCGTCATGGACCAATGTATGAAGGTCGAGCACGGCCGCTTCTTCGGCAACCTCGCCATCTTGGGTTTCAACACCGGCGTGATCTCCGCCCGCCGCTGGGACCCGAAGGCGGGGTCGAAGAAGAGGTAGGCTGCGCGAGGGGAGCTTCCGCCAACTTTGCGGGTGACGGTGACGCGGAAAGAGCTGGCTGGCCGGGGAGGATTCGAACCTCCATTCCAGGCTCCAAAGGCCCGTGTCCTGCCATTGGACGACCGGCCAGCGGTGTTTTTTTAACATAGCACGCGCCTGTGACCGAGTCGGCCGACCTCGAGGATTCATCTATGATGAGAGGGATTTTCGTTTGCCGAGCGTTGGCGGAGCGAAGAATTCCGCTTCTAACTTTGTGATGTGGTCCGGCGGCATACCTGTCGTGCCGAGACAGGGAGGTGTGAAAAAATGCTGGGACAGCCAGCCGCGGCGCGTGAAGATCGGTGAATCCAAGAAGCTTAGGAGAGCGCCGCTTGTGGCAGTCCCGATTTTTTCACACCTTCGATCCCCCATTTTTCGCCGCACCGGACTTCCGCCACGGGCTGCAAAGCTCGTATCACCGATTGGCGGTCGACACGAGCTTTAACACTGCTTCGCCTCCCGCCGTGAAAGGGTGTTGGTGAGCGAATTCGTGTCGCCGGGCGGAGAAGGAGCTTGACATGCAACCCGTCGTAGCCGCTGCCTGCTGTTTGCTGGCCTACGTCCTCGCCTATCGCTTTTACGCGCGCTATCTAGGGGCGCGAATCTTCCGGCTTGATCCCACTCGATTGACGCCTGCACACGAGATGAAAGACGGGGTCGACTACGTGCCCTGCCGGCGTGTGGTTCTGTTCGGGCATCACTATGCTTCCATTGCGGGACTCGCCCCCATGCTGGGGCCGGCGATCGCCGTCATCTGGGGCTGGTTGCCGGGCATGCTCTGGGTGGTGCTGGGGACGCTGTTCATCGGCGCGGTCCACGATTTCGGGGCGCTCGTCGTGTCCATGCGCCACCGTGGACTCAGTATCGGCAAGGTGGCGGAAGATTTGATCGGCAAGCGTGCCAAGTCGATCTTCCTACTGATTATCTTGTTCCTGATCTGCCTGGTGATGGGCGTCTTCGTGCGCGTTGTCGCCGGGTTGTTTACGGTAGCGTTTTACCCCGGATCGGTGTTTCCCACGTTTACCCTGATGGTGGTTGCCATGGTGATGGGCTGGGCCATCTATAAGCGCTCAGTGGCGGTGGGGAAGGCCACGGCGGTCGGGTTTGCGCTGATGCTGGCGTCGATCGTGATCGGCTTACAGATCACCAAGCCGGACCTGCCGACCGAAACTTGGGTGCTGATCCTACTGGCCTACGCGTTCGCGGCCTCGACACTGCCGGTTTGGCTGCTTCTACAGCCTCGCGATTACCTGAACTCACTGCTTCTCTATCTTGGGCTGGGCGCGGCGTACCTAGGATTCTTTGTGTTGCAGCCTAGCTTTGCCGCACCGGTCGTAGATGCGCATCCCGCCGCCGCCCCGCCTATCTTCCCGTTCGTATTCATCGTCATCGCTTGCGGGGCGGTCTCAGGCTTCCACGGACTCGTTTCGTCGGGAACAACCTCGAAACAGATCGATAAAGAAACGGATGCCGTTCCGATCGGCTACGGCGGCATGGTGGGGGAATCGTTGCTGGGGCTGCTGGCCGTGCTGGCCTGTACCGCCGGTTTTCGCTCCGTCGAAGCCTGGAGCGAGCACTATGCGAGCTGGACTGCGGCCAATAGCCTGTCGGACAAGATGCGCGCCTTCATCGACGGGGCGGCCCTGTTCGTTTCGCATCTTGGGGTGCCGATAGAGCTTGCTCAGGCGTTCATCGCGCTCGTTGCCGTCTCTTTCGCCCTGACGTCGATGGATTCGGGAACCCGCCTGCTGCGCTACAACATCGAGGAGATCGCACACTCCGTTGGACTTCCGCAACTCGGACAGCGTTACGTGGCGGCGACCATCGCTGTCGCCCTGATCGGGTTCTTCGCCTTCTACGAAGTCAGCGGGCAACCGGCGGGATTAGCCTTGTGGAGTCTATTTGGAAGCACCAACCAGGTGCTGGGGGCGCTGACGCTGTTGACCATCACCATCTACCTGCGCCAGCGAGGCTCGAACTACTGGTACACGTTTTTCCCCATGGTCTTCATGTTGACGGTTACGATCATCGCGATGGTGCTTGACCTTCAGAAATACTGGACCGGGGGCAATTTGCTTCTGACCTTCGTCGCCGCCTCGATCTTCGCGCTCAGCATTTGGCTGGTGGTCGAGGGATATTTGCGATTCCGGAGGGATACGGTGGCTCGCGTGACGGCGGCGGAGGGGGATTAACTAGCTCGCTCGGATAATCCAAACGGGTGGAGTGCCCCGCTATCCGGTTGCGGTAGGTGTAGGCGAGGGAAGAGGCGCACCCGTGATCTCCGAATAGAGGACGTACGGGTCGAGATCAGCGCCGTTGGGCCAGCAGATGGCCCCAAACTCACGGTTGAGCTGCACTTCTAGGAACTTTTCGCGCTTTTTTAGAGGGGTGAACACTCCTTCAAAACGGACCAATTCCGCGAGGTCTATAACGCCCTCCACGCCGTCTTCGAAACGGAGATAAAGCCGGTATCCATCCAAAGGCCGAACTTCGACGATGTGTTTCAGCATGTCTTTACTCTAACGGTGGGATTCGCTTTAGCGGCTCTTGGTTGCGTGCGCGCTCCCAGTTTTCTACCAGCTCTTCGCGGTGTAGGGCCACCCATTCCAACACTAGTCCAAGCGCTCTTGCCGAAAGTCGCCCTTCGAACAGCCCGAGCGTCTCCACATCGATCAGACCCTTCTGTTCACCGTACCGGACGTGAAAATGCGGCGGACTGTGATCATTGTAGAACATCGCAATGATGATTCCGTAAAACCGGCTGATTTCAGGCATGAGAGTTGTATTCAAGTACCGATCTTCTCACCTCGCAGCGTACCAACGGGGGCCTATTGGGTCTCGCAAAATACAGCGACTTTGGATCATGGGCAGCATGCTGCGCCCCTACAGTCTGAACACGGGGCATGTCGCCATAATTCGCGAGACTCAGTAAGATCCCGCCGACCCACGAGTTCCAGTCCGATCGGCTCGCGTCGCTACTTCCTCTGCACCAGCACGCGGAACGTCTCGCCCAGACCGAACAGCAGGGTTTTGAGCTGCATCCGCAGGTGCAAGCTTTCGGCTTCGCTCGACGCCTCAAGGGCCGCCTGGAAATCGTCCTGCCGTCCGATCTCGCTCAAGAACATGGCCTGCGTTTGTAACGCCGACGAGGAAAATCCCAGCTCCTCACCCCGCTTCTCTAGCCCCGTGAAGTTCACGTGAGCGGTGATATCGCGCTCTCCCGGATTCGCCAGAACGTCTTCGCTTGCCTGGTGCTTGACGTAACTCATCAGCGAGCCGCCCGGCAGGCGGCGCCCCCCGGCGATTTCATCGGCCGTATAGCCGTAATCGATGGTCAGCACATAGCCGGAATCTAGGGACCGGGCAATCTTTTCCAACTGGTCGAGCGCTTCAAGATTGACCTCGACCTTTTGGCCTTCGGCCAGTCGAGGCGTGTAGCTTTGTAGGTAGTCCTTTAGCCGAGAGTCCGACAACGAACCTTCCGCCCAGCCAAAGCCGTCGGCGGCCAAGTCAACGTAGTGCTCAACGAGACCCTTGTCTTTCCGCTCAACCGAGTGCACCGGAAGCGCATCGAAGAACTCGTTGCAAATGACGACGCCGCGGAATCGCTTAGGGAGTTCGCCGGTCGCAAGATCGACGGTCAAGCAAGTCAGCCCCGGCAGGCAACGTTGGATCTCGGCGGTCGTTTCCCCTCGACCGGCTCCCATTTCTACTACGGTGAAGTCCTCCGGACGGCCCATCTCGTGCCGCCAAGTGTCGATCTGCTGCGCCAGCAGGCGACCGAACACGGGCTGCAGTTGAGCGTTGGTATAGAAGTCGCCTCCGATTCCAAACGGGTCTCGGGGACGGCGATAGTAGCCTAGCTCCGGGTGGTAGAGCGCCATCTCCATGAACCTGGGGAAGGGAAGGGGACCCTCACGGCGGATCTCACCCGCAATCAGCTCCCCGAGCGGAGCCATTACGAAACTTCCGGGTTATCGCTGCTTTGCGGCGTGTAGACGAACATCTCGACAAAATAGTCGTGCAAGCCGTCAAAGATCATGCGCTGCAGCGTCCAGGGGAACTGGCTGCTTTCGAGATCCCGAGGATGAATCTCCAAGTAGTATGTGTGGATGTCGGGGGGCTTGCTCTTGAGATCGATGACCAGCTCAATCTTGCCGTTGTTGTTGCGGACCGAAAAATCAAGCAGCGGGTGGAGGTATTTCTTGAGCTCATTGCGGACTTTCTCGAGCTCATCCATCGTTCGAGCATAGCAGAGCAGTTTCCGGCCGCTTGTCGTGCTCTCGTCCCCGCACATCCCCACCGGTCGTTTCGACCTTCTTCTGCTAAAATCGGACCGAGACGCTCTATGGTTACTCATCGGGCAACCCCGTTCCGTTTAAACTTATCGATCACACTCCTGCTGACAGTCTCTCTCGCCCCCGCCCAGGCCGCTGACTGGGCCTCTTGGCGGGGACCCGCTTCCGATGGCGTATCGCTCGAAACCGGGCTGCCTTCGAGTTGGTCTCCCGAGGGCGAAAACCTGCTCTGGAAAGCGCCGATCGGCGGCCGTTCCACCCCCATCGTCCTCGACGGCCGAGTGTGCATCCTGACGCTGGCGGAGCCCGGCACGCCGCAAAAATGGCAGGAACAGATTGCCTGCTTGGACGCCGACACGGGCGAGCTTGTTTGGGAATACCGCTACAACGTTTTCCAGACGGATATTCCCCACCACCGTATCGGGTGGGCCAACCTGGTCGGCGACGCGGAGACCGGCTACGTCTATTCCCACGGGGTCGAAGGCATGGTCTACTGCTTCGACCGTGAGGGCAAGGTGGTCTGGTCGCGCCCTTTCACCGAGGAGGTCGGCCGCATCTCGGGCTTCGGCGGACGCACGGTCAACCCCGTCCTCGACGGCGACCTTGTGATCGTGAGTTTTTTGAGCGTGCCCTGGTGGTCGACGCCGGGGCCCAAGCACAGGTTCTACGCCCTCGACAAGAAAACGGGCGACACCGTCTGGGTTTCCGAACCAGGCGGACGTCCCCTCGACACGACCTATTCGGCCCCCGTGGTTAGGGTCATCAACGGCGAGAGGCTTCTGGTAGCAGGCAACGGCGACGGGGGCGTCTACGGCATGCGGCTCGCGACCGGCGAAAAGGTGTGGGGATTCAAGTTCAGCAAGCGCGGCATTAACTCATCGGTGGTCGTCGACGGCAGTCTGGTTTACGCTTCCCACAGCGAGGAGAATCTCGACGGCAGCACGGGTATGGGGCGGCTGGTCTGTCTCGATGCGGCGCAGGTCACAGACGGCAAGCCGCGCGAGGTGTGGCGAGCCGAGGGCTTTACGGGCGGTTACGCTTCCCCGGCTATTCACGAGGGCCGGCTGTATCACGTCGACAACTCGGCCAACGTTACAGCTTTCGACGCCAAAACCGGCAAGCGGCTATGGCTTCACAACATCGGCATCGCGCAGAAAGCTTCTCCGGTGGTGGCCGACGGCAAGATCTATGTATCCGATGTCGACGGGCAATTCCACATCCTCAAGATGCGGGGAGACGAAGAGCCCGAGGTGCTCGATGTCGATGAGTTCAAGAACCCGGACGGCTCCGCTACCCAGATCAACGGATCGGTGGCGATCGCCGATGGGCGTGTCTATTTGTTGACGAACAACGCTCTCTACTGCATCGGGAACAAGAAGAGCGGAGAAGCGGGGCCCGCACCCGCTGTGTCTTCCCCCGAACGGGCTCCGGCGGACGCCGAGCCGGCTTTCGTGCAGGTCGTCCCCGGCGAGGTCGTTCTTTCGGCCGGATCGAAGCGCCAGTTTCGCGCCCGATCTTTCGACGCCAAAGGCCAGCTGATCGGGGAAGCCGATGCGACCTGGACGCTGGAGGGCGTCGAAGGTTCTATTTCTTCGTCGGGCGAGCTGACCCTCGGCGATGCCAACCGGCCCCAGGGGGGGATGGTCGTGGCCACGGTAGGATCTCTCAAGAACTCGGCGCGGGTCAGCAGCCGGCCGGTGATTCGCTTTGAAGAAAACTTTGACCGGCTCGAAGAAAAATCCATTCCCGGCGGGTGGAATTTCACCAAAGGGCGTTTCCAAGCGGCCACGGTGGAGGGGGCGAAGGTCCTGAAAAAACTCTCCGGCAATCCGCGCGGTTGGAGGACCACCGTCTATATCGGCGACCCCAACGCTTCGGGATACGTCATCGAAGCGGACTTGCTGGGCACCGAGCAGAAACGGCGGATGCCCGACATGGGTTTGGTATCCCACCGCTATACGATGGCGCTGATGGGCAACCGCCAGCAGTTGACGATTCGCACCTGGCTGTCGGAATTCGAAAGATTCTCCAAGGTGATCAAATTCCGCTGGGACCCCGACGTCTGGTACCGCGTGAAAATGCAAGTTGACCTTGAGCCGGAAGGCGGGGAAGGTACGGTCCGCGGCAAGGTTTGGAAGAAAGGCGAGACCGAACCCGCCGAGTGGACGATCGAGGCGGTCGATCCGATCGCGCATCGCAACGGCAGCCCCGGCATCTACGGCTATTCGTCCGCCGAAATCCTCTATGACAATGTTTCCGTAACGCCCCGCGGCGGGTGATTTTTCAGCTGACCCCACAGAGTGAACCGGATGAAAAACGTAAGGCTTGACCGACAGTTCAGGCTCACAATCGCGCTACTGGCCGTTGGCCTAGCGGCGCTCCCCATGCAGGCCGAGGACTGGCCGATGTGGGGCGGCAAACCCGGCCGCAACTTGGTTTCTCAAGAGAAGAACATTCCCCGCACGTGGGACATCGACACGAAGACCAACATCAAGTGGGTTGCCGAGCTTGGCTCGCAGTCCTACGGGAACCCGGTTGTCGCCGCCGGCAAAGTTTTCGTGGGCACGAACAACCAACTCGTTCGCAACCCCAAGCATGCCGGCGACCGGGGCGTACTGATGGTCTTCCGAGAGACGGACGGCAAGTTCCTATGGCAGATGACCCACAAGAAGCTGCCCTCCGGCCGCGTCAACGACTGGCCGGAGCAGGGCGTCTGTTCTTCACCGGCGGTGGTGGGCGATCGGGTCTATTACGTGTCCAATCGAGCGGAAGTGTTGGCTCTCGACACCGAGGGCTTTCTCGACGGCGAGAACGATGGTCCCTACCAGGACGAGGAGTCCGCTTCCGAGATTGACGGCGACATTGTGTGGTCGCTCGACATGTATAACGAGCTGGGCGTGTTTCCCCACAACATGGCCGCCACCTCGCCGCTTGTCGTCGGCGATTTGCTTTTCGTGAACACATCGAACGGAGTGGACGAGAGCCACGTCAACATCCCCTCGCCGCGGTCGCCCAGTTTTTTGGCGGTCAACCGCAACACGGGCGAGCTCGTCTGGGAAGACAGATCGCCGGGCGACGGCATCCTTCACGGGCAGTGGGCTTCCCCCGCCTATGGCGTAATCGGCGGCAAGCCTCAGGTCATCTTTGCCGGAGGGGACGGGTGGCTCTATTCTTTCGAGTCCGAAACGGGGAAGCTGATTTGGAAGTTCGACTGCAACCCCAAGGATTCCGAGTGGAAACAGGGTCGCGGCGACCGCAACAATATCATCGCCACCCCGGTGGTCTACGACGACAAGGTATTCATCGCCGTCGGGCAAGACCCCGAGCACGGCGAGGGCGTCGGCCACCTGTGGGTCGTTGACGCCACGAAGACAGGTGACGTCACGGAAAAAGGTCTCGTCTGGAGCCATGATTTCCGGCGCACCATCTCGACCGTGGCCATCGATGACGCTATCGTCTACGCTGCGAACTTCAGCGGCTTTTTTCATGCCCTCGACCTGAAGACAGGTGAGTTGCTTTGGGAATACGACATGTTAGCCGCGGTTTGGGGCTCACCCTTTGTGGTCGATGGCAAGGTGATGCTGGGCGACGAAGACGGTGACGTGACGATCTTGAAAACCGGGCGGGTCAAAGAGGTGCTGTCGGAAGTCAATTTCGGCAATACGATATACTCGACCCCCATTGTGGCTAACGGCACGCTCTACGTCATGACGCGCTCTCACCTGTACGCCATCGCAAATCAGTAGTAGGTGGGAGAGACCATCCTGTTTGTTAGAGGTCAGCTGACAGCCCCCAATGACAACGACCCCTGCCTTACCACCCCTCGAGAAAAAGGTTGCCGAGGCTCGTCAGCGGCTCGACGCCCACGTGCGCGACATCGTCGCGTGGCATTTTGATCCCCAAACAGGTTGTCCTTTTTGGCTCGACTATGCCTCGAAGCTCGACTGGGACCCGCGGGAAGAAATCCGGGGCTTCGACGATCTCAAGCGCTTCGGCCTTTTCCAAGACGAGTGGCTGCGAGGCGGCCCCGTCCGGCGGTGGGTGCCGAAAGCGTACGCGGATAAGCCCATCTACGTCTTCGAGACCGGCGGGACCACCGGCGTGCCCAAGATGCGCATCAACATCGACGACTTTCGGATCGATTACTCGGAATTCAGCGCAACGCTTCCCGACGAGTTCTTCCCGACCGGGTCGGATTGGTTGCAACTGGGCCCCAGCGGCCCGCGCCGCCTGCGTCTCGCCGTCGAGCACTTGGCGCAGATACGGGGAGGTATCTGTTTCCAGGTTGATCTCGATCCGCGCTGGGTCGTCAAGCTGCTCAAGCGCGGGGATATCAAGGAGGCCGAAGCCTACAAGAGCCACTGCCTCGACCAGGCGATTACCATTCTGGATAATCACCCGAACATCCGCTGTCTGTTCACCACGCCAAAGCTGCTCGAAGCGCTGTGCGACCGTGTCTCACTCAAAGAAAAAGGGATCACCGGCGTCTTCTGCGGCGGTACGGAGATGACGCCCGAGTTTCACCGTTTTGCCCGCGAAGAGTTGCTCGAAGGCGCTTACTTCGCCGCCACCTACGGCAATACGTTGATGGGCCTGGCCTGCCACAAACCTTTCGACCCGGCCGACGACCACGCCATCATCTACTATCCTCCGCAGCCGCGCGCGGTCAGTGACGTGGTTGATCCCGACGAGATGGATCGCCTTGTGGACTACGGAGAAACCGGGCGCGTCCTGCTGACGACGCTGACGAAGGAGTTTTTCATGCCTCGCTTTCCCGAGCGGGATGAATGCGAACGTGAACCGCCGATCGAGATCTATCCCTGGGACGGCGTGCGCAACGTACGGCCCTTCTCAAAAACCAAGGGCACGGTGGCCGTGGGGGTTTATTAAAACGTTACGGGTCCACGGTTGAAAACACAGAGTGCCGGTCTCCCCGGGAAGCCCATCGATCGAAAGCGGAGCCGCGGGCGGTAGACGGCGGTCAAGGCCGCGACTGACCCCGTCAATGGGATATCCCCTTGGGCGTACGAGCCCTCAACCGCACCCTTCCCGGCACGGCTCCGCCAATCCCGCACCTGACTTACTTTCCGATCCGTTATCACCTGCCGTAGACTGTATGTCTACCTCGCTTCGGCCATTCCCATGCAGGCCTTTGACTATCAACCCCGTACACGGGTGATCTTCGGCGCGGGAAGCCTTGAGCGCCTTGGGGAAGCGGCTCACTCGTTGGGCGGTACCCGCGCGCTCGTGGTCTCCGACCCCGGGATTATGGCAACCGGATACACGGGGCGGGCCGTCGAAGGGTTAGAGGCCGCGGGCCTAAAAGCTTTCGGGTTCACCGACGTTGAGAAGGATCCCACGACGCGTCATGTGGATGCCGGGGTGGCCGCCGCACGAGAGCATCAAATCGATTTAATCGTCGGTTTGGGCGGCGGCAGCTCGATGGACTGCGCCAAGGGCATCAACTTCCTGCTGACCAATGGAGGGAGGATGGCTGACTACTGGGGCATCGGCAAAGCCACGCAACCCATGCTGCCCTTGATCGCCGTCCCCACCACCGCCGGCACCGGCAGCGAGGTGCAATCGTTCGCGCTCATCGCTAATGAAGAGACGCGCCAAAAGATGGCCTGCGGCGACCCCAAGGCCGCCCCGGCCGTGGCGATCTTGGACCCCGATCTAACGCTCACGCAGCCGTCGGAGATGACCGCTGTCACGGGAATCGATGCCATCACGCACGCCGTCGAGACCTGGGTGACGAAAAAGCGCAGCCCGGTTTCAGAACTCTTCTCTCGCCAAGCCTGGCAATTGTTGAGCGAAAACTTCCCTCTCGTGCTGCGAGAACCAAACAACCGCGCGGCACGGGCGGGCATGTTGCTGGGATCTCATTACGCCGGCGCGGCGATCGAGAACTCCATGCTGGGAGCCGCCCATTCTTGCGCTAACCCCCTCACGGCTCACCATGGCGTAACACATGGCGCGGCGGTGGGCCTGATGCTTCCCGCCGTCATTCGCTTCAACGCCGGCGAGGTGGGCGGTCTCTACACACAATTGGACGGGAATTTGGGTGGAGCGGAAGGCTTGGCTCAAACGATTGAGGACTGGATGCGGCAGGCCGAGCTTCCTACGCGTCTCTCCCAGTACGATATTTCACCGGAAGCCCTGCCGCTGCTGGCCGAAGAAGCTTCCAGTCAATGGACGGCGAGCTTCAATCCTCGCCAGGTCACGGCGCGGGAATTACTGGAGATCTATGAGTGCGTCTACTAGGAAGCTGTCCCAGACAAGACTTTCTGATCGTCCCGGCGACGTGGCGCACGCTTTCAGCGTGCTGTGTCGGGCTTTCGAGCCCGACATTTCCGGATCTATAGTGAATTCGTCTCCAGGACAGTCCACTGGTCGAGTGAAACAGGTATCCCCGCGTGTCTACTGAGATCTCACGGAAGCCCTCCCCGAGTCCGTATGAAGGGGCCGAAGTCGGTCGCGGCGCAGGCTCCCGGCGTGCAGCGTCGAGACTGCTCGCGGCGCCTGGGCAAAAAATGGGGGCTGCCATCCGATTTTCGCAGTCCATCTTTATATTGGAAACGAAGCACTTCGACGAACGAAAAATCGGTGGCTGTCCCCATTTTTCCGGCGGTATTCCCGGGCACCGCTTACTCCGGCTCGCAGCACTTGCCTTCATCTTTCTTGCCGCCTCCATGGCCGCCGACTGGCCGCTGTTTTTGGGCACGCCCCAACGGAACGCCATTGCTCCGAACCCGCTTCCGCCCCCTCTTGAAGTCGAGTGGACCTACGAGGCCCCAGCCGGCATCGACTCGACCGCCATCATCGTGGACGGGGTTGTGTACTTTGGCGAAATGGATGGCAGATTCCATGCCGTCGATCTCGAGACCGGCCATGGCAAGTGGACCTATCAGGCGAACCTGGGCGTCCCGGCGTCGGGGTGCGTGCTCGACGACACTGTCTATTTCGGAGACGAGGACGGCGTTTTTCACGCGGTCAACATTAGGACAGGCCGTGCTCGCTGGACATACCAGGCCGGCGCGGAAATCCTCTCCTCGCCGAACTGTCTTCCCGAGGGGATCCTGTTTGGCTCCTACGACGCCAATCTCTACAGTCTCGACCCGACGACCGGCGAGGTCCGCTGGAAATACCAAACCGAAGACCGCGTCCACTGTAGTCCGGCCGTAAAGGACGGCAAGACCTTCGTGACAGGCTGTGACGGAAAACTGCGGGTGATCGCTATTGCCAATGGGAAGGAAGTTAGCCAGGTCGACCTCAACGACTATGTGGCGGCTACTCCCTCATTAGTAGGGGATCGGGCCTACGTTGGGACCTTTGGCAATGAAGTCTTGGCCATTGACTGGAAGCAAGGCGAAGTAGTATGGCGCTACCACCATCCAAAGACCAGCTACCCCTTTTATTCCTCGCCAGTGGTCTCGAAAGGCAAAGCAATCCTCGGCGGGCGCGATAAGCGCATTCATGCCATCGACATCGAGACCGGCGAGCTGGTGTGGGAGTTCGCCACCAAGGGCCGAGTCGATTCCTCGCCGGTTATCGCCGGGGACGTCCTCTACGTTGGATCAAACGATGGCAATCTATACGCGCTGAACCTTGCCGACGGCAAGCTGCTGTGGAAGTTCACCGCCGGCGGACATATCGTCGCCTCGCCGGCCATCAGCGGCAACCGGCTCGTCATTGGCTCCCGCGACGGCGTGCTGTACTGTTTACGGTCGACAGAGAAGTAGTTGGTTTTTAAACCGAGGGTTTATGGGACTTCCAAGCAAGATAGGTAAAGGCTAACGACAAGTGAGGATTTAGGCTGGCCTCGTTGGCTCGCCGGCGGGTGCGTTCTTCGGGCCGTGCGGCGGCGTCCGCAGCCGGCAACCTCACCGTTAGTTCTGCTGCTGGTTCTGCCGGCAAGGGCTCTTAAGAGGCTGTGACAAGGTCTTGGCGAGGCTCAGGGCCGCAGTAGCCTAGACGCGATGGAAGATCGAACCGCTGAGCGTGCTGGTGCTGTCAGCGAACGATTCCTGCCCGATGCCCAGAGATCGCAGAATACTGAGGTACATGTTCGACATTCGCGTCTCGCCATTTCGCCAGTAGGTCCCATGTTCGAGGCCCATGTTAGCTCCGCCGGCGATCAGAGTTGGCAGGTTGCGGGGGGTGTGCGTCGTGCTCGCGCCACTTCCGAATAGCACGATGGTGTTGTCGAGCACGCTGCCGTTGCGATCCTGATAGCCAGCCAACCTCTCGAAGAAGTGCGCCAACTGCTGGCTCAAGAACAGATCGTACTTGGCAAACTCCCACTGCCCGTCCTTGTCGGTCACATGCGAGAGCTTGTGATGCGTCTTCGAGAGTCCCAGCTTGAGCGGGAACGTATCGCTGATGCCCATGCCGTCTTCGCGGTTGAGCATGAACGCGACCGAGCGAGTGATGTCTGCATCGAATGCCAACGCGATCAGGTCGAACATGGTGCGGTAGAACTCGGCAGGCTCTCCCTCGGATGTCGCGTCGAGGTTCAAATGCGAGTAGTCCTGTTTTTTCAGCGGGATGTCGATCCAACGCTCGGATGCGATCAACCGCGACTCGACTTCATTCAAAGAGGTTAGGTACTGATCCATCCGTTCCCGGTCGGACTTGCCGAGCCGCTGTTCGAGAGAATGCGCACTCTCGGCCACGGCGTCCACCAACTTGATGCGGCGTTGCAGTCTCTCGCGTTCCGACTCGAGCGATGCGTGGTCACCGCGAAACAAGCGATTGAACACCCGGCGCGGGTTGTTTTCCGCCGGAATCGGCCTGCCCTCCAGGCTATAGGAGATCGTGCCCGTCCGAGAGAGAAAGCCCGTTCCGGCATCGATCGACAGCACCAACGACGGCTGCCGGCAATACTGCTTGGTGTGCTGCGCCACTACCTGGTCGAGTCCGACGGAATTGAAGGTCGCTCGCGTCGGATTGTACAGAGGTGCGCCGGTGAGCCACATGTCCGAGCAGATATGCGGGTCGGCCTTCGGACCGCTCGGGTGGTAGAGTCCACCCATAAAGCTGAGCTGTTTCCGGAAGAG
The DNA here is from genome assembly GCA_965226215.1 of Bryobacterales bacterium. Lineage (GTDB taxonomy): Bacteria > Acidobacteriota > Terriglobia > Bryobacterales > UBA6623. The sequence goes on along the minus strand of CBDDCH010000001.1, from coordinate 249,157 downwards.
GCTCAACGGCTCAGTCGACTTGCCGAAGACGAACTCGCCGTCGCACTCGGCGGTGGGAAACCAACTCCACTCGTCGATGCCGTTCTGCGATCTCGGCAGCGACATGCCGTTCGCGGTGTAGAGCGCGCAGAACCGGCGAGGAGCCTGCTCGGTCACTTCGGCGCCCATCGCGTCGAGAACCGGCAAGGCCAGCGCGACTCCTCCCATACCCTGGAGGAAAGCGCGGCGGTCGATCTTTAGTGAAGTTCTCATCACTTTCTGCTTTCCGCTACTTCTCGAGGAACAGTTTACTATTGACGACGTAGCGGATCATGTCCTGCATTGGGTAGCCGCTGGCCCTCAACCTTAGCCCGTCTTCTTTCAGATAGCCCAACTCATTGTACGTCAGGCTGCGGCCGTTCGCATACGTCACGAGATGCTTAAGAACGCTGAAGGCTACCTGGTCGATGCGATCTTGACCGAGATACCGCTTCAGATCGTTTATGCCTGACACCTCCGTGCTGTCGGGCAACGTGGATCGCGCGTCCGCTGGTTGCTGCTTCAGGCGGCCGCCGGCGTCAAACTCCTCGAGCGCCACTCCCCAGGGGTCGATTTTCGTGTGACACTGCATGCAGCCGGGCTGATTGCGGTGCTGCTCGAGCCGCTCGCGAAGCGACAGCCCTTCTGTATCCGCCTCTAGGTCCGGCGTGTTGGGTGGAGGATCATCGGGCGGCTCGGCGATGATCTTGCGCGCCAGCCACGCCCCGCGCTTCACGGGGTTCGATTCCCGGCCGTCGGACAGCCCCGCCATGATTGCCGCCTGAGTGAGCACGCCTCCGAGCTCGGGTCGGCCGTGCTTAATGGGTACAAACTCGAAACCGCTCTCGGTCTTGCGCCCCAGGTCGTAGTAGCCGGCGACGACTTCATTCGCAACGACGAAATAGGACTCAATCAGATTCCGCACGGGCAGGTTGTTCCGGATCAAGTACTGGACAAACTCGACCGGCTCCCGACGCAACTGGGTGCGAGTGTCGCGCGTGAGCTTCGGAAATTGGTCACGGTCCGGTTCGAGCACATCGAACTTGTCCAGACTCAGCCATTGGGATGTGAATTCCTCAACGGACTGGGAGAAACGCGGATTCTCGATCATCCGCGCCACTTCCGAGTCCAATTGCTTCCGGAGCGCGCCGCTATCGGCCAACTTCAACGTTGTGCGATCCGGCGGCTCGTTCCACAGGAAGTACGACAGCTTGGAAGCCAGCTCCTGGTCGTCGATTGGCTCGGCTTCGGGCGTGCTGCTGGCCTCGACCAAAAACAAGAACTGCGGCGACGTCAACGCGACTTGCAGCGCGTCCCGCACACTCCTCTGAAAACCGCCTCCCGCGTCGAGTGATTGCTGGAACACCGCCATCAGGGCGGACTCTTCCATAGCGGTGATGGAACGGCGGTAGGCGCGGGTTGCAAACCCGCGGATGATCTCTCGCGCATAGGCCAGCGAATTGTATTTGCGGTTAAAGTCGACGAAGATCTTCTGATGTGACGGTGGAGGCCAGGTGTCGTAGAATGGTCCTTCGAATTCCACCGACCGGACCAGCAACCGCGGCATGTCGCGACCGTCGGTGTACTCACTACGGACGCCGATTTCACGAATGCCCGCTAGATAGTTGACATTGTCCTTTTCGACATCCGGGCTGGGGAAATCGCTGATAGCCCCTTCAAACACAAACCGGGTGAGCTTGTCGCTCGCCACGGTTTGCGGCGCCCCGACTGGAGCGAACGTGCTGCCGCAATCGCGACGAAGCCCCAAATGCACGCCTAGTCGCGGCAAACGCTTCTCAAACGCGAGAAAACGTCGCGAGACTTCGTGCTCGGCGGCGAGCGGAGTAAGAACGACCCGCTCCAAATCCTTCACGCCGGCGTGCTGCGCGTCGACTTGCAGCGTCCCAGCCTCGAGCCTCACTGCCAGGAATGCGGGCTGCTCTAACGCGCCTGGGAATGGCCGGCCGCCAAGGGTCAGCGTCACCTCTTGCGGCTTTTCGGGAGCCGGCTGCGCAAATTGCCGTCCAGGTTCTACCAAGGCTTGGATCTCGGCTTCGTCGAGGGCCCGGGAGTAGAGGCGCACTTCATCCAGTTCGCCCCGGAACTGCTGGGCGGGGGGGGCTATGCTCCCCAGGTAAAGATCGATCTCCGGATTGTCCAGGTTCGCCGGACCAATCTCCCCTTTCGCGACGGGATAGCCGTTTACGTAGAGTCGCGTTTCACCCTTCCGTCTCACAACGGCAGCAACATGCTGCCAGGCGTCGGTGCGAATGACTCCCGGTGGGGAAGTCACAGTCCCATTGGATTCGTTGTCCGGTCGGGTCGTTTCTATCCGAAAGTCCCCTTTGTTTCCGGCCATTTCCAGATACCAGCCGTGCGTCGGATCATCATCTCCGAGAGCAACGATGCCGGCTTGTTTCAGCTGCTTCGGGTAGATCCAAGCCGCCACGGTGAAGTCGCCGTCACCGACATTCATGGCATCGCTGCGAGGGATCCGCAGCGAGCCGTAATCACCGGCGAGCGACACAGCCTTGCCGAAGGGTGAATCGACTAGCTGTGCGTCGCCCTCGATGTACTTGCCGCTTGCACCGCTGTCGAAAGACCACAATCCGGCCAGCCCTTCGCCGAGCCGCGCCGAGTCCGCGGCCGGCGACTCTTTGCGTGCTGCCTCGTGGATGTCGACTTGGTAAATGCCGGCCTTCTCGATCGCCACGGGCTGCCGCGATGTGGGATCGCGGCTAACGACGGCGTCTACGCCATCGGCCCCCTGGGCGGGATCGCCCGGATCGAGCAGCAGGCCGTCGTTGTACTTCGCCGCCATGACGGTGACCCGAAACCGCCCATGGTCGGGCAGTTCGCGAAGCGAGATCTTGAAGTTCGCCTTTGGCCCGTAGGTGCCATCGAGTTGGAAAATCTCATCGTTGGGAATGGTTGGCCGCAGCAACAGACCCTCCGGGACCGTGCTATAAGGGAGCCCCTTGGGATAGCCGCGGCTGCCGCGCATGCAGGCAAAGACCGCGTGATAAATACTGTCAAAGTCTCTCCAGCCGCGGACCGTAGCGTTCCCCTTGTAGCCTTCGATGAACCGATACTTGGTCCGCATTCGGAACGGCTCGAAGGAGAACGCTTTGCTAGGCGTGAGTTGCTTCACAACGTAGTCTTGGTTATCTAGCAGGAGGCTATCCGCGCCGAGAATGAGCTTGCTGGGGAGCGGTTCGGGATTGATCGACGCGCCCAGATCGACACGAAAGTTCTGGATCGAGGGCTTCGAGTCCGGATTGACGATGGATCGGTCGAGCGCCTCTTCGGCGATTTCAAAGTAGGCTTCCATCAGCAATGGCGACAGTTGCAGCGTCTCCGCGTTATTTACAAATCCATCTTTGGAGACAGCGTCTGGGGGAAGAGCACCCGTCAGGTCACCGTCCAGCAGCAACAACTCCCGGAGGGTGTTCCGATACTGCGAGACCGTAAGGCGCCGTATGATGCCGTTCTTCTGCGTCGGACGCGAGCGAGCGACCTCCAGTGCTTGCGTGATCCACTCGACCATCCGCTGACGCTCGGCGCTAGCTGGTTGTGGCACGCCTTTGGGTGGCATGGTCGCATCGCCAATCCTTTTCCGGATCACTTCCCACAATCGAAGATGCCGATCCTCGAGTGCTGCGTCTAGGTGGTCGACGCGGACGCCCGAAGTCATCGTGTCCACGTTGTGGCATTGAACGCAGTTTTGTTCCAAGAACGGCTTCACATGCCGCTCGAACGATGTTTCGAGCGCCGTTGGAGCGCCATCCGCCGCCTGGGCCTGCTTGGAGCGCGCTGTCCAACCTACCCCTAACAGCGAAAGCAAAGCGAGGGTGCACGCGGCTTGCAGTCGAAGCCGATAAGTCCTTGAAGTCATATCGTGCTGCGCGCGAGGATCCTGCCCACTGGGCGTTCTCCTGTTCAGCTTGATCAGCAAAGGTTATTGTAACTCGCGACTTCGTTATTGTAACTCGCGACTTCCATGCTGCGATCCCGGCACGCATAGAGCGGCCCGAACTGGGGCCTCCTTGGGTGTTACTGAGACGATTCGCCGATTTCTAATGTGAAATCGCCTCTCGCCAATCGACAGGCCCGACGGCTGGATCATGGCCGCTGGGTCCTGAGCAACGGCGAAGCGTTTACCACCAAGGAGGCATCAAAGCCTCATCCCGTTCGCAAAACGTGGATGGGCGTTAAAGCCTTCCAACACCGGCCACTTACGCTGCCAAGCACTATTCTGTTCGTTGGTTGGGGGCGGCAGACTTGTCGGAATTCGGCTCTCGCGCCGCCGAATTTTGGACCAGCAGCCTCAAGTCTTTTTCTGCTCGAAACGAAGCAGTAATCGCTTCAGGCAATGGCTCGTCGAAATCGTCCGCGATCCAGATTTTTCCAGCTAGAGATCCAGGCTGGCGGGGTTGACTCTGGGGTTTAAGGGGTGCTAAACGAGCGACGGGCTTGCCAGCGCGTGCAATGATGATCTCCTCGCCCGCCGCGACTCGTTCCAGGAGTCGGGATAGATGTGTTTTCGCCTCGTGGACATTGGAAGGTGCTCGGTTTCACAGGCATGGACTAAGTGTAATCTAATAGTTATCGACAGTCGCCTCCTCTGACGTCGCTTCGAAACGAATGCCAAGTTGATCGAGCTTGCGCCGGAACCCTTCTTCCGTGTTGAGGGTGTGGACATATTTTCCGTCCGCTCGTCGGTAGGAAATCAAGCCGCCCCCTTGGGCCAGGCGGGCGACGACGACGGGGTCTTCCGCGGCGTCCACCCGAAACTCATGAAGTTTGGTTTGCGCGCCTAAGAGATCGTACGGTGATCCGTTGAACTCCGTGCCAGGCAGTGTGTACCGCCCCGGGCAACCTCGCATCGGTTTCCAACCCCATCGGTTCTTCAGTTGGTCGAAGGTCATGGCCGCGGGCTAGTCTAGCAGTGCGCTGAAGAAACTCATTGGGACAAGTAATCTTGCTTGTCTCGCGGCGACCGGAGGTCGCCGCGACGTCGACGCGAGTGTCGACGCGGCAGTCGTAGGCGCCTGCGCCACAACATCAGACACCGAAGCCCAACGTTCGAGCTCCGAGCGGAAGCTAACAACCGCCCTCGTGGCGCAGGTCCCCAGACCTGCCGTGTCGGTACTCCTACCGACACCTGTTTCCGAGCTGTCCAAACGCAGGACCCTGGTCGGACTGAACATGTCGCTCAGACCGGTAGCCCAGGCCTCGCAGAGACCTGCGACTTTCTCCGCCCTCGTGGCGCAGGTCCCCAGACCTGCCGTGTCGGTACTCCTACCGACACCTGTTTCCGAGCTGTCCAAACGCAGGACCCTGGTCGGACTGAACATGTCGCTCAGACCGGTAGCCCAGGCCTTGCAGAGACCTGCGACTTTCTCCGGCCGGCCGATAGCACAGATGAATGCTCTTTCCCCGCCCAAGGACAGCATCCTTCGACCATCGCCCAAGGGAGACACTTGACACAGTTGCTATTCTGAAGGAGGGAGACGGGCTCGCTACTACGCTCGACGCGCAAGAAAAAAACGAAACAAACCCAATTTCGCACAACCCACAGGGAATCAATAGTTTACGGCGGTTCCGATCGGGCTGGCCCCGGGTGGTGCAGCAACACCTGACCGATCGCCCCACTGGGATACGAGAGACATCCGACCTAGGGGCAGGCCGCCCCGAGGCACAGCCACTCGGCAGCAACGAAGTATCGGAGCAGCGCCCCCACCCAGCAACGGAGAATGGGAGCAACGAAATAACCAAACAAAGCCAATTCCTAATAACCCCCACTAATTCAGTAACTTACACCATGAGTCTACAGCGCCCGAGAGATCACCGAGGACGTCGATTCTCCCCGGCCGCTCGCGTTTCAAGCGCCGCCATTTGTTGACTTCGCACCGGATCTCGTCTTCCATCGCCGCCGCCGCTTGCTCCGCCCCTTGCTAAACTGTTTACCGGAAAGGGCTCTCGACCAGCATGCCACAGCCTGCTAGCAGCATCAACGCGGACAAATCAACGCCCTTGCTGCTGATCGCCTCCTTGGTCATGATGCTGGTTTCTCTCTATTTGATTTTCGTCTGGGTGCCGACCGAGCGCTCGATGGGTATCGTTCAGCGGATTTTCTATTTCCACGTTTCCTCCGCGTTCACAGCCTTCTTGGCGTTCGTGATCGGTGGTGCTGCCAGCATTCTGTATCTCGTCAAGCGCGATCATCGCTACGACGACCTATCGGTGGCTTGTAACGAATCAGGCCTGGTCTTTGCGGTCGTGAATTTGATTACGGGGTCGCTGTGGGCCAAACCGGTGTGGGGAGTGTGGTGGGCCTGGGACGCGCGTCTTACAACCATGCTTTTACTGGCGCTCATCTACGCCGGTTATTTGATCTTGCGGCAGTCGATCAGCGAACCGAGCCAACGGGCCGTCGCCTGTGCTGTTGTTTCGATTTTCGGGGTGGTGGATATCCCTATTGTTTACATGGCGAATCGCTGGTGGCGCATGCAGCACCCACAACCCGTCATACTCGGCGGTGACGGCTCGGGGCTCCACCCTGATATGAGAACCGCTCTGATCGTCGCAACGGTAGCCATGTTCGTCCTTCTGTGGTGTCTGGTTCGGGCTCGGAGGCGTTTGGAACAGACACGCCGGGAGGCGGAAGCTTTGCGGCGAGAGGTTTATGCTCTTTAAAGGTAAGTAATACGGTGTTATGGAAGAAAACCTGAAGTGGCTTTGGTACGCGTTCAGTGCGGCGTGGATACTTCACATTCTCTATCTATGGTCGCTTTCCGTCCGCGAGAAGAGACTGCGGCAACAGTTAAGGGACCTAAAGTCCCTACTGGAAGATCACGAGGGCCGGACTGAAGGTGATTGAGCTTCCCCTTCGGCGGACTAGGGCCGTGATCGACCTGAACTTGGCAGTCACGGTTGCCGAATCCCGCGGCTCGCAGGGGGCGCCCGCTCACAGCCCTAGCAACTTATTTCTATCTTGAGGAGAGTAAGGCGCATTGTCGGGCAACGTGGAATCCCCGCGACAACCCGTCCTCGCGGGTAACTGGAAGATGTTCAAAACGACCGCCGAGACGGTCAAGTTCTTCGGCGGGTTCAAGACTCTGGTCGAAGATGCCACTCATTGTGAGATTGTCATCGCGCCGCCTTTCCCTGCTTTGTCGGCCGCTGTCGACGCCGTGCGGGGAACCAACATCAAAATCGGCGCCCAGAACCTTTACTGGGAAGACGAGGGCGCGTTTACGGGTGAAGTATCCGGCCCCATGATCGCCGCTACCGGCTGCACCCACGTCATAGTAGGACACAGCGAACGCCGTCAATATTTTGGTGAAACCGACGAGACCGTCAACAAGCGCGTTTCCTCCGCACTGGGCGCGGGTTTGACGCCGATCGTTTGTGTCGGAGAAAGTTTGGAGGACCGCGAACAAGAACGCACGGAAAGCGTCTTGGCGCGGCAGTTCGAGGGTGCCATGGCTTCGTTGACCGAACGAGACTTCTCCCGTATAATCTTAGCGTACGAGCCGGTGTGGGCCATTGGAACGGGTCGCACTGCGACACCAGAAATCGCCGGCGACGCCCACCGTTTTCTTCGCCAGAGATCCGCGCAGCAGTTCGGCGAAGATGCTTCCGAGCGTTTGCGTATTCTATACGGGGGGAGCGTCAAGCCGTCAAACGCACAAGAGTTGATGGCTAGGCCTGAGATTGACGGCGCTTTGGTCGGGGGAGCCAGCTTGGAGCCGGAATCGATGGCGGCCATTGTCAACTACACCTAGCTGCAGCCGGCCGGGAAGGAAACTCAGCAAACATGGAGGCTCTCCTAGTAACCATCGTTCACGTGTTTGTCTGCCTCTTTCTCATCATCGTCGTGCTGTTACAGAGCGGGAAAGCGGCGGATCTGGCGGGGGCCTTCGGGGGTATGGGTTCGCAGACGGCCTTCGGTCCTCGAGGAGCGGCCTCGCTGCTCTCGAAAGCCACGACAGCGGCGGCCGTAATTTTCATGCTGACCTCAATTTGGCTGGGGATCGAAAAGGTGCGTACCCAGGGCACGGGCGAGTCGGTGATCGAGCGGACCGACACGGGAGAGACGGCTGAACCGGGGGGCGCCGAGTCTGCTGGGCAGCCACCGGGTTTCCAGACGGAGGTTGAAGTCATTCCCCCCGGAGATGACGCCGCGACGGGGGAAGGCGATCCCGACAGCGATCGGGAGTAGTCCGCGACAGACGAGAACCAAAGGACCCCGGTCTCTCTCTTCCCTAGCGCTCGCCTGGCTGTGCGGAGGTGGCGGAATTTGGTAGACGCGCTAGCTTGAGGTGCTAGTGAGAGCAATCTCATGGGGGTTCGAGTCCCCCTCTCCGCACCAGTGTTATCAATCATGTAGGCTCTCCATGGCTTTCTGGTTTTCCGCCTCTTTCGGTGAGGTGGCCGTAAAGTGTCCGCTTTTGGTTCCAGTCATGGTCACTGCACAGGCCCTTTCGCCGACGGACTGATGAAGTCAGCTTTTCTTTTTAGCGGGCCAGCATACAGCGTTCATCACGCATGATGTGCTGCCGTGTACGCGAGTTGCCAATGGAGTCGTGGAGGTTATAGGAGAAACAAGAACCGTCACGGGCGTCGGTATCATGGCAAACGACGATGGTGCCTTCGTCACGCAGCCTGTCTACGGCCCACCGTCTCAGATTCCGTGACCATCACACCGGACCATTCCTGATCGACCAACAAGAGATTAGTTAGCGCACTACCGGATCTTTGCGTCCATCGATTTTCTCCACTGTCGCTTTTCGCCTCAAGATTGCGACAACTGCGCTAATCGGGGTATGCACTTGACTCCCGAGACCCCAACATATAGCATGCGGGGCTGTGGAGGACTACCCGCGGACGCTGGAGGAGTTTGAGGGGCGTTTTGCCACTGAGCAGGCGTGTCGCGAGTATCTGATGCAACTGCGCTGGCCACAGGGTTTTGTGTGTCCCCGCTGTGGAGGGCGGAGAGCTCGGCCCAGCCGGCGGGGCCTGCTGCGGTGTGGGCAATGCGATTATCAGGCTTCGGTGACGGCGGGCACGATTTTCCAGGACACGCGCCTGCCGCTGCGCACCTGGTTTCGGACCATGTGGTGGGTGACCAGCCAGAAAAACGGGGCGAGCGCACTGGGACTGCAAAGCATCTTGGGTCTGGGAAGCTACCGTACCGCCTGGGCGTTGCTGCACAAGCTGCGGCGCGCGATGGTGCGGCCCGGCCGAGAACGGCTCAGCGGTCGCGTGGAGGTCGACGAGACCTATGTGGGGGGCGCAGAAGAGGGACTGCGCGGACGGCAGACGCAGAAAAAAGCACTGGTAGCCATCGCCGCCGAGGAAGACGGCGCGGGGATAGGAAGGATCCGTATGAAGCGCATCCGCGGAGCGTCCAAGCAACAGCTGCACGGCTTCATCCAAGAGGCTGTCGAGCCCGACAGCACGATCCACACCGACGGCTGGGAAGGGTACGTCGGCCTGGAGGCGCTTGGCTATCGGCACGAGTACGACTTTCTGGCCGGTTCGAGCCAGTCGGCCTCCGAGCTGTTGCCCCACGTTCACCGGGTGGCTGCCCTGTTGAAGCGCTGGTTGATCGGGACGCACCAAGGCGCTGTGAGCCGTGAACACCTGGACTATTACCTGGATGAGTATACGTTTCGATTCAATCGAGGCGCTGTTGCATGATTCAACTGCGGCGCGAGTGGGGGCGCTTTTCCAACTTCTCGTTCAGGACACCACAGCGCAGGATTTCGGCCTACCCAGCTCGGCCATCCGGTTGAGGATGTGACACCCGATCGCAACTTCTCTCCTTTGTGCCTTGCCGTGCCTCGCCTTCAATCCGCCTCCGAGCACGGACTTGTATCGGAAGAAGCTGTTTTCAACGCGCGCCTGCTGTCGGTAGCCCGACTCCTTCTGCCACTCTCGTCGCCCGACCTGGCGAATCCTCTCAAGAGCCGTGTCACGCTGCGCCCATGGGCCGTCCGTTGGCCCCGCCGACACCGCAGAGCGACGAGGGGGAATCACAATCACGACGTTCTCTGTACCGGCCGCGCTGAGTTGATCGTAGACTGACATGTGGTCGTAGGCTCCGTCTGCGGTGAAACGCCGGATGGGAACCTCGATTGTGTCGAGAAGAGCAGGGAGTGTGGAGGCGTCGTCCCGGCTGCTCGCTGTGAGTTCGGCCGCCACAATGAACCCCTCGGCATCCACCCCGATGTGCAGCTTCCGCCAATCCCGGCGTTTCTTTGATGCCTTGTGCTTGTGCGCGTTCCATTCGCCGCAACCCAGAATCTTCAGCCCTGTGGAATCGACGATCAAGTCGATCGGGCCGTCGTAGGATCGGGTCAGGGGCGGCACCGCAACGATTTGGTTCCGGCGCGAGAGTGTGGTGTGGTCCGGGGCCTTGAGGTTGAGGCCCATCAAGCGGAGCAGCGAGTCCAGGAACCCCTCGGTCTGGCGGAGCGGCAGGCTGAAGACGACCCGCAGCGTCAACGCGGTCCGGACCGCGAGGTTCGAGTACCGCCGCTGGCCTCCGCGAAGACCGTTCTTCGGTGGTACCCACGCGGCAATTGCATCCTCGCTCAGCCAGATCGTGACGTCGCCGCGGCTCCTGAGGCCACGCTCGTACTCCCTCCAGTTCCGGATTCTGTACTTCTTCTTGTACTGGCGGTTGACTCGGCTCGACTTCGCTGCGACCATGACGTTACCCCCCGATCTCTATGATGGACTGGACCCCACCCCCGCCGCTAGCGTGCTCGCTTACACCGATTCATGCACCAACGCCCATCCTCGCAGCTATCATCTATTGGCAGATTCGGGGAGATCGATCGTGTTTTGAGCGAGGCGGGCTCGGATGCGGACGATCTCAACTTCGAGTTACTGTCCCATATCAGCCCGATCGGGTGGGACAACGTCATTCTCTCCGGCCAGTAGGTCCTCGATCGTGCCGGGGTGCGCTAAGGAACGGGTCCTTATGTTGTATTTCAACACGAATGTGGAGCTATAACCAGAAGTTGTGGATGAGCCTCTGAGGGGAGGCGGCGTATCCTGACGATTGAGGAAGCAACTCAATCGTTTTCTGGAAAGGAACAAGGAGGATACGCCATGAGTCAGTGTGAAGCTGCTGAGAGCAGCAGTCAAGTCAACCCCCAAGTCATTGATGGAAAGGAACGCTCGCCCTTGGATGAGGTGCTGCGCCAAGGAGCGCGCCAGATGCTCGTCAAGGCCGTGGAAGCCGAAGTGACCGCCTACATCGAAACGCATCAGCACGAAGTCGACCAGGACGGCCGGCGGCTGGTGGTGCGCAACGGTCACGCCCGCGAGCGCACCATCGTCAGCGGCGTGGGTCAGCTGAAGATCCAGGCGCCGCGGGTCGACGATCGCCGAGTCGATGAGCAGGGCCGGCGCTTTCGTTTCACTTCCCAGATCCTGCCGCCGTATCCGCGGCGCACGAAGAGTGTGGAGGAGTTGATCCCCTGGTTGTACCTGAAAGGGATCTCGACGGGCGATTTCAGCGAAGCGCTGGAGGCCTTGCTGGGGCCCGACGCTCCGGGCCTGTCGGCGACGACGGTGGTGCGTCTCAAAGACGTCTGGCGCCGCGAGTACGAGGCTTGGTCAAAGCGTGACCTCAGCGGCCAGCGGTTTGTTTACATTTGGGCCGATGGCATCTACTCGAATGTTCGTCTGGACGATGAACGGCAGTGTTTGCTGGTTGTGATGGGAGCACTCGAAGACGGTCGCAAGCAACTGCTGGCGGTGCACGACGGCTTTCGCGAAAGCGAACTGTCGTGGCAGGAGTTGCTGGAGGACTTGAAACGGCAGGGGCTCGAGCTGCCGCCGAAGTTGGCGGTGGGCGACGGAGCGATGGGGTTTTGGGCGGCACTGCGGAAAGTCTATCCGGCGACCGGTGAGCAACGCTGCTGGCTCCACAAGACGGCCAACGTGCTCAATAAGCTGCCGCAGAGCATGCAGGGCAAAGCCAAGCAGGCGCTGCGCGACATCTATCTTGCCCAGAGTCGGCAGACGGCGGAGGCCGCTCTGGACCGTTTCAAGAACCTATACGAGAAGAAGTTCCCCAAAGCGGTCGAGTGCCTGGAAAAAGACCGCCAAGTGCTGCTGGCTTTCTACGACTTTCCGGCCGAGCACTGGGGGCACTTGCGGACGACGAACCCGATCGAGTCCACCTTTGCGACGGTCCGTTTGCGGCAGCGACGAACGAAGGGTTGTGGCAGCCGCGAAGCGTCGTTAACGATGGTCTTCATGCTGGCCCGCCAAGCCGAGCGCCACTGGCGACGCCTGAACGGTTCGGAAGTGATTGTTCATGTCTTAGAGGGAAAGGTTTTCAAGGATGGATTGATGGTTCAGGAAAACGCCGCCTGACCTCGCCCATCCACAACATTTGACAATATCTCACGAATGTGGGCGCTACCCTTTTACGAGGGAAAGGGGGTGGATGGTCCTGGTTGTCGGGTTGCTTCGGGCCGTGTGAACGGGCCGGAAGGGAACCTTTCGGTCATACCAGCTATCTGAGCCGCTGCGGAGGGGCGCTGTCACCCGCAGGGCCGTAGCGCAGCGTAGGAGCCGCGCCGGCGGCTTGACTCGCCCCTTGGCGGAGGCTATCCGGGGTTTTGGGTTGGGTTTTGTTGTCGTCTCGTTTCCCCCGTTCCGCCGCGGTTTGCCGTAAGTCTTGTGTTTTCAGTTCTTTACCTATAAGAAAGGTTTTGGTTTTGCCTTTTGCGGGGGGCGCTAGCCCCCCTCTTTCGGTGGTTTCTCTTTTGTTTTCAGTGAGTTATCCACAGCCGTAGCCGCTTCTAGTACTTGTTCTGTACTACTTGTTCTTTAACTACTTGTAGGGGGGTTCACTTTCACCGATAGATCGGCTTGGTGGGGGGTTCACTTTCACCGTTGAAAACTGCCACGAATCACTGCGGTCTGTGGAAAACTTCGTGGTGCGGGAGCTTTCAGGGAGACACAGAGAATCCCCAGGGGCGGCTTTCGGCGGCGTGGACACCCTATATATACCTACCCCCCCTTCGCGGAAGACCGCCAGAGGAGACTTTTGAGCCAGTGAAGGGGGGTCTGAGAGCTACCTCATGAGTGAAAGCTGCTCGGTCGGTGGGATTGCCGGTGTTGAGGGGTGAAGGATCAGCACGCCCGGAGCCGTGGTGTAGTTCAGGCCGGGCCAGGCGACCTTGATCTTGACCAGCTCGCGCAGAACCTTGCGACGGAAGTTTTTGACGGTTTGCTTATCGCTCGCCTTGGAGGGGTGTAAACCGAACTGACGGTACACCTGCCGCCAGGAGAGCCGTAGCGGAGCACGAAGCGCAAAGGTCCGGTAGGTCGTCCAGAGGTAGAGGTCCAAGCCCAATGAGCAACGCTTGAGGGCCTTGAGGGTGTTCATGTCCAGCGGCACCGGGTGGCGGATGATCTCGTTGAAAAAGTCCTCGCCCAACTCGATCTTACTCTCCCACAGCATCCGCTCACCGGGCTTGTGCTCGTTCCACCAGAACTCGGTGCGGCGGGCGATCAGCGAACTCACGCTTGCATCCCCCCGCTCGTCCTCGTAGATCAGCGAAACTGTGCAACGAAAGAGCCGACTCATCTGATTGCGGAGCCGCGTTCGGTCGCCCCGAGTGCTCCCGCTGCGATCTTCCATTCCTAGTGTAGTGCCACATAAATAGCTGTACAATAACACCCTTTTCGCGATAGGATGGTTTATGTGGCCATCCGCTGACGCTCTAGCCCTCACCGCTCCGCAGCGAAACGCTCTTCGTCGCCTCGTTCGAGGCCGCAATACGACGCAGAAAATGGTCTTGCGAGCGCACATTGTTTTGCGCTGTGCGCAGGGGTTGGCGAACCACGCCATGGCCCGCGAACTCGGCGTCAACCGCAAGACCGTCATCCTGTGGCGAAAGCGCTTCGCCCAGTCCGGCCTCGACGGACTCCGCGATCGGACGCGCCCCGGACGCAAACCGGCGCTCTCCGCTGAATTCGTCCAATGCATCCTCGATACAACGCTTCACGAGAAGCCCCGGGCGGCCACGCATTGGAGCACCCGCGCCCTCGCCAAGCACTTGGGCGTCTCCAAGATGGCCATCCAGCGCGTCTGGAAAGCGCACGGACTGCAGCCCCATCGCCTCGAAACTTTCAAGCTCAGCCGCGACAAGCAGTTCGTCGAGAAACTCCGCGACGTGGTCGGGCTGTACTTGAATCCGCCCGAGCACGCGCTGGTGCTCAGCGTCGATGAGAAAAGCCAGATCCAGGCCTTAGACCGCAGCTAGCCGGGACTGCCCCTGAAAAAGGGTCGCGCCGGCACCATGACCCACGACTTCAAACGACATGGCACAACGACGCTGTTCGCCGCCTTCAATGTGCTCGACGGCCAGGTGATCGGGGAGTGTCTGCCGCGACATCGGCACCAGGAATTCCTCAAATTCCTACGCAAGATCGATCGCGAAACGCCACCGGCGCTGGAGCTGCATCTGATCGTGGACAACTACTCCACGCATAAGCATGAGCAGGTGAAGAAGTGGCTCGCGAAGCACCCCCGCTTCCACTTTCACTTCATTCCCACGTCTTCTTCTTGGCTCAATCTCGTCGAGCGCTGGTTCCGCGAGCTGACACAGAAGCGCATCCGCCGCGGCGTGTTCCGCAGTGTTCCCGAACTCGAGGCCGCCATCCACGAGTACCTGGAAGCGAGCAACCAAGCGGCCAAGCCCTTTGTCTGGACAGCTCCGGCACAAGATATCCTCGCCAAAGTCGAGCGCGCCGCCAAAACCCACGCCATTGTCCAGAACCGTTAGTGGCACTACACTAGGGTCCCTGCCGAGATCGTGCACCGGGCCGAAACTCAAAAAGCCAGCGTTCCGGTGCGCGCTGCCTCTTCCTCGTTAGGCAAATAGAGCGTTTGGCATCTCTCGCAGCGGTACACTTCCGGCTGGGGGCCAAACTGCTGCCTGACTTCGTCGCCAAACTCGTACCAGCGCTTCAGATGTCCCCGGCAGATCTTGTTGTTTTTGCCCGGGTTGTTGCAAGCCCTTTGGCGCGGGATGCGCCTTTTCACTTTCGTCCCGTCAGAGAGTGTCGAGACGAGATTCGGATCGGGCTTCTCTTCCGCTGTTGCCGTGGTTTCTTCTTCAGCCATATGGAAATCCCTGCCGGCGCGAAATCAGAAAAACGAGTATAACAGTTACTTCCGGCGGTGAGTGATCAGCACGCCACGAAGAGACGCAGCCAGAGGCCTTTGCCTCCAAGCGAAGTCTTCAGAACCTGCTCTGCGTTCAGCTAGAGTAGTGTAACCGGCGGTTGTTGCGCGTGCGACTTCACTTGGACGTCACCGGCAGGATTGCCTGTGCCACCGGGTTTAGTCCACATTTCTCACCAGCGGCGGGCAGGAGTGGAAGCAAATGCCAGCCGTCGGGATGTAGAGGCGCGATTCATCGCGCCGACTTGCCGCCATACTGTATGCTGGGCGATGTACACCAACTGTTGCCGCGAGCGATGGCCAGCGTGCCTTTCGCCTCAACCGCCGCGCCCGTGGTGAGAACTGAGCACTAGTTACAAGCGACTAGGTCCCGACAAGCCTTTCAACGGGAGATCCAAGCGATGCCCACCGATTGTGCGACGTACGACGATATCAACTTGATCCTGAGACTCTTCGAGTTGCGGCGCGAAGAGAGGATGCGTCAGGCACGGCAGTGGTTCACAGCTTCGTTTCACGCTAAGACCTGCGGGGAAGTAAACGAATTGTGTCCGCCGGAGTCGGACGACAACGCCTCATTCCGCATGGTGGTGAGCTACTGGGATATGGTGGCTTCGTTCATCACCGGCGGCGTGCTCCAGCGGGGGATCTTTTTTGAAAGTGGGTTCGAATTGCTGTTGGTCTGGGTGCGGATCAAGGACTTCCTTCCGGAAATGCGCGAATCGAGGAAGGACCCTACGACTTGGAAGAACCTGGAGGCGGTCGGCAAGGCCTACGCCGAGTGGCTGGACAAGCGCTCGCCGGGCTCGTACGAAGCCTTTGTCGAACGGGTGGGGTAGAAGGCGAAGCCGAGCGTGGCGGATCTTGTACTGACGGGCTTCTCACGCACTTCGCCTCGCCACGTGGTGAGAAAAGCGGGCCGCTCACCAAATCTCGAGCAGCGTCTTCTGCAATTTCTTCGCGGCGGGGGCGCTCGGAGTCGCTGCAAATAGGGTATCGTCGCCGGCCACGGTACCGACCAGCTCAGGCCAGTTTTCCGCGTCGAGGGCCAGCCCGACCGCCGAAGCTCCACCGGGAGTCGTCTTTAGAACGACGAGGTTCCGCGCTACCTCGACGTCGCGCAAAAACTCTTGCAAAACGCGGCGCAGGTTGTCACGGGGCGGCTCCGAGGGCGGAATCGAGTTTCGTTCCCGGTAGCCTTCCGGGGTTTTGACGATGCCCAACTCGCGGATGTCCCGCGACAGTGTCACCTGGCTCGCCTGAATCCCCGTGACGGCGAGTTCGGCGGCCAGCTCATCCTGCGTCAAGATGGGCTTAGCGCGGATGAGTTTCCCGATCTGAGCCTGCCGGAAGGCTTTCTTCATAACGGCTTTCGCATCTCGGACAAGCGTTTCTCGGCTTGCCGGAGCGACTCTGCTACGGTGCCCGGCGCCGTGCCACCGGGCGCGACGTGGTTTTCGAGCGTCCGCCGAGCAGAGAGAAGCTGCACGGCCTCGCCGTCAAACTCGGACGCAACCTGCCTAAGCTCACTCTCCGTCCAATCCTGGGGCCGTTTTCCGGTGCGCACGCTTTCAAGAACCAGGCCCCCCACGATCTGATGCGCACGATGGAACGGCACCCCTTTGCGGGCGAGTAGTTCGGCCAGCGCTGTGGCGCAACTCCAGCCCTCGTCGGCAGCCGACTCCATTGCCGCGGCGTTGGTCTTGGTCGTCTCGATGACCAGGCGTGTAATTTCGAGGGACCCGCCGAGTTGCACCGAAGTGTCAAAAACGGGCTCCTTGTCTTCCTGAAGATCACGGTTGTAAGCAAGCGGGAGTCCCTTCAAGGTCATCATCAGAGACAGCAGGTGTCCCGAGACCCGCCCTGTCTTGCCTCTCACTAACTCAAGGGCATCCGGGTTCTTCTTTTGCGGCATTAGGCTAGATCCGCTGGTGACCTCTTCACCCATCTCGAGGAAGCCAAATTCGTCACTCGAATAAAGAATCCAGTCTTCTCCCAGACGGCTGAGGTGCAACATCGTCACCGACGCCGCATAGAGAAAGTCCAGCGCGAAGTCACGATCGGAAACCGCATCGAGGCTGTTGCCGGAGACTCGCGCAAAGCCCAGTTCGCGGGCCATCGCTTGCCGATCGAAAGGGAATCCGCTGCCGGCCAAGGCGCCGCTGCCTAGGGGAAGAACGTCCGCGCTTTGATAGGCCGCGCCAAAGCGCTCCCAATCGCGGCTGAACATCTCGAAATAGGCCAACAAATAGTGTGACCAGAGAATCGGTTGCGCCCGGCGAAGGTGCGTATAGCCGGGCAGCAACGCATTGGGCTCGTGCTTGGCGAACCCGAGCAGGGCCTGCATGACGTCCGCCAACCGCTGTTGCGTCGAGCGAATCTCTTTTCGGAGCCAGATCCGGAAATCCGTGGCGACCTGTTCATTGCGGCTGCGTCCCGTGTGGATCTTCCCGGCTAAGTCACCAACCTTTTCGCCAAGCTTACGAATTACGAAGGTGTGGATGTCTTCGTCTGTCGCACCCTCGAAAAAATCCGTCGCCGAGGACTCGAGTAAGATCTTGTCGAAGGCTTGGCGGATGCGCTCCTTTTCATCCCCGGTGAGAATGCCAACCTGCTCCAGAGCGGACGCATACGCCTTCGAACCAAGGATGTCGGCTTCGAGCAAGTCCCGATCGAAATCAAGCGAGCGGGAAAACTGCTCGAACAGCTCCGCCGGACCCTTTTCGAATCTCCCGCCCCAGAGTTTCATAATTTCTTCAATCCGCCAGTAACGGCCGCGCGAACTTTGATCGGGAGTCCGATCAGGTTGATGAACCCTTGGGCGTCCTTCTGGTCATAGTCGGCGCCCATGGTGAAACTGGCGATGTCTTGCGAGTAGAGGGAGTAGGGCGATCGGCGGCTCGCGACATCGACGTGCCCTTTGTAGAGGCGCAGCGCTACCTCTCCGGTGACTGTCTGCTGGGTCTGGCCGATGAAGCCGTCCAGGGCCTCGCGCAGTGGAGTAAACCACTCGCCGTTGTAGACCAGTTCGGCATAGTCGAGGGCGATCTTTTGCTTGTAGTGCAGCGTGGCGCGGTCGAGTGTGAGACTCTCGATCTCCCGGTGCGCCGCCAGGATGATCGTCCCGCCGGGCGTTTCGTAGCAGCCCCGTGACTTCATGCCGACAAAGCGGTTCTCGACCAGATCGACGCGGCCGACGCCGTGCAGCCCGCCGAGGCCGTTCAGCTTCTCCACCATCTCGGCAGCGCCGAGTTTCTCGCCATCGACAGAAACCAGTGTGCCTTTCTCAAAGCCGAGCTTCACCTCGGCAGGCGAATCGGGAGCGTCTTTCGGACTGCGCGTGATCATCCACACGGCCTCCGAGGGTGCGTTGGCGGGATCCTCCAGCTCCCCGCCCTCGTGCGAAAGGTGCCACAGATTACGATCGCGGCTGTAGATCTTTTCCTTCGACGCTTCGATTGGAACGTTGTGCGCCGCGGCGTAGTCCACGGCATCCTCGCGCGAGCTGATCGTCCACTCTCGCCAAGGAGCGATCACGGTCAGGTGAGGCGCCAGCGCCTTGTAGGTGAGCTCGAAGCGGACCTGGTCATTACCTTTGCCCGTAGCGCCGTGGCAGAGCGCGTCGCAGCCCGTACGCAGCCCGATCTCGACTTGGCGCTTGGCCAGCAGCGGCCGCGCGATCGAAGTACCGAGCAGGTACTTGTGTTCGTAGACAGCTCCGGAGCGCACCATCGGCCAGACATAGTCGCGGATGAACTCCTCCCGCATGTCTTCAACGAAGACCTCGGAAGCGCCGCTGTCCTTCGCCTTCTCTACGATGCCTGCCAGCTCGTCTCCGCCCTGGCCAATATCCCCGCAGATGGCCACTATTTCGCAGCCGTAGGTTTCCTTCAGCCAGGGGATGATGATCGATG
Organism: Bryobacterales bacterium; assembly: GCA_965226215.1. Taxonomy (GTDB): domain Bacteria; phylum Acidobacteriota; class Terriglobia; order Bryobacterales; family UBA6623. Next base: position 230,002 of record CBDDCH010000001.1, on the reverse strand, counting down.
TGTCGAGGCCGCCCGAATAGGCGAGCGCGACTTTCTGGGGTTTGGTTGCCATAGTGTGAGCGTCCTTTTGATTTGGTTACCGCGTGTCTTGACGGGTCATTCGTGGGGCGACTGCTTAACTGCTGCTGTCGCTGATGCTGTGCTTGTTTTGTTAACCGCTTACGTCCGCGTCAGCCGACCATCATCAGCAGCAACGCCTTGTGGGCATGAAGGCGATTCTCGGCCTGGTCGAAAACCACCGACCGCGAGGACTCGATCACCGAGTCGGTGACTTCCTCGCCGCGCGAGGCCGGCAGGCAATGCATGAATACGGCATCGGGTCCGGCCTTGGCCATCAGTTCGTCGGTAACCTGGAATTTCGAAAAAGCAATCCGGCGCTGCTGGGTTTCCGCCTCCCAGCCCATGCTGGTCCAGATGTCCGTGTAGACCGCCGAGGCGCCTTCGACGGCCTGCGCGGGGTCATTGGTCACTTCCAGAGTCGAGCCGTTTTCGACCGCGAATTGCCGGGCCTGCGTTGTAATCGCGGGGTCAGGCTCGTATCCCGGCGGCGTCGCGACCGATACCGAAACCCCCAGTCGAGAGGCGTCGAGCATCAGCGAATGAGCAACGTTGTTTCCGTCTCCGACAAACGCCAGCTTCAGGCCTTCGAGCTCGCCGAACTGCTCGCCAAGCGTCTGAAAGTCCGCCAGCGCCTGACACGGATGGTAGCGGTCACTAAGGGCGTTTATTAAGGGCACCGAAGACCAGCGCGCCAGCTCCTCCAAAGTCGATTGAGAATACGTGCGGGCGACAACGGCATCCACCCAACGATCCAGATTGCGCGCCACGTCGCGGGCGGGCTCTCGTTCTCCAATGCGGCCGTCACGGTGATCGAGAAATACCGAATCACCCCCCAGTTGCTTAATGGCCAGCTCGAAAGTTACCCGGGTCCGGAATGACGGCTTCTCAAACAGCACCGCGATCGAGCGCCCGGCGAGGCGATCGGCATAATCGCGAGGGGCAGCCTTCACCTGGCCCGCCAGATCAAGCAGCGTCCGCAATTCGGCTGGGGTAAGGTCGAGGTCCGTCAAAAAGTGCGGCGCGGCGATCCTTGGGATTGCCTGCTGCGCGATCGAGGCCTCAACCCGACTGGCCGATCCCGGAGCATAATTATTCATACAAATGAATAATTACATATTTCGCCATTCGAATGCAACCCTGCACAACGTAGGGGTACGACATGTCGTACCCTCGGCGTACACGTGGCGCACGCCTCCCGGCGGTGTACCAGGCCTGCCCCTAGCATCTTGTCGTTAGTGATGCGGGTAGCCGGTGGACCGGCAAATCTCTTCGTGATGACAGCAGATCAGTAACTTGCGGGAGTCTTGGCGGTCGGCGCCCGGATAGCCCTTCCGGGCGCGACGCCATCGATCGGCTCGCCGTCGACGAGCACGGCGACGCCGTTCACCAGGACGTGGCGAATCCCCACCGGATGCTGAGCGGGATCTTCGAAGGTTCCCTTATCGATCACGGTTTCGGGGTCGAAGATGACCAGGTCGGCGTCGGCTCCAACGCGGACGCGGCCTTTGTCTTTCATCATGGGGACGCGGCGTTCAAGCCGTTGGGCGGGGCGTAGGCTCATTTTGGCAAGCGCATCCATCAGCGTTAGGACCCTTTTTTCGCGCACATAGCGCCCCAGGATGCGGGCACAGGTACCGAAAGTGCGAGGATGGGCCCGGCCGTTCGCAAGCCACATCCCGTCACTGGCGATCATCGTCAGGGGACTTGCGATCGCCGCCCGGACCATCTCGAGCGAGTAAGATGCAGGGCCAACAAAGATCCCCCCTTGCTCGCGGTAGCGGCCGAAGGTTTCGCGTGTGAGGCGCTCCCCGGTTTCCACCCAGATGTATTCACCGAACTCCTCATCCGAGTAGGTTTCCCAGTCGTTAAGTAGATGCGACTGAATGAAAGTCGAGCCGCGATTGTAAGGGTAGCACTCGGTCGTCACATCGACTCCGTCGTCGATTCCCTTTTGGACGGCCTCTAGGTATTGAGGCACCAGCTTGGCGCCGCTGCTGTTAAGATGAACGATGTGTAGCGGCGCACCGGTTTGTTTCGAGTATTCAAGGACCTCCTCGACGTTGCTCGTATCGGTCTTCGAGGTGCGGACGTGGACGTGGCAGTTCGCGTTGTAGCGCGCCGCGACCCGGAACATCTCGAGCACTTCTTCCGGCGTCGCGCCAGGCGTATAAGCGAGACCAAAGCCGACCGCTGGGGCGCCTTGCTCGAGCCCCTTGGAGATTCTTGCCTTAAGCTTTTCGAGCTGCTCCGGGCTCAGCGGGCCCGCCGCGGCTTCTCCCGCCAGGCCGGGGTTGCTGCCCGTCATGACGATGTTTCGCGAATACGGGTGACTTATGCTGGCTCCGTAGTTGAGCACAGTTTTGCCTTCCCGTTCCGCGTACCAAGACTTTATGTCTTCAACGCCGATCTCGAGCTCGAGCGCGCTGGTGATTCCGTCGCGGATTTGCGCCTTGTAGTTCTCCGGGCTGTGACCGTGCCTGTGAAGGTCGACGAAACCGGCGGTGACGACGTGTCCGCCGGCATCGAGCACTTGCTTTCCGTCGATCCGATCTTCGGAAAGCGTCGCTATCTTGCCGCCTTGAATGCCGATATTACGGACGGCGTCGAGTCCGGACTCGGGGTCCATGACGCGACCGTTCTCGATGACGATTTCATAGGAGGTTTGTCCACACGAGATCAGCAGCAGGACAGTGACGAAACAGACGAAAGCCTTCAGCATGCGCCTTAGTTTGGCACGACTTTTCACAGTTTTCATTTCGGTAGTGTCCCAGTTTTGATTGTTTCTCCGGGCGGGTCGCCTTAATCGCGCGCTCCGCCGTCGGGACCGAAAAACATCAGGTGTTGCCAGGGCAACTCGTTGTACTCCCCTACCAGCTTCAGGCCATTGGGAAGAAATTCCTTCAGGATTTGCTCTTTGCTCATCTTGTGCAGGAGCTTGATCGGTACCGTCGGGTCCTCCATGCGAAACTCAGCCAGCGCGAGACGTCCGTTGGGTTTGAGACTCGCGCGCATGGCCCGCAGCATCTGCTCAGGATAGGAAAACTCGTGGTAGACGTCCACGAGCAGGATCAGATCAACCTCGCCCTTGGGCAGCTTGGGGTCGCCGGGGATTCCGAGGATCGGTTCGATGTTGTCGATGCCCGCCTTCTCGGCCCGCTGGTTCAGCAAGGCAAGCATCTCCGGCTGGATATCGACAGCCAACACGCGGCCTTGTTCGCCCACAAGCTCCGCGAGCTGCAAGGTGTAAAAACCATTGCCGCAGCCCAAGTCGCAGACCGTCTGGCCGGGCTTGACATCGAGTGCCTTTAGGAGCTTTCGCGGGTTCTCTTCGGGATCGCGAGTCTCGCGGATGAGCCACGGCGCACCGTGGAAGCTCATCGTTTGAGCGATCCGACGTCCTTTGTAGAACGCTGGCGGTGGGAACGCCTGTTCAACTTGGGCCTCCGAGTTCTGTTGCGCCCGGCTGGGCCCCAGCCCGAGACCGGCCAAGACAAGCAACAAGGAGAGGACGATCCGGAAGCAAGTAGACATGGAACTGAAACCCCGGGGTCGACGCCGCTCCCGCACCCTCCCAGGACGATCGCGCGGCGAGCTGGGCTCAGAGCCAAAGGCGGCAGGTCTCGGCAAACAGCCGCCGAGCCCTGCGCTACGCAACTCCTCGCGTCCCAGCGGGGCGATCGGTTAGCTTCGGCGGAGCCGGCACCGCCCTACCAGAACCACCCCGTAACTCATTGACTGCAAGCGGGTTGTGAGAAATTGGGTCTGTTTCGTCATTTTTTTCTCGCTCGTCGAGCGTCATGTCCGCCTCCGCAGTCTCCCCTTTCAGAATAGCGGGCGTGTCAAGTCAGAAAGAGCCGCACATCTCTACGGGCCCTGCTGCAACGTCGAGAGGAGTCTCGACGCGGCACACTGAGAGTGTGCGCCACAAAACCAAAAGGCCGCGGATCTGGCGGGCGACGAACCGCTAGCGCAAAGGGAAGGGTGAGCCCGCCCGCCTAGATCCACGCTACGGGGCTGCTGGGCCCAGAGCCAACGGCCGCAGGTCTCAGCAAACAGCCGCCGAGCCCTGCGCTACGCAACTCAGAGTCGAGGTCCGCGCGCGACGCTTTGTCCCGGCAACCGAGGTCACTGGCAATCTCGACCGCGGACTTCCGTCCGCGGCTCCGCTTGTGTCTTTGCGGGAGGGCGATGAGCCGAAAAAGGGACCGCGTGGACCTGTCAAGCAATGTGCCGTCAACCAATACGTAATATCATTTAGGTGTGATTCCTACCGAAGCGCTGGCGGCTTTGCGCAAGATCGTCGGCCCTCGTGGCCTGCTCGAACGGCCCCAGGACTTGATGCTTTACGAATATGACGGCAGCATCGAGAAGGGCCGTCCCGAATGCGTCGTCTTTCCCTCCACCACCGAGGATGTCGTCGCCATCGTAAAGATCGCCGGGCAGTTCAACCTAGCCCTGGTGGGCCGGGGTGCAGGCACCGGGCTGAGTGGCGGCACGATACCTACCGAGGGCGGCATCATGATCGGCTTCGCCAGGATGAACAAGATCCTCGAAATCGATCTCGAAAACGAGTGCGCCGTCTTGCAGCCCGGCGTCGTGAATCTGGACATCTCGGTAGCTGTCCAGGGGAACGGATACTACTATGCTCCCGATCCCTCCAGCCAAAGAGCGTGCACGATTGGAGGCAACGTCGCCGAAAACGCAGGGGGGCCGCACACGCTGGCTTACGGAGTCACGACGAACCACGTTCTCGGGCTCGAAGCTGTCTTGCCCGACGGGACTGTTATCACCACCGGAGGCAAAGAAGCTGATCATCCGGGTTATGACCTCACTGGCCTGCTCACGGGCTCGGAAGGAACGATGGCGCTTGTCACCAAAGTCATCGTGCGGCTCATGCGGTTGCCTGAAACGGTGAAGACGCTGCTTGCTGTCTACGACGAGCCGGAAGACGCCGCTTCTACAGTGGCCGCTATCACAGCACGTACCATCGTCCCCGCAGCCATAGAGATGCTTGATGGCGTCATGTTGCGAATGGTCGAGGAGGCGACTCACGCCGGCTACCCGATGGACGCCAACGCCGTGCTGCTGATCGAGGTAGAGGGTCTTCAAGAAACTGTGGAAGAGCAAGTCGAGCAGATCAGCGACGCTTGCGAGGAGAATAATGCTCGGGAAGTGCGCATCGCACGCTCCACCGAGGAGCGTGACCTGCTCTGGAAGGGGCGCAAGAACGCTTTCGGCGCTGTGGGACGGGTCAGCCCGACCTATTACGTCCAAGACGGCGTCGTACCACGTACCCGGATCGCCGATACCCTCCGCTTCATCTACAAGGTCTCCGACAAATACAAACTGAAAATCAGCAACATCTTTCACGCCGGGGACGGCAACATGCATCCCATCATCCTGTTCGACGACCGAAACCCCGACGAGCTCGAACGCACGAAGCGTGCCGGGGCGGAAATCCTTGAATATTGTGTGCAGGCCGGAGGCGCCATCACCGGAGAGCACGGCGTCGGCATGGAAAAGAACGATCTGATGCCGTTGCTGTTTGCGCCCGAAAGCCTGGAATTGATGGAACAGCTGATCAAGGTTTTCAACCCCGACCGGCGTCTGAATCCCGGCAAACTGCTACCGACGGGAAAAGGGTGTTTGGAAATCCGTCCGATGACCAGCCGCGGGAAATCGATGGAATGGTAGGGGAGCGGCCGGCGGGGAAGGTTCCGGCTTCCAGTCTAGTGCTTGGCTGCGAAAGTTCGCAGAGTCTTCCGAGCCGCGACCGTGAGGGAGCGGTCCAGGGATTGTCAGCCTGTAATCTATCGTGCATTTATGCAACCAAGCACTAGCCTAGGAGTAGAAGTGAGCGGCCGGCCTTGAAAGGTAGAGAGTTGACCGGCCGTTTGCGGTAGCATTCTTTATACGCAGCGGTGTAACAACCTCTGCCCGGAACCAGCCACCCATGCAGAAGGCGAGAATCCTCTTGCCGATCGGTCTCACACTGATGTCCGCCTGCGCCCCCGAGACCGATTACGACCTGATCCTGCGCAACGGAACAATCTACGACGGCAGCGGCTCTTCGCCGGTCGTGGCTGATCTGGCGATCCAGGGCGACAGAATCGTCGCCATCGGAGACCTAGGCGAGGTGCGCGGCAAGGCGGAGATCGATGTCCAAGGACTCGCCGTTGCCCCCGGCTTCATCAACATGATGTGCTGGGCGAACGAAACGCTCATTGAGGACGGTCGCGCGCAAAGCGACGTTCGTCAAGGCGTCACTTTGGAGGTGCTGGGCGAAGGCCGCTCGATGGGCCCGCTCAACGAGGCCATGAAGAAGGAGATGGTCGCGGCGCAGGCCGACATCAAGTACGACGTCGAATGGACAACGCTGGGGGAATACCTGGGTTATTTGGAGCGCCGCGGCGTATCACCGAATGTGGCCTCCTTTATCGGCGCCGCGAGTCCCCGCGTCTACGTCATCGGCCACGAGGATCGCGAACCCACGGCCGAGGAATTGGACCGAATGCGCGGTTTGGTGCGCGATGCCATGGAGGAGGGCGCTTTGGGTGTGGCTTCTTCGCTGATCTATCCGCCGGGCATTTTTGCGAAAACGGACGAGCTGATCGCGCTGGCCGAAGCCGCGGCCGAATACGACGGAATCTACGTCTCCCACATGCGCAGTGAAGGCGCGCAGCTCCTCGAAGCGCTGGACGAGCTCATCACGATCGCCCGAGAAGCCGAAATTCGCGCCGAAGTCTATCACCTAAAAGCGATTGGCGAAGAGAACTGGCCCAAGCTGGATCAGGCGATTGAGCAGATCGAACGCGCTCGCGCGGATGGTCTGGCCATCACCGCTGATATGTACACCTACACGGCCGGCTCGACGGGGCTGAACGCGATCATCCCGCCATGGGTGCAGGAAGGAGGATTCGAAGCTTCCCTTCAGCGGATGAAGGACCCCGCCACACGCCGACGAATCGCCCGTGAGATGGTCGAGCCGAGCGACGAGTGGGAAAACATGTACCTGATTGTGGGCTCCCCGGACAACATGTTGCTGGTGGGCTTCAAGAGCGACAAGCTGAAGCGTTTCACCGGCAAGACCCTGGCCGAGGTTGCCAAGATGCGGGGGAAATCGCCGGCGGAAACCGCCATGGACCTAATCGTCGAAGACGAGTTCCGCATCGACACGGTCTACTCCATGATGTCGGAGGAAAACGTCAAGAAAAAGATCGCGCTGCCGTGGGTCAGTTTCTGTTCCGATTCGCCGGCGCCGGCCGCCGAAGGCGTATTCCTGAACAGCAGCGTACACCCGCGGGCGTACGGCAGTTTTGCGCGACTACTGGGGAAATACGTTCGGGATGAGAAGGTCATCCCTTTGGCGGAAGCGATTTTTAGGCTGACCGCTCTGCCGGCCCAAAACCTCAGGCTGGACCGGCGTGGGATGCTCAAACAGGGCTACTTCGCTGACGTTGTCGTCTTTGATCCAGATACGATTCAAGACCACGCGACTTTTGAGGATCCCCACCAGTATTCCACCGGGGTCCTGCACGTCTTCGTCAACGGCGTGCCAGTGATCAAGAACGGTGAGCACAGCGGGGCGAAGCCAGGCCGCTTCGTCCGCGGGCCGGGATGGCGGGGTAGGAGCGATTCCGACCCGGGATGACACGTGGTCCCAGCGGCGACCAGAGGGCGCCGTGGACAAGCGAGACCGCTTGTCCCTACTTTGAGTCGTCTCAAGCTGCGGCGGTAGGGACCGGCGATCCCGCCGGTCCAAGCGGGGGAATTTGTTGGTCCCATCACAGCTTAAGTGACGAGTATTGGGGTTAGATGGAGTGCGGAAACTAATGAAAACAAACTGGGGTGAGATCGCTGTCCGCGACGCCCACGCGCACCTTTTTTCACGCAATTTCTTCAAAGCGCTCGCCGCGCAGAAAAAAGATCTGCCGTCGGAACGGCCTGTTGAAACCATGATCGAGCAACTCGGGTGGGACCTGCCGCCAGAGGACAACGCCCAACTCGCCGCGCGGTGGGTGGAAGATCTCGACAAACACGGCGTTGAGAGGAGTGTGTTGATGGCCAGCGTCCCGGGAGACGAGCAATCGGCGGCTGACGCTGTGCGGGCATTCCCCGATCGTCTATGGGGCTATTTCATGCTCAATCCCCTGGCGCCTGACGCAGCGGAGCGAACCGAACGCGCGCTCGACAAATTCGGGCTGCGCGGAATTTGTCTGTTTCCGGCGATGCATCGCTTCTCCGTCCAGGATGACCGGCTCAAGCCGATCTACGAGCTTGCTTCGGAGCGCTCCCGCGTCGTCGTCTTCGTTCATATGGGCGTGCTGACGGTAGGTGTCCGGAACAAGCTGGGACTGCCGTCGAAATTCGACATGAGCCACTCGAACCCGATCGATCTGCACCGGGTGGCCCTTGAGTTCCCGAGCGTGAACTTTGTGATTCCTCACTTTGGCGCGGGTTACTTCCGCGAAGTCTTAATGCTGGGCGATCTCGCGCCCAACGTCTATCTCGACACGTCGAGCTCGAACTCCTGGACGAAGTATCAGCTTCCGCCGCTCGATCTCAAGACCGTCTTCGCGCAAGCGCTAGGCGTCTACGGCGCTAATCGTTTGCTCTTCGGCTCGGACTCATCCTTCTTCCCACGCGGGTGGAACGCGGCGGTTCTCGAAGCGCAACTCGCGGTTTTTGAGCAGCTCGATCTCGATGCGGAAGAGGTGGCCGCGATCCTGGGTGGCAATCTGAGGCGGCTGCTGGGTGGATGAGTGAATTGGCTGCAGACGGCGGGCGATCTTTGAAGAGGTTTCACCAGACGGCGGGTTTGATCTTCCTGGTGGCCGAGCTGGATTAACGGCCCAACTGCATCTCAAGGGTCCAGCAACCGTTCCTTGACATCCTGCCCGAAGATCGATCAAGCTCTCGTTATTGACCCAGCGCAGTGTAACTCGCTTTACCCTGCCCGCCTGACCGGCTCACCCGGCGCGTGAGAGCGGGTGCGACGCGGTTCGGGGTCCGACAAGACTTCACGAGGAAGGCAACTAAGGATCAATGATGACGAGAACAAGGACGTTCGGTAAGAATGTGATTCATCGACTGAGGGGCGGAAAGGGCAGTGCGGAAAGCAACCGAGGCCGAGCGTCAGCGGCCGGCCGATCCGTCGGCTTGCCATGGCTCGTGCTTGTATTGTGCTTGGCGGCTGTTCTCGTACTGACCTTGCCCACCATGCGCGCCGATTCCCACGAGAGCGCGGGGAAAGTCATCGACCTTTCGTTGCTGGTGGCGGCAGAGTATCCGGTCACCTGGCCTTCCATTGGCTGGCCTCATTATCAGTTCAATCATTACCTGCGTATCGGGCCTGTCAGCGCCTACAACGTTGACATTTTGACCATGGACGCGAACACGGGTACGCAGATCGATGTCCCGCCCCACTCCATTCCCCGCCCCGGCTCGAAGCTGCCCAACGAAGGGCCGCTGGGTTTGGCGTTCATGGACCAGATCCCGGCTTGGCAGTTCGCGGGCGAAGCCTGTGTCATCGATGTTCGGGAACTGCGCGACAAAGGCGCCAACGGCCATAGCAGCCTGGTGTTGAAGAAACACGTCCTGGCCTGGGAGAAAAAGAACCGTCCACTTGGTTTCGGGGACGTCGTCCTCTTCCACAGTGGATATAGCGACACGTATTTCAAGGCGTTTCCAGCCGGCCGGCGATTCGTTGCCGATCCCGTCCAAGGCGTGACTCCGGCATGGCCGGACCCAGCACCCGAGGCCATGGATTACATAGGCAGTCTAGGCGTACTGGCCGCCGGGACGGACAGCCCTAGCATGGGGCCGTTGCCGGACTTGGCTGAACCCACCCACTACGCGGGTTTGAAGCACGGCATGCTCTGGACTGAAAGCGGCACCGGCTACGGCCGGCTTCCGCCCACCGGTGCGTTCTATTGCATGCTAGGGCCCAAGTTGGTAGACAGCGCCACGGCCGAAGCGCGAGCCTTTGCGATTGTCGGCGGGCCTGCGCAGCAACTTATTGAGTCGGTTCGCAACAAGCGCGCCGTGGACCTCTCCGTTCGCATGGCCAACGGTCTACCCCTTTCGTCGCCGGGCCGGGGTGTAGGGAACCACCGGCAGCCATTCCTTACGATTGACATCGCGTACAACCCGGTCACCGGTGCGCAGAACCAAACTCATACCATGGACGGGCACTCCGGCACGCACCTCGTGCCTCCGGCCTACGCTCTGCCTCCCGAGGGATTCGATAACAACAGCTACGCCTCCGAAGTGCAGGCCTGGCTGGCCAAGTATGAGGAAAAGTACGGCCCGCGCGGCACCAGCGACGTCACGACGGAAAAAGTTCCGATCTCGCAAACCAGCGGCTGGTCACGCGTGATTAGTGTGAAGAGTTTGGTCGGCAGTACGAAGAGTCAGAGTTGGCCTGCTTCGCCGGAAATCACGGTGGCTGCGATCAAGAAGTACGAAAAGGAAAGCGGTGACCTGAAGGCCGGTGAGATCGCGATCTTCCACTCTGGCCATAGCGACGCCAACTGCAACGATGCCGACAAGGCCGACGGCTGCATGACGGACCCGCTGAACGGCAAGAGCGAGGGCTGGCCGGCGCCTGGCCCTGGTGCCATTATGTACCTTGCCGAAAAAGGGATTCGCTGCGTGGCGACTGACGGGCCGACGCTCGGCGGCGTCGAGCCTCAACGTGCGCTTATGACCTATTGGGCGCTTGGCAGCAAAGGGATGGTCGGCGTCGAGTACCTCACGAACGTCGGGGCGTTACCCGAGAAAGCGTACTTCCTGTTCGCGGCACCGAAAGTCCGCGGCGGCCACGGGGGACCGGGACGCGCGATCGCGCTGTACTAGCCCGCTTTTCTCACCAGGAGCGAGTAGGGGCGGGCCACTGTGCCCGCCCAGTAGTGTCGATGTACGATCTTTTCCACAAATTCGCACTGAACAATGTGTACTGATCGGTAGTGGGCCGACACGGTGGTCGGCCCCTACGAGAACAACGGGTTTTGTGGCGAACCGGCGAAGTTTGTGAGAAACGCGGGCTAGCAACACGGCACGAGGGACCGCGCGACAGGTCAAGACCCTCTACTGAAAAGCTGCGTTGGGGCGCATATCACGCTTACAATCCCCGCAGAAAGTAGTTCAGCTCCCGTTCCCTGCCGATCGTCGTTTCTGGCCCGTGGCCGGGAATCACGATCGTTTGGTCGTCGAGCGTCAGAAGTTTCTCCTTAATGGACGCCAGAATCCGACGGGAGTCCCCTCCCGGCAGGTCCGTTCGCCCGATGCTGTCGCGGAAGAGCGTGTCTCCGGCAATCAGTTTGCCCTGGCTCGGTATGTGCAAGCTGATGCTTCCCGGCGTGTGCCCGGGCGTGTCGAGCACATCAAACGCCTGCTCGGCGAGCGCGATGGAATCCCCCTCACGAAGCTTCACGTCGATTTCGGGCTTTTCCGGCGGCTCGACGCCGATCCACCCGGCCTGGATGTCGAGCTGGTCACGAATCACTAGATCCTTCTCGTTCATGTAAACGGGCGCGCCGGTGCTCTGTTTAAGCTTTGCCGCGCCCCCGATATGGTCGATGTGGGCGTGAGTGATGACGATCGCCTTTACGCGCAGCTGGTGACGCTCCAAGACGTTCGTGATTTCATCCACTTCGTCACCGGGATCGACTACGATCGCCTCGCGTGTCTTTTCATCTCCCAAGATCGAACAATTGCATTGCAGCAACCCGAGCGGCAGGATCTCGTGAATCACCGGGGTATAATAGCAAGTTCCCAAGCCACCTCTTGGTAAGAAGTTGTTTTGGCAGGTGCGCGTGGGGGTGAGGAGGGTTCATGGTAGATATTTTCAGCCGCTGGCTGCACATACTGGCAGCGGCGGTGGCTGTCGGCGGTCTCATCTATGCACGTCTAATCGTAAACCCTTCCCTTGGAATTCTTGATGCGGACCAGCGCACACAGATTCTGAGCCAGCTCGCCGCTCGCTTTCGGCCCATCGTTGTTGCCGTAATCGTCATCTTAGTAGCCACGGGAAGTTACAATCTGCTCAGTATTCTTCAAGAAGGTGTGGTCACGGCCTACCACATGGCTTTCGGTATCAAATTTCTGCTGGCGCTACACATCTTCGGCATGCTTTTCCTGATTTCCACACCCCCGAGCGGAGACGCGGCTCGTGACGCTAAACGGTCCCGTTTGATGACCGGTGCTGTCATTTCGGGGTTGATCGTACTCGCCCTGGGGGCCTACCTAAGAACCCTCCACAGTTGAGATGACGAACGGGTACGAAGCGCTGCATGAGTCGGCGGCCTGGCTCGACGTCTCCTCGCGTGGCAGGATTCGCGTCACAGGGGAAGATCGGGTTCGGCTGATCCACGCCATGTGCAGCAGCGATATCGAGAGCCTAAGGCCGGGCGAGGGCAGCTATAGTTTTTTTCTGAACGTGCAGGGACAGATTCAGACCGACAGCCGCATCTACGTCTTCGAAGATCACCTCTTGCTCGATTGCGAGCCGGAGCGGGGGCAAGGTCTTCTGCAACACCTTGAAAAGTTTATCATCATGGATGATGTGACGCTGGAAGATGTGGCGCCCCGCTCGACCACGATTGCTCTAGAAGGTCCGCGTGCCGAATCGATAGCGCGTGAGGTCGTTGGCGAGAAGCTTCCGGAAGCGGCGCCGCACTCCCATAGCACCTGCGGTGACGTGCGGCTGCTTCGCAGCTCGATCAGCGGCCAACCGGGCTTTTGGATTCTCGTCGAGCCGGCGCAAAAAGCTGAGCTAATCGCAAGTCTCCAAGCGGCCGGAGCGCCGGCGGCAACCGAAGAGGACTACCGCGTAGTGCGCGTCGAAAACCGACTCCCACGATGCGGAAGCGACTTCGACAATCACCTGCCGCAAGAAACGCAGCAGCTTCACGCGTTGTCGTTCACGAAAGGTTGCTACCTCGGCCAGGAGATCGTGGAAAGAGTCCGATCGAGAGGCAAAGTCAACCGATTGCTCGTCGGCCTGGAACTGGAGGGTGATACAGTGCCGACGGAAGGGTCACCCATCATCGTGGAAGATAAGGAAGTAGGGCGGCTGACCAGCCCGGCCTTTTCACCTCGACTGAACTGCGTCGTCGGCTTTGCCGTTCTGCGGCGTGAAGCAGCATCCCCAGGAACCCAGGTGCAGGTAGACCGGCTGCAGGGCCAGGTTCGGCAGGCTACTGCATCGTAAGGAGATCGGGAGCCAACTCCGACTTACCCCAGACATGCCCGCGCCGCCCATCATCGTGGAAGATAAGGAAGTAGGGCGGCTGACCAGCCCGGCCTTTTCACCTCGACTGAACTGCGTCGTCGGCTTTGCCGTTCTGCGGCGTGAAGCAGCATCCCCAGGAACCCAGGTGCAGGTAGACCGGCTGCAGGGCCAGGTTCGGCAGGCTACTGCATCGTAAGGAGATCGGGAGCCAACTCCGACTTACCCCAGACATGCCCGCGCCGCCCATCATCGACTCTTTCGGCATGTCCCATGTGGGATTGGTGCGCACCAACAACGAAGACCGTTTCGTGACGAACCCCGAATCGGGCCTGTACCTCGTGGCGGACGGCATGGGGGGCGCCCAGGCCGGTGAGCTAGCTTCCCAGATTGCGGCGGACACGCTGGTTTCCGAAATCGAATCCGCTGGGGAGCGAACGTCCGCCGACTCCTTGCCTCGGGCCATTGAGCTGGCCAACGAAAGAGTGCGCACGAAGGCCCAGGAAGACTCCGCCTATACGGGCATGGGAACGACGGTGGTGGCGGTGCTGATTAAACTTCCGAAGGCGCACATTGCGAGCGTGGGAGACAGCCGAGTATACCTGCGAACGCGCGGCGAACTCTACTGCGTCACAACCGACCACACCTGGGTCAACGATGTCGGCCGAGGACTCGGTTTGACCGACGAGCAGCTTCGCACACACCCCTATCGCAACGTCCTCACCAAAGCCGTCGGAACCGCGGATGACATCGAAGTCCAGACTCACGAGATCGATTTCTCGCCCGGCGACCTTTTATTGCTCTGCTCCGACGGCCTCCACGGTGTCACCGGGGAGGAGCATTTAGCCGCCATGCTCGCCGAACCTGAACCAGTGCAAGCCAAATGTGAAGCGCTGATCAAGGCAGCGCTTGAAAAAGGCGGGCCGGACAATACCACCGCCGTCCTGGTGGCTAACGTCGGATGATCCTCCATCAACTTCAACTGATCAGCAACTGATTGTGGACTCATTAGAGCAGTCAAAGACCTTGTTTCTCTTACAACCGTGCAACCTAGGGATTTGGAATCTCTTGCTTCTTGATCCGTATAAGCAAGGGCTCTTAAGGTTTCGTTATTATAATCGCCTCGGGCGAGGCTGCTCAGCGACTGCTGCCGAGGTCAGCGGACATCTCTGATCGGGGCGCCATCCGTGTCCTTGTGCAATGGGTCGAGCAACAATTCGGTCCTATTCACATCCTTGTCAACAACGCCGCAATCAACGTTCGGCGCCGGTGGCTGGGCGAATTAACCACAGAGGATTTCGAAGGCATCGTGGATGTAGGCCTCAAGGGGGCTTTCTATTGCCTCCACGAAGTTCTTCCTGGAATGCGGTTGCGCGGCGATGGTCTGATGATCAATGTTTCTTCAGTAGCCGGGCGCTTTACACCTAATTGACTGATTATATTCAATATTCATGTGGTGAGCGCGCGGGGACTCGAACCCCGAACCTAGTGATTAAGAGTCACTGATTGAATGATAATAATCCCTTTAAAAGAAATTACTGGTTCCTCCGGGTTTCTAGTGGGCGAGTGAGGCTCGGTGGTAGTCTCGCGGGATGCAAGACCGCGAGCTATACCGCCAGATTCTGGGCATCGAAAGTCCCTGGAAAGTCGTGCGAGTGGAGCTGTGCCGAGCCGACGGCGAAGTCCACGTCTTCCTCGAACACGACGAGCAAGTCCGCTGGCCGTGCCGCCAATGCAGCGCCGTGTGCGCACTCCACGATCATCAGCCCGAACGCCGCTGGCGTCACCTCGACACCTGTCAGTACCGCACGATCCTGCACGCCCGGCCGCCGCGCAGCGACTGCTCCGAGCACGGGCCGCGCGTCGTGCGACTGCCCTGGGCCGAGGCTTCCAGCCGCTTCACCGCGCTGTTTGAAGCTCTCGCGATCTCGTGGCTGAAGGAAGCCAGCCAGCAAGGCATCGCCGAGTTGCTGGCGCTGAGCTGGGACGAGATTCACGGCATCCTGGAACGCGCCGTGCAACGTGGGCTCGAACGTCGCGCGGCAGAGCCGATTCCCTACCTGGGCGTCGACGAGAAGAGCTTCCGCAAGCGCCATCGCTATCTCACCGTCGTCAACGATCTCAACCGCTCGCGCGTGTTGTTCGTCGCCGAGGGACGCCGCCAGGCCAGCCTGGACGGCTTTTGGAAGACGTTGAGCGCAGAGCAACTCGCCCGAGTCGAGGCCGTCGCGATGGACATGTGGGATCCTTACGTCGCCTCGACCCGGGAGCATCTCGACGAATCGGAGAAAAAGATCGTTTACGACAAATATCACATCGCGGCGCATCTGGCGAAGGCGGTGGACCAGGTGCGGCGGGCGGAGAACAAGCGTTTACTGGCCCTCGGCGACGAGCGTTTGACAGGCACGAAGTACGCTTGGCTGCGGCATCCGGCGAACTTTTCCGAGGACGCCTGGCGCGAGTTCCGCGCGCTGCGCGAAAGCGACTTGAAGACGGCGCGGGCGTGGGCGTTGAAGGAAACGGCGATGCGGCTGTTCGACTATCGTCGCGAATCGGCGGCGCGAGCTTTCTTCGAGCAATGGCGCGGCTGGGCGAGTCGCAGCCGGCTGACGCCGATGGTCACCGTAGCGCGGATGTTGACGGCTCGCCTCGAAAACATACTCACGTATCTGAAACACCGCATTACGAACGCGGTCAGCGAGGGGTTGAACTCAAGGATTCAATGGGTCAAGGCCACGGCGCGCGGTTTCCGCAATCAACAGAACTTCACCCGCATTTCCAATTTGATTCAGACCTCTCGACCTTCCGGCGGCCTTGAGCGTCTTTATTCATAGGGGCTAGAGCCCGATGAGGACGCCATAGAGGCCAACACCCAATGGGTGAAAAACAAACCAAGCCATTCCAGCTAAGTTTCAACGGCTCGTTGAAAGTCGATTTCCAGGGATCGCACGTCACTTCCGACGGTGGCTTGATCCTGGTTCGGGAGTTGGACGAGCGACTCGGACTCGGGAAACTGATCGGCGAGCATCTCACCGACTCCCGGCAAGGCACAAACAAGCAGTTCACGTTCGCTGATCTGTTGCGGCAGTCGGTCTACAGCCGCTTGGCAGGCTACGAGGACGTCAACGACGCCGTCCGAGTGTCGGCTGACCCGACGTTTCGCTTGATCGGCTCGCAGAAGATCTGGGATCGCGGTGCGGCCTTGACCTCGACGCTGCACGGCTTCGAGACGGAGATGCTGGCGAGCGAAGAGAACCTGCTGGGGCTGATGGCGCTGAACCGAGAGCTGGTCGGGCAAGCGGAGGCGTTCGACGACTCCGAGCGGGTCGTTCTGGACATGGACTCTACCGAGAGTCCGGTCCATGGCCAACAGGAAGGCAGTGCCTACAACGGACACTTCGAGTCGGTCTGCTACCACCCGTTGCTTTTGTTCAACGGTCATGGTGATTGCCTCGCTGCCAAGCTGCGTCCCGGCAACGTGCACAGCGCCGAGGACTGGGATGAGCTATTGTTGCCGGAGATCGAGCGCCAACTGGCCGAAGGCAAACAGGTCACCTTTCGCGCCGATGCCGCCTTCGCCAAGCCCGAGATCTACGAAGCACTGGAGGAGCGCGGCGCGGACTACGCGATCCGCATTCCGGCCAATAAGAGCCTGGAGCTGGAGATCGAAGACATCCTGTTTCGTCCGCCGGGGAGGCCCGGCCGCAAGCCGCTAGTGCGCTACAAGAGCTTTCGCTATCAGGCGGAGAGCTGGAAGGGGCCCAGACGAGTTGTCGCCAAGGTCGAGCACCACCAGGGCGAGCTATTCGCGCGCGTCGGTTTTATCGTGACGAACATGAGCTTGCCAAGCCGGTCGGTGGTGCGTTTCTACAACAAGCGCGGCACGGCGGAGCAGTGGATCAAAGAAGGTAAGCAAGCGACGCACTGGACGCGGCTGTCGTGCCATCGCTTCCGGGCGAACGAGGTGCGCTTGCAGCTCAGCGTGCTGGCCTATAACCTGGGCAACTTGTGGCGGCGGCTGGGGCTGCCGCAACGGATCAAGAGCTGGTCGCTGACGAGCTTGCAGCACCGGCTGATGAAGACGGGCGGACGGCTAATTAAACACGCGCGGTATTACTGGCTCTTGTTCGCGGAGGGACATCTGAACCGGCGCCTGTTTGGCGACATGCTGCGGAGGATCTGGGCGCTGCCTGTGCCGGGCGGGTAGCACGCGACTTGCCGAATGCGAAACCTGAGTACTGAGGACGGAAGCTCGGAAGGGTGTCTGCGAAATTGACTTCGCAGCGGCGGATCAGCCCCCATGAGGGGCAAGAAGGGGGCTCGATCGGTCCCGCCTCAGCCGCCGCCTCTTTCGGGTGGAGAAATGGTTGCGCTTCGCCGGGTGAGGGTGTAGACTCGTGCCGTCAGAGGAGCCAAATCGGAAATCCTGGCTTCATCAACGCCATCTACTTCCACTGTGGGAAACTCGATCTAGCTCCTTCGCCCACTTAAAACCCGGAAGAGCCCAAAAGAGAAGAAGTCCGCGCGCGTTGTCTATTGCCGGCAGCATGAGGAAGCTGCCTATCGTGCCGGGTGTGTTTTCGAGGAGCCGGGGAAGGAGACTCGCGACGGCTCGGGTAGCGCGGCACACGTCTTCGTCGACTACTACGAAGTGCTGCAAGTCAGCCCGAATGCTTCTCCGGAAACGATCCAGCGTGTCTATCGCATGATGGCCCAGACCCACCATCCTGACAACCCCGACACGGGCAATCAAGAAGCCTTCCAACTGTTGCTGCGGGCGTATCAGACCCTGAGTGATGACGAGAGGCGCGCGGCTTACGACGTGGCATACCACGCCGAGCGGGCTACTCGGTGGAAGATTTTTGACCAGCCCAAGGCCGCGATAGGAGTGGAAGCCGAGAAGAGAAAGCGTCAGGCACTGCTTTCCATTCTCTACACCAAGAGAATGGAAGACCCGGAACAGCCGTTCGTCAAGCTGAGAGACTGCGAGGAGCTTATCGGCTGCGCCCGCGAACATTTGGTGTTCAGCGCATGGTATCTCCGCGAGCAAGGACTCATCCGGCAAGAGGAGTATGGTCGCCATACAATCACAGCCAAAGGGGTTGAGTTCCCCGAGAAAAATGGGCTGTGGGACCCCCGCGATGCCCCTAAATTGCTCGCAGAGGGCCACCCTGACTCCGAAGCCGAAGAGTCCTGACCAACTTCTCTACGTAGGTCCCGGGATCCCGTTCGCGGATCTTTAGAGTTTCCCCAAGCTGAAGAGTCCATTCCAGGCGCAGCGGCAGGCAAGACTGTCGACTGGCGCCGTTTTTTTCTGGGTCGGATGAAACCGAAAATCGCGTGCTTGGCGATGGCGTTCGCTCGTGGCGCAACGAGGCGGCTGCCCTCGCTGCTTCGACAGTAATCCGGCCTTGGCTGAGCATCCAATTAGTTAGAGTCAAGGGAAGTGGTTGGTTTCGACTTCACTTCGAGCGGGCCGATGAATGGGAAAAAAGATGGGACAGGCGAGATGCCTGTCCCATCAAGACCCAAATCAAAGGAGAGAACCTGTAAACTGCTGAGTTAGCTGCCACGAGAGGAATCGCACGCCCTCATGGGAAAAACCTCGCCGGCGAAATCGCGCCCGGCGCCGCCCTTACTGGTGAATGGCAACCTTACTCGGAATCTCGCCCGGAAGCCCTATAACCTCCCTTTTGTTCAGGACGACCGATGAGCGCTGCTTCGTTGACTTCGAGCGAGACCGCGAAACGATTTGCTCCAGCTTTCGCAAAGCCGGCAGGGGTTGAATCAACCCGTGTCCGCTGTGCATGTTCTGAAAGGTCGACCCCAGTGCCAGCGCGGTTGCGTAAAGGGCTTGCTTGATCTGAGTGAGGCGGGCTTCGGGAAAAGCTTCCCACAGCAAGGCGGCCGTCCCGGAGACGTGCGGCGCCGCCATGGACGTTCCATCCAGCCGATCGTAGGGCTCCGCTCCTGTTTCGCGGACATAGGGAGTCGGTATGGCCGAGAATACCGACACGCCCGGAGCGCACAGGTCCGGTTTCACGTAAACGTCCTCCTGGCCCCAAACGAAGGCGCCGCCGCCGCTGAAGTCGGCGACCTCGTTGCCGGCATTCACGGCCCCGACCGCGCAAGCGTCACGATGATTAGCCGGGCTGCCGGTGACACCGAGACCGGAGTTCCCGACCGAGAACGACGGGAAAACGCCAAGCAGCCCCAGATTGTGTACCGCCGGTTCATAAGCCTGGTTGTACCCTGACCCCCCAAGGGAGAGGTTTAGGATCCGGACACCTTGGCGCACGCACCATTCCATCCCCGTGACGATTTGCTTTGTGGTGCCGCTGCCCTGGGGCAATACCAAGGCTGAGACGAGCTTGAGATATTGTCAAATGTTGTGGATGGGCGAGGTCAGGCGGCGTTTTCCTGAACCATCAATCCATCCTTGAAAACCTTTCCCTCTAAGACATGAACAATCACTTCCGAACCGTTCAGGCGTCGCCAGTGGCGCTCGGCTTGGCGGGCCAGCATGAAGACCATCGTTAACGACGCTTCGCGGCTGCCACAACCCTTCGTTCGTCGCTGCCGCAAACGGACCGTCGCAAAGGTGGACTCGATCGGGTTCGTCGTCCGCAAGTGCCCCCAGTGCTCGGCCGGAAAGTCGTAGAAAGCCAGCAGCACTTGGCGGTCTTTTTCCAGGCACTCGACCGCTTTGGGGAACTTCTTCTCGTATAGGTTCTTGAAACGGTCCAGAGCGGCCTCCGCCGTCTGCCGACTCTCGGCAAGATAGATGTCGCGCAGCGCCTACTTGGCTTTGCCCTGCATGCTCTGCGGCAGCTTATTGAGCACGTTGGCCGTCTTGTG
Organism: Bryobacterales bacterium; assembly: GCA_965226215.1. Taxonomy (GTDB): domain Bacteria; phylum Acidobacteriota; class Terriglobia; order Bryobacterales; family UBA6623. The sequence continues at coordinate 209,853 of CBDDCH010000001.1, read as the reverse complement.
GAGCCAGCAGCGTTGCTAACCGGTCGCCGGATAGACTTTCCGCAGTGCCGCCCAAAACCCCATCGCTCCGTCGCCCACCGCCAACTTCGGCGGCAGCTCGAGCCCCTGCCGTTTCAAGTCCTCCAGCAACTCCTGCCACGACAGTTCGCTTTCGCGAAAGCCGTCGTGCACCGCCAGCAGTTGCTTGCGACCGTCTTCGAGTGCTCCCATCACAACCAGCAAACACTGCCGTTCATCGTCCAGACGAACATTCGAGTAGATGCCATCGGCCCAAATGTAAACAAACCGCTGGCCGCTGAGGTCACGCTTTGACCAAGCCTCGTACTCGCGGCGCCAGACGTCTTTGAGACGCACCACCGTCGTCGCCGACAGGCCCGGAGCGTCGGGCCCCAGCAAGGCCTCCAGCGCTTCGCTGAAATCGCCCGTCGAGATCCCTTTCAGGTACAACCAGGGGATCAACTCCTCCACACTCTTCGTGCGCCGCAGATACGGCGGCAGGATCTGGGAAGTGAAACGAAAGCGCCGGCCCTGCTCATCGACTCGGCGATCGTCGACCCGCGGCGCCTGGATCTTCAGCTGACCCACGCCGCTGACGATGGTGCGCTCGCGGGCGTGACCGTTGCGCACCACCAGCCGCCGGCCGTCCTGGTCGACTTCGTGCTGATGCGTTTCGATGTAGGCGGTCACTTCGGCTTCCACGGCCTTGACGAGCATCTGGCGCGCTCCTTGGCGCAGCACCTCATCCAAGGGCGAGCGTTCCTTTCCATCAATGACTTGGGGGTTGACTTGACTGCTGCTCTCAGCAGCTTCACACTGACTCATGGCGTATCCTCCTTGTTCCTTTCCAGAAAACGATTGAGTTGCTTCCTCAATCGTCAGGATACGCCGCCTCCCCTCAGAGGCTCATCCACAACTTCTGGTTATAGCTCGACGAGCTTGGCCCGAGGGGCAATACCGATGGCTACTCCGCTCTTGTTGCCCCCGACAATCGTGCCCGCGGTGTGCGTACCGTGGAAACCGGAGTCATACCGCGGGGTACCGGTCAGGCAGTGTCCGAACTGGTCGAAGGCTTCCCAATCCGCGATACGGTTTCTGAGATCGGGATGACGGGGGTCGATCCCGGTATCAAGATGGCCGATTCGTATGCCCTTGCCCTTCAGACCCTGCCGCCATAATTCCGGGATCCCTAGGTGTGCGAGGCCCCATGCCGTCTCTTCCGATTGCGAAAGCGGCGCGCCGACCGCGGTGCGAAAGGGCTCGGGGTGGCCCTCTACCTTGTTGGTCGTGATGCGGACGACTTGTTTGTTCGAGGCGAGTTTCTTGATCCAGTCCGGAGACGCCAGAAACGACACTGAGTTGGCCAGCCACGACGAAACCAATAATCCGCTTCCTACCGTGGATGTTGGCGGGTGTTCGTCCGAGGTGTCTAGCGTGACGGGTACTCCTGGAATCGACTGCCTCGCGTTGCGGCGCAACAGCGCGCCGGCCACGACATCGAGACTTTTCATAACCGCTGATTCGAGCACCTGGATCTTCTCTTCGCGCGCTTCCGGCTCTAGGGCTTCCAAGATCCGTCGCTCGGCCTTACCGTATTGGGGACGGAAGAGGACGATCACATCGGTGACGAAGCCCGCTTCGACTCTTTGGGCAACGGTCTTTTCGACCTTCTCACGATAGACAGCGGGGGGAGTCTGTTTGCCGGCCATTCGAAGAAGGTTTCCTACCTTCTATTCTTATGGGCAAGGCAGCGGAGAACGCCTGCCGTGTTTCACTACGTTGTTGCTAACAAGAGAGATATAAATTATGGAATGACGTGACCGCCGCGCCGTGCAACTTTGTTGCCCTACGCCCAAGAGCGTGCGGTTGGTCGCCGCCGGCCCAAGGCTGTGCGAGAGCAGCGAACAGAGCCTGGAACGTTAGTGACAGAGCCAACCCCCGTAAGGACCATTGCGCCCTGACCGCTCACTGGCGTTCGCGGCTCCGATTTGGTTGTCGCGACGGTGTGCGAGAGCAGCCAACAGATCAGTACGGACACAGCATGCTGTGCCCGCCTGCACTCGCCCGAAACTTGCGTGTATTTATGAAATGGAGTACTCAGGCTGCCTGGATCGTGAAAGGAGGGTTGAACTCGGGTCGACCGGCGCGTCGTCCCGCGGTCCATCGCAATACATAAACGACCCGCGGGTCCGTTTGTCCTCCAAACTGGTTGACAAGCACCTCGAGAATCAGGTGGGCGCCGGTATCCTTGTAGTAATCCATGTCGGCTTCAACTTTTATGCACTCGACGCCGTCAATAGACTCTTTGTCGTTTTCGTGAAGTGTCAACTGCGCGTTTGCTTCCCCGAACTCCACTTGCTTGAAGCTGCGTGTCGCCCCAGGATGCAACGCGCTCGGGGCCTCTTCGAAGATTCCTTCGAGCTCGGCAGTCTCGAGTTGCTCGATCAGTGCACTGTCCGCGAACGCAAAGAACCGGTCGGAAGCGATGGCCGCGGTTGGATCGTCCCAGATAAGCGTTTTGAAAAGGTCGAGCGGCGTACCGGTGGAAAACAGGATCTGTTCGAGGGCCGCCGTGATGTTCAAGAATGCCGCCAAGCTCCGCGGCTCTTTCTCCATCCACTGCGTGTAGCGATCCTCGGCTGCTGACTCCCCGACTCCTTGCCCGAGAATCCGGCTAAGCCCCGGGTGGGTTTGTTTCAGATTGCCCCACAGAGCGGCTCGGAAATTGAATTGGTTGTTTTGAGGCAGCAGCATGATGTCAACGATCGAGAGCACGCCGGGCTTCACTGGGACAGGGTAAAATCCGGACTGAACGTAGTTGTCGGCCGAGACGATGACCGTGTACTTGTCCCCGAAGTTGTCAAAGAACGGAACGTCCGTCCGCAGCACGGGTTTTTCATGAAAATCCTCGTGCCGCTTTTTCTTGTTTCCATCGATTACGCGAAAAAGCAGCTGCATGCCCTGGGGCATTAATTCCCGCGTTCCGTCGTAAACTCGGACCATAATCGGGGCTTTTTCACCGCTCGGCATCGCACACCTCTGGTGGATGATAGCGTAAACCTCGCCGGCGACACAGGATTACCGGGGACACGGCTCAGGGAGTAGGGCATCCCGGGCGGTGATGCCAACGCGTACGAGGTCAATCTGCTCGCCGGGCACCGTCCACGTCGAGAGCCGTATGATTCCACGCTCAGCTGGCCACTCCTGGCAGCCCGTGGTAAAAGTCGGGCGGGAGCGAAAAATGGGGACTGCCACCAATTCGCCCATCATAGCCCTAGAAACAAAGTACTTAGCCTGAAGCGAATTGGCTGGCTGTACCCGATTTTTCCAGAAGTTTGCGTACAGACACTGAAGGTCGAAAAGGCCCCTCGGCTGCTTTTCATTTTGGGTTACCATGAACCAAACGAGCTAGCCCGCTTTTCTCGCCAGGTGGCGAGAAAAGTGCTAGGAGTAGAGAGGCGATCCACCAGCCCTCTACTGGTTCGGGTAGCACCGTGTCTGAAAAGACGTTTTCTCGTCGGACCCGCACCACGTCCCTGTTTGCCGTCCTTTGCGGTTTTCTAGCTGCGCCGGCAGGCGCCCAGCAGCTCGACCGCGCCAAATTCTTTGAAGAACGCGTACGGCCTGTCCTGGCCGACAACTGTTTCGCTTGCCACACGTCTTCGAAGTTGGGCGGGCTGCGGATGACGTCCCACGAATCGTTGCTCGAGGGCGGCAACTCGGGGCCGGCGATCGTTCCCGGACAGCCCAATCGCAGTCTGCTGATTCAGGCGGTTCGCCAAACCCACGAGCGGCTGAAAATGCCGCCGGAGGAAAAGCTTGATCCCTACGAGATCGACGACTTGTCGATGTGGATCGCCGACGGAGCGTATTGGCCTGATGCGGGAACTGCCCGGCAGGTGGATGAGAGATCCCGCAAGCATGGCATTACCGCGGAACAGCGCGACTTCTGGGCCTTTCGGCCGGTCCGCAACCCCTCGCTGCCTAAAGTCAAGAACGAGGCCTGGGTCAAGTCGGCGATCGACCGTTTTGTGCTCGCAAAACTTGAGGCCGAGGGCCTGCGGTCGGCCGGGCCGGCGGACAAACTGACGCTGTTGAGGCGATCCTATTTTGACTTGATCGGTCTTCCGCCTACACCTGAGGAGGTGGACGCGTTTCTCGGCGACACCTCTGTGGAAGCCTTTGCCGAGGTGATCGACCGGCTGTTGGCATCCGAGCGTTACGGCGAGCGTTGGGGACGACACTGGCTCGATGTCGCTCGATATGCGGACGACCAGCTCAATTCGACCGAAATGGAGCCTTACCCCAGCGGCTTTCGCTTTCGAGACTGGGTCATCGAGGCGTTTAACAAAGATATGCCTTACGATCTCTTCGTCAAGGCCCAACTGGCCGGCGACCTGCTCGATCACCCGGACCGAGAGGAGATCGTAGGCGGGCTTGGTTTTTATGCTCTGAGCCCCCCCAACACCAGGACGACCGCATCGATGCGACCACACGGGGCTTTTTGGCCTTGACCGTTGCCTGCGCCCAGTGTCACGACCATAAGTTCGACCCGATTCCAACGGAAGACTACTATGCGCTGCTAGGTGTGTTTAATAGCACGGAGACGGACGAGTTTCCGCTGGCGTCGGCGGAGGTTGTCGAGCAATACGAAGAGGAAGAGGAAAAGGTAGAGGACGAAATCGAAGCGCTGGAGGAATTCATCGACACCCAAGGCCGACAGCTCCTGGATGTACTGGCCGCGCGGACCTCGGCCTACGTGATGGCGGCTTGGAAGGTGCTGGGCCCGCGCCAGGGCGACCCCGCGGCGGTGGCCGGCGAGGATTCACTGGACCAGGGGACGCTCGAGCGGTGGGTAAAATACCTGGGCCATTCTCCGAGGAACCACCCTCTGCTCGATCCCTGGGACGAGTTGCTGGCGCGGGGCGCCGCCGAAGCTGAATTTCGACGCCTGGCCGAGCGAACCCAAGACCTGGTCGTCTCTGTCATTCGTGAAAAGAAAGAAGTCGATGAGGAAAACCACATTCGGACTCGCGGCGGCACGATCACGCGCGTTGAGCTGGGCAAAACGGAACTGCTCTCCCTGGAAAGAGACCGCTATTTTCTTTGGAGGGATTTGGCCTCCGAGGAGGAATTCGAGATCCCGGTCAAGTTTGAGAGCGGCATACTGTATTACGGCGGCGAAGAGATCGATCGTTTCCTGGACGGCGCCTGGAAAAAGCACTTAGAATCGATGCGCGCCAAGGTCGAAGCGCTGGAAGCGCGGATGCCCGTCAAATACCCCTTCTTTCACATCATCTCCGATGTTCCCGAGCCGAAGAACGAGTACGTCCGCATTCGCGGCAACAAGGACAACCTAGGGGACGAAGTGCCGCGGCACTTTCTATCGATTCTCTCGGACGGCGATCCGCAGCCGTTCTCGACGGGAAGCGGCCGGCTGGAGTTAGCCGAGGCGATCGCCGCAGCGGAGAATCCGCTGACGGCCCGCGTGATGGTCAATCGCGTCTGGCACCACCATTTCGGGCAGGGCATCGTGCGCACGCCCAGTAATTTCGGCCGCATGGGCGAACGACCCAGTCACCCCGAGCTGCTGGACTATTTAGCGGCTTGGTTCATCGAACACAACTGGTCGCTGAAGGCGCTGCACCGCGAGATCATGTTATCGGCGACCTACGCCCTCAGCTCGGAGAACGTCCCCGAAAACACCGAGACGGACGCGGAGAATCGTTGGTTGTGGCGCCACAACCCGAGACGCCTGGACGTGGAGTCGCTACGAGATTCGATGCTCTACGTTTCCGGCCTGTTGGACCTCACTCCCGGCGGACCGCCGGAGGCAATCGACGACCTTTGTAACACGCGGCGAACGGTGTACGGTTATGTCAGTCGGAGGCGGTTGGATACGACATTCGGTCTTTTTGATTTTCCCAATCCCAACGTCACCAGCCCGCGAAGAATTCCCACTAGCACCCCGCTGCAGGGACTGTTTTTTCTCAACAGCGAGTTCGTGATGGAACAGGCCAGATCGCTGGCCTGGCGGCTCAGGGAAGAACGAGGCGCCAACGATACGGCGAAGATCCGCCGGATGTATCGTTTGCTCTTCAGCCGTCGTCCCACAAAGGAGGAGCTGCGGATGGGGCGTGGTTTTGTGAAGGCTGACGCGAAAGGTTGGCGGCAATACGCGCAGGTTCTGTTGAGTTCGAACGAGTTTCGGTACGTGAACTGATGAGTATCGCGAGCACTCGGTTCGAGGTCGCTTAGGCGGAGGTCTAGCAGCCCGTGGCAAGAGTCGTGGAGGAGAGAAAAATGGGGACTGCCACCAATTCGCCGCCATCATAGTCCTAGAAACAAAGTACTTAGCCTGAAGCGAATTGGCTGGCTGTACCCGATTTTTCGCGACCTTCACTTCTACCGCGGGCTGCTACTCATCACTCAGTGTGCCTCAGCCCCCGCAGGGGGCGTAGGATAATAGCCCACGGTGGAGCCGCTAGGCGAAACCGTGGGTTCGGTATGCACAAGTCCCGTAGCGCAGGCCTCGGCGGCCGTTTGCCGAGACCTGCGGCCTGTTAGCCGTCCAGTCACACCCAGCCACACGGCCTATTGTCAACAACTTCATAACCCTGGACACCCTAAGAACTTGACACTGCGGGTTACACTGGGCGTAGGAGGTCCACATTGCGGACTGCGTTTCGACCTGTAGCCGCTGGCCCTGACTGGCTCTATTCTGAAGGCGGGACCGCAGGGCCACGGGCGGCGAGCAAGAAAAAAATGCGAAACAAACCCAATTTCTAACAACCCACAGAGAATCAATGGATTACGGCTGGTTTCCAGTACGGTTGGACGGCCCAGGTCAGCAAAACCTGAGCGATCGCTCTAACCGGATACGAGGAGACATCGACCTAGGTCCCGCAGCGCCGTGGAACGGCAACAGGGCGACAACGAACTATCGGAGCAGCGAACCAACGGATCAGCGGAGCAATGGGAGCAGCGAAATGACCAAAGAAAGCCAATTTCTAATAACCCCCATTAATCCAGTAACTTACACGAAGAATCCACAGCGGCCGGAAATCCGGCTGTACCCATTTCTTGTGTCACTGCACTTTCACCACGGGCTGCTAGGCGAAGCGACGCCATGACGAAGTCAGATGTCACGCACATAACCCGGCGCGATCTTCTGCGAACTGCGGGCACAGGGTTCGGAATGGTGGCCCTTTCTCAGTTGCTGGCCGAAGACCGGCCTGCCGGCGGTCCGTTAGCGGTGAAAGCTCCGCACTTCCCGGCCAAGGCGAAAAACGTCATCTTCCTGTTCTTGAACGGCGGCCCGTCGCACGTGGATTCGTTTGATCACAAGCCGATGCTGGCGAAATATGATGGCCAGCCGTTTCCCGGAGGGAATTTCGAAACGGAGCGCAAGACGGGTAACCTGATGCGCTCGCCTTTCGAATTCAAAAAATACGGACAAAGCGGCATTGAAGTCAGCGAGATCTTCCCCCATCTGGGTGCAGCGATCGACGACATCTGTGTCATCAAGTCGATGCACACCGACCTGCCTTTTCACGAGCCCTCGCTATTCATGTTGAACTGTGGCCAAAGGTTGCCGGGATATCCCTCCATGGGTTCCTGGCTGACCTATGGTTTGGGGACCGTAAACCGGAACTTGCCTGGTTACGTGGTGATGTGTCCGGGCATACCCGTCATCGGGCCGCAACTGTGGTCGTCAGCCTTCTTGCCGGGAGTTTTTCAGGGCACCTACATCCGCACGACGGAAACGGATCCGGAAGAGCTGGTGCCGAACCTCCGGAACCCTTATCACGGGAAGTCCCAGCAGGCCAGGCAGGTTGCCCTATTGTCGAAGGTGAACCGGGCGCATCTGAAAAGAACAGGATCTACTCCTCAACTGGAGGCGGCGATTCATTCCATGGAACTTGCCTATCGCATGCAAAGCGAAGGGCTCGATGCTTTCGACGTCAACCGGGAAAGCGAGGCGACGCGGGAACGCTACGGCGACGGTGATTTCGCCCGCGGATGCCTGCTTGCCCGCCGTTTGGTCGAGCGCGGCGTCCGCATGGTACAAATCTATTTCGGCAATCAGCAGCCCTGGGACACGCATCAGGATATCCGAGGGGCGATGCGCCGCCTGGCCCAGAAATCTGATCAACCCATGGCTGAGCTTATCAAGGATCTCAAGGCCAGAGGACTGCTGGAGCAGACGCTGGTCGTCATCGGAGGTGAGTTCGGGCGGACGCCGACCGTAGAGGTCGGGGGTCTGGTTAAGGTACAAGCGGGCCGAGACCACAACAATCACGGTTTTTCGATGCTGTTGGCCGGCGGCGGCGTCAAGGGCGGCATGACCTACGGCAACACGGATGATTTCGGCTTCAAAGCTGTGGAGGACGCTGTTCACCCCAACGATTTACACGCCACCATCCTCCGCCTGATGGGGTTCGACCATACGCGGCTCACCTACCGCCACAGTGGCCGCGATTTCCGCCTCACCGACGTCGAGGGTGAAGTGATCGAGAAGATCATTGCTTGAAGCATTCAGTGGCGGGCAAGGGTCCCACTCCGGCTATCCGGTCATGAGAAAAGAGGTATAGCGATGAGGAATGCTCTAGACGGGAGATCGTGGGCCTGGTTGTTGGGCGGTTTGCTCCTGCTGGCTCCGTTGTCCGCGCTGGCGGAAGACCTGTTTCCCGACAAGAATCTGGAAGCCGCCGTCCGCAAGTACGTTTTCAGCAAGAAGCAGACGGCCGAGCCGTTGGTCGAAGAGGATGTTCGCGATCTTTCAACCATCGTGGCCAAGGGCAAGGAGATTCGGGATCTCACCGGCATCGAAAAGTGCCGCAGTCTCGCGCTGCTGGACCTGGCCGATAACGAGATCAGCGATATCACTGGCCTGGAGGGGCTAACCAACATTCAGTCCTTGGACCTCTCGAAGAACAAGATCGCGGATCTGAATCCTCTTCGCGAGCTCGCCAAGCTGCAGTACTTACACCTTGCCGGCAACCAGATCGAGGACACTTCGCCCCTCGCTGACCTTTCGACTTTGAACTCGTTGTATTTGTCGAATAACAAGATCACCGATCTGACCCCCATCGGCAAGCTCAAGAAGCTCTGGTCGTTATACGTTGACGGCAACCAAGTCTCGGACCTCACTCCGCTCAGTACTTTGAAAAGTCTTTCTTCGCTGGATGCTCGGGATAACGAGATCTCCGACCTTTCCGCACTCAAGCCACTGACCGAGCTGCGCTATCTGATCCTGGATGGAAACGAGATTCGCGAGCTTGGATCACTCGTCGAAATGGTGAAAGAGGACACCGAGGGAGAAAAGCGGTTTGCGCCCTTCCTGCGAGTGTATTTGTCGGGCAACCCGCTGAGCGATTCCGCGCGGAAGTCAGCAGTTGCGGCGCTGAAGAAGTACGGCGTACGGGTGACAGTCGATGAGTCCTAGCAGGCTGTCCCAGACAAAACTTTCTGATCGTCCTAGCGACGTGGCGCACGCTTTCAGCGTGCTGGAGTGAACCCCAAAAATGAGACAGTCGTGATAGCGACACTTTAGCCGGGAAAGGAACTGCGAGTGGGCAAGAGACGAGTTTACAAGTTTCCCGAAGAATACCGGAAGATGGCACTGGAGCGGCTGAAAAGCTGCCAGAGCGTGACAGCGCTGTCGAAGGAGCTGGGGATTCACCGAGGGCTGCTGTACAGGTGGCGAAATCGGATGGAGCCGACGGAGGAGGGGCCCGGTCCGCCGGTCGCCTCCCGCGAGCGGGAACTGCGCCAGGAGATCCGCGCGTTGCAGCGTCTGTTGGGGGATAAGACGCTGGAAGTGGATTTTTTCAAAGGCGCCTTCGAAAAAATCGGGGCTCGACGCCACGGCAGCGGCAGCTGTGGCGAGAAGGCGTCTACGACCAAATCCGGGAGTTGATGCCGCTGCAAGGCAGACTGAGTGTCGAGCGGATGTGCCGGCTGGCCCCAGTGAGCTGGGCGGGTTTCTATCGGTCATTCAAAGAGCAGATGCCGCTGGAAGAAGACATGGAAGTGCGGTCGGCGATCCAGGAGGTTGCCCTCGAACATCGGCGACGCTATGGCTACCGCAGGGTCGCGGCGGAACTCCGCCGGCGGGGGATGGTGGTGAACCACAAGCGCGTGGCGCGGATCATGCGCCAGGACGGGTTGCTCGGGGTCCAACCCCGGGCGTTCGTGGCCACCACGGAGGCCGATCATCCGCTGGAGGTTTACCTCAACCTAGCCGCCCGCATCAAGCTGACCGGGATCAATCAGCTGTGGGTGGCCGACATCACCTACATCCGGCTGAAGGCCGAGTTCGTTTATCTGGCCGTGGTCTTGGACGCCTACTCGCGGAAGGTGGTGGGCTGGGCGCTGGAGAGAACGCTGGCCGCCCGCTTGCCGCTGGCGGCACTGGAGCAGGCGATGGCCGAACGGCAACCGCCGCCCGGCCTGGTCCATCACTCCGATCGCGGTGTGCAGTACGCTTCCGGCGCCTACGTGAGGAGCTTGCGCCGCCAGCAAGCGATCCCCAGCATGAGTCGGCCGGCGAACCCCTACGACAATGCCAGTTGTGAGAGCTTCATCAAGACGCTCAAGCGGGAGGAGATCTACGTCAACGATTATCAGGATCTCGATCACCTGCGCGCGAACATCGAGGACTTCATCGAGCGCTACTACAACCGCTGCCGTCTGCATTCGGCGCTGGGCTATCGGCCCCCCGAGGAGTTCGAGCGGGCCGCCGGGACGAAGGCGGCTTGCGCCGGAGCGACGATGAGTTTTTTTAGGCAGCAGGAGATCTATCGATCCGATGGGAAGGGGTTGCTGAACGAGAAGCTGACCGCAGCCGGCTCCCCGAACCATCGTTTCGATGAGTCTCCGGCCGGCTATTCCTCGGCGGGTTGGTCTCCACCAGAGCCCGCCTCCGCTTCACCCGCCGAGGACCATGCTAGAACAGAAGAGGCTATGGGGAGAAGGAAAAACCATTGAACGGCGAGTGTCGCTACCGCCGATTGTCTCAGCGGAGGGGTTCACCCCAGTGCCGTGTCGCCATTCGTGGCGACATCGAGTCTCGGCGTGGCGCACGCATTCTTGCGTGCTGTGTCGGGCTTTCGAGCCCGACATTTCCGAGTCGATAGTGAACTCGTCTCCAGGACAGACCACTAGCAATCTGTGGTGGAAGCGTGGCTGTCCCCGCAAACTTCACGCACCCTCGCGGCACCGTTCAAGCGCTTCCAACAAGCGGTTAATTTCCTCTGCCGTGTTGTAGTGCGCGAGACCGATGCGAACCAGGCCCCCGGTCGATTCCACTCCAAGGCGTTCACTGAGGCTGAGCGCGTAATAGTTGCCGTCCCAGACGAAGATGCCCTGCTGGGCCAAAAATTCGGCCACCGCGCGCGGATGGCGGCCTGCCACTCTGACAGCAACCGTGGGTACGCGGCTGTCGAATCTTTCCGGCTCGCGGATCCCGTAGAAGGTCACGCCCTCGATCGCCAGCAGTCCTTTTACGAGCTTCTCAGCAAGTCTTCTCTCGTAGGATCTGATGGCTTGCATGGCCTCCAGCAGGTTGCGGCGGCGGCTTTGGCTGCGCTGAATCTCGGCGCTTTCTCCGTTACTAAGAAGCTGCCAGGCGATCTTGGCCAGGTACTCGATGGCAGCTGTGACGCCGGCCAGGCCTTCGTGGTTCTGTGTTCCCGTTTCCCAGCGGTCGGGGATGCGATCAGGCGCCGGTCTCACTTTGTAGGGACGTAGCCGCTCGAGGTGCTCCGCCTTGCCGTAGAGAACGCCGACGTGGGGCCCAAAGAACTTGTACACCGAACAAGCCAGGAAGTCGCAGTCAATCGCCTGGACATCGATTGGCCCGTGTGGTGCATAGTGCACGGCATCGACGAAGACCATCGCGCCGGCGTCATGCGCCGCGCGCGTGATTGCTGCTACGTCGTTGATCGTGCCGACGGCGTTTGATGCATAGCCGACAGCAACGACGCGCGTACGTTCGTTGATCAGACCGAGCAGATTCTCCATATCCAGCGTGCAGTCATCGACGCAAATGTCAGCGGCCCGAATGACAGCCCCCCGCTCTTCGAGAGCTCGCCAGGGCGCAACGTTGGCGTCATGGTCGAGATTCGTGACGATGATCTCGTCTCCCGGTTTGAGCTCGCGGCCGATCGAACGGCTCAGGGCAAACGTAAGTGCCGTCATATTCGGCCCGAAGACCACTTCACTCGCATCACAGCCGAGAAGATCGGCGACGGCGGCATGAGCCGCGGCAAGAGTCTCATCCGTTCGGCGGCTGGTTGCAAAGGCGCCATGGCAATTGGCGTTCGCCTGTGAAAGGTAGGCGCTCATGGCATCGATGACACTTTGGGGGACTTGCGTTCCGCCCGGGGCGTCAAAGAACGCAGAGGGACGTCCGTTGACACTCAGACTCAGGGCAGGGAATTGAGCGCGAATGTGGGTCATATCGAAGCTTGGCATGGGTGCACCGGGAATCCACTATTATGGGAGGAAATGAGTGTCGACGAGGATGTCATCCGCGAAATCGTGCGGCGGATCCGGGCAGCTTGCCCCGCTGACCGGATCATTCTTTTCGGCTCGGCCGCCTCGGGCAACATGAACCAGGACAGCGACATTGACCTGCTGGTCATGGAACCCGATCCCGGAAACACGCGGGATGAAGCTTGGCGTATTCACGAAGCCATTGGGAAGATGGGCTTTTCCCTGGATGTGATTGTGATGGCCACCCAACGTTTTGAGGAAGAGAAGAACGTCATCGGCGGTATCGCTTATCCGGCCAACAAATACGGAAGGGTTATCTATGAGGACGGTTGAGGCCGTGAAAAGGGACCTTGTTGAACGCTGGCTAGAGAAGGCGGAGCAGGACTTCGGAGCTGCAGAACAGCTTCTTAGATCCGGGTCCCCATACCCGTTTGTGATTGCTTTTCACTCCCAGCAGGCTGCGGAAAAACTGTTGAAAGGGTTCCTTACCCTGCATCAGGTTGAATTCCCGAAGACCCACAACATCGATGAGCTACTCGATCTGCTTTCGCCAGTGGACGCCGTTTTGGCTAAGTCCCTCCGCCCGGCTCATGCGTTGACCAAATACGGGGTCGAGATTCGCTATCCCGGCGATCAGCCCGACGTCTCGGCCGAGGAGGCGAAGGAAGCCTTCGAAGTGGCGGCAAATGCTCGGAGTAAGATTCTCCCACTCCTAGAGCCGCACGTTCAAGGCGGCGAGGGCGATGGGTGAGTGTTGTGTGTTCCGCTACGGGCGGTCCGTAGCGGATGCCGCGTGTTGTTTGATAGGGTCAGCTCTTCCCAATTGCTGGACGCGCTTCGCGAAAGCTCGATGGAGACTTTCGAGCTTTTCAAGTAGCCAGTTGTGTTGCTCAGGCCAACTGTCCCTGTCGTTCAGGTCGGCGGAGTGCCGCAGGTAGATCTTACACACACGTCTTTCGGGCGGGTTGTACCAAGTGAGAGGCTCGCCCAGTTCGACCTCGATCTCGTCTTTCATTGATTCCAGATCAGCAAAGTCCGCTTTGGAGTTCTGGTGCTCAATGATTAGCTCGGCGCGCAACTCGTGGCTCTCATAGCTTTTTGCGGTGGAATCCCAGAAAGAAGCGATGGCCGCCAACCGGAACCCGGTTCTGCCGACCGCAAGGTTCATCCAGTGCTGCGGCAGCGGTTTCTGGGGCTTAAGGTGTGAGCCGCGTTCTGAAACGAAACTCCTGAATGCGATCCAGAAATCGAGCTGTGACCGTTTCGCTTCTGTCAGTGCTACTCTGTCCACTTGCCCAACGGTCTTGCTCCAGTCGTTCGGTTTGCAGACGATGTTGAACTTAGGAGCGACTGGAGAATCGCCGATTCTCCACAACTCGACTTCCAAGCCGAAGAAGTTAAAGCGACTGTCGGTGATCTCGTTCAGCCAGTCCAGAGCCGCCCGATGTTCTTCGCTGAACGTGGCCGCGATCCAAATCGTACTGGTTGCTTTGAGGCCTGCGGCGTAGGTCAGCAATTGCCCAAGGTGTATGTGGTCGGTTCGTTCCAATTGATTTTCGACAACTACCCAAGTGTTCGTTGCTGTTTCCTTGCACAGGAGGTCCGCGCGAAAAGGGCCGACACTTTTCTCTTGACCTTCCAGCTCCAGTTCAAGACCGAGGGTGTCGCCTAACAGTCGGAGGTTTTCCTCTGTAGCCAGCCACGGTGTAAACTCCTCTGCTTCGGTCCGCCAGATCTGACGCAGATCTGCCCTTTCTAGGCGACCGAGGGAATACTTGACGGTCTTCATGATGGTTTCTCCTAGGGTCCCGCAAACGGCTTCCCCAACAGGAATGACATCCTGCTATGGAAGGCCAAGCGAAGGTGGCACCCGCTATAGGGTGGGTTAGTTTAGATCAGAGCGGCGTCTGAGGTTGAACTGTGAACCAGCTCGGCGCATGCTTCCTACACCGGCTGCTGCGTCTGAGCGATCATCGTTCGCCGTTTGAAATCTTCGAGCATGGACTGATCGAGGCGAACGTGGGTGGGGCGCTTTTCGAGGGTCGTCATGCGGTCGATCTTGTCCTGCAGCTTGAGTAGGGCATAAAAGAGGTTTTCCGGCCGCGGTGGACAGCCGACGACGTAAACGTCGACCGGGACAATCCTGTCGACCCCCTGCAAAACGGCGTAGGTGTTAAAAGGACCTCCGACGCTCGAGCAGGCGCCCATCGAGATGCACCATTTCGGTTCCGGCATCTGATCCCAGATGCGCTTCAGCACTGGACCCATTTTCAGCGTTACCGTACCGGCCACGATCATCAGGTCCGCTTGGCGGGGGCTCGGCCGGAAGACTTCCGAGCCGAAACGCGCAATATCAAATCGCGACGTCGATGAGGCAATCATCTCGATGGCGCAACAGGCAAGCCCGAAAGTAAGCGGCCAGATGGCTGACTTTCTTGCCCAATTGAAGACGTAGTCAACGGAAGTTGTGAGGAAGTTCTTTTCGAATTGGTTTTGCAAGAAGGGCATCGTGGGTTCTCAGAGTATCCATTATAGGAGATTGAACTGCGTCTGTCGGTGCTGGGCGGGCGTGGTGCCGGCGCGTGAGGGCGGCGTGCCGTGCCCCTACAACGGCAGGGAATCGGCGTTTTCCGATAGCAGCACGACATGTCGGGATCGTAACGCTGAGCGGCCCTGGGCGTCGTGTTCTCTTCCAATTCAGCCTAACTTACCACGGGAAACGGCTCCGAAAGAGGTTCGATAGGACCGGGGGGCGGCAGCTCAGGCTTCGTTGCCGTCAGCAACAGCACGCCGCTGCACTGAAACTGCTCTTTCTCGTCACCAGAGCGAAAGTAAAGGTCCGACTCCAAGTCGCGCGGAATAGGGGTTCCGTCCGGGATCAGGCTGACTTCGACTTTCTCGAACCCGAAAACCTCAAAGGCCTCTTGCCACTCCCGCGCGCTGTGTAGCTGAAGCGAAACACCAAGTCGCTCCGGCAAGTGATGCAGATGAAGGTTTTCCTTGTAATAGCTGTTGACAAGATAGACACGGCCGCCGAATGCTGACACCCGGAAGATCTCCCGAATCACCGCTTCGACGGAGTGCCAATAGTAGGCCGACTCGACGCAGATGACACGCGTAAAGTAGTCTTCTGCCCAAGGGATTTCCTCGGCCGATCCTGGTGTGAAAAGGGCATTGCCCTGCTCGGGGGATTTTCGCCGGGCCAGGCGGATCATCTCCTCCGAGACGTCGATACCGACGATCGCGCCCTCAGGGCAATGGGAAGACAGAAGGCGGCAAGTCCAACCCTCGCCGCAACCGATGTCGAGAATGCGCTCGCTCGGCCCCAATTCCATCCGGTCGATGGCCTGCTCTGTGATCCAGCGGTGTTGGCGCTCCATCCGCTCGGCGCGGCCGTCGGCCGCCCAGCGGTTAAAGAGCTCGCGGATCTGTTCTTCTTTTTGGAGACGGGCGCGCTGGTGGGGCGGAACGTTCAATCCTTAGATTGTAGTCTTCGTCTTAGTGGCGGGCGCCTTGCGAGCCGCGACCGTGAGGGAGCGGTCCAGGGATGGTCAGCCTATGATCGATCGTGAACTTACGCAACCAAGCGCTGGATCGCCGTGGGCTTTGGCGCACCCAGGTCTTGTGGGTGCTAATCGCCCTCGATGCTGACGAGGCTGCCTTCGAGCACGGCCTGAGCGTCCTCGGCGGTGAATTCGCTGACGCGCGAGGAGATGTTCATCGAACAGAAGCTGGGTCCGCACATAGAGCAGAATCGCGCCTCTTTGTACCCCTCTTCGGGGAGGGTCTCGTCATGCATGGAGCGAGCCGTTTCCGGATCGAGCGCCAGTTCGAACTGCCGGTTCCAGTCGAATTCGAATCGGGCTTTAGAAAGCTCATCGTCGCGCTGCCGTGCGCCGGGTCGATGGCGGGCGATGTCGGCGGCGTGTGCGGCGATCTTGTAGGCGATCAGGCCCTGCTTCACGTCTTCGCGGTCGGGCAGGCCCAGGTGCTCTTTGGGCGTCACGTAGCACAGCATGGCCGCCCCGTGCCAGCCGATCATCGCGGCGCCGATGGCCGAGGTGATGTGGTCGTAGCCGGGAGCAAAGTCGGTGACCAGAGGCCCCAGAGTGTAGAACGGCGCTTCGTAGCACAGCTCCTTTTCCATGTCGACCTGCAACTTGATCTGGTCTAGGGGGATGTGCCCGGGGCCCTCGATCATGACTTGCACGTCGTATTCCCAGGCCTTTTTGGTCAGCTCGCCCAGCGTCTTGAGCTCGGCGAATTGGGCCTCGTCGCTGGCATCGGCGATCGATCCGGGCCGCAAACCGTCACCCAACGAGAAGCTGACATCGTATTTCTGGAAGATCTTGCAGAGCTCATCGAAGTTGTCGTAGAGCATGTTCTGCCGATGGTGCGTGACCATCCACTCGGCGAGCAGAGCGCCGCCGCGACTGACGATGCCTGTGATGCGTTTGACAGCCATCGGCACGTATTGGATGAGCACGCCGGCATGGATCGTCATGTAGTCCACGCCCTGCTCGGCCTGCTCGACGATCACGTCCCGGATCACGGGCCAAGTCAGGTCAGCGATCCGTCCGTTAACGCGCGTCAGGGCTTCGTAGATCGGAACGGTCCCGATGGGCACCGGCGAGTGGTTGATAATCGCTTCACGAATACGGGGGATGTCCCCACCCGTCGAGAGGTCCATCACCGTGTCGGCGCCATACTTGACCGAGTAGCGCAATTTCTCCAGCTCTTGCTCAACCTCGGACGTGACCGCCGAATTGCCGATATTCGAGTTGACCTTGCATTGGGACGCCACCCCGATGCACATCGGCTCGAGGTTCGTGTGGCGAATGTTGGCGGGGATGATCATCCGGCCCCGAGCCACTTCTTCCCGAATTGTCTCGGGGGAAAGATTCTCGCGCCGGGCTACGTATCCCATCTCCTCGGTGACAATATCCTTACGGGCGTAGTGAAGCTGCGTGCGGATCGCATCGTTTTGGCGTTTAGCTACCCATTCGGAACGCATGGAAAGGCCCCTCCCAGGGCTTCGGCGGAATGCTTCCTCAATTATGTCACCGCTTCGCGGTCGCCCGCAAATCGATGCAGTCACCTTCTTGCCCCCAGTCCCGGGGCCGCATGCGGTCGAACCCAACCTGCTCTTTGAAGAAAATAGGTTCTCTGGTGATGAGACACTGTGGCGGAAGGTGGCGGGACATAAGGCAGCCGGCATCGGTCTAGGGAACCGGGCACAGTACCCCGGCCAACCTTGCGAGGGTCTTTAGTTCCCTTCTGCGCTGCTTGATCTTTTGGGTCAAATGGGCCATGCTAGTTGGTTTTCCTATGAGGGTACGTCTGTTTTATCACGATCGGTGCTTCGACGGTGCTTGCTCGGCCGCCCTTTTCTCCGATTTCTACCGCGCCAAGCAGGAGCCTTCCGCCGAGTTTGTCCTTACCGGGCTGTTTCACCGCGCCGAGCAGCTTTTCGACCTGGAGCTTTTCGACGGCGACGAAAACGCGATTGTCGACTTCAAGTACTGCGCTTCTCCCCGTCTGACCTGGTGGTTCGATCATCATCAGAGTGCCTTTCTTTCCGCTGAAGACGAGCAGCATTTTTCGCGAGATCGCTCGGGCAAGAAGTTCTACGACCCTGCCTACAAGTCTTGCACTAACTTCATCGCCCACATTGCAGGAGAAAAATTCGGCTACGACCCATCGCACTTGAGCGAACTCATCCGATGGGCCGATATCATTGACGGGGCGCGGTACGAGAGCGCCAGGGTCGCGGTGGAGATGGCGGAGCCGGCGACGCGACTCACGCTGGTCTTTGAAGCAGCGAAAGACAATGTTACCGCCAGGATCATCCCGCTCATGGCGTCTCACACGTTGGAGGAAATCGCTGCGTTACCGGAAATTCGGACTGTTTTCGAAGAGTTCTACCAGCGCCATCTGGAATCGATTGAGGTGATTCGCAAGCGCTCGGCGCGGGTGGGTTCCGTCGTCTACTTCGATCTCTCTGACACGGATGTGGAAGGCTACAACAAGTTCGTCCCCTACTATTTGTTCCCTGACTGCACCTACACGATTTCAATTTCTGACGCGGGGTTTCGAACGAAGATTTCGGTCGGATCCAATCCCTGGGCCCCGCACCAACCTGAGCGGAATCTGGCCACCATCTGCGAACGTTACGGCGGAGGCGGCCACTCGCGCGTCGGCGCTATCAGTTACGGTCCCGGCGAGCTCGACCGAGCGCGCGAGACCGCTCGGGAAATCGTTGACGAGTTGGCGACCGAGAAGTAGACGGTTGCTGATTCCTGCGGCGGACTCCACTCAGCATCCGGCCATGTGGGAAATGACGTCTGACCGCTCCTGTTCGGTGCACTCCACAAGATCGGGAAAGAATGACTCGAAGTCGGATTCGAATTCGTGGTTACCGATGTAAGTCGCCCAACTGCGCATTTTTCACGGCCCGGTTAGGAGCCTTAGCCAGGATTTCCGTTTTGGCCCTGGCACGACCATAGTATACATCCGCGCTGCCCCGAATACCACGTCTTTTCGCGCTGAACCCTGCACATCACCTCCGCCGGTAGGCGCCAGGGCTCGTCCGTCCGTTCACAGACGTTGATTGAGCGGGCTGAACGGCGCTGCGGGCGACACTGCTCCCTGCGAAACCTTTTGGGAGCCAAAAGCTGTTGATCCTCGCCCGGGCAACGCTACCCGCTCGGCAGCGGCAGCGCCCAGATCCTGTGCAGCATGTCACCGAACAGCCTGCGGTTCAGATACCCCTCCGCCAGGAGCAGCCAGTAATAGCGCGCGTGCTTGATCAATCGACCGCCCGTCTTCACTAACCGCTGCTGTAAGCTCGTCAGCGACCAGCTCTTGATTCGCTGCGGCAGCCCGAGCCGCCGCCAGAGATTGCCCAGGTTGTAGGCCAGCACGCTTAACTGCAAGCGCACTTCGTTCGCCCGGAAGCGATGGCACGACAGCCTGGTCCAATGCGTCGCCTGCTTGCCTTCTTTAATCCACTGCTCCGCCGTGCCGCGCTTGTTGTAGAAACGCACCACCGACCGGCTTGGCAAGCTCATGTTCGTCACGATAAAACCGACGCGCGCGAACAGCTCGCCCTGGTGGTGCTCGACCTTGGCGACAACTCGTCTCGGCTTCTTCCAGCTCTCCGCCTGATAGCGAAAGCTCTTGTAGCGCACTAGCGGCTTGCGGCCGGGCCTCCCCGGCGGACGAAACAGGATGTCTTCGATCTTTAACTCCAAGCTCCTGTTGGCCGGAATGCGGATGGCGTACTGCACGCCGCGTTCCTCCGAAGCCTCATAAACTTCCGGCTTGGCAAAGGCCGCATCGCCCCGGAAGGCGACCTGCTGGCCCGCAGCCTGTTGGCGCTCGATCTCCGGCAACAATAGCTCATCCCAGTCCTCGGCGCTGGGCACGTTGCCGGGACGCAGCTTGGCAGGGAGGCAATCACCGTGCTGGTTGAACAACAACAGCGGGTGGTAGCAGACCGACTCGAAGTGGCCGTTGTAGGCACCGCCTTCCTGTTGGCCATGGACCGGACTCTCGGTGGAGTCCATGTCCAGAACGACCCGCTCGGAGTCGTCGAACGCCTCCGCTTGCCCGACCAGCTCTCGGTTCAGCGCCATCAGCCCCAGCAGGTTCTCTTCGCTCGCCAGCATCTCCGTCTCGAAGCCGTGCAGCGTCGAGGTCAAGGCCGCACCGCGATCCCAGATCTTCTGCGAGCCGATCAAGCGAAACGTCGGGTCAGCCGACACTCGGACGGCGTCGTTGACGTCCTCGTAGCCCGCCAAGCGGCTGTAGATCGACTGCCGCAACAGATCAGCGAGCGTGAACTGCTTGTTTGTGCCTTGCCGCGAGTCGCTGAGATGCTCGCCGATCAGTTTCCCGAGTCCGAGTCGCTCGTCCAACTCCCGAACCAGAATCAAGCCACCGTCGGAAGTAACTCGCGATCCTTGGAAATCGACTTTGAGAAGTCCATTGAAAGTTAGCTGGAACGGCTTTGTTTCTTTTTCACCCATCGGGTGTTGGCCTCCCTGGCGTCCTGATTACGCTTGAACCCCTATCAATAAAGACGCTAAAGGCCGCTGGAAGGTCGGGAGGCCTGAATCAAATTGGAAATGCGGGCTTAGTGCATCAGTTCGCAGATACGGTTACGAAAGGTGGCCGACTGCGGACGCGATGAATCGCGCCCCTACTGATGGGCTTGAGCATCTCGCGTTCCAACGTAGGGGCGCAATTCATTGCGCCCGAGATGGTGAGCCGCAACACCTCGACAAGCTGACTGATACGTAACTGTATTTGCGAAATGCTGGACTTAGTGTGCGCAAGGCGCTCGCTCCCGCACCACGGTCGCGGGCAAGGCTGACATCCACCCGGTATCGATGACCACAGCTCGAACGTGTAGCCCGCGACATCGAATCTTGTACACTGAAGGCGATCGGGTAGCGAGCCATCTTCTTCTGACTTGGTTCTTCCGGGTTTCTAGTGGGCGAGTGAGGCTCGGTGGTAGTCTCGCGGGATGCAAGACCGCGAGCTATACCGCCAGATTCTGGGCATCGAAAGTCCCTGGAAAGTCGTGCGAGTGGAGCTGCGCCGAGCCGACGGCGAAGTCCACGTCTTCCTCGAACACGACGAGCAAGTCCGCTGGCCGTGCCGCCAATGCAGCGCCGTGTGCGCACTCCACGATCATCAGCCCGAACGCCGCTGGCGTCACCTCGACACCTGTCAGTACCGCACGATCCTGCACGCCCGGCCGCCGCGCAGCGACTGCTCCGAGCACGGGCCGCGCGTCGTGCGACTGCCCTGGGCCGAGGCTTCCAGCCGCTTCACCGCGCTGTTTGAAGCTCTCGCGATCTCGTGGCTGAAGGAAGCCAGCCAGCAAGGCATCGCCGAGTTGCTGGCGCTGAGCTGGGACGAGATTCACGGCATCCTGGAACGCGCCGTGCAACGTGGGCTCGAACGTCGCGCGGCAGAGCCGATTCCCTACCTGGGCGTCGACGAGAAGAGCTTCCGCAAGCGCCATCGCTATCTCACCGTCGTCAACGATCTCAACCGCTCGCGCGTGTTGTTCGTCGCCGAGGGACGCCGCCAGGCCAGCCTGGACGGCTTTTGGAAGACGTTGAGCGCAGAGCAACTCGCCCGAGTCGAGGCCGTCGCGATGGACATGTGGGATCCTTACGTCGCCTCGACCCGGGAGCATCTCGACGAATCGGAGAAAAAGATCGTTTACGACAAATATCACATCGCGGCGCATCTGGCGAAGGCGGTGGACCAGGTGCGGCGGGCGGAGAACAAGCGTTTACTGGCCCTCGGCGACGAGCGTTTGACAGGCACGAAGTACGCTTGGCTGCGGCATCCGGCGAACTTTTCCGAGGACGCCTGGCGCGAGTTCCGCGCGCTGCGCGAAAGCGACTTGAAGACGGCGCGGGCGTGGGCGTTGAAGGAAACGGCGATGCGGCTGTTCGACTATCGTCGCGAATCGGCGGCGCGAGCTTTCTTCGAGCAATGGCGCGGCTGGGCGAGTCGCAGCCGGCTGACGCCGATGGTCACCGTAGCGCGAATGTTGACGGCTCGCCTCGAAAACATACTCACGTATCTGAAACACCGCATTACGAACGCGGTCAGCGAGGGGTTGAACTCAAGGATTCAATGGGTCAAGGCCACGGCGCGCGGTTTCCGCAATCAACAGAACTTCATCAACGCCATCTACTTCCACTGTGGGAAACTCGATCTGGCTCCTTCGCCCACTTAAAACCCGGAAGAGCCTCTGGCTCATCTTCAGCTCGGAAATCTGTATGAAACTTTACCAGTTCATCCTGGCTGGTTTTGTCGGAGCCGGCTTGCTAGTGGCCGCGGTCTATTGGATCGCCCGTGGCAAAACAGCCCGGGTGGAGGGGTCGATCACCGAAGTCCGAACGCTTGGGATGGACCGGAATAGTGCGGTTGCCATCGTCGATTTCGAGTTCACGAACCGTTCAAAGGCATTAGTGATGATCGGCGACCGCGACCTGGTCGTTATCGATCAGGACGAAAGCGTTCATGAAGGCTACACGCTCAAGACGTCGGACCTGCGGCAGCTTTTTCGCTACTTCCCGGCGTTAGGCCAAATTAAACATGAACCTGTCGTCGACCGTACGAAAATACCTTCGGGTGAATCGTTGCGTGGAATGGTAGGCGCGCGGTTTGAAATCCCCAAGCACGAGCTCGATCTGAGGCGAGAAATCATCTTTCGGGTGACCGACGTGGACGGCGCGGTCTCGGAGTTGAGCTTGAAGTCCGATCAGCCAAGCTCCACGGAATAACCCTCTACCTTCCCGTGCAAAGCGGAGAGCGCCCGCTAGGTCCGCCGCGTGCTACACGGGACCAAGGCCGTACAACCTCTTCTCTTTCTTTCTAAGTATCGAATCTGAAGGTAGGCCGAGGAGAGCTACGCCACCCGCGTGAGCAAGCGGTAAGTTCCAAAATCCCTTTGGGTTTCCTAAAGGAAGAGGTTTTTTCACAGACCCGGTTAGCCTGCGAGGGCCCGGGCCCTCGCGGGCGCTGGGCGCGGCTCCGGCTCCGTAGCGGCGCCCCCCCCAGTTTGGGTCCGGCTCTTCCGGGTCAGGTAGCGGTCTTCAACTTCTGCAACCAATGGTTGCCCCGCCCCGTGAGCGCTGAGACATATCAAACGTTTCAAACGTTGGCTCGCGAAAAAGTTACTTGACAGTGAAGGTCGCCGGGGCCCGATGTGTGGATGGTCACTTTCGTCGTGCAGGGAGCCTCATTTTCACCAGCGACTGGCGCGGCAAGGTGTAGAATAACTCCCTGTGAGCTTGCCATTCGAGCGAAGATAGTACGGAACAGTTATGGGCCGTGTATACCTCACGGCACTGCTCGTGCTGATGCCCTTCGTTCTTGGCGCCCAGCCGGCGGCGCCTAAGCGGGATCCGAAGCTTGACCGCATCAGGCAAAAGATGCGTCAAAGCCTGGAACGAGTCCCCGATTACACGTGTCTCCAAACCATCGAACGAACCAATTTCACCGAGCAGTCTCGCATACGAGCTGAAAAGCAAGCTCGGAAAGGCGATAAGGGTAGCGCCTACGACGCCAGCATGTATGCCAACGCCAGCGACAAGATCAGGGTGGAGGTTGCGCTGGTCGACGGCAAGGAATTGCACTCCTGGCCGGGGGCGGAAGAGTTCACGAGCACACCTCTGGCCACGATGGTGGGATACGGGCTTGTGTCCGCGGGCGATTATGCAACTCATCTCGAGACGCTTTTCGCCGCCGACGAGGCCGGGTTCGACTATGTCGGCGAGGAGAGTCTTCAGGGACGGAACGTGCTTCGTTATGACTACCGGGTCCCACTGGCGAAAAGCGAGTACGTGCTCCGAAACGAAGGTCAGGAAGCAAAGGTGGCCCATCACGGGTCTCTCTGGGCGGATGCGGAAAGTTTGGACTTGATTCGTCTGACTTTCGAGGCCGACAATATTCCGTTTCGTCTCAAGGTTACGAAGGCGACCACCGAGAGGAGCTACATGAGGCTGCCCATCGGGGGGTCGAGCGTCATGCTGCCGGAAAAGTCTCGCGCGGCGATGTGTTTCTCATCCGGTGTCGAGAGCCGAAGCGAAATCAGCTATAAGGATTGCCGGCAGTTCGGGGCTCAATCCGAGCTTTCGTTTGGCGAGATCGCCGAGCCCAACGATCGGGAGAGGCAAGTCATCGAGGAAACCCAGATTCCGCCGGGCGTCGTGTTGCGCATTCGACTGGAAACAAGGATTAACTCCGAGGAATCAGCTGTCGGTGATCCGATTCGGGGAAAGCTGAAACAAGCTGTCAAGAGGGGCGGCAAGACCATTGCGCCTAAGGGCGCAGCGGTAACCGGCCGGATCCGGGTGCTGGAACGCCACACCCGTCCGCAAGCGCTTTTCATGGTCGGCTTAGAATTCCTCGCTCTGGAGTTTGATTCGAAGCGCGCGCGCTTTAACGCCAAGCTAACTGAGGTGGCGCCGATAACCGGCATGTACTCGGTACCAGCAACAGGATATCGTCCACAAGGGGGGCGAATCGCGGGGGTCTTTGAAAGCCTGGGACACACCAGAGTAGTTTCGGACCCCAGGTATCCCGGAGGAGGGATGATTTCCATGCAGGGGCAGCGCTTCAAGATCCGGCCCGGGTTGAACATGGGTTGGGAAACCGTGCGGCGCCGTTGAGTCTTCGGGGACCAACCGTTTCCAGACACATCAGAGCTAGTGGCAGAATCGCCTCCAGCCTTCCGACAGCGATTCAGGGACCCAGGGCAGATTCTTGCTCCACCAGAGGCGCGTCAGCGTACAATAGCTTCCGAAGCACCCAAATCGGAGCCCGGACCCTAGAAAGTAGCTATGCACTGCGTGCGCCTCGCGGCACTACTGGTGCTGATGCCCTTCGTTCTCGGGGGCCAGCCGGTGGCGCCTAGACCAGATCCGACGCTTGACCGCATCAAGGAAAAGATGGGGCAGAGCCTGGAGAGAATCCCTAATTACACCTGCCTGCAAACCATCCAACGGGAAAGATTCACCCCGCAGCCAGGAGAGAGCAAACGAAAACTAACTCCAATGGACCTGGTGCGCAGCGACACCCGCGCGCAGGTGTATGCCAGCGAGAGCGACACGATCAGGATGGAAGTTGCGGTGGTTGACGGCCAAGAATTATACTCCTGGCCCGGCGCGGAAGAGTTCGCCAGCACGTCTGTCGCCGACATGGTGGGATACGGAAGTCTTTCTTCTGGAGAATATGCACGTCACGTTCGGGCTCTGTTCCTCACGGACGCGGCCACGTTCGAATTCGTCGCTGAAGAGAAGTTGCAGGACCGGACCGCGGTCCGTTATGACTACCGCGTACCTCTGGCAAAGAGCGAATATCTTGTCCAAACGGCACGTCAGCGAGCGAAGGTGGCCCACCATGGGTCCCTCTGGGCGGACAAACACAGTTTGGATTTGATACGTCTGATTTTGCACGCCGACGATATCCCGAAGCCACTCAAAATCTCCGCGGTGACTACCGAGATTGACTACACGCGCGTACCCATCGGGAAATCGTCCGCCCTGCTGCCGCAAATTGCTCGCTTGTTCATTCGCTTCCCTTCCGGTGAGGAGGACCGAAACGAAATCAGCTACGCGGGTTGCCGCCAGTTCGGCGCCGAATCGGTGCTCTCTTTTGGCGACGCGCCCGGGCCCGATGATCCGGAAACTCGAATCATGGAGGAAATGGAGATACCGCCCGGCGTCCTGTTGCACATTCGCCTGGAAACTGAGATTGACTCTCAGCGATCAGCTGTTGGCGACCAGGTTCGGGGAAGGCTGAAACAACCCGTCAAGAAGCACGGTAAGATCATCGCACCCAAGGGCGCCCTGGTAACCGGCCGGATCCGGGTCCTTGAGCACCACACCCAGCCGCAAGAGTTTTGCATGATCGGGCTAGAATTATCGGCGATGCGATTCGAATCAAAACGAGCACGCTTCAAGGCCCAGCTTGCGGAGGTTTCACCGATAGCCGGCCTCCTCCCGACGGGGAGAAGAGGTCGTATAGGAGCGTTCGGACACAATACCGGGCTCGTCTCGGACCCTAGGTTGCAGGGAGGAGTGGTATTTCTGATGCGAGGGCGGCGTTTCACGATCCGTTCCGGGCTGGACATGAAGTGGAGAACCGTGCGCTAGTTGTGATGCTTCCTCGGATCGCAGAACCGCTCAGGTTTTCGCCAATCAACCCGCCTCGGCGATCGCCTGCCGCTAGCCTAGCCTGCATTTCTCACGGAGAGTGTGTGGGTCGAGGCCGCACCGCGGGTAAGCGACCGCCCCTTTTGGCGGTGCTAGTTTCGAGTTCGGCCTGCAATCTTGCCGGCTTCATTCCCGATCTTTCGGGCGAATTCGAACCGAACACGGGCTGTTAGCCCAGGAGGTCGGAAAATGGACAGAAGACTCTTCTTGAAAACGACGCTTGCCGGCGTGGCCGCGACCGCATCAGCCGCCCACCCAAGATATCGAGCCGCCGTCATCGGACACACCGGCCACGGTAACTACGGGCACGGTCTCGACACGGTATGGAAGTCCTTTGACTTCATCGACGTGGTGGCCGTCGCCGATCCGGACGACGAGGGCCGGGCAAAAGGCCTGGAGCGCACCGGCGCGAAGCGCGCTTATCGCGACTACCGTGAGATGCTCCAGAAAGAAAAGCCCGATCTGGTGAGCATCGGACCGCGGTGGCTCGATCAGCGGGTGGAAATGGTGACGGCGGCGGCCGAGGCAGGAGCTCATATTTATCTGGAAAAGGCTTTCGCACGGGACTTGATGGACGCCGACCGACTTGTCGAAGTCGTTGAGCGAAACGGGGTCAAGGTCCAAGTTGCCCACCAGATGGTCCGCCACGCCACTGCTTTAACAGTGCGGGAAATGTTGGGCGCGGGAGAAATCGGCGTGATCCAGGAGTTTCGTGCTAGAGGCAAGGAAGACCGGCGTGCCGGCGGGGAGGACCTGATGGTTCTTGGTTCGCACACCTGCACGATGATGCGCATGTTCCTCGGTGATCCGAAGTGGGTTTTCGCCCACGTTACTCACGATGGCCGTGAAATAGCCTCTCATCACGTCAAAACGGCAAGCGAACCGATCGGGCCGATAGCCGGCAACCAAATCGCCGCTATGTTCGCGTTTGATGACGGCGTTCACGGTTACTTCGGCTCCAAAGCGAACGACAAGACGGACCCCAAGCGATTCGGCATGTACCTCTACGGCAGCAAAGGAGTCATCTATCTTCCCAACGGATATAACTCGCAGCCCCTCATCCTGCGGACGCCGGCTTGGCTGTCTGATGAGCAACACCGTTGGGAAAAGATCGAGCTAACGGTCGGCAGAGATACTGACCTGAGCGCAACGGGCTTGAAGCTGGCCAACATGCGGATGGTCGAAGACCTATTGCAGGCTATTGAGCAAGACCGGCAACCGGCTTGCAGCGTTTACGACGGCCGTTGGAGTATCGAGATGATCGTCTCGATCTACGAGTCGCAAAGGACAGGCGCCCGCGTCGAACTCCCCCTGAAGGATCGCCGACACCCGCTGTCACGACTCTGACGCGAGCCCGTGGCAAAAGTCGTGCAGGAGCGAAAAATCGGGTACAGCCAGCCAATTCGCTTCAGGCTAAGTGCTCTGTTTCGAGGGCTATGACGGGGAGCGAATTGGTGGCAGTCCCCGATTTTTCGCTGACTCGCGGCGCGCCGCCTCGCTCATCAGGGCATCTTTCTCTTCGTGTAGTTGCGCCCGATCTCGGCGACCTCGCGTTTCCGGATCCGATAGCGACCGCTCACTCTTGGCGGTCCTAGTTTCGAGTTCGGCCGGCAATCCTGCCGGCTTTATGCTCGATCTTTCAGGCGATTCCCTTCGGTCGCATTCCACAACTGTTTTGATTTCCCCGGCGGCTTCCCGTATCCTTGAGGACTCATGAGCGAACAACAGCTTGCAGATCCCTATCTCCTCCGCCTCGAAGACGTCCAACAACCCCCGTCAACCTTCAAGGGCATCCTGCGAAAGATCGGGCCGGGCTTGGTCCTCGCCGTCGGGATCGTGGGCTCGGGCGAGTTGATCGTGACAACCACCCTTGGAGCGGAGAACGGCTATACGCTGCTGTGGCTCATCCTGGTGAGCTGTTCGATCAAGATGGTCGTGCAGAACGAACTCGGACGCCACACAATGAGCACGGGCGAGACCACATTCGAGGCCTTCAACCATGCACCCGGGCCGAGGTTACGCGTCTCGTGGCTTGTTTGGCTGTGCCTGGGGCTGTTCGTTCCGATCTGTTCCGCGACGGGTGCCATGCTGGGCGCGGTCGCCGAAATTCTGCACCGAATCGTGCCGGTCTTCTCGATCGACCGGCTGGTTTGGGTCGTGGGCGTCACGACGGCGGTTCTGTTGATGGTGAGCGGATATGCCGTGGTGGAGAAGATCGCGCTGGCGTTCATTGTCACTTTCACTGGTGTAACGATCAGTTGCGCATATCTGCTCTCCTACAAACCGGAATACTTCTCCTGGGCGAGCGTGGCCGACGGCCTGTCGTTTCATATGCCCGAAACGGGGTTTGTGACGGCGGTGGCCGTGTTCGGCATCACCGGGGCGGGAACGATGGATCTGATTGCCTACCCGTATTGGTGCGTCGAAAAAGGGTACGGGCGATTCGCTGGTCCCCGTGACAACAGCGAGGCTTGGCGGCAAAGGGCCAGGGGGTGGATCCGAGTGATGGGGGCGGATATCATCGCCTCCATGGTCGCCTACACCATTCCGACGCTGGCCTTCTATCTGTTGGGAGCGGGCATTCTACACACCATGGGAGTCGTGCCCGCCGGTTCCGAGATGGTGGGTACGCTGTCCAATATCTACACCCAAATCTTGGGTGATTGGTCGCTTTATCTCTTTCTGGTCGGCGCCTTCGCCATACTCTATTCCACGATTTTCTCGGGAACGATGGCCCTTGGCCTCGTGTTCGCCGACTTCCTGAGAGTCGTCGGCCTCTTCAACCGGAACAACTATCGAGCGCGGCGGAAGGCGATACGGGCCACAATGTTCGTGATCTTGTTCCTCTCCGCCCTGTTTTTCTCGTTTTTGCAGGACCCCGTTGTGATGCTCAAAATCGGCGGGTTTATGTACGCGCTCATGTTGCCGGTCGTTGGATTCGTCACAATCTACCTGAGCTCGAAGCACACGCCGAAGGCCGTTCTCCCCAGTGGTTGGATCACCCTTGCCCTGTGGCTCACTGCCGTCCTGATGGCCATCATGATGGGCTACTCGGTTATGCAGCAATTGAACCTGTAACGGCAGTGACAGGCCAAGTATTCGTAACGACCCGCGCCGTAGTGACCGCTCACTTGCGTTGGCGGCGCGGAACGGGTTCGGGTCGTTTCGCCCGCGGGTGGGGCTGTGGGCACGGCATGCCGTGCCCCTACGGATCGAAAGCGCGGGGTTTCGTCGTCGGATCGCTGCTAAGCGCATAACTATTTCTCATGGGGCAATGACCGCTCACTCGCGTTCGCGGCTCTGATTTGCTTGTCGCCACGTGCACACGCCCCCTCATCCCCCAACCGATTCACCCACCGTCACAACACTCCTGACCGAGCCAAATCAACAACAGAGCTTCATCCAAACCGCAAACCTCTGACAGCCCATGGTATGCTGGAAATAGACAAGTGGTTTTGCGTCCAGGGGTGAGGTTTCAAAGGGAAATCCGGCCAAACCCGGCCAAATCGGCGTTAAAATCACCGCATCACGCAACGCCGTCACGGCGTACCCAAAAAAACCCGGCATTGACAGCGATCCGTTGGCACGCTTTTCCTCGCCACGTTGGCGAAGTGCGTGAGGGCGCGGGATCGGCCGATCGTCAACCGTCGGGGACTGTAGGTTGTGTGCGGGTAGGGCAAAGCGGGTAGGCGAAGGGGATGGCGTCGGCGCTGTGGGCTGCGGCGATCGGCATGATGCTCGACGAGCGAGAAGAAAATGACGAAACGAACCCAATCTAGCGCAACCCGCTTACAATCAATGGGTTACGGATTATTTCTAGCACGGCTGGGCGGACCGGCTCAGCAAAATCTGACCGATCGCTCCACTGGCATACGAGGAGACATCGACCTAAGGGTAGGCGGCGCCGAGGAACAGCAACAGGGCAACAACGAACTATCGCAGCAGCGAACCGACCCAGCCGCGGGGCAGTGGGAGCAAGGTAATGACCAAACAAAGCCAATTTCTCATAACGCCGATTAAATCCAGCAACTTACGCGATGAATCCACAACCGCCCTCCGGGGCCGTCATCTTTGATCTCGATGGGGTTCTCGTCGAGAGTGAATCGCTGAAGGCCAGGGCCCATTCAGCGGCGGTCGGGGAACTGGGTGGCCGGGTGTCTCCAAGTTACTATAGTCACGTTATGGGAGCGTCCCACGAGTTCGTGCGGGCAGCTTTCATACGGGAAGGCAATCTCACTGTCGCCCCGGAACGATACTCATCCCTCTATCACGGGATCTACGAGCAAATGCTAGAAGATCTGCAGGTGACCGCGGGCGCTCGCGAGCTGGTCGTAGCGCTCGGTGATCGCGATTATCGACTAGCGGTCGCCACGTCCAGCCAGCCGTGGATGGTAGATCGAATTCTGCGCCAGACCGGCCTCGGAGGGCATTTTCAGGTAGTCGTCACGGCGGCGGATGTCGAGCGGCACAAGCCCGCGCCTGACGCGTATCATCAGGCGCTCGATCGACTGGGTGTGATGGCGGCCAACGCCACAGTCATCGAGGATTCCGAAAGCGGTGTAACCGCAGCCGTCGCCGCCGGGATTCCGACCCTAGCCCGGCGACATGAAATGAACCAGCGGCATGATCTGACCAAGGCCGAGGTGGTGCTCGATTCTCTCCGCCAGACCGACCAAATCCTCCACTGGATCGACGAAATCGGGTCGAGGGTCAGAGCTTAGACCCGATCCCCGATCTCGCCTGTACCCCCTTGTAGTACATGCCAGTTGCTCAAGACGTAGGGCTGGCCCGTTCGCCTGTCGTAAACGATGGTCCCGAGCGTACCCGCACTTACGTCCTTGTGAGCGATACTGATGCCCGGTTGTATGGGGTCTTGGCGGGTGCGCCGAATCTGGCGGACGCTGGGGGAAGCTGCTTCCGCGCCCTCACGCTCTGGGACGATGATAACCGTGGGCTCGTAAACGCGCTTGGTAACCTGGACCCGCACCCGATTGCCATATTCGTCGTCAATGTAATCAGGCAGCTTCTCGAGCCCCTTCTCGTCGAGACTCTCCGGCGCGACCTTCTCCTCCACCGTGAACTGAATGCACAGTTCGTCCGTTTACTCGCCCGTCGTCTTGTCGATCCGGTAGCCGACACCAACGGATGTGACTCCCTTTGTGTTCAGATAACGCTGTGCCCTGCGGCGTACCAGCTTGATAAGTTCCTGCTCAGTCGGCTTCTTGGCCGGCTTTTTCCGACTGGTTTTCGCCATCTTTGGGACTCCTGAGACCAGAATTTAGTTCAGTAGCGCCCTCAGCTTATCCTCATTGCCCTTCTTCACCTAGGGCCTCTTCACGAACACTCGCTGCAGCAGTTCGTTCTCGGCGGGCAAGAAACGTCCGCCCGGGTCCATCTTGAGGCGCACTTCGTTGAACTCGTCCCAGATGTCGCCGTAAAGATGCTTCATATCCGCGAACGTGGCCGTGGTCTTCTTCCCCAAGTGCGACCGGGCATCGTAGTTCGCGCGCAACAAGTCGTCAAACCGGCTGAAAACCTGGCGAATGCGTTTTCGCGAATATTCCCCCAGAGGAGCAGCGAGTTCGAGGTAGCACGTCCGCCCGCCGGTGCCCGGTCCGATCATGGCCTCCGAGGCGTCGGGGGTAAAACGCACCTCGATAATTGTGTGCATCTCCTCTTCCAGCAGAAGCTCCTGCACCTCCCCGAGCGCTTGCTGGTAACGCGAGTATTGCGGTTTGCCGTTCTTGACGGGCAAAGAAATGCCGACTTCGATCTCGTCGTGCTGAAAGTACAGCTTGCGAGCAAACGCGTCCTTCGCGGCCAGCACCAACGGTTTGCTCTTATTCAGATTCTTCAGCATGTCGTCCGCATCGGGATCGTCGGGATTTCCCGGGTCCGGCGCCGTCAACCGCGCCAGCCTCAGCAGCGCGTTCGGCAAGAACGCCGAGCCGACGTGATCGAGAATCTCCCGGGAGGACTTCAGCAGCTCGGCGTTGTTCGAGATCGGCTCGTCGGTCCGCTTCCAGCCGTTGAGCCGAACGGTCGGCAAATCCTCGCCGCCTCCGCCGGCGTAGTAAAAGCTGACATGGTCGTAGGCGAACAACTCCTTCGGCTGTTTCTTCTTGAGCAACTCGGCAATCTTGTCTTCCGCCCACTTGCGCGGCACCGACTGCTGGGTCTTTCGAAAGTTGAACGCCGCATCCAGTTTGAGCACCACCTCGACCACGACGCCGCAAACCCCCAGGGCTCCCGCGATAGGGAGCCGTGAAAGTTTACGGGCCCGCGCGGGCCGAGGCGGCCGCCAAATCCAACGCCCGGGCTTGCCGCGAGCTACGCTCTCGTCCTTGACAAACAAGTGCTCGGCGCCGTTTGCGTCAAGCACTTTGAGTTCGAGCAACTGTTGCGACAGAAAGCCCGCGCTGTGTCCGGTCGAGTGGAGGTCCGTGGCGATCAACCCGCCGATACTCTGAGCGTCGGTCGAGCCGGCGACCGGCAACGCCAGGCCCGTATTGCCCATCTTTGAAACGGCCTTCGTGAAGTCGCGCAGCCGCATGCCCGCGGAGGCACGGACCACGCGATCCGCCTGATCTCCCTTGAGGTTGTATTTGGCGGCTTCGTTGGGATCTACGATATTGACCCGCTTTCCAGAGGCGAGCTTGTAATTATCAAGCGTCACGAGACGGCCGATCCGTTTCTTCCTCTTGCCGCCCATCGAGGAAGCGATATTGAAGGCGTGCCCGCCGGCGACCATGCGTAATGGATCATTCTTCCGGATCTCGTCTTTTACCGCGGCCAAGTTTTTGGGCTTCCTGTATTTCTTCGGGTAGACTGTGATGTCACGGTTCCAGTTGACCCACTTCCTGCCGATACGGAACCACTTCGCTTCATGATCGACGGCGCCGAACGGGCGCGCCAGCAGATTCAACACGTTGCGCAGGTGAGCCGCGCGCGCCGCCCGTCCGGGCTTGTCGACGTCACTCAAGGTGAGGCCCTTGACGAACGTTTTCAGCTTCGCGGCCGCCTGGTTGACCTTCTCGACCAAGGCCGGGTTGTCCGTGTCGTGCGCGGAATGGAACTCATCACTGGCTTTCAGGGCAATGCTGAGATCCTGCGCGGCCCTCAGAAACTCCCTGCCCTTTCGATCGCGAAAATAGGCGATCGGAACCGCGCTGAGCACGTCATCGAGAAAGTCGTCCTTCCGTGCCTTGTTCAGCTCCTTGTGCCGCTCGGCATACTTCCTGAGCCGGTTGATCTGCGCTTCGTGGCGGAAATAATCCGGGTGATCCCTGATGAGCTTGCGGATGTAGGCGATCTCGAACTTGTGCACGGCGCCGACATCTTCGGCCAGGCGCATGAGCTCACTGATGTCGACATCGTGGAACCGGCCGCCGGGGCGCTCCGCCCGTCGGCTCAAGAAGATCTTGACGTAGTCCCTCATGCTGCGCGCTTCGAGCACGTGATTCGGATTCCGGAAGTATCCGGCAGGAAAAGGGAAAGGGTTGACGGGGGGAGTCGGCATGGGAATTCTCGTTAGTTTAGAACTATAACCCGTAAATTCCACGCCGCGGCGCGCGTTTAACCCGGGATTTTTGAGTTGGAGTCTGTCGCGGTCATGGTACACCGCTCGCGGCCGGGAACGCAAGCAGTTTCCGCCTTGGAACGGAGTGGGGAATCACATCGAAGGGCTCGGCGGCGAAAAGATGCACGGGCGGCTGAAGGTGAACTTATTTCAAGCATTTGTCGCCGCCCTCTTTATTAGCTGTGCTTTGAGGACGGCGAATTACCCGGCGGTTCAGTGTCCATGAAGTGGTAACAGATCATGTGGCAGACAATCATATGGCCGTCTTCGATGCGGCCCATGTGAGGTTCATCGACGTGGACGTTGAGTTTGACGAGCGCTGCGAGCTTGCCGCCGTCTCGGCCGCTAAGACCAATCGTGTAACAGCCGATGGAGTTGGCTTCTTCGATAGCACGAATCACGTTTGGGGAGTTTCCACTGCCGCTCAGCGCCATCACGACATCCCCGGGCCGGGCGAAGTTCTTCAACTGTTCGACAAAGACCGCGTCATAGCCCACGTCATTGGCGTATGCGGTCAAAGTGGGGATCTGCTCGCTAAGCGACATGATCCGGAAGCGCTTCGGATGCCGGTAGCTGGCGCCCTTCACCATGTCGCAAGCGAAGTGGTTCGCTGTAGCGGCGCTCCCCCCATTGCCACAGACGAAGATTTGTCGGCCCTCCTCGCGCGCCTTGGAGAGAACGTCAATAGCCTTCTGCACTTGGTCGAGATCAATCGTCTCCAGAGCGTGAAGAAGCTTGGTCTTGTATTCGCTGGGAAAATTCATAGCTTACTGATGCCGTTTTACTGCCCAGTGAGAAGAAATGCGGTCGGACAGTGCATAAATTCACGAGAGATTATGGGCCGACAACCCCTGGACCTGGCGACAAAAGCGGGCTCGGGTGACTTGACCCGCTCACCCGCGGGTCAGTTCGTCAGAGAGTTTGCTCTTGCCAATACCTCTGACGGCGCTGCCGTGCCGGTGCTTTCTTTCATGATCGTAACACTGGAGACCAGATTGCCGAATCGCACCGCCTTCTCGAAGTCACCGGTCGCGTACAAAGCCAGCGCCATGCCCGCGGCGAAACTGTCACCTGCTCCACAGATGTCGACTGGGTTCTCGACATCAACGGCTGGGACAAGTTTTTCCCCGTGGTCATGCACCAGGAGGGCGCCCCGCTTGCCCTGTGTCACGATGAGCGGGTGTTCGCCGATCTTCGCACGCAGGCTCTGGTAGTTGATCTCCCCGAAGAGCTTCCGGCAGGCCTCATTGGCTTCTTGCAAGTTGGGCTTGGCGATGACATTTCGAAACAAATCGATGCGAGATCGCGAATCGACAATGACAATCTTGTCGGGGTTGCGCTCGGAGACATCGGCAATGACCTCGCGGAACAAGTCCGAGAGGACCCCTCCCTTTTCCGTCTCGGCCTGGTCCGCCACCAGAATGACGTCAAAACTTTCATACTCGGAGTGAAAGGTTGCAATGAGCTGATCTTCGATTTCGCCGGGCAGGGGCTTGGTATTGATGAAATCCAGCCGCGGACGGTCTTCCTTTCCATTGACGGCATTAACGAGTTTGGTGTAGGTGAATGTCTGTACGTCAGGAGACGCAACCAATAGCCCATAGTCGATGTGTCGGTTTGCCAGAGACCGCTCGAGCTCGAGACCGAAGCCGTCTTGTCCGATAGCTCCCAAAACCGACACACGGCCGGCGCCCAAGGCGGCCAGATTGTTGGCCATGGTTCCTCCGGCGCCCAGGGCCACCTCGGTTTCGACGACGCCAATACGGGGGATACCCGTTTCGCGCGACGGCTCCGACGCCGCGGGGTCGTAACGGCACCAGCGGTCGAGACAGATGTCGCCCACGACCAGCGCGTGGCAGTCGGCGAACTGCTCGACCAGGGTTTCCCAGTTCACGACGACTCCCCGCCCAGGATAGCTTGGCGCAGAGCGGGCCAGACGGCGCGGTGGTCTCCGCAAACATAAAAGCTGCTCCCGCCATCGGCCACCGTCCTCACCAACATCGTCTTATGGGGACGGAAATAGTAGCCCGGGTCGGTCTTGGGAAGCTCTTTTCGATAGTCCCCTTGAATGGGCACCAGATCGAAAACCGCCGTCGTAAGATTTTTGATCACCCGGCCCTGCTGGTGAGCCACATTGCGGGCCATGGCCAAGGCTTTTAGAAAAACCTCGGGGCCCATGATCGCGGAACCGAAGTTCAGTAGCACACCACCTTCGAGTTTTTCGACCGCTCGCGTGAAAACCAGGAAGTCGCGGTAGCTGGACTTACCCACCGCCGCGCCGTCGCAATTCGGATGTTCATGAATGATGTCGTAGCCAAGGCCGACGTGCACCGTAGCGGGGATCGATTGCTCGTAGGCCGTCGCGAAAAGGCTGACGTCTCGGTGGGGATACTCGCTGTCGAGAATCCGGCGGCCGACGTTTTCGCCCAGGCCCAGATCGAGCTCCGCCGCTTCACGCGCCCACTCGTTCAAAACGCCGGTTTCCTTCCATAGTCCGAACTCCCCGCTGCGAATATAACGCGCCACGCTCTCCGTGGTTGCCCCGATACGCGCCAGTTCGTAGTCGTGGATGGCTCCCGCACCGTTCATAGCCAGGTGGGTGAATACGCCCCGACGCAATAAATCGACCACCACGCGCGAGACGCCCATTTTGATCACGTGGGCGCCCATCATCAGAATCCGGGCGGCGCCTCGATCGCGAGCCTGGTTGACGCGTTCGGCGATGGTGATCAGGTCGGGGTGCCGCCACTCGGCGACAGGGTCATCCAATTCCAGAAGATAATCGATCTCCATGTCATGCTTGCGCTCCGCCAAGGGGCGCAAGTGCAGCCGACCGCGATCGAATACCGGGTACTTGGACTTCATGCTGGAAACAACGCGTTCATCAGTTCCGCGTGGCCCCGATAGTGGGGGATGATCCAGTCGGCGCCCACGGCCGCCAGCCTCTTGCGTTTCACGGGATCAACCTTCTCACAGGCGGGCTCGTCCGTGGCCACGCCGACCGCCACGCCGCCGACCTCCTTGACGTTCTCGATCTCGACGAAGCCGTCTCCGAATCCGAGAAACTCCTCACCCTCAAAATCGCTGTCGCGGATGATTTTCGCAATCAAGATCTTCTTGGAAAACTTCTTGTAATCATCGAGCGCTCCGTACACACCGTCGAAATAGGAGTCCACGCGCAACAGGGCGGCTTCTTCGCGCATGTAGGGTTGATCCGTGCCGCTGGCCAAATAAAGCGTCAGCCCCCTTTCCTTGAGGGACTCGATCAGGCGCCGGACGCCGGGCACCATCATCTCGTCGGGGGAAAGACTCTCGGACCGCAGCTGCTCGATGCGGTGTCGAATCTTATCCATCAACCGATCGAGGTAAATGTGTTTGTACTCCAGCGGATCGCGCGGCTTCCCGCCGCGCTTGCGGATCTGCTCAGCAAATTCGATCATCTGGTAGATCGTCTGCCGCCCTGTCAAATGGCCCACGTAGCCCTCTACCAGCGTTCGAAGTTCCTCCTCGCTTTCTCCCGTGTCGAGCCCCAGCAGCTCCTCCACCATCATGGGGACCATGACGTCAACCCACCCCGCTCGAATCAGCGAGACCGTGCCGTCAAAGTCAAACAATGCGACCCGGGCACGGGACGCGGTCGCCCCCGGGGACAAGCACTCAATATAGGATTCCATCCTGGTTTGGTACAGCGGGACAGGAACGTTTCCCATCTGACGGGCCGTTTCACCGCGTTCCCGGCCGTCCGCCGGGCTGATTCTCAATCTTACCGACACTGCCCCTTCCGAAGCACCCTCGGCCTGCTCGGTCGCTGCAAATCGGCCCGGCTCCTCTGAACGCCGTAAAGGTCTACGACGCGTCGATACTTACGGCTGCGGTGCGATGAGAGTCGTGGGATCGTGTCTGGCGATAAATAAGAGCACCGACCGCGGGGAGCTGATTCAGTAATTCAATTCCAATCTCGCCCACCGTCGGGTGGCACAACAGGCGCGAGGCCAGGTGTCCCCACCTCTGGTTGGCGCGGTAATGCCGTCGCCACCAACGTTCGTATTTGAGCTGTGCCGACCGGAGGGTTTGTTTCCCTTTGATCGCCTGAGAAACCAGGTCGGCACAAACCACCGCGGATCGCATCGCGCCGGCCACGCCGACACCCAGAAAAGGAGCCATCACGCCGGCGCTGTCGCCGACCATAAAGACCCCGTTGACAACTTGCTCTTTGGGAATGAAGGGAACTTGTCCGATCGTCAACAAACTGTCTTCGAAAGCCGAAGCGTCTCGCATGGACTCGGCCAAGAATGGGTTCTCGCGTCGGGCCGCCCCGATCAGCTTCTCCGGGCGTCCCCCGTTTTGGCGTAAGGCGCGTTCCGTGGCCAATAGGCAGATGTTCGTTCGGTCGGCCTCGATCCCCACCACACCGCAGTAACCGCCCGGGAAAAGATACAGTTCTACGTTGTCAGCCCGGTCCATGCCGGCGAAGTGGCATTTGACGCCGATGTACGGGCTACTCTCGACCAGAAACTTGCGTCCCAACGCTCGGTCCAGATTGGAGCGTTTGCCCTGTGCGCCGATGACGACTCGAGAGCGAATCACGGCGCGCTGCCGGGCAGATTCGTGGCTGACCCTAACCTCGTAGCCGGAGCCGGATGACGGGGAAACGCTCTCCACAAAGGCCCCCTCGTGGACGCGGGCACCCAGCTTCGCCGCCTGCTCGAGGAGCACGGAATCCATGGTACGTCGGCTAAGGCCCAGGCCTTCCTCCGCAAGCGGCAACGAATAGGGCCGCTCGCCTCTTCCATACAAAGACATCCGGCGCACCCGCGTCGGGCAGCGGCTCATCACCTCTTTGTAGAGGCCGATCTCGCGCAAGGATGTGGCAGCTTCGCCGGAGACAAATTCCCCGCAAAAGCGATGGGGGCGCCGCGACGATTTCTCGAGCAACAGCACATCAACGCCGGCCCTGCGTAGCGCGATCGCGGCACAACAACCAGCCACACCCGCCCCGATGACGGTCGCCTCAGCCTGGAGATTCTTATTCATCGTTCGCCGGTGCCGTCGATCACGGTCATTCGATAATACAGCCCTTGCGTGTACACTCGCGCGCTTCCGAGGCCGGCGTCCGCGAGGATCGCCCGCATCTCCGACGGCGTGTAGGCCCGAAAAATGGAAACCTCGCCGTCGTGACGGGTGAGCCGGCTTCTCGCGAAAACAGGCGCCGACATGCGGAAAAAAAGGTAGGGAACACGATCGCGAACTAAATCATTCAGAACCAGAGTGCCGCGACAAACCGCCTTCAACGCGGGCAGCATCTCGAGTAACTCGGCTCGACTGAAATGGTGCAGAAAATGCATCGATAGAACGAAGTCGAATGACGCCGGGGGAAAAGGAAGCGCCGTGACGTCGGCGGCCAGCAGTTGGATTTCCGCGTACTCCGAAACGTTCTCCCGAGCGATGTTCAAGTGCCGCCGATTAATGTCAAGGGCAACAATTTCGACGGGGATTTCGTGACGCCGCGCCCAGCGCGCGATCTCCAACGGTATAGTGGCGGATCCACTGCCGACATCGAGGATGCGCAGCCGACGTTTCGTCCCAGCTTGGCGCATCCGGGGAAACAGAAACCGTCGCAGCGCCGCACGCCCACCCAGCCAGCGATTGATTCGGCCAATGTCGGCAAGACTTTCCCGAACGTCGTCAAGCGACCCGCGCTGAAGGTCAAGCCACTCAGGCTGATCTTGTCGGCTGGGAATAGCAGTCCAATGGTCGAGCAAAGGGATCATGGCGCAATCTCAATAAAGCATCCGGCAGACCGGCAGAAGGCGGGAGTGCTAGGCAGTGCCACGGATTTCCAGCCGAGCCGCGGCCGCCGGTTCTCTAGCCTCCACCGAAGATGACGGCAGCTTTCCCGGTTTGCGAGTCATAAAGCCCGTCGCAGGCGCATGGTCAGCCGGGCCCGCACCTGCGTTCGCGCATCCAGGCCAGGCTCGTTTTCGTCCCTCCCCAATCCCGCCGGGGCAGGTCTCTGCCCCCGGCCCTTGTAGAATGTTAGTCGATGAGATGGGTTTTGTCGCGGCGCATCCCGCCGATCACGAAACTGCTCTTGGTCGAAAGCGGGCCGCGTGCCATCGCCGAGAAAGCCATTATCCGCTTTCGGGAGCTCTACGGCGAAGAGCTGCCGATTGATTTACTGACCTGTCTTCCTAGCGATCCGCCCAGCCTGACGGCCAACGGAGTGCCGAGCGAAGTCTTTCGGGTCATCCATTGTCACGACCGCAAGACGCGCTGGCGGATGCTGCGGCGGATCCGGGCCAAACGGCATCCCGTGACCGCCATCATCTGCGCCGACTCCCCCATTCTGGGCCCTTGGAAAATGGCCGCGCTCGCGCTGTTCCCTTCCAAGTTTTTGATCATCAATGAGAACGCGGACTTTTTTTGGCTCGACCGCGCCCATCGTGGCGCCGTCAAGCAATTCCTTCTCCACCGGACCGGCTTGCTGGAAGGCTCCGCCCCGCACAAGGTGGCTGCGATCATCCTTTTCCCGTTTGCCTTCGCGTATTTGCTGGCCTACGCACTCGTCGTCCACGCGGTGCGGCTCGCTCGAATGGGACTCGGCCTTCATCGGCGCCGCGACCGGAGTTCTTAGCAGTCAGACAAGGGAACTCGGGAAGAGGCCACGCCCGCCGTAGATCCCGCACCCATGAGACCTCGGATGACGAAAACGACACCCTGCTTGCGCTGCCAAAGGTCGTGACGTGACGCGTTGAAAACTCCTGCCGCGGATTAGTCTCAGGCAATGGCCGTTTGACAGCCCTTCAGCCTCGCTCTAGCATGGGGACAGAAGAATTCAAGGAATCGGGGACTAACCCAGACGTTGGGTTGCGCGGAGCCTAAGAATCAGCGAGTTATGGGTCGGCGAGGTGGATTGCTCCGGGAATCTTTTCATACCTTTCCGAAGAGCCCGGGCGAGCCGTGGCGATGAAACTGCCCATCTACATGGATTATCATGCCACGACGCCGGTCGACCCGCGCGTTGTCGAGGCGATGTCGCCCTATTTCACCGAGAACTTCGGCAACGCCGCCAGCCGGAACCACGCCTTCGGCTGGCGCGCCGAAGAGGCTGTGGGAATCGCTCGCAGTCAGATCGCCGGCTTGATCGGAGCCGTTTCAAGGGAGATCGTCTTTACCAGCGGCGCAACCGAGTCCAACAACCTGGCCATCAAGGGCGTCGCCGAAATGCATGCCCAACGCGGCAACCACATCGTTACCGGCGCCACGGAACACCGAGCTGTCCTCGATACCTGCCGGAGGCTCGAGAAGCAAGGCTATCGAGTGAGCTATATGCCCGTCCGGCGGGATGGGCTCGTGGAGCCCGAAGCGGTTCGCCGCGCGCTCAGCGACAAAACGATCCTGATCTCGATCATGTACGCAAACAACGAAATCGGCGTTATTCAGCCGATCGCCGAGATTGGCCGAATGGCGCGAGATCACGGAGTCCTGTTTCACGTTGATGCCGCGCAGGCCGTGGGGAAAATACCGCTCGACGTGGAACGGGACCAAATCGATCTCATGTCGTTTACGGCCCACAAGATGTACGGCCCCAAGGGAATTGGCGCGTTGTATGTGCGGCGAAAACCGCGCCTGCGGCTGAGTCCACAAATGGACGGTGGCGGCCATGAGCGAGGCATGCGTTCGGGTACGCTCAACGTGCCGGGTATTGTCGGCTTCGGAAGGGCCTGCGAGCTGTGCCAGGTGGAGATGAACGAAGAGGCTACTAGGCTCGGCTCGCTACGAGACAAGCTCAAGGACGGCATCCTAAACCGCATCGCAGACGTGTCAATCAACGGGAGTATCGAGCATCGCCTGCCGCATAATCTCAATATCAGCTTTGCCCACGTCGATGGCGAATCCCTGCTGATGGGGCTGAACGACATCGCGGTATCGAGCGGCTCCGCGTGTACGACGGATCTTCCCGAACCCAGCCACGTTCTCCAGGCGCTCGGGGTGAAGAATGAGTTGGCCCATAGCTCTATCCGTTTCGGCCTGGGCCGTTTCAATACGGAAGAGGAAGCCGATTACGCAATCGACAGGGTCGCCGAGGTCGTCGCCCGCCTGAGAGAGCTGTCGCCGCACGGGTCGGCGGCGCGAAGCCTGTCACCGTAGGCTAGTGCTTGATTGCAAAACTTCGCGTATTTAAAAAGCCCTTTCCCTAGACACCGTGCCGATCGTCCATCCGGCCCGGAAGTGGTTTGTTCGCAGAGCCTTCCGAGCCGCGACCGTGAGGGAGCGGTCCAGGGATTGCCGGCCTATAAACGATCGTGAACTTATGCAACCAAGCACTAGAAAAATGGGGGCTGCCACCAATTCGCTCCCCGTCATGACCCAAGAAACAGAGCACTTAGCCTGAAGCGAATTGGCTGGCTGTACCCGATTTTTCCTGGAGACTGTGTTTTAAGTTATTGAAATGGATTGCTTTACCTCCCCATTGGCTTTGTTTGGTAATTTTCCTGAATCAGTTGGCTCGGCGGGTGAAAAAAAGCCCGGGGGAACGGCCCGCGCCCTGACGGGCAGGGCTCTGTCCGGGTGAAGATAGTTGTCCCAACGATTCGGGTTTTCACACACCGCCGGAGGACGCCCCTGCCGGGCGAACAACATAATCCACCGCCTCCTCCACTTTGTGTGGCTCCCATAGCCGTTTCTTGCCAACCTTCCTGGGGACGGTCTCCCGCGTCTATTCTATCGCGGAGGCTGGAATTTCCCTCGACATCGGCCCAGAAGCTATTGAAAAAAAAGATGTTGCCGCCCGTGACCGACAGACTGGAGTCGGCTCGACAGATCAAAAGGCCGCGTATCTGGCGGGTGACGAACCAGTGCAGAGATCAGGCGTTTGTGGTCCCGCCTAGATCCGCGCTACGGGTCTTCTGCTTGCTATAGCGGCTCTGAGCGGCCTCGTGGCTCGCACTCTACCGACCCGGGTCGGTTGGGAGCTCACGGTCTTAGTCCTAGTGGTCATCCTTACCTTGACGTTCATCTTTCTGCCGGTGC
The DNA here is from genome assembly GCA_965226215.1 of Bryobacterales bacterium. Taxonomy (GTDB): domain Bacteria; phylum Acidobacteriota; class Terriglobia; order Bryobacterales; family UBA6623. The sequence goes on along the minus strand of CBDDCH010000001.1, from coordinate 166,995 downwards.
GCTTTCGGCTCAAAACAACTTGGTGGAAATGGTTCGGGAGCTGAAGTCCCGTAGCGCAGGCCCGGGCCGTCGTTTGGCCCAGACCTGCGGCCTTTTTAGAAGCCCGCATTTCTTGCCGACTTGAGATCGGATCCCGCTCGCACCAGTTCGAGAACTCCTGCCAGGGCGCTCACGGCCCGACTCCAATCAGGCGGTCACAGACGGCAACGTCTTTTGTTTTAAGTAACTTCTGGTCCTTTGTCCGGGGAAATCCAAGCCGCCCGCGATAGAATGGACGCAGGAGGCTGTCTGAGAAACGCATGACAAGATCGTGGAACGCCATAGGCCGCCTAGAAGCCGTCGACGGCGAAAATACCAAACAAACCCAATTCCTAGGCAAGCCGATCCTTTTCAATAACTTAGCTCGTTGGGTGGATCTCGACTTTGAGATCCGCGGCCTTTTTCTTTTGTGGCGCACCGAGCCGCGAGTGTGAGCGAGCGGTCCAGAGTTGAGTCTGGTCGGCGGGGATGAATCCGCGCCCGGAATCGGCCCGACTCAAGAAAATACCAAACAAAGCCAATTTGAAGATAAGTCGATCTGTTTCAATCACTTAGATGGCATGTCCGGGGCAAAGAAAGGGAATTATATATATAACTGGACAACAGCGCCATGATTTGATACAATACTGGACGTGGCAAGAGCACATAAAGCCCCTGGAAAAGCCCACCGGGATGGACTCTCTCTCGACCAACTCTACACCAAGTTCCCCACCGAATCTGTTGCCCGGGCATGGTTTGAGCAAGTGCGCTGGCCGAATGGTCGGGCCTGCCCGCGCTGCGGCAACATGGAGACGACCGCGGCGAAGAACGGCGGCACGATGCCCTATCACTGTAGCCCCTGTCGCCGCTACTTCAGCGTCAAGACCGGGACCGTGATGCAGTCCAGCAAGCTCCCGATCCGAACCTGGATCATCGTCATGTATCTCATGTCCACGAGCCTAAAAGGCGTCGCAAGCATGAAGCTCCACCGGGACCTCGGCATCACGCAGAAAACAGCCTGGATGATGGCGCAGAAGATCCGTGAAGGGTGGAAGGACGGCTCGCGCCTGACGGGCGAGATCGAGATCGACGAAACCTACATCGGCGGCAAGGAACGGAACAAGCACCGGTCGAAGCGGCGGCACGCAGGACGCGGACCGGTCGGAAAGACGGCAGTCATCGGTGCGATCCAGCGCGGCGGGAAGGTCGTCGCCAAGCCGATCCCGAATACCGACGAAGCCACGCTGATGGGGTTTGTCGCTGGGACGGTGTCACCGCAGTCGACGATCTACACCGACGGGAGCACGTCCTACACGGACGCAGATGGCACCTACACCCATCAGGCGGTCCGACACAGCGTCGGCGAGTACGTCCGAGGGCAAGCCCACACCAACGGGATCGAATCGTTCTGGAGCATGCTCAAGCGGGCGCACATGGGCACGTTCCACAAGCTCAGCCCCAAGCATCTGCACCGCTACGTGACCGAGTTCGCCGGACGCAAGAACGTCCGCCACGAAGATACGATCACTCAGATGATACGCCTGGCCCGCGGCCTGGACGGGAAGTTGATGCCTTGGAAGCGCCTGACGGCCGGACCGAGGGTGGCTGGACCGGCTCCAAAGACTGCCTGATCTTCCCATCCACCTCGACGCAGATCGCGGCGGCGATTTCTTCCCCTGTCGCTGGGATCGTGTTCACGATCCGGTTCGTTATCGGTCGGCCGGGTTTGCGTTCATTGGCCATGGTTGGAAAGAGGCTACGCTATCAAGATCAGACGGCGTAAGTTGTTTACCGTTTGTGACAGACATGGGGAACCAGAACTCGTTCGCTATGAAGGTGGTGGCCGGCTGGTCTCCAGAACACGCGACTGTTTGGTCTTCATCCTCAGCAGAAAACTTTACGACACGAAGCGCTAACATTACTGCCTCCATTTTAGTCCTGTGACATAGAGAACTTCACGCCAGAATTATTCAGGATAGCAATGATAGTGTTCGCGTGCGTTCCCATTCCTGAATTAAGGAACTGGTGCTCCCTGTTCCGATGGTTCGGAACTTCCGGGGAAAATCCCAAAGGATAATGAACCGTTCTCGATTGCATTGCCCAAACTCTGCCCTGTGCGTCAAATGTCGGGCCACCGCTTTGGCCACGCAAACCTGGCGATGAAGTCTCCACGAATTCGGCTGACGCCGTTTCGTCATTTCCATCCTTGATTATCGCAGTGCGTGTGAAAATCCCTTCAATCGGGAAGAAAGGAATTGGGAGTGCGTCTTGTGGCAACTGAAATCTGCTGGTCGTTTCAACAAACGTCGGCTTTATCTCATGGAACGGAAACCCTAGTTTGCATAGGTTCTCACCAACGTCGAAATTAACCGCTGGATTCTTAAACACGGGATACGTCTTTACACGGGTCTTGTCAAATCCAATGATCTGGCCTATGGCTACGTCTGCTAATAGATTAAGTTGAAAAGAATCTACGCGCCAATCGTCCTTTGCCCACCACGGAGAAAAATTGGTTACGGAATTTGGCTCTTCCGGGTTTTAAGTGGGCGAAGGAGCCAGATCGAGTTTCCCACAGTGGAAGTAGATGGCGTTGATGAAGTTCTGTTGATTGCGGAAACCGCGCGCCGTGGCCTTGACCCATTGAATCCTTGAGTTCAACCCCTCGCTGACCGCGTTCGTAATGCGGTGTTTCAGATACGTGAGTATGTTTTCGAGGCGAGCCGTCAACATCCGCGCTACGGTGACCATCGGCGTCAGCCGGCTGCGACTCGCCCAGCCGCGCCATTGCTCGAAGAAAGCTCGCGCCGCCGATTCGCGACGATAGTCGAACAGCCGCATAGCCGTTTCCTTCAACGCCCACGCCCGCGCCGTCTTCAAGTCGCTTTCGCGCAGCGCGCGGAACTCGCGCCAGGCGTCCCCGGAAAAGTTCGCCGGATGCCGCAGCCAAGCGTACTTCGTGCCTGTCAAACGCTCGTCGCCGAGGGCCAGTAAACGCTTGTTCTCCGCCCGCCGCACCTGGTCCACCGCCTTCGCCAGATGCGCCGCGATGTGATATTTGTCGTAAACGATCTTTTTCTCCGATTCGTCGAGATGCTCCCGGGTCGAGGCGACGTAAGGATCCCACATGTCCATCGCGACGGCCTCGACTCGGGCGAGTTGCTCTGCGCTCAACGTCTTCCAAAAGCCGTCCAGGCTGGCCTGGCTGCGTCCCTCGGCGACGAACAACACGCGCGAGCGGTTGAGATCGTTGACGACGGTGAGATAGCGATGGCGCTTGCGGAAGCTCTTCTCGTCGACGCCCAGGTAGGGAATCGGCTCTGCCGCGCGACGTTCGAGCCCACGTTGCACGGCGCGTTCCAGGATGCCGTGAATCTCGTCCCAGCTCAGCGCCAGCAACTCGGCGATGCCTTGCTGGCTGGCTTCCTTCAGCCACGAGATCGCGAGAGCTTCAAACAGCGCGGTGAAGCGGCTGGAAGCCTCGGCCCAGGGCAGTCGCACGACGCGCGGCCCGTGCTCGGAGCAGTCGCTGCGCGGCGGCCGGGCGTGCAGGATCGTGCGGTACTGACAGGTGTCGAGGTGACGCCAGCGGCGTTCGGGCTGATGATCGTGGAGTGCGCACACGGCGCTGCATTGGCGGCACGGCCAGCGGACTTGCTCGTCGTGTTCGAGGAAGACGTGGACTTCGCCGTCGGCTCGGCGCAGCTCCACTCGCACGACTTTCCAGGGACTTTCGATGCCCAGAATCTGGCGGTATAGCTCGCGGTCTTGCATCCCGCGAGACTACCACCGAGCCTCACTCGCCCACTAGAAACCCGGAAGAACCCGGAATTTTTAGGAGGCTTGACAAATGACCTGATCTTCTTTTTTCGTTCCGCCCTTGTAAGGTTCCCCTCAGCGCCGAGGCCGGCTTTTTGAGCCGTATAATCATTGTAGGCGTTTGTTTCCTGAGCGAATCGCTGCATTTCTCTTACAATGTGGGCAGCTGTAAGAATCCAACCGTCCTCGTTGAGGACAATAAACGCACCGATTAAACTACCGGTGGTGCCGTCCTGTCTGCGACAGGAAACAACAACCGGCAGCGTATACTGCTGCGCTTTCTTTATCGCTCCTTGAAACATGCGAATTGGCCAATATGGGAGTCTGCACTGGCGAACGCCAATCCTGTTCAGAAACCGACTTTACGCGAGCCTTTTGGCTCCCGGCGCTTTGCTCCACCTCGCGTGAGAGCCCACGCCAGCACCTAACGGGCAACTACTACTATACAGCAGCTCACACGGATGCGGTTCAATATCGACTCCGGTGACATCGAATCCCGCCCGGTGCCCGATGACGGATTGTCCAGTTACGTATATAATTCCCCAAAGAAAAGGAGTAGCCAGAGGCCAAGCGATCCCTATGCTTGCCCGCTTGAGCAGGTGGCAAGTTAGCCCGAGTTCGCTAGGACAAACAAGAGTGTTTGTCCCTACTGAACGCCGCCGACTTGGTAGGGCCGGCACTCTTGCCGGTCCTTCGCCGCGAAGCGGCGACGCAGCCCGTAGCCACCATTAGCCCGGGGTGAGCCCGTAGCGCGACCGCGCTACGGATCTCGGCTTCCGTCCGTGCGACTCAATGTCGCCACGAATGGCGCCACGGCACGCAAGAATGCGTGCGCCACATCGGGGTGACGATTTGTCACCGGCTGTCGGCGGCGAGTGTTCAGCGAGCGGTCTCGTTAGCAGAGCTTTCGGACGATTTCGAAGCGGACAACCCACGGCAGCTATCCGGCGCCGCAACCAATCATCTCCGGCCACGTCTATCCTCTTGGGGGGGCATGGATGTCTCCCCATTAGCTCGACCCATTAGTGGTCGGTCTTCTCCTTTTCCGCCGACGGCGGGGGTGGCTGTGGTCGGACAGATGGTCGCTCGCGGCCATCGACCCCAGCCTCCTCATTAGGTCTGGCCACAGTCATCTCCGCCCGATCGCCTTGCCGGGTGCGCCGCTTCGCGGCCCGCTGCATGTTCCACTGGCGCCCCCCGCCCGCCCCTGACGGTCAGTTATGGGGGATCTTGTTAACATGGTAAGAGAAGCTCTCGAAGCAGCCCGGGCCGGCAGTTTGACGGGTCGTACCGCAAGAGAATCCAATGGGTAGAAAGAATGGGCAAAGTCAAGTCCCAGGAAACCGAGAACCTACAGACACAGGCTGAACCGGCCGAGGAATCTCAGCCCCACCAAGAAGAACCCTCCCGCAGTCCCAACGAGGTCGACGGCACCGGCTCGAGCGGCTCGACGCCCGAGGACGAGGCTGAACCTCAGCCCGGCGGCACCGAAGCGGCCGCCGAGTCAGACCTCGCTGCCGCGGTCGCCGAGAGGGATCGGGCCGTGGCCGAGAAGAACCAGCAATTTGAGCGCTTTCAGCGGGCCCAGGCCGATTTTGAAAACTTCCGCAAACGACTCCTGCGGGAGAAGGAAGAGGCTCACGCATACGCGGCGATGGGGACGATCGAGTCGCTCTTGCCCATCCTCGATGATTTCGAACGCGCTTTAAACGCTCCAGGGATCGACACCGAGTTCCGCGAGGGGTTGGACCTGATCTACCAGCGGATGTTCGAGGTCTTTACGCGAGCTGGGTTGAAGCTCGTGGAAACCGAAAACACTAAATTCAACCCCTATTTCCATCACGCGCTAGACCGAGAGCCCGCCGAGAACGACGAGCAGGACCAGACGATCCTCGAGGTTTACCAACGCGGGTATCACTTCAAAGACCGCCTGCTGAGACCGGCCATGGTCAAGGTAGCCGTGAAGGAAACCGCCGAGCAGACGAAGGGCGAACAGGAAGAAAAGAAGGACTAGTGGATTGTCCTGGAGACGGGTTCACTATAGATTCGAGATTCGGAAATGTCGGGCTCGAAAGCCCGACACAGCACGCTGAAAGCGTGTGGCACGTCGCCAGGACGATCAAAGTCTTGTCTGGGACAGCTTACTAGGCAACAGGGCGCCGACTATAGCGCTGCCGGGTCGAAATAGCAGCAGCGCCAATCGCGACGGGGGCAGCGAGACTTATATCCGTGGCAAACAAACGGGACTATTACGAAGTTTTGGGCGTTGACCGTGGCACCGGGGAAGGCGCGATCAAGAGCGCCTACCGCAAGCTGGCGTTGAAGTATCATCCTGATCGCAATCCCGACAGCTCGGACGCAGAGGAAAGATTCAAGGAGGCGGCCGAGGCCTACAGTGTGCTCAGCGACGCCGAACGACGCAGCCGCTATGACCGTTTCGGGCACGATGGGCTTGCCAGTGTAAGCGGCGGCGGATTCGATCCACGAGACTTCAGCGATTTTGCTGACATTTTCGGGGACTTCTTCGGCTTCGGTGATCTGTTCGGGGGGCGGCAGCGTAGGGCCAGGCCACGACGCGGCACCGACCTGCAGTACGACCTGGAAGTGGATTTCGAAGACGCCGTCTTCGGCCTCAGCACCGCGATCCAGTTTCCGCGTAACGAAGCCTGCAGCGAGTGCCGAGGGTCGGGGGCGGCGGCAGGCAGAGGCCCGACGACTTGCTCCACCTGCGGGGGTCGAGGGCAGGTGTACTACCAGCAGGGGGTTTTCTCGGTCGGTCGCACTTGCTCCCGGTGCGGCGGTTCAGGCCAGGTCATCGAGAAACCCTGCAGTACCTGTGGAGGTCGGGGACAACTCCGTAAGCAATGCAAGCTGCCGGTGAACATCCCTCCCGGCGTCGACAACGGCACTCGGCTGCGCCTAGGTGGCGAAGGCGAAGCGGGGGCGCTGGGCGGCCCGCCCGGCGACTTATATGTCGTGCTGGGGGTTCGCGACCACCCGATTTTCGAGCGGGTGGAAAGCGATCTGCATTGCGAGGTGCCGATCAACGTGGCACAGGCTGCCCTGGGAGCTCAGATCACTGTGCCGTCCCTTGAGGGGCAGGCCCAACTGAAGATTCCACCTGGCGTCGAGACCGGTCGCCAATTTCGTCTTCGCAACCGGGGAGTTGCTCACGTGCAAAGCGGCCGGCGGGGCGATCTGGTCGTTCATATCAAAGTCGTGGTTCCTTCCAAACTCACCAAGGAGCAGCGCAAATTTTTCGAGTCGCTGCTTGAAGTCCTGCCTGTCGATAATTCTCCTACAGAAAAAGGCATCTTCGACAAAGTCAAAGACTACTTCACGAACTGAGCGATCCCGAGGGAGGGCTCGAGGGCTGTGCCATACCGGGGAGGGTCGTGCGCCAACGCAGAGCGCCCACCGGGGAACAGCCGCTCGCCGGCTCGTTGAGTATGATGAAGCCGTGCCCTTCCCATTCGGCGGCGAGCTCCTTCCGGTCGGCTCGGAAGCCCCGGATTTCCAGCTTCCTGATGAGACCGGCAACGTCGTTCGGCTCTCCGATTTCCACGGCGGCCGCCCCGTCGTGCTTGTCTTCTACGTCATGGACGCAACCCCCGGCTGACGCAAGCAACTATGTCAGTTGCGGGACAACTGGGCGGCCTTCAAGGAGCACGGCATCACACTGTTCGGCGTTAATCCCGGGAGCTCGCGCAGCCATCAAAAGTTCAAAAGCGCTCACGAGTTTCCGTTTCCCTTGCTGGTTGACAAGGGAAGAAAGGTTGCTGCTCGCTACGGTGCGGGCGGGTTTTTTGTCAAACGGTCGGTCTACGGTATCGGGATCGACGGGCGAGTTCGGTTTGCGGAGCGGGGCATGCCGTCTCCCGAGAGGATCCTGGGGGCCGTCAAGGACGAGGCAGTCGACTAGCCCGCTTTCTGACGGCGACCCGAGGTCGCCGCTGCGGGCCGGAGGCCCGCGCCACAGGGCCACAGGGTGTCATGGACCAGGGCTCGACTTTTGGCCTGCCAGGCCCTCTAGCCGCGGCGACGGCGCGGGCCTTTGTTGTGCTCTGACGAGCGAGCTTCGTTTACGCGAAGAACTTTGTCTTCGAGCGGAGCGCGATTGAAGCGCTTAATAACCGCCTTTACGTCCTCGTCGGAAGCGGCTTCTATGAAAGCGTAGCCTTTGGATTCTTGCGTTTCAAAGTCACGAATGACCTTCACTTCATCGAAGATGATTTCTTCGCTGCTCAGCCAGCCCTCGATCTCTTCGGCTGTAACCCAGTTCGGGAGGTTCCCCATGAAGACAGTTCTTGGCATCCAAGATTCCCTTCGACAATGAGATGTTCTGTCGATATTATCGGGGGTAGGATCTGAGAAACGCAATCGCCGCGGTCGTCTTCCTCACCAGTTGGCCCTCACAGCAGGAGGCCCGGTGCTACGTAAAGCTAGCTGCCAGCCGGACTGGGCTTCCCTCGCCGAACGGCCGGTACTCAGGGAGAGGCTGCTCAGACAGTCGTCGGTCCAAGTAAATTACTGATTCTTATAGCGCTTCCGAAGTCAGGTCTTGACAAAGGGAATCATCAGCTTTGTCATCCCGGACTCCGCTCCTACGTCCTGAAAGGATTGAAGCTGACCCCTTCATCGAAAGTGTCTACGCCTTCGGCTCGCTTCAAGCTGTTGACGACCCAATAGGTAACTGGAGTAGCAATGGCTTCGTAGCCGACCTTAAAGACATAGCCGGTGAACATGAGATTCAACATCGTTCGGAAGTCGTGAATGCCGATGAAGATAATCGTAATCACGATCACGGTGTCCACTAGCTGGCCCACGACGGTCGAGCCGACGGTGCGTGTCCAAAGCCACTTTCCCTGGGTGATGAGCTTCATTTTCGACATCACGAAGGCGTTGGCGAATTCTCCGCACCAGTAAGCGACCAGGCTGGCCGCAAGAACACGTGGCACGAAGCCGAAGACCCGCTCGAACGCGTCTTGGTTGTTGAACGCCGGCGCCGCCGGAAGACTTGTGGTAATTTGCGCCATCATCGCCAACAACGCGGCCGAGAAAAACCCGATCCAGATGGCCCGCCGCGATGCGCTGTAGCCATAAACTTCGACGAAAATGTCGCCGAAAATGTAGGTGATCGGAAACAGGATCATCGCGCCGCTGATGTAAAACGGGCCCAACTCCCGTCCGAAGAGGATAAACGGTCCGATGGCGCATAGCTTCTGGGCAACCAGATTGGAAACCAGCAGAACGACCACGAAAGCGTGAACGAGCAGATCGTAATAGCGGAACCGGTTCCGGGCGGTGAGAGTCTTCGTTACGTCCGACAAGGGTTTCGAGATCTGTTCAGGCATAAGGTAACAGTGTAGAATGCCCGGCAGCGCCCTGAGCGGATGACGTCCCGAACGTCCGACCGGAAGGGTCCGCCAGCCGTCTCCGTAGCCGCTCAGTAAAGCTCATCATTTCCTTCCACAGTTGGCCGTTCTTCAACAGTGAGCCGCCCCTGCCCGGTCGAAACCCATCCGCCTTGACCCTTTTGGGTGGGACACAGGCCTGGTCGTACGCCATGGCCGCTCACTGGCATTGGCGGCTCCGAATCGGGCATGGCAAGGGTGTGCGATAGCAAGGGACTGAGCCTGGAACGCTAGTGACAGGCCAAGGATCCGGCTTGACCGAAGCGCTGCTCCGTCGAAACCCCTCCGGCTTTCATCCCTTTGCATGGGCCGTGAGGCCCATGGGCACTCCCTCGAATAAACGCGGGAGGCTTGGGGCCCGGGTGGCTGTGGATCAAATAACAGGGGGGATGTCAGCCGCGATGGCTTGGCGGGCCGCTTCTTCCAACTCATCGAGTCCGCCGCTAAAGAAGTGGTCGGCAGCTTCGATCCAGGTAAGCGTCTTCGGTGAGGCAGCACGGGCGAAAACCTGCTCCATCGTGTGACGAGCCCCGTGCGCATCGTTCGTGCTGTGGAGAAAAAACTTGGGGCAGCCGCAATGCGCAAGAGAGTTCCACGAGCCGTGATCCACCGGAGTCCCCACGGCCGGGCAGCGCTCGATGCGAGTGTCACCGCAAGATACGCCCAGGCCCACTCTCGAACCGAAAGAAAAACCGGCAGCGACAAGTGGCAAGCCTGGATAACGTCCTGCAAGGTAGTCCACAGCCACGCGCAAATCGTCTTGCTCACCGATGCCTTCGTCATGGGTCCCTGAGCTTTGCCCGACCCCCCGGAAATTGAAGCGCAACACGGCCGAGCGCGCCTGTCGCGCCCCTTTGGCCAGCCGGTAGACAACCTTGTTGTGCATGGTCCCGCCATGGAGGGGATGCGGATGGCAGATGACGACAGCGCGTTCGACGCGAACCGTTTCGTCGGGGCTTTCGTGAAGCGCTTCCAGCCGGCCGGCCGGACCTTCGAGGAATATTGATTCGATCAGACGGGCCATAGGCCGCGGTCACGGGAGCGTCAGCTTGAACGGTAGTTACTGAATTGCACGTCGATCCCGAAATCGCGCTCTCGCAACGCGGCGATCACCTCTTGCAACTCGTCGCGCTTTTTGCCGCTGACGCGAACCTGGTCTCCTTGAATGGAAGCCTGGACTTTCAGCTTCATGTTCTTGATGAGTTTGACCATCTCACGGGCCTTTTCAAGGGGGATGCCTTGTTGAAGACTGATTTCGCGCAGTACGGACGATCCCGCCGCCGGCTGCACCTCGCCGTAGTGCAGCCCCTTCAAGGGCACCTTTCGGCGAACGAGCTTTTGCTCGAGAATCTCGAGCACGGAACGCAGGCTGAACGTATCCTGACTGCGGACCACAATGCGGCGGGCACTCGAGTCGAACTCGATCGTGCTTTTCGACTGTTTGAGGTCGTAGCGAGTCCGAACTTCTTTTTCCGTCTGATGGATCGCGTTTACGACTTCTTGCAAGTCGATATTCGAGACGATATCGAAGCTGTTAGCCGGCACGGGATAGCCTCATCCGCAACAAGGATAGCAACCGGGGCCTTCTGAGGCGGAGAGTCGAAGCCGATCCAGAAGCCGGGCAAAGCGTCAGAAAACGGCGCGCAAGGCGAGCCGGTAAGTAGTTGAACTATTAGAACAGGCGCAGCGGGAGAAACGGCTGAGCTACTTGCCTTCCTCAGGGGGTTTCTCGCTTCTTCCCCTGCGAGCATCGGGCTCGGTGTCGAGCTTGCTCGGCCCGGAAATGGTTTCGGCAGTGACCTCGGCGCTCGGCTCGCCAGACGCCGCACCCAGCCCCGACGTCTGCTGGATACCGAGAGGTGTCGCCGGCTTAAGGGGGGTCATCGCGGGCCGGCCTCGTTTGGCTGCCATCCGCACGTCGGGACGGCCAACAAAGAGGCCCATGGCTTTCCCAAACTTGCCCTTTCGGGCCTGGCGCTCGAGGTTGTATTTCATCAGCTCATACATCTCAGGATCGGGCTCAGGGATCGGCTGATTCAAAGCGGCCAATTTCTGCTTTGCCTGATCGACCCGAGGGCTGAGCGGATAGTCTCGGACGAGCTTGGAGAAAGTCTCGGCTGTCTGCTCTTCGAACTGTTGGCCCAGCTTTTCGTAGATTGTCCCGAGGAGCCACAGGGCCTCGTCATTCTTGCTGTACAGCGGATAATGGTCGCTCAACGTCTGAAGGCGGTTAATACCAGCCCGGTAGGAGCCCTTAGCGGAGTAGAAGCTCCCAACCCGAAACTCCGCCTCAGCGATTATTTCTTGGACCTCACGAAGTCTCTGCTCCGTATCCCCAATAAACCTGCTGTTGGGAAACTGCAGTAGCAGGTTCCGACACTCGTGGTCTGCTTTCACCGCGTGGGTGTTATCGCGGTCAGGCTTTTGCATTTGGCCTACGTGGATGTCACAAACCTTGAGTTGCGACTCGGCGGCTTCCTCCATGGTCGGGAAAAAGGTGATGAAGTCCTTATATTCCGCTTCGGCTTGGGCCAGCGCGTGGCGGCTGCCTTCGCGATACCAACTGTCGGCGATGGCTAGCTTTGCCTTGGCAATGTATTCGCTATCCGGGTAGGTGTTGATCAGCGTCTGCAGAGTAAGACGGGCCATCTCATAGCGTTTCTTCTCGATATCTCTCGTCGACTTATCGAACAAAATCTTATCGGGTTGTTGCGAATTGTTGGCGATGGGGTTTTCATACTTGGGGCCGCTGCAACCGGCGAGCCACACAATGACAAAGGCAGGGAGCAAGCAGCTTATCGATATTCGTCTCACGAAGCTGGTTTTCATGGTCTCATCACGCTCGTAACAGTTGGGTTTGCTCGGCAGCTCGGCGCACGGCGTCGAAGGCTTGGACGGGGTCGGGAGTCCCAAAGATTGTAGTCCCCGCGACGACGATGTCGCAACCCGCCTGGATGACCTCGCCCACGTTCTCCAGCGTTATTCCGCCATCGATTTCGATGCGAAACGCCAGATTCCGCTCCTGGCGGATGCGGTCAAGCCGGCGGATTTTCTCGATCGCTAGGGGCAGGAACTTCTGACCGCCGAAGCCCGGATTCACGCTCATGACGAGCACATAGTCAACCAGATCCAGCACATCGTCGAGGGTGTGGACGGGCGTAGCCGGGTTCAGCACGGCTCCCGCCAGCGCACCCTGGTCCCGAATGAGCTGTAGGCTACGGTAGAGGTGGGGGCAAGCTTCCTGGTGAACCGAAACCATTTGCGCGCCGGCGCGGACAAATTCGGGCGAGTAGCGGTCGGGATCTTCGATCATCAGGTGACAGTCGAACGTCAAGTCGGTTGCCGAGCGCAACGAACGAACAACCGGCACCCCGATGGTGATATTGGGGACAAACCGGCCGTCCATGACGTCGATGTGAATCATGGAGGCGCCGGCATTCTGAACGGCTTGAATCTCTTCGCCCAGCCGAGAGAAGTCCGCCGCTAGGATCGAGGGAGCGATCTCAACCATACCCGAAGACCCGCCAAATAAGCTTCATTCTATCACTTCTATCTGCCCACTCCAGGCCGTTCCCCAGGCCCGGCGCGGAGGTCACCAAGCACTTGTCGCCGGCGGCAAAGGTCATTGGCCACAGGCGATCCCGCCTGTGGTTTTCAACCCCGGATCATAACAACTTACGGCTCGGCGACGGTCTGGGGCTGTAAAAGAATCGGTGTAGTCCGGTTCGCGCTCTCTCAGGTTGTTCGCAATCAGACGCACCCTGAATGGTGCTCGGTACAGTCCCAATTTTTTTACAGCCCAGCCAGGGAGCATTTTCCCGTGTTCCCATGAGTCCCTGACCCATGATCCTATCTGTCGCTCCAGCCTGCAGGCGAAAAATCCGTCCCCGGCATCACGGCCCGGAACCCTTTGTAGATACGCTCCGGATCTAAAGACGGTTTCGGTTTCCAGGACAGCTTCGACGACCGCTTGGTTCTCTTCGGGTTCCAGGGAACAGGTGGCATAGACGAGAACTCCGCCGGGACGAAGGGCCGCCAAGGCATTACGGAGGATTCTCTGCTGCTTGCGGGACAGCTCGTCTAGGTCTTCCGGGGTCAGGCGCCACTTGATTTCGGGGTTACGGGCCAGCGTCCCGGTCCCCGAGCAAGGGACGTCGACCAGAAGGCGATCAAACGTTCGCCGGAAGGGCAGTGGAGTCTCTGCATCGAGCGAAACCAGATTCAGGGGTACGGTGGCCAGCGTTCGCATCGTTCGCAGCCGATGCAGGTGCAGGTCGGCAGCCACGGCCTGGCCCCAACTACCTCTTTGCTCGAGAGCTTGGCAGGTCTTTCCACCGGGTGCCGCGCAGAGGTCGAGAAAGCGGTGGCGGGCTTCCAGATCGAGCAGAGGCGTAACGGTTTGGGAGCTGATGTCCTGGATTCGAATTCGCCCTTCCCGGTAGCACTTGGTGGCCCGTGGCCGACCCCCTCGGACGGCACGGCACCAGCGCAGCTCGGTCGCTTCGGTTTCGACCCCTTCCGCGGCGAGTTGAGCGAGGGTTTCCTCGAGGGGATACCGAGCGTTCAGCCGAAGGTAGGTGGGTGGCGACTTGAGATTAGCGCCCAGAATCGAAGCGGTGATTTCCGGGCCGTAGATGCGTCGCCATCGTTCCGTTATCCAAGTGGGATTGGATGAATCCGCAGAACTGACGGGGTGATCCGGCAGTTTTCGCAGTACCGCGTTTACGAGCCCGGCCGCTGAGCGCTTACCGGCGTGTTTGACTATTTCTACGCTTTCCGACACCGCCGCGCGGGCGGGTATGCGGTCAAGAAACCACATTTGGTAGCAGCCCATCCGAAGGGCAACCCTGACCTCCGGGTCGAGCTTATCCATTTCGCGTTGCGTTGCTTGCGTGAGGAAATGGTCGATCTCGCCCTGCCGCCGGAGACCGCCCAATACGATCTCCGAAACCAGGGCTCGATCCCGTTCGGTCAGCGGATCGAGGAGCGACGAGTGCAGAACGTCTGTAGAGAAAGCCCCCTCCGTCTCCACCTTCATCAGGACAATAAAGGCTGTTCGGCGAGCCGGCGAAACGCCCATTGCAGGCTACGATACCAGAGCTACCAGGGGATGGCTGTGAACGTGGTTAGGATTTGGAGTGAGAGGACAGTGCGCCGTGTTCGCTCGGCGACTGTCGTCGTTAGAGGCCATGCTATAATTCCGCTGGAAAGCAGTCTCGGACCTCGGAATCATCGCGGGCAGCAGGGTGGCTCAAGAAGTCGAGGTAATCATTACCAGTGATCCCCGGTGGCTTCGACTCGCGCGCGGCGTCGTCGAAGAATTTCTCGCGCAGACGGGTTTCCATGCCCAACAGCGTGAGGAGATTGCCGTTGCGGTGGGTGAAGCCGTCGCCAACGTGATCAGGCACGCCTACAAGGGGGATACCCGCCAGAAGTTTTTCCTGCTCTGTAACGAGGGTAACGGCGCGGTCGAGATCGAGCTTCGTGACCAAGGTGAGCCGTTTGATCCCCCGAAGGAACCGATTCCGCCACCCGACGAAACATGTGCCGGAGGACGCGGCATTTTTATGATGCAGGCCATCATGGACGAAGTAGCGTACACTCGCCAAGGCACCACCAATTCTGTTCGAATGAAGAAATACCTTCCCGATAAGACCGGCTGACGAGCAGCGACACATGGAAATCAAGGTTAAACGCGAAGGCACTTGTTCTATCGTCTATGTTTCTGGTGACATCGATCTGCATTCGTCACCGAAACTGCGGGAAACCGTTTTGGATCTGTTTCAGAAACGAGGGCAGGAGAAGGTCATCCTGAATCTGTCACAGGTCCAGTATGTAGACAGCTCGGGCATCGCCAGTCTGATCGAAGGACTGCAAGAGGCCAAGAAGAAGAAAGCGCGCTTTGTGCTTGTAGGTCTCAACGAGAGTCCGCGCCACGTTTTGGAATTGACGAGACTTCTGAACGTGTTCGAAATCGCTTCGAGCGAAGAAGAAGCTGTGAGTTAGAGTGACAGCCCAGCCCCTCGATCCGCGACGAAATCTCAGCGCGGGTCTACCACACCCCACGAGACCATGACGTTTCTTGACGCCGTGGGCCGAGCCACGATCGAAAAGATCGAGTATGTCGGTGGGCTGACCATTCAGTTTTGGAGGGGCCTTGCGTCTTCTTGGCGTGCCAATCCTATCACTGGAAGCCGGCTCCGTTGGAAGGCGACTGTGCGAACGATGGCCATGGTGGGCGTGGGCGCAGTGCCCGTGGTGTGCCTGATTGCCGCCTGTACCGGGCTGATCATGGCCCTGCAAGGGGGCGCTGAGCTACGCCGATTCGGTGCTCTGCATTTCGTTGTGAACCTGGTGGGCGTCAGCATGACCCGGGAACTGGGCCCTCTCATGACGGCGATCGTGGTCATCGGGCGCTCGGGATCGGCCTTCTCGGCTGAGATCGGCACCATGGTAGTGACCGAGGAGGTCGACGCGCTTCGGACCATGGCGCTGGACCCGGTTGAGTTCGTCTTGGTTCCCAAGTATCTCTCGATGATGCTCATGCTGCCGTGTTTGACCATCGCCGCCGACGCAGCCGGGATTCTGGCCGGAGGGATCTTCACTTACTTCACACTTGACATGGGCCTGGGCCTCTACTTGCGTGCGACGATGGAAGTGCTGCTCCTCAGGGATATCGTGGCCGGGCTCATCAAGAGTATCGCCTTCGGCACGATTATCGTTCACGTGGGCTGCTTTGAGGGCTTCATGGTTCGCGGAGGGCCGGAAGGTGTCGGTCGAGCCACTACGTCGGCCGTGGTGAAATCGATTTTCTTGGTGATTCTCTCTGACCTGCTGTTTACAGGGTTCTTCTACTTCTTCTGGAGATGAGCGCAGCACCAGATCTTACGGCTATGTCGAGCGAGTTGGCTCCGGAACGGGAGCGCGTTATCTCCGTGCAGGACGTCGTCGTTCGCTACGGGGAACACACCGTCCTTGACCGTGTGAATCTTGACGTCTATGGCGGTGAGACGATGGTGATCTTGGGGGGCAGCGGCGACGGCAAAACTACACTTCTCCGCCACATTGAAGCCCTGGAGAAGCCTGCTTCGGGACGCATTTTCATCAAGGGTGTCGACATCACCACGTGCTCCCAAGCGGAGCTGCGTGAACTCCGACGGATGATGGGAATTTCGTTCCAAAGCGCCGCGATGTTTAACTCCATGACGGTCGGTGACAATGTCGCTCTGCCTCTGCGGGAGCACACTAAGCTCGCTGAGCCGACCATCCGTCTGATGACGCGCATGAAACTTTCCCAAGTGGGGCTGGAGGATGTCGAGGACCTCTTTCCTTCACAACTTTCCGGCGGCATGCGCAAGCGGGCCTCGGTCGCCCGGGCGCTCGCCATGGACCCTGAGATTCTGCTGTTCGATGAGCCCTCGGCCGGGTTGGACCCGATTATTGCCGCCGGCATCGACGAGTTGATACTACACCTCAAGCGCGCCTTTAAGATGACGATTGTCGTCGTCACTCATGAGCTCGAGAGCGCCTTCCTCATTGCCGATCGGATCTGCATGCTGCACGGTGGCAAGATGATCGCAGTGGGCGACAAAGAGGAGATTCGCAATAGCCAGCATGCTCGCATCCGGCAGTTTCTGGATCGCGTTCCGGATAAGATGGGTGAAAACCAGCAAGACTTCTTGAGCCGGTTGACAGACAACTAGACCAAGACATGAGCAGCGAAGCGAAGGTTGGAGCGTTTGTTGTTGTCTCGCTAATTGTCTTTGTTTATACCTTCATCACGGTTGCCAACAAGCAGTTGGCGGGCGAAAAGGTCACATATAAAACCTACTTCACGTTCGCGGCCGGCCTCGACCCCGGCACCGCCGTGCGCTTCGGCGGGCTCAAGGCAGGCGTGGTGGAAGAGGTTCGTTCCTGGGAGGAAGATCAAACGAAGGTCGAAGTCATCTTCGAGATGCGCGGGGATATCCCGGTAAACACCGACTCGGTCGCCAAACTCGCTTCGTTGAGCGCGCTGGGACAGAACTACTTGGAGATTACGACCGGCTCGATTGAAGCTCCCCGCATCGATCCAGGGGGGATCATCAAGTCGGAAGAGGCTGTCACGGTGGACGACATCATGCAAAAGTTCGCCAACTTGGCGGATACGGCCACCGACATGATGGAAGATATGCGAGGGGATATCACAAGAATCACCGAACGGGCGGAGGTTCTGCTGAATAACCTCAACGAAATCACAGGCGAAAAAAACCGCGAGAGCATGGAACAGTTGCTGGAAAACGCGAACGAAATGATGGCGGAGCAAAGGCCTAAGATCAACCGCATCACCGATCAAGTGACTGAAATGCTGGTAAAAGCCGACCGGCTGCTAGTTGACTTCCAGGCGGTTGCCGAACAGACCAAGGCCACCGTCGCCAACGCTAACCGCACGCTCGACGAAACCCGCGAGCCGCTCAAGAGTAACCTCGTGGAGTTGGAAGCAACGCTGAAACAGACAAGACGAACGCTCGAAGACATTCAGGCGATTGTGGTCGTGAATGAGAGCAACATTAACGAGATGCTCGAGAACCTTCGCGTAAGCTCGCAAAACCTCAAGGAGATGAGCGACGAATTGAGGCAACGCCCCTGGAGTTTGATCCGCGTCAAACCAAAACCAGACCGCAAGGTGCCGCTGCCCGCGCCCGGCGGCTAGCCTCCCGGCTCGCCTGCGGCGCCGAACCGCTCAGAACAGCCCTTCGATCGTACCGTCCGGCTTAACCCGCATGCGCTCGGCGGCCGGAGATTTCGGCAGCCCGGGCATGGTCAGGATGTCCCCCGCCACGGCCACCACGAAACCCGCGCCGGCGGAGGGATAGAGATGCTGCACCTTGAGGTAAAATCCGCTCGGGGTACCCAGCCGTGACGCTTTGTCGGAGAGCGAATATTGCGTCTTGGCGACGCAGACCGGTGTGTCAGCTAAACCAAACGACTCGAGATCGCCAAGTTCCCGCTCAGCCGGCGTCGTGTAGTCCACGCCATCGGCGCCATAGATCTCGCGGGCAATAACCTCGATTTTCTGCTTGATCGGAAGGGCGGCGTCATAGAGAGGACGAAAGTCGGCCTTTCCTTCGTCAAGAAGAGAAACCAGGGCTTCGGCCACTTCCAAACCGCCCTCGCCGCCTTTTTCCCAGACTTCGCAGACGAGCACAGATACGTTTTCCGCGGAGCATCCTTCGCGGACCGCCGCAACTTCCTTCTCGGTGTCTTCTAGAAAGCGGTTCAGGACAACGATCAACGGAACGCCGAATTTTTTGACGTTTTGGATATGCCGCCGCAGGTTAGCCGTGCCACGCTCGACGGCGGCCGGGTCCGCAGCCTTGAGTTGGGACCTCTTGACGCCGCCATGCGTTTTGAGCGCCCGCACGGTGGCGACAAGAATCGCCGCCCGCGGCTGCAAGCCCGACATGCGGCACTTGATGTTGAAAAACTTCTCCGCTCCCAGATCGGACCCGAATCCGGCTTCGGTCAGCACGATGTCCGTCGTCGCCAACCCCATCCGCGTCGCCAGCACGGAGTTGCAGCCGTGGGCGATGTTGCCGAACGGGCCGCAATGCACGAACGCCGGACCGCCTTCGATCGTCTGGACGAGGTTGGGCATGAGGGCGTCTTTGAGAAGCAACGTCATCGCGCCGTGGGCTTTAAGATCGCGCGCGGTAACCGGCGCGTTGCCGAAGGTCGCCCCGAGAACGATGCGCGCCAGCCGCCCTTCCAAGTCCTCCAGCCCTTCCGCCAACGCCATGATGGCCATCACCTCGCTGGCAGGTGTAATCACAAAACGATCCTCGCGCGACGGTCCGGATTTCAAACGTCCCAACCCCGTTACAGCGTGACGCAGCGCCCGGTCATTCATATCGATCGCTCGTGGCCAGGTGAGGTGGCGGGGATCGATCAGAAGCGCATTGCCGCGGTGCAGATGGTTGTCGAGCATGGCCGACAACAGGTTGTGGGCACAGGTGATGGCGTGAAAGTCGCCCGTAAAGTGGAGGTTAATGTCCTCCATCGGTAGAACCTGGGAATAGCCCCCTCCGGCCGCCCCTCCTTTTAGACCGAAAACCGGCCCTAAGCTGGGCTCCCGAATACAAGCTACGGCGTTGTGTCCCAGTCGGCGGAGCGCTTGCGTGACACCGACGGTCACCGTGGACTTCCCTTCGCCTGCTGACGTGGGATTCATTCCGGTGACGAGTACAAGCCGTCCCCGCTGCGGTCTTTTCTCGAGAGCCGCCAACTTGACCTTCGTCTTGTACTCGCCAAACAGCACCAGGTCGTCTTGGTCAAGGCCCAGTTCCGCCGCCACGTCGCGAATAGGACGCATCCTCGCCCGTTGAGCGATCTCGATATCAGGCGGAATGGCGACTTTTCGCGGCACGT
Source organism: Bryobacterales bacterium (assembly GCA_965226215.1). Classification (GTDB taxonomy): domain Bacteria; phylum Acidobacteriota; class Terriglobia; order Bryobacterales; family UBA6623. The sequence continues at coordinate 147,340 of CBDDCH010000001.1, read as the reverse complement.
TGAGTGGTTCCTCCGTGATCGGTCGGCGGGCTGTCGGGGAAAGAAGTCGCTAGCAGCCCGCGGCAAAAGTAAACGTCGCGAAAAATCGGCTACAGCCAGCCAATTCGCTTCAGGTTAAGTGTTTGTTTCGAAGGTCATGACGGGAGGCGAATTGGTGGCAGTCCCCATTTTTCTCTCCCGCCCGACTTTCGCTACGGGCTAGTGCTTGGTTGCATATGTTCACGATCGTTTATAGGCGACAATTCCTGCACCGCTCTCTCGCGGTCGCGGCTCAGAAAGCTCTGTGAAAAACCACTTCCGGGCCAGACAGGCGACTGTATGATCCTTCGGGAGAGGCCTTTTTAAATACGCTAACTTTTGCAACCAAGGACTAGGAGAACAAAAGGTACGGATTCTCCAATAGGCTCTTCAGCGTTTTCAGGAAGTCCGCCGCCACTGCACCATCTACGGCGCGGTGGTCGACATTGACCGTCACCTGCATCATCGGTCGAAGCGCGATCTGGCCGTTCGCCTTGACCGCGCGATCGGCGATCGTGCCGACGGACAAGATGCCGATCTCCGGCGGGTTGACGATCGAAGTGAACTGCTCGACGCCGAACATGCCCAAGTTCGAGACCGTGAACGTGCCGCCCTTGATCTCCTCGGGTCTGAGGCGGCCGCTTCGCGCGCGCGACAGCAGGTCCTGCATTTCAATATGGATGTCGGTGAGCTTCTTGCCGCCCACATCGCGGATGACCGGCACGATCAGGCCATCGTCCAGCGCCACCGCGATCCCCAGGTGAATCGCGGAGTATTGATGGATCTCTTCATCCACGAAGTGGGCATTGAGGCGAGGGTGCTTTTCGAGAGCCGCGGCGGTGACCTTCGCCAGCACCGGCGTCATCTTCAGTGGCGCACCGGTTTCAGATTCGACTTGGGAACTGAGACGTTCGACCAACCGCTGCAGCTCCCCAACATCGACTGACAGAGAAAGCGAGATGTGCGGCGCTGCCTGGGCGCTCTGCTGCATGCGCTGGGCGATGATTCTGCGTTTCCCCTTCAGCGGTATGATTTCGTATTCCTGTTCCGCAACGGATGGCGCTGCTTCCGCTCCTCGGTGCGGTCCCACATCGGCGGCAAGCACGGCACCATCGGGACCCGAACCGCGCACACTCGCCAGCGAAATTCCCGCCTCCTTGGCGAGCCGCCGCGCCTTGGGCGAGGCCAGCGGCAGTTTTCCAACGCTAGGCTGAGCGGCTTGTGGCTGCGCCTGCGCGGCTCCGTCCGCCGAGGTAGGGCTTTCGGCCACAGGGGTCGCAACGGTTTTCGCCGGAGCCGCTGCCCCCTTGGGAGCGCTTTCGCCTTCCGCAAGGAGGACCGCCACGACCTGCCCGACGGGGATCTCGTCGCCCTCCTTGGCGCTGACGTTCGCCAGGGTTCCCGATCCCGGAGCTTCGAACTCGAACACCGTCTTGTCGGTTTCGATCTCCATCACCGGCTCGCCCTGTTTTACGAACTCTCCCTCGGCCTTGAGCCAGCGCACGAGAATGCCGCTATCTTGGGCCATCTCGACCGCGGGCATGACGATTTCAACTGCCACGGATCCTCCTTAGCGCCCGAGCATTTCGCGGGCGACCCCGACAACGCCCTCCACATTCGGGATGGTCTGATCTTCCAAAGTGGGAGCGAAAGGAACGGGTACATCCATCGCTGCTATGCGCCGAACGGGGGCGTCAAGGTGATAAAATGCCTTCTCGGCTATGACCGAGCCAAGCTCAGCCGTTGCGCCGAATCGCCGGTAACCTTCGTCGAGGACGATGCAGCGGGAAGTCTTCTTGGCCGACGCCACCAGTGCTTCTTCGTCGAGCGGCGTCAGTGTTCTGGGGTCAATCACCTCCACCTCGATCCCGTCCTCGGCCAGCTTGCCAGCCGCTTCGAGCGCAACGTGAACCATGCTGGAAGTGGCGACGATTGTGAGGTCTTGTCCCTCTCGTTTCGTGTCCGCGACGCCAAAAGGAATCGCGTATTCCTCGCTGGGATCCGGGACGGCGCCCTTCTGCTGATACATCATTTTGTCCTCAAAAAACACGACGGGGTTGTTGTCGCGGATCGCTGTCTTGAGCAATCCTTTTGCGTCGTAGGGCGTAGAAGGCAATGCGACCTTGAGGCCAGGTATGTGCGAAACCCAGGCTTGCAGACTCTGCGAATGCTGGGCGGCGGCTCGGCGGCCGGCTCCCAGCGTTGTGCGAACAACGAGCGGGACCGTGAATTTCCCCCCGGACATGTAGTGAATCTTGGCCGCCTGGTTGACGAGCTGATCCATGGACAAGGTCAGGAAATCCCCGAACATGATCTCGACGATCGGGCGGATGCCCGTCACGGCGCCGCCGACCGCGAGGCCGGTGAATCCGGCTTCTGAAATCGGCGTATCGATGACCCGCGACGGCCCGAATTCGTCCAGGATTCCCTGTGTGACCTTGAGGACCCCGCCGGGCGCTGCGACGTCCTCGCCCAACAGGACCACGGTTTCATCCCGGCGCATCTCCTCGCGGATGGCCTCATTGATGGCCTCCGAGATGGTGATCTGCCTACCGTTAGTCGGCGTAGACATGTCGTGTAACCTCCTCGGGTTCCGGAAACGGAGACTGCTTCGCGTATTCGACGGCGGTTTCCACCTTCGCGGTCACCTCTTTCCCGATGGATTCCAGGTCGGCTTCGGTCGCCTGTCCGGCGGTGAGGATTTTGCCGGCAAGGCGATCGATTGGATCACGTTTTTCGCGCCATTCCCGTTCTTCGTCTCGTGTGCGATAGGCGCGCTGGATATCACTCATGCCGTGTCCGGAATGGCGGTAGGTTTCCAAGACCAGGAAACTCGGGCCTTCGCCGGCGCGTCCTCGATTGACAGCTTCCATCGCCGCTTCACGGACGGCGAGGACGTCCATCCCATCGACCGTCGATGAGGGAATATCAAACGCTTTCCCGCGCTCTATGATTTTCCCAGCAGTTACATTTTGCATGGGAGTGTACTCGCCGTATTGGTTGTTTTCGCAGGCGTAGATGACCGGCAATTTCCAAATCGCGGCCATGTTCATCGATTCAAGCAGCACTCCTTGGTTCGCTGCGCCGTCGCCGAAGAAGCAAACCGCCACCTGGTCCGTTTTTCGAACCTTGGCACTGAAAGCGGCTCCGGTGGCGATTGGTATGCTGCCCCCGACGATGGCATTGGCGCCCAGGTTGCCCATTTCCTGATTGGCGATGTGCATCGAGCCGCCTTTTCCTCGGCAGTAGCCGTCCACTTTGCCGAATAGCTCGGCAAACATGCGACCCATGTCGGCGCCTTTCGCCAGGCAGTGTCCGTGACCGCGGTGCGTGCTGGTGATGTAATCGTCGGTGCGCAGAGCCGAGCAGACGCCCACGGCAACCGCCTCTTGTCCGATGGAGACATGAGCGATACCGATGATCACCGTGCCGCGATAGAGTTCCTGAACCTGGCCTTCAAAGGTGCGAATGGCGACCATTCGGGTGTAAAGGTCCAGTAGTTGCTCTTTGGTTATATCCTTGTCGATTACTGCGGAGGCTTTTGTCATTGTGCTTTCCAGTTGTCCGTTCAAAGACGGCTGGAGCTGGTGTGGTGTTTCAAAAGGGTCATCGACGGCTAACGATCTTCAACAGCCGGCCACCTCACTGGACCGCTCCCTGACGGTCGCGGCTCGGTTTGGGGTTCTGCAATATCGCACAGGCCGAATATCACTCCTTGCCGCCTATGCCGCTCCATTGTTGCTCAAGTTCGCTTACCAGTGCGTCCAAAACTTCTTGTACGCTTCCCGGCCTTTCTTGTTTGGCGCTCCACTGCCACTGGTTCAAATAGTCATCCGTTCCCGCCAACCCTTCCTCCATGGCCACGCGGTCGATCTCTTCCTGGAAGAAACCGGGCAGCGGGCGCGACACCGGCCTGCGGCCTTGTTCAAACACTTTCACCTGGGCCGGAATGTCTTTCCAGTACAGAACCTGGTAGATCGCCATCGCCAAGAGATTCCTTTCAAATTGCTTTAGCCGGTTGCAGCTCTCCTTTTCGATAGGCGCGGAGGAATTTCTTGCAAAAGCGATCACGTCCCAGCAGCATGTCCTCAGCCAGCTTGTAGCGCGCCGTGGTCTTGTCGATCGAGAAGACTTCGTTCATCTTGCCCGTAACCGGGTCAACGATGCCACTGTCGGCGCCGGCATCCACCGCCAAGTTGGCGAAGGCGTCATTAATCAACCGGCGGCTCGGCAGTCCGAACGATACATTACTGAATCCTCCGGTGATGTGAATCTCGGGACCGTACTTTTGTCGCAGTTCGCGGACAGCGTTGAAATAATGATTGCAAAATTCACCGTCGACCGATATCGGGAACACGAGCCCGTCGACGTAGACCTTGCTCAACGGGATGCCCTTTTCGACGGCGGCGTCGACCATGCGTGAGGCGTTTGCCACACGCTGCTCGTCGTTCTGCGGCATGCCCGACTCGCCGGCCGCCGTAGCGATGACGGGATGGCCGCCCGCCTTGGCCACGTCAAGCGCCTCTACACGTTCGAGAGACGCCGAGTTCAACATCGGGGTTCCGGCTTGAGACCGGCAGGCCGTCAGACCGGCTTCGATGATCTCGATGTTGGACGAATCCACCGACACCGGGACCGGTGCAAGCGGCTCGACGAATTCCACGAGCCAACGGATGGCCGCCTTTTGGTCGTCAAGCGATATGGAAATTTCGTCCACGTTGAGGTCCAGGAAATCCGCGCCGGCATCAACTTGACGTTGAACAATGGTGGCGATGTATTCCCGCCCTTCGCCGGCAGCAGGCTCCTCGCCCGACATAGCAGCCTGCACGGCGATCTTGACGTGCTTGACGCGCCCCTCGTCGTAGTCCTGAGTTTTCTTCGCCTTCTCGGGGATTATCAGAAAGCGCGTTTCACCGTTACGCGCGACGTAGCGGACAGCCTCGTTGCCCGCGGAGTCGGTCGTTACTCGCTTTCCCTTGCGAAGCACAATCCGCGTGCAGTGAGTATTTTCTCCGATGACCATGAACTCTCGATCCAGTCCGGCCACTTTCATTCCGAGTTATCCTCGCTTCGGTTCACTTTGGCGTGGTGGTCACGCTCCAGGAAGGTATTGGCCCAGGCGCTGGTTCCCTTGAGGGCGCCGTCTCGAAACACCACGGGGCGCTCGATGAGCTTATCTTCTTCGCCGTAGCCTTTTAGTCGATCATAGGCACGCGACCAGATGCAGTCTTTGTCGCCTACTTCGCACTTGCCGCCCGGCCGCGTTCCTCCGCAGGGCCCGTTGCGCTGGTTCTTGACGCATTGCGACTCCGGGCAGAGGAAAGCGATTTCAGGCAGGGAGCAGTCGCCACAGTCCTGGCAATCAAAAGCTGCGATCTTGAGCGCCTGTTCGGCGCCGTGCACCGCGGCGCGCAGGCCATGACCCGCACGCTCTACTCTTTCGTAGAGAGCTCGGCCCGCGCGGAATCCTAGTGTTCCCTTCTCGAACACTTTGTCGTGCGCAAAACGATTGACTTTATAGGCGATCGGCGCCTTCTTTCGAGCGGCCCGCAAACCGTCGGGGGTTCTCGATTGCAGATACCGGCGATTAACCTCAGTCGAGCTGAGTCCCGTTTCGGGATCCGGTTCGAAGTAGTAGAACTCCTCCGGCTGATGGAACAGAATCTCGCGAGCAAACAGTTTCCAATCATCCTCGGCGAAGCCGGCCGCCAGGCTAAGGATTCTTTCGTAGTCCTTGTATTTCAGATGCCCTCCCAGGTATACGCCGCGAAAACCTAACCCGCGCGCCACCGCGCACTGCTTGGCCGCCAGTTCCAGGAAAAACGCCTTGCCGCGGTCGGGGGAAGCGGCTTGCTCTTCCGCAATACGAAACAGGTCATCGGGGAGCACGACTCCGGGGATATTCCCCGCGTGAAAGAACCGAGCCGCGGGCACGCTGAGCACATAAACGTTCGCCAGCACCGGGACGTTCAGCTCGTGCATCCGCATGTACTTGAGCAGCTCGTCTTGCTTGCGAGAGTCGTAGCCGATCTGGTTGATGATGAACGTCGCCCCGTTTTCGACCTTCTTCGCCAGTTTGAAATACTGCGGCATGACTTCCCGCTCGGCCTGCTTGTAATTGTTGACGACGGCTCCGAGGAAGAAATTGGTCTGTTCGAGAGCTTTCTCCGGCCGCCCGTCCCCGTTCGAGAGCCGGACACCGGCGTTCATGTCGGAGTACATGCGAAGAAGTCCGATCGAGTCGATATCGAATACGCCCGCCGCCTGGCCCTGATAGCTCGGCGTGGGACAGTCGCCGGAAAGTGCCAGGACGTTGTCGAACCCCTCGCTGGCCAGCTTCCAGCCGCGGCTCTGGAGCGCATTGCGATTCCAGTCTTTGCACGACAGGTGAATGATGACCTCTTGTCCGCGGGAGATCAGATCGGTGCCCAGGGTGTCGGCGCTCAACATGGCGTTGCCGCCCGGGTTGTCCGTGATGCTGAGGGCATGCACCTGGGGATGTTCGGCCAGGGCGCGCGCCAGAGACAGCACCTTCCGCCCTCGCCGCTCGGTAATAAGGCCCCGCGAGGTGACCAGCTCCGCGCAGGTGACAAAGGTCTCGCGCTGCTCGAGGAGACGGCGCAGTGACGGCTTGGTCCAAGCATCCGTTCGCGGGGTCGTGTGAGCCGTTGCCAAGACTCTCTACCTTTCCTTTCAAGCAACTGCCGAGAAATCGAAATCCGAGGGCATGGGTTTGAATTGACAGGCCTCGACGAAGATCTCGAAGAAATCAGGCGTGGTCTCTAGCTCCACGTGTTCGATTTGTTGCGCCAGCTTCTCGGTGGATTGCCGTTTGGAGCGCGACAGCAGCATCTCTTTGGCCCCCAGCGCCGCGGCGTTGCCGATCTTGACAATACGGTCCTCCGGCACCGGAGCCAGAAAACCGATCTCGATCGCATTCCTGACGTTGACGTAGTTCGCAAAGCCGCCCGCCAGGTAAAGCTTCGTGATGTCCGCCGGCCGAACGCCGTAATTGCGCATGACGATGAACTGTCCGCAATAGTTCGCGGCCTTAGCCTGCGCCAGATTGCTGGCGTCGAGACGTGAAAGCGTGATCCCGTATTCGGGAACGATGTCGAGTTCCCGTGCCTTGTTCGGGAAGACGCCTTTGGGGGTCATCTGCCCGCCCCGGCGAAGTTCGGCCAATAGATCGATGAGGCCCGATCCGCACAGCCCGCGCGGCTCGCCGTCCCCGATCGTGCTGTAGTCAGCTTGGCCGTTGCTAAGCCGAAGGGACTCGATCGCTCCCTCGACGCCGGGCATTCCGTAGGTGACCAGCCCGCCCTCGAAGGCCGGTCCCGCCGGGCACGATGCCGCCATGAGCTTCCCGGCGCGCCCCAGCACAACCTCCGTATTGGTCCCCACATCGACAACCATGACGACTTCGCGCCGCGACTCGATATCAACGGCCACCAGGTCGGCCAACATGTCCGCTCCGACGTGGCTGGCGATCAGCGGAGCCCCGAACACCACCGCCTGCGGGTGAGACCAGATGCCGAGCCGGTGCGCTTTTTCGGTGAGCGCAGTCGTCTTGCGTTCCCCGGCTAGGCACTCGTGCTCGATTTGCGACTTGTAAGGACGCTGGCCGATCGACTGCACATCGAGACCGAAGAACAGTTCGCGCATGGTGGAATTCCCCACCACGACAATTTCGTAGATCCGGTGCCGCGGGAACCCCAACTCTCGGCACATGGTCTTCAACTGATGATTGAGCGTATTAACGATCGACTTATGGAGTTCCCCGCGAAAAGGTCCGCTGTCGTAGGAGATGCGGTGCATGATATCGCTGCCGCCGAAGCGCTGGGGGTTCTCGAAAGAAGCTAGATAGACGCCCTCCCCCGTTTCGAGGTCCACCAGCTCGGCCACCACGGTGGTCGTGCCGAGGTCGACGGCCAGGCCGTATATCTTGCCGTGGTAGCGGTCAATCACCTCGCCGTCGTAGCAGACATTGTCGCCTTCGCGGGCGACCATCGGGTCGAGCGTGATGTTCTTCAGCAGCGAAGCGGTGAGAATCTTGGGCTGGCTGCGAAGCAGCGAAAAGCGGACATCTTCGTCAGAGTTTTCAATCACTGCCTGGCAGGCAAGACGGTAGTTCCCACGCAAAAACTCCTCCGCCTCGGTGGGAGCGCTCAGTGCTTCATGGCCACGACTAACTTCGACGATGCACTCGTGGCAGACGCCGGTGCGCCCACAAGATGTGGGCACCTGGACGGCCAGCTCGTCGGCGTAGTCGAAGATGGTCTTCCCGCCCACAAGAGGGCGCTTTTGACCGTCGTAGGATATCTCTCCCATGGGGAACTGGGTCAGTGCGTAGGGGCAAACAGCAATACGCGCCGCTCGCCGGCGAGTCGTCCCACCGAGCCGCGACCGTCAGGGAGCGGTCCAGTGATGGTGTGCGCGAGTTGTGGGCAGCTATGTCGCCGCGAGTGAGGCCGAACAGTTGTTCCTCTGGGCGCAGGCCGGCAACGCGCGGGCTTCATCGCTGGACCGCTCCCTGACGGTCGCGGCTCGGTGAGTGCTGTAGCTCGAACACTGGATCGTTCCGTTTCGTGCCGGGTGAATACACGGGCCTTCATCCTGACTTTTTTGAACAAACTTCTGAAACGTCCACCCTACGTCGTCTCCCAGGCGCCGCGGTAATCGAGCTTGTCGTCACCCGCACAGATCAGCAATTCGCCCGCGCGCGGCGGCTTGCGCTGGTTTCTACATCCGAACTGCGCCGTGCATCGATCGAAGCGGTCCTTATAGGGACAGCGCTTGGCGGACAGCTCCTCGGCGTGCCGCATCATGTCGGTGAACAGCTCCGTGATGCGGTCGAGCCGCTTTTGATATTCCGCCTTGTCGATCTTTTGCATGGCTCAGGTCAGGCTTCGACTTCTTGGGCCATCAGATCTTTGGCGAGGTCCACGCAGGCCACGGCATCTTTGCCGTATCCGTCGGCCCCCATGTCATCGGCAAACTCCTGTGTGACCGGCGCGCCTCCCACCATGATCTTCACGTCGTCCCGGAGGTCTGCGTCGATGAAGGCTTCAATCGTTTTGCCCATGTTCGGCATCGTGGTCGTCAGCAGCGCCGACATGCCCAACAGCGGAGCTTCATGCTCTTCGATCGCTTCGATGAATTCGTCCGACGAAGTGTCCACGCCAAGATCGACGACTTCGAATCCCGAGCCTCGCAGCATCATGATGCACAAGTTCTTGCCAATGTCGTGCAGATCACCTTTCACCGTTCCCATGACGACCTTGGCGATCGGTTTGATGCCGGAGGCAGAAAGAATCGGTTCGATGTGTGCCATGCCCGCCTTCATGGCGCGGGCGCAGGCAAGCACCTCGGGGACAAAGATAAAGTTTTCTCGGAACTTGATGCCCACGATCCCCATCGCCGCGATCAGGCCGTCGTCCATGATTTCGATTGCTTCGATGCCCTCTTCGAGGGCTTCGGTCGTGAGCTTGTCGACAGTTACGTTTTCGCCCTCGATGAGGGCTGCGCCGATCTCTTGCATACTGGCCCGAGCTTTGGCGAACGTGTTGACTATGCGCTCGCGCTCGTCGGGCCGCTCAATAAATTCTTCGATTTCGTCTCGAATCAACTCGTTCGAGATATCACTGATCGATGCCATGTTGTTCTGTCCTTGGAAGCTTTCTCAGTTTTCCGTCGCGTGTTCCCGATGCCAGTCCTTGACAGCCTTAGGAATCTCTTTTAGGTTCTCGATCGCAGTCTGCAGTGGAATAGCACACTCAGGAGCGACGAGTTGCACTCCGGCATCGAGATTCTTGTACACTTCCTGGCGAACGTCCTCGGGGTTCTTGGCGAACAAAGTTTCCGGGTTGTTGATGTTCCCCACCAAAGAAATGCGACCCTTCATAATCCCCATCGACGCTTGGGCGTTATTCTTCGAATCGTAGTGGAAGGCCGCCATACCGGTTCGCGCGATGTACTCCATGCGGTCTTCGGTCTTGCCGCAAATGTGAAGGATCAGCGGCACCGGCAGCCGCTCGGCGAACTCGATGTGCAATTCCGTGAGAAACCGCTCGTAGTATTCACCGCTGACCAAGTCGCCGGTTGCGTGATCAGGCAGCGTCAAGGCGTCCGCCCCGGCTTCGATCTGTGCCAGACCGAATTGGATCGTCGCCTCTTTCATGCGATCCAGGCAAAGCTTCGTTTTTCCCGGGTCGTCGAGCGACAGCAGTAGGAAGGGTTCCACGCCGAAGCAGTGGTAGCCGAGCGACCACGGTCCCATCGTTTTCCCAATAACGGCCACTTCATCCCCGTACTCTTTCTTGAGAATCTTGATTGCCTCGGTGACACACTTCGTGTCCTTGTGCGTCAGGAAATCCGGCGGGACCTTGATGTCGTCGGCTGTTTCCCAGATCGGCTCTCGCATTTTCACCGTCGGCCAGTTGTCCTTCTGCTCCCACTGGATTTTGCAGCCGAGCGCCGAGGAGTCCTGAATGATCGTGAAAACCGGCATGATCGAATCGAAACCTAACTCCGTATAGCCTGTGGCGGCCAAGCGGGCCATTAACTCGGGCTCACGGTTTGCGTCCGGGAAGGGAGCGTCTACCAGATCCATGAGCTCGACCGTCGCCACGGAGGTCGGGTTGCTGACCGGCGTCCGATCGACTGGTTCGCGGCGCAAGGCCGCTAGGACGCGCTCCCGCGGTTTCATCGGCCCAACCGTTTGTGGTGCTGCCATCACTTGCCTCCCTAGACCACGATTCCGGTAGTTGACCGCCACTCCTCGGCGGCGCCGGTTTCCAAAGCGGCCTCACGCCCTGGCGGCCAGGCCAACGATAAGCTAACGATAAGCTGAAGCTTGTCACAATGGCCAACCGGGACAAACACGAGTGTTTGTCGCCACCGGCAGTGACCGCCACTTTTGTTCGTCATCATTGCTGCGCGCTTGGCGCCGCGAGCTGTCCCCGAGAGGCAGCCATTTCCTGTTGCCGCAAGATCACCCTTACGTTTGGCGCTCGGACCAGCAGCAGGCCGACCAGCGCATCATGAGACTGTCCGCAGGGGAATTCGACCCGGTCCCGGCCGCCTTCGTCCAATTGCAGCTGAGCGAGCTTGGCCAAACCCGCGGTCACCGCCGACTTGCGCTTGGCAACTTTGTCGCCTTCTCCGTCTGAACTCATTTCGTAAGAGCCGTTTCCGAGGTTGGTCGCGATCATATTCGCGTCCGCCTTCTTGTCCCGAATGCTCAGCGGCCGAGCCGTCAACTCGCTGCCGGTAGGCAACTTACATGCCTCGAGAAAAACACGTTTGCTCGCGAGATGATGGGGCGCTCCACAGGGGAAACGCACTGTCGTACTTGAATCTCCCACGAGATCCATGCCTCCCAATACAGCCATCGCTTGCGCAACGAAGGCGATCCTCTCCTGGGCGCCTTCCTTACGACTGTACGTGTGGACCGTCAGCTCTATACCCGCGTCGCTCTCTTGGCGGTAGAGAGCGATCGAAATGTCATGGAAATGCGGATCCATCGGAAGCAGCTCGATCCGCTCTCCGATGTCGGTTGTTACGCCCATAGGCTCGATCCTTTGTCAAAGGCCATCTGCCAGGGTAGGGAAGACGGCCGTGCTCGATTCCGCGCCGCTGGTCCCGCCGCCGGGCATGGGTGCCGTGTCCCGCTCCCGTCGAATTGCGAAACCACCCGCCCGGAAAGTCAATCCGCCAGGCAGGTCAATCCTGCTGACCGGCTATCCGCACTTGACAGCCGTCCCCGCTCCACTTTAGCATAATACATGTCTGGTTGTCTGACAACCTGACTAATAGAGTAACGCTTGTAGCACAGCTTGTAAAGCCTAATTTATTCAACCACATGGCAAGAGCCTCGTGATCGAAAACCTCAAGCGTGTCTCGCGCGTTTCGGTTAGCGACGAGATCGTCGACCAGCTCATCGACCTCATCTCTCGTGGCGTGCTCAAGCCGGGCCAGCGGATGCCATCGGAGAAGCAGCTCTCCCAGCAGTTTGGCGTCGGCAGAACATCGGTGCGGGAAGCATTGCGTTCGCTTTCGGCGACCGGCATCGTTGAATCCCGGCCGGGAGAGGGCAGTTTCGTATCCGAGGACAGCAGCAAATACCTCGAAAAAACGCTGCAGTGGGGTCTGCTGCTCGACCGCAAGGTTCTCGAGGATCTGATCGAGACCCGCCTCATGCTCGAATCGCACACATCGTTTCTTGCGGCTCAAAAAGCAAGCCCGAAGGACCTCAACGAGATTTCATCAACGATCGAGCGGATGGAAGAACTGACGGCTGATCCGGACGAGTACTTGGAATTCGACTTACGGTTTCACTTGGCGATCGCGCAGGCGACGCAGAACTCGATCCTCCGCCAACTTCTCAGCATGACAAGAGGCTACCTGCAGGTCTGGATCAAGGAAACGTTGTCGGAGACTCCGGCGGGCGAATCAGGCTTGCGCGCCGAACTGTCGATCGCGGAGCACAAAAAGATTTTCCGGGCGCTCGAGCAACACAAGGCCGAGCAGGCGCGGGAAGCGATGACCGAGCACATTCTTTCGAGCAGCGCCGATCTTCGCACGCACGTGGCGGCGAGAGACCACGCCCCGTCCGCCTCACTCCCTTCCTGATAGTCCCAGAGACCCAGCCGCAGCCACGAACGGCAGGCGTATTTTGCGACGGAAAGTAGTCAACACACGGGAAGATTGATTTCGCAACAAGAAGCGGGAAGAACCGTGAGATGCCGTAGCAGCGGAGCGGCGGCGAGCAGGCGTTCGAATTCGACATCGGCGGAGTGCTTTAAGGCAAGCAGCGACCTCTCGATCTCCTCGGTCACGCCCGCCAGCGCCTCGAGTTGCTCGGCACGGTAGAGGGCGTCGCCGCCCCGCCTCGCTTGGTCACGCCACTCTTGATCGGAGAGGTAGGCCTGCACTAAAGCTAACTGCTGTTCGATCAAGGAGAGATCTTTGGTCTCCAGCCCTTGCAACAAATCACGGGCCGCAAGGCGACATCGATCATAGATTCGCTCATCGCTCGTCATGGATTTTCGACTCCCTCCACTTCCCAGCCGCCGGCCGTACAGGCGATCTTGCCGACGGCCCTTCAAGCAAAATGCTCTCTGTCAGTAACTTCTGCCCCAAACAGCCAAGATCGTTACTGCCCAAAGGGCCCTTATCGGAAGCGCGGCGGTGAGTCAGAGAAAATTCTCCCTCGGCACTTTGTTAAGCTGTTCGGGACGGGCTTTGGTTTTCGGCGAGCAAGAGACTGAGCCTGGAACGTTAGTGACAGGGCCGAATCACCGTAACGAGCATTGCGCGCTGGACCGCTCACCCGCGTTCGCGGCTCCGATTCGCTCATCACGAGGCTGTGCGTGAACAAGAAACTGAGCCTGGAACGCCAGTGACAGGCCGAATCCCCGTGACGACCATCGCGCCGTGACCGCTCACTCGCGGCTCAGTGCTCGACGCTCTGGAATATCAAGGGCGGAGCATCGCGAACCCAGCAACGATCCACTAGAATGGTCTTGGGTATGGCTATGAACAAGAATCGGAAGGGTCGGCTGACTCAACCGTTGGTTCGCGACGAAGGTAGCCTCCGTCCCGCCAGTTGGGACGAGGCTCTGGATCGTGCCGCTGAAGGCTTTCGCTCGGCGGTCGCGAAGCACGGCCCGCAAACGTTTGGGATCTTTAGCTGCTCGAAAACGACGAACGAGCTCAACTTCACGTCCCAAAAGTTTGCCCGGGTGGTCATCGGCAGCAACAACATCGATAGTTGCAACCGTACTTGACACGCCCCGAGCGTCGTCGGTCTGGCGACAGTGTTCGGAGCGGGAGGCGGGACCAGTTCCTACCAGGAGGTCGAGGAGACGGACCTCATCATCCTGTGGGGCTCGAACGCCCGCGAGACGCACCCCATCTTCTTCCATCACGTGTTGAAGGGGGTGCATAACGGTGCGAAACTCTACGTGGTCGACCCGCGAAGGACCGGGTCCGCGCAGTGGGCCGACGGCTGGTTGGGCCTCGACGTCGGTAGCGACATCGCTCTCGCCAACGCCATGGGGCGCGAAATCATCGCCGCGGGTTTGGCGAATGACGACTTCGTCGAGCACGCTACCAGCCGATTCGACGAATATAAGGCGGCCGTCGAGCGCTGCACGCTGAAGTACGCCGAACGGGTTACCGGCGTACCCGCGAAAGCGATTCGAGATCTCGCCCACGCGTACGCCAAGGCCCCGCGAGCCGAGCTGTGCTGGACGTTGGGCATCACCGAGCACCACAATGCCGTGGACAACGTGCTGGCCTTGATCAATCTCTCTCTGTTAACGGGCCACGTCGGCCGCTACGGCTCCGGGCTGAATCCTTTGCGCGGGCAAAATAACGTCCAAGGCGGAGGCGACATGGGCGCTATCCCGGACCGCTTGCCCGGTTTTCAGCACGTGGAAAACGACGGCCTGCGCGCCAAATTCGAGGAAGCCTGGGGGGTGAACATCCCACCCAAGCGCGGGTTACACCTCAGTGGCATGTTCGAGGCCATGGAGAAGGGCGATTTCAAGGCGCTCTATGTGATCGGTGAGAACCCGGCCGACTCGGAAGCGGATCAGAACCGCGCGATGAAGTTACTCAATGGGCTGGACATTCTTGTTGTGCAGGACGTGTTGATGACTAATACGGCCGAGATTGCCGACGTCGTTCTGCCGGCCGCCGCGGGTTGGTCTGAGTCAGAGGGAACTGTCACCAGTAGCGAGCGCAAGGTGCAACGTGTCCGCCGTGCCATGGAACCGCTCCCGGGATCCCGCGACGATACCGAGATCCTGTTTGAACTTGCGCGACGGTTGGGTCACGACTGGGGCAAGCCCGACGCCGAGAAGATCTGGGACGAGGTTCGCAGCCTCTCCCCGATGCACACCGGCATGTCGTACGCGCGTCTGGAGGCGATGGGCGGCATTCGCTGGCCCTGCTATGACGAGTCGCACCCCGGCGAGCAGTTTCTTCACAGTCGGCTTTGGGAAAGACCCGTAGTCGGCCCCAGAGCGCCGCTCAGTCCGGTCGAGAACGACCCCCCAGTGGACCAGCTCACCGACGAATACCCCATCCGTCTCACTACCGGTCGCCGACTGGATTCTTACAATACAGGTGTACAGACGGCAGAGTACCGATCGCCGCTGCGCCGTGGAGAATCGCTCGACATCTCGCCGGAGGACGGCGAGCGTTACGGCGTTGTGGAAGGGGAGCGCGTGCAGGTCACCTCGCGCCGCGGTTTCGTCATCGCGCCGGTCCGCTACGACCCGACATTGCGACCGGGGCTGGTGTTTATGACCTTCCATTTTCCTGATGAGGTACAAACCAACCAGTTGACGATCGACGCCGTGGACCCGAAATCGGGAACGGCCGAATTCAAAGCTACCGCCATCCGCATCGACAAGCTAAGCGAAAGCGAGCCAATACGCGATCGGGAAGCGATGTTGACGGGAGACTAGGTTGTAGCAGCCCTTTGCATGCCCGTGTTCAGCGCTGGAAAAGGGATTACGCAAGGGGAAACGTAGGGACACCACATTTAGCGCCCGGCACAGACACGGCTGTCTGTGGCTCGCGCGGACCGCTCATGAGTAGCAGGTGACACGGAGCAACGTTTCTTGGACCTTCACTTCACCGACCACGAATCCACCCAAGAGGAAAAGGCAGCGGTTGATGGCGTGCTTGGGCTGCCCGAATCAGGGTGGTTGGGAGGCCCGCGACAGATCGAGACCGAAGGGCGCGCATCCTCGACCGGGCACGCGGCCCGCGCCCATCGTCACCTGTTGCTTCCCGTTCTTCACGGAATCCACTCGCGGCTGGGTTGGATCAGCCCCGGAGCTTTGAACTATGCCTGCCGCCGGCTCAACGTACCGCCGGCGGAGGCTTTCGGTGTGGCCGATTTCTACGCGCTGTTTTCCATGAAGCCTCGCCCGCCTCGAATCGTCCACGTCTGCGACGACATTGCTTGCCTGGCGCGCGGCGCCGGAGAGCTTTGCGAAAAGCTGGAGCAAACGTTGGGGCCGGCCGGTTCATCGACTTCCAACGGGGACGCTACCTGGCTGCGCAGCCCCTGCTTGGGCCTTTGCGAGCGGGCGCCCGCCTGCTTGGTCTCGACGGCAGGTGAGCAGCCCTGGGAAAAGGTTTTCGCCCCGGCCGACCCCGGAGCAGTGACGGCTGCCCTGACGCCCACAAATGGTAAGCCGACGACGAATCCGGACGAGTTCAACGCTGCCGCCTCTGTTCCTCAAGCGGGCCAGCCCGAGCTTCGTCTTCTGAAGCGCGTGGGCGTCGTTGATCCCGAGAGCCTTAATGACTATCGAAAGCAGGGCGGTTACCAGGCACTTGAAAAAGCCTTCGAACTGAGTTCGGAGCGTGTTATCCAGGAGGTAATTGATTCCAAACTGCTGGGACGCGGGGGAGCAGCTTTTCCGGCGGGAATCAAGTGGAAGGCAGTCGCCGAGGCCGAAGCTCCCTGCTACACGATTTGCAACGCCGATGAGTCCGAGCCCGGCACGTTTAAAGACCGCGTTCTGATGGAAGCGGACCCGTTCGCCGTCGTCGAGGCCATGACGATCGCGGGCACGGCGACCGGCTGTGGGAAGGGTTTTATCTACATCCGCGGTGAGTACCCCCTGGCAACCGAGCGAATTGCGGATGCCATGCAGCAGACTCGGGCGGCGGGCCTGCTGGGCGACAGTGTCATGGGGCGCGGCGTGAGTTTCGACATCGAACTCCGGCGCGGCGCCGGCGCATACATCTGTGGGGAAGAGACGGCTTTATTCAACTCCATCGAAGGCTACCGCGGCGAACCCCGCAACAAGCCGCCGTATCCGACCCAGGCCGGGCTGTTCGGCCGGCCGACCTTGGTGAACAACGTCGAGACGCTGGTCAATGTGTTGCCCATCGTCTTGGAAGGCGCCGCCGCCTTCGCTTCGATCGGCACCGAGCGCTCGACCGGCCCAAAACTTTTCTGCGTCTCCGGACACGTTACTCGACCCGGAATCTACGAAGCCGAGTTCGGAACGACTCTTCGCCAGGTCATCGAACTTGCTGGAGGCGTTGCCGGCAGCGGACGTCTACAGGCCATTCTCCTCGGAGGCGCGGCGGGAGCCTTTGTCTCGCCCGACGATCTCGACACGCCGTTGACCTTCGAGGGGACGCGGGCCATCGGGGCCAGCCTCGGCTCGGCCGTCGTCATGCTTTTCGACGACACAGTTGACTTGAGAAAGATATTGCTGCGGGTCGCCCGATTTTTCCGTGATGAGTCGTGCGGCCAGTGCGTCCCTTGCCGCGTTGGTACGGTGCGGCAAGAAGAAATCTTGCGTCGCCTTGACGACGACCGCCCGCTCGGTTCGGCGGACCAAGAGCTGGCGATGTTAAAGGAAATCGGCCAAGTGATGCGAGATGCGTCGATTTGCGGACTGGGCCACACTGCATCCAGTGCCATCGAGTCGGCGCTCGGGAAGTGGAAGGTTTTCGGGTAGCGCTCGGCGAATGTTTGTTTATGGCCCTGTGGCCGTCGGAGCGGTTTTCCGGTTGAAGATACATAAAAAATGAAATCCCCAGACACCTCTGCCGACGCTCCCGTACTCCAGATCCCCGTGCCTCGGGGGCCGATCCCAGTGATTCCTTCCAAGGAACCGAAGCCGGATGTCGCAGTCACGATTGACGGGCAAAAGGTCACCGTGCCGGAAGGCTCAACGCTGCTCGAGGCCGGCCGCCAACTCGGCATCGACACCCCGACTCTCTGCTATCTCGAGAACCTCACGCCGGTCAACGTGTGCCGTGTCTGCGTTGTCGAATTGGAAGGCTCGCGTGTCCTTGTCCCGGCCTGCTCCCGAAAAGCGGAACCGGGCATGGTCGTGCACACCGACTCCGAGCGAGTTCGGCTGAGCCGGCGCATGGTGTTGGAGTTCCTCGCCTCGTCGGTGGATGTCTCGACCGCCCCAGAGTTGCAAGCCTACCTGGCGCAGTACGAGGCTGACTCCAAACGCTACGGACCTTCCGCCGCAGCTGCCAAGGAGGGGGAGCGAGACGCCGCGCGGCCCGGCGACCACGCAGCTCCCGACGGTTCGACGGCGGCCACGGTCCGCCAGCCCGTGAAAGTCGACAACGAACTCTACATCCGCGACTATTCGAAGTGCATTCTTTGCTACAAGTGCGTGGAAGCCTGCGGGATCGATGCGCAGAACACATTCGCCATCGCCGTCGCTGGACGCGGCTTCGACGCCCGCATTTCGACAGAATTCACGGTTTCCCTACCTGAATCCGCATGTGTTTATTGCGGTAACTGCATTGCGGTGTGTCCAACCGGCGCGTTGATGTTCAAGAGCGAGCACGACATGCGCGAGGCGGGCACGTGGGACGAATCTCAGCAAACCACGACCGACACGATCTGTCCTTATTGCGGCGTCGGCTGCACGCTCAGCCTGACCACGCAAGATAATAAGATTGTGAAGGCCGCCTCGCCCCTCGACCAGGAAGTCACCCACGGCCACCTCTGCATCAAGGGTCGTTTCGGGTGGCAGTTCGTGCATATTCAAGCTGCCGCGGAGACGCCCGAATCCGGCAGTCCGTAGTCGCGGCGCTCCTCCCAGCCTTCCTTAGATCGCTTTTCTCGCCGCGTGACGGCCGAAGTTCGGTAGTGACCGGCAACCCTGCCGGTCCAGGCCGCGCCTTCGCCCCAAACCGTTATTGAAGACGAGCGGTCCGCCCTGCCTCACGGTCGCGGCGGTTCCATGAGTAAGCTCGTCATCCGGAGGTTTATCAACGAGACTTGGCGCCAAGCTGTGTTTGCCGGCCTCGCATCAGTCCGCACTCCACGGAGATCCTGTCCGTGCGACAAGGATACACTCTGTAGATACTAAGCGCCAAAGTGGGCCCTCTCTTTATCTAAGGCTCCAACAGAACCCCTAGCTTGGCCAGGACCTCCCTGACAAGTGGCTCCGGCAATTGGGCAAGCAGCTTTGTGCGCCGCGCGCTCCAATCAAGACTCTTCACGTGGTCGGCGAGGATAACACCCTCGACCGGAAAGCCATCGGGGATCCTAACCTCGAAAGGATAGCCTTTCACTTGGCTCGTGATAGGGCAGAAAATGGCAAGTCCGGTCTTGGCGTTGTAGGCCTTCGGTGAAAGAACCAGCGCCGGACGCCGCCCGCGCTGCTCGTGCCCGGAGTGTGGACTTAGTTCAATCCAGACGACATCAGCGCGGTCAGGCCTGTAGACTCTCACAGCAGCTCAAGGCCGACAGCGTCGCCCGTATCGATTTCGCCGTGACGGTTCTCGTCGGTAATAGCAGCGAGCAGCTTTTGTAGTGAGTACACCGGCCCCTCGACGGGCGTGATTACGACGCTTCCCTTAACCAGGCGCAGCTCGACCACCGAGCCAGTGTCAATGTTCGAGTCCTTGGCGATTGGTTTGGGAATTCGGATCGCCAGACTGTTTCCCCACTTCTGCACTCGGCCCCGCATCGGCTACCCTCCGTATCTACAATGAAGATACTACATCGGTCGCCATTGGTCAATCACTTTGTTGGCCGCGCGCTGTTCTTACGACCCAGGCGGTCTCCTATGGCAAATCCGGACTAGTGACGAGTTGAATCTCCGTAACGACCATGGCGCCATGGATATTCGCTTACGTTTCGCGGCTCCGATTCCCTGGTCCCGGCACTCCATGCCTGCAAGAACAGCCTGTTTTCACCGTGCCCCACAACCCACCACGCCCCGCCGCCCTACACCGTTCTCAGCCTGCCGGCTAAGACTTTCCGAAAATCCGGCCGATGATCCTTGCGGGTCGTGGTGTAGCGGCACGCGCGAACAGAGACCCTCCATGAGCCAAATATTTCACCCCAGTACCAATACGATCTCCAAGGTCAGCATCTTCGGGTCCGTCTTCTTAGCCAGGGGACTGCTGTGGGGCGTGGTGAACATGAATCGGTCGGACTACCTGACCCAGGTGGCGGTACCGCGCAAGCAACCGGTCCCCTTCAGCCACAAGCACCACGTTAGCGGCATCGGACTCGACTGCCGCCACTGCCATACGTCGGTCGAGGAGAGTGCCTTCGCCGGCCTGCCGGCTACGAAGACCTGTATGACTTGCCACTCGCAGGTCTGGGCCGACAGCCCCATGCTGGAGCCCGTGCGGGCGAGCTTCCGAACCGATCAGCCCCTAGAGTGGACCCGCGTTCACGATCTCCCCGACTTCGTCTACTTCAACCACAGCATCCACGTGAAGAAGGGCGTCGGATGCGTGAGCTGCCACGGCCGAGTCGATCAGATGCCCTTGGTGTGGAAGCAGCAGACGCTTCAGATGGAGTGGTGCCTCGACTGCCATCGCCACCCGGAGGGGCGCCTCCGGCCGCCCGAACAGGTCTTTAACATGACCTGGCAGCCGGAAGAAGACCAGCACGCCCTGGGGGCGGCATTGGTCCTGAAAAACAAGATTCGAAACCCGACGAGCTGCTCCGACTGCCACCG
Source organism: Bryobacterales bacterium (assembly GCA_965226215.1). Lineage (GTDB taxonomy): Bacteria > Acidobacteriota > Terriglobia > Bryobacterales > UBA6623. Next base: position 126,830 of record CBDDCH010000001.1, on the reverse strand, counting down.
ATGACACGCAAAGACGAAGTGGGCGGAAAAGATTGGGCCGAACTGCGCGCCCGTTTGGAATCGGCCCGCGGACCCCGCTACTGGCGCAGCCTGGAGGAGGTCGCCGAGACCGACGCATTCCAAAAACTGCTCGAGGACGAGTTCCCTTCGCAAGCTTCGGAGTGGAACGACCCCCTCGGCCGGCGCCGCTTTTTGAAGCTGATGGGGGCCTCGCTGGCCCTGGCCGGGGTCAGCTCCTGCACGCGTCAGCCCGCGGAAACGATCGTCCCTTTCGCCCGAACGGTCGAAGCCACGGTACCGGGCCGGCCGCTCTATTTCGCCACGGCTGCTTCGTTGGGCGGCTTCGCCACCGGAGTGCTCGTCGAAAGCCACATGGGGCGGCCCACGAAGATCGAGGGCAATCCCCGCCACCCGGCCAGCCTGGGGGCGAGCGACGCCATCACGCAAGCGTCGATCCTGGGCCTCTACGACCCCGACCGTTCCCAGGTCACCACGCAGGCTGGGCAGATCAGCAGTTGGCTGTCTTTCGTGGCCGTCCTCAGACGCGAGATCGAAGCGCAACGGCTTTCCCGGGGAGCGGGCCTGAGGATTCTCACCGAGACGGTAACCTCGCCGACCCTCGCCGACCAGCTCAACAGCTTGCTTGAGGATTTCCCCGCAGCCCGCTGGCATCAATACGAGCCCACCGCCCGCGACAGCGCCTTCGAAGGCACCCGACTGGCCTTCGGAGAAGTAGTGAACACGGTTTACCACTTCGACCGCGCCGCGGTCGTTGTCTCCCTCGACGGCGATTTTTTGGGACAAGGGCCGGCCAAACTTCGTTACACGCGCGACTTCATCGAAAAGCGCGGTTCCGGGGCGGCGGGCGAGGCCATGAACCGGCTCTACGTTGCCGAGGGCGCCCCCTCGATCACCGGGGCCATGGCCGACCATCGGCTGCGGCTTAAGGTCGGGGAAGTCGAGGGCTTCGCTCGCTCGCTGGCCCGGGCACTGGGAGTCGCGGGGCAAACGCCGGAACACGAAGCCGCGTCCGGGCGCTGGGACTCGTGGATCGCCCCTCTCGTCGGCGACCTCCAGGACCATCGCGGATCGGCGATCATCTATCCCGGCGACGAGCAGCCGCCGATCGTTCACGCCCTGGCCCAGGCGATGAATCGGGCGCTGGGCGCCGAGGGCCGCACCGTAACTTGGACCGAAGCGGTCGAGGCGCGGCCCAAGAATCAATTCGAGTCGCTTGCTGAGCTGGCCCGTGACATGGAGGCGGGCCAAGTCGAAGTGCTGCTCATTCTCGGCGGCAACCCGGTTTTCGACGCACCGGCGGAGCTCGGCTTCGCCGAGCAGCTCGACAAGGTAGGGTTCCGCGCCCACCTGAGCCTCTACGAAGACGAAACCTCGGAGCTATGTCACTGGCACGTTCCCCAAGCGCACTACTTGGAATCGTGGAGCGATGCGCGCGCCTACGACGGCACGGCAACCATTGTCCAACCGTTGATTGCGCCGCTCTACGGAGGGAAGACAGCGCACGAATTGCTGGCCGCGGCCGCCGGCGCGGCGGAGCGCTCCGCGCACTCCTTGGTGCGAGAGTTTTGGCGGAGCAAAACGTCCACAGCGGACTTCGAGCTGTTTTGGAAGAACGCCCTCCACGAGGGAGTTGTCGAGGGAACCAGCTCCGCCGCCAAATCGCCAACGCTGAGAGCAAGGCTGGATGCGCCGGACGGGCGGGCGGCCAGGGCGAAGTTGTCCACCCTGGCCAAGCCGGCGGGCCGCCGGCTCGAAGTGGTTTTCCGTCCCGACGCGAGTGTTTGGGACGGCCGGTTCGCCAACAACGGCTGGCTGCAGGAGACGCCGAACCCGATCACCAAACTGACCTGGGACAACCCGGCGCTTCTCAGCCCGGCAACGGCCGAACGTCTGGGGCTGGCCAATGAAGACGTCGTCGAAATGGCATTGGACGGCAGGAAACTCGAAGCGCCCGTCTGGGTCACTCCCGGACATGCCGACGACTCGGTCACCCTGCATCTGGGCTATGGCCGAACCCGCGGCGGGCGTGTGGCGGAAGGCGCGGGATTCAACGCCTACGCGATTCGAACCTCCACCGGTCGTTGGTCGGCCCGGGGTTTGGAGGTCCGCAAGACCGGTAAGCGATACCGGCTGGCCTGCACCCAGAATCATCACTCGATGGAAGGCCGGCACCTGGTTCGCGCCGGCACGCTGGCCGAATTCCAGCAAGATCCCCATTTCGCGCAAAAGCTCGATCACGGCGGCGGAGACGAGCTGTCGCTCTACCCAGGCCATGAGTACAAAGGCTACGCCTGGGGCATGGCCATCGACCTCAACCGCTGCATCGGTTGTAACGCCTGCATGGTCGCCTGCCAGGCGGAGAACAACGTCCCCGTCGTTGGAAAGCAGGAAGTCATTCGGGGCCGCGAAATGCACTGGATTCGAGTCGATCGCTATTGGGAGGGGTCGCTCGACGATCCGAAGACTTACTACGAACCGGTCGCCTGCATGCACTGCGAAAGCGCGCCTTGCGAGGTGGTCTGCCCCGTCGGGGCGACGGTGCACAGCGCCGAGGGCCTCAACGACATGGTCTACAACCGCTGCATCGGGACCAGGTATTGTTCGAACAACTGCCCCTACAAAGTCCGCCGCTTCAACTTCCTGCACTACTCCGACTACGAAACGCCTAGCCTTAAACTCCTGCGCAACCCCGACGTCACCGTTCGCACGCGGGGCGTGATGGAAAAGTGTACTTACTGCGTCCAGCGCATCAACAGTGCCCGCATCGAAGCTGAAAAAGAAGGCCGCAAAATCCACGACGGCGAGATAACGATGGCCTGCCAATCGGCGTGCCCGGCGCAGGCCATTGTCTTCGGCGATATCAATGACCCCGGCAGCCGAGTCGCGCGGTCGAAAGCCGACCCCCGCCACTACGGCCTGCTCACCGAGTTGAACACCCGACCGAGAACCAGCTACCTCGCTCGGCTCACCAACCCCAACCCGCAGCTGGAGCCCGGCGCTGTCGAGCACGGCGAGCACGCGCAACGAAGTAGTGGCGGGCCTGTTGCGCGCTTCGACCCTCAGCCGAGGAAGAGCGCGGGCTAGGTATGGTTGAAGAGAAAACCGCCACGTCCACCCTGGATGCGCCCGGTCCGGTCCTGGAGCCGGGCCACACCTACGGCAGCGTTACCGACAAGATCAGCTCGATCGTTCTGACACAGCCTACATCTCGAACCTGGTTCATCGGCTTCGGCATAGCTTTCTCGTTGATGCTGCTGCTGTTTTACTCGATCGGCTACCTGCTGCTGAAAGGCGTGGGCATTTGGGGTCTCAACATCCCCGTCGGCTGGGGCTTCGCGATTATCAACTTCGTCTGGTGGGTGGGCATCGGCCACGCGGGCACGCTGATCTCGGCCATTTTGCTGCTTCTGCGCCAGGACTGGCGGACCTCGATCAACCGCTTCGCCGAAGCGATGACGCTGTTTGCCGTGGCTTGCGCGGGCTTGTACCCGCTGCTGCACCTCGGACGGCCATGGTTGGCCTATTGGATCCTGCCCTATCCAAATACGATGGGCATCTGGCCGCAGTTTCGCAGCCCGCTGCTCTGGGACGTGTTCGCCATCTCGACCTACGCCACGGTATCGCTGCTGTTTTGGTTCATCGGACTGATCCCCGACCTGGCGACGCTGCGCGACCGCGCCCACAGCCGTACGGCGCGGATCATCTACGGCATCTTGGCCATGGGCTGGCGCGGATCGGCCATTCACTGGTACCGCTACGAAACCGCGTATCTGTTGCTGGCCGGGCTGGCGACCCCGCTGGTGATCTCGGTTCACACGATAGTGAGCTTCGATTTCGCCGTCAGCATAACTCCCGGCTGGCACACCATCGTGTTTCCGCCTTATTTCGTCGCGGGAGCGATCTATTCCGGTTTCGCCATGGTGATGACGCTGGCGATTCCCATCCGCAAATTCTATGGCCTGGAAGGCTTCATCACCATGCGCCATCTCAACAACATGGCGAAGGTCCTTCTGGCGACGGGCATGATCGTCGGATACGGCTACATGATGGAGACCTTCATCGCCTGGTACAGCGGCAGCGCCTACGAGCAATTCATGGTCATGAATCGCATGAAGGGGCCCTACGCACCCTACTACTGGGCGCTGATTGTCTGTAACGTCGTCACGCCGCAAGTGCTGTGGTCCGGACGGGTGCGCCGTTGCGTCCCGGTGCTGTTCGTGATTTCACTCATCGTCAACGTCGGCATGTGGCTCGAGCGCTACATCATCGTCGTCACCAGCCTGCACCGCGATTTTCTGCCCTCCTCCTGGGGCATGTATTCAGGAACGTTTTGGGATTGGTCGACTTACATCGGCTCGATCGGGCTGTTCCTCACCCTGCTGTTCCTGTTTCTGCGGTTTCTGCCGATGATTTCCATCTTTGAGATGCGCACGCTGGTGCAACCGCCGGAAACAGCCCGAGAACCGTAGGCGAGATGAGATGAACCAGAGCGTAGCAACGCCGGCCGACGCGAAAGAGCCTCCGATCTGGGGACTGATGGCGGAGTTCCACTCGCCCGACGAGCTACTGAAAGCCGCCAAGCACAGCTACGAAGAAGGCTATCGGCGCATGGACGCTTACTCGCCGTTCCCCATCGAGGAGCTGGCCGAAGCCGTCGGCTACCGGCGGCGCATTCTGCCCTGGATCGTGCTGGCGGGCGGCGTCGTGGGTTGTCTGGCCGGATTCTCGCTCCAGTATTGGGTGTCGGTCATCGAACTGCCGATGAACGTCGGCGGGCGTCCGCTCAACAGTTGGCCGTCCTTCATCCCGGTCACCTTCGAATGCACGATCCTGGGCGCCGCGCTGTCGGCGGTCTTCGGCATGCTGGCCCTCAATGGCCTGCCGAAACCCTATCACCCGGTGTTTAACATCGAGCGCTTTGCGCTGGCCAGCCGCGACCGCTTTTTTCTCTCGATCGAAGCCGAAGATCGAAAGTTCGACCGCGAAGGCACGAAACAGTTCTTAGAAAGTCTCGATCCTCATGAGGTGGCAGAAATTGCGGTCTGAGAGGGGGCGAGCAGGAATGTTCGTCCGACGAGCACGCTTGCGTCGTCCAGAGTTGGCGGGGAACAGCTGCGATACCCGTGCGCGAGCCTGGAGCGGGGCCATCTGCTGTGCCCTGGCGCTACTCGCACTCCTCGGGTGCCGGCAAGACATGCACGACCAGCCGCGCTACGAACCTTTCGAGAAGAGCACTTTCTTTGCCGACGGCCGATCGTCCCGCTTGCAAGTGCCGGGCACCGTCGCCCGCGGGCAGCTTCAGACGGACGAGCACTTCTACCGCGGCCTCCAAGGCGAGCAGCCGGCAACTGAGTTTCCCTTTCCCCTGACACGTCCTGTCGTCGACCGCGGTCACGAGCGATTCGTCATTATTTGCTCCCCCTGCCACGGGCGCCTCGGCGACGGTGAGGGCATGGTGGCGCAGCGCGGCTTCCGCCGGCCCCCCTCCTATCACACCGAGCGCCTTCGCGGCGAGCCGGTAGGGCATTTCTTCGACGTCATCACGAACGGCCTCGGCGCAATGAGTGATTTCTCCGACCGTGTCCCGCCGCGCGACCGTTGGGCCATCGTCGCCTACATCCGCGCGCTACAGCTCAGCCGGCACGCCGCGCTGGGGGAGCTGCCTCTCGGTGTGCGCCGGGAGTTCGAACGATCGCAACAACCATGAACGCCACAGCCATCCATCATCCGGCACTCGGGCAACTTGAGCGTCGCGCCTTGCGGGTCGGCCTCGCCGGGTCCGCCGTTTGCGGCCTCGGAGCCGCCTTCAACCTCGAACAGTTCCTGCAGTCGTACCTGCTGGGGTACTTATTCTGGATCGGGATCGTGCTCGGCAGTTTCGGGTTGGTCATGCTGCATCACCTGAGCGGCGGAGGGTGGGGATTCGTCATTCGCCGCTGCTTAGAGGCGGCGACCCGCACACTCCCCCTCATGGCTTTGCTGATTCTGCCGCTGCTCGCGCGCCTGCCTGACCTTTACCTTTGGGCGCGGCCCGAGGCTCTCGCCCACGACGAGATCCTGGCGCACAAGGCAGCTTATCTGAACGTTCCGTTCTTTCTCGCGCGAACGCTCCTCTACTTCGCCATCTGGGGAGCTCTGGCTTACTGGCTGAACCGCTGGTCGAACGAACAGGACCGCTCGCCGGAGGGCGGCTCGGCCCGCCGGCTGGAGATGATCAGCGGGCCGGGATTGGCGGTGATCGGCCTAACGGTAACGTTTGCTTCCGTCGATTGGGTGATGTCTCTCGAGCCGCACTGGTTTTCGACGATCTACGGTTTGCTGTTCCTGATCGGAGACGTCCTAGCCACGCTTGCCTTCGCCATTTGCATCGTGGCCCTGGTCCGCGACCGTCCCCCGCTGGCGAACCTGGCTTCTCGGGAACGGTTCCAGGACCTCGGCAATCTAATGTTGGCTTTCGTGATGCTCTGGGCTTACATCTCGTTTTCCCAGTACCTGATCATCTGGTCCGGCAATCTGGCGGAAGAGATCCCTTGGTACCTGCACCGGACGTCGACAAGCTGGTCGACGATCGCCGTGGTGCTCATCGTGTTCCACTTCGCCCTGCCTTTCGTGTTGCTGCTTTCCCGGCGCACCAAGAGGGGGGTAGCCACGCTGGTGACCGTCGCGGTATTGGTGCTGGTCATGCGCCTGGTCGATCTTTTCTGGCACGTGGCCCCGGCGTTTCATGAAACCGAGTTGGCGATTCATTGGATGGACCTGCTGGCGCCGATGGCGATCGGCGGCCTGTGGCTTGCTAGCTTCGCCCGGCAACTGAATTCTCGACCGCTGGTCCCGCTGCACTACCCGCCGCTTGCCGAGGCATCGGAACCGGGAGTCGAACCATGAAAACTGGGGCGCTACATGGACGATAGCTCGCCGAACAGCGGGTACGAAACTTCGGACGTCGATCCGAAGCCGATCATTCGGTTCGGCGTCGCTCTGGCCGCGATGCTGGCCGTCACCATAGCCGCGATGGCCTGGATGTTCGACTACCTCGCCGCCCGAGAAGACCAGCTCGACACCTCCGGCTCGCCCTTGGCCGACACCCGCGAGCGGCCCGCGGCGCCCCCGCTGCAGGTCAGTCCGTCGAGCGACCTGACTCAGATGCGCGCCCGGGAGGAAGCGCTCCTGAACAGCTACGGGTGGGTCGACCGACAGGAAGGCCTGGTGCACATCCCGATCGAGCGGGCCATGGAGATCTTGGCCGGGCGCGGCCGGGGGGCTCAGTCGAGCGGCGGAGGCTCCGCGGGAGAGTGATGCTCGGACCGACGACATTTCCCCGACTGGCCAAGCGGCCCCCCGCGGTGGCTCACACGCTGCTTGCACTGCTCTCTCTCGCCGCACTTCCGGCCGGCATCTGCCCGCTAACTGCGCAGACCATCCCGGCGAGTACGTTGCCCTCGGCCCTGCGCGGCGTCGGACTCGACCAGAGGCTCGGAGACCAAGTCCCCCTTGACCTCGTCTTCCGCGACGAGCGGGGCGACCCGGTTTCGCTCGATCGCTATTTCGGCGACAGACCCGTGATTCTAGCGCTGGTCTATTACGAATGTCCCATGCTCTGCTCGTTGCAGCTCGGTGGCCTGGTGCGCAGTCTGCGGGCGCTGACGTTGAATCCCGCCGAAGACTTCGAGATCGTCACCATAAGTTTCGATCCCGGGGAAACCCCCGCGGTCGCCGCACAGAAAAAGGCCGCCTACCTCGAGCGATACGCCCGCGCCGGAGCAGAAAGCGGATGGCACTTTCTGACCGGTACCGAGGAATCCATCCAGGCGCTCACCCGAGCCGTCGGCTTTCGCTACGCCTACGACCCAAAGACCGATGAATATTCACACGCCGCCGGCATCGTGGTGCTGACTCCCAAGGGACGCATTTCCCGCTACTTCTACGGCATCGAATATCCGGCGCGAGACTTGCGCCTCGGCCTGGTAGAGGCTTCGGGGAATCGGATCGGCTCGTTCGTCGATCAGGTGTTGCTGTTCTGCTTCCACTACGACCCGCTGGAAGGCAAGTACAACCTGGCCATCATGAACGGGCTCCGGTTGGGCGGATTGGCCACGGTTTTCATCCTCGGCGGATTCGTCATTAGCGCCCTGCGGAGGGATCGGCGGAACAAGGGGAAAGGGTCGTGAACCGAGAACCTATGGATAGAGAGGAGCCGCCCGCTGAAGGTCGTGGAACCATGTGCTTCCACCGAGACGGGCACGACATGTCGTGCCCCTACAGTTTTCGCATGCATTTCGATTCAATCGCGTAGGGGCGCAACATGTTGCCCGCGCCCTAGGATTGGCTGCCACCGGGGTAGCGTCGACACACAAATCAAACGCCCGGCGGAGAAACAACATGGGAGAAGGATTTCCGCTCTTTCCCGAACAGGCCTCGACGATCGCCGAGGGCGTCGACCAGCTCTACGCCTTTCTCGTCGCGGGCAGCGTTTTCTTTTCGGTACTGATCTTCACCCTGATCTTCTACTTCGCCATTCGTTATCGGCGCCGCTCGGATCTTGACATGCCCCGCCCGATCCACGGCTCGACGGCTCTGGAGATTTTCTGGAGCGCCGTTCCCTTCGTGATCGTCATGGTGATGTTCGGCTGGGGCGCCGGCCTGTACTTCAAGAACTCGCGGCCACCCGAGGGTGCGATGGATGTACACGTCGTTGGAAAACAGTGGATGTGGAAGATCCAACACCCCGACGGGCGCCGCGAGATCAACGAGCTGCATGTCCCCTTGGGCCGTCCCGTGCGGCTCATCATGACGTCAGAAGACGTCATTCACAGCTTTTATGTGCCGGCGTTCCGCGTCAAGATGGACGTCCTTCCCGGACGCTACACAACGGCCTGGTTCGAGGCCACCAAAACAGGTGAATTTCATCTTTTCTGCGCCGAATACTGCGGCAACGAACACTCCCGCATGGGAGGCGCCATCCACGTCATGGAGCCGCACAACTACGATCTCTGGCTCAGCGGCGCCAAGGCGGGCGAATCGATGGCCGAGATCGGCGAAAGACTCTTCCACGACCTGCGCTGCGACACCTGCCACCGGCCCGACGGAGGGGGCCGCGGACCCACGCTGGATGACGTCTTCGGCCGGTCTGTCGCCTTGAGCGGCGGAGAGACCGTGATCGCCGACGAAGCCTATCTTCGCGAGTCGATTCTGCGCCCCATGGCGAAACGCGTCGCCGGTTTTCAGCCTGTCATGCCGACCTTTCAAGGGCAGGTCAGCGAGGAACAAGTGATGGAAATTATCGCCTACATCAAGTCCCTGGCAAGCGAAGGCGAAAGGAGGCTGGCCCGGTGATCGCGACAGCCCCGGCCCCGACGGCCGTCGAGCCGCGGGAGCACTATCTGAACGACGGCTATGGCGTCAAATCGTGGTTGCTCACGACTGACCACAAGCGGATCGCGTTGCTCTACGTGGCCTCGATCACGCTTTTCTTCGTCTTGGGGGGGAGCCTTCGCCGTCATGGTGCGGCTCGAGCTGGTGACGCCCGAGGGCGACCTGATGCGCTCGGAGACCTACAACAAGATGTTCACCATGCACGGTCTCATCATGGTCTTCTTCTTTCTGATCCCCTCGATCCCGGCTGTATTGGGAAACTTCTTGCTTCCGATCATGATTGGGGCCCGAGACCTCGCTTTCCCGCGCCTCAACCTCGCCAGTTGGTACGTCTACACCTTGGGCGGGCTTTTTACGCTCGGAGCCGTGACCACCGGTGGCGTCGACACCGGCTGGACATTCTATACCCCCTACAGCAGCACGTATTCGAATAGCGCTGTCATCGCTACGGCCGTGGGGGTCTTTATCGTCGGCTTTTCGTCGATCCTTACCGGGCTGAACTTTATCGTCACCATTCACAAAATGCGCGCCCCCGGGTTGACCTGGTTCCGGTTGCCGTTGTTTGTATGGGCGCACTACGCCACGAGCCTGGTCATCATGCTGGGGACGCCCGTGTTGACCGCCGCGATTCTGCTGGTGGGCATCGAGCGCATGTTCGGCATTGGAATCTTCGACCCCGCCTTGGGCGGCGACCCCGTTCTCTTCCAGCACCTGTTTTGGTTCTACTCTCACCCGGCGGTCTACATCATGATTCTGCCCAGTATGGGAGTGATCAGCGAGCTGATTGCCTGTTTTTCGCGCAAGCGCATCTTCGGCTACAACTTGATCGCCTTTTCGAGCTTGGCGATTGCCGTGTTGGGCTTTCTGGTCTGGGGACATCACATGTTCGTCAGCAGCCAGTCGGTCTACGCCGGCATCGTCTTCTCGTTCTTGAGCTTCTTCGTGGCCATCCCCTCAGCGATCAAGGTCTTCAACTGGATCGCTACTCTCTACAAGGGTTCGGTGTCTTACGATACGCCGATGCTCTACGCCATGGGTTTCATCGGGCTGTTCACGATCGGCGGCTTGACGGGGCTTTTTCTCTCCACGCTGGCGATCGACGTACACGTCCACGACACCTACTTCGTCGTCGCCCATTTTCACTACATCATGGTCGGCGGCGCGGTGATGGGCTATCTGGGCGGCATCCATTTCTGGTGGCCGAAGATCTCGGGGCGGCTCTACCCCGAAGGCTGGGGACGGTTCTCGGCGCTGGTGATCTTCGTCGGATTCAACCTGACCTTTTTCCCGCAATTCATCCTGGGCTATCTGGGCATGCCCCGCCGCTACCACGTCTACCCCGAGGAATTCCAGGTGCTTAACGTCATGTCCTCGGCCGGCGCGTCGATTCTGGCGGTAGGCTACCTGATTCCTCTGATTTATCTGGTTTGGTCCATGCGCTACGGGCCGCGAGCGGAAGCAAACCCCTGGGGAGCCAAGGGACTCGAGTGGCAAACGTCGTCGCCGCCGCCGAAGGAGAATTTCGAGCAGACCCCCGTCGTGACCGAAGAGGCTTACAACTACGCCCGGGAAGGTGAAAGCGATGTCAGCAGGCTCAACCGCGCTGTCTCATCAGTTTGAGGACGCTGAGCAGCAGCGCGAGGCCGCCACGCTCGGGCTGTGGACCTTCCTGCTGACCGAGGTGATGCTGTTCGGCGGTCTGTTCGCGGGCTACACCGCCTACCGCGCCGCCTATCCGGAGGCGTTCATCCTCGGCAGCGCCCAGCTCGATGTGATGCTCGGGGGCGTCAACACCGCCGTGCTGATCTGCAGCAGTTTGACGATGGCCCTGGCGGTTCGCAGCGCACAGATGGGGAAGTGCCAAGCGCTGATCGTTTTCCTGCTGCTGACGATGCTGTTCGGCTCCGCCTTCCTGGGCATCAAAGGTGTCGAGTACGCCCACAAATTCCATGAGCATTTGGTTCCCGGTTCCGACTTTCGCTTTGCGTCGCCCCACGCCGGTCAGGTGCAACTGTTCTTTTCGTTTTATTTCGCCCTGACCGCCACGCACGGCGTTCACATGATCGTGGGTCTCGGCCTGCTGGGCGTATTGGTCTACCAGGCGAAAAAAGGGCGATTCACACCGGCCTACAACTCGCCGGTTGATCTCAGTGGCCTCTATTGGCATTTCGTCGATATCGTCTGGATCTTCCTCTACCCCTTGCTCTACCTTCTGGGCCGACACTAATGTCCCAACATATCGTCTCCCTCAAGACTTACGTCGCCATCTTTTTGGCCCTGCTGGCTCTCACCGCCACGACGGTCGCGGTCGCCTATCTGGACCTCGGTCGACTGAACACGGTCGCGGCGCTGGTCATCGCCTTTACGAAAGCTCTGCTCGTAGCCCTGTTCTTCATGCACCTGCGCTACAGCAGCCAACTCACCAAGATCGTGGCCGCCGCCGGACTCGCTTGGCTTGCGATTCTTCTCGGCCTCACGATGGGCGACTACCTCACCCGCGACTGGATCGAGCAGCCGGAAGGCTGGGCCGGCATCGATGCCACCGGAGTGCCTCCGCGAGGTCACTAGTGCCCGACCGGGGACCGTCCCGAGAGCCTCGCTACTCCTTTTCTCAGCCCCAGGAGTTGTAAGATAAGTTATTGAAATATCTTGGCTTACCTTCCAATTGGCTTTGTTTGGTAGCCCTGCCGAGCTGCCTCATCTCTGGACCGCTCGCTCAGACTCGCGGCTCAGTGCTCGGCGCAAGGAATGGGCGCTTTCGAAAAGGCCGCAGGTTTGTGCCAAACGGCGGCCCAGGCCTGCGCTACGAACTCCTTTTATCCGCCCGGGAATTGTAAGGTAAGTTATTGAATTAGCTTGCCTTACCTTACAATTGGCTTTGTTTGGTAATTCTCTTCAGTAAGTCTGGTTCCACGGGCGAAAAAAGCCATCGGAAGGGCCCGCGCCCTGACGGGCACGGCTCTGTCCGGTGGTTAGCCGCGAAGGTAGTTGGCCCAACGGTTCGGCCTCGACAGTCAGCTTGGTGAACATAACAGCGCAGCCTCGCTACTCCTTTTCTTAGCCCAGGAATTGTAAGCGAAGTTATTGAATTTGCTTGGCTTGCCTTACAATTGGCTTTGTTTGGTAATTCTCTTCAGTGAGTCTGGTTCCACGGGCGAAAAAAGCCATCGGAAGGGCCCGCGCCATGACGGGCACGGCTGTGTCCGGTGGTCCCACCGAACCTGACTTCCTGGCACAGCCTTCTACGTCTATTCTATCGCGGCGGCTGGGATTTCTCTGGATATCGGCCCAGAAGCTACTGAAAACAAAAGATGTTGCCGCCCGTGACCGGCAGATCAAACGGCCGCGGATCTGGCGGGCCATGCCCCGGTGCAGAAACCAGGTGTTTGTGGGCCCGCCTAGATCCACGCTACGGGTCCTTGAACGGCCGCAAGTCTGGGCCAAACGACGGCCCAGGCCTGCGCTACGTTTCTTACACTTCCCTTCGCCGGGCCGTGGTGCGCCCTCCACTCGAACTCTGCCCGGTGGTCCTCCAGATGTGACCCCAGAGGTTAATGGGTTAAGTTAATATGGCTTTTTGAGCGTTGGATCATCTTTCACCGTGGATGCAATACAGCCACTCAACGCAAGTGCCGTCAAGCAAAGCGACGGCAGGAGGCACCGATAACGGGTGACCAAAGAGTAGGAAGTCATGAACGAAGGTATCGCGTGGCTGCTGGACTATCTGTTTGCCACCGTCCTCGACGGTCGGAACGCGCACCTGAACGACGGCGTCCGTCGAGCGCTGGGTCGCGAGCCGGGGGACTTTCGCCGAGTATGCGCGCCGGACCGCCGCTACGGGCGTGTGGGACGTACCGTCATGACTTCGAACGGAGGTTGGGGAATGGACCAGCTCATACCGGTCGTCGGGACGATGGCCCTGCTCGGATCGGCTTTGGTGGGGGGCATCTTCTTCGCGTTCTCGAGCTTCGTGATGAAGGCCCTGTCGCGCCTACCGGCCGCCGAGGGCATCGCTGCGATGCAGTCGATCAACGTCGTCGTACTCAACCCGTCGTTTCTGGGAGCCTTCATCGGAACGGCCATCCTCTCGCTCGGCGCGGTAGTGCTCGCCGTCGTAGGCTGGGGTCGTCCCCCAGCGCCCTTCCTCATCGGCGGGGCGATCTTCTACCTCGTGGGGACGTTCCTCGTCACCGCCTTGGGCAACGTCCGCTTGAACGACCAGCTGGCCGCGTTGTCCGTCAACGACGCCGGCGCCGCAGAGATGTGGGACCGCTACGTAGCCCGCTGGACCGCGTGGAACCACGTCCGGACGGTCGCCGCGATGGTTGCCGCGCTCCTGTACACCTTGGGCCTCATCCAAGGCGGTCGTTCGTAATGTCGAGAGTACCCGGCGTCGAGAAGCCCGGTGTTTCGCTCGCGGGAGTGCTCTTCCGCGTTAAGATGACGTAGGACTCGACGCGCTCACGACAAGCGGGTCTGCCGGCTTCGGCTCCACCGTGATCCGCTTGCCGACCGACATCTCCGCATCCTCGAACATTAAACTTTGCAACCTAATTCCACCAAAGCGAAACTCGAAGCCGGTGAAACCGTCTTTGGCTGCTTCGTTCGCTATCCCGACCCCGGCTTGATCGAGTTGCTCGGTTTCCAGGGATGGGACTTCCTTGTCTTGGACGCAGAGCATGGCACGATTGAGCCGCGCGATTGCGAGAACCTGGTGCGGGCCGCCGAGCTACGGGGCGTGACCCCGATCGTGCGCGTCACCACCAATCTGCAGCCGATTATTCTGCGCTATCTCGACACCGGCGCCCAGGGAGCGCAAGTGCCCTGGATCAACTCGGCGGAAGACGCCGAACGCGCCGTTCAGTCGATCAAATACCAACCCCGCGGCATCCGCGGGCTGGCGAGCGTGCGCGCGGCGGACTACGCGCAGACCATCCCGTTCGGCGAATACGTCCGGCAAGCCAATCAGGAAACGCTCGTCGTCCTACAGGTGGAAGGTCTCGAGGCCATCGAGCAGCTGTCCGAAATCGTCAAGGTCGACGGCGTCGATGTGATCTTTATCGGGCCGACGGACCTTTCGCATTCCTTGGGGTTGCCCGGCCAGACGCAACACGAGAAGGTTCAGCAGGCGATGCGGCGAATCACCGACATCGTTTTGCCGTCCGACGCGGCGCTAGGTCTCCTGGTGCCGAACGCCCAAGCCGCCCGCGATTGGATGGGGCGGGGCGCCCGCTACATCGCGACCACGATTGACGGTTTGATCCGATCCAGCGTCCGCGGCTACTTAGAGGAAGTTCGCAAGCGCTGAATCACACGTCTGCCGCGTCCTATTTTCACGCCGCGGGCCCATGACCGCTCACTGGCGTTCGCGGCTCTGATTCGCTCGTCGCGAGATTGTACGAGCAAAGAACTGAACCTGGAACGCTAGTGACAGGCCAAGTATCTGTAACGACCAAGCGTGGTGCGCAGCTCAGCAGGTCCGCGCCCTGACGAGCACGGGTTAACGAAGTTCATGCGGGCCCCAACCTAGGCCGTCTTGAGAGCCGCCATAGCCGAGGCCGCGGTCAGTCACCCACTCCACACAGCGTCAAACCATTCACGACAATGCCGCAGCACTCTTGGGTAGTCGGATGGTTCTGTCGTATCGGAAAAGACTTCGACGTCGTAAAACCCGTCCCAGCCGGCAGCCTCGACTGCCTCGAGCAGCGCGCGCAGCGGCATTACCCCTTCACCGGGAAGGCCCCAATCTTCGAGGGACTTCGTTTCCCTTTTCCAATCGCTGAGCTGGACCCCAAGGATGCGGCCACGGGCCCGCGCGATTTGCTCGTAGACGGTATTGTCCCACCCGACGTGATAGACATCGATGTAGACGCCCAAGCAGGGGGATTCGAACGCTTCGCAAATGTCAATGGCTTCGGCGAGGGTCATCATGAAAGAAGTGTCCGCCCGGTACATAGGATGGGTGGGCTCCAAGGCCAGCCGCACGCCGTTTTGCTCGGCATAAGGCACAACTTCCTCGAGGGCCCGCCCGAGCACTTCAAACGCCTCGGACGAAGTGAATGACCTGATCGGCCCGACCAGAATAATCAGCGTGTCGGCTTCGATCCGCGCAGCGGTTTCGATGGCTTTTCGGGTATCGGCGATCCGGCTCTTGAAACCCTCCTCCGTGGGGGAATCGGTGTACTGTCCGGCGGCGCACAGATTCGCTACGCCAAGCTCGTATTCTTTGAGGAGGCGGACCGCTCGATCGAGCCCGCAGGCTTCAATCTTGTTTCGCCAGGCGCCGATTCCTTGGTAGCCGGCAGCGGCGTACGCACGAACGTCTTCCTCAAATGACCACTGCCGCGTGGTTGCTTCGTTCATGGAAAGACGTCGCATACTGGATGCGCCCAAGTCCTGTTGGGCGCGAACGCCTACATCCGCGGTGCTTCGAAAAATGGGTACAGCCACCGATTTTCGTCGTCCACCCGATGCTGGAAACAAACGGTTGTTGGAAGCGAAAATCGGATGACAGTCCCCATTTTTCGACCAACCTACTTCTACCACGGGCTGCTAGAGATGTCTCTTCTACAGCGCTGCTCAAGCGCTCCGCCGGTCGGGACTCGCCCTCACGCAACGCTAAACCCGCCATCAATCACGAGAGCATGGCCGTTCAAATACGAAGACCGATCGGAGCACAACCAGGCTACGGCATCGGCGACTTCCCGCGGCTCGATCAAACGCTTGAGCGGATAGTTGGCGGAAAGCTCTTCCGTGATTTTCTGGTCCCCTTTTGTATACCGTTCCAACATGGGAGTCTTGACGATCGCAGGGCACACCGCATTCACGCGAATGCCGGCCTCGGCGTACTCGATCGCGGCGGCCCGCGTAAGCCCAGCCACTCCATGTTTACTGGCCACGTAGCAGGCCATGTCTCGCTGGGCCAGCAAACTCACAATGGAAGCCGTGTTTACAATGGCTCCGCCTCCTTGTTTCACCATCACCGGAATCTCATACTTCAAGCAAAGCCAGACGCCTTTGAGATTGACGGCCAGCACTCGATCAAAGTCTTCCTCGGAACCATCGGCGAGCTTCGCCATCCGGGACTCGATGCCGGCGTTGTTATGGGCGTAGTCCAACTGCCCAAAAATGCCTACGGTCGTCCGGATCATAGCTTCCACTTGGCCGGCTTGAGCCACGTCCACGTGAACAAAGATCGCCTCGCCGCCGGCTTCGCGGATAAGCTGCACCGTTTCTCCACCGCCCTCAGGCGAGATGTCGGCAACCACGACCCGAGCGCCCTCACGGGCAAACGTGAGCGCCGAACTTCTGCCTATCCCGGCGCCCGCCCCAGTCACCAGAGCGACCTTCCCACTCATCTGATACATGTCTTCGATGTCCGCTGGTGCAAAAACGGAACAGCCGGCAGCCCGCAGTGAAGAAAAATCGGGTACAGCCAGCCAATTCGCTTCAGGTTAAGTGCTTTGTTTCTAGGGCCATGACGGGGGCGAATTGGTGGCAGTCCCCATTTTTCTCTCCCCCACGACTTTCGCCGCAGGCTGCTAGCCGACGAGCGCCCCCTTACCCAACCACTTGCGTAAGTACGCCATCTGGCCGACATGGTAGGCCTCATGGTAGGCCATGAAGCCAATGGCCCCGCGAATGGTCTTGTCAGGAACGGGAAAGCTGCGTGGCGACTCGGCCGACAACTGCTCATCACTGAGGGCCTCGAACCTCGCTATCAGGGCAGCAGTCGTCTCCTTCCATATCGCGAGCATTTGGTCCATGGGCGGGTACTGGCCGGCATCGTCGACGGTAGCACCTCGGGCGAACAGGCCACCCCAGGGGACCTCGTGATTGTGCCCCAGCAGATTCAGCAGGCTGCTTCGGGCCGAGGCCAGGTGCCCGACAAGCCAGATCATCGGGTTGGAATCGTCTCCCACGCTTTGGAGGAGTTCCTCTTCCGAGAGGCCTTCGAGTGCCAGTTCGAAAAGAGACGTACTGACGCCGTATTGATGAACGCTCAGTGCGATTTGTGAGTCCATGGCGGTTCCTTTCTTGTGGCGGCTGGGGTGGTCAACTCTCACCCGCCCGGGCGGACACAGCGGTTCGCCTCGAAAGATGACGTTCGTTCAACGCCGGCCATCCAAAGCCTCGTGAGAAAAGCGGGGCTAGCTCTCTTCGTCCAGCTCAAGGGCCAAGGAGTTGATGCAGTAACGGAGCCCTGTCGGCGCCGGACCATCTTCGAATAGGTGTCCGAGGTGGGCGTCACAGGCGCTGCACAACACCTCGGTCCGACGCACTCCGTGGCTTAGATCCGACTCGGCAGTAATGTCTTCGGCGGCAATCGGTTCCGTGAAGCTAGGCCAGCCGGTGCCGGAATCGAATTTCTTGTCGGAGTGAAACAGCTCGTTGCCGCAACAGACACAACGGTAGAGACCGGGCCGCTTACAGTCGTGATATTCCCCGGAGAAGGGGGGCTCGGTTCCTTTGTTGCGGGTTACCTCAAACCGCTCCGGGGTGAGATCGTGCCTCCATTCCTCCTCGGACTTCTCGGCCTTGTCTTTCATCTTTAGAAACTCCCTCAATGTCAGCAGGCTTGCATCATGGATTCGACAACGTCACGCACTCCCTCCTCGCCAACCAGAAGTTAACCACGGCTCCCCCAACACATGGCGCAACAGCGACGCGACGCTTTACCATAGCATTAGGGATGAGAAGGATAACTCTGTGCCTGACCGCAGCCGCCGTCAGCCTCGCGGCGGCCCTTCCAGCACTAGCCGCCCAAAAGTCGGTTGGCGAGCTTCTCAACGAAGCGCAGGCTGCCTACAAAAAGGGCAACGAACGTCGCGCACTCTCACTGGCAAATCAGGCCATCGAGCTGGACCCTCAATATGCCACCAGCTACCTGCTTCGGGGAGTTATTTACGAACGGGCTCGGAAGCACTCCTTGGCGCTGGCTGACTACGATGAGGCGATCAAGCTGCGCCCCGAACAAGCCCGCGCTTACAACCGTCGTGGCGGTGTGCGCTTTAAGCTGGATCGCATCGCGGACTCGATTGAAGACTTCGACAAAGCGATCGAGTTGGACCCCCGCCAGGAACCACAACATTGGCAGCGGGGAATCGCCTACTACTATGCCGGGCTCTACGAGAAAGGCCGCCGGCAGTTTGAATCCCACCAGACAGTCAATCCCAATGACGTTGAAAACGCGGTCTGGCATTATCTGTGCGTAGCGCGCCTCAGTGGCGCGCGGGACGCACAGCGATCGATCCTGAAAACTGAACGGGATCCCCGCGTTCCGATGACCGCGATCTACCGCCTGTTCCGTGGCGAAGGAACCATAGGAAAAGTATTTGAAGCTGCTCGCGCCGGCTCGCCATCACCCGCGGCCCTCAACCAGCATCTGTTCTACGCCTACCTCTACATCGGGCTTTATCACGAAGCCAACGGAAAGGCCAAGGCTGCAAGAAAGAACATCGTTCAAGCCGTTGACCAAAGAGTTGGCGATTACATGTGGCATGTGGCACGAGTACACGCCCAACGGCTGAAGGTCGAAAATTCCCAAAAGTGATTCCCCGCAGCACCCGCCGCTTCTGCCGGCAATGGCTCGCTCCGACCAATCGTTTCGTGCAGATTAACCCGGCCTAGTGACATGGGCCGCTCTTAGCATCAACAGCCCCTCAGAGTCAAAATTTCTTGTACCCAAACGAACACTCGTGGCATCCAAACGGGTGTACACAGTCAAGTTTCGGAAGTGGCCACGACCGAGAAACCGACACCAAGCTAAAAAGCTGGCAAGGAAAAGGAGAAATCATGAGGAAAAACCTTCGAAGTTTCGCGCTGGTTTTGGTGCTGGGTCTGGCAGCCTTGCCTGCTGTCGCCTCGGCCACCAGCGATCTGACGCAGCTCGAGCGCCAAGTCCGCCACGAGCTTGTTTTGCTGCCGTATCACAACTTGTTCGACAACCTGGAATTCCGGGTAAACGATGACAAGGTCACACTCTCGGGCCAGGTCGTGCGGCCCACGACGAAGACCGCCGCCGAGAGGGTCGTTGCCAAACTGGAGGGCGTTTCAAACGGCGACAACCAGATTGAGGTGCTGCCTCTCTCCACACACGACAGCCAGGTTCGCTACGCGGTTGCGCGAGCGATTTACGGGCATCCGGTGCTGAGCCGCTACGGCTTGGGCGCAAGGCCTAACATTCATATCATCGTCAACCGCGGGGACGTTACCCTCAAGGGTGTGGTTGCCCGAGAGTCGGAAAAGACCGTGGCCTTACTGCAGGCCAACGGCGTATCCGGCGTGTTCTCGGTAACCAACGATCTTCAGGTCGAACGTTCGAACAAAAGCTGAAATCGATTATTCCCTTCCCCGTCGCAGTTCAGCCCGGGTAGCCTCAAGACCAAGCTGCCCGGGCGTAGCTTTTTGTGGCCATCGCCTGGCGCAAGCCGCCATCTCAACTGTGGAATGTAAAACCAGCGCAAAAAACCAACTTTGTTGAATCGCAAACCGGCCACGAGCCGTCCTTCTGCTAAGAAGCCAAAACTGAGGAGGAAGAAGCCGTGCATACGCCATTCATTCGCATCCGCACCGCATGATCAACGTCGCAGCCATTTCGTACGTTCGGCTGTACGAGGACCTTGACCGAATCGATATTCGGCTGCTGGGTCCCGCTACTGACGTTTCCCTGACGGTTACGGTGGAAGGGGAAGAGGCCGTCCCCGTTCGCGATTTCTTTCTATCTTCCGGGATCGTCGGGGATTTGCGGCCTGTTCAATCCGAACCGCTTCCCGATTCCAAAGCCGTATTGGCGGGGGTCAACTGAACGTAGCGCCGCGGCCCCAGCCGCTCCCGCAAACGCAAGAAAAACTGTACCGAAAGCGCTCTCGGTTGCATCTAATGAGTGTCGCGGTTAGGAGAAGAAGGAGTAGGATCATGAAACATTTGAGCTGGGTGATGCTATTGACGGCGGCTCTGGCGGTCTCGCCGGGCGCCTTCGGCAAAGTCGAGAAAAAAGAGCCGAAGAAGCCCAAGGAAGACGTCGAGGCGATCGGCGAACGGGACGTCGGTAAGGGCATCAACTTCTATTCGATCGAAAAGGAAATCGCGCTCGGCAAACAATTGGCGGCCGAGGTTGAACGCAACGCGAAGATCGTTGACGACCCGGTCATCGCCGAGTACATCAACCGAGTGGGACAGAATCTGGTTCGCAACTCCGACGCTCGCGTGCCGTTTACGATCAAGGTCATTGACAGCGACGAAATCAACGCGTTTGCCCTGCCAGGTGGGTATTTCTATGTCAATTCGGGCTTGGTCAAGTTGGCCGGCGGCGAGGCCGAGCTGGCGGGCGTGATGGCCCACGAAATCGCCCATGTTGCCGCCAGGCACGGCACGAAGCAAGCCACCAAGGGTCAAATAACGAACCTGGCCACCATCCCCTTGATCTTCCTTGGCGGGTGGACGGGCTACGGCATACGCCAGGCGGCGGGCCTCGCAATTCCCGTGACCTTCTTGAAGTTCTCCCGCAACTTCGAACGCGAGGCAGACTTTCTCGGAGTGCAGTACCTCTACAAGACGGGGTACGATCCGGCCTCGATGATCCAGTTCTTCGAGCGCCTCAAAGCCCAGAAGAAGAAGAAAACCAGCAAGAGCAGGATCGCCAAGGTATTCAAAACGCACCCGCTGACCGAAGATCGCATCAAGCGAATCCAGAAAGTGATCGACGAATTGCTTCCCGATCGGACGGAGTACGCCGTCAACACAAGCGAGTTCGACACGGTCAAAGCACGCTTGACGCAGCTTCAGGCCGGGCCTCGAAGGAAAGCACTCAACCCCGACCGCCCGACTCTAAAGCGCAAGCCCCCCAGCGGCACGATCCCCACCGAGGATGATGGATCCGCAGGGGGCGAGGAAGGTGAAGACGAGCGGCCAACCTTTGAAGCGGCGCGTGGCACGGGTCTCGGACTGAAAGCGCCATCGCGTTTCAGACGACGAGACGGCTAACAGGACCGAAAGCTACCTGAGGTTCCTTTCCAAAAGAGCAGAGTACGCGCCATACTGCCCCTATGAAGCCGCGGATCACAGCCGGCAGGCTCCGCCCTGTACTGTTCCTGGCTATCGCCATAACAGCCGTGGCGGTTGGATTCGGCCAACCGGGCAGCGAAGCTCATAGCCCCGACGCAGGGAATGCCCCTCCCAATCCGGTCCTCGTCGAGCTGTTCACCTCCGAAGGCTGTTCGAGCTGTCCTCCGGCCGACATTCTCCTGGCGGTCTTAGAACGCCTTCAGCCTGTCCCCAACGCCCAAATCATCACGCTAAGCGAGCATGTGGACTATTGGAATTATCTGGGTTGGAAAGACCCCTACTCGTCGGCCCAGTTCAGCAACCGGCAGGGAGGGTACAGCAGGACCTTACGTCAGGCCCCGGTGCTCACGCCTCAGATGATCGTAGACGGCCGTGAGGTGTTCGTGGGCAGCGACGGGCCCCGAGCCCAAAAGGCTGTGGCTCGCGCCGCCGAGGCGCCCAAAGCGAATATCCGGATTACACGTCCGAGAGAGGATGCAGGTTCTCCGGACAAGACCGTGCCACTGACTATCACAGTAGAGGGTCTGCCGGATGCCACGCACGGACGCGTGGACGTCATGCTGGCAATCCGGGAGCACAACCTCCGAAACTCCGTCCGGCGCGGGGAAAACGCCGGCAAACAATTGAAGCACCAGTCCGTTGTGCGTTACCTCAGCCGGGTCGGAACCATCCACCCCCAAAAGGAGCAGGTACCCTCGATCGAGGCCTCCGTGGAGTTGAATCCCGAGTGGGACCGCAACCACCTACAAGCGGTCGTCTTCCTTCAAGAGCGCAAGACACGCCGGATCGTGGGAGCGGCTGTAGAGGATCTGGCCGTTAGGTAGACGCTGTCCCGGGGCTCTCAGCCCCTCGGGGCTCACTGTTGCTTCTTCTGACTCAATTAAACTTGGCGACAACGCACTTGCTTGAAAGTTTGATATAGGTAAATCTAAAAGCTGGCCAGCTGCTTACTGATGTTCGCAAAATATAGTGACCAACACCGGTCGGAGACTCGCGATGCTGGAAAGGGGCGCGACATGTCGCGCCCGTACAAACAAGCGCGATCGTTGACCCGCCTAGTGAATGCGCGCTAATCTGCCGAAGGCGGAGCCTGTCGCCATATTTTGCGGAACTCAATAGGCACTTGGGAACGAGAATTTTGTTCTCGTTCAGGTGGCGGCGTGGAGGTATGCGCAGATTCACTCGTGCTGAGCTGCGTCATCTCTGGACCGCTCGCTCACACTCGCGGCTCGGTACTCGACGCTCTGGGATATAAACGGCGCAGCCCTTGGCTAGTTAGGCCTTTCCCGTGAAAAACAAACGTCCCAAACCGCGAAATCCTTATGTCGCCCCGGCGAAGCGCCGCAGCGGAGCCGGGCCTATGGAGGATCGACGCAAGCCGTGGGGGGGCCCTCGCAACACCTTCCGAGAAGACCTGGAAAACTGGGGAGAAGAGGAGAAGCAGCAAGCGGATGAGAATCCGACCGAGGAGGATGATCCCGTCTAGCCCCGCGGCTACTCACCTCTCCGCCGGAAATCTGGAACTGTAGCTATTTCCAATACAAGATGATCCTGAAACGACGACAGCCGAGAGAGGGCACACACCGCGGGTGAATGCGAGTCACCGTGGAGAATGCTCAACGTCTCACGCTGCAGCAGATGCACCAGTTTGTGGCCGCCAGCGGCAGCCTCGCCTTGGCCGGCGCCGAGCGCACCTGACGCCTTCACCTTCTGCAGATACCAGACTCGCCTCACCTGACGATGACTCGCAGGCCTCGTGAAGTCTTCCCACGGTAGTACGTGCCTCGAAACGCAGTCATAACGCGGCTAAGATGGCAAGACTGAGAGCGCCTCGCATCACTTCCTCCCAGGGACTCGATCTCGAGGTCTAGTACTCAGACTCTCTGTGCAATTTCTCAATGCGGTCCTCTGTCGCTGGGTGCGTCGAGAAATACTGAGAACTGCCGTTACTCTTCCTCGTACTCGCCTTTTCCAGCTTCACGAGGATATTCGCGAAGTGTTTCGTCGAAACGTTGAGCTTCTTCAGGAAGCTGATAGCCTTGAAGTAGGGGATCTGAGCGCTCCCGGCGGAGGCACAACAACGTCTTCGTAGGGGTGCCGGGTCGTGATGGCATTCCCATGAAGAAACACGTCGAGTGCTTGCTCATAAAGGTCTCGCGGTATCGCCGGGTCCCCAGCCCAGCACCCCAATTTCTGGTAGGTGGCGATCGTGGCGATGAGTACCTCTCGGTCCACGTCTGGAAAAAATGAAGCTTCCTTGGCGGCGATCTCTTCAGGAGGGGCGCGCCTTACCCACTGGCGGGAGGTGTGAAAAGCTCGCATGAACACCCGGGCCCGATTGGTTCCGAGAAACTCACGAGTTGCCAGCAAGCTGCTAAAGGCGACCGCGGGCATGGATGCCCCTACCAAAGCGACGACACACCCCACGCCGTCGTGTTCCAACTGCTGAGGAGCCGGGCCTTGCTGGTGCACATAGGCAGCGCGGCCGGACCGAAAAGCGGCGTCGATCTTCTCCACCGAACCCGCGTCGATGGCTTGAATCTTGTCCCAGTCCACGCCCTGCTCATGAGCCGCGTATTGGAGCATCAACAGCGGCTGGTGTCCGTGATCGGCCAACAGCGTGGCGCCTTCCAGCTTCTTCCAGTGAAAACCCGGGTCCGGCTCCCTGGCGGCGAGAAAAAACCCGTCGTGACGGTTGATTTGGGCGAAATGGACCGGCAGACCGGTTTCCCCTTTCTCCATGGGTCCCCAATTTGAACCCACCGCCGACTGCATCACGTCCACTTCACCGTCGCGCAGCAGATTGTGCGAACGCTGGCCGGGCTGCAAAACGTCGTACGTGGCCTCGATTCCCTGCTCCGCAAGGAATCCGCCCGCGATGGTCGAAATCAGCGGGCTATAGAACGCCGAGTGGCGCGAGACCATGATCCGAAGTACATCATCTGGCATTAAGGTCCGCCTTGGTTGAGCTGCCGGTTTACAGCAATCGCTGTTTGGGACGTGGCCCGGGGAGCCTTCGTCGCGCAGCACCAAGGATAGTCACTGGACCGAGCTGTGTCAATTTCCAACAGCGACTAGGGGTGTGTGCTTTAGCCGTCGTGCGCGAAATGCGCGCCATCTCCGCGGCGACCCAAGCCGGTTCTGGAAAACAGCCCCCGACGCGATCGTTGCACGGGTACTGGCACCCGACCAAGGTCAACCAGCGCGGACCCGGATCACCGCCGAAATCCACGACCACCCGAATCCAGAGGACATTCTGTTGGTGCCGTCTCCAGCCCTCCAGCGCTTCCAGCCCTCCCGGCTCTATTGACTCGGAACAGGTTTATCCCTATTCTCTGAGGAAAGCGGTCTTCACATGAGCAAGCCCCTCACGCTCAGGCGCGACCGCGGCAGGCAATTCCCATGTCTCCGGGTCACGGCTGATTTGGCTCTCGCTGGCGATCGGGCTTTTCGTTGGTTCGACCATCCTGGGCTCTTGGGAAGCCTGGTGCAGGTCCATGGACAGTTTCCTTTGTTCTTTGGGTGCCGCGAGCTGTCTATGGCCCAGTTCTTGGCGTCTGGGCGCGGGCCGAGTTAGCGGCAATCTGGCAGCACACTTGATGCAATACTGAGGACCGATCGCAGGAGTCCGATACGAAATCGACCGTTGGCTTGCGGGAGTTTTGGCCCGATATTCGCGCGCTCATCGCGCCTCGCCGGAAGACCTTCCTGCTCGGGTTGGTTCTCATTCTGATCAGTCGCGCGGCCGGCTTCGTGCTCCCTGCTTCTCTGAAGTATCTCGTCGACGACGTCATCGGCGACGGGCGCGTCGAGTTGCTCACGCCGATCGTCCTAGCCGTTCTTGCGGCGACCTTCATAGCAGCGGCGACCTCATTCTCGCTCACCCAACTGCTGTCGAAGTCGGCCCAACAGCTCATCGCCGATATGCGGCGCAAAGTGCAGGCCCATGTGGGAAGGCTGCCGGTCGCCTACTACGACAGCCATCAGACGGGAACGCTCGTCTCCCGAATCATGAGCGACGTCGAAGGCCTGCGGAATCTCGTTGGGACAGGCCTGGTGAACCTTCTCGGCGGTCTGCTGACCGCTGTGGTTGCGCTCGCCGTGCTGCTCTACATCAGCGTTTCGATGACGTTGATGGCGTTGACGATGGCGATCGCTTTCACGGTGGGGCTGCGATACGCCTTCAAAACCCTCCGACCGGCCTTTCGCGAGAGGCGCAAGATCCACGGCGAGGTGACGGGTCGCCTGACCGAGTCGTTGGGGGGAGTGCGCGTCATCAAGGGGTACCACGCCGAGGAGCGTGAGGCCCAAGTCTTTTCCGGCGGCGTGCAACGGCTGCTCGAAAACGTCTTTCGAACGCTTACCGGCACGGCGCTGGTAAGCGTAGCGGCGACCGTGCTGCTGGGAGCGATGAGCGCTCTGATCATGTGGGTCGGCTCGCAAAAGATCTTTGCCGGCGAACTGTCGCTCGGGGACTTCGTTTCGTTTACGGCGTTCTCGGCGATGCTGCTGGCGCCGCTTTTTCAGATTGTCAACATCGGCACGCAACTGATGGAAGCTTTCGCCGGCCTCGAGCGAACGCGAGAAGTTTTGAACGAGCGGCCGGAGCACGACGACCCGAGGCGAACGATCGAGCTGGGAACAATCCGGGGCGACTTGCGCTTCGAGGACATGAGCTTTTCCTACGAGGCCGGCAAGGAAGTCCTGCACGGCGTCAGCTTCGAAGCGCGGCCGGGAACCGTGACCGCCCTCGTCGGACCGTCAGGGTCGGGCAAGTCGACCATCATCGGCCTGGTCGCCGCCTTCCACGCTCCCGAAGCGGGAACGATTTGGGTGGACGGCGTCGACTTATCGACCGTTCGCCTCTCCTCCTACCGCACGCAGCTCGGGGTCGTCTTGCAGGATACATTTCTTTTCGACGGATCGATTCGCGAGAACGTGGCTTTCTCGCGGCCCGATGCGGCCGAAGAGCGAATTCTCGAAGCGTGCCGCGTCGCCCGCGTGGACGAGTTCGCGGAAAGCTTTCCCGACGGTTATGACACGATCGTTGGCGAGCGCGGGGTCAAGCTCTCGGGCGGGCAACGCCAGCGCGTCGCCATCGCGCGCGCAGTGCTCGCCGACCCGCGCATCCTGATTCTGGATGAAGCGACATCGAGCCTGGATTCTGAGTCCGAGGCGCTTATCCAACAGGGTCTTTCCTGCTTGATGAAGGGCCGCACGACGTTCGTCATCGCGCACCGGCTCTCGACGATCCGCAGAGCCGACCAGATTCTCGTCATTGAGAACGGCCGCGTCCTTGAGCGCGGCACGCATGAGACTCTATACGCGGCCGGCGGGCGCTACTACGACCTCTACACGAAGCAACACGGGCTCGAGAGAAACCTGTTTCTCGCGCCAGGCGAAGGCGACAAGGTCGAACCCGAACGCGCTAGAGATGCGAAAGACGAGGCCTCAATCACGGAGGCGATGCGGTTGCTCAGGAACTCTTAGCGGCTCGCCGTAGGCGACCGAGAAACGCCCAAACGACGGTCGATGTTTAGACGGCGCGAGCTGTTGCACCGCGAGCTCGCTAGGCCACGGTATCCCATGCCTCCCCGTCCGTCCCCGCACTGCAACGGTCCCCCCGTACAACTATGCAATCTTACGCTCGTCGCCCCGTAGCGCTGTGCCCGACGTTCGAGCGCACTGCCTTGGTTGATATGATGACGAGGGCCCAATGCTTGTTGGCCAAGAGATCGACTCATGTTTAGACACCGTCGCCGCATTACGGCCCGAGTTTTGCCGGGCTTGTTGGTCGCCGGGTTGGGAGTCTTGCTTGTCCTCAACAACCTCGACGTCTACGAATTAGGGGGGCTGGAGAGGTATTGGCCATTGCTGCTCGTGGCTTTTGGGATCCACCGGGTCTTGGACCCGTCAGGCCGCGGCCGCGGCCTGGGCGCGGTCGTTCTTGTGGCGGGGATCTGGTTGCAACTTTCCAAACTCGATTTGCTGTCCTTTCATCTCGCGGATCTTAAGCTTTACTGGCCTTTGATCCTCGTCGCGATCGGACTCTATCAACTCACGGGCACCCGCCGGCACGGTTGGGGTGCATCATTGGGCCTTGGCGCTGTTTTTGCAGGGATATTGTTCCAACTTGCCAATTTCGGGATTGTCCGCCCCGACGTGTGGCGTCTGTGGCCGCTATTGCTGATTGTCTTGGGGATTGGGATGGTTTACAAGGCGATCCGTGGGAGGGTCTGGCAGCGCTAGCTCTGGCTCGCACATCCTCGCGAGCGGGTATGGGGGGGGAGGCGGGCCTTCCGCCCGCCCCGAGGCAGCGCCTCCAGGCCGGGTAGTCGAGCGAGACAAAACCGCTTGCGCCATTTGCTGACGATCTGCCGTGGAGTGTCCAGGCGAGCAGCAATGACGTCGTTAGACAGGCCCTCGCTGGCCAGAAGGATGATTCTGGCCCGAATGACATCACAATACGATGACGTATATTTCCGCCCGGCAGATTCAAGAGCCTGCCGCTCATCTGGGTTTAGAAGCACATCGAATGGACTATTTCTTGGCATCGAGAGCAATTATCCTCTGATGCCAGGGTATCAGATTACGTCACTGAATCGCCAACACAATACGTCACCGTATTTGTGAATGGTAGTACTCAGCTCACGGACGAGCGCATTGTTCGGTACCACGGGCTGCTAGACAAGCAAGATTGCTTATCCCACTGAGTTCTCCAGCAGTCTGCTAGAACTAGGGGTCCAACATTTCGAATACTCGCCAACAGACCAACTGCTACTATCAGAAGTTTGCTGTCGTTTCGCATCCCAGAGGGAGAACCAATGAGTGAAGAGAATCGCCATATCCGGATCGTAGCGGTCGCAGGCAGTGTCCGCCCGGGCAACTCTACTGGCAAAGCCATGGCCTTAGTTGTCGACGAGCTTGCCAAGCAGGCGGACGTCGCGGTCGAGCTGATCGATCCCGCCCAAGTTGAACTGGCGCTGCCCGGTGCGGCCAAAGACTCCTCCGTTTCGGATTCGCTGCAGCAGTCCGTCTCGACGGCCGCCGGTGTGATCTTCGGCACGCCGGAATACCACGCCAGCTACAGCAGCGTGATCAAACTCGTCATCGAACACCTCGGGTTTCCCTCCGTGCTGAAGGGCAAACCCGTGGCCCTGCTCGGCGTTGCAGCGGGCGGTATAGGAGCCATCAAGGCCCTCGAACACCTCCGCAGCGTCTGTTCCCACGTAGGCGCAATCGTGCTGCCCGGACCGGTTTCGGTGGCGTCGGTCCACAAAGTCTTCGACCAGGAGGGCAACTGCTTGGATCCCGCGATCGAGAAAAGGTTGCGGGGAGTTGCCACCGGCCTCACCGACTACATCAGAACCACGGTCTGTCCACGGGTAGCCTTAGAGCAGATGGTTAGAGGCGGGTCAAACTGAACGTCCCTCGGGGCGCGTCAGAGTGGTCCACGTTAGCGCGATCGTCGTCAGTAGTGGTCGGAACAGCTCATGTAATAGCCGCAGCGATCGCAAATCAACTTACACTTGAGCTCGCGCAAGCGGCTCGAACAGCAGGGGCAATAGAGGCTAGGATCCTCGTGCTTCTTAGCGGCAGGCTTTGGCTGTGGATCCCCGGCAACGGTTTCTTCGCGCATCCCGATTATTCCCGTATTTACAAGGACTGAAATCAGATTAGCACTCACTCTACGTTGGCTGCTGTCGTGACTCAGAGGCAGAGGCCACGGCCAGACTGCGAGCTGTGGTACTAGTACCAAGTTGTATGACCCTTACACAACCTCGCGGTGGTGGTTGAAAATGTGTTTCAGTTCCGGTATCTTCCATAGGTGGTATGAGCGCTACAGCGACTGTCTCCGTGCCTGCGGACGTCACGCCTGACCTCTGCAGCAGATTCCTCTACTACATGGTGCTGATGCGGGAACTCGAGGACCGCGTCGAGCTCAAGCTGTACCGTCAAGGGAAGATTGCAGGCGGCTGTTATACCGGTCGCGGACAAGAAGCCATCCCGGCCGGAAGCGCCATGGTTGCCGAGCCGGACGACTATTTCTGCCCGTCTCACCGCGACCTGGCCGCTTACCTGATCCGCGGCATCACGCCGCGGGAAATGCTGGCCCAATATCTCGGCCGGCTGGGCAGCCCCACCAACGGACGCGACGGCAATATGCACATCGGCTCTCACAAGCGCAAGATCCTTACCATCATCAGCAGTATTGCGTCTAACGTGCCGGTTGCCGGCGGCATCGCCCTATCGATCAAGTACCGTGGTGAGCCGCATGTCGTCTTCAACTACTGGGGCGAAGGTGCCACGAGTCGAGGAGATTGGCACGAGGGAGTCAACTTCGCAGCCGTGCAAAAACTCCCGATCGTCTACTTGTGCAACAACAACCTCTATGCTTACTCGACCCCGCTCGAGCTACAGATGGCCATCGAAAACGTAGCCGACCGCGCCGCTGGTTACAACATTCCGGCCGAGATCGTGGACGGAAACGATGTGATCGCCGTTTACGAAGCCACCAAGCGGGGAGCGGCGTACGCGAGAGAGGGTCACGGTCCGTACATGATCGAGTGCAAGACTTTCCGAGTCAGCGGGCACTCGGCCCACGACTCCGCCGATTACGTCCCCCAAGAACTGCGTGAAGAATGGTCCCGGCGGGACCCCATCCTCAAACTCCAAAAATATATGGTGGAAAGAGGGTGGTCGACCGAGCAGGATTTTAAAGAAGTCAGAACACGAGTTTTGGCCGAGATTGACGACGCTGTCGAGTGGGGGCTCAAGCAGCCCTACCCCGATCCCGCCACTCTGGAACAGAACGTTTACGAGAAAATCTAGCAACGCGGCTTGCTGTCTGAGCTGCTAGCAAAGCGCAAAGGAAAACCATGGCCGAGATGACCTACGTCGAAGCGATTCGCCAGGGCCTTTGGGAAGAAATGGAGCGCGACGAGTCGGTCTTCGTGATGGGCGAGGACATCGCTGTCTACGGCGGAGCCTTCAAGGTAACGAAGGGTTTTCTGGAGCGCTTCGGCGAGCGGCGAGTCATCGACACACCGCTATCGGAGGCGGCCATCGTGGGGGCCGGCACAGGGGCAGCCATCAACGGCCTGCGACCGGTCGTCGAAATGCAGTTCTCGGATTTCATGGCCTGCGCGTTCGACCAAATCACGAACTTTGCCGCCAAGTGCCGCTTCCGCTGGGGAGGGACCGTGCCTCTGGTCGTTCGCGCCCCCACGGGAGGCGGCTTTAGCGGCGGCCCTTTTCACTCGCAAAACCCGGAGATGCCCTACGTACACACGCCGGGGCTAAAAGTGGTCGAACCCTCGACAGCCTACGACGCCAAAGGATTGCTGAAGGCGGCGATCCGCGACAACGACCCGGTCATCTTTCTGGAGCACAAGCACTTGTATCGCAGCATCAAAGGAGATGTCCCGGGCGACGACTATACCGTTCCGCTCAGCAAAGCGGCCGTCCGTCGATCGGGCCAAGACCTGAGCGTGATCACCTACGGCGCGATGGTTCACGTAGCGCTCGAGGCGGCCGAAGTACTCGCCCAAGAAGACATCGACACCGAAGTCGTGGACCTTAGAACGCTGATGCCGCTCGATCGCGAAGCTGTGCTGGCGACGGCGAAGAAAACCGGCAAGGTAATTCTGTTGCACGAGGACACTCTAACCGGCGGATTGGGCGGCGAGCTGGCCGGCATTATCAGCGAGCACGCTTTCGAACATCTCGACGGGCCTCTCGTCCGCATCGCCCCTCCCGATACACCGGTGCCCTATAGCCCGCCCTTGGAAAAAGCCTTCCTGCCGAACGCGGAGAAGGTCGTCGAAAAGGCGCGTTGGCTTTATCGATATTGATCCTGCCCTTGCGCTGGTTTACCGCGACACCCTGCTGGTGGGCTGGCACAGTGGCCAGCCCCTACGGCTGCAATACGAGGGAGACATATCGTAGGGGCGGACCACCGTGTCCCCGTTTTTTGCCCGACCCTACTTTTACGAAGGGCCGCTAGTGCTTGGTTGCATAAATTCAGGATAGGTTATAGGCGGACAATCCCTGGACCGCTCCCTCACGGTAGCGGCTCGGAAGACTCTGCGAACAAACCACTTCCGGGCCAGACGGACGATCGTATGGTCCTTCGGGAAAGGGCTTTTCAAATAACGCGAACTTTTGCAACCAAGCACTAGTCCGACTTCGAATCCCGCTCTCCCTTAATAGCCGCCAGTAGTCTTTCGAGGTCCGATCCCGTCATTTTCACGGACGCGCGGATGACCTTCTCATCGTCGACTACGTCGAGGGCGTCGAACAGTTTCATGACGTCGGGGTACTGCTCGCTCAAAGTCAGCCGCCCCAGCGCCACCATCCCCCGGCCGGCATCGGCCAAAGTCTTGGCGTCCTCGGGGGTAGCGCAAACGCCCTCGGCCTTAACGTCGATTCCGTCCGTCAGATCCGCCGCCAGACTCGAGCTCTCCATCGAGCGGAAGATCCGGAAGGCGGGAATGTTTATCCCGCTGGGAAAGCTGCCGGCCTGGCTCTCCCAAAGCTCTCCGGCATTCAAGGAAACGGACCACAGCTGGTTTGACAAGTTGAGCGCTTCTGCCCTTTCGAGCAACTGCGTGTTGTCAAGGAGGCTCGCGCCACCGTCCATTTTGCGGTCGATCGTTTCCATCACGGCGGGTTTCACCCCAGCGACAGCGATCCTCTCGTCGAAGAACGCTAGGGAAAAGCCGTCTTCCAGTTGCTTAAGAAACTCTGAGCCCGGCGCTTGGGGTATTGAGCCACTCGTTTGGGGCACAGGCTGATGGTACACGGTGACGCCGCGGTATTGTTCGACTTTGACGTCGTCTAGCTGCGGGCCTATCTCCGTGAGGTCGAACCGGCCACGAGCTACAACCAGAAACCGCGCCGCGGGAGCACTAGAGTTGTCATCTGATGCATCGACCCATGAGGCCGCTAGCACCCGCTCAAGGTCCTGCCACGGGTCGAAGCCGATCTGGGCCGCCATCCTGTCGAAATCCTGATGAAGTTGCTCGTTCTTTCGACTCTCTGCTTCCAACAAGCGGTAGACAGGGGTGGTTTTCAGCCGCAGGATATCGGCGCCCATCAGCGACGTGGCATTAGACGGCAGCAAAGCAGCGAGTTCGCGGTCCAGCCCTGCAGCTTGGCTCTCGTCCTCCGTCTGACAGGAGTAGAAAGCGAGGACCGGGACAAAAACCACAGCGAGCAAACACGCCGTAGACCGACTAGTGAGTCGTTCCTTGCCCAACCAATCTCGTGAAAAACCCTTCGCTAACATGATCAATAGTCCTTCCTCTGGAAAACCCAAACACCCGCCCCCAACACCACCAAGGCGAAGATCCCCGAGCTCCAAATCGGCATCCACGACTCCAGTTCCCGCTCCATAAGCACCAGCCTCGCCGTGTTCCCGATCTCGAAGAGCTTGGGGAAAACGTGGTAAAGCCCGCTCGTCAAATCCCGCGGCCACTGGGAGTCGAAATAAGGAGCGATGCGCTCGTGTTGCGAAAAGATCAGGCTCATCAGCGCCACGAAATACGTCACCATCGTCGCCAGCACCGCGCTGTCCGAGACGACGGCCACGAAGACGATCACCGGTAGCAGCACCGCAAAGGCGAACATCGCAAGCACGGCCGCCAGCAGAAAGTCGGCCTTCCAAATCTCGGTCTTGAAACCGAGGATGATCCAGACGCCGAGAACGAGATAGAGCAGGTTCACCCCAATCACCGCCAGCGTTCCCAAGAACTTGCCGAGCAGCAGCGTCGGACGGGAGACCGGCTTCGACAGGAGTAGCTCGATTCGTCCCGGCTCGAAGACCGTAGGAATCAGCCCGGCGGCTGCGAAGATAGCCAGAAACAACCCGGCGGTGAACAAGAACGACGCCACAGCTCCTAGGACGACCCCAACCAGCTCGTCTACCGGAACCGTGCGGCCCTGATTGACCTCCATGCCGAAAACTTCGACGGCAGCGACCCCTCCTTCTACAAGATCGATGTTGAGCACCAGCAAGAAGAGAAGGATCAAGACCGTCGAACAGCCCAGGAATCCCCAGAAAATCTTCCGTGATAAGGACTCCCGGAACGTGTCGCCGACCAGGGCGAGGATAGGACTGCTGAAAGTCATTGTTTCCGCGCCTCTTGGACCGCCCGCACGAAAACGTCCTCGAGGGTGGAACGGTGAGCACGAAGCTCTTCAACCGTTACACCCTCGCGGCGCAGCACATCAATCGCGCGATTCGCAGCTTCGCGGTCGGGGAATTCTAGGTGAAGCATTCCATCTTGCGAGGAAACGCCGGCCGCTTTTTCACGTATTTCGCTTAAGGCGCTCTCCGTGACGTCAACCGCCGTCAGCCGGTAGCCGCTTCCCGCAGTCAGCTCCCGCACCCGCCCCGTCAAAGCCACCTCACCGCGGCGGATGATCGCCACCTGTTCGCAGAACAACTCAACCTCAGCTAGTAAATGTGAGTTCAAGAAGATGGTCGTGCCTTCTTGTCGCAGTTGTTGAAGCATCTCGCGAATCAGCCGCCGGCCGACCGGATCCACCCCGTCGCTCGGTTCGTCAAGGATCAGCAAAGAAGGGCGGTGCATCAGGGCCTGTGCCAGACCCAATCGCTGCAGCATTCCCTTGGAGTATTTGCCTATACGAACATCTCCCCAGCCATCCAAACCGACGCGCTCGAGCAGTTCCCCGGCTCTGCGTTTTCTTTCCTCCGACGCCACGCCGGAGAGAGCGGCATAAAACTCGAGCATCTGCCGGCCGGTGTTATAGGTGGGGAAGCGATGGTTCTCGGGCAAGTAGCCGATTTGCCGGCGGGCTTCGGGCTCTTGACAGTTCCTGCCGAACAAACGTGCCTGGCCCGCAGTGGGACGTATGACTCCCAGCAATAGCTTCACGAAGGTGGTCTTGCCCGATCCATTTGGCCCCAGAAGGCCGAAGGCGGCGCCGGGCTCCACCGCGAGCGAAATCCCGTCGACCGCCCGCACAACTCGACGGCGGTACGTGCTGCGAAAATGTTTCGCCAGCCCTTCCGTCTCGATCACCGGCCCTGCCGAGTTCATCTCCTTCGATGTTACCCCTTCCTGCGTACTCGATCCCGGCGGAGTTCCGCATATAGGGGGCTGTTTGTCACAAGGAGTCTGCCTAGCCCGCTTTTCTCACGAGGTTTGGATGGCCAGCGTTGAACGAACCTTGTTTGTAGGGGCGCAATTCATTGCGCCCAGGAGGGGGTAGGGACGAGCAGCCGGGAAATCGAAGCGGCTAAAGCGCGTGCCCGTGCTGCTGCACGGTTTGGGTAGCGTCGGCCGTTGAGTGACTTGCTCTTCCCGCCTCGACGGTGGGTTAGGCCGCGATCGCGCGGTCAGCGGCGTTTCTCTCCTTGCCGTTTCACTCGATTCTGAATGACGGGCGTGACGGCGAACGGCTCAGGCCGCCAGAGCGTAGCCGGTTTCCAGGGCGAGCAGCCTCTTGATGCGCTCTTCCGTTTGCGGGTGGCTGCGAAGCAGCGTGGGCTCCCGGAGGTTGCTCGCCCAGAAGTACGCTGGGTTGGGGATATACTGGCGCGACCGATGCGCAGCGCCGTGCGCCGGGGATGCTTGAGTTTGAAAACATCACCCTTTGGCTGTCTCTCGCCCGATGAAAGCGTCGTCCTTGGCAGCCCTTCCTGCCTGCGGAGGGTGTTCCAACTGAATGCTCGGGTAAACTTCGACGCCATACAGCCGAACTTCCTCGGGAAGGAGCGGCATTGGCGTTCTTCTGGGACGAGCTGTAAGCACACAGGGGTAACATTCGGCAAGCGTGAACCCCTGTGTCCGCCGCTCCGAGTACTCAGGGCCGCCTGAAAAGCGCGGGGGATTGCCTCACCCTTGCGTTGAATTCAGAGGGGACGGTAGAGAGCGGAGGGAAACGGCTAAAAAGGTAAAATGTGTGTCCTGTGTAGCTCGTTCACTGATCGTCAGCAGTGACGGGCAGCACGCCTAGGGCTGCCGCGACCTGAGCACGGAGCCGCATGTAATTCTTCTTGGAGGCCCGCAGTGGGGCGAGTTTCGAGCCGCTCTGGATCGTGATCCAGTGGTGCTTAGACTTCCTGAAAACGGTTACGATCGCAGCGGGCCAGAAGACAATTGCCGTACCAATCAAGGTCTTGGTGCACCTACGTCATCCCTTTACAATACTGAAGAGATGACATCTCCAAGCGTCCGAGCTGCCCTCCTCTTAGCTCTCCTTGTTCTTTGCGGAGCGCAGCCTAGCAACTAATTATTCCAGACGAAGTAAAGAAGATCGTCACCTTTGTATTTCTCGCGGACAAAGCCGGCAAGCTCCGGATGGACAAGCACGGTGACCCCGTCCCCTGGGGAACCGGATTTTTTGCGAGTGTGAGAAACGAGGTCGATCCTGCCACGCTGAGCAGCTACTTCGTAACAGCCCGCCATGTGCTGCATGACAAGGCAGGCAAGCTCTATCCCAGAGTCTGGCTGCGGCTCAACACAGTCGCAGGGGGTGCCGAATTCGCTCCCCTAGACCTTACGGTAAAAGGCCGCAAGACCCTCTACACTCATCCCACAGATGAGACCGTTGACATAGTTGTCGTCCCTGCGCTCCCCGATCAGAAGCACTTCGACTTTAAAGTACTACCAGCCGACTTTCTCACCACCAAGGAATCCTTCCGCGAGCTAAACATCAGCGAAGGTTCTGACGTATTTTTCACGGGTCTCTTCACGCCCTACATGGGGCAACGAAGAAACCATCCAATCGTCCGATTCGGACGCGTAGCTCTGCTAACTGATGAGCGCATCCCTTGGAAGGACAACCCCGACAAGGAACCGGAACTCCTTGAGCTTTACCTCATCGAAACTTTCTCTTTCGGTGGCAACAGCGGAGCACCGGTCTTTTTCTACCTAGGCTCCGACCGCAGGCCCGGTACTCTTTTACCCGGCATGGTCCTCAAGCTTGCCGGGATCATGAAGGGCAGCTTCCTTGACAGTTACCCCGTGAAGCTTCTAGAGACTGCCAAAACTCTCGTTTCGAGTAGCAACGTCGGGATTTCTGCGGTCGTCCCTGATCCATGATCTCCATCACGGCGGGGTGGATCGTATCGCCGCGGAAGTCACGGTCAAAATCGGAATGGGACTCGACGACGGTAACAGAAACGCCGGCGCGAGCCAGCAAAAACCCAAGGACTGCCCCCGCAGGTCCGGCCCCGACAATGCAGCATTGCGTTTCCACTAAGTCGCGCGCCTCATGCTGCATGGTTGATCCAAGAACCAACTCGGCATCCGACGTGTAGTTTCGTCCAATCGACGGTGTGCACGCAACAGTCGTCCAAAGGCGGGTATGACCCGAAGCTTCCCAATCAGGGCATTCAACCTAGCCGGTGAACTCAGATGGTTCGGAGTCGGGAGAGTTCTCAGCACGCAACGTGATCCGGTCATTCACCGCACAGCTGAGCCGTTGCTTGCAGCCGATGTAACGTTCCGTCGTTAGTACGGAGGCGTGACCGAGCAGGAATTGGATCTGCTCCAACTCCCCTCCCGATTCATGGCACAGGCGAGCGCAGCTCCTTCGCAGATCATGGGGCGCCAGATTTTGGATCCCAGCTCGCTTGGCGCACTCCTTGACGACGTACCAGACCACATTCTGCGTTAACCCGTGGCCCCACAGCACACCATTTTTGCGGACCGCGCGGAACAGCCGGCCTCCCGTGATCTCCGCCGAGCAAACCCAATCGTCTACAGCGTCTTTGACCCAACCCGGCATGGGGACGGTGCGCAAGCGGCCACCCTTGCCGATCAGATCGATGATCACCCAGTGTCCCTCTCGCTGTTGGATCTGATCGACGTTGAGTTCGACCAGTTCCGAGCGCCGCAGTCCGCACCCGATCAACAACCCGAGCATCGCGGCGTCCCTCTTGCCCCGAAGACGGTCGGTTGGCACAGCACTGAGCAAACGCTGCCCCTCTTCTGGGGTGAGCCAGTTTCCGATGCGGCGACCCAGCTGTTTGACACCGCGGACTCGTCGAATGCCGGCGATGAGGTCCGGACTTAGCAGCCCGCTGTCGGCGGCTTCGGTAGCGAGACGCCGAACGGCAGCTAGGCGAACATTGATGGTAGCTGCTGCGAGACGCATGTTTTCAAGTCGCATGCGGTAGCGTAGGACGACGGAGCGGTTCAGCGCCAGTCGAGGCTCCGAGCAATACCAGGTGATGAATTCCTTCATCGCACGGCCGTATGACCGGCGAGACTGCAGAGACCCGAGGCTATTGAGGACGGCAGCCTTTGCCTGTTCGAGTTCGGGCAAGGTTGGGGATTTTCTCCTGCGACGGGTACGTCGCTGAGTCGGTTGATTCATGGGCAAGCGGCCTCCTTTTGCCGCCTGCCCAAGCTAGAATCTTTCCAGGAAGGAATGTCGCCGGCAGATTACTGGTGGGTTGGCTTGTTCCCGACA
Organism: Bryobacterales bacterium; assembly: GCA_965226215.1. Classification (GTDB taxonomy): domain Bacteria; phylum Acidobacteriota; class Terriglobia; order Bryobacterales; family UBA6623. Next base: position 88,922 of record CBDDCH010000001.1, on the reverse strand, counting down.
GTAATCCTGCGGCGGTACAATTTTCTCGTCGATGGTCGGCAAACCATTCTTGGATGTTGACGGGGCGACCTCGGTTTGACGCGCAAGGAGATTGTCATTAGTTTAAGTAGGACGACACCTCGAGAGTTTTCGCTATACTCACGGTCCCAACATATGCTGATCCGGAGGTCAGTCGTGGCAGACAATAGAATGAGCGCGACAGTCGAGCTGGAGAACATTCTCCGCATCAGAGTCCGGAGTTCTGGTGGAAGGTGATGTTTGGTCTAGCGAAACACGAACTCGCGTCGGAAGCGCATCCTCTATCTAGGGCGCGTCCGAACCGGTTCGCCCGATGGATGTGCGTGGTCGTCCTGCTGCTCGTGGTCGGAGCGACCGGCGCCCAAGCCCACCAGTTCTTCGTCATCGACGAACAGAACAATTCGACGGAAGTGCCTGCGGGCGCCACGGTACCGGTGAACCTGTCCGGCTCGCAGATAACAATTCGTGTCATGAACGATGGCAGTGAGATGAACTGCACCACCACGGTGACCGCTACGGTGCAGGGTAGCGCCGTGGGCATCGAACAGCAGGGCGGCGGCCTCGGAAGCGCACGCACGATCCCGTACACCGCCCCGGGGCGGATCACGCAGATGTCATCGTCAAACCCGTCAGGCCCGGGACCGCCCGGGTGACTGTCAATTGGGCTATAACCGCCACGAGCTCAAGCTGTGCCGGCAGTAACGTAGCGCGCTTCGATTTCACCGTAATAGGACAGCTCCTGAAGCTGACCAACGCGGCAGCGGACAACCCGCAGCCCTTCGGAGACCCCGTCTCTCTCGCCACGGGCGAGGTGCATGACCCGAACATCCTCCGGCCGGACCTGTTCTTGGGCGGCCCGCTCGCGCTGACGTTTGGCCGGTATTACGCGGCTTATTTGACGGCCAGAGGTTTCACCGGGACTCTCGGCAACAACTGGACTCACAACTTCGATTTCTCCGTGGCCGTCGATGGGGACACGGCAACCGTCAACCTCTTCGGCGGCAAAACCACCCCCTTCCAGCGGGACGGCGGTGACTGGGCGCTGTCGAGCACGGAAAAACTTGATCATCAGTTGCAGGACGCCGACGGGGGTGGGCTCCGCTTTCTGGATCTTTCCACAACCCGCATCTACACCTTCGACGCCATGGGCCGCCTGACACGGATCGAGGATCGCAACGGCAACGCGCTGACCGTAACCCAGGGCGCCAACAGTCCCGACACGGTCACCGACGGACTCGGCCGCTCGCTCGCGTTCACCTACACCGGCGGCAAGCTGACTCGTGTCGAGGATCAAACCGGCCGCGGAGTGCAGTTCGGATACACCGGGGACAACCTGACCACCTTCACCGATGCAAAGGGAGCGACGACAACCTACTCTTACACGGCCCAGGGAGACCTCGAGGGGCTGATGACAACGTCGACCCTACCCGACGGCAGCAGGCTCAACACCCAAACCTTCGACGGTGACGGGCGTGTCGGTACCCAGACCGATGGCGAGGGCAATGTCACGACATTCGAATACGATCAGCCCCCTGACGGCGAAGGCACGACGGTGCTCGACCCCTTAGGCCAAGTCAGCGGCTACACCCACTCCGGCGGTGAGAACTTCTCGGGTTCAACCGATAGCGCCGGCAATACCGATGCCTCCGCCTACGATGGGAACAATCGCATCGTCGCCTACACCGACCGCATGGGAAGCCAGGCGCTTTTCACGTATCACAATCCCTCCGGTTTCCCGGCCAGCGTAACCGACTTTTCCGGAGCCACCTGGACCATGGAATACCAGCAACAGGACCAGGACGGCTTTCGCGCCTACGTTCCTGCTCGGCTCACCTTTCCCGACGCTGCCACCGAGCAGTACGAGTACGACGCCCTAGGCAACTTGACGAGGTTCACCGACCGCGCGGGCGATGACTGGACCTTCACCTACGACGAGCGAGGACAGTTGTTAACCCTGACCAACCCGCTCGGCGGAACAGGCCGGTACACCCCCAATGCCGACGGCTCGTTGGCGGAAGCGATTGACGCCGGCGGGGTCGCGCGAAACTTCTCCTACGATCTCCTAAAGAGGATCAGCACGATTCGGAATGGGGATGGCTCCGAGCGCGGCCTCGAAGTCGACGAGTCGGACAACATCGTGGGGGTGACCAATGAACTGGGTCACGCAGTACAAATCGAATACGACGATAACAACCGGATCCGCACGATGACGGACCCGCTCGGCAACTCTCGCCGCTTTAACTATGACGGGAATAGCCGCCTGGCGAGCTTCACCGACCGCACAGGCGACACCCGCGCAGTTCAGTACGACCCCGTGGGCAACGTGTCCGAAGTGCGAAACGGAGCCGGCGAGGCCGTTCGCTTTACCTACGACGGACGCAATCTGCTGACCTCCGTCACCGACGACTTGGGAACTTCGGTCGATTATGGCTACGACGCCAATGGAAGGCTCACGTCCGTTACAGATGCTCTTGGCAAGACCGGCTCCTTGGTCCACGACGCGGCGGGAAGGGTGACGGGTCTCACAGCCCCGGGCGGGCAAACGATTAACTACACCTACGACGCGGTCGGCCGCATGACTTCAACACGGAGCGCCACCGGCCGGTCGCGAGCGTTTCGCTATGACGCGCGCGGGAATCTCTCGCAGGTTGACGCCGCCGGAATCATCACCGGATACCAGTTCAATGGTCTCGGCGAACTGAGTACCCTGACAGACCCGAATGGCAACCAATGGCTGCGCGCATATGACGGCGGCGGGCGGCAAACTTCCTTGACCGATCCTCTCGGGCGAACCATTAGCTACGACTATGACCAACGTGGGAGGCGGCACGAGATCCAAACGCCGCTGGGATTGACGCGGCGCACCTTCGACGCCGTCGGCCAAATAACCCGCAACCAGTTCTTCGACGGAACGACTTACGACTACACCCATGACGAGAACAATAAGCTCCTGGCGACGGCCGGGCTGACCCTGCGCCGCGACGCCGAGAGCCGCATCATTGACTCGAACGGCATCCTCATCGAGTACGACTCCGCCGGGCGCATCTCGAATATCACCTACTCGCCGGGCAAACAGGTGACCTACGAATACGACATGAGGGGGCGGCTCACCCAGCTCTCGGACTGGACCGGAGGTGTAACGCGGTTCATCTACGACGCGGCCGACCGGAGGACCCGCATCGAGCGTCCCAACGGCGTTAGCACCGATTTGACCTACAACGAAAACGACCAGGTAACCGGCATCCGCCATACAGGAATGAACGTCTCGGCGGAGATTACCCTCGAGCGGGATGACGACGGGCAGATCACTTCAGCTACGGTTGACGCACCGCTCCAAACGCAGCCCGCGCCGGGCATGCTGCCCCTCTCCTACGACACCGCGCATCAGGTGGAGAATGCGACCTACGATGATCTTGGCCGGCTGCTGGCCGACCGGCTGCGACAGTATCGCTGGGACGGCAACTCGACGCTGACGGGCTACAACGGCCAAGACGGCTCCGCCGAGTTCACCTACGACGGGCTTGGGAACCGTATTTCTCGGACGACCGCCAGCGGCAGCGAAACCTATGTGCTGAATCACGCACACGCTCTGCCTACCGTCTCCATCGTTCGGTCCGCGGGCGCCGACCAACGTTACTACGTCTATGAACCAAACGGTATGCTGCTTTACAGCATCGAGTCTGCCGACAACAGCCCCAGGTTCTATCACTTCGACCAAGTTGGCTCGACGATGATGCTTACCGGCGCAAGCGGTGCGATGACGGACGCCTACGCGGTGACACCCTTTGGCGAAGAGGTGCGGCATCAGGGCGGCTCCGATCAGCCCTTTGTCTATCATGGTGCGTTCGGCGTGATGTGGGAACCCGGAACCACGCTCTACAACATGCGCCGAAGGTACTACGACGCCGCCACCGCACGGTTCTTGAGCCGCGATCCGGTTCTACTTTTGGACCCGCTCGGAGTAAATCCGTATCAGTTCGCCTTCAACCAACCTCTGCGGTTCGCCGATCCCTCGGGCCTGAACCCATTTTTCACGGACGGCGTGGGTACAGGGCCGGGCATAGCATCCAACGTAAACCAGTTGTGGGGCGATTGGTTTATAGTGGATTCCGCCACAAACTTCGCAGAGGGCGATAATCTCGTCAGGATCGAAGCTAACGCTCCCTGGGGTCTCGGCAACCTAAACCCAAACCTCGGCGGCGTCAACAGCAGTAACCCTACCGGCTATACCTTTTACGGACGCTACGTCCAGCCGGGCGGTTCACCGAACGGCCAGGATAACCGCGAACCCCTGGGAACCACCTGGGCAGCACGCTACCTGAACGGAGGAGCGTTCGACGGAGGAACGCGCCTGAGTGTCTGGCGGGATGCGACGGACCCCAAACCCCCGGACACCACTCGACGGGACGATTCGCCGGGAAGCGTCGCAGCCGTTCCCAATACCGGGGGGGTACCGGCCGGCACGATTGCCCGGGGGTACATAACCGTGGACAACGTAAACTCGACGGGCTTAGTGTTTGGCGATCCCGGAAATGACATCATCGGGGGTTCCAACCTCTGCGACGATGTGGGACTGGCCGACACGGGCGACTTTTTCTTCTTTAGCTCTGACAACATGGAGTTCTTGATCAAAGTCCTTGACGGTGTGAACGGCACAAACGCCTTTGGAAACTTCTGGGTGTTCGACGCGGCGACCACGAACGTTGAATACACCTTGCGAGTGACCGACACGGCGACTGGAGCGACAAAGACCTATGGCGATCCACTCGGCAGCTCTTTTCCGGCCATCACGGACACACAAGCCTTCGCAACCTGCCCTTGATGAATGACGAACCGGCACGAAGCGATGAAGACGTAACGAAGAGAGCGATGAACGAACTTTGGAAATGCTGCCTGTTCCTTCTCGCGGCAAGTTGCCTGTCGGCCCAGACCACCGTCCAGTACCGCTACGACGAGGCCGGCCGGTTGATCGCCGCCGACTATGGTGGAGGAAGTGCGATCAACTACACCTACGACGCCTCAGGCAACCTGTTGCGGCGACAGGTTACGGTGTCACCGGCCGTCTCACCGACCGTCGGAGGCATCGTTAGCAGCGCCAGTTTTCTCGCCAACGCACCGGCGGCGCCTGGTTCCATCCTGGCCGTTTTCGGCCAGGACTTCGGCATGATCAATCAGGACTTTCTGTTCCCTTCCACTCAATTCGAGGCGGAGGGAATATCGGTCCTGTTTGACGGCACGGCCGCGCCGCTGTTTGGCGTGTTTGGAGCGACTCCCTTCCCTCAGATCAACGTCCTGGCGCCGACCGATCTGCCCGAGATGGACCAGGTTCAAGTGGAGGTCACGAATTCGGCGGGAACCAGCGATGTGTTCATGCTGGCGATGGCGCCGGCGAGCACGGGTATTTATCGCGCCGACCCGGTGGGCCGCATTTACGCGGCGGCTTTGGTTGCCTTCGACCCCGACGTCCCGAATCGTGGGCCAACCAGGCATCTGGCCATTCCCGCTTCGACAGCGGCCACGCTGGGCATCCCGACGAACTGCAAGGCGGGCGGGGTGGCTCCTTTAGCCGATTGCGGGGAGCCGGTGTCTCCGGGCGTGATACTACAGATCTTCGTTACCGGTCTGGGCAAGGCCACACCGGGTGGCGACCCGGCGGGCGATCCCTTGCCGACGGGAATGCTAGCCCCTGGCGGGTACAACACGGTTGAGACGCCCGAGGTGACGATCGGAGGAATCCAGGCGAGAGTTGATTTCTCCGGGTTGGCGCCCAGCTTTTCGGGGTTGTATCAGATTAACGCCCGGGTACCTTTGGAGGCGCAGGCAGGTGATCAGGTTCCGCTTACAATCCGCATGCCCAGCGAGATGGAAGGGGATACGTCGAGCATAGCGATCGCCGGCCCGTGAGGTCGCCGAGACCCAATACCGAAGATCCGGGTGGTCTAAAATTGGTACGAAGAGTTCCGCGACCGCGGGTAGGACTAAGTCTCCTGAAACGAACTAGATAGCGCCTGTGGGCCGATAACTGTTGATTAATCGCGTTACCACCAACAAACGCCCGTTAGACGCCCTTTTCCACGTCGTCGGAAGAGCTGAAAACCCCTCGTTCTATTGAGTTACCATGGCCTTGAATCGGATAGCTAGCGCGATGGCTTGTTACCACCATCTATCCCACAGCGGTACAATTGAGCCGTCGATGATCGGCCAAACCATCAGCCACTACAAGATCACCGAAAAGCTCGGCGAAGGCGGGATGGGTGTGGTCTACAAGGCCGAGGATCTCAAACTCCGACGCACCGTCGCGCTCAAGTTCCTCTCCAAAGAGGCGCTGGAGAATGAAGAGGACTAGACCCGGTTCCCGCGCGAAGCCGAGGCCGCCGCCCCGCTCGACCATCCCAAGCTCTCGGATTGATACGCCATGTCAATCAGGGTCTTGCACACTCACTCGGTGCGATCCTTGCGGCTGCTGTGTCTAGTGCTCCTGACCGGGTCGATCCTCTCGGCGACCCCGCTGATCTTTACACAGGGCATCCTGAACTCGGCTGCCTTTACACCGCCTGGCGCTCCTGGTGGCGCCATCGCGCGCGGTTCGGTTTTCACGATCTTCGGAAGGGACCTGGGCCCCGCGATCGGCGTGCAGGTGTCGTCGTTCCCCCTCGGCGAGGAACTGGCCGGGGTCTCGATCACGGTGACGCAGGGCGAGGTGACCGTGAACGCGATTCCTTTGTTCGTCGTGGCGGGACAAAGCAATGCGATCATGCCCTCAAGCACCCCGGTGGGATGGGTGTCAATCCGGGTTACCTTCAACGGGGAAACAAGCAATCCGTCGCCGGTTCGCGTCGTCGATCACGCCCCGGGCATCTTCACGGTGAACCAATTTGGGATCGGCCCGGGCGTTCTGCAAAACTTCGTCTCGGCGATAGAACAGCCTATTAACTCCACGACGGTGACGGCGAGACCCGGGCAGTTGGTAACAATTTGGTTGACTGGCTTAGGACCAATTGAAGCTCCCGACAATGAAGCGCCGCCCGTGGGCACACTGCCGTTTGAAGTCGAGGTTTTCATCGGCGGCGTCCAAGCCACAGGGATCACTTACGCCGGACGCACTCCCTGCTGTTCCGGCGTGGATCAGATCAACGTTCCCGTGCCGGAGAACGCTCCTGCCGGGTGCTTCACGCCCGTGCAACTTCGCGTTGGCGGCGTCGCGGTCAGCAACACAGTGACGATGGCGGTTGACAGAGACGGAGGGGCCTGCTCAGACGTGCACAACCCTTTTTCGGCACCCTTTGTGAGCGGCGCCAGGATGGGCTCGCTCCTTCTGGTGCGGCACGAAGTTTCGGATCAGACCGTTCCGGCCAAGCCGGTCGATATCATCGTTGATCAACTCCTCGCCGGCTTCAGCAATAAGCCCGGCGGACCTTTTGTATTCGACCCCGACATCTCCTGGCCGCCGCCGGGGAGCTGCACCGCCTACAACTTCAAAGGGGACATTCTGGAGGACGCCTTCGTTCCCTTTACACCGGCGCCCGCGTTGGACGCGGGTGCGATTTCCGTCTCAAGCGCAGATCAGACGATTCAGGCAACGGATTTCTCTGCAAACGTGTCCTTCTATGGGGCCGTACTCGGACACAACGTCAACATAGCCTCGGCGCCAGCGCGCGCCCTGTTTCTGGAGCCCGGGCAGGTCCAGGTAGCCGGGGCAGGCGGCGGCGATGTTGGAGCTTTTGAATCGACGATCGGTGTAGCCAGCCCCGTCATGTGGACCAATCGCGAGCAGATCGATACTTTGGTCCGCTCCGAGGGAGTGCGGTTGAGCTGGTCGAGCACGAACGCGCAGGTGCTGATCTTGGGGATTAGCGTTGACTACCCCACCAATTTCTCCGGAGTGTTCGCTTGCGTGACGCGGCGGGACACTACGTTTTTTAACGTCCCCGATTACATCCTGGCCAATATGCCGACAAGTCGGATCTCGCGAACACGGTCCGTCGGTTTTCTCGTTCTTGTTTCCATCCCGACCCAACAGCCGGCGGCCTTCGAGGCGGAGGGCTTGAACTTCGGGGCAGTTCTGTCCGCTACAACAACAGCCAAAGGAGTGCTTTACCGGTGAGGGGCGAAGGTCGGCGAAACATGGAAGGAAGGAATCAAGCTTCAACGTCTCCCTGTGCCAAGCGGTCCCGACTGGTGGGGATCGCGCTGTTGGCCGCACTGGGCTGCACAGCAGTGAGTTTTTCAGTTAGAGCTTGTGGTTCATTTCGGGACTTGACTCCACGGGCGCAGCATGAGTTTGCGGAGCGTCCGTTCCTTCGATCAATAGCGATCGCCCACCTGGAAGGCCCCGTTGGCGCGTGGTTTTGGAGCGAGGGGTTTCCTGCATTTCGTTGGGCGCTCCCGGGTCAAAACGTTCGGGCGAGCGAAGGAGATTCTTCCGCCAACACTTTGTTTTTCATTGCGTTGGGACTGAAAGAGGAGGCGCGGCGGGTCGGCTTCCAAGACCCGCCAAAGCGCCAGAGGGCCGGCGTGCCCATATATTTTGTCGGAGCACCCGCCAACTCCGTCACTGTCCTCAACTCGGAGACGGCCGCCGAACTCGGAGTCGTACCTGTCGGGACAGACCCAACCGGGATCGCTTTCGCACCGGATGGCAGTCTCTGTTATGTGAGCAACCTGGGCTCGGATTCTGTTTCGGTGATCGACACGGATGCGCTTTCCGTGGCCGACACGATCACGCTCGCGGAGGGCAGTCAACCCTATGGCGTCGCCGTCAGCCCGGACGGCGGACAAGTTTACGTGGTCAATTCCGGATTGAATTCTCTCTCGGTGATCGATGCAACGTCCCGTGCAGTGGTCGCGACAGTTCCGGTCGGCGCCGGCCCTTTTCAGGTAGCGGTCTCGCCGGACGGCCTGCTGGCTTACGTTCCGAATTCAGAGGATAATACCGTTACCGTGCTGGACACCCTGACCCGCGAGCCGGTCACGACGATTGAGGACATCCCTGCGGCTACGGCGGTGAAGTTCAATCATCGAGGGACGCGCGCCTACGTGACTACGACAGAGAACTCCGGCATGGTTCACATCGTCAATACCGCTGACCATTCCGTCGTCAGCAGCATCAGGGTCGGCGCCAACCCGAGAAGCATTAAGTTGAGTGTTTATGGGATCACCCTCTATACTGCAGACCAATCGGCCGACACGGTAACGATCATCGACACCCGCACGGAGGTCAGGGTGGATGTTGTGCGAGTGGGCTCGGCGCCCGCCGATATTGCGCCGATCCTGGATTGACGGGTGGCCAACAGGTCATCCGCGTGGTCGAGAACTGGTACGAAGAGTTCCGCGACTGCGAGCAGGACTAAGCCCCCCGAAACGAACTACATAGCGCTTGTCCCCGGATACCTGTCAGGAAATCGCCTTACCACCAAGCAACCGTCGACTGGCTTCCACCTGATTCGGAATAGAGCCTGGATCCACGGATGAGCAGGAGCCATGGGAGATGAAGACCGCTAGCCGCTGTGCGGGAACGGTGGCGGGACGCAAAGTCGAGGTGAGACGACGGCCCAATCGAGATGCTCGTCTTGGCTCATCGGCCGTACGCTCTTGTCCGGTGAATCGCTTCCGTCGTTCTGTTTGTCTTTGTGATTTGGTTGGCCTCAGCAGTCACTGCCATTCTTTCCGATCGACTTCAGTGGGGCCCGCAGCTGCTCAGATTCCCGGATCTGGTTTCGTACCGAGTTCCCAAAGCGAGGATCAGAATCGCGACCGGCAAGCCAACCAGTATTGGGTCGAGCTGCCAGACAATGACGACCGCCCCGATTTGTTGAATGGCTCCAAAGATTTGCAATAAGGCTACGGTCGTGGCACCTAGGATCATTGCCGCCAGGACTGTCGTTGGCGCTTGTCTGACGCTCGGGAACAGAACAAGTGCGACCAGAGCGGGAGCGACGGAGGCCCCCATGATGCGTCCTCCCAGCCAGAACAACTCGATCAGCAGCGGCACGACATAGTAGAGGACCGTCGCCAGCAGTCCCACCAGTACAATGCTGACCCGATAGACCCAGATCTGACGTCGTACGCTTGCCAGCGGGTTCATGAATCGTTTGTAAATGTCAATCGTGAGGTTGGACGCCATTGTGTTGATGGTCGAAGACAAAGTCGACATGCTTGCCGCCAGAACACAGACCACAACGATCGTCGCCAACTGCCCGTCCGCAACACCAAAGGCCACCTCCACGAACGTGTCTTCCGCTTTCACTTCATCACCGTACATCGCCTGACCGAGCACACCAAGAAGAGGAGGAATCATGTACCAGAATGTGCCGATGATCCCCCCGTAGAGGAAGCCCCGCCGTGCCACTTCCGGACTGGAAGCCGCGAGGCCCCGTTGTATGATCCCTTGGTACCCGCACGTGACGGCGATCCCGATCACGACCCACCCCGCGACCTGAGCCATTCCCGCTTTGCCGAGAAGTCCCAGCATCTCCGGGTCGACTTGCGCAGCGACGCCCCGCGCCCCGCCGAACTGCGCGAAACCCGCGGCCAGAAGGCCTACAGTCGCGACCATGATGATGACGAACTGGATCGCATCCGTAACCAAGACGGCCCACATGCCACCCAGAAAGACATAGACAATCGTCACGCCGAGCCACAGAGCCTGCGCTTCGAGCGCGGATATATCCAGCAAGCCGGTCGTAACGACCGTTAGGGCTCCGATCGTGCCGGCGGTAACCCCCAGGTCCCGGAGAATAACCAGACACAGGGAAAGCAACCGGTACTTGGGACCGAAGAAACGCTCGAACAGCTCTGGGATGGTGACGATGCCTGTCTCGCGGAGTCTAGGAATGATGTAGAACCCGATCCAGATCGTGGTCAACAGAAAGGAGCCGCCCGCCCAGTAAGCGCACAGCCCGAAATCCCTCCCCAGGGCGGAAATACCGATCAGGGTGGTGCCATTGATCCAGGTGGCCGCCACGGAGAAGGCAATCAACCAGACGCCGGAGCGGCGTCCGGCGACGGCCATGTCATCCGTGGTCGCGATCCTCCCTCGGCCCCAGAGACCTACCCCCAGCATCAAGACCAGGTAGACCAGGATGAGCCACCAGGATGGTTGAATGGGGTGCAAGCGAACTACCCTCCCAGAATGAAACCCCACAACCAGTTGTAGAGGAATCCGGCAATCACGAGAAGAGCGAGAGCTAGCCAAGGATTGAAGCCAGGCAACGGGATGCGGTCCATTGTGTCGGCTTCGTTCCGTTTCGCCAAGGCGTTCTTCTCCGCGTCCGTCAAGATCGGGGAGTCACCAGCAGGTTCCCGCATCGGTCGACCTCCGCCCGGAAGCCGGGGTGGATCAGCGAGGTGGAGTCGATCTCCTCCACAATCGCAGGACCTTCGAAGCTCTGGCCGGGAGACAGCCGATAGCGATCGTAGATCGCCGTTGGCTGGAAGCGCTTCTCTTCGGCAAAGAAAACCGGACGGACTTCGCGCTGCGCCTGCTCCAGATTGAACCCACGATCCGCCAGCGCGCGAGGCTTCGGCTTCTCGATCGACCCGATCGTCGTGACACGAAACGTGACCAGCTCGACCTCTTCCTGCGAGTAGGAGTGTCCATAGGCTTGCTCATGTCCCTGGTGAAAGCGTGCCGCCACCTCGCGGAGGGACTCCGCGGTGAGTTCCCCACCGGGGCAGGCTACCGACACTTCATGGGACTGGCCGACGTAGCGTGCCTCGATCTCTCGCTGCAAGTGTATCCGTTCGTTAGGAACGCCATCGCGAGCGAGCGTCTGCCGACCCTCGTCCTCCATAGCGTCGAACAAGCGCGTGATCCCTGGTGGCTCCGCGCGATCCAGTTTGGTTACCCGAGTGTGTGAGAATGCGTGCCGCAGGTCAGTCACCAGCAACCCCAGAGCCGACGTAGTGCCAGGGCTCGGAGGAATGATGAGAAGAGGGATCTGCATCTCGGCCACAAGTCGATTGGCGTGAAGCGGGGCCGCGCCGCCGAAAGCGACCATCGCCAACTCGCGAGGGTCGTAGCCTCGCCTCACCGAAACTAGCCGTAAGGCGTTGATCATGGCGGCGTTCGCGATTTCAACGATGCCGTTGGCGGCGGCGACCGCGTCCCAGCCCATCCGTTTCCCACACTTCTCACGGACCCCTTCAGCCGCAGCTTCACTGTCCAGCTCCATCTCGCCGCCGAGAAAGTAATGAGGGTTGATGCGACCGAGCACCAGGTTGGAGTCAGTGAGGGTCGGCTCCCTGCCGCCCCGGCCGTAGCAAATGGGCCCCGGCTCCGCACCGGCGCTTTGCGGGCCTACGCGAAGGATATTCCCCGAATCGACCCAAGCGATACTGCCGCCCCCCGCACCGATCTCCACCAGATCGATCACCGGCGTCCGAATCGGGTATCCGCTGCCGCGCGACTCCCCGAACCCTGCCACAGCCTCAGTTCCCAGCTCATACTCCGTAGTGATCTTCGGTTGACCGTCGAGAACCAATCCCACCTTGGTGGTCGTTCCTCCCATGTCGAGGGAAATCAAGTCCCGCTGCCCGGCCGCTGCGGCGACATAGTTGGCCGCGATCACCCCTGCCGCGGGCCCGGACTCCACCATGTAGACCGGTTTTTCGGCCGCGGTCTTGAAGGTCAGCACACCTCCATTCGACTGCATGACGAGCAGCTCAGCCTGAACACGTTGGGTCTTCAGTCGAGTCGCAAGGTCCGTCAAATAGGACTCGACGACGGGACGCAAACAGGCGTTGACGACGGTTGTGCTGGCACGGAAGTACTCGCGAAACTCCGGCAGAACGTCCGACGAGAGCGAAACAGTAAGGTGGGGGTTTTGCTTCAGCAGGATGTCGCGAACTTGCTGCTCGTGGGCCGCATTGCTGTAGGAGTGGAGCAGGCACACCGCAACCGACGCGACCTCCTCGTTCTGGAGTTCCTCCGCGATCCGCTCCACGCTCGACGGGTCCAGCGCAAGCAGGACGCTGCCCTGGGCATCCAGCCGTTCGGACACTTCATAGGCGAGGTTTCGAGGAACCAGGGGCCGGGGTTTCTCGAAATGCACGTCGTAAAGCGACGGTCGAACTTGACGGGCGATTTCGAGCATGTCCCCGAAACCGGCGGTGGTGATGAACGCCGTCTTGGGGGTCTTTCCTTCGATGAGCAAATTCGTGGCGACAGTGGTGCCGTGCACCAGAAAAGAAACACTTTCCGGTTCCAGTTCAGCTTTCTCCAAGATTCTCGTCAGCGCGTTTAGGAAGCCGATGGACGGATCTTTCGGCGTCGACGGCACCTTGGCGATCTGTACCTCGCCGGTCTCCTCGGACACCAGCACGGCATCCGTGAAGGTTCCGCCAATGTCGATTCCCAACCGATAGGAGTTATTCATCGCCCGGTTGCCTCTCGCTCGAGTGCCGACCGAAGCCGTTCCGTTTCTTCTTGGTCGATGACTGGATGCTTCGGATCGATTGCGACCCCGTAGCACTCTCTCGCCCTGGACCGGCTGACCTTGCCCTCCCGAACATCCCGGAGTACACGCTCCGGATCCCGCTCCCAAGCAGGGCCGTAGCCGCCACCACCGCAAGTCTCCATACGAATCCTTTCACCGTTCCTGACGGTCAAACTGGTTTTCGAGCCAATCTCTTTCTCGCCGCCGTCCGAGATCAGAGAGTATTTAGCGCACTTTCCATCCCCCCCCCCGAACAATCCCCAGGGGGGGAACTTAACCCGGTCAGCGAGGATCGTGAATACGGGTTCGTGATCTACAAACAGATATTCGCGGCATAGGCCCAACCCTCCTCGAAAACGGCCGGGGCCGTCCGAATCCGGTATCAAGCTGTAGCGGGTGATGCGGACCGGGTAGTTCTGTTCGGTCTCTTCCACGGGGGCGTTTTGCGTGTTCTGGACGTGCGTCTGCACGGCGTCGGGTCCGTCGGAGCGAATCCGGCCGCCATAACCTCCGGCCAAGGTCTCAAGGAAGCAGTAGTATTGATGGGTCCGCGGATCGATGCCCCCGAAACCGGCGTGGCAGATCATCGCCTTGGTCCCCGCCGGAACCTTTTCCGGAAGAACTGCTGAGAAAGCCTTGAAGAGGACATCACACAATCGTGCGCAGACTTCCCAGCCTCCCACAATCGCCGTCGGCGGTCTCGGGTTGACCGCCAAACCTTGGGGCGCAATGACGTGAATCGGTTGGTAGAAGCCCTCATTGAGCGGAATGTCCGAATCCACGAGACACTTCAGTACGTAGACGCAAGCTGTGAACGTCTGCGTCAGGTTGCAATTCATCGGCGCCGGTCTTTGGGCGTCGGTGCCGGTGAAGTCGAAGGTCACCTGCCCGTCGTCCACCGTCACTCGAGCCTTCAGACGAACAGGCCGGTCTGTAATTCCGTCGTCGTCTAGAAAGCCTTCTGCCTCGAAACTCCCCGCCGGTAGTTTGCGAACCTGGTCCCTAGTCCGCTGCTCGCTGTATTCGATCAGCCTGTCGATGTAGAAACGGATCGTCTTGGTCCCGTGGCGTTCGAGTAGGTGAGTCAGCCTTCGAATGCCGATCCCGTTGGCCGCAATCTGCGCCCGTAAGTCACCCGCCACCTCTTTCTTCGCCCGCACGTTGGCCACGAGCATCTTGAATATGTCTGTAACCAGCGAGCCTTCTGAGAGGAGCTTGACGACAGGAAGGACGACCCCTTCCTGGTAAATTTCCTGGAAGGCCCCAATGCTCGCCGGAGCGCCTCCGCCGACATCCACATGGTGGCAGGTGTTCGCTACGTAGCCGATCAACTTGCCTTCATGGAAAAAAGGTGAGATGAGAAAGATGTCGTTCAAATGGCTGGCTTGGCGGTGGGGATCGTTAACGACGAGGCCGTCACCGGGCCCAAGGTTTTCGGGCCCGTATTCCGCCACGGCCCGGGGAACGATGCGACCAATGGTCACTAGATGAGCCGGCTGGCAGAACGCTTGGGCGACCATGCGGCCCTGCGCGTCGACGAAGGCACAGGAATAGTCGAGGCGCGTCTTGATATTCGTGGAGTATGCGGTACGTTGCAGACACACGGACATCTCCTCGGTAGCCTCCACCAAGGAATTACGAATTACTTCGAAGAGGATGGGATCGAACTGCATCGAAGTCGGCTCCGCAATCGGTCTGTCTCGTCAAAGTCGATCGTCCCTGAACGTGAGTCGATCGCAACCCCATAGCGACTCCTCGCCCGATGGGCACTGACCTTGCCCTCCCGAACATCCCGCAGTACACGCTCCGGATCCCGCTCCCAAGCAGACCCGTAGCCGCCACCACCGCAAGTCTCCATACGAATCCTTTCACCGTTCCTGACGGTCAAACTGGTTTTCGAGCCAATCTCTTTCTCGCCGCCGTCCGAGATCAGAGAGTATCTAGCGCACTTTCCATCCCCCCCCCCGAACAATCCCCAGGGGGGGAACTTAGCCCGGTCAGCGAGGATCGTGAATACGGGTTCGTGATCTACAAACTGGTATTCGCGGCATAGGCCAAGCCCTCCGCGAAACCGTCCGGGGCCCTCGGAGTCAGGGATGAGACTGTACCGAATAATGCGCACAGGGTAGTTCTGCTCGGTCTCTTCCACGGGGGCGTTTTGCGTGTTCTGGACGTGCGTCTGCACGGCGTCGGGTCCGTCGGATGAGTGCCGGCCGCCGTAACCTCCCGCCATCGTCTCGTAGAAGCAGTAATACTCGCCGCTACGAGGGTCGCGGCCGCCGAATCCGATCTGGCAGATCATCCCCTTGGTCCCCGCCGGAACCTTTTCCGGAAGAACTGCTGAGAAAGCCTTGAAGAGGACCTCACACAATCGTGCGCAGACTTCCCAACCTCCCACAATCGCCGTCGGCGGTCTCGGGTTGACCGCCAGACCTTGGGGCGCAATGACGTGAATCGGTTGGTAGAAGCCCTCATTGAGCGGAATATCCGGGTCCGTCAGACACTTCAACACAAACACGCAGGCGGTGAAGGTCTGCGTCAGATTGCAATTCATCGGCGCAGGTCTCTGCGGGTCCGTTCCAGTGAAGTCAAAAGTTGCCTGATCCCCCGCGATTGTGACCTTCGCTCTCAGATGGACTGGCTCTCTCGTGATGCCGTCGTCGTCGAGGTAGCCTTCGGCCTCGAACGTGCCTTGCGGCAGTTCGCGAATCTCTGCTCGAAGCCGTTGCTCGCTGTAGTCGATAAGCCGGTCGACGTAATGACGAAGCGTCTCGGCACCGTAACGATCGAAAAGCTGGGCGAGCCGGCGAATGCCGATTCTGTTAGCTGCGATCTGTGCCCGCAGATCGCCGGCCACTTCCTTGCCAGCCCGTACGTTTGCCAGAAACATTTTCAAGACGTCTTCTACAACTTCTCCGCGAGAGAGGAGCTTCACAACCGGGAGGATGAATCCCTCTTGATAGATCTCGCGAAACACTCCAATGCTGGCTGGAGCGCCGCCGCCTACGTCGACGTGATGGCAGGTGTTCGCCACGTAGCCGATCAACTTGCCTTCATGGAAAAAAGGTGAGATGAGAAAGATGTCGTTCAAATGGCTGGCTTGGCGGTGGGGATCGTTCACCAGTAGTCCGTCTCCGGACTCGAGGTTCTCGGGACCATACTCGCGTACGGCACGGGGAACAATGCGTCCGGTCGTCACGAGATGCGCCGGCTGGCAAAAAGCTTGCGCCACCATGCGGCCCGCGGCGTCAACGAAGGCACAGGAATAGTCGAGGCGCGTCTTGATATTCGTGGAGTAGGCGGTCCTCCGCAAAGAGACCGACATTTCCTCCGCCGCCTCGACCAGCGCGTTTCGAATCACCTCGAACAAAACCGGGTCAGTTTCAGCGTCAGGCATTATAGGCTTCCAGCCTTGGAGTTCTCTAGGCCACGTAGGGTTGTGTCACTCGTTTCACGTCGTAAACGGTAGACCATCGTATACCGGCATGCACGTTCGCGTAAAGAGGCGCAAGGATAGTTGCTCATGCGGAAAACTGCTGATGCGGTAGTGATAGGCGCCGGCATCATTTCGACGATGCCGTCACTGACGGTGGGTTTCCAGAAGACGCTTTTTGAGTCTGAAGGGCTCGGTTTTATTCCGAGGTGCTTTCACCCACGACCGCGCCGACACGACCTTCACGTACGATGTCACGCATGACGGCGAAGGCTTTGTTCTAGCGGAGCGGGTTAAAGAAAGCTCCAAGACCGTTCGCGTCATGCAAAACTGGTTCACCGAGTTCGAACACCGCGGACAGGACTAAGTCCCCCGAAAGAACTACGTAGGGCTCGTCCGCGGATACCTGTCGGGATATCGCCTTACCACCATCAATCATCGGCTGCTGGCCCGTAACACACTCCAACAAAGCCACTTAACGTGATTTCGCCGGCTGGGGAATGAAAGTTCCCTTCCCGTCATCCAGCGCTGCTTGTCGCCTCTCGCATCCGGAGGCTGAAGCAGCAAGTCGAGGGCTGGTCATCTCGTGGTGCGACTTCTTCTTGAAGGTGTCGACCGCCCCGGGTCGGTCGGACCCAATCCTGCCAGGGTTTCCGCGAGGGACACATCTAATGCCTGGACTAGTGTATCGAGGCTGACAATGGTCACGTTACTCTCACCGCGTTCCACCGATCCAATGTAGGTCCGGTGCAGCCCGCAGGTGTCGGCTAGGTCCTCCTGGGACCACCCGCGCTTACTGCGAAACTCACGAATTCTCCGTCCCAGCCCCTCTAGAAGCTCACGGCGCCTGTCAGCATGTTGCACTCCCCCCAGTCTGGGAGTATGATGCCTAAAGATCTACAGAATATAACTAGACGGACTATACCTAGCATTCAACCAAAACACGACCTCAACGTGTCGGGACGTCGAGCCCTTGTGCGTTGGAAATCGGATTTCTGGGCACCACGGAGGTGAACGGTGTATTGCGAGCACTGCGGGAAAGAGGTCCCAGGCGATGCCGAGTTCTGCGACGTGTGTGGCAAGAAGATCCAATCTGCGGTTCCAGTTAAGCGCAAGAAGAGCGCCTGGTGGAAGTGGACACTCGGAATCTTCGTAGGGCTAGTGATTCTAGTGGCGGTGGCGCCTGATCCGGAACCGGAAGACGAGAAGCCGACTGAGCGCCCAACTACTGCGGAGCAGCGCGCCGAGGCCGAGGCAGAGAAAAGGCTTAGGGCCGCGATGCGACAAGCGGAACGGCATTACGAGCAGCCCGGAGTTGACAGAGAAGATCTGGAGCTTATTGAATCAAAAGGCATAAAGAAAGAGTCCTTGACTGAGGTAGTGGGGCGAATCAGGAACAACACGAAGCGAACCTACAGCTACGTTCAAGTGACCTTTCGGCTCTACGACAGCCAGGGCGACCAGGTGGGTTCAGCGATGGCGAACGTCAATGGACTGGAGCCGGGCGGCACGTGGAAATTCAAAGCCGTATGCTTCTGTCGCGGCGAAAGATTCAAACTCAACGAAATCACAGGGTTCTGAGAGTCCGCTCCTCGCTTGGGCCATTTTTTCAGCAAGCTGATCTAGCGCCTCCCTCGTGCGCTTTCTCGAAGGCCCACGCAAGAACTCTCAGAATCCGGGTCGAAATCTTGAAGCACATGGCGTACCCACTTAGTGAAGTCGGACGCGAAGCGGATTGGGTTTCTCATCGGAGTCCGCATCCTGGAAGGCATGCCGCTAGCTGTGAAATCGTGGTCGCTGCGCTCGACGTAGCCGCGAGACCGGCCCTGCGTCTTGAGGAAGAAAATAATCGCCGTCATGTTGCCTGCCCTGATGGCTTTCATAAGTTCGGACTCGGCCAAGTCAACCGAGCTTTCGCGGGCCGCCCCCAGCACGTCCCTAAGCGCTGGAAACCGCTCGATGTTACCGATAAACCGTCTTGGGGTCGCAGCCTAAACGCTTCGCTGCGGACGTAACAAGCCCGCCGGCCGCGGTGAGCGCACGCTCCACTTGAGCTTGTGTGAATTCAGCACGCCTGCCGCCCCTTTTTTTAAGTGGGACATTTGGGACACTTGCTTTCATTGAATTCAAGTGGGGTATCCATTTGACTCAGGCAGCCACAAGATGTTGTGGTCGCGCGAAAGCATCTACCAAGAAGCGAATCCCGAGGTTACTGCTCTGGCGCGGCGTGGGGCTGCGTAGCGCGTCCGATTCTCGGAGTTGCCGCCCGAAGGCTGCCACCGCAATGAATTCGCGTGTGGGTCGGCTTGGCGGCCACTCGCACGATTCTCGCAATCTCACATTCCTGTTCCGGAGCCGCGAGGCCACAACCCATAGGGTGTACCTGAATGAAGTGGATACCCAACTTGAATTCATTATGAAGCGGCAGCCAGCAATCAAGTGATGTTCGTCGTCCAAGACAATCGGGTGAAGCAGCCCTAGATCACGAATACTGCTCGCCAAGCCTTCAACATCACCCAGTTGTTTGCGGCTTCGTCGCCTGCCGATAACGATTGAGTCAATTGAGAACGTCATGAGATCTCGTAGAAATACTCTTCGGGCGATGGCTTCTCTTCCCCGCGCTCATAAACTGGCCCCCACCTGACTCTCTGGTCTACCAGGGTCAGCGCCCCCGCCGCCGCATTCGCCAGGTCGTCATGCGCGCCGGGTCCGTGGTCCACCGAATCCTTTCCCGCACGCGAAGTGCGCCGCTCCAAGCCCACTAGCTGCGAGACGAACCGCTGGTTGTCGAGTAACTCGATGGTCTCCGAATTGATGGCTGGCAGTAGCTCCAGATACAACTCGCTGCGGTTTTTCTCGGCAATCTGGTAGTTGATGCCGTGAACCCGAAAACGCTCTCGCGGCCACTCACCCGCGTAGCGGTCACCTGTGACGGTTGAGCTGCGATAGCTCTTGAGAACGTCGGCAAACTCCTGGACCACAGACTCGGGAGAAAACGGCGGCTTGCGCTCCCGCAAGCAATCCAATACACCACGCCCGCCGTCTCGGTGCGCGACAGCGAGCGTCATGCTGTCCTTGCTCCCGCCCGACGGATCAACGAAGGCAGAGTAGGTAATTCCCCCGACAGGCGGCAGTTCGCGGCGGCCCTCGACAACACAGGCGTCTATTGCTTCTCTCGAAAGAAACGAGGAAATGCTGTCCGAAAACTGAGCGCCATACTCTCGCTGGTAGGCTTCCGGGTCTTTATCGCGCTCGCGCTCCAGGAATCGCTCGGAGATCGACGGATTCATCACCCACGTCGGAGCCTGAAACCACCAACACTTCCGGCAACTCATGACGGCGCCGGAAGTCATCCCATAGCACGCCGGCCTTGGCGTAGGGCGTAGAGATTTTAACCAGCTTCGCGTCCGGCACGTTCGCCATGCCCCGCCGCATCGTGCGGATGATTTCCACGTCGGAATTGCTTGAGTTTTCGTCACGCCAGAACGCCACCTCATCCGCGATGCCACAGAGAACCGTGATCCCACGAGGGGCACGATAAGAGCACGGGTAGACCGCAATCACCAAGTTGTTTTTGAGCTCAATTTCGAGCTTGCGAGTTTCGAGCACCTGTGACCGCAGCAAGTCCGATCCCTCGATGGCTGCCCGGATGTAACCGAGAGCAATCTGTCCGCCCCTCTGGTCTTGCGCGACGATCAGGACGTAGCCCTTCTCTCCCGGCGCAAGGTAGCGGTGGTCCCTACCGAACGCCTCGTACAGCGCAATCGCAAGAGCGATACGGGAATCCTTGCCGCTTCTCGCGCCCGCAATGTAGGTCAACTCGGAGTGCGGCTCTTGCTCGTAAGGCCGTCCAGCGAGTTCCTCGAACATCGCGGCTTCGGCATCTCCCAGCGGCTCGCCGTAGAACGCCTTCAGTACGGTCCGCTGGGCATCGCTCAGCGACAGGTTGAGCAATCCGGGGTCTGTGGCGAAGTCGATAATGGTCATCGGCCCACAGCCTTGTTGAATCGATCGAGCGCCACTTGGTATACGTTATTGCTTCTCTTCTCTCTGCTTGGCGAGCTCGGCCCGCTCGGCTCATGCTCGGCTCGTAGTTCGGCCAACCTTCGCACGTTTTGGCATCTCGCATTGGCCTCGGTAGCGCGTACCCTGGCTTGACGCAACGCCCCGGCTTCGCGTCCAGCTCTCCCCGTGGCGCCCTCGATTCCAAGCCGCGCCTCATCGAGATCTGGTGATGCTGGGACCCCGCGCGACTCAACGTTTACTGTCGCCCCAGGGGTTGCACTGCTGAACCTCCGGCTTTGCGAGTGGCGTTGCTGGCGGCTCAGACGAGGGTCCCTCCCGTCGGCAGCTTGCTCTCTGCCTTCTCGCGCTGTCGCAAATAGGCCTGCAGGTCCATCGCTGGCGGCTGGCGCCTCGCAAGGCCAAGCTGCGCTAGGTCAAGCCTCAACGAATTCGCCCAACTAATGTAATGCTCGGCAGCCACTTTATCCCCCCTGGCCATCGCCTCTTCCATTTGAGTGCACTTCCATTCCTTCGCTACGATTCGGTCGATAAGCGCCCCCTCAGCCGTTGAAGGATTGCCGCCAAGATGCGCTATGTATGACTCCGTGCGCTCTCGCTTCCATCGCGCATGGCGCGTCCGTCCGTCGATCGTCGATATGTCGATGTAAGCCCCGTGCTTCACGGCGTTAACGTTCCCCCGTTGGCCACCTTGTCGGCCTGTTTTCCTAGGCTTTCTCAGCACCCTTTGCTTCATAAGGGCTCACTCTCTTTGTTGGCCTCGATGAATCGGTCCAAGTCCTGCCGGTCGATCAGAACCCGTCGGATAACGCGGCCATCGCGGGCGCGTGGGCAGGGAATCTTGACCGTCGGCAGTATCCCGCTAAGTGTCATATCTCTCAACGTCCAATAACTTAGGCCTATGTAGGCGGCAGCCGCCCTCAGGTCCAGCAGCCGGACGGGAGCAACGGATATCTGAACCGCTGTCCCGCGAGCTGGGCCGCTATTGACAGGGGTTTCCGCTGCCGCTGTGCCCGAATTGTGCCCGCTTTTCATGTCTCTGGTCGATTCTCAAGGACGCTGCAAGGGTGCGGATGAGCGTCCTGAACGCACCTGAGGAGGTAGATGGCGCTCGGACGATGGCGTGGCGTCTCGCTCGTTGTGGGTGCAGACGGTGCAGGTTCTAGCCATGATTCAAGCCCTGTCACGCATTGTCACGCATAGGTTCTTATTTGCACGCGTAAGGGGGTAAAAAGGTAAAGTAAAAAGAAAAATAAAGGCGTACGCGTGACATGCGTGACACTGACTCTTCATACTGTCGAAATCCCCCCATAGACGCGCACCACCTGTAGCGCCTCGCGTCGTTGTTTAACGGTGAGTCCCGGCACGACTGCGCGAAGGTCACGCCCGAACCGTTGCCTGGTGCCGGCGTGGTCGCGTCCCTGCTCGGTACACCACGAGCACCATGCCCTATACAAGTTGTCGCAGGCAATTTCCAGCCCTGGTTCAATCTCGCAGCGGTCGCGGACGAACGCACCGACAGGTGAGCCAAGGTCCTCAAGCTCTTGAATTGCTTCTGTCGAAGATGACGGCTGAAGGAACCTGCCGCGCTCTCGCAACTGCTGTAGTCCGTCCAGCGACCAGCGGAGGATGTTGGGGAGTTCGGTTCGCAGCTTGTCGGTTAACTCGGTGTCCTCGCGCCCGAAAAAGCTAGTCTTCAGCATCAGGACGATAAACCGGCTCGCCATCGCTCCCGATGTATCCGCAAGTCTGGGCAACTCGTTGCTCAGCAGAAGGAATCGGGTCGGCAGCGTCCCAGTCCAGGGTTCTCGATGTTTGCGATCAATGGTGATGATGTCTTCGCCGCTGATGCTCAACAGCCGTTCGACGATGACGGCCTGGTCGCTACGACTACCCAGCCGAGCGTCACTGATGATGGCTAATGGCTTGCCGATAAGCGGCGAAAGGCCAAAGTTCGTCGCAAGGGAACCGAGTGTTGGACCAGCCACGTTCTCGCGCCCTAGTAGGGCTGTCAACACCCTCGCTATCGTTCCCTTGCCCGAGCGTTTTGGGCCGACGAGCATAAAGATTTTCTGGTTCTTCCGGGTTTCTAGTGGGCGAGTGAGGCTCGGTGGTAGTCTCGCGGGATGCAAGACCGCGAGCTATACCGCCAGATTCTGGGCATCGAAAGTCCCTGGAAAGTCGTGCGAGTGGAGCTGCGCCGAGCCGACGGCGAAGTCCACGTCTTCCTCGAACACGACGAGCAAGTCCGCTGGCCGTGCCGCCAATGCAGCGCCGTGTGCGCACTCCACGATCATCAGCCCGAACGCCGCTG
This sequence comes from Bryobacterales bacterium, assembly GCA_965226215.1. Taxonomy (GTDB): domain Bacteria; phylum Acidobacteriota; class Terriglobia; order Bryobacterales; family UBA6623. The sequence continues at coordinate 65,698 of CBDDCH010000001.1, read as the reverse complement.
GCGTCACCTCGACACCTGTCAGTACCGCACGATCCTGCACGCCCGGCCGCCGCGCAGCGACTGCTCCGAGCACGGGCCGCGCGTCGTGCGACTGCCCTGGGCCGAGGCTTCCAGCCGCTTCACCGCGCTGTTTGAAGCTCTCGCGATCTCGTGGCTGAAGGAAGCCAGCCAGCAAGGCATCGCCGAGTTGCTGGCGCTGAGCTGGGACGAGATTCACGGCATCCTGGAACGCGCCGTGCAACGTGGGCTCGAACGTCGCGCGGCAGAGCCGATTCCCTACCTGGGCGTCGACGAGAAGAGCTTCCGCAAGCGCCATCGCTATCTCACCGTCGTCAACGATCTCAACCGCTCGCGCGTGTTGTTCGTCGCCGAGGGACGCAGCCAGGCCAGCCTGGACGGCTTTTGGAAGACGTTGAGCGCAGAGCAACTCGCCCGAGTCGAGGCCGTCGCGATGGACATGTGGGATCCTTACGTCGCCTCGACCCGGGAGCATCTCGACGAATCGGAGAAAAAGATCGTTTACGACAAATATCACATCGCGGCGCATCTGGCGAAGGCGGTGGACCAGGTGCGGCGGGCGGAGAACAAGCGTTTACTGGCCCTCGGCGACGAGCGTTTGACAGGCACGAAGTACGCTTGGCTGCGGCATCCGGCGAACTTTTCCGAGGACGCCTGGCGCGAGTTCCGCGCGCTGCGCGAAAGCGACTTGAAGACGGCGCGGGCGTGGGCGTTGAAGGAAACGGCGATGCGGCTGTTCGACTATCGTCGCGAATCGGCGGCGCGAGCTTTCTTCGAGCAATGGCGCGGCTGGGCGAGTCGCAGCCGGCTGACGCCGATGGTCACCGTAGCGCGGATGTTGACGGCTCGCCTCGAAAACATACTCACGTATCTGAAACACCGCATTACGAACGCGGTCAGCGAGGGGTTGAACTCAAGGATTCAATGGGTCAAGGCCACGGCGCGCGGTTTCCGCAATCAACAGAACTTCATCAACGCCATCTACTTCCACTGTGGGAAACTCGATCTGGCTCCTTCGCCCACTTAAAACCCGGAAGAGCCGATTTTCTGTTGCCGGGTGTCGGTAGTCAGCAGATAGCCGAACATCTCCTCAAGCGTCGCAATCGCTTCAGAATCGTCCTCCCATAGCGACCGGAGAAACGCCAGCCATTGCGTGGGCTCAGACGTCTTCGGATCATAAGCAACGTCGAGCGCCGATGTGTTGAAGAAATCCACGTCGTGCCCGAGCAGGCACATCTCTGGTACGTGGAGCAGCCCGTTACAGCAGGGGATAAGTTCATTGGGCAGCAAGTCCGGAACTTGTTTGAGCCAGGTCGGCGGGGCGAGTCCGCTGGACAGGTGCACCGCACCCCTGAGTGCATCGAGAATGTCAGTAACGCGCCGAGCGGTCGGCTTAAACGGCTCCAGGTTCTTGTTCTTGCCGATGGCTTTCGTCCCCTCTAAGTATTCGTAGAGTTGCGCTCGCAAGTCGCCTTCTTCGACATGCTGCCATCTAGAGCGCACCCACCTGTAGAAGTCGCCGCGGTGGTGATAGAGGATTGCTTGGTTGTCGTGGGTGAATTCATCCGCTAGAAAGCGCCGGCCGCATGCTAGCGGGTCGCTACGGTCGAGCACACGGGGTAGTTCGGCGGTCGCGTCTGGTTTCGCTCCTGAATTCGTCGAGGTCGGAGTCTCGCCTGCTAAGTTCGGGTCCGCCATGAACGCCCCCGTCGCCCTGCGCTCAAATTCCGCCTCTGGATCTCGCCACGGTGTGTCGGTCATACTTTTCCAAATACGAGTTGATATTGGAAGCCACTTTCATACGACTTCGAACCCGAAAGATTCCCAACCATCTCTCCTCTGTCTGGCGAAGACATCGAGCCTTGATCCGGGGCAAAGCCCCTCCACTAAGTCATAGAACTCGCTTGGCTTTTCCGAGTGCTTGCCGGCAGTAGCCATTAAGGCGGTAGTTTGGTTCGTCAGCGATACCGTGGGCTTTGCGCGTACCGCAAGCAAGCAGTGCTCGGTTTGCCCGCGCAACCAATCTCCGGTGCCCATCCTGTCCTTTACCCAAGTGAGGATCGTTTTCTGCTCGAAGCCCCATGCGGCCAGGCATTCGAACGCCTCGCGCATGAAGGCGTTCGTCGTCCATAGCCACAGAATGCAATCTTCGTGCGCCCAGTCGGCGAGGGGTAAGGCGCAAATCTCTTCTACCGATAAGTCCGCATAGGGAACCGCGCCCCGATGCGTCGGGTCCTCGGAGCGGCCGTAGCTCCAAGGTGGATCAATCACGATCACCCGGTACTTCCCGTCCGGCGGTTTCAGCGGCTCGGCCCGGATCGCCTCTACCTGTCGGGCAACCTTCAGCTTGCGGTGCACGCCGTTGACGCGGCGCGTCCTGTCCATCTCTTCTACGAGCGGCCGATACTTCTCCGGCTCGGCTTCGGCTGCTTCGCAGACTTCGGAAATTTTATCCAGGGTGCGCCCGCTTATACCAGCACGCTTGCCCATCTTGTCACGTGACTTGCCCTTTTCTGCTTGTTGTGGAAACTTGCCACTACGTGCCTAGCCTGGCCGCGCTTTGCGCTCCTTGGCTGCCTTTCGCTCTCGTTTTTCAAGCTTCTTGGCGATGACATATCTTTCGCTCGGCAGGAAGTCCTGCCGCACGACATTCTCGTCGAACTCGCCGCGCACAATGTCGTCTATTGGAACAACATGAACGGGTACAGTCCCCCACCCGAGAGACTCGCACGCTTTCAAGCGGCGCTGGCCAGCAATCAGTTGATTCTTGTTGTCGATGACAATCGGATGGAGAAGGCCGAGCTTGTGGATACTGCGGGCGAGGGCACCGATGTCGCCCATCTCTTTGCGGGTTCGCTTGCCGATAACGATCGACTCGATCGCCCGCTTCACACCACCTGCCTCCCCAACTCCGACGCCCGCCGTATGGTGACCAACTCGGCTGGCGTCGCCGACTCAATTCGCTGGATTACGCGGTCTATCTGGTCAGCGCGCTGATCGTCTTGGGCGTGTTCAAAAATGTGGGCCCAGGCTTCGTCATCGCCGTCGCCGCCGGTTGCGGCCAGTAAAGTTCTCGCGGCGGCTGATACCGCGTTTTCGGACAGGTACAGCCGGTTGCGCTCCGCCCGCGCCCGCCGGAGTACGTCGCGCCGCCATCGGGTGAGGTCGCGCGCTGCAAGCTCCGCACGGCTACGCCGCTGGGAATACTGTCTCCGCTCATGTCGCGTTAGCGGTCGCCTGTTGTCCAGGTTGACGCCCTGATACGCCGCCAGCCATTCCAGCGCTCGCTTGCGGTCGTAGCCCAAGGCAGTCTGGATAAGATCGAGTACGCCGCCACCTTCGCCGTGGGCGTGATCGTAAAAAACACCCTTGGATTCGTTGATAGCGATGTTATCGCCGTCACCATCTCGCCAAAACCCTTTGCCCCGCCCGTGGCGTAATTCGCCGCCACCGAGAGCCACCCAAACGTCACTGATGGACGCGCGGCCCAGCAGCTCGCGGAGAGTCATAGCGCCGCCTCCCGGTGCCGCTCAATGAGGGCGTCCAGGTCGCGGCGGTCGATGAGTACGCGACGAATCGCCCGACCGTCCCCTGCACGTGGGCACGGCAGCTTTACGGTCGGCAGCGCGCCCGCGAAGACAAGATCACGCACCGTCCAGTACGACAGCCCTAGGTAGCGGCCGGCCGCCCGCAAGTCGAGCAGCCGCGGTGCGGGAACAGCGACCGCTGCTCCTCTGTCGGGCCCGCTATTGACAGGGGTTTCCGCGTCCGCTGTGCCCGCACTGTGCCCGCTTTGGTCGCGTGCGCTCGTATGAGCTTGGGTTAGGTCTGGGGGGATAGGCATATTTTTAGTATGGACAAGTGGAGCTGATCTATCTTATATTCAGAATTAGGTATGATATGAGATTCGACACACTGCGCGCGCAAGCAGAACTCGCCGGAATGGAAATTGAGGGAGCGGACCTCGCGATCCGCGCGGATCGTGAGGTTTCATACGGGGTTCCGAGCGAGATCGCCATCGTTTCGGCAAGCGAATTAAGAAGTCCGGCGATCATTAAACCCGGCCCGGAACGGCTTGCATGGCCGTGGGTCAACGATGGCGGCCCGGTTCTTACCTATAAGTGGGTTGATCTCAAGCACGTCTCCCCCCGCAAGGGGAAGTGCCTTGATGCATTCATCCGGTTAATGGACGTCCGGGAAGACAGGTTTACGCAAGCGGTTTTGGATTTTGCAAGACGCTGGGGTCCGCTCGAAATCTGCGAACATCGCAAGCCTCAAAACCACAGGGATCTAGCCGATCCGCCCTGCCAGAGCTTCAGCACGGGTAGAGGCCAGCGCACTGAGCCGGTTGAAGCATGGCGAAGGTACTCCCGGCAGTTACGGGCCATCCTGCTGGTTGCCGCGAACCTCCATCAGGACAGGCCCGGTGATAAAGCGGACTGGGCCGATGTCGAGCGAGGCGAACCAGAGGGAATCTCCATAGAAGATCACTACTACTGGGGTCCGGGAGAGATTGCCGGGAACGTTATTCACGAGCGACAGACAGTCGCGCTGGCCCTTGAACGCTGGTTCCGCTATGGCCAAGTCGGTTTGTCACCGCAGTGGCTTACGCGGCGAAATGCGAAAGAACACTGGTTTGAGATTCAGACGGCCTATTGGCGATTGGCCGGGAGGCTGGCGGTCGATTTGGCTGCGGCCCTCCGCTCCCCAAACGGACTCTATCGCTGCGCCTGGTGTGGCAGGCCGTTCACCCCCAAAAAGCGAAGGCGCGCCCGCAATCGGGAAAAATGGTGCGAATCCGAGGAATGCAAGTCAGAGCAGTATCGCCGGAACTCCAAGAGGTACTACGAACGGAAGTTCAAGGCGAAACCGAAGCTACGCAAGACAGTCAAGAAAGGAGAAACCTAAATGGGATCAATGGGGTATCCACTTGACTCAGGTAACCCCAACATCTTGTGGTTGGGCTCACGGGGCCTCAGCGTCCCAGTCGGCGACGATCGATCGATACGGCGTTGGGTCCACGGCGACTGCCTGCTGCACAAGGCGGTAGAAGAGTTTTCCCCGGCTGCGTGAGTTGCGCCGGTTGAAGCGGAACACAAACTCGTCGAGGTAGTAGTCCAGATGCTCGTGACTAACCGCGCCTTGGTGCGTGCCCAGCAGCCAGCGCTTGAGCAACGAGATCGCTTGGTGCACCCTCGGCAATAATTCCGAGGCCTGCTTGCGGCGGCCCGACAGAAAGACGATGCGATGCTGGTAGCCCTTCTTCTCCAGCGGCTCGTAGCCCAGCCAGCCGTCGGTGTGCACCACGCTTCCCGGCTCGACCGACTCCTCCACGAAGGGCATCAAACTGGCCGCCGATGCGTTCCGCACGCGCTGCATGCGGATCCGTCCTAGCCCGCGGCCTCTCTCTTCCGCGGCTACTGCAATCAAGGCTTTACGCTCGGTCTGCCGGCCGCTCACACCCTCTTCCTCAGCGCCCCAATAGGTCTCATCGACCTCGACTACGCCCGCCAATCGCTCCCGCCCCGGACGCACCATCGCTCGCCGCAGCTTGTGCATCCAGGTCCACGCGGTTTGATAGCTGCCCAACCCGAGAACGCGCTGCAGACCCAGCGCGCTGACCCCGTTCTTTTGCGAAGTGACGTGCCAGATCGCCCGGAACCACAGCCGCAGCGGCTTACGTGTGTCTTGGAAGATCGTGCCCGAGGTCACCGACGTCTGCCGCCCGCAGCGAGCGCATTCGAACCACACTTTGCGCACCGGCCAAGCCCGCTCATGCCCGCATCCCGGACAGCGGAAACCCTCCGGCCAGCGCAACGCGGACAGATAGTCGCGACAGGCCTCTTTGCTGGCGAAGCGTACCTCGAACTCGAGCAGGTCGCCTGGATAATCCTCCACGAAGGCGCATACTACATCTTGGGGTCACCTGAGTCAAGTGGATACCCCATTGGGATCAATCTATCAACGAAAGTGGAAGGACAAAAACGGCAACGTCCGGGAATCCAATGTTTACTGGATTAAGTACTACCGCGATGGCCGGCCGATGCGGGAAAGCTCGGAAAGCACGAAGGAATCCGATGCGAGGAAACTTCTGAAGCTCCGGGAAGGGGATGTAGTTAGGGGCGTGCCGATCACGCCCAAAGTAACCCGCGTGCGCTTCAGGGAGCTAGCCGAAGACGTTGTGACCGATTACAAAGTCAACGGCAGGCGGTCAATCGGAGATCTTGAGATGCGCTTGCGCCGTCACATTCTGCCGTATTTCGGCCAGCGTCGGGCCGCGTTCATCACGACCGCCGATATCAACGAGTTCATCTTGCAGCGTCAGCAGTCCGGCGCGTCGAACGGCGAAATCAACCGAGAGCTGAGCCACGTTAAGCGGGCTTTTTCGCTCGGTGTTCAGTCGGGGAAGATCCTGCAGCGCCCGCACATCCCCATGCTGCGGGAGAACAACGTCCGTAGGGGGTTCTTTGAGCGGGAGCAGTTCGACGAGGTACGGGGGCATCTTCCGCAGACGTTGCGATGAGGCGTCACGTTCATGTATGTCACCGGCTGGCGCAGCCGAAGCGAGGTCCTGGCTCTCGAATGGCCTCGAGTGAATTTCAAGGCCGGTACGGTTTCACTCTATGCCGGCCAGACGAAGAACGAGGAAGCCCGCACGTTTCCCATGACGGATGAACTCCGCGCCGTCCTCGAAGAGCAACGCGCCTACACCGATCGGGTCCAGCGAAAACTCGGTGCCATCATCCCTCACGTGTTTCACCGCGAGGGCAAACCGATTCGCGGCTTTCGTAAGGCTTGGGCGCGGGCCTGCTACGAGGCCGGGTTGCCCTGCCAAGTGGAGACCGAAACCGGGCCGGATGGCAAGGTCCGGGTTAAGAGCATCAAGGCCGCGAGTCTGTTGCATGACTTCCGTCGGACCGCCGTCCGCAACTTGGTCCGAGCAGCGGTTCCCGAGCGGGTCGCTATGGAACTAACCGGGCACAAGACACGCTCGGTCTTCGAACGATACAATATCGTGAGTCCAGGTGATTTGATGGAAGCCGCAAACAAGCTGAATCAGTTCCACGGCGGGCACAATGAAAAGCCGTTGTCCTTCGCCTCCTCTTCCACGGGCACAAATGCGGGCACAATGAAGGTTTCTGCCGCGGGTGCCAAGAGATAAGTTATTGAAAACATTACTACGGCCCGTAGCTCAACCGGATAGAGCACCGGCCTTCTAAGCCGGTTGTTCGGGGTTCGAGTCCCCGCGGGCCGGCCATCTAATCAGCGCAGGGCTCGAAGAGACCTGCGGCCTTTTCTTCATATCCAATCGCTAGGATTCATGGGCAATCGGGCCTCGTCTATCGCGATCAGGCCGGCCTGCTCGGCGAACCATCGCGCGCTGGGCCAGTTCCATTGCAGCGGGTCATGCACCAAGCGGCAGCGGACCGGCCATTTCCCCCGGCCGCGCGCTACCATCGAAGTGATCCCCTGCACCACATGACCACGTGGAGCCGTTACTGGCTGTTTCAGATTCCCGGCTGGGCCCTGACCGGCGTGGTCCTGCTGCTGCTGCGGCAATGGATCGATATCTCCCTAGCGGTCGTCTTTGGCCTACTGGCGCTTGTTGTGATCAAAGATTTTCTGCTTTACCCCTTTCTTCGCAGCGCCTACGACACACGAGTCAAGACAGGAATCGCGCAGCTCATTGGGTCTCAGGGCGTCGTCAAGCAAGATCTTGATCCGGAAGGCTTTCTGCTGGTTCGAGGTGAGTTATGGAAAGCTCGCCTCAAACCCAACCATCGGGCCGCGCCTAAGGGGACCGAAGTACGAATCGAAGCCGCCGATGGAATGACATTGATTGTGGAGCCGATCGGTCCTGCCTAGCCCGCTTTTCTCGCCACCTGACGGCCGAAGCACGCGATAAGCCCACCATGACTGCGTTGCGCCTGCTCGCGGTGCTCAACGTAGGGTTCAAGTACGCCCCGCATCGTTCAAGAAACTGGGCGCCGAGCGGCGCGCGTCTCGTCCTGACGGCCTTCTCACACACTTCGCCTCGCCACGTGGTGATAAAAGCAGGCTAGCTCTCGGGCAATATGGTTGCTGGGCGGAGTGGCTTCGGAGTCCGGGCCACAAGCCAGATGCCGCCGGCCACCGCGGCGACCCCGATGAGAAGGTCGAGCGTTAAGGGCTCGGCGAAGAGCCAGGCACTGACGATCACCCCAAAGATGGGCACGGTGAACGAGAAAACGGTCAGCGAACCCGGACTGTGCTTGCGAAGCAGACAAGCCCAGATCGTAAAGCAAACGCCCGCGACCACGACCCCCTGATAGGCAAGGGCGGCTAGGGGCACCCAGGTCACCGGTAGCCGCTGCTCGGAGCCGGCCACCAGTGCGCCGGTTGCGAAGAAGGGTAGAGACAGTGACATCTGCCAGAAAGCGAATCTTCCCGGCTCGATCCACTGGAGAACACGCTGGGCGTAGACGGTCCGAGCCGCGACGAGGACAGCCGTCGCAACGATAATCAGGTTGCCCGCCAGGGGATCGCGTGCCAGGCGCGGCTCGGGTGTTCCGAGAAAAACAATGCATATGCCGCCGAAGGCGATCGCCAAGCCCAGCAGGCGAGAAAGCGAAAGCCTATCGGCGGGAACAAAGAAGTGCGCGATCAGATTGGCAAAAATGGGATTGCTGTTGATCAGAACAACTGAGTAGGCGGGCGAAGTCAAGTCGACGCCGTAGTTCAGCATCGCGATCTGGATGGTAAACAGCCCGGTCAGAATCCCCAGAGAGCGCCACTCTTGGGGCTTGGGTCGAAGCGGGACTGGCCGCCGATAAGCCCATAATCCCACGGCCAGCACGCCAAGCGACATACGTCCGAAGGCCGTCCAAAGCGGAGTGAACGCGGTCAGCGCGAACTTCATGGCCACCATGTGGCCGCCCCTGAGAAAGGACAGCGCCAGGACGACGAGCGCCGACGCCCAGCCAATGGGTTCGGTTTTCAAGTTGCTTGCACTGGGAGGTAATGAATCAGTTTACGATGCGGTCCCTCAGCTCAAACGAAGGGCCGTGTCTGCGCTGGATCTGTCTGCCCGCTGCCTTGCCCGACCATGACCAGGTTAACCGGGACCAAACCGAGCCACGGGCTCGAGCCGGCTGGGCTCGCGGCCTCATGGCCGCGGCTCCGTTTTGCGAGCTTGCGAAGTTTCCGCATGACGTGGGTTCCCAGGTGCCGCACGACATCACCGGACCGCTTGCTGACGCGCGCGGCTCTGTTTACACATGTTCCGCCTCAGCCGCACCCTTTCAAGCGCGGCTCTGGTTACACATGTTCTTGCCCATTCAGGATCTTCGTACAACGACATCGGCTGGCCCTCGCTCGTTGTCACTGCTGGGAAGCTCCCGCGATGGGCTGTGGCGACTGCTTCGCTACGAGAAGAATGCCCGCGGCGACAGCGGCCACCGCTGCCAGCAGCACCGGCGAGAGTTTTTCGGAAAACACGATGGCGCTGAAGACTACTCCGAAAAGCGGTGTCAGAAACCCGAACACGGACAAGACGCCGGGCCGGTATCTACGCACGAGCAGTATCCACACGATCATGCAGAAACCATTGTTGACAGTGCCTTGATATAGGATCGCAAGTATGGATGCCGTCGTGACGGGACCCCGCGTCGGCTCCGCCGTCAGAGCCGCGGCCGCCAAATAAAACGGTAACGTGAAGGCACTCTGCCAAAAGACGGCGCGGATCGGATGGACGTGCTCGACGATGCGCTTGGTAAACACGAATCGCGCTCCGAACAAGAAGGCCGCCGTCGTGCAGATTACGTTGCCCAGCAGGGGCCGTGACGCCAGCTCGGGATCAGGACGCCCGAGGAACAGTACCGAGATCCCGCTGAAAGCAACTACCAGGCCGCTGACTCGGGTCCATGACAGATAGTCCCCTGGCACAAAGAAGTGGGAAATCAGACTCGTCGAGATCGGGTAGCTGTTGAGCAGCACCGAGCCGTATGCCGCCGAGGTGAGATTCACCCCCAAGTAGACAAGAGAAGTCTGTACGGTCATGAGGATTCCCAGCGCTGTCAGCGAAGCCCGTTCGGATCGCGGGGGCAGCAACGGAATTCCGCGCAGCAAAGCCCACAAGCCGATCGTGGGCACTCCCACCGACATTCGCCAGAAGGCACTCCAAAAAGGGGGGAAAGTTCCCAGGGCAGTCTTGATGGCAACCACATTGCCACCCCAAAGCAAGGCAAGCAAGATGCCTCCCAGAGCCCCCTTGATCCCCAACGGCCGAGCCGTTGCGGCGTTGACCTTCACTGAAGCGCTCCGCGAACTGGTGACGGTGGGGAGCCTGGCACGTCCGGCTGCTGCTGCCTGGTCACGATTAACAGGCCCGCGGCAACCGCCGCCAAGCCTCCCAGCAGCGCCGGCGAGAGTGTTTCGGAAAACGCGATGGCACTGAATGCCACCCCGAAGATCGGCGACAGGAACCCAAACATGGACAATACGCCGGGGCGGTGACTTCGTAGCAACCCTACCCAAAGGATGACGCAAACGCCATTGGCTATGATTCCCTGGTACAGAATTGCCAGCACCGCTTTCCAGCTCACCGGTTGGAGGGTCATAGGCTCCAGGGTAACCGCCGTCACCAGGTAGAAAGGGACTGTTAATGCGGTCACGCAAAAGATGGTGCGGATGTAGTCGATGCGTCCGATGACTCGCTTGGTGACCACCGTGAGCACTCCGGAAAGAGCCCCAGCCAGCGTTGTCAGCAAATTGCCGGCCAGCGGACGCGGAGCCCAATCTGTGTCCGGCCGTCCGAGAAACGTGACCGATATGCCGCCGAACGCGACCGCCAGGCCGACGACCCGAGGCCACGAGACTTGATCGCCCGGGACATAAAAATGGGAGAGCAAATTCGTAAAGATCGGATGGCTGTTCAACAGCACAGCGGCATAGGCGGCCGAAGTCAGATTCACCCCCAGATAGACGACCGCCATCTGCACTGTCATCAACAGGCCCAAAGCCGTCAGCGGGAGCCATTCCCCCGGTTGTGGCTTTAACCGGGTCCTTTTTTTCCTCGACCACATCAGGAGCGGTGCCAGGCCGACCACCATGCGCCAAAAAGCGGTCCAAAAAGGTGGAAAGGTTCCCAGCGCTGTCTTCATGGCGACCACATTGCCACCCCAGAGCACGGTAAGAGCGATGGCCGCCAGAGCGGCGTTGAACCCCAACGGCCGAGCTGTTGCGGCGTCCGCCTTCACGAAGGGGATCCCCGGATCTGTGAGGGTGGCGAAGGAATGTCGCGCTGCGCTCGGTCGCGGCTCACAATTAGAATGCCGGCGGCCACAGCCGCGACGCCCACGAGCAGGGCCGGCGAGAGCCTTTCCGAAAGAATCATAGCGCTGAAGGTCACGCCGAAGAGCGGAGCCGGGAACCCGAAAATAGCAACTTCACCAGGGCGGTGGTGTCGTAGTAGCCGTATCCAAAGGATGGTGCAAACACCGTTGGACATGAATCCCTGGTAGGCTATCGCGGCCACCGCTGTCCAGGTCACGGGCTGAAGCGTTACAGGCTCCAGTGCGAGGGCCGTTGCCAAGTAAAAGGGGATGGTGATCACCGTTTGCCAAAAAACGGTGCGCACGTAGTCGATGCGCGCAACGATTCGCGATGTGAAGACCGTCCGCGCCCCGAACAACGCCGATGTCGCCGTGCAAAGCAAGTTGCCCGCCAACGGGTTCGAGGCCAGACGCGCCTCCGGCTTTCCGAGGAAGGTCACTGAGATACCGCTGAACGCCGTGACCAGGCCAATGAGTCTAGGCCACGATAGGTGATCACCCGGCACGAAGAAATGGGAGATGAAATTCGTAAAGATTGCATGGCTATTCATCAACACCGAGGCGAAACCTGCCGACGTAAGACTCACCCCCAGGTAAACGAGTGAGATCTGCACCGTCGTTAAGATGCCCAGGTAGGTCAGCCACCGCCGTTCCCCCGGTTGCGGCCGCAGACGCGTGCCTCTCTTCCAGGCCCACAACAGGACGGGCGCCAGTCCGACGAACATGCGCCAAAAAGCCGTCCAAAAGGGCGCGAAGGTCGCCAAAGCGATCTTGGCGGAAACGATGTTGCCGCCCCACAGGGCCGACAGCAATAGGGCCACCAGGCCGCCGCCGAGCCCCAGCGGGCGAAGGGTGTAGCGGCCCTCGGTCACGGGAGTGCCCCGGGGGCCTCCGAGCCTATCGACTCTCGGGTTTTGAGATCCGGCTCGCGAGTTACTATCAGAATCCCGGCGGCAACAGCCGCCATGCCGACTAGGAGGCGAGGCGTGATGGGCTCGGCAAAGGCCAAAGCGCTAAGCCCCACCCCGAAAACGGGCGTGGTGAACCCAAATGTCGATAAGATCCCAGGGCTGTGGCGCCTGAGGAGTCTTGTCCAGGTGACATAGCAGAACCCTGAGATTACGACGCCTTGGTAGAAGAGGGAGCCTGCGGCCTCCCAGTTAAACGGCTGCTTGACGAGGGGTTCCGTGAATGCCGCGATCAGAAGAAAGGCCGGCAGCGACAGCAGCATCTGCCAGACGACGGCCAGCACTGGCTCGACGTGCTGCACCACCTGCTTGGTGTAAACAATACGAGCGGCAAGAAGAGCAGCCGCGAGTATCACGATCAGATTCCCAGCCACAGGATGTTCGGCCAAGCGGGCGGTAGGTTGCCCAAAGAACACTAAGCAGATCCCTGAAAAAGCAATGAGCAGCCCGGTTGCACGCCGCCGGCTCAACCGGTCTCCGGGGACGGAAAAGTGACTGATCGCATTGGCGAAGATCGGGTGAGAGTTCAGCAGAATCACACTATAAGCCGGCGAGGTGAAATCGACGCCGATGTTGAGCAGCGCAATCTGCACAGTGAACATAAAGCTTAAGGTCGCGAGCGGCCCCCGCTCCCCCGCCGTCGGACTCAGCCTGGTCCCGCGGCTCCACGCCCAGACGGCTACGACAGCCGCGCCGACCAACATCCTCCAGAAGGCCATCCAGATCGGTGGAATCGTTGCGAGAGCCGCTTTTAGGGCCACAAAATTGCCGCCCCACAGGGCCGAAATCGTCAGCGCCAACAGGATGCTGGACCAACCCAAACGCTCGATGCGCATTCTCCCTGAGTCCATCCCAAAGAGCGGTAACTGGCCGCTTTTCTCAACAACAATCGGCCTGCCCAGCGCGCAAGCCTACATCTACGGCGTACCGCTTGGTCGCCGTGGCCAACGGACTGGTCAAGTACCCCTCCGCGCGCCAGGTATCTACAGGCTTCTCCCGCCCTTCGCTTCGATCTCAGGCGAGAAATACGGCTAGGGTGGAGGGGACATCGGCGGCACCGCGCTTCGCCCCGGGGCCTGGGACGCCGCGCGTGCCCGTAAAAGGCGTGTGAGAGGCAGGTTAGCACACCGGGGTGGGCCAAGACCAGGTGCAGCCGGCGGTAACCGGCTGCACCTATCGGGGCAGCTCAACAAGGAGAAGGGATGTACAGTCGCGGCCTCGATGCTTACCCGGGACAGGTCCGCCTCTGGCCGCTGCTTGTCGACTCGCCCACATGAATTCTCGCTCATAATCCGCAAAAGATCAAGGGAACCGGGTTCATTCGCTTTTGGTTCATTTTCGACGGAACTTTTCACCCTGGGGCCTCGGGTACGAGTGGTTTTGTGGCAGGCGGCTCCGATTCGCAAGTCGTGAGGGTGTGCGGTAGCAAGCAACTGAGCCTGGAACGCCAGTGACAGGCCAAACCCCTGTAGGGACCATGTTGCAATCACCACTCACTGGCGTTCGCGGCTCTGCGGGCGCTCTTCGACGCCGGCAAAGCATGTGTAGTAAAAGAGGACTAGCCGAAACGCGCCTGAACACCGCTATTCCGCCAGCGCGTCACGCAGGATTTCGACGACATGCCTAGGTTCGCGGTCCGTGAAGTGGCTGATCTGCTGGCGGCAAGAGGCTCCGGCAATGGCGATCTCGGTCTCGTTGGACGCGGCCTCGACAGCAGGGATCAGTCGTTGCCGGCCGATCCTTTCGGAAAGCTCGTAGTGCTCGCTCTCGAACCCGAAGGAACCGGCCATACCGCAGCAACCGGAGTCGACCTCCGACACCTTACACTGCGGGATGAGACGCAGGGCTTCCAAGCTGCCCCCCGTTCCTACCTGGGCCTTTTGGTGGCAATGGCCGTGGAATAAGACTTGCTTGGCGGCAGGTCGAAAACGCAGCTTCAACTTGTCTTCTTTGCTCAGGCGGACCAGGAATTCATCCACGAGAAAAGATCCCGCGGCAACCTTCTCCACCGCGGAACCCTTCATGAGATCCAGATATTCATCTCGGAGAGTGAGCAGACAGCTTGGTTCGCAACCGAGCACAGGAATCCCTTGCTCGACGTACGGCTCGAGCACACGGACGTTGTGTTGCGCTACCTGCCGAGCCTGCTCAATCAAGCCGTGCGAGATCATCGGCCGCCCGCAGCATTTCTTGTCGGCCAGGACGACGTCATAGCCAGCTTGCTCCAGCAGCTCGGTCGCCGCCCGTCCCACCCGCGGGTAGTTGTAAGTCATGAAGCAGTCGTGAAAGAGAACAACTTTCGGTCGGGAATTGCCGGCGGGCTTGTGGTGGGTGCGGAAAAACCAAGTTTCAAAATCGGGCCGGGCGAAGGGAGGTAACCGGCGGCGGGCGTCGATGCCGAGCCAGCGCTCGAACAACCACTTCACGGGAGCGGCTCGCGCGATCGCGTTGCTCAGCGGCGCAAAGCGGCTGCCCCATTTGTTGAGGGCTTGAGTATTCGCAAACAGCCGTGCACGGAGCGGCACTCCATGCTTTTCGTAATAGTGGGCCAGAAACTCGTACTTGATCTTTGCCAGATCGACGTTCGAGGGGCATTCTCTTTTGCAGCCTTTGCAAGCCAGACACAAGTCGAGCACTTCGTACATCCGCCGTGAGGTAAACTCCTCGGGTGGCAGAGCGCCCGAGAGCGCCGCCCGTAGAGCGTTGGCTCGACCGCGCGTAGAGTGTTCTTCTTCGAGCGTGGCGTGGTAGGAGGGGCACATCGTTCCGACGTCGCGTTTGCGGCACGCGCCCATTCCGTTGCACATCTCCACCGCGCGAGCGAAGCCACCTTCGGATGAGAAATCGAGGTGCGTGTCAATCGAAACAGCTCGATAGTCCGAACCAAAACGCAGGCTTACGGTGGGTTCGGGCGTTTCGACGACTTTGCCGGGATTGAGGATGTTATGGGGATCGAAAAGGGCCTTCGTCTCGCGGAACGCTTCGTAGATCTCGGGCCCGAACAGGACCTTGTTGAATTTACCCCGAGCCAGCCCGTCGCCGTGCTCGCCGCTCATCGCACCGCCATATTCCATGACCAGCCGGCAGACCTCTTCTCCAATCTTGCCCATCTTGTCGATTTCGGAAGCCTGCTTGAGATCGATCGCCGGGCGGACGTGCACGCATCCGACCGAGGCGTGTCCGTAGTAGCCGCCCCGGGCGTCGTGGCTCTTCAGGATCTCGTCGAAACGGCGCAAGAACGAGGGCATCTTCTCCACGGGAACGGCCGGATCCTCGACAAAAGCAACCGGCTTCTTGTCTCCCTTGACGCCCATCAGCAGACCTAGGGACTCTTTGCGAACTTGCCAGATGTTCCTCTGCTGGTCCGGATCGGTTAAAGGCAAGTAGTTGAAACCGATCCGGTTGCGGCTCAAGTGCGTCTGTAGCTCGTCGAGCCGAGCTCGAATCTCGGACTCACTGTCGGCGTAAAACTCTACGAGCAGCAGGGCCTGAGCTTCGGGGTCGAAAATGCTCATGCGGTCGCGAAAGCTGGGACTGGCTCGCGCCCGTCCCAAGATGAAGTCGTCGATGATCTCGACCGCTGCCGGATCCCGCCGGACGATCTCCGGCGCAGCGTCGACGGCTTCGAACAAGGAGCGGAAGTGAATGACCAGCAGACCCCTCCTTTGGGGGAGGGGAACGATCCTAAGTTTGGCCTCGCTTACCACCGCCAGCGTACCCTCGCTCCCGACGACCAGCTTCGCGAGGTTGTAAGGGCCGGGTTTGCTGGAGTAGCCGGCGCCGAATTCCGTGCCCTTGGCGACCAACTCGTCGAGGTTGTAACCGCTTACGCGCCTCAAAAGCTGAGGGAATCGCCTGAGGATTTCCTCCCGGTACACTTGTCCGAGCTTGCGTGTTTCTTCGTAGAGCCGGTTCTCAAGGTTTTCGCCGCCCGTGCGACGGTCGAGTTCCGCGGTTTCCACCGGTCCCAAACACGCCTCTGATCCGTCGGCAAGCACGACTTTGAGCTCCAAGACGTGGTCGACGGTCTTGCCATGAAGAATCGAGTGCGCGCCGGCCGAGTTGCTGCCGATCATGCCGCCGATGGTTGCACGGCTGCTCGTCGAGGTGTCGGGGCCGAACTGGAATCCGAGGGGCCGTAGGAAGTTGTTCAGCTGATCTTGGACCACCCCGGGCTGTACTCGCACCCAGCGTTCTTCGGTATTGCACTCCAAGACTTCGTGCATGTATTTCGAAAAGTCGATGTGAACGGCATGTCCGACGGTTTGCCCGGAGAGACTCGTTGCTCCGCCCCGCGGCAAGATCGGCGTTCCGGTGCGCGCCGCGAGACCCACGGCGGCGGTAACGTCCTCAGCGTGTTTAGGAATGACGACGCCGATCGGCTCCACCTGCCAGATGCTGGCGTCCGTGCTGTAGAGGACTTTCGAATAAGCGTCGAAGCGCACCTCTCCCTCGATTTCCCGGCGGAATTGTTGGGCTACATCCGAGGGATCGGTTTTCATGGGTCGCAAGAAGGGTTAAGAAACCTCCTGAATGTGGTTTGAGCAAGGCGGATCAAGGAAGCTCGGGTGCGAAACCGTCCGACCCGTCCAGCGTTCAAATCGAGAGATCGATCGGACCTCAAGTTTCTATTGTCAACCCCGAGAAGAGAAAAAGGAAAGCCGACTCGGCTGTTCCCTAGCGCGGTGGGGGGTACTCCGGCGGGACCACAAGCAACCTATCAGTCACCGTCTTTCCGATCGCGGTGCGAAGGCTCGCCGCCGGTTGAACTCCTGCGCACTAGTGTGGCCGGAAGCAAGAATGCCCGCCACACTGAAGCTGTTACAATCAGAAACCGTGCCCTGGTGCGGGCATCCGATCTAAGTGAATTAAGGAGGACTGACTCACCATGTTTAGCCGATGGACTCGTTTGACGACACTAGTTGTGGGAGTATCCTTGTTTTGCAGCGTGGGTTTGGCCGGGGAGAAGAAACTCATGCACTGCTTTACGTTCACGCCGGTAGACGACGCCACGGACGCGGACTGGGAAGCTTTCCAAGAAGCGACCGACGAGCTGCCGAGCAAGATTGACGGCCTCAACAAGGTGTGGCTCGGAAAACTACGCCGCACGCAGACGATCTACGGCAAGACCGGTGAGGCCAAGGAACGCAAAAACGGCGTTTGCATGGAGATGGATGACGAGGCCGCACTTGAAACCTATGCTGATCACGTCGCGCACCGGGAGTGGGAAAAAGCCTACTTCAAAGTGCGTCAGCGTGGGACGACCACCTTCGACATTTTAGGGAAGTAGGGCCTGGGCTCAGCACCCACTCTGCACGTAGCCGCAGGACATATTCGGGCAACGGGTGAGCCGCTCCGTATCGCGGTCTCCGGCCTATTCGCAACCCCGGCTGCGGGTCTGTTCGACCGTGAGCTCATAGGGCCAGGGCTGTTACGGGCTTGCCCTGTCACTTACGTTCCAGGCTCAGTTCCTTGCTCTCGCGCAGCCTTGCGATGCCCGAATCAGAGCGGCGAACACCAGTGAGCGCCCGAAAGGGCGCGGGCCTGCGGGCTTACGCCCGCGGCTCTGTGCGGTTATGTCAGCAAGCTGGGACCGGCCTCCTCATGGAAGTGAGTGCCCATGGGCCTACGGCCCACCCAAGGGGATGAAAATGGCGCGAGACCGGGCCTGCCGCGGAGGAGAATGAAGCCTGGCGTGGAGCGGTCAAGGTCGTAACCGCTTGGGAGCTGTCGAGTTAGCGCTGGTTCGCACAAAACCGACCTGCACGCTTTGGGGGCCTCCAGCGTATTAGCTAGTGGAGGATATTATGCGAATTCGTGTGTTTGCCCCTTTCGTCATTCTGATGTTTTCGGGCCTCGCCGCGCGGGCCGCCGATCTTACCGTCAGCAAAGTCGTGCTCTACAAGCACGGAATCGGGTTTTTTGAGCGATCGGGAAACGTGCCGTCCGGAGATGTAGCTCAACTCCAGTTCAAAGCAACCGAGATGGACGACGTACTCAAGTCCTTGACCGTCGAACAGCGCGGAGGGGAAGGCGTCTCGGCCATCCGCTACGACTCCAGCGACCCGCTTTCGAAACGCTTGGAAGTTTTCCCCTTCCGTATCGGCCAAGCCATCACTCTCAGCCAGATTCTCGACCAGTTCAAGGGCGCCGAGGTGGAACTGCGGCTCAGCAGCGGCAAGACACGCGGTTCGATCGTCAGCGCGCGGACGATCCCGGCCAGCGAACGCCAGCCCCAGCGCCAGGAACTGATGCTGCTCACCAAGGGTGAGCTTCGAACGGTCGATCCGGCGGCGGCAGCCGGGCTGCGATTCGTCGATCCCAAGTTGCAGTCTCAGTTTGCGGACTACCTTGGCGTTGTGGCGCGGTCTCGCAATCTCGAGAAGCGAACTGTGACCATCGAATCGTCAGGAGGAGCCAGCGAAGTCGCGGCCAGCTATGTAGTCCCTACCGCGATTTGGAAAAGCAGTTACCGGCTGGTATTCGACGAGAAGGAAAAGCCGCTGCTCGAGGGCTGGGCGATCGTCGACAACACCTCGGGCGAGGACTGGACGAATGTCAGGCTTTCGCTCGTCTCTGGGTTACCGGTGTCCTTTATCAGCCGGCTTTACGAACCACGCTACGTGAGCCGCCCGGTCGTTCAGTTGGCTCAAGACCGCGCCTGGCGCCCGGTGGTCCACGGGGGGGCCGTCGAGGAAGCAGGCCTAAGTGACACGGTGGCCGCGATGCGTCCGCCTGCGCCTCCACCAGCCAAGGAAGCAGCCGCCTATTACGGGCAAAAGAAGGGTCGGCGCGACAACCTAGAGGGGAATCGCGCCTTTCGCCAGCAAGTCGCCAGCGGCGTGGTGGGGGGCCTGGTCGGCGCCCAAGACGCTCTTTTTCAACGCCGAGCCATCGCCTCCACCGTGGCGGCCACCGCTGTCGGCGCCGAGCTCGGGGAACTGTTCGAATACAAGATCGATCGTCCGGTTAACATTCGCAAGGGCGAGTCCGCCATGCTGCCCTTCTTCCGAGAGCGCGTCGAGGCCCGGCGCTTACTCATCTACGACCACTCTAATGCTTCCCAGCACCCTCTCAACGCCGTCGAGCTGACCAACTCCGGCGACACCACGATGGACGGTGGCGCCATTACGGTCTACGACGCCGGAGCCTATGCCGGCGAGGCTCTGATGGAGACCGTCAAGTCGGGCGACAAACGGCTGATTAGCTATGCCGTCGATCTCGGAACTCGTATCACCGCAGCCTTCGATAGCGAGAGTAAGCTGCTCAGCGAGTTCCACTACCGACGTGGCTTGCTGACTACGAAAACCGCTCGCCGTGAGACCAAGACGTTTACCATTCGCAACGTTGATTCCAAGTCCAAGACCGTGATCATCGAGCACGCCGCCCGACCCGAGTACAAGCTCATCGATATGAAGCCGGAAGAAAAAACCGCCAACTCCTATCGCTTCGAGGTGAAGGTCGATCCCGGAGCTACAAAGAAATTCCCGGTGGTCGAGGAACGGGTCTATTCTCAGCAGATCGCCGTCACGAACATGACGCCGGACCAGATCTTTACTTACGTGCGGAACGAGAAACTCGACGAAGCCGGCCGCAAGAAGCTGGAGGAGATCGCTGATCTAAAGCGCCAAATCGCCGACACCGATCGTGAACTCGGGAGGGTCAACGAACAGATCAACAACCTCTCGCAAGACCAGAGCCGGCTGAGGAGCAACATTTCGACGCTCCGCTCCGTTGCCGGGCAGCAGCAGCGGGTGATGGAGTACGCCGACAAGCTTTCCGCTCAGGAAGGAAGGTTGGTTTCGCTTAGGGATCAGCAGAACGAACTCCGCCTCCGGAAGGACGAGCTTCAAAAGGAACTGAATACCCTGATGGAAACGCTGAAGTTTTGAAGGGAGTGGTGACGGGCGCTTAGCTTTCCAGAACGCCGAGGACCTCGTCTTCGCGGAGGATAATCAGCTCTTCACCCTCCACGGTGATATCCGTTCCCGAGTATTTTCCGATCAGCACCTTGTCGCCGGCCTTCACATCGAGTGGGACGATCTTGCCGTCGTCCAGCCGCTTGCCGTTCCCCACCGCGATGATTTCCGCCTCTTGAGGCTTTTCCTTGGCCGAGTCGGGGATGATGATTCCTCCCTTGATTTGCTCTCCTTCTTCCACCCGGCGTGCCAACAAACGGTCGTATAAGGGTTTAACCGTCACTTTCGTCTCCTCCTCCTAACTCCGTTGAGAAAGCATTCTTAAGATAAGAACGCCCCGCCGAACCGGGGCCGGTCGAAAGCCAATTACGCAGGCTAACAAGTGCGGAAGAGGGCTGTCAAGATCCGCGCGGCACGTGTTTGGACGAGAGTGCATCCTGTGGGGAAGACGGATTTTCCTCGGAAAGCCGCGGCGCAAGCCCTGCGTGGGGTTCGTTGCCGGAGAGCATTTTCTCATCGAAGGATGAGCCTGAAGACGGGGGTTGGGGCTTTTTGAGTCGCTGGGGCTCCTTTCGGGCTTTTTGATTTTGAGTTTTGGGAAGGGGAGAATCGTCGTCGGGGTTGTGGGATTGTGGGAATCGCGGAGCGATTTCCAAGGGCGGTGGGAAACGAAGGGAAACCTGGTTTTGGTTTTCCTCGTTTTCCATCGCCCGTCATTTCCACAGCCCTCTTCCTGTTGTTCAGCACGGCGTGTTCGCGGAACGGAAACTGGCAAACAGCTTCTGCTTGGCTCGCTGCATCCGGCGGGCCGCCGCCGTGTCGCTTTCGGCCTGGGCAATGCGGCCCAGAGCCTCCAGCCTCTGCCCTGGCTTGAGATAGCTGGCGGCCTCGGGCAACTTCTCGAAAGATTCCCAAGGCGTCTGGTAGTGGCGGTACACCCGCTTCTGCTTGCCTTTGGCGTCGGTCTTGATCTCGGGCTGTCCGCAGGGCCGGTGGAAGTTCAAATAGGGATTGAAGTGCTGTTGGTAGAAGCGCTGGATGCGCCCCGCGTGCGGCGCCGCGATGTACGTATATCCCATGTGTTTGCGGATCACCGCGCCGTTTTTCGATTCCACCAAGCCGTTGTCGTTGGAGTGCCGCGGACGCGACTTGGTCTGTTCGATCAGCAGCTTGTTCAATAGCTTCTCCACCGTGCGATTGAGGAACTCGCTGCCGTTGTCGGAATGGAAGCCGCGGATACGAAAGGGAAACTGCTCGATCATGGCTTTCAGCAACGGCTCCAGCCAGGCTTCACTGATCGCGGGCGTGGCGCCGACCACTTGCCACTGGGTGACTTCATCCACGGCATTGATGTGGTAGACGCCCTTGACGCCATCGCGATCCCCTTGATGCACCGTATCCACTCGCAGAAAGCCGGGTTGGCCTTGCGGGTCGGGCCGGCGCCGCTCGCCGATCGACACCGCCGTGGGCCGGGTCTTGGTGAAATGCAGCCGCCGCTGGCGGTAGGCTCTGCGCCGCCGCAGGCGATAGATCTGGGCCACCGAGATCCCCGCCAGCCGCTCGTATTCGCGCCGCTGGTACTGCTGGTATTCCCGCTCGAGGATCTTGCGCGTGGCCGGGCCGCTGAGGGTTTCGTGGGCCTCGTCCACCGCCGCCAGCAGTTCGACGTCGGCGGGCGTGTACTTGCGGGCAAAGCGATGCCGCCGGTAGCGGGCGGGTTGGAGTTCTCCGCCCTGCCGGTACTGCTGGATCAGCCGCGTGATTTGCGCCCGGCTCAGTCCGGTCATCTTGACCAGATACTGCCGCAGCAGCCCTTTGTCGGCGCGGTTCTGGCGGCTGTAGCCGTGCTGGCGAAGCGTGCGCGCCACCCACGTGTAGATCTCGGCCCGCCCTTTGCCTTTGAATCGAATCTCCTCGCTGGAGTGGAGAAACTGCTGGATCTGTTGCAGGTTCAGCTTGCTGGTGTTTTGCACTTGGATAGTCAATTCCCAGCATGCCCACTCCCCGATCCTTCAGGCTCATCTTGTGTGAGAAACAAACTCCTCGTTCAGACTCATCTTGCATGAGACAAGACTCGGAGCACCCTGAGTCGGTCGTATCTGCTATCCTTCTTATTTTAAAGGCGGTTCGGGTCGGTCTTCGCCCCGGGAAATCGCGGGGAGACGCCTTGTGGGAGCGCCACGGTTCCCGAAAGGGGCCAAGGCCTCGGTCCCCGAACGCTTTAGCGAGACGATCGACCCCCGCATCAGCGCAGGCTCGCGCTCAGCGCATAGTAGGAGGTGCCCTTGGACTCAGCAGGCCTAGATGTCAACGATAGCCGGACGTCAAAAGCTTACAAGCTCTCAATCAAAAACAGCACGATTCGGGCGATGGACCTGCGTTCGATCAAAGTCAACGCGGACGAATTCGGGATGATGAGCTACGACCCCGGATTCACGAACACGGCGTCGTGTACCAGCCGCATCACATTCATTGACGGCGAGCGGGGAATCTTGCGCTATCGCGGCTACCCGATCGAAGACCTCGCCGAGAGCTGTTCCTACACGGAAGTAGCTTATCTCCTTCTGCACGGAGAACTGCCTACCGCCTCGGAGCTGGCTGGCTGGGACGACGAGATCATCCGCCACACCATGGTGCACGAGAACATCAAGAAGTTCATCGACGGGTTTCTCTACGACGCTCACCCGATGGGAATGCTCGTCAGCACAGTCGCCGCGCTTTCGACTTTCTACCCGGACGCCAAGAATATCGGCAGCCGCAAGAACCGGCGCATGCAGCAGTTACGACTCATCGGTAAGATGCCGACTTTGGCGGCCTACGCCTATCGCCATAGCTTGGGGCTGCCTTACGCCTATCCCGACAACGACTTGAGCTATACCGAAAACTTCATGAACATGCTTTGGAAAAAGACCGAGCTGAAGTATAAATCCAGCCCGGTGCTCGCCAAAGCGCTCGACGTTCTGTTTATTCTCCATGCCGACCACGAGCAGAACTGCAGCACCAACACCATGCGGACGGTCAGCAGCTCGAACGCAGACCCTTACGTCGCCACGGCTGCCGCCGCTGGGGCTCTTTACGGTCCGCTACACGGCGGTGCAAACGAAGCCGTGCTCCAGATGCTGGATGAAATCGGCTCCATGGACCACATTCCCGAATTCATCAAGGAAGTCAAAGCCGGCGAGCGCCGATTGATGGGATTCGGCCACCGCGTCTACAAGAACTATGATCCTCGGGCGCGGATCATCAAGAAGATCGCGGATGAAGTCTTCGAAGTCACCGGCCGAAACCCCAAGATTGATCTGGCGATCGAGCTCGAACGCATCGCGCTGCAGGACGACTACTTCGTGAAGCGAAAGCTCTATCCCAACGTGGACTTCTACTCCGGAATTATCTATCAGGCCATGGGCTTCCAGCCGGAAATGTTTACGGCGTTGTTCGCCATTCCTCGCACCTCCGGTTGGCTGGCGCACTGGGAAGAGCTGATGGAAGACCCGGAACGACGAATCGCCCGTCCCCGGCAGGTTTATCTGGGACCGTCGAAACGTGAATTCGTTCCCGTCGGAGAACGCCTCGGCAAGCTGCGGAGCACGCGGGCGTAACGCTCACTGCCGTTGTGGCGGAACCGCCCCTGTGCTATTCGCCCACGAAATCAGAAAAAGCCTAAAGGACCGGCAAGAGTGCCGGTCCCTACCAAATCGACCCAGTAGGGAAATCGGGTTTGTTTCGTAATTCTTCCCCTTGTGGTCGAGCGTGATGCCGGTCCCCGCAGTCTCTCCCCTTCAGAATAGCGGGCGTGTCAAGTGTCTCCGTCGGGCGACGAACGAAAAGCCGTGGATCTGGCGGGCGACGAACCGGTAGCGCGAAAGGGAAGAGTGATCCCGCCCGCCTAGATCCACGCTACAAGCTTGGACTCGGGCCGGGGAACCGCCCCTGTGCTATTCGCCCACGAAATCAGAAAAAGCCTAAAGGACCGGCAAGAGTGCCGGTCCCTACCAAATCGACCCAGTAGGGAAATCGGGTTTGTTTCGTAATTCTTCCCCTTGGCGGGTCGCCGCGGGCACTGTCCTTCGCCTCCTTGTGGGGTCTGCCTGGCGATCACTCCGATCCAAGCTCGAGCCGCTTGAGCGACCGGGTGGCATATTCCTCTTGCGACTCAACAATTCGTAGGTGCCGATCGACGGGCACGTCCCGAAAAGTCTGGGTCTGGTCCGAAGTAGGCCAGTACACCTCGAGAAGGTCGATCTTCTCTGCCTGACCAAGGCCGATGGTCTGCCGCAGCGGATTGGCGCCGAAGCTCCCGCCGCTATTGACATGCTTGTAGATAGAGCGGCGCTTGTCGTCTTCCACCACGTCGATCCGAATCCGTGCGCCGATCGCCGAACGATTGGTTTGAACGCCTCTTAGCTCAACGGTGATCCAACGATTGCCGAAGCCCGGGTTTTCATACAGCGAATCCTTAAACCGATCGCCGGCGAAGGCGCCGCCCATCTGTTCGAAAATGTCCTGGTCGCCGTCGTTGTCGAAGTCCGCAAAGACGACCGCGTGGCCCTTTTGGAGATGACCGAACCCACCGTCCGTGGTGACGTCCGCAAAGCTTTTGCCTTCTCGATTACGGTACATCACGTTCGGCATCAGGCCGCTGTAGTTCTCGTAACCGGTACCGAGGTAAAAATCGAGGTAGCCGTCGTTGTCGACATCGCCGAAGTTGGCGCCCATCGGGGCGTTCGGACGCCTCAGGTTCCGCTCGACGGCCACGTCTTCAAAGCCGCCCCGCCCGTTCCCACGGTAGAGACGCGCTAGCTTGGTCTTGTCGAAGAGACCGAGGTAAGCCGCGGCGAGATCCCCAATGGTGGCTGAATAGGCCGAAACATAAAGGTCCAGAACCCCGTCGTTGTCGAAGTCCCAGAACCAAGCTGCGAAGCTCTTGTCGGGACCGGTAACGCCCAGTTCCGGTGCAACGTTGACGAAAGTGCCGTCGCCCTGGTTTCGATAGAGGCGGTTCGGCCCTCTACGTTTAGGCGCGCCTTGGTTTGACACATAGAGGTCCGGCAGCCGATCGCTATTGTAGTCGCCCCAGACGACGGCTTTGGCAAACCGGTCATTCGTGACGCCCGCTTGCCGGGCAACGTCCGTGAAAGTGCCGTCGCCGTTGTTGCGGAAAAGCTGGCTCGGGGCGGGCAGGCCAAGAAGGGCTTCATTGCCGACGTAAAGATCCAGGTCTCCATCGTTGTCGTAGTCGGCCCAAGAAGCCGTCTGCGTGGGGTAGTGCACCCTCGCCAGTCCCGCCTCGAACGTCACGTCCGTGAACGTGCCGTCGCCGTTGTTGCGCAGCAGCGAATTCGGATGCTTCCCCCATTGGACCAGCCACGCCCCACGTAATACCAGAACGTCCACGTTACCGTCGTTGTTGTAATCGGCTTGGACGAGGTTGAGGCCGCCGGTGATGCCCGCCAGGCCCGCCGCCTCCGTTCGGTCGGAGAACATCCCGTTCCGTTCGTTCCGAAAGAAGCGGATTTGACCCGCGGTGTCCCACGTGGAAACGACGAGGTCGAGATAACCGTCGTTGTCAAAATCGTCCGCGACGGCGCCACCGGATAGACTAAACGTGTCGAGGCCCAGGCGCGGGGCGATATTGATGAATCGCGGAAACGGCTCGTCTGATTCGAAGGCTTTCGGGTTGATCTTGTAAGCCTCGGGTACCCCGTCCGGGTGGGTACCGATGGTCATGTAGGCGATGTTGAGCAGCCAGCGCGACCCGAGATGCAGCAGCGAGTCTTTGGGGGAGCCCTCAAGTACTTCGGTGAAGTATTCAATCGCCTGTTTTGATGCGCCCTTTTCGGTATGGATTCCTTGGCCTCGGATCGGCAAAACGCAGCTTTCCGGCGTGAACCGATTGCAGCAGTTTTGCGTCTCGCCGACTCGCATGTAAGCAACGCCCCGCTCAAAGATGAATTGATTGGCTTCGACCGGAGGCAAGTCGTCCCTCACTTCAGGAAGCAGATCGTAGGCTTTGCTGAAGTGTAGAATGGCCGACTGCTCGCGGCCGAGGTTGAGCTCGCTGGTCGCTAGCTTCCAGTGGAGGTACCAGCGCCTCGTCGCCGGCGCGTTGGCGGGCAGTGCTGCAAGGTCCGCTTTCAGAACGCGCGACCCGCGGTCTCCTAGATAAGAATGTTCGTCTGGAGTGCGACGCCTGATCTCTTTCAACAGAGCCAGCATCTTTTGGTGGCCGTCGGTATCGGGCGTCACTCTTGCCGGTGTGGCAGCAGTAGCTCGGGTTTGCCCCGCCACGTTCTGCCCTTCCGCGGGGGTGCTTAGAGCCAGGAAGACAAGTAGAAGCAAGTGCAAGCGGCGAGAAATCACTTCGACGTTTCCGTTCTTACCTGTAGATTAGCAGCGCCGGAATCCCTCGGATACCCTGCCGGTACAATGATAGTAGAGGAGGGGAATCCAGGCGGGCATGTGTACCTATTCCTTTTTCGCGACACTTTTTATTATGAGTCGTCTGGCCCTTGTGGGGGCTGACATACATCTTCATCTGGTCGATCACAGGAACAAGCCTGTCGAAGACGCCGAAGCAAGGTTGACGAACACCCAATCGAGTGAAGAAGTGGTATTGAAGTCAGACAAACAAGGCAAACTTACATTCGCCGGACTAGCTCCTGGTCCTTACCTGTTAGAGGCCGTGGCCAAGGAACACATACCTGCTAAATCCGAACCGCTACAGCTGTTTGAAAAAGACGTTGAAGTCACGCTGAAGCTCGCGGGAGCGGAGGCATACCGGAAATTGGAGGAGGCAGGCAACGCAGCGTACAATCAGCGCAATTATCAGGAAGCGCTCAAGCAATATGAAAAAGCGCTGGCGATGGCCCCACAGAATCCGGTTGGGTGGGCAAACTTGGCACGCGTCCATGCGGGCTTGAGGGATCCGAAGAAAACGGCCGACGCCGCGCAGAAGGCGGCCGCCCTTCAGCCCTACCAGTTTGGGACTCTTGAAGAGGAACTTCGCGGGTGGATCAAGTATGAACAGGGCTGGGACCACCTCGAGCGGCGAGAATTCGAGAAGGCAATCGAGTTACTCACCGAGTCGGTCAAGCGTAGCCCCAATAGCGCTAAGAGCTATTACGCCTTGGCTATGGCCTGTGCTTACCAGGGCCGGACGGCCGAGGCGCTACAGCACGTTCGACAGGCGCTTCAACTGAACCCGGACGATGCCGAATCACAGAATCTGAAGGGGATTCTCGAGCGAAAGCTCGGAAGCTCCCGCGGCCCTTGACAGCAGGCAAGTTCCGCTAGCACGCGTGTGGCAAAAGTCGTGCAGGAGCGAAAAATGGGTACAGCCAGCCAATTCGCTTCAGGCTAAGTGCTTTTTCCCTAGGGGCATAACCGAGAGCGAATTGGTGGCAGTCCCCATTTTTCCATTTTTCGCCGGAGGAAACGCAACCGGCAAAAAGAACCGGCGATCCGGGCACGATTATTTCTGCTTCTCGGGCTTCGGAGCGCCTTCGCCCTCTTCGAGCGTGACGAGGCGATTCACTTCGAGGTTTTCGAACACTTCAGTTTTGCCGGTTGGCCACCTCACTTCGATCCGCTCGACCTTCTTGGCATCGCCGAGTCCGAAGTGCAAACGTAGATCGTTTTGCGAGAGGTAGCTGCCGCCGCTGCGGACTTCATCGGTTTGCGTGTGCCCGTCCGCGTACACCTGGACGCGAGCGCCGATCCCGTTGCGATTGGACTTCGTCCCGAGCGTGCGGACGAGGATCCAGTTCTTTTGGCTTCCGGAATTCTTCAGTAGGTTGGGTGTGTCATTCATATTGCTGATGACAATTTCCAAGCTGCCGTCATTGTCTAGGTCTCCCAGGGCCGCTCCCCGGGAACAGCGAGATTCATTGATTGCTGGGCCCGCCCAGCTGGAAATATCCAGAAACGTTCCGTTGCGCAGGTTCCAATAGACCAGGCTCTTTTGTTTGTAGGGACTGGCCGCCTTGGCACGCTCCACGTCAGGGTAAACGTGCCCGTTGACCATGAAAATGTCCTTCCAACCATCGTGGTCAATGTCAAAGAAGCCCGTACCCCAGCCCAAGTATTTGATATTCACTCCGAGTCCCGAAGAGTATGTATCGTCGGTAAAAGTGCCGTCTCGGTTGTTGTGATAAAGCGTCGATGTATCGTCGGAGAAGTTCGTCTTGACAATGTCCATGAAGCCGTCGCCGTCGTAGTCTCCCGCGGCAGTGCCCATACCTGCCTGCTCCTGGCCGTGCTCGTTAAACGCACAGCCGGCGATCATGCCGATCTCAGTGAAAGTACCATCGCCCTCGTTGTGATAAAAAAGACTCGGGACGGAGTCGCAAGCTACGTATATGTCGGGCCAGCCGTCATTGTCATAGTCGGAAACTAAGGGCGCGAAGCAGTAAATGGGGTATCCGCTGGATTTGGTGATACCGCTAGGTTCGGAAACGTCTTCGAAAACGCCGCCTCCCACATTGCGGTAAAGAATATTCTTTCCCCCCGGAAGGCCGCGGGGGCCACACATAACTGGGAGTCCCTTCCACCGGCAGAATCGATTCGCTCCTTTTCCAGGCACCTTGTCACGATCGAAATCGACGTAATTAGCCACGAAGAGGTCAAGATCCCCGTCCCGGTCGTAGTCGAGGAAGGAGCAGCCGGTATTCCAACGGATTTGCGACTGCAGCAAGCCCGCCTCCTTCGTTACGTCGCTGAAGGTCCCATTGCCCTTGTTTCGATACAAGGCGTTTTGGCCGTAATAGGTCACGAACAGGTCGTCATCGCCGTCGTTATCGTAGTCGCTGACGCAGACTCCTTGTCCCCAGCCCGATCGGAGCAATCCGGCTCTTCGAGTGACGTCTTTGAACGTTCCGTCCCCTTGGTTGTGATAAAGGTAGCTGAGGGGTTCCTTTCCTTCGGGAAAGCCGTCAAAACGGCTGCCGTTGACAAGAAAAACGTCAAGGAATCCGTCGGAATCATAGTCGAAAAGAGCCACTCCGCTGCCCGTTGTTTCGAGGATATAGTTTTGGTCGGTTGCCCCACCCGAGACATGGAGGCCTGTGAGGCCCGCTTCGGTAGCCACGTCTTCGAAAGAGACGGCAGGCAGGGGAATATCCACTTCTATTTTGGGAAGGGCCCTGGGCTGACGTTTCGGCACCGCGACGCCCTGCGCCAGCAGTGTGACGGCACCGGCGAACGCCAACGTAGGGACAAGGCATTTGGGACGAAGCGGGATCTCCTTCGGCAAGTTATTACCTGTTCAGAAAGGATTAGTATATCGGGGATCGATCTGCTCGGCTTGCTGAAATGCCGATTGGGCAGCTTCCGACTGCCCCGACCGAGACAGTGCGATCCCGAGCTGATAGTGGGCTTGCGCCAGACGGGAATTGAGTCCAATAGCAACCTGAAGCTCGTCGATCGCCTTTGGCCAGAGGTTCTGCTTAACGTAAACGATACCCAGGCTTGTGTGGCACGCCGCGTGGTTTGGGTTTAACCGCAGCGCCCGGCGGAGGGCGGCAGCTGCCTCGCGAAGATCACCTCGAGTCGCAAGCGCCAAACCCATGTTGTATTGGGCCGTGAAGTATTCAGGGTCGAGCTTCAGCGCTTTTCCGGATTCTTCCAGCGAACCACTGACATCGCCTTGTTGCAGCAGAGCGGCTCCCAGCAACTGATGCGCTGTGCCAAGGTCGGAGCGAAGCGAAGTCGCTCTCCGCAGCTCTCCGATCGCCCCCTGCATATCTCCGGCTGCTATTTTGGATTTTCCCTTTTCCAGGAGCGCCGCGGCGAGAGATTGCCGGGCGCGGGGGCGTTGCGGGGCGAGGCGGAGCGCCTCTTCGAGTTCATGCACACCCGTTTGGACTTGACCACTCTGGATGAGCGTTTCGCCTAAATCCACGCGCATCTTCGCCGACTCAGGTTCGAGTTGCACGGCGCTCCGCAGTGCAGCGACGGCGGCCTCGAGATCCCCTCGCTTGGCGTGGGCAACCCCTAAATTGTTGTGTGACTCGGCGTAATCAGGCTTCAATTCTAGTGTGTTCTCGAATTCCCGAACGGCCGCTTGCAGGTCCCCTGTGCCGCCGAGAGCCAATCCCAGTTGGCGGTGAGCTTCCGCCTGATTCGGTTCCAATCGAACAGCCTCTTTGAGGACCGGTATCGCCTCGTCGGGCTTCCCGGCCAGGATGAGATTCTCACCTAGCTGGACCTGGGCATCCACTGAACTTGGGCGCATCTCAACGGCCCTCTTGGCCGACGCAAGGCTCTCCCACAACTTGCCCTGCTTTCGCCAAGCCACAGCGAGGGAGTAAGCCGCTTCGTAATAGTTTGGGTCCAACTCCAAAGCTCGGCGGAGCAGGGGGATAGCTTCCCCCGCTTGGCCCTTCGCAAGCAGAGCATGGCCGAGGTACCAGTGGGGCTCCGCCGCTTCCGGCTCCATGCTTACCAGCTCTCGAAACTGTGCGATGGCAGCTTGTAAATCACCGTGCTCAAGCAGATCCTTTCCGTGGCTGAATTTGATGTTGGCATTCACCACTTTGTGATCCGCTAACCGCAGGGCATTGGCGCGCTCCATCGCTTTCACGGCGCCTTCCCGGTCGCCCTGCCGCATCAGCGCCAGGCTGAGATTGTGATGGGCCTCCATCGATTCTGGGTTAAGTCTTACCGCCTCCCGGAGTGCTGCCACGGCTTCCGTGATCCGGCCCCTTTTTCGCCATAGCGTGCCGAGCTGCAAGTGGGCCTTCGCGGCGTTGGGGTCCAGGTCCACAGCTTTCTTGAATTGCTCCAGCGCTGCTTCCTGATCGCCCTGTTGTTCCAACTCCTGCCCCAGGGTTATTCGGGCTTGCACATGAGTCGGGTCCAGGCTGAGCAGTGTCCGGAGCTGCTCGATCTCTTCGGGAATGCCGAGCGTGCTTCGGTAGGCGAGCGCAAGATTGAACTGCGCGTCGATAAAGCCGGGACGGAGCTCGAGGGCTTTCTTGTAAGCATCTATCGCGCCCTCGGGATTACTTTCCCCCAGGGCGAGCCCGAGGTTATTGAACATGTCAGCATTGTCCGGGGCCAGGCGAATTGCCTCTCGATACTCGGCGATGGCCGCCTCGGCGTTGCCCATCCTGGCCAGCGCCAAGCCGAGGTTGTTGTGAGCCTCCGCGTAGCCGGGGCGCAAGCCGGTTGTCGTCCGGAAAGCTTTCGCCGCCTCATGAAAACGTTTTTGCTCAGCCCAAAAAAGGCCTAGAGTGTTATGCGCCTCCGCGTAGCCGGGCTTGAGTTCTATCGACCGCCTTACATGCTCGATGGCTGCCTCCGGCTCCCTCCCGCGCCACTTCAACCGTCCGAGAGCGTGATGTACCTCCGGGTAGTCTGGACGTAGCAACAGCGCTTTCTCGAAGGCCCAGACGGCGGCGTCGGTTTTCCCAAGATCCCTTAGTAACGCACCTTTGCGGTAAAGGAGACTGGCATCCCTTGGGTTTTTTCGGACGTCGTTTTCGAGTTCTTCAAGTGAGATAGCGGCAGAATCGCCAGTCTGACCCAACGCGAGCTGGTGGGAAACTGAAGTTGCGACGACGATAAGGAGCCAGTAGAACGGACGGAGCAAGATGCAGCTTACCTCTGTTCGGGATTATATCGGTAAGACGAAGACCCCATCCATGTACGTTCGGGAACAGCGGCACCCTTCCAAACGCGAGGAGGAGTTCGCGCGCAACCCGCACATCGACTAGCCCAGCATCGACTTTTAGTAACCTTAACATAGTGGGGTTTATCGCCCGGGTGACAAAGAGGGTCGAGGCAGGAACGCGGGCAGCGAAGCCAGGCAAGATCCCGCGGCTTAGCCTCGCCCCTCAGTCCAAGACGTGTCTGTCAAGGAAACCAGTCAGTGCTTGCCTCACGATCGTCTGTCTAGTGTTTGGATTCGGTGTCGAGGGTATGCCCATTTTCGCCCAAGAATCGCCTTCGAAAGAACTGCTGCTTCGAGCCAATCAACTCATTCTCGAAAAGAGCTGTGACGAAGCGAAAGAGATTCTGGAGCAAGTAGTGGGCTTGGAAGATGCCAAGGTTCGCGTCCAGCGCAACCTGGGAGTCTGCTATCTCGAAAGGAATGACTGGAGCGAAGCGGAAGTTGCACTGAATACCTTTCTAGAGAAGTTTCCTGAGGATGCGTCAACGACTTACCTCAAAGGCTACCTTTTATTCAGTGCCGGTCGCTACGGAGAATCGTTATCCTTGATGACCCGCTACGTGGCCATGGAGCCAGGCGATGCTCAAGGCCATAAGATTCTGGGTCTAAGCCATTTTGTACTGGGCCGAACGGATCGGGCAGAACCTGAGCTGAGACGTGCTATTGAACTCGACCCGCGAGATCCCGAAGCGCATTACCACTTGGGCAGACTTTTCTACAACCGTAATGACTTTGCGGCAGCCCTGGAAGTTTTTGACCAAGTGATTGAACTGGATTCGAATAGCGTCAGGACCTTCAATCATCTGGGGCAAACTAAGCAAGCACTGGGGGAGTTTGCAGGCGCACGAGATGCGTACTTGAAAGCGATCCAACTGGAGCAACAACAGTCTGCCCGGTCGGAATGGCCGTATTACAACCTAGGCCTGCTCTACATTACGGAAGGGCGAGCCGAGGAAGCGGTGCAATACTTGCAACAAGCGCTGGAACGAAGACCATCATGGCCTGAAGCGCGCGTCAAACTAGCACGGGCTTTCCTGTCTAGCGACCGGCTTGAGGCGGCGTTGCGGCAGCTGAACAAGGTCGTCGAAGCGGACCCGGAGAACGCGGACGCGCACTATCAACTTGGCCGGGCATGGACCAAGAAGGGACGGCCTGACCAAGCCCGGCGGCACTTCGCGCTTTTCGAAAAGCTGAGACAACCGTGAAGGGGCGCTCTCTGATCTTCGCTGTGTTCTTTGTGACGTTGGTCCCCGCAGCACTGCTGCACCTCGTTGCGGAAGATAAAACAACCGCCATTGTGCTCCAGGACGTTGCGCCTCAGGCCGGGATCCGCGCGCAAATGGTGTGCGGTGGCCCGGAAAAGAGATGGATTTTTGAGGCTAATGGGAGTGGGACAGCTTGTTTCGACTACGACAACGATGGCTGGCTGGATTTCCTGATTGTTAATGGTTCCACTTTGGAGCGCTTGAAAGATATTGTTTTGGGCAAGCCTACTCGGACCTCGACGCCGGCGCTCTATCTCTACAGGAACCTGAAGGATGGCAAATTTGAGGATGTAACTCGCGAAGCGGGCCTCTCGAATCCTTTCTGGGGAACAGGCGCAAACGCAGCAGATTACAACAACGATGGTTACGTCGATGTCCTGATTACGACAATTGGAGTCGACTTGCTGTACAAGAATAACGGCGACGGAACGTTCACCGAGGTCACAGAAAACGCCGGCCTGAGTGACGAGATAGCGTGGCATACCGGCAGCACGTTCGGCGACTACGACTTGGATGGGGATCTCGACTTGTACGTCGCTGGGTATGTCGACATCCATTCACTTCCGTTGAACCAGCCGGCGCCGGTGTGCCGCTACTTAGACCTCCCGGTATTCTGCGGTCCTCGCCAGCTCAAGGGCGAGACGGATATCCTCTATCGCAACAACGGCGACGGAACGTTCACCAACGTGACGGAGTCGGCGCGGGTGAAGGACGAAAAGGCCCACTATGGCTTCACTGCCGTCTTTGATGATCTTAACGACGATGGCAGGCCGGACATCTTCGTCGCCAACGACTCCTCTCCCAATTATTTGTATCTGAACCGCGGGGATGGCCGCTTCGAAGAATCGGCACTGACAAGCGGGGTCGGCTTTAGTGCGGATGGCCGAGCTCAGGCGGATATGGGAGCTGCCTTGGGCGACTATGATAATGACGGAAGGATCGATGTTTTTACGACAACCTTTTCGGAAGACTATTTCCCACTTTTCCGGAGGAATCAATCCGGCTTCTTTGACGAGGTCTCCGCCGCCGTCGGGCTCGGCACCGCAACGCTCGCGTATTTGGGCTGGGGATGTGGGTTCACGGATCTTGATAACGATGGGGATAAGGATCTTTGGACGGCCAATGGCCATATCTACCCCGACATTGGGAAAGCGTCAAGGGCCGGCTACTCCCAACCCGTCGCGATCTTCGAGAACCGGGAAGGGAAGTTTGTGCCAATCGAAGGGCCTTCGGTCCCTGCGCAATCCTATCGGGGCGCCTGCAGGGGCGACTTCGACAATGATGGGAAGGTCGACGTGTTGGCGGTTCCGGTCAGTGGAACGCCGGTACTGCTTCAAAATAGAACCGAGACTGGCCATTCCTGGATCGGCTTCAAACTGAAGGGCACCACGAGCAATCGTGATGGGATTGGGGCGCGAGTACGAATTGAATTCTGTGGTCGCACGCAGTTCGGTACGTTACGGAACGGTGGCAGTTACCTCTCCCGCCATGACGAACGGCTTCATTTCGGCCTGGGGTTGTGCGGTGAAATAGATCGAGCGGTCGTCACCTGGCCACGAGGCAAGGTGCACATGCTGGAGGACGTCGGCATCAATCGATACGTGACCGTGGAGGAGCCGTGATCGTAGGACTCGGGGCGTCGACTCGCCAAGATGTGGGTGCTTCGGGCGTCAGGCGCATGATTAGGTGGACCGAGTAGAGAGAGGTTCCCGGTGTGGGTCAACCGCTTCGGGGAGATTGCCGGCAGAAGCATCTCTGAGACTTTCGCCGAAGGCTAGGATCGTGAAATCAACCTCAGCGCTACGGTTGCTTATTCCGTCGATCGGAATCGGGTTGCTGATCGCCGGAAGCTGCGTTGCGTCGTTAGCCGCCGAGGAGAAGACTTACATCGGATCCGCGAGTTGTGGGGTTTGTCATCCTTCGCAATTGGACCGGCAGTCCAAGAGTGGCCACGCACAAGCGCTTCACCGCGCGGTTGATCATCCACTCGCGTTTTCCTTCGACGCAGCGAGGCTGGTGCCTCGGGATCCCGATTACTGGTTCGACTTCTCTTTCGCCGCGGATGAGTTCACGGTTGAGGCGTTCGACAGCGAGTATCGGACAGAGCTACCGATTGAATGGGCGTTTGGGTCAGGCATTCACGCGGTAACATTTGTGACTCGACTGCGTGGGGATGTTTACTTGGAGCACGCTTTCAGTTACTATGCCGACACCGGTTCGCTTGACATTACACCCGGCCACGAACGCCAGGAAGCAACGACTCTTGCGTTGGCGATGGGTGTCCTATACAAAATTCACGGTCCGGGAATTGCGATGGCCAGCTGTTTCGAATGCCACTCAACAGGCCCGGTATCGGCTTCGCCGAAAGACGGCATTGTGCCTCGCGAGCTAGGGGTGCGGTGCGAGGTCTGCCATGGTCCGGGGAGCGGGCATCAGAATGCCGTCAAGCAGAACAAGACCGAGGAGTCGAGGAAACTGATCCGCAACCCCAAGCGTCTAACGGCGAAGGAGTTGAACGAATTCTGTGGGACGTGTCACCGCTCTTTGACCCCTGATAAAACCGTCGTCCTAAGCGATCCGTGGAACGTTCGCCATCAGCCACCTTATCTCGGGATGAGCCAGTGTTTTCAGAAAAGCAGCGGAGCCGTGTCGTGCCTGACGTGTCACGATCCTCACGAGCGCCATCGGCGAAACGAACCGGCGTACTATAGACAGAAATGTGTAGGATGTCACAGTGGAGGGACCCATCCGCCGAAAGCCGTTTGTGTTGAGCAACGGCCGAGCGATTGTGTAAGCTGCCATATGCCGCGAGTGACGGTGCCTAGAAGGAGCGGAAAGGAATCACACCTACGGTTCAGCAACCATTGGATCGGGGTTTATGGAGGAGAAAGCAAGCTGCAACCGTCCAGGTAGCTACACCACCGGAGGAAGCCGGTAGAACGGAAACAATTAGGAGGACTGGCCATGCGCAGCTATTGTTTTTTTGCAGCACTTTTCATCGTGAGCCGTCTTGCCCTTTTCGGTGCTGAGATACGTGTTCTTGTTGTTGATCACAAGGGCAAGCCGGTGAGAGGAGCCGAAGCCAGGTTGACGAATACCCAGACGGGTGAAGAAAAGACACTGAAGTCAGACAAGAAGGGCAAGGTCTTCTTTGGAGAGCTGACTCCTGGAGCTTACCTGCTCGAGACGGGAGCAGAAGAGCGCATCGCTGCCAAGTCCGAGGTGCTATCGATCGCCAACCCGAGAGATGCCCTTGACCTCACGTTTAAGCTCCCGGACGAAAAGGCCTACCGAAAGGTGGAGGAGGCGGCCAACGAAGCCTTCAACCAGCGTAACTACAAGGAAGCACGGAAGCAGTACCAAAAAGCAGTGGACATGGCTCCCAACAATGCCACCGGGTGGTCAAACTTGGCGCGCGCCTACGCGGGCGTAAGGGATACCGAGAAGATGGCCGAGGCAATACAAAAGGCCGTTACGTTCGAACCATACCAGTTCGAGACGTTGCAGGATGAACTCGATGGGTGGATGAAATATGAAGAGGGGTGGGACTATTTGGAACGGCAAGAGTTTGAGAAAGCAATCAAGCTACTCACCGAATCGGTCAGGCTCAGTCCCAACAGCTCCAAAACCCATTACGCGCTGGCCATGGCCCATGCGTACTCGGGCAATGAGGCCGTGGCGCTCGAGCATGTGGAGCGAGGTCTCGAATTAAACCCCGAGGACCTCGAGTCCTTGAAGCTGAAGCGGATTCTCGAGAATAGACTCGGCATCGCATCTGCACCATGAGCAAGGAAGTGATTTTCAATAGGTTGCTGAAACAGTGAGACTTGGGTAGTGTAGGGTTCTCATCAACTGTGTGCCGTTTGAGAAACGGGGTTGTTATGAGGAAGCTCTTGATCTTCGGACTCTTCGTCAATGTTGCGCTTCTAGGCGTGATCTGGTCTGCGCTCGAGGCGGTTGCTCAGGGTGGTGGCGCCGGGAACCGCGGAGACCCGTGTGTGTCAGATCTCAGTCAGTACAGTGTTAACACCAGCGCTGACATTGATAAGGCCGGTTTAATCGTCTTCACGGACGATTTCAACGGTGGCAGGAAGCCGGACTGGAAGGTCATTCGCGGCGCCTGGGGCGACGTCGGCGGCATGCTCCGGGCCACTGCCATCAACAACGGCGCTACCCGTTCAGACCGCCCCACCCTTGTGACCACCCTCGCCGGCGTTCCCGGCCCCGCCGTCACCCTCGGTGATAACCCGACGGACATCACGACGATCGTTGTGTCCACCCTCAGTCTCGCGGACTGCACGGTCGACGTCGATTCGACGCCCTTCATTCCTACCCCGGAGGGGGAGGAGATCATCCCGTGGCCGCAGCGCGGCCTGCTGACGCTCTGGACCAGTACCGGCTCGTTCAATCAGGCGGTACTGCGGTACACGGATGATCGGAACTACATCCTGGCGGGATACCACCCGGGCGACGGTGGAGCCCTGTTCATCTATGAAGTGGTCAACGACGTCTTTCATCGACACGCCCTCAAGCCCACCCTGCATTTCTACAAGGCAGGGCCGCTGCACCTGACGGCGACGGCGTCCGGACCGACCGTGACGGTGACGGTCACAGACGGTCTCGGGA
This sequence comes from Bryobacterales bacterium, assembly GCA_965226215.1. Lineage (GTDB taxonomy): Bacteria > Acidobacteriota > Terriglobia > Bryobacterales > UBA6623. The sequence continues at coordinate 27,919 of CBDDCH010000001.1, read as the reverse complement.
ACACCGACACCATTTCGGGCGAGGTGACGACACTGCTGGGCCCCGGGAGCGTCGGGCTCTTTCATGATGACGGGCCCGGGGGGCTGCCTCCCACGTCCAACTACGACAACTTCGTGGTGCGCGCGCCGGGGCGGAGGGCTGCAACCACGCTCGACGGGTTCTTCGCCAGGGGCGCGTTTTTCATCAACGAGAGGGACTCGCTGGTGAGTAAGTCACGCATCGACGACCCTGCGGCGGCCCATGATTACTACGACCGGGCGATGCACGGTCTCGCCGAACGCGGTTTCAACCTGGCGATCGTCTACTGGACGCCCTTCGACCACCGGGAGATGGTGCTGGAGGGCGCGCGGAAGCACGGCCTAAAGGTGGTCCTTCACCTGCCGGAGGTCGCCTCCCTGATCAGGTCGGGCGAGCAGGTGAACACGTTCGACTTCGCCGGGCATGTCACGAGGCCGCTGCGTGGCCATCCCGCCCTCGCGGGCTACTACATCTTCGACGAGGCCCCGGTGGAACCGGGCGCGATCGTGCGGGCCGAGCTCGTCCGGCTGGCGCTCGAGGTGGCGGACCCGGACCACCCCAGCCTCGGCTATCCGACGAATTCCGCCGGCACGTGCGAGGACGTGTTGCGCGCCGTTGAGCTGCCGGTGCTACTGTTGGACGCCTATCCCTTGGTGTCCGACTGGTCCGGGGGCTTCTCGGACTATATCGCACGGCTGGAGCGCGGCCGGCGGAATGCCGGCGACCGCCCGCTCTGGATAGCTCCGCAGGCCTTCGGGAAGCCGAACGCCTGGAAGACGCCGGCACCCGAGGAGATTCGCGCCCAGGTGTGGCTCGCGCTCGCGCACGGCGCGAAGGGGCTTGTGCACTTCATCTACCAATCCACGACCGGTCTCGAGGGCGACGGCATACTGGGACTGGTAGACATGGATCTGAAGCCGATCGACGGGAGGCTGGATGAGCTCGAGCGGCTCAACGCCGACCTCGACCGGCTGTCTCCCACGTTGCTCTCTCTGCGTCCGGCGGAGGTCGCCCCTCCCGAGGTCCCAGGCTCCGTAGTCGCCCGGGCGTTCTCAGGCGCTGACGAAGCGCGCTACGTCATAGTGGCGAACACGGATGTAGAGAACCCGATCACGTTTGCGTGGACCGGGCCGGGCGCGACCGATGTCCTGACCGGAAGGGAGATCGGTCCGGAGATCGAGCTTGCCGCCGGCGATGGAAAGGTACTGGAACTGTTCGGGTCTACGTCTCGCGAATAGAACAGCGGCCGCCGCGGGGTATGGTGAGGTCATATAGGCATCCTCGACGTAAGTCTACGTGGTCGTGATGCTTGGTTCAACGACCTCCTAGCATCGTGAGGCGTGCTCAGAGAGAAGGTTTGGTGGCACTCTTCTTCTCCGGGAGGTGAACTGACCCTTTGGAAGCCATCCGGCGGATCAGCCCGGCTGCGGTGCCTCTGCTTGTCAGCTCCGCCGTTGAGTTACCGATTTCCGTCCCAAAACCATCTCTGAATTGGCCTGAGTTGGCTGGAGTGAGTTTCGCAAGGAAGAAGGAAAATGCTTAGAGTTGGGTATCCACTTCATTCAGGTACACCCTATGGGTTGTGGCCTCGCGGCTCCGGAACAGGAATGTGAGATTGCGAGAATCGTGCGAGTGGCCGCCAAGCCGACCCACACGCGAATTCATTGCGGTGGCAGCCTTCGGGCGGCAACTCCGAGAATCGGACGCGCTACGCAGCCCCACGCCGCGCCAGAGCAGTAACCTCGGGATTCGCTTCTTGGTAGATGCTTTCGCGCGACCACAACATCTTGTGGCTACCTGAGTCAAATGGATACCCCACTGCTTAGATTACTGTTCCTCATTTTTACCTTTAGCGTGGTTCCTCAGCTTGCCCGAGCCGCGGAAGCTGCCTTTTTTGTCGCGCCAAGTGGTAATGATGCTTGGTCGGGAAAGCTATCGGAACCCAATCGGGGCGCGACGGACGGTCCTTTTGCTACGCTCGTGCGCGCCCGCGATGCCGTACGGGAGTTGATTGCGGAAGGCTTGAGCGAGCCCGTTACGGTGATGGTGCGGGGAGGCAAGTACTACCTGCCGGACACGCTGCTTCTCAATCAAAAGGATAGCGGCACACGAGATCATCCGGTTGCCTACAAGGCCTACCCCGGCGAGAAGCCGGTGCTCAGCGGCGGGCGGAGGATCACGGGCTGGAAGCCGTACAAGGGCAAGATCCTCCAGGCCGCGGTTCCGGAGGCGAAGGGTGGCCACTGGAGGTTTCGGCAGCTCTTCTTAGATAACGAGCGCCAGATACGAGCCCGGTATCCTAACTTTGACCCTGATAATCCCCTCTATGGTGGCTGGGCTTCCCCACTGCCTCTCGGCGAGGGACGTCCCGATGCCTTCAAGTACAAGCCGGGCCTGTTCGAACGGCAATGGGCCAAACCGCGGGAAGCCGAAGTTTTCCTCCTAGAGTTCTTTGGGTTGACCGACATCGTACCTCTCAAGTCGATCGACCGCGAGAACAACATCATCACGTTGACGGAGCGCGTTCGGGATCATTCCGACATGCCTTACGTCTCCTATCCTGAAATCGCTCCCGCCGTGCTGGAGTCGCCGAGAGACCAGATGTTCCACATGCCGATCGGCGGGCGATCTCACTTTTACGTGGCCAATGTTCTGGAGGAGCTCGACCAGCCGGGCGAGTGGTGCTTGGACTAGGAAGACGGAGTCGTATACTTTTGGCCGCCCAGTGGCTCCCTCGAAGGATCGGAGGTAGTGGCTCCGGCCGTGCAGACTCTGATCGATCTCACCGGGGCGGCGCACATCACAATCTCCGGGTTCACGTTGACCGAGACCACTACGGGCGACAACATGCATCGTGGGGGACACGAAGGCTACGGGGCGATGCTTCCCACCGTGGGGAGAAAATACATCGGAGAAGCCTTGCACGTGGAGGGGAGTGAACACTGCCGCATCGAGAACAACCGCATCCATGCCGTGGGAGGCAACGGTATTTATGTGGAAGGCTACAATGCGCGCAACGTCATCCAGCACAACGAGATCAGCGAAGCGGGAGGCATTGGCATCTGCCTGATCGGAAGCCACTACAAGAACCCCAAGGTTCCGAAACGGTATCCCATCTACAACCAGGTCCTCGATAACTACATTCATCACAGCGGGGTGTTCGACAAGTACGTGGCCGGGATATTCCTGGGTCTGAGCCAGAGCAACGTCATCGGCCACAACCGGATCGAGTACATGCCGCACCATGCGATCAACCTGGGCAACAGCGGCTTCGGGCGCAACATCCTGGAGTACAACGAGATCCGTCACGTGGGCCGGGAGTCTTGCGATAAGGGGGCGATCAACAGTTGGATGGAAGACCCCTACGGTCATGTCGAAAGACAGGCGGCCAGGGCGGGACATGTGATCCGGTATAACTTGATCGCTGACTTTGAAAGCCTGCGCCTGGGAGACGGCGAGGCAACCGCGTGCGAGTGGGCCTTCGGCATTTATCTGGATAACTACAGCAGCAACAGCTTCGTCTATGGGAACGTTATCGTTCGCGTCGGGAGCGTAGGGGTTTATGTTCAAGGCGGCCAGAACAACTTCATTGAGAACAACATCATCGTCGATACCGACACCGCCACTCACTTTGGCGGCTGGTGGCAACCGCAGATGGAAGGTTTCATGACCGGAAACCACTTCTCCAGGAACATTTTCTACAGCACCGATGGCGAGCCGCGACTCATTCATCGCCACATCGCTTTTGAGAAGGAACCGATCACCGATGTAATCGGGGAGTCGGATTACAACCTTTTTTTCAATGGGGGCGGGGAGTTTACGGTTAGAGAGAGCTCGTCGCGGATGCTGCCGCTGGACGAGTCCAAGAGGTCATTCCCCATTTGGCCCAAATACAAAGACATATCTCTCGATGAGTGGCGGAAGATGGGGTTCGACACGCATTCCGTCATTGCGGACCCGATGTTCGTCGATCCCGTGAACGACGACTTCCGGCTGCGGGCCAACTCACCGGCTCTCAAACTAGGTTTTCAGCCCATTGATCTAAGCAAGATCGGACCACGGGCAAAACCGCGCGCACCAAAGTAGGTCACGGGAAGGTGTCCGGAATCGCGATTGCATCCCCAACAGGGGTACTCTGTCACAGACCCACGAATACGGCCGCCGACATAGGCATCAATAGGTAGGCCGAGATAAACTGCAGGCAGTGCCGAAGGGTAACCAGGGCAGAGTTTACTTCGCGGCGCTTGACCCAAAAGAGGTTGTGTTAGAATCCCGGGTAGGTAGTCCGCACCCGCCTCTTCCGGTTGAATGGTCTGCCCTCCCAGAGCAGTGCTTTGCCCAGGGTACCGCGCACACGGGCGGCATTGGCTTGTCAAGCAAATCGCGATCCTAGCGTTCCTATTGGCCGTCGGCGGGCTGACTCTTGAAAGCCAAGAAGCCGGGTCGAACACGTTGTCCGCCAGACCGTCTTCCACCGATCCAAAGCAAAAGACTTCGGACGGCAGTACGCCGAACGAGGCAAAACCGAAGGTCTCATCAAAGGCGCCCAAGGAGGACTTGTTCTCCGATGTCGCTCGCGCCGTGGGCATCGATTTTGTCCACTTCAACGGCATGTCGGGCCGAAACTACTACCCAGAGATGGTAGGCTCGGGGGCGGCTCTTTTTGACTATGACAACGACGGTGACCTGGATGTCTTCATCGTCCAAGGGAATATGTTGGGACCAGGCAAGAGGCTCGCCGAAGCCCTTTTCCCGCCCAACCCTCCGCTACCGCCGAAGAGCCGCTTGTACCGAAACGACCTACAGATCGATGTCCAGGGCAAGCGGAAGCTGCGTTTCACCGATGTCACCACACAGAGCGGCATTGACGCGCAAGGCTACGGCATGGGAGTTGCCGCCGGTGATTACGACAATGACGGCTGGGTCGACCTGTATATCACAAACTTTGGTCCCAACCAGATGTGGCGGAACAAGGGGGACGGGACTTTCTCGAACGTAACCCAGAGCACGGGTACCGACGACAATCGCTGGAGCATCCCTGCCACGTTCCTCGATTTCGACCGGGATGGCCGGCTGGACTTATCCCGCATTTCCAATTTGATTCAGACCTCTCGACCTTCCGGCGGCCTTGAGCGTCTTTATTCATAGGGGCTAGAGCCCGATGAGGACGCCATGGAGGCCAACACCCAATGGGTGAAAAACAAACCAAGCCATTCCAGCTAAGTTTCAACGGCTCGTTGAAAGTCGATTTCCAGGGATCGCACGTCACTTCCGACGGTGGCTTGATCCTGGTTCGGGAGTTGGACGAGAGACTCGGACTCGGGAAACTGATCGGCGAGCATCTCACCGACTCCCGGCAAGGCACAAACAAGCAGTTCACGTTCGCTGATCTGTTGCGGCAGTCGGTCTACAGCCGCTTGGCAGGCTACGAGGACGTCAACGACGCCGTCCGAGTGTCGGCTGACCCGACGTTTCGCTTGATCGGCTCGCAGAAGATCTGGGATCGCGGTGCGGCCTTGACCTCGACGCTGCACGGCTTCGAGACGGAGATGCTGGCGAGCGAAGAGAACCTGCTGGGGCTGATGGCGCTGAACCGAGAGCTGGTCGGGCAAGCGGAGGCGTTCGACGACTCCGAGCGGGTCGTTCTGGACATGGACTCCACCGAGAGTCCGGTCCATGGCCAACAGGAAGGCAGTGCCTACAACGGACACTTCGAGTCGGTCTGCTACCACCCGTTGCTTTTGTTCAACGGTCATGGTGATTGCCTCGCTGCCAAGCTGCGTCCCGGCAACGTGCACAGCGCCGAGGACTGGGATGAGCTATTGTTGCCGGAGATCGAGCGCCAACTGGCCGAAGGCAAACAGGTCACCTTTCGCGCCGATGCCGCCTTCGCCAAGCCCGAGATCTACGAAGCACTGGAGGAGCGCGGCGCGGACTACGCGATCCGCATTCCGGCCAATAAGAGCCTGGAGCTGGAGATCGAAGACATCCTGTTTCGTCCGCCGGGGAGGCCCGGCCGCAAGCCGCTAGTGCGCTACAAGAGCTTTCGCTATCAGGCGGAGAGCTGGAAGGGGCCCAGACGAGTTGTCGCCAAGGTCGAGCACCACCAGGGCGAGCTATTCGCGCGCGTCGGTTTTATCGTGACGAACATGAGCTTGCCAAGCCGGTCGGTGGTGCGTTTCTACAACAAGCGCGGCACGGCGGAGCAGTGGATCAAAGAAGGTAAGCAAGCGACGCACTGGACGCGGCTGTCGTGCCATCGCTTCCGGGCGAACGAGGTGCGCTTGCAGCTCAGCGTGCTGGCCTATAACCTGGGCAACTTGTGGCGGCGGCTGGGGCTGCCGCAACGGATCAAGAGCTGGTCGCTGACGAGCTTGCAGCACCGGCTGATGAAGACGGGCGGACGGCTAATTAAACACGCGCGGTATTACTGGCTCTTGTTCGCGGAGGGACATCTGAACCGGCGCCTGTTTGGCGACATGCTGCGGAGGATCTGGGCGCTGCCTGTGCCGGGCGGGTAGCACGCGACTTGCCGAATGCGAAACCTGAGTACTGAGGACGGAAGCTCGGAAGGGTGTCTGCGAAATTGACTTCGCAGCGGCGGATCAGCCCCCATGAGGGGCAAGAAGGGGGCTCGATCGGTCCCGCCTCAGCCGCCGCCTCTTTCGGGTGGAGAAATGGTTGCGCTTCGCCGGGTGAGGGTGTAGACTCGTGCCGTCAGAGGAGCCAAATCGGAAATCCTGGCTTAGACGGCATTTTCTCTTTCTCCATCTTGCCTCTGCGGATGGCCTCCTTTGCTGGACTGGGAGCGCTGAGTGTGGCGTGCTGTTACTTGCTCTACGCGCTATACGCTCGATTAGTGCTTAACGAATCACCCGCGGGCTTCACCGCGTTGATCTTCTTCATTGTGTTTCTCTCCGGCGTGCAGATGCTGTTTCTGGGCTTGATTGGTGAATATCTCGGCAGAATCTACGAAGAGACCAAACGCCGGCCGCTGTACATCGTAAGTCGAATCGTCGGGAGATAGCGGTGGATCCCGCTTATGTCGTAAAATACGCCGAACTCTATCGCCGCCATTGGTGGTGGAGATCCCGCGAAAAGCTGACTCTCAAATGGCTGGAACAGTTGAAACCCGAAAGCGGTTTCGGGCTCATCCTCGATGTTGGCTCGGGCTCGGGATTATTTCTTGAAGCCTTGTCACGTTTTGGCCAACCGGAGGGCGTTGAGGCGGATGGCGCCTGGGCGAAGCATCCGACTCCGGGGGCGGGTCGGGTGCACTACCGGCCGTTCGATGCGACGTTTCGGCCAAATCGGCGATACGGGTGAAGATCGAGTTTTGGGACAATACGGGGGCCGTCTCTCTCGCCACCGCTTACAATAAGAGTTATGGGATCTCAGCGTGCGGCAAACCTACACATGGATCAACAGCCTCCGCCCGAGATCCTTTGGACGAAAGGTCGGTGGTGGGGGCCGCCGCACGTCTTTGTCGTTTGCCAGGAGCCTAGCGACTCTCTGCATCCTCTCGTCCGCGGCGCTGACCGCGCAAAACCGCGGCGCCGTCGAGGGCACCGTGACCATGGTCGAGACGGGCGATCCCTTGCACGGCGCGGTGGTTCTGATCGTCGATCTGGGCCGCTCGACCAACACCGACGAAAACGGGCGCTACCGTTTCGACCAGGTGCCGCCGGGTTCATACGATCTAATCACCCACCTCGACAGCATCTTCACCGAGGCTACGAAACGGGTTGCGGTGGATGCGGGCAAGACGAAGACCGTGGACTTCGCTCTGGAGTTGATGGTCCTCAAGCACCAAATCATCGTGACGGCGACCGGCAAAGAGGAGACGGCTTTCAGTTCATTTCAAAGCGTCGAGTCGCTCGATTCGTTTGACCTCGCTGAGAACGCGACCAGCTCCTTAGGGGAAGCGCTTGACCATCGCGTCGGGACGGGCATCGCCAAGCGCAGTTTTGGGCCGGGCAGCTCGCGGCCGATCATCCGTGGCTTCGACGGCGATCGCGTCCTGGTGATGGAAGACGGCATTCGCACCGGCACACTGTCGTCGCAATCGGGAGACCATGGCGAAGTGCTCAATACCGGGCAGCTCGACCGGCTCGAGATCGTGAAGGGACCGGCGACGTTGCTTTATGGCAGCAACGCCATGGGTGGAACGGTCAACGCCGTCAGTCGGCATCACGCTTTCCATCAGCACCCACACCAGGGGCTGCGGGGCTTCGTGTCCGGCTCGGCCGGCAGTGCCAATTCCTTCGGCGGCGGCAATGCCGGTTTCGAGTACGGCGTCGGCAAGTGGATGATCTGGGGCAGCGGAGGCGGCTCCCGAAGCGGCGACTACGACTCGCCTGCGGGGCCCGTCTTCAACTCCCGGACGCGCAGCGCGAACGGCCGGGGCGGGTTCGGGCACTACGGTGAGCGGATGTTCTTTAGCTTTAATGTGCAGCTTGACGATGGCTTTTACGGCGTTCCCTTCGCGCACCAGTTTGAAGGAGCCGGAGAGGGGAAGGAAGCCGAGCGCAACGGTCGGGCTGATTTCGCAGTCGTGCGGGATCTTCTGAACCCCTCCACGGCGAAGAGCGAAGAGGGGGACGAAATCGAGCGAATCTCCATCGACGCTCGCCGTGCAACTTACCGCCTCGACTGGGGGCTTCTCAACTTCGGCCGGGGGCTGGACAACTTCACCCTCAAGCTGAACTTTACTGACTGGCAACACGAAGAAGTCGAGTTCTTTGAGGACGGCGAGCGTGAGGTCGGGACGCGGTTTGACAATCGACAGTTTGTCTACCGCGGTGAGTTCGAGCAGCGGCCCAAGGGGTCGTTGACGGGCCGCTTCGGCTTCTGGGGCCTCCAGCGTGACTACGACGTCGCGGGCGAAGAGGCCCTGTCGCCTCCGGTCGATCAGACGGGCTTCGCGGCCTTCGCTCTCGAGGAACTTGACTTCGAGCAGATCAAGTTTCAGTTCGGTGGCCGTCTCGAAACCAATCGCTACACCCCGGCCTTCGCGCAACGTGGCCCGGAGAACGTTGTCGAACCAGCGCGCAAACGAACGTTCACCGGGGCGTCCGCGGCCGCAGGCCTACATGCCGGCTTGTGGCAAGGGGGCGCGTTTGTGGCGAACTACGCGCACTCCCACCGCGCTCCGGCCCTCGAAGAGCTGTACAACTTCGGCCCGCACCTTGGGAATCTTGCGTTCGAGATCGGCGATCCGAACCTCGAGGCCGAAACCGGCAACGGCCTCGATCTTTCGTTGCGCCACGACGCCGACCAGACGCGCGCCCAAGCCAACTTCTTCTACTACAGCTTCGACAACTTCGTCTTCCCGTTCGCGACGGGTGGCGTGGCGGACGACCTACGCGTGGTGGAGTTCACGCAACTTGATGCGCGGTTCGTGGGAGCCGAGGCCGGCGTCGATGTCGGCCTTCACGACAACCTGTGGTTGAACCTCGGCGCCGACTATGTGAGTGCCAAGGAGACCGTGCTCAATACGCCGCTCCCGCGTATTCCCCCCCTGCGGGGTAAAGTGGGACTCGATTTCCACCTCGGCAATCTCAGCGTCAAGCCCGAGTTGATCCTGGCCAACCAGCAACACCTTACCTTCAGCGGCGAGACCCGTACGCCGGGATACGCCGTGGTCAATCTCAAGGCCTCCTACACGATTCCGCAGCAGCACTTCGCGCAGCAGCTCTCGGTGAACGTGTTCAATATCGGCGACCGGCTCTACCGCAACCACTCCTCGTTTATTAAAGACCTCGCACCGGAGATCGGGCGGGGCGTGTGGTTCAGCTACACGGTGCGGTTTTTCTAATGAGAGGTCGCGGCGTGAGCGGCCACGTTTTGCCGCGACCGGCTCTTCGGCGCGTATGGGTCTGACGCCGGGCGAGGCCCGAGCCGAGGCCGTCGCCTAGAAGGATGAGCGGTGTCTCTCTCGGAAGAGCCAGGGTGCTGGGAAAGACCAAAAACGCGCCAGAGGCGCTGATTTGGCTGGTATCGCAGTCTAGGGCGCACCGGGCCGTGTCGCCTTCTGCAAGGGATTCCGACAAAATGACGCAACCCTTCTTGTCCACAGGCCAAAGAGTGAACGGGTTACCGAGAAATGAGGCGGTTGGCTGTCGTAATTTCTTTGGGGGGGGGGGGGGTGCGACACAGATGAGAGCTCCGCGGATCGATCCCGCTCACCGGTTACGGCGGGCTGTTTGTTTTTTTTCGAGCAGGAGCTGCTGGGAGTAGTGTTTACCATTTTTGAGCGCGACGCAGTGGCAGCGAGCACGCTGGCCCAGACGCACGTCGCGCAGCTTGATTGTTCTGCCGTCGCGCTTCAGGACCGTTTGGGCGTCTATCACACACACCACCAGACGTCCCTGATAGGTCTTGATGGTGAACTCGTTCTTTTCCAGCTCCACCTTGACGATCTTCCCGCGCAACTCGTGGTGGTGCTTGGCCTGCTCGCGGTCTTCGTCAGCCCACAAACTCAAGGTGCAGGCAAGTGCCCCGGTGAGCGCCAGAACCAGAAAACCACCCCGTCTCATTGCGGTCCTCCCCAAATAATCGCCATTTGTGCGCGCACCCCGATGCGCGGTGTAGTAGAGGTCAGCCTCACCGGCACGCCAACTTTTAGTTCGACATGGGCCCCCGCATAAAAAATCACTTCCGGCTGCACGGCTAGCTCGGTGTTGCCGCCATGCGTGTTCGTCCTCCCTACGATTTCGAGGACCGGGATCCACCGTAGCGTTGCTAACCCGCATTTCTCACCAGTGGCTTTGCGAAGGGTTGAGGGAGCCGAAATAGGGGCGGAAGGTCGGAATCAACCCTGGCCAGGGGGGCGAGGGCCTCGGCGGGGCGCTCCACACCGCCGACAGTGGTCCGCGAAAGTCCGTTTTTCGGGTCGTTCCCGATTTTAGAAACACTTAGCCATTCGACTTCCTGGGCCGCCGTTTTTTGTTTCGCTCCGTGTTATCAAACAGTTGCTAATCCCGGCGGACGCAGGGCCCGATACACCGCCCAGAACGCCTGCTCATAGGGGTAGCCGCCGGCCAGCGACAGATACACCCGCCGCACGCTCACCTTCACCTGCGCGCCGATCTTCAACAACCCCCGCCGGATCGTCTCCGTCTGCGCCCGCGCCCACACCGTGCCCTGCAGCCCCAGCCGCCTGAGCGCCGCCATCAACACATAGGCCAGCGACGATAGATACAGCCGCAGCTGATTGGCCCGCAGCGTCTCCGTGCTCATGCGATCGCTGAACAGACTCAACTGCTCCTTGATGCGATTCTCCGCCTCCCCGCGCCCACAGTAGAGTTGCTCGTACAGCTGCTGCGCCGGCCGGCTCTCGGCATCCAGCGAGGTCACCACATAGCGCGGATTCTCCTTGCCCGCAAGCTGTTCGGCTTTGGCCACCACCCGCCGCGCCCGGCTCCAACTCCGCCGCGTCTGATACTCGAACTCCGTAAACACCCGCGCCGGCTTCCCCGTCCGCTGTTGCCGCTCGGCGGCCGCCCCCATCTGCTCAGCAATCATTTCCCGCAAGCGTTCGTTGCGCGCCAGCCCCAGCACGTAATCCACCCCGTTCTCCTCGCACCAGCTCATCAACTCGTCGCGACAAAACCCGGAATCACCGCGCACGATGATGCGCACCTCCGGCCAGGCTTCCCGGATCTGCGCCACGATCCGCTCCAGCTCCTCGACGCTGCCCGCCGCCGCGTCTTGATTCGACACCCGCTGCCGGGCACACAACAGGTGCTGGCCGCAAAAAATGTACAGCGGCAGATAGCAATAGTGTCTGTAGTAACCGTGAAAGAAACGCCCCTCCTGCTGCCCGTGCAAGGGCGTATCGGTGACGTCGATATCGAGAATGATCTCCTCGGGCGGCTCGGGGTGCGCTTCCACAAACACGTCCACCAGCAGGCGGTCGATCGCTTCGCTGTCACAGCGGATCTTCTTGTAGCGGTCCACGCCGTCGGTCGTGCGTTCCAGCCGGTGCAGCGTCGACTTGCCGGCCAACGGCTTGCCGCGATCACGCTCTTGCTTGCGCTTCTGCCCTTCCAAGTCGCTCTTGCCGGCCAGCAGCGCCAGCACAGGATCGGAGCGCAACTCGTCGTGATCGTTGAGATCCTCATAGCTCAGCGCCAGCGCGTAGACCCGCTGCGAGACCAGCTCCCCGACCTGGTGCTCGATCAGCTGGGGATCGCGCCGGTCTTCGAAGCAGGCGGCCACCCGCGGCAGCAGGTTGATGCGCCGGTCGACCTCGCGCAACAGCAGCGCGCCGCCGTCGGAGCTGATCACCCCGCCGTCAAACTGGGCGCTCACCTGGCGGCGAAAGTGCCTGGCAAACGACAAGCTCGATTGGCTACACTCTGTTACCGGAGGGCTGCTGGTCTTCTGTGGCGCTAACGTTTTGTCCATAAACGTTTTATGCCACAACCGGCAGCCCTTTTCCTACCCCCTGGTGAAATATGCAGGCTAACCAGACAACGGCGCTATTGTACTCCAGCACGCGCTCCACGTCCTGCATGCCGCCCACGGTGGTCTTCCAGCCCAAGTTCGAGTGCAGCCGCACCCGGTCACTGAGGTAACGGTCCACGAATAGCCCGGCCCCTAGCTCCGACGCATCACCCACTACGCGACGGTTGCCTGTAGGTGCTTCTGCCATGCCGTGCAAAGACACTGCGTAGCTGCGCGTCGCGCCACCGAAGAGCAGATAGCGCGCACCGAACTCAAGCTTTCCGCCTACCACGGTGGGCGGCTCGTCGGACCCTTCTCTGATGCGGAAGAGCGGGTAGCCGAGGTTGATTTGCCAGCGCGGTGCAATGCCAAGCTCGAGTTCAACCTCGGGTATTGCCTCCTCGCTGGCTCCGGGCCCTGCGCGCTCATATTCATAGAAGAGTTTCAGGTTGCCCGCCTTGGGCTGAAAGGGTAGAGCAAACTCGGTCGAAATCGGTTCGGCCCGGTGCGCCGCCAACGGACCGCTACAGCTGAATACTAGAAAAACCAGAGGAAAATGTCTGCTAAGAGCTAGGGGCATGGCTGGGCCAGAAAGTAGCTTCAGGGCAATGATACGCGATCACTGCAGCGCCGGGGGAGCGGAAGCGAAGCTAGGGTACCGAGCAGATCGTTGCCGCCTCACTTGCGGAGAAATCGCAGCTTCAGGCCGACAACGACGGTTCGCCCGTAATTGGGCGTCGCGTGGATACGCGCAGTAGGAGCTTGACCTGGGAGTCTCTATTCGAAGTAATTCTGCGTCTCCCAGAAGTCACGCGCATCCTCAATGACCCGGTCCAACCCCGCCAGTCGGCCAATGTGACGGCGCCGTCGGCGACGAAATGGGGCGTGCTGTCGACGTAGATCCTCGGCTTGGTGTTGCGGAAGAACGCCTTCAGGACCTTCGTCACGCCACCGTTGACGCTGACCTTACTGTTCAGGTCGAGCGCGGTGCGTACTTCGAAACCGTGCGACTGGCTTGGATCGCTGAACTCGATGGTGCCGTCGTCCGGAATGTACACGATTTGATTGGACTGGTGAATCAAAAAGAAGTCCGTCATGAAGGTCCAGTGATCGGCGACGGTGTGTTGCAGACCCCATTGGTTAAAGTCCGTGGTGCTGACGTGTGGGCTGTCAGGCCGTCGAACAACGCCGCGGGCGTCCATTGAGGCGATCCCCCGGCCATAGTTGTAGAAAAGTCTCAGCGGCTGGTTGACCCAAGGTCCGAATGCGACGGAAGCCTTGGGCTGCAGCTTGGCGGCCGCAGTTTGAGCTGGGATGCCCGCAACATACACGAGAACTGGCAGGGTGACTATCGAGCCTCCACTCCCCATCACCCCGAGCGACAGACCAATAGCAACGGCGAGCGCTAGAGCTAGGGTGAGTTCACTGCCCATATTAGTTCGTCGTGGTGGGGAGCCCGGCGGCCTTCCAAGCGCTCATGCCTCCGACAACGTTGCTGAGCGACTGATACCCCTCTCGCTTGAGGAAGGAAGAAGCGATTGAGGCACGGTAGCCGGAGCCGCAAATGACGGCCACGGGTTTGCCCTTGGGAACCTCGGCGAATCGCTCTTGAAGCATCCCGCCATGGATGTGAATGGCTTCATCGATGTGCCCTGCTTTCCACTCTCGTTCAGTTCGAACGTCGAGCACCGTCGGCTTGCTGGCGTTCTTGAGTCTGGCTGCGAGGTCGTGCACGGAGCTGGTTGATAGGGTCGCGAGGGGCAATCCCCCAACCTCCCAAGCATCCATGCCACCTTCCAAGTAACCCCTGACATCGTCCAAGCCAACCCGGAGCAAGTGCGTGGTGACTTCCGGCATCGACGCCGGGTCGTCGAGGATGATCAGGGTCGGATGGTCGTAGGGAAGCACCCACCCTGCCCAGGTGGACAGATTCGGTCCGAACGGAATGTTGATCCCGCATTTCCAATTTGATTCAGACCTCTCGCCCTTCCGGCGGCCTTGAGCGTCTTTATTCATAGGGGCTAGAGCCCGATGAGGACGCCATGGAGGCCAACACCCAATGGGTGAAAAACAAACCAAGCCATTCCAGCTAAGTTTCAACGGCTCGTTGAAAGTCGATTTCCAGGGATCGCACGTCACTTCCGACGGTGGCTTGATCCTGGTTCGGGAGTTGGACGAGCGACTCGGACTCGGGAAACTGATCGGCGAGCATCTCAGCGACTCCCGGCAAGGCACAAACAAGCAGTTCACGCTCGCTGATCTGTTGCGGCAGTCGGTCTACAGCCGCTTGGCGGGCTACGAGGACCTCAACGACGCCGAGCGGGTTTCGATCGATCCGACGTTTCGGCTGATCGGTTCGCAGAAGATCTGGGATCGCGGTGCGGCCTTGACCTCGACGCTGCATGGCTTCGAGACGGAGATGCTGGCGAGCGAAGAGAACCTGCTGGGGCTGATGGCGCTGAACCGAGAGCTGGTCGGGCAAGCGGAGGCGTTCGACGACTCCGAGCGGGTCGTTCTGGACATGGACTCCACCGAGAGTCCGGTCCATGGCCAACAGGAAGGCAGTGCCTACAACGGACACTTCGAGTCGGTCTGCTATCAGCCGTTACTTTTGTTCAACGGTCATGGTGATTGCCTCGCTGCCAAGCTGCGTCCCGGCAACGTGCACAGCGCCGAGGACTGGGATGAGCTATTGTTGCCGGAGATCGAGCGCCAACAGGCTGCGGGCAAGCAGGTCGCCTTCCGGGGCGATGCGGCCTTTGCCAAACCGGAAGTTTATGAGGCTTCGGAGGAACGCGGAGTACAGTACGCCATTCGCATTCCGGCCAATAAGAGCCTGGAGCTGGAGATCGAAGACATCCTGTTTCGTCCGCCGGGGAGGCCCGGCCGCAAGCCGCTAGTGCGCTACAAGAGCTTTCGCTATCAGGCGGAGAGCTGGAAGGGGCCCAGACGAGTTGTCGCCAAGGTCGAGCACCACCAGGGCGAGCTGTTCCCGCGGGTCGGATTCATCGTGACGAGCATGAGCTTGCCAAGCCGCTCGGTGGTACGCTTCTACAACAAGCGCGGCACGGCGGAGGAGTGGATCAAGGAAGGCAAACAGGCCACGCATTGGACAAGGCTGTCGTGCCATCGCTTCCGGGCGAACGAGGTACGGCTACAACTGAGCGTGCTGGCCTACAACCTGGGCAACTTGTGGCGGCGGCTGGGACTGCCGAACAGGATCAAGAGTTGGTCGCTGACGAGCTTGCAACACAGGTTGATGAAGACCGGCGGTCGGCTGGTCAAGCACGCGCGGTATTACTGGCTGCTGCTGGCCGAAGGGCATTTGAACCGCAGGCTGTTCGGCGACATGCTGCACAGGATCTGGGCGCTGCCGCTGCCAAGCGGGTAGCGTTGACCGGGCGAGGATCAACAGTTTTCGGCTCCAAAAGGTTTCGCAAGGAGCAGTGTCGGCCGGAGCGCCGTTCAGCCCGCTCAATCAACGTCTGTGAGCGGATGGACGAGCCCTGGCGCCTACCGGCGGAGGTCATGTGCAGGGTTCAGCGCGAAAAGACGTGGTATTCGGGGCAGCGCGGGTGTATACTTTCACCGTGCCAGGGCCAAAATGGAAATCCTGGTTAACATGTCGCTGACAATTGAACAAAAAAGCGGCTCTTCCGGGTTTTAAGTGGGCGAAGGAGCCAGATCGAGTTTCCCACAGTGGAAGTAGATGGCGTTGATGAAGTTCTGTTGATTGCGGAAACCGCGCGCCGTGGCCTTGACCCATTGAATCCTTGAGTTCAACCCCTCGCTGACCGCGTTCGTAATGCGGTGTTTCAGATACGTGAGTATGTTTTCGAGGCGAGCCGTCAACATCCGCGCTACGGTGACCATCGGCGTCAGCCGGCTGCGACTCGCCCAGCCGCGCCATTGCTCGAAGAAAGCTCGCGCCGCCGATTCGCGACGATAGTCGAACAGCCGCATCGCCGTTTCCTTCAACGCCCACGCCCGCGCCGTCTTCAAGTCGCTTTCGCGCAGCGCGCGGAACTCGCGCCAGGCGTCCCCGGAAAAGTTCGCCGGATGCCGCAGCCAAGCGTACTTCGTGCCTGTCAAACGCTCGTCGCCGAGGGCCAGTAAACGCTTGTTCTCCGCCCGCCGCACCTGGTCCACCGCCTTCGCCAGATGCGCCGCGATGTGATATTTGTCGTAAACGATCTTTTTCTCCGATTCGTCGAGATGCTCCCGGGTCGAGGCGACGTAAGGATCCCACATGTCCATCGCGACGGCCTCGACTCGGGCGAGTTGCTCTGCGCTCAACGTCTTCCAAAAGCCGTCCAGGCTGGCCTGGCTGCGTCCCTCGGCGACGAACAACACGCGCGAGCGGTTGAGATCGTTGACGACGGTGAGATAGCGATGGCGCTTGCGGAAGCTCTTCTCGTCGACGCCCAGGTAGGGAATCGGCTCTGCCGCGCGACGTTCGAGCCCACGTTGCACGGCGCGTTCCAGGATGCCGTGAATCTCGTCCCAGCTCAGCGCCAGCAACTCGGCGATGCCTTGCTGGCTGGCTTCCTTCAGCCACGAGATCGCGAGAGCTTCAAACAGCGCGGTGAAGCGGCTGGAAGCCTCGGCCCAGGGCAGTCGCACGACGCGCGGCCCGTGCTCGGAGCAGTCGCTGCGCGGCGGCCGGGCGTGCAGGATCGTGCGGTACTGACAGGTGTCGAGGTGACGCCAGCGGCGTTCGGGCTGATGATCGTGGAGTGCGCACACGGCGCTGCATTGGCGGCACGGCCAGCGGACTTGCTCGTCGTGTTCGAGGAAGACGTGGACTTCGCCGTCGGCTCGGCGCAGCTCCACTCGCACGACTTTCCAGGGACTTTCGATGCCCAGAATCTGGCGGTATAGCTCGCGGTCTTGCATCCCGCGAGACTACCACCGAGCCTCACTCGCCCACTAGAAACCCGGAAGAACAAAAAAGCAAACTTGGCTCGGGCTCAAAGCGGCGGCCAACGGCAGTGAGGAGATAGAGGGGAGATGGACGTTTTCCGACTTCCCGCGGCGCAACTGCTAATATGAGATTAGTTTCGCTGTTTCAAGTGAATCATTCCTGGAGCTTGCCCATCCGGCAACGCTCGATCCCTTTTTTGTCCCACAGAGTCAGAACGCTTCACCGAAGACTTCGCCCTTCTGAGGGGCATAGTCTATGAGATTCGCACGAATTGCTATCTTGAGCCTGCTGACGCCGTTGACGTCGGGTCTTGCCGGCCTTGAACCCGTTTCCTATCTTGGCCCGCGGGTCGAGTCAGGGCCGGCAAGCTGGTATGGTCCGGGGTTCCACGGACGACCGACCGCCAGTGGCGAAATCTACGACATGTATGATCTGACCGCCGCCCATCGGGACTTGCCATTCGGGACAACCCTTCGGGTGACGGATCTGGCAAGCGGACGTTCCGTGATCGTTCGCATCAACGACCGCGGCCCATTCGTGGGACGCAGGGTTCTCGATCTAAGCTATGCCGCCGCGGACCGGCTCGGCATGATTGACGACGGCTTGGCGCGGGTGCAAGTGGAACCTTTGGAGTAGCAGCTTCTTCACTTTCCCTGTACCGAAGCGCTCAGGACAACGGTAAACGCAGCGCCTCCCTGTGAAAACGACGAACAACCAAAGTGCTGACCGGTGCTGTCAACGCCAAGTAGAAATGTCCTATTCGTTGCCAAGTAGAAATGTCCGGTTTTGGCCGGGTGGCGAGAGAGGCGATGGTAAAGTGTTGGCTGTGGAGGGCGGGGCCGCGCCTGCTCTCCAAGCCCAAGGCCGAGGCGACGGGGCTGGCTCCGAAGCAATCGGCTGATCGACACGGCCCTCTGGCCTCCCGGTCAGAGGGTTTTGTGTTGCTGCACTCTCGGATCCCGCCCTGCTGCGCTTCGAGTCGTGGCCTGGCCCCTGCCTGCACTGTGGGGAGCACCCACCCGTTGGCTGTCAGGCTCGCTGTGAGTGCTGGCTTCCCATGCGGCCCGCTCCCAGCCGCTGCTGTGTTTGCAAGCAGGATTGCTTTGGTGGAGTCTCGGAGCTGAGGCCTTGGGCTGAGACAACGCGACGACCGCCGGGCGCCGTTTGCCCGGCGCTCCAAATGAAGTCTTGGTTTAGCAGCGACTCCTAGTTCAGCGACTCGGCTGGCGCATCGGCCCGGCGGGCGCCGGAAGCTCGCGCCGCCTGCCACAGCGGCGGGCTCTTTTTCAGATCGAAGCCCTCCATCCAGTCGCTGCCCTTGCGGCGAGAAGCTTGACGAGGAGCCTTCTCGGCCGCAGTGGCAGCGGCCTGCTTTTTGGAGTCCCCGGACTGGGGGCCCGTGTGACAGCGCTTCAACGCCAGCTCGTGCTTGCCGAAGCGCGCCACGAGGCTGGCGTCCAGCCGGCTCTCCAGCCGTACCTTCCCGCCCCGCAGGCCGGGCACAATCGCCTTGCGATCGATTTGATAGCGCTTTCCCTGGAAGCGAATCGTGTAGTCGTTGGCGACCCGCCGGGTCTCGACGTGACTCAGCGCCGAGTCCAGATCGTGCTCGGGTCCCAGCTCCCGGTGAGCCTCGCCGGGGTGGGCTGGCTGAACCCGCAGCGTGGCGTTCCACCAGGGCAGAAACTCGCTCTCCAGATAGGCGTTGGCTTGCTTGATCGTGCTGGCCCCGGCGACCCTCAGGACCTTCACCAGCCGGTCCTGGGCCGTGCCAAAGCTGCGCTCGACGCGGCCCTTGGCTTGCGGCGAATAGGCCGTGATAGATTCGATGCCCAGCTCCTCGAGCGCCCGCCCGATTTGAGTGGGAGGCAAGGTCTTGGGGTCCTAGCCCGCGCTGTTTTTGGGCGCTAAATGCCACATAAGTTCAACGCAGCGCGACGGCACAAGTTTGATAAGGTGCAGTACCGGGTGATCAACTGGGCGGAATATAACGAGAGCTTGCGCCAACGGGGTGACCTGACGATTTGGGTCAGTGAGGAGGCCCAAAGTGTGTGGAGCGCGCCGCGCCGCACGTCACGGGGTGGTCAGCGCAGATACTCGGATTTGGCGATCGAGACATGCCTGATGCTGCGCACGGCATACCATCTTGGACTGCGTCAGACACAGGGGCTTATGGGTTCCATCGGCACGCTCATGGGGTTGGATATACGGGTTGATTGCGTTAGGGATGTGGGCGGCCGCGAACGCTTCTTTGGAACGTACATCGACTATCAGACAGTGCTCGCAGACCCGCTCGTAAACCTGCTTAGCCTTCCACCGCCTCTGGCCCGGAAACTCCGGTCCTAGTAGTGCTGGCCCGTCTCGGTTCACTCTTTTCATGCGAAGGAAGTAAGGTGGTGCCAGCGGCATCTCGGCCAACAAGTCATGGACCCATTGGTCCTCCGGTTTGTTCACGAGAGCAGCATTGAATTGGCGTTCGTATCCCACTGTGGATGAACGTCGCGAGGCGATGGCTTTTCCGCAGAGCGAGCCTGCGCCGTGTCCGGGGAAAATCTCCGTTATGTCGGGAACATTTGGGAGCCGCTCAAACACACTCCTGTAGAGTTGGCTGGCAAGCGTTTTGCGAGCTTCCTCACCAAGCAAGTCGGGGCGGCCCACGTCTCCCACAAAGAGAAAATCCCCCGTGAAGAGCAGCCAGGGAGTCTCTTTGCTGCGAGACTCATCATAGAGAGCCCAAGAAAGGTGCTCGGGGGTGTGTCCCGGCGTATGGACGGCCTCGAGGCGAACCTGCCCCATTGTGATCGTATCCCCGTCCTTCACGACGTGGTCAGCGTACGGAGGAGTCCAGTCTTGGCCGCCTAGGCCGGAACAATGAATCACTGGCTCGTTGTCGAGCCGGGCTTTAAGCTCCCGAGATCCACTCACAAAATCGGCATGAACATGCGTCTCGAGGATGTGCTGGATGTGAAGTGCGTTGTCTTGGGCGTAAGTGATGAATTCATCGACGTCGCGCGTCGGATCCAGAACGGTGGCAAAGCCGGTCCTCTCGTCGCCAACAAGGTACGAGTTGACCGCCAACCCGGGCACAAAACGTTGATGGAACAGCATCTTCGGCTCCTGGGGTTACTTTTTGTTACGGTCGATGTAGCTTTTGACAAACTGCTTGAGTTGCGGTATGTCACATTGAAAACCGAGCTCCGCGGCCTTGTCGAGCGTCTGCTCCCCTGAGACGCCGCTCTCAATCGCCGTGTGCATCATCACCAGGGCGCCGGCCCGCATCCCTTTATGGCAGTGAACAAAAACGGGACTCGGAAGTCTAGCGATTTCTTGCCGGAATCGGTCGACGGTCTGCGGTTCCATAGTGTCCATCGAGATAGGAATGTGCAGATATCGCATGCCCAGCTCTCTGGCCTGTACTCCCTCCGCTTCCGGTGAGATTGGCTGGTCATTCTCTCCTGCCCCGCGCAGATTCACAACCGCCTCGTACCCATCCTCGGCTAGCTGGCGAAGCTCTTCTTCCGTCGGCTGAGCCCCAACGGTAATTTCCTCGCTGATCTTTATTCTTGTTTCCATGCCTTGTCACCCGTTCGATGGACCGCTTCCGAATGCCTTCATGCTCATAAAGCCCGACTCCGTGCGCCGCTTGGCGGGCGATGCTCGAAGAGCACGTCCTTCAAGCAGACCTTTGACCTTAACAGGCATTTCCAAGTGCGCCGCAAACGGCGCAGATTACCAGATGGAGGAAGGACCCACCCGTGTAGTTGTCAGTAAGTATAGTAGCTGAACGAGCGGCTCGGTCGGGTAACGGACCGGGTCGAAGGGAGCACGGCATGTTGGGAAGGTGACAAGGAGTCGCTCTAGAGACGTTCTCCTGGCACGCATTCGGCCCGTGGCGGGGTTTGGCCATCAGATCGCGCAAAGAAAAACGGCCCTGAGAGGCCGCTGAAGGCGTTCTCAGGGGAGGGGTTCACCACAGGGGACTGTAGATAATTTTGTAGCTGTCCAGAGCACCCAAGAACCACAGGGTTCAACAGATTTCAACACGTCGGCGGCAAGTCGTTGAAACGTAAGTAGTTGAAAACAAGGGATTCAGGGCCGGCAGTGAAATCTGCTTTGGGAACAGGCGTGCGGTGATAAACATCACATTTCAACCGTTTTAGAATCAATAACTTACAAATTTAGATTATTGAAGTCTGTTGAGCCTTGTTGCTTTGCACAGCTACAGAATTATCTACAGTGGGTTCCTCAGATCGAGGATGGGATTCGCTATCCATCGTGTAATCAACGGCATACGGCCTAGGAAAAAGCCCCCGCGCTCCTGCTTTTGGGACAGGGTTGCTGTCTTTGTAAGCTAGCTCCGAATGAACGGGAAGGGGGACTAGGCCGTTGATGTCCTATTTGGTCTTGGTTTGACCCATCCCGCCAGGACGATGAGAATTAACCGGAATGGGTCCGGAACCTGCTGAATGGAGCGCAGACCGGCACAGCAGCCGCCAATGGAACGTCCCTCGCATCGACCATAACTCTCAAGAACAGAGCACGTTCGAGTTTTTGGACGCTAGTGCGTCCAGCGAAGGCTGGCATGTTCAGTGGGAGGAAGTCCCGCCGGGGTAAGAGTCAGAAGCCCCGTAGCTTGGGTTGCATGCGTGGAGGAAACGAAGCGGATGAAGCCAACCGACAAAGCCGTCCTTGGGATGGTGAGCGAGTCATCGGGCCGCAACGCAAGTGAACCCACAGGAGGCCTCGACAAAAATTTAATCCGGAGGCCGAGCCTTCTAGTGTCGGGCAAAGGCAGCATGGCAAGACGCAGACTGACCGAAGCGTTGTGTCACTCCGGCGGGGTGGTAGGGGCAGCACGGTGACAAGGACATGCTGAGCAACTGAAGAAACCCTCCTCGTCCCGTCGAGAAATCGGCGGAGCAGGGAAGCCGTATAACTGGCGTAAACCAAGAAGTCGGTGGAAGGCGAGAGGGTGGCGGCTAGGTTCGTAGTAGCGCGGAAGCGGGGTAACACCCGTGGAGCGAAGGGACCTTGCTGCACATCAAGTCTTGGTCAACAAGGGAGGCAGGGGCGAAATGACAAAAGCGTCCAGCAGTCTGCAGGACCTGAGACGAAGGCTATACGTCAAGGCGAAGGCTGAACCGTCTTGGCGCTTTTGGGGTTTGTATATCCATGTCTGTAAACGAGAGACCCTCCGGGAAGCCTACCGGCTGGCGAAGCGCAACAACGGAGCTCCGGGAATTGACGGGGTGACGTTTGAGGCGGTCGAAGCCGAAGGCGTGGAGGAGTTTCTCGAACAGCTTCGCGAGGAGTTGGTGCAGCGCAGATATCGACCTCAGCGGGCACGGAAGGTGGAGATTCCCAAGGAAGGGGGCAAAGTACGTCCGCTTTCGATTCCATCGGTCCGGGACCGGGTGGTCCAGGGAGCGTTGAAGCTCATCCTGGAACCGATCTTTGAGGCGGACTTTCAACCGGGGTCGTTTGGCTACCGGCCGAAGAAGTCGGCGCATGCCGCCATCCGGCGCGTCTCGGAGGCGATTATCAGGGGCAAGACCTACGTGATTGATCTCGATCTGCGAACCTACTTCGACACAGTGCGGCATCATATCGTGCTGAGGAAAGTGGCGCGGCGAGTGAACGATGACGAGGTTCTGTGGCTCTTGAAGTTGCTACTGAAGGCGTCGGGGAAGCAAGGCGTTCCGCAGGGCGGGGTGATTTCGCCGTTGCTCAGCAATGTGTACCTCAACGAGGTAGACAAGATGCTGGAAAGGGCGAAAGAAGCGACCCGTTTCCAGCGCTGGACGGGAGTCGAGTATGCCAGGTTCGCCGATGATATGGTGATCCTGATCGACTCGCATCCGCGCCGGCAATGGCTTCGACAGGCGGTGGAAAAGCGACTGCGCCAGGAGTTGGCCAAGCTACAGGTGGAGGTGAACGAGGAAAAGAGCCGTAGAGTGGACCTGCAGCAAGGAGAGAGTTTTGGTTTTCTCGGTTTTGAGTTTCGTCGGATCCGCTCTCGGCGGGGACGATGGATGCCGCTGCGCATGCCGCAAGGCAAGAAGCGGACGGCATTGCTCCGCAAGCTCAGGGAGATCTTCCGAGGCTCTCGATCCCAGCCGGTCGGCGGGCTGATCGCAAAGATCAATCCGATTCTGCGCGGCTGGGTGAAGTACTTTGCCGTGGGCCACTCGAGTCGGTGTTTCTCGTACATCCGAGACTGGGTAGAGAAGAAGATTCGGCGTCATCTGGGCAGAGCCTGTCAGCGCCAAGGCTTCGGATGGAAGCGGTGGAGCAGAGCACGGCTGCACAAGACGCTTGGGCTCTTCGATGAGTACTGGGTGAGTTATCAACAGCCGTCCTGGGCAGTCGCCCCATGCCGATAGGCCCCATAACCCTTGCCGCGAAGTGTGCGGGAGCGCGTAGTGCGGGAAATCCGCACGCTGCGTGCGATGTGGCGGGAGCTGGAGACGGAGCTACGGACCCTGCTAAACGGGCACGAAGGGGGAAACCCCCGGATACGGCCAAGCGAGCGTCCTACGAGCCACCGCGCCAGTTCCCGACCCTACCGGGGTGTCCTTCGCCAAAACTCCGTAGCCGATCGAAATTGAAGACCGGACTCTTGAACGATCCGGTCTTTTGGGTGTTGTTGCGCCGGGACGCGCCGTTCGGCCAGCACCCAGAGGCCTTTGGAGCAAGCCCCAGAGTGTGCGCACAGCGTGCCTAAAACAGATTCGACGCAAGCGCTTCAATCTAAACGGCTACGTAGTTTTGGCGAACCACAACCCAGTAGGACAAGCTCTCAGCGTGTCTTTTTGCGTTCTCGCGCTGTTTTGCTTGGGGCTACTTTGGAACCGGCTGAGAGCCGGTCCTACTTACAACGCTGCGGCGGTTAAATCGATTTCGATTTCGCTGTCGGGGTCGATGGGGATGATCTTGTTTTCTCACCCCGCGCGCTCCCACTCGCCCTCGTCGGCGACTCGTTCGGGGGCGATGTCGGACCAGGCGCAGATGCGGTATTCGCCGGGGATGACTTTGCCGAATAGGAAACGGCCCAGCTGGTCCGCCTGAACGATGTTCTTGCCGCCACGCCCCTCCAAAGCGACTCGAGCGTGGGGTATGGGCCGCCTGTCTCCCGGGTCCCGAACCGTCCCGAACACTTCGCCGTGGTCCGCGGCGACAACGACCGTTAGGCGATTCGTGCCCGGTGAGAGGACGACCGCGTCCGGCGATTCGATCTCGCTCCCGCGGCGAATACCTTTAACGTACACCGAGGGGGATTTGGCCCCGATGCGGTAGGCGCCGGCGACCAAGCCGTCTAAACGGAACTCCCCTTCCCCAGTCGAGCGAAACCACCGACTGTGCCCCCCTTCGTGCGCACTGAGCATCACCGCGAAGGGAGCTGTGTTGATCTCGCCGTCGAATTCAACATCACCCTCCACGTCCGCCATTCCCAGAGGACGAAACACCACCCCGTCCATGTCGCCGTATACATCAATGACGCCGACAAACCGGCGCACCCGTTCCGAGGAAGTGAGCTGGGTCGCATTGATCGAGGCTCCGTAGCGCCCGGCGGCGACCGCCGGAAACTCAATGCGCCCTTCTTCGTCCGCGACGGCGGATAGTTGCCGCCCGTCGAAACCCGGCCTCTTGAGTGACACGCGGGCTACTGCGTATTCGGAAATAGGCAGTCCCGTAACCGTGCCGGAAAGGCGAAAGACAGCCTCCCCGCCGAGCGTGATCGACAGGCCGCTCACCTCCTGCCCCTCGGAAATCTCGAGTCGCTGCGTCCGGTGCGCGCTCGCCCGCCCCGGAATGCGCCCTTGCACGGTAAGCTGATACACTCCGCCACGCAACCCGGCAAGGCGAAACCGCCCTCGATCATCCGTTGTATCTTTGGCGAGGCCCTGTTTCCCCGGCATCGACACACCGAGCAGCCGGGCCGAAACTCGCGCTCCCTCGACGGGCTCGCCCAGTCCGTCAACGACCGCACCGCTAACCCTCCCCCCTCGAACCAACTCAAAGTCGTACGCCTGCTCGGCGCACCCTAAGGTGCAATCCACCACCACACGCGTACCCGCGCGCCCCGCCGCGCGAACCGTATAGAACCCGGAGCGCGACGACGCCAGGACGATGCGGAAAGGAGGCAAGCCTTGCAGTGTGTAGGAGCCGTCAGGGGCGCTGCGGGAAGTAGCCAGCAAGCGGCCGTCGAGAGACCGGACCGAAACGTAGGCGGCACGAACCGGTCTTCGAGAATCGTCCTGAAACTG
The DNA here is from genome assembly GCA_965226215.1 of Bryobacterales bacterium. GTDB lineage: Bacteria > Acidobacteriota > Terriglobia > Bryobacterales > UBA6623. The sequence goes on along the minus strand of CBDDCH010000001.1, from coordinate 2,260 downwards.
ATAGATCGAACCGGCGACCCAATCGTCGGCGTGCAGCGAAGACGGCCCCGAAAAGAAGGTAATGGCGAGACTACAAACAGAGAGGAGGAGGCCGAGGCTTCGATGATTCATGAAGACCTCTGCCATACGAGAGGTTTGCGGTCCGCGACAACACAAAAGTTAGTCCTCGGCGCGATGCGCACCGGGGGCTAACTAAAGGGTAGAGAAAGTCTCGCTCCTCTAGGAGTCCAGCGAACCGCTGCAATCGCCGTCGTTGGTATCCTGACAATCGGGGTCCGTTTCATTGTCGTCGCTGTAGCTGGTGCAATCGGGGTCGTTCGGATAATCAGTCCCTTCTGTAGAGTCATTGTCGATCCCGTCGCTGCACTCGGTGACAAAGCAAAGGGTGCTGGTGTTGTCGAAGTCCACGTCAAATCGCGTGCGGTTCTTGGAGAAGTTACTAATGTTATCGACATCGATGTCGCCGGCATCGTCCTGGTCGACATCGCCACAGTGGCCGATGAGCGCGTCGTTGATGCACTCCTCCATGGAGTCGCTAATACCGTCGTCGTCCAGGTCTTCGGAATCGCCCTTGCCCTTGTGGTTATCATCGTTGTCGACCGCGATACGACTGAGTCTACCGGCGAAGCAATCGTCGTCGTTGAGGTCCGTAGCGGTCACACCTCCAATGCCTGAGCAGCCCCGCTCACGGCCACTGCCAATATCATTTTCGCCAGGGTCATCGCAATGGCTCGCGTACGCGGGCACACCGCCCATTACAAGCGCCAGTGCGAACACCGGCACGATACATTTCATCAAGTTCTTCTATTGTTGATATCTCCTTTTTGCTCATCTCAGAAAAGTTGGGTCGCCCCGGTTACTACACGGAAAAGGCCAGATGCAACCGGAAACCCAACACCCGACCAGGACAGTACATAGTACTAACATTTTTTCAGCGCTAAGATTTTCAAATAGACACTGTACATTACTTTTTGTCACCCCGTAGTCTTGTCTCATGCAAGATGAGTCTGAACGAGGAGTTTGTTTCTCACACAAGATGAGCCTGAAGGGATCGGGGAGTGGGCATGCTGGGAATTGACTATCCAAGTGCAAAACACCAGCAAGCTGAACCTGCAACAGATCCAGCAGTTTCTCCACTCCAGCGAGGAGATTCGATTCAAAGGCAAAGGGCGGGCCGAGATCTACACGTGGGTGGCGCGCACGCTTCGCCAGCACGGCTACAGCCGCCAGAACCGCGCCGACAAAGGGCTGCTGCGGCAGTATCTGGTCAAGATGACCGGACTGAGCCGGGCGCAAATCACGCGGCTGATCCAGCAGTACCGGCAGGGCGGAGAACTCCAACCCGCCCGCTACCGGCGGCATCGCTTTGCCCGCAAGTACACGCCCGCCGACGTCGAACTGCTGGCGGCGGTGGACGAGGCCCACGAAACCCTCAGCGGCCCGGCCACGCGCAAGATCCTCGAGCGGGAATACCAGCAGTACCAGCGGCGCGAATACGAGCGGCTGGCGGGGATCTCGGTGGCCCAGATCTATCGCCAGCGGCGGCGCAGAGCCTACCGCCAGCGGCGGCTGCATTTCACCAAGACCCGGCCCACGGCGGTGTCGATCGGCGAGCGGCGCCGGCCCGACCCGCAAGGCCAACCCGGCTTTCTGCGAGTGGATACGGTGCATCAAGGGGATCGCGATGGCGTCAAGGGCGTCTACCACATCAATGCCGTGGATGAAGTCACCCAGTGGCAAGTGGTCGGCGCCACGCCCGCGATCAGTGAAGCCTGGCTGGAGCCGTTGCTGAAAGCCATGATCGAGCAGTTTCCCTTTCGTATCCGCGGCTTCCATTCCGACAACGGCAGCGAGTTCCTCAATCGCACGGTGGAGAAGCTATTGAACAAGCTGCTGATCGAACAGACCAAGTCGCGTCCGCGGCACTCCAACGACAACGGCTTGGTGGAATCGAAAAACGGCGCGGTGATCCGCAAACACATGGGATATACGTACATCGCGGCGCCGCACGCGGGGCGCATCCAGCGCTTCTACCAACAGCACTTCAATCCCTATTTGAACTTCCACCGGCCCTGCGGACAGCCCGAGATCAAGACCGACGCCAAAGGCAAGCAGAAGCGGGTGTACCGCCACTACCAGACGCCTTGGGAATCTTTCGAGAAGTTGCCCGAGGCCGCCAGCTATCTCAAGCCAGGGCAGAGGCTGGAGGCTCTGGGCCGCATTGCCCAGGCCGAAAGCGACACGGCGGCGGCCCGCCGGA